>NZ_JAHYCB010000009.1 GCF_019430945.1 Neorhizobium populisoli | reverse complement strand
CCAATCCGTGACTAATCACTTTGTTCTGAATCGACGAGAACTCACTCGGTACCAACCGCATCACTGCGCCAGGTACCTGGTGTTCTCATATCAAAACGTGACCGTCACTTTGTCTTCTAGAAGATCCCCGTTAGAGGATCCGCGAGACGCCGCCGACCACGTTTCTCTTTCTTCTCATATTCAATTGTCAAATAACCGACGATCATTCTGCATCAGCAAAAACCGTCTCTATAATTACCAAAACCACCAAGACAGAGTTACCTTCGAGACCAAACCGTAATCCGGTCCCAGCAGCATCTCAGCCAACTTTTAGCGATTTTTCCAGAACAAAAGAAGTCGTCGCCTGCAGCGCCGCCGCCCTCGTTCTGTGAAGCGGGTTATACTCAGGCCATGCCAAAGCGTCAACAGGCTTTTTGCAAAAATGTCATCTTTCTTCCCCGAGCCGCAAAATCCGGGCAAAACCGCATAGAAAATGTGCGGCGGCTAAGGAAAGGGCAGTTTTCAGAGCCTAAAAACCGCTTTTATCCGCTTATTTCCAATTGATAGTGTAGTGGCCGAATTGAGCAAAGCGGAGACAGACATGCTTGTATTGAACGAGGAGCAGACGCGCGGCGCCCTCCCCTTCCCTGAACTCATAGAGACGATTGCGAACATGTTCCGCAGCGACTGCGTCATGCCGGTGCGCCATCACCATGATATGGACGTGCCTGGCGAGGCGACGGCTGTGATGCTGCTGATGCCGGCCTGGGTGCCGGGCGACCATATCGGCGTCAAAATCCTCAATCTGTTTCCGGACAATCATCTGCGGTCGCTTCCGACAATTATCGGCACTTATCTTCTGTCGTCGGGCAAGACGGGCGAAATGCTGGCCATGGTCGAGGGCGGGGAGCTGACCGCGCGGCGCACTGCGGCGACTTCTGCGCTTGCGGCGCGATATCTGGCGCGAGAGGATGCCAGCACCATGCTGATGGTCGGAACCGGCCGCCTGTCTCTTAATCTGATGGAAGCACATGCGGTTGGAAGGCCGCTCAAACGGTTTCTGATCTGGGGGCGTAATAAAGAGAAAGCGGAAGAGACCGTGCGTCAGGCGCAGACGATCGGACTGGATGCTGTTTTCGCCGGCGATCTCGCCACCGCCGCCAGCGAAGCGGACATTATTTCCTGCGCGACGCTTTCCAGCGAACCGCTGATCCGCGGTGAGTGGCTCAAGCCCGGTTCACATCTCGATCTTATCGGCGCGTATAAACCGACCATGCGCGAAAGCGACGATATGGCAGTTCGGCGATCCTCGCTATTCGTCGATACGCGCGCGGGCGCCCTTAAAGAAGGCGGAGATATCGTTCAGCCGATTCAGGCCGGCATTATTTCCAAGAATGATATCAAGGCGGAGATGGCGGAACTGGCTCACGGGACGCATCCCGGCAGGACGAGTGCTGAAGAAATCACTCTCTTCAAATCGGTGGGCGCCGCACTTGAAGATCTGGCCGGCGCCATCCTCGCTTTCCGGCATGCGAGCGGACAGGTTTCGCGCTGATGTCTGAAGCGCAAAAGGTTGGGTCGATTACGCAAGGCTTGCCGAAACTTCCGGTTACCGAGGTGCTTGGCGACATCACCGCCGCACTTGCCGACGGATTGCGCGCCGTGCTGTCTGCACCCCCGGGGGCCGGCAAGACGACGCTGGTGCCGCTGGCGCTGCTGGACCAGGACTGGTGCGCGGAAAAAATCATTCTGCTCGAACCGCGACGGCTGGCGGCGCGGGCGGCGGCGGCGCGGATGGCGTCACTGCTCGGCGAAAATGTCGGCGAGCGGGTCGGCTATCGTATGCGCCTTGATAATAGAGTGTCAGGCAAAACACGGATCGAGGTGGTGACCGAGGGCGTGTTTGCCCGAATGATCCTCGACGATCCAGAGCTTTCCGGCGTGTCGGCTGTGATCTTCGACGAATTCCATGAACGATCGCTCGATGCGGATTTCGGGTTGGCGCTGGCGCTTGATGTGCAGTCGGCGCTGCGCGACGATCTGCGCATCCTGGTCATGTCGGCAACGCTGGATGTGGAACGGGTAGCGGGATTGCTGAATGATCCGCCAGTGATCAAGAGTGAGGGCAGAAGCTTTCCGATCGATATTCAATATCGGGATCGCGCTCCCAACGAGCGAGTCGAGGATGCGGTCACCAAGGCGATCGTCGGAGCGCATGGGAGCGAGACGGGTTCGATCCTCGCCTTCCTGCCCGGCCAGGCGGAAATCACCCGCACGGTGGAACGGCTCAATGGGCGCTTCGGGGCCGAAACGGTGGTCGTCCCGCTTTACGGCAATCTTTCCCAGAAGGAACAGGATCTGGCGATCAAGCCGGCCCCTGCCGGGACGCGGAAGATCGTGTTGGCGACGTCGATCGCCGAAACCTCGATCACCATCGACGGGGTGAGGATCGTTATCGACAGCGGCATGCAGCGCCTGCCGGTCTTCGAACCCGCGACTGGGATCACGCGGCTGGAAACGGTGCGCGTGTCGCGCGCTTCGGCCGATCAGCGTGCCGGGCGTGCCGGGCGTACGGAACCGGGCATCGCGATAAGGCTCTGGCATGCCGGGCAGACAGCCGCACTTCCAGCTTTTACGCCGCCGCAGATTCTTGCCAGCGATCTTTCCGGCCTGGTGCTCGACCTTGCCCATTGGGGCGTGCAGGATCCGAAGGCGCTTGCCTTTCTCGACCCGCCGCCCGGCCCGGCCTTCAACGAGGCAAAGGTTCTACTGACCCAGCTTGGAGCCTTGGATGTTCAGGGTGGCCTGAACGAGAAAGGGCGGTTGATGCGCGAATTGGCGCTTACGCCGCGGCTTTCGGCCATGGCGATCTCGACGGCCGAGGAAGGATTCTCGCGGACGGCCTGCCTGCTGGCGGTGCTGCTGACCGAACAGGGGCTTGGCGGCAATGACGTCGATCTCGACGAACGGCTGCGGCGCTTCAGGAACGAGCGGGGCGAACGAGCCGAATCGGCACGGAAATTGGCCGAAAGGATCGCCTCAAATCTGCCAAAAGGGCCGCAGAACAATGACGTGCCTTCAGCCGGGCGACTGCTGTTGCATGCCTATCCGGACCGGATCGCCCTGCAGCGCGGTGGTCGCGGGCGGTTCGTGATGGCGAATGGACGCGGCGCGGAGCTGCCGGAAACCGAACGGCTTGCTGCCTCGCAAATGCTGGTGATTGCCGATCTGACCGGGCGGGCGGCGCAGGCGCGTATCCTGGCCGCAGCGGAAACCGGCCGCGCGGAGGTCGAGGCAGAACTTGCCGGCGCGATCGTCCAGAAGGACGAATGTTTCTTCGATCGGGCCAGCCGGCAGGTGCGTGCCCGCAAGGTGACGCGGCTTGGCGCCATCATTTTCGAGGAAAAGCCGCTGCCCCGGCCGACCGGGGAACAGGCGGCACGCGCCCTGGCAGATGGCGTGCGGGAACTTGGCCTGCAGGTTTTGCCATTCTCGAAAGATGGCGCGCAGCTACGTGAGCGGATGGGCTTTTTATATAGATCCATCGGTGAGCCCTGGCCGGACACGAGCGACGATGCGCTGCTCTCGTCACTTGATGATTGGTTCGTACCGTTTCAGGGAAATGTGTCCGGTCTCGACTCGATCAATCCCGGAAGTCTTTCGGACGGGTTGCGATCACTCATTCCCCATTCCGTTTCGCAGGACCTCAACAAGCTGGCGCCGACGCATTTCGAGGCGCCGACGGGAGAGCGGCATCCGATCCGTTACGACGGCGAGGAGCCGGTGCTGGCGATCCGCGTCCAGCAATTGTTCGGGCTGAAGAAACATCCGGCGATTGCGGGAGGCAAGCTACCGCTTCTGCTCGAACTGACCTCGCCGGGACAGAAGCCGATCCAGATCACCCGCGACCTTCCGGGCTTCTGGGCCGGCTCCTGGAAGGATGTACGCTCTGAAATGCGCGGGCGTTATCCGAAACATCCCTGGCCGGAAGACCCGGCGGAGGCGATGCCGACAACGCGTGCCAAACCGCGCGGGACGTGACAGTATGCCGCCTGCGACCTGAAGGCGAGCCGGTTTAAGAAGCAGGCTGACTTTATAAGGTCCTGCGGAAAGACGGGTTCAGGCATTGAGCAGCGACAATTCATCCATGCAGCCATCCTTGCGGCATGCGCAATTCGGTCCATCCAGCCGCCGCATCCGTCTTCAGACGCTGGTGTGGCTGCGCTGGCTGGCGGTGGCCGGCCAGACGATAACGGTTCTGATCGTCGGGCTGCTTCTCAAATTCCCTATTCCGATCCAGGAAGCGGCGGTGCTTGTTGGCGCGCTGGCGATTGCCAACCTGGCGCTGTCGATCTGGTTTCCGCAAACCCATCGGCTCGGGCCAAAATCGGCGCTGGCGCTACTGGGTTTCGACCTGTTGCAGATGGCGGCACTGCTTTTCGTCACCGGCGGACTGGCCAATCCCTTTGCGCCGCTGATCTGCGTGCCCGTCATCATTGCTTTCGCTTCTCAGCCGCTCAGGCATGCTCTGGCGCTCATCATCTTCGCGCTGATCTGCATCACGGTGCTGGCGTTTTCGCCTTATGACGTGCCCTGGTACGAGGGCGAAACGCTGCGCATCCAGCCGGTCATGCAGCTCGGCGTCTGGTGCGCTATTGCCTCGATGATGATGTTTGCGGCTTTTTATGCCTATCGCGTTTCCGTCGAGGCATCGCTTCTGGCCGATGCGCTTGCCGCAACCGAACTTGTGCTGGAACGCGAAAAGCATCTGTCACAGCTCGACGGCCTGGCGGCGGCGGCGGCGCACGAACTCGGTACGCCGCTCGCGACGATCACCGTGGTCGCCAAGGAGATGGAGCGCGAACTTGCCGGCGACGAGCGATATCGGGAAGACGTACAGCTGCTTCGAAGCCAAAGCGAGCGCTGCCGCGATATCCTTCGCCGGCTTACGTCCCTTTCCGCCGAGAACGAGGAACATATGCGGCGACTGCCGCTCTCATCGCTGGTCGAGGATGTGATCGCGCCTCACCGGCAGTTCGGGATCGAGATCGCGCTTGTAGAGAAGAACGGCCGCACAAACGAACCTGTCGGAAACCGAAACGCCGGGATCATCTACGGACTTGGCAATCTCATCGAGAATGCCGTCGATTATGCCAGGAGCAAGGTGACGATCACGGTCGAGCATAATGCCGAACGGGTGGCGATCACCATCGAAGACGATGGTCAGGGTTATGCGCCGGATATTCTTTCGCGCATCGGCGAACCCTATATGACGAAAAGGCCGCGCGAACATGAGAGGGCCGGCGGATTGGGCCTCGGCCTGTTCATCGCCAAGACGCTTCTGGAGCGGTCAGGCGCGACGATCCGGTTCGGCAACCGCGACAATGGCGAGCCCGGTGCGCGTATCAATATCTATTGGCCGCGCTCAGTCATGGATGCCGGCGAAACGAAATGAGTTTGCGATGCCGACGCGACGATGGCGCGACGGGTGATAATGAGCGAAAATGCGGATAGCGTGAAAATCCGCGGAGAAGACAAGAGATGGAAACGCATCTGGAAAAGACGATGGACACTATCGACCACGGGCTTGGCCCGGATCCGACGCTGCTGATCATTGATGACGACGGCCCGTTTCTGCGCCGGCTTGCCCGCGCCATGGAAAGCCGCGGCTTTCTGGTCGATACGGCGGAATCGGTGGCGGAAGGCATTGCCAAGTCAAAAGCCCGCCCGCCGAAATATGCGGTCTGCGACCTGCGGCTGGGCGATGGCAACGGGCTCGACGTGATCGAGGCGATCCGCCAGGGTCGCGAAGACACCAAGGTGATCGTGCTGACCGGCTACGGTAATATCGCCACTGCCGTGACCGCCGTGAAGCTCGGCGCGCTCGATTATCTGGCGAAACCTGCCGATGCGGACGAGATCTTCAACGCGCTGACGCAGCGGCCGGGCGAAAAGGCCGACGTGCCGGAAAATCCGATGTCGGCGGATCGGGTGCGCTGGGAGCATATCCAGCGGGTCTATGAAATGTGCGAGCGCAATGTTTCCGAGACGGCCCGCCGGCTCAACATGCATCGCCGCACGCTGCAGCGCATCCTTGCCAAACGTGCGCCGAAATAAAAGACGTCAGTCGCCGTCCGGGACGGCGTCTTCGAAACTCCTGCCGGCCGCCCACTCCGCCAGCATCAGGCGCTGGGCGGCGGCGCGGGCGAAGTTCAGCATCACCGCCTTGCGTGTCGCGGGCGGCAGCTTGTGTTCCGTGGCCTCGCGCAACATGTGCGCGCCATAACCGTCGGAGAGGAACAGACCGCAGTCTTCCGGAAATATCTCGCGCGGCACGTCCTTGTGGGTGGCGAAAAACAGTCGGTCGCAATAGTTCCGATATTCCGGCCATTTCCGATCGACCTTGAAATCCTCGATCGATGTCTTGATCTCGATGATCCAGACTTCGCCCTTGTCGGATACCGTGATCAGGTCCACACGTCGGCCGCTCGCCAGAACCAGTTCCGGTAGCAGCGCGTGGCGCATGTCGTTGAGCAGGATCTGTACTCCTTTGCGCACCATCATGGCGCGCGCCGACTGGCGCCCATCTATTAACGGATTGTTACCGGCAACGTTGAGTATAGTCATGAATTCCTATCGCGCGGGCAATCATGTTGCAAAAACACAATGGCACTTTGCAATCATGCGCCGGGTGTCTCCCGCTGCGCTGGCGCGGCTTGCCAAGCGCAGTGTAATCGAAAATAACCGATGCACAAAGGCGATCATATGCCTGTCTCAATCGATTCGTTTTCAAGAGATTTCCATGCGCTTCCGCACTAGCATGCTCGTACTCGGCCTGTTGGCAACTGCCGCCCTGGCCGGCTGCTCTTCCACGCTTCCCGGTAACGAGGTCGCCAGCGCCGGTACCGGCGTCAGCTACACCGACAAGATCTTTTCCGACTCTTATGGTTCGGTGAAAGATGCAGGTTACACGCTGCCGGCGATCCCGATCAGCAAGGTGAACAAGGAATTCGTTCGCCAGATCGTCAGCTATCAGACGGCTGAAAAGCCCGGCACGATCATTGTGAACACCCGCGAGCGCCACCTCTATTACACCCTGCCGAACGGCAAGGCGATGCGTTACGGCATCGGCGTCGGCAAGTCCGGTTTTGCATGGTCCGGCACCGCTTACGTCGCCTGGAAGCAGGAATGGCCGACCTGGCATCCGCCGAAGGAAATGGCTGCCCGCCGCCCCGACGTCGCTAAGTATGTCGAAGACGGCATGGGCCCTGGCCTTTCCAACCCGCTCGGTGCCCGCGCCATGTACCTTTTCAACGAAAAGGGCCAGGACACGCTCTTCCGCCTGCACGGCACGCCGGAATGGGCCTCGATCGGCACCGCCGCTTCTTCGGGCTGCATCCGCCTGATCAACCAGGACGTCATCGACCTCTACAGCCGCGTCCGTCCGGGCCGCCAGACCAAGGTCGTCGTTATCCAGTAAGTCGATATTCGACTGGAATGAGAAAAGGCCGCCGGGACATCCCAGGCGGCCTTTTTGTTTTGTCGGGATAGTTGCCCCTCACCCTAACCCTCTCCCCGCATGCGGGGAGAGGGGACGTGCCTCAAGAAGCGTTTCGGCTCGGGTACAACGGTGCGGCATATCCCTTCTCCCCGTCAGAACGGGGAGAAGGTGGCGGCAGCCGGATGAGGGGCTGCGCAACGGTTACTTACCCAGCCAGCTTCGCCTTCAGCTCCAACCGGCGGCGGTGCAGAACCGGCTCCGTATAACCATTCGGCTGCTCCCGCCCCTTCAGCACCAGTTCCAGCGCCGCCTGGAACGCGATCGAGCCATCAAAGTCCTTTGCCATCGGCACATACAGCGGATCGCCGGCATTCTGCCCATCGACGACAGCCGCCATGCGCTTCATCGTCTCGACGATCTGCGCTTCGCTGACCAGTTTGTGGTGCAGCCAGTTCGCCATGTGCTGGGCGGAGATACGCAGCGTCGCGCGGTCTTCCATCAGGCCGACATTGTTGATGTCCGGCACCTTGGAGCAACCGACACCCTGATCGACCCAGCGGACGACATAGCCCAGAATGCCCTGAGCGTTGTTGTCGAGCTCGCGCTGGATTTCTTCAGGCGTCCAGTTCGGCCGCGGCGCGACCGGAACGGAGAGGATGTCGCCAAGTTTGGCGCGGGTGCGGCTCTTCAGGCCGGCTTGGACGGAGGCGACATCAACCTTGTGGTAATGCGTGGCATGCAGCGTCGCAGCCGTCGGCGACGGGACCCAGGCGGTGTTGGCGCCGGCCTTCGGGTGGGCGATCTTCTGCTCCAGCATCGCCGCCATCAGATCCGGCATGGCCCACATGCCCTTGCCGATCTGCGCATGGCCGGACAGGCCGCATTCCAGCCCGATATCGACGTTCCAGTTTTCATAGGCCGCAATCCAGGCCGCCTGTTTCATGTCGCCCTTGCGGATCATCGGGCCGGCCTCCATCGAGGTATGGATCTCATCACCGGTGCGATCGAGGAAGCCGGTATTGATGAACACGACACGCTCGCGCGCCTGGCGGATGCATTCCTTGAGGTTGATCGTGGTGCGACGCTCCTCGTCCATGATGCCCATCTTCATGGTGTTGGTGGGCAGGCCGAGCGCCTGTTCGACACGGGAGAAGATTTCGCAGGCGAAAGCGACCTCTTCCGGTCCGTGCATCTTCGGCTTCACGACATACATCGAGCCTTCGCGGGAATTCTTGCGGCGACCGTTAGGTCCGATATCGTTGATAGTAATCAGCGCGGTGACCATCGCATCCATGATGCCTTCCGGCACTTCGCGGCCTTCGCTGTCGAGGATGGCCGGGTTGGTCATCAGGTGGCCGACATTGCGGATCAGCATCAGCGAGCGGCATTTCAGCTCGAAGGTCGAGCCATCCGGCGCATTGTAGTCGAGATCGGGATTGAGCTTGCGGGTGAACGACTTGCCGCCCTTGGAAACCTCTTCCGTCAGCGTGCCATTCATCAGGCCGAGCCAGTTGCGGTAAACGACGACCTTGTCTTCGGCATCGACGGCCGCAATCGAATCCTCGCAGTCCATGATCGTGGTGAGCGCCGATTCCAGCCAGACGTCGGAAATCCTGGCCGGATCGGTCTTGCCGATGGCCGTCGTCGGGTCGATCAGGATTTCGATATGCAGGCCGTTCTTCTTCAAAAGGATCTGCGTCGGTTCGGCAGCTTCGCCGAGATAGCCGGCAAACTGAGCCGGATCGGCAAGTTCGACGGCCTGGCCATCCTGGGCCGCCCCCTTCAGTTTGCCGTCGGTGACGACGAAGGACGTGACCCCCGTCCAGCTTGAGCCGGAAAGCGGCGCCGACTGATCGAGAAAATCGCGCACCCAGGCGATGACCTTGGCGCCGCGGACCGGGTTATAGCCCTTGCCTTTTTCCGCCCCATCCGTTTCCGGAATGGCATCCGTGCCGTAAAGCGCATCGTAGAGCGAACCCCAGCGGGCATTGGCTGCATTCAGCGCATAACGGGCATTCATGACCGGCACGACAAGCTGCGGGCCGGCGAGCGTCGCAATTTCCGGATCGACGTTCTCGGTCGACACCTTGAAGTCCGGACCTTCCGGCAGAAGGTAACCGATGTCGCGCAGGAAGGCTTCGTAGACGCCGAGATCGCTGGGAGCACCGTTCTTGCGGTACCATTCGTCGATCATCACCTGAAAGGCATCGCGCTTGGCGAGCAGCTCGCGGTTCTTCGGCGCGAGATCGTGGACGATCTTGGAAAATTCGGAGAAGAAGAGTTCGGCATCGACGCCGGTGCCCGGCAGGGCCTCATCGACTAGGAAATCATGGAGCTTCTCGTCGATCGCGAGACCGTTCTTTTCGATGCGTGCCATTATGCGCTCCCCATACAGGATCATTTCAGGATTGTTTGGGCGAAGTCTCGATTGCGCGGCACCAAATAGCAATCGCGCAAATTTCACATGACTTATGCCGTTTCGGAAATAATTCCAGCGTCGACCGACTTCTCCCAGGGCGGGATCGGCCCATAAAGATCGCTCAGGAATTCGATGAAGGCGCGAACCTTCGATGGAAGATGCTGGCGGCTGGGATAGACTGCCGAAATCGAGACGTTTTTCGAACCTTCATAATCCGGCATCACCCGCACCAGCCGGCCTTCTTTCAGCTCGCCGCCGATATCCCAGGTGGAGCGCAGCGCGATACCGAGACCGGCAATCACCGCCTCGCGGATCACCTCGCTGGAATTGGTGGCAAGCCTGCCGGCGGGGCGATAGACCAGCGGTCCGGCAGGGCTTTCCAGCCGCCAGGGCTCGCCGTTATGGGGCGACAGGCACTGGTGATTGACCAGATCGTCCATCGTCGGGGGCATGCCGAACCGTTCGACATAAGACGGCGCGGCGCAGAGAATACGCCGCACTTGCACCAGCTTGCGGGCGATCAGGCTCGAATCCTTCAGCTCCGAAATGCGGATCGCCACATCGAAACCTTCCGCGATGATGTCGGTGAACTCATCCGACAACGTGAGATCGATGGACAGCCGCGGATGCGCCTGCATGAAACTAGGAAGATGCGGCGCGATATGCATGCGACCAAACGATGTCGGTGCCGAGATCCGCAGGTTTCCGGTAATTTCGGTCGATTCGCCGGAGACGAACTGTTCGGCATCCTCGATGCCGGTGAGGAGATGCCCGATACGGTCGTAAAATCCCTTGCCGGCATCCGTCAGGCCGATCTGGCGGGTGGTTCGCTGCAAAAGCCGGGTGCCGAGCTGCTGCTCCAGCCGCTTGATGCGCTTGGACACCACGGCGGGCGAAATGCCGAGCGACTTGGCCGCCGCGGACATGTTGCCGCTTGCCGCAACCTTGACGAAGATTTCCAGGTCACCGAGGTTGGTGATCACTCGATTTTTTCCTCATTGGAATAAATACCGAGAGACCACATACAGCTTCGGCCACATCATCCGCAACGGTTTTGTCAGCCGGTAGCGATACGCGGGCGGCCGGTTGCCGTTGCGGTGACGCGGGCTTCGACGAATTTTCGCGAGCCTTCGATTTCCGGCGCATCCAGCTCTTCATACACGGAGACGGCCGCATCGTCGGCGCCATCGGCTTTTGCCTGAGCTATTGCTGCAGCGACCGCTCGTTCGCGAGCCGCCTGCAGGGCTTCCGGCTCGCCCAGGATCGACAACCGTTCGCCGGCTCCGGAGATGATAAAACGACCTTCCTCCGGCGCGGTGACCAAGACCGTAACTGAAGCACGGATTTGCCCGACCACGGCACCGACGGCATTCGCCACATCCGCATCGCCGGGAATCACAGAAACGGCACCGAGCATATCGGCAACCGCCGGATAATAGACCGGAGCCGATGCTCCAAGTCCAATCAGCGGCCGGTCGAGAGCGATCGAAAAACGGGCGATGCCGGGTGTTCGCTTTAGCGCGCGATCGACGGCGAGCGAAACAGCCGGATCGATCGCTTCGGCACCGTCTTCCGCAAGGCAGGCGGTGAGCACTGCTTCGGAAGACTGGCGCGTCAGCCGGCTCACGATCTTTTCCGCCAACACCTCAGGTGAGGTAGCGATCTCACGGCCGGCGCCATCCTTGCGGCGGGCGGCGAGTTCGAGGCCGAGCCGAGCGGCCTCGCCATTCCATTGCCCCTGCCGGCCGAGCACGTGCAGAGCATCTGAGGGCGTGACACCGGAAAGATGCACCAATCCCCGCGCCACGAGACGATCAAGCACGGCCTTTTGCGAGTTCATAACCAACAGGTCGTTCAGAGAGATGGGCCTCGCGCCGATCCGTCCATAAAGCGCTTGCTCCGGTGGCTGCAAGCCCTGCGCCATCTGGTCAGGCACGCCGGTGCGGATCGCAAACCGCCCGTCGTGACGGCCGGCATGGGTGGCGCGTAGCTGCTTTTCGAGGGTCGAGAGGACGATTTCACCATGCGCTATCGCTAGAAGCGACAGCGGCAGTAACCGGCGGGGGCCGAGAGAAAATCTCGCCTCCAGTCCGCGATCGTCGACATGCAGCTCCGAATCGCCACCGAGACCGTAGGTGCGCAGCGCGACCGCTTCGACCATCGTCCTGTGGCCGCCGACGACCGCGCCCTCTTCCGCAAGCCTGGGCCGACCGCCGTCGAGAACAGCGACATCCGTCGTCGTGCCACCGATATCGGAAACCACCGCCTGATCGAGGCCCGTGAGGTACCGCGCTCCGACGAGGCTGGCCGCCGGGCCGGAGAGGATGGTCTCGATCGGCCGCAGCCGGGCTTCGGCCGCCGAGATCAGCGCACCGTCGCCGCGAACGACCATCATCGGCGCACGAATGCCTTGGCGGTCCAGAAAGTCTTCGCAGGAACCGACCAGCCGATCAATGATCGACACCAGCCGGGCATTCAGAAGCGTCGTCAGCGCCCGACGCGGGCCGCCGAGCCTGGACGAAAGTTCGTGGCTGCAGGTGACGGGGAGATGCGAGAGTTCGCGGATACGATCGCGAACGCGAATTTCGTGAGCCGGATTCCGGACCGCAAAATAGCCGGCCACCGCGAAGGAGGAAACATTGGCGGCAAGGCTCGGCAGCGCCCCTTCGAGAGTGGTGAGATCGAGCGGCGTCTCATTGCCATGCACGTCATGGCCGCCGGGCAGGAAGATCACCGGATCGGGGCCGAGCGCTTCGGACAGTCCGCCGCGGGTGAGGTCATCGGGGCCGAAACCGATCATGATCAGCGCGGCGCGGCCGCCCTGCCCTTCGACCAGTGCATTGGTTGCCAATGTCGTGGAAAGGGAGACGAGGCCGATTTCCGAGGCGGATGTGAGGTTTTTCTCCAGCACGGTGCCCACTGCACCGGCAATGCCTACGGAAAGATCGTGGCGCGTGGTCAGCGATTTCGCCTTGGCGACCACACCTTCCCCCTCGCGGAAAAGCACGGCGTCGGTATAGGTGCCGCCGGTATCGATGCCGAGAAACAGGGAAGAGGCCACGAGGAAATCCTGAACAAGCGTTTTCCGATCAATACCGCATGGCCGGCGAAGATCAATTGACTGCGGAAGACGTCCGATGTCGCGGGCTGACCCGCATGGGCAGGCCATCGCGCGGCTGGGTGGTGAGTTTCTGCACCGGCCACACCCTGGTATTTTCCGTCATGTCGAAGCGAAAACGGTGCATCAGCACGGCAAGCGCGATCACCGCCTCCTGAAGCGCGAAGGTCGCGCCAATGCAGGTGCGCGGTCCGGCACCGAAAGGCAGATACTGGAAGCGGTTTATGCTGCCGCGATTTTCCGGCAGGAAACGTTCCGGTATGAAGGCGCGCGGCCGATCCCACAACATTTCGTGTCGATGCAGCGTCCAGGGCATGACCAGCACGGTGACGCCCGGATCGATGGTGACCGTCTCGCCTTCCGGGCTCGTCCAGCTGTCGGCCTTGATCGCCTCGCGATTGATCGAAGGTGCCGGTGGGTAAAGCCTCAGCGCCTCTTCGAATGAGGCGCGCACCCAGTGCATCTGGTCCAGCCATTCCACCGGATTGGCGCCGGTTGCGATAACCCGGTCGATCTCGTCTTCCATCTGCTGGCGCACATGCGGAGACTGGGAAACGCAATAGAGCGTCCAGGCCAGTGCGCGGGCTGTCGTTTCGTGGCCGGCGCCGATGAAGGTGAGAATATTGTCCTCGATCTCGTCCAGAGACAGACCATCCGGGACATCATCGGACCGGACAAGCTGCAGCAGCAGGGTCAGGAAATCCTGCGGCACGTCGTCCGGCATCTCCTGCATGCGACGCTGCCGCATCGCCATGGTTTCGGCCACGACATTGCGGAACTTGTCGAGCACCTTGCGGCCGCCGATCCGGGTGAGGCGCGGCACCCAGGGCGGTGCGCGCATCATGTCCGCCGGATCAATCCGGCCCATCCGGTGCAGGAGCTGGTCGACGTCTTCCGAGACATTGTCCGTGCCGCCGGCGATCTCGCCGGAAAACAGTGTCTCGGCCAGGATGACATAGGTCAGTTCGGTCATGTCGACCGAGATATCGCAGACCATGCCGGAAGGTCCGGCGTCAGCATATTTCTCGACGAACTCTTCCGACTTCTGCAGCATCTGATCGGCAAAACCGCGCGAGTGCTTTGGCGTGAAGACCGGTGCCATCGCTTTTCGGGATCGCTTCCAGACCTCGCCTTCCGCCGTCAGCAGCCCGTCGCGCAGGATCGGCCGCAACACCAGCTGTCGGATTTCCGACATGACGTAGTTGGAGACGTTGTCGACCAGGAGATGACGGATGAGGCCAGGATGATTGACGACCAGCGTTCGCTCCTTGAAGAGCTTGGTATTCATCCAGGGCATGGTGAAAGCGCCCTGCCCCCAGAGCTCCAGCGGGTTGCGAAGCGCGGTCCAGATCACCTCCGGCGCCGTCAGGATGCGAGTGCGCGGCACCGGGGCCGGCGGCACGAAAGGTTCGGGACGGATATCCATCGACAGCGCTCCTTGCGGGTCAGCCCCACGGCAAGGATATCAGGGTCCGGCGACCCGATTTCAACCAGGGCATATCGCGCAAAATTGTGCAGCGGTCTTGCGATCACGACATGCGATGAAACAAGGCGCCGAAGCGCGCAGAGCAAATCCCAAAGATCGGAACACGCTTTAGAGAAGCGATTTCAGCTCGGCGAGCTTGTCGTTGACCAGCCAGCCATAATAATTCTCTTCCGGCAGGCCGCCGCGGGACCGAAGCGCGGCAGCGCGCTGCGCCGAACCGCCCGTGTTGTAAAGCGTCGCGGTGATGCCGGGATTGCGGGAAATATCCATGCCGGCGATCGACTTGTAGTCGTCGATCGAGCGACGAATGTTGGCCGCCATATAGGCGAGCGACTTGTCCGGATCCATGATCGCGTCATAGACCTCGGCGGCCTTGTTCTCGTCCAGCTTCGGATAATTCGAGGTCTTCGCCACCATGTCGGACAGCATCAGCGCCGTCAGCGGGTTGACCTGGCCGAGGCCGAAAGTTTGACCGGCGAAAAACGGCTGAAAAAAGACGGCGCTGAAGCGGTTATCCGGATAGGACTTGCCGTCGACCTTGCGGTCGCGGAACGTCTTTTCCCAGATGTTTTCGCGGCAGTTCCAGAGCTTGTAGGAATCGGTCGACACGTCGCATTTGTCGAATTCCGGGCGGCTGACGAACTGGGCAATCGTCTCGCCGCCGTAACCGAAGCGGAAGCTGTTGCCGGCATAGGCGGCTGCCTTGACGTAATAGGTCTGCAGCCGGTCATAGGCATCGACATTATAGGTATGCTCACCGACGATCGCGCCGATCATGTGGATCGGGTCGATGCCGTAATCGGCGGCCGTCGACTTGATCTTGGAGATCAGCTGCTTGTCGTTGGACAACAGGTCTTTGATCTTGTCGTATTTGTCGTCGAACGTAGTGCGACCGGCGCGGGTGCGGCGCACGGAAGCGCCCGGGATCTTCGGCTGCTCGGCATTGCGGTTGCCTTCGGGCACGATTGTCACAGCACCCGCAAAGACGGGAGTGGTCGCAATGACCGCGACGGCAAGCAGCAAAGGCAGAAGAATGCGTTTCAAGATGCGTGTCCCGGGACGTCTATGCCGAAATCGGCAAGGGATGCTCAAGTCATATCGCCGACTCAACTAGGGCTGAGACGACAATTTACCATGAAAACGCGCTTCCCATACGTGAAGCATGACCCTGATGTCGAGATGGGGTCATTCAAAATCCCGTCAGATACTAAAAAGTGGCAGCCGGACGTTGCCCGGCTGCCACTTTGACGAGTCCGAGCCGGATCAGAGGATGTAGCGCGACAGATCCGTATCGGCCGCCAGATCGCCGACATGTTTCTTCACGTATTCCGCATCGATCGTCACGGCCGAGCCGCCGCGATCCGGCGCGTTGAAGGAGATTTCGTCGAGCACGCGTTCCATCACGGTCTGCAGGCGGCGGGCACCGATATTCTCCACCGAGGAGTTCAGGTGCACGGCGACGTCGGCCAAAGCGTCGATCGCGTCGTCGGTGAATTCCAGCGCCAGTTCTTCGGTGCCCATCAGTGCCTTGTACTGGCGAATAAGGCTTGCCTCGGTTTCCGTCAGGATGCGGCGGAAGTCTTCCTTGGTCAGCGGCCGAAGCTCGACGCGGATCGGCAGGCGGCCCTGCAGTTCCGGCAGAAGATCGGAGGGCTTCGCCACGTGGAAGGCGCCGGACGCGATGAACAGGACGTGGTCTGTCTTGACCGGGCCATACTTGGTCGAAACCGTCGTGCCTTCGACGAGCGGCAAAAGATCGCGCTGTACGCCTTCACGGGACACACCGGCGCCCATGCCGCCGTCGCGGGCGGCGATCTTGTCGATTTCGTCGAGGAAGACGATGCCGTCATTTTCGACCGAACGGACTGCCTCGCGCTGGATGACCTCGTTGTCGATCAGCTTATCGGATTCGTCGCGGATCAGTTCGGCATAGGATTTGGAGACCGTGGTCTTGACCTTCTTGGTACGGCCGCCCATCGCCTTGCCGAACATTTCGGACAGGTTCAGCACGCCGATATTGGCGCCCGGCATCCCGGGGATTTCGAAACCGGGCATGCCGGAACCGCTCTCGGCAACTTCGACTTCGATTTCCTTGTCGTCCAGCTCGCCGGACCGGAGCTTCTTCCGAAAACTGTCGCGGGTGGCGGGCGAGGCAGTGGCGCCGACCAGCGCGTCGAGCACCCGTTCCTCGGCACTCATATGTGCCTTGACTTGCACTTCGGCGCGCTTCTTGTCGCGCACCAGCCCGATGCCGATCTCGAGCAGATCACGGATGATCTGTTCGACGTCACGGCCGACATAACCGACTTCGGTAAACTTGGTGGCTTCGACCTTGATGAAAGGCGCGCCGGCAAGCTTGGCCAGGCGGCGGGAGATTTCCGTCTTGCCGACCCCGGTCGGGCCGATCATCAGGATGTTCTTCGGCATGACTTCGTCGCGCAGGCTCTCGTCGAGCTGCTGGCGGCGCCAGCGGTTGCGCAACGCGATCGCCACGGCGCGCTTGGCGTCATGCTGGCCGATAATGTGGCGATCCAGTTCGGAGACGATTTCGCGGGGGGAAAAATTGGTCATGGTGTCTCGTTCGCTTTCTAATCGTGTTGCATGATCAGCGTGTCGCTGCCGGTTCGGCCTTCGAGTGCTGCCACGGGCCGGAAACCGGCCTTGAAATAGGCTTTCACCGCTCTTGTATTGGCGGGATCGGGATCGATGATGATGGTTTCGTGGCCAAGGCCGCGCAGCATGGCGACGAAGCTCTTCAGCGCCGCTGAACCAATTCCGCCAGAGAGCCTGCCGGGATCGCCGATCGAAAGATCGACGCCGACGGTTTCGGACGGAAATTCACGTAGCCACGGATGGTCTTTTAGCCATTGTTCGTTCTGCGGATGGCCCAGATACCAGTATTGGATATAACCGACGGGCTCGGCATCGACGGTGAAGATGAACGGGCGGGTCGTATCCCTTCCCTCCACCTTGTTCCTGATGGAACCAAGCTCCTCATCCGGATCGCCCCACCACTCGCGCATATGCGGTTCGTTCAGCCACTTGTGCAGCAGCGGATAATGCGCCGGCTCTACCGGGATGAAACCAATCCGTTTCGGGTCAATCGGCGTCAAGGCTCTCCACCACCAGGTTATGGTTGGTATAGACGCAGATATCGGCGGCGATATCGAGCGCCTTACGGGCAATCTCTTCGGCCGACTTGTCCGAATCCATCATGGCGCGCGCTGCCGCATAGGCGTAATTGCCGCCGGAGCCGATGGCGATCGTACCATGTTCCGGTTCCAGCACGTCGCCGTTGCCGGTGACGGCAAGCGTCGTCGTCTTGTCGGCGACCAGCATCATGGCTTCAAGATTGCGTAGATACTTGTCGGTGCGCCAGTCCTTGGCGAGTTCGACGGCGGCGCGCATCAGCTGGCCGGGATATTGTTCGAGCTTCTTTTCGAGCCGGTCGAGCAGCGTGAAGGCATCGGCGGTGGCACCGGCGAAACCGGCGATCACCTCGCCCTTGCCGATGCGGCGTACTTTTCTGGCATTGCCCTTCATCACGGTCTGGCCGAGGCTCACCTGGCCGTCGCCGGCCATGATCACCTTGCCGCCCTTGCGGACTGTAATAATCGTTGTCATTCGGCACCTGTTCGCCCCATCTCGGGGGCATTGGTTGGGAGGTTAAAACGGCTCCGTTGGAACCTATGTAAGCAGGGCTCGGGCGAATGCAATCTCATGACGCAATGCGGCATCGATGCCCCGGCTTTTGCTGGATATTTCGTAAAACGCCTGATAAGGAGCCCTGATCAAAGGGCCAAACAACGCCTATATCCGGCCCTGAGCATGGAGAGACCCTTATGGGTGACACGACAGCCGCACGAGTGGGAACGATTTCCCGCAAGACCAACGAAACTTCCGTTTCCGTTTCCGTCAATATCGACGGCACCGGCGCGGCCAAGATTTCCACGGGCGTCGGCTTTTTCGACCATATGCTCGACCAGCTTTCGCGACATTCGCTCATCGACATGGAGATCGACGTCAAGGGCGACCTGCATATTGATGACCATCACACGGTGGAAGATACCGGCATTGCGATCGGCCAAGCGATCTCCAAGGCGCTCGGCGACCGTCGCGGCATTGCCCGCTACGCCTCGCTCGACCTCGCCATGGACGAAACGATGACCAAGGCAGCGGTCGATATTTCCGGCCGGCCCTTCCTCGTCTGGAATGTCGCGTTCAGCGCGCCGAAGATCGGCACGTTCGATACGGAACTGGTGAGGGAATTCTTCCAGGCGCTCGCCCAGAATGCCGGCATCACGCTGCACGTGCTGAACCATTACGGCGCCAACAACCATCATATCGCCGAGACCTGCTTCAAATCCGTGGC
The DNA here is from genome assembly GCF_019430945.1 of Neorhizobium populisoli. Classification (GTDB taxonomy): domain Bacteria; phylum Pseudomonadota; class Alphaproteobacteria; order Rhizobiales; family Rhizobiaceae; genus Neorhizobium; species Neorhizobium populisoli. The sequence continues at coordinate 203,141 of NZ_JAHYCB010000009.1, read as the reverse complement.
GCGCGTTCTGCGCACCGCGACCGAAATCGATCCGCGGCAGGCCAATCGCGTTCCCTCGACGAAGGGAATGCTGGTCTGACCTTCTCCAGGGGGAATTCCCCAAGGAAGCGACCATGAGAAGCTATCTCGTTCTGACACCACCCGGCGGCCCCGACAAAGACCACCGCCGCACGCTCGTCCTGCCGGACGGGTTTTCCTGGACTGCGCTGCTGTTTCCCTGGATCTGGCTCCTCTGGAACCGGCTCTGGATCGCCGGTGCTGTCGTGTTCCTGCTGCAGGGCTTAAGCGGCTATCTGGCAAGCATGCCGCAATTTCAGCTTGCCGGCGGCCTGTTCGGCTTTGCGCTCAGCCTGCTCGTCGCGCTTGAGGGACTACATTATCGCTCCGAGACATTGATCCGCCGCGGCTGGACATTGGAAGCCGTGATTTCCGCACCGAACCTGGATGCGGCGGAAGAAATCTTCTTCGCCGGACTTCCGGAACCGGAAAAACAACCAATGCCAGTTTCCGCCGAGTGGGCCAAGGCCCCGGCTGCCGGCCAGACAACCGGTTGGAACGGGCCGCATACCGGCCTTTTCGACCATCAGGGAGGACGCTGATGCGCGTCGCTATCATCGACTACGGATCGGGCAATCTCCGATCCGCCACCAAGGCCTTCGAGCGGGCCGCCCGTGAAGCCGGCATCGATGCTGAAATCGATCTGACCGACAAGGCAGATGCGGTCGCCACCGCCGACCGGATCGTATTGCCGGGTGTCGGCGCTTATGCGGATTGCCACGCCGGGCTCGACGCCGTGTCGGGCATGAAGGAAGCGATCATCGACGTCGTCGAGCACAAGGGCCGCCCCTTCCTCGGCATCTGCGTTGGCATGCAGCTGATGTCGTCGCGTGGGCTGGAAAAGACCACGACGGACGGTTTCGGCTGGATCGAAGGCGATGTCGTGGAAATGACGCCGGACGATCCGAACTTGAAGATCCCGCAGATCGGCTGGAACACGCTCGATATCCATCATCCGCATCCGCTTTTCGACGGCATCCAGACAGGCTCGGATGGGCTGCATGCCTATTTCGTGCATTCCTATCATCTGGCCACCAAACACCGGAGCGACGTGATCGCCACGACCGAATATGGCGGCGCGACCACCGCCTTCGTCGGCCGCGACAACATTGCCGGCGCGCAGTTCCATCCGGAAAAGAGCCAGACGCTAGGTCTGGCTCTAATTTCGAACTTTCTCAGATGGAAGCCTTAAGGGAACATGTCCAACTGGGGAGATGAATCGCCGGGTGGCGGCACGATAACCTTCCTTTTGGGAGTATGAGGTGAAGTATCAACATGCAACGCCAAGTGAGGCGCCTCGTGCTTGAACTGCTCAAAGGCAATCAATCGCGTACCCGGATTTTTGGCTTCGGTCCAAATTTCGTAGAAGCGGAAGGGGCTTTTCTTGTATCGCAATACAAGAGATTGAACTCCTTCGCCCCGCCACTTCGCTTTCCAGATTTCGATTGCCTCTTCATCACTGCTGTATGCCATTTCTTACAACTCCGATGGATTCGAGAGATGCCAGCCATCAGCGGATTTGATTTGACGGTATATCGGGCGTGTGCTCTTTGCCGTCCTGTAGGAGTATCCTATTCCGTGGCATCTCGACTGCTTCGGAAGCAAAAAGCCGGGCCGCGATCCCGGCTTTTTGTGTTGGCGAATCGAGTCTTAACTCGATTCCATTCTGGAGTCTCGCTGGAGTCGCCTGATTCACAGCCAGAATTGTTCTTCTTTTGTGCTAATAGGCCCTTCTTATGATCCTCTTTCCCGCAATCGACCTGAAAGATGGCCAGTGCGTGCGCCTCAAGCTCGGCGACATGGACCAGGCCACCGTCTACAATCCCGACCCCGGCGCGCAGGCCAAAGCCTTCGAGGACCAGGGTTTCGAGTGGCTGCATGTCGTCGATCTCAACGGCGCATTCGCCGGTGAAAGTGTCAACGGCGCGGCCGTTGATGCCATCCTGAAGGCCACCAAAAACCCGGTGCAGCTCGGCGGCGGCATCCGTACGCTCGACCATATCGAGAACTGGCTGAGCCGGGGCCTGACGCGCGTCATCCTCGGCACCGTCGCCGTGCGCGATCCGGCACTGGTGATCGAAGCCTGCAAGCAGTTTCCTGGCAAGGTCGCCGTCGGCATCGATGCCAAGGGCGGCAAGGTTGCGGTCGAGGGCTGGGCGGAAGCGTCCGAACTCGGCGTGATCGAACTTGCGAAAAAATTCGAGGGCGCCGGCGTTTCGGCGATCATCTATACGGATATCGACCGCGACGGCATTCTGGCCGGCATCAACTGGGCTTCCACACTGGAACTCGCCGATGCCGTTTCCATCCCGGTGATCGCATCCGGCGGACTTGCTTCGCTCGATGACATTCGCCGCATGTTGGAGCCGGATGCGGCCCGGCTGGAAGGCGCCATTTCCGGTCGCGCGCTTTATGACGGCCGGATCGATCCTGCGGAAGCGCTGGCGCTGATCCGCGCAGAGAAAGGTCGTGCAGCATGACCCTCAAAGCCCGCGTTATCCCATGCCTGGACGTCAAGGACGGTCGCGTCGTCAAGGGCGTCAACTTTCTCGATCTGGTCGATGCCGGCGATCCGGTGGAGGCAGCGAAGGCCTATGATGCGGCCGGGGCCGACGAACTCTGCTTCCTCGACATCACCGCGTCTTCCGACAATCGCGAAACGATCTTCGACGTCGTCGCCCGCACGGCCGATCACTGCTTCATGCCGCTCACCGTCGGCGGCGGCGTGCGTGCGGTTGCCGATATCCGTAAGCTGCTGCTGGCCGGCGCCGACAAGGTGGCGATCAATTCGGCGGCGGTCGCCAATCCGGATTTCGTGGCGGAAGCGGCCGACAAGTTCGGCAACCAGTGCATTGTCGTGTCGATCGATGCCAAGCGGCGGCTGACGCAATCTGTCGGCGGCGACAATCGCAGCGAATGGGAAATCTATACGCATGGCGGCCGCAACGCGACCGGCATCGATGCGGTGGAATTTGCCGTGAAGATGGTCGAGCGCGGTGCGGGCGAACTGCTCGTCACCTCGATGGACCGCGACGGCACCAAGGTCGGCTACGATCTGGAACTGACGCAGGCGATCGCCGACAGCGTCCGCGCGCCGGTGATTGCTTCCGGCGGCGTTGGCAGCCTTGACGATCTGGTCGCCGGCATCAAGGAAGGCCATGCAACGGCGGTTCTGGCCGCCTCGATTTTCCACTTCGGCACCTATACCGTCGGCCAGGCGAAGCGCTATATGTCGGAGCATGGCATTGCCATGCGGCTCGACTGACGGGAGGCGGTTTTGAGTGAGTTTTCCCTGCAAGATCTCGAAGAGATCGTCGCTGCCCGCGCCAAGGCATCGCCGGACGAATCCTGGACGGCCAAGCTGGTCGCCGCCGGCCAGGAAAAGGCCGCCAAGAAGCTGGGTGAAGAGGCGGTGGAAACCGTGATCGCAGCCATCAAGCAGGATCGGCAAAACCTGACTTCCGAGAGCGCGGACCTGCTCTATCATCTTTTAGTCGTCTTGAATATTGCGGCGCTGCCGTTACAGGATGTGCTCGACGAATTGCAGCGCAGGACCGGCCAATCCGGCCTGCAGGAAAAGGCGAGCCGGCCCAAGTGACGAATCCGATCACGAGTTTCCAGCCATGAACATCGCATCGCAGCCTGCCGATCCGAGCGAAACCGGCGCCACCTCGGAATATTACTCGCCCTATCATTCCTTCACGGCGGAAGAATGGGCGAAATTCCGGGCCGATACGCCGCTGACGCTGACTGCCGACGAGGTGCAACGGCTGCGCTCGCTGGACGACCCGATCAATCTCGATGAGGTGCGGCGAATCTATCTTTCGCTGTCGCGCCTGCTTTCCACCCATGTGGAAGCCTCGCAGCGCCTCTTCCAACAGCGCAATCAGTTCCTCAGCCTGTCGGACAACAAGACGCCCTTCATCATCGGCATTGCCGGTTCGGTGGCGGTCGGCAAGTCGACCACCGCGCGTATCCTGAAGGAGCTTCTGGCGCGCTGGCCGGCGAGCCCGAAGGTGGACCTGATCACCACCGACGGTTTTCTCTATCCGAACGCGGTGTTGAACCGCGAAAACCTGATGGAGCGCAAAGGCTTTCCGGAAAGCTACGATGTTGGAACGATCCTGCGCTTTCTCTCGGCGATCAAGGCCGGCGAGCCGAACGTTCGCGCACCGCGTTATTCGCACCTGACCTATGACGTGCTGCCGGACGAATATACGCTGGTGGACCGGCCGGATATCCTGATCTTCGAAGGTATCAACGTGCTGCAATCGCGGGCGCTGCCGGCCGACGGCAAGATCGTGCCGATCGTTTCCGACTTCTTCGACTTCTCGATCTATATCGACGCCGAAGAGGAGCAGATTCACCAGTGGTATGTGCAGCGCTTCATGAAGCTGCGTGAAACCGCCTTCCGCGATCCGACCTCGTTCTTCAAGAAATATGCGGCGATCGACGCGGATGCGGCCCGCGCCGTCGCCGAAGGGCTCTGGGAAAACATCAACCTGAAGAACCTGCGCCAGAACATCCTGCCGACCCGCCCCCGCGCCGATCTCATCCTGCGCAAGGGCCGCAACCATTTCATCGAGACGGTTTCGCTGCGAAAGCTCTAATCTGATTGAGAAAACTGTGCGGGACTGGGACACGATAGGCGGCGATGCATCGCCGGCTATTAACCATGAATCGTCAGCTATTGACCCGGCGGAGCGTCAGGTTGATACGACCGCCGTTCTTGAGCAGGGTTGACGTACCGGGATATATCCGGTCGACCCCGTGGAACGCAAGCCGCCCCTCCCCGCCGATCAGAACGATATCGCCGCTCGACAACCTGAACGAGCCGGTCGGGTCCTTGCGGTTCAAGCCGCCGACGCGAAAGAGGCAGCTATTGCCCAGCGAGATGGAGATGACCGGTGCAGAAAACTCCGTCTCGTCCTTGTCCTGATGCAGGCCCATCTTGGCATCGTCGGAATAGAAATTGACGAGACAGGCTTCCGGCGGTTTCGGGTAGTCGGAGAGTTTTTCCCAGAGCGCCAGAAGTTCGTCCGGAATGGCGGGCCAAGGCTTTTTGGTGGCCGGATGGAAGGGCTGGTAGCGATATCCCTGCTGCTTGTCCGTTACCCAGCCCAACGGCCCGCAATTGGTCATCCGGACGGACATCGGCTTGCCGGTGCCGGGCATTTCGGGCGTGTAAAGCGGGGCTTCCGCCACGATGCCGCGGATCGATCCGACCAGCCGCTCCTGGGTGGCGCGGTCCAGATAATCGGGCAGGTGTTTGATTCCGTTCAGCAGCGTTGCCAAACCCGTTCTCCCAAGATCAGTCCCCGCTCGGCTTGCCGCGCATCTTCTTCACGTCCGACCGGCCGGACTTCGCCTTCAGCCGGCGTTCGACGGACCCCTTGGTCGGCTTGGTTTTTCTGCGCGGCGGCGGCGGTGGTTCCGCGGCTTTGAGAATCAGTTCCTTCAACCGTTCGCGTGCATCCTCGCGATTGCGCTCCTGGCTGCGGAATTTATTGGCCTCTATCATCAGCACGCCATCCTTCGACACCCGTTTTCCGGCAAGCTTGATGGCGTTTTCCTTGACGCGCACCGGCAGCGACGGCGAATTGACGAGGTCGTAGAAGAGCTGGACGGCGGTCGAGACCTTGTTGACGTTCTGCCCGCCCGGCCCGCCGGCCAGCACGAACTGTTCGGTCAGCTCCCATCCGGCGATGGTGATGCGGCTGTTGATTTCGAGCGGATTGCTGGCCATGGGTTTCCGAATGCCTGTTGTGGCCGCATGTTTCCCACAAAGACCGCAAAAAGAAAACCGCCGGCACAAAGGCCGGCGGTTTCACGTGAATCCTTATCGGATCGAAGCTTATTCGGCAGCGGCCAGGATGCCCGGAGCGGCGCCGCGAACATTGCTATCGACGTGATCTTCGTACTGCTCGAAGTTCTGGATGAACATCGAGACCAGTTTCTTGGCGTAGCCGTCAAAAGCAGCGCCATCGGCCCAGGTCGAGCGCGGGTCGAGGATCTTGCTGTCGATGCCGTCGACCGCGACCGGAACTGCGAAGCCGAAGTTTGCGTCGGTGCGGAATTCGGCATTCTTCAGGCTGCCGTCAAGGGCGGCGCTCAGAAGAGCGCGGGTGACCTTGATCGGCATGCGGTGCCCGACGCCGTACTGACCACCGGTCCAACCGGTGTTGAGCAGCCAGCAATCGACACCGTGCTTGGCGATCAGTTCCTTCAACAGGTTGCCGTATTCAGCCGGATGACGTGGCATGAACGGGCTGCCGAAGCAGGTCGAGAAGGTCGCTTCCGGCTCGGTCACGCCCTTTTCCGTGCCGGCCACCTTGGCGGTGTAGCCGGACAGGAAGTGGTACATGGCCTGTTCCGGCGTCAGCTTGGCGATCGGCGGCATGACGCCGAAAGCGTCGGCAGCAAGCAGGATGATCGTCTTCGGCTGCGGCGCGAGACCGGTGCGCGAGGCGTTCGGGATGAAATCCAGCGGATAGGCGCTGCGGGTGTTTTCCGTCAGCGAGTCGTCGTTGAAATCCGGAACGCGGTTTTCGTCGAGAACGACGTTTTCGATGACCGTGCCGAAACGGCGGGTCGCGGCATAGATTTCCGGCTCGGCTTCGGCCGAGAGGTTGATCGCCTTGGCGTAGCAGCCGCCTTCGAAGTTGAAGACGCCGTTTTCACCCCAGCCGTGCTCATCGTCACCGATCAGCGTGCGATTCGGGTCGGCAGACAGCGTGGTCTTGCCGGTGCCGGAGAGGCCGAAGAACAGGGTCGTGTCGTTGTCCGGGCCGACATTTGCCGAGCAGTGCATCGGCATGACGCCCTTTTCCGGCAGGAAGTAGTTGAGGACCGAAAAGACCGACTTCTTGTTTTCGCCGGCATAGGACGTGCCGCCGACCAGGATCAGGCCATTGGTGAAATCGCAGGCGATGACGGTGTCGGTGCGGCAGCCGTGGCGGGCCGGATCGGCCTTGAAGCTCGGCAGGTTGATGATCGTCAGCTTCTGCACGAAACCCGACAGCGTTTCGCGCTTCGGACGGATCAGAAGGTTGCGAATGAACAGCGAATGCCAGGCGAATTCGCTGACGACGCGGGTCGGCAGAGCGTATTCGTCATCGGCACCGCCGATCAGGTCCTGAACGAACAGTTCCTTGCCCGCAGCGTGCGCCAGCATGTCGGCCTTGAGCACAGCAAAGTGCTCCGGCGACATCGGCTTGTTCTCCGGTCCCCACCAGATGCGGTTCTCGGTTTCGGCATCCCGAACCATGAACTTGTCCTTGGGCGAACGGCCGGTGTGCTGTCCGGTTATGGCGCGCAGAGCACCGTCGATGGTGAGGTCGGCTTCACCGCGGCGAATGGCTTCTTCGTAGAGTTCGACCTCGGAAGAATTGTAAAAAACGCGCGAAACATTGCCGAGACCGATTGCCGCTAACCCGTTGGCCGGGTTGTGAAGTCCAAACTCTTCCATGCGCGCACTCCTTCTGCTGTCGGGAAAAAAACTAGCTGCTGCCGTGGAAAGCTGGCGCGAAATTAATGACAGTTTCCTGAAAGAGCAAGGGATGCTCGGAAATTTGTTTAACAAAATCAATTATTTAATCGATTTAAAAAAATTTATTCCTCTTTAAATCGGTTTACGAACGCTTTTAATCCGGGCTGCGCGTCCCCTCATTCGGCTACGACCGTAAGCCACCCCTTTATCTTTGCCACAATTTGTTCCACCTTTATACTCAAGAAGCGCGTCGGCTGGTGCCGCCTTGGGCAGGGGTGATTCCAGGAGAAGCGCTTATATGGTGACGGAGACGGAGAGAATGCAGACAATCGCGCTCGTAGATGACGACCGCAATATCCTGACTTCGGTGTCGATTGCGCTGGAGGCTGAGGGATACAAGGTCGAGACCTATACGGATGGCGCCTCTGCGCTCGACGGGCTTGTCGCCCGCCCGCCGCAGCTTGCCATTTTCGATATCAAGATGCCGCGCATGGACGGTATGGAACTGCTGCGGCGGCTGCGTCAGAAATCCGACCTGCCGGTGATATTCCTCACCTCTAAGGACGAGGAAATCGACGAGCTGTTCGGCTTGAAGATGGGCGCCGACGACTTCATCACCAAGCCGTTTTCGCAGCGGCTGCTGGTCGAGCGTGTCAAGGCGATCCTGCGCCGCGCGGGTGCAAAGGAAGCCCAGGCCGCTGGCGGCACGGGTGGCGCAAAGCCTACGGCCGACCAGATCGCCGCACGCACGCTTGAACGCGGCCAGCTTGCCATGGACCAGGAACGCCATACCTGCACCTGGAAGGGCGAAGCGGTAACACTGACTGTCACCGAGTTCCTCATCCTGCATTCGCTGGCGCAGCGTCCGGGCGTCGTCAAAAGCCGTGACGCGCTGATGGATGCGGCCTATGACGAGCAGGTCTATGTCGATGACCGGACGATCGACAGCCACATCAAGCGGCTGCGCAAGAAGTTCAAGATGGTCGATAACGACTTCGACATGATCGAGACGCTTTACGGCGTCGGTTATCGCTTCCGCGAGGCGGCCTGACCGCCGATTGTTGCGAAAGCTTAACTTGAGGCCACGCCCGGACCGGCGATAAAATCGGCCGGTGGAAGGACTGTTGTGGCGGATCAGACATTCGATAGCGAGATGACCGGTGACACCAAAACCGAGATTCGCGGAGCCGAAACCCGCCGCCCGCAGCGGCGGTTCTGGTCGCGCCCGTTCACGCTCATTCGAAGGGTTTTCGGCCACGCCGTCTTTTCGAGCCTGACGCGCCGTATCCTGTTCTTCAACATCGCGGCGACCGTGGTCCTGGTCGCCGGCATTCTCTATCTCAACCAGTTCCGCGAAGGGCTGATCGACGCCCGCGTCGAAAGCCTGCTGACCCAGGGCGAAATCATCGCCGGTGCGATCTCGGCCTCCGCCTCGGTGGATACCAATTCGATCACCATCGATCCGCAGAAGCTGCTCGAACTGCAGGCCGGCCAGAGCATCACGCCGGTGCCGAATGATGAGGATCTCGACTTCCCGATCGATCCGGAACGTGTCGCGCCGGTTCTGAGGCGGCTGATTTCGCCGACCCGTACCCGTGCCCGCATTTTCGACGCCGATGCCAACCTGCTGCTCGATTCCCGCCATCTCTATTCGCGCGGCCAGGTGCTGCGCTACGACCTGCCGCCGGTGGAGACCGAACAGCAGACCTGGAGCGAATGGTTTGCCGGCCTGTTTAACCGCCTGCTGCAGCCCGGCAACCTGCCGGTCTACAAGGAAGCACCGGGCGGCGACGGTTCGATCTATCCGGAAGTCATGAACGCGCTGACCGGTGTGCGCGGTGCGCTGGTTCGCGTGACGGAACGCGGCGAGCTGATCGTTTCGGTCGCGGTGCCGGTGCAGCGCTTCCGCGCCGTGCTCGGCGTGCTGCTGCTCTCCACTCAGGCCGGCGATATCGACAAGATTGTCCATGCCGAGCGGCTGGCGATCATGCGCGTCTTCGGTGTCGCGACCCTGGTCAACATCCTGCTGTCGTTGCTTCTCTCTTCGACGATTGCCAATCCGCTGCGGCGCCTTTCCGCGGCCGCCATCCGTGTTCGACGCGGCGCCAAGCAGCGCGAAGAGATTCCCGATTTTGCCTATCGCCAGGACGAGATCGGCAACCTTTCGATCGCATTGCGCGAAATGACCAATGCGCTTTACGACCGCATCGACGCGATCGAAAGTTTTGCCGCCGATGTCAGCCATGAACTGAAGAACCCGCTGACCTCGCTTCGAAGTGCCGTGGAAACGCTGCCGCTCGCCAAGTCGGAGGATTCCAAACGGCGGCTGACGGAAATCATCTTCCACGACGTGCGCCGTCTCGACCGTCTGATCAGCGATATTTCCGACGCCTCCCGCCTCGATGCGGAACTGGCGCGTTCCGATTCGGCGCCCGTCGACATGGAAAACCTGTTCGGCAATCTCGTCGATATTTCCCGGCAGATCCGCACCGGCCGCAAGCCCGTCGAGATCAACCTGGTCGCCGACAGCAAGGCCGGCAACAAGACGGCCTTCCTGGTCAACGGCCACGACCTGCGCCTCGGCCAGATCGTTACCAACCTGATCGAAAACGCCCGGTCCTTCGTGCCGGAAAAGGGTGGCCGTATCTCGATCCGCCTGTCGCGCATCAAGGATCGCGTCGTGGCGACGATCGACGACAACGGTCCCGGCATCCAGGCGGAAGATATCGACCGCATTTTCGAACGTTTTTATACGGACCGTCCGGAAGGCGAGAGTTTTGGCCAGAATTCCGGCCTCGGCCTTTCCATCAGCCGCCAGATCGCCGAGGCGCATGGCGGCTCGCTGAAAGCCGACAACCTGCATGATGCGAAGACCGGCGCCACGACCGGCGCACGCTTCACCCTGTCGCTGCCGGCCGGCGGCACGCAATGACGACGGGCCGGATCAATATCCACGCGACGGCGATCGTCATCGGCAGGCGTGGCCTCATCTTCACCGGCCCCTCCGGCAGCGGTAAATCCATGCTCGCCTTCACCTGCTTCGCGGCGGCGAAACGGCGGGGCGCGTCTGCGGCCCTGGTGGGTGACGATCAGGTCTTCATCAGCCGGCGGGACGATCGTCTCATCGCGCATCGACCGGAGGCGACCGCCGGGCTTATCGAGCTGCGCGGCAGCGGCATCGCGCGGATCGAAAGTATTCCGGAAGCGGCCCTCGATCTTGCGATAAGAGTGATCTCGCTGCCAGAAGACGATCGCCTGCCTCCCGAAAACGAACGCTTCGCGATAAATGGCCTCGGCGAACTACCTTTGATCCGAATCTGGAGCGGAATGCCCGATCCGCTGGCTGTTATCGGCGCTCTCGTGCCCGCTTTTCACGGCGAGATGCCGTTTTGATCATCCGGCCGCCTGATTTTTGACTTGCACTTGATCTCGACTTGGAGAAGATGGCAACCCACCGCTGGACGGCTTATTGCGTTGCGATATGACCGATAGTTTCCATAGCAGGGGGCATTTTTCATGATCGGACTTGTGCTTGTCACTCATGGCAAGCTGGCTGAGGAATTTCGACACGCGGTGGAGCATGTCGTAGGACCCCAGAAATTTATCGAGACCGTCTGTATCGGCCCTGAAGACGACATGGACCAGCGGCGCCAGGATATCGTCGATGCCGTGACCCGCGCCGAGGATGGCCATGGCGTCATCATCCTCACCGACATGTTCGGCGGCACGCCCTCCAATCTCTCGATCTCGGTCATGGACAGCGGCCGTATCGAAGTGATCGCCGGCATGAACCTGCCGATGCTGATCAAGCTTGCCGGCGTGCGCAGCGACAACAACATGGACAAGGCTCTGGCCGAGGCCTCCGAAGCCGGCCGCAAATATATCAACGTCGCGAGCCGCGTTCTCAGCGGCAAATAAGAAACGACCCTACGAATAAGAAAAAAGACTGAATGTCCGAACCTTCCCCCCGCGAATTCCTGATCGTCAACAAGCGTGGCCTGCACGCGCGCGCCTCCGCAAAGTTCGTGCAGATGGTCGAGACTTTCGACGCGCAGATCACCGTCTCCCGGGAAGGCTCGACGGTCGGCGGCACGTCGATCATGGGTCTGATGATGCTGGCAGCCAGCACCGGCTGTACGATCGAGGTTGCCGCCAGCGGCGCCCAGGCCGTCGAAGCGCTGGATGCGCTCGAGGCGCTCGTCGCCAACAAGTTCGGCGAAGAAGCTTAACCCTCTTCGACATAAACATATAAAGACATCTTTATATCCCCATTGCCTGTTTGCAGTAAGCCTGCTACACCGCTCGGCAGTTGCCGCCTGGTCGGGCGGCCCCGAGCCATGTCCATCGCTCAACCACCGGACACGGGTCGCCACCGAACATGGAGAGCTTTATGAGCACTGAGAAGGATTACGTTATCGCGGATATCAACCTTGCCGCCTATGGCCGCAAGGAACTCGATATCGCCGAGACCGAAATGCCGGGCCTGATGTCCTGCCGCGAAGAATTCGGTGCGTCGAAGCCGCTCAAAGGCGCGCGCATCACCGGCTCGCTGCACATGACCATCCAGACGGCCGTGCTGATCGAAACGCTGAAGGAACTCGGCGCCGACATCCGCTGGGCATCCTGCAACATCTTCTCGACCCAGGACCACGCTGCTGCCGCAATCGCTGCTGCCGGCATTCCGGTCTTCGCCGTCAAGGGCGAATCGCTGACCGAATACTGGGAATATACCGACAAGATCTTCCAGTGGGCCGATGGCGGCTTCTCCAACATGATCCTCGATGACGGCGGCGACGCCACCATGTACATCCTGCTCGGCGCCCGCGCCGAAGCCGGCGAGGACGTTCTTTCGAACCCGACTTCGGAAGAAGAAGAAATCCTCGTCGCGCAGATCAAGAAGCGCCTCGCCGCTTCGCCTGGCTGGTTCACCAAGCAGCGCGACGCGATCAAGGGCGTTACCGAAGAAACCACGACCGGCGTTCACCGCCTGTACGAACTTTCCAAGAAGGGCCTGCTGCCCTTCCCGGCGATCAACGTCAACGACTCGGTCACCAAGTCGAAGTTCGACAACAAGTACGGCTGCAAGGAATCGCTGGTCGACGGCATCCGCCGCGGCACCGACGTGATGATGGCCGGCAAGGTTGCCGTCGTCTGCGGTTACGGCGACGTCGGCAAGGGTTCGGCTGCTTCGCTCGCTGGCGCCGGCGCCCGCGTCAAGGTCACGGAAGTCGATCCGATCTGCGCCCTGCAGGCCGCCATGGACGGTTTCGAAGTCGTCGTTCTGGAAGACGTCGTCGATAGCGCCGACATCTTCATCACCACGACCGGCAACAAGGACGTCATCCGCATCGACCATATGCGTGCGATGAAGGACATGGCGATCGTCGGCAATATCGGCCACTTCGACAACGAGATCCAGGTTGCCGCCCTCAAGAACCTCAAGTGGACCAACGTCAAGCCGCAGGTCGACCTGATCGAATTCCCGAAGGGCAACCGCATCATCCTTCTCTCGGAAGGCCGCCTGCTCAACCTCGGCAACGCCACCGGCCACCCGTCCTTCGTGATGTCCGCCTCGTTCACCAACCAGACGCTGGCCCAGATCGAGCTCTTCACCAAGCCGGGCGAGTACAAGAACGAAGTCTACATCCTGCCGAAGCACCTCGACGAAAAGGTCGCCCGCCTGCACCTCGCCAAGCTCGGCGTGAAGCTGACGGAACTGTCTAACGAGCAGGCTTCCTATATCGGCGTATCGCAGCAGGGCCCGTTCAAGGCTGAACACTACCGCTACTAATCCGTAGCCGGTTAATCCACAAGATATGGTAGCCGCCGCCTTGACAAAAGGCGGCGGCTTCTTTTTTGGGCGCATCCCTTCCCGGCGATTCCGCCAGCAGCTATTGTTTTGAGATTGATTCGTGGCTTCCCAAACTTGGACCCGGCACTTGTTGTCGTCGGCTCCGGGCAAGGCACGGAATGGTATGTCTTGTCGATGAGCGGCAATTGGACGGAGACAGACCGGGTATGTCGGTTATAAAAACGAGCCTGTTAAAGCAGGCCGATCCTTCTCGCGACGGTGCAAAAGCCCCGGCCGCCCACTCCGTTTCCGAGGCTTCGGATCGCGGTGCGGTCGCCGGGAGGATGCGGCGTCTGGCGCTTTTTGGCAGCGCGTTCCTATCGGGCACCGCTCTCTCGGGGCTCGCCACGGCGGCTCTTGCGCAGCAGTCGGACAATGCGGCGATCCGCCTGTTTTCCTCGACCGAAGTTGTCGTTTCCTCGCTGGTTCTGGGCGCGCTTGGCGCTGCCCTGCTTTCAGCCGTCTGGCTGGTGCGCCAGCGTGGCAATATGGAAGCCGAGACCCAGGAAATGCGTTCTGCGCTTTCCGATGCACAACAGCGCATTTCCAAATACGAGGCGCTGATCGCCGACAAGAACCGCCGGATCGTGGTCTGGGAAAGCGGCGCCTCGAAGCCGGAATTCCTCGGCCAGCTGCCGCCGGAGACCGGTGCACCGCAACTGGATCGCGAATTTCTCGCCTTCGGCCGCTGGCTGCGCGCCAGTTCCGCCAGCGATCTGGAAAAAGCGATCGAGCAGCTGCGCGGCGATGCGCGCTCTTTCGACATGGTCGTCGAGACCAGCCGCGACGAAATCCTCGAAGTGCAGGGCCGGGTTTCCGGCGGCAAGGCCTTCGTGCGCTTCATCGCGCTCAACAATCTGCGTGCGGAACTTGCCGAACTGAAGATCGAACGCGAGCGGCTGACCGGTTCGATCGCCATCTTCCATTCGCTGCTCGATGCGATCGAACAACCCGTCTGGCGCCGTGACGCGCAGGGCAAGCTGAGCTGGGTCAACCACGCATATGGCGATGCCGTCGAGGCCGCAACGCCCGCCCAGGCGGTCGAAGAGAGCCGCGAGTTTCTCGGCACTATTGCCCGCGAAAAGATCAAGGCGACGGCGACATCCACCTCACCGTTCCAGGACCGCATCTCGACCGTCGCCCGGGGCAACCGCGCCATGTTTGACGTGGTCGATGTTGTCGTGCCGGGCGGTTCCGCGGGTCTGGCGATCGACGTGTCGGAAGCCGAAGCGGTACGGGAAGAGCTGAAGCGGACGCTGAAAAGCCATGCGGAAACGCTCGATCATCTCGCAACTCCGGTTGCGATCTTCGACCGCGACCGCCGCCTGCAATTCTATAACCAGGCTTTCGTGCAGCTCTGGGCGTTGACGCTGCCCTTCCTCGATTCCAAGCCCGACAATAGCGAGCTGCTCGACCGGCTGCGCAGCGAAGGCAAGCTGCCGGAACAGTTGAACTGGCGCAGCTGGAAGGAGACGGCGCTGTCCGTCTATCGCTCGCCGGATACCCAGACCGATCTCTGGCACCTGCCGAACGGCCAGACCTTGCGCGTCATCGCCACCGCGCATCCGCAGGGCGGCGCAACCTGGGTGTTCGAGAACCTGACGGAACAGGTGGATCTCGAGACCCGTTACAACACGCTGCTTCAGGTACAGGGCGAAACCATCGACCACCTGACCGAAGGCGTCGCGGTGTTCGGGCCGGACGGCCGTATTCGCCTTTCCAACCCGGCTTTCCGGGCGCTTTGGGGCATCACCGCCGAAGAGGCGAAGCCCGGCACGCATATCAAGGCGATCGAAGCGGCCTGCGCGACCTCCTACGACAAGCCAGATGGCTGGCGCCGATTCGGGCAGATCCTGACGAATTTCGACGACGAGCGGCAATCGCTGCAGGGCACGTTCGAGCTCTATTCGAACATCATCCTCGATTATGCCGCGACGCCGCTGCCGAACGCCCAGACCATGCTGACCTTCGTCGACATGACGGCGACCGCGCAGGCCGAACGTGCGCTCAAGGAAAAGAACGAAGCGCTGCTGAAGGCAGACGAGCTGAAGAACGATTTCGTCCAGCATGTGTCTTACGAGCTTCGCTCGCCGCTGACCAATATCATCGGTTTCACCGACCTCCTGAAGACGCCGGGCATCGGCACGCTCAACGAGCGGCAGGCGGAATATATCGACCATATCTCCACCTCGTCATCGGTGCTGCTGACCATCGTCAACGACATTCTCGATCTCGCGACCGTTGATGCCGGCATCATGGAGCTGCATTATTCGGAAATGGCGATCGACGACCTGCTCGACGATGTCGCGATGCAGATCGCCGACCGGCTGCACGAAAATAACGTGACCCTGTCGATCACGGCACCGGCGGGCTTGGGCTCGATCGTTGCCGACCAGCAGCGCCTGAAACAGATTCTTATCAAGCTCCTGACCAATGCCACGAATTTCGCGCCGGAAGGCACGGCGATCACGCTCAATTGCTGGCGTGCCAAGGACGATGTGTTCTTCTCGGTGACCGACCAGGGTCCGGGCATTTCGGAAGAGATGCTGAAGACCGTGTTTGATCGCTTCTCGGCCAATGCCAAGGGCGGCAAGCGCAGCGGTGCGGGCCTCGGCCTGTCGATCGTCGAAAGCTTCGTCAACCTGCACCACGGCCAGGTGAAGATCGACAGCAAGCCCGGCGAAGGCACGACCGTAACCTGCCGTATTCCGAGCGCCGACGCGGCGCGTTCCGTCGCCGCAGAATGAGCGATGGTCTCTCCCTGACATTGACGCTTGCAGACGAAGCCGAGACGATCCGTCTCGGCGAAGATCTGGCGCTGGCGCTTGGCAAAGGGGACTGGGTGGCGCTTTCGGGCGATCTCGGCGCCGGTAAATCGACGCTGGCCCGAGCGTTCCTGCGGGCAGTGGCCGACGATCCGTCGCTCGAAGTGCCGAGCCCGACCTTTACGCTGGTGCAGGCCTATGAGCTGCGCATCTCGGTTTCGCATTTCGACCTCTACCGGCTGGGCGATGCTTCCGAACTCGACGAACTCGGCTTCGACGAGGCCTTGGCCAACGGCGTCTGTCTGGTCGAATGGCCGGAAATGGCCGATGATCTGCTGCCGCAGGTGCGTATCACACTCAAACTCGAACATCACGGCAGCGGTCGGCAGGCGACGATTACGGCCCCGGAAGCGCAGATGGAGCGCATCCGCCGTGTGCTGGCGATCCGCGAATTCCTCGACAATCATGGTTATAACGGCGCCCGCCGGCGTTTCCTCACCGGCGATGCGTCGACGCGAGCCTATGAGACGGTGATTACCCCTGAAGGCGAAGCGCTGATCCTGATGGACTGGCCGCGACCGCCGGAAGGCCCTGTCGTGATGGACGGCAAGCCCTATCCCAAGGTCGTACATCTGGCGCTCGACCCCTACCCGTTCGTGGCGGTCGACGAATATCTGCGCGAACTCGGGCTCGCGGCACCGGAAATCCTGCATACCGACTACGAGCAGGGCATTCTGCTGATCGAGGACCTTGGCGATGACGGTCCGCTGGATGCAGAAGGCAGGCCGATCCCGGAGCGCTATCGCGAAGCGGTCGTCTGCCTCGCCTACCTTCACAGCCATGAGATGCGGCAGGACCTGCCGGTCGGCAACGGCCATATCCACCACATTCCCTTTTTCGACGCGACCGCCATGAAGATGGAGGCCCGGCTTCTGCTCGACTGGCACGTGCCCTGGAAACGCGGCACGCCGGCGACGGACGAAGAACGCGCCGAATATCTTGCCATCTGGGACGGATTGATCGGCGAGCTGGCGGATGTCGAAAAGAACCTGCTGCTCAGGGATTTTCATTCGCCGAACATCATCTGGCGGCCGAACGAATCCGGCGTGCGGCGCGTCGGCCTGATCGATTTCCAAGATTCGATGATCGGCCCGACGGCCTATGATGTCGCATCGCTGGTACAGGATGCCCGCGTCGACATGCCGAAGGCTTTGGCCGACCAGATGATGATCGACTATTTCGCGCTTCGCCGCTCGCTTGCCACGCCCTTGGGCTCCTTCGACGAGATCACCTTCATGAAGGCCTGGTCGATCATGGCGGCTCAGCGCAACTGCAAGCTTGCCGGACTTTGGGTGCGGCTCTTGCAGCGAGACGGCAAGCCGGGCTATCTGAAGCATATGCCCCGCACGCTTCGTTATCTGGCGACGGCGCTTCAGCATCAGGCGCTCACCCCCTTGCGCGACTGGTGCCGGCGGGCTGGAATAGAGCTGCCCGAAACCTAAATAGCGGTTCCGATGACAATCAAAGAAGCCCCTATCAAAGAGGCGATAGTGCTGGCGGCCGGTCTCGGCACCCGCATGCGCCCCGTCACCAATACGATGCCAAAGCCGCTGGTGACGATCGCCGGCAAGCCGATGATCGACTACGTCCTCGATTCGCTGAAACAGGCGGGTGTCGAACGGGCGGCGGTCAACGTGCACCATTTCGCCGACCAGATGGAAGCGCATCTCAAGTCCTATGACGGGATGGAGATCCTGATCTCGGACGAGCGCGACGGCTTGATGAACAATGGCGGCGGCATCGTGAAGGCTCTGCCCCTGCTCGGACGCGATACGATATTCCAGATGAATGCCGACCTGTTCTGGATCGGCGAAGAACCGGGCAAACCGAGCAATCTCGACCGATTGAGCGCCTTCTTCGATCCGGAGCGCATGGATATGGCCATGCTCTGCGTGAAGATCGAGAACACGACCGGCCATAATGGCGTCAACGATTTCAGCATGGCGGCGGACGGCAAGCTGACCCGCTTCCGCGATGATCCGTCCAATCCGGTCGTTTATGCCGGCGCCTTCGCAATGAAGCCGGAATTCCTCGACGACGCGCCGCGCGATCCGTTCAACATCAACACCTATTTCGACAAGGCGATTTCCCGTGGCAGGCTTTATGGCATGATGATGGACGGCCATTGGCTGACCGTCGGCACGCCGGAAGCGATCGACGACGCCGAAGAAACGATCCGGCGGTTCCGGGCGCCGGCGTGAGCTTGATGGCAGGCCTAACACGAGAACAGCCCCGCGTCTTCACCATTCCCGCCGGCGTGCCTTTCCTCAAGACGCTTGCGGCCGCACTATGCGACGGCCGGCTGGACAGAAATTTCCGTTACGATCCCGCCGATCCGATCTCGCTTGCCGATGTGACGATCTATGTGCCGACGCGCCGTTCGGCCCGCGTGCTGCGCTCGGAATTCGTTGACCTGCTGGGTGGCAAGTCGGCTATCCTTCCCGTCATCCGCCCGCTCGGCGAGACGGATGACGACAGCGGTTTCTTCGATCTCGTCGCGCCGGAAGAAATGGACCTAGCCCTGCCGATCGGTAGCACGGCGCGGCTTCTGGAACTCGGCCGATTGATTTTGGCCTGGCGCAACCAGTTGCCGAAGATCGTACTCGACGTACATTCGGAATCGCCGCTTGTCGCACCCGCCAGTCCTGCTGACGCGATCTGGCTTGCCCGAGCGCTTGCCGAACTGATCGACGCTGTCGATACCGAAGAGCGCGACTGGGAAGACCTCAAAGGTCTCGACACCGGCGAACATGCACTCTGGTGGCAACTGACGACGGAATTCCTGAAAATCGCTAGCGCCTTCTGGCCGACGCGGCTGGAGGAATTGCGCCGCTCGTCGCCGGCCAAACACCAGGCCGCCATTCTGCGCGGCGAGGCCCGGCGGATCATGGAGCGGCCACATAGGGGGCCGGTGATCGTCGCCGGTTCCACCGGCTCGGTGCCGGCCGCGGCCGATCTCATCGCGGCAATCTCGCGCCTGCCTGAAGGCACTGTCGTGCTTCCCGGCCTCGATACATCCATGCCGCCGGACCAATGGGCATTGGTCGGCGAGGAAAGTTTCGACGGAAAGCCGGAGCCGGCAAGCCGCAGCCACCCGCAATTCGGGCTTTCCCAACTTCTGAAAAAGATCGGTATCGGCCGCGACGACGTTCTTGGCCTTGCCGAAGCACCCGCCGACCTCGCTTTCCGCGCGGCCGCGATCTCCCAGGCGCTGGTGCCTGCCAAGGCGACCGACCGCTGGAGCACATGGCGGGAGGAGGCTAAACCCGATGACCTCAGCCGGGCTTTTACCGATGTATCCCTGATAGAAGCGGCCAACGAGCGCGAAGAGGCGGTAGCGATCGCCATCGCGCTACGCCTGGCACTCGAAAAACCGGGCAAGAACGGCGGCGAAGCGGTCGCGGCGCTGATCACGCCGGATCGTGCGCTCGGCCGCCGGGTAACCGCGGAACTTGCCCGTTTCGGCATTATCGCCGATGATTCAGCCGGTTCAGCGCTGTCCGGCACGCCGCAGGGCACGCTCACCCAGCTTCTGCTCGAAGCGACGCTTCGCCCCGGCGACCCGGTGGCGATCGTCGGCCTGCTGAAACACCCTCTCCTGCGCCTCGGTTTGCCGGCGAACGAGTTGCGGGAGGCCGTCGAGGCGCTGGAAGTGATCGCCCTGCGCGGCGGCATCGGCGAAATGGACATTTCGGCACTGGAACCGCTTCTAGAGCGGCAGATCGAAGAACAGGCCGATGACCGGCACCCGCCCCGCTGGCGCCTTTCGTTGCATGAGGGAGCCGACGACAAGGCGGCCGAGCTTGCCCGGAAACTCGCCAAGGCGGTCGAGCCGCTGGTCTCCGCTTTCCTGCGCCGCCGACCCGACGGGCGCGGGCTGACGGCAAAACTCACGCTTTCCGATTGGGCGGCCCGCACCGGCCGCGTCCTGGAAGCGCTCTGCATCGACGAGCGCGGCAGCCTCGGCCTGCTCTGGTCGGGCGAAGCCGGCGAAAGACTGGCCGGCCTCCTCTCCGAAGTCATGGAGACCGACGGCCAGATGGAAGCGGACGGGCCGCAATGGATCGATATCGTCATGGCGCTGACGACTGGCGGCGCGGTGAAACCCCGTTCGCTCGCCCATCCGCGCGTCTTCATCTTCGGTACGCTGGAAGCACGCCTGCAGAGCGTCGATACGATGATCCTTGGCGGCCTGAACGAAGGCTCCTGGCCGGGCCAGACGGTCAACAACCCGTTCCTGTCCCGCACCATGAAGACGGATATGGGGCTCGAGCCGCCCGAACGGCGCATCGGCCAGCTGGCGCACGATTTCGAAATGGCCTGCGGCACGCGCAATCTCATCCTGTCGCGTTCGATGCGGCAGGGCTCGACGCCGACCGTCGCTTCGCGCTGGCTGCAGCGGCTGCTGGCGCTGGGAGGCAAGGGTTTTGCGGCGGAACTCAAGGCGCGCGGCGTGGATTTCCGACATTGGGCCACGGCGATCGACGTGGGGGAAAACCAGCCGGGCGCCAAGCGCCCTGCCCCAAAACCTCCGGCCGATCTGCAGCCAAAAAGTTATTCGTTCAGCGAAGTCGGCCGCCTGCGCCGCGATCCCTATTCGATCTATGCGCGGCGCATCCTGAAACTCGATCCGCTGGCGCCGTTCAACGAAGATCCGGGTGCGGCCCAGCGCGGCACGCTCTATCATGCGATCATCGATCGTTATACCCGCGAAGGCCACAAGCCCGGCACGCCCGTTTCACGTGAAGCAATGAGCCGGATAACGGAAGACATGTTCGATGCCGAGCAGTTGCCGCCGCATATCGACCGGGTCTGGCGGCCACGTTTCGTCGAGGTGGCGCGCGCCTTTCTCGACTGGGAAGTCGGCCGGGCGCCGGATATCCGCAGCACGGCAACCGAAGTCAGTGCCGGTTTCGAGGTAGAAGCCGCCGGCATTCGCGTCACCGGCATTGCCGACCGGATCGACATCAAGGGATCCGGCGAGACCGATCTCATCGATTACAAGACCGGTCTCAGCCCTTCGGTGTCGCAGGCCCGCGCCCTGCTCGATCCGCAGTTGGCACTGGAGGCCGCAGCTCTGCAGGCCGGCGCTTTCCGCAATATAGGCGCGCAGCGACCGGGCGATCTGCTCTATGTCCGGCTTCGACCGGGCGATCGGTTCCGGGCCGAGAAAGTCAATAACGAGGGCACGACGGCCACGGCCAAACGCCAGCCGAAATCTGCTCTCGATCTTGCGCAGGAATCGATCGAACAGCTTACCCGGTTCGTGGCGACGCTGAGGAATGGCGAGGCCGGTTTCGCATCGCGGCTCGTTCCGTTTGCCCAGGGCGATTTCGGCGGCGAATACGACCATCTGGCGCGGGTAGCGGAATGGTCGACAGCCGATGACGATGGAGAGGCCGAAGCGGATGAGTGACCATCTCGATGATCTCCCCGCCGATGACGACCCGATCAAATGGATCGACTGGACGACCGTCCAGCAATCGCGCGCCTCCGATCCCAAAAGTTCGGCCTGGGTGTCGGCCAATGCCGGTTCCGGCAAGACGCATGTGCTGACCCAGCGCGTCATCCGGCTGCTGCTTGCCGGCAGCCGGCCATCCTCCATCCTCTGCCTCACCTATACCAAGGCTGCGGCGTCCGAAATGTCGAACCGTGTCTTCCAGCGGCTTTCCGAATGGACCGTGCTTTCCGACATGGATCTCGCCAAAAGGATCCGGGATGTCGAAGGTCATGAGCCGGATTCGTTCAAGCTTGCCGAAGCGCGGCGGCTGTTTGCCAAGGCGCTGGAAACGCCGGGCGGGCTGAAGATCCAGACCATCCATGCCTTTTGCGAGGCGCTGCTGCATCAGTTTCCGCTGGAGGCCAATGTCGCCGGGCATTTTTCAGTGCTCGACGACCGGGCCGCCTCGACACTGCTTGCAGAAGCGCGCCGTTCGCTGCTGACTGCCACCTCGGCGGAGGATGACCCCGATCTGGCGGAAGCCTTTGCGCATGTCCTCGATCTCGGTGACGAATTCGGGCTGGAGACCTTGCTTGGCGACATCATCGCCAATCGCACCGCAATCCGCCGGTTCACGGCCTTCGCTGAACGCCATGGCGGCATCGGCGCCGAGCTGAAACGTATTATGGGGCTTGGACCGGCGGATACGCAAGAGAGTATCGCCGCCGGCTACTGGCCGTTGCCGGAGCTTTCCGGCATTACGCTCGATCTCTACCTGTCGCTCGCCGACCAGAAGGGCGGCTCGAAGGTGACCGAGGTCGCCTATGGTCTGCGAATGGCGATGCGGGAGACCGAGCCTTTCAAGCGCGCCGATTATCTCGACCAGATTTTTCTTACCCGCGAGGGCAAGCCGAAGGCGGATTCGTCGCTGGTCGCCAAGGCGATGGTGACCATGGCGCCGGAACTGGCCGGTGCCGTGGATGCCGCCCGCAACCACATCGTCGCCTGCCGCGACCGGTTGCGGCTGATCCGTATGTTCGCGGCGACCAGGGCGGCGCTGACGCTCGCCCAGCGGCTGAACGACGATTACGAGGACCTGAAGAAGAGCCGCAGCCTGCTCGACTTCGAGGACCTGATCGCCCGCACCGCCGATCTCCTGACCCGCGACGGCGTCGGCGCTTGGGTGCATTACAAGCTCGATCAGGGCATCGACCACATTCTCGTCGATGAGGCGCAGGATACCAGCCCGATCCAGTGGACGGTGATCAAGTCGCTCGCCGAGGATTTCTACTCCGGCACCAGCGCCCGCGAGACGCTGCGCACTATCTTTGCGGTCGGCGACGAAAAACAGTCGATCTACTCGTTCCAGGGCGCCCGGCCGGAACGGTTTGCCGACGAACGCAGCGAGACGGAAAAGCGGGTGCGCGGCAGCGGCCAGTCCTTCCATGCCATCCGCCTGCCGCTTTCCTTCCGCTCCACCGCCGATGTGCTGGCCGCCGTAGACCAGGTGTTTTCGCTGGAGGAGAATGCGAAAGGCCTGAGCGCCATCGGCGACCCTGTCCAGCATCGTTCGAACCGCATGGGCCATCCCGGCGAGGTCGATCTCTGGGATGTCGTCGTGCCGGAGGTTTCCGAACGGGAGGAGGACTGGACCGCGCCGTTCGATTCGACGCCGGACAAGGCGCCCTCCGCCATTCTTGCCGGTCGGATCGCCAACCGTATCGAAGAGATGATCGGCAAGGAAACGATCATCGAAAAGGGCGCCGACGGCTCCGTGGCGCGGCCGATCGAGCCGGGCGACATCCTCGTTCTGGTGCGCAAGCGCGATGCCTTCGTCAACGCGCTGACCCGGGCGTTGAAGCGGCGCGACAATATTCCCGTCGCCGGTGCCGACCGGCTGCGGCTGACCAGCCATATCGCCGTTCAGGACCTTTTGGCGCTCGGACGCTTTCTCCTGTTGCCGCAGGACGATCTTTCGCTGGCCGCGCTTCTGAAGAGCCCGCTTTTCAACCTTTCCGAAGATGAGGTTTTCGAGGTCACGGCCCTTCGTTCGGACCGAGCCAGCGCCTGGGCGCAGCTCAACCGCCTGGCCGAGGAACAGCCGCTGCAATTCCGCGACGCATCCGAGCGGCTGCATCACCTGCTGTTCCTCTCCCGCCAGCTCAGTCCGCATGATCTGTTTGCCCGGATTCTCGGCCAATATGGCGGGCGGCGAAAGTTTCTCGGCCGGCTCGGCACCGAGGCCGGCGACATTCTCGACGAATTCCTGACCTTTGCGCTCGACCACGAAACTTCCGGCCTGCCCGGCCTGCAGGCCTTTGTCTCGACGCTGGAGCTCGAATCACCGGAAGTGAAGCGCGAACAGGATGGCGGCCGCAACGAAGTGCGGATCATGACCGTGCATGCTTCCAAGGGTCTGGAAGCGCCGGTGGTTTTCCTCGTCGATAGCGGCTCTAAGGCCTTTATCTCCTCGCATGTGCCGAAATTCCGGCTGCTGCGGGTCGGCGTGGAAGAGGTCCCGGCCTGGGTGCCCGGCAAGGGGCTCGGAAACGCATTGACGGCCACCGACGATGCCCGGCTCAAGACCCTGACCGAAGAAGAATATCGCCGCCTGCTCTATGTCGGCATGACGCGCGCCGCCGACCGGCTGATCGTTTGCGGTTATCGCGGCAAGATAGACAACCCGGATACCTGGGCGGCGACGATTTCGCGGGCGCTCGCCGGCGACGAACATCATTGCAGCACGCAAGAATTTGTCGACCGGGACGGGCAATGGGGTGGGCTTCAGTGGCGGCTGCCGAATACCGGCGGCAAGATCTCGAAGGCCGAGCATCGGGAAAACGCCCCGGCCGAGAAACAGCCTTTGCCGCCTGCCCTGTCGCGCAGCCTGCCGGCCCAAAAGGTTTTGCCGCGCCCGCTGAGCCCTTCCGGCGCCGGTACGATGATCGATGACGATGCGGACGATCTGATCGTCACTTCGCCGCTTTTCGGCGATCGGGAGAGCGCTGGACTTGCGCTGCAGAAGGGCAAGCTCGTTCACCGCATGCTGCAGATGCTGACGGAATTTGCCGAGACCGAACGGGAAGCGGCGGCAAGGCGTTATGCGGAGCGTGCCGCCCGGTTCTGGCCGGCGGCGGAACGGCAAAAGCTTGTCGCGGCCGTCATGTCGGTGCTTTCCCATCGGGATCTGGCCGACGTCTTTTCGGCCCGCAGCCAGTCCGAAGTCTCGATCATGGGGACGTTGACGCTGGAAGGCCGGGATTTTGCTATTTCCGGCCGGATCGACCGGCTGGTGGTGACAGACGACCGCGTCGTCATCCTCGACTACAAGACCAACCGCATGCCGCCGAAGGATGCCGAAGACGTGGCGCTGCCGCACCGGGCGCAGCTTGCCATCTATCGCGAAATTCTGATGCCGCTTTATCCCGGCCGGGAAGTGGACTGCGTTCTGGTCTATACCGAATCAGCTGCCCTCATCCGCCTGTCGCCGGAGCTCATGTCGCGCTCGCTTGCGGAACTCAAAACAAAGTGAGATGACGGACATTGAAATATGTGGGGCTCGCGCTCACATTTGGGTCAACAGAGAATCGTTAAGGAGAGCCCCATGGCTACCGTGAAAGTCGATAACAGCAATTTCCAGGCCGAAGTCCTCAACTCCGTAGAGCCGGTTGTCGTGGATTTCTGGGCTGAATGGTGCGGCCCTTGTAAGATGATCGGCCCGAGCCTCGAGGAAATCTCGAACGAGCTCGCCGGCAAGGTCAAGGTCGTCAAGCTGAACATCGACGAAAACCCGGAATTGGCTGCCCAGTTCGGCGTACGTTCGATCCCGACGCTCGCCATGTTCAAGGGCGGCGAAGTGGCCGATATCAAGGTCGGCGCTGCCCCGAAGACCGCGCTTTCGGCCTGGATTTCCAGCGCCGCCTGATCGGTTGAGTTGATTGCATGAAAAAGCCCGGCTGAAGCGATTCAGCCGGGCTTTTCTTTTGTCCGATCCGAGCCCGTCTCAGGTCGGCGGAGTGCCGTTGTCGGCCAGAACATTGCCCGCGTAATAGAGCGAACCGCCGATCAGGATACGCGGCGGCTGTGCGCCCGGCACGTGGCGGCGGGTAATCTCTTGCAAAGCCTCGACCGTCGAGCCGGCCGGTTCCGCCACCAGCCCCGCGTCGAAGGCGGCGTGAGCGAGAACCACGGGATCAAGCGCCGATTCGCTGCCGCGGATGCGGACGGTGAAGACGTGTTCGGCGATATCCGCGAAGGCGCGGAAATAACCGACTGGATCCTTTGTGTTGATCATGCCGGTCACGAGGTAGAGAGGGCGCGACTGGCGTTCCTCGAAAGCCGCCATAGCTTCGGCAATCACTTCGCCGCCGGCCGGATTATGGCCGCCATCCAGCCAGATTTCCGACCCTTCCGGCGCATGTTCGATGAGCTTGCCGTCCGTGAGGCGCTGTAGGCGAGCCGGCCATTCGACCGTCGTCATGGCCTTTTCCATCATCGCATCGGTAACCGGAAAACCGGCCGCCTTGACGGCGCGGATCGCCGCCGCCGCATTGGCATATTGATGCCGGCCGGGAAGCCTGGGCAGAGGCAGATCGTGCAGGCCGTCTTCGTCCTGATAGACCAGCCGGCCGAATTCCTCGTGGGCGGAAAAATCCTGACCGTAGACGGACATCGGACAGCTTAACCGTTCTGCGGTCGAGACCAGCACTTCGCGGGCCGCGTCGAATTCCTGCTGACCGATCACCACCGGCCGGCCGCGTTTCATGATGCCGGCCTTTTCAGCCGCGATCAGTTCGACCCGGTCGCCGAGATAGGCCTGATGGTCGAGCGAGATCGGCATGATGACCGAAACGGCCGGATTGGAAATGACGTTGGTCGCATCGAAACGGCCGCCAAGGCCGACTTCGAGGATCACCACATCGGCCGGCTGTTCGGAAAACAGCAGGAAGGTTGCCGCTGTCAGGATTTCGAAAACGGTGATCGGCTGGCCGTCATTGGCGGCAGCGATGCGGCGAAGCGCATCGGCGAGCAATGCATCGTCCACCAGCTGGCTGCGACCGCCCTTGACGCCGATCCGGTACCGTTCGTGCCAGTGGACGAGATGCGGCGAGGTATGGGCATGGGTGGCATACCCGCCCGCTTCCAGAAGCGCACGACAGAAGGCCGTGACCGAGCCTTTGCCATTGGTGCCGGCCACATGGATGACCGGCGGCAGTTTTTTGTGCGGATCGCCGAGAAGCGCGAGAAGCCGGATGATACGATCAAGCGAAAGGTCGAAACCTTTCGGATGAAGGGTCATCAGCCTGTCGATCTCGCGTTCCGCCTCGCTCGTCACGGCTTCGCCCATCGTCGTCATCCCGCCGCCCAATTCCCCGATAATGTCAGGCGCTGATCGCCGCCGGCACCGTCGCCGCCGACTGGTTGGCCGGCTGCTTGGTGAGGATCTTGAGAATCCGCGCCAGCGTCGACGGAATGTCGTGGCGCTTGACCACCATGTCGACCATGCCGTGTTCCAGGAGGTATTCCGAGGTCTGGAAACCTTCCGGCAGCTTTTCGCGCAACGTCTGTTCGATGACGCGCTTGCCGGCAAAGCCGATTTCGGCGCCCGGCTCGGCAATGTGGACGTCGCCCAGCATTGCATAGGAAGCGGTGACGCCGCCTGTGGTCGGGTTGGTCAGCACGACGATGTAAGGCAGGCCGGCTTCCTTCAGCATATCGACCGCAACCGTGGTGCGCGGGAGCTGCATCAGCGACAGAATGCCTTCCTGCATGCGGGCGCCGCCGGACGCCGGGAAGATGATGAGCGGGCACTTTTCAGCGACCGCACGTTCGCAGGCCTTCACGATCGCCTCGCCGGCCGCCATGCCGAGCGAACCGCCGATGAAGTTGAATTCATGCACGACTGCGACAAGCTTCAGCCCTTCGACCTGGCCGAGGCCGGCGAGGATCGTGTCTTCCTGCTCGGTCTTGACGCGGCTGTCCTTCAGGCGATCGGCATAACGCTTGGAATCGCGGAACTTCAGGGGATCCTGGGCGACCTTCGGCTGCGGCAGCGATTCGAAAACGCCGCCGTCGAACAGGTCGGTCAGACGCGCCTTGGCCGGCATCTTCATGTGGAAGCCGGAGGCCGGAATGACCCACTTGTTCTCTTCGAGGTCCTTGTGGAAGACCATTTCCCCGGTTTCAGGGCATTTGATCCAGAGGTTTTCCGGAACTTTGCTTTCGCGGCCGAGCATGGAGTTGAGGCGCGGCCGGACGTAGTTGGTAATCCAGTTCACTGGTCGTACTCCGATTTGTTTGTCTTATTGTCGTTTATGTGGGCCGCCTATTCGGCAGCAACAAGGCGGGCGGCGCGAACGCCGGTCGAAAGACCCTTCACGAGCGTCGCGACCGAGGCAATCGTATCCGGTCCAGCCTTGCCGTCCTTTGTGAGGCTACCGGCGATCTGGGCGACGATCGCGGTGCCGACCACGACGCCATCTGCCGCAGCGCCGATCGCCTTGGCATGATCGGCCGTCTTGACGCCGAAACCGACGCAGACCGGCAGGTCCGTATGGCCCTTGATGCGCTCCACGGCACCGGAAATCTTCGTCGTATCCGGCAGCGCCGAACCGGTGATGCCGGTCATCGAGACGTAATAGACGAAGCCCGAGGTGTTCTTGAGAACGGCCGGAAGGCGCTTGTCGTCCGTCGTCGGCGTCGCCAGGCGGATGAAGTTGATGCCCTTGGCGAGCGCCGGGATGCAGAGCTCGTCATCCATTTCCGGCGGCAGATCGACGATGATCAGGCCATCGATACCGGCAGCCAACACGTCGTCGAGGAATTTGTCGACGCCGTAGACATAGATCGGATTGTAGTAACCCATCATGACGATCGGCGTGTCGCTGTCGGTTTCGCGGAATTTCGCCGCGAGTTCAAGTGTCTTCCCGAGCGTCTGGCCGGCCTTCAGGGCACGCTGGCCGGCCATCTGAATGACCGGGCCGTCGGCCATCGGATCAGAGAAGGGCATGCCGAGTTCGATAATGTCGGAACCGGCGCCAGGCAGCGCCTTCATGATGCCGAGCGAGGTTTCGAAATCCGGATCGCCGCCCATGAAATAGGTCACGAGAGCGGGGCGGCCTTCAGCCTTGAGGGCCGCGAAACGTTTGTCCATACGAGCGGTCATGTCACATATCCATTCCGAGAATCTTGGCGACGGTGAAGATGTCCTTGTCGCCGCGACCGGAGAGGTTCATCACGATGATCTGGTCCTTGCGCATTTTCGGCGCGCGCTTGATCACCTCGGCCAAGGCATGGCTCGGCTCGAGCGCCGGGATGATGCCTTCAAGACGGGTCAGCACTTGGAAGGCGTCGAGCGCTTCCTGGTCCATGATCGGCACGTATTCGGCGCGGCCGATATCGTGCAGATAGCTGTGTTCCGGGCCGATGCCGGGATAATCGAGGCCGGCCGAAACCGAATGGCCCTCGAGAATCTGTCCGTCATGGTCCTGCAGCAAGTAGGTGCGGTTGCCGTGCAGCACGCCCGGCGAACCGGCAGTGATCGAGGCGCAATGCTCGACGCCCTGCAGGCCGCGGCCGCCGGCTTCAACGCCGACGATCTGCACGCCTTCGTCATCCAGGAACGGATGGAAGATGCCGATCGCGTTCGAACCGCCGCCGACGGCAGCGATGACCATGTCCGGCAAACGGCCTTCGACCGCCAGGATCTGTTCGCGGGCTTCCTTGCCGATCACCGACTGGAAATCGCGCACGAGTTCCGGATAGGGATGCGGGCCGGCAGCCGTGCCGATCAGGTAATAGGTATCGTCGACATTAGTGACCCAGTCACGCAGCGCCTCGTTCATGGCATCCTTCAGCGTGCCGTTGCCGGCTGTCACTGGAATGACTTCGGCACCCAGGAGCTTCATGCGGAAGACGTTCGGGGCCTGACGTTCGACGTCGGTGGCGCCCATATAGACCACGCAGGGGAAACCGAAGCGGGCGGCAACGGTGGCCGACGCCACGCCATGCTGGCCGGCGCCGGTTTCGGCGATGATGCGGGTCTTGCCCATGCGCTTGGCCAGTAGGATCTGGCCGATGCAATTGTTGATCTTGTGCGAACCGGTGTGGTTCAGCTCTTCGCGCTTGAAATAGATCTTGGCGCCGCCGAGGTGCTCGGTCAGGCGTTCAGCGAAATAGAGCGGGCTCGGACGGCCGATATAGTGGGTGCCGAGATCGGCCAGTTCAGCCTGGAAGGCCGGATCGTTCTTGGCCTTTTCCCATTCGCCCTGCAGTTCCAAGATCAGCGGCATCAGCGTTTCGGCGACGAAGCGTCCACCGAAAATACCGAAACGGCCGTCTTCGTCGGGGCCGGAACGGAACGAATTGGGAATGGGCGTCTGGTTCACTTAAAACTCCTCAGGCGATCTTCCTGTTCGCCGCCGCGATGGCGTCGAAGACCGCATCGATCATGCCAAGATCTTTCACACCCGGCGCGCTTTCCACGCCGGACGACATATCGATACCGGTTGCCCGCGTGGATGCGAGTGCGGTCGCGACATTATCCTTGTTCAATCCTCCGGAAAGCATGTAATCCACGCTTTCGTCAAGCGAAGCCATCAGGCTCCAGTCGAAGGAAACCCCGTTGCCGCCCGGCAGTTCCGAACCGGCAGGCGCCTTCGCATCGAACAGGAAGCGGTCGGCGACGCCGATGAACGGATCGACGCGATCGAGATCGCCGGCTTCGCGGATCGAAAACACCTTCATGACCGGCAGGCCGTAGATCGCCTTCACGTGCAGAATGCGTTCCGGGCTTTCATTGCCGTGGAACTGCAAGATATCCGGACGCAGCAGCGAAACGATGTCGTCCAGCTCCTCGTCATCGGCATTCACCGTGACGGCGACGACCTTGACGCGGCCGCGAACGCGGTCGGCCAGTTCACCGGCGAGATCGGGAGAGATATTGCGTGGGCTCTTTGGAAAAAAGATGAAACCGATATGCGTGGCGCCCCGCGCGACGGCGCGATCGACGGCCTCGGGGGTCTTCAACCCGCAGAATTTGACATCAGGTCTCATGATGGGCGGATTGACATGAAATTTTGCCGGAGTCGAGGCAAATCCATTCTTTCGCATCGAACTCGGCCAAAAACTAATGACAGCAGGATGACGGCGGCGAGGCTTGTGCGCAGCGGTACGGCGCGTTGCGCGTGGAGCCATCTTCGGGTCCGCCTTGCCCGGTTGAGGGGAGTGCGGACGCAATGAACCCTTGGCGATCCTGGGAATTTTGTTTCGGCCGGGACACGTCGGGTGCCTCTGATTGAAATTTTATAAATGACACGCGACGTGTCCCGTTCGGTGTGTTTGTCCACGCAACTCCGGTTCCTCTGCGGCGGCCCCCTTTGGTTATGGTTATAAGGACCGGTATGTGTGCGACACACGCACGCCCCGCCGATCGAGCCGACGAGAGGGGAACCATTTTCTGCGCAGCCCCCGGAAACCCGCCTGCATAAGGACGGTTTTCCGGATCACCGGTCCCGCCTCGCCGGTTATGCCGACCGGTGTAGCCGAAGCGGGACGGGGAGATTGTAGGTGCGGTGCTTGAGGCGGGGATGAGAAAATGCTTAAGATACTGAAATCGTTGCCGGCAGAGTTTGTATCGTGCCCCTCACCCTAACCCTCTCCCCGTTCTGACGGGGAGAGGGGACGTGCCCTGCGCGACGGTTGAGATCGTGGGAGGAACGGTGCGGCTCGTTTCCTTCTCCCCGTTTTAACGGGGAGAAGGTGCCGGCAGGCGGATGAGGGGCCGCGGCGTGGGAAACACTCAAAGACGTCGTGCAGGCGCAAAGTTGAAATCGTAGGACCGAACTTCATCGACTATTCGACCATCCAAAATCGCGATAATCGTTTCAAGAACCAGCGCGATGTCACTCAACACATCGACATTCCAGAACCGTGCCACAGACCACCCTTCGGCAACCATAAACGCATCACGTCTCCGGTCATGGACGCTATCCGCATGCTGACTGCCATCGACCTCGATAACCAAATGCGCGTCCCGGCAAGCAAAGTCTGCAAAATAAGGGCCGATGGGGAACTGTCGGACGAATTTGAAACCATTCAGGCGCCGATTGCGGAGGTCGCTCCAAAGCTTTTCTTCCGCGTCGTTTTCGATTTGCCGAAGCCCTCTTGCGCGCGCTGTCGTCTTTTCTTCAGGCCCCCTCACCGTCATCAGCCTCCTTGTGAAAAGACAATCACAGCAACCCGGCCTTCCCTTTTGAGCCGCGCTACCTACTCAAAATCAATCGCGTGCAACTGCGACCCATGCTGCTTGAGCCATTTCCGCGCCTCTTCCATCCGGGGGCAGAGCTCCTTGCAGAGCGCCCAGAATTTCGGTCCGTGGTTCATCTCCTTCAGATGTGCCACTTCATGGGCCGCGAGATAATCGATCACCACCGGCGGTGCCATGACGATGCGCCAGGAGAAGCTCAGGTTTGCATCCCAGGAGCAGGAGCCCCAGCGGCTGCGGGTGTCCTTCATACTGACGGACTTGACCGGTTTGCGGATCGCTGCCGCGTGGCGGGCGACGAGGATTTCGAGGTCCTTGCGGGCTTCCTTCTTGAAAAAGGCCGAGAGGCGGCGACCCATATGGTCTTCCAGACCACTGACCCTCAGGACCGGTTCGCCATCCACTGCCACCGCCTCTGTGATGCCGCGCAGCGAGCCGGTGTGTTCGATGCGGTGCGGCACGCCGCGCAAAGCGATCTGACCGCCGTCGCGGACCTCACTTTCGGTCGAGAACTTGGCGAGCTTGGTGAGCAGCCAGCCTTGATGCCGGTCGAGGAAATCGTCGATCTCGACCTTTCGCAGGCCGGCCGGCACCGTCAGTGCCAGCGCCCGGCCGCCGGGTTCGATACGCAGCGTGATGCGGGTGGCTCGGCGGTTTTCCTTGATGGTGAGCGGCATGGACCGCGTGCCGACATCCAGGGTGCGCTTCACCGTTTCGAGCGGTCTCGATTTGGTGCGGATAGGTTTTTTCAGGAGCGCGAACATTCTTTCTCTTTTAGCCGATTCCCTCGCATAAAAAAGCCGGCGTCGAGACGCCGGCCATTCGTGATTTCACCGCATGCCGCTATCGCAATCACTCAAACTTTCCATGCGATAGGCGTCGGCTGTTTCACGTGAATCCAAATCCGGGCGGATCAGAGATCCACGACCGGGTTTTCGCCGGCAGGACGGTTGTTCTTGCGATCGCGCATGAAGCGATCGAATTCTTCCTGGTCCTTGGCGCGGCGAAGCTCGCGCATATAGTTGTCGAACTCTTCGCGCATCTCGTCGAGCTTGCGGCGCTCTTCTTCCATGCGGTCGATTTCGGCCTTGCGCCAATCGTCAAAGGCGACATTGCCGGTGGTGAAATGCGTGTTGTAACGACGGCTCGCCCGGCGGCAACCGGCAAACCAGCGGTCTGCCCGGTCATTGGCATCGCGCTTGAAGCCGCGCAGCCTGTCGCCGAAGATGATGTAAGCGAGCATCGCCAGGCCGAGAGGCCAGAAGACCACGAAACCGAGCACCATGAGAGCGATGGTGGCCGGCGTCCACTCCGGACGAATCAATGCTGACTGGTTCATTGGTCACACCCTGTTCGTTTCAGCGGGTGGCCAACTGCCAGCCCGACTGGAATCGATTTGGTGAGTGGGTGATGCGGCTTCAAGAAGTGGGAAGGTTAAATTGTAGAAGATGCTGAAATGCTTGAGGGAAATCGGTATGGGCGGTGCTGGCGGCTGCCTCTCACCCTAGCCCTCTCCCTGCTCGCGGGGGAGAGGGGACGTGCCCCGATGCCACGTTGGAGAGAAATGGAGATGGTGCTGCGTGTGTCCTTCTCCCCGCTTGCGGGGGTCCGGAGGACGGGACGGGACACGCGGCCCGTCCCCGGTTGGTGGCGGCAGCCGGATGAGGGGCTACCTCAACCGCAGAATTCAATCCGCCTTGCCACCCTTGATAACCCGCTTTACCGGCGTCTTGTTGACTGCGGTCCTGGCGTGTTTACGGGTGAATTCCACAATCCGCGGGGCGATTTCACGGCGGAAGCGGGAGCCGTTGAAGACGCCGTAATGGCCTACATCGGGCTGCATGTAATGCTGGCGCATCTCGTCTGGGATGTTGGAGCAGATGGTCTGCGCCGCCTTGGTCTGGCCGAGGCCGGAAATATCGTCGTTTTCACCTTCGACGGTGAGCAATGCAACATTGCGGATTGCGCTGGTGTCGACCCGCACATTGCGATGCATCATCTCGCCCTTCGGCAGCGAATGTTTGATGAACACCGTGTCGACCGTCTGGAGATAAAATTCCTCGGTCAAATCCATGACCGCCAGATATTCGTCGTAGAATTCGCGGTGCTTTTCGGCCGGCTCGCCGTCGTTCTTGACGAGGTGCTGGAAAAACTCCTTGTGGGCGGTCACATGGCGATCGAGGTTCATCGACATGAAACCGGATAGCTGCAGGAAGCCCGGATAGACGCGGCGCATGAAACCGGGATGCGGCCACGGCACGTTCATCACGACATTGTCGCGGAACCATTCGAGCGGATGTTCTTCCGCCAGCTTGTTGACGGCGGTCGGATTGATGCGGGTGTCGATCGGGCCGCCCATCAGCGTCATCGTCGCCGGGATTGCGGCGTCCTGTTGGACTTCCATGACGGCAACGGCGGCCAGAACCGGCACCGACGGCTGACAGACGCCGACGACATGCGAGCCGGGGCCAATGACATGCAGCATCTCGATAATGTAGTCGATGTAATCATCGAGATCGAAACGGCCGTCGGTGACGGGCACCATGCGCGCGTCGATCCAGTCGGTGATGTAGACTTCCGCATGCGGCAGCAGTGCCTCGACCGTACCGCGCAGCAGCGTCGCATAGTGGCCGGACATCGGCGCGACGATCAGGATCTTCTGGTCGGGAGCGCGGCCGGCCGGCAGATCGCGGCGGAAATGCAGGAGATTGCAGAAGGGCTTCTTCCAGACGATCTCTTCGGTGACAGCAACCGTCTGGCCGTCCACCACTGTGGTCGGAAGGCCGAATTCCGGCTTGCCATAACGGCGGGTGACGCGCTCGAAAAGCTCGAGGCCGGCAGAGATCGTGCGACCGAATTCCGTATGGGACAGCGGATTGAGCGGATTGGCGTAGAAAAATTTCATCGCATCGGCGGCGGCCCGGAACGGCGCCACAGCTGCGTGGTTCATCTCGTAAAACTGATAGAACATCGATGTGCCCCCTCTCGTCAGTTCCGCCAGCGGGTTCGAAATCGAACCGGTCGGTTCAGCGGCAGGACGGGAATAGGCTAACACGTTTCTATCGCGGTGCAACATTCGGGGGGTTCCGATGGGTGAGCCCGGCTGGGGCAAGGGGAAAGAGCGGTAACGCCCAGATCATCTGGTGTCCTTACAATGGCATGTAAGCCTTAAGGTTCCGTCTTCCAAGAGTGGTTAAGGACCCGTGTCGCACTGCAACACGGGTCCCTCATCACTTATAGGTTATTCGCATTTCGCAAGGGCGAGGCGAAATCCGGTCGCTCAGATATCGGCAACGAAGGTCTGTTTCTGGGTGCCGAGGCCATCGATGCCGAGCTCCACCACGTCGCCAGCCTTCAGGAAGCGCTGCGGCTTCATGCCGAGACCGACGCCCGGAGGCGTGCCGGTGGAGATGACATCGCCCGGATGCAGCGACATGAACTGGCTGAGATAGGAGACCAGGTAACGAACGCCGTAGACCATGGTCTTGGTCGAACCGTTCTGCACCTTCTCGCCATTGACCGTCAGCCACATGCCGAGGTTCTGCGGATCGGCGACTTCATCGGCGGTAACCAGCCAGGGACCGATCGGGCCAAACGTGTCGCAGGACTTGCCCTTGGTCCACTGGCCGGAGCGCTCGGACTGGAAGGCGCGTTCGGAAACGTCGTTGGTCAGGCAGTAACCGGCGACGTAATCCATCGCGTCTGCTTCAGAAACGTATTTTGCGGTCTTACCAATGATCACGCCGAGCTCGACTTCCCAGTCGGTCTTTTCCGAACCGCGCGGAATGACGACGTTGTCGTTGGGACCGACAATCGCCGAGGTAGCCTTCATGAAGATGATCGGCTCCGGCGGAACGGTCGCGCCGGTTTCGGCGGCATGGTCGGAATAGTTGAGGCCGATGCAGATGAACTTGCCGGTGCCGGAGACACAGGCGCCGATACGGCCGGCCTGCAGTTCCGGCAGGCTTTCGAGGTTCAGGGCGGCAATTTTCGTCAGGCCTTCTGGCGAAATCGCCGCGCCACCGATATCCGCCACATGGCCGGACAGATCACGGATCTTGCCGTTGCCATCAAGAATTGCCGGCTTTTCCTGGCCCAGCTCACCAACGCGCATCAGTTTCAAAGGATAGTCCTCCACTTGGATTTCGAGAGGTTATGAAACATGCGCTCAAGCTTGTCACGCCGAAATCGGCCTTACCAGTTCTCCTGGCGGGTTCTCTCGGCCGGAAATCTGTTGCCAAGCCGGTGGTGCGGTCTATTTTCAAAACCTCCCGCCTCCCAATCATTCAACACCATGAGGATACTATGACCAGCAGCAATACCCGCGAGTCGGAATTTCCGATCGATACGTTCTTTCTCGACCGCTGGTCACCGCGCGCCTTCACCGAAGAGACGATGGATCAGGAGACGATCCTGACTATTCTCGACGCCGCGCACTGGGCGCCCTCTTCCGGCAACAACCAGCCTTGGCGGTTCGTTTACGGCCTGCGCGGCACGCCGTCCTTCGATGTCATTCTCGACATTATTTCGCCGGGTAACCAGCGTTGGGCGAAAAATGCCGCTGCCCTGCTGGTCGTCGTTTCGAAGACCTATCGCGTCGCTCAAGATGGCGAGCACAAGACTGCCTATACCCATTCCTACGATACAGGCGCCGCATGGTTCTCGGTCATCTGCCAGGCCATGAAGCTCGGCTACCATGCGCATGGCATGGAAGGTTTCGACAAGGAAAAAGCCGTCGAGGTGTTGGGATTGCCGGAGGGCTACCGTCCGGAAGCGGCAGCGGCGATCGGGCGGATCGCGGACAAGAGCACCCTGCCCGACGACCTTGCCGAGCGCGAAGTGCCAAGCAAGCGCAAACATGTTTCCGAGATTGCCTTCGATGGGAAGTTCACCGGCGAGGCATGAGACGCCCCTTTTGCCGGTTAACGATTGTTTCACGTGAATCCATATCCACAGGAAAGATTCACGTGAAACATTTTTCAGCTAGACAAATAAAAACGGCGGCCTGCATTGGGCCGCCGTTTTTATATTTCTTAGCTTCACTGCCGTCATCCTCGGCCTTGTGCTGAGGATCTAAACCGTCCGCCACACGGTAGGCGTAGATAGATGCTCGGGACAGGCCCAAGCATGACGGCCACCGTGAACCTTAAATATCCAGGTTCGCAACGCTCAGCGCGTTTTCCTGAATGAATTCGCGGCGCGGCTCGACTTCGTCGCCCATCAGGCGGGAGAAGAGGCCGTCGGCATCGGTCGCGTCGTTGACGCGGACCTGCAGCAGCGAGCGGACGTTCGGATCGAGCGTGGTTTCCCAAAGCTGGTCGGCATTCATCTCACCAAGGCCTTTATAACGCTGCATGGAAAGACCTTTGCGGCCGGAGGCGAAGATCGCATCCAGAAGCGCACGCGGTCCGGACATTTCCTGGGAACCGTCCTTGCGCGCCAGCACCGGCGGCGTGCGATAGATTTCCTGCAGGCGAGCGGACATCTGGTCGATATGGCGGGCATCGGCCGAACCGATCAGCGCCACGTCGACAAAGGCCGCTTCCTTGACGCCGCGCACCATACGCTCGAAACGTAGACCGCCTTCGGCCGTGACGTGGCCGGTCCAGCCGCGTTCGGTCTCCTCGGCAATCATGTCGAGGCGACGTGCGACTTCGTCAGCGGTCTGCTGGGCACGTTCCGGGTTGTCGGTGAGTTCCGGGTTAAGCGCGCCGGCAATCGCCGCCTGTTCGATGATCGAACGATTGTAGCGGGAATGCAGGCCGTCGATCAGGGTGCGCAAACGCAGCGCATCCTGGATGACTTCGCGCACGTCCTGGCCGGCACGCACTTCGCCCGAACCGAGCGTCAGCGTCGTTTCTTCCAGGCCCATGGTGATCAGATATTCTTCCAGCGCGCCTTCGTTCTTCAGGTACTGGATCGACTTGCCGCGGGTCACCTTATAAAGCGGCGGCTGGGCGATATAGATATGGCCGCGTTCGATCAATTCCGGCATCTGGCGGAAGAAGAACGTCAGAAGCAGGGTACGGATATGGGCGCCGTCGACGTCTGCATCCGTCATGATGATGATCTTGTGGTAACGCAGCTTGTCGGCGTTGAATTCGTCCTTGCCGATCGAAGTGCCAAGCGCGGTGATCAGCGTGCCGATTTCCTGGCTGCCCAGCATCTTGTCAAAACGGGCCCGCTCGACATTGAGGATTTTTCCGCGCAAGGGCAGAATAGCCTGGTTTTCGCGCGAACGGCCCTGCTTGGCCGAACCGCCGGCGGAGTCACCTTCGACGAGAAACACTTCGGACTTGGCGGGATCGCGTTCCGAGCAGTCGGCGAGCTTGCCGGGCAGCGAGGCGATGTCCAGCACACCCTTGCGGCGCGTCAGTTCGCGGGCCTTGCGGGCCGCCTCGCGGGCAACAGCGGCTTCGACAACCTTGCCGACGAGGATCTTCGCTTCAGTCGGATGTTCTTCGAACCAGGTGCTGAGCGCTTCGTTGACGAGGCTTTCGACGACCGGGCGGACTTCCGAGGAGACCAGCTTGTCCTTGGTCTGCGAGGAGAACTTCGGATCCGGAACCTTGACGGAGAGGACGGCGGTCAGGCCTTCGCGGCAGTCTTCGCCCTGCAGCGTCACCTTTTCCCTCTTGGTGATGCCGGAACTGTCCGCATAGGACGTGACCTGGCGGGTCAGGGCGCCACGGAAACCGGCCATATGCGTGCCGCCATCGCGCTGCGGGATGTTGTTGGTGAAGCAGAGGACGTTTTCGTGGTAGCTGTCGTTCCACCACATCGCCACTTCAACGGTCATGCCGTCCTTTTCGCCCTTGATGGTGACCGGCTTGTCAACCAGCGGCTTCTTGGAACGGTCGAGATAACGGACGAAGGCTTCGAGGCCGCCGTCATAAAGCATTTCCTCTTCCTTGATATCCGGCTTCCGCTTGTCGGTGAGCCGGATTCGAACGCCGGAATTCAGGAATGCGAGCTCGCGCAGGCGATGCTCCAAAGTATTGTAATCGTATTCGGTCATGGTGAAGGTCTGCGAGCTGGCGAGGAAGATCACCTCGGTGCCCGAACGGCCTTCATATTCGCCGACCACTTCCAGCGGCGCGTCTGCGACGCCGTGAGTGAAGGAAATCTGGTGGACCTTGTTGTTGCGGCGGATGCGCAGCTTAAGCCAGACGGAGAGCGCGTTGACCACCGAAACGCCGACGCCGTGCAGGCCGCCGGAAACCTTGTAGGAGTTCTGGTCGAACTTACCGCCGGCATGCAGCTGGGTCATGATGACTTCGGCGGCCGAAACGCCTTCGTCCTTGTGAATGTCGGTTGGAATGCCGCGGCCGTTGTCGGTCACCGAAACCGAACCGTCGGCGTTCAGCGTCACCGTCACCAGGTCGGCATGGCCGGCCAGCGCTTCGTCGATCGCGTTATCGACGACTTCGTAGACCATATGGTGCAGGCCGGAACCGTCATCGGTGTCGCCGATATACATGCCTGGACGCTTGCGGACGGCATCGAGGCCCTTCAGAACCTTGATCGAGTCGGCACCGTATTCGGCACTCGCGCCATTCTCGCTGACGGGTGTATCGGTCATCAATTATCTTCCAGTTCGTTAAAGGTGCCGGTCTAACGGATCATTCGAGCGAATCAC
This sequence comes from Neorhizobium populisoli, assembly GCF_019430945.1. GTDB lineage: Bacteria > Pseudomonadota > Alphaproteobacteria > Rhizobiales > Rhizobiaceae > Neorhizobium > Neorhizobium populisoli. The sequence continues at coordinate 163,576 of NZ_JAHYCB010000009.1, read as the reverse complement.
CGCCATTCCACCCTTGGAATATAGGGAATTGAAGGCGGTTTCTAAAGGTTGAGCCGAGTGAAAGCGGCGGATAAGCCGTGGATGCATCCTGAAAATCAACCGGGCAGACGCCCTTTTTTCAGGATGATGTGAAGTTCCTCTATCACGTCCGGCGACAAAGTGCGAATCGCCCGCGCCAGATCGTTTGCGAGGGCGGTGTAGGCAGCCGGCAGACCCGCCGTATCGAGCATGACCTTGGGATGCGAGGTCTGCCCCAGACGGAACAATTCCTCCGCCTCGTCCCAGATGACGTTGAAATAACCGGCGATCCGCTGCAGCAGTTCGAATGTCGGGCTGCCGCGCTTGCCGTGCTCCAGCGCCGAAAGATAGGCCGGGGTGACACCGATCGCCGCAGCGAGATCCTTCTGAGTGACGCCCTTGCGCTTGCGCAGTTCGCGCAGCATCTGGCCGAAGGGCGTCAATTGCCGCTCCCACGGTTTGGTGCGCTAAGCCTATCATCCACCGGCGTCGTATGAACCTCGCTTCCCACTAGCGGCAAAACCGTCGCATAGCGGATGGCGCCGGTACGTCGAAATCCCGATGATCCCCTCCTCACGGTGGGAGATTGGCCAGGCGCACCGTTACATGCCCTATGCAGGCCGCTGCTATTCATGTCCCGAAAACCTGTTCGTCCCACGCGACAGCCGCACATACATGGCGCCCTCGCCACCATGATGGCGCGCCGCCCATTCGTAGGACGAGATCAGAATGCGGAATTCAGCCTTGGAGAACCACAACGGCACGGCACGGCGGAGTGCGCCTTCGCTGCCCATCGAGCTGCCCTTGCCGGTGATCACCAGAACATGCCGCAAGCCGCGGTCCCAGGCGCGCAGCAGGAAATCCAGCAGAAGATCGTGCGCCTCGTCCTGATAAAGCCCGTGAAGATCAAGCCGCGCCTCGATCGGTAGCCGGCCTTTGGCGAGCTTTTTCTTGACCGGTTTTTCGAGAGGCTGGTGTTGGGTGATCGGGCGCTTGGCCGGAAGGGAAACGGGTATATCGACGACCTGAGTGATCAGGCGCGGTGGTGGTTTCGGCTTTGCCGCCTGCCTTGCCTGTTCTCGGGCCCGCTCTTCGGCGACAAGCCGCGCTTCCTCTTCCTGCTCGAATTCGAGAATCTGCTTCATGCGGCCGGGAAGCGCGTGGGCGGATTTCGCCACCTTGCCCCAGAGCATGCGTTCTTCCGGATCGAGTTTTCGGCCGCCCTTCATGATCTTCCCTTAGGCGCCGTATCTGCCGGCGGCTTCATTCGGGACGAGAATATAGAAGTCTGCATCGTTGCGCACCGTGCCCGCGAGCTCTCCGGCTTCGAAACCGGAGCCGGTGAAGATGTCGCCGCGCGCCGGACCGACGATCGCCGAGCCGGTATCGAGCGCCAGCATCAGCCTGCCGAAGGGTGCGCCGCCATCGAGATGGGTGAGCGTTTCGGAGCAGATGAAGAACGGAAAGCCGAATGTGTGGATCTGGCGGTCGACGGCCAGCGAACGGCCGGGGATCAGCGGCACCTTGGCTGCGGCCACCGGACCCAGTGACGGATCGGAAACGTCGGCCTCCCGGAAGAAGATATAGGACCGGTTATGCCAGAGGACCTCATCAACCTTAGCCGGATTCTCAGAAAGCCAGGTGCGGATGCTCTGCATCGAAATCTTCGCCGGATCGATCTCGCCACGGTCGATCAAAAGCTTGCCGATCGGCGAGAAGGGATGGCCGGCCTTGGCGGAATAGGTGATACGACGGATATGACCATCCGGATATTTCAGCCGGGCGGCACCCTGGACATGGATGAAGAAGACATCGACCTTCGACCTGGCATAGGCGATTTCCAGTCCGCGGCCTTCCAGATAACCGCGGTCGATTTCGCCGCGATCCGGGTAGGGCTCGATGCCTTCCGGCGTCTGCCGGCCGAACATGTAGCCGGAGTCCAAACCCGCCGGGCGGTTGGTCTCGTCGAGATCGACGAGATCGTCGGGACGAAAATAGAAGGGGTGTTTCCAGACGTCGTCTCGCGTCGGCGAGACCTCGACTTCCGGCTCGTAAAAAGCGGTGACGAAACCGCGCCGTCCGTCTTTGCGGGAAATCAGGAAAGGCGTGCAGTGCTGTTCGAAAAAGGCGCGGGCCGAAGCGGCATCTGGCAGCTCTCCATCGGCCTTTTCCAGAAACGAAGCCAGCTCCCCGGCGGTAAGGCCGAGGGAGCCGCTACGATAAGGCTTGGTATTACGGATATGATCGAGCGAAGCCCGCATGCCCGCAAACAGCGGCACTGGGTCATCCCTCTCCCATCCTACAAGATCGGAGAAGGAAACCTGTTTCAGGTCGAAATCCGGTATCGCGCTCATTGTTCGGATTCGGTCGCGACCAGCTTCCAGTTCGGATCGCGGGAGCGGATATCGCGGGCGAAGGTCCAGATGTCGGTGACCTCGGCCACCGATTCCTGATCGCCGTCGATCAACGTGCCGGCCTTGTCATAGGTGGCGGAAATCAGCTGGCTGACGATACGGACGGTGATCTGCTCTTCGGAATCCTTGACCACCGCATGGGTGAGATCGGCCTTGTCGATGCCGACAAAGGTGGATTTCACCACTTCGCCACGGCTTTCGCGATCGGAGATCGCCGCATCGAAACCGTCAAAGACTTCCTTGGAAAGAAGACCCTTCAGCGTCTTCCTGTCACCATCGGCGAAGGCCATGACGATCATCTCATAGGCCATCTTGGCGCCGTTCAGGAACTCGCGCGGACGGAAGGATGGATCGGCCTTTACCACATCGCGGAGAGCCGCATTGAGCGGCGTATCCGGTTTTGCCACCGCGTCGATATCCGCGTAGCGCTGTTCTTCGGTTTCGGCATCCCTGCGCGGCAGGGTGACGACCTTGCTGTCGTCCCCACCCGGATTCTTGGCCACGTCGCGCGGGCTGTAAGGATCTACCGGCGGCTTCTCGTTTCCAGTCCGCCGGCCGAGAACACTGCGCAGTTGCAGGAAAATCAGAACAGCGGCGACGAGGAAAAAGAGTGTTATAAAGTCGTTGGAGCCCATCTTAACCCGCAATTGGCGTTTAAATTTTTGTTGCAGCTTCTCATATAGTCCGCAACCGCTCATCATTCAAATAGCGAAGGCGTCAGCGCCGGAGAGCAATTCTCCGAATATCCAACAGGGAACAGGAATGCGTTTCTCCATCGTGCCACTTTTTCTCCTTCTCTGGCCGCTCGCAGAGATCGCCGGCTTCGTTCTGGTCGGTAAGGTGATCGGCGTCTGGGCGACGCTCGCCCTGGTGATCGGTACGGCTTTGCTCGGCGCGCTTCTGATGCGCCGTCAGGGCATGCGGCTTCTTCGGCGCGTTTCCGCCGAAAGCCGCAGAGGCCGTGCGCCGGGCCAGGCGCTCGTCCACGGCGCGATGGTCGTGGTCGCCGGCATCCTGCTTCTACTGCCCGGCTTCCTGACCGACATCCTCGGGTTCGCCTTGCTTATTCCTGCGGTGCGCAGTTTCATCTGGGCGCAGATCGGCAGGCGCATCGTCGTCACCCGTACAGGCGCTGCAAGCGCCGGCGCGGGCTTTCGCTACAGCCGCCCTCCCGAAGACCAGGGGTCGGCGCGCAGCAAGGGCAACGACAAGGCGGGACCGGTCGTCGATCTCGACGAAGAGGATTTTCATCGCAATCCCGATCCGTCCGGGGCCAATCTTTCGCCGCCGAACGCTTCCTCCCCGCGCTCCTCTTCTCCTTGGGCCGGGCCGAAAACCGAGGAACCCTGATACTCTGTTCCTGTTATTCGGGATCAACGCATGTTTACCTACTCTTGAATGGAGGAAGCCCGTTTCGGCATTTGGCCTTGAAACGCGGCACTCCAAAATGATAGAGGCCTCACGACATCAAGCCTCGAGGGAATCCCAATGGCAGACGAAAACAATCAGGCCGCAGCGCCTTCGCTCAATATCCTGGCTCAGTACACCAAGGATCTCTCCTTCGAGAACCCGGGTGCGCCCCGCTCGCTGCAGGCACGCGACAAGGCTCCGGCGATCAACATCAATGTCAACGTCAATGCCAATCCGCTTTCCGAAGTGGATTTCGACGTCATCCTGACGCTTGAAGCCACGGCCAAGGACGGCGACGCGATCGTCTTCGCAGCCGAACTGGTTTACGGCGGCGTTTTCCGCATTTCCGGTTTTCCGCAGGAGCACATGCTGCCGCTGCTCTTCATCGAGTGCCCGCGCCTGCTGTTCCCGTTCGCCCGCCAGATCATCGCCGACGTTACCCGTAATGGCGGTTTCCCGCCGCTGATGATCGACCCGATCGATTTCGCGCAGATGTTCACGCAGCGCATGGCCGAAGAACAGGCCCGCTCGCAGGTCAACGCGCTCAACAGCTGAGCTGGTCTACCGTCTAAAAAAAGCCCGGGTCGTCGTCCGGGCTTTTTTATGTCGCCTATCCAGTTTTGATCATTCGTCCTGTTCGTATTTCAGCCAGACGGCCTTGCCCTTCATCGAGGCAATCATCGTGGCATGGGCGGCCATCTCGGCTTCCGTCACCCGGTTCGGCAACGGCCGCGGACGTCCGGTAAAACCGATCGCAATATCGTCGGCTTCGTTTCCGCCGGCGCCCGAGCCGTCCGATCCCATCAGGCCGAGAGCCGCCTGACGGCCGCCGGTCATCTCGATGTAAACTTCCGCCAGGAGTTCGCTATCGAGAAGCGCTCCGTGCTTGGTGCGGTGGGCATTGTCGATGCCGTAACGCCGGCAAAGCGCATCGAGCGAATTCGGCCCCATCGGATGTTTGCGACGCGCCATGGCCAGCGTATCGACGACCTGGTCCGACATGACGGGGGCAAGGCCGAGACGGCCGAATTCAGCGTTGATGAAACCCATATCGAATGTCGCGTTATGGGCGATCCATTTGGCGCCTTCGAAAAAGTCGATGATCTCCTGGGCCACATCGGCGAAGACCGGCTTGTCCTTCAGGAATTCCTCGGTAATGCCGTGGACCGCGAGCGCATCGGGATGGATCTTGCGGTCGCCGGGATTGATGTAGATATGGATCGTCTTGCCGGTCGGGAAATTGTTGATCAACTCCACACCGCCGATTTCGATGACGCGGTCGTTCTTGGATTCAAGACCGGTGGTTTCCGTATCGAAAATGATCTCACGCATGGTCGGTCGGTATCCCTTCGGTTCTGAGGCGAGTGACGATCTGGTGCACCCTGGCCCTTGCCGCTTCCATCCCGAGACCGGTATCGACGAGGAAATCGGCGCGCTGGCGTTTTTCCGCATCCGGCATCTGGCGGGAGAGAATCATCGCTAGTTTTTCCTCCGTCATCCCCGGTCGCGCAAGCACCCTCTCGCGCTGGATCTGTGGATCACAGGTGACGACGACGATAACATCGACGCGATCCTCACCCTTCACTTCGAAAAGAAGCGGAATGTCGAGAAGGACAAGGTCCATTCCGGCTTCGCGCTGATGGGCCAGAAATTCCACCTCGCGACGGCGGACGAGCGGATGGACGATCGCCTCCAGCTGCCTGAACTTTTCCGGGGCGGCCGCAAGCTGGCGAGAAAGTTCCGGCCGATCGATTATCCCGTCCTTCACCGTGCCGGGAAATGCCTCGCCGACTGGAGCGACCGCATCGGTGCGGTAGAGATCGTGAACCACCGCATCGGCATCGTTTACCGGCACGCCCTCGTCGACGAACATCTTCGCCGTCGTCGATTTGCCCATGCCGATCGAGCCGGTCAGTCCGATGACGATCATCAATGCTGTTCCATATCGGCGATGACGAGATCGCGCAGCACGCTGTCCACCACCGGCCGGCGGCCGAACCATTTTTCAAAACCGGGAACGGCCTGATGCAGCAACATGCCGAGGCCGTCGACGATCGGGAAACCCTGTTCTTCGGCCTGGGCAAGCAGCGGCGTCTTCAGTGGGATATAAACAATGTCGGTGACGACGGCATCGGATGCGAGCGGCGAGAAATCGATGGCTGGGGCTTCAGTCCCGTCCATGCCGAGCGACGTTGTGTTCACGAACAGCCCGGCCCCCGCCATGACTTCCGTGAGCGCTGCAACCGGATGAGCATGCACCTTCGGCCCGAACCGATCGGCCAGTTCCTGTGCTCTTGAAAGCGTCCGGTTGACCACGTGGATTTCGTCGATGCCGCGGTCGCGGATCGACTGAATGACCGCGCGGCTCGCACCACCGGCGCCGAAGATCACGGCGCGACCCGTCTTGTCCCAGCCGGGATGGCGGTGGTCGAGATTGGCGACGAAACCATAACCATCGGTATTGGAGGCATGCACTTCACCGTCCTCCACCCAGAGCGTATTGGCGGCGCCCATTTCTTCGGCAATCGCATCCGGCTTGTCGGCGAGCTTGAAGGCCAGTTCCTTGTGCGGGATGGTGACATTGCCGCCACGATAACCGGAGCTGCCGTCCTTCAACGCTTTCACGAAGGCCGGAAAGTCGTCTTCGGTCACCGGAACCGCCTTATAGCTGCCGGCGATTTCGAACTGTTTCAGCCAATGGCTATGAATGATCGGCGAGCGGGAATGCTTGATCGGCCAGCCGGTGACGAAAGCGTTAACCAAAAATGTTTCACGTGAATCAGCCATCGATCGCTCCCAGCGCACGAAGTTTATCGAGTAGCGGCAGCATGGGGAGGCCGAGAATGGTGAAATAGTCGCCGTCGATCCGGGTGAAAAGCTGGATGCCCTCGCCTTCCAGCTGATAGGCACCGACGCTGGTAAAGACCTTTTCGCCGACCCGGTCGAGATAGCGATCAACGAAGGCTTCACTGAGATCACGCACCGTCAGATCCGCATGCGCTACATGTTCCCAGACAAGCTCACCATCCTGGACAAGAGCGATAGCGCTGTTCAATCGGTGTGTCTTGCCGGAGAGGGACAGGACGCTTTCGCGCGCTTCGTCGCGTGACTTCGGCTTGTGATAAACCCGGTCGCCCAGTGACATGGTCTGGTCCGAGCCGATCACGAGTGCGCCGGCAAAGTGGCGGGCGACATCCATCGCCTTGGCGCGCGCCAGGGTCAGAGCCGTCGCGTCGGGGCTTGCATCTTCCAGCCCCGCTTCGATCGCCCTTTCGTCGATATCGGCGGCGCGGCTTTCGAATGAAAGTCCGGCATTTTCCATCAGCATTCGGCGGAAGGGGCTCGACGAGGCGAGCACGAGCGGCAGGGTCACGGGAAACTCCGAGGGAAAAAAAGCCCGAATCGGCTTAACGCAGCTTCGGACGCAGCGCAACGATCGCCGCTGCCGTCTCCTCGATCGACCTACGGGTCACGTCGATGATCGGCCAGTTGTTGCGGCTGCAAAGCGATCGGGCATATTTCAGCTCCTCGTTGATCGTCGCGCGGTCGGTATAATGCTGCCGGTCGAAGCCGTTCGTCGTTCCGAGTTCGCGGTTCTCACGCACCTGGCTGATCCGATCCGTGGTGGCGACCAGACCGACGATGAGCGGGCGGGTGGCGCGGTAGAGGCCTGACGGCAGGTCGACACCCGGCACGATCGGGATATTGGCGGTCTTGATGCCGCGATTGGCGAGATAGATACTGGTCGGCGTCTTCGAGGTACGGCTGATGCCGATCAGCACGACATCCGCCTCGTCGTAATCGTCCGGCAACTGGCCGTCATCGTGATCCATGGTAAAATTCAGCGCTTCGATGCGCCGGAAATATTCGGCATTCAGCGCATGCTGCGCTCCGACCCTGCGACGCGACGGCGCTCCGAGATAGGCCTGGAAGGTCGCCATCACCGGTTCGAGAACATTGACGGACGGCAGGCCGAGTTCGCGGCATTTCTCATCGATATAGGTGGCAAGTTCCTGATCGACGATCGTGTAGAGAACGATGCCGGGCTCCTGATCGATCGCCTCCAGCACGGCCGCGATCTGCTTCCTGTTGCGGATCAGCGGATAGACATGTTCGATCGGCAGCGAAGACTGGAATTGCGCAGCGGCGGCCCGGCCGGCGGAGATGAGAGTCTCGCCCGTTGAGTCAGATATGAGGTGAAGATGGAAGAAGTTTTTTCTGTTCTCCACGCTGTTCTTTACCCTTTGTTGATAACTCGGGAGAGACCATCGACTTTACCCGAGCGGCCTGCCGGCTTCGGGAAAACCGCCTGGTTATCCACATTCGCAGATCGGTCGGATGCGGATCGGACGTGGTTGTGCGCTCTGGGGACAAGTCCTTCAAGGGCTTTTCTTCTCCCCAGCTTATCCACAGCCAGGGACTTTTAGCTGTATGAGCTATTATTCTGGAATCGCTGATGAATCTCGACTCGTCCCCATAGAGTCTGAATAGCCGCCGCTTTTCATCCTTCGCGACGCCTCGAAGCGGCGGATCGTCGCGTCAGCTGTGATTTGACTTTAATCCTTGCTACTCACCGACTCTAAGAAATAGAAACTCTTTTAAAAATCATTCTTTGTTTTAGGGAGAACCCATTGACCGGCGTCACCCGGAAGATCGTCGAAGTGCTGGAAGGCAAGACGCTTACCCCACCGCCAATCTGGCTTATGAGACAGGCAGGACGTTATCTGCCGGAGTACCGGGAAACGCGGGCGAGGGCCGGAAGTTTCCTCGATCTCTGTTATTCGCCGGATTTCGCTGTCGAGGTCACCCTCCAGCCGATCCGGCGTTACGCTTTCGATGCGGCGATCCTGTTCTCCGACATCCTGGTCATTCCCGATGCCCTGAAGCGCAACGTGCGTTTCGTGCAGGGTGAAGGTCCGCAAATGGACCCGATCGACGTCTTTGGTATCGCGGCCCTGAAGGACGATGCGGTTCTGCCGCACCTGGCGCCAGTCCTGGAGACGGTTCGCAGGCTTCGGGATGTCCTGCCCCCGGAGACCACGCTGCTCGGCTTCTGTGGCGCTCCCTGGACGGTTGCGACCTATATGATCGCCGGCCACGGCACGCCGGATCAGGCGCCCGCTCGTCTCTTCGCCTACCGCCATCCCGAAGCGTTCGAAAAGCTGCTGTCGTTCCTGGCGGAGGTCTCGGCTGAATATCTGATCGCCCAGATCGATGCCGGCGCCGATGCTGTGCAGATTTTTGATTCCTGGGCAGGCGTGCTGGGTGAGACGGAATTCGAAGCTTTCGCCATCAAGCCGGTGGCGCGGATGATCGAGATCGTCCGGCGCAAACGTCCGGCGGCCAAGATCATCGCGTTCGCCAAGGGCGCGGGTTACAATCTGAAAACCTACCGTCAGAAGACCGGCGCCGATGCGATCGGGCTGGACTGGTCGGTGCCGCTGCCCTTCGCCGTCGAACTGCAGAAGGACGGCCCGGTTCAGGGCAATCTCGATCCGATGCGGATGGTGGCCGGCGGAAAGTCTCTGGATGACGGGATCGATGCGATCCTGCAATCGCTCGGGGCCGGCCCGCTGATCTTCAATCTCGGTCATGGCATCACGCCGGAAGCCAATCCCGACCATGTCACCCAGCTCGTCAATCGCGTTCGCGGAGCGCGGGGATGACCAAACCGGAACTCCAGCGCGGCGAACCGGCCGGCCGGCGCTCGGCGCTTCGGGCGGTCGTGGCGCTTGTGATCTTCGTCGGCATCCTGCTTGCGGTCTATCTCGCCCGGCCGGACGATTTCATCCTTTACATCAAGGCTTTCCATGTGATCGCCGTGATGTCCTGGATGGCGGGGCTTCTCTACATGCCGCGGCTGTTCATCTATCACAGCGACGCCGAACCGGGTTCCGCCCAGTCGGAAACGTTCAAGATGATGGAACAGCGGCTTTTGAAGATCATCATGAACCCGGCGATGATGATCACCTGGGCGCTCGGCCTGTTCCTCGCCTGGGACGTCTACGAATTCCGCGGCGGCTGGCTGCATGCGAAAATCGCGCTGGTGGTGCTGCTCACCATGGTGCATGTGCTGTTCAGCCGCGCTGTGCGCAACTTTGCCGCGGACGGTCCGCGCCGTTCGCCCCGTTACTGGCGGCTGATGAACGAACTGCCGACCGTTTTGATGATCGGTATCGTCATTCTCGTGATCGTGAAGCCGTTCTGACGCGCTTTCTTTAGCAAGATTTGCGTGAGGCCCCTTGCGGCTCACCACGTGAACCGCTATTTTCCGCCCATCTCATCTCGTGGCATGCGTGTAATTTCCTGTCGTCCCCGGATCATCTTCCGCGGTAGCGAATTTCACCACACGCCTACATTCCCCCTTAAATTATCAATGTGGTCCCCTCTTCATGGCTGAAATGAAGCTTCAAGAACTCAAAAGCAAATCCCCGACCGATTTGCTGACCTTTGCCGAATCACTTGAGGTCGAGAACGCCAGCACGATGCGCAAGCAGGAGCTGATGTTCGCAATCCTCAAGGTTCTGGCAAGCCAAGACGTCGAAATCATCGGCGAGGGCGTGGTCGAGGTCTTGCAGGACGGGTTCGGCTTTATGCGTTCCGCAAATGCCAACTATCTTCCCGGTCCTGACGATATCTACATCTCCCCCTCCCAGATCCGCCGCTTCTCGCTGAAGACCGGCGACACGGTCGAGGGGCCGATCCGCGGTCCGAAGGAAGGCGAACGTTATTTCGCGCTCCTCAAGGTCAACACCATCAATTTCGACGATCCGGAAAAGATCCGTCACAAGGTCCATTTCGACAACCTGACGCCGCTTTATCCGAATGAGCGCTTCAAGCTTGAACTGGATGTCCCGACGTCCAAGGATCTGTCCGCCCGCGTTCTCGACCTCGTGGCACCGCTCGGCAAGGGCCAGCGCGGCCTGATCGTCGCTCCGCCGCGCACCGGTAAGACCGTTCTCCTGCAGAACATCGCCCATTCGATCACCGCCAATCATCCGGAATGTTACCTGATCGTCCTGTTGATCGACGAGCGTCCGGAAGAAGTCACCGACATGCAGCGCTCGGTGAAGGGCGAAGTGGTTTCCTCGACCTTCGACGAACCGGCAACCCGTCACGTGCAGGTGGCCGAAATGGTCATCGAAAAGGCCAAGCGACTTGTCGAACATGGCCGTGACGTCGTCATTCTGCTGGATTCGATCACCCGCCTCGGCCGCGCATACAACACCGTCGTGCCGTCATCCGGCAAGGTCCTGACCGGTGGTGTCGACGCCAACGCCCTGCAGCGCCCGAAGCGCTTCTTCGGTGCTGCACGTAACATCGAAGAAGGCGGTTCGCTGACGATCATCGCAACGGCGCTGATCGATACCGGCAGCCGTATGGACGAAGTCATCTTCGAAGAGTTCAAGGGCACCGGTAACTCTGAAATCGTGCTCGACCGCAAGGTCGCCGACAAGCGCATCTTCCCGTCGATGGATATCCTCAAGTCCGGCACGCGTAAGGAAGACCTGCTGGTGCAGCGCCAGGATCTCCAGAAGATCTTCGTGCTTCGCCGCATCCTGGCGCCGATGGGCACCACAGACGCGATCGAGTTCCTGATCGACAAGCTGAAGCAGACGAAGAACAACGGCGATTTCTTCGATTCGATGAACACATAATCCTTAGCCGGATTCTTTCCTTGAACAGAGCGCCCGGTCATGCCGGGCGCTTTTGAGTTTCCGGGGCTTTGATTTTTTAGAGGCACGCATGACGGCCGCATTTGCAGATACGATTTTTGCCTTGTCCAGCGGCGCCTTGCCGGCTGGAGTTGCCGTCATCCGCCTGAGCGGCTCGCGGGCAATCGAAGTGGCATCGACGCTGGCGGGCGATATTCCATCTAACCGGAAAGCAGCACTGCGAACGATTCGTAGCCGGAACGGTTCGATCATCGATCGTGTGCTTGTTATCGGTTTTCCGGCACCGAACTCGTTTACCGGTGAGGATTGCGTCGAGCTCCATCTGCATGGCAGCCGGGCTGTGGTTTCGGCGATCTATGACGAGCTAGCGCAAATTCCGGGATTGCGACTGGCCGAAGCTGGCGAGTTTTCCCGGCGAGCTTTCGAAAACGGCAAGATGGACCTGGTCGAGGTTGAGGGTCTTGCCGACCTCATCGCGGCGGAAACCGAAATGCAGCGCCGCCTAGCGGTGGAGCAGAGCTTTGGCGGCCAGTCGGCACTTTACATGGACTGGGCCGCGCGGCTGACCCGTTGCCGGGCGCTGATTGAGGCCGAACTCGATTTCGCCGACGAGGATGACGTGCCGGGCTCTGTTTCGGATCGTGTCTGGGCGGAGGTCGGTGATCTCTATCTGGAGATCAACGAACATATTGCCTTTGCCAAGGCCGGCGAAGTCATTCGGGACGGCTTCAAGGTGGTGATTGCCGGGCCGCCGAATGCGGGAAAATCCAGCCTTCTGAATGCCCTGGCCCAGCGCGACGTGGCGATCGTTACGGAGATCGCCGGAACGACTCGCGACGTTTTGCATATCGATCTCGATATGGAAGGATATCTCGTCCGGTTCTTTGATACGGCCGGTCTTCGGGAAACCGAGGATCGTATCGAGAAGGAAGGCGTGCGGCGTGCGCAATTAGCGATCGAGCAGGCCGACCTGATCATCCAGCTTGAAGAGATCGATTCGCGATCGAAACAGAATCCGACGGCAGGCGATATCGAGATCATTCGGGTCGGAAGCAAGCGGGACATTCATGGTCCCTCGCCTGCATATGACCTGTGCATTTCCAGCCAGTCCGGCGAAGGCATGGAAGAATTGCGGCTGGCCATTCTGGAGAGGATCCGTTCGCTATGGACCGGCTCTCTGGTTCCAAACCGCGCCCGTCATCTCCGCTATCTGAAAGACGCTTCCAATTTCATCGAAGAAGCGCTAAATGGCCGCGAGCTGGATTTGCGCGCGGAAAGTCTCCGCGCCGCCGCCTCGTCCCTGGGGCGGATTACCGGCAGGGTAGATGTCGAGCAGCTTCTCGATGTCATTTTTTCGCAGTTCTGCATAGGCAAGTGATTCACGTGAAACAGGCGGTTTTCCGCCTTTCACATGGGTGGTGAAATGGAACAGACCTTTGATGTGATTGTCATCGGCGGCGGGCATGCGGGCTGTGAAGCCGCGAGTGCGGCCGCGCGCATGGGCGCCAAAACCGCGTTGATCACCCATAAACGCGAAACGATCGGCGTCATGTCCTGCAATCCGGCGATCGGTGGTCTTGGCAAGGGCCATCTGGTGCGTGAAGTGGACGCGCTGGATGGGTTGATGGGGCGGGTTGCCGATGCGGCCGGCATCCAGTTCCGGCTGCTAAATCGCAAGAAAGGCCCCGCGGTGCGTGGCCCCCGCACTCAGGCCGACCGCAAGCTTTATCGCCTTGCGATGCAGCGGGAGATATTCGATCACCCGAATCTGGACGTCATCGAAGGGGACGCGTTCGATCTCGATATCGACGCAAAAGGCGGCGTCCGAGCCGTTATGCTAAAAGACGGCCGTCGATTCGCTACCGGAACGGTCGTTCTGACGACCGGTACTTTTCTTCGTGGCCTGATTCACATCGGTACTGAAAAAATTCCCGCTGGGCGGGTCGGCGAAGCGCCATCTCTCGGCCTATCTGAAACCCTTTACCGCTTCGGCCTTCAACTAGGCCGGCTGAAAACCGGAACTCCGGCACGTCTTGACGGACGAACCATTGCCTGGGCCGGTATCGGCAGCCAGGAAGCCGACGAGGAACCTGTTCCGTTCTCCTTCATGACCGATCGGATCACAACGACGCAGATCGCCTGCGGTGTGACTCGCACTACGGACGCCACCCACAAGATCATTTCCGACAACATTCATCTGTCGGCGATGTATTCCGGGCAGATCGAAGGGGTTGGTCCGCGATATTGCCCGTCGATCGAGGACAAGATTGTGCGGTTCGGCGAACGGGACGGTCATCAGATTTTTCTGGAGCCGGAAGGCCTCGACGACCCAACGGTTTATCCGAACGGCATTTCGACGTCCCTCCCCGCCGAGGTCCAAGAAGCCTTTATCCACACCATCCCCGGGCTTGAGAATGTCGCCATTCTGCAGCCGGGTTATGCGATCGAATATGATCACGTGGATCCGAAAGAGCTCACCCACGCTCTTGAGGTAAAAAAGATCGGCGGCCTCTTCCTGGCCGGCCAGATCAATGGCACGACGGGATATGAGGAAGCCGCGGCGCAGGGAGTGGTTGCCGGTCTGAATGCGGCGCGCAAGGCATCCCGTATGGACCCCTATCATTTCAGCCGCGCCGACTCCTATATCGGCGTGATGATAGACGATCTGACGTCGCGAGGCGTTACCGAGCCTTATCGTATGTTTACATCCCGCGCGGAATACCGCCTTTCGCTCCGAGCTGACAATGCCGACATGCGCCTGACAGAAAAAGGCATCGACATCAGCTGTGTTGGCGCGGCGCGGGCCGCGAAGTTTACCGATTACAAGCAGGCGGTCACAGATCAGCGGCTCCGATTGCAGGCAATGACGGTTACGCCGAACGAAGCGATGAAACATGGTCTTCACCTCAATCGGGATGGGCAGCGTCGGTCTGCCTACGAGCTTTTGGCATATCCGGAGCAAAATCTCGCAAGTCTCGCATCGCTGTGGCCTGAACTGACCGAACTTCAGCCCAAAGTGGCCGAAGCATTGGAGATAGAGGCCAAATACGCCGTCTATATGAACAGACAGGTTTCGGACATTGAGGCTACCCAGCGGGATGAGAGTCGAATTATCCCGCAAGCCTTTGATTTTACAGAGCTTCCGGGTCTTTCTAACGAGTTGAAATTGAAGCTTACTGCCGCCAAGCCGGCAAATCTTGCGCAGGCTGCTAAGGTTGACGGGATGACGCCAGCGGCGCTCGCCTTGCTTCTTGCGCTGCTTCGTAAGGGCGATGCAACTCAAAATCGCGCGAAGCGAGTCTCTTAATGCAACTGAACGGTAAGAGTGTTTCACGTGAAACGCAGGAACGGCTCGAGCATTTTGCCAAGCTTTTCCAAAAATGGGCCAAGACTATCAATCTGGTGGCGCCTTCGACTCTAGACGAATTGTGGCAACGGCACATTGCCGATAGTGCTCAGATCTACCAACAGTCCCCCGGCGCGCAGCAATGGCTGGATCTTGGATCTGGCGGTGGTTTTCCTGGTATCATCACCGCGATTTTCTTGGCCGAAGTCGGTGATGGTTGGGTGAATCTCGTTGAAAGCAACCAAAAAAAGGCGGCTTTCCTGCGTGTCGCTTTGAACGAGACTGGCGCGCGTGGTTCTGTGCATCCGGTTCGAATTGAAGCGGCTCAGGATGAGCTGAAAGACTGTGATCGAATTTCGGCGCGGGCTCTTGCTGAGCTCGACATGCTGTTTTCCTACACGGCGCCTTGGATGATCGGAAAAAATACAAGAGCATTTTTCCATAAAGGCCGGGATTACCAGGCGGAAATCGCGAAAGCCCGTGGTCGTTGGGCTTTCGATCTGCTAGAACATCGAAGTGCCGTTGAGCAGGACTCCGTTATTCTCGAAATTAGTAATTTAAGGCACGTTTCACCCTAGATATTCAGGTGCGATATGTTCGACAAGAACCGGATTATTACCATCGCCAACCAAAAAGGTGGCGTTGGCAAGACGACGACCGCCATCAATCTGGCAACCGCCCTCGCCGCCATCGGTGAGCGCGTGCTTATCGTCGACCTGGATCCACAGGGTAATGCTAGCACGGGGCTTGGTATCGAGCGTCGCGATCGCAAGCTTTCCTCCTATGACCTTCTGATGGGATATAATTCGATATCGGAAGCAGCGATGGAGACGGCGGTCCCGAACCTGCATATCGTCCCTTCGACGATGGATTTGCTTGGTTTTGAGATGGAGATCTCCCAGGACTCCGATCGTGCCTTCAAGCTTCGTCGCGCGGTTAATGCAGATGATGCTTTTGGTTATTCCTACATTCTGCTCGATTGCCCGCCGTCGTTCAATCTGTTGACGATGAACGCAATGGCCGCGGCGCATTCCATCCTCGTCCCCTTGCAGTGCGAATTCTTTGCGCTCGAAGGTCTGAGCCAGCTGCTGGAAACGGTCGATCAGGTAAGACGGACGGTCAATCCAGCGCTCGACATTCAAGGCATCGTGCTGACGATGTTCGATGCGCGAAACAATCTCGCGCAACAGGTCGTCAACGATGTGAAATCGTATCTCGGAGAGAAGGTCTATCAGACGCTTATACCGCGCAATGTGCGGGTCTCCGAAGCGCCTTCCTATGGTAAGCCGGCTATCCTTTACGATTTGAAATGCGCTGGCAGCCAGGCCTATCTTCAGCTTGCGTCTGAAGTTATTCAGCGCGAACGCCGCCGCAAGGCCGCTTGAGTCATTTTAAAACCATAGGGTTACGAGTATGAGTGACGATCCTTCAAAGCGCCGCCTGGGAAGGGGGCTTGCTGCTCTCATCGGGGAGATGGATCAGCCCGTTCCTGTCGATAATGCGCCGAAGAGCGTCAGCGCCGACCGTATGGTGCCGATCGAACACGTCACGCGTAACCCCAAGAACCCGCGGCGTGCATTCGACGAAGGCGATCTTCAGGATCTCGCCAGTTCGATCCGACAGCATGGTATTGTCCAGCCGGTGGTTGTCCGGCCTCGCGGGCGTGATCAATTCGAGATCATCGCCGGTGAACGTCGCTGGCGGGCTGCTCAGCTTGCCGGGCTCATCGAAATCCCGATCATCGTGCGGGATGTCGATGATCGAACCGCTTTAGAAATTGCGATCGTCGAGAATGTCCAGCGTGCGGACCTCAATCCTCTGGAAGAGGCGCTCGGTTACGACCAACTTATCGCCGAGCATGGTTATACCCAGAACGATCTTGGTGAGATCATTGGCAAAAGCCGGAGCCACGTGGCAAACAGCCTTCGACTGCTGAAACTGCCTGATCCGGTGCGCGATATGCTGGAGGCAGGCTCACTCTCCGCCGGTCATGCCCGTGCCTTGATAACGACTTCAGATCCGGTCGCCCTCGCCCGCACCATTATTGCCAAGGGCATGTCAGTTCGCGATGCGGAGCGTTTGGCCCAAAACGACATCAAGGCACAGTCAGAACCTGCAAACGTTTCGAAAGCGGAACAAAAAGATTCCGATACGCTGGCGCTGGAGAGGACACTTTCCGACGCGCTCGGCCTTGAGGTTAAGATCAACCACCGCAATGGTGGCGGGCAGGTTCGGATCAACTATAAATCTCTTGAGCAGCTGGAAGAGATCTGCCGTCTGTTAGAGAGACGATAGTCTTTTAAAATCAACGGCTTGATTGTAGTGTTATCGCCATCAGCGTATGTAGCGCGATGCTCGGTTCGAGAACCTGTCGCTGGCGCGACATCAATACTGCGGCCTGCAGGCGTTCGGTTTCACGGGCGATTGCAGGCGCATTCCATGTGCGCAGAGCTCTCTCGATGATCGGCTTGCGCTTGAAATGGATATGCCGCCCGAGCGTCATCATGACCTGGCCCGGCTGCAGTTTTTTGTCGTCCATTTCCGAGCGCATTACGTCGAGGAGCTGGAATTGCTTCAGGCAGGACTGCAGCACCAGGAAAACCGGCGTCTTGGACGATACGACCTTCTGCAGCGCGCGATTGAGGCCAGGCAGATCTCCGCTCAAAATGGCATCGACAGCCTCGTCGGCCGAAACGCTGCTGGCGTCGCCGATGATCTCATCCACATGCGCTTCTTCGACGGTCCCCTGCCCTCGGCAATACAGCGCCAGCTTTCGGATCTCGTTGCGCGATGCGACGCGATCGCCGCCCAGCAGTTCCAGCAGCCTTTGCCGGGCGTCGGAACTTATTCTGAGATTTTCGGCGCCAAGTTCCGTGTCGATCAGGCTGTTCAGCGCTTTCACGTCATC
This sequence comes from Neorhizobium populisoli, assembly GCF_019430945.1. Classification (GTDB taxonomy): domain Bacteria; phylum Pseudomonadota; class Alphaproteobacteria; order Rhizobiales; family Rhizobiaceae; genus Neorhizobium; species Neorhizobium populisoli. The sequence continues at coordinate 145,804 of NZ_JAHYCB010000009.1, read as the reverse complement.
CGCATAACAAGGAATGACCGCAATCGTCCGCGCCGGCTCCGCGACCTTGCGCAAACCCGCGCCCTTCTTCAGGTCGCCGGCCTCGACAATCAGAATATTTTCCGGCGCCGGTCCGTCCGCCAGCATCTGTATGGCGTCGAGCAAATATTTTTCGTTCGCCGCGCCCCGCAGCCAGACGAGTTTAGAGCCGCCGAAAAGGCCGAGGGAATTGACTTCGTCCAGAAGCCGGCCGGGATCGCCATGAAGGTCGGAAATATCGAGCTTCAGCATGGAGAAAGGATCGTCCGGAGAGACGCCCGTCTTTTTGGCAAGCAGGGAGGCGCGCTCGGATACGAGCCCGCGGTCGGGCCCGTAAATCACGAAGATCTTGTAGAGATCGGCGCCCTTCTCAGCGAAGCGGTCGAACTCGTGAGATTTTATTTCTGCCATACCGTCTGCGGCTGGGGTTCGCGCGCCAGCACGATTGCGATCTCGGCGCGGAGGAATTCTGCAAGCTCACGGGACGCACGGTTTTCCGCGTCGCGGATGGCGCGCACCTTGGCAAAGCCCTGGCGTGACACGTCGATCAGCGAGACCACGTCGCGCTTGCCGGACTTGATCACCTGGCCGTCGCTCAGGCGGGTGATGGAATAGGTTGCCTCGACCTGTACGCGGCCCGGGACAGGCACGCCACTCGGGGAGACGTTATCGTCGTCCTCGTCGTCAATGACGCTGGAGGCCGTGCTGGTGGCTGCAAGCTTCACCTCATAGGCGGGATGCGTCGATTCACCCGCACCGCCGGAGGTCAGGAAGACCAGGTGATTGCGGATGACCTGATCGACGCGATCCTTGGGCTGCGAGAAGCTGACCGATGCCAGACGCTCGCCGGTACCGGCCGATTCCGAATAGAGCGGCCGCACCTGGCAGCCCGAGACGATGGCGAGCAAAGCCAGGCCGGAAAACAGGCCGATACGGCGAAGAGTGCGATCAGACGACAATGTTCACGATCCTCTGTGGGACGACGATGATCTTCTTCGGCGCCTTGCCTTCAAGAGCCGCCTTGACCGCATCCAGCGCCAGAACCGCAGCTTCGACGGCACTTTGATCCGCGTCGCGGGCGATTGTCAATTCGGCGCGCTTCTTGCCGTTGATTTGCACCGGCAGTGTGACATCGTTCTCGACGGTGAGCGCGTCGTCGAATGTCGGCCAGGCTGCATGAGCGACCATGTCGTCATTGCCGAGCACTGTCCAGCATTCCTCGGCCAGATGCGGCGTCATCGGCGCGACGATCTGGATGAGGATTTCGGCCGCGTTGCGCACGGCGGCACGATAGGCAGTATCCCCCTTGCCAGCAGCAACGTCGGTCAGCGGGGCGGCAATCGCGTTCACCAGTTCGTAGATGCGGGCAACGGCCTTGTTGAAGGACAGCTTGTCCAAGTCGCCCTGAACGGCCTTCAACGTCTTGTGGGCGAGCTGCGAGATCGCCAATGCATCGCCATCCTTAGCCGGCGCCGGAGCAACGGCCTTCAGGTTGTCGGCGGCTTCCGAGATCAGGCGCCACAGGCGCTGGGTGAAGCGGTGCGCGCCTTCGACGCCGGCTTCCGACCAGATGACGTCGCGATCCGGCGGGCTGTCGGACAGAACGAAGAAGCGGGCGGTATCGGCACCATAGGAGGCGATGATATCGTCCGGATCGACAACGTTCTTTTTCGACTTCGACATCTTTTCGATCGAGCCGATCGTCACTTCCTCGCCGCCGTTGAGCATCGTGGCGCGGCGCTTGCCGTTGATTTCCTCGATCCTGATATCGGCCGGAGTGACCCATTCGCCGTTCGGGCCGGAGCCGCGGCGATAGGTTTCATGCACGACCATGCCCTGGGTGAAGAGGCCCTTGAAGGGCTCCTTGACGTTAACATGGCCGGTTTCGCGCATGGCGCGGGTGAAGAAGCGGGAATAGAGCAGGTGCAGGATCGCATGCTCGATGCCACCGATATACTGATCGACGGGCAGCCAGCGATTGGCGACAGCCGGATCGGTCGGGTTCTTTTCCCACGGTGCAGTGAAGCGGGTGAAATACCAGCTCGAATCGACGAACGTATCCATCGTGTCCGTCTCGCGACGGGCATCCTTGCCGCAGTTCGGGCAAGACACGTGGCGCCAGGTCGCGTGACGGTCCAGCGGGTTGCCGGGCAGGTCGAAGGTAACGTCGTCCGGCAGCTTGACCGGCAGGTCGGCCTTCGGCACCGGCACCACGCCGCAGTCGTCGCAATGGATGACCGGGATCGGGCAGCCCCAGTAGCGTTGGCGGGAAACGCCCCAGTCGCGCAGGCGGAAGTTCACCTTGCGCTCGCCCTGCGGCATGTTGCCGATCATCGTGCTGGACAGCTTATCGGCAACGACCGCAAAAGCCTCGTCCGTCGTCTTGCCGTCCAGGAAGCGCGAGTTGATCATCACGCCGTCATCGACATAGGCCGTGTCGCCAACCGCGAAAGTCGCTGCATCGCCATCCTTCGGCATGACGACCGGAACGACCGGCAAGTCATACCTGCGCGCGAAATCCAGGTCGCGCTGGTCACCCGACGGGCAGCCGAAAATGGCGCCCGTGCCGTAGTCCATCAGCACGAAATTGGCGATATAGACCGGCAGTTCCCAAGACGGATCGAGCGGGTGCTTGACGCGGATGCCGGTGTCCATGCCCTTCTTCTCGGCGGTCTCCAGCGCTGCCAGAGATGTGCCCTGGTGCCGGCATTCCTCGGCGAAGTCATGGATAGCCGGATTCTTTTCAGCCACCGCCTTGGCAAGCGGATGGTCGGCGGCGATCGCCAGGAAGGAGGCGCCGAACAGGGTGTCAGGTCGGGTCGTGTAGACGGTCACCTCGGTCTCGCCGGCGGGCGCGGTCGAACCGACGATCTCCCAGCGGACGGTCAGGCCTTCCGAGCGGCCGATCCAGTTCTTCTGCATCAGCCGGACCTTTTCCGGCCATTGGTCCAGATGGTCGAGTTCGTCCAGCAGGTCCTGGCTGAAATCGGTGATCTTGAAGAACCACTGCACCAGTTCGCGCTGTTCCACCAGCGCGCCGGAACGCCAGCCGCGGCCGTCGATAACCTGCTCGTTGGCCAGAACCGTCTGATCGACCGGGTCCCAGTTCACCTTCGACTGCTTGCGATAGACCAGGCCCTTTTCCATCATGTCGAGGAAGAGGTGCTGCTGCTGCTGGTAATATTCGGGGTCGCAGGTGGCGAATTCACGGGACCAGTCCAGCGACAGGCCCATGGCCTTCAGCTGCTTCTTCATCGATTCGATGTTCTGGTAGGTCCAGGTCTTCGGATGGGTCTTGTTGTCCCGCGCGGCGTTTTCAGCCGGCATGCCGAAGGCGTCCCAGCCCATTGGGTGGAGAACATTGAAACCGCGGGCACGCTTGTAGCGAGCAACGACGTCGCCCATCGCATAGTTGCGCACGTGGCCCATATGGATGCGGCCCGACGGATAGGGGAACATCTCGAGGACGTAATATTTCTCGCGCGGGTCGCCATTGTCGGTTTCGAAAACCTTGGCCTCGTTCCACTTCTGCTGCCAACGGGGCTCGGCATCGCGCGGGTTGTAACGTTCAGTCGCCATTTCGATGATATTCCGGAAAAATCAGGATAAAGAATTCGGGGTGACCTTCACCATGAAAGCCTGCGAGCGTCAAGTTTTACGGGCTTTGGGCAAGGTCAAACTTTGATGGGCGGCCAAGGGCGAAAGACCTTGGCAGACGCTTATATGAGGGTTAATCGCTCAACTCTCAAGAAACAGGTCTCAGGAAACAGGCCCGAGAAACAGGATGGCGATCATGAGTGTCGAAGAACGGCTGGCTCAAGTGAAGGACCGGATTGCCAAGGCGGAACGCATTGCGAAACGGCCTGCGGGATCCGCTACATTGGTCGCCGTGTCCAAGACGTTCGAAGCTGACGATATCCGGCCGGTGATCGCCGCCGGTCAGCGGGTCTTCGGTGAAAACCGGGTGCAGGAAAGCCAGGGAAAATGGCCGGAATTGAAGGCGGAGACGCCGGGCATCGAGCTGCACCTGATCGGGCCGCTGCAGTCCAACAAGTCCGCGGAAGCGGTCGCCCTGTTCGACGTCATCGAGACGGTGGATCGGGAAAAGATTGCGCGGGCGCTTGCGGACGAGATGGAGAAGCAGGGCAGGGCGCCGAGGCTTTATGTGCAGGTGAATACCGGGCTCGAGCCGCAGAAGGCGGGCATCGAGCCGAAGGAGACGTTGAAGTTCGTCGAACTTTGCCGCAACGAGCTTGGCTTGGCGATTGAGGGCCTCATGTGCATTCCGCCGGCGGAAGAAAATCCGGGACCGCATTTCGCGCTGCTCGCCAAGCTCGCCAGAGAATGCGGCGTGGAAAAGCTTTCGATGGGCATGTCCGGTGATTTCGAAACGGCGGTGGAATTCGGCGCGACCAGCGTGCGGGTGGGCTCGGCGATTTTCGGAGCGAGATAGTTTCGATCGACCGCGTCAGACCCCTGATATGAGCATATAAGAGTAGCGTTCTAGGCTGTTCCTGACACGCTCCTCAAATTCATCAAGAAACCGTAGCAACGCCTTTCGGTGAAATTTGAGCCGGCGCGGCAGAAGCGCTGGAATCGGGACGTATTTTCGAACGATCTTTTCGTAGCGCATATTGCTGCGGATATCGCTCCGAAGTTCGGGAAACCCTGAAAGTATGTCGAACCATATTTCCCGCGAGAACGAAGAAAGACCCCAATGGTGATACCCCGTATGCCAATCCGGGAAAACTTCGGCGACAATTCCTTCGAGGAAAAGAAAAGCTTCCTCGTGTATGTGGAATGAGTCGGGTCCTCCACGGTCATGACGGTGTTGGCCGTGCATGCTGGGAATGAAATCGAAGCTGCGGCTGCTGCCCGGGCCGTTCAGAATGCGGTAGTCGATTGCCATCGATAAGGCGCGTAGGGGCGCCGCAAATTGCAGATGTCGATCCGTATTGTGAGACCGGGGGGAGCGTCAACCTCCGTAAAGGCGCCAAACCTCATTTCGTCGCTGAATGGGTTTTTTATCCGGGTTGCGGTTTACCGCTTTGGTCGGGCTTTCCCGTCCCTCCCGCGTACCCTAGATCTCTTCGATCCAGGCAGTGCGATGTAACGGGAGGTACAGATGCAGAGCCGCTATTTCGAGGTTTACGAAGGCTGGCAGAGAGACCCTGAAGCGTTCTGGCGGGATGCTGCCACGGCGATCGACTGGTTCAAGCAGCCGGAGGCGATTTTCGATCCGGAGCAGGGCGTCTATGGCCGCTGGTTCACCGGTGGAGAAACGAACACCTGCTATAATTGCCTCGACCGGCAGGTGGCGGCAGGGCTTGGTGATCGCCGTGCCTTCATTCACGACAGCGCGATGACCGGCAAGGTGACGGTTTTCACCTATTCGGAGGTGCTTACCGAAGTGACGGCGATTGCCGCAGCGCTGCGAAATCTCGGCATCGAGAAAGGTGACCGCGTCGTCATCTATATGCCAATGGTGCCGGAAGCGATCTTCTCGATGCTGGCCTGTGCAAGGCTTGGGGCCGTGCATTCGGTCGTGTTCGGCGGGTTTGCGGCGCAGGAACTGGCAGCGCGGCTGAACGATTCGGAAGCGAAACTGGTTATTTCCGCAAGCTGTGGCCTGGAGCCGGGCAGGGTGGTGGCTTACAAGCCGCTGCTCGATCAGGCGATCGAGCTTGCGCGGGTGAAGCCGAAGCATTCCCTAATCCTCCAGCGATTCCAGCTAGCGGCCGAGTTGCGGCCGGAGCGGGGCGATCTGGATTTTGCCGAGACCGTCGACAAGGCGCGCGGCATCGCGGTGGAATGCGTGCCGGTGAAAGCCACCGATCCGCTCTATATCCTCTACACATCCGGCACGACCGGCCAGCCGAAGGGCGTGGTGCGCGACAATGGCGGGCATATGGTGTCGCTCGCCTGGAGCATGTTCAACATTTTCGGCATAAAGCCTGGCGAAGTGTTCTGGACAGCGTCGGATATCGGTTGGGTGGTCGGCCATTCCTATATCGTCTACGCGCCGCTCTTGACCGGCAATACGAGCGTGATCTTCGAAGGCAAGCCGGTCGGCACGCCAGATGCCGGTACGTTCTGGCGGGTGGTTCGCGATCATGACGTGAAAGTGCTGTTCACCGCGCCAACGGCCTTCCGGGCGATCCGGCGCGACGATCCTGAAGGCAAGCTGGTCGAGAAACACGATCTGCGAGGAATGCGCGCGCTGTTTCTGGCTGGGGAGAGAGCTGATTCGGAAACGCTGAAATGGGCGGAGCAGAAGCTGAAAGTGCCCGTCATCGACCATTGGTGGCAGACGGAGACCGGCTGGCCGGTGGCGGCCAATACCGTCGGGCTTGGGCTGATGCCGGTTAAACACGGCTCACCGACGCGGCCGATGCCGGGTTATACGATCGATGTATTGGACGATTCCGGACAGCCGGTGCCGCGCGGCACGCTCGGCAATATCGTCATCAAGCTGCCCCTTCCGCCCGGTTGCCTCGTCAGCTTCTGGAATGCCGACCAACGCTTCCGCGAGGCCTGCCTCGACGAGTTTCCGGGTTATTACAAGACGGCGGATGCCGGGATCGTGGATGAGGACGGTTATGTCTTCGTCATGGCCCGCACCGACGACATCATCAACTGCGCCGGCCACCGTCTCTCGACGGGGGCGATGGAGGAGGTGTGCGCCAAGCACCCGGATGTCGCCGAATGCGCCGTCATCGGCGTGCACGACGCAACCAAAGGGCAAATCCCCTGCGGCTTTATGGTGCTGAAGAACCATGTTTCACGGGAAACGGCGGATATCGCTCGGGAGGTAGCGGAACTGGTGCGTACCGAGATCGGCCCGGTTGCCGCGTTCAAGACGGTGATGGTGGTCAATCGGCTGCCGAAGACGCGGTCAGGAAAAATCCTGCGCGGGACGATGCAGAAGATCGCCGACGACATGCCATGGAAGATGCCGGCAACGATCGACGATCCGGCGATCTTGGATGAGATTACTGCGATTTTGAAGGCGAACGGATATGCGCGGGATGGGTTGAAACAGAGTGCTTGAGGGGAATGATTCGGGTACGAAATCGTTGATGGGCAGCCCCTCACCCTAGCCCTCTCTCCGTTCTGACGGGGAGAGGGAACGTGCCCTGCTTGGGCGTTGAGATCGGAGACGCCGGTGCGGCTTGCTTCCCTTTTCCCCGTCGGTACGGGGAGAAGGTGTCGGAAGGCGGATGAGGAGCAAACGGCTTCCGTGAAATTCTGATCAAAATCCACCCTAATCTCGGATAACCGGCATACCTTAAGCACTTCAAAAACTCCGGCCATAGGCCGGAGTTCTTACATCCGGAAAATGTTAGCGGATGTTAAGAAATCGGGTGCCGATATTAACTATTTGTTAACCATGTCGGCGCTAAACCTTGGTCAACGATTTCTTAACGCAGATGACCAAAGTGCTAACAGACGCTCGCTCTATCCGCATCAAGGGCCGCTCTTTTCTGGCGGTCGTCCTGTCTCCGGACCTGCCGCTCGATGACTGGCTGGCCCGTCTCGATGATCTTGCCTCCCGGTCGGCCGGTTTTTTCCTCGGCCGCCCCGTCGTGCTCGACGTTACCGATCTCGAAATCTGCAAGACCGACCTGAAGGAGCTTCTGGCGGCTTTCGTCGAGCGCAACGTCGCGATCATGGGAATCGAGGGCGCGCGTCCGTCGCTGCTTGGCCCCGGCATGCCGCCGGCACTGAAGGGCGGCAAGCCGGTTTCGGGCGACGCGGTCGCTAAGGAACCGATCATCGAAATTCGCAACATGCCGGCTGAAACCCAGCCGGCCGAGCCCGAACCACGCCAAGTCCTGCAGTCGCTCGTCATTCGCGAGCCGATCCGTTCCGGCCAGTCGGTGATCTTTCCGGAAGGCGACGTGACCGTCATCGGTTCGGTTGCTTCAGGTGCCGAAGTCATCGCAGGTGGATCGGTCCATATCTACGGCACGCTGCGCGGCCGGGCGATGGCCGGTTCGATCGGCAATATCAATGCACGCATTTTCTGCCGCAAGATGGAAGCCGAGCTTCTGGCGATCGACGGCGTCTACAAGATGGCCGAGGACATGGCGCCCGGCCTGCGTGGAAAGTCCGTCCAGCTCTGGCTGGAGAACGATACCATCATGGCAGAAACCCTTATCTGAGCTGAAATCGGCCTAAACAGGAGAGAAGAACATGGGGAAAGTCATAGTTGTGACTTCTGGCAAGGGCGGTGTCGGCAAGACGACCTCCACCGCCGCACTTGGAGCGGCACTGGCCTCAAAGGGCGAGCGAGTTGTCGTCGTCGATTTCGACGTCGGGCTGCGCAATCTCGACCTGGTCATGGGTGCCGAACGTCGGGTCGTTTACGACCTGATCAACGTCATTCAGGGCGAAGCCAAACTCAGCCAGGCGCTGATCCGCGACAAGCGGCTGGAAACGCTGTTCCTGCTGCCGGCATCCCAGACCCGCGACAAGGACAACCTCACCCCTGAGGGCGTCGAGCGGGTCATCTCCGAACTGCGCCGCGTCTTCGACTGGGTCATCTGCGACAGCCCGGCCGGCATCGAAAGCGGCGCAACGCTGGCGATGCGCCATGCGGATGTCGCCGTCGTCGTCACCAATCCGGAAGTTTCCTCGGTGCGAGATTCCGACCGCATTATCGGCCTGCTGGATTCTAAGACCGTCAAGGCGGAAAACGGCGAGCGCATGGAAAAGCACCTGCTGTTAACGCGCTACGATCCCAACCGCGCCGAGCGTGGCGATATGCTGAAGGTCGACGACGTGCTGGAAATCCTGTCGATCCCGCTGATCGGCATCATTCCGGAAAGTATGGATGTCCTGCGCGCTTCCAATATCGGCGCGCCGGTAACGCTTGCCGATGCGAGCAGCGCGCCTGCCCAGGCCTATTTCGATGCTGCCCGTCGTCTTTGCGGCGAACCGGTGCCGATCACTGTTCCTGGCGAGAAGCGCAGCTTTCTCGGCAAGATCTTCGGAAGGAAGGCCGCATGAGCATTTTCAGTCTGTTCCGCAAGCAGAGATCGGCGCCGGCGGCGCGCGAACGTCTGCAGGTGCTTCTGGCACACGAGCGCGCCTCGGCCGGCACGGACCTGGTCGCAGTGCTTCGTGAAGAAATTCTGGCCGTCATTGCCCGTCACGTGCAGGTCGATAGCGACCGGGTGACGGTCAAGCTCGACCGTGACGAAAACGTCTCGATCCTCGAGATCGATGTCGAAATTCCGCTCACCGCTGCCTTGGCGGCCTGAAGGATATCGCCGGACGTCTCTCCCGCCCGGCAGACCTCTTCTGTCGAAAAGCGCACAAAACAAAACCCGCCGATCGCTCGGCGGGTTTTGTTTTTGAACAGACCTGAAATCAGACGGCTCAGAAATTGTCGTCTTCGTCTTCGTCGTTGCGCGTCGACTTGAGCGAGGAGAGCTTGGCGAAAACGGCGTCGGCGTCGATCTCTTTTTCCTTCTCTTCGCGATAGCTAAAGCCGAGGTTTTCGGTTTCGGCTGCCGGCTGCAGCGAGGCGCCGAGTTCGGCGGCGGTCGGCAGCGGACGGCCCTTGGAAGCCTTTTCCACTTCGAGGTCGAGATCGATCTGGCTGCAGAGGCCAAGCGTCACCGGGTCCATCGGCGTCAGGTTGGTGGAGTTCCAGTGGGTGCGCTCGCGAATCTGCTCGATCGTCGACTTGGTGGTGCCGACGAGACGCGAAATCTGGGCGTCCTTCAGTTCCGGATGGTTGCGAACCAGCCAGAGAATGGCGTTCGGACGGTCCTGGCGCTTGGAAACCGGGGTATAGCGCGGGCCACGACGCTTGGATTCCGGAACGCGAACCTTTGGTTCGGAAATCTTCAGCTTGTAGTTCACGTCCTTTTCGCCGCGGCCGATTTCGTCGCGCGACAGCTGGCCGGTGGCGATCGGATCGAGGCCCTTGATACCCTGCGCCGCTTCGCCATCGGCAATCGCCTTCACTTCCAGCGGATGCAGCCTGCAGAAAGTCGCGATCTGTTCGAAGGAAAGAGCGGTATTGTCGACGAGCCAGACAGCGGTCGCCTTCGGCATGAGCAGTGTTTGGGCCATGGATATAGTTCCTCTGTCCGTCCGCGCCGGTGTCGCGGGCGTGGGTATCAACCACAATTTCCGGGAATTTACCGCCCTATAATCGAATTGCGACCGAAATGCAAATCTTTACGCATGAGGCCAATTGTCTACCCTTTGTCTAATTGCCGCCCTTGTTCCAACTGTTATGTATGGACCATAAGGCGTTGGCGGTTCGAGGTATCGTCGATGCGCTACACGGGAGGAATTCATGTCCGAAAAGGTTTATCCGGTTCTCAAGTCCGCCAAGGCGAAAGCCCTGATCGACAAGGACAAGTACGAGAAGTGGTACGAGCAGAGCGTCGAGGATCCGGACAAGTTCTGGGGCAAGCACGGCAAGCGTCTCGACTGGTTCAAGCCTTATACGAAAGTGAAGAACACCTCCTTCAAGGGCAAGGTCTCGATCAAGTGGTTCGAGGACGGACTGCTCAACGTCTCCTACAACTGTATCGACCGTCATTTGAAAACCCATGGCGAGCGCACTGCGCTGATCTGGGAAGGCGATAACCCTTACATCGACAAGAAGATCACCTATAACCAGCTCTACGACGCAGTCTGCCGCATGGCGAACGTCTTGAAGAAGCACGGCGTCAAGAAGGGCGACCGCGTCACCATCTATATGCCGATGATCCCGGAAGCGGCTTATGCGATGCTCGCCTGCGCCCGCATCGGCGCGGTGCATTCGGTGGTGTTCGGCGGATTCTCGCCGGAAGCGCTGGCCGGCCGCATCGTCGACTGCCAGTCGACCTTCGTGATCACCTGCGACGAGGGCGTGCGCGGCGGCAAGCCGGTGCCGCTGAAGGAAAATACCGATACCGCGATCCATATCGCTGCCCGCCATCACGTAACGGTCAACAAGGTGCTCGTCGTGCGCCGCACCGGCGGCAAGACCGGCTGGGCGCCGGGCCGCGACCTCTGGTACCACCAGGAAGTCACCACCGTGAAGGGCGATTGCGAGCCGGTGAAGATGAAGGCGGAAGACCCGCTGTTCATCCTCTATACGTCCGGCTCGACCGGCAAGCCGAAGGGCGTGCTGCATACGACGGGCGGTTATCTCGTCTTCGCGGCGATGACCCACGAATACACGTTCGATTACCATGACGGCGATATCTACTGGTGTACGGCGGATGTCGGCTGGGTCACCGGCCATTCCTATATCGTCTATGGGCCGCTGGCGAACTGCGCCACTTCTCTGATGTTCGAAGGCGTGCCGAACTTCCCCGACCAGGGCCGGTTCTGGGAAATTATCGACAAGCACAAGGTCAATATCTTCTACACCGCGCCGACGGCGATCCGTTCGCTGATGGGCGCCGGGGACGAGTTCGTGAAGCGCTCCTCTCGGACAAGCCTGCGCCTGCTCGGAACGGTCGGCGAGCCGATCAACCCAGAAGCCTGGGAGTGGTATTACAACGTGGTCGGCGACAAGCGGTGCCCGATCGTCGACACCTGGTGGCAGACGGAAACCGGCGGCCACCTGATCACGCCGCTGCCGGGCGCCACCGACCTGAAGCCGGGTTCTGCCACCAAGCCGTTCTTCGGTGTCATACCGGAACTGGTCGACAACGAAGGCAAAGTGCTGGAAGGCGCGGCCGACGGCAATCTGGTGATTGCCGATTCGTGGCCGGGCCAGATGCGCACGCTTTATGGCGATCACGAGCGCTTCATCCAGGCGTATTTCTCCACCTACAAGGGCAAATATTTCACCGGTGACGGCTGCCGTCGCGACGAGGACGGTTATTACTGGATCACCGGCCGCGTCGACGACGTGTTGAACGTCTCCGGCCACCGGCTGGGCACGGCGGAAGTGGAATCGGCGCTGGTCTCACACAATCTCGTGTCGGAAGCGGCCGTCGTCGGCTATCCGCACAATATCAAGGGTCAGGGCATCTATTGCTACGTTACCCTGATGTCCGGCCATGAAGGCACCGATGCGCTGCGCCAGGAACTGGTCAAGCACGTTCGCCAGGAAATCGGCCCGATCGCGGCACCGGACAAGATTCAGTTCGCCCCCGGTCTGCCGAAGACCCGTTCCGGCAAGATCATGCGCCGCATCCTGCGCAAGATTGCCGAGGACGATTTCGGTTCGCTCGGTGATACCTCGACGCTCGCCGATCCGGCGGTCGTCGATGACCTGATCGCCAACCGGCAGAACAAAGCCGGCTAATTCTTCTCCGAGCGGGGCCGGCAAGGTCCCGCTCTTTTCATGCCTCCCAGCCGCATTTTTCAGCCCTGGCGGTCTGGGCTGTGTTTCTCCGCGCTCTATAACCTGTGATGGAAACAGTCGGAGCGAACGGCATGAGAGGGATCTTGCGCATGGGCATTCTTTCGGCACTCATCTCGCTGGGCGGCGGCGGGCAGGCCATGTCGGATACCGCAAAGGGTATCGCCGCCTATCAGCGCGGCGATTATCCGCGGGCAATGAAGGAATTGCAGGCCTCGGCCGATAAGGGTGACGAGCAGGCCTATTACAATCTCGGCGTCGCCTATGCCGAGGGCAAGGCCGGGCCGCGCGATATGGCCAAGGCGATCGCCGCCTATCGCAAGGGCGCGGAAGGCGGCAGTCCGCTCGCCGCGTTCAGTCTGGGCCAGGTCTATCGCAAAGGTGACGGCACCGAGCGCGATTATTCGGAAGCGGCGAAATGGTACGAGATCGCCGCCAAGCATGGGGACTATCGCGCTTCGAACGAGCTTGGGCTTCTTTATGTCGAAGGCAAGGGCGTCGAAAAGAGCCTCATCGAGGGCTTTGCGTGGATTTATCCGGCCACCCACGCATCGATCATGGACGACAATGCCTTGAAAAACGCGATGCAGCTTGCGTCCATGCTGACCAAGGCGCAGCTCGACGAAGCCCAGACCAAGGGCCGGGCCTATTTCGACGAATATTTCGAGCCGAATTCGGAAACCGTCAATGCGATCCTCGAAGGTCAGCGATAATCTCAATTGAGTTCGCAGACCTCACGGGGTTTGCGGCCACCGTCATAGCTCTGTACCAGACCTGCCATCAGCAGATTATCAGCGGCGCTCCGGCCATCGGATAGGATTATATTCGCGACGATCCGGCCATAATATTTGTCGCCGGTGATATGGGTCAGCTGAATCTTCGGCGAATTTGCCGTCAGGGCCTCCAGCGCGTGCCGGGCATCGAGGCCAGCGTCGCGAATACGCGCGCATTTGGATTTCAACTCCGGCGCATCGATGCCGCGGATGCGAACATAGACTTCCATCTTCTGTTGCGGCCAAGGCTGTGCTTCGACCAGAACCGTATCGCCATCGACAACCCGAAGGATTTCCGCAGCAACCGGCCCGGAAATTTCTTCGCGTGCCTGAGCTGAGGCGGCGAATGCAGCCATAAAGATAACAGTTAGAATCAGTGATGACTTCATCATGAAAGGAATAAATTCCGATATTATGATGAAGTCAATAGGAATTTTATCTTATATATCCCCGCAGATGTGCGCGGAGATATGCTGAAACCAAACCCGTGTCAGAAATCGATCGCACGCCCATTGATCTCCCAGTCGCCGAAACGGGCCGGATCGGCGCCACCGCGGCCGCCGAATTCTTCCGGCATGTCGGTTTTGGCAGCCGCCTGTCGCCGTTCTTCGGCTTCCTTCAGGGCGCGCTGTGCCGCCGGAGACAGCGGCTTCTTTGCTGTGCTTTCTTCCATTGCCGTCTCGCTATTGTCGTTGTCTGCGTTCTGCATCTTTTCCATCACCGGATGGTTTATTGAAAATTCTGGTTGAATAAACCACATCATAGGACGTTCGCTCCTGCTGTTAAACCCTTCAAGGTTTCAGGCGCGAGATCGGCAACGGGAGAGATGACGATGAATGTGATGCGCACCGCCATGCTTCTGGCCTTCATGACGGCTCTGTTCATGAGCATCGGCTTTTTGATCGGCGGCAAGACCGGCATGATGATCGCGCTGGTGATCGCCGCCGGCATGAACCTGTTTTCCTACTGGAATTCCGACAAGATGGTGCTGTCGGCCTATCACGCGCAGGAAGTGGACGCCCGCTCCGCGCCGGAATTCTACAACATGATCCGGGATCTGGCGGCCAATGCCGGCCTGCCGATGCCGAAGGTCTATATCTACGACAATCCGCAGCCGAACGCATTTGCGACTGGCCGCAATCCCGAAAACTCTGCCGTTGCAGCTTCCACCGGGCTTCTCCAGCAGCTGACCCATGAGGAAGTGGCGGGCGTCATGGCGCACGAGCTTGCGCATGTGCAGAATCGTGACACGCTGATCATGACGATTACGGCGACGCTCGCCGGTGCGATTTCCATGCTCGGCAACTTTGCCTTTTTCTTCGGCGGCAATCGCGAGAACAACAGCAATCCGCTCGGTTTTGTTGGCGTCATCGTGGCGATGGTCGTCGCGCCGTTCGCCGCGATGCTGGTGCAGATGGCGATCAGCCGTACCCGCGAATATTCCGCCGACCGTCGTGGCGCGGAAATCTGCGGCAATCCGATCTGGCTGGCTTCGGCGCTTGCCAAGATCGCCGGTGCCGCGCACGCGATCCCGAACTACGAGGCGGAGCGCAATCCGGCAACGGCGCATATGTTCATCATCAATCCGCTGTCGGGTGAGCGCATGGACAATCTGTTCTCCACCCACCCGAACACGGAGAACCGCATCGCCGCACTTCAGCAGATGGCACATGAGTTCCGTGGCAACTCCGCCTCGACGGCCGGGTTCAGGACTGATAGACCGCAGCGCACCGCACGCTCCGTCCCGAATGCCGGCGTCAACGCTGATCCGAATTCGCCCTGGGGCCGCGGCACGAACGAACCGCGCAAGGGGCCATGGTCCTGAATGGCAGCGAAGCTCCGATTGGTTGAAAAGACTTGAACGACAACAACAATAAAAAGCCTTCCAGACCCTCGAAGGACCGTATGAAATCCGCTCCGCCGCGTGACGGCGGGGCCGCCCATAAGCCCGGGCTCGAAGTCCGCGCCACGGCCGCCAAGCTTCTCGCCGCAGCCGTCGACAAGAAAATCTCGCTCGACGGCATGCTGGACCTCACCCACGGCAACCCCGCCTACAAGGCGCTGAGCGATGCCGACCGGGCGCTGGTGCGTGCCATTCTCACCACGGCTCTCCGTCATCTGACACGGCTGGAAGCGGCGATCGGTTCGCTGCTTGAGACACCGCTGCCGGAAGGCGCCCGCGCGCTGCATCATGTTCTGGTCATCGCCGCCGCACAGATCCTGCATTTGAACGTGCCGTCGCATTCCGCCGTCGATCTTGCGGTCGAACAGGCCAATCGTGATCCGCGCAACCGTCGTTTCGCCAAGCTGGTGAATGCCGTCCTGCGCCGGCTGGTGCGGGAAAAGGACGACGTGTTGGCGCACACGGCGTCCGTCTCGCCCGTGCCGTCCTGGTTTAGCGAGAGGCTGGTTGCGGCCTATGGGGCCGACGACGCGGCGCGGATCGCCGAGGCGCAGCTCGTGCCGCCGGCGATCGATCTGACGGTCAAGACCGATGCGGCCGGCTGGGCGGAAAAGCTCGGCGGCAAGGTTCTGCCGACCGGCAGCGTACGGCTTAGCGCGTTTGAAGGTGCGGTGTCCGGGCTTGAAGGGTTCGAAGACGGCACCTGGTGGGTGCAGGATGCCGCCGCCGCCATTCCGGCGCAGCTTTTCGGCGACCTTAAGGACAAAGTGATTGCCGATCTCTGCGCCGCGCCCGGCGGCAAGACGGCGCAGCTGATCCATGCCGGTGCCAAGGTCACGGCAGTCGAGCAGTCTCCGAACCGTCTTGCGCGGCTGAAGGAAAACCTGACGCGGTTGGGTCTCGAAGCCGAGCTGATTGGCGGCGACCTCTTCAATTTCAAGCCGGAACAGCCGCTCGACGGTGTTCTGCTCGATGCGCCCTGCTCTTCCACCGGTACGACGCGCCGGCATCCGGACGTGCTGTGGACCAAGGGTCCGGAAGATATCGCCAAGCTCGCCGGCCTGCAGGAAAAAATGCTGCGCCACGCCGTCACGTTGGTGAAACCGGGTGGCATTATCGTTTTCTCCAACTGCTCGCTGGATCCTTTCGAAGGGGAGGATCTGGTGGCGCGTGTTCTGGCCGATATTCCCGGTCTGGAACGCGTCCCCGTCGATCCAAAAGATTGGCCGGGACTTGAAGTGGCAATTTCGCCGCTCGGTGAATTCCGCACCACGCCGGCCATGTTGCCGGGTGATGAAAAATTTGTGGGCGGCATGGATGGCTTCTTCGCGAGCGTGATCCGCGTCCTGCGATAAGCAGGGCGTAGCCGGTAAAGCTTTATTCACCATAGCCGGACATTATTTCGAATTATCTAAAATTGATTCCGCCCCTTACGGGCGGAGACTGACCGATACCTTGCGGAGACATTCCAAGTGAAAATGCGGCTCGCAGATCGCCGAAGGCTTTTGTCCTTCGGCTTGCGGGAAATCTGGCGGCGCTTTTCCAGGCGTACCGCCGGGTTTCGCCTTGCCGTGACTTCATTTGCCTTGCAGGTGCCGGATCGCCTGATCGTTGCGCCGACCGATCTCAGAGCGCTTGACCCCTTCGTGGCCCAGGAAATACTCGAGGGCCGCTTTCCGCTTGCCGGGCGCATTCTCGAAACCTATGGCCAGTCTCCGTTTTCGGTCGAGTTGCCATCGAAACCGTTTGCGGAACGGCTGCATTCCTTCGCCTGGCTCCGGCACATCCGCACCAACAAGACGGAAGAGACGTGCGCGCATGTGCGCGAGATCGTCGCCGACTGGATCCAGTTGCATGGCCGGCGGCCGAAAGGGCTTGCCTGGGAGGCGCATGTCGCCGCCGAGCGGGTGATCGCCTGGCTTTCCCATTCCACCGTCGTGCTGCAGGGGGCGGAAGCCGGCTTCTATCGCCGTTTCATGAAAAGCCTTGCCTATCAGGTGCGGTATCTCAGGAAGATTGCCGGCTCCACGCCTGAAAGCGATACACTCCTGAAGCTTCGGATCGCGCTCGCCATGGCGTCGATCTCGATGCCGACACGCAATGCCTATATGCGGCGCGAAGGACTGCGGCTCGATCGAGAGCTGGAGCGGCAGATTCTCGCCGATGGCGGCCATTCCTCCCGCAATCCGCGCGCCGTGCTCGATCTGCTGATCGACCTCCTGCCGCTGCGCCAGACCTATATCAATCTCGGCCACGACCTGCCGCAAAAGCTGATCCCGACGATCGACCGGATGTATCCGGCCCTGCGTTTCTTCCGGCATCAGGACGGCGATCTGGCGCTGTTCAACGGTGCAAGTTCGACGCCGGCCAGCGAACTGATGTCGGTGCTGCGGTATGATGAGACGGCAGGCAAGCCGTTCAAGGCGCTGCCGCATATGAACTACCACCGGATGTCGTTTGAAGGCACCACGCTGATCGTCGATACCGGCAATCCGCAATCGACCGATCTTTCGCGCAGCGCCCATGCGGGCTGTCTCTCCTTCGAAATGTCGGCCGGGCGCAACCGCTTCATCGTCAATTGCGGCACGCCGAAATTTGCGAGCAAGAACTATCGGCAGATCGCCCGCTCGACTGCGGCCCATTCGACGCTGTCGCTCAACGAAACCTCGTCACGTCGCTTTGCCCGTTCGAAGCTTTCCGGCGCGATCATGCTGGATACGGTCTCGGAGGTGGAAGTCGAGCGCTGGGACGACGCGCACGGCAATGACTGGCTGCGTGCCAAACACGACGGTTATGTTGCCGATTTCGGTTATCTGCACGAACGCGAGATCGGGCTGAACGCCAAGGGCGACAAGATCAAGGGGCATGACCGCTTCTATCTGCCGGAAGGCGAAGAGCCTCCGGAAGAAGCGCTGCAGGCAATCGCTCGTTTCCACATTCATCCGTCCATCATGCTGACGCGACGCGACGAGGAAAGTGTTGCGATGCGGGCGCCGGATGGCGAGACCTGGGTCTTTGCGGCACCCGGCCTCAGCCTGATGATCGACGAGGATATCTTCTTCGCCGATGTCTCTGGCGTGCGTCCGAGCCAGCAGCTCGTCATCGAGTTTTCCCCGCCCGAGATGACCGAAATCCGCTGGATGATGCGCCGCGGGGAGTAATTCCCGCCTATGCCGTTTCCTCTTCCGCCAAGCTGTGCTAACCGGCGCGCATGTCCATAGGCGCCCGAGCTTAGTCCATGTCCGGGGCGCGTCTTGAAGAGAGAGACCGATGGCCGTCGTTTCCAAAAAAATCCCCGCTCCCGACCGCGTCAAGATCCGTACTGCGTTGCTTTCGGTCTCCGACAAGACCGGCATTATCGAGCTTGCCAAGGCGCTGTCGGAACAGGGCGTCAGGCTGCTGTCCACCGGCGGCACCCACAAGGCGATCGCGGCGGCCGGGCTTGCCGTGACCGACGTTTCGGAAGTCACCGGTTTTCCGGAGATCATGGATGGCCGCGTCAAGACGCTGCATCCGAACGTGCATGGCGGCCTGCTCGCCATCCGTGACGATGCGGACCATGTCGCGGCGATGCAGGAACACGGCATCGCCGGCATCGATCTCGCCGTCATCAACCTCTATCCGTTCGAGGAAGTGCGCGCTGCCGGTGGCGATTATCCGACGACGGTCGAGAATATCGATATCGGCGGCCCGGCAATGATCCGCGCTTCGGCCAAGAACCACGCCTATGTGACCATCGTCACCGACCCGTCGGATTATCCGGCCGTCATCGAGGCGCTGCGTTCCAACGACGGCGAAACGGCCTATGCCTTCCGCCAGAAGCTTGCGGCCAAGGCCTATGCCCGCACGGCGGCCTATGACACGGCGATCTCCAACTGGTTTGCCGAAGCGCTCGACATCGAAATCCCGCGCTACCGCACAATCGGCGGCGTGCTGAAGGAAGAGATGCGTTACGGCGAAAACCCGCATCAGAGCGCCGGTTTCTACGTCACCGGCGAAAAGCGTCCGGGTGTCGCGACCGCCGTGCTTTTGCAGGGCAAGCAGCTCTCCTACAACAATATCAACGACACGGACGGCGCCTTCGAGCTGATCGGCGAGTTCGCGCCGCAGACGAGCGGCCCGGCCTGCGCGATCATCAAGCACGCCAACCCCTGCGGCGTAGCGACCGGTTCGACGCTGAAGGATGCCTATCTCAAGGCGCTCGCCTGCGATTCCACCTCGGCCTTCGGCGGCATCATCGCCGTCAACCAACTGCTCGATGCGGCGACGGCGGAAGAGATCGTCAAGCTGTTCACCGAAGTCATCATCGCGCCTGAGGTCACCGACGAGGCGCAGCAGATCATCGCGGCGAAGAAGAACCTGCGCCTGCTCGTCACCGGCGGCCTGCCGGACCCGCGCTCGCGCGGCATCACGGCAAAGACCGTCGCCGGCGGCCTGCTCGTCCAGACCCGCGACAACGGCATGATCGAGGATATTGATCTCCGCGTCGTCACCGAGCGCGCGCCGACCGCTGCCGAGCTCGAAGACCTGAAATTCGCCTACAAGGTTGCCAAACACGTCAAGTCTAACGCCATCGTTTATGCCAAGGACGGCCAGACAGCAGGCATCGGCGCCGGCCAGATGAGCCGCATCGATTCCGCCCGTATCGCCGGGTTGAAGGCTGAGGAAGCGGCCAAGGCGATGGGTTGGGCGGAGCCGATGACCAAGGGTTCCGCCGTGGCCTCGGAAGCGTTCTTCCCGTTTGCCGACGGTCTGCTTTCGGCGATTTCAGCTGGTGCGACGGCGGTCATCCAGCCGGGTGGCTCGATGCGCGACGACGAGGTGATCGCGGCCGCCAATGCGCATGGCGTGGCGATGGTGTTCACCGGCATGCGGCATTTCCGGCATTGATTTTGAGCTGCACTCGACTGCCTGCGTCACGGAACGTGCGCGGGCCGAGTTGCGGCCTGGATCGATTTCCGGATTCCGGTCATCATTTCGGAGCCCCGTGCAGTCTTCTGCTGGGGCTTTTCAAATATCGGAGAGTCCACACGAATGCGGAACCTCAAATAGTTTTAGTAATGGTGGCTCCGCATTCGCGTGGCCTTCAGCGTTCTCTCGTGACTTCCGGTCCCTACAGATGATTGCCTCGCCTTCTCTGCACGCAAGATTGCTCTCACGCTTGCACGGCTCAAACCGAACCCGGCCTGGCGGCCAGGGGGATGCTTGATAGGAACGTCAACGTTTCCGAAGAAGCTCCATGGCTTTCACCTCTTCCACCATTCCCGCACGTTACGGTTCCGATGAAAGCGCCGGCCTCCGCCTGCCCGCGAACGTCTCGCGAAACACTCCGGCGACGGAAGCAGGGGGATTGTAGGGGTGAACACGAGGGGCGTGGATAAGCAGCAAGTTAAGTCTTTGAAGATGTTGGAGAGGTGCCGTGATTTGTCCCCGGGCAGATGACGACATTGACGGCTGTGTCCCGCCATACCCCCCTCTGCCCTGCCGGGCATCTCCCCCACAAGGAGGGAGATTGACCCGCGGCACGGCCTTCCAGCTACATCTACCGCCGACAATGTTGCGGGGAATTGCTGTTACGGAAGCGACAGCCGAGACGTTATTTGTTTGGGGAAGCCGGTGCGCCCAGCCAATCTCCCTCCTTGTGGGGGAGATGCCCGGCAGGGCAGAGGGGGGTACCATGAGGCACTACCGGAGAAATGACGCCTGGGCGTGGTTGGAAATCCCACTACGGCGATCCCCTCCGATCCGCGTCAAGCTCCTACGTCGCCGACCTATCCGCCGGATAAGGCGTCCTTAGCAACAACACCAAGCCCGCCACCAGAAACACCAGCAGCGTCGCCATACCAAGCCGGGCCGAGCCGCTGAAATAAGCCGTCAGCGAGAACATCAGCGTCGCGAGAAAGCTCGTGGCGCGGCCCGACAGCGCGTAGATGCCGAAATAGCGCCCCGTTTCCGACAGGCTGACGCTGCGGGCCAGATAGGATCGCGACGAGGCCTGGACCGGGCCGAAGGCGAGGCCGATCAGCAAGCCGAAGAGGACATAGGCTTTTTCAGCGGCGGTGCCGAACAGGCCGCCGCTGTCGGCCATCGAAAGCGGCATGTAACCGAAAAAGACGAAACCCGGGCCGGTCGAGACGATGCCGAGGGTGGCGATCGTCAGCAGGACGAGGCTGATCACCACGACGATTTTCGAGCCGAGCCGGCGATCGAGCCAGCCGGCGAGGATGCAGCCGAAGATCGCCACGACGTTGAGGATGATGCCGTAAATGCCGATCTCGATCGTCGCCCAACCGAACATGCCGGCGGCAAACGTGCCGCCGAGGATCAGGAGGCCGTTGACGCCGTCCTGATACAGCATGCGGGCGATCAGGAATCTGGTGATGCCGGTGCGCTTTTTCAGTTCGCTGAGCGTGCCCTTGAGCTCTGAAATGCCTGAACGGACGGCGGCGGCGAGCGGCAGGCCCTTCTTGGCATCCGGCGTGAAGAAGAACATCGGCAGGATGAAGATGAAATACCAGACGGCGGAGATCGGCCCGGTGATGCGGGCATCTTCGCCGAGATGTGCGTCAAGGCCGAAAAGCGGCGAGATACCGATCAGTGTCTTGCCGCTTTCGGGATTGGCGGCAAGCAGCGTCACGACCGCGATCAGCACGATCATGCCACCGAGATAACCGAGCCCCCAGGCGACGTTGGAAATCCTGCCGACTTCCTCCTTCGAGACGAGGCGCGGCATCATGGAATCGTTGAAGACGGTCGAGAATTCCGCGGCGATCGAGGCGAAGATCATGAAGATGACCGGCCAGATGATCGGCGAGCCGGGGGCCGCATACCAGAGCGATGCGACGCAGGCGATCTTGATCACCGCGAAGAAGGCGATCCAGGGTTTGCGCGATCCCGACTGGTCGGCGATCGAGCCGAGGACCGGCGACAGGATGGCGATAACGATCGAGGAGATCGTCGCCATATTGCTCCAGGCTGTTTGTGCCGAGACCGGGTCTTCCGTCAGGCGCGCGACGAAATAGGGGCCGAAGATGAAGGTGGTGACGACGGTGAAGAACGGCTGCGCCGCCCAGTCGAACAACATCCAGCCCCAGATGCCGCGCCGGCTTGTTTTTGCCGGCGCTCCATCTTTCGGCGCCCCGTCCCAGTGATAGACCGTCATTCTTCCCCCGGATCAGGCCGCATGGCGTTTTCCGCAATATTTGAAAAACGTGAGGTGCAGACCCTAAAATTGGAGCGCCCTGTGTCCGTATTGGACCTCAAGCGCTCCAATCATTTGTCCTACATCGCCCTTCCATGCGCAAGGTCACCCAGAAGGCCTGCCGCGACGGTGATCTTCGGCAGCGTCAGGTCGCCGCTTTCGCTGAGCGCCATCAGCTCGGCACCGATCCGGTTGACGCGCACGCGATCCGCGCCGACCCAAGCTTCCACCGGCTTTTCTTCCTGCGCATGGCCGGAAAGCGCGGCGATGACGATATCGCGCCGTGCTGCCGCGATCTGCTGCAGGCTGCGCGACAAGGCGAGGCTTTCGTAGTGGTCGGACGTGCTGATCTTCTCGCCGGCGGTAAGCAGACGGTTGATCCTGAACGTCTGGCTGGCGGCGAAATATCCTTCCGTCGCCCGCGCCATGTTCTCGCCGGTCCGGTCGGCGATCAGCATGATCTCCGGCACGAGGACGAGGGTGGAGAGCAGCGCGACGTCTTGGGACAGCGACGCCGGAACGCCCTGGCCTTCAAGCTCGGCGGCACGGGCGACGATGTCCTCGCCGCCATTGCCGATCGCTTCACGCAGACCGGTGATCGCAACCTTGAGCCGGCTAATCGCATCGGTCACTTCGCCTGCACCGATCTGCGTCTGGATGACGAGATAGGTCGCGCCGGTGAAGACGCGGGCTACCTGGGCATAAAGTTCGTTCTGCACCTGGCCGGAAATCTTGCCGTCCAGTGCATCGATTTCGGTCCAGAGTTTCGGCATGTCGAAACCGTCGCGGGCGATAAAGGCGGCCTTCACGACATTGGCGGCGGTGGCGCCGGTCAGGTCGCTCATCAGCTGCACGAAACCGGGACCGCCGCGGTTGATCGCCTCGTTGGCGAGTGCGGTGGCGACGATTTCGCGATGCAGGCGATGGTTCTGGATATCGCCTGCGTAAGCCTCCTGCATGCCGGCCGGGAAATAGGCCTTCAGCACGGCGGAGAAATACGGGTCATCCGGAACCTGGCTATCGATCAGCGCGTCGAAGAGCACGATCTTCGAGTAGGACAGAAGGACGCCGATTTCCGGACGGGTCAGCGGCCGGCCGGAAGAATAACGCTCGGCCAGTTCGGCATCGTCGGGCAGGGTCTCGACCTTGCGGTTGAGCTGGCCCTGGGATTCCAGCACCGACATCAGGCGCGACAGCTCCTCGCGGTTGGCGACACCCTTGCGCTCGGTCAGCGAGATCGACAGCGGCTGCAGGTAGTTGTTGCGCAGCACGAGATGGCCGACGTCTTCGGTCATCGAGGCGAGCAGTTCGTTACGCGCCTCGCGCGGCAGGCGCCCGTCCTGCATGGCCGGGTTGAGCGCGATCTTGATGTTGACCTCGACGTCCGACGAATTGACGCCGGCCGAGTTGTCGATCGCATCCGAGTTGCAGCGGCCGCCATTGAGCGAATAGGCGATGCGGCCCTTCTGGGTGACGCCCAGATTGGCGCCTTCGCCGACCACGCTGGCGCGCACTTCGCTAGCGGTGATACGGATCGGATCGTTGGCGCGGTCGCCAACTTCCGTATCGGTTTCGGAAGCGGCCTTGATATAGGTGCCGATGCCGCCGAACCAGAGCAAGTCGACCTGGCTTTTGAGGATCGCGGTCATGATCTCGAAGGGCGTTGCAACCGTCTTGCCGATGCCGATCGCGGCGGCGGCCTGTTCGGTCAGCTTCACCGACTTTTCAGCGCGAGAAATGATCATCGCGCCTTCAGACAGGGTCGACTGATCGTAGTCGCGCCAGCTCGAGCGCGGCAGTGCGAACATGCGCTCGCGCTCGGCAAACGACTTTTCGATATCCGGATTCGGATCGATGACGATGTCGCGGTGGTCGAAGGCCGCGATCAGGCGGATATGGGGCGACAGAAGCATGCCGTTGCCGAAGACGTCGCCCGACATGTCGCCGACGCCGGCAACGGTGAACGGCGTCGTCTGGATGTCTATATCCTTTTCGCGGAAATGGCGCTTGACCGCTTCCCAGGCGCCGCGGGCGGTGATGCCCATCTTCTTGTGGTCGTAACCGGCCGAGCCGCCCGAGGCAAACGCATCGTCCAGCCAGAAGCCGGCATCCTGCGACAGGCCGTTGGCGGTATCGGAGAAGGTCGCGGTGCCCTTGTCGGCCGCGACAACGAAATAGGGGTCGTCGCCGTCGATGCGGATCGTGTCTTCCGGCGGGATCACGTCACCGACGACGATATTGTCGGCCATCGACAGTAGCGTGCGGATATAGGTCTTGTAGGCTTCCTTGCCGGCATTGAACCAGTCTTCGCGCGAGACGCCGCCCTGACCGATCGTTGGCAGCATTTTCGGGAAGAAGCCGCCCTTGGCGCCGACCGGCACGATGACGGCATTCTTGACCTGCTGTGCCTTGACGAGGCCCAGCACTTCCGTGCGGTAATCTTCACCACGGTCCGACCAGCGGATGCCGCCGCGGGCGACCTTGCCGAAACGCAGGTGCACGCCTTCGACCTCGGTGCCGTAGACGTATATTTCGCGGAAGGGGCGCGGTTCCGGCAGGCCGTCCAGCAGTTTCGGATCGAGCTTGAAGGCCAGCATCTTCTTCGGCTGGCCGTTCTCGTCGCGCTGGAAATAATTGGTGCGCAGCGTCGAATCGACCGCGTTGACGAAGCGGCGCAGCGTGCGATCCTCGTCGAGGTTCGGCACGTTGCCGAGCGCTTCCTCGATCGCGGCATGGCGGGCCTTGAGCTTTTTCTCACGAGTTTCGTCGCTCAGCGCCGGATCGAAACCTTCTTCGAAAAGATGGAAGATGTCGGCGGAAATCGCCGGATATTTGTTCAGCGCGTCGGCGATATAGGCCTGCGAATACACAATGCCGGTTTGGCGCAGATAGCGGGCATACGCTCGCAGGACGGTGACTTCACGGGCCGAAAGGCCTGCAAGCAGGACCAGCCGGTTGAAAGCGTCATTGTCGATCAGGCCGGCGAAGGTGGAGAGGAAGGCTTCCTGCAGTAGCGTGCCTTCGCGGGAAAGATTGAGTTCGCGTCCGCCATCGAGCTGCAATTCCATGTCGTGCAGCACGACCAACTGGCTTTCCGTCCCGACCTTGATCTCGAACGTCTGTTCGCTGACCACATGGAAGCCGAGGTTTTCGAGCAGCGGCACGCGGCGGGAGAGCGACAGGTGGCCGCCGCGATGGAAAATCTTCAGGGAGACGGCACCGGCGGTATCCGTCGGCTTGCGGTAGAACTGAATGCGGATCGGCTCGCCAGTGCCGCAGGCGGCGATATCCGGCAGGTCGCGGAACGTTTCTTCCGGCGAGAACATGTCCTGGAAGGCGTTGGTGACGGAAAGGCGCGGGCCGTCTTCCGCCAGCGCTGCGAAACGCTCTGCCCAGGGCGTGGCGATCAGGCGAACCGCATCTTCCAGCACGGATTGCTCGACGACCGGCGTCTTGCCGCCGCGGCGGCCAACGATCATGTGGACGCGGGCGACGCCGCCTTCCGGGAAAGCCGGGTAATAGGCGGAGATATGCCCTTCATAGACCTCGGCGAGATAGTTGCCGACTTTTTCGCGGACGACGGAATCATAGTCTTCGCGCGGTACGTAGACGATCACCGAGACGAACCGGTCGAAATGGTCGATGCGCGGCAGGACGCGGACCCGCGGCCGTTCGCCCAGCTCCATGATCTGCTCGCAGAAGCGGGCGAGCAGTTCCGGATGGATCTGGAAGAGATCGTCGCGTGGATAAGCTTCCAGCGTGTTTTCCAGCATGCGGCCGGAATGGCTGTTCGGATCGAAGCCGAAATCCTTTTCCACTTCGGCGACCTTGGCCCGCAGAAGCGGGATATCGCGGACGGAATGGGTATAGGCGGTGGCAGTGAACAGGCCGACGATGCGCAGCTCGCCGACGACCTGACCATTATCGTCGAAACGCTTGACGCCGATATAGTCCATATAGGCGCGGCGATGGACGACAGATTTGACGTTGGCTTTGGTGACGATCAGGAAATCCGGTCCGTCGAGGAATTCGAGGATTTCCGGAGTGGTCGTCACCTGGTCCTTGCCGAGGCGCAAGACGAGCACGTCCGGATCGGAGAGAATGCCGAGACCGCGGCCCTTGCCACGCTCGACCTTGGCGTCGGCGCCCTGGCCGGAATAGACGTATTCACGCATGCCGAGGAAGGTGAAATTGTCGTCACGCAGCCATTTCAGGAAATCCTGGGCTTCCTCGCGCTGTTCCTTGCGGCCCTCGGCATTCTTCAGCTGCCGCGAGGCGTTCTTCAGATTGGTCAGCATCGGCTGCCAGTCGGTGATGACAAGATGGACCTGGTCGAGGATGAAGCGGATGCGTTCGACCAGGAATTTCGCCTGTTCCTCGTTGAGCGGCGCGATATGGATCTGGATCAGGCTGACGTGATGGGCCGGATCGCCCGGCTGTTCGTAAGAGCGCAGGGTCGGATCCTTGCCCGGTTCCAGCATCAGGATCGGATGCACGGCCAGCGTCAGGTCGCGGTGGTTGGCAGTTACCTCGCCCATGACCGAATCGAACAGGAAGGGCATGTTGCGGTCGATGACCGTCAGGACGGAAACCGGAACGCCGTCCGGCTCTATGCCCGGGACAGGTTCGACGGTGATATCGGCGCGTATGCGCGTCCAGGCCTGCAGACGTTCGGCGGCGTGTTTTGCCGAGAGGGCCAGCATGTCCGGCGTATAGATTTCCAGATCGTCATTGCTTGCCCGACCGAACAGGATTTCGGGATCGAGATGGGGGCCCGTACCCTCTGCTGCGATCTTGCGCGCATCGTCGATCTGTTGTTCCCGTTTCGGATTCTGCCTAGCGACCATGGATTCCTCCCCTTTTCCCAATCAAACATTCGGCTCGACCGAACGATGTCATCTCGCTGCAACATGGCCGATCCATGTCGGCGGCTAAAGACGTCGCATTAGTCTGCAACGCGTTGTTGACATAGAGTGACGAAAAAACCATCAACAGAGCCACCGAAGCCGGAATTCATACCATGCAGGATACTAGCCGCGCCGTCATCGTCATTTCCAGCCATGTCGTGCGTGGTTCGGTGGGCAACAGGGCGGCGGTCTTCGCGCTCGAGACGCTCGGTTTTCCGGTCTGGGCGATGCCGACCGTCGTGCTGCCCTGGCATCCCGGTCATGGGCCCTCCACCCGGCTGACATTTCCCGAATCAGATTTCGACAAGGCTATCGACGATCTCATCCGCGCGCCATGGCTGGGCGAAGTGAAGGCCGTGCTGACCGGCTATTTCGGCAATGCCGCGCAGATACGTTCCGTGGCGCGGCTCATCCGCGCGCTGAAAGAGAAAAATCCCGACCTTCTCTACGTCTGCGACCCGGTCATGGGCGATCTCGGCGGGCTTTATATACCCCAGCCGACGGCGGAGGCGATCCGCGACGAGCTCATCCCGCTGGCGACGATCGCGACGCCGAACCGCTATGAACTTGCCTGGCTTTCCGGCGCGCCGCTCGACAGCAACAATGCGATCATGGAGGCGGCGGTGGCGCTCGGGCCGCCGCGCATTCTGGTCACCTCCGCCGTGCCGATGATGTCCGGCGGCACCGGCAATCTCTATCTCACCGGCAAACATGCACTGCTTGCCGAACACCGGCTGATCGACAACCCGCCGAACGGGCTCGGCGATCTGATGGGCGCGCTGTTCCTCGGCCGGCTGCTTTCGGGCATGGACGACGAAAAAGCGCTGCAAATGGCGACCGCCAGCGTGTTTGAAATCCTTGCCCGCACCGCCAAGCGCGGCGGGGACGAGCTGACGCTGGAAACCGATGCTTCCAGCCTCTCTTCACCGATGGCGATGGTGCAGATGCGCCACCTCACACATCCCTTGAGCCGGACGAAGCGTTAAGGCCTCGCATTTCGCAACCGCACAATGACCGTTGATTCTCGTCGGGCGGCGCTATAATCGTTTCAGCCATGACGGACTTTCCAGACAGACTGCTGGCGGGCTACCGCAGCTTCATGAGCGGCCGCTACGCCGACGAGCGCGAACGCTACCGTGTGCTTGCCGACACGGGGCAGAAGCCTCACACGCTTCTGATTGCCTGTTGCGATTCCCGCGCAGCACCTGAAACCATTTTCGACTGCGGCCCGGGAGAACTCTTCGTGGTGCGCAACGTCGCCAACATGGTGCCGCGCTACGAGCCGGACGGCCAGTTCCATGGCACCTCGGCGGCAATCGAATATGCTGTGCAGGTACTCGAGATCGACAATATCATCGTCATGGGCCACGGCCGCTGCGGCGGTATCCAAGCAGCCCTCGACCCGACGATGCAGCCGCTATCGCCCGGCGATTTCATCGGCCGCTGGATGGCCCTGGTCAGGCCCGCCGCCGAGCAGATCCAGAGCAACGACCTGATGACCCAGGCGGAGCGCCAGACCGCGCTGGAGCGCGTCTCGATCCGCAACTCGATCGTCAACCTGCAGACTTTTCCTTTTGTGCAAAAGCGCAGCGAAAAGGGCGAACTGCGCGTGCATGGCGCTTGGTTCGATATTTCGACCGGTGAATTGTGGGTGATGAACGAAAAGGGCGATTTCGTCAGGCCGGATCTGGATGAGCCGATGGCTGAAGGCGAACAGGCTTTGGCCTAAAGCCTTTTATTTCAGACAGGTTGTGCGAAGTGCCAATTCCTGTCCTGGCAATCTGAATGTGCTTTTTTCGAGAGCATCAACCTGGCCACTAGGTCATGCGAATGTGTCTTGATCTCAATTAAATCGGCGCAGGCTCGTAGTTCGGGCACTTCAGTTCGGAAAGCCTGCCCTGATTCATGCGCGCTTCGATGACCCATCGATCGGGCTTGCCGGTCGACCAATATATATGGTCGCCTTCTTTTCGATCCGGATTACCAAAGTAAAAATGCAGCATCGCTTCGGTCTCGCCCGGCTGGACATCATTGCAAGGAATTGCTGTCGAAACCCACGGGCCGCCGCAATCGCCCTTATCGAAACAGGATCGCGGATAGCAGATCGATACAGCACTACCCCAGTGGCCGTTGGTTATACCACATCCAGCCTCAGTATTTGCGTCGAATAGATTGTAACCGATGATGCCAACCGCCAAAGCTGCTGCAAGAAGACAGGTCCTGATGACATACTTCGGCATGATATATTTCCACAAAATATGGCTTTGCGCTTTCCAAGCCGGAAGTTACTTAAATCGTTAGGAGATTCAATCTGTCAAATCAGTTTCGACAAGGCCAGCCGACTGATTTCGTTGAGTTCTGAAAGCTATCAAAATAAATGGCGGAGAGGGTGGGATTCGAACCCACGATACGGTTGCCCGTATGCCGCATTTCGAGTGCGGTGCTTTCGACCACTCAGCCACCTCTCCGCTTCGCTGGTCGGCGCAATGTGATGCGCGGCGTCCTCATAGCGGGCAAAGACGGGGCTGGCAAGGGGCGAAATGGAAGTCTTGTCATCCTTTTGTCTTGACAGTTTTTTGTCCGTCACGTATCCGAGCACGCGATCAGGTGTGGAAAAGTGTTCCCGCCTTTTTGTTTGTGTGAAGGCGACCAAGCTTTCCCGCAGATTTCACCGGCAGACAAGTTTCAAAAAGTCCTCTTTTTGCATCCCCTGCTCAAGTCCGACTGAGAAAAAGACGGCCCTTCTTCGGAAGAGAGCCGGAACGAACATGAAAGGATAAAAAATGTTCGCAGTCATCAAGACCGGCGGTAAGCAGTACCGCGTGGCCGCCAACGACGTGCTCACCATCGAAAAGCTGGAAGCCGAAGCTGGTGCAGTGATCGAATTCAACGAAGTCCTGGTCGTCGGCGTTGGTGCCGATGCCAAGATCGGCGCCCCGTTTGTTTCGGGTGCGACGGTCAAGGCTGAAGTTGTCGAGCATAACCGTGGTGCGAAGGTCATTTCCTTCAAGAAGCGTCGTCGTCAGAATTCCAAGCGGATTCGCGGCCATCGCCAGCATCACACGGTCGTCCGTATCACGGACATTCTCGGCTAATCAGGGTTTCGAAGGGTAAAGGAGAACTCCAATGGCACATAAAAAAGCTGGCGGTTCGTCGCGTAACGGTCGCGATTCCAATTCCAAGCGTCTCGGCGTGAAGAAGTT
Source organism: Neorhizobium populisoli (assembly GCF_019430945.1). Classification (GTDB taxonomy): domain Bacteria; phylum Pseudomonadota; class Alphaproteobacteria; order Rhizobiales; family Rhizobiaceae; genus Neorhizobium; species Neorhizobium populisoli. Next base: position 115,474 of record NZ_JAHYCB010000009.1, on the reverse strand, counting down.
CGGTGGCGAAGTCGTCATTCCGGGCAACATCATTGTGCGTCAGCGCGGCACGCAGTGGCATCCGGGCGCCAATGTCGGCATCGGCAAGGACCACACCATTTTTGCACTTACCGACGGCAACGTGAATTACCGTACGAAGGCCAATGGCCGAGTATACGTGTCCGTAATGCCGAAAGCCGAAGCAGCAGAATAAAGCCGGTAAGCGTACTTTAGCAGCCGGTGTCACATCGACCCGGCTGAACGCCAACACGGTTCAGTCAGAAAAAGGGAAGATGGGACACCACCATCTTCCCTTTTTCTTTTCCCCAACAGGAGGACTGAACATGCAAGGCGAACTATTGAGGGCGAGCCAATCCCGGCCGCCAGAAGAACGGTCCCAGGACCGGCTACGGCCCGACCGGTCGAGAAGCGATTGCCCCGTCTTATTGTCGCAGAGATTAGTTCTCCGCGCTCCCCATGAAGAAGACATCGACGCACTTGCCCATCTCGCCAACAATGCGAATATCGCGACCATGGTGTCGCGTATGCCGCATCCCTACACGGCAAAAGACGCAGCGGATTTTGTACGACGTACAAATATCGGCGAGATCGGCAAATGCGTCTACGCCATTACCCGAGGTGACAACGGCGCGTTTCTCGGCTGCTGCGCGCTGGAGCCCCAGGCCGACGAGCGGACGCTCGAAATCGGTTACTGGCTCGGCGAGCGATATTGGAACAAGGGTTATGCCACGGAAGCGGCGCATGCGCTGATCGACATGGCGTTCCGCACCCGCAACAATATCGACCACATCGATGCCCGGTGCCGGGTGACCAACATCGCGTCGCGGCGGGTGATCCAGAAATGCGGCTTCCAGTTCCAGGGCACCGGCATGATCGATTGCCTGGCGCTTGGCGGCATGGTCGCGGTCGAGTGGTTCCGGCTCGACCGGAAGACCTGGATATCGTTGAGAAGCTGGGGAGAAATGCGATGAACGCCGCAGTTCTCCAGAAGGCCTCTACGCGTGAAAACGTACCTGGCCCTTGCCCGGTCATCACCACGAAGCGGCTGGTGCTGCGGCCCCACAAGCTTTCGGATGCGTCGGCGATCGCCGAATCTCTCGGCGATTTCAAGGTTGCGCGCATGCTTGCAAGGGTGCCGCAGCCCTACGATCTGCAGGATGGGCTGGACTGGCTGGTAACGCAGGCTTCCGGTCTTTTGCCCGACTGGACGCTGGCGATCACCACTGGCGACGATGTCCATATCGGCATGGTCGGGCTTGAGATGCGCGGCGCCCGGTGGCGGCTCGGCTATTGGCTGAACCGTCTCTATTGGGACCGCGGCTACATGACGGAAGCGGTTGCCGGCACGCTGGAGCGGTTCTTCCGGCGCATGCCGGACACCGAGATCTATTCCGGCGCGTTTGCCGATAACCTTGGGTCGCTCAACATCCAGAAGAAGCTCGGCTTCCGCATTGTCGATGCCAACGAGATCTTCAGCCTGTCGCGCAACCGCATGGTGCCGCATATCGAAACCATGCTTCTGCCCGAGGATTTTCGCACTCCGGGCCGACCGTGACGACAACAACGAGAGCTGGCGGAGACAACTCCGCCGGTTCCTCACACGACCTCGACCCAGAGCGGAAAATGGTCGGAGCCCAGGGCGTCGTTGTCGATCCAGGCGTCTTTCACCCGCGCCGCCAGACCGAAGCTGACGAAACAATGATCGAGATGCATCTTCATCATGCCGGCGCCGCCGGGGGGCTCGGCCCAGGTGTAGCTTTCGGGCAAGAGTTTCCCGAGACGATCCAGCACGTCGACCGGCTGGTTCGGGCGAAGCGCGCGGCCGTAAAAACGGTCGTTGTGGCCGACCATGGCGATATATTCCGGCGAACCCGGCTCCATGTTGAAATCGCCCATCAGCACGAAATCATCCGGCAGCGGCGGATCCGTCAGCCCCTGGCCGGCGGCACCGGTCAGCGCACCGCCTTCGGCAACGAAATTGACGATGCGCTCTTTCAGGAACGCGATCTGGGCGATCCGTTCGTCCGGGGAAATATGGTCGAGATGGGTGGAATAGATACGCAACGGCCCGTCGGGTGTGGCGATCACGGCTTCGAGCGCACTGCGTTGCAGATTGAGCTCGTTAATGGTGCGGCTGCGCGGCAGGAGAAGATGACGGGTGGCGAGGATCGGCCAGCGCGACAGGATCATATTGCCGAACTGGAGCCGGGTTTCGACGCGTTTTCCGTCCTTGACCGCCACGCCGAGAAGCACGTCGCAGGGCGCGCCGTAGACGTTGAAATGATCGGGAAAAAGAGCCGCAAAACGGTCGACGAGATCGATGTGACCATTTTTGGGGTAACCGCGCGTCACTTCCTGAAAAGCGATGATATCGGCGTCCCGGACCTCGCCGGCGATGCGTTCGGGATCGAACCGGCCGTCCATGCCGACCCCGTATTGGACGTTATAACTAACGAACTTCATGATATTCTTTGACCTTGGCCCTAAGCGGCTATATCGAAACCTACCGGATGCCCATAGGAACGCAGGCGTCCCATCAACACAAGACCGACGGCACCAAGATGAAATTTCTCGACGAGGCAAAAGTCTACATCCGCTCCGGCGACGGTGGCGCGGGCGCGGTCTCGTTCCGGCGCGAAAAGTTCGTCGAATTCGGTGGACCGGATGGCGGTGACGGCGGGCGCGGCGGCGACGTTTGGGTGGAGGCCGTCAACGGTCTCAACACGCTGATCGACTTCCGTTTCCAGCAGCATTTCAAGGCGCAGATCGGCGTGCATGGCATGGGCCGCAACCGCACCGGCGCCAATGGCGACAGCGTGACGCTGAAAGTGCCGGTCGGCACGCAGATCTTCGAGGAAGACAACGAAACCCTGATCATCGACATGACCAAGGAGGGCCAGACGTTCCGGCTCGCCAAGGGCGGTAATGGCGGTTTCGGCAACACCCATTTCAAGGGCCCGTCCAACCAGGCGCCGAACTGGGCCAATCCAGGCCTCGAAGGCGAGGAAAAGACTGTCTGGCTTCGGCTGAAGCTGATCGCCGATGCCGGTCTCGTCGGTCTGCCGAATGCCGGCAAGTCGACCTTCCTGGCGGCGGTCACCCGCGCGCGGCCGAAGATCGCCAACTACCCGTTCACGACGCTGCATCCGAACCTCGGCGTTGCAACGATCGACGGGCGTGAATTCGTGCTGGCCGATATTCCGGGCCTGATCGAAGGCGCCCATGAGGGCGTCGGCATCGGCGATCGGTTCCTCGGCCATGTGGAGCGCACCCGCGTGCTGCTGCATCTGGTTTCGGCAGTCGAGGAAAAGGTCGGCAAGGCCTACAAGACTGTGAAGACCGAGCTGGAGGCCTATGGCGGCGGCCTGACCGACAAGCAGGAAATCGTCGCGCTGTCGCAGATCGACATTCTCGACGAGAAGGAACTGAAGAAGAAGGCCAAGGAGCTTGAAAAGGCCTGCGGTCAGAAGCCTTATCTCATCTCTGCCGTCGTCGGCACCGGCATGATCGATGTTCAGCGCGCCCTGCGCGACGTCATCGTCGAAGCGAGCGTCGGCGGAGACACCGCCCTGCCGGATCGCTCGGTGCCGGTCGGTGATGTCGAAGACGGGGATGATGAATGAGCGTCAGCCGTAAGTCGCTTGCCAGCCATCGCCGCATCGTCATCAAGATCGGCTCCGCACTTCTCGTCGATCGCAAGACCGGCCTGAAGTCGCAATGGCTCGACGCGATTTGCGCTGACATTTCGGCTCTGAAAGCCAAGGGCATCGACGTTCTCGTCGTATCCTCGGGTGCAATCGCCATGGGGCGTACCGTGCTCGATCTGCCGTCCGGTGCGCTGAAGCTCGAGGAAAGCCAGGCTGCCGCCGCGGTCGGCCAGATTGCGCTGGCCCGCGCCTGGTCGGAAAGCCTGTCGCGGGACGGCATCGTGGCGGGGCAGATCCTGCTGACGCTTGGCGATACGGAAGAGCGGCGGCGTTATCTCAACGCGCGCGCCACCATCAATCAACTGCTCAAGATCGGCGCCGTGCCGATCATCAATGAGAACGACACCGTCGCGACCACCGAAATTCGCTATGGCGACAACGACCGGCTGGCGGCGCGCGTCGCGACGATGACCAGCGCCGACCTTCTCGTGCTGCTGTCCGATATCGACGGTCTTTACACGGCGCCGCCACATCTCGATCCCGAAGCAAAATTCCTGGAAATCATTCCGGCGATCACCCCGGAAATCGAGGCCATGGCCGGCGGGGCTGCTTCCGAACTGTCGCGCGGCGGAATGCGCACCAAGATCGATGCGGGCAAGATTGCGACCGGTGCCGGCTGCGCGATGATCATCGCGTCGGGCAAGACGGATCACCCGTTGCGAGCGGTCGAGCAGGGGGCGCGGTCTTCCTGGTTTGCGCCGTCCGGCACGCCGGTGACCGCACGAAAAACCTGGATTGCCGGGCAGTTGCAGCCGGCGGGCGAGCTATATGTCGATGCGGGCGCGGAAAATGCGTTGGGTGGCGGCAAGAGCCTGCTTCCAGCTGGCGTTCGCCGTATCGACGGCAATTTCCATCGCGGCGATACGGTTGCGATCATCGGTGTCGATGACCGAGAGATCGCCCGTGGGCTGGTGAGCTACGATGCCGACGAAGCGCGGCAGATCACCGGGCGGAAATCCGGCGAGATCGAAGCGATCCTCGGTTATGCCGGCCGAGCGGCCATGGTGCATCGTGACGATCTCGTCATGACCGGGCCGGAGCGTCGCAGGGCCCAAAAGGAAGACCGCAAGGAGGATGCCGCCCATGCTTGATAAGGTTGCCCTCGATCGGGATAACGTTGCGGGTGATGTCGCGGCGGTGATGGACGGACTCGGCCGCAATGCCAAGGCGGCCGGCCACGTGCTGGCAACGGCCTCCACCGAAGCGAAGAATGCCGCGCTGAACGGCATGGCGGATGCAATCCTTGCGGCTCAGGACGAAATCCTGGCCGCAAATGCCGCGGACCTGAAAAATATTGAAGGCAAGGGTCTGCTGCCATCCTTCATCGACCGGCTGACGCTGACCGAAAAGTCGATCGCCGGCATGGCTGAGGCGCTGCGCGAGATTGCCGAATTCAAGGATCCGGTCGGCGAAGTGATCGCCGAATGGGATAGGCCGAACGGCCTGCATATCGAGCGCGCCCGTACGCCGCTCGGCGTGATCGGCGTGATCTACGAGAGCCGCCCGAACGTGACGGCCGATGCCGGAGCACTCTGCCTCAAGGCCGGCAATGCGGTAATCCTGCGCGGCGGCTCCGATTCGGCCTATTCATCGAAGGCTATCCATGATTGCCTCGTAGCCGGTTTGAGGGTCGCCGGACTTCCAGAGCATGCGATCCAGATCGTGCCGACCACCGACCGGGCAGCTGTCGGCGCCATGCTGTCGGGGTTGAACGGCGCGATCGACGTGATCGTGCCGCGCGGTGGCAAGAGCCTTGTCGCGCGAGTACAGAACGAGGCGCGGGTGCCGGTTTTCGCCCATCTCGAAGGCCTCTGCCACATCTATGTGGATGCGTCCGCCGATCTCGACATGGCGAAGAAGATCGTCGTCAATGCCAAGATGCGCCGCACCGGCGTCTGCGGCGCCGCCGAGACGCTGCTGATCGACCGCGCTGCGGCAAACACGCATCTGAAGCCGATCCTGGAAGCGCTTGCCGATACCGGCTGCGAAGTTCGGGGTTCTGCCGAAGTGATGATGACGTTTCCTGCTTCGAAGCAGGCGACCGAAGAGGACTGGCGCACCGAATATCTCGATGCCGTGATTTCCGTCACGATCGTCGATGGGATTTCAGGCGCGATCGAGCACATCAACACCTATTCCTCCAATCACACGGAGGCGGTGATTGCCGAAGATCCCGCCGTCGTCGCGCGGTTCTTCAACGAACTCGACTCGGCGATCCTGCTGCACAATGCCTCGACGCAGTTCGCCGATGGCGGAGAGTTCGGCATGGGTGGCGAGATCGGCATTTCGACCGGCAAGATGCATGCGCGCGGACCGGTCGGCGTCGAGCAGCTCACCTCGTTCAAATACCGGGTGCGCGGCACCGGTCAGGTTCGACCTTAAAAAGCCCAAGGCCTGACGTGGAAGAAAAGCTCGATCAGCGATATCTCGGCATGCCGCATGTGGAACGCGGCATGGCTGTGGGCCTGTTCGGCGGATCGTTCAATCCGCCGCATGAAGGCCATCTTCTGGTCGCCGAGATTGCGCTGCGCCGTCTTGGCCTTGACCAAATGTGGTGGATGGTGACGCCGGGCAATCCGTTGAAGAGCCGCTCCGAACTGGCTTCGCTTCCGGACCGGATCGCCATGAGCGAGAAGCTGATCCATGATCCGCGCATAAAGGTGACCGCGTTTGAGAAGACACTCGGCGGTTCCTATACGGCCGATACGCTGGCGCATGTGAAGGCTCGCAACCCGCATGTGCATTTCGTCTGGGTAATGGGCGCCGACAGTTTGAAGACGTTTCATCTCTGGCAGAAATGGCAGGAGATCGCTGCGACTTTTCCGATCGCCGTGATCGACCGGCCGGGCTCTACCCTGTCCTTCCTGTCGTCGAAGATGGCGCGCACCTTCGATTATGCCCGCGTCGACGAGGACGATGCCGGCACCTTGTGGAAACGGCCGGCGCCTGCCTGGACTTTCATCCATGGTCCGCGTTCGGCGCTCAGCTCCACGGCAATTCGCGCAATCAACGGCAAGAAGACGCCGTGAGCATCTCAAAATGACACTCAAATGAAGTTTTACCGGCCGCCATCACCTTTTGCGCGTCCGACTTGAAAGATTAACCATTCGATGCCACCTTCATGACAGCGGCCGACTCTCTATCGGATTCGCTGATCGTGCATGTTGCTGTTATATGGATGAAAGGACCTACCCTGCCAACAGTACACGCCAAGGGGAAGACGTTTACCGTTCTCCCGCAGAGCCAGGAACGTGGCGCCGATGCCGCCGCCCGTGCTCTCGAACTGGTCCTCGCAAGCCTCGAGGACTCCAAAGCAGAAGATATCGTCACCATCAACATCGCCGGCAAATCCGCCCTCGGGGACTATATGGTCGTCGTGTCCGGGCGTTCGAGCCGACATGTCGTGGCAATCTGCGATCACCTGATTACCGACCTAAAGGACGAAGGCCTGGGAACGGCCCGCGTCGAAGGTCAGGAAACCGGTGATTGGGTGCTGATTGACACCGGTGACATCATCATCCATGTGTTCCGCCCTGAAATCCGCGAGTTCTACAACATCGAAAAGATGTGGGCCGCTCCGGATATCGAGGAAGGTACGCTGCTGCATTGACAGGTTTAGGCATGGCCTGAACCCGTCGGCACAGGTTGAAGTTCTGGGGCCGGGCGCAATGCTCGCTGCCCGATTCAGGATTTCGGCCGCAAATTTAACGGATCAGGACATGCGTATAAGCCTTTTTGCGGTGGGACGGTTAAAGGCCGGCCCGGAAAAGGACCTTGCGTCCCGTTATCTCGACCGCTTCGCCAAGGCAGGCCCCGCCATAGGGCTTGAATTGGCCAAGGTGATCGAGGTGCAGGAAAGCCGTGCCTCGAACGCCGAGACGCGCAAGCGCGAGGAAGCCGGCGCGCTTGAAAAGGCATTGCCGGAAGGCGCGATCCTCATCCTGCTCGACGAGCGCGGCAAGGCGCTCGACAGCGAAGCATTCGCCGATGTCTTCGGCCGCTATCGCGACAACGGCAAGCGTGAGCTAATGCTGGCGATCGGTGGGGCCGACGGGCTGGACCCGGATTTGCGCTCGCGTGCCGACATGGTGCTCAATCTCGGCTCGATGACCTGGCCGCACCAGCTGGTGCGCATCCTGATCGCCGAACAGCTTTATCGCGCCGTCACTATTCTTTCCGGCCATCCCTACCACAGGGTTTAAGGGATCGTTTACTTTCAAACACGATGTTGTTTGTGGCCTCGTCGGGCAAATCAGCTTACGGTTTTTTGATCCGGCCGAATATTGGAGCGGGCCAGAGACCGGAGCGGGAATGAGGCTGAAGGATATCAAAAGGCACCGGTACGCGCTGCTTCTGGCAGCCGGTTTCGGTCTTGCCTGCCTTCCGGCCGATCCATCCGTCATACCCGCTCATGCTCAGGCCGTGGATGCGCCGTTGAGGCCCACACAGGCGCCGGCTCAGGCCGATGCGCCGGTCGATGCGACCGCAGACCTGCAGCGACGCCGCAACGAAACGCGCGGCGAACTGGAAGTGCTTGCCAAGACCATGCGGTTGTCGGCGGAAAAGATCGCCTCCATCGAGAAGAGCATTGCCGATACGAAGAAGAACACTGCTGACGTCCGTCAGGCGCTGATCGCTTCGGCCGCCCGCCGCAAAGGGCTGGAAACCAAGATCAACGACAGCGAAAAGAAGCTGGCTGAATTCAAGGTGAAGGAAGACGGCATCCGCACTTCGTTGCGCGGCCGTCGTGCAGTGCTTGCAGAGGTGCTGGCGGCGCTGCAGCGCATGGGCCGCAATCCGCCGCCGGCGCTGCTCGTGACGCCGGACGATGCGCTTGCCTCGGTACGCAGCGCCATCCTGCTCGGCGCCGTGGTGCCGGGAATGCGTCACGAGGCGGACAAGCTGGTTGCCGACCTGCAATCGCTCTCGTCCCTGCAGACGGCGGCGCTGTCCGAAAAGACGGATGTGTCGACCACGATCGCCGCCAGCCTCGAAGAGGACCGGCGCATGGACCTGCTGCTGGCCGAAAACGAAAAGTTGAACCGGCAGAACACCACCGATCTTGATGCGGAGCGCCGCCGCTCCGAAGAGCTTGCCGGCCGCGCCAACAACCTGGACGGTCTCATCCAGTCGCTGGAAGGCGAAATTGCCTCGGTGCGCGAGGCGATCGACCGGGCGCGCGCCGAAGAAGAGCGCCGGCGGATGATGTCGGAAGCCGAGCGCGAAAGGGCCAAGCAATTGGCCGAAAGCGGCGTGCCCGACAAAAACCGCATTGCGCCCGCATACGCGTTTTCGAGCCTCAAGCAGAAGCTGGAGCTTCCTGTGGCCGGCGATGTTTTGCGTTGGTTCGGTGATGGCGACGGGACGGGACATACGGCAAGAGGCATGACGGTCGCTTCCAAGCCCGGTGCAGTGGTGACCGCGCCGGCAGACGGCCTTGTCGTGTTCGCCGGCGCCTTTCGGAGCTACGGGCTGATGATCATTCTTAATGCCGGAGACGGATACCATCTGGTTCTGACCGGTATGGATGAAGTGAATGCGCGACAGGGCAAGTTCGTCTTTGCGGGCGAACCGATCGCCGCGATGGGTGAGAAAAGAGTGGCAAGTGCCACGGCTTTGGCGCTGGAAACAGATCGTCCGACGCTTTACATTGAATTCCGAAAAGACGGCACTCCGGTTGATTCCAGACCGTGGTGGACCGCGAAAGAAACTGGAAGGGCACGAAATGATTCGTAGGGCTTCTCTTGTCATCGTTGGTGCGCTCATGGGTGCCACGGCGATGAGCGTGATTTATTCGGCCGGTGTGCCGGCGCAGGCCGCCGGTCCTTCGACCTACAAGGAATTGTCGATTTTCGGCGATGTCTTCGAGCGCGTTCGCGCCCAGTATGTCACGCCGCCGGATGAGGAAAAGCTCGTCGAGAACGCCATCAACGGCATGCTGACCTCGCTTGACCCGCATTCGAGCTTCATGAACGCCAAGGACGCGCAGGATATGCGCACCCAGACGCGCGGCGAATTCGGCGGCCTCGGCATCGAAGTCACGATGGACAATGAGCTCGTCAAGGTCGTTTCGCCGATCGACGATACGCCCGCTTCCAAGGCCGGCATTCTGGCTGGCGACTACATTTCCGAGATCGACGGCCAGCCAGTGCGCGGCCTGAAGCTTGAAGACGCCGTCGAAAAGATGCGTGGCGGGATCAACACGCCGATCAAGCTGACGATCATCCGCCAGGGTGCCGACAAGCCGCTCGATATCACCGTCGTCCGCGACATCATCGCGGTGCGCGCCGTCAAGTCGCGTGTCGAGGGTGGCGATATTGGTTATCTGCGCGTCATCTCGTTCACCGAGAAGACCTATGACGACCTCGAAAAGGCCATCAAGAAGATCAAAGCCGACGTGCCGGCCGACAAGCTGAAGGGCTATGTCCTCGACCTGCGCCTCAACCCGGGCGGCCTGCTCGACCAGGCGATCAACGTGTCCGACGCCTTCCTGGAACGTGGCGAAGTGGTGTCCACCCGCGGCCGCAATGCCGACGAGACGCGCCGCTTCAATGCCGGCCCGGGCGATCTGACCGATGGCAAGCCGGTGATCGTGCTCGTCAACGGCGGTTCGGCTTCGGCATCGGAAATCGTCGCCGGAGCCTTGCAGGACCTGAAGCGTGCGACCGTTCTCGGCACCCGCTCCTTCGGCAAGGGGTCCGTCCAGACGATCATTCCGCTGGGCGATGCCGGCGCGCTTCGCCTGACGACGGCGCTCTATTACACGCCGTCTGGCAAGTCGATCCAGGGTACCGGCATTCAGCCGGACATCAAGGTCGAACAGCCGCTGCCGCCGGAACTGCAGGGCAAGCTGAAGGCCGAGGGTGAATCCAGCCTCAAGGGCCATATCCAGGGCGCTGCCGAAACGGACGAGGGCTCGGGTTCCGCAGCCTATGTTCCGCCGGAAACCAAGGACGACATCCAGCTCAACTACGCAATGGATCTGCTGCACGGCACCAAGACCGATCCGTCCTATCCGGCCAACCCGGAAAAGGCTGCAGCTGCCGTCAAGAAGTGATGAAATAACGGGCTGGCCAGCACGGGCGTCGTTCTGACGCCGTGCTGGCCGGTTCGGCTTATCTGCAGGTTTGATACGGGACTGACATTTGGGCACCGATCTCCACGCACCGCTGGGACAGAACCGGCCGGCCGCACGGCGACGGGCAAGACGATTTTCTCCCGTCATCCTGATTGCCGGCGTGGTTGTTGTCGCCGTGATCGGCCTATCTGTTTTCGCCATGCGCGGCGACGACGCCTTGAAGCAAGTGGCGACAAACGTGCCGCCTGCCACTTCACCCGATAGTCAGAAGGCGCCCTCCGGTGCCAACCGCAATGCCACTGCCCAGCAGCCATCGGGCATGCCACGCTCCAATCCCAATTCCGGCGCCAATATCGAGCGCACGCTGACCGACGACGGTTCCGTGGTGACGAAATATACGCCACGCGCGCGCGGCGATGGCGGGCCGGTGTTGATCGATGCGCAGAGAATAGGCCAGGACCCACGTGTTGCCGCCCAGCCGGTGGATGCACTGCTGCAGGACACGCCACAGGGCCGCCTGCCGATCGTTGGTCCCGATGGCACACGGCCAATGGAGCAATATGCGCGTCCGTGGTCCGGCGCACGCGGCACGCGGATTGCCATCGTGGTGGGCGGTCTGGGCCTCAGCCAGACCGGGACGCAGCGGGCGATCCAGCAATTGCCGCCCTCGGTGACCCTGGCTTTTGCCTCGACCGGCAACAGCCTGCAGCGCTGGATGCAGGATGCGCGCCGCGCTGGCCACGAAATCCTCGTTCAGGTGCCGTTCGAGCCATTCGATTACCCGGCAAACGATCCGGGTCCCGGCACCCTGCTGGTCAAGACGCCGGCCAAGCAGAATCTCGACCGGCTGCATGTCGCTATGGGCGAAATCACCAATTATACCGGCATCATGAACTATCTCGGCGCGCGGTATCTTTCCGATGCCAATGCACTCGAACCGGTGCTGCGTGACCTTCAAAAACGCGGTCTGCTGTTCTTCGACGACGGAAGTTCCGCACAGTCGAAAACTGCGACGATCGCCAAGGCGATCGAGCTGCCGCATGCCTTCGGCGATGTGACGCTCGATGCCGAGGTGCAGAAAGAGGCCATCCTCAAAAAACTCGACGAACTGGAGCGGATTGCCGGCCGCAAAGGCACCGCGGTCGGCGTCGCATCGGCTTTCGACGAGAGCATAGATGCGATAAGGCAGTGGAGCGAGGAAGCTTCACGGCGTGGCATCGAGATCGTCGGCGTGGCAGCGCTCGCGAGCGAAAGCGTCGAACCCTAAGCCCAGGCAGGTAAATCATCATGAGCAAAAAAGACAAGCAGCCGGCGCGCGCCGAGGATCTGCCCTATCGCCCTTGCGTGGGCATCATGGTTCTGAACCGCCAGGGCCTTGTCTGGGCGGGCCGCCGGATTTCCGAGGGCAATAGCGAATATGACGGCTCGCCGCAGCTCTGGCAGATGCCGCAAGGCGGTATTGACAAGGGCGAAGATCCGCTGCCGGCCGCCTATCGCGAGCTTTACGAAGAGACTGGCATGCGCTCCGTGACATTGCTGGCCGAGGCAAGCGACTGGATCAATTATGACCTGCCGGCACATCTGATCGGCATCGGGCTGAAGGGCAAATATCGCGGCCAGACACAGCGCTGGTTTGCATTCCGTTTTGATGGCGACGAGAGCGAAATCGCCATCAATCCGCCTCCGGGCGGTCATTCGGCGGAATTCGATGCCTGGGAATGGAAGCCGATGGCGGATCTGCCGGGGCTGATCGTGCCCTTCAAGCGCGCGGTCTATGATCAGGTCGTGGCCGAGTTTTCGCATCTCGCCAAGGCCGCTGTCTGAAGGTCGAATTGATCGCAAACCTCCATGAAATGAAAAACCCGGCAGACCGTGAGGCCGCCGGGTTTATTGTAATCGATGGGCCGGATTATTCCGCGCTGTCGGCAGATTCGGCGTTCAGCTGACCGTATTTCTCTTCGCCGATCTTGGAGAGGAGATCGAGCTGGGTTTCGAGGAAGTCGATATGGCCTTCCTCATCCATCAGCAGCTCTTCGAACAGTTTCATGGAAACGTAGTCGCCGGCCGCGTGACAGATGTCGCGGGAGGCCTTGTAGGCCGTGCGAGCGTCATATTCGCCGGCAAGGTCGGCTTCCAGGACTTCCTTGATGTTCTGGCCGATGCGGAGCGGCGCGACCGTCTGCAGGTTGGGATGGCCTTCCAGGAAGATGATCCGGTCGATGAGGCGATCTGCGTGCTGCATTTCCTCGATCGATTCGGCCCGTTCCTTCTTGGCCATCTTCTTGTAGCCCCAATCGTCCAGAAGACGATAATGCAGCCAATACTGGTTCACAGCGCCGAGTTCGAGGAATAGTGCCTCGTTAAGCCGCTCGATGACCTTTGAGTCGCCTTTCAATGTCCGCTCTCCTGTTCTCTTCGTGGAGTTCTCTCAAACGGGACATATATACAACCACTTCGGCTTCCGTCGAGTGGCGCTGGGCGTGATATTCTTCGGTGGTGCGGATGATCAAGTCGACGACATTGGGAAAACAACCGCAGCAGCGGCCGCGCTTTGCCATGGCGTGATAGACTTTCGCCGGCACGATGAGCTGCCAACAGTCCTCTTCAAGGAGCTGGAAGATCGTGTCCCGGATTTCCCTAGCGGTAATGTAATTGCAACTGCAAACCAGCATTCTCGGTCGAACCCGCGAAACATGACCTGTATGATCTTCTTTTGCGAAAGAGGACATCGAATGTCAAGAAAAAATCAAATTCGCGACTTCACGACTTCAGGAAGCTTGCCATTCCTCGCGTGGCCGAGCTCGAATGAGGGCGCGTTCCCGCGCTCATTCCATTGTCTAAGCCGGAGTATCCGGAGCCGGGTCGGATCAGGCAGTCACGCAGACCGTCTTCTCGGTGGGCCTACCATAAACATATGCACTGCCGTCGATGTCGCTCGGGAAGATCAATGGAAGTTTCTGCCCTTGGGCATGACGCTGCCGGGCGGGGTATCATAGGACTGCACCGGGTTGATTTCCGTTCGCGATCTTGGCCTTGCCTCCTCCATGCCGTTGGATCGCCGTTTCTGTCGGTGATCATCGCTCGATTGCAGGGCTTCGTCGGAACGCGGAGAGACGCCGAAACGACGGGCTTCCTTCTGGAGAAGGCCGAGCATCGGCGTAATATCCTCGATATGCTCGACGACCGTATGGATGACGCCGCTCTGGCTCTGCAGCTTGCCGTGGATTTTTACCAGCCGGGCGCCCATGACGACGGGACGATATTTCTCGAAGGTGTTTTTCCAGACGATCGCATTGGCGACCCCGGTTTCGTCTTCGAGCGTCATGAAGATCACGCCCTTGGCAGAGCCGGGCCGCTGGCGCACCAGCACGATCCCACCGATCGTGACCCTTCTTCCGTTCGGAACCGTCAGAAGATCGACGCTGCGGGTGATGCCCATCGACCTGAATTCATCCCGCAGGAAGGAGACCGGGTGGGCCTTAAGCGACAGTTTCAGATACCGATAATCCTCGATCACCTCTTCGCCGAGTAACATTTCCGGCAGTTTCGTCTTGGGCTCCGGCCTGAGATCGGCATGATCCGCCACTTCCAGCAGGGGCAGGCGCTGCGAAACCTTGCCGGTATCCAGGCCGCGTACAGCCCAGATCGCCTGCCGTCGAGACAGGCCTATGCTACCGAAAGCATCGGCATCCGCCAGCCGCTCGATATCCGACTTATCAAGGCCCGACCGCAGCCAGAAATCATGGACGGACCTGTAACCTTCTCCGCGATTGGCGATGATTTTTTCGATCGCATCCTTTTCCGACAGGCCTTTGACCTGCCGGAACCCCAACCGGACCGCATGCCTGGTTTTGATGATATCGCGCATGGACTCATGGCGCCGGTCGATCGCCCATTTGTCGAAAGCGGCGTCTTCCAGCGTGCAGTCCCATTGCGAGCTGTTGACGTCCACCGGAAGGATCTTGACCCCATGCTCGCGGGCATCCCGAACGAGCTGTGCCGGCGCATAGAATCCCATTGGCTGGGAGTTAAGCATCGCAGCCAGGAAGATGTCCGGATAATAGGTCTTGATCCAAGAGAATGCGTAAACCAGCAAAGCGAAAGAGGCAGCGTGGCTTTCGGGAAAGCCATATTCTCCAAAGCCTTTGATCTGATTGAAGCAGCGCTCCGCAAATTTTCTCGGATCTCCCCTGCATACCATTCCATTGATCATATCGCTTTCAAATTCTTTTACACGTCCAGAGCGTTTGAAGGTTGCCATCGAGCGGCGCAGACTATCGGCCTTTTCCGGCGGGAACTTTGCTGCAGTGATTGCGATCTGCATTGCCTGCTCCTGAAACAGAGGCACGCCCAGCGTCCGATCCAGGATTGGGATCATTTCATCCTTGGGATATTCGATCTTGTAATTCTCATCTCTGCGTGCGGCTTCCCGTCTTTGCAGATATGGATGAACCATGTTTCCTTGAATGGGACCGGGGCGAACGATAGCCACCTCGATGACAAGGTCGTAAAACTTGCGAGGCCTGAGCCTGGGCAACATGCTCATTTGCGCCCTGCTTTCGATCTGAAAAACTCCGATCGTGTCGGCGCGGCAGATCATGTCGTAGACCGGTTCGCCGTCTTCATGATCCTTGTTGCCAAGATCGGCCAGAGTTTTCGTCACATCGTAATGGTGCAAAAGAAGATCAAAGGTCTTTGCAAGGCAGGTCAACATGCCCAAAGCCAGAACATCGACCTTAAGGATGCCAACCGTATCCAGATCATCCTTGTCCCACTCGATCATGTAACGGCCAGGCATCGCTGTTTTCATGATCGGCACAACTTCATCAAGCCGATCTCGCGTTATGACAAAGCCGCCGACATGCTGGGTTAGATGACGTGGGAAGCCCATCAAATCCCCCGCATGTGTCAGGACCTGCTTGGTGGTGAAGTCGTTTATATCGAGACCGGCAGCCTTTGCTTCTCTTTCTGACGTGCCTTCTTCCGACCATCCCCAAACCGTACTGGAAAGCGCATTTTGTACATCTTCTGATAGTCCGAATGCCTTGGCGACTTCACGGCCAGCCATGCGTGTGCGGTAACTTGTCACCGCTGCTGTCAGTCCTGCGTGACGAAAGCCATAGGTTCGATAAATATGCTGGATTACCTCCTCACGCCTCGCATGCTCGAAATCGACGTCGATATCGGGCGGCTCATTACGATCCGTTGAAAGGAAGCGATCGAAAAGAAGGGAAACTTTATTAGGATCCACGTCGGTTATACGCAGGCAGTAACAAATCGTAGAATTAGCTGCAGATCCGCGGCCCTGGCAAAGGATATTTGCTCCGCGGGCAAATTCCATGATGTTTCGGACGGTTAGAAAATAAGGTGCGTATTGCTTTTTTTCGATAAGGTTCAGTTCGTATATTATCTGCTTCTCAATTTTAATTGGAATCTCGCCATAACGCCATTTAGCGCCTTCGTAGGCGAGCTTCTTCAATGTTTCGAATGGCGTTTCTCCAGGCATGCTTTCATCGGGATAGTTGTGGCTCAATTCCTCAACTGAAAATTTTAACGGCCTGAAAAATCTCTCCGTATTGGCAACGGCATCCGGATAGGCATGCAGCAACCGGGCCATTTCAGCGGCCGGCTTGATGTAGCGTTCTCCATTCGGAGCCAGACGGAAACCCGCCTCCTGGACGGTTACATGTTCTCGAATGGCGGTCACCACGTCCGAAAGCGGGCGTCGATATGGGAAGTTGAAAAGCGGGAGGTTGGTTGCGAGCAGCGGCAGGCGGCTTTGCGAGGCAACTTCAGCGAAAGCCGCAAATACAAGTTTGTCGCGTCCGTCATAGGTCGGCGCCAGAGCAAAATAGATGCTCTTTCCAAACGTCTTGCGATAGCGATCAAGTCTTTTTCTCAGATCGACCAGATATGCAGCGTCCTCCGCGCGGGAAAAATCCGGAACGACGGCAAGTCTCATATCCTTGCACCATTCGAGAAGGTCCCATTCCTCGAGAATGCAGGAGCCCTTTTCCGTTCTGAGATTTCCGCGGCTGATGAGACGGCAAAGGTTGGCCCATCCCTTTCGATTTTCGGGATAGGCGAGCACATCCGGTGTGCCGTCAGAGAATACGAGACGGGCTCCGGGCTGAACAGATACAGGCCAGAGGATAGGTTCGGGGTTCTCCTTCAGCACTTCTTCCGGTCCGACTTTTTCGGCTCGTTCGAACCGTGCCTTCATGTCTCGGACCTTGGTGAAAGCTCTGACAACACCGGCCACCGAATTGCGGTCGGCGATTCCAAGGCCGGAAAGACCCTGCGCTGTTGCGGCGAAAACCATCTCTTCAGGGCGTGCAGCGCCTTCCAGAAACGAAAAATTCGTCTTGGCGCCGATCTCAAAGAAAGCGGGAGTGTCCGGAATCATGCGAAGAGCCCGTGCATGCGCCAGGTCGGGGCATCCTCCTTGGCATTATAGTGGCCTTCGCGGAAAATCCAGAAGCGGCGGCCGGCTTTGCTTTCCAGGCGGAAATAGTCCCGTTCCGGAACGTCGGTTTCCTCTAGCCACCATTCAGGGGCAATCCGTTCCGGACCCTCTGCCTGGATGACCGTGTGCACCACATGCCGCCAACGGAAACGCGACGGCGGGCCGTCGGGGACTGTCGCAGCAAAGGTCTTCACTTCCTCCGGATGACGAAAGAGGCGCAGAGGACGGTCTGTTCTAGGTGCGAACGGAAATGGGAATGCCGTTTTCTCAGGCGCGGAGGGCGTCGTGATCGCCGGCGCAAAGATCATTGCCCGTTCCGGCACGTGGCTCTGGCGTAGTATGGCTATCTGCAGGCAATCGACACCAAGCCGGGCCGAAACCTTGTCGATGAAGTCGGCGAGCGAAATCTCCCCCTCACCTTCGCCGGTAAAGTCACCCTGCGTCGTCTTGTAGGTGTCGTGCTGCAGCACGTTGAGGCGCAGGAGTTCGAAGCCGTAGCCGGCGTCGAGGTCGTCATGCACGGCGGTCAGTCGCTCGGAGAACAAAGCGGATATACGGGCAGGGTCACGAAGCGGCTGGGAGGCGCCGGCGGTGATGCGGAAGACGCGCCCATCGACCCGAAACAGGACGAGTTCGAACATTCGCCCGCCGACACCTCGGGCTTCGAGGCCAGACTTCAAGGAGGTGGCGATATGGCGGGTTAACTCAAGGATATGATCTTCCGCTGCGACTGGTTCGGTAAGTTTGCGTTCCGCGGAAAGGGCTGAGACCGGGCGGCGAGGGGAGATCGCTTCCTCGTTGGCGCCGCGCGCCTGATCGAGCCTCAGCAGCAACTGCGTGCCGAAGCGGCGGGCAAGCGGCGCGCGCGGCATGGTCAAAAGATCGCCGATGCGTTTCAGGCCGAGTTTATGGAGCGAAGCGATGGTGGTTTCGCCGATCCTGAGTGCATTGACCGGTAGGGGGGCAAGCGCTTCCTCCAGCAGACCTTCGGGAATCACCCCCGCTTTTCCGAAGCGGCACGTGGCCCAGGACAAGCCGGGAGAGGAGGAGATCACGCCTTTGACGTCGAAGCCCATATGATGGAGCCGCTTCAGAATATCTCCGAGCAGCGCTTCCTCGCCGCCGAAAAGGTGGGCGCAGCCGGTAATATCCAGGAAAAGACCGTTCTTGCCGTCCAGCGCCACGAGCGGCGTATAGCGGTCGCACCAGTCCGCAAGCGCTTCGAGAAGTGCCGCGTCGGCCCTCTCGTCCTCGTCGATGACGTCGATCTTCGGAAACATGGCACGGGCTTCGGCAAGCCCCTGGCCGCGTTTCAGCCCGATGCGTTCGCAAACCTCGTCGAGCGCCGTCAGACGCATGGCGTTGTCGCGCCGCCCAGCGCAGAGGATCGGCGGGTGCTCAGGACGCCTGTTCGAACGCCACGACGGACCCCAGAGTTTTCGGGCGATCCTGTCGGTCGGCAGATGCGGAAAGACGAGTGCCAGGATGCGTTGGTGAGTTGCCGTGAGTGAAAGCCTCGCCTGTGTCCCGATCTGTGTCTGGGCCGAGGGAAAATTGACGGTCATGGGGGTTCCACTCCAGGAGGAAGGAGAGAGGAGCCGGGTTGCGGCTCTTCTCCAGGGTTAGCCGGAAAACGGGATGGCCGATGCTGCCGCCAAGCACGCTGCCATCAGGAAGGCGCCGCCCGGCGGCTGGCGCCGGTTCGACAAGCAGACGGAAGGAGGCGCTGCTCGCTTCCTCTGCTGCTACATGTCTGAGAAGAAAAAGCGGTCGCCCCGCCGTCTTTGCCCGGAGGGCGAGCCTCCGGCTTTCAGTCAGGCCGAAATGTTTGGGGTTGCCCCGGATTTCGAAAATGGTGGCAGAAAGAGCGCCGCTGACCAGCGCTGTTTCGGCCAGCCAGAGGGCATCCTCCAGCTTGCGGGGGGATGCATAGAGAATGTCTTGCGGATTCAGCCCGAACTGTTTGAGACCCGGTGGATAGGGGGCGCCGCCTTCCTGCGTGGAGACGACATCGCCCATCCAGAGAATGGGTGCATCGGCATCCTCCTGCTTTTTCAGTTGGGATGCGAGAGCAAGGGCAAAGCCGGTTGCCGGGCCCGTATCCGCCGTCAGCGTGGTGCGGATTTCGGTCATGCCGTCCAAAGGGAGGCCACCTTCCAGGGCGTTATCCACTGCGTCCACGCCAAGGAGAAGGCGAGGCTGATCCAGTCGGGAAGCGTGGTTTTCCGGATCCTGTGCAAGGTCTGCCTGTTCTGCAGCCGCAAGTGCGGGCAGGGGCCTGCCTTCCAGTTTGGCGATCTGTTCACGCAGGGCAAAAATCGTCTCCTGCGCCCTGGCGTTCCCGGCCATGGCGTCAGCTCCATTCATCATGTTCTCTTTATGTTCTTATAGATTCCCGAGCCCGGAAAAGAGTCAACAGCGGAATTGCAGGAATCTTTTCCTGTCCGCCTAGGCCGATGATTCTTCTCTCGAAAAATATCGCCAAAGGCACTATATCGGCCTGACGAGAAGGAGAGCCCATGGCCCGCATTGACCAGACCGACGATTGGCGAGACCGACACGCGCCGACGATCAGCGCATTCGAGTCGCTGGCGATCGAAGCCTATGGTCACCTGCCGGAAGAATTTCGGGCGCTCACGACCAATCTGACGATCGAGATCGAAGACTTTCCGGATGACGAAGTTTTCGAGGACATGGCGTTGGAAACGCCGTTCGATCTGCTCGGCCTGTTCGAAGGGCGTGGCATTTCCGAGCGGTTCAACATGGAAACAGGCGAGCTTCCCAACCGCATCCGGCTCTATCGCCGGCCGATCCTCGATTATTGGGCGGAAAACGAGGAAACGCTGGGCGACATCATCACCCATGTTCTAATCCATGAAATCGGCCACCATTTCGGTCTTTCCGATGACGACATGGAGCGGATCGAAGCCAGCGCCGACGCGGCTGCGCAGCGCTGAAATTCTCCTTGATCTAATTATTGCTCGCCGAGTTTCATGCCTGGATCGTAATCCTTGCCGTGCACGGTCTTGGTGACCGCCTGGCCGCATTGCATCTCGCCAGTCGTGGCGTTGAAGGCATAGGTCGGCGAACCGTGCAATTCCCAGCCCTTGGATATCGCCAGCGAAACCTTGTGGCAGAAGGATGCGTCGTCGGGGCCGGTGAGGAAGCGGTAGAGTTTCATGATGCCTTCTTTCTGTCTGCGATGCTGCGGGCAAGAGCGACGAGCTTTTCCGCCTCGACGAGATGGAGCCGCTCGACCATTCTGCCGTCGAGATTGATGACGTTGAGGGATTGCGCTTCCGGCTGGGCGAAGGCGGCGATGATCGCTTCCGCCTCCTCGACCGCCTTCGGATCAGGGCCGAAATGCCGGTTGGCGGGTTCGATCTGGGCCGGATGGATCAGCATCTTGCCGGAAAAGCCCATGGCGCGGCCCTGAGCGCATTCCGCGTCAAAAGTTTCCGCATCCCTGAAATCGTTGAAGACGCTGTCGATCACGTCGATGTTGTAGGCGCGGCCGGCCAGCACGACCTGCATCAGCCAGGGCACGAGATAGGTGCGGCCGGGAAGGGCCAAGACGCTGGTTTCCTTGCGCAGGTCGTTGAGGCCGACGACGAAACATTTCAGCCGTTCGTCGGCGCCGGCGATGACCGGGGCGTTCAGAACACCCTTCGGCGTCTCGATCATCGCCCAGATCGAAAGCGTATCGGGTGCGCCAGCTTCGGAGAGAATATCGGCGACTGCCTGGATTTCGGCGACACGTTCGACCTTGGGGATCAGCACAACATCCGGGGCAACGTCGAGAACGAGATCCATGTCGGCACGGCCGAATTCGCTTTCGAGCGGATTGATTCGGATGATCGATTCGCGGTTCGTGGGGCGTTCGTCTGAGCGATCCCTCGGGCTTTGCCTGAAGAACCGGCGCAAGTTGTCGCGGGCTTCGGTCTTCTTTTCCTGTGCGACCGAATCCTCCAGATCGAGGATGAAGGCGTCGCAATCAAGGCCCGGAACCTTCTCCAAAGCCCTCGCGTTTCCGGCTGGAACGCTCAAAATAGAGCGCCGCAAGGTCATCGAGCGAGATTTGATATCGGTCAAGGAAGTCATCACGGCTTTCTGACAATGTTTTTAGTCTGCGGCAATACCCGCGCGATGCAAAAGCCCTTGCAAGAAAAGGCGTAAGGCCCCACATTCCTAGGCGAGAAAGGTATAGACCATCATGCAAAACATTCGTGCATTCTTCGTCATCGTTTCGGCAATCGCCCTCCTCGCCATGGGCGCAGTTCTGACGGCTTCGCTGACCGTCGCATTTGCCGGTATCCTCGCACTTCTTTCGATCGGCCGTGCGCTTTCCATGCGTCTGAAGCCGGCTCCTGTGCGGGCGAAAGCAAACAAGCGCGAGATGCGCGTCTGGAACGACGGCCGCGGCACGATTATCGATCTTTGATCGTTCGTCCCACTTAAGGGACCAAAAGCGCCGGTTTCCGGCGCTTGAGCGTACCGCTTCACGGCAAACAGGTCTTCAAATCCGCGCAGATTTGTTTTATGGCAGCTTCCACATATTCGTCCCATGTGGAGGCAGATCATGGAAAAGTTTACCAAGCTCACCGGCGTCGCCGCGCCGCTTCCGGTCATCAATATCGACACGGACATGATCATTCCGAAGGATTACCTCAAGACCATCAAGCGCACCGGTCTTGGCAAGGGTCTGTTCTCGGAAGCCCGTTACAAGGATGACGGTTCGGAAAATCCCGATTTCGTGCTGAACAAGCCGGCTTACCGCAATGCCAAGATTCTGGTTGCGGGAGACAATTTCGGCTGTGGCTCTTCGCGCGAGCACGCCCCTTGGGCGCTGCTCGATTTCGGCATCCGCTGCGTGATCTCCACCAGCTTTGCCGATATTTTCTACAATAACTGTTTCAAGAACGGCATCTTGCCGATCGTCGTTTCTCCGGAAGACCTGGAAAAGCTGATGGACGATGCCGAGCGTGGCTCGAACGCCATCCTGTCGATCGATCTGGAAGCCCAGGAAATCACCGGTCCGGATGGTGGTTCGGTGCATTTCGACATCGACCCCGGCCGCCGCCATATCCTGCTCGAAGGCCTGGACGACATCGCTTCGACGCTGAAAAGCGATGCGGTGATTTCCAGCTTCGAAAACAAGAACCGTTCCGAACGCCCCTGGCTCTAAGATAAAGAGGCCGAAGATGGTCACGCGCATTTCTTCCGGATCGCCCTTCGAAGCGAAGATCGGTTATTCGCGTGCGGTGGTCGATCGCGACATAGTCTATGTTTCCGGTACGACCGGTTACGACTATGCCAAGATGGAGATGCCGGAAGAGGTCGCGGCCCAGACGCGCAATACGCTCGCTACGATCGAGAAGGCATTGAAGGAGGCCGGCAGCGGCCTTCAGGACGTCCTGCGGGTCACTTATTACCTCGTCGACATGGCCGATTACGATGCGGTGGTCGAAGTGCTTGGCGCGACGTTCTCCGAAATCCGGCCGGCAGCGACCATGGTCGTCTGCGGCCTGACGACGCCGGAAATGAAGATCGAGATCGAGGTGACGGCGCGTATCGGCGCCGGAAACTCTTAAAACTTTTCCAGCCTCGTCCTCCGGCAGGCTCGGACGAGGTTTTGCCAGGTGCAGGCCCAAGGCTTGTGCGGGAGGATGGCGAGCCTGCCCCGAGTCCAAGGATAATACACGAATGGCAAAGAACCTTTTCCTGCTTCCCGGCGACGGCATCGGCCCCGAGGCCATGGGCGAAGTCCGCAAGATCATCGCTCATATGAACGACGCCATGGGCGCCGATTTTGCGCTTGACGAAGGCCTGGTCGGCGGTTGCGCCTACGATGCGCATGGTGCCGCGATCTCGGAAGAGGACATGGCCAAGGCAATGGCTGCGGATGCGGTTCTGTTCGGCGCCGTTGGCGGCCCGAAGTGGGATGACGTGCCTTACGAAGTTCGTCCGGAAGCCGGCCTGCTGCGCCTGCGCAAGGACATGGAACTGTTCGCCAACCTGCGCCCGGCGATCTGCTACCCGGCACTGGCGAACGCCTCCTCGCTGAAGCCGGAACTGGTCGAAGGCCTCGACATCCTGATCATCCGCGAACTGACCGGCGGCGTCTATTTCGGCGAGCCGAAGACCATCACCGATCTTGGCAACGGCCAGAAGCGCGCCATCGATACGCAGGTCTACGACACTTACGAAATCGAGCGCATCTCGTCCGTCGCCTTCGAAATGGCCCGCACGCGCAGCAATCGTGTCTGCTCGATGGAAAAGCGCAACGTCATGAAGTCCGGCGTGCTCTGGAACCAGGTCGTAACGGCGACACATAAGGAAAAATATTCCGACGTGAAGCTCGACCATATGCTGGCCGATGCCGGCGGCATGCAGCTCGTGCGCGCTCCGAAGCAGTTCGACGTCATCGTCACCGACAACCTGTTCGGCGACATGCTGTCCGACGTGGCCGCCATGCTGACCGGTTCGCTCGGCATGCTGCCGTCCGCTTCGCTCGGTGCCCCGGATGCCAAGACCGGCAAGCGCAAGGCGCTTTACGAGCCGGTACACGGTTCGGCGCCGGACATCGCCGGCAAGGGCATTGCCAACCCGATCGCGATGATCGCCTCGTTCGCCATGTGCCTGCGTTACTCCTTCAACATGGTGAAGGACGCCGACAACCTGGAAAAGGCGATCGCCAACGTGCTCGATCAGGGCATCCGTACCGGCGACATCATGGCTGACGGCGCGCGCCAGGTCGGCACGGTCGAAATGGGTGACGCGATCCTCAAGGAATTCGTCAGCCTCTCGGTTTGAACTTCGCGCTCAGGCGATCTCGGCACTATCCTCGGGGCTTGTCCCGAGGATTACGCCGTCTCAACATGATCGAGGTGTATAGATGCTCGGGACAATCCCGAGCATGACGGCCACCTGTTAGCCAAGCCTCCAACTTTCTTGAATCCGCTTATCGGCCGGCTGGCGTTTCGCATCTTGATACCCCATATCGAGAGCCGTTAGAGACATGCTCCAGATCTGTTCTGCGAATGGGAATCGATGAAACGTACGATCGACAAACTGAAGCTCCGTCGCGAACGATACAGGCTGTCTCCACCGCTGCCGCGTCTCTGGGCCTTCGCTTTCGTTACAGTCAATCTGATCCTGATCGCGCTTGTCCTTCTGGATGCGCCCGTTGGTTCCTATGGAGTTCATACACCGAATGCCTTGCGCCCGCTTGGTCGGCTGATGACCGATTTCGGCAGCTCGGGATGGATCCTGTTTGCGAGCGTTATCCTGTTTTTCGAAGCGCTTGCGGTCGTGCGCCTTGCGCCTGGGCTGAAGAGCAGGTTTCAGGCCATGCTCGTCAGTCATGTCGCGGCCTTTATGTTCATTTCGGTGGCCGGTTCCGGTCTTCTCGCCAATCTTCTAAAGCGGGCGATTGGCCGCGCCCGGCCGGGTCTTTATGAGGAATGGGGTATGTTCAGCCTGCATCCGTTTGCAGGCAGTTCTCGTTTCGAAAGCTTTCCTTCCGGTCACGCGACGACGGTCGGCGCGATTTTCATGGTAATCGCGCTGCTTTTCCCGCGTTATCGTCTCCATATGCTGATCGGGGCGCTGTGGCTTGGCTTCTCACGGGTCATCGTCGAGGCCCACTATCCGAGCGATGTCATCGCCGGGCTCGCCTTCGGCGCCTGGTTCACGATTCTGGCTGCCATCGTGTTTGCCCGTTACGGCTTGCTGTTCCGACAGGAGCTGGATGGCTGGCCGGTGCTTCGCCGGCCGGTACCGCTTGTGGGGCGACCGGATTGGAGCCTTCTACCCTTCCCGCCGCGGGGCGTTCCTGCGAAGCGGGGAGACTGAATATTCAAATCGATGTGCCATTGCCGGATCAAGGATACCGGCTCGAATTCCGCAATAATCTTCAAAAAGAATAAAGGCCCGGCACATCGTGCCGGGCCCCTTTTTATCTGCTGATCCTGCTTCAGTGCGCGAGGTCGACGTCCCGCTTCTCGCGGACGAACAGCAGGCCGATGACGACTGTCAGAAGCGCGAAAATGACCGGGTACCAAAGCCCTGCGAAAATATCACCGGTGGAGGCGACGATCGCGAACGAAGTGGCCGGCAGGAGGCCGCCGAACCAGCCGTTACCGATGTGGTAAGGCAGGGACATGGCCGTATAACGAATGCGGGTCGGGAAGAACTCGACCAGTGCCGCCGCGATCGGGCCGTAGACGATGGTGACGTAGATCACCATGATCGTCAGGATCGCGATCACCGTTAACGACTGACCGCTGGCCAGGGCGGAAAAGAAGCCGGTGACCTTGACCTTGGCCGGGTCGTTTGCCGCCGGATAACCAGCCGCCACCATAGCCGGGCCAAGTGCTGCATTGAAGGCCGCAGCATCGGTGAAGGCGATCGGGGCGCCGCCATTGATGACGAGCTGCGTCGGAGAACCGGCAGGTGCGTCAACCTGCGTATAGCGGAAAGCCTGGTTTGACATGGTACGGCGCATCACGTCGCAAGGCGTCGTGAAGGTGCGGATGCCGACCGGGTCGAACAGAGAACCGCAGGTGGCGGGATCGGCCTTGACTTCAGCCTTGACGGTTTCAATCGCCTTGGAATAGGTCGGGTTGGCGGCCGTTGTCAGGGCGCTGAACAGCGGGAAATAGGTTAGTGCCGCAATAAGGCAGCCTGCCAGGATCACCGGCTTCCGTCCGATCCGATCGGAAAGAGAACCGAACACCAGGAAGAAAGGTGTCGCGATGATCAGTGCCCAGGCAATCAGCACGTTGGCTGTCAAAAGGTCGATCTTCAGCACGGTCTGCAGGAAGAACAGGGCGTAGAACTGTCCCGTATACCAGACGACCGCCTGGCCGATCACGAGGCCGAACAGCGCGATCAGCACGATCTTGCCATTGGTCCAGTTGCCGAAAGCTTCCGACAGCGGTGCCTTGGACTGGGTGCCCTCTTCCTTCATCTTCTTGA
This sequence comes from Neorhizobium populisoli, assembly GCF_019430945.1. Taxonomy (GTDB): domain Bacteria; phylum Pseudomonadota; class Alphaproteobacteria; order Rhizobiales; family Rhizobiaceae; genus Neorhizobium; species Neorhizobium populisoli. Next base: position 89,244 of record NZ_JAHYCB010000009.1, on the reverse strand, counting down.
AGAGCGGCGATTCATGCATCTGCAGGCGAATGTAGATCGAGATGATGAGCAGGATGATCGACAGAAGGAACGGAATGCGCCAACCGCCCTGGAGCCCGAAGAAGAGTTTTTGCGAGGTCGCGAAGGCTTCCTCGCCCATATTGAGGCGAAGGGTCACGATGACGAACAGCGACAGGAGCAGGCCCATCGTCGCCGTGGTCTGGATCCAGGCGGTATAGAAGCCTCGCCTGTTGCGTGGCGAATGTTCGGCAACATAGACCACTGCACCGCCATATTCACCGCCGAGCGCCAGGCCCTGGGCCATGCGCAGCACAACGAGAATGATGGGTGCGGCGACACCGATCTGGTCATAACCCGGCAGAAGGCCGACCGCGAAGGTCGACAGGCCCATGATCAGGATGGTGAGAAGGAAGGTGTATTTGCGGCCGACGAGATCGCCGAGGCGGCCGAAGACCAATGCGCCGAAGGGGCGGACAAGAAAGCCGGCGGCAAAGGTCAACAGCGCGAAAATCGCCTGCGTTGCCGGCGGAAACTGCGAGAAGAACTGCTTGCCGATAATCGCAGCCAGCGTTCCGTAAAGATAGAAATCGTACCATTCGAAAACAGTGCCGAGCGAGGAGGCGATGATCACCTTCCTCTCTTCGGGCGTCATCGGCTTGGTCCTGGAGTCAGTCGCAGTTGCGACATTTGCCATTGTCGTCCTCCCAACAAGATGAAACTCGCGACATCAGGGACCCCGTGTCCGTTCCCTCCTGGGCACGGGATATGGTGACGCATTATCGCAGATTGGCAGAATTCCAAGGGCAAGGAGAGAGATGCTTTGGGATTATGACTTTCGTCTAATAACCGGCGTGGTTGTGGCAATTGCCGTTGCGATGCCACATGAAAGAGACGCGGCGCACCAACGCAATGATGCGCTCCCTTGACTCGCTCCCAGAATCTTTTAAACACCTTGGCCGAACGGGAAAACACCCATGCGTGCTTGCGAATTCGACATCGCTGCCTCCGCACTGCCGGCCATCGCTGCCGGTCAGCGGGCATGTTTTGCCGCTTTCTCCAAAACCAAGGCCAAAACGACGACGAAAACCGTCTGACGTCTCTGGCCACCGCTCTCTCCCCGGTTCGGCCGGGGACAAGGAATACCGCGATATCCCAAGCGCGGCTTCCCCCTCACCGAACCCGAGGAGAGACAGAAAGAGAGCAAGAAAATGGGTTTCAAGATCGCAGTCGCCGGCGCTACAGGCAATGTCGGCAGGGAAATGCTGAACATCCTGTCCGAGCGCGGCTTCCCGGCCAGCGAAGTTGTGGCGCTGGCCTCTTCCCGCTCGCAGGGTGTGGAAGTCTCCTTCGGCGACAAGACGCTGAAGGTCGCCAATCTCGAAAATTATGATTTCTCCGATACGGACATCTGCCTGATGTCGGCCGGCGGCGACGTTTCCAAGAAGTGGTCACCGAAGATCGGCGCGCAGGGCTGCGTCGTCATCGATAACTCTTCCGCATGGCGCTACGACCAGGACGTTCCGCTGATCGTGCCGGAAGTCAACCCGGATGCGATTTCCGGCTTCACCAAGCGCAATATCATTGCCAATCCGAATTGCTCGACCGCCCAGCTGGTCGTGGCCCTGAAGCCGCTGCACGACTTCGCCAAGATCAAGCGCGTCGTCGTCTCGACCTACCAGTCGGTTTCCGGCGCCGGCAAGGAAGGCATGGACGAACTCTTCACCCAGACCCGCGCGGTCTTCGTTGCCGATCCGGTCGAATCGAAGAAGTTCACCAAGCGCATCGCCTTCAACGTCATTCCGCATATCGATAGCTTCATGGAAGACGGCTATACGAAGGAAGAGTGGAAGGTTTTGGCCGAGACCAAGAAGATGCTCGACCCGAAGATCAAGGTGACCTGCACCGCCGTGCGTGTTCCGGTCTTCATCGGCCATTCGGAATCGGTCAATATCGAGTTCGAAAACGAGATCACCGCCGACCAGGCGCGTGACATCCTGCGCGAAGCGCCGGGTTGTCTCGTCATCGACAAGCGCGAAAACGGCGGCTACATCACGCCGCTCGAATCGGCCGGTGAAGATGCGACCTATATTTCTCGTATCCGCGAAGATGCGACGGTCGAAAACGGCCTCAACATCTGGGTCGTCTCCGACAACCTGCGCAAGGGTGCCGCACTCAACGCTATCCAGATCGCCGAACTGCTGGTCAACCGTGGCCTCATCAAGCCGCGCAAGGCCGCTGCTTGATCGGCCGCATTCGGTTGATCCGTAATAAATTTATTAAGCATGTTCGTCTAAAAACCCCGTCAGACATGGCGGGGTTTTTCCGTGGAGCGTCGCAAATCACGAACTGTTCATGAACGGGTGAGTTGCGATTGTCTGCAACCAACGCCATAAGGCCGGATAGGCATATTCTTGGGAGGGACGCTTACGGCCGAGCGGTCCCATATTTCGACGGGTTTGACCGCATGAAGAAGATTTTGCTCGCAGCATTGATCGCAACCGGTTTCATGGGCGCTACGCCAGCACTCGCTGCGCTTCAATGCGGCAATGACGGTTCCGGGTTCAACAACTGGGTCGCCGCATTCAAGCAGGTTGCGCCGTCGAACGGCATCAGCCCGGCGGTTCTCGACAAGGCCTTTTCCGGCGTTTCCTACAATCGTCCGACGATCAGCGCCGACCGCGGCCAGAAAAGCTTCAAGCTTTCCTTCGAAGAATTCCTCAAGAAGCGTGGCGCTGCCGCGATCATTTCGCGCGGCAAGAGCCAGAAGGTGAGCAACGCTGCGCTGTTCGACATGATCGAGCGTCGCTTCGGCGTGCCTGCCGGCCCGGTTCTCGCGATCTGGGGCATGGAAACCGGCTTCGGCGGTTTCATGGGTGACCAGCACACGCTGTCGGCAGTCGCCACACTCGCCTATGATTGCCGTCGCTCCGCTTACTTCACCGAGCAGCTCTACGCTGCCTTGCAGCTTGTCGCCCGCGGCGATCTCAGCATCACGGCTCGCGGCGCCGCCCACGGCGAAATCGGCCAGACGCAGTTCCTGCCGCTCAACGTCATCCGCTACGGCGCCGATGGCGATGGCGACGGCCATATCGACATGGTCCGTTCGCGCGCCGATGCGCTCGCTTCGACGGCAAACTTCCTGAAGGGCCACGGCTGGCGTGCCGGTGCCGGTTATCAGCCGGGTGAGCCGAATTTCGGCGCCATCCAGGGCTGGAACGCCGCGACCGTCTACCAAAAGGCCATTGCCTATATGGGCGCGCAGATCGACGGCGGTCGGTAAGGTTTTCCAGGATTGCAGGTAATGAAAAAGCCGGTGTTGCGTGAAGCAACACCGGCTTAATTTTTGCGGTAGGTTTGCCATTTTCTCGACGTCATCCTTGGGCTTGTCCCAAGGATCTAAGCCGGTTCTCTCACGGTAGGCGTGGTTAGATGCTCGGCACAAGGCCGAGCATGACGGAGAGGGCATTGTATCGCCTTACTCGGCCGGTGGCTTCGGCACCGGTGCCGTGATTTCAGGCTTCTTCGGAGGCTGCTGAAGGTTGCCCATCAGCGATGCAATGGCATTGTCACCCATGAAACCGGCTTCCTTCAGCAACTGATCAAGGATCGGCTTGTTGGCCTGATAGTTCAGAAGCTGGCCCGCAAGGCCCTCGCCAAGGCCGACACCCGAGCCGCCGCCTTCTCCACCACGACCCAGCATGCCGCCGGTGTCGAAGATGCGGATGTCGGAAATCTTCTCGATCGGCTTCACAGCTTCGGCCAGCGCCTGCGGGATGATGCGGATGCGTTCGCGCAGGATCTCATAGTCGATGATCGCGGCGCTCAGGCGGTTGCGGGCCTCGTTGAGCAGGGCTTCGCTCTCGGCTTCGGCCTTGCCGGTTTCGAGAATACCCTTGGCCTTGATGATCGCCGCGTCCGCCTCGGCGGTCGCGAGCGTCTTGATCGCATCGGCTTGGTCGACGGCGGCCTGCTTTTCGGCCTCCGCGCCGACCCTGACAGCTGTCGCTTCGGTTTCAGCTTTCTTGCGGGCGTCGATAATAGCGATCTGGCGTTCGCGTTCGGCGATTTCGACGGCCTTGGCGGTAGAGACCTTTTCTTCCGCCGCGATGGCGAGAGCCCTTGCCACTTCAGCGCTTGCCTTGGCTTCGGATTCCTCGCGGCTCTTGTTGGCAACCGCGATGGAGCTTTCCTGCGAAACGATCTGCAGGTCGCGGCGGGCTTCCGTATCGCGTTGCTGGACGGCGCGTGTGGCGTCGATATTGGCGCTTTCGCGGGCCTGCTTGGCCAACGCTTCGCGTTCGGCGATCGCCTGTTCGGAAGCGATGCGGGCTTCCTCTTCGGCACGCTTGGCGGCCTGTTCCTGCTGAGCCGTCTCGGCGCGGGTCGCGGCCGATTTGTTCGCGACATCGCGTTCCTGGTTCAGTTCCGCCTCGCGCTTGGTGCGCTCGATCTCGAGCGACCGTTGGCGGGCCTCCAGATCCTTCTGGGCGATCGCCACTTCCGTATCGCGGACGATCTCGTTGCGTTCCTTCTTGCGCGCCTCGGTAATGCGGGTGAGTGCCGCAAGACCGTGGGCGTCGAAGAAGTTATTGGCGTTGAAATGCTTGATATCGGTCTGGTCGAGGCGCGTCAGCGAGACGGATTCGAGCTCGAGACCGTTCGACTGCAAGTCGGCGCCGACCGCTTCCTGCACTGCCTTGACGAAATCCATGCGCTGTTCCTGCAGGGCATCAAGGCTCATCGTCGCGGCGACCGAGCGCAGACCGTCGACGAATTTCGCCTCGATCAGCATACGCAGCTGCTCGGCATCGTTGGTGCGGTCACCGAGCGTCTGGGCCGCGAGCGCGATCGAAGAGGCGTCCGGCTTGACGCGGACGTAGAATTCCGCGCCGATATCGACGCGCATACGGTCTTTGGTGATCAGCGCGTCGCCTTCGCCGCGCCGGACCTCCAGGCGCAATGTCTTCAGGTTGACGCGGGCGATCGAGTGGAAGATTGGCAGCACGACGGAGCCGCCGTCCAGCACCACCTTCTGGCCGCCGAGGCCGGTGCGGACATAGGCCTCGTCCCGGCTGGACCGGGTGTAAAGCGTTGCGACGACCAGCCCGATGCCGAAGATCAGGGCGATACCTATGGCGGCTGGCAACAACAGATCGTAGATCATGGTAGCTCCGTGGAGGTAGGCGGCGTCTGCAGGTCAGACGGCGCAACGATGGCGATGAAAATGTCCGACGTGCGATCCACGATGAGGACCTGCGCGCCGATGGCGATGGGGGTTTCGTTCGGGGCGGCTTTCGCCCGGAACACATGCCAGTTGCCGTGTCTGTCCTTGGCGCGGATACGTCCCGGCAGGCCCTGGTCGAGCGGGCCGACGGTGACTTCGGCGGTTCGTCCGACGAAGTCGGAAAGATCGACGACATAGGTTTCGTCGCGCGGCACGATGCGTGCCACGAGCCGGGTTGAGAAGCGCACCTCCGGAATGGCGAGGAGGAAGGCCGGGACGGATGCGGCAAGCGCCGGCAATGGCCCCCAAAAGGCGTTCAGGAGGGCCTGCAGCAAAAAGCCGTTGATGGCGAACATGCCGAGAAGCAGCATGAGCAGGATCAGCACCGGAACGCCGCCATAGTTCAGCCAGGAGAGCAGGCCCGAAATGCCGCCATGATCGTCCGGCCAGGCCTTGTTCAGCAGATCACCAAAGGAAAAGCCGATCAGGAGGCTCATCAGCTCCAAGCCCGTCAAGCCGACCAGGATGATCGCCGAGACGGCAAAGGGCAGGCATTCGGGGGCGAGAAAGAGCTCCATCGGCGCTTAGTTCGGGCTTGTCTTGAACTGGGCGAGGCGGGCTTCGATCGCCTGTTCGCGATGCAGCCGGTCGAGTTCATCCAGCTCAGCGTTCGAGCCCTTGCCATCCGTCGGGACGCCGGTCACGCGCGAAACCGCCGCTGCCGCTCGGGCGGCGCCATCGGTCGGGCGGCTGCCGCTCTCCGGTGACGAACCGGCCTCCGGAAACTGGATCAGGCTTTTCTTGAGACTGGCAAGTTTCTCTTCCGCCTCCCGCCGCGTAGCGAGAACCGCCTGCAGGGCCTGCTGCCCTTCGCCGAGCTGCGTGCGAGCATCCGCCAGCGCCTTGTCGAGTGCTGCAAGCTGCGCTTCGAGGTCGATCTGGCGCGCGACGCCGGCCTTGGCGAGGTCGTCGCGGCTGGCGGAAACGGCGGTGCGGATCTTCTCGTCGAGCGCACTCATGTCGCTGCCGATCTCGTTTCGGCGGCTGAGGATACGGTATTCCTCGGCGCGCGATTTGCCGAGATCGGTGCGCGCTTCGTCAGCAGCACTGTCGATTTCACGCAGCGCCTGTTCGACGATGGCGATCTTGTTGGAATCTTCGGCCTTATCGATGGCAGCGTTGGCGAGGCCGGCGATCAGGCGTCCCATGCGGGACAGAATGCCTTCATTCATCATCATAGTCTCCTCCGTCCGATGCGTCTGTGTCGTGACGCCGATGTGGATCTGATAACTGCCGTGATGCGCGACCAGCTGGGCCGCGAAGACGTTAAGCGTGCCACGTGAATAGCCCGCGACATCGTAGGGCACGGTAACGCGGCCGCGCACGGTGGCGATGGTCAGTGTCGTCGGGCCCTTGATGGCAAAGAGCTTTTCATCGAGCGGAAGCCGCTCGGGAGTTTCGGCTTTGCCCCGGTTCGCCGCAAAATCCCGCAATCCGAGCGTTACGAGACGTGCCGGCAGACCGGTGCGCTCGCGGACCGTTTCGTAGGCGAGATCGTGCAATATAACGAGGTTGGCGCCGCCTTCGGCCGCCAGGTCTTCCAGTATGGAAAACATGTCGGAATAGGCCGAAAAGGTTTCGTCCAGAGCCGCTTTTGCATCTCGATCCGGGGTCAGCTCATACCGCAGGATCGATGTATGTTGCGTCTGTGCCATGTATAATAACATAAAGCACCGCTTTTGTGCTTTCAAGGGCGACTGCAGACTTGGGTTGTAATTTCTTAATCGGAGGTTATGGCTGGATTGAAATGATGCAGTCCGCAGAATGCTTTAGCGACTCGCAGAATTTATGCGGCGCCGGCGATTTTCTGTGTGATGAAGTAGCCTGCAGTCGCAGCGGCAGCTGTAAGTACCGTTCCCCAGGCGAGGTCGGCGACGACGATTGCCGGCGACCAGTTCTTCAGCGTAGCCCAGTTGGTCAGGTCATAGGTGGCGTAAGCGACGAAGCCGAGCATGGCCCCGGCAATTGCCGCCTGTACCCAGCCGCCGCCTTGCAGTGCAGGCGCCACCGCAAAGTAGACGATGCCGCCGATATAGATCAGGTAGAAAAGTCCGGCTGCAACGAAGTTCGGCTGGTCGAGCAGCATCTCGCCAAGATGTTTGCGGTAGAAAGCCGGGGCGATCACACCAAGCCAGATCGAATCGATTCCGAGAAAGACGATGGCGGTCGAGACGTAGGCTATGGCGTAGGCAAACATCGGCGTGGCCTCAGATTTTCAGGATTGGCTGCATCAGCCGCACGATCCAGCTTGTGAATTTCAGCGATGCCTCGGTGACGGCGAGACAGATGCAGTCTTCGCCCTCGGTCGCGATTGGCTGATGCAGCAGCGTGTCGTCCGCTTCCTCGATATCGCCCCGAGCGAAGAGGTCTTCGCCGTCGCGGAAGCTGCCGGCCAGAACCAGCGTCAGCTCGCAACCTTCGTGCGTGTGTTCAGGAACGGGTTTGCCGGCAGGAATGCGCAGCAGGCGGACCTGCGTATCCTTGTCACCCGTATCGATCATGATCTGATAGGCACCGCGGCCGAGGGCGCGCCATTTCAAGTCGGGAAGATCGCCGCCCACATAGGAACGCAGGGGTTCGGGAAGGATTGCAGGCTTTGCAATCTCGCGGGATGGCTCAGGCTTGATCTCAATCGCCTGCAGGCCGCCGAGGCGAGCCTTCATCCGCTCCCAGGAATCGTCCGTGGCATTTGCCTCAACCGGCATCTTTTCAAGCAGCGCGCCGGCTGCACCCTCCATTGCCTCCAGTTGGCGGCGGCAGGTGGGGCAGAGCGCCAGATGGGTGGCAACCGCAAGGCTCCAGCCTTCGGAGAGATTGCCGCCGGCATAGTCCAGCAGGAATGCGTCGCTGAGGTGATGTTTGATGTTCATCGACGGCCCTCCAATGCGCTGCGCAGTTTCTCGAAAGCGAGACGAATGCGCGACTTGACGGTGCCGAGCGGCAGGCCGAGTTCCCGTGCGATTACCGAATGGGAGACGTCGTCGAAAAAGGCGCGCTTCAATACGTCGAACTGATCGGCTGGAAGAGTTTCCATTGCCTGCCGCAACAGGCCGGCATCCTGTGCCTGTTCGAATTCCACGTCGGCCGAAGGCGTGTTGTCTGGAACGAAAGCCGGATCGTCGATCTCGAAGACCGGCCGCTTGCGGCGATAGGCGTCAATGCGGATATTACGGGCGATCGTGAAGATCCAGGCCGAGACATTGCCGCGAGCGGGGTCGAATTGTGCCGCCTTGTTCCAGACGGCGACCATGGTTTCCTGCATCAGTTCCTCGGCAACCTGCCGATCCTTTGTCTTCACCGTCATGAAGGATCGTATGCGCGGCGAATAATGGCGGAAGAGCAGTTCGAAGGCTTCCACCTTGCGCTCCTGTCCGACGATCACCAGAAGCCGCATCATCTCGACCTGCGAGATATCCGCTTCATTGACGTTGTTGTTGTCTGGTCGAGTCATTCCACGATCACGCTTCGCACGGCTGCGCGGCAGCAAGGCGGCCGGCAGTTCTTTGTGGCATGTCTTGGCGCTGATAGGAATGCTCAGGTTCATGCCGCTCACTACGGCGGCTTTCTCATGCCGGATCAGCAATCAAAAAAGATTTTTTACGGCAATCCGACCGGCTCCGCGCTGCGTAACCCATTGCAGAAACCAGATAGAGGCGGAACGATGGATATTTCGACCGGAAGAGGGATGCCTGGCGTGCCGCGGCGTATTGCGGTGATCGGTTCAGGCATCAGCGGATTATCCGCCGCCTGGCTGGCGTCGAAAAATGCCGATGTGGTGATCTACGAGGCCGAAGGCAGGCTTGGCGGCCATGCGCATACCGTCGAAGCGCCGATGAACGGCACATCGATCGCGGTCGACACGGGCTTTATTGTCTTCAACGACAAGAATTATCCCAATCTCGTGGCGTTGTTCGACCATCTTAGTGTGCCGAACGAAGCGTCGGAAATGTCGTTCTCGGCCTCGATCGACGACGGCGCCTTCGAATATTCCGGCACGGGTATCAAGGGCCTGCTCGGCCAGCGGCTGAATGTAGCGCGGCCGCGTTTCTGGCGAATGCTGTCGGATGTCATGCGCTTCTATAGAGAGGCGGAAAAACTGCTGGCACGGTCCGATCTCGAAAGCCTGACGCTGGGCGATTATCTGGCCCTTGGAAAATATTCGCCGGCCTTCATCGAGGATCACCTCCTGCCGATGGGCGCCGCGATCTGGTCGGCCAGCGTTCACGACATGCGCGCCTATCCGCTGCATGCCTTCCTGCGTTTTTTCGTGCATCATGGCCTTATCCTCCTCTCCGGCCGACCGGTCTGGCGGACTGTGACGGGCGGTAGCCGCGAATATGTTCGGCGCATTGCCGATGATTTTGCCGGCACCGTTCGGCTCAACAGCCCGGTCGCGGAAATCCGGCGTGAATTCGGCGGAGTGACGATCATCGATCGGTCCGGTCATACGGATCATTTTACGGACGTGGTGATCGCAACCCACGCGGATCAGGCACTTGCCATGCTTGGCGATGCGGACGAGGCTGAGCGCGATATCCTCGGTTCCTTCGGCTACACGCAGAACCTCGCGGTACTGCATAGCGATACCAACCTCATGCCGAAGCGGCGTGCGGTCTGGTCGAGCTGGAATTATATCGGTTGCCGCAAGGTTTCGGACAACCGGCCACTCTGTGTGACCTACTGGATGAACCGGCTGCAGAATCTCGATCCGGCGCATCCGTTGTTCGTGACGCTCAACCCATGGCGGGAGATCGACTCGAGCAAGATCATCGGCTCTTACGCCTATGCCCATCCGCTGTTCGATCACGGGGCGATGGCGGCCCAGCGGCGGGTCTGGGACCTGCAGGGCCGTCGCAATACGTGGTTCTGCGGCGCGCATTTCGGTAGCGGTTTCCATGAGGATGGGCTGCAGTCCGGCCTTGCCGTTGCCGAGGCTTTGACCGGCGCACGGCGGCCGTGGACGGTCGGGCAGGAATCCGGGCGTATCTTCCTGCCGCAAGTGCTGGAGGCTGCGGAATGAGTTTCCTTTCGGCCCTCTATGCCGGCGAAGTGGTGCATGCGCGGTCAAGGCCTAGCAAGCACCGTCTGCGCTACAGGGTCTTTTCGCTGCTGCTGGATCTGGATGAATTGCTCATACTGGATCGCACGCTGCGCATGTTCGGTCATAATCGCTGGGCGATTTTCAGTTTCCACGACGCCGACCATGGAGATGGTGAAACGGGCGGGCTGAAAACCTGGGTGGCGGGTCGGCTGTCGGCCGCTGGCATTAAGACGGATGATCTGAAGGTGCGGATGCTCTGTTATCCCCGAATCTTCGGCTATGTCTTCAATCCGCTCACCGTCTATTTCTGCGAGAAGCAGGACGGGACGCTGCTGGCGATCCTTTATGAGGTCTGCAACACCTTTCACGAACGGCATACCTACATCATTCCGGCACAGGGCAAGGGCGCAGATGTAAGCCATTCCTGCGCCAAGGAACTGTATGTCTCGCCCTTTATGCCGATGGACTGCCGGTACGATTTCCGCATCCGGCCGCCGGGCGAAAAGGTACGGATTGCGATCGACGAAAGCGATGGCGAGGGGCATCTGCTGTTTGCAAGCTTTTCGGGCGAACGGCGCGAAATTTCCGATGGCGCGCTGTTAAAGTCTCTGCTTACATATCCTCTGATGACCCTGAAGGTGATGGGGGCAATCCATTGGGAGGCGCTTCGTCTCTGGATGAAGGGCGTTCCCGTGCACCGCCACTTGCCGGCAGCAAAATCCGCAACAAGTTCAGTTGTGTCCATGGAATCTGAACCGAGACCGCAGTCATGAGCCACGCCGAGGAACACAATCCGTCATGGTCAGTAAACTCCATTCCGCTTAGCCTTTGGCAGAAGCTTGTCTGCCGCTGGGCTGGACGGCTTCAGGCCGGCAGGCTGACATTGCGGTTCTCGAACGGTGCCACGCGGCAGTTTATCGGCGAAGACAGCGGCCCGGCGGCTCTCATCCAGTTCAACAATGCCCGCGCGGTGCGCCGGCTGGTCGTCGGCGGCGATCTGGGATTTGCAAAGTCCTATCTCGACGGGGATTGGGAAACGTCAGACCTCGGTGCCGTGATGGAACTGGCGCTCGCCAACGAGACGGCGCTCGCCTCCGTCATCCGGGCGAATCCGATCGCCTCGCTGATCGCCGTTGTCAAGCATCGGCTGCGCAGCAATTCGCGGGCCGGCAGCCGCCGTAACATCGCCTACCATTACGATCTGGGCAATGATTTCTACCGGACCTGGCTCGACGATACGATGACCTATTCGTCGGCGCTCTACGATCAGCCGGGTGCGGTCTTGCCTGATGCGCAGAAGGCGAAATATTCGCGTATCATCCGCGAACTTGGCATCGGCCCGGACGACCATGTGCTGGAAATCGGTTGCGGCTGGGGCGGATTTGCCGAGCAGGCGATCCGTGAGACGGGCTGCCGGGTGACCGGCCTGACGCTTTCCAAGGAGCAGGCGGCCTTTGCCCGTGAGCGGCTGGAAAAGGCCGGTTTTGCCGATCATGCGGAAATCCGGCTGGAGGATTATCGCGATTGTCGCGGCGAGTTTTCCAAGATCGTCTCGATCGAGATGTTCGAGGCGGTCGGGGAAGAGCATTGGCCAACCTACTTCAGCCGGGTGCGTGAGCTTCTGAAGCCGGCCGGCCAGGCCATGGTGCAGGTCATTACGATCGCCAGCGATCGTTTCGAGACCTATCGCCGCGATGCCGACTATATCCAGACCTATATTTTCCCGGGCGGCATGCTGCCGTCGATCGAGGCGTTCAAATCGACCGCTGAGCGGGCGCGGCTGAAGATCGCCGATACCTTTGGCTTCGGGCGTGACTATGACCGGACGTTGATTGCGTGGGACAAGGCGTTTCGCGCCAACTGGCAGAAGATCGCACCGCTCGGATTCGACCAGCGCTTCTTTCGCATGTGGCACTATTATCTTCACTATTGCGCCGTCGGTTTCCGGTCCGGCCGGCTCGATGTCGTGCAGTTCAGGTTGGCGCGCGACCAGGAGTGAAGCTTCCTGACGCTTCGATTGACGTATTATTGATCTGGCGAAATTTTCTGCTGGTATTACATGCTATGAACCACGCTGGCCGGAGAAAGCTTTGCTCCAGCAGGGTCTTATAAAGTTCGGCAGTAAAACGAGGCGAGATATGCAGCCGGTAAGGATGACGGACCAGATGTGGCAGCATCTGCTTTCGCTTCGCGACGGCAATGTGCGGCCCGTAGCCCTGCCTGATGATCCCGTTGCCTGCGGTCTTTCTCTCTATAAACCCATCGCGCTTCGGAACGGTTCATTTGTTATGGCGCAGGTTGGGCAATCGCTCGATGGACGCGTGGCGACGCCGACTGGCGATGCGCAGGACGTTTCAGGTTGTGACGGCATTGCCCATCTGCACCGTTGCCGGGCGCTGGTGGATGCGGTGGTCGTCGGCGTCGGTACTGTCGTGGCCGACAATCCCAGCCTTTCGGTGCGCGCGGTAAGTGGACGCAACCCAGTGCGCGTTGTGGTGGATTGCAACGGCCGGCTGCCGGAACATGCCAAGATGCTGCATGACGGCGGCATGCCGGTTTTGGTCATGCAGGCGGATGATATCGCGGTTAAGCCGAGCGCTCACGAGGTGATCCGGCTGAAGCGACAGGCGAATGGCTGGCTTTCTCCGCAGGATATCGTCGAGGCTTTGGCGAAGCGTGGGCTGACGTCGATCCTGGTCGAAGGCGGCGCGACGACGATTTCCCGTTTCGTCGATGCCTGTCTCGTCGATCGCCTGCATGTTTCGGTCGCGCCGATCATCATCGGTTCCGGCCCGGCAGGTATCCGGTTTTCGCCGATCGACCGGCTTTCGGAGGCGCGGCGGCCGGACGTGCAGGTCTACAATATCGGCAGCGATATCGTCTTCGACTGCAATTTCAGGGCCGAAGCCGGAGACGCTGCGGTTTCACCGCAAAGCCAAGACGTCCTGATGGCCGACACGGCATAGGCTGTCGTCGCGCTCGATCATCCGGTGCCGGAATTCCGACCAGTCGCGGATTTCCGCTTCATCCAGTTCTCCATATTCCAGCACGGCACGGACGATACCGTTCAGGAAAAGCGTCTGCAACTCTGCATCGTTGGAAGTCATGATCCACCGGCTTTCGGCGGTTTTCACCGCATAGCCTTGGCCTTCCAACGCGGCTGCCAGCGATTTCCATGCTTCGGGACCGAGAGCCGGTCCAAAACCCTTGTCGCTCAGCTGGTGGGCATTAAAGTTTGCCGTAACGACCTCGTCCAGCGGGTGAAATTTCGACCAGTGCATCGCGCCGTCATAGTTAAGGGCGGCGTAGAGACCGATATCTGCCTGAGCAATCTTTTCCGCAAAACGTTTGATAAAATCCTGCGAACAGAGATCGAATAGGGCCGAAGCAGTGACCAGCGTCGCGGAGGAAAGTGGAAGACTGTCGATATCGTTCAAGTCGCCCTGAATGGTTTCTATCGCATCACCATGCAGCCGCATGGCTTCTTCCAGCAGCCGCGGATCATTGTCGAGAAGACGCCACGCAGCCGGCTTTTGCAGCAAAGAAGACAAGGCCCGGAAGGTCGAGCCGGTGCCGCAGCCGATATCGAGGATGACGGGATGCCGGGCCTTGGCAACGGTCTCCATGGCAACCGCCATCAGGTTCTCATCGCGGGCCCTCAGGTCCACAGGTTCGCGAAGCGTCAGCCAGTCCTTGTCGAAGCCACTCATGAGGATGTTTCCAAAAAACCGGAGATGATCTTTGCGGTATCGCGCCAGGAAGGCAACCGGGCGCCCGCAACTGCCGCCGCGTCAGCCATGGCGATCCGCGTTTCGGGCTCCGTCAACAGTTTGCCGAGGGCATCGGCAAAGGCCGCGGGATCATCCGGGGCGACGAGAATGCCGGCGCTTTCCGGCACAACATCCGGCACCGCGCCTGCCGCACAACCGATGATCGGCAGGCCTTGGGCCAGCGCTTCGGCAAAGACCATGCCGTAGCCTTCGTAACGGCTTGCAAGCGCAAAGATGTCGGCCTTGGCGAATTCGGTTCGCGGATCTTCGATCTGGCCGGCAAGTTCGATACGCTCAATGAGATTGGCTTCGGCGATCTGCCGCTCCAGTTCGGCGGTGACCTGCGGGTCCAGTTCCTTGTTGCCGACGATGCGGCAGATCCAGCGCAGATCACGCAATTTTCCAAGCGCGGCAATCAGGACGTCGTGCCCCTTTCGGCGCGTCAGCGTGCCGACGCTGAGGACGAGGGGTGGATTGTTGCCACCGGCGGCGAGCGGTCCCGGATCCATGCCCGGCATGGCAACGGCGATCTTTTCGGCTGGTACGCCGTAGTTTGCCGCAAGTTCCGTCGCGGTCATATGAGAGGTCACGATGACGCCGCGCACATGCGACAGGGCAGCCTTTTCCCGCGTTGCCAGAACTGCCCGCTGCTCTTCATCGAGGCCGGTTTCCAGCGCCAGCGGGTGGTGGACCAAAGCCGTGATCTTCAGCCGCTTCGTTTCCCGTGCAGCCCATGCGTCCATCACGCCGTAGGCGAGACCGTCGATCAGCACGAGCGCGCTGTCCGGCAGGGCGGAAAGGATGGCTCCTGCCGCTTCGATTTCCTGCGGCGCCGAATTGGGAAAGGCATTGCCGAGCGAAACGGGATCGACGTCCCAGCCGAGGTCGCGAAGCGTGGCAATCACGCGCCGGTCATAGCCATAACCGCCGGTGCGGGTCTCTATATCGCCCGGATAAGCGAATGTGAGGCGACCGCTCACAATTCGGCCTCGAACCAGCCGCGCGCCACATGGGATTCGTGCAGAGTGATGCGAAGCTTGCGGATGCGATCGCTGCCTTGGCCGAGCCTGCCGCCGCGGATCGCTTCTGCTATCTCGTCGAAAAGGTGTTTCGCCAAAAACTCGGTGGTCGTCACCTTGCCGGCAAACATCTCCAGGATATCGAGGTTCTGGTAGTTCAGCGGAGCGAGCGCCTCCTTCAGCACTTCGGTCGCAAGTCCGATATCGATTGCGAGGCCGTTTTCGTCGAGATCGGCGGTAAAGAAGGCGGCGTCGACGACGAATGTCGCGCCGTGTGTGCCTTGGGCAGGGCCGAAAACCGGCCGGGGGAGGCTATGCGCGATCATCATGTGGTCGCGGACTTCGACTGCGAACATAGGGAAACAGAACCCTTCAGTAGCGGATGCGATGACAGAGCGTGGCGGACGAGCCGATAATGCCGGCATAGTCCTTCACGATGGTTTCGAACGGTGTTTCGCCGGAAATCAGGATGTCGAACCTGTCGTCGGCCAGAAGTTCCAATGCTTTGGCCATGCGCCGGTCCGTGTCCCAGCGTGCACGCCTGCCAGGCGGCAAGGCGGCGACCTGGGAGCTGACGATCGACAGGCGTTTGGCATGGAAAGCGCCGCCGAGCGGAAGGTGGGCGTAGCGTTCTCCATACCAGCTCGCCTCGACAATGCGCGCCTCGAAACCGGCATGATCTAGTGCGGACGTCAATGCTTCCGAGGAGGCGGAAGCGTTGATCAGGACGTCGCAGTCATTGGGGATCTCGTCCGGTGAAGAGAAGGTCAGGCCAAGTGCGGCCGCAATCTGTACCCGCTCCGGTTCGATATCGGAAATCACCACATCCGTGCCGATGACCGACGTCGCGAGACGGGCAACCAGAAGACCAACCACGCCCGCGCCAAACACCGCTACCCGATCTCCCGGCTGGATGCCCGCATCCCACACGATATTGAGCGCGGTCTCCATGTTGGCAGCGAGCACCGCGCGTTGCGGCGGCAGCGTTTCCGGCAGGACATGAACTGCCGAGGCGGGGATACGGAACCGGTCCTGATGTGGGTGAAGACAAAAGACAGTGTGGCCGACAAGCCGTTCGGGTCCCTCTTCGACAAGACCGACAGCTGCATACCCGTATTTGACAGGGAAAGGGAATTCGCCGGCCTGATGCGGTGCGCGCATACGCTCATATTCGCTTTCCGGCACCTTGCCGCCGAAAACCAGCGATTCCGTGCCGCGGCTGATGCCGCTGAACAGGGTGCGGACAAGGACTTCGCCTTCCGGGGCGATGGTCTCCTGTTTCACCGCACATCGGCGCGGAGCATCGAACCAGAGCGCATGACCGCATCCACCTGCTTCAGGTCGTTCCGCCGTCTCACGCCTTGTCACACAGAAATCCTTTCACGCCGATCCGGAACACACCTAGAGGCTTCAACGGTGACGGCAAGGGAATGGTTCAGCGGCAGCTCCAAATCGCTATCACGTTTATTTGACGCTGCTTTTCAGGATCCGGGATTGGCGGTTTGGCGTAACGCCATCCATGTATTGCTTGTCAGGAGAGTGTCATGAATGTTTCCCAGCATCTGTGGAATGAAGCCGACCGGGAAGACTTCCAGTTCGACGACGCGGCGATGCGCGCCGAGCGTGCCGCATCCGAATTGCGTTACGGAAGGCCGGTGCTTATCCGCGGGCAGGGTAGCACGCTTGCGGCGCTTGCCCTCGACGCGACCTCTCCTGTGGTTCTCGACCGTTTTGCAAAGGCAACCGGCGAAAGCCATCTGCTTTACCTGACCAGTCATCGCGCTTCCCGGCTTGGAATCGAAGCTCAAGGCGGTATCGCCATTCCAATGCAGGGTATCGATTTTGCTGCCGCATCCAGGCTTGCCTACGGCCGCGGCGCTGAGGCGCCGAAGATGTGGACGCCCGCCACCTGCCGCATGCAGACAGCGGGTGAGGTCGCACAGATCGCACTTCTTCTGCCGGCGATGATCGTGGCCGAAGTCCCGGCGAATTCCCATGCGTTCGACGCCTGTGTGGGGATCGATACGGTCGATCTAGCAAAGGCGCGGCGTCTGTCTCAACATTTCGATATCGTTGCCCGCACGCTGGTGCCGTTGCGTGATCTTGGCGATTGCGAATTCGTGGTCTTCCGCGGTGGTGTGGCGCAGCGCGACCAGATCGCCATCATCGTCGGCAATCCTGATACTTCGAAACCAGTGCCGGTGCGCATCCATTCGTCCTGCATCACCGGCGATCTCTGCGGCTCGCTGAAATGCGATTGTGGCGATCAGTTGCGCAATGGTCTGAAGGGCCTGAACGAGGCCGGCGGCGGGGTTCTGCTCTATCTCGACCAGGAAGGCCGCGGCACCGGGATCGGCGCCAAGATGCGTGCCTATGGCTTCCAGCATGAAGGCCTCGACACGATCGATGCTGATGCCGAACTGGGCTTTTCAGCCGACGAGCGCCACTACGAGGCAGCTGTGGCCATGCTGAAACTGCTCGGCGTTGCAAATGTCGAGCTTTACACCAACAACCCCAGCAAGATGGCGGCCTTGCTGGCCGGTGGGATTGCGGTCAACGGCCGGATACCGGTGACCGGGCGGGTGACGGCCGACAATGTGCAATATCTGCGCACCAAAACGCTCAGGGCCGGCCATATGCTCGACCTTAGCGAGCTGGCCGCGAAGCTGAAAGACGAAGCCGATGGCTGACTGGAATGCAGGCCATCTGGAAGAAAGGACAGCGCGACGGGTAAACCGCACGTTGTCGCTGGATGCCTATGCGGTGACCATGCTGGTCGCCGTTCTCCTGGTTGCTTCCATGCATTTCTTCGGCGACCGGTTTGGCATGGATACGGCTGCTGCAAGTGTGGCGTTCGTCATCTATGCCATCATCTCTGCAATCGCGCTCGGCAACCTGCACACGCATGGTTTCGGGCGGTTCGGACTGGCGAATGTGGTGACGACCGTGCGTGCGGCGATCACGGCACTGATGGGTGGTCTGGTGCTCGCCTCCGGCGATCTGGATGTCGGATTGCACGGTGATGCGCTGTGGGTTTTGGTTCTGGTCGTTGCCATCGCGCTGATGTTGGATGGCGTCGATGGCTATCTTGCGCGCAAGACCCATACGGCATCGCGTTTCGGCGCGCGTTTCGATATGGAAGTCGATGCGCTGCTGATCTTCTTCCTGTCGCTTGCCGCATTCGAGCTTGGGAAAGCCGGCGTCTGGGTTCTGTCGATTGGATTGATGCGTTACGCCTATGTCGTTGCACAGACGGCGTTTCCCGCCCTGCAGGGGGAGTTGCCGCCATCTTTCCGGCGAAAGGCCATTTGTGTGGTCCAGGGTGTCGCGCTCTGTCTTCTGCTGGCGCCGATCGTGGCACCGCCCGTTTCGACATGGATTGCCGTCGGCGCGTTTCTATCGCTCACCTATTCCTTTGCGGTGGACATCATTCATCTCCTCAAGGTCGCTCATGGCGACCAAGCAGCGCCTTTACAAGGAAGATGAAACCCGGCATCGCGCCGACCAGGGCGAGGATGCCGTAGAGAATGCTCGCGGCAACGCCTTGCCCGGATCCGTAACCGAACAACGGCCACAGGGCTGCCGCAGCGGCCTCGCGAGCGCCCCAACCGGAAAAGGTGGCCGGGATCAGCATCATCATCAGGCAGAGCGGAATTGCGGTGATGGCCGCAAGCAACGGCAATGGCGCGCCTATTGCCGCGGAGGCCATCAGGAACATGACGATGTAGCTTCCGACGATAGCGCCGCTGTAACCCGCCTGAACTGCCCAGGCGCCGTCTGACACGAAAGCGCGGATCATTCCGCCTTTCAATGGCTCAACTCGGGAACGCAGAAATTCGGGCGGAAAGCGAAAGACAAGAACGACCAAGATTACAATTGCAGCTACGGCAATGGAAAATCCTGACAGGACGCGGCGAAGCTCTTCGGGGATTGCCTGTCCACCCAAGAGGGGCCAGAGCATAAGGCCGACCGCGGCGATGGCGAAGAATACGCACTGTCCGGCCAGACGTTCGAACAGCACGGCCTGAGCGGGCGTTTTCCAGCCGCCGGCGCCTTCGGTCCGATTGCGGATGGCGCGAACCGCATCACCTGCCACGCCGCCCGGTAGAAGCTGGTTTAGCAGCGTGCCGAGATAATAATTCGCAATTGCCTGGCCGATGCCGAGTTTCTGGCCGAGCCGTGCGGCGGTGAACCGCCAGCGCAACGCCGAAAAGATGATCTGCATCTGCACCAGCAAAAGTCCGGCCAGCACAAGAAGGGGATTTGCGGCGGCAAGGCTTGCGGCAATCCGCGCAGGGTCGAAACGCCAGATCACGGCAATGAGAAGTGCCAGAGCCGCAATAAAGCCGATAAGTTTCAGAAGACGAAGGTTGGAAAAGCGCATGTTGAATAAGCGTGTGGGCCGGGATTTCGATAGGACAGACTACGCATGAACGAATATCGGCCTTTTCGCGAAGAAGACGCAATCACCATAGGACATATCGACCGGCCGAAGGCAAATCGATGGCCGGTTTTGCGGATCACGATTTCGCTGTTCGTGGTAGCCGCGATTCTCGTCTTGCCTTCCAGTCCGGAGGCGTTTTCCGAACTTTATAATCTTCGCTTTCCGCTCGAAGTGGTCGGGTTTGCCTTGGTCGCTGCCATCCTGGCCGGCGGCTGGTTTGCCCTTTTGCGCTGGGGCGTGACGCTGTCTCTCGCAGTGATGCTTTTCCTCAAGCTTGCCGATATTGGCACTGCCAGCGCCTTTCAACGGCCGTTTAATCCCTATCTCGATCTGAAAATCCTCTCCGACGGCTGGAATCTGATGAGTGGAACGGTCGGAGTGACCGAAGCGGTCGGCATCATTTGCGTCGGGCTTTTGGGCTGGTTACTGGTGGCCGGCGTGCTTTACTGGTCGCTCGGCGGGTTCCGGTATCTGCGACCGGAATCGCGGCAGAGGATATCGCTCGCAAGCGGCATTCTGCTGCTTCTCGGGCTGGCAGCCTTCATCATCGAAGACCATGAGAGCCGCAATCTCGGTGTCGATGCCGCAGCCGGTCCCTATTTCGTTCATCGTATTGCATTGGTGAAGAATTCGATCGCCGATCTCGCCCGCTTCGAGGACGAACTAAAGCAGGATCCGGTCGCGCCCAGCGCACATTTCTCGGCGCTCGCCGGCACGGATGTCGTGCTGATCTTCGTCGAATCCTATGGCCGTAGCGCCATCGAAGACCCACGATATGCCGGCATTACGACAAGCCGCTTGCAATCGATGGAGAAGGAAATCCAGGCGGCGGGCCTTGAGGCACGTAGTGGCTGGTTGACCTCGCCGACGGTCGGCGGGATCAGCTGGCTGGCACACGGTACGCTGCTTTCTGGCCTCTGGGTCAACAATCAGGGCCGCTATGACCGAATGATCACCAGTGACCGGACGAGCCTCAACAATCTGTTCCGCACCGCTGGCTGGCAGACGGCAGCCGTCATGCCGGCGATCACGCTCGACTGGCCGGAAGCCGGCTACTTTGGTTATGACAGCATCCGCGCCGCGACTGGACTTGGTTACAGGGGCAAACCGTTCAACTGGATCACCATGCCCGACCAATACACGCTTTCCGCGTTCGAGAGGCTTGAACGGGCGGCCGGCCACAAGCCCCTGATGACCGAGATGGCGCTGATTTCCAGCCATGCGCCGTGGACGCCACTTCCAACACTGATCGATTGGGACAAGGTTGGCGACGGATCGGTATTTACCGCACAGGCGGAAAGCGGCGATACGCCCTCTGTCGTCTGGGCGGATCCAAACCGGGTGCGGAGCCAGTATATCAAGTCGATCGACTATACGCTGGAGACGCTTGGTTCCTATATGGCGCGCTACGGCAAAAACACGCTGTTCATTCTTGTGGGCGACCACCAGCCGGCTTCGATCGTAACCGGCGAAGGCGCTTCGCGCGATGTGCCGATGCATATCGTCAGCGGCAATCCGGAGCTTCTGAAACGGCTCGATAGCTGGCACTGGCAAGCGGGCATGACACCACTTAAGGATACGCCTGCCTATCGCATGGACGAATTCCGCAAAAAGTTCGTCGACAGCTTCGATTGAGGGCAGGGGACATGGACGCCAAGATATACCACAATCCGCAATGCGGCACGTCTCGAAACACGCTGGCGCTGATCCGCAATGCGGGGATCGAGCCCACTGTCATCGAATACCTGAAAACGCCACCGGGCCATGAGGAACTGGCGAAGATGATCGCCGATGCCGGCCTGACAGTACGGGAAGCGATCCGCGAGAAGGGCACGCCCTATGCGGAGCTTGGCCTCGACGATGCGTCGCTGTCCGACGATCAGTTGCTCGATGCGATGCTGGCAACCCCGATCCTGATCAACCGGCCGTTCGTCGTCACGTCTCTCGGTACACGTCTTGTCCGGCCTTCGGAACTGGTGCTCGATATTCTGCCGGATACGCATAAAGGACCATTCTTCAAGGAAGATGGCGAGCAGGTTCTGGATGAGAACGGCAGGCGGATTGCCTGACGGCGCTCAGGCATGTGTTCCGAGATAACTCTCCATCAGCGCCGGATTGGTCGCGAGCTCCGAGGCCGGGCCGGAGAGTTTCACCTCACCGAGTTCGACCAGATAACCCTCGTCGGCAATCTCCAATGCGGCGCGGGCATTCTGCTCGACCAGCAGGATCGACACGCCGGTTTTCCGCAATTCCGAAACGATATTGAGGATATCGATGACGATCTTTGGTGCGAGGCCGAGGCTTGGTTCGTCGAGCAGCAGCAGTCGCGGTCGGCTCATCAGCGCGCGGGCTAGCGCGAGCATCTGCCGTTCGCCGCCGGAGAGCGTACCGGCGAGCTGCTTGCGCCGTTCGGCGAGGCGCGGAAAGCGGGTGTAGACGTCCTCCCGGGTCTCCGCCCGTTCCGAGGTGCTGCGCAGGAAGCCGCCGAGTTCGATATTGTCCTCCACCGACATGGTGGCGAACAGCTCGCGTTTCTCCGGCACGAGGCAGAGGCCGGACGCGACACGTTCCTCGACCGAGCGAGGCACGGATGCCCCATTGTAAAGAATCGTACCTTTGGAGGGCACGATGCCCATGATGGAGTTCAGGAGCGTCGACTTGCCGGCGCCGTTGGCCCCGATCACCGTGACGATGCTGCCGGGTTTCATGGACAGCGAAATGCCGTGCAGCACTTCGGCGCGGCCGTAGGAGACGTGGAGATCCGAAAGTTCGAGCAGGTTGCCGGTCATGCCGCACCTCCCAGATAGGCGGCGATAACTGCCGGATGCTTGCGCACCTCAGCCGGCTTGCCTTCGGCGATCAGCGTGCCGAAGTCGAGCACAACTAGATGATCGACGAGACCCATGACGAAGCCCATATCGTGTTCGACGAGCAGCACCGCGACGCCTTCCTCACGGAGTTTCTTCAAGAGGTTGGCAAGTTCCTGCTTCTCGCCGTGGCGCAGGCCGGCGGCCGGTTCGTCGAGGAGCAGCACGGTTGGGTCGGCTGCCAACGCGCGGGCGATTTCAAGGATGCGGATCTGGCCGAGAGCCAGATCGCCGGCGGGGCGGTTGGCGTATTCACCGAGGCCCACGCGTTCGAGCTGATGGGCAGCTTCAGCCAGCAGCGTTGCCTCCTCGTCGCGCTCGACATGCAGGAAGCTCTTGAAGACGCCGGCTGAACCGCGAAGATGTGCGCCAAGCGCGACGTTTTCCAGTACCGACATATCTGGCAGGATTTTCGCGTGCTGGAAGGTTCGGGCGATACCATGTCGGGCGATATGGCGCGGGCTGTCGCCGGAGAGTCTTTGGCCCTGATAGAAGACCGAGCCGCTGGTCAGCGAGGCGATGCCGGTGATCAGGTTGAAGGTCGTGCTCTTGCCGGCGCCGTTCGGGCCGATCAATCCGACGATGCGACCGGCCGGCACCTCGAAGCTGACATCGTTGACGGCGACCAGACCGCCAAAGGCCTTGCGAGCCTTCTCCACCTTGATCAGCGGTGAACCGGCCAGCGCGAGCGTTCGCTTCGGCAGCTTCTGGTTGGAGGTCGGGATCGGTTTGGGAGGGCGTTTCGGCAGGATTTTCAATATGAAAGGCCAGAGGCCGTCGCGCGCGAGCTGCAGGATGACGACCAGCAGGATGCCGAAAACGATCATTTCGAAATTCGTCGTTGTGCCGATCAGGCTGGGCAAAAAGCGTTGCAGCAGTTCCTTGAGGATGATGACGAGGCCGGAACCGAAGATCGCGCCCCAGACATGGCCGGAACCGCCGACCACCGCCATCAGCAGGTATTCGATGCCCATGGAAAGGCCGAAGGGCGTCGGGTTCACGTTGCGCTGCATATGGGCGTAGAGCCAGCCGGAAAGCGCGGCGACCACCGCCGCGAAGACGAAGACGATGAGCTTGGCACGGACGATGTTGACGCCGAACGCTTCTGCCGCCTGGCCGCCGCCGCGCAAAGCGCGGATGCCGCGGCCAGTTCTTGAATCAAGCAGGTTGCGGGCGCCGATCGCCACCGCGATGACGAAGAACCAGATGAGGTAATAGATCGCGCCGTCGCTCAGGAACCGGTAACCCGCAAGTTCTATCGGCGGAATGCCGGTGATGCCGTCATAGCGGCCAAGCATGTCGATCTTGCCGAACAGGTAGTAGAGCGAAAGTCCCCAGGCGATCGTGCCGAGCGGCAGGAAATGTCCCGAAAGGCGTACGGTGATCAGCCCGAGCGGCATGGCGACGACACCGCCCACAATGACGGACAGCGGCAGTGTGAGCCAGGGCGAGATGCCGTAATTGGTGGCGAGCACAGCGGTCGTATAGGCGCCGAAACCGCAGAAGGCGGCCTGTCCGAACGAGGTAAGCCCTCCGACGCCGGTGAGCAGAACGAGGCCGATTGTCACCAGAGAGGCGAGGCCGATATTGTTCAGGACGGTGATCCAGAACGGCGGCACCGGCAGCACGGGGATGACCACCAGAAAGGCGATACCCGTGAGGCCAGGAAGGAGGCGCTGAATGTTCATCGCTCACTCCTCCTCATGGAACGCATTGTTGAGGGACAGCCAGACGAGGACGGGGATGATCAGGCCGAAGACGATGACTTCCTTGTAGGAGCTGGCGAAGAAGGAGGCGAAGGCCTCGATCAGGCCGACGGCAATGGCGGCAATCGCGGTGATCGGAAAACTCGCCAGCCCGCCGATGATTGCCGCGACGAAACCTTTGAGGCCGATCAGGAAGCCGGTGTCGTAATAGATCGTGGTGATCGGGCCGATCAGCACACCGGACACCGCACCGATTGTCGCTGCCAGCATGAAAGCGGTGACGCCGGTCAGCTGGGTGCGCACGCCCACGAGCCGCGCGCCAAGCCGGTTGACGGCGGTTGCCCGCAGCGCCTTGCCGAGCAGGGTGCGTTCGAAAAACACGTAGAGCGCGATCATGATGCCGATCGTCGCGCCGTAAATCCACAGGCTCTGGGCCGGCACCATCAGCATGCCCATTGTGTAATTTGCATTGGAGAGCGGCTGGGCACGCAGGCCTTCGGCACCGAAGAAGACGAGGCCGAGTCCCATCATGGCGAGATGCACGCCGACGGAGCAGATCAGCAGGACAAGGACCGAGGCATCCGCTAATGGGCGGTAGGCAATACGGTAGATGTAAAGCCCCATCGGAGCGATGATCATGATGGTCAGCAGCGCCTTGACGAAGGATGGCAGGTCGAGCGGGGCAAGCACGGTCGTCAGACCGTAGATGGCGCCGGGCAAGACGAGGTTCAGCCCCACGCTACGCAGGAAGGTGCGTCCATCCGTGCCACGTCGCATGCTCCAGAGGTCCAGTACGAAGGCGATCGCACCGAAGAAAACAAGCAGGGAAATGGTGGCCGGCACTTTGGCGCTATCGAGCAGCGCCAGCGTCAGCGCGCCATAGGCGACGAACTCACCCTGCGGAATGAAGATCACCCGCGTGACCGAAAAGACCAGCACGAGCGCAAGGCCGAGCAGCGCGTAAATCGCACCGCTCGTTACCCCGTCCTGGATCAGGAAGGTCGCAATCATCGCATCCAAAGGATGGTCTCCTGGTTACTCACATATGAGATTAGTGCGAATTGTTGTCTCTGGCTGCCGGCAACGATGTCTTCCCTTCTCCCCAGCGGGGAGAAGGTGCCGGTAGGCGGATGAGGGGGCTACGCGGAATAAAGTCCGTTGGCTCGGGCAGAGGGCATGGCCCCCTCATCCGGCCCTTCGGGCTACCTTCTCCTCGCTGGAGAAGGGAGCCACCCGCGTAACACTAACCATAGCCGGCTTACTTGATCAGTTCGAACTTGCCGTCCTTGGCCGTAAACAGCACCACGGCGCGATCATCGAGGCCGAGGTGATCGTCAGCCTTGAAGTTGAAAACGCCCTGGCTGGCCGGGAACGGGCCGCCGGTTTCGATTGCGTCACGCAGGGCGGCACGGAATTCCGGCGTGCCGGGCTTGGCCTTCTTCAGCGCGATCGGGATCGCCTTTTTCAGCACGGCCATGGCATCGTTGATATGCGGGCCGAACTGGGTGCGGGTGTTCGGACCGTATTTCTTCTCATAGGCCGTTACATAGGCCATGCCTTCCGGCTTGGTTTCGGCCGTATCGGCCAAGGCTTCCGGCGCCATGGCCGGGCCGGAGGCAAAAACCGTGTTATCAGCGGCCTTGCCGGCGATCTTCAGGAAGTCGAAGGTGACGGCGCCGTGGGTCTGGTAAACCTTGCCAGTGAAGCCGCGTTCGCGCAGCGCAATCTGCGGCAGGGCAGCGCCGGTGCCGGAGGCGCCGACGAAGACCGCATCCGGGCGGGAGGCAACGAGCTTCAGCACTTGGCCGGAAACGGAAGTGTCCGGGCGGGCGTAACGTTCGTCAGCGACGACCTTCAGGCCGTATTGCTCGCCAATCGCCTTGAACTGGCCCATCCACAGGTCGCCATAGCTATCCGAAAAGCCGATATAGCCGACCGTCTTGATGCCGTCTGCCTTCATCTTGGCAAACAGGTTCTTGGCGATCAGGCCGGCATCCTGCGGCATGATGAAGGTCCATTTGCCCTTGGAAATGTTCGGCGGCACCGGCGAGCAGCTAAAATGCGGGGTGCTGCTTTCGGATGCTACATTGGCAACGGCGATCGAGGCCGGCGTCAAAGCCGAGCCGACGATGACATCGACCTTGTCGTCGTTGACGAAGCGGCGGGCATTGGTGGTGGCGGTCGACGGATCGCCGGCATCATCCAGCACGATGACCTTGAGCTTTTCGCCGCCGACTTCGGTCGGCCACAATTCGACGGAATTCTTCAGGGGAATGCCAAGCGCGGCGCCCGGGCCGGTAGACGAGACGGTGACGCCGATCGTGATGTCGGCGAATGCAGGGGCAGCCATCAGCGGCAGGGACACGACGGCAACAACCGCGATCCCGGCGAGAAACCGGTTCTTCATAAGATCCTCCCAGATCGAAAAGGGCGATCTCCTCCCGCCCGCCTGTTTGTTTACAGGGAGATTGTTTCTTTGTAAACAATCCAGGTGGTGGTGAAGCAAGGTTGTCCGGTTGTCGGGCCTATGCTTTTCAGCGTGTCGGCTTACTCGGTATCCTTGCCGAAAATGCTGGCGAAACCGGGCTTGCCATTTGCCTCGATCAGCTCTCGCGTGGCCTTGGCGCGGCGCTCCACAAGTGTCAGCATGTCCATGAACGCGTCCATCTTCTCCGGTCCGATCTCACCGAAGAGATGTTTTTCGAGCGCGTCGATGCCGGAGACCATCCGGTCGAACACGGCCGTACCCGCTTCCGTCAGTTCGATC
This sequence comes from Neorhizobium populisoli, assembly GCF_019430945.1. Classification (GTDB taxonomy): domain Bacteria; phylum Pseudomonadota; class Alphaproteobacteria; order Rhizobiales; family Rhizobiaceae; genus Neorhizobium; species Neorhizobium populisoli. Next base: position 62,346 of record NZ_JAHYCB010000009.1, on the reverse strand, counting down.
TGCGCCCAGCGGGCATCGCGCTCATCGGCGCGGCGGAGGATCAGGCCGCGATCGACAAGGTCGCGGATCGCCCGCGATATCATCGCCTTATCGATCGTCGTCAGCTTGCCGATCTCCATCGGCGAGATCGAACGGAAACTGCCGATCGCCGACATGACCCGCCAGAGATTGAGCGTAAAACCGTTCGCCTCGCAGAGCAGGCTGACGAGCTTGACCATTTCCGCATTGCTGCGCGCCATACGATACGGCACGACGCCTGCAAGCTTTCTTGTGGGGCGCTCGTCGGTCATTCGGGTCTCCGCCGCTAAAGCCGTATTCGGCGCATCAGGTTACAAGTGCCTTCTGCTTGTATTCGGCCGTATCCCAGAGACTATTGGTCATGATATCCGCGAGGATATCGACCGCCGCCAGAACATCCTTTTCGCCGATATAAAGCGGCGTGAAGCCGAAGCGGATGGCGTTCGGGGCGCGGAAATCGCCGATTACGCCGCGGGCGATCAAGGCCTGCATGATCGCATAACCTTCCGCATGCAGGAAGGAAATCTGGCTGCCACGCTTGTTCCCATCGCGCGGCGAACCGAGGGTGAGCATGGGGCAGCGCTTCTCGACTTCCGCAACAAAGAGATCGCAGAGTTTTATCGATTGACGGCGCAGATCCGCCATGTCGACGCCTTCCCAGGCATCCAGCGCCACATCGAGTGCCGCAAGGCCGATGATCGGCGGTGTGCCGACCCTCATACGATCGATGCCGCCGCCGGGACGGTAACCGAGATCGAAAGCGAAGGGTGACTCGTGCCCCAGCCAGCCGGAGAGCGCCGGGCGGACCTTTTCCAGATGACGCGGTGCGACATAGATGAAGGCCGGTGCGCCAGGACCGCCGTTCAGGTATTTGTAAGTACAGCCGACGGCGAAATCCGCCTCAGCGCCATCAAGATCGACCGGCAGAGCACCGGCGGAGTGGGCGAGATCCCAGACGGTGATTGCGCCGACGGAATGCGCCTTTTTTGTCAGCGCCTTCATGTCGTGCAGACGTCCTGTGCGGTAATCCACCTCGGTCAGCATCAGCACTGCGACGTTTTCGTCGATCGCGGCTTCGACGTCTTCCGGCTCGACGATCTTCAGCTCATGGCCGCGGCCGAGCGAGCCGATCAAGCCTTGGGCGATGTAGAGGTCGGAAGGAAAATTGCCGCTGTCGGAAAGGATGACCTTGCGCTCCGGCACGAGATCGACGGCGGAGGCGAGTGCCTGATAGACCTTGATAGACAGGGTGTCGCCCATCACGACGGTGTCTTCCGCCGCACCCACTAGCTTGCCGACCCGGTCGCCGATCCTGCGCGGCATCATCATCCAGCCGGCCTTGTTCCAGCCCTTGATCAGCAACTCGCCCCATTCGTCCGTCATCAATTTGGCGACATGGTCCTTGGCGGCGATCGGCAGCGGGCCGAGCGAATTGCCGTCGAGATAGATGACGCCTTCCGGCAGATGGAAGAGCGAGCGGGTCTTTTTGAAATCCGTCACGGATGACACCTTGCTGTTGGAACATGCGAAGTACTGCAGACTAGAAGCTCGCTTCCGACTTGCAAGAGCCATTCGCGTCTTCAATCCGCGATGTGCCGGCGCATCCGGTGCTTGTGAGACCTGTGGCGCCGCCCTAACCTTGTCTCCAGACCAGGAAGAGAGGTTCGACCGCGATGGACAATTCCGTTTCCAAGACAGGACCTTATCCACAGGAGCCTGAGATCCTCGAATTTCTGAAGATCTGCGACGGATTTTATCCGCCCGATGCTGTGGACGCCTCGATCGAGCAGCAACGGGCCTGGTATGATGCGCTTTGCGCCCGCTTCGATCAGCCGCTGCCGAAAGGGATGATCTTTCAGGACGAGATGCTGGTCTTGCCGATCCGGCGTTATCGGCCGGCGAAGATTGGTACGGAAAACGTGCTTCTGTACCTGCATGGCGGTGGCTTCGTGGTCGGTTCGCTGCAGAGCCATCATGCGATCTGCGCGGAGATTGCCGAAGCTACCGGTGCGGAACTGGTTTCGGTCGATTACCATCTGGCTCCGGAACATGTCTGGCCGGCGCAGACGGATGATTGTTTTGCCGTGCTGAAACAGTTGATCGGACAGGGTCGGCAGGTCGTGGTGATCGGCGACAGTGCAGGCGGCAATCTGGCCGCGGGGCTGGTGCTGCGGGCGCGGGATGAGGGGCTTTCCGGCATTGTCGGCCAGGTGCTGATCTATCCCGGCCTCGGCGGCGATCTGGTGTCAGGCTCGTATGAGGAGATGGCGCATGCGCCGGGGCTGACGACGGCGGATGTCGCCTATTATCGGGCGGTTCTGAAGGCGCCGAAAGATGAGCCCGTGGCGCATCCGCTGAAGGCCACCGACCTCTCCGGCCTGCCGCCGGCCTATGTCACCGTCGCGCATTTCGATCCATTGCGGGACGATGGCCGAATTTATACCGAACGGCTGCGGCAGGCAGGCGTCGAAGCCGTCTTCCGGAGCGAACCGCAGATGGTGCATGCCTGGCTGCGCGCCCGGCACATGAGCCCGGGCGCAGCGGACGGTTTCAAGGCGCTTTGCGAAGCAGTGCGGCGGCTTGCTACATCAGGTCGCGCGGAATGACCTTTTCGAAGGTCTTTTCGAAGACCTGCCTTTCGCCTTCATAGGCGATCACAGACGCGCCGATCAGCCAGTCCGTTGCCGTGCAGGAGATGCGCGAGGTGGAAACGGTGCGCACCGACCAGCCCTCCCGCTGCATGTCGCAGGTCCATGTTGAAACACCGGTCATCGACAGCGGATCATCCGGCTTGATCGACCAAGTTTCTTCACGCAGTTGACGGGTGGCGAGACCGGTGTCCGGATGTTCGAACAATCCGGTGTCCTCGTGGATGTGGTAGTCCGTACGGTTTGCGGAGAGGTCGCGGGTAACACTGCGTTTCGTCTCGGCCGGCGCGTGTTCCGTATATTTCGGCAGCGGATCGGGATTGTTCGGCTGTTTCATCTCGAAGGCCTCATGCTCACCAAGTTTCGGCATGGCGAGGCCGAGGGAGGCGATGTCGATTGTCAGGCCCGGATCGGTCGGCGGCGGCAGCACGGTCGGCCAGTAGGCGGTCGACAAGGATAGCCGGATTCGGTGGCTTTCGCCGAAGCGGTAACCGCAGGTATCGAGTTCGAGCCGGATCGTGACTGGTTCACCAGGCCTGAGCGGCTTTGGGTTCTCGTTGCCGTCGCGATGGGCGAGGTTGATGACGCCGAAGGAGACGCGGGTAGCGGCGCCATCCGGATGCACATCGACGATACGGGCGCAGAGATTGGCAAGTTCGGCATCGCAGCGAAGCGTCACGGTCAGAACCGGGCGGCCGAGGAAGGATTTGCCTTCCGTCAGCGGCAAGGTTTCGAAAGTCAGCGAACCGGCATCGTCGACGCGCTGGTCGCCGGCCATTTCGGCATCCGGCTTCAGCGTGAACCATTCGCCCGAGGCGGTGCCGGTATCGAGTGGCGATTTCAGGTAAATTTCATGCGGCGGTGCGTGCGGGATCGGCATGCCTTCGAGAAGCGCGCCGAACTGGTCGACGTAGAAACATTGGGCTTCCGGCTCGCTCCAGCGCTGTTTCGATATCCATGTGCCGGGCTCGACATCGCGGCGAACGGCCGGTTTCGGACCATCGATGATATAGGCGCGCACTTGGGGCAGGTTCTCGATGCCGTTTTCCTCGCCGCGTAGCCAGCGGTTCCAGAAGGCGATCGCTTCGCCATGGAAATCGGCACGCGGTTTCGGCCAGGCGAAATGCGGGTATTTGTGGACCCAGGGGCCAATCAGCGCCTTGGATTTTTCGCCGAGACCTTCGGCCGCGAGCAGCGGCGTGTTGCGGTAGCCGTCGGCCCAGCCGGCAACTACCAGTGTCGGGATTTCAACCGCGGAAAAATCTTCTGCGATCGAACCGTGTTTCCAGAAGTCGTCGCGGCGCTGGTGGGAAAGCCATTCCTCCATGAAGAAGGGTTCGTTTTCCAACCGCTCCATCCACATTTCAAGCCAGCGGTTGCCGACGAGGTCCGGATCGGGCGAGCGGGACTGGTAAGCGAGCATGGTCGCAGCCCAGGAGAGCTGGGCCGAAAGGTGGCAACCGTTCTTGTAATGGATATCGTCATTGTAGCGATCGGTGGTCGAGGCGATCGAGATGACCGCCTTCAGCGCCGGCGGACGGAGTGCCGCCACCTGCAGGCCGTTGAAGCCGCCCCAGGAAATACCCATCATGCCGACATTGCCGTTCGACCACGGCTGGGCAGCGATCCAGGCGATCAGTTCGCAGGCATTGGCCAGCTCGAGCTCGGTATATTCGCCGTCGATGACGCCGTCCGATTCACCGGAGCCGCGGATATCCACCCGCACGCCGGCAATGCCGGCGGCCGCAAAGACCGGATAGGTGGATTCGTCACGAGCTGCCGTTCCGTCGCGCTTGCGGTAGGGCAGGAATTCGAAGACGGCCGGTACTGTGTCGGCTTCGGCGTCATCCGGCAGCCAGATACGGGCGGCGAGGCGAGTGCCATCCTTCAGCGTAATCCATTGGTTTTCGATGGTGGTGAAGGGGCGGTCGGTCATGGGTGGGCTTTCATTTCAGGAATTAAGCTTGGTGAGCGAAGCTTTGCCCCTCACCCTAACCCTCTCCCCGCAGGCGGGGAGAGGGGACTTCAGAGCTTGCAGCTTGCTCCCTTCTCCCGGTCTTTACGGGGAGAGGTGACGGCGGGCGGATGACGGGCTGCGGCTTGGGTCCATCAATTCCCCGCACTTTCCATCCGCCGCGTCGTCAGCACCCGTTCCAGCCAGCCGATCTCCATCTCGGGAACTGACTTCAGCAGTAGATCGGTATAGTCGTCGAAGGGTGGCGACAGCGCCTGCGATTTCGGCCCAAAACGCACCAGCTTGCCGCGATGCATGACTGCGACGGAATCGGCTATCGCGCGGACAATGGCAATGTCGTGGGTGATGAAGACGTAGGAGAGCTGCTGCTCTTCCTGCAGTTTCATCAGGAGCTTCAGAATGCCTTCCGCCACCAGCGGGTCGAGCGCCGAGGTGGGCTCGTCGCAGAGGATGAGTTCCGGCTTGGCGGCAAGCGCCCGGGCGATGGCGACGCGCTGTTTCTGGCCGCCGGACAATTCAGCCGGGTAACGGTTGAGGAAGCCGTTGCCCATCTCGATCTGGTCGAGCAGTTCTGCGACGCGGGCGGTTTTCGCGCTGCCGCGCAGGCCGTAATAGAAGGTCAGCGGCCGGCCGATGATGTCGCGTACCGTCTGGCGCGGGTTCATCGCCGTATCGGCCATCTGGTAGATGAGCTGGATGCGGCGGAGATCGTCGCGCGGGCGGCTCTTGAGGCTCGGCGTAAGTGGCTTGTCTTCGAAGGTGATCTTTCCGTCGCTTGGGGGCAGGAGGCCGGTGATGACGCGTGCCAGCGTCGATTTTCCCGAGCCGGATTCGCCGACGATCGCCAGCGTCTGACCCTTGCAGAGATGCAGCGAGACTCCGTGCAGCACCTTGAAACCGTTTGAATATTGGGCGCTGATATTGTCGACCTTCAGGAGCGGTTTCGACTGGTCGGGCGCTTCGTGGCGGATTTCCTGGCGGACGTTGACGAGTGCTCGCGTATAGTCCTGTGTCGGTGCCTCGATGATCTGCTGGACGGAGCCGTATTCCACCGTCTTGCCGTGCCGCAGCACCATCATGTCGTCGGAGATCTGTGCCACCACGGCGAGATCGTGGGTGATATAGAGCGCGGCGGTGCCAGTCTCCTCGATCGCGTGTTTGATCGCGGCCAGCACGTCGATCTGGGTAGTCACGTCGAGTGCGGTGGTCGGTTCGTCGAAGACGATCAGTTCCGGGTTGGAACAGAGCGCCATCGCGGTCATGGCGCGCTGCAACTGGCCGCCGGAGACCTGGTGCGGAAAACGGTCGCCGAAGGTTTCCGGGTTCGGCAGGCCGAGCACGCGGAAGAGGTAGAGCGCGCGCTTGCGGGCATCTTCCTTCGTCATCAGCCCGTGTTTGACCGAGGCCTCGATCACCTGGTCGCCGAGCTTATGAGCGGGGTTAAAGGCAGCGGCGGCCGATTGCGCCACATAGCAGACTTTGGCACCGCGGATGGAGCGGATGCCACCCTTGCCGAGCGTCAGGATATCGCTGCCGTTCAGCGAGACCTCGCCGCCGGTGATTTCGGCGCCGCCGCGGCCATAGGCGAGCGCCGAAAGGCCGATCGTCGATTTGCCGGCGCCGGATTCGCCGATCAGGCCGAGCACCTTGCCGCGCTGCAGATCGAACGAGACGCCATCGACGATGGTGATTCGTTTCGGTGGCTCGCCAGGCGGGTAGCTGGTCGCCTCGATCTTGAGATTGCGGACGGATAGGAGATGGTTCGAAGTCTCAAGCATCGCCGCGTCCTCCCTTGAGGCTGGAGGTTCGTTTCAGCAGCCAGTCGACGACAAGATTGACGCAGACGGCAAGCGCTGCAATCGCCGAACCGGGCACCAATGCGGCCGAAATACCGAAGATGATGCCGTCCTTGTTTTCCTTCACCATGCCGCCCCAGTCGGCAGTCGGCGGCTGGATGCCGAGGCCGAGGAAGGAAAGCGTCGACAGGAACAGGATCGAGAAGGCGAAGCGCAGGCCGAATTCGGCCAGCAGCGGCGAAAGGGTATTGGGCAGGATTTCGCGGAAAATGATCCAGGTCGTGCCTTCGCCACGCAGCTTGGCCGCCTCGACGAATTCCATCACCGCCACGTCGAGCGCTACGGCGCGACCGAGGCGATAGACGCGGGTGGAATCGAGGATCGCCATGACGAGTATCAGCACGATCAGGTGCTGCGGCAGGACAGCAAGCACGACGAGCGCGAAGATCAGCGTTGGGATCGACATCATCAGGTCGTTGAAGCGGGAAAAGACCGTATCGACGATACCGCCCGTGACGGCGGCGATGAAGCTCAGCATGATGCCCAGCGAAAACGAGATGACGGTGGCCGCGAGCGCCACGAACAGCGTCGTGCGGGCACCGTAGATCAGCCGCGAAAGGATATCGCGGCCAAGGTTGTCGAGGCCGAAGAAGAATTGCTGATCCGCCGGTTGCCAGACGGCGCCGACGACTTCCGTTTCGCTATAGGGCGCCAGCAGCGGTGCGAAGATGGCGCAGATGACGGCAAGCACGATGCCGGCCATGCCAATCCAGGCGGTGATGGGAATATCGCGTGCTCTCATCGCGGATGCCTCAGACGGGGGTTGGCGACGATCGCGAGAATATCGGCGAGCATATTGAGGAAGATGTAGACGGCGGCGAAGATCAAGCCGCAAGCCTGCACGACAGGCATGTCACGCACCGTCACCGCATCGACCATGTACTGGCCCATGCCGGGGTAAACGAAGACGACCTCCACCACCACAACGCCAACCACGAGATAGGCGAGGTTGAGCGCCACGACGTTGATGATCGGCGCCAGCGCGTTCGGAGCGGCATGTTTGACGATCGCCCGCCAGGCGGAAAGCCCCTTGAGCTCGGCCGTTTCCATATAGGCGGACGACATGACCGAGAGGATGGCGGCGCGGGTCATGCGCATCATATGGGCGAGCACGACGAGGACCAGCGTTGCGGTCGGCAGGGCGATCGTCTTGATACGATCGAAAAAGCCCATGCCGTCGAAGACGGTCGCCGGGAAAGTGGCGATGCCGAAATTGACCGCGAACCAGAGGATCAGCAGGTAGCCGATGAAGAATTCCGGCAGCGAGATCGCGGCCAGAGAGATGACGTTGATAATCTTGTCCGGCATGCGATTGCGAAAATGTACCGAGAGCATGCCGAGCCCGACGGCGAGCGGTACGGCAATGATCGCCGCGAAGGCGGCGAGAAACAGCGAATTGCCCAGCCGGTTTCCGACCTGTTCGGAAACCGAGTTCTTGCTGGCCCAGGACGTGCCGAAATCGCCTTGCACGGCCCCACCCAGCCATTCGAAATAGCGGGTTACGACCGAGCGATCGAGACCAAGATCCGCGCGGATATTGGCGATCGCCTGCGGTGTCGCCGATTGGCCGAGATAGGTCGAGGCAAAGTCGCCCGGCAGGGCTTCGATGCCGCCGAAGATCAGCACGGAAACGGCCAGCAGCAATGCGAGCGACAGGAGAAACCGCTCGAGGATCAGGGCCAGCAACGGAAAGCGCGACCTGAATCTCAGGCCTGGCAATGTGCCGGTCTCGGGTGGGTTGGACATCAGCGCAAAATCCCGGTTCTGGAACGAGAAGGCGGGCCGCGAAATTTAAGGTTCGCGGCCCGAGCTGGATTACAGGAGAGTAATCCGACCGGTGATCAGGCGTCGAGCCAGATTCTCGTTGCGACGTAACCGTTCGACATGTCGTTGCCGATGTCGTTGACGTAGCCCTTCACCTGCTTGGTGGAGGCGTTCACATAGTCGTTGAACATCGGCAGGATGACGCCGCCTTCGTCGCGGACCAGCATCGCCATCTGACGATACATGTCCTTGCGCTTCTTTTCGTCGAGTTCCGAGCGCGCGGCAATCAGCAGCTTGTCGAAATCCGGGCGCTTGAAGCGGGTGTCGTTCCAGTCGGCGGTCGAGAGGTAAGCGCCGGAATAGAACTGGTCCTGCGTGGCGCGGCTGCCCCAGTAGGAAGCCGAGAAAGGCTGCTTGTTCCAGACGTTGGTCCAGTAGCCGTCACCCGGTTCGCGGCGAATTTCGATGTTGATGCCGGCCTTCTTGGCGCTCTGCTGGAAAAGGGCGGTGGCATCGACGGCACTCGGGAAGGCGACTTCCGAAGTGCGCAGTAGGACGGAACCGCTATGGCCGGACTTCTTGTAGTGGAAAGCCGCCTTGTCCGGATCGTATTTGCGCTGCTCGATGCCCTCGGGGAAGAGGGCATAGGTGTCGTTGATCGGGAAGTCGTTGCCGACCTTGCCATAGCCGCCGAGAATGCGGGTGACCATTTCCTCGCGGTCGATCGCGTATTTCAGCGCCAGCCGAAGGTCGTTATTGTCGAACGGCGCCGTGTCGCAATGCATGATGAAGACGTAGTGGCCGCCGCCCGGCGTTGTCAGGATCTCGACATTCGGCGCGCGCTTCAGAAGCGGCACGGTCTTCGGATCGACGCGGTTGATGTAATGCACCTGACCGGAGGAGAGCGCGGCGATACGCGCCGTCGCGTCGTTCATGGTGATGAATTCGAGATTCTGGGCGAAGCCGCGATCGGAGCGCCAGTCGTTGGCATTCTTCTCGAAGGTCATGCGCACGCCGGGCTGGAAGCTCGTGACCTTATAGGCGCCGGTGCCGATGCCGGCGGTCGGGTTGTCGATGCCGCCGTTCGGCTGGATGACCAGATGGTAGTCGGTAAAAATCTGCGGCAGGTCGGCATTGCCGGAATCGAGCGTGACGACCAGGTCACCGCCCTTGTTCTCGATGCTGGTGATCGCCTTCATGACGCCGAGCGCGCCGGATTCGGCCTTGGCGTCGCTGTGGCGCTTCAGGGTTGCGACCACGTCGTCGGTGGTCATTTCCTTGCCGTTGTGGAACTGCACACCCTTGCGGATCTTGAAGGTCCAGATCTTGGCGTCCGGTGACGGCGACCAGGATTCGGCGAGTGCCGGAAGCGGTGCGCGGGTCTGCGGATGGGTTTCGACCAGCGTGTCGCCCCAGGTGCGGACGGCACAGAACATCACCTGCGAGGTCGCCTTGGCGGGATCGATACTGTCGGTTGCTGCGCCGCCCTCGAGGCCGAGCTTGATCGTGCCGCCCTTCTTAGGAGTCTGGGCGGACGCGCTGGTGGCGAAAAGACTGCCGGCTGCGCTCAGCGTCATGCCGGCGGCCATGGCGCGGCCCATGAACTCGCGGCGGTTCATACCACCTGCGGTCACGCGGCCTGCGAGATATTTGGTAAAATCGTTCATTCCCCTGTTCCTCTTATCGTTGCGCGTTGAAACTGCATTATTTAGGTCCTTGCCGCGGGTTTCCTCTCCCATCGGTTCGGCCTCTTATCGATATTGGGAAATGCTCCGGTTGCTGCCGGCCTTCTTCCTTTCTGAAGGAACGAGAATCAAAGCGTTTTGCGCCTCGAGGTCGCACCGGAACTGTTCTGCCTGCCGCATGGCAATGCCTGTCGGGATTAAGGTGTGTATCCCGATAATGCGCTGCATTCTAAGCGACATAAAGTGACGTCGATGCGACGGCTGTTTTTCATTAGAGAATTGATTGCAACTCAGGGTGATGGCTTGGCTCTTTCAGCCGCGAGCAATCGCGTGAAAGAAGGTTCCGCTGACGAGGCCCCGCCGGCCGCCGGAGGGGCCTATCTCCTTGCCTGTGCCGTCGGCGATCGTCGCCACCGGCTCGTCCGTTCCTTGCGAGACGGTGCTGGCATAATGAAACTCATGGCCGCGGATGGTTTCGCCGTGTTGTCCGATCGGGCAGGCGGAACGGAGCGTTGCCTGCCGGTAACCGAGGTTCATCTTGCGTTTGGCGAAGCTGGTGCGGTGGGAAAGCATTCCGGTCATGGCATGGGTGATGCCGTCCGCATCCTCCAGCGTCTCGCCGAGCACCATATAGCCACCGCACTCGCCGTGAACCGGTTTCGTCTCGGAAAATGCCTTAAGGCCAGCCTTGAAGTTTTCTGCTGCGGCAAGCTTGCCCGGATGCAGTTCGGGGTATCCGCCCGGTAACCAGCAGATCTCGCAGTCAGCAGGCGGCGCTTCATCGGCAAGCGGCGAGAAAGGCACAATCTCGGCGCCCATGGCCCGCCATTCCCGCTTGATATGCGGGTAGAGGAAGGTGAAAGCCGCATCTTCCGCCAGCGCAATCCGCTGGCCGGGTGGCAATAGGGCCTTTTCCACAGAACCTTCAGGGATTTCGAAAGGTTTCGCGGCGGCAAGAATTGCGTCGAGGTCGAGAGAGCGTTCCATAGCATCCGCCAGTCGCTCGATATGGGCATCCATTTCCGGATGTTCGCTGGCCTGTACGAGACCAAGATGTCGTTCGGGCAGGATCAGCGTTGGATCGCGCAGGACGGTACCGACGACGGGCAGGCCGATCGCTTCGATCGCGTCGCCGGAGAGCTTCTTGTGCCGCTCGCTGCCGGCGCGGTTCAGGATGCAGGCGGCGATCTTCACCGCCGGATCGTAATGCATAAAGCCGCAGGCGACGGCAGCGGCCGTCTGGCTTTGGCCGGAAACATCCAGCACCAGCAGCACCGGCAGGCCGAAAAGGCGCGCGAGATCGGAGGCTGCACCGGAGCGGTTCGGCTCGGTGACGATGCCGTCGAACAGGCCCATGGCACTTTCGATCAGGATCAGTTCGGCGTCCTCGGCCTGTTCGCGGGCCAGATGCCGAAGAAGATCCGGCGCCATCGCCCAGCTGTCGAGATTGAGGCCAGGCAGGTGGGTTGCCGCCTCGTGGAAGCCGGGATCGATATAGTCCGGCCCGGTCTTGATGCCGCGCACCTTGACGCCGCGGCGGGCAAAGGCGCGCAACAGGCCGATCGTGACGCTGGTCTTGCCGGAACCGGAGCGCGGGGCGCCGATGATGAGGGCGCGGGGGGTCATTGGGCAGATCCGGAAAGAATAGCCTGCATGGAAACGATCCTGCCAATGACGATCAGGGCGGGAGCGGCAAAATTCTGCCGCTTCACCTCGGCCTCGACCGTCTCGAGCGTCGCGGTCATCGACCGCTCGTCCGGCGTGGTGGCCGCCATCAGCACCGCAACTGGCGTATCCGGTGAGCGTCCGCCTTCGATCAGCAGCCGGGCGATGGTGCCGATCGTGCTGACGCCCATGTAGACGACGATCGGTTCGCCGGTCTTCGCCAGCGCCTTCCAGTCGAGATCGCCTTCGGTGCCGGCAGCATGGCCGGTGGCGAGTGTGATGGAGCGGCTGATGCCTCGCATCGTTGCCGGGATATTGGCGGCGGCAAGCGCCGCCAATGCCGAGGTCATGCCGGGCAGGATGCGGAAGGGAATGCCTTCCTTGACCAGAGCCTCCGCCTCCTCGCCGCCACGGCCGAAGACGAAGGGATCACCGCCCTTCAGCCGCAGCACGCGCTTTCCTGCCTTGGCGAGTTCGATCAGCTTGGTGGTGATATCGTCCTGCGCGACGGAGGGCCTGCCGCCGCGTTTTCCCACGAAAATCAGATCGGTTGTTTTCGCCAGAGATAAGACGCCGTCGGAGACCAGCGCATCGTGGACGATCACGTCCGCCTTGGCCAGCGCATCGGCCACTTCCAGCGTCAGATACCGCGGATGGCCGGGGCCGGCGCCGGCCAGCCAGACATGACCAGACTGGAATTCGGGGGCTGCGACAATTGTTTCGATACTCGTATTCATATGCGAACCTTTGACCGGTGACGCGTCAGCCTGGTCGGGATATAGAAACGGCTATGGAAGCAGCCCCGGAAACAGATGGCAAGAACCTGCGTCGTGGCTGGACCACGGGAACCTGCGCGGCGGCGGCCAGCAAGGCGGCCTGTCTTGCGCTGCTTTCTGGCCAATTTCCGACAATGGTTGAGGTGACGCTTCCCGGCGGACAGCAGCCGAGCTTTGCGCTTGCGCTGGAAGAGATCGGAGAGGGGGTCGCCAAGGCCGGCATTGTCAAGGATGCCGGCGACGATCCGGACGTCACGCATGGGGCGCTGATCATGAGCACCGTGCGGCGCGGAGCGATTGGCAGCGGTATCAAATTCAAGGCTGGTCCGGGTGTCGGCACGGTTACTCTTCCCGGCCTGCCTCTGCCGCCGGGTGAGCCTTCGATCAACCCGGTCCCGCGCAAGATGATCGCGCAGGCGATCGCCGAAGTGGCCGGTGGCGAGACCGATTTCGAAGTGGAAATTTCCGTCGCTGACGGCGAGAAGATCGCCGTGAAGACGATGAACGGCCGGCTCGGCATCCTGGGCGGCATATCGATCCTCGGCACGACGGGGATCGTCATTCCGTTTTCCTGCTCGGCCTGGATCCATTCCATCTGGCGCGGCATCGATGTGGCGCGCGCCGCTGGCCTCGATCACGTCTCCGGCGCCACCGGCAATACGTCTGAAAAGGCGGCGCAGGCGTACCACGGGCTGTCCGAGATCGCGCTGATCGACATGGGCGACTTCGTAGGCGGCATGCTGAAATACCTGCGCGATCATCCAGTGCCCAAGGTGACGATCGCCGGAGGTGTTGCCAAGATGACCAAGCTTGCCCAGGGCATGCTGGACGTGCATTCCAAGCGCGGACTGGCCGATCTGGAGGCTCTGGCGAAACTTGCGGCGGACGCCGGGGCGGACAAGGCTCTGGTCGAGCGCATATCCTCGGCCAACACCGTTTCGCATGCCTTTACGCTTGCGGGCGAAAGCGGGTTGGTTCTCGGGGATCGCATTGCGGCGCTTGCCTGGAAAACGGCCGCGAAAGCGCTCAAGGATCCGGCGGTGGCGCTGGAAATCCTGGTCTTCGACCGCGAAGGCCGGCTGGTCGGCCGCGCACCGTTTACGCAAACCGATCATTCGGAATCCTTGCCCGCCTGATCGCTTGCCTGATCCTGGACCATCTGATCCCAACCGGGCCGGAAACGGCGCACATAGTCGGCATTGTAAAGTTGGCTCTCAACGAAGTCCGTTGCGCCAAGCCCCTTGCCGACGAAGATCAGGGCTGTTCTTTCTGCCGGTTCCTCAGCCAGTTTGGCTTCGATGTCGGCAAGCATGCCCTTGATGATACGCTCTTCAGGCCAGGAGGCGCGTACGACGATTGCAACCGGACAATTGGCGCCATAAAGCGGGGTCAGTTCCGCGACGATTTTACCGAGCGCGTGAATGGCAAGATGGATTGCCAGCGTTGCACCGGTCTTCCCGAAAGCCGCAAGCGTTTCGCCCTCCGGCATTTTCGAAGCGCGGCCGGAAACGCGGGTCAGTACGAGGCTCTGCGCCACTTCAGGGATTGTCAGTTCGCGTTTCAGCGCCGCAGCCGCGGCGGCAAAGGACGGCACGCCGGGGGTCAGCGTATAATCGATACCGTGCTTTTCCAGCCGACGGATCTGTTCGGCCACCGCGCTCCAGACGGAAAGATCGCCGGAATGCAGCCGCGCCACGTCCCTGCCGGCCTTGTGGGCTGCGACATATTCAGCCTCGATCTCGTCCAGTGACAGCGAGCCAGTATCGACGATGCGCGCATCCTTCGGGCACCAGTCGAGCAATTCCTTCGGCATGATCGAGCCGGCGTAAAGGCAGACAGGCGAGCGGGCGAGAATATCGCGGCCGCGGACAGTGATGAGGTCGGCGGCGCCCGGTCCGGCGCCGATGAAATGCACGGTCATGAATTATCCCTGGATCGCGCCAAGGCGCAGGTCGCACCATCGGCAATCAGCCGGGCGACGATGAGTTCTGAGCCTTCCCCGGCAGCCACAAGTGCCGCAGCTTCCGAAAGGCTGGGGGTGGATGTCTGTGCAAGGCTATGTTTTGAAACCGTTTGCGTGCGGCCTTCTGCCTGTTTCAAAGCCGCTTCGCCGAAGACATGCAGCGGCAAGCCCAACTGGGCCGCAAGTTCATTCAAGCCCTTTTCATGGCGTTTGATTTCCCCCGTCGCGAGCGCGGCAATCGATTCACGTGAAATGCCGGCACTGTCACAGGCCATGTCGATTGCGGAAAGCAGAGCTTCCGCCGACGTTCCTTTCCGACAACCGAGCCCCGCGGCGATCATTGTTTTACCCAACTCCACTGCGTGACCGGCATGGCCGGCTTCCAGCCGGACATGGAGCCGATGGGTGCGGCGCGGGAGACTTCGATGCGGATTAAGTCTCCACCATGTTTGGCATGCGCGGCGAGCAGAACCGCTTCCATCTCCAATGTCACGGCATTGGCGACAAGACGGCCACCCGGCTTCAAAGCATCGACTGCGGCATCGAAAACACCCGGCTCGCTGCCTCCGCCGCCAATAAAGATCGCGTCCGGCTGCGGCAATCCGGCGAGTGCGGCCGGTGCCTGTCCTTCAATGAGCGTCAGCCCCGGCACGCCCAAAGCGATCGCATTGCGACGGATACGGGCGGCGCGTTCAGGATGAGCTTCGATTGCTATCGCCTTCAGGGATGGATCGGCGAGCATCCATTCGACGCTGATCGAGCCGGAACCGGCGCCGATATCCCAGAGCAATTCACCACGGCGGGGGCTGAGAGCCGAGATTGTCAGGGCGCGGATTTCCCGTTTGGTGATTTGGCCATCGTGCTCAAACAAGCTGTCATCCAGCCCGAAACCGCGGGGAAGGATGCGGGCAGACAATGCGGCAGCAACTTCGACCGCAACGACGTTTAGAACATTGATATCCTGCAATGCAAACTCGTCGGCCTTTGTCGACCGAATGCGCTCCTGATATCCGCCGACCGCCTCCAGAACGGTCAGGCGTGACTGGCCGAAGCCGGTTGCGGTCAGCAGAGCCGCCAATTCCGCCGGTCCGTTTTCATCCGACGTCAAGGCAATGACGCGCCGACCGGGATGCAGTAGGGGTCGGATGAGTTCGAGCGGTCGGCCATGCAGCGAGACGGTTTCAATCTCCTGCAGCGGCCAGCCAAGCCGAGAGGCTGCAAGCGAAAAAGCCGAGGGCGCAGGATAGGCGATGAACTCTTCCGCTGACAAATGACGGGACAGCGTTGCGCCGACACCGAAGAAAAACGGATCGCCGGAAGCGAGCACGCAGACGCTTTTGCCACGCAGCGCCACGACATCACGCATTGCTGCGTCGAAGGGCGTTGGCCATGGTCTTGCTTCACCGGTGATCAATGTTGCTGCAAGCTCAAGATGGCGCTTGCCGCCGAAGATTATCGATGCGGACGAGATCGCCGCGCAGGCGTTTTCACCGAGCCCTTTTATCCCATCTTCGCCGATGCCGACGATGGACAGCCAGCGGCTTTCCGCTAAAGGTTTTTCGACTGATTCAGGAGGCAATTTGAGACACTCCATCCTCATTCTGGGCGGTACGGCCGAGGCCCGGAAACTGGCAGAAAAGCTGGCCAACGATCCGCGATTCGACACCGAACTTTCGCTCGCCGGCCGAACGCGGGCTCCGGCCGAACAGCCGGTACCGGTTCGCATCGGTGGTTTCGGTGGTGCGGCAGGTCTTGCCGATTACCTTCGGCAGAAGGGCGTTTCGATCCTGATCGAAGCGACACATCCCTATGCCGCGCAGATTTCCCGCAATGCCGTGGAGGCTTCCAGGCACGCCGGTGTGCCGATGGTTGCATTGCGTCGCCTGCCTTGGCCGCGCCAAATGGATGATCGCTGGATCGAAGTCGATAACGTTGCCGAAGCGGTGATCGCGGTTGGAGAAAAGGCGCGAACCGTTTTCCTGACGCTCGGCCGGCAGGAGCTCTTGCCGTTTGAGGCCGCCCCGCAGCACAGCTATCTTATTCGCAGTGTCGATCCGGTGGAGCCGCCGCTCGATATACCGCATGCGGTTTATCTGACCGCGCGCGGGCCTTTTGCGGAGGCGGACGAAGCCCGTTTGCTTCGAGAACATCATGTCGAGGTGATCGTCGCCAAGAACAGCGGCGGGCCGGCAAGTTACGGCAAAATCGCTGCGGCGCGAGCGCTCGGCATCGACGTCGTTCTCGTGCGCCGTCCGGATCTGCCGGAGGTGCAATCGGTCGAGACGGTCGATGAGGTGCTGGCTTGGCTGGCTCATGCGTTACCCTTGAAGTAACGCGGCGAATATACGATCGGACGGTTTCCATCGCGCTCGATGATCCGCGTTTCCGCCGTGCCGACGATGACGCAGGTGGCCATGTCGGCCATGTCGCCTTGGGCTTCAGCGAGCGGAACGATGCGGATAGCTTCATCCGGCCGGCCGGCGGCGCGGCCGAAGATAACCGGCACGGTGCCGGGAAGATGCGCACGCAGAATATCGAAAGCCTCGCCGAGTTGACGCGGGCGGGCCTTGCTGATCGGGTTGTAGAAAGCCATCACGAAACCGGCCTGCGCCGCGGCGATCAGCCGTTTTTCGATGATATCCCAGGGCTTCAGGTTGTTCGACAGGGAAATTGCGCAGAAATCATGCCCGAGCGGCGCACCAGCCTTGGCCGCCACGGCCAGCATGGCGGTGACACCCGGAACGACGGACAACTCGATCTCGCGCCACTCGACCGGACCTTCGTCGATCGCCTCGCAGACGGCGGCGGCCATGGCGAACACACCCGGATCGCCGCCGGAAACGACGCAGACCTTGCCGCCTTTTGCCGCCATTTCCAGCGCGGTCTTTGCGCGAACAAGCTCCTCGCGGTTGTCGGAGGCGTGGCGGCGCTGGTTGGCGCGCAGGTTCAGGCGGTCGATATAGGGAAAATAGCCGAAGAAATCCTCGGCAGCCGAGATTGCGGCAAGCGCTTCCGGCGTCATCTGGTCCGGATTGCCCGGGCCAAGGCCGACAACGGTCAGAGAGCCGGTCACTTCACCTCTCCGGGGCGTGTCTTCCAGCCGGGAACCAGTACGATGGAGAAATAGGGTGCGGGGCTCTCGTCGCGCTCGTCCAGCCTTTGGGCAGCGCCGTTCGCCATCGTACCGCGCTCGACATACAGCGCGCCGGAGAGTTTTCCGACCGAGGCAAGTGCGCGACGGATTTTCGGCAGGTTGCGGCCGACCTTCATGATGACGGCGCCGTCCGTATTGGCCAGCCGTTCGGTCAACATCTCTTCCGACAGTGTGCCCGGCAGCACGCTCAGGATATCGTCGCCCTGCACCAGCGGCAGGCCGGTCATCGACCAGCAGCCCGACATGGCGGTAACGCCAGCCACGACTTCGGCCTGGTAACGGTTCTGCAGCCTCAGATGCAGGTGCATGTAGGAGCCGTAGAACAGCGGGTCGCCTTCGCTCAGCACGACGACATTCTTGCCGGCATCGAGCAGCACAGCGATATCTTCAGCCGACTTGTCGAAGAAATCGGAAATCGGGCCTTTGTAATCGGCCTCGTCCTTCTGGGTCTCGACGGTGACGGGATAGATGAGCGGCAGTTCCAGCGTGCCGGGACGAATATGCGCCTCGACGATAGCGCGGCCATTGCCGGTCGAGCCCTTCTTGCAGAAGAAGGCGACGACGTCTGCATCGCTGATGGCACGGACGGCTTTCAGCGTCAGCAATTCCGGATCGCCGGGGCCGGTACCGACGCCGGTGAGCTTGCCCTTGAGAATGACCGCGTTCACAGGCCTGCCCTCGCAAGCGCATTGACGCAGGCGGCCGTCATCGCGGAGCCGCCCATGCGGCCGCGGACGATGGCGTAAGGGATTCCAAGGGTCGATTCCATCAGCGCCTCCTTCGATTCGGCGGCACCGACGAAGCCGACCGGCATGCCGATGATCGCCGCAGGGCGCGGGGCGCCGGCATTCAGCATTTCGAGCAGGCGGAAGAGGGCGGTGGGCGCATTGCCGATTGCGATCACGGCGCCTTCCATCTCATCCCACAGATCGAGTGCTGCGGCCGAGCGGGTGTTGCCGATCGTTTTTGCCAGTTCGATCGTGCGGCTGTCGCGCAATGTGCAGATGACGTCATTATGAGCAGGCAAGCGGGCGCGGGTGATGCCATGCGAAACCATCTCGGCATCGCAATAAATCGGGCGCCCGTCGTAGAGCGCGCCGCGTGCCTGTGAGACAAAGTCCTTCGAGAAACGGAAATGCGCCGCCGATTCCACCAGTCCGCATGCATGAATCATGCGCACCGCGATATCCGCCTGCTCGCTGGAAAAAGTCGAAAGATCGGCCTCTTCGCGAATGATCGCAAAGGACTTTTCGTAGATTGCATCGCCTTCGCGGATATAGTCGTAATTGTTCATGATCGTCCTGATGTGCCCCTTGGCATGGCTGCCGCTACCAGTCGCTCGGACCCGAGCCGGGCAAGGCAGGTGGCGGAATTTTCACCCGCATGCCGTTCCGATTTGACGAGATAGGCAAGATGTCGAAGCGTGGCGTTGGTATCGGCAAAAGCGGTCGTCGCAAAGGGTTGATCCGAAGCTTTTCCCTGGTGAATGAACGAAAGCCCGGTTGAGGTGCCGCAAAGGGTGAGTGCAGAGGCTTGCGGATGGGCGCAACCCTTGGCGCAGCCGGTGACGTGGAGCTTGAAAGAACCGTCAAGCAGGTCGCCGCATTCTGCCGCGGCGTGGGCTGCGATATCATGCGTGGCGATGTTTGCCGAAGCACAGGCCGGGCTGCCGGGGCAGGCCGCGATATGGCTGCGCGGATCGGTTGCCGATGTGATGAAGCCGTTTGCCGCGGCAAATTTATTGAGCAACCCGCAGGCTTCGGAAGACCCGAAAAAGATCAGAGAGTGATCGAAGGCGGGTTTGAGGGATTTGATTTCCAGGCGTACGGCCTCGTCACAAAGGGCGATGAGATCTTCAGCCTCGATCTGGCCGAAGGCCGGGCCGATGCCGGTGGCGTGGAGGCCTTCGGTTAGGTTGAACAAATCAAACGGTGACGTTGTATTCTCGTCGTAGGCGGGGTTTGAGCTGTGCAGTAAATGCCCTATCTCCGCGCTTGCGGCAGAGAAGGCGGCTGCACGCTGTCGCATCTCATACATATCAACCGAGATATCTGCTGAGAGGCCATTTGCCAAATCGCGCCCGCGCGCCTTAGGTCCGCGCTCCGAAAGCTGGCGGAGCAGATCCATCGCTGCTTCCACCGCCTGTGTTTCACGTAAAACATTGAAAACACGCCCGGACTCTTCCGTGCCGCCGAGCAATACCTTCCAAAAGATTTCATCGCTGATGCGAACAGCAATCAGCCGGATGTCAGCCAACAGGTCCGAGAGCCTCAGCCGACCATTTCCGTCAACGACGATCGACATTTTGGGTGCCAGTCCCGTAAGGCCGCGAGCGCCCTTGCAAATCGCTTCCGCAAGCGGGTGGGGATCGGCGATCTCCGTTTCGTCGCGGCCCGCCAGTGGAGGGACTTCGATGGCCAGCCCGTCGCGCAGCGGCAGGTTCATATTTCGGACGTCGGCGTCGAGCAGCGGCGCAGTGGCTTCGGTCAGCCCTCGTACCTGCAGATTGCCGCGGGCAGAGATATCGATAATGCCGTTACCGTGCAGGCGCGCGAGACGCCCGATTTCGGCGAGTTCGGCGGGCGATATGGCCCTGGTTAGCACAATTCGGGCGAGCAGGCCGTCGCCGGTCATCATGGGAGCCGAAAGGGCTGGGCAAGCGCCGCGTTGCATGTCGGACGTCGAAAAAGCAATGGGCTGGTTGAAGCGAGAGGCGGTCATGCGACATTCCTCCGTTCGCATTCCGCAGCAAGCATTTCCAGCTCCGCATCGACCGCGTTGCGGCGTGGATGCCAGAGGCCACGGCGCAGCGCCGAGCGAAAACGCTCGCCCATGTAGCGCATGCCTTCAGGATTCTGCGAAAGCAGGAAGTCGCGCACCGCCTCATCGCCGAGATAGGCGTCGTATGTGGCGTCGATCAGCGATTGCGGAATGGCGTGGGTGGTCTCTGCAAACCCGATCAGCCGGTCGACGGTTTCCACCAGTTCGGCGGCGCCGCGCGGACCATGGCGCATCTGGCCGGCAATGAAGCGAGGATTGACGGCGCGGGCACGCACGACGCGGGTCACGGCTTCGGATATCGAGCGGGCCTTCGGCTTCTGCGGATCGGTCGTATCGAGCGCGATAACATCTGCCTTGCCGCCGAGAACCGCGACTGCCGCCGAAAAGCCGCCGATGAAGGCGACATCCGCGGAGCCGTCCAGAAGGTCGCGGCCGGGGTCGTCGCCGGTATGGACCAGAAGATCGGCGCTGCCGATGCGTTGAGCGAATTTCCCGGGCACATGGCTTGCCTCCCCCTCCGCACCGCCGAAGGCGTGACTGGTGGCGTCGAGATAGACACGGCCGAGTTCTTCGCGCTGATTCCAAGTCCCGTCGGCCAGTTTCTCTTCGATACCGGAACCATAAGTGCCCGGGGCCGAGCCAAAGATGCGAGGCGGTATCTGGCCGAGTTTGGCAGCCTCTTCGGCGAGGGGATTGTCCCCCTGCGCCTCCTCGCGGGTTGCGATGGCGCGTGTGGCCGCGTCGAGCAAGGCGATTAAAGCCGGGAACATGTCACGGAACAGGCCGGAAATGCGCAGGGTCACATCGACGCGCGGCCGGCCGAGTTGGGCGGGCGGCAGGACCTCGATACCAGTCACGCGCCCCGTCGCGGCATCCTGCACCGGTCGGGCACCCATTAGGGCCAGAACCTGAGCGACTTCCTCGCCGCCGCTTCGCAGCGAGGCGCTGCCCCAGAGATCGAAAACGAGGTTTTTGGGCCAGTCACCGTGATCCTGAAGGTAACGTCGCAGAATTTCGTCCGCGGCACGTTTGCCGAGTTCGAAGGCGGTCTGTGTCGGCAGAGTGCGCGGATCGCTGGCGAAGAGATTACGACCGGTCGGCATGACATCGCGGCGCCCGCGTGCCGGAGCACCCGAAGGTCCGGGGCGGATGTGGCTACCATCCAATGCGTCGAGAAGGGATTGCCGTTCGGTCTCAGCACTGGCGATGCGCAGCGGATCGTCGTCGCCTTCGGCTGCCTCGCCGAATATATGCTGCCCGTCCTTGATCGCGAAATCCTTGAGATCGCAGAGGAAGGCATCGATGCGGCTGAGTGCGGTATCCGGATCATCGTCGCGGGAAACACCCGCTTCGACAGCAAGATCGGTGTTACGGGCCGTTTCGACGATCAGCTTGGCAAGCCGGTCGCGACGGCGGCGATCGAGACCGTCTGCCTGGGCATATTCGTCGACCAGCAGTTCGAGCTTCTTCTGTTCGTCGGAAAGGCCGGCGCCGGTGAGCGCCGGCGGCAAGTGCCCTATCGTGACAGCAGAAATCCGGCGCTTTGCGACGGCTGCCTCGCCCGGATTGGAAACGATGAAGGGATAAATGACCGGCAGGTTTCCGGCTACGAGTTCCGGGAAGCAATCCCTGGAGAGTGCGACCGTTTTGCCCGGCAGCCATTCCAGTGTGCCGTGTGCGCCGACATGTACGATCGCATGTGCGCCGAGGGTTTGGCGCATCCACTGGCCGAAGGCGACCAATGCAGGACGAGGGGGCAGGTCGGGGCTGTGGTAGTCGGCGCGACGGTCAGCGTTGCGGCCACGATCCGGAGCGAGTGCGACGGTGATGTTACCAAACTGGGCGGCACGGAAGCGATAGGCATTCTCCTCGACGTCCGTATCTTGTCGAGGCGAACCCCAAGCGGCCTCGGAGCCGGGCGCCGACACGTATTCGGAGAGCGGCAGCGCACCAGATTTTCGACTCAGCAGATCGAGAAGTTCACGGGGCGTCTCCGGAATATCGAAAACCGAGTAGCCGGCTAGAGACAGTTGCCGCAGCATCCCGATTACGCTCTGCGGCACATCCAGCCCGACGGCATAGCCGGTGCGGCCTGGTGCACTCGGATAGTCTGGCAGCAGGATGACGATTTTCCGCTCAGCGCGCGCTGTCAGCTTCAAACGTAGGAAAGCAGCGATACGGTCTGCGACCTGCTCAACGCGGTTCATTTCCGGCTTGTTGATCAGGTTGGAGGAAGTTTCGCCAGCCTTGAAGGAAATCGCGCCGGCCAGGATGCGGCCGTCGAGTTCCGGCAGCACGACATGCATGGCGAGATCGGCAGGGTTCAAGCCGCGCTTGCCTTCAACCCAGCCCTCGCGCCGGGTTGTGGCGACGACGACCTGGAAAACCGGGATGCCGGTGCGGTCGAAAATGGTCTCGCCTTTGTCATCCGTGCTGCTGGCGAAGGCGGTGGTTGCGATGATCGCCGCGGGCTGGAAATCGGTGATTGCCTGTTCGACGAAGGCAATCGCTTCTGCATCCTTCATACCGCTCACGAAGATCGGCAGCGGGGCGAAGCCTTTGGCGGACAACGCCTCGAACAGCGCATCGATCGGAGCGGCATCGTTTGCCAGCAGCATGGAGCGATAGAAAAGAACCGGCAGGCGAGGCGCATCGAAGGCCGAATCTGCCATAAGAAGGTCGGAGCTGATAATGCCTTGGCCCGGCCTGTAGAAGCCGGCTTTGGGCATCGGTGTCGCTTTGGGCAGGACTTCGGTGTTGCCGTTTGCCAGCGCGCCCAGTTGTCTGGCCAGAAGCCGCATATTGTCCGGCCCGCCTTCGCGGAAGCAGGTGAGGATGGCGGAAAGGGTATCTTCCGAAACCGTTGAGGCGGCGGCTAGGCGCTCGTCGCGGATGCTGCATTCGCCGGGTAGAAGCGCGACCATAATGCCCCTGCGGAGGGCCAGGCGGAGGAGTTGGTCGACGCCATAGGCCCAACGGTCGTAGCCGCCGAGGATGCGGACGAGGATGACCTTAGCGTGGGAGGCGGTTTTTTCCAGCCACAAGTCTACGGACATCGGATGGCGGAGATCGGAGAGGTTGGTGAGGGCGAGAGAGGGGGCGTTGGCGCCGTCGCGCGCGGCAGGCCAGAGGGGGGTATCAATCCCGCCGAACGTAGCCGAATCCCACGCTGCCGCAATCCCGTTTAGATCGCTGCCGGAAAAGGACAGCACCACCACATCGGCGGGCGACTGGTTGAGGTCGACCGGCTCTATCAGGTCGTCAAGCGACGACGATGTGGTGGCGAGTATGTGCATCCTCTTCTCTCTACCGCCCGATCAGGCGGCCAGCATCCTTTCGATCGCTTCGCGGTCGATACCCTTTTCGCCGATCACAACGAGGCGGCTCTGGCGAGTTTCGCCGGGAGCCCATGCGCGGTCGAAATAATGGTTCACGCGTGATCCTACCGCCTGAACCTGCAGGCGCATCGGCTTGTTCGCGACTTCCACGAAGCCTTTTATGCGCAGGACGTTCTGGGCTTCGGCGGTGGCGGAAATGCGGGCGGCAAGCGCTTCGGCATCGGTTACGGCGGCAAGATCGATGACGAAACTGTCGAAATCGTCGTGATCGTGGTCCAGTTCGTCGTCGTGATGGGTCTTGCGGTTTTCGATGTCGTCCTCGACGGCGAGGCCCAGGCCGATGAGGACGGCCGGATCGACCACGCCATTGGCGGCCGGCACGATCTTGACCGCGCGCGGCAGATGGGCCTGAACGCGGCCCTTGGCAGCGGCGAGAGAGGCCTGATCCAGAAGATCGGTCTTGGTCAGCACGATCATGTCGGCGCAGGCGACCTGATCCTCGAACACTTCCTCGACGGGGTCATCGTGATCGATGGAATCATCCTGTGCACGCTGGGCTTCCAGCGCATCATGGTCGTCGGCGACGCGGCCTTCCGCCAGTGCCACGCCATCCACGACCGCGATGACGCCATCGACCGTCACACGCGCCTTGACGTCCGGCCACTGGAAGGCCTGAACGAGCGGCTTGGGCAAAGCGAGGCCGGAGGTTTCGATGAGGATATGGTCGACGCGCGGCTCGAGCGAAAGAATCTGGTCGATTGCCGGCACGAAATCGTCGGCGACGGTGCAGCAGATGCAGCCGTTGGCAAGCTCGATGATGTTGTCTTCCGGGCAGCTTTCGATGCCGCAGCCCTTCAGCACCTCGCCGTCGATGCCGACATCGCCGAATTCGTTGACGATGATCGCCAGCCGCTTGCCCTTCAGGTTTTCGATCAGGTTGCGGATCAGCGTCGTCTTGCCGGCGCCGAGAAAGCCGGTAACGACGGTGCAGGGGACGCGATCGAAATTGACGCTCATTGGGGCATGTCCTCGTGATGATGAAAGGGGGGAATGCGGGCCGTCATGCCCTTGCCGCGCAGGCAGGTCGGACGGCCGCGAAGCGGAAGGAAACCACGTTCGTCGGCAGCCAGCATCATGGCGCCGGTGACGATATCGTCGATATTGTCGAGCGTCAGGTGGCCGAAGAGATAAGACCAGCCGGAACGGTGGTTGAAGGCAGCACTCGGGCTCTTTTCGCAATTGGCAAGGCAGGTGACCGGCTTGACGGCAAGCGGCTTGCCGGCGGTCGCGGTCTTCAGCGCCTCGATCATCGCCAGGCCCGGACGCACGGCATTGTCCGCTTCGTCACGGCAGTTCGTGCAGACGAAGATGGTTACGTCGATATCGGAATTAGTGCTCTTGTCGTCGCTCATCATCTGGCCGCGTTACCGCCGGGGTATCGAAAATCGGGGCGCGGTACAGGAGGTTGGGACCGCCTGCAATGAGAGAACCTCTCCGGAGCACCCCGCCCGGTGAGCTTTGTCTGTCGAACGGCAGGTCTCCTGGCTCGCGGGTCGTTGCCACCTGCCAGCCTTCCCAGAGAATCCTTGATCGGATTTCTCCAGTGGCGTTTTTGGCAGGACGGCTCGCCGCCTACAGTTGCGGGGGCAGCCGCGGCATTGAACGATAAAACGTCCGCACCGCATTCTCTCTTAGCCCCCTCCGTTGCCGGAAAGGGACCGTACGTGTTCAACTAAGCCCTGTCGCGGTGAACTGTCAATGTCGCAAAGGCGATTGCGACCACGTCGAATTGGTGTATGTTCGTCAGGCCTATGGTGCCCGAAAGGGTTTTTGAGGGAATGCGGTGCGGCGAATTTTTCGTCAAACCCGTGGCTGCCCCCGCAACTGTAAGCGGAAAGTCCTGATCCAAAACGGCCGTTCGGCCGTCACGCCACTGGAATTATCCGGCCAAGGATAGTCTGGGAAGGCGGGTCGGGGCGTCTGATCCGCGAGCCAGGAGACCTGCCAAAGGCGATGAAACTTAAAATATGCCCTCGGGTGGAGGGCGAAAGGAAAAGACAATGGTTACGAATTCTGCTGCAGTTGCAGTCAGCGTTTCCGCTTCGAAGATCATTCCTCTCAGCATGACGGCCATTCTCGGCCTGTTCATCGTCGGCTTTGTCGGCTTCTCGCCTCTGGAAGTCGTTCATAACGCCGCCCACGATACGCGCCATTCTCTGGCTTTCCCCTGCCATTGAGATCACGGGTAGTTTAAGAGGAATTTCCCAATGTCGTTGTTTCGCAACATCGTCTTCACGGCGGTGATCGCCGGTCTGTTGTCCGGTCTCCTGATGACCGTGATGCAGCATTTCTCCACCGTACCGTTGATCCTGCAGGCGGAAACCTATGAAAAGGCCGAGCCTGCGGCAGCTCATAGCCACAGCCATGAGGCCACCCCTGCCGGCGGTGCGGCGGCCCCTGCTGCCGATCATCATCATGACGCAGAAGCCTGGTCGCCGGCCGACGGCGCCGAGCGCTTCATCTACACGGCCGCTGCCGACATTCTGTCAGCGATCGGCTTCGGTCTCGTCCTGGTCGCCATTGCCGAAGCTTTTGGCGGTTTCGGCGGCTGGCGCCGTGGCTTGATGTTCGGCATTGCCGGCTTCCTGACGGTCAGCCTGGCTCCCGGTCTCGGCCTGCCGCCGGAATTGCCCGGCATGCCGGCGGCCGAGCTTGGCCCGCGCCAGATCTGGTGGATTTCCACGGCGCTTTGCACTGCGATCGGCCTTGGCTTGCTGGCCTATACGCGCTCGGCGGCACTGGCCGCTCTGGCCATCGTGCTTCTGGTCGCTCCGCATCTCGTCGGTGCGCCGCTGCCGCCGTCGCATGAGACGGATGTGCCGATGGAACTGTATGCCCGCTTCGTGAATGCCGTTTATGCTACGAACCTGGTATTCTGGGCCGTACTCGGTGCTCTGACGGCGATCGTGCGCGAAAAATTCCGGGCCGGCGAAGATGTCGCCGTTCGCCCCGCTGCCGGGCTCGGTGCCCGGTGAAGGAGATCGACCAGACCGCCGAGGAGCGCCATCGCGCCAAGATGGCAAACCGCAAGGCGGTTCAGGACGCAGAAGTGGCGGAGAAGACCCTCGAAAAGGGTCTTCTCATCGTCAATACGGGACCGGGCAAGGGTAAATCCACTGCCGCCTTCGGTCTGGCGCTTCGCATGCTCGGCAACAATCGCCGTGTCGGCGTCGTGCAGTTCATCAAGGGTGCCTGGTCGACCGGCGAGCAGCCGGCACTGGCCGTGTTCGGTGACCGGATCGTCTGGCACACGATGGGCGAAGGCTTCACCTGGGAAACGCAGGATTTGAAGCGGGATATCGCTGCGGCCGAAAAGGCGTGGGAAAAGGCGCTTTCCCTGATGGCCGACGAGACGATCGGCCTAGTCATCCTCGATGAGTTGAATATCGCGCTGCGCTACGATTATCTCGATCTCGACAAGGTCGTTGCCGAACTTCAGGCGAGGCGGCCGGATCTGCATGTGGTCGTCACCGGCCGCAATGCCAAGCCGGCGCTGATCGAGGCAGCCGATATGGTGACCGAGATGACGCTGGTGAAGCATCACTTCAAGGCCGGCGTGAAGGCCCAGGCCGGCATCGAGTTCTAGAGCATGTCGCGCAAAAGTGGGCAGCGGTTTTGCGATAACGACATGCGGACAAACCAGATATGACCGCCCGATCTCTCATGTTTCAGGGAACGGGCTCGGATGTGGGCAAGTCGCTGGTCGTTGCCGGACTTGCCCGCGCCTTCACCATGCGTGGACTGAAAGTCCTGCCGTTCAAACCGCAGAACATGTCGAACAATGCAGCCGTCACCGCTGACGGCGGCGAGATCGGCCGGGCGCAAGCTCTGCAGGCGCGTGCCGCGAAAGTGCCGCTCAGCGTCCACATGAACCCGGTTCTATTGAAGCCGCAGAGTGATGTTGGCGCTCAGGTCGTGGTGCAGGGCAGGGTCGAGGGAAATGCCAAGGCGGCCGAGTATCAGCATTTAAAGCCGAAGCTGATGCCGCGGGTGCTGGAAAGTTTCGAGCTTTTGCGTAGCAAAGCCGATCTCGTATTGATCGAAGGCGCCGGCAGCGCTTCGGAAATCAATCTGCGCCACAACGATATCGCCAATATGGGTTTTGCCCGTGCCGCCGATGTGCCCGTCGTGCTGATCGGTGATATCGATCGCGGCGGAGTGATCGCCAGTCTTGCGGGCACGAAACTGGTGCTGGAACCGCAGGACGCGGCGATGATCCGCGGGTTTATCGTCAACCGTTTTCGGGGCGATCCGGCGCTGTTTGCGGACGGAATGCGAATGATTGCCGAGCGAACGGGGTGGCAGTCCATCGGGCTGCTGCCGCATTTTGCCGATGCGGCGCGGCTGCCGGCGGAGGATGCGCTGGGGCTCAATGGGCCAACGGTGCGAAAGCCGGACGCGAAAATCCGCATCGCAGTGCCGATCCTGGCGCATATCTCGAATTTCGACGATCTCGATCCGCTGGAAGCGGAGCCGGATGTGGACGTGATCCGCGTGCGCAACGGGCAGGCGATCCCCGGCGATTGCGATTTGGTGCTGCTCGTCGGCTCAAAGGCGACGATTTCCGATCTGGCGGCACTCAGGGCTGCCGGTTTCGACGTGGATATCGCTGCACATGTGCGGCGTGGCGGGCAGGTGCTCGGTCTTTGCGGCGGCTATCAGATGCTGGGCACGCGTATTTCCGATCCGGAAGGCATCGAAGGCCCGCCAGGCTCGGTGGAAGGGCTTGGCTTGCTCGACGTCGAAACAGTGCTGACCGGCGACAAGCGGCTGGAAGCGGTTTCCGGAACAAGTTTCGACGGAATTTCCTTGTCCGGCTACGAGATGCATGTCGGCCGGACGATCGGTGCGGATTGCGCCCGGCGATTTTCGACGGTCGGCGGCACGGCGGATGGCGCAGGTTCGGCGGATGGACGGGTCCGGGGCACCTATCTGCACGGGCTTTTTGCCGATGACCGGCAACGCTCGGCCTGGCTGACCCGGCTCGGCGGCACGGTTTCGGGGCTGGATTACGAGGCCGGTGTAGACGAGGTGCTGGACCAGTTGGCCGCCCATATGGAGCGGCATCTCGATCTCGACGGGCTGCTCACTTTTGCCAGATAGTCCACGCCAGCAAGCCGAAAAGGCCG
Organism: Neorhizobium populisoli; assembly: GCF_019430945.1. Taxonomy (GTDB): domain Bacteria; phylum Pseudomonadota; class Alphaproteobacteria; order Rhizobiales; family Rhizobiaceae; genus Neorhizobium; species Neorhizobium populisoli. The sequence continues at coordinate 33,534 of NZ_JAHYCB010000009.1, read as the reverse complement.
ATCAGAAGCGCGTCCGCGATGCGCGCGAGCTTCAGCGCGTGGCGGATATCCCTGTGGGTCAGTTCGGTGCGGCCACCCTCGCCCATGAAGCGGGCCTCGATCATTACGCCACCATAACTGCGCGGGCCGGCCAGCGCTATACCGAGCGCACCCGCCATCGCCGCTTCCGGCCAGCCGGCATTCGGCGAGCGGTGGTGCTTGGCGTCGCGGCGGATGGCTTTGATGGCATTTTCCGGCGAGGCGCTATTCATGAAGCCCGCCGCCATCACGAACAGAAGAGCCGTCAAGCGGGACGCCGGCAGGTTGATCAGGTCGTCGAAACGCGCTGCTGCCCAGCCAAAGGCCTCGAAGCGGGCGTTGCGGTGGCCGATCATGCTGTCGGCGGTGTTGGCCGCCTTGTAGGCCGCCCCGCCAGCAAGCCCGCCGATACCCATCCAGAAGGCCGGGGCCACGACGCCATCAGAAAAGTTTTCGGCAAGACTCTCGATTGCCGCACGGCAGACGGCAGCTTCGTCGAGCTTTTCCGGATCGCGGCCGACGATCCTCGAAACCGCCTTGCGGCCGGCCGCAAGTCCACTTTTCTGGAGCGCATCTGCCACGGCTTCCACATGCCGTTCGAGGCTTTTTTGAGCCGGCAGGCTGGCTGCGATAACAATCAGCGGGATCCAGCCGAGCGTGAAGATGCGCAGATCCCATTCGATCGCCAGAGACAGCACGGTGACCAGGATGAGGATGACCAGCAGGGCTGCGACACCCATGGATTTGCGCTTGGCGAAGCTATCAGTCTCCCGGTTCCAGTCCCGATCCAGCCGGGATATCAGTCGGCCGATCCAGGTGACGGGATGGCCGATGCGGCGGTAAACCCAGTCCGGGTAGCCGACGATGCGCTCGACGATCAGCGCGGCGAATGCGAGAAGGAACATTGCTGTGGCAGGCCTTGAGACTGATATTGAAACTGGAAATCGCGGCGGTGGTCCGATTGCGGGTTTAATCCCTCACGGCGGCAATCTATTCCGTGCCCGGGCGCTGTTTCCACATGCACCCGAACCCTGGATCGATCTGTCCACCGGTATCAGTCCGTATTCCTATCCGCACTCGCCCATTCCCGGCAATGCCTTCGCGCGACTGCCGGAGCCTGCGGCGGCGGAAAGGCTGAAAGCAATTGCGGCGAAAGCTTATAGCGCGCCTTCGTCAGAGCATGTCGCCGCAGGACCGGGCACGCAAATTCTTCTTCCGATCGTTGCCGGCCTCTTGGGAAAGGCGAATGGAGAGGCAGCGAGTGTGCTATCGCCGACCTATGCAGAACACGCCCGCGCGGCGCGGCTCGCTGGTTTCGAGGTGAGCGAAACGGACGATCTCAATCGGATTGCCGAGGGGCGGCTGGCCGTCATCGTCAATCCGAACAACCCGAGCGGCCGTATCGTCTCGAAAAGCGATCTCCTATCGCTGGCGTCGGTCATGCGGGCAAAGGGCGGTCTGCTTGTCATCGACGAAGCCTTCATGGATGTGTCCGAAGCGGAGAGCGTTGCCAGTGCCGTCGATCAAGGTGGTTTCGTCGTGCTTCGCTCCTTCGGCAAATTCTACGGCATGGCCGGGCTTCGGCTCGGATTTGCGATGGCAACGCCCGATATCGTCGAAAAGATCGAGAGCCGGCTCGGCCCCTGGGCCGTTTCCGGGCCGGCGCTGCATGTGGCAAGCGAGGCTTTGGCGGATAGTGCTTGGCAGCAGGCGATGCGCGCGAAACTGAACGCTGAAGCACTGCGGCTGGACGGACTTCTGGCCGCAGCGGGAATTACCGTCTTCGGCGGTACGTCGCTTTTCCGCTTCATCCGTGATCCGCGTGCGCAGGTCCTGTTCCGGCATCTCGGCGAGCGAGGTATCATCACGCGCCGTTTCGAAGAACGGTCGGACGATCTGCGGATCGGGCTGCCCGGTGATGCGGATTGGGTGCGAGTTGAAGAGGTGTTGAGAGCTATTTAGCCGGCGAAGGGAATTTATCCCGCCAGGCGAGTTGCGCATTCGGTACAGGCAGAGCTGTCGCTTCGTAGATGCCACGTGCAATGGCGCGGGCTGTTACCAATGTCGCCAGATGGCAGATATCCATAAAGTCCGACGGGTTTTCGAGTGGTTTTGCGCCAGTCGCAGCCGAGAAGATCGTATCGCCGTCGAACGGCAGATGCGCGGGCAGGATGGCGCGGGTGAGGCCGTCATGGGCCATGATCGAAAGGCGATGTGCCTGCGCCTTGGTCAGTACCGCGTCGGTAACGATCACGCCGATCGTCGTCGATGGAGTTGCGCGTCCCTTGAGGCGAAGGCGGTTGTCGAAATTTTGCGGCAGGCCGAGCCCGCCAAATTCGTTATTTTCTTCAAATGGAGCGGCCCAGAAATGTGGGTCGTCTCCGACGGTCACCGAGCCCAGCGCATTGGCGGCGACGAGGGCCGCGACCACGTGGCCGGAGGGTGTGATTGCGCTTGCCGAACCAAGGCCACCCTTGAGCGTCGCCGTGGTGGCGCCCGTGCCGGCGCCGACGGTGCCAAGGGCGAACGTACCCTGGCCGGCGGCCTTGAAGGCTTCATACCCCATGTCTCGGTAGGGCGAATGCAGGCCCCAGTCCTTGTTGCCGCCGTTCAACAGGTCCATCAGAATCGCCTGGGGGACGATCGGAACGCGAACCGGCCCGACTTCGAAACCGCGGCCGATTTCCCGCAAGCCGGATTGCACCCCGCCGGCCGCATCGAGCCCGAAGGCCGAACCACCTGAAAGAACGAAGGCATCGACCGTTTGCACCGTCATCGATGGGTCGAGCAGAGCCGTATCCCGGCCGCCCGGTGCCCCGCCGAGTACGGTGCCCGAAGCGGTGGCCGGTTTGTCGAAGACGATGGCGGTGACGCCGGAACCGAGCGCGAGATCGGTGGCATGGCCAACGGCCACGCCCTCAATGTCGGTGAGCAGATTCAGCGTCGCCATAAGGCGATCACTCGATGTCGAACTTGACGCCCTGCGCCAGCGGCAGAGTGCGGCCGTAGTTCATCGTGTTGGTGGCGCGGCGCATATAGGCCTTCCACGCATCCGAACCCGATTCGCGACCGCCGCCGGTTTCCTTTTCGCCGCCGAATGCGCCGCCGATTTCCGCACCCGACGGGCCGATATTGACGTTGGCGATGCCGCAATCGGAGCCGCGGGCGGAAACGAAGGTTTCGGCTTCGCGCATGTCATTGGTGAAGATCGATGAAGACAGGCCTTGCGGCACGTCGTTGTGCAGGTCGATTGCCTCGTCGAAGGTCGAATATTTCATCACATAGAGGATCGGGGCGAAGGTTTCGTCCCTCACCGGTCCGGTCTGGGCCGGCATTTCGACGATCGCCGGGCGAACATAATAGGCGTCGGCCGCTTCGTTGCCGAGAACGCGTTCGCCGCCGACCACTTTGCCGCCTTCGGACTTGGCCGCGTCGAGAGCCGTCTGCATCTTTTCATAAGCTGCCTTGTCGATCAGCGGGCCGACGAGGTTGTCGTCGAGCGGTGAGCCGATCGAGACGGACTGATAGGCCTTGGCGAGGCGTGGCACGAGCGTGTCGTAGACGCTGTCATGCACAAAAAGGCGGCGAAGCGTCGTGCAGCGTTGGCCGGCTGTGCCCATGGCTGAGAAGGCAACGCCGCGCAACGTCAGATCCAGATCGGCGGTCGGAGCGACGATCGCTGCATTGTTGCCGCCGAGTTCAAGGATCGAGCGAGCGAAACGCTTGGCAAGGCGCGGGCCGACTTCACGGCCCATGCGGGTGGAGCCGGTGGCGGAAACCAGCGGTACCTTTTCGTGGTCGACCAGCGCTTCGCCGATTTCGCGACCACCGATCAGCACGGTCGATAGGTTCTTCGGAGCCTTGCCGCCATCGGCGACGAAGCGGGCGAGCGCCTTTTCGAAGATCGCCTGGGTGGCGAGCGCGGTCAGCGGCGTTTTTTCGGACGGCTTCCAGACGGTGGAGTTGCCACAGACGAGGGCAAGCGCAGCATTCCAGGACCAAACGGCGACCGGGAAGTTGAAGGCGGAGATGATGCCGATCACGCCAAGCGGATGCCAAGTTTCCATCATGCGATGTTCGGAGCGTTCGGTGGCGATCGTCAGGCCGTAAAGCTGGCGGGAAAGGCCGACTGCGAAATCGCAGATGTCGATCATTTCTTGTACTTCGCCAAGGCCTTCGGAGGTGACCTTGCCGACTTCGATCGAAACGAGGCGGCCGAGCGCGGTTTTCGCGGCGCGCAGTTCCTCGCCGAGAAGGCGGATCAGTTCGCCGCGCTTCGGGGCCGGCACGAGGCGCCATTCGAGGAAGGCTTCATGCGCGGCGTCGATCGCCCTGGCGGCGTTTGTGGCGCTGATTTCCGGCAGTTTGCCGATTTCGGTGCCGGTGATCGGCGAACGGACGGCGAGCGTGCCGCCGGTATAGGTATCGGCTTTCACGCCGAGATCGGAGAGGATGGTTTTCACCTCGGCGGCGAGATCGAGTTTGGCGAGCGTCATTGATGTCTCCGATCAGAATTCCAGTGGCTGGAAATGTGGCAATCTACAGTTCGGCGGCGATTTCGCAATCAGAACCGCTCGCCGGTGAAATGGGCAATCTGGGCTCCGGCCTCGTAATAGGCTTCCTTCACATTACGGAAGGCGGCCTCTTTGACGTCGGTCAGCGGCAGCGGGAAATCGCCTTCCGGGACTTGGCCGAGAATATGATGCGCAAGCAGGCGGCCGAAGGTGGTGCCCGGCGCAATGCCACGTCCATTATAGCCGGAAAAGCCGATCGTATTGCGGCCGAACTTGTGGAAGCGGGGCAACGCGTTATCGGTCATGCCGATCTTGCCGTACCACTCAGCCTCGAATTCGATTTCGCCAAGCTGCGGGAAAAGCCGTTTCAGGGAACGCCGCGCCCAGCCCTTGTGAATGGCGCCGCCGGTATTGCGCAATGCGCCGACCGAACCGAACACGAGGCGACCGGCCCGGTCCATCCGGAAGGAAGAGAGGATTTCCTTGGTGTCCCAGCAGCCCTCAAGGCCGGGCAGGATGGAGCGGCGCAGGTTGTCGCTGAGCGGGGCGGTCGCGAGATTGAAATAGGGCAGGAAGACCTGCTCTTTTTTCACCGTTGCCCAGGGGCCGTGGCTATAGGCGTCGGTCGCGACGATGATCCAGTCGGCGGAAACCTCACCCTCCGCAGTCGTGACGATCTTCTTGCCGTTGGCTTCGCTGGTGGCTGTCACGCCGCTGCCGGTGTGCAGTTTGGCGCCGGCTTTCGCGGCCGCATGGGCAAGGCCACGGGCATAGGCGAGCGGCTGGAGGGTTCCGGCGCGCATGTCGAGCAACGAGCCGGCATAGGCTTTCGTGCCAACTCGGCGTTCGGTTTCCGCGGCGTCCAGAATGGTCACGGCAGCGCCGCGCTTCTGCCATTGGCGGGCGCGTTCTTCCAGTTCCGTCATGCCCTCGGCGCCGACGGCGCAATGCAATGTGCCGTTCTTTTGCAGTTCGCAGGCAATGCCGTGTTTTTCGATCAGTTCGCGGACGACGTAAGGGGCGTTGCCGAGGAAATCGAGCAGCTTTTCACCGTAGACGGGGCCGAGTTCCTTGGGGAAATCGTCGGGCATGACCCACATGCCGGCGTTGATGAGGCCGACATTGCGGCCGGCGCCGCCGAAGCCGATTTCGGTTGCTTCGAGCAGCCGCACATCGACGCCGGCTTCCGCCAGATGAAGTGCTGCGGAAAGGCCGGTATAACCACCGCCGACAATCACCACGTCCGCTGCTACCTTTGCGGTCAGCCGCGGGGTTGCGGGCGGGGCAGGCGCGGTCTTTTCCCAGAGGCCGTGGGAGCGGGGATCGTTCAGCATTTGGCCTGCACCTTGGATTGTCCGGAAATGGCGTATCTCGACTCTTTACAAGGCGATAGCTTCCATGAATATCGACTTGTTCTCAACAGGTCATTCTGTAACGGAATGATTGGCGCAGGAGGAATGACATGCTGCCGCCCCGGCGCTTTCTGCCATCCTTTTCGCTGCTCTCAGCTTTCGAAGCCGCAGCGCGCACCGGCAGCGTTACGGCGGCGGCAAACGAGCTTGGGCTGACCCAGAGCGCGGTGAGCCGGCAGATCTCGGCTTTGGAAAAGCAGCTCGGCGTGGCGCTTTTCCTGCGAGAGAGGCAGACGATTCGTCTGACGATCGCCGGCGATACCTATGCCCGCGAAGTGCGCGAGGCATTGCGGCGTATCTCCAATGCTTCGCTCAACCTGAAAGCCAATCCAGCTGGTGGCACGCTCAACCTTGCGATCCTGCCGTTTTTCGGCACCCGTTGGCTAACCCCGCGCATCGGCCGGTTTCTCGATGCCTATCCGGGCATGGTGGTAAACCTCATCACCCGGCTCGAGCCGTTCGATTTCCGCTTCGATACGCTGGATGCGGCAATCCATTTCGGCGCGGCGCGATGGCCGGGGGCAGCGCTGACATTTTTGATGGATGAAGAGGTGGTTCCGGCTTGCAGCCCGGATTTCAAGGCGCGGCACGGGTTGGAAAAGCCGGCTGATATATTGAATGCGCCGCTGCTGCATCTTAATACCCGACCGGACGCTTGGGAGATGTGGTTTTCAGCGAATCAGATTCCGTTCGACGCATTGCATGGCATGTTGTTTGACCAGTTCATTACCATGGTCGAAGCGGCGAGCGCCGGGATCGGTGTGGCGCTCTTGCCGCGTTTCCTGATCGGCCGCGAACTTGGCGAAGGATTGCTGGTGCCGGCGGTGGAAGGTTTGTCGATGCAGACCGGTCAATATCACCTCGCCTGTCCGCCGGATCGCGCCAATTATCCGCCCCTTGCTGCGTTTCGGAACTGGATCGTGAAAGAGATCGAGGACGATAAGCTTGCGAATAATGGCCGCATCGGCCAATAGTCGCTCATGTGTATTTCGACCGTGATTGCGGTCCGACCGACGGGAAGACGTCCATGAAACCCATTTTCGTCCAGCTCCGCTGCAAGCCAGGCAAGACCTATGAGGTTGCCGATGCGATCTACAAGACCGAGCTTGCATCCGAGCTCTATTCAACCAGCGGCGACTGGGACCTGTTGCTCAAGGTCTATATCAAGGACAATGACGAGATCGGCCGCTTCGTCAACGAAAAGATCGCGTCGATCCCCGGTATCGAACGCTCGCTGACGACGATGACGTTCACCGCTTTCTGAGCCTTTCGCGCTATTGTTCTTCGTGCAATTCCGTTGGAATGCATTCAACAAAAAAGCCGCCTGATGGGCGGCTTTTTTGCGAATACCTTAAAGATATCAAACATGTGCCGAAGGCGCCGTGTTGCGCGAGCGGACAAGGTCGCGAATGGCTAATCGTACCTGGTCCGGCGTGTCGAAACGCTGTTCGTCCAGGTCTATGACATGATACTTCACGGCGATGAACTTCAGCCGATCCGCATCCGGGATAACGATACCGACGGGCTCTCCGCCGAATTCAATAACTTGCTTCTGCATGGCAGACTCCCGCATTGGCTGGCCAATTAAGGCAGCACTGGCGAATGAAATTTTTCAGGAACGATTGAAACTGAAAGCGTTACATTCGACAGCACGGAAGGGAGCGGCGATCCGTGCTGATCATTTTGGACGCAATCTCACCGAAAGCGGCGACGGAAACAAATTTAAACAATGTCACACTCCCTTTCTGGCATTGCGCAACAACCCGGCCAGACTGAGCTGAAACCGGACGATGATCGTCTCTAGACGAAAGTCACGATTCGATCAACGAAAATCGGTATATCTAGAATTTTTTTCTGGCTGATGACAAGAAGAAGGCGGAACTGTGAAAATTCATTCGCTTTCGGGCGCCATTTCGCCGTGAACTTAAATAGGCATTCGGCAATTCGTAGCAAGAGGCGGGGAGCAGAATTCGGATCCCCGGCCGCTCACATCAGCGCGAGCAAAAGATAAATTTAATGATGAATATAAGGGACCCATAGGTAAGTGAAGGTTTAATAAATTTGATTCAGGTTCCGTAACCAAAGCGCGAGCCCGCTCACGCTCCCGGCGCATGACGCGCCCATCATCCAAATCTCCACCGTCGAATGCAGGGCCTGATCGGCCCTGCTGCTGCCGCGCAGCAAAATTATGGAAGCGTCATCCATGCTGAAGCAATTGAGCATCAAAACCAAAATTCTCTCTGCCTTTTTCCTGCTTGGCCTGATTGCCTTCGCCGGCATCGGCTATGTCATCGTACAGTTCCGCAATACAGCCACGACCTATGGCAGCTTCATCGAGCGTGAAGCGCAGGGCGGCATTCTTGGCGCACGTGCAGCCGCTGGTGCCTGGACTGCGGTTGGTTGGGGCCTTCGTATGCTCGCCATCCAGCCCGGCACGCCCGAGTTCGAAAACGCTGAAAAGATCGTCGCCAGCAACTACGATGGCGCAAAACTGAAGATTCAGCAGGTTTCGGCTCTCGTTCCGAGCCGCGCGGAAGCGCTCAAGGATATCAGCGTCACGATGGACAATCTGAGAGTATCTCAGGAAGCCGTCATCAAGGCGCTGAAGGCTGGCGATCAGCAGGGCGCCCGTGCATTGCTGCTGAAGATGGATGATGCGCTGGCACAGCTTTCGCCGAAAACAGGTGCCAACAATACCGCGATGACGGATCTTATCGTCGAGGGTAACAAGGCACTCACCATTTCGGTGGCCAATATCATTCTCGTCAGTGCGATTTCGATCACCGCCGGTATCGTGCTTGCGCTCGGGTTTGCGATTTTCATGGCTCATGCCGGGATTACGCTGCCGATGGCGCGTCTACGGGCACGCATGGATACGCTTGCGGCTGGCGATACGTCGGGCGAAGTCGAAGGTCTCGATCGCGGCGATGAAATCGGCAAGATGGCGACCGCTGTTGCCGTCTTCCGCGAGAATGCAGTCGACCGGGTGCGGCTTGAAGCGAAAGCAACCGAGGATCGTCAGCTGACCGAATCCGAACGGGCTGATCGCGAACGCAGCAAGTCTGCCGAAGCGGCCGTCCTGAAAAGCGCCGTCGATGAGCTTGCCGCGGGCCTTGGACGACTTGCTTCGGGCGATCTCGCAAGCCGTATCAACGTGTCTTTCGGTGGCGATCTTGATGGTCTGCGCAGCGACTTCAACAACTCCGTCAACAAGCTGAACGAGGCAATGAGCGCCGTCGGCGTCAATGCGCGGGCGATCAATGCCGGCGCCAATGAAATCCGCTCTTCGGCCGACGATCTTTCCCGCCGGACCGAACAGCAGGCCGCTTCAATCGAAGAAACGGCAGCGGCACTCGAAGAGATCACCACGACGGTGCGCGACGCAGCAAAGCGTGCTGAAGAAGCCAGTGAACTGGTGGCCAGTACCCGCAAGGGTGCCGAGCATTCCGGCGAAGTCGTTCGCAAGGCGGTTTCAGCCATGCAGCAGATCGAAAAGTCGTCCGGCGAAATCGGCAATATCATCGGCGTCATCGATGACATCGCCTTCCAGACGAACCTTCTGGCGCTCAACGCCGGTGTCGAAGCTGCGCGTGCCGGTGAGGCAGGCAAGGGTTTTGCTGTCGTCGCACAGGAAGTTCGCGAGCTCGCCCAGCGTTCCGCGAATGCTGCCAAGGAAATCAAGGCACTGATCCACGCCTCCGGAGCGCAAGTGCAGACCGGCGTCGATCTGGTCGGAGAGACCGGCACGGCTCTGGAAGCGATCGTCGCGCAGGTCCAGGAGATCAACCGTCACGTTCATGCTATTGCAGAAGCGGCCCGCGAACAGTCGATCGGTCTGCAGGAGATCAATACGGCAGTGAACACCATGGACCAGGGCACGCAGCAGAATGCCGCAATGGTCGAGCAGACCACCGCTGCAAGCCATGGACTTGCTACCGAGGCGACTGCGCTGAACGGCCTTCTGTCTCAGTTCCGGCTGGCTGCCGGCGCCGAGCATATGTCGTATTCCGCAGCCCCCGCGCGCGATACTGTGGTACGTGCAGCCGTTCGTCCGGCTACCCCGACCACGCGGCCGGCAGCTTCGCCTGCCCGTGCTCTTGGCCAGAAGCTGGCCGGCGCGTTCGGCGGCGGCGCACAGGCGGCAGCGAAGGAAAACGAGTGGACCGAGTTCTGATCCTCGGACGATCCCGAAACAACCTGCAATGAAAAAGGCCGGGCGTTTTTGTCCGGCCTTTTCATTTGAGGTCCCGCTGTCTGTCAGCCCATCCGCTCGGAAGCGTATGAGCCCGGGCTTGGCGGGAAGACGACGGTACGGTTGCCGTTGATGAAAGTACGGTGATGGATATGCGCATGGATGGCGCGAGCCAGAACCTGGCTCTCAACATCGCGGCCGAGTGAAACGTAATCGTCCGCCGATTGCGCATGCGTGATCCGCACCGTGTCCTGCTCGATGATCGGGCCTTCATCGAGATCGGCAGTGACGTAATGTGCCGTCGCGCCGATAAGCTTCACGCCACGCGTATAAGCCTGTTTGTAAGGGTTTGCGCCCTTGAAGCTCGGCAGGAAGGAGTGATGGATATTGATGATCTTGCCCGACATCTTCTGGCAGAGCTGGTCGGAGAGAACCTGCATGTAGCGGGCGAGCACGACGAGCTCGGTGCCGCTCGACTCGACGACGTCCATCAGCTGGGCTTCGGCCTGCGGCTTGTTTTCCTTCGTCACCCTGATGTGGTGGAAGGGGATGTCGTTATTGACGACCTGTTTCTGGTAGTCGAAATGGTTCGAGACGACGCCAACGATATCGATCGGCAGCGCGCCGATCTTCCAGCGGTAGAGGAGGTCGTTCAGGCAGTGACCGAAACGTGAAACCATCAGCAGCACTTTCATGCGCTCGTCGGTGTCGAAAACGTCCCATTCCATAGAGAACTTCTCAGCAATCGGCTTGAAGCCTTCCGTCAAGCCGGTGCGATCGACACCTTCCTCGGAGATAAAGGAAACGCGCGTGAAAAACTTGCCCGTGTCGAGATCGTCGAACTGCGAACTATCGATGATGTTGCAACCCTTTTCCGCCAGGAAGCCGGAAATCGCCGCGACGATGCCGCGCGTCGTCTTGCAGGAAACGGTCAGGACATAGCTCTTCATCAAAAATCTCCCTCCTCCGCCATTCAGTGGCCATTTCGTGTATACATAAAAACAGGACCGAACAATATCTAGGCCGGATTTTGCAGGAAAAATGCCGCTGCCTAAATAGGCTTGTTCACCGCTGTGTGTACAGGCCGTTGCCGAACTTGCAATATCGATACCTGTTGGGGCTTGACCTTAAGCCGGGTGATGTAAAATTCCGTTCCCAGAACGCCGTTCTGGCGCGTATAGCCGTCGTCGGGCCGCTTTTGGAGAACCTTTCGCGCCTTCAAAGGTTGTTTCAAAGTCGAAATAAACGTTAGCGATTTCTAATGCGGAGAATGTCTTGATTCAGAAATCGCGAAATTCTGGGCGTTATGGGCGACAGTTTGCAGGTGCCCTTGTCTGTTTCGGCCTTGTTGGCGAACCGGCAATGGCGGCGACCGATTGTCTTCGCGGCGTCAATCTCGCCGGTGCGGAATTCGGGAAGCTCGGCGACCGATACGAGAAGGGATACGTCTATCCCTCGCAGGCGACGATCGCCTATTTCGCGGAAAAAGGGTTCAATATCGTCCGTTTGCCGTTCCTGTGGGAGCGGCTGCAGCCGCAGCTCTACAAGGGACTAGATGCGGCGGAGCTGAAGCGGTTGCGCGATACGGTGAAGATCATTCGCGCCAAGGGCATGGCCGTCATTCTCGATCCGCACAATTATGCCCGTTTTCGCGGCGAACTGATCGGCTCGGAAGCCGTGCCGCAAAGCGCATTTGCGGATTTCTGGCGCAAGCTCGCAGGCGCTTTCCAGGGCGTCGATGGCGTCGCCTTCGGGTTGATGAACGAACCTTACGATATTTCTGCAGAGGATTGGCTTTCAGCGGCCAACAGCGCGATCGGCGCGATCCGTCAGACGGGTGCTGCCAATCTCGTTCTGGTCCCCGGTACGGCCTGGACCGGTGCCCATAGCTGGGTTGCCGGTGACTATGGAACGCCGAACGGGTCCGTCATGCTCGGCGTCACGGATCCGAAAGACAATTATGCCTATGAGCTTCACCAATATCTGGACATCGATTTTTCCGGCAAGAACGCCGAATGCACCCGCGCGGCGGATGCGGTGAAGGCGGTCGGCCATGTAGCTAGCTGGCTGAGGGACAACCACCAGAGGGGATTTCTGGGTGAATTCGCGGTTCCGACCGATGAAACCTGCCAGCCTGCGTTGGTGGACATGGTTCGTGCGGTCGAGCAGAATGCCGATGTCTGGCTGGGTTGGTCCTACTGGGCGGGAGGTGCCTGGTGGCCCGAGGACGAGCCGCTCAACATCCAGCCCGTCGAGAAGAATGGCAAGCTGGCGGATCGTCCACAAATGCAGACGCTTTCTCGCGTCTTTTCGGAACAATCGACCTGCAGCCGCTAAAATTGTCGGTATTCGCTTAAGGTTCCGGAAGGAAGACCGGCGTAAAGCTGGAACATCGATTGGAAACCCGACACACCGATGACGGACGCCCGTAGCACAATCAGCCTGAGCAGTAATGCCCTGCCTTTGCCGCCCCGTTCGGCGGCGGAGCCGCTGACGTTTGGCGGGACCGTCGGGCTGTTCACGCCGCCTTCAGCCGGTGTCAAACCCTCATCCGTCGCGGTGCTCTTCGCCAGCCCCTGGGGGCTGGAGGAAATGTGTACTCGGAAATTCTGGCGGATCATCGCTGAAAATCTGGCAGATCGAGGCATAGCCAGCCTGCGTTTCGACTATCCCGGCACGGGCGACGCGCTGGACGAGGTCGATTTCCACGCCGGTCTTTCCGTTTGGGGCGATAGCCTGGTCCAGGCGGGCGAGCGGCTTCGTGCCTTTTCCGGCTGCTCCCGGATCGTCGTGATCGCGCAGGGCCTCGGTGCCGCCGTGGCGACCGGTGCTGCCGACCGGATCGAAGGGCTTGAGGCGATCGCCTATCTTGCTCCCGTCGTTTCCGGTCGTATGCATCTGCGCGAGCTTGCCGTCTGGTCACGGGTTGTGGATGAAAATCTCGGCCTCGGTGAAGAATATCGCAGCAAGGATAGTGCTTCCATCGCCTCGCTGACCCTGCCGGCGGAAATCACTGAGGAAGTGCGCAGGTTCAACCTGATGTCTCTCGACCGCGCGCCGGCAAGGCGTGCCCTCGTCGTGGCCCGTCCCGATCGGCCGGCAGACAAGGAGTTCGCGATCTACCTCAAGGCGCTCGGCGTCAATGTCGAAGAGCAGCCTTTTGGCGGTTACCAGCAATTGGTGTCCAACCCGGCCATCGCCCGGTTGCCGGTCGATGTTGCCGAAAACCTCGCCGATTGGGTGGCGGGCCTGCCGTTTGCCGCCGATCAGTCGCCGGTGCGCCGCGCCATCGTCGCCGAACCCTTGGAAGGTAACGGGTTTTCCGAGACCCCGGTCCGTTTCGGTAGCCGCAATCGCCTTTCCGGCATGCTTTGCGAGCCGTCGCATGGCCGCAAGGGTGCGACCGTGCTTTTTCTAACATCCGCTTATGATCGCCATGCCGGCTGGGGCCGCGCGACTGTTAAAATGGCGAGGGCGCTCGCCCGTTCGGGCATTGCCTCGCTGCGTTTCGATACGGCAAGCGCCGGCGACAGCCCGCCTGTTCCCGGCCGGCCGGAACAGGTTCTGTATCATTCCACGCAAAATGCCGACGTGACGGAAGCGATCGATTTCCTGGAGTCGCGACGGTTGACGCCGGTCGTGGCGGCAGGGCGGTGCAGTGGCGCCTATCTCGCGTTCCAGACCTCACTTGGCGAACCCCGTATCGCCGGCGAAGTCCTGGTCAATCCGATCGTATTCCGCTGGAAGCCGGGGCGCTCGGTGGACGAGGCGATTGTCAATGGTTCGCGCAGCCTTGAGGATTATACCCGCCGGGCGCTGCGGCTCGAAACCTTCCGGCGCATCGTCCGAGGCGAAGTCAACCTGACTGCAGCGATGCGCAATGTCATCGGTGGGATCGGCGCGCGGGTTCGTAACAAGGTGCTGCATATATTCCGTGGCTTCATGCCCGAAGGCCGGGCGATCTACAGCGCATTCCGCACGCTCAACGAACGCGGCACGCCCGTCTGCCTGCTTTATAGCGAGCACGATCTGGGGATTGAGCAATACGATTTCTATTTCGGCCATGATGGGGCAGGCCTTGCGCGCTTCCCGAACGTCCTGCCGGCTATCATCCCGGATGCGGACCATAATCTGACGCCGGAACATGCGCGCGACATCTATTTCAATGCCCTTCGGCAGATGGCCTTTCGTTTCGTGCTGGACGATGCGGTGACGTCAAAACCGCGTGCTGCGGTCGCCGCCGAGTGATCGGACGAAACCGGTTGGACGTGCCACCTTGCCGAACAGAGCCGTGAGGTCGACACGTTTCACCGCGCCGGGCGCCAGATGGAAGCCGTTGTCCGAGGGCCGATACCCATCGACGGCGATCGAGACGGACTGGGCAAAAAGATCGGTCGAAAGCTCCAGCCAGAACCGCCCACTATCTTCGACAAGCGCCACCGCGATATCCGCGTCATGCATTGCATTGGCCCGGCCAAGCGGGAAATGGAACGCCTCGGCAATGATCGCGCCGGTTTCTGCGTGCAGTAAGCGCGCAACGGTCAAGTCATGCGATGGCGGACCGAAGCGATAGGCATGATTGGTGTCGAAAAAGGCGCCGAAGAGATCAGTGCAGGCGATGCTCTGCGTGCTGCGCGGAGACAGCGTGAGATCACGGCGGCCGGAAACGACCGGCAGCTTGCCATCACGCAGACAGGCGATTTCCAGCATTATCGGCATGGCTACCGAAGTCTCGTTGAGCAGATGGATATCGAGGCCGTTGGTCCCCTCATCTGCGAAAAACACCTGCACCGGACGGAAAGCGCGTTTCAACGCAAACCATGAGAGTTTCGGCCGGCCGTTCATATCGACGATGCCCCAGCCGGGACCGGACATGACATCCTGGAATGTGAAAGTGAGGGCGCCGTTGCATGTGGAAGCGGGTCTTCTCCATTCGGCAAAGGTTGCTTCCATCACCTCGCCGGTCACGGTCTGCGAGAGCGTCAGATAGCGCTCGAAATCGGTAATACGCAGCTGATGTGGATCGACGCAGTAAAGTTCGCCTAGATAGTGATCGCGTACATCCTCGAAATCCCAGTCGGCTCCGGCATCCCGCGGAATGCCGACCTTGCCGCCGCTTAGTGTTTCAGTGTCCGAGAGATTGGAAAAAGCAAGGCATTCGGCGGCAAAACGTATATTCGCCCGGCGGGCATCTTCGAGGGGGCGTTTATAGGCGCCGACGCCGTAATAATGCGCGACACCCGCATTCGGGTAGAAAGGCAGCGCTCCGCCGGAGGGCGAGTTTGCGACATAGGCCAGGTCCGAGCGGCTTTCAGCGACGACACCAGGCAGGATTTCCGTGCAGAGCGGACCTTTCCAGATGCGCTCCGGCAGGCCGAGCATGGCGCCCTGCTGCCAGATTTCGCTGCCGCCACAGACGACAGCCAGCGATGGATTGGCCTGCGTTCTCTGCAGGAATTGACCGATCTCGGTTTTCACGTGAATCACGAAATCCGGATCGGCGACCGGATAATCAAAATTGGCGAACATCAGGTCCTGCCAGACCAGCAGGCCGAGTTCGTCGCAAAGCGCAAAGAATTCCGGGCTTTCATAGGTGGCGATGCCGGGGATGCGGATCATGTTCATGCCGGCGTCTTTTGCCAGCCTGAGCCATGGTTCGTAACTTGCGCGATCGCCAGGGAGGCTGGCCATATCGGCTGTGGTCCAGACCGAGCCGCGGCAAAAGATTTTCTCGCCGTTGACGATGAGCGCGAAGTCGTTGCCGTCGAGACCACGGTCGATCGAGATATTGCGGAATCCGGTGCAGGCGAGGGGCATGTCTCTGCCGTCGATACGGAGGATGACCTCGTAGAGGGCCGGTTCACCGTGTGTATGCGGCCACCACGGGGCGACGTCCGGTATGCGGAGTTCGGCGGAATAGCGCTCTTCGGAGTAGGTGAAGAGGGTCTTCTGGCCCGCGCAGAGGAGGTGAAGGTCGTCGCTCGGCTGCTCACCGGCTAAGATGACCTTCAGGATGCCTTCGCCATTTTCGCCAAGGGAAGCCGAAAGGCGAAAGCCTCCTTCTTTTCCAGCTGAGAAGTGGTTGTCGGCGGGGATGGTGCTCCGTCCAATCTCCCGCGCCTCACGGGAGAGCGGCGGTGCGCTTCTGATCATCGAAACAGGTCGCCATGGCCCAACGGCCTGAATTTCCGGGCTCCATCCCGGCATGAAGCCAAGCGCAGTGGTCCGGATCAGTCGTAGTCCCTGATTGTTCATCAACCGTGGCCGCCAGCGGGCGCGAGGGCCTGTTTTCTCCAGATGCGGTTTCAAAGCTCGCAAGCAGATCGACAGGGTTTCCATGCCGGTCAGTTCCACGGGAATATCGTGGCTTTCGAACATGCTGTGCGAAGACAGAATCAAGCGGTCATCCAGATAGACTTCGGCGATGGTCGCCAGTCCTTCGAAGCGAAGTACAGCGGGTCCCGGCGCTTCACCTGTCAGCGCGCGGCAATACCAGATATCCTTGTCGATCAGCGGTTCGGGGTTGTCGCGGTCGAAGCGGCCCGCAGCTTTCAGGGCAGCAGCAACCGTTCCCGGTACGATCGCCGGAATTGTTTCCGCTTCGGCCGGAATATTGCCCGGCAATGCATAGGTTCCCGGTTCGCTCAAAAGCAAAGACCAGCCATCATCGAGACGGCTGGTCTGGCTATCGATCAGGGAAAGAATGCTCACGCGGCCTCGCGTGCTTGTCCAAGTGTCACGGCAAGATCAGCCATCAGCAGGTCCCAGGCTTCCGCCGCCGGATCGAGCGCCGTTGCGAGCGGTTCGAACTTCTTGCGCGTTACCGCACGTGCAAGCTGGAACTGAGTGGATTTTGCGACCTCGGAAATCCGCAGCGCCTGCTTTTCGGCATCGGAGAAGCTTTTGCTGTTCAACCAGGCGAGATGGCTGGCGAGAAGCTCGAAATTCGCACCAAACTGCCGCAGCGTGTTGAAGGCGTATTTGTGGAAAAAGCTGAAATCGCGCTCGGCCACCTTCTCGACCTGAGCCGGAAAAACCTCGGCGAAAGCACGAATCGGGTTTTTGGCAGGCCGCCGGATGAAGTGGTGGCGCAGCAGTTTCCATGCGGTTTCGCGCAGTTCCTTGGAACCCGGATAACCCGCCGGGAATTTGGCGAACTCCGTGTAAGGCAGGAATGGAAGAGCGTTGGGCGCCGCATTCGTCTGGAACAGCCCGTCAAAATCCTCGCCGGCCAGATGGAAGAAGCCGCCATTATGGAAATAATCGAGCTCGCGGGTTTCGAGGTCGAGCCGATTGATGGCTACCGTCGTCTTGCCATGTTGCTGGCGATAGGTAAGGCCACGGGTGTCCGGAAGGTAATAGCTGTCGAGCTCAAGCAGGCTCAGGCGGCCGCGGCCGATCTGCTCGGTTACATGGCGCTCCGGCCGGTCGAAGATCGCCAGCTCGGTCACCCGGATACCGTAGAGCGCTTCGAGATCTTCCAGCGGCACCTTGAAAAAGGTGAACTGGTCGCCCTCGAAATCCTGGGTGAGCGTGAAGCCCAGCATGGCTTCCGGGGGCAGTTTTTGAGCCGAAAGCACTTCGATCCACAGATCGACGTAACAATTGGTTTCCGGCCATATCCGTTCTGCGGAATGCAGCGGATGCGGCTGGTAGCCGCCGGGATCGAGGTTAGCGAAAACCTTCATCGGATCATCCCCAGAGCGTGGCGCGAACGCTTTCCGGCCAGGCCTTAGTGTCGAGCCCGTGGGTGTGGAACAGCGCCAGTGCAATGCGTTCCAGGCCGAAGCCGACGCAGGCCGTGTGGGCGACGCTTCCGTCCTCGAGATTCAGGCCCCATTTGGTGCCGAATGAATCCTGGTGATAGTTGAAGCTCATGCAGGCGGTCGGGTTCGTGGTCGAGGTGATCGGGATCAACAGCTCGAACTTCAGGTTCTGGTCACGTTGATTGTTGACCATCATCTTGCCGGCGCGGCCGAAGAACGGATCGTTGGCGACATCGATCGTCACGTCGAGGCCGACGGATTTCATCATTTCGACGCCGCGATCCATCCAGAGCTGACGGAAGTCGGTGACGTGCTGCTCGGTGCCCATGCAGACATATTCGCGCATACGGAACAGCTGCTGGCGGGCTGGATCCTTGGAAGGCTCATGGCGGAAGCAATAGCTCTGCAAGTCGAAGAGGCCGCCGGATTTCGGCAGATTGCCGCGGCGCGCGACGGTCGGATAGAGCGGATAGCAGGCGGCCGGCGTCAGGACGATGTCGGTCGCCTTCTGGTCCGCGGTCCAGTCCTCCTCGCCGACTTCCATGCATTTCAAGAGGCTCATGTGGTCGAGTTCGTTGCCACAGAAGGAATGAACGGTGCCGGCGAGCTGCGGAAAGCTTTTCATATAACCGCTCTGCTCGAAGAAGGCGCGGTTCATGCCCGGCGGAAAGCGCATGGCTTCCGCGCCATCGGCACCGCCGACGTTGTCGATCAGGCGTTCAAAAGCGGCGATGACGTCTTCGAACTGGCCGCTGCGGCCGTAAAGGCCGTCGACGCCGGTATCGATCAGCAGGCCTGCATCGAACAGGCGGTCGAGAAAGGAAACTTGCATGTCCATGGCTTTCACCTCATTCAATTCATTTGACGGACAATTACTTGAAGATTGAGGGGCGTCAGCCGATGAGGCTGGTGTCCGGTTTCTGCACGAGCAGCATGGTCGACGTATTGCCGAGAATGCGATCGTTGGAAATCATCAGCTGAGCGGAGTGCGCGTCGCGAAGGTGACGGCCGAGGCTGTAAGGCGTGCCGTTCTTGTAACCCATGATGCCGCAGATGATCATCGCCTGGTTGATGATCACAAGGATGGTTTCCGACGAGGCGAGCTTGACGTTGTTCATGGCGATCGAGAAGGCCATGGAGGACAGCTGGTCCGGGTCTGCCTTGGCATCCGCATAGGTCTTCAGGCCGGCGACGATATTGGCCTTCAGGAGCTGCAGCAGGTTGGAGGCTTCTGCCAGACGGGTCGCACCGGGCGGCACGGCGCCATTGCTCTTGCGGGCGGCTGCCCGCACGAAGGATTGCGCGCGCTGAACCGCATCGGCGGCGATGCCATACCAGACCGAACTCCACCAAAGATGCGAGGTGGCGAGCATGGACTGCGCCGCGATCTCGGCAAACGGTTTCGGGAAGATCTGTACTGCCGGCGCTTCGCCCTTGAACAGGAAACCGTCGGAGCAGGTGCCGCGCATGCCGAGCGTGTCCCAGTCGACCGTCTTGTCGATCGTGTACTGGCCGCGCTTGAACACGGTCATGACCTGGTCGGTCGGCGCAGCCTTTTCGCTGGAGCGGGAGGTGACCATGATCGCATCAGCATGGGCGCCATAGGAAATGACGGTTGCGTCCTTGGTCAGCCGGCACGTGCCGCCATCAATCTCGATCGCACAGATCGAATTGCGCATATTGCCGCCGATACCGGCTTCCGTGGTTGCAGACGCAACGAGAAGCTGGCGAGAGGCGAGCTCCCGCATGAAATCCTTGTGCCATTCGCTTTCGCTGCCGTGCTCGACCAGGCTGGACACCTTGATCTGATGCATGGCGAAAACCATGGCGCTGGCGGCGCAGGCCTGACCGAGAATCGAGCAAACCTCGGCGATTTCCTGGATCGAAGCGCTCTCGCCGCCGAAAGCGGTCGGAATCTGGATGCCGAGCAGGCGCTCGGCCTTCATGGCGTCGGTGGCTTCGCGCGGGAAGCGGCCGTCGCGATCGACGCGGTCGGCGAACTCCGCCGCCACCGCTGCGACGCGGTGGGCACGAGCGCCCAGCGTCATGTCTGCGGCAAAGGCTGGAAGGCTCATCACGCGGCCTCGCGAGCTTTCAGGATCTGAGCAACGGTCGCTTCGATCGCCGAGATGCTGGCGAAAGATTTGCGATTCAGCAGATTGTCCGGAAACTCGATGTCGAATTTTTCTTCGATGGCGAGCATCAGCTGTACGGATGCGAAAGAGGAAAGGCCAGCCGCATACAGATCGGCGCCGTCTTCCAGCGTCTCCACGGCGACCGGAAGGCCGCCGACTTTTGCCAGCAGTTCGCGAATGGTCTCGTTCATCTCGACATCTCCCGATGGTTGGAACTCAAGCGTTCATCGCTGGGAACATGCCTACGCCGGAAAGCATAAGATTCCGGTAAGAAACGTGTTGAAGTTAGGGCTGCGGGATTCTGTAAAATTCGAACGATCGGCCGGATGCAGGGCAGTGGACGCAGGAACAAGGATTTTCCTGCTTCAGGCCGATACAGAAAGCCTCCGCTGGCAATACGGCGGAAGCCCCGGTTCGGCGGTTCTCCAGCTCAGGATGACATGCCGCCACGCACTTCGAGGCGCTGGCCGTTGATCCAGCGAAGCGATCATCGGGTCGATATACTCGGGCTGGCCGACGCGGCCGGATGCGTTCATTTCCGCGACGGGACTATGGCGGCGTGATCTTGCCGACGTTCTTCAGGGAAGAGTGGCGCGTGCCTCCAGCAGCTTTGTAAATTCCGGAGCAGGCAGCGGGCGGCTGAAGAGATAGCCCTGAAAGTCCGTGCAGCCGAGCTCGATGAGAAACTCACGCTGTTTTTCGATCTCGACGCCTTCGGCGATGACGGACAGGTTCAACTCGTGGCCGAGCTGGATGATGCCCTTGACGATCACGGCATCCCGCTCGTCGGACAGCATGTCGCGGACGAAGGTCTGATCGATCTTGACCTGCGAAACCGGCATGCGTTTCAGGTAACGAAGCGACGAATAGCCGGTGCCGAAGTCGTCGAGCGACAGCGTGAAGCCGAGGTCGACGAGGATCTTCATCTTAGCGATGACATCTTCGATATCCTCGACGACGATGCTTTCCGTCAGTTCAAGATCCAGACTGCCGGGATCGACCCCATGGTGGCGGACAATCCCGGTTACGTCGGAAACGAAGTTCTCATCGCGAAACTGCTGCGGGCTGACATTGATGGCGAGCCTGAGGCGGCTTTTGTTGGGATCTTGATGCCAGGCAGCCAACTGAGCGCAGGCGCTGTCCAGAACCCATTTGCCGATGAGCGTCATGATCCCGAGCTGTTCGGCGGCAGGGATGAACTCCCCGGGCGGTACCATGCCGCGTTTGGGATGTTTCCATCGCAACAAGGCCTCGGCGCCGCTGATTGAACCTTCCTTGGTCACCTGCGGCTGAAAATGCAGTTCGAACTGATCTTCAGCCAGCGCGGCGGCGAGCTGGCCACCGATACGGGAGCGCGTCGCGTGGTCGGCCTGCATAATGTAGACGCTGGCGCACATGATGGCCACGGCGATGCTGCTATGCATCCAGGCGCCGAAAACGCGCAATTCATCGGGAAGGGGGCTGGCGAACGGTCCCGCAAACGTCGTGCTGGAGAAAATGATGAAGCCGGCGATGTAGATCAGTACGCCGGCATAGGTCATCCGCGGCTTGATATCCCGGAATGTCACATAAAAAAGGAAAGCCATAGCCAGAAAATAGATATGGGTGACCCGAGGCGCTGCCGGATCGGGAATGTCATAGAGAAGGCAGATCTCGGTGATGACGAAAAACAGGAAGACGTGCACGAGCCCGGCGGCAACGCGAAACCGGCCGCTGCGGATGCGAAGCCAGAGATAGATGCCGGCGATCAGATAGGCGATGTTCAAAAAAACCAGCGGCCATTGACGCTCGACCGACATCCACGTGAGCCAGAGCGCTCCAAGACCAATCAGGCAGAAGCTCGCTACCTGATAGGCAACGGACAATCGTCTCAGATGGTCATCCTCGGGTGAATTCGAGGGTTGTTCGGCATCGGCAATACGGGACTGGCCTGGTGATCGCATTACACCGTCCGGAATAGGTGCGTAAAAAAGGAGCGCGAATCAAAGAGCTGCGCCCTTCGGATACACCGTGATACTCAATTATTGCGATGAACTATTGTGCGAGGATTGTGTACCGGTTTCTCTAAACAAGCAACGGCTACGTAAAATCCCTCAAGCGATTGTTGTCATAACAAGGTGTTTGCTATCGGAAATCCGCTATACAATCAGTTTTTCAGCCATACCGGCATCGACAACATGGGCCGGAAGCCGGTTTATTGCGGAGGATAACAATGCTCTTCGCCCCGGAAATCGCTGACGGAATAACAGCCGCCTTCGGTTCTGACAGCACTCTTACCGATGACCGCCTTGCCGTGACCGCCGGGAATATCCAGGACATAGGTCGGCTGGCAAAGGCCGGAAATATTACCCCGCAACGCGGAAACGATCTTCTGTCCTTCGGCAATATCCAGCCGGAAATGCGCTGTGCCGGGGGCGAGGTCGGGATGGTGCAAATAATAAGGCTTGATCCGCGTCTCCACGAACGCCTTCATCAGTTCGCCCAGCACGGCCGGATCGTCGTTGACGCCGCGCAGCAGCACCGTCTGGCTGATCATCGGGAAGCCGGCATCGATCAGTCGGGCACAGGCGGTGCGGGCTTCCTGCGTCAACTCGCGGGCATGATTTGCATGGAGGGCTATATAGACGACCTTGCCGCTTTCCTTCAGTGCCGAAATCAGCGCCGCGTCGATATGGGCCGGATCGACCACCGGCACGCGGCTGTGGAAGCGGACGATCTTTACATGCGGGATTTCCGCAATGCCGCGCATGATCGCGCCGAGCCGGCGCGGTGAAAGCACAAGCGGATCGCCGCCGGTAAGGATCACTTCCCAGATTTCGGAATGGTCGCGGATATAGGCGAGGGCAGCAGCCAGTTCGTCGGCCGCCAGCGTGCCATCCCCCTGCGGGCCGACCATCTCGCGTCGGAAGCAGAAACGGCAATAGACCGGGCAGATATGCACGGCCTTCAGCAGGACGCGATCGGGATAGCGATGGACGATGCCCTTGACCTGGGTGTGGGCGTGATCGCCGATCGGATCGGCACGTTCTTCCGGTGTCGTCAGCAATTCGGCCGGATCCGGCACGAATTGGCGCGCGATCGGATCGCTTTCGTCGGAAGGTTCGATCAGCGATACGACGGTCGGCGTCAGCGCCACCGCATAACGGTCGGCAACGTCTCGAATGCTGTCGAGCCGGTCCGGCGTTACCAGCCCGGCAGATGCCAGGTCGTCGGCCGTCTTCAAGGATCGGGCCGCGCTCATGGGAACACCTCTGCTACCGGTGCCCACATGACCTGGTCGATTCGGCTGGCGCCTGTTGCCAGCATGGCGAGCCGGTCAAAGCCGAGAGCAGCACCGCTTGCCTCGGGCATCGCCGAAAGCGCATCGAGGAAATCCTCGTCGATCGGATAACGTTCGCCGTAGATGCGGGCTTTCTCGCTCATCTCATGCTCGAAGCGGCGGCGCTGCTCGCCGGCATCGGTCAGTTCGCCAAATGCGTTCGCAAGCTCGACACCGCAGGCATAAAGCTCGAAACGTTCGGCGACGCGAGGGTCCCGGGCCGAGGGACGGGCAAGGGCTGCTTCGGAAACCGGATATTCGCATAGAATTGTCGCGCGGCCCTGGCCGAGATGCGGTTCAATCTTTTCGACCAGCACCTTGCTGAAGAGATCGGCCCATGTGTCGTCAGAGGAGACACGGAGCCCAGCTTTGGCAAGGCCGGCCGCGAGCAGGTCGCGATCGGTTTCGCCATTATCGGCGATGGAAGACAGCAGATCGATGCCTGCGTAGCGGTCAAACGCTTCCGCCAAGGTGATGCGCTGTGGCTCGGCCAACGGGTCTGTTTCCATGCCGCGAAAGGCAAAGCGCTTGGTCTTGGCGGTCTCGGCGGCAAGTGCCAGCATCGCGGCGCAGTCTGCCATCAGCTGCTCGTAGTTTTCGCCGACCCGATACCATTCGAGCATGGTGAATTCCGGATGGTGCAACGGACCGCGCTCGCGGTTTCGATAGACGTGCGCAAAGGTGAAGATGCGTTGCTCGCCGGCAGCCAGCAGTTTCTTGCAGGCGAATTCAGGCGACGTATGCAGATAGAGCGGTGCCCGCCCACCATCGATCGCGATGGCCTCCGTGGTGAAAGCATGCAGATGGGTTTCGTTACCGGGCGAGACCTGCAGTGTCGCGGTGTAGACCTCGATGAAATCCTGCGTGCTGAAGAATCCGCGCAGCGCCGTCTGCACCGCATTGCGGCCCATCAGGAATGGCCGGCGGTCTGCATGGCTATCCGTCTGCCACCAGGGCGAGCGGGATTGGGCAGGGCGAGAGGAACTCATTTATGGCTTTCTTCGCCGGTTCTGCCCGGCAAGGCTTCCACTTTGCGCGATTTTAGGATACGTGCGCCCGGAAAACAGACATTGAATCCCGAGGGTCGTCCCTTGGGCCGGTTATCATTCGGTCCTCTACGACGCATTTTCGGCAGTGACAAGCCGTCAGGCACATAAGGAAACCCATGGTCAAGATCATCGCTTCTTCTGTCCGCAAGGGCAACGTCATCGACGTCGACGGAAAGCTCTACGTGGTTCTCACCGCCGAGAACTTCCACCCTGGCAAGGGCACCCCGGTCACTCAGGTCAACATGCGCCGCATCGTTGACGGCGTAAAGGTGTCGGAGCGCTGGCGCACCACCGAGCAGGTCGAACGCGCGTTCGTCGAAGACGTCAACCACCAGTTCCTTTATGAAGACGGCGAAGGCTTCCACTTCATGAACCCGGAAAACTACGACCAGATTGTCGTGGATGTCGATACGATGGGTGATCAGAAGGCCTATCTCCAGGAAGGCATGACCTGCATCCTTTCGATGCATGAAGGTATTGCGCTGGCAATCCAGCTGCCGCGCCACGTCACGCTCGAGATCGTCGAAACCGAACCGGTCGTGAAGGGCCAGACGGCGTCGTCCTCCTACAAGCCGGCCATGCTGTCGAACGGCATTCGTACGGCGGTTCCGCCGCATATCGATGCCGGCACCCGCGTGGTCATCGCGACCGAAGACAATTCCTATGTCGAACGCGCCAAGAACTGATCATCGGTTCATTCGCGTTCAATCCATAAAAAACCCTCCGGAGCGATGCTTCGGAGGGTTTTTCTTTGGATAAAAGGAAGAAGGATGGCCAGGAAACCCGGCCATGGTTTCAATCCTTGAGGACGAGCTTGGTGTTGGCTGCCTTGGCGGGAGCGGTGGCGCCCCAGCCGTAACCGCCGCCGATGGCGACGTTGAGCGCAACGTAATCCTGTGCAACCTGCTGGACTGCCTGGGCAAGGCTTGCCTGAGCCGTCGAGACCTGGCGCTGGGCGTCGAGGACGTCGAGCAGCGAAGACGCACCATCGCGATAACTGGCGGTGGCGAGCTGCAGGGCTTCCCCGTAGGACTTGACGGTTGCCTGGAGGGCGCTGACCGTGCGGCGATCGCGGTTGACGGCAGCCAACGCGTTCTCGACCTCTTCGACGGCGCTGAGAACGGTTTGCTTCCAGGCCAGATAGGCTTCGCGAGCCTCAGATTCACGCGAGGAAAGGTTTGCCTTGAGTGCGCCACCGTCGAAGATCGGCAGGCTCAGCTGCGGGCCGAAGGACCAGCTGAAGAGGCTGGTCTTGCCGGAAGCCGTCTTGGTGAAGGAAGGCGTGATCGATCCACCGAGCGAGATCGCCGGGTAGAGCTGGGCCTCCGCAACGCCGATCTGGGCGCCGGCTGCGGCGAGCTGACGTTCTGCAGCGCGGATGTCCGGACGGTTGCGGATCAGGTCTGCAGGAACGCCCGCGGAGGAGTTGAAGCGGGCAGTCGGCTGGTGAGAAGCGCGCTGAAGCTCGGCGACGAGCGACGAAGCCGGCATGCCGAGCAGCGTTGCGATGCGATGCGCCGCCCGGCGGAACTGGGTTTCGAGACCCGGCAGTTCGGCCAGCGTCGAATTCACCAGACCTTCGGACTGGACGACATCCAGGCGGGAAGCCGCGCCGGCATCAAGCTGCAGCTTGGTGAGGTTGAGCGTCTCGCGGCGGGAGTTGAGGTTCGCATTCGCGATTGCGATGCGCTCCTGGTAATAACGGACGTCGATATAAGCAGAGGCGACCTGCGACAGCAGCGACAGGCGCGCCACATCGACACTGGCATAGGCCGCATCGAGATTGGCGTTTGCCGCCTCTCTCGACCGCTTGTAGAGGCCGAAGAGATCGAGGAACCAGGCGGCGCTCAGCTGGCCGGACACGTTGGTTGCAGGACGGCCATTGACCGGGTCGGCCGTATCGCCGATGCCCTTTGTGCCGCTGCGATCGGCGGAAGCTCCGAGATCGAGTGACGGAAGCCCGCCCGCGCCCGCCGAAATGACAGCCGCCTTGGCCTGATTGATGCGTTCGGCCGCCTGCTGCACGTCAAGATTCTGGCCGACGCCCTGCTGCATGTAGCCGTTCAAACGGCTGTCGTTAAACGCCTTCCACCAGGCAACCTGCGAAACGTCGCCATTGCTGGTCTTGCCGGCTTCGGCAAACTTGCCCGGAAGAGCGATTTCCGGAGGGGAATTGTCCGGGCCGAGGACGCAGCCCGAGAGCAAAAGAGCGGTAGTAAGGGGAGCCACAACACGAACGAATAACATCATCTTATTCCATATGTCCGATCAAACACTTCGGTGGTTCTTGAGCACGACCGTCATGATCGCGTCGCTTGCGCTCCGCCCCGGCCAGCGAACCAAACTGGCAGGGTGCTGATAGGTGACCGGTCAGGCGACCGGCGTTAACCTGATATTGTCTGTTTTTTACGGTTTGATAACCGGCGGACAACAACAAAGAAGGACGGTACAAAGAAAATTCCGAGGAGTGTTGCAGAAAGCATACCACCCAGCACGCCGATACCGATCGCGTTTTGCGCCGCGGAGCCGGCACCCGTGGCGATTGCCAAGGGCACCACGCCGAGAATGAAGGCCAGTGAGGTCATCACGATCGGGCGAAGACGTAGGCGGGCCGCTTCCAGCGTCGCATCGATCAGGCTCAGCCCGTTCACCTCCTGCCGGTCCTTGGCGAATTCGACGATCAGGATGGCGTTTTTCGCCGCTAGCCCGATCGTCGTCAGCAGGCCGACCTTGAAATAAACGTCGTTCGCCTGCCCGAAGAAATGCGCAGCCGTCAGTGCGCCGAGCACGCCAACAGGCACAGCCAGAATGACCGAGAAGGGCACCGACCAGCTTTCGTAAAGTGCCGCCAGGCAAAGGAAGACGATCAGGACGGACAGGGCGTAAAGCATCGGAGCCTGCGAGCCGGACAGCCGCTCCTGATAGGAGATGCCCTGCCAGGCGACGGTATAACCGCCCGGCAACTGCGCCGTCAGGCGCTCCATCTCGTCCATGGCCTGACCGGTGCTGACGCCGGGGCCTGCCGCGCCGTCGAGCGGGATGGCGCTCGTTCCGTTGTAGCGGGCGAGCTGCGGTGTGCCGCTGATCCATTGCACCGTGCTGAACGAGGAGAAGGGCACCATCTCGCCGGCATTGTTGCGGGCAAACCAGTGCTTCAGGTCGTCCGGCTGCATGCGGAAGGGGGCGTCCCCCTGAACATAGACGGGCTTCAGCTCGTTGTTCAGCGTGAAGTCGTTGACGTCGCGGCCGGCAAAGATCGTTGCCAGCATCGAGTTGACGGAGGCGAGATCGACACCCATGGCGCCGAGCTTCTCCTGATCGAGCAGGATCTTCAGCTGGGTTTCCGAACGCTGGGTGCTGCTGCGCAGCGAACTGATGTTCGGATTGGTCGCGCCTGCCTGCATCAGCTGCTGGGAAGCCTGGGTCAGCGCCGCATTGCCGTTATTGCCGCTGTCGACCAGATACATGGAGAAGCCGCTCGACGTGCCGAGGCCTTGGATGGCCGGTGGCAGAAGAGCGAAGACTTGCGCATCGCGGATCGTGAAGAAGTAACGGCTGGCGCGCTGCACGACGGCTGCCGCCCCCTGTTCAGGCTTGGTGCGCAGCGCAAAGTCCTTCAGCTTGGTGAAGACGATTGCGTTGTTCTGGCCGCTGCCGCCAAAGCTGAACCCGAGGACGCCGAACACTGTCTCGACATTGTCCTTTTCCTGCTCGCGGAAATAGGTCTCGACCTTCTTGACGGCTTCGTCGGTACGCGGCGTCGTGGCGCCGACCGGCGTCTGGATGATCGTCAGTAGAACGCCCTGGTCTTCTTGCGGCAGGAAAGAGCTCGGCAGTTTGGTGAAGAACCAGGCGCAACCGCCGACGACGATCGCAAACAGCACCATGACCGGCAGGGGCCACTTGAGAAGAAAACCGACCGTCGAGGTATAGCCCTTGGTGGTCTTGTCGAATCCGCGGTTGAACATCGCGCCGATGCCGCGGCGCTTCTTCTCGTGGTTGATCGGCTTCAACATCGTGGCGCAAAGCGCCGGCGTCAGCACGATCGCCACCAGCGCGGAGAGAAGCATGGCGGAGACGATGGTGATCGAGAACTGGCGATAGATGATGCCGGTCGAGCCACCGAAAAAGGCCATCGGAATGAACACGGCGGTCAGAACCAGCGCGATGCCGATGATGGCGCCGGTGATTTCGTCCATCGACTTTTCGGTCGCCTCGAGAGGGCTCAATCCCTCATCGTCCATGATTCGCTCAACGTTTTCGACCACGACGATCGCGTCGTCGACAAGCAGGCCGATTGCCAGAACCATCGCGAACATGGTGAGCGTATTGATCGAATATCCCGCGACCGCGAGGATGCCGAACGTGCCGAGCAGAACGACCGGAACGGCGATCATCGGGATGATCGTCGCACGCAGGTTCTGCAGGAAGATGAGAAGAACCACGAAGACAAGGATGATCGCCTCGATCAGCGTGTGAACGACCTTTTCGATCGACAGTTCGACGAACGGCGTGGTGTCGTAGGGGTAAGTAATCTCGACGCCTTGCGGCAGGTTCGGCGCCAGCTTTGTCAGCTGGGCGCGAACGAGCGCGGCGGTATCGAGTGCATTGGCACCGGTTGCGAGGTTGACGGCAAAACCCGTTGACGGCAGGCCGTTTTGGCGCGAATTGCCACCGTAACTTTCCTGGCCGATCTCGACGCGGGCGACATCGGAAAGACGCACGGTCGCGCCGTCCTGCTCGACCTTCAGGATGATTCGCTCAAATTCGTCGACCGTCGTCAGCTGGCTCTGGGCGGTCATGGTGATGTTGAGCTGCTGACCTTCGACGGCCGGAAGCCCGCCGAGCGAACCGACCGAAACCTGGGTGTTCTGCGACTGGATCGCAGAAGTCACGTCGGCCGCCGTCAACTGGTATTTCTGCAGCTTGTAGGGATCGAGCCAGACACGCATGGCGTAGCCGGAACCGAAGATATCGATGCTGCCGACGCCTTCGAGACGCTTTACCTGGTCTTCGATGCTGGTCGAAAAGACATCGCCGAGATCGACGGAAGAGCGCTTGCCGTCGGTCGAGACCAGCGCACCGACCATCAGGATGCTGGATGTCGAGCGCGCAACCTCAATGCCGGCCTGCTGGACGACATCCGGAAGCTGCGATTGCACGAGCTGCAGCTTGTTCTGCACCTGCACCTGCGCAATATCGGGCATGATGCTGGTGCCGAAGGTCAGCGACACGGTCGCGCGGCCGGTCGAGGAAGCCGAGGTCATATAGGTGAGGTCGTCGAGGCCGGTCATGCCGTCCTCGATGATCGATGTCACCGATTTCTCGACGGTCTCGGCGCTCGCACCATTATAGCTTGCCGTGATGCGCACCGTGGTGGGCGCGATGTCCGGATATTGCGAAATGGAGAGCGTCGCGATGGCAAGCGCGCCGCCCAGCATGATGACGATCGCGATGACCCAGGCGAAGACCGGTCGCCGAATGAAGAACTTGGCCATTCAATAAATTCCTTGCCGCGTTTCGTCTTTTATCTGTTGTGCCTGATGATCACGGCTTCGGCGGTTCGACGACCAGGCCCTTGGCATCGATCGTCACTTCCACCGGAGCGGTCGTCGCGCCGTCGGCGATCCACTGGAAACCATCGACGATCAGCTTGTCGCCGTCATTGATGCCCTGCGTCACCAGCCAGTTGTTGTTGGATACCGTGCTGGCTGGGAAAATGCGGGTCTCGACCTTGTTTTCGGCGGTTACGAACTTGGCGGATAGCTCGCCGCGCGCATTGCGGGTCGCGGCGCGTTGCGGGATGAGGTAGCCGTTCTCGTTGCCGAGCGTCACGGTGGCGCGGACATAGGTGCCCGGCAGGATCATGTCGTTCGGATTATCGAAAAGGGCACGGATCTGGTAGGTACCGGTCGTTTCGCTGACGGCCATATCGGACATGTCGAGCTTGCCGGTCTGCTTGTATTCGGTGCCGTCCTCCAGCGAAAGGCGGATATCGGCCTTGCGCGGATCACCGCTGAGACGGCCCGACGCCATTGCGGCGCGCAATTCCAGCAGGTTGGTGCTCGAATCGATCAGGTCGATATAGATCGGGTCGATCTTGCGCAGCGTCGTCAGCGCCGTCGTCTGGTTGGCGGTAACGATATTGCCGATGCTGACATTCGAAATCGACGTCACGCCGTCGAAAGGCGCGCGAACTTCGGTGAGGTTCAGATTAATCTGTGCAGCGTTGAGGGCGGCATTCGCCTGCTCGACATCCGCCTGCGCCTGCAGGAGCGTCACACGGGCGTTCTCATATTCGATCTGCGTCGCGCCGCTGTTGACCAGCCGCTCATAGCGATTGAGGTTGGCCTGGGCGGCCGGAATGCTGACTTCCGCCTTGGAAACTGTAGCCTTAGCCTGCGCAACTTCGGCCGCATAGGTACTGTCTTCGATCTTGTAGAGAAGATCGCCGGCCTTTACCTCGTTGCCCTGCTTGAAGGCGATTTCCTTGATTTCGCCCGCCACCCGGGGCCGGATATCGGCGATCTGGAATGCCGATGCACGCCCCGGCAGGATCGAGGTGATCGGATAATCGGACTTCTTCATCACGATAACGCTGACCGGCTGCGGCGGTCGGGCCGGTACGCCTCCCGCCTGGCCGTTACCGGCGGCCTTCTGGCCCGAATCGCTGCAGGCGGCGAGCGCCACGGAGAAAATCAGGGGCAGGATCAGTTTGCGTCCGGTCATGGCGTTCATCCAAGGCAAAGCGTCGGGGATAGTCGCCCAGGCCGTTTGCCGGGGCGAAATGCAGGAGGTTAACCCGTCTTAAGCAGACAGAACAGTGGCGGCCGGCCGAGAAGCTTCGGCCAGCGTCACATGTGTTAAAAGTGACGTAAATTACAAATCGTCACTTTGCAAGCGGGTTTTGCAGCGCAGCATTCACAAGTTCGGCAAGACCATCGCATCGCTCGTGCAATTCAGCCTCATCGGATTTCACCAGAAGCACCGGGTGAAGCACGCTCGCAAAGGCCGCGGAGACGTGCCGGCTGGTCGATTCGATGTCGCGGCATTTGTAGATGCCGCTCTCGACGCCATGGCGGACGAGCTTGATGAAAAGCCCCTCGATCAGCTCCTTGTAGTGCCGGCCGCTCGGTAGATCCGCTTCCGACATCAGGAAGATCATCTCGAAAAGATAAGGGTTGTCCTTGATGTCCTGGAGATGCGCTTCCATCAGCTTGCGCACGACGATCACTAGGCGCTCCGGCGCCGGCGCCACCTCGTCCAGCGTGCCGAATCGGCCGATCATGCGGTTGATATGCCGATCGCAGATCGCATCCGCCAAGGCCGCCTTGGAATGAAAATGCTTGAAAATATTGGCCGGCGACATGTGAAGCGCATGGGCGACGTCGGCGATCGAGCATTTGGCGATGCCCTGTTCGCGAAACAGGGTCTCGGCCGTCGAGAGGATATCCTCCCGTGTCTCTTCCGCCTTGCGCCGTGGTCTACGCACTATCGCCTCGTGTTTTTTTGCCAGATAGGATTGCGGGATCGCGCTTCAACGGACGTTGAAATAGGGCGCGAGATTTGTGCGGATACGATCGAGAACCGTTTCGCCGCTTTGATCCGGTATAAAGGTCTCGCCGGTGATCGTCTCATAAGCGGTGCGATAGACCTCGGCGGTTTCCTCGACGAGCTCGGCCGGAATTTCCGGAATGTCATCCTTATAAGGGTCGCATCGCTCGACGACCCAGGCACGAATGAAATCCTTGTCAAAGCTTTTCGGCCGGCTGCCGGCGCGGAAGGCCTCGTCATAGCCGTCGGCAATCCAGTAGCGGCTGCTGTCGGGCGTATGGATCTCGTCGGCAAGAATGATCTTGCCTGTCTCGTCGGTGCCGAACTCGTATTTGGTATCCACGAGGATCAGGCCACGCTTGGCGGCAAGTTCCTGGCCACGCGCGAACAATGCGAGCGCATAACGGGACAACGTCTCCCATTGTTCAGCCGTCAGCAGCTTGTGGTCGATGATCTCCTGGGGTGTGAGCGGTTCGTCATGGCTACCGTCGAACGCCTTGCTGGTCGGCGTGATCACCGGCTGCAGGAGAATCTGGTTGTCCTTCAGCCCGTCTGGCAGATGCAGGCCATACATGTTGCGCTCTCCCTTCTTATAGAGGGTGAGAAGCGAGGTGCCTGTCGTGCCGGCTAGATAACCACGCACGACGATCTCGACCGGCAGGATGTCCAGTCGCTTGCCGATCACGACATTCGGATCGGGATAAGCGACGACGTGATTGGGGCAGATGTCCTTCGTCGCTTCAAACCAGTAGCGGGCAGTCTGGGTCAGGATGTGGCCCTTGTCAGGGATGGACGTCAGGATACGGTCAAATGCGCTCAGGCGATCGGTTGCGATAATGATGCGGTTGCCGTCCGGCAGATCGTAATTCTCACGTACCTTGCCGCGATAGGCGTTCGGCAATTCAGGGATGAAGGCATCGGAGAGTACGCGCACGGCAGCCACTTTCGGAAGAGTTTCGGAATGCCTCCGCTATCGCATGTTTCCCCGTGGATGCACAAGAATGCCAGGCGAAGAGCATTTCAGCATGATCGGCTTGATTGACATTATATACATATGCCAAGCATCGCGTCGTTAACGATTATTAATGCAGCCAAAACCCAAAAAAATCAGAATAACTCTTCCATTTCAGGCACTTATCTAATTTTTTCAGTTTTATGAATCTTCGTTGTTGACGTTGTGTGGAGTGGCCCTTATAACCCGCTTCACAGAACGAGGGCGGCGGCGCTGCAGGCGACGACTTCTTTCGTTCTGGAAAAATCGCTAAAAAGTTGGCTGAGATGCTGCTGGGACCGGATTACGGTTTGGTCTCGAAGGTAACTCTGTCTTAGTGGTTTTGCTGATTATAGAGACGGTTTTTGCTGATGCAGAATGATCGTCGGTTATTTGACAATTGAATATGAGAAGAAAGAGAAACGTGGTCGGCGGCGTCTCGCGGATCCTCTAGCGAGGATCTTCTAGAAGACAAAGTGACGGTCACGTTTTGATATGAGAACACCAGGTACCTGGCGCAGTGATGCGGTTGGTACCGAGTGAGTTCTCGTCGATTCAGAACAAAGTGATTAGTCACGGATTGG
>NZ_JAHYCB010000008.1 GCF_019430945.1 Neorhizobium populisoli | reverse complement strand
GATCCGCCGCAGATCGCGCTCGCTCATCGCTATCAATCCCATCTGCAAACTCCCAGGCATCATTCAGACCCGGGGAGTGTGACATTCCAACTTTGCAGAAACAGGACATTCTAACTTTGCGGCTACACCGCGATAAAACCCTACCTATGCCGAAGCTGATCCTGCACGCGCTGCAGGTCAACATTCGCGGCGGAGAACTGCCGCCGACGGAAGACAATGGGCGGCGATATCTCAAGATACCGCTGGACGCCCTGCCCGGCTCGGTCTGGGGGTAATTGCAGCGCGGCGACAGCTTGTAACAATCGCGGCTCGCGGAACACTTTATATGTGCGAACGTCGGCATCACTTAGGGTTGTGAACCAGAACAGCAAAAGATTCGAGGCGCCGAGGTGCATCGTGACATGAATAGTCTTCGTAGCCGCACCTGAAGTTTAGGAGCATCTTCATCCATCATTTGGTGTCCACTTATTTTGTTGGACACCTCATGCCTGAGGGTACCGCGCTTCAGAAGGTGCGCAGAAATTCGCGCTCTGATGTCCGCTGTCAATGATTTGGTGGCAGATAAGCACCCGATCGGACGATCGGCCGATTACGATGAACGCGTATTGGTGGAGGCGGAACTCTTGGACGTCGGTGATCAAGCTCTGATACGCGGGTTGGATAACGCATTCGCGATTTTGCGTCCGGGGCTGTTGCTGTCTTACTACGGGCGTCGGTCATGCCGGCCACAAAGCGCGAACGGAAGTTCCCCTACCGTTGTTCCGCCCCCGCCAATGCGCGAGAGGTGAGTTTCGACTAGAGTCTGGGCTGAAGCGCCTCCTTCGAAACAGCCCACATAAAGCCGGCGAGCTCGCGCGCAATCGCTGTGCAAACAACGGTGGATTTCTTTCCCCGCGAGGTCAGCAAGCGATACCGTGCGGAGAGCCGAGATTGTGCCTTCCAAGCGATCTCACGGACCGACGGTGGAACCTTCTCCAGCTTGTAAAGCTTCTTTGAGCCAATTCGTGCGGGGAACCGGTAAGTCCAGGCGCTTTCGGCAAGCAGCGTGCGGACGCGGCCAAATCGACTGACATCGCCAATCTCAGTCGCAAATGTTACAGCGACGACCAGATCAACGCCACGCAAAGCCTGTAATGCCTGAACAATCGGAGCGAGAGACCAATTCGGGACGAACTCCTCAATCACCTTCTCCAACCGATCAACACGCTCCCTTGAGACACGCTCTGCGTCGACCATTTCCTGGAGTGCTATCTGATGCGCTGGATGATCGAATCGCTGCTCTTGTAGCCAGATCAAATATCGCATGGTCCACCCCTTCTTGCGTGGGTAGATGCGCCCGTGCTTGAGCATAAAGGCACTGATCTGTTGCCGATGGACACGCAATGTCTCGACGCTGCTGTTCGCGCGCGAACGAGGTCTCGCATTGCTTCATGACCTTCGTCGGGCACCCAAACCGCGGTGAGCTCGCCGGCCCTCAATAGCCGGGCGAGCGCAAGCGCATCGCGACGGTTCGTCTTCACCCTGTCGCCTGGCTTGCGAGGGATCAAAGACGGAGCAACGACAATACATTCATGGCCCAGTGACTTGATGAGCCTGTAAAGGCCGTAGCCCGTGGGGCCGGCCTCATAGCAGAAATGCACACGATCAAACTTAGCAGCGATCCGCTGGATAACACGACGCATACTGCCATCTGATGCTTCAACCTCGCCGATATACCGGATCTCTCCATCTCTCCCAAATTCGGCAACAGCAATCGCATTCTTTAGCTTCGCCACATCGATTCCGACGAAAGCTTCTCTATAATGTGACATGGCTCGTCCTCCTGTGATGAGGATCGGCTCGGCCTATCCGAGCAACCCTCGGAAGACCAGTGTAGGGCGAGCCAGCTCAGCTAAGAAGAAGGACATACATGGTGTAATCGCGGGCACGAGGCTCCTCTGGATCCGATCATGATCTTGGAAGGTGGCTGCTCCCCGATATGATGAGATACGGGCTTTCGACTAGACGCCGGGCCCAGCATCAATGGAGAACAGCCATGACAGAGTATATCGGTCTCGACGTTTCAATGAAAGAGACGGCAATCGCTATCCGTCGCTCGGGCAAGCGGATCTGGCGCGGTAAGTGCGCCTCTGATCCCGCCGCCATAGCCGAACTTATCCGCATGCGTGCGCCAAATGCAGAACGCGTGGTGTTCGAAACAGGGCCTCTCTCAGTATGGTTCTACCATGTGCTGCGCGCAGAGGGACTGCCAGCAATCTGCGTCGATGCCCGTCATGCCAAAGCGGCGCTCGACATGGCCGCCAACAAAACCGATGCCAATGACGCCGATGGGCTAGCGCACTTGGCGGAGGTCGGTTTCTTCCGCGAAGTCCGGGTAAAGGGCTTCGACAGCATGCTTTCTCGGACATTGGTCGCGGCTCGCACGAAACTCATGCGAACGACACTGGACGTGGCGAACCAAATTCGGGGATTGATGAAAACGTTCGGCCTTATCGTTCCGTGCAGTATGGGTGGCAAATTTGAGGCGCATGTTCGCTCCCTCCTGGCCGAGAACACCGGCCTTTCAAGAATAATCCTGCCCTTACTCGAAGCGTGGCGTAGTCTACGCCTTCAGGCGGCTAGGTTAGGGCAGCAGCTCCTCGCCGAAGCTCGTAGAAACCAGCAGTGTCAGTTGCTGATGTCGATCCCCGGCGTTGGCGCGATCACAGCTACTGCCTATCTAACTGCAGTCGAGGATCCCGGAACTTCAAGCGATCGCGCTCGGTAGGCGCATGGCTAGGGTTGACGACGCGACGCTATCAGTCTGGCGAAGTAGACTATGACGGCCATATCTCCCGACGCGGAGACACTCATGTGCGTTCGCTTCTCTATGAGGCCGCGGTAGTGATTCTGACACGCAGCCGGGCCGACAGCGATTTGCGCAGTTGGGGTATGAGACTACGCGAAAAGATCGGCTTCAAACGCTCCGCGATCGCTGTCGCCCGCAAACTCGCCGTCATCATGCATGCGATGCTTCGCTCCGGTGAGCTCTTCAACAGGGCGACAGCCACCGTCTAACTCTCGAGCTCTGCAGCGCCCACGGCGTGAAGAGGCGTCCCTGCCGGGACCGAGGCTGGTCCATTCCGTTAAGACCGTTGCACTACGAGTTTGCTCGGAGCGTGCGAGACATACATTGGAAGGACCGACCCGCGAAGCACCATAATGCGGCGACCTATGTCGACCGCGTAGACGACCATGCTCCCGGCAAACAACGCCCTGCACCCAAAAGGCGCTTGCAAATATCGCTATTAGACGACGGTTTTACGAACGATCCGCGTGAGAAGCCGGGACTTGTCGCTTCCTCGATCGGCGTCGTGTGGAGCCCCGATTACATTGCCGGCATTTTGGATCGTCCTGCCCACAATAGCTTCACCGAGCTTAACTTGATGCCCGAAGAAGACGCAAAACTTCTCGAGTATCTTCGTTTCTTGCGAAGCACCAGATAGGGGTCAGGTTCGCACCGGGATATCGATGACGGGTCTGATGCCTTGCATGACGCTTCCCATCATCAGGCAGCTTTGGGGATATGCGCCATGCTCGCGATTAGAAGCCGCTTCGTATAGTCATGCTTCGGATTGGAATAGACCTCCTGCGTGTGCCCCTGCTCGACGATCTGTCCGCGATACATGACGATGACATCAGTGGCGAAGTCCCGGACAAGTGCAAGGTCGTGGGCAATGAAGATGTAGGAAAGCCCGAGATCGCTCCGCAGCTGTTTGAGAAGATCGATGACCTGCGCCTGAATGGAAACGTCCAGAGCTGAAACCGCCTCATCGCAGACGATGACTTCCGGCTGCAGCGCCAGCGCCCTCGCGATAGCAATGCGCTGCCGCTGACCTCCAGAGAACTGGTGCGGATGCCGGTCGATATGATCGGCTTTCAAACCGACCCGTTCGAGAAGATCGACCGCCTTTGCCCGCCATTCCCGTTTCGGCAGGACATCTGAGTGGATTG
The DNA here is from genome assembly GCF_019430945.1 of Neorhizobium populisoli. Classification (GTDB taxonomy): domain Bacteria; phylum Pseudomonadota; class Alphaproteobacteria; order Rhizobiales; family Rhizobiaceae; genus Neorhizobium; species Neorhizobium populisoli. Next base: position 272,516 of record NZ_JAHYCB010000008.1, on the reverse strand, counting down.
CCCACGGCTCGGAGACGATCTGTTCGATTGTCATGCGCGGATTGAGAGAGGCCGTCGGGTCCTGAAACACGAATTGCATTCGCCGGCGCACCTTGAAGGTGTCGGCAGCGCTCATGCCGTTGAGATCCTTGCCGTCGAAACGGATCGTGCCTGCCGTTGGATGGTCAAGACCGAGCAGCATGCGCGCCAGCGTCGATTTGCCTGAACCTGATTCCCCGACAATGCCAAGCGTCTCGCCGCCGCGTAACGTAAAGCTCGCTTCATCCACGGCCCGGATCGCCTTTGGCCCGGCCTCGGCGATCTTTCCGGGCTCGATGCCGTAGATGCGGGAAACCTTGTCGACTTCAAGCAGAACATTTCCGTCTGAGGCGGATAGCTCGGTTGCAAAGCCGTGGCGTCCGGGCATCGCGTCCAGAAGTCTGCGGGTGTAGGGATGCTGCGGCGAGTTCATGATCTCCGTGGCCGTACCCGCTTCCACCACGCGCCCGGCCTGCATGACGATGACGCGGTCCGCAACCTTCTCCACCACGGCGAGGTCATGGGTGATCAGTACGATTCCCATGCCGCTTTCCGCCTGCAGTTCCTTCAGAAGCGCAAGCACCTGGGCCTGAACGGTCACATCGAGCGCGCTGGTGGGCTCGTCGGCGATAAGCAATTCAGGCTCCAGCGCAATCGCGGATGCAATCATGATGCGCTGCCGCTGCCCGCCCGAAAACTGGTGCGGATATTGTTTTGCCCTGCGCTCCGGATCGTCGATCCCGACTTTTTTCAGAAGATCGATGACCCGCGCATGAGCGGTCGCCTTATCGACCCCATGGACGCGCAGCGTTTCGGCGATCTGCCATCCGACAGGGTAGACCGGATTGAGAGCGGCCAACGGGTCCTGGAAGATCATCGAGATCTTTCGGCCGTTGATGGCGCGGCGTTCCCCTCGAGTGGCTTTCAGCAGGTCACGGCCTCGATAGAGGATTTCGCCGTTTGCGATGACCGCCGGCGGCGTATCAACGAGATCGAGCACAGCTGAAGCGCTGACGCTCTTGCCGGAGCCGCTTTCACCCAAGATGGCGAGAGTTTCACCCCTTCCGACAGACCAGCTGACATCGGCAACCGCATGCACAGTCCCGGCCCGGCTTGGAAAGTCGATGCTGAGATTGCGGATTTGGAGAAGAGACTGTTCGCTCATTTTGCACCTGCCACGGTCTGGAACCGCCAGCGTTCGACGGGATCGGTCACCAGCCGAAGCCAGTTTGAAAGGAGATTCAGGGCAATCGTTACCATCATGATCGCAACGCCGGGCCAAAAGGATAGCCACCAGGCGGAGCCGAGATAATTGCGGCCATCGGCAACCATCAGTCCCCAGGTCACTTCCGGTGGCTGGATGCCGATCCCGAGGAAGCTCAGGCCGGATTCGACCAGCATCACGAAAGCCACTTCGAGCGCCGCGAGATTGATCACGGTCGGCATGACCATCGGCGCGATATGACGGAAAAGCACCCGCTCCGTTTTTGCGCCCATGGCGCGTGCCGCAGTTACGAACATCCTCTCCTTGATTTCGAGAACCTCGGCCCTGACTGTTCGTAGGAAGATCGGAATACGCGACACCGCCAGGACAAAGATGACATTCTCGATGCCGGGGCTGAAGACAAAGAGCACGATAACCGCGAGCAGCATCGATGGAAAACTCATGATGGCGTCGGCCATGCGCAGGAGAATAGCTCCGATCCAGCCTTCCTTGTAGCCGGCTATGAGGCCGAGCACGCCGCCGACATGCATGGAAAGAAGAACGGCGCTTCCGGCGATGACAATCGTGTTCTGGCTGGCGACGATGATGCGGGCCAGCAGGCTGCGGCCCAGCGCATCGGCTCCCAGAAAAAACAGCCAGCCCTTGCTAAGCGAAAACGGCGCGGCATTGCGCGCCATCAGGTTGACCGCGCGAGCCTGATCCGCCAGCAGCCAGGGGCCGATGATGGCTGCGCCGAGAACAAGCGCCAGCAGGATGGCAGAGACGAATGCGGACTTGTCTTGCCAAAGAAGCCAAAGGGCGTTTCGAGCTGCACCGCGGCCGGACGACTTTACCGGAACGATAAGCGGAGGCGCCATCTCAGTTATACCGGATGCGGGGGTCGACGAGTGCATAGGTGATGTCCACGAGGATATTGATGACGAAGACCGCAAGCGCCGTGACGAGAACGGCTGCCTGGATCACGGTGAAATCGCGCAGCAGGACAGAATCGATCATCAGCTTGCCGATCCCGGGAAAACCGAACACCGTTTCCACGATCACCGCGCCGTTGACGATGCCGGCAGCCTGGTCACTGGCCACCGTGATGACCGGAAGCAGGCCGTTGCGGAGCGCATGCACGAACACGATCGCACGGGAACTGACCCCTTTTGCGCGCGCTGTTTTGATGTAGGCTGCGGATAATGCGGTCATCATCGACGTACGCACGACCTGAACCAGAACTCCCGTCGGACGCAGCGTGAGGACTGCGACGGGCAATACCCAATGCAGGGGCGTTCCAGTGCCCGATGTCGGCAACAGCCGAAGCGTCACCGCGAAGACAAGCACGCCGACGATCGCTACCCAGAAATTCGGCGTGGCCGCGCCAAGCAGCGAGATGAAACTCGCCAGCCTGTCGAAAATGCCGCCAGGCTTGTAGGCCGCCAGCGAACCGGTCACGATCGAGATCAGCAGGACCAGCGGCATGGTGACCGCCGCCAGCATCAAAGTGGTTGGAAATGCCTGCAGCACGACATCCAGCGCCGGCCGCGAGAATTGGAGCGACTGGCCCATGTCCAGATGAAGGAGGCCAACCATAAACCCGACGAACTGCACATAAAGCGGATCGTTGAAGCCCATTTGCTCGTTGAAGTCATGCCGAACGGCGGCAGAAGCGTCCTGCGGAAGATAGAGATCGGCGGGAGACCCGGTCAGTCGTGCAAGAAAGAAGACAAGCATGACCAGCACGATCAGCGAAATCAGGCTCTGGAATGATCGTTTGCAGATGAATGAACCCATATCAGCTCCTCCGCCGGACGTGGATTGAAGGAATGTTCCGAAGGGGCGCTCGTGCAACGCTGCCGTGCGCCCCTTCGCAATCGCTATTTCAATGCCAACTTTGCGAGCTGAAGTTCAACCGCATTGGCGATGGTCGGCGAGAAATCGAGCCGTTTGCCGACCCGCATGTAGTTGACCATATGGAACAGCGGCACGTCAGCCACCTTGTCTTCATAAATGCGTCGGAACACTTCCTGATAGGTAGCCGCACGCTTATCGCCCTGCTCCGTTCCGGCCTGGACGATCAAAGCATCGAGCTCCGGATCATGCAGTTCACTCTGGCGTCCATCCGTATGGTACTTGAAGAAGGCCGTGAATGCCGCGTCACCTGAATTGTTGTCGTGCATCGTCAGGAAAATGTTGGGCTGGCGATCCGCAGCAAAAGGCTTGTTCGCCATCTGCAACCATTGCGACATTTCAAGGTTGTCGAGCTTGATCTTCAAGCCAACCTGACGAAGCATTTCGGCGGTGGCTTCCACGAACTCGTTGCTGTTGGCAAACATGCCCGGCCGCCCGATCATGCGGATCTCGCGGTCCACATCGACACCATCCGCCTTGGCCTGCTTCAGAAGCGCCTTGGCCTGTTCAGGATCGAATTTCCATGGTTTGAGATTCGGGTTGAACCCCAGCACGCTCGGCCCGACCTGCTGCATGGCGATTTCCGCCTTGTCGCTGATAATGCTGCCCAGGAAGGCCTTGCGATCGATGGCAAGGTTGATCGCCTTGCGGACGCGGACATCGTTGAGAGGCGGCACATCGACAGAAAGACGGAACATCGCGCTGTCCGAATTCGGATAGACCTTGTCCGTCTTCTTGTTTGTCGCGTCCTGCGGGGCGATCGTAAAGGCAAGGTCAGCCTCGCCGGTCTCCACCATCGCCGCGGCAACCGAGGACTCGCTGCGCCAGACATAGGTCGCCTTGTCGATCATCGGCTTGGCGCCCCAGTAGGTATCGTCGCGAACCAGAACGACATTTTCGCCCTGCGTCCATCGATCAAATTTGTAAGGCCCTGTACCGATAGGCTTGTTGGTATATTCCCCTTTCGGGGTATTGGGAGACGAAATCGCCATCTGCGCCAACAGTGTCGGCAGGATCGGCACCGGGGTCTTGGTGGTGAATTTCACCGTATTGGCATCGACTTCGGTCGCGGTCACGTTCGTGCCGTCGAAGTATTTCGTGCGGGTAATGCATGTGAGCTTCGGATCGACGGTCCTTTCAACGGAATAGATGACCGACTTCGCATCGAAGGGTGCGCCATCATGAAACTTGACGCCCTTCTTCAGCTTGAAGATCCATTCCGTCGGAGAGGTCTGCTCCCAGCTTTCGGCGAGCCGCGGCAAGACGGTGCGCTTCTCGTAGTCCAGCTCCGCCAGCGTTTCCACGACGTTCTGCTTGATGATGCGACCGATGACCGACCGCGGGGTCTCGCACGGATCGAGCCTGTCAGGCCCTGCCGGCAGCACGATCGTAACGGATGTCTTGCCTTGGGCCATGGCCATTCCGGCCGGCAGCGCAATGGACGTCGCCAGAGCGACGGTAATTGATTTCCAGAATTTCAAAGGCTTATCCTCCTCTTGCCTTTCAATGCTTCGCGGCTCAGCCTTTGATCAGCTGAAGTCGCGCCTCCTTGAACTTTGCAATCTTCACCCGTTCGCGCTCCTCTTGCGCCCGAATGCCGGGCAGCAGTCCAGCCGCCACGTCCGGCGAAAGAGCAACGATACCGTCTTCATCCCCCACAATGAGATCGCCGGGATTGACGACCAATCCGCCGATGGACACCGGTACGTTGATCGCGCCGGGACCGTTCTTGTAGGGGCCCTTGTGCGTCACCCCACGCGCGTAACATGGGAGGCCCGAAGCGCGAATGGCGGACACATCCCGGATTGCGCCATCGATCACGAATCCGGCGACGCCGATTGCCTCCGCATGCGTCATGATGATCTCACCGATCAGCGCCTGGGAAACATCCCCACCCCCATCGACAACGATCACGTCGCCGCGGCGTGCAACTTTCAGCGCGGAATGAATAGCGAGATTGTCGCCGTGACGGGTCTTGACGGTCAGCGCCGTGCCGACCAGCGCACCGCCGCGATGATATGGCAAGATTCCCGTGGCGCCCGGCAGGCGTTCCAGGTTGTCACTGATAATCGACGTTGCAACACCGCGAAACTCGGAAACGAGTTCTGCATCCACCGGCGCGGGTGCCGGGAATTCCTCGATAGCCATATTCTCCTCCCTGAAAACTGCACTCACTGGAATATGACGCTTTTGTAAACTTGCGGCGCACAGCATAAAAGCGATAAATATCGACCCATCAAAATCGCTTTTTTTCATGAGGCAGCATGTTCACAATCAAGCAATTGGAGGCGCTTTACTGGGTATCGACCTTGGGGAGTTTCGAGGCCGCCGCGTCCTATCTTAACGTGACGCAATCGACGGTGTCGAAGCGGATCGGTGAACTGGAGGCACGCTTTTCAGCCCCGCTTTTCGATCGTACGAGCCGCCAGTCGATGCTGACGCAAAAAGGCGAGGATATCCGCGACATTGCCGAACAGATACTGAGGCTGAATGACCGGCTCGCCTTGACCGCACGTTCGATGAATGCTCCACCGCTACGTTTCAGGCTCGGCGTGACAGATCTGGTGGCGCTATCTCTGCTTCCGCAATTGCTGGCGACCATCATGGAGCGTTATCCTGGTATCAGCCTCGAACCTGAAATCGATCTTACGGCTGGTCTGCTGAAACGCCTCAACGATCGGAAAATCGATTTCGTCATCTGCCCTCGCCTGACCCAGGATCCACAATTCATCAACATGCGTCTGGGTGAAATCGAACTGGTCTGGATGTGCAGTGCCAAACTCTATGCGGACGACCGGGAGCTTCCAGTCGCCGAGCTTTTGAAATATCCGCTTCTCATCCAATCGGCGGGATCAATCCTTTGGCCGATCCTTCATGATGTGATCAACAACCCGAAGCTGCCTTTCGTCAAAACGATTTCGTGCAACAACATGGCAGCCTTGGCAGAACTTGCGGCCTATGGGCTTGGTATCACGATCCTTCCGAAAGCGTTTTTTGCCAAATATGTGAGTGACGGACGCCTGCGCATCATGAAGGCGGCCATACCGCTGCCCAAGCTCGAATATTTCATCACCTATCGCAACGATTACAATGGTGCTTTTTTTGAGGAAATCGCGCTGCTTTGCAGGGAACTTGTCACATTGCTCCCTGGACTCCCAAAAGAGAATCAATATCCTGATCACTGGTCTTGATAGGAGTCGAACCAGCGACCCGCAATTCTAGAGGCTTAGGCGACTCAAGGATTAACAACTCTCAATCCGGCTGCCTCAAACGGGCTTGTATCTCGCGTTGCTACCGCGAGATCGTTTTCTGCTGCCGTAGCAGCGATGAATCCATCAGCTTTCGCGATCGCCTTTCCGGATGTTCGGACGCCGGCCACCGCGTAGAATTGCGAGGTATCTACATTAAAGGGCAGGATACATTCAAGAGCTGGGAAGTCTTGAAGACGTTTTCGATCTCCTGGAAGGATGGCCTGAGCAAAAGCGGGATGCAGCCTACGAAGTGCTCGTGAAGGCGTGTCGACTGGCGGCTCAGGGAATTTTCCCATTGTGTGCAATCCGTGAGAACGTTCGGCGCTTTCTCATCAGGCATAAATCGCTTGCCAATATCGATGAGGTGCCGCTGCCCCAACAGTTCGGTGCCGATCGCAACATCGGGTCTTGAGATTAGGAGCTATCGGCCAGCAATGGAATAAGTAAGCCTCCGGTGAAGGCCGCAGGTCAGGCTGCTTGAGCGTTGACAGCCGGCGGCGTCCAGTTCCACGCAAGCATTTGCTCCAAGCTCGTAACTGATGTGTCCGCGATACGGGCAAGAACGTCTGCAAGCCATGCCTGCGGATTGATGTCGTTGAGCTTTGCCGTCATGATCAATGTGGCCATGAAAGCTGCACGATCTGCACCGCGGTCTATCCGGCGAAGAGCCACGATTTTCTGCCAAGCGCAAAGCCTCTGAGCGCTCGCTCGGCGGCATTGTTCGTGAGGCGAATCCGGCCCTCGTCTAGGAATGACGTGAAGCCGTCCCATCGCTTGAGCATGTAATCGATCGCCTGCGACCGGCGAACCGCGTGAGAGCTTGGATCACTCGGTTTGAAGCCAGTCTTGCAGTTCACTGACGATCGGTTGGCGGTCTTTACGGCGGCACTCGAGTCGCTGATCGGCAGCAAGCCCGTTGATCTCCCGCTCAATATCGAACAGGCCGTCGATCCGTTTGACGGCTTCGAGCGCCATGGGCGAGATCGGCGCGGCGTTCTTTAAGCCCAGAGCCAGTTCAGCTTTGGCGTCGCTCGATACCGTGACCGCAGTCCGTGGGCCGATCGACGACAGATACTGGATGGCGATGTGGCCGAGACCGCCCGCGCCGCCATGCACCAGGACGTGGTCACCAGCCTCCACCTTTCCTTTGTCGAAAACGGATTCCCATGACGTCAGACCGACCACAGGCAGCGCAGCCGCGTGCACGAAATCCACGTCGCGTGGTTTGCGGGAAAGATAAGCTCCGTTCACCACCTTGTACTCGGCGTAGCTCCCCGGGTTATCGGGATAACCGCCATCGCTATACCAGACTTCTTCACCCACCTCGATGCCCTCGACGGCGTGGCCGATGGCTTCGACGATACCCCCGCCGTCGATGCCCAATATGGTCTGCCCTCCGGTTTCGACGTTCGGGTCTGGCCTTTGCCCGCTCTTCCGGTTCTGCCAGTCGCTGGATTAATGCCGGCCGCCATCACCCTGACGAGGGCATCCGAGGGTTTTTCGATCCGTGGCTTGGCGACGTCTCTGACCTCGGCTCCACCGGGCTCGTCCATCACCAGCGCCCGCATATAATCAAACGTCGCGTGATACGCCTCCGCTGTGCTCGACGGCGTTGATAAATCGGTGTAGCTCGACGGCGCTCTCGAAGCCGGGGGTCTGGCGCATCCCGCCGAGCCTGTCGGAAGCGAAGAGTTCGTAGAGCTTCCTGACGTTGCCGATCAGGACGTCGGCTTCCGGTCCGAATTCGTCCGACATTCCGCCCGGCGGGTCCGTCAGGTTCAGATTCGGGCAGTCCGTGTCCGCTCGAATTCAGCCCACATTTGAGCCGAGCGATACAGCGCCGCTGACGACGCTATCCAGACAGGCGATATCGACGTCCGCTCCCGCTCTCGAGAGTGCCTTTGCGGCCTCCATGCCGAGGCCGGATGCCCCTCCTGTGACAAGTGCCACACGCCCCCTCAAGTCTACACCGCGGGCGACGTCAGTTACGGTTGCGGCAGGCTTTATGCCGGTCCTCAATGGCGTTTGAATTCCTCGCCTACTGCCTCCCGAGAGCGGTCCTGACGTTGTCGGACGCGAAGGTGTATCTGCTTTGAGAGCGGCTGTCGCCATCTGTTAAGCCGAAGGAACTTGTGCCAATGGTAGGCCGTCGCGGCCACTAAATCCGTCTGTAGGTCTGGCGCGCTCGGCGGGCTCGGATCGAGCGACCTATAAAACCTCATGTGCGTGATCTCGTCGGGAAAGGAGACGTAGACGAACTCCCGTCCTTTCTCTTTGGCCACGAGCGCGAGGCGCGCGCCCTAACGGCCTGCCGCTCGCAAACCCGCTGGATCATTTCCGTATTGAGCTCTGAATAGGATCGTATGTCGGGGATATTTATCCTTAAGTTCCACAGCCCGCGCATATCCTATTACTCGGCCACCACTGCGACAAGCCTACGATCAACGACGGCGATGTCTGCGATGGACCATTCGCCGTTCAAAACCAGCGCGAGTTCGAATGGTTGCATATCTCGGAAAACGACCGGTAAACAGCCATCGCCCCGATGACGCCGCCTTCGCCGAGCTCACGTCGCATGTCCTCTCGCTGCTCACGCGCGGCGCGCTCGCAATCCTCGGCCGTCGTCGTAAACCACAAGAGGTCATCTTTCCCAGGCGACATCTGATAGGCGTATAAGCTTGTTTCCATTGTTTCCTCCCGAGGCCAACTTCCAGGATACTTCGGAGAGAAGAACGGGAAATTGCGAAATCACACTGACTGCCACAGCGGCAGGTGCAGGGCTCAGAGAGCAATCAAGAGCCTGAACGGATTGGTCCGCGATCCGCTCGTCTGACCTATGATTTTAAGCCGGCACAAGTTTGCATCGTAGTTGCTATGGCACCAATCTTCTTGAAGGTTGAGGTAGAAGTAGTGAAAGCCGTCCATCCGAATACATCTCACGATGCTTTTCAAGCCGACGTCGCTGTAGCGACACTCTGCCCAAAAATTGACGCCGTAACCGATTGACTTTTCACATGTCCGCAAACATCTGAATTTCCCGGTTTCAAGCTGGTTTGCGAAAATCCCCTTCCCTATTTGCAGCCTTAAAGGTCAACCACTCTGGAGCGCAATCTTCTCCGTTATATCTGGAACCATACGCGGCGCCAGCAAATCTGGGTGCTGCTCGTTGTCCTTTCGTCAATGGTACCGTATTTCCTCTCGCTCGACCTTCCCAAACGTATCATTAATGGCCCAATCCAAGGAAATGGGTTCGAGACCCCGACGTCTGCACAGCCCCTTATGGCGTTCACGGTGGACCTTCCAGTCATCGGGCACCTCTTTTCATTCGATGGTTACGCGTTGCAACGCATGCCGACGCTGGTGGCGCTAAGCATCGTCTTTCTTTCACTTGTGGTCATAAACAACGGCTTCAAGTTTTATATCAACACCTACAAGGGCAGGGTTGGCGAGCGTCTGTTACGTAGGCTCCGCTTCGAACTATTCGACCTTGTTCTTCGGTTTTCTCCCCGTCATTTGAAGAGTGTCCATGGTGCCGAAGTTGCAACCATGATCAAGGATGAGGTCGAACCGGTCGGGGGGTTCACCGGTGATGCATTTGTATCGCCAGCAATGCTCGGCGGCCAGGCATCAGCTGCGATGATCTTCATTCTAGTACAGAATTTCTGGCTCGGGATGATCGCGTTCACCCTGGTCATGGTCCAGGTCATCGTCATACCGAGGATGCGGCGCCGTCTGATAGAGCTTGGTCGTCAGCGCCAGTTAACCGCTCGCGCGTTGGCGGGCAGGATTGGTGAAGTTGTCGAGGCTATCGGCATCGTTCACGCATACGATACCTCTAACTACGAGCGAGCCGATATCGCCCATAGGCTCGGTACGATCTTCAAAATTCGCTACGACATCTATCAGTGGAAGTTCCTGGTCAAGTTCCTGAACAACTTTCTCGCTCAGGTCACACCGTTCCTCTTTTACCTTGTCGGCGGATATCTGACCCTGCGCGGTTCTCTCGATGTCGGACAGCTTGTGGCGGTGATCAATGCGTACAAAGACCTCCCGGGCCCTCTCAAGGAGTTGATTGACTGGGATCAGGCGCGCCAGGATGTGCAAGTCAAATACGAGCAGGTTCGCGACTATTTCGAGATCGATGATTTGTCATCGCCCGCCTCTCAGGTATTAGGGAACGACATAGGCCAAAATGAGCCGTCGTATCTGTCGGCAATCAACCTTGTGATAAATGATGAAAGCGGCGCCAATGTCCTAAGAGGAACGTCCGTTAAGTTCGGCCTCGGCGAGACCGTTGCCATGGTGGACAATAGTGGCCGTGGTGCTGAATCACTCGCGGAGGCATTCGGCCGTCAGGTCTGGCCGACTGGCGGACAAGTCCAGCTCGGCGATCAGAACATCCTTGAAGTACCTGAATCGTTTTCCGGTCGCTATCTCTCCTATGTTTCATCCGACATTTATTTCTTTCACGGCAGCCTGAAGGACAACCTGCTCTACGGCTTGAAGCATGCGCCAGTCGTCGCTGCCAAATATGCAGGCTCGGAGGCCACACAGCGCCGTTGGGAAGTGCGCGAAGCCAAGCTCGCGTCCAACCCGGATGACGACGTCCGCGCTAACTGGATCGATGATCGCATGATATCGAGCCCTGATCAGGATCAAAGCGACCTCAAATCGTCCCTGCTTGCCGCCCTCGACACCGTGCAACTCACGGAAGACATTCTGGAATTTGCGCTCAACTCATCCGTAGATGCGTCCAGCAACCCGGAGCTTGCAGCAGCTGTCGTGTCAATGCGTCACGCGCTCCACAACGAGATCAAACGCCTCGGGCGTAACTCGCTATTCGTACCGTTCGAGGCTGACGTCTACAATCCAGAGGCGACGATTGGAGAGAACCTGCTGTTCGGCAAGACGCTGCAGCCGCTTGAGCGGATGAGCGAACTTCTCGAAAGCGACGATTTCTACAAGGCCCTACAGAGAGTCGGCCTGCTGCGCCCCTTCGTCAATACCGGACTGGATATTGCCCGCCATATCGTCGAAATTTTCGCGGGGCTTCCGCCTGATCACCCTTTCTTCAACCAGGTCGCGTTCCTGACTGCAGATGCCGTCATTGAATATCAACGGATCTTGAAGAAGCTCGGCACCAAACTGTCGCTCGCACTCTCCGATCCGGAGCAGCGTTCGATGATCCGCCTGACACTTGAGTATGTTGAACCGCGGTATCGCTTGGGCATTCTCCAAAAGGATCTGCAGGATGCAATCGTCGAAAACCGCCAGGGCTTCTACGACCAGCTGCCGCCGCACCTGCAAGCTAAGATCGAGCGATACGACCAGGAACGATACATGCCCTTCGCGACGCTTCGTGAAAACATCCTGTTTGGCAAGATTGCCCAACGCAATGCCGAGGCGCCGACCGAGATCCGAGAGATCGCAGCACGTATCTCACGCGAACGCGGCTTCTATCACCAGCTTTTGCGCGTCGGCCTCGATTTCGACATCGGTGCGGGCGGCCGGCGCCTGACGCTTATCCAGCGCCAGAAACTCAATCTCGCTCGCGCCATCATCCGTCGCTCGAACTTCTACGTGTTCAACAAGGCGCTGCCTGGCCTCGAAAGGCGATTGCAGAAAGAGATCGTGACAGAGGTGCTGCGATATCTGCGTCAGCAAAATAACAATCCGACCGTTGTTTGGGTTTTGTCGAATCCAAACCTCTCGGATCATTTTTCCCGCCTCATTGTTTTTGAGGACGGCGAGATAATAACTGACAGCGATGTGGAAAATGCGAGCAATCAGAACGACGCCCTGCAGGCATTTTAAGTAAGGCCATAGCGCAGCCTCTGTAGTCGATAACGTTCTGAGAGCTCACACGTGCCTTGGGACGAGGCACTGCTACGGCCAATCTGCCAGCAGGAAGGTATCGCATGACTTGATCAATCCAAAAACAACCTAGTCATTGCCGACATTCGAAACTGGCGCTGTCCTCAGACGACCCTGTTCCCTTGTAATGAGCATGGGAGGGAAAGGGGCAGAGGGGTCTCGTCCGCCCCGGAAACGCGCTTCCAGTTGCGATAACCGACTGAGGAGATTTCCCTCCCTCGACCCATTCCACCAGCTTTGTTAGCAAATCGAACTGATCGAGGCCCGCAGGTCCACCCCGGCAATGAGACATTCCCGGAACAAGATAAAGTTTCGACCAGTCGTCCGGCTCGATCTTCGCCTTCGTTGATTTTTTCATGCGTTCGAAAAAGTCGATCGTGTCGTTGGCGGAAAACCAGGGGTCACTCATGCCATGGAAAAAGAGTATCTTTCGCCCCTCCGACGCAAATGAACTCAGATCGGCCCATTGATCGACATTGATGAGCCGCTGTTGGGGATCTTCGACATCAGCTTTCTGAACCGCATCGTCCACGTCAAAAGCCGTCGCATTATTTTTAAACTGCCGATTACGCTTATCGTCAAAACGCATCAAGCCTGGGATGGCATCCGTTTGGCTCATGATGCCAGTGTCGTACGCAAAAGCGGGATAGGCAGGCCGGCCCGACGCATCCAGTGTCGGCGAAAACGTCTCTGTGACGACCCGAACCTGGTCTTCGCTCAAGCAGCTTTCGACTTTCTCACCCTTACAGACAAGCATGGACGGATCGAACTTGCAGGCGGCGGGATTGCCGATCAATCCGTCTTCCATCCCGTCGAGCCCGTCACAGGTTTTCAGGAGACCATTAAGAACGAGGCTCCTGTCCGAGTCCGAAAACGCTTGCGAACGATCGCGCGATCCGTCTTGGCCTACCGGGGAGATCTGGTTCATGGCAACGTTTTTTGCTGCGAGTGACATGTTCGACCGACTGGTCCGCATAGCCGGAGCGCCGGCTATAACCCCATCGAAAACAAGCGGAAATCGCTGTGCAGAGGCCATCGCTTCGCGGCCGCCCGTCGAGCACCCCGCAAAATAGGAATGATGCGCACCCTTGCCGTAATATTGCGCGACAAGTGCCTTCCCTGCGGCCGCGACTTTTTCCACCGACCATCCGGCAAAATTGAGAGCGGCGATTTGGTCAGCCTTAAAGGAGGCGTCCCAGGCTTCACCCTTGTGTCCGCTATCATGAGATATGACGGCAAAACCACGAGATAGCGCGTTTTCCGCACCAGCGGCAGCGTTTCCGGTCGGCGGCAAGACGACGCCGTTGAGACCACCTCCACCCTGAACCAGGAATTGACCTGTCCACGCATCGGGCAAGGCAATTGCAAACCCAATCGCATACGACTTACCGTCCGCACCAGTTCGATGTTCAAAACTCCCCTTGGCTAAACAGTACGGCTTTGCTTCGCTTACGTATTCGGCGCTTGTGATATCCAGATCTGAGCTAGGTAGCTTTATGCGGAGCATCGCGGTGCATTCGGCCTCGGTTGCTTCAACGTCCGGTGCCATCATCGCTCCAACAACGATAGGCAGCATCAATGCGGATCTTAAATATACGGACTCCATTTCCATTCCTCCCCTGCCCGCCACTCCTGGGCGGACCTCAATCGCACCAAAGATCAGGCTCCCTGTCAATGCTTTACGATGGACGAAACCGGGGATGCCGATGTCGAGCAGAAGACATTCCAAGATAGTCCGCGAAGGCAGCGTTTCCGGCACCCATGTCGGCGCGTGGGCCCGAGCATCGGTTGGTCTTGGCTTGGAGCAAACGTGCTAGGTAGCGGCAAAGCCACCCTTTTTTGCCTTCGGGCGCTGGGCACTGAAGCCGGAACCGGTCTCAATGTCGCAGCCGGCGTTTCGCGCCTGCAGCTGCGCCAAGCAGGTTAGTAGGCGATCGTACTAATCCCGACCGTCATAAATCCGATCGCCGGGCGCCGTAGAGGGGCGAGGCTGTGCGCCCCTCTCATCATTTTGGATGCCGACTATGAGGGAACACTGAGCCGACATTTGAAGCCAATACGCCTCGACCGCCTGACCGCGCGGCAGGTGTTGATGGATGTACAACGGGACCGACGCTTTTCTGCTCTCACCGCAAGGTTTGGAGCGACCCGTCCGTGGGTGCCATTGATGTCACTCCAAGCTTCACGCTCAATAATGAGAGCGGCGATCAAGTTCTATTAACGCCACCTGCACCTCGTCGATCGAGACTGGTCCGGGCGTGCCCGGCAGATGTCGCAGCGATGGTTGCGAATCCACCGCGTAGAGGTCCGACGCCCACGCCGCGAAGATCGCGCGGCGATCATCGATCGAAAGGAAGGTCGCGCGGGCGATATCGATTGGCCGGGAAATCCGAAGGCCTGGAACCAGGACCGCTAGCCCCATGGCCGCAGCCTGGTCGGCAGGCCGTTGCAGTTCACTATGCATGGCCACCTCCTCACCGGATATGCGGATCCCGATCCCGCCTCAGGCGAGTAGCGGCAATGGCGCTCGTTTCCGGCGCCAGCAAATCATGCTTCTCGGCAAATGCCGCGAACAGGCCGCGGGCCGTCTCGGCTTCGATTTCGCCGCGCAGTGCGGCGCCGCAGGCTTTCAAGGCGACCGCGTGTGCGGTATCTCTCGATCTGACAGGCCATTCGCAAAGATGACGATAGGCATCCGTTGCGCTTCGTACCGCGGCCGGAAAACCCAGGCCAACGAGATTTGAAACTGGTTCTCTGAACATATCGGGTTTCATCGCTCTCTCCTTCCCAACCCGGAATGTTGACGGGCGCCACCGCAATGGCGGCTCCCTCGCCTATGAGTATATCTGGACCTCAAGCAGCCTTCTGTGCTTCAATCTGAGCAGGCCGAGACGAGGTCAACGCCGGCGTACTCTGGATCGAAATCTTTCGAGGCTTCAATGCCTCCGGGATCTCGCGGACAAAGTCGATCGACAGGAGACCAGTGCTCAGCTCCGTGCCATTAACCCTAACGTGATCGGCGAGTTCAAAACGATGTTCGAACGGCCGCCCGGCAATTCCACGATGCAGGTAGGCGTCGACCGAACTGCTTCTTGCCGGTGACGGTCAGAGGTTGGACTGGAAGGTGATGTCGAGATCGTCCTGGGCAAAGCCTGCGACCGCGATCGAGATCCGGTAGCTGTCGTCACCGGTCTTGACGATGTCATAGGTTGGCCAGTCGCTGATCGAGCGCGCACGCTGGGCATCTCGTGCCGCTAAACAATTCGCCCTGAGAGATCAAATAATTTTCGGCTTCATCCGCTCGCATCTTTGCCGGGGAATGCCCTGCCTTTCCACGCGCCGACAGGTCTGCCTCATCGCCCCTTCAGTGGACGGATCGACTGATAACCCGATGGGGATACGCAGCCTTGAACTGCGCCATCATCGTGTATGCTTGCTGCAGCACACGCTCGGCCGCCTCAGGTTTATCGCGAGCAATTTCGTCGGCATTAACTCGCATTGCTTCTGCCATGCTGGCAGACAAAATTGCGAACTTCCCTTCTCCGTAGACCAGCGCTTCCTTTGAGGCGGTCTCAAGCCGCCGGGCAAAGTCCACGATGATCTCTTCACGTTCATCGATGCCAACACTCTTGATGATGCTGATATTCTCTTCCATGCAGGTGTCACTCCATACATAATCGAAGCACGCCGAGTTCAACGTCTCGGGCTGTCGATGAGCTAGGAAGCTGAAAATCAAAGTCAAGAGGTCAGTGAAGCTTGAACTCGCCCTCGACACGGCGCCATTCGTTCGGACCGATCAGCCGCTGGTGGGAATAGCGGACGGAGTGGAGAGGCCCGTCGAGCTTCGCCTGCCAGAAGTCCAGAAACTTATGCATCTCCGGAAAATCAGGTGCGAGATCGTAGTCTTGCCAAATGTAGGCTTGCAGGACGGATTCGAAATCGGGAATGCGGTAGAGGATATGCGCGGTGGTCAGCCCATAGCCGTTGAGCTGACGCTCCAGATCCGACGAGAATTGCATGCTTCATCTCCGTTTCGTGACACTGCGAAGGTGACGTAAAATCTTGCGCTCATCAATGGTTTTCTGGGTCCCGATGCTATTTCTTGTTCCTTTCCAGCATGTTAGCAGCCAACCCCATCGAGTGCTTTTTTTTCTTCCGACCCTCTTGAAATCGAAAAATCTCGAAAATAAATTTTGCCCGCGAACGCTCGAGGGAGGTTCGCACCCGCCCGGACTGGTCACCCGGTCCGGCCTGGGTCTTCAACGTCATCATTTTTGCTCAACGGAGGAAAACATGTCGTTCCGACCGCTTCATGATCGCATTCTCGTCCGCCGGGTCGACTCCCAGGAAAAGACCAAGGGCGGCATCATCATTCCCGATACCGCCAAGGAAAAGCCCTCCGAGGGCGAGGTCGTCGCAGTTGGCACTGGCGCGCGTAACGAGGCCGGCCAGATTCAGGCGCTCGACGTCAAGGCTGGCGACCGCATCCTGTTCGGCAAATGGTCCGGTACCGAGATCAAGATCAACGGCGAAGACCTGTTGATCATCAAGGAAAGCGACGTGCTGGGTATCATCGAAGCCCAGGCCGAACAGAAGATCGCTGCCTGAAGGGCTCTCCTTACAAAACATCCTATCAGTCAAATAGCTGCCTATTGAGGAGTTAGACAAATGGCTGCCAAAGAAGTCAAATTTAACAGCGACGCCCGTGAACGCATGCTGCGTGGGGTCGATGTGCTTGCCAACGCCGTCAAGGTGACCCTCGGCCCGAAGGGCCGCAACGTCGTGATCGACAAGTCCTTCGGCGCGCCGCGGATCACCAAGGACGGCGTTTCCGTCGCCAAGGAAATCGAACTCGAAGACAAGTTCGAGAATATGGGCGCCCAGATGCTGCGCGAAGTGGCGTCGAAGACGAACGATCTTGCCGGCGACGGCACCACGACCGCGACCGTACTCGCCCAGGCGATCGTCAAGGAAGGCGCCAAGGCGGTTGCCTCTGGCATGAACCCGATGGACCTGAAGCGCGGCATCGATCTTGCCGTCGACGCCGTCGTCAAGGAACTGAAGACCAACGCCCGCAAGATTACCAGCAACTCGGAAATCGCCCAGGTGGGCACCATCTCGGCCAATGGCGACGAGGAGATCGGCAGGTATCTCGCCGAAGCCATGGAAAAGGTCGGCAACGAAGGCGTCATCACCGTCGAAGAAGCCAAGACTGCCGAAACCGAGCTTGAGGTTGTTGAAGGCATGCAGTTCGACCGCGGCTATCTTTCCCCCTACTTCGTCACCAACCAGGACAAGATGAGGGTTGAACTCGACGATCCCTATATCCTGATCCACGAGAAGAAGCTGTCGAACCTGCAGGCGATGCTCCCGGTCCTGGAAGCCGTCGTCCAGTCTGGCAAACCGCTTCTGATCATTGCGGAGGATGTCGAAGGCGAAGCGCTTGCGACCCTCGTCGTCAACAAACTACGTGGCGGCCTGAAGATTGCGGCTGTCAAGGCTCCGGGTTTCGGCGACCGTCGCAAGGCCATGCTGGAAGACATCGCCATCCTGACGGGCGGCACTGTCATCTCCGAAGACGTCGGCATCAAGCTTGAGAATGTGACCCTCAACATGCTCGGCCGCGCCAAGAAGGTGGCAATCGAAAAGGAAAATACGACCATCATCGATGGTGTCGGTTCGAAGGCAGACATTGATGGTCGCGTCGCCCAGATCCGAGCCCAGATCGAGGAGACCAGCTCCGACTACGACCGCGAGAAGCTGCAGGAACGTCTTGCAAAGCTTGCTGGTGGCGTGGCCGTCATCCGCGTTGGCGGCTCGACGGAGGTCGAGGTCAAGGAGAAGAAAGACCGGGTCGACGACGCCCTGCATGCGACCCGCGCTGCCGTCGAGGAAGGCATCCTGCCGGGCGGTGGCGTCGCGCTGCTTCGTGCTGTGGCGGCACTCGACAATCTTGCCACGGGCAACCAGGACCAGAAGGTTGGCATAGAGATCGTCCGCCGCGCCATCGAAGCGCCTGTTCGCCAGATCGCTGAGAATGCTGGTGCGGAGGGCTCCGTCATCGTCGGCAAGCTCCGGGAGAAGACCGAATTCTCCTTTGGCTGGAACGCCCAGACCGGCGAATACGGCGATCTTTACGCACAGGGCGTTATCGACCCCGCCAAGGTGGTCCGCACGGCGCTGCAGGATGCAGCCTCCGTTGCGGGCCTGCTGGTGACGACAGAGGCAATGATTGCAGAAAAGCCCAAGAAGGACACCGCTCCCGCTGCACCAGCCGGCGCGGGAATGGATTTCTAAGAAGCAATCGGCAATGCTCGTCCCAGCCGCCATGGGGCGAGCCATTCCGCAGAGGCCCAGATGAGCTACCCGTCGATCGAAGATTCGCGCCTTTGCGCCAGCGTGGTAAAAGAGGTCGCCCGAGTAAAAGGAATAACGGGCGACCCCGCATCTATCGGTCGGTTGGCTGCTACCGTCGCCAGACTATTCAACAAGGGCGTGCGAGACCGGGAAAACCTCTTGGCCGAAGCGATTGCATTGACGCAAACATTGGTTAAGCCCGACTAGCTCCGCCCAGTCTTCGCGAAGCTCGCACACGCGGCAGGGTCGATCGGTTTATCATTGTGAATAGGCCAGTTTGCATCTTGATGTATCAGGCTGACTGACCCTATTTTTGCAACCGTTCAGAAGTTGAGTATTTCAAGATCTGCCGACGCTCTTGATTACGGGCTATACGATCCGCAGCTGCGGAACAGAGGATCGCCAGGATGAGAATGGCAGGAGCTGCCATTTGCAAAATATAGATTGCCGGCTCGTTAAGCCGCATCGCTACGCCGATCAAAGCTCCTCCGACCGATGCCGCCAGGGCGAACAGCAGCCAACAAAGAGTGCCGGCAGCAATCGCTACCAAAAACCCGACCCCTAAAACCAGCGCGAGCAGCACCCCCCACATTCTTCATCTCCTCGAGCCAAAGGATGACTACAAAGCGTGCCTGCAGTGCTCCCCATTACTGGAGGCGCAGTAGTCCGCCTGTCGTCCACGCTTAAAGCGCAAAGATGGAAGACTGATGAATTTATTCCAATGAGAACTTTTCGCGATCAACGTCGATATTGGCGGGGCAGCACGAGCCAAGGAGCTGTACATCCTGAGCGAGCGATTGATACACACCTCCAGCAGAGCCATCATTTGCCAAGGGAAAAGCCTTTGGTAACGACAGACCGCTAGGTGCCGACACAAACAAGCCCCGCGGCTGGGCGCCTTATCACGCTGCTGCAAAGAAACTTTCCCCTTATTTCCAAGGATCCCATGGCGCATTCGGACAGATCGGCAAGAATCATCTCGCACCGCAGATTCTGTGAAAAATCACCTCGGGCTTCATTGAATTGTCTTCACTCTTTTCTAGCTCTTACGCCGTCAAACGATGTCCAGAAAGGAGAGCGCAATGGCCAACACCTTGTTTGACAAACCCCTGTTTGTAAAACAATCCCGCTACGTTCAAGAGCTGGGAAGCCTTGAAGACGTTTTCGATCTCCCGGAAGGGTGGCCCGAGCAAAAGCGGGATGCAGCCTACGAAGTGCTCGTAAAAGCGTGTCGACTGGCGGCTCAGGGAATTTTCCCATTGTGTGCAATCCGTGAGAACGTTCGACGCTTTCTCATCAGGCATAAATCGCTTGCTAATATCGATGAGGTGCCGCTGTCCCGAAAGTTTGGTGCCGATCGCAACATCGGGTCTTGAGTTTAGGAGCAATCCGCCCGCAATGGAATAATGACGACGAGCCAGAGTACATCGGACGGCGAAATCAGCGCCGTCTTTCGACAGGTGGCTGGACTGTGACATGAAATTTCTTCTACCGAGAAGACAATTGGGTAACAGCAATGAGCGCTTATATTGTCATTAGACCAAATAAAGCTCAAACAAGTGCGACACTGGAAGCGTCAGGATAAAAGCCCGTTGTTTTCCATCTGGAGGAGCGTGTCGATGCAAAGCGTTGGCTCTTCATCGTCACACTCTGCAAAGAAGCTAGAGATCCCCAAAGGCTAGCCGCTGATGTAGCTATAGCTGGGCAGGCGGCAAAATTACAGTCCGTTTCTCGCGGCGAGCGCGATGCGGCGTTGCAGATATTGGCAGCCGGGTTTCCTGATCTGCGGGCCGAGTTATGCCTGTCATAAAGCAGCTCGGCGATTTCCGCGGCCGTGCGGTTCGGCTCGTCACGCGCGGCGGTGACGCTTGGAGAGTGCAGTCGCCCCACAAGCCGAAGGATTTGCTCCAGCACTGTCTATCTCGCCGCAGGAGCAGGCTGGTCAGGGGTGCGTTTGTTGTGGGCGACCGCCATCTAGCTTCCGATCGAGATAAATGGCCGCGCTGATCAATGGCTCGCCGTCTTCAATTACGAGCGGACATGGTCACCTGCCTAATGGAATGAGCTAGCATAGGCACAGCCGACCTAATCACTCATATCTTCCCAATCCCGCTTTGTCGGCCAGCGGCCGTGGGCGAGTTTGAAGTCAAGCATCCAAAGCCGATCGCAGCCCCATAACGCCTGGCCGTCAACGAAGAAAAACGGGACGCCGAATACCCCGCGCTCTATTGCGGCATCGACTTCCCTTGCCAGCAACTCCCTGATCTCCGGGCCGCGTAACGCCAATTCAAGTCCGTCTGCGCCAGCGCCCACCGCGGCAGCTTCGCTAACAGCGAACTCCAACGGCGTTATATCTCTTCCGTCAACCCATAGAGCGGCAGATGCCCGCCGCACAAACTGTCGAGCCATATCTGGCTCTCGATCTCTCAACCAAAGAAATGCTCGGCATACCGCGAGAGAGTTTATGTTCTTGAGGCCGTGTCGGCGCAGCGGAACATCGAGCATGGCCGCTTGCCGTTCGGCATCCATCCACGAGTAATCGGACTTCAGAGGCGTTTCCGGTACCGGCTTCAGCCCCATGATCTTCGTTATTGTCACCCCCACAAGCACAGGGTGCCATCTTACAATCCGTTGATGTCTTCGGGCGATTTCGTCTACTTGCGTCGTCGCAAGATAGGAAAATGGGGAAATCGGATCGAAGTAGAAGTCAAAACCCGGATCTGTCATCGGGGTAGGTGTCCCGCGGGTTCAGTGGCAAACGCCCTAAGACGTGCTTTCGAAATTTTTCCGAAGCCCACCTTGGGCATTTCGTCGAGAAACCGGACCTCCTGTGGGACCTTGAATTTGGCAAGCGATTGCTGGCATTGACGGACGATCACGTCGGCGAGTTCCTCTCCATGTCCGGGGTTGAGGACGACGAAAGCAACCGGCACTTCACTACGGAGAGGATCGGGCCTGCCGACAACCGCCACTTCCGCAACCCCCGCGACCTTCTGAATGACGGCCTCGACTTCACTTGCCGATACGCCCTCGCCGCCGACCTTGATGACATCCTTCAAACGGTCGACGAAAACGACACTCCCATCGTCGAGCAGTCGAACCTTGTCACCGGTCTTGAACATGCCGACGTCGTCGAAGGCGTCAGAGGTCGCCCGCGCGTCTCCATAATACTCTTTGAACAGCGAGCGACCACGAACGCCGCCCACAAGCAGTTCACCCTCGCCACCCGGGTTCACCGCCGAGCCGTCCTGGTCGACGATCGCTATCCGGTACCCGACCGACGCTCGTCCGATCGAGTTGGCTTGAAGGGGGACGAATGGGTTTCCCCCGATGATCGGCTGCGAGATCATCTCGGTCATACCCCAGGCGGACGAAATTTTTCCGATCCCGTATCTGCGCTGCATTTCCGGAATCTGGCGGTTTGCGATCCACATCCGGAAATAATGCGCGTCCGGCTTGTCCTGCTCTTGCAGGGCTCCCATCGTGAACGGGACTTGTGCGGCGATTGTCGAACGATGTTTGAGGGCGATGGGCCAGAAACGGCTCGCCGAGAACCGCGGCTGCAAAACGGCGGTGCCACCGACCCAGAGTATCGGAAGAAACGTCCACGAGAAACCGACGACGTGGAAGAGTGGCAGGAACAACTGGACCACATCGTCCGGCCAGAACCCTTGCTGCTGTGCGCCGACGCATGAAGCCCAGAGGAAATTCTCGTGGGTCCACAAAACTGCCTTCGCTCGCGCCGTCGTACCTGTCGTAAACATTATCAGCGCCGGAGCCAGCGGATCAGGCTCTCTCTGCGGGAATGGTGTCGATCGGAGCCGGGAGAACGCCTGGGCTCGTTCGGGATTGGTACCCGCTCGAGGCGGGACACCCGCATCGGTCTCGGTCACAGCGATCCAATCGAGATCCGGCACATGAGTGGAAACAAGATCCGCTAACTTGGGCTGCGTGATCGCGGCCCGGGGAGCCGTAGTTTCAGCCAGGCTTGCCAATTCCGGTCCCGCGGCCATTGCGTTCGTGGCTACACAGATTGCACCGAGCCAGGCGCAGGCGAACCGGGCTAGCAAGGCCTCTGGGCAGTTTTCCAGGTGAACAAGGACACGATCACCTTTTTGTATCCCTCGGGCGGCCAAGCCACCCGCGATGCGGGAGGTTTCCTCGGCAAAAGAAGTGTAGGTCCAGGTTGTTTCCGGACCTTCACCCGGTACCCAGATCAGCATCGGGTGATTAGGGATAGTCGCCGCCCGCTCTCGCAACAGCGAGACGACATCCATTCGGCCAAAAGGAGACAGTGGATCGTCGCTCATACAGAATGGCCCGGCATCGTTACGATTGCAATCATTGCGGTTCGATGCCTGCCATCTTCACGTAACGCGCCCAGTCTTCGACCTGTTTTACCAAAAGCTGCTGACCCTCTTGCGGACTGGTTATGAATGGATCGCCGCCATTTTCCGTCAGAAACTTGACGGTCTCGGGCTTAGCCAGAATTTCCTTGAAGTAGGCATTGATCTGATCGATGACGGGTCGTGGCGTCGCCGCAGGGACCATGGCGGCAAACCAGCTCAGCATCACGAGATCGGGTATCCCCGCTTCTGCGAAGGTCGGATAGTCCGGAGCTGCTTTTAGCCGTTCGGGCGTGCTGACGGCGAGGATGCGTGCGCGTCCCTCACGGACCTGCGCCAGCGCAAAAACCGGGTTCATCATCGCGAAATCGATCACGCCGCTTTGAAGGTCGTTGAGGATATCGGTGTCAGTCTTGTAGGAGATCGCTACAGTCTGGAGCTTCGTCGCATCGGTGAACATTCTGCCCATAACCCGCCCTGTCGTATTTGACTGGGCATAACTTCCCTTGTCACCTTTCTCCGTCATCCCGTTCACAAGTTCGGCGACGTTCTTGAAAGGGCTGGTGACCGGAACGATCAACATAAACGCCTGCTGGTTGATCGTCGCGGCGATCTGGAGGTCTTTCGCAACGTCGAGCGGGGGCTTCTTGAACAGGTGCATGTTTGCCGCGACGGAGCTGGCTGCGTGGACATAGATGTTGTATCCGTCCGGCTTGGATCGCGCGACGTATTCTGCGGCGATGTTTCCGGCTGCGCCCGCCTTGTTCTCGACGATGACGGTCTGCTTCGCCAGCGACTGGAGCTCCTTGCCAAAGTATCGAACGAGGATGTCTGAACCCGATCCGGCCGGAAATCCAGTGACAAGCGTGATCGTGTTGGTCGGATAGGCGGCCTGCTGGGCAAACGCGGCTGCTGAGGTCATTCCCGCAACTGATAGCGCTAGGAATATTCGACGTAGAAGCATGCTCTTCCTCCCTTGCTCCGTTTCTGGCAGTTCCCCGGCGCGCGCAAAGCGCGCGTCGTGGGTCTCTCCCTCGGCAGCTATCAAGCCTCCCACTCGATCAAGATGCCGTGCTCGCTACCATAACAAGCACACGGTCGCCCGCCAGAGCCTGCTATCGGAAAGGGGGGTGCCAAATTTGGAACAGGCCGGAACCGAATTTAGATCGCGATTTGCTTATGGAGGCTCTCAGCAACGTGGTCGAGGAACGCCCTGACCTTCCTTGGGGCATAATCTCGAGCGAGATAAGTCGCTGATGTCAGCAACGGCGGGCAGTCCCAATCGAGCTCGAGCCTCGTGAGCTCTCCCGCTTTGAGGGCTTGGTGGCACATGATGTCTGGCATAAGCCCGATTCCGAGCCCTCGAACAACGAAGTCGCGAACCATGATCGCATTGTTGGCAACCGCGCGCGGAATTATATGCGCCGAATTCTCTCCATGGCCCATCAACCAGGGGAAAACCCTGTCCCGCATTTGAAATTGATGCACGATCAGTTGGTGAGACGACAGATCGAGATATCTCAGCGGAGAACCATGATTTGCTATGTAATCGGGTGCGGCGTAGAAGCTGCGGGGCAGCTCGATCAGATTGCGGGTGGGGTTGAACGTCTCCGCTGGTTTCCCGAAATGGATCGCCACGTCGAACGGCTCGTCAGCCACGCTCACATGGCGATTATGTGCCTCGATTTCGAGGCAGACGGCAGGGTGGAGGCGTGCGAATTCGGCGATTGCCTCGGAAACCCATTCAACAAAGAAGGTCGGCATGCTGACCCGAAGAACGCCCGAGAGCTCATACTGGATGCGGGAGGTTTGAAGGTCGGCTTTCTCAAGTTCATCGGCGATGTGCTCACATCGCCGATAAAGTGCCTGACCGCTTTCCGTGAGACCCAGAGACTGTGACCCTCGCTTCAAAAGCGCCGAGTTGAAATGGCCTTCAAGGCTCCGCAGTCGTCGGCTTATCGTCGATTTCGGAATGCCCAGGAGTTGCGATGCCTTGTTGATGCTTCGGGCATTAACGGTTTCGTAGAACAGCATCAAACCGTTGAGATCGAAATGACTGAGGTTTTTCACGACTTTGCCTCCCAGGTCCACACGCTGGTTTATCCTTACGTGTGGTCGTCGCGGAGTCAGCCAAAAACTTGACAGAATTCGCCTCCGCGTAGCGATCTTCCGTGTTGCAGCCTAATGTCAGGGCCGATTTCAGCACCAGCCGTACTTGCCGCGCGATCTGCAAACATCGAGGCAGGCGACACGGCTTCAAATAGATATCCAAAGATGTTCCGGGGTGTTGTTTTGTTGCGGATGGACCCTACGAATCTTCCTTGCAATCGATGCGGGCCGAGCACAGTAGTGCTTGAGAAACCAGGGAGTTCCGGATGCTGGAAATCTTCAAGACTGCTGGCCTGACAGCATTGCTTCAAGTAATCACATGGATCCTTGCCGCGCATGCCCCATCCCTTTGGGATGACCCACCGGCCGGTATCCCTGCTGGTGATCAGCAGAATTTCTAGCCGCTCGGATTGATCGCTCATCCGGAAGCATATTGCTCCGTACTGCATGATCGTTTTTCCGCTAAACATTTGATCGGCAACTTCGGCCAAGCGCGACAACAGCCTAACTCGCCGGTGCTTACTCGGCATCTTTCATCCTGCTTTCGATGAGGAGCCCACTCTCTTGCATGATCGGATGAGCGACCGACACAATATGGGCGTTGATACGCTTGAGATCGCGTAGGATGTCGAGATGCAGTGAGCTCGTCTGCAGGCTGTCAGCCCGGCCATCACGCAGGCGCTCTAGATGACGCTTGGAGGATTGCTTCTCCATCCGCCGAACCTCGACCTTCACGTCCATCATCTGTCTTGCGAGGGCAAAGTCGCGGGTGACGAAAATTGTTTGAGCGATGCGCAGATTGTCGATCGTCAGATCGAAGAGTCTCTTTAATTCCTCGTGCCCATCCTCGGAGAATTTCAGCCCGAGCGAAGCCTTTTTGGCGACCTGAGGAGCAAGTCCTTTTTCGATGATGTCGCCTATATGCTCGAGGTTGATGGCGTAGTCGATGATGACGATCGACTGGCGACCGTTTTCCTCGTTCAGGCCTTCACGACCAAGCTTGGAAAGGTAGATCTTCACCTCTTGCTGCAGGTAATCGACGCGCTTTTCCAACGACGCAATGTCCTTGAGCCTCGACAGGGCGTTCGTCTCAAATGCGTTTGAGACACGTATTAGCATGCGTTCGATCAGGTCACCAACGCCAAGAGTCTCGCGGGTAGCACTAGCCAGAGCGACGACCGGTGTTGAAAGCTCGCCCTGATCGAGATATTTCGGAGCATTGTCGGCCTGTAGCTCTTCGGGGACGAGGCGGAGCATCCACCGCGACAGCAGCCGTGAGAATGGCCACGCGAGGACGGCAAGCAGGATGTTGAACCCGAGGTGGGCGTCGACAGGCAGCTTTGTAGGCGAGAGCGGCAGCATTTCCAGGATATCGGCACCATAGCCTGCGAGCGGCATTGCAACTGCGCAGCCGACGGCGCGCACTATAAGATTGCCAATTGTCACACGCTTGGCCGAAGGCGAGCCGGAGAGCGAGGCGACGACCGGCGGAATGGCGCCACCCAGATTGGCGCCGAGCACCAGCACGATGATCAGGCCGGCAGAGAGAATGCCAGTCGAGGCGAGCGACAGGATCAGCACGACAGCGGCGAGGCTGGACGATGAGATGAAGGCGATGCAGGCCGAGAAAGCAAGCGCGACCGGCCAGGCATTGTCCAGGAGACCAATGAAGGCGGCAAGCGCTGGCGATTGTCGCATCGGCTCGGTCGCGCTGCTCAAAAGATGCAGCGACAGCAACATCAGGCCGATGCCAATCAACGCGGTGCCACCGCCTTGGCGGGCAGTCGATCCGCTGCGGTAAAACACGATCCCGACCAGGATGACGAGCGGCGACAGCCATTCGATGCCGGTGGCAACGATCCATGCGGTAACAGCGGTGCCGACATTGGCGCCGAGCAGGACGATCTGCGCCATGCGCGGCTTGATCAGTTCACGCTCGACGAAGGAGGCAGTCATCAGCGCCGTGGCCGTCGAACTCTGCAGTGCGATCGTGGCGGTCAGTCCGGACAAGAACGAGCGAAGACCGCTGCGGGTACCAGTCGCCAGTCCGGTTCTGAGCTTGACACCGAACGCACGTGAGACGCCCTCCTTCACCTGCGCGAGGCCGAACAGCAGCAAAGCCACCGCGCCAAACAGATTGATCATGACGATCGTGGAGGTCATCTCGCCACTCCCTCATGCTGGCAGGCGATTGCATTTGAGCCCAGAGAGCGCGGTATCCCCAGAGCCGCCGCCCGCCCCACAACAGGTCCGCCAGGGACGGGCGACAGCCTCTCTGGGAGGAGAATGCTGGCTTTACTGCACCAGCCGACAGATGAGTTTCGCTTGTAACGCCTCATCCTCCCGAGCATGATTGAAATCGATCATACATGCAAGACGGCTTCGCAATATTCGTTCGATTGAGGCTCAAGCCTGCCGAGGCAAAACTGAAAAATGCTGCACGGCAACACGTTTTGTCATGAAATCGTCATTTGACAAAGATCGATATCAATCATAGATCTGATCGAAACAAGTCACAAACGGGAGGGTATTGTGCTTACAGCCGCCCAGGAACGCCAAGCGAGAATTGCTGAACTGCTACGTGAGGAGCAGTTTCTGGCGATCAACACGCTCACCGAACGCCTCGGGATTTCGCTTGCCACAGCCCGTCGCGACCTTGACGAGCTCGAGCAAGCAGGTGTGCTACGTCGGACACACGGCGGGGCTGTCAGCGTCAATCAGGTGGGGCAGGACACCACGCACGCGGTTCGGTCAGTCTCTCGGCAAGCGGAGAAGGCCGCGATCGCAGCCGCTGCAGCAGGCATGATCGCTGAAGGTGATGCCGTCTTTCTCGATGCTGGAACGACCGCTCTTGAGGTTGCGAAGATCCTTTCGGGACGCAAGGGGCTGACCCTGATCTCGAATGGTCTCGACATCATTGCCGAACTCTCACGCGGGGATGGAAACAGCATCTACTCCGTCGGTGGCGAATTCACCGATACGAACCGTTCATATCGCGGTCCGCTGGCAGAAAATTTCGTGCGTCAGTTCAACGCCGATAAGTTGATCCTGAATGCTAGCTCGATAGACCTCGACCGGGGCACGGTCTGCACGTCGAACCCGATCAACGCAAGCATCCAGAAAGTTATGATCGAAGTCTCAAGACGAGTAATCGTTGTCGCGGACCATTCCAAGTTCACGAAGTCGAGCCTCTCGATCACCACGAAAATCGAGGACGTCGGGGTGATCATCACCGACGTCGGCGCCAAGTCGATCGTCGATACGGCACCAGACAAAATGCGGAGGAAGTTCGTCATCGCGAACTAGGCTCGATGCCCCGCCGAATAGCAACAAGCCATAATCTACTCTAAGTCCGGGAGAGGACCCAATGATTAAGACTGATCGCAGACGTTTTCTGATCGGCGCCAGCGTTGCTGCTTTGGCGTCGACAACGAGCATTAAATTTGCCTTCGCGGCTGACCGCAAGGCTTTGAAGATCGGTGTGAACGGCTTGCCGTCGTCGCTGGAGCCTATCAACGGGATCAGCAATACGGGGCCGCGTATCATCAACCAGATCTTCGATACTCTTCTTCGTCGCGACTATTTTGCCGACGGCGCAAAGGGCAATGGCATCAAGCTCATGCCAGCGCTCGCTGAGAGCTTTGAACGCATTGACGACAAGTCGGTCCGCTTCAAGCTGCGCCAGGGCGTCAAATTCCACAATGGCACCGAGATGACCGCCGAAGATGTTGCGTTCACCTTCTCGTCCGGGCGCCTTTGGGGCGATGAGGCAATCAAGACTGTGCCGAACGGTCGCAATTTCTCGCCCAACTGGGACGAACCTGTTGTCGAGGACAAACACACTGTGGTCCTCCGCACGAAAACGCCGTCGTATCTCATCGAGAAGTACCTGGGCTCGTGGCTCGGCCCGATCGTTCCAAAGGAATATTACAAGAGCCTCGGCGCGGTTGCCTTTGGCAACAAGCCGATCGGCACTGGCCCCTACAAGTTCAAGGAACTCGTTGCCAACGATCATGCCACGCTAGAAGCGAACGAAAGCTATTGGGGCGAAAAGCCCACGGCTTCGTCAATAACCTATCAGGTTGTTGCTGAACCGGCGACCCGCGTGGCCGGCCTCATCAGTGGCGAATATGATATCATCACGACCCTTACGCCGGACGATATGGCGCTGATCGACGGATACGACGATCTCGAAACGCGGGGAACGCTCATCGAGAACGTCCATATGTTTACGTTCAATTTCAACAATCCGGCTGTCCAGTCCAAGGCCCTGCGCCGGGCGATGTCGCTCGCCATCAACCGCCCGCTGATGGTCGAGGCATTGTGGAAAGGCAAGGCGTCGATCCCGAACGGGTTCAACTTCCCGAGCTATGGCGCGAGCTTCGATCCGAAGCGCAAGCCGATGGAGTACAACGTCGAGGAAGCCAAGCGTCTGGTGAAGGAGAGCGGCTACGACGGCAAGCCGATCACGTACCACACGATGGGCAACTATTACGCCAACGCCGTCCCCGCGCTCATGATGATGATCGAGATGTGGAAGGCTGTCGGCGTCAACGTCGTTCCGACCATCTACGCGCCGGGAACGACGCCAAAGGACAGCGACATCATGATCCGCAACTGGTCGAACGGCCAGTGGCTGACCGACGGTCTGACGACGATGGTGTCCGAATTCGGTCCGGGTCGCGGCATCCAGAAGCGCTGGGGCTGGAAGGCACCAATCGAATTCAACGACCTCTGCGATAAGGTTGCGCAACTGAAAGACGGCGACGAACGCTCTGCTGCGTTCAACCGCCTGCGTGATATCTTCGAGGATGAGGCGCCTGCTGTTCTTCTTTACCAGCCCTTTGACGTCTACGCGGCACGCAAAACCGTTCAGTGGAGCCCGGTCTCGTTTGAGACCATGGAATTCCGAGGCAACCTCAACTTCAAATAAAACAACGCGATGACCAAGAAGCGGTGCGCGGAGGTTGCGCACCGCTTCGGGAGGAAAATATGCCCAGACTGCTAACTGTCC
Source organism: Neorhizobium populisoli (assembly GCF_019430945.1). Lineage (GTDB taxonomy): Bacteria > Pseudomonadota > Alphaproteobacteria > Rhizobiales > Rhizobiaceae > Neorhizobium > Neorhizobium populisoli. The sequence continues at coordinate 242,429 of NZ_JAHYCB010000008.1, read as the reverse complement.
AGGACCTCGTCGTCGAGGTGCCCGGCCGCAATATCAAGATCCTGAACGGCGTGAGCTTTTCGCTGGATGCAGGCCAGACCCTTGGCCTCGTTGGGGAATCCGGCTGCGGCAAGAGCATGACCTGCTATGCGATCGGCAACATGCTCCCGCGCGGGCTCGGCCAAGCCGGCGGTTCGATATCCTTTGGATCAGGCGAGTCCGGCTCCGAAAGGCCTACGATCGCTATGATCTTTCAGGATCCGACGAGCAGTCTCAATCCAGTTCACACGATAGGCTACTATCTGGAGACGGCGCTTTACAGGCATCAAAGGCTCAGGGGGAATGATGCGCGCCTCGAAGCCATGCGCCTGTTAGAACGGGTCGGAATAGACAATGCCAAAAGCCGGCTCGGCGCTTATCCGCACCAGTTTTCGGGCGGCATGAACCAGCGCGTGATGATCGCCCATGCACTCGCGGCAAAGCCACAGTTGCTCATCGCCGACGAGCCGACGACGGCGTTGGACGTCACAATGCAGGCTCAGATCCTTTACTTGCTGGAGGAATTGAAAGCCGAGACCGGCATGGCATTGATGATCGTTTCCCATGATCTCGGCGTCATCGCGCGTTTGGCCGACAAGGCGGCCGTCATGTACTGTGGAAAAATCGTCGAAACCGCTCCGGTTGAGCAGATAATCCAGAACCCTTCGCATCCTTACGCACGGGCTTTGATCAACTGCATGCCTAGCATTGACCCGGCGGACCACCAACCTCCTGTTCCCATTCCCGGATCCGTGCCGCTTCTCGACGACCTGCCGCAAGGTTGTTATTACAATCCTCGCTGTCCGCGAGCTGCAGGTGAATGCTTCAAGCGCTTTCCGCCGCTTGCACCGGTCGCACAGGCTCATAATGTGGCCTGCTATCATCCGGTGGCGGCATGAGCGCGCCCCTCCTGGAAACCCGCAACCTCACCAAGGCATTTGGTCAAAAGACGGGGTGGTTGGCGAAGCCTAAAATTCTCTGTGCATCCAGTTCGATCGATCTGCAGCTCAATGCCCGTGAGCGACTGGGCATTGTCGGCGAGTCTGGCAGCGGTAAATCCACCCTTGGCCGCCTAATTCTCGGCCTTACGCCCCCGACCGAGGGCGAGATTTTCTTCGAAGGTGTCAATCACAAGGCCCGCAGCCTTCAAGGCTGGAAGCAGTTCCGTGTGCGCACCTCCCTCGTACAGCAAAATCCACTCTCTGCACTCAATCCCCAGATGACCATCGGTGAACAGATCTCCGAAGGCCTCCTCGTACATCATTTTGCCAGTCGTGCGGCTTCTTATGAGCGCGCCGCCGCGATGCTTGACCAGGTTGGACTGTCCAGCGCGATGATGAGCCGGTATCCGCATCAGATGTCTGGTGGCCAGAGGCAGCGTGTCGTCATTGCCCGTGCGTTGATCCTCGATCCGAAGCTGGTCGTCTTCGACGAGGCTGTGTCGGCGCTCGATGTCTCCGTTCAGGCGCAGGTAGTGGCGCTCTTGCGGGACCTTTGGCAACAGCGCGACCTCGCCTACGTCTTCATCACCCATGACCTGCGCGTTGTCCGCCATGTCGTTGATCGTATCGCGGTCATGTATCTCGGCCGCGTTGTCGAGACCGGTGACATCAAGTCGGTCTATGAGTGGCCGCGCCATCCCTATACGAGGGCGCTACTCGCTTCGGTCCCTTCGATGGATCCCACCATCCGAAATATCCAGCCGCCCATCAATGGCGAACTAGACCCCGGCAAAATCGCCGGTGGATGTCCGTTCCGGCCCCGTTGTCCTTTTGCGATCGAAAGGTGCGGGACCGAGGCCCCGCTCTTGCGCGACGTCGCAGGCCAACGTGTAGCATGCCATCGGGCAGAGGAGTTTCCTCGTTCGGTTCAGATGGGAAAGGAGGTCGCCTAATGACTGGGTTTATTTTATCGAAAGCTGTCCGCGCATTCGCAGTTCTGTTTTCGACGGCGCTCTTCGTGTTCGTGGTCCTGCGTTTCAGCGGAGACCCGGCCGAGCGAATGCTCGGAGAGTTTGCAACGCCGGAGGCCCAGGCGGCCTTCCGCACGCTGTGGGGGCTCGACAAATCGATTCCTGAGCAGTTCCTCATCTACCTGCAGCATGCAATTCAAGGCGACTTCGGCAAATCCTTTGCGGACGGTCGCGACGTTTTCGACATCATCACGCAGTCCATTCCAAAGACGCTGACTGTGAGCGTGTCGGCTTTTATCATCGCCATTCTGTTGGGAATACCTGCAGGGATCGTGGCCGCTATCCGCCGCGACAGTGCAATTGACAGACTTGTGATGGCGACAGCGGTGCTTGGACACAGCATTCCCATGTTTCTTGTCGGGCTGATCTTCATTTTCATCTTTGCCGTATGGCTCAGGGTCTTGCCAAGTTCGGGAAGCTCCACATGGCGGCATGCTATCCTGCCGATCGCGACGTTCGCGCTTTACAACGCGGCCTCGATCTCACGTTTTGCGCGCGCGACATTGATCGAGGTTCTGGAGCAGCCATACATCGCCGCAGCCAGAGGTGACGGAATTCCACCCTCTGAAATTATCTTGCGGCATGCATTGCCGAACGCCGCCATCCCGCTCGTTACCATGCTCGGCATTCTTGCCACGTCGCTTCTTGGCGGAACGGTTCTGGTGGAGACGGTTTTTGCCTGGACCGGGATCGGTGCTCAATTCGTCCGCGCGGTAGGACAAGGCGATCTCAATGTCGTTCAGGCGATGATACTGGTGTTCACGGTCTTCGTGGTGATGATCAATTTGACCGTGGAAATCCTCTACGCTTTTCTCAACCCGAAAATCAGGTCACAGCAATGATGGCACAGAGCGCATCCCCCACGCGGTCTAAGCGATCGTTCACATCCATCTTTCGCCTGCCTGTCGGAATTCTTCTCTGCGCTACGTGGATCGCCGTGATCCTGATCGTCGCGATCTTCGCGCACTGGCTGGCACCATTCGATTACACGCAGCAAGCGCCGCTGACGCGCTTCGCACCACCGTTGAAGCTGTCGAACCATCTCCTCGGAACGGATTTCCTGGGGCGCGATCTGCTGAGCAACCTTCTGGCAGCGACACAGACGACACTGATGGTCGCGCTGATCGGCGGCACGATCAGCGCAATCGTCGGCACGAGCCTTGGTTTCCTCTCGGCGCATTTTGGCGGCTGGGTCGATAATCTGGTGATGGGCATCGCGGACGCGATGGCCTCGGTCCCCTTCATGATTATCGCCCTTGGTGTCCTTGCGGTCTTTGGCTCCAGCCCGCTCCTGTTCGTCCTGTTGATGGGCGTCTTCAACTGGTGGCGCTACGCTCGTCTTGCGCGAGGGCTCGTCCTTGGTGCGAATGCAGACGGGTATGCAGAGGCAGCGCGCATCGTCGGGGTGCCATCGCTGCGAATTTATTTACGTCACATCCTGCCGAATATTGCCGGTCCCCTGGTCGTTCAATTCACTCTCAACTTCCCTGAGATCGTCCTCATGGAGAGCGGACTGAGCTTTTTAGGTGTCGGCATCAAGCCGCCAGCGATCAGCCTCGGTCTGATGATATCGTATGGCACAAGCTATTTTGCCATCGCCTGGTGGCTGGTTGCCCTCCCCGGCCTGGTTCTCGTCCTCACGACTTTGTCGATCAGCTTGCTCGGCGACTATCTACGCGACCGGCTCGATGCGCGCCTCCGCTAATGAAAGGAAATGAAATGAATCCGCTAAGAATGACGCCGCTGACCATGCGTCTTGCCGGCCATCGGGGCCATAGCGAAGGCGCGCCGGAAAATACCTACGCTGCGTTCCGGGCGGCGCGGGAATTCGCGGGACCCGGGGTTACTTGCGAGACTGACCTTCGCATTACCAGCGATGGCGAACTTGTGCTGATTCATGACGAGACTGTCGACCGCACCACCAACGGTCATGGCCTGGTGAACAAGCTCACCTATTCGGAAATCACTGCCTTGAGCGCCGGCTCGTGGTTTGGCGAGGCTTTCGCCGATGAGCGCGTGCCACGACTTCGCGAGGCGCTAGAGTTCGCTCGCGAGCACAATATAATCTATCAGCTGGAACTGAAGACCTACGGTCAAGACGACGTGTTCTTCCCGAAGCTGAAAGCTCTGATCAACGAGCTTGGTTGCGCCGATCTACTGCAGTTCTCTTCGTTTGACTTCGTGCAACTGCGCGCCCTGAAGAAGGCAATCCCGGAAGTCCCGACTGTCGGCCTCTCGCACTCGCGCTTGATCGACCCGGCTGCGATCGCAATCGAGGCAACCGTCGATGCGATCAACCTCGAAATTCATCATTTCCCGAGCGGAGAGGCAAAGCAGCTCCATGAAGGCGGGATCGCCACCTTCCTCCACGTGCCTCCGCCGAGCAAGCTGAAAAGCCTTAAATCTTACGGCGTCGATATCGAAGCCAATGTAGTCGAGTGGATCCGTGATGGCCAACTCGACCAGCTCATCAGCAATGACGTGTCCCAGGTGGCAAGGCTTAAGGCTGAAGCCAATGGCTGAAACGCATTTGCAGAACACAATGGAAGTGATCGTCGAGGACATCGCGCGAAGAGCGGGTGCGCTGGCACTTGCACACTTCCGTTCACTTGCTGATCTGCCGGTGGAGAAAAAGGGACATCTCGATCTCGTCACCAAGGCCGATCGCGAAGTCGAAGACTTTCTGATCGCTGAGCTCCGAAAGGCATTCCCAGGTGACGGGCTATACGGCGAAGAGGGCGGTGAAATTGCAGGTACGTCAGAGCGCATCTGGGTTATCGACCCTATCGACGGAACTTTCAACTTTGTCCGTGGCGGCCAAAACTGGGCAATTTCGATCGGCCTCTATGAGAACCGCCGGCCGACCTTCGGCGTCATCTTTGCACCGGCCCGTGACCTGATGCTGGTGGGCGGTCGTTCTGTGCCGACGCGGCTGAACGGAAAGCCGATGGCGCCTCTCAAGCCCCTCGACATGTCGCAGGCGGCCATGAGCTTCGGCATCCATCCAACCGTCTCGACCAGTGATCGGCTCGAACTGATGCGATTTGTGTCGGACGAACTGCAGATCAGCTTCCGTATCTGCGGCTCGGCGACCGCATCGTTCATCGAAGTCGCGCTCGGGGAAACCGACGGATACCTGTCACTCGGTGATTCCACTTGGGACGTCATGGCCGCACTGCCGATCCTGGCTAATCTCGGCGTCTCTCATACGATCGACTGGGATCAGATCGAGCTTCCTGAGAAGCTTCGGTTCGCGTGCGGAAGCGAAGACTTCGTCAGGCGATTGCGGCCGCTGCTGCAGAATGTTTCTCACGCGGCTTAGCCCTCGCCGAAACAGGAGCTTTTCGAGCCACCGGCTTCGCTGCGGCGTCTGGCGGGTTTTACCCCGGTGCCCCCTCATGGAAGCTTAAGGGGGACGGCATCTGCCTACCGAGCCGTCGCTTCTTCATCCAAGTAGAGCGACGGCAACCGATCTGGAGATCGACCGGCCCATGCCTGCTAATACAACAAAACGAGACGGCCTTTCGCAGCTCTCCCTTGTCGCGGACAAGCTCTGCAGAGGAGAGATCCTGACGCAGTACGCGGCTATTTGCTATCGGTCCACTGGCCGGGCCGATGGCTCGATCGAAGTGCTCCTGATCACCAGTCGAGACAGCGGCCGGTGGATCATCCCAAAAGGATGGCCGATGCGGAAGAAGAAGCCGCATGAAGTCGCGAGCCAGGAAGCTTGGGAGGAGGCGGGTGTCAGGGGCCGTATCCGTAAGAAGCCGTGGGGCCACTACACCTATGTCAAAAAGCTTGAGGGCGGCGAGTTGGTGCCAGCCATGGTGCAGGTGCACCTGATAGACGTGCGAGAGATCGACGACAAGTTCCCGGAACGACACCAGCGAACACTTGAATGGTTTGAGCCCGCCGTTGCGGCTTCTTCGGTCGGCGAGCCGGAACTGCGCGGCTTGATCACTAGACTCGAACGGCGTGAACACCGTCGTTCGCGTACGTCGGTGGAGACTTGAGACGAAGGGACCTCGGTCTTATCAAAAAGGAGTGAACTGTGGACGAAACGCTGCTCAGAAAAACTGCGGACCTGCGCGCCATCGCCGACATCCGCTTAGTAATGCTGGAGGACGGACCCGGTCGAGGTCAACGTCTTTTGATAGGCCGCAATGCAAACGGGGTCACATTCGAGGTTGCCGTGGACCGTGGCTTCGATATCTCCGAACTTTCCTACAAGGGTGTCAACATCGGCTGGCATTCTCCGGCGCAGATGCCCTTCCCCTCGCATGATCCAGGATCGGAGGAAGGATGGGGCTTTTTGCGCAACTTTGATGGCTTCTTGGTCACCTGCGGCCTCGACCACTTCAGTCGCCCTTACGAAGCCGACATCAGCCAATACAAACATCCTCACCTCACGACGCGAAAGATGCCCCTCCACGGGCGGATATCGGTCGAGAAAGCACGGCTACTCAGCTACGGTGTGGACACGGAAACGTCCGAAATTTCCTGCGAAGCAATCGTAAGGCAGGCGAGCGTGTTCGGCGAGACGCTGGAATTACGGCGCCGGATCTCTCTCGCGGTATTCGGGCACGAACTGATCGTCGAGGATAAAGTGACAAATCGCGGCTTCCGTCCCACGGACCACGCCATCATGTATCACATAAATTTCGGCTATCCCTTTCTTGATGGCGCCTTGACGGTAGAAGGGCTGCCGGATCCGCTCCAATCGGAGCTTCACTCTCAACCTCCATATCCCTCTGATGACTTCGGCGAGAAAGTCGATGTCGTGGACGCCCGCACAACGCCGCACCAGCTGCCTGTTGTCCTGCGGAACGAGACATGCGGCGTTGCTGTCTCACTGGACTACAGCCAAGCGACCCTCCCAAAACTCGCGGTGTGGCGCGCTTATCAGTCAGGCATCTTTGCGCTTGGGATAGAGCCTCGGACAGACCTTCGCCTGGAGACAGGCGGATGGCTTAGCCCCAGTGAAAGTCGCTCTTATTCGCTAAAACTCTCTCTTGCTAGATGTTGAGCTAAAACGATTACTCCTTATACTAAAACTGAATGCAAGGGCAAAAGTGACTTCGAAGTCTCAGCACAGAAAGCCTTGTTGATCCACGCAATGATTTCGTCCTGCCTAGCCGGGTTCAGGAATAACCTTGTTGCGGCACGAAACTTGACCTCCAGTTCTGCCGACGACAGGGGATCACTTGCCTCCCCTTTCGGAGCGGTAACATCCGAAACGAGATGCCGACCCATCACCGTCACCGTGACCCGAGCCAATGTTTCGGCAGGAAACCGCGCATCGAAATCCGCGTTCACTGACAGCGTGACTTTTCGCGCCAGATCAACGACTGCGCTTTGCCCCAGGACTGCTGGTGTCGGCGGCAGAAGTGCTTGAGGCCCTCTAAGGGTCGCAAGCGCAAGGCAATACGGTATGCTGTATTGCACATCGACAAGATTTGTCGGGTTATCGCGGTTCGAGATGCGTAATGCACCGCTGGTGCTCTCGACCCCGATGGCGTCGATTGCATGCGGATCGATCGAATACCGGCCTACGAGTTGAAGCATGGCGTCAAGCGGCGCGTGTATGTGACGGCAGCATGCGTAGAGCTTGAAATAGGTATTGCAGATATGCGGATTGACGCCGAGCCGTAGATCCTCGGAAAACCGGTAATGTCGCGTGCTGTCGAGGATGTTGCACGGACCGGTATGTCCCGCTTCGGCGAGGCTTAAAGCGACCAGCCCCGTCACCACAGACCACGGTATGCCTTCTTTCACATCGCTCCCTTCAGGAGCCGGATTTCGAGGCGCCGGCGCGCTGGCAAACAACTGGTTGGGTGCGCTTTCGCCGGCGATCGCCAAAGCATGCGCCAGTATCTCGGGCGCAGTGCGGCGCAGAACGGCTGCTGTGGCGACCACAGCATAGGACGACCACGTCCCGGTATTGCCGTAAGTGGTGCGCGCGGCACCGATGGTGACACCGACATCGTAACCTATGATGATCGCGCGCAGGATATCTTCCAGCGAGGCGTCCGTCTCACTGGCGACGGCAAGCGCTGTGGGAATGACAGCCGCGCCCGGATGACCGCGCGCCAGCCGATGCCCGTCATCCAGGTCCAGCGCTGCAGCCGCCGCACTGTTTGCCCAGGCCGTGCCGACGACCGAACTGGTCGTACCGGAAAACCAGATTGGCACATCACCGGCGGCCATTGTTGCCAAAGCCGTCTTTCGAGCCGCCAGCACACCGGGCTGATTGATCCCCGAGGCGGCGGCGCCGAGGAGATCGAGAATGCATCTTATAGCGGCCTGGCGAGGAAGGTTCGATACCGGCTGCCGCCGCGCCGTATCGACGTAGGATACAATGCGCGCCACGATGCTGTTTTGGTGGAAACCGTTCAGCTCGCCAGATGTCCCGCTCATTGTGATGCAGCTTCTTTCCGGATGCCTTCAGGCGAGAAACCGACAGGGTAACCTTCCACGACTAGCCGCCGGAGCCGATCACTGTCCAATGGGCCAAGTTCGCTGAGGATGTCGTTTTCGGCGGCAAAATCGCGCCCGTAGCATGCCTCGAGCAGCTCAACCCCGCATTCATGCAGCCGCGCGCTTGCGCCGGAAATGCGCGCGAGATGCAGCATCGGCACGAGACCGAAGGGCACGTCTTCGAGGACATAGCGTGTGTTGATGTCCTTCGGGCCTTGCGGGTCTTTGCCGCTGGCTGCTAGATTGGCATAAATTTCTGCCACGGAGTCTCCCGAAACGCCGTGAGACAAGGCCGAATGATCGAAGATGGTGCGCACCGTCTTGCCGAATGCCGAGGCGATAGCAATCCGCTCCTGGTCCAGCCGTTCCAGCAATCTCGCGACGGCAGGTGTCATGTTGGAGTTTTGGCCCCACGTCTCTCCCCGTTCGATCCGCGTCAGATTGCAGAGCACGATCCCCATGTGGTTCTGCGGATTGAGATTACTGAGCGCGATCGTCAGGAGATCGTCCTTGAGCAGGAACCTGTCGCCGAAGACCCCGGCACATATCTTGTAAGCACTATCCGCGCTCCGAACAGGCACGACCGCCATATCGACCTTCGAGCGGATTGCGCCGACCCTGACATGCAATCTCGATTGCGCCTTGGCCGTCAGCAGTGTCGTGTTCCAGACGGCGATCGGAATTTGCAGCCCACGCTCGCCGAGCTTCTTCGCAAGATAGAGCGCGGCGAATGAGAGATGCGCGCTGATGATGACGGTATGGCGGGCTTCCAGATTGTCCGCGAGTTCGTCCAGAACACGCCGGTAGCCATAGGCGGGCAAGGCCAGGACGATGACATCGCACTTGGCCAGATCCGCGGCCCCCTCAGCCACCTGAGGATGGAACTCTCCTTCGATGGCTCCCGACACATGCAGAGCTTTGCCTTCACGAAGTTCCTGCGTGCCATTTCCCGAATGAGACCAAAGCCATGCCGCATGCCCGTTCCGGGAAAGAAATGCCGCATACCCCATGGCAATAGCGCCGGCTCCGGTAATACCTATACGCATCGTGATTTTCCTTGTTACTCACCCTGACAAGGCGGCCGAAGCGGCCTTCGATCTCCGGCGCGATCAATCGGACCATCGCAGATCAGAGAGTTAATCGACCCGATAGAGATGACCGGGCGAGGCTTCGCGATACTGCCGCAACGCCGGCTCGTATCCGACGGGCCGGACAGGGCTCTTCAGTTCTTCAACCACCATGTTGCGTTTGATCCTGCGCCTTGCAGGGTCGGGCACCGGCACGGCCGCCATCAGTTTTTTGGTGTAGTCGTGCTGGGGATTGTCGAAGACCGCCGCTCGCGGGCCGATTTCGACGATCTCTCCGAGATACATGACCGCAACTCGGTGGCTGACCCGTTCCACGACCGCCATATCATGGCTGATGAACAGGAAAGCGAGGTTGAGGCTCTGCTGGAGATCCAGAAGCAGATTGCAGACCTGCGCCTTGATCGAGACATCGAGCGCCGACACAGCCTCGTCTGCGACGATCACCTTAGGATCAAGCATCAGGGCGCGGGCAATGGCAATGCGCTGGCGCTGGCCGCCTGAAAATTCATGCGGGAAGCGTGCCATCATATCGGCTGACAGGCCCACTTTTTCAAGAAGCAGCGCAGCCTTGTCACGGGCCTCGGTCTTCGTTCCGAGGCGATGCTGGAGAAAGGGCTCCATGATTGCGGAGCCGATACTCATGCGCGGGTTGAGCGACGCATAAGGATCCTGAAAGATCATCTGGATGGATCGGCGCATCGCCCGAAGCGCCGACTGGCTGAGCTTCATGACGTCCTGGCCGTCGACCGTGACCTTGCCACCGGTCGGCGTGATGAGCCGCGTGACCGAGCGCCCGGTCGTCGATTTGCCGCAGCCCGATTCACCGACGATCGACAGCGTCTCGCCTTCGAAGAGTTCGAACGAAACATTCTCGACCGCATGCACCGCTCCTGTCTTTCGGCCGAACGCGCCGGACCGGATGTGAAAGCGGGTGGTCAGGTCCTTGACCTCAAGGATCGGCCTCTTCGTGCTTGCGACCGTGTCCGATACCTCTGCCAAGGGAACCTGCTGCCCTGTCGTCATGTCAACGGTGGGAAACCGAAGCGGCAGGTCGCGTCCACCCATCGAGCCTAGCTTCGGTACCGCCGACAGCAGTGCGCGAGTATAGGGATGTTGACCACGATGGAAGATGTCCTCGGTCTTGCCGGCCTCGACCGCATCGCCGCGATACATCACGATGGTACGATCGGCGACCTCGGCCACCACGCCCATATCATGCGTGATAAAGAGCACCGCCATGCCCTCCTCGTCCTGAAGCGTCTTTATCAGATCGAGGATCTGCCCCTGGATCGTCACGTCAAGCGCGGTGGTCGGCTCGTCGGCGATCAGCACCTTGGGCCTGGACGCAAGCGCCATCGCGATCATGACGCGCTGGCGCATGCCACCGGAGAACTGATGCGGATATTCGTCGAAACGGCTCGCGGCATTCGGAATGCGGACCTTTTCGAGCAGCCGGATAGCCTCCGCCTTTGCCGCGGCCTCGGTGATGTCCGTGTGGACGGTGAGCGCCTCGGCAATCTGCTTTCCGACCGAAAAGATCGGGTTGAGCGAGGTCATCGGCTCCTGGAAGATCATCGAAATGTCATTGCCACGAACGCGGCGCATGTCCTCTTCCCGCAGCGAAAGCAGGTCGCGGCCATTGAACATGACCTGCCCTTCGATCCGGCTCGATTCCGCCGCCAGCAGTCGCATGATCGAAAGCGAGGTCACGCTCTTGCCGGAGCCGGACTCGCCGACGATCGCGACCGTCTCCCGTGCGGCGATATCGAACGAGATGTTGCGGACCACGTTCTTCCATCCGTCGCCGGTCCTGAAGGACGTATTGAGGTTGCGGACCGACATGACCGGTTCGCGAGCCGGTGCGGTGAACCCTGTTTCCTGGCCAGAATAGTGCATCGGGCTTTCGCTGATCAGGTTCATCCCTGGCTCCTTGTTTTGGGATCGATCGCATCGCGGAGCGCATCACCAAGAATGTTCAGTGCAAGCACCGCCAGAAGAATGGCGAGCGACGGGAAGACAACCAGCCACCATGCGCTCAGGATATTGTCGAATCCTTCGCGGATCATCCCGCCCCAGGTCGCGGTCGGCGGAAGGACACCGAGACCGATAAAGGCCAGCGATGCTTCGGTACGGATCGCCGATGCCATCCAGAGCGACGCCACGACAACGATATCCGACAGGATGTTGGGGAGAATATGCACCCGCATGATGTGCAGGGGCGTATAACCCAGTGACCTGCCGGCCTCGACAAAGTCACGGCGCTTCATGGCGATCGTCGGTGCCCTGGCAACACGTGCGAAGGGTGCCGTCTCGGTAATCGCTATGGCGATGATGAGGTTTTCGAAACTCGCACCCAGCATCGCAGCGACCATGAGGCCGAGCAGAAGCGTCGGGAAGGAAAGCATCACGTCGACGATGCCCATGACGATCTGATCGAAGACGCCGCCGATATAGCCGGCCAGGATTCCGAGCGCCGATCCGACAACCATGGCAATCAGCACGGACAGGAAGCCGATGGCAAGAGAGATCCTTGCGCCATAAAGCAGACGCGAGAGAACGTCGCGGCCGTAACTGTCGGTGCCGAACCAGAAATCCGCTGAAGGCGGGCTCAGGCGATGAAGGATGTTCTGCTTGAGCGGATCATAGGGTGCGATGATCGGGGCAAAGATCGCCACCAGAACGATCAAGGCAAGCAAGCCGATACCGAGCCAGGCGAAACGATTGCGGCGGAGAGCCCTCAAGACAGGGCTGGATTGCCTGGCCGGCATGCTTTGGGAAATGGCAAAGTCGGTCATTGCGCATAACTCACTCTGGGATCGACGAGAGCGTAGATCAGGTCGGTTGCGGTATTCACGAGGATCACGAATGTTGCGAAGACCACCATCAATCCCTGGAGGAGGGTGTAGTCGCGCGACTGGAGGGCGCCGAGGATCAGCTTGCCGAGGCCGGGCCGCGTGAAGACGATCTCGGTCAGCACGGAATTGCCGATCAGCGTGCCAAAATACAGTCCGACCACGGTCACGATCGGAATCAGGGCATTGCCGAGAGCATGCCGCATGATGAGCTTGCGCGGCTTTACCCCCTTGGCCCGCGCGGTCCGGATGTAGTCCTCACCCATCACATCCAGCATCGACGAACGGGTCACCCGCGCGATGTAGGCCGTCATGATCAGCCCGAGATTGAGGGCCGGAAGGGCAAGGCTGCGCAGATGGCTAAGCGGATCGGCGGAGGCCCTGCTCATGACCGGAAGCCATTGCAGCCACACCGCGAAGGCGAGGAGCATCAATATTCCGGAGACGAAGCCCGGGAAGGACAGGCCGACGAGAGACAGTATCCGGCTGACGTAGTCCGGCCAGCGATTGCGCCTGACAGCCGCCACGACGCCGAGCGGAATGCCGAGGAGTGTCCCGATCAACATCGCAGCCAGTGCCAGTTCCAGCGTATAGGGAAGAACCAGCGCCACCTCTTCCATAACCGTGCGCCCACTCGTCATCGAGCGACCGAAATCACCGCTGAGCATGTCGGTGACAAAGCGCACATACTGAACCGGAATGGGCTGATCGAGACCGAGCTGCGCCCGAAGGTTCTGCAGCGTCTGTGCGCTTGCCCGATCGCCCAGCATGGCGACGGCAGCATCACCCGGAACGAGCCGGACCAGAATGAAGACCATGGTCAGCATTGCAAGCAATGTTGGAATGGCCAGGAGAAGTCTCCGTATCACATAGCCGATCATGCAACTGCCCTTTCCTTGGCAAGGCGTTCGACGTCAAAGGCGCCGAGGTCGAGATTGGTCTGGCCTTCGCAGACGAGATCGGCAACCACCCTGCCAACCGAGGGTACAAGCTGGAAACCATGGCCGGAAAATCCAAAAGCATGAATGAGGCCGGTCGCCTTGCGCGAGAACCCGATGACCGGGAGGTGGTCCTCCGTCATGGCCTCCATGCCAGCCCAGGTCCGAACAATGCGCAAGCCCTTAAGCGCCGGAAACAGACGGACAGCGGCGCCGACCGATGCTGCCAGTGCCACGAAATCGACGCTCGCCGATTGCCGGTCGCTGGCAAGCCGACCCTGCGATCCACCGCCGATCACCATCGTCCCTTGAGCGGTCTGCTTGAAGGAGAGCTTTCTCCCGAGCGAACTGACGACCGGCTTGACGCGTGCCTGCGTGCGCTCCGTCACCACCATCATCGAGGTGCGAATGGATTGGCGGACAGGTTCCCCGGCGAGTTCTGCGACCCGGTCTGCCCAGGCCCCGCCGGCATTGACGACGGTTCCCGCCTCGATGACGCCGGCTGATGTCTCCGCGATCCATCGGCTTGCCCTACGTTGCAGGCCGGTGAGCAGGCATTGTTCGACGACCTTCACCCCCGCGCGCAGCGCCGCATCGCGGAAGGCGATGATCGTGCGGTGCGGGTCAGCGGAACCATCGCCGGCGACCCAGGCGCCACCAAGACAGTGAGGTGAAAGATCGGGCACGAGTTCCCGCATCTCAATCCGGCCGATGATTTTCTCGTGCGTAAAGCCTTTGGCTTCCAGGCCACGAACGCGGGCCTGGATCTTGGCCAGCGCAACTTCGTCCTCCGCGACCTGCAACTGCCCGCAGGCGATGAAACCGCAGTCGTCGCCCACCAGTGCGTTCATCTTGTGCCAAGTCTTGGCAGCCTCGAGGCTGAGCGGCAGTTCAGCCGGATCCCGCCCGAGCGTGCGGACCCCCGCGGCAGTGGCGCCGGAAGCATGCCGGCCGAGAAAATGCCTCTCCACAAGAATGACCGACACGCCGCGCCGCGCCGACTGCAGGGCCGCCGACAGACCATGCAGCCCTCCGCCGATGACCAGAAGATCCGCATTCATGATGCGTCTTCCAGATCACCGAGCGTCGCGATCTCGCCCAGCGTCACAGGCTTGAGCGGCGGACGAATGTTGAAGAAGCTGACGTCTCGAGGCGGGATTCCGTGCGCTTCCGCAACCAGCGCCTGAACGGAATATCCGCATTGTCGGCCCTGGCAAGGTCCCATTCCGCAACGGGTCGCAGCTTTCACCGCATTGGGATCCGGCGCACTGACCTTCGCGACGGAACGGATCTGCGCAGCGGTTACCTCTTCGCAGCGACAGACAATCACCTCGTCTGCAATGCTGGCCGTTGGCGGCGGATAGAGCGCATCGAGAAACGGGCGCAGCGCACGCGCGCTTGCGAGGCGCTTGTCCAGACCGGCTCTATGCCGCTCACCTTCCGCATCGAAGGATACGTCGAGATGCTTGGCGATCCCAAGTCCCGCGATTTCGCCGGACAACGTCGCCGCCAGCCAACCACCAATGCCGCCGGCGTCGCCTGCAACGAAAAGTCCAGCCTTGCTGGTTTCGCCCCATCCGTCGAGACGTGGAGTGAAATAGTTCTGCAGCTCATTCCATTCATGGGCGCATCCGAGCGCCATAGTCTCATGGATGCGCGGCACGACACCCTCATGTACGAGGAGAACGTCGGCCTTTACCTTGCGTCGCTCGCCCGCCGACTGCCATTCCAGATATTGCAGCCGCCCATCGCCCACAGCGTGGAGGTCATGGAAACCGCGCACCATCTTGCCGCTCTTGCGCAAATCGCGAAGCCAGCGGGCTCCCTTCAACAAGCCGGGGATGTCGCGCCACGCACCGGAAAGCTTGGTCAAGGCCGCAATACCTGGCTTGCGCGACGTATCTAGAAAACCTGCAATACGTCCTTCGAGACCGAGGAGCTGGATCGCATAAAGCAGCGGCAGCGGCCCTGCGCCTGCAATCCATACGTCGCCTTGCGGCAGCATCCCTCCGGACTTCAGCAGGATTTGCGCCGCTCCGACCGTCATCACGCCGGGAAGCGTCCAGCCCGGGAAAGGTACCGGCCTTTCCTGTGCGCCATTCGCGAGCAGAACGACGCGCGCGCCGATGCGGCGGGCCTTTCCTCCTGAAGTCAGGAACAGGTTCCAGCCTTCTTCGATCTGCCAGACCTGGGTCTCGGGCATGTAATCGGCGCCGCAGGCACGAAAGGCCTGCACCAGCGCGGCTCCCTTGCGATAATCCGTACCCAGAGCCTCGGCTACCGGCCCGGAATTGCGCTCAACGCCGCGCCAGATCTGGCCGCCCGGTGCGTGCTGCTCGTCGATCACTGCAACGGAGGAACCGTTTTTCCGGAGCCGGATTGCAGCCGACATGCCGGCCGGCCCGGCGCCAATCACCACCACATCGTATTTCATTTCGAGATCTCCCGCGGCCCGTGCTGGCTTTCGATCCTCATGCCCGGCGCGACCGGGACGAGACAGCCCTGCATCGAGGCGTTGCCATCGACGATCACCAGACATTCGAAGCAGACGCCCATCTGACAATAGGGTAACCGGGGTGTTCGGCTGACCGTCGATCCTCGTCCGGCTCCAGGAGCACGCAACAATACGCTCGCCACCGTTTCGCCATTCCAGGCGCCGATTTCGACGCCATTGACGAGGACGGTCATGTCCGAAGCCTTTCCAGGCTTTTCATGCACACTTTTGAACATTGAATCTTCCATTGGAAAAAGCTGCGAGATCCTCGGGCAGATGACTGCCGCCCATGGCCGGCGCGATGACCGCGGCATGGACCGCAGCAAGCGTCACGCCCGAATGGCAGGCTGCCGCGAAGAGCCCCGGATAGTCCGTCGATTCCGCATAGATCGGCGTCTTGTCGAGCGGAAGGACACGAAGACCCGCCCACTGCCTGACAAGCCGGGCCGACCCGAGCGCCGGGATGATCCGCGTCGCCCTTTGCGCCAGTTTGGTTGCCGACGCCGCAGTGACGCTCGTATCGGCAATCTTCTCGTTCGTGGCGCCGATCATCACCGTGCCGTCTGCACTCTGTCTCAAGCCGCTACCGGGAAAAGGCAGGATGGGCGCGATGCGCTCCGTGACAAGGATCTGCCCCCGCTCCGATTTCATCGGCATGGCCAATCCAAGCGGTTCTGTCAGCGCCGGAGTTGCAAGCCCCGCGGCAACCACGACGCGCGGCGCCTGCAACTCGCCATGCGGCCCGATCACGCGGAACCCGCCAGAGACTGGTGAGATCGCTTTGACCGGACTACGAAATTCGATTCTCCCGCCGAGAACCAAGACCGCGCGGTGCAAAGCCGCCAGAAGCTGCAACGGGTTCACATGGCCATCGAGCTTGCAGTAGCTGGCACCAACGACATCGGGACCTAAGCCCACCGCAGGCAGCATGTGCTCAAGCGCACCGCGCTCGATCATTTCCGTGTCGGCCTGCGCACCTTGATTATGGGTTCGCTCGTTGATGGCGGCCCGGTGCGCATACTCCGTTTCGCTCAGACAGTAGACCAGCCCTCCGGGCCGTTCATAATCGATACGATCCGCGGCAATCTTCGAAAGTTCATGCCTGAACCCGGGCCAGAGATCCGAGCTCTGTCGGGTCAACGCGCTGTAAGCGGGCGCGTCGGATCCCTTGCCTTGCACCCAGACCAAGCCGAAATTCGCACGGGCAGCACGTGGATCGCGATCCGCTCCATCCAGAACGATGACGTGCTTGCCTTTCAGCGCCATTCCGTAGGCCAGTGCTGCGCCGACCACGCCAGCGCCGATAATGATGACGTCTACGTGCAAGTCGTTTCTCCCCTTCTTTCTTGTCACAATCAGCGGCGAAAGGTAGAAAGTCAAAGTCGCTTATTTTGCCATGGTATTCGTGAGGGTTATACCAATGAGAAATCCGAGTTTGAGGCAACTGGAGGCGCTGATGGCCGTGGTCGAGGCAGGTACGGTGAGCCGGGCATCGGAAGTCCTGCGCATCTCTCAACCGGCAGCAAGCAAGCTCATCCAGGATCTGGAGGCAGATACCGGGTTGCAACTGTTCGAGCGCGACAGCGGCCGGCTGGTGCCGACAGGCCGCGGAATGCGGCTCTACGAAGAGGTTGAACGCATCTTCGGTGGAGTTCATCAGCTTGCGCGCGCAGTGGAGGCGATCCGCCGCGAAGAACACGGACAGCTGGTCATAGGAACGATGCCGGCGCTATCCGGGCCGTTCATAACCAGGGTCCTCAAATTGTTTCGAGCCCGCCACCCCGATGTCTTCGTGTCAGTCGAAGCAAGGAGTTCACAGTTTCTGACCGAGGCTGTCCTCCTTCGCCGGCTCGACGTGGTGATGGTCATCAGCGGGCTGGAACATCCGTCGGTCGTCGGTGAAGCTCTCAAGAGCCCGCCGGCGGTGGCGATACTCCCGAAAGGGCACCGCCTTTGCGAGAAAGAGGAATTGACCCCGCCCGACTTTGTAGACGAACCGTTTATCGCCTTCGGACCGACAAGCATGATGCGCAGGAAGGTGGATGCAACGTTTGACGCTTATGGGCTAAGGCCCAGGATCGTTATTGAAGCGACGACAGCACCGAATGTCGCCGAATTTGTAGCCGCCGGGCTCGGTGTGACAATCGGCGATCCCCTCTCCATGGAAATCGTCGCCGACCGCGTGGCCATCCGTCGCTTCATTCCCGAAATCGCGTTCGAATACGAGATCGTCCGGCCGGTTCGCGCCCGCAACAGCAGCCTCGTCGCGGACTTCGTAGCCGCCGCACATTCCGCCGCACTGAGCACGACGATCGCTCCATGACAAAAAGGCCCCGGACTGTGCCATCCGCACGGATGCGGACGCCCAGGCCGAGGCCAGACAGAGGAGTTTGATCGTTCAGCGTTTCAGCGTCGTCTTTTCGGTGATCGGCGGAGCGAGATTGAGCGAGCCCTTCAATTCATAGCCGTAATCGAGCGCCTTGCTGTGTACCCAGACCTGCATCAGGCTGAAAAGCGGGACCCCGCATACCTGTTCGAAGATCTTCTTCTGCGCCGCCGACCACTGCTTCAGCCGCTCGTCATCCGAGGTTGCCCGCCGCGCCGCGGTGATTTCGGCATCAGCCGCATCGCAATGGCCGAAGTTCGTAACGGCGGTCGGTTTTCCGATCGCAGCATCCGAATGGTAGAACTGACTGAGATAACTGTCCGCTACCGGATATCGCGCAGCGCCATAAAACACGACATCGCCCAGATCCTTGCGGATCTGTTCCTGATATGTCGGATGATCGACCACCTTCATCTGCAGATCGATGCCCGCCTCGGCCAGCTGGGCCTGGATGACTTCCATGATCGGCAGCTGGGATGAATTCGAGGACACGACGGCCGAAAGCTGCACGCCCTTGGAGAACCCGGCCTCCGCAAGCAGCTTCTTCGAAGCGGCGGGATCGTATTTATAGGTCCAGCTGCAATCCTCTCCCAGATAGCCGGAGGGGACGACCGAACACCCTTTCGGGCCAACGCCGGCGCCGACGAACTCAACGATCTGGTCGACATTGATGGCTTGCGCGACGGCCTGGCGGACCTTCACATTGTCCAGAGGCGGACGAGACCTGTTGAGGAATACGGTACGATATTCACCGGGTGCGAAAATATCGACGACCGCACCATCCCATGCTTTCGCCTGGTCGACCCAGCGCTGTTCGCGCTTGCCGTAAATGAGATCGAGCTCGCCGGAGCGGAACGCCAGCTCCCGGCTGGAGTCTGTCGGGATGAGGTCAAACCTGATACCGTCGAGCTTCGGCGCGCCCCTGAAATATCCGGGAAAAGCCTTCAGGTTGACGGCCTGCTGCGTGATCGCGCTTTCGAACATGAAAGGCCCGGTCCCGATCGGCCGGCTCTTGAAATCCGCGCCGAGCTTTTCAAACGCCTTTTTGCTGATGATATTGCCGCCATGATAATTGGCGATGAGACCGAGAAAACCCGGTACCGGCTCGCTCAGCGTAATCCTGACCGTCATCGGATCGACAGCCTCGATCGATTTCACGCCTGAAAAATCGCTGGAGAACGACGATGTCTTCGGATCCTTGGCGCGCATCAGGGAGAACACAACGTCTTCCGAGCTGAGAGTGCCGTAGTCCCCATGGAATTTGACATTCGGACGCAGCTTGAAAGTCCACACCAGCCCATCAGCCGAGGAGGTCCAGCTTTCAGCCAGATCAGGCTCGATCTTGGTTGGGTCCGCGCTTCCCGGCAGGAAACGCACAAGCCCGTTAAACATCCACGACACGAGCGTGACATCAGCAGTTGCTGTTGCCCGCGTCGGGTCTAGAGTGGAAATATCCGGCGCATTGATGCCGACCTTTAGCGTATCAGCGCCGGCCATAGCAGGACCCAAAACAATAGCGATCACTGTGGTAGCTGCTCTAAGGGATCTACGGCTTATTCTCATGTTCACCTCCTGTTTTTCGCCGGATAGAGACATGCGCGCGTATAAGTGTCAAAGTCGATTTCTTTGGACGGTTATTCTACCACGTTATACCCGGCTCCAATCACGCTTCTCAATCATTTTTCTCTCGTCCAACTGAACCGCGGGCAAACCTAGCAAATCTGCGAGTAGACGAAAGCAGAGCTTTGGCTTACCGCTTGGCCATGAAAACATCCCGTGATCATATCCCTCCTCACAAGCAGCGTGAGCTGGACCGCGTGCTGGAGATTATCCACGAGGAGTTTGAGGACGCTTTGAAGGAGGGCACCGCCCAGTTCAAGAAGCGCGGCCGCATACTGAAGATCATCCTGTTCGGTTCCTACGCCAAGGGTGGCTGGGTCGATGAACCCTTCACGATGAAGGGTTATCGTTCGGACTTCGACCTGCTGATTATCGTCAACGACCGCCGGCTCTGCGATTTCGCGACGTACTGGTACAAGACAGCTGACCGTTTGATCCGCGAGAAATCGATCGAAACGCCTGTAAGTCTCATCGTCCACTCCCGGCGCGAGGTGAATACCTATCTCAAGGAGGGGCAATATTTCTTCTCCGACATCCGCAAAGAAGGCATCGTCCTTTACGAACTTGAAGATGAGCCGCTTGCGGAACCTAAGCCGCTTTCAGCATTTGATCAGCTAAGGGTCGCTGAAACACATTTCGCCGAAAGGATGGCAGCCGCGAACGAGTTTCTGGAATTAGCCAATCATGCCTGTATGAAAAGCTTCGATAAACGGGCGGCTTTTCTTCTGCATCAGGCACTCGAACAAGCCTACGCGTGCCTATTACTAACACTCACAAATTACGGCCCTCCCTCTCACAACATTAAGTTTCTGCGTTCGCTGGCGGAAGGACAGGATCGTCGCTTGGCAGAGGCTTTTCCTCGTGATCAGCATAGAGAGCGCGCCTGGTTCAACACGCTCAACGAAGCCTACGTCAAGGCCCGTTATTCGAAACACTACGAGATCGGTGCCGAGGCCTTGGACTGGCTTGCGAAACGAACAACCGTTCTCCTCGAAGTTGTAAGAACGGTCTGTCGTGAGCATGTTGAGATCTTGAAGAAATCGGCAGACGAATGGGCATGAGGCGGGGTCGGAGGCTCATGAATCCTGCATGAATCTGGATATTCCAGCCTTCCGTTTGAAACAGAAACCGATTAAAAAGACGTCATTGTGGCGTAACGTTGGTTTATGGAACTCAACAGTTCAAAGAGAGCAGCGAAAGTAGTTGAGCTTAACACACCCACATTCCCCTTGGGCGTCGAACTGCAAGCGCAATGCACCGAGACCGGCATCGCCAGCGGGCTAATGTCGCCAAACCTGATACTACTTAAGACCCCGCTAGAGCCGACGCCCTGTCGCCTGATCGAACAGATGCAGCCGCTCCGTCGGAAACGTCAACGCAATATCGCTACCCGGCCCGAGCGTCACTCGCTCGCGGGATACGACGACCGTACTGACTTTTCCGACCTTGCAGAGCAAAAGCGTTTCGGCGCCGGTGGGTTCGACGGTGCTGATCCGGGCAATCGCGCCGGGACCGGAACCGACAACGATATCCTCGGGGCGAATACCGTAGACGATCCTGCTGCCCACAAGGTCCTTACGGTCAGGGGGAAGCGGCATGGTCGCCCCCTCTTCTGTGCGCACCACCAGCCCATCTTCGCTTGTCTCGACGGTGCCGGGATAGAGGTTCATTGACGGAGAGCCGATGAACGTCGCGACGAAAACGTTGGCCGGCTTATCGTAGAGTTCCAGCGGCGCACCCATTTGCTCGACCACGCCACCCTGCATGACGACGATGCGGTCGGCCATTGTCATGGCCTCGATCTGGTCATGCGTTACGTAGATCGTAGTGGTCTTTAGCCGTTGGTGCAGTTCCTTGATCTCGGAGCGCATCTGAACACGCAGCTTGGCATCGAGGTTCGAAAGCGGCTCATCGAACAGGAAGACCTTTGGGTCACGAACAATCGCCCTGCCCATCGCGACACGCTGACGCTGGCCGCCGGAAAGCTGTTTCGGCAGTCGTTGGAGGAGCGCATCGAGGCCGAGAATGGCTGAGGCGCGTTTCACCGCATCATCGATCCTCGGCTTCGGTTCGCCCTTGAGCTTCAGCGCGAAACTCATGTTCTCGGCAACCGTCATATGCGGATAAAGCGCATAGTTCTGGAAGACCATCGCAATATCGCGATCCTTGGCGGCGATGTCGTTGACGACTGTGTCGTCAATGCGGATTTCACCGTCGGTAATGCCCTCCAGTCCGGCGATCATCCTGAGCAGCGTGGACTTGCCGCAGCCGGACGGACCGACGAGCACGACGAATTCGCCATCCGGAATATCGATATCGATGCCACGCACGACGTCGACATCATCGTAGCTTTTCTCAAGTTGCGAAATCTCGACCCGAGCCATGAATACCCTCTGTTTATTGTTTGAGACCGGAGCCGGCGACGCTCTTGATGAAATAGCGCTGCAGGAATGCGTAGACGACGACGATCGGGAAGAGCGCCAGCGTTGCAGCGGTCATCAGCATGGGAATATCGGTTCCGTATCTGTCGTCCTGCAGCAGTGCCAGGCCGAGCGACATGGTGCGCATGTTCTCGCCGTTGGTGACGACCAGCGGCCAGAGCAGGCTGTCCCACTCACCGAGGAAACGCAGGATGGCGAGAGAGATCAGCGACGGCACGTGCATGGGCAGCACGATCTGGAACAGGATGCGCCATTCGCTGGCGCCGTCGATCCGCGCTGCTTCCAGCAATTCGTCAGGCGTGCCGAGAAAAGCCTGTCGCATCATGAAGATGCCGAAACTGCTGATCGCCGCCGGGATGATCAGTCCGGCATAGGAATCCAGCCAGCCAAGATCGCGCACCAGGATATATTGCGGCACGAGGATGACGATGAAGGGGATCATCATCGTCGCGATGATCGAGCCGAAGACGATGTCACGGCCGGGGAAGCGGTATTTCGCCAATGCAAAACCGCACATCGACGAGAAAAACAGGTCAAGAACAGTAATCGAGGTCGAGACAATCAGGCTGTTGAGGAAATAGCGGATGAAATCGATCTTGTTGAAGACATGCTGGATGTTTTCAAACAGGCGCGGCTGCGGCGGGATGTACCAGAGCGGCTTGGTGAAAATGTCCTGCTGCTCCTTCATCGTCGTTACCACCATCCAGAGCAGCGGCGAGACGATGATGGCGGAAGCGAAGATCAGAAGAGCATGTATCAAAATGCCCTGCGGATCAGGCTTAAGCTTTCGACGGCGGGACTTCGCATTGCGGCGCACGGCCGTCGCCTGGTTTTCGCTGGCTGTGATCGTCATGATTGCGGCCTCAGGACACGAAACTGGATTGCGGTGAGAACCAGCAGCACGCCGAACATGACCACGGCCATGGCGGAAGCATAACCCATGCGGTTGAAGCCGAAGGCGACTTCGTAGATCATGTAGGGCAGCACCTTGGTGGCGCTCGCCGGGCCACCGTTTGTCAGCGAATAGAACAGGCTGAAGGCTTGGGAAGCGCGAATGATCGAAACGACCGTGACGAACAGGATAAAGGGCTTCAGCAGCGGCAGGGTAATGTGCCGGAAAAGCTTCCAGCTGCCCGCGCCATCCATGCGGGCCGCTTCGTAGTATGAGGTCGGGATCGCCTGCAGGCCGGCGAGGAAGATCACCATGTAGTATCCGACGTTCTTCCAGACGCTGACGATCAGCACCGCCGGCATGGCAAGATCCTTGTCGTTCAGCCATTGCAGGCCGGCAATGCCGAAGGGTTCGGTGAACATCAGGTAGAGACCGCCAACCGGCGTGTAGACCACGCGCCAGATCATCGCCACCGCCACCATGGTGAGCACGGCCGGCGCGAAGATGATCGCTTGATAGAGCCCCCTCGCCTTGATCTTGCGATCCAGCAGGATGGCCAGGCCCAGCGCAAGAGGCAGTTCAAGGGCGATCAGGATCAGCGTGTAATAGATCGTCACCAGCGCTGAATTGAGGAAGGACTTGTCGGAAAACAGCCGGATATAGTTCCGCAAGCCGACGAATTTTGGCGGGCTGACGAGATCCCAGGACGTGAAGGACACGTAGATCGCGTTTGCGACCGGGTAGAAAACGAATACGCAGAAGAACAGGACGGCGGGAGCTACCATCAGCCAGGCTGTGCCCGGATAATGATAGGTCTGTTTTTTCCGCCGCCCCTTCATCGGAAGGGAGGGGCGCTGCAGGCTCGCAGCGCCGGACATCGGCTCGGTCATTGGGTCGATAGCTCCCCGTTTCATATGTCATGCGAAATGGTTTGGCGGATCGTTCCGCTACGAAGCAGGCCTATTCGGCAACCAGATTGTCGACCGTGTTCGCAAGATCGGACACGACCGCTTCCGGCTTATCGCCATTGGCCGAGATGCGATCATAGGCCTGCGAAACGGCGCTTGCCAGTTCGGCAAAGCGGTGCGTATTGGGCAGCGGCTTGCCGATCGTGAGATCCTGGAAGAAGGGCGTGCCATAAGCCAGCGCCTTGACGACCGGCGTATCGCGGAAACCCTTCCACGGCAGCACGTAGTTGGCTTCCTTGAACCAGATGTCGCGGCTTTCCGGACGCTGGGTCATGTAGGACACGAACTGCCATGCTTCCTTCTGCCTCTTCGAGGCCGAGCTGACCATGTAGATCCAGGGATTGAGGCGGGTTGCCGGCTTGCCGTCCTTGAACTGCGGCAGACGAGCGACACCATACACGCCATCCTTGAAAGTGATGTTCGGGTATTTCTGTTCGACACCCGGCGCCAGCCACAGGCCGGCATTCAGCATCGCGACGCGGCCGGAAGCGAAGTCGTCGACCGGATTGATGGTCGGCGCGAGGCCAAGCGCCGAAATCTGGTTCGGGCCATGGAAGGTATCGTAAAGATACTGGAACGCCGCCAGGCCGCCATCGTTGTTGAAGTCGTTTTCAGTGCCGTCGGCATTCAGGAAATCGACGCCCTTCTGCGGCAGCATGGAGCCCCAGTAGTAGAAATGCGACGAGGCGCTGCGGGCCATCCAGCCCCAGCCGGCGCGGGTGACCGTACCGTTGCTGTCTCGCTTAATGAGCTTCTTGCCCATTTCCGTGACTTCGTCCCAGGTCTTCGGCGGCTTTTCCGGATCGAGGCCGACTTCCTTGAAGATGTCCTTGCGGTAAAACATCGAGATCGAAGCCAGGTCCATTGGCATGGCATAGAGCTTGCCGTCGACGATGAAGCCATCGAGCGCGCCTGGCTCGAAGGCATCGATCAGCTCCTTCTGCGACTTGAAGCCGAAAGCCGTGTAGTCAACCGGTGCGACGAGTTTGCGATAGACATAGTTGGCGAAATTGTTGGCGCCGACGGAAACCAGGTCCGGACCGCTGCCGCCGCCGCTCCACGCGGTGAGGATCTTGAGTTCGTTCTGATTGGTCTCGAAGTTCTCGTGCTGAACCTGAATGCCGGCATCCTTTGCGAAGCCCGGGACCATGGTCTGGTTCACGATCTTCACGCGGGTGTCGTAATTGTGGCCCCAATAAACCAGCTTGCCGGCGGCCTGCGCGAACGCGGCACGAACGGCGGGACCAGCGAGCGTAAGCGCGGCGGTAGAGGCGCCCAGTGTCTTCATCAACGAACGACGCGAAATTATCATCATGCTCTCCTCTGTTTCTTTGTTTGGTCGTCTCTGGTCTTGGCAGTCGTCTATCTGCCCATGGCGTAACTCATGCGCCTTGGATCCCCGGCGCCCGACAGGACGCCCGTTTTTGCATTGCGGCTGACGGCGCAAATTCCACCCGAAAGCGCTGCCTGGCGCGGCCAAGGCTTCGGGTCGTGTCCGAGCTGCCTGAGGCGCGCGCCGATCTGTCCGTTCAGCGGTTCCTCGACATAAACCAGACCGGATGTTGCAGGATGCGGGTCCTCGGTCGCCGGCACGCCGTAGCTCGCCCAGCGCGGCTCCTCGACTGCCGCCTGAAGATTGGCGCCGCGATGCAGGTGGTGCATCAGGAACTGCAGCATGGCCTGGGTCTGCACCTCGCCACCCGGCGTGCCATAGACCATCGTCTCTTCCGGCCCGATCATGAGGCCGGGATTCGGCGTCAATCGCGGCCGTTTGCAGGGCGCAACGCAATTCGGATCGGTCGGATCCAGCGAGGCTTGCAGGCCACGATCGGAAAGGCCGAAACCGAGGCCGGGGATCATCGGCGTGACGAGGATCGTGCTGTCGCTTGGCGTTGCGGAGAATGCATTGCCGTGACGGTCGACAACGCACACGTAAGTCGTATCCGGGCTGCGGCGGCCAAGTCTCGGAAGGACGTCATTGTCCGCAGCCGGTTGGTAGGGATCCAGTCCGTCGGTCAATTCCGCCGCATGGGCATCCGATAGCAGCCAATCGGTGTCGGTGTCGTTGAAGCGTGGGTCGCCATAATGGCGGTTTCGTTCGTGAAGCGCCTTTTCTGCGATCTCTATGAGCAGGTGATGCAGCTCCGCTTCCGGCAGGGCTGCGATGTCGTAACGCTCCGCCATCTTCAGCATCTGCAGGACGGTCGGTCCTTGAGACCACGGCCCGCAGCCGAAAAAGCGCCTGCTGTGATAGGTCACCGACAGGACCGGCTCTTCCGCGGCCTCGTAGGTCGCCATATCCGAGGCGCGCAGAAAGCCGCCGACCTCTTCCGAAAATTTGCCCGCGATCTCGGCGATCTCGCCACGATAGAAACAGTCGCGGGCGGCGCGGATGCCGTTCTCACGGCTGCCGCCGGCGGCCCTTTCGGCGGCAACGAGCCGCTCCAGAGTTTCGGCGAGCGCTGCCTGACACAGCAGCTCGCCTTCCTCGGGCACCCTGCCATCGGGCAAGTAGACCGTGGCGTTCGCCCAGCCGGTCCAGAGAGGAGCTGCCTCGATCAGATTGTGCCTGAGGAAATAGTTGATAGGGAACCCGTTGCGGGCGAGGTCGATTGCGGGCGTCAGCGCCTCGGCCGCCGATATCGTCCCGTATAATTCCAATGATTTGAGCCAAGCATCCAGCGCACCCGGAACCACCCAGCGCTGCGGCGCCACGGGAATCCTGCCGTTACCGGCCGCCTTCACTGCTTCCAGTGTCGCAAGCGCCGGCCAGTGCCCGATCCCGGCAATGCTGGTGACGAGATCGCGCTCAGGATTATGGATAAGGACCGGCGCCACGCCACCCAGATTCGCCATGTCCGGCTGGGTCACATTCAGCGCAAAACCTGCGGCAACGCCGGCATCGACCGCGTTTCCGCCTGCTTCAAGAACGATGAGCGCCGCATGCGCGGCCAGCGGATGCCCTGCCGACACCATATGGCGGCTTCCGAGAAGCAGCGGTCTGGAGGTCTGGGCATTGGCGAAACTCATCCAAATTCCCTTGCGTTCAGAAACGGGATGATGCGACAAACCAAGAGAAACATCGGTCGGTTGCTTTTAATCCAATAAGTGGATTTAATCAGCCTCGCCGAAGAATTGCAACAAGATTCTGATAGAATCCGCTCAGGAGCAGCCATGCTGTTTGGTACCAATCTCGATCGCGCCCAGCGCTTCAATCGGCGGGTGGTGTTGGAAACGATCCGGGTTAACGGTCCGCTCTCGCGAGCGGATGTGGCGAGGCTCACGGGGCTTTCGGCGCAAACGGTCACCAACATCATCGACCAGTTCAAGCCGGCCGGTCTTCTGATCGAGAAGCCTCGCCGGACGGGCGGCCGCGGACAGCCGCCGATCGATCTCGTCATCAACCCATCCGCCGCCTTTTCCTTCGGCATTTCATTCGACGACCGGCGGCTGGTCGTCGTGCTGCTGGATCTGGGCGGCGAAATCCGCGGACAGGCGGAACTGCCGGTGGCCCACCCTACACCGGGCGTCATTCTGCCACTGGTCGAGGCTGCCGTGAACCAATTGGTCAGCAAGACAAAGATTTCGCCGGAGCTCATCTGGGGGGCGGGCGTCGTTATGCCGGTTCTGGTCTCTCAAGGGCATCCAACCGCGCTTGGACCGAGCTCGGTACCGGACTGGCAGGATTTCCCGGTCGCCGAAAAGCTCAGAGAACGGTTGAATATGCCGGTTTTCCTTGACAACGACGCAACCGCCGCCGCAATCGGCGAGCTGCTGTTTGGTGCAGGCCGGCAGTTCTCGGATTTCTTCTATATCTATCTCGGCGTCGGCGTCGGCGGCGGCATCATCATTTCCAGCCGGCCCTATCGCGGCGCCTTCGGCATGTCCGGTGAAATCGGCCACATGATGAGC
This sequence comes from Neorhizobium populisoli, assembly GCF_019430945.1. Classification (GTDB taxonomy): domain Bacteria; phylum Pseudomonadota; class Alphaproteobacteria; order Rhizobiales; family Rhizobiaceae; genus Neorhizobium; species Neorhizobium populisoli. The sequence continues at coordinate 214,371 of NZ_JAHYCB010000008.1, read as the reverse complement.
GTACCGGGCGGCCGCCCCTGCCCTTGCGGCAACAAGGGCTGCCTGGAACGCTATGTCTCGCTTTCTGCGGCCGATGCCGCCTTCCGCGAACAGCCGGAAACCTTTGCTGCACTTGATCTGGATGAACTCTACAAGGGTTTCGAGACCAAAAATCCGCGCTTGATGAACTGGCTGGATGAAGCAGCCGAACATCTGCGCAATGCCATCGTCTCGGTGGAGAACCTGTTCGATCCGCAGGCCGTAATCCTCGGCGGGCCGGTGCCTGACACTGTGCTCGACGCGCTGATCGAACGGATCGAGCCCTCACTGATCAGCGTCAGTCATCGTCAGGGCAATGCCTCCAGCCGATTGCTGAAGGCCGAAACGGGGCTCGATAGCCGCGTGCTCGGCGCAGCGTCACTGGCTATCTTCGACAGCATGACACCAGACTTTTCCGTTCTGAAGAAAGAGGCGATCGAGGTGGAATAACCTCGCCTATTGCGCCGCCGCATGCAGTTTCGCAGCATTCTGCGCCAGCCAGGCAGCACCGAGCAGGCCGGCATCATTGCCGCAGGCGGCTTGTAGGACGCGATTGTTGCGGGCCAGCATCGGCCAGGTGAGCGAAGGCAGATATGCGCGGATCGGTTTCAGCAACGCTTCGCCGGCTGCCGCGACACCACCGCCGACGATGCAAGCCTCAAGATTCAAGGCATTGACCAATGGCGCGAAGACGCGGGCGATGATCTGACTGATCTCATCGACCGTCTTCACCGCGGCTTCGTCCTTCTCCAGCACGTTGAACAGCTCAGGCAAGTTCTCGATTTCCTTGCCGGAGTGACGGCGATAGCGATCGAGAAACGCGCCGGCACAGGCCAGTTTCTCGAAATTCGCCATCGAGCCGTCCGCCTCGCGCAGCATGACTGCACCGATTTCCGGCGGCTCGCCACGCGAGCCCGTCACCACCGACCCGTCGATGAAAACCGCGCCGCCGATACCGGTGCCGATAGTCAGCAGCGTGAACCGGCGAAGTCCGCGGCCGGCGCCGAAATACGCTTCGCCCACAGTGGCCGCCACGCCGTCGTTCTCGACGTGAACCGGAAGCCCGGTCGCGGCAGAAAGAGATTTTGCCAGCGGCCTCTCGCGAAGTGCAGAGACGTTGGCGCCGCCATCCACCAGCATGCCGGTCAGGCGATCGACAAAACCCGGCAGGCAGACGCCGATTGCGGACGCCGACTCTCCGGCTTCGTTCTGCAAGGCTTGCGTGAGTTGGGACAACCTCCCGATCAAAGCATCGAAGCCAAGGCTGCGGTCAAAGGCCACCTGGCTGCGCACCAGCACGCGCCCGTCACCACCGACGGCGCCGGCCTTGATCGCGGTTCCTCCGATATCTATTCCGATCAGCATCGGCATCACCGCGTGAAAGTCTTGATTGCCAGCGCCTTGGAAAGGCCTGGGTAGGTCATCGCATCCGGAATCATTTCCCGGCTTAAAGCCAGATCCACCGCGAGCCGCTGAAAGGGAATGCTGGCGAGAATGGTATCGAGCGGCCGGATCGCTCCGGCATCGATCTGGAACCAGTCGAACGGCGTTGCCGCTTCCGTGAGGTTCAGGAGGACCACCCTGACGCCTCGCTCGGCCATCACGACGGCAGTATGGGAGGCGAGATCGCGCTCCTGTTCATCCGCGACGATCATCATCACCAGACTGTTTGCATCCGTGCCATGCAGCCGGCCGTGCAACAGTTCTTCCGGCTCGAAGCCGGCTGTCGCGATACCGGCGATCTCGGCAATCTTCAGCGAGGCTTCCAGAGCCACGCCGAAATGCCGGCCGCTGCCGGTGATGACGATATAGGAAGGCAGAGCCTGCCCGCCGATCAGCGACTCAACAGCCTTGCGCGACGCTTCAGTCGTCGTGTTTATGGACTGTGCTGACAGCGCCGGCAGATCATGTTTCGCAAGGCCCGCGGCAAGCCGAAAACAGGCTGCGATACTGGCGGTAAAACCCTTGGTCTTCGGTCCGATCTGCTCCTCGCCGATCGGCAGCAGGATCATCGGTAGGCCGAGTGCACCGATCGGGCTCTCCGGATCGGCGGTGATCACCACTACCTGCCAGCCTTTGCCGCTGACCATCCGGGCCGCTTCGATCGACGTGCTGCTGGTGCCGCTCTGCGACAGGATCACCATCAGCGGATTGCCGAGGATGGTTTCGATATCTCTGAGAAACCCCGCCGGATTGATGACCTCAACCGGCCGACCGATGAGCGACTGCAACCAGGGCCGAACGATGGTCAACGCATTGAGCGAAGAACCGGAACCGACAAAAAGTATGCGATCATAGGCCGAAACGGCTTGAGAGAATGTCGGTGCATCCGCCCGTTCGAGCGTTCTGGCGATCACGTCGCCCTGCTCCGCCATGAAAGTTTCAATCGACATCGGCACTCCGGCCAGCTCGCCGGATCAACAATGCCGGCGCAATACAGTATTTAATCTATCATCTGGATTTAATCGAGCTTGTCAATTAAAACAAGCGTCAAGATAATGGGCATACCGAAATCCGATCGAGGGAGGCGAGATGGAGACGGTCGAACTGCGCAACGAGCGGATGACAGCGCGCATAGCTGCCTTCGGGGCTGAATTGCGGACGCTGGCCCTGGATGGAGCGGATTTTCTTTGGAGGCCAGATGCCGGCATCTGGGACGGCACCTGCCCTGTGCTCTTTCCAGTGATTGGTCGGGTAAATGACGACGTCGTCCGCATCGGGGGCACCGCCTATTCGATGCCGATGCATGGTTTCGCGCTGACGAGCCTGTTTTCCGTCGTCGAGCAGACGGTTGAGCATTGCACGCTCGAACTTCGCGCCAGCCCGGAAACACGGCAAGACTACCCCTACGATTTCACGCTTCGAATGAGCTACCGATTGTCGGATTCGGCGCTGCAGATCACCGCCGAAATCCGCAACGACGGCCAAATTACCCTGCCCGCAAGCCTTGGCCTCCATCCCGGTTTCCGCTGGCCTCTGGTACCCGGTGTCCCGAAAGGCCGGCATCTGCTCACATTCGATGAAGCCGCACCGATCCACTATACACGCCCGATCGACCGGTTGATCGGACCTGACCGGTTCGAACTTCTGCTGGAAGGCAAATCCGTGAGGCTTGCCGAAGCGCTGTTCGAAAAAGGCGGACTGGCACTGTTGTCGCTGAAAAGCCGCAGCCTTCGCTTCCACACCGAGGACGGCAACGCGGCGGTCCGCGTCGATTTTCCGGAGATGGATGGGATTATCCTGTGGTCGCGGCCGGGCGGCGATTTTCTCTGCATCGAACCGCTGCTCGGCCATGCAGATCCGATCGGCTTTGCGGGAGACATGCTGGAGAAGCCGGGAATGGCGCATATTGCACCCGGCGAGACGCTGAAACTCTCCGTCACGATCACGCCGGAACTCCTCCCGGCGTGATCGGATGCCCATCGCCTTAGAGGGCGTGATCGGCCTTCAGGATGGGCTTCGCGGTCAGCATGGCGCTGCGATAGCCGTCGCCTTTGCGATAGACGAGCAACCCGTCCTTGAAGACCATATTCGTCGCGCTCAGCGCTGCAATATCCTTTGTAGCGTCGCCATCGACGACGACGACATCGGCCAGCTTTCCGGCTTCCAGCGTACCGACGATGTTCGAAACCCGGCAAATGTCCGCAGCCGTGCTGGTCGCCGATTGAATGACCTCGACGGGGCTCATGCCGGCCTTCACCATCAGATCCATTTCATCGGAGAAATCGCCGACCGGATTATAGAGGGTGGTCGCATCCGTGCCAAAAACGATGCGGACGCCGGCCGCGACCGCTTTGCGCAGGCTATCCAGATGCGGGCCGAGCAGTGCGACGGATTTCTGCATCACGAGCGGAGCTTCGCCGCCCGCCGGGCCGCGGTTGATGATGCGTGGATAAACCGAGATCGTTGGGCAAAGCGCGACGTTCTTCTTGAGCATCAGCTCGATTGCCCTGTCATCCAGGAACACCCCGTGCTCGATCGTATCGACACCCGCCTCGACCGCACGAATGATGCCTTCGGTTGCCAGCGCATGTGCAGCAACCGGTTTGCCGAAATCGTGCGCAACATCCACAGCCGCGCGGATTTCCTGCATGCTGAACTGTGCCTCGGTCGGCAGTTCGCCAGGCGTGCCGGCCCCACCGCTCGCCATGACCTTGATGACATCGGCGCCGAGTTTGATCTGCTGGCGAGCGAGCTTGCGTATGGCGTCTTCGCCATCTGCCTCGGCGGAAAGATTGGCCCAGCCATGGCCGCCGGTCATGCAGATTGCACGGCCCGCCACCAGGTAACGCGGCCCAACCGTATAACCTTCGTTGAGCGCCTTTTTAAGCCCGAAAGCCGCACCGCTCTGGGCTCCAAGATCGCGCATTGTGGTGACGCCGGCACGCAAAGCCGACTGGGCATAATTGGCGCCCCAAATGGCCGCAGCACCTTCCGAAAGGCGCAGCATCTGCGGCTCGTGGAAGACGTGCATATGCGTGTCGATAATGCCGGGTACGACCGTCTTGCCGGTGGCATCGATCACTTCGCCATCGAATGCCGAAGTCAGATCCGATACGGCGCCGACCGCAGCGACTTTTCCATCGACGATCTCGACGAAGCCATTCTTGATGACCTCGCTCCCGAAGCCCTTATAAACAGCTCCGCCCCTGAGCAAAATCCGGCTCGACATATCCATCTCCATTAAATCCAGCTAATGGAATTAATATGAGGTCTCGCTGCTTGTCAATCGAAGTCTGGTTCTAAGCACAGGCCCACTCCGCCGCTGCACGTAGGCATTTCCGACGGGCAAACTACCCCAAGGCGCGCGGCTATTCGACGAGCCCGGCGCCGCTATCGATCACCATGCATTGCCCAGTCACGCAATGCGCCTTGTCGGTCAACCAGAAGATCGCTTCGGCGATGTCGGTTGCCTCGGGCATGCTCTTCAAAGGCGCTTTTGCAATGAGCTCGGCCTTGAAGCTGCGATAGGAAGCTTCATCGTGCCAGGCAAGCGCCCATGTCGTATCGACAAATCCGGGACAGACCGCGTTGACGCGGATTGCCGGCGAAAGCGTGCGCGCCAGGCCTCGCGTCATGGTGTTCAAAGCGCCTTTGGAAGCGGCATAGGCCAGCGATGAGCCCGACCCGCTCAGCGCCGAGTCCGACGAGACGTTGACGATCGAGCCAAGACCGGCCTGCCGAAGATGGGGCGCGGCTGCGCGGATCATCTGATAGGTGCCGGCGACATTGACGCGGAAAATCGCATCGAAATCCCCGACATTCGACGCTTCCAGATCCTCTGCCGGGGCCTGTCGGGTGACGCCGGCATTATTGACAAGCGCATCGATCCGCCCGAAACGCGACATCACCATATCCGCGATCGTTCGGCAATCGTCGTCTTCCGCAATGTCTCCACGGATGCTCACCGCATCCACACCGGCCGTGCGGCATTGCTCGACGATCTCGTTTGCCCCCGTTCTGTTGCGACTGTAATTGACGGCGACGTCGTAGCCGTTTGCCGCGAAGGTGATCGCCGTTGCCGCACCGATCCCGGAACCCGCTCCGGTGATGATCACGCTCTTTCTGCTTCCCATCACATTCTCCTAGATTCGCACGCGCTGTTCGCGCTCGTCGAAGAGGCAGACCTTGGAAACATCATAGGACAGGTGAACATGCTGTCCGGGACGGACCGGCAGCCGTTCGTGTGCAAGGACGGAAATCTGCTGCACACCGACGGTGACCATCACTTCGGTGCTGGAGCCCGTTGGCTCGACGAGATGCACCGTTCCGGCAACGCCCCTGTCCGCAAGGGCGATATGCTCCGGGCGGATGCCATAATGAAGCTTTCTGCCATCCTCGATATCCGCAGCCGGCGGCAGCGGAAGTCGGACACCATCAGGCATTCGGAATGCGTTTTCGACAACTTCGCCTTCAAGGATATTCATCGCCGGCGAGCCGATGAATTGTGCGACGAAGCGATTGGCGGGATTATCGTAGAGTTCGAGCGGCGTGCCCACCTGTTCTACCACGCCCGATCGCATCACCACGATACGGTCCGCCATCGTCATCGCCTCCACCTGGTCGTGGGTGACATAGACGGTGGTCGTCTTCAGCCGCTGATGCAGTGCCTTGATCTCGGCGCGCATTTGCACGCGCAGTTTAGCATCGAGGTTCGAAAGCGGCTCGTCGAACAGAAACACTTTCGGATCCCGGACGATGGCGCGCCCCATGGCGACGCGCTGGCGCTGGCCACCGGAGAGCTGCCTCGGGTACCGGGACAGAAGCTCCCGCAACCCCAAAATATCTGCCGCTCGGATGACTTTCTGGTCGATTTCGGCTTTCGAAACCTTCTTCAGCTGCAGCGCGAATTCCATGTTCTCGCGAACAGTCATATGCGGATAAAGCGCGTAGTTCTGAAACACCATGGCGATATCGCGCGATTTGGGGGCGACATCATTTATGACGTTTCCACCGATGGCGATCTGACCGGCGCTGATATCCTCAAGGCCCGCGATCATCCTGAGCAGCGTGGATTTTCCGCATCCGGAGGGGCCGACCAGGACGACGAATTCACCGTCCGGAATATCGACGGAAACATCCTTGATGACATTGGTCTGGGCATAGTTCTTGCTGACGTTGCGGACTTGCACGGAGCTCATGGCGATCCGATCCTCATGGAAAATTACTTGACGGCGCCCTGGGTGATGCCGGCGATGAACTGCTTGGAGAGCACGATGTAGAGAAGGGTGATCGGCAGCGCCGCCAGCGTCAGGCCGGTGAACATGACGCCCCAATCAGTTGTGAACTCGCCGATGAAGACCGTCAGCCCCTGCGGCAGGGTCTTCAGATCGTCTGAAGTGATCAGGATCAGCGGGAAGAAGAAATCGTTCCAGATCGGGACGGCATTCTGGATCGCGACGATGACCATGGCCGGGCGCGCCAACGGCAGCATGATCTTCAGCATGATCAGCAGTTCGTTGGCTCCATCGATGCGGGCGGATTCTTCCAGTTCCCTCGGTAGCGTGCGCAGGAACCCCGTCATGATGAACACGGCCGAAGGCAGGCCCATCGCCACATAAACCAGCACGAGGCCGGCATAAGTGTCGACGAGATGAAGGGTATCAAGCTGAATGAACAGTGGAATGATCGCCAGCTTCAGTGGAATGGTCATTCCGCTGATGAAGAACATCAGCACGGCGCCGCTCCAGCGAAACTCGTAGCGTGCGATCGCATAGGCGGCCATCGTTCCGAAAACCAGGATCAGGACAATGGAAGCGGCCGTCACGCCTAAGGAATTGAGCATGTAACGGACGAAATTCGTCTGATCCCAGACCTTCTGAAGATTGTCGAAGCCGAAGCTTTCCGGAAGCGCGAAAGGCGCCGTGAATATTTCTGCGTTCTTTTTGAACGAGGAAAGCACCATCACCACAAGAGGGTAGAGCATGATCAGCGCGTTCAGGACCAGCAGTGCCTGAATAGAGCCGTTCTTGAACCATTCAGAAGAGTTTTTCATATCGGATCCCGGATGTGGCGGCGAGGCTTAGAGCTGAATTTCGCGGCGGCGCAGAAAGCGCAACCCGACGAACGAAAAGCCGGCAACGAACAGGAACATTAAAACCGCAAGGGCACTTCCCTGCCCGAAGTCCTGAATTCCGCTCGATACGCTGCCGAAAGCCGTGCGGTAGAAATAAAGACCGAGCACATCGGTTGAGCCGCCAGGAGAGCCGGTGAGCCCGGCCATGACGTAAGGGATCTCGAACCAGTTGAAACTGCCGATAAAGGTCAGGATGCAGACGATCGTCACGCTGGGCGCGATCAGCGGCCAGATGATCCGGCGCAGCAGGACATAGTCACCCGCTCCATCGAGACGGGCCGCCTCGATCACCTCTGCAGATATACGCTGCATGCCGGCGAGCAGGACAAGCGTTGGAAATCCGAGCCAGTGCCAGATATTGGCGAAGATGATGCTGCCGAGCGCCGTACTTTCGCTCCCCAGCCAGGCCGGCCCCTGGATATCGATCAATGCCAATGCGCCGTTCACGAGACCGAACATCGGATGCAGGAAGAGCTTCCAGAGAAATCCGACGATGACGGAAGAAAGCACCACCGGAAGGAAGATGATGACCTGATGGATGCGATGCCCCGGGAGACCCTTCAGGAGCGCGAAGGCGATCAGGAAGGCCGTACCGTTTTCAAATACCATGAGCGCGAAAAACACGATCACGTTGTGGCAGAAGGCATTATAGGTCCAGTCGCTGAACGGTTCCTCGAAGAGAACCTTGCGGAAGTTTTCGAGTCCGACGAATTGCGATGGCGACAGGCCATTGAACTCGTAGAACGCAAACCGCAGCGCCGATAGAAGCGGCCAGACGACGAACAGCGTCATCACGACGATGGCGGGCAGAAGCAGAAACAGGATCCACAACGACCGGCGCTGCGGCTGGGAAATCAAGGCGCGGCGCCGGTCGTCATTCATCTTATTTCCCCTGGAAAGGCTTGTACCACTTGGCAAGACCGTTGGTCACGTCGCCGCCGAGCTGTTCCGGCGTTATCGAGCCCGACATCATCTTCGTAATACCGCTCTGCAGCAACTCGGAACCGGTGGGCTTTTCGAAGCGGAAATAGACCACGTTGATATGGGGCATCGCCGTTTCATTCAGCTTGGCGACTTCAGCCAGCAGCGGGTCCTTCACATCGACGCCTTTGATCGGCGAGATGTTGCCGAGCAATGCAGTGAATTTGTCGCCGAATTCCTTGGTGCCCATCCAGTTGACGAGCTTGAGAGCCGCTTCCTTGTTGGGAGATGCGGCATTGACCGCATAACCGCCATCGAAGAATTTCGTGGCTTGCGGGATGTCCCCCACCTTTGCCGCCGGCGGAGCGATGAAATCCATCTTGAGCTTCGGGTTTTGTGCCCGGTAGGTGGAAATGTCGAAGCTGCCGCCGGCAAGCATCGCTGCACGGCCGCTGATGAAGAGTTGGCCTGCCGTGCTGTAGTCGATGCCTTCGAAGCCCGTTGGCATGTAGGCGCGCAGTTCAAGCAACTTGGTCAATGCAGCAATATACCGCGGATCCTTGAAGGTCGCCTTGCCGCTCTTCAGGTCGGACACGAACTCCTGCCCCAGAAGCGGGCCGGTGAAAGTCGCCACGAACATTTCATTGAACCAGCTTGTGCCGAGCCCGTTCGCGAGCGGAATGACGCCCTTGTCTTTCAGAGCCTTCGACACGACAATGAATTCGTCCCAGGTCGTCGGCGCCTTCAGGCCGGCCTTCTCGAAGACGTCCTTGTTGATGAAGAGACCAAGCGTCTGCGACGCGAAGGGCAGTGAATAGACCTGGCTATCGGCGCGGTATGTACCGGACAGCAGCGCGTCGGCAGACATGTTGGCAAGCGACGGCATGTTCGAAGCGTCCTGCTTTACGAAATAGCCGGATTTGACGAACTGCTCCAGCCAACCATAGGCGTGGGTGTGAATGACGTCGCCGCCTTTGCCGCCTGCGAGAGCGGTGGAGGCAATCGTCGGATAGTTCTCGTCCGGGAAGGACTGAAACTTGACGTTGATATCGGGATTCTTCTTGGTGAAGTCGGCGAAAAGCTCGTTATAGGCCGCCTTGTCCTCCTGCCGCCAGGTCCAGAATGAAATGTCGGTTGCATAGGTAAAGGGAGCTGAAAGCCCCCAGGCAATTGTTGCTGCCGTCAGCAGCCCTGCGAATGCTCTCATTTTCATTATGCTCCCCTTTTTCTCGCGCTTGGGCGTCCACAACAGCTAGAAAATCATAGTTCTTGCGTTTTGACTAGATAGTTTGTAAAGCTTCCGAACTATATTTTTCAGACGCAGTTTTGTGTGGAAGGCGCCTCGTTTTATGGTGAAGAACGGCCTGATTGCCGGCATCGATGTCGGGGGAACAAAGACGCATATTATCGTATGCCAAGGCGAGGATGTCGTGGTTGACACTGTCGTTGCGAGCTCCGAATGGCGCATCTGGGACTGGGCAGCGGATGCTGCGGCGCTCGCAGCGCTCGTCCTCGATACAGCCAAAGCCGAGCCGGCAGCCGTCGCTTTTGGCGTTCATGGCTGCAATGCTGGCTGGCACTGTACGCAACTGGCGACTTACATAAGCGCGATCCTGGCCGGCCGGGTCAAGGTCGTCAACGATTCCGAGCTACTTGTTCCGGCGGCCGGTTTCCAGACAGGCGTGGGCGTTGTGTCCGGCACCGGCTCGATCGCCGTTGCACGCGGCCCTGACGACGAGATGCTGGTAGCCGGCGGCTGGGGTTGGATATTGGGCGATGAGGGCAGTGCGGCGGCCCTGGTCCGAGAAGCGGCGCGCGCTGTCCGAAACGCAATCGATCACGGAAAAACCAACGATCCTCTGATCAACGGCCTGATGTCGAAGCTGAATACGACCGACCCGACCAAGATAGGCCGTCTGCTGAACGAAACCCGCGGTGCCGCCGTCTGGGGCGGTTACGCCGATGCGGTTTTCGAGGCAGCGGCGCAAAAATCATCGCTGGCAATCGCCGTCATCGAAGACGGCGCGAAAGCGCTCGCCCGGCTCGTCGGTATCCTGATCGGCCGTGGAGCGGATGCTGGCCATGTCGTCATCGGCGGCGGCGTGGTTGTCGAACAACCAGGCCTTTATCAAGCCTTCGAGCACGCCATGGCCGAGGTTTCGCCCGCAAGCAAAATTACTCTGCTTAGAGCGGCGCCGGTTACCGGAGCGCTCGCGCTGGCGCGACGCCTCCTCGCCTAATCTCACTGAAGACAAGGGATATTCGAATGGAACGTATCGGTTACAGGAATGCCGTCGCTCGGCAGCCGGAAAGCCTGTCGGAAGGGCTTGATGTGGTGTGCAACGCTTTAGCCGAGCTCGACCTGCAGCATTTCCAGGGCCGGACGGTCGGTTTTGCAGGGATCGGCGCGAGCTATCAGGCCGCCATGGTGGGCGCCGCCTATCTGCGGGAGTTGGGCATCGCTTCCTATCCCTATTGCCCAACAGATCTATACGGCGCACTCGACAGCGCAGCCGGTGCTTTCATCGCCCTGTCGGCATCCGGCCAAAGCCGCGAAATATCGGACGTGATGCAGATGCGCCCGAACGCGCCGAAAATCGCCATCTGCAGAGGAAGTGACAATCCACTTGCCGAGCTTGCCGGCGCGGTCGTTCCGAGTGGATCGGGCTCCGACAATGGCGCGAGTTCGACAGGTTATACAGGCATGTTGCTCGCCATCGGACTTCTTTGCGAAAAACTGGCTGATCGACCAGTCTCCGAAGAATGGAAGCGTGTTCCGGAAACCGTCGCGGAAGTCCTGGCTTCCGCCCGGGATGCTGCAAAAACCGCCGCCGAGAAACTCGGCCCCTGCAGCTCGATCGATCTCGTCGGCGCGGGCCCCGGTTTCGCGACGGCCGGCGAAGGGGCAATGCTGATCCGCGAGGCCGTTCGCATCCCTGCCGCCGGATGGGATACGCTGAACTATCTGCACGGACCGATGGAATCCCAGGATAATCGCACCGGCGTCATCGCCTTCGGCAACGGCCGCGAGGTCAAGATCGCCGAGGACATGGCAGGCTTCGGTTGCCCGAGTGTGCTGATCACAAATCGGACGGATGTCGCCTCACGAGACAATCTCGTTGTCATCACCGTACCTCATGTCGCCAATACGGTGGCCGGCGCCATTATCGATATCGTCGCCCTGCAGATGATTGTCGGCGACATGCAGGATGCGGCCGGTTTGACGAACATCACCTTTCGCTACCGGCAGACTGACACGAAACTGAAGCCGTGGTCGCCCACGGAGGTCTGACCTATCCGAAAGATTGTTCTGCCGTCTCTTCTTCCGAAGCGGAGCCGGGCGGCAGAACCAAAGTGGCATCCGGAGTTTCGCCGAGGATATCTGCGAGCGCGTGTTCCGCGGCAAGACGCGTCGCCCCCAGCACCGTGCCGTTCGCACCGAGACCGCTTACGGCAATTTCGGTTGGCCAGGTCAGATCGCGGGCGACGCGGCGCACCTCATCCAGCATCAATGGGTTTTGCCCGACACCGCCGCCCAGAACCACAAGACCAGGGTCGAAAAATCCGATGCAGCCCGCAACCATCCTCCCGATATCGGCCGCATGTCTGGTTACCCAGTGGAGTGCTTCCCGCTCTCCGCTCTGTGCACGGTCGAAAAGCTCGCGAGCGGTCGCAGGCGGCTCACTGACACCGGCGGGCCATCCGGCCACGCACCGTTCCATCAACGCATCGGAGCCGAGATAATGTTCGAGCCGTTCGCGCGCTGGCACATGTTCGCTAGACCAGGGAAACGGCATGCGGCCGGCTTCGCCTGCCGCCCCGTTGAAGCCACGGAAGAGCTTGCCGCCGATCACGATGCCGAGGCCGATACGCACGCCGATCTGCAGAAAAAGGAAGATGTCCCGCCCCTGCGCCGCACCGTCGTGCAGTTCACCGAACGCGGCGCAGTTGACATTGTTTTCGAGGAGGATCGGCGCATCGACCGACCGGCGCAACTGCTGAAGAACGGTCTCGGGGCCTTTGCGGCGGTTGAGCCCGAGGCGATTGCGAGAGACGATGCGCGGAACCGCAACCGCGATGCTGCGCAGGGTTTTGCTGCGTTTGCCGACAGCCAGGATTGCCGCTTTGGCGGCTTCATCGACGGTTGCGGCAACCTCCTCGCTGGTTGCCCGGTGCTGTTTGGCGATCTTGAGTTCGGCGGTGGCGAGCGGCGCCCCATCGAGCCCCTGCGCCACGGCGCGAACCTGCGCCGCGCCAACATCAATGCCGATGACATAACCTGCCTGTGGCCCAAGCGCATAAACCGCCGCCGAACGCCCCATGGCACCCTGCTGCGAGCCGATCGGCGCCACAAGCCCGAGGGCGCCCAGTTCCTGCATGACCGCCGTCATCGTCGGCTTGGAAAGATTGAGCATCGCGCCGAGCCGCGGCCTGGTTATCGGGCCATGGGAGGCGACAATCCGCAGAACGGAGCGGGAGCTTTCGGTGAGCGCGGGATTGGTAGCGGCCGGCATTGCTTCTCTTTCATCCGGCCTTCGCCGGTTGCTCGCGACGCACGGTTCAGTTCGCGTGGCAGGGAATTTCAAACATCGTCCGCCCTGCGGTGTCAATAAAGGTAATCATTATGTCCCAAGCACCCGCCAAGTCTGCGTCAAACAACATGCTCACAGCCAAACTTGAGCGAACGCCGCTTGAACGCGTGGAGACCATCGCGGCGGATCATTTCGGCTTCGCCGGGCGTGCCACGGTTCTATCGAGCGAGCGAGACGAAACTTTTCTGGTGGAGACGTCCGATGGCCGGCGGGCCGTGCTAAAGATCGCCAACTCCGCCGAGCGTGAAGACGTTTTACAATTCCAGACAGATGCGCTCCGTCACCTTGAAGAGAAGCGGCTTCCGCTTCCCCTGCCGAAGGCGATTCCGGAATCCGACGGCCGTTTTCTCATCGGACTGGGTTTCGCAGGCCAGCAGCGCTTGGTCAGGATGCTCACCTTTCTGGATGGCGTGCAGCTCCACAAGGTTGCGCGCTCACGATCACAGATGCAGGCCCTGGGTGCTGGCCTAGCCGTTCTCGGTCAAGGCCTGGCTGACTTCAAAGCCGGCGTGCCGTCTCAAGGCCTGCTTTGGGATATCTACAATGCCGGCGCCCTTCGACCGCAGGCAATCTGCGTGGACCCCGGTCATAGAGATCTTGTTCTGGCCGCGCTGGACGGTTTCGACCAGCTGACATCATACGGTATGGGCGAGTTACGCCGTCAGGTCATTCACAACGATTTCAATCCGCATAATATCCTTGTCGCGGCGAACGACCCTTCGGCTATCAGCGGCGTGATCGATTTCGGCGATCTCGTCGAGGCGCCACTCATCAACGATCTGGCGGTCGCGCTGTCCTATCAGGCGGGCAACGACCGAGGGATGGAAATGATGAGCGCGATGCTGCACGCCTATCATGCGGTGCGCCCGCTTTTACGGAACGAAATCGACGCCCTACCCTGTCTGCTCAGGACACGGCTGGCGATGACGGTGATCATTCCGGAATGGCGTGCCGGCCTCTATCCAGAAAATCGCGACTACATCCTTCGCAACCATCCGCTCGCACTTGCCGGGCTTACCCGTCTTGCAAATCATAGCGACGGAGAAATCGCCGCGTTCTTCCGGCAGAACCTTGGAGACTTCGCATGACCATGGCCAACGCATTCGGCAGCAGCGATTTCGAGCGGCTGAGCGCCGCCGAACAATCGATGATAACCCGGCGCGAGAAGGTTTTGGGGCCTGCCTACCGCCTTTTCTACGAGCGGCCGCTGCATTTCGTGCGCGGGGAAGGCGTCTGGCTCTATGACGCCGAGGGAAATGCCTATCTCGACACCTATAACAATGTTCCATCGGTGGGGCACAGCAACCTGGCCGTACTGGAAGCAGCCACGCGACAGGCCGCCACGCTGAATACGCATACGCGTTATCTCCACGAAAATGTCTTGGCCTTTGCCGAGGCCCTGACCTCAACCTGCCCGGATGAACTCAGCCAGGTCATGTTCACCTGCACCGGCAGCGAGGCCAACGATCTCGCAGTCCGGATCGCCCGCAATTACACCGGCGGCAGCGGCATTATCGTCACGGCCCATGCCTATCATGGCGTCACCAGCGCAGTGGCGGAATTTTCGCCTTCACTCGGGCCGAATGTCGATCTCGGCGCCCATGTCCGCACGGTCCCCGCTCCCGATCCCTCGCTTCCGCCTGAGGGGATGGCCGGAACGTTTGCCGAGGGCGTCGAGGCGGCGATCGCCGACCTCAAACGACATGGCATCAAGCCGGCCATGCTGATCCTCGATACGATCTTTTCAAGCGACGGCGTTATTCCTGGCCAACCCGGCTTCCTCAAGGCAGCCGTCGACGCGATACGTCAGGCGGGCGGCATCTTCGTCGCCGACGAAGTACAACCCGGGTTCGGACGGACGGGAGAAGGCATGTGGGGTTTTCAGAGGCATGGGCTGGTGCCCGATCTCGTTACCATCGGCAAGCCCATGGGCAATGGCTATCCCGTCGCGGGGCTCATCGCGAGGCCGGAAGTGATTGCCGATTTTGGCAAGAACGCCCGATATTTCAACACGTTCGGCGGCAACCCCGTGGCCGCGGCAACGGGCATGGCGGTACTCCGCTTCATCAAGGAACAGAATCTGATCACCCATAGCCGCGATGTCGGCGAGTATTTCCTCGATGAACTTGCAAGCCTCAGCAGCCGCTTTCCGCAGCTTGCAGCCATTCGTGGCGCGGGGCTTTTCATCGGCGCCGATATCGAGGACGCCGGACGGCCCTCTGCCTCACTTGCAGCACGCATCGTCAACGGCCTGAGAGAGCGCCGGGTCCTCATCAGCGCCAGCGGCCCTCACGCCAACGTCCTGAAAGTCCGCCCGCCGCTCGTCTTCACCCGCGGCCATGTTGATCATTTCATGAAGGCCTTAAAGAAAACGATGATGACATGTTTGGAGGATTAAATTGACACGCGATTAAAGGCGGTTTCTACACTTAGCTTCGAATAGTGACGGCTGGGGAGCATAAAACTGCTCCTAGCGTGAAACACCTATTAGCAGAACCGGGGCCACCCACTCGGCGGAGCCTTGAGCCTAGCTTTCTGACCGAGGCCAAAATCCCGTGTCGAGGGCGAACCACCAGCTCGCTGTAAAGCAGGCCGATAGTTTATGCGATGCGAGTCAGCTATAGAAAGAGTAGGCCTCGCCTTGAAAGGAATCGAACCCACGACCAGCTGGCCAAACTCCTTAAGCACCTGAAAATACAAACTTTTCGTAGACCTGCCTTCCAACAAACAACGATCGTGCTGATGCGGATCTTGTTGAAGCCCTCGATACCTGACGCTACCTTCTTTTCGCTCCGGTCATCAGGTCAGAGTCGGTGCCTTTGACTGCTGGAGGCGGATCACAGACGACGTGAAGCCGCGAACGCTGTGGGTTCGCCACTGTGAGCCATGCGGAGCCGCCTCTTGAAAAGCCGACACGCAACCGATATATATTGAGCATAGTCGAGAGCGCTGATCCGTCGGTGCGTTGAACGATTGTTTCACTCGGCTTACCGAATTGGAGCGGACCGCATGCGGTCCGCTTTTTCGTTTCAGGGGGATTCGTTGCATCTACTATATCTCGACGAGTCTGGCCACTCGCATGATCCAAGCTCCGACTTCTTTGTCCTTGCAGGCTTTAGCATATTCGAGCGCCAAACGCATTGGCTGGAAGCCCAGATAGATCCTGTAGCGGCGCGCTTTAGCTTAAGCAATCCTCGAGAAATTGAGTTCCACGGAAACCCAATGCGCTCGGGCAACGGTACCTGGAAAGGTGTGCCTCCCAACGACAGAGTTCAAGCCGTCGTCGATATCTTGTCGCTACTGGCCGACAAGCAGTTGCAGTTGAAGGTCTACGCCTGCGTCATCGAAAAAAAGCTCTTTTCTCCGAACGATATTCTGGCTCGCAGCTTCGAGGAGGTGGCTTCGTGTTTTGATGGCTATCTGAAGACGCTTTATAAGAAAAAGAACCCCCAGCGCGGCTTGGTCATCCTCGACAAAAGCAATTATGAGGAGAAAATCCAAACTCTCTCTCATGTGTTCAAGCACGTGGGGCATGCCAGCGGCCAACTTCGCAACTTTGCCGAAGTCCCGCTTTTTCTGGATTCAAAGGCATCGCGCCTGATTCAGATGGCGGATTTGATCGCCTACTGGATTTTCCGTCACTTTCAGTCAGGCGACCAGCGTGGCTACGATCTCATAAGGCCTTACTTTGGCCGGTATGGCATCGGGCCAGTCTCAGGCCTGCGCTGCCATGTCTCGCCGGAGACAGAGGCGCGCCTCGCTTCGCTTCCAGTTCCAGCTCACCCTTTTCCGAAAGCAACGCCGAAAGCTATTGCCGCTGTATCCGAAGTTTCCACGCCTGAGAAGTGAAGCGATTTTGGGGGTGTATGCGCTCCGCTCGACACGCTCGGTTTTAAGCATTTTTCAGTGAAAATTCCTGCTTTTCACCTTCAGCGTATCGATATGAAGATCGGGGACGAAGAGGTCTCTCGGGACGACCGGCTTCGTCCTGTCGCGTGAATCCGGCCCGCTGCCTCCATGGGCAAACTCGTCGCCGCGCCCGGTTGGCAGCTTGAAGTCTGTATCCCGATCAGCGAGCCCAACGAAGTCCTCTGACAGGTCGAAGAGCTGCTGGGCAACCAGATGCACGACCTCCCCTTCCCGCTGAATCCGGCCCTTGATCGCCATCATTGAGGATCTCAGCACGATGCGTCGTCGCTTTTCGAACAGGGTTGGCCAGACAACGATATTGGCCGGACCGGTTTCGTCCTCGATGGTGATAAACATCACGCCCTTGGCCGAACCCGGCTTTTGCCCCACGAGGACAAGGCCCGCCGTATAAACCCAGCGCCCATCACGGGCATTCATCGCCTCTGCACAGGACATGATATTGCGTGCCGGAAGGTCCTTGCGCAGAAAGGCGACCGGATGCTGACGCAGGGTTAGCCGTCTCCGAACCTCACCCCCGAAGCCTATGATGAAGGTGACATTGCGGCCGAAGCGCGCTCTACGCATGAACCCCATGTTGCGCTAAAGGGATTGCCCGATGCCTAGCGAGGCCAGGTTCGCTCGACGTCGCCGAGTGGCCGGAATCCCTCTCGCGGCGACGAGCGTATTTTTGTTCGCACTTAAGTAGCGGTACAGCGTATGTTAGATCTGCCGTTGCAACCTTGAAACGGTTGAGGCTATGAATGCTTACCAGCTTCTGGAGGTATTTTGTATGCAGGTTGAGATCCGTTCGGAAAACCCCGGGAGCGCCATTTCAGGTGGAAGAGGCTTCCACAAGAGTGTTTCGACTCTGGTGCGTTGATGCGACGTATCCCGCGCCTCTCTGAAACCGCAGATGGCCAAAATTGGGTAGGCCAATTTGCCGACGGACCGGATAAGTTCGCAGCCGTTGAACTGCTGGATTCCTTGCTGCTTCTTGACGGGGAGCAAGTCGCCGATTCCCAGCGCGCAGGTATTGAGCAACTATTCGCGCGCCAATATAGTGGGTTTTCGCTGCGCCGAAGGCCAATTGCGCTCTACGCCGAACGAGAGTTTGCTGAAAGTGCGATTTTCTCGTCATCTAAGACTGCGGACAAAAAAGGCAGACTTCGGTTACGAGCTGATGGGCCTAAATCTGTCAAAGCAATTAGTCCGCGCCGCGGCTCTGCGCGCGTCGGCAGCGAGGGGCCGACAGCGTTCGTTATTTCACAGATGGTCGAGCGGAACGGCCGCCGTTACCTTAATCATCCAGGCCCAAAATCTATTCGAAATCGCAACGTGAGCGTCATCGCCATCGTGACCGACCTGATTGGATCGGGCACTCGTGTTACCACATTGCTTGATAAATTCTGGCGGGTCCCAACAATCCGTGCCTGGTGGTCCCTGAATTGGGTCAAGTTCGCAGTTGTCAGCTCGGCGGCTACAAAACCCGGGCTTGAGAAAGTGCGAAATCACCGGACTCGGCCGGAAGTTATTGCAGAGTACACTGTGCCAACGCTTGAAGATTTCGAAGCCGGCCCTGCCAAACGTTGGCGAGAATTGATCCAGAACTATGGGCCTCCGACCGGCCGTGGCGCGGATGCTGGCGGATTCGCAGGGACAAGTGCCCTGATCGCTTTCACGTACCGTATTCCAAACAACACCCCAGCTATTATACATCAAAGTGGTGGCGGATGGCGGGCGCTTTATACTGGGCCGGTACCCCGATCCGCAAAGGCCGCCTTCCTCCCGCTGTCGGAGGAAGAAAATCTCGAAAACTCCGTCGAGGCTGCTGGTCTTGAGTTGATATCGCCACAAAGCGTGGAAGAGACTAAATTACTTCTCGTTCTATCGGCGATACGCGGACGAGCTTCGCGCGATTCGCGCCTCGAACTATCGGAGCGCGCTTACCTTAGCGCAGCAGATGTCGACGCTGCCCTTCAACTCGCAAGTTCACTTGACCTTCTCTCACCGAACTACCGATTGACAGACAAAGGTCACTCATTCTTGGAGTCCTCCCTAAAAAAAGAACAGCCCGGAAAAGAGGTTCCCACTAACCAAGAACCGTATTATCCATGGTCTCTGAGAGAACCAAGGGTGCTCGCATCTAGTGTTCGCCGCTCTTCGGAGCGGCCAAGATGATGTGTGTATGCGCATCGTCGTGGGTGGCCGGGTTTCCGGTCGCCGTTGAAAGAGCTGATGATTGTAGTCTGTTGCCTGTCGATCCCAGTCGCAAGCGACATCACTCGGTCACCGGCTCGTTTGGAACCGACAGGCATCACCCCGTCCGGGGCGGAAGGTAGATGCGGCACCCTTGGGACTCTCAGAATTTCCGTGTTGGAGCGAGGAACGCCGGCCGACCAGACCAGGTCATCGATCGTGCGATAGCGGCAGCAAGGCGAATCAAAAAGAAAAATCGCGACCTGCCGGTTATATTTTCGATGTCGCACTTAGCACATCTAACCGACGTTAACGCTGAAACGATGCTTTCATTCGTGGAACGGACCCACGACCATTATCGAATTTTCCGGGTGAAGAAGCGAGCTACACCGGGAACCACAGCCCCTACCAGAAGATATAGAACCATTTGCGTGCCTTCCCCTGCTCTGAAAAGGGTTCAGCGGTGGATTGCGCAAAACATTTTGAACATTATCGACCCACATGAAGCGAGCCATGCATTCGCTCCAGAAAGTGATTTGGTAGAAGCTGCAAATAAACATTTGGGATGCAGCTGGCTTGTGAAACTCGATATTGTCAATTTTTTCGAAACTATTGGGGAACGACACGTCTATTACGTTTTCCGCTCGCTTGGTTATACGGCGCTACTGTCCTTCCAGCTCGCCCGGATCTGCACGCGAACTTTACGGCTAACTCCCAATGGTCGAGCAGGAAACGATGGGCGCCTACCACATGAAAAATACATCCCCGGCCACTTGCCGCAGGGAGCGCCATCAAGCCCTATGCTTGCGAACCTGGTCGCCCGCCACCTTGATGAAGAACTTACAGCTTTGGCCTCAAGCCGCGG
Source organism: Neorhizobium populisoli (assembly GCF_019430945.1). Taxonomy (GTDB): domain Bacteria; phylum Pseudomonadota; class Alphaproteobacteria; order Rhizobiales; family Rhizobiaceae; genus Neorhizobium; species Neorhizobium populisoli. The sequence goes on along the minus strand of NZ_JAHYCB010000008.1, from coordinate 194,294 downwards.
CTGGACATACACACGGTACGCGGATGACCTCACCTTCTCGGTGCATGGGAAAAGCTCACGAGGGAAGGCTGCTGAAATAATGGCGGTCGCCACACAGGCCCTCGCGAGGCAAGGTTTTGCCAGCAATAAACTGAAGTCGAAAGTCGTCCCGCCTGGAGCTCGAAAGCTGGTCCTCGGAATCGTAGTCGATACCGAGCATACGAAGCTGTCCAGAAAATTCCGCAATAACCTCGAGACGCATCTTTACGCCCTCACCAGCGACAAGATCGGCGTCAAGCTTCACATGGCAAACCGAGGTTTTGACTCGATCGTAGGCATGCGAAAGCATGTTGCCGGTCTACTAGCATTCGCTCATCACGTCGACGAAAAATACACGGCCCGACTCTATCAACAATTCAATAGTATCAATTGGCTAACGTAGATGGAGCAATTCAATCTGTCTTGATCGGATTAGACAGATTGAAGTTCATGCTGGTCGTGCTATGTTCTTGCTTTGTTCTATAAGCGCAGGACGTAGATTAGTGATATGAACAGCACTGGCCAAGTTCGAAAAATAATCCACGTCGATATGGATGCCTTTTACGCATCGGTAGAGCAACGCGACAATCCTGATCTTCGTGGAAAACCGATCGCTGTCGGAGGCCCGGGCGCCCGAGGTGTGTTGACGACCGCCAGCTACGAGGCGCGCGTTTTCGGTATCCATTCGGCAATGCCATCGGTAACCGCTGCCCGTAAATGCCCTGATCTGATTTTCGTTAAACCGCGCTTTGAAGTCTACCGAGAAGTCTCCCGACAAATTCGCGAAATTTTCGAAGAATACACGTCGCGGGTCGAACCCTTATCACTCGATGAGGCCTATCTTGATGTAACGGAAAATCTGAAGGAGATGCCGATCGCGACGGAAATTGCATCGGCCATCCGAGCCAGGATTAAAGCGGTCACCGGTCTAAACGCGTCGGCAGGAATTTCCTATAATAAGTTCCTTGCGAAGATGGCGTCCGATCTCAACAAGCCAAACGGGCAGGCTGTCATTACCCCGAAGAGCGGACCGGCGTTCGTAGAGGGACTTGCAGTCAAAAAATTTCATGGCGTCGGTCCAGCTACTGCTGAGAAAATGCACAGGCTTGGTATCGAAACTGGGGCGGACTTGAAAACGAAATCGCTGCAATTCCTGTCGCAGCACTTCGGGAAGTCGGGCAGCTTTTTCTACGGTATCGCCCGGGGCATCGACGAACGGCAGGTCCGCTCGGATCGGGTGCGGAAATCAGTCGGCGCGGAAGACACGTTCATCCAGGATATCGACAATATTGAGCTCGCCAGAGACGAGCTGAAGCCGCTTGCCGACAAGGTTTGGGACTATTGCGAGTCATCGGGTATTACCGCCAAAACCGTGACTGTGAGGGTGAAGTATTCGGATTTCACTCAAGCGACGAGAAGCAAGACAAACGCCCTACCGTTTGCGGATGGTCGTGACGTTCTCCGGATTGCGACCGATCTATTGGCGACCGTCTATCCTTTCAAACTGTCCGTGCGGTTGCTGGGCGTCACTCTGTCGACGCTGACGAGGGCGACCGGTGATGAATCCGCCGGGGAGCGATCGCAACTCGGCTTCGATTTATAGCGTCTGGCCGACGTGTCGGTACCAGACGGGTCGGAAGCCTCATTGCCTGCCTCATCATTAAGTCAGGACACTATACTCACGCCTAGCAAAGTCACGTCAGAAAGCCGGCCGCTTGGCGGAGTGCCGCCGGGAGGCTGTGGCATTCTGCGGCACGAGCACCGAGTAAATCAACCACCGCAGCGTGATGTCTCTCCGGAACGAACATCCTTGCGCCAGCCAAGCTGTTGAAGATCAAATCCCCAACTTGCTTCGCACCTAAGGCTGCGACCACTCGCTCCGAGCAAAAGATATCTGCGGTCGCGAGAACCTGCATAACAGCGAACCGATCGGCCGCAATTCGCAGCGCCTTGCGCTCGTCTATCACAACCGTATGCCCCGATACAGCTCCGACCGCGAGGGTTGCCGCCTCGCCGTCATCCAGCGTATCGGCGGCGCTGCCGCTAATCAGACTCGCGAAGATATCTTCGGCCTGCTCATCGAGCTCGACAAACTCGAGCAATTTTTCATCGACGAGTGCTGCGGCAAGTTGTGCATCATTTCTTCCACTGAAGCGATCAGCGAGGAGTTCGTCGCGGACAACAGTTGAGGCGCGTAGCTTCACACCGAATGCCCGCACGACGTCGCCCGCTCGTCCGGTTGCGTTGAGATTAATGATCACACTTGTGTCGACCACGAGATGAGCTGAGACACTACCGGAGAATAGAGGTTGCCGCATTGCCCCCGCTTTCCTCGGTATCAATATCGCTGAGGATGTCGCGCACTTTGACACGATCCAGATGTAGCATCCGGGCGATTTGGCCCTCGCTCAGCAGACCGCGCTTTGCTGCTTGGTAGGCCATAAGCCCGGTCTTGAGCGGGACCGGCAGAGCGGCTTCGTTCTTCATGCGATCGCTCTGTGCAGCGTCGCCTAGAACCTGCCTCACATGATCATCCGTTATGTTACCATTAGCCTGAAACCAGTCCCAGGTACCGCGTTTGGTCAGTTGCAGCTCCTCCATCCGCCGTACCATAGCCTCTCGGGAAACATGGAAGAAGTGGGCAAGAACTATGACATGGCGTCGCGTCAGGCTCGATGCACCAGCCGTGACTTCTTCGAACTTCTGGCGAACCGCCTGGGCTGGGGTGAGGAACCCGCGCGCGAACGCGTTCGCATATTTCTCTTCACGAGAGCTCTCGAGCTCATCGATTTCATTGACCTCCGGCTGAGTCCGCGTCGCAACGAGATGCCCTAGTTCATGGGCTGCGGTTTGCGTGCGCCGATCAAGCGGATGGCTTGAATTCAAGAGAATGCATGCACCTACAGTTTCTTCAAACGCAAAGAGCCCCGAAATTTTTGCCGGGAGGCGACGCACGTATAGACGCACGCCCATCTGCAGCTCTAAGACCGAGCCAATATCAGAAACTGGAGCAAGACCAAGTCCTAGCCAATGTCGAAGCTCGAGGGCATGCTGCTCAGCCTGCTGGCGAACATCGCCGGCGAGAATCGCGCGCTCCGGGGGCAGGTTACGGACGTGAGGGATGCCAAGAAGCGTTTCCAGTTCTACATCGGCACGAACAAGATCTGCCATAAGCTCCGCAGCCTTCGAAACGAATGCTTCTTCGTGGTCCGCGAGCTTGCGGAATTTTGGGGTGAGCTCCACATGCACCGCTTCTTTGCGCAAGATCGCATTGGCGCTGGTGCCATATAGGCGGGCAAGCTGCTGGAGCTCACCAATCTTGACCCGACGCGCACCTTTTTCCATAGCAACCAGTGTGGTGCGCGCCACGCCAATCAAAGCTGCTGCATCCGCTTGCGTCTTCGAGGCGGTCTCGCGGGCAATGCGGAGCCTCTCCCCCAGTTGCTCCGAATTAAGCTGTTCATGACGTTCATTCATAGCGGTCACGCCAGCCATTGGGCGACGAATGATTTTGGCCCGAGATCCTTCATGAATGCCTTCCATTCTCTTTCATGCTGTTCGAGCAAGCCAAAGAGACGCTCCTCGGCTTCGCCCGTCGATATTTGCAGATGCTCTGCAAGCTGCCAGGCGCTTCGCTTGACGCGCGGCTGATGCAGGGGGGAAGAGCGCATTTCTGCTAGATGATCAAGATGCAATGCTCCGGCAATGCCGTAGCGTTGCATCGCTCGCGTCACTTTGGTGAATCCGCCGACGGCGCCATCAGCAAATTCACTGACCCCGAGGTCTTCCCAGATATAGTTTTCCTTCGGCTCACTGACACCGGCAGAATGAAAGCTCAGCCTGCGCAACATGCAGGCTGCACAAACTCCACAATGCCGCCGTTCGCCATCAAACGAGGAATTACGGCTCTGCTGCCAACACGATCGGGTCTTGTTCCACTCATCCGGATTGCTCTCGATCTCAGCAAAGGCAGCAAGCGTTTGTCCTTTCGTCTTCCACAGCTGCGGAAGCCGGAAGCAGACAGGATAACGGAATATCGCCTGGACGACTTCCTCCATTTTGCGAAGGAACCGCGGGTGGTTGCGATAGTCTTCATAGCCGTGGCTCGTCGGGACAAGAGCCGGACCCAAAGCACCCTGCCCGCTTTCGGGCATTGCTACGTCATGCGTTCCAACAAGATATGCTGCGATCGCACTTAGCAGGGTAAATTTGAACCCGCGGCTCCTGACGGAAGACTCTTTGATTCCGCCGACATGCCGCATCTTGACGGAGAAGGGAATATTCAAGAACGGAACCTTCTTCCGATCACGGAGCGGGCGGTCATCGGCCTTCGAGCCGACCCGGACACGTATCAATCTATCAGTCCGCCCCCTCGCCCCAAGGATGGCCGATACGGCTCGCGAATCGAGCCCATCACTGAAGGGCGTTATCGTCCGGCCAGGATCCCCCCATTCAAGCAAGCTTTGCCGCCCGAAATCATGTTCCACGTCTGCCGATGCACCGGTGAACGTTATGTTCCAATCGTCACCAGTCAAGAATTTCAACGCACCAACGATCGTGCTAGCAACGTCCGGCTTCTGCCAGTGAGCCAGATCATGCACCGGTAAGACAAGCTCAAAGCGCCGCGCCCAACGAAGGCCCGACCGCTTGAGCGCCTTGTCACAGTATTCAACAGCGGCGATCAGAAGCATGGCGTCGTAAACACGGCTATCCCAGTTCTTCGTCCGATAATCATCCAGATCCTCGGTCTTGAAAACGATGGCCTTGCCGATTTCAGCCGAGTGCCACTCCCCGCCGGCCTCACGCCCTGGCTCGATCACGGCAACCCGTATTGCGGGAACATCGAGTGGTATCGCGGTCAAAACGGCACACCTTGATCGACACCATCATGGACAGTCGGGGTTCGAGCGACGCTGACAGAGCGATCGCCCAAGATAGATTTCGCCATGCGGTCAAAAGTGCCGCTATTCGTCATATGCACGATCGTCTCGTTCATCCGTCGGCGCATCTGCTGACATGCCCCAGGTCCAGCCTTCACGAGATAGTGCTCCTCCATCGCCCGGCCTCCAGCTGCAAGGCGTTCAGCCAAAGCACAAGCCAATCCTTTTTCGAAAGCGACAAGCCCGCTGTATCCTTCTCGTAGTGCCATTTGAGCCCCCTCGACAGCGTTGGCAGCCAACGTGTCGACTGCCGGGTCCACGCGCAAACGATCGAGCTGATCATGCACCGTAGATGCAAGGCTTAGAAGGTCTTGCCCGTCGACAATGGCCAGAATCGATTTGATTGTGGGAGCCACTTCGATGGCGACATCGCGCAACAGCGCAGATTCGGCCGCCTCGCCGATCTGATTTACGCTAAAGGCGGGCTTATAAGCCCAAGCAGCAACACGTTGGTATCCGTGGCGCAGGGGCAAGCTTTTATGCGGACCGTCGCTCATTCGAATCTCCTAATGTCAGGTATATTGATTTTTTTAGCCTGACATGTCAACTATAACCTTAAAGGGCGAGGCGCCACAACGGGAGGGAAGGTTATGGACCGATATAAGTGCTTTGAAGAATTGCTGGCTTCGGAAGATCAGCACGCTTTCAGCGTCGTCGCAGTAAACCGGCATTCGTCTATATGTGTTGTCGCTCCACACGGCGGAAAAATCGAACCTGGGACATCCGAACTCGCCAGAGCCGTGGCCGGCGAGCTCTTTAGCCTCTATCTGTTTGAAGGGAGAAAATCGGCTGGAAACCGCGACCTCCACATTACCTCTACCAACTTCAACGAGCCTTCAGGGCTTTCGCTTGTTGGCGGGAGCGACGTCGCGATCGCCATGCATGGCTGTCAGGGGAGTGACGAGGTTATCTATCTCGGCGGGAGACACCGTGCCCTCATCGATAAACTGGCGAAAAGTTTCAAACGTAGAGGTTTCGCTATCGACGTTCACCGGGATCCAATGCTCCAAGGAAGCGATCGTCGCAATTTATGCAACCGCGGCAGGTCTGGGATGGGGATACAGTTCGAACTCACGCGGGCTCTTCGTGATCGGCTGACGAGCGCACTCGGGGAACAGACCGGTCCGACGCTCTCTGACTTCGTTGATGCAATCCGTGAGGCAGTTAGTGAAATCGAGAAGTAGCCAACGACGATCCAAATGAATTCTGGGGATCGACGCTTTGGATCCGCAAAGTGCGGCAAAACCAGTGGTAGAGTTGATCTATGCGCCCTATCCATCTCTTTTACTCTTGGCAAAGCGACCGCGAGCGGAAGGTCTGTGGCACTTTTATCCGGCTGGCACTCGAAGCCGCGATCAAAATGCTTTCCGAAGACCATGGGATCGAGGTCCACCTCGATTCCGACACCGCCGATGTACCCGGCACACCGCCGGTAAGCGAAACAATCCTCGGCAAGATAAGAGATTGCGAGATCTTCGTCGGAGATGTCACTTTCGTAGCAACAACGCAGAACGGCAAGCAGGTTCCCAATCCAAATGTGATGATCGAATTCGGATATGCGCGAGGTGTCCTCACTGACGGTCAAATCCTCTCGGTCATGAACACGGCGTTTGGATCTCCAAAAGACCTTCCATTCGATCTTGCCCATTTGCGGCACCCGACAGGCTATTCTCTCGATGATGCTGCGAGCGACGATGTGCGTCGGCGAACTCGTACAGCTTTCGCGGAGAAGCTCGTTCATAGACTCAAGGTCATGGCAGAACATGTCCTTCAGCGCCGCGCCGGCGTGAAGCCTCCTGAGCATCTGGTCGCCTCAGCGCGTGACCTTCTGACTGATGTCATGCATATGAACGGTCGGGCTGAGATTCCGACTGTCGTCCCCGGCCCCAAGGTTACCATGCAATTGGTAAGTGCCTCGGCCGCAGATGAAACCGCCGTTGTCCCTGCCCGGGTCAATGCCGCACGGACAAAGTTTCTGCCGGCAGGCTATCGAGACAGCGTTTCAGATGTGAATATAAGGGAGTGGGCAAACTATGACCCGCCACGGGTCGCGTTGAATAGGCCTAATCCGGAATCGCGTTGGTACATGCGGGTTCTGCGAAACGGCGCCATTGACGGTGCCACAATGATCGGTGCCAGAATAGACGACGACAAGGACATACTTGTCGAGCTCGACGCCCTTGAGGCGCGAATCATTGAGATGGCGGAGAGGATGGGCGCCATTGCCCTTTCTATCGGGGGCGACAGCTCGCTTGTGATTCATGCCTCATTGGAGGGAATGGATGACGTACGGCTAATGTGGCGCGATAAGGCGAGCAGACCCCTACGCGTTCCCTTTCTCAATCTGGGTACCATCACGCTTCCTTCTATTTCAGCGATCACGATCAGTGGCCTACGACCTATTATCGACAATGCCTGGCTGGCGGGTGGCTTCGGTGATGGGTCGCAGCTGTATGACGAGACCCTTTCGAACGAAAATCAAAGGGCGAAACTGGCGCTTCCGACTGTAGTCGGTGGGCGCGCCTGGCGCTGATTTCCTCCGTGGTCAAAAAGGAGAGAGGGAGAGAAGGTGAACACACGCCCGTTGACCCCTGAAGAGGTAGCTGAAGCGCACGCCGCAGGCAGGGCCGCGACGGAGCGCTTCCAGACAACGCTCGCATCACTTGTTGCAGAGAGCACATCCGTCGACGGGTTGGAAATCTTGGCCCGCGCCGGCTTTTCGGTACTCCTTTCAACCGTCAGTCAGAAGAAACACTCCCGCAAGCCGGGTTTGGAGCTCTTTCATCTCGAATTAATTCAAGCGCTGGCTCTCTCGCGTGCTCGAGCTACTGGTGATCCAGGTGTCGATTACCCGGGCGTTACACAGCGCATCATCGACCTGATCGGCGAGAATGCTCAAGCCTACCAAGAGCAGGCAAAAAGCAAAGTTACAGCCGATCAGGCCGAAAACCGGCAGCGGGACATGCTGAACCTTATACAACGGTGGAAGCTCGCTGTGAGAGGCGCTCGACAGGGCTTTCAGACCCGCGAATACGCGAGCGACCTTGCCTCCTCAGTAAACTCGTCTTTCCGGCATCATTATGGATGTGACGCGACGGCAGTTGTCGCCGCTCTATCGGCCGTGGCCGACATTTGCCAGAAACGGCTCGAGGTGCATTTGGAAAACATGCGCACCTGGATGACCAAAAAATCCGGAAGTGCCATGCTCGAGGCCTTCACCCAGGATCTTGATCCGGGCGCAAAGGCAGACATCACAGCTCGCGCGGCCCAGTACCGGCACAATCGGAAGCAGCTAGAAGCGTTTTTATGGAACATCAATGAACAGCGTCTCGTCAGCCTGTTCACGTTGTCGACAGCGGAACTCATGACTGGCCTGCCCGGCGAGCAAACGGAAGCGATGCGATCGGTCTTGAATTTGCTGGCGCTAGACTTTGGCGCAGTCACGCAGGCTGATCTCGACCATCTGCATCTCGACAATCCTGTCCAGTTAAGACCCCTCATTGGCATCGACCACACATCTGTCTTCTGTGCGGGACCACAGATTCTTGGCGTTCATCTCGCTGAGATCATCGAGGGGCTCTGCGCAAAAATCCCTAAACTCAAGAAGGCTGCAGAAAAAGCCAGAGCAGACTGGCTGGAGAACCGGTTGAGTTCCGTAGTGCGCAAAGGCCTCCCTCACGCCGATGTCCGGGAACAGGTAAAGTGGTCCGAGGATGGTGGGAAGACCACATGGGAAACCGACCTCGTGGCGGTCATTGACAAGACTGTTCTAATCTTCGAGGCGAAGTCCGCGAAAATAAGCGGAGCTGCTCGTCGGGGAGCGATCAGAAGCCTCAAAGAGGCACTGGACGACCTTGTCGTCTCGCCCTCGGCGCAGTCTCTGCGATTGAAGCAGCGCATTATCGGCTCGAAAGGAGTGTTATCGTTCGAAAGCCGGCAAGGGCAATTTTTCATTGCGCCCAAGGATGTCCTCATTGTTCATCGCTTCAATATCGTTCACGATGTGATTGGCCCGCTGTCCTCACACTGGCCGCAGTTGAAAGCAGCCGGCCTCGTGCCAGAGGCCTCAGACATTGCGCCGACGCTGTCTGTCTTTGATTTGGAAACAGTCTTTGACTTGGTGCCGAGAGAGATAGATCGATGCCACTACCTTCGCCGTCGGACGGAGCTTGAGCGAAATGCGACCTATACGGCCGACGAGTTAGACCTTTTGGCGCTATACCTGGAAAACCGCTTCAACCTGGGGGAAGTCGAATACGACGGCGCGGATCACGGCTGGTATGGCCTTTCGATGAGCCTAACATACGTCCCGGACGAAGAACGGCAGCTGAGGCTCTTTTCGCAGGCGGCGCCAACCACGAGATTCTGGACCAGCCTGCTGACCGCCTTAGAGGAAAAGCGACCGGACGGCTGGATCCATTTCGGCGACCGTCTGCTCAATATCGACGTAGCCGGCCAGCAAAAGATAGAGAGGCTCGTGCGACGGGGCCAGCGGGAAGTAGCCCGTCGACCCGATCTGTTTTTTCAAACGGGTGTGACGTTTGGAGCCCGCAGGAAGCTGCATACAATTGCCATCGCGGTCGGCGCGCCGACATCATCAGTGCAACTCGAAAACAATCTGCGCTCTTGCTCCCAAGCTGCATTCGAGCAAGGCGGGCAGGACGATCTCCTGTTGCTATACTGGCTCGTTCCGAGGACCGCCGAGGCTTACGATTTCATAGAAATCTTTAGGCGCCGGCGTCATCCCTTGCCCGGGCTGAATCCGCTTCTTCTCCGATAAGCCGAGATCAAGCGGCAACTGCCAGCATCGCCGAGTTGCGTTGACTGATCATACGAAGCTCTTGCTTGACCACCCGACTCAGTGCAGATTGATATTGAGGTCAGGCACCCATGACTTGTCGCCGAGTCAAACGCCACGGTTCATATTGTTCGACTTTGCCACTGCATCTAACAGCGGTGTGCTGCGTAATCGGCGAACGGCATGCCAGGCTGGAGATGCCTATTTTACGCTCGCTATCATTGCGAACACCACAAACCTCGCTGCCATAAAAGGCGAGCTTTTAATTTCGCTACCCGAGGTAAAGTCCTCCCACCGCTGCGAAGCCCTCGGCAGGGGCTTGGGCTTCGCGAGTTATGCTTCCGCACGAGAAGCCTCGAAACGGAGCTCTTTTCCGATCACCGCAAATGGAGCTGCCTTTCGCGACTACCTTGAAAGCCGCGGTTTTGCGGTCAAAGCCAGCGTTTTTTACAAAGCGGTGGCCAAAGTCGCTATCGCGAACGTGGTTGCGGCCAATGAACATCTCAGTGTATGGGGGATCGGCTATCGGCGATCTCAGAGAAAGCAGGGCGGAAAATGGGAAAGCGCCGAGGAACGCTATGCCCGCTTTTTGTCCGATCGGAACGAATTGCTGAGCTCGTATGCAGCGACACCTTTCCTCGCATCGCTTGCCTTGCTCAAAAACGTGGTCCGGACAAAAACCGTCAGGAAAGGCACGGGGAGCTATTGGGTAAAGCATATCGCTGAAAATTTCGAATGCGCATATCCTGAGGGGGAGCCGCTTGGCCCACACTACGTTCCCAATGGCGTCCTCATTGCGGCTGCGATCCATGCAGGTTTCCTAACAAAATTGCACTATGACGAACTTGGCTACCACTCGCTGAATGTGACCTTCAACATGTCCAAACCGTGCTTAGAGGATCTCGACTACGCCATTCGGCCCGACAGTGGTCGCTCTCAGGACCGGCGCCGAGAAGAGGAAAGACGGGCTTCGAAACGGAGCGGGCGACGCCGGTGGGTCTAAAGAGTGAAAAGCGGACTCGGCTTGTCACGGCAAATCACCAGCGTCAAATTTTTCATCGCCCTGCTCAAACTGACATACAGCAGCCGCCGCTTGTACTCGGTGTCTGCAAACGATTGCTTGTCACACATCATGACCAGTGCGTTGTCGCACTCAAGCCCTTTCGCTTTGTGGACGGTACTGATGCACTTCGCTGGAGGTTGGGGATGGGAAAACGTTCTCCGCCTCGTAATTTCGATAAGTCCTTCGTTGGCGGAAGGGTAACCCCCCAGCTTGACGGCGTCTTGGAACTCGCTTTTCAGATTGATGGTGGCTTTGGCGAAACCTGGCGTCTTCGATGTGATGTGAGTTCGTAGAAGGCTAAGGCCACGACTGATTCCGCGATGGTCTGGCTCATCCAAGATAGCGCGGCCAATCGCCTGCAGGTGGGCGGGCATTCCTCTCGCCGGTTTGCAGCACCCATCTTGTACCTCTTGCCGCAGCCGCCGGCCATGAAGTGATGCGGAGAACCCGGTGCATGTTTCTTCGACAAACGTCAGCAGCGCTTCGACAATCCCGGATGCCGAGCGCGGGTTATCTTCGATTGACTTGACCAGCGAGGAAAGTGCCTCACGTCCGTGCCCTTCCCAAATCCGAACTGAACGATTGAAAAACGCGTTCAAATGATTGACACGGTCATTCCCGACGGTGAGTACGAATAGCTGCGAAGTTTTCCGAGTAATCTCTGACACTTCGCGACGATCGTCAGCAGTCATGGTAATGGCCTTGTGGGCGACCGGCGCAGAATTTGCCGCATGCAGCACTGTAAGGCCAGCTGGTAGCATTCCGGCGAGGTTTATCGTCTTGCCGGAGGCAAGTGCTTCTCGCGCTGCAAGCACCCATTCCCCGAGCTCGATCGAGCCCGAACGCCAACGATGGGGATTGGCCAAATTCCCCCACCCCCCTTCGTTTTTGAGTGCTTCCCAACGCTTTATTGCCGCTGAAGTAGTGCCCGCGCCGCCGTAAATGATCTGCATCGGATCCCCGAGCAATCGGACGCGAGAGCCAGCTCGGTGGATCGCCATGACCGCTGCGTGCTGATCAGCGCTGGCATCTTGATGTTCGTCACAAATGATTATCGGATACCTGAGAGCCGCGGCACGTGCGACATTTCCCGAGCACTCGAGAAGTTGTCTGCACTTGGCAGCGACAACATCATACGCCGAATTCTCGCGGGCCCAGGACCCTACATCTACCGGAAGATCGAGGGTTCGGTGATACATCGCAGCGATTTCAGTGAGAAAGCTGTCGAGGGTTCGAATTTCAACTCGGTCGAGCAGCTTGCGGGTTCTGTTTGCGAACACTGATCGAGCAGCATGGGTGTGGGTAAGGATCAGCACGCGACCGGCCGCAAGCGAAGAGGCAGCGTCGAGCGCGTAATTGGCGCCCTGAAAGGTCTTCCCGCAGCCGGCCGGTGCCTCGATCGTTGCTAAGGCAACATCACTGCGGAGAAGAAATGCGACGTCTTGGTCCGTCACAGTGTCAGCTCTCCAGGATGCAGGGCGACCTCACCAACTTCGGCCCGGATTGCATTAAGGAACGGCAACAGGGATGGCTCAACGAGATGCCACAGCCTTAAGCCGATCATTTTCTCGCACAGCTCCGCGCCACCAGGCAGCGTCTTGAACCACTTCTGACTATGTTTCGACCATTCTTTACCAATCGGCTCGCTGGGCGCTCCGCTCCTGTCACCGGTTGCAGCCTGAACGATCAATTTCCGCAGACTGTCATAAGACCCACATGCGCTGAGTATCGCGCTCTCGCTTTTATCTTGAATAGCAAGACGATCAGCCAGCGTCCGAAGCCGATCTCCGCTCACACCATCGTTGTCGTACGCAAGCGAAAACAGAGATAAATTGGGAACGTGCGCAATGATGTTTTCCTCAAGGCAGCCATTTTGCCACTGAAAAAGCTTCGGACCCGCGGCAGCCTTGAGCTTGGCCCAACGGCCCGGAAATTTGCCTTCATCGTCGCAGAAGCCCCCAACACTGATGCCCGCATCTTTAAGTGCCTCAAGCACGCCAAGCATGGCCTCGTTGCCGCCCCCGTCCACCACTCTTATGCCATGGACCATGTCCTTGCCGTCGAAGACGAGCTTGAGCAGGACCCGCAGGAAGCCGACCTCCGTAATCCCCTCAGCAATGATCGGAACTCTTGAGAGAAATGTCTCCGGATCGCGCAACTGCTGGCGGGCGATCTTATCCTGAGGGAGACGCCCAACCCGGCCACTGCCATCGATGTACCAAAGCGCAGCCTTCTTTGCGGCGGCCAAGACGACAGGGCTGTGCGTGGTCACGAAACACTGTTGTTCGTCCACCGAAAGCGTCTCTAGGAGCTGACGCAACCGGTACGGCTCTAGTCCGCGCTCGATCTCGTCGATCACCGTTAATCGAGTCGATGCTTCCGTCGCTCTGGCAATTTCGAGTGCAGCCATTCGGCGTGTCCCCGCGCCCCAGCTTGAGACCGGAAGCAGCGTACCAGTCTTTTCAGCGAGCAACCCGACAAGTGCTCCGATCGAGAGTCCCTGACTACTCGTCAGGCCGATATCAAGGCCACTCGGAAGACCCGCGGCGGCCATCGATTTGTCGAGCGTCTCAAGCGACCGTTGCTCATCTTCTGTCATTGCGTTGGACAAGTCAGCCGCTGACACTTCCTTGCTAATTCGAGATTTGAGGTTTCCCTTCGATAGTAACCGATCGAGCGCCGACCCCGATACCAGACGCAAGTCGCGATCGTTTCGATCGTCGTTGGCCAAACGCACGATGCCGACCCTTCGTCGCAGTCCAGTCGAAAGGCTCACTGGTTCCAAGTTCGGCTGGATAATCTGCCAGACGAGGTCCAGATCGGAGGTGCCAACCAGTTGGAAAATATAGACCGGATCGCGCAGCGCCCCTTCCCGCTCGTTGTCTGGTAGCACCGCTTTCTCGCCATCCCACTCCCATGGCCACAAAGCCTGTTGGAAGTTTGCCAGGCCAATATCTTCAGGGAGTGAAATCGTTGCTTCGATCGTAAAGCCGGGCTCCAGTAGCCGATTGTAGTAGTCGGTTTCCAGGAGTTGGACGGCGTTGGTCGGACTGAACAAGAGCGATAGAGCATGAAGAAGCGTAGACTTCCCCGAGTCGCCGCCGCCAATGATGATGTTCATACCCTCAGCCGGCCACCACTCCGTATGGGCGAGGCCACGGAAATTTGAGACTGTCAGACGCCGAACTCTTGGCTGCACTACCATCCGGGATACCGAATCAACTAGAAGAGGATTTCCTTAGGCTGTCGGGATTGCGGATAATATCAAGTCAATTCCAGCGGTATGCCCAGTTGGACCGCTTAGACGAAGAATACTAACAAATGTTTCGGCGTTGCCAGGCGGCACGGTCCTCTGCCGCCGGGAATGATTGAGCTCTAAAAGGGAACCGCATGTAGGACTTATTTGTGCCTCGCTTCCCAGAGGCAGAACTCCACGATCACTTTCGGCTCATCCGCTCGGATCCGAGCTTATGCAAAGGTCCTACCCGTTATCCAGAGCTGGGCAATCCGCTTGCTGGACCGAAGACGCGAAAGCCAGAAATTTATCAAGGAACTTCAATTAGCTTAGGCTAGGCAGGGCGACCTAATATCGGAATTGCGATGATCCGACTATATTCTCCCTGCCGTAACCGTTCAACATCAAGCAAACCAGTGTAGGGGCTTATGCAGGTGGACGCCGCTTCAATTCAACTAAGCGTACGTTGGGCATTTCACGTTCAACGAAGTTCAAAATGCCGGCCGAATGCGCCTGCATCGCCAACACAATATCTCGCCCAGACATCCCTCGTTGCTTTATTTCATCCGATAACTTGAAGAGATCGCTGTAAGAGAGAATTCCAAGCGTCGGAAATAAAAACACCGTCTCGCACTCGCCGTGGCTTTCGACGAATTCGATCGCACTCGTCGCATTCGGCCAGCCTCCGGTCAGTCTAAAGCTACAGGGAGAAAGGGCCGGACTTTCAGGAGACATCTCGATGCGGGTGATGGTTACGAGATTTCCATTTTCGGTCGCACGATGGAAGACAACAAGTTGGTCGTGCATCGTAGATATCGCTTCAAGAGCCGCAGCCCCGCCACGCTTACCGGCCGAACGCAACAGCTCCTTGAGTGGGAACACCTGGCCGTCGTCAGAAAGATGGATGCTATCAACCGTTGCCTCCAAACGAATTCCAGTCGCACGGCCGTGGGTCAGTGCATTTCGAGCCAACTCGATCAGCAAATCACGTGTCCCCAGCGCTTCATCGTTGCCCCAAGATTGTGCCATTGCGCTTGCGCGTAAGAAGCCCTCGATCCTATGGCCAGTATCGGGCTCGAACAAATCAATCTTTGCGCGAGCGAGCGGCAACGATGCAACCCGAGAAAGATCTACCGCTTCCGAAAATTCCAATCGCAGGTGAGCCCGACGCTCCGCCAAATCCCTCCAGTCCTTGAGGAGTTCCGGAGAATATGTGCATTCGTCCGTGTCGATCAGCTTACCATGTGTGTAGCACATCCACACACCGTTTTCGATCGCCTTCAATTCAGCCATGCTTCGAGTCTGATCAACCCGTCTGGCGGCAGGGCCATCAGCAGCGGCGTAAATATGACAAGCCATGCCAATACGTGAGACTCCTAGCCTGCTCTCTGAGCTCGGCCCAGTCGTTGGCATTTCACATCCAGGAAAAGAGCACCGATACCCCGCCCTCGCTGCAAGAGCCTCGACAACTTTTCGTGAAAAATCAGCTGACCTAGCCATAAAGCACTCCGCATTGGACGCCTCGCAGTTTTACCGCAAGCCGAAGCCGCACTCACCATGGGAGGTACTATATTATTTCAGATGTCAATCGAAGGAGGTTTGCTGAATCCGCCTGTGGGAGCAACTTGAAATTCCGTAGCGGTACCTGAGCCTACAGCAATTCCCAGTGCTGCTAAATGATAAGATGATGTCGTTTTGCATTTAATCGGAAGGCTCCGGGTGTAATGATATCAGAAGATGACACGGCATTTGAATTGAGACTGGGCATAGTTTGAAAAAGGGCTGCTGTCCGTCTGGCCATCATGCTGTTTTCCGAGGCGCAGGATGGCAGATGCCGATCGGAGGGGGCACCTACCGCAGGTTAGTAGTCTGTGATCTTGAGGAAAAGATCTTCGCCCTCCCCGTCATCATCGTCGTCATACCAACTCGACGTATCGATCCGCGCCGCAGCATTTTCAAAATGGCTTATGTTTCCAACAGGTGCCGTAGTCGTCATGTTGAACGGGAAGTCGGTGCTGATCTCGGCTCCCATATCGTTGCGAAAATCGCTTTTGGATCCGTACGAAAGATCAACGTACACCTGGCCGGAAACCGCGTAAGTGATGAAAGCGGGACCGATAGCGACAACTTCGAACTTCTCAATTTGGACCGCATCAACGCTTGAGCGGGTCGAGAGGATGTCTATTTCGTTATAGACTTCCTGCGTGAAAACTTCGAGAGCGTGTTCGTCGACACCATTCTCGACAGCTCGCCGGATGCTCTTGCGGCAGTCATCAAGAATCTCAAAAAACTCGAGAAAGGTCGCAACGGCTTCGCAGGCAAAAGCTTCTGCCTCGTCGGCGTCCACCTTCAGCGTATCCGGACGAACGTGGGTATATTTGCTGAGCCCATCAACGACCTTTCGGACGTCGACATCAATCTCCGCGGTATCCACCTGAAGCGCTGCTATCGCACCGTCCGTCATCCCACCTTGAATGGCGAATTTGACGCGCTGTCGGCGTGTCGGCCGGCCATCGGGTGTCTCGACCATGAACCAACTGGTAGCCTTGACATCGTCGTCACTTGCGAGTGTAGAAAGTGTGTGACCGATCAGTTCGCGAATTCCGGTCGAGAACTGCGACAGGCGAAGGGGGTTGTCGAGCGACCTATAGGCCATCAACGAACCTTTGAGCACCTCCCTGGAGAACTCATCAAGAAGAACGTCACCCAACGATCCGCTTAAACGGTCCAGTTCCGCAGTTTTTGACTGTCCTTCACTCATGTTGCAATCATTAACCCACGAAGTGCTTATCTAGCTACTGAAATTTGCCTCTGGAGCTGCCGCGCCGCCTTGGCTTTCTGTTGGAAAGTAGCATCAGCATTGGCCGGAGACCATTCGCCACCATTCTCGAGAGCCAAGCGCTTCAGCCGAACGCACCGAGGATTTCTTCATTCGTGATACAAATTGTCTCGGGATTCCCGAGATGCGTGTAGCGAACGCTGTCTCCAGATCCGATAGCCAACGACACCAAGCCTTCAAATTCCTCGTCCGCTAGGTTCGTTACTTCCTTGATTTTTGTACTGGCTGCCGACCACCAGTTAGGATCTCGAGAGTGAATGATCATATCAACATCAAATCGAAGCTCTTCCCACGTCTTCTGGGACAATAATCGCCTGCGCTGAACTTGATTGATCAATTCTGCAAGGAAATCGAGGCGTATCATGCTGCCAACGACCTCACTCCAAAGTACGGGCATTTCAACCTTGTCGACAATCGTGCTGACGTACCAAGAGGCGCGATGCGCTAGGCGGGCGGCAAACACCCCGGCCCGGTCGCCGCGAATGGGAAGAAACGTGCCGAGTACCGCTCTTGCGCCGCAGGAGAGAAAACCACTAGCAACCGTTGCATGAGTGCGATCCGGGGCGTGCGTATCGCAAGCGCTCAAGATTACCACGGGCGGCGATCTGAGGGTTCCTCTCAGTTCCCAAACATCGACGTCGTCTTTTCCGATCCTCAACGTACCTACGCCGGTTCGCTCATTGTGGTTGCCATGGCAGTCAAGGATCACCATAGCTCCTCCAAAAGAATTGATTGCATCGACCAGTTCCGCTCGGTCACGCGCCCTGACGTGTTTAATCCGTAGATGTTCGGGGATTCTTCGGGCCGCACCTTCGACTGCTCGGAGAAGAATATCCTTGAGATGGTCGTCTTCCCGAAATGAAGAGATAACGAGGATCTCTTCAAAGGCACTCGGGTCAAGAAACATCCGCCGCGGTGGTACAAGCTCGATCATCATCAAGTTGCCCGGCGTCGCCGGTATCCGCGAAACGTCACGGGCGATACCAAGCGGCAAGCCGCCGCAAGGGAGCCACTCCAGCGGCGCGTCTGAAACAAGCTTCACGCCGCTCCTGCTCAGCGCAATTTTTTCAAGAAGCTCGCCACTGCAGTGTTCGATTAACGCGCTCTGAACCTTTTGAAAGAGACTGATGGTCTTCTTGAGCTTATTGGGGCGGCTTTTGCCGCGTATGTGGTTGGTGAAGTTTCGCAGGTCAGGGAATGTGTTCACGCCACTCGGAAGGCGAATGGTGGCCGCGACGGTCGATGCCGCTCTCAATGCAATTGCGTGTGTCTGAAGCTGAAGTTCCCGCGCTCGAATTGCCATCACGGTCTGCCAGCCGGGGCTGAAGATCAATTCGCGTGGGAAAGAAAAACCTTCGATCATCATCCGATAGCCGGTCTGACGCTGCTGCAGTTGGATTGCTTCGCGAAATCCGGGCGGTAGATCACTTGATCGACGCATTCTCGCGCGAAAGTGTGAGTAGGCTGCGGGCGCAGCGACAATAATATCGGGCGTCTGGGGTTGAACTCGGAGTGCAGGAATCCCAGCGACTGTCGCTCTCAGCGCGAGGACCTCCAAAGTGGACTCCTCTATTGCGTCAACGAACTCTCCTTCATTTCCAACCAAAGGATTTAGCCCAATCTCGGCGCTCATGTCTGCGCCAACGGCTTGGAGCGTCAATAAATTTGGAAGCGTACAATTATGGGCCCGAGGTGTGAATGACAACGCGAAGTTTTCATCAGCGCGCCAGCCGTCGATCATTTCTCCAAGGTTCGCACGAAGTGCAGATGGAAACGATCGAGGGAGGTGTTCTAGCACCTTCCTCAAATGACGCCTGATTCGTTCTCGATTCGCCTCACCTGGCCGTGCGTCACCAAGGTACCCATCTGTGATATGAAATACGGGAAAACGCTGGCGTGAGCACCATCGCTTTGTTCGCTTTGCGACCTCGGCATGCCCACTAATGGCGACCCAGAACGGTTCTGTTTCACCGATATTTATCTTCTCCAGTTCGGATACCATCAACGGCATCCAATTCCACCCCCGCCCTGTGACACGCATGCCGATCTTGCCTTGAGGAGGTAAGGCGGGACTTATCAGATCGGGTGGAAGATCGAGAATCTGCCGCAGTGTCCATCCGAGTTCGTCGAAACGATTCGAAATCCCTTGAAAGGGGCTGGCACTCTCAAGCCCACCGTCTTCCAGGACAACGACATAGTTAATTTCAGTGACGGCAGCCCATCTTCGTTTTGTTTCGAAGTCAATCGTCTCCTGACTAGCGTCCAAAACGCCCGCCCCCCCCAAATCAGTTAGCTACAATACGGCATACATCCTCGAAGAAGGTATGCCGTGTGAGCTGCAACGGCACAACCTGCTTTGCTACTCCTCTTGGGTCGCGCTTCCGCTAATCACATTATCCCCCACGCACGAAACCTCCCCCTCCCCGTCATCTCCCTCAGCCCCAGTTCCAAAACGATCCGCCGCGCCGCCTGCGGCGTCACCTCGAGCGTCTTCGCCACCATCCCCGCCGACACCAGCGGCTTTGCCATCACCAACTCGACCAGCTCTGGCAGTTTTGAAGAGGTTCGCCTCCCCTCCAGCTTCCGGTCCATCATCGTTTTCGCCAGTGCCAGGCGGTCATGCTCTTTCATGCCGATCTCGGCAGCCGCCAGAAAACCGTGGGCAATGGCAAGCAGCCGGGTCTCGCGATCGCGATGCCGGCGCCGATCGACGATAATGGTCTTGAGGCCGAGATTGATGGCGGCCAGATGGGCGCTGGTGGTGATGCCGGCCTGTCGCAAAATCGACGCGGCGAACAGCCGGCCGAGCCAGGGGGCGTGCTGCAGGACCGACAACTCGTTCCAGGCATCGAGGGCGACGATCGCCTGCAGCACCGCCGGCAGGTGTTCGGCCTGGCGCAGCACGCCGCGCCATTCGCCGAGCCTGGAATCCTCGTCCCAGTCGAGATCATAGATCAGTGCGTCTCTATCCGCGGCGCCACTCCGCCCGGGCCGAGTTGCGTTTTCGATCGCGGCCTCCGATCGGGCGAGCACCGCATCGATGGCGCCATAGTCGATGTCGGGAAGATTTTCGATGTCCTCGACATCTTCGCCCTCCCCTTCGGCGATCTCGACCGCCGGCCGAGTAACTCCGGCCGTCGTCGCCTCGTACCCGTCACCCGACCCGATCTCCGAGGTTTTCCGCAGCGAGCGGATGCCGTCGGCAGAGAGCGCCCAATCCGGGGATTGGCCGGCGACCCGCCGACGGGTGCGCAGCACGTCGCGGGCGATTGTCAGCTCATGGGTGGGTGTGCGAATATCCCGCGTGCCGTCGTGGAGGACGAGGTCTTCGAGATGGACCAGCTCGCCGTCGATCCACAGTGAGGCACAGGCGTCGGCAAAGTTTTGGCGCTCGAGAAAGCCGGCGCCTACCGACGAGCGAGAAATTCGCTCGTCGAGACGGGTCAGAGCGACAGCCGCATCAAAAGCCGGCCGCATCAGGGTTGTCATGCTGATTTTCGTGAGATCGTAAGCCATTGAAATCATGGTAAATGACTTCTTAAACGAACTCTATCTAAATCTTATGGTTCGCCACATGGTATGATTGTTGGGTGGTGATCTAACCATCGATAAGTACTGCTTATCGATGGTTAGCCATCCTGGCTTGACTGTTTGCTATCTCCTGTCGCAATCGCTATATTTCCGACGAGAACTTTGTTGAGGAAGACCATGTCCGAACCGCAGCTTTCCATCCGCAGCACCAAGGCCCGCGATCTGGCCCATGCGCTTGCCCGCCGCACAGGCCAGCCGATTAACCGGCTGGTCGAGCTAGCGCTCGACCGATATGATCAGGAGCTGCGTGAGGACAAGATTCGTTATCCCATGGACGCGGTCTGGGACCTGGCGGCCGAGGACCGGCGTAACATCCCAGCCGGCACCACGTCCGCCCACGATGATTTTTACGACGAGAACGGTCTGCCCATATGATCGCCGTCGATACGTCGGTTATCATCGCAATGTCCATGAACGAGCCGGAGGTCGAGACGTTTAGGCCGCTGATAGGGCGCGAGCCCGTCATCATCGGCTGGCCCACCTTATTTGAAGCGCGGATGGTATTGTCGGGTAAAGGGTTCACGAGCGCGGCGAAGATGATCAAGCGGCTTGCCGAAACAGTCGCGCCATAGATCGATTCAGCAGGCATCCAGCTACTACAATGATGCCACAAGGAGAAGTGGCCGTGCCGCTCGCATCCTATAACAGGCAGCGGCTTGTTTGAATCGTACACGTCGTTATTGCTGGGCTTGCGTGATCGTTTTCGGATAAAGATGTCGAGCTTCGATTCTCTTAATTTGTGCATGCGGTTCTCATGTTTAATCTGCGAATTTCCTCAGCGGTTGCGACTTTCTTTTGCATTCTAACCTCAGGCAACACCGCAATCGCACTCGAAAATGTGCGTTTTGGTACTGATTGGCTTGCCGAGGCCGATCATGGGGGCTTTTACCAAGCGATCGTCGATGGCACCTACGCGCGCTACGGCCTGAGCGTCGACATCGTGCAGGGTGGACCCGGCACACGAAATCGCGCCTTGCTGCTGGCCGACAAACTCGATTTTTATCTTGGGACCCATCAGGAGCAGCTTGAAGCTGTCGAGCAGAACATTCCGCTCGTGGATGTCGCAGCATTCTACCAGAAGAATGCCCAGGTGCTTCTGACGCATCCGGGCAACGGTGTCGACGGATTTGCCGATCTTGCAAAGCTCCCAACCATTTTCATGACACAAGGTGGCTATGGTGCTTATTTTCAATGGATGAAGGCGAATTTCAGTGGATTTCGTGATGAGCAGTTCCGACCTTATAATTTCAGTCCAGCGCTCTTTTTGGCGAATACGAATTCGGCGCAGCAGGGCCTCGTGACGTCCGAGCCTTACGAGATCAAGGAAGCCACCGGAGTTGACCCCCAGATATTTCTACTCGCCGACGCTGGCTACAGGCCGTATGCGACAACAATAACGGTTCAGCGTAAGCGGATCGAAACAAACCCTGATCAGGTCCAGAGGTTTGTCGATGCTTCAATAGAAGGCTGGTATAACTATCTCTATGGAGATAATTCGGCCGCGAATGCGCTAATTAAG
This sequence comes from Neorhizobium populisoli, assembly GCF_019430945.1. Taxonomy (GTDB): domain Bacteria; phylum Pseudomonadota; class Alphaproteobacteria; order Rhizobiales; family Rhizobiaceae; genus Neorhizobium; species Neorhizobium populisoli. Next base: position 172,291 of record NZ_JAHYCB010000008.1, on the reverse strand, counting down.
AAGACCAACCCTGATATGACCGACGGCCAAATCGCATATGCCTTGGATAAACTCAAGAGCTACGGCATCGTTGACAGTGGTGATGCGATCGGCCACGGGATTGGCTGTATGACCGCGGAGCGCTATAAACAATTCGCGGATGACCTCGTAAGGGTAAGATTGCTTAAGCCGGACGTCGACTATAGCAAAGCATTTGATACCCGCTTCTCCTGCAAAGGCGTCGGACTGGACCTCAAAACGCGGCTTTGAAAGTCGAGGTATAACCCAGATCGTTCGCGCGCCCGAATTCTGGTCGGCAACATACTCGTCGTCTAGCAACTTCTAGGCAGTGTCTTATACCAACCGTCATTGATCAGAACCCTTGCGCCCATTGTCGTCGTCCAATGGACATGATACTCCATGGCCGCTCTTGCAGGGTTCTCCACGCGTAGCAACAGTGATCGACAATATCCTCGTGGGATTTGAAGACGCGGTTAGAGAGCCAGTTCTCCCTCATGAACTGCCAGATGTTTTCGACAGGGTTCAACTCGGGCGATTTGGGCGGCAATGGCAGGATGGTAATGTTCTCGGGGACAGCCAGGTTGTTGGACATATGCCACCCGGCCTGATCCATCATGAGGATGGCGTGGGCGTCGTCAGCGACGTTGCGGGATATCTCGATCAGATGCTGGTTCATGGCATGGGTGTCACACCACGGCATGACGAGAGCGGCTGCTTTACCGTGCCTTGGGCAGATAGCGCCAAAAATGTATGCTGAGCGCGTGCGCTGATCGTGCGGGGCGGAGGGTCTTGATCCCCGCTTCGCCCAGCGTCGCGTGATCTTGTTTTTTTGACGTATTCGGGCTTCGTCCTGATACCAGATTTCGATCCTCCTGCCTCTGGCGGGGCCGGCGGCGATTTCTGCCACTGCGGTGGGGAAGTTTTTTTAAATGCTTCCACTGCTTCGGCGTCCTGAGCATGATGCCGGGGGCGAGCCGAAAGCTTGCAATACCCCATGGCGCGCACCTCGCGCCCCAAGGTCTCCTCGCTCACCGAGACCCGGAACTCCTCCCAAATCCATTGCGCCAGATCGCACAGACGCCATCGAACGACCCCATCCAGAAACGGGGTCGGCCGCGTTCAATAGCCCGCGCCAAGGCTGCCCGTTGTTCGTCGTTCAGCAGCGAAGGCCTGCCCGGAGCCTTGCCATTGATCAGGCCGTCGGCACCCCGATCATTGAAGCGGACGACCCAGTCGCGAACGATCTGAACCGTGACGCTGCAAAGCCGAGCGGCGTCACCACGCGAGCCGCCATCATAGATCGAGGCAAGCGCCAGGAGCCGTCGAGCCTGATCGGCATCATGTGTCTGCCGCGCCAGAAGCCGCAGCTTGGCCCCATCAAAGTCCGCCCGTAACGAAATAGCTGAACCCATCGCAAACCTCCCTTTTCCAAAAGAGATTCAGATTCGCCGGACTTTGGGAATCCCGAGCGTCAGATTCAATGACAATTGGTATTAGCCCCCGCATCACATTCGGACCCTCACGCCGACCTTAGGGTTCTTGGAGGCTTTCGTGACTTTAGTAGAAGAAACCTGGTCGGCAACTCTTGTCTGGATGTCTTCCTTGCGCAGCCGCTCACTCCAAAACCGCTACACCGACTTGGCCCGGGCGTGAGCGTCAGATGTGGTCAAGCATCCGAACCGTTTTGTGTCCGCCGGATCTCGCCGCCTATCTGAAAAGCTGCATAATATTTTCAGCATTGCTGTTCGCTATCTGCAGCGATTGAAGTGCGAGTTGTTCTTGGGTCTGGAGCGCTTTGAGCCGTGTCGACGCTTCATTCATATCGGCGTCGACCAATCGACCCACACCACTGTCGAGGCTGTCCATAAGCCTGCTGGCAAAATCAGATTGCATGTCGACACGCGAGCTTAACGATCCCAAGATAGATGCGCTCGCTATGGCCTTTTTAAGCATATAGTCGATGCCCTCAATATACTCATCGATTGTGTATTTTTCGGTTGTAACATCGATCTCGGCCAACCCGAATTTGAGAAACTGTGGAGGGTCTGTCTTGACGTTCGTCACCGAAAAATGTGCGGCCTTATTTCCGGCTTCTGGATAAAGCGTGGGATCTGCTCTGAAAGTCAGGATGCCAGGAAACTCGGGGTCGGCGGATGTCGCTATCAGCCCTGTGCCCGCGACGGCCAGGTTCAATACTGCGGCGAAGTCATCGACATCTTTTACCCGACCATCACTTGTCCCAAGGGCATTGTTGACCGTTCCTCTCGTTACGGTGACAAGCTGTGTCGGGCCGTTATCGATCTGCACGTCGAACGTAATTGTCGCGCGGCCGGAAATCTCGAAAGCTTGTGAGAAATTTACCGACGCCTTCGGCAACATATCATCGTGATCGTGCGTGGGTGCGTCTTCAAGGCCCAGCGCAAAGCCGGCGGGATGAACACCTGCGAAGTTGGACGTGAAACCAAAAAGATCAATGCTCGAGCCAAAATTCGGTAGAGTTTCCATTGATCCAAATTCCAGTGCTTCTCCAAATTGGGTAAATCCAGCCGGCGTATCAGTCCAGGCGGGAACGCCCGCATTGTCGAAAGCCATCTGAAGCACCTTGCGCATTTCAGCGGCATTATGGACGGTGCCATCGGTGGTACCGAGTGCGGCGTCAACGACTGCTTTGTCGATACGGATATTGTTATACGTGACGCCAGGATCTAGAGGTCCACCAAAAAGAGTGTGGTCGATTGCATCGACAACGGCCGAAAACTCAATGAAGTCTGATCCGACGAACGTTGCCGGGCCGGTGAACGCATGTGCCTCGTGCCCATTATGCGCTGACGCCAACAGATGGGAATCTTTAAATCCGCCGATATCCCCCAGCGATCCAACTTCTCTTTGAAGAATACCTCCGCCGCCTTCATTCAACATAGAGATTTTCTTCAGGTCGATCGGGATCTGAGTTACAGAAACATTTCCTTTATCCGATCTGGTGAATGACGAGACCAGAGATGTCGTCAGGTCTGGGCCATCCATAAAATGGATCGGCGCAAACGTCCGAAGCCAGTTAACCCCGCTAAATGTCGAAGCGTCCACGATGCTTTCGGCCTGCTGGTTCAACTGTGCGAGTTCTTCCTGTATCTTCGCGCGATGGACGCCTACGTCCTTCGCAGCAACGAGCTTGGCTCTGAATTCGCTGATAACATCGACGATCGAGTTCGTCCCGGTATAGGCAACATCGAGCTTCGCAGCTCCCAGCCCAAGAGCATCCTGGACAGCTGAAATCGAACCGTTGTCGGACCGCATAGTCGTCGCGATTGACCAGTAGGCGGCATCGTCGGTAGCCGTTTGAATGCGCAGACCCGAACTAATCTGAGTCTGCGCTTGATTAAGCTGCCCGCCAACGGAACGGAGAGTCTGGAGTGCGGCCAAAGCTGCTGTATTGGTCAGGATACTGGTCATGTTAAAAGCCCCGCGAGCAAAGGCTAGCCGACGGACGGCGCGGTCCGCGGAAAGGCTAGCAGTGATGGGAACACTTTAACGGTTAACCACTAGGGTGCCCGCCGTAATGGTGGGACCGTACCCCTTAAACAAATAAATTCAATGCTTTAGGGAGGTCAGGCAGGAGATTTCTCTTGAGCAGCCCAACCCTTTCGTTAACCTTTTTGCAGCACCAATCTTTAACAATTGGTTAATGCAAAGGGTAATATTAACAATCGGAGCTCATTTCTTCATAATTCTTACCTGAACGTAAATCTTGAAGCCTTTGGTATCAGGGACCGCAATCAGATAATTCCGACGGAGTCCATCGAGACAGGACGTCTGCAACCAATGCAAACTCGGGTTCGAATTCCGCAACTAAACTCTTCATACTTTCCTCCACATTGGCAGCATCGTGGATGTCGCTTACCGGCGCATCATTTCCGGTCAAAAATCTGGAGTAAAGGCGGCCCTTATCCGTCGCGCCTATCGGAAATCGAATTCGAAGCGAATCGTTTGTGATTGCCGCCTTCTGGATAGCTAAGATTACCGCCCTGCGTTTCCCGTGGTCTGCAACAGGCCCAACTTCAGCGTGCAACCTAAGTGTGCCTGAAATTCCATCACCGTCGGGCAGGATCTCCATCAGCGCGATGAAAGGGAATCCAGCCCACCAATTTTGGCACCCCGGCCATTCTGCTTTCGTTCGCACCAACTCTTCTTCCCACGACGTCGGCAGAAAACTGACAAGGGTCTTTTTGAGGCTGTGATAGGTGAAGTCCGAGTTGCCAATTCTGGCTACCCTCCCCTTCGAAGGATTTTCCCCAAACAAACGATGTAAAGCTGGGATGAAGCTGTTTTCACGCTTCTTATTCTGAAGTAAGCCCAGCCGCTGTTTGGTATCGTTGAAAAGCCCTAGAGCATTATCGCGCTTGAGGAATGAAGGTTTTTTCATTGAGAAGCGCCTTGCCTGTAAACCGGATCTCGATCGCGTCGCGCTTTGAAATTGCACGGCGATTCGAATTTTACGCTAATGGTGTCGGCGCTACACACTTGCAGATAATTTTTATCAACAGAAATCGATCGCCTCGCTCATCGGCGCGAAACGTCGTATAGCGCGACAATTAGGATGAGACGAATCTCACCTAGATTGCCGCTATGCATCGTCGCACTCGATCGACAAGAGCCGCACCCGCCTTGGCTACAATCCGCACTACACAAGCCTGGAAGCCATCTTCCAATCCGTCCGCGCCCTGATCGCGACTGGCAAGGTCGTCGCCCCTGCCGGCGACCGCTGATCCTTCATCCTGAAGGTTGCGCGGCGACGGTGGTCGATCTCCCTACCCCCCGCTTGAGCCTACCGGCGCCAGCACCCGTTGCGCGCCAGCGGGTGCTGGCGTGTCTTGATTCAAGAGGTTCCCTTGTTCCAACTCTCCACCCAGCACCGCCGCTTTTTTCTGAGCTTCGGGCTGTCGCTGATGCTGTGCATAACACCCCAATAGCAGAAGAGCGAGGCACCGATCCGATCAGCAGGCCGGCAGCTACTACAACAATGCTACAAGGAGGAGGCCGCGCAGCGCGGCTTCTATGAAGGCCGGAGTGTGGGTGTAAGTCGTTTAGCGACGAGCGTCGGTAATCAGTTGATATACGTGTGGCTATTGAGTGGAACATGCGCGTACGCACAACTTTGTCGCGCACTCAAATGATGCCAGCAAAGCCTTAACGAAACATATTTCCAGACAGCGTGACGAGATCGGCGCCGTGGTCTACGACGAGTCACGTTTCGAGCGCTCATGGAGAGCTTCGGCATCCAGCTTTTCAAACTCAAGCCTAAGAAGTTGCCTTAGTTGTGCCTTTCGCTCAGGATCAGCCTCAGTCCGAAGAAGATTTTGAAAATGCTCGATCGTCTTCAAGATCGTATACCGCCTCATTGGACTTTCCTCCCAGCTTCGAAGCTGGAGCAGAGTTGACCAATGTCAAATGGCTACACCCAGGTCCCGAGGAGTGACATTGCGAGAAGCGCTGCTCCGCGACCAAGAACGTAAATCATCTGATCCACATAGATCGGCATCCTGACAGGTGTTCGACCCGAGTGGAGGATTGTACGTGTCTGTGAGCAAAATAATCACAGCATCGACTTTGGACGTCTCCGCGAGACGATATTAGCGGGACCATCTTCTCGCTGACCGAAGGGTCCACCGCGTCTCGGAAGGTACTGTGCACACCCGGTTGCGTCCCGCGTTTTTGGCCATGTAGAGCGCCTGATCGGCCTCCATCAACACGGATGAAACGGAAGCACCGTTTGATCCTGCGACTGCAGTTGATACGCCAATGCTGACAGTAACGCTACCGTGAAGAGCGTTGCCGATATGGTCTATGTTGAGATTTTCGACCGCTCGCCGGACGTTTTCCGCCACAAGCGCTGCGCCGTCGGCATCTGCTCCGGGCAACAGGAGAGCCAGTTCCTCTCCTCCGTACCGCGCCGCCAGATCACCTTGCCGGCAGGCCGCGCCCTGCAAAGCTTGCGCCATGGCTTTGAGGCACGCATCGCCTGCCTCATGCCCATAGGTGTCATTGAACTTCTTAAAATTGTCAGCATCGATCAGAAGAAAGGAGACGGGTGCCGCAAGAGATGTCGTCGATGCAAATTCTGCCAATCGTTCATCCAAAGCGCGCCTATTGGCAAGACCGGTCAAAGCGTCTGTCCGGGCGAGCGTATCAAGCCGATCGCGTTCTTCCTTCTCCCGCGTGATGTCCCGGGTCACGGCAACGATACTGGCAGGGGCCTCAGGGTGCGGCTCACAACGGCTGAACGTGGTTTCCACCCATATGGTGCGACCGTCAGGCAGCCTGCGGCGGGCCGTGATCTTCTCCGAGCGCACACCCGATGCCATTCTTTCCAACGCCCATCTGACACTGGACGCGCTATCCTCGTCCAGCCCTTCCAGCATGTTTTTCCCCTTCAGGTCTTCCGGAGCTATGCCATAAAGGGCCAGAGATGCAGGGGAGACGTATTCCCGTGTTCCACCAAGGCTCAAACGCTGAATAAGATCAGCAGAGTTTTCCGCAATGAGGCGCAACTCCTCTTCGCGGCGTCTGAGGTCGCGTTGGCTCTTGCGCCGAAGCTTCGCCTGGATGCTCCAGCGCCAGCCTGCCACAGATGCAAGGACAAGCATGGCAAGGAAGGTTGGCCAACGGATTTGCGCGCTGTTGATCCAGTCGGAAAGCGTTTCAGCCCGCGACGCTGCAGTCTGCACAACAATGCCACTGGTCGGGCTCTTGACGAAGGCGCTGATACGTTCAACCGTGTCCACGGGGGATCGGTAATGGTAGACGCCAGTTGACCCCTGTCTCAGGTAGAGCTGGAACAGGTCGTGGCTGCTGATATCCTTCCCGAGGAGGTCCTCCTGTAACGGCAGTCGTGTCAGCACCATCCCGTCGCTGCGGACAAGCAGGAAAGCCCCATCATCACCAACATCGAAGTTTCGAAAGAAGTCTGCAAAGTATCGAAGCGAGACTGTTGCGATGACTATACCGCCGAATGAGCCATCGTGGTTTTCGTAACGGCGGGAGATGGTGATAATCCAGCCCCCGCGCAGCCGATCGACGACAGGCGGACCGATGTAAGGAACCGAACTGCTGTTGGATTCGTGGTATTTGAAGTAGGCTCGGTCGGTAAAGCTGACTTCCTTCGGCGCACCGGAAACAGAAGTGGCGACGAGCCGCCCATCGGGCCCGATGAACGATAGGGAGTCGATCCGGCGGGCCGATGCGACCTGCCCTTTCATGACATTGACGAGCTTGTCGTGAAGTGCCGTCGATCCGACTTCATCGTGGAGTTCCGTCGTGAGATCCGAAAGCGCAAGTTCTGCGACCTGGAGAGTGTCATCCACATGTTGCGCGATGGCGCGCGAGTCCTGAAGCAGTTCATGCTCAATGTGGGCGACGGTTGATACCCAACCCGCGTATTCGTCCCATAGAACGACCGATAAGAGGCCGACGACAGACACGATGAACATCGTGAGATTCAGCGTCGCAGCCCTGCTGCGACTCGCATACGTTGTTGCGTCCACGATGTCCTCCGTACTGACAGGAGCCTATCACCTCACCTTTTTCGCGCCTGCTAATGAGCAGAGGCGGCTTATTGTGGATGAAAGTTTGGCTACTCTTCTGCGGCGTGCCGGCGGAGGCGTTGAGAAACCCGCCACTACGGGAACTCGGCCCTCTCCTGACCGAAAAAGATGTCGCATTTACGAACTCAGGCCGCCCTTTTGTCGTAGCGACCGACGGCATTCCCGCTTTCCTTGTCTGGTGTGGCGGCCTCAGGGTCTCGTTGCTTTGCCCGGCGATTGAGCTTGAAGCGGCTGACGAGTTCGGTCAAGGCGGTTGCGCCTGTCGCAAGTGCTCGGCTGATTTCACTCGTCTGCTCGGCCATGCCCGCGTTATGCTGGGTCATCGTGTCGATCGAGTTGATCGCGGCGTTGATTTCGCCGATCCCAACAGACTGCTCGGATGCCGCAGTTGCGATCGCATCGACATTACGGTCAATGGCAATAACAAGCTGCTCGATTTCTTGCAGTGCTCGCCCCGTGTCTCCTACAAGGCGAACCCCTTGCACCAACTCGTGAGCCGAGTTCGCAATCAGGTTCTTGATCTGTTTGGCAGCGTCAGCGGAGCGTTGCGCCAGCTCTCGGACCTCCTGCGCGACGACAGCGAAGCCTTTGCCCGCATTTCCCGCTCGGGCCGCCTCGATAGCCGCGGATGAGGTCACCGATATCGGCAATAACGTTCACAACTGGCCCCCATGGCCAAGGCGGCAATGGACGCGCTGAAGGTCGATACGCTCGATGCCATCGCCGACCGTGGTTATTTCAACGGAGCTGAACTGCTGAGCTGTCATGAGGCTGGGATCACGGCAACAGTTCCGAGACCTGGGACATCGAATAATCGTAAGAAGGGCATTGTTCGTGAAGGCCGATTTGTCTACGACGGCAGCGCCGATACATATGTTTGCCCTGCCGGGAAGGCGCTGGCGTACAGATGCCACGGAGGAAAAGGGCCTGATGCTTCGGTGCTACTGGCGCACGGATTGTCCGTCATGCCCCCTCAAGACACGATGCACAACAGGCAACGAACGGCGGATCACACGCTGGGAGCACGAGCATCTGATCGACGCTATGTATTCCCGAATGGAAGACAATCCGGGCCTCATGCGCACCCAGAGATGCACGGTCGAGCGTCCATTCGGAACCATCAAGGCATGGATGGGCGCAACTCATTTCCAGATGCGCAGATTGAAAAACGTCAGGACAGAAATGGCGCTGCACGTGCTGACCTACAACATCAAACGGAGGATCAACATGATTGGAGCAAGAGCGCTCATCAGAGCCATGGCCGCTTGAAGTAGGCGCTGAACCGCCATTTTGGCCCCAAGAGCCGCCCAATTGAACCATCATGACCATCTCCGACGCCTTCCAGCATCCGACAAGCGCAACATCTAGCCAATTCCGCCAGACCAAGCTCAATTACGAATTGCTACGAGATGCGCTGGTGTTTTCACACAGCCTCGGCCCAATCCGGTCATCGGCGACCGAATGCGGTGAGGCGGCTCTGCGCCTCCCAAAGGGACATAGAGCTGGCGGCCACCTGACCTGAAGCCGACATCGCGACGGCGCGCATACCGACAGCACTGGCGCTGAATCTTCGCCACGGTAATTTACGTCGAAGCTGTCAGCGATGAAACGCGAGACCATCAGTCAACGCGTTCCACCGCCAACAGGGCCACATGGGTTCAAGCGTCGGCCGCCTTGGCCGCCATCGTCGCCTTTGCCCACCATGCCAGCTCGTCCAAAGCCATCTTGGCCGACGGCAGCAAGTTTGCCTCTATGTCCTCGATAGGCTTGTTTCCGCCTCTGGGCGCAACCGCCATGAAATCTCTGCCGCCGATGTGGACCGCCGCATGCGTCGAGACCATCTGCAGCTCGACCGCGATGCTGCGCAGGTGCTCAAGGGCGCGGGCTCCGCCCGTTCCACCATAGGCGATGGCGCTGAACGGCTTCCTGTTCCATTCCTTGTAAGCCTGATCGAGCGCGTTTTTCAGTACGCCGGTGATGGAATGGTTGTATTCCGCGACAACGAAGATGTAGCCGTCGAAACGCCCGATGGTTTCCTGCCAGCGGATGGCTTCCGGATGCTGGCTCGGCATCCAGAGGTTCGATGCCATTTCGTCAAAGAACGGCAGAGGATGGTCGCGAAGATCGATGATCTCCACGTCCATATCGCCTCGCGCCTGCGCCTGCTTCAGCATCCATTGGGCGGGCTTGTCGGCAAATCTCGTGGGTCGCGTGGAACCGATGATGAGGGCAATGCGGGGTTTGGAAGTCATGGCTATTCCCTTTGATACAACTGGTGAATTTGCGGCGGTTACGTCTGATCAGCGTGCGAAGGCACGAAGGGCGGCGCGCTGGAGATAGATCAGCCACAGGAGGAGAGCTGCAATCGCGACGCAGTGGATCCAGTCCATGTGCAGAATGACCACCTGGGCAACGGAGGCACCGAGGTCCACCACGAGCAGGAGGATCGCGCCGAAAACGGAGAACCGGGGGACAAGCACGGCGAGTCCGCCGACCAGTTCAAGAGCTCCGGTGAAATAGCGAAACCACTGACCCAGCCCGACAAGGTCGAATTCGGCCACCATATTGAGCTGACCGCTCAGCTTCATAAACGAAAAGAACAAAAAGGCGGCGCCCAGGAGGACCCGCAGGACCCATATGCCGATCTCCGTGGAACGGATTTGGCTGTGAGCGGTAGATGTCATGTCGATACTTTCCTTGAATAGGGATGAACCCCGGCCTTGATTCGGGATTACCCCGGGTTGGGTTTCAGGGAGCGGAGACGACGGGGGCGCCGAACCGGTAACTTGACACCGTGATCATCCCCATAAAATCATCCTGATGATAGATTCGCGCACCGGCATCGCCGTCGGCAGCCCCGACAGCCACCATCAGCGGAATGAGGTGGTCTTCCTGCGGATGGGCCAGGCGAGCCGCTGGCGCGTCACTCCATCGCAGCAATTCGCGCTCTCGTTCATCTGCCGGGACGTCTACCAAGGTGTGCCCGAGCCACCGGTCGAAGGCCGCAGAGGCATCTTTTCCTGCGCAGCTGCGCATGGCCCGCGTGTCATGAAAGCTAAAGCCGCTGCCGATGATCAGCACGCCCTGTTTGCGCAGAGGCGTCAGCAATTTCCCGACCTTTATGTGCTCGGCAGGATCGTAGCGGGCGTTGATCGACAGCTGCAGCAACGGCACATCGGCATCCGGATATATCGTATGCATGACCGTGAACGTGCCGTGGTCGAAGCCGCGGGAGGGATCGAGGCCCGACGGGACGCTCGCCTGCTCGAGCATGTCGCTCACCGTCGCGGCCAGGGCCGGGGCGCCGGGCGCGTCGTAGCGGATGCGATAGGTGTGCTCGGGAAAACCGCCGTAATCATAGACCATCGGCGGACGGGCGGACGAGGACAGCAGATAGCGATCCGCCTCCCAATGCCCGGAGATCATCAGCACGGCGCGGGGCGCCTCGCCGAGTTCACGCCGCACCGCATGCAGCGAAGCCTCAAGGCGGTCATACATCGACCCCCCTTCAGCCTTGAGCCAGGGCCACGGACCTCCACCGTGGGAGAGAAAATAGGTTGGTAGCCCGGTGCTGCTCATGGCGGTCCCTTCGCCCAAGCCACCATGGCTTGGTTTCCGAATGAAACCAGATTACAATTGATCTTCACTTGCCCACAAGGAGGCACTTTGCAGCAACCAGGTAACCCTCCGGAAACCGCCAACTGTGTTCTCATCGGCAGGATGCTGTCGCGGGTCACGGACAAATGGACGGTTCTGATCGTACGCGTGTTGGGACGCGGACCTTGCCGGTTCAATGCGCTGAGACGACAGGTCGGCGAAATCAGCCAGAAAGTGCTGGCGTCATCCTTGCGCGATCTTGAAGAAAACGGCTTCGTCTCGAGAACGGTGACGCCGGTCAATCCACCACAGGTCGAATATGCGCTGACGGAACTGGGCGAGGAATTCCTGCGCCCAGTCAGAGCGCTGGCCGAGTGGGTCCTGGAAAACCACAGCCGGATAGACGAGGCCCGCGCCAAATTTGCCGAACGGCGCTCGGAAGCAGATTGACCACTTCAGCCATGTTCGCTTCCGTTGGTCTGCCTTGGCAACGGACAGTCTCCTCCCGGCCCCATTACAGCCGTCAACTTCGACGCCGCTGACGTCTCCTGTTGGCGCGAAGCGGAAGATGCGTTCCGGCCACTGCGAACGTTGTCGTTGCGTGCGGCTATCACTATTAGCCGAACTGCAGGGATAGGCTCAGTCCGACCAGGCTGAGAACAAGGATCCCTCCCGCCAAAATCACCCAATCCTTGCGATTCCGGCGCTCGATAGATCGCCATATCACGTCGATTATCACGTCGATCGGGTTCAGTGGATTTGACCTCGGAGCAATGTCTTGCGTTCGAAAGCTAGACGGAACTTGCAGGTAGCGCAACGGCAGCAAAGTCGAGTTGTCGTAGATCTGCTTAAACTCGCTGCCCGCTTACGGGTTGTCGAGGATCGCGGACACCATGTCGAGGAACTCGGTAACCGATTGGCCGATCTCCGCAGGCTGGAAATCCTGCCCAAAACGCCTGATGAACTCTTCGTCGGCATGGTTGTGATAGCGCTCCAGGAAGATCTTCATGCCGGCCAGTACGCCTTTGCGGGTCGCGGCATCAGCCCTGCCCGCGAAATTTGCGATCGCCTCCGGCACGCTTTCTGCCCGGGGTAACGTTCGCCAGCATTTCGCGCTGACGAAATCCTCTCGACTCTGCCCACACTGCGGAACTCGTAAAAACAATGCTATCTGAGTTGCTGCGCGCGCTGGACGGACGGTAGGGAGCCGCACCGATCCAACCTGGCAAATTGAAGGAACCCGGCGTCGCAACGCCGCGTTCTGCGACTTCGAAATTGCCCCTCCAAACATTTCAGCTCGCCGTCCGTATGTTCGGAGCCGCACGAGACAGGTATTCGTGGATCTGCGAGACGACGGCGGCGCCCTCGCCGACCGCGGCGGCAACGCGTTTGGTGGATCCCGACCTTGCATCCCCGATGGCGAAAACACCTGCTGAGCTTGTCTCAAGTGGCAGGACCGGGCGGCCTCCCGGATCGGGTCTGCCCGTCAGCACGAATCCCTTGTCGTCCACAGCAACCGGCGACGCGATCCATGCTGTGTTCGGATCCGCACCGATGAATAGGAAAAGATGGCGGATGTCGAAGACCCTTTCGGCCCCGGACGAACGATCGCGCATCATTGCTCCCGTCAGGCCAGTCGCGCGGTCACCCTCCAACTCGACGATCTCGCTACCGACGTGGATCTCGACGTTGGGAAGTGCGGCGATCCGATCTATCAGATAGCTGGACATCGTGTCAGCAAGTGCTCTGCGGACCACGACATGAAGCTTTCTCACCCGCTGTGCCAGGAAGGCGATCGCCTGCCCTGCTGAATTCCCTCCTCCGACAAGGACCACCTCTTCGCCTTCACAAAGCTTCGCCTCGATGGGAGAAGCCCAGTATGAAACGCCGTTCCCTTCGAAATCTGCTATGTTTGTGATAGGCGGACGGCGGTAGCGGGCTCCGGATGCGATCACCACCGTCCGGGCATCGACGCTTTGTCCGTCGTCCAGTTGAAGTTTCAGAACCGCTCCTGCTCCTCCGGGTGATGGCGCATTTGCAAGGTTACGGACCCCGAGGGGGTACGCGATTTCCGCACCGAACTTCAGAGCTTGATTGAACGCGCGCCCTGCCAAGGCCTGCCCCGATATTCCCGCGGGAAAACCGAGGTAGTTCTCTATCCGGGTTGAAGCGCCTGCCTGTCCTCCGGCGGACCGTTCGTCGATGGCCAGAACGTGAAGTCCTTCCGACGCGGCATAGACCGCTGCCGCAAGCCCAGCAGGACCTGCGCCGACGATGGCCACGTCATAAATCGCGCCGTGCACGAGATCGGGAGTGACACCCAGGTAGATGGCGGCCTCGCGGTCGGTAGGATCCTTGAGAACCGTCCCGGCCGGGCAGACCATCAGGGGTAGCTCGCCGATCTGAATACCGAGACGGTCGACGAGTTCACGACCTTCACCGTCGGCATCGGCGTCAAGAACGACGTAAGGATATCCGCTCCGCGCGAGGAAGCCCTGGAGCCGCACCAGGTTCTGACTGCCCGGTTTCCCGATAAGCACCGAGCCCGCACCGCCCTCGTCGATCAGCGCGACACGGCGAAGAATGAAGGCGCGCATCACGATTTCGCCGATGTCAGCCGAGCCAATTATCAGCGACCTGAGATGCGGTGCGTCGAAGGAGAATGCGGCGCATCCCCCTGATCCGGCACGTCCACCCGCAAGAGACGGGCGGCCTGAAAGCTGGCTGACCTCGCCCGAGAACTGCCCGGCGACATGGCTTGTCACCATGACTTCTCCGCTCAGGCCATCGTGGCGGACCACATCCATCGATCCCTCGAGGACCAGCCAGGCAGGGATGTGCTTGTCGCCGACCGAGAAGATCGTTTCGCCCGGCTGGAAGTACCGCAGATTTCCATCGGCGAAACGCTTCGCCGTGTCCACCTGATGCGGATCGAGGGTGGGGAACATCTGGTAGTCACGGCTACCACCGCTGGTCATCTCCGACCCTCCTCAGTAGTAACGGGGAATCGGACCGCGCTGAGGCGTCTGATCCGGGAGATCCACGAACACCTCATCGACATAGCACCATCCCCAACCTTCAGGAGGATCGTAGCCCTCGATGATCGGGTGCCGCGTCTCATGAAAGTGAGCCGTCGCGTGCTTCCCGACCGACTGATCGCAGCACCCCACATGGCCGCACTCCCGGCAAATGCGCAGATGAAACCAGGTCTGGTTCTCCTGAAGGCATTCCTCGCAACCAATCGTTCTCGGCGTGACCGCACGGATCGTGGTTTGGTGACTGCATCCACTCATGCTTGTTCTCCATCATGTCTTGTTTTGGTCGATTTCCACTTCGCCGAAAGGCTCCTAGCTCCTGCTGAGGGCGCTCTCCATCGCGGCGATGAGACATTCGAATTCGACGGGCTTTCCCAGGAACGCAAGGGCTCCGCCATCCATTGCAGCGGACCGCGTTCGCTCGTCGTGGTACGAAGTCATGAAGATGATCGGCGGCCTGGGCGGATCCGCATTTAGCAAGGTCTGAAGCTCGAGTCCTGAAATGCCCGGCATCTTCACGTCCAGAAGCATGCAGTCGACCTCGCTCCGCTCCTCCAGCGCCAGGAACTCTTCGGCCGAGGAGAAAAGGCGGCTCTCGTAACCGCATGACTTGACCATGTCATCCAGCGCTTCGCGCATGGCCTGGTCGTCGTCGATGATAGCGACGGTGGATACTTGAGACACGGGGACGGCCTGTTCTGTTATTATCATCCCCTCTTTTATGCTCCTGTCGGACCCGGCTCGATACCAGACTATGGTGTAGGTCGGGATGCCGACGCTTCAAGCAGCTCGGACTTGCGCACCAGATCGGCCACGGAGCGCGCGTCCATCTTGCGCATGACGTTGCCCCGGTGAAGTTTCACGGTGATCTCGCTGATCCCCAGATTGAACGCGATCTGCTTGTTCATAAGGCCTTCTACGACTGCCGCCATCACCTCGCGCTCTCTCGGTGTGAGTGTCGCCGCAAGGGAAGCAACAGCGTCGGAAGCCGCGTTCTCCCGGCGCCGTTTAGCATCTCGGTCGAGGGCGACCGTCACGGCATCAAGAAGGTCCTGATCCCGGAACGGCTTCGTCAGGAAGTCGACCGCCCCCGCCTTCATTGCACGGACGGACATCGGGATGTCACCGAAACCCGTCATGAAGATGATGGGCATGTGGCTTCCGATCCGGTCGAGGTGGCCCTGGAAGTCCAGTCCACTCATCCCGGGCAGCCTCACATCGAGGAGAATGCAACCCGGTCGGTCGCGGTCGAACGATTCCAGGAACGCCTGCGTCGTCTCGAAGGCGATGCTCGCGATCTGCATCGATTGCAGCAGGTCGGTGAGCGCCTCACGCATGGATTCATCGTCGTCGAGAATGTAGACTATCGGTCCTGCGGCAACCTGCCTCGCCGTGCTCCTGGTAATGACTTCAGTCATCAGCTTTCTCGCTTATCGGAATCGTTATCTCAAACACTGCGCCCCCGTCCGGATGGTTGCGTGCCAAGAGGTCGCCGCCCCGCGCCTCCATCATGCTCTTGCAGATCGACAGGCCCATCCCCATGCCGGTCGCCTTGGTCGTGAAGAATGGCTCGAACAGTCGGGCCGCGGCGTCCTCGGCTATGCCCGGACCAAAGTCTCTGACCGACAGTACCGTTGAGCCGTCAGACCGTCGCTCCGATTCGATCAATATCCGCCGACGAGCGACGTTCGTCTCTGCCATGACCTGAATCGCATTCGACATGAGGTTGATCAGGACCTGCTGCAGCTCGATCCTAACTGCGGCCACGGTTCTTGCCCCGGGGCCATATGTGACGTCGACCGTCACGTCCTCCCTGCCGAGATCGTGATCCATCAGCGCCCGGGTCTCCGCAATCAGCTCCGGTAGGGCGACTTCCTCGGGATTCTGGATTTCGTGCGAAAGCATCGAACGGGTATTCCGGATAATGTCGCTTGCCCGCTTGCTGTCGCGGATCATCCGCTCCGCGGATCTGCGGATCGCGGCAAGATCGGGAGGGTCTCGATCGATCCAGCGCAGCGCCGTCTGTGCGTTCACGACCAGCGCCCCGAGCGGTTGGTTGAGTTCGTGAGCAAGCGACGCCGAAAGCGCTCCGACCGTTGCTGCGCGGGAGGCGCGCGTGAGATCTGCCTGAGCCTCGAGGAGCGCCTTCTGTGTCATCTCGCGTTCGGTTATGTCCACCATCCCGACCACGACCCTATCGAATCTCGACGGATCGTCGGGCAGCGTCATGCTCAGCAGAACAAGTTTCGTCTGCCCGTCCGCCGCCATCAGGTTCCCCTTGCCTTCGAACGAGCCTTCTTGGTTGAAGATCGCGACCATCAGTTCGAGGAATGTCACCTCGTTGGGTGCGAGATAACTCCGCATAGAGCCGTCAGGAGCTATCTCTCCGATATCCCCGAGCAAGTCGCGGGCAGCCGCATTCGCGGCAACAGTCCTGATAAGTGCTATGCAGTCCGAAATCACGTCGGGATGGGTCTTCGCATAGTCCCGAAGATCGACTACCCCCTTCGCTTTCAGATCCATGAGGAAGTATCTCACCTGAGAATAGTCGCGCTCCCAGAGCGCAACGCGGCTCTGTTCGAATATAGAGCGGTAGCGGCTTTCGCTGTCTTTAAGGGCAGCGTTGGATGCGATCAGATCGCTCCTGGCACGATCGTTCCGAAGGATCAGCGAGCAGGTGATGAGCAGCGCTGACAGCGACACCGCCAAGCGCAGCAGTGAGGGGAAGTCCGGGCTGAAGCCGTGAGCCGGAAAATAGGAGATCACCGCCAGGGCGGCGCAGGAGAGGGTGACGGCGCAGATGCCCTTGCGCCCTAGAGTTTCCGCCGCGAGCAAGAGAACGATCACATACAGGACCGCGATGGCACTTTCGATCGAGGTAAACGTGTCGACATAGAACACGGTCGCCGCGAGGATCGATGCGGCCAGCCGGGCCGCCAGGCGCGGCGCGGGCGCACGCGTGGCTATCGCCGGAACGGTCAAGTTGTTGATTCTCATCCAGATCCCTTGCGTTTCGTGCGAACGCATTTTGTCAGTAGATCCAGAATAGTCCATAGGAAGTGTTGAAGGACCTATACAAAGGTCTGGTCTTTCTGCTGCAAGGTAGCCGCGCCTTTCCAAAGTCTTCGAAATCACACGATGACAGGTGGCGCTCGCGCCACGGGACTTCGGCACTGGGGTGAGCGCCGAAGTCCATGGACGGCATTCGTTGCGGTCCAGTCTCCGCGCGGAAATCATTTCCGAGAGACGATCTGAAGATAGGCGGCAGCCGCTATCGACGGAACCATACGAAGGTATTGATCGGCTCCCCAAGAGGCGAAGGTCGGCGCAGCCTACCCATAAGTATAGGCATCCTTACACCAGCATTGAATTTCGTTTGATCCTGGCCGGGCCTAGCTTCAGCTCAGCCGCCAGAAGCCCGATCGGGTCACGATCGGGGATCCGCGGCAAGCGTCAACATTCCAGCTTTAGGAGAGAGATCATGGACCGCATCGCCGTCAAAGAACGCTGCAAGGCACCCCTGACAACACCCTCGGACTTTCAGGCACACGCAGTTACGGAAATATCGGCCGCTCTAACGACCCTACTTGCGGACGCCTTCGCGCTCTACCTGAAAACAAAGAATTTCCACTGGCATATGAGCGGACCGAATTTCCGCGACTACCATCTCATGCTCGATGAGCAGGGCGACCAGATCTTCGCAATGACGGATCCGATTGCCGAGCGCGCCCGCAAGATCGGCGGCACCACGTTGCATTCGATCTGGCAGATCGGAAAGCTACAGCGCATCCTCGACAACGACGCGGACTTCGTCACCCCCGGCGACATGCTGGCCGAGCTGAAAGACGACAACCAGCGCTTCGCCTCCTTCATGCGGCAGACGCACGAACTGTGTGCGGAATACAACGACGTGGCCACGACTAGCCTCCTGGAGGTCTGGATCGACGAGGCGGAGCGCCGTGCATGGTTTCTCTTCGAAACGACCCGCAACGCCGCATAGAAGCTACCAGTTTTCGGAAGGTGCAATCATGACCACCATCAGTGAAGAAGTCGCGGGCCCAAGGCCAATGAGCCAGATGGGGCTTGTCGCCATGGCTGTGGCCGCCGGCATCGCGGTCGCGAACATCTACTACAACCAGCCGATGCTCGGGATCATCGAAGCGGAATTTCCGGGCGATCATGTCGTCGGCATGGTTCCGACCGCCACCCAGCTCGGGTATGCGGTCGGACTGTTCCTGCTGCTCCCGCTCGGAGACCTGGTCAATCGGCGCTGGCTGATCATCGGCCAGTTCATCATCCTCGCGGGCTCACTTGCTCTTGCCGCGGTCGCTCCGACGCCAGCACTCCTGATCGCCGCCTCGCTGATCGTGGGCGCAAGTTCCACGGTCGCACAGCAGATCGTTCCGTTCGCCGCATCTCTCGCGCCGCCGGAAAGACGAGGCGCGACGATCGGTACGGTTATGGCGGGTGTCCTGTCCGGCATCCTCTTCAGCCGGACGCTTTCAGGTTTCGTCGGCGAGCATGCCGGGTGGCGGGAAATGTTCTGGATAGGGGTTCCACTGGCGCTATTCGCGATGGCACTCATGGCTTGGAAGCTGCCTCATCACGAGCCCACTGCGCGTCTGCCCTACCACCATGCCATCGCCTCGCTTGCAGGACTGTGGAAGCGTGAGCGCACGCTTAGGGCGGCGACCTTCATCCAGGCGTTCCTGTTTGCTTCGTTCACCGTCTTCTGGACCATCCTGGCGCTGTACCTTCAAGGCCCGCAGTACAATCTTGGTGCGGACATTGCCGGACTGTTCGGCGTCGTCGGCGCGGTAGGCATCTTCGCCGCTCCGCTCGCAGGTCGGATAGCCGACCGTAGAGGACCGCATTTCGTGGTCTGGCTAGGCGGGCTGCTGACCGTCGCAGCCTGGATGCTCTTCGGGTTCTGGCCGTCGCTGGTCGCCCTGGTCCTCGGTGTGATCGTTCTTGATTTCGGAATCCAGGGAGCGCTGATCTCGAATCAGCACATCATCTACGCACTCGATCCGAACGCCCGCAGCCGCATCAACACGATCTTCATGACCGGAATGTTCCTGGGTGGCGCAGCCGGATCGGCGCTGGCGACCGCAGCCTGGAGCCAGGCTGGCTGGCCCGGAGTCAGCATTCTCGGCGCGTCGCTAGGGGTCATCGCAGTGGCGATAAAAGCCGCCCATCACCGGGCAGCCTCCCCCGCGCCCGTCGAGAGGAGCCCGTCATGAGAAAACTCAGGATCGGAATCGTCGGAGGCTCCCTTGCAGGGCTGTTCGCGGGGATCCTTCTTCAGCGGGCGGGGCATGAGGTTGCAATCTACGAGCGCTCGGCGCACGGACTGGGAGGGCGAGGCGCGGGCCTCGTCCCCCAGCAGGAGCTCTTCGACCTCCTCCGCGTGATCGGAGCCGAGGATGCGGCGGAGACGGGAGTGGTCGCGAAGGAGCGGATCTATTTCGATCGGGACGGAAGCATCCTCCAGCGCATGCGGATGCCCCAGACGCAGATCTCATGGGATTACCTCTATGACAGAGTCATGTCGCACCTCGCTCCCAGCGCTTTCAGGCTCGACCGGGAAGTGGTGGACGTCGCTGACGGCGAAAATGGCGCGGAGATCGTGTTTCGCGATGATACCAAGCAATCAGTCGATCTCGTTGTAGGAGCCGACGGTGTAGGCTCTGTCGTGCGAGCCACGGTCAACCGGACGGATCACGCCAACCTGTTTGCGGGCTACGTCGCGTGGCGCGGACTGATTCCCGAAAAGCATCTCCCCGACGGCGCATCCATCCTGCTCGACCGATTCGCCTTCTACGTTACCACCGGAGTTCACATTCTCGGCTACCTCGTCCCCGGCTCACGGGGCGAGACCATGGTCGGCCACCGCAGATACAACTGGGTCTGGTACCGCCCGACAGAGCTCAAGGTTCTTGGTCAAACCATGACCGACGAACACGGACATGAATCGAAATACTCGCTTCGACGTGGTGGCCTGACCCTCGAAAGGCGTGACGCGTTCCGTCGGGATGCCCGCGATCTCCTGCCGCCGCAATTCGCCCTCGCCGTCGAGGCGGAACCAACTCCCTCGATCCAGGGCATCTTTGACTACGCAGCGTCGAGAATGATCGGCGGATCTGTCGCATTGATTGGAGACGCCGCGTTCGTCGCGCGACCACATACGGCTATGGGAGTTTCGAAGGCTGCGGCGGACGTAGTGGCACTGGTTGGTTGCCTGGCCAGAGCGGAAGAGGTCCGGGTTGCCCTGCATGACTTCGAAGCCGCAAGGATCGGGGTTGGTAGAAATACCGTTGAATATGGGCGACGGCTGGGCGCGACCGCCCTCTAGGATTTCAACCGAAAAGCTCATCAGGGCAGGACGGGTTTCGGAAAGGTTCGTCGGTGGACGTTGTTTGCGGCTGGCGCTGTCGTATCGCGCCAGCCGCTGCGGCGCATGCCTTAAATGGCTGGCTTGCCTGTCGTGCCGCTGATCACGTTGCGCCGGATGACGATTTCGCCATCATCGCTGGAGACCCCCATCGCATGCAGACCATGTGCGCCACCATTGAAGCGGAGATTCAGAGAACGGGCGTGAACGCCCAGGTAGTCGCTCATCTCCTCTTCCGAGCCGCCCAGCTCAAGCCAACTGATACCGGTTGCGGTTCGGGTGCCGAACTGAGGGGCTACGCGTGATGGATGCTTCGTAATGTCGCTGACGAGGAAGAAGTTCGGAAGGCCCGCACCCCAGCTCGGGATGGTCTCCGGAGCTCGGATCGCGACTCCCATCGTACCGTCGGGACGGGTGCGCAGAGTGCTTTCGATGACGTCGGTGCCGAGCCGCTTGGCGATCTGCTCCAGCTCATCTCGGGTGTCGACCCGGGCGCACCAGCCGATGAACACGTCTCCCTCCTGGCACTTCTCCTTGAAAAATCGAGCGGAGGCGTTGCCCTTTTCGTATTCGAATACGTCAACAACGCTTTCAACCTCGATGTAAGTGTCGTTGCCCGTGGGAAAGATCTTGTTGGCGAGCCCGAGCTTCGGAAACCAGCCGCCTTCATAGCAGCCGAGGCCAGTCTCTTCCCGCAAGCGCTGAGCGCCCTCGAAGAAATTGCGGACTCCGAGGCAGACGTGATCAATGTGAATCATTGCGAATTTCCTATCTGAATTGAAAACGGCGGACGGTCTGGATTCGTTCGCGCTTGAGGATGGCTTTTGCGGGCCGCTCAGAAGCCTGAGCACGCCTTTGCCTGAGCGATGACTGCCGCATGGTCGAAGCTATTGATCTTCTGGAAGAAGGCCTGGTCGTCTGGCACGAGCTTTTTGGGATCGATTGTCTGCGGAATGAGCTTGTTCTCCAGGAGAAACGCCTGAAGCTTGTCCAGACCGTCGACCGAGACCTTGGCTCGCAGCTCGCCACCTGCCTTGTCGAACGCGAGCTTCGCTTCCTCCACGTTCGATTTCTCGATTTCGGTATCCTGGCCCAGTGTCGTGGTTCGGTTAGCCCCGTAGTTCCTGCGATAGATCTTCGCAACGCATTCAGGGTTCGCCTCAGCGAAGACTTGCGCCTTGGCGATCCCTCTCGCCAGAGCCTCGACCAGCTCGGGCTTCGACTTGAGAGTGTCGTTGGTCGCAACAAGGCCGTAGTCGGGGAACTGCATCCACTGATCGTCATAAAAATATGATGCGTTGTTGCCCAAAGCTTTGAAATTGGCGATCTCGGACATGAAAGTAAGGCTTGCGTCGACGGCACCCGACTTCAACGCCTCATAGGATTGCGCTCCGAGACCGATCACGGCCTGACGGACCTCGCGCTGG
The DNA here is from genome assembly GCF_019430945.1 of Neorhizobium populisoli. GTDB lineage: Bacteria > Pseudomonadota > Alphaproteobacteria > Rhizobiales > Rhizobiaceae > Neorhizobium > Neorhizobium populisoli. The sequence goes on along the minus strand of NZ_JAHYCB010000008.1, from coordinate 150,240 downwards.
GGATTGATGCCATGCGTTGCCAGCATGCTATTGAGGTACATCGCTCCACCGGAGCCGGCGACCGCGAGGCCTACCGTCTTACCCTTGAGATCCGCAGCCTTCGTGATGCCCTTGTCGGCCATCGTCAGGATACGCCAGGAAGTGTTCCGCATCGTCGCCAGCATCCGGATGTCGGTCAGACCCTTCGCGTCGGCTGCAAGCCACGGAGTCGTGTTCATCATACCGATCGTGCCGCTGCCGCCGATGATGCTCTGAACCGCTGCAGCCGAACCCTGGGAGTAGACGACCTGCACGTCGTAACCGTCGTCCTTCCACCAGCCGAGCGCGAGAGGGACATAGAGCTCGAAGACAGCGGTAATCATGACGGGATTGCCGTGGATGATCTTCACGGGTTCCAGGGCGTTCGCGCTTCCGGATGCGATAGGCATGGCTGTAGCGATCGCGGCAACGATTGTTGCCGCCTTCGAAGCATTCTTCATGACGTGTTCCCTTTTGTTTAGGTTAGCCCTTCGGATTTTCCATCCAGAAGACGAGTTTGCGGCCGATGGCCTGGATCGCGGCGCTGGCTGTCGCGGCGATGAATGTCAGTACGGTGATGGCGGCGAAGACGCCTGCGGTGTCCAGGGCGAATCCTGCCCGGATGATCGCCGAGCCGATGCCTTCCTGAGCACCGACGAACTCTGCGACGATCGCGCCGATCACGCTCAGGGTCACACCGACGTTGAGCCCGCCGAATATGTAGGGAGCCGAATTCGGCAGCCTGAGATAACGGAAGCGGCGCCATGCCGATGCGTTGTAGACATCGAACAGCTCGTCGTGCTCGGCGGGTGTCGCTCTTAGCCCGATGACTGCGTTGACGAAGACCGGGAAGAACGTGATGAGCGCTACGATCACCACCTTGGAGGTCATGCCGAAGCCGAACCACACGACGAACAGTGGGGCGATGGCGACTTTGGGAATCGCCTGAAGTGCGACGATGTAGGGGTAGAGGATCCTTTCCGCCGTGCGGGAGCCCGCGACTGGAATGGCCAGAACGAAGCCTATCGCCGAGCCGAGGACGTAGCCCGCAATCACTTCCTGCAACGTGATCCATATGTCGGTGCTGAGGTCGCCGACGAACAATCCCGACCAGAGGGCGGCGGCTATGGCGCTGGGCTTCGGCAGCAGTGCCGGGCTGATATTCAGAAGCGGTATCAGCACCCACTCCCAGGCCGACAGGAACATGACAAGGACTATCACCGATGCGAGAGTCACGGCGTCCGGGGTCGGCAAACGGAAGCGTGGCGGAGACTTCACCCTGCTATGTACCGAAGTGGAAATGATCTCGCTCATTGGACAAGGTCCTCCTTCTCGAAATGCCTGCGCACTGCGCTTGCGTAGTCGCCGAACTCCTTGGAGTTGATCATCTCGAGAGTCCGCGGTCGGGGAAGGTCGATCGTGATGTCATCAACCACACGGCCGGGTCTGGGCGCGAGGACGATCACACGGTCGGCGAGGAAGACGGCTTCCTGGATGCTGTGCGTGACGAAGATCACGGTCTTCCGGCTGGCCATCCATAGCGTCTGCAGTTCGACCTGGAGCTTGTCCTTGGTCATCGCGTCCAGAGCGGCGAAGGGCTCATCCATGAGCAGAACCTCGGGATCGTGCACCAGCGCGCGGGTGATGCCGACACGCTGCTGCATGCCGCCGGAGAGCTCGCTCGGGTACTTGTCCTCGAAGCCGTTCAGGCCGACCATGTCCAAGAACTTGGTTGCGCGGTCCTCAACCTGTCTGCGGTCGGCCCCGCCGATATCCGCCGCCACGGTGACATTCTGACGGACTGTCCGCCAAGGCAGGAGCACTGGCGACTGGAAGACCATACCGATGCCCGAAGTCGGAGCCTCGATCTCCTTGCCGCCGATCGACACGCTTCCACTGGATCTACGGATGAGCCCCCCGACCATTCTGAGCAGGGTGCTCTTGCCGCAGCCGCTAGGTCCAACAAGGGTGATGAACCTACCCTTATCTATTGATAAATTAACGTCCGTTAGGGCGACGACCTGATCTCCTGATCTCGTCACAAACTTCTTAGACGCTTTCTTGATCTCGATGAATGACGCTTCTTGTTCCACCTTGAAAGCCTTCTGTATCCGCAGTGCACGGGCTTTTCGATAGCGCACCGGGACAAGGCCCGTTGGCGTAAAATTAGTTATCACTTGATAAATAGAATGACAATACTCGTTTTTGTCTGTACCTTGTCATCATCCGCAAAGCGCAGTGAATTCAGGCACATCCTGACTGCGGAAAACCCTGAAATGAACGCGGCATTCCAACACCTAGCAACCTCGAACACCTGAAATGGAGACGCCATGACTGGCACGAAGCTCTTCACGCCTGCCTCGGTGGGTCGACTAACCATCCCCAACCGGATCGTCATCGCTCCCATGTGTCAGTATTCGGCTAGCGACGGCATGATGACAGATTGGCATCTCGTCCATCTCGGAACCCTGGCGAATTCCGGAGCTGGGTTCCTCACCATCGAAGCCACTGCGGTCTCGCCCGAGGGGCGCATCTCATATGGAGACGTCGGCCTCTATTCGGATGGGTGCGAGGCTGCGATTGGGCGGACCCTTGAGGCGATCAGCAAGTTTTCCGACATGGCGATCGGGATCCAGCTCGGGCACGCGGGACGAAAGGCGTCGACTGACGTTCCATGGAACGGCGGAGGCCAGATCATCCCAGATGACGAAAACGGATGGCCGACGATCGCCCCGAGCGCGGTGCCCTTCCAACCGTCATACATACCTCCACGCGCCATCGACAAGGACGACCTGAAACGGTTGCGTGAGGCGTTCGGCGACGCCGCCCGACGGGCTGCCCGGCTCGGACTGGCTGCAGTGCAGATCCACGGCGCGCACGGATACCTGCTGCATCAATTCCTGTCCCCGCTTTCCAACCATCGCAACGACGAGTACGGCGGGTCACTGGAGAACAGGATGCGTTTTCCGTTGGAGATCTTCGACGTCGTGCGGGAAACGTTCTCCAACGGCCCCGTGACCATGCGCGTATCGGCAACGGACTGGGTCGATGGCGGGTGGTCGCTTGATGAGACGATTGCATTCGCTCAGGCGCTCGAAACGAAGGGGTGTGACGGCATCCACGTCTCCACCGGAGGCCTAGCCGCCGAGCAGAAGATCCCGGTCGGGCCGAGCTATCAGGTGCCGTTCGCTCGTGCCGTGAAAGCGGCGACACCCATGCCGGTGGTCGCGGTAGGCCTCATCACTCACTTCGATCAGGCGGAAGCGATCCTACGCGCGGGCGACGCTGACATGATCGCGATCGCCCGCGCCGTACTCTACGATCCCCGGTGGCCGTGGCATGCCGCTGCGCATTTCGGGGAGAGCGTGAAGGCCGCTCCGCAGTACCTCCGCTGCCAGCCGCGCGAATTTCCCGCTCTCTTCGGAGGCGCTTGACGTGCCCTAGAGGCCTCGGAAATGCCCGAGGCCTCTGCGGTCAGGACCTGATCCCGGTATGGGCAGTAACGTACTGGGCGTCGAATCCTTTGCGTGCAACCGCACCGCGTCTACTCCGGTCGGAGACGGAGAAGAGGAAGGTGACTGCGAAGGCCAGCGGGACGGAGAAGAGCGCCGGATTGTCGTAGGGGAAGATGGCAGCCCCGAATCCCATGGTTCCAGACCATACGGCGGGACTGAGCAAGACCAGGCCGAGCGCGCTCAGAAGGCCCGCGAGGGATCCCAGCACCGCGCCCCTCGTGGTGAGACCTCGCCACGTGACGGAAAGGAAGATAACCGGGAAGTTCGCGCTCGCCGCAATGGCGAACACAAGCCCGACCATGAAGGCGATGTTCTGGTTTTCGAACAGGATCCCGAGGATGATCGCCAGCGCGCTGATCACCACGGCAGACAGCTTCGACATCCGTATCTCCTCGGCCTCGGTGGCGCGCCCTTTGCGGATCGCCCGGGCGTACAGGTCGTGTCCTGCAGCGGAAGCTCCCGCCATCGTGAGCCCGGATACGACAGCAAGAATGGTTGCGAAGGCTACCGCCGAGATAAACCCCATCAGGACGGATCCCCCCAACTTGTCCGCGAGGTGGATCGCCACCATGTTCGCGCCGCCGATGATCTTGCCTGCCGCATCGAGATAATGGGCGTCACCGGATACAAGTGCGATCGCACCGAACCCGAGAACGAAGAGCAGCGAATAGAACGCCGTTATGAAACATGTGGCGACGAGAACCGAGACGCGAGCCTGGACCGCGTCCGAAACGGTGAAGAACCGCATCAGGATATGTGGGAGCCCGGCTGTCCCGAAAATCAGCGCCACGCCAAGAGAAAGAGCGGAGATCGGATCCTTGACCAGTCCGCCGGGAGCCATGATAGCGATCCCCTTGGGATGGACGGCAACGGCGGACGCGAAGAGGCCGTTCAGGCTGAACCCGAAATGCGCGAGGATCATCACCGACATCAGCACGGTCCCCGCAAGCAGCAGGACCGCCTTCGTGATCTGCACCCACGTCGTCGCCAGCATTCCGCCGAAAGTCACATAGAGCATCATCAGGACGCCGACGAGGACGACAGCCAACCAGTACGGCAGACCGAAGAGAAGCTCGATGAGCTTTCCCGCGCCGACCATCTGGGCGATCAGATAGAAGAGGACAATGACCAGCGTGTTCACGCCCGCGACCGTCCTGATCGGCCGCTCAGACAGGCGGTATGCGGCGAGGTCAGCGAACGTGTAACGGCCTAGATTGCGGAGGGGCTCCGCGATCAGGAACAGGATCATTGGGAACCCGACCAGGAATCCGATCGCGTAGATCATCCCGTCGTATCCGGATCCGTATACCAGTGCCGTGACACCGAGGAAGGTCGCGGCCGAGGTGTAGTCGCCGGCGATCGCCAGACCGTTCTGCACTCCGGAGAGGCCGCCTCCTGCGGCGTAGTAGTCGCTCGCCGTCCGCGTGCCTCGCCTCGCGGCCCAGACCGTGACGCCGAGGCTGGCGATCACGAATATGAGGAACATGCCTATCGCGAGCGGATTGAGGGCCTGCCGCGCCACCTCCCCCGTCAGCGCGTCCGCCCGCGCGCTGGAGCCGGAAACGACGAGTGCGAGCGCGCCCGCTGATGCTGTCTTGAGTTTCATGGGAGTTCCTTGCGGAGCGCGGACGCCAGCTTGTCGAGGCGCACGCTTGCATAGAGGGCGTAGACTGCGGTCAGCCCCAGCCCCGTGACCATGAGGGAGACGCCGGCGATCACGCCGATGCTGATCGACGAGCCGGCGGCGACGGGCGACGCAAGGGTCGCCGGAGAAAAGGCGACGATGCAGATGAACGTGAAGTAGAGGGCGGCCATCACCATCGCCAGCACTGCTCCGAGGCAGTTCCTCTCGAAACTAATTCGACGGAACAGGGGCCGGTTGCGGATCTGCTCCAGATCCCCGGCCCTGATTTGTGCATCCATGTGTTCTGTCCTCCAGACCAGGTTGCCGGAAACGGCGCCGGGCAGCCGCTCCGACTATTGGAAACCCTAGATGTTCAAGGGAGCGTTCGCGCTATCCTTGAATTCCACGGTAGTGAACGTGAGATCGGTGTCACCGATATTCTGCAGATCATGCGTCATGAACTCACCCGGCGCATAGTGGTGATGTTGCGTATCGCCAGGCTTGTAGGACACCTCCGCGACGCGACCGTCCCCGTAGTTCGATCGCGCCCTTCCTCCGGTCACCGCGGTCCAGAAGTAGTCGAGAACGTGGGTGTGGAAGCCGATGCGCTCGGATGGCTTCAATGTGAGCGACCAGACACGCACCCGGTCGGTCTCCGAGACGAGCGCGCTCCCCACCCTGCCGTTTCCGGCGTTCCGGTTGAACTCATCCGCCAGTTCCGCGCTAAGACCTTCCGGTGGCTCCGGCCAGCTATCGATTACGTGAATTCCCATGGATTGTTCCTTTCTGATGTTCAGGCCGCGATACCGGTCGACACGGCGGTTTCACTCATGATCGCTTCAGGATGCCGGTGACGCTCGGCCATCGCCCGCTCTTCTTCGGTCAGGATCTGCGCCTGCATGTAGGCTCCCAGGTGCCGTGCCCTGCTGATGACCGCATGCCCGTAGGAAAGGCGCCGGCGCTCGAACTCCTCGAGTGAGGAGGCTACATCAGGTCCGGCAGCCATAGCCTCAGCAAGTGCGAAGGCATCCGCTGCGGCTTTCGTGACTCCCATGCCGACATGGGGTCTGGCGACAAACGCGGCGTCCCCGAGCAGGGCGATGCGCCCATCGATGGCCATCCGGGGTGTCTCGAGATCCTGAATAGCCTGGAGGAACGGCTGGGCGGCCTTCGCGACGACCTCCGCGAACTGCGGCGAGAGCAGCTCCTTTGCGGCGTCGCGCATGTCATCGATGACAGCAGGACGGATCTTGTTCGGAGGGATGGAAAGGGCATGCGTCACCCCGTCGACGTCAGTCAGAAGTTCCTTCAAACCGCCGTCCTGAGCCGCAGGCCTATACCAGACGAAATTGAAGCGGCGGTGGCCGGGTTCGATGGATTCATCCGCGCCTGCCACTGGATATCCAAGCATCTGTTCTCCGCTCGGAAGCGAGAATGCGAAATGATCGCACAGAGCGCTCCGGGTATCGGAGGAGAGGTCGGCTTCATCGACCAGCCCCCGCCAGGCGACATATCCCACGTAGTTCGGCATCACCTCCGGCATGTACTGCGCGCGCACTGCAGAGAAGATGCCATCCGCGGCAACCAGAAGGTCGCCCCTCGCCTCGCTGCCGTCATCGAAGCGTGCCACTACGCCGTCGGCCACGACCTCGACGTTCCGAAGGTTGTAGCCATGGTGATAACAGCCCTCCGGCAGGCCCTCCTTCAGGATGGCATAGAGCCGTCCCCAGGATGTCAGGATCTGTGGGTGTGCTTTCTCGCCGATGATCTCACCGTTGTGGTCGAAGACGCGGCGGCCCTCGACGCTTACTCCGACCTTCGCATTCCCGCTGTCGATGCCACAGGCGTCGAGGATGTCGAAAAGCTCAGGATGGGTGACGATCCCAGCGCCTCGTCCGGCAAGTTCCGAGGATATCCGCTCGTAGACATCGACGGTCCATCCTTTGCTGAGCAGCAGACGGGCGGCGAAGAGCCCGCCCATCGAGCCGCCGATGATTAATGCGTGGCCAGTCTCTTTCATTTCATATCCTCCATTCAGGATGAGGGCGCCGCCGTCGTGTTCGGGCAGCGGAACTCGATCGGCATTCAATGAACGCCGAGATGGTTGTTCAGGAGCGAACTGTCGTGGATGACTTCGGCCGCGCTGCCATGCGCGACGATCTCGCCAGTGCTGATGATCACCACGTCATCAGCGATCCGGAGCGCGAAGTTGGTATGCTGCTCCACGAGCACGATCGACAGGCCTGACTCCCGTAGCTGTCCGATGATGCGGCCGACCTCCGCGACTATCTGCGGAGCAAGACCCTCGGTCGGCTCGTCCATCAGAAGCACCGTCGGATTGGTCATCAGCGCCCGCCCGATCGCAAGCATCTGCTGCTCCCCTCCGGAGAGTCGGCCTGCAGGATGCGATCGGCGTTCCTGCAGCCTCGGGAAGAGCTTGAAGATGTCCTCGTTGTCCCAAACCACCCTTCCGGTAGGTGCCGGACGTCTCCGCGCCACCACCAGGTTTTCCGTGACGCTGAGGCTCTTGAAGATCCGGCGGCCCTGAGGGACCAGTGCAACGCCCGCTTGGCAGATGGCTTCCGGGGAAAATCCCTCGATGCTGCGGCCGAACACCGACACGTGTCCGCTGCGCGGCTTCATCAGTCCGGCGATCGTGTTCATGCAGGTTGTCTTGCCTGCGCCATTTCGGCCAAGCAGCGCAAGCACGCGTCCGGCGGTGACACTGAAGGAGACGTCCCGCAGTATGTGGCTGTCGCCGTAGAAGCTATTCACCGCATTGAGGGTCAGCGCGTGGCTATTCTGCAAGATAGGCCTCCTTGGTGCGCGGGTCGGCGATCACATCGTCTCGACTTCCGTCGACGAGAAGCTTGCCGTTCTGGAGAAGGGCGATGCGATCGGCAAAAGCGAGCGCGACGTCCATGTCATGTTCGATCATGATGATGGTCAGTGAACGCGGGAGACCGTTGAGCAATCCTTCGACTCCCTTCCGCTCCTCTTTCGACAGTCCCGCGAGCGGTTCATCGAGCAGGAGCAGCCGCGGCTGCTGGGCGAGCGCCATTGCGATCTCCAGCCGCCGTCTCTCACCGTACGAGGTTTCACTGACGCACTTCTCGGCGATATGATCCAGCATTACCGTCCGCAGGATTTCCATCGCCGATGCGCGGAATTCCTGATCCGCATCAAGCGAGCCAAGAGGCCTCCACCTCTTCGAGGTACGGCCAAGGCTGGCGAGTACCACGTTGCGAAGGACTGTCTCGCCTCCGAAGAGCGTCAGGATCTGGAAGGTCCTACCGATCCCCCTCGCCGCGCGCCTGCTAGTCGGGAGTTCGGACACGTCCTCCCCCGCCAGCGAGATCGTCCCCCGGCTCGGCGCCAAATCTCCGGCGATCAGATTGAAGAGGGTAGTCTTTCCGGCGCCGTTTGGTCCGAGTATGAGACGCCGTTCGCCCTCCATCACCTTGAAGGAAACGTCACTGATGACATGAAGGCCGCCGAAGCTCTTGCTGAGATTGTGTAGTTCCAGTGCCGACATCAGCGTGCCCTCGGATTCTGCTGAAGGGAGGCAGTTCGCGGAGCCCCCTTTCGGAGTGCGCTCGCAAGACCTGCCAGTATTCGTCGCGTACCCGGAAGCAGCCCTTCGGGCATTGCGATGATGATGAAAAGGAAGATGCATCCGAGAAGGGTCGGCCAGCGGTCGGTGTAGGCGCTTGCGACGTTTTTTAGAAGAACGACGACGCCCGCCCCGAACAGAGGTCCGAACAAGGTGCCTATGCCTCCGGCGATGACCATCAGAACCGCTTCAGAGGATACGGTCAGCGACAACGCATGCGGGCTTATGAACTGGAATATCTGGACGTAGAGGATGCCGGAGACCGTCGCGACGAAACCGGAGACGATGTAGGCGATGTAACGGATCGTCCAAGTGTTGTAACCGAGCGTGCTCATCCGCCGTGGCTGGTCCCGCACTCCCTTGACGGCCGCGCCGAGCGGCGAGCGGATAAAGGCCGCGAGAAGGATCATCACGCAGGCGAGCACCGCCAGGCAGACGTAGTAGAGCGTAAGAGGGTCGGACGAGATCACGGTGCCGCGTCCGAGGCTGATCCCGTTGTCGCCGTTGGTTAGGTCGGTGTAACGGAATGCCACACCCCACACGATCTGCCCAAGCGCGAGGGTGATCATCAGGAAACTGAGCCCACTCGTCCTGAGCGCGATCAGACCAAACACAGCGGCCGTAGCCGTCCCGATCACAAGTGCCGCGCCGACCGCGGTCCATGGGGAAAACCCGTAGGTGCCGGATGTCACTGCGTAGGTATAGGCGGCAACGCCGAGAAACCCGGCATGGCCAAGAGACACCATGCCACCGTAGCCGGCAAGGATGTTCACGCTGACGGCGAACAGCCCGTAGACCAGGATCTGGGTCGCAATCCCGAGATAGAAATTCCCTGGCAGAAGGAACGGCAGAATGCAGGCAATTGCCGTGAGAAAGAATAATACGGCGGACTTCATGCTGCTTGCCTCCCGAGCAGGCCTTCGGGACGGACCGCAAGCACGACGACCATCGGAAGGAATAGGATCACGTAGGAAAGATCCGGCAGGAGGATCTGTCCGAAAATGTAAATGATGCCGATCAGGACGCTCCCGATGAGTGCACCAGCAAGGCTGCCAATACCTCCAAGGATGACGACGAGAAGCGCAAGCGGCAGCATTTCGGTGTCCAGACCAGGGTATACCGACAGGATCGGAGCCGCGAGCGCTCCACCGATCCCTGCAAGAGCCGAACCGAGGCAGAACACCACGGTGAAAAGCCGCGACACCGGGATGCCCGTCGCCCGGGCCATCTCCCGGTCATCGACCGCCGCACGGATCTTCGCCCCGAGCGTCGTGCGCTCGACGACGAGCCATAGCGAGATTGCGATGAGGGCCGCGACCACGATCAGAAACAGGCGGTAGAGGGGAAATGCGAACACGCCCAACCTTGCTGCTCCCTGCAGAAAACCTGGGGCCGCCAGCGGGATTGGATCCCCGGACCAGATCAGAAGGCATTGATCGGCGACGATGAACGAGAGGCCCAGGGTTCCTAGAACCTGGGCCAGTTCGCGGCCAGCGAGCCGCTGCACCAGAAGGTGCTGGACGAGCCCACCTAGCAGCGCGCATCCAACTCCCGCGGCCAGGACGGCAACCCAGAAGCCAGCGCCGATGGCGGAGGTGGCGAGATAGCCACCAAGCATGAAGAAAGCGCCATGCGTCAGGTTGGCAACCCTCATCAGGCCGAAGATCAGCGAAAAACCTGCCGCAAGCAAGAAAAGTACCGCCGCGAATGCAAGGCTGTTGAAAAGCCCGGTGATCCAGAACATTGAAATGCCTCCTCCATTTCGAATGAGTTGGTCGGGATCGCCCGGCTCAGTTGAGCCGGACGTCTGCGGCACCCATGTCGTACCAGTCGAAGGGACGGTCGCCGACGTTGAGCATGACCGCCTTCACATCGAAATATGCTCCGAAGGCCTCCTTGCCGAACTCCCGTCCGATGCCAGAGAGCTTGAACCCACCCCACGGAGACGCGGCGTCGACACGGTGATGATCGTTGATCCAGACGATCCCCGCCTCGATGCTGCCGGCGACACGATGAGCACGGGCGACGTCACGGGTGCGCACGGCCGCAGCCAGGCCGTAGGGGCTGTCGTTTGCGATCCGGACCGCGTCCTCTTCGGTGTCGAAAGGAATGACGACCGTGAAGGGACCGAAGACCTCCTCCTGGGCGATGCGCATGCCCGCGTCGACGTCCGCGAAGACGGTCGGCTCGACGAAGTATCCGCCGTTCGAGAGCTTCTCGGGAATGCCTCCTCCCGCGACCAGGCGCGCGCCCTCGCTCTTGCCGATCTCAACGTAGTCCAGCACGCGCTGGCGCTGGCGTTCGGATATGACAGGCCCCATCTGTGTCTCCCCGTCGAATGGGTCGCCGATCCGGATGGCGGCCGCCTTCCTCGCCAGCTTCTCCACGAATTCGTCGTAGACAGGACGCTGGACGATGTGACGGGCCGCGCAGACGCAGGTCTGGCCGGCGCCGACGAAGGCTCCGAACGCGGCGTAGTTCACGGCCTGATCGACGTTAAAGTCCTCGAAGACGACGACGGGGGTCTTGCCACCGAGTTCGAGTGTCTGGCGAGCGAAGTTGGATGCTGCTGCCGCTCCAGCCAGTCGTCCGGCCTCCGTGCCGCCAGTCAGAACCAGCTTCCGGATGCCCGGGTGGCTCGAAAGCGCCTTGCCAGTCACGGCGCCGTTTCCGGTCACCACGTTGAAGACACCCGGTGGCAGGCCAGCCTCGGAGAACAGCTCCGCCAAGCGTAATGTCGTCAACGGCGTGTATTCCGACGGCTTGACCACGGTCGTGCATCCGGACGCAAAGGTCGGCGCGAGATTGCGGCAGGCGATGAGAAGCGGATGATTGAAAGGCGTGACGTTGGCGACGACACCGACGGGCAGCCGCTTCGTGTAGGTGAGATAGTCCCCCTCGACCGGGATGACATCGTCACGCTTGGCGAGCGCGAGGCCTGCATTGTATCGAAACAGATCGGGCACGCGGGCAAGCTGGGCACGGGTTTCGCGGATAGGTCGGCCGTTGTTCAACGTCTCGAGTTCGTAAAGTTCCTCGAGATGTGCCTCCATGACATCAGCCAGCTTGTTCACGAGCCGGGCGCGGGTGCGCGCTGAGAGACCCGCCCAGTCGGGGGAGCGGAAAGCCCGCGCCGCACTCTGCACGGCAGCGTCGACGTCCTCCGCCGAGCAGAGCAGCACGGACTCGATGACCTCGCCTGTGCCCGGAGAGCGGATTTCCATCAGATCACGTGGACCTGCGGCAACGATCCTGCCGTCGATGAACAGCCCGCGGGGCGTGGCGGAGACGCCATGGCCGACTGAATTGCGAAGGGTAGCGTCAGACATTGAGAAGTCCTTTTACGGCGGGCGCGCCTACCAGGTCGATTGCGTTTTTTCCGGATATGAGTTCGAGCTCGGCATCCCCGATCCCAGCGGCCCGAAGTGTCTCGAGCGGAGCCAAGTCCGCCATGTCGAACGGAATGTCAGTGCCGAGAAGCACGTGATCGGCACCGACAAGTGAAACGAGGAAGCGGAGGGCTTCAGGGTCGTGGGTGATGGTGTCGAAGTAGAAGCGCTTGAGGAGGTCCTTCGGCGAGATCTTTGTCGTCTGCGCTTCCTTGCGGACATTCTGGCCGTGGACCAGTCGACCGATCTGGTAGGGAGCGAACCCGCCGCCGTGGGAAAGGCAGATCTTGAGATGTGGGATTTCCTCCATCACGCCCCCGAAGATGAGATGCGCCGCCATTACGGTCGTATCGAGCGGATTGCCGATCAGGTTCGTGAGGTAGTAGGGTTCGAGTCCCGGTTTGGCACCGAAGTAATAGGGATGCGTCAGGATGAACACGCCAAGATCGGCGGCCTTCCGCAGCACCGGACGAAACTCTGGAGCGGCAAGCTGAACGCCGTCGATATGCGTCCCAATCATCACCGCCCGGATCCCAAGCGTGTTCACGAGGTAGTCCAGCTCGGCAAGAGATGCATCGGGCGACTGCATCGGCAGCGTGCCCATGCCAATGAGACGACGTGGGGATGAGGCGACGAACGCCGCCACTTCCTTGTTGAGGTTTCGGACGAACTCAGCGTTCTTCTCCCCCGGCTCGCGGTAGAAGAAAAGAGTCGGCGACGGCGAAATGATCGCTGCATCGAATCCTTTTTCATCCAGCTTGCCGATCTTGACCTGAGGATCAGCGAATTCCGGAAACAGCGGATAAGCGAATCCTTCGCGGTGGACGAGACGCGTGACGCCCTCGGCTTTCTCCACGCGGACTCCGAATGCCTCGGGATCTAACTCGAACAGGGACACGATGCCTTGCGGAATGATGTGATTGTGCGCGTCGACTATCATGCGACGTTCTTCCTTCTCGATGATGTGGCCGGAGGTCAGATCTTGGTGGGATTGCTTCGCGAGTAGACCGGTTCCGCGAGAAAACGTTCAGGCGGATATGTCCAGAACTGGGAGACCTGGTCATAGGTCTTGATGACGGTGTTGACGAGACGGTCGCCCTTGCGCTCGACCTTCCGGATGTAGATATTCTCGACCGGGTTGCCGTACCGGTCGAACTTCCACGGACCACGGGGATCGTTCACGACCTCGGCCTTCTTCAGCGCAGTGATGAGCCCCTGCTTGTCTTCTGCCTTACCGCCGACCGTTTTGAGCGCCGCCTCCAGGGCGAGACCAGCCGAATAGGCGCCGACGGAATAGAAGCCGGGGTCGACGCCTGTCACCTTCCTGAGCTGCTCGACGAAGCTGTTGTTGTGTGGCGTATCCAGGCCCGCCGAATACCAGCCCGCGGAGATGATGCCCAGTGCCTCGTCTCCCATCGTGTGAAGAACGCCCTCGTCGACCGTGGTCATGGCTGAGATTACCGGGATCTGGCCCTTCAGCCCATACTCGTTGTACTGGCGGAGGAAGCGGAGACCGTTGGCACCCGAGAAGGCCGCAAACACCGCATCGACCCCCGAGATCTGCGAGATGTATGATCCATAGTCCGCAGCGTTGAGAGGCGCCCAGAGCTTGTTGGCGATCGAGCCCCCGTTCGCCTCAAACACACGCTGGAACCCGGCGGTCTGCTCCTGGCCAAAGGCGAAATCATCGGCGATCGTAATAACCTTCTTGTAGCCGAGCTCCTTTGCCGCATATTCGCCGAGCGGATGGCAGGGCTGCGCGGACGTCGATGATGTCCGGACGAACCACGGATTGAGCTTGCGTTGGGTGAGGTCTTCCGCGGCGGCCGACGAGCAGATGAACGGAACCTGCGCCTCCGCGAGGTAGTCGTTGATTGCAAGAGCCTCGAAGGCCGCGACCGGGCCGACGATCATGTGCACGTTCGAGCGCTGCACGAGTTCCTGCGCCCGGGTCTTTGCAAGAGCGGGCTGTCCGCCAGTGTCAGCGACAATGAATTCGACGGGTCTCCCCGCGATGGTATTTCCGCGTTCCTTCAGAAAGAGTTGGAAGCCATCCTCCATCTGCCGTCCACCGGTTGCAAGTGCGCCGGACTTGACGCTGAGCATCCCGATGCGGATGGGTGCATTTTGAGCAAATGCTGGCATTGCGAACTGAGTTCCGGCCAGAGCTGCCGCGCCTGCCAAGACCTGACGTCGATTAAGCATGTGTTCCTCCCAGACGTGCTATTTATCGATTGATAAACTGCGTAAGTTTGTTGACGAGGTCAAGCCCGGTTTCTCAATTTTTTTCCCGACAATGCAACAGGTTGAGTTTGCCACGCGACCAACATGTTGATAAATTAACGGCAATTGGCGCAGGGGGACCGCATGAAAACGGCAGAGACAAGGAAACGGATGTCGCCCGATGATCGGGAGCAGGAGATAGTCCGTGAGGCAGTGAAATTCTTCGCGGAATTCGGCTTCGAGGGTCAGACGAGAGAGCTGGCGAAGCGTCTGGGGATCACTCAGCCTCTGCTCTACCGCTACTTCCCGACGAAGGATGCTCTTGTCGAGCGGGTCTACCAGGAGGTCTTCCTGCGCCGCTGGAATCCCTTCTGGGAGGAACTGTTGGTCGACAGGAAAAAGCCGCTGCGCGATCGCCTATCCGACTTCTATCAGGACTATTCGAAGGCGATTCTGACTTACGAATGGGTGCGGCTGTTCATGTTCTCCGGCCTCAAGGGGCTCGATTTCAACACGCGCTACCTCGACCTTCTGCGGCACCGGGTTTTCGGTCTGATCATCAGCGAACTCAGGGTCGAGCATTCTCTGAAGCCCGCGGATGTGTCGCCGATCACAGCGATGGAGATTGAGGCCGTGTGGGGACTGCACGCCGCGATCTTCTATCTCGGTGTGCGCAAGTTCATCTACAGCATGCCTGTCGAAAACATCGGTTCCATCGTGGACTTGGAGCTTCGGCTCTTTCTGGAGGGCGCTCCGGCAATCCTGTCAGGCAGATAACCCTACGGGTCCGAGCGGTACCTCACCATCCAGAGCGAGCCGTCAGCTTCCGGGCACGCTGCGCAGGTAGGCCTTAATTTGATCGAGGTCTAAGAAAACCGACGATCTTTCGTACCGGCGGTGGGAAGTTGCCAAGCAGAGCAGGGAGCGCAACCAGGTTGTGATCCCTAACGGCCTGCGGCTGGGCTCTGACGTCAATCACCTCTATCTCGAATTCGCCGGGAGCGTACTCGCTAGAGGCCCGCTGGACGTTTTTCGCAGCAATCTCGGCGCGGAGAGAGGCGCCGTTCACATAGAGCGTCAGTTTCTGGACCACAGAGTTCCCTACCTTCAATTTGGAAGTGTCGTGTCGGCAACCGGCGTTCCAGGGGCGCCGGAGATCCGATAGACCGTCATGAAGGCGTCCGAGTCAACCTTCAGTGTCCCCACAATTGAAAGAATCCGGCGATCATGGACAGGCATCTCGCTAAACCTTCGAGGATCTTCGACTGAATACTTGCGATCAGCATTCACGTAGCTTCTCCAACACGACTGCGCGCTAGTGCGCTTTGATGTCGAATGTTCCACGAATGTCCCCCGGTCAGATATTTCGTGAAGGTGCTTGAAGGCTCGCACGGAGGCGACAATCACGCGCGGCGCTCTCGATAATCAACCTCGAAATGGCCCAGGACGAGGTCCATAATCAAGCCTTCGTCCTCGGGCATGCCGGATCTCGGCACGTCATTCACATGATCTCGGGCTGTTCAACCATGAGAACAACGTCCCTGGAACTTATCGGAGGACGGCGGGGAGTTGGTCACGAGCTGCCAACCCCCGAACCGGCGCGGCGGGCACCAGTGACTTCGGCCTTTCCGAAGTCGCGCCTCCAACCCGCCCGATGTGATCGCGGGTAACGGCGCATACCAAAGGAAGCCTCGTCTGCCTATAACGGATGTTAGTGGTCTGAACAAAGTTCGAGGCTGGCAATGGCGACAAGTCTAATGGTCCGCAAGCCAGCGCTTCGGCTGCCTACTTCGACCGCGCGTTGTTCGAACAGTCGCTGCTTTTCCTAATAAAGCTCGGCCTGTCGCTGGCGCATGGCCTCGATAGCGATGCTTTTCAATCCAGTGCTCAAAGTCAGGCGGCTGGTAACGACCGGCATCACTCGATAAAGGACGGATCTTCGTCAGTCCCGTTGTCGCCGCCTTCCGGGGCGGCGATTTCGTTTTGCACTGCATGTCGGCTGAGCAGCCCGGCTTCCTCGAGCGCCTCGATGTTCGGCAGGTCGCGAAGCGTCTCCATGCCGAAAGCCGACAGAAAATGCGGTGTAGTCACATAGGTATAGGGCGCACCCGGCGTCGGGCTGGCGGCCCGGACTCGATGAATCCAGCGCCGCGCAGATTGCCGACGAGGTCACGGCTGACTTCCCTGCCAAAAACTTTTGACAGCTCTTCGCGCGTCACCGGCTGGAAATATCCCACCGCCATCAGCACCATCGCCTCGAACTCCGACAGCGGCGCTGCCGCACCGCGCGTTGGAGCAGCTGAGGCTTGTATCGCGGCCGCGTAGCGAGAACGTGTTCGATGCTGCCAGCCGCCGGCAACGGAAACCAGTTCGTAGGGCCGTTCGCGCAGTTCCTCTTTCAGGTCATCGATGAGCAGATCGATGCTGCAGTTCTTTCCAACGACGCGCACCAAGTTCTCGCGGCTCACCGGCTCGGCCACGGTCAATATCGGAGGTAAAGATACCTCGGATCTCGTAGCCGCCACCTGGGGACACCAGCGAGCCAGAGATGGCCAAACCATTGATTAATCGGGTCGGCTGCTGTCGGCACTCCAAATCGGCGAGCCGGGCGCATGGACGGTCTGATTCTCAATCTGAAACGAGCTCTGCCGAAAAAGCGCACGATTGCGAAGGACCGATCTGCTCTCCACTTTTCGCAGTTATATGCTTTCTCTCTTGTTTGAAAAGATCGACGATTTGAGCTGACCGCTCTTCATGGATCCCTCTGCGCATCCGTAATGCGCTCACGTGCGCGCAGGAGATGATAGCGCATGTAGAGCGCCGCATGTTCGCCGTTCTTCGCCTGGATTGCATCGACGATCTGTTGGTGTTCGCGCAGTACCGCAATGCGCCGCTCGTCCGAACCAAGTTTGGTCAAGCCGAGTGCTACGCCCATGGAGCCGCTGATTTCACCACGAAGATGTTCGAAGAGCGATACAAACAGGTCGTTGCCGCTCGCGACCGCGACCTCCCGGTGAAAGTCGAAATCCGCCTCGCTGGGTGACTCACCATTCATGATCTTTTCGCGCAGAAGCGCATTGGCCTCGTCGAGATTGTGAAGGTTCTGGCTGGAGCGGCGCTCGGCCGCAAGCGAGGCGGCAGCGGCTTCCAACGCAAACCTGACCTCGAACGACTTGAGGTAACCGGCGACATTGGACGGCTGTACGAAACGGGTGATCGCCGATGGCGGCACGGCGCGCACGAATGTGCCGGAGCCGCGCCGCGAATAAACGAGGCCGTCCGCCTGCAGCCGGATCAGAGCCTGGCGAACCACCGGACGGGACACGGAAAAGGCAGAACAGATATCGTTTTCGGGCGGCAGCCGGTCGCCCTCCTTGAAGGCACCGTTGAGAATCTGCTCGAGAATCTGGCCATATAACTTGTCCGCCAGCCTTTCCTTGCGCGGCGGCGTCAATTGCAGCTCAGCCATTCAACACCTCCGCTTATCTCCCAAGCTTCCCAATCCCGCGGCCCTCCCCCGCACGCGGAGGAAGACGCGCCAAGGCTCGCCCTCCTGCATATCTATCGATAGGCACAATTTCAAAGATGTCATCAAAAATTACTTCTTCGGCAATGTTTTTTCCATAATTTGAAATGCGAGTTGACAACTTCAGTTGCCGTGTTAGCGTAATCGAAATTGTCGACGTGCATTCGGCCATCTCAGGGAGGAGATATTCAAATGCAATATACGGCGCAATTCGATCCTCATCGATGGCGGGAAAAACGCCGCTAGGATCGAAGAGCCAGTTTCCGCATCACCTCTGTCGAACGTTGAACCGCAAGCCCGCAAGGTTTCGCAAGCGGATAAGCCTTGCCTTCTGGTTCCTGATCGACAGGCCATTTGCAAAAGCCCGGCGCGCAATCGCGCCGGATAGCTCGCTCATGCCTGTTTCCGTAAGAGAAAGTTTGCGACCATGCGTATTACCGGCCTTCGAAGCTATATGAGCCATGACGAGAAGCGTCCGCGGGTAATCGTGGCGATCGACACGGACGAAGGCATTACCGGCTGGGGCGAATGTTACAACCACGGGCCTGACCGTGCATTGCCGGCTATGCTGGACTATTTCTACGAACAGATCAAAGGCGAGGATCCGCGCCGGATCGAGTTCCTGATGCTTAAACTGCAGCAGCAAGCGCGTTTCCCGGGCGGCGCCATGCATCTCGCCACATTCTCGGCGATCGACCACTGCCTCTGGGACATCTCGGCCAAGGCTCTCAACCTGCCGGTCTACAAGCTGCTCGGTGGCGAGGTGCGCGACAAGGTGCGCGTCTATCTCGGCGTCTATACTGCGCCCGATCCGCAAGTGGCGCTCGATACGGTTCAGGGCCACCACGAGAAATACGGCTTTACCGCCTTCAAGCTCAGCCCCTTCCGTGTCGATTTCCACGCGGAACGCTGGGGCGAAGTGGTTGCCACCAGCGCCGACTATTTCCGCCGGCTGCGCGAGATTTCGCCGAAAAATTTCGAATACGCTTTCGACGCCCATGCCAAGATTTTCGAGCCCTGGCAGGCTGTCCAGCTCGGCAATGCGCTCGCCCCTTATGATCCGCTGTTCTTCGAGGAGCCGATCCGCCCGGAACACATCCCCGCCTGGGCCGAGATGAAGGCGAAGATGAACTGCCCGCTGGCGACCGGCGAAAGCCTCTACAGCCGCTACGAATTCCTCAACCTGCTTTCGGCCCGCGGCTGCGACATCGCCCAGCCGGATATCTGCGTCGTTGGCGGCCTGCTCGAAATGCGCAAGATCGCCGTGATCGCCGAAGCGCATTACATCCCGATCGCGCCACATAATCCGATGGGACCGCTCGCCACCGCCGTCAATGTGCATTTCTCGGCCGCGACGCCTAACTTCAAGATCCTCGAATACCGCCTGCCGCTTGACGCGCCTTACGTCAAGGACCCCTACCTGCCCGAAGGCGGATACCTGCAGCTCAGACCCGAACGTCCCGGCTGGGGCGTCGAGATCGACGAGCGGGAGCTGCAAAAGGACACCTACATTCACTGGGAACGCAAGATGCCGGTCAAGCCGGACGGTTCCTACGGTTATCCGTGAGACGAATAGACGAACTGAAGAGATCAAAGATTTCAATTGGGAGGTTGAACATGATGAAGCATCTGATGGCGGCGACATTTCTGGTCGCCGCGGCGCTGACGGTCCCGCAGGGGCAGGCGCTTGCCGCCTCGCCGCCGAACATGCTGGTAATCGGCACGAACCTGACCGGCATCCGCACGCTCGATCCGGCGGACAATAACGCCCGCACGGTCTCCGAGCTGATTTCCAATCTCTATGACAACCTCATCGAACTGCCTCAGAACGACCTTCAGAAGATGAAGCCGATGCTGGCGACCAAGTGGAGCGCCTCGGCCGACGGCAAGCTGATCACTATCACGCTGCGCAGCGATGCCACGTTCCAGAGCGGCAATCCGGTCACCGCCGAAGATGCGGCCTGGTCAATCCAGCGCGTCATCAAGCGCGGCCAGGTCGGCTCCACCGATATCGCGCTCTGGGGCTTTACGCCGGACAATGTCGAAAAGCTGGTGCGCGCCAAAGACGCCCAGACGCTCGAAATCGAGCTGCCGATCCAGGTCAGCACCGATCTTGTGCTCTATTCGCTGGCAAGCTCCTCGCTCGGCATCATCGACAAAAAGACCGCCATGTCGCATGAGGCGAACGGCGATTTCGGCGCCGGATGGCTGGCAGCCAACTCCGCCGGCAGCGGTCCCTATTCGCTGTCGCAGTGGCGGCCGAACGACATTGCCGTCTTTGAGGCCAACAAGAAATACTGGGGCGGCGCACCGGCAATGATCCGCGTCATTGCCCGCCACATCCCGGAATCCGGCAACCTGCGTCTTCAGCTGCAGGCCGGCGACGTGGATGTCGGCCAGTATCTCGCAAGCGGCGACCTCGACGCGCTGGCGAACGACAAGAAGATGGTGATCGACAACGTTCCGGGCCTCGGCTTCTATTACATCGCGCTCAACCAGAAGGACCCGGACTTGCAGAAGCCGCTGGTTCGCGAAGCCTTCCAGCATGCCTTCGACTGGAAGGCGATTTCCGGCAATATCATGCGCTATACCGGCTTTCCTTGGCAGTCTGTCGTGCCGAAGGGCATGATCGGCGCTCCGAGCGACAGCACATCGCGTTACGACTACGATCCCGCCAAGGCCAAGGCGCTGCTGGCGCAGGCCGGTTATCCGAACGGCCTCAAAAAGGTGCTGAACCCTTCCGGCGCTGCCACGCTGCCCTTCACCGAAGCGCTGCAGGCCAGCGCCAAGGCGGCAGGCTTCGACCTGAACCTGGTGCCTGGCGAATACACGCCCGCCTTCCGCGAGCGCAAATATGAAATCCTGCTCGGCAATTCCGGTGCCCGCCTGCCCGATCCGTTCGCCGTCGCGACCCAATATGCCTACAACCCGGACAATCGCGACGAAGCCCGCCTCGGCAGCTATTATCTGTGGCGCACCGCCATGCAGGTTCCGGAGCTGAACACGCTCGTCGACCAGTCGATGAAGGAGCGTGACACGGCCAAGCGCACGGACATGTTCAAGAAGATCGACGAAATCTACAAGGGCATGAACCCGCCGCTGATCGTCTTCTTCCAGCGCACCGACCCTTATGTCACCCGCGCCAGCGTCAAGGGTTATCAGGGCCATACGACCTGGTCGACCCGTTGGCACGACGTAACCAAAACCAAGGAGTAGGATCGACGTGGCCAGCGTGGATATGACGACACGAGACAACTCGCCTATGTCTTCCACGACTGGGCCGACCCCGAATGGGCCGACCATGCCCGGGCCAGCCACCAATGGCCCGGTCGATGACATGCCGGATGATGGCATCAAGCTCGCCATCCGCCGTTTCATCGGCCGCGTCGTCGCCGTGGTGACGACGCTGCTCGGACTGCTTTTCTTGACCTTCTCGATGGGGCGCCTGCTGCCGGCCGATCCTGTTCTGGCAATCACCGGGCCGGAGGTTAGCAAGGAAGTCTATGACCGGGTCTTCAAGCAGCTTGGCCTCGACCAGCCCGTCTACATCCAGTTCGTCAGTTATGTGAAAAGAGTGCTGACCGGCGATCTCGGCGTGTCTGCGATCACCGGTCAGCCGATCGTCACGGACCTGATGTCGGTCTTTCCGGCAACGATCGAGCTGACGATCGTGGCGATGCTGGTCGGCACCATCGTCGGCGTGCCGCTCGGCATTACCGCCGCGGTAAATCGTGGCAAGCCAATCGACCATGCCGCCCGCATCATCGGCCTTGCCGGCCATTCCATCCCGACCTTCTGGATGGGCCTTATGGCGCTGTTCATCTTTTATGCGAAGCTGCAATGGGTCGGCGCATCCGGCCGCATCGATGTCTATTACGAAGGCATCGTTACCCCGGTCACCGGCTTCCTGCTGCTCGATTCCGCCATGGAAGGCAATTGGGACGTTTTCCAGAATGCGCTTGGCCATATCATCCTGCCCGGCGCGATCCTTGGCTATTATTCGGTGGCCTATATCAGCCGCATGTCGCGCAGCTTCATGCTGGAACAGCTCAGCCAGGAATATATCATCACGGCGCGCGCCAAGGGGCTTGCCTCCCGCCAGGTGATCTGGCGCCACGCCTTCCGCAACATCCGCGTACAGCTGCTGACGATCATGGCGCTGACCTTCGGCGGCCTGCTTGAAGGCGCGGTGCTGATTGAAACCGTCTTCGCCTGGCCGGGTCTCGGCCAATATCTCACACGCGGCCTGCAGATGAACGACATGAACGTCGTGATGGGCGCGGTGCTCACCATCGGGATCGTCTTCCTGATCATCAACATCACGTCGGATGTCCTCTACCGCATCCTCGACCCGAGAACACGGTGACGAAATGACGATGCCAATCTCACACCCCCGCCCCACGCCACCGGGCCTGCGCGGCTGGCTTCTGGCACCGGAGCCGAAAGGCACGTTGCATGCGCTCTTGCAGCAATTCTACCAAGGCTGGCTGAAGTTCCGCGAACACCCGCTCGGCGTCGTCGGCCTGGTGGTCATCCTGATCCTCATCGTCACGGCCGCCGCGGCGCCCCTGCTCACCCAATACGATCCGGTCGCCCAGAACATGGCGATCCGGCTGGCGCCGCCTTCCTGGGAACACCTTTTAGGCACCGATAATTTCGGCCGCGACGTCTTCTCCCGCATCATCTACGGGGCGCGGACGACGCTCGACATCATCATCCTCGTGACGATCATCGTCGCGCCGATCGGTCTTCTGATCGGCACCTGCTCCGGCTATTTCGGCGGTATCGTCGATGAAGTGCTGATGCGCATCACGGACATCTTCCTGTCCTTCCCGGGGCTTGTCCTGGCGCTCGGTTTCGCAGCAGCGCTTGGCCCCGGCATCACCAATGCGATCATCGCTATTTCTCTGACCGCCTGGCCGCCGATCGCTCGCCTTGCCCGCGCCGAAACGCTGAGCCTGCGGCAGATGGATTATATCGCCGCCGTGCGCCTGCAAGGCGCGTCCTCGGGCGCCATCATCCTGCGGCATATCCTGCCGATGTGCATTCCCTCCGTCATCGTTCGCGTCACGCTCAATATGGCCGGCATCATCCTGACCGCCGCCGGCCTCGGCTTCCTCGGTCTTGGCGCCCAGCCACCATGGCCGGAATGGGGCGCGATGGCCGCCACCGGCCGCGAATTCATGCTCGACAGCCCTTGGGTGATTGCCGCACCCGGTCTTGCGATCGCTGCTGTCAGTCTTGCCTTCAACCTCGTCGGCGATGCCCTGCGCGACGTGCTCGACCCCAGAGGTGGCGAATGACCGAACCGTTGATCGACGTCCGAAATATGGAAATCTCCTTCGCCCACGGCTTCGTGAAAGCTGTGCGCGGCGTAAGTTTCCAGCTCGGCAGGGAAAAGCTTGGCATCGTCGGCGAATCCGGCTCGGGCAAATCCACCGTCGGCCGGGCGATCATGCGGCTCCTGCCGCCGACCGCAAAGGTGACCGCCGACCGGATGACCTTCCACGACACCGACCTCCTTGCCGCCAGCGAGAAGCGGATGATGGAAATCCGCGGCAAGCAGATCGGCCTCATCCTTCAGGACCCGAAATATTCGCTGAACCCGGTCATGCGAGTTGGCGAACAGATCGCCGAGACCTATCGCCTGCATTATCCGAAGGTGGGCAGGAAGGCAGCGGAGACGAAGGTGCTGGAAATGCTGGAAGCGGTAAAAATCCGCGATCCGCAACGCGTCTTCCGCCTTTATCCGCACGAGGTTTCCGGCGGCATGGGTCAGCGCATCATGATCGCCATGATGCTGATCGCCGAGCCGGAAGTGCTGATCGCCGACGAACCCACGTCAGCGCTCGACGTGACGGTGCGGCTCGACGTGCTGGCGCTGCTCGATGAACTCGTGTCCCGCCGCAATCTCGGCCTGATTTTCATCAGCCACGACCTGAACCTGATCCGCAAATTCTGCGACCGGGTGCTGATCATGTATGCCGGGCGTGTCGTCGAGGTGCTGAAAGCGTCCGAACTCGACAATGCCCAACACCCCTACACGCAGGGCCTGCTCGCCTCGCTGCCATCCATCGAAAACCCGCCGGCGCGCCTGCCGGTGCTGACGCGCGATCCGTCCTGGCTCACGCAACCGACGATCGGAGCATGATCATGATCGACGTCGAAAACCTCACCATCCGCTTCGGCCCGCGCTCTCCGCTCGTGGTCAAGGGCGTCAGCTTCAGCGTCGAACGCGGAAAATCCTTCGGCCTTGTGGGCGAATCCGGCTGCGGCAAATCCACCGTGTTGCGCGCCATTTCCGGCCTCAACCGCAACTATGGCGGCCGGATTTCGCTGGACGGCAAACCGCTGGAGCCGGAACGCAGCAAAGCCTTTTTCCGCGATGTTCAGATGGTCTTCCAGGACCCCTACGGATCACTGCATCCCCGCAAGACGGTTCGCTCCCAGCTGATCGAACCGCTGCGCAACCAGAACCTGCCGATCAAGGAAAACGCAGTCGCGGACGTGTTGAAGGCAGTCGGTCTCGATCCGAGCCTCGGCTACCGGTTTCCGCACCAGCTTTCCGGCGGCCAGCGGCAGCGTGTGGCGATCGCCCGCGCGCTGATCCTCGATCCGCCGGTCTTGCTGCTCGACGAACCAACTTCGGCACTCGACGTCTCAGTCCAGGCGGAAATTCTCAACTTGCTGGCCGACCTGCAGAAGGAACGCGGCTTGACCTATCTGCTCGTCAGCCACGACATGGCGGTCATCGCCCATCTGTGCAGCCGCGTCGCAATCATGAACGGTGGCGAGATCGTCGAAGAAACCGGCATTGACCAAATCCGTTCCGGCCATGTCCAACACCCCTATTCCCAACGACTTCTCTCCGCCAGCCGCGCCTACGGCAAGCAGGAAATGCGCCCAGCCGAGATCATGAGCTCGGCCTGATCCCAACGACACGCCCGACGCCGAGGCAGCGGGCACAGCCGTTCCGAAACATCCTTTTGTTCACCCCTGAACCGGGAGCCTGAAGCCATGCCCAATTTTTCCGTGACCCCCGAAATGCTCGCCAAATCCGTCCTCTCCGTCCCGCCTTTGGCACGCAAGACGGATTATTCACTCGATCGCGAAGGCAACCGCAAGATCCTCGCGCATCTGGCTCAAGGTGGCGTGACGACAGCGCTCTATGGCGGCAATGCTAATCTCTACAATATCTCGGTCAAGGAATTCGCCGAGATGGTCGAGATGCTGAAGGAAGTCGCTCCCGCCGGGACCTGGCTCATTCCCTCGGTCGGTCCGGATTATGGCAAATCGCTGGACCAGATTGCCATCCTGAAGGAGCATGACGACATGCCGACGGCGATGGTCCTGCCGCTGAATTTCCCGGTGACGTCCGCAGGCGTCGCCACCGGCCTGCGCCGCATCGCCGATGCCTATGGCCGGCCGATCATCGCTTACGTGAAATCGCTGGATTACATCTCCGCCGCCGATCTTGCGGCCGTCGTCGCCGATGGCGCGATCAGCGCCATCAAATATGCCGTCGTGCGGCAGAACCCGAAGGAGGATAGCTACCTCTCCGAACTGATACAGAAAGTCGGCCGCAAGATGATTATTTCCGGCATCGGCGAACGGCCGGCGATCAACCACCTGATGGATTTCGGCCTGCAAGGCTTCACTTCCGGCTCGGTCTGCGTCGCGCCCGCCATGTCCACCGGCATCCTGAAGGCCTTGAAAGCCGGAAATGTCGCAGAAGCCGAGCGGCTCAGGGCTTTCTTTATGGGATTGGAGGATCTGCGCGATGGCGTCTCGCCGCTCCGCGTCCTGCATGAGGCGGTAGCACTCGCCGGCATCGCCAATTGCGGCCCGATGCTGCCGTTCCTCGCAAATATCACCGATGTCAAAGTGCTGGCCGCGATAACAGAAGCCTCGAAAGAACTGCTGGCGGCGGATCGCGCTTATCAAGCTAGATGACCAAGGATGGCGTAAGATACCCGACGCTAGGGGCAATTTGGACGACAGGGAAGTAGCCCGGCCTGCCTGTTTTCGAGTAAGGTACCGTCTTCAGATACGCGCCGCAGGAACCGCGCGAACGTGTGCCCCTGATTTGGCCCGTTCGCTCAAGCTCGTCCGTCCTGGGCATCACGAAAAACGGAACGACAAAGGGCGAAACGATCACCGGCACTGGCGAACAGGACATCCTGATCGACAAGGAAGGCAAAGACATTATCTACTATAAAACGAGCGGAAAAGTTTGGTACGACGCCGACGGAAATGGATCCGGCTAAGCCGTGCAGTTCGCGCTCTTACACAAGAACCCTAATCTGGCGGCAGCCAGTTTCGATATCGCGGGGTGATACAGAGCTCAGCTGCAGATCTTCGACCAGCAGCTGAGCTTTAGCTTGCCGTCGACGTCAAACGGCGCATCTGGAAGACGAATAAAAAGAAGGCGGTCTTCACCGAACCGAAGCGGATGCGCAGAGATGTCTGCGCCCCGCATTGCTGCAATTGCGTAATAATCGAAAGTGTGTGCGATCAGATACTTAAGACGCTCAGCGTTCGCATGATACCGCGCAGTTCTGCCAGACCTTTTAGGCGGCCGATGCAGGAATAGCCGGGGTTTACCTTCTTGCCGATGTCGTCGACGATGGCGTGCCCGTGATCGGGGCGCATGGGAATCTGATCGTCGATCCGGCCTTCCCCCTTTCGTCGTTTTTCTTCCGCCATCAGCGCCATGACGACGCGCACCATATCGGTATCGCCATCCAGATGCTCTGCCTCGTGGAACGAGCCATTCCCTTCCTTTGAAACGTTACGCAGGTGCGCAAAATGAATGTCCGGGCCAAATTCCTTCGCCATGGCGACAAGATCGTTTTCCGGATTGGCGCCGTAGGAACCAGTACACAGCGTAATGCCGTTCGAGGGCGACTTTGCCGCTGCCAGCAGCGCCCGCGCATCAGACGCCTTGCAGACGACGCGCGGCAGGCCGAACAGAGGGAATGGCGGATCGTCCGGATGAATCGCCATCCTTACTCCGGCCTCCTCCGCGACGGGGATTATTTCCCTTAGGAACGCGAAGAGATTCTCGCGAAAACCACCTTCCTGCAGTTCCTTATAGACATCCAGCATGCGGTTGAGGCTCTGCCGGTCGTAGACGAATTCGCGAGCCGGGACCCATTCTATGAGATTGCGCTCCAGTCTGGCGAGATCGCCTTCACTTGCCGTCTTCAGCCAGGCTTCTGCCATAGCGATACGGTCAGCCGGGTGGTCGGTATCGGCGCCAGGTCGCTTCAGCATGAAGAGATCATAGGCGCAGAATTCGACGACATCGAAGCGAAGGGCGGTGCCGCCATGCGGCATCTCGTATTCGAGATCGGTGCGCGTCCAATCGGTGATCGCCATGAAATTATAGCAGACCGTCTTGATGCCTGCCTTTGCGACAGCGCGGATAGACGCTTTGTAGTTTTCAATCAGCTCGCGATAGCGGCCGGTGCGGGTCTTGATATCCTCGTGGACGATGATGCTCTCCACCACCGACCATGTGAGGCCCGCCTCCTCGATGATCGCCTTGCGTTTGGCGATCTCGTCGTCCGGCCAGGCACGGCCATCGTTGAGGTGATGAAGCGCGCTGACAATGCCGTTCGCACCTGCCTGTCTCACATGCGAAAGCTTTACCGTGTCGTCCGGTCCGAACCAGCGCCAGGTCTGTTCCATTATCGTGTTACCTTGTTAGAGACGCATGCCGCTGGCGGCGTCGAAGATATGGCTGTTTGATGGCAGGAGCGTCAGACTAAGCACTTCGCCGGATCTGATGAGGAGCCGCTCGCGCAGCTGGGCGGAAACCTTCTGGCCGTCGATCGTGCCCTGCACAAAGGTTTCCGAGCCGGTCGGCTCGATATTGGTAACGGTCATGGGAATACCGTCTCCGCCTGTCGAGATCGTCAGATGCTCGGGGCGGATGCCATAGCTGACGGCGGTGCCCGGAGCCACGGATGTTTCCGAACCGAGCGGAAGGCGGACGCCGTTCTCAGTCACCACAGACTTGCGATCATCCGCGACCTTGGCGGCGAGGAAGTTCATCGAGGGCGAGCCGATGAAGCTCGCAACGAAGGTGTTGACCGGGCGGTCGTAGAGATCGAGCGGTGCCCCCACCTGCTCGACGATGCCATCCCGCATCACCACGATCCGGTCGGCCATGGTCATGGCTTCGATCTGGTCATGGGTGACGTAGACGGTGGTCGTCTTGATCCGGGCGTGGATATCCTTGAGTTCGGCGCGCATCTGCACGCGCAGCTTGGCATCGAGGTTCGACAAGGGCTCGTCGAACAGAAAGACCTTCGGATTGCGAACGATGGCGCGGCCCATGGCGACGCGCTGCCGCTGGCCGCCGGAAAGCTGTTTCGGGTAACGCTGGAGATAATCGGTAAGGCCGAGAATGCGGGCGGCATCCTTGACCCGCTCGGCGATTTCTTCCTTGGATTTCTTGGCGAGCCTGAGCGAAAAACCCATGTTCTCGGCGATCGTCATGTGTGGGTAAAGCGCGTAGTTCTGAAAGACCATGGCGATGTCACGGTTTTTCGGCTCGACCTCGTTGATGACGCGACCGTCTATGCGGATCGTGCCGCCGGTGATTTCCTCCAGGCCGGCGATCATGCGCAAAAGCGTGGACTTGCCGCAGCCGGAGGGGCCGACGAGCACCACGAAAGCGCCGTCCGGCACTTCGACAGACACGCCCTTGATGGTTTCGAAGTCGCCATAGGCTTTGCGGACGTTCTGGATTTCAACGGAAGCCATGTTCTTATCCTGAAATTCGAGTGGTCGACATCAACTGGTCTGCGGCGTGAATGGCTGCGAGCAGGCTGAGGCCGGTGTGATAACCGGGGTCGAGGTCGGGCGTCGCCGGCACGAAATCGACCGGCCCTTCCTTGGTTATCGTCTGGTAGGCGATCGGTGGCGTGCCGCGCCAGTATCGTCCAAAAAAGGCTGCGTGGGCGGTTTTCCAGACGCGTAGGCTTTCGTCACTTCCGGTGCGTGTGTGGGCGAGCGCCGCCGAACGGATCGTTTCCGGCAGCGACCACCAGGGGCAATGCGGGCTTTGCGCTTCGCCCGAGGCAATCGATACCGTGAGCGTGATGCCGGGGCCGACAAACCCCTTGTCAAAGGAGGAAACGAGAATGCGCTCCAGTGTCCCGATCAAGGCCGGATCGGCACTGTCGTCGAGATAGTCCAGCGCAAAGCCGACGAATTCGATACCGTGGCCGACATTGCAACTATCCTCACCTGGCACGTTGCGCAGCATCCCGCTCTCAGCATCATAATGCCGGTCGATGACATGGGCGATGAAACGGTCGGCATAGGTGAGAGGCGCCTTATGGCCGAAGCGCTTCAACATGCCGGCGGCACCAAGCAGGATCATGCGCGGGCCAAAATCGTCCGCCTGCATGGCGAGACTGTCGAGTGAGAGGGGGCGACGTTCGTCCATCTGGAATCGGCCGGTCTCGATCGCGGCGATCACCCGATCGAAATAAGCGAGGTGATCGGCGAGGTCCGGCAAGCCGTAGCGGCTTGCGGCAGCAACCAGGCCTTTGGCGACGAAGGCATCCGAATAGGAGTAGATCAGCTCGGGTTTTTCCTGAGCGTGAACCGTTCCGGCAGCATCCGCATAGACGGCATTCATATCGCCACCGTAGCAGAAATAGGCGTGCCCATCCGGGTTCTGCAAGCCCGCCAGCAAACCGTAGAGACGCCGACCCGCGACGTCCAGCTTTTCGGCCAGCGGCGGCAGTTCCTGTTCAAAGAACTCGGCATGGCCGACCAGCGCTTCGAGCCCGCGTCCCTGGATCCAGCCATATGTAAAATCCGGCCCGCGGGTGCCGTCTTCCAGGCCATAGTCCTTAAGCGTCAGGCTGTTCTGCTTGGTGTTGAGGAACCCGCCGCCAAGCATTGGCCGTTGCAGCATCCAGTAGAGCGTGCCGGCATTCGCCGCGGCATAGGTTGTGCGCGCGTCGTCAAAAAACTCCATCGCCGTCACTCCTTGAGGCCAGTGCTGGCGACACCCTGCACGAAATTACGGCGCAGGATGACGAAGAGCAGGATCGAGGGAATGAGCACGGTGGCGGAGGCAGCACTCAGGCGGCCGAGATCGACGGTAAAGCCGGTCTGGAACAGCGCAAGGCCCACTTCGATCGTATAACTCGACCTCGTCGTCGTCACGATCATCGGCCATGCGAAAGCGGTCCAGGCCTGGAAGAAGGCGAGCACGGCCAAAGCTCCGAGCGCTCCGCGCAGGAGCGGCAGAACGATGCGGAAGAAAATCCAGAACTCCCCGGCGCCGTCGATGCGGGCGGCTTCCAGGAGTTCGTCCGGAATAGAATGGATGACGTTCTGGCGGATCAGGAAGATGCCGAAACTCATGACCAGATAACCGATCAGCAAACCCCAGACGGAATTCAGGATGCCGAGGCTTTTTGCCTGGAAATAGAGCGGGATCATGTAGACTTCGAACGGCACGATCGCGGTCGCAAGGAACAGCGCAAAAAGCACGTTCATCGTTTGAAAGCGGAATTTTCCGAAAATATAACCGGCAATCGAGGACGTCGCGACGATGGCGATCGTCGACATCACGGCAAAGGCAATGCTGTTGCCGATCCAGCGCAAAAGCGGCGTATCGCCCAGCACCGCCTTGAAGTTTGCAGTGGTCGGATCATTCGGGATGATGGTCGGCGGCCAAGCCAGCATCTCCGCAGGCGTCTTGAACGCATTCGCCACCAGGAAGACGAGTGGCAGCAGCATGAGGACCGAGACGATCATCAGGAAAATGTCGATCGCCAGATTGTTGAGCCGTTTCTTGCGTCGAAGGCGCAGGCCTTCGGCGAGTTCTTCGGCGGTCGGCTCCACATGGTGCATGGCTTTACCCGTCACATCTTTAGGGGTCATGTCCTGCCCCTTTCCCGCAGCATGGAGAACTGGATCAGCGTCAACCCCAGCACGATGACAAGCAGCACGACGGCCTCGGAAGCTGCATATCCGACACGGTAATTGCGGAAGCTGTTTTCCAACATGTCGAGAACCAGAACCCTTACCTGCCGGCCAGGCGCGCCCTGCGCATCCGACGCGAGTACGAAAGCCTGGGCATAGACGTTGAAGCCGGAGACGAGCGTTACGACCGAGACGTAAAGCGTGATCGGTTTCAGCATCGGGATCGAGAGGTACCAGAAGCTCTGCGGGCCCGAGGCGCCATCGAGCTTAGCGGCCTCATAGAGCGAGACGGGCAGGTTCTTGAAACCGACGATATAGATCAGCACCGCATATCCCAGCGCCTGCCAGGAGCAGAGGATGATGATGCAGATGACCGAGAGAACCGGATCGAACAACCAGTTCTGCATGGGAATACCCAGGAAACTCAGGAACGCATTGAGAGGCCCGAGACGGGCGTCGAAAATCCACTTCCAGGCCATGGCCGCCGGAACAAGCGACACGACATGCGGAATGAAGACGGCGGTCTCATAAAAACCAGCCATTTTCGACCGCGTACGATGGAAGATCAGCGCCGCGATGATCAGCGCCATCGGGATCGTCAAGAAGAGTACGCCGAAGGCAATGATCGTCGTATTGACCAGCGCGTCGAGAAACAGGTGGTCTCCCATCAGCTCGCGAAAATTCGCGAGCCCGATGAATGGCTTGTTCTTCGACAGGATATTCCACTGGAAAAGGCTGAGCCTCAATGTATCGGCGATCGGATAAAGCCGCACATAGGCGAAGATCGCCAAGGTCGGCAGGATCGCCAGCATCGCAAAGATGAATCTTTTGCGCTTCAGCATGCGTTTGACCTGTAGACAAACGGGTTCGGCCGCCAGGCGGGTCGGACCCTAATCCTCGTAAAGTGTCTCGGGGCGACAATGAACAATTGTGCCCCGAGCCGATGATGTTGGCGAGAGCGCCGGCGATTACTTTGCCAGCAGGCCTTCGCGGTCGAGGATGGTGTTCACTTCGTCGCTCGTCTTCTTCAGGAAAGCGTCGATCTTGGCATCGTCGGTCGCAAGCGAGGCGTCACCGAAGGCAACGACGAGCTGGGCGGCAACGCGGGTGAGGATTTCTTCGATCGGGCCGATCGACGGCAGGGTGAAGAACTTGTAGCCCTGCGGATAATCGACGAAGGCCGCGAAGGCCGGCTGTTTGGAGGTGACGGCTTTGTAGTCGATACCCGAACGGTTCGGCAGCCAACCGACATTCTGCAGCAACCAGACGAGGTTTTCCGGCGTGTTGGCCGCCTTGGCAAATTCCCAACCGATCTTCGAAGCCTTGGCATCGCCTGCAACATAAAGATTGGTCGGCAGCGCGATGGAACCGGTCGGCAGCGGGGCGGCCGCGTATTTCAGGTTGGGCGCCTTCTGGGCGATATCGCCGATGACCCAGGATTCGCGGATGAACATGGCGGTCTGGCCACGCTCGAAAGCATCGGCATCAGCCGGTATTTCGGGCGTTACCGCTTTTGCCGTGAAGACGAGATCGAGATACTGCTTCAGCGCCTTGCGGCCGGCCTCGTTGGCGAAATTGGTCTTCCACTTGCCGTCGCCGGCCGGAACGAGGATCGCGCCGCCATATTGATGCATGTTGGTCCAGAACTTTTCCGCTATGCCCTGGCCGCCGCCGGAAAGACGCAGGCTCCAGCCGGAGACAGTCGCCTTGCCCGAAGCATCGCGCTGGGTCAGCTTCTTGGCATATTCGGAAAATTCTTCCATGGTCTTCGGCGGAGCGGTGAGGCCGGCAGCCTTGAACATGTCCGTGTTGTAGAAAAGCGAGCCCTGGCCACGGAACAGCGGCACGCCGTAGATCTTGCCGTTGCTGCCTGCGATATCGCTGAAGAACTTGTCGAAATTCTTCGGGTCCTTGACGAAGGTCGAGATATCGGCCGGCGCTTCCGGCAGGAGATCGTTTTCAAGGTAACGGGTCGCGGTCGAGCCGGAAAGCTCGATGAGGGTAACGCCGTCCTGGCCGCCGCCGGTCAGGCCGAGCGCGACGCGCTTTTCATGCTCGCGAAGCGCAATCGCTTCCACCTTGACCTGCAGGTCGGGATGGGCAGCCTTCATGCCGTCGGCAACATGCTGATAGAACGGCGCCATTTCCGGATAGCCGCTCCAGACTGTCAGCGTCTCGGCCGAGGCTGCCGTGATACCGGTGAGAAGCGTAGCGGCGAAAGCTGTGCTCATCAGCAGTGCGCGCGTGGAAATCCTGATCTTCACTGATGCGTTTTTCATAACCCTGTTCCCTTGTTGTTGTTACTAAAAAGCTCTCATGCAACCGGTTGCGTGTCAAGCATCGGATGGGTCTTGAACGTGAAGCCGATCACGCCGTATTTCTCCTCAATCGCCGGTCGCAAGGGCGATGGCGCAAGCGGCAAGCGCTTCTGCCGAGCCCGGCGCGAATGTCATTGGCAGTCCATAATAGCGGTGTGCCTCGTCCACCTCGTA
The DNA here is from genome assembly GCF_019430945.1 of Neorhizobium populisoli. Taxonomy (GTDB): domain Bacteria; phylum Pseudomonadota; class Alphaproteobacteria; order Rhizobiales; family Rhizobiaceae; genus Neorhizobium; species Neorhizobium populisoli. The sequence goes on along the minus strand of NZ_JAHYCB010000008.1, from coordinate 116,883 downwards.
GCCGCCGTGGCGAAACTCGCTGGCAGGCGGTATGTAACCGGGATTGTCATCGGCAAAGCCGACAACGAAGGCCGGCCTTTCAGCGCCGATCGCTGCGCCGATCGATAGCGCCGTTTCAGCAAATATCTCGCCGGGCAATGCGACAAACAGCACGCCGCCCCAGTCCAACACTGTGACACGAGCCAAAAGGGGGGCAGGCGTGAGCGGCGCAATGTCTTTTGCCCAATCGGCCCAATAGCTGAGCAGGCTTCTGCGGGCGGGATCGGCAGTCACGATTTCGTCGCGCCAGCGCTTTTCGAGAACGTCCGGCTCTTCCTTTTCGCGACGCTCGAAGGCGAGCTCGACCGTGCCGTTACGCGCGACCGTCCGGGCCAAAACCGGAATCTCGCTGGCGGAGAGTGCAGCTTCAGCAACCTTGCGGCCGATCCTTTCGGCAGCTTCGTAAGTCCTGTCCGGATTGGCGGAAAGCGTAATTGATGCGTGTGCCGAGTGACCGGTATTGGCATCGCCGGCACAGCCCGTCATGAACAGCGCGATTGCGCCGGGATAGGCCTCCTCCAAAGCTGCCCGCACGAAATGCGGATAGTCGGCGGTCCAGAGCAGATTATCGGCGGCAAGCACGACCGGATGGCAGGCATAGGCCGTCACCACTGCGATCATATTGCCGTCCTCATCCCGAATGCGCAGCAATGGTAGGGAAGCGTCCACGGGTCCGCCGGGATGGCGCCTGTTTCGTGCTATCCCCGGGTCGCTTCCCTGACCTGCCGTGATCATTGCCGGACGGCGTGCGGCCGCGGCCATGTCGATCGCTGCGACACAGGCATCCTCCAGCCGCTCCAGATAGGCCGGATCGGCGGCAAGGCTCAACCTTCCGGCCATCGAGACAGGGCCGCCGTGGTTATGAAGGGCCGCGACCACCACATTTTCCGCGGGCAGCAGGCAACGTTCGCGGATGCGGGCGCTCATTGCGGCGTCTATCCCGATGACGTCGGCCACGACGACAGCCGTATCGCCGATCACCACGGCGCGTGCCGTCAATGCGCCATGCGCGCCCGTGGCTGGCAGGCTGCGGGCTGCGAAGCCGGACATCGATAGGCCCGGTGTCGGTGTGATATCGACGATTGCGGCGCCGGCCTGGATCATCGGCAGAACGCCTTTTCGCCACGCACCCAGGTCTCATGTATATGGATCGCGCGGTCGCCCTTGGACCAATCGAAGCGAATGAGATCGGCGCGCGCGCCGACTTCCAGCCGCCCGCGTCCGCCGACGAAGCGGCCGGGGTTTTCGGTCGCCAACAAAAGCGCATCGGCAAGCGGTATGCCCGCCATTTCGGCAGCAATCGCCACATTGGCGGATAGCGGCAGGCTGGCGCCGGCGAGATACGGCGTGCCAGCGACGCTGATACGGCCTTCCGGCGAAACCTCGACACTGCCGCCGACCGGCTGTTCGTAAAGTCCGGCCGACATACCGGCAAGCGCCACCATGTCGGAAACGAGGATTGTCCGCTCCATGCCCTTGGCGCGCAACATCGCCCTGAATGTATCGGCCGGCAGATGCCAACCATCGGCGATGAAACTCGCCGTCAGCCGGTCGTCGGCAAGTTGCGCCCAGATAAAATTCGGATGGCGCGGCAGCATGGCCGCGGCGCCATTGCCGAGATGGGTGGAGAGCCTTGCTCCGGCTTCTGTGGCGGCATGGATTTCATCCGGCGTCGCGGCCGTATGACCGATTGCGACAAAGACACCTTGTTCGCTGAGTGTCCGGATGTAGTCGATGCTGCCGTCGTGCTCCGGTGCGAGCGTCACCATCTTGACGAGGCTTCCGGAGGCCTTTTGCCAGCGTTCGAATTCGGCAACCGATGGCGGACGGACATCTGTGAGCGGGTGCGCGCCACGCGGACCGTCCTTATTGGAGATCGACGGGCCTTCCAGATGCACGCCCGGCACCATCTCAGCGATCAACGGATATGTGGCACGGCTCTCCGCAATCGCCTCAAGCGCCTGGAGGATCGAGGCTTCCGAAGCGGTGATGATAGTCGGCAACCACGTGGCGACGCCGACGCTCAACAGCTCCTTGCAGAGCGAGAGCAAGATCTCCGGCGTCACCTTGCCCGCATTCAAATCGAGGCCGCGGAAACCGTTGACCTGCAGGTCGATCAGACCGGCGGAGAGATAGGTATTGCCCGCACTCTCTGTCGGGCGAATGGCGGCAATCGTCCCGTCGGCGATCTCGATCGAGATGCCTTTGCCGGTGCGGGGATCGATGCCGTCGATGCTGATCATCAGAGTGCTTTCACCCGTCCCTGGAAATTGGCAATGAAACGGCCGTTCGCCTCGTCGCCGCCCGGCGCGTTGCCGCTGCGCCAGACTGGCGGCTCCACGCCACGCTCGACAAGCTTGGCGACGGTGCGGATGACCAGGCAGTTCAGCGTGAACGCATTGGCGAAGGTGGAAATCGCCGCGATGTTCTCCCCCATGCCCGGCACGGAGACAACCGCATCGCCGATCGGTACTTTGCAGTCGATGGCGATATCGACGATGTCGTGCAGGTTTTGCTTGGTCGGGTGGCGAGCCGGATGGTCCGGCGAGGTATTGGCCGCGTGCTGGCGCGAACTGATGCCGATCAGGAAGACACCGCGACGTTTTGCTTCCAGAGCCGCATCGATCAGCGCGGCGTTGATGCCATAGGCATTGACCAGGATGAGCAGGTCGGTTTCGCCGAGCCGCTGATTTGATATCACCACCTTGCCGTAACCCGGCGTGCGCTCGATCGCCATAGAACGCAGCGCGCCGTTGGACAGAAGCGTGCCTTCGTCGAGAATGGCGCTGATATGCATCAGCCCGCCGGCACGGAAGAAGACTTCCTGAGAGGCAAGGTTGGAATGACCGCCGGGACCGTAGATATGCACCAGTCGGTCGGCGGCCACCTGATCAGCAAGCCTGGACGCGGCCTGGTCAAGCGGTGCCTTTTCTTCCTCCAGAACCCGGCGCATCAGGGTTTGCGTCGAGGCGAGATAACCTTCGCAGAGCGCGTCTGCATCGATGATTTTGGTCTCGGGTACAGGGATCTCAGGCATCGGGATCGGAGTCCTTGTCGATATAGAGGGTGCAGGCCTCGTGATTGCGCAGAATGCTGGCGGGGCAATCGATGCTGAGCGGCCCATAAAGCGTATTATGAACGGCATCACGCTTGATCGCGCCCGGAACGACGCAGAAAAGACGATCGGCACGCATCAATCGAGGGACGGTCAGCGTTACCGCGTGATGAGGCACCGAAGCCAGATCCGGGAAGCAGTCGTCATCGACCTGCTGCTGCCGGCAGATATCATCCAGTTCGACGATTTTCACGTCCAGCGGATCGCTGAAGTCCGCGACCGGTGGGTCGTTGAAGGCGATGTGCCCGTTCACGCCGATGCCAAGGCAGATAAAATCGATCGGCGCCTCGTTCATGAGTGCCGCATAACGAGCGACTTCGGCTTCGGCATCCGGCTCCGGCGTCATGCGATGCACGGCTGCGAACGGCAGTTTTTTAAAGACATGCGCATCGAGCCAGTTCGCAAACCGCGCAGGCGACGCGGCGTCGAGACCGATATATTCATCCATATGAAAGGCAGTGACCCGGCTCCAATCGAGACCTGGCATGGCAGCGAGTGCTGCCAGCATATCTGCCTGGCTCGGAGCCGCTGCAAAGACCATGCGAACGTGAGGCCGTGTCGCCAGTCGCTCTGCGAGAGCCGCTGCGACATCTGCTGCCGCTGCCGCCCCCATTTCAGCCCGCGAGGCAAAGCTTTCGACGACGAGCCGGTCAAAAGTCCGCCGGGTATTCGGCGAAGGGCGAAGAGGGGTGGCAAGGCTCATGTGGTCTCCATGTCCGGGGGACTTTCCCATACGGAAACCCTTGGCGCAGAACCATATTGCATGGCCGCATCCGTTGCAGTTCCCCGTGTTCTTGTTAACGAAAGACTTTCATGCAACCGGTTGCATGTCAAGCGGACGAATGCCAGTTTGTGCTTCGATTGATGAGGCGGCGGACTTCATGATAAGCGAAGCCAAGAACCGAGAGTTTTCTGACATCATGATCAAGCGTGCCAAGGGCGTTACCATCAGCCAGGTCGCGGATGCGGCCGGCGTGGCGCGTTCCAGCGTCTCGCGTGCGTTCACCCGTCCCGATATGCTGTTGCCGGAGACTGTCGAACGGATCATGAAGGTTGCGGAAGCGCTGGGCTACGTTCCCAATTATACCGCCCGCGCGCTGAGTACCGGCCGCCATGGCAATATCGGGCTCATCGTGCCCGATATTGCCAACCCGTTCTTCCCACCTCTTATCCAGGCTGCCCAGCTTGAAGCGGATCGTTCGGACTTTTGCATCTTCCTTGGAAACACAGAGGAAAATCCGAAACAGGAGGATAAGCTTGTCGGTCGTTTCGCCGGTCAGGTTGAAGGTCTGGTTCTCGCCTCATCCCGCCTTTCCGACGAGCGTATCCGTGCCCATGCCGGGCAAATGCCATTGATCCTGATCAACCGCGATATCGATGGCATTCCCCGTGTGCTGATCGATAGCGGATCCGGTGTGCGGCAAGCGGTCGAGCATCTTGCCAAGCTCGGCCACCGTAAAATTGTCTATATCAGCGGTCCTTCGAATTCCTGGTCGAACAAGCAGCGGCGGACCGCGATACGCAGTGCCGCTGCCGGGTTCGAGGTGACTGTCGAAACGGTGCCTGCGGTGACGGCGAGCTACAATTCCGGTCGAACTGCCGTTGGTGCGATCCTTGCAACGGGCGCAACGGCTGCGGTTGCTTTCGACGATCTGACAGCACAGGGCGTGCTAGCGGGCCTCGCGGAGAAAAATGTCTCCGTACCTGGCGCCTTCAGTCTGGTTGGCTGCGACGATGTTCTCGGTGCGGTGACCTATCCCGCACTGACATCCGTGTCCAACCGCTCAACGGAAGCCGGCCGGGTCGCTGTTTCCTTGTTGCTTGAGATGATGCAGTCGCGGGCGGTACGGGATGTCCGTTACGTGCTTGAAACGCATCTCGTGGTGCGTCAGTCCACCGGCCATTCGTGAACCTCGTGGGTGGGCCAGTTCGGAGAATAACAGCATTCAGATGCGGCCATCTTCCAGCTGAAACGCCAGCACCTATAGTGCAGGTTTGCGTAAGCGTTCGGCCAAACGTGAGACGGCGTGAGTCCGTCGCTTTCCTGTTGAAGCATCCGGTTACCCGACCCATTTGAGGGCCATGGCAAAAAAAGCGATGAGCAGTATTGAGCTTCTGAAGACTTGGATCCTCCCGCCCGAAGCTACGCTCGGGTCATCCGTGCGGGCAAAGCGCATATTGCTTGAGATTCGCGCCAGGCTACCGATAGACTCCAGGAAATCGCTTGAACTCGATGCAGTTGAATTGACTTTGGCTATGCCTGCCGAAGAGAAAGCCGAGTTTAAAGCAGCGTCCGCGATCGTCACAATCGTCCTTCAGGACATTGAACGCTTGCCGATCATACCGCACGAAATCGAAGACATTCTGTCGATCAAGGCAAGCGAGCGCCACCGTTGGTTGGGCGATGGTCGCCTTCCGAGCGCGGGGACGCGGACCGTCAACCTTCGAGGGCGCGCCAAGAAGATCACGTTTCACGTCTACGATCCCAAGGTAGTCGTCGACCTACTCGATCGAGGTTCCGCAGACTTATGGCGGGAAGAGGATGCAGCAACAAAGGTGGAGAACCGAAGGCGGGCAGCTCACAAGGCAAAGCTGGCTCGATCATTGAAACAGGCGAGTACCGTCAAACCTGAGCGGACTGCTGACGCCGCCACGAAATTGCGCGGCTGGGACGATTTCGACATCGATGGTCTGCTCAGATAGGAGCGCCCCAAACTGCCTTCTGCGTATTGTGCTGACGCGGCTCGCGCGGTGACGGGTCTCAAGCTAGACGACAAGGGTGTCTGGCAGGCAACCGACACGAAGGACGGTAAACAGGTTGCCACCTCACCCATTACCAAGGCAACACTGTCGCCAAATAAGCAGCATCTCCGCTCCTTTTCCGCGAATGTGCAACAGCTACCGATGTCACCAAAATCCTGGTTGAAATCGAAGATTCAAGGCACAAAGCGGCGCAAATAGGAGAAGTAAACTCTTCAAACCGTTGAGCTAAGGCCGCCACCCTTTCAAGCGGCGGCCTTTAGCGGATATCAGCCTTTACTTCGCAGCCTCTTCAATCAGGTTCGCGACGGCCTGGGGCTGGGAGACCATGACGACATGGGATGCCCCCTCGACCACGACCGTGTGTTTAGAGCCTGCTCGTTCGGCCATGAAGCCCAGCGCCTGTGCGGGGATGTTCTTATCGCCGTCGCCGTAGATGAAGTAGGAGGGCAGCGTCTTCCAGGCCGGAGCGCCCGCCTTTTCCGTCAAGGCTGCCTCTGTGATAGGACGCTGGCCGGCGGCCATCAACGCGGCATCATCGACCGACACGTCGTGCGCAAACTGGTCGTGAAACTTCGCCTGGTCGATGGAGAGATCGACACCGCCATTTGCCAGCTTGACCGGCGCAGCGAGCGCCTGACCGAGTGTGCCGCCCGGGAACTTGCCGGCGAGATCGGCGGCGGCTTCGCCAGCTTCCGGAGCAAAGGCTGCAACATAGACAAGCGACTTGATATGGTCCTTGCCATTGGTGACAGCCGAGATCACCTGACCACCATAGGAATGGCCGACCAGAACGACCGGTCCTTTGATGCTGGAGACGATGTCGGAGACATAGGCCGCATCGCCGGCAACGCTGCGGAGCGGATTGGCAGCGGCGACGACGGTGTAGCCGTCCTTCTGCAGGATCTTCGTGACGCCATTCCAGCTGGAGGAATCGGCAAAGGCGCCATGGACGAGGACGACGGTGGGCTTTGCGGGCTGGGCAATTGCAGTGCCGGACAGCAGAGCGGCGGCAAAGGCGACGGCGGTAGCAAACTTGAGCATTTCAATATCCTCTCGTGGTTGGGTTGGCAGGCGCCAATCATTTGTTGGCGATTAATTTGTACACAACACATATGAGCGTGAGATCACATTGTCAACCGCTTGCAAATAGATCGCGCACAAATTATTTTAAGGAGGAAGGAGATTGTGATGAAGAAGCCAGACGATAATTTCGGAGTCGACGGAATGCTCTGCTTTTCCCTCTATTCCGCGAGCCATGCATTCACCCAGCTTTACCGACCCCTGCTTGACAAGCTCGGCCTCACCTACCCGCAATATCTGGTCATGGTGTCGCTCTGGAACCGCGATGGTCAAAACGTCAAGGAACTGGGGAAGACACTCTTTCTGGATTCCAGCACGCTGACACCTTTGCTCAAGCGACTGAACGCTGCCGAGCTGATCACCAGAACACGCAACCCGCAGGACGAACGCGAGGTGCTTCTGCATTTGACGGAAAAAGGCCGCGCCCTCCAAAAACAGGCGGGCGACGTCATGCAATGTATCGGCGAAGCGGCTGCGCTGGATGCAAAGACCCTCGACAACCTGAGATCAACAATCGACAGCTTGCGCGGCAGGCTTCATGTCGCTGCACGTAGTGAGATGTAATTCGGCACTGAAGTTTGCCCCCTTTAGGCGTTGAAGGGCAACTCCCGGGCCTGCTCATGCTGACATCATATTTTGTCGCCGTATTTACTGAACGACTTCTCGGGCTGCGACGGCGTTGCATCGACCGGCACCGCCTTGTTGCGGTAGCGAGCGCGCAACAGCACGTAGAAGACTGGCGTCAGGAACAAGCCGAAGATCGTCACACCCAGCATGCCTGAGAAGACGGCCGTACCGAGCGACTGGCGCATTTCCGCGCCGGGGCCGGTCGCGATCATCAGCGGCACGACGCCGAAAATAAACGCGAAGGCGGTCATTAGGATCGGCCGCAGACGCAGGTGGCTGGCCTCGATGGCAGCCTCGATCGCCGTCTTGCCTTCCTCCTCCGCCTGTCTGGCGAACTCGACGATCAGGATGGCGTTCTTGGCCGCCAGGCCGATCAGCACGATCAGGCCGATCTGCGTCAGGATATTGTTGTCCATTCCACGCAGATGCACTCCGGTGAGCGCGGCGAGGATGGCGAGCGGGACGATCAGGATGATCGCCAGCGGCAGCACCCAGCTTTCATACTGGGCCGAAAGCGCGAGGAACACGAAGATCACCGAGAGCGCAAAGATATAGATCGCCGTGTTGCCGGTGTTCTTTTCCTGGAAAGCGAGTTCGGTCCATTCGAAGGTGGTGCCCGCGGGAAGGATGCTCTTGGCCACACCCTCCATGGTGTTGAGGGCACTGCCGGTCGAGACGCCGGGGGCGGCATTGCCCTGCAGCGGCACCGAGACATACATATTATAATGCTGGACGAGCGAGGGGCCTGACGTGTCCTTGATCTCGACCAGCGTGCCGAGCGGCACCAGTGCCCCGGTCGCAGAGCGAACCTTCAGAGCCAGAATGTTGTCACGCTCGACGCGGTATTGCTGATCAGCCTGCGCGCGGACCTGATAGACGCGGCCGAAGGCGTTGAAGTCGTTGACGTAGGACGTACCGAGGTTGATCGATAGTGTATCGAAGATATTGGGGATCGGTACGTTGAGGGCGCGCGCCTTGTCGCGGTCGATCTCCAGGAAATATTGTGGGCTGGAGGCTGAAAAGGTCGTGAAGACACCGGTAAGTCCTGCTGTCTGGTTGGCCTTGCCCATGATCTGGTAGGCGGCACCAAGAACCCGGCGCATGTCCGAGCCCTCACGGTCCACCAGCTGCATTTTAAAGCCGCCGGCATTGCCGATGCCTGAGATCGGCGGCGGCGGGATGGCGATGATGAAGGCCTCCTGGATGCTCTGCAGGCCGCCATAGAGCTGGCCAATGATCTGGCCTGCATTCTGGTGATGCTCCAGGCGGTTCTCGAATGTGTCGAATGCGGCGAAGACCACGCCGGCATTCGAGGCATTAGTGAAGGTCGCGCCGCTAAAGCCGGAGAAGGCAACGGCGTTCTTGACACCAGGCGTGTTGCGGATGATCTCGGAGGCACGCTGCACGACGGCATCGGTGCGGGCAAGTGAGGCACCGTCAGGCAGCTGCACAACGACGATCGCATAGCCCTGATCCAGGACCGGCACGAAGCCGCGCGGCACGATATTGCCCATGTAATAAGTGAGGCCCAGCAATCCGGCGAAGATGAAGAGGGCGACACCTATCGCAGTCCAGGTGCGGACCAGGCGGCTGACCACCCAGGAATAGCCGGCGCTCATCTTGTCGAAGCCACGGTTAAAGCCGTTGGCGAGCGCATTGCCGACACGCGAGACAGGGTTTCTAGGCCTGTGATGTGCGTCATGCGGTTTCAGCACGATGGCAGCAAGCGCCGGCGACAGGGTCAGCGAGTTCAAGGCCGAGATTGCCGTTGCCACCGAGATGGTGACGGCGAATTGCCGGTAGAACTGGCCGGAAATGCCCGGAATGAAGGCTGTCGGCACGAAGACGGCGATCAGCACCAGCGAGATGGCAAGGACGGCGGTTCCGACTTCGTCCATCGTCACATGCGCCGCCTCGCGCGGGCTCATGCCTCTGGCGAGGTTTCGCTCGACGTTCTCAACCACGACAATCGCGTCGTCGACCACGATGCCGATCGCCAGCACCAGGCCGAATAGCGTCAGCATATTGAGTGAGAAGCCGAAGGCGAGCAGGAAGGCGAAGGTGCCGATCAGCGAGACCGGAATGGCAACGATCGGGATGATCGCGGTACGCCAGGACTGCAGGAAGATCAACACGACGAGGGCAACCAGGATCGCTGCTTCGGCAATCGTCTTGTAAACCTCGTTGATCGATTCCGCGATGAACTCCGTCGGATTGTAGACGATGTCGTAGGAGAGGCCGTCCGGGAAATCCTGCTTGGCGGTCTCCATCGCCTGTTTGATCGAGGCCGCCGCCGCCAGCGCATTGGTGCCGGGGCGGGAGAAGATGCCGAGCGCGACGGCAGGCTTGCCGTTCAGGTAGCTGTTGGTGACGTAGTCTTTGGCGCCGAGCTCGATGCGGGCAATATCCTGCAGCTGCACGAGGCGCCCGCTGTCCGTCGCCTTGACGATGACGTAGCGGAACTGACGGGCATCGGAGAAACGGCCTTCGGTCGTGACCGTATATTGGAAGGCATTGGTGCCCGAGGTTGGCGGCCCGCCGATCGAGCCGCCGGAAACCTGAACGTTTTGATCGCGTAGCGCCTGGACGACATCGCTTGACGTCATGCCGTAGGCCGAGAGCTTTTCCGGATCGAGCCAGATGCGCAGCGAATATTCGCGTTCGCCGAAGATAATGACGTCGCCGACGCCATCAAGACGCACCAGCGTATCGCGGATGCGGCTGCGGGCGTAATTGGAGACGTAGAGCTGGTCGTAACGCGAATTCGGCGACAGGAGGTGCACGACCATCATCAGGTCGGGCGAGCTCTTCGCCGTAGTAATGCCGATACGGCGCACTTCCTCGGGAAGCCGCGGTTCGGCGATTGCCACGCGGTTCTGGACGAGGACCTGCGCCTTGTCGAGGTCGGTGCCGAGCTTGAAGGTGATGGTCAGCGCCATCGAGCCGTCGGCGGTTGAGTAAGAAGACATGTAGAGCATGTCTTCGACGCCGTTGATTTCCTGCTCGATCGGCGTCGCCACAGTCGTCGCGATCGTCTCGGCATCGGCGCCCGGATACGCAGTACGCACAACGATTGTCGGCGGGGCGATCTCCGGATATTGCGCGGCGGGAAGCTGGAAATATGCGAGCCCGCCGACGATGAGCAACACGATGGATAGGACCGATGCGAAGATCGGCCGGTCTACAAAGAAATGAGCGAACCTCATTGCGCCATCTCCAAGCCAGCGGCCTCCGGCGCTATATCTTCACGGCTTTGAGGCAGCTCGGTTATCTGCGGCGAGATCTTCGAGCCCGGGCGGGCGCGCATCAGGCCGTTGACGACGATCGTTTCAGTGCCGGTCAGGCCTTCGCGGATTGCTCTATAGCCATAAAGCCGCGGTCCGGTTCTCACCGGCTTGGTCGAGACCGTGCCGTCGGCGCCGACGACGTAGACAACGCGCTGGTTCTGGTCGTAGCCGATCGCCTCGTCAGGTACGAGGATTGCCTTGTAGGTATTCGAGGCCTCAACCTGAACGCGGCCAAACAAGCCGGGTTGCAGAATTAGTTCACGATTATCAAAGCGGGCGCGCATGCGAATAGTGCCGGACGCATTGTCGACGCGGTTTTCGGCGAAGTTCAGCCTACCAATGAAGGGTTTCTGCGTCGAATCGGTGATGCGGACACGAACGGGCACGCCACCACCGCCCTGTTGAAGATCGCTGCCGCGCGAGCGCGCTGCGTCTGCGAAGTTCAGAAGGCGGCGCTCGTCGACGTCAAAGTAAAAATCGATCGGATTGAGCGAAACGATGGTCGTCAGCACCGACTGGTCAGCCTGAACGAGGTTACCTGCCGAAAGTAGGCGACGATCAATGCGGCCGCTGATCGGCGCAGTGACCCTCGTATATTCGAGGTCAAGGGCGGCGCGATCCGCACCCGCCTGCGCGCCTCGAACGCTGGCCTGCGCCGAGACCCACTCTCGGCGGCGGTCATCGAGGGTTGACACCGACTGGCTGCCGTTATTAGCCAAGGCTTCGGCACGCTTGAACTGCGCCTCCGCATACCCCAGGGTAGCCTTTGCAACCTCAAGAGCGGCAGTCGCCTCGTTGACGGCAGTCACGAAGGGACGCTGATCGACGACAAACAGCAAGTCGCCCTGCTTGACCATCGCACCATCGGTGAAATGCACTTCCTGCAGATAGCCGCCGACCCGCGCGCGGACGGAAACTGCGTCGACCGCTTCGAAGCGGCCGATGAACTCGTCATTATCGACGACGTCGCGGACAATGGGCTTTGCAACGGTAACGGGAGGCGGGGCCGCCGCCTGCTGAGCCTTGGCGGCGAGCGGCGCGAAAATGAATATGGCGCCGAGCGCAATGGCGGTGCGAAGAGAGTAAGGCATAGCGATCCCCTTCTGGGCAGGCCTGTACGGCGCCCTACTTCATATTGAAATGATGCGTCTCATCCACTTCTTCGAACGCGGTGGGGCGTTCGCAACTTTTGATTCCATGCTTCGCAGCAGGTCGGCGGCCCTCGCCGCGCCAACCCAATAAAGCCGCACTATAATCGTCACGCTGAAAGAATTGCAACGACGATGGAGTACAACAGCGCATGGCCTTGAAAAGCTGCCCCTGTGTCGAGGGCTCGTGTGCGATCGAGACAGGCGCTGCTCTCACTGCACTTATGGATTTCGCACGAATGCTCTTACCGCCCTGCCCGCCTTGGAGGTTGGCTAATTATAGCCACCATGATGCCGTGCTTCGCGGAGCTTGTGCAACTTGGACACTTTAAGACAGGATCCTCACGGGTACGCCGAGGCGCGGGTTCGTTGACCCACTATAGCGATCCTGCAGCATAGGATTGATTATGAGCTTGGGCTGGCAGCCTGACATATCGCGATGTACGAAATAGCGCCGGTTTCTAGGCCGGACTCGCGCACTGTTTCACCCGAAAGCCCTAGCAGGTCGTTATCCAAAAGCGATGTCGTTGCTCTGCGGCAACATTTTTTCCGAAATTCGGCCGCGTCCTAACAGGCGTTGTTCCGTCGCTTAGCCGGATGTGGAAGGTCTAGAATAAATCAACCACTGAACATGATACTGCTCTTCAAACGCTACTCGGCAGCGCCGTTGCAACCGGCGTAATTCACCTCGACGCAAGCCATGCTGTTAGCGTCATAGTCGAACAAAATGGGCCGTCACCGACCTCTGATTTCCATTTGGAAAATCCTGTAATTTTTCGGAGGTTCCGTCATGCAAGAACGTCAGAATGGCAGCGTTCCGCATATGATCCCGGGAAGTGCCATCATCAGTACGACCTTAATCCAGTCGCGCCAGCTCTCCGCAACTTCTTGCCTAGAGGGAGCGCTGTTAAAGCTGCTTCTTCACCCAATCGAGTCCTTCTGCTCTATGAGGGAGACCGCGTTTGGTACTGGGAACTCAGCGCCTGCATGACGACATTCCGGTATTCATCCAGCGCGAGATCTATCTCGGCGATCTCGGCCGGCTTGAACCAGGCAAGCTCGGAATGCTCGGTCCCGAGCAGTTTTGGGGATCCACCGGCCCATGTCGGGATTGCGTAGATATGGAAGGGAGACTTCCGGTCACGGTCGTCGTCTTCGAACCTCGTCGCCAGATGATTGAAGGCAAGTGGCGTCAATCCAACCTCTTCCAGGCATTCGCGCACGAGTGCGACGTCGATTGCTTCACCTTTATCGACGTGCCCGCCGACTAGATCCCAAAGACCTGCTCCCCATTTACGATGTGGTGCGCGCCTGACGAATAGGACCTGGTCCTGCTTGATAAATGCTGCACAAACGATCTCTGCCAAACCTTGCTCTCCGTACGGCTTTTGAAATGAGGAACCCCGATCCGGCTCACGAGTTCCCGCTTGGATTTTTGCCGGGAGATAATATTGGTACCAGTTGGTTGGGTTGCGGAAATTTGGCGTTATCCGGTAAGTTCGCTTGGCGGCGAACGGCTTGCCTCGGTCGATCTGATCGCGACCGGTGTTCCCGGAGACCGGGCCTGGGCGGTTGTCGATGCGCAGACCGGCAAGCCTGCTGCGCCTGAAAAAGAACCGCGATGGCGGTCGGCACTTTTTCTCTCATCGAGATTGCGGCATGACATACCGGAGATCGGCTTTCCCGACCGCGAATGGATTCCAGTCGACGCGCTGGATATGGACAAACGCCTTAGCCATCATTTTGGCTTCGACGTGTCAGTACGCCCTTATGAGCTGTCAGCTTGGGGTACTTTCGTTGCGAGTGCCGTCGCGGAAAGTCGCTACGCTCTCAGCCCCCTTCATCTCGTCACATCGAGCTCGATGGAGTGGCTTGCAAACCTGCTTGGAACAGACGAGATCGATTGCAGGCGCTTCCGGCCCAATATCGTTCTGAACACCTCGGGGATGGTAGGGCTTCCAGAAACAGCATGGCTCGGCTGCTGCTTGAAGATGGGAAGTGCCACCATGCTGGCGACGGAGGAAACGAAAAGGTGCGGCATGACACTGATCGCCCAACCGGGCCTCTCCGAAAATCCGGATATCCTGCGCTCGATCCTGCGCCAAAACCGTCGCAATTTTGGAATTTACGGATTTGTCGGTACTGAAGGCGCAATCTCCGTCGGCGATGCCGCCATTCTTGTTCGCGATCAGACCAAAGCCATGCTCGGATGAATGAGATCGCTGTTCGAAGCCTCCTCGACGATGGCCTGGGCAATGATTTCACCGATCTCCCGAGCGCTGGTGATGCCTTGCACGAAGGGCAGCTTGTGGAGAAGAAACGAGATCGACCCGCAATAGAGACAGTTCGAGAGATTGTCCTCGAAGATCGGACGGAACTTGTTGTCGAGGTCAATGCCACCCGTGCGAACAATGCCATCGTCGGCTCCGCCCAATGATCCGGCAGCTTTTGTGGCGGCTTTCTTCAAAACCCCCTGCGCCTTGAGGGTTGGAAATGGAATATCGCGCGCTGACAAGGCGTGTTGACCGGTCGCGTCGATGAAGGCGTCGAACGCAAAGCTTTCGCCATCGAAGCGCACGATAGCCCCGCGCTCCACCTCAGCATCGTCGATCTCGCTGTCATTGCCAAGCGCGAGGATATCGAGCTTGCCGACACGATGGAGCGCCAAAAGGCGACGGATCGATTCATGCGGGACGGTTGCGTAGTCGTCGACAAACACCGTCTTGAAATGCTTGTGGAAGCGCTCAAGGTCTTTCTCGTCGAGATGCGGGATTGCGCGCGCGATGACCTCGTGCATCCGAAGAATGGCGTACCGCCATTCGACCGTGTGTCTGCGCTTCTTGTTCGTCTCGGCCTCCGCGAGGCTTCGAGCTGCCCACGTGAAGGGATCCGCCTCTTCCCGCGCCCTGAAATAGGCCGGCGCAATCGTCTCGACGGTCAGCAGCCCCAGCCCTATGCGTGCCGCATAATCCGGATCGCAGGCGACGAGCTCGGATCTGAAGAGGTCGAAGATAGCATTGAGGAGCCCGAGGCTGCCGGCCGCGATCAGTTGACCCATGGCATTGGGCGTGCAGATCGCGAGTGGTCGGTACGGTATCTCGCAGTAGAAATCAGCCTCGGGCAACACGCCCTTGCGCGACATCATCGTTGCGTGAAAAGCGTCGGTGTCAGGCAAAGGCTGATATTGGAGATCGCCGTGCTCATCGAGAAGAAAGGCTCCGTATTTTGTCGCCACCGTGATCAGCGCGTCGATGCCGCTCAAGGACGTGCCGAGAATGCCGAGCTTTGACGGCGGGATGCTTTTCAGAACGGGCGCCGGCCAAGGTGATATGAAATAACCGGGTTTGACCTCAGTCGTTTCCGGCCAGTCATGGCCGGTCGCCAGGACAACGTGATCGAACAGGTATTGAGTCGCGCGATCGTCTGCCGATCGAACTGTCAAGCTGATCTGTTGCCGCTGGAGTTCAATATCGGAGACCCTGTGGGAAGCCTTGACGTCGATGCTGTGACCCTTCGCCAGACCAGCTTCGACCAATTGCAAAAATTGTGACTGCAGATATTCTCCCAATACAACCCGCGGATAAAATTCCCGCTCGCCGATGGTGGTGCGCTCGACACCCAAGAGCTGTAGGTTGCGATCCGACTGCCTATGCAGCCAGCCTGTCAAAGTTTCGCAGATCGCCGGAAGCTCGATGCTGGCGATATTCGAAAGCATGGCACGATCGTTGATGTCGGGGTGGTAAGGAGTTCCCTTGCCAGGTTCTGCTTCTGTCTCGAAGATCGTGATCGCCAATGGCTCGGTCGATTGGATCAGACCCTTCAGGGTATAGATACCGGTCGGGCCGGAGCCCACAATAGCAATCTTCAACGGCATAAAGCGATTTTCCTAAGGGGAAGGCAGTCGAGGTGAGTCTAGAAACTTGCATAGGCCCGTCAGGTTCCAGCATCGGCTGCGATATCGCCAACCAATCACTGCCTGCTGCTTCGGGAACGATCTACCGGCAAATCCCCATCCATTCCAAATCCCGGCCGAACGACCGCCAGTTCGCAACGTGTCCTGCTGGAGACCAACAACACGTGAATGACTTCCTAGAGATCGAATCGTGCAAGATGCAAAACTTTCCAGTCGACGATCGATATGTCGCGGCAGCGTCCACTCCGATGTGGTCAACGCGCCGCACAGCTATTTATCTTTAGGCCTGCCGCCGGCCCGCATATCATTTCGATGCCAACTCCCCACCTAATACGAGAACCCAGTTCAACCGGCTCCTCCTTTCAGCGGCCTGAAACGCGGATTGCGTCAAGGTCTCCAAAGGCGCGTTGGACTGCAGCGATTCTGCTAATATTAATGTCGGCCGAGACCTCAATTTCCCCGTCCAAAGGCGCGTCGGTTCGCACATCGCCCCTGCTCCAGCATGTCACCGCCAGTGCCGACCGAATTATTGGAAGCGACCGGCTGCACGAAAATGTCCGGCCGAGAGATCCCATGCTGCTGGACAAGGTGTTCGACCGCCAGATCAGCTGCCGCACGCGTTTTGAAGGTCGCGCGGAGCGTTGTGGTACTATCATCGGCCATGGGGTTTCTCCTTCTAAATTGTCCATGCAGCCCAAACGTCGCTGAAGTCGTCTTATTTCGCCCGTCTTTTTTAAAACTGATCTCGTCGGGTTGGATTTGCGCCGCCAGGCTGTTATGTTCTCTTTTTGTTTCCGCTAGCCACCGAACGAAATTCACAAATGTCATGGTAGCCTTATCCATCCGTAAGATCATTCACGTCGACATGGATGCCTTTTACGCTTCCGTAGAGCAGCGGGACAATCCCGAACTGCGAGGTAAGCCTGTGGCGGTGGGTGGGGCTGCCGCCCGCGGTGTGGTCGCAGCGGCGAGCTATGAGGCACGAGAGTTTGGCGTTCGTTCGGCTATGCCCTCGGTGACGGCCGCTCGAAAATGCCCGGGTCTGATTTTCGTTCCGCCCCGCTTCGATGTCTACAAAGCGGTGTCCCAGCAGATCCGCGCTGTCTTTGCCGAATATACATCGATGATTGAGCCACTTTCGTTGGACGAGGCCTATCTCGACGTTACAGAAAACTTGAAGGGAATGGAGATCGCCACGGAAATTGCGCTCGAAATCCGAGCCAAGATCAAACAGGTGACTGGCCTCAACGCCTCGGCCGGTATTTCTTATAACAAGTTCCTCGCCAAAATGGCCTCCGACCTCAACAAGCCGAACGGTCAGGCCGTCATCACGCCGAAGAATGGGCCACGCTTCATCGAGCAGCTTCCCATCAAGAAATTCCATGGCGTCGGCCCGGCCACGGCCGAGAAAATGCTGCGGCTCGGCATTGAGACCGGCGCGGATCTCAAATCCAGGTCGTTGCAGTTTCTGGTAGAGCATTTCGGCAAATCAGGGCCCTATTTCTATGGGATTGCCCGCGGTACCGACGAGCGGCAGGTGCGTCCCGATCGGATCCGCAAATCGGTGGGCGCCGAGGATACGTTCAGCGTGGATATCAATGACCTTGATCTGGCGACTGCCGAATTGAGACCGCTGGCAGAAAAGGTCTGGCGCTACTGCGAGGCACAGCGCGTCACCGGCAAGACAGTGACGATTAAGGTGAAATATTCGGATTTCACCCAGGCGACACGTAGCCGCACAAGTACGCTGCCTGTCGCCGGTGTGGCGCAAATCCTAGAGGCCGCCTCGGCATTACTTGGGGCGGTCTATCCTTTCCGTCGATCGGTCAGGCTGCTTGGAGTGACACTTTCGTCGCTCACCAACGACCAGAGCGTCGACGACGAGGAACAACCGCAGCTCGATCTCGCTTTATGATCGGGCAAACGAAACAAGGCACGCCGATCGAAACTCTTCCGATAGACACCTCACCGCCAAGAGTTCGCGTTATCGACCTTGAGACTGGCGGCAATGGACTGAACGATGTCTGCGAGATCGGCTGGCAAGACGTCGTTCTCGATGATGATCGCCAATGGCAGCTGACGGAGGAGCGCGGCGCGCTGCTGGTCAATCCCGGTCGACCGATGACACCGGACACAATCGCGGTACACCACATTCTCGACGTCCATGTCACCGACGCGCCCTTCTGGAAGGAGATTGCCGCGAGCGTGCTTCGTCCGCCTGGCCGCCTTGATGCATTAGCCGCTCATCGCGCAGGTTTCGAACAGCGATATTGCACGCCACGTTTCAATGGAGGAACGCCATGGATCTGCACCTGGAAATCCGCTTTACGCGTCTGGCCGGAGATGCCACGTTTTTCCAACCAGATGCTCCGTTATCAGCGCATGCCAAAAGGTCTCATTCATGAGATTGGCCTGCCCGCGCACCGTGCCATGCCGGACGCTTATGTCACCGCTCACCATCTTCGCGACCTTTTGAACGAAACATCGCTTGAACAGCTATTGGACTGGAGCCGAGAGCCCGGCCTGTTGCCGCGCATACCATCCGGGCCCGACCGCGGCAAAGGCTGGGATCGGCTATCCGATGAGAAGCTTCAGGAATTCGCTCGAGATCGCGATATCGATCTCCGTTTCAGCGCCGAGACCGAAATCCGGCGACGCGGCGACAATCCCAAACCGGAATCGATCGAACCGGCACAGCGGACCCTGCTATGATACGGAGGCGCGGACGAAGGTGTAGCGCGGCATTGCGACGGAAGGGTAACGTTCGATCGCTGAAGACGCTTCTGCCACTCAGCCTTACCGCACACGTCGCCGCGATGACATCGAACCGTTCAAACGCCTGCAACAGGAACACCTCCCACACGCTCGCAATTTCCTTCGAGCACATTCGACGATATTTCACCAATTGGGAGGCGAATACTCCAAGCGGATCAATAACGAGTTGCGGCTTACGAGCAACGGTTATCACCTAGATGGCCTAAGCAACGCTAGACTTCGAATAGTGCGGGAGCAACTTCCTTCCAGCAAGTTTCATTGGGCGCAGTCAGCAAATGACCCCTCGTCATCGCCGGCCGATACGTCTCACCACCCACGACAACCGCATATCCGCCAGCCACCGATGCATCTTCCGGGACCGCCTCCTCGCCTACGATGGCAATGCTCGGGAAACGCGCGTTCAGCCGCTCGCTGAGGACCATGCGCAGAAGCGTGTCGTCATGCATCAGGAAGAGTTCGCCATCGGCGCTCTTGCGTACATCGAGTTCGACGATATTGACGCCGATTGCGATCGCCCTTTCGATTGCCGCCAGGCTGTTTTCCGGCGCGCCGTGCCAGGCGCCGCGATGGGCAAGTCAATGTTCCCTCGATCCACTACATGCGCCGGCACTTCGACCCGAAATTGCCGGGCGTTCTGGAATGGGTGGAAGAGGTGACCCCGGCCTATAACCGCCTCGTCAACGCGATCCGTGCCGCGATCGATCCGCAGGGGATCGTCTTCGGCGGCCAGATCCGGCCGGTCTTGCCCAGATGCTGATCGACCGGACACAGATATTCGACCGCCCGCGCTACGGCATTCACCGCGCCAGCCCGAAGCTGATCATATCCGAGATATCCAGCGACGCGCCGGCCATGGGCGCGGCGGTCATGCCCTTCCGCTGGACGTTCTATTGAGTGCCAATCGGCAAGGAAAAGCGGCCTGAAGCGCGTGACTTCATGGCCGCCTTGAACCTGCGATATTGCGGACTGCTTACTGGTTGATCTCCGGCTCGACGAGCTTTGCTAGATTGATCAGCGATTCCTGCCAGCCGAGATAGCAGGCTTCGGCCGGAATAGCGTCGGGAATGCCCGCCTGGGTGATGTTGACCTCGGTACCGACGGACACCTTCTTGAGCACGACCGTCACGACGATCTCGCCCGGCAGGTTCGGATCGTCGAACCGATCCGTATAGACAAGGCGTTCGCCCTGAACGAGTTCACGATACTCGCCGCCGAAGGAATGGCTATGGCCGGTGGTGAAGTTGTGGAAAGACATCCGGAACTTGCCGCCGACGGTCGCATCGAGATCGTGCACGGTGCAGGTAAAGCCGTTCGGCGGCAGCCATTTCGCAAGCGCATCGACCTCGGTGAATGCGCGGTAGACCTTGTCCGGGCTCGTTGTGAAAACCCGGTGCAACTGGATAGTGCTTGGCATTGTCGTGATCCTTCCTGATCATGGGCTTAGACCACCCAAGGACGAGACGGGGCGCTGCCATCCTACAGCAATCGCGAAAAATCGGTCCTTTTATCGACTAGGCCAGGTTTCGAGTCTGCAACAGAACAGTCATCCAAAATTCACATAGCCTTTACGAAACTGTCTCGACCTCCGGCTAAACGTCGACAAAACGGCATGCAATTTTTTTTGCAAAGGAGAGACTATATGTCATTTAAATTGCAGAACGCAGTTCTTGCAGGTGCTGTTGCCCTGTTCTCCATGGTCGGTTCGGCGGAAGCCGCAACGACCGTGAAATTCTGGCACAGCTTCAACAAGGCATCCGGCGAAGCACTCAACAAGATCATCGCCGATTTCAAAACCGCAAATCCGGGCATCGACGTGCAGGCCGAATTCATCGGCGACTACAATGATATCGTCGCCAAGCTGCAGGCCGCCATTCCGGCCAACCGCGCTCCCGACGCCGTCATCCTCGAAGTCACCCGCTACGGCCTCTTTGCCGAACGCGGCGCCCTGATCGACCTGACGCCCTATTTCGACACCGACCCGCTGAAGGCCGACCTTTACGATTATGCCCGCGAAGTGGGCGTCTACAAGGGCAAGAACTATATCGTTCCCTTCAACTCCTCGACGCCGGTCCTCTATTACAACAAGGACATCATGGCGCGCGCCGGCATTACCGGCGAACCGGCTTTGAAGACCTTTGCCGATATCCTCGCCACCTCCAAAACGATCACCGAAAAGCTCGGCAAGGATGGCATTACCGGCATCGCCGCCCCTGGCCAGTTCGCCCGCTGGGGCGTCGTCATGGCCAATGACAGTGAGCTGATCGACCGCAAGACCAATAACATCCTGCTGGACTCGCCGAACACGATCGAAGCCTATCAGTGGATGGCGTCGCTGGTCTCCAAGGAAAAGGTCGCCTCGCCGGACGGCGTGACCGAAGAAGACAATGGCCGTGACGCGTTCCTCGCCGGCAAGGTCGGCATCATGATGAACTCGACCGGTAATTATACCGGCTCTAAAAAGGCGCTCGGCGACAAGCTGGAAGTCCGCCCGATGCCCTGCAACAAGGTCTGCTCGGTTCCGATCGGCGGCGCCGGCATCGGCATCCTCGCCTCCTCCTCAAAGGAAGTTCAGGACGCCGCATACAAATTCGTCAGCTACGCCGCGTCGCCGGAAGCGAATGCCACTTGGTTCGCCGCCACCGGCTACCTGCCGATCAACAAAAAGAGCGCGGCTCTTCCGGTCGCTGCCAAGGCGCTCGCCACCCAGCCGGGCATCGATACCGCCATCAAGAGCCTCGACTATGCCTATGGCCGCGCCCGCCCGCCGGTCGTCACCTGGATGCGCACCACCGAATACAAGATGTGGGAAGCCATGGCACTCGGCCAACGTCCGGTCGATGAGACCATGAAGGACTTCGCCGCCCAGACCCGCGCCGAAGCCAAGCGCGCCGGCAACTGAGCCTTGTGACAATCCAAGACGGCGGGTCGGTTACGACCCGTCGTTCAACCGTATCAAAGCCCATGTTCCGTGCCCTGACCCCATATCTGCTTGTTGCGCCGCTGATCATCTTCATCGAGGTCTTCACCTATGTTCCGATCCTGTCGAGCCTCAATCTCAGCGTCCGGCACTGGGATTTCCTGTCGCCGACCATGCCATTCGTCGGGTTGGAGAATTACGAAACACTGCTTTCGTCGCGCGATTTCTGGAATTCGCTGAAGGTCACGACGATCTTTGCCGTGCTGTCGGTGCCGCTGCGTTTGGCGCTGGCACTGGCGGTCGCAAGCTATCTCGTGCGCGAAACACTACCCTCGCGGCTCCTGCGCGCCGCATTCTTCCTGCCGTCCGTCACGTCCGCCGTCTCGATCGCCGTCGTTTTCTCCTGGGTGTTTTCCACCGACTACGGCATGGTCAATGCTGCGCTGGCCACGCTTGGCTTCGGAAAGGTTCCGTGGCTGCAGGACCCAAGCCTTGCACTGTGGGTGCTGATCTTCGTCAACACCTGGAAACAGCTCGGTTATGACGTCGTCATCTATATTGCCGGCCTGCAGGCCGTGCCGCAGGAACTCTACGATGCCGCAGCCGTCGATGGCGGGCGCAAGCTCCACGTCTTCCGGCGCGTCACCGTGCCGCTCGTCATGCCGACCACCTATTTCCTGCTGGTGATCTCGGTGATCGAAGCCTTCCAGGTCTTCACCATCGTCAACATCATGACCAAGGGCGGCCCGGCGGGTGCAACCGACATGCTGGTCAACCTGCTCTACCGCGTCGGCTTCACGCTTTTCGATATCGGCCAGGGCTCGGCGCTTGCCGTCCTGTTGTTCGTCTTCCTGATCGTGCTGTCGCTGATCAAATCCCGTGTCATCGGCCGGAAGGTGCATTATGAAGCGTGAGAACCCGTTCATGGTCGGGCTGGCACTTGTCGTTGGCCTGCTCTTCCTGTCGCCGGTCCTTTATTCCATCTGGATATCGTTCGAGACGGCACAGGCCTATTACACCGGCAGTCCCGAATTTACGCTGGACAACTACGTCCGTGCTGTCTCGGAATACAATTTCGCCCGTTATCTCATGAACAGCATCATCGTCTCAGGCCTCGTGACGCTGCTCGGCATCACCATCGCCACCATGGCCGCCTTCGCCTTCGCACGCTTCCAGTTCCGCGGCGGCGATCTGCTGTTTGGAGCAACCGTCGCAACGCTGATGATCCCGAGCCATATCAGCCTCATCCCGAATTACCTGACGCTCGCCAAGGCCGGCCTGCTCGATACCTATGCGGGGCTGATCCTGCCTGCCGTGTCGAACGGTTTCGCGGCCTTCTTCCTGCGCCAGTACATCCGCGGCATTCCGAAGGCGCTTGACGAGGCCGCCTATATGGACGGCGCGACGCCGATGCAGGTGCTGTGGCGGGTGATCGTGCCGATCGCGCGGCCGGCGATTTTCTCGATGGGGCTCTACATCTTCATCACCGAATGGAACAACTACATCTGGCCGCTGATCGCCGTCGGCAAGGACGACCTCTTCACGCTGCAGATCGGGCTCGCGCGTCTTTATCGCATCAATCCCGGCGAAGGCCTGGTCGACTGGCCGCTGGTCATGGCCGCCTCGACCATCACCATCCTGCCGGTGCTCGCCGGTTTCCTGCTCGTGGAACGCCACCTCGTGCGCGGCATCACCATGGGCGCGATCAAGTAAATCCTGAAAGGCATGACAAGCATGACACGCATAGCATCACATCGGGGCGGCACGCTGGAATTCGGCGACAGCACGCCCAGAGGTTTTTCCGCCACGGCGCAGATGCCGCTGGAGGAAGTGGAATTCGACGTTCACCCAACGATCGACGGCGCCATCATGGTGCATCACGACGCTACGCTCGAAGGCACGACCGACCGCAGCGGTGCGATCGCCACGCTGACGGAGGCTGAAGTCCGCTCCGCCGTGATCAATTACGGCGCCGGCGGCAACCCAATCTCGCTCGACGAACTTTGCGCCATCCATGCCGAAAGCATGGTCGATTTCCGCTGCGAGATCAAACCGGGCGCCGATGGCCGGCCGTATCCTGATTTCGTGCCGCGCGTTGTGGACCTGCTCACCCGTCACGACATGCTGGAGCGGACGACATTCTCCTCCTTCCTGGTCGAGTCTCTCGATGCGATCGCCGCTGCGACCGACCGGCCGATGCTCTGGCTGGTCAGTCCGCCGGTGCTGCGCCAGGTTGGGCCTGCCGCCGTCATCGAACTCTGCAAGAGCCACGAAATCTCGGAAATCGGCGTTCATGTGGACACTGCCGATGCGGCGCTGATGGCGCAGGTGCAGGATGCCGGGCTCGATTTCGGATGCTGGTCGGCGCATACCGCGACACAGATCGAAAAGGTGCTGACGCTTGGCGTCAAGGTCTTCACCACGGACCGGCCGACGCTCGCCATCGCCATCCGCACCCGTTGGCGCGAAGGAGCGACACGATGAGCGGCATCACCCTTCGCGATATCCGCAAGTCCTATCCGAACGGGCCGGAAATCCTGCATGGCGTCTCGATGGACATCAAACCCGGCGAGTTCATCGTCATCGTCGGCCCCTCCGGCTGCGGCAAGTCCACGTTGCTGCGCCTGATTGCAGGGCTGGAGCGCTGCGAACAGGGCGATATCGAGATCGGCGGCAAGCGGGCCAACAATCTTGCCCCGCAGAATCGCGACATCGCGATGATCTTCCAAAACTATGCGCTTTATCCGCATATGACGGTGCGCGAAAACATCGCCTTCGGGCTGGAACTGCGCGGCATGCCTAAAGCCGAGCGCAATGCGCGGGCGGAAAGCGTCGCGAAGACCCTGCAGCTCGACCCTTATCTCGACCGCAAACCCGGCGCGCTTTCCGGCGGCCAGCGGCAGCGCGTCGCGATGGGCCGCGCCATGGCGCGCAACACCTCGATCTTCTTGATGGACGAGCCGTTGTCGAACCTCGACAATTCGTTGCGTGTCACCATGCGCACCGAGATCAAGGAGCTGCACCGTCAGCTCGGTGCCACGATCGTCTACGTCACTCACGACCAGACGGAGGCGCTGTCGCTCGCCGACCGGATCGCGGTCATGAAGGACGGCGACCTCCTGCAGTTCGATACGCCCGAGGCGATCTACGATCGGCCGAACAACCGTTTCGTCGCCGGCTTCCTCGGCGTGCCGCCGATGAATTTCCTGCCCGTCGCGCAACTGCCGGGCTGGCAGGGCCGCCAAGACCTGATGGTCGGCCTGCGCCCCGAAGCCATGTCCGTCCATCTCGACCAGCCGCGGGAGGCGGCACTTCCGGTCCGTCTTGTGTTGTCTGAAATGACCGGCTCCGACCTGATCCTGCATTGCGACAGCGCTGCCGGCCGGATCACGCTGACCAGCGGTCGCAAGGATAGGCCGCGCGACACGAGCAACTTCTGGGTGAGCTACGATCTTGACCAGGCGGTTTTTTTCGATAACCACAGCGGCACCCGGGTTGATCTCGCATCTGCGATCGGCCCGTCCAAGCGGTGCGCTGAATTTCGGAACGGGTCATCCCGGCAGTGAATGATGGACAAGACTAGCGATATCCCACAGCCTCTCGGCGACCTGATAAGCCGCCATTCGACACGGCTCACCGATGCCGATACGCGGCTTCTCGACGTGCTGATGCAGGACCCGATCCGCGCCGCGATGGAAAACGGCACGGAGGTCTCGTTTCGCGCCGGCGTCCACCCGGCTTCGGCGGTGCGGCTCGCCCGCCGTCTCGGCTTCAAAGGTTATCCGGAATTCAGAACCTTCCTTCAAAGCAATCTGATGGAAGGCGGCAGCGATTTCGAAAGCCCGGCCGCCCGCATGGCCGCCCGTCTGGTCAAGGCCGAAGAAGGCGGGCTGCTCGACTCTGTCATCGAAAGCGAGATCACCGCCCTTCGACAGGCGCGCAACGGCGTCTCCGACGGCGATGTCCGCGCGTTCGCCGAACGAATCCGCGACTGCCGGCGAGTCTTCGTTTTCGGCCGCGGTCATTTCGCAGCGCTCTCCGCGCTGATCGCGCTGCGCCTCAACCGGTCGGGTTACGAAGCCATCGATCTTGCCAGTCAGGTCCATCAACTGGCCGAGGTGTTGAAGACGATGACATCCGATGATGTCGTCTTGCTCCTGGCGTTTCGCCGACTGCCGGCGTTGATGCAGGAAGTGCGCGAGATCGCCGCCGGATGCGGCGCCACGACGCTCGCCATCACCGATATCGGCGGCGCGCGCATCGATCCGGCTCCCGATCACCAAATCCTTGTTTCCCGCGGCGATCCCGGCGAATCCCAGTCGCTGGTCGTGCCGATGACGATCTCCAACGCCGTCATCCTCGACCTCGCCGCCATCGACGATGGCCGGTCGCTCCGGTCGCTCGGCGCGTTCAAGGCTTTCCGGGCGACAAGCGGCCTGTCACAGGTGCTTCTGTAGGTCAGTTCGGCCAGTCCCCGAATTTGCATCGAGCTTGGGGGTATAGTCAGGCCTGTGCTTGTGCAGCACGGCCGGCATCTTTTCCCGCAAGCGTTCCTTTACGTGACTGGGGTCAGCCTTTCGGCGCCGATGGTAGGGTCAACGCTACGCCGGAACACAGCGATCTCGCCGGCATTCTGATGATAGCCGTAGAACGCAAAATCCCTACGAAGGGCTTTGTTGGGATTGCAAGTAAAAATGGTTTCGGGGCAGGATTTGTCCCGTTCGCGCAGCTCACCCTTGAGGTTATGGTCCGCAGGACGAGGAGCTACGATCGGCAGGAGAAGCGAAGCTTTTCCGCCAGACGAACTCGCCGACGATCAGTTACAAGAACCCACCGCTTTCCACAGCAGATCATCGCCCATGGTCTGGCTGTATTTCAGGTTTCCTTTGAGAATTCGGCTGGTGAAGGGAATGCTGTTGGAGCGCGGCATTGTCGTGTCTTACGAAACGATCAGGCGGTGGGGCCGGAAGTTCGGAGCGACTTACGCCAAACAGTTGCGCAGAAAGAAGCCGCCGCGAAAAGATATCTGGCATATGGACGAGGTGGCATACGAAACCTCGACGCACATTAAACAACGCCAATCCGTTGAATCTAAGTAATGAAATAAGTTCAAGGGTTCACCGACGCTGGACGCCGGGCTCGTCGCGTCTGGCCAGGCGGTCGAGCACTACGAGATCGCCCGGTATAGAACGCTGAAGAGCCGGGCCGGCCAGCGCTGCCTGGAGGAGGCGGTTGCCCTCCTGACGCGAATTTGCAGGAAGAGATCAAGGCTGACAGGCTGATGACCCAGCTTGGCGAGGCCTCTGCCAATCCAAAAGGCAAGAAGGCCGCTTAACCAGCGCCTCCAGGCGTGGCTAGCCCAATGCTCTCATTGTTGAAGAGATCCAGCGATGGTGAGGGGCCGTATTGCTCAAGCGTAGCCTGCTTCTGGGCCTCGGAAAACTTCGGCGCGCGAGCCACAGAATGGATGCGCAGATCTCGATGCAGCTCGTATCGCGGGTACCAGTTCCTCAGCGCATTCTTGGCCGGATAATCTAATTGGCGAATCCTCGCCTTATCCCGCTTGCCTATATACAGCTCGACCACGCAAATTCTGTCTGCATGGGAATACATGAACCACCTCTTGGTGGTACGAATCTTCGTCCATATCCCTTTATGCCTAACCGGGTCAGCTCCGCGTGGAACCGACAGTGTTCACGACCTGTTGAGGTTTGCCACGCACCGTTTCAAAATTCATATACAACCTAGTGGCCGGGTTTCCCCGGGATGCATTAGCACGCTAGTGGCGATGCTATCTTGAATAGAGATTCGCCAACTGAAAATCGCTAAGAACTAAGCAGCCGCTATTCATGATGAAACATCTTTCGATCGTGCCGATGACCTTAATGAGGCCACTCGTAACCTGGCTCGTCGCAAGCGTGCTTGCCGTCGCCTTGTTGGCAGCCTTTCAGTACAGGGCGGGCCTATCAGAGCTTTCGAACTGGGCGCGGCAGACCGATACGTTGCTTGCCGAAAAGCTGGCGCAACATGATGCACATATGACTGCACTTGCCGCAGTGATCCGCATGGCGCCGGACGAACCGTCAGCCAGCGTGCAGGGCCTCGCGGAGTCAGTCATCACATTTTACCCGCGCATTACCGATATCGCGACCCTGCGTATCGATGGCGATGTCGCGCACGTCACCACTTATGGAAAATCCACCGGACCGGCCTTCGAGGAGAATCGGGTTGCAAGTGAATTGCCCCGGTTAGGCAAGCCGGGTGATACCGCAACCCGCCCTACAGCCGGACAGTATACCTATGACATCTACAAACTGGTCGAGGCCGGCCGATTCTTGCGGCTACGCATCAACGCCGCCGGATTGCTGGACTTTGATCGAGTTCCTCCGGAATATTCGATCGACCTATCGCTCGGCGACGCAGTGCTCTTCACGCGTACTGCCGACGATACGCCGATCCTTTCAGCAACGACCAGCTTTTCGGTCAGCAATCCGGGACAGCCGCTACATCTGAGGATCAGACGTGGCATCAGCCTCGGTGAACTGCTGCCCTGGCGTCTCATCCTGCCCCTTCTCATTGGCCTGGCGGCGGTGGTCTGGCTTCTCGAACAATATCGGAATGCAAGCCGCGAACGGCGGCGGCAGGAACGGCGGGCGGCGTTGCTCGAACAGGAGGCGCAGCTTGCGCATGCCGGCCGGGTCAATGCGCTTGGCGAAATGGCATCCGGCATCGCCCACGAGCTTGCCCAACCGGTCGCCGCGATGCTGAGCCAGAGCCAGGCGGCGCGGCGCGCGCTGACGATCAACCGCCACGATATTCTCGAACAGGCGCTGGACGCCAATATCCGCGAGGCAAAGCGGGCAGGCGATATTCTTGGCCGTATGCGGGCCTATATTTCCGGGGCCGAAGCACGGATCGAAAAAGTGCCCCTGGCCGAAGCTCTGGCCGGCGCCCTTCGGCTTGTCGAAACGGATCTGGCGCAACGTGGCATCGCGCTGGAGACCACCATTTCGGATCGACCGTGTATCGTGGCGATAGACATCATTTCCTTCCAACAGGTCATCCATAACCTGATCCGCAATGCAGCAGACGCATTGGCAGGCCGAGCCGAGCCGCGTATCCGTCTCGCCGCCCGGCCGGAAGGCTATGGAACCGTCATTACCATCGCCGACAATGGCCCGGGAATCGAACCCGCCGCGCTCGACCGCATCTTCGAACCGTTCTTCTCCACCAAGAGGGACGGCATGGGTCTCGGCCTACCGCTCTCGGCACGGCTGATCGAGAAGATGGACGGCACTCTTGAGGCGCGCAACGATGGCGGCGCCTGCTTCACCATCCGCCTGCCGTCCGGAGGAGACGCATGATCTATCTCATCGACGACGACGCCTCGGTGCGCGAGGCACTGACGCTGCTGCTCTCCACCTACGGCAAGGACGTGACGACCTTTCCCGATGCCGCGCATCTTCTGGCGCATCTCAACAAGGCGAAACCCGGCATTCTGATCCTCGACCTGCGCATGCCGGCGACCAGCGGCCTGCAACTCTTGAAGAAACTTGCCGACATGGAAATCGGCTGGCCGGCGATCATGATCACCGGCCATGGCGAGGTCGAAGCCTGCCGCCGCGCCTTCAAGGCGGGCGTCGCCGACTTCCTCGTCAAACCGGTCGACGAACATGTGCTGATGGAAGCAATCACCGCCTGCGAAGCCGAGCTTGCGGAACTGCTCGCGCGCCAGGAGACCGGCCGCCTGCTGGATCACCTCACCGCCCGCGAGCGTGAGGTCATCGAACTCGTCTCGAAAGGTCTTGGCAGCAAGGAGATTGCCACGGCGCTCGACGTCTCCGTCCGCACCGTCGACAGCCACCGTGCAAGCATCGCCTTGAAGCTCGGCACGCCGGCCGTGGCTGAGCAGACGCGTATCTGGCTCGCCGCGCATCGGTAATCCTACCGATATGCCTCGGTGACGGTGCGAATTTCGGCAGGCCGCAGCTGCAGCTAGATATGTCTCCAGGAAACACGAACACCCTGGAGGTTCCGCACATGAAAAACGCACTGCTCTCGATCGTTCTCGCTACCGCTTTCGCCGCCCCGGCTTTTGCCGAAAACACCGTCAAGCAGACCAGCCTCGGCACCGCGCTAGCGGTCGACCTCGCCCAGGCCGCCGTCACCGCCTGCGCCGCCGATGGTTATAACGTCGCCGCTGCCGTGACCGATCGCTCCGGCATCTTGCTGGCGCTTGTCCGCGCCGAAAATGCCGGCGCCCATACGGCAAATGCCGCGACCGCCAAGGCCTATACCTCCGCCTCCTCGCGCAACCCGACAAGCGGCATGGCCGAAACCGTGCAGAAAAACCCGGCCGCGGCCGGCCTCGTCGATATCCCCGGCTTCCTGGTTCTCGCCGGCGGCGTGCCGGTCAAGGTCGGCAAGGATACGGTCGGCGCGATCGGTGTCGGCGGCGCTCCGGGCGGCAATCTCGACGAAGCCTGCGCCGTCAAGGCTCTCGACAAGTTCGCCGATCGCCTGAAATAAGTCTCACGGCAAACGTCTGGAAGCGCCTGCGCAACGAACGCAGGCGCTTCCCCTTTCGTTGAGCCACTGCAGCGGCAGATTATCGGTCAAGGCTTATGGTGCTCATGCCAGTGCCTTGCGATCTCGATGCGCTGCGGCACCCAGACCTTGTCATGCGACAGCACATATTCGATGAAACGGCGCAAGGCCGCCGCACGGCCCGGACGCCCGACAAGGCGGCAATGCAGCCCGACCGACATCATCTTCGGACTGCCCTCCTGGCCTTCCCGGTAAAGCGTGTCGAACGCATCCTTGAGAAAGGTGAAGAACTGGTCGCCGGAGTTGAAACCCTGCGGCGTGGCAAACCGCATGTCGTTGGTTTCAAGCGTATAGGGAATGATCAGGAAAGGCTTGCGGTCGATACCCGGCACCCAATAGGGCAGATCGTCGGCGTAACTGTCGGAGGAATAGAGAAACCCGCCCTCTTCCATGACCAGCCGCAGCGTGTTGTCGGACGGTTTGCCTTGGTACATGCCATAGGGTCGCTCGCCGACCAATTCGGCATGCAGCCGCACCGCCTCGCGGATATGCTCGCGTTCCTTCGCCTCGGAAAAGTCCTTATATTCCAGCCAGCGATACCCGTGGCTGGCGATTTCCCAGCCCGCCTCTTTCATTGCCGCAACCGCTTCCGGGTTGCGCGCCATGGCAAGCGTCACGCCGTAGACGGTCGCCTGCAGCTTGAGTTCGGTAAACATGCGCCACAGGCGCCAGAAGCCGGCCCGGGAGCCGTATTCGTAGATCGACTCTATGTTGAGGTTGCGCTGGCCGGGCCAGGCTGCCGCCCCGACGATTTCCGACAGCAGGTTTTCGGACGCCGGATCGCCGTCGAGGATCGAGCTTTCGCCGCCCTCCTCGTAATTGATCACGAACTGCACGGCGACATGCGCGCCGCCGGGCCATTGCGGATCGGGAGGATTGCGGCCGTAGCCGACGAGGTTGCGCGGTGTGGAAATAGGGATCATCGAGCGGCCTTTCGCGATCTGGCAGAACTGGGCGTATGGAAACGTCGGGGAAGGAAATCGGGCATTCGGTTATCCGATGGCAGGCGGAACAGGGGGAGCGATCGGTTCGGAGAAAGTCCTCAAGAGCTTGCCCCAGCCCGGATCATGCATATGCGCTTCGAGACCTGCCCGCTTCACCAGCGCCAAGGCCTCCTCTTGCCCGAACGCCAATGCGGCATCGACATCGCCGCGCAGAACCCGTCCTTCCTCCATCAGCAGTTCGCCATCGACGATCACCGTATCCACGTCGCTGCCGAGAACCTGATGAACGAGCCGATGAACCGGCATCCAGTTGGGCATCAGATGCGGCTTGCGCATGTCGATGACGGCGATATCGGCTTTCTTGCCGACTTCCAGCGAGCCGATCTCGTCTTCCATGCCAAGCGCATGCGCGGCATCGATGGTGATCATTTCGAGAACCTTGCCCGGCGGCAGAAGGTAGCGATCGTGGTTGTGCAGGAGATGCTGGGTGAACTGCGCCAGCCTGGCGGTCTGCAGCATATCGAAGTGCCGGCTCGGCGCGGCACCGTCGGAGGTGATTGCCACCCTGATACCCTTCGACATCATTTCCAGAACCGGCGTGGAACGGCCCGGCGGCGCATGTGTCACCCTTGTGCCGGTCTCGCCAAGGATATCGATTTCGTCATGCGATATGCCCCAGCAATGCTGCAGGTGAACATCGGGCCCCAGAAGCGCGTTCTCCCGGTCCTGATGCGCCATGCGGATCTGTCCGGCAAAGGCATCCGAATGGATGCGTACACCCCATTTCCGCGCGGTTTCCCGCACCCGCCGGGCCTGCATCCTGTCATCCTTCGTCAGGTTGACGGCCTGGTCCGGCGACGAGGCATTAGAGGGCTCGACCGAAGGCACGATGGTGAAGGGTGTCAGGAAAACCTTGATACGGCCATCGGCCGTTCCGTTGAGCGTTTCGATCACCGCTTCGGAACCTTCGATCATCTCCTCGAAACCGACCTGGCGGCGTTCCGGCGCGCCGCTTTCCCAGCGCGTCACCGGATGCGGCCAGGGAAAGCCGGACGGCCCGACACAGACGATCTGGCGCAGGCCTAGTTCGCGATAGGCGCGGGCGTGATTGAAGGCGAAGACAGGATCGTCGGCACGCGGCATGGAAGTGATGATGCTGGCGCCAGTCGTGACGCCGGCGCGAAGCCGTTCCAGCCCGGAGACCAGACCGTCGGCATACCAGAAGTCGCGGGTGACATAATGATAATAGGTGGGTGTGACGACACGCATCCACATGGAGTTGGTGTCGGCCGCAATGCTGCGGATCAATGCATGCCCCGCATGCCCGTGCGCGTCGATCAGGCCAGGGATGAGGAGCTTGCCGCGGCAGTCGATCACCCGTTTGCCGGCATGCCGGCGCTCAAGTTCATCAGCCGCACCAATGTCTACAATCCTGTCGCCCGAAACCGCCAGTCCGCCATCTTCGATGATGCGACGCTCGCGATCCACCGTGACGATCGTCCCGTGAAGTAGCAGAAAATCACCCATTTCATCCCTCTCCAAAGCCCAAATTGTAGACGACATGCCACAAATTTCGTCATCATTTCTGGCGACGATAATTGTAAACAATGCGGTTGACAATATAAGCGATGGCAACAATACTTTGGTCAACCCACGGGCCTTCGGATCGGGTGGGTCATCAACAATCAATAAGGGGGAACTTAATGTCCCGAATGAAACGCTTCGTCCTGGCCGCGATGACTGCGGCCGCCATCGCTCTTCCGGCTCAGGCAGAAACGCTCCGCTGGGCCGGCCGCGCCGATATCTTCTCGCTGGACCCCTATTCGGTACCGTCGACGTCGAACCTCGCATTCCTCAACCATATCTATGAGGGCCTGGTTCGTTACGGACCGGACTTCAAGATTGAGCCCGCGCTCGCCACGGAATGGAAGCTTGTAGACCCCAAGCACTGGCGCTTTACCCTTCGCAAGGGCGTGAAGTTCCATAACGGCGCCGAATTTAAGGCTGACGACGTCGTCGCCTCGTTCAAGCGCGCCTCCGACGCCACCTCGCCGCTGCGCGGCAACATTCCGCTCTTCGTCGGCGTCCAGAAGGTGGATGACTATACGGTCGACATCGAGGTTTCCGCCCCGACTGCGCTGTTCCTCAACGACATCACCAATATCTTCATCTTCAATGCCCAGTGGCTGAAGGACAATAACAGCGAGAAGCCGACAGATATCGCCTCCAAGGTCGAAGGCTATACGACGCTGAACACCAACGGCACCGGCCCGTTCAAGCTGCAGAGCCGCGTCCCCGACAGCAAGACTGTGCTGGTCGTCAATGACGGCTGGTGGGACCAGAAGAAGCACAACATCGACCGCATCGAATTCGTGCCGATCGCCTCGGCGGCAACGCGCGTCGCGGCACTGCTTTCCGGCGAAATCGATCTCGTCGATTCCGCGCCGATCCAGGACCTTCCGCGCCTGGAAGGCTCTCCGAACATTACCGTCAAGAAGCGCACCGAGCTGCGTACCGTCTTCGTTGCGTTCAATCGCAAGGAAAAGCTGGAGGACGGGCGTCCGAATCCGTTCAATGACCTGCGGGTGCGCCAGGCTTTCGAGGCCTCGATCGATCGAGACCTGATCAACACGAAAGTCATGCGCAAGCTCGCCCGTCCTTCCGGCTCGCTGATCGCACCGGAACTCGCCGGTTACGCCAAGTCGCTCGACACATACCAGCCGGCCGATCCGAAGCTCGCCCAGAAACTTCTGGCGGATGCCGGCATGAAGGAACTCGCCTTCACCTACATGTGCATGAACGATGAAAGCATCAACGAGGAAGACATCTGCTCTGGCATTGCCAACATGCTGACGCGTGGCGGCTTCAAGCCGAATGTCGATATCGCGCCCCGCGCCGTGCAGACGCCGAAGCGCACCAACGGCAAGGCGGACGTCTTTAACCTGAGCTGGGCGAACGAGCCGACCCTGGACGCCTATTCGCTGCTCTCGCAGGTCCTGTCCAGCCGCAAGGGCTCGACCGGTGTCTCGAACTACGGCGGATGGTCCAATCCGGAACTCGACAAGCTGGTCGAGCAGGCGGCCCAGGAGCCGGACAACACCAAGCGTTTTGCTCTGGAAGAAGCAGCACTGAAGATCGCCAAGGACCAGGTCATGCTGGTTCCGCTGCATCAGCAGCCGATCGCCTGGGCGATGCTCGGCACGGTCAAGAGCGTCGACTTCCGCGCCGACAACAAGCCGCGTCACTGGCTGACACAAATGGGCAAGTGACCCCAGCAATAGGCACTATAGAGAAGCGTTTCGCTACCTGCGGAACGCTTCTTTTTCTTTTGCCTCGCGAAGGATTTACCCTCGGTTACTTCAACCGAAATCAATAGCTTGGCGCCAAACTCAACAACCTGAATCCCCACTTTTCTTGGCAATAAATGCAAAAATTGTAGACAATCAGGTTGACAAATTTTCGCATCTGCCGTTAATGGTCTTAACAATAAGAACCAAGGGGAAGTTACCGAAAACAGGATGCCCGGGCAGTCGATGCCCGAGGTGAAATCCCTTTCGGATATCTGTTTGCCAGACGGCCTTGTCGATTGATCGGCACCAACCGCTCCTCCCCTTGCAAGCTGAAGGATTTCCGTATCCGCCCGGGGTCAAGCCCGCCGGACTGGAACGAAGCCGAGAGGTCACCATGCTGGCTTTCATCATCAAGCGCCTTGCCAATGCCCTGCTGGTCATGCTGGCCGTCGCGCTGCTTGCATTCATGATATTCCGGCTTGCCGGCGATCCGGTCGAACTGATGGTCGGGGAACAGACCTCGCAGGAGGATCGCGCGGCGCTGCGCGAACGTCTCGGTTTGAATGATGGCCTCGCCACCCAGTATGTCCGCTTCGTCGTAAACGCGGCGCAAGGCAATTTCGGCGTCTCCTATCGCAACGGCCAGAGCGTCCTGCCGCTCATCGCAGACCGTTTCCCGGCGACACTTGAGCTGGTTCTGGTCGCGACGCTGATCTCGCTGTTCGTCGGGCTTCCGCTGGGTGTTCTGACCGCAATCAAACGCGGCAAATGGTATACGGAGGGCCTGCAATTCCTCTCCATTGTCGGCGTCTCGCTGCCGAGCTTCGTCGTGGGCATCCTGCTGATCCTTGTGTTCGCCGTTGTCATGGGGTTGTTGCCTGCCTTCGGACGCGGCGATGTGGTGCAGATCGGCTGGTGGTCCACCGGCCTGCTGACGCCATCGGGCCGCGCCGCGCTGATCCTGCCTTCGATCGCGCTGTCGCTCTATCAGATCACCCTGGTGATGCGTCTTGTCCGTGCCGAGATGCTGGAAGTGCTGCGCTCGGATTACGTCAAGTTCGCCCGCGCTCGCGGCATTCCCCGCTGGCGCATCTATTTCCGCCATGCGTTGCGCAACTGTCTGATGCCGGTTGTCACCATGACGGCGATGAATGTCGGCTCGCTGATTGCGTTCGCGCTAATCACCGAGACGGTGTTCCAGTGGCCCGGCATGGGCATGCTGTTCATCCAGGCCGTCACCTTCCTCGATATCCCGGTCATGGCGGCTTATCTCTGCATTATTTCCTTCATTTTCGTCATGCTCAACATGCTGGTGGACATCACCTATGCGGTGATCGATCCCCGCCTGCGTGATGCGCGATAAAGAACGGGAGCCAGTTCATGACGATCGAACTTTCCGAAACCGGTCCGGCCAAAGCCAAGGCGAAGCGGCCATCGCTTTTAAAGCGCATCCGCAAAAGCGATCTCTGGTGGTCGTTCATGCACAGCAGGTCGGCCAAGATCAGCGCCGCGCTTTTGGTACTGCTCATCCTGACCGCCGTCTTTGCGCCGTTCATTGCGCCACAGAACCCATATGACGGTGCATCGCTCGACATGTGGAAGGCGGAACTGCCGCCGATCTGGGAAACGGAAGGCGAATGGCCCTATCTGCTCGGCACGGATACGCAGGGCCGCGACATGCTCTCTGCAATCCTCTATGGCACGCGCATTTCCATCGTCATCGGCATCGCCTCGGTTGCTCTCTCGCTGGTCATCGGCATGACGGCCGGGCTCGTCGCCGGTTATTTCCGCGGGTTCATCGACAATCTGCTGATGCGTATCGGCGACATCACCCTGTCCATCCCGACCATTCTCGTGGCGATCCTGGTCTCCACCGTCGTACGCCAGATGCTACCGGAGAACCTGCGGGAAGTCGGCGCCTCTGCCGTGCTGGTCCTGGCGATCGCACTTTCCGCCTGGGTTCAATATGCCAGAACGGTGCGCGCCCAGGCGATCGTTGAAAGCGGCAAGGATTACGTCTCGGCCGCCAAGCTGATCGGCGTGCCCGCCCGCCGCATCATGGCGCTGCATATCCTGCCGAACACGCTGACGCCGATCATGGTTGCCGCGACGCTCAATTTCGGCATGGCGATCCTGACGGAAGCGACGCTCTCCTTCCTTGGTATCGGCATGCCCCCGAGCCAGCCGTCGCTCGGAACACTGATCCGCATCGGCAACCAGTTCCTGTTCTCCGGTTCCTGGTGGATCGTGCTCTTCCCCGTCATCCAGCTCTGCCTGCTCGTCGTCACCGTCAATGTGCTCGGCGATTGGCTGCGCGATGCACTCAACCCGAAGCTGAGGTAAGCCCATGACCGATCTCCTGCTCCGCAATGTCCGACCGATGGCCGGCGAAACCTGCGATATGCTGATCAAGAACGGCAAGATCGCCGGTTTCGGAAAATTCGAAGCCGAGCCGGGCATGCCGGTGGAAGATGGCGGTGATGCGATCGTCACTCCCGGCCTGATCGATGCCCATACCCATCTCGACAAGACGACCTGGGGCATGCCCTGGCATGTCAACAACCGTGCGGCCATCCTGCGCGAGCGCATCGATTTCGAACGTGAAAACCGTCTTGAGATCGGTATCGATCCGCATCGCCAGTCGATGCGACACGCCGTCGGCCTTGCCGCTCATGGCGCGACCCATATCCGCAGCCATGTCGATATCGATCCGACCCATGGCCTGAAGCTGGTCGAAGGCGTTTGGGAGACCCGCGATAAGCTGAAAGGCATTATCGACATCGAAATCGTCGCCTTCCCGCAGTCCGGCGTCATGGTCATGCCGGGCACCGTCGAACTTCTCGATGAAGCGCTGGGCCAAGGCTGCGAAGTGCTCGGCGGCATCGATCCTTGCGGCATCGATCGCGACCCGAAAGGCCAGCTCGATATCCTCTTCTCGCTCGCCACGAAGCATGGCGTGCCGATCGACATCCATCTGCACGAGGCAGCCGATCTCGGTGCCTTTACGATGGAACTGATCTTCGAACGCATCCGCGCCAACGGCATGGAAGGTAAGGTCGCCATCAGCCACGCTTTCGCGCTCGGTATGAACGATTATCTCCGCGTCGGTAAACTGATCGAGCAGATCGCGAAGCTTGATGTCGCGATCCTCACCACCGGCGCCCCCTCTGCAACTGTTCCTTCGATCATGCGACTGAAGGAAGCCGGCGTCCGGGTCGGTGGCGGCTGCGATGGTATCCGCGATACGTGGGGGCCATGGGGTCAGCTGGACATGCTGGATCGCGCTAAGGTCATTGGCATGAAGAACGGTCTGCGCTCGGATATCGAGCTGGCGCATGTCCTGCACGTCGTCTCGCAAGGCGGCGCCGATGTCATGCGCATCGAAGGTTACGGGCTCGATGTCGGTTGCAATGCCGATTTCACGCTGCTGGTCGGCGAGACGCTGGCGCAGGCTGTGGTCAACGTCGCGCCGCGTCCGCTGGTCGTCAAGGGCGGTCGCGTCACGGCCCGCCAGGGCGTTGCCGTGGTGGAGGCGCCTTGATGGCCGACGCGCTGCAAACCCTTCAGCTCGGGCACCGGCCGCAGGGCCGAACCCTTTTGACGGCAAGCTGGGTCGTCGGCCACAAGAACAGTGGCCACACCCTGCTGCGCAACGGGGAGGTGGTGTTCGAGAATGGCGAAATCCTCTTCGTCGGCCACGGTTTTCAGGGCGAGGTCGCGCGCCGCATCGATTTCGGCAATACGCTGATCAGCCCCGGCCTGATCGACCTTGACGCTTTGTCGGACCTCGACACGACCATCCTCGGCATCGACCATCATCCGGGTTGGGCCAAGGGGCGTGTCTGGCCGCGATCCTATGTCGAGGCTGGTCCCTATGAAATGTACAGCCAGGAAGAGCTGGCCTTCCAGAAGCGGTTTGCTTTCTCGCAGCTGTTGCTCAACGGGATCACTACCGCAGCCCCGATCGCCTCGCTTTTCTACCGCGAATGGGGCGAAACTGTCGCCGAGTTCGATGCGGCAGCTGACGCAGCCGGTGAATTGGGCCTGCGCGTCTATCTCAGCCCCGCCTATCGCTCCGGCGGCATGGTTCTGGAAGAACCCGGCCGTATGGTTCCTGTCTTCGACGAGGAACGCGGTTTTCATGGTCTGAAGGACGCTGTTGCCTATATCGAGCGCCAGAACGGCCGCCATGGCGACCTCGTGCGTGGCATGCTTGCACCGGACCGCGTCGAGACCTCGACACTGGCACTTTTGCAACGCACCGATGCCGCCGCCCGCGATCTCGGCTGCAAGTTCCGACTGCACATGGCGCAGGGCGTGATGGAAGTCGAAACCGTGAAGATGCTGCACGGCTCGACGGCGCCGGTCTGGCTCGCCAAAGCCGGACTGCTGAGCGACCGCCTGGTTGCGCCGCATGCCACCAACGCCACGGAGGAAGATCTCCGGCTCTACGTGGAAAACGGTGTCTCCATCGTCCATTGCCCGCTTGTCTCGGGACGCGGCGGCAGCACGCTCAACTCTTTCTCCGCCTGCCGCAGCCGTGGCCTCAACATTGCCATGGGCACGGATACGACCCCGCCGGACATGTTGATGAACCTCCTCGTCGGCCTGATCACCTGCCGTATCAACGATCGCGCGCCGGATCGGGTGCGCTGTGCCCACCTGTTCGACGCGGCGACCCTCGGCGGAGCTCGTGCGCTCGGCCGGTCCGATATCGGCCATCTCTCCGCCGGCGCAAGGGCCGATATCGCGGTCTTCGATCTCGACGACCTGTTCATGGCTCCTTCGATCGACCCGATCACGACGATCGTCACCGGCGGCTCCGGCAAGATCACCCGCGCCGTCTTCGTGGATGGCCGGCTTTCCATGCGAGACCGCCAGGTCGCCGGCCTAGACCTTCAGAAGGCCCGCACCCAGGCGCAGGCCCAATATGACGGCCTGATCGCCAAATACCCCGAACGAAGCTGGGCTAATCCGCCGGTTTCGGAGATTTTCCCGCCCAGCTATCCGATAGAGGTGGCAAATGCTTGAAGCAGCAGCACAGGCGGTCGTCGACGTCCGCAATCTCAAGGTCGAATTCCCGGGCCGCCATGGCACGGTCACGGCCCTTTCCGATATCAGCTTGTCGATCCGACCCGGTGAAATCCTCGGTGTCGTCGGCGAATCCGGCGCCGGCAAATCGATGACGGGTCTGGCGATCCAGGGCCTGCTCGAGCGCCCCGGCCGCATTGCAGGCGGAGAGGTCTGGCTCGGACAGAAGCGCATCGACGCGCTGGACGACCGCGAAATGGAACGCATCCGCGGCCGCGAGATCGGTGCGATCTTCCAGGATCCGCTCACTTCGCTCAATCCGCTTTTCACGGTCGGCGCCCAGCTCGTCGAGACCATCCGCCAGCATCTGCCGCTCGGCAAGGCCGAGGCGCGCGCGCGCGCCGTCCAGCTTCTGCGGGATGTCGGCATCCCCTCCCCGGAGGAGCGGGTCAACAACTATCCGCACCAGTTTTCCGGCGGCATGCGCCAGCGCGTCGTCATCGCACTTGCGCTCGCGGCCTCCCCGAAACTGATCATTGCCGACGAACCGACCACGGCCCTCGACGTCTCGATCCAGGCACAGATCATCTCGCTGCTGCGTCGCCTCTGCAAGGAGAAGCAGACAGCAGTCATGCTGGTCACCCACGACATGGGCGTCATCGCCGAAGCGGCCGACCGCGTCGCGGTTCTCTACGCCGGCAGACTGATCGAGATCGGGCCGGTCGAGCAGGTCCTGCATGCCCCGCGGCATCCCTACACAAAGGGCCTGATGGCCTCGATCCCGTCGCTTGGCGCCCGCGTTGAAAAGCTCAACCAGATCGATGGCTCGATGCCGCGCCTCGATGCCATTCCGCCCGGCTGCGCTTTTAACCCACGTTGCGCTTTCGCCGGCCCGCGCTGTCGGCGCGAACGGCCTGAACTTGTGACGATCGGCGATGGCGCCAATGCCTGCTGGCTCAACGCGGGAGGCACCGCATGACGACCAATTCTCGGAAATCCCCTGCCCTTTCGGTCAAGGGCCTCGTCAAGACATTCGAGGTCTCGGCACCTTGGCTGAACCGCGTTATCGAACGCAAATCGCGCCAGTTCGTCCACGCCGTCAACGACATCGATTTTACTGTGCCGGCCGGCGGCTGTCTCAGCATCGTCGGCGAAAGCGGCTGCGGCAAATCCACGGTCGCGCGCCTTATCACCGGCCTGCACAGGCCGAGCGCCGGCGAGATCCGCTTCGCGCCTGGCCAGAAGGGTGCGACCCTCTCCGCCCAGATGATCTTTCAGGATCCCTATGCCTCGCTCAACCCGCGCTGGCGGGTGAAGAACATCATTGCCGAACCGCTGCGGGAACTGAAGCTGCGCGATACCGCTGAAGCCATCATGGCGCGGGTCGAAGAACTTCTCCTCACCGTCGGCCTTTCGGCGTCAGATGGCGAGAAGTTTCCCCACGAATTCTCCGGTGGTCAGCGTCAGCGCATTTCGATCGCTCGTGCATTGGCCAGTGAACCGGAATTCCTCGTTTGCGACGAGCCAACCTCCGCACTCGACGTTTCAGTGCAGGCGCAGGTCCTGAACCTGATGCGACGGCTGCAGGACGAGCTCGGCCTGACCTATCTCTTCATCAGCCATGACATGAGCGTCGTCCGCCACATGTCGGACCGTATCGCAGTCATGTATCTCGGCCGCATCGTCGAGGAAGGCGATACCGAAGAGCTTTTCGCACGTCCGCGTCATCCCTATACGCAGCTTCTCTTGCAGACCATTCCGGATATCAACGCGCCGAAACGCGATCGCGAACTGGCCGGCGGTGAAGTGCCGAGCCCGCTGAAACTGCCGTCGGGCTGCCCTTTCCACCCGCGCTGCCCGATGGCAACGGCCCGCTGCTCGGTCGACGTTCCGGAAGTCCGCATGCTGACGAATGGTACTCGCGTCGCATGCCATCTCGTCGAAGACGAGGCGGCCGGATCGGACGTTGTGGCGTCCTACGCCAGCGCAGCGCGCAGGTCGTGAGACAGGTCGGGGATTTCGCTAAGGTCGAGCTCGGCTTCGACATGCTCC
Organism: Neorhizobium populisoli; assembly: GCF_019430945.1. Taxonomy (GTDB): domain Bacteria; phylum Pseudomonadota; class Alphaproteobacteria; order Rhizobiales; family Rhizobiaceae; genus Neorhizobium; species Neorhizobium populisoli. Next base: position 75,295 of record NZ_JAHYCB010000008.1, on the reverse strand, counting down.
AGGTGATGGGCCATCAGATGGGTGGCCTTCTCGGCATCCTTCCCGGCGATCGCTTCGACGATATCCGCATGCTCGTCCGGCCCGCAGTTAATGCGGTCGGTATTGCGATAGACGGCGGTGATCAGGGACGAGCGCGAGATTAAATCCCGCATCGTGGTGTAGAGGAAATCCGAGCCGACGGTTTCGGCGAGAAGCAGATGGAACCCGCCGGAAAGCTTAATGATGTCGGTTGTGATGTTCTTGGCGTTGGCCGTGCGCTCAAGCGCGACGTGATCACGCAGACGCTTGAGGTCAGCCTTGGAGACGGTCTTGCAGAGCCGTTCGATGACGCAGCGTTCCACCGTTCGGCGCACGAAGAACACGTCCCGTGCCTCATCGACCGAAGGTTTGGAGATGAAGGCGCCGCGGTTCGGAATGATCCGGACCAGCCCGTCGCGCTCCAGCACCGTCAGCGCTCGGCGGATGCGGGCGCGGCTGACATTGAAGATCGTCGCCAGCTGCGCCTCCTTCAGCTGAACGCCCGTACGCAATCTGCGTTCGGCAATTGAGAGCCAGACTTTTTCGACGATCTGTTCGGTAGAAGGGCCTGATGCTTCAGTCATTTGGTTCACTCCGCAGCAATATTGAGAAGCGTTATGCGGCGAGAAAAGTCAACAGTTATGATCTGATTTTGATTGCAGAATTGTCTACAATATGAAATCATATTGTAAATCATAATACGGAAGCTGTCATGGAATTCGATTTTACCGAACTGGAGCCGCAGAGCCGCTACCGCCTTTTGACGAATTTCATCGGCCCCCGCCCGATCGCCTTGGTGACGACCCGCTCCGAGGCCGGCCATAGCAACGCGGCTCCGATGAGCTTTTTCAACGTCTTCTCTCACGATCCGGCAATCGTCGTTTTGGGGATTCAGCCTCGTTTGAACGGCGAGGAGAAGGATACGGTTGCCAACATGCGGCGCACGCAGGAATTCGCCATCAACATGGTGGATATGCCGCTGTCGCAGCAGATGCTGATCTGCGGTCTGGGTTTCGACAACGAGATCGACGAACTTGCCATGGCGGGGCTGACGGCCAAGGCCTGCAAGCAGATCGACGTAAGTTACGCAGGCGAATCTCCTTGCGTGTTCGAATGCCGGGTCGAGCGCTTCATCGATTACCCGCGTCGCACGCTGGTTCTGGGCGAGGTCGTGCACATGCATGTCCGCAGGGATTGCCTGGATGCGGAAGGCCGATATGTCGATCCCGAACAATACCAGCCGATCGCCCGCCTGCACGCCGACAATTACATCACGTCGGACCGCCAGTTCGTGCTGACGGCCCCTTCCATCAGCGAATTTATCAAGCCGCAGCGCGACTGAGAGCGGTCGAAAGGTTCCCATCATGCATATCCGCCTCATCAATCCCAATTCGACCACGTCCATGACGATGCAGGCTCTGGAAAGCGCTCTGCGGGTCAAGCAGGAGAATACCCAGGTCTCCGCCGTCAACCCGTTGGACACACCTGTCAGCATTGAAGGCGGCGCCGACGAAGCCATGGCGGTGCCGGGCATGCTGGCCGAAATCCGCAAGGGTGAGGCACTCGGCGTCAACGCTTATGTCGTGGCCTGCTTTGACGATCCCGGCCTAAACGCGGCACGCGAGGTGGCAAGCGGTCCGGTTATCGGCATATGCCAGGCGGCCGTGCAGGTGGCGATGACGATCAGCCGCCGCTTCTCCATCATCACCACTCTTCCCCGCTCCATTCCCCTGATCGAGGATCTCGTCGTCGATTACGGAGCGGAACGTCATTGCCGGAACGTACGGGCGATCGATCTCCCGGTCTTGGGTCTGGAAGAAGACCCGGTCCAGGCCGAAAGACTGCTCATCCGCGAAATCGAGGCGGCGAAAAAAGAGGACCGCGCCGAAGCGATCATCCTCGGCTGCGCCGGCATGTCATCCCTGTGCGACAGACTGCGTGACGCCACCGGCGTGCCGGTGATTGATGGCGTCACCGCAGCGATCAAGCTGGCAGAGGCGCTGATCGGCGCGGGATACGCCACATCGAAGGTCAATGCCTACGGCTATCCGCGCGTGAAGGAAAACAGCCTCATGTCGCGTGCGTCGTGATCGCGTTCCGATGAATGCCGACAAGGAAGATTTCCGGACAGAGCTTGGGTGAATTGCCCGGATGTCAGCGCTTGTCCATCGGTCAACGCATTTCAATTCCCGCCTAAACCCGCATGGCGTTGCTACCAAGGTCTTGAGCGGACTTGAACTCCCGGCACCATTTTTGTTTCCACCTCCCATCAAATCAACGGCTTGGCTTTCGAACGGACTAAAGCCCATTCTTCACTCGGAAGTTCAATTTCTTCGCGGTTTCTTTTCTGCGCCATCGAGCAGGACCGTGTTGAGCCGCTCGACGTCTGGTGTCTGAAGCATTCCTGCTCCGGTTCGAATAGCGTCTTGCCAGGCAGGCCCGTGCTCCCATGCTTCGTTGTAGGCAAGCGCCAAGTCGGCAGATCGCCTTGTCTGCTGCAGGGCTTCAAACAGCAGCGCAAGTTCCGCCATCCAAGATTGACACACTCCCTATTTTACGCTTCGAAATCTACTCTAGTATCGTGCGAAATCATCGATGGGGATGCGGGGGATGGCATGGCAGAACGTCGGGGCGATCGCAGAGTAAAATGGCTAACTCTCTTGCTTGTAGTGCCATGTCTGGCGGTCCTTTGCGTGCCGATCTATAACTTCGATAAGCCAAGGATATTCGGGATTCCCTTCTTCTACGCTTGGCAGATAGGCTGGATCGGCGGCGGCGCTCTCATAACATGGCTGGTCTATATCGCCGTTTGGAAGGACCGTGACGTATGAGCGCCGGCCCTGTGACGATCTCGGTCTTTATCACTCTGTTCGCCGCTATATCCTCTCTTGGGTTTCTGGCGACGCGCTGGAAGAAAGCAGACCTTAGCCAGCTTTCTGAATGGGGCCTGGCCGGACGTCGCTTTGGACCGCTGCTGATCTGGTTTCTTCTGGGTGGTGACCTTTACACCGCCTACACATTCGTCGCTCTACCCGCACTGATGATGGGCGCGGGAGCCTTCGGCTTTTTTTCGATCCCGGTTTCAGTAATCAGTTTTGCCCTCGTCTTTGTGGTGTTTCCCAAAGTGTGGACAATATGTGCAGAGGGGGGCTTCACGACGGCGGCCGATCTCGTTGAGGGCCTGTACGGAAGCCGAACGCTCGCGCTTATGATCGCGGTAACGGGTATCCTGGCAACGGTACCCTATATCGCGCTCCAACTCGTGGGTCTCGAAGCTATTTTCGCAGGCATCGGGCTCAATGCGACAGTACATCTCTTCGGGTTCGATATCGAGCTGCCGCTGTTCGTGGCCTTCGCCGTAATGGCGGGTTTCACCTATAACGGAGGGCTGCGCGCTCCGGCGATGGTCGCGATTTTCAAAGACATCCTGGTCTGGATAACGCTGATCGCGGCTGTGATCGTCATCCCCGCCCAACTCGGCGGTTATGGAGCGATCTTCGATGCTGTTCCAGCGGAGAAGCTTCTCATCGCCTCCTCGCCGCCTGACAGCCTTGGACCGCATTTCGCCTACTTCACGCTGGCGCTTGGAAGCGCATTGGGCCTCTTTCTCTATCCCCATACGCTGACGGGCCTACTTGCGGCATCGAGCCGAGACGTGTTGCGACGGAATGCGATCTTCCTGCCGCTCTACTCGATCGCGCTCGCATTCCTCATGCTCCTCGGATTCATGGCGATCGCAGCGGGCGTCAAGGACATGCCGGAGTTCGCGGAGGGCTTCGCCAGGTTCGGTAACGTCTTTGCGGTACCCGCCCTGTTTAATCACATGTTTCCGGAATGGTTCCGTGGCGTGGCGTTCGCCACCATCGCTGTCGGCGCGATAGTCCCGGCCGCCATCATGTCGATCGCGGGAGCCAACCTGTTTTCGAGAAACATCTACAGAGCCTACATCGATCCGAAGTGCAGCGACGGGAAGCAGACCCAGGTGGCGAAGGTGTTCTCGTTATCGATCAAAGTCGGAGCGCTCGGCTTCGTCACCCTGCTACCGAACACCTCGGCGGTCCAGTTCCAGCTCCTTGGCGGGATTTTGATGTGCCAGACCTTGCCTTCGGTAATCGTCGGCATTTACTTGCGGTGGCTTCATCCCGCAGCGCTCATGGTCGGTTGGCTTGCAGGCGTTGCGGCCGGTATCTCGATGGCGGCGTCGACGGGCTTCACGAACTCGCTGTACACCCTCGAGATTCTGGGAATCTCCATACCCTGCTACTCTGCGGTGAGCGCCCTCGGTCTGAACCTGCTTATAACCTTTGCGGCGAGTGCAATGTTGCGGGTTACTTCGAAGGATAGGGAGATCAGGCTCCAAGGCGGAGCCTGATCAATCGTTTAGAGCGTATCGATGACACCGCCATCGACGCGGACTGAAGCGCCCGTTGTCGCCGATGCCAATGGGGATGCCAGATATGTTACTAGGTTGGCTACCTCTTCGACCGTCGCGGCACGCTGGATGATCGAGGTGGAGCGATGCTTTTTCACAAAGGCAGCTGCCACGTCCTCGATCGGCAGTCCCGTATTAGCCTGTTCTTCCGCCAGCATCGCCCCCACCCCTTCGGAAAGTGTCGGGCCAGGCAATACCGAATTGACGGTGACGCCTGTTCCCGCCATTCGCTTCGCCAGCCCTCTGGCGACGGCGACATCGGCGGTTTTGGTGACGCCGTAGTGGATCATGTCCACGGGAATATTGAACCCCGATTCCGAAGCGAGAAAAATGACCCGCCCCCAATCCCGCTCCCGCATTCCGGGCAGATAGGCTCGCGCCAGCCTGACGCCCGACATCACGTTGACCTGCCAGTGGCGGTCCCAGACTTCATCGGCAGCCTCGAAAAAATCAATGGGCTGGAAGACGCCCGCGTTGTTGATGAGGATATCGACGTGTGGAACCTGGTTGACCAATGCAGCACATCCTTCGGCGGTAGAGACGTCCGCGGCCGCTCCCGAAACCTTGTTCGACGCGAGTTCGGCGGCAAGCCGACCGGCCGTCTCTCTGGTCTTGCCTTCGGACCTGCCGTTGACCACCACGGCCGCGCCCGATTTCGCAAGCTGCCGCGCGATCGCGTAGCCTATCCCTTCCGTTGACCCCGTTACGAGAGCCGTCTTACCTGTCAGATCGATTTGCATGTCGGCTCCATTAATGACCGGCGATAGTGAAGAGGATTTCCGAAAAACCGGGTACGGTCTTTTCCCGGTTCCAGTCTCGCTGGAGCTCGCAGATCACCTGGACCCAGGAGACTGGCTTGGCCCCCGCCTGAACGAGCCGTTGCACACCGAGATCGTGGGCTTCGAGCGAGGTTCCGCCGACACAATCGATGACGGGGTACACCTCGAAGCCTTCGCTGATGGCGTCGAGCGCCGGGTGAACAAGGCAGACCTCGGTCCATAAGGCGGCCATGATGAGTTTAGGTCGCTCGGTCGCTTTGACGGCGCGGTTGAAGTCTTCGTCTTCCCAGGCGTTGATCGAGGTCCGGTCGATCGCCTCGACGTCTCGCAAAACGTCCGTGATCTGGTGGATGGTTGGCTGGTTGCGACCGGTCTTGACGTTCACTGTCGAAAGCACCACCGGCATCTCGTAGAGTTTGGCGATCCTGGCGAGGGCGGTGATATTGGCGACGAGCTCACGCTTCGGCCGTGATGCGATCGACGCCACCTGGACAGGCTGGAAATCGATGATGACGACAGCCGCGTTTTGCGGGGTCAGGAGATTGTCTTCGATCGGATCGCGCGGTTTCGAAAATGAAGTCATGGAATCCTCCTTTTGATGTCGCGGCGACCTTGGCAGTCGCCGCCTGATCTTCATTTCTGGGCAGCCGGCTTGTCGAGGAAGGAGCGGATGGCCGAGACAGTCGCCTGAGGCTGCTCCTCCATCAACCAGTGGCCGGAGTTCGGTATGACGACCTCCTGCACGTTGTCCGCGGCAGAGCGCATGACAACAGCCATAGTCGCGCCGAGGGAGTGGTCGCCTCCTATCGCCAGCACCGGCATCTTCAGGCGTTGCTTTGCGACGAATGCCCTGTTGTCGATGACGTCTTGATCGAAAGCGGCAAACTGGAGAAACCCGGCGTGCATGCGCCCGGGCTTCGAGTACATGGACGCGTAGTGCTTACGCGCCGCTTCGGGAAACCCAGTCTTCGTCGCGGCGAACTCGTTCCAGAAGCGATCGAGGTAGATGCGCTCGCGGCCCTTCACAAGCCGTTCCATGTCGGGTCCGCCGAAGCGGAAATGCCAGAGGAGGGGGCTTTTGAGAATTTCATCCCAAGGACCGACACCGGGAACCGGCGCGTCCATCATTACCAGCCGAGTTGCCCGCTCCGGATGTGCCTCGGTAAAGGCGAAAGCGACCATATTGCCGATGTCATGGCCGACAACGTCGACTTGCTTGACGCCGAGGCTGTCCAGGACCCCCGCGATATCTTCAGCCTGGTTCTTCTTGGTGAACCCTTCCATAGCGATGGCGGACAATCCCATGCTGCGGAGGTCGGGTACAATCACGGTGTGGTCGCGGGCAAGCTCGGTCGCGAGCGGTATCCACATGTCTCCGGTGTCGCCGTAACCATGTATCAAAACGACCGCCGGCCCTTTTCCGCCGGACCGGACGTGGATGGTCGTGCCATTGGACTTCACGTCTTGGCTCTTGAATGCCGCCGGAAATTTAAGCTCGACGGCAAATGCTGTGCCGGAAAGCGTTGCAATTGCCGCGAGTGCAAGAAGTAGTCGTTTCATTGAAGGTGCCTCCAGTTTCGACCGCATCCTGTGTGGAGAAGCGTCATTGCGCTTGAATGTTATGAGCGTCGTTGGTCGAAAACGCGCGCGATGCGAACCGTTTGGCATTGTCGGGTTCACGAGACGGAAAAAATAGGCAAAGGACGGCGATATCGTTCAAGTGCGACGCAACGGTCGACCTTTACAGGGCCTACGGCGGCTATACAGTGCAAGCTCGCTGAGCCGATCATTGCGGGGTTAGGACTTGGGAGGAAGAGCTTGCAGTCCGACAATGCCTTTAGGGAGAGCTTCGTCAGCCACTTCAAGGCCGACGCGATTACCCAGCTCGTAACAACAGGGCCCAAAAAGGCGCGTCTTCTTGTCTCGCGCGTACGCAGAGACACCCCCGGCCATGGACCGGCGGTTCGCCCGGCCGAAACCGACAAGACGATCGGAACGACATTCGCCGTCCTTCTGCAGCTGCGCGAGCAGGCCAAGCGTGAACTGCATGTGGACGGCAAATGTGTGCATCGCGGTTCCTACGCAGCCCGCACCACGAGTATCGTCAATCACGCCGAACATCCCGTCGCGAACCTGATGAGCCCGTTCGACAATCTTATCTTCGTCGTGTCTCAGTCCGCCTTGAACGAAATCGCCTACGAGAGGGGATGCGCTCGGGTCAATGAACTCCGCTGCCCCCTGGGCGGTATCTACGACGAGACTGTCTGGCATCTTGGAAACGCGCTCCTTCCCGCGCTGGAACGTCCACACGAAATCAGCGCCATCTATGCGGAGCAAGTCATGCTCGCCGCCAACACCTATTTCGCGCAGACGTTCGGCGGACTTCGTCCCGCCAATGAAAAGCTCGGAATGCTCGCACCTTGGCAACTTCGACGTGCGACGGAAGCCATCGCCGGCATGTCTGAAGAGGAGGTGTCGCTCAAAGACCTGGCATCTCAATGCGGACTTTCGGTAAGCTACTTTGTCCGCGCTTTCAAACAGTCGACCGGCGAGCCTCCCTACCGCTGGATGCTCCGTCATCGGGTAGAGCGATCGAAGTCGATGTTAGCCGATTCCGGCGCTTCCGTAGCGGAGATCGCCATCCTCTGCGGATTTGCAGACCAGAGCCATTTCACCCGAATGTTCAAGGCATTCGTAGGGGTGACGCCGGCCGCCTGGCGGCGGACTGCCAAACTCTGACAAGACGAGTGTCCTGGGAGCACAAACGTGGAAACAGATCATCAATATGCGCGGAGGCAGGTGCGGCAGTTCAAGGCCGACTCCGTTGCGCAGATTGTTGCGCCGGGTCTCGGTCATTCGAAGCTGCTGGTATCAAGAGTTCGACGTGACACCCCGGAACACGGGTTTGCGACACCGACGAGGCCCGACGCGGTGTTCTCCGTTCTTGTCCAACTGCGCCAGCAGGACAGGCGAGAGCTTTATCTCGATGACAAGCTTGTGCACCAGGGCATGTTCCCCGAGCGAACCGTGTCGGTCGTTAATCATTGGCAACGACCGAAGGCAAACCTAATGAGCGCCTTCGACACGGTTATCTTCACCGTTCCACAGTCAGCTCTGAACGAAGTCGCTGCCGATCATCGCCTGCCGTCGGTCGAGCTCCTCACTTGCGAACACGAAGGCCGGATCGACCATGCGGTCTGGAGCCTTACACAGTCGCTGCTTCCGGCGCTCGACCGACCTGAAGAGGTTGGTTCGCTGTATGCCGAACGTCTTCTCCTCGCGAGTACGACTTATTTCGCCCACATCTTCGGAGGGATGCGTCCACCGACAGCCATGTCGCATCGTCTATCTGCAAACGAGAGCGGACACGTGACGGAGATGATGGACGGCAAAGTGCATAGCGACATCTCGCTAGCAGATTTGGCGTCAGAGCTTGGCATGCCCCCTGGGCAGTTTGTCCAGTCATTTCGAAGGACCATCGGAAAAGCTCCTGACGAGTGGATGCAAGGCCGTCGCATCGACCGCGCCCAAACCCTTCTGGCCCGCAAGGTTCCGACCACCGAAGTCGCCGCGTTATGCGGCTTCTCAAGTGTCAGACATTTCATTCGTGACTTCACGTCTTCCGTGGGCATGTCGCCCACGGAATGGATAAAGCATGTCTTCCATTGACGTCCAACCAGCGCGGTCAACGTTTGCGACTGATCGCCTCTATCTCACAGGGTTTCTCTTCTGAGTCATCCTGTGGTACTAACCCGCCATCATCAGCACCCGATTGTGTAGGCTGATGCCTGAGATGTCATACGCGCTCCTGCCTGGCAAACAGGAGGAGTGTAATGCTCTACGTTCCCGATGCCGCCACCACTTCGGACAACCGCGATTTGTTGAAAAGCAGGATGCGGCGCTATGCGGTCCGCTATTACATCACCGGACCGGAACGCGAGGCGCTTGTCGCCCAGAAAATCATCGCGCTCGTCAAAGAACCTGAAGCTCTCTTCGGACACTGCCATTCCGCAGGTTCCGGTATTGCTATCTGTCAATAGAGGAGCAAGCCCCCGACGGCTGCGATGCCAGCAAGATGCGGATTTTTCCCTCGCGAAATCCCTCTCGAAAAAGGTCGCAGGACAATTTGATTCCATAGCAATCGTGCAGTCCCATCGTCTCGAAGCAAAAAGCCGCGTGGAGGATTGTCCTGTCCACGTTTCCCAACACGGGCCGATTTCCTCCGAACCGCGTCAATTATGGGATGGCATTTTGTCCTGTTGAATTGACCCCGATCCGGCTGCGCACCTAAAATAAATTATCTATTAACTCCATAGACTAAGGTGCATTTAATGGCAGGTCGGTTTTCTCGTCGCAACGTTCTCAAATTCGGCGCTGCCGGAGCTCTTCTTTCTTTGCCGCTGAAGGGCGGGGCCGCTTTGGCCCAATCCTCTTCTGATTTTCCGGCAGAGCTGCGACTGGATTGGGGATTTTATTCCTCCCACACCATGCTCATCAAGAACAAGGGTTGGCTGGAAGAGGCATTCAAGGATGTCGGCACTAAGATCACCTGGGTCCAGTCTCGTGGCAGCAACAACTCGCTTGAGTTCCTGAAGGTCGGTTTAACCGATTTTGCCGGGTCCGCGGGCCTCTCTGCATTCCTGTCGCGCGCCAACGGCGTGCCGCTCAAGATCATCTATGTCGCAAGCTGGGGCGGTTCCTCGATCATTCAGGTGAAGCCGGATTCGCCGCTCAAGACCGTGGCGGACTTGAAGGGCAAGACGATCGCTGTGACGAAGGGCACCGGCCCCTATTTCACCCTCGTGCGGGCGCTGGCGCAGTTCAAGCTGTCGATCAACGACCTGAAAGTCGTCAATCTCCAGCATCCGGAAGGTTTCGCCGCCCTCCAGCAGGGCCAGGTCGATGCCTGGGTCGGTATCGACCCGCAGACGGCCCAGGCCGAACTTGCCGGCGATCGGGCAATCTTCGACGAGCGCAGCTGGCGTGACGGCAGCGTCTTCAGCGTCTCGGAAGCGTTTCTCGCCAAGCATCCGAAAGCCGTGGAACGCGTGCTCAATGTCTGGGCGCAAACGCAGAAATGGATTCGCGAGAACAACGATGAATTCATCGCGTTCGTGACCAAGCAGACCGACAGTGACCCGAAGATTACCGAGCTGACGGTCAGGCGGCGCGACTGGAAAGACCCTGTGCCCGGCGAAGAGCTGCTGGCTTCGATCCGCACCGTCACGCCGCTGCTGGGCGAAGACGTGCTGCGCCCCGGCACGAATGTCGAAAACGTTCTGGCCCAGCTTCTCGATCCCGTTCCGGCCAAGAAGGTTCTCGGCGCATGAGCCTCTCGTCTCGGGAGATCGACACCGAGCCTCATGTGACCGGGCGCGAAACGCGGTCACCAGGGCTCCTGTCGAAACTGCGCAGCAGGCTTCTCCGCATCGATCTGCGCGGGGCGATCGTGCCGGTCGGTGCGCTGGTCCTACTCGAACTGTTCGTGCGGATGGGCTGGATCAGCCCTTATGTCATCCCCGCGCCTTCCGAGCTCTATCAGACATTTCTGCGCCTGGCGGAAGGGACGCTCTGGACGAATATTGCCGCGAGCAGCCTTCGCGTTCTCGCCGGCTTCGTCATCGGTTCGCTGCTTGCGGTCGTCGTAGGGTCGATCGTCGGGATGTGGTTTACGGCCGAGCGCTATCTCGAGCCGACCTTCCAGGCCTTAAGAGCGGTTCCGAGCCTTGCCTGGGTTCCGCTTCTAATGATCTGGTTCGGGATCGGAGAGACGTCGAAGATCGTGCTGATTGCCAAGAGTGCGTTCTTCCCGGTCTACCTCAACCTGTTCTCCGGCATCCGCAATGTCGACCGCAAATTGGTGGAGGTCGGCGAGATGTACCAGCAGTCGCTTCCGGTCCTTGTCTGGCGCATCTTCATTCCGGCTTCGTTGCCGCATCTTTTTACCGGTCTTCGTTACGGCCTGTCGCTCGCCTGGCTGAGCGTCGTAGCTGCCGAGCTCCTGGCTGCCTCCGAAGGCATCGGCTACATGCTCTCCGACGGACGTGAGCTTTCCCGTCCCGATCTGGTGTTGATTGCGATCTTCTGCCTTGCCGTGCTCGGCAAGATTTCCGACAGCATCTTCAAGATCGTTGAGGATCGCTGCCTGAAATGGCGTGACACCTATTCCGTCTCGTTCACGGGGCGTACGTCATGAGCATTCTCGATATCGATGTACGCAACAAGTCGTTCGGCGACATCACGGTCCTACACGACGTTCATCTCGCCCTGCATGACGGGGAAGCCGCGGTGCTGCTGGGCCCGAGCGGATGCGGGAAAAGCACGCTTTTGCGAATTGCCGCCGGCCTTGACAAACGGTTTACCGGCAATGTCTTGGTCAACGTAAACGAACCGGGCAGGCGCTCGGCTTCCCCCGCGATCGCCTTCGTTTTCCAGGAGCCGCGGCTGATGCCCTGGCTCACCGTCGCGCAAAACATCGGTTATGCCGACGGGCCGCGGTTCAACGCAGCCCGGGTCGAGCGGTTGATCGCCGATGTGGGATTGAACGGTCACGCCCGGACCTTGCCGAAGGCATTGTCGGGCGGCATGGCGCAGCGCGTCGCGATCGCCCGGGCGCTTTATACCGAACCACGCATCCTGCTTCTCGATGAGCCGTTCAGCGCCGTCGACGCCTTTACCCGCATGAAGCTTCAGGACCTTGTCCTGCAGCTCATCGAGCGCCGCGGCATCTCCTTCCTCCTCGTCACCCATGATATCGACGAGGCGCTTTATCTCGGCGACCGCATCTACATGATGGGTGCTCGGGACGGGGGCATTCAGCATGATCTGATGGTTGACGTACCCCGCCCGAGGGACCGGCGCGCGCCGCGGCTGGCGGAACTGAAGAACGAGGTGCTGACCGCGCTGCAGGCAGCGCATGTCATCTGATGGCCGAGCTGCCTTGGGCTGAGCTCGGCTCCTCCCTTGCCTTCGCCGAGTAGCGACTTCCAGTAAAGAATAGACATGCGAACACCAAACGGCATTCCTCTCATTCTCATCATCGGTGGCGGTTACGCGGGCGCTGCTCTCACCATCCGACTGCTGGAGACATGCCGGCAGCCGTTGCATGTGGTCATCGCCGAACCGCGCGCAGAACTTGGTCGTGGCGAGGCGTACAGCACCTCGGAAACCGCGCAGCTGATGAACGGCCCGGCCGGCAATTTTTCGATCCACCTCCAAAATCTGTCGCATCTTGCCGAGTGGGTGGAACGCACAGGCCACGACACAGGCATCCAAATCCCTCCAGAGGGCGCGGCGAATATCTTCATTCCCCGCAACGTCTTCGGCCGCTATGTCGGCGAAGAACTGCAACGCGCGATCGATCGTGCCGGTGCAGGAACGCGTGTCTCTCACTGGCAGTCGGACGTGGTGCGATTACGGCGCGACAATGACGGGACTTTAAAAGCCGAATTCAGCGATGGCCGCCACCTGCGCGCCGATATCGCGGTTCTGGCGACAGGCGTTTTCCCGCTCGCGGAAGATCCGGCACTCGCGCCGCTCGCCGGCGACTGGCGCCTTGCGAAACCCTGGCAATCCGACAGGCTGGACCGCTTGAGCCGCCTGCAGGATATCCTGATCGTCGGTGCGAGCCTTAGCATGGTCGATACGGTCGCGAGCCTCGAAACACGGGGTTATCGCGGGCGATACCATGTGATCTCTCGCCGCGGCCATCTCATCCAGGCCGTGCGTCCAGCGGGCGAGCCTGTGCCGATCCTCGATCCCGATGCGCTGCCCCAGACGACACGCGAACTCCTGGCGACCGTGATCCGGACGCGCCGCACGATCCTTTCGGAAGATCGGGATTGGCAGGTTCTGCCGCTCAGTCTCCGGCCCTTCATCCTGCCTTTGTGGCTTGGCGCTTCGACGGCGGAGCGACTGCGCTTCGCGCGACATCTGCGTGCATTATGGGATGTGACAGCACATCGCGCGGCGCCGCCTTCCTACGCGAGGATCGAAGCCGCAAAGGCAGAAGGGCGATTCAGCGCCGGCGCGGCACGCCTCGTCTCAGCCGAACGGGCAGGCGATCTGGTGCGCGTGATCGTGCGTCCACGAGGTGAAAGACAGACCCGCGAGGTTCTCGTCAATGCCATCGTCGATGCTCGCGGCCATCAGGAACATGACTGGAGCAGGATCAAGGCGCCATTGGTGAAGGACCTGCTGAGCATCGGTATCGTCCGGCGGCACCAGACGGGTTTCGGGATAGATGCGGCAGCGGATGGTGCCGTCATCGGCATGGACGGTGCCACGCATCGCGACCTCTTTGCCATCGGTCATCCCCTGCGCGGCGTCGCCTGGGAATCCAGTTCGTTGACGGAATTGCGTGCCCAGGCTGCGGCTCTGGCCGAAAGATTGTCGAACGCTCTGAACGCCTCGAAGGTCATCCAATTGCGCGAGATTGAGACTGTGGCTTGAAGGCCACGGATTGCAGCCGCCTTGTGTCTAATCGGCTTGATGGATCGAGGCGTCGGCTCTCCGGCCAGATTTTCGCGAAGGAACGATCAGGGCCGGACGTGACTTAGGCACGCAGCTGAGGCGTGGCATGTATCGCAAAGCTGGCTAGATACATGTCCCTACTCCACGCTCTTATCCAGCACGTTGCGGGCGATCGCCATCACATCTTCTCCCAACGGCCGATCGTCGACCATTGTCGGAGCAAGCCTTCGAACGAAGGCATGGACGGCATCCGTCTCTTGCCCGCAGCGATGTCCAGGACGTTGGTCGACGGCCTGCGCTGCGGCCAGCATCTCGCAAGCGATCAGCAGGCGCCAGAGTTCCAGCATCTCGCCGAGTTTGCGGACAGCGAGGGCGGATTGCGTCGCATGATCCTCAACGCCTTCCGACACCGAAAGGAAATCGAGCATCACAGGGTTGGCCTTGTGGCGAATGTCGGCCATGAGCGCCGCAACGGTCTTCTGCAAGGGAACGAACCCGGCCGACGCCATGCCGACCGGCGAAAGATAGCGCGGCAGACCGTTGCGGCCGGCACCTGTCATCTGAATGAAGCGCGCTGCCGACGCAGCAGCCGCCTGCGCCACGGCAAGGCCGAGCGTCTCGAAAGCCAGAGATAGCGCCGGTGTCTGGAAATTGCCAGACGACAGGACCTGCCGTTCATCCAGGAGGACGACCGGATTATCGGCGGCGGCATTCAGCTCCAGCTCGACGATCTCAACCGCCCTCGACAATGCATCGGCAAGCGCACCGTGGATCGGTGCCAGACAGCGGAGGCTGAGTGGGTCCTGAAGGGGCGCCCCCGGTCCAAAGAGCGTCGAACCCTGCAGCATCTCTAGCAGCCGGCTCGCTTCCTCGGCCTGCCCTGGCGCGGGTCGCGCCCGCTGGATGGTGGGCGACAAGATGAGCGGATTGCCGGCCATGCCTTCGAAACTCAAGGCCGCCGCGCGGCGCTGGGCATCGAGCATCTTTACCGCATCAAAGAGAACGAGCGCACCGGAGCCACAGGAAACGGCCGATGCGTTGAGAAGCGATATTCCATCCTTCGGCTCAAGTCTTGCAGGCGCAAGACCGGCAAGCTTCAGCGCCGCGCCCGCCGGATAGCTATTGCCCCTATATTCGGCCTTTCCTTCTCCGACAAGTGTCAGGGCCATGGCAGACAGAAGCACCAGATCGCCTGCGCCGATCGAGCCGATCGACGGCATGACCGGATGGACGCCGGCATTCAGCATGGCAAGCAGAGCCTGAAAGGTGGGCAATGAAATACCCGATCCGCCGACCGCCAGCATCGAGAGCCTTGAGGCGATGACCGCGCGGACAACGTCACGCGAAAGCGGATCGCCGACGGCTACACCACGGCCGCGGATCAATTGCAGCTGGAACGCCTCGATATCGCCGGTCACCGACGTTTTCAGGTTGGCGCCGAGTCCGGTGTTCATTCCGTAGATCTGCTGGCCGGCCGCAGCTGCGTCTTCCAGAATGCGGCGAGCCGTGATCAACCGATCGCGGACCGATCGGTCGATCTCGACCACCGCATCTCGACGAGCGATCGCCGCGATGTCGGTGATCGAGGTTCCCGAACCGGTCATCAGAATGCGGGTCATGCGAAACGCAGCCTCTGGCCGATACCGTTTTTACGCGCCTTCGTCAGCAGCGCATGGCCGAGCGCGATATCGCTGAGCGACAGGCCCCGATGCCAGAGAAGGATCGTTTCGTCTTCGCTCTGGCGCCCTGGCTTCAGACCGGCAACCACCTGACCAAGTTCGGCATGCAATGTCTGTTCCGACAGCCGGCCCGTCTCCACGTGGGCGCGCAGCGAACCGAACTTGCCGGTTTTGCACTGGCCCCAGTCATCGACGACCAGCTTATCCATGATATCGGTCAGCGACAGTTCGATCGCGCTCATCGTGCCGTAAGGGACGACGAAAGCGCCCTTCTTGATCCATTCCGTCTTGAGCAGCGGCTCAGGCTCGGAAAGGCGCGAGGCCTCGACGACGATATCGGCACCTTCGACACAGTCGCGCCAGTTGTCCGTGACGGTGATCTTCTTGCCGAGATCCTGTTCAAGCTTGGCGCCGAAGGCATCCCGGCTTTCCGGCCGTCGGGAATGCACGCGGATCTCGTCGAAATCATAGAGATGGTCGAGCAGGCGAACGTTCCAATAGGCCGTCCCGCGGGCGCCGATATGGCCAAGGACTTTCGATCCTTTGCGGGCAAGGTGGCGCGCACCGAGCGCCGTCACCGCGCCGGTGCGCATGTCGGTTATGACCGTCGCGTCGAGGATCGCCTTCGGCACGCCGGTGCGCGGATCGAAGAGGTTAAGCACGCCGAATTCGGAAGGATAACCGAGCTTGTAGTTGTCGACATAGTCGCCGACCACTTTCACGCCCGCGAGACCGATCGGCGCGACGTAGCCGCGCAGCACGTTGAAATGGCCGTGGAAGCTCGCATCCGGCTCAAGGTGAACACGCGGCTCGATGACCGTCTCGCCCCTGCCCTGCGCGCCGAGCGACGTTTCGATGGCGGCGAGGATTTCATCATTGCTGAGATCGAGTGCCTCGATATCGAAGGCGTTCAGGTAGTCGATATAGATGGGATCCATTGTCATCCGGCTTTCTTGTGGAGTGGAGCGGAGAGACCGAGATTCTGGCGCAGCGTGCGTCCTTCGTAGTCTTCACGAAAGAGGCCGCGGCGGCGCAGTTCCGGAACCACATGCGTGACGAAATCCTCGAGGCCGGAGGGAAACAGTGGCGCCATGACGTTGAAGCCGTCAGCTGCGCCTTCTGTAAATCGCTCTTCCATGGCATCGGCAATCTGTTCGGGCGTGCCGGCAACCTGCCAGTGGCCACGGGCGCCGGCGAAATGACGCGCCAGTTCTCGGATTGACAGTTTTTCGCGCTTGCCGAGATCGATGATCAGTTGCTGCCGGCTCTGGATGAGATTGGTTTGCGGCATATCGGGCAGCGGTCCGTCGAGCGGATAGGCCGACAGATCTTGGATGCTGAGATAGCTTGCGAGCAAGGCGACGCCGACGGCATCGGGGATCAGCTCCTGCAGCGCGCGATACTTGGCCTTGGCTTCCGCCTCCGTGGCGCCGACGATCGGCGAAATGCCGGGCATGATCTTGATGTCGTCGGGCTGACGTCCGTATTTGGCCAGTCGCGATTTCAGATCGGCGTAATAGGCCTGCGCCTCGCCTAATGTTTGCGAAGCTGCGAACACGACGTCGGCGGTACGTGCCGCCAGCTCCTTGCCGACATCGGACGCACCGGCCTGCACCATGATCGGCCGCCTCTGCACCGAGCACTGGCCTTCAAGCACGCCATCGACCGCGAAATGTTTGCCGTGGCGATGGACGGGATGCAGTTTGGTTCGATCGGCAAAGCTGCCCGCATCCTGCAGCAGATATGCGCCGTCGTCCACGGCATCCCACAGCGCGAGCGCAGCATCAGCGAACTCATCGGCTCGCTCATAGCGCTCCGAATGCGGCCGCAGACCGCTGCTTGCAAAATTTTCGGCTTCGAGTTCGCTTGCCGACGTGACGAGATTCCAGCCAGCCCTGCCGCCGCTCAACTGGTCGAGCGAGGCAAATGTACGGGCAAGTCCATAGGGCTCGTTGTAACTTGTCGAGGCCGTCGCCACGAGGCCGATATGCGATGTGTTGACGGCAAGTGCTGCAAGCAGGCTCAGCGGCTCGAAACCCGTCGACCTCGCGGCCTGGCTCGCCATTTCAGGATTGCGCTCGCGGATGGCGGCGGCATCCTCCACGAATAGCATGTCGAACTTGCCTTTCTCGGCGATCTGGGCAAGCGCGATGAAGTGGTCGATATCGACGCCGGCCGACGCATAGGCATCCGGATGCCGCCACGCCGCGATATGATGGCCGCCCGCCATCAGGAAGGCGCCAAGTTTCATCTGCCGATCGTGGCTCATGATACGCGCTCCAGTTCAGCGGCCGGGTAGAACGGGCGCGAGAGGCCGAGGCGGTCACGCAGGGTGAAACCGCTCTTCGTCTCGATCAGTCCGCGGCGCCGCAGTTCCGGCACCACGTCCGAGAAGAACAGGTTTCCGATCGCGACCGTCGGCGGCAGGATCGTGAAGCCATCCACCTGTCCGGCACCAAGCCATTGCGCAAGCGCATCGGCAATCTCGACCGGGGTCCCGACGAGGCGTGCTGCGGACAGCGGCTGCATCGCCCGATCCGCCTCGCTAAACCGAAGCGCATGACTTGCCGCCTGCGCAGCCTCCGAGCTTTCGCCGATAACCGGCACGACATTGGCGAGAATCCGAACGTCCTCCCGTCGCCGGCCGTTTGCTTCGAGCAAATGGGCGAAGTCGTCCGCTGCCTCGTTCGCGTTTTCCGGCGTCGCCTCCTGAAGCAGGATAAGTTCGGCGTGATGCGCGGCTAAAACTCTGGCTTCGCCGTTTAGAAACTGAGCGACGACCGGCCTGCCCTGCGGCGAACGATTGACGTTGAGCGGCCCACGCACCGCGAAATGCTCGCCCTTGTGCCCAAGCACGCGCATTTTGCCCGGCTCAAAGAAGCGGCCTGCGGCCTTGTCGTAGATGAAAGCATCATCCTCCCAGCTGTCCCAGAGGGCGCGGACCAGCCCGAGATATTCCGCATCGCGGCCAGGGTCGCCTGCTGTGGGAAGGGCAACCCAGCCCGTTCGCCCCCGGCTGATCTGATCCAGCGAGGCGAAACGGCGAGCGAGATTGTAAGGCTCGTGCTGGGCAGTGGCAGCCGCCGCGAGGAAACCGATCCGGCGCGCCCGTGTCGCCAAAGCTGCAACAAGCGTCGTCGGTTCAAAGGGTGTCGCAACTGGCGAGAGATCGTCGGTTGGCCGCTGGCCAAGGCGATCGGCGAGCAGGACGAAATCGAAACCCGCCTCCTCCGCTTGCTCGACCTGGGAAAGCAGTGCGTCGAAGCCGAGCTTTTCCGGCGTTCCGCCTTCGCGCCAGGCAGACGGATGATGACCGAACGGTGTGAGGGAAAAACCGAGATGCATCAGAAACTCCTGCGCTCAGATCGCGAAGATGGCGTTGCGCGTCAGGTGCCCAGTCACGATGCCGCCGGTATCGACGACCGCAAGCACGTCGCTATTGGCCGCGACCATCAGCGACAAGGCTTCGCGGAGGTTGGCGCTGGCCGCGACGCTTGCCGCCGGCGACGACGGGGCGCCCGCCAGCATCGCGTCGGCAACGGAAAACAGGCTGAGCCGCTTAATCGCCCGATCGATGCCGACGAAATTCGCGACGAACTCGTCCGCGGGATTGGAGAGGACCGCATCCGGCGTATCGTATTGCACGATCTTGCCGGCACGCATGATGGCGATACGGTCGCCAAGACGGATCGCTTCGTCGAGATCGTGGGTGACCAGCACCACCGTCTTGCGCACCCGCTTGAGGATCTGCTTGAACTCGTCCTGCAGGCGAGCCCGGGCGATCGGATCGATGGCGCCGAAAGGCTCGTCCATCAGAAGTACGGCTGGATCAGCCGCCAAGGCGCGCGCCACGCCGATGCGCTGACGCTGGCCGCCGGAAAGCTGGCGGGGATAACGCTTCAGCATCTCTTGCGGATCGAGGCCGACGAGACCCAGCAGTTCCTCGGTGCGCTTGACGATTTTGGGCTGGTCCCAGCCGAGCAGGTTCGGCACGGCAGCGATGTTTTCGGCAATCGTCATATGCGGGAAGAGCCCGACATTTTGGATGACATAACCGATATGGCGCCGAAGCTGCACGGGATCGGCCTTGGTGACGTCCTCGCCATTGACGAAAATCCGGCCTTCCGTCGGTTCGATCAGCCGGTTGATCATCCGCATCGTCGTCGTCTTGCCGCAGCCGGATGGGCCGATCAGCGCCACAGTCGAACCTTCGGGCACTTCGAGCGTCAGGTTGTCGACCGACGGCGCGGCGCCTGCATCATAGCGCTTGGTGACATTCTCCATCCGGATCATGCGGTGGTACTTTCTGCAAACAGGTGTTTTTCGACGCGCCCGAGAATCAATTCGGTGCTGAGCGCCAGGATCGCGATCGGCACGGCGCCGACGAGGAGCCGCGACGTGTCCATCATGCCAATGCCGGTCGCGATGAAATCACCGAGCCCGCCACCGCCGATAAACGGCGCCAGCGTCGCGCCGGCCAGCACTTGGACGGCAGCGGTCCGCGCGCCGGCAAACATGGCGGGAGCGGCCAGCGGAATGCGGATTTTGCGCAGGACCTGGCTGCGGCTCATGCCCATGCCGATCGCCGCCTCCACGGCATCGGCATCGACATCGCGCAGACCGACATAGGCGTTGAGCAGGATCGGCGGAAGCGCAAGCACGGTCAGCGCCACGATCGACGGCATGATGCCGATCCCGAGCAGCGGCATCATGATTGCCAGGATCGCGAGGCTCGGAATGGTCCGGAGACCATTGATGGTGTTGATGACGCCGAAGGCGAAACGTCCGTAATTGACGATGAGGACCGCGAGCGGCAGCGCGATGGCGAGCGCAATCGCCATCGACACGCCCGACATCAGGAGATGCTGGCCCAGCGCACGGAAGAACTCGGTTTGATGATCGACGACCCAGAAGAAGGCTTTGCTCAGCATGTGCGCGCCCTCAATGCCAGCGCACCAGGGCACGCTCCGCCCGGGTGAGGATGAAGTCGAAAACGATCGCCAGCAGCGCCGTCAGGAGCCCCCCGACGAGAATCTTCTCGGCATATTCCTGGTCGATACCAATCAGGATGATCGACCCGAGTCCTCCGCCATCAATGAAGGCGGCGACCGTCGCTATGCCGATGACGGTGACCAACGCAATGCGCGCACCCGAGACGATCAGCGGCAGTGCCAGCGGCAGTTCGATGCGGAACAAACGCTGCCATGGGCCGTAACCCATGCCGTCGGCTGCATCGAGCACATCCGCCGGAACTCCTCGGATGCCGGTAACGACGTTCCGCAGCAAGATCAGCAGACAATAGGAAGACAATCCGATTAGTGCCGGTTTCATGCCAAGCCCGAAGAACGGGATCAACAGGGCGAAGAGCGCGAGGCTGGGAATCACGAAAATGACGTTCGTCACGGTCAGCGCAAAGGCATAAAGGCGAGGCCGACGGGCGCACACGATGCCGAGGACCAGCGCGATCACAAGGCCGATCAGCACCGAGGAAATCGACAGCACCAGATGCTGCCAGACGGCAAGCGCGATCTCCGGAATATGCTTCGGTGCCCAGTTCAAACGCGAGGTATCCTGTCTAAGCGATCAAGACAATACGGCGAAGCTGACAGCTTCGCCGTATTTCATGGTATGGACAAGCGATGGTTTCGGCGCTCAGATGCCCTGAGCTTTTAGGAATTCCGCCGCGACTTCCGCCGGTTCCTGCTTGTCCCGATCGACCTTGGCGTTCAGCTCGCGCATGGTCTTGTTGTCCAGACGCGGGCTGATCTTGTTGAGCACCTCGGCGATCTTCGGGTTCTTGGCAAGCGCGTCCTGACGCACGACCGGAACGAGGTAATAGGGCGGGAAGAGGTCCTTGTCGTCTTCCAGAACCACGAGCTTGTTGTCGGAGATTTGCCAGTCGGTCGCAAAGCCGTAGGAGACGTCAAGATCCTTGCTGGTCAGCGCGCTGTAGCGAATGCCGAGCTTGGCGAAAATCTTGAACTCCTTGAACTCGATGCCGTAGACCTGCTTCAGGCCCGGCAAGCCGTCCTTGCGCTCGCCGAAGCCGCCTTCGGCACCGAACGTTAGGTTCTTCGAAGCGGGGCCGAGATCGCTCAGCGTCTTCAGCTTGTACTTTTCGGCCGTTTCCGGCAGCGTGATGATTGCATAGCCGTTGTTGATCTCGGTCGGCTTCAGAAGCGTCAGCTTGAGATTCTTTTCGTAATAATCCTTGACGTCCGTGTAGATCTTCTCCGCCGAGCCGGACAGATCACCCTTCACGACGGCAGCCAGCGCCGTGCCGGTATATTCCGGATAAAGGTCGATCTCGCCGTTCATCAGTGCCGTATGGGCGACGAGCGTGGCGCCGAGATTGAGGCGGCGCTGGACCTCGATGCCGGCCTTCTCGAGAGCCTGCGCATAGATTTCGGCCACGACGAACTGCTCAGTGAAATTCTTGCTGCCGATCTTGACCGCATCGGCCTTGGCAGGCATCACGGCGGCCGCAGTTATCATTGCGCCCGTAAGCACCCCGGTCAGAGATTTCCAAAACATTCCAGTCCCCTTGAACAAACATACTGCGGATTCTTAGAGTATTTCATTCTTGTCGGCGCGAAATGGCGTACCAATTTTCATCCGCTTGAGAGAATTTGCCTTCTGAATTGGGGCTGCATCTTTCTCCGGTCAAGTCCGCCCCGGCCATCTGTGGCGCCAGCGCGCGCACGGAGAGAAAAATCGAGCAAGCCATGCGACACGCTGCTTTTGAACGCGAACGATTGGCCCACGTTGGATTGACTAGGCGAAAACGGAGCGGGCGAAGGCTCGAGGAAAAGCTTGACGCTGGAAAATGCATTCTGCGTGGTCATTTTCAGACAGAGAAACAGCGGTTATCGTTGCCGCCGAATTGACATGGCATATGAACAACCCGCGGAGCGAATTTCCTGACATGGTCACGTCCCCTTTTATCGAAACCGAACAGTTATGGCATTGGCGGAGGAGGATCGCAGATCTTTACCTCGAGATCCGTTCCAACTCTAACCCCGAAGCGGCATGGGAGCTTTGGTGTGAGACCCGTTCGAAATTGTTCCGCGACCACCCGCAGTCACCAATCGAACCGGAAGACCGGGAAACATATCGCGGACCGGAAACATTTCCTTACGACCCTTCGTTGCGCATAGAGGTGGAGCTCGGTCCAGTAGAACCGGAAAAGATAACTGTCGCAACAGGAGTGGACGGCGAGCTGTCGTTGCGTTCGTTCGCCAGGACGATTGGTCTGGAAAAAAGACTTGAAGGCGAATTGACGCTTTACTGGATTGAGGGATACGGCGGTGGAGTGTTCCTTCCGTTTGTCGACGCAACTTCAGGAACGGAAACCTACGGCGGCGGCCGGTACCTGCTCGATACAATTAAAGGAGCAGATCTGGGAGCGGTGCGCCCCGACGGCTCGCTGACACTCGACTTCAACTTCTCCTACTTTCCGTCCTGTTCTTACTCTTCTCGCTACGTGTGTCCGCTCGCGCCATCAGGCAATCGTTTGAAAGGCGCGGTGAGAGCGGGCGAACGACTACCGGTCTAACGTTTTTCTTTGCCAGTATTTGAGTTGTTGGCCGATTGATCGACTACAGCATTCTTCACCGAAGTCGCTTTGGGCGAAACATTAAATCGGTGACAAATGGGAGCTGCGTCTCGGAAGGCGTTGTGTTCTGTGACAGCAGGATCGACAAAATATCGCCAATCGGTCCTGCTACTGCGTTGCAAAAAGCTTCAAAACTGGCTTTCCGCACCTAATTTCCAGGCGCAACGCCCGATGTCACACCTTCCCGCTGCTCGGTATCGACAAGAACCGCCAACATGACCTGCGCGACAGCGTCGCGAACGAATTCGCGGTAGGCGACTATGGTGGCACAAAGCTGGCAAACGCCGCCAATTCTTGGAAAGGTCGGATTCACTCCATAGTGACCTCGCTTGCCATTGCCCTCTACGCAAGGTCTTGAACTCAAGTTGGAACGGTCAATCTGGTGATAGTGACTAGTCTCTTCTGGAAATTCCTGCGGATGACGATTTCCGCGACGATAAGGTTCGGCAGCCAGCACGACCATCCCAGAAAGCCGACCATGTCGTCGTATGAGTAACCACCTACGGCGCCAAGCCCGAGCTGGATACGAAGTGTAACGCCTGCCATTGTCAACGCCGCCGAGCGGATCATCCAGCGTTGGTGATCGCTGACCCGATGCTGCATAGCGAGCATGATCCCGTAAACAGTTGCTCCGACCCAGGCGATTGCCAGAAGCGCAAAACCCCAGGCCGCGACAGTTCCGGAGTGGGTGGTGACGGCAAGCCACAGACCGGCAATACCCGCTGCAACGATCGACAGTCCATAGATGCGCCCAATCCAGCGGTGTGCCTCAAGTCGCGTCTTGCGTAGACCGTGCCAGAACTGGAAAGGCACAAGAGCAAGCGCGATCGAAGCCAGGATGATGTGACCGAAGAAGGCAATCGGGCGTAGTTCTGCATGATATACGAAGCCGTCCATCATCTCGGCGACGCCGCCGAACAGCACGCGAGCCGTCGCGAGCGCGATGAGCGGACACAAAAGCCACAGGAGGACGAACCTGCCGGCTTGCGCGATGGATTTCAACATGGCGTTCTCCGATCGTGTTGGGGTTGCGGGCGCGCTTCGTGACGATGGCTGCGGATCGGGCACGGGAAAATGTTGCGGATCAGAGCCCGCTTGGGCCATGAAGGCTGGAGCGGCACCAGCCTTCATGGCGCCTTCGCGGCGTGTTACTTTTCTGACGGGGCGATCAGAACTTGTAGCCGACAAAGAGGGATGCGGAGGGTTGGGTCTTTTCCTTCACGACAGGGCTGTCTGCAGCGTCGCCGGTAAGAAATCCGGCGCCGGCCTCGCCCCGCACCAACCAGTTTTCCGACAGCATGTACATCGCTGACACCGATACATCCACGCGCTTCAGGCCGGCCTCGGCCTTGTATTCGGGTAGGCCGGATGCCGCGGACTGTTGCCCGTTGACACCGAAATAAGCCTGCATGTGCTTGTCGTTGGCGATGATTGCCTTGGCACCCGCACCCAGGAACAGGCGCTCCGTGACCGGCGCCATATATTCGACGCCGAATGTCCCAATCAGGCTCTCGCTGCCGTCAATGGTTTGATCGACCGAGGCATAGATTTCCAGACCCCGCCATTCATAGGCGATCTTCGCACCGACGGTTGCCGCGAAATCGATATCACCGAGGCCGCGCAGGCGGTCGTCGTCCTTCTCTTTGCGGCCCGTCTCATAGCCGATCTTGCCAGACAGGGAGAACCCGTTCTGCTCGAATGGTGTGATCGTCACGCCGCGCGGATCGATTTCGAGCCAATCACCCCAGGTGAAGACGATGAATGGGACCGGAGAAACCTCGAACTCGTCACCACCTTCATAGGTGGGCTCGTAGATTCCGCCAGCACCGACGATCAAGCTCCAGTTGCGTTCCTTTGGCTCCTTTTCGAACCGCGCGTTGTCGAACGGAGCTTCAGGCACTCCCTCGGCAGCACTTGGATCTGCCGCAAAGGCATATGGTGCCGAAAAAATCGTGAAAGTGACGCTCAGCGCGCCGACCGCAAGGCGACTTCTGATCCAACTGAGACAAGACATGGATGCTCCAACTGTTCAGGCGCGGTCAAAACCTCGCCAACGTTATTCGACATCCCAGAAGTGCCACCGATGAGCAGCCGGCAGGATTACGTTGTGTTGCGATTTGTTTCGGGACGATTGTCGGCAAATAGCGAGGATTCAGCACTGCTCCGGCTTCAAGCCGACATAAAACGTAATAAATCTGTCCATGTCAGGTCCTACCGTTGGACTGGAAGAATGACTAGCATGACGTCTTTGCGCCGGCGCAGATCGATGAAGGACAGCTCATGAGACTAAGATGGCCCGCATTCCAACTGACGATCCACAGCCAGATCACCATCATCATCGTCATCTGCCTGATCATTGTCATCGTCGGAAGCGAACGGCTCGAGCAGTGGGTGAAGCAGGATTACGACATCACGGATCTGGAGGCGATTTCAAACCGCGTGGCCGCAATCGCCTCCGTCCTGGCTGTGGCCAGACCCTCCGAGATTGATGACGTGATCGAGATCGCCAACCGCGCCGACTGGCATGTTGCGCTCGCGCCGCTGGAAACGGCGAACCGGTTCACCACGACCTCACCCAACCAGTCCTATCTCGACAGGTTCGCCGACTGGCTGTCTCCACCCGACAGCTATACGGCACCCTATGGCGGCTGGCAGACGTTTCTCGATGGCCACCGCGTCGTCGCGGCAAGGATCGGCAAGTCCGACCTCCTCGTTATGGAGCGGCTGCCGGACACATTTGTCAGCAGCGACGCACTCACTTTCGGATCGAACTATCTGTTTGCGCTCATAACCCTCATCGTCATCTTTTCCACCTTTGCGATCTGGACGATCACACGGCCGCTCCGCCGGATAGCCGCTGCCGCGATGCGAGCGGACATTTCCTCCGGGCCGACACTGTTTCCGGAACAGGGAAGTCTGGAAATCGTCGCACTGGCACGCGCGTTGAATGGCATGCAGAATCGCATCTCCGGCATGGTCGAAGCCAGAACCGCGATGCTGCGCGGCATCAGCCATGACCTTCGAACGCCGCTTACCCGAATGCGGCTTCGCGCCGATCGCGTCAGCGAGACCGATGTACGTCAGGCATTGCTTGTCGATATCGGTCACGTCGACAAGCTGCTCGAGGAAAGTCTCAACTACCTTCGGGACAGCCATAGAAGCGAAAAGCCGGAGCGCGTCGATCTGGCTTCCGTCATCAAAACGATCTGTGCCGAGTTTGAAGACACCGGTCACAATATCACCTATTCCGGCCCGGACCGCCTGGTTATGAATTTCAGGCCATTGGCGATCATGCGCGCCGTCACCAATCTTTGTGAAAATGCCTCGAAGTTTGGCACGCAGATCGATGTCTCGCTGTCGGTGAATGGCGGTTTCGCGATAATTGACGTGGAGGATAACGGCCCCGGCATACCGCTGGAGCTTCGGAAAAAGGTTCTGGAGCCATTCTACAAGGTCGATGCTTCGCGCAACAGCCAGAACGCCGGTTTCGGCCTCGGACTATCGATCGTCACGGAGGTCGTGCAGTCCCATCAGGGGCGACTGGAACTCCTCGACCGCTCGCCAAACGGTCTGATCGCCAGGATCATGTTGCCGATGGGGGACTAGAATGGTTTCCGCTGAGAAATTGGACATTGGCCAAGGGAGTATGGGCTGCCCTCACGTCGTAACAAAACTACACAAATCGAAACATATGCGTCCAGGCGGCATGCCTAGTGTGAGGTTTCAACGGGGGAGCGATCATGCAGACCAACAGCGGCAGCGCAAAAATCCTTCTGGTCGAGGACGACCCGGAAATCGCCAGGATGCTCGCTCAGACGATCCAGGAGAGCGGAATGGCGCCGACCGTTGCCGAGGACGGAAAGGTCATGCAGGCGCTGCTGAGGTCCAACAACTTCGATCTCATCGTTCTCGACGTGATGCTGCCGGGTGAGGATGGCCTGAGCATCTGCAGGCGCATCCGTGCCGACAACACAATCCCGATCATACTTGTGACCGCACTCGGAGAAGAAGTGGATCGGGTCGTCGGCCTGGAGGTTGGGGCCGACGACTACATCACCAAGCCATTCAGTCCGCGCGAAGTCGTTGCACGTATCCGAAGCCTGTTGAGACGCGCGTCCTATGGCCTGGTTGCGAATACCGTGTCGCGAAAACTGAGGTTCGACGGCTGGCAGATCGATCCCGTTCGGCGCCAGTTGCATGACCCGAGCAATGCGCGCATTGCGCTGACAACGACGGAATTCGATCTTCTGCTGGCGTTCTGTCGCAATCCGGGACGCGTTATTACCAGGGAAGAGCTTCTCTCACTGACTCATGCAGGCCTCGCCGGCCCCATCGAGCGGAGCATCGATGTCCATATCAGCCGCCTGAGGCAAAAGATCGAGGCCGATCCGAGAGAGCCTCAGATGCTGCAGACGGTCCGCCTTGGTGGTTACACATTTACGGCGAATGTCGAGGAGGCATGAAGCGCTTCGGCTTTCCTGCTCATCATAGGAGTCTTTCGTGGAAAACACCTTCTCCCGCTTGTCGATCATCATATCGACGCGTCTCGGCGTGTCGCCTGAGAAAATCGTCCAAAGCGCCAGCTTCAAAGACGACCTTGGAGCCGACTCGCTTGAGATCGTCGAAATCTTTATGGCTGTCGAGGATGAGTTCGATCTGGAGATCCAGGACGAAGAGATGGATGCGATTACCACTGTCGGGGATGCGGTGAGGTTTCTCGAAAACGCAAAAACGCGGGCGGCATAGAAGCTGAACTCGACGGCCATATCGTCCGTTGACGAAAGCTGGTCTGGTCGCTCGCTGCGATGGTTCAGAACCGCATATTTCCGAGGCCTATCTCGATGATCGGCACAGGCCTTCTTCAATATCCTCGGTCGCAGGGGCTCTGCGAATGTCGAACGCCTCAATGTTTCAGCTCACCTCCCCGCCGAAGATAATCACGTTCGATTGTTATGGCACGCTCGTGCAATGGTACGAGGCGCTTGAGCGCGAGGCTGGCCCCGTGTTGTCGAAACATAGCGCGAGCGATGTCAGCGCATCTGCGATCATCGACAGTTTTCCGCGCACTCCCGGCAACTGACGGCAGAAAGACCGCACAGTCTTTACAAAGACGTCCTACGCATCGGGCTTATCGCTGCGTTCGGCGATCACGGGCTTGTTGCGACCGTAGACGAAATCGCACGTGTTGCGTCATCACCCATGACGATGGGCCCGCATCCCGATGTTCCGGATGTCCTTCGGGCGCTTCGCAAGCACTACAACTTGCCGTCTTCACCAACTCTGACGACGATCTCATTGCGCCCACAGTAGCACGTATCGGTGTCCCCTTCGACCATGTCATCACCGCCAAGCAGGCTCGCGCTTACAAACCCTCACGACAGCTTTTCGAATACGCGTACACAGCCATGGGCGTGACGCCGGAGGAAAGCGTGCATGTGGCGATGGGCATGTATTGGGACATGAAGGCCGTCCATGAAATCGACCTGCGTGGGATATGGGTGAACCGCCGAGGTGAGACCGGCAACCCGGACTGGCTTCCCTATGCGCAAGTGCCTGACCTGACTGGCGCCGCAGAATTGCTCCTGTCATGGCAGCCTTAAGACATCCCTTTTTTGAGTGGGCCGGTCCTGGACCGGCCCACTCTTCGTCTGATCGCACCGTCAAATCTCGGCCGGCTGGAGGAACGGCCTGAAGATTCGCGCGGTCCGATCTCCGAAATCCGAAAAGATCAGGTGAAGCGAGGGAATGACGACCAGAGACAGCAGCGTGGAGACCAGAAGCCCGCCGATCACCGCGATCGCCATAGGCGCACGGAACTCGCCGCCGTCTCCCACGCCGATCGCCGACGGAAGCATGCCGCCGATCATCGCAAGCGTCGTCATGATGATCGGGCGGGCTCGCTCGGCACAGGCTTCTACAATGGCATCCCGCCGCGACAGGCCGTGCTTTTCACGCTCGATCGCGAAATCGAGCAGCATGATGGCATTCTTGGTGACGATGCCCATCAGCATCAGGATGCCGATGACGACGGGGAGCGACATGGCGCTGCCGCTCAAGAGCAGGCCAGCCGCGACGCCGGCGATCGACAATGGCAGTGATGCAAGGATTGTCCACGGCGTGAGCGCACTGCCGAACAGCAGGATCAGTACGACCAGAACCAGCATGATGCCTGCCCCCATCGCCACCGCGAAACTCGCAAAGACCTCGCCTTCCGTATCGGAATCGCCGGTTGCCTGGACGCGCACGCCCTGCGGCAGGTTTCTGACGCTCTCAAGCTGCATCAGTTTCTCAAGCCCCTGACCGGATGTCAGTCCATCGGCCATATCAGCGCCGATCTCGATACGGCGCTCCCGGTCGAAACGCTCGATGGAGGACACCGCCTCGTCGAGGCTGATATCGACCAGCGCAGACAGCGGCACCGCCGACCCGTCGGCGGTTGGCACGGTCATAAGCTCCAGCGTCGCGAGATCGTCTCGAGCGCTGCGATTGAGCATGACGCGGATCGGTATCTGGCGGGAACCGTCGATGAATTTCGGCAGACGGCTATCGACATCGCCAACGGTCGATACCCTGATCGTCCGGGCGATCTCGACCGAGGAAACACCGAGTGTCGCGGCCTTATCCATTTGTACCTGCATGCGAAGTTCCGGACGGGTCGCAGCATTGTCGGCGCTCGGATCGACGAAACTCCGCTCGGATGCCAGTTGCTGAAGAATGTCGTTTGCCGTGCGCTGCGCAAGATCGCCGTCCGCGGATAGGACCGCAAACGAAAGATCCCGACCGCCGCGCGCATTCAGGAACCGCAGCCGCACATCAGCGACGGAGGCCAGAGACTGCTCAAGCGCCGCCTGGACCGCAAACGAGGATCGGTCCCTTTCCGCCTTATGGGTGAGATCGACCAGCGTCACGGCAAAGCGGGGATCCTGCTGGCCCGTCATATTCGCACCAGCCCTTGTGAAGACGCTCTCAACGGCTGGGTCCCTGCGGATCATATACGAGACCGCATCGGTCGCCTGGCGGGTTTCGGCCAGGCTTGCGCCCGGAGGCAGTTCTACCGTCAGCGTCAGCCGCCCCGTGTCCTCTTCCGGCAGGAAGCCGGTCGGCACGGAAAGGAGAGCCACGACGCACACCGCAAACAACCCCACCGCGGCGCTGACGGTCAGCCATCGCCAGCGAAGCGTGAACCGCAGAAAGCGTTCGTAGGCGACCGTAAAACGCCCCTTTGCCGCGTGCGACCCGGCCCTGCCCGTCATGAAATAAGCGGCGAGGATCGGCGTGATCAGCCGCGCCACCAGAAGCGAGAAGAACACCGCAATCGCCACCGTCAGTCCGAATTCGCGGAAATAGAGCCCAATGACACCACTCATGAAGCCGACCGGCGTGAAGACCGCAATAATCGTCGCAGAGATCGCAATCACCGCCAGCCCGATCTCGTCGGATGCATCGATTGCCGCCTGATAGGCGCGCTTCCCCATATTGCGATGGCGCACGACGTTCTCGATCTCGACGATCGCATCGTCGACGAGGATGCCGGTCACCAGCGTGATGCCGAGAAGACTGAGAATGTTAAGCGAGAAGCCCAGGAGGTCGATGACGAAAAAGGTCGGTATGATCGAAAGCGGCAATGCTACGGCCGCAACCATCGTTGCCCGCCAATCGCGCAGGAATATGAGCACGATGACGATGGACAGAGCCGCGCCCTCCAGCAGCGTGCTCATAGCCGAATGATAGTTGCCGGCGGTATAGGCGACATTGTCGTCCACCAGCCGGAAGCGTGTATCGGGATGCTGGGCGGCGAGTGCAGAGATCGCAGCCGCGACCTCGTCCGCCACGGCAAGGTCACCGGCTGTCTGTGCACGGTAGACGGAAAAACCGACGACTTCCGTCTCGCCCAGTGTCGCGAAAGACCGTTGCTCGGCGACTGTGTCCTGGACCTGGCCCAGATCGCCGACCCTGATGCTCGCCTGCTGCGAAAGCGGGATCCGGACCTCGGCAAGGTCTGTGACACTCTGCGCCACCGCGGATGATGTCAGTGCCCTCTCCCGGCCACCTAGCGTGCTGCGCCCGCCGGATCCGTCGAACTGGCTGTCGTTGAGGCTCTGGTTCACCGCATTGGCGGTCAGCGCGAATGCCTGCAACCGGTCCGGGTCGAGTTCCACATGGACTTCTCGCTCGACGCCTCCGACCCGTTCAATCCGTCCAACCCCCTTCACGCCCTGCAGGCGGCGGGAGACAACGTCATCGACAAACCAGGAAAGCTCGGCAAGCGTCATCTCCCCGCCCGTGACCGCATAGGTCACAACCGATTGCGCCTCCTCTTCCACTCTTTCGATCACCGGCTCATCGATATCATCGGGCAGATCGGAGCGGATTTTTGCGATAGCGTCGCGAATGTCGGCGATGGCCCGGTCAGGCGAAACCAATCCCAGCTCGAACTCGACATTTGTCACCGAAAGGCCCTGGCTGACGGTCGATGTCACTTCCTTGAGGTTCGGCAGGACCGCAACGGCGTCCTCGACCAGACGTGTCACCTCCGTTTCCAGTTGGTCCGGCGTGGTGCCCGATTGTTCGACGGTGATCTTGACGGCAGGCTCGATAATTGTCGGGAAATAGGTGACCGGCAGTTGCATGAAACTGTAAAGGCCGACGGCGGTCAGAACCGTGAAGAGAAGCATGGATGGAAGCGGGTTTCGGATGGCCCAGGCCGAGATGTTCGCGTTCATTGCACTAGTGCTCCGACCAGGTTTCCGGCGACTTTCGGAGTTGCCGGGCGGCTTGCCTGAAGCTCTGCGGGAATGACGAGGATCGGCGACACACGCTCTTCGGCCTTGAGGAAAGCCCCAGCCTTCAGTGCGATGGTCTCGCCGTCGCCGATACCGTCGAGGATTTCGACCAGGCCCTCTTGTGAGGCGCCGACCCGGACCGGCCGGACATCGACCACTCCGCCGGATACGACATAGACATTGCTGGTGCCGCCGGCACTGCGGATCGCAGACCCCGGCACGAGGATGTTCCGACGCTCAGCCAGTTCGATCGTCCCACGCGCGAAAATGCCGGGAACCAGCCCTTCGTTGCCCGGAAGCTCGATATGTACCGTCCCGCTTCTGGTCTTCGGGTCGAGCCGCGCGGCATTGAGCCGGATCGTGCCTGGAATCGACAGGGAACGGCCCGGCAAGGCGATTGCAGCACGCATGCCCGGCTGCAGGCGCACGAAACTCGTTTCCGTCACCTGCGCCGTGAATTCGATATCGTCGTCACCTGCAATCAGGAACAGCGGCTCACCGGAGCCTGAGGTCATCGCGCCGACGCGCGCATTACGGCTAAGAATGCGGCCGCCACCCGGCGCGCGGATCGTGCTGCGTTCGACGGTCAGCTGGATCTCCTGTCTTTCGCGGGAAATCAGCTGCTCCTCGGCCTCGGCCAGTTCCAGCGACTGGCGCGCCAGTCTCAGTTCAGCACCTGCACGGGCATAGGCGTTCTGATGCTCTTCCAGAATGTTGTCGGCTATCGCGCCTTTCGGCTGCAGCATGCGGCTTCGCTCAAGCTTCCTGCGAGCTTCTTCTTCGCCGATCAGGGCCATGTCGAGCCGGCTGCTTTCGACCGCGACACCGGCCTTCGCCCGTACCAGCGCCACTGCGTTCTTGCCGAGCATCATCTGGGCCTCTGTGGTATCGAGCAGAGCAAGGGCCTGTCCTGCGGCGACATGATCTCCCGCCTCCACGAGTATCTGGCGAATTTCCTTGCCCAGCACCATCGGATGAACTTGGATCTCCTCGCGGGCAGCCAGCGTTCCAACGACCTCGATCCGATCGATGATCGCATTCTCCCGGGCCACCATCGCGGTGACCGGCATCCCTCTCTCTTCGGCAAGCGGCGCGGTTGGCAGGCAAAAAGCGATTGCGCTCGCTCTGGCGACCCCAACGGCCGTGAACCTCAGCATGGAAAAAAGTTTGGAAGACAAAGCCATGATGGACCCTCTGTGATGGCTGGGCGAAGGCAACACCCGGCGCCTTGAGATCCAATCTAGCGAGGCCAACAGCCCGTGCTGTTTCGTCTTTTTACGAAATGTTGCGGCAAGCGGGCCGACATCAAACGCAACCAAACGCAATGCGGCGTAACGAGTATCAACACCATCCTGTCCGAAGGACTTGTAGGCGTCTTGTCGAAGTTCCAACGGAGCCGCGACATGGTTACGATCGTCTACATGAAATGGGGCAGCCAGTTCACTGCCCGACACGTCAATGCCCTTTATGCCGGCGTCTTACGCAACATGGAGGAAGCGTTCGATTTCGTGTGCCTGACCGATAATGGCCGAGATCTGGCCGCCGGTATAAAGGTACGCCCGATCCCGCCATGCGGTTTGCCGGAAGCCGACTGGCGGCGCGGATGCTGGGCAAAGCTCGGCGTATTTGCGCCGCATCTCTTTCCCTTCGAGGACGTGGTGTTGTTCCTTGATCTCGACGTGATGGTCCAGCAGTCGCTTGCGCCACTGATCAAGCTGGTGCGCCAGCGCCGCCACCTCGTGATCCAGCGAGAATGGAATCCCGACCTTTGGAAAGTCTTGCCGCAGATTTTGAGGCCCGATCGCGGCGCGCAATCGTCGGTCTTCGGCTTTTGCCCCGAAACGGTCGGAAACATCTACGGAAACTTTCTGGCCGACGCGGCCGAAATATCCGCCACCATGAAGAATGACCAGACCTATCTGACACAGGTGGTGACAGACAGGAGCTACTGGCCTGCCGGGTTTTGTGTGAGCTTCAAGAGAAGCTGCACCCGGTATTTTCCGCTCAACCTGCTTCTGCCGGCCGTCAGGCGGCCGCGAGATGCGAAGATCATCGTGTTTCATGGAAAGCCGCGCCCCTGGGACACTCTGGTCGAGGCAGGCGAACGCTGGGGCTCCAAACGTCGCTTCGGTATCGGCCCTGTTCCCTGGATCCGGCAATATTTCGACCAGGCCGACGCCATGATGGCATCGATGCAGGGAAATCCGCTGAACCAACTCTGGTTGGATGGTAGAGCAGGTTCCCGGTTCGTTAAGTGCAAGACGGACACTCTGCCTGACTGCCATTCGTCCAGGCTTGTGGGGGCTGCTGCGCCGGCCAGTCGAAGCGACTAAGGAGGGGTTTATGAGCCATCAGGCAGCTGACCGATTGCACATCCTTCTCTACGTGCCCAATTCCCATATTTCAGCGAGGCTGGCAGAAACGCTCGCCGAGGACGGTTTCGCGGTCACATCGGCTTGCGACCGGACAGAGTTTGCCTGGGCAATGCCGCTTCACCGCTATAGCGCCATCGTGACCGGCACCCCACTGATCGGGGAGGTCCGGATAAACGTGCCTGTCCCGATCATCAACTACGAGGTGTTCGTGCACAAACGGGTTCAAGTATCCAACTCCGAGATTTCCGAGAGCACCTACTTTGATGTCGATGACTTCATTGCGCGCATCCGGTTTTGCGTAAGGACAGATCGCTCGCTCGCCTCATGACGGATGCCGGATTTCCGCCAAAAGGCAGGTGCAGGCGTGCCGGCATCGATTCCTGTTCAAAATGTCGCCGCAGGACATTGCGGCACCAAAAAGAATTGTCGACG
Organism: Neorhizobium populisoli; assembly: GCF_019430945.1. Lineage (GTDB taxonomy): Bacteria > Pseudomonadota > Alphaproteobacteria > Rhizobiales > Rhizobiaceae > Neorhizobium > Neorhizobium populisoli. The sequence goes on along the minus strand of NZ_JAHYCB010000008.1, from coordinate 40,710 downwards.
CCACGCCAAAGAGCCGAAGGGCAGGTTCAGCCCTCTGCCGATGCGACAAACCCGTCCCAGCCGGCCATGGCAATTTCGGCAACGCCTTGAAGTTCGGCTCTTTCCGCTCCGTCACGAGCTCGGATCGCCATCCCGCTTTGAACGGTCTGGATAAACCTGCCGACCTTGGCGATACCGAAAGCCGGCGGGAGTTCTCCTTCTTCGACGGCCCTTGCCAGACGTGACACGATCACGTCGAAAGCCACCGCTCGCGTGGATCGCATAAATCCGGCGAGTTTGGTGTGACCATCGCTCCCGACCGTCCCGAGCGTCGCCATGCACCCATGAGGCAGATCGCAGTCCGAACCGGTCATGGCGGCCGCCGAGTCGTGCAGATAGGCCTTCACCGCTTCCCGCACCGTGGTCGCCTCGCGGAAACGTCCCCAGACCAAATGCTCGTAATTGGCTGCGTAGTGCCGCAGTGCTTCCGCATAGAGCTCGTCCTTCGAGCCGAATGCCGCGTAGAGGCTGGTTGTCCCCACACCCATCACCTCGGTCAGGTCCGAGATCGAAGTCGCCTCGTAACCCTTTATCCAAAACAACCGCATGGCACGAGCCAAGGCCGCGTCACGGTCGAACGCGCGGGGCCGGCCACGTCCGGAACCTGTCGAGGCAGTTTTTGCCAATGTACTTTTTCGCTCTTTTTGCATCGATCATTACATAAACCCATTGACTTACGTTTTCAACGTTCATAGCTATTCTGCATCGATCACTACATAAATGGAGTTTTCATGATTGATCTGAACGGCAAGAAAGCGCTCGTAACTGGCGGTTCACGTGGGATTGGGGCGGCGATTGCGATTGCGCTTGCGGAAAACGGCGCCGACGTCGCGCTGACATTTCAAAATTCTGCCGATCGCGCCGAAGCGGTGGTGAATTCCATCGAGGCGCATGGCCGACGCGGCGTCGCGATTCAGGCTGATAGCGCCGATCCTGGCGCAATCAAGCGGTCGGTGGATGAAGCCGTAAAAGCATTGGGCGGCCTCGACATTCTCGTCAACAATGCCGCAATCGCACGCTATGACACAATCGCCAACATCAACGTCGGCGACATCGACGCGCTTCTCGCGGTGAATGTGCGCGGCCCGATCCTCGCGACGCAGGCGGCTCTTGCACATCTTAGCGCCGGAAGCCGCGTCATCACGATCGGCTCCGCCGGGGCGGACCGGATCGTCGGGGCAACAGGCACGGTTTACTTCATGACCAAATCCGCGCTGCAGTCTTTCACTCGCGGCCTGGCGCATGAACTTGGACCGCGCGACATCACCGCCAACCTGATCCAGCCTGGTTCGACCGATACCGAAATGAACCCGGCGGACGGCGAATATTCCGAATTCCAGCGCAACCTCATCCCGTTGGGCCGGTATGGCACACCCGCGGACATCGCGGCGACCGTTGCGTTCCTCGCAAGTCCCGCCGCCCGCCAGATCAACGGAACCATCGTCAACGTCGATGGCGGCATGCTGGCGTAAATTCGAAAATGTATTCCAGAAGGTCAGGATCTGTGCAGGATCCTGACCTTCGGCAACTCGACGACCGCCACATTGCCGTTCTCAATTCACGCGATTGCGCGGCTGATGGGAACAGATCCTGGTGATCAACGATGCGGAGATGAATGACCGTGCGTCCGCTCCGGACCTGTGGCCTGAAGATCATCGATGAGCGCTTGGGGTGCTGCATTTCTTAACATCGTAAAAAGGGCGTGGTCGATGCGTGGATCCGGAAATCTCTGTCGCCTGCGCAGAAGAAGACGTGAGTGAGATCCTCGGCAATCTGATCGACAATGCGTCCAATTGGGCTACCGGCGTGATCGCCATCTCGGCGAGGATTGAAGGCAGCACGGTTGCGATTGTCGTCGAAGACGACGGACCTAGCATCGCACCGGCGACGATCTCGGACGCCTTCCTCCCGGGAAAGCGCCTGGACGAGACCGTTCCGGGTGACGGTTTCGGATTGTCAATTGCAGGCGAACTCGCCCAGCTCTATGGCGGATCGATCCGCCATTCGAAAGCCGCGACCAGCGGGCCGCGGTGTTAGGTTTCCTTGCCACGCGCGCTTCCGCCATCGACATGATCTACGCTGGCAGGCAGCCGGATGTCTGGTAGACCTGCCAGTGGACGTCGATAGCGGTCGGCCGAGGAACTCTCATGCCAAAACATATCAAGAAAGCGGATTTACCGACAAAGCCTTGCGCTGCTTGCGGCCTGCCCTTCACATGGCGACGGAAGTGGGCGAAAAACTGGGACGAGGTAAAATCTGTTCGGAGCGATGTCGCAACGCAAAGCCAGCAATTAAATGAGGCGTGCCTCCACCTTGATGAACCGACCGCCACATGCTGCGCCAGAAAAGCTGTTTTGAAACAGGCGCCGGGATCCGCCAATGACTGAAATGTCTTCACTTCCCCAGGGATACGTCGCCCTGTTGATCGGCGCGAGCGGCGGGATCGGTTCGGCGATGAAGCGGATCTTGCGCAATGATCCGCGTTGCGGCGATCTGACCGCGCTGTCACGCAGAGACGACGGACTGGATATAACCGAAGAAGCATCCGTAACGGCTTTTGCGGAGAAGCTTCGGGGCAAAAAATTCCATCTGCTCGTCTGCGCAACAGGTGCTCTGACAATCGACGGCGTCGGGCCTGAGAAAACGATCCGCCAACTCGATCCCGACGTCATGGCGGCACAATTCCGATTGAATGCCATCGGGCCTGCGCTGCTGATGAAGCACTTCCTGCCGCTTCTTCATCGAGAGGAGCGGACAATTTCTGCGTTCCTCTCTGCAAGGGTTGGATCGATCGGTGACAACCGTCTCGGAGGGTGGATCTCCTATCGCTCGTCGAAGGCAGCACTGAACCAGATCATCCGCACTGCTTCCATCGAGTTCAAGCGCACGCATCCCAACGCCGTCCTTGTTGGCATCCACCCTGGAACAGTCGAAACCGGTCTATCCGAACCATTTTCGCGTGGTCGCGAACGAATGCGACCGGAAGATGCTGCGTCGCGGATGATGGAAACGCTCGATGCACTCTCCAATGCGCAGACCGGAAGTTTTGTCGCGTATGACGGTTCGTCAATCGAATGGTAGAAGCCTAGGTCAAAACACGTCACCACGAAATCAGCGGCGATCGATGCTGCCAGGTATCGTTGCCCACTTGGTCGAGTACGAATTTTGCAACGTCCTGCCGCGATATCGTCCCACCATGGAAATGGGAGAGATCCGTCAGCGCGCGGATCGTGTCGCGCCCGGGCTTGTTGTTCAGGACCGACGGACGGACGATGGTCCAGTCGAGGTCGCTGTCCCTGATGATCGCTTCCTGCCGGTTCTTGTCGGCATAGACCTTTCGCAGAAGCAGCGGAAAAATCAGCTTGTCGAACACGAAGCCGCCATGCCCGGCGCTGTCGCCGGCACCAAGCCCGGTTATGGCGATCAGGCGCGTAACCTTTTCCGCCTTCATCGCGGTAACGAGGGAGCGCGTTGCATTGGACAAAAGAGTGACTTCACTGAACGGGCTGGCAGGCGTTCCGATTGCGCTGATGACCGCGTCGCGGCCCTTGAGAGCCTGGATCAGGGCTTTCTCATCGCGGGCATCGCCGACGACGAGCTTTGCGCCCTTGAGATCGGCGGTCTTTTCCGGTGAACGCACCAGAACGGTGACATCATGGCCTCGGCTCACGGCCTGGCTGACGAGATGGCGGCCGGTCGGCCCGGTGGCGCCCAGGATCAAGATCTTTGGTGCAACAGTCGGGTTTGTTTCAGTGACGGAGGTTGTCATGGTTTTGTCCTCTTCAGGATAGGCGCCTTTCAGAGGCCGCCCTGTCGCAGTTGATTTTTGATGATGATCAGAGCCGGCCTTCGACAACCAGCTCGCGGGTGCGCTTCAAGGTGGACAGCAAGGCGGCCTTGTAGCCCTTGTCGCTGTCGAACTGAGCTTTCTCCGCTTGTTCTTCAGGGCCATTTGACTGTTTGCCGCGAAGGCCGATGTAGCAATAGAATTTCAGCTGCAGCTCGCCGGCTTCGTCTTCGAACAGCTCGTTGACAATGGCGCCCTCGCGGGGACCGGTCGCCTGGAAAAAGGTGACCTTGCTCTGGACTTCCAGCGTGATGATCTCGCGAAGGTCGGATCCGGCAATTGTGGCTTCGCGCACGAAATGGGTGGCGCTTTCCTCCACCACGTCGCAGCGGGTGCAGAGGCCGGGCGGGAGAAACAGGCGGGCGTCTCGCGCCTTGAGCTCCAGGCCCTTCCAGACCTGGTCGCGGGTCAGCCTGGTTTCGCCTTCCGGATTCACCGGAACGGTTGCAGTCGAGTAAATCATGATACTGGTCCTTTTCTGAATTTGAGAGACTTCCTCGCCTTACGCGGCGGCGACTTCCGATATAAAGTTGCGGTAAGAGCGCAGCGGCCGCCCGAGCATTGCCGTCAGCCGCTCGGCGTCGCCGGCTTCAGGAAGCATCCCGTCTGTCAGGAAACGCTCGCCCATCATGCGCATGTCGTATGCCATCCATGGCGGCATGAACTGCCTGAGGTTCTGTTCGAAGGCCGACATATCGCCGCCGGCATAGTGGATCGGGCGGGAAAGGGCTTCCGACCAGATGGCGGCGATATCGCTTCCCTTTAAAGTGTCGGGGCCGACCAGGTTAATGCGGTCCAGGGGAGGCGGCCCATCGGCCTGGTCGCGGCGCAGCAGCTCAAGGGCGGCGATTTCGGCAATGTCGCGCACGTCGATCATGGCGAGGCCCTTGTCGCCGACCGGCATCGGATAGACACCGTAGCCCGTGATTGCGTCCTTGATCATCAGGTCGTTCTGAATGAAGTAGGCAGGGCGCAGGATGGTCGCCGCCAGCCCCATTTGCTCGATCATCCGCTCGACGCCAAACTTGCCAGCGAAGTGCGGAACATTCACGTAGACGTCGGGATGGATGACCGACAGATAGACGATCCTCTCGATGCCAGCAGCGCGGGCAACATTGAGGGCGATCAGCGCCTGGGTGAACTCGTCGGGCGCGACGGCATTCAGCACGAAGAGGGTCGACACACCGTCAAAGGCGGCGCGAAGGGAATCGACGTCGAGAAAGTCACCTTTGACGACATCAACGCCGGCTGGGAAAGCGACTTTCGCAGGATCGCGAACGAAGGCACGAACATCAGCGCCGCGGTCGACGAGGTTCTGAACAACCTGGACGCCGATATTGCCTGTGGCGCCGGTAACAAGAATGGTCATTGGGGGTATCTCCTGATGTGTTTGCTTGACACCCCGAACATGATTGGTTCATTGGCGGTCCAATAGACCATCAATTTAGACAGACCGTCTCAATAGTGGAACGAATATGGACCTGATCGCACTCGCCGATTTCAATCTCGTTGCCCGCCATGGCGGCTTCGGCAAAGCCGCACGCGCCACGGGGAGACCGAAGGCGACCCTGTCGCGACGCGTCATGGAATTGGAGGCTGCACTTGAAATCCGGCTGTTCGAGCGCGGCGCGCGCAATCTGAAACTCACCGAGGAAGGGCGCGCCCTTCACGAGCGAACGGTCGTTCTCCTTATGGAACTCGACGAAACCGCGGCCAGCATCGCATCCCGCTCAGAAAAACCGCGCGGCAGGTTACGGATCAGCGCGCCACTCCTTCTGTCACAGACGGCCATGGGCAAGATTGCGGCAGGATTTGCGTTGAAGTATCCGGACGTGAGGCTTGAAATCACCACGGATAAGGTCTCGCAGAAAGCTATACTCTTCTGGAGTAAAACTCCACTCTGCTTTTAAGCGTTGTCCGCTGTTTGGATCTAGGTATTGTGCTCTTCCTGTAATCCACGGAGAAACGTCGGCTGGCACAACACGAACCTGACCACTATCCTTAACGACTGCGCGCGGGTCGGAGGAGAGCACTTCCGGCTCGAAGCTACCAGGAAGTTCCCGGGTAACGAATTTGACGGAAAGCGTTCCAAAGCCGACTTGGAGACGGCTGGCTTCAACGATGGAATGAGCGGGAGGACGTCCCAACCAGTCTTTCAGGCCTACGTTTGTGAGGATGTGATCACGTCCCTTCGGAACGGCGGGCTTCTCGGCTGTAATGCGGAAGGGTTCGTATTCGGCGTCAAGCTGATCCTTTGTGACGATGGCTGGCGATCCGTCTTCGATGGAGTGGTTCCAGCCGAGAGCCTCCAGACTGCGGACGAGCTCAAGTGCGTCGGCAGCGGAGAGCTTACCCACAACGATGTCACCCGCGTGCTCCGTGATCAGCGCCCGGCCTTCGAGCGCCCAAGCGTCAAGCGCCTCGGCCAGCCCCTTTTCCGGCGAAATCATCTTCGACTAGAGCTTCTGATGTTTTGAACGTGATAACCCATCCGCCTCGCTCGTCCTTTGTCCGCGTGACCGCACGGTCTTCCTGCTCGCCTGCATATTCGATTAGGACGTCTTCAGCAGTCCTGACCTTGATACGCGGCGCGCGTCTAAGCGTTCTAGGATCCGGCTTGAAAGACACGCCTGTCAACTTCTGGCTCTTGAGGTGCCGTTCGAGCGACTTGTCGATCTCTGCCCTAATATCTTCAGCGGGCCGACCCGCGGCAACGAAGATTGCTTCCCTGATCGCTTCGTCATCTACCGTATCGCGGCCACTCAGCGATTCCTTGGTGACGTTCAGCGCCAGCTTCGCGTCATTCCCCGGCAGATGCTTCTTGCAGTCGCGTAGGGTGTCGCGGAGAACGGCACTCAACCTATCGCTCAGCTCCTTACTATCGCGATCACGTCGGACTTCCAAGAATTTCTGGAAGTAGTCAGTAAGATCTGGGGCTTCGCCCGTTCTATCGAACGCCGATACCTCACCATCGACGACACCATCCCTCACGCGGATGAGGCAGGATTTCTGGATCGCGCGCTTTTCCTTGATGAAAGCCTGCACGATCTGCCGGAAGGCATTCTTGCCGTCTTTTGCGTACAGTTCGACGGCCTCACGGTAGTCGTATTTGATAAGACTATAGAAGGACGTCTTTGGATCGTTCGTGCCAAGCTGGAAAACGAAAAAGGCACCGCCACTGCTCGATCCCACGTGGTCCAACTTGAAGCGACGCGCAAGTTCTTTTCCGCCCTCTTCGAACGTTCTATCGCCTGTTGCCATCTCTTTCAAAAGGGCGCTGATCGCAGATTTATCATCGAATTTGTGAACTGGGCTTACCGCAGCGTCGACGATGCGTGCAAGGAAGAAGGCAATATGCGGGTCCTCGTCAACTGGAAGCGCGGGCTGTGGAGCGAAGTCTTGCTTTCCACCTACCACATGCACGATCATCTTCTTGATCGCGATGCTTTCGAATTTGGCATCATTAAAAAACTCAAGAACGTCCTCCCGTAAATATCCGCCACTCAAAGTAAAAGACGCGGCAATGCTTTGTATACACGTGCTTCGTTCGTGTGTTTCACTACCTTGGATATCCGTTAGGTTTTCGAAACCCCCCGCATGGGTTGGCCGGGAAACCAATCGGCGGCTGAATTGTCCGGCAGCAGCCTAAAGCACTATCGAGGTTATAACGGACATGGCGGTCAGCGGGGCGGCGATAGACTCGCGGCCATTACCCAGGAAGATTGATAAGATGGCTCCTCGCCCGGCAGATGCGAATGGCTTGATCCCCTCAGTCGAATAGCGATGGTTTTGTAGTTCCCGCCGCATCGGACAACAAGCCCAGTTCTGGCGCTTCACTCAAGGCGCAGCAGATGAGCTTTCTGGCGGAAACACAACCGTGCTAGTCGTCCGAGATCAAGGCGCAAAGCGTTCCTTTGCGGCGTGACCGGAAGCCTGAACCCAATCAAATACCCGAAGGTCCATTCCCCAGACTGATCAGGTCAGCCATCACAGCCCGGATTTGCGGCCACGGGAATTCGTGGCGTGAGCCGTCTTCCTCTGCCATAGTAACCAAGGCATGGAGTTTTGCCGCTGCACCGGCAACCGAGTGAGCCGGGTGCATAAATAGGACTTCCAATCGTTCCGCCCGCATCGCAAACGCTTCTTCTTCCGCCTGCTTGGCGCGACTGTATCCGAGCCCCTCGTCAAGCGAGTCCCAGGCGGCTTGCCGCTCTGCAAAAACCGCTTTCGCACGCATCTTTGCATCGCGGTATTCCGGCGCATCGCCAAATCGGTGGTCGATCTCCTTCACTGAGAAAGCCGCGACCACGCATTCCTGGTCGGGCACGGCAAGATCAACTTGGGGGAACCCGACAGCCGCGATCAGAGCAGTTTCCAGTCGCTGCTGCCTTCGGCAGAACTTCTCGACCTGCTCATGGGCCGCGCTCCACTCCCGCCACAACATCAGCGTTTGATCGCCACCGTCAGGCGGGTCGTATGCGGGATGAAGCGCCGCATTGTCATCCCCAACCTGCGCCGCTAGCCACGCCGCCGACGTGGAAAGCAATCTCCGCCGCGTGACGATAGGCAAAGTTCTGCTATTGTCGGAATCAGCCATGATCCGAGTTCCCTATAACTTGGTTATGGTCAGGCTGTGCTGGGTGTTACGAGCACCTCGTACAGCCGCAGTGTCTTGGCCGTGGCAGAACTGGCAGCCAAACAACACTGAACCAATAAATACCATATGAACCAGAAACATTCAAACTGAAACGGACAAGATGAAACCGATAACAGGGGCTCAAATACGGGCCGCGCGGGGATTGATCCGGTGGACAGCACAAGACCTTGCCCAAGCCGCAGTGGTCGGAATCTCCACTGTTCGTCGCGCTGAAGCGGAAGACACGGCACCAACGATTACCGCCGCAAATCTTAAAGCCCTTCAGTCAGCGCTGGAAAATGCAGGGATCGAGTTTATCCCGGAAAATGGCGGCGGTGCCGGAGTTCGTTTCGCGAAGCCATCAAACGAGTAGCAGGACAGCCGAGCTGAACTATAGACCCAACCCCCGCTTCCTCGCGAAACTCCAATCAACCCCACCGCCGTCTCTCACCACTCCGCTGATGTGTTGACCGATCCCTTGGTCGAGCGCCGGTTGCCACGGCACAAGCTGGAAGCCAATGCCATCATCAAGCATGGCAAATCGCCCGCTGGCGAGAGTGACGCTGCCATTCAGTGATCCGCTGACATATTCCGCCGCCTGGCTCGGTGCGTAGGACAGACCCCGCTCCGCCGCCATCTGCCGGCCACGCGGTCGATCTCGGTTCGCTCCAGTCGCTGCAGCAGATCCTTGGGCGCTACAAGCTCCCGGTCCAGCCATGTCGCGCCGTCGCTGCCGACCTGTCTGTTGAGGTCGAGGGTAGACAACGTGCAAACGGTAAAGTCCTTGGCCTGGTCTCTGGCGTCATAGGCCATGCCGCGTTCGGGGAGATCACCGGGGACCTTCCAGTGATCGGCATCGATCCGCTCGACATGACCGGCACGGCGGAGTGCTTCCAGACAACGGACATGGGAGCGGATGAAGGCGTCGGGATCACCGCCGAGCTTCTCGATCTTTGCCCTTGCCTGCTCCAGATGTTCGCCCGGGCGGTAGATACCGTCGTTGTTGGCGGCCATGTCGCGGATGTTGATGTCCGATGCCCTGGGTTCGGTCTTCGGCGGGACCGGGTCGAGGGAGATGATGGCCGCGATGGAGATCGTCGAGCCGGCCGATATCTCCCGTCTCGACATAATGGGTATGTCCGTCCACGCCGTCGATGACCAGATGCAGACGGTCGCTCATCTCGTCGCCTGCCAGTCCCTTGGCAAGAACCCGCCCGACAATTGGCTCGGTGATGCTTTTACCGTGGGTGATGTAATCGCGGGCACCACGCTCATCGGCAAGACCGTGATCCTCCAGCGCCCGGTGCATGGTCTTGATTATATCGCCGCGCTCACCAAGGGCTCGTAGCGTCTGTTCCGCGTTGTTGCAGATTGCCCATCGTCCAGTTTCGATCTCATCGGCCAAGCCATATCGCTTCAGGCGCTTCGCCCGTCAATCAGCAGCGATCGGTTGGACCGGACGGTGTAGCTGTCGGAGGCATCGGGACGGAGGTCGATGACACCGTGTTCCTGGCTTTCCGCCATCAACATCCTGTCGAGACGGGTCAAACGTTCGGCCTCCACCTCATGGCGCAGTTTCGCCGCGACCTCCAACTCGCTCTCCTGGCCCAGTTCCAGCGTCACCAGCTCTTGTGCCCGGTGGCGGACCCCATGGGCGATATAGTCGCCGGCAATGTTGAGGATGCGGCCATCCTCAAGCACCCACGGACGATGACATGGGTGTGGGGATGACCGGTATTGTGGTGATCGACGGCTACCCAATCCAGCTTCGTACCGAGATCGCTTTCCATCTGCCTCATGAGGTCACGGGTGAAGGAACGCATGTCCGCCATGTCGGCTGCATCTTCGGGGGCGACGATGAACCGGAACTGATGCCGGTCGTCGCGTCCCCGCTCCACGAACGCCTTGCCGTCGGCTTCGTCCTCGATGGCGGAATACACCCTGCCCTTCTCGCCATCCTTCGTCACGCCATCGCGTTCCAGATAGCGCAGGTGCGCATCGACCGCTTTTGCCGAAGTCGAGCGGAATTTCGAGCCACGCGACTGCCCCCGCTGCGGGGCAAGTTTGACCACCCGTGCCTTGACGACGACACGCCGTGAACGGAACCGGGTGCCGCTGCCATCGCGAGTCCATCCGCCACCGTCTTTTGGAAAGGACGGCACCAGTTTCGCACTACGGCCTCGGGAATTGAACCGCCCGCTCCCCTGCCTCAACTCCCTGCCAATCCTGTTCGGGTTTCCGCCTGCCTTACGCACGGCGATATTCACCTGCGTGATGAATGGCTTCGAGTGTAGGTTGGCGGCACCACCTCGGCTTTTCGGTCGGCCTAGTCTGATGCGGAAATTGTTGTCTTCACGGTCGGCCATATCGGCAGATATGACGCCCATCGTCGGCCTGGCAAGCAGGAAATTGCTGTCATCGCAGGCGGGCGCAAAAAGACTTGGACCCGCGTAGATCGGCGTAGCGCACCTCGCGGCAGATGCCCGCTAACCTCCAATACCAAAGAGGATATCAGTCGGATCTGAAATTCGTCGCACATCGCTGATTGCGATGCTTCCCCGTTTTCAGGCACGGATAATAATGTGCAGACAACAGCTTACGAGTAAAGCGAGCGCGAACCCCCGGTTCGCTTTATCTTGCCTCACTTCCCACCCCGGTTGTCCCTCCCCTCCTGGATAAGCCTGAAGGTCAGCGCTCAGCCTAAATGTGCCCCCGCCGCCGCTCCGATGTCGCTGCATCCCCGTCATCAAAGCCGAGGGAACGGGTATTTCTAGGCACTCCGTTCAAGGGAAGATCGTAGCAATTCGACCAGGGCTGAACGTTGGTCCGGGTTGAGTTTGCCGAGATTGCGTTGGCGCCAACGGATGGCGGGAAGCTCCGCCACGTGGCCAATCTTCAGCAAGGACCAGTCCGGTTGCCCGCGCTCGAAGCCGATCAGAAAATCCCGGTGGTGATCCGGCATTCCGCCGACCAACACCTCGATCATTTCATGCTGGGTTTGGACCAGTTCATCGATTGCGACAGTCTCCTCGGTCATGCCTTCGAAGCCATTGCTGTATTCGTTTGCGAGGTCCTTGACGCGGCCCGAAAGCACTTCACCCATGGGGCGGTTGTGACTGAGTAGGTAAACTATGAACGCTTCTCGGAGGTCGCTGCTCAGACCTTCATGGGCAAGCAAGCCTTGCACATCGAAGAGGTCACGCGGATGCTGCCGGTCCAGCGCTGCAACAAGCTTGCCGGCAAACAGGTCTTCGAAGGATACGACGCTGGTCTCCGCAAAGCCGAACGCCTCTTCGACTGCTTCGGTGACCGGAATGGTGGAGGGCTCATGGACCACACCGCGCAATACGGGAGAGACTTCGATCTTGACCTGTGTGCTTTCCGCAATCACGAGAAGGCGAAGGATTGCACCATCGTGAATGTTTTCGGTGATGCGCGAGCCAGGCAGCTCCGCCAATGCTGCGGCCTTGATGCGCTTCATCGCGGCATCGATCCCAGCCAAAGCCTCCGGCCTGTCATGGATCGGCAGATACATCAGATCGATATCGACCGAGAGACGCGGCATGTTGCGCACAAAGAGGTTGATCGCCGTTCCGCCCTTGAGCGCGAAACAGGCTTCGCGCGCTACGATGGGAAGAAGGCGCATGAGCAGCCGAACCTGGGCCTGGTACTGGTCACGAAACGGCATCAAGGTCCTCCGGCGCGGTTATCAGATAGACCGGATCGAGCCTGCCTCCGGGGACGAGCATGCGTTTGCCCTTGCCCAGATCGATCGCCGTCTTGTCCAGACGCTTGAGCCACGCATGGCGGTGACGATCCGCAAAGAGGAAAAACAGGCGTTTCACCTTGACGCTGTCACAGTCTACCAGCAGCTTTTGCAGCCGTCTCGGGCTGAAATTTGAGGCACTTTGCATGATCATGTCGGCCTGATGGAAACTCTCATGGCGCGGCAGCTCGTCGAGCATTTCGAGATAGGCGCGCTCGGGCTGTGAAAGGGTCAGGGGCCAGTCCCATTGTCCCCATGGAAGTGACGTCAGACTGCCGCCTTGGAAGCGGCTGAGATCGCGCGGCGATCCATCCCCAATGTTCCAGCCAAGGCTACCTAGATCTTGCATGATGGGATCGTTGCGAAACAGGGTTGCGCTGTTGTGATAGACAAAGCGTTGCGGAAGGTTCAGCTTGTCCAACCATGTCGGCGGCTTATTCGGCCCATAGAGATGAACGGTCTTGGTCTCGTGCGAGAGGTAATGGGCAAAACCCTGAAGCTCCAGCGCGGTGCGCCCGCCAACATAGAGCGGCGTTCGCAAGAGCAGGGTCTGCAGCGATATGACGACTTGCTGCCAGCTCAGCGTGCCACGCGGCCTTTTATAGACGCTGCGCACCGGCTGTTCCAGCCAACCGGCCTTGACGTAGTAAGCACGCAGATTGCTGGCGATACCGTGATCTTCCAGCCAAGCGGCATCCACGACCAGCCCTTCGGGGAGGTCTTTCTCCAGTCGGTTTAACGGTGATGCAGATGGCTCAGCCATGCTGAGTATATTACCCGATTCTCAAACCATTATCAAGTTTAACAATATCGCAGAATACTCAACAGAGTTGATCATATTCGATCATCGTCAAACCTCATATATCCAGCGCCCGCCCCTGGCGGGCGCAAAATTTCCCCACCGACAGAAAGGGAACCGCCGCTCACGCGGCGGCTCCTTCCTTCGTGTCCGCAACGCTTTGCAGACCGTGCAGGAAATCGGCGGCGCGCTGCGCATGGGCCGCTGCGCTGAAGATTGCACGCTTGTCTTCCTTCAACTGTGTTTCGGCGTGCAAAATTGGGTCTGACGCAATCTCGATGACATCAGGGGGCCCCGACGATACGCGCCTCAAGCAAATCGAGCTTCCCGCGCCCATACATCTGGCGCTTGATGAGTTTGAGTTTGGTGATCTGACCCTCGGTCTGGCCGTTCGACCAAACTGAATTGATTGCATTCTGAACCGCTGCTCTGTCGCGGATGATGCCGTTGGCGAATGACGCAACCAAACTTGCTGCTGCACGGTCGATCCACCTGTCGAGATCATCTTTAGACCTACGCCGCAGTAGATCGTGGAAGCTCTCCACGACGTCTCTTGCCTCGACAAGGTCAGGTAGTTGCTCTTCGATCGCGGCGACCGTCATCGTTTGCGCCTTGGTCAAATTGTTACGCTCAAGGGTCATTAGGCGGACGATGGTGCGTACCGCCGGCGCGTGGCCAAGCCCGTTCTCGGCCTTTTCAGCCCTTCTTCGTCGTGTTGCCCATTCCGTGACAACGCGGAGACCGCCGCCAAAACCAGCCAACCGAAGCTGTCGCCAGAGTTCAGCACCGTTTCGTAATCCAGCATCCCATTGCGCTTGGAGCCACGGGAGGTGTGGTTCGAGCGAAGTTTGCCGGACGCGAAAGATATCGGTCCTTTGACCACGGACGACGCCGCGAACTAGCTTTCGGCTATGCCCGGTTCTGCGCACGATCTCCTTGATGGACACGCCTTCGCCTACGAGTCCACGAATGACAGAGTTTGTCTCTTCACGCCGCAGATATCCGTCATATTGCAAGCGTTCGGCGGCAGTCAGAAGTTTGGGATTTACGGTTGCTGTACCGACTGCCACGCGCACCTGCCGCATTGACTTGCGAACGGCGTCAAGAAAGGCGTGGCTAGCCTTTTCCATGAGATGCCAGCGGTCGGCGACCTGTTCGGCGTGTGGCAGGGCTCGTGCAGCGGCCTGCGCATACCCGCCGCCGCGATCTCTTGCCACGATTTCGATTTGCGGCTGTTGGACCAGCCAGGCCTTAGCCGTCGCCGGTTCTCGGTCAGGCAGTAGGGCGATCGTCTTTCGCCGCTCAAGGTCGCAGATGATCGTGCCATATCGATGATTGCGACGCCACGCTCAGTCATCGATGCCGATAACGCTCGGCGGCGTTGGTGGTGGTCGATCATATCGACGAACGGTTCGAAGCAGCGTGTCGTTGCTAACCGGAAACCCGAGACGATCTGCGAACCGTGCTGCCGGGCGACCACCCAATGCCAAAGCCAAATGGTGCACCAAGGTGTCCAGGCGTGCTGTCCTGCGGGCCATGGGTCGAACTATGTCATCACCGAAACGCTCGGCGAAAATCTTTCGGCAGCAATGGACGGCGCTACAGACGAAGCGTCGGACAGTCAGATGCAGTTCTATGCTCCGGCCTGCACAAGGCAGATCGGCGATCATCCGAGGGTAGCGGCTGTGAACACGATGGGAGATCGTACCGCATTCGGGACACCTGCAATCTCGGGACTGACCATGTGCGGCGACGACGATCACATCTGCGCTGTGGTGCACTGCCTTTACGTTCAACTCGGCAGGGATCAGATCGGAAAGCCGAAAATGGGCTCGCATGGCACTGATTCTCCATTGGAAACCAGACCAGTAGAATCCGAAACATCATCGAGAATGAGTCAGACCCAACATTGGACGCCGATATGGGGTCAAGTTTGCGTGCCGATTGACACCCATAGGCCATCTCTTCGGTGAAGCGGGAGTGGGCCGTGCGCTCTTAAGCTGTGTATTGTGCTCACAACCCGAGGATTGCCCCAGGATGCCAAGTGCGTGGCGATTGCTGAAGCAATTCCGTCGCCTAAATGCCCTGCGAGCCCTTGGGCAACGACAATACTTTGCGCTCTGGAGCCACCTCCTTGATTTCCAGGGCAGGCTCGCCACGCTTAGACTAGAAGAACGAACTATCGTATCGAGCGTCTTAAGTTTTTCCATGTGATCTGTCTTGAAGAAGAACGGTCTGACAGTCTCTAGCTTTCGCTCAGGGGTTCCCCAGATGCGGTACAGAACTTGGACTGGAAGCATAGTCTCGGAAACATCCGTTTCGACGGCGATGTCCTCGATGATGCCAATCGGCGAGTGGCTGCTTGCGAATTCTTTCATTAGCTTCAAATCGATGACTACGTTCATCTCGTTGTTCACGCGCTCCAACCGGCAGCACTTCACAAAAAGCCAAAGCGCGAAATCTTCATCCCGCTGAACATACACGAGGGCATACTTTCCCTTGCCCTTTGTTTTCGCGAATGCCTTCTCGAAAAGATCAAAGGAAAGCCAGTTGGCCAACCAAACGGTAGCATACTGGGACTCAGCCTGATCCCGCTTCGCTCGCAGCACCGATGCGAGAAGCGTCAGCGCCGCGGCTTGTCTTGGACTGTCGTATCTCGCAATGTCACTTACGTAATCCGACAGAAAGCGCTGGGCATTGCTCTTTGCCAATTCATGCGGGTTATGTGAGTCTGACTTAAGATCGTAAGAAACGCCACCATTACTCATGAAGAAGCTTATCCAGCGATGCCATGGGTCGTCGGGACTGAGGCGTGTCTTTGATGCGCCCTCCATGCGAAGCTGGGTCAGTAGCCGTAACGCTACGACCGACAACTGCCCCTCCAAGCCGATCAAGGCAGTAAACCACCGGTCCAGAACAGTGCGGAGGACGTCGGACTCGCAGTACCCTCCGAGCAGAAAGTTGGCGATTTCCGCGTTCAACAGGCGTAGGCAATCTAGCAAATTTGATGATTGGAATGAAGGGACAGATGAGATTTCTACAATAGCGTTCGCCACAAGGAACTCCTGCAACGAGCGGTGATTGAAAAACACGGTAGTACCGTTTTTGTCGACAAGGCAACCCTGCGTCAATTCTCGACGCAATCCCGGATCGTCATAGTCATGCTGTACTCCTTCCGCTGCGGTTGCAAACAGGGAGTTCGGGATGTGTGATATGCTGACCGTAGAGGCCCCACCCTGGCGCCAAAGCCATGCGGCAACCGATGCATTGAATCGGCGCCTGACTGGTAAGCTAAACCGGCCGTCTCGGCCGCGCTTTCTGACTTCTCGATCTAGTAGGAAGTGCACGAATTGGTCAAATAGGCCATACTTGGAAATCTGGTGAAGTTCAATCTCTGGATTGGTCGCAATCTGGCATAGCATCCGTGCGTGCACAGGTCGAACGATGAGCTCATCAAATTCGCCACTTGTTAACCTCGCGACACGTCTACTGATCCATGTAAAAATCGAAGAGACTGTGCCGGTAATGCCGGCTATGAGACGGAATGCATCCAACGCGCTTCGGACCGGAGCACCAAGATGGTCCTAACCTGTAGACAAAAGCCCCATAACGCAAAAACCGCCCCTGCGATACAGAGGCGGTGCGAGACATTGGCGGCTAACCGCCTGTTATATCGGTGTAATGAGCGAGTTATGTAAGAACTGGTTGCGGGGGCAGGATTTCATCTTAACTTGCGATCATCGCTACCGCCCAGTGGCCTGCTAGAGGCTCTTCTTACCGTCAGCCGTAGAGGCCTATTTCGTACAGCGGCGTAGGATGACTCCCAGCAAACTCCGGTTGTAGGTTTGCATGTTCCTATGCAACGATAGCGCCATGGCCGATCTTGCGATTTTACCGATTTCACTGACGCGCTTCAACGCCCTAGGAGGTTACGCCCGCCAGCCAAGTACCTTGCTGTATCTCGAAGAGCTGGAATATTTCGAGGTGGAAGGCGCTGGCGTTATCGGCATTGCGACCAAAGACATCACTGATCAGGATTTCGGCGGCATAGTCATGGCGCAGGATCGCAACCTCCGTTTCCGAGGTGTCAACGTCACGGATTTCTGCCCTACGCCCGAAGCGGCTAAGGAGGCGCTGTTTGCCGGCATGCGTGCAGCGGCCAGAGCGCAGGTAAACGACCACTATCAGGGTGATGAAACAGGCGAGCCGGTGGATTTCTTCACGCATCGCCATGAAGTGTCGCGACACAATCCGTCCTTCGTCCAGCTGACAACCAATAAAGGATACTCACCTGCTCGCTCAATCATCGAGCCGATGATGCGCTGGTATCAGGATGCGGACGGAAATTTCATCGAGCAGTTCCAGACCACCGGCTTCGATCAACGCATCTGGGAGCTCTATCTGTTCGCTATGCTGATCGAGGCGGGCTTTCTACTCAATCGAGACTATCAGGTTCCTGACTTCTGCGGTTCGGGTTTGTTGGGTGAGCTTTATGTTGAAGCCGTGACTGTCGGGCCGACGATTAAGGATGGCCAGATCGTGCCACCGCCTCCGATGGATACGCCGGAAGCACGGGAAGCCTATCTCAAAGAGTATATGCCGATCAAATTCGGCAGCCCCCTATTCTCAAAGCTGAACAAAAAATACTGGACGCAGCCGCATGTCGTGGGGAAGCCGCTCGTGTTCGCGGTTGCCGATTTCTCGGCACCGATGTCGATGGTGCATTCGCAGCCGGCCTTGGAGCGGTATCTGTGGGGATATGAGCATACTGGTGCGCTCGATGCGAATGGCGAGTTGGTGATATCACCGGTACGTATTGAACAGCATCAATGGGACAAGAAGGTCATTCCGTCGGGCTTCTTCCGCTCACCTGAATCCGAGCATGTCAGTGCCGTCATCAGCACTAATGCCGGCACGATCGCCAAATTCAACCGCATGGGCATTCTGGGAAAATTCGGCTCGAAGCAAGTTTTGCTGGTGCGTGAAGGCCGAATGGTCGATCACAATCCCAATGCGATGCACAACAAACTCTTCCGCGTTTTCGTCAATTCCGCCGGCTATTCGGAGGAATGGATCGAGGGGCTAAACGTTTATCATAACCCCTACGCCAGAATCCCGCTTCCCATGGAAATGCTGCCAGGTGCCGCCCATCATTTCTGTGATGAGACTGGTCAGGTGATAAGCCATACCCCTCACTTCCATCCGACATCATCCGTGACACACCACCACTGCCCCGTCGACGTGGACGCGGTCTTGGCCGAGATTGGCGACAAAACCCATATGGTCTGGACGCTCAAACCTGGCGAAGCTGTGCCCGACCAATCTGCATAACAGTCACCAAAGGGGACCCGCAACGCAGCTGGAATGACGGATCTGTTATGGATCGCAAGGTTCTAAAGGCCGCGGTGAAGATGCTGGCGATATGAGTTGCAGTACCGGGGGGCGGCAGACAACGGCCGCCAGCAGTCTGGTTTCACAAATCGCGCACCACCAAAACCTGGTTCAGGAAAAATGGTCGAGGACTTTTTCGAACGCAGCTTTTCGAGGCGCGGCCCCGGCGGCGTCGGAAGGTGCGAAATCGAAAAGAGAAAGGCTGTAGGAGAATATGGAAATGACCTGTTGTGCCTCATCAGCGGTCCTGAACTGACCAGCACCCGATGGAGTAAACGCGGTCTCGTACATATCGAGTGCGAAACTGACCAGCGGGTCTTCCTCGGCTGAGCGAGGCTCGGCAATAGGGCCAGGTGAGCCCGGGATGAGCGACAGGCCGATAACGCGCGGATTGAGGAGTGGGACCGCGTTAGCAGCTTTCGTCTTTGGAGGCGGGACATCAAAGGCGTGAATCGGAATGTTGTTCAGGAAACCACCATCGATCCAGTAGCCGCGCAGGTCACCCAGGACCGCATCCTTGGGATGAGCGTCGATCCATACCGGTTTGAACATGATTGGAAAGCAGGACGAAATACCGACAGCTTCAACGACCGAAAATTCTGGAGTGAGGGCAGCAGAGAAGTAGACGGACTTCCGCTGTGTAAGATTGGTTCCGACGACAACGAGATCGACGTTCGTCAGGCGTTTTAGCGCTGCAAACGATATTTCCGCGGGATCCCCGAAGCTCTTGTTCCATTTAGGATGTTTCACGAGGATACGGCGAGCAATTGATCGAAGGAAATCTCTGACTGCGAAGCCTGGGAAAATGCCTCGGTCATAAAGGATGTTCGAGGCATAAGCTGATGCGTCTTTCAGGATGGGACCAAGAAACGGATAGTCCTTAACCAGTCCCTTTAAATCGGTCATGGACCGTCCTGCCGGCGTGAGCGCCAACCAGACTGCGAAGAACATTGAGCCCTGAAGACGGGTTGAGGCAGAGCCTAAGCGACTATAGAGCGCGTCTGCACTGGCGTAGGCTTCCTCAAGTACCTTGGCAACCGCTGTCACATATGTTCGGGCGTTTGCCAGTTCCTTGATTGACCATGCTTCGCGCACGACTTTCTTTGCCTGCCAATCTCCAGAGCGAATTGCACGCACTTCGCCGCTGCGCGGAGCATCGAAGAAGCGGAGGAACTCATCGTTGCTTTTGAAGATGTCAAGCAGTTCCTTCGACGTGCAGCCCATTGTCAGCAGGAAAGCCATGATTGCTCCGGCCGAGGATCCACTGAAGCCGCGGATTGTGCCTCCAACACCATCCTTTTTGGGGAGGACCCCGAGGCGTTCGAATGCCTCGATAGCTCCAATGTAGGCAAAGCCCTTCCCGCCTCCTCCCTGGAATGCGAGATACTCGACGTCAGTCGGCTTGCGGATTTTTGCCATGGAAGGGCTAGGCCGGCTTGGGCCATTTGCCCGCAGCATTCATCGCGACAGCTGCGGTTAATGCCCTTAGGGAGCATGGGCCAAGGACGCCATCGATACCCAGGGGCCTGCCGATCAACGCCGGTATGCCTGCATCATTGGCGTTCATCTGGAATGCTCGCACGACACGTTTACCGTCTAGCGAACCCAGATAGGCAAGCGCGTTGTTGTCAACGACAACCTGGTAGCCGAGAGTTTTCAGGGCTTGAACGACGGTCTTGCGGTCGTCTGTCCATTGTGCGGCATTGTAGGGGATACCGTTGCAGAGTTCCTTCGACGGGAGAAACTCGCCCGTGGCGGTTCCTGTGTCGATTTCCCAACTTGGCAGCTTCAGATCTCTAGTTTCGAGGCAGACGAGGTTTGTCGGTACCGTTTGTTTCCATGGAGATCCCTCTGCAATCCCCGTCGTCTGCCCCTCGTCACTGTCGCGAGCTTCGACTTCGGACAACAACGACAGGTAAAACTTGTCTGTGACGACCGGCGCGCCGTCACCCTGCCAAAGTGTCCCGGTTTCCAGATAGTAGAGGAGCACGCGCTCGCGGCCTCGTCGAACGGGGACGAGGACTTTGGCAAATCCGGCGCGCAGGAATTTTGCAAAAATGGGATCCATGTCGGAAAATCCGAGCTTCTCCAGCCAGGTGTCCTTGTTGCCCCAGAAATAGGGGAGAAACTCGTAGACAATCTCGTCCCATTCAAATGCCGACTCGAAAAAATTTGCATATTGCCCTTCAATCACGGCCTCGGTCGGATCCATGAGCGGCGCCGCGTTCGCGGGTCTCTTCACGGCGTCGAACAATGAGAAATCCTGCCCCGTCAGCAGTTGGAGGCTGGACCGCTTGAGCTCAGCCTTTTCAATCGAACGGTATTCAGCCTCGGTTCGCGCTGTTACGGGCGCTCCTCGGCGTGCCTGCAGTGCCGCAAGTTTTCGCTCATAGTCCGACTTCAATGCGACGTAAGCCTCTTGAATCGCGTTGAAGGTGGTCATCTTCCAACGATCCAGTGCGTCGCTCGTGCGTGAGAGCAGCAGTTTGATGCTTACCGCATAATGCTCGACGTAGACCCCGTTGAAAGCAACCTGGGCTTCGCCTCGGACGCCGGGATAGAAGGAGCCCGGGCCCCACGAACCGACGCTGGAATCCCAGAGATGCGGAGAGATCAGCACGGTATACGAAGCGCGCCCGTTGCCTACGATCCGACATGAGGCAACGGGTGCCGCCATGACCATCTCATAGTCTTCATCTATCGTGAATTTGCCGGCGTTACTGTCGGTGTCGCCTGCACCTTGCAAGGCCATGACTTGCGATAGGCGATACGCGGGAGAAGGTGCAGACACTGCGGCACCATACCGCGCGGCCAGGGCAAAATAATTGGACTCGTCGATATCCTTGGCCGTGAAGTTTGGCTCTTCAGGCGCCTTGAACTGCGCCTCTCCGCGCGGTTTGTTGTCTACGGCATATGCGTAGAACGCGGCCGGTTCGGGCACCATCACCTCGAACATGACGCGAGCGCCATAGTTGAACGTCTGGCACCAATATTCCTTTTCTACCCACCGATAGATCCCGACCGCGTCTTTATCCTTTGCGGTGAAGGAATGCTGGTTTTCCTCCTTCAACTCGAAGGTGGTTGTGATGGTCTGCTGTTTCCGAACCCGTTTCTGGAGTTTTTCGGCTGCTTTGGAAATCGTCTCGCGTGTGTACTTACGCGCGTTCCGCTCCGCCTCCTGGACGGATCCCTCAGTGGAAAGGCCCGCATGCGCTGCCATTGTCACGGCGCCGTAACTTGCCGATACGTTGATGCCTGCGTCGGTTTTCCGGCTCTCACTCTGCTGGCGGTCGATCTCCTGCGAGAGCTCGAACCGTTCCGTGGTCTGCAGATCCTTTTCTGACGAGGCTGTTTCTTCCTCTTCATAGGTATACTGCTGTTCGACCCGTTCTGACCGTACATGGTTTCTTGCCCGCACTTCGCCAGTGAGGACGTTTTCGATATATGCGATCTCGCCGAGAGCATACCTCTGCAGCTGTTGGCGAACGACTTTGAGATCTCCGACGCCAGTCGGCTGAATAATCCCCTTGCCCCCGGGCACTTGTCCGCTGCTTTTGGATATCTGCAATGGAGAATAGGAAGAGAGCTGCAGAAACGAATCGAGGTTTTCGATAACCTTCTGGCTGTACTCCTGTGCGACGCGGTCGAGCGCTCGTGAAAACGCGACGATCCGCCCGGTTTGTACCCCGCCGAGCGCGGTAGTCACATGATCACGGAGATCGACGGAGACCCGCTCGGTCAGTCGGATGATGTCGGCCAGATTAAGGTCATCGATGGCATATTGCGTTTTGAGATAGTCTGCGACGCTCGCCGGCAGCCTTTTTGACCAGTCGATGGTCGCGACAACAGAGGCATCAGCGGATTGGTGTCTAGAGATGAGTTTCTCGTCTTCATCGCCGGCTGCGACCATGGCAGCCGGTGCTGCTGGTGGCGGGTCAGCTTCCACTTTCAGCTCGTTCTTTTGCCTGAGCTCTCTCAACAGATTGTCTGCTACACGCAGATAAACAAGCTTGCGAAAAAAGTCGGTGGCGGGATTGTTGTTGTCCTGAATTTCCGGAGCAACTGCCTTTTCACGTAAGACATCCTCGCGCTCAACGAGAAACATTGGCCTCGAGAGATCGTCTGGCGACAGGACATCGCTTTCGGGCGTTTCCTGCAGAGCATTATAGAGCCATAGATTTTGTAGGATCTTAGCGAGTGCAGGTAGGTCACCAGGAGATGAAATCCCGGAAAGGAGATAGAGATCTCCTGCGATTGCCTGAAGCTCTGCTACCTTTTCGGTATCGCTGATCCCACCAAGAAGCGACTGTAAAACATCGACCTTGATGCCAGACTGCGTGTCCAGTGCATCGAACTTCTCGCGGAATTCCTCGAGTTCCTGTGCAGCTTGCTTGTGGACAGGTTTTTCGAGGTGCTTCTGAAGCTCTGAAATTCGAGCGGTATTGAGCGCTGGATCGGCGGAGGCGAGTGCTTGCTTCGTCTCTTGGCTCGGCGTTATTCTGATTGCGAGTTTCGACGCTTCCGTAGAAGCCTCTGCTCGTGGAGAGCGCACCAACAAATAGCGTGTGACGTCCCCGACCGGCGCTGGATTTCCCATGTTGCCACTCCTTGCCCTACCGAGCAAATAACAACTTAAGGTTTTGTGCATGTCAATATGGGGCGGATGCAAGCAAGCAAATAATCTTGCGCGCCGCCCAAGGAAGTATTCAACGATGGCCCCCTGTCAGGAACGCCGACTGTTGCTGACGTTTTCCAAGGGTCGCGCGACGTGGCGGCAATGCTTGGCCGGAAACTTCATAGCGACCGAAAAGCCTTCCGCCTCGGCAATCAAGAAGAGCTGCTCTGTGGTCTTCCCGACGTGAGGAGGCTGACGCCTTTTCCGCGTTCGAGAGTTCCTGACGGGGCCTAACTTCCAAACGGACAAGAAGCTCGCGGAAAGAACCTGCGAGATCCTCAGCGCAAAGAGTGGTCATCCGCGCCAGGGCGAAGTCGTAGAGGTCCAGCGGCTGCTCTGAGGAGGCCGCCTCGAAGGTCTTGTCTGTCTTTGGCCGCTCCTGTCGTTTGCCAAAGGCCGGTCGCGGTGGTGGCGATGCATGCTCGCAGGTTCCTTTGCGACCGAAATGCCATGCGTGCCGGTTCATGTATCGGCCACCACGAACAGGAACAAAAAGCACAGAAGTGCGGAGACGACAACAAGCGCGCTTGCCAGAGATTAGTCCGCGTTCAGAAAACTTCCGAAGATCCCGAATACCCCGGAGATTGCGAGAAGAGCGACGACCGGAACGACGAGCTCCTCACGACCAGCTCCGGCAATTTCGACGACGTCCGCCGCCCCTCCAGTTTCGGTCCATAATCGTTTTCGCAAGCGTCAGCCGGTCATGTTCTTTCATGCCGATCTCGGCGGTCGCCAGAAGGCCGTGGACGATGGCCAGCAGCCGCGTCTCGCGATCGCGGCTCCGCCGCCGGTCGACCGAATGGTTTTGAGGCAGAGATTCATGGCGGCAAGATGAGCGCCGGTGGTGATCCCGGCTTCCCGCAGGATCGACGCGGCATGCAACCGGCCAAGCCAGCGCATGTGCTGCAGGACGGAAATCTCGTTCCAAGTATCGCGGGCGACGGTCGCCTGCAGCACCGCCGACAGGTTTTCGGCCTGGCGCAATCGAGAGGCGGCGTTTGGCATACTGCGACGTTGTATGTACCTCGAACATATGGCATGGACGCTGCCATGGCCCGGCCAGTCGCAAGGTTGTATCGTCACACCGTCCGAATTCGGGCTTTTTCGAGCAGTTGCATGAGGCCTCTCTGAATAGTTGCTCACGGCTTCAGTCATCACCAATAGTCGAATGTGCGCTGGGCGCAGGCCATTCCAGCCGACCATATAGGTTGACCCATGAAAAATTGCGTCAGGGAATCGCGATCATTTGGAACCGCTCGAAGACCTGTGTTCTCTTTTCGGTCTTTCGCTTTTCGCCACATGCCATCAATTTCGGCAAAGCTCAACTTCGTGTCGGCGAATGCGAGAAAATTCCATTGATAGTATTCAAGATCGACACCAAACTCGAAAACCACGAGCCGGTTGAGTAGCGATGACCAGACCTCCGGCGGCTGTCCTCGACCGAAGCCTAACTCCTCCGTTAACGCACGCCTGGCCACTGCTTGGACATCGATTTTTCCCTCTGCAACATCCGCGGTTGGTCGGATACCTTCGACGACAGCGATATCGAATTCGCCCTTGCGGAAGGTTTCATTGAGCGATCGTCTACCAACAACAATCGAGGCCCCATTGTCGCAAACCACATTGATGCAGATGCCGACGCCGGAAGCAAGATGTGGCACTGGCGTCGGTGGAAAGGACAGTTTCTGGAGAGTATTCCACCGCTCGGATGCACCAGCTTCCTGCTTTGCGATGACGTTGTAGCGATAGGTAGATTTTTTTAGATGAAGCGTCATGGTCAAGCGCTCGTCCCGATCCTCTGCGATACTATCGACAACGGATGTAGGTTGGACCTCGAACACTTCAGTGGCGCTATCATCCGGAATCTCGGCTAAGCACAGGGTCGGGTTATCTGACCAGACCCCACCGGCACCCGCTTTGCGGCGCTCCTCGTTTTGTTGGGCGGCCAAGGTGGCAAGCCTTTTGAAGTTCTTTGGCGGATTCACCTCTTCATCTTTCACGATGACTTCCACTTCGTGCGGTTCGAAGCCGCCTTCATCAGCCTTGCGAACCTCTACCCAAGTGGTCATCCAGTCGGATCCTATCCGTTCAGCGTTCGCAACTTGAGGGCCAAATTCAGCTACCGCCAAGATTGCGCCAGCACCTGTCGCGGAATGCAAATGAGGGTTTCCCGCCTTTTGACCTGAGATCAAATATTCTGCAACGTCTGCGGCTTCGGCATCGGTTAGACCATAAGCCAAGAACATCGCTTTCAGCAGTTCCGGTCGCGGGGCTTTGATTTTTGACCCCACCTCAATCCGCTTGATCGTCTCATGAGACGTTTGATAGCCCCCAACCTCACGGACAAGTACGGCCGCAAGTTCACGGCTTACAGGATCGTCGCCGATTTGAATTCGTCGAACCAACTCTTTCAAGTCATCCGGGTCGATATCGGGCGAGCTGGATTGGCCGTCTTTGGCGCTTGATAAAAGCTGACGAAACGATGGCTTCCTTTCGAGCATCGACCGGCGTTCATGCAGTGATACCCGTAACGCCAGCATCAAACGACCAAGTCGTGTTGGTGGAGTTCGAGAGGGTCTTCCTGGCCCAGATGACATCGCTTTACCCCGTGACCTTTATTGATGCCCTGTGATCGACGTCGAAAAAAATGAGATGAATTTTGTGCCCGCTAACGAAGAGGAAAATGAGATGATGTCTCGATTTCGCGCTTCCGCGTTTGCGGCATTCTGGGTATTTATCGGTATCTATAGTGCCGTGAATGCGGTGAAATACTGGTCCAATGTGTCGGGGATTGAAATATTCCGACTGCTTGAAGTGCCCTACTACTGCTCTATCAGCTTTCTTGCCTTGTATTACATTTACAAGGGCGCCCACTATCTCGACCGTTCTGGCTAGTACGACTGAATAGCAACTTATGATATGCACTACCACGAAGGTTGGCAACGGGCTCGAGAGCAAATCTCGAGCCCGTTTTTATGCTTGGGGTCGCCTGCCTCTCAAAAATATCGTGGAGTCCCTTCCCGTTTTACTGCCCAGCGGCGCAGTGTTAGCAAAGGACAGTGAGAAGGACTCATGTCAGACGAGGTCGAAAATCTTTCACGTGAGGAAGTCGCCCGGTTGCTGCACCGTCAGCGGCAGGCCGATATCGTGCGCTTGGCGGCGATCGCCGAGACTTGGGTGCGTGGCGTGCCCCGCCGTGATGCTTCCGACCTATTGAATGAGGCCTTGGCGCGAGTCCTGTCGGGGGATCGGCCATGGCCGGCTGACCTTAGCCTCCACCCCTTCCTGTCACAGGTGATGCGTAGCATCGCAAGCCAATGGCGTCGCGAGGACATGCGCGAGCCGCTCATCGGCGATGACGATGAGAAAACCAGTGAGACGGCGGGACACCTGGATTTCGATTTCAGTGATCTCGCTACTCGCATGCGCGCGGCACTTGTAGACGATCCGCCGGCTCTCGGCGTCTTCGACCATATCCTAACGCAAACCAGCCGGAAGCAAGCCTTCGACCAGCTTGGCCTTGACGCAACCGGCTACGACACGGCTCGCCGCCGTATGACCCGAACGCTTCGACGCCAATTCAAGACTGGATGGACAAAATGACGACACCCCTTGAATCCGACCAGATCCTCGCACTGATTGCAGAAGGCATCCTCGACGCCAGCGACGAAGAGATAGTTGAAACCGCGCGAGCCAATGGCGTCGATGTAGATGCTCTCGAGAAGAAGGTGCGCGAGCTTATCGCCGCCCGCGTCTCAGGAATGGAGACTGCTCAACCGCTTCGGATCGGCGAAACCGTTGCTTTGCGCTCCGATACCGCGCGGATCGGTGTCATTACAGGCATCACGCCGAGCAACCGCGAAACCCGCCTGAGCGTCTTCATCGACGGTCGCCTAGAGACACTCTACCTCAGCCAGGTTGTCCGCGCCGACCTCACCCCCGGTGCCGTGCGCGCGACCTTAGACGAGTTTAACGCGCGCTTGACCGCACTCCAGCTAGCCGAACCGAGCATCGCCAATCTCTACTCATTGCAGGCTGGGCGTATCGACTTCATACCCTATCAATTTCGGCCAGTGCTCAAGTTTATCCGCGCCGACCGGCCGCGTTTGCTGGTTGCCGACGAGGTGGGTGTCGGGAAGACCATTGAAGCTGGCTTGCTGTTGAGAGAATTGCAGGCGCGTCGTCCCTTGCGCTCTGTTCTGATCGTTTGCTCGAAGGCTCTAGTCGCCGAGGAGAAATGGCATCGTGAAATGCGGCGCTTTGATGAGGAGTTTGTAACGCTGGGCAGCGATGAGTTGCGCTACTGCCTCGATCAGACCGATCTTGAGGGCGAATGGCCCGACCGCTATTCTCGCGCGATCCTTCCGTTCTCGCTTGTTAATGATAATCTCCTGCAGGGCTATCCTCAGCGGGGCGCCGATCGAGGGCCCGGTCTAAGCACTCTAGACACGCCGCCTCGGTTCGACCTCCTGATCGTGGATGAGGCGCACAACGCACGTAATAGCGATACCGGGCTTCACCAGGGATTGAGGATTCTCGCTGACGAAGCAGAAGCGGTCGTGCTCATTACCGCGACGCCGGTGCAGCTCGGGACCGGTGACCTGTTCTCCCTTTTGAATCTACTTCGCCCCGACCTTGTCATCGACCGTCCGACATTCGAGCGGATGGCCGAACCAAACGAAACGATCAACGCCGCCATCGCCGCGATCCGGGGCGCAGCTCCCGGCTGGCAGAATGAGGTTATTGCGCATCTGGGCGAGGCTGCCGCCACTGCTTGGGGCCGTGTCATGCTTGCGCCGTCGCCGGAGTACCGTAACCTGGTGTCCTCCACACGAACTGCGGCGACAGATGATGATAGGGTTCGCCTCATCCGCCCAGCAGAAGGTCTCCACAGCTTTTCGACTATGATCAGCCGCACCCGGCGACGCGATATCGGCAACTTCACCAGCCGCAAGGCGCGCACTGTCGAGGTTCCGTTCACCCCGGAGCAGCAGGGCGTTCACGACGACCTGTTGGCATTGCAGCGCTCCATCTATCTGCGCACCCACGGCGCCGGTCCCCTCGGCTTTCTCATGACCACAATTCGGCGACAAGCGGCGAGTTCACTGCATGGGCTTGCACCCTTTCTGGAAGATATTTTGTCTCGCCGACTGAGCGACCTCGAACTTGCTGAGATCGATAGCGACGCTTTAGATCATGGCGACGATGACGTTGCGTCCGTTCGCTCCGAAATTGCTGCGCTGGTTGCGCGAGCGAAGAACTTGTCGGATGAGGACCCCAAGCTCGCCGCTTTCCTCAACATCGTCGGTCAGAAGGCCGGTATGCCCAATCGGCGCCTGCTAGCGTTCAGCTCATTCCGGCACACGCTGGCTTATCTTGACGAGGCTTTGCGCTCCCGAGGCGTGCGGATAGGCCTAATTCATGGCGGCATCCCCGACGACGAGCGGCGATCTTTGCGTAAGGCGTTCGCGCTTGCCCCTGAGCATCCGGATGCGATCGATGTCCTCCTTTCATCCGAGGTCGGATCCGAGGGCCTGGATTTCCAGTTCTGCGACGCGATCGTTAATTTTGACATCCCTTGGAATCCTATGCGGATCGAGCAGCGGATCGGTCGAATTGATCGTTACGGCCAGAAGAGCCAAACGGTTGCGATCTACAACTTCGTCACGCCAGGTACGGTCGATTTCGATATCTTCCAACGCTGCCTATTGCGGATAGGCGTTTTCGAACGGGCCATCGGCGGTAGTGAGGCGATCCTTGGCGAGATCGCCGGTCGTTTACAAGCGGTGGCAGACGACTTCCGGCTGACCGACGAGGAGCGCCAGGCGCGCTTGCAGCAGCTTGCAGATAACGAGATCCGCCAGATTATCGAAACCGATGCACTTGAGGAGCGAGAAGCTGAGTTGTTTGGTGTCCGTATCGAGCGCACCCGTATGAACGACGAGATTGCTGAGGCATCAAGCCGCTGGCTCGAGCCGGCAGCGATTGAGCGCTTAGTCGGGCTTCATCTCGAGCGCGAACTTGATGTCGGTCGCAATCCCATCAGCGGACAGGGGCCCATCAAGAGCCTGCGACTGTCGGCAGATGCCCGCCGTCGGCTTGTACCGCCACGCACCCGTGGAACGCGTCTTAGCCTTGCCGAACGCGAATGGGAAACATGGTTGCGAGGTGACCAACAGACGCTCGCTCTTACATTCGACCGTGAGGCCGCCAACGAAGACCGGTCGCTTTCCTTCATCACACCGGTTCACCCACTAACCCAGGCGGCGGCGCGGTCGTTTGCCAGTGACGAGGAGGTTCTCGTGACCTTGCGAATAACTGACGCCGCATTGCCTGCAGGGGAACACCCCTTCGCAATCTATCAGTGGCAAATGCGCGGGCTTCGCGAAGACGCGATGCTGGTCCCTGTCGTCGAGGATCCGCGGGTCGCGGCGGCATTTATGGACGTTTTCACAAGGGCTCACGATGCCTCGGACGTCGCGCCGCCAAGCAGTTCAGAAATCGAAGGTCTTGAAGGCTGGCACCACGAGATGTGGACACGGCGCCGAGCAACCCACATTGCTGAAGCAAGTGAGATCGCGCGCTTCCGGCGAGATAGCTTGGAAGCGAGCCACCGAGCCCGCGTGGCAATTCTTGAAGAGCAACTTGCCGCCGCATCGGAAGAGCGGATTCGACGTATGCGGACGGGCCAGCTGGCACGGGCAAATGCAGATTGCCGCGAGTCGCTCGATAGTCTCACCATGGCAGAACGGCGGGCGGATATCTTGCCGCGTCGCGTCGCCTCGGGAACGTTGCGAGTGGAGCATTGATATGACTGATACTTTCCAGGATTGGTTGGGTAACTTGCAGGCTAAACGCCAGCGTTGGGTCGACGCTAGCCATGAAAATGATTTCGATCGCGGCATTTGGAACGCGACCGTCGACAAGTACGCGGACCCCAGCCACTTCATCTTTGAACTACTACAAAACGCCGAAGATGCTGCGGCGTCGTGGGTCCGCTTCGAGCTGCAGCCCGACCGTATCATCTTCGAGCATGATGGGCGGCCCTTCAACCGTTACGATATTGAGGGAATTACCGGCATCGGCAACACTACCAAGCTGGACGACGGTCACAAGATCGGCTGCTTCGGCATCGGCTTCAAATCCGTATACGTCGTCACCGAGCGCCCCGAGGTTCATTCGACGATCGAAGGCTGCCCGCTCGCGTTCGCCATCGACAAGCTAGTTGTTCCAAGGCTCATCGGTTCGAACCACGTCGAGCCGACTACGCAGATTGTGCTTCCCCTCCGAGCGGACCGCGCGGCGTTGGCGATAGATCGGGCTCGGGACGGCCTAATCGCGTCAGGTGCCCGATCACTCCTATTCCTCCGCCATATCCAGCAACTTGAATGGATAGACGGCGAGCGACGCGGGACTGCAAAAGTCGTCGATTCCGGCGGTTCGATCCGTTCAATCGAGTCGACAATGCCAGATGGGCGCCCAAAACTGGATCGCTATCTGGTGCTGGCGCGCGGGGTCGAGCACGAGGTCAATCGCAAGCAATATGAGGTAAAGGCAGCATTCAAGCTGAACGGTTCCGGGGATCTTGTTGCGGAGGAAGCACCGACCCGGCTGATGGTATTCTTCGAGACGGAGGAACTTACGGGTCTGCATTTCACGATCCATGGCCCTTTTCAGCTCACGGACAATCGCGGCAATATCAAGCGCGACGATCCCTGGAACACTGAGCTCGTGGACGCAATCGCCAACATGGTGGCTGATGCGCTTCCTGACTTGCGCGAGCGTGGGATGCTTAAACGCGGCGTACTCGATCTCCTGCCCAACGCAGTAGACGAGTTGCCACCTACCTTCGCGCCAATGCTCGCGACGATCACGAAGAAGTTCGCCGAGGAGGACCTGATTCCGGTCCATGGTGGCGGCTTTACCAAAATACGGAACGCTATCCGCGGACCAGCCGACCTTCGCGACCTGCTCGGCGAGATGGGATTAGCCGAGTTCTGTAACCGAGCAAATCGGCGATGGATTGTCGTCGCCCTGCGCAACAGTCGAGCAGATCATTTTATCAGCACACTGAAGATCGAGGACTTCAGCCCGGCGGATTTCTTCGCATCCTTTCGTCATGTCTTTGGAGCCCAGACCCTATTTGCAGAGAGCGACAAGCTCTGGCGCAGCTGCGGCCTGAAATGGTTCGGCCAACGCAGCGACGAGCAGGTCCAGTTGTTCTACCTGGCACTAGACGCCGCACAGAAAGCGCAGCGGCCTTCAATATCGATCTCAGACATATCGTTCGTTCGTCTCGAAGATGGTCGTTATTACTCGCCACGACATGCGGTGTTTGCTCCGCCCGACAGTGATCTGGAGTCAGAAGTCGACCAAGGCGAGTTGTACCTCGTCAAGAAATCTTTGATCAGGCTGGGTCGCGGGCGGGGCAAAGAGGTCGAGCAATTTCTGCGGCGTGTGGGTGTCCGAGACATCGACGAGCGCGCGTTCCTAAACGCGATTCTCCGAACACGATACCGGGATGAAAGCCCGCGCCCTAACCGGGAGCAGCACCTTCAGCATATGCGCCGTTTTCTTCGATGGTGGAAGGAAACCAAAGATATCGGCCTCTTCAACGGTCTCTCATTTATCCGCGCCGGCGTCGAGGCAGGTTACTACAAGCCACACGGTGTATACTTCGGATCGCCCTATCAGGACTCGCCACTGTCGAAAGTATATGACGGGACGATTGCTGATCGAAATCGCGCTGCACTGTGGGAAGGATACAGGTCGTTATCCCGCATTGACCTAATGGCGTTTCTTGAGGCTTGCGGCGTCGAGCGGCAGTTGATGGTACTTTCGTCACGCATATCCTACGGTCATCCGAATTTCAGCTATCTGCGCCATAACTGGGGCGGCGCACGGCACACCGGGACAGGCGTCGACGTAGACTACCGTATTGACCAGTTGGCTGCTCTTTTGAAGAGGCGAGACCCGCAGATCTCAAAGCTGGTCTGGGAGGCGTCTCGTCAAGGTGGGGCCACAGCCATGGTAGCCCGGTATTCCCCAAATCAGCAATATGCGGCCCACAAGGCGCCCTCATCCATGGGCCATATTCTCCGGGAAGTGCCTTGGATTCCTACCAAAGATGGGTCTCTACGAAAGCCAAATGAGATTACATCCGTCGACCTTGCGAAAGGTTTTTCCGTCGGCGGCAACGAAGATTGGCTCCGTGCGATCGGCTTCGGCGAACAGGAACGCCTGCGTAGCGAGCACGGTAAAGCGCGGCGCGAAGCGGGTGAGCTTATAGGGCTGGCACCGGAACTCATCGATCGGCTGAACGGTCTCTCGCCAGAGGCTCTCGCAACGTTGAGCGCGGATATGATGCGCACCATCGACAGCGGCATGCTCGAACCGGTTGAATTTCCCGTGCGCGAGACCGGAAATGCCAGCCGGCGCACCGAACGCCTTTCTGCGCGCGCCAAGGCCGCGCCGGCCAAGACTTACGAAGTCCGCGCGCGATCAGTGCGAACAAGCAACGCGGAGAGCCACAAGGTAGCTCGCACTTATCTGGAAGATCAATACACCAATCCGCTAGAAGAGATGGTGTGCCAGGGGTGTCACGACAAAATGCCGTTCAACCGCCCAGATGGTTCGCCATACTTTGAGGCCGTCGAGTGCCTCGATTCCCTCCCGCAAGAACAACCGGAGAATCATTTGGCCCTATGTCCGACCTGCTCAGCGAAGTGGCGACATGCGAATCCAATCACCGACGCCAAGCTGCGTGAGAAGATCGCCGCGGCAGAAGCGCCAGAAATCTCAGTGGAGCTTGCAGGCGAATCCGTGCGGCTACGTTTCACGCAGGTTCATTTGAATGATCTTCGAACAATCGGGGACATTCTGTCATTGACGTCAAGAAGCCGCTGAAATTTACCGACTACAGTGTCCATCAATAGGTCGCCTGGAGGTGACACCTAGGGATGAACTGTTAAAATGGCTGGCGTCTTGCGTTGTTTGCTCTAGAGGCCCGAAACGCCGACCGGCAGCCCCACTCTCTTTTTTGATGAAAAATTAAATCTGGAGTTGCGATGGCCGAATCGTGCTACGCTCAGGTGACGGCGCGTCAGTCGTTTATCCTCGACGTAGATGATACGAAACGATAAGAAGCTCACCATGACCAGCGCTCGACAAATCATCGCTATGATCCGTAGCCACGCAGCGGGCGATAACGAGAAATTTCTCGCCATTGCCGAGACAATTGCAGCTGACGCAGGCAAATCGGGTAAGTCAAAGGTGGCTGACGATATTCGTTCAGTGATCACTGACGCTCGTCAGTCACCAGAACCTCGTCACACTTCGCATCCGGTTCCTATCACAGCGCCCCGTGGCGAGTTGGCGGGCCTCGTCCGAGCATCCTACCCAGAAACTTATCTCGCCGATCTCGTTTTAAATGGTGACTTGATGCGCCGCATAAATCGAGCAGTGCGCGAGCACAGAGAACGTGATATTCTAACAAGGAATGGCCTAACACCTCGAAGGAAGTACCTTTTTTCCGGGCCACCTGGAACGGGAAAGGGAATGACTGCAGCGGCGGTTGCTTCGGAGCTAAATCTTCCTCTGTTTACCATTCTTCTCGATGGTGTGATCACAAAATTCATGGGAGAAACCGCGTCCAAGCTTAGGCTGGTCTTCGACTCGATGAGGGTTCACCGTGGCGTTTATTTCTTCGACGAGGTAGACGCGCTTGCGTCCCGCCGCGACGCCGACAACGACATTGGCGAAGCGCGGCGAATGCTCAACTCCTTCCTGCAGTTTTTGGAAGATGATCAGTCATCGAGCGTAATCATCGCGGCAACAAACCACAAGGTTTTGCTGGATCATGCAATCTTCAGACGCTTCGACGCGTCGTTCCAATATTCGAAACCATCACCTGAAGAAGCGCAGCGTGTTTTGAAGTTCAATCTGACGCAATTCGACCATAAGGATATTGATTGGGACCGAGTTGTCGACATAGCAATGGGGCTCAGCCAAGCAGATCTGGTTGCGGTGGCAGCAGATGCCGCCCGCGATGCCGTATTGGATAACGATGGCCGTTTGACTGCTGATATATTATTTCACGCTATAACCGACCGAAATACTATTCACCCTGATTGACAATTTCGTAGTGACCATTGAACTCTTGCCTGTAATTCAATCAGGCGTTGATTCCACATGGCAAACTACAGACACCTCCACATTCGTGGGATTGGTAAGGCCCCCACAACGTTTAGGGCTAAGAGTGGAGGAAGCTCGAAGTTTCCTCCGGCAATCGTTGATCGGGCGCAACATGCTGCTATCCTCCTAAAGGAATTGGACCAAGCAACCCGTAACATTTCTGTAGTGGCTGCAGAACAAGCCGAGCGGGGAGTACCGAAAAACAAGCGCGGGATGGTGTTGGCGGTAGAGGGACGCCCTGATGTGGGGATACAACCGGGCAATAGTCGTGCCAGCAGCCCCGGTCTGAAGCTATACACGTTGCAGCGCGCCGTAGCAGCAGACTCGTCCAACTTACCTTCCGATCGCGCGACTTTCTTTGTCACCTCAAAGACTGTCGAAACCTTGAGCAATAATCTCGAAGCTTACAGCGAATACGATGGAAGCGACGACGACCTGACGTTGGACACGGATGACGAGGAATCCGGGCGACGCCCAAGGAACTTCAGGCTCTTCGAAAGTATCAAATCTATTCGACCTGCGCGGGTACGAGATTTTTGGACGGATCCCATTGAAGGTTTCCCTTCCAATAATAAGACCGCAAAATGGGAGGTTTGGCTCCGGAGAGATCTGAAGGATCAGTTTCTCTCGGCCGCGCGTGAGATCGGCATAAAGGCGGACCCAACGTCCACCGAGTTTATCGAGGTTTCCATTCACAACGTCACGGCCTCACCAGGCGACATGGCAAAGCTCATA
The DNA here is from genome assembly GCF_019430945.1 of Neorhizobium populisoli. Lineage (GTDB taxonomy): Bacteria > Pseudomonadota > Alphaproteobacteria > Rhizobiales > Rhizobiaceae > Neorhizobium > Neorhizobium populisoli. Next base: position 5,629 of record NZ_JAHYCB010000008.1, on the reverse strand, counting down.
AACGCGAGCCCCGCAATTATTGAACTGCGTAGCGCCTCATCCCTGAATGTCGATTTCTTACGGCAAGCACCTAACGCCAGAGCTGCGCAGGTATCGACACTCGCCTCTCGTATTCGTGGACCGGCTGCAAACGCTCCGCGAGTAGCGTTGCTAGACACTGGCGTAAATCCCTCCCATCCGCTTTTACGAACGTCTATCAATCCCGCAAGGTGCCTGTCCGCCAGCACAAGATGGCCCGTACTCGACCACTCGGACCACGGCACCAAAATGGCGGGTGTGGTCCAATATTTCGATCTTGACTACGCGCTGAATTCCCGTGAGCCCTTCCAGTTATGGACGGCATTGGAGTCTGTGGTTGTGAGCGCACCAGCTGGACAGCCGAGGCTCGCGGCCAGAGTGGCTATTCAGCGTGCAGTGACCCTTCTAGAGAAGGAAGACGCGACACGGGTATTTTGCCTGGCGCAGACCGCAAGTGGCGAAAGCCGGAACGGAAAAGTTACAGCCACATCGGCCGCATTGGATCTGCTCGCATACGGGGATGGCATCAGGCCGAGATTGTTCTGTGTAGCGGCGGGAAATGTGCCTACATCCGCCTCAGAACGATACCAGATCGATGACTACACAGATCGCAATAGCCGTTTCGAGTTGGAAGCTCCGGGACAGGCGGCTAATGTTATTACAGTCGGCGCGATGACTTTTAAGGCATCCAGGGAAGGCGTGGTTGCCCCTGTCGGAGATATGGCTCCAACTTCCCGCTCTGCAGAAAGTTGGACTGAAGACCACCCAAACAAGCCCGATGTCGTAATGGAAGGTGGAAATTTCGAAACAGATCCAGACGGCGTGTATGCGCAACCCTCGCCGAATGATCTCATCCTGACAACCTCAGGAGCCTCGCCGGACAAACCTTTCGGCCTGACAGGCGAAACAAGCGCCGCTACAGCGCGTGCATCGGGTCTGCTGGGACGTCTGCACGTCTCATATCCCAGTATGCGTGCTGAAACATTGCGTGGCCTGATTGTTCACTCAGCCGAATGGACGCCTGCAATGCTCGCCCAGCAAAGAGAGCTTAGTCAGTACAACGGCAACTCAGAAGCATGGAGGCTACTGATATCACGATATGGTTGGGGCGTACCTGACGATGCACGTGCCTACTACAGCACTGAAAATGCGTTCTGCATGGTAATCGAAGACGATATTATTCCGTTCGAAAAAAACGGAAGTGCCGGCAGGATCAAGGAGATGAAATATTTCAAGCTGCCTTGGCCAAAACAAATCTTGCGCGCCCTTGGGCAGACCGAAGTGGAAATGCGCTGCACACTCTCGTATTTCATCGAACCTGATCCACTCGCGGTATCCAGAGATCGATATGATCGGTACCGATCTTTTGGACTACGCTTTGATGTGAAGCGCTTCGACGAAGACGACCGAAGCGCTCAGGCTTCCTTCAACGCAAATGTGGATGCCCAAGGTCGCTCCCCTGATAGCGGCTGGACAGTAGGAAACAAATTATCCTCGCGAGGGACGTTGCAGCAGGACATATGGCGCGGCCCTGCTTACCAGCTCGCAGACAGAGACGGCATTTCTGTATCCCCGACAAAAGGCTGGTGGGCGGAGATCGCAAAAGCAGACAGATTTGACCGCCGGGTTAATTTCTCCCTAATCGTGAGCCTCAAAGCTCCCGCCGGGAATAACCTTTTTGCAGAAGTGGCAAGGAATGCTGCAACTGTTCTGGTCGAGCAGCCTGTAACGGTCTAAGGCAACGTCAGGTATTTACGTGGGCCATTACGTCGCCGTGAAGTACGTAAGAAAACGCTGCTGCCGACTTGTCTCTGTTTTCCCTGCGTGCTTCAGTGACCGCTGAGCCTAATGAATTGCCCGTTCCGTATAGCTCAGCGACAGCTCTCTTCATCACTTTGCAGGCTGTTTCATCCTGTACCGCCCACAGTGGAGCGATAACAGCTCCGAAACCAACCTTGATGAATGCCGCAGGCCAGCCATGCACCGCACCAAGCACGCTTGTCTGGCTGCCTGCGTGGCAGGCGTTGACAACGACCAGGCTGCGATCCCGGTTTCCAAGTTTCACCGCACTGTTGATCTCCTCAATGGAAACCCAGCCATCTGTCATCCGTAAGCCTCGTTGCCTCGGGTCGGCCTCTTCCCCTGCACCGTGACCGGCAAAGTGCAAGACTGCGACCGGCTCGGAAACCGGGACGTTTAGGCATTGCGTAAAAGCTGCATAAGTGGGCGTGCACGCGGTAGCACCGTATGTCGTGCAAAGCCATCTCCCCTCCTCCAACGCCGCGGGCAACGATCCGTCGGGATAGTCTGGCACAAAAGACACGATACCACCTTTGGGAATGGTGGATACCAGGGCCCTGGTCATGGTCCAACGGGCAATAGGATGCCTCATGCATAGGTGATCTGGATCGTTCGTGTCGCTGGCAGTCGGATGCATAAGCTCCCAGGGCACATAGGGTTCGTCCGAGAATATCTGTATTGGGAAAGCATTTCCAATCTTCTGCGTCATTGCCAAGTATAGACGATGAAATTGGACTGGAGCAGCTCCCCAAATTTCCTCCCCGATACCCCTCAGGATACCTTGATGCTTCCCATCTTGAAGCGTTTTCACCTGCATAAACTTATCTTGGAAGTACGCTTTCGCGGACGTTCCAAGGTTAATTTGATGAAAGGAGTAGGCTTCCACCATGTCTCTGAAACCAGGTGCTTCGAAAGACCAAGTGCATTCGCCAGGTGAATGCGGATTGTGCTGTATCTTGACGGTTAAGCTCGGCGCTGGGGAGGCGTCGTGCACAAAATCCCCTATGGTCCCGGGCGCAGTCAGTATTTTCGGGCCAGGGTTCACGCCTTGAGCAATGGGAATAATGTCAAACCGCCGAGAGGCGAAGCCCCTCACTCGATCAGCGGTCGAGAAGATTGCCTTTACATTCGCCGCTCCTATTGAAGACGCTTCAGCTTTAACTTTTGCCGCGAACCGAGCAGGCTTTGAATTTCCACCTCGGAAGAGCGTGATGTTGCGCCTTGCATCCTCTGGCTCTATCTCCAGTTCATAGGAGCTAAACTCTACGGTGACCAGCAAGCTTTCCCAGTTTGGATCCTCTGGTGTCAGTTCTATCGGCGCACCAACTGTTTCTTGGTCTGGATCTAATGATAGATCAACCTCAAACACATATGATCTACCGAGATACAATTCATGCTCGCAGGAGATACGAGGGTGGCGAACAACCGTCGCTGCCGCCTCAAAGTTCACGTCCACGCCCACGTCTATATCGAAGTGGTTTTGGTTAGCCGGATAGAGCGGCGAAGTCGCAAGGATTTCATTGAAAATAACGGCGTTCGGGAAGGTAACGCTGACGATTTCGACGATTGCCTCTTTGACGTCTTCAGAAACAACTTGACCGCGAACAGTTATGCCATTTGCGTCTTCGGCAATTTGCAGCCAGAATAGATCCTCGGCAAACCGATCCTCAAGGGCTAGCCGCAATGCCGCCCACACCTCCCCTGCCGGGACTGCGATGCCTTCAAGCTCTGACATGCTGCTCGCTCGTCCTACACATCCAAGACCCAAAAGATGTCGCTCACTTCTCGCCCCAATAGGCTTATAGTCGAACGATAAAATCCAGCCTGCAATTTTGCGCGCCCAACGAATTCATCACCATTTCGATAGAGCGTCATTCGAGCCACTTCTGTGCCCCTGTCGGGGTTCGTGATGGCTGCTGTAAGTGTTTGCTCGCTTACCGACGATTTGGCTCTAATCTCAACCGGCTCCAGGCCCGAATAAGAATCGGCAACTTCCAGACTCAGCTTCGGGGCCACGTCGTCGCGGTAAGCGTTGAGATCGACATTCGCGCCCATTAGGTATGAGCGAATGTGGTGCAAGCTCACTTTGTCACCAGCAATTGCGGCGTGGGAGTTACAAACAAATGTTGCGACCTCTTCGCCGAACCCTGGAGGTATCGCCGATACCCGCGGTACAGTACCATCACCAGAAAGATTAACATCTTTGAAGTCACGACGGTTACTCATAACTAACCGCCCAGTCTCGTCAATCATCGCAGATTGAAAAGTCGGCTGATCCGTGCCTACAACCACACTTAAACGTGGCGATGCGATCCTATAATGGCTGTCTTTTAGGTTAGATGCTCGCGCCTGTTCAATCTCACTATGAAAATTAGCAGCGTTGATGGCTCTAGCCTGATCAATGCCAGCGATGCTGACATCATGCACTTTATGGGCCCCTTCAGCGTCTACGATAAATGGGTAGATAGGCAGGAGTTGATAGACCGAATCAAAGTTCCGCGCTGTTTGCAAGCCCGGTAGAAAACGCTCAACTAGTCTAGGATCGATGCCCTTATTCAAAAAGTCAGCCGCTTTGCCTGAACCCCTGTGCGGAGTGCCGATAGTAATCAGCGAGCGAACGTCTTTCCAGCCCTCAAGGCATTCAAGGAAGTATCGCGCGACGAGCCCACCCATCGAGTGAGCAACAATCCATATTTTCGCCTCGGCGTTACCGCTCAAAGTTCGCCATTGCGTCAACCACCCTCGGGCGTCAACCGCTAGCTGTGAGGACGCTACTCGATTGTCGCGGCGCCAATCGTAAGGAAATTCCCGGTAGTTCTCCCCAACGCGAAGCGCCAAGTCAGAAACGAGTCTTTGTCGTAACCTAGAATATCCCCCTAGCTTCCAAAGACCGGGAATGCCGCCCAAATTATCAACGACCCGGACGGCTTTAATTCCGTCGTCGATGTCCTCATCACGAGAACTCGGAGCATCAAGCAGCAGCTCGGAGAAACGTGTACCGGCATAGGCGCCTCGCACTGACAGGTCCCACACCGTCTTACCATTCTTCTCAAGAACTGACCCGAGGATGCCGGGAATGAAAATTACGAGATCTTGAAACCCTGCCATCCCCACTCCTTCAGCCTAGGATTGCATCTTTATATCGATTCGAGCCAAAACCCATATATGTTGATGTCGACCACTTCCGAAGTAATATGCACGTGGAAAATATCCAGCTTATCTCGACCACAGTTTTTGTAGGAACACTGGCGTTTTTTTGCAGATGGGGCGAAATTTACGGCCGCCCCCGCTTTGCACCTGTTGGTTTGGGAATTTGTGTTTGACGGTGGGGATTTAGGGCCGACGAACATAGATTTTTAGCGTACTGGATCGCAGTTTTGGGCTATTGTGGGATAGCGTAGCGTAGGATTGGTTGCGGGGGCAGGATTTGAACCTGCGGCCTTCAGGTTATGAGCCTGACGAGCTACCGGGCTGCTCCACCCCGCGTTAAGCGCAAAACCCTTTGGGTTTTGTCGCGACGGCGTAACCGCGAAGCGGTTATGCCTGCCTGCGAGCAACTTGGCGAAGCCGAGTTGTCTCGAAGTAAGGGACGCACCGAAGTTTGCCCCGTATTCATTTCAAGTTCTGCAACGACAAAAGGCCGCTTTGGGTGCGGCCCTTGGGTATCGGCCAGGGGCCGTTTGGTTTCGTTATGAGAAGATTGTTTTCATCTTGCGATGACATTGCCCTTAAAAGACCTGGCAGCGACCTACTCTCCCGCGTCTTAAGACGAAGTACCATTGGCGCAGGGGTGTTTCACGGCCGTGTTCGG
>NZ_JAHYCB010000007.1 GCF_019430945.1 Neorhizobium populisoli | reverse complement strand
CCGAACACGGCCGTGAAACACCCCTGCGCCAATGGTACTTCGTCTTAAGACGCGGGAGAGTAGGTCGCTGCCAGGTCTTTTAAGGGCAATGTCATCGCAAGATGAAAACAATCTTCTCATAACGAAATCAAACGGCCCCTGGCCGATACCCAAGGGCCGCCCCAAAGCGGCCTTTTTGCTTGGAACAATACGAAATGTCGAGGATCGCACACAGGCTCTTGGCTCAGTGCCCTCCTTACAGGAGACAACTAGCTTTGCTAGTTGCTCCGGCAGAAGATGTAAGCGCAAAGCGCTTACATCACCGCGATAAATCCCAAACGGATTTACGCTTGGCGCGGGGTGGAGCAGCCCGGTAGCTCGTCAGGCTCATAACCTGAAGGCCGCAGGTTCAAATCCTGCCCCCGCAACCAAATTCCCAGAAGAAAATCACATCGGCCTTATTGATGATTTCCCTGCCGATCGTAGCTCCTCGTCCTATCGGCCATAACCTCAAGGGTGAGCTTTAGCGAACGGGACAAATCATGCCACCGAAATATCCCTTACTCCCAGGCCCGCAGCGGCTTTCCGCCTGTCGGACAGATGGAGCGTGATTGGAGCGGCTGCGATTGCCTGCTCTCCCGAGCCATCAGGACCGTCCTCCCGATCGCTGATAGCAGTCTCCTTGCATTGAAATTCCGCAAGGTTAATGGGAGTTAATCAGGCGTCCTCCCACCGGTCAAATTGGAAAGAGAGCCCTATATATGCAAGGCTTGCATATATGCGAAGCTCCAAACATTGGGCAAAACCGTGCATGTTGCCGCCAAAAACCGTGGCGTTCCGGGAAGCATCCGCCCATGTGAAGCGAAGGGTCTGGCGCAGGTTGGCGGAGTTTTGGAAAGCTGCACTCGTTAACTGCGGCATTTTGGAACAAACGAATTCGGCAGGGATGGGATAAAAGGATAGTATCCTATTAGAGCTGTGATCTTTTCCGGATACATGCAGATCGATTATGCTTCGCCGGCAGGCTGGCGGGATAGATGAGATCGGCCTTACGGAAATGATCAGGGCAGAGTCATTCCAGGGAGCTGAATATGAGCCTTCGCATCAACGACATCGCACCGGATTTTACCGCCGAAACCACGCAAGGGACCCTGCATTTCCATGACTGGATCGGTCAGGGTTGGGCAGTGTTGTTCTCTCACCCGAAAAACTTCACGCCGGTCTGCACGACCGAACTCGGCACCATGGCGGGCCTGGAAGGCGAGTTCTCCAGGCGCGGCGTCAAGATCATCGGCATTTCTATCGATCCGGTCGAAAGCCATGCCAAGTGGAAAGACGACATCAAGACAGCGACCGGCTTTGAGGTTGACTATCCGCTGATCGGCGACCGCGATCTCAAGGTCGCCAAGCTTTACGACATGCTGCCGGCCGGTGCTGGCGAAAGCTCGGAAGGCCGCACGCCTGCAGACAACGCCACCGTACGTTCCGTTTATGTCATTGGCCCGGACAAGAAGATCAAGCTGATCCTTACTTACCCGATGACGACCGGCCGTAACTTCAATGAAATCCTGCGCGCCATCGATTCGATCCAGCTCACCGCCAAGCACCAGGTCGCCACGCCGGCCAACTGGCAGCAGGGCGATGACGTGATCATCACCGCTGCCGTCTCGAACGAAGATGCGATCGCTCGTTTCGGATCGTTCGATACCGTGCTGCCTTATCTGCGCAAGACCAAGCAGCCGGCGGCCTGATAGAACTGTCCGTTGAACAAGAAAAAGGCCGGCGAACTCGCCGGCCTTTTTTATGTCCGCCCGTTTTTCGGGACGCTGATCAGTAAACCGGGTACATGCCCCAGAAGAAGCTTTCGGAATGTTCGCGGTCGAAAAGCCGGTCGGCTTCACGCTGCTTGGCAGGTTCTGCAGCTTTCCGCGCATTGGAATTTTCCGTCCCCGCGACCGGCTCCCGACGGCCAAGGCCGAACAGGTCAAAACCGAACAGGGACAAACCACCACCATCGATCATCGTGAGCCTCCAGAGGTTCCATATTATGCAACTCTACTGTCAGGCCAAAGGGCTTGCCGGTCAATGTTGTCTATCAAAACGCTATACTAATTCGTTGACGGTTTGTAAATGATTGTGTCTGGAATGTGGCAGTTTGAGGATTGTCATTTTTGCAAGCAGCTAGGCCTTCCCGAAGGTTCTCATGCAAAGAAGCGGTTAACGGGTCGGGGAAGGCCGAGATGTTCGCGCAAAGTCGAGCCTTCGTAATCCTCGCGGAAGATGCCGCGTCGCTGCAGTTCGGGGATCAGGCGCTCCGTAACATCGTCCAATCCTTGTGGAAGGAACGGGAAGACGACGGTAAAACCGTCGGATGCTTCGCCCTCGATCCAGGCCTGCATTTCATCGGCGATCGTTTGTGGCGTGCCGACGAAGGCGAGGCCGGAATAACCGCCGTAACGCTGCGCGAGCTGGCGCACCGTCAGCTTCTCCTGTTCCGCGAGCTTCAATACCTGGGCGCGGCCGGTCTTGCTGGCATTCGTGTCGGGGATTTCCGGCAGTAAACCATCCGGGTCGAAACCGGAGGCATCGTGACCGAGCGCGATGGAAAGCGAGGCGATCGCGCTATCGTAATGCACGAGGCTGTCGAGCTTGGCGCGCTTGGCCTTTGCCTCTTCGATCGTATCACCGATGACGATGAAGGCGGCCGGCAGGATTCTCAGGTGGTTGCGATTGCGGCCGACGGCTGTCATGCGGCCCTTGATATCCGCATAGAGCGCCTTGGCTGCTGCGATATCACGTGGCGAGCAGAAGACGAGTTCGGCGGTTTCCGCCGCGAGTTGCCGACCCGGTTCAGACTGGCCTGCCTGGACTATGACCGGCCAGCCCTGCGGCGGGCGGGCGATGTTGAGCGGGCCGCGGACGCTCAGTTCCTCGCCCTTGTGATCCAGAACATGCATCTTCCCCGGGTCGAAGAAGATGCCGCTCTCCTGGTCGCGAATGAAGGCGTCATCGGCAAAACTGTCCCAGAGGCCGGTGACGACATCGTAGAACTCGCGTGCACGCTTATAGCGTTCGCCATGTTCCAAATGTTCGTCGAGACCGAAGTTACGGGCGGTATCGGGATTGGAGGTGGTGACGATGTTCCAGGCGGCGCGTCCATCACTGATATGATCTAGTGAGGCAAAACGGCGGGCGACGTGATAGGGCTCGTCGAATGTCGTGGAGGCGGTTGCCGCAAGGCCAATCTTTTCCGTGACCGCAGCGAGGGCTGACAGCAGGGTGAAGGGCTCGAAGGATGTTACCGTATGGCTGCGCTTCAGCGCCTCCACCGGCATGTTCAATACGGCCAGATGATCAGCCATGAAGAAGGCATCGAACTTCGCGGCTTCGAGCTTCTGGATGAAGGTTTTCAGATGGACGAAGTTGAAATTCGCATCCGGATAGGAACCGGGATATCGCCAGGCGCCGGTATGTAGACTGACCGGACGCATGAAGGCAGTGAGATGCAGCGATTTTGCCATGGGAGGATCTCGGTTCGAGGTGGCGTGAACACCTAACGTAGGTATTCGGATTTCAGACACTAAGGAACAATGTTCCGAGATAATTGCGCCGTGGAGAAATTCTCTCCATCGGTACTTCATTCTGGCGGCAACCGGAAAACCGTTCGCCTGCGCTCAAAAAAGAGAAAATTCGCTTCGTCTCATCTTCCGAATTGAAGCTTTATTCCTTCTCCTATCGATCACGGCATGGCTGAATAAGAGCTTCGTCCGGGAATGAACCCAGGAGCAAGCCATGAGCAAGGTCATCCATTTGGCAGGAAATATCCGCGCAATTGCCCCCTATCTCGCCAGTGAAGACCAAGCGCTCGATGTCGCAAAGGCTTTGGCGGCCGAGATCACGGAAGGCTCCAGCATTCGCGACCGCGACCGCATCCTGCCGCATCACGAAATGGAACTTGTCGCACAATCCGGCCTGCTTGGGATCACCGTACCTGCGGAATATGGCGGTGCCGATATCTCCAATTCCTTCCTGGCGGAGGTCGTTGCAATTCTCTCAGAGGCGGACGCTTCGGTCGGCCAGATACCGCAAACGCATTTTTCCATTCTGGAGACGTTGAGGCTTTCCGGCACGGAGGAACAGAAGAAGTTCTTTTTCGGTCGGGCGCTCGCTGGCGAGCATCTTGCGAATGCCCAGGCGGAGGTTGGCACGAAGACGGCAGGCGATATCGAGACGCGCCTCGTGGCGGATGGCGCCGGCTATCGCATCAGCGGCCGGAAATATTATTCGACCGGCGCGTTGTTTGCCGATTGGGTGGCAATCTACGCCCTCGATCCGCAGGGCCGGCAGGTGGTGGCAATCGTGCCGCGCGATGCCGAAGGCCTGCAGATCGTCGACGACTGGGACGGTTTCGGCCAGCGCACGACGGCCAGCGGCACTGTACGGATCGACAATGTCTATGTCTCGCCGGACACTGTCATCGGCCATTATCGCAGCCTGGAGAAGCATGCGCCACTTGGCTCGCTTGGCCAGCTTCTGCACGCGGCCGTCGATCTTGGCATCGCGCGCGCCGCCTTTGCCGATACGGTTTCCTTCGTGAAGCAGAAATCCCGCGGCAACCGGAATGTCGGCATAGACCAGGCGGCGGCCGATCCGCTGACGATCGCCCGTACCGGAACGATCGCAGTCAAGATCGAGGCGGCCAGCGCCGTGTTGGAACGGGCAGGGCGCAAGGTGGATGTGGCGCAGATCAACCCATCACCCAAGACGGCGGTAGAAGCATCGCTTGCTGTTGCCGCCGTAAAAATCCTGACGACCGAAGCGGCATTGGAGGCGACCAACGGGCTGTTCGAGCTGGCCGGAACGTCGGCGACAAGTCAGGAGTTCAATCTGGACCGGCACTGGCGCAACGCCCGCACCCACACGGTGCATGATCCGGTGCGCTGGAAACATTATGCGATCGGTGATTTCCATCTGAACGGCAATGTGCCGAAACCGAACGGCCAGTTTTAAGCCTATGTCGCGCTGGCGCTGGCCGGTACGCCGTCCAGCAATTCCGCGGGCCGCTTGGCGACCATCTGTTCCAAGGTCATCGTGTCCAGCACCGCGGCGATCGCGTCTCGAACCTCCGTCATCGCGTGGCGGATCTGACAGTCTTCCGGGTGGTTGCAGTCGTCGCACAATTCGAAGGCGGTCTTGCTGGCACAGCGTATCGGCGCGAGCGGGCCATCGAGAATACGCACCGCCTGACCGACATAGATCTGCGAAGCTGGTTTCGACAGAGCATAACCGCCGCCGGGACCTTTTTTAGAGCGTAGCAGGCCACCCTTGCGCAATTCGAGCAGGATGGCATCCAGAAATTTTTTCGAAATATTATTCTGTTCGGCGATCTGGCTGACAAAGGCGGTTTCGCCGGGCGAAAGCTGCGCCAGATGCACCAGCGCCTTCAACCCGTATTTTCCCTTTTTGGTCAGCATCGAAGTTCGAAAGTCCAGAGCACAATCATGGCCGTAGCCGGCCGACAACCCACCGATACAGGACGTATGCTGAAGGTTCAATGAACTTTAGAGCCTTTAAAAGGCAATGCGGACGGGTCCAAGAAGGAGACCCGTCCGCATGATCAGAAGGAGGTCGCTCAAACTCCGCCTGAACCCACACGGCCGCCAGGGAGTGCAACCGGCCGTTTGTCATCCTGATATTATCCATAAAAACTATGGATTAAAGCAATTTATATTGCCAAGGATTACGGGTTCAGGAACGGGTTTTGTCCGTAATGGACGTGGAAAGGATTGCTTTTGCCTAACCAAGCGAAAGGTCACACAAGCCACGCGGCAGCGTGTTCATGCATACGGTGCCATTGGAAGTCACAAGGAATTGATCCTCGATCATCAGCGCGCCGAGTGACTGACCATAAAAGGGCGCCTCAAGCGCGACGACCATATCGCTCTCTATGACTTCCGGATTGTTGGTCGAGAAGAACGGCCATTCCTCGATGCCGACTCCGCCGCCGACCGAATGGCCGAAATGGCCGCGGTAATATTCGGCAAAGCCATCCTTGCGCATCGAGCCGAGCATGGCCGCGTGCACCGCGCCGAACGTATTGCCGGGTCGGATCTGTTCGAGGCCGGCGGCAAAGGCGTTTTCCAGTGCCTTGAAAACGTCCTGCGCAAGAAAGGGTGCCGGGCCATACGTGAATGTTCGTGCGCCATCGGAAGAATATCCATCGACCAGTGTGCCGACATCTGCCTTGATGAGGGCTCCGGGAGTAACGACCGCGTTCATGTTCGCAAGGTCGGCGCCGACCGAGATGTAGTCCCAGTGGCCGCTTAGCGCGAAGCCGTCTTCGGTTGCGCAGGCATGCGCGCCGGCTTTCCAGGCCGCAGAAAGTTCCAGCAGGGCTGCGCCGGGTTTTATCGCTGCAGCCATTAGGACGAGGCCAGCTTCCGCGGCCTTGGAGGCGTTGCGCAAACGTGCGATCTCGCGCGGTGTTTTCACCATGCGCAGGCGCCGCAGCACGGTTGAGCCATCCATCCAGGTGACCTGCGGCTGGTTTTGCTTCAGCGCCTCGAAATCCGCTGCCGGCATGAATTCCATATCGACGCCGATCTTTGCCCGCTCGAGGCCGCGTTCCTTCAGAAGATCGGCGAGCAGTCCGAAGGCGACCGAACGATCGAACGTTTCTGGCCGTGGCCCGCCGGCGCTCGACCGGCGATAGGCGGCATCGATCTGTTCGATGGTTTCGGCACCGGCAATATCCAGCATGTCGATCCAGATCCGATGGGTGCGCAGATCGACGGTGGGAGCAAGCTTGCAGATCGTGCCGGCCGCATGGTCGCTCGCCACCGCGGCGAGGTCCTTCCCAGAATCCGCCGGCACCAGAGCGATCGCAGCACCTGCTCGACCCCACATGGTGGCGACGCCGGCCGGGGCGCCGATCGCATACCGAAATGCTTCCGGCTGGAAGAGTACCAGCGCGTCGAGGCCGGCCTCCTTCATCAAACGTTCCGCCCGCTTTCGATCGATATCGCTCATGGCCTCATCCAATCCTGTTTTGAGGGATTTAGCCCGCTCGGCAACTAAGTGCCAGCACTGGAACAAAATTCCTCCAGGCTTCCTTTCGCGCGAAGCGCATTCCTCGTGTATGCCGAAAATCACGCATCGGCGACCTTCTCGCTGGAAAAGACTGAGGTATTCTCCGCCGCAGCATACAATGGCTGCAAAAGCCAATGACCAAGGAGTTACAAGATGAGCGGTTTGACGACCGGTGCGGGCGTTATCCTGAAGGGCAACCGACTGAACGCGCGCACGATCACGGCTGCTGCGCTTCTTTTCGGTGCATTGGCTGCGGGCCCCGTTCGGGCGCAGGATTTCGACGCAGACGCGACGATCAACATCGGTTCGCTCTACGAGCCCCAGAACCTCGATAACACGGCAGGTGCCGGCCAGGGCATCAACGAGGCCTTCAACAACAATGTCTATGAAGCGCTGTTCCGGCTGGCGGATTCCGGCGCGGTCGAGCCGGTTCTCGCCAAGAGTTACAAGGTCAGCGATGACGGTCTGACCTATACGTTCACGCTGCAGTCGGGCGTCAAGTTCCATTCCGGCGATCCGCTGACCTCGAAGGACGTTAAGTTCTCGATTGAGCGGGTGACGTCTGCCGAATCCAAGAGCTCGCGTAAGAACAGCCTGAAGCCGATCGCCTCCATCGAGACACCGGATGATGCCACTGTCGTCGTCAAGCTATCGTCGCGCTCGATCTCGCTGCCCTATAACCTGAGCTATGTCTGGATCATCAACGATACGGCGACCAACCTCACTGCCACCGAAGACGGTACCGGTCCCTACGAGCTGGAAGACTGGCGCCGTGGTTCGTCGCTGGCGCTGACCCGCTTCGACGGCTACTGGGGTACCAAGCCTTCCAATGGCGATGTCGTCTTCCAGTATTTCACCGAGGCGACGGCGCTTAACAATGCGCTGCTCACCGGCTCGGTCGATATCATCACCTCCGTTCAGAGCCCGGATTCGCTGAAGCAGTTCCAGACGAACAAGGACTTCACGGTCGCCGAAGGCAAGTCCACGACCAAGCTGCTGCTGGCCTATAACGATCGCGTCGCACCGTTCGACAACGTCAAGGTTCGCAAGGCGCTGGCGCGTGCCGTCGATGATTCAAAGGTGCTCAAGGCCGTCTGGGGAGATTACGGCACGCTGATCGGCTCCATGGTTCCGCCGACCGATCCCTGGTATGTCGACCTTACCAAGACGGATGCCTATGATCCGGCGAGCGCCAAGGCGCTGCTTTCTGAAGCCGGTTATCCGAACGGTTTCAGCTTCACCATCGACACGCCCAATTATGATCCGCACCCGATCGCCGCGCAGTTCCTGCAGACGGAGCTTGCCAAGGTCGGCGTCAAGGTGAGCATCAACGTCATCACCGCCAACGAGTGGTATTCGAAAATCTACAAGGCGCATGATTTCCAGGCGACCCTGCAGGAACATGTCAACCACCGCGATATCGTCTTCTACGGCAATCCGGATTTTTACTGGGGCTATAACAACCCGAAGGTCGTCGATCTGATCAAGCAGGCGGAAGCCGGCACCACGACCGATGAACAGACGACGAAGCTGAAGGAAGCCAACCAGATCATCGCCGACGATGCAGCGAGCAACTGGATCTACCTCTATCCGCAGATCGTCGTCTCGGCGAAATCGGTCAGCGGTTATCCGGTCAACGGACTGAATTCGCAGTTCTTCGCCGGCGGCATCAAAAAGGCCGACTGATCTGAAGCTTTGCCCATCGGCAAGTCCAAAATTTGGGCTATATAGCTGGCCGTCCGGTTCATTCCGGGCGGTTTTCTCGTGAAAGGTGCCCGCCATTCTTTCCTATCTCTCGCGTCGTCTGATCATCCTGCTGGTCTCGATCCTTGTCGCGGCCATGGTGCTGTTTCTGCTGTTGCGCCTCCTGCCGGGCGATCCGGCTAATGCGCTTGTGTCCGTCGGTGCCGATCCGGAGCAGATCGAGGCGGCGCGTCGGCAGGTGGGATCGGATCTGCCGCTGTCGGAACAGTTCATCCACTTCGTCTCGAGCCTCGCGCGCTTCGATCTCGGCAATTCCTTCGTCAGCCATGCGCCTGTTTTGCCGGAAATCGGCAAACGGCTGGCGGTCACCGTGCCGCTGACGCTGATGTCATTCACGCTGGCGATTGTCATCGCGTTGCCGCTCGGCATCATTGCGGCCGTAAAGGCGGATCGTTGGTACGGCTGGCTGATCTCGGTCGTCTCGCAATTTGGCATCGCCGTGCCGGTCTTCTGGATCGGGATTCTTCTGGTGACGTTATTTGCGGTGAACCTGCGGTTTTTCCCGTCAGGCGGCTTTCCGTCGCGCGGCTGGCAGCGGCCCGAAGCAGCATTCGATTCCCTCGTCCTGCCTGTAATAACGATCGCCATCGTCATGTCCGCATCGTTGATCCGCTATGTCCGCTCCGCCACGCAGGACGTCCTCGGCAGCGACTATCTGCGCACCGCACGCGCACTCGGCGCAAGCTTTTCCGAAGCTTTGATCCGCCATGGCATCCGCAACGGGTCAGTGCCGGTCATTTCCATTATCGGCATCGAACTGGCCTCGACTTTGCTGGGCGCTGTCGTCGTCGAGCGTGTCTTTTCCCTGCCCGGCCTCGGCTCCATGCTGCTTCTCGGTATCGAGCAGCGCGATTATCCGAATGTGCAGGGTGTGCTGTTTATCTCGACGCTGCTGGTTCTGCTGATCGGCTTTGCCGCAGATCTGACCCAACGGATTATCGATCCGAGGCTGCGCGGGCGTGCTGCGGGTAGCAGCCGATGACCGATATGGACCTTGTCAACGCGGTGTCTGAAGGTCGCCCCCGCCGGTCCTGGACCTTCACCATCGGCGCCGTCATCGTTGGCCTGCATCTCCTCGTCGGCCTCTCGACCCTGTTCTGGACGCCCTACGATCCGTCCGCCATGTCCGGCGGGCGGCTGGAAGTGCCGTCGTTCGAACATCTCGCCGGTACGGACCGGCTGGGCCGCGACCTCTTCACGCTGATCATGATCGGTTCGCGCATTGCGCTGACCGTCGGCATCGGTGCCGTGATCATCGGCGGACTTATCGGCATCACCATCGGCCTCATCGCCGCCTTCGCCTCCAAAACGTTGGACGATATGCTGGCCGCCGGCCTCGATATCCTGATCGCTTTCCCGACTTTGCTGCTCGCCATGCTGATCGTGGCCTCGAGCGAGGGAGCAAGTCTCGGAACTGCGATCATTGCGATCGGCATCGCCAATTCGGCGATCGTGGCAAGGCTTACGCGCATTCTGGCCAAACGCGTGCTGGCCATGGATTACATCACCGCCTCCCGGATTTCCGGCACGACCTGGCTCGGCGTCGTGATCATCCATATTCTGCCGAACATCTGGCCGACGCTGCTCGTCAATCTGGCGCTGCAATTTGGCTTGGCTGTGATTGCCGAAGCCTCGCTCTCTTATCTCGGCCTCGGTGCTCCGCCGCCGAACGCCTCCTGGGGCCGGTTGCTGCAGGAAGCGCAAGGCACGGTCTACAGTGCACCATTCGGCGCCATAGCTCCCGGCATCGCGCTGGTTTCACTTGTCATCGGCATCAATCTTCTCGCTGACGGCCTGCGTGATATCGCCGATCCGACCCGCAGGAGGCGCAGTTGAGCCCGCTTCTCGACATTGAGGGCCTATCCATCCATGCAGGAGGCAAGGCACTGCTCTCCAATGTCTCGTTTTCCATCTTGCCCGGGGAACGTCTCGGCCTGATCGGTGAATCCGGTTCCGGCAAATCGCTGACGGCGCTGGCCGCGATCGGCCTGCTGGCCGATGGGTTGAGGCCATCCGGTTCCATTCTGCTCGATGGCAAACAGGTTATCGGCGCTCGTGATCGCGATTTGGTACCGCTAAGGGGTGCCGTGGCAGCCGTTGTCTTTCAAGAACCGCTGACTGCACTCGACCCGTTGATGAAGATCGGCCGTCAGGTAGGCGAGGCGGTGCGTCGTCGCGCCAGGCGTGATGGCGGTGCTACCGATGCGACAAGCGTGATGAGCGAGGTTCTGGACCTTCTCGATCAGGTCGCCTTGCCGCAACCGCAGCGTATCGCCGAGTCCTGGCCGCACGAGATTTCCGGCGGCCAGCGCCAGCGCGCCGCGATCGCCATGGCGCTTGCCTGCAAACCGAAGCTGTTGATCGCCGACGAGCCGACCACTGCGCTCGACGTGACGACGCAGGCCGAGATCCTCAAGCTTCTTGGGCAGCTGGTCCGCGAGCGCAACATGGCATTGCTGTTCATCAGCCACGATCTGCCTGTGGTCGCCGGTGCGGTCGATCGTGTTGTCGTGCTCCGGCATGGCCGGATCGTCGAGCATGGGCCGGTTGCGTCCGTTTTTCGTCAGCCGATACACGAATATACGCAGAGCCTCGTCGCAGCGGCACGCGCTTTCGATAACGCGCTGGAGATCGCGCCATGAGCCTTGTCGATGTCCGTAACGTCTCCTTCGGTTATACGGCAAGACAGAAGACGCTCGACAATGTCAGCCTGACGTTGAAGAAGGGCGCCAATCTCGGCATCGTTGGTGAATCCGGATCCGGCAAGACGACGTTGTTTCGCCTTCTGCTTGGCCTCAACCGGCCATCCGAAGGCACCATCATGGTCAACGATGCGCCGCTCGATCTGCGCAATCGCGAGTTTATGCGCAGTTTTCGCCGCACAGTGCAGGCCGTGTTTCAGGATCCCTATTCCTCGCTCGATCCACGCCAGAGTGTTTTTAATATCATTGCCGAACCGCTTCGGTCGCTGAAGATCGCCGGCGATGCGAAAGCAGCGGTGGCATCTGCGCTTGCCTCCGTCGGCCTGCCGGCAGATGCGGCGGAGCGTTATCCGCACGAGTTCTCCGGGGGCCAGCGCCAACGTATCGCGATTGCGCGGGCGATCGTTTCAAGGCCGGAGGTTATCCTCGCCGATGAGGTGGTTAGCGCGCTCGATCTCTCGACCCGCATCCGCATCGTCGAATTGCTGAAGGAATTGTCCGGAAGCGTCACTCTCGTGCTCGTTTCGCACGATCTCGGGCTTGTGGCATCGCTCTGTGATGAGACGATCATTTTGAAGCGCGGCAGGATCGTCGAAAGCGGCAAAACCTGCGAGATATTGGCTTCGCCGCAGCATGCCTATACGCGAAAACTGCTGGCCAGCATTCCGCGCATGCCAGCGTGAGGTAAAATATCCCGGTGCCTTTGACACCGGGATAGCTGCAGTAGTCTGTTGTCCTGATCAGAACAGGGTCTTCATGTCGACCATGTCCATGTCGGTGAAAGACTGGTTGTCGCCGGCCATGCTCCAGATGAAAGCATAGGCGCCGGTGCCGGCGCCGCAATGGATCGACCAAGGCGGCGAAAGCACGGCCTGTTCGTTACGCACGATCAGATGGCCCGTCGCTTCCGGGCGGCCCATCAGATGCACGACGAAGGCATTTTCCGGGATTTCGAAATAGAGATAGGCTTCCATGCGGCGATCATGCAGATGCGCGGGCATGGTATTCCAGACGCTGCCGGTTTCGAGACGGGTGAGGCCCATCAGAAGCTGGCAGGTCGGCAGTACCTTGGGGTGCAGGTACTGGTAGAGCTTGCGCTTGTTGGAGGTCGCGCCGTCGCCGAGATTGTTTTCGATCGCATCCGCGTGGCTGACGATGCGCGACGGCAGGCTCGCATGTGCAGGGGCGCTATTGATATAAAATTTTGAAGGCGCCGCGGCATCCAGGCTTTCGAACGTGACGTCCTTCGTGCCTTGGCCGAGATAAAGCCCGTCCATCGGCTGCAGGTCGTAGGTCGTGCCGTCGGCGATGACGCGGCCGGCGCCGCCGATATTGATGAGGCCGAGTTCGCGGCGCTCCAGCAGGTAATCGGTTCCGACCAGATTGGCGAGTTCACCACCGACCGAAAGCGGAGCGCCGGCCGGCATGGCACCGGCCACCAGCATGCGGTCATAATGGGTGTAAACGGCCTGCAATGTACCGGCGGCAAACAGCGTCCCGATCATGAAATTGTCGCGCAGTTCCGCGCCGGTCATGCGTTCGGATTGGGTATAATGGATCGCGTGGCGCGTCCCGACGGTGGTGCTCATGGGCGGTTCCTCGGTTTTGTGTTGCGCCACTATCGCTTGGCGGCCGCAAGAGTTTCAACCTGTTTGTTCGTCTCTTCCACGGCCGAAATCGAGGATCGCGTGGCAAGCCGGGTTTCCGCATAAGCCGTCATCAGCGGGCCGACGCCCTTGATGTCGTCGGGGCGGATTTCCTCGGATAGATAATATTCGACGGTTCCATCTCGGTATCTGCCGTTGAAGCCGCCAAGGCCTGCGACGCAGCAGATATTGTGGAGTTTCATCGTGCCGTCCGGCGTCCGGATCAGCTCCTGGCGGGTCAGCGACTGCAGGCTGGCGCGGCCGAATTCCGCGTAGGAAACCGGTCCACCAAGCCGTGACAGCTTCTGGAGGAAATAAGAGAACATCGCGGTTGCGGAGCTCTCGGCATAGTTCTGCGGTTCGTCCGGCCGATCGATGACCTGAAGCCAGCGCTGATCGGGTGTCCTGAGCGTCAGCACTCTGGATGCAAGCGCGGAGGCGCGCTCCACGAGACCTTGTCGCGCCGGTCCCTGCGGCAGGTTCTCGATGATGTCGACGAAGGCCATGGCGAGCCAGCTGATCGAACGTGCCCAATGGGCGGGCGAAAGGCCGGTGTCGGCATCCGCCCAGGGTTGCTGGCGCGCCTCGTCATAGCCATGGCGGTAGAGTTCAGATGCCTTGTCATAGGTGAGGTCGAGCGCGGTCGTGAACTGCCGGAGTGCATCTTCCATCATCTCTGGCCTGCCAGCGGCGCGGGCATATTCGATCTTGAACGGCAAAGCCATGTAGAGCCCGTCGAGCCAGACCTGATGCGGGTAGCGCAACTTGTGCCAGTAGACGTCGCTTTGGGTGCGCGGATGTGTTTCGAGCTGGCGAGCCAGGAGATTAGCTGCCTTCATCCATTTTTCGTCACCGGTCTTATCATGCAGAAAGATCAGTGCGCGGCCGGCGAGAATATTGTCGATGTTGAATTCGTCGATCTCGTAACCCGCAAGCTGGCCCTGCCCATCCACCTGGCCGCTTATCAGCCGAACGAGATGCTCGAGCCAGCGCTTGTTGCCAGTCGCTTCGTAGAGGGCGATCAATCCGCGATAAAGGCATCCATCCTCGTAACACCAGGCGCCGCCCTTGTAATATCGGTATGCGCTCGCATAGGTCTCGAAATAATCTTGAAGCATCGGATTTCAGTCTTGGCCTGTGGGGAGTGGGGCGGGATGGATGGATGACGGGGAAAGCTGCGTAAGGCGGCTGAACACCGTGTTTTCCGCGATAATGCCGGCATGGCGGAGTGGCGTGAGAAGTGATGCCATTTCCGGCACTTCGGCTTCGGCATCCGGTGCGAAGGAGACGCTGTAATTTTCGAAGGCGATATCGTGGATTGCCGCTTCCGGCAGGCCGTAGAAGACCGCCGCAGCGGTGCGGGCACCTTTGACAGTGACGTTTTCAACGGAGATCGAGCGGATGTTCGGTGTTTCCGTCGAAACGGGCAAAGGTGCTCTGGATTGGACATAGTCCGAATAACCATCCGCATCGCAGAAATAGAAAGAATTGACCGCGACCGGCGTCGCCACGTCCTCCATCAGGCAATCGGCAACGCGGATATTGGACACCGTGCCACCACGGCCGCGGCGGGTCTTGATGCGCAGGCCGCGGTCCGTGCCTTTGAAATAGCAGCGGCGGATGTCGATGTCGCGCACGCCGCCGCTCATTTCGCTGCCGATCACCACCGCGCCATGGCCGCGTTGCATCAGGCAGTTGGAGATCGTCACCCGTTCAGTTGGCTGGTCGGGCATGCCCTGCGGGCTGCGTTTTCCGGCTTTGATGGCAACGCAATCATCACCGACCGATATGGCGAGGCCGGCGAGCTGTACATCCGAACAGCTTTCCGGGTTGAGGCCGTCGGTGTTTGGTGAATGGGGGTCGGCTTGGATGCTCAGGTCCGCCGCGAGCAGGTTTTTGCAGAAAGCCGGATGGACGGTCCAGGCCGGTGAATTGCGGATGGTGAGGCCGGTGAGGTCCACGTTCTCGCAGCCGGAGAGAAATATTGTACGTGCCCGGCGTGCGCCGTTGCGGGTCTCCTTCGGCCATAACCACCAGTCGCCGCGGTCTCCACCGCCGTCGACGATACCGCCGCCGGTGATGATGACATTGTGGCGGTCAATGGCGTTGACCAGACTGGCGTAGCAGGCTTCAGCCACGCCTTCCCAGGTGCCGAGGATGCGGCCATCCGGGTGGCGTGCGGGCAGGATCGGGAAAGCATCGCGATCGGAGACGGCGGCCAATTCCGCCCCGTCTTCAATCAGCAGAGCCATATCGCTTTTCAGGAAGATCGGGCCGGAGAGCCAGCGGCCTTCCGGGATTTTCAGCGTGCCGCCGGTCGGCAACGCTTCCACCGCACGCTGTATAGCTGCGGCGTTGTTGGGCGAATTCAGCAAAGCGCCGAAATCGCGAATATCGAGAAGCGCGGTTTCCTTGCGGGTGGAGAACTTTAATCCGGTGCCGCCTGCATGGAGATTATAAGCCGTGCCCGGTTCGAGCTGGGATGTCGAAAAGACGACCCTCGTCGTCGTCCCTTCGGTCACGAGGCCGCCATCGGCTTTTTCGAGCCGCCAGGCGAGCGCTTCGTCCCGTTCGAACAGATGCTCGTCGGCATCCATGCTGAACGTCGCGTTGCGCGGCCCGGTGGCCAGGAGTTCGATGGCGGCACCCGTCACTGGATCAGATCCCCGTCAGTGCGTCGTTGATGCCGGCGATGATTTCTTCCGCCGTATCCTCGGCCGATTGCTGGCCATAGGCATAGGCTTCGAAATTGGTGTCGAAGACTTCGGTGACGCGCGGATGCTCGTTAAGCGGCGAGACGCCGGGGCTGGTCGGCTCCATGACGCGCTTATAGGCTTCCAGCTGGACCGGCTTGACCTTGCCCTCCTTGTTCAGCGTATCGAGCGCCACCTTGCTGGAGGGGATGCCGCGGGTCGCACCGAGAATTTTTGCGGCTTCCGGATCGTTCAGCAGGCAATTCAGCACCTGAGCGGCCGCCTTCGGGTCTTTGCTGTTCTTGGAGATCGAGAAGAGCATGGAGGGCTTGCGGTAAACGCCATCCGTCTTCGCACCCTCGATGGTGAGCAGCTTGACTGGAACCAGTTCCTGGCCCTTTTCCATCGGTGTGGCGATCTTGCCGTAGGTGCTGTCCCACTGATAGGTGCCGGCGATCTGACCCTTGGCCCATTTCTGGTTTTCGTGCAGCGGCTTGTTGCCGCCGGCCGCAACCGTCTTCCAGCTTTCGATGACGCCCTTGTCGACCAGCGTCTGATAGAATTTCAGGCCTTCGGCAAGCTCGGCCTGCGTCCACGCAACCTTGTTGGTGGCGGGGTCGATCAGGTCCTTGCCGGTCTTCTGGGTGGTGCGCAGGACCACGACGAGACGGGCGTCGAGGGCAGCACCTTCGAAGGGGAAATATTCCTTGCCGAGCTTTTCCTTCATGACAGGTGCTGCGGCGATCAGGTCGTCCCAGGTCTTCGGGATCGGAACACCGGCCTTATCATAGGTCGTCTTGTTGAACATGAAGACGCGGCCGGTCGTCGAGACGGAGATGCCGTTCAGCTTGCCCTTGACCGTGCCGTCATCGAGATCGGACTTCGACCACTGGCTGAGGTCGATAATGTCCTTGAACTGGTTGAGGTCGGCAAAACCGTCGCCGCTCTTGGAAAACAGCGGCAGCCACGGCCAGTTGATCTGCATGATGTCGGCTTCGGTGCGGCCGGCGAGCTGCGTGGCGACCTTTTCCTGGTGGCCCTGGAAGCCGGTGAATTCCGGCGCGATCGTATGGCCGAACTTGGCACCACAGATTTTGAGCGCCTCCTGGGTGGCGATGTGCCGGTCGTCGCTGCCCCACCAGGACATGCGAAGATTTGCGGCGGATGCTGTCGAAAGGCTAAGGGGCGAAAGGCTGGTGGCGGCAAACAGAGCCGCCGTCATAATCAAGGTTTTCATTTTGGCTCCTCCCAAGTTGAAACGATGAATGGATCAGGCCGCCAGGCTGATGTTTTCCCCGGTCTGGCGGTCGAACAGATGAACACCCTTCGGGTCGGCCGAAAGCCAGACCCAATCGTCGCGCAAAGCGCTGCGGTCATAGGTGCTGGACGGCACGACGGCGATCAGGCGTTTCGGGCCGATATCCACATAGAGGTAGACTTCGTGGCCCAGGAACTCGATGTGGTTAAGCTTGCCCTTCAGCGTACCGGGCGTTTCCGCGGCGGCGATCTTCAGGTGCTGCGGGCGGATGCCGAGGGTGACCTGACCATGGGCGTCGCCTGAAAGGCGTTTCTGGAAACCTTCGCCGAGCGCAACGATCTGCTCCGCGGCGCGAATGCTGTTTTCGCCTTCGATCACGCCATCCAGAAAGTTCATTTCCGGGCTGCCGATAAAGCCGGCAACGAAAGTGTTGGCAGGGCGGCTGTAGAGCGTCACCGGATCGGCGACCTGCATGATGTGACCGTCCTTCATGACGCAGATGCGGTCGCCCATGGTCATGGCTTCCGTCTGGTCGTGGGTCACGTAGATGACCGTCGCCTGCTGGCCAGCGGCCTTCAGTTGCTTGTGGAGGTCGGTGATGCGCACCCGCATTGAGGCACGCAGCTTGGCATCGAGGTTGGACAACGGTTCGTCGAACAGGAAGACTTGCGGCTTTTTGATCAGCGCACGGCCGACGGCAACACGTTGCGCCTGGCCGCCGGAAAGCTGCTTCGGCAAGCGGTCGAGCAACGGATCGATTTCCAGCAGATCGGCAACCTGATTGGTCGCGGCTTCAATCTCTTCGCCCGGACGCCGCTTCAGGCGCATGCTGAAGGAGAGATTCTTGCGCACCTTCATATGCGGGTAAAGCGCATAATTCTGGAAGACCATTGAGATGCCGCGGTCGCCGGGCGTCTTGTCGTTGACCAGTTCGCCGCCGATGCGGATTTCGCCGCCGGTGACGCGCTCGAGGCCGGCGATCATCCTGAGCGTTGTCGACTTGGCACAGCCGGAGGGGCCGACGAGGACCATGAACTCGCCATCCTCGACATCGAGATTGATGCCATGCACGGCGCGGAACTCGCCGTAGTCCTTTTCGAGGTTTCTCAGTTGCAGACGGGCCATATCGATTATCCCTTGATGCCGCCGGACGAGATGCCGTCGATGAAATATTTCTGGGCGAGGAAGAAGACCGCAAGCGCCGGAGCCAGCGACAGGACAGACATGGCCAGCACGCGGTTCCATTCGAAGGCTTCGGTCG
The DNA here is from genome assembly GCF_019430945.1 of Neorhizobium populisoli. Lineage (GTDB taxonomy): Bacteria > Pseudomonadota > Alphaproteobacteria > Rhizobiales > Rhizobiaceae > Neorhizobium > Neorhizobium populisoli. The sequence continues at coordinate 436,750 of NZ_JAHYCB010000007.1, read as the reverse complement.
TGTCGATCGACAGTTTCAGTGCCAGCGAGACAGGGTATTTCTCGACCGAGGAGATGTAGATCAACGGCCCGAGGAAGTCGTTCATCGTCCACATGAACTGGAAGAGGCAGACCGAGATCAGCGCCGGCATGATCAGCGGTACGACGATGAAGATCAGCGTCTGGATTGTATTGGCGCCATCGACGCGGGCGGCTTCTTCCATGTCGCGCGGAATGGCGCGCAGGAACTGCACCAGCATGAAGACGAAGAAGGCATCACCGGCCAGCGCTGAGGGCACCCAGAGTGGCAGATAGCTGTCGAGCCAGCCGAGATCGCGGAAGATCAGATATTGCGGAATGCGGGTGACGACATTTGGCAGAAGCAGCGTGGCGATCAACGAGGCGAACAGGATTTTCTTGCCCGGAAACTCGAAGCGGGCAAAGCCGTAGGCGACCGCCGTGCAGGAGATTGCGGTGCCGATCACCTTAGGGATGACGATCCATAGTGTGTTCAGGAAGAACGTGCCGAACGTGTAGGGCGTCGAGGTCTTCCAGCCGGCGATATATCCGTCGAGCGTCGGCTTTTCCGGCCAGAAGCCGGGATTGGCGAAGATTTCCGAGTTGGTCTTGAACGATGCACCGATCAGCCAGATCAGCGGGTAAAGCATCAAGAGGCCAACGCCACCAAGCAACGCATAACGCAACACGGCATTGATACGGTGGCGGCGAAGCTCGCGGGCGCGGACGGTTTCGACGTCGCGGGCGGTGGTGGTGTTTTGGAGAATGTGCTCGGTCATGGTCAGCCCCTCTTGTCGCCGGCGTAGTAAACCCAATGGCGCGAGGACCAGAAGGCGATGAGGGTGAGGGCCATGATGATGACGAACAGAACCCAAGCGATGGCGGAGGCATAACCCATGTCGAAGCGCTTGAAGGCTTCGTCATAGATATAGATCGGCAGGAGATAGGTGGATTTCAGCGGCCCCCCTTGCGTGATGATGTAGGGGCCGTTGAACTCCTGAAAGGCCTGGACCATCTGCATGATCAGGTTGAAGAAAATTACCGGCGTGATCAGCGGCAGGGTGATGTAGACGAAACCCGTCCATTTGCCGGCGCCGTCGATCGAGGCTGCTTCATAGAGCGTCTTGTCGATGCTCTGCAGGGCGGCGAGAAAGATCACCATGGCCGAGCCGAACTGCCAGAGGCGCAGAAGCGTGATGGTGAAGAGCGCGTTGGTCGGGTCGCCGAACCAGTTGACGGGCTCGAAGCCGATGAGCTGCAGCCCCATGTTGACGAGACCGACATCGGCGAAGATGTAGCGCCACAGAACGGCGATGGCGATCGAACCGCCGAGGATGGACGGAACGTAATAGGCGGTGCGGAAGACGTTGATGAACTTCAGCTTGTAGTTCAGGATCACCGCCATGAAGAGTGCGAAGGCGAGCTTCAGCGGCACGGTGGTGAAGACATAGATCAACGTCACCCAGAGCGACTTGCGGAAGGTACGGTCGGCGGTGAACAGCTTGATGTAATTGGCAAGCCCGGTGAAAACAGGCGCGTCCATCAGGTTGTAATTGGTGAAGCTCAGATAGAGCGATGCCAGAAAGGGCAGGGCGGTAAACACCATAAGCCCGAGAATGTAGGGCGACAGGTAGATCAGCCCCATGAACCGGTTATCGCCGCTCATGCTGCGCGCTCCGCATTGCGCATGCATGACGCCGCACAGTTGTGGAAGCCGCTGCCGGCATGGATCATATCGAACGAAGAGACACTTCCCTTATTGTGCATCGCAACCTCTGGCGCTTCTTCTGCAGATAATCGAGACCCTATCAGGTCCGGGCAGAAGACGCGCCATTTCCTCCAGTTCTTGCCATCGATATGTTGATGTCTCAGCTCCCGCGCTGATATTCTCACTTTGCCGCGTAGAGCAAATCGACGAATTCGGGGAAAAGGATGGAGAAAATCGAACATAGCATTCTGACCGGAATTCCGATGAGTGCGATGGCACTGACGCTGACCCGCTCAACCATAAGGATGCAGCATTCGCATACGTGGAGCGTCGATAAGTCGAACAGTGTGCACGATCTGATCATCTGCCTGACGGGGTCGGCACGCTATGAAGTGGAGGGCGAGGTGATCGATATGGCGCCGGGCCGCGCGATGCTTTTGCCGGCGGATACCTGGTTCACCGGCTATTCAACGTCCCGCGAGGACTATACCGGCATTGCCCAGCACTTCACGCTCGACCTCTATGGTCGGCTCGACATGATAGCCCAGATGAACCTGAAAAAAGCGGTGACGCTGGCGCGCTGGGAAATGATGGAGCAGCTGGCCCGCTATTATTACGATAACGCGCCACCCTATTCGACGACGCTGATGCAGCACCATCTCTTCATGTTCCTGCTGATCGAATTCATCGAGCAGGCGCATACCGGCTGGCGAGAGCAATCGGTCGGTAATGTCGGCAATCCCGATGCGTTGTCCTTCTCGATCATGGTCGCGGCGAGCCAGATCGCGGCCGATCCGATGAACGAGGCGGTGGTCGAAGAGACCGTGAATGCGGCGCCCTACAATCCCGACTATTTCAAGCGTGAGTTTCGCAAACGGATCGGCTGGACGCCGGACAAGTTCCAGGAGTTCAAGCGGATGGAGCGCGCCATGGGCCTGATGGCCGGTGGCTGTACCGTTAAGCGCGCGGCTGAGCTCTCCGGTTATTCTGATGCCTATTATTTCTCGCGCATGTTCAAGCGCTATATCGGCATCAGCCCGCAAGGGTATCAGCAGGCGGAAAAGCGTCACCGCGAGGGAGCGTTCCCGCGCGGTGAGGAGGATGGGCGGCTGATCTATCCGCTGACGCGCTAAGGTTACTTCACGGCGCCGGCGGTCATGCCGTTGATGAACTGGCGCGACAGGATGATGTAGATCAGGATGACCGGCGCCGAGGACAGCATCAGGCCGGCAAAGAGGATGCCCCAGTCGGTCGTGTATTCGCCCATGAAGGTGGTCAGTCCCTGCGGCAGGGTTTTGAGCGCGTCTTTCTGGATGAAGATCAGCGGGAAAAAGAAGTCGTTCCAGATGGGCACGACGTTCTGGATGCCGGCTATGACCAGGGCGGGGCGCACAAGCGGCAACATGATCGACCACATGATGCGCGGTTCGCTGGCGCCGTCCATGCGGGCAGCGTCTTCCAGCTCGTTCGGCAGGGTTCGGATAAAGCCGGTCATGATGAAGACCGTCGTCGGCAGACCCATCGCGACATAGATGATGATCAGCGAAAGCTGGGTGTTGAGGATGCCGAGATCGCGCATCAGGATGAAGAGCGGGATGATCGCAAGCTTCAGCGGCAGAGTGAGGCCCGCTACAAAGAACATCAACACGAAGCCGGAGCCACGGAAATTGTAACGGGCGATGCCATAAGCCGCCATCGTACCGAGCGTCAGGATCAGGACGATCGACGAACCGGTGACGATGACCGAATTGATCAGGTAACGCAGGAAATTCGTCTCGGTCCAGATCTTCGCGATATTGGCGAAATTCGTGAAATCCGGCACCGAGAACGGTGACTGGAAGATTTCCGCGTTGGTCTTGAACGCCGCGAAGAACATGATGACCAGCGGCCCGAGCATCACGATCGTGTTGAGGATCAGGATGACCTGGATCAGCCCGTCGCGGCCGAGCATCTGCAGGATGCCGCGGCGGTCGTAATAGGTTTCGGTTGCTGCGCTCATATCTGGATCTCCCGCTTCCTCAGCCGGAAGGTGATGAAGCCGGCAAAAACGGCGATAAACACGAAGATCAGCACGGCGAGCGCGCTGCCTGCGCCGAAATCCTGGCCGGAGCCGGACTGGTCACCGAAGGCGGTGCGGTAAAAATAGAGGCCGAGAACGTCGGTCGACTTGTGCGGCGAGCCGTCGACGCCGGCCATGATATAGGGCAATTCGAACCAGTTGAACGAACCGACGAAGAGCAGGGTGAAGACGACGGTCGCGCTCGGCGCCACCAGCGGCCAGACGACCTTGCTGATCTTCACCCATTCGCTTTCGGTTTCCATACGCACAGCATCGAGGATTTCACCCGGGATGCGCTGCATGCCCGCGAGGAAAACGAGGGTCGGGAAACCGACCATGTGCCAGGCATTGGCGATAATCAGCGACCAGAGGGCCGTCGAACCCTGTCCGAGCCAGGGTTGCGCCAGCCAGCCAAGGCCGGTGCCGCGCAGCGAGATGTTCACCACGCCGAACAACGGATGCAGGAAAAGCTTGAAGAGAAAACCGACGATGATGGTCGACAGCACGACCGGCAGGAAGACCGCGATGCGGTGGAAGGCTGCGCCCGGCAGTTCGCGCCAGACGCAATAGGCGAGCAGGAAGCCGATGCCGTTCTGCAGCACCATCAGCGCGAAGAAGACCAGCACGTTGTGGGTGAATGCGTTCACCGTCCAGTCCGCATAAGGCTGGGTGAACAGGACCTTGTAGAAATTCGCGAAACCGACGAATTCGCCCCGCGCCAGCCCGTGCCACTGGAAAAAGGCATAGGCGAAGGCGGAGATGATGGGATAGACGACGAACAGGGCGACGAAGGCGAGCGGCGGCACGATCAGCGCCGTGATCCACAAACGTCGCGCCATGAGGGGCGATCCGGGCATCATTGGTCTCTTTGGTTTGATATCGGGCATTCACGCATGCGGCTTTGCCCCTCATCCGCCTGCCGGCACCTTCTCCCCGTTCTGACGGGGAGAAGGAAGCGAGACGCACCGTCTGGGCCAATCTCGACTTTGGGCGGGGCACGTCCCCTCTCCCCGCGTGCGGGGAGAGGGTTAGGGTGAGGGGCAAAAGAGTGGCCGCAAGGCCGCTCCTCGTTTCGGTTACTTCTTAAACGGCGCGTACCAGGCGGCGAGACCCGTCGTCAGGTTCTTGCCCACCTCTTCTGGGGTCGCCTTGCCGCCGAACAGCTTCTGGATTTCGCCCTGCAGCAGGACGGAACCGGACGGTTCGCCGTAACGGAAATGCACCAGCATGATGTAGGGGATCGAGTTCTTGTTGAGCTCGGCGACCTCACCCAGCAGTGCGTCCTTGAAGGCAACGCCCGGCACCGCCGAGATGTTGTTCAGATCATCGGCGAACATCTGGCCGAATTCCTGGCTGGCGAGGAAGTTGACGAACTTCAGCGCCGCGTCTTTCTTTGTGGTCTTGGCGTTGACCGCATAACCGCCGTCGAAATACTGGGCGACCAGTTTCTGGTCGCCGGCCTTCATGCCCGGCATCGCGAAGATGCCCATGTTCATCTTCGGGTTCTGCTTCTTAAAGTTGGCGATCTCATATGAGCCGCCGACGAACATGCCGGCCATGCCGGATGCGAAGAGCTGCTGCGAGGAGGCATAATCGAGACCGATAAAGCCGTCCGGGAAATATTTGGTGATGTCCTTGAGCTTGGTCAGCGCTTCGACATAACGCTTGTCGGTGAAGTCGGCCTTGCCGGCCATCAGGTCGTCGTAAAAACCCTTGCCCATCAGGGAAGACGCGATGCCGCCGACCATGACTTCGTTCTGCCAAGCCGTTGCGGTGCCATTGCCGAACGGCATGACGCCCGCAGCCTTCAGTTTTTCGGATGCCTTGACGAGATCGTCGTAGGTTTCCGGCTCCTTCAGGCCGTTCTTATCGAACAGGTCCTTGTTGTAGATGACCAGCATCGTCTGGCTGGCGAAAGGCACCGCATAGGTGATCTTGCTGGAACGCACGGTTTCGGCGGCAACCGCGGCTGGCGCGAATTTCTCGAGCGCCGGAACATTGGTCTTGTCGAGCGGCAGCAGATAGCCGGCATTCGCGACGTTTTCCAGGCCGCCATAGGCGCGGGCGAACATCAGGTCCGGACCGGAGCCGCCAGCCAGAGCCGTCGACAGGATCGTGTTGTAATTGGTGGCTTCGAAGGTCTCGAACTTGACGGTAATGCCCGGGTTTTTGGCTTCGAACGCCTTGATGAACTTCTCGTACTGCGCCTTGTCCTCCTGGCGCCAGCTCCAGAAGCTCAGTTCTTCCGCCCAGGCCGGCAATGCGGTTGCCACAGCTCCCAGGGCGACGATCGTGCTCATGATCAGCTTTTTCATCGTTGTTCCTTCCTCTCTGCTTTTAATCTTGTTGGAGACGAATTCTCGGATCAGGCCGCCAGCCTCTCCCGTGTCGAGCGGCTGAAATAGTGAATGGCATCCGGCGCGACCTGGATGGTGACCGGCGCATCCGGCTTCAGATCGATCGCATCGTCGGCGCGGACGCTGACCAGCGTGCCATCACCGAGCCGGACGTAAACAAAGGTATTGTCGCCCAGATATTCGGTATAGATCACGCTTCCCTTGAAGCCTTCCGCAGAAGCGTCGGTCTTGATTGTCAACGCGTCCGGACGGACGCCGATCACCAGTTCGCGTTCGCCGCCAGCTGGCAACTTTCCCAGGGTCAACGAGCCGGAACCGGCAAGTGCGAGATTGTTGCCGCTGCGCTCGACATCGAGAAGCGCCATGCGCGGCGAGCCGATAAAGGTAGCGACGAAGGTGTTGGCGGGCCGCTCATAGAGCTCGCGCGGACTGCCGAACTGTTCCACCTTGCCGTTATTCATCACCACGATCCGGTCGGCCAATGTCATCGCCTCGACCTGGTCGTGGGTGACATAGATCGTCGTGCCGCCGATCTCGCGATGCAGGCGGGCGATTTCGAGGCGCACGTCCGAGCGCAGCGCTGCATCGAGGTTCGACAGCGGTTCGTCGAGCAGGAGGACTTTCGGCTTGCGCACGAGCGCACGACCGATCGCGACACGCTGCCGCTGACCACCGGAGAGTTCACGCGGTTTTCGCTTCAAAAGCGGATCGAGGCGCAGCATCTTCGAAGCCTCGTCGATACGCTGTTCGATCTCGGCCTTTTCCAGACCCATCAGGCGTACGCCGAAGGCCATGTTTTCGTAGACATCCATATGCGGATAAAGCGCGTAGGACTGGAAAACCATGGCAATGCCACGGCGTGACGGGGCAACCTCGTTCATGCGATGGTCGTCAATGCGGAATTCGCCGGCGCTGATATTGTCGAGGCCGGCAATCAGGCGCAGCAAGGTGGACTTGCCGCAGCCGGACGGCCCGACGAAGACGATGAATTCCTTGTCGGCGATCTCGAGGTCGATGCCGTGCAGCACGTCGGTCGTGTTGAAGCTTTTCTTGATGCCGCTCAGCGTCATTCGAGCCATGCAGGGTCCGTCCTCGTCAATTCGTGGTGTGGTCGGAAGCGATTGCCTCAAGCATCCGCGCCGTCTCATTCGGGTCGACATGGTGGATGCAATGCTGCCATCCGGCCGCTCGTGCCGCCAGGATATTTTCTTCGATATCGTCGACGAAGACGACGTCCTTGCCGGCACAATCTTCCGCTTCGGTCAGTGCTCGAAAAATCTCCGGATCGGGTTTTTCGAGGCCCATATTTTGCGAAAGATATTCCCGGTCGAAATACCCGGGCTTGAGAATATTGTCGTTGATATAGCGCCAGTGGATTGTCTGGTTGTTGCTGAGACAGACCACTCGGTGACGCTCCTTCAGGGCGCGAACTACATCGATGAAGCCGGCAAAGCTTTCTGCGACATAGGCATGCTCGGCTGCATAAACAGCGTCAGAGCCCACGCCGAAGATTTCCGTGAGTGCCTGCACGTAGTCGGCTTCTGCCATATGGCCGCGGCAGAAATCGCGGAAGACCGCCCTTGGCACGTCCCTATAGCGCTTTGAGGACGAGGGATCGTCAGAGCGCGCAACGGCGCGATCGCGCGAAACCGGGTCGAGTTTCACGAAAACATTGCCGATATCAAAGACGAAGAGTTTTTCCCGTTTCGTCATGGCTGGCCGGCCATTCGCTCCCTGTTCTTAAGCGCACCCTATTGGATAATTCCGTTGTGTCAATGAAGATTGGAATTTTTTATTCTTGCCTTTTCCGGGAGAGAGGAGTCGGCTTACGCGGTTTCAATTACCAGAAATTTATAGATGAGACGGATGATCGCAACGCCGGAGAACTCAACGCCCTTTTCGTTTATGCTCCGCCTGCTGATGGGCGCTATACGCCTACTTATTTCAAGGGTTTCAGCCGCTTCAGAGGACTAAAGGATTGCCTTTGCCTCGGATGAGGACGAGCCTAGCGCAGACTAAAAAGCAAAGCTGGCGGATCAGCCTCGTTTCTTCCAGCATTGTCTTTCAGGCAAAGCTGCTAAGGTGATGATTTTCATGCCCAGAGATTCAAGCCAAGTGTAAAACCGGCCGTGCTGGAAGGCGTATTTCGTGTGAAGATTGGAATAATTTATTCTCTGAATTTCGCGACCAGCGAAAGTAAATCTATCGGTTGCGAGAGATTCCCGCGTATCGTAGCGCGATGAACGCCATGAGGCTAGCGACGGCAAAAGCGTTCAGGTTGAAAAGGATCGTGAGATCGGCATCGCTCCAATTGTGAAGCGGCGCACCCAGATAACTGCGTGAAAACGCGAATACGGCGAATACCAGAGCAGCCATGCCGCGTTGCCACCATTTCTCTTCCGGCGTGAAGGACAAGGCTGCAAGCATGATGCAGGCGGCGAAAAACAGTTCGGTGCCTGACGCCTGACCGAAGAGTTTCGTTTCGAACAGCGTGTCCAACGTGCCGACAAGCGGCAGTGCTATGCGCGCCATGAGTGGCGACCGCCCAGCCAGAAACGGAATCGCCAGGAAAAAAGGCGCGGATACCAGCGTGCTAAGCGATGCCGTTACGCCATTGCCGACCAGATACCAGACGTACAACGGGTAGAACGGCTTGTTCAGGACGATGACCCAGGCGACCGTGACAGTCGCCTGGGTAAGGGGATCAGGTATCGGTCTCGGTTCGGCCATCACGCCGTTGGTGCCAGTAGATAGTGGCCGACACCCCAGACTTCGCCATTGTCGTGGCCGAACAGGCCCGCGGTGGCTAGAAAAAACAACCGCCAGCGGCGCTGCCAGAGTGCCGCGTCCTTGCCGTAGACTTCGGCAAGGATCGGCTGGATATGGCCAATCTCGCGGTCGAAATTGGCGAGCCAATCCAGCGCGGTGCGGCGGTAGTGCGTACCGGACCAGCGCCATTCCTGCTGAACCTTGAACAGATCGCCGAAACGATGCGGCAGATCGTGCGCGGGCATGATACCGCCGGTGAAGAAGTGGTGGGCGATCCAGTCCGACGGATCGTCGTGGTCGAAGCGGTAGGACCGATCCTTGTGGGTGAAAACATGCAGGAACAGTTTTCCATCGGGTTTCACCCAACCTCGAACGCGCTCCAGAAGCGTCCGCCAGTTCGACATGTGTTCGAACATTTCCACTGAGACGACGCGGTCGTGTTGCTGGTCGGTGGAGAAATCGTTCATGTCGGCGGTGATGACGCTGAGATTGTGCAGCCCAAGCCGCTTAGCGCGATTGAGAATGTAGGCGCGCTGAGACGCAGAGTTGGAGACGGATGTGATGCTCGAATTCGGGAACTGCTGTGCGAGATACAGCGAGAGCGAGCCCCAACCGCAGCCGAGTTCAAGAATGCTCATGCCGTCGATGATCGCCGCGTTTTTCACCGTCTCGGCCAGCGCGTAGGTTTCCGCCTGTTCGAGTGTTGTGTCGCCGGTTGGATAGAGACAGCAGGAGTATTTTCTCTGCGGGCCGAGCGCGAGTGCGAAAAACTCGGCGGGAACCTCGTAGTGCTGGCGGTTGGCCTCGTCCGTGTGGGTAGCGACGGGGAAGTGGCCCATAGTTTCGACGAAGAGGCGTTCCGCATCGACCGTCGTCGTCGCAAGTTTCCGCTTGGTGCGGGCACAAAGGAAGTCGATGCCGGCGAGCGTCATGCCGTCGGTGAGCGGTGCGCGCTCGGCAGTGTTGATGGCGAAGGCCAGCATGTTCATTGCTTATCTCCTTGAGTGTGGAGTTTGCGAGGACCGGGAAAAAAGGCGTTGACGCGGCGCTGAAGGGCGCGGAACTTTTCGCCGCGCGAGCGCAGCATGTGCTCTTCGAGCGGCGGAATGCCGGAGACATGCACCAGCAGCCAGTACATCAGCAGCGGCGCCAACAGCGACAGCCAACTCCAGATCGGTGTCGCAAGCGCAAAAAGCGGCCAGCTGCACCAGAAGAGCCATTCGAAGAAATAATTTGGGTGGCGGGAATAGCGCCAGAGGCCGGTTTCGCAGACTTCTGTTTTGGCCTGCGGCGTCTTGCGGAAACGGGCAAGCTGGAGATCGGATATCGCTTCCCCGCCGAGCGCGATGATGGCGACGAGCATGGCGACAAGATCGATAACGCTGGGGAAGGGATTGTCATTGGTCGCCGCGAGATAGACAGCCAAGACCAGAATGAACGCTGCGAAAGCCTGGATCTGCAGGAAGAGGAACAGCCGCCATGCAGCGCTTTCCCCCCATTCCTCGATGAATTTCGCATATCGCGGATCTTCGCCGCTGCCTCTGGTGCGTGAACCGATATGGCTTCCAAGCCGGAGCGCCCAGGCGGCGATGATGATCAGGATGGTGATGCGCCGGTCGAAATCGCCGTGTGCAAACAGCGCCGCCATAACGCCGCCGATGCCGACCGCGCCGGACCAGATCGTGTCGATCCAGCCGCTGAGACCCGTGGAGCGCTGGATCACCCAGGCGCCGGCCATGGCCAGCGACAGCCAGATTGCGATGATGATCAGAAGAGCCAAGTCCATGCATCCGCTCACGATCCGGCGCGCATCATTACGCTCCTGATCCTGCATTACGGAAGACAGTGCGAACCGGTTTGCTGGTGCTCAAAGATTTTCGTCAGTGAACCGAAGTGAGGATGCTCGCGTAGTTCTTCATGGGACTGCTGGCGGTGGCGGCCTTATCTGGAGGACATGCCGATGAAATGGATTTCAGCAGCAGCGGTGACATTTGCCTTCTGTCTCGCGACTTCGGCTACGGCCGGCGACATGAATGGCGAATGGGCGCGCGGCGACGGCAACGCCAAGGTGCGGGTCGCGCCCTGCGGATCGGATGTCTGTGCCACCAACACCTGGATCAAACCGGGTACGCCGAAGGAAAAAGTCGGCGACAAGCTGGTGATGACGATCAAGCCCACCTCTAATGACGGATATTCCGGCACGGCCTTCGATCCGCAACGGGATCTCACCTACAAGATGACGGTGACGATCAGCGGCGACAAGATGACGACCCGGGGCTGTGTGCTGGCCGGCATCATCTGCAAAGGCGTCGACTGGACGCGGATCAATTAGCCGGCTTCGCCAATATCCCAATAAAGCCCGGCCATCATCGCCAGACCCTCGCGGGCGATCGCGATCGGCAGGTGTTCGTTGGCTGCGTGCTGCAGGCAGCCGGGATAGGAATGCGGGATCCAGATGGTCGGCAAGCCGAGCAGATCGGAAAAGATATTGTTCGGCAACGAACCGCCGAGATTGGGCAGGATTGCCGGTGGCTTGCCAAGCGTCTTTTCAATGGAAGCGGTGACGCGCCTGACCCAGGGATGATCCGGGTCGAGACGGCTCGCCAGGAAAATCGCGTCGGCCGGGTCTTTTACCTCGACCCGGTCGTAACCGGCGTCTTTCAACGCTTTGCGAACCGCTGGCACAACGGCCTTCGGATCGACGCCGACCGGGAAACGTAGCTGAACGCGGGCTCGGGCCTTGGGCGGGATTGCGTAGAGCGGCTGGGCAAGGTTGCCGCATTCCATCTCCATCACCTCGAAAGAACTCCAGGCGAAGACCTTTTCCTCCGCCGAAAGGCCCGGCTCGCCCCACCAGGGTTCGATCGGCGGATCATCGGCAGTCGGGGTAATCTTGCAGTCCTGTAGCGCCATGCGGACGTTTTGCGGGATGGACCCCGGCGTCATTTCCGGCACCTTGATCTGGCCTGTGCGGCTTACAAGCGCAGTGATGGCGTGGCAGAGTTCGATGCCGGGATTGGAGAGAAGGCCGCCCCAGTTGCCCGAATGCTGAAAACTTTCGCGGGCGTTGATCTCCAGGTAGAAAGACATGCCGCCGCGAGCGCCGAGAAAGATGGTCGGCCGGTCCAATGCAAGTCGCGGGCCGTCTGAAGCGATGAAGACGTCAGCCTTCAGCTCGTCCCGATGGGCGGCGCACATTTCCTCGAGACCGAGCGAACCGGACTCTTCGCCCATCTCTATCAGGTATTTGAGATTAAAGCCGAGCGAGCCTTTGACGGCCATCAGAGCTTCGATTGCCGCAAGGTTGACCGCATGCTGGCCCTTGTTGTCAGCAGTGCCGCGACCATACCAGGCGCCGCTCCTTTCGGTCATCTCGAAGGGAGACAGACCCTCGTCCCACTGGCCGTCGAGACCGGCGACAACGTCGCCATGACCATATTGCAGGACGGTCGTGTAGCTCGGGTCCTCGATGCGCTCGGCGATCAGGAAGGGACCGGGGGCGAGTTCATTTTCGTAAATCTTGATGGCGAAGCCCAGTCGCTCGAAAAACGGCCGCATGTCGTCGGTGACATAACGCCAGAGGTCCGCCTTGTTGGCCTCGATGCGGCTGGCGGAAGGTATGGCGACGCGTTTACGTAGCGTCGCTTCGAAGGAGCCGTCATCCAGATAACCCACGGCCTTGTCGATCGTCGCCTGGCGGGAGGGGGCGGTGGTCATCGGGGCATCCTTCAGATTTCAGGCGGTCTTCATTTTGGCAAGCGCCGGGACGGTCGAAGTATTCGAAAGGTCAAGATCGAAATGGCAGCGGTACAGGCCGCCGGCATCCGTCATCTTCTGTGGCGGTGCCGTGCTGCGGCAGACGTCCTTGGCGAAAGGACAGCGGGTGTGGAAACGACAGCCGGAAGGTGGAAAAGCCGGGTTGGGCAGTTCGCCGGCGATCGGGTGCAACGAGCGGTCGTCGGTATCCATGTCCGGTGCCGCATCGATCAGCAGGCGCGTATAGGGGTGGCGCGGGCGGCGGAACAACTCTTCGGAAGGCGCTTCCTCGACCAGTTCGCCGAGATACATGACGCCGATCCGGTCCGCCATGATCCGCACGACCGAGAGATTGTGGGTGATGAACAGGCTGGTGAGATGCAGGTTTTTCTGAAGATCGCGCAGGAGATTGAGGATCTGCGCCTGGACCGAAACATCGAGCGCCGAGGTCGGCTCGTCGAGGATCAGAAATTCCGGTTCGCCGGCGAGAGCCCGGGCGATACAGATACGCTGACGCTGGCCGCCGGAAAATTCCTGCGGATATTTTTCCGCATCGGCGGGCGATAGGCCGACCTGGACCAGCAATTCATCGACGCGGGCGCGGATCGCGGCGCGACCTTTGCGCAGTTTGTGCACCTTGATCGGCTCGGCGATGATGTCCTCGATCGTCCAGCGACCATTGAGCGACGAATACGGGTCCTGAAAGATCATCTGCAGGCGCGGCGTCCTGCCGGTCTTGTCCTTGCGGAAGACGATCTCGCCGGAGGTCGGTGCCATCAGGCCGGAAACAAGGCGGGCAAGCGTGGACTTGCCACAACCGCTTTCACCGACGAGGCCGACCGTTTCGCCATGGCGGATCATCAGGCTGACGTCGCTGACGGCCTTGGTGCCGCCCGCATCGGTCTTCTTCAATCGCTCCAGAAGGCTTTGGCCGCGACGATAGACCTTGCTGACACCGGTGAGGGTGAGGAAATCCTGGGCGCTCATGCGACCTCCTTTTCCAGCGGGTGGAAACAGGAAAACGCGGCGCTTTCCCGGGCGGTCAGAGGCGGAATGGTCACGCAACAGTCGCCCTCGGCTTTGAAGCAGCGGGGATTGAAGGCGCAGCCGGGCGGTGTCTTGCCAAGGCCCGGCATGGCGCCGGGAATCTGGTCGAGGCGGACATTGCCATCAGGCGAGGGCATCGGCGTCGCGCGGATCAGGCCGCGGGTATAGGGATGCTTCGGCGCGTTGAAGAGTTCGCCGACGAGGCTGATTTCCGCGACGCGGCCGGCATAGAGCACCGCGACGCGATCCGCCATCTTGGCGATGACGCCGAGATCGTGGGTGATCAGCATCATGCTCGTCCTGCTCTCGCGATGCAGGTCGCGCATCAGTTGCAGAATATGTGCTTGGACCGAAACGTCGAGAGCGGTGGTCGGTTCGTCGGCAATAACCAGCGCCGGATTGGCGCAGAGGGCGAGAGCGATGACAATGCGTTGGCGCATGCCGCCGGAAAGCTGGTGCGGATAACGCTTGAACTGCACGTCCGGGTTCGGCAGGCCGACCCTTTCGATCCATTCCAGCGCCTTTTTCTTTGCTCTGTCGCCGCCGATCTTCAGATGTGCCTCGATCGTGTCGCAAAGCTGCCGGCCGATGGTGATGACCGGATTGAGGCTGGTCATCGGGTCCTGGAAGATGAAGCCGATCTTGCCGCCGCGCACCGCACGCATCGCCTTCGGCGAAAGAGTGTCGAGCCGTTCGCCCGCAAGCGTGATCGTGCCGCCGGTGCGCTTGAGGGGCGGTACGAGGAGGTCGATGATCGCCGCACCGGTGATGGATTTGCCGGCGCCGGATTCGCCGACGATGCCGAGCACTTCGCCGGGATTGACGTGGAAGGAGACCTTGTCGAGTGCGGTGACCATGCCGGCATCGCGGTTGATGGTGACGGTGAGATCGCGGACGTCGAGAAGCGGAGAGGTCATGAGCGGCCCTTCAGTCTCGGATTGTAGACGTCACGCAAGTGGTCGCCAAGGATGTTGACCGAGACGACGAAGAGGACGAGCACGAGGCAGGGCCAGACGGAAATCCACCATTCGCCGGACTGCAGGAAGTTGTTGCCGTTGCGGATCAGCGTGCCGAGCGACGGCGAGGTGACCGGAATGCCGATGCCGAGGAAGGAAAGCGTTGCTTCGGTGATGATGGCGATGCCGAGATTGATCGTGGCGATGACCAGAACCGGCGCCATGACGTTCGGCAGGATATGCAGGACGATGATCGACAGATTGCTGCGGCCGGTGATGCGGGCGGCCGAGACATAGTCCTGATCGCGCTCGATCATTACCGACGAGCGGATCGTGCGGGCATATTGGACCCAGAAGGCGATACCGATCGACAGGACTACGATGGTGATGGCGGTGGTGACGCTGCGCTCGGCGCCGAGGGCGGCGCGGGCCGCGCCGTCGATGATCATCGCGAGCAGCAGAGCCGGATAAGCAAGCTGCACGTCGGCAAGCCGCATGATGAAGGCATCCACCTTGCCGCCGACGAAGCCGGCGATCAGGCCGAGGCTGCCGCCAAGCACCAGACCGATCATGACCGACAGGAAGCCGACGATGATCGACGTGCGCATGCCATAGGCCATGGCGGTGAACAAGTTGCGGCCCTGGTCGTCGGTTCCGAGGGGGAAGTCCGGAACACCGTCGGTCATCCACATGGGTGGAATGAACGAGTCCAGAACCGACATGCCGGCAAACTCGAACGGGTTCTGCGAAAACAGCGGCACCACGAAGGCGTAGACGAACATCGCGAAGATGGTCAAGGCGCAAAGCGTGGCGCCGGGTGCCTTCAGCATGGCGCGCCGCAGGTTGGAAAAGCGGCTTCGGCGGGCGGCAGGAGTGCTCACGAGGGGCGTCATGATTGCCTCCTCAACACGCGGGCGTCGATCAGCGGATAAAGCAGCTCGACGACGAGATTGATGACCATGAAAACCAGTCCGACGAAGATCAGGTAGATGGCGATGACCGGGATATCGGCCGCCTGGATCGATTGCAGGAAAAGCGAGCCGAGGCCCGGCCAGGCAAAGACGTTTTCCGTCACCACCGAGAAGGCGATGATATTGCCGAGCTGAAGGCCGAGCATGGTGATGACCGGCAGAAGCGTGTTCTTGATCGCATAAACATACCAGATGCGGGCTTCCGACAGGCCGCGGGCGCGGGCGAAGCGGATATGCTCACTCATACCGACTTCCATCAGCTGGGTTCGCAGCATGCGGATGATGAAGGCGACCTGGAAGGTTGAGAGCGTCGCCGCCGGCAGGATGATTGCCCGCCAACCGGAAACGGACAGAAGACCGGTGCTCCAGAAGCCGAGCTTGACCACATCGCCGCGGCCGAAGGACGGTAACAAGCCCAACTGCACGGAAAAGACAGCGATCAGCAGCAGGCCGACAACGAAGTTCGGCAGCGTAATGCCGGCCGTCGAGATCAGCATGATGAACCGGCCGAACAGCGAGTTCGGGTTGACGCCGCAATAGATGCCAGCCGGAACGCCGATCGCAATGGTGATCAGCAGGCTGACGAAGGCCAGTTCGACTGTTGCCGGCATGCGCTCGATGATGAGTTTCGCCACCGGATCCTGCGTGCGGTAGGAGAGACCGAAATCGCCTTGCAGCAGGTTTGTAAGGAAATGCAGGAAGCGCGTGCCGATCGGCTGGTCGAGGCCGAGCCGCGCGACCAGTTCCATGCGTTCGTTGACGGTCGCGTCGGCCGATAGGAGAGCCGCCAGCGGGTCGCCGATATTGGCGACAAGCAGGAAGGCGATGAAGCTGATCACGAGCAGGACGATGACCGTCTGCACGATCCGGGATGCGGCATAATTCAGCACTTCAGATCCTCAGCAGCCAAAATGTCAGCGGCCCAATCCTCAGCAACAGGTGTCACCGAGCTGGTCAAGGAAGGCAGTGCATTTCTCCAGTTCGGAAATCGCCACCGATTCGTCCGGCTGGTGCGCGTCGGCGATATCGCCCGGGCCGATGACGACCGAGGGAACGCCGGCGATCTGGAAGATGCCCGCTTCCGTGCCGTAGGAAACATAGCGCGGCTCGGAGCGGCCGAGAAGACCAAGCAGTTCCGCGTCGAGTGCCGGATCGTTATTGGGCTTCAGGCCCGGAATGCCGGCCAGCACATCGAACACGATGCCGCAGGATGGATCGATCGCCTTCATGGCCGGCTCAAGCTTCTCGGCGGCAAAACGCTTCATGCGCTCCAAGACCACGGACGTGTCCTGGCCGGGAATGAGGCGCATTTCCCAGAAAAATTCGCAGCTTTCCGCGACGATGTTGCCGTGCAGGCCGCCCTTGATGACCGTGACCTGGGTTGTCGAATATGGTGGATCGAGGCCTTCGAATTGCGGGCCGTTGCGCATGTCTTCGCGGATGCGGTTGATCTCGGCGATCATATCGCCGGCCACCATGACTGCGTTGACATAACGGTCCGGCTGGGACGAATGCCCCGGCTTGCCTTTGATGCGGCACCAACCGATCAGGCCGCCCTTATGGGCCGCGATCATATCCATGCTGGTTGCTTCGCCGATGACGGCGAGGCGTGGCTTCAGATCACTCTTGCCGACCCATTCGGCCATTGAGCCGACGCCGGTACAGCCGACTTCCTCGTCATAGGAAAAGGCGAGATGGATCGGCTTCTTGAGATTTTTCTTCGCGATGCCGGGTGCGGCCGCGAGACAGCAGGCGAGGAAGCCCTTCATGTCGGTCGCGCCGCGGCCGATCAACCTGCCGTTTGCCTCGCGCAGCGTCCACGGATCGCCCGTCCAGGCCTGGCCTTCTGTCGGCACCACATCCGTGTGGCCGCTGAAGATGATGCCACCGGCGGTTTCCGGGCCGATGGTGACGAGGATATTGGCCTTGTCGCCTTCCGGATTGTGGAAGTGGCGTACACGCCCCCCATAGGGGGCGGCCTGCTCTTCGACATACTTGATCAGGTCGAGGTTCGAAACGGCACTCACCGTCGGAAAGGAAACCAGGCCGGCGAGCTGTTTCGTGATGTCTGCCCGGATCGTCATTACTTCACCGTGAAATAGCGGAGCGGGTAGGCGAGGTCGGCGGGCTGCACGACCGTGACGTTGTCCTTCACGCCCCAGAGAATGTTGAGCTGGTGAAGCGGGATGAAGCCGACATCCGCCTTGATCAGCTTGAACGCGTCGGTGATCATGCCGGTGCGCTTAGCCTGGTCGGTTTCCTTGCCAATGGCGTCGATCAGCTTGTCGACCTCCGGGTTGGAATAACCGCCGATATTGAAGGCGCCGAGGCCGGTTTTCGGGTCACGGGTGGCGGCGATCGAGGTCAGGAAGATGTGCGCATCATAGGTGTTCGGAGAATAACCCAGCATGGAGAAGCTGGTATTGTATTCCGGCGGATTGACCTGAGTCGCCCACTTGGCGGTCGGTTGGGCGCGCGGCTCGACCTTGACGTTGATGCGGGCAAGTGAGGCGGCAACGGCCAGGCAGGTCGCCTCATCGTTCATGAAACGGTCGTTGGTGCAGTCCAGCGTCACCGAGAAGCCGTTTTCGTAGCCGGCTTCCTTCATCAGCGCCTTGGCCTTGTCGACATCCGGCTTCACCGGCGCGCCGAGGGCCGCATCGAAACCGTTGACCTCCTTGCCGATCGGCAGGCCGACCGGAACCGAGAAGTTGCGCATGACGCGCTTCTGGATCGCGCCCGTATCGATTGCCAGTTCCATCGCCTGGCGGACCTTCAATTCCCTGAAAGGGTTCTTGGTCTTTTCGCTGCCGAAGATCAGGTTGTCGCGTGCGAGGTCCGGTTGCAGATAGATGGTGCGCAGGTCGGGACCGGCCTGCATGTGCAGCTTCGGATCGGCTTCGATGCGTTCCGCATCCTGCGGCGGCACGCCGTCGATCATGTCGACTTCGCCGGAGATCAGCGCCGAAACGCGGGTCGAGGGGTTGGCGATCACGAAGAACGTGGCGTTGTCGACATTGCCGGTCTTCTTGTCCCACCAGCCCGGATTGGTCGCGAAAACCGTCTTCACGCCCGGATCGCGTTCCTTGATGACGTAGGGGCCGGTGCCCATGGCGTTGCGATTGGCAAAAGTTTCGGTGGCGTTGTTGGCGGCGCCCGGCGCCGTGGCATTGTTCGCCTCGGCCCATTCCTTGTCCATGATCAGCCAGTTGGTCAGCTGGTTCGGCAGGATCGGGTTGACGGCGCGGGTCTTGAAGCGGACCTTGTAATCATCGACTTTTTCGACGGAGGAGATCGAATTGAGGTTTGCCTTGATGCCGCCGGCCTGGCCGCGGGTCAGCGAGAAGATCACGTCGTCGGCATTGAACAGATTGCCGTTCGAGAATTTCACGCCCTGACGCAGGGTGAATTCCCAGGTCGTGCCGTCCACCTGTTTCCATTCGGTGGCAAGTGCCGCCTCGATTTTCTGTTCGGCGTTACGACGAACCAGCGGCTCGTAGACGTTGGCCAGAACCGCGAAGATCAGCGTGTTGGAAACCGCGTGTGGATCGAGCGTGTAAGCGTCGAGCGGGCCGGCGAACTTGAAGTCCGCGGCCCGCACGGTGGTGGCCAGCGGCGCAGAGAGGGGAACTGCAAGTGCCACGGCCATAGTGCCCAGCAACAGCCTGCGTTTGAATGCGGAAAATGAAATAGACATCATGATCTCCTAAGCGTGCCACAGGGAAAAGAGAATGCGGACAACGGAAGGATAGATATTTTAAATTTAAAATATCTATCTGGAGAATGCTCACGGAGTGAAGACATTGCAGCGTTCCCATCGTTGTAAAACGTGCCTACTATCGAGGCTTGAGGAAAGAATATGCGTTTTCATAAAACATGCAAGCATGTTTGATCAAATGAGCGAAACTCTTTTCGACGGGCAAAAACGCTGGAAACGACAGTCAACCCGCCGACGCTGGCCGGTAGGGTAACACGATATTTTCCAATATGTTATCTCAAATGTGGACTGATGTTCGTCAGTCGCGTGCGAACATCGGTCCGCCTTTGTGGGCCGGAAAACCATAGCCATTGATCATCACAAGATCGATATCGCCGGGCCGCGTAGCGACGTGTTCGGCAAGCAACGCCTCGCCTTCCGTAGCCATCGCTTTCAGCATGCGATCCTGGATTTCGTCTTTCGAGAAGCTGCGCGGGGCGATGCCCTTTTTCGCGCGGGCGGCTTCGATGATTGCGGTCACCTCCGGATCGATGGTCCGCTTGCCTTCCGGATAGAAATACCAGCCGCGGCCGGCCTTCTGGCCAAGCCGGCCGGTTTCGCAAAGCGTATCGGCGATCTCGACATAACGGGCGGCGGGATCGCGGGTTGCGGCCTGCCGTTTGCGGCGGGCCCAGGCGATTTCGAGGCCGGCCATGTCGTAGACGGCAAACAGGCCCATCGGAAAACCGTAGTCTTCCAAGGCCGCGTCGATCTCGTGCGGCAGGGCACCGTCTTCCAAAAGGAATTCCGCCTCGCGGCGATAGGCGGAGAAGATGCGGTTGCCGATAAAACCCTCGGTGACGCCCGTGACCACCGGCAGCTTTCTCAGCTTTTTGGCAACGGCAAGCCCGGTGGCCAGCACATCCGGTGCGGTCTTTGCGCAGCGGACGACTTCGAGAAGGCGCATGACATGGGCCGGGGAGAAGAAATGCAGGCCGAGCACCCGTTCCGGGTGGGCGGTCGCAGCGGCGATCTCGTCCGGATTCAGGTAGCTGGTATTGGTCGCCAAGATGGCATTCGGGCGGATGACTTTGTCTAGGCGCTGGAAAAGGTCGGCCTTGACGGCGAGATCGTCGAAAACGGCTTCGATGACGAGATCACAAGGCGCAAGATCGGCATCTGATGCAGTGACCGACAGCCGGGCTTTCTGCGCGTCGAAGCTAGCTTGGTCGAGGCGACCGGAGGCGAGGTTGCGCTCCAGCAGACCGATGATACGTTCACGGCCTTTTTCGGCAGCTTCCGGTGTCTGGTCGAGGGCGATGACGGAATAGCCGGCACCAAGCGCAGCAACCGCGATGCCGCTGCCCATCAGGCCGAGGCCGCAAATACCGATCGTGCTGACGAGGCGTGCCTCGATGCCTTCCAGCCCCTCGACCTTGGAAGATTCCCGTTCGGCGAAAAAGACATGACGCAGTGCTGCCGCCTCGCGGCTGTCGCGAAGGGCGATGAAGGTCGCGCGTTCGTCCGCAAGGCCTTCGGCAAAAGGCCGAGTGGAAGTGGTGACCAGCCGTACCGCTTCAGCGGGAGCCTTTTGGCCACGCGCTTTGGCGAGGATTTTGGCTGCTGCGGTTTCGATTTCAGCCGGATCTGCCGGCGCAATACTCAACGCGCCGGTGCGACGGAGCGGTGTGCCGGCGAGATTCTGCACTGCCGATACGGCTGCACCGACGAGATCGTCCTTGGCGATCTCATCGACAATGCCAAGTTTAAGGGCTTCGTCAGCCTTAGCCACGCGCCCCGATGTGACGAGTTCCAATGCGGCGGCGATGCCGATCAGTCGCGGCAGGCGCTGCGTGCCCCCGGCGCCGGGGACGATGCCGAGTTTGACCTCCGGCAGGCCGAGCTGCGCGGACGGGGAGGCGATGCGATGATGGCAGGCAAGTGCCACCTCCAGCCCGCCGCCGAGGGCTGCGCCATTCAGTGCCGCGACGACAGGCTTGGAGAGGTTCTCGATCTTTTCGATGACGGCCGGCAAGGTCGGCTCCATGGCCGGCTTGCCGAATTCGTTGATATCGGCGCCTCCGATGAAGGTCTTGCCGGCGCCGGTGATGACGACGCCGAGCACATCGGTAGCGGTTTCAGCGTGGGTAAGCGCCTTTTCAAGGCCGCTACGGACATCCACAGAGGTCGCGTTAACGGGCGCATTGTCGATGGTGACGACCAGCACGCTGTCGCGGGTCGTTGCGGAAACCGTGGCGGAGAAGCTGCTGAGGTCGCTCATGGTAATCTTCCGGTCGGCTTATTCGGGAATGACGGCGGTGGCCTGGATCTCGATCTTGGCGCGGTCTTCCACCAAAGCCACGACCTGCATGGCGGCCATGGCCGGGAAATGCTTGCCGATCACTTCGCGATAAGCCTGTCCCAAACCCTTCAGGTTGCCGAGATATTCCGCCTTGTCAGTGAAATACCAGGTCATGGTGGTGATGTGTTCGGGCTTGGCGCCTGCTTCCGCCAGAACGGCCACGACGTTCTGAAGCGTCTGCTTCACCTGGCCGACGAAATCATCGGTTTCGAACTGGCACTGGCCGTTCCAGCCGATTTGTCCGCCCACGAAAATCTGGCGGCCGGTGGCGGCGACGCCGTTGGCGTAACCGATCGGTTTTGCCCAGCCTTCAGGCTGCAGAATCGTGTGCATCTTGTTTCTCCAAATGCTGTGTAAGCGCTGCGCGCATATCGTCCGGCCAAGGAAGGGCCTTGTGGGTTTCGTGTGAGGTGACGACGAGCCTTTGCTTCGCCACCCAGAGCAGCCGTTCGCCGGCGCTTATTTCATGCTCGAGATCGACCGAGCTGTTGCCGACCCGCATAACCTTGACCGTGAAATCCATTTGGTCGCCGTGGAAACCGGGGTTCTTGAAGATGAGATCCAGCGTCACCGTCGGCAGTCCGATCTTTCGATCGTTGATCATTTCAGGCCAGGGAAAGCCGAGCTTTTCGAAAAATTCCTCGTACACGCCGACCAGGATGTGCAGGTAGGACGGGAAATAGGCGATGCCGGAAGGATCGCAATCTCCAAAATTCAGCCGGCGGGAGGTCGTGTAAGCCATCGTCACGCTTTCAACAGTTCGCGGGCGATGATCAGCTTCTGGACTTCCGTCGCGCCTTCATAGATGCGCAGCGCGCGGATTTCGCGATAGAGACTTTCGGTGATCTCACCGCTTTTGACGCCGCGGCCGCCAAAAATCTGCACGGCGCGGTCGATGACCTGCTGCGCGTTTTCCGTCGCGACCATCTTTGCCATCGCCGCTTCCTTGGTGGTCGGCAGGCCTTGAACGTCGCGACGCCAGGCGGCGCGGTAAGTCAACAACGCGCCGGAATCGATCTGTGCTGCCATGTCGCCGAAAGCGGCCTGGGTAAGCTGCAAGTCGGAAAGGTGGTTGCCGAACATCGGCCGCGCCTTGGCATAGGCCACCGCTTCGTCCAGCGCGCGCTTGGCGAAACCGAGGGCCGCTGCTGCGACGGACGCGCGGAAAATATCCAGCGTCCGCATGGCGATCTTGAAACCCTCGCCGGGCGTGCCGAGCAAACGCGAGGCCGGAATGCGGCAGTTTTCGAACCGGATCGTCGCCAGCGGATGCGGGGCAATAACGTCGATACGCTCGGCGATCGAGAAGCCCGGATCATCGGCAAAGACGACGAAGGCGGAAATGCCGCGCGTGCCGGGCGCTTCGCCGGTGCGGACGAAGACCGTATAGACATCGGCAATGCCGCCGTTGGAAATCCAGGTCTTTTCGCCGTCGAGGATATAGTGGTCGCCATCCTTGCGGGCGGCGCAGGCCATGGCGGCAACATCCGATCCCGCTTCCTTTTCGGAGAGCGCGAAAGCGGAAATCCATTCGCCGGATTGGGCTTTCGGCAGCACGATACGACGAAGCTCTTCCGAACCGGACAAGCCGATCGCGCCGGTGCCGAGGCCCTGCATCGCGAAAGCGAAATCTGCGAGGCCATCATGCCAGGCAAGTGTCTCGCGGGTCAGGCAGGCGGCGCGGCTGTCGATCGGCTGGCTTCCGCCAGCACCGGTCGCGGCATCCAGCAGGCCGGCATCGCCGAGTGATCTGACGATGGCGCGGCAGGCGTTGTCCGTGTCGGAATGGTCGATATGGGCGAGCGCGCCGGAGGCGGCAAACGCATCTAATTTTTCGGCGAGGGCTTTGTGGCTTTCGTCGAAAAACGGCCAATCGAGAAAATCTCGCGCCGGCCCCTTGAGGTTCGTCGGGGCGGCCATCAGTTACCCTCGAAGGCCGGTTTGCGCTTTTCGGCGAAGGCTTCGAAGGCGCGGCGGAAGTCCTGGGTGGCCATGCAGATCGCCTGGGCCTGTGCCTCGGACTCGATCATTTCCTCGATGCCCATGGCCCATTCCTGGTTCAGCATGGTCTTGGTCATCGTGTGGGCGAACCAGGGGCCATCGGCCAGCGAGTGGGCGAGCTTTACGGCTTCCGCTTCCAGGACATCGCCGGGGTGGATGGTGTTGAAGAACCCCCAGGCCTCACCCTCGCGGGCGTTCATGGTGCGGCCGGTGAACAGAAGTTCGGCAGCGCGACCCTGGCCGATGATGCGCGGGAGAATACCGCAGGCACCCATGTCCGCACCGGCAAGGCCGACGCGGGTGAAAAGGAACGCAGTCTTGGCTTCCGGCGTCGCGAGACGGATATCGGAGGCCATGGCAAGGATGGCGCCGGCGCCGACGCAGATGCCGTCGACGGCGGCGACGATCGGCTGCGGGCATTTCTTCATCGCCTTGACGAGATCGCCGGTCATGCGAGTGAAGGCCAGAAGCTCCGGCATCGCCATATGGGTCAGCGGCTCGATGATTTCGAACACATCGCCGCCGGAGGAGAAGTTGCCGCCGGCGCCGGTCAGCACGATCGAGCGGATGTCGGAGGCATAGGCGAGATCGCGAAAGAGGTCGCGCAGTTCCGCATAGCTTTCGAAGGTCAGCGGGTTCTTGCGCTCCGCCCGGTTGAGGCGGATCGTCGCGACACGGCCGTTTTCGCTCACTTCCCAGAGGAAATGCTTCGGCTGGTAATCGCGAAAGTTCCGCTTCATCTCTTTCATGACGTCGCTCATGCTCGTCTCCTCTCTCTTTCGTCGACCGGTCGCCTTTTCGGCGGCAGGATTATCCCTATGTCAGTCGTTGGCGGAGGGCGGTAGGAAATCCACCTCATGCGCGGCGGAAACTTTTACGATTTCCTCCACGTCGGTCATTTCGTGCAGTTCTTCGAAAAGCGCCTGCAGCTTGCGGGCGGGCGAGACCCAGAAGAGCGCCCGGCACGGTTTGTCGGATTTATTGAAATAGCCGTGCGGGATGCCGCGCGGCATGCGGACCAGGTCTCCGGCTTTCGCCTTGACCCATTGGCCGTCGAGCTTCAGATCGAGTTCGCCTTCCTGGACCAGGATGTATTCGTCCTGGGTCGGGTGGATGTGCACCGGCACGAACTGTCCCGGCAGGCTGTTGGTCTCGAAGGCAAAGGTGTCGTCGCAGACGGCCTTTGGAAAATAGACCTGACCCAGGATGTTCCAGGTCGTGCCTTTGTAGCCGCTGCCGTTCTCGGTAATGCCCTTTTCCAGTTCCATGTCGATCTCCCAGCTCTCGTTTCTTCTTCCTTGGCAGGCAATCAGCCCGCCAGGACCTCCCCACCGGCAACTGCGATTGCCTGTCCATTGATCGATGCAGCACCGGGCGATGCCAGCCACAGAACGGTGTCCGCGACTTCCTCCGGCTTCACCAGCCGTCCCTGCGGATTACTCTTGGTGAATTCCTTGAGCGCCTGCTCTTCCGTGCGGCCAGTTTTTGCGACGATCGTTTCGATCGAGCGGGCGATCAGCGGCGTATCGGTAAAGCCGGGGCAGACGGCGTTGACGGTGATGCCGGTCTTGGCCAATTCCAGCGCCAGCGAACGGGTGAGGCCAATGACGCCGTGCTTGGCGGCAACATAGGCCGAGACATAGGCATAACCCGTCAGGCCCGCCGTCGAGGCGATATTGATGATGCGGGCGCCGGCGCCAAAGGCCTTGAGGTCGGGAAGCACGGCTTGAGTCATCAGAAAGACGCCGGTCAGGTCCACAGCCATTACCTTGTTCCACATCTCCAGCGATGTTTTCTCGAACGGCGCGCTCGGCCCTTCACCGGCATTGTTGACGAGGATATCGACCGGGCCGAAGCAGGCGCGCGCCATTTTCAAACCGTTATCGATGGCGATTTCGTCGGTCACGTCGAAACCGTCCGCAACGCAGACATTATCTCTGCCGAGTTTTTCAGCCAGCGCTTCCAGCGGTTCGGCTCGCCGGCCGGCCAGCGTTACGCGCGCGCCTGCTTCCACCAAAGCGGTTGCGATCGCCGCGCCGATGCCAGAGCCCGCGCCGGTGACGAGGGCATGGCGGTTTGCCAGTTTGCCGGAAGCCGTGTCCATGTCGCGATCCTTATTTCGCCGCCACCGTCGGGCCGACGGCCGGCGGGGCTGCAGCGGCGCGGGCAAGGCCGGTTTCGTATTGCGACTTGCCGGAATAGTACTGCTTCGGCCAGGGAATGTTCGTCAGACCGATCTTTGCCGCTTCATGCAGAACCCAGGCGGGATCGGCCAGATGCGGGCGGGCGACGGCGCAGAGATCGGCGCGGCCGGCGGCGATGATGGAATTCGCCTGATCAGCCTCGGCAATGGCGCCGACAGCAATCGTCGGAATGCCGATCTCGTTGCGGATCTTGTCGGAGAACGGTGTCTGAAACAGGCGGCCATAGACCGGCTTTTCTTCCTTCCAGACCTGGCCGGACGAGCAGTCGATCAGGTCGGCACCGGCATCCTTGAACATGCGGGCGTAGATTGCCGCATCCTCCGGCGTGTTGCCGCCTTCGAACCAGTCATGGCAGGAGAGACGCACGGAGATCGGCTTGTCTGCCGGCCAGACTTCGCGAACGGCCTTGAAGATCTCCAGCGGGTAACGGGCCATGTTCTCGTGGCTGCCGCCGTATTCATCCGTGCGGATGTTCGTCAGCGGCGACAGGAAGCTCGAGAGCAGATAACCGTGGGCGCAGTGCAGTTCCAGCCAGTCGGCCCCGGCTTCGGCGGCATATTTCGCGGCGCGGACGTGATCGGCCTTGACCCGGTCCATGTCGGCGCGATCCATCGCCTTCGGCACTTGGCTGTGCTTGAGATAGGGCAGGGCGGACGCCGAGATCAGGTCCCAGCCGCCTTCTTCGACCGGCTGGTCGATGCCTTCCCAGGCAACCTTGGTGGAACCCTTGCGGCCGGCATGGCCGATCTGGATGCCGGCCTTGGCAGCTGAGTTCTCATGCACGAAATTGACGAAGCGCTTCCACTGCGCCGCCTGCTCGTCGTTCCACAGGCCGAGGCAGCCGGGGGTGATGCGGGCATCCGGCGAGACGCAGGTCATTTCCGCAAAAACCAGGCCGGCGCCGCCAAGTGCGCGGGAGCCGAGATGGACGAGATGGAAATCGTCCATCAACCCGTCCTTGGCGGAATACATGGCCATGGGCGACATGACGATGCGGTTCGGCAGGTGGGTTTCGCGCAGCGAATAGGGCGTGAACATCGGCGGTAGGGTGCGGCCGTTGCCGGTGACCTCGATGCCGTTTTCCTTGGCGAACCAGCGCTCGTAACCTTCCAGCCATTTGGGATCGCGTAAACGCAGGTTCTCGTGGCTGATGCGCTGCGAGCGGGTCAGCATCGAATACATGAACTGCTCGGGCGGCAGGGTATCGGCATAACGCTGGCCGACGACTTCGAACCACTCCATGGCGTTTCGGGCCGCATTCTGAATGCGGGCGACATCGACGCGGCGGATTTCCTCATAGGTTTCGAGGACGGCCGGGATGTTTTCCCTGGTATGGCCGAGCTTGTTGAACTGATTGCACAGTTCAATCGCGTCATCGATCGCGAGCTTGGTGCCGGAGCCGATGGCGAAATGGGCGGTATGGGCGGCGTCGCCCATCAGCACGACATGCGAATTGCCGTTGAAATGGCTCCACTTGCCGCAGATCAGGCGGTTGAAGTTCAGCCAAGCGCTGCCACGCAGGTGCCGCGCATTGGTCATCAGCTCGGAGCCTTCCAGCACTTCCGAGAACAGCTCCTGGCAGAAATCGATAGAGCCCTGCTGGTCCATCTGGCCGAGGCCGTGCTTTTCGTAGGCTTCTTCGGTGGTCTCGACGATGAAGGTCGAGGTGTTTTCGTCGAACTTGTAGATGTGCGCCTGGAACCAGCCGTGGTCCGTCTTGCGGAAATCAAAGGTGAAGGCGTCGAACAGCTTGTGGGTGCCGAGCCAGATATAACGGTTCGGGCGAACCACGAGATCCGGCTGAAAAACGTCCGGATAACGATTGCGGATCTTCGAGTTGAAGCCGTCGGAGGCGATGATCAGGTCGGCATCGGGATAATCGGTATCGCCGGCGGAATCGGTTTCGAAGACCAGTTCGACGCCGAGCGCTTCGCAACGGCGCTGCAGGATGTTCAAGAGTTTCTTGCGGCCGATGCCGACGAAGCCGTGGCCGGAGGTGCGCTGGCGCGTGCCCTTGAAAAGCAGTTCGATATCGTCCCAGTGATTGAAGGCGTCTTCGATTTCGGCGGCGCTGTCCGGATCCCAAGCGCGCATGGAGACCATGGTCGCATCGGAGAACACGACGCCCCAGCCGAACGTGTCGTATGGCTTGTTGCGCTCGACCACCGAGATCGAATGCTCGGGATGAAACTTCTTCATCAGAAGCGCGAAATAGAGACCTGCGGGACCACCACCGATACAGACGATGCGCATATCCAATTCCTCCAAGCGTTCCGTTCTTCGTTATTTTAAGTTTAAACTATATGGCGTTCGATCAAAGCGTCAAGCGGATTTTCGGTCATTTATTTTACCGACGCAAAGTTGTGCGTGTTCGCTCGATCCTGCGTTCGAAATCTATCGAGCTAGCGTCCGCTAATATGCTGATGCATATATTTTTCTGTGTGGCCGATCAGAATTCGCGCGGTAGCCTTCAACTTCATTTGTGAATTGACAAAGGCATGACGGCGAAAATATGCTTTTGCAAATGTTTATGACGACAAGCCGCCAAGGCAAAGGGGAACGGTCATGGCAGAACGGTCATTTGCCCGCGAAGTCGAGGATCTGAAGCTCGGGGAAGGTGAAATCTTCCGTGGCGAAGGCATTCTGGCGATTACCAAGGCGCTGCTGCAATCCGGCGTATCCTATGTCGGCGGTTACCAGGGTTCGCCGATCTCCCACCTGATGGACGTTCTGGCCGACGCCAAGGACATCATGGAGGATCTCGGTGTTCATTTCGAGACTTCGGCCTCTGAAGCTGCAGCGGCAGCGATGCTGTCGGCCTCGGTCATGTATCCGGTGCGCGGCGCCGTGACGTGGAAATCGACGGCGGGTACGAACGTTGCCTCGGACGCGCTTTCCAACCTTTCCTCCGGCGGCGTCAACGGCGGTGCGTTGATCATCCTTGGTGAGGATTTCGGCGAAGGTTCGTCGATCATGCAGGAGCGCAGCCATGCATTCGCGATGAAATCGCAGATGTGGCTGCTCGATCCGCGTCCCAACCTGCCGTCGATGGTGCAGGCGGTCGAGGACGGGTTTCAGCTGTCGGAGGCGTCCAACACGCCGGTCATGCTGGAAGTGCGTATCCGCGCCTGTCATGTGCACGGCCAGTTTACTGCCAAGAACAACAAGCGGCCGGATTTCACCTTGAAGCAGGCGCTGGAAAATCCGGTGCGCGACGTCAACCGCATCGTTCTGCCGCCGGCGAACTTCATGCAGGACAAGGACAAGCTGGAGCGCCGCTGGCCGGCCGCCGTCAACTTCATCAAGGAAAAGAAACTCAACGAGTTCTTTGGTCCTGAAGAAGGCGAGATCGGCATCATCACGCTGGGCGGGCTCTATAACGGTGTCATGCGCGGTCTGCAGCAGTTGGGTCTGGCCGATGTCTACGGCAATTCTTCCATTCCGATCTACGTGATGAACGTAGCCTATCCAACGATTGACGACGAGGTGATCGACTTCTGTCTCGGCAAGAAGGCCGTGATCATGGTCGAGGAGGGAGCGCCGGAATATGTGGAGCAGACGCTCCACACGTTGATGCGCCGCCGGGATATCCAGACCCGTCTGCATGGCAAGGATATCCTGCCGCTCGGCGGAGAATATACCGCGCCTGTGATGATGAAGGGCTTGAAGACCTTCGTCGAGATGTATGATCGCCTGTTGCTCGGCAACCAGCCGCCGGTGCCGGACCCGACGCCCATCCTCAACGATCCGAAGGTCAAGGCACTGGCCGAAGTCGTGCCGGCGCGTCCGGCCGGTTTCTGTACAGGCTGTCCCGAGCGGCCGATCTTCGCGGCCATGAAGCTGGTCGAGAAGGAACTTGGCGAGCACCACGTCTCGGCGGATATCGGCTGTCATCTGTTCTCGATCTTGCCGCCGTTCAATATCGGCGGCACGACGATGGGTTATGGGCTTGGCCCTGCTTCGGCATCTGCCTTCAATGTGGAGGCGGACAAGCGATCGATTGCGGTCATGGGCGATGGCGGTTTCTGGCATAACGGTCTCGCGACCTCTATCGGCAATGCGGTCTTCAACAAGCAGGACGGCGTCATCCTCGTCGTCGATAACTTTTATTCGGCGGCGACCGGCGGGCAGGACATCCTTTCATCGCGGGCCATCAATCCCAATCGCAAGACCAACAATTCCATCGTCAATGCGGTGAAGGGGATTGGCGCCACCTGGGTTCGCCAGATCGATCGAACCTATGACGTCGCGAAGATGCGCGACACGCTGAAGGAAGCGCTGACGACGAAGGAAAAGGGGCCGAAGATCATTGTCGCCTCTTCCGAATGCATGCTGAACAAGCAGCGCCGCATCAAGCCGCAATTCGCCAAGGCGGTGAAGGACGGAAAGCGGATGGTGAAGGAGCGTTTCGGCGTGGACGAAGATGTCTGCACCGGCGATCACGCCTGCATCCGGCTGTCCGGCTGTCCGTCGCTGTCGGTCAAGCATACGGACGATCCGCTGAAGGACGATCCGGTCGCAGCGATCGACAACAGTTGCGTCGGCTGCGGCAATTGCGGCGAGGTTTCCGAGGCTGCGGTGCTCTGTCCATCCTTCTATCGCGCCGATGTCATCCACAATCCGACGGGCTGGGACAAGTTCATGTCCAACCTGCGCAGCAAGGTGATCGGCTGGCTGCAGGCCCGCCGTGCGGCCGGCCGCATCGTGTTTGCGGATTGAGGATCAGGCGATGAACGAGACCGTGAACCTCAAGACGCTGATGGCTTCCGACAAACCGCTCACATTAGCCATCATGGCCATGGGCGGGCAGGGCGGCGGCGTGCTGGCAGACTGGATCGTCGGTCTGGCCGAGGAGCAGGGCTGGATGGCGCAATCCACCTCCGTGCCGGGCGTTGCCCAGCGCACTGGTGCGACCATCTATTATATCGAGATGCTGCCGGCCCGCGATGGTGTGGCGCCGATCTTTTCGCTGATGCCGACGCCGGGCGATGTGGATGTCGTGTTGGCCGCTGAATTGATGGAAGCCGGCCGCTCCGTTTTGCGCGGCCTTGTCACGCCCGACAGAACCACGCTGATCGCCTCGACGCATCGCTCGTTTGCGGTCGGCGAGAAGGAAAAGCCGGGCGATGGCATTGGCGACCCGACCGTCGTGGTTGGCGCTACTGATTTTGCAGCCAAGCGGACGATCGCCTTCGACATGGACACGCTGGCGCTGAAGAACGGCAGCGTCATCTCGTCCTCGATGTTCGGCGCGCTGGCCGCTGCCGATGTGTTGCCCTTCCCGAAGGAAGCCTTCGAAGCGACGATCCGCGGCGGCGGTAAGGGCGTCGAGCCCAGCCTCAAGGCATTCAACGCGGCCTATGACCGAGCAAAGGCAAAGCCGCGTGAAGAGATCGCATCATCTCCGCCGAAGCGGTTCGACGCGATGCCGGAGACTGCGGGCCATCCGGACCTCGACCGTCTCGTGCATCGCTTGCGTGCCGAATTTCCGGAAGTTGCCTGGCCGCTGCTGTTTGCCGGAATCAAGAAGCTTACGGATTTTCAGGACCCGGCTTATGCCGATGAATATCTAGATCGGGTCGGCAAGCTTTATGCCCTCGACCGTACCAATAGCGGCGAGAGTCATGACTATGCCTTCACCGTGCAGTCGGCTAAATATGTCGCTGTCGCCATGGCTTACGACGATGTCATTCGTGTTGCCGACCTGAAAACCCGCGGCTCGCGCTTCAACCGTGTCCGCAACGAAGTCGGAGTAAAGCAAGATCAAATCCTGTACATGACCGAATACATGCATCCGCGCATGGAAGAGGTCTGCGGCACGCTGCCGAAGGGACTTGGTCTCTGGATCGAGAACAGCCCGAAACTTTTCGCCTGGCTTGATCGTCGCATCAACAAGGGCCGCCGGGTGCAGACCGGCACGCTGTTCTGGTTCATTTCGCTTTACATCGTCGCGGCCCTGCGTCGTACGCGCCGTGGAACGTTGCGCCATCTGCGAGAGGCGGAGCATCGTGAAGCCTGGCTTGTATCGGCAACGTCGCTCCTGTCGCGCAACTATGATCTCGCCGTCGAAGTGATCAACAATCGCCGTCTGGTGAAGGGATATTCCGATACCCACGCCCGCGGGCTTTCGAAATTCGACCGGGTGATGTCCGCTCTGTCTTCACTTTCCGGCCGGGAAGACGGAGCGGTCTGGATGAAGCGGTTGCGGCAGGCGGCGCTGTTGGACGAGAACGGCATAGCTCTCGACGGCGCTCTCAAAACCGTGGCTACGCTTTAAGCATATTAGACACATTATAGCCTTGATCCGGTTGCTTTTGCTGCGCATCTGAACCAAGTCTGTTGCGCAGTCTTCAGCCACGGCAAGCATTATGGAAACACCCGACCGTCAGCCCGGACGCTTTCGAGAATTTTTCGAAGCGTACCGTCCGTACTTCATCGCGCTCGCGATGCTGGCGGTATTCGCGTTTACGACATTTGCGATCTACAAGCTGACGACCGAGGTCAGTTATGACGATGTGATCGAAGCGCTCACCGATACGAGCTGGACTTCGGTCGCGCTGGCAATCTTCTTCACCGCGCTCAGCTTCGCATCTTTGATCGGCTACGATATCAATGCGTTGACCTATATTGGCAGGCCGCTGCCCTTCGCGCCGGTGGCGGTCACCGCGTTCGCCGCTTACGCGGTCGGCAATACCGCCGGTTTCGGTGCATTGAGCGGTGGGGCGATCCGTTTCCGGGCTTATACTAGGCTTGGCCTCTCTCCCGATGATGTCGGTCGCGTTATCGCTTTCGTGACATTGGCTTTCGGCATCGGTTTGCTGGCCGTGACGGCACTGGCTTCGCTGGTGACCGCTCCCCGTATCGGCGATGCCCTTGGCATAGACGGCGGCTGGGTGCGCGGCGGTTCGATCGTGATCATTCTCGTGCTCGTCGCCCTGGTAATCCTCGGCCGCGGCGGGCGCGTCGTGTCCATCGGCAGCCTCGACATCCGCTTGC
This sequence comes from Neorhizobium populisoli, assembly GCF_019430945.1. Classification (GTDB taxonomy): domain Bacteria; phylum Pseudomonadota; class Alphaproteobacteria; order Rhizobiales; family Rhizobiaceae; genus Neorhizobium; species Neorhizobium populisoli. Next base: position 403,871 of record NZ_JAHYCB010000007.1, on the reverse strand, counting down.
CGGATTCGCGCACCTCCTCGCAACAGTTTCTGGTCACCGCTCTGGATGTCGCGGCTTCCGCTTCCGTTCTTTACGTGCTTCTACCTCAGGGGTCGATCGGCTGGCCGTCGTTTGTCGCCATTTATGCGACCGCGATTGGCCTTGGTGTGCTCAGCCATGTGCCGGCCGGGCTTGGCGTGTTCGAGACGGTCATCGTCGCGGCGCTCGGCAATACGGTCAGCCTCGATCAGGTTCTCGGCAGCCTTGTTCTTTATCGCGTCATCTATCACGTCCTGCCGCTGCTCATCGCCACGCTGGTGGTGATCGGCGTGGAGTTGCGGCAACTTGCGAAACATCCGGTCGCCTCGACCTTGCGCAAGCTGGAATTCCGCCTCGCGCCGCCGCTTCTGGCCTCGTTTGCGATGGTCGCAGGCGCCATGCTGGTTTTCGCCAGCGTTACGCCGACGCCGGATTCCGATCTCGATTTCCTGGCCAACTATCTGCCGTTACCGGTGTTCGAAAGCGCGCACTTCTTCTCCAGCATCCTCGGCCTCATCCTGTTCGTCGCTGCCCGCGGCATCGGTCAGCGCCTCGATGGTGCCTGGTGGATCGGCATGATCTGCACGGCTTTGGCGCTCGTTTTCGCGTTCATGCGGGCGGTAGCACTTTACGAGGCGATCTTCCTCGCGGTCCTGCTGGCCGGCCTTTTCCTCAGCGCAAAACTGTTCAAGCGGCGCGCCTCGCTATTCGGACAGGTGCTCACACCCAGCTGGATCGCGGCGATGCTGATCGTCGTGGTCGCGGCGGTCACCGTGCTGCTTTTCGCTTATCGCGAGGTGGATTACAGCCATCAACTCTGGTGGCAGTTCGAGTTTTCGGAAGAAGCGCCGCGCGGTCTGCGTGCCGTGTTGGGCCTTGCGATCATCGCAGCATTGATCGCACTCTACAGCCTGCTTCGCCCCGCCGCGCGCCGTACGCCACTTTCGACCGCCGATGATTTCGAGCGCGCGGTGCAGATCGTCATGACGCAGGGCAATGCAGACGCCAATCTGGTGCGCATGGGTGACAAGCGGCTGATGTTCTCCGAAAGCGGCAATGCCTTCATCATGTATGGCATTCAGGGGCGGTCGTGGATTGCGCTGTTCGATCCGATCGGCCCGCAGGAAGAAGTGGCCGACCTCGTCTGGCGGTTTGTCGAGACGGCCCGCATGCAGGGCGGCAGGGCTGTGCTTTACCAGATTTCGCCAAGCCTTCTTTCACACTGCGCCGATACCGGCCTCAGGGCATTCAAGCTCGGCGAGCTGGCGATCGTCGATTTGACGAAATTCGATCTGAAGGGCGGACGGCTTGCCGGTCTTCGCCAGGCGATCAACAAGGGCGCGCGCGAAGGGCTGGAATTCGAGTTGGTCGATCAGCCCAATGTGGCTGGTATCATCGATGATCTTCGAGTGGTGTCCGATGCCTGGCTTCAGGAGCAGGACACGCGCGAAAAAACCTTCTCGCTCGGCGCGTTCCGCGACGATTATGTCTGCGCACAGCCGGTTGCGGTTCTGCGCAAGGACAGAAAAATCTGCGCCTTCGCAACGCTTTCCGTCACCGATACCAAGCAGGAAGGCACCGTCGACCTGATGCGGTTCGCGCCCGACGCGCCCAAGGGGTCGATGGACTTCCTGTTCGTCAAGATCATGGAATATCTTCGCGATGCGGGTTATGCACAATTCAATCTCGGCATGGCGCCGCTGTCGGGCATGTCGCAGCGCGAGGTCGCTCTCGCCTGGGACAAGATCGGCAGCGTCGTGTTCGAACATGGCGAACGGTTCTACAATTTCAAAGGTTTGAAGGCTTTCAAGTCGAAATTCCATCCTAAATGGGAGCCGCGTTATCTCGCGGTTTCCGGCGGCGCCAGCCCGGCGATCGTGATGATGGATGCGACCTTCCTGATCGGAGGCGGCTTGAGAGGAGTGGTCGGTAAATGACGTTTCTGCGTTCTCTCTCCATCGCATTCTTTTCTCTGGTCGCCGGGGTCACGGTTACCGCTGCACAGCAGCAGGATTACCAGACCGGCCTGATCCCATCGCCGCATGTCATGCTGCCGGGAACCGGGACCGATCTCGAGGCGCTGGTATTTCTGATATCCGATGGCCAAGGCTGGGGGGCGCGGGAAGACGCCGAGGCAAAGAAGCTGCTGGAGGCGGGAGCGGCCGTCGTTGGCATCGATTTCCCGTCCTACATCAAATTGCTTTCGGCCGATGACGGCGAATGCATCTACATGGTCTCCGATATCGAGGACGTGTCGCAGCAAGTGCAGCGACGGATCGGCAATCCACAATATCGCCACCCGATCGTCGCCGGTATCGGCGAAGGCGGCGCACTGGCGCTGGCGATGATTTCGCAGAGCCCGAATGCGACGATCAGCGAGGCGATCGCGGTCGATCCATTGGCGGGCATCCCGCTCTCCAAGGAGCTTTGCACGCCGGCTTCCAAACAAGTCACCGGCAACCGGACGATCTACGGCTTCAGCGATGGCGCCCTGCCGGCGGCGGTGACGATCATCTCAACCACGGCGGCTGATGCTGCCGGCAAGGCGCATGGGCTGAAGCTGAAGCAGGAGCATCCGGAAGTCGACCTCGTCGATGCTTCGAAGGCTCCTGACACGGCGCTCGAGGATGTACTGTCCGAGCGCATTGCCCTTGTGAAACAAAGCAACCAGCCGCTGGACCTGCCGCTCAACGTGCTCGACGCCAAGCCGGCGATGAACACGATGGCGGTCATCTATTCCGGCGATGGCGGCTGGCGTGACCTCGATAGCGAAGTGGGCGGTTATCTCCAGTCGCAGGGCGTACCGACGATCGGGCTGGATTCGCTGCGGTATTTCTGGTCGGAACGGACGCCGCAGGGCACGGCCGACGATCTTGCCAAGGTCATCGAGCATTACCGCCGCCAATGGGGCGTCCAGAACGTCATGCTGATCGGTTATTCATTCGGCGCCGACGTGATCCCCGCGACCTACAATCTGCTGCCGCCGGCCGACCGGGCGCGCGTCAAGCAGATCACCCTGCTCGGCCTTTCCAACCAGGTGGATTACGAGATTTCCGTGACCGGCTGGCTCGGCGTGGCCGGCGCCGGCAAGGGCGGCGATCCAATCAACGATCTTACCAAGATCGATCCGAAGATCGTCCAATGCGTCTACGGTACCGACGAGGACGACGACCCGTGTCCGACGCTGAAGGACAAGGGCGTCGAGGTCGTGCCGATCGAGGGAGGACACCATTTCGATGAGAACTATCAGGCGCTCGGCAAACGTATCCGCGACAGCCTTCAGACCCGGCTCTCCAAATAGCTCAACCGAGAATTTGTCTTAAATCTCGTGCTTGCGGATGTTGAGGAGGATCTTGTGCAACGTGCCGGTAAAGGCGCGGTATTCTTCCTCGTCGATACCATCGAACATATGCAGAAGCGAATCGTACATGGTCGGCCAGAAATCGGCGAAGGCGGTACGGCCTTCTTCCGTGATCGTCACGTCGCGGATGCGCATGTCCTCTGCGCGCGGCGTGCGGCGGATCAACCCCTGCTTTTCCAAGGAATCGAGCGTGCGGCTCATGGTCGATTGCTCGATGACGGCAAAGACGGAGAGTTCGTTGATGGTAAGCGAGGCCGATACGCTCAGGACCGCGAGAGTGCGCATCTTGGCGGTCGTCAGGTCGTATTCGCGCAATTCCTCCGCCATGTTGGAGTTCCAGCGCGCGATGATGCGGTTCATGAGGTAGGGCGCGAAATGATTGAGGCCGATCTCGCCCATGGTCGGCGAGGGCAAGGGCTCGCCATCCGGATTTCGCCGCAGTACCACGCCTGAAAACCGTTCTGCCATGAGCCCTCTTTAAGGTTCTAATCGCCGCGATCGACCGCGGCGAAGATGAAATCGATGAGCCGGTGCTCCGATCAGAGCCCGGCTTGCAGTGCGGTGGTTAACAGACGGCCATGCAGGCCGCCAGAAGAAACCGCCGCAACCCGAGTGGTCGGGCTGCGGCCTGGAAGAGCGGCCGCTGCCCGTGCCGAGAAGATTTAACCAGTAATCAGCGCCAAGGCGCGAACCGGCGAGCCGGTGCCCTTGACGAATTTCAGCGGTGCGGCGATCAGCACGGCGCCCTTCGGCGGCAGCTGGTCGAGATTTGAGAGCGAAGCGAGGCCATATTTGCCAGCGCCATGCATCAGGTTGTGCGCCGGGAAGGGCGGGTTCATGCCGCCGGCCGAACCGGCATCGGTGCCGATGGTTTCCTGGCCCCAGCCGATAATGCCCTTGGAAAGCAGGTACTGGATCGCTTCGGCCGTCGGGCCGGGCGAATGCGGGCCGTTTTCGTCGGCGTTGAGGAAGGTCTCGGTGGAGCCGTTGCGCTTGTACCAGTCGGAACGCATCAGCACCCAGCTGCCCGGCTCGATCTCACCGTGCTGGGCTTCCCATTCCTGGATGCTCTCGACGGTCAGCAGATAGTCCGGATCGGCGGCTGCTTCCTTCGAACGGTCGATGACATTGACGGGTGCGACGAAATTCTGCGGCGGGATGGTGTCGGTCGTGTTGTTCGACTGATCCTTGCCGGTGATCCAGTGACAGGGCGCATCGAAATGGGTGCCGGTATGTTCGCCGAGCTCCAGCCAATTCCAGGCCCAGAACGGACCGTCCTGGTCGTAAGCCGAGATGGTGTGGACCTTAACGTTCGGCGTATTCTTGCCGAACTGCGGCGGCAAGTAGAGAACCGGCGTATCCGGGCCGAGCGGCGCCGTCAGGTCGACGACCTTGACTGAGCCCGAAAGTAGAGCGGAAGCGAGACTGGAAAGCGCGTTGGAAGACATGGTGCCGGGTTCCCCTTGAATGGCCGGATTTGATTGACCGGTTACGTGTAAAGGACGGCGATCCGGTTTCCTCTCCGGTGCCGTTGACCGAGGGCGAGCGTATTGTAGAAAATATGAGGATGCAAGCAATCCCAAGGCGCTCAAATGCGCAATTTTCAGTAGCCGCAAAATGTGGAAAAGCTTTTTTTATTATGCTGAAACGGAGGTCAGAGAAGCAGGAAGTGTGCGATAGGCGTGCGTTATCCTGCATGGATAGCTTTGGTTGAACCAAAGGCCTATCTCAGATGATATATGCATTTGAATAAATTCAGCGCGTAGCGTGCTTAGATTCTACCGCCTCTTTTCCTTGCTGAATTTCTGCTCCAGCAGGCTGACCAGCCGCACCATAGGCCAAAGGAAGGCAATGTAGATCAGTGCCGCGCCGATCAGCGGGGTCGGGTTCGCATACAGCGCCTGTGCGTCGAGGCCTTCCTTCATCAGTTCTGCAAGCGCCACCGTCGAGGCGAGCGACGTATCCTTGAACATCGATACGCAATTGTTGGTGGCTGGCGGAATGACGATACGAATTGCCTGCGGCAGCACGACCTTACGCAGTGTGGTAACGAAGGAGAGGCCGAGCGCTGCAGCGGCTTCGAACTGGCCGCGCGGTATGCTTTCGATGCCTGAGCGGAAGACTTCCGCCATATAGGCTGCCATGACGATGGTGAAGGCGAGGATGGCGCAGGTCCAGGACGAGAGCCTGATGCCGACGAAGGGCAGCGCGAAATAGATCAGCATCAGCACGACCAGCATGGGCGAGGCGCGCAGGATGTCGATATAGAGAACCGTGGCATAACGCGCCGGCTTCGGGCCATAAAGCCGGACGAGGCCGATCAGCAGGCCGAGCGGGATGCCGAAGCCGATGCCGGCGATGCCCAGGATGAACGTATTGATCAGGCCGCGCAGCAGCGCTGGAAATGCGTCGCCGAGAACCTCCAGATTGAAGAATGTGTCGAGGAGGCTCATGGTCGTCCGTCCCTTTCAAAACACGTCGCGCAAAGGCACATCAGCGATCTTGCGATATGACATGCGCGGAAACAAAGAACTAAAGCGGGACAAGAGGTGGCAAAAGGCCACGATGCGCTTCAGTTCAAGAAAATGCCGGCCGTTTCGGGCCGGCATCGATCAGGTTACGATGGTCGATAGCCGGCTTACGGCTTGGGCATCGGCTGTTCCTTGGCGGTGGCGGAATCGGCGGCCGGATCGCTGCCGAACCACTTCTTGTGGATGGCGGCCAGCGTGCCGTCCTTCTTCATCGCAGTGATGGCATCGTTTGCCTTGGCGAGAAGCGGGTGGTCCTTGGTCATCATCAGGCCATACTGTTCGCCGGTCTTGATGCGTACCTTGACGGCGAGGTCCTTCATCTTGAGGAAGGCGTATTCCATGCCCGGGACGTCGCTGACGGCGACATCGGCGCGGCCGGCAGAGAGGTCCATCAGCAGATCCTGTTGAGCATTGTAGCTCTTGATATCGCTGATGCCGTATTTTTCCTTGTTTTCCTTGGCCCACTTGTCGGCGGTGGAGCCGGCCAGCACGCCGACGACCTTGCCCTTGATGTCTTCCAGCTTGGCGACCGTGGATTCCTTGCGGGTGGCGATGCCCATGTCGGCATCGTAATAGGGCTGGGTGAAGGACTGGCTGCCAAGGCGTTCCTTGGTGATGGTGATCGAGGAGATCGCAACGTCGATGCGCTTGGAGGCGGTCGCGGCAAACAGTGCCTGGAAGCCGAGGTCGGAGATTTCGACCGTCATGCCGAGACGCTTGGCGACTTCAGTGGCGATATCGACTTCAAAACCCTCGAAAGAGCCGCTGGCGGTCTTGTATTCGAAGGGAGGATTGCTCGGATAGGAGCCGATGACGAGAGCTGCGGCAGAAGCGAGGCTGGCGCTTGCGACGGACAGGATGGCGGCACCCGCAAGGCCCACGAAGGCGCGGCGGAAAATGGTCATGGTCATGAATTTCGGTTCCCTCTGTTTCTTGACCGGGGAATATTTCCCGCCGGATCGGATACGATTTTTTCTTGTCGTCGGTGAATGGATAACCTGAAACGGGCTCTCTCCCAAGAGCAATCCCACGGCGTTTCCGATCCTCGTCCCACGCGCGATTTGAAGGGATCGTGATCCAAAATTCCGTGAGTTTCAAGCGAAAAGATTGAAGCTTAAATCATGTTTTTCCGACCTGTCTGTGAAGTCAGAACGGTTTAAGTCTAAACTTGTTTTTTGCTGTCGGCGGCCCGATAGTGGCGCGCTGTTTGGGAGCGAAAAGCCAGATTCCGGATATTTCCCGCTCGGCAAACCGGAGGGTTTCGATGCGTTTTGCCTATTTCGCCTTTTTTGAGAATGTCGATGGCAGCAAGCTGGCGGTCAGCGAGGCTGACGTGAAAACGGTGGCCGAGATCGTCAAGCTGACGCCCGGGCTGACATCGGCCAATCTCTACACGCCGGAAGTCACCAAGGACATGTATAACCGGGATGAACAATCGCCTGTTTTCGGTATGCAGCTGCATTTCAACGAGCTTTCCGAACTGGAAGATGCCCTGGCGCCTGCCGGTCATCTGCAGCAGCTTGCGGCGCATGGCGTGCTTTCCAGCATTCGCGGCGCCAAGGCGAGCCAACAGGCAATGTATATCCGGCATTTTCCGGTCGACGAGCCGGCGCTCGATGTCGAGGCCAATGGCAATCCCTGCTCCTATCTCGTGCATTACGAAGGGCCGGCACAGGATCTGAATGTCTGGATGCGCCATTACGTGACCCATCATCCGCCTGTCATGCGCACCTTCCCCGGCATTCGCAAGATCGAGGTGCTTTCCCGTATCGACTGGTGCGGCTTCCTCCCTTGGGCGCGGGTCGAGCATATGCAGCGCAACCGCGTGATGTTCGACAGCCCGGCGGCCTTGCAGATCGCGCTGCAATCGCCGGCACGGGTCGCCATGCGCGAGGATTTCAAGACCTTCCCGCCATTCGAGGGCGGCAATTCGCATTTCCCGATGGAGACGCTGATCGTCACGCCCTGATACGCAAGGCAATCACATCACCAGGACGAGGCGCCCTCCGGAGATGGCGCCTTTTTCCATCAGGCGATGCGCTTCGGCAGCTTCGGAAAGCGGCATGGTGCGGGCTACCTGCGGCTTCAGCATTCCGGCGCCGGCAAGATCCATCATCGCCTGCAGTGCCGACTTGTCGTCGGTGACCATGATCCGGGTGACAGTGACGCCAAATTCGGCACCGCGATCCCGAATCGGATCGGCGACTAGCCAGGCGAGATGGCCGCCCTTTTTCAGAACCTTGTAGGACCTGTCGTGGACCTCTCCGCCGATGAGGTCGAAGACGATGTCCTGATCCCGGATTACCTCCGAAAAGTTCTGCAGGTCATAGGCGATGGCGTGATCGGCGCCGAGGCTTCTCACATAATCCTGGTTCGTCGATCGGCATGTCGCGCTCACTTCCGCGCCGAGATGGTGGCAGAGCTGGACGAGAAGGCCGCCAATCGCGCCGGCACCGGCATGGACCAGCACCTTGTCGCCGGATTTGACCTCCGCCGTGCGCACGGCGATCCAGGTACTGAGACTTGCATTGGTGAGCGCCGTCGCTTCGACGACCGACAGGTTCTCTGAAATCTTGACGGCATTCTTTTCATCGACGGCGATCATTTCCGCATAACCGCCCTGCGCGAAGGCGCCGGCCATGACGACAACCCGGTCGCCTGGCTTGAATTCCTCGACGCCCTCGCCGATGGCGACGACCGTACCGCCGCCGTCGCGGCCCGGAACGCTCGGCATGGGCAGCGTGAAATGTTCCTTCAGATGGCCGGCACGGAGTTTCCAGTCAAAGGGCGTGACGCTGGCGGCCTCCAGCCTGACGAGGATCTGGCCTTCTCCGGGGATCGGATTAGGTAGATCGACATAATGCATCACCTCGGCCGGACCGTATTCGCTGAATTGAATGGCCTTCAAGATGTTTACTCCGCTGGTGATTCAGGCGTTCCGTGCGGCCGTCACGCCGGCGGCGAGGCTTGCGCCGAGGAACATGGTGTCGCTGGCCAGGAGGTAGAAGCTGATGCCGGCATCTGACCACTTGCCCACATCGTCCGGCGATGGACGGAAAATGCCGACTGCCTTGCCTGCGGCGCGGGCTGCCTTGGTAATCTTATGGATTGCCGCATCGAGCTTTTCAGCGCCGCCTTCTCCCGCCGCGGTGAGAGAAACGGAGAGGTCCCCAGGGCCGATGAAGATGACATCCGTGCCTTCGACCGCGACGATTTCCTCGACATTGGCGAGGCCTTCGGCCGTTTCGATCTGGATGGCGAGGACAAGGCTTTCATTGGCGCTCCTCAGGTAATCGGGGATGCGATAGCCGTAGCCTGCGGCACGTCCCGGTCCGACGCCGCGTTCGCCGAAGGGAGGATAACGGATCGCCATGACCGCGGCCTTCGCCTGAGCGGCGGTCGAGATACGCGGCACCAGCACGCCGACAGCGCCTGCATCGAGAACACCAGCGATCGATTCCGGAGCGTGGCCCGGCACGCGCACCATGGCCGGCACGCGATGGACGTCGGATGCCCGGATGAGGTTTTCGGTGAGCTCACGGCCGATCTGGGAATGCTCCGCATCGATGCAGATGAAATCAAGGCCGGAGGCTGCTGCGACTTCGATTGCCACAGGATGGGGAATGGCGGCGAAGGTGCCGATCACTCGTTCGAACCCGATGCATCGTTGACGAAAATCGTTCATGGCAACCTCATTATGGTGCGACAGAAAAAGCCTTGCCGGCATCAAAGCAAGTTCTGACGTGGACATCCACTCGAACATGCCGGCAGGAGCCAAGACCCGACAAAAAACACTTGAAACTTGGAATAAGCGGAATACGGATCATATGATCGAACTTCAAGCTGGGTTGCAGTTTGAAGTCGCAAAAGAAAAATGCCGTTCGACGGCAAGAGGGAAACGCGCATGATCATCAAGCAGCATCCGCTGAAAGGTCCCAGCAAACTCAAACTTGGCGTCTTTTCCGCCAATGCGGATGGCGGGCTGGCGATCACCGATGTGCCGGAGCGCTGGCAGGCGCGCTGGGAGGATAATCTCAACGCCGTGCAGATTGCCGATCGCGGCGGGCTAGATTTCTTCTTGCCGATCGCCCGCTGGAAGGGTTTTGGCGGCAAGAACCGGGTGCGTGAATGGTCGTTCGAGACGTTCACCTGGGCGGCGGGGCTTGCCTCGGTCACCGAGCGGATCGGGCTTTTCATGACCGTGCATGTGCCGCTGGTGCATCCGCTTTATGCGGCCAAGGCGCTGGCAACCGTCGATCATATCAGCGGTGGTCGTGCCGGCCTCAACATCGTCTGCGGCTGGAATCCCAAGGAATTCGCCATGTTCGGCACGCCGCTGGTCGAGAAGGGTTACGATCAGGCCGCCGAATGGCTGGAGATCATGGAACGAGCCTATGCCTCCGACGCGCCGTTCGATTATGATGGCAGCTATTACAAGCTCAAGGATGTGGTGAGCCGTCCCGCCAGCCTGCAATCGCCGCGGCCGGTGACGATGAACGCTGCCTTCGGCGGCCCGGGCCGGGATTTTGCGGCGAAGAACTGCGAATATCTGTTCACCACATTCACTGAGATCGCCGACGCCGGCAAACATGTCGAGGACATCAAGGGCCGAGCGGACAAGCTTGGTCGCGATGTCGGCGCCTATACCGTCTGCCATGTGGTCTGCCGCGAGAGCCAGCAGGAAGCGGAGGATTATTACGAGCGTTATGCCGTGACGCTCGCCGATCACGAGGCCGTCGACCAGCATATGGCCGGTAAGAAGGAATTCTCCCAGTCGCATGACAAGGAGAGCTATGATCGTTACCGCAAGCGGTTTGCCGGCGGCGCGGGTGGTTATCCGCTGATCGGCACGCCGGAAAAGATCGTCGAGGATATGGTGGCGATCGCCGAACAGGGGTATTCCGGTATTGCCATGTCCTTCGTCAATTACACTTACGAATTGCCGTTCTTCTGCGATCGCGTCATGCCGCTCCTGAAAAAGGCGGGGTTGCGCGTCGAATGAGCATCGATCCTATCCATGACGAGGTCGAGGCAACGCGGCTTTCCTTCCGGGACGGCATGGCGCGGCTTGCGGCTGCCGTGCATATCGTGACGACTGACGGTCCGGGTGGGCTGGCAGGGTTTACCGCGTCGGCCGTCTCCAGCGTCACCGACCGGCCGCCGACCTTGCTTGTCTGCCTCAACCGGTCAAGTTCGGTGGCGGGCATGTTCGAAAAGAACCGAGTGCTTTGCGTTAATACGCTGGCGGCCGGTCACGAGGCGATGTCGAAGCTGTTCGGTGGTTCGACGCCGCAGGAAGAGCGGTTTGCCGTCGGCGACTGGATTGTCGGTTCGACCGGATCGCCGAGGCTGACGGATGCGATCGTGTCTTTCGACTGCGAGGTCGAGAGCGCAGTCGAAAGCGGCACGCATCATGTGCTGTTCTGCCGGGTTGTCGGAATTGCCCATGGCAGTGACGATGGCGAGGCACTCATCTATTTCCGGCGCCGCTATCATCATGTCAGGTGAATAGCCTGTTCTCTGCCGGCATGCTCGGGCCTGTCCCGAGCATCTGTCCATGTCGAATATGTTGAAGCGGCTTAGGATCCTCGGCACAAGGCCGAGGATGACGTCTAGGTAGGAGCGGAGCGCTTCTGCTTACTTCGCCTTTGCGATGATCTCGCCGAGCACTTGGTCGAAACGATCGACCTCTTCGACCTTGTTATAGTGGACCATGGAGACGCGCATGCAGCCGCTTTCCATGGTCAGACCAAGGCGTTTCATCAGGCGCGGCGCGAACATGTGGCCGTCGCGGGCGCCGATATTGTTGCGGCCAAGCTCGGCGCAGATGTGCTGCGGCGAGACGCCCGGGATGTTGAAGCAGATGGTCGGCACCCGCTTTTCCACCTGCGCCTCGTCGGAAACGCCGTAGACCGTCGCGCCATGCTTCTTCAGCACGGAAAGCATCTTCTTCGACAGCGTCTGCTCGTAGGCGCGGATGGCGTTCATGGCGGAAACGAGCGCATCGCGGCGGGAATGTTCGCCTTCCGGCAGAAACTGGCGGCCGAGATCTTCGAGATAGCGCACGGCGGCATCCATGCCGGCGACGTTTTCATAGGTGAAGGTGCCGACTTCGATCTTGTAAGGCGGCACGTCCGGGATGAAGTCTTCCTTGAAGGTCGGCAGCTTGACCAGCGCGTCGTAGCGGCCCCAAAGGAAGCCCATATGCGGCGAGAAGTTCTTGTAACCGGAGCAGACGAGATAGTCGCAATCCCAGGCCTGGACATCGATCAGGCCATGCGGGCCGTAATGGACGCAGTCGAGGAAGACTTCGGCGCCGGCCACATGGGCGAGTTTGCCGACGGTCGCGACATCGACGATCGTGCCGATCGAATGGGCGGTAACGGTGCAGGCGACGAGGCGGGTCTTGTCGTTCAGAAGCGGCTTCAGGTCTTCTGTGTGCAGTGTGCCGTCTTCGCGCATCTTCCACCAGACGATCTTGGCGCCGTCAGCTTCCAGCGCCAGCCAGGTGGCGATGTCGGCATCGTGGTCCATGTCGGTGACGATGATTTCGTTGCGCTCCTGAAGCATCTTGGCGATGCCGAGGCTGACGAGACGGATGAAGGATGTCGCATTGAGACCGAAGGAAATCTCTTCCGGGCGATAGGCATTGACCAGCAGTCCTACAGACTCACGGCCTGCTGCGACCGAACGGTCGACGCCCTGGCTGTGCAGATAGGGTGCCATGCGCTGCACGTTGCAGTCGACCAGATGGGCCGCGACCGCATCGACGACGGCTTGAGGCACCTGCGCGCCGCCGGCGTTTTCGAGAAAGATGAAATCCTTGTATTTCTGCAGCGCCGGAAACTTCAGCCGGATCTCGTCCACCGGAAAGGCCTTGGCGATATTGTCGCCTGCCGTGACGTGCGTATTCATTGAATATCTCCCCAGTTTCCAACTTTGCGACGACGAGTCCGCAGGTGACAAAGCGTATTCGCCGGTCTATGTTCGAAAAGCCCATATGAGCATTTGATCAAACTTTGGCTGTTGTATTGCGGTCCAAGGATTTGATCAAGGGGGAAAACCCAGGTGTGATCAACCGCTCGGCTGGGCAAGACTTGAAGTGACAGGTCTCTTATGCGAGGCCTGGTTGTGTGGTTTTTTGTAAACCAGAGGACAAAATGGCGGAAAACGGCCTGTTGAAGGTGACATCGCGTGTAACGGTGCAGGACACTGTCTACGAGCAGTTGCGCCGGGCGCTGATGTGGGGATCGTTTGCGCCGGCGCAGGCGATCACCATTTCGTCTCTGGCTAACGAATTCGGCACTAGCCACATGCCGGTGCGCGAAGCATTGCGGCGGCTTGCGGCCGAAAACGGGCTGGAGATCGCCCATAACGGTTCGGCACGCGTGCCGAGCGTATCGCGCAAGCGGCTGGACGATGTATGCCAGGCCCGTATCGCCCTGGAAGGGCTCGCCACCGAGCTTGCCTGCGCGCACATGACCGACGAGGACATCGATCGTGCCGAAGCGCTGGCGCGGGAGCACGAGGACATGGGCAAGGCCGGCGATGTCTACGGCATGCTGCGCAAGAACCAGGAATTCCATTTCGGCATTTACGAGTTATCGAGATCCGAAGTGTTGCCGCAGCATATCGAGATGCTCTGGCTGCGGTTCGGCTCCTATATGCGGATGTTGACCAATTATCTGGAGAAGGAATTCGAGCAGGGCGTCGTTAGGCCCTTTTCGTCCTATCACTTCCAGATCGTCTCGGCGCTTCGCGAGCGCAATGCGGTGCTCGCCCGCGAGATGATGATCGGCGATATTCTTGCCACCCAGACGCATCTGCGCGACATGTGCCCGGAATGAACCAATTTCCGGCATGATCGATCGTGGCCCCGCATATCGGAGCCACGACCGTGAATGAGGCTTACTGGCCGAGGCCGAGCGACGCGAGATATTCGACCGAAGCCGGGATCTGCGACTTTTCCCTGATCTCGACGATCAGGCGCGGTTTGCTGGTGACATCGGCCAGCGCGCGGAAGACGGACGGCCAGAGGATATTGCCTTCACCGAGCGTCCAGTGACGATCGGCATAACCGTCCGCATCCTGCAGGTGAACGTGCTGCAGGCGGTTGCCGGCGGCCTTCACGTAATAATCGACCGGCGGAGCGCCCGTGGAGCCGTGGGCATAATGCGCGTGGCCGGTGTCGATCGACACGGCGACGGCCGGCGAATTAAAGCTATCGGCAAGAGCAACGCGCGCGTGCTGGTCGATATCCTCGATGTTTTCAAGAACGATGACGACGCCGAGATCTTCCGCCTGCTTGACGGCGTCACGCATGGTCAGATGCGTGAATTCGACGGTTTTTTCGCGCGAGCCCTTGTTGTGGTCGAAATTGTTGTAGGACCAGGTCGAGTAGGGGCTGTGGGCAACCATCTGGGTAGCGCCGATGGCGGCGCAGACTTCAAGGCCCTGCTTCATGCGCTTGGCGACGACGGCGCGAACATCCGGATCCATCGAAGCGATGGTGAAGCCCCAGAACGGACCATGGATGCCGAGGCGGCCGGTATAACCGTCGAGTAATTTCTTTGCCCGCTCGGCCAGCGGCGTCCAGTCGCCGTTCAGGACTTCGCCGGTGGTGAAATCCTGAAGTTCGAGGTCGCGCTGCTTCTCGAGCAGCCAGTCGCGATGCATTTCGAGGCCATCAAGCGGCATGGCCGCGCCGATCACGGGAAGGGAAGACATGGAAAACTCCGTTAAAAGCAATGGGAAATGCCGCTGTGCGACAGGCCGCGGAATATGACCGGGCGGTGCGTCATGCCGGAATTTTGTGTCGTGCTTATTACATTTGTACCACGAAATTGCGAAATATGCATACGTGTTCAATTTCATCTTTCTGCAATGATTGCGTCACGGAACTGATACACAGGATCGCCAAATAGCCCCCGCAAATCAGGGGGCTTTCCGTGACCAGAAAGAACGTTCTTCTTATCGTCGTAGACCAGTGGCGGGCGGATTTCATGCCGCATATCCTGCGCGCCGACGGCAAGCCGGATTTTCTGAAAACGCCCAATCTGGATCGGATCTGCCGCGAAGGGGTGACCTTCCGCAATCACGTGACGACCTGCGTTCCCTGCGGTCCGGCGCGCGCCAGCCTGCTGACCGGGCTTTACCTGATGAACCACCGCGCGGTGCAAAACACCGTGCCGCTCGATCAGCGCCATTTCAACCTCGGCAAGGCGCTGCGCACCGTCGGTTACGATCCGGCCCTGATCGGTTACACGACCACGACGCCGGACCCGCGCACCACTTCCGTCAACGATCCGCGCTTCCTCGGCCTTGGCGACCTGATGGATGGTTTCCGCTCCGTCGGTGCGTTCGAGCCGAATATGGAAGGCTATTTCGGCTGGGTAGCGCAGCAGGGTTTCGAACTGCCTGAACATCACCCGGATATCTGGCTGCCGGAAGGCGAAGAGGCGGTGGCAGGCGCGACCGATAAGCCGTCATGTATCCCGAAGGAATATTCCGACTCGACCTTCTTCACCGAGCGGGCGCTGACTTATCTCAAGGGCCGTCAGGGCAGGCCGTTCTTCCTGCATCTCGGCTATTACCGCCCGCATCCGCCCTTCGTGGCGTCGGCGCCCTATCATGCCATGTACAGCCCGGAAGACATGCCGGCGCCGATCCGGGCCGAGAGCCCGGAGACCGAAGGTGCCCAGCATCCGTTGATGAAGTTCTATGTCGATGGCATCAAGCGCGGTTCGTTCTTCCACGGCGCCGAAGGCTCCGGCTCGACGATGGACGAGGCGGAACTGCGCCAGATGCGCGCCACCTATTGCGGCCTGATCACCGAAGTGGACGACTGCCTCGGCCGCGTCTTCGACTATCTCGACGAGACCGGCCAGTGGGACGACACGCTGGTGATCTTCACCAGCGACCACGGCGAACAGCTCGGCGATCACCATCTGCTCGGCAAGATCGGTTATAACGACGAGAGCTTCCGCATTCCGCTCGTCGTCAAGGATGCGCACGACAATCCGCGCGCCGGCGAGATCGAGGAAGCGTTCACCGAAAGCATCGACGTCATGCCGACCATTCTCGAATGGCTGGGCGGCGACATTCCGCGCGCCTGCGACGGCGCTTCTCTGTTGCCTTTCCTGAAAGGAACCCGGCCGGCGGATTGGCGGACAGAACTTCACTACGAATACGATTTCCGGGATATCTTTTATTCCGAGCCGCAGGCCGTGCTCGGTCTCGACATGGACAATTCCAGCCTCTGCGTCATCCAGGACGAGAAGTACAAATACGTCCATTTCGCCGCGCTCCCGCCGCTCTTCTTCGATCTCGAGAAAGACCCGCACGAGTTCGAAAACCTCGCCGACGATCCAGCCTATGCAAGCCTGGTGCGCGACTACGCGCAGAAGGCGCTTTCCTGGCGGCTCGTCCATGCGGACCGAACCCTTACCCACTATCGCTCCGGTCCGCAGGGACTGACCGTGCGCGAAAACTGAACCCAACCCTCAATTCCACCCCCAAGGAGAATATCCAATGGTCAACTTCACCCGTCGCAGCACGCTCGGCCTCGGTGCCGCCGCTGCCGGTTCGCTGATCCTGCCGCGCTTCTCGATCGCCCAGGCCGACCAGCGTCCGTCGATCACCGTCGCCGTTCAGAAAATCTCCAACTCCAACACGCTCGACACGCTGCGCGAACAGTCGAATGTCGGCACCCGCATCTTCAACTCGTCGCTCTGGGAAACCCTGATCGGCACCAAGTGGCTGTCCGACCTGACTGCGACACCTGGCCTTGCCACCGAATGGCGCCGCATCGACGACAAGACCCTTGAGCTGAAGCTCCGCCAGGGCGTCAAGTTCCATAACGGCGACGAAATGACCGCCGAAGACGTCGTCTTCTCCTTCAGCAAGGAGCGCATGTTCGGCAATACCCAGCCGTCCACCGGCAAGACCATTTTCGTCACCGAAAAGAACCCGCTCGGCCGCGAAAGCAAGGAACTTCCGGTCGAAATCCCGGCTGTTGCCCGCCGCTTCTGGCCGGCCCTGCTCGGCGTCGAGATCGTCGACAAGTACACGGTCCGTTTCGTCAACGGTTCGTCCGACGTCACTATGGAAGGCCGCCTTTCCGCTGTCGCCAGCGCGATCGCCAGCCGCCGCGCGTGGGACGAGTCGAAGAGCTATCTGGACTGGGCCCGCAAGCCGATCACCACCGGCCCGTACAAGGTCGCCGAGTTCAAGCCGGACACCTATCTGATCTATGAATCCCACGATCAGTATTGGGGTGGCCTGCCGGCTCTGAAGCGCATCCGCTTCGTCGAAGTTCCGGAAGTCGCGTCCCGCATCAACGGCCTTCTGTCGGGCGAATACGACCTCGCTTCCGACATCCCGCCGGACCAGATCCAGGGCATCGAAAAGAACGCCGGTTTCGAAGTTCTCGGCGGCACGATCACCAACCACCGCCTGACCGTATTCGACAAGACGCATCCGCAGCTTGCCAACCCGCTCGTTCGCCGCGCCTTCACGCACGCGATCGACCGCCAGGCGATCGTCGACTCGCTCTGGGCCGGCCGCACCAAGGTTCCGGCAGGCCTGCAGTGGGACTTCTACGCCGACATGTTGATCAAGGACTGGAAGGTTCCGGAATATAACCCGGAACTCGCCCGCAAGCTCCTGAAGGACGCCGGCTACAAGGGCGACCCGATTCCCTATCGCCTGCTCAACAACTACTATACCAACCAGACCCCGACCGCGCAGGTCCTCGTCGAGATGTGGAATCAGGTTGGCCTGAACGTCCAGATCGAAATGAAGGAAAACTGGCAGCAGATCCTCGAAAAGACCCCGACGCGTGCAGTCCGCGACTGGTCGAACTCCGCCAACTTCTCCGACCCGGTCTCTTCGATCGTGGCTCAGCACGGCCCGAACGGCCAGCAGCAGCAGGTCGGCGAGTGGACGAACGAGGAGATGAACACCCTCTCCAACTTCATGGAAACCAGCACCGACCGTGCGAAGCGCCGCGAAGCCTTCGCCCGCATGCTGCAGATCTGCGAACGCGACGACCCGGCCTACACGGTTCTCCACCAGAACGCCGTGTTTACCGCCAAGTCGAAGAAGACCAAGTGGAAGGCTGCCGCCTCCTTCGCCATGGACTTCCGCGCCGGCAACTGGGGCTGAGCCCACCATTGACTTGCGGGCCGAAGGGAAACCTTCGGCCCGTTTCCCGTTTTCGGCGCCGCTTCAGTGAAGCGCCCACCCAGACAAGGAGACGGTTCATGCCGTTGGTCGAAATCTCCAATCTCGGGGTCGCTTTCAGCGGCGTTCCGGTCCTACACGGGATCAATCTGACGATCGAAAAAGGCGAGGCCGTCGGTCTCGTCGGCGAATCCGGTTGCGGCAAGTCGGTGACCTGGCTTGCGGCGCTTGGCCTTCTGCCGGGCAAGGCTTCGGTGTCCGGCTCGGTAAAACTCGGTGACGAGGAACTCGTCGGTTCGCCACGCGAAAAGCTGGAACATGTGCGCGGCGGTCGCATCGCGATGATCTTCCAGGATCCGTCCAGCTCGCTTAATCCGGTGCTGCGTGCCGGCCGGCAGATTGCCGAGGCCGTCTCCCTGCATCAGGGGCTCAGCGGCGCCACGGCACGTGCGGAAGCGATCCGGCTGATGGATCTCGTCGGCATTCCGGATGCCGTCCGTCGTTTCGACAACTATCCGCACGAATTTTCCGGCGGCCAGAACCAGCGCCTGATGATCGCCATGGCACTCGCCGGCAAACCCGACCTGCTGATCGCCGACGAGCCGACCACGGCGCTCGACGCGACCATCCAGGCACAGATCCTCGATCTGCTCATTTCGCTTCGCCAGGAAACCGGCATGGCGATCGTCTTCATCAGCCACGATCTCGGTGCGGTAAGCCAGATCTGCGAGCGCGTCTGCGTCATGTATGCCGGCCGCATCGTCGAGCAGTGTTCCACCGAAATGCTGTTTCGCGCACCGCGCCATCCCTATACGCGCGGGCTGTTCGACGCGATCCCGCGGCTCGATGCCGGCCGCGAGCGGCTGATCCCGATCCCCGGCACGGTGCCGCAGGCGGGCCGCATGCCGGCCGGCTGTGCATTCGCGCCGCGTTGCGCCCACTCGTCCGAAGTCTGCCATAATCAGGTACCGACGCTTTCTGGCACTGATGGTTGGGCGACCGCCTGTTTCCATCCGCTGGAGGAGCCCGGCGCGCCGGGCCCATCAGCCCACATTTTGGTCGAGAAGGTGGAATTCGCATGAGCGCGACCAATCTCATCGAGGCGAACGATCTCGTCAAAACCTATATTTCCCGCAAGGGCCTGTTCGGCACGCCGACACATGTGCGCGCCGTCGATGGCGTGACACTGTCGGTGGCGCCTGCCACAACGCTCGGCATCGTCGGTGAATCCGGTTCCGGAAAGTCCACGACCGGCCGCCTTCTGCTCGGCCTCGAAGAGCCCAGCGAAGGCCAGGTGCAGTTCGACGGCAGGCCGATGCCGAAGCTCAAGAGCAATGCATGGCGGCAGCTGCGTTCGCGCATGCAGCTGGTCTTTCAGGATCCGCTTGCGGCGCTCGATCGTCGCATTCCGATCGGCACCCAGGTCGCCGAGCCGCTGGATATTCACGCGGTCGGCAGCGAGAAAGAGCGCAAGGATCGCGTCGAGACACTGCTGCAATCCGTCGGGCTTCGCCGCGACCAGGCGAGCAGCTATCCGCACGAACTGTCCGGCGGCCAGCGCCAGCGGGTCGTCATCGCCCGCGCCATCGCCACCAATCCAGACCTCTTGGTCTGCGACGAACCGGTTTCGGCGCTCGACGTTTCGATCCAGGCGCAGGTCATCAATCTTCTGCGCGACCTGCAGGAAACCCGTGGCATCGCCATGGCCTTCATCAGCCATGACCTGAAGGTCGTCCGCAATATCTCCGATCGCGTCGCGGTCATGTATCTCGGCCGCATCGTCGAGGAAGCGCCGTCCGAGGATATCTTCCGCCGGCCGCTGCATCCTTACACGCAGGCGCTGGTCTCCAGCGTGCCGGTGCCGGGCACGGCGCTGAAGGACCGGATCATCCTGCAGGGTGAGCCGCCGAACCCGGCCGCCCGGCCGTCCGGCTGCGCCTTTCATCCGCGTTGCGCGGTGGCGATGGAGCGGTGCAGGGTCGAGATTCCCGCCTTCGTCTCGGTCGAGGCCGGCCGCAAGGCCGCCTGCCATCTCGTGCCCGCCACTTCGGAGACCTGATCGATGTTGCGTTTCTTTCTCATCCGGGCGCTGCGCGCTTTCATGACGATCGTTCTGGTCGTCACTTTCGCTTTCGTCGTGCTGCGCCTGTCCGGCGACCCGGCGTTGATCATCATGGGTCCGGAAGCGCCTCCAGATGCGATTATCGCTTTCCGCAAGGCCTGGGGTCTCGATCAGCCGATCTGGATCCAGTATCTGAGCTATTTCGGCGCGATCCTCGGTGGCGATCTCGGCATTTCCATGCGTGACGGCCAGTCGGCGATCTCGCTTGTCATGGACCGCATTCCGGCGACGTTGCAGCTCACCGTGCCGGCGCTGATCCTCAAGCTGATGATCGGTATCCCGTCGGGCGTTTATGCGGCGCTGCATCGCGACAGTGCGGTGGATCGCGGCGTCATGGCAGGCGCCGTTATCGGCTTCACCATGCCGAGCTTCGTGTTTGGCCTCATTCTCGTGCTGCTTTTCTCCGTCACCTGGGGCCTTTTGCCCTCCGGCGGCCGCGACAGCTGGATGCATGCCATCCTGCCGATCGTGACGATGAGCATCGGCGGCGCCGGCATTCTGGCCCGTTTCTCGCGCAGCGCGATGATCGAAATTCTCGGCCAGCCCTATATGCGCACCGCCAGCGCCAAGGGCCTGCCGTGGCGCCGGGTGATCTGGGAACACGCTTTCCCGAATGCGGCGATCCCGATCGTCACGATCACCGGCTTCATGGTCGGCACGCTGATCGCCGGTGCCGTGGTGGTGGAATCGCTGTTCTCCTGGCCGGGCATCGGCCGCCTGCTGGTGGTGTCGGTTTCGAACCGTGACCTTGCCGTCGTGCAATGCATCCTGCTGATGGTGGCCGCGACGATGGTCATCTCCAATTTCGTGGTCGACATTCTCTACGGCTATCTCGACCCGCGTCTTCGCAACAACCAAGCCCGGCACTAAGGAGAATTGATATGGCTAACCCCGCTGTTCAATCGGCTCCGGTTATCGGCGCCACGCAGAAGATGAAGTCGAAGCGCCGATTTCCGATCTTCGTCGCTATCGGCGTCGTCTGGATCGTCGCGATGGTCGTCATCGCATTGTCGGCTGACTGGATCCGCCCCTATGCGATCACGTCAATGGACCTGCGCAACCGTTTGTCGATGATGGGTAATCCCGCGCATTGGCTCGGAACCGACGAACTCGGCCGTGACGTGATGTCCCGCCTGATCGAGTCGATCCGGATTTCGCTGCTGATCGCCTTCGGCGCGACGCTGATCTCCGCTTTCGTCGGCACCACGCTCGGCTTCCTGGCGGCCTATTTCCGCGGCATCGTCGAACAGTTGGTGCTGATGCTGGCCGACTTTCAGGCCGCCATGCCCTTCCTGATCATGTCGCTGGCAGTGCTTGCGTTCTTCGGCTCGTCGCTGACGCTGCTGATCTGCCTGATGGGTTTCTATGGCTGGGAGCGTTACGCCCGTATCGCCCGCGGCCTGGCGATTGCGGCGAGCGGACAAGGTTATGCGTCAGCCGTCACCCAGCTTGGCGCCAAGCCGTCGCGGGTCTATCTGAAGCACATCCTGCCGAACATCGCCTCGACGCTGATCGTCTCGATGACGCTGACCTTCCCGGAAATCATCCTGATGGAATCGAGCCTGTCCTTCCTTGGCCTCGGCGTGCAGCCGCCGATGACCAGTCTCGGCAACATGGTCGGTTATGGCCGCGAGTATCTGACCCGCGCGCCCTGGATCATGCTGGCGCCGTCCTTCGTCATCATGCTGACGACGCTGTCGATCTCGATCGTCGGCGACTGGCTGCGCGACAAGCTCGACCCGACGGTTTCCTGATCACGGCCGCGCCGGCACAGATTTCGCGTTGCCGGCGCAGCTTTTTCTGAGGAATGGCAAGGGATCGTCAACGATCCCGTACAAAATAGCGGCCCCGCGTTCATTCTTTCGTGAAGTCTTCACTTGAGTTTCCGCAATCATGGCGCTAAATCTCGGGCTACCAGGACCGGGCCCCTCTGGCAGTTCATCCGTGAGCTGTGATGTCGGACTGGATTTAGTCCAACTTGGGTGCCTGGTGTTCGTGGAAATCACGCGACGAAAACGGCGGTGACCTGCGACAGGCTTAAACGCCAGTCGCAAGGCTCAGTTTCGTCACGCTCCGCGGCACGCGGCACTCCTGCTATTTCGAGATCGGGTGCCAAATGATGGAAATTTTCAGTGCGGAGGCGCTTTCAGCCCTCGCGCAAGTTATCATGATCGACCTTGTGCTGGCCGGCGACAATGCGATCGTCATCGGCCTGGCCGCCGCCGGCCTTCCGAAGGAAATCCGCGCCAAGGCCATTCTGGTCGGTATCATCGCAGCGACCGTGCTGCGCATATTCTTCGCCGCCGTCACCCAGCAGCTGCTCGCCATGGGCGGCATGGTGCTGATCGGCGGCGGTATCCTTCTGCTTTATGTCTGCTGGAAGATGTGGCGCGAGCTACGCTCTCCGCACCATCATGAAGAGGAAGCGACCGAGGCGCTTGAAGGCGAAGACCTCAACAAGGATGGCAAGGTTGCCGCCGGTGCACCGAAGAAGACCTTTGCCCAGGCTGCCTGGCAGATCGTCATCGCCGACGTTTCGATGTCTCTCGACAACGTTCTGGCGGTTGCCGGTGCGGCCGGTCATCACGAATGGGTGCTGATCGTTGGCCTCGGCCTCTCCATCGCGCTGATGGGCCTTGCCGCAAGCTTCATCGCTCGCCTGCTGAACAAGCACCGCTGGATCGCTTATGTCGGTCTCGCGATCATCTTCTACGTGGCAATCGAAATGGTGCTCAACGGTACCAATGCCGTGTGGCCGGGTTCGCTCGACTGGTTGCCGTTCTTCGGAGGCCATGGCGCCGCACCGGCACCGGCTCCGGCGGGCTGACCAGCTCTGCCCGCTGTCTGACAGCGAGATGAATTTGCGAAGGCGCGGCATGTTTTGCCGCGCCTTTTTCGTTTGTCGCGGCCATGAATCGGGCAGGCGGCTTTGGTCTATTTCAACCAAAACTTATGACGCGGCAGAAGAACCTATTCGTCAGTCTGCCTATCTCCTCCTATGTCTTTTCCAACCGTCGGTACTCACTTGCCGGCCGGGTGCGGGTGGAGGAAGCCTGCTTCGAATTGGAGGAGAAAGCCTGTCCACCGGGCGTTCTCAAGCCGGTTGCGGGCCAATCACTTGACCCGGATCGTCGAGTATTTGGGAAAAGCAATGACCGAGAACTGTTACGATGTCGCCCATCTGGGTCACGTTGAACTCTATTCCGACCGTTTCGACGAGACGCTCGATTTCTTCACCCGCGTCTATGGCCTGACCGAGAGCGGACGGGACGAAAACAGCGTCTATCTGCGCGCCTTCGACGATTATGAATTCCATACGCTGAAGCTCACCCGCCACAATACGACCGGCATCGGCCACATCGGTTACCGCACCTCTTCACCGGAGGCACTGGAGCGCCGTGTCAAGGTGATCGAGGACAAGGGCTGGGGTGTCGGCTGGAGCGAAGGCGATCTCGGCCATGGCCGCGCCTATCAGTTCAAGAGCCCGGATGGGCATCTCTTCGAACTTTACTGGGATACCAAGGAATATGTGGCGCCGCCGGAAGAGAAACCGGCGCTGAAGAACATCGCCCAGCGTTATCACGGCCGCGGCGCTTCCCCGCGCCGCCTCGACCATGTTAACCTGCTTGCCTCCGACGTTAGCCAAATCCGCGAGTTCATGACGGTGGCGCTCGGCAGCCGCGTCACGGAAATGATCCAGCTCGACAACGGCCGGATCGGCGGATGCTGGTTCACCATCAACAACAAGACCTATGACCTTGCCTGCTCGGAAGACCATACCGGTTCGCACGGCCGTTTCCACCACGTCACCTATGCGGTCGACCAGCGCGAAGACATCCTGCGCGCCGCTGATATCTTCCTGGAAAACGGCGTTCACATCGAATCCGGCCCGCACAAGCATGCGATCCAGGGCACGTTCTTCCTTTATGTCTGGGAGCCGGCCGGCAACCGCGTCGAAATTGCCAATGCCGGCGCGCGGCTCATCCTGCGGCCGGATTGGAAGCCGGTCGTCTGGACCGAGGCGGACCGCAAGAAGGGCCAGGCCTGGGGCATGAAGACGATCGAAACATTCCACACGCACGGCACGCCGCCGGTCGCTCATAAATAAGATATTACGAGGCATATCATGGCAAAGACAGCATTGGTCATCAGCGCCCATTCGGCGGATTTCGTCTGGCGCTGCGGCGGCGCGATCGCGCTGCACGAATCCAAAGGTTACGAAGTCACCGTCATCTGCCTGTCCTATGGCGAACGTGGCGAGAGCGCCAAACTCTGGAAGAATCCGGGCATGACGCTGGAAAAGGTCAAGACCGAGCGCCGCAAGGAGGCTGAAGCGGCTGCCAAGGCGCTCGATGTCACCGACATTCAGTTCTTCGATCTTGGCGATTATCCGCTAGTCGTGGATCAGGACGCCAAGTTCAAGTTGGTCGACGTGATCCGCAAGGTGCAGCCGGAATTCATGCTGTCGCATTCCAAGGTCGACAACTACAATACCGACCACATGTATGCGACGCAGGTGGCGATCGAAGCCCGCATGATCGCCCAGGCCTGGGGCCACAATCCAGGTGAGAAAGTGCTCGGCGCGCCGCAGCTCTATCTGTTCGAGCCGCACCAGACCGAACAGATGGAATGGAAGCCGGACGTCTTTCTCGACATCTCGCCCGTCTGGGACAAGAAGTGGGCGGCCATCCAGTGCATGGAAGGCCAGGAACATCTCTGGGACTTCTACAAGAACGTTGCCGAGAACCGCGGCAACCACTTCATGCGCAATTCCGGCGGCCAGGCCAGTGGACGCAAGTCGACCCATGCGGAAGGCTTCCAGTCGGTCTTTCCGCGCACCGTCGACGAACTCTGAGGAAGGTGAACTCCGATGGGTGTCGTCGTCCAGAATATCGAGCGTGCTGATCAGTCGGTCATCGACCGGCTGGCCGCCTGCGGTGTTGCCACCGTTCATGAGGCGCAGGGCCGCAAGGGCTTGCTCGCCAGCTATATGCGGCCGATCTATTCGGGCGCCCGCCTTGCCGCAAGCGCGGTGACGATCTCCGCGCCGCCGGGCGACAACTGGATGCTGCATGTAGCGATCGAGCAGTTGAAGGCTGGCGACATTCTGGTGCTGGCGCCGACCAGCCCTTGCGAGGACGGTTATTTCGGGGATCTGTTGGCGACCTCGGCGCTGGCGCGCGGCTGCAAGGGTCTGATCATCGATGCCGGCGTGCGGGATGTGGCCGATCTGACCGATATGGAATTCCCGGTCTGGTCGAAGGCGACCTTCGCGCAGGGCACAGTCAAGGAAACGCTCGGTTCGGTCAACGTGCCGGTCGTCTGCGCCGGTGCCTATGTGCGTCCGGGCGATGTGATCATCGCCGACGATGACGGCGTTTGCGTCGTCGCTCGTGAAGAGGCCGAGGCGGTGGCGAAGAAGGCGGAAGCTCGTGTGGCTGCCGAAGATGACAAGCGCAAGCGGCTCGCGGCTGGCGAGCTTGGCCTCGATATCTACGACATGCGCGGCAAGCTCGCGGAAAAGGGTTTGAAGTATATTTGAGCGGTGGGTGCCGTTTTCCCTTCTCCCCAGCGGGGAGAAGGTGGCCCGAAGGGTCGGATGAGGGGGCCAAGCGCTCAAACGCCAATGGTAGGTGTTGCTCCGTGTAGCCCCCTCATCGCCTCGCATTCGCTCGGCACTTCTCCCCGCTGGGGAGAAGAGGGAGGTAACTATGACTGACACAGAAACCGGCATCCGATGCATGTGGATGCGCGGCGGCACATCCAAGGGCGGATATTTCCTCGCCGAAGACCTGCCGGAAGATCGCGATGGTTTTCTCCTTCGCGTCATGGGCTCGCCCGACGCCCGCCAGATCGATGGCATGGGTGGCGCCAATCCGCTCACGTCAAAAGTTGCGGTCGTGAAAAAATCCGAGCGGGAAGGGGTCGATATAGACTATCTCTTCCTGCAGGTCTTCGTTGACCAGCCGATTGTTACTGATGCTCAAAACTGCGGCAATATCCTTGCCGGTATCGGGCCTTTCGCCATCGAGCGCGGGCTGGTGCCGGTGAAAGGTGACAGGACCGAAGTTTCGATCTTCATGGAAAATACCGGTCAGATCGCCATCGCGACGATCGAGACGCCCGGCGGCAAGGTAACTTACAAGGGAACGGCGCGGATCGATGGCGTACCGGGCACCTCCGCGCCGGTGCCGATCGTATTTGCCGATACCGCCGGTTCCTCCTGTGGTGCGCTGCTGCCGACCGGCAATGCGGTGGACGAGATCGACGGCGTCGCCTGCACGCTGATCGACAACGGTATGCCTTGCGTCGTGATGCGGGCCGATGTGCTGGGTATCAACGGTGACGAAAGCCCGAAGGATATCGAAGCCAATCAGGAACTGCGCGCCAAGCTGGAGGCGATCCGCTTGAAGGCCGGGCCGATGATGAATCTCGGTGATGTGACGAAAAAATCCGTGCCGAAGATGACGATGGTCTCGGCGCCGACGGCGGGCGGAGCGATCTCCACGCGCACTTTCATTCCGCATACCTGCCACGATGCGATCGGTGTACTGGGCGCAGTCAGCGTCGCGACGGCATGTCTCCTGCCCGAAGGGCCGGCATCCGAACTGGCAGTCATTCCTGGTGGCGACGAGAAGCTGATGTCGATCGAACATCCGACCGGCGAGATGAGCGTCATCGCGACGATGAAGGATGGTGAGGTTTATCGTGCCGCCGTTCTGCGCACCGCGCGCAAACTGTTTGATGGCATGGTTTTCGGCAACTGAGTGCGAGGAACGAGACGATGAGAATTGCATTCCTGGGGTTCGGCGAAGCGGCCCGAGCCTTCCATGACAGTCTCGCGCCGAGGCTCGATGGCGGCGAGTTCTGGGCATACGATATGCTGCTCGACAAGGCGGACAGTGCAGCCGACATGCAGGATGCGATCACCAGCCGCGGCGTCCGGATGGTGGAAACGCCGGCGGGGCTTGCCGATGCCGAATGGATTTTCAGCGCCGTCACGGCCGACCAGAGCCTTGCCGCAGCGCAGTCGATCGCGCAGCATCTTGGACAGGGCGCATTGTTCATCGACATCAATTCCGTCTCTCCGGGCCGCAAACGGGAGACTGCCGAGCTGATCAACGGTTCGGGTGCGGACTATCTCGACATGGCCGTGATGGCGCCCGTGTATCCGAAGGGGCATGCGACGCCTGTTCTACTGGCGGGCAATACGGCTGAAGAGCTTCTGGAGCAGTTCCGCGGTCTCGGTTTCAGTGCGGATTTCGCCGGTGAGAAGGTGGGATCGGCGACGGCGATCAAGATGGTGCGATCCGTCTTCGTAAAGGGGCTTGAGGCGATTACCGTAGAGGCGCTGCTGGCAGCGGAAGCTTCGGGCTGTTTCGAAGAGATCCTGGCATCGCTCTCTGGCAGCTTTCCCGGTCTCGATTGGTCGAAATTTCCGGACTACCAGTTCGAGCGGACGACACGTCATGGCCGCCGCCGTGCGGCAGAAATGCGCGAAAGCGGCGTGACGCTCGACGCACTGGGCCTGAATGGCGGCATTGCCCGCGAGACGGCCGCTATTCAGGACGCGATGGCGGCAAGCGGCGTGAAGGCGTCAGGCGATCTGCGCGAGACAGTTATTCGCGTACTGGCGGCCCGCCGCAGCAGCTGAGCGCTTGTATACGCGGTCTAGCTTGTTAAGGCACTGAACCCCACGGTTCAGGTGCTGAAATCGGCTGTATACATGGGGCTTGGCCAATTCATCTTCTATCGCTAAGATTTGCCATGGACAGGCTGAGGTTGCTGCCTCGCCGCTGGCAAGGATGTTGAATTGGAAGAAAGCTCGAGAACGACCCACACGACTCGCGCGCTGATGGAGCTTCGCAAGAAAATCCTGAGCGGCGATTATCCCGGCGGCACGCGGCTGTTCGAGGTTCCGCTTGCCGAGACGCTGCAGATTTCCCGCACGCCGGTGCGCGAGGTCATGTCGCGGCTCGCCGAGGAAGGGTTGCTGGATCGCCTCGCCAATGGCGGCTTCGTGGTGCGCAGCTTCACCTATGCGGACGCGGTCGATGCAATTGAGCTGCGCGGGGTTCTCGAAGGCACGGCGGCGCGTTTGGCAGCCGAGCGCGGAGTGTCGCAGGCGGGGCTCGACCAGCTTCGCGAATTGCTGGCACGTTTGGAGGACTGTTTTGGCGAAGGCGCGGACGAGGTGGATCTCGAAGCCTATTCCGATGCGAACGCCAAGTTCCATGTCGTGCTCGTCGAGCTGTCCGGCAGTTCGGTGATCCAGCGCGAAGTGGAGCGCGCGACGCGGCTTCCTTTAGCCTCGCCCTCGGCCTTCTTGTCGGGCCGCGCGCATGTCGCAGCCTTTCGGCAATCGCTGCATATTGCCCAGGATCAGCACCGATCAATGGTGCAGGCGATCGCCGGACGCGAAGGCGCGCGGGCCGAGTTCATTGGTCGCGAACATGCCCGCATCGCCCGCAAGAACCTTGATTACGCGGTGTTCGAAGATCCTGAGCTGATGCTGAGCGTGCCCGGCCTGGTGCTCCTCAATTCCTAGGATTTGGCCACCTTTCTGTCGCCGTTAAGTCCCCGATTTACCATCCGAGGGCGATCGTAAGTGACCCGAACATTCCCCCTTGCATTTGTGCGCTGATGTCGTCATGTATACACGACACTTCAAACCACAGGGAGGAATTCCGTGTCCCAGGCTAATCTCACTCAAGTTTTGAAGGATGCCGGTAACACCGTCGAGCATCTGCGCAACTCCAAGACTGGCATCTATGTATACCCGGTCGTCGCTCCGGAATTCTCCAACTGGCGTTCCGAACAGGCTGCATGGCGCGATGGCGCCGTTCTTTTCGATCAGTCGCACCACATGGACGAACTCGTCGTCGAAGGTGCTGACGCCGCGAAGTTCCTCGAAAGCCTGTCGATCAACAGCTTCGCCAATTTCGGCACCAACCGTGCCAAGCACTACGTTCCGGTCACGCCGGCCGGTCACGTCATCGGCGACATGATCATCTTCCGCGAAACCGAAGAGAAGTTCGTTCTCGTCGGCCGCGCCCCGACCGCCAACTGGCTGCTCTACAATGCATCGCTCGGCAAGTTCAACGTCAAGCTGACGCATGACCCGCGCTCGCCGTCGCGCCCGGATGGCAAGCTCGTCACCCGCATTCACTACCGCTACCAGATCCAGGGTCCGGATGCGCCGAAGGTCTTCGAAAAGATGAACGGCGGCCCGATCCCGGAAATCAAGTTCTTCCACGTCGAGTGGATCAATGTCGGCGGCCGCAAGGTTCAGGCCCTGCGTCACGGCATGGCCGGCGCTCCGGGTCTGGAAATCTGGGGTCCTTACGACCAGAAGGACGAAGTCCGCGCCGCCATCATCAAGGCCGCTGAAGAAGCCGGCGTTGACCTTCGCCCGGTCGGCAGCCGCGCCTATGCCACCAACACGCTGGAATCCGGCTGGATCCCGTCGCCGCTCCCGGCGATCTATACCGGCGATGAGCTGCAGGGTTACCGCGACTGGCTTTCGGCCCAGAGCTACGAAGCGTCCGGCTCGATCGGCGGCAGCTTCGTTTCCGACAATATCGAAGACTATTACCTGAACCCTTACGAGCTGGGTTACGGCGTCTACGTCAAGTTCGACCACGACTTCGTCGGCCGCGCCGCCGTCGAAAAGCAGAAGGCTACTCCGCAGCGCCGCAAGGTGACCTTCGAGTGGAATTCCGACGATGTGGTCAAGGTTATCGCTTCGGCCTTCCAGCCGGGTGAACAGGCCAAGAAGTGGATCGACTTCCCGCTTTCCAACTACGCCTCGTCGAGCTTCGACAAGGTCATGAAGGACGGCAAGGTGGTCGGCCTGTCGATGTTCAACGGTTACTCCTACAACGAGCGTTCCATGCTGTCGCTCGGCGTCGTCGATGCCGACATCAAGGAAAACGACATTCTGACGCTTATCTGGGGCGAACCGGATGACGGCACGTCCAAGACCTCCGTCGAGCAGAACCACGGCCAGGCTGAAATCCGCGTTCGCGTCGCTGCTGTGCCTTACGCACAGGAAGCACGTGAAAATTACGCCGAAAGCTGGCGCACCAAGAAGGCCCTCTAATGGCCTTGGCGTGCGAGAAGACAATTCTCGCACGCCGTTCCGCCCTCTGGATCGGGCGTTTCATCATTGGTCAAGCGGGGGAGGTTAGACGATGGCACTGTTAAATCTATTCAAGGGCAGACAGGAAGAAAAACCCGCCGAGCCCGCCGGTTTCAGGGATCTGATTGCCGGTTATTCGATCGAAGTCATGCCGCGCACCGCGGCAAAGGTCGAAGACTTCAAGACGCTGCTGCCGAAGGGCACGCGCGTCTATATCGCCCATATCGAAGGCACGCCGATCGAGGACATGGTTTCGACGGCCAAGCGCCTTACCGATGACGGTTTTGCCGTCATGCCGCATTTCCCGGCCCGCATCATTCCGACGCTTGCGACGCTCGAGGACTGGATCAAGCGCTACCACAATGAAGCCGGCGTCGAACAGGCGCTGCTGCTCGGTGGCGGCGTAGCATCGCCGGCTGGCGATCTGAACAACTCCATGCAGCTGATCGATTCCGGTCTGTTCGACAAGTACCATTTCAAGCGCCTGCATGTTGCCGGCCACCCGGAAGGCAACAAGGATATCGACCTCGACGGCAGCACCAGGATCGTCGACGAGGCTTTGCGGATCAAGCATGCATTCGCCGAGCGCTCCGGCGCCGAAATGGCGATCGCCACGCAGTTCGCCTTCGATGCCAAGCCGGTCATCGCCTGGGCGGAGCGTATCGCAGCAGCCGGCGTCAAGCTGCCGATCCATCTAGGCATTGCCGGCCCGACCAAGCTGCAGACGCTGATCAAGTTCGCGATCGCCTGCGGCGTCGGCCCTTCGCTCAACGTGCTGCAGAAACGCGCCATGGACCTGTCCAAGCTGTTGACGCCTTACGAGCCGACGGAAGTTCTGGCAGAAATCGCCGACTATAAGGCAGCGCATCCCGAAAGCCTGATCCAGCAGATCCACGTCTTCCCGCTCGGCGGCATTCGCGCCAGCGCGGAATGGATGAATGAGCAGCTGACCGGCGAAAAGAGCGTCGCGCTCTGATTTTGAGATTGGCCGGGCAGGTGATAGGCTTGCCCGGTTCCCACTTCGACCGACTGCCGGGAGGACGGCGGGGGAGGACTGAACGTGGAATACCCCAATCTGCGTCATATTCGTCTCTTCTGCGCCTGCCTGCGCACGGGTTCACTCACCCAGGCGGCCGATATCGTCGGCGTGACCCAGCCTGCCGCTTCGCAAGCCATTTCCCGTCTCGAAGACCTGTTCGGCACCCGGCTTCTGGAGCGGGCGCCCGGCCATGCCATGGCGACGCCGGAAGGCCGAGTGGTGCAGGCGCGGTCGCTGCGTGCGCTGGAATTGATCCGCACTGGCTGTCAGCGGCTTAACCCCGATGTGCCGCAACGGGGTTCCGGGGCTGATGCCCGGCTGACGATTTCCCATCTCCGCGCACTGCAGGCTTTTGCGCAGGCGGGCGGTTTTCCGGGGGCGGCGCGTATTCTCGAACAGTCGGGTGCGGCGGTTCAGCGGACCGCACGCAGCGCGGAAGCGGTCCTCGGTTCGAACCTGTTCGAGGCGGATGGGCGGGCGACGAGGCTGACGGGCACCGGTCGCGCCGTGGCCCGCTGGGCAGGCCTTTCGCTGAAAGAACTCGGCAACGCTACGGAAGAAGTTCTGGAGCTGCGGGGCAAGTTCGACGGTCTGGTGTCGATCGGCGCGCTGCCGATGGCCCGTACGACGATCGTGCCGGATGCGATCGCATCTCTCTCCTCCACCTATCCGCTGGCGCGGTTCGAAATTATTGAGGGCAGCTACGAACAGCTGCTCAGCGATCTCGAGATGGGGCATATTGATTTCCTGATCGGCGCCTTGCGCAGCCGTATCTCGCCATCGCTCAATCAGGAGCTGCTGTTCGATTTCCGGCTGGCAGTCGTTGCCGGCGCGGGACATCCGCTGGCGAGCAGGGCGGATGTTTCGGTTGCGAACCTTGCCGATTACCCCTGGGTCGTAGCGCGCAAAGGCACGCCGAACCGCAATACGTTCGATGCGCTGGCGGCACGGTTTCCGGAAGGCCGACAGCGGCAGGGTACGGTCGAGACCGGATCGCTTACGACGCTACGCGGCCTGCTGATGCAGTCGGATCGGCTGGCGCTTCTCTCACGCCATCAGCTGCGGCACGAGCTGAAAGCCGGGTTCCTGACGCTGCTCGATTTCGAGGTGCCGGCGAAACCACTTTCGATCGGTATCACCACCCGCCGCAACTGGCAGCCGACCGCGTTGCAGGCCGAATATCTGGCAGCTGTCCGCCGCGTCGTGGTCTCAGAGCAGTCGGCCAGCACGCCGGAGGGCATGCGGTTCGCTGCCCTGCAC
Source organism: Neorhizobium populisoli (assembly GCF_019430945.1). GTDB lineage: Bacteria > Pseudomonadota > Alphaproteobacteria > Rhizobiales > Rhizobiaceae > Neorhizobium > Neorhizobium populisoli. The sequence continues at coordinate 371,216 of NZ_JAHYCB010000007.1, read as the reverse complement.
GCTGCCGAATAAAGCCCTATTGCCATTGCCTTTTTCGCGTCTATCGTTATCCGGAAACATGAACCGGCACGATAGGGAGAGCGGATCATCTTGAGGAAAAAGGCCGTCAACAGTCTCGAACGCCTGCAGGCGGTGCTGGAGGTTTTCACCGAGGACCGGTTGGAATGGACGCCCGAGGAGTTGATGGAGGAGCTGGGTTACAGCCGGCCGACGCTCTACCGTTACCTGAAGATCCTTAAGGATACCGGTTTCCTCACCTCGATGCCGAACACGGGCTTCACGCTCGGGCCGCGCGTGGTGGAGATGGATTATCTGCTCCGCAAGTCCGACAACCTGCTCCTGTCCGGCGCGCCCTATCTGCAAAAATTGACCGCCCGCTATGAATGTACGGCTCTACTGGTGCGCTGGTATGGCGACAAGATCCTTTGTGTCGATTCCCTCAGTTCTAGCCGCGAGCCGCTGACCAGCTATCCGCGCGGGCGACCGATGCCGCTCAGCCGTGGCGCGATCGGCCGGTCGATCATCGCTTTCCTGCCGCGCCGTCACCTGCTGCCGCTCCTGAAGCGTACGCTTGGAGATTGGCAGGTCGCGGGCGTCGGGGAGACAATTGAAGAGGTGCTCGATGCCCTCAAAGCAGTCCGCAAAGCCGGCTATGCTCTGGCGCATGGCGAGGTGACGCCGGGCGTCGTTGGCTTTGCCGCGCCGATCTTCGATGCGGGACAAAGTCCAATTGCCAGCATTTCCATGACCATGGCGGAAACCCAGGTGCGGGACGCGCTTTCGGACGAGATCGGCCGGGAAGTTCTACTCGCCGCCGGTGAGATCAGTGCTGCGCTGGCCTCTCATCGGCATCACATTTCTAATCAATAATCTCATATTGCAAGAAAATGTGTTGACTTTAAATGCCCGCGTTCGCATCTTGGCGGCGAGCGGGGCAGAGCTTTGGCTTCAGCCTTTTCGCGCGTGGAATTTTTAGTCTGCGGGGCGGCAGTCCGCGCGGATGAGCTTGGAGGAGCACCCATGAAGAAGATCGATATTTTCAACCACATCTGGCCAAAACCGTTTTTCGACCGCCTGATCGGCTATATCGGCACGATGACCGACGTCACCATGCGCTCCGGCGCGGTGCCGATGATGACCGACCTCGATCGCCGCTTCCAGGTGATGGATCTTTACGGCGAAGACTACCAGCAGGTTCTGTCGCTCGCTTCGCCGCCGCTCGAAAAGCTGGCCGGCATCGAACGCGCCATGGATCTCGCCCAGATCGGTAACGATTCGATGGCCGAACTCTGCCAGAAATATCCGGAACGCTTCCCGGCCTTCATCGCCACCGTGCCGATGGAAAACCAGGAATGGATGATGAAGGAAACCCGCCGCGTGATCGAGGAACTCGGCGCGCATGCGATCCAGATCTTTACCAATTACAGCGGCAAGCCGCTCGACCGTCCGGAATTCGAACCCTTTTTCGAATATATGGCGAAGGCCGGCAAACCGATCTTTCTGCATCCGTCGCGCGGCGCGAACTTCCCGGACTATCTCACCGAAGACCGCTCCGAATACGAAATCTTCTGGACTTTCGGTTGGCCATACGAAACGTCGGCCGCGATGGCCCGCCTCGTCTTCTCGCGCATGTTCGACAAGTACAAGGGCCTGAAGATCGTCACCCACCATGCCGGCGGCATGGTGCCCTTTTTCGAAGGCCGCGTCGGCGCCGGCTGGGACCAGATGGGCAAGCGCACGTCCGATCGCGACCTTTCGACCGTGCTGAAGGCGCTGGAGCGTCCGCATCTCGAGTATTTCAAGGAATTTTATGCCGACACGGCGAGCTTCGGTTCGACCAAGGCGATCGAGCATGCGATCGAATTCTTCGGCGAAGACCGCGTCGTTTTCGCATCGGACGCGCCGTTCGATCCGGAAGGTGGCCCGATGTATATTCGCGAGACCATCAAGGTTCTCGACAACATGAACATTTCCGATGCCACCCGTCAAAAGATCTATGAGGGCAACGCGAAAAAGCTGCTTGGCCTGAAGTAACGATCACAGCATCAGGTTTGGATGAAACGCGCGGGTCTCGAACACCCGCGCGTTTTCATTTGGATATGCGGTCGATGTAGCGCTTTGCGGAGCGGGCGACGATGGCGTTGCCGTCTTGCCGAACATTCTGATGCGTGAAGGCGCCATAGATGCGCTCGAACGGCCAGGGTGCAAGACGTTCTGCGACGTCTGCCACTTCTGGTGCGCTGAGCGGTATCATGTTCGGATAGCTCCACATGAAGGAGACATGGTCGGTGCCGGGCGTGACCTGGACGATATCGCCGGCGAGCAGCACGCCCTTGCCGTCTTCGCCCGTCCAATGCAGCACCGTGCCGCCATCGAAATGCCCGCCCCCATGCACGAGCGTGACGGAAGAGGAAAGCACGAGCGCATCCTCATCCCATAACCGGATGTGATCCGAAGGACGGCAAATCCATTCACGGTCCCTAGCGTGCAGATAGATCGGCGCATCGAAGGCAACGGCCCAGTCCTGCATGGTCGTGTAATAATGCGGATGGGAAATGGCGATGGCGCTGAGCCCGCCGAGCGATTTGATAAGCGCTTTCGTCGCGTCATCCAGCAAGGCGATGCAGTCCCAAAGGATATTGCCGGCAGGCGTGCGCAGCAGCAGCGCGCGTTGGTTGATCGCGAAGGCGGGCACGGTCTGGATCGCCGTAAGGCCCGGTTCCAGTTCAAGCCAGGTATTGCGATGCGTGGCGGCGAGCTTTGCAGGCGTCGTCCAGCTCTGACCCGGGGGAGGAACGTATTGCCGCTCGTCGGCGCAGATCGGGCAGCTTTGCGGCGCCTCGTCTCCCGCGTCGAAAGATGTGCCGCAGGCGTTGCAAAGAAAAACCGTCACCGAACCCTCCCTTCGTGATGAAAAGTCTTTGTCATTAAACTGACAACAAACGCTATTTGGGGCGGAAAGGAAAGCTTTTGCACGGGCTTGGCATTGAAAACGCTCGGATTGTCATCTGCTGATTCACCATTTCCCAAGGCTGTTCAGTTATCCTGGCTGGAATTTCCATTGTCTGCCGAGGATCGGATGGCTGCTCCCAAGACGCCCCGCCTGCTCAATCTGGATATTCTCCGCCTTGCCTCGGCGCTGATGGTCCTGATGTTCCACTATGGTTTCCGCATGCGGATATCCGGCGAGGGCGGTGGTATCGGCTTTCCGGAATTGGCGCCGTTCGCCATCTGGTTCGATACTGGCCTGCTGATCTTCTTTGCGATTTCCGGTTATGTCATTACCATGTCGGCGGAAGGCCGTTCGGCCTATGACTTTGCGGCCGGGCGTTTTGCGCGGCTCTGGCCGACATTCATCGTCTGCGCCACGATCACCGCCGCCGTTCTGGCCATTTGGCACGTACCGACACTCGATCCGCCCACCGTCAAGCAATGGCTGGCGCATGTCGTCATCATCTCGCGCGGGCTTGGCCAGCCGTTTCTCGACGGCGCCTACTGGACGATCGCCTATGAGATCATCTTCTACGCCTGGGTTTTCCTGGCGATCGCGACCGGCGTGTTCGAGCGAGGCTGGCGGATTGCCGTCATTACATGGCTCGCCATCTCGGTGCTGAACGAAACGATGATCGGCAGTGGCGCGGTGCAGAAATTGCTGATCACCGAATATTCCGGTTATTTCGCTTTCGGCCTGGCGCTTTACAAGGTGCAGAAGCAGCCGGGTCTCGCGAATCTTTGTGTTCTCGCTGCTGCTGCCTGTTGGGCAATCGCCAGCCCATTCCTGACCCAGCCGGATTTCGTCGAAACCTATGCGCTGGATCGCAGTGTTTTCGGTCTGGCGCTGATTGGGCCGGTGGCGCTTGGCGCGATGACGCTTGCAGCGCTGCTGCCGTCACTTCGGATTTCACCAGCTGTGGCGGTCGGCCTCGGCGGACTTACCTATCCGCTTTATCTGCTGCACCAGAATATCGGCTATGCGGCTTTTGCTAATTTCGGTACCGAGCAGAACCGATGGCTGGTGGCGGTGGGCTTGCTCTTCGCTCTGCTGTTCGTCTCCTGGGGGATCGCTCGGACGATAGAACCGTTTGCCCGGCGCGGCATCATCCGCATTGCGGGCCGTATCAAGGAAGAGTTTCTGCGGATACGGTCATCCGGTCGGAATGTGGCCGAAAGCCGGGCCAAATAGTCTCAGCTCGGCAGATGGCCGAGCGGCAGCGGAGCCGTTTCCTTCAGCGCGCGGATCGCAAAATTGCTGCGGATATCTGCGACGCCCGGCAGCTTGAGCAGGATACCGAGCAGCAGCTTCTCGTAAGCCGCAAGATCGGTGACAACGACCTGTAGCAGGAAATCCGCTTCGCCCGACACCAGATGACAGGCGATAATTTCCGGCACATCACGGATTGCGTCGCTCAATGCATCCGGCGCGGTGTCATGATGGCGCTCCACCCGCACCCCGACAAAAATCGTCAAACCAAGGCCGAGTTCAGTGCGGCTGAGGCTGGCATGATAGCCGCTTATAACGCCGGCCTCTTCGAGGATTTTGACCCGTCTCAGGCATGGCGAAGGCGAAAGACCAACTTCATCCGCCAGTTCCACATTGGTCAGCCGGGCGTTGCGCTGCAGAGCGGCAAGGATTTTGCGGTCGATCGCATCAAGTTTCAATGTTGGCATAAAATCACCGAATAGAATTACCTGCGTTATTGATATGCCAATAATCTCGCTCTTCTTGGCTGTCTTCGCAAGGACATGCTCCGGCTTTCGGCGGTAGAAATCTCGCCGAAAAGGAGAAGACACATGGCCGAGCTATGGATTTTTCTAGGCGCACTGACCGTCGCCTATCTTCTGCCGGGGCCGGATATGGTGCTGGTTCTGCAGGTCGGCACGGCGCGCGGTACGACACACGCTATGGCGGCAGCAGCAGGTTTAGCGGCATCCCGAGGGGTACATGTGGCGCTGGCCGCACTGGGACTTGCAGCGTTGCTCCGCACGTCGCCGCTGGCCTTCGATATCGTCAAGCTGGTGGGCAGTCTCTATCTCGTCTGGCTGGGGATCGGCATCCTGCGCGCAGCCTCGCTTCTGCCGGAACATTCGGTTGCCACCGAACACCGTTCGGCCTCCTATAAGGGCGATATCGGACGCGGGCTGCTCACAAATTTTCTCAATCCGAAGCCGCTGCTGTTCTGCTCGGTGCTGTTGCCGCAGTTCATTCACACGGCAGAGGGCGGCGTGGCCGGCCAGTTTCTGTTTCTCGGGATCGTGCTCGTCTCGGTGGGTTTCGCTTTCGATGCGACATTATCCTTTGTAGGCTCGGCGCTCGGTCAGTTCTTGAGGCGGCATCCCTTGGTGCAAACGGTGCAGAAATGGATTTTCGCGTCCCTGTTGATCGGTTTTGGCGCGCGGCTGGCGCTTTCCGCGCGGCCGCAATGATCAGCCGAGACTTCGATCAGGCATAAGCCTTGTGGTGCGTGCGGAGATATTCCATCAGGTCGGCCGCCGGCTTCGAGAGCGGCCGGCGGATCGAGGCGATCTGGCGGACATCGAAATGGAGGTCGTCGCCGGCAAAGTCGAGTTTCGCAAGCTGGCCGCGTTCGATATCGGCCGCCACGCTTCGCTCCAGCGAACAGGCAATGCCGACGCCTGCCACCACGAATTCGCGCAGGAACTGGTATTCCGTTGCCTGCGCTGCCACCTTCACGTGATTGATGCCGGCGCCCGCCAGCAGTTTCGAAACGCCTCGGCCGAAAAGCGATGATGGCGGCGGGCCGACGAAATCGTAACGCGCCACATCTTGCGGCTTGATCCTTTTGCGGCGGGCGAGCGCATGGTTCGGGCCGGCGATCAGCACCAGTTTTTCCCGGCCGATGATCTCGGCGCGCACGCCGCGCAGGTCTTCGTTGCCGAGAAAACAGCCGACATCGGCCACGCCGTCGCGCACTTCGGCAAAAACATCTTCCTGCTTGCCTATTCTCAGAACCAGCTGGATATCCGGCCGCGCCAGCGCGAAGGCTGTGATTTCCTTGCGCAAAACGAAGTTGGCGAGGCTGCGCTGGCACGAGAGCACGACTTGCTGGCCGGTTTCGCCGCGAATTTTTACGACCTCGGCCCGCATGTCATTGGCTTCTTCGAGAAGCTCGCGCGCATGTTGCAACACGCTTCGGCCAATCTCGGTCAGCAGTGGTTTGCGGCCCCGACGGCGGATGAAGACCTGACCGCCGATTTCCTTCTCGATCGCCATGATATGGGCGCTGACGGAGGGCTGGGCGATGCCGAAACGATCCGCCGCGGCCGCGAAGCTTCCTTCCTCGACCACTGCAACCAGAACTTCCATTCGGCGGAGCGTGACATTGAACATGGTGATAACCTATAGCCTATAGGCTATCAAACCTAAAGCCCCCCAACCCGTTGCTAGTTACTGGTCGAGACGCTCAAATGCTGATCGAGGATGAGGAATGGCATGAACGATCCAAATGGGAGCCTGACGCGATAACCGTCAGCTGGAGTGTTCCTGCCATCGCTGGCCGAGGTCTCGGCGCAATCCATACAGAGACAGTTTTCCGCATGCGGTTCGTATGCGGACAGGAGGACGCATGAATATTGTCGGAATTGATATTGGCGGTACGTTTACCGATCTCGTCGGTTATGTCGACGGCAAGATCGTGACGTCGAAGACCTCGACCGTGCCGGCCGATCCGACCCAGGGTATTGCCCGCAGCCTGGAACTCGCCAACTGCGATCCTAACGAGCTGAACGAAATTCTGCATGGTTCGACGATTGCCATCAACACGGTGCTGGAGCGCAAGGGCGCCCGCACGGCGCTGATCACCACGACCGGTTTCCGCGATGTCTACGCGATCGGCCGCTCGAACCGCATCCAGGCTTTCAACCTGTTCTTCAAGCGCCCGCAGCCGCTGGTGCCGCGCAGCCTGACCTTCGAGATCCCGGAACGTGTTCTGGCTTCCGGCGAGGTTCTGGAAACCTTGGACGAGAAGGCGATTATCGCGATCATTTCCGAGATCCAAGCGGCCGGCGTTGAATCCGTCGCGGTCTGCCTGCTGCATTCCTGGGCCAATCCTTCGCATGAGCGCCGCGTCGGCGACATGCTGCGCCAGACGCTGCCGAATATCTTCGTGACGCTGTCGCATGAAATTCTCCGCGAGTACCGCGAATACGAGCGTTCCTCGACGACCGCGCTCAACGCCTTCGTCGGCCCGCGTGTCGGAGGTTACCTGAAGCGCCTCGAAACCTATCTCCGCTCGGGCGCTTTCGGCGGCAAGATCCATATCATGCGCTCCAACGGCGGCGTGATGTCGATCGGGCAAGCGCAGGAACAGCCGGTCTCGATGATGGAATCCGGCCCGGTCGCCGGTATGATCGGCGCGGGTCGGCTTGCCAAGATGCTCGGCCTCAAGCGTTGCATCGGCTTCGACATGGGCGGCACGACCGCCAAGTCGAGCCTGATCACCGATGGAGCGCCGGCGATCGAAACCGGTTACGTTATCGGCGAAGAGGCCGATGGCCAGCCGATGCAGCTGCCGGTCGTCAATATCGTCGAAGTCGGCGCCGGCGGCGGTTCGATCGCCTGGGTCGACAATGCCGGTGGCCTGCATGTCGGCCCGCAGAGCGTCGGCGCCGATCCGGGCCCTGCCTGCTATGGCAAGGGGGCGGACTTGCCTGTTGTCACCGATGCCGACCTGATCCTCGGTCGCATCAATCCGCAGCGTTTCCTGAACGGCGGCATGCCGCTTGACAAGGCCGCCTCCGAGCGGGCGATGCTGAACAAGGTCGGCAATGGGCTCGGCCTCAATGCGGTGGAAGCGGCGCTCGGCGTCGCCAAGATCGCCGATACGTCCATGTCGCTTTCGGTTCGGGCCGTCTCGATCCACAAGGGTATCGACCCGCGCGATACGGCGATGATCGCCTTCGGCGGTGCAGGACCGCTGCATGCGATCGCTATCGCCCGAGAAATCTACATTCCGCAGGTCATCATCCCGAAACTGCCGGGCACGTTCTCGGCACTCGGCATGCTGATGGCCTCTTGGCGGCAGGATTTCGTCCAGACCTTCATCGGCCGCGTTGGCGAGCTTTCGGAAGAGACGGTCAACAAGGTTTATGCCGAACTCGTTTCAAGCGCCAAGGAGCAGATGAAGCGCGACGGCATTTCCGAAACGGAGGCCGATTATCGCTTCTTCGCCGACCTGCGTTATGTCGGTCAGGAACATGCGATCTCGATCCCGCTTGAGGAGACCGCGCAGCTTTCCGGTGATACGAGCGAAGTCCGCAAGCGTTTCGATGCCGAGCACGACCGTCGTTATAGCCAGTCGGCTCCGACGGAAGCGCTGGAAGTCGTCAGCTTGCGCCTCGTTCTGACCGCTGCCCGCACCGACAATGTCGCAGAGGAATGGCTGTCGCGTCCGTGGGAACCGGAAGCGGAAGCGGAAGTCGGCAGCCGTGACGTGGTCTTCAACGATGCCTCGAAGCCGCTCAAGACAGCCATCTACTGGCGCCCGGCGCTGCCGGCCGGTTTCAAGCTCACCGGTCCGGCCGTGATCGAAGAGCCGAACTCCACCATCCTGATCCATCCCGGCGACGAGGTCGTTGTCCACGAAGCCGGCCATCTCCTGGTGACGCTCGCCAAGCAGAGCGAGGAATAAGATCCATGACCCTCCAGAAAAACGATCCGATCACCGTCGAAGTCGTCCGCAATGCCATCGTCGCTTATGGCGACGAGATGGCCGAGGCGCTGTGCAAATCCGCCTACAACATGATGATCTACGAGGTCCGCGACTATTGCTGCGGCCTGATCGACACGACGGGCCGGATGATCTCGCAGAACCGCGGCGGCCTGCCGATCTTCCTCGCCGATCTCGGCATTGCGGTCGAAGACGGTATCAAGAAATACGGTCTCACGGGTTTCGCGGAAGGCGACGTTCTCGTCATGAACCATGGCCATATCTGCGGCCAGCACCTGAACAACGTGGTCGTTTACGCGCCCTGCTTCCATGACGGCGAGCTGATCGGCTTTGCCGCCAACCGTGCGCACTGGGTCGACATCGGCGGCGGCCGCCAGGGTTTCGGTTCCAACGCCACGACCGACATCTTCTCCGAAGGCCTGCAGATGCGGTCCTTGAAGATCTACAAGGCGGGCGAGCTGAACGACACGCTCTACCAGATCATTCAGGACAATATCCGTTATCCGGATGCCAGCCTTGGCGACCTGCGTGCCCAGATCGCGTCGTGCCAGATCGGCGCGAAGCGTTATTCCGAACTTGTCGCCCGTTATGGCCGCGGCGTGGTGGAAAGCTGCGTCGAGACCATCTGGGACCACGCCGACAATGCGGTGCGTCAGGTCATAGAGCGTATTCCGGACGGCACCTATTCGGCCGAAAGCTATCTCGACAACGATGGCCGCGATCTCGCGACGCCGCTCAGGATCGCCGTCAAGGTCATCGTCTCTGGGTCGACCATCACCGTCGATTTCCACGGCATGCATCCGCAGGTCAATGGCCCGCTGAATTCCGGCCGTTCGGGTGGCATCGCGGCGGCACGTGTCGCCTTCAAGGCGCTCACTTCGCCGGAACTGGACGTCAACGAGGGCTGCTTCCGGGCGCTCAACGTCGATCTGCCGGACGGCACGATCCTCTCGGCCCGCCCGCCGGCGGCGCTTGGCCAATGGAGCATCGCGCTGCCGACCGTCATCGACACGATCCTGAAAGCCTTGGCGCCGGCCGTGCCGGAACTCATCCCGGCTGCCCACAAAGGCGACATGGGTGGCTGCTCCTTCTTCGGTTTCTACGACGATGGTTCGCGCTTCCTGCTGATGAACATCTTCGGCGGCGGCTGGGGCGGTCGTCCGCATGAGGACGGTGAATCCGCTGCGGTTTCCGTCTGCCAGGGCGACGTGCGCAACACGCCGGTCGAGCTGCAGGAGATCAAGTATCCGTTTATCATCGAGCGCCATGCGCTGCGTCCGGACTCCGGCGGCGCGGGCGAACATCGCGGCGGTCTCGGCATCGAACTGACCTATCGCTGCATGCGCGGCTGCCGCGGCAATATCAATTTCGACCGTACCGTCACCCCGCCCTGGGGCCTGCACGGCGGCAAGACGGGCGAGATTTCGATGGCGATCATCGACCGCGCCGATGGTTCGCGCCAGCAGGTTCACAAAGCGACCGACGTGCAGTTCACGCCCGGCGATCGCATCACCTTCCTGACCGCCGGCGGCGGTGGCTACGGCGATCCGCGCAACCGCTCGCGTTCGGATCTCGAAGAGGATATCGCCAACGGTCTCGTGTCGGCGGAAGCAGCGGCTCGCGACTATGGTTACGGCGAAGCCGCCCTGCCGCAGCGCATCGCAGTGAACGGCTGAGGAGCGCGTCATGATCGGCGAAATCCGCAAGAAGCGATTGATCGAGGCGATGGTGGACGCGGGGCTGGATGGCCTCGTGCTCTACGGCAATGCCTGGCAGAATGATTACCTGCGTTATGCCGCCGATTTTGGCATTCTGGAGGGCGAGGGGTTGGCAGTCGTCACGAAAGACGGCGACGTCACCCTCTATCTTGACGACGAACTGGAAGGCGAGCGGGCTTCAGTAGAATGCCCGGAAGTCAAGACCGTCGTCGCCGATAACCTGATCGAGACCGTGTCCGACGTCATCGGCCGGCTCGGCAACAGCCGCATCGCAGCCGGCCCTAAGCGGCATCTGCCTTATGGGCTTGCCGCGCGCCGCGGCGATCTTCGTTTCGAGGATGCGACGGCTCTGGTCGATCGTCTGCTGATGGTGAAGACAGCGGATGAGCTGGCCGCGATCCGTGGTGCGGCCCGTCTCGCCGATGAAGGGTATGCGATCTTTCGCAATGCCGCTGCCGTCGGCAAGAAGGACTATGAACTGATCGCAGAGATCGAATCCTTCTTCCGCAACGAAGGCGTCGACGACAATTTCATGATCATAGGCGTCGGCGGCCCGGAAGTGCGCGGCATGGCGCCGCCGCTCGGCAAGGTTCTGAAGCCCGGCGATCTGGTGACCACCGAGCTGACCCCCTGCGTCAACGGCTATTACGTCCAGATCTGCCGGACGCTCGTCATCGGCGAACCGAACGAGGCGCAGCGCAAGGTGTTCGGCATCTATAACGACGCGCTGGAAGCCGGGCTTGCGGTTGTGAAGCCGGGTGTAACGGCCGCGGACATCGCCCGCGCCGAGAACGATATTTTCCGGGCTCACGGTTTGGGCGATTACGTCACCAGCGAATATACCCGCGTGCGCGGTCATGGCCTTGGTCTGTTCCCCGACACCAAGCCGCATATTCTCGAAGACGTGAATACGGTGATCGAGGAAGGCATGTCATTGATCGTGCATCCGAACACCTACAATCCCGAGATCGGTTATTTCGTGCACGGCGACTCGCTGATCGTCCGCGCCGACGGGCCGGAAATCTTGACCAAGACGCCGCGAAAACTGTTCTCGGTGGATGCGAAGAGGGCTGCCGCATGAGACACGGTCTGATCCTCTGGCGCGAAGACGAACTTTCCACCGCCGACGTCAAGGCCCGGCAGGCGCGGCTGCAGGCTGCAATCGCGGCTGCCGGCCTCGACGGCGTGCTGATCTATACGAACCATGTGCGTTCGGCGGGCGTCACCTGGGTATCAGGCTTCACGCCCTATTGGTCGGACGGGCTTGTTCTGGTTTTGCGCGAAGGCATGCCGATCTTCCTGACGGCGCTGTCGAAGCGCGTCGGCGAATGGGTGAAGTCCGTCGCTCCGACCTTCGAAGTGGCGCATTCACCTTTCCCGGGGAAGCTCGCCGGCGAGCGGCTGGCCAAGGTCGGTGCAAAACGTCTCGGCGTTGTCGAGCTGGATCGCATGCCGGGCGGCGTGGTGGATGAGATCGTTTCGGTTCTGCCGCTCGAGCTTTCGGATGCGACCGAGCTGTTCACCGGTGTTCGTAGCCAGTTGGACCGTGCGGAACTGAACCTCGTGCGTATGACGGATGATATCGCTCGTGAGGCTTTCAGGGCCGGCGACGTGACATCGAAATTTGCCGGCGATTTCACAGGGCCTGTCGAACGGGCCGTCCGACTTGCCGGTGCGGAAGAATGCTACATGGCAGTGGCGCCCGATCTTTCGAAAGATCGCCGCTTCATCCGCAGCGGCAAAGCCGAACTCGGGCGCACGTTCGCGGTCCGGCTCTCGATCGCCTATAACGGTGTCTGGGTTCGTCGCATCGAGACTTTCTCTGCAGTTTCCGAAATCGGAGCGCGCCTCTCCTCCGTGAGCGCGGCGCTGGACAGGGCGTCTCCCGCCCAGCCGGCCGACGGGTCGATTTCGGCTTTCTATCTCCCCGACGGCGCCAAGCTGATCGACTGGCATCTGGAGGCGCCGCATGGCACGCGGCCGCTGAAGATCGTGGCGGATGCCGAGACACGCCTTGCCGTACCGGTGCCATACGGCATCCTGACGACGGCGTTTGTGCTGGATGACGAAACGATCGTCGCTTCCCGTCCGGTCGGGGTCGGCGAAAAAGTTCTGCGAGAGGCGGCCGAATGAACGCACGCGATCTCGTTTCCATTCTTTCGACGATCGATGGCGGGGACAAGGGTCTCCGCGATCTCGTCACCCTGCATACCGCCGACGCGCTCGCATGTCTTGCGGCGGGTGCCGGCGCGACGGAAGGCGCATTGTTGCTGGACTTCTATCGCGAGACCGGTGCGGGCGACGCAGTCTCCTTTGCTGCGGGCGCGTCGGCGGTTATCAGGTTTACGGAATGGGACGCGATCCATGTGCCATCCTGCGCCACGCCGGATGCGATGGCGGTGCCGGCGGCGCTGAGTTTTGCGCAGGATATCTCCACCTATGTGAAGGCTGTCGCGGCAGGTCACGCCGTTGGCGTTGCTCTGTCCGAAGCGGTCGGCGGCGTTTCTGCCTTGCCGGAAACATGGCCGGGTCTGTTTGCCGCTCCTGCGGTGGCGGCTGTCAGCGCGGCCATCGCGATGGGCCTTTCCGATGAGCAGGTGGCGCAGGCACTCGTGCTTTCGATGGCCGGCAGTTCGGGCCGTAACGGTCGTCCCTCGGGCATGCCCTCGGCCCGCTGGTTGGCGATCGGCGAGGCGACGCTCAAGGGCATTCGCGCGGCGCTTGCCGCCAAGGCAGGCGTGAAGGGCGACCTCGATCTCTTTTCACCTGGGTGGATGAAAGGGCAGGCAACTGCTGCTGTGGCGCTCGAGGCCCGGCATGTCGATCCCGGCGCGATTGCGCGGGTCACGGCAAAACCTTTCGTTTCCGCTCGCCAGGGCATCAATGCCATTCAGGCGTTTTCCAGCCTTGTGCAAAAGGGCGTCGATGCGGCCGATATCGAAAGCGCGCAGGTCTTCCTGCCGCCGGTTGCGGTACCGGTGGTGAGCCGGCCGCTCACCGCCGAGGATCGTCTTTCGACCATTGCCCATCTCGGCCTGCAGCTCGGCATAGCCGCATTCGAGCCGGCCCGGCAGATGGATGTTGATCGTAGCCGGCCGTTCGGCGCGGACGTTCTGGCATTCGCAAAACTGGTCACGGTTTCTGCCGATGAAAGCCTTGTTGATGAGGGTTGGCCCGCGCGGGTTGTCGTCTCGGTGAAGGGGCAGACACAAGAGGCAGTCTGGCCGCAGAATTCCGGTGAAGATCCGCAGGCCGTGCTCGATCGCAAGATTGCAAGTCTGGCACCGGCCGTGGCGCGGACGCTGCAGCGGATCGAAGCTTTCGCGAGCGGTGATCCGGTGGCGATTGCCGAAGCGCGCAGCCTGATGCGGAGCCTGACAAATTCCCCGGCTTCGAAAAGCGAGGCCGCTTAAGGCCAAGAGTTCAAACACCACAGATGCCGCGGAGGAGAGGCGGCATCGCACAAGGAGGAGAGAATGCTGAAATTTCTGAAGACATTTGCGACGGCGGCGGCGGTGACCGCGCTGTCGTGGGGCGTGGCAAACGCTCAGGCGATCGAGAAGAAGGACATCACGATCGGCCTGCCGCTCAACACCTCGACTCTGCTGCCGATCTATGTCGCTGACGCGCAGGGCTTCTTCAAGGAAGAGGGCGTCAACGTGAAGGTCGTCGCCTTCAAGGGCGGCACGGAACTGGTGCGCGGCATGGTCGCCGGCTCGGTCGATATCGGCGTCGGCGCGTTTTCCGAAGCGCTGCTCGGCGTCGAAAGCGGCCAAGGCGTGAAGATCTTCTACGGCGGCTTCAACATGGCCGTGTTCGACTGGTATTCGGTGCCGGCGATCAAGACGTTGGAAGAAGCCAAGGGCAAGCGCTTCGGCATCTCGACCTTCGGTTCTTCGACCGACTTCCTGACTCGTTATGCGCTCGCCACCAAGGACATCAATGCCAAGAGCGACGTACAGATCGTCCAGGGTGGCGGTTCGGTTCCGCGCCTCGCCGCGATGGAAGCCGGCCAGCTCGAGGTGAATATCTTCGCGACGCCGGAAAAATTCATGGCGGCCGATCGCGGCATGAATCTTCTGCTGCAGCAGAAGTCGATCACGCCTGACTTCCCGTTCCACTGCTTCTATGCACGCGAGGACTTCATCAAGAACGATCCGAACGCCATCAAGGCCGTACTGCGCGGTTTTGCCAAGGCGGTGCGCTGGTCGAAGGAGCATAAGGAGGAGTCGGTCAAGCTGCTCGCCTCCAAGCTCGGTCTTGAAGAGACCTATCTCGCCCGCGGTTACGACGACTTCATCGACGAGGTTTTCGAAGACGGCCGTCTGGCGAGCGATGCCGGCATGAAGGCCTTCTGGGACATCGGCATCATGAACGGCAGCTACAAGGAGCCGATGCCGCTCGCAAAATACTGGGTCGGCACGTTCCACGACACCTATAACGAATGGAAACCCAAGTAAGCTTTCTGTTTGTATGATAGTATGGCGAGAGCGGGTGGGAACCCGCTCCAGGAGGAATAACAAAGTGGCGCAGATTGAAATCCGCGATCTCGGGATCGATTACCGCAAGCCGAAGAGCAACGAGGTGTTTTCCGCCGTTGATAACGTTGAGTTGTCGATCGAAAAGGGCGAATTCGTCACCATCGTCGGCTCGTCCGGTTGCGGTAAGAGCACGCTTTTGATGGCGGTGGCCGGGCTCGTGAACCTGTCGCGCGGTTCGATCAAGATCGACGGCAAGCAGGTGACCGGTCCTGGTCCCGACCGCGCCGTGGTGTTTCAGGAAGCGTCGCTTCTGCCCTGGCGTTCGGTGCGCGGCAACGTCAAGTTCGGGCTGGAAATGCAGCGCTGGAACGGCGGCGACCTTAACGAGCGGGCCATGCAGATGATCCGGCTCGTGGGCTTGAGCCGTTTCTCCGACTATCATCCGCACCAGCTTTCCGGCGGCATGCGCCAGCGTGTCAATATCGCCCGGGCGCTCGCTGTCGATCCGGACGTGCTGTTGATGGACGAGCCGTTCGGCGCGCTCGATGCGCAGACCCGCGAGATCATGGGCACCGAACTGCTGCGCATCTGGGAGCGTCACAAGAAGACGGCATTGTTCGTCACCCACGATATCGACGAGGCGATTTTCCTTGCCGACAAGATCGTGGTGATGGGCCGTAACCCCGGTCATATCAAGGAAGTCATCAAGGTGGACCTGCCGCGTCCGCGTGACGAGGCGATCCTCGACAGCGATGATTTCCATAGCCTGCGCAAGCGCCTGCGCGCGCATCTGGCGGAAGACATGTCCAGCATGCAGCTCGTGAAGGAGGTGGCATGAGATGGCCGACATGACCGCTGAAACGACAGCGACACGGCAGGTCTCGTTTTCCGCCCTGCGTCCGTCGCGGGAGGCGGTGGTCGGGACACTGGCGGTGCTCGCCTTTCTCGTCCTCTGGCAGATCGCGCCGTCGATGGGCTGGGTGAATGGCCGCTTCACCAGCCGGCCGACGGAAGTGTTCTTCGCGGCGATCGACGTCTTCCGGAAGGACGATTTCCTGTTTCATGCGCGGATCAGCCTGACGGAATTCGTCGCGGGTTTCGCGCTTGCGATCATCGTGTCCATTCCATTAGGCGTGCTGCTCGGCACGTCGAAGATCGCCCGTTACCTGATCGATCCGCCGCTGATGGCGCTTTATATCGCGCCGACGCTGGTACTTCTGCCGATCATGGTGATCTGGCTCGGCATCGACATGGCGCCAAAAATTGCGGTCGTCTTCCTGGGTGCCGTCTTCCCGATCGTGCTCAACACCATGGCCGGCATGAGCGAGGCCGATCCGCGGTTCCTGCGCATGGCGCGTTCCTTCGGTGCGACCAAGCTCGATATCTTCATGCGCGTTCTGGTGCCCGGTTCCCTGCCGGCGCTGTTGACCGGCATCCGGCTGGCGGTCGGTCGCGCGGTGCTCGGCGTGATCGTCGGTGAGCTTTTCGTGTCGCAGGCCGGCATCGGCTACCAGATTAATCTCTATGGTTCGGCGATGCGGATCGATCGCCTGCTTGTCTATGTGTTGATCGTCAGTGCCTTTGGCTACACGCTCACCATCCTCGTCCGTTCGGTCGAAAACAGGATCCGCGACTGGAGGTCGAAATGATCGTCGAACTCTTCTATCGCCGGCAGGCGCTGATATTAGGCACGCTGTCGATGATCGGTCTGCTGGTCTTCTGGCAGATCGCCGTCGATGCCGGGCTGATCAATCCGTTCTTCATCTCGACGCCGAGCCAGGTCTGGACCGAGTTCCTCGTCCAGTTCGAAGACGGGCAGGTGGCCGCCAATGTCGGCGCGACGCTCTATTGCTTCGTCTGGTCGATGGGATTGGCTACCGTCGTCGGCATCGTGCTCGGCATGCTGGCCGGCTGGTTCCGGGATGTCGAATCCGCACTCGAACCGTTCATCTGGTTCAAATATTCGGCGCCGACGGTGGCCTTCTATCCGCTGTTCATCGCCTGGCTGGGGTACGGCACGCCGACGATCATTGCCATCGCCTTCCTCTTCGCGCTGACGCCGATCTATGCCAACACGCTTTCGGGCATCAAGAATATCGACCGCGATCTCGCCAAGGCCGCAAGATCCTTCGGCGCAAAGCCGCTCGATATCTTCCTGCAGGTAGCGCTGCCGGGCTCCGTACCCGTCATGATGGCCGGCCTTCGCCTCGGTGTCGGCCGCGCGCTGACGGGTGTCGTGGTGGCCGAATTGTTCGGTGCCAATGCCGGGCTCGGTTATGCGATCACCTATTACGGCCAGCTGATGCAGACGACCAAGATGATGGTGTCGATCGTCATCGTCATCCTGCTTGGCGTCATCCTCACCCAGATCCTTTCATTCCTCGAATCCAAGACCGACTCCTGGCGCGTCGATAGCGGCCGCTGAATTTTCAAAGGTTAGTGTCATGAAGATCATCGATTCTCATTTTCACTGGTGGCCGCGGTCGATTTTCGAGCCGCTTCTGAAGCGCGAAGGCTTCCCGAAGGCGGTGGTGAATGCGCGCGGCGGCTATACCTATCACGGCGCGGACAATCGACGCGGCACGGTGGCGAGCTGGAAGGAATGGTTCGATCTCGACGAACAGCTCGCCTATATGGATACGCTCGGCCACGACATTTCCGTGGTGTGCTCGATCGGCCCGCTGTCGATCTATTTCTCCGAACTGCCGGCCAAAGAAGGCCGCGATGCGGCGATCGCCTGGAACGAGGAAATGGCCTGGGCGCAGCGACGTTATCCGGGCCGCGTCTGGGCGTCCGCCGCCATCCCGCTGGTCGATACGAAGATCGCCATGGATGTGTTGGAGGATGCCGTCGGCAGGCTCGGTCTGATGGGCGTCAACCTGCCGGGCAGCGTCGGCAAGGACGGTATGATCGACGATGTCAGGCTGGAGCCGTTTTATGCGCGGGTCTCCGAGCTTGGTTTGCCGATGTTCCTGCACCCGACTGATGCGGTCTTCGCGGATGTGATGCAGGGCTATAACGACGCGCTGCACCTGAGCCTCGGCCGCGTGGTCGAAGTGAGTGCGGCGGCTTCCCGCCTCATCCTCTCCGGCATGATGGAGCGGCATCCGGGCCTCAAGGTCGTCATGTCGCATACTGGCGGTGCGCTGCCTTATCAGTCCGGCCGCATGGACAAGAATTCCAAGACGGCAGGTCTCACGAAGCCGGTCAGCCACTACCTGCACCGAATGTTCACCGATACGGTCTCGCCTCATTCGGCCGGCCAGAAGTTCGCGATCGATTATTTCGGCGTCGAGAACGTCATGTATGGCACGGACTACCCCTGCTGGGATCCGGAAGTCTGCCTGAAACTGCTCGGCGAGATCGAAATGTCGCCGGCCGTGAAGCAGAAGATTTTTCACGACAACGCCGTGCGCATTCTAGGCCTGAAACTGCCCGCGGCCGTTGCCGCCTGATCTATTCTTGGCCACTTATACACGTTTATGAACATGTTCTGTTCGATCTTGAACGTGGACCGAACGAAATCTGCACCCTAAGTTGCTCCAGTCCGCCGGGAGGGCGGGCTGGAGGAGCATTTTATGGATCGCATGAAAAACAAGGTCGTTCTCGTGTTCGGCGCCGGTTCGGTCGGGCCGGGTTTCGGGAACGGCAAGGCGGCCGCCGTCGCCTATGCGCGTGAGGGCGGCAGCGTCGTCTGCGTCGACGTCAATCTCGATGCAGCGCAAAATACCCTCGATGTGATTGAATCCGAGGGCGGCACCGGTCTGGCGCTGGTCGCCGACGTCACCAAATCCGCCGATATCGCCGTGGTCGTCGAGCGCGCGATGGAGCGTTTCGGCAGGATCGACGTGCTACACAACAATGTCGGGATCAATCTGCCGGGCGGCGCCGCCGAGGCGACCGAAGAGAGCTGGCGGAAGGTGATGGACGTCAACCTGACCAGCGCTTTCCTCACCTGCAAGGCGGTTCTGCCGATCATGGAACGTCAGGGAGGCGGCGCGATCGTCAATATCTCGTCGCTCGCATCCATCAGGTGGACCGGTTATCCCTACGTTTCATATTATGCATCGAAAGCGGCGCTCAACCACTTCACACGGGCAATCGCCATCGAATATGCCGCCAAGGGTATTCGCGCCAATGCCGTCCTGCCGGGGGTGATGGACACGCCACATATCCAGAAGCAGATCAGCGGCTACTACGGTTCTGCCGATGAGATGAAGGCCAAGCGTGACGCGCTTTCGCCGATGAAACGGCAGGGAGACGGCTGGGACATCGCCTGGGCCTCGGTTTTCCTTGCTTCCGATGAAGCGAAATACATTACCGGTATCGAGCTTCCGGTGGATGGCGGGTTACACGTGACCGTATCCGGCAGCCTGCAATAACTCGCATTTTTTTGCCAAAATACGAGTTCCATTATATGGATCGATAATTGCATTTTTTGCTTGAGCTGGTGATTTTAGGCTTGCCTAACAGAACAAGCTCAAGCAAACTCCGGCAACTCGAAGAAGAATAAGATCCATATCATGGACTACTGGGGATGGCTGGAGGAACCTGCTCTCTGGAAGGGATGAAACGTTGAGGACCGTTTCATCCGATCGCGGATTTTCGCGAACTTCCTGGCGCAGGATAACTCTGGTGAACGGCGCTTCTTGCGCCGTGCGGAGGAGGACAGCGCGTGACGGCAGCCAATAATACGATCGAACAGATGGATGAGGCCTCGTTGTTGGCGGGTCTCGAAGGGGTCTCGCAACAGCCGCAATCCGGTTCGGTCTGGATGCGGCCGGTGGAGGCGATCGCGGCGGCGCTGCTGACGGCGATCATCGGCCTGCTGCTCGCCGGCGTCATTTCGCGTTATGTCTTCTCGCTGCCAATCGTCTGGATCGATGAGGTTGCCTCGATCTCCTTCCTCTGGCTCGCCATGCTCGGTGCGGCGATGGCGGTCGATCGTGGCGAGCACCTGCGGCTGACCCTGTTCGTCGGCATGCTGCCGGAAAGGGTGCAGGCTTTTTGCAATACCGCGGCGATGCTGCTCGTGGCGCTTTTCCTCGGCGTCATGCTGCGGCCGGCTTATGAATATGCGATCGAGGAATCCTACATCACCTCGGCGGCTCTCAACATTCCGATGAGTTTTCGCGCGGCAGCACTTCCGGTCGGCGTCGGGCTGATGCTTGTCATGGCGTTGGCCAACGCCTTGCGGGGATCGACCCTGAAGCGGATCGTCGTTTCGGTCGTGGTGATCGCGGCCGTCACCGGTCTTCTCTGGCTGATCGGGCCAAGCCTCAAGCAGCTCGGTAACTGGAATATCCCGATCTTTCTCGTCGGCTTCGTGGCGCTGTTCCTCGTGCTCGGCGTGCCGATCGCCTTCTGTTTCGGCCTTTCGACGCTCGCCTTCCTGTCGTTTACGACATCGGTGCCGGTCTTCGTGATGATCGGCCGCATGGACGAGGGCATGTCGAGCATCATCCTGCTTTCGGTGCCGATCTTCGTCCTGCTCGGCTGCGTGTTGGATGCAACAGGCATGGGCAAGGCGATCGTCGAGGTTCTGGCTTCGCTGCTCGGGCACGTGCGGGCCGGCATGTCCTATGTCCTGCTCGGTTCGATGTTCCTCGTCTCGGGTATTTCGGGTTCGAAGGTTTCCGACATGGCAACCGTGGCGCCGGCGCTGTTTCCGGAAATGAAACGACGCGGCCACAAGCCGCCGGAAATGATCGCGCTGCTCGCCACCGGTGCCGCGATGGCGGAAACCGTGCCGCCCTCGATCGTGCTGATCGTGCTCGGCTCGGCGGCGGGCGTGTCTATTGCTGGCCTGTTCACCTCCGGCTTCGCCATCGCGATGGTCCTGCTGCTGATCCTCGCCATTCTGGCGCGCTGGAAATCGCGGCATGAATCGATGGCAGGCGTGAAGCGGGCTTCGCTTCCGATGATCAAGAAGGCGTTCCTCGTCGCGGCGCCGGCGCTTGTCCTGCCCTTCATCATCCGCACCGCTGTCGGCGAAGGCATTGCGACGGCGACAGAGGTTTCGACCATCGCCGTCCTCTATGCGATGATCATCGGCGCCACACTTTACGGCGGCATCAAGCTCAGCAAGCTCTATTCCATGCTGGTCGAGACGGCGGCGCTTTCCGGCGCGATCCTGATGATCCTGGGCGCTGCCTCCGCCATGGCCTGGGCGCTGACCCAGACCGGTTTTGCGGCGCAGCTCGTGGCTTCCGTGCAGGAACTGCCGGGTGGCTGGATGACCTTCATGGGCGTTACCATCATCATCTTCATGGTGCTCGGTTGCGTGCTGGAAGGCCTGCCGGCGATCGTGCTCATGGCGCCGATCATGTTCCCCGTCGCCCGCTCGCTCGGCATCAACGACATCCACTATTCCATGGTGGTCGTCACGGCGATGAATATCGGCCTGATGACCCCGCCGATCGGCATCGGTTTCTATATCGCCTGCAAGATCGGCAATGTTTCGCCAGACGCGGCCATGAAGGCGATCTGGCCCTATATCGGCGCCCTGATGATCGGCCTTCTGGTGATCGCAGCCGTGCCGTATTTCTCGACGGTTTTCCTCTGAAGGCCGTTGAAACAATAAAAACCGGGAACAGAAATCGGAGGAGGATTTCATGAACGTCAATCGCAGAACGCTGCTCTTGGGCGCGGCCACGACCGGCATCGCCACGACCTTTTCGATCCGCACGCGGCCGGCCAATGCCGCCGAGTTCACCTACAAGTTCGCCAACAACCAGGCCCTGACGCACCCGATGAACGTGCGGGCCAAGGAGGCGGTCGCAAAGATTCAGGAAGAGAGCGGTGGTCGCATGGCGATCAACATCTTCCCGTCGAGCCAGCTCGGCGCCGATACCGACATGCTGAATCAGGTGCGTTCCGGCGGCGTCGAAATGTTCAGCCTTTCGCCGATCATCCTGTCGACTCTGGTGCCGAACGCCTCGCTGAACGGCGTCGGTTTCGCCTTCCCGAGCTATGACCAGGTCTGGCCGGCCATGGATGGCGAGCTTGGCAAATATGTGCGTGGCGAAATCGAGAAAAAAGGCCTTCTGACGCTCGACAAAATCTGGGACAACGGTTTCCGCCAGATCACCTCCTCCAAGGGGCCGATCAATACGCCGAAGGACCTTGAAGGTTTCAAAATCCGCGTGCCGGTGAGCCCGCTCTGGACCTCGATGTTCACCGCCTTCGGTTCGGCGCCGGCCTCGATCAACTTCGCCGAGACCTATACCGCGCTGCAGACCGGCATCGTCGACGGTCAGGAAAACCCGCTCGCCATCCTGACCACGGCAAAGCTTTTCGAGGTGCAGAAATTCGTCTCGATGACCAACCATATGTGGGACGGTTTCTGGATTCTGCTCAACCGTCGCTCCTGGCAGGCGCTGCCGGAAGATATGCAGCAGCTTGTCGCCAAGCATTTCAATGCCGCCGCCGATCTGGAGCGCAAGGACGTCATGGCGCTGAACGACACGGTCCAGGCCGAGCTTGAAGGCAAGGGCATGAAGTTCAACAAGCCGGATGGTGCGCTCTTCCAGGAAAAGCTGAAGACCGCGAACTTCTACAGGGACTGGAAGGCCAAGTATGGCGATGAGGCTTGGGCGATCCTCGAAAAAGCAGTCGGCAAGAAGCTCGGCTGATCGGCCAAGCATATGGAAAGCAGGTCATGGAACAGGTGATCGAAAATCTTTCTGATATTCGTGAAGCACCTGCATCCGTGTCCGGTGCCCAGGCGGTGGAGCGAGCCTTGCAGCTTCTCTCCATCGTTGGCCGCGCAGCGGAAAAAGGGGTGGCTCTCGGTGACGTGGTGACCGAGAGCGGCCTCAACAAGCCGACCGCACGCCGTCTTCTGATGGCGCTGATGCGCTCGCGGCTCGTCGAACAGGACGAGCTGACCCGCCGATATTTCCTCGGCGGCGAACTTTACGTGCTCGGCATGCTGGCCTCGCGCCGGCATGGCCTGCTTGAAATGGCCGCCGAGAGCCTGAAACGGCTTTCGGCGGCCTCTGCCGACACGAGTTTCGTGTCGATGCGGCGTGACGATTATGCCGTCTGTCTGCATCGCGAAGAGGGCACGCATCCGGTGCGCACCCATGCACTGTTGACCGGCGACCAGAATCCGCTCGGCGTTGGTGCCGGGTCGCTCGCCATGCTGGCGGCGCTGCCGGACGTGGATGTCGAGGCGATTCTCGGCCGTATTGATGGCGTGATCGGCGCTCAATATCCGGGATATTCGGCAGAGATCATCCGGGAGGACGTAATACGCAGCCGGGAGCTTGGTTATGCACTCAATCCGGGGCGAGTGATCGCCAATTCCTGGGGCATCGGCATGGCGATCCTGTTGCCGGACGGGCGGCTTGCCGGGGCGCTTTCCATCGCGGCGATCGACAGCCGCATGGGCGAAACCCGCCGTGCCGAGCTTGTCGGGCTGATGCGGCAGGAGGTCGACCGGGTGCAGGGCAAGCTGAAGACGCTCTTCAGTGTCGACCGGCCGGTCTTGAAAAGAAGTTCGCAGGTCGCGCGGTCACGCACGCCGGAAACAGTTTGAAACGCCGGGAATGGCGGAGAACAGGGAGAAGGTCATGACGACGGCACATATCGTCGGGTGGGCACACTCGAAATTCGGCAAGTCCGAAGCGGGCTCGACCCGGGAGCTGATGGCCGAAGTGGTCAATCCGGCACTCGAGCATGCCGGCGTCACCGCCAAGGATGTCGACGGCATTTTCGTCGGCGTATTCAACAACGGCTTCTCGAAACAGGATTTCCAGGGCGCCCTGGTGGCGATGGCCGCCGACGGTTTCGACCATACGCCGGCGGTGCGGATGGAAAACGCTTGTGCGACGGGCTCGGCGGCGCTTTACCAGGCGCTGGATTTCATTGCGGCCGGTCGCGGCAAGATCGCGCTGGTCGTCGGTGCCGAAAAGATGACGGCGCTGCCGACCAAGGAGACGGGCGATATCCTGCTGTCCGCCTCCTATCGCGAGGAAGAGGCGGATGTGGAAGGCGGTTTCGCCGGCCTCTTCGGCCGCATCGCCAGCCATTATTTCCAGCGTTACGGCGACCGTTCCGAAGAACTGGCGATGATCGCCGCCAAGAATCATGCCAACGGCATGAAGAACCCGTATGCACATATGCAGAAGGATTTCGGCTTCGATTTCTGCAATACTGTTTCCGACAAGAACCCTTACGTGGCGGCGCCTCTGCGGCGGACGGATTGCTCGCTGGTTTCGGATGGCGCGGCAGCGCTCGTCATCGCTGCACCGGATGTTGCGGCCGGCTTGAAGCGGGCCGTCGCGTTCAAGGCGCGCAACCATGTCAACGATATCCTCGCGATGTCTCGGCGGGATCCAATTGCTTTCGATGGCGCGCGTATGGCCTGGCAGAAGTCGCTGGCTGAGGCAGGCGTTTCGCTGGACGACCTTAACTTCGTCGAGACGCATGACTGCTTCACCATCGCCGAACTCATCGAATACGAGGCGATGGGGTTGGCGGAGCCGGGCAAAGGTTATCGTGTCATCCGCGAAGGCATCACCCGCAAGGATGGCCGCCTGCCGGTCAATCCGTCCGGCGGGTTGAAATCCAAGGGCCATCCGATCGGTGCGACCGGCGTTTCCATGCATGTCATGGCGGCGATGCAGCTCTGCGGGGAGGCGGGCGAGATGCAGCTTCCGAACGCGACGATGGCCGGCGTCTTCAACATGGGCGGCGCGGCCGTTGCCAATTACGTCTCCATTCTGGAGCGGGCGAAATGAACGCGATCACCTCTGTTGCGGTCGGTGATCAGGCCGGCCCGAAGGGCGGGCTCGCGCCCCGCTCGACACGGGTGATGAACCTCGCCCGTTTCGTGACGCAGGCGACGCGTCGCGAGCCGCAGGGCGTGGCGCTCGTCTGGGCGGACCGGACTTGGACCTGGGAAGAGTTGGAGACGCGCATCGACGCGATGGCGACGGCGCTGCAGCAGCGGTTCGGGGTGACGAAGGGTGACCGCATCCTCGTCCAGTCGCAGAACTGCAACCAGATGTTCGAGAGCATGTTCGCCTGTTTCCGGATCGGTGCCGTCTGGGTG
Source organism: Neorhizobium populisoli (assembly GCF_019430945.1). Lineage (GTDB taxonomy): Bacteria > Pseudomonadota > Alphaproteobacteria > Rhizobiales > Rhizobiaceae > Neorhizobium > Neorhizobium populisoli. The sequence goes on along the minus strand of NZ_JAHYCB010000007.1, from coordinate 346,270 downwards.
CCGACCAATTTTCGTCAGACGCCGGAAGAGGTAGCCTATCTCGCCAAGGCGAGCGGCGCGACGGGAATGATCTGCAATGTGTCGTTTCCGGATCACGCCCGTGTGGCGCGTGAGACGAATGCCGCGATCGGTTTTACGATCGTCATCGGCGAGGCGGAGTTCGGTCAGTCTTACGATGCGATCGTCGATGAATTTTCCGGCAAGAAGCCGGTCGAAGCACAGGTAGAGCGTGACGATCCCTGCTGGTTCTTCTTTACGTCCGGCACGACCGGCCGGCCGAAGGCGGCGGTGTTGACCCATGGCCAGATGGCCTTCGTGATCAACAACCATCTCTGCGATCTGATGCCGGGCGTCACTTCAGCAGACGCAGCGCTGGTCGTCGCGCCGCTGTCGCATGGCGCGGGCGTGCACCAGCTGACGCAGGTCGCGCATGGGGTGAAAACCATCCTGCTGCCGACCGAAAAATTCGATATCGACGCGGCCTGGGCGCTGATCGAGACGTGGCGCGTTTCGACCATGTTCACCGTGCCGACCATCCTCAAACTTCTGATCGAGCATCCGGCCGCCGAGAAATACGACCATTCCTCGCTGCGCTACGTCATCTATGCCGGCGCGCCGATGTATCGCGAGGACCAGAAGCGGGCGCTGAAATCGCTTGGTGCGGTGATCGTCCAGTATTTCGGGCTCGGTGAGGTGACCGGCGCGATCACGGTCCTGCCGCCGGCTCTGCATTCTATTGAAGATGGCGAGGCGGCGCGGATCGGAACCTGCGGCATGGAACGCACCGGCATGCAGGTGTCGATCCAGAACGATCAGGGCGAGGAGGTCGGTCCGTTCGAAACGGGCGAGATCTGCTGCATCGGCCCGGCGGTGTTTGCCGGTTATTACGACAATCCGGAGGCCAACGAAAAGTCGTTCCGCAAGGGCTGGTTCCGCACCGGCGATCTCGGTCATATGGACAATGAGGGTTTTCTCTATATTACCGGCCGCGCCTCAGACATGTATATTTCCGGCGGCTCGAACGTCTATCCGCGCGAGATCGAGGAAAAGCTGCTGACGCATCCGGCCATCAGCGAAGTGGCGGTGCTCGGCGTGCCCGATCCGCTCTGGGGCGAGGTGGGGTATGCGGTGTGCGTCGCCAAGCCGGGTGTTGCGGTCTCCGAGCAGGAGATGTTCGCTTTCATCGATGGCAAGATGTCTCGCTATAAGATGCCAAAACGCTTCATCTTTTGGGATGCGTTGCCGAAATCCGCCTATGGCAAGATCACCAAGAAGATGATCCGCGAAGAGCTGCAGGCACGCGGCGAGCTGGATCAGAAGCCGGCTCATCAAAAACCGGCGATGCGGCAGCTCGTGCATCCGGGGGCGATCGTGCCTGTGCGCCACGAAGCGGTCCGCACCGAGCTGAAACCGGTCGATGGTGTTCTGCAGAAAGGCGAAGTCTTCCTTGCTGGCATGGCGCGGGTATTTGCCGAAGCCGGCTGTAGGGGCGGTTTCGTCAATATCGAGGGTGGCGCCTGCGATCCGTTTCGCTACGTGTTGCCGGCCTTCTCGCCGGATAACGACCATGCAGCCTGGTACAGCGCGACCTTTGCGCCTGATGCTGGCGGGCGATTCCAGGCCGCCACCGCGATCTTTGGCGAGCGTGACGGCGCGCCTTTCCTGCATTGCCACGGCATCTGGGATACCGGTGAAGGTGCCTTGCGCATGGGCCATGTCCTGCCATTCGACAGCATCGTCAGCGAGCCGATCCGCGTCAGCGGTTACGGTAGCAAGACGGCAACCTTTGATTCGATCCCGGATCCGGAAACCAATTTCACGCTGTTTTCTGCCAAGGGCGAAAGCGAGCCGGGCAACGGCATCCTGTTGCGGATCAGGCCGAACGAGGATGTCGCGGCGGTGATCGAAGCCGTCTGCGGCGATCTCGGGATCCAACACGCCCGCATCTTCGGCATCGGCAGTATCAACGAGCCGGTTTTCGAAGATGGCCGACGCGTCGTCTGCCTCGCTACCGAGATCGTCATTGAAAACGGCGTCGTCGAAAAGACTGCCGACGGTCTGCGTGCCACGCTGGATGCGGCGGTTGTCGATACGGACGGCGCGATCTATCACGGCAGGCTTGTCCGGGGCGACAACCCGGTCGGCGTCACATTCGAACTGGTCATCGTGGGTCAATAAATCCGGCAATAGGAGAGCTGTTCATGCGAAGCGTCGTCGTCACGGGTGCGGGATCGGGTATCGGCCTTTCGACGACGGAGCTGCTGATCGACGCCGGCTGGCATGTAATCGCCGCCGACCGGGATAGCGCTGCGCTGGAGCGGCTTCAGGAGCGGCACGGCAATCAGGAGACATCCCTGACGACGGTCGCGCTCCACATCACCGATGAGAAGGCGATCGCCGATCTTGCCGAGAAGTGCCGCAATCTGTCAGCACCGCTCGAAGCCCTCGTCAACAGCGCCGGCATCGGCTCGAACGTAAGGTTTGCCGATACGACGGCCGACCAGTTCCGCCGCATCTACGATATCAACGTGGTCGGTGCCTTTGCCCTGTCGCAGGCGCTCGCCCCGATCCTGCGGGAAAATGGCGGCGGCTCGATCGTCCATATCGCTTCGGTTTCCGGCATTACCGGCAATCTCGGCCGCTCCGCCTACGGTGCTTCCAAGGGCGCGCTGATCACCCTGACCAAGATCATGGCGGTCGAGCTGGCCGATGATCTGATCCGCGTCAACGCGATTGCGCCCGGCCCGATCGAAACGCCAATGGTCAAGGAAAACCACACGGCCGTCACCCGCGAGGAATGGCACCGCACCGTGCCGATGCGTCGTTACGGCCAGCCGGAGGAAATCGCCTCGGCGATCGCCTTCCTCGTCGATGGCCGGCAATCGTCCTACGTGACCGGCCAGATTCTGGCGGTCGACGGCGGTTTCACGGCCGCGGGCCTGATGGCGTGATCCGATCCGGCACAGGCTTTTTCAGAGGCGTCTCTTTGTGACAACATCTTCATCGGAATCGGTGGGGCCACCTGCCGAGATTCGTTGACAAGTTCCTGCGCACATTGGAAAACTCGATTTTCCGACGGCAGCCCGCGGGCGCACGTTTCGTGCTCCGGCAGATCAGAAGTTTCGCAGCGACCGATGCGCCTCATATATGATGCGCCGCGCTGCAGGGAGGGGACTTTCCATGGCTTGGCTCAACCTGTCTGGGCGCACGTTTCTCGGCCTTTCCGCGCTCATTTTGTCCGCATTCGTCGCTGCTGCGCCACTGAGCGCAGCCGATCGGCGCATCGAGACGACGGTGGATGGCGATTATGCCGGTTTCGATCTCAGAACCGTTAAGAATGTCAGTCAGCCGCAATGCGAAGCCGCCTGCGTCGGCGACAATAGCTGCAAGGCCTTCACCTATAACGTCAAGGCGAAGTGGTGCTTCCTGAAGTCGGATTACGGCCCGCTCAACACGTTTGTCGGCGCGGTCGCCGGCAAGGTCGTGGAAGTGGCGGTCGAGCCGGATATCGGTGCTGCGCCAAAGCTCTCCTTCCTCTCCGACGAACTGATCCAGCAGGCCCGCGAACAGAGGGACGGCCTGACGCTTGCCGATAACCAGAAGGGTTATGGTGTCGAGAACCTGAAGGCGATCGCCCAGGGCGAGCTTCTTAAGGGTAATGTCGACACGGCGCTCTACAATTTCAAAGGCGCGCTTTCGCTGACGCCTGAAGACAGCGCTTTGTGGATCGAGACGGCGCGTGCGGCAAGCACCGCCAAGAACAACAGTTCCGCCGATGGCGACGGCACGCTGGCCGCGATCAACGGTTACCAACTTTCGCGTTCGACGCAGCGTCGCGCCGAGGCGCTGGCGGTTCTCGGTGCAGCCCTTGCCAAGCAGCAGAATTATCGTCAGGCGCTGAATTCCTACAAGGCAAGCCTTGCGCTGGTAAGCGCCCGCACCGTTCAGGCCGCCTATAACGACCTTCGCGACCGCCAGGGTTTCCGCGTGACCGGCAACACGGTCGACAACGACAGCGCCAATCCGCGCGCCTGCGTGCAGTTTTCCGAGCCGCTGGTGAAGGCCGGCGTCGATTACGCACCTTTCGTCGTGCTGGACGGCAAGGCGCCGAAGGCCATGGAAGCCAAGGACAATCAGGTCTGCGTCGAAGGCCTGACACATGGGCAGCGCTACAAGCTATCGCTGCGTCGCGGCCTGCCGTCTTCGGTCGACGAGCCGCTGGTTGCCCAGGTGGATATCGACATCTACGTCAAGGACCGATCGGCGACCGTTCGTTTCACCGGCGACAGTTTCGTCCTGCCGTCCACCGCCCGCCGCGGCATTCCGATCGTTTCGGTCAATACCGAAAAGGCCAATCTGAAGCTTTACCGCGTCGGTGATCGCAACATTGCCGGCCTGCTCGCCAATTCGCAGTTCCTCACGCAGATGGATGGCTATACCGCCGACCAGATTCAGGAAACGAGCGGCGAACTGGTCTGGCAGGGCACGATCGATATTGCCCGCGATATCAATAAGGATGTGGTGACGAGTTTCCCGGTCGACGAAGCGCTGCCGACCCGTAAGCCGGGCGTCTACGTGCTGACGGCTGCCGCCTCGAACGGCACCAACCAGGAATACGACACGAAGGCCACTCAGTGGTTCGTGGTGTCCGATATCGGCCTTTCCACCTATGCCGGTACCGACGGCCTGAACGTTTTTGCCCGCGGGCTCGGCAATGCCAAGCCGATGGCCGGCGTCGACCTGCAGCTCCTGGCCAAGAACAACGAAATCCTCGGCACCGCCAAGACCGACAAGGACGGCCGCGCCGTGTTCACCGCCGGCCTGATGCGCGGCACGGCCGGCATGGTTCCGGCAGTACTGACGGCGCAGAACAACGGTCAGGATTATGTCTTCCTCGACATGAGCCGCGCCGGTTTCGACCTTTCCGACCGCGGCGTCACCGGCCGTCCGGCGCCGGGCGCAATCGACATCCTGTCCTGGACCGAACGCGGCATCTATCGCCCCGGCGAAACGGTGCATGCCTCGGCGCTCGCCCGCAATGTCGATGCGACCGCGATCGAAAACCTGCCGCTGACCTTCGTCTTCATGCGCCCGGATGGCGTCGTGGATCGTCGCGTGGTCAATAACGGCTCGCTCGGCGGTTATGCGCTGGATCTGCCATTGCAGCAGACCGCGATGCGCGGCACCTGGACGATGCAGATCTTCACGGACCCGAAGGGGTCGTCGATCGGCGAAAAAACCTTCCTGGTCGACGATTTCGTGCCGGATCGCATCGAGTTCGACATGACGAGCGATGCCAAGCAGCTCACCGTCGGTGACGCGGCTCCGATCAATATCGATGGCCGCTTCCTGTATGGCGCGCCGGGCGCCGGCCTTGGTCTCGAAGGCGAAATCGCGCTGAAGCCGACCCGCCAGAACGAGGCTTTCCCGGGTTACCAGTTCGGCCTTGCCGATGAAGAAGAGGCCGAAGCCACCCGGATCACGCTCGACGAACTCGAGCCGACGGATGACGACGGCAAGGCGACCTTCGATGCACTGATCGACGAAGTGCCGTCCACGACGCAGCTCATCAATGCCGATATCGTGGTGCGCATGCAGGAAGCCGGTGGCCGGGCGATCGAACGGACGCTGACGCTGCCGGTCAAGTCTGACGGCCCGCGCATCGGCATCAAGCCGGAATTCACCGGCGATCTGGCCGAAAATGCAGCTGGCAATTTCACCGTCATCGTCGTCGGCTCCGACGGCAAGAAGCAGGACCTGCGCGGCCTGCCCTGGAAGCTGATCAAGATCGACCGCGATTACCAGTGGTATCGCGAGGGTTCTTCCTGGCGGTACGAGCCGGTCACCCGCACCAGCCAGGCGGCAAGCGGTGCCGTCAACGTGACCTCTGCCGATGGCGGCAAGATCACCGTGCCGGTCACCTGGGGTCGTTACCGGCTCGAAGTGGAAACCGCCGATATCGGCGGCCCGGCCTCCAGCGTCGAGTTCGATGCCGGCTGGTTCGTGGCCGCGACCTCGACGGAAACGCCGGATGCGCTGGAAATCGCGCTCGACAAGGCGAGCTACAAGGTCGGCGACACGGCCAAGCTCAAGATCTCCTCGCGTTATGCCGGCGAGCTGATGATCACCGCCGGTTCGGAAACCCTGATCGCAATACAGACGCAGAGCCTCGGCGCCAGCGGCGGCGAAGTGAGCATTCCCGTCACCGCCGCATGGGGCGCCGGTGCTTATGTCACCGCAACGCTCTATCGTCCGGGCGAAGCGCAGGAAAGTCGCATGCCGATGCGGGCGATCGGCGTGAGCTGGCTGAAGGTCGATCCGGAAGCGCGCGATCTCTCCGTGTCGATCACCGCGCCTGAAAAGACTTTGCCGCGCCAGCCGCTGAACATCTCGTTGCAGGTGGCGGGTGCCGGCGCCAATGAAAACGCCTATGTCACCGTCGCTGCGGTGGATGTCGGCATCCTCAATCTGACCCGCTATCAGCCGCCGGCTCCGGACGACTGGTATTTCGGCCAGCGCCGCCTCGGCCTCGAAATCCGCGATATCTACGGTCGTCTGATCGACGGTTCGCTCGGCGCGACCGGCAAGCTGCGCACAGGTGGTGACGGCGGCAGCATCGCGCTGCAGACCAGCCCGCCGAAGGAAAAGCTCGTCGCCTTCTTCTCCGGCGTCGTGAAGCTCGACAGCGCCGGCAAGGCGAATGTCTCCTTCGACATTCCGCAGTTCAACGGCACGGCGCGCGTCATGGCGGTCGCCTGGTCGAAGACCGGTGTCGGCCACGGCGTCAAGGACGTGATCATCCGCGATCCGATCGTGCTGACCGCCAGCATGCCACGCTTCCTGGCGCCAGGAGACCAGGCCAACCTGCGTCTCGATATCGCCAATACGGATGCGCCGGCCGGCGACTATCAGCTGTCCGTCCTGACCAACGATGCGGTCGGCGTCAGCCAGAACACGCCGAAGGTCGTGAAGCTTGCCGCCGGCGGCAAGGCGAATGTCACGATGTCTTTGACCGGCCGCAAGCCGGGTGATGGCTCGGTTTTCGTGCGACTTTCCAGCGTTTCCGGTGCGTCGGTTTACCAGCAGCTCGACCTGCCGGTGCGGCCGGCCGCCATGCCGATCACCACGCGGCGTCTCGTTGACCTGAAACCGGGCGCCAGTCTGACGGTGGACAGCAATCTGCTCGCCGACAGCATGCTGCCGGGTGCGTCCATCGCCGTGAATGTCAGCCGTTCCAACGCTTTCGACATTCCGGCCTTGCTGATGAGCCTCAGCCGTTATCCTTACGGTTGCGCCGAACAGACGACCAGCCGTGCCCTGCCGCTTCTCTATCTCAGCGAAATGGCGGTGCAGAACGGGCTTGCGGAAGACGGCGAAGTCAAGAAACGGGTTCAGGATGCGATCTATCGCGTCACCTCCTTCCAGTCCTCGGCCGGCAGTTTCGGCCTGTGGGGTCCGGAAGGCGCGGGCAACGACCTGTGGCTCGATTCCTACGTGACGGACTTCCTGTCCCGTGCCCGCGAACAGGGTTACGACGTGCCGGAACAGGCTCTGGTGCAGGCGCTCGAAAGCCTGCAGAATTCGCTGAGCTTCACCACCAACATCAAGGACCAGGGCAACGAGATCGCCTATGCGCTCTATGTTCTGGCCCGCAACCGCAAGGCGGCGATCAGCGATCTGCGTTATTACGCCGATACGATGTTGAACGACTTCCCGACCCCGCTTGCCAAGGCGCATATCGCCGCTGCCCTTTCGCTTTACGGCGATGCGCAGCGTTCGCGGCAGATTTTCGCCGCTGCGCTGCAAATGTCGGAAGACGCTCAGGTCCGCCGGGTCAGCCTCGCCCGCTCCGACTACGGTTCATCGCTGCGTGACGGCGCGGCCGTGCTGGCGCTTGCCGCGGAAAGCAAGCCGGTCCCGCCGATCGTTCCGTCGCTGGCGACCATCGTTGCCAAGGAATGGGGCGCCAAGAAATATACCAGCACACAGGAACAGACCTGGATGCTGCTTGCCGCCCGCGCCCTGCAGAACGGCGACGACAATCTGCGGCTCACCGTCAACGGTGCCCAGCATCGGGGTTCGCTGATGTCGCAGATGACCGGCGACGCGCTGATCGGCAAGCCGCTGACGATCCGCAACGACAGCGGCGATCCGCTGTCCGCCGCGATCACCACGGTTGCCGCCCCCGCCCAGCCGTTGCCGGCCGGCGGCGACGGTTTCCAGATCACCCGCACCTATTACAACATGCAGGGTGAAGAGGTGAATGTCAGCGAGGCGCAGCAGAACGAGCGTTATGTCGTGGTGCTGAACATTACCGAGAGCAATGCCTGGCCGTCGCGTATCGTCGTTACCGACCTTCTGCCGGCCGGTCTCGAAATCGATAACCCGGGCATCGTCAACAGCGCCAACCTCTCGAACTTCGACTTCATCGAAGAAGTGACGCCGGCGCATATGGAGTTCCGCAACGACCGTTTCGTGGCCGCCTTCGACCGCAGCGCCGGCGACAATCGCGAGATTTCGCTGGCCTATGTGGTTCGCGCCGTGACGCCCGGCGTCTACGACCATCCGGCAGCGCAGGTCGAGGATATGTATCGTCCTCAGTTCTCGGCTCGTACCGCAATGGGCAAGATGGAAGTGGTTGCCGCTCAGTAAGCGGCGATCGGGTCGATTGGTTTGCCCCTCACCCTAGCCCTCTCCCCGCACGCGGGGAGAGGGAACGTGCCCCGCTCAACGTTGAGATTGACGAAGACGGTGCCGCTCGCTTCCTTCTCCCCGCAAGCGGGGAGAAGGTGCCGGCAGGCGGATGAGGGGCCTAAGCGCCTACCAAGAGAATAAATCGCATGAAGCTCAGGCGGAAAATCTCGATCGGTCTCGGCATCAGCCTCGCTCTCGTGGCTGGGCTGGCGATCGGGCTCGACGCGGCCGACAAGGCTTATCCGCCGCCGCTGGAAAAGGCGAAGGTCGCGTCCGCCGAGGTTCTGGACGCCAATGGCGATCTCCTGCGCGCCTTTGCGACACCCGAAGGCCGCTGGCGGTTGCGGACGGGGCTCGACGATGTCGATCCGCGGTTCCTCAAAATGCTGGTCGCCTATGAAGATCGCCGCTTTTACGATCACGGCGGCATCGATCCGCTGGCGATCGGGCGGGCGGCGCTGCAGCTCCTCACCAATGGGCGCATCGTTTCCGGCGCCTCGACCCTGTCCATGCAGGTGGCACGGCTGATCGAGCCGCGGGAAAACCGCACCTTCTCGGCCAAGCTCCTGCAGATCGCCCGCGCCATGCAGATCGAGCGGCGGCTCGGCAAGCGGCAGATCCTCGAACTCTATCTCACCCATGCACCCTATGGCGGCAATCTCGAAGGCGTGCGGGCGGCAAGCCTTGCCTATTTCGGCAAGGAGCCGCGCCGGCTGACGGTGGCGGAGGCGGCTCTGCTCGTGGCCCTGCCGCAATCGCCGGAGGGACGTCGTCCGGATCGGCATCTCAAGGCCGCCCAGGTGGCACGGGAGCGGGTGCTGCAGCGCTCGGCCGTTACTGAGGTGACCGGCGAGGGCGAAGCCGAGCGGGCGGCGCTCGACACCATCCCCATCCGCCGCCTGCAATTGCCGGCTTATGCCGCGCATCTCGCCGAAGCGGCGATCCGCAAGCAGCCGAAGGCCGAGGAGTATCACACGACGCTTCGCCGCAACATCCAGCAGGGGCTGGAGCAGGTGGCGCGGGAGGCGGCCGTCAAGCTGGCGCCGAAAGTGTCGCTCGCCATGGTGATGGCGGATGTCACGACCGGCGAGATCGTCGGCGAAGTGGGCTCGGCGGATTATTTCGATGCGAGCCGCTCCGGCTGGGTGGACATGACCCGGGTGCTGCGTTCGCCGGGTTCGACGCTGAAGCCATTCATTTACGGGCTCGCCTTCGAGCAGGGGCTGGTGAGCCAGGAGACGATCATCGAAGACCGGCCGGCGGATTTCTTCGGGTATCGGCCGAAAAATTTCGACATGACCTATCAGGGCGATGTCAGTGTGCGGCAGGCGCTGCAGCTGTCGCTCAACGTGCCGGCCGTGCGGCTGCTCGATGCGGTCGGGCCGTCGCGGCTGATGATCCGCTTCCGTCGCGCCGACGTGCGGCCGGTTCTGCCGGCCAACGAAGCGCCGGGTCTGGCGATCGGACTTGGCGGCGTCGGCATCACGTTGAAGGATCTGGTGCAGGCCTATGCGGCACTTGCCAATCGCGGGGAACCGGTGCGGCTCGGCAACGGCATCGAGGACAAGCCGGGCATGATCGAGGCGGAACCGCTGCTGGAGCCGCGCGCCGTCTGGAATATCGCCGACATCCTCTCCGACGTCCTGCCGCCGCAGGGGGCGCGCCGGCTCGGCATCGCCTACAAGACCGGCACGAGCTACGGTTATCGCGACGCCTGGTCGGTCGGGTATGACGGGCGGTATGTGCTGGGCGTCTGGGTTGGCCGGCCGGACAATGGCGCGGTGCCGGGCATTGCCGGTTACATGACGGCGGCGCCGATCCTGTTCGAAGCATTTTCGAAATCCGGCGTGCCGATCACCCCGTTTCCGTCCGCTCCGTCGGGTACGACACGGCTGGCGCAGAAGGACCTGCCGATCAGCCAGCGGCGGTTCTCGATGACCGCAAGCGGGCTGATCTCCGCGTCGGCGCGGGAGCCGGCGCCGCAGATCGTCTATCCGCCGGAGGGCGCACGGGTCGATCTCGGCGCGCGTTCCGGGGATATTTCGCCTCTGGTGCTGAAGCTGCAGGGCGGGCGAGCGCCGTTCCGCTGGCTGGCGAATGGCCGGCCGCTGACGGATTTGTCCCGCAAACGGACCAATGAATGGACACCGGATGGGGCAGGGTATTCGACGCTGACGGTGATCGATGCAGCCGGAAGAGCTGCAAGCGTGAAGATTTTTGTTGAGTGAGGAACGATCCGGCGCAAGCCGGAGAAATCGATCCAGTGAATCGATTTCAGTGACGAACGTCCGGAGCGCAAGCGGAGGGCTGGAACGATCCGGCATAGCCCTTCAAAATGGTCCGGGGAAATTACTCCGGAAACGGCGGCCGCTCCTTAACGCCAGCCGACGAAGAAGAATATTGTTCAAGCCCTCGCGGCTTAACGCATTTGCTCTCCGCTCCCAAGGTGGACGCCTTGCTCGCGACCCGCATCGGTACGGCTCGATCGATCCAACACCTTAAATGTTCATCTCGAGAACCGGTCGAAACCGAATGACAGCCCGGCGCAAGAAAGGCCTCGATATCCAGAAAAAGCAAATCCGGCTTGAATAACTGTCGGCCTTGGGATGTCTCAGGCGTCCTTTGCCAAACGGGGCGATACCCCCGGAACCACAACGCCACTTTGGAGAATGAAAACATGGCCCTCAAGCGGATGGACAATATCGGTATCGTCGTCGAAGACCTTACCGCGGTCATCGATTTCTTCTCTGAGCTCGGCCTCGAGCTGGAAGGACGGGCGACGATCGAGGGGGAGTGGGCCGGGCGTGTCACCGGGCTAGGCGATCAGCACGTGGAGATTGCCATGATGCGCACGCCGGATGGTCATAACCGGCTTGAGTTATCCCGCTTCATCAGGCCCTCCGTCGTCGCGGATCACCGGAATGCTCCGGTCAATGCTTTGGGCTATCTTCGTGCCATGTTCACCGTGGACGATATCGACGATACGCTTGAGAGGCTGCTTGTCCGTGGTGCCGAGCTTGTCGGCGAGGTGGTGAACTATCAAGACACGTATCGGCTATGCTACATCCGCGGGCCTGAAGGGCTTCTCATCGGGCTGGCGCAGGAGCTTCGCTGAGCACGGCAATCTTCGTAAGAGGGGTGGCTCATGTCGTCCACGCATGCCAGGCCTTCGCACGGGACGCGCTCAGGCAAGCGTCGCTGACATCGGCTCCATCGAACTCAGACCTCCGGCCGACGCTTCGAAGCTCATGCCTATCCGCCCATGCGCGGTCTCCCGCCATGGTCATGTCAAAGATCGGAGAGCCCACACGAATGCGGAACCTCAAGTAGTTTTAGTAATGGTGGCTCCGCATTCGCGTGGCCTTCGGCGTTCTTTCGGGGCTTCCGGCCCCTATAGATGATTGCCTCGCCTTCTCTGCACGCAAGGTTTCCCTTAGCGCTTGCACGGCTCAAACCGAACCCGACCTGGCGGCCAGGGGGACGCTTGATAGGAACGTCAACGTTTCCGAAGAAGCTCCATGGCTTTCACCTCTTCCACCTTTGCCGCACGTTACGGTTCCGATGAAAGCGCCGGCCTCCGCCTGCCCACGAACGTCTCGCGAAACACTCCGGCGGCGGAAGCAGGGGGATTGTAGGCACGGCTGATGAGGGTGAGGATGAAGAATAGGTTAAGTTGTTGAAGATGTTGGAACGATGATGCAATTTATCCCCGGGTAGGTCGTAGGGTCGCCGGCATTTGACGATCTACCCCGCCATACCCCCCTCTGCCCTGCCGGGCATCTCCCCCACAAGGAGGGAGATTGACTCGCGGCGGGGCCTTCCAGCTACATCTACCGCCGACAATGTTGCGGTGAATTGCTGTTACGGAAGCGACGGCCGCGACGTTATTTGTCTGGGGAAACCGGTGCGCCCAGCCAATCTCCCTCCTTGTGGGGGAGATGCCCGGCAGGGCAGAGGGGGGTGCCCATGGCACGACCTCTCTTAATAGCCGAAAGGCAAAAGCCTCAAATGTCTCCCGAAAACCGAAACCGATCTCCGGAAGACGTGATCTACCATCTCGAAAGGCGCCTTAAGCTGCGGCCGCAGCCTTCTTCTTCGCCACGCGTGCCCGGATCGACTCGACATCCGCCTTTGGCGTCGCCTTGAACAATGTCCGCGTATATTCGTGCTTGGGATCCGAAAACACCTCGTCGCGGGTGCCGTATTCGACCGCCTCGCCGAAATACATCACCATCACCTCGTCGGCGATGTAGCGCACGACGGAGAGGTCGTGGCTGATGAAGACGTAGGTGAGGCCGAATTCGTCCTGCAGGTCGGCGAGCAGGTTCAGAACCTGGGCCTGGACCGACAGGTCGAGTGCCGAGACCGGCTCGTCGAGGACGAGCAGTTTCGGGTTCATCATCAGCGCGCGGGCAATCGCGATGCGCTGGCGCTGGCCGCCGGAGAACATGTGCGGGTAGCGATTGTAATGTTCCGGACCGAGGCCGACTTTTATCAGCATTTCGTTGGCGCGGTGACGGCGCTCTTCGGCCGTCATCGAGGTGTTGATCGCCAGCGGTTCGCCGAGCACGTCGCCGATCTTCTGGCGCGGATTGAGCGAGCCATAGGGGTTCTGGAAGACGATCTGCACCTTCTGGCGCATTTCCGCTGTCAGGTGGCCCGGACGGGTGTCCATCTTGTTGCCGTCGATCAGTAGATCGCCGCCAGTGGGCTCATCGATGAAGGTCAGCATGCGGGCGAGCGTAGACTTGCCGCAGCCGGATTCGCCGACGATTGCCAGCGTCTTGCCGCGTTCCAGCTTGAAGGAGACGCCCTTCACCGCATGGATGATCTTCTTCGGCTTGAACAGGCCGCCCGGCAGTTCGTAATCGCGCTTGATGTTGCGCACTTCGAGCATGGTGTTTTCGGTCATGATGTCGGTGCTCTTGTTCATGCGCGTGCCTCCGGCGCCGGTTCCGGATTGCCGTCGAAGAAGGCGGAAACGGTGGTGAGGCGGTCACCGGTGGCGTTTTCCGGCAGAGCTGCCAGAAGCGCCTTGGTGTAATTGCTCTTCGGGTTTTCGAAGAGGGAAAGCACGTCGGCCTCCTCCATCTTGCGGCCTTTGTACTGCACCACGACGCGGTCGGCGGTTTCGGCCACGACGCCCATGTCATGGGTGATCATGATCAGGCCCATGCCGGTCTTCATCTGCAGCGACATGATGAGGTCGAGGATCTGCTTCTGGATCGTCACGTCGAGCGCCGTGGTCGGCTCGTCGGCGATCAGCAGTTTCGGATTGCAGGCAATCGCGATGGCGATCATCACGCGTTGGCACTGGCCGCCCGACATCTGGTGCGGGAAGCTGTGCATGCGTTCTTCCGGGTTCGGCAGGCCGACCTGGTTGAAGAGTTCGATGGCGCGGGCGCGGCGAGCCTTCTTGTCGAGGCCGAGATGGACGCGCAGCACTTCCTCGATCTGGAAGCCGACCGTGAAGCACGGGTTGAGGCTGGCAACCGGCTCCTGGAAGATCATAGCGATATCCTTGCCGATCAGCTTGCGGCGTTCCGCGGCGCTGATGCCCTGCATGTCGCGACCTTCGAACAGCAGCTTGTCGGCGGTGATCTTCGCAGTCCAGGGCAGGAGGCCCATAACGGCCAGCATGGCGACGGACTTGCCGGAGCCCGATTCGCCGACGATGGCGAGGACTTCGCCCTTTTCGACCGACATCGACACGCCGTCGACGGCCTTGAACCAGCCAGTGGCGGTTTCGAACTGGACGGTAAGATTTTCGATTTGCAGAAGCGCCATGATCAGGACCTCTTCAGTTTCGGGTCAAGCGCATCGCGCAGGCCGTCGCCCATCAGGTTGATGGCAAGAACGGTGATGAGGATGGCGAGGCCGGGGAAGGTGACGACCCACCAGGCGCGCAGGATGAATTCGCGCGCTTCGGCCAGCATCGTGCCCCATTCCGGCGCCGGCGGCTGGGCGCCCATGCCGAGGAAGCCGAGAGCGGCCGCGTCAAGAATGGCGTTGGAGAAGGACAGCGTCGCCTGGACGATCAGCGGTGCGGTGCAGTTGGGCAGGATGGTCTTGAACATCAGCCGCAGCGGGCCGGCGCCGGCAAGGCGGGAGGCGGTGACGTAATCGCGGGTCTTCTCCGCCATTACGGCGGCGCGGGTGAGGCGCACGAAATGCGGCTGCAGCGTCAGCGCGATGGCGATCATGCCGTTGGTCAGGCTCGGGCCGAGGATCGCGACGAGCACGAGGGCGAGCAGCAGCGACGGAAAGGCCAGGATGATGTCCATAAGACGCATGATGACGGTATCGACCCAGCCGCGGTAATAACCGGCGATCAGGCCGACGACGATGCCGCCGACGAGCGACAGCGTCGTCACGAAGACGCCGATGAACAGCGAATATTGCGCGCCGTAGATCAGGCGGGACAGGATATCGCGGCCGACCGGATCGGTGCCGAGCAGATAGGACGGGTTGCCGCCTTCCTGCCAGGCCGGCGGCAGCAGCACGAAATCGCGATACTGCTGGAACGGCGAATGCGGGGCGATGAGCGACGCGAAGACCGCGACGATCACCAGCAGGACGAAGACGATCAGACCGAGGACGGCGCCGCGGTTTTCAGAAAAATAGAACCAGAACTCGCGCAGCATCTGGCGGCGCATGGCGGCGCTGGAGACGGGCTCTGCTGTCTTGGTAACGGTGGTATCGGCCATGGGATTTTCTCCTTCTTCGTGCCGGTTCAGTGTCTGATTCTCGGGTTGATCAGGCCATAGAGCAGATCAACGATGAGATTGACGATCATGATGATGGCGGCGATCAGGAGTAGACCACCCTGGATGACGGCGTAGTCGCGACGGAAGACGCTATCGACCATCCACTTGCCGATGCCCGGCCAGGAGAAGATGGTTTCGGTCAGGATCGCGCCGGCGAGCATGACGCCGATCTGCAGGCCGATCGTGGTAATGACCGGGATCATGGCGTTGCGCAGCGCATGGATGCCGACGACGCGGAACGGCGATAGACCCTTGGCGCGGGCGGTGCGGACGTAATCTTCCGACAGCACTTCCAGCATGGCGGAACGCGTCTGGCGGGCGATGACGGCCAGCGGAATGGTGGCCAGCACGATCGACGGCAGGGCCAGATGGCTGAGCGCCGAGGCAAACGCGCCCTTCTGGCCCGACATCAGACTGTCGATCAGCATGAAGCCGGTGACCGGCTTGAAGAAGAACATCAGCGAGATGCGGCCGGAAACCGGGAACCATTGCAGGGTGCCGGAAAACAGGATGATCAGCAGCAGGCCCCACCAGAAGATCGGCATGGAATAACCGACAAGCGCAATGCCCATCAGCCCCTGGTCGAAGATCGAGCCGCGCTTGATCGCCGCGATCATGCCGGCCGGAATGCCGAGCGCGATGGCGAGGATAATGGCGCAGAAGGACAGTTCGACGGTGGCCGGGAACAGCGACCAGAACTGGTCGAGGATCGGCTTCTTGGAGACGATCGAGGTGCCGAAATCGCCGGTCATGACGCCGCCGAGATAATCGAAATATTGAACGACGATCGGGCGGTCGAAGCCGAGGTCATGGCTGATGATGGCATGACGCTCCGGCGACATGACGCGTTCGCCGGACAAAAGCTCGACCGGATCGCCCGGCAAAAGTCGGATAAAGGAAAAAGCGATGATCGAGACCCCAATGAAGGTCGGGATCAAGACGGCGAGGCGCCGCAAGAGAAAGCCAAACATTCTAAAACCTTACGGTGTTTTTTGGTTCGTGGCCGATTCCGGGCTTTGTCAAGCCATGGATGCGGCAATTATGGCGTCGCCGCCGAAATTTGGCGTTTCATAAGAAAAAGCCGCGGGAAACGCAACGCTTCCCGCGGCAAAATCGTCGTGAGCTATGACTTACTCAGCGATATCGACTGCTTCGAAGGTGAAATCGCCGAGCGGGCTCTGGGTGAAGCCGGTCACGCCCTTGCGCATCGGAACGACGGCAAGCGAGTGGTCGATCGTGGCCCAAGGAGCTTCTTTCTTGAAGATGACCTGCGCCTGTTCGTAGAGCTTGGTGCGTTCGCCGACGTCAGAAACGGTCTTGGCCTTCTTCACGAGGGCGTCGAACTCCTTGTTGCACCACTGAGCGCGGTTGTTGCCGCCGACGGCGTCGCAACCAAGCAGGGTGTCGAGGAAGTTGTCCGGGTCGCCGTTGTCGCCGGTCCAGCCCATGATGGCAGCGCCGTCACGGTCCTTGGCCTTGGAGCGGTTGAGGTATTCAGCCCACTCGTAGGACACGATCTCGACCTTGACGCCGACCTTGGCGAAATCGTCCTGGATGATTTCGGCAGCGCGACGTGCATTCAGCATGTAGGGACGCGAAACCGGCATCGCCCAGACCTTCATGGAAAGGTTCTTGACGCCTGCATCGGCCAGCATCTTCTTGGAAGCTTCGAGGTCGTAGGTGTCGTCCTTGGTGTCCTTGTTGTAGGACCACATGGTCGGCGGGATCGGGTTGACGGCCGGGGTCGCCATGCCCTGGAAGACGGCGTCGACGATAGCCTTCTTGTTGATCGCCTTGTTCAGCGCCTGGCGGACTTCGAGCTTGTCGAACGGAGCCTGGGTCGTGTTGTAGGCGAGGTAGGCGATGTTGAGGCCTTCCTGCTCCAGAACCTTGAGGTTCGAGTCGGACTTCATCGACTTGACGTCAGCTGCGTTCGGATACGGCATCAGCTGGCACTCGTTGGCCTTCAGCTTCTGGTAACGAACGGCGGCATCGGTGGTGATCGCGAAGACGAGATCGTCGATCTTCGGAGCGGTGCCCCAGAAATCCTTGTTCTTGGTGTAGCGGATGACGGCATCCTGCTGGTAACCGACGAAGGTGAACGGACCCGTGCCGACCGGCTGCTGGTTCAGCTGTTCCTTCTTGCCGGCCTTTTCGAGGCTGTCGGCATATTCCTTCGACAGGATCGAAGCGAACGGCATGGCAAGGTTGGCGAGGAACGGAGCTTCCGGACGGTTGAGCGTCATCTTGACGGTCAGGTCGTCGACCTTTTCGACCGACTTGATGAGCTTCGGGAAGCCCATGCCTTCGGCATATTCCCAGGAAGCGCCGGAAATGTACTTGTTCCAGGCGTTCTTTTCATCGACCTGGCGGCCGATCGAGAAAACGACGTCGTCGGCAGTCAGGTTGCGGGTCGGCTTGAAGAAGTCGGTCGTCTGGAACTTGACGTTCGGGCGGAGCTTGAACGTGTAGACGGTGCCGTCAGCGGAAATTTCCCAGCTCTGAGCCAGAGCGGCTTCCGGCTGCGTCGTGCCCGGCTTGAATTCGAGGAGGCGGTTGTAGATCGGGTGCGCCGAGGCATCGAACGTGGTGCCGGCGGTGTAGATGCCCGGGTCGAAGCCTTCCGGCGAACCTTCGGAGCAGTACACGAAAGTCTTGGCGCTTGCAGCGCCGGCGAACATGGTTGCCGACAGCAGCGCTGCAGCAAGGGTCAGTTTGTACTTCATGATGGTCTCCCAATGACCTTTGGCCGGCTTGTTGGCTCGGCCGGTTGTTTTGAAATTGTCATGGCGCGCTCCCTTGCGCCCCTGAACCTGATCGTCTTGTCTGCCACCTCCTGGCCGGCGATTTTTCGCTGCAGCCGCTGTCTTATCAGTTTCTCCTGGCGGGTCCGCTTCGTCTCAAAAACCGCGCTTTCCCCTATAGCTTCATTTCGGTCGACAGTCTGTCGGCAACACCGAAATTTCACGCCCGCAATGATTTTTGGAAAAAATTCCACAAAATTGGCAAAATCCCCGTATGTTCTTTTTGTTTTCGGCTCGTTTTTAAAGATTTGCCTGCGGGCCGTGGCGCGGGAGCATAGCGATTATCATGTCGTTGTCGAGATGCTAAGATTCGCGTGCCGATCACTTCCGTATTCCTGCTGTACCGATTTTTCCCGCAGCGAATTTTGCCGCTTCGCCGCATTGCCATCACCGAAGAATGGAGTACGTTTCGGGCCTTCCGAACAGAGTAGATGCATAGAGGCAACGATTTCATGACGACCGGTAATTCCAATCTCCCCCTCGTTTGGGACTTCATCGACCGCAAAAAGGACGTGTTTACCGAGCTTGCGGACCGTGTCTGGGAGACGCCGGAAACCTGCTACATGGAAACGCTTTCCACTGCCGCGCATCGTGAAATGCTGGAAACACAGGGCTTCAGGATCACCGAAAACGTCGCCGGCATTCCAACCGCTTTGATCGGCGAAGCGGGCGAGGGCGGTCCGGTCATTGCATTTCTCGGCGAATACGACGCGCTTGCGGGCTTGAGCCAGAAAGCCGGCGTCGATCATCATGATCCAATGACGGCTGGCGCCAATGGGCATGGCTGCGGCCATAATCTCCTCGGCTCTGCCTCGCTGCTCGCCGCGACGGCGTTGAAGGACTGGCTGGAAAAGACCGGAACCCCCGGCCGCGTGCGCTATTACGGCTGCCCGGCGGAAGAGGGCGGTGCGGCCAAGGCCTTCATGGTGCGTGAAGGCGCCTTCAAGGATGTCGATATCGCCATCAGCTGGCACCCGAGCAATTTCGCCGGCGTGCAGCGCGAGACGTCGCTCGCCAATTGCCGCATCGATTTCGTGTTCACCGGCCGTGCGGCACATGCCTCGGCGGTCCCGGAGCTTGGCCGCAGCGCGCTCGATGCCGTCGAGTTGATGAGCGTCGGTGTCAATTATATGCGCGAACACATGCCGTCCGAAAGCCGCATCCATTACGCGGTTCTCGACACCGGCGGCATTTCGCCGAACGTCGTGCAGGCGCATGCCAAGGTGCGTTACGTCGTCCGCTCCGCCGACCTGCCGGGCCTGTTCACGCTGATCGAGCGTGTCAAGAAAGTGGCCGAAGGTGCAGCGCTGATGACCGAAACCAAGGTCCAGAGCACCATTCTCGCCGGCGTTTCCAACCTCGTCGTCAACACACCGCTGATGGATGTGATGCAGGACGTCTGGGACAGCATGGGCCCGCCGCCGTTCGATGCGGAAGACCAGGCCTTTGCCGAGAAGATCCGCGAGACGCTGACACCGGAAGATATCGCGGCGAGCTGGAACCAGGAGCGTCTGGAGCAGAAGGATATCGCGCTCGCCGATTTCATCCTGCCGGCCCATAACGAAAATCGCCAGATGGGCGGCTCGACCGACGTGGGTGATGTCAGCTGGGTGGTGCCGACCGTGCAGGCCTATGGTGCGACGCTTGCCGTCGGTACGCAGCTTCACACCTGGCAGGTGGTGGCGCAGGGCCAGAGCCCGCTCGCACACAAGGGCATGGTGTCTGCCGCAAAGGCGATGGCTGCGACCGGTATTGCGGCGATGACAAGCGATCAGTTGCGCGAAGCGGCCTGGGCCGATTTGAAGAAGCGTCGCAAGGGGCAGGATTACAAGAGCCCGATTCCCGAGGGCGCCGAACCGCCGGTCGCCGCCATGGCGCAGAAATAATCCGGCATAGACAAAGCGGATTGATCGAAACGTCAATTATTTTGAACGTTTGACGGATGAGGAAGCGGCGATTGGGGGTGTCCAATATCGCCGTTTCCGCCTATGACTTTCCTATAATGCCGCGCTTATAGGAGGTCCGCCGTGACTGATCAGCCGAATTCCATCGAAGCCCGCGACAGGGCCTATCACCTACACTCCTACACCAACGCCCGCGCGCTGGAGCGTGACGGTTCGCTGGTGATCGATCGCGGCGAGGGCATCTATGTCTATGACGTGAGCGGCAAGAAATATATCGAGGCGATGTCCGGCCTCTGGAGCGTCGGTGTCGGTTTCGGCGAAAACCGGCTGGTAGAGGCCGCGGCCAGGCAGATGGCGAAGCTGCCCTATTACCACACCTTCACGGCTCGCAGTCACGCCCCGTCGATCGAGCTTGCCGAAAAGCTGATCCAGATGGCGCCGGTGCCGATGTCGAAGGCCTATTTCACGAACTCGGGTTCGGAAGCCAACGACACGGCTGTGAAAATGGTCTGGTATCGTTCGAACGCGCTGGGTAAGCCGGAAAAGAAGAAGATCATCTCGCGCATCAAGGGCTATCACGGCGTGACGGTGGCAAGCGCCAGCCTGACCGGCCTGCCGAACAACCATCGCTCGTTCGATCTGCCGCTCGCCGGTATCTTCCACACGAGCTGCCCGCATTATCGCGCCTTCAAGCAGGAAGGCGAAACGGAAGCGGCATTCGTGACGCGTTGCGCCAAGGAGCTGGAAGACCTGATCCTCAAGGAAGGCCCGGAAACCGTTGCCGCCTTCATCGGCGAGCCGGTAATGGGTGCGGGCGGCGTCATCGTGCCGCCGGCCGGTTATTGGGATGCGATCCAGAAGGTCTTGAAGAAATACGATATCCTGCTGATCGCCGATGAAGTGATCTGCGGTTTCGGCCGTACCGGCGAGATGTTCGGCACGACGACCTATGCGATGCAGCCGGATATCATGACGCTGTCGAAGCAGCTCTCGTCTTCCTACCAGCCGATCTCGGCGCTGCTGATCAACGAGAACGTTTACGGGCCGCTGGCCGATGAATCCGCCAAGATCGGCACGTTCGGGCATGGCGTGACGGCGGCCGGCCATCCGG
Source organism: Neorhizobium populisoli (assembly GCF_019430945.1). Lineage (GTDB taxonomy): Bacteria > Pseudomonadota > Alphaproteobacteria > Rhizobiales > Rhizobiaceae > Neorhizobium > Neorhizobium populisoli. Next base: position 324,990 of record NZ_JAHYCB010000007.1, on the reverse strand, counting down.
TTGCCGCAGCGGTTGCGCTGGAAAACATCGCGATCATCGAAGAGCGTGATCTGCTCGGCAACGTCCGGGCGCTGGCACCGAAATTCCAGTCGCGGCTGAAGGCGCTGGAAGGCCATCCGCTGGCGATCGAAGCCCGCGGCGTCGGCCTGATCGGCGCGCTGGAGCTGAAGCCGCGTGAAGGTTTCGCAGCTGGTCAGCTTGGCCCGAAGCTGTTTGCGATCATGACGGAGAAGGGGCTGATCTCCCGCGCCATCGGTGACTCGATGGCGTTGTGCCCGCCGATGATCATCACCGAGGCGCAGGTGGATACGATCTTCGACACGTTCGAGGCTTCGCTGGATGAGTTTCAGAAGCAGCTGGCTGGTTGAGAGGCGTGGCGGTGCGGCATCCTCCCTATCTCCCCCCTTGCGGGGGAGATGTCGCTGGAAGCGACAGAGGGGGGTGGTTCAGCACATTCTACCGTCGGGTTCGTGGCACCACCCCCATCTGTCAGCTCCGCTGACATCTTCCCCGCAAGGGGGAAGAATGGAGACTGCGGCACCGCTTCGCATTCCATTGCTCTGTCGCCTGTGAGGATGGTGAGGGCTGGCAAACTCAGATATCAGGTAACTCTCCACCGCCCCCAAATCCCCGTTCCAGCTCCAATTGTGGAAACGCTCGTCGCCCCTATATCTCACATCATGCTCGACCTCGCTGAGACCTATTGGCCGCATATCCTGTTCACCATCTCAGTCGTTGCGGGGACGGCTGCGGCCATTCATGCGGCGATGACGAAGGAAGAGGTGCGATCCGCGATCGGCTGGGTCGGTGTCATCGTATTGTCGCCGATCATCGGAGCCGGACTTTACCTGATTGCCGGCGTCAACCGCATCCGCCGCAACGTCATCAGCGACAGGCGTGCGCTGTTGCAGGGCCGCATCCGGGCAGACTTTGCTTCCTATGATGCGAGCGACGAACTGGTCGCCACCCAGTTCGGCCAGCGTTTCAAAGCGCTGAAAACGCTTGGCGACCGGGTGACGAGCCATCGGCTGACGACCGGCAATTCGATTGTCGCGCTCGATACCGGCGACGAGGCCTATGGGGCGATGCTGAAGGCGATCGGCGAGGCCGAGCGCAGCATCATTCTCGAGACCTATATTTTCGACCGAGACCGGATCGGTATCCGGTTTGCGGAAGCATTGAGCGCTGCGGTCAAGCGCGGCGTCGACGTACGGGTGCTGATCGATGCGGTCGGCGCGCGGTATTCGGTGCCGAGCGTGCTTGGCATGTTGCGGGACGGCGGCGTCAACGTCGATGTCTTCAACGGCAATGTCATCATGGGCCTGAGATTGCCCTATGCGAACCTGCGCACCCACCGGAAGATCATGGTGATCGACGGGCGCGTCGCCTTTACCGGCGGCATGAATATTCGCGAGGGTTTTTCGAAAGAGCTTAGCGGTAGCAAGTGTTCTTTCGATACGCATTTCAAGGTGACCGGCCCGGTCGTTGCCGATCTGGTAGCGATCGCGGCGGCGGACTGGCAGTTTGCCAGCGGCGAGACAATCGAAGGCGAGGCATGGACGTTGCAGACGCCGGAGACCGAGCCGGGACGGGCTGTGGTCGTTCGTGCGGTTTCCTCCGGGCCCGACCGTAGCCTGGAAACCAATCACAAGATGCTGATGGGGGCGTTTTCGGTTGCCCGTTCGTCGATCCGGATCGTGTCGCCTTATTTCCTGCCGGACCGCGAGCTGATCACCGCGCTCATCACCGCGGCGCGGCGCGGTGTGCGGGTCGATATCGTCGTGCCGACCTCCAACAATCTCGTCCTCGTCGACCGGGCGATGACGGCGCAGTTCGACCAGATGCTGAAGAATTATTGCCGCATCTGGCGGGCGTCCGGCCCATTCAACCATTCCAAGCTGCTGGCGATCGACGGATGCTGGGCCTATGTCGGTTCCTCCAATCTCGACCCGCGGTCGCTGCGGCTGAATTTCGAGGTGGATCTGGAAGTTCTCGACTGTCCTTTTGCAGAAGCGCTGGAAAGAAGGATCGATCTGGCAATTTCTTCCGCAACCGAAGTGACCCTTGAGGGGTTAAGAGAGAGACCCTTCCTCATCCGGCTCGTGGAGCGCGTATTGTGGCTGGGTTCGCCCTACCTCTAGTGTATGGAAGATGGGGCGTATTGCCCTATAGTTTTTGCATCTGCGAACGACCTTCGGAGCCATGCGGGAAAAGCGCCCTAATCTTCCAGCCAGCATCATAGCCTCGATCCGGGCTCGCAAGAGCCGCGGCGCCGGCGCCTTTGCCGCGTTGCCTGACAGGCCGGCCGGAATGCTGGTCGCATCCTACAATGTCCATAAATGCGTCGGCGTCGACGGCAGGTTCGATCCGGCCCGTACCAGCCATGTGATCCGCGAAATCGGCGCCGATGTGATTGCGCTGCAGGAGGCCGATACCCGTTTCGGCGAGCGGCGCGGGCTTTTGGACCTTGCATGGATGGAGCGGGAGACAGGGCTTTTCCCGGTACCGATCTCCGGCGTCTCCAAGGCGCATGGCTGGCACGGCAATGTCGTGTTGTTTCGCGAGGGCCTGGTGCGCGATGTGCATCAGGTGAAGCTGCCGGGGCTTGAGCCGCGTGGCGCCCTGATGACGGAGCTGGAACTCAAGGACGGCAGCACTTTTCGGATCATCGCGGCGCATCTCGGCCTGCTCAATCGTTCGCGGCAGCAGCAGGCGCGGATGATCCTCGACATCCTGCGGTCCCGTGAGGAGCACCCGACCGTACTGATGGGGGATCTCAACGAATGGCGGCTGGGTGACCGGTCGTCGCTGAATACGCTGGCGACCGTGTTCGGCCTGCCGGCGGCGGTTCCGAGCTTTCCATCCCGCCTGCCTGTCCTTGCGCTGGATCGCATCATGGCGAACCGGCCGGGCCTGATCGAGGTGGTCGAGACGCATGATTCTGCGCTGGCGCGGCTCGCCTCCGACCATCTGCCGATCAAGGCGGTTGTGAAACTCGGCTCGTCGCCGATTGCCGCCGCTTCGGAAATCGGCTGAAAGTGTCTCGGCGCTTTACCGGCGCAAATTCCGCCGATAGGTTCGGCTTCGATCTCTTTTGTCCCGCTCCGAACCGGAAAATCCCATGACCGATATCACGATGATCGAAGCCGCCCGCGTCCGCCTCGAAGGCCAGGCGCGCCGCACGCCGCTGCTGTCTTCCCCGTTTCTCGACGAGATCGCCGGACGGCGCATCCTCGTGAAGCCGGAATGCCTTCAGCACACAGGCTCGTTCAAGTTTCGCGGTGCGTGGTCGGCAATTTCGGCTTTGTCTCCGGACGTGCGGGCGAAGGGCGTCATTGCGTTTTCCTCCGGCAATCACGCGCAGGGCGTGGCGCTGGCCGCCAGGCTGCACGGCATTCCGAGCGTCATCATCATGCCGGCCGATGCGCCGCGCATCAAGATCGAGAACACCCGCGCCTATGGTGCCGAAGTGGTGCTTTACGACCGCATCAAGGAAAGCCGCGACGAGATCGGCGACCGCCTTTCCAAGGAGCGCGGCCTGACGCTGATCAAGCCGTTCGACGAGCCGCTGGTGATTGCCGGTCAGGCCACGGTCGGCCTCGAGATTGCCGAGCAGGCAAAGGAATTCGGCGTCGAGAAGGCGGACGTGCTGGTGCCCGTCAGTGGCGGCGGGCTGTTGTCTGGCATCGCGTTGGCGCTGGAAGCGAGGGCGCCCGGCTTCCTCGTGCATTCCTGCGAGCCGGAAGGTTTTGACGATACCGCCCGCTCGATCGCCTCCGGCAAGATCGAACGTAATGCGCAGCTTTCAGGCTCGCTCTGCGACGCGATCCTTTCGCCGCAGCCGGGCGACATCACCTTCCCGATCATGTCGCGGCTCTGCGGCCCGGGGCTGGTCGTCACCGAAGACGAGGCGCTTCATGCGATTTCACTGGCGTTCAACCGATTGAAAATCGTCGTCGAGCCTGGCGGGGCGGTGGCGCTGGCGGCCGCGCTCTTCCATGGCGAGACTTTGGGAGACACGGTGATCGCGGTCTGCTCGGGCGGCAATATCGACGGAGACGTGTTCAAGCTGGCGCTCGACAAGTTTCCGGGATGAGGGCGATATTATGCCTTACCGTGGGGCAGGGTATAACAATCCGTTAATTCCGTTCATGTGGCGTTAAGAAAAAAGGATTTTCTACGGAACCGCGAGGGCTGAGGAACATTATCTCTATCGGGTTACTCGAGATAGGATACAGTAAGGAAACGCCCGGATAAGGGCGGAGCCAGAAGAACCCGGGAGATATCCATGCAGCATCCAAGGTCTTTCCCTGTTCGCGTCACCTTTGCCAACAAGTGGCATTTGGCGGCCAATACGGTCCTCGTTGCAGCCGCTTTCGTGTTTGTCGGCGCAGTGACGCTCGGCCTGTTTCCGTAAGACGATTCAGTCGTCCGCAATCCGGTCTTCCCAAGACTGAAAAACCCTCCCGGCTGCCGCCCAGCCGGGAGGGTTTTTTTCAGGTAATCTGGATCACTTCGTTGGTAGATAGGCTTCCGCCAGTTCCACCCAGAAGCTCGTGCCGATCGGCAGCGCATCGTCGTTGAAGTCGAAACGCGGATGATGCAGCGGCGGGTCCTTTTCGGTGCGCTTGGTGCCGAGCAGGAAATAGGTGCCGGGGCGCTCCGCCAGCATGAAGGCGAAATCCTCGCTACCCATGGACGGGCGCGGCAGGTCGACGACCTTGTCTTCGCCGAGCGTGCGGCGGGCGAGGTTGCGGACGAAATCGGTCTCGTTCTTGTGGTTGATCGTCGCCTCGTAACCACGATTGTAATCGATCGTCACGCTCATGCCGTAGCTGGCGGCCTGGCCCTCGGCGATCATGCGGATACGGCGTTCCAGCTCGTCGCGCACGCCCGGATCGAAGGAGCGGATGGTCAGGATCATCTCGGAGCGTTCCGGGATGATGTTGCTGACGGTGCCGCTGTGGAAGGCGCCGACGGTGACGACGCAGGCGTCGAGCGGGTGGATGTTGCGCGAGGCAACCGTCTGCAGCGCCATGATGATGCTCGCACCGCAGACGATCGGGTCGGAGGCGTCCTGCGGCTCGGCGCCATGGCCGCCATGGCCGTTGACGGTGATGCGGCATTCGTCGACCGCGGCCATCATCGGGCCTTCCTTGACGCCGATCTGGCCGAAGCCGAGGCTCGGATCATTGTGCAGGCCGAAGACGGCATCACAGGGGAAGCGCTCGAACAAGCCGTCGTCGATCATCATCTTGGCGCCGCCGAAATTCTCCTCGGCCGGCTGGAAGATCAGGTGGACGGTGCCGTCGAAATTCTTGCGCTCTGCGAGGATTTTGGCAGCGCCGAGCAGCATGGCGGTATGCCCGTCATGGCCGCAGGCGTGCATGATGCCCTTGTTCTGGCTGGCATATTCTGCGCCGGTTTCCTCGACGATCGGCAGGGCATCAATATCGGCGCGGATGCCGATCGCGCGGCCGCTGTCGCCGTTCTTCAACGTTGCCACGATGCCCGTCTTGCCGAGGCCGCGGGTCACTTCATAACCGAGTTCAACGAGCTGCTTGGCGATGAAATCCGAGGTGTTGAACTCCGACAGGCCGAGTTCCGGGTGCTGGTGAAGGTAGCGGCGGGTGGCCACGACTTCGGCCATGTAATTGGAAAACTGGATCGTCATCGCTCGAGCACCGAAAAAAGATTGGGTTGCAGGCAGTGGAATATCCTTCCGCCATTGCCGTCATGCATAGCAGCCGCGGCTCGCGAAGTAACCCGTTTTCGATCAATTTTCAGCTAGTGCCACAATCTTCGCGCGTGAAATTCCGATCGTGTGCGGGAACATGAAATCTTCCGCATTATCAAAGACCTGCTTCCGTTCAGGTTCCATTCAGGCGAGGGTCTTTAGAGGCGAACACTGTGTTAATCCGCGAGAAGCGGGAAATAGATTTCGGTCAGTCATTTGCCATATCCCGACCGCCCTCTATCTCCACTATCGCAGATTTGCCTTGAGGCCCGGTCACCATAATTCAAATGATGGCTGGCGTCGCCGAGGCAGGCCGAGTAAGGCGAGGCCGACTGAACCCTAGAAGATTTCACCCAGAAGCGTGTCCATGTCCCTGAATAATCCGTCAGCTTCCCCGCGCGAAACCGAAGTCAAGCAGATCGATCACAACGATTCGATCCGCGCGACATATTTCAACATCGAAGCCTTGAGGGAATGCGGCCAAAAGCTGGGCAGAGAGGGCGCATCCGCCCTACCGGGCGTCCAAGATTTCGAGTTCTTCAGTCGCCACAAGGCGAACGAAGAAGAAATCTTCCGCGTCTACCGGGCAACCTCGGTGGATGTCGATGCGGGCGCTTCGATAACGCCGGCAGCCGAATGGCTGCTCGACAACTATTACATCGTCGAAGAGGCGATCCAGGAAGTCCGCCGCGACTTCCCGAAAAAATTCTTCAAGCAGCTGCGCACGACGGTGGTCGGCGGGCAGGAAATGCCGCGCGTCCTCGTGCTCGCCTGGCTTTATGTCGCCCATACCCATAGCAGCCTCAATCGCGATGGCCTGGCGGCCATGGTCGAAGGTTTCCAGGAAACCGAGCCGCTGGAAATCGGTGAAATCTGGGCGCTGCCGTCCTTCATCCGTTTCGTGCTGATCGAAAACCTGCGCCGCATCGCCACCCGCGTCGATCGCTCGCGCACCATGCGCCGCCGCGCCAACGAGACGGCCGACGAGATCATCCGCCTCAACAGCGAAGAGCAGAGCGCCGGTGTTCTCAAGGGCGTCGAGGACGTCACCAGCGACAACACGTTCACCGCACAGTTTCTCTATCGCCTGCGCAATGCCTCCCAAAATACCGGCTTTGCCGTCGCCTGGTTGGAAAAGCGCCTGGAAGCCGACGGCAAGACCGTCGAAGAGGTGATGCAGTCCGAGCAGAACCGTTTGTCGTCCGGTAACGTGACGATGGGCAACATCATCAAGAGCCTGCGCGAAATCGACGACACCGAATGGAGCGTCTGGTTCGAGGACGTTTCGCAGATCGACAAGCTGTTCCGTGATCGCACGGACTACGAAGAGCTCGATTTCGGCTCGCGCAACAGCTATCGCAACCGCATCGAACAGATTGCCCGTTATTCCCGCAAAAGCGAAGCCGAGATCGCGGAAATCGCCATCGAGCTTGCCGAGAAGGCTGCTGCCGAAGAAGGGGCTGATCCGCGCGAAACCAATGTCGGCGCCTTTGTGGTCGGCCGCCGTCGTCGCGAGCTGGAAGCCGCCGTCGGATACAACCAGCTGTTCGTGCAGCGCTTTGTGCGGGCGTTCCGCAAGCTGAACTGGTTTGCAATCGCTGGTCCGGTCATCTTCATCACATTGATGGCGCTGGCGATTACCGGTTATTTCCTGGTTCAGGCGGATATTCCGCTGCCGGTCGTGTTCTTCTTCCTGCTGATGTTCGCGCTGCCGGCTTCCGAAGGCGCGACAGGCCTCTACAATACGCTGGTCACCTATGTGGTGCGGCCGGCGCGGCTGGTCGGTTACGAATTCAAGGAGGGCATTCCGGAAGAGGCGAAGACGCTCGTCGCCGTTCCCTGCCTGATCACCGACCGCGATACGGTGGACGAGCTCGTCCGCAATATCGAGGTTCACTACCTCGCCAATCCGCATGGCGAAATCTACTTCTCGCTGCTCAGCGACTGGCGTGACAGCAAGTTCGAGGAGAACGAAGCCGACCTTGAAATCCTCGACTATGCGAAGCGCGAAATTGCCGCGCTGAATGCCAAGTATGACGAGGATGGCCGCACGCGCTTCTATCTCCTGCATCGCCGTCGCCTGTTCAATCCGGCCGAAGGCGTCTGGATGGGTTGGGAACGCAAGCGCGGCAAGCTGCATGAACTGAACATGCTGCTGCGTGGCGACCAGGACACGACCTATCTGGCCGGCGCCAACATGGTGCCGGAAGGCGTGCAATATGTCATGACGCTCGATGCCGACACGCGCCTGGTGCGCGAGGCGGTCACCAAGCTCGTCGGCAAGATGCACCACCCGATCAACCAGCCGATCCTCGATCCGGAAACCAACCGCGTCATCCACGGCTACGGCCTGATGCAGCCGCGCGTCACCCCGTCGCTGACGACCGGCAAGGAAGCTTCTGTTTTCCAGCGCGTCTTCTCGGTCGGCCGCGGCCTCGATCCTTACGTCTTCACCGTTTCTGACGTCTATCAGGACCTGACCGGCGAAGGTTCGTTCACCGGCAAGGGCCTCTATCACGTTGATGCATTCGAGGCTTCGCTGAAGGGCCGGATCGAAGAAAACTCGGTCCTGTCGCACGACCTTCTCGAAGGTTCGTTCGCACGTTGCGCGCTCGTCACTGACGTGGAACTGGTCGAAGACTTCCCCACCCGTTACGAGGTCGAAGTGTCGCGCCAGCATCGCTGGGCCCGCGGCGACTGGCAGCTCCTGCCTTACATCATGGACGCCAAGCGCGGCGTTCCGGCGCTCGGCCGCTGGAAGATGTTCGACAACCTGCGCCGTTCGCTGACCCCGATCGCCTGGTTCTTCGCGTCTGTGCTCGGCTGGTACTTCATGGACCCGCTCGGCGCGCTGATCTGGCAGATCCTGCTGATCTTCTCGCTGTTCGTCGCGCCGACGATCGGCCTGATCACCGGTCTTCTGCCGAGCTCGACCGATATCGTGCCACAGGCGCATTTCTATTCGGTCTGGTCGGATATCCGGTCCGCCAATGCGCAGGTCGCACTCCGCATCGTGTTCATCGCGGATTCCGCCTGCATCATGACCGATGCGATCGCACGCTCCTTCTACCGCCTGTTCGTCAGCCGCAAGCTGATGCTGGAATGGCGTACCGCCGCGTCGATCCAGTCGAACAAGCAGGGCAGCCCGCAGGACTATTACAAGGCGATGTGGCATGCGCCGACCATCGCCGTGCTGTCGATCATCCTCTCTGCACTGCCGGGCGACAACGCTTTCCTCGTTGGCATTCCGTTTGCGGTTCTGTGGATCTTCTCGCCACTCGTCGCCTGGTATGTGAGCCAGTCGGCCGAGACCGAAGATCGTCTGTTCGTGCCGGAACCGGTATCCGTCGAGCTGCGCAAGATCGCGCGCCGCACCTGGCGTTATTTCGAAACCTTCGTCACGGCCGAACTCAACTATCTGCCGCCGGACAATTTCCAGGAAAAGCCGAACCCGTCGGTCGCCAAGCGGACCTCACCGACCAATATCGGCGTCTATCTGCTATCCGTCATCTCGGCGCGTCATTTCGGCTGGATCAGCTTCACCGATACGATCGAACGCATCGAGCAGACGATCTCGACGGTCGAAAAGGCGGAAAAATTCCGCGGCCACATGTTCAACTGGTATCACATCGATACCATGAAGCCGCTGATGCCGCGTTACGTCTCCTCGGTCGACAGCGGCAACTTCGCCGGCCACCTGATCGCCATCTCTTCGGCCCTGCGGGTCTGGGCGGAAGCGCCGTCTGCGCATCTTCAGGCCAATCTCGATGGTATCGGCGACGTTTCCGGCATTCTGGCCGAAACGCTGAAGGCCCTGCCGGACGACCGCAAGACCGTTCGTCCGCTGCGCCGCCGTCTGGAAGAGCGTATTGTCGGTTTCGGCAATGCGCTGGCCTCGGTGAAGCGCGAGCATGAATTCGCGTCGATCCGCGTCATCAATCTGGCCGTGCTTGCCCGCGACATCCAGAAGCTGGCGATCAACCTCGACCAGGAAGTCCGCACGGCGCAGAGCGAGGACGTCATCCGCTGGTCCGGTTCGCTCGTCGCAATCTGCGAGGCACATATTTCCGACAGCGTCTTCGACAATGCCAATGTCGAAGCCCTGCGCGAACGTCTTGCATCGCTGCGCGACCGCACCCGCGATCTTGCCTTCTCGATGGATTTCGCCTTCCTGTTCCGCAAGGACCGTCGCCTTCTGTCGATCGGTTACCGTGTCGAAAGCAACGAAATCGACGAGGCCTGCTACGACCTTCTGGCGTCCGAGGCGCGTCTCACCAGCCTGTTCGGCATCGCCAAGGGCGACCTCCCGATGGAGCACTGGTACAAGCTCGGCCGTCAGGTCGTGCCAATCGGCGCGCGGGGTGCGCTGGTTTCCTGGTCGGGTTCGATGTTCGAATACCTGATGCCGCCGCTCGTCATGCAGGAGCGCCAGGGCGGCATCCTCAACCAGACCAGCAACCTGATCGTTCAGGAGCAGATGAACCATGGCCGCCGTCTCGGCACGCCGTGGGGCATTTCGGAAGCCGCGTTCAACGCGCTCGACCACCAGATGCATTATCAGTACACCAATTTTGGTGTGCCGACGCTCGGCCTGAAACGTGGTCTCGGCCAGAACGCCGTCATCGCGCCTTACGCTTCGATCCTTGCCAGCCAGTATGACCCGATTGCAGCTGCTGAAAACCTGGCGGAGCTTCGTTCGCTCGGTGCGCTCGGACAGTTCGGCTTCCACGATGCGGTCGACTTTACGCCGACCCGCGTGCCGGAAGGCAAGCGCTGCGCGGTGGTCTATAACTACTATGCCCACCACCATGGCATGTCGATCGCGGCCGTTGCCAACGTCGTGATGAACGGCCTGCTGCGCGAACTCTTCCATGCCGATCCGGTGATCGAGGCGGCCGAACTGCTGCTGCAGGAAAAGGCGCCGCGCGACATCCCGGTCATGAGCGCCAAGCACGAGGAAACTCCCGGCAAGGGCGGCGGCGAGCTGATGCGTCCGGAAATCCGTACGATCAGCAATCCGGCGACCAAGGACCGCGAACTGGTTCTGCTGTCGAACGGTCGCTACTCTGTCATGATGACGGCGGCCGGCACAGGTTACTCCCGCTGGAACAATCTTGGCGTTGCCCGCTGGAAGGCCGATCCGACGGAAGACCGTTGGGGCCAGTTCCTGTTCCTGCGCGACACGACGACCGGTGATTGGTGGTCTGCCACGTCCGAGCCGCGCCGCGCCGAGGGTGAAAAGACCAAGGCGATCTTCTCGGACGAGCGTGCCGAATTCCACAAAACGATCGGTGATCTCACCAGCACGGTCGAATGCATCGTTGCCAGCGAGCACGATGCGGAAGGCCGTCGCCTGACGCTTCTCAACATGGGCACCGAGGACCGCTTCATCGAAGTGACGTCCTATATGGAGCCCGTGCTGACCAATGAGGCCGATGATAACGGTCACCCGCTGTTCGCCCGCATGTTCGTCAAGACCGAGATCGGCCGTCGCGGCGACGTGATCCGCGCCTGGCGCAATAAGCGCAGCCCGACCGATCCGGACATGATGATCGCCCATCTGGCGGCCGATAATGCCGGTTCGGCGCGCCCGACCGAATATGAAACCGACCGCCGCAAGTTCATCGGCCGTGGCCGCACGCTTTCCGAAGCTGCCGCCTTCGATCCGGGCGCGACGCTGTCGAACACCGACGGCTTCTCGCTCGATCCGGTCCTGTCGCTGCGCCGCGTCGTGCGGGTGCCGGCCGGCAAGAAGGTCAGCGTTGTCTTCTGGACGATCGCAGCCTCGCAGCGCGAAGACCTCGATACCGCGATCGAACGCTACCGTCACGCAGATGCCTTCCAGGGCGAGCTGACACAGGCCTGGACCCGCACGCAGGTGCAGATGCGCCATCTTGGTGTGACCTCGCAGGATGCAGCGGCCTTCCAGCATCTCGCCCGCTACATGGTCTATCCGGACATGCAGTTGCGCGCCGATCAGGCAACGCTCAATGCCAGCATGCAACAGCAGTCGGGTCTCTGGCCGTCGGGCGTTTCCGGCGACCTGCCGATCTTCACGCTGCGCATCAACGACGAGAATGACGTTCCGGTCGCCAAGGAGGCCATAGGCGCGCAGGAATATCTGCGGTCTCGCGGTGTCGCCACCGACCTGATCATTCTCAACGAGCGTACGACCACTGAAGAAACGCAGGATCTGCAGGAAGCCATCGAATATATGGCGACCAACGCACGGCGTTCCGGCCAGGCGGAAGGTTCGCGTCAGCACGTCTTCCTGCTGCGTCGGGAAATCATGGGCGATGCTTCGGCTGAAGGCATGATCGCCGCCTCGCGCGTCGTCCTGCACGCTCGCAACGGCCGGATCATCGACCAGCTCAACCGTACGGCGACGATCTTCGCGCCGCCGGAAGATCGCGAGATCGAGGTCGATCGTCGTCCGCTGCTGAATGGCGAGATTTTCAAGGTTGCGACGGAAGTCGAAACCCATGACGATCTCGAATTTTGGAACGGCTTCGGTGGTTTCTCGACGGAGGGCAACGAATATGTCGTGCGGCTCAAGGGTGGCCAGTCGACGCCTCATCCGTGGATCAACGTCATCTCCAACGACAAGTTCGGCTTCCACGTCTCCGCGGAAGGCTCGGCCTATACCTGGGCCAAGAATTCGCGCGACTATCAGCTGACGAACTGGACCAACGACCTCGTGCTCAATCGCCCGAGCGAAGGCTTCTATGTGGCCGATCGCGACAGCGGTGCCGTCATGACCCCGATCGCGGCCCTGTCGCGCAAGCCGGAGGTGAATTTCGAGGCGCGTCACGGTCTCGGTTATTCGGTCTTCTCCAGCGAGGAGAACGGCCTGAAGCTGACGATGACGCAGACGGTCGATCGCAACCGCTCGGCCAAGCTGTCGCATATCGTCATTCGCAACGGCAGCTCGGAGACCCGCAAGCTGCGCGTCTATGGTTATGCGGAATGGGTACTTGGCGGCAATGCGGCGCGCACCGTGCCTTACATCCTGTCGAGCCGCGATGAGGAAACCGGGGCGCTTTACGCCACCAATCCTTACAGCATCGATTATCGCCGCTTCGCCTTCATGGCGATGAAGGAACAGCCGACGGGCTTTACCGTCAGCCGGCGTGAATTCATCGGCCGGTTCGGCACCGTGCAGATGCCTGCTGCGGTCTTGGCGGCGTCCAACCTGAGCGGTTCTCTCGATCTCGACGGCGATCCGTGTGCGGCACTCGTCCACGATCTCGAGCTTGCTCCGGGCGAAGAAAAGACCGTCACCTTCTACATGGGCGACGGCGAGACGAAGGAAGAGGCCGAAGCACTCGTTGCGCAAATCCGCGCGGAAGAGTTCGCACCGATCCTGTCCGAGACGAAGGCCTTCTGGACCGGCTTTACCGGCCGCCTGAAGATTTCGACGCCGGACAAGTCGCTCAACAACATGGTCAACTACTGGCTGCCCTACCAGGCGCTCGCCTGCCGTCTCATGGCCCGTTCCGCCTTCTACCAGGCATCCGGCGCTTTCGGTTTCCGCGACCAGTTGCAGGATACGCTGGCCTTCCTGGTGCACGAGCCGTCGCTGGCCCGCCGCCAGATCGTCAATGCGGCCGCGCATCAGTTCAAGGAAGGCGACGTGTTGCACTGGTGGCTTCCGGGCACGGATGCCGGCGTGCGCACCCAGATCTCCGATGGCGTTGTCTGGCTTGCCTATGCGATGCATCAATACGTCTCGGTGACCGGCGACGCTACGCTGCTCGACGAGGAACTACCGTTCATCGAAGGTCCGGCGCTTGAAAAACACAAGCACGATGCCTTCATCCAGCCGACCATCTCGACCGAGACGGGAAGCCTCTACGAGCATGCGGCCCGCGGTCTCGATCTGGCGATCGCCCGCACCGGCGACAAGGGCCTGCCGCTGATGCTCGGCGGCGACTGGAACGACGGCATGAACCGTGTCGGCGTCGCAGGCCGTGGCATGAGCGTCTGGCTCGGCTGGTTCCTGGTCTCGGCGCTACGCGACTTCCTGCCCTATGCGGAAGCGCGCAAGGACCGCAAGCGCGTGCAGCGCTGGACCGACCATATCGAGACGCTGAAGCAGGCGCTCGAGAAGGCCGGCTGGGACGGCACATATTACCGCCGTGGTTACTTCGACGACGGTACGCCGCTCGGTTCCAGCTCCAGCGACGAATGCCGCATCGATTCGCTCGGTCAGAGCTGGAGCGTGCTCTCTGGTTACGGCGATCCGCAGCGTTCGGCCCAGGCCATGGATGCGGTCATGGAGAAGCTGGTCGACGAAGAAGCCGGCATCATCCGCCTCTTCACGCCGCCGTTCGAAAACACCCGCAAGGACCCGGGCTATATCAAGGCCTATCCGCCGGGCGTGCGCGAAAACGGCGGCCAGTACACCCATGCGGCCATCTGGGTCGTGATGGCGCTGGCAGCCCTGAAGCGCGGTGACGATGCCTGGAAGTGCTTCCAGATCCTCAACCCGGTCAACCATGCGCTCACCCGCGATGCGGCCGAGACCTATCGCGTCGAACCTTACGTGGTTGCCGCCGACGTCTACGGCGCCGGTGACTATCAGAGCCGCGGCGGCTGGACCTGGTACACGGGTTCTGCAGGCTGGCTCTATCGCGCGGCGATCGAAGGCATCCTCGGCATCCGCCGCCAGGGCGACAAGCTTCATGTCGATCCTTCGCTGCCGACCGGCTGGGACGGCTTCAGCGCCGACCTGACGCTGGACGGCGTGGTCCACAAGATCGTCGTCGAAAGCGGCAAGGTGACGGTGGACGGCAAGGCGGCCGACAAGAAGGGCGAATTCTCGGTGTCGAGCACCGGCGCCAAGACGTTGCCGGAGCCGGCTAAGGGCTGAAGCTGCTCCCGCGGGTAGCTGATCAAATCAAAAGCCGCCGTCATGATTGTGACGGCGGCTTTTTTCGTTCTTCCGTTGCCAATCCTGCGCCTGATGGAAACAGAGAATACCGGGATTTTCGCTTGCACTGTTTGCAGGATGGTCGCAAAGCCATGTTGTAATTCGGCGCACGGCCTCAACGACACCGGCTTGTTCAATTCGGAAAACGAAAGTCTCCCCATGTCTCCCAAGCTTTCCCTCACGCGCGACAAGATTTCCGTGCTGCTGCTCGAAGGTATCAGCCAGACCGCCGTGGATTATTTTTCGTCGTGCGGATACTCGAACCTCGTGCACTTGCCGAAGGCTCTGGATGACAGGGATCTCAAGAGCCATATCGCCGATGCGCATATCATCGGTATTCGCTCCCGGACGCAGCTGACGGAAGAGATTTTCGAATCCGCCAAGAAGCTGATTGCGGTCGGCTGTTTTTCCGTCGGCACGAACCAGGTCGATCTGGATGCGGCCCGCCGCCGCGGGATTCCGGTGTTCAACGCGCCCTATTCGAACACGCGCTCGGTGGCCGAACTGGTGATCGGCGAGATCATTATGCTGACACGGCAGATTTTTCCACGCTCGGCATCTGCGCATGAAGGCGGATGGGAGAAGTCCGCTGTCGGCAGCCGCGAAGTGCGCGGAAAGACGCTTGGCATCGTCGGTTACGGCAATATCGGCTCCCAGTTGAGTGCGCTTGCGGAAAGTATGGGCATGGTGGTGCGTTATTTCGACCTTTCCGACAGGCTGCGCCGCGGCAATTCGGAGTCGATGGCGTCACTCGGCGAGCTTCTGGAAATTTCGGATTATGTAACGATGCACGTTCCGGAAACGCCATCGACGCACAATATGATCACCGAAACCGAACTGCGCCGCATGAAGAAGGGGGCCATCTTCATCAACAATTCGCGCGGCACGGTGGTCGATCTGGACGCGCTTGCGAAAGTCCTCAAAGACGGCCATCTGGCGGGTGCCGCGGTCGATGTTTTCCCCAAGGAGCCGGCATCGAACAAGGAGCGGTTCGAAACGCCGTTGCAGGGCCTGAGCAATGTCATCCTGACGCCGCATATCGGTGGCTCGACTGAGGAAGCGCAGGAGCGGATCGGCGGGGAAGTCTCCAGAAAGCTGGTCGAATATTCGGACATCGGCTCGACCATGGGGGCCGTCAACTTTCCGCAGGTGCAACTGCCCGAACGCCCGAACGGCACGCGCTTCATCCACGTTCACGAAAACCGTCCCGGCATGCTCATTCAACTGAACGAGATCTTCTCGTCGCGCGGGCTGAATATCATGTCCGAATTCCTGCAGACCCACGGCGATACGGGTTATGTAGTCATCGAAGCCGAAGGCGTGTCCGAGGCGGCCGACGAGATCCTTCGGTCGTTACGCGAGATACCGGGAACGATCAGGACGCGATTGGTCTACTGAGCACTCCAGCAGAAGGGTCACTTCTGCTGGTAACTCTTCCTCAAGCCGGCTGATTTGTCTCTTCTTCGTCATTCAACAAACCACTCGTCCTCAACAGCGAGGCGAAGCGGCCGCCGAGTTTGCTGAGTTCGTCATAGGTTCCCATTTCGGCAATACGACCGTTTTCGAGGAAGATGACCCTGTTGGCGTCGCGGACGGTCGAGAGGCGATGGGCGATGATGAAGGTGGTGCGGTTTTCGCGCAGGCGGTCGATCGCCGCCTTCACACGGGCTTCCGTTTCCACGTCGAGCGCGCTGGTCGCCTCATCAAGCACAAGAATCGGCGCGTTCTTCAAGATGGCGCGGGCGATCGCGATACGCTGGCGTTCGCCGCCGGAGAGCCGGTTGCCGCGTTCGCCGACGGTAGTGTCGTAGCCGGTCAAGCGGCTTTCGATGAAATCGGTGGCAGCCGCCGCTTCCGCGGCTTTGAGGATTTCTTCGTCGGTGGCGCCTTCGCGGCCGAGTGCGATGTTTTCGCTAATCGAGCGGTTCAGCAGGCCGGCATCCTGGAAGACGGTGGCGATCGAGCTGCGCAGCGATTTGCGGGTCACCGTGCTGGTGTCGACGCCGTCGATCAGGATCTTGCCCTGTTGCGGGTCGTAGACACGTTGCAGGAGGTTGATCAGCGTCGTCTTGCCGGCGCCGGTCGGGCCGACGATCGCGACTGTTTCGCCTGCCTTGGCGACGAAGGAAATGTCGTGGACGCCCTGGTTGGTATTGGCGAAACCGAAGGAAACGTCGCGGAATTCCACTTCGCCGTTGACGCTGCCCAGATCGCGGGCATCCGCCGGCTCGGCGCGGTCTTCGACAGAGTCTTCGAGGTTGAAGAAGTCCTCGAGCTTAGCGCGGGCTTCGAAGATCTGGGTCGCGAACTGGCGTAGCAGGTCGAGGCGGCCGATAAGCAAATTGGCAAAGCCGATGAAGGCGACAACGTCGCCGACGCGGATCTGGCCTTGCTGCACCAGCATGGTGCCGATCACGAGAATGACGCCCATGGAAACCGTCGAGGCGGTACGGTTCAGGGCGCCGGCCAGCGCCCACCAGTCGAGCACCGGATATTGGGCGGCCAGCAAATCCTTGGTGTAGGCTTTCAGCGCCTTGGTTTCGGCATCGATCCGGTCGTAGCTATGCAGGACCGAAACATTGCTGATCGAGTCGCTCACATGCGAAAATACTGTGTGGTAGTGACTTTCGACCGAGGCCTGTCCTTCCTTGGTGCGGTTCATGACGGTGACGCCGATGATCCAGTAGAGGATGCTGAGGACGAGAAGCACGATACTGAGGCGCCAGTCCATCGAGATGGCCGTGGGGACGAGCAGCACGATGGCAACCGCCGTAGCGAGATGCGTCCGCATGAATTCCAGCCAGAGGCCGAACAGGCTTTCGGCGGCGCGCAGCAGGGTATGCAGAGCGTTCGACGTGCCGCGCTGGTGATGCCAGGTCAGCGGCATGGAGATGATGCGGCCGAAGGCCTCCGTCAGAAGCGAGGCGCGGCGGCCATGGGCAAGGCGGTCCGCCTCGCGGGCGACCAGCACATAGGCGATGGTGTTGAAGACACCGAAACCGGCCCAGAGCATGAGAACGGGTGTGACGGTGCCGCCCGAAGAGATTGCGTCGATGATGCGGCCGAACAGAATGGGTTCGGCAATGGTGATGACCGCCAGCACGATATTGGCGATGACGACGGCGGTGACACGCCATTTGTTTTTCGCCAGATATCTGAGAGCGCGTGCGTAAACCTGGAAAAGCGTCAAGTGGCGCAACCTCGTTCATGTAATGACCGCATGGCGGCATCGTTACCGCAAAGCGGCATTGTAACCGCCTGTAGCGGCATTCCTAAACTAATCATCGGAAACGGCAATTCCGCGACGGCGATACTGGATTAAATATCCTTCTGCCAGAAATCTTTGCCGAAGGGCAAGGTTGGGCCAGTCCCTCTCTTCAAGTTGAGCTGTCGTCTGTTCAACAATCAGTCAAGGGCTAGATTTCGCGGTATACCTTCAACGAATGATAACTATGCTAATCGATTATCAATCGTAGAAGCCTCTGAAAATTAAGGCTTAGCCGAAAAGCGCTGGGAAGAGCGCGCCAGGGGAAGTGTCTTGAATGTCCAACTGATCATACAACTCCTGGTGCTTGCCGGCGAGGCCAAGTCCGAGGCCGAACTGATAGCGCAGCTGGAATCGCTGCTGAAGGCTTACGGTTTCGACCATTACAGTCTGTCGCTGCAGTCGCGTCCCAACCAGAGTTCGCAGGGGAATGTCATCGTGGCGCGCTGGCCGGATGGCTGGAGCGAAATTTATGTCGAGCGGAAATACGCGCTGATCGATCCTACCGTTCGGATGCTGGGCATAGCCCAGCGCCCGTTTCGCTGGCGCGATGCGGTGATGACGCTTCGTAACGATCCACACCGCCAGCGCATGCAACGCATGATGCAGGAAGGTACCCGTTACGGCCTACTCGACGGCTATATGTTCCCGATCCATGGGCGCAACGGCCTCCTGGGCAATTTTACCGTCGGTGGCCGGCCGGTAGAACTTTCGCACGCCGAGATGTCGATGTTCGGCGCGCTGGCTACCCGCGTTTTCTGGCGGTTCATGGAATTGCGCGGACAGGCCGAAGAACTAGAAACCGCCGCCAAGGTCGATACCCAGCTGACGCGGCGGGAGATGGAAGTCATTGCGCTTCTGACCGATGGACTGACCTCGAACGAAATCGCCAAGTCGCTCGATATTTCAAGCCATACCGTGGATTGGTACATCAACGGGCTGCAGGAAAAACTCAAGGCGAAGAATCGTCAGCACGTCGTGGCGTCGGCATTTCGTCTGGGTCTGGCGAATTGAGAATCCAACCCGTTGAAATTTCTAGAACATAAATTTGTCATCTGGCTTCCCCGGTAAATTGCGCTTGTGCGAATAAAGCGATACTGCTTACATTGCAGTGCAGCATTTTTTCGATGGCACCTGGGGAGGGACCGTCTTGCCGATAACGAAGATTCTCGTTGCCAACCGTTCCGAAATTGCGATCCGCGTATTCCGCGCCGCCAATGAGCTCGGAATCAAGACCGTGGCGATCTGGGCGGAGGAAGACAAACTTTCGCTGCATCGCTTCAAAGCGGATGAGAGTTATCAGGTCGGCCGCGGCCCGCATCTTTCAAAGGACATGGGGCCGATCGAAAGCTATCTGTCGATCCCGGAAGTGATCCGGGTCGCCAAACTTTCCGGTGCCGATGCGATCCATCCCGGCTACGGTCTTCTCTCCGAAAGCCCGGAATTCGTTGAGGCCTGCAACGAAGCCGGCATCATCTTCATCGGCCCACGGCCGGATACGATGCGCCAGCTCGGCAACAAGGTGGCGGCGCGCAATCTGGCGATTTCGGTCGGCGTTCCGGTCGTGCCGGCGACGGAGCCTTTGCCGGACGACATGACGACCGTTGCCAAGATGGCCGAAGAGATCGGTTATCCAGTGATGCTGAAAGCCTCCTGGGGTGGCGGTGGTCGCGGCATGCGCGCCATCCGCGATCCGAAGGACCTCGCCAAGGAAGTGACGGAAGCCAAGCGCGAGGCGATGGCCGCCTTCGGCAAGGACGAGGTCTATCTCGAAAAGCTGGTTGAGCGCGCCCGCCATGTGGAAAGTCAGATTCTTGGCGATACGCATGGCAATGTCGTGCATCTGTTCGAGCGCGACTGTTCGATCCAGCGACGTAACCAGAAGGTCGTCGAGCGGGCGCCTGCGCCATATCTGTCGGAAGCGCAAAGAGCCGAACTTGCGGCCTATTCTCTGAAGATCGCGGATGCCACGAACTATGTCGGTGCCGGCACGGTCGAATATCTGATGGACGCCGATAGCGGCAAATTCTACTTCATCGAAGTGAACCCGCGCATCCAGGTCGAGCATACGGTGACCGAAGTCGTCACCGGCATCGATATCGTCAAGGCGCAGATCCATATCCTGGAAGGGTTTGCGATCGGCACGCCGGAATCGGGTGTGCCGGCACAGGCCGATATCCGGCTGAACGGTCACGCGCTGCAGTGCCGTATCACCACGGAAGATCCGGAGCACAACTTCATCCCGGACTATGGCCGTATTACCGCTTACCGTTCGGCTTCGGGTTTCGGCATCCGTCTCGATGGCGGCACTTCCTATGCCGGGGCGATCATCACGCGTTATTACGATCCGCTTCTCGTCAAGGTGACGGCCTGGGCGCCGAGCCCGCAGGAGGCGATCAGCCGCATGGACCGCGCATTGCGTGAGTTCCGTATCCGCGGCGTGGCGACCAACCTGACCTTCCTCGAAGCGATCATCGGCCACGAGAAATTCCGCAACAACACCTATACGACGCGATTCATCGATTCGACGCCGGAACTGTTCGAGCAGGTGAAGCGCGCCGACCGTGCGACGAAGCTCCTGAACTATCTTGCGGATGTCACCGTCAACGGCCATCCGGAAACCAAGGGCCGGCCGGAGCCTCTAGCGCAGGCGGCAAAGCCGGTCCTGCCCTATATCAACGGTGCGATCCCTAATGGCACCAAGCAGCTGCTCGACCAGCTTGGCCCGAAAAAATTCGGCGAATGGATGCGCAACGAAAAGCGCGTGCTGATGACCGATACGACGATGCGTGACGGGCATCAGTCGCTGCTGGCCACCCGCATGCGCACCTATGACATCGCGCGTGTTGCCGGCGTTTATGCGCGGGCTTTGCCGAACCTGTTCTCGCTGGAATGCTGGGGCGGAGCCACCTTCGACGTGTCGATGCGCTTCCTGACGGAAGACCCGTGGGAGCGTCTGGCGATGATCCGCGAGGATGCGCCGAACCTGCTCCTGCAGATGCTTTTGCGCGGCGCCAATGGCGTCGGCTATAAGAACTACCCGGACAATGTCGTCAAATTCTTCGTGCGCCAGGCAGCGAAGGGCGGCATCGATCTATTCCGGGTTTTTGACTGCCTGAACTGGGTCGAGAACATGCGCGTCTCGATGGATGCGATCAACGAGGAGAACCGGCTCTGCGAGGCGGCGATCTGCTATACCGGCGATCTGCTGAATTCCGCGCGGCCGAAATACGACCTGAAATATTATACCGGCCTGGCGCAGGAGCTGGAAAAGGCCGGTGCGCATATCATCGCGCTGAAGGATATGGCGGGCCTATTGAAGCCGGCCGCCGCCCGCGTGCTGTTCACGGCGCTGCGCGAAGCGACCTCGCTGCCGATCCATTTCCACACCCATGACACGTCGGGCATCTCGGCGGCGACGGTGCTGGCAGCGATCGATGCTGGCGTCGATGCGGTCGATGCGGCGATGGATGCGCTTTCCGGCAATACGTCGCAGCCTTGCCTCGGCTCGATCGTCGAAGCGCTGGCAGGTACAGAGCGGGACCCGGGTCTCGATCCGGAATGGATCCGCAAGATTTCCTTCTACTGGGAAGCGGTGCGCAACCAGTACGCCGCCTTCGAGAGTGATCTCAAAGGACCGGCTTCGGAAGTCTATCTGCACGAAATGCCGGGTGGGCAGTTCACCAATCTCAAGGAACAGGCGCGGTCGCTCGGTCTCGACACCAAGTGGCACAAGGTGGCGCAGACCTATGCGGACGTGAACCAGATGTTCGGCGATATCGTCAAGGTGACACCGTCCTCCAAGGTGGTCGGCGACATGGCGCTGATGATGGTCAGTCAGGAGCTGACGGTCGCCGATGTCGAGAACCCGGCAAAGGACATCGCGTTTCCGGAGTCGGTCGTGTCGATGCTGAAGGGCGATCTCGGCCAGCCTCCGGGCGGATGGCCGGAAGCGATCCAGAAAAAGGCGCTGAAGGGCGAAGAGCCCTATACTGCAGTTCCAGGCTCGTTGCTGGCGCCGGCCGATCTCGATGCCGAACGCAAGGCAATCGAGGAGAAGCTCGGTCGCCAGGTCGATGATTTCGAGTTCGCATCGTATCTCATGTATCCGAAAGTCTTCACCGACTTCGCTTTTGCCGCGGACACTTACGGTCCGGTTTCGGTCCTGCCGACGCCGGCCTATTTCTACGGCTTGAAGGATGGCGAGGAGCTGTTTGCCGATATCGAGAAGGGCAAGACGCTGGTCGTCGTCAACCAGGCGATGAGCCAGACCGATGCACAGGGGCTCGTCACCGTGTTCTTCGAGCTGAATGGCCAGCCGCGCCGTATCAAGGTGCCGGACCGGGCGCATGGCGCTTCCGGCTCGGCGGTGCGTCGCAAGGCTGAAACCGGCAATGCCGCGCATCTTGGCGCGCCGATGCCTGGCGTCATCTCGCGCGTCTTTGCCACGACGGGTCAGGCGGTCAAGGCGGGTGACGTGCTGCTCTCCATCGAGGCGATGAAGATGGAGACGGCGCTGCATGCGGAGAAGGACGGCACTATCGCCGAAGTTCTCGTCAAGGCCGGCGACCAGATTGACGCGAAGGATTTGCTCATCGTTTATGGCGGCTGATATCAGCCCCTTCGGTTCCGCCGGCTTTCCTGCGGCGGGACCGTTCACCAAAGATGATCAGAAGACCGGCACCGCCGATCAGCACGGCGCCGACCGCCACGTTGGCTGCCGGCAGATCGCCCCAGATCAGAAAGCCGAGCACGAAGGCCCAGATGAGCGCCGTATATTCGAACGGTGCGAGGATCGACACCGGCGCGCGGCGCATTCCCTCGAAATAGGCATATTGCGCCATTCCGCCGAGTAGGCCGACACCGAACAGCATGGCGGTGGTCCTGAGATCGACATTGCTCCATTCGACGATCAGCATGCCGCCCGTCAGCACGATGAAGAAGAAATTGGTCAGAGTCATCTGCACCAGGCTGGTTTCGTGCAACGCTGTGCGGCGGAGAAGCACAGTCGAGAAAGCCCAGAGGCAGGCGGCCTGTAGCGCGAGATAAACCGGCAGCGAAATTTTCAGCCCGATCGGATTGCTGGCGATGATCACCCCGACAAAGCCGACGATAACGGCTGCCCAGCGTGCCGGCGTCACATGCTCCTTCAACATCGGGCCGGCAAGCAGCATGGCGACGACGGGAGCGGCGAAATAAAGCGTCGTCAGCTCGCCGAGCTGCAGGCTTTTCGCGGCGGTGTAATAGGAAATCCATGCGCCGATCAGGAACAAGCTGCGGATCGCCATCGGCTTGACGATGTCGGACGTTGCTGCCCGGCGCGCCAGTCGCGGTCCGCCGATCAGCAGGCAGGAGACGAAAACCGTAACACTGCGGAAGAACAGGATCTGCCAGACGGTGACGTGCTCGACCAGCAGTTTGATGACCGCATCATGAGTGCTGAAGATGAAATAGGAAATGGTGACCAGCAGGATGCCGAGGCCATAGGGAGTTTTCACGGGAACACCGAGCCAGGAAGCGGACTTTGGTTGGAACTGAAATGAATAATGATTTTCGATGCCACAAACCGGAGTTCTTGGGCACTGTCAATCTCGCCGCAGGAGGTTGTTCAGGTTTCCTTCAGATACAATTTGTGAAACGGGAGAGGCCGCGGCGAGTTGCAATTTCAATCGATTTAAATGATGTTCGCGGCAACCTGAAGGAATGATTCCATGGATACTCAAGCTTCCACCCGCCCCTCCGGACCACGTGCCTTCATTACCCGCGAACGGGTGGGTGTGGCGCTGCTTTTCCTGATGAACGGTTTTATGGTGGGAGCCTGGGCGCCGAAAATCCCCGAATTTGCCAGCCGCCTCGGCGTCAGCGAAAGCCAACTCGGCCTGATGATCCTGACCTTTGGCCTTGGTTCGATCGTGATGATGCCGGTCGCCGGCAGCCAGATCGCCCGGTTCGGCTCCAGCCAGGTGAGCAAGTTCGCTGCGGTGTTGCTGACGCCGACGCTGTTGCTCCTGACCTTCGTCGGCTCGGTCTGGACGGGTGCGGTAGCGATCTTCCTGTTCGGCGGCTTGCTCGGTGCCATGGACGTGGCGATGAATGCGAATGCCGTATCCGTCGAAAAGCAGATGCGCCGGTCGATCATGTCGTCCTGCCATGCGTTCTGGAGCCTCGGCGGCCTGATCGGCTCGTCGACCGGCGGCTTCCTGATCGATCATATCGGTGTTTCAACGCATGCTATCCTCGTGACGATCGTTGCGGCTGTGATGGTCGCGGCCTGCTGGGGACTCGTTTTCCACGATGCGCCACATCCGGATGACGAGGCGCACGCTGCCGGTCGACGCTTGCCGCGTTCGGCGCTTCCCTGGCTGATCGGCATCATGGCGCTGTTCTGCATGATCCCGGAAGGTGCGATCCTCGATTGGGGTGCGCTTTACATGCGCAACGAGCTTGCTGCTTCGGTAACCCTCTCCGGCTTTGCCTTCGCAGCATTCTCGCTCACCATGGCTACGATGCGCTTTGCCGGGGATCTCATCCGCGACCGGTTCGGCGCGGTCAACACGCTTCGCGCCTGCGCCGTCATCGCCATCCTTGGCCTGCTGTTGATCGGTTTTGCCGAAAATGCGCCGATGGCGATCGCCGGGTTTGCGTTGGCCGGTATCGGCATTTCCAATATCGTGCCGATCTGCTTCTCGGCGGCCGGCAACCTGCCGGGCATGGCGGCTGGAGTCGGGCTCTCGGTAGTAACGACGATGGGTTATTCCGGCATTCTGGTCGCGCCGTCTGGCATCGGTTTCATCGCCGAACATACCGGCCTTGCCGCGGTTTTTGCGGGCATCTCGGTGCTGATCGTCGTGGTGCTGTTCCTGTCGTCGCTCGCCAGGCATGCGGACAATGCGCATCACTAAAAAGACGCAATGCAGCTTTGATAGAGCTTAGATAATCAGCGAGCGAAAGTGTATGCTGCGCCCGTTGACAAGGCGCCGGTCATACGCCACCTGAAAGGCGCTCATCGCACCAAAGCTCTTTTGAAGGCAACGAGAACTCCCATGTCGTCACCCGTCGAATACGATCCGAAGCCGCGCCGTGCCACCGTTGCCGTCGATGTCGGCGGTGTCATCGTCGGGGGCGGGGCGCCTGTCGTCGTCCAGTCGATGACCAATACGGATACGGCGGATATAGATGCGACAGTGGCGCAGGTCGCCGCGCTTTATAAAGCCGGTTCCGAAATCGTGCGCATCACGGTCGACCGCGACGAGAGTGCCGCCGCCGTGCCAAAAATCCGTGAACGCCTGCTGCGTCTCGGCATGGACGTGCCGCTGATCGGCGACTTTCACTATATCGGCCATAAGCTGCTGGCCGACCATCCGGCCTGTGCGGAGGCGCTGGCAAAATACCGCATCAATCCGGGCAATGTCGGTTTCAAGGACAAGAAGGACAAGCAGTTCGCCGACATTATCGAGATGGCGATCCGCTACGACAAGCCGGTCCGCATCGGCGTCAACTGGGGTTCGCTCGACCAGGATCTTCTGACGACGCTGATGGACCGTAATTCCGCCGAAGGCTCGCCGCTTTCGGCCCGCCAGGTAATGCACGAGGCAATCGTCCAGTCGGCGCTGATTTCCGCCGAGCTTGCCGAAAGCATCGGCCTGCCGCGCAATCGCATCATCCTTTCCGCCAAGGTCAGCCAGGTGCAGGATCTGATCGCCTGTTATTCAATGCTGGCCGAGCGCTCCAACCATGCCCTGCATCTCGGCCTCACCGAAGCCGGCATGGGATCGAAGGGCATCGTCGCCTCGTCGGCGGCTATGGGTTATGTGCTGCAGCACGGGATCGGCGATACGATCCGCGTCTCGCTGACGCCGGAGCCGAATGGCGACCGCACCCGCGAAGTGCAGGTGGCGCAGGAGCTGCTGCAGGTCATGGGCTTCCGACAGTTCATTCCGGTCGTCGCCGCTTGTCCCGGCTGTGGTCGCACGACGTCGACGGTTTTCCAGGAACTGGCGCAGAACATCCAGAACGACATCCGCAAGAACATGCCGGTCTGGCGCGAGAAATATCCGGGCGTCGAAGCGCTGAACGTCGCCGTCATGGGCTGCATCGTCAACGGCCCGGGCGAAAGCAAACATGCCGATATCGGCATTTCGCTGCCCGGCACCGGCGAAACCCCGGCTGCGCCTATCTTTATCGACGGCAAGAAGGCGATGACCCTCAAGGGACCGAACATCGCCGCCGATTTCGAAAAGCTGGTCATCGACTATATCGAGAACCGTTTCGGCCAGAAGACGGCTGCGGAATAAGCCGTTTCATTCAGTCGAAAGCAATCATTGAAAGCCCTTCTGGCCGTTGCCTGGAGGGCTTTTTATTTGGCGCCGTCTTCGGCGCCCTGCAGGGCGCCGGCAAGCAGTGTTTTTGCCGTCCAGCGTAGCACCTTTTCTCCCTCTTCCGTGTCCAGATCGCAGATATCGCGCATGACGATCATGGATTCGATCCCCATGACGAGTGAGAGGGCGTTGACCAGCCGCTGAAACTGGGGAGGGGGCATTTCGCTTTCGACGGGGCCAAGCGCCTCCTTCAGCCACGCAAGACGCCGGCCGCCGCGGCGGTTCTGGTTTTCACCGGCAGCCGAGCTTCCCAGTAGGGCACGGAAGACGGCCTCGTTCTCCAAAATCATCTTGAAGACATCCGTGACCAGCTTGTCGAGCCGCTTCGCCACCTGGGCGGCGTCGGCGTCTTCGCCGGCCGGTTCCACCGTGATGCTGGTTGCGACGCCGTCGAGTACGGCTTCACGGATCATTTCGTCGGGCGTCGAGAAATACCGATAGGCTGTCGCCCGCGATATGCCGGCATGGTCCGCTACTTCGGCGACGGAAGGATGGCTGCCCTTTTCAATGATGGCGCGGGCCGCGCGCAGCAATTCGGAGCGCGTCCGACGCTTTTGGTTCACCCGCTCGAAACTTCTCTCTTGACTGTCCATATGCACCTCATTATGAGACATTAATCTCATTAAGAGTTTAGTGTATCACAAAAGCCAAAGGGCACAAGCGATGACCTCCATTTCCGCATCCCCGACAGCCGGTACAGCCTCGCCGCTGACCGTGCATTTCCTCGGCAATATCCTCACCTTCCGCGCTCGTTATGCGGACACGAAGCAGACCTTTACTGTGATCGACGTGCTGACCGCACCGAATGCCGGGCCGCCGCCGCATACTCAAACCGACCAGGAAGCCTTTCTTGTGATGGAAGGGCTTTATGAGATCATTGTCGGCGACGAGGTGCGGCAATGCGGTCCAGGTGAATTCGTCCACGTATCTCCAGGCGTCATGCATGCCTTCCGCAATATCGCCGATACGCCGTCGCGTATGTTGCTGATCAACTTCCCGGGAGATCTGCACGAGTCATTTTTCGTGGCGATCGGCGATCCGCTGCCGGCCGGCACGACGGAGTTTCCAGAAATGCAGGCGCCGGACGTACCGAAGATCGTCGCGACGGCGGCGCGGTTCGGGATCGACATTCCCGTTCCGGCAAATGCGTGAGGAGCGGAGCCATGCCGATCATTGAAAGACTTCTGGCCTCGCCGACTTTCGGCATTTTTGCACGCGGGGTGCTGACCTTCGTTTTCTGGTCCAGCGGCCTTGCAAAACTCTTCGATTTTAATGGGGCCATGGCCGAGATGGAGCATTTCGGCGTTGTGCCGACTGCTCCGATGGCGATTGCGGTCATCATCGTGCAGCTCGGCGGTGCGGCTCTGGTGATTTCCGGCCGATATGTCTGGTTGGGAGCCGGCGCGCTCGGCATCTTCACCCTGCTGACGATTCCGATCGCCCATCCGTTCTGGACAATGACGGGGGAGATGGCCTTCCTGGAGATGATGTTCGTGTTCGAGCACATTACCGTCGTGGGCGGCCTGATGGTCGTCGCGATCCTCGGCCAGCGTCTGCCTCAGCGCTCGCCGGCTTTTGCCTGATCCATCGAGAGAAGGGCCTGCCGAATGGCGGTCCTTCTCACCTCGCTATTGCCGCAATTCATGGTAAATGAGGTGTCACCACCTTGGACGGGGACATCGAATCGAAATGATCAAAAAAATCGCAATCGTTGCACTTTGCGCGACCTATCTGTCTGCCTGCACCACGACCGATCCCTATACGGGCGAGCAGAAGATTTCCAACACGGCCGGCGGTGCTGCCATCGGCGCGGGCCTCGGCGCTCTTGCCGGCGGTCTGACGGGCGGACGCCATGCGGGCCGCAATGCGCTGATCGGCGCAGGCATCGGCGCACTGGCCGGCGGTGGCATCGGCGCTTATATGGACAACCAGGAAGCCGAGCTGCGTGCACAGCTGCAGGGCACGGGCGTCTCCGTTACCCGCCAGGGCGACCGCATCATCCTCAACATGCCGTCGAACATCACGTTCGCGACCGACCAGGACCAGGTCATTCCGCCGTTCTACCGGACGCTGGATTCGGTTGCGCTGGTGCTGAACAAGTTCAACAAGACCCTCGTCGACGTGAACGGCCATACTGACTCGACCGGCAGCTTGCAGCATAACCAGCAGCTTTCCGAGCGCCGCGCCGCTTCTGTCGCCAACTACCTCGGCAGCCGTAATGTCGACCAGCGCCGCATGTCGACCATGGGCTTTGGACCGTCGCAGCCGGTTGCCTCCAACGCGACGCCGGACGGCCGCGCCCAAAATCGCCGCGTCGAAGTGGCAATCGCGCCGATAACCCAGGGCTGATACGGAAATTTAGACAAACGAAAAGCGCGTAGCACGGCTGCGCGCTTTTTGCGTTTTGGAGGTGTCGCTCTCTTGGCGTCATTCTCGGGACAAACCCGAGGATGAAGGAGGAGAGGCCGGCAACTAGATGCGGCTGGTGAGCAGCTTCAAACCGGCGGCGCTGTAAAACACCGCCATCGTGCCCTCGATCCAGCGGCGGGCGGCCTTGTAGCCCTTCAGCGCATGCGGGGTCGAAAACACCACGGCGTAGGTGGTGAAGATCGAGATGCTGGATGCCATGCAGATCGAGACGATCATGATGATCGCGGCGGTCGGAGCGTTTTCCGGCAGGCCGAGCGAGATGATGGCGAGCCAGGCGAATATCGCCTTCGGATTGGTCAAGTGGATGGCGTAGCCGCGCAGCCAGAGTTGGCGGGCGCTGTAATTGGTGCGGGCATTGCCGAGCGCGACCTTCGAATCCGGCAGTCGGGCGGATTTATAAGCCTTCCAGGCAAGATAGATCAGATAGAGGCCGCCGAGAACCTTGAGGATTTCCAGTGCGATCGCATAGTTGCGCAGAAGAGCAGCAAGCCCGAGTGCGGCAGCACACGCCCAAGTGAAAGATCCGCTGGCTATGCCGAGTGCAGTAATCAGGCCGGCACGGCGGCCTTGGCTGATCGAGGCGCCGATGATCGCGAAATTGGCGGGACCGGGGCTTGCGACATTGATGATGTAGGCGACATAGGCCGGCCACATATAGGGCAGGTAACTCAGGATATCGGACGACATGCTCTTTTCCCGAAGGCGTCAGTTTTCCCGGCTGGCGATGAAGCGCGCCGTTTCCTGCAGAATAAGCGCCTTTTCTCCATAAGGCGCAAGCAGGTCGACGGCCTCGGCCGTCAGTTCGTCGAGCTTTTTCTCGGCCCAGTCCAGGCCGTGCAGGGCGACCAGCGTGCCCTTGCCGCGGGCGGCGTCCTTGCCGGTCGCCTTGCCCATCGTCTTTGCGTCCGAGGTGAGGTCGAGCACGTCGTCGGCCAGCTGAAAGGCAAGGCCGATCTTCTGGCCGAAGAGCCGCAGGCGCTTGCGGTCTTCGATGTCCGAGCCTGCAACGATCGCGCCGGCCTCGCAGGCGAAACGCAGCAGCGCGCCGGTCTTCATCGCCTGCAATGTTTCGATCCCTTTTTCATCCGGCGGAGACTTTTCCGCTGCGAGATCGAGCGCCTGGCCGCCTGCCATGCCGCCGGCACCGGCGGCGCGGGCTAGCGCCAGAACCAGCTCCGTCTTCTGGCGGTCGGAGATTTCGGTTTCAGGTGCGGCGATGATATCGAAGGCGTAGGTGAGCAGGCTGTCGCCGGCGAGGATGGCGGTCGCCTCATCGAAGGCCTTGTGGACCGTCGGCAGGCCACGGCGCAGGTCGTCATTGTCCATGGCCGGCAGGTCGTCATGGATCAGCGAGTAACAGTGCAGGCATTCGAGCGCCACACCAACCCGCAAGGCCGCCTCAGGCGTCCCGCCGAGCAGGGCAGCACTTTCCCGCACCAGGAAGGGCCGCAGGCGCTTGCCGCCGTTCAGCGCGCCGTGGCGCATCGCCGCCATCAGGTTTGCCGGGCGAGTGATTTCGTCGCTCAGGGCGGCATCAGACAGGACGATACGCAACAGCGCCTCCACTTCGGCGGCGCTCCGTTTCAAGCTGATCTCGAATGCGGTCTTGAGCTCGGTCATGGCGGCTGTTTGGCATGCCGCCGAAGGGCTGGCAACGGCGATTTACCAGTACACGGGAAGTTTTGGGCGCCGGACTCGCCTTGGCCGCGTTGAGCGGTTATGAAACTTCAAACAGGGGATGAACGGCATATTGGACATCGCACCCGAACAGCAAGCCCCCGAACGCCCCATCCAGGAGGAGCCCGTGAAGGCCGGATGGCGCGCCCGCCTGCTTTCCCGTAGCTTTCTCCGGCGGGTGGTGCTGATCGTCATTGCCATTCTGGCGCTGCCCTATCTGCTGGTCCTCGTCTACGCCCTGCCTTTCACCCGTCCCGTCTCGACGCTGATGCTGTCCGAACTGCTGCTGGTGCGCGGTTATGACCGGCGCTGGGTGAGCCTCGACCAGATTTCACCCAATCTGGTACGTTCGGTGATGATGTCGGAGGACGGCCAGTTCTGCTTCCATGGCGGCGTGGACTGGAACCAGATGCGCGGTGTGGTGCAGGATGCACTCGACGGCGAGGCGACGCGAGGTGCCAGCACTATCTCCATGCAGACGGCAAAGAACCTCTTCCTCTGGAATGGACGCTCCTTCATCCGCAAGGGGCTGGAACTGCCACTGGCGCTGGGGGCGGATTTCGTCTGGTCCAAGCGGCGGATGATGGAAATCTATCTCAATATCGCGGAATGGGGGCCGGGCATCTACGGCGCCGAGGCGGCCGCGCAATATCATTTCAAGATCCCGGCTTCGAAACTCAGCGCCCGGCAGGCGGCATTGCTTGCCGTTGCCCTGCCCAATCCGATCACCCGCGTTGCCGGTAAACCCGGTCGCAGCATGCAGCGGCTCGCCGGCGTCGTGGAGCAGCGGGCGCGTGGCTCCGGCGACTATATCAAATGCATTTATGGCTGAGTTTCAGCGATTTCATTGGTCCTAAGGGGCCGTGCTGGCTATAGGCTCAGGAAATCAACCGGAGAGCCGTGAATGGAAAAGCTTACCCTCTATATCGGCAACAAGAACTATTCCTCCTGGTCCTTCCGCCCCTGGATCGCCATGACGGCAGCGGGCGTTGCGTTCGAGGAAGTCGTGATCCCTTTCGATTTTCCAGCTGGCAATCCGAAATTCAAGCCGATCTCGCCGACGGGCAAGGTGCCGGTCCTGCATCACGGCGAGGTCCGTGTGTGGGAATCTCTGGCAATCATCGAATACGTGGCGGAGCTGTTTCCGGACAAAGGTATCTGGCCGAAAGCCGCTGCCGATCGCGCCGTGGCGCGTGCCATCTCCATGGAGATGATTTCCGGCTTTCGGGCGCTGCGCAGTGCCTGCCCGATGAACATTCGCCGGCCCAAGGGCAAGATCGCTCTGCCGGACGGAGTAGCAGTAGATGTCGCGCGGATTTCGACGATATGGAAGGAGCTTCGCCAGAAATCCGGCGGGCCGTTCCTGTTCGGCGAATTCTCCGGAGCGGATGCGATGTTTGCGCCGGTGGTCAACCGGTTCGATGTCTACGACCTGGTAACGGATGCGGACACGCTCGCCTATATGGCGGCGATGAAGGCGCATCCGGCCTGGGTGAAATGGCAGGAAGCGGCTTTGCTTGAGCCCTGGATCGTGCCAGAAGACGAGGCTTGATGGCGCCAGCGCCTATCAGCGTCGCAAATTTGTAAAAAAAGCCGGCAGGGACTGGTCAAAGCCCTGCCCGGCATGTATAAGCCCGGCAAATTTCCGAGATCGAGACGAGATGAATTCGGCTTCAGTTCCGGCCGGGGATCAAGTCTTGCACGAAGTGGAGTAACGAAAATGGCTGTACCGAAAAGAAAAACGAGCCCGTCCAAGCGCGGTATGCGCCGCTCTGCTGACGCGCTCAAGGCTTCGACCTATGTCGAAGACAAGAACTCCGGCGAACTTCGCCGTCCGCACCACATCGACCTGAAGACCGGTATGTACCGTGGTCGCCAGGTTCTGACCCCGAAGGAAAACGCATAAGCGTTTGACCCTGAAGGTTTGCATGAAGGCCGCCGTTTCGGCGGCTTTTTTGTTGCGCTGTTTCCTGTTTTGCTTTGGCATCCCTTGCGGATCGCGCGGGCACGCATCACAGTCCGGCCAGATAATTTCCGAGTCCGGAGCCGCTCATGCTCGTTGCCCTGCCGCTGATGATCATCCCGCTTGTCCTCTATAACATCGCCATGCTTGGCATGATGGGCGGAGGCGGTATCGCATCGCTCACCAATGTCGTGACATCGCTGCAAATGCTCTCGGGTGCGGTCTGGACCATGTCGCTCGGCGACGTTCTGATCGTCATCGGGCTTGTTCTGCTTTTTGTGGAAATCCTGAAGGCGAGCCGCAACGGGCGGGGCTCGCTGATCAACCATATGCTGTCGCTGCTGGTGTTCATCGCCTATCTGGTGGAGTTCCTGCTGGTCAGGAACGCGGCGACGCAGATCTTCTTCATCCTTATGACGATCACTTTCGTCGATGTCGTCGGCGGCTTTGCCGTCGCGATCCGCACTGCGGGCCGCGACGTGTCGATCGGGCTGTAATCAGCGCTTTGGCTTAAAGGTTGTCGAGGCGGCTCTGCAGGTTGCGGAGCTGTTCCTTCAATTCGTCGATATCCTTGGCGTCGGTTTTCTTGGCGACCGGCTGCTGCGGCTGGCCGGTAAAAGGCGAAAACATCTGCACGGCCTGGCGGAACATTTCCGTATTGCGGCGCACCTGTTCTTCCATCAGCTGCATTGGCATCTGCAGGTTCTTGGCGATCGGCGTATCGCCGAGGGCGCGCGTCATCTGTTCACGCATCTGGGATTGCTGATCGCTGAAGGTCTTCATCGAATGTTCGAGGAAGGTCGGCACTACCATCTGCATCTGGTCGCCGTAATAGGAGATCAGCTGGCGTAGGAAGGAAATCGGAAGCAGCGTGTTGCCGGTCTTCGATTCCTGCTCGAAAATGATCTGCGTCAGCACCGAGTGAGTGATGTCCTCGCCGGTCTTGGCGTCCTGGACGGTGAATTCCTCACCCTTCTTCACCATCTTCGCCAGGTCTTCCAGCGTCACGTATGTGCTGGTGCCCGTGTTGTAGAGGCGCCTGTTGGCATATTTCTTGATTATGATTTCGCCTTCGGTCTTTGCCATGATTGCCTCCTGCTCCCGTCAATATGGTTTGATTATAAGCGAATAATGCATGCTTCTCCCGTCTGGAATGTAAGCCTAAATCTGGAACAGTTACAATCGAATTGTGCGGCGCGGCGATGCGCTTGTTGCGCAGCAAACCCGCAGCAAATGGGTACTTTTCGTGCGATGCAGCAAAAGCATTCTCCACAGGTTTGACACTGCGGCAAAGCTTTGACAGTCTCCACTCAACAACCGAATAAAAAGAGGAGACGTCCAATGACCAATCCATCCATCGTAATCGCTTCCGCGGCCCGTACGGCTGTCGGCTCATTCAATGGTGCGTTTGCCAACACTCCGGCGCATGAGCTTGGTGCCGCAGCGATCAAGGGCGCGCTCGCGCGTGCCGGCGTCGATGCGGCCGAAGTGGACGAAGTCATTCTCGGCCAGGTCCTGCCGGCCGGCGAAGGCCAGAACCCGGCCCGTCAGGCGGCGATGAAGGCGGGCGTGCCGAAGGAAGCGACCGGCTGGGGCGTCAACCAGCTCTGCGGTTCGGGCCTGCGCGCCGTAGCGCTCGGCATGCAGCAGATCGCGCTTGGCGATGCCAAGATCATCGTTGCCGGCGGCCAGGAATCGATGTCCATGGCGCCGCATTGCGCGCATCTTCGCGGCGGCGTGAAGATGGGCGATTTCAAAATGATCGACACGATGATCAAGGATGGCCTGACCGACGCGTTCTACGGCTATCACATGGGCATCACGGCGGAAAACATCGCCCGCCAGTGGCAGCTTTCCCGCGACGAGCAGGACCAGTTCGCCGTCGCCTCGCAGAACAAGGCAGAAGCCGCCCAGGTTGCCGGCCGCTTCAAGGATGAAATCATCCCTTTCCTGATCCAGACGCGCAAGGGCGACGTCACGGTCGAGAACGACGAATATATCCGCACCGGTGCGACGATCGATGCGATGACAAAGCTGCGTCCGGCCTTCGACAAGGAAGGCACCGTAACCGCCGGCAACGCATCGGGTCTCAACGACGGTGGCGCCGCCGCCGTTCTGATGACTGAAGCGGAAGCTGCCCGCCGCGGCATCACGCCGATGGTTCGCATCGTCTCCTGGGCAACGGCCGGCGTCGATCCGCAGATCATGGGCACAGGCCCGATCCCGGCTTCGCGCAAGGCTTTGGAAAAGGCCGGCTGGAAGGTCGGCGATCTCGATCTCGTTGAAGCCAACGAAGCTTTTGCGGCCCAGTCCTGTGCCGTCGTCAAGGATCTCGGCCTCGATCCCTCGATCGTCAACGTCAATGGCGGCGCGATTGCCATCGGTCATCCGATCGGTGCGTCCGGCGCCCGCATCCTCAACACGCTGGTGTTCGAGATGAAGCGTCGCGGCGCCAAGAAGGGTCTTGCCACGCTTTGCATCGGTGGCGGCATGGGTGTCGCCATGTGCCTTGAGGCCATGTAAGCCCGTATTGGTTGTGGATAATCCCGCTGCCGTTGCCAAACTGCGCAGCGGGACTATCTCCTCGACGAAAGCCTGTCAAAATCAGTAAGTATCCGATCACGCAGAAGGATCGGAGCAAACGAAAAGGGGAAGATCAGCATGAGCAGGGTTGCGTTGGTTTCCGGTGGCACCCGGGGTATCGGTGCCGCGATCTCGATCGCTTTGAAGGCTGCCGGCTATCGCGTTGCGGCGAATTTTGCCGGTAACGAGGAAAAGGCCAAAGCTTTCCATGATGAGACCGGTATTCCGGTCTTCAAATGGGACGTGTCCAGCTATCAGGCCTGTGCCGAGGGCATCGCCAAGGTCGAGGCCGAGCTTGGTCCGATCGAGATCCTCGTCAACAATGCCGGCATTACCCGCGATGGCATGTTCCACAAGATGACGCCGGAACAGTGGAACGAGGTGATCGGCACCAATCTATCCGGTCTGTTCAACATGACGCATCCCGTCTGGACCGGCATGCGCGACCGCAATTTCGGCCGCATCATCTCCATCTCTTCGATCAATGGTCAGAAGGGGCAGATGGGGCAGGTGAACTATTCCGCCGCCAAGGCCGGCGATCTCGGTTTCACCAAGGCGCTGGCGCAAGAAGGCGCGGCCAAGGGCATCACGGTCAATGCGATCTGCCCAGGCTATATCGCCACGGAAATGGTGAAGGCAGTGCCGGAAAAGGTGCTGAACGAGCGCATTATCCCGCAGATCCCGGTCGGTCGTCTCGGCGAGCCGGAGGAGATTGCCCGCTGCGTCGTGTTCCTCGCCTCAGACGAGGCCGGGTTCATCACAGGCTCGACGCTGACCGCCAATGGCGGCCAGTACATGTCCGGTTGATCTCGACGTTAACTCCTGGAAGCCTTTGGTGCGGGAATTTGCGCCAAAGGCAGCCGGCCCTTATGGTTAACAGATTGTTTTCCCACGAGATGTTGCGGTGAACAAACCCGGAAACAGATGATGTCGCCGATTCGTCAGCGATTCGTTCCGGGTTTGACCGAGAGGTTAACAGCGCGGTGCGAGGAGCTGTGTGCCTGACTTTCGAGCTCGCAAATGTCACGGGCTTCGCGAGGCATTGCCGGCCCATTTCAAAGCTTAATTTTCAAACTCTCTTCACGGTGAAAGCGGTTCCAAGATAGCTATTTTGTATGGTTAACGAATTGTTTTTACACATGATATTGCGGTGAACGAAACGGGAAATGCCCGATGTCACCGATTCGTCGGTGATTCGTTCCGGGTTTGGCCGAGACGTTAATGGCACGCGACAGGTGCCTGGTAGGCGGCTTTCAAACTCGGAGATTTCACACCTTTTGCGTGGCTCTTGCCAGCTCAGTTACAAAGCTTAATTTTCAAAGGGCTCTTGCAGATAAAACAGCTTCGAGATCGTCGCCATCTATGGTTAACAAATTGTTTTTACACATGATATTGCGGTGAACGAAACGGGAAACGAGCAATGTCGCCGATTCGTCAGCGATTCGTTCCGGCTTTGGCCGAGAGGTTAACGCCAGCCATTTTTGTCGAAGTTTTGACAGCCGAAAGGCAAAGAAAAACCGGCGCCGGTTACCCGGGCGCCGGTTCGAGGGATTTCTCCCCGCTCGTCCGGTATTAGCGGCAACGAGCTTCGTAAGTGCGGCCGTAACGATCGCGATAGATGCAGTAGCCGCGGCGTTCCGACGAATGGCCGATTGCGGCGCCGACGAGGCCGCCGGCAACTGCGCCGACTGCTGCGCCACCCCAGCTGTTGGTAACAGCGCCGCCGATGACGGCGCCGGTGCCTGCACCGATTGCGGTGCCCTTTTCAGTCGCGGTGCAAGACGCAAGAGCGCCGACCATGCAGCCTACGAGAATAATCTTTTTCATGTCACTTTCCCTTCCCTGGTTACTGACGGCTTTGCCGTACTTTTAAATCCTGCCCATCAGCAGCAGGATGATGATGATCAGGACTACGAGGCCTAAGCCGCCCGAAGGACCGTAACCCCAGCTTCGGCTATAACCCCAGTTCGGCAACGCGCCTAGGAGTAGCAGAATAAGGACGATGAGCAACACGGTTCCGAGCATAGTTTCCACTCCACTTGATCATCCGGCTTCCATCAGGCCGGCATTGATTTGGCGAGGAAACGTGGCTTGTCGATTTTTGTTCCCGCTTCAATGAACACGGTTGCGCTCACGTGTGGTTAAAGTTCGTTAGGCAACGTTAACACGGGCTATGGAAGCACCTTGACGATCAAGGAAACAGAGCGGTTTTCTTGCGCCTGCCTTGCCCACATACCCACTAGATATTGTGAGAACGGAACGGGAAAATAATGATGTCAGCGATTCGTCATTGATTCGTTCCGTCTTTGACCCGAATCTTAACGTCGGCTATGCGGCAGCTTGCAGAGAGGCGTAACCGGTTAAAAATGATTAACCATATCAACGCATTGACTCTCGCGATTCTTTCTGAAATCGGCGCTTCTGTTCGAGTCCGCATTGTATGAACGAAGGATTCCGACGCAGATTCAGGATGTCGTGGCCGAGGGGAGACTCTCATCAATATCTAGCCGTGAACAAAGACTGAATCATTTGGAGTCTTCGATTCGTCGCCGATTCGTTCGCGTCTGTTCCTTAACGGCAGGATTTGCGGCCTCAAGCGGTGGAATTCGGCGGATTGAGGGGCCTAAAAGTCATCTTCAGACTTGCGTTTGCGTGCAGGTATCGCCATGTGTTGCGTGGCTCGCGTCTAAGCCCCAGGCGGAGACGGATGCATTATCTGATGTGCGGAATTTGATTTTGAACTTCCAGCCCATGTTGCTCAGCGGGCGCGGCGTTACCGCCGTTCTCGGACCCACCAATACTGGCAAGACCCATTATGCCATCGAGCGCATGGTGGCGCACGGGTCCGGCGTCATCGGGTTGCCGCTCCGGCTCCTGGCGCGCGAAGTCTATACGCGCGTGGTCGAGAAGGTCGGTGTCGCCCATGTGGCACTGGTAACGGGCGAAGAAAAGATCACGCCGCCGAACGCCCGCTTTTCTGTCTGCACCGTTGAAGCCATGCCGCGCGATACGCGTGCTGCTTTCGTGGCGATCGATGAGGTGCAGCTCGCAGGCGATCTCGAGCGCGGGCATATCTTCACAGACCGGATCATGCACCTGCGCGGCCGTGAGGAAACGTTGTTGCTCGGCGCCGCGACGATGCGGCCGATCCTTGAAAAGCTGTTGCCGGGTATAACCGTCGTCGAGCGCCCGCGCATGTCGCAGCTGTTTTACGCCGGACAGAAGAAGATCACCCGCCTGCCGCAACGTTCGGCCATCGTCGCTTTTTCGGCCGAAGAAGTTTATGCGATTGCCGAACTGATCCGCCGCCAGCGTGGCGGGGCAGCCGTTGTGCTCGGGGCGCTCAGCCCGCGCACGCGCAATGCGCAGGTGGGTCTCTATCAGGAAGGCGACGTCGAATATCTGGTTGCCACCGACGCGATCGGCATGGGCCTCAATCTCGATGTCGATCATGTCGCCTTCGCACAGGACCGGAAATTCGACGGTTACCAGTTCCGCAACCTCAATCCCGGCGAACTCGGGCAGATCGCGGGTCGCGCCGGTCGTCACGTGCGGGATGGCACCTTTGGCGTTACCGGGCAGGTCGATCCTTTCGATCCCGAACTGGTCGAGCGAATCGAAGGCCACCATTTCGATCCGGTGAAAGTGCTGCAATGGCGCTCAAAAAATCTCGATTTCTCGTCGCTGAGATCGCTGCGCGACAGTCTCGATGCGCCGCCGACGGTGGCAGGTCTTGCCCGGGCACTTCCCGCAACCGACAGCCAGGCCTTTGATTATCTTTCACGATATCCGGAGATAAAGGATACCGCGACGACTCCAGAGCGCGTCGAAAAGCTGTGGGAGGCTTGTGCACTTCCCGACTACCGTCGTATTACGCCGGCGCAGCACGCCGACCTCATTTCGACTCTTTTTTCCGATCTTTTGCGGTTCGGGACGGTGAACGAAGATTTCATGGGAGAACAGGTTCGCCGTGCCGACCGGACCGATGGCGAAATCGACACGCTATCGGCCCGTATTGCGCAGATTCGAACCTGGACCTATGTCTCCAACCGCCCCGGCTGGCTTGCCGATCCGACACACTGGCAGGAAAAGACGCGGGAAATCGAGGATAGGTTGTCGGACGCGCTACATGAAAGGTTGACGAAACGCTTTGTTGATCGCAGGACATCTGTGCTCATGAAGCGCCTGAGAGAGAATGCGATGCTGGAAGCTGAAATCAGTGTAAATGGCGATGTCTTTGTGGAAGGACATCACGTCGGGCAATTGGCCGGGTTCCGGTTCACGCCTGTCGCGGGGGCGGAGGGGCCCGATGCCAAGGCCGTGCAGACGGCTGCGCAGAAGGCGCTGGCTCTGGAGTTCGAGGCGCGCGCCGCGCGGCTTTACGCATCCGGCAATAGCGATCTCGCTGTCGGGTCTGACGGTTTCGTGCGCTGGCTGGGCGAGCCGGTCGGCCGCCTTTCGGCGAGCGATCACATCATGCGGCCGCGCGTCATCCTGCTTTCCGACGAGCAGCTGACGGGCAATGCACGCGAACATGTGCTGGCCCGCATCGAGCGCTTCGTCAATCATCATATCGCCACCGTGCTGAAGCCGCTCGACGACCTGTCGCGCGCCGAAGACCTGCAGGGTCTTGCCAAGGGACTGGCGTTTCAGCTCGTCGAAAATCTCGGTGTGCTTTTCCGTCGCGATGTCGCAGACGACGTCAAGACGCTGGATCAGGACGCCCGCGCTTCGATGCGCCGTTATGGCATTCGCTTCGGCGCCTACCATGTCTTCATGCCGCTTCTTCTGAAGCCGGCCCCTGCCGAGCTCATCACGATGCTCTGGGCGCTGAAGAATGACGGTCTCGACAAGCCGGGTTACGGCGATCTCATCCCGGCGCTTGCGGCAGGCCGCACGTCGGTCGTCGCCGATCCGAACTTCGAGCGGATGTTCTACAAGCTTGCGGGTTTCCGTTTCCTCGGCAAGCGCGCAGTGCGTATCGATATTCTCGAACGCCTCGCAGATCTCATTCGTCCGCTCCTGCAGTGGAAGCCGGGTTCGACGTCGCGTCCAGAAGGCGCCTATGACGGTCGCCGTTTCATGACGACGACCGCAATGCTTTCCATTCTCGGCGCAACGCCGGACGATATGGAAGAAATCCTCAAGGGCCTCGGTTATCGTGCAGACAGCGTGAAGGCTGAAGAAGCGCAGGCGTTCCTCGGAACGCAGGACGCCGCTTCCGCAGGCGCTGTCGTCGCCGTCGCTCCTTCCGCTGAAGCTGTAGAAACTTCCGAAGGCGACGACGCGGATGCAGGTGATGCGACGGAAACTTCGTCGGAAGCAGTCGCTCCCGTTGAGGCAGATGCTTCGACCGAGGCCGCTCCGATCGAAGCTGCTCCGGCTGAAGCCGTTGCTACCGAAGAAACGGCTGTTTCCGATGAGGTCAAACCGACCGAACCGGAAGAGCCGAAGCCGGTTCTTCTCTGGCGTCCGGGCGGTGGCCGTGAAAGCAACCAGCGTGGCGGCCGTCCGCAGCATGGCGATCGCCGTGGCCATGGCGGCCAGCCGCGCAATGCTGGCGGCGCGGAAGGTGCGCCGCAGGGCCGCCGTGACGATCGTCGTGATGGCGAGCGGAAGGAGGGTGATCGCAAGGACGCCCGTCCGAGCGGTAACCGCGATCAGGAGCGTCGCGACGGCGGCCGGCCGAACCGCGACAACAATCGCCGACCGGACAACAATCGCGGCGACCGGCCGAACCGTGGGGAGCGTCCTGAAGGCGGTTCCCGTCCGGATCGCAACGATCGCGGCAAAGGGCCGCAGCCCGCTCGCTTCGAGGCCAAGCCGCCGCGCAAGGAAAAGCCGATCGATCCGGATTCGCCTTTCGCAAAGCTCGCTGCTCTCAAGGAGCAGATGAAGAAGTGAGGCCCTGAAGGGAAACATGTCGGGGAAAGAGGAGCCACAAAGGATGTTGCCGGGCGGATCACGCCAGCGCATCGACAAGTGGCTCTTTTTCACCCGCATGGCGAAATCCCGTTCCATCGCCCAGGATCTTATCCGCTCGAACCATGTGCGGGTGAATGGCGAACTCGTTTCCCAGCCCAGTGCTCATGTGAAGACTGGCGACCGTATCGAGCTGAAACTCGAGCGACGCGATGTGGTTCTGGTCGTAAAGGCCGGTGGCGAAAGGCGCGGGCCTTTCGAGGAAGCCAGGCTTCTCTATGATGACGTGAGTCCGCCCCCGGAAGAGCGCGCGAAACTGACGCTTTTCGAACAGGCCCAGCGGGCTCCGGGCGCAGGGCGACCCACGAAGAAGGAGCGGCGGGAAATCGACCTGCTTTTTCCGGACGCGGATAGCGACTAGATTAGAAAAATCACCCGCGGCATGGCAGTTTTCGGCACGCTTTATCCTTGCTAAGCCAAGCCAAAGGCTTTACCTGACAGTCGAAAAGCCGGATCGCTCGCCTCCTGTCCTCTTTACAGTTTAGGTTTCGCCTGTCCCGGCTTTCCGGTGTGCCGGCTCTCCTCCGCCGACGTGCCGTTGATCCGAGATATCGCTGGGGTGCCGCATGACTTATGTCGTGACCGACAATTGTATCCGTTGCAAATATACCGACTGTGTCGAGGTCTGCCCGGTCGATTGTTTCTATGAGGGCGAAAATTTCCTCGTCATCCATCCGGATGAATGCATCGATTGTGGCGTCTGCGAACCGGAATGTCCCGCCGAGGCGATCAAGCCGGATACCGAACCGGGCCTTGACAAGTGGCTCAAGGTAAATGCCGAGTTTGCCCAGATCTGGCCAAACATTACCGTCAAGCGTGATGCGCTGCCGGAGGCCAAAGAAATGGACGGCGTCGGAAACAAGTACGAGCAGTATTTCTCCGCCGAGCCCGGCAAGGGCGACTGAGGATAGATCGAGCGGCCGCCGCTAAGGCCGCCTGGATCCGGCGAAAACACATGGCTCGGCAACCCGTTCGAATCGCGCTGCCTTTTTGTTGAGCACAAGGCCGGTGTTGCCGTTTGTGCGCATGCAAAAGCAAATTATTGATTTCCGCACTTTTTTGTGGTAGACAATAAGAACTGTTCCACAAG
Organism: Neorhizobium populisoli; assembly: GCF_019430945.1. Taxonomy (GTDB): domain Bacteria; phylum Pseudomonadota; class Alphaproteobacteria; order Rhizobiales; family Rhizobiaceae; genus Neorhizobium; species Neorhizobium populisoli. The sequence continues at coordinate 282,953 of NZ_JAHYCB010000007.1, read as the reverse complement.
GCGGCACTCGCGTGCCCAAAAAACATCACGAAAGCAACAGATCACCCAAACGCGGTCTCCGTGACATTGCAACACTGAACTGTTGTCGGTCGCAGTTTCGCGATGGGGTTTGTTTTTTCGCGCGCGTTCTTCGGACCAGTATGGAGTGACCCGACGGTTTCCCCCGTCTCATCCGGGCCTGACAGACCCGGTTCCCCCGGCCCGGTAACGGGTGAGTAACAGGGAGTTTGTAAAACGAATGACGACGACCCAGCAGAAGAAGACTTCTCCCGCGCGCCAGGGCTTCAAGACCGGTGAAGCGATTGTATATCCCGCTCATGGCGTCGGCACGATTACTGCTATCGAAGAGCAGGAAGTTGCCGGCATGAAGCTTGAGCTTTTCGTAATCGATTTCGAGAAAGACAAGATGCGCCTTAAGGTGCCGGTCGCCAAGGCCGTCAGCATCGGTATGCGTAAGCTGTCCGAGACGGATTTTGTCGAGCGCGCTCTCAAGGTTGTTCAAGGTAAGGCCCGCGTGAAGCGCACCATGTGGTCGCGCCGCGCCCAGGAATATGATGCCAAGATCAATTCCGGCGACCTGATCTCGATTGCCGAAGTCGTTCGCGACCTTTACCGCGCTGAAAACCAGCCGGAGCAATCCTATTCCGAGCGCCAGCTTTATGAAGCTGCTCTCGATCGCATGGCTCGCGAAATCGCTGCCGTGAACAAGATGTCCGAAACCGAAGCCGTTCGCCTTGTCGAGGTCAATCTCGCAAAGGGTCCCAAGCGCGGCAAGACGGTAGAAGAAGACGATGCTCCGGAAGAAGAAGCTGCGTAATTCGCACTCCTTCGGGACTTATGCAAAAAACCCGGCCTCAGCGCCGGGTTTTTTATTGGAACTTTTTGCGACCTGCCGCGTTACCCCGCCGGAACGGCGAACTGATGCTGCATCGGCTCGCCTCCGGGACAAGCAAAGCGGGGCGTCATATTCGGCTTATCGGCCGGTGTGAATCCCCGCGTAACTTAACGAGGGGAGCAAGGGCAAAAGGTCTTCCAAACATCATCTCCCGTTCGTGGCCCATGCACGGTGTTGAGTTTGTGCCTGTTGTTCCTGCTGGATCAGCCCGTTCACGGAGAACACGATGACAGCCATGTCCGCAGACCGCACCATGATCAAGATCGCAATGTCGGCTCCTTATCTCGCCCGCGAGGAGGAGCGCGATCTGGCGGTCCGCTGGAAGGACGACCAGGACCAAGATGCCCGTAATCAGATCGCTCTTGCGCATATGCGTCTCGTGATCGCCATGGCCTCGAAGTTTCGCGGCTTTGGTTTGCCGATGAGCGACCTCGTTCAAGAAGGCTATGTAGGGCTGCTTGAAGCGGCGGCAAGGTTTGAGCCGGCCCGCGACGTTCGTTTTTCCACTTACGCCAGCTGGTGGATCCGCGCTTCGATGCAGGATTACATTCTTCGCAACTGGTCGATCGTGCGCGGTGGTACCAGTTCTGCGCAAAAAGCACTGTTTTTCAATCTTCGTCGCCTGCGCGCGAAACTCGCCCGCGGCGATTCCAATTTGACTGCCCGTGCCATCCACGAAGAGATCGCGGTCGCCCTTGGCGTCAGCGTTGCCGACGTGCAGACCATGGATGCCCGTCTCTCGGGCAACGACGCTTCGCTGCAGGCGCCTTCCATAGCCGGCGATGCAGATAGCGGGGAGCGTCTAGACATGTTGGCCAGCGCCGAGCCGCTGCCGGATGAACAGGTGTCCGGCATGATCGATGGCGAACGCCGCTTGCGGTGGCTGCAGGGCGCGCTGACCAAGCTCAATGACCGTGAGAAGAAAATTATTCGTGCTCGCCGCCTGACTGATGACGGCGCGACGCTGGAGGCGCTCGGGGCGGAACTTGGCATTTCCAAGGAACGCGTGCGACAGATCGAAAGCCGGGCGATCGAGAAACTGAAATCGGCGCTGGTTACCGCCAATCCGCAGATGGCGATGGTCAGCTGAGATTTATGGGCGCCATGCGCCCATAGTCATTTCCTCAGGTAGCTGATTTACTCAGCGATGATCTTGACTCTCTGGCCGGGCGACAATGTCGCGCCGGCCGGCAGCGCGTTGATGAGCTTGAAAAGATCGAGCTTGCGATCGGTGCCCATCATCCGTGCCGAAAGCGATGCGATCGTATCGTCCTTGGTGACCGTGACGATGCGGACCCGCAAAGGCTTCAACGAGGCGATTTCCGGCTGGGTCATGCGGCGGAAACTGGTGCGCAGCGTATTCGCCGTCGGTTCGAGAGAAGGGCTGCCCTTCGGTACGGCGGTCAGGAAGCGAAAGATCTGACTTTCAACCCGAATGACGGTGACATCGAAATCCCAACGCTCAGCGGATGCACGGGCGGTTGCCGCCGGCAGGCCGTTGATCTGCGTTTCGCGCACCGTATCGGGCTGCAGGCCGGCTACCCAACCGCTCGTCAGGTAATTGCTGAGATTGTTGTTGTCGCCGGCAGCGACACCATCGAAACGGATTGCTGTTTCATTCGGACCGGTCGCCAGCACCGCTTCCACCTTGTTGTCGATCCGGAAATCTTCCGGCACGTCGAAACGAATGCCAAGGCCGCCATGCATGAATGTCTGGCCGCGGACATAACCTTCCTGCGGGCTGTCGCCATACAGCAGGCCATCGATACCGGCGAGGAAATATTCGCGCCCCTTGTCGCCAACCTGGCCTTCCTGACCGAAGTTGCGGGCATGACGGCGGGCGAGATCGACGCGTTGCGCCGAATTCGGGTGGCTGGACAGGAAGTCGAGGCTCTGGTCATTGTCCGGGTCGACCGCTGAATAACGGGCATAGGCTGCCATCGAATCCAGAAAGCGGGCGGCGGCAAAGGGGTCGTAACCAGCCTCGCCGAGCATGCGTACACCGATCACGTCCGCCTGCAGTTCCTGCTGGCGGGAGAAGGCGGCGAGCCTGAGCTTGCCGCGCGCAAGCGCCTGCTTGCCGGCAAGATCGCTGGACAGGACTTCCGCCACGACACGGCTGGCGATGACTTCCGCCTCTTCGCGGCGCTGGCGCTCGATACCGTGATTGGCGGTGACGTGGCCCATTTCGTGCGAGAGCACGGCGGCCACTTCCGATGCATCATTGGCAAGCGCCAGCAGGCCGCGGGTGACGTAAAGATAACCGCCGGGCAGCGCGAAGGCATTGATTGCCGGTGAATTCAGGATGGTGATGCGGAAAGACTGGTTCGGGTTTTCCGATACCGCCGTCAGCGCGCCGGCAATGCGGGCGACCAGTCGTTCGGTCTTGGCGTCGCGATATTCGCCGCCGTAACTGGCGACGATGCGGGGATGCTCGCGGGCTCCCATCTGGGCACGCGGGTCGTTCTTCTGAACCTCGTCAACGATCTGGGGATTTTCCGAGGGCGCGACGTTCGGCGTATAGGCCTGGTCAAAGACCGATTGGCAACCGGCCAGCATCACGCTGCTCAACAGCAGCGCGGCGAATGTCCGTATCACCGGCATCGAACGGACGTTCCCAAAGAGAGGAATCGCCTGTTCGCGTCTCATCGTCCTCGTTGTCCGCACCATCAATTCCAAGGTCCATCGTCCGGCTTCGGAGAGGTGTTCCCATCCCAAGCCGGTTGCATCTATGTTCCGCTTAGCGATTTTCGCGCCGCATGCACAGATAGTCTAACTGAAATATGTCTCACCGGCACGTTTGCAAAGAAAATCCCCGCAGCAATTTGGCGATGCCATTGCGGAAAGTCCAAATTGTGGCGGCGCGGATAACGCTCCCTTCGTGGCTTTATAGAAACGTGATCTCGCGAATAGTGACTTGCAAATAAAAAGTAACCCAGGCAGAAAGGCGCGTCATCAAGGAGATTTCCGATGAAACGCTCAGGTCCGGCCGATACAGGCTGTCCCGTGCTGCGCAGCCTCAAACATGTCGGGGATACGTGGACCTTCCTTATTCTGCGTGATGCGCTAGCCGGCGCTACTCGTTTCGACGAATTCCAGAAAAATCTCGATATCGCCCCCAATATTTTGAGCGGACGACTGAAGGCGCTCGAAGAGGCGGGCCTGATGGAGCGCCGGCGCTACTCCGAGCATCCGCCGCGCGATGAATATTCCCTGACCGAGAGCGGTCGGGGCTTCAAGCCGGTGCTTCAGGCCATGCTCGCCTGGGGCAACCGGCATTTTGCGCCGGAGGGCGAGAGCGTCGTGATCGTCGATCGCGAGACCGGAAAGCAGGCAGATCCGGTGATGGTCGATCGCATCAGCGGCCGGCAGCTCAGCGATCCGGTCTTTGCCCAGGCTGCCGGGCCGGCGGCAAGCGAGCGCTTGCGCAGACGATATCCTTCCATGAACCAGTTCCCCGAACACCGCGAGACCGACCGATGAGCGCCGTTACATCCCAAGAGCTGGCAGCAGGCCAGGACATCGAGACGCCGAAGGAAAGCGAGCCTGCGCCGATCAATCCACGCACTCGGATGCTGCTCGAAGCGCCGATCCTGCCGATGCTGATCAAGCTCGCCTGGCCGAATATCCTGATCATGCTGGCGCAGGCCTCGACCGGCCTGATCGAAACCTGGTGGGTTTCGCATATGGGCACGGCCGCACTCGCCGGTATGGCGCTGGTGTTTCCGGCCGTGATGCTGATGCAGATGATGAGTGCCGGCGGTTTTGGCGGAGCCATCTCCTCCTCCATCGCGCGGGCACTCGGCAGCGGACGGCGGGCGGATGCCGATCTGATCGCCTGGCATGCGGTCGTGGTGAATATCGCGATCGGACTGCTGTTTTCCGTCATCCTGCTGGCGTTCGGGCGACCGATCTATCAAGCGCTGGGCGGGCAGGGCGAAGAGCTTGAGGCGGCGCTGACCTATTCCAACGTCGTGTTTGGCGGCATGGTGTTCGTCTGGCTGATGAACGGGCTGGCGAGCGTCGTGCGCGGCACCGGCAACATGCTGTTTCCTGCGGCGGTAACTTGTGTCGGTGCGTTTCTGCTGGTGCCGATTTCGCCGTTGCTGATCTTCGGTTTCGGGCCAATTCCGGCCATGGGCATTGCCGGCGGCGGGCTGGCGCTGGTACTTTATAGCGTCGGCGGCACAGCAGTGTTGGGCTGGTATATCCTCTCCGGCCGTAACCTCGCGCGCTTCGGCATCGGTCCCATCCGCTGGTCGATCTTCGGCGATATCTTCAAGATGGGGGCTGCCGCGGCGATCAACTCGGTCTTGACCAATGTGACGATCGGTGTGGCGACGGCTCTGGTCGCCACTGAAGCGGGCGTCGAGGCGGTTGCCGGTTTCGGTACCGGCGCGCGGCTGGAATATCTGCTCATTCCTGTCATCTTCGGCATCGGTGCGCCGATGGTGGCGCTGGTCGGCACGAATATGGGCGCCGGCAAGAAGGATCGAGCGCTCCGCATCGCCTTCACTGGCGCAGCGATTGCCTTTGTCATCACGGAGACGATTGGCCTGATCGCTGCAATCTTCCCGGCCGGCTGGATTTCGCTGTTCAGCGAAGAGCATGGCGCGATCGATGCGGGTGTCGCCTATCTGCAGATCGTCGGGCCAGTTTATGGATTCTTCGGAGCAGGGTTGGCGCTTTATTTCGCGAGCCAGGGGGCGGGGCAACTGCTCTGGCCGCTTCTTTGCGGTTTCGTGCGCCTTGCGATTGCCGCAGCCGGCGGTTGGCTGGCGCTGAGGCTGACCGGTTCCCTGAATGGCCTGTTTTTCGCGCTGGCTGCCGGGCTTGTGGTTTACGGCTCGCTGCAATTGATCGGCATTCGCGCCGGTGTCTGGTTCCGCGGCAAGTCAGCCTGACAGGAATTCGGTAAGCGCCGGAATATCGCGGCGGGCGAGGAATTCGCCCGCCTGAGCCTGAAGCAGAATACGGCCGTGATCGATGAAAAGGGCATGGTCGGCCAGACGGCTGACCTCGTCCGGGTCATGGGTGACGATCAGCACCGTGTTGCCGGTTTCTTTATGCAGTTCGAGCAGCAGGTTTGCCATCGACAGCCGCAAGCCCGGATCAAGCGCAGCGAAAGGTTCGTCCATCAGCAGGACTGGCTTTTTGCGCACCAGGGCGCGGGCAAAGGCGGAGCGCTGCCTTTCACCGCCGGAGAGCGTGCCGGGCATGCGTTTTTCAAAGCCGCCAAGGCCGACGCGTTCCAGCGCCTGCGATATCGACTTTCGATCTTCTGGCGAAAGTTTCAGCGAAGGGCTGATACCGAGGCCGATATTGGTGAACAGGTCGAGATGGGCAAAGAGATTGTTGTCCTGAAAGACCAGCGAGATCGGACGTTCGGACGGATGTTTTCGAGAAACGTCGTCTCCGGCAATCCGGATGCTGCCACTGTCTGCCGTTTCGAAACCGGCGATGAGATTCAGGAGGGTCGTCTTTCCGGAGCCTGACGGACCGGTCATAGCTGTGACGGTGCCGGCCGGAATGGCGCAATCGAACCGAAACTCCTTGGTGCCGAGCTTCAGCTCGACCTTTTCCAGCAAGATTCCGTCAGCCATGTTTCGCCTCTCTTTGTCCGGCCGTGCCGAGCATGGTCAGCATCAGGCATATGACACCGAGAATGAGCGCCAGCCCATCGGCATCATTGGTGCGGTAGCTGGATAGCCGGCTATAAACAAGCCAGGGCAGGGTGGTGAGATCGCTGGAGCCGAACAGAGCGACCGCGCCGAGATCGCCCAACGAGAGTGCCATGGCGAAGGAGAGCGCGGTCAGCAGCGGTCTTGCCAGAATCGGAAGATCGATCCGCCAGAGTTTCGAAATCCCTGAAATTCCGAGGCTGGCGGACAGTCGGGCCGTTCTCCTGCGGTGGGTTTCGACGGCAGGTGACAGCACGCGCATGACGAAGGGTAAGGCCATCAGCATGTTGATGATGGCGACCAGCAATGGTGCAAAACGGGCGACATCGCCGAATGGGCGCACCATCAGGAACCAGCCGGTGCCGAGCACGACGGGAGGTACCAGAAGAACGAGGGATGACATGCCGCCCAGCAAGGCCGAGAAGCCTCGCGCAGTTCGGCCGGGGCGTTTCATGTCCGCAATGGCTTCGCGGGCGCTGATGATCGCCAGCGATATCAATATGGTCAGCAGCCCGGCGGTGATGGCGATGGTGAAGCTCGTCCATGCGGCCCGCAGAAATGCCGGGCTGGTGAGCAGGCTCCATAAGTTGGCGCACATGCCGGCGAAAACGATCGATGAGAGTGGCAGTATGAGGAAAAGCGTGGCGAGAAGGATTGCAAGCGTGTCCCATATGCCGGTTCCGATCGTCCGGCCGTCGAAACGGCGGGTGACCCGTCCGGCAATCGCGCCGGCATCATCGGCGTTTGGAAACAGCGAAATGCCGATGAGGATCGCAGCGGTGATGCCAATCTGCAGGAATGCAAGGGCGATGGCGCGCGGCGGATCGAAATCGAAACGCAGCGACTGGTAGATGGCGACTTCCAGCGTCGTCGCGGCGGGTCCGCCGCCGAGCACGAGCACCAAGGTAAAGCTTGTGGCGCAGAGCATGAAGATCAGCCCGGCAATGCCCGGCATGACGCGCCGCGCCGCCGGCCATTCAATGAAACGAAAAACCGAAAGCGGCTTCATGCCGAGGCTGGAGGATAGCAGCCAATATTCCGCGGGTTGCCGTTCCAGCGCCGCCAGTAACAGCCGGGCGGCAAGCGGGAGATTAAAAAAGACATGCGCCAGCAGGATGCCGGATAGTCCATAGATGCTGACGGGCTGCTCGACCCCGATTTTCAACATCAGGCTGTTGATGATGCCTTGCCGGCCCCAGATGCCGATCAGGCCAAGTGCGCCGATCAGCACCGGCAGGCCCATTGGAAGCGCCATCAGGCGAATGATCCAGATACGGCCGGGAAAGCCTGGCCGGCGAGCGAGCGCCATCGCCACCGGAAGCGCAAGGGTTACGGAAAGCAAGGTGGAAAGCGCCGCCTGCCACAGCGTGAATTGCAGGATGCGCCAGGTATAGGCGGTGAAAAGCCGGCCTGAAGCGGTGCCGGCATCCCAGGAGAACAGAGCTGCGACGGCGATGCCGACGAAGAGTGTGATGCCGACTAAGGACCCAACGCCGTAGCCTATTCCCCGTCTTCGTTCGGCTCCCGTCAGCATGGGCTCAGTTCAGGCTCATGGCGGCGAGCCATTCGTCGATCCAGGCCTGGCGGTTCTTCGCGACTTCGTCGGAGCCCATCAGGAACGTCTTTTGGGGCTGGACGAGCTTGCTGAAGGCATCCGGCAGGGGTGTCGACGTTTTCGTGACCGGCATCATCCAGTTGGTGGTCGGAATAACGTTCTGAAAGGCAGGGGAGACCATGAATTTGAGGAATTGCCTGGCGAGGTCCTTCTCATGGGCGCCCTTCAGGATGCCTGCGACCTCGATCTGGATGTAATGACCTTCGGAGAAGGATGCCGCTTGATACTGTTCGGACTTTTCCTCGACCATGTGATAGGCGGGCGAGGTCGTGTAGGAGAGAACCATCGGCACCTCGCCCTTGGTGAACAGGCCATAGGCCTCCGACCAGCCGGGCGTGACCGTCAGGACGCGCTTCTTTAGTTTGGCCCAGGCCTCCGGCGCCTTGTCGCCATAGACGGACTTCACCCAGAGCAGCAGGCCAAGGCCCGGCGTCGACGTGCGCGGGTCTTCGATGGCGATCTTCTGCGACGGATCGCCTTCCACAAGTTCCTTCAGACTTTTCGGCGGGTTCTTCAGCGTCTTGGTGTCGTAGACGACGGCGAAATGGCCATAATCATAGGGCACGAAAGTGTCGTCGGAATAATCGCCGGGCACTTTCACAGCGACCGCATTGTCCAGCCCATGCGGCTCGAACAGGCCGGTCGATTTGGCTTCGGAAATGAGGTTGGTATCGAGGCCGAGGGCAATATCGGCGTCGGATTTCGGACCTTCGAGCTTCAGGCGGGTGAGAAGCGCCACACCGTCCGAAACGCTGACGAAATTGACCTTGCAGCCGCAGGTCTTTTCGAAAGCCTCCTTCACCTTGGGGCCGGGACCCCATTCGGAGGTGAAGCTTTCATAGGTATAGAGGTTAAGCGTCTTTTCCTGCGCCTGAGCAAAGCTGGACGCGCAAATCGCGGCTGCGGCCGCAGTGATGAATGGAATAAATCTGCGCATCGGCGCCTCCTGTTTCAAGTTACGGGAATAGGCGCTGATGAAGAGCCGTCTAATCCCTCCGCCGGTGTTAACCGGATCAGGTTCCGCGGGTTGGCCGGAGGCCTCTCAGCCGCACGAAACCGTGCGGCACCCCGTTAGAGCGAGATCAGATGTAACGGCGGAGGGATTTTCTGGCAAGAGAGCTGCTTAGGCGGCGCTCATATCCATGTACATGATTTCCCAGACATGGCCGTCCGGGTCACGGAAACTGCAGCCGTACATCGGGCCGAACTCCATGTTCGGTTTCCATTCACCACCACCGGCACCGAGCGCCTTGGCCTTGAAATCGTCGACTTCGGCGCGGCTACCGGCCGAAAGGCAGTTCAGGACCTGCGTAGCCTTCTTTGCGTCGCCGATGTCGCCATTGATGAAGCCCTTGAATTTGTCATGCGTCAGCAGCATCACGTAGATCTGCTCGCTAATGACCATGCAGCTTGCCGTATCATCGGAAAATTGGGGGTTTTTGGTGAAGCCGAGCGCTGTGTAGAAACGGGTCGCAGCCTCAAGATCGGCCACCGGCAGATTTACGAAAATCATACGCATATCAGTCTCCTCTTTGTCCTTAGATTATACGCACCCTGTCGTGCGTTCTACCCAAGGACGGAGAAGAGTGGATGAAGCCGACATCGCAGCTCCATTTTTTAATCAATGGGAGTTTTGTCGGAAAACCTTCAGTTCGCGCGGCACGATCGCCATGCCGCCGAGCCGGTTGGCGATGGCGTAATCGATCGTCTTTTCCACAACGTCCGGCATGACCGGCTTGGTCAGCACGCCGAGCGAGCCTTCGACGCCGTCTTCGACGTCTTCCGGGTTGCCGGTCATGAAGATGACGGTGATGCCGTATTCCTGGGCAAGTTCGCGGCCAATCTCCGGGCCGGTGCGGCCGTCGGAGAGGTTGACGTCGACAAGCGCGATATCCGCATAAGCCGCAAGATTGAGGGCATGTTTGCGGGCGCTGGCAAAACCGGCAACCTTCAAGCCCATCGCCTCGACGGTCTCGGCGACGTCAAGAGCAATCAGAAACTCATCCTCGATGATCAATACGCGCTGGTTCATCGCTTCACTGGCCAGCCGACGACGCACTACATTTGTCAGCATTGGACGTCCCCATTAAGGTTGCGGTTCCGGTCCGGCCGATTGAGTCTAAAGCGACATTTCGACCGTTATTTTCTGACCGAACGTCTCGTGAAGCTAATATGTTCCGGTCCGCGACAAATATTTTTGTGCGTAACTCTTTGTTAAGCCTAATGAATTCTTAAATTAGCCTTCAAGCTCTTCTCTGAGCATCTCGAGTTCAAGCCATTCCTCTTCCATTTTTGTCAGGTTTTCCCGTAGCTTCTCCATCTCGGCCGCAAGTTTGTTGAACGTCGCGGGGTCCTTGGTGAAGAGGTTGGGATCGGCCATCTTTTTTTCGCGGGCGGCGATCTCGGCTTCAGACTTCTGCATCTCTTTCGGCAGGTTTTCGAGGGCGAATTTCTGCTTGAAGGAAAGCTTGCCCCTCGCCTTGGAGGTGTCTGCAGCCGGTGCAAATGTTTCGGTCTTCGCCTTTTCTGCCTTCTCGACACGGCGCTTTTCCTCCAGCGCGCCTTTTCGTTGGGAGAGCATGTCCGTATAGCCGCCAGCATATTCGATCCAGCGGCCGTCCGGCGCATCCGGATTTGCCGGGGCGATAGTGGAGGTCACGGTACGGTCGAGGAAATCGCGGTCGTGGCTGACGAGGATGACGGTGCCGGTGTAACCGGAAACGATTTCCTGCAGCAGGTCGAGCGTTTCGATATCGAGATCGTTGGTCGGTTCGTCGAGGATCAGCAGGTTCGAGGGCTTGGCCATGATGCGGGCGAGCATCAGGCGGGCGCGCTCGCCGCCGGAAAGGTTCTTGATCGGCGTGCGGATCTGTTCAGGCTGGAACAGGAAATCCTTCATGTAGCCCGCGACGTGTTTCTGCTCGCCGTTGACCAGCAGCGTTTCGCCGCGACCATCCGTCAGATAATGGGACAGGGTATCTTCCGGGTTCAGATCCTCGCGCTTCTGGTCGAGAGTGGCGATTTCCAGTTTTGTGCCAAGCTTCACGGTGCCGCTATCGGGTGCCAGCTGGCCGGTCAGCATCTTCAGTAGCGTCGTCTTGCCGGCGCCGTTCGGGCCAACGAGACCGATGCAATCGCCGCGATGGACGCGGATGGAGAATGGCGCGACGATCGGCCGGTCGTAGGCCTTGGCGATATGTTCAGCCTCAATCACGAGCTTGCCGGATTCGCGGCCTTCGGTGACACTGGCCTGTACAGTGCCCTGCGGTCCCTTGTGGCCGCGATAGTCAGCGCGCATGGTCTGCAATTCGCCAAGGCGGCGCATGTTGCGCTTGCGTCGCGCGGTGACGCCATAACGCAGCCAGTGTTCCTCGCGCTCTATCGCTTTACCGAGCTTATGCTGTTCCAGCTCCTCGGCCTCGAGCACTTCATCGCGCCAGGCTTCGAAGGAGGCAAACCCGCGATCGAGACGGCGGGAATTGCCGCGGTCGAGCCAGACGGTGGCATTTGAAACCTTTTCAAGGAAACGACGGTCGTGGGAGATCACCACAAGCGCGCTTCTCGTCTTGCGCAGCTCGTCTTCCAGCCATTCGATGGTCGGCAGGTCGAGATGGTTGGTCGGTTCGTCCAGCATCAGGATGTCCGGCTCCGGCGCCATGACGCGGGCAAGTGCCGCGCGACGTGATTCACCGCCGGACAGGGTATTCGGGTCTTCCTGGCCGGTCAGGCCGAGATGTTCCAATAGATACGTGACACGATAGGGATCGTCGCCGGGGCCGAGGCACGCTTCCGCATAGGCCTGCACGGTCGTGTAGCCCGCAAAATCCGGTGCCTGTTCGAGGTAACGGATAGTCGAGGACGGGTGGCGAAAGACCTCGCCGGACTGCGGCTCGACAAAGCCTGCGGCGATCTTCATCAGCGTCGACTTGCCGGAACCGTTGCGGCCGACGAGGCAGATGCGGTCGCCCGGCTCCACCTGCATGCCGGCGCCGTTCAACAGCGGCGCGCCGCCGAAGCTCAGGAAGATATTGTCGAGTTTAAGAATAGGGGGCGCCAAATCAGGCTCCTGTAAAGTCGTAGGGGCGGGCGAGGATCATTGCCCTGCCGTCCCTCAAATGGAATTCCACCGGCCCTTCCGCAACGTTGGAAACCGTGCGGGAGGAGCCGAAGGGGAGCGAAAAGCTGGCGAGCGGATACCGTGCGCCAAAAATGTCGAGACCTTCCAGCGCGGAAAAGCCGACGACCGAGAACAGAGAGCCTTTCGGCACATCGAGCTTCCTGTCGGTGCCGGCGAGCAGTGGAAATGCCTCCTCGTCGCCGGAAGTCAACATCACATCGAGGCCGCGTTCGGCAAGGCTCATGGCATGAAAGAAGTGCTGAAGCGCGTGGTCGCTGCGCTCACCGCCGAGCGCGCCGGCGAAGATCAGCCGCGCCGCGCCGCGCCGGATCGCTTCCGCCGTAGCGATCTCGCCATCCGTCTCGTTCTTGGCGGCGGGGAAGGGCTGCTTTTCGACGTTCGGAAACCTTGCGATCAGTTCGGCATCGGAGGAGTCGAAATCGCCGACCCAAAGTTCCGGCTTCACATCCAAAGCCAAGGCATGCCGCATGCCGCTGTCGGCCGCGATGAAGCGGCTGCCGGACAGTTCCGTCTTGAGGCGGTCGGTGACTTTGAGATTGCCGCCGAGCAGGATGGTGAAGGTCGAAATGCTCATGGGCACTGCCCATAGCGTAAAGCAGGGCAAAAGGGAAAGGCGCTTGCGCTTGCTTGAAGGGATTCCAGCGCCTAGTTTGCTCGCAAATTTCGAATGCCGAGACAAGAGCATGCAGTTTCAGGGTACCGCGGACTATATTGCCGACAAGGATCTGATGGTGGCGGTGAATGCCGCGATCAGGCTGGAACGCCCGCTTCTGGTCAAGGGCGAACCCGGTACCGGCAAGACGGAACTGGCTCGGCAGGTGGCGGGGGCACTCGGCCTCGACCTGATCGAATGGAACATCAAGTCCACCACCAAGGCACAGCAGGGGCTCTACGAATACGATGCCGTCTCGCGCCTGCGCGACAGTCAGCTTGGCGACGAACGCGTGCATGACGTCGGCAACTACATTCGTCGCGGCAAGCTGTGGCAGGCTTTTTCGGTCGACAGGAAAGTCGTGCTTTTGATCGACGAGATCGACAAGGCGGATATCGAATTTCCGAACGATCTGTTGCAGGAGCTCGACCGAATGGAGTTCCATGTCTACGAGACCGGCGAGATGGTGAAGGCCAAGGTGCGCCCGATCGTCATCATCACCTCCAACAACGAGAAGGAGTTGCCGGACGCCTTTCTGCGACGCTGCTTCTTCCACTATATCCGCTTTCCGGATGTCGAGACGCTCGCCCGCATCGTCGAGGTGCATTACCCCGGCATCAAGCAGAACCTCGTCCGCAACGCGCTGACCCAGTTCTACGAAATCCGTGACGTGCCGGGGCTGAAGAAGAAGCCGTCGACCTCCGAAGCGCTGGACTGGATCAGACTCCTGGTTTCCGATGACGTCGATCCGGCTGATCTGCGCGGCGATGCGAAAAATGCCTTGCCGAAACTGCATGGCGCGCTCCTGAAGAACGAACAGGATGTGCATCTTTTCGAGCGTATGGCTTTCATGGCGCGGCGGGAAAGATGATGCCGGATGCGTTCAAGGTGCTGATCTACGCCGTCTGGCAGGATCGGTTTCTGGTTTTCGATGAGCCGGATTTTCCTGACCAGTGGCTGCAGGTGCCGGGCGGCACGATCGAGCCCGGAGAAGCGCCCGATGTCGCGGCTGCTCGTGAGTTCTTCGAGGAGACGGAACTTGAAGTCGAGGTTTCTCTGCAGCGGCTGATGGTCCACGATTATCGTTTTCCAAAAGATGGCAGAGAGATCTGCCATCGCAGACACTATTTCCTGCTTCGCCTGACGGGTGAATATCCTGCCTCCTGGATTCACCTCGAGGAACACAGTTTCGATGGCGGCGGACCGATCCGTTTCCGTTTTTCCTGGATGAGCCTGGACGAGGCCGCGCGCCGGCTCGGTGGCGGAATGGGGGATGCGCTACCGCTTCTTCTCAAGGGTGCTCCGTAAGCGCAAGATTTTGCTCCCATTGACGACGCTTGTAGCAAGGCGTATTTGAAGCATTGTGAATTCGTGGTGATTTGGCCGGCCGGCTTGCAGCCACGTAAAAAAAGTCGCTAAAGGGCCGCGAGAATGTATCTACCTAAAAGATGCTTCCACGGACCGGTCGCGATTTTTCGCCGCCGGTTTTTTATTTTTTGCTGGGTTTAGCCATGCCGATCAAGATTCCCGATACTCTTCCCGCTTTCAGCACGCTCGTTTCCGAAGGCGTGCGCGTGATGACCGAAACCGCGGCGGTCCGGCAGGACATCCGTCCGCTGCAGATCGGGCTCCTGAACCTCATGCCGAACAAGATCAAGACCGAGATCCAGATGGCGCGCCTCGTCGGCGCCTCGCCACTGCAGGTCGAGCTGTCGCTGGTGCGCGTCGGCAATCACAAGGCCAAGAACACCTCCGAAGAGCACCTCCTGTCGTTCTACCAGACCTGGGAAGAAGTGAAGGACCGCAAGTTCGACGGATTCATCATCACCGGTGCGCCGATCGAGACGCTTGCCTATGAGGACGTCAACTATTGGGAGGAAATGCAGAAGATCTTCGATTGGACCGAGACCAATGTCCATTCGACGATGAATGTCTGCTGGGGCGCGATGGCGGCGGCCTATCATTTCCACGGCGTGCCGAAATACGAGCTGAAGGAAAAGGCATTCGGCGTCTATCGCCACCGCAATCTCGTGCCATCTTCCGTCTATCTCAACGGGTTCTCCGACGATTTCCAGGTGCCGGTATCGCGCTGGACCGAGGTTCGCCGCGCCGATATCGACAAGGTGCCGGAACTCGAGGTTCTGATGGAATCGGAAGAAATGGGCATTTGCCTGGTGCATGAAAAAGCTGGCAAGCGGCTCTTCATGTTCAACCATGTGGAATATGACTCGACCTCGCTCGCCGACGAATATTTCCGCGACGTCAATGCCGGCGTGCCGATCAAGATGCCGCACAACTATTTCCCGCATAACGACGACACGCTGACACCCTTGAACCGCTGGCGCAGCCATGCTCACCTTCTGTTCGGCAACTGGATCAACGAAATCTACCAGACGACGTCCTACGATCTGGAGAAGATCGGCACGGAGTAGTTTCGAGGCTTAATGTTCATCCCCTTCTTCCTTCAGCTCAAAGAGGCAAAAATTCCCGTCACTCTGCGGGAATTCCTGGCGCTCTTAGAAGGCATGGAAGCAGGGCTCGCTGATTTCGATGTCGAAGCTTTTTATTTCCTCGCTCGCACTGCGCTGGTTAAAGATGAACGGCATATCGACAGGTTCGATGCCGTCTTCTCCTCCTATTTCCGGGGGTTGGAGGCGGTGTCCGGCGAGCCGGGCGTCGATGTCGCCGAAATTCCGGAAGAATGGCTGCGCAAGCTCGTCGAAAAACATCTGACCGATGAGGAGAAAAAGCTGGTCGAGTCGCTCGGCGGCTTCGAGACGCTGATGGAGACGCTGAAGAAGCGGCTCGAAGAGCAGAAGGGCCGGCATCAGGGCGGGTCGAAATGGATCGGCACAGGCGGCACGTCGCCTTTCGGCGCTTACGGCTACAATCCCGAAGGTGTCCGGATCGGCCAGGACCAGTCCCGCCATCGCCGGGCGGTAAAGGTGTGGGACAAGCGCGAGTTCAAGGATTTCGACGACACGGTCGAGCTCGGCACCCGCAATATCAAGATCGCGCTGAAGCGCTTGCGCCGCTGGGTGCGGCAAGGGGCGGTCGAGGAATTCGACCTTCCCGGCACGATCCGTTCCACGGCCGAGCACGGTTATCTCGACGTGCAGACCCGGCCGGAGCGGCGCAATGCGGTGAAGCTGCTGATGTTCTTCGATGTCGGTGGCTCGATGGACGATCATATCCGCATCGTCGAGGAGCTGTTTTCAGCCGCCCGCGCCGAATTCAGGCATATGGAGCATTTCTACTTCCACAATTGCCTCTATGAAGGCGTATGGAAGGAAAACCGCCGCCGTTCCGACCGCATGCCGACGCTCGATCTCATTCGCAGCTACGGCCCGGACTACAAGGTGATCTTTGTCGGCGATGCCTCGATGAGCCCTTATGAGGTCACTCATACGGGTGGATCCGTCGAGCACTGGAACCAGGAGCCGGGAGCAGCCTGGGTGACCCGCGTCACCGATCATTTCCGCCGCAGCGTCTGGCTCAATCCGGTGCCGGAGGATCACTGGCGCTACACGACCTCGATCGGCCTGCTGCGGCAGTTGATGGGCGAGCGGATGTTTCCGCTGACACTCGGCGGGCTCGAACAGGCGACGCGCCTTCTCACCCGTTGACCGTCGATTTTTCTTAGGCTTCGGCGTTGCGGCCCGCCTTCAAATCGCGCAGTTTGCCGCCAACCCATCGGGCAGGACAATCCAAGCGGAGGACGGCATATGGCCGACAAGAATTTCGAAGTTTTTGGCACGACCGAAAAAGGCGAGCCGGTCTATCGGGTGAAGATTGCCGGCGGCGGGCTGACGGCGAATGTCATCACCTGGGGCGCTGTCATCCAGGATTTGCGGCTCGAAGGCCATCAGGCGCCGCTGGTGCTCGGTTTCGAGAGTTTCGAGGATTACCTCGCGCATTCCCCCTATTTCGGCGCGACGCCGGGCCGGTGCTCCAACCGTATCGGCGGCGGGCGCTTCACGCTGGACGGCAAGCTGTACCAGCTGGAACTCAACGAGCGCGGCGTCACCCATCTGCATGGCGGCAGCGATGGTATTGGGCGCAGCAATTGGACGATCGTCGAGCATGCCACCGACAAGGTCGTGCTGCGGATTACCGATCCGGACGGCCGCGCCGGCTATCCGGGCAATTGCACCGTGACCGCGACCTATCAGCTACAGTCTGGTGGGGTGCTGTCGGTCGTCTACGAAACCACCAGCGACCAGGCGACGCTCGCCAATATCTGCCAGCATTCCTATTTCAATCTCGACGGTCGCGAGGATGCGCTTGGCCACGATATCATGATCGCTGCAGATCATGTTCTGGCGCTCGACGACAAGCAGGTGCCGACCGGCGAGTTGCTGGACGTCGCAGGCACGCAATTCGACCTCCGACAGATGACATCGATGAAGCGTTTCGACGGCGATACGCAGGTTCTGTTCGATCATAATTTCTGCCTGTCCGGCGAGCGCATGCGCAAACGCTCCGTCGTGCTGGTGCGCAGCAATTATTCCGGCGTCTCGATGGAAGTGCGCACGACCGAACCCGGCATACAGTTCTACGCCGCCTTCAAGCTGCAGCAGTTGCCGGTGCCGGGTCTTGATGGCCGCCAATACGGTCCATTTTCCGGCTTCTGCCTGGAAACCCAGGTCTGGCCGGACGCCATCAACCACAAGGGCTTCCCGAATCCGATCCTGCGTCCCGGCGAAACGCTGAAACAGGAAACGGACTACGTATTTTCGCGGCAATGATGAAGCCGGCTAATTTTATTTGCCCCGCCTAGTCGCCGGACAAGCAGTAGAAATTCCGTGTAGCGGTGATGTGATTTTATCTAGCAAGTAGAATAGGTAAGGGCAGGATTTCCAATGAAATCCTGCCCTTGTTCAATATATCGGAAAATGCCGCCCAATATCTGGATTTACATGTCTCGGGCGAGCATTCTTTCTGTATTAGTTAAATTTCAACAGGTCTCGTAATATTTTTCTTCAGGATTGGCTTGCACCCGAAAGTCGGACTGCAGCTCGCGTCGTCGCGTTACGTCACTGGGGGACAAATGAGCGAGGTCACTATCAAGAAGCCGCTATCGCGGCGGCTTACCATCTTCGGTTTTGCAGCCGTTCTATTTGCGAGTGGCCTGATCGGCGGGCTGGCGTGGGAACGTCAATCGCGGATGACGGATCAATCGCTGCAAGCGGAGCTTGAGAGTGATCTTGCGGTCATCGAAGACGACATGACGGCCCAGAAGCGTGCAGCCTCGGCGCTGGCGCTGACGATTGCCGCGACACCGGAGACCGCCCCCCTCATCCTCGCCAATGACCGGCAGGCCCTGCTTTCCCGCTATGCCAACATGAAGGCGGTGAAAGAGGCAAGCAGCATCGAGATGATCACCTTCAGCACCGCGACTGCCGATGTCGTTGCCCGCGTTCACGATCCGGATGTCTTTGGCGACAATATCAAGGCGCGCCGCAAAATGGTGGCGACCGCACTCAGCGACAACAAGCTCGTGGCAGGTGTGGAGACCGGCCGTACTGCCGTCAGCCTCTTCGCCACCGCGCCGGTCGTCAAGGATGGCAAGGTCGTTGGCGTCGCCGATGTTGGCCTGAAGCTGGTGGATGCCTATTTCGGGCGACTTTCCAAGGAAGTGGATGCGTATATCGCGCTCTATACCAAGGGTGACAACAAGTTCGACAAGCAGGCTTCCACCTATACCGGCGAGCCGATGCTGACGCCCGCCGAACTGCAGCAGGCTTTCGACACCGGCAAGGTGCGTCGTTACGCCAGCATCGGCGACAAGAGCTATGCAATCGAAGCGGTACCGCTGCTTGATTTCTCCGGCGCCAAGGTCGGCGTGCTGGAAATCGCCTCCAACATCACGCCGCTGGTGAAGGCAAGCGATACGGCTCTGTGGATGACCGTCGGCGGGACCGTGCTCGTCTCCCTCCTGTCGCTGATCGGTTTCCTCGTCTTCGCCCGCTCGCTCGGCGGCACCGTGCGTCGCCTGACGACGACGATGACGCAGCTTGCCGCCGGCGATCTTTCCGCCGACGTGTCCGGCCAAGACCGTCAGGACGAACTTGGCGCCATGGCGCGGGCCGTGCAGGTCTTCAAAGAGGCGGCCAACGAAAACGTTCGCCTTGAGCGGGAGACGGCAGACGCGCGTGTTGCGCAGGAAAGCCAGCGTGAACGGCAGACCGCGATCGACAGCGCCAAGGCCGAGGATCTACGTGCCTTCGTGCATGATATCGAAAGTGGCTTCAACCGGCTTGCCGGCGGCGATCTGACGGTGCGCATGGATCATGCCGTCGCAGCTGAATTCGAGCCGATCCGCGCCAAGTTCAACAGTTCGGTCACCAATCTCGAACAGGCGATCGGTTCGGTCGTCGGTGCCGTGTCGACGATCCGTTCCGGCCTGCAGGAAATCTCCATGGCCTCGAACGATCTTGCGAAGCGCACGGAGCAGCAGGCTGCAAGCCTTGAGGAAACCGTCGCGGCGCTCGGCCAGGTCACCTCGGCCGTCAACGACAGCGCCAGCGGCGCGAGCCGCGCCCAGGGCGTTGCCGCTCAGGCCCAGGAAAAGGCCAAGCGCGGCGGCGATATCGTCGCCCAGGCCATCGATGCCATGGGTGGTATCGAACATTCGTCTGAGGAAATCTCCAAGATCATCGGCGTGATCGACGACATCGCTTTCCAGACCAACCTTCTGGCGCTGAATGCCGGTGTCGAAGCGGCCCGCGCCGGTGAAGCCGGCCGCGGTTTTGCGGTCGTCGCCCAGGAAGTCCGCGGCCTTGCGCAACGCTCGGCCGATGCCGCCAAGGAGATCAAATCGCTGATTTCCACCTCGTCGGCACAGGTGAAGCAGGGCGTCGATCTCGTCAGTGCCTCCGGCAAGTCGCTGGAGGATATCGTCGCCGAAGTCGCCCAGATGAGCACTTTCGTCAACACAATCACCTCCAGCACCAGCGAACAGGCCGACAGCCTGCGTGAAGTGGCGGCATCCGCCGATCAGATGGACAAGGTGACACAGCAGAACGCCGCGATGGTGGAAGAAACCACGGCGGCAGCCCAGAACCTGACTCAGGAGACCGAGAGCCTTGCGGAGATGATGGCCCAGTTCAAGACGAATGCGGGCAATGCTACGGGCAATTATTCGTCCGGCGGGAACCGCTACCGCGCTGCGTGATCCCAAGCGATTTGCAATGCAGACGCCGTCGGCTTCGGTCGGCGGCGTTTTTGCGTCGCGTAGGGCGTGAAATTGGGAATTTTGCGAGATGCTTGGGCCAGAAAAGCAAAAAGCGCCGGATGGCGCTTTACTTGTTTATATCTCTCTAGAGAGAATTGGAGCGGGCGAGGCGATTCGAACGCCCGACCCTAACCTTGGCAAGGTTATGCTCTACCCCTGAGCTACGCCCGCTCATATTCCACCGGTCCGGGGTAGTTCGCTAGACCGTGGCCGCCGTTTGTTGCGGCGACGGGCGCTATATCGCTCAGACGACTTTCAAATGCAACAGGGAAATGACGATTATTTCGAAGAAAAATTTGTAAACTTGCAAGCTGTTGAAAGTATTTGATTTTCCTTGAGGCGACCGCCGGCTTCCCTGTGGAGGCCGGCAGCTTTCACACGTCAGGAGGCCGGGCAGGCGGCTCCGGTATCGACCCAGGCTTTGATCAGTTCGCCGAATTCGGCCTGCGTTCCCGGCACCGGTTCGCGGCCGGCACCCGGATCCCAACCCCAGCCGACCAGTTCGTCATGCGCCATATGTTCGACGATCTGATCCATGCTCTTGCCGCCGTTGCGGGCCGGATCCTTTATCTGCTGACAGATCTGGCCAAGCGATTTACCGACCCAGGCCATTTCGATCGGCGCGAGATGCCAGGCGGGATTGCCGGGAATGCTCTTGATCGTATCGGCCTGCCCGACGACCGGCGTGTTCTGCGGGCTGTGGCAGGTGGTGCATTGCATGCCGGGCATGCCCATGCCGCCATCGCCGCGGAAGACCGGCGGTTGATGCGGATGCATGGTGGCACCCTGCAGCGGCCGGTCGGTAGCAGGGTGACAGTTGACGCAGCGCGGATGCTGGATGACCTTGCCGGCCTCCTGGAACAGTGCCACGGAGCGCTGCTGCTGGTTGGTGATCGACTGGAAGGAGGCCGCGGGCTTCAGTGTCTTGCCGTCCGGCTTAGTTCCCCCTTGGGCGTTCTGAGCGATGGACGCGGGCGACAGCGCCATGCCGGCGCCCACGAAAAGACAGATGGCCGCGAGGCCGGTGAAGGCGAGTTTAAGCTTCATCAGGTTGTCCTCTTCCCCGTTCCTAGGCCGAAACGATGTTGACGATCGGAAGCTGCCGGACCGGGGCTCCGGTCAGGCGCCGCCAGGCATTGGCAACCGCCGGGCCAACGGGCGGCACGCCGGGCTCGCCGACGCCTGTCGGCTTTTCGGACGACTTGATGATTTCCACCGCAACATCCGGCATCTCGTTGATGCGGATCGAGCGGTAGTCGTGGAAGTTCGACTGGATGATCCTGCCGCCTTTGCCCAGCGTCACCGCGTCGAAGAGGACCGCACCGAGCCCGTAGCCGATGCCGCCTTCCATCTGTGCCTTGATGACATTGGGGTTGATCGCCACGCCGCAATCGACCGCGCACCAGACCTTGTGGACCTGCGGTGTGCCTTCCGGCCCGACCGAGACTTCGACGACCTGGCCGACATAGGTGTTGAAGCTTTCCACCACAGCGACACCGCGCATGCGGCCTTCCGGAAGCTTTGAGCCCCAGTTCGACATTTCGGCCGCCTTCTTCAGCACGCCCGCATGGCGCGGTTCGTCCTTCAGAAGCGCCAAGCGGCCTTCGACCGGGTCCTTGCCGATCTTCTGGAAGAGTTCGTCGACAAAGGTCTCGACCGCAAAGCCGGTATGGGTATGACCGACAGACCGCCACCAGAGTGGTGGGATGACGAGTTTCACGTTATGCGAAGTCACCTTCAGGTTGGGGATCGCATAGGGCAGATTCGAGGCGCCTTCGACCGAGGTCGAATCGAGATCGGCCTTGCCCATGATCGACTGGCCGACGATCGATTGCTCCCACGCGGTGATCTGGCCGTCCGCGTTGATCGCGCCGCGCATCCTGTGGGCATACATCGGGCGGTAGAAGCCGCCGCGAATGTCGTCCTCGCGGGTCCACATGTGCTTCAGTGGCCGGCTGCCGCCGCTTGCCTTATAGACGTTGGCGGCCTCCTGCATGTAGGGCGAACCGAACTGCGCCTTGCGGCCGAAGCTGCCGCCCGCAAGCTGGGTATTCACCCGAACCTGCTTTTCGTCCATGCCGAGGATTTTTGCAGCAACCTGCTGGTCCATGGCCGGGAACTGGGCGCCATTATAGATATCGACCGAGCCATCGCCAGACTTGATGAAGACGGCGTCCAGCGGTTCCATCGGCGCATGCGCGAGGAAGGGAAAGACGATCTCTGCCTCGATGCTCTGCACGCCAGTCGCCTTGAAGGCGTCGTCGACATTGCCCTTGTTGGTCGCTTCGATGCCGGGCTCGCGGAAATGCCTGACATATTCCGCCGCCAGCTCCTCGGAAGAGCGAGTCTCTGCCTTGGAGAGATCCCACTCGATGCTCAGCGCATCGCGACCCTTCAGTGCTGCGAACGTGTTGTCCGCATAGACCGCGACGCCAGACGGGACCTGTTTCACATCCACAACGCCTTGCACCTTGTGGGCTTCCGCATCGTCGAAGCTCTTCACGGTCGCGCCGAAATGTTCAGGATGGGCGACGACGGCGATCAGCAGATTGTCTGGCGTGATGTCGAGCGTGAAGATCGCCGTGCCATTGATCTTGCCGCGGGTGTCGAGTTTCGGCAGTTCAGTGCCGATCAGCTTGAAATCCTTGGGATCCTTCAGTTTTGGTTCGCCCGGCATCTGCTTGGCGGCCTTTTCGGCGAAGGCGCCGAAGCCGCTTTCCTTGCCGGAGGCGGCATGTTTGATGCGGCCCTTTTCGACGGTGATTTCCGATGCCGGAACCTTCCATTCGTTGGCGGCCGCGGCGACCAGCATGGCACGGGCAGCAGCGCCTGCCTTGCGCATCTGCTCATAGGAGTTGGCGATCGAGCTCGAACCGCCGGTGCCCTGCAGGCCGAAGGCGAGGTTTGCGTAGATCTTGTTTTCGGTCGGCGAGTGGACGGCGCGCATCTGGCTCCAGTCGGCGTCGAGTTCTTCCGCCACCAGCGTTGCGAGGCCCGTAAACGGACCCTGGCCGAACTCGATATGTTTGGAAAGCACCGTCACCGTATCATCGGTGCCGACCCGAACGAAGGTATTCATCGGCAGGAGAGCCGAATCACCGCCGGCCCTGACGCCGGTCGGAGCGGCGGAAAGGAATTTTGGCGCGATCGCCACGCCAATGACGAGACCGGAGCCGGCAATGAAGCCACGGCGGCTGGTGTTCAAATCCTGAAGCGTCATGGCTCAGCCCTCCATCGAATTGGCGGCATTGTGGATCGCCGCGCGGATGCGATGGTAGGTGGCGCATCGACAGATATTGCCGGCCATCGCGCCGTCGATATCCGCGTCGGTGGGTTTCGGCACCATCTGGAGCAGGGCGACGGCCGACATGACCTGTCCGGACTGACAGTAACCGCATTGCGGCACGTCGAGGCCAGCCCAGGCCGTCTTGACGGCGTCGGCTTCCTTGCCGGATACCCCTTCGACGGTGATGACTTCGGAACCGTCCACCATGGAGATCGGCGTCACGCAGGAACGGCGCGGCATGCCGTCGAGATGCACCGTGCAGGCGCCGCACTGGGCAACGCCGCAGCCGTATTTCGTACCGGTAAGCTTTTCGGCGTCGCGGATGACCCAGAGAAGCGGCGTATCGGGATCGCCGTCGAACTCTTTCTGCTGGCCGTTGAGTGTGAAGCTGACCATGGTCGGACCTCTCGTTCTTGAACGCCGGCGCCCCGCCGGCATCGGTTTAAAGGCGACTATGCTATCGGCCGGAGCCGGTACCCAGGGCGCGGCGAGACGCGCCGAAACAAACTTGAGATAATTGGAATAGTTATTTCTTATCAGTCAGGTAGTCCGCATGCGAAATGCCGGTCCCCCGCATTTCAATTAAATGGTCGACCATCATACAAGGTCAAGGTGCTCACGAGATCGTGTGCGCTCGCTTGGCCACCTGCAACATTGCCGCTATAGTCGCGCGGCCTACCAACAGAGCCCTTCCGAACATGACCGAGACTGCCCCGAAAACCGCCGAGGAATTTTTCCGTTTCCTCGACAGCCTCAACATTTCTCATTCGACCAAGACGCATCCGCCGGTCTTTACCGTTGCGGAGTCGGAAAGCCTGCGCGACGAAATCCCCGGCGGGCACACCAAAAACCTTTTCGTCAAGGACAAGAAGGATCAGTATTTCGTGCTGACCGTCGAAGAGAATGCGACGGTGGACCTGAAGACGGTTCACAAGGTGATCGGCGCTTCGAGCCGCGTCTCCTTCGGCCGGCCGGAAATGCTGCTCGAATATCTCGGCGTCGTGCCGGGTTCGGTGACCGTGTTCGGTGCCTTCAACGACACGGGTAACAAGGTCACCTTCGTGCTCGACGAAGACCTCATGAAGTACGACATCATCAACGGACATCCGTTGTCCAACGACGCGACGACCTCGATCGGTCGCGACGACCTGATCCGCTTTCTGGAAGCGACAGGACACACGCCGCTTGTCTTGAAAGTCACGGACTGACATACGATCTTTGCCAGCGAAACAGGCAATATTACCCAAGCGTTCCGGGAGAACACTCATGAGCGGCAGCGACAATCCCTATGGCGGCTCCTACGGTGGTCAGATGACCGCTTCGGCGAGCTTTGGCGCTGGACCCGCAGCGGGTTCGCCGGCAGCTGGTGGTTATGTCAGCGACACCAGCACAGCCGGCTTCGCCAAGGACGTCATCGAAGCATCGCGGCAGCAGCCGGTGCTTGTGGATTTCTGGGCGCCGTGGTGCGGCCCGTGCAAGCAGCTGACGCCGATCATCGAAAAGGTCGTCAACGAAGCGCAAGGTCGGGTAAAGCTCGTCAAGATGAACATTGACGATCATCCGTCGATCCCAGGCCAGCTCGGCATCCAGTCGATCCCGGCCGTCATCGCCTTCGTCGATGGCCGTCCGGTCGACGGTTTCATGGGTGCCGTTCCGGAAAGCCAGGTCCGCCAGTTCATTGAACGGGTTGCCGGTTCTGAAGGCACAGACCAGGCTGCCGAGATCGAGGCAGCACTTGCTGAGGCGGAAACGCTGCTCGCCGGCGGCGACATTCAGGGTGCGGCGCAGCTTTACGGCGCCGTTCTGCAGGCCGATCCGGAAAGTGCCAAGGCTGCCGCGGGCATGATGCAGTGCCTGATCGCTATGGGCGAGACTGAGCGTGCCAGCCAGATGCTCGCATCCCTGCCGGAAGAGCTTGCCAAGGATGCTGCCGTCCAGGCTGTCGCCAAAAAGCTCGACCAGATCGAGGAAGCCCGCAAGCTCGGCGATCCCGTCGCACTGGAGCGTGATCTCGCTGCCAACCCGGACGACCACGCCGCCCGCCTGAAGCTTGCCAAGATCCTCAATGTGCAAGGCGAGCGCGACCAGGCGGCCGAACATCTTCTGACGATCATGCGCAAGGACCGCACGTTCGAGGACGATGGCGCCCGCCGCGAGCTGCTCGCCTTCTTCGAGGTCTGGGGGCCAAAGGACCCGGCGACGATCTCTGCCCGCCGGCGTCTGTCGTCGATCCTTTTTTCATAAAATCTACTTGAGGAGGCCGGTCTTACCGGCCTCTTTTGTCGCGGCCTGTGGATCGGAATCACGATCAGCCTTGCGTTATGGCGAGGCTGCCCCACATTATCCTCAGCGGCGAATTTACGTCGCGGTCTGGCCGCTGATCTGGGAGGTGTCGGACCCATGCATGTGGGCAATGCTAGATATCTGAAACGCGAAGATTTGCCGGAAACGGTTCCCGTTTTCCCTTTGACCGGTGCATTGCTTCTGCCCGGCGGGCAGCTGCCGCTCAACATCTTCGAACCCCGTTACCTCGCTCTGTTCGACGCCGCGATCACCGGCGATCGGCTGATCGGTATCGTACAGCCATCGCTTCTGGAGGCGGGCGGCGCGGCGGAAAGTCCGCGTGCGGCGTTGTCCACGGTCGGTTGTATCGGCCGGATCACATCCTTCGCGGAGACGGGCGATGGTCGTTACATCACCTCGATCAGCGGTGTATGCCGTATCCGCCTGATCGAAGAAGTAGGTGGCGGACATCCTTATCGGACCTTCAAGATCGCGCCTTTTATGGCCGATCTCGAAGATGACGAAAGCTCCGTCGATCGCCATGAGCTGCTGCGCGTCTTCAAGGCCTATCTGGATGCCAACAAGCTGGAAGCCGATTGGGAAAGCGTCGAGCGGGCCGGTAACCGGACGCTGGTCAACTCGCTTTCGATGATGTCGCCTTTCGGTCCGGCCGAAAAACAGGCATTGCTGGAAGCGCCGGATTTGAAAACCCGAGCTGAGACGCTGATCGCGATTACGGAAATCTTTCTGGCGCGTGGATTCAACGAATCCGACACGATCCTGCAATAGGCCGGCAGATGGATGAAAAACTCAGCAAGGTCGATCCGAAACTGCTCGACCTTCTCGTCTGCCCGCTGACCAAGAGCCGGCTTTCGCTCAATCGGGAAACCAACGAGCTGATCTCGGAGAAGGCGCAATTGGCCTATCCGATCCGCGACGGGATTCCGATCATGTTGATTTCGGAGGCTCGGAAGATCGAGAGTTGAGGCGAGGGCGGTGTCGCCCCTCATCCGCCTGCCGGCACCTTCTCCCCGCTCGCGGGGAGAAGGACATATGCCGCACTGTGTTCACCCAAAAAACGACTTTCCGATCAACCGAGTTACTTTGAGGTTGATCGAGGCGGTGAGTTAGCCGTTTGTTTCCTTCGCCCCGCGTGTGGGGAGAAGGTGCCCGGCAGGGCGGATGAGGGGCAGCTAATGTCTCAAATCGCCTCGCCTGCCAACAATTTCGGCCCACCCTCACCACTCTTCCCGGCAGCCTGATCGATGAAGAAATTCTTCAACCTCGGCATCCGCTCTACCACACCCAGCCCGAAGTCGCGGGCGATGCGGATCGGGGTGATGTCGTTGGAAAACAGTCGGTTCAGGACATCCGTCGTCACGCCCATGCGGAAGGTGTCGAAACGGCGCCAGGACTGGTAGCGCTCAAGCACGTTCAGCGCGCCGATATCGAGGCCGAGGCGATCGCCTTCAACGATGGTTTCGGCCAAAGCTGCGACATCCTTGAAGCCGAGGTTGAGGCCCTGACCGGAAATCGGGTGGATGCCATGGGCCGCGTCGCCGGCAAGCGCGAAGCGCGGGGCGACAAAGGCGCGGGCAAGCGTCAGGCCAAGCGGGAAGGCTTTCTTGCCGCCAACGACCTGCAGATCGCCGAGCTTGTGGCCGAAGCGGCGCTGCAGCTCTTCCTCGAACACCAGATCATCCGACGAGACGAGACGATCGGCTTCTGCCGTGCGTTCGGTCCAGACGAGTGAAGAACGATTGTTGGTGAGCGGCAGGATGGCGAAGGGGCCGGATGGCAGGAAATGTTCTTCAGCCACGCCTTCGTGCGGCCGCTCATGGGCAACGGTGGCGACGATGCCGGACTGGCCGTAATCCCAGGTGACGGTCTTGATGCCGGCCATGTCGCGCAGTTTGGAGCGCACGCCGTCGCAGGCGACGAGGAGGCGGGTGGCGACCGTCGAGCCGTCGGAGAGCGAAACGGTGCAGCGGGTACTGGTGGTCACGAAGCCGGTCGCCATCAGGCCGTGGCGAATAGCGATGCCGAGCCGCTCTGCGGCGCCGCGCAGTGCCCGCACCATGGCGACATTCGGCACCATATGGGCGAAGGGCCGGCCTTCCTCGATCTCGCCATCGAAGGTCAGGAAAACGGGGCGGACGGGATCGGCGGTGCGGCTGTCGGTGACGATCATCCGGTTGATCGGTTGAGCCTCCGTGGCGATCTCGTTCCAGACGCCGAGCACGTCGAGCATCTTGGTTGCTGCCGCGATGATTGCCGACGCGCGCTCGTCCTTCTGCCAGACGTGTTCGGGGGCCGCTTCGATCACCTCGACATTCAGGTGCGGCGCAGCCTGCTTGACCGCCACAGCGGCGGCAAGACCGACGTAACCGCCACCTACAACCAGCATGTCAACTAGCGTGTCCGGCATTTGCCCAAACTCCCGTGCGACTTGAGAAACTTTCAACCTGGATATAGATCATCCAACCGCCGCTTCCTACCGCCGGAGACCGTCATAATGTCGCGCCAGCCCGAATTTCGATCCGCCATGGAAGAGCTGATCGCGACGCTCGACCTCGAAAAGCTTGAGGAAAACCTGTTTCGCGGCGTCAGTCCCGATGTCGGTTGGCAACGCGTGTTTGGCGGACAAGTGATCGCGCAGGCGCTGATGGCGGCGCAACGCACCGTCGACGACGATCGCTTTGCCCATTCGCTGCATGCCTATTTTATGCGCCCCGGCGATCCGTCGGTGCCGATCCTATACCAGGTGGAGCGCATCCGTGACGGATCCAGCTTCAACACCCGCCGTGTGGTCGCCGTGCAGCATGGAAAGGCGATCTTTGCCATGTCGGTCTCCTTCCAGATCGAAGAGGATGGATACGAACATCAGATCGCCATGCCGGCGGTCACCCAGCCGGAAGAGCTGATGGGCGAGAAGGAGTTCAAGGAACTCTTCATGAAGAGCGCGCCGGAAAACGTTAGGCGCTACTGGTCGCGCGAACGGCCGATCGAAGTTCGCCCGACGTCGCTGGTGCATTACCTGACGCGCGACAAGCTTGAACCGCGGCAGGATGTCTGGGTGCGCACGCTCGGAGAAGTGCCGCAGGATCGACGTTATCGGAATGCGGTGCTTGCCTGGCTTTCCGACATGACGCTGCTCGACGCTTCGCTTTATCCGCACGGCACGTCGATCTTCGATCTGAAGCTGCAGGCGGCGAGCCTGGACCATGCCATGTGGTTTCACCGATCCGTCACATTCGACGACTGGCTGCTCTACACGCAGGACAGCCCCAGTGCTTCCGGTGCCCGAGGCATGACGCGCGGCAGCATTTATAGCCGCTCCGGCGTGCTGATCGCATCGGTGGCACAGGAAGGACTGATTCGGAAAAAGGCAAACGCATAATCTTTGTGCAAAATTTTTAGATTGCACATGTTTTAGACATATTTACGCCGACCAATTGCCCGTTTCTTGGCGCCGTTTTTATAAGCTTTTAAATTTCAATAACTTATACCCCCGTTCGAAACTGGCACGCCCTTTGAATGTATCTCGCCAGTCGCTGTCATGATCCACAGCGATCCGGAGAGTCGGCTTTTACGCCGAGGACAACCAAAGGATGGGAAAGCCAGATGAAAATCGTGATGGCCATTATCAAGCCGTTCAAGCTGGACGAGGTGCGTGAAGCCCTCACGGCTGTCGGCATCCAGGGCCTGACCGTCACCGAAGTCAAAGGTTACGGACGCCAGAAGGGACATACGGAAATCTATCGCGGTACCGAATATGCCGTCAGTTTTCTGCCGAAACTGAAGATCGAAATCGCAGTCCCCTCCGACCTCGTCGAAAAGGCCGTGGATGCGATCGCCTCTGCCGCCAAAACCGGCCAGATCGGCGATGGCAAGATCTTCGTCTACTCGATCGAACAGGCCGTGCGCATCCGTACCGGCGAAACCAACACAGAAGCGCTCTAAGCACGGCTGACAGGGGAGTTTTTTAGCTATGCAATTGAACAAGATTTCCACTCTCGGACGCCTGGGCGCTGCTTTCGCGGCCCTGATGGCGCCGGCTGTCGCGTTCGCGCAGACGGCCGCAGCACCTGCGGCGGAAGCCGCGGCTGCAGCAGCACCGGTCATGAAGGTCGACAAGGGCGACACGACCTGGATGCTGATCTCTTCCATTCTCGTTCTGCTGATGATCGTGCCGGGCCTTGCCCTGTTCTATGGCGGTCTGGTTCGCACCAAGAACATGCTGTCGGTTTTGATGCAGGTGATGATGATCGCGGCCGTCGCGATGATTATCTGGGTCACCTATGGTTATTCGCTCGCCTTCACCGACGGCGGTTCGCTGAACAGCTTCGTCGGCGGCTTCTCCAAGATGTTCCTGGCTGGCGTCGATGTCACAACGATGTCGGAAAGCTTCACCAAGGGTGCAGCCATTCCGGAACTCGTCTTCGTCTGCTTCCAGATGACCTTCGCCGCGATCACCCCGGCGCTGATCGTCGGTGCATTCGCCGAGCGTATCAAGTTCTCCGCGGTCATCCTCTTCACCATTCTGTGGCTTACCTTCGTCTACTTCCCGATGGCCCATATGGTCTGGTTCTGGGGCGGCCCGAGCGCATATGACGGCCCGACCGGCCTGATCTTCGGCTTCGGCGCGATCGACTTCGCAGGCGGCACCGTGGTTCACATCAACGCCGGTATTGCCGGTCTCGTCGGCGCGATCATGGTCGGCAAGCGCACCGGCTTCGGCAAGGATATGATGGCTCCGCACTCCATGACGCTCACCATGGTCGGTGCAGCGCTTCTGTGGGTCGGCTGGTTCGGCTTCAACGCCGGTTCCAACCTCGAGGCGAACGCCTACGCTGCGCTCGCTATGCTCAACACCTTCGTTGCCACCGCGGCTGCCGTCGCCGCCTGGTCGATCGTCGAAACCTTCGCTCGCGGCAAGGCTTCCATGCTGGGTGCTGCCTCGGGTGCCGTCGCCGGTCTCGTCGTCATCACCCCGGCTGCCGGCTTCGTCGGCCCGATGGGCGCCATCATCATGGGCCTGATTGTTTCGCCGGTCTGCTACTTCTTCGTTTCGACTGTGAAGAACAAGTTCGGCTACGACGATACGGCTGACGTCTTCGGCGTTCACGGCATCGGCGGTATCATCGGCGCCATCCTGACCGGCGTATTCGTCAACCCGGCCCTCGGTGGTACCGGCATTGTCGACTACTCGACGGCTGACTTCGCAGCCAGCTACGCCGGCACGGCAACTCAGGTCTGGGCACAGACCAAGGGTGTCATCGTCACCCTGCTGTGGTCTGGCATCGGTTCTGCGATCCTCTACAAGATCGTCGACCTGATCGTCGGCCTGCGCGTTCCGGTCGAAGCCGAGCGCGAAGGTCTCGACCTCGCGTCCCACGGCGAAGCTGCTTACCACTCCTAATCAATCGTATGGGCGGCGGGCGACTGCCGCTCCCAGATCTCCCGCCGCGGCGTCCGATTGCGGATGCCGCACTGGCCCGGACCGTTGGTCCGGGCTTTTTTATGGTTATTTTAGACATTCATCATTCGTTGAGGTTAAAGCGCCGTTAACCATCAGCAGGCTATAACCGACGGGAATTCCGTGAATTGGCCGGCGGCGTGCCGATTCGCGTGAGGCGTTGCGTTACGAGGAAGTGGGCAGCAAAGATGGGCAGAAGCAGTTCGGCGGCGATGGCAAACCGATCCACGCGCTTGGTGCTCACCGCGTTCGTCTGGCGACAGACGATGGCGCTGGTCGGCTTCGCGATATTTTTGGGCCTTGGGCTGGCGGTTGCGGC
This sequence comes from Neorhizobium populisoli, assembly GCF_019430945.1. Taxonomy (GTDB): domain Bacteria; phylum Pseudomonadota; class Alphaproteobacteria; order Rhizobiales; family Rhizobiaceae; genus Neorhizobium; species Neorhizobium populisoli. Next base: position 251,368 of record NZ_JAHYCB010000007.1, on the reverse strand, counting down.
ACTTGCAACCTGGAACGTGGCCGATCCGAGCTTCTCCTACGCTACCGACAATACGCCCGCCAATCTTCTCGGCCGTGCCGGTGCCACCTTTGCCGACCTGATGATGCAGTTCTTCGGGCTTGCCAGCATCGTCGCGCTGCTGCCCGTCCTTGCTTTCGCGCTGGCACTGATTTCCGGCCGCAAATATGACCGCGTTCCGGCTCGTCTCGCTGCCTGGGGCGGCGGCACGCTGCTCGCCTCCGCAACGCTTGGCTGTTTTCCGGCGCCGCTGACCTGGCCGATCCCGAACGGTATCGGTGGAGTGATCGGCGACATGATCCTGCGTTTTCCAGCACTTTTCGTCGGCGCCTATCCGACCGGCATGGTGGCCACCGTGCTCGGCTGCATCTTTACGCTGCCTTGCGCCTATCTCATGCTGTTTGCTTCCGGTCTCATCGGAGAGGCTCTCGAAGAGGAATCGGAAGACGAAGACAAGCCGGTGGCGGCCGTCAAGGCGCGTCCGCGCCGCGAAGAAGTTGAAGAAGAGGACGAAGAGGAGGGCGGCTTCGGCAATTTCCTCGCTTTCGGGGCACTCGCGCACTACTGGTACACCGCGCAGGCGCGTCTGCGCCGGCTTGCTGGCGTCAAGCCGCGGGCGCAGATGAATTTCGATCAGCCCTATGATTTCAACGACGACGAGTTCGGCACTTTGAACGAACCCGTGCGCGCCAAGGCCACGCCGTCCAATATCGGCCGCCGCGCCGAACCGTCTCTCGACGGTCTTGCCGAACGGGCCGGCACATCTCGCCGCGTCGTAGCCGCGCCGCCGATCTCGGCGCATGGCGAAGATGACGATTACGACGACGATCCGCCGTTCGACATGCCGGCACGTCCGGCCGGCATCCTGTCCGATGACGACGAGGATGACGATGCGCCGTTCGTCGCTTCCCGCGCTCCGGTTTCGCCAAGCGGCCGCGCACCCTCGCGTGTTACGCCGGCTGCCGCGCCGCCGAAGCCGAGCGCCCGCGTCGGCCGTGATGCGCAGACTTCCTTCCTGTCGGCCGATGGGTTCCAGCTACCCTCGGTGCATCTCCTGAACGAGCCGAAGGCTATTGCCCGCGACACCTCGCTTTCCGCCGATGCGCTGGAGCAGAATGCGCGTCTGCTTGAAGGCGTACTGGAGGATTTCGGCGTCAAGGGCGAGATCATCCATGTCCGTCCCGGCCCCGTCGTGACGCTTTACGAACTCGAGCCTGCACCCGGTATCAAGTCCTCACGCGTCATCGGTCTTGCGGACGACATCGCCCGTTCGATGAGCGCGATTGCCGCCCGTGTCGCTGTCGTTCCAGGCCGCAATGCGATCGGTATCGAACTGCCGAACCGTACCCGCGAGACCGTCTATCTGCGCGAGATGATCGGCTCCAAGGATTTCGAAGGCAGCAAGGCGAAGCTTGCCATGGCGCTCGGCAAGACGATCGGCGGCGAGCCGGTCGTGGCCGATCTCGCCAAGATGCCGCATCTGCTGGTGGCCGGTACGACCGGTTCCGGTAAGTCGGTTGCCATCAACACGATGATTCTGTCGCTTCTCTACCGCTATACGCCGGAGAAGTGCCGCCTGATCATGATCGACCCGAAGATGCTCGAATTGTCTGTTTATGACGGCATTCCGCATCTGCTTTCGCCAGTCGTTACCGATCCCAAGAAGGCCGTCGTTGCGCTCAAATGGACCGTCCGCGAGATGGAAGAGCGCTACAAGAAGATGTCGAAGATCGGCGTCCGCAATATCGACGGCTTCAACAGCCGCGTCGAGCAGGCGATGGAAAAGGGTGAGGTTCTGACCCGCACCGTGCAGACCGGCTTCGACCGCCATACGGGCGAAGCGATGTACGAGACGGAAGAATTCGATCTCGCACCGATCCCCTATATCGTCGTGATCATCGACGAAATGGCCGACCTGATGATGGTCGCCGGCAAGGATATCGAAGGCGCCGTGCAGCGCCTGGCCCAGATGGCGCGTGCCGCCGGCATTCACGTCATCATGGCGACCCAGCGCCCGTCCGTCGATGTCATCACCGGTACGATCAAGGCGAACTTCCCGACCCGCATCTCCTTCCAGGTCACCTCGAAGATCGACAGCCGCACGATTCTCGGCGAACAGGGCGCCGAACAGCTGCTCGGCATGGGCGACATGCTCTACATGGCCGGCGGCGGCCGCATTCAGCGTGTTCACGGGCCTTTCGTCTCCGATACCGAAGTCGAGGATATCGTCGCCTACTTGAAAACTCAGGGCCAGCCCCAATATCTCGATGCCATCACGGCCGATGAGGACGAGGATGAAGGTGGCTACGGTGGATCCGCGGGCACCTCCAATCTTGCTGATTCGGACGATCCCTACGACCAGGCGGTGGCAGTCGTGCTGAAAGACGGCAAGGCCTCCACATCCTATATCCAACGGCGCCTCGGGATAGGTTATAACCGTGCTGCTTCGCTCATCGAGCGCATGGAGCAGGAAGGGCTGATCGGGCCGGCAAACCACGCCGGCAAACGCGAGATTCTGGTGCCGACCGAGGGCGATATCCTCGATCGGTGAGGTTTTCGTGATTGCCGAGCATTGTCATCAAGACGCCGCGTTTGACGCCGAAAGATAAAGGGAAGGAGACCAGAATGAACAAACAAAAATCCATCCTTTCGAACATTGGTGCCGGCGCCATCGGACGCCGGCAATTTTCGCTCGGCCTTGTTGGCCTTGCCGCAGCCGCGCTGGATCCCGGCATGAGCTTTGCGCAGGCAGCATCTCCGGCCGCTGCACAGAAGATTGCCGACCACTTCTCCTCCGTCAAAACCATGATGGGCGAGTTCGTGCAGTTCGGCCCGCGCGGCGAACAGACCGGCGGCAAATTCTATATCTCGCGCCCCGGCAAGCTGCGCTTCAACTTCGAGGACCCGTCGCCGATCCGCGTCATCGCAGACGGCAAGAACGTCGTCGTCGGCAACCTGAAGCTCAAGACCTGGGATCTCTATCCGCTGTCGAAGACGCCGCTTAGCCTGCTCCTGGCCGATCGCATCGATCTCGGCAACCAGATGGTCCGCGACGTCAAGCAGGAAAGCGATCTCACGACGATCGTGCTCGGAAACAAGACCGTGTTCGGCGATTCGACCATCACCATGATGTTCGATTCCAAGACATACGACCTTCGTCAGTGGACGATCACCGATGTCCAGAACAAGGATACGTCGGTGATGATCTACAACGTGCAGAACGGCGTGAACCTGGACGACAAGGTTTTCAACATTCCTTATGACGACGTCCGCAACCGCGGCTGACATCAGATTGCGATCTTCGCAAAGGCTGCGCTCTCGCGCGGCCTTTTTGCTTTCCAGAATAGCTTAAATTGCCTAAACCTCGCCGCATCATTGAGGTTTGCCCATGACGTTTTCCATCACCACCTGGAATATCAACTCGGTCCGGCTGCGCATGCCGATCGTCCAGCAGTTTCTCGTCCGCCACAAGCCGGACATTCTCTGCCTCCAGGAGATCAAGTGCCAGGAACCGGAGTTTCCGCTGCAGCCGCTGAAGGATCTCGGCTACGAGCACATCATCATTCATGGGCAGAAGGGTTATCACGGCGTTGCCATCGCCTCGAAGATCCCGCTTCTCGAAGACCATCGTCAGAACTACTGCAATGTCGGCGATGCACGGCATATTTCGGCGATCGTCGAGCGTGGCTCGCGGCGTATCCGGCTGCACAATTTCTACGTTCCGGCCGGCGGCGACGAGCCGGACCGGACGATCAATCCGAAATTCGGCCACAAGCTCGATTTCATCGAGGAGATGAAGGCGCTGAAGGCGGATGCGATGCCCGGCATTTCGTCAATCCTCGTCGGCGATCTCAATATCGCGCCACTCGAGCATGACGTCTGGTCGCACAAGCAGCTTTTGAAGATCGTCAGCCACACGCCGGTCGAAACCGAGGGAATGAAGGAGATCATCCGGCAGGGCGGCTGGCTAGACCTGATGCGGCAATACACGCCGGAGCCGGAAAAGATCTACACGTGGTGGAGCTACCGCGCCAAGGACTGGGAAGCGGCGAACAAGGGTCGTCGACTCGACCATATCTGGTCGTCGCCGGATCTGGGGCCTTTCCTCGAGAAGATCGAGGTTCTGAAGGAAGCGCGTAGGTGGAACCAGCCGTCGGACCATGTGCCGGTCACGGCGGTGTTCAAGTTTTAGAAGTTTGAATTGGGAAGCTTGCCCCTCCCCCTCTCCCCGTTCTGACGGGGAGAGGGGACGTGCCCCACTCAGAGCTGGAGAGGGACGGAGGCGGCGCGGCATATTCCTTTTCCCCGTCGGGACGGGGAGAAGGTGGCGGCAGCCGGATGAGGGGCTGCGGCATTCAAAGGGGATTTCGACGCTCAAACAAACCGATGCTGCATCGCCGCCGCCGCCTTGGCGAGGCCGGCAATGTTGTCGCGAATACGTGCTTCGATCATCCGTCCGACCTGTGGATATTCCTCCAGCAGGCGGTGAAACAGCGACCGGCTGATCTTCATCGCCTCGGCATCGTCGATGGCAACGGCCGTGAACTTGCGCTCGACCATGGTGATCAGCGCGAGCTCTGACAGAAGCGTGCCGGGGCCGATGGTCGCTTCTACCTTCATGTCGCCGTCGCGACCGGTCATCAGCAGTTCGAACCGACCACGGGCGATGATGAAGGCGGATTCTGCCGGCGACTTTTCGCGGAAGAGTTCCTGACCGGCCGCCACCTGCCGACGCTCGGCGCCGAACGCGACGAGACGCAGCTGGTCGTCGTTCATGTCCCGGAAAAGCGGAACCTGGGTCAGCAGGCGGATATCTTCGGTCAGCGACATGTCGGTTCTATCGGGCTCTTTTTACGGTACGATCTTGTAGCCGCCGTTTTCGGTGACCAGGATTTCAGCGCTGGACGGGTCGCGTTCGATCTTCTGGCGCAGGCGATAGACATGGGTTTCGAGCGTGTGGGTCGTCACGCCGGAATTGTAACCCCAGACCTCTTCCAGCAGCACGTCGCGCGTCACCACCTTCTGGCCGGCGCGATAGAGGTAACGGATGATCGCCGCTTCCTTTTCCGTCAGGCGGATTTTCTTGCCGTCCTCGGTGGTGAGCAGCTTCTGGCTGGGCTTGAAGATATACGGGCCGACCGTGAACGTGGCGTCCTCGCTCTGCTCGTATTGGCGAAGCTGGGCGCGGATACGGGCCAGGAGAACGGCGAAACGGAACGGCTTGGTGACGTAGTCGTTGGCGCCGGCTTCCAGTCCGAGGATCGTGTCGGAATCGGTATCATGGCCGGTCAGCATGATGATCGGCGCCTTGAAGCCGTTCTTGCGCAGCAGCTTCACGGCTTCGCGGCCGTCCATATCCGGCAGGCCGACGTCCATGATCAGGAGATCGATCTGGGCAGTTTTGGCGGTGTTCAGCGCCTTGGCGGCATTCGCCTCCTGGAGGATCGAGAACTCGTCGTAGAACGACAACTGCTCGACCAGGGTCTCACGCAGATCGTCGTCGTCATCCACCAGAAGTATCGTGCGCGCTGCCATGCGTTCTTGCCTTTCGTCTCACCCGTTGCACCACGACCGGAATCACCAGCCAATTAAAGCACATTTAGGGTTGTTCGATCTAAATCTCATCGTGCTATGAATTCAAACGAAATCATATTCAAAGCAAAACCTTGTGAGAGAAATGCAGCGTTTTCGCGAGGGAGTTCACAAAAAAGACACCGTGATTACCGTGCGGACCGCCCCGCGCGACCGGAGGCGGGCGATCATCTCGTTCGGCGGCATCACGGTGCAGGCGGCTCTCGGCCGCTCCGGGACAACGCCATTCAAGCGGGAAGGGGATGGCGCAACACCGATTGCGGCAATGCGACTGCTCTACGGTTTCACGCGTAGCGAAAGAGTGCGCCTGTCGCCGACCGCCCTGCCGATGAAGCGCATCCGCAAGGACATGTTGTGGTGTGACCAGCCGGAGCACCCGGCCTATAACCGCCTCGTCAAAGCGCCCTTCCGGCGAAGCCATGAAGAAATGACGCGGGCTGACGGGCTCTACGACATCTGCCTCGTACTGGACTGGAATATCACGTCGCGCGCCCGCAACCGCGGCTCGGCGATCTTTTTTCACCTGATCAAGCCGGGGTATCAACCGACTGCGGGATGCATCGCGGTCAGTCTTGCCGATATGAAGAGGTTGATCCGCTACATGCGGAATGGGACGGTGGTGAGAGTGGTGGGGTAGAGCGCGTTATCTTGACCATAGAAGAGGGATGACTGCGGAGCGCATCCCGCCTCTGCCAAAGGCTAAGCCTTGGATTTTGTCGGCGAGGAAATCAGGCCGTTTGAAACACCTGTTCCACCAGCGTATGTACCCGCCGGAATGCGGCCTTTGCCCCTTCGGCTGCCCGCAATTCCTCTGCTTCCGATAGCTCCAGCCCGTTATAGGCCGCTACAAAAGTCCGCCAGTGCAAACCGCGGCCTTCCGGATGGCCGGCGAGGTGCCGCGCACCAAACTCTTCCGATAGGCCGAGCTTTGCCGCTTCCTTCAGAAGAAAGGCTGCGCCAAGGTTCGAACCTTCTGCCACGTAAAGCCAGCCGAGGGATGTCGGCAGATCGAGGTCACCGGTTTGCGCGGACAATTCGGGTGCCGGCTTGCCTGTCACGTCCTCGACGTCCTGCCTCAGCGCATCGAGCCGGCAACGATCGGCCAGATCCGGCAAGAGTTTTCCAAGCTCCGGCGAATGGTAAAGCGGGGCGACATCCGCATGAAAATGGTGCTGTACGTCAAGAAAAAGCGCGTAGCGCTCCCTGCTGGCGAATGGCTGTGCCGCCATGATGCCGTCGTCGAGGCGCTTATGGGTTTCGTCGGTCAGCGCCTTGAGGCGTTGAATACGGGTCTCGGATGCGGTCTGCAATGTAGTGTCCATAAATCAACTTATTGACCTGGAACAGTGCCAAGTCAAACCGTCTTTCACGGCTCAGACGGAAATCGCCGGAACCTCGAAAACTTCACCCGGCCGCATCGGCCGGAACCGTTCGTGGTCTATGCCGCGTTTGTCCAGAGCGGCGCGAAGTGCTTCAACCGGTTGCTCGATGCCTTCGTCGGTCAGCTTGAACGTGCCCCAGTGATGGCCGGCGACGAAGGCGGCGTCGCATAACAGCATTCCGTCGACCGCCTCTTCCGGGTTCTGGTGCTGGCCTGCCATAAACCATCGCGGCTCGTAGGCGCCGAACGGCAGGTTGGCGAGCCGGAAGCCGCCATGTTTTTCCTTCGCCGCGCGATAATTGATGCCCTGATGAAAGCCGGTATCGCCGATATGGTAAACTTTGCCCGCCGGCGTCTCGATCACGAAGGCGGCCCAGAGAGCCATGCGCCGGTCGCCCATGCCGCGCGCCGACCAGTGATGGCAAGGCTCACAATGCAGTGCGATACCCGGCGAAATCGTCTCCCGACCGCCCCAATCCATGACCGTAATTTTTGCATCGGGCACTTTGCTGCGGATGATAGCATCATTGCCGAGCGGCGTGACGAAATGCGGCTTGTCACGGCTTTGCAGAACCCGAAGCGTTTCGAGATCGAGATGGTCGTAATGATTGTGGGTGACGATCACCACATCGATCGGCGGCAGGTCGCCCATGCGGATGCCTGGCGGATTGACCCGCTTCGGTCCGGCGAATGAGACCGGGCTCGTCCGCTCGCTCCAGACAGGATCTGTCAATATATTGAGACCGGCGATCTGGACCAGCATTGCCGCATGCCCGACCATCGTCACCACCAGCCGATCGCCGGACACCCGCGTCTCCGGCATGGCCTGCGCAAACGGGCTCGGAAAGCTTTCTGGCCAGGCAACGTTCAGGCCGTTGAATTTCCAGCGCAGTAGATCAAACCCGCCGCGCGGCTCGATCCCGCCCGGATTGAAGAAGGCCGTTCCGTCGAAATGATCGGACACGGGACCGGAATAATATGTGTTGCCAGCCATGGCGCTCCTCGCGGCAACCCCGCCCACAAGGGCAGCGATTGCTCCGATACCGGTCCATTTGAGAAATCTTCGACGGTTCATGTGGCTCTCTTTAGCAGAATAAAATGGAAGCGGGAGCCAAGCTTATATGCGTATCCGTAACGTCCATATCCAGCGCTGCGATCATGGCTCCTTGCTGAAGGGCACAACCCGCCTAATTAGCCTCTGGCTTTTTGAAACACGCTCTGTCCGGGGGCGACAAATGATAGGTGGACAATGAATTTTCTCACGAGATTGATGATTGCCGGCTCGTTCTTCCTTTCTGCGGGGATGGCATTTTCTCAGGCCGTACCCGCGCCGGTGCATGGCGTAACCTTCGAGGAATGGGCATCGGCCGCCGCCCGGCTCTCCAACAAGGCCGGTGAAGACGAAGTGCTGCGGACGCTTTCGATCGACAAGGTGCAATTCGAGGAGATCAACCAGGCTTTCGGCAAGGCACTGAAGGACGATAAGGACTTCAAGTTGATCACCTATTACGGTCAGGCCTTCAGCAATCTGAATGCCGGCCGTTTCGCATCAAATGCCGTGGAGATGAAGCGCAAACTGGTGACCTTCGACGATTATGCGCGCCTTACCGGTCATATGCAGGCCGCAAGCAAGGCCGGCGTCGATCCGCAAAAGATTCTGGAGGAACATGGGCTGACAACCTTCGAATTCAGCCAGGACGGAACCTATTGGATCGGCAAGTTGCGCGAGCAGAGCATGTCCGGCGACAGTGCGGCAATCATCAAGTGGAATGACACCATTTCCAGATACGAGAAAGAATACGCCGCCCGCTACGCCAAGAAGTGATCCCAATAAAGCTTGGTGCGGCCCGCTCGCACTGGATGGCGGGCCTCCAGATCCCGCAGTCATGCCGCCGCGCCTTGACTTTCCCGCCCGTTTCCTGTTTAAGACCGCCAATCTGCTGACAAGTCACGACTTGGAGCCGCCGACCGGGGCCGATATACTGAGCCCGGAGGTCAACACCCGACAGCGCGTTGCGCCCTCGGGTGCTTTTTGGCTTTGCCCGGATTTGGGCGTCTTGTTTTTGCCGGCAAAAGACCCGACGTTCTGGGCACTCCCCAAAACGTCAAGAAGGAAGAAACGATGTTCGAAAGCCTCCAGGACCGTCTTGGCTCCATTCTCAATGGACTGACCGGCCGTGGCGCATTGAGCGAGGCGGATGTATCCGCCGCTCTGCGCGAGGTTCGCCGTGCGCTTTTGGAAGCGGACGTTGCGCTGGAAGTCGTCCGTTCCTTTATCGACCGGGTGCGTGAAAAGGCCGTCGGCGCCGAAGTCCTGAAGTCGATCAAGCCCGGACAGATGGTCGTCAAGATCGTTCATGACGAACTGGTCGAAATGCTCGGCACCGAAGGCGTCGGCATCGATCTTCACGCCGTTGCCCCCGTCGTCATCATGATGGTCGGCCTGCAGGGTTCCGGTAAGACGACCACGACCGGCAAGATCGCCAAGCGCCTGACCGATCGCGAGCGCAAGAAGGTGCTGATGGCATCGCTCGATACGCGTCGCCCTGCAGCCCAGGAACAGCTTCGTCAGTTGGGCGTCCAGACCGGCGTTGATACGCTGCCGATCATTGCAGGCCAGTCGCCGACCGATATCGCCGCCCGCGCCGTACAGGCCGCAAAACTCGGTGGCCATGACGTCGTCATCCTCGACACCGCCGGCCGCACCCATATCGACGAACCGCTGATGCAGGAAATGGCGGAAATCAAGCGGAAGTCCAATCCGCACGAAATCCTGCTTGTCGCCGACTCGCTGACCGGTCAGGACGCCGTCAATCTTGCCCGCAATTTCGACGAACGCGTCGGCATTACCGGCCTCGTTCTGACCCGCATGGACGGCGACGGCCGTGGCGGTGCAGCCCTTTCGATGCGCGCCGTCACCGGCAAGCCGATCAAGCTGATCGGCGTCGGCGAAAAGATGACGGAGATGGAGGAATTCCATCCCCGCCGTATCGCCGACCGTATTCTCGGCATGGGTGACATCGTCTCGCTCGTCGAGAAGGCTGCCGAAAACATCGACGCGGAAAAGGCCGCGGCGATGGCCAAGAAGATGCAGTCGGGCAAGTTCGACCTGAACGACCTCGCCGACCAGCTGCGCCAGATGAAATCGCTCGGCGGCATGGGCGGCATCATGGGCATGATGCCCGGCATGGCCGGCATGAAGGACAAGCTTTCCGCAGCCGGCATGAGCGACAAGGTGTTCGATCGCCAGATCGCCATCATCGGCTCGATGACCAAGGCCGAGCGCGCCAACCCGGACATGCTGAAGCATTCCCGCAAGAAGCGCATCGCCGCCGGTTCCGGCACCGATGCCTCCGACATCAACAAGCTTCTGAAAATGCACCGCCAGATGGCCGACATGATGAAAATGATGGGCGGCAAGGGCAAGGGCGGCATGATGAAGCAGATGATGGGCGGCCTTGCGTCCAAGATGGGTCTTGGCGGCATGGGCGGCGGAATGGGTGGAATGGGTGGCATGCCCGATCTCTCCAAGCTCGACCCCAAGCAGCTCGAAGCTTTGCAGAAGCAGGCGGAAGCGGCCGGCATCAAGCCGGGTTCGATGCCTGGCCTGGGTGGCGGCATGGGCGGCCTTCCGGGTCTGGGCGGCGCCAAGTTGCCGGGCCTCGGCGGCTTCCCGGGCCTGCCCGGCAAGAAGAAGTAAGGGGAGAAGTTCGTGGTTGATCCCGAAATCAAGGCAAAGCTTGCGAGCTACCGCCAGTCGATCGACAATATCGACGCAGCGCTCGTTCACATGCTGGCGGAGCGTTTCCGCTGCACCAAGGAAGTGGGCTTCCTGAAAGCCCAGTACGATTTGCCGCCGGCAGACCCGGCGCGCGAGGAATTTCAGATCGAGCGCCTTCGCCGCTTGGCGAAGGAAGCGCATCTGGACCCGGATTTCGCCGAGAAGTTCCTGAACTTCGTCATCAAGGAAGTCATCCGGCATCATGAAGCCATCGCCGCCGAACATGTCGGCACGAAAATAGCCTGAACCCGGATCGCCGGAAGGCGGTCTGAAAACCAACTGGAGCCCGTCTGACGGCGGCCTCAAGAAACCTCGGCCCACCGGACGGTGGCCCAGAAAAGAAACTAAGGAGTAAATTCAATGTCCCTGAAGATTCGTCTCGCCCGTGGCGGTTCCAAGAAGCGTCCTTACTACACCGTCGTCGTTGCAGACGCCCGTTCGCCGCGTGACGGCCGCTTCCTCGAAAAGCTTGGTTCCTGGAACCCGATGCTTGCCAAGGACGACGCAAAGCGCGTTGAACTGAACGTCGAGCGTATCCAGGAATGGATCGCCAAGGGCGCCCAGCCGACCGACCGCGTCCTGCGCTTCCTGTCTGAAGCCGGTGTTGCAACCCGCGAGACCAAGAACAACCCGACCAAGGCTCTGCCGGGCAAGAAGGCCCAGGAGCGTATCAAGGAACGTGAGCAGAAGGCTGCCGACGCAGCCGCTGCTGCTGCCGAAGCGTAAGCTTTCGCAATCACCGATCATGGCGACGGGCAGTGCGGCATCGCGCTGCCCGTTTTGCTGTTTGCATTTCCTGCCCGTGCGTTTAAATGGGCCAGTGCGCTTGAACGAGGCGCGACACAACCGGAACCATCTCTTATGACCAAGCTCGAAAACCCCGTCCTGATGGCGACCATCGGTGCCGCTCAAGGTTTGCGTGGCGAGGTCCGCGTGCGTTCCTACACCGCCGATCCGACGGCGCTCGGAGACTACGGCAACCTGCATACCGAGGATGGCCGGGTTTTCGAAATTCTCGAAGTCCGCGAAGCGAAGAATGTCGTGGTCGTCCGTTTCCGCGGCATCAATGATCGCAACGCGGCGGAGACCCTCGCTGGACTGGAACTCTTCATCGAACGGGAAAACCTGCCGGATGAGGAGCTGGAAGAGGACGAATTTTATTACGCCGATCTGGAAGGCCTGGAAGCGGTCGATCAGGACGGCAAGAGTTATGGCACCGTCAGTGCCGTCTACGACTTTGGTGCCGGAGATCTCCTGGAGCTGAAAGGCCCGGGCCGCCGCCCGGCGCTCATTCCTTTCTCGGAAGCCGCCGTTCTGGAAATCGACCTCGAAGGCGGCAAGATACTGATCGATCCGCAGGCAGCGGGTCTTACCGAGAACCCGGAAGACGAAGCTCCCGGCGCAAATTTCCCGCGCAAGAAATCCGGCAAGAGCCCGGACAAGGACAAGTGAGCGCATGTCGTTTCGCGCCACGATCCTGACGCTCTACCCGGAAATGTTTCCCGGTCATCTCGGTTTCTCGCTGGCCGGCAAGGCGCTGGAACGCGGCCAGTGGTCGCTGGATGCGGTACAGATCCGCGATTTCGCCGAGGACAAACATCGCACCGTGGACGACACTCCGGCCGGCGGTGGTGCGGGCATGGTTCTGAAACCGGATATTCTCGCCAGGGCGATCGACCAGGCTTCCGAAAACGATACGCGACCCCGCCTTCTCATGAGCCCGCGCGGCAAACCGCTGACGCAGGAAAAGGTGCGTGAACTCGCCGCCGGTGACGGTGTAGTGATCGTCTGCGGCCGCTTTGAAGGCGTCGATCAGCGGGTTATCGATGCGCGCAATCTCGAAGAGGTCTCGGTCGGCGACTACGTGCTCTCTGGCGGTGAACCGGCGGCGCTGACGCTGCTCGATGCCGTCATTCGCATCCTGCCTGGCGTCATGGGCAATGCGCTTTCCGGCACGCACGAGAGTTTCGAGAACGGGCTGCTGGAGCATCCGCAATATACGCGGCCACAGGTTTTCGAGGGGCGCGAGATTCCGGCGGTGCTGACGTCGGGTAATCATGCCGCGATCGAGAAGTGGCGGCTGGAAGAAGCGAAGAAGCTGACGGCGGCGCGCCGGCCGGATTTGCTGGTGGGCAAGGCGGATTAATTTTCTTTGCCGGCATGCGGTGCGGCCCTCTCACCCGGCCTCCGCTATCGCTCGGCCACCCTCTCCCCGAGGGGAGAGGAGGATCAGCGACGTTGGGTAACTCACCTTCTCCCCTCGGGGAGAAGGTGCCCGAAGGGCGGATGAGGAGGTCACGCGGTACACCGGCCCCTCGCGGATGCTCCAGGCGTTCGTCATTCGAAACGCTCACCGGATCGTTTCACCAGCTTTGCCGAGCATTCCTCACCCCGTCACAAAATAATAAACCGTCAGCGCCACCCCGACCGCAACCACGCACCAGCGCAGCACGGTTTGCGGTACCCGCCGGGCCATCCACACGCCGGCATAACCGCCGAGCGCGCCGGCCGGGATCATGACGATCGCCTGCGGCCAGGCCACCACGCCGCCGCTGACGAAGACGACGATCGCGACTGCGGCGATGAGGATCGCCAGCATGTTCTTCAGGGCATTCAGATGATGATAGGAACCGCCCGTCGTGACGCCTAGCACCGCGAGCATCATGATGCCCATGCCTGCCCCGAAGAATCCGCCATAGATCGACGTCAGGAACTGGCCGATGACGGAGGCCGGCGAGTTGGCGGAGCGTTCGATGGTGGTCTTCGGGGTCAACCACGGTCCGGCCGCGAAGATGGCCGTTGCGGCCGCAAGCAGCCAGGGCACGATCTGCCGGAAGGACGGGTTATCGAGCGACAACAGCCACAGCGAGCCGCCGATCGAGCCGATCACCGAAACGACGGCGAGAACCAGTGCGCTACGCCAGCGCTTGGAAATCTCGTCCCAATAGGCGAGCGTCGAGGTGACGTAACCGGGAAACTGCACGATGGAGGACGTGGCATTGGCGGAAATTGGCGGAATGCCGGCCAGCGTCATTGCCCCGAAGGTCAGGAAGGTGCCGCCGCCGGCAATTGCGTTGACCGCGCCGGAAAAGAAGCCCGCCGCGGCAAGCAGCAGTATCGTGGTAATTGTCATCAATGTTTCCTCATCCCTGAACTGCACATAGCCGCTTCGCTGAAATGCGGCAATAACGGCCTTTCCGTCACAAAATCGCAATCAGCGGGATGACAGGGGCAAGTCTTTCGTGTATTGCGCACGCGGCAATGGGAAAGCTTCCCGTCCACCAGCAACAAAGAATGGCGAACCCGCTCCGCCCGCAAGGCAAATCCCGAGGCGTGACCAACGGATAAGATGAGCGCTCTGGCTGTTTCAGAAGAACCAAAAGGTTTGAGACGATGAACATCATTCAGCAGCTCGAAAAAGAGCAGGCCGAGAAGATCGCTGCCAAGCGTACCCTTCCGGAATTTTCCCCGGGCGATACCGTCCGCGTCAACGTGAAGGTTACGGAAGGTACCCGTACCCGCGTCCAGGCTTACGAAGGCGTTTGCATCGCCCGTTCCGGCGGCGGCATCAACGAGAGCTTCACGGTTCGCAAGATTTCCTACGGTGAAGGCGTCGAGCGCGTATTCCCGGTCTACTCCCCGATGGTCGAAGGCGTCGAAGTCGTTCGCCGCGGTAAGGTCCGTCGCGCCAAGCTCTACTACCTGCGCGATCGTCGCGGCAAGTCGGCTCGTATCGTTGAAGATACCGGCGTTCGCGCCCGCAAGCTGAACGACGCCGAGCGTCAGGCCGTTGCCGAAGAAAAGGCACGTATCGAGGCTGAAAAGGTTGCAGCAGCTCAGGCTCTGGCCGCCGAAAAGGCAGCAGCCGAAGCTGCAGCAGCCAAGGCTGCTGAAGAAGCGGAAGCCGCAAAGGCTGCCGAGGCGGCTGAAGCAGCAAAGGCTGCCGAAGCTTCGGCAGAATAAGCTTCGAGAAGATTTTACGAAAAAGGCGGCCGATCGGCCGCCTTTTTTGTTTGTTTAACGTTTCAATGACTTGCGACGTCCTCCCCGCCCTTGTGGCGAGGGTTTGAACACGTTTGTCGGGGGCAGATTCTCCAGATGAGCCCGAAGACGAAGGAGAGGGCGCGGCCTCCTGATGACCAGACGCCCTCCGACCGTCTTCAGCGAGGTTGCGGCATGTTCCGCGGATGATCTGGGTCCGACCCGGTCGCATTGCCTTGATGCGAGGCCAGCATCTTTCCGACGACGATGACCAGCACGCCGGCTGCGGCAAGGCAGACCGCCAGGAACAGCATCGGCAGGAGATTGCTGCCCGTTGCATCCTTGATCCACGGCACGACGTTCTGGGCGACGAAGCCGCCGAGATTGCCGACCGAATTGATCGCCGCGATGCCGGCTGCGGCACCTGCGCCCTTCAGGAAGCGTCCCGGCAGGCTCCAGAAGACCGGCTGGCCCGCAAAGATGCCGGCAGCGGCAATGCAGAGGAAAACGAACTGCAGCACCGGCGTCGGAACGATGACGGAGAGCGTCAGAGCGATCGCGCCGATAAAGGCCGGCCCGACGATATAAGGCGTCTTGTTTTGCGCCTTGTCGGCAGCAGCCGGCACGAACCACAGTGCCAAAGCGACGATTATCCACGGAATGATATTGATGAAACCGTTGGCAGTATTCGAAACGCCAAAGCCCTTAACGATCGTCGGCAGCCAATAGCTCAGGCCGTAAGCGGCAAGCGGGAAGCCGACATAGCAAAGCGCCATCAGCAGCACGCGCGGATTGACCAGAGCCTTGAAGCCGTTGTCCGAATGGTCGTCGATACCGGCTTTTTCGCGGGCAAGGCGCTCCTGCAGCCAGCGCTTCTCATCTTCGGTCAGAAATTTAGCCTTCTCCGGCGTATCGTCGAGATAGAAGATCGTCACAATGCCGGCGATGACCGCCGGAACGCCCGTGGCGAGGAACACCCATTCCCAGCCGGCTAGCCCCAAAGTGCCGTCGAGATCGAGCAGCATGCCGCCGAGCGGCGCGCCGACCGCATTGGCAAGTGCGCTGAAGATCATGAACAAGCCGACCATGCGGCCGCGATAGTCTTCCGGAAACCAGAGCGTCAGAAGATAAAGCACGCCGGGGAAGAAGCCTGCCTCGCAGACGCCGAGCAGGAAACGCAGGATGTAGAACATCGTCGGATTCTGCGTATAGGCAAGCGCGATGGTGACGATGCCCCAGGAAATCAGGATACGTGCGAACCAGCGGCTGGCGCCGAAGCGGGTGAGAAAAAGGTTGCTCGGTACTTCGAAGATGAAATAACCGATGAAAAACAGTGAGGCGCCAAGCCCGTAGGCATATTCGCTCATGCCCAACGCATCGACCATCTGCAGCTTCGCGAAGCTGACATTCTGCCGGTCGATATAGGCGATCAGGTAAAGCAGACCGAGAAACGGCATCAGCCGCCAGGTGATTTTGGAAATCAATTGCTGTTCGGAAACCACGATACATCCTCCCGGCCAGAACGGCGCATTCGAAAAGTGCTGAAATCAATTGCTCCCGTTAAAGCGGCAGGATTGCATTTGTTCCACGAAGCTGGAACCACCGAGCAATTGTGAACTGCCGCCCGATTTGCCGGCTTGTCATTTTCCGCGATTTCGTGAAAGTCGGGAGAAATTTCGAATATCAGGGAGTATCCCGATGCTTCTCCGCCGTACCGTTCTCGCCGGCCTCGCCATGCTTTCCCTTGTCGGCTCACTAGACGCTGCCGAACTTCCCAACCTGGCCGGCCGCACCATCATCGTGGTCACGGAAAACGCCTATCCGCCGCTGCAATTCGTCGATCCGAAAGGCGGTCAGCCGATCGGCTGGGAATATGACGCGATGAACGAGATCGCCAAGCGGCTGAATTTCAAGGTCCAGTACCAGAACACCAGCTGGGACGCGATGATCCAGGCGGTGTCCGACGGTCAGTACGACATCGGCATGACCGGCATCACCATCAAGGACGACCGCAGGCAGAAGGTGGATTTCTCCGAGCCCTACATGCGCTCGCAGCAGCTGATGCTGGTTCGCAGCGACGAAAAGCGTTTTACGGATGCCAAGAGCTTTGCAGCCTTGGAAAAAGGCCTGGTCGGCGCGCAAGCCGGCACGAGCCCGTTCTACACTGCCGTTTATGAAGTGCTCGACGGCAATGAGCAGAACCCGCGTATCAAGCTTTTCGAGACCTTCGGTGCCAGCGTCCAGGCCTTGAAGGCGGGCGACGTCGATCTGGTGCTGACGGACTCGACTGCCGGCAAGGGGTATGTCGATGCCTCGAACGGTTCTTTGAAGATCGTCGGCGAACCGCTCGGCGCCGAGGATTTCGGTTTCATTTTCAAGAAGGGCTCCGACCTTGTGCTGCCTATCAATGCCGCAATCGCAGCGCTGAAGGATGACGGCACGCTGGATGCCCTGAACAAGAAATGGTTCCTCGATTACAAGATGGGCCAATAGCGCGTGGCGCCTCAGCGCCGGCAAAATGCCGAGCCCAAGGATTTTCCGTGGTGGCTGCTCGCCTTCGGGGCGCTCTGCATAGGGCTTGCGGCCGTTGTCGCCCTCAACGATCTCTACACCCAGGTTTTTGGCGTGGTGGTGAAGGGGATCGGTATCACAGTCAGTGTGACACTTGCCGCCTTCGCTCTGGCGACAGCCCTGGGGCTTGCAGTTGCCCTGGCCGGATTGTCGAACAGCGTTGTTCTCAGGCAGATCGCCCGCTTCTATGTCGAACTGATCCGCGGCATCCCGATCTTGGTGCTTCTGTTCTATATCGCCTTCGTCGGTGCCCCGGCCTTCGTCACCCTGTATAATGCGGCACTCGCGCCGCTGATCGAGCGCGGCCTGCTTGGTCAGCTTCTGGTGCGGGATGTTTCCCTGCTGTGGCGGGCAATCATTGCCCTGACGATAGGTTACGCCGCCTTCATCGCGGAAATCTTCCGCGCCGGCTTCCAGTCGGTCGATATAGGTCAGATCGAAGCGGCAAAGACGCTCGGCTTCACCAAATTCCAGCGCTTCCGGCTGATCGTCTTTCCGCAGGCAATGCGGGTGATTTTCCCGCCGCTCTCCAACGATTTCGTCTCGATGGTGAAGGATTCGTCGCTTGTCTCGGTGCTCGGCGTCGCCGACATCACCCAGATGGCAAAGGTCTATGCAGCCGGATCTTTCCGCTTCTTCGAGACCTATTCGATCGTCGCGTACATCTACCTGCTGCTGACGATTGGCCTGTCGCTGGCGCTCCGCGGTGTCGAGTCGCGGCTGCGCAAGCGGATAGAAAAGTGAAGGCGGCCCGAAGGCCGCCTGCCGGTTAGTAGATTTCCGGAACGTACAGTTCTGCCGGTACCGGATGGCGGGCGTAGTCCTCGTGGCGCACGCGGGCCGGCAGTTCGATCGATTCCTTCGGAACCGACTCGTAAGGCACCTGCGCCAGAAGGTGGGCGATCATGTTGAGGCGCGCCTTCTTCTTGTCGACGGCCTGCACCACCCACCACGGCGCTTCCGGAATATGGGTGCGCTGAAGCATGTCTTCCTTGGCCCGGGTATAGTCTTCCCAATGGACGCGGCTCTGCAGATCCATCGGCGAAAGTTTCCACTGCTTCAGCGGATCGTGGATGCGCATCTTGAAGCGGAATTCCTGCTCCTCGTCGGTGATCGAGAACCAGTATTTCAGAAGGATGATGCCGGAGCGGACCAGCATGCGCTCGAATTCCGGCGTATCGCGGAAGAATTCTTCCACCTGTTCCGATGTAGCAAAGCCCATGACGCGCTCGACGCCGGCACGATTGTACCAGGAGCGGTCGAACATCACCATTTCGCCGGCAGTCGGCAGGTGAGATACATAGCGCTGGAAATACCATTGGTTCCGCTCGCGCTCGGTCGGCGCCGGCAGCGCCACGACACGGGCGACACGCGGATTAAGGCGCTGGGTGACGCGCTTGATGGCGCCGCCCTTGCCGGCGGAATCGCGGCCCTCGAACAGGATGACGACCTTGAGCTTCTTGTACTGAACCCAGTCTTGCAGGCGCACCAGTTCGTGCTGCAGACGGAAGAGTTCGCGGAAATAAAGCTTGCGGTCGATCGTCGGATCGGCCGGGCCGGACATGCCCTCGGCGACCAGCTCGTCCAGCCGGTCTTCTTCCATCTGCATTTCCAGCTCTTCATCGAAGCTGTCGGCGATCTCTTCCTTGATGCGGCTGAGCTGGTCTTCCATGGGTTCGGACATTGGGTATCCCTCCGTTTCGGAAAAGAGATGAAGCACGTTTCCGCGAAGACTTTATGACAATCGTGCGACAGGTGTCCGACGATGCAAACCATTCGGCAAACCGATTGCCGCATTTGGCGGAAACTGCTATTGAGTTTGCCATGGGATCGAAATTCGGATGCCTCGCGAACCACATTATCGTGCTGCAGGACCACAAGCGTCTGCCGGCACGCTTTTTCGCGCGGGTTTCCGGGGCGCTTTGCGACCGACTTAGCTGATCTTTTCAGCTCTCCGGCAGCCATCGGCTGCCAACCCCAATTCCCATGTTTTTCATTCAGCTGAACGGATAGCAGCCATGAGCGCACCTACCACTCTTTACGACAAGATCTGGGCCGACCACGTCGTCTCGACCGATGAAAACAACACCTGTCTTCTCTACATCGACCGTCACCTCGTTCACGAAGTGACGTCGCCGCAGGCTTTCGAAGGCCTGCGCATGGCCGGCCGCAAGGTCCGCGCGCCGGAGAAGACGCTCGCGGTCGTCGACCATAACGTGCCGACCACCCTCGACCGGTACGAGGGTATCAAGAACGAGGAAAGCCGCATTCAGGTCGAAGCACTTGCCCAGAATGCTGCCGATTTCGGCGTCGAATATTATTCCGAAAAAGACGTTCGCCAGGGCATTGTTCACATCGTCGGTCCCGAACAGGGCTTTACCCTGCCGGGCATGACCATCGTCTGTGGCGATAGCCATACCTCCACGCATGGTGCGTTCGGCGCGCTGGCGCACGGCATCGGCACGTCGGAAGTCGAGCACGTGCTCGCCACCCAGACGCTGGTGCAGAAGAAGGCGAAGAACATGCTGGTGCGCGTCGACGGCAAGCTGCCGGCCGGCGTCACCGCCAAGGACATCATCCTTGCCATCATCGGCGAGATCGGCACTGCCGGCGGCACCGGCCACGTCATCGAGTTTGCAGGCGAGGCGATCCGTTCGCTGTCCATGGAAGGCCGCATGACGGTCTGCAACATGACGATCGAGGGTGGCGCCCGTGCTGGCCTGATCGCTCCGGACGAAACCACGTTCGAATACATCAAGGACAAGCCGCGCGCGCCGAAGGGCAGGGCGTGGGAGATGGCGCTCGACTATTGGAAGTCGCTGAAGACCGACGAAGGCGCGCATTTTGACAAGGTCGTCGTGCTCGACGCCGCCAACCTACCGCCGATCGTCTCCTGGGGCTCCTCGCCGGAAGACGTCATCTCCGTCGAAGGCGTGGTTCCCAACCCGGATGACATCCAGGACGAGACCAAGCGCACCTCCAAGTGGCGTGCGCTGGACTATATGGGCCTGAAGCCGGGCACGAAGATCACCGATATCGCCGTCGATCGCGTCTTCATCGGTTCCTGCACCAACGGCCGTATCGAAGACCTTCGCGCTGCAGCCAAGGTCGTCGAGGGCCGCACGGTGGCTTCGACCGTCTCCGCCATGATCGTTCCAGGTTCGGGCATCGTGAAAGAGCAGGCGGAAGCCGAAGGACTGGATGTCATCTTCAAGGCCGCCGGTTTCGAATGGCGCGAGCCGGGCTGCTCCATGTGCCTCGCAATGAACGACGACCGCCTGAAGCCGGGCGAGCGTTGCGCGTCGACCTCGAACCGCAACTTCGAGGGACGCCAGGGCTACAAGGGCCGTACGCACCTCGTCTCGCCGGCCATGGCTGCGGCGGCGGCGATTGCCGGGCACTTCGTCGATATCCGCGAGTGGAAGTAATTTTTCACTGACTGAATTCGAAATGCCCGGCTTCACGCCGGGCATTTTTGTTTCGGGCGGACATCTGCCATAGGAAACTCGCAGTCGATATACGGACCACTGGTAATTCCCGCGGCTTTCCGCCATATACGGCCAAGTATCGGTAATTTTACCGCTTGGATGATGTCATGGCAGATGTGGTCGAATTCGCGAGGATGAACGGGCTTGGAAACAAGATCCTGGTCGTCGATATGCGCGGCCGCACGGACAAGGTGACGCCGGAAGCCGCGATCGCGCTGAATGCCGATCCGGCTACCGAGTTCGACCAGATCATGGCCATCCACGATCCGAAGGCTCAAGGCACGGATGCCTGGATCGATATCCTGAATTCCGACGGTTCGAAGGCGCAGGCCTGCGGCAACGGCACCCGTTGCGTGGTGCAGGCGCTGGCCGCCGAGACGGGCCGCAAGACCTTCACCTTTCAGACCGTTGCCGGCATCCTGAATGCGCAGGAACATGCGGACGGGACGATTTCCGTCGATATGGGCAAGCCGGTTTTCGCTTGGGACAAGATCCCGCTGGCCGAAGATTTCTTCGACACGAGCCGTATCGAGCTGCAGATCGGGCCGATCGATGCGCCTGTGCTGCATTCTCCCTCGGTGATGTCGATGGGCAATCCGCACGCGATATTCTGGGTCGATCGCGATCCGATGGCGTTCGATCTGGAGCGCTTCGGGCCACTTTTGGAAAACCACCCGATCTTTCCGGAGAAGGCGAATATCACGCTGGCGCAGGTCACCTCCGACAGTTCGCTGCGGACCCGCACCTGGGAACGTGGCGCCGGCCTGACTCTTGCCTGCGGTTCCGCCGCCTGCTCCGCTGCCGTTTCGGCTGCCCGGACCGGCCGCACTGGCCGCACGGTGACGATCGATGTCGCCTCCAGCCCGATCCGTCAACCACTCGTCATCGAGTGGCGGGACGACGATCATGTGGTGATGACCGGCCCGGCCGAATGGGAATGGTCCGGCAAGGTCGATCCGGTGACGGGCAGTTTCATGCGTGATGAAGAGTCCAATATCGGCGGGCATGGAGCGGTGGCAAAATGAGTGGCGTCGAGGTCATTACCTTCGGCTGTCGGCTCAACACCTATGAATCGGAAGTGATGCGGGCCGAGGCCGAGAAGGCCGGGCTCAACAACGCGATCCTCGTCAACACCTGTGCCGTCACCGGCGAGGCCGTGCGGCAAGCCCGGCAAGCGATCCGCCGGGCACGGCGCGAAAACCCGCATGCCCGCATTATCGTCACAGGCTGTGCTGCCCAGACCGAGAAGCAGACTTTTGCGGATATGGCGGAAGTCGATGCTGTTTTAGGCAATGAAGAGAAGCTGACAGCCAAGTCCTATCGCGCCCTGCCGGATTTCGGTGTTGCGGCAGAAGAGAAGTTGCGCGTCAACGACATCATGAGCATCAAGGCGACCGCGCCGCAGATGATCAAGCATATCGATGGGCATGTGCGGGCGTTCATTCAGGTTCAGAACGGCTGCGACCATCGCTGCACCTTCTGCATCATCCCCTATGGCCGCGGCAATTCGCGGTCTGTGCCGATGGGGGCGGTGGTCGAGCAGGCCCGCAAGCTCTCTGAAAGCGGCTATCGCGAGATCGTGCTGACCGGCGTGGACGCCACCAGTTATGGCGCGGACCTGCCCGGCCAGCCGTCGCTGGGTTACCTCGCCAAGACCCTGTTGCGGCAGGTGCCGGAAATCCTGCGTCTGCGCCTTTCCTCGATCGACAGTATCGAGGCGGACAAACATCTCTGGGACCTGATCGCCGACGAGCCGCGTTTCATGCCGCATCTGCATCTGTCCCTGCAGCATGGCGACGACATGATCCTGAAGCGGATGAAGCGGCGTCATTCCCGCGCCGAGGCCTTAGCCTTTACCGAGCAGGCGCGGCGGTTGCGGCCGGAGATTGCCTTCGGGGCGGATATGATCGCCGGTTTCCCGACGGAAACGGAAGACATGTTCGAGAATGCCGCAACGCTTGCGGATGAGGCGGGCGTTTCCTTCCTGCACGTGTTTCCCTACAGCCCCCGGCGCGGTACGCCAGCGGCACGCATGCCGCAGGTCGATCGCGGTCTCGTTAAGGATCGCGCGGCGCGGCTTCGTGCCCGAGGTGACGCGTTGCATCGCGCCCATCTCGATCGCATGGTCGGCACAGAACAGATGGTCATCGTCGAGAATAACGGCATGGCGCATACGGAAAACTTTTCGCTTGTTGCGGCACCAGGCCTTATTCCCAGCGACCTCCGGCGCGTTATGATAACAGGCCATAACGGCAAATATCTCGAAATGCGGGTCGCGGCCGAAGACGGCTCGTCCATGGATCGGTCCGGGGGCGCATCGCTTGCGCCTTCGCGAGCGGCGTGACCGGAACGGAATTTTCTCATGGCTCTGAGCTTCATCAAACGTGTCTTCACTTTCGGCAAACCTGCCGAGGAGGCGGTGCCGGAAACGGAAAAGCCGGCAGAGGTTTCTGCGGTCGAGGCTGAGCTTGAACCCAAGTCTCGCGCAGAAGATTTGCCGGTTGCTGCCGATCCGGTGGCGCCGACGGAGATAGAGACGGCCGGTGGTCCTGCGTCGGATGTGGCGGCGGAAGCCGCAGTTGCAGAAGAGCCGGCGCTTCTGCCTGGTGCCGAAGCGATATCTGAAATCGGAGTGGTGCCGCTGTCTCTGTTGCAGGCGGAGGCCGAGGCTGAAGAGGCTTCAGGTGTGGATACACCCCCCTCTGTCCTGCCGGACATCTCCCCCTCAAGGGGGGAGATTACGGATGCGCCGGTTTCCTCCCCATCGGACGCCGCGGGTGTTTCAACGCCTTCGACGGTTGGTACTGAACTGCAGCCGAGCCACGAGTCGATCTCCCCCCTTGTGGGGGAGATGTCCGGCAGGACAGAGGGGGGTATCTCCGCTGACGAAGCTCGCCCCGAGCCGATCCTCCCCAAGGGCTTCTCAACCGCCAAATCCGAACCGGAACCGGTCGTCATCGTTCCGCCGCCGCAGCTCAACTGGTTTCAGCGCCTGCGCGCCGGCCTTGCCCGTACCTCCTCGCAGCTGACCGGCCAGATCACGGCTCTGTTCACCAAGCGTAAGCTCGATGAAGAGACGCTGGAGGAGCTGGAAGACCTGCTGATCCAGGCCGATCTCGGCGTCGAGACTGCGATGCGCATTACGGGCGCGCTGTCCTCCGAGCGTTACGGCAAGGATGTCTCCGGCGAGGATGTTTCGCGCATCATGTCTGCCGAGATCACCAAGGTTCTGGCGCCGGTCGCCAAGCCGCTGGCGCTCGATCTCAATCACAAGCCGCATGTCATTCTCGTGGTCGGCGTCAATGGCACCGGCAAGACGACGACGATCGGCAAGCTGGCGGCAAAACTTTCCGGCGCCGGCCTCAAGGTGATGCTAGCGGCGGGCGATACGTTCCGCGCGGCGGCGATCGAGCAACTCAAGATTTGGGCCGATCGTACCGGCTCCCGCTTTATCGGTACCAAGCTCGGCGCCGATGCTGCGGGCCTCGCCTATGATGCCTATGAACAGGCCAAGGCAAACAAAAGCGACGTGCTGATCATCGATACCGCCGGCCGGCTGCAGAACCGTACTGAGCTGATGGCGGAGCTGGAAAAGATTGTCCGCGTGCTCGGCAAGCTCGATCCGGATGCGCCGCATACCGTGCTGCAGACGCTTGATGCGACGACCGGCCAGAACGCCATGAACCAGGTGGAAATCTTCCGCAATGTCGCGGGCGTCAGCGGTCTGATCATGACCAAGCTCGACGGCACGGCGCGAGGCGGTATCCTTGTCGCTATCGCCGCCAAGCACAAACTACCGGTCTATTTCATCGGCGTCGGTGAGGGTGTCGACGATCTCGAACCCTTCGAGGCGCAGGATTTTGCGCGTGCCATTGCGGGTTTGACGCATTGATGACACAGAATGACGATTTGGCTTCGACAACAAAGGCTTCGAAGTTGGAACCCCAAAAGCTGGACAAGATGCAGACGATCGAAAGCGACACCACGCCGACCAAGGAAGAAAAGCAGCACCCAATGCTGAAGCTGGCACTGGAGATCGGACCTTTGCTGGTCTTCTTCTTCGGCAATCTGCGCGGCGAATGGCTGGTGGAGAGGTTTCCGGCGCTGTCGGCGATCGGCGGTCCGCTGCTCGTCGCGACCGCGCTGTTCATGGTGGCGACGGTCGCTTCGCTGATCGTCTCGAAAATCGTCTTCAAGCACCTGCCGGTCATGCCCTTCGTTTCAGGTGTTGTGGTTCTGGTGTTCGGTTCGCTGTCGATCTGGCTGCAGGACGAGACCTTCATCAAGATGAAGCCGACCATCGTCAACACGCTGTTCGGGGTGACGCTGCTGGTCGGTCTCGCCTTCGGCAAGTCGCTGCTTGGTTATGTCTTCAATGCCGCCTTCCAGCTCGATGAAGCAGGCTGGAAGAAGCTGACCTTCCGCTGGGGTATCTTTTTCCTCTTCCTCGCGGTCATCAACGAGGTCGTCTGGCGGAACTTTTCGGACGAGGTCTGGATCAATTTCAAGGTCTGGGGCACGATGCCGATCACCATCATCTTCACGCTCGCCCAGATGCCGCTGATCATGCGCCACACCGTGCAGGCGCCGGAAGCCGAGGCTGAGAAGTGAGCGCAACCGAGCTTTCCGGTCCAGGTTCCTCGTCGCGGCGCTGGCTGATCGGCGCCATCGTTCTTTTCCTTCTGCAGATCGCCATTCTCTATCTCATGGGCCGCATTCCGATCTGCGAATGCGGTTATGTGAAGCTCTGGGAAGGCGGTGTGAACACCAGCGGCAATTCCCAGCATCTGTCCGACTGGTACACGCCCTCGCACATCATTCATGGGTTCCTGTTCTACGGTCTCGGTTGGCTCGTTATGCGTCGGGCGCCGCTCACCGCAAGGCTTTCGCTCGCGGTGTTGATCGAGGCGGCCTGGGAGCTTCTCGAAAACTCGCCACTGATCATCGACCGGTATCGGACCGCAACGATGGCGCTCGGTTATTCCGGCGACAGCATCCTCAATTCGGCGATGGACACGGTGTTCATGGCGCTTGGTTTCTTCGCCGCTTCGCGCCTGCCGGCCTGGGTGACGGTGGCGATCGCGATCTTTTTCGAGCTTCTGACCGGCTATATCATCCGCGATAACCTGACCCTCAACGTGCTGATGCTGATCTGGCCGGTGGACGCGGTCCGCGTCTGGCAGGGCGGCATCTGAAATCGCGTCAAAGTGATACGGCCTTGATCCGCCTGACGCCTTTTCCGGTTAAGTTTTCTTAATCCCACCCGGTTAATTTCGGGGGTAGCACAGAGTTTCGGGGGGAATTCATTCGTGCGAGGGGTTTCATGGAATCGCACGACAATTTCGCCTACCTGCTTCCTTTCATATTCTTCGTTTTTGGATGCACGTTCGTCTTCCTGCAGCGCTGGGGCTCGGTCTCGGGGCGCTATTGGGGGATCGGATACATCTCGGCGGCCTTCGGTTTCGCTGCGCCATTGATTCTTGAAAAACTGCCGCTCGAAGCGCAGGCGATTGTCTCCAACGCATTCTTCCTTTCCGCTTTTTTCTGCTACGGGCAGGCGCTGTATAGCCGTTTCGGCGTGCCGCCGGCGCTCGCTGCGCGGCTCGTCTTCAGTGCAGTGGCGCTGGCGACGATCTCCTATCTGGTGATGATCCATGACCTGAAGGGCGAGTTGGTCGCCAGCGATGTCGCCTGCGCCCTGCTGCTTGCCGCTCCGCTCTGGCAGGTCCGCGGCCGTATTCGCCGGCCGATCGACTGGCTGCTCGTCAGCATGGTCGGGTTGGTGTTGGCGGAAACGACGTTTCGTCTCGCTGCTGGTCTTTACCTCGGGTGATGCCTATGCCGTGCTGGATGAATTTCTGGCTTCGGACTACGCCTTCTTCATGCAGGTCGGCGCCAGCATCCTCGGTTTCCTGTTGGCATTGACCGTGCTCGGCACGGTCATGCTGGATGTCGTCGGCCAGCATCGGCATGCGGCGGAACACGATCCTCTGACCGACCTCCTGAACCGCCGCGGCTTTGAGCGCGCAATTCCGGATTTCGGCACCAATTCCGGTAAGGACGGTTATCCGGCAGGCGCCGTGATCGTCTGCGATATCGATCATTTCAAGCTGGTCAATGACCGGTTCGGCCATGCGGCCGGTGATACGGTGATTGTCGGCCTTGCTGCCGCGCTGCGGAACGGACTGCCGGGCGATGCGCTTTCAGCCCGATTTGGTGGCGAGGAATTCGTAGCCTTCCTGCCGGGCGTGACGCTGGCGGAAGCCGGCGTGCTGGCAAACGCGATCCGGCTTACCTTTGCAGCGCGCGACTGGCGCGAAGGCGGTATCAGCCAGCAGATCACTTCGAGTTTTGGCGTGTCTTTCACGGCCCGCGGCGACCATTCCATGCATGATGCGATCGGCCGTGCCGATGCCTGCCTTTATGCGGCAAAATCCAGCGGGCGGAACCTGGTTGTGACCGAAGGTCAGCAAGGTGCTCCGGCGGCCGGCACACCACGGCAGCTGCGGATCATTTCGGTTGCCTGATCAGCTTTTCGCAGCCGTTACCTTTTCGATGGCCGGCAGCAATTCCTGTTTCAGGCTGCGGTCGTCGAACGGGCCGACCTTCTTGTAGAGGATCGTGCCGTCCGGGCCGACCAGGTAACTTTCCGGAATGCCGTAAACGCCCCAGTCGATCGCCGCCTTGCCGTTCGGATCGACACCAATCGCCTTATAAGGATTGCCGAGTTCGCCGAGAAAACGCAGAGCGTTGTCGTTCTTGTCCTTGTAGTTGATCCCGACGATGGTGAGTCGGCTATCGGTCGCCAATTGTTTCAGGACCGGATGTTCCTGACGGCAGGGAATGCACCAGGACGCGAAGACATTGACCAGAGTCAGCTTGCCGGCGACGGCCGCGGCGGTCAGAGCTGCGGTGTTTGAGCCTTCAAGCGGCGGCAAGGCCAGCGACGGGGCCTTCTTGCCGATCAACGCCGAAGGAATGGCGGAGACATCGCGGCCATTGACGTCCTGATCGTAGAGCATCTTTCCGGCCACTGCGGCAAAGCCGACGAAGACGGCGAGCGGGATCAATGCCAGCGCGTAACGGGCCAGACCTTTACGTTCGGCAGGTCGGGTTTCGGTCTCGACGCTCATGCCTGGCCTCCCGGAGCCGGCTCGGGTTTCGTCTGCGCCGAACGGCGGCGAATGCCGGAGGCTTCGAGTTCGGCCAATTCCTTTTGCCGTGCGCGGCCATCCAGCCAGACCCAGAAGATCAGACAGAGAGTGACGATCGCGGTCACGGCATAGGCGGTGGTGATATAGAAGGTGTGGGTCATCTTACATTGTCCCGTCCGGCCAAACGAGCGGCCATGCGACGTTGCGCGGTTACGCGGCGGCGCCAAATCTCGTTGCGCATCGCCATCACATGCAGGGTGAAGAACAGAAGCGTGAAGGCCAGCGCCATGACCAGCAGCGGCCAAAGGAATTCCGCGTCGATCGTCGAGCCGCCCATGCGGATGACGCTGGCCGGCTGGTGCAGCGTATTCCACCAGTCGACCGAGAACTTCATGATCGGGATGTTGACGAAGCCGACGAGGATGAGGATGGCCGAGACACGTGCCGCCCGGCTAGGATCGTCCATGGCACGGTTGAGCGCGATCAAGCCGAGATACATCAAGAAGAGGATGAAGACGGAAGTAAGCCGTGCATCCCAGACCCACCAGGTGCCCCACATGGGCTTGCCCCAGAGCGAACCGGTGGCGAGCGCGATCAGCGTGAAGGCGGCGCCGAGCGGCGCGGCGGCCTTGTGGGACACGTCGGCCAGCGGATGGCGCCAGACCAGCGTGCCGATCGCAGACAGCGCCATCACCGTATAACACATCATCGAGAGCCAGGCCGCCGGCACGTGGATATACATGATCTTGACCGTCTGGCCCTGCTGGTAGTCACCCTCGGTCGAAAAGCTCATGTAGAGGCCGACCGCGAACAGGATCGCGGTCACCGCCGCCATCCACGGGAGGATACGCGCTGCCAGCGCCAAAAACCGCGTCGGGTTGGCGAGATCGCTGAATTTCGTGATGGCGAGGCTTTCGGACATGAGCGCTTTCTAGTCTGCGTATGCGACGACAATATTGATCGTGGTCAACCTTATCCTAGTCAGTCATTGGCGTTTCTCAAAGCCAGCGCCGCACCGAGCGGACCGAGCACCGCAAAAAACATCGTGATCGCCACCAATATCAGGAAAGGCGGCATAAACGGGGCGGGGTCTTCGACGGCCGCATAGGATGCGCCGACACCGAAGATCAGCACCGGCACGGCGAGCGGCAGGACGAGGATCGACACGAGCAGCCCGCCACGGGGCAGGGCGACCGCGACCGCCGCGCCGACCGCGCCGATGAAGGTCAGAGCCGGGGTGCCGACCAGAAGGGTGAGCATGGTGGCGCCGATCGCTACCTCGTTCATGTTCATGAAAAGGCCGAGTAGTGGCGAGGCGATGACGAGGGGCAGGCCGTTGCCGATCCAGTGCGCCAGGCATTTGACCAGCACCGTCAAAACCAGCGGATGTTCTTGCATCAGCAGCAGGTCGAGCGAGCCGTCCTCGCGGTCGGTCTGGAACATGCGGTCGAGGCCGAGCAGCGAGGAGAGAAGAGCGCCGATCCAGACGATCGCCGGGCCGATGCGGGAGAGGAGGTTGAGATCCGGACCGACACCGAAGGGAATGACGGCGACGACTGTGATGAAGAAGAGGACGCCGATCAATGCACCGCCGCCGGCGCGGACCGAGAGTTTCAGGTCGCGGAGGAGGAGGGCGGTCAACGGCGCTGCTCCGTCGGCTCTTGGTTTTTGTTCGGGGGGATCGTTGTCTCACGGGATCGATTGATGTGTTTTATTGACCATGGCGCACCCCCCTCTGCCCTGCCGGGCATCTCCCCCACAAGGGGGGAGATTGGCAAGCGGCACGGCTTTCCCTCAATCTGCGACCTCGGAGAGATGTGAGACATTGCCACGAGTCGATCTCCCCCCTTGTGGGGGAGATGCCCGGCAGGGCAGAGGGGGGTAACCAAGTGGACTGAGCTGGAATGTCGAGCGCTCACCAAACCTCCTCCATCACACCCGCAAACCCCACCATCTTCAGCTCCCTCGCATCCTCCAGCCCCAGCGGCTGATGCGTCGCGGCCAACACAATGCCGCCCTCTGCCAAATGCGCCTTGATCAAGGTGGTGAAAACCTCTTCGGCCGTCACATCCAGCGCCGCGGTCGGCTCGTCCAATATCCACACGGGCCGATGGGACACGAGCAGTTTCGCAAACGCCATCCGCCGCTGCTGACCGGCCGAGAGATAACCGAAAGGCAGATGCGCAATTCCGCCAAGCCCGACGGCTTCGGCGGCCTCGCCGACAGACATGCCTCGCCCGCCTTCGAAATCACCAAACAAGCTCTTCCAGAACGAAAGATTCTCCGCCACCGTCAGCTCTGCTTTCATCGCATTGCGATGGCCGAGATAGTGACAGGCTTCTGCGGCCCGCATGTCCGATTCGGCTTTTGCGGAATGCCAGGTCACCTTGCCGGTCTCCTGACGCAGCAATCCGGCGATCACTCTGAGCAGCGTCGACTTGCCCGAGCCGTTGCGGCCGGTCAGGATCAGGCATTCGCCGGCTTCCAGCGCAAACGAGATGCCCTGGAAAAGAAGGTCCTCGCCGCGTCTCGCACTCAGGTTTTCGGCGATCAGCCGCATGCTTCTGGCCTTCGTTAGGATTTTAATCATCTCGTTCCAAAAAATTATCCGAGATGCGCGACAAGTGTCTGGAACCCTTCTTAGAAATTATCTATAAGCATCGCAACCACGCCAGCGGCCGGCGTGATTTCCACCTAGCGCCGAACCTGAAGCTCTCAAAAAGACTTCTCGTGCGGACAGCGGAAATGGTCGCACCCGCATCCTGATGTGCATGAAGTGCATAGGCGTCCGCACGCGCGTGTTGGCTCTTATTATCAGCGGGGTTATCCTTCCGTGGCTAAATCTATCGACAGCTTCAATTGTCGCTCCGTCCTTACCGTAGGCGGTAAGGACTATGTCTATTACAGCCTTCCGAAAGCCGAGCAGAACGGTCTGCCGGGCGTTTCGAAGCTGCCCTTCTCCATGAAGGTCCTGCTTGAAAACCTGCTGCGCTTCGAAGACGGCCAGTCGGTCACCAAGGAACAGATCGTTTCGGTCGCCGAGTGGCTGAACAACAAGGGTCTGACCGAGGCGGAAATCGCCTATCGTCCGGCTCGCGTCCTGATGCAGGACTTCACCGGCGTTCCGGCGGTCGTCGATCTTGCAGCCATGCGCGACGGCATCAAGGCGCTCGGCGGCGATCCGGAAAAGATCAATCCGCTCGTGCCCGTCGACCTCGTCATCGACCACTCGGTCATCGTCGACGAATTCGGCACGCCGACGGCTTTCGCCAAGAACGTCGAGTTGGAATACCAGCGCAACGGCGAGCGCTACCGCTTCCTGAAGTGGGGCCAGCAGGCGTTCAAGAATTTCCGCGTCGTTCCTCCGGGCACCGGTATCTGCCACCAGGTGAATTTCGAATATCTCGGCCAGACCGTCTGGACCAATGAAGAAGACGGTGAAACCACCGCTTATCCGGACACCTGCGTCGGCACCGATTCGCACACGACGATGATCAACGGCCTGGGCGTGCTCGGCTGGGGTGTCGGCGGCATCGAAGCGGAAGCCTCGATGCTCGGTCAGCCGGTCTCCATGCTGCTGCCGGAAGTTATCGGCTTCAAGCTGACCGGCAAGCTCAAGGAAGGCGTCACTGCGACCGACCTCGTGCTCACCGTCGTGCAGATGCTGCGCAAGAAGGGCGTTGTTTCCAAGTTCGTCGAATTCTTCGGCCCGGGCATGGACAACATGCCGGTCGCAGACCGTGCGACGATCGGCAACATGGGGCCGGAATACGGCGCCACCTGCGGCTTCTTCCCGGTCGACGCCGAAACCGTAAACTACCTCAACATGTCCGGCCGCACCAAGGAGCGTATCGCGCTCGTCGAAGCCTATTCCAAGGCTCAGGGCATGTGGCGTGACAATGACGGTTCCGACCTCGTCTTCACCGACACGCTCGAACTGGACCTCAACGACGTCGTTCCGTCGATGGCCGGCCCGAAGCGTCCGGAAGGCCGTATCCCGCTCGAAAAGATCGCGTCCGGTTTCGCCGGCTCGCTCGACACCGAGTACAAGAA
Source organism: Neorhizobium populisoli (assembly GCF_019430945.1). GTDB lineage: Bacteria > Pseudomonadota > Alphaproteobacteria > Rhizobiales > Rhizobiaceae > Neorhizobium > Neorhizobium populisoli. Next base: position 219,349 of record NZ_JAHYCB010000007.1, on the reverse strand, counting down.
GCCCGGTCAGCTTTCCAACCGCTATGCGGTCGAAGGCACGGATTTCGATCTCGGCCATGGTGACGTGGCAATTGCCGCCATCACCTCCTGCACCAACACGTCCAATCCGTCGGTGCTGATCGCTGCCGGCCTTCTGGCCCGCAACGCCGTTGCCAAGGGCCTGAAGTCGGCGCCGTGGGTGAAGACGTCGCTCGCACCGGGATCCCAGGTCGTCGGCGAATACCTTGCCAAGTCGGGCCTGCAGACCTCGCTCGACGCGCTTGGCTTCAACCTCGTCGGCTTCGGCTGCACGACCTGCATCGGCAATTCCGGCCCGCTGCCGGCGCCGATCTCCAAGACGATCAACGACAAGGGTCTCATCGTTTCGGGCGTGCTCTCGGGCAACCGTAACTTCGAAGGCCGTATCTCGCCGGACGTTCAGGCGAACTACCTCGCTTCGCCACCGCTCGTCGTCGCTTACGCGCTCGCCGGCACGGTGCAGAAGGACCTGACCACCGAGCCGCTCGGCATCGGCAGCGACGGCAAGCCGGTCTTCCTCAAGGACGTCTGGCCGACCTCTGCCGAAGTGCAGGAATTCATCCAGAAATACGTCACCCGCGAACTGTTCGAGAGCAAGTATGCGGACGTGTTCAAGGGCGATGAAAACTGGCAGGCCGTTCAGGTTCCGGCAGGCGATACCTATGCCTGGGACAACAAGTCGACCTATGTCCAGAACCCACCTTACTTCGTCGGCATGGGCAAGACCGGCTCCGGCTTGAAGAACATCAAGGGCGCCCGCGTCCTCGGCCTCTTCGGCGACAAGATCACCACCGACCACATTTCCCCGGCCGGTTCGATCAAGGCGGCTTCTCCAGCCGGCGCATACCTGACTGAGAACGGTGTCGGCGTGGCCGACTTCAACCAGTACGGCACGCGCCGCGGCAACCACGAAGTCATGATGCGTGGCACGTTCGCCAACATCCGCCTGCGCAACCACATGCTCGGCCCGAACGGCAAGGAAGGTGGCTACACCATCCACTATCCGTCCAAGGAAGAGATGTCGATCTACGACGCTGCCATGAAGTACAAGGATGAGGGCACCCCGCTCGTCATCTTCGCCGGCGTCGAATACGGCAACGGTTCGTCGCGTGACTGGGCTGCGAAGGGCACTAACCTGCTCGGCGTCAAGGCCGTCATCGCCCAGTCCTTCGAGCGTATTCACCGCTCGAACCTGGTCGGTATGGGCGTCGTCCCGTTCGTCTTCGAAGAAGGCACGACCTGGGCTTCGCTCGACCTCAAGGGTGACGAAGTCGTCGAGATCGACGGCCTCGAAGGCGACATCAAGCCGCGCGAGTGGAAGATCGCCAAGATCACCTACGGCGACGGTACCGTAAAGGAAATCAACATCCTTTGCCGCATCGATACGCTCGACGAGGTCATCTACATGAACAACGGCGGCATCCTGCAGACCGTTCTTCGCGATCTGGTTGCTTGATTTCAAGATTGCTCACCCGCCAGCGATGTTGGCGGGTGGAATTCGATCCCAAACTGCCCCTCACCCTCTCCCCGTTCTGACGGGGAGAGGGAACGTGCCCTACTCCATCGCTGCATTCGTGGTGAAACGGCTCTGCATATGCCTTCTCCCCGCAAGCGGGGAGAAGGTGCCGGCAGGCGGATGAGGGGCATCCGCACATTCTAGGTTCCCTTCCTTGACCCTCGTCATCTTCACCGGAATGGCCGTCACCGTTTTCCTGACCTCGCTGCTCTCAGGAATCTTCGGCATGGCGGGCGGTCTGATCCTGCTCTGGGTCCTGCTTTTCCTCTATCCCGTCGGCACGGCCATCGCCTTTCACGGCATCATCCAGATGGTGTCGAACGGATCGCGCGCCTGGTTTTCTCGCGCCTATATCGATTACCGCATTCTCGGTATCCTCTGCCTCGGTGTCGCCGTGTCCGCGGCGGTGCTGTTTTCCGTCAACTACGTACCGGACATCATCGTCGTCCTGATCGGCATCGGGCTGATGCCGATCCTGGTCTGGATGCCCGTCAAGCGACTGCAGCTCGATGCATCGAAGCCTCTGCACGCTTTCATCTGCGGACTGATTTCCAGTGCGCTGACGATCAGCGTCGGGGTGGCGGGACCGACGGTCGATATCTTCTTCATCCGCACGCAGATGGACCGCCGCAAGATCATCGCCACCAAGGCATCGATCCAGACGTTGTCGCATGTGACGAAGATCGTTTTCTACTGGAATGCGGCGGCGGATTTTCCGCTGACGGACTGGCTGACGATCCTGATGGCGGCTCCGATCGCCATTCTCGGGGCGCATGTCGGCAACGGCATTCTGCAGAAGATGTCGGACGCGAATTTCCGCTCCTGGACACGGTGGGTGGTTACCGCGGTCGGTGCCGTTTATTTTACTCAAGGTCTGCTGAAGCTGATTTGACCGCAGCCCTTTTCCGGGCCAATTTCCACCTCGTTCGTCGCCCGGTCGAAAACCGATCAAATATCCGGTCCTCACCCCTTCGTGACTTTCTTTGAGGGGGACGGGACGGTTACTTTTCGGCCTCCGTGCGTTGGAACCTGTCGCACTCGTTCTGCGGTTTGCGATAGGGAATGCGAAAAATAAGGACTCGAGCCATATAACGTGAATATGAGCGTTCGTGGCGTGTTTGAGTCTGGATTGCCCTTGATTGCCGTGGGCAATCCAATGATAACAGTTGCCCTTATACAGAGGTCGCCATTCATGCCTTTTCGACTCCGCACCGTCATCGTCCTTGCGGGCCTGCTTTATGCGGGCGTCGCGCTGGCTGGCGAAGTACGGTCGCCTAAAGGGGTGGTCGAGCTCTTCACCTCGCAGGGCTGCTCTTCCTGTCCGCCCGCCGACTCGACTCTTGGTGAACTCGTGGCGCAGGGCGACATGGTCGTTCTCTCCTACCACGTGGACTACTGGAACTATCTTGGCTGGACCGACACGCTGAGCTCGAAGGAAAACACCGAACGCCAATATGGTTACGCGAAGACGATGGGCCGGAGCGGCGTCTATACGCCTCAGGCGATCATCAACGGTCGCGAGCACGTGAAGGGCACCGACCTTTCGATGATCAATGACAAGGTCAAAAGCCTCAGCGAAAGCGGTCTCGGGCTGAACGTTCCGGTTACGGCGGCGATGCGTGGCGACGAGATCGAGATCGAGATCGGCGAGGGCAAAGGCCAGGCAGACGTGGTAATTGCCTATTTCACCAAGAAGCAGCAGGTGGAAGTCACCAAGGGCGATAACAGCGGTAAGACGATGGACTACTGGCATGCCGTCTACGACGTGCAGTCGGTCGGCTCCTGGAATGGCCAGAGCATGAAGCTGACCCTGCCGGGCAAACTGATGGGCAAGTCGAAGAAGGACGGTTGCGCGATCCTTCTGCAGACATCCAATGCCGGCGGCGAACCGGCGGCCATCCTCGGCGCCACCGTGCTGTTTGCCGGTCGCAAGAAATACTGACCGGTCCATGTCATTCGCCCTTCGGGCATTTTCATCATTTTCGTGAGCGTGTTGGCGGCCCGATCCTAAACATTGGGGGGCTGGGGGTAAGGGTCAATGCTCGGGATCGGGCCATATGGCGCTAAGAGCTGCGCCAACCAACGCCGGCAACTTCGCCGCCAAATCGGGCACTGTTTTGTTCGAAATGGGGCAAGAACAAAAAAGTGATGCTCCGACCCGCCGGTCGTGACGGGGTTGCATTTTTCGGACTGTCGGGCAGACTGTCACGCCTCTGACATTTGATGATTTGGGAGCGTTGATGACCGATCAGCCGGAATTGGGAGGCAAAAGGCCTCAGGATACAGGTGTCGTCGTCAGTCTCAACGAATACCGGCAAAGCCTCGATCCGGTGCCGGTGACGTTTCACAGGCGGGAGCTGGACGCCATTCTCAGGATCTACGGCCGGATGGTTGGCGAGGGGGAATGGAAGGATTACGCGATCGACCACCTGAGGGACAAGGCGGTGTTTTCCGTCTTCAAGCGCTCCGGTGAAATGCCGCTGTTCCGTATCGAAAAGAACCCGAAGCTCGCCGCCAAGCAGGGCGCCTATGCAGTGCTCAACACCGACGGACGTATCCTGAAGCGCGGCCACGAGCTGCCGCAGGTGCTAAAGGTGTTCGACAAGGTTTTGAAGCTGATCGATTGATTGGCGGCAATACTGCCGGTGCTGAATAAGCCGAGCGACTCGTCGTGCTGGGACTCCAAAACAAAAAAGGCGGCCTTTCGGCCGCCTTTCGTATTTCAACTCTCACCCAAACCTTAGTTATTCCGGTTGCCCATGAACTGCAGGAGGAAGGTGAAGAGGTTGATGAAGTCGAGATAAAGCGTCAGAGCGCCCATGATAGCCTTGCGGCCCATCACGGCAACTTCGTCGCCATCGAAGTACATTTCCTTGATCTTCTGCGTGTCGTAGGCGGTGAGGCCGGCGAAGATCAGCACGCCGATCGCGGAGATCGCGAAGCTGAGTGCGGAAGAAGCCAGGAAGATGTTGACGATCGACGCGATGATCAGACCGAACAGACCCATGATCAGGAACGAGCCCATTGCGGACAGGTCCTTCTTGGTCGTGTAGCCGTAAAGCGACAGCGCGCCGAACGAAGCGGCGGTCACGAAGAAGGTCTGCACGATGCTCTGCCCGGTGAAGACCAGGAAGATCGAGGACAGCGAAAGGCCCATCAGCGCGGCATAGACCCAGAAGGTCATCTGCGCGGCGGCGACGCTCATCGAATTAATGCGGAAGCTCAAGAAGAAGACCATGCCGAGCGGAGCCAGCATGATGACCCACTTGAGCGGGGAGCCGTAAAGCGCCTGTGCGACGGCCGGGTTGGAAACCGCCAGAGTGTATGTGGCGTATGCTGCCAAACCGGTGATCGCGAGACCGAGCGCCATCAGGTTGTAAACCTTAAGCATATAGGACCGGAGGCCCTGATCGATCATCTCGCCCGACTGCGCACGGGTCTGCGCCATTCGGTTCTGGTAGTTGTTGAAGTCAGCCATTGTTTCCTCTTTAAGCTCCGGAATTATTCACGGTGTCGGGCCCCCTTTTTGTTCAGACCCAGGCGCCGCTGCGGAGCTCCAGCAAGCCTGCCCTCAAATATGATGCGAGATTGTTTTACATACAAGAGGTGCACAGAGCGAAAAACGCAAACCAAAGCGGCAATTTAGCAACCTATGGGATGTTCTGACGGGATTTTGATCCGAGAGTTAACGTAAAACATATCCTCAAAGTTGAATCACAACTCGCGGAGCACAGGTGCGGCTTTCTGGCCGAGAATGCGCCAGGTGCCTGCAAGGCCGATACCGACCGTCAGGACAAGCGAAACGACCAGCGTCAGCACCGCCACATCGGGCAGGAAAACCGAGGGAAGGCGCATGATGCGGGCCACCACGAACCAGGCCGAAATGCCGCCGGCCACCAGCGCGAAGATCGCCGTCGCCGCACCGAGGATCATATACTCGTAAGAGAAGGCGCGCATCAGCATGCTGCGTGTTCCGCCGAGCGTCTTCAGGATGACCGCATCATGGGTGCGGGCGCGATTGCCCGCCGCAAGCGCCCCGGCGAGCACGAGGACGGAGGCTATGAGCGCGACGGCGGCGGCCGCACGGATTGCGGTCGCCAGCTGGCCGACCAGTTGGTCGACGATATCGATCGCATCCTTCACCCGGACGCTGGTGATGGTCGGGTAAGCGTTGGTGACGGTGCGCAGGATCGCGGCTTCTTGCTGGGCAGTGGCGGAAGGATCGCTCAACGTTGCAAGCCAGGCATGCGGCGCGCCACGGAACGTGTTCGGCGAGAAGATCATCACGAAGTTGATCGACAGCGATTCCCACTTGATCTGGCGCAGGTTGGCGATGCGCGCCGTGATGTTGCGGCCGAGCACGTTGACGGTGACGGTGTCGCCGATCTTCAGGCCGAGTTCGCCGGCTTCTTCCGCCGAGAAGGAAACGAGCGGCTCGCCGGAATAATCTGCCGGCCACCATTCTCCGGCAGTGATCGCCGCATTCTCCGGCATCTTCTCCTCGTAGGTAATGCCGCGGTCGCCGCGCAGCACCCAGCGGCCGGCCGGCGGCACATTCATCTGGGTGACGTCCTGGCCGTTGAAAGCGAGGATACGGCCGCGCAGCATCGGTACCTGAGTGACCTCACCTTGCGGCGCCTGCTGCTTCAAGATGTTGAGGAAGCCGTCACGTTCCGAGCCCTGAATATCGACGAAGAAGAAATTCGGCGCCTTTTGAGCGATCTGGCCGGTCAACTGGTTGCGCATATTGCCGTCGATCAGCGCCAGCGTTACCAAAAGGGCGAGGCCGAGACCGAGCGACAGAACGACAGATGGCGTCAGAGCGCCGGGGCGGTGGATATTGCCGATCGCCAGCCTCAGTGCCGGCGAATTGACGCGCGGGCTGCGGCGTGCAAGCGCTGCGATGAGCGCCGCGACAAGGCGCAGCAGGACGAAAGCGCCGGCGACGGCCGCGAGGAAGACAGAGGCGATGAAGCGGTCTTCGGCGGAGACGATTGCGAGTGCTGCAAGAGCCGCAAGCGCGATGCCGCCGGCCAGGAGATAGGGCCAGGAGGGCAAGCGGCTATTATCGAAGGTCTGTTCGCGGAAAAGCGCGGTTGCCGGCACTTCGCGCGCATGCCCGAGCGGCAGAATGGCGAAGGCGAAGGTGATCAGGATGCCGAAGAGAGCGGCCAGCGCGAGAGCGGACGGATAGAAACTCGTCTCCTTCGGCACCGGCAGGACACCTTCCAGGAATTGCAAGGCGATGAACGGTGAGATGGCGCCGATGATCAGGCCGATGACAATGCCGACAGCGGCCAGAAGCAGGATCTGGATCAGATAGATCAGCGTCACGACGGAAGCCGGGGCGCCGAGGCATTTGAATGTGGCGATCGTGGTGCGCTTGGCATCCAAGAATGCGCGCACGGCGTTTGCCACGCCGACGCCGCCGACGATCAATGCGGTCAGTCCAACCAGCGTCAGGAATTGGGAGAAGCGGTCGACGTTTTCCGTGAGCGAGGGAGCTGCACGGTCGCTGGAGCGGATCGACCAGCCTGCGCTCGGGAATTCCTTGTTGGCGCGGGTTGCGAGTGTCGAGCGGATGGATGGATTGGCGAGCTTCACCTTATAGGCATGTTCGACAAGGCTGCCGGTGGTGATCAGGCCGGAGGCGACGAGGGCATCGCGGCTGACCAGCAGGCGCGGCGCGAAGCCGAAACCTTCGGAGAGCGCGTCCGGTTCTGCGGTGATCGTACCGCGCAGTGTGAGCTTGGTGTTGCCGAGGAGAAGCTGATCGCCGATCTTGGCATTCAGGCGTTCGAGCAGTAGCGGCGTGACAACCGCGCCGTAGGTGTCGCCATGCTTGGCAATAAGATCGGGCAGGGGAGTTGCCGGTTCGGAGCCGAAAGTCCCGTAAAGCGGATAGGCTCCATCCACAGCCTTCACTTCCACCAGTGCCTGTTCGGAGCCATCCGGCTTGCGTGCCATGGAGCGCAGGCCGGTGGAAACCGAGACCTGGCCGAGGCCATCAAGGAAATTGCGTTCCTGGTCGTTGGCCTCGCGGTTGTTCAGCTCGAAGCGGATGTCGCCGGCGAGGATTTCCTGTCCTTGGGAGGCGATCGAACTGGTGATCGCGCCGGAAACGGAGTTGACCGCGGCGATCGCGCCGGTGCCGAGCGCGATACAAGCAAGGAAGATGTAGAAACCGGAAAGGCCGCCGCGCATTTCGCGGAGCGCAAGGCGGAAGGCGATGGAAAGGCGGGGCAGCGCAAGCCTCATGCCATGACCGCCTGAACCGGAGCAGCAACGGCGCTGTCGCCGACGATTTCGCCGGAGCGGACGCGGATCTGGCGCGAGCAGCGGGCGGCGAGCGAATTGTCGTGCGTGACGAGCAACATCGTCATGCCGCGTTCCGCCTGTTTGGAAAAGAGGAGATCGGCGATCTGCCGGCCGGTCTCGGTGTCGAGATTGCCGGTTGGTTCGTCGGCTATCAGCACGGAGGGCGAGGGGGCAAGCGCCCGGGCGATCGCGACGCGCTGCTGCTCGCCGCCTGAAAGCTGACCGGGATAGTGGCTCAGCCGTTCACCGAGGCCGACGGCTGTCAGTTCCTGTTTTGCAATGTCAAAGGCGTTCTTCACATTGGCAAGTTCGAGCGGTACCGCAACGTTTTCCAGCGCTGTCATGTTGGCGATCAGGTGGAAGGACTGGAAGACGATGCCGATATTCTTGCCGCGGAAATCGGCCAGCGCATCTTCGGTCAGCGAATGCAGCGGTGCGCCGTTGATGACGATCTCGCCGCTATCCAGCCGTTCCAGCCCGGCGAGAACCATCAGCAGAGTCGACTTGCCGGAGCCGGAAGGCCCGACGATGCCGACCGCTTCGCCCGCGCGGATATCCAGGTCGATCTGCTTCAACACATGCACGGAGGCAGCCGCGCTGCCGAGGGTCAGGTCGGCCTTCTTCAGCGTGATGATGGTTTTAGTCAAAACGACGTGTCCTATATTGGGCGCGAGACTTTGGAAGACTATATCGCATTGCGGTAGTGCCCAATCTAGGAGACGGATCGTGAGTTTTAAAGCAAGCCTGCTTCACTTCATCGTCATGCCCCTTGTTGCAATATCCGGGCTGGCGCTTGCCGCACTGCCCGCTGCGGCGCAGGACAAGGCGATCCAGCTTGTGGGCTTCGGGGATAGCCTGATGGCAGGCTATCAGCTCGCGCCGTCGGAATCCTACACCGCGCAGCTCGAAAAGGCGCTGAAGGCGAAGGGGTTGAATGTCACCGTCACCAATGCGGGCGTCTCCGGTGACACGACCTCCGGGGGGCTCTCCCGCATCGACTGGTCTGTGCCCGACGGCACGGACGGCGTCATCCTCGAGCTTGGCGCCAACGATGCGCTTCGTGGTATTTCGCCCGAACAGTCGGAAAAGAACCTCGATACGATGCTGTCGCGCCTGAAGGAGCGGAAGATTCCGGTTCTTCTGGTCGGCATCATGGCGCCGCCGAACATGGGCGGCGATTATGCCGATCGCTTCAATCCGATCTACAAGAAGCTTGCCGATAAATATGGTGCGCCGCTTTATCCATTCTTCCTCGATGGCGTGGTGACCGTGGCCGGTACGCAGCTTTCGGACGGCATGCACCCGAATGCCAGGGGCGTCGGAATCATGGTCGAAAAGTCACTCCAGCTTGTGGAAAGCTTCCTGGGGGAGATTAAGAATAAGGGAAAATAACAGCTTGCGCGGAACCCCTTTGCATGATTCCGTGTTAGCACATGCAATAGATTCGAGGAGGTCCCAATGCCGAGACTTTTCACCGCCCTCGAAATTCCGCGCAATGTCGCCATGAGCCTTTCTCTCCTGCGCGGAGGGATCCCCGGAGCCCGGTGGATCGACGTCGAAAACTATCACATCACCCTGCGCTTCATCGGCGATGTCGATGGCCGCACCGCCGACGAGATAGTCGATCGGCTGGACCGGATCGACCGACCGGAGTTCCAGGCGACTTTGACAGGCATCGGCTCGTTCGGTTCCAAGAAGCCACATTCGGTTTACGCCGGGGTTTCGCCCTCCCCGGAAATGTATGCGCTTCAGTCGGAAATCGAGCGCATCTGCCAGCGCATCGGACTGCCGCCGGATCCGCGCAAGTTCACCCCGCATGTGACGCTCGCACGGCTGAAGAATTGCAGGTTGGACGATGTGGTGCATTACCTTTCCGGCCGCGGCAATTTCTGGACTACACCTTTCATGGTGAACCGCTTCGTGCTGCTTTCCTCGAAGGAATCGGTCGGTGGCGGTCCTTACCTGACGGAGGAAATCTTTCCGCTGCAGGATGTGAGCTACGGTTATGCCCAGGGCGACATGGAACCGGTGAAAAGCTTCCTCTAAGGAGCTTCAAATGGAATATGAAAAGCTGGATGCGGCTGCGGCCGAGCGCGAACTTGCCTCGCTTGAGGGCTGGGAGCTGAAGCCGGAAGGCGACGCGATCTTCAAAAGCTTCAAGTTCAAGACCTTCATCCAGGCCTTCGGTTTCATGACCGAATGCGCCATGCGTGCCGAAAAGCTCAATCACCATCCCGAATGGTTCAACAGCTATTCGCGCGTGGATGTGCTTTTGACCACGCACGCAACGAAATCCCTCACGACTCTCGATTTCAAACTGGCCCGTTCGATGGACAAGGCTTATCTCAGCCGCAATTGAACTCCATTTTGAAATGGCCATATTGGGAAAGCGGTGCAGATTTCGCGCCGTGTGAACGGAGCAACTATGGACGACGTGAAGATCGGCGAAATTCTGCTGCCTGGCGACGAAGCGACCCAGGATCGACAGGAAAAGCAGGTCCGGACCAAGTTCTGGCCGACCTTGAAACGTGCTGTTCGGCAAGTGCCCTTCAGCCGTGACCTGATCGCAGCCTATTATTGCGCGGTCGACCCCAAGACGCCAACGCGGGTGCGTGGCGTACTGCTGGCGGCGCTTGCCTATTTCATCCTGCCGCTCGATCTTGTTCCGGATTTCTTTGCGTTCGTCGGGTTCACGGATGATATCGCCGTGCTGGCCACGGCGCTCAGGATGATCCAGGGTCATATCGCCGACCGTCATTATGACGCGGCCGACATGGCGCTCGCCGACAACCCGGATATCGCCGGCGCCGCGGCGCGCAGCTGAATCAGTCGGAAGGGTCTTGCAGCGCACGTCGCAGCCGCTCGAAAGCGAGCCGGATACGTGACTTGACGGTGCCGAGCGGCAGGCCGGTCGCAGACGCGATCTCCGAATGGGACTGGCCCATAAAGAAAGCGGCGCGCACCAGCTGCATCTGTTCCTCAGGTATCTGCGCCAGTGCCGCGCGCACCCGTGCGTCACGCTCCTCACCTTCGAACACCGTATCGACGCCGGGCTCTTCGGTTGCGAAATAGATCGGCTCATACCCTTCGAGCCTGCGATATTTGGCGCGGCGCTGGATATCGATCTGCCGGTTGCGGGCGATGCGGAAAAGCCAGGTGGAAAGCGACGAGCGGGCCGGGTCATAGAGATGTGCCCGGTGCCAGAGCACGGTCATGACGTCCTGGACGAGTTCTTCGGCCTCGTCCGCTTTCATCGCACGCTTGACGAGCCAGGATTTCAGACGCGGAGCAAAGTGATCGAACAGCACCGTAAAGGCTGCCTGATCGCGCTCCTCGGCCACCGCTTTCACCAAACTGGTGACGTGGTCTTTCTCGTCCAGATCCATTTATTCTTTACGCAACCAGTTGCTACGGGATTCGCCCCATATTCGACCATTCTAATGTCATTGGACGAGTTAGGAAAAGAACAAACTCTTGCCCCAATCCTTGTGTCACTGGTTGACGAAACGCATGAAAAAACTGCCGGGTGAGGTAATTGACAACCGCAGACGGTAAACATTCCGTAAGGCCACCGCCTTCGGAGGCATTCATTGCGTTCGATCGGGACAGTTGACGCTTTAGTAACCAGGATTAAGTCAAAATGAACCGAATCAGGACCATGCCTTTGCAAGGCTTGCCCGCTCGGGCCGTGGACGTAAGACAAAACCGGCAGGAGACCATGTCTGTAAGAATTATCGCAACCGCACTGGTACTCACGCTTGCTGGTGCCGGAATGGCCTCCGCCCAGACGAAGCCCGCTCCTGCCCCTGCCAAGCCGCAACAGGCTGCCGCACCCGCTCCGACCCGCATCCAGCAGTTCAAGGCCTGGGGCGCCTATTCCTACAAGTCCGGCGCGAGCAACGTCTGCTACGTGCTTTCCGTGCCGACGACCAAGGAACCGGCGAGCGTCGATCACGGTGACGTCTTCTTCATCGTCTCGCAGCGTCCGGGCCAGAACATTTCCTACGAACCGCAGGTCATGGTCGGTTACGCGCTGCAGCCGAACTCGAAGGTCACGGTGACGATCGACAACAAGAATTTCGTGATGTTCACCAAGGACCGGGCCGCCTGGGTCGAGAACGCCGCCGAAGAGCCGGCGCTCGTCGCTGCCATGAAGACCGGCCACAACATGAGCGTCAGCGGTGTTTCCGGTCGTGGCACCAAGACAACCTATGCCTATTCGCTGCAGGGCATCTCGGCTTCGCTGAAGCAGATCGAGACCTGCAAATAAGCGGTTCTCGGCAGATGATTTTCGAAAGGCCGGTCGCAAGATCGGCCTTTTGCGTTTTAACCCACTTTCAAGTGGATAGTGACGCGCGGGCATTTTGATGATAAACGCCCGCCTCAACAGTGGTCCGGCGCTTGAATTGCCTTTCGGATCAAACCAGATTTCACATGAAAGACATGCTCTTCCCTCTCGCTTCAAGAGCGCGGGACAGGGCCATGCATTGATGGGATAAAAGAATGTCGGTTTCCGAGGCCGTAATTGCACCCCTGAAGACGCCGCTCGTGCCGCGTCCGGACCTGATGTCGGGCAAGCCGTCGCTGATCGGCCTGACGCGCGAGATGATGGCGGATGCGCTGAAGGAAAAGGGCGTGCCGGAAAAGCAGGTGCGCATGCGCGTCAGCCAGCTCTGGCACTGGCTCTATATCCGCGGCGTCTCCGATTTCGACCAGATGACCAATGTCGCCAAGGACATGCGCGAAATGCTGAAGGCGCATTTCACCATTTCCCGGCCAGAGATCGTCGAAGAACAGGTGTCCAACGACGGCACCCGCAAGTGGCTGCTGCGCTTTCCGCCGCGCGGCGCCGGTCGTCCGGTCGAGGTCGAGACGGTCTATATCCCTGAAGAAGGCCGCGGCACGCTGTGCATTTCGAGCCAGGTCGGCTGTTCGCTGACCTGTTCCTTCTGCCATACCGGCACGCAGCGGCTGGTGCGCAACCTGACGGCCGAGGAAATCCTCGGCCAGTTGCTGCTGGCGCGCGACCGGCTGGGCGATTTTCCGGGCACCGACACGCCGCCCGGCGCCTTCGTGCCGACCGGCGAGCGCAAGGTCACCAACATCGTCATGATGGGCATGGGCGAGCCGCTCTACAATTTTGACAACGTCAAGACCGCGCTGCTGATCGCCACCGATGGTGACGGCCTGTCCCTGTCGAAGCGACGCGTGACGCTGTCGACCTCCGGCGTCGTGCCGGAAATCTACCGGACCGGCGAAGAGATCGGCGTCATGCTGGCGATCTCGCTGCATGCGGTGCGCGACGAGTTGCGCGACATGCTGGTGCCGATCAACAAGAAATATCCGCTCAAGGAACTGCTCGACGCCTGCCGCGCCTATCCGAGCTTATCGAACGCCCGTCGCATCACCTTCGAATATGTGATGCTGAAGGACGTCAACGACAGTCTGGAAGACGCCAAGCTTCTGACGCAGCTCCTGAAGGGCATTCCGGCGAAGATCAACCTTATTCCATTCAACCCCTGGCCGGGCACCAACTATCAATGTTCCGACTGGTCTCAGATCGAGAAATTTGCCGATTTCATCAATCAGGCCGGCTACGCTTCACCGATCCGCACCCCGCGCGGTCGCGACATCCTCGCCGCCTGCGGACAGTTGAAGTCGGAATCGGAGCGCATGCGCAAGACCGAGCGCCTCGCATTCGAAGCGATGATGATCGCCGGCCATGGCGAGGACGATTGAGCGGCATGACGACGCCGTTTGATTTCCTGAAGCTCACGCATGCGGATGACTGGCGCTCCTATACGGAGCACCGCTTTGTGCGGGAGCTTGCTGCCGGAACGCTGCCGGAGGCAGTCTTTCGGCATTATCTCAAGCAGGATTACCTGTTCCTGATCCAGTTCGCGCGCGCCTGGGGGCTTGCCGTCTACAAGAGCCGTGACCTTTCCGAGATCCGCCAGGGTCTAGATAACCTGAAAGCCATCGTGGACGTTGAACTCGGCCTTCACGTGGGCTACTGCGCCTCTTGGGGCATTGCCGAGGCGGATCTTGCGCAGCTTGCGGAATCAAAGGCCACGCTCGCCTATACCCGCTATGTGCTGGATGCCGGCATGAGTGGCGATCTCCTCGATCTGCATGTGGCACTTGCCCCGTGCATCATCGGTTATGGCGAGATTGCCAGCTGGATCAATCAGCAGGCTTTCACCCGTCACGACGGCAATCCCTATGGCGAGTGGATCGACATGTATGCGGGAGACGAATACCAGGGACTGGTCGCCTCCGAAACGCAATGGCTAAACGAGAGGCTGGCCGAAGTCGATGCCAGCAGGCTGCAGCGCCTGTCCACCGTGTTTCGCGATGCAACACGGCTGGAAGCCGATTTCTGGCAAATGGGGTTGGACCTCAGCTAAATCGCTGGATTCAGCGGGCCTGCGTGAAGAAGATCTTCGCGGCAAATACCGAGAAGACACCTGCAAACGTATAGTCGATGCCGCGCAGGATTTTCGGATTGGCCTGCAGCCAGCCCGAGAGCCAATCGGCGGCCAGCACGACGATCAGGTTCACCGGCATGCCGATGACGATGAAATAGATGCCGAAGAAGATCAGCTTGCCGGTGACGTGCGGATCGTCGGCGGACACGAACTGCGGCAGGAAGGTCATGAAGAAAATGATGACCTTCGGGTTGAGAATGTTGACCCAGAAGCCGATGGAAATGTTGGCGAGCGGGCTGCTTGTGGCCTGTTCGACCTTTTCCACCTTGAAGTTCGAGCCATAACGGATCGCCTGGATCGCCAGCCACAGCAGGTAGGCTGCGCCGCCGGTCTTCAGGATGAAGAAGGCAGTGGGCGAGGCGGTGATCAGCGCCGAGATGCCGAAAGCGACCAGCAGCGTGTGGCACACCACGCCGAGGCTGGTCCCGAGCACCACGAACAGTGCCGGGCGGCGACCTTGCGCCAGCGCGCGGCTGATCGACAGCGTCATATCCGGTCCCGGCGTCAGCGCCAGAAGCAGGCCCGCGGCGGTGAAGGCAAGAAGGGCAGCAAAGCTCGGCAGGAATTCCATGGTCGCACTCGAAAGCCGGGTAAGGGATAGCCTCCTTTACCCGGCTTTCGAGCCGCTGCCAAATCAATCAATTAGCGTTTATTGATGAATTCCTTTGATGCATCGGCGAAATCCGGATGCCAGCGCGACAGCGGCGGACGGTTCTCGATGATGTCGCCGATTGCCCAGGCCAAGCGGCGCTCATCAGTGGCGCGGTCCACATCATTGTCCGGGCAAAGGATGTAGAAATCGCCGCGTTCCAGGCTCGACAGCATGAATTCGACGGTCTGTTCCGAAGTCCAGGCGCCGGCCGGTTTTTCTGTACGGTTGCCCTTGGTCAGGCCGGTGTAGACGAAACCGGGGATCAATAGATGGGCGGAGACCAGGCAGTTCGGCGTGTTGCGCAGCTCGTGCTGCAGCGCTTCCGTGAAAGTCTTCACACCGGCCTTGGCGGTATTGTAGGCCGGGTCGCCGGGCGGCGTGGTGATACCCTGTTTCGAGCCGGTATTGATGATCAGCGACGGTTCGCCATGGGCGATCATGCCGGGTCCGAAGATGCGGCTGCCATGGATGACGCCGAGCAGGTTCACCGCAAGGACATTGTCCCAATTAGCCTGGGGCCCGAAAATGTTGCTGCCCGGCTGGATGCCGGCATTGTTCATCAGCACATGCACGCGCCCGAAGCGCTGCAGCACGGTACGCTCCAGTGCGGCGATCTCGTCGGGTTTCGATACGTCGGTGCCGATCGCCACGACATCGTGCTCGCCACCTTCGGCAAGGGCCGCGATTTCACGAGCGGCTTCGGAAAACCTGTCGCCTTCCAGATCCGCCAGCACGACGGACAAGCCCATGCGGGCAAATTCCTTGGCCGTCGCAAGCCCGATGCCGGAAGCGGCTCCGGTGATGACGGCGACATTGTCCTTTTTCAGAGCGGGGTGGGTAACAGCCATGCGGGTCTCCCTCTAGGATGCTGCTGTTCAAAGGTCCGGCGGGATATGGTACCCTGATCAAAACCTGTCAACATGACAGGGGCGCTACACGGAGCAACCTATGGGCACGATCGCTTCCATCACCGTAGATCAGGAGCTGGCCGACTTCGTTCAGAAAAAAGTGGACGATGGCCGGTATGGCTCCGTCAGCGAGGTGGTTGAAGAGGCCTTGCGCTTGTTCAAGCAGAGCGAAGAGGAATCGTTGGAGGCCATCCGTACTGCCATTGAAGAGGGGGAAGCTTCCGGAGAGCCGCAGCCGTTCGATGCTGATGAGTTCCTCAAAGAGATGCATGTGAAGTATCGTGCCTAAGCCTCAAGGATATCGGCTTTCTCCTCGGGCCAGAAACGACCTTGAGGACATCTGGCTCTATACATTTCAGAACTGGTCGCGAGTTCAGGCGGACGGGTATTATTCAGAACTCACCGCCGCGATGTCGCGTTTGGCTGATGGATCAAAACGCGGAGGGCAGTTCGACAATATCAAGCCCGGTTATCTCTGCCTCTCATGCGGCTCGCACTACATCGTCTACAAGCAAACCGACACTCAGATCACCATTGTCCGCGTCCTGCACCAGCGCATGAACATCAGCCGCCATCTCTGATCTGTCAGCCCGGATGCCCTTGCGCACCTTCACAAACTCGCTAAAAGTGCCGCATTCCCGACACGACGGCCCCTCTAAGGCCGCCACCACCCGCAGACGGACGAAATAAACATGGCACTTCCGAAAGACGTAAAGAAGGTCGTTCTCGCCTATTCCGGCGGTCTCGACACCTCGATCATCCTGAAATGGCTGCAGACCGAGCTCAATGCCGAAGTGGTGACCTTCACCGCCGATCTCGGCCAGGGCGAAGAGCTGGAGCCGGCCCGCAAGAAGGCCGAAATGCTCGGCATCAAGGAGATCTATATCGAGGACGTGCGCGAAGAATTCGTGCGCGATTTCGTCTTCCCGATGTTCCGCGCCAATGCCGTCTATGAAGGTGTCTACCTGCTCGGCACGTCGATCGCCCGTCCGCTGATCTCCAAGCACCTGATCGAGATCGCCAAGAAGACCGGCGCCGATGCGATCGCGCATGGCGCGACCGGCAAGGGCAACGACCAGGTCCGTTTCGAGCTTTCGGCCTATGCGCTGAACCCGGATATCAAGGTTATCGCGCCGTGGCGTGACTGGGCTTTCAAGAGCCGTACCGACCTCCTGAAGTTCGCCGAGGAAAACCAGATCCCGGTTGCCAAGGACAAGATGGGCGAAGCGCCGTTCTCGGTCGATGCGAACCTTCTGCACTCCTCGTCCGAGGGCAAGGTTCTGGAAGACCCGTCCGTCGAGGCTCCCGAATATGTGCATATGCGCACGATCTCCCCGGAAGCCGCTCCGGACAAGGCGACCACCATCAAGGTCGGCTTCAAAAAGGGTGACGCGGTCTCGATCAACGGCGTCGCAATGTCGCCGGCGACGCTGCTTGCGACGCTCAACAATTACGGCCGCGACAACGGCATCGGCCGCCTCGACCTCGTCGAGAACCGTTATGTCGGCATGAAGTCGCGCGGCGTCTACGAAACCCCCGGCGGCACGATCCTGCTGGCCGCCCATCGTGCGATCGAGAGCATCACGCTCGATCGCGGTGCGGCGCATCTCAAGGACGACATCATGCCGCGGTATGCGGAGCTGATTTATTACGGCTTCTGGTTCTCGCCGGAACGCGAGATGCTGCAGGCGCTTATCGACAAGAGCCAGGAGCATGTCGAAGGCGAAGTGACGCTGAAGCTCTACAAGGGCAATGTCATGGTCACCGGCCGCGAGAGCGACAAGTCGCTCTATTCCGACAAACTGGTCACCTTCGAAGACGACCAGGGCGCCTATGACCAGAAGGATGCGGCCGGCTTCATCAAGCTCAATGCGCTGCGCCTGCGCACGCTCGCCAAGCGTAACCTGACCAAGTAAGCCGATCCGACCGGATCATCGAGGCCCGCTTTCGGAAACGGAGGCGGGCTTTTTCGTGGGTTCTATGCGGTGCGGAGGCTACGTCGGTAGCCGATATAGCCGAACAATGCCGCGATATGCATGAACGGCACGATCGTGCCGAACGAGATAACGGGCATTCCCATTGAGGCGGCCGCCACGCCGCCGAGAAAACCGGCGCTCATCTGCAGAAAGCCGAGCATTGCGGAGGCCGAACCGGCGATATGCGGGAAGGGCATCAGGCCGGCAGTCGTGATGAAAGGCACGATGAAGGCGATACCGAAAGCACAGAATGCCACCGGCACCATGATGGAGACGAAGGACGGTTCAAACAGATGGACGGAAAATGCCATCGCCAGAGCGCCGGTGATGCTGAAGGCCAGCCCGACGATCGGCGCATGTTCCGCCGGGAGCCATTTCGAGACCGTCCGCAAGGCTGCCGATCCCATCAGATAGAAGCCGGACTGCATCAGCATGCTCATGCCGAACTGGGTCGGGGTCAGGCCAACCTTCTCGATCATGATGAAAGGCAGGACGGCTGCCTGGGCGTACATCGAACCTACCGCGCCGGCCAGGATGAGTGCGGTGAAGAGGAAACGCGGCAATCGGACGATTTCCAGATAGGCTTCCAGCAGCCTTTTCGGTCTCAGGCGGCTGCGATCCGGTGTGGTCGTCTCCCGCATGCAGACGGTCGACAGAAAAACCAGCATGGCGCCGAAGCCGATCATCAGCAGGAAAACAGAGCGCCAGCCGAAAGCGGCAAGCGCGAGCCCGCCAATGGTCGGCCCGAGCGACGGGCCGATCGCCAGGATGATCCCCATCGTATTGATGATGCGCGCCGCATCGCCACCGGCGAACTGGTCGCGCACGATGGCGCGCGAGACGGTGACGCCCACCGAGGCACCGATGCCCTGGATGAGGCGCCCAGCAAGAACCCATTCGATGCTCGGCGCAAAGGCGGCAATCAACGACCCGACAAAATAGATGACGAGGAAGCTCAGTGATGCCGCCTTGCGCCCGAAGGCATCAGAAACCGGGCCGGCGACGAGCTGTGCAAGGGCAAAGCCGGCGAAATAGAGCGACAGCGTCATCTTGACCGCCGCTTCGGTCGTTTCGAAAGCGTGTACCAGTTCCGGCATGGCGGGCGTGTAGATCGCCATGGAGATCGGGCCGATCGCGGTCAGCAGGGCGCCGATCACAGTTGTGCGCCGCTCGCTCATCCGGGCAGGCGCGGGAGAAAGTATGTCAGTTTTCATCGGATGCAGTCGAAGAGGCGGTCACGGCCTGGAGATTGGAATTCAGGAGCGCCAGGCTTTCGCGCAGCATCCGGTTCTGCTCGTTATCCAGGCCGTCTGTCGCCTGGGAAATGATAACGTTCAATTCCTTGCGGATGGAGGCGATCATCTCTTCCGAAGTGCTGGTGAGATTAATGCGCTTGGCGCGTCGGTCGGCGGAGCATTGTTGCCGTTCGATCAGACCGATCGCCTGCAGCTTGTCGAGATAGGCGCACAGCGTCATCGGCTCGACGCCCATGCGGGTGGCGATGTCGAGCTGGCGGCTGCCGTCGACGGAGGCTATGTTCATCAGCGCCCGGGCTTCCCCCGGCGTCAGGCCAAGGCCGGCCTGGGTGATGCGGCGTTCGAACGCGGCGCGCAGCAACCG
This sequence comes from Neorhizobium populisoli, assembly GCF_019430945.1. GTDB lineage: Bacteria > Pseudomonadota > Alphaproteobacteria > Rhizobiales > Rhizobiaceae > Neorhizobium > Neorhizobium populisoli. The sequence goes on along the minus strand of NZ_JAHYCB010000007.1, from coordinate 199,853 downwards.
CGCGCTGTCGACGATCAGAAAACCCAGATTATCCATGCCTTTGTCCATGCCCGGCGCGGCTCCTTTGTCGTGTCGGCAGATTTTGCGCCGTGGTGGCGGATTTTATAAGGCACCCTTACTATCTTTTGGCGGCGAGGCAACCGAAAAACCGGCCACGGGTTGTGCAGAGGCCTGCATTGACAGCGTCAAGACAAGTGCTGAGATTGTCGCATCCCCTTCATGGAGTCGGCAATGTCATCAACCCTTCTGTTCGGTGCTTTTTTTGCGGCGCTGGCCTATACGCTGATCCCCGGTCCGGCGTTCCTGGCGCTGCTCGGTATCGGCGCGGGGCAAGGCCGGCAGGCCGGTGCTTTCTTCATGGGCGGACATCTGGCCGGCGATATTCTCTGGTCGGCGCTGGCGCTGGTGGCGATCATCGGTGCAAAGACGATCGGCACGACCCTGTTCGATGTGCTCGGCGTCTTCTGCGGCCTTTATCTCGGCTGGATCGGCTACAGTGCCCTGACGGCAAAGCCGAAGGGCGAGAATGGGGCGCTGATCACCGTCGAGAAGCCGCTCCGCCGCGGACTGATCTTCGGCCTCACCAATCCGAAAGGGTATCCTGTGGCACTTGCGACCTTCACCGCGCTTCTGGCCGGGTCGTCGGATGCGCTGGATTTTTCCGAATTGCCGGTGCTGCTGGCCGTCTCGCTGCTCGGTTTCCTGATCGCCGACGTGGTGCTGATCGCCATCATCGGCGCCGGCGTGGTGCGGCGGTTCTACCGCAAATACGAGCGGGTGATCGTGCGGCTTTCCGGTCTGTTGTTCATAGGGTTTGCGGTGCAGGCATTGTGGCATTCCGCGCCGGGGCTGTTCGGGTATCGGCGGGCGTAAAATATCTGATCAGATAATTTGAGGCAGAGCGTAAGCCCCCTCATCCGGCCCTTTAGGCCACCTTATCCCCGCTGGGGAGAGGGAAGGATGCCGCAGCGTTGCTACTTCCCTTCTACCCAGCGGGGAGAGGGTGGCCGAGCTTTAGCGGAGGTCGGGTGAGGGGGCTCTGGGCTCTACATCAGCCTTCTGCCGTCAAATCTGCGCAATCTTTTGAGCGCCGGCGGGCAAAATCTCACACTGCCAGCACCCTATCAAACTTCAAGAAAAGCCATCACCGACCGCAATACGCCTGCGCGGTCCGCATCGCCGAGCGACATGGCGATCTCGAGCTGGTTGCGATAGTAGTCGTGGAAGTTGAAGCCGGTTTCATCGGTGACTTCGGAAAGATCAACGACCTGACCCTGAGCATCGACCGCATGCGTGGGCAGTTCTTCGGAGAGTGTCGCGTAAGTATCCTGGTCTATCCGGCCTGCCTGATAGTTTTCCAAAGCGATCGCGCGAAGATCCTTCGGAGTAATGGCCGAAAAATTGATCGGCGATTCATCCGTATCAGGTATCTGAAAAGCGATCTGGCCAGGCCGCGTTTCCTGCGGCGAGGCCTTCTCGACTTTGTTTCGAGAGTGCTCCCGCTGCAGGAAATTGGTAGACCAGCGCAAGGAACTGATTTCCATGGCTATATCCCATCATGGATACTGGAACAAAATCTACTTGGCCGCAGCGCATTACGTCAAATGGTTAATACCCGTTAATTGTTGGGTGTGATTTCTTGGCGGAAATCAAAAAGACTTGGGCGCATACCCATCGCCGTCACTGTTGCCTATATGAATGACTGCGCATCATTTCGAAGGATATTTGCATGTCTTCTACTATTCCGGTGAACCCCGCTCTCGTGAACTGGGACGGCCATCAGGGCCTGCCGCGTTTCGACCAAGTGAAGGATGCGGATTTTGCGCCCGGTTTCGAGGCTGCACTCGCTTCCCATGAGACTGAAATCGATGCGATCGCCAACAACCCGGAAGATCCGACATTCGCCAACACGGTTGTGGCGCTGGAAGTGGCTGGTGACGAGCTGTCGCGCGTGTCGGCGATCTTCTGGGGCAAGGCCGGTGCCCATACCAACGAGAACATCCAGGCGCTGGAGCGCGAGATCGCGCCGAAAATGTCGCGCCATTATTCGAAGATCGGCATGAACGAGGCGCTGTTCAGGCGCATCGATACGCTGTGGGAAAAGCGCAAGGAACTTGGCCTGACGGTCGAGGAAGAGCGGGTGCTGGAGCGGCACTGGAAGGGTTTCGTGCGCGCCGGCGCCAAGCTGCCGAAGGCGGAGCAGGAGCGGCTGGCCGATATCAACGAGAAGCTTGCCGGCCTTGGCGCGAAATTCGGTCAGAACGTTCTCGGCGACGAGAAGGGCTGGTCGTTGAAGCTAACGGAAGAGGCCGAACTCGAAGGCCTCCCCGCCTTCCTGCGCGATGCGATGGCATCGGCGGCCCGCGAACGCGACGAGGCGGATGGTTATCTGGTCACGCTCTCCCGCTCGATCATCGAGCCGTTCCTGACCTTCTCGACCCGCCGTGATCTGCGCGAACAGGCTTTCAAGGCTTGGGTGGCGCGCGGCGAGAACGACGGCGAGCGGGACAATCGCGGCATTGTCCGCGAGGTTCTAGCGCTCAGGACCGAAAAGGCGAAGCTGCTCGGTTACGAGAATTTTGCAGCCCTCAAGCTCGATAACACGATGGCGAAGACCGCAGCCGCCGTGAATGGTCTATTGCGGCAGGTCTGGGAGAAGGCGCGTGCCAAGGCACTGGAAGAAGAGGCCGATCTCGGTCGCCTGATTTCGGAAGAAGGCAAGAACCATGAGGTGATGCCGTGGGACTGGCGGTATTATTCGGAGAAGCTGCGCGAGCGGCTGTTCAATTTCTCCGAGTCGGAACTGAAGCCTTATCTGCAACTCGAAAAGGTTCTGGAAGCCTGCTTTGACGTCGCCGAGCGGCTGTTCGAGATCAAGGCGGTCGAAGTGAAGGGCGTGACCGCCTATCATCCTGACGTTCGCGTCTTCGAGATTCACGACAAGGACGGGGCGCTGAAGGCGCTGTTCCTCGGCGATTATTTCGCCCGCTCTTCGAAGCGCTCCGGTGCCTGGATGAATTCCATCCAGTCCCAGCACAAGCTGCCGCTGAAGAATGGTTCGACTGGCGAACTGCCGATCATCTATAATGTCTGCAATTTCGCCAAACCGGCGGAAGGTAAGCCGGCGCTGCTGTCGCTCGACGATGCCCGCACGCTCTTCCACGAATTTGGCCATGCGCTGCATGGCATGCTGTCGGATGTAACCTACCCATCGGTCTCCGGCACCGGCGTGTCGCGCGATTTCGTCGAATTGCCCTCGCAGCTTTACGAACACTGGCTGACCGTGCCGGAAATCCTCGAGAAATACGCCGTGCATTACGAAACCGGCGCGCCGATGCCGAAGGCCTTGCTCGACAAGGTGCTGGCGGCCCGCACGTTCAATGCCGGTTTCAACACGGTGGAGTTTACCTCCTCGGCACTGGTCGACATGGCATTTCATACGCAGGGCGCGGTGGGTGATCCGATGGCGGTTCAGAAGCAGGTGCTTGAGGAACTCGGCATGCCGACCTCGATCGTCATGCGGCACGCGACGCCGCACTTCCAGCATGTCTTCTCGGGTGACGGTTATTCGGCCGGCTACTATTCCTACATGTGGTCGGAAGTGCTGGATGCTGATGCGTTTTCCGCCTTCGAGGAGGCCGGTAATCCGTTCGATCCCGTCATGGCCCGCAAGTTGAAGAACAATATCTATTCGGTCGGCGGCTCGATCGATCCGGAAGAGACCTATACCGCCTTCCGCGGCAAGTTACCGAGCCCGGAAGCCATGCTGAAGAAGAAGGGCCTTGCGATGGTGGCGGAAGTTTCGGGCGGCGACGCCTGAGCCAGCCGATCAAATCGATGTGATCGGCTGGGCGACATGTCGCCCGGCCCTGTCATCGTTTTGTCATCAAACTGCAACACGACTGTCATGCTAGCTTAATAAGCAACCGGCATCGCCTCCTACCGATGCCGGTTTCCCATGACAACTCAGCTTTCAGCGCCCGATGCCGCCGTCTCGACGGCCGGAGTCGAATTGCATTATGGCGCAACGCCCGTGCTGAAGGGCATCGACATCTCGCTCGTCCGCGGCAAGACGCTGGCGCTTCTCGGTCCGTCGGGCTGCGGCAAGACCACGCTTCTGCGACTGGTCGCCGGCCTGCTTGCGCCGACCAAGGGGTCGATTTCGATTGCGGGACAGGTGGTCGCGGACGCGGCTAGCGGCGCTTTCGCCCCGCCGGAAAAACGCAATCTCGGCATGGTCTTCCAGGATTATGCGCTCTGGCCGCATCTGACGGTCGGCGGCAATGTTTCATTTCCGCTGGAAATGCGCGGTATCGGCAAGGCCGATCGCCGTGCGCGTACCATGCGGGCTCTGGAGCGTGTCGGATTGCAGGCTTACGCCGATCGCCGGCCGAGCGATCTTTCCGGCGGGCAGCAGCAGCGTGTGGCGATCGCCCGCGCAATCGTGGCCGAGCCGCAGCTCATCCTGTTCGACGAGCCGCTGTCCAATCTCGATCGCGAACTGCGCGAGAACATGGTCGGCGAATTGGCCGAACTGATCGCGACGCTCGGCCTGACCGCCATCTACGTCACCCATGATCACAGCGAGGCGCTGACGCTGGCCGATGACGTCGCCGTCATGCGCGGCGGATTGATCGAACAGCTTGCCTCCCCCGACGAACTGATCGACCGGCCGGCAACGCCCGAAGTGGCGGATTTCCTGCGGCTCGGCGGCATTGCCGACCTCAGCTACCGGGATGGGCTCTGGTTTTTCAAGGACTGCGACGTGGCTCTGCTGCGCGATCTCGGCATTGCCGGCGACACCGCGCAGGTATTGATCCCGATCGCCGCGATCACGCTCGGCGAGATTTCGCCTGGACGTCTGGCGGGTACGGTGCTGCGCTCGCAGTTTCGCGGCGATGGACACCTTGCCACCATTTCGCTCGTCGGCCCGGCCCGGATCGAGCTGCAGGTTTTGAGCCGCATCAAGCTCAAGCCGGGCGAGGGGATCGGCCTTTCGATCGACCCTGCCCAAATCCGCTGGTTCGGCAACCGAACTCATTCATCCGCAAGAGAGGGTTTACAACATGCTTAAGTCTTTGAAGAGCATCACTTTCGGCGTTTTCGCCGCAGCACTCATGGCTGGCGCCGCGCATGCCGACGTCACTGTCTACACCGCAGGTCCGCAGAGCCTGATCGACAAGCTGTCGGCCGGCTTCACCAAGCAGACCGGCATCAAGGTCAGCGTCTTCCAGGCAACGACCGGCAAGGTCATGGCCCGTATCGAAGCCGAAGCCGCAAACCCGGTCGTCGACGTCCTCGTTTCGGCCTCCTGGGATACCGCGACCGACTTCGCCAAGCGCGGCTGGCTCGTCAAGTATTCGAGCCCGAACGCCGCCAAGGTTCCGGACTTCCTGAAGACCGATAGCGCCGTCGCACAGGGCATCTCCGCTCTCGGCATCGCCTGGAACACCAAGAGCGGCACGCCGAAGCCGACCGAATGGGCCGACCTGACGAAGAAGGAATACAAGGACCTCGTCAATATTCCCGACCCGGCCCAGTCCGGTTCGTCCTTCGAGCTGACCGCCGCTCTCGCCGGCCAGGACAATTTCAAGCTCTTCAATGACCTCAAGGCCAATGGCGCGATCATCGCCGGCGCCAATGCCGATGCTTTGAACCCGGTTCTGCAGGGTGCCAAGGCAGCCGTCTTCGGCGCGGTCGACTACATCACGCTCGCTTCCAAGGCCAAGGGTGAATCGATCGACGTGATCTTCCCGGCTTCCGGCACGGTCATCGCGCCGCGCCCGGCGATGATCCTCAACTGGTCCAAGAACCAGGACGACGCTAAGAAGTTCATCGATTACATGCTGTCCGACGAAGGCCAGAAGATGGTTGCCGACGAGATGCTGATGCCGGCCCGCACCGACATCCCGGCAAACCGTCCGCTGATCAGCGACCTGAAGCTCCTGAAATACGATACCGCCACAGTTTACGGCAAGCGCAAGGAAACGCTCGCCGAAATCACCAAGATCTACGGCGGCAAGTAATCATGTCGACGAAAGCGAATGGCAGCGTAGGTGGGGCGGCTCCGGCCGCGTGGCTCGCAATTGCGGGTCTCATCCTCGTCGTCGCCATTCCCTTCCTTGCCGTGGTGCTGCAAAGCATCTTCCCCAATCTGGGACAGGGCTCGTTTTCGAGCCCTTTCTCCTCGCTGGTCTCGACGCTGAATGACAGCGCGCTGATCGGCATGGCTGGCAACACGGTCCTGCTCGGATGCTGCGTGGTCGCCGCCTCGGCGCTGGTTGCGGTGCCGCTCGGCGTGTTTCGCGCGCTGTACCGGATTCCGCTGGCGCCGCTTTGGGACGTGCTCCTGCTCGTGCCCTTCATGATCCCGCCCTATATCGCGACGCTCGGCTGGATCATGACGCTGCAGCCGCGCGGTTACCTGCAGCAGCTGGTCGGTTTCAATCTGGCGCCGTTCCTGTTTTCGCTGTTCGGCATGACGCTGGTCATGGCCTTCAACACCTTTCCGGTCGTCTATTTCGCGGTGTCGCGCACGGTGGAAGCCGTCGGCGCGCGTTATGCGGATGTCGGCCGCGTCTTCGGCGCGTCACCGGCGCGCGCTTTCTGGCGGATCACGCTGCCGCTTTCCGCTCCCGGCCTCGCGGCCAGCCTGATGCTGGTCTTCGCCGCCGCGATCGAGGAATACGGCACGCCGGCAGCGCTCGGCCGCCGCGCCGGTTTCCAGGTTCTGGTCACCGGGATCGACCTGCGCATCACCGACTGGCCGATCGACCTGCCGGGTGCGGCGATCCTGTCGATCCTGCTGGTGTCGATGTCGCTCGTCACTTTTCTGCTGCAGCGCTGGATCCTGGCACGGCGTTCCTACCAGACTGTGGGCGGCAAGCCGACGGCCAAGGACAAACGGCCGCTCGGCAAGATGAAGGTGCCTGTGCTGATCGCCTTTGCGGTCGTCTCGTTCCTGGCGACGGGCGTGCCGCTTCTGGCGATCCTTGCCACGGCCATGTCGCGGACGATTTCCGGCGGGCTGGCCTTCGACAATATCAGTTTCAACAATTTCATGCTGGTGTTCAGCAATAGTGCCGGCGCGGTCGGCGCTCTCGTCAACAGCTTTTCGCTCGGCATCGGCACAGCCCTGATCACCGGCCTGATCGGCGTCATGGCGGCCTATACGGTGGTGAAAACGAAGATGCGCGGGCGGATCGCCATCGATACGCTGACCATCATTCCGAACGCACTGCCCGGCATCGTCGTGGCTGTCGGCCTGATCCTCGCCTGGAACATGCCCTGGCTGCCGGCGACGCCTTACAACACTGCCTTGATATTGCTTCTCGCCTATTGCTGCATCCTGCTGCCGCAGCCGGTGCGTTACACGACGGCGGCCTTCCAGCAGATCGGCGATAATCTGGAAGCAGCGGCCCGCGTGTTTGGTGCAAGCAGCCTGACGGCCTTCCGGCGCATCCTGCTGCCGCTGGTCTTCCCGAGCCTCGCCTCCGCCATGCTGCTGGTCTTCGCGTTGGCATCCCGCGAACTCGTCGCTTCCGTGGTTGTCGCACCGGTCGGCATGCAGACGATCGCCACGTTCATCTGGCGACAGTTCGAGCAGGGATCGATCGGACTCGGCATGGCGATGGCCTTTATCGCCATTCTGATCACCACCCTTCTTCCGCTTATTCTGCTGATGCTTTTGAGGCGCAGCGGGCTGGTCGCGGAATAGGAGTAAAGCATGATTGCGCTCACCCCTTTCGCAATTGCGAAAAACAAGGTAAGAGGCCGCAAAACGAATTAGGCGCCGCCGCCCGTTGCCGTGCCCAAGCTCAGAGATTCAAAAACATGAAGATGCGCAATATCGCGATTATCGCACACGTTGACCATGGGAAAACCACGCTCGTCGACGAACTGCTGAAGCAGTCCGGCTCGTTCCGCGACAACCAGCGCACGACCGAACGCATGATGGACAGCAACGATCTCGAAAAAGAACGTGGCATTACCATTCTTGCCAAGGCGACCTCGATCGAGTGGAAGGGTGTTCGCGTCAACATCGTCGATACCCCCGGCCACGCCGACTTCGGTGGCGAAGTCGAGCGCATTCTCTCGATGGTGGACGGCGCGATCGTTCTGGTCGATAGCTCGGAAGGCCCGATGCCGCAGACCAAGTTCGTGGTCGGCAAGGCGCTGAAGGTCGGCCTTCGTCCGATCGTCGCGATCAACAAGATTGACCGTCCGGATGGCCGCCACGAAGAAGTCATCAACGAAGTCTTCGACCTGTTCGCCAATCTCGACGCGACCGACGAGCAGCTCGATTTCCCGATCCTCTACGGTTCGGGTCGCGATGGCTGGATGAACGTCAATCCGGAAGGCCCGAAGGACGAAGGTCTCGCACCGCTTCTCGATCTGGTGCTGAAGCACGTTCCAGAGCCGAATGTCGGCGAAGGCCCGTTCCGCATGATCGGCACGCTGCTCGAAGCCAACCCCTTCCTCGGCCGCATCATCACCGGCCGCATCGCTTCTGGCTCGATCAAGCCGAACCAGGCGGTCAAGGTTCTGTCCCAGGACGGCAAGACCGTTGAAACCGGCCGTATCTCCAAGATCCTCGCATTCCGCGGCATCGAGCGTCAGCCGATCGAAGAAGCGCATGCGGGCGACATCGTCGCCATCGCCGGCCTGTCGAAGGGCACCGTCGCCGACACGTTCTGTGATCCGGCCGTCAACGAGGCTATGACCGCACAGCCGATCGACCCGCCGACCGTCACCATGTCGTTCATCGTCAACGACAGCCCGCTCGCCGGCACCGAAGGCGACAAGGTCACGAGCCGCGTAATCCGCGATCGTCTGTTCAAGGAAGCCGAAGGCAACGTCGCGCTGAAGATCGAAGAAGCCGAAGGCAAGGATTCGTTCTACGTGTCCGGCCGCGGCGAATTGCAGCTCGCCGTTCTGATCGAGACCATGCGCCGCGAAGGCTTCGAGCTTGCCGTTTCGCGTCCGCGCGTCGTCATGCACAAGAACGAGAACGGCGACACGATGGAGCCGATTGAGGAAGTCGTCATCGACGTCGATGAAGAACATTCCGGCGTCGTGGTCCAGAAGATGTCCGAACGTAAGGCCGAGATGGTCGAGCTTCGTCCTTCCGGCGGCAATCGCGTCCGTCTGCGCTTCTACGCGCCGACCCGCGGCCTGATCGGTTACCAGTCGGAACTCCTGACGGATACCCGCGGCACCGCGATCATGAACCGCCTGTTCCATGACTATCAGCCTTACAAGGGCGAAATCGGCGGCCGTACCAACGGTGTTCTTCTGGCCAACCAGGCCGGCGAAGCCGTCGCCTATGCGATGTTCAACCTGGAAGACCGCGGCCCGATGATCATCGAGCCGGGCGAAAAGGTCTATATGGGCATGATCATCGGCATCCACTCGCGCGATAACGACCTTGAGGTTAACGTTCTCAAGGGCAAGCAGCTGACTAACATCCGCTCTGCCGGCAAGGACGAAGCCGTTCGCCTGACCCCGCCGATCCGCATGACGCTCGACCGCGCGCTGTCCTGGATCCAGGACGACGAGCTTATGGAAGTGACGCCGAAGAGCATCCGCCTGCGCAAGACCTATCTCGACGCCAATGACCGCAAGCGCTTCAGCAAGGCGAAGATCGCCTGATTTCGGTCCATCGTTTCGATCTTTTCAAAACCCCGGCAGCGATGCCGGGTTTTTTCTGTGCGGTCGATATCCTGCTACTTGTGACAGAGGTTAAAAACACGTTAACGTCATCGCGTCGTCCACATGAGAAGTCTGTGGGCAATCGTTAACGCTTTGGAAATGGGCGTGGCGGTTGCGCTGCAGCAGGACCATAAGTAGCGTTATGAAGACGTTGTCGATCGATGTACGGCGGGCCGAACCGCAGGACGCCCGAGCCATCTCGGAGGCGCATCGTGAGGCATGGAACCAGGCCTATGCCGGTCTCATCCCCCACAAGCCGCTGACCCAGATGCTCGAACGCCGCGGCGAAACGTGGTGGCGCAAGGCGACGCGCGGGCCGGCAACGCTTCTCGTGCTCGACGTTGCGGGCCAGGTCGCCGGTTACGCGACGATCGGCCTCAACCGTGCCCGGGCGCTGCCTTATGACGGCGAAATCTATGAAATCTATCTGCGCCCGGAATATCAGGGCATCGGCCTCGGCCGCCGTCTGTTCGGCGAAAGCCGCCGGCTTTTGAAGTCTCTCGGCTGCGAAGGCCTCGTCGTCTGGTGCCTGGAAGAGAGCGAACATGCGGCGCGTTTCTTCCGCCGGCATGGCGGCTCCGACATGGTCGAGGGCATGGAGGATTTCGGCGGCACGCAGCTCAAGAAGCTCGGCTTCGTCTGGCCCTGATCCCGGTTTTGTACTGCAAAAGCATTTTCGCCGGTTCCAACCTGGAAAGTCCTGCGGGGGTTTAACCTTCCCTTCAAAGGCTTGTTGCCTTGCATCATGATTCCCGCTATCGACGCCCCAGACTTTGTCGAACCTGTCGAGGAATAGAATGCGTATCGATGCGATTGCCGTTGGCAAGAACCCGCCTGATGACGTGAACGTCATCGTCGAAGTCCCGGTCGGCGGTCAGCCGATCAAGTACGAGATGGACAAAGAGGCCGGCGCGCTGGTCGTCGACCGCTTCCTCTATACGCCGATGACCTATCCGGGCAATTACGGCTTCGTGCCGCACACGCTGTCGGAAGACGGCGACCCGATCGACGTCCTCATCTGCAACACCCGTCCGCTGGTTCCGGGCTGCGTCATCAATGTTCGCCCGATCGGCGTGATGGTGATGGAAGACGACGGCGGCAAGGACGAGAAGATCATCGCCGTGCCGGTTCCGAAGCTGACCCAGCGCTACGACAAGATCAAGAACTATACCGACATGCCGGAGATCACGCTCAAGCAGATCGAGCATTTCTTCGAGCACTACAAGGATCTTGAGCCCGGCAAGTGGGTGAAGATCGAAGGCTGGCAGGATGTTGACGTCGCCAAGCGGCTGATCGTCGAAGCCATCGAGCGCTACAAGGCCCAGGGCTGATTTCAGAAAGCTTCTAGCTCTCCGTCAGCTTGGCCAATGCCTTTTCGATATCCTCCGGATCGCCCTCGATCCGGAGGATTTTTTTGCGCGCCGTTTCGCCGCTAATGAAGGACATCGATGATTTCGGTAGGTGCAGGACATCGGCAAGCAGCGCGATCAGCGTCTTGTTGGCCTTGCCGTTTTCGGGCACGGCGGTGACGCGGGCCTTCAGGAAGGTTTCGCCGTCTGCTGCCGTTTCCAAGCCTTCGACAGCATTGCGGCCCGCATTCGGCGTGAGCCGGATTGCGAGCCGCATATGATCGGAATGCCTTGTATAGGGCGGCCTCAAGCGACCAGCGGGTAGATCGACGTCCACATCAGCGAGCGGATGAAGAAGATGATCAGCAGCAGGATGATCGGCGAGATATCGATGCCACCGAGGTTCGGCATGACGCGGCGGATCGGCCGCAGCGCCGGTTCGGTCACGTTGAAAAGGAAACGGCCGATCGCATCGACGAACTGGTTGCTCGAATTGATGACGTTGAAGGCGTAGAGCCACGAAAAGATGGCGCTGCCGATCAGCACCCAAGTATAAAGGTTCAAGGCCAAATCGATGGTCTGAAACAGTGCGTACATCAACGTCTCCATTTCGCTGTTGACAGACATGTAGACATTGGCGAACTAACGAGCAAGTGCCCCGCCCGTGCCTCATCCGAATCATGTTTAACGGGGGTGGGGCATATCGCCGGTCCCGGCTTTGCTGAAAGTCATTGTCCCATGTCCTTGTCTGCCTCCGGCGATCGTTTTGCCGCCTTCCGGCATCGTTCCTATTCTCTTTTCTTCTTTTCGCGGTTCTTTTCCGCCTTCTGCATCCAGATCGTCAGCGTGTCGGTCGGCTGGCAGATGTATGACGAGACGCGCAATCCGCTCTATCTCGGCCTGATCGGGCTTTTCCAGTTCCTGCCGTCGCTGCTTCTGATCCTCGTCACCGGCTCGGTGGCGGACCGGTATAACCGGCGGGCGATCGTCTCGGTCTGCATGGTGGTCGGGGCGCTCTGCTCCGCGGCACTTCTGGTGATCACCATCACCCATTCCTTCACGCCCTGGCTGGTCTTTGCGATCCTGGTCGTGTTCGGCATCGAACGGGCCTTCATGGGCCCGGCGGTGCAGTCGCTCGGGCCGAACCTCGTGCCGGAACAGGATTTGCCGAACGCGGTCGCCTGGAACTCGTCGTCCTGGCAGACGGCGGCGATCCTTGGGCCGGTGTTCGGCGGCCTACTTTACGGCGTCAGCGCCATTGCGGCCTATTCGGTCGCACTGATTTTCCTGATCATCGCTGCGATCCTGGTTTTCATGATCCCGAAGCCGCCACAGAAAAATGCGGCAAACAAGGTGGATATGGAGCAGATCCTGGCCGGCTTCCGCTTCATCTTCGGCGAGAAAATCGTGCTTGGAGCGATCTCGCTCGATCTCTTCGCGGTTCTGCTCGGCGGTGCCGTGGCGTTGATGCCGATCTTTGCCCGCGATATTCTCGACCTCGGCCCCTGGGGTCTCGGCATGTTGCGTGCGGCACCCGGCGTCGGCGCGATCGTCGTCGCCGTCTGGCTCGCCTTCTACCCGATCCGCCACCATGCGGGCGTGGCGATGTTCATTGGCGTCGCGCTGTTTGGCGTCGGCACGCTAATTTTCGGCATCTCCATGACGCCCTGGGTTTCGATCGCGGCACTGATGCTGATGGGCGCGTCCGATATGATTTCGGTCTATGTGCGCGAAACGCTGATCGCGCTCTGGACCCCGGACGAGGTGCGCGGCCGGGTCAATGCCGTCAACATGGTGTTTGTCGGTGCTTCGAACGAGCTTGGCGAATTCCGCGCCGGCACGATGGCGCATGCCTTCGGCGCGGTGCCGGCGGTCGTCATCGGCGGCATCGGTACGCTGGCGGTGGCAATCATTTGGTCGCTGGGTTTCCCGAAACTGCGGCAGATCGACAGCCTCGAAGCGCCGGAGCGGTAGTCGAAGCGGTCAGTCGCTGCCTGCCTGATCGTCGGCCACGGTGGAACGGGCTGCAGCCTGCTGGCGTTGCAGAACCCGGTCGCGGGCCGAGACGCCGAGCAGGTCGGCGATGCGCCAGATCACGTGATCCTCGATCTCGCTGCGCTGGCCATCCGCATAAACGATATCCCAGAGAATGCCGAGGAGCTCGACGCGGTCATCCTCGTTGAGGAGGTGCCGCCTGAGATCGGTGGTGAAGCGGTAATAATCGACCGCCTCGCTGCCCGCCTCGCGCCCGACTTCGATCAGCGCTTTCAGCCGGTCCTCGGTCAGGTCGTAACGCTCGCGCAGCAATTCGCGAAATCTCTGCTGTTCCTTTTCCGAGACATTGCCGTCCGCTTCCATGACCTGGAAACACAGGGCGACGAAGGCAACCCGTGGATCGTCGGGCGCGAAATCTTCGGTATGATGCGGTGCAGTCAGCGTATGGAGGAAGGCCTGAATTCGGTCGAGCATCTATTCCCCAGGCCCTCGCCTTTCTAGAACAGCCTGAGCCTCGTCGGAGACCCTGCGGCGTTTTGATCTTTCACGCCCGGATCATCCGGTGGACGGCCGAAAAAGGGAACCGGTTCCTCTTCGTTTTCAGGCTGTTTTCCGGTCTTGGGCTGCACATTCGCCGGGGCCGGTGCTTTTGCTGCAACAGCTTCCGGCTTCCTGACCGGCTTCTGCTCCTCGATTGCCGGTTTGGGCGGCACGACGATCGACTTGGCAGGCGCTTCCGCCTTGAGCACGATGGCAGGTTCGACCACGGGTTTGGGCTCGGCCGGCGGCGCAGGTTTGTGGATCGGCTTTTGAATGGCGACCGGCGGCAGGCTGGCAATCGCCTGGTCGGCTACGACCGAACCTTCTTCGACCGGACCTTCCAGCTGGCCGAACGGCACTTTCCATTCGAAGGCGTCGAGGCGGCCGGTGACCGGCGAAAGCGGCAGCCAGCGTTCGGAAACGAAACCGTCGGCGACCCAGGACGGATCACGCGGGGCACGCAATGCCTGCGCCATCCAGTGGCGAACACGGCCCTGGTCGCCGGTTTCTGCCTCTTCGATATCGGTAAGCAGCAGATAGACGGATTCGCGGGCTTCCATGCGAGCGGCGGCTTCCGCCTTGGCGCGGGCCTTCTTGAAATCCAGGGCGTCAAGCGCTGCCGCCGCCACGGCGATTAGCGACTCGACATTGTTCGGCCGCATCGCTTCGAGCTTTTCGGCCCGCTTCAGCCGATCCAGCGTGCTGTCGCCGCTGCGGGCGACGACATAGGCGCGGGCGATTTCCGGATGCGGATTTATCTTCCAGACGCCGTCCAGAACCGAGGCGGCCTTGCGGACATTTTCCTCGCGCAGCCAGGCCTTGGCGGCAATGACGGCGGCAGGGACCAGGTCCTTGGCGAGCTTGAGGGCGGCCATCGCATCGTCGCGGGCGCCCTTGGGATCGCCCTCCAGCCGGTCGTTGGCCTTGGCGGTCAACAGCACGGCCTTCATCCGGTCGGCTTCGGGCTTGGCGATGATATTGCCGGCGCGCTGCTGGTCGAGCAGGCGGATCGCGTCTTCCCAGCGGCCGGACTGGCTACGGGACTCAAGCGTCGCCTGTGCTGCCCAGGGCAGGAAGGGCGCGTGTTCGACGGCCTTTTCGGCATATTGACGGGCCGCTTCGTTGGCGCCGAGGCGACGGGCTTCCATGTAGAGGCCGCGCAGACCGAGTTCACGCGTCTCCGGGTCCTCGGCCATTTCCTCGAATTTCTTGCGCGCTTCGTCATTTTTGCCTTCGATCAGCAAAGCCTGGGCATCCAGCAGATGGATCAGCGGCTCCTGATCGGCGCTCAGCAGGCCGCGGGTGCGCAGGCTCATCTTGCGGGCGAGAAGCGCATTGCCGGCACCGGCGGCGATCAGGCCGGTCGACAGCGCCTGATACCCGCGATCACGCTTGCGGGCGCGAAAATAGCGGCGGACGGAATAGGGCGAGGTCCAGATCACGCCGACGATCCACCAGAGGATCATGGCTGCAGCGATCAGCGCGACGACGGCGGTGGCCGCGACCATGAGGCTGGTTTCGATCAACTGGTCCTGCCAGGTGATGGAGATCAGGCCGGGGCGGTCGGCGAGCCAGGAAAAACCCCAGCCGAGGCCGAGAACGACGAGAAGGAAAATGAAGAGTCTGATCATCCGGATTTTCCGTCCTCAGCCTTTGGTGCCGGCGACGGCGCGCGTCAGCGTGCCGCCCACGAGATTTTCCACCTGGATACGGGCATCGAGCTTTTGCTTGAATTCGCGCGAGACAGCCTTGGCCGGTTCCGGCAGACTGTCCCATTCACGCGTCGAAGCCTGAAGATTGCCGTTCCGCAGGCCTTCTTCCAGCCGGGCAACGATCGCTTCCGGTGTGTCGCCCTGCACGTCGCCGACACGCCGCACCTTGACGACCGACATGGCGGAGGCGAGCAGCCGCCCACCAATGCCCTGGTTCGGGTCGGGCTGCACGGTCGCCTCCAGCATGGCATCGGCAACACGCGGAAAATCGCGCTGCAACTCGCTGCGTGACGGCACGCCGTTGGCCGCAAATTTCTGCAGGTCGGCAACGGCCGGATCGTCGCCCGCAACGGTGGTGAAGGTCTGCAGCTCGGTTTCGAACGAACCGCCGCGATCGATCGCCGCCTTCAGGGCAGCGGCTGCAACGGCGCGGGCCACCTGCTGTTCAGGGCCGCGGTCGTTCAATTTGGCCTCGGCCTGGTTCATGCGCTGCGTCAGGCTGGCATCGGCGTTGGCCGAGGACTGAACGGTGGCGCGCAGCCGGTCAAGTTCGGTCTTGAGTGCCGCAACCGCCTGCTCGCTGGCGCCGCCCTGAGCCTTGGGAACCGCTTCCAGCGCCGCGACCCGGTTTGCAAGGGCGCCGTCGGCAGCCGCTGCAGGCCGGTTCTTCAGGGTCGCGATTTCCTGGCGAAGCTCCGTAAGTTCGGACGAAAGCCCTGACGTATTGGCGGCCGGCGCCGGTGTCGCGCCCGGCAGGTAGCCGGCATATTGCATGCTGCCGGCCAGGAGTAGCGCGACGATGCCGCCGAAAATGCCGGCGGCCACCAGCGTCGTCGTGGCAGGGCTGGTGCGCGGCTTCACGGAGGGTGACGGTTCCGGCTCAGGTGCGACGGTCGCGGATTTCGGCGGTTCGTCCGTGATGAAGCCGGATCGGGGCTCGTCGGCCCGCGTTTCTTCCGTAGCCGCATCAGTGGCGAATGATGCAGCTGGCTCCGAGACCGTTTCGCCGGTGGGCGGAATGGCGGCATCTGCCTTGGCGTCTTCGACCGTCGGTTCGGCGGGGAGTTGATCATCGATCACAGGCGCTGCCGCAGCAGTGTCGGCCGAAATTTCGGTCTTGCCCTCTTCGGCAACGACCGCGTCCTCGGCGGCTTTCTCAGCCTGCGTCACGGGCTCGTCGATGTCGTTGCTGCGGACAGGTTCGGCAACCGGGCTCGTTTCCTCCGCGGTGAGGTCGATCGTGACCGGTTCTTTTTCTACCTTTGACCGGCGGGGTGGTTTTTCCGATACCATCTCGACCTCTTTTTGCATTGCTCTGTGGAAACTAGTCGGCAGGAGGGTGGAAGGAAAGGGGCGGGCGGGAATTTGCCGCGCCTCTCGCCTAAAGAAGAGCTAACAGCCCCTCTTCACCAGGGTGACCTGCGATCTTGATATTTCTATGAAATTCCTGCGGCACCATTTCAGCGACCTTGGCGCTGAGGCAAAGCGCCCGCAGAGATCGCAGGGCCGGCAGATGAGGTTTGGCGAGATGGAAGAACAGCCGGGCGTTTTCGCGCGAATAAAGCAGCACTGCATCGGCCAGCGGTTCGACGAGCGCATGCCGGACTGCAGCTTCGTCATGGGCAATCGGCACCATCTCGTAGATTTCCACCGGATCGAAAGGCAGGTTTCTGAGGCGCAAACCTTCCTCCAGGCCACCTGAACGCGGTTTGCCGGTAAGATAGAGTAGGGGTGTCGTTTCCGCAGGCTCGCCGGCGACGATGAGCTTTGCAAGATCGGCGCCGGTTCCGGGCCCGGCACGCACGTCGCGAAAGCCGATTTCTGTGGCCGTTTTTGCGGTCGCATCGCCGACGGCGTAGAGAGGGTCGTCGAGGTAAGGCGACAATCGGCCGCCCAGCGAGGCGAGAACCCGAATCGCCTCGGCGCTGGTGACGGCAAGCGCCGCATGCGGCCGGCCTAGCGCGCTTTCGGCGGCCGACGGATGGTGGACGGCACGGGTGAGCGGCAGCAGGACCGGTTCATGGCCAAGCGACCGCAGCTTTTCGGCGGTGCGCCGGCCGGCGATTTCCGGGCGGGTGACGACGACCCGCATCGGATCAGGACCAGCCTTCGAAGAAATCGGTTCCGGCAGCAGCACGGATCGCTTCGCCGGCCTGACGGCCGAGAGCTTCCATATCGGCCCGCTTGCCTTCGATTGCGATCGAATGGTCCTTGGTGCCATCGGGGGTGAGCACCATGCCGGAAAATTTCAGATGGTCGCCGTCGCAGATCGCGTAACCTCCGATCGGCGTGCGACAGGAGCCGTCGAGGGCCGCCAGAAACGCCCGTTCGCAGGAGACGGCGTCATAGGTCGGCCGGTCGTTGATCGCGTCGAGCAGGGCATTCATGCGGTCGTCGCCGATGCGGCTTTCGATACAGATCGCACCCTGCGCCGGTGCCGGCGGAAAATCGTCCGGATCGAGCAGTTCGGTGACGACGCTTTCCTTGCCGAGCCGTTTCAGGCCGGCATAGGCGAGAAGCGTCCCGTCCACCTGTCCTTCGTTCAATTTGCGCAGACGGGTATCCACCAGACCGCGGAAGGTGATGACATTGATATCCGGCCGGAGCCGGCGAACGAGAGCCTGGCGTCGCAACGAGGACGAGCCGACGGTTGCGCCATCCGGCAATGCGGTCAAGGTCGGCGCGGTGCGGCCGACAAAGGCATCGCGAAAATCTTCGCGGGGCAGATAGGCCGAGATGTAGAGGCCGTCCGGCAGCTTTGTCGGCATGTCTTTGGAGGAGTGCACGGCGAAATCGAGATCGCCGGAGGCGAGGCCCTCTTCCAGTTCCTGGGTGAACAGGCCCTTGCCACCAATTTCCGCCAGCGAACGGTCGTTGATGCGGTCGCCGGTGGTGGTCAGTGCCACGACCTCGAACATTTCCTGCGGCAGGCCATGCGCCGCCATCAGCCGGTCGCGTGCTTCATGGGCCTGGGCAAGCGCCAGAGGGCTGCCACGCGTGCCGATCCGGAAAGGTTTTGTTTGCATCTCAATCGTTCCGTTGTTACCGGAGGCTTTCGTAGACCGGTTTATACCGGCCCGCAATCAACGATAGGATCCAGATCAAGGGATGGCGGCTTTTCTTCGCATCCTCGGCATCGAGACAAGCTGCGACGAGACCGCCGCGGCGGTTGTCGCGCGCCATGAGGACGGACGCGGCGAAATCCTTTCCGATGTGGTGCTTTCGCAGCTCGACGAGCACAGCGAATATGGCGGCGTCGTGCCGGAAATTGCCGCCCGTGCCCATGTGGAAGCTCTCGATGGGCTGGTCGAGGAAGCGCTGTCCCGCGCCAATGTGTCGCTCGACGAAATCGATGCGGTGGCCTCCACCTCCGGCCCAGGCCTGATCGGCGGGCTGATCGTCGGACTGATGACGGCCAAGGCGATCGCACGCGCCGCCGGCAAGCCGCTCTTCGCCATCAACCATCTCGAAGGCCATGCGCTGACGGCGCGGCTGACGGACGGGCTTTCGTTTCCCTATCTGATGCTGCTGGTTTCCGGCGGCCATACCCAGTTGGTGCTGGTGCGCGGCGTCGGCGAATACGAGCGCTGGGGCACGACGATCGACGATGCGTTGGGCGAGGCCTTCGACAAGACCGCCAAGCTGCTCGGCCTGCCTTATCCCGGCGGTCCGGCGGTCGAGAAGGCGGCGCAGAAGGGCAATCCGGACCGCTTTTCGCTGCCCCGTCCGCTGGTCGGCGAGGCGCGCCTCGACTTTTCCTTTTCCGGCCTGAAGACGGCCGTGCGGCAGGCGGCGACCGAGATCGCACCATTGTCCGAACAGGATATCGCCGATATCTGCGCCTCGTTCCAGAAGGCGATTTCGCGGACGCTGCGGGACCGGATCGGCCGGGGGCTCGCCCGCTTCAAACAGGAATTCGGCCATCTGGATATCGATCCGGCGCTGGTCGTGGCCGGTGGGGTTGCCGCCAACCAGGAAATCCGCCGCACGCTGCAGGCGCTCTGCATCGAAAACGGCTTCCGTTTCATCGCGCCGCCGTTGCGGCTCTGCACCGACAATGCTGCGATGATTGCTTGGGCGGGGCTCGAGCGGATGGCGGAGCATATGCCGGTCGATCCTCTCGATGTCGCTCCGCGGTCGCGCTGGCCGCTCGACAGCAATGCGCAAACCCTGCTCGGTTCCGGCAAGCGGGGTGCCAAGGCATGAGTGCAGCCGAGCGCATCGTGGTGATCGGCGCCGGTGCTTTCGGCACGGCGCTCGCTGCGGTCATGGCGCTCGAGAGCCGGCATCCGGTGACGCTCATCGGCCGCGATCCATCGCTGATGAACGATCTGCGCGACGACCGCATTCACGATGCCGCATTGCCCGGCGTGCCGTTGCCGGATGCACTGGAATTTTCCGCCGAACCGGATGCGATCGAGGCGGCAAGTCTCGTGCTCTTTGCCATGCCGTCGCAGGCGCAGGACGATGCGGCGCGGCATTACGGTCCTTATCTGGCTAAGGATGCCGTGGTCGTCACCTGCGCCAAGGGCATAGACAGGTCTTCCGGGCGATTGCTGACCGAGGTTCTAGAGGCGGAACTGCCGCATCATACGGTGGCGGTTCTCTCCGGTCCGGGTTTTGCCGCCGATATCGCCCGCGGCCTGCCGACGGCGATGGCGATCGCGGCCGGCGACGAGGTTCTGGCCGAACGGCTGGCCAATGCGCTGTCGGGACGTACCTTCCGGCTTTATGCTTCGGCAGACCGGATCGGCGTGCAGCTCGGTGGAGCGCTGAAGAACGTTTTGGCGATCGCCTGCGGTATCGTCGAAGGGGCGGGGCTTGGTGAATCCGCCCGGGCGGCGCTGATTTCGCGGGGACTGGCGGAAATGTCGCGGCTGGTCGAGGCGATGGGCGGCAGGGCGGATACGGTGCGGGGGCTTTCCGGCCTCGGCGATCTCGTCCTGACCGGCACCAGCCACCAGTCGCGCAACCTGCGTTTCGGCATCGGGCTCGGCAAGGGTGATGGGGCCGAAGCCGTCGGCGGCGCGCTGGTCGAAGGCGCGTTTGCGGCTTCCGTCGCGGCGCGGCTTGGCGAGAAGCTCGGCGTCGATCTGCCGATCACTCGCGCGGTGGCTGCGATCATCGACGGGCAACTCGATATCATGACGGCCATGGAGCAGTTGATGACCCGGCCGATCACCACGGAATAAATACCTTTTAGTTCATCGCGCATCCTGTCCGATGCGCTCACAGGAGAAAACCGATGTTGTTTGCCTTCCTCTGCACCGACAAGCCTGGACACCTGAATGTCCGCATGGACACCCGCCCGACGCATGTCGAGCACCTCAACAAGCTGAACGCCGAAGGCACGCTGAAGTTTGCCGGCCCGTTCCTCGATGACGAAGGCAAGCCGAATGGCAGCCTCGTGGTCGTCGAAGCCGCCGACATGGCCGCTGCCCGGTCGATTGCCGAAGCCGATCCGTATTACCTCGCCGGCCTGTTCGAAAAGGTCGAGGTGAAGGCCTGGAACTGGGTCTTCAACAAGCCGGAATGAGGTGAGGCATGGCCTACTGGCTTTACAAATCCGAACCGTCGGCCTGGTCCTGGGAACAGCAGAAGGCCGCCAGCGAGAAGGGTACCGAATGGACCGGCGTGCGCAACTATCTGGCGCGCAACAACATGCGGGCCATGAAGATCGGCGACAAAGGCTTCTTCTACCACTCGAATGAGGGGCTTGAGATCGTCGGCATCGTCGAGGTCTGCGCATTGTCGCATCCGGATTCCACTGCCAAGGGCGATCCGAAATGGGATTGCGTCGATATTCGCGCGGTGACCGACGTGCCGAAGCCGGTGACGCTGAAGGATATCAAGGCGAACCCAAAGTTCGAAAAGATGTCGCTCGTCACCTCGATGCGGCTTTCCGTGCAGCCGGTGACGGACGAGGAATATTTCGAGATCTGCCGTCTCGGCGGGCTCGACAATCCGCCGAAATCGCCGGCTTAACGCTGCCTTGAAGACCGATCCGCAGGCTTTCATCCTCGAAAACACCGATCTCATGCGCCCGCCGCATGTGCCGGAAATCGTGCTGCATCTGGCGACGGAGGCGCATGATCTCTGGCTGAAGACCGAAGAGGATCTGGAAGAGATCGGCCTGCCGCCGCCGTTCTGGGCGTTCGCCTGGGCCGGCGGCCAGGGATTGGCGCGCTACATCCTCGATCATCCGGAAACGGTAGCCGGCAAACGGGTGCTCGATTTCGCGAGCGGTTCTGGGCTGGTGGCGATCGCGGCGAAGCTCGCCGATGCGGCCGATGTGCTGGCGGCGGATATCGATCCATGGACGCAGACGGCCGTGGCACTGAATGCGGCGGAGAACGGGGTCGAGATCCGGTTCACCGGCGAGGACCAGGTCGGCCGGGTGGTGGATGCGGATGTCATCCTGGCCGGCGATGTGTTTTACGACCGGGATTTCGCAGATGTGCTGATACCGTGGTTTTCGCGATTGGCGGGCGAGGGGAAGTCGGTACTGGTCGGCGATCCCGGGCGCAGTTACTGCCCGAAGGACCGGCTGGAGAGGCTTGCCGTCCATGAGGTGCCGGTGACGCGGGCGCTGGAGGACAGCGAGGTGAAGCGGACGACGGTCTGGCGGTTTTGCTGAATCCTTCAGGTATCTGCATGAGAACCCATATCAAATCTGAAATCGGCGTCGCAGATGATGGTTTTGCGATTTCGATTGGATTGGCAGGCCTGTATGAGGGCGTTAGACGAGAGATGATCCTTCAGGCCGCAAAGGAAGAGCCTGACGATCAGGATATCAGGCTTGGGCTTGTTGGCCTTTATGCGGAATATGACGGTGTGGGTGCCTACGGAGTGGTAGAAAAGATTTTTGTCGAAAATTCCAGAGTCCGAATCATTCTGGACCCGGCGAAAATCTCCGCAGAAAGATATTCAATAGAGGCCGAGATTGCGTTTGAATTTCTCGATGCTCTTAACTCGGAAATCTTGGTGACGTTTGCTGGAATGTGTTCGACCTGCGGTGTGACATTCAAGAGGAGCTGAAAAGGTCCTATCATCAATGCCCCACTGCTGGAGCCGACTTTATTGATCGCTGGCCTCCGGTCAACGCTCGGGAGCCCCGCGCGGTCTCCCGCCGTGGTGATGTCAAAGATCGGAGAGCCCACACGAATGCGGAACCTCAAATAGTTTTAGTAATGGTGGCTCCGCATTCGCGTGGCCTTCGGCGTTCTCTCGGGGCTTCCGGCCCCTACAGGTGATTGCCTCGCCTTCTCTGCACGCAGGATCTCTCCTGCGCTTGCACGGCTCAAACCGAACCCGACCTAGCGGCCAGGGGGACGCTTGATAGGAGTGTTCGCCCTTCGGGCAGACGCTCCATGGCTTTCACCTCTTCCACCATTGCCGCACGTTACGGTTCCGATGAAAGCGCCGGCCTCCGCCTGCCCGCGAACGTCTCGCGAAACACTCCGGCGACGGAAGCAGGGGGATTGTAGGGGTGAACACGAGGGGCGTGGATAAGCAGCAACTTAAGTCTTTGAAGATGTTGGAGAGGTGCCGTGATTTGTCCCCGGGCAGATGACGACATTGACGGCTGTGTCCCGCCATACCCCCCTCTGCCCTGCCGGGCATCTCCCCCACAAGGAGGGAGATTGACTCGCGGGGCGACCTTTCGTCTTTAGCTGTCGCTTACAGCGCAGCGATCAAAGGCACGGCCTCGGTGGTACGCAGGTATCGAATGGCAGTATAATTGGTAACGGCCATTGTTTGGGGAAACCGGCGCGCCCAGCCAATCTCCCCACCTGTGGGGGAGGTGCCCGGCAGGGCAGAGGGGGTATGGCGGGGCACGCGGCTAATCCCAGAGCCCTACTAAATGCTCAACCCAATCCCTCTTCCGACAGCGCCTGCATAACAGACGGCCGCACCTTCAACCGCTCAAAGCAAGCCTGCAGATTCTCCGGCAGCTCGACACCGCTTTTCGGTGCGACCATCAGGACCCAGAACAGGTAGCAATCGGCGATCGTCATCTCTTCGCTCACCAGAAACGCCTTGTCGCCCATCTGATCGGACAGGATGGCGAAAGACTTTGCAAGCTTTTCGCGGGCGCGGACTTTTTCCGGCTCCGGGAAATCCCTGAAGAAGGGAACATAGTGTCCGTGGATCTCCGACGACATGAAGGCGAGTGCCTCGAGCACCCGCCAACGGGCCATGCCACCAGGCAGAAGCTTACCGCTGCGTTCGGCGATATAGGCGAGGATGATCTGGTTTTCGGTGAGAACCGTCCCATCGTCCAGTTCCAGGGTCGGGATATAGCTCTTGGGGTTGATCGCATTGAAATCGCGGCCGTCCTCGGTCTTTTTCTCGCGATTGATGACCAGAAGCTTATAGGGAAGGCCGGCCTCGATAAGGGCGATGTGATCAGCCAGGCTGCAGGCGGCGGGATAATAGAAAAGGTTCATGGTGGTCTCCTTGCGGTAGACACGCTGTTTGCCAGCTAAGTCTACAATGTTGACCACAGCCATTTATGTGACCTAAAAAACCTCGTCAAAAGCATATTTTAGGAGCAGGTCAGATGGATGTGACTGCCAAACAGCCCATCACCAAGCCGCCACATGCCGATTGTCGGGCCGTCAGCGAAATCCTCAGCCGCGTCGGTGACAAATGGACGATCCAGGTCGTGGTGTCGTTGATGCCGGGTCCGCAACGGTTCAACGGGCTCAAGCGTAATGTCAGCGGTATTTCACAGCAGATGCTGACAAGGACGCTGAAGACGCTGGAGCGGGACGGCATGGTGGAACGGGTCGTACATCCCAGCACTCCCCCGCAGGTCGAATATACGCTGACGCGGCTTGGCCACTCGCTGGCGGAGACCTCGCATCAGCTTGCCCTTTGGGCGGCGGCCCATCAGGGAGAGATCGCGGATAACCGCCTTCAATACGACGCCCGCGCGTCATGAGGCGATCTGCGGCGCTGCAACAGCGCCGCCGAGCCTGTTTTGGGTTCAGTTGCCGCCGCGAATGATGCAGACGCCGGCTTCGAAAGCGCAGGCCTGCGAAGCGAAGGCATTGCCGCCCATTTCCTTGTCGACGTCGATGATCTTCGCCTTGGGCGCGAGCATGACCTGTCTGGCGCCACCTGCCGGCCAGTAGTCGCGCGAGAAATATCGGCCGAGGCCGCGCAGGCCGTAGGCCTCGATCGCACCGCCGTAGAAATCGCCCATCCGGCGGATATGGGAAACGGAGTTGGCATAGATTGCGCCCATGCGGTCGATTTCCGCCGGGCGGTTGCGGCGGCCGTCGCCCTGGCGGTCCCAGCGGCTGTTTTCCACCCGGTGGTAACCGTGGCCGCGATCACCCCAACGGTTTTCGGGACGATCACCCGCGATTGCGACGGTGGAAAGCGCGGCAAACACGGCCGCGGCGACGAAAACAGGCTTCATGCGATTCGCGATCATGGCGAACTCCGGCTTCAATGGTTAACGAAAGGTTAACACGAAACTCGGCCAAACGTCTCACCGGCAACGAATTCTTCGTAAATCATGGTTAACGTCGCGCCGGAGTCCGACGCTCAGGTGCCCTCAGAAAGACACAATCGATTAAATTTGGAATCCCTCTGAATTGTTCTTGTCGTCGGACATTCGTGAGATTAAACCACGCCAATGATGCAATGCACATTTTCTCAGCATGTGCGTTGCGGGGCGTCCGCCCTTATACCGCATACGACGCCGCGAGGTCCTGATGGCGAATGTGACAAATAACCGGCCCCTGTCGCCGCATCTCCAAATCTACAAGCCGATCCCCACCATGGTCATGTCGATCGTTCACCGCATCACCGGTGGCGCGCTGGCCGTGGGCACGATCCTGCTGGCTTGGTGGCTGGTGGCCGCCGCGTCCGGCGAGACCTATTTCAGCTGGATCAGCTGGCTGTTCGGCACCTGGATCGGACTTCTGGTTCTGTTCGGTTATACCTGGGCACTCGTCCACCACATGCTTGGCGGCCTGCGCCACTTCATGTGGGACATGGGCCACGGGTTCGACAAACACTTCACCACCAAGATGGCACTCGCCATGCCGGTCGCATCGGTCTGTCTGACCGTGCTGATCTGGGTGGTCGGCGCACTGGTCTGAGGAGCGACAAGATGGATATGCGTACGCCTCTCGGCAAAGTTCGCGGTCTCGGTTCGGCCAAGGTAGGCACCGAGCATTTCTGGGTTCAGCGGATGTCGGCCGTCGCCATGGTACCGCTGGCGATCTTCTTCATCATTTTCCTGATCCGTTATGCCGGCGCTCCCTATGCGGAAGTCATCGGCGCGCTGTCGAACCCGATCGTCGCCGTGCTGTTCGGCATGATGGTGATCGCCGGTCTCGTTCACATGCGCATCGGCATGCAGGAAATCATCCTGGACTACGTCCACAGCGAAGGCCTCAAGTTCCTTTCGCTGATGCTCAATACATTCTTTGCAATGCTGATCGGTGGGCTCTGTCTGTTCGCCGTTCTGAAGATTGCGTTCGTAGGATAATCCATCATGGCATCCGTCACACCTATCGCCCAGAACGGCAAAGCCTATAAATATGTCGACCATTCCTACGACGTGATCGTCGTCGGTGCCGGCGGTGCGGGTCTTCGCGCCACGCTCGGCATGGCCGAACAGGGTTTCAAGACCGCCTGCATCACCAAGGTCTTCCCGACCCGCTCGCACACTGTTGCTGCACAGGGTGGCATCGCCGCCTCGCTGCAGAACATGACGCCGGATAGCTGGCAGTGGCACCTTTACGACACCGTTAAGGGTTCCGACTGGCTCGGCGACGTCGATGCCATGCAGTACATGGTCATGGAAGCGCCAAAGGCCGTCTATGAGCTTGAACATTACGGCGTGCCGTTCTCGCGTAACGAGGAAGGCAAGATCTACCAGCGCCCCTTCGGCGGCCACATGCAGAATTTCGGCGCCGGCCCGCCGGTGCAGCGCACCTGCGCCGCAGCAGACCGTACCGGCCACGCCATCCTGCACACGCTTTATGGCCAGTCGCTGAAGAACAACGCGGAATTCTTCATCGAATATTTCGCGCTCGACCTGATCATGTCGGATGACGGCAGCCGCTGCACCGGCGTGGTCGCCTGGAACCTCGACGACGGCACGATCCATCGTTTCGCCGCCAAGATGGTGGTTCTGGCGACCGGCGGTTACGGCCGCGCCTATTTCTCGGCAACGTCCGCCCATACCTGCACCGGCGACGGCGGCGGCATGGCGATCCGTGCCGGCCTGCCGATGCAGGACATGGAATTCGTGCAGTTCCACCCGACCGGCATCTACGGTTCGGGCTGTCTGATCACCGAAGGCGCGCGCGGCGAAGGCGGTTACCTCGTCAATTCCGAAGGCGAACGCTTCATGGAGCGTTATGCGCCTTCCGCCAAGGACCTTGCCTCGCGCGACGTCGTTTCGCGCTGCATGACGCTAGAAATCCGCGAAGGCCGCGGCGTCGGCAAGAACAAGGACCACATCTTCCTGCATCTCGACCATCTCGATCCGGCCGTTCTGCACGAGCGCCTGCCGGGTATTTCCGAGAGCGCCAAGATCTTTGCAGGCGTCGACGTGACCCGCGAGCCGATCCCGGTGCTGCCGACCGTCCATTACAACATGGGTGGCATTCCGACCAATTACTGGGGCGAAGTGCTGAATGCCGACAGCAATAATCCGGAACGCATCATCCCCGGCCTGATGGCCGTCGGCGAGGCGGGCTGCGCCTCCGTTCACGGCGCCAACCGTCTCGGTTCCAACTCGCTGATCGACCTCGTGGTCTTCGGCCGCGCCGCCGCCATCCGCGCCGGCCAGGTCATCGATCGCTCCGGTCCGGTACCGGCGCTGAACCTTGCTGCCTGCGACAAGATCATGGACCGTTTCGACGGCCTGCGCCACGCCACGGGCGGCACGCCGACGGCTGTGCTGCGCGACAAGATGCAGCGCGCCATGCAGGACGACGCGGCGGTGTTCCGCACCCAGGAATCGCTCGAATCGGGCTGCAAGCGCCTGTCGGCAATCTGGGGCGAGATGAAGGATCTGAAGGTCACCGACCGTTCGATGATCTGGAACTCGGACCTTGTCGAGACGCTGGAACTGCAGAATCTGATGGCGAACGCCATCACCACCGTCTATGGCGCCGAAGCCCGCAAGGAAAGCCGTGGTTCGCACGCTCGCGAGGATTATACCTCGGGTCCGTTTGCCGGCCGCGACGACGAGAACTGGCGCAAGCACACGCTCGCATGGGTCTCGGAAGCGGGCGACGTCAAGCTCGACTATCGCCCGGTTCACACCGACCTGATCGCCGAAGGCATCGATCCGTACAAGATCGAGCCCAAGGCTCGCGTCTATTGATTTGAGGGAATTGGACCATGGTTGAACTCGCCCTCCCCAAGAATTCCAAGATGTCCGAAGGCAAGGTCTGGCCGAAGCCGGAAGGCGCCAAGAACGTTCGGGAATACCGCGTCTATCGCTGGAACCCGGATGACGGCAAGAACCCGAGCATCGATACCTATTACATCGATCTCGACAATTGCGGCCCGATGGTTCTCGATGGACTTCTCTACATCAAGAACAATATCGACCCGACGCTGACGTTGCGCCGCTCCTGCCGCGAAGGCATTTGCGGCTCCTGTGCCATGAATATCGACGGCACCAATACGCTGGCCTGCACCAAGGGCATGGACGATATCACCGGCACGGTGAAGATCTATCCGCTGCCGCATATGCCGGTCGTCAAGGACCTGGTGCCGGACCTCACCAACTTCTATGCCCAGCACCGCTCGATCGAACCCTGGCTGAAGACGGTTTCGCCGCCGCCGGCCAAGGAATGGAAGCAGAGCCACGAAGACCGCCAGAAGCTCGACGGTCTTTATGAGTGCATTCTCTGCGCCTGCTGCTCGACTTCCTGTCCGAGCTACTGGTGGAACGGCGACCGTTATCTCGGCCCGGCCACCCTGCTGCAGGCCTATCGCTGGCTGATCGACAGCCGCGACGAAGCCAAGGGCGAGCGTCTCGACAATCTCGAAGACCCGTTCCGGCTCTATCGATGCCACACGATCATGAACTGCGCCCAGGCCTGCCCGAAGGGTCTGAACCCGGCCAAGGCGATTGCCGAAATCAAGAAGATGATGGTCGAGCGTCGTCTCTGACGCTCGATCCTTCCGGATACTGATGCACGATTTCGATCCCAGCGCTGTCGCCGAGATTCGAGCCAAGCTCGATGAAGCGAGGGCGTTCGGGGTGCGGATCGGCTTTGCGATCGAAAGCGGCAGCCGCGCCTGGGGATTTCCGTCACCGGACAGCGATTACGACTGCCGCTTCATTTATGTCCGGCCGCGTTCCGATTATCTTAGCCTGTTTCCGCCGCGCGACGTGATCGAGTTTCCGATCGTCGGCGACATCGACGTGGGCGGATGGGACCTGCGCAAGGCGCTGCTTCTGGCGCTGAAGGGCAACGCGGTTCTGGTGGAGTGGGTAACTTCGCCGATCGTCTACGAAGAAGAAGCCGGTTTTCGAACCCGCCTCGGTGCCTTGCTGGACGAGATCATGATGCCGCGCAAGGTGGCTTTGCACTATGTCGGCCTGCTTAACCAGCACTTTCCGGCGGGCGAAGACGGTTCGGTGAAGCTCAAGAAATTGCTTTACGCGATCAGGCCGGCAGTTGCTCTGGCGTGGATGAACGAGCGGAATTTTTCAAAGCTGCCGCCGATGAATATGCTGGAATGTCTGGAAAGTGCGCCGGTTCCGGCTGAGCAGCGCCAGACCATCCTTGATCTGATCGAGGTGAAGAAGGCGACGCGGGAAATGGGCGAGGGGCCGGTGCCTGGACCGATCCGTGAATTGCTTGTCGCTGCACGTCATCGTTATGAACAGCTGGGAGCAGGCTTCGCACGGGACGCGACGGCGGATGCGCAGGCACAGACGCGGGCCGATGCGTTCTTCCAAACAGAGATCGACTATCCGAACAATTCGATTTGATCTTCAAAGGACTGCCAAATTGTTCCAGTACGACTTGATTAACCAAATCGCCTTACGATAATTCCGTCTCAATTGGATGGCATTGTAGGCGCGGACTGAGAGCAGGAGTGAAGTGATGCAGTTCAGATATGTTGCGACTGGCGTTGTCCTTGCAATGGCGCTTGCCGGTTGCCAACGTACCTCCTACAGCGATCTGCCGCCGCAGCCCGCGCCGCTTCAGGCGCAGCCGGTGCCGCAGGTGCAGGGTGGCCAGCTTCCGCCTCCGGGTCCGGCGGACCCTTCGCAGTTCCCGACGGCACCGCAGGGCAACCAGAACATGGCGGCCCTGAACCCGAACGCTCCGCCGCCGGCCAATGCCCAGGACGTCAAGAAGGAAACCATGGTCGGCAACTGGCGCGTCTCGAACGGCGGCGCTTCCTGCGACATGTTCCTGACACTGACCAATCTCGGCGGCGGTTCGCGTGGTGGTACCCGCGGCTGCGCCGGCGAGCTGACAGCGATGGGTTCGTGGGAAGTGTCGGGCAAGATGGTGCAGTTCAAGAACCGCGCCGGCGACGTGATCGGTCGCGTCTACAAGAGCGCCGAAAACCGTTACGATGGCACGATGAATTCCGGCCAGCCGGTCAGCCTCAGCCGCTAAGCGGCGCAAAGTCCCGAGGGCGTCCGGTTTGGAACCCATTCCAGAATACACGAGGAGCGTCGGCGAAGAGCTGAAGGCGCTGACCGCCTCCGGCACGCTGACGGCGGACGCCGCGCAGCTCAGCGTGGCTGCCAAGCTCGATCACGTTCTCACTTGCCTCAAGGAAACCAAGCCCGCCAAGAAGAAGAGCGCGCTCGGCTGGCTGTTCCACAAGGGCGGCGGCAAGCCGCGGGAGATCCGCGGGCTTTATGTGCATGGCAGTGTCGGGCGCGGCAAGACCATGCTGATGGACATGTTCTTCAAGAAGGTGCCGAACGAGAAGAAGCGGCGCCTTCACTTTCACGAATTCATGGCGGATGTGCATAACCGCATCCACGAACATCGCCAGAAACTGAAGCGCGGCGAGACCAAGCAGGCCGATCCGGTGCCGCCGGTCGCTGCCGCCCTGTTTGCCGAGGCGGAAGTGCTCTGCTTCGACGAATTCTCGGTGACCGACATCACCGATGCGATGATCCTCGCCCGCCTGTTCACGGAGCTGTTCGAGCTCGGCTGCGTGTTGATCGCCACATCCAACGTCGCGCCGGACAATCTCTACAAGGACGGCCTCAATCGCGGCCTGTTCCTGCCCTTCATCGCGCTCCTCAACAAATATGTCGATGTGGTAACGCTCGACAGCCCGACCGACTACCGCATGCAGAAGCTGGCCAGCCTGCCGGTCTATCTGACGCCGCTCGATGGGCGCGCCGATGCGGCGATGGAATCTGCCTGGCATCAAGTGACCGAAGGCAAGCGTTCGGAGCCCACCGAAATCCCCATGAAGGGCCGCAGCATCCATGTGCCGGCGGCGGCCGGCAGGGCGGCGCGTTTCGATTTCACCGATATCTGCGGCAAGCCGCTCGGCGCCTCCGATTACCTGGCGATCGCCGACCGTTTCGATGCGGTCTTCGTCGAGCATGTTCCGCAGCTCGGTCCCGAGAAGCGGAACGAGGCCAAGCGGCTGATCAACCTTGTCGATGCGTTTTACGATCACTCGGTGCGGCTTTACATCTCAGCCGCCACGGTTCCTGACGAAATACTGTTGGAAAGACGTGGTACCGAAGGCTTCGAGTTCGACCGTACCGTCTCTCGCCTGTTCGAGATGCGCAGCCCGGACTATCTCGCGCTGCATCACGAAAAGCGGCGCCGAGTTTAACGATTTGGTGACAGATTTTCTTACGTTTACGTAAGTTTTTTATCATCTAACCGATTGAAAAAACTCACCTCAAAATAATCGATTGCCATTTTTTCGAGATGGCGGTATGCGAACTGGCACATTGGCGAGCCTTGCCGTAGTTCGCCATGCATTCGGATCTCGAAAGGAAGCTTTTCGATGGCGCGCAAGAAGATCGCACTTATTGGTTCTGGCATGATTGGTGGCACGCTGGCACATCTCGCCAGCCTGAAGGAACTGGGCGACATCGTCCTCTTCGACATCGCCGACGGCATCCCGCAAGGTAAGGGCCTCGATATCGCCCAGTCCGGCCCGGTCGAGGGCTTCAACGCCAAGCTTTCCGGCGCAAGCGACTACGCTGCGATCGAAGGCGCCGATGTCTGCATCGTCACCGCCGGTGTCGCCCGCAAGCCGGGCATGAGCCGCGACGACCTGCTCGGCATCAACCTCAAGGTCATGGAACAGGTCGGTGCCGGCATCAAGAAATATGCCCCGAACGCTTTCGTGATCTGCATCACCAACCCGCTCGACGCGATGGTCTGGGCTTTGCAGAAGTTCTCCGGCCTGCCGAAGAACATGGTTGTCGGCATGGCCGGCGTGCTCGACTCGTCGCGCTTCCGCCTGTTCCTCGCTGAAGAATTCAACGTTTCCGTCCAGGACGTCACCGCCTTCGTTCTCGGCGGCCATGGCGACACGATGGTGCCGCTCGCCCGTTACTCGACCGTCGGCGGCATTCCGCTCACCGACCTCGTCAAGATGGGCTGGGTCACCAAGGAACGCCTCGAAGAAATCATCCAGCGCACCCGTGACGGCGGCGCCGAAATCGTCGGCCTGCTGAAGACCGGCTCGGCCTATTACGCCCCGGCCGCTTCGGCGATCGAAATGGCCGAATCCTTCCTCAAGGACAAGAAGCGCGTCCTGCCGGTCGCCGCTCACCTTTCCGGCCAGTACGGCGTCAACGACATGTATGTCGGCGTTCCGGTCGTTCTCGGTGCCGGCGGCGTCGAGCGCGTCATCGAAGTCGAATTCAACAAGGACGAAGAAGCTGCCTTCCAGAAGTCCGTCGGCGCTGTTGCCGGCCTCTGCGAAGCCTGCATCAACATCGCCCCGGCTCTGAAGTAAGCGCTGCGCCGAAGTCATAGAAACAGGGACCAAACCCCATGAACATTCATGAATATCAGGCCAAGGCTCTTCTGAAGAGCTACGGCGCGCCGGTTGCCGAAGGCGTGGCGATCCTGAAGGCGGACGAAGCCGAAGCTGCTGCCAAGTCGCTTCCGGGCCCGCTCTACGTCGTCAAGAGCCAGATCCATGCCGGCGGTCGCGGCAAGGGCAAGTTCAAGGAACTCGGCCCGGATGCCAAGGGCGGCGTTCGCCTAGCCTTCTCGATCGAGGAAGCCAAGAAGCATGCTGCCGAAATGCTCGGCAACACGCTGGTCACCGCCCAGACGGGTGAGGCGGGCAAGCAGGTCAATCGTCTCTATATCGAAGACGGTGCCGACATTGCTCGCGAACTCTATTGCTCGCTGCTGGTCGACCGTTCGGTCGGCCGCGTTGCCTTCGTCGTTTCGACCGAAGGCGGCATGGATATCGAAGCTGTCGCCCACGACACGCCTGAGAAGATCCACACGATCGCCATCGACCCGGAAGCCGGCGTAACGGCCGACGACATTGCCAAGATCTCCAAGGCTCTCGAGCTTTCGGGCGCGGCTGCGGAAGATGCAAAGTCGCTCTTCCCGATCCTCTACAAGGCGTTCAACGAGAAGGACATGGCCCTTCTCGAAATTAACCCGCTGATCGTCATGAAGAACGACCACCTGCGCGTTCTCGACGCCAAGTGCTCCTTCGACGGCAATGCGCTCTTCCGCCACGACGACGTCAAGGCGCTGCGCGACGAGACCGAAGAAGACGCCAAGGAAATCGAAGCTTCCAAGTGGGACCTCGCCTATGTTGCCCTCGACGGCAATATCGGCTGCATGGTCAATGGTGCCGGTCTCGCCATGGCGACGATGGACATCATCAAGCTGTACGGCAAGGAGCCGGCAAACTTCTGCGACGTCGGCGGTGGTGCCGGCAAGGAGAAGGTCGCGGCTGCCTTTAAGATCATCACGGCCGACCCGAAGGTCGAGGGCATCCTCGTCAACATCTTCGGTGGCATCATGAAGTGCGACATCATTGCCGAAGGCGTCGTTGCCGCGGTGAAGGAAGTCGGCCTCAAGGTTCCGCTCGTGGTTCGCCTCGAAGGCACCAATGTCGAACTCGGCAAGAAGATCCTGAACAAGTCCGGTCTGGCCATCACGGCTGCCGACGATCTCGACGACGCGGCGAAGAAGATCGTCGCGGCGATCAACGGCTAATCTAAAGGACCGGAACCCAATGTCGATTCTCGTCAACAAGAATACCAAGGTCCTGGTTCAGGGCCTGACCGGCAAGACCGGTACTTTCCACACCGAACAGGCTCTCGCCTACTACGGCACGCAGATGGTCGGCGGTATCCACCCGAAGAAGGGTGGCGAAACCTGGACCGGCTCGAAGGGCGAAAGCCTGCCGATCTTCGCGACCGTTGCCGAAGCCAAGGAACGCACCGGCGCAGACGCCTCGGTCATCTACGTTCCGCCGGCAGGTGCAGCCGATGCGATCATCGAGGCAATCGAAGCCGAGATCCCGTTCATCACCTGCATCACCGAAGGCATTCCGGTCATGGACATGGTTCGCGTCAAGGCTCGCCTCGACCGCTCCAAGTCGCGCCTGCTCGGCCCGAACTGCCCGGGCGTCCTGACGCCGGAAGAATGCAAGATCGGCATCATGCCGGGCTCGATCTTCCGCAAGGGTTCGGTCGGTATCGTTTCCCGCTCCGGCACGCTCACCTACGAGGCCGTGTTCCAGACCTCCAACGAAGGTCTCGGCCAGACGACGGCTGTCGGCATCGGCGGCGACCCGGTCAAGGGCACCGAATTCATCGACGTGCTCGAGATGTTCCTGGCCGACGAAGCCACGACCTCGATCATCATGATCGGCGAAATCGGCGGTTCGGCTGAAGAAGATGCGGCACAGTTCCTCATCGACGAAGCCAAGAAGGGCCGCAAGAAGCCGATGGCAGGCTTCATTGCCGGCCGTACCGCTCCGAAGGGCCGCACCATGGGTCATGCCGGTGCAGTCGTTTCCGGCGGCAAGGGCGATGCGGAATCGAAGATCGCGGCCATGGAAGCGGCAGGTATCAAGGTGTCGCCTTCTCCGGCCCGCCTCGGCAAGACGCTGGTTGAAGTCCTCAAGGGCTGACGCCACATAAAGGACACTCGCTGCCGCAATAGATAGGTGGCGATTGATCCTGCAAGCTTCGGGCAGGCGAAACGGTGCAAAACCTCGCCTGTCCAAGGTCTACACCGATCAATAGTGGCCGATGTGACGGCCGGTTATCGGAGTGAGGCCAATACAGCGTCACGAGTTGAGCGCTTACCGCTTCGGCGGCCCCAAACAGTAGACGACGAAATAACAGACGATAAGACCATAAGAAAATGCGGAGACGGGAGACCTCCCGGTTCCGATTACGTCAGGAGGCGGGCGCGGCGCCCGCAAAAAACCATGGCACGGCAAGAAGCCAACGAGCAGTTCCTCATCACCTCTTTCCTGGACGGGCAGAACGCAGCCTATATCGAGCAGCTGCATGCCCGCTACGAAGACGATCCGGCCTCCGTCTCGCCGGAATGGCAGGCCTTCTTCAAGGCACTCGCGGACAATCCGGACGACGTGAAGAAGGCGGCGACCGGTGCCTCCTGGCAGCGCAAGAACTGGCCGATCGCCGAAGGCGGTGATCTGGTCTCGGCGCTCGACGGCAACTGGCCGGTCGTGGAAAAGACCATCGAAAAGAAGGTCAAGGCCAAGGTCGAGGAAACCGCCGCGGCAGCCGGCAAGCCGGCAAGCGAAGCAGACGTGCTGCAGGCGACCCGTGACAGCGTTCGCGCCATCATGATGATCCGCGCCTATCGCATGCGCGGCCACCTGCATGCCAAGCTCGACCCGCTTGGCATTGCCAGCGCAGTCGAAGACTATAACGAGCTTTCGCCGTCGGCCTACGGTTTCACCGAAGCCGATTACGACCGCAAGATCTTCATCGACAACGTACTCGGCCTCGAATTCGCGTCCGTCCGCGAGATGATCGCCATCCTCGAGCGCACCTATTGCTCGACGCTCGGCGTCGAGTTCATGCACATCTCCAATCCGGAAGAAAAGTCCTGGATCCAGGAACGCATCGAAGGCCCCGGCAAGGGCGTCGAATTCACGCCGAACGGCAAGAAGGCTATCCTGTCCAAGCTGGTCGAAGCCGAGGGTTACGAGCAGTTCCTCGACGTCCGCTTCAAGGGCACCAAGCGTTTCGGCCTCGACGGCGGTGAATCGCTGATCCCGGCGCTGGAGCAGATCATCAAGCGCGGCGGCCAGGATGGTCTTGAAGAAGTCATCGTCGGCATGGCGCACCGCGGCCGCCTGAACGTCCTGACGAACGTCATGGGCAAGCCGCACCGCGCCGTGTTCCACGAGTTCAAGGGCGGCTCGTTCAAGCCCGACGAAGTCGAAGGTTCGGGCGACGTGAAGTACCATCTCGGTGCCTCTTCCGACCGCGAATTCGACGGCAACAAGGTCCACCTGTCGCTGACGGCCAACCCGTCTCACCTTGAGATCGTCAACCCGGTCGTTATGGGCAAGGCTCGCGCCAAGCAGGACATGCTGGCCAAGGTCTGGGAAGGCGACGTCATTCCGCTTTCCGAACGTTCCAAGGTCCTGCCGCTGTTGCTGCATGGCGATGCCGCTTTTGCCGGTCAGGGTGTGACGGCGGAAATTCTCGGCCTGTCTGGCCTGCGCGGCCATCGCGTCGCCGGCACGATGCATGTCATCATCAATAACCAGATCGGGTTCACTACCAATCCGGCCTTCTCGCGTTCGTCGCCCTATCCGTCCGATGTCGCCAAGATGATCGAGGCGCCGATCTTCCACGTCAACGGCGACGATCCGGAAGCGGTCACCTATGCTGCCAAGATCGCTACCGAATACCGGATGAAGTTCCACAAGCCGGTCGTCGTCGACATGTTCTGCTATCGCCGCTTCGGCCATAACGAAGGCGACGAGCCGGGCTTCACGCAGCCGAAGATGTACAAGGTCATCCGTGCCCACAAGACGGTCGCGCAGATCTATGCCGATCGCCTGATTGCTGAGGGCCACCTGACCGAAGGCGAATTCGAGAAGATGAAGGCCGACTGGCGCGCTCATCTGGAGGCCGAGTTCGAAGCCGGCCAGAGCTACAAGCCAAATAAGGCCGACTGGCTGGACGGCAACTGGTCCGGCCTGCGTTCCGCCGACAATGCCGACGAGCAGCGCCGCGGCAAGACCGCGATGCCGATCAAGGACCTGCGCGATATTGGTCGCAAGCTGGCGACCGTTCCGGAAGGCTTCAACGTGCACCGCACGATCAAGCGCTTCATGGAAAACCGCGCGCAGATGATCGACACGGGCGAGGGCATCGACTGGGCGATGGCGGAAGCTCTGGCTTTCGGTTCGCTCGCCGTCGAAGGCACCAAAATCCGTCTGTCCGGTCAGGATTGCGAACGCGGCACGTTCTCGCAGCGTCACTCGGTTCTCTACGATCAGGACACGGAAGAGCGTTACATCCCGCTCGCCAACCTGGCGCCGACACAGGCCCGTTACGAAGTCATCAACTCGATGCTTTCGGAAGAAGCGGTTCTCGGTTTCGAATACGGCTATTCGCTCGCCCGTCCGAATGCGCTGACCCTTTGGGAAGCCCAGTTCGGCGACTTCGCCAACGGTGCGCAGGTCGTGTTCGACCAGTTCATCTCGTCGGGCGAACGCAAGTGGCTGCGCATGTCCGGCCTCGTCTGCCTTCTGCCGCATGGTTATGAAGGCCAGGGTCCGGAACACTCTTCGGCCCGCCTCGAGCGCTGGCTGCAGATGTGCGCCGAAGACAACATGCAGGTCGCCAACGTCACGACGCCGGCGAACTACTTCCACATCCTGCGCCGTCAGACCAAGCGCGACTTCCGCAAGCCGCTGATCCTGATGACGCCCAAGTCGCTTCTGCGTCACAAGCGGGCCACTTCGGCGCTCAACGAGATGGCCGGCGAGTCCTCCTTCCACCGTCTCCTCTGGGACGATGCGGAGGTCATCAAGGACGGTCCGATCAAGCTGCAGAAGGATGCCAAGATCCGTCGCGTCGTGCTCTGCACCGGCAAGGTCTATTACGACTTGCTCGAAGAGCGCGAAAAGCGCGGTATCGACGACATCTACCTGCTGCGTATCGAACAGCTTTATCCGTTCCCGGCCAAGGCGCTGATCAACGAGCTGTCGCGCTTCCGCAACGCCGAAATGGTCTGGTGCCAGGAAGAGCCGAAAAACATGGGCGCCTGGGCGTTCATCGACCCGTATCTGGAATGGGTGCTCGCCCATATCGATGCCAAGTACCAGCGCGTCCGTTACACGGGCCGTCCGGCTGCCGCATCGCCGGCCACGGGTCAGATGTCCAAGCATCTGGCACAGCTCGAAGCCTTCCTCGAAGACGCGCTCGGCGGCTGATTCCAGCCGCCTCTCCCCTTCAAAGATTAAACCTGACAACTACGGAAACAGATCATGGCCACCGAAATCCGCGTCCCCACTCTCGGCGAGTCCGTCAGCGAGGCAACCGTCGGCACCTGGTTCAAGAAGGTCGGCGACACCGTAAAGGCCGACGAGCCGCTGCTCGAGCTCGAAACGGACAAGGTAACCGTTGAAGTTCCGGCGCCGGCTTCCGGCGTTCTGACCGAGATCGTTGCCGCCAACGGCGAAACCGTCGGCCTCGGCGCCCTGCTCGGCCAGATCGCCGAAGGTGCTGCCGGCACAGCCGCGGCCGCTCCGGCTGCCGCTGCCCCGGCCAAGGCTGCCGAACCTGCTGCCCCGGCTCCGGCTGCTGCTGCCGCACCGGCGCCTGCTGCTGCAACCTCCATGCCGGCCGCTCCGGCTGCGGCCAAGCTCGCTGCCGATAACAACGTTTCGACGTCTGATATCGACGGTTCCGGCAAGCGTGGCCAGGTGCTGAAGGGCGACGTGATCGCTGCAATCGCCAAGGGCCCGGCTGCTTCGGCTCCGGCCACTGCTGCTCCGGCTGCACCGCGTCCGGTTTCGTCTGCCGACGACGCGTCCCGCGAAGAGCGCGTCAAGATGACCCGCCTGCGCCAAACGATCGCCCGCCGTCTCAAGGACGCGCAGAACACGGCCGCCATGCTCACCACCTATAACGAGGTGGACATGTCGGCCGTCATGGACCTGCGCAACCGCTACAAGGACATCTTCGAGAAGAAGCATGGCGTGAAGCTCGGCTTCATGGGCTTCTTCACCAAGGCGGTCACCCACGCCCTGAAGGAAATCCCTTCGATCAATGCCGAGATCGACGGCACCGACATCATCTACAAGAACTACTGCCACGTCGGCATGGCTGTCGGCACCGACAAGGGTCTCGTGGTTCCGGTCATCCGTGATGCGGACGAACGTTCGATCGCCGGCGTCGAGAAGGAACTCGGCCGTCTCGCCAAGGCAGCCCGCGACGGTTCGCTGTCGATGTCCGACATGCAGGGCGGCACCTTCACCATCACCAATGGCGGTGTCTACGGTTCGCTGATGTCCTCGCCGATCCTCAACGCTCCGCAGTCGGGTATTCTCGGCATGCACAAGATCCAGGAGCGTCCGGTCGTCGTTGGCGGTCAGATCGTCATCCGTCCGATGATGTATCTGGCGCTCTCCTACGATCACCGCATCGTCGACGGCAAGGAAGCGGTGACCTTCCTCGTCCGCGTCAAGGAAAGCCTGGAAGATCCGGAACGTCTGGTTCTCGACCTCTAAGATAGGAAGGTTGAACCCATGCTCGGGGCCGCCGCAACGCCGTATATGACGCTGCTTGCCCTGAGCGTGGTCCTTCTCGTGTTTCATATCCTGCTGCAAGGCAGGTTTTCGACCCGCGAACTCGGTAACGAATGGAATGCCGGGCCGCGAGACGACGAGCGTAAGCCGCAGGGCAAGCTTGCAGGGCGCGCCAGCCGGGCCTCGAAGAATTTCCAGGAGACCTATCCGGCATTCATCGGGCTTCTGTTCGGTGTCACCATTACCGGCGACGCCTCGGGTTGGGGGCTGATCGGCGGCTGGGTGTGGTTCGTGGCGCGGATCGTCTACATTCCGCTCTATCTCGCGGGCATCCCCTATTTCCGGTCTTTCGTCTGGTTGATCAGCATGGTGGGAATGCTGGCCATGACGATCGCGCTGTTCCGGTGACGCCATGAGGAAAGCAATCAAGGTCGTTTCGCTTGCTCTCTGCCTGGTGCCCGGATGGGCGATGGCAGCGGAACGGTGCGTGATCGAGAAAGCGGTATTTGGCGAAGCAGATGCCGGCACGGTACTTGCCTTCAAACCGGTCGGTTCCGCCGCGGTCAGTCACCTCTTCACGGTGACCGGCGGTAAGCTGAAGCTCGATGGCCACGTCATGTATGACGACGAGTCGAAACGGCCGGCCGGCATGATCATGAACAACTGCCCGGAAGGCGATGCGACCGGCGCGGAGCTGCGCGCCTGCACCGTCTGGACCGGAGTTCCCTATGCCCTTGATGTGAAGAGCGGGCATATCGACATATTGGGCGCAGAAGGCTCTCAGGCGCCGGATGCGGTGCTGCTGCCGGGTATCGGCCCGGCTCTTCGGCATTCAAAGCTCTGGGACAAGAGCGGTCTCAAGGATATTCCCTGGGACCTCTACGAATTCAAGGAATGCAAGGCATGAGCGACGCCCCTGTTCTTCTCGTGACCGGCGGAAGCCGCGGCATCGGCGCGGCGGTATCGCTCATGGCTGCCGCCAAGGGCTGGCGCGTGGCCGTGAATTATGCCGCAAACCGCGAGGCTGCCGAAAAGGTGGTCGCCGAGATCAAGGCCGCAGGCGGTGATGCGATTGCGGTGCAGGCAGATGTCGGCAATGCGGCCGAGATCGTCTCGATGTGTCAGGCGGTAGACAAGCATTTCGGCCGGCTCGACGGGTTGGTGAACAATGCCGGCATCGTGGATCAGCCGCAGCGTCTCGACGAGATGAGCGTGGAACGTATCGAGCGGATGATGCGCATCAATGTGACCGGCTCGATCCTGTGTGCGGCGGAAGCCGTGCGCCGCATGTCGACGAAACACGGCGGCAGAGGTGGGTCGATCGTCAATATCTCTTCCATGGCGGTCAAGCTCGGTTCGCCGGGCCAGTATGTCGATTACGCGGCTTCGAAGGCGGCGATCGATACGCTGACGATCGGGCTCGCGCGCGAAGTCGCCATGGAAGGTGTCCGCGTCAACGCGATCCGTCCGGGCATTATCGATACGGACATTCATGCCTCCGGCGGCCTGCCGGACCGGGCGCGCGACATGGCGCCCAATATTCCCATGCAACGGCCGGGCAGGGCGGAAGAGGTGGCGGATGCCGTTCTCTATTTCCTCTCGCCGACGGCTTCATACACAACCGGCGCCATCATCGACGTGAGCGGTGGGCGCTAAGGCAATTCCGGCAAGTGGTCTTGTATCTGGAATTGCGATGAAACGAGAGAAGCGCGGCAGCGCAGAGATGAGAAGAAGGAAAGAGAACAATGGCATATGATGTCGTCGTCATCGGTAGCGGCCCCGGCGGTTATGTCTGCGCGGTGAAGGCCGCCCAGCTCGGCCTCAAGGTCGCAGTCGTCGAAAAGCGCGCCACCTATGGCGGCACCTGCCTCAACATCGGCTGCATTCCGTCGAAGGCGCTGCTGCACGCTTCGGAAATGTTCCATCAGGTCGCCCATGGCGTGGACGCTCTCGGCGTCGAGGTGTCGGCTCCGAAGCTGAACCTCGAAAAGATGATGGCCCACAAGGATGCCACCGTTAAGTCGAATGTCGACGGCGTTTCCTTCCTCTTCAAGAAGAACAAGATCGACGGCTTCATTGGCACCGGAAAGATCGTGTCGGCCGGCAAGGTTTCCGTCACCGGCGAAGACGGTAAGGTGCAGGAACTCGAGACGAAGAACATCGTCATCGCCACCGGCTCCGACGTTGCCGGCATTCCGGGCGTCAATGTCGCGATCGACGAGAAGGTCATCGTTTCCTCGACCGGTGCGATCGCGCTCGACAAGGTTCCGCAGAACCTGATCGTCGTCGGTGGTGGCGTCATCGGCATGGAACTCGGCTCGGTTTGGCTGCGCCTCGGCGCCAAGGTCACCGTCATCGAATATCTCGACAAGCTGCTCGGCGGCATGGACGGCGACGTATCCAAGCAGTTCCAGCGGATGATGGCCAAGCAGGGCATGGATATCCGCACCGAAGCCAAGGTCACCGGTGTCGAGAAAACCGCCAATGGCGCCAAGGTCACCTACGAGCCGGTCAAGGGCGGTGATGCGGTCACCGTCGAAGCCGATGTCGTGTTGATCTCCACCGGCCGCAAGCCCTATACCGAAGGCCTCGGCCTCGATACGGCCGGCGTCGCTCTGGATAATCGCGGCCGTGTCGAAATCGACGGCCACTTCAAGACCAATGTTGCCAGCATCTATGCGATCGGCGACGTGGTGAAGGGCCCGATGCTCGCCCACAAGGCGGAAGACGAAGGCGTGGCGCTGGCCGAAATCCTCGCCGGCCAGCATGGTCACGTGAACTACGACGTCATTCCGGGCGTCGTCTACACCCAGCCGGAAGTCGCTTCCGTCGGCAAGACCGAGGAAGAGCTGAAGGCTGCAGGCATCGCCTACAAGGTCGGCAAGTTCCCGTTCACGGCGAACGGCCGCGCCCGCGCCATGCTGGCGACCGACGGTTTCGTGAAGATCCTCGCCGACAAGGACACCGACCGGGTGCTCGGCGGCCATATCGTCGGCTTCGGCGCCGGCGAAATGATCCACGAGATCACCGTTCTGATGGAATTCGGCGGTTCGTCCGAAGACCTCGGCCGCACCTGCCACGCGCACCCGACCATGTCGGAAGCGGTGAAGGAAGCGGCACTCGGCACGTTCTTCAAGCCGATCCATATGTAATCGGTCGCTATCATCGCGCATTTGAAAAGGGTAGGATTCGTCCTGCCCTTTTTGCATTTTACCGAGGCCGTATCTGCATGACTGTGCTGACCAATCCCAAGATCGATGCGTTTCTGGACAGGGCGGAAAGCTGGCGCGAAGAATTCGCGAGGCTGCGTAAGATCGTGCTCGATTGCGGTCTCGATGAAGAGCTGAAATGGGGCCAGCCCTGCTATTCGCTTGGCAAGGCCAATATCGTTCTCATCCACGGTTTCAAGGAGTATTGCGCCCTGTTGTTCTTCAAGGGCGCGCTCCTGAAGGATCCGGACGGCATCCTCGTTCAGCAGACGGAAAACGTGCAGTCGGCGCGGCAAATCCGGTTTACTGGCGCGGCGGAAATCGCCCGGATGCAGAATCTGCTGAAGGACTATATCCAGCGGGCGATCGAGGTGGAAAAAGCAGGCCTGAAGGCTGAGTTCAAGAAGACCGCCGAGTTCGCGGTGCCGGAGGAGTTCCAGAGCAAACTGGATGAGCTTGCCGATTTGAAAGTCGCCTTCGAGGCGCTGACACCGGGGCGGCAGCGCGCCTACCTGCTGCATTTCTCGGGCGCCAAGCAATCCAAAACACGCGAGGCTCGTATCGAGAAGCACATGCCGCGTATCCTGGAAGGCAAGGGGCTGGACGATTAAACGCCGTCCCGCAATTCAGGATTAAATCTCGGTCATCTTTCCAAGCTGTAACTTGCAGGGCAGTTCGCGGCTTTTATACTTTCCATCAGCAAACCCTTGGAAAGGGCCGAGACATGACGCATTCTACACTGGTTTCATTTTCGCTGGCGCAGCGGATATTGCATTGGATCATGGCCGCGCTGATCGTCTTCAACCTGCTCGTCACCGACGCGATGGAGGAATATGCGAATGTCTTTTTCGGCGGCCGTACGTCGACGCCGGATCAGGTGAATGCGGCGAATATCCATGCCTATGTCGGTATCACTATTCTGGTTCTCGCGATCATCCGGCTCTGTCTCCGCTTGATCCAGGGTGTGCCGGCAGAACCGAAAGAGGAACCGGCGCTCCTGCGTTTTGTCGCGAAAACCAGCCACTGGGCCTTCTACGCGCTGTTCTTCGTCATGCCGTTTGCCGGCATCGGCGCC
The DNA here is from genome assembly GCF_019430945.1 of Neorhizobium populisoli. Lineage (GTDB taxonomy): Bacteria > Pseudomonadota > Alphaproteobacteria > Rhizobiales > Rhizobiaceae > Neorhizobium > Neorhizobium populisoli. The sequence continues at coordinate 156,532 of NZ_JAHYCB010000007.1, read as the reverse complement.
TATTATTTCGGAAACAAGACGGCTGCCTTCGCGCATGCCGGGCCGATGAAGCTGGTGATGTGGGCGCTGATCGCCGCGCATATTCTCGGCGCGCTGGTTCACCAATTCTATTGGAAGACGGATGTGGTGAAGCGGATGACGAGTGGGGTCCGGTAACTTCTCTAGTCGGCCCTTGTAACGGTATAGCCCTGCTTGCGAAACAGCTCGACCAGACCCTTTTCCCCCTGAAGATGCAGGGCGCCGACGGCGATGAAGGCGCCGCCCTCGGTCAGGAATCGGGCCGAGCGCTCTGCCATGAGATGGTTACGCTTGATCAGCATGGCGTCTTCGAATTCCGAGATGCCGCTTGTCGCAACGAGAGGATCGGAGGCATACCTTCCGGTCAGCATTGGCCAGATGAGGCTGAAATCGCCTGCCTCGTAAAGCTGGATCATCGTCTCGGTGAAATCCCTCGTCTGGACGCCGGACGTCACCATCGTGAGCAGGTTCTGTACCTGTTTTTCCGTCGAGACGCTGTTCATCGCTGCAAACTGCTCTTCGAATGTCTCCAGGCCTTCAAGGGGTATATCCTCATCGATGGCGTCGAAGGCGATCTGCATATCCAACATCTTTATGCCCTTGGCCTGGCGCTTGCCTTCGCAGCCCGTTCCCGCCAAAGTGGAGGAGATCAGCCAGGGCCGCATGCGGTTAACGGCGGACAGGACCATGCCTCTTGCCTTTAGGCCTGCGGCAAGCCGCTCGGCATCTTCCTTCGAAAGATAATCTTCGAGCCGTTTGCCGTCCGGCAGCCACATCATATCAGGCTGCATCAGGACGCGGCCCATGGCTTTCTTCATATCGAGCACTTCGGTCGATTCGACGATGACCACGCTGGCGTCATACCGGGCGTCCTCGACGCTTTCGGGCAAGTCCAGAACGCGCGGATCCGACACATGCATGGTGCCGAACAGATAGGAGGTGTCGAGGCCGTCCTTCTCGATCTTCCAGAATATGCCCTTGGCGTTGGGCACCTTGTCTCCCTGTGCAACGAGCTGCTCATATTCCGGCTGGTTTTCGGACTTCAGGGCCTCGACGAGGTTTTTACCGCTGCAGGCTTGGGTCTGAGCCAGCGCCGGAGAGGAAACAAACAGCAATGCCGACAAGCATGCTTGTAGCGCTCCGATACGAGAGACTTTCCGGAGTTCTTGGACCGTATTGGCGGATGCTGTGGAATGGCGGAAAAGACGCGATAAAGCCGAGCAGATCATTATAACCATCTGAAAATGACCGGCGGATCGGATGATCACCGGTTGGTGGATTTCCTATCAGTGGTTGGATGATTGCTGGGAATCGTGATCGACGCAACGGTTACTTTGAAGCTGCGCACATGTTCAGGTTGCCGTCTGAACGTCAGTTGATCGCCGTCACCGCAAAACCCTGTTTGCGCAGCAGTTCGACCAGGCCTTCTTCGCCCGGAAGGTGAGCGGCGCCGACCGCAATAAAGGTCGAACCATCGGCCAGGATCGGGGCGGCGCGTTCGGCCATCAGATGGTTGCGCTTGGTGATGATCAGGTCTTCGAAAGCGCCGTAGCCGGCATCGTCATCGGTGCCGTCGGGCGCGATCGCCTTGGTGAGCGGCGTCAGCACACCGATCTGCTGGGAAAGGTAGAGATCGGTCATGGTGAAGAAGAGGTCGTCCATCTTCTTGCCGAGCCGGATCGCTTCGACCATCGACTTGATATGCAGCTCGATCGGCAGCGAGTTGATCGCGTTGACCTGTTCTTCGAGCGTTTCGAGGCCTCTGATCTGCTTGCCCTCGGCAGCGGCCTGCAAGGCGATCTTCTTGTCGAGAAAGATGTTCTTCTCGCCCTTGCGGGCGAGTTCGCAGGCCGGTAGCGCCACGACGCCCATCAGCATCCACGGCTTCATGCGGGAGACGGCGGAATAGGTGATGCCACGGCTCTTCAAGCCGTCCTGCAAGGTCTTCAGGTCATCCTTGGAAAGCAGCGAATCGAGCGAGCGGCCATCGGTGAACATGGTCAGTTCCGGCTTCATCAGAAGCACGGCCATGCTCTTCTTCTCGTCGAGCACTTCATCGGATTCGACGACGATCGTCTTGGCGCGGGATTGAGCTTCCTGCGCGCCGAGCGGCATTTTCAGGACGCGCGGATCGGTGACATGCATCGTGCCGAGCAGGTAGGAGGTGGCGAAACCGGGTTTCTCGATCTTCCAGAAGATGTTCTTGCCATTCGGCACCTTGTCGCCTTCAGCCATGACCTGAGCGTAGGTCGCCGGGTTTTCAGCCTTCAGTTCCTCGAGCAGGTTCGCGCCGCTGCAGGCGGCCGTCTCAGCCCTTGCCGGCGATAGCGTGCCAAGCACCAGCAGGAAGGACAGGAGCGCCAACAGATGTGCAGCCGCAATCAGCCAGAGGGTAAGGTTCTGGGCATGCTTGAACAAGCTGCCGGCGGTCGGGGCAAAGGCGGGAGTCATCATGGCATCCGTCTGAAATGGTGCCGGCATATTAGGCTTGCGGGCTGCACAAGGGCTTAACGCGGCTGGTTAAAACTTCGTTCACGCGGTGGACGGTCAGGCGCGGGGATGGGCGCGGTCGTAGACTTCCAACAGGCGTGAGGAATCGACGCCGGTATAGATCTGGGTCGTCGACAGGCTGGCATGGCCGAGCAGTTCCTGAATGGTGCGCAGGTCTCCGCCACCGGCCAACAGATGGGTGGCGAAGGAATGGCGCAGCGCATGCGGCGTCGCGGTCTCCGGCAGGCCGAAGGCGCTGCGGAGCTTCTGCATTTCCCGCTGGATGATCGCTGGCTGCAGCGGCCCGCCACGGGCGCCGCGGAACAGCAGGTCGTCATCGTCCATATGGTAGGGGCAGAGTTTTCGATAAGCCGCCACCGCTTCCGTGACGATCGGCAGCAGCGGCACGATGCGTGTCTTGCCGCCCTTGCCGGTGATGCGCAGCGTTTTCGATCCGGCGGTGATATCGGCGGGCGTCAAGCCGAGCGCTTCGGAAATGCGCAGCCCGCAGCCGTAGAGGAGCGTCAGTACGGCGGCATCGCGGGCAGCGATCCAGGGTTCTTCCTGGAGCTGCGCATCGGTGGTGACAAGGTTCAAGGCTTGCCGGTCGGTGAGCGGCTTCGGCAAGGATTTCGGCTGTTTTGGCGCGCGGATGGCGCCGGCAGCGGCGGCGTTCGCGAGGCCCTGACGTTCTAGGTAACGCAGAAATGATCTGAGGCCCGCGAGATGACGGCCGAGCGAGCGAGCACCAGAACCTTCGCGGCGGCGGGCGGCCAGAAAGGCGCGCAGGTCTGCCGGGCGTAGCGTATGGATGTCGGCCAGCTTGGCCGGACCGCCGACATGGCCGGTCAAAAAGGTCAGGAATTGCCGCGTATCGCGCTCATAGGCGTCGAGCGTGTTCTCCGAAAGCCACCGCTCGTTGGCGAGGCTTCGAAGCCACTCATGACGCTTTTCCGTCACGTCGGGTGCGGCGATGATCAGCAGTTCGTTCATTTCCGGACCCGTTGAATTCGGAGCATCAGCGCCCCAGATTGCTGTGGACGGCGTTACGAATTTGCTAAAGATGAAATTGACGATTGTTAGTTTCGTCATGTTCGATCACGAGGCTTGAAGTATTGTTCAGGTCTCGTTTGCGGGAGTTTTTATGGAGCGACGTGCTTCTATGACCACCTTCGGCCAATTGGCGGAAACACTCGCACTCCTATCCCAGGGCAAGCCCGGACATATCGTCGATACGCTGATTGCCGAGCGCGGCCAGCGTATCGTGAAAAACCCGCTCTGGCCGGTCATGCGGCCTTTCCTCTACACGCTGCTGCGTTACGGTCGGGCGCTGAAATTTGCCAATGACATTCAGGGCAAGAGCGGTTTCCAGTCGTTTCAATATATGAGTGATCTGCTGAAGCTCGACGTGACGGTGGAAAATGCGGAGCGAATTCCGGAAAAGGGCGGCTTTATCCTCGTCTCCAATCACCCGACAGGCATTGCCGATGGCGTGGCGATCTTCGACCTTTTGAAGGCCAGGCGGCCGGATCTGATGATCTTTGCCAATCGTGATGCGGTGCGCGTCAACCCGCGCTTTGCCGAGATGATCATTCCGGTCGAGTGGCGCGAAGAGTACAAGAGCAAGCTCAAGACCCGCGAGACGCTGGTCTTGACCAACAAGACGGTCGAGGACGGCAAGGTGATGGTGCTCTTCCCCTCGGGTCGCATCGCCTTTTGGGAAAACGGCAAACTGAACGAACGCCCCTGGAAGACGTCGGCTGTGGGACTGGCGCGCAAATACAATCTGCCGATCCTGCCGATCCATATGCGGGCGCGCAATTCCGGCCTGTTCTACTGGTTCGCCAAATGGTCCACCGAATTGCGCGACATGACGGTGTTTTATGAGCTGCTCAACAAAAAGGGCAATCATTTCGATTTCACCGTCGGGCAGATGATCCAGCCGCATGAGTTGGAAGGCGATGTGGCGGATGTGACCAAGGCGCTGGAGCACCATACGGTGTTCGATCTGGGGGCGGATGGAGATGCGCGATTTACTCTGCCGCGTCGCGATCATCCCGTTGCGGCGTGAGCGTTCGCTTTTTTCCAGCTGAGCCCGTGGTATAGAGCCAGCATGCTGCTCCGCTCCATGTTTGCCCAGAATTACCGTTCGTTGCGCTCGATCCGCATGGATCTGGCCGGCGTCAATGTGTTCATAGGCGAGAACGGGGTGGGCAAATCCAATCTCTACCGCGCGTTGCAGCTGGTGCAGGCGGCGGCGCGCGGCACGCTGGCCTATGAGATCGCCGCGGAAGGCGGCATGGCCTCGGCGCTCTGGACGGGCAAGCGGCGGCTTGAGAAGAATTTCCGAATCAAGCTCGATATCGAGGTGCTGGACGAGGAGCGGGCGGTGACGTTCCGTTACAAGGTGGAGGCTGGGCTGAAGCCGCCGGGTGCAGCTGGCTTCGCTTTCGAACCAAATATCAAGGAAGAAGAACTATCGATGGAAGCCGGTTCGAGGCCGGTGATAATGATGAAGCGCGCCGGGCCCAGCATCATGGTGCGCGGTGATCACGGGCGGATGGAGGACTATCCGGAACAGGCGATGGTCTCGGAAACTGCTATCGCACTGCTGGGGGATGCCGGGCACTATCCCGCTGTCGGTGCCTTTCGGCGCGTTGTCGACAACTGGCGATTTTTTCATGGTTTCCGCACCGATCGCGATTCCCCGCTCCGGCAGCCTTGTCTTGCCGTAACTTCGCCATTGCTCGCGCAGGATGGCAGCAATCTCGCGGCTGTGTTTGCCACGCTGATAGGCAATCGCGGCGTGCCGGGGGAACTGGACGACGCGATCGCTGCTGCCATGGGAGGCGCCTCGCTCTCGTTTCCGGAGATCGGCGAATATGCCGAATTCGGTTTGATCTTCCCTGAGTTTCCCAAGCGGGTATTCCAGCCGCGCGAGCTTTCCGATGGTCAGATCCGCTTCCTCGGGCTGGCAGCAGCGCTGATGTCCTACCGCCAGCCGCCGCTGATCGCGCTTAACGAGCCGGAATCCAGCCTGCATCCGGATATGCTGGGACCGCTGGCCGATATGATCGCGCAGGCGGCGAAATCGAGCCAGATCTGGATCGTCACGCATTCCCAAATGCTTGCTTCCGCGGTGGAAGAACGCTGCGGCGTGCGGCCCAAACGGGTCATCCGCAAGGAAGGCGCGACATGGATCGAAGGCATGCGGCTGACGGGTGTGGTTGACGAAGAGGACGACTAGCCACCGGCAAATCGGGAAAGCCCGCTCTACCTACTTTGAAGCGCTATAGCGTCCTTTGCGCGCCATAAAATGTCGCGCGGCGCTGTAGAGGGTTCACTTCTGTTCTCTCTTTCGGCATGGTCCCGCCGTATGGGCAAAGATTCGTCCGATCTCCTCGGCTCCCTATTTGGCGAGCTGCTACCCGAAGCACCGGCGCAGGTTCGCGTCGTGCCGGTCCTGGTGCCGTTGCCGGTGCCGGGAGCGTATAGCTATGCCGTGCCGGAAGGCATGTATGTGGAGCCGGGTTCGGTCGTGCAGGTGCCAGTCGGGCCACGCCAGCATATCGGCGTCGTCTGGGACGGCGAGAATGATGACAAGCTCGACCCGAAGAAACTGAGGCCGATCACGCTCGCCTTCGATTGCCCGCCGCTTTCCAAGGAAATGCGTGATTTCGTCGATTGGGTTTCGGCCTATACGCTCTCTCCGCCGGGGCTGGTGGCTCGTATGGCGATCCGTGCTCCCGCGGCGCTCGATCCCGAGCCGATGGTGGAAGCCTTGCGTTATCTCGGCGGCCAACCGGAGCGGTTGACGCCGGCGCGTGCCCGCGTGCTGGACCTTGCCGGTGAAGAGGAAATTCCCTGGACACGCAGCGGGCTGGCGCATGCGGCCGGCGTGTCGATGAGCGTCATCGACGGGATGACGGCACAGGGTATTTTCGAGACGATTTTTCTACCGCCGCCTCCGGTCGTGGCCAGGCCCGATCCGGACTATGCAGCGCCTCGCATCGAAGGGCCGCAGAAGGAGGCCGCAGCCGAAATCGTCGAATCCATCAAGGCCGGCGGTTTTGCCGCCTCGCTGATCGATGGCGTCACCGGCTCCGGCAAGACGGAGGTCTATTTCGAGGCGATTGCCGAGACTTTGCGGCGTGGCAAGCAGGTCCTGATCCTGCTGCCGGAAATCGCGCTGACTTCGGCCTTTCTCGAGCGTTTCGAAAACCGCTTCGGTGCCAAGCCGGGTGAATGGCATTCCGATCTGCCGCCGCGCATGCGCGAAAAGGTCTGGCGCGGGGTGGTGACAGGTGAGGTGAGGGTGGTGGCCGGCGCCCGTTCGGCGCTGTTCCTGCCGTTCGAAGAGCTTGGCCTGATCATCATCGATGAAGAACACGATCCCGCCTACAAGCAGGAAGACCGCGTCTTCTACAATGCCCGCGACATGGCCGTGGTGCGGGCGCGGATCGGCGATTTCCCGATCGTGCTGGTCTCGGCGACGCCGTCCGTAGAAAGCCAGGTGAACGGGCTTTCCGGCCGCTACACGACTGTGCACCTGCCCACGCGCTTTGGCGACGCGGCGCTGCCGGACCTGCATCTGGTCGACATGCGTCGGCATCCGCCGCAGCGTGGAGGTTTCCTCTCGCCTATCCTGCTGCGGGCGATTGCGAAGACGATCGAGCGCAAGGAACAGGCGCTGCTTTTCCTCAATCGCCGCGGTTATGCGCCGTTGACGCTCTGCCGCGTCTGCGGCCACCGTTTCCAGTGCCCGCAATGTTCGAGCTGGCTGGTGGAACACCGGTTCAAGAGCCAGATCCAGTGCCATCAGTGCGGTTATCACGAGCATACGCCGGAAGCCTGCCCGGAATGCGGCACGCTCGACCATCTCGTCGCCTGCGGACCGGGTGTGGAGCGCATTGCCGAAGAGGTGGAAAAACATTTCCCGGATGCCCGCACCATCGTCATGTCCTCGGACCTGCTCGGTGGGGTCAAGCGCATGCGGCTTGAACTGGAAGCGATCGCCAAGGGCGAGGCGGATATCGTCATCGGCACGCAGCTCGTTGCCAAGGGGCATAATTTTCCGCTGATGACGCTGGTCGGCATCGTCGATTCCGATATCGGCTTGTCGAACGGCGATCCACGGGCGGCCGAACGCACGTTCCAGCTGCTTTCGCAGGTCACCGGCCGCGCCGGGCGTACCGGCCTGAAAAGCCACGGGCTTTTGCAAACTTTCCAGCCGCAGCATCCTGTCATGCAGGCGATCGTTTCCGGTGACGCGGGCGCTTTCTACGAACGGGAAATCGCCGAGCGGGAAAAGGCGATTCTGCCTCCCTTCGGTCGTCTCGCCTCGCTGATCGTCTCGGCCGATACGCGCGCCGATGCGGAAACCCATGCGCGCGGCCTTCGTGCCGCAGCCCCTCGCGTCACCGGCATTTCCGTGCTGGGTCCGGCCGAGGCGCCGCTGGCGCTGGTGCGTGGAAGGCACCGTTTTCGTCTGCTGGTCCATGGTCGCCGCAATTCCGACATGCAGGCGTTTTTGAAGGCGATGCTGGCCAACGGGCCGAAGCAGCGGGGCTCGGTGCAGATCCAGCTGGATGTCGATCCGCAGAGCTTTCTGTAGCCCACGGCAAGGATCTGTTAACCCTGTCTTCGTGCTCATGATGCAAGCTGGCGTCAATCTACGAATCAAAGGCATGGAACTGGCATGGAACTCTACTTCCCCACTGAACTCGGCGAGCAGGTCGCCTTCATCTGCTCCGCGGCGACCGCCTTCCTCGGTCTTGTGGCTTTCCTGTTGCCGGCCTTGATGTTGCGTCTTTCGGCATTCCAGGTTGGTGAGGTCCGGCCGGAAGGATATGGCGCGGTGCGTGCCGTCGGTGGTCATCATCTCGGATTGGGACTGGCAGCCATCATGCTGGCGCAGGACTGGATCTATATGACGCTCGGCATCGCCCTTGGTTTCGCTGCAGTCGGGCGCCTGCTGTCCTGGGGTCTCGATCGGGGCTTCACGCCCAGAAATGTAGCATTTTTCTTACTTCAGGTTGTGCTTGCCAGCGGGCCTCTCGCCTATGTTTTCGGCTATATCTGACGCCTTGTTTTGATGCGGTGAGACGCAGTCTCCCGAAAATCCTTCCGTCTTCGGTATAAAATGAGGTTCAAGCCCTTGCGTCATGGGCTTTTTCCTCTATCAGGCGTGTTGCGAGTCCTTACAGCCTATGCTAGACGGACCCCGAAAGTCGGAAAGGGTAGAGCGCCTGCTCTACAGGTTCTGAGAAATAATCAAACGTTTTCAAGGTCTTGCTGCACCTCTCCCATAGGGTCTGGCGCTTGGATGGCAATACAGGGAAACTGTGCCCGTGGCTGACACGTCCCAGCTTATTTCCGGTGTAGCGGAGCGTTACGCTTCCTCGCTTTTCGAACTGGCTTTGGAGTCCGGTTCGGTCGACAAGGTCGGTTCCGATCTTGATCGTTTTCAGGCGCTGCTGGACGAAAGCGAAGATCTGCGACGTCTGGTCGCAAGCCCGGTCTTTTCCGCCGAAGAGCAGAGCAACGCCGTTGCGGCCGTCGCCGAGAAGGCTGGCATTGCCGGTCTGGTCGGCAATTTCCTGAAGGTCGTTGCCGGCAACCGCCGCCTGTTCGCGATCCCCGGCATGATCCGCGCCTTCCGCGTGATCGCCGCCCAGCATCGCGGTGAAATCACTGCCGAGGTCACCTCGGCGCATGCGCTCTCCGCAGCGCAGGAATCTGAACTCAAGTCGGCGCTGAAGGGCGTGACCGGCAAGGATGTGACCATTGCCGTGAAGATCGATCCGTCGATCCTCGGTGGTCTGGTCGTCAAGGTCGGTTCGCGTCAGATCGATACGTCCCTTCGCACCAAACTTTCCACTCTTAAGCTTGCATTGAAAGAGGTCGGCTGATGGATATCCGTGCAGCGGAAATTTCCGCAATTCTCAAGGACCAGATCAAGAATTTCGGCCAGGAAGCCGAAGTTTCCGAAGTCGGCCAGGTTCTCTCCGTCGGTGACGGTATCGCCCGTGTCTACGGTCTGGACAATGTCCAGGCCGGCGAAATGGTCGAGTTCCCGGGCGGCATCCGCGGCATGGCGCTGAACCTCGAAGCCGACAATGTCGGCGTCGTCATCTTCGGTTCCGACCGTGGCATCAAGGAAGGCGATACCGTCAAGCGGACCGGCGCCATCGTCGACGTTCCGGTTGGTCCGGAACTGCTCGGCCGCGTCGTCGACGCGCTCGGCAACCCGATCGACGGCAAGGGCCCGATCAATGCGACCCGCCGCTCGCGCGTCGACGTCAAGGCTCCGGGCATCATTCCGCGCAAGTCGGTTCATGAGCCGATGTCGACCGGCCTCAAGGCCATCGACGCTCTGATCCCGGTCGGCCGCGGCCAGCGCGAGCTGGTCATCGGTGACCGTCAGACCGGCAAGACCGCGATCATTCTCGACGCGATCCTCAACCAGAAGGCCATTCACGACAACGGTCCGGAAGGCGAAAAGCTGTTCTGCGTCTACGTCGCTATCGGCCAGAAGCGTTCGACTGTTGCCCAGTTCGTCAAGGTTCTCGAAGAGCGCGGCGCCCTGCAGTATTCGATCATCGTTGCCGCAACGGCTTCTGATCCGGCTCCGATGCAGTATCTCGCACCGTTCGCCGGTTGCGCGATGGGCGAATATTTCCGCGATAACGGCATGCACGCGCTGATCGGTTACGACGACCTTTCCAAGCAGGCCGTCGCCTACCGTCAGATGTCGCTCCTGCTGCGCCGTCCTCCGGGCCGCGAAGCTTATCCGGGCGACGTTTTCTATCTCCATTCGCGCCTTCTCGAGCGCGCCGCCAAGATGGGCGACGCTGCCGGTGCCGGCTCGCTGACCGCTCTGCCGGTTATCGAAACCCAGGGTAACGACGTTTCGGCGTTCATTCCGACCAACGTGATCTCGATCACCGACGGCCAGATCTTCCTCGAAACCGACCTGTTCTATCAGGGTATCCGTCCGGCCGTTAACGTCGGTCTGTCGGTTTCCCGCGTTGGTTCCGCCGCACAGATCAAGGCGATGAAGCAGGTTGCCGGTTCGATCAAGGGCGAGCTTGCCCAGTATCGTGAAATGGCAGCCTTCGCCCAGTTCGGCTCCGACCTCGATGCCTCGACGCAGCGCCTGCTCAACCGCGGCGCCCGCCTGACCGAACTCCTGAAGCAGCCGCAGTTCTCGCCGCTGAAGACGGAAGAACAGGTCGTGGTGATCTTCGCAGGCGTCAATGGCTATCTGGACAAGATCGCCGTGACCCAGGTCGGCAAGTTCGAACAGGGCCTGCTCTCCTACATGCGTTCCGAAGGCAAGGCGATCCTCGACACGATCCGTGCCGAGAAGCAGCTGTCGGACGACACCCGCGCGAAGGTCAAGGCAGCTCTCGACAGCTACGCCAAGTCGTTCGCCTGAGACCGGATCAAAGCTAAGGACCGATAACGGATGCCTTCACTTAAGGATCTGAAAAACCGGATCGCCTCCGTCAAGGCGACGCAGAAGATCACCAAGGCGATGAAGATGGTCGCCGCGGCGAAGCTGCGCCGTGCGCAGGAAGCGGCCGAGGCCGCTCGTCCTTATGCGGAACGGATGAACAAGGTGTTGGCCGGCCTTTCGGCCGCCAATGCCGGCAATGCGGAAGCGCCGCTGCTGCTTTCGGGCACGGGCAAGGATCAGGTTCACCTCCTGATCGTCGCGACCGGCGAACGCGGTCTGGCCGGGGGCTTCAACTCCTCGATCATCCGCATGGCCCGCGATCATGCGCTGAAGCTGCTTGCCCAGGGCAAGACGGTCAAGATCCTGACCGTCGGCCGCAAGGGCAACGACATCCTGCGCCGCTCGTTCCGTGAGAACATCGTCGACTACGTGACGTTCCGCGAAGTGAAGTCGCTCGGTTTCGCTCAGGCGGACGAAGTGGCTCACAAGGTTCTGGCACTGTTCAACGCCGGCGAATTCGACGTCGCGACGCTGTTTTACGCGCGCTTCCAGTCGGTGATCGCCCAGGTGCCGACCGCGAGCCAGATCATTCCGGCGAAGTTCGAGACCACCGGGACGGCGGATGCTTCCTCGGCGCTCTACGAATACGAGCCGAGCGAAGAGGAAATCCTCGAAGACCTGCTGCCGAAGAACATCGCGGTGCAGATCTTCCGGGCGCTTCTCGAAAACAACGCTTCCTTCTATGGCGCGCAGATGTCCGCAATGGACAACGCAACGCGCAATGCCGGTGACATGATCAACAAGCTGACGCTCTCCTACAACCGTCAGCGGCAGGCACAGATCACCAAGGAACTCATCGAAATCATTTCGGGCGCGGAAGCGCTCTGAGGTACCAGAAAGAGGGTATGAATCATGGCTAACGCAACGGGCACGTCCCTCGGCAAGGTAACCCAGGTTATCGGCGCTGTCGTCGACGTCGCGTTCGACGGCGAACTGCCGGCGATCCTGAATGCGCTCGAAACCGAGAACAACGGCAACCGCCTCGTTCTCGAAGTCGCGCAGCACCTCGGCGAAAATTCCGTCCGCACCATCGCGATGGACTCGACCGAAGGTCTTGTCCGCGGCCAGCAGGTAACGGATACGGGCGCTCCGATCACCGTTCCGGTCGGTCCGGAAACGCTCGGCCGCATCATGAACGTCATCGGCGAGCCGGTTGACGAAGCCGGTCCGCTCGTCACCTCAGGCAAGCGCGCCATCCACCAGGAAGCACCGTCCTACGTCGAGCAGTCGACCGAAGGCCAGATCCTGGTCACCGGCATCAAGGTCGTCGACCTTCTCGCTCCTTACGCAAAGGGCGGCAAGATCGGCCTCTTCGGCGGCGCAGGCGTCGGCAAGACCGTTCTGATCATGGAACTGATCAACAACGTCGCCAAGGCGCACGGTGGTTATTCGGTGTTTGCGGGCGTGGGTGAACGTACCCGCGAAGGCAACGACCTCTACCACGAAATGATCGAATCGGGCGTCAACAAGCATGGCGGCGGCGAAGGTTCCAAGGCAGCCCTCGTTTACGGCCAGATGAACGAACCGCCGGGCGCTCGCGCTCGCGTCGCTCTGACCGGTCTGACTATCGCTGAAGACTTCCGCGACAAGGGCCAGGACGTTCTGTTCTTCGTCGACAACATCTTCCGCTTCACCCAGGCAGGTTCGGAAGTGTCGGCTCTGCTCGGCCGTATTCCTTCGGCCGTGGGTTACCAGCCGACGCTCGCCACCGACATGGGCCAGATGCAGGAACGCATCACCACCACGACCAAGGGTTCGATCACCTCGGTTCAGGCCATCTACGTTCCCGCCGACGACTTGACCGACCCGGCGCCGGCAACCTCGTTCGCCCACTTGGACGCAACGACGGTTCTGTCGCGCTCGATCGCCGAAAAGGGTATCTACCCGGCCGTCGACCCGCTCGACTCCACCTCGCGCATGCTCGACCCGATGGTTGTCGGCGAAGAGCATTACGAAATTGCCCGTAAGGTGCAGACGACTCTGCAGCGCTACAAGTCGCTGCAGGACATCATCGCCATCCTCGGCATGGACGAACTGTCCGAAGAGGACAAGATGACCGTTGCCCGCGCCCGCAAGATCGAGCGCTTCCTGTCGCAGCCGTTCTTCGTCGCCGAAGTCTTCACCGGTTCGCCAGGCAAGCTGGTTGCTCTAGAAGACACGATCAAGGGCTTCAAGGGCCTCGTCAACGGCGATTACGACCATCTTCCGGAAGCTGCCTTCTACATGGTCGGCTCGATCGAAGAAGCCATGGAAAAGGCAAAGAAGCTGGCTGAAGCCGCTTAATAGCCGACAAGACGGCGCGCGGGACACCGGTTCGGCGCGCCAATTCCGCATAAGAGACTCAAGCCTGCGCCGGACATTATTTTCGCGCGGGAAAATCGGGGAAGTGGACCTTCATGGCCGACGCTTTCAACTTTGAACTGGTTTCGCCCGAGCGTCTGCTCGTTTCGGAGAAGGTCTCCGAAGTGGTGATCCCGGCAACGCTTGGCGAAATGACGGTGCTGGTCAATCACGCGCCGACGATGACGACCATCAAGCCGGGCGTGGTGACCGTGAAGCTCGCTTCCGGCCAGGTCAACAAATACGTCGTATTCGGCGGTTTTGCAGACATCCTGCCGAACAGCTGCACGCTGCTCGCAGAATCGGCTGTTGCCGCCAGCGAGCTGACCCGCGACACGCTGCAGAAGCGCATTGAATCGACGCAGGCCGATATTTCCAAGGCCAACGGTGACGAGCACAAGACCAAGCTCGAGCAGTTCCTTGCCGAACTGACGCATCTCAACGGTATCGTTGTCGGTGCCTGATAGGACCCAACGGATCTGAGATTTGATCAGCTGGAAAAATATGAGGCGGCCGAAAGGCCGTCTTTTCCTTTGTTGTCGCTCATTCCACGCAAGCTGCCTGCAAGTCAGTGTTCCAACCGATCGACGATCTGGTTGCGATCGGTGACCATCGTGTAATACAGCCCGGACGGGTCATAGCTTAGCGTAGCCGTCCCCCCGAAGTCACCCGGAACGACCCGCTCGATGAGGAGCGAGCCAAAACCCTTCCGGGTCGGCGGCTCGACGATCGGGCCATTCTTTTCCTCCCAGCTGAACTGAAACTTGCCGTCATCACCATCGGTTACCGACCAGGCGATGCGCACATCGCCCACCGAGGTGCTGAGCGATCCGTATTTGATGGAATTGGTGGCAAGCTCGTTGATGGCGAGCGCAAGGGATAGAGCCTGTCTCTCGGAAAGCCTGATCCGCGGGCCTTCAACGGTCATCTGCTTTTGGCTGGCCTCATGTGGTGAGAGCGCGCCGCTGACGATATCGCCGATCGCGGCACTGGCTCGGCCGGTGCCGGTCAAGGCGTCGTGGGTATTGGCAAGCGCCGTCAGCCGCAGCATCAGCGCTTCTTTCACCGGCCCGGCATTGGGCAGGCGACGAAGCGTCTGGTTGACGATCGAGGTCACCATGGCGAGTGTGTTCTTGATGCGATGTTGCAGTTCGGCATTCAGGACGCGGGACTGTTGCTGGATTTCCACCTTGCCGGTCGTTTCGACAACCGTATCCAACAAGCCGGCAAGGCGTCCCTGGTCATCGCGCAACGGGCTGTAGCAGAAGGTGAAATAGGCTTTTTCTGTCCTGCCGAAGCGATTGATCTCAAGGGGAAAGTCCTCGATGAAAGTCGCTTCTCCGGCATAGGCTCGGTCGGCAATACTGCCGATCTCGTCCCAGGCCTCTTGCCATATCTCGTAAAACGGCCGACCCATCGCCTCAGGCTTGTTGCCGAGAATCGGCCGGAAAGCATCGTTGTAGATCGTCGTATAATCCGGGCCCCAGACGATCGCAGCAGGGAAGTGCGAGTTGAGGATGGTCGAGACGGTTGTCTTGAGGGCGACCGGCCATGTTTCGATCGGCCCGATCGGCGTCTTTGCCCAATCCACATCCCTGATGGCTTTGACGACCGCACCGCCGCCTTCGAGGAAATAGAGAGGGTTGAAATCGTGCACTGCCAATCCTTGTCGGGCTTATATCACTTCACGATCATAAACTTGTCCAGCGAGGATGTTTTGGCAAGGTTTGGCGGGTGTTGATTTCGGTTCAGACGTTCTGTTTGAGCGCAAGAACGTGTTGCTCCAGCGCTCTCGCCTCCTCTGCTGTCAGCCGCAGCCCCAGCTTGGTGCGGCGCCAGAGAATATCCTCCGCCGTCATCGCCCATTCCTCGGCCATCAGGTAGCGGATCTCTGCCTCGTAAAGCCCTGCGCCGAAATGCCGGCCAAGATCAGCTTCGCTCTTGGCTTCGCCGAGTAGCTTGGCGGCACGGGTGCCGTAATGGCGGGTAAGGCGTGTGGCAAGTTCATCGCTGAGAAAGGGATAGCGGTTTTTCAGGCCAGCCGCCTGCGCCGCACGACCGGTGACGGCGAATTCGCCGCCGGGAAGCTTGCTCGTCGCGGTCCACGGTTTGCCGCTGACGCCGATCGCTTCGCCGATCTTTTCCAGCGCATGTTCGGAAAGCCGGCGATAGGTGGTGAGCTTGCCGCCAAAGACGTTGAGGATCGGCGCTTGGCGCTTGGCGTCCTCGACCTTAAGCACATAATCGCGGGTCGCTTCCTGGGCCTTGGAAGCGCCGTCGTCGAAGAGGGGGCGCACGCCGGAATAGGTCCAGATGATATCCTCGCGCCTGACCGGCTCGGCGAAATATTCGCTGGCCGCATTACAGAGATAATCGGTCTCCGCCTCGCTGATCGCCACATCCTTGGGATCGCCCTGATAATCGCGATCGGTCGTGCCGATCAGCGTGAAATGATCTTCGTAGGGAATGGCGAAAATGATGCGGTTGTCCGGGTTCTGGAAGAAATAGGCGCGCTCGCCCTCGAACTTCCTGCGCACGATGATGTGGCTGCCCTGGACGAGGCGGACATGGCGTTTCTCGTTTTCGCCGGTAATGGCGATGACGTTGTCGACCCATGGGCCGGAGGCGTTGACCAGCATGCGAGCGTATCGGGTCTGTGTTTCCCCGGTCACTTCGCTGCGCAGTTCGATGCGCCAGAGATTATTCTCCCGGCGCGCAGAGAGGACGCGGTGGCGCGGCAGGATGGTCGCGCCACGATCGGCGGCATCGCGGGCGTTCAGCACCACGAAACGGGCGTCATCCACCCAGCCATCGGAATATTCGAATGCGGTGGAGAAGACCGGCTTCAGCGCCTTGCCGGCGGGGTCGGTGCGCAGGTCCAACGTCTTCGTGCCCGGCAACAGTTTGCGGCCGCCGAGATTGTCGTAAAGAAAAAGGCCGAGGCGGATCAGCCAGGCGGGGCGGATGCCGCCCCTCTGGAACGGCAGCACGAAGCGCAGCGGCCAGATGATATGCGGCGCCATCGCCCAGAGGATTTCGCGTTCCATCAGCGATTCCCGCACCAACCGGAATTCATAATGCTCCAGATAGCGCAGGCCGCCATGGATGAGTTTGGTGGCGCGCGAGGATGTGCCGGAGGCGAAATCGTTCATCTCGGCGAGCGTCACGGAATAACCGCGACCGATAGCATCACGGGCGATGCCGCAGCCGTTGATCCCGCCGCCGATCACGAAAAGATCGGTGACATCCTGCTGGTTTTTCATCTCAGGCGAATTCATGTTTAGGGCGTTCAAGGGAGCCTCTTCCGGCGGGTCGGCGTGGACCTGACAATCAAGCTTCAGCCAATCGCCGACGTAAAGCAAGTTTTGATGACAGCAGTTCGTCAGGCCTTCGCTTGTATCTTGGGCTTTGGCAGGTTAGCCGTTTATGACGGAGGATCGCCGATGATCGACAAGCTGGAATTCTTCATTGCGCTGGCCCGCGAAGCGCATTTCGGCAGGGCGGCGGAAGAATGCGGCATTTCACAGCCCTCGCTTTCGGCAGCGATCCGGCAGTTGGAGGAACAGCTCGGTGTGCAGCTCGTGGTTCGCGGTTCGCGATACCAGGGCCTGACGCCGGAAGGCCAGCGCGTGCTGGAATGGGCCAAGCGCATCGTGGGCGACGCGCGCACCATGCGCGAGGAAATGCGGGCGGCCCGCAAGGGCCTCGCCGGGCATATCCGGCTTGCCTCGATCCCGACGGCACTCGCCATGATCCCGCGTCTGACCGAGCCGTTCCAGGCAAAACACCCGGATGTCACCTTTTCCGTCGTGTCGCGCAATTCGCTGCAGGTTCTGTCGCAGCTCGACAATTTCGAGATCGACGCGGGCATCACCTATCTCGACAACGAGCCGCTCGGGCGGGTTACCAGCGTGCCGCTCTATGCAGAGACCTACAATCTGGTGACGGCCGCGGGGGCGCCGCTGGCGGATCGGGAAAACGTCACCTGGAAGGAGATGGCCGATCTTAGGCTCTGCCTATTGACGCCGGACATGCAAAACCGCCGGATCATCAACCAGCACCTTGCCGAAGCCGGTATTACGGTGAAGCCGATGCTCGAATCAAATTCGATGGTGGTGCTGCTTTCGCATATCGGCACCGGCCGCTGGGCCAGTATCATGCCGCGCAATGTCGCCCGATCCTATGGTTTTGCCAAACAAATCCGCACGATCCCGATCGTCGAACCGGAGGCCAGCCATATCGTCGGGCTGGTCGCAACACACCGCGAACCCTTTACGCCACTGGTCTCGGCGCTGCTGCACGAGGCGCGTAGCCTCACTCCAGCCGCTATGGCTTGATAGTTTTTTTCTATCGCGTAACCGATCTCCTTTATTGACGGTTGTGACCCACGTTGCAACACTCGCCCTCAGTTGGCGTGGTCAGACTGTCGTACGCTGCTCAGAATTCTGATCCTGTGACCGTCGGAGGGCGGACGCCGGATCAGCCGGGAGGCCAAGTCTATGAATATTCGCGTTTCCGCCGGTTCCGTTACCGAGCGGTCGCTTGAGATCATTCGGGATCTGAAGCATCTGGAAGGCCCGATGCTGCCGATCCTGCACGCCATTCAGGCGGAGTTCGGCTACGTGCCGGACGAGGTGAAACCGGTCATCGCCAGCGAGTTGAACCTGTCGCGTGCCGAAGTACACGGTGTTGTGACCTTCTATCACGAGTTCCGCGATCATCCCGCCGGCCGGCATGTCCTAAAACTCTGTCGCGCCGAAGCCTGCCAGTCGATGGGCAGCGACCGCATTGCGGATCGCGCCCGGCAGATGCTCGGTATCGACTTCCATCAGACGACGCTGGACGGCGCGGTGACGCTCGAAGCCGTCTACTGTCTCGGCCTCTGCGCCTGTGCGCCCGCCGCCATGCTGGACGGCGAGGTCTATGGCCGGGTCGATGAGCACTGTCTTTCCGAAATCGTTGCGGAGGTGCGCCGATGACGGTGAAAATCTTCGTTCCGCGCGATGCTGCCGCGCTGGCACTCGGTGCCGAGAAGGTGGCAAAAGCGATTGCCCAGGAGATTGCGGCTCGCGGGCTCGATGTTAAGGTCGTGCGCAATGGTTCGCGTGGAATGCTGTGGCTGGAGCCGCTTGTCGAGGTCGAAACGGACAAGGGCCGCGTGGCCTATGGACCGGTGAAAGCCGCCGATGTGGCCGGGCTCTTCGATGCCGGGCTGCTCGAAGGCAAGAGCCACAACCTCTGTCTCGGGCTGACGGAGGAAATCGACTTCCTTCGTCAGCAGACGCGCCTGACCTTTGCCCGCTGCGGCATTACCGATCCGCTGTCGATCGCAGATTATCGCGCCCATCGTGGTTTTGCAGGTCTCGAGAAGGCCATTGCGATGGCCTCCGCCGATATCGTCAAGCAGGTCACCGATAGCGGTCTGCGCGGTCGCGGCGGCGCGGGTTTCCCGACCGGCATCAAGTGGAAGACGGTGATGGATGCGGCGGGACCGCAGAAATATATCGTCTGCAATGCCGACGAGGGTGACAGCGCGACATTTGCCGACCGGATGATCATGGAGGGTGATCCCTTCGTGCTGATTGAAGGCATGACGATTGCCGGCATCGCGACGGGAGCCACGAAGGGCTACGTCTACACCCGCTCGGAATATCCGCACGCGATCGCGACGATGACCGAAGCGGTGGAAATCGCCCGCGCGGCGGGTTTCCTCGGCGCATCTGTCATGGGTTCGAAATACGCTTTCGACATCGAGATCCGTTCCGGCGCCGGCGCTTATGTCTGCGGCGAGGAGACCTCGCTGCTCAATTCGCTGGAAGGCAAGCGCGGCATTGTGCGCGCCAAGCCACCGCTCCCGGCGCTGCAGGGTTTTCTTGGCCGGCCGACGGTGGTCAACAACGTCATTTCGCTCGCCTCAGTCCCGGTGATCATGGACCAGGGCGCTGAGTATTATAAAAACTTCGGCATGGGCCGTTCGCGTGGCACGATCCCGATCCAGATTGCCGGCAACGTCAAGCATGGCGGGCTTTATGAGGTCGCCTTCGGCCTGACGCTCGGCGAGATCGTCGACCGGATCGGCGGCGGTACGGCGACAGGACGGCCGGTGAAGGCGGTGCAGGTCGGTGGGCCGCTTGGAGCTTATTTCCCGCGTGCGCTGTTCGATACGCCGTTTGATTATGAATCGTTTGCGGCCAAGGACGGATTGATCGGCCATGCCGGCATCACCGTGTTCGACGATTCTGCCGACATGTTGAAGCAGGCGCGGTTCGCGATGGAATTCTGCGCCATCGAAAGCTGCGGCAAGTGCACACCCTGCCGTATCGGCTCGACCCGCGGTGTCGAGACGGCCGACAAGATCAGGGCTGGCATCGAGCCGGAAAAGAACAAGGTGCTGCTGGCGGACCTTTGCAACACCATGAAATTCGGCTCGCTCTGCGCGCTCGGCGGGTTCACGCCCTATCCTGTCATGAGCGCGATGAACCATTTCCCGGAGGATTTCGCTCCAACACCCCTTATCGAAGCGGCGGAGTAACATCATGTCCCTCGTTCATGAAATCGACTACGGCACACCGGCTTCCCGTTCCGAAGCCCAGGTAACGCTCACCATTGATGGCCGCGCCATCACTGTGCCGGAAGGCACCTCGATCATGCGCGCCTCGATGGAGGCCGGCATTCAGGTGCCGAAGCTTTGCGCCACCGACATGGTCGACGCATTCGGCTCCTGCCGCCTCTGTCTCGTGGAGATCGAAGGCCGCAACGGAACGCCTGCTTCCTGCACCACGCCGGTCATGCCGGGCATGGTGGTTCACACCCAGACAGGCCGGTTGAAGGATATCCGCAAGGGCGTGATGGAGCTTTATATCTCCGACCACCCGCTCGACTGTCTGACCTGCGCCGCCAATGGCGACTGCGAATTGCAGGACATGGCCGGCGCAGTGGGCCTTCGCGATGTGCGTTACGGCTACGAGGGTGACAACCACGTCAAGGCCCGCAACGGCGGCGATATCAACGCCAAATGGATGCCGAAGGACGAGTCGAACCCCTATTTCACCTACGACCCTTCGAAATGTATCGTCTGCTCGCGCTGCGTCCGTGCCTGCGAAGAAGTACAGGGGACGTTTGCGCTGACCATCGAGGGCCGCGGCTTCGAGAGCCGTGTCTCGCCCGGTGCGCATGAACATTTCCTCGATTCCGAATGCGTCTCCTGCGGCGCCTGTGTGCAGGCCTGCCCGACGGCGACGCTGACCGAAAAGTCGGTGATCGCGATCGGCCAGCCGGAGCACTCGGCAGTCACTACCTGCGCCTATTGCGGTGTCGGCTGCTCGTTCAAGGCAGAAATGCGCGGCGAAGAACTGGTGCGCATGGTGCCCTACAAGGACGGCCAGGCGAACCGCGGCCATTCCTGCGTCAAGGGCCGCTTTGCCTACGGTTATGCGACCCACAAGGACCGCATCCTCAACCCGATGATCCGCGAGAAGATTTCCGATCCGTGGCGGGAAGTGACCTGGGAAGAGGCCTATGCCCATGTGGCCTCCGAGTTCAAGCGCATCCAGTATCAATACGGCCGCGAGTCGATCGGCGGCATCACCTCGTCGCGCTGCACCAATGAAGAAACCTTCCTGGTTCAGAAGCTGATCCGCGCCGGTTTCGGCAACAACAATGTCGATACTTGCGCCCGCGTCTGCCATTCGCCGACTGGTTATGGCCTCGGTCAGGCTTTCGGTACGTCTGCCGGCACCCAGAATTTCGATTCGGTCGAGCATACGGATGTGGTCGTCGTCATCGGCGCCAACCCGACGGACGGTCATCCGGTGTTCGGTTCGCGACTGAAGAAGCGGCTGCGCCAGGGCGCGAAATTGATCGTCATCGATCCGCGTCGCACCGATCTCGTCAAGTCGCCGCATATCGAAGCGGCTTATCACCTGCCGCTGCTGCCGGGCACCAATGTCGCCGTGATGACGGCGCTTGCGCATGTCATCGTCACGGAAGGCCTGTTTGCCGAACAATTCATCCGCGAACGCTGCGACTGGTCGGAATTCGAGGACTGGGCTGCCTTTGTCTCGGAAGAGCAGCACAGCCCGGAAGCGATCGAGAAGTTCACCGGCGTGAAGCCGGAGCTGATCCGCGGCGCGGCTCGGCTGTTTGCGACGGGCGGCAACGGCTCGATCTATTACGGCCTCGGCGTTACCGAGCACAGCCAGGGTTCGACCACCGTCATGGCGATCGCCAACCTTGCGATGGTCACCGGCAATATCGGCCGTCCGGGCGTCGGCGTGAACCCGTTGCGCGGCCAGAACAATGTGCAGGGCTCCTGCGACATGGGTTCCTTCCCGCACGAACTGCCGGGATACCGCCACATCTCCGACGATGCGACCCGCGATATCTTCGAAAAGCTCTGGGGCGTGACGCTCAACAACGAGCCGGGCCTGCGCATCCCCAACATGCTGGATGCAGCCGTCGAAGGCACGTTCAAGGGCATCTATATCCAGGGCGAGGACATTCTCCAGTCCGACCCTGATACCAAGCATGTTTCGGCCGGTCTCGAAGCGATGGAATGTGTCGTGGTTCACGACCTCTTCCTCAACGAGACCGCCAATTACGCGCATGTCTTCCTGCCGGGTTCGACCTTCCTGGAAAAGGACGGCACGTTCACCAATGCCGAGCGCCGTATCAACCGCGTCCGCAAGGTGATGAGCCCGAAGAACGGTTATGCCGACTGGGAAGTCACCCAGAAGCTGGCGCAGGCCATGGGTCTGAACTGGAACTACACGCATCCGTCGCAGATCATGGATGAAATCGCTGCCACGACGCCGAGTTTCGCACTCGTCTCCTACGACTATCTGGAAAAGATGGGCTCGGTTCAGTGGCCGTGCAACGAGAAATTCCCGGTCGGTTCGCCGATCATGCATGTGGACGGTTTCGTGCGCGGCAAGGGCAAGTTCATCCGCACCGAATATGTCGCGACCGATGAGCGCACCGGCCCGCGCTTCCCGCTGTTGCTCACCACCGGCCGCATCCTCAGCCAGTACAATGTCGGCGCCCAGACGCGGCGGACCGAAAACGTCGCCTGGCATGCGGAAGACCGGCTGGAAATCCATCCGCATGATGCCGAGCAGCGTGGGGTGAAGGAAGGCGACTGGGTAAAGCTTGCCAGCCGTTCGGGGGACACGACGCTCAGGGCGCTGATCACCGATCGCGTGGCGCCGGGCGTGGTTTATACGACCTTCCACCATCCGGACACGCAGGCGAACGTCATCACCACCGACTTCTCCGACTGGGCGACCAATTGTCCGGAATACAAGGTGACGGCGGTGCAGATTTCGCCGTCGAACGGGCCGACGGAATGGCAGGAAGATTACAACGAGCTGGTGCGGCGGTCTCGTCGGATCGCGGGGAAGATGGAGGCGGCTGAGTAGTGATTGTGCGAGGTCGTGGCACCCCCCTCTGCCCTGCCGGGCATCTCCCCCTCAAGGGGGAAGATTGGCTGGGCGCACGGGCTTCCTCCAATCTTCGGCGCTTAAATGAAGCGAGGCAGTGCCACGATTCGATCTCCCCCCTTGAGGGGGAGATGCCCGGCAGGGCAGAGGGGGGCGCCTTTTGACCACCCACAAAACCACCGCCACCGCCCCCGAAATCTCCCGCCGCAACGGCGTCACACGTGCCAGCTCCCGCATCGTCCCCGAAGAAGTGCCGATCGCATTTTCCTATGGCGGCTCCACCCATGCCGTGATGATGGGTACCCCGGCGGATCTCGAAGACTTCGCGGTCGGCTTCAGCCTCACCGAAGGCATTATCGCCTCCATGGCGGAGATCGAGGAGATCAATGTCCTGGATGAGGGCCGTGGTCTCGATGTGCAGGTGACGCTGGCCGAGGACAAGGAAGATGCGTTGCGCGCTCGTCGCCGCAGCATGGCGGGTCCGGTCGGCTGTGGGCTTTGCGGTATCGAGTCGATCGATCAGGCAATGCGCGTCGTGCCGGATGTTTCCGGCATCGCCATGACGCTGACGCCGAAGGAAATTGCCGAGGCGGTGGCCGCGCTAAACGTTGCGCAGCCGCTGCATGCGCAAACCCATGCGGTGCATGGGGCAGGGTTCTTCATCCCCGGCCATGGACTGGTTGCCGTGCGCGAAGATGTCGGCCGCCATAATGCACTGGACAAGCTTGCCGGGGCCGCCATTCGCAAGGGTGTCAGAGGCGCGGACGGCGTCGTGGTCGTCACCAGCCGCATTTCGGTCGAGATGGTGCAGAAGACGGCGATCCTCGGAAGCGCGGTGCTCATCGCCATTTCCGCGCCGACGGCGCTTGCCATCCGCACGGCAGAAGAGGCGGGCATGACGCTCATCGCGCTGACGCGCGGCGAGGATTTCGAAATTTTCACGCGCACCGACCGCGTCAGTACCGGAGTTGTCGCCAATGTCGCATGACAAAAGCCCCGAACAGCTGGTGATGGACAAGATCGTCCGGATGGCCAATCAGATCGCCACCTTCTTCCTGTCGCAGCCGGAAAACGTGCGCGCGGAAGGGGTTGCCACCCATATCAACAAATTCTGGGAGCCGCGCATGCGCCGGCACCTTTTCGAGCATCTCGACCGGGGCGGGGAAGGTTTTCTTCCGCTCGTCATCGAGGCGTCAGCCCTCATACGCCGGCCAGAGGCCAAGGTCGGCGAGGGCGTCGGCGTCGGTCTGGATGCCGCAAAAGGCGCGCCGGGCGGCAAGGGACCAGGAGCAGGCGAGTCGCTTTCCGAACCCAATATCCCGGAGAGCGCCGCATGAGGTCAGCCTTTACACAGGAGGGGAGCCTGTCGCATCGATCCGAAAATCGTTTTCGATCTTCGGAAAATACGATGCGCCAAAACTAAGTTCTACAGCGCTGCGCGCTGTGGGAGCGGGATAGCGCGAAGCCATCATCCAGAGGGAGGATAGATTACATGGCAGTTGCAACGAACGAGGGCCTGGCCGGCGATGTCGGGCTCCTCGATAGGGAACGTATTATCGCAAAACCGGGCTTCAACCGCTGGCTCGTGCCGCCGGCGGCGCTCGCAATTCACCTTTGCATCGGCATGGCATACGGCTTCAGCGTGTTCTGGCTGCCGCTTTCCAGGGCCATTCCGGGTGCTGCAGATCCATCCTGCGCCAGTCTGAACCTGTTGTCTGCTCTGTTTACGACAAGCTGCAACTGGCGCGTGGCGGATCTGGGCTGGATCTATACGCTGTTCTTCGTGCTGCTCGGCTGCTCGGCGGCCATCTGGGGTGGTTGGCTGGAGCGGGTCGGCCCGCGCAAGGCCGGTTTCGTGTCCGCCTGCTGCTGGTGCGGCGGCATTCTCGTCGCGGCAATCGGTGTCATGACACACCAGCTGTGGCTGATGTGGGTGGGTGCCGGCGTCATCGGCGGCGTGGGTCTCGGCCTCGGTTACATCTCTCCGGTCTCGACGCTCATCAAATGGTTCCCGGACCGCCGCGGCATGGCGACCGGGATGGCCATCATGGGCTTCGGCGGTGGCGCGATGATCGGCGCTCCGCTCGCAAACCTGCTGATGAACTATTTCAAGACCGATGTTTCGGTCGGCGTCTGGCAGACTTTCGTCTGCATGGCGGTGATCTATTTCTGCTTCATGATGGGGGGTGCCTTCGGTTACCGCATTCCGCCGGCCGGCTGGCGTCCGGAAGGCTGGACACCACCGGTCTCCAAGTCGACGATGATCACCACCAAGCACGTGCATCTTCGCGATGCGCACAAGACGCCGCAGTTCTGGCTGATCTGGGCTGTCCTGTGCCTTAACGTCTCGGCCGGTATCGGCGTGCTCGGCATGGCTTCGCCTATGCTGCAGGAAATCTTCGCCGGCTCGCTGATCGGCCTGCCGAACCTCACCTTCTCGCAACTTGATGTGGGTCAGAAGGCACAGATCGCCACGATCGCCGCCGGTTTCGCCGGTCTTCTGTCGCTGTTCAACATCGGCGGGCGTTTCTTCTGGGCGTCGCTCTCCGACAAGATCGGCCGCAAGAATACCTATTACTGCTTCTTCATCATCGGCATCGTGCTGTATGCGCTTGCGCCGACCTTTGCCACGATGGGCAACAAGGCGCTCTTCGTTCTGGCCTTCGGCATCATCCTGTCGATGTATGGCGGTGGTTTTGCGACCGTACCGGCCTATCTGGCCGATATATTCGGAACGCAGTTCGTGGGCGCGATCCATGGCCGTCTGCTGACGGCATGGGGCACGGCGGGCATTCTTGGACCGGTCGTCGTCAACTACATCCGCGAAGCACAGATCGCCGCCGGTACGGCGCCGGGACCGGCGCTTTATACCGGCACGATGTATATCCTCGCCGGCATGCTGGTGCTTGGCCTGGTCGCGAACTCGCTGGTGCGGCCGCTTTCCGACAAGTGGTTTATGTCGGATGCGGAAGTCGCCTCGCTGCAGGCGAAGACGGCTGCTGCGAATGCAGGTCCGACCGGTTCGTTCGGCATCGGCACCGGCGGCTTCGACGGCAAGGCGGCATTGGCCTGGGCTGTCGTCGGCATCCCGCTTCTGTGGGGTGTCTGGGTGACGCTGAAGAGCAGTTTCGTCCTGTTCGGCTGATCCTGCCGATATGTGTGAAACGAAAGGGCGGCTTGGCCGCCCTTTCTCGTTTGCGGGACATCCAACAAGCCAAAATATCGCGCGCACGAAAAGTTGAAATCAAAAACGGAGGATCCTCCGATTGACGGTGCGCGATTTCGATCTAGATTGTAGCTCGGAGTCGGGCGGCGTCTTCTCGGCGTCTTTCCCAAGTCGCGGCGTGCCTCGCCGCTGCTCCATACGACCAAACATATCTATTTCAGTCCTCGGTGCATACGGGAGTTCTCCATGCGCTACAATCAATTGGGCAATACAGGTCTTTTTGTTTCCGAGCTTTGCCTTGGCACGATGACATTCGGCGAGAACCAGGAGGGTGCTGTCTGGAGCGCCGTTGCAGGTCTCGATCAGGAAGCCTCCGACAAGATTGTCGAGCGGTCGCTGGCTGCCGGCATCAACTTCATCGATACCGCCAATGTCTATTCGCAGGGCCGTTCGGAAATCACCCTCGGCCAGGCGATCAAGAATCTCGGCGTCGCCCGCAAGGACGTGGTGATCGCCACGAAGCTGCATGGCCAGATGGGCGACAAGCCGAACGATCGCGGCTCCTCCCGCGGTCATATCATGGATTCCGTCGAGCAGAGCCTGGAGCGTCTGCAGATGGATCATATCGACCTCTATCAGGTGCATGGCACGGATACCGTGACGCCGATTGACGAGACGTTGCGGGCGCTGGACGATCTCGTGTCGCGCGGTCTCGTGCGCTATATCGGCCTGTCCAACTGGGCGGCCTGGCGGATTGCCAAGGCGCTCGGCATTTCCGAGCGCAAGGGTTTTGCCCGTTTCGAGACGGTGCAGGCCTATTACTCCATCGCCGGTCGCGATCTGGAGCGCGATATCGTGCCGATGATGCAGGAAGAGAAGATGGGGTTGATGGTCTGGTCGCCGCTGGCCGGCGGTCTCCTTTCCGGCAAATACGGCCCGGGCGCTGCAAACGAAGGCCGCCGCGCGACCTTCGATTTCCCGCCGGTCGACAAGGACCGAGCCTGGGCCTGCGTCGCGGCGATGCGCGAAGTCGGCACCAAGCATGCTGCAAGCGTTGCGGAAGTGGCGCTCGCCTATATCCTCGCCAAGCCCTTCGTTACCAGCGTCATCATCGGTGCCAAACGGCTGGACCAGCTGGACGAGAACCTGAAGGCGGTGAAGCTGAGGCTCGACGCGGATGACATGACGAAGCTGGACGAGGTCAGTGCGCTGCCGCCGGAATATCCGGCCTGGATGCTTACGCGTCAGGGCGCCGGGCGCCGTCCGGCTCCATTTGAGCCGAAGGACTGATCATAAAAAGAGCCCGCAGCACCTCGCAGGCTGCGGGCTCTCCAGTTCAAATGACGGTTTTCTTAGAAATCTTCCCAGCCAACCGCCTTGGCCATGAGATTTGAATGAGCGGCTCTGAGCTGAACCGTTTGGGCAGTCTGCGGAGCCGGCGCATTATAGGCCGGGCGCGCAGACCGGCTCTGTTGCTGGCTGCCGGTGTCGAACTGGCCCAGTAGTTCGCGCAGGCTTTCCGCTTCGCTCGCCAGCGAATGGCTGGCGGCCGTGGTTTCTTCCACCATGGCGGCATTCTGCTGGGTCGCCTGATCCATATGGTTGATCGCCTGGCTGATCTCGCGCAGGCTGGTAGCCTGTTCGCGGGAGGCCTCGACGATCGCCGCGACATTGTCGTGGATACCTGCGACCTGGCCGACGATCTCGCGCAATGATGTCCCGGTCTTGCCGACGAGTTCGACGCCGGACGAGACCTGCTGGCTCGATGTGTTGATCAGCGTCTTGATTTCCTTGGCAGCCTTGGCTGAACGCTGTGCAAGCTCACGAACTTCCTGGGCGACGACGGCAAAGCCCTTGCCTGCTTCACCGGCGCGCGCTGCCTCGACGCCTGCGTTGAGGGCAAGCAGGTTGGTCTGGAAGGCGATATCGTCGATGACGCCGATGATATTGGTGATCTCGCCGGAAGAATTGGCGATCTGATCCATGGCGGCGATCGCGTCGCGCACCACGAGGCCGGATTGTTCCGCATGCTGGCGAGTGTGGTTGACGAGGCGGCCGGCCTCGTCTGCGCGTTTGCTGGAATCGCCGACCGTATTGGTGATCTGTTCCAGCGCCGCTGCGGCCTGCTCCAGCGCTGCTGCCTGCTGTTCGGTGCGCTTTGCAAGTTCCTGCGAGGCATCGCGAACTTCACCGGAGGCAGCCGCGATGCCGGAAGCATTGCGGGCAACGACCTGCATGGCATCGCGCAGCTTGGCGGCGACCGTATTGAAATCCTGGCGCACGGCCTCCATCGTCGGCACGAACGGGGTTTCGAGCGACTGGGCAAGCTTGCCGTCGGCGAGATCGCGCAGGCTGCGGCCGAGCTGGCCGATGGCGCTCATGCGCGGCGTCACGTCGGTGGCGAATTTGACGACCTTGTAGACCTTGCCGCTCATGTCGCGGATCGGGTTATAGGCTGCCTGAATCCAGATTTCCTTGCCGCCCTTGCCGAAGCGCACGAATTCGTCGGCGATGAACTCACCGCTCGCAAGCTTCTTCCAGAAGGTGGCGTATTCCGCGGATGCCGCATAACCCGGTTCGCAGAACATGCGGTGATGGCGCCCCTTGATCTCCGCCAGGCTGTAGCCAAGGCCGGCGCAGAAATTTTCGTTGGCGGTCAGGATTTCGCCGTCCGGCGTAAACTCGATGACCGCCTGCGAGTGGCCGATCGCCGCGAGCTTGCTGGCATCCTCGGACGCCGCCATCTTTACCGCAGTAATGTCTGTTGCGAACTTCACGACCTTGTAGGGCTTGCCGCCGCGGAAGATCGGATTGTAGGAGGCCTGGATCCAGATCTCGCGGCCGGTTTTGGTGATGCGCTTGTATTCGCGGGCATCGAAATTGCCGGCGCCGAGATTGGCCCAGAATGTCCGATATTCGTCCGAGGCAGCAAAAGCCGGCTCGCAGAACATCCGGTGATGCTGTCCTTTGATCTCGTTGAGCGAATAACCCAGGGCTTGACAAAAATTCGCGTTAGCGTTGAGGATTGTTCCCGTCAGATCGAATTCGATAACGGCTTGCGATCGCGAGATGGCATCGACGATATGACGCGCTTCAGCGGTTTTACCCAATCCCAACATTTAGTATCCTCTTGAAACGGCAATGTTTTTTGCCGGTTCTCTAAATTTTTATCTTAAGCGCCAGTCTCAATGATTAATTCGAAACCGTAACTTATGGGTGTATTAGGACATCTAAGAATTAACAGGTGATTTAAGTAAATTGCGAATATTAGATTTTTCGAATAAATTTACCTATGTATGCCTGCGCAAACGAAAAAGCCGCCCGGTCATGACCGGGCGGCTTTTTTAAATTCGGTTTTGGCGACTATCAGGCAGCCAGATCGTCGGCTTCGTTGCCCTTGAACATCTTGGAGAGGTTCAGGAAGCAGATCATGCCGTTTTCGTTGGCGATGATGCCTTCGGAGAAGGATTTGTCGAAGGATGCCGAGATTTCCGGAACCGGCTGAACCTGGCTCGACGAAATCGTCAGAATGTCGGAAACGCGGTCGACCAGCATGCCGATGACCATGTTGTGGACTTCGGCGACGACGATGGCGCTGCGCTCGTTGGCGACGGTGCTCTTCATACCGAGCTTGTAGGCAAGGTCGATGATCGGGATCACGGAACCACGCAGGTTCATGACGCCGATGACGTCAGCCGGCGAATGCGGGATCGGGGTGGACGGAGCCCAGCCGCGGATTTCGCGGATCGTGGTTGTCTTCACGCAGAATTCCTGATCGTGAAGGCGGAATGCGATGATCTCCAGCGTCTCGCCGCCGTAGGTCGTGGAATTGATCGTGGTAGCCATCAAAATTCTTCCCAACTCTCCGTTGCCTGAGCGGCAGCGGCCCCCCCTGATGCGGCGCGCGCGACCGTAGCCATAAGTTTGCGTGCCGGCGATGCGACGGGTCGTGCATCTGGTCGCGCTATGGTTACTTTATGCGAAGAAGGTTGCCCAAATCTAAATCGCGCCAAAAGATTGCGCAGAGTTTCGGCTTCCTTTGCCAGACTATGGCTCGCAGCCGTGGTTTCCTCGACCATCGCTGCATTCTGCTGCGTGTTCTGGTCCATGGAATTGACGGCGTTGCTGATTTCCCTGACGCCGGTCGACTGTTCGCGGGAGGCTTCGACGATCGCGGCGATATTGCCGTTGATCTCGTCCACCTGAGACATGATGCCGTCCAGCGCCTTGCCTGTTTCGTCGACCAGTTCGACGCCGCGCTTTACCTGTTCCGACGAGGTGGAAATCAGCGTCTTGATTTCCTTGGCGGCCTTGGCAGAGCGCTGCGCCAGTTCGCGGACTTCCTGCGCGACGACTGCAAAACCCTTGCCCGCTTCGCCGGCACGGGCAGCCTCGACGCCGGCATTCAGTGCCAGGAGGTTGGTCTGGAAGGCGATGTCATCAATGACGCCGATGATAGTGGAAATCTCTCTGGACGAGTTTTCGATCTGGTCCATGGCATCGACGGCATTGCGGACGACGGCGCCGGAATGTTCGGCGCTCTTCTTGGCGCGTGACACCAGCGAACCGGCTTCTTCGGCCCGCTTGGCGCTGTCGGCCACCGTGCGGCTGATCTCTTCGAGGGCGGCGGCGGTTTCTTCTACCGCTGCGGCCTGCTTCTCGGTGCGGGTCGACAGGCTGTCGGAGGCATTGTGAATTTCGTTCGAGCCGCTGGCGATGCCTTCGGCGTTTTCACCGACAGTGCGCATGGCATCAGCGAGCGTCGAGACTGCCGCGTTGAAATCGGTACGGATCTGCTCGAGCGTGGGAATGAACGGCTTTTCGATATGAGCGAGAAGATCACCCTTGGACAGCGCGGTGAGGCCGCTGGCAATGTCATCGACGGCGCGCACCCGCTCGGTAATGTCGGTCGCAAACTTCACGACCTTGAAGACACGGCCGTCGGCATCGAAGATCGGATTGTAGGACGCCTGGATCCAGGCCACCTTGCCACCCTTGCCGATGCGCTTGAATTCCGCCGAGATAGCCTCGCCGCCGGCGAGCTTCTTCCAGAAAGCGCGATATTCCGCGCTGTCGCGGAACGAAGCTTCGCAGAACATGCTGTGATGTTTGCCGGTGATTTCGGAAAGCTGATAACCGAGACAGGCTAAGAAATTCTCGTTCGCCGTCAGGATATCGCCACTTGGGGTGAATTCGATGATCGCCTGGGTGCGGGAGATCGCGTCGATCTTGCCTTCGTCCTCGGCGGACTTGGGCTTGGCGGCGGTGATATCGGTTGCGAACTTGACGACCTTGTATGGCTTCCCGCCGGAAGAGACGGGGTTATACGACGCCTGGATCCAGACCTCGCGGCCGCCCTTGCCGATCCGCTTGTAGGCGCCGGCATCGAACTTGCCGTTACCGAGCCGTGTCCAGAAATCCCGATAGGACTGCGACTTAGCATAGTCTGCTTCGCAGAACATGCTGTGATGCTTGCCGACGATTTCCGACAGCGAGTAACCCACCGTGCGGCAGAAATTCTCGTTGGCCCGGAGAATGATCCCGGAGAGATCGAATTCGATGATGGCCTGGGATTGATCCAGGGCTGCAAGCGTTGCTTTGGCGTCGGCGCCGGGAACGGAAAAAATCGACATGGTAAGTGCCCGCTCAAATGAGATGTGTTGTCGGCGCTTACGGGAATATCGCAATATTAGGCGAGCATAATACTGCGATATTTCAATGAGCGACGTTATGCTAGAAATAAACGATTGAAATTAATATCGCGTCAACGATGAATAAGTCTAAATATGACAATTACGCGATTTAATTGCTTTTGATAGAGGATTTCTCTCTGTGGTTGCTGATGTTTTTTGATGTTTACTTGCCGGCGCAACGAAAGGGCGAAAGTGTATTCGGCAGTTCGTGATTTGCGCCTATAGGCTCAGTATTCTTTTTCGTAGAAAATGCCGGCGGTGCCGCCTTCGGTGCCGGCCCCGGCCTTCAGCTTGACGCCGCGGCCCACATCGAGATTGATGGTTGCCTGAGCGCCGCCCGCGCCGCCCTGTTCGACCTGCAGATAAGTGCGGTTGTTGATATAGCGTCCAACCGAAACGGTCGTCTGCCCCGTCGAATCCGTGTTGATGTCGAGATCGTCGACGCCGAGATTGCTGCGCAGCGTCTCCAGCAGCGAGGTAGAGCCGCCGCCGGCAAGCTGGGTGACGGCATCAGCGAGCTGGGCGATCTGCAGCGGCGAAAGCCGCGACATGGACTGGCCGAAGATCAGCCGGGCCAAGACCTCGTCCTGCGGCAGGGCAGGGGAGGAGGAGAAGGTGATCGTCGGGTCATTGGCGACGCCGGTGACCTTCACGATGATCGTCGTAGCCGCGGAGGTCGTGCTGGCTTCCATATTGAGGATCGGGACGAGGCCACCGCCGAACTTGATATCGCCATCGGTGAAATCGAGACGTTTGGCGAGGATGACGATCCGGCCGCGACGCATCTCGAAACCTCCGGAGATCACCGGAGCGATCGCATTGCCGGTGACGGTAAGATCGCCACCGAGTTCCGCGTCGATGCCGCGGCCGCGCACGAAGATGCCGTTCGGA
Organism: Neorhizobium populisoli; assembly: GCF_019430945.1. Classification (GTDB taxonomy): domain Bacteria; phylum Pseudomonadota; class Alphaproteobacteria; order Rhizobiales; family Rhizobiaceae; genus Neorhizobium; species Neorhizobium populisoli. The sequence goes on along the minus strand of NZ_JAHYCB010000007.1, from coordinate 123,976 downwards.
GCGCTGATCTGCAGGTTGAGCGCGATCGGATCGGAGGCACCCTTGGCGCCCTTCGGCCGCAACTCCTCCATCTGCCGCAACACATCCGGCGGGGCATTGCGGTGGCGGATGTCGATTGCCGAAAGCGAGGTCGGCAGGCGGGCGGGCACCGTGATCGAAGCCTTGGTCAGCGTCACCTTGCCGCCAAGCGTCGGACCGGAGGTCAAGGGTCCGGTGATCGTCAGCGCGCCGTCGGCGGTGACGGCAAACAGCGTGCCGTCGGCATAGCTCGCCTTGGCAAGCGTGATCTTCAGGTCGGCGGGGAAGCCGGAGCCGGGAGTGATGCCGACCGAGCCGTTAACCGAGACGGTGCCGCCGCCCGAGAGCTTGGCCGATACGCGAGAGATGTTGGCGCTTTTGCCGTCCAGCGAGACATTGGCGGCAAGGTCCGTCAGGGCGAGGTTGCGGCGCACGTCGACGAGCCGGGCGCCAGAGGTGGAGGCTGTGCCGGTGATCGCAGGCGCGGCCGCGGTGCCGCCGACGGCGATATCGACATTGCCGGTGCCTTCCAGCACGAAACCCTGCGCGGCCAGCTGACCGGCGAGGATGGAAAAGGGTAGACGGCCGTCGAATTTCAAGTTCAGCGGTTTTGCGCCCGCAAGCGAGACCGAACCGCCGCCGGAGAGCGAAATTCCGCCGCCGCCGGAAAGACGGGTATCGACGGTGACGGTGCCGTTCTGGAAGGTGCCATTGGCATTGACATCGACCGAGGTCAGGCCGACCGATGCGGTCTGCGCAACGCCGGCATCGGCCCAGCGCAGATTATATTTCACTGCCGGTGCTTCAGGTGTGCCGGTGGCAGTGACGGTGCCTGAAATCGTGCCGCGGGCGCCCATGGTCGGCGCAAAGGCATTGATGAGGCTGGCCGGCACGGCATTGGCGCGGGCGTTGATGTCGAGCGCCGGCACGCCGTCCTTCAGGATGACGCGGCCGGTGGCCGAAAGATCGAGCCCGCCGGAACCGGTCAGTTTCGTCGCGTCTAGTGCGACTGTCCCGTTGGCGAAGCTTCCGCTAGCCTGGAGGCGAAACGGGCTGATGCCAGCGTCGCGCGTCTGGCGAAGCTGTGCATCACTCCATTCTAGGTCATATTTGACGGCCGGTGCTGTCGCAGCGCCCGTGGCGCTAATCGAGCCGGAAATCGTACCGGCCGCGTTGATTGCCGGGACAAAGCTGTTCAGCAGGCTCGCCGGCAGCGCATTGATCTTGGCCGTCACGTCGAGATTGGTTCCCGCCGAACCGTTGACGGTGACGCTGCCGGTGCCGGTTGCGAGCGTCAGGCCGGCAAGCCGCGCGCCGCCATTGGCGATGGCGATCCGGGTCGGCTGTGCGAGACGGATCGGGATATTGCGCGGCGTGGCGGTGAAACTGTCGATGCCGACGGAGATATCCGCGCCGGTCTGGATGTCGCCGATCGCATTCAGCGGAGCATTGTCATATTGGGCGGCGAGATTGAAGCCGGTGCGGTTGCCGGCGTGCTGGAAACCGAGATTGATGTCGTTGAGGCCGACCGAGCCTGCACCGATCCGGGCGGCCTTGACCGTGCCCTGAGCGGCTATCGCCTTGATGTCAGGAATGGCGAGATCGATGTTCGGCTGGGCGATCTCGATGCCGCCGCGGCGCAACGCATTGCCGGAAGCGCGGATCGCGGCGCCTGCCTTGCCGCCGGTATTGCTGAACATCACGGTGCCGCGCAGGTCACCCTGCGCCTGCTGGGCGGCGAGGGCGGCCAGCAATGCGACATCCGGGAAGTCGAAGGTCAGCTGGCCTTCCGGCATGAAGTCCGGCGAGAAGGTGAGCGAGCCGTTCAGCTTGTTCGGGCCGACTTCGGCGGAAATGGCCGGCGCGCTGGTGCGGCCCTGCGCCGAAGCAAGGTCGGCATTGACCTTGATCGGCTGGCCGTCGAGCGAACCGGTCGCGGTCAGCTTGCCCTTCGGGGCGTTCGGGTCGGCAACGCCGTCGAGCACGAAGCTCATGTCCTGCAGCTTGCGGCCGACAAGGCGGGCATCGGCGGAATTGACAATCGCCTTGATACCGACGGCGGTCAGCGGTCCGTTGGCCGCGATGTCGAAGCCCGCGGCACCCTCGGCTTCCGGCAGCCAGCGCTTGAGGTCCGGTACACGGCCTGCAAGCTTGCCGGTCACCTTCTGGTTTTCGAGCAGCACGCTGCCATGCGCCTCGACGGCGTTGGAACGCATCACGAAGTTTTCGAGGCTGACGCGGCCACCGGTAACGGCGTTGACATAACCTTCGGCCGACAGCTTGCCGTCGAACTTGGAAGAGAGCGCAGGCGGCAGCACGACCGGGTTGGCGAAGATGCGGAAGTTGCCGGTGACAGCCTGCTTGGACATGTCATAGGCACCGGATAGCGTGCCGTTGACATTCTGGCTGTCGAAGGTCGCGGCATCGAGGCCGATCGCCGGCGGCGCGAGGCGCAATGGCGCGTCAAGCGTGACCGGCCCACGCACGATCCGGTTGAGGTCCGGATCGGTGAATTCGGTGCGAGCCACCGTGAAACGGCTGCGGACGCTGCCGGATCGCGTGATGAGGTTCAGGTCTTCGCTCTCGGCCTGCAGGCGGATCTGGTTGAACCGACCTTGGGGCACCTGAGCGGCGCTCAATGCGGCGGTCGCGTTAAAGCGCGCGGAGGTCGCGGCCCCGTTCAGCGTGAAATTGATGCTCTCGAAGGAGAAGCGGCTCTCCTGGCCGTTGATCGGCCAGACGAAATCCACCGGGCCGTTCATGCCGTTGAGACTGGCGGTCAGGCTGTTGTCGCCGGTCGGGTCCCAGGCACCCTTGGCGCCGATCTTAACGGCGCCGGAAGCCAAGTCGCCGCGCTCGATATCGACGCGGCCGGACGGCGCGTAGATGGCGGCGATATTGATATCCGTCGTGCCGCCGAACAGTGGCCGGAAGGCTGGCGGCAGAAGGGTGGACAACTGGCCACCGCCGGTGACTTCAATGCGGTGGCGTTCGTTTTCGACCAGGAGATGCTTGCCGTTGACGTCGATCACAGGAACGCCGCCGACGCTGCCCTGCAGCTTGCCGGCCCAATCAGAAAGCGGTCCTTCGCCATCGAGTGCAAGATCGACCGCGGGGGCGCCCGGCAGGCGGAGAAGACGGGCGAGCAGGCCGCCCTTCGGCTCGGAAATCGCCGCCTTCAGCGTCAAGCGGTTTTCGGTCGGCGCATAGACGACGTCGGCGGAGGCCTTGGCGTTCGGCTCGTCCTTGCGGGTCGCCTGCAGGTCGAGGGAGATGTCTGGGCCGGTCGCGTCGATCGAGCCCTTGACCGAGAGTGAGAAGTCACGCCCGCCCGACAGTGCCTGCGACAGGTTGACATCCGGCAGGTCGATTTGCGCAACGCGGATACCGACCGGCAATGGCGAGCCGGAAGAGCTGGAGTTCGAAGCGCCGGGCGCGGCCGGTTTCGGCGGGCGGGGCGGGCGAATGAAATTGACGGTATCGGCGGAGATATGGTCGGCGCGGAAGACGCCGGTCACCAGCGAGGTCGGCGACCAGTCCACCTTGATGCCGCCGATCTGGGCGTAGGGGCCGGCATCGTCGGACAGGGTCAGGCTGTCGATCTTGAGATCGCCCGTTAACAAGCCTTCGGGCCGGGTGAAGGTAATGCCACGGTCAGGGGTCGAGACGATCTGGGAAATACGGTCTGCTGCCACGCGGCCGCCGACCGGCGTCAGGGCCACGAAAAGCACGACGCCCAGCCCCATGACGAACAGGACCGCGACCGCGCCAAGCGCAGCCTTCAAGATCCATTTCATCATGCGAACCATCAGCGTCATGCCCGCTCGTTAACCTTTCGAGGTGCCATTTAGAATGCTTGCCCTATGCCTGCATAGATACCGTATTGGCTGCCGCCGTCATATCTTTGCAGTGGAACTGCAACATCCAGTCTGAGCGGGCCAAAAGGCGTGGCATATCTGACGCCAATCCCTGCGCCCGCACGAATATCAGAAAAATCAGGCATGATTCCGGTCGATACCGTACCGACATCAATAAAAGGTACAATGCCTATGTTTTCTGACACTTTTACCCTCACTTCGAAAGATCCCACGGCATAAGAGCGCCCGCCGGTCGCCTCGTCGTCATTATTGTAGGGCGAGACTTCGCGATAGGTATATCCGCGGATCGATCCGCCGCCGCCGGCGAAGAATCTGCGCGTTGCCGGGAGAGTTTCAAGCCCATCTCCGCCGATCAGCGTACCGGCCGAAAGTTTGCCGGCCAGGACCACGCCGTTTTCCTCTCCGAAGCCGAGATAACCGGAAATCGCCCCTTCGAAAGAGGAGAATACGGTGCCGTCGAGGAACTCGTAGCTCGGCTTGGCCGACAGCGTTCCATAATAACCTTCGGTCGGATCGAGCTTGTTGTCGCGTGTATCGCGCTCGAACGAGATCGGCAGGCTGAAGGTCAGGTACTGGTTCTTGCCGAAGGCATCGTCTGTATTGATCCAGGCGATCTCGCCACCGCCCTTGATCTTGTCCGTATCGTTCAGTTCGTAAGCGAGGCTGGCGGAATAAACGACGGTCTGGGCATCGTAGACGTCGGGTGTCTCGCTCTTGGCTTCGAGACGGGATTCGAACGTGGCCTCCGGTACGATGGCGCCGGGCTTGGTGTAGATGATGCCGGCGGAATAATCGAAGGTGGAAACGTCGGTCGTCGCACCGATGCCGGATACCTTGCCCTCGATGCGCAGCGATTCCGCCTCGCCGAAGAGGTTGCGATGGCCCCAATAGCCCTGCAGGCCGGCGCCGTCCAACGAGGAATATTCGGCGCCGAGGCCGAAATAGCGCTGCTTGCCGTCGGAAACCTCGATCAGAAGCGGCAGCGAGCCATCCGGCGCCAGCTTTTCCGATTCATGGATGGTCACGCTCGAGAAAACGCCGAGTTCGCGCAGCCGGTCATTGGCCTTCTTGAGCTGTTCCCGGGAGTAGCGGCCGCCTTTGTCGAGGCGGGAATAACGGCTAATAAAGGCGGGATCGACGCTACGCGAACCCTTGACCGTGACGGCGCCAAACGGCGCGACTGGGCCGCCGACCGCGCCGAGCACGACATCGAGCGTATTGGTGCGATGGTCGGCGGTGACTTTCCGTTCCGTCAGTTTGGCAAGAGGCCGGCCTTCATCCTTAAGGTCGACGAGCAGCTTTTCGCCCGCTTTGAGAATGAGCCTCGAACCGGCTTCGCCGCCGGGCACGAGGTCATAATCCTCCGGGTTTCTGCCCTTGAGATCACCATCGAACCTGATGGAGCCGAGCTTGAAGAGCGGGCCGGGGTCGATACTGACCGTCACCGGAACGGGCTTGGAGTGGTCGAATGTCGGGTTGGGCGGCAGGCGGTCGATATCGGTGCCGTTGACGGAGACCTTCACCGTGCCACCGTAGCGCGCTTCTTCGTAAAGTACGGCGATCAGCCGGTCGCGATCCTCGCGCGCCTTGATGATGACGCCGAGATCGCCGGAAACCGGCTTTTCCTTATCGGTGATGAGGGCGGCGGCGGATTCCAGACGGTCTTTCAGATCCTTGTCGGCATTGCCGGTCTGAAGGGTCGGTTCGTAGCGCACGGGATCGATCACCTCGACGGTGTCGTCATCGTCGTCGCCGAAAAGGGTGATGCCGAAAAGCTTGAAGGCGAATGCGTTGGTCGCGAGCGGCGGAGCGACCGTCAAGGCTGCGGCCAGCAGTGCTGCAACACCTGCCCCCTTCAGCCTCCGGTTTTTAGCCCGCCCAGTGTTTTCGTTCCGCATACGCAAACTGACTGTCGTTTCCCCGACCGGAAGCCGTCATGCTTCCAACGAAGTGACCTACTTAACCGCAAAAAACCGGGTGGGGTACCCCTCCCGCGTCTTTCGTGATGATTTCATGAAATAAAAAGCCCCGGAACTTGCTCCGGGGCCACAGATTTTAATGCAATCCGAGCGTTTATCAGTAACGGCGCGGGCAATCGTCGATATAGCGGCGGCCGTAGCGGTCACGGTAATAGCACTGGCCGGGCTGTTCGGCGACGGAGCCGATCACGGCGCCGGAAACGCCGCCGATTGCAGCGCCGACGGCCGCGCCGCGGACGTTGCCGGTTGCCAGGCCGCCGATGACGGCGCCGGATGCGGCGCCGATGCCGGCACCCTGTTCGGTTGCGGTGCAGCTCGCGAGTGCGGCGCCGACCAGCAGAAGTGCGATGACCTTTTTCATGAGATCCTCCTGGGTTCATTCTTGCGGCCGGTCGCTCCGGCCTTCGATGAGAAGAATAGGTCGCAAGCACCAAGAGTCCATATCCGATTGATCACTTTTGAGACGGAATTTCGGTTTGGTTTGCCGATAGTTACTCGGTTCGGGCGCCTGACGGTCGACCTGATTTTTGTCAGACGGTCGACCAAAATATTGCATGTTCCATAGAAAGTAGTGGTTGATCCCCCAGGCAAAAAGGCAAATGATGATTGCCGTGTCCGGGAGGGACACGAGGAGGAAAATATGACGAAAGTGACGCTGACGGTGAATGGCCGCACGGTGAGCGGCGAGTGCGAGGATCGCACCCTGCTCGTGCATTTCATCCGCGAAAAGCTCAGCCTGACCGGCACGCATGTGGGTTGCGACACCACCCAGTGCGGTGCCTGCGTCGTCCATATGGATGGGCATTCGGTGAAGAGCTGTTCCATCCTGGCCGTGCAGGCCTCCGGTTCGACGATCACAACCATCGAGGGTCTTGCAGGTCAGGGCGAGCTTCACCCCGTCCAGGCGGCTTTCAAGGAACATCACGGTCTGCAATGCGGCTTCTGCACGCCGGGCATGGTGATGACTGCCGTCGACATGATCAACCGCGAAGGCGGTTCGCTGACCGAAGAGAAGGTCCGCGCCGGGCTCGAAGGCAATATCTGTCGGTGCACCGGCTACCACAATATCGTCAAGGCGATCCTTGCCGCCGATGCCGAAATGGCGGGCGGCCGCCAGGCTGCGGAATAAGGCGGCCGTCGCTTACCAGCGATAGTTCGGGACCAACTAGCTCCTAATCACTGCACAGTAATTGCCATCTCGGGAGGAGATGAAAATGGGTGTTGAAGGAATCGGTGCACGCGTTACCCGCAAGGAAGACAAACGCTTCCTGACCGGCAAGGGCCGTTATACGGACGATATGACCGCTCCGGGCATGAGATATGCCTATTTCGTTCGCAGTCCTCATGCGCATGCCAAGATCAGATCCATCGACGTGTCCGCCGCCAAGGCCATGTCCGGCGTCATCGACGTGCTGGACGGCAGGCAGTTGCTGGCAGACGGTATCGGCAATCTGATCTGCGGCTGGATGATCCATTCCAAGGATGGCTCGCCGATGAAGATGGGTGCCTGGCGCCCGCTGGCGGCCGATACCGTGCGTTATGTCGGCGATGCGATTGCGATCGTGGTGGCGGACACGCTGGGCGAGGCGCGCGATGCGGCCGAAGCCGTGGTGATCGATTACGACGTGCTGCCGGCCGTGACCGAAGCCGTCGATGCGCTGAAAGCCGGTGCGCCGCAAATCCATCCGGAATCCTCCGACAACCTGATCTTCGATTGGCAGATCGGCGAACCGGATGCGACCGATCAGGCGATCGCTGCAGCCGCGCATGTCACCGAGATCGAAATCCACAACAATCGGCTTTCGCCGAACCCGATGGAACCGCGGGCCACGCTCGGTATCTATGACGGCGCTGAAGACCATTATACCTGCTACACGACGAGCCAGAACCCGCATGTGGCGCGTCTGGTGATGAGCGCTTTCTACAATGTGGCGCCGGAAAACAAGCTGCGCGTCATCGCGCCGGATGTCGGCGGCGGTTTCGGCTCTAAAATCTACATCTATCCGGAAGAGATTGTCTGTCTCTGGGCCTCCAAGAAGACCGGTGTGCCGGTGAAGTGGACGTCCGACCGGACCGAGGCTTTCCTGACCGACGCCCATGGCCGCGACCATGTCTCGAAGGTGAAGATGGCCTTCGATGCGGATCACCGCATCACAGCGCTGAAGGTCGATACGATCGCCAATCTCGGCGCTTATATGTCGCTCTTCTCCTCGGCCGTGCCGACCTATCTTTATGCGACGCTGCTGTCCGGCCAGTACGCCATTCCGGCGATCCATGCGAATGTCCGCACGGTCTATACCAATACCGTGCCGGTCGATGCCTATCGTGGCGCAGGGCGTCCCGAGGCGACCTATCTGCTGGAGCGGACGATGGAGACGGCGGCGCGGGAACTCGGCATTTCGCCGGCGGAACTGCGTCGCAAGAACTTCATCCGGACCTTTCCCTACCAGACGCCTGTCATCATGAACTATGACGCTGGCGACTACGAGGCCTCGCTGAATGCCGCGATGCAGGCGGCGGACTGGGCCGGATTCGAAGCCCGCAAGGCGACCTCCGAAGCCAATGGCAAGAAACGCGGCATTGGTATGAGCTGTTATATCGAGGCCTGCGGCATCGCACCTTCGGCGGCGGTTGGTTCGCTCGGGGCCGGTGTCGGCCTGTGGGAATCAGCAGAAGTGCGTGTGAATGCGGTCGGCACGATCGAGGTGTTGACCGGTTCGCACAGCCACGGCCAGGGGCATGAGACGACCTTTGCGCAGCTCGTTGCCGGCCGTCTCGGTGTGCCGATCGACAGTATCAACATCGTGCATGGCGATACGGACAAGGTGCAGATGGGCATGGGTACTTATGGTTCCCGCTCCGGCGCTGTCGGCATGTCGGCGGTCGTCAAGGCGCTCGACAAGGTCGAAGCCAAGGCAAAGAAGATCGCTGCTCATCTGATGGAAGCGGACGAGCAGGACATCGTCATCGAGAACGGCGAGCTGAAGGTCGCCGGTACCGACAAGGCGCTGCCCTGGTTCCAGGTGGCGCTTGCTTCTTATACTGCGCATAATTTGCCCGCCGGCATGGAGCCGGGGCTGAAGGAAACGGCGTTCTACGACCCGGCCAACTTCACCTTCCCGGCCGGCTGTTATATCGCCGAAGTCGAGATCGATCCGGATACGGGCGAAACGGATATCATCCAATTCGTCGCAGCGGACGATTTCGGCAATATCATCAATCCGATGATCGTCGAGGGCCAGGTGCATGGCGGTATTGCGCAGGGCATCGGTCAGGCGCTTTTGGAAAGCGTGCATTACGATGCGAACGGCCAGCTTCTGACCGCGAGCTTCATGGATTACGCCATGCCCCGCGCCGACGACTTGCCGTCGTTCAACCTGTCGCATCAGAACACACCTTGCCCGAGCAATCCGCTTGGCATCAAGGGTTGCGGCGAGGCGGGTGCCATCGGTTCGCCGCCGGCGCTGATGAACGCGATCACCGACGCGATCGGCAATAACGGACTGACCATGCCGGCGACCCCGATGAAGGTCTGGCAGGCGCTTCACGCGGCTCATTGAGGAGGACGACCTATGTACGCAACCAGCTACCATCGCGCTTCCTCCGTCGAGGATGCCGTGAAAACCAAAGCGACGCATGACGAGGGCAAATACCTCTCCGGCGGCATGACGCTGATCGCGACCATGAAGCAGCGGCTTGCCGCGCCGAGCGACCTCATCGACCTTCGCCATATCCCGGCGCTCCGGGGCATCAAGGTCGAAGGCCGCAAGGTGACGATCGGAGCGGCCACACCGCATGCGGATGTTGCCGCCTCGCGGGAACTCAAGGCGGTCTGTCCGGCACTCTGCCAGCTTGCCGGCCATATCGGCGATCCGCATGTGCGCCACATGGGCACGATCGGCGGGTCGATCGCCAATAACGATCCGGCGGCCGATTATCCGGCCGGCCTGCTCGGGCTCGGCGCGACCATCGTCACCGATCGACGGTCGCTTGTCGCCGACGAGTTCTTCATCGGCCTGTTCGAAACGGCGCTGGAAGAGGGCGAGATGGTGACGGCTGTCACCTTCGATGCTCCGGAAAAGGCGGGTTACGCCAAGTTCAACAACCCGGCTTCGCGTTTTGCGATGACCGGCGTGTTCGTGGCGAAGACAGCCGGTGGGGTTCGTGTGGCGGTGACCGGTGCCGGTTCTGACGGCGTCTTCCGCCAGGCGGGCATGGAGCAGGCGCTGGCCGGCAACTGGTCGGCGGATGCGATTGCCAATGTCGCGGTCGACGCTTCCAAGCTGATGTCCGACCTGCATGCAAATGCGGAATACCGCGCAAACCTGGTGAAGGTCATGGCAAAGCGAGCGGTGGTCTCCGCCTGCTAAGCTCGAATCGGCATCGATAAACGGGGTCGGAATGCGGTAAAAACCGCAGTTTCCGGCCCTGTTGACGTGGATCAATTCTCACATCTTCGGTATCGATTAGCTTTTCATTGGAATAATTGAAAAAAAGCGGGCCTTTTGCCGCAGGTTGGTTCCATTGGCGCGATCCGGGGTTGACGAAAAGCGCGACTGAAACCAAAACCAAAGCAGGTTCTGGAGTGTGACATGGATTTCGAGGCATTTTTCAAGAGCGAACTGGACGGACTTCACAAGGAAGGCCGTTATCGCGTGTTCGCCGATCTCGAACGGCATCGCGGCAATTTTCCGCGCGCCACCCGTCACACCGCCGACGGCCCGAAGGAAGTGACCGTCTGGTGTTCCAACGACTATCTCGGCATGGGCCAGCACCCCGCCGTGATCCAGGCGATGAAAGACGCCATCGATCACTGTGGCGCGGGTGCGGGAGGCACCCGGAATATTTCTGGCACCAATCACTACCACGTCGTGCTGGAGCGTGAGCTTGCCGATTTGCATGCCAAGGAAGACGCGCTGATCTTCAATTCCGGCTACATGTCCAACTGGGCGTCACTCGGCACGCTCGGCCAGAAAATCCCCGGCCTGATCATCTTTTCCGACGCGTTCAATCATGCCTCGATGATCGAAGGCATTCGTTACGCCAAGTGCGAGCGGGTGATCTGGAAGCATAACGACCTGAACGACCTCGAAGCGAAGCTGGCGGCTGCCGATCCGAAGGCGCCGAAGCTGATCGCCTTCGAAAGCGTCTATTCGATGGACGGCGATATCGCGCCGATCAAGGAAATCTGCGATCTCGCCGACAAATACGGCGCGATGACCTATCTGGACGAAGTGCATGCCGTCGGCATGTACGGCCCGCGCGGCGGCGGTATTGCCGAGCGCGAAGGCCTGATGGATCGTGTCACCATTATCGAGGGAACGCTTGCCAAGTCGTTCGGCGTGATGGGCGGTTACATCGCGGCTTCCACGGCACTTTGTGACTTCATCCGCTCATTCGCGTCCGGCTTCATCTTCACGACCTCGCTGCCGCCGGCTTTGGCTGCTGGAGCGATCGCCTCGATCCGCCACCTGAAAAACAGCCCGTTCGAGCGGGTTCGCCATCAGGATCGCGTCAAGAAGCTGCGCGTGATGCTGGATCAGCAGGGCATTCCGCATATGCACAATCCGAGCCATATCGTGCCGGTCATGGTCGGCGATGCGGCCAAGTGCAAGTGGATCTCCGACATCCTGCTCGACACCTGCGGCATCTACGTGCAGCCGATCAACTACCCGACCGTGCCGCGCAAGACCGAGCGCCTGCGCATCACACCGACGCCTTTGCACACGGATGCGGACATCGAACATCTGGTCGGTTCGCTGCACCAGCTCTGGGCGCGGTGCGCGCTGGCAAGGCATGTGGCTTGATTTCACGGGGAAGCCGGTAGCTTTCTCCGTCATCCTCGGGCTCGTCCCGAGGATCTAAGCCGTTTCAGCACATTCGACGTGGACAGATGCTTGGTACAAGACCGAGCATGACGGGGAGCACTGAACGGCGCTTCCCAAGGATAACGACCTTAAGCCGCCATCTCCCGCTGCGAGACAATCTCGCCCGCCCGGCGTCTCGCCTCTTCATCCGCCGCAAATACCTCATCCATCGACATCGCCGCGCCATAGCCAGTCATGTCGTCCATGACCTGTTCGGCAATATCCGCCATGTTGAGAAAGCCGATTTTTCCGGCGCAGAAGGCGTGGAAGGAAATCTCTTCCGCCGCGTTCATCACCGCACCCTGCACGCCGCCGCGCTGCATGGCGGTGCGGGCAAGGCGGATGGCGGGGAAGCGCGCCTCATCCGGTGCCTCGAAATCCAGTCTTGCGAGCTTGGCGAAATCCAACCGGTCGACATCCAGCTTCGACCGGTTGGGATAGGTCAGCGCATAACCGATCGCGGTGCGCATGTCCGGACAGCCGAGCTGAGCCAGCACCGAACCATCTTGATAACCAACCATCGAATGGATGATCGACTGCGGATGGACGATGACCTCGATCTGGTCGGGCGCGACGTTGAAAAGATGCTTTGCCTCGATCATTTCCAGCGCCTTGTTGAACATCGAGGCGCTGCCGATCGAGATTTTCAGGCCCATCGACCAGTTGGGATGGGCGCGGGCAATGTCCGCTGTCACGCCGGCCATCTGCTCGCGTGTCCAGGTGCGGAATGGACCGCCGGAAGCGGTCAGCACGATGCGTTCGACGGCGTGATGCTGGTCGTCTTCCAGCGACTGGAAGATGGCGCTGTGTTCGCTGTCGACCGGGATCAGTTGCCCGCCGCCTTCCGCCACGGCCTTCACGAAAAGTTCGCCGGCCGAAACGAGACATTCCTTGTTGGCGAGCGCGATATCGGCGCCACGTCTGGCTGCGGCCAGCGTCGGCGCGAGCCCGGCGGTGCCGACGATGGCCGCCATGACAAGATCGGCGTCGCGCGCGCCGGCTTCGATCAAGGCTTCGCGGCCGGCGGCGACTTCGATGCCGGTGCCGGCAAGCGCATCTTTCAGCGCGCCGTAATGCGCATCTTCGGCTGTAACGGCGAGCCTGGCTCCGCTGGCCTTCGCCTGTTCGGCCAGCAGTGCAATATTGGCATTGCCGGTGATCGCCACCACATCGAAAGCATCGCGCCCGCCGAGCTGGTTCACCACATCGAGCGTGTTGACGCCGATCGAGCCGGTGGAGCCGAGAATGCTGATGCGACGTTTGCCGGTTTCGGCCATGATGTCTTCCATTCCTGATACTGATTTGGTCTACAAGCGAACGCCGCCCGCCTCAAGTGCGGGGCTTGAATTCAGACCGGCTGCGACCAAGTGCAGCTTGATCCCGCGGTGGTCGGCAGGCGAAAGTAAGCGATGAGCGAAAATCGGGAAATCGAAACGACATGCGTGATCGCCGGCGCCGGCCCGGCCGGGCTGATGCTCGGCCTGCTTCTGGCGCGGGCCGGCGTCGATGTCGTGGTGGTCGAGAAGCATGGGGATTTCCTGCGCGATTTTCGCGGCGATACGATCCACCCTTCGACGCTCGAAGTGATGCACGAGCTTGGGTTGATCGACGAATTTCTGAAACTGCCGCACACACGGGCGCCAAAGCTGACGGCTGAAATGGGCGGCCGGACGACTACCATGGCGGATTTTTCCCGCCTGCCGGTGAAGAACCGCTTCATTGCCTTCATGCCTCAATGGGATTTTCTGAATTTCCTGGCAGGCAAGGCAGGGCAATATCCGAATTTCCGTCTGATCATGCAGGCGAGGGTCGCTGATGTTCTGGAGGAGCAGGGCAGGGTGGCTGGGCTCGCTGTGGAGACGCCAGAAGGACGGATGACGGTTCGGTCAAAGCTCGTAATCGGCGCCGACGGTCGCAATTCGATCGTTCGCGAAAAGGCCGGTCTGGAGATCGAGAATTTCGGGACCCCAAGCGAAGTCGTCTGGATGAAGCTTTCTAAGCAACCGGGCGATCCGCATGAGGTGATGGGCCATGCCGGGCCGCGGCAAGGTTTAGTGCTGATCGATCGCGGCGACTATTGGCAGTGCGGGTATGTGATCCGCCGGACGACATTCGCAGAGATCAGGGCGAAGGGTATCGAGGCCTTCCGGCAGATGGTGGCCGAGGTTTCGCCGCTGTCGGCAGAGCGCCTGCAGGAAATCCGATCCTTCGACGACACCAGCCTGCTGACGGTGCGTATCGATCGGTTGAAGCAATGGTGGCGGCCCGGTCTGATCTGCATTGGCGATGCCGCACATGCGATGTCGCCGATCGGCGGCGTGGGCGTGAACCTTGCGATACAAGATGCGGTGGCTGCAGCGAATATCCTCTCGCGGCCGCTTCGTGAGGGGCGCTTATCAAACGATGATCTGGCTGCCGTCGAGAAACGTCGTGGTTTCCCGACCAGAGCGACCCAGAAGCTGCAGCTGATGATGCGCAGCAGCCGCAAGGTGGATCAGGCGGACGAGCGCAAGCGCAAAGGCCCGCCCGCCTTCATTCGGGGCATCGCACGGTTTCCGCTGCTTGCCCATCTTGCCGGCCGGCTGATCGGTCTCGGCTTTCGCATGGAGCATGTCCGGTCGCGTTAGCGCAACCTTTAGCCACATTTCGCCGTTGACGACATGAAACAACGGCTCGAGGCGATCCATGCTCATGCTCGGAAGAATGCTGACAATGGCGATGGCGCTGCTCGGCGGGATCTTCTTCTCGCAGGCGCCGGAATTCGCGCAGCAATATCGCCAGCGGATCGGCGGCGCGCTGGACGAGCTAAAGATCATCATTTCGGAGTTCGATGCGCAGGCCAACCACAACGGACTGGATCGCCAGGCCGCACTCAGCGTTTATTCCCGCTCCTCGGAAACTTTCCTGAAAAATCAGGGCGAGGCGATGAAGCGCACCTTCCATCGATATGAGTCGCTCGCGGCACAGCAGCGGGAGCTGACGCTTGCCCCGAACATGGTGAAGCCGTTTGTGGTGATGAAGCAGCCGGATTCCACCACCTTTGCGAATGCCTGGAGGGATTTCAAGCCGGCGGTTCCGGTCGATCTGGCGGGGTTGAGTTGGGCGGCGGGCGGATTGTTCTGCGGCTGGTTTGTCTCAGCTCTGCTCGGGGCAGCCCGCCGGGGTGCTGCGCGGTCGATCAGGCGGCCGAAACGCGGAATGCCGCAGCCATCGGCTGCGGTCCGCTAAGACGGTTATCTCTCGAAGATACGATTATTTCGCCGGGCGAAGCGACCAGACTTCCGGAGCTGCCGCCATGCCGGCCTGCTGAACGCGGGCAACGCCCGAGATTTGCGGACGCTGTGCCGGCAGCGGTACCGCGCCCGGAACCGGGAACGCGTTCGCCTGCGAAGCCACATAGGCCTGCGCCTGGGGCGCTGAGTAAAGGCTCATCGCGAGTGACTGAGGCTGCTGTGCCTGCGGCTGCTGCTGTTGAGCCACCTGCGGCAAGCGGCCCTGTCGGGCTTGCGCCGGCTGGGTTCCGGGCTGCTGAGAAGACATGACAAGCTGCTGAACCGGCATGCCGACCGGCTGCTGCGCCATCGGCGCCGCGCTGGCGACCTGAATCTGCGGTTTCTGCATCGGCACCGGCGCTTCCAGCGGGGTAACCGATGTCTCGGCCTGCGGGACAGTGTAAGCCGTCTGGGTCATCTGCGATGCATTGCCCAGATCGTTTGCGGCGATCAGACTATTTTGATCCGCCATGTGCGGCGCGTAGGCCAAAATGTATTCGTTGGGCGATTTCGGCGGTGGGGTCTGAAGCTCGCCGTCATCGTCACGCTTTTCATAGAACTTGTTGCCGCCGGCAACCGTCACGTAGTGCATGTTGTCGTAAGGGAAGCGCAGGCCATCGGTGTGGAAGAACATGGCTTCCTTCACCTGCTGGTTCCGCTCTCCGCGCAGGATCGCATCAGCCGCTTCGTTGAGTTCGGGCGCAGCCGTATCGTTGACCGGCCGGCTCAGGACGCCTGGCGCAAACTGTCTCTTCTGACCGACGACACCACAGATCGTGTCCGCATAGGCGCCCGAGGTGAGGCGATTCATGACGACGCTGCCGACGGCCATGAGGCCATCGCGGCTGGAGCGCTTGGATTCGAAATACATGGCCCGCTTCAGGCATTCGCGGTCTGCCGCGGTATAGGTGTAAACCTGCTTCCGGGGGGCAAGCGGCGCCGTGTTCTTCACGGTACCCTTGTCAACCGAGGCAATATCCTGCGTCGAAGTGCAGCCCGCCAAGAGGATCAGCCCGAGGAGGCCCGCCATGCCTCTTACCCAGGTGCTGTCGATCACCGCCATGAACGTCCCCGCAATTGAATTTCACAAATCATTTCGGCCTGAAAGATTTGCCAAAGATGGCGTCTTTGATCAAGCGAAATCTATAAAAGGCGAAAATGTTAAGAAAATCATAGCGATGGGGGAGGAAATCGACTGCTTGTGACAGTTCGGAAGCAAAAAGAATCCGAAAAAGCAGCGAAATGGTGATCCCAGATGGATTCGAACCATCGGCCTCAGGATTAGGAATCCTGCGCTCTATCCTGCTGAGCTATGGGACCACGTGAACTTTCAATACAAAAGGCTTGGCATTAAGCCAAGCCTTTTCATCGTGCCTATTCCGACAGTCGGCTTTCTACGAGTTTTACCCAGTAGGAAATCCCGAAGGAGATGGCTTCGTCGTCGAAATCGTAATGCGGGTTGTGAAGGGCGGCCGTTTCGCCGTTGCCGATGAAGATGAAGGCGCCGGGGCGGCTTTTCAGCATGAAGGCGAAGTCCTCGCCGGCCATGCTCGGGTCGACATTCGGATCGACATTCGAGGTGCCGACGATGTCCGAAGCAGCGCTGATTGCGTGATCCGTTTCCCGGTCGTGATTGCTGGTGACCGGGCATTGGCGAAGATAGTCTATGGTTGCCGTGGCGCCATGCGCGCCAACCAGTCCTTCGACGATCTGGCGGATGCGGTTTTCGGCGAGGTCTCGGGTCGTTTCGTCATGGGTGCGGACGGTGCCCCAGAGCGTCGCTTCATCGGGAATGATGTTGTGCGTCGTGCCGGCGTCGAAACGGGTGACGGAGACAACGACCGAGCGAAGAGGATCGGCATTGCGGCCGGCGATCGCCTGCAGGCTGCCGACAAGCTGCGAGCCGATGAAGATCGGGTCGATCGTCTTGTGCGGCTGGGCCGCATGGCCGCCGCGGCCCTTGATGGTAATAGTAAAGCGGTCGGGGGCCGCCATGATGCCGCCCTTGCGGATGGCGAACTGGCCGACCGGGATGCCCGGCATATTGTGCATGCCGTAGACTTCCTGGATGCCGAAGCGCTCCATCATGCCGTCTTCGATCATGGCGAGCGCGCCGGCACCGCCTTCTTCGGCCGGCTGGAAGATCAGCGCCACGGAGCCGTTGAAGTTGCGGGTCTCGGCAAGATATTTGGCGGCGCCGAGCAGCATGGACGTATGACCGTCATGGCCGCAGGCATGCATCTTGCCGGGGATTTTCGAGGCCCAGGGCTTGCCGGTGATCTCGGTCAGCGGCAGCGCATCCATATCGGCGCGCAGGCCGATCGTGCGGCTGCCTTCTCCCTTTCCGCGGATAATGGCGACGACGCCGGTGCGGCCGATGCCGGGCACGACTTCGTCGACGCCGAATTCCTTCAGCTTCTGTTCCACGAAGGAGGCGGTGTTCTCGACCTCGTAGAGAATTTCAGGATTTTCATGAAGATATCGTCGCCACTCGCTGACTTCGCCCTGAAGTTCGGCGGCCCGGTTCAAAATCGGCATAATGTTCCCTGTTTTTGTTACTCACGCGGTTATGAATCGTCCTAAGCGTGCGATAGTGCCCGGCGCGATTGACGTAATCAATCTTCTTTGCCATTGCTTGGCCATATAGGCCGCATATGCGCCAAACTCGTTAAGCTTCCGCACGAGGAATCACGTTGCCGATTTCCGCTATTCGATCCGCATCCGCCACCCGGGTGCTTTGCGCTTTCACCGCAGTTGGTTTTCTCGTCTCCGCGGGTGGGGCCGTTGCCAACCCCAAGGTCGTCGTCGATGCCAAGACGGGCCGGGTCATCGCCCATCAGGATGCCTTCCTGAAATGGTACCCGGCATCGCTCACCAAGCTGATGACCGCCTATGTGACCTTCAGCGCCATGAAGACTGGCAAGCTTTCGCTGCAGTCTCAGGTGGTGATGAGCAAGAAGGCGACCGACCAGCCGGCCAGCAAGATGTATTTCATGCCCGGCACGACGATGACGCTCGATAACGCGCTGAAGATGATGCTCGTCAAATCGGCGAATGACATGGCGTTTGCGGTGGCGGAAACCGTCGGCGGTTCGGCAGAGCAGTTCGTCGAGATGATGAATGCGCAGGCCAGGTCGCTCGGCATGATGTCGACCCAGTTCATCAATCCGCACGGGCTGCCGGGCAAGGGCCAGTTCACCACGGCGCGCGATCTGGCGATCCTGACGCTGCGGCTGAAGCAGGATTTCCCGGAATACCAGAGCTATTTCTCACTTGAGGGCATCGATACCGGCGTCAAGCAATATCCGAACTTCAACACGCTGATCGGCCGTTTCGATGGTGCGGATGGCATGAAGACCGGTTTCATCTGCGCTTCTGGTTTCAATCAGATCGGTTCGGCGACGCGTGATGGCCGTACCGTCATCTCGGTCGTGCTCGGCTCGGATAGTCTCGCCGGCCGTGCAGATGACACTGCAAACCTCTTGCAGCAGGGATTGACCACCAGCGGCTCGCAAGGCGTGGCGCTGACGGCGCTTGCACCTTACGGTGATACGGTCACCGTCAACGATGTCAGCGCCGATATCTGCAATCCGAAGGCCGCCAAGGTGCGCAGTGAAACGCGCGACGACGCTGGCCGGACGATCCAGCATTCGCCCTATATCCACGAGATGGCGGGGCCGCCGGCCTATACGTTGGCCGCGGTAATCTCCGGCGGTGAGGCGCCACCGCCACCGCCGAAGGGCTCCAAGAAGCAGGCGACGGCGGCCAATGTGCCGATCCCGCAGCCGCGGCCATCCTCGTTCTGATTGGAATAAGCGATGTCATCTCCGAGCGGCCGGATTCCGGTCTCCATTCTCACCGGCTTTCTCGGTGCGGGAAAATCGACGCTGCTGAACCGCATCCTGAAGGATCCGGGCACTAGCGATACCGCCGTCATCATCAACGAGTTCGGCGAAGTCGGCATCGACAATTTCCTGGTTGAGGCCTCCGGCGATGCGCTGGTGGAGCTTTCGAACGGCTGCCTTTGCTGTACGGTACGAGGCGAGCTGGTCGATACACTCGCCTACATGATGGACGGCATCCAGATCGGCCGGCTGAAGCCGGTCAAGCGGGTGGTGATCGAAACGACAGGGCTTGCCGATCCGGCGCCGGTCATGCAGTCGGTCATGGGCAATCCGGTGATTGCCGAGAATTTCGAGCTCGACGGCATCATCACGGTGGTCGATGCGGTCAACGGGCTTTCGACGCTCGACCGGCATCAGGAAGCCGTCAAGCAGGCGGCGGTCGCCGATCAGCTGGTGATCTCCAAACTTTCCATGGCGAACGCCGAGACGGTTGCGGCGCTCAAGGCTCGTCTGCACGCGCTCAATCCGCGGGCAAGAGTGGTCGATGGCGATGCGGAGGAGGCGGGTACCGCTTCGATCCTGCAGAACGGGCTTTACGATCCGGCGACAAAGATCGCCGATGTCGACCGCTGGCTGCGCGACGAGCTGGCGAGCGACGAACATCACCATGACCATGCGCATGATCACCACGACCACCATGGCCACGATCACCACCATCATGACCACGGGCATCACCACGACGTGAATCGTCATGGCGACGATATCCGTTCCTTCTCGATCATCCACGACCGACCAATCGATCCTATGGCGATCGACATGTTCGTCGATCTCCTGCGCTCGGCGCATGGCGAGAAGCTTTTGCGGATGAAGGCGATCGTGGCGCTCTCCGACAATCCGGAGCGGCCGCTGGTGCTGCATGGCGTGCAGAGCATCTTCCACCCGCCGCAGCGCCTGCCGAAATGGCCGGACGGTTCCGATCGACGGACCCGGATGGTGCTGATCACGCAAGGGCTTCCGGAAGAGTTCGTGGCGGATCTGTTTGCGGCGTTTACCGGGCAGCCACGGGTCGATCGGCCGGATCGGGCCGCACTGGAGGATAATCCGTTGGCGGTGCCGGGGTTGAGGATGTAGTGCCCCGCTCTTTGGCTCTGCGCGGATTTTCAGCGTTGTCGGCCGTCAATTCGATCTTTGAACGCGTCCGTTGCCTGAAGCATTCTGGCAACGGCAGCTGCTGCCGGCTGGGCCGAAATAGACCGTGCAAGTCTTTCCGCGGTCTCCGCCGTTACGGTCAGACGGTACGACGCAGATATAACGCTGGGCCAGCGATCCCCGCTCGTCCCGCCGGTCGCGAACAAGTGTGAGCGGGGGCTCGGATGAGGTTGCTGAAAGCATATCCGCTGCGGCCGGGGAGCCGCATATCAAGAGCATGAGCAGGCTGGTCAGCATGGGTTTCATGATCGCTATCCTCCTAGGAGGATAGATAGTCGTCTCTCGGCGGGAGGGAAGGTCGGCCAGGAGCCGGCTTGAATAGGTGGCTTCCGGCCCTTCGCTAGAGCTCAGGGCGTTCGACGCTCGAAACGATCCACCGGATCGTTTCGTCGGCTGCGCCGACCGCGTCTCACCCCTTGCGGATTACAAACCGATGGCCCGTCCCGGTCTTTTCCGAAGACATTAGCTCATGGCCGTCCTGATTGCAGAAATGCGGGATGTCGATGCCGGCGAGGGGGTCGGTGGTTTCGACCGTCAGTTCCGCGCCGCTCGACATGGCTTTCAGCTTGCGGCGCGTCTTGAGCACGGGAAGGGGGCATTTCAGGCCGCGAAGGTCGTAGACCTCGGCTGTCGCCGAGGTCATTACCAGAATTTCCAGAACGGCTTCTTGGCTTCTTCCGTCTGCTGCGGCACGGCGGCATAGGCAAGCGGGTTCTGGGCCGGGACCGGAACGGCGACCGGCTTGCCCTGGGCGCTCATGACGGTCGGTGCAGCCGCCGCGATTGCCGGCGTTGTCGCGGTCGGCAGGCGGTCCTGACGCATGCGTTCGGCGGCAGAGGTTGCACGCGAGTTCGGGCCTGCGGAAGCGAGCATGACGCTGCTGGCCGGGGCGTTCTTCGCCTGGGCCGCAGCCATGCGCTTTTCCATCATGTCCTTGAAATCGGACTCGCTCATCAGCTTTCCGGCTTCGAGCGACGTGCCGGTCGGAGCGTAAGCGATATCGCGGCCCTTGCGCTTTTCGGAAACAACCGCCTTGCGCTCGGCTTCGGTCGGCTCGTACCAGACCTTGCCGTCATATTTGTCGAGCGCCTTGGTATAGGCGACGTCGTAGGTCTTCTCGTAGGAGCTCAGCGCCGAAACCAGCGCCGGCGCCGTCGACATGGGCGGGCAGGCGGAAGCCGGGGCAAAGGTGCCGTTGCCGGTGAGCTGCTGGTTGAAGACGTATTTCTTCTCGCAGACATTCACTTCCGGCGGGCGCTTGGTGATCTCGAAATTGTCGTAGCCTTCCTTGATCATCTTCCAGAAGGCGAAGTTCTGGTTGTCGCGGTGACGCGCCATGTTTTCCGCATCCATGCGGAACGGGAAGGCCTGCAGCTGCACGGAAGTCTGGCCGCCGCGGAAGGCGTCGCGGGCGAATGCATAGATTTCGAGGACCTGTTCGTCGGTCATCGAATAGCAGCCAGACGACGAGCAGGCGCCGTGGATCATCAGGTTCGAGCCGTTGCGGCCGTTGGCGGCGTCGTAGCGGTTCGGGAAGCCGGTATTGATCGCGAGGTAATATTTGGAATTGGGGTTGAGGTGGGCCGGCGTCAGGCTGTAGAAGCCTTCCGGCGCCTGGCGGTCGCCTTCCTTCACCTTAGGGCCGAGCTTGCCGGACCAGGCGCAGATGTCATAGCTCTTGATGACTTCGAAACGGTTATCCGCTCTCGCCTTCCAGATCTCCAGCTTGCCCTCTTCCTTGAGGATGCGGATCATGATCGGCGACTGGCGCGGCATGTTCTTGGCCTGCATGTCGGCCAGGATCTTGGCGGGAAGCGGCTGCTCCACCTTGTTCTTGACGGACTTCAGGTCGATGCTGGTCGTATCCAGCGTGTCATTGCAGCCCGTGAGGGCTGTTGCAACGAGAAGAGCGAAAGCGATGTGTTTCAAGCGCATCGATACGAACCATATGAACTTCAGACGGCAGACGGGTATGCTACAGCACAACGATAAATAAAGCGGTAAGCTTTACATCTTCTTAACCGCTGAAAACCGGTTGTCCAGTAAAACTGCCCCGGCTTCACTGACAATATCAATATGGCCAAATTTGGCTGTGGTTTCAGCCAAACATTGATCGATCAGAGATTGCGGCCGATATCGAGGAACTTCTGGCGGCGTGCGTTGCGGACTTCTTCGCCCGAAAGCTTGCCGAGTTCTGCGAGAGCCGAAGCGATCACCTTGCCGGCCGCGTCGATGACGGTTTCTGGCTCGCGATGAGCGCCGCCGAGCGGTTCCGGGATGATGTCGTCGATGATGCCAAGGCCCTTGAGGTCTTCCGCGGTGATCTTCATGTTGGTCGCCGCTTCCCGGGCGCGGGTGGAATCGCGCCACAGGATCGAGGCGGCGCCTTCCGGCGAAATGACTGAATAGATCGCGTGTTCGAGCATGTAGACCCGGTTGCCGGTGGCGATCGCGATCGCGCCGCCCGATCCGCCTTCGCCGATGACCATCGAGATCATCGGCACTTTGATGCCAAGGCACATTTCCGTCGAACGGGCGATGGCTTCCGCCTGGCCACGCTCTTCGGCACCGACGCCCGGATAGGCACCGGCCGTATCGATCAGAGCGATCACCGGCAGATGGAAACGGTCGGCCATTTCCATGACGCGGATCGCCTTGCGATAACCTTCAGGCCGCGGGCTGCCGAAATTGTGCTTCAGGCGGGTCTTGGTGTCGTGGCCTTTTTCCTGGCCGATCAGGGCAACCGGCATGCCGTTGAAGCGGGCAAGGCCAGCCTGGATCGCCGCGTCCTCGCCGAAATTGCGATCGCCGGCCAGCGGCGTGAACTCGGTGAAGAGACGCGCGGCGTAATCCACGAAATGCGGACGCTGCGGATGGCGCGCGACCTGCGTCTTTTCCCAGGCGCCAAGCTTGGCGTAGATTTCCTTGGTGGCTTCCTTGACGCGCACTTCCAGACGGCTGATCTCGTCGGACGTGTCGATGCTCTCATCTTCGGCCGCGAGCTTCTTCAGCTCGTGGATCTTGCCCTCGAGGTCCGAGATGGGCTTTTCGAAATCGAGATAGGTTTGCATGAGATCCGGTTTCCGGTTGTTTTATGTCGGGGACGTCAGGTTCCCGTTTTTCCGCTTGCGGGTTCTAATCCCGGTTTTTGGCCTCTTTTGCAAGAGGGTGATGCGTTTCGACCAGTTCGCGCAGCCGTTCTTCCAGTACATGGGTATAGATCTGCGTGGTGGAAATGTCCGAATGTCCAAGCAGTTCCTGTACCACGCGCAGGTCTGCGCCGTTTGCCAAAAGATGGCTCGCAAACGCGTGGCGCATCACATGCGGCGAGATTGCGGCGGCTCTTAGGCCGGCACGCGCAGCCAGCCCCTTAAGATCGCGGGCGAAGACCTGGCGCGGCAGAAAACCCTCCTTGCCGGCGGAGGGAAACAGCCAGGCACTCTCGATCGCCTTGCCGTCCTTGTCGACAAGTGCAGCCTGCCTCGCTTCGCCATAGACCTTCATCGCAGCGATCGCCGAGCGGGAAAGGGGCACGAGGCGTTCCTTGTTGCCCTTGCCGCGAATGATCAGGAAGCGGCCTTCCTGATCCAGAACCTTGACCGGCAGCGAGACGAGTTCGCTGACGCGCATGCCGGTGGCATAAAGAAGCTCGAGCAGCGCCAACATTCTGAGGCGAGGGAGATGTTCTGGGCCGGGGTGCGCAGCCTCTTGCGCGGCGAGTTCCAAAAGCCGGGTGACCTCGTCCTCGCTCATGGTCTTCGGTAACGCGCGGCCCTTCTTCGGTGCGTCGAGAATTGCGGTCGGGTCGTCGCCGCGCAGGTTTTCCGCATACAGGAATTTGTAGAACTGCCGCATGGCGGAAAGCCGCCTTGCCTGCGAGGAGGCGGCAAAGCCCTGGGCGCCGAGATGGGCGAGATAGGCCGAAAGATCGGCGCTGTCTGCGCCCATCGGCGACTTCTTCTGGGCTGTGAGGAAGGAGTGCAGGTCTTCGAGGTCGCGCTGGTAGGATTCGAGCGTATTGCCGGCCGCGCCACGTTCGGCGCTCATCATTTCCAGAAAGCTTTCGATACGGGCGCGGGAAAGATCGGCCATGTTATTCCGCCATCATTGGGTCGGCGTCGGGTTCAGCCGTTCGGAAGGAATGCGCACCGTGACGTCACGTTCGCTGGGCTCGACCAGAAACACCAGCGCCAGCATGCTTCCATAGATCACCCCTCCGATGACCGCCAGCACGAAAAGAAAACGGAAAAGAGTGGGCATGAGCGAACCTGGACCTGCGCGGGACTGCGAGCCACTATATTCGTAAAGGTTTATAGATCGACAAGAACAAGTAATTGTATGGGTTCTTTAGGGGTTGCGACGGCTTGACGCTGCCACAGCATTTGTCGATACCGTTTTCTGAAACGGACCCGGACTATGACAGATACCACCATTGCCCCGACCATCAACGAAAAGGCGCGCGCCGCGCTTGGCCGCCGCAATCTGGTTTTCGTAGGCCTGATGGGGGCCGGCAAGTCGGCGATCGGCCGGCTGGTGGCGCAGAGTCTGTCCATTCCCTTCATCGATACGGATGCCGAGATCGAAAAAGTCTCGCGTATGACGATCCCCGAACTGTTCTCGACTTATGGCGAGACAGAGTTCCGGGCGCTCGAGACCAGGGTGATCGAACGGCTGCTGCGCGGCGGCCCCAGGGTGGTCTCCACAGGCGGCGGTGCCTTCATCAACGAGAATACCCGCCAGCAGATCAAACTCAGCAGCGTTTCCGTCTGGCTGAAGGCCGATCTCGATGTTCTCTGGGACCGGGTCAACAAGCGTGACAATCGCCCGCTTCTGAAAACAGAGAACCCGAAGCAGACGCTGGAAAATCTGATGGTCCAGCGTTATCCGATCTATGCCGAGGCCGACCTGACCGTATTGTCGGGTAACGTCCGCAAGGATGTGATGGTGAATGAGGTGCTTTCCATCGTTGCAGGCTTGAACGAGCCTTCCGGGACGGCTCTTTCGAATGAAGGTGAGTTACAATGAACATTTCATCCGCTGCTCAGGAGCGCTCTTCCGAGCGCCTCGTCCACGTTCCGCTTGGCGAGCGCGCCTACGATATCCTGATCGGTCCCGGCCTGATCGGACGCGCCGGCGGCGAGATCACCGCACGGCTGAAGGGCCGAAAGGCGGCGATCGTCACCGACGAGCATGTGGCGCCGCTTTATCTCGAAGCGCTGATGGATAGCCTGCAGACCGACGGTATCGAAGCCGTATCGCTGACGCTGCCGGCCGGTGAGAAGACCAAGAGCCTCGATCACCTGGCAGCCGTCTGCGACATGGTTCTGGCAGCCCGCATCGAGCGCAACGACGCGGTGATCGCGCTTGGCGGCGGTGTGATCGGCGACCTTGCCGGTTTTGCGGCCGGCATCGTGCGCCGCGGCGTGCGTTTCGTGCAGATCCCGACCTCGCTTCTGGCGCAGGTGGATTCTTCCGTCGGCGGCAAGACCGGCGTCAATTCCCGCCACGGCAAGAACCTGCTGGGCGTCTTCCATCAGCCGGATCTGGTTCTGGCCGACAGCGCGGCGCTCGACACGCTTTCGGAGCGGGAATTCCGGGCCGGTTATGCGGAAGTCGCGAAATACGGCCTGATCGACCAGCCGGACTTTTTCGCCTGGCTGGAGAAGAACTGGAAAAAGGTTTTCGAAGGCGGTCCGGAGAGGATCGAGGCGATTGCCGTCAGCTGCCAGGCGAAGGCCGACGTGGTCGTCGAGGACGAGCGCGAGGTAGGTCGACGGGCACTGCTCAATCTCGGCCATACATTCGGTCACGCGCTGGAAGCGGCGACCGAGTATGACAGCAAGCGGCTGGTGCATGGCGAAGGTGTGGCAATCGGCATGGTGCTGGCGCATCAGTTCTCCGCCCGCCTCAACCTTGCAAGTCCGGACGATGCGCAGCGTGTCGAGGCGCATCTCAAGGAAGTCGGCCTGCCGACCAAGATGAGCGATATTCCCGGCGAACTGCCACCGACGGAAAAGCTGCTGGATGCGATCGCCCAAGACAAGAAGGTCCAGAGCGGCAAGCTCACCTTCATCCTGACCCACGGTGTCGGCCAGTCCTTCATCGCCAACGACGTACCGTCGTCGGAAGTCCTGAGCTTCCTGGAGGAAAAGCGCCCGAAATGACCTCGAACGGAAGCCTGCTGTCTCGCACCGTCAACGCGGTCGTCCGCGGGCTTCTTCGCGTCTCCGGCACATCCCTGTCTCACGAGACGCTTGTGCTTTCCAACCATGACGATCTGCATGAGGCGCTCGATGCCGCACATCGCGAGGGCAATTTCGACAAGGAAGACCGCGACCGTCTGAGTGGCCTTTTCGAGCTGGAAGAACTGGAAGTCTCCGATGTCATGAAGCACCGCACCGTGATGCGGGCGGTCAACGCCGACGATCCGCCGGAAGTGGCGGTGCGCGCCGTGCTGGAAAGCCCGTTTACGCGCATGCCGCTGTGGCGCAACTCGACGGAAAACATCATCGGCGTCGTGCATGCCAAGGATCTTCTGAGGGCGCTGGCCGAGCCGAATGTCGAGCCGGAAAACCTCGATATCGTCAAGCTTTCGCAAAAGCCGTGGTTCGTGCCGGACAGCACCACCCTAAAGGACCAGCTCAACGCCTTCCTGCGCCGCAAGCAGCATTTCGCCGTCGTCGTCGACGAATATGGCGAGGTGCAGGGCATCGTGACGCTGGAGGATATTCTCGAGGAGATCGTCGGCGACATTTCCGACGAGCACGATATCGAGATCCAGGGCGTTCGCCAGGAGGCGGATGGTTCGATCGTCGTCGATGGCTCCGTACCGATCCGCGACCTGAACCGCGCGCTCGACTGGAGCCTGCCGGACAGCGAGGCGACGACGATTGCCGGGCTCGTGATCAACGAGTCGAAGCTCATTCCGGAAGAGCGGCAGGCGTTCACGTTCTACGGCAAGCGCTTCATCGTGATGAAGCGGGAAAAGAACCGGATTACCCGGCTGAGGATCAGGCCGGCGGAAGAGGCGGTTTTGCCGGGGGAATAAGTGGCGGCGCGCGCCAGATGTAAACTATCCTGCGAAGAAGCTGCGATAAAAGAATAAAATCATCCCAAAGCTGCCAAGCTTGAAAATGCATACCTTAAATCCCGGTATGGTTTTGCCTATTTTATATGCATCAGGCGAGGATTTGGGCATCAAGCGCTCGACCTCGCTTTCCTGCATTTGAAAGACGCAAAGCCATGCCGCAGGCAATCACTCCCCCAGCTTCTTCCGCTCCCAAGCCATTCTATCGCAATTTCGGTTTCCAGGTTCTGGCGGCCATGGTCATCGGCCTGGCTCTCGGCCTCATCGCTCGCAATATCGGCCCCGATGCAGCTGGCAATGCGAACTGGCTTTCCGTCACGCTCCAGACGCTCGGCACCATCTTCGTCCAGCTTCTGCGGGCGCTTGTTCCGCCACTGATCTTCACCGCCATCGTCGCCTCGATCGCCAATCTGCAGAACCTGAGCAATGCCGCCAAGCTGGTCTGGCAGACGCTGCTTTGGTTCGCCATCACCGCCCTGATCGCGGTAGTCATCGGTATCGCTCTTGGTCTCATCATCCAGCCGGGTCTGAACACGACCGTCAGCCAGGCAGCGGCCCATGCACCGTCTTCCACCGGTTCCTGGCTCGACTTCCTGAAAGGCCTCGTGCCGGTCAACGTGCTGGGCCTTGAAGCCTCGACACGTGTCAGCAATGGTTCGGCGACGACCTCGTTGAATTTCAACGTCTTGCAGCTTCTCGTCGTGTCGATCGCCTTTGGCGTTGCGGCGCTCAAGGCCGGCAAGGCTGCCGAGCCGTTTCTGGCGTTCAACCAGTCGCTGCTTGCGATCGTCCGCAAGATCCTCTGGTGGGTTATCCGCCTTACCCCGATCGGTACGATCGGCCTGCTCGGTCGTGCCGTCGACCAATATGGCTGGACGACGCTTGCGCAGCTCGGCTGGTATGCCGCTGCGGTCTATATCGGCCTGGCGCTGGTGCTCTTCGTTGTCTACCCGGCGATGCTCATCGCACATGGCCTGAAGCCTGCCCGCTTCTTCGAGGGTGCCTGGCCGGCAATCCAGCTTGCCTTCGTGTCGCGCTCCTCGATCGGAACCCTGCCCGTCACGGAAACCGTCACCGAGAAGAGCCTCGGCGTGCCGCGCGAATATGCAGCTTTTGCAGTGCCTTTGGGTGCGACGACGAAAATGGACGGTTGCGCCGCGATCTATCCGGCCATTTCGGCCATATTCATCGCGCAGTTTTTCCAGGTGCCGCTCGGCATCCAGGAATATCTGCTGATCGTCTTCGTTTCGGTGCTCGGCTCTGCCGCCACGGCTGGCCTGACCGGTGCCACCGTCATGCTGACGCTGACGCTCTCGACGCTCGGCCTGCCCCTTGAAGGCGTTGGCCTGCTGCTGGCCATCGATCCGATCCTGGATATGGGCAGAACGGCCGTAAACGTTGCGGGTCAGGCCTTGATCCCCACCATCGTCGCCAAGCGCGAAGGTATTCTGGATCAATCCGTCTATGACAATGCCAAGAATATCGAGACCCTGGACCAGCGAGAACTGGCCCACGCCTGATCAGGCAGTCATCGCAATCGAGTGATCCCTAAAGAAGCGCCTCCGTGAACTGCCGCGGGGGCGCTTTTTTGTTCTAAGGCATTCACGCCGGCAGGTCGTTTCTAATTGCGCTTCGGTTTCAGCCCCAAAATCTGCCTCACTCCTTCCTTCGTAAACGGCTGGGCGAGCTGCTGCAGGAAGCCCTGCGCGATCTGTCCCTTAATGCCGATATCCGTCGAGGAAGGGCGGTCGGGGTTGAAATAAGTGCCAAACAGCAGATCGAAGACGACGATGTTTTCGCCGTAATTCGTGTTGCCTTCGCGGATTTCCTTCGAGTGGTGCCAGCGATGCAGGCGAGGGGTGCTGAAGACATAGTCGAAGACCCCGGTCCTCATATCGACATTGCAATGGGTAAGGATGCCGATGAAGGCGGTGACGGCGCCGAGCCACCAGAAGACTTCCAGCGGGGCGCCGAGAAGATAGAGTGGGATTTGGCTGAGCGTGATCTTGAACAGCGAGTCCATCACGTGGAAACGGCCGGTATTGACCACCCAGAGGCGGGTGACGCTGTGGTGCAGCGCGTGAAAGCGCCAGAAGAACAGTTTTTCATGGGCGATTCGATGCGACCAGTAGAGGCCGAATTCGGCGATCGTCACGCCAAGCGCCGCTTGAACGATCATTGGCAATTCTGAGGGCCAAAGGCTGAATTGCAATGCGACGAGCGGCTGCAGGATGCTCGCAGCCAACATCGGGAAAATCGCAGCCAGGAGTGCTGCCACTTCGAGAAGGCCTTTGGTGAGGAGCGTGTGGGCGATGTCGTTTGCCGTCTCGCCATCCGGTTCAAGCCAGTTGCCTTCGTACGGAATATAACGTTCGAGCAGGAAAAGAACTGCGACTGCACCCGCATAGACGGCTGAAAATGCGATGAGAGGATGTTCGCCGGAAAAGGTGAAATAGGCGCCGGTAAGGCCGCCGAAGAATACCAGCGGCCATGCGGAGTAGGAAACGATCTGTTTAAAAGCTTCAGACTTCGGCATGAATGGTATGATCCTCCAGTCATTCTCAAGCTATCGGGCAATCTTTTCGAGGTTGCCCATCGACATTCTAGTGCGATGCGCATGGCCACAGGCGCCTGTGCGTTGCCGTCTCTAAAATCCCGGTGTGTTCAACCCCGCGTGAATAATCAATAAAGCGGAACCGTGAGCAACCGAATTCGGTCGCTTTAACGGGAAAAGATCACGCTTTTACGTAGGCGCCTGCTGCAATTCGGAGCGCAGGTCTTGGTCCGGCATTCCGTCATGCCTATCTAAGATCGGTCACCAGCGTGTCGGTTCACCCGGTGCCGCAGCCTCTACCGCAAGCGCATGCAGGCCGGCGTCGAGTTCCGGCTTCAGCAGGGCATTCACCGCTCGATGCCGGTCGAGCCGGCTCATTCCGGAAAATTTATCCGAAACGATACGCACCCGCATATGGGTTTCGCCGGTGCCGGTTATATCGGGCTGATGACCGGCGTGCTGATGGCTTTCGTCGATGACGATCAGCCGCTCGGGCGCAAGATTTTCGGTGAGCGTGGCTTCGATCCGGGTTTTGACGGACATTTTTCTCTTCCTGGGCCGCGTCGGAGGCGACGCAGAAGGGGAACCCAGAAACCAGTAACAAAGCCATTTGTCAATTCTTGCCGCGGTCCGTCCTGCATCCCATAATAGGGTCCTCATGAAACTCGACTCCAAATATTTCGATCGCATCCGGACGCGCCGGAAACGGGCGGAGGACGCACCTCCCCAGGCGCCGACCTGTCAGTGGGACGGGTGCGACAAGCCCGGCGCCCATCGCGCCCCCGTGGGCCGCAATGCCGAAGGCCAGTTTTTCATGTTCTGCTTCGATCACGTGCGCGAGTACAACAAGGGATACAACTATTTTTCCGGCCTGTCGGATGGCGAGATTGCCCGCTACCAGAAAGAGGCGATTACCGGCCACCGTCCAACCTGGACCGTCGGCGTCAACAAGGCTGCCAAGGACGCGCCGCTGCATTCCACGGCGCGGTCGGGCGCTGCAGGCCCCGGCGGTCCGCAGCAGCGGTTCAAGGATCCGTTCGGTTTCGTCAGTCAGGCACGTGCCAACGGTACGTCTCGCTTCGAGACCCAGGGGCGCAAGCTGAAGACGCTGGAAGCCAAGGCCTTCGATACGATGGAGCTCGGCGCCAATGCGACGTCTGCCGAGATCAAGAGCCGATACAAGGAATTGGTGAAAAAGCATCACCCTGATGCCAATGGTGGTGACCGCGGTTCGGAAGAACGTTTTCGCGCCGTCATTCAAGCATACCAGTTGTTGAAGCAGGCGGGTTTCTGCTAGAGCGGTATACATTAGTGCCAGTGAGGACGACGGCCGGGCGGCGGCTCGCGCCTTGGAGAGATGATGAGCAAGATTGATCTAGACATTTCCAATCTTCCCGATACCACTGTTTCGGTCCGGGAAGTTTTCGGCATCGATTCCGATATCAAGGTTCCAGCCTACAGCCACGGCGATCCCTACGTTCCCGATCTCGACCCGGATTACCTGTTCGACCGCGACACGACGCTCGCCATTCTCGCAGGCTTTGCCCATAACCGCCGCGTGATGGTGTCGGGCTTCCACGGTACCGGCAAGTCCACCCATATCGAGCAGGTCGCCGCCCGCCTTAACTGGCCTTGCGTGCGCATCAACCTCGACAGCCATGTCAGCCGTATCGACCTCGTCGGCAAGGACGCGATCGTCCTGAAGGACGGCAAGCAGGTCACCGAATTCAAGGACGGCATTCTTCCCTGGGCCTACCAGCACAATGTCGCGCTCGTCTTCGACGAATACGATGCCGGTCGCCCGGACGTGATGTTCGTCATCCAGCG
The DNA here is from genome assembly GCF_019430945.1 of Neorhizobium populisoli. Classification (GTDB taxonomy): domain Bacteria; phylum Pseudomonadota; class Alphaproteobacteria; order Rhizobiales; family Rhizobiaceae; genus Neorhizobium; species Neorhizobium populisoli. The sequence goes on along the minus strand of NZ_JAHYCB010000007.1, from coordinate 92,440 downwards.
CGTGCTGGAATCTTCCGGCCGCCTGACGCTGCTCGACCAGAGCCGTGTCATCCGTCCTCACCCTGCCTTCCGCATCTTCGCAACCGCGAACACGGTCGGCCTCGGCGATACGACCGGCCTCTATCACGGTACGCAGCAGATCAACCAGGCGCAGATGGACCGTTGGTCGATCGTGACCACGCTGAACTATCTGCCGCACGAGAAGGAAGTCGATATCGTCGCCGCCAAGGTGAAGTCCTTCGGCAGCACGAAGGAAGGCCGCGAAACCGTCTCCAAGATGGTGCGCGTTGCCGATCTTACCCGTTCGGCCTTCATCAATGGCGATCTTTCGACCGTCATGAGCCCGCGTACCGTCATCACCTGGGCGGAAAATGCCGAGATCTTCGGTGACGTTGCTTTCGCCTTCCGCATCACCTTCCTCAACAAGTGCGACGAGTTGGAACGTACGCTGGTAGCCGAACAGTACCAGCGCGCCTTCGGTGTCGAGCTGAAGGAAAGCGCCGCCAACATCGTTCTCGGAGCATAAGCAAAGGGGACGGTCATGGCAGGTCGCGGAGACAATTCGAAAGCCAAACCAGGCGGCCCGGTCGATACCGAGCCGTTGCGCCGGGCGATTACCGGCTGTGTCCGGTCGATTGCCGGCGATGCGGAAGTCGAGGTCACGTTCGCCAACGAGCGGCCGGGCCTTGCCGGCGAGCGCATCCGCCTGCCGGAAATCTCCAAGCGCCCGACGGCGCAGGAGCTTGCGGTGACCCGCGGGCTTGGCGATTCGATGGCGCTGCGTCTGGCCTGCCACGACACGTCTACCCATGCCAGCATGTCGCCGCAGGGCGCTGACGCACGTGTCGTGTTCGATGCCGTCGAGCAGGCGCGTGTGGAATCGATAGGCGCGCTGCGCATGGCCGGCATGGCCGCAAACCTCAACGCGATGCAGACGGAAAAATACGCCAAGGCGAATTTTACCGGCATCGAACGGCAGGAAGATGCGCCGATCGCGGAAGCGGTCGCCATGCTGGTGCGCGAAAAGCTGACCGGCCAGAAGCCGCCGGCCAGTGCCGGCAAGGTGCTCGATCTCTGGCGCCCCTTCATCGAGGAGAAGGCGACAGGCGATCTCGACAATCTGCGCACCGTGATCGAAGACCAGCAAGCCTTCGCCAAGCTCGTGCGCCACATGCTCTCCTCCATGCAGATGGCGGAAGAGTTTGCCGACGAGGAAGCCGAACCGGAGGAGATGGAAAATCCCTCCGAGGAGGACCAGCCGCGCTCCAACGAGACGGACAATGAGGACGTCGAGGAAGAGGCCGGCGCCGATGCGCAGCCCGCCGAGCAGAGCGACCAGTCCGATGACGAGATGGAAGACGGCGAGATGGACGGCGCCGAAATGTCCGACGACGACATGTCGGACGACAGCGACGAACATTCCGAGACACCCGGCGAGACCCGCCGCCCGAACAGCCCGTTCGACGATTTCAACGACAAGGTCGACTACAAGATCTTCAGTCTAGAATTCGACGAAGAGATCACCGCCGAGGAGCTTTGCGACGAAGCGGAACTCGATCGGCTGCGCGCTTTCCTCGACAAGCAGCTTGCGCATCTGCAGGGTGCTGTCGGCCGCTTGGCAAACCGTCTGCAGCGCCGCCTGATGGCGCAGCAGAACCGCTCCTGGGATTTCGACCTGGAAGAGGGCTACCTCGATCCGGCCCGCCTCGTGCGTCTGATCATCGACCCGATGCAGCCACTCTCCTTCAAGAAGGAGCGCGACACGCAGTTCCGCGATACGGTCGTCACTCTGGTCATCGACAATTCCGGCTCGATGCGCGGCCGGCCGATCACGGTTGCGGCCACCTGCGCCGACATTCTGGCCCGCACGCTGGAGCGTTGCGGCGTCAAGGTCGAGATCCTCGGCTTTACCACCAAGGCTTGGAAGGGCGGTCAGGCGCGTGAAAAGTGGCTGGCGAGCGGCAAGCCGCCGACGCCCGGCCGTCTCAACGACCTGCGCCACATCGTCTACAAGTCGGCCGATGCGCCGTGGCGCCGTTCGCGCCGCAATCTCGGCCTGATGATGCGCGAAGGCCTGCTGAAGGAAAACATCGACGGCGAAGCGCTGATGTGGGCGCATAACCGTCTGATCGCGCGGCGCGAGCAGCGCAAGATCATGATGATGATCTCGGACGGTGCGCCGGTGGACGACTCGACGCTGTCGGTCAATCCGGGCAACTATCTGGAACGGCATCTGCGCGCCGTCATCGAGCAGATCGAGACACGCTCGCCGGTGGAGCTTCTGGCGATCGGTATCGGCCACGACGTGACGCGCTACTACCGCAAGGCCGTGACGATCGTCGATGCGGACGAACTGGCTGGTGCGATGACCGAGCAGCTTGCCGAGCTTTTTGCCGAAACCAATGGCCGCGCCGCTGGCGGCATGCGCCGGGCCAGCTGAGGCCCGACGCTTGAAGCTTTTTCGTTTTGCCCTCTGGGCCGGCTTTCTGATTTCCCTTGCGTCGCCGGTTGCCACGGCGACGCCGGACATCCCGGTTCAGGCGAAAGTGATTTCGCAATTCGCGCCCGGCGGAAAGACGCAGTTCGGGCCGCTGGAATTCCTGGGCGGCATCGAATTTTCTTCCTCCGATGATCGAATGCAGTCGCTGTCGAGCATCCGCTTCAGACCGGATGTCGAGCACTTCATTTCGGTTCTCGATACCGGCAACTGGCTGACCGGCCGTATCCAGCGTGACGCCAAGGGCAGGCTTTCAGGACTGACGGATGTTATTGTTAACCCGATGCTGATCCGCGGCGGGCGTGTGGGCACCAAATACACGACGGATGCCGAAGGGCTGGCATTGCGTGATGGCCAGGTGCTGGTCAGTTTCGAGCAGCTGCATCGTGTCGATGCCTATCCCGATCCGGGTTTTGAGACTTCGGCGCCGTTGCGCACGCTGGACCTGCCGATCCCGCGCAACGAGTTCCGCATGAATGCCGGCATGGAAACGGTGGCCGTTTCGCCGAAATCCGGACCGCTCAAGGGTTCGCCGATCGTCGTGACGGAGCATAGTCTCGACGACAACGGTGATCTGTTTGCCGCGATCCTGGAAGGGCCGCTGAAGGGTGTCTTTAAGGTTAAGCGCCACGACCCCTTTGACGCGACCGATGGTGCTTTCCTGCCAAACGGGGATTTCCTGCTCCTGGAGCGGCGTTTCAGCGTGCTTGGCGGGCTCGGCATGCGGCTGAGGCGCATCAAGGGCGAGGATATCCGTCCGGGCGCACTGGTGGATGGCGAGATGCTACTGGAAGCGGATATGAGCTATGCCATCGACAACATGGAAGGCATCGATGTGATCGCCGGTACGGACGGCAAGCCGCATGTGATCCTGATTTCCGACGACAACGGCAATCATTTCCTGCAGCGGAATGTAATGCTGGAATTTCGGCTGAACAATTAATTCGCGAGCTGTTTACGCGGAGCCCCCCATCCGGCCCTTTGGGCCACCTTCTCCCCGAGGGGGGAGAAGGGAAGGTGCTGCTAATTTCCCTCTCCCCAGCGGGGAGAGGGTGGCCGAGCGAAGCGGAGGCCGGGTGAGGGGGCTCCGCGTTCGAGCATCAACCCGGAATCAGGCCGCCTTCGCCGCCTGCGGCATCGGCTTCAGCACGTTCATCAGCGCGCCGTAGGGCAATAGCAGCACGACGCCGACCAGGACCTTGACGCAGAGATCGCCAAGCGCCCAGGAGATCCAGCGGGGTGCTTCCGTGGAGAATGCGCCGAGAAGCGGTGCCCAGCCGATGGCGAAATCGTCGTTCGGACCGATGAAGGCGAAGACGGGCGCAAAGGCGATCGAAAAGAACAGGACCGTATCCAGCACCGAGCCGAGCAGCGAGCCGGCGAGCGGCGCCTGCCACCAGGTCTGGCGGCGGAGCCTGTTGAAGACGGAGATGTCGAGCAGCTGGCCGATTAGGAAGGCGGTGCCGGAGGCGACCGCAATGCGCGGGATCGAGGCCCAGAAGGACAGGGTGACGCCAACGACGAAACCAACGAAAACCACGCGGCGGGCGACGGTCGGCCCGAACTGGCGGTTGGTGAGGTCGGTGATCAGGAAGGCGATCGGATAAGTAAAGGCGCCCCAGGTCAACAGATCGCCAAGGGCGACGCCCCAGAGCGAACCCGATAGCGGGAACTGCACGAGGATGTTGGAAGCGACGACGATCGCCGTCATCAGCAGGGCATAGATAAGGGTATAGCGAATGCTCAGCATTTTTTTATCCTGGGTGATGCCACCAGTTGGAGCCACAATGTAAAGCAAGAGAAAAGGCTTGTACGGTATTACCCGTTCAAGCCTTTCTCAAAGCCGATATCTAAGTCGAGAGCCGATCAGGCAGCAGCGACAGCCGCTTCTGCGGTCTTCTTGGCGATCTGGCGGCGCAGCAGACGAGCGCGCATCGACAGTTCGGTTTCGTTGGACTTCAGCAGGAAGGCATCGAGGCCACGGCGATGTTCAACCGAACGCAGGGCGTGAGCCGAAACGCGCAGGCGGTAACGCTGGCCGAGAACGTCCGAAATAAGCGTGACCTGGCAGAGGTTCGGCAGGAACCGGCGACGGGTCTTGTTGTTGGCATGGCTAACGTTGTTACCGGTCATAACGCCCTTGCCGGTCAGTTCGCACACACGAGACATGATTACACCTTTGTTCTTCTGCAATCGGATAGCTCTTCCAGGCAATGCCCGGTGCGCCGATCCAACTGGTCCTGATTGGAAAGTTGCGGTTCTATAGTCAGTGAGGTCAGCCGCGTCAAGCCAAAACCGCTAGTCCTGCCGAAGAGAATCCATCGGCCAAGGGCTTATACCGCTATTTTCTTGCCATTATGCGCAGTCTATATGTCATGGGAAAGACGTTCTGGCGTCTTCATCGTTCAGGACGGAATCATGATCCTTACAGGCCGTATCGTCAGCGCGTTCATGCTCATCTTCGGGATTGCGGCCTCACCCGTCGGGTCTGCCGAAGTCCGTCATGTCAGCGAATACGACATATCGCTCGGCATATTGCCGATCGCCACCGCTTCCTTTTCCACGGAATTCGACGATCGCGACTACAAGATCAACGGCACGTTCAAATCGGCCGGCATCGTCAACATTATCAGTCGCATTTCGGCCGAGACAAGCGTCAGCGGCCGGATGCAGGCCGACAAGCTGCAGGCCGACCGCTACAATCTCGTCTACACATCCGGCAAGCGTACCCGTGTCTACGATATCGAATATCGCAATGGCGATGTGACCGAGACGACGGTGAAGCCGGAACCGAAGCGCAATCCGGAAACCTGGATCCCGGTCACCGACAAGGATCTGCGCGCCGTGCTCGATCCGCTGAGCGGGCTGATCTTCCCCGGCAATGCGAAGGTCTGCCCGAGCCGCCTGCCGATCTATGACGGCGAAAGCCGCATGGACCTGGTGTTGACGCCGAAGGGGACGAAGGAATTCAAGACGGATGGGTTCGCGGGTGAGGCGATCGTCTGCTCGATCCGCTACGTGCCGAAATCCGGTTTCCGCAAGGGGCGGAGCGATATCGAATACCTGCGCAAGACACCTATGGAAATCTGGTTTGCCAAGGCCCAATCGGTCAATGTATACGCTCCTGTCTATGCCGTCATTCCGACGAGGATGGGGCAGGTTTATGTGACGGCCGTCAAATACGGCCGCTGATGGAGCGCCTGCCAAAAGGGGGCGGCGCTTGGGGGAGCAGGGGTGAAAATCCGCGGGACTTTGATCGGCTTTACGGCGATCCTGATGTGGTCGCTGCTTGCACTGATGACCGCCGCATCCGGCAAGGTGCCGCCGTTCCAGATGAACGCGATGACCTTCGCTATCGGCAGCCTGCCGGGTCTCATCCTTTTTGCCGTCAAGCCGGAGCGCATCGCGTTTCTGAAGCAGCCTGCCAAGGTGTGGATCATCGGTATCGGCGGCCTGTTCGGTTATCACTTCCTGTATTTTACGGCGCTCCGAAACGCGCCGGCCGTCGAGGCGGGGCTGATCGCCTATCTCTGGCCGCTGTTCATCGTCGTCGGTTCAGCTTTACTGCCGGGCGAAAAGCTGCGCTGGTATCATGTGGCCGGCGCGCTGATCGGGCTTTGCGGCACGATCACCATCGTTTCCCGCAACGGAATTTCCTTCGAGGGCGGTTATGCGCTGGGTTATGGCGCAGCATTTCTCTGCGCTTTCACCTGGTGTGGTTATTCGCTGATGACGCGCAGCTTCGACAAGGTTTCGACGGATGTGGTGACGGGATTTTGCCTGGGAACGTCGCTTCTGTCGCTCGCCTGCCATCTGGCTCTGGAAACGACGGTCTGGCCGGCTGACGGGGGCGAGTGGGCGGCGGTGATCGGGCTCGGGCTGTTGCCGCTCGGGGCCGGCTTTTACGCCTGGGACTATGGCGTCAAGAATGGCGACATCCAGATCATCGGCGCGGCGAGCTATGCGGCACCGCTTCTTTCGACGCTGATCCTGGTGGCATCCGGCGTCGCCGAGCCCGATTGGCGCATTTTGCTTGCGTGCCTGCTGATCACCGGCGGGGCAGTGCTGGCGGCGCGGGATATGTTAAGGCCAAAGCCGGTTGGTGAGGCTGCTGCTGAATAGGCGTCCCTGATCGTCAGGGCCGTTGGGGGAAGAAATGTCGATCTTTTTATCCGTTGTGCTGGTCGCATCGGTCTTGCTTGCACTCGTCTATTTTCGCTGGCTGGAAAAGCCGGCGAGCCATCCGCGCACCGTCCTGAAGACGCTGCCGGTGCTGCTGCTTTCAGGTTACGCGCTTGCCATGCATGCGCCGTTGCTTGCGACGGCGCTGGCTTTGGCGGCGCTCGGCGATCTGTGCCTCGCCTATGACGGCGAGCCGTCGTTCATTGCCGGCCTGCTCGCCTTTCTCCTATCGCATATTACCTATGTGGCTCTGTTCTGGCCGCATGCCGATCTGGCGCTGATCCTTGCAAGCCCGGCGCGCTATGCGTTCGCATGGTTCTTCGTCATGCTGGCAGGGCTCTTGCTGTTCATCCTGTGGCGACCGGCGGGAAAACTGGCGCTGCCCGTCGCCGTTTATGCCATGGCGATCGTCGCGATGGCGGTGTCGGCGCTCGCCGTCAGGCCCGTCATGCCGGGTGTAGCGGCAACGCTGTTCCTGCTGTCGGACACCGCACTCGGTCTCCAGTGTTTTGTGGTGAAACCAAGCGACCCGATGGCAAAAAGGCTGAAGCCTTTTGTCTGGGGCACGTATTTCACTGCCCAGCTGATCTTCACCCTCGCCATTGCCGGCATGCCGCGGTTTTAGAGCAGTTCCGCTTTTCTCCGAATCGCGAAAATGCTCTAAGTCCTTGTTTCAACGCATTTCCGGACGCAAAACCGCTTCGCACTTTTGCTGGAAATGCTCTAGGCCGACGGCTCCCAGTCCGGTGGCGCCATTTCGAAACTTGCGAAATCGAAGCCCGGCGCCACGGTGCAGCCGACCAGCGTGAAGCGACCAAGCGGTTCGGCCGCCTGCCACGCATTGGCCGGGACAACCGCTTGCGGGCGTTCGCCTTTGGCAAGGTCAGTACCCAACGTCACCGTCTCGGTGGTTTCGCCGTCGGAAATTCGTAGATGCAGCGGATCGCCGGCATAAAAGTGCCAGACCTCCGCCGCATCACGAACCCGGTGCCAGTGGGATCGTTCGCCTGCTTCCAGCAGGTAGTAGATCGCGGTCGAATGACCGCGCTTGCCACCATTGCCGTCGCGAAATGTCTCGACATACCAGCCGCCCTCGGGATGGCGCTGCATGCCGAGGGTCTCGATGATTTCCTTGGCGTCCACTTAGAAATTGTCCTTGCGCTTGCGGATTTCGGCAAAGACTTCTTCGTTGGAATTGCCTTCCATCAGGAGGTTGCGACGGATCGAGGGGTCGGCGGCGCGCAGGAAGGGGTTAGTCTCCTTCTCAAGCCCCATCATCGTCGGAATGGTGAACTTGCCCTCGGCGCGTTGCGCCTCGATCTCCTTCACACGGGCCTTAAGCCGCTCGTTTTCCGTATCGATACTGAGCGCGAACCGGGCATTGGAGAGCGTGTATTCGTGGCCGAAATAGATCGCGGTTTCGTCCGGCAGCACGGCGAGCTTCTGCAGCGAAGCCCACATGTCCGCAGCCGGGCGTTCGAACAGGCGGCCACAGCCGAGCGCGAAAAGCGTATCGGCGGCAAACAGGATCTTGTCGTCGGGAAAGTGGAAGCAGATATGGCCGGCGGTATGACCGGGTGTCTCGATGACGCGCACCACATGCTCGCCGAACTGGAATTCGTCGCCATCCGCCATGGTGCGGTCGAGGCCAGGGATCGCTACCGCCTCGTTGACCGGGCCGATGATTTCGAGGCCGAACTTTTCCTTCAGCGCCAGATTGGCTTCCACATGGTCGCCATGGTGATGGGTGGTGAAGATATGGGTGAGCTTCCAGCCGCGACGGGCGGCGGCATCGAGGATCGGCTGTTCCTCCGGCGCATCGATGGAAGCCGTCAGACCGCTTTCGGGATCGTGGACGAGAACACCGTAATTATCGCTTCGGCATGAAAAAACTTCGAGTTCCAGTGGTTTCATAAGATCGTCCCTATTGCTCAAATTGTTTTGAGCAACAATGTAGAGACTGAGCACCCGAAGTCCAACCGCGACCGCCGGTCAATTTGCCGACAAGTGACCTTTTGAATGTCAGTCGATATCGTCGATCTCCGCGAATTCTATCACTCGCCGCTTGGCCATCTCGCCGAGCAGTCGATCGCTATGGCGCTGTCGTCCCTTTGGGCGCGGCTGCCGCAGGAGCGGTTGGTGGGACTGGGTTATGTCGTTCCTTATCTCGATCGTTTCCGGACCGATACCGAGCGCACCTTCGCTTTTATGCCGGCACAGCAGGGGGCAGTGAACTGGCCGGTCGGCGAGCTTTCGTCGACGGCACTGGTATTCGACGAAGAGCTGCCGCTGCCGGACAGCTCCATCGATCGCGTGCTGATGGTGCATTCGCTGGAATTTGCCGAAAACCCGAGCGAGACGCTGAAGGAGCTCTGGCGCGTGCTGGCGCCGGGCGGGCGGCTGGTCATCGTCGTGCCGAACCGCCGTGGCGTCTGGGCGCAGATGGAGCACACGCCCTTCGGTTCCGGCCGCCCCTATTCGCGCGGCCAGCTGACGGCGCTGTTGCGCGAAACGAACTTCACACCCGGCGCCAGCGCTGAGGCGCTGTTCTTTCCGCCGTCGAAAATCCGGATGGTCCTGAAGCTCCGGAGCGCGCTGGAGCGCATGGGCCGCCGTTTCTGGCCGGTCTTCTCCGGCGTGCTGGTAATCGAGGCACAGAAGCGGCTTTATCAGGGCCTGCCGGTTGCGGCGCGCGCCTCGCGCCGCGTCTTCGTGCCGGTACTGGCGCCGCAGGGCGTGCCGACGACGCGGGTGCGCTGATCACGGTTTGAGATCGAAGATCGCCAGCGGCTGGCCTTCCATCGAGAAGGGGACCGACTCGTGGATATGCACGATCAGCCAGCGACCTTCCTCACGCGCAAAAGCTAGCGTGATCCGCATCCAGAATGCCTGTTCGCTTTGGCCAATCTTGCTGCCGCCGAGCCTTGCAAGCGCGCTGCACCAGGCGGTGTCGCCGCCGCCGCGCAGATCCGTGTTGCGGATTTCGAAGATGAGATTGCCGTCCCAGGTATCCAACCAGCTCTGTAAGCCATCCCGATGATTGCCGATCTCTTCCAGCGGCGGCGCCAGGGAAAAATGCCGCACGGTCTGCGACTGGCAGGCGATGATCGCGTCGGCGTTCTTTTCGCGCAGTGCTTTCGCCCAATCGTCCATCAATGCGCGGATGTCGTCATAGTCTCCGGTGCTCATGATCTTTACTCCTTTGACGTTTATGTCTTCTGAAAGACGTATGGCCGGTCGCCTTCCCGACAACGGCACATCACAAATTCGAATGAGAGGCAGAAAGCCGCATCACTCGACAAAGGCGGTTTTCGGCTTTAATGCCTTTCAGTCTTTTGCCGTAAGGCATTTCCGAAAAAGGTTTGATCCGATGAGCATCGTCACGAATGAGCCCGTTCCGCGTCCAGGCATTCTGGATATCGCCGCCTATGTGCCCGGCAAGGAACATGCTCCCGGTGTGGCGCGCGTCTTCAAGCTTTCCTCCAACGAGACCCCGATGGGCGCCAGCCCGAAGGCGATCGAGGCCTTCAAGCAGGCTGCCGGCAATCTGGAGCTTTACCCGGACGGCCAGGCCATGGCGCTGCGCGAGGCGATCGCTTCCGTGCATGGCCTGAATGTCGCAAACATCATGTGCGGCAACGGTTCCGACGAGTTGCTCGGCCTGCTCTGCCACGTCTATCTCGGCGCCGGCGACGAGGCGATCATCACCGAACACGGCTTCCTGGTCTACAAGATCCAGATCATGGGGGCGGGCGCCAAGGCGATCGAGGTGAAGGAAAAGGATTGCACGGTCGATGTCGACGCGATCCTCGCCGCTGTCACCGACAAGACGAAGATGGTCTTCATCGCTAATCCGGGCAATCCGACCGGCACTTACGTTCCCGTCGCAGATATCCGCCGCCTGCATGCCGGCCTGCCGAAGAACGTCATTCTGGTTCTCGATGCGGCCTATGCGGAATACGTGAAGAAGAACGATTACGAGGCCGGCCTCGAGCTCGTGTCCTCCAACAAGAATGTGGTGATGACCCGCACCTTCTCGAAGGTCTACGGTCTGGCTGCGCTGCGTATCGGCTGGATGTACGGCCCGGCTACGATCCTCGACGCGCTGAACCGCGTGCGCGGCCCGTTCAACATGAACGCTCCGGGCATTGCCGCTGGTGCCGCCGCGATTCGCGATCAGGCCTTCGTCGAAGCTTCCGTCGAGCACAACACGTTGTGGCTCGACAAGCTCACCCATGCCTTCCAGGCGCTCGGCCTGACGGTCACGCCTTCCGTCACCAACTTCCTGCTGATCCACTTCCCCGACGTCGACGGCAAGCGTGCGCCGGAAGCGGATGCATTCCTCACCAGCCGCGGTTATATCCTGCGCATGGTGAAGGGATACGGTTTCCCGAATGCGTTGCGCATGACGGTCGGTTCGGAAGAAGCCAATCGCGGCGTCATCGAAGCGCTCGGCGAATTTATGGGTAAGGGCGCATGAGCACGGCGCATTTCGATCGCATCGCGCTGATCGGCATCGGCCTGATCGGCTCGTCGATCGCCCGCGACGTGCGTGAACTCGCGCTTGCCCGCGACGTGGTGATCTCGTCCCGCAGCGCCGAGACACTGAAGCGGGCGGAAGAGCTGCGGCTCGGCACGCATTATGTATCCTCGGCCGCGGAAGCGGTGAAGGATGCGGACCTCGTTATCGTGTCCGTTCCGGTCGGCGCCTCGGAAGAAGTCGCCAAGCAGATCGCCGGCAACCTGAAGCCAGGCGCCATCGTCACCGATGTCGGTTCGACCAAGGCGTCCGTCATCGCGCAGATGGCGCCGCATATGCCGGAAAACGTGCATTTCATTCCGGGCCATCCGCTGGCCGGTACGGAAAAGTCCGGCCCGGATGCAGGCTTCGTGGGACTGTTCCGCGACCGCTGGTGCATCTTCACGCCGCTGCCGGATACCAATGCGGAAGCGCTAGACCGGCTGAAATCCTTCTGGATGGCGCTCGGCTCACGGATCGACGAGATGGACCCGCAGCACCACGACAAAGTGCTGGCGATCGTTTCGCACCTGCCGCATATCATCGCCTACAATATCGTCGGCACGGCCGACGATCTGGAAACGGTGACGGATGCGGAAGTCATCAAGTATTCCGCCTCCGGTTTCCGCGATTTCACCCGTCTGGCCGCTTCCGACCCGACCATGTGGCGCGACGTCTGCCTGCACAACAAGGATGCGATCCTGGAAATGCTGGCGCGGTTTTCGGAGGATCTCGCCTATCTGCAGCGAGCGATCCGCTGGGGTGAGGGAGACAAACTGTTCGAACTTTTCACCCGCACCCGCGCCATCCGCCGCTCGATCATCCAGGCCGGCCAGGACGTGGATGCACCGGACTTCGGCCGCCACGCGCTGGACGCCAAGAAGTAACTCAGCCGTACCTTGTCAGATCGGCGGGATTTCGCCGATCTGGATAAGGCCGCCGGCCATGACCTTGCCGTTCCGGATGGTGAGGTCGAGCGAGGCATTCTTGCCGCCGCCGAGAGCGGAGAGCATCCGTGCCGCGGTTTCCAGCGTCGGTGCGATCTCGGGAAAAGCCTCGCCGAGGCTGTTCCGCCAGGCGTCGATCTGCTCTACCTTCACCCTCAGCTTGCCCGAGAGATAACCGCGCTCGTCGAACGAGAACGGACCGGAGATCGTCAGCAGGCGGCCCTGGCCGAGATCGGCGGAGAGTGTGCGAAGCTCGCCCTTGGTGCCGTGCAGCGCGATGCCGTTCGGGTCGCTGCCATCGATCATGCCGGCGCGGCCGGCCAGCGTCACGTCGATCTTGGCATCCACCTGCGGCAGAAGCCGGGGCATGTCCTTCATGACAGTGTTGGTCTTGTCGAGCGACAGGGCAGCATCAAGGTCCGGGCCGTTCTGGCGCAGATGGATTTCCGTGTGCGCGGCGCTGATGTCGAAGGTCTGGCCGGTGGCGGAGGAAACGAAGCTGGTCTTCGAATTGTCGATGACGAAGGCGGCGCGCTCGACGCCGCTCAACCGGGTGATCAGGCTCGACTGGAAGTTTTCCCAAACGGTGGAGACCGTCAAGCCATGGCTGGTGCGCATTTCGATCGGCGAGTCGAGTTCCCAGACGATATGGCCCGGATTGTAGACCTGGGCTGCCGAGCGCAGCGCTCCGAACGTGCCGGAAATGCCGTTCTGCCGGTCATCGACCGCGACCCTGGAGCAGAACAGGCCGATACGGAACGGATAACCGCGATATTCGGCATCGGTGCATTCGGCGGAAATGCCGTTCTTCTGCTGGCTGCCGAGCAACGCCAGCGTCTGCTCCTTCAGCAGCGACGCCGCATAAAACCAGCCGCCCGTATAAAGCGCGATGGCGATGACGACGCCAGTGGCCAGAAGCCATAATTTTCCGCTGACGCCGGATCGGCTTGACGCTGCCATGATGTTCTCCAATTGTGCGGAAGATTTGGGGCGGGATGCTTCGATTGGAATAGTTGTGCGTGCCGAATGATATGACTGGCGATATGGACGAATTTTGGGTGTTTGGCTACGGCTCGCTGATGTGGAATCCGGGCTTTGCGTTTGAAGAGAAAATGCCCGCCCGCGCTTTCGGTTTTCGCCGCTCCCTCTGTGTCTGGTCGCATGTGCATCGCGGCACGCCGGATCATCCGGGGCTGGTGCTGGGGCTCGACCGTGGCGGCTCCTGCCGCGGCGTCGCTTTTCGGGTGAGCCTGGAGAAGCGCGAGGATGTGCTGGATTATCTGCGACGGCGGGAGCTGGTCACCAGCGTCTATCTGGAACGGATCTTACCGGTGTCGTTGAGCGATGGGCGGCAGGCGAGGGCCGTGGGCTATGTCGTCGATCGCGGGCATATGCAATATGCCGGGGCGCTGGCCGTGGAGCGGGCGGCCGAGGTGGTCAGAAGCTCGGTCGGGCAGTCGGGGCCGAACGATGCCTATGTGTTCAATACGCTGGCGCATCTGAAAGAGATGGGGATCAGGGATTTGTGGCTGGAAGGGGTCGGGGCGGCTGTGGCGGCTTGAGGGGTGGCGTCTGCCCCTCATCCGCCCTGCCGGGCACCTTCTCCCCGCCTGCGGGGAGAAGGACATACGCCGCGCCGTTGCGTTCAATCTCTAACGTTGCTTGAGGCACGTCCCCTCTCCCCGTCAGAACGGGGAGAGGGTTAGGGTGAGGGGCATGCCACGAATTCAGGTGGTACCAAAAATTCAGATTGTGCTCTGCCCCTTCAACTCCGCCAGCCGTTTCGCCGCTGTCGGCGGCAGCGGCAGATGGGGGTTGGCCGCGACCGTTTCCACCAGCAGCCTGTCGCTTTCCGTCTCCAGCGTCTCGATCAGATGCGCGTAGAACGCATCCGGATCCATGCCCGGCTGGATGGCCGGCAGGATGCGGACCTTGAACTTGCCGGGATGCTTGATCAGCTTGCGGCGGCCCCAGAAAAGGCCCCAATGGGCGACGATCGGAACGACCGGCACCTGGATGTCGCGATAGATGCGGGCGATGCCGTAGCGATAAGCGGGTTCGGCACCCGGCGGGCGGCGGGTGCCTTCCGGGTAGATGATCAGCTGGCGGCCGTTATCCATCTCCTGCTTGGTGCGCTTCATCACATCGACCATGACCTTGCCGCGGGCGCCGCGATTGACCGGGATCATCCGCTGCTTGGCGACATACCAGCCGAATAGCGGAATCCACATCAGTTCGCGCTTGAGGATATAGACCGGGTCGCGCTGGTAAGGCAGCAGGGCAAACGTATCCCAGGCCGACTGGTGTTTCGGTGCGAAGATGCAGCCGCCTTCGGGAATGTTTTCCATGCCCTCGATCTCGAAGGTGGCGCCGACGATCTTGGCCATCAGCCAGTTGTTGGAGGCGGCCCAGGCTTTCGGGATGCCGAAAGCCTTCTTGCGCGGCAGCAGGAAATAGATCGGGCTCAGCACGATCATCCGGACGATCAGGTTCGTGTAGAAGGCGATGTTGAACAGGACCGAACGCAGAAGCAGCATGAGGCGGAATTCCCTTTGGATGCGCCCTGACTACACGAGATTGCCGCCGGAAAAAAGCTTTGCAGCATGCAGGTGCGGGAAAAGAATCGACAGGCCTGCCGCAATCAAGGGGCGGATTTTGCGGCGGCTTGGGGCGCTTCCTCGGTCCGCAACCCGCTGCCGCGATAGATGCCGAACCAGTCGCGCATCGTCGCCAGCACGACCTTGCCATATTCGGACAGCATGGTGCGCAACACGTCCGGATCGGCAAACCAGGCTTTGCGGGTGAGATCGGAGTTGATCACTGGATAGGGGATGAATTCCGTTTGTGGATCAGCGCGGCGCAATTCGTGCAGACTGCGCGGCATATGGTAGTTGTTGGTGACCACAAGCACGGATCTGTAGCCGTGATCCCTGATCCAGCGGCTGATCTCGTTGGCATTGCCGATCGTGTCGATCGCATCGTAACCGATATCGACGCAGCATTTGAAAAGGTCGGGCGAAGCGGCCGTCACCTTGCGGATCTGGGTCGGGGTGGTGGATGGATGCGCGCCGGAAATCAGCAGCCGTTTTCCAGCGCCGTCGCGCAACAGGCCGAGCGCCTGCTCGATGCGCAGGTATCCGCCGGTCAGCACCACGATCGCGTCGGCCTTGACGCCGTCCGGGGCTTTCAGCGAACTCACGGCATTGGCGAACCATAAAAAACCGCCGAAAAGCACCGCCAGCACCAGCATACCGGCGATGAACAGGCGTCGCGCTGCCCATCTGAGCCGACCCCTGCGCGAGAACAAACCGCCTGATGCCGATTGCGCATCGCGATCCGATCCGTCTTCAGGTGTCGTGTTGGCCGGTGTCATGTCTGTCCTTAGCCGGAGATTCGTGGCGAGAACAGGGCCAAAATAGAGGGCGAAGATGTCAGGTTCAAGAAGCCGGCAATCCGTCGGAACGCGCCGGATCGGACCGGATCAGGTCGATCTCGTCGATCGTACGCATTACGGTGAAACGGGCGGTCAGTGTCGTTAAGAGCGCGATGACGATCATCGTGGCGAAAATGCCGAGATAACCGGTGACGCCGATGGTGAAAGTACCGAACAGCGCGGTCGCCTGATCGCTTTCCGGCGTCGCCAGCGAATTGGACTGCCAGATATTGGCGGCGGCGAAGAGCAAGGCTGCCAGCGCGCCGCCTGCGGCCGAGCCCTTCATGCTGATTTTCAGAAAATGTTTCTGGAATTCGCTTGCCACGAAAGAGCTTTCGGCACCGACGAAATGCAGCACCTCGACGATATGCCGGTTGCCCGACAGCGCGCCGCGCGTCGCGAAGATGACGGTCAGGATCATCGCCGTGAACACCAGCACCAGAACGCCGGTGCCGATCAGCACCGTCGTGTGCGCCATGGAGACCAGGCGGTCGACCCAGGTGCGGTGATCGTCCAGGAAGGCCTGCGGGATCGCGGTTTTCAGCTGCGCCCGCATGCCGTTGAAATCCGGCGGGTTCTGTTCGTCGATGGTGATGATGACGAGGCGTGGCACCGGCAGGTCGGCAAGGTTCAGGCCCGTGCCGAGCCAGGGTTCCAGCAGTCGGGCCGTGGCGGTCTCGTCCATGATCGTGCCTTCGCGGGTGCCGACGAAGGTCAGCGCCAGATCGCGGGCCTTTTTCAGCGCCGCATCCATGTCCAGCCCGTCTTCCGGCTTGATCTGGATGGTAATCTCGCGGGAAATCTGACTCTGCCAGCTAGAAGCCGTGGCGCGCACCATGGTGACGGCGCCGAAGGTGAGGCAGGCGAGGAAAGCCATGATGGCGATCACCACCATCAGCGCATTGCCCTGGATATTCGAAGGCGGCAGGATCGGTGCCGTCGGCCGCACCCGCATTTCCGCCCGGCGCGGCTGCTTCTGCGCCGGTTCAGCCTGGGGCGGCCCCTTTTGTGGGGTTTTAGGTTTGGCGGCCCTGGCGGCTTTCGGACGGCTCAGCTCATTCATAGATATCGAGCCGCCCTTCGGTGAGGATCATCCGGCGCGCATCCACCTGGTCCATCAGGGCCAGATCGTGGGTGGCGATCACCACCGCCGTGCCGAGCCGGTTGAGCTCCATGAACAGATTGAGAAGGCGCCGGGCCATCGGCGGATCGACATTGCCGGTCGGCTCGTCGGCAAGCAGGATCTCCGGGCGATCCATCAGCGCGCGGGCGATTGCGGCGCGCTGCTTCTCGCCGCCGGAAAGTACGGCCGGAAGCACGTTGATACGTTCGCCGAGCCCGACCCATTTCAGCAGTTCGAGCACATCGTTGCGATAGCTGCTTTCTTCCTTGCCGCGTACGCGCAACGGCAGGGCGACGTTCTCATAGGTCGTCAGATGGTCGAGCAGGCGAAAATCCTGGAAAACGATGCCGACGCGGCGGCGCAGCATCGGTAGTTCGCTGCGCGGGATCTGCGACAGGTCGCGGCCGAACATGTGGATGATGCCGCGGGTCGGATGCAGCGACATGAACAGCAGGCGCAGCAGCGTCGTCTTGCCCGCACCCGACGGGCCCGTCAGGAACTGGAAAGAGCGTTTGGGGATATCGAAGGTCATGTCCCGGAGAATCTCCGGGCCCATCCCATAACGCAGACCGACATTTTCGAAGTGAATCAACGGATGACCCAGTCCCTGACTTTCAGACTCGTGGTGCCCGTTATCTCTTAACGACCCGAGTAAACGAACCGTAAATAGCGCGCGGAAAAGGGCTGATTTCAGGCCGCGTTTGCGAAGCATTAACCATTTGAATTTACGACTGGAGGGGATTCGTTTCAATGCCCGGATCTCCGAAGACAAGGGGAAAACGGGCCGAAGAGGGCCCCATGAGCAGCTTCCGCAGCCAGCAAGGCAAGACGGTCATCCGCATGGACATCCTTCCGCCGGATCCATCCGGCCGGGTCGCGCGCGCTTTTCGCCGCGGCGGCGAAGTGGTGGATGCCCAATTCGTGACCATGAATGCCTCGGCGCGGCGGACGGCCCGCCCGCGTTCCCACAATGATAACCGCCGGGAAAACACGGCTGGCGGGACGTTTACGGAACGTGCGGTCGCTGCCGCAGAAGGCGCGCTCTCGCGTCTTTCCGCCGATTTCTTCTCGGCAGTCGTTGCTGTTCTCTTCGTTGCGGTCTTCAGCCTTGCTGGCGGGTTTTCCTTCCTGTTCAGCGGTACCGATACGGTTTCTGCCGGCCCTGTGCTCGACATCACCCATGTGACGATGACGCAGCAGGATGCCAATGGCATGAAAATCCTGCTGATCAACGGCATCGTCGAAAACCGCACCGGGGCAAGCCTTGCCATGCCGTCGATCCGCGCCGACCTGATGTCGGGAAAGGATGTCGTCGCCTCGACCCTGATCTCGCCGCCGTCCTTCGCGATCGCCGGTGGTCACAGCCGCGGTTTCTCGGCCCGTGTGCCGCATCCCGGTGGAAAACTGCCGGATTTGAGGCTCTCGCTGGCCGAACGGGGCGCCTGAACCTTTCTCTTCTCCTGCGGTCTGTGCTATCGGGACTTTTTACGGACACGCAGGAGAACCTCATGCCCGTCGTGCGCGGCAAGATCATTGAGCCGCTTTACACCCCAGATCAGATTGCCGAGCGCAACCGCGAAATCGCGGCGCAGATCGCCACCGGCCCGACCAACGACCTGCTCGTCATCGCGATCCTCAAGGGATCCTTCATCTTCGCCGCCGACCTTCTGCGCGCGCTGCACGATGTCGGCCTGGCGCCTGAGGTCGAGTTCATCACGCTGTCCAGCTACGGCACCGGCACGGTTTCGCAGGGTGTGCGCATCGTCAAGGATATCGACAGCGACGTGAAGGACCGAGACGTTCTGCTGATCGACGATATTCTCGAATCGGGCCGGACGCTGAAATTCGCCAAGGAAATGCTCTATGAGCGTGGCGCGCGTCATGTCTCGCTCGCCGTGCTTCTCGACAAGAAGGTGAAGCGCAAGGAAGAGCTCGAGGCGGATTATGTCGGCTTCGAATGCCCCGACTATTTCGTCGTGGGTTACGGCATGGATGTCGCCTACGCCTTCCGCGAACTGCCCTTTGTCGGTGTCGTTACCGGCGATGCCTGAGTGGATCGCTCCGGATCGGGTATGGCCTGATCCGGACACGGGGCGTTAACCATGCCGGGTCGCTCCGGCCCGGTGTTTACTCCTCGACAAGGAAAGTCTGGTGATTTGCTCCCAATACAAAGCATGACAGGGAGCAACAATCGCCGTGGCAAAAATCCTGATTACCGAGGATGAAGATTCGCTCCGCATGTTCGTCGCCCGCGCACTGCGCCTGGACGGACATGAAACGCATGAGGCCGGCGACGGCGCCGAAGGCCTCGAAAAGCTGAGCGAAGGCTCGTTCGACCTGCTGCTGTCCGATATCCGCATGCCGGTCATGGACGGCATCGAACTCGCCCACCAGGCTTCCGTCAGATTTCCGGAGATGAAAATCCTGCTGATGACCGGTTATGCCGAGCAGCGAGAACGGGCGGACGATCTCGCCATCAAGATCGTCGACGTGGTGCAGAAGCCGTTTGCATTGCCGGATATTCGCCGGGCCGTTGCAAGGGCGCTGGCGGAAGAGGGATCGCGGGCGGCTTAAGGGATTAATTCTGTAGGAAGATGCCCCTCACCCTAACTCTCTCCCCGCACGCGGAGAGAGGGGATGTGCCCAGCTCGCCGTTGAGATTGGGGACGGCGGTGCGGCTCACTTCCTTCTCCTCGTCAGAACGGGGAGAAGGTGCCGGCAGGCGGATGAGGGGCAAGCTTCCCGCGTCGCCAGTAGCTGCCAAATTCAAGTTCGCGCCAAGAGACTCGGTGTCTCACACCTCACCGAATATCCAGCAACCGCTCCAGATATTGCCGCTCGATATCGCCCGACAGCGCATTGCCCAGCCGGTTGCGGATCGCATCGAGAATTTCTCGTGCCCGCTGCACATCGATTTCATCAGGCACTTTCACCTGATCGCCGAAATCCGGGCCTGAGGTCGAGCGCGGACGGCCGAGCGGGTCGCGGCCGTTCTGGCCACCCTGGTTGGCCATGCTCTCTCCCTGGCCGTCGCGGCCCTGACCCTGTTGGCCTTGCTGACCCTGCATGGCCTGCATCATCTGCTGCATCATGTTCTGGGCGCCCTGGCGCAGCGCGTTCAGCGCCTTGCCCTGACCTTCGACGGCCTGTTCGCCCTGGCCTTCGCCGAGCGACTTGCCGGCATTGCCCATTTCGCGTTCTGCCTGGCCGAAACCTTCGCCGGGCTGCATGCCGAGTTCCTTCAGGCCCTTCTGCAGTTCCTGCAGCTTCTTGCCGAGGCCTTCCTGCTGTGCGCGCAGGTTCTTCAGCGCCTCGCGCAGCTGTTCGGCGGTCATCTGGTCGGTGTTCTGCTGACCTTGTTGGCCCTGCTGACCTTGCTGCTGCTGGCCCTGTTGTTGTTGCCCCTGCTGTTGCTGACCTTGCTGCTGGCCCTGCTGGGGATTGCCGCGCTGCATGCGGTCGCGCAGCGCCTGGTCCAGCTTGAAGGTCTGGTCCATCAGCCGCTGCTGTTCCTGCATGATCTCGCCGAGCTTGTCGATCTGCTGGCGCATCTGGCTGTTCTGCTGCTGTTGCTGGCCCTGCTGACCGCGCTGCGGGCGGCCGGCCTGCAGGTTGTTCATCATCCGCTGCAGCTCGTTCAGCATTTGCTGGGCAGCATCGCGATTGCCGGAACGGGCCAGGTTTTCGATCTGGTCCATCATGTTCTGCAAGTCGCGCTGGCGGATGACGTTCTGCGCCTGCATGTTGTTCTGCGACTGCGGCGCGTTCTGCATGCGCTGCGCCAGTTCGTTCATGAACTCCTGCATCGCCTCGCGCAGTTCCTTCATCAACCGGGCGATTTCCTGGTCGGATGCCTTGTTCTGGAGTGCGTCGGCGAGGTTTTTCTGGGCGTCGCGTAGCCGCTTCTCGGCCTGTGACAGGTCGCCGTCCTCGATGCCGAGGGCGATTTCCCAGAGATAGGCGGCGGTATCCTTCAGCTGCTCCTCGTTGCGGGCAAGCTTCATGCGCTCGAGTGCCGAGCGGATCAGCAGGAAGTGGCTGAGGTTCGGAATGGTCTCGTCGGGACGGATGGCCAGCGCCTCGTTGAGCGCGATTGCCTTCGGCATCTGGCGGGTGTCCAGCGCAAAAACCTGCCGTTCTTCGGCAACGGCTGCGGCCAGCGGTTCGGTGAACCCATGCGCCGGCAGCGTGACTTCGTGGCTCGGGCTGCGGCCGGTCTGGCCGGCACCGTCCTTGGCGACAAGCGTGATGCGGACGCGTTTTCCCGCGAGCGGGTGTTCGGTGAGGTTGCGGCTGGTGACACCCTTGGCTTCCTTGCCGTTGTTCTGGCGCGGCAGATCGAGGCGATAATCCGGCAGCGGATAAAGCGGCTTGGCGGCGGGATCGACCGGGCCGACCGGCTCGATCAGCGCATGCGCCTCGCGGATCCCGTAATCGTCCTTGGCCGTAAAGCCGATCTCCAGCGCACCATTGACCGAACGGCGCGGCTGGCCGTCGAAGGCGATTTCCGGCGGGCGATCGGGGATGACGTCGAAAGCCCAGGTCTGACCGTTGACCGTCAGGCTGCCGCTTTCACCGATGTTCAGGGCATAGTTGCGGGGAGCGAGGGGCTGGTTTGCCTGTTGCGGCGCCGCAGGCTTTGGCGGCTGTTGCGGTGCAGCGGCTTGCTGGCCCGCAGGCGTGCCATTCTTCTGTTCCGGTGGCTTGGCAGCGGCCTCAGCCGCCTTTTTGGCTTCTTCGGTCATCAGCGTGACGGTTTCGCCGCCGGCTTTCGGAGCGAAGACCACCGCCTCGCCGCCTTCGCCGCCAGTGACGCGCACGGTGAGGGCCGAGTTCTGCGGTACGGAGACATCGTGGGCAACGGTTGTCGCCTGCTGGCCGGTCAGGAAGACCGGGGCCTTGCCGGTATAGGACGGCGGCGTCAGCCAGGCGTCGATGCGCAGGTCGGGATTGATGCTCGGCGCCGGCGGCGCAGGGCGGAAGGCATCTACAGGCGAACCGCCGCCATTCGAGAAGGAGTAGCCAAGCGCCACGACGAAAACGAGGGCGGGGATGGCGCGCAGTGCAAACCGGTCGTGCCTGGCGATATCGGGCTGCGGCAAGCCTGCATCGAGTGCTGCGATGCGCTCCGCCATGCGGATCTGGTGTTCTTTCCACAGCGCGCGGGAAAATGGTGTCTCGAATGCCGGCTGGTCTTCCTGCACGGCGACCGGCTGGTGGGGCAGGTTGTTGCGTTCTTCGAGCAGACGGTCTGCGTCTTGTGCCTCCGGCCAGCGAAGCCGGGTGAAAGGCAGAATGGAATAAACGAAGGCGAAAGCGAAACCGCCGACCAGAATCCAGCGGGCCCAATCCGGCACGATGCGGAAAATGCCGAACCACGAGGCCGACAGGAAGAGCGCCGCGATGCCGAGCGGTGCCAATAGCAGCGGCAAAATTCGTTCGAAGAACAGGACGATCCGGGCGAAGGAGCGTTTCAGCGCCACACGGCGGGCAAGCGCGGGATGCTGTTCGAAGGCACCTTTGCGGGTCAAGCTCATGCGGTCCGTCTCCAGTCGTGGCGGCGCAAATCAAGCTGTAAAGATAACAAGCTTTGTGGCGAAGACGAGGGGAAGGGGGCATTCGCCCCCATATTTCAGGTCGTTTCCCGCAAAAGTGAACGTGGCGTTAGCGGTTCACGCAAGCCAGGCGGGTACGGAATCGAGGCCGATCAGCTCTTCGTAAGTGCCGCGCGGGCGGATCACGTGGAAGTCGTTACCCTTGACCAGAACCTCCGGCACCAGCAGACGGGTATTGTAGGTTCCGGCCTGCACGGCGCCGTAGGCACCGGCGGAAGACACCGCGATCAAGTCGCCCGGCTTCGGTTCGGCCATCTCGCGGTCGAGCGCCAGATAGTCGCCGGTTTCACAGACGGGGCCGACCACATCACCCTTGATGCGCGGCGCGTCGGCGACTGGCATGACGACCGGGCGGACCGAGTGATAGGCGTCGTAGAGCGTTGGGCGGATCAGGTCGTTCATCGCGCCGTCGACGATGACGAAGGTCTTCTCGCCGCCATCCTTCACGTAAATGACCTCGGTCACCAGGATACCGGCATTGCCGACGATCAGGCGGCCGGGCTCGGTAACGATTTTGCAGTTCAGCGAGCGCAGCTGGCGCTTGACTGTTTCGGCATAGGCATCCGGCAGCGGCGGCGGGTTGTTGTCGTCCTTGTAGGGAATACCGAGGCCGCCGCCGATATCGACATGGTCGATGCGGTGGCCGTCGCCGCGCAGCGTCTCGACCAGTTCCCGCAGCAGGCGGAAGGCGTGGTCGAAGGGCTGCAGTTCGGTGATCTGGCTGCCGATATGCATGTCGATGCCGGTGACATCGATGCCGGGAAGCTTGGCTGCATGGGCGTATATTTCCCGCGCCTTGTCATAGGCGATGCCGAACTTGTTTTCCTTCTTGCCGGTCGAAATCTTGGCATGGGTGCCGGCATCGACATCCGGATTGATGCGGAAGGAGACGTGAGCCTTTTTGCCCATCTTGACGGCGCGAAGGTTCAGGACTTCCAGTTCCGGCTCGGACTCGACGTTGAAGCAGTAGATGCCCGCAGAAAGCGCGAAGTCCATCTCGGCTACGGTCTTGCCGACGCCGGAGAACATGATGCGGCTTGCCGGAATGCCGGCCGCCAGCGCGCGGCGCAGTTCGCCGCCGGAGACGACGTCGATGCCGGCGCCGAGACGACCGAGCGTCTTCAGCACCGCCTGGTTGGAATTCGCCTTCATGGCGTAACACACCATGGCGTCCACATCCGAAAACGCCGCAGCGAACACCTTGTAATGGCGCTCCAGCGTGGCGGTCGAATAGACGTAGAACGGCGTGCCGACCGCCTTGGCGATTTCCGGGATGGCGACGTTTTCGGCGTGCAGCACGCCGTCGATATAGTGGAAATGGTTCACGGCAAAACTCGGGGATTACAGAAGCGGATCGAGAAGGAACGGCTTTTCGGCAACCGGCTCGGCTTTTCGCTCTCCCGGTTTGACGTTCTTGCGGATGTTCTGCTGCTCCAGCGGCGTGCTCGGACGGTCGAGATCGCCCTTGCGGCCGCAGCCGACGACAACGGCGCAGCCAAGCGTCAGCGCAAAGGTGATGCGGGCAATTTTGACCAGCGAGTTAGACATGCTCTTCAAACCTATCTCCAGCACGAGTGCGGAACTGTCATAGCGAAGTTCCGCGCGCTTGTGCAGTCATTATTCCGGTGAACAGTTTCCGTCATTTTTGTTCTGCTACAGGCTTCGATCGGAAACCGCAGAACACTTTTCCGGAGCCTGCTAGTTGCGGCCGCGCCACCAGGCGATCTGCTTGCGGACCTCCGACGGGGCCGTGCCGCCAAAGCTCTGGCGGCTGGCGACGGAGGCATCGACGGAAAGCACCTTGAACACCGCGTCGGTGATCGCCGGATTCAGGGCCTGAAGTTCTTCGAGCGTTAGCTCGGAAAGGTCGCAGCCTTTCTTCTCGGCCAGCGCCACGGCATGGCCGGTTACGTGATGGGCTTCGCGGAAGGGCAGGCCGATGGTGCGCACCAGCCAGTCGGCGAGGTCGGTGGCGGTCGAGAAACCCGCGCCGGCGGCGGCGCGCATCTTGTCGGCGCGGATGGTCATGTCGCGCATCATGCCGGTCATGGCGGCGATCGCCAGTTCCAGGTTTTCAGCAGCGTCGAAGACCTGTTCCTTGTCTTCCTGCATGTCCTTGGAATAGGCGAGCGGCAGGCCCTTCATCACGGTCAGAAGCGCCACCAGCGAGCCGTTGATGCGGCCGGTCTTGGCGCGCACCAGTTCGGCGGCATCCGGGTTCTTCTTCTGCGGCATGATCGACGAGCCGGTGGAGAAGGCGTCGGAGAGGCGCACGAAACCGAATTGCGGTGTCGACCAGATGACGATTTCTTCGGCGAGGCGCGAGAGATGCACAGCGCAGATCGCTGCGACGGAGAGGAATTCCAGCGCGAAATCACGGTCGGAAACCGTGTCGATCGAGTTGCGGGTCGGTTCGCGGAAGCCGAGCGCCTTTGCTGTCATGTGGCGGTCGATCGGGTAGGGCGTGCCGGCCAGCGCTGCGGCACCGATCGGGCTTTCGTCGAGATGGTCGATGGCGTGGCGCACGCGGGCGCGGTCACGGCCGAACATTTCCACATAGGCCATGCAGTGATGGCCGAAGGTGACCGGCTGGGCGGTCTGCAGATGGGTAAAGCCGGGCATGACCGTTTCGGCATGTTCTTCGGCGCGGTCTAGGAAGGCGCCGATCAGGGCGGTCAGCATCGTTTCCGTCTTGGCGAGTTCTTCCTTGACCCAGAGGCGGAAATCCAGCGCCACCTGGTCGTTGCGCGAGCGGGCGGTGTGCAGGCGGCCGGCGGCGGGGCCGATCAGCGTCGAGAGCCGCGCCTCGACATTCATGTGAATGTCTTCGAGCTTGCGGGAGAATTCGAACTGGCCACTTTCGATCTCTGACATGATCGTGTTCAGGCCTTGAACGATCTTGTCTTTATCTTCGTGCGAAATGATGCCTTTTTCGGCCAGCATGGTCGCATGCGCTATAGAGCCGCGGATATCCTGGGCATAGAGCTTCTTGTCGAAACCGATCGAGGCATTTATCTCCTCCATGATCGCATCCGGCCCCGAGGCAAAGCGTCCGCCCCACATCTGGTTGGAGGATGTCGCGTCCTTCGTGCCGTCGGCCATGTGATCTCAAGTCCTGGAGAAGTTGATGACGACCAAAAGACCCTTCGGCCTTCCTACCGCCAGATTGATCGTGATTGCGGCCGTCGCGGGAATTCTCGCCGGCGCCGTGGCGGTATACGTGACGAATACGGGGTCTGGCAATGGTACGGGCGACCTGATGGCCGCATCTTCCGGCGCCTGCGAAGGGGCGGTGGAGACGGTGAAATCGGTCTCGCAGCTTTCCAAGGGGCAGGTGGCAGCAATGGTCGCCGCGCAGCCGCCGAGGCCGCTCAATCTCGCCTTCAAGGGGCCGGACGGCAAGGACCTGAAGACGGCGGATTTTGCCGGCAAGACGGTGCTCCTGAACCTCTGGGCCACCTGGTGCGGCCCCTGCCGCGAAGAGATGCCGGCGCTGAACGCGCTGCAGCGGGATATGGGGGCTAACGACTTCGAGGTCGTGGCGGTCAACATCGATACCGGCAACGACGAGAAGCCGAAGGCCTTCCTGGCGGAATATGGCGTCGACAAGCTCGGTTATTACCGCGACAGCTCGATGGGCGTCTTTAATTCGCTGAAGAAGGAAGGGCTGGCCTTCGGCCTGCCGGCGACGCTGGTCATCGACAAGAAGGGCTGTCTCATCTCGGCGATGAACGGTCCCGCCGCCTGGGACAGCCCGGACGCGAAGGCTTTGATTTCTGCAGCCCGTAGTTTTTGATTCACTTTGCCGCATTGGCAAGCGCAGTGACGAGGGTCTTCGCTGAGCGCACGACCCTCGCGTCCCGAAGCGGACCCCAGGGCCGATTCGTGAAAAGCCGGAACAAGGGCCGGTTTTCACGTCTCGTGCGCTAACCACCCTGTCCAAAGCCGGTCCCATGAGCCTATCCCCCGCACACGCGTCCGATGACGTCTCCGTGTTGCTTTCCGTTTTCAAAAACGCTTCGGAACTCATGGATTCCGGGCAGGTCAGGGCAGCGATCGACGTGCTGCTTGCCGAGAGGCAGCGGGTGCGGCGGGTGCCGATGGCCTGCGATATGCTGGCCTTCATGTTACTGCAGGCCGACCGGCCGGAGGATGCGATCGAGTGGTTCGAAGCATCTCTCGGTATCAATCCCGCCGATCTCAAGGCGCTTGGCGGCCTCGGCATGGCCCTACTGACTGCCGGGAAACATCAGCGATCACTACAATGTTACGAGCAGATGATTTCTCTCAATCCGGGCAATTCGGAAGGCTGGTTTCGTGGCGGGGTTGTTCTGGCCGAGCTTGGCCGGTTCGACGAGGCGTTGGAAAATCTCGACCGGGCGATTGCGCTGAACGACCAGCTGGCGCCGGCAATGATCAAGAAAAGCGAGATTCTTGAAGGTCTGGGCGACATGCAAGGGGCGATCGCCGCAGCACTCGCGGCCTGCAAGCTGGCGCAGGTGCAGTCGTCGTCGTGGTTCCGGCTGGCGGAGCTGATGCAGAAGTCCGGCTGGAACGATCAGGCGATCATGGCTTATGACCGCGGCCTGCAGCTCGCACCTGAGGATTTTCTCGGGCTACACAACAAGGCGCTGGCGCTGAAGGCGTCGAAGCTCAACGAACAGGCGCTAGTCAGCGCGCAGGCGGCACTGCGTGTCGAGCCGACCAACAAGGAAGCGCTGCTTCTGTGCGGCAATCTTGAACTGGCACTCGGCAATTCCGAAGCGGCGCATTTCTGCTTCCGCGAAGTCGCGCGCATGGGCATCGTCAGAAGCTATCCGGCAGGTCGAAAGCCGGCTAAATTTCGGGCGCTGATGCTGTTTTCGCCGGTCGCCGGCAATACGCCCTATGAAGACCTGATCCAGGACGGCTGTTTCGATGCGGACATGATCATCGTCCTGCCGGGGCAGGGTTATGATCCGGCGTTCCTGGATGGTGCGGCCGATGTCATCGTCAATCTGGTGTCGGAACCCGATCTCGGGCCGGATGCGATCCTGCAGGCGGCGCATCTGGTCGAGGGGCTGGAGACGCCGATCGTCAACCATCCGAAGCTCATTCTGGGCACGGATCGCGAGGCGATCGCTCGAAGGCTTGCCGGCATGCCGGACGTGAGCATGCCGATGACCGTGCACGTATCGTCCAGCGCATTGCTGGCGCGGCTTGAGCGCGGCGATCTCCCAAGTTTCCCGCTGATCATTCGCCACGCCGGCACCCATGGCGGCGACATGATGGAGCTTGTTTCGGACGCGGAGACATTGCGCAGTTTTGCGGAAGAGGCGCGAAGCCACGATCTCTATCTGACGGATTTCGTCGATTACAGTTCGGCAGACGGTTATTTCCGCAAATACCGCTTCGTCTTCGTCGGCGACGAGATCCTGCCCTATCATCTGGCGATTGGCGATGTCTGGAAGGTCCATCACGCCTCGACCCGAATGGGTGACGTTGAGTGGATGCGGGGCGAGGAAGAGGCTTTCCTCAATGCCCCGGACAAGGTTTTCGGGGCTGACGCCATGGCGGCGCTGGATGCGATCCGCCGCCGGATCGGGCTAGATTATTTCGGCATCGACTGCTCGATCGACCGTGACGGCAATGTGCTGGTCTTCGAAGTGAATGCCTCGATGCTGATCCACCTTCATAACGAGGGTTTCGAATACAAGACGCCCCATGTCAACCGGATCAGGAGTGCGTTCGAAACGATGCTGGAGCGCCGCGTTGGCGAGCGCTCACAGCAGGCCATTCAGGCTCAGCGGGTCGGAACCGGCACTTCGCCACGGTAGTCGTAGAAGCCGCGGCCGGACTTGCGGCCGAGCCAGCCGGCTTCGACATATTTCACCAGAAGCGGGCAAGGGCGGTATTTCGAATCCGCCAGGCCATCATGCAGAACCTGCATGATCGACAGGCAGGTGTCGAGGCCGATGAAGTCGGCAAGCTGCAGCGGGCCCATCGGGTGGTTGGCGCCGAGCTTCATGGCGGTATCGATTGCCTCGACCGAACCGACGCCTTCATACAGCGTATAGATCGCCTCGTTGATCATCGGCAACAGGATGCGGTTGACGATGAAGGCCGGGAAGTCTTCGGCGACGGTCGCGGTCTTTTCGAGCTTTGCGACATAGTCCTTGGCAACCCGGAAGGTCGGCTCGTCGGTGGCGATGCCGCGCACCAGCTCGACAAGCTTCATCACAGGCACCGGGTTCATGAAATGTATACCCATGAACTTTTCCGGCCTGTCGGTGGCCGACGCGAGACGGGTGATCGACAGCGACGAGGTGTTGGTCGCCAGCAGTGCTTCGGGTTTCAGGACAGGACAGACCTGCGCATAGATCTTGCGCTTGACGCTTTCGTCTTCGGTCGCGGCCTCGATGACCATGTCCATGGCGGCCAGATCGTTCAGGTCGGAAGAGCCGGAAATGAGGGCGAGGGCAGCGGTGCGTTCCTCATCGGAAAGCTTGCTGTTGGAGACCTGGCGCGCAAGATTGCCGTTGATGGTGGCGAGCGCTGCCTCGATGCGATCCTTCGAAAGGTCGTACATCTGCACCTTGTAGCCGGCGAGTGCCGAAACATGTGCAATGCCGCAGCCCATCTGGCCTGCTCCGATGACGCCAATATTCTTCATTTTCCTGTTTCCCGGGTCCCTGTCCCTAGAGCCGTCCGCAATCTTTACGGTACGATCGATCTTGTTGTTTCGCGCAACGCTATCCCCAACGTGCGCCCATTTTATGAAAATGCCGGACTGCATGTATGCAGCCCGGCAAATTGTTATTCCGCTATTGGTCGTTTTGCCAGCACTTTTCGCGCTTGCGAGATGAAGAGGGTTAAAGCGCCTTCTCCAGCTGCGGCAGGATTTCGAAGAGATCGCCGACGATGCCGTAGTCGGCGACCTGGAAGATCGGGGCTTCCTCGTCCTTGTTGATCGCAACGATGACCTTGGAATCCTTCATGCCGGCCAGATGCTGGATGGCACCGGAAATGCCGGCTGCGATATAGAGCTGCGGGGCGACGACCTTGCCGGTCTGGCCGACCTGCCAGTCGTTGGGGGCATAACCCGCATCGACTGCGGCACGCGATGCGCCGACGGCGGCACCGAGCTTGTCGGCGACCGGAAGGATGACTTCCTTGAACTTTTCCGAGGAACCGAGCGCGCGGCCGCCGGAAATGATGATCTTGGCGGAGGTCAGTTCCGGACGTTCCGACGAAGACAGCGCGTCGGAAACGAAGGAGGAAACGCCGGGGTTAGCAACAGCCGAGATGGTTTCGACGGCAGCCGAGCCACCTTCGCCGGCAGCCTGGAAGGAAGCGGTGCGCACCGTGATGACCTTCTTGGCGTCGGCCGACTGGACAGTCTGGATGGCGTTACCGGCATAGATCGGACGCTTGAACGTGTCGGCGGAGACCACTTCGATGATTTCCGAGACCTGCGCGACGTCGAGCAGGGCTGCGACGCGCGGCATGACGTTCTTGGCCGACGCGGTCGCCGGCGCGATGATCACGTCATAGGAACCGGCGAGCGAGACGATGAGTGCCGCCAGCGGTTCCGCCAGGTTGTTGGCAAGGCCCGCGTCGTCGGCGAGCAGCACCTTGGAGACGCCGGCAAGTTTGCCGGCAGCGTCGGCCGCAGCCTGGGCGCCCGAGCCTGCGACCAGGACATGCACGTCGCCGCCGATCTTGGCCGCGGCGCTCAGCGCCTTGGCGGTCTGGTCGTTGAGGCTGGCATTTTCGTGTTCGGCGAGAAGAAGAATGGCCATGTGAATAATCCTTTTCCTATCGCTCAGAGCACGCCGGCGGTCTTCAAGGCGCCGACCAGTTCCTCGACCGTCTTGACCTTGATGCCTGCCTTGCGCCCGCCCGGCTCTTCGGTCTTCAGCACCTTGAGGCGCGGCGCGGTATCGACGCCGAAGTCACCCGGGGTCTTCTTGTCGAGCGGCTTCTTCTTGGCCTTCATGATGTTCGGCAGCGAAGCGTAGCGCGGCTCGTTCAAACGCAGGTCGGTGGTGACGACGGCCGGAAGCTTGACTTCGATCGTCTGCAGACCGCCGTCGACTTCGCGGGTGACTTTTGCAGAGCCATCGGCAATCTCGATCTTCGAGGCGAAGGTCGCCTGAGCCGAACCGATAAGGGCGGCAAGCATCTGGCCGGTCTGGTTGGAATCGTCGTCGATCGCCTGTTTGCCGACGATGATCAGGCCGGGCTGTTCGGCATCGACGACGCCCTTGAGGATTTTTGCGACGGCGAGCGGTTCGACGAGATCGTCGGTCTCGACGAGGATGGCGCGGTCGGCGCCCATGGCGAGCGCGGTGCGCAGCGTCTCTTCGGCCTTGGCCGGGCCGATCGAGACGACCACCACTTCTTCAGCCTTGCCGGCTTCCTTCAGCCGCAGAGCCTCTTCGACCGAGATTTCATCGAACGGGTTCATCGACATCTTGACGTTGGCGAGTTCGACGCCCGAACCATCCGGCTTGACCCGGATCTTGACGTTATAATCGACCACGCGCTTGACTGGCACCAGGATCTTCATGGGGTCCTTCCTTGACTATCTTCGACAGCAAATTGCGACATTTGCCACCTCCTCGTTTGTCAGTGGGCGACATGGATACGCATTTTTCGCCCGAATACAACGCGGATTTGCCATCTCAGCTTGTCGTTTTCTCATAGGCATATTCGGTTAGGGGCATATTGCGTTCGGCTCATTCAAGCGCGTGGCCGACCTGCGGCACGGTGAGCTTGCGGCGCACGGCACGCGGCGTGATGAGGGCGCGGTCGAAAAGCGGCACGCCCTTGCGGCGCATGACAAGCACCAGAAGCGCACCGGCGACGATGCCGCCCACATGGGCGCCCCAGGAGACCATGCCATCGAGATCGAACCAGAGCATGACGAATTGCTGGACGATCCAGAGCGCCAGCGGAATGAAGGCCGGCAGCGGCAGCGGAATTCGTAAGAGTACCAGAACCCAGACCTGCACGCGGGGATGCAGCAGGAAATAGGCGGCCACCACGCCGGAGATTGCGCCCGAGGCACCAATCAGTGGGCCTTGCGATTCCGGCCCGACGAAACCGTGAAGGGCGGCGCCCGCCGCAGCGCAAAGCAGGTAGAAGATGAAGAAGCGCATATGCCCCAGCGCATCCTCGACATTGTCGCCGAACACCCAGAGGAACAGCATGTTCGAGGCAAGATGCCAGAAATCGAGATGCAGGAAAGCATAGGTGATGAAGGTCGCATCTTCGGGCACCACGATCAGCGAGGGATCGAGCACTGCATGATCGAAGATGACGGCCGGAATGAAACCGAGGCCGAGCGAGGCGTGCTCGACCGTTGCCGGGCTCGCCATGGTCGACAGCAGCCAGATGATAATGTTGACGGCGATAAGGCCGATCGTCACGAACTGGATGCGGATATATTTCAGCTCTACGGCGTCATGCAGCGGGATGAACATCGATGGCCCTCTCCTGTCCCGCCTATACCCTTAGCGGTTTTTCCCCGGAACCCAAAGCACGTCTGCCTTGCCGCCGTCATTGGCAAAGCGTGCGGCGACGAAGAGGAAATCGGAGAGGCGGTTGATATATTTCAGCGCGGCCGCGCCGACCGGCTCTTGCCGTGACAGCTCGACCATCAGCCGCTCAGCCCGGCGCGACACCGTGCGGGCGAGGTGCAGATAGGCGGAAGCCGGTGAGCCGCCGGGCAGGACGAAGGAGCGGAGCGGGTCGAGATGGGCGTTCAGCGCATCGATCTCCGCCTCCAGCCGTGTCGCCTGCGCCTCGATGATGCGCAGCGGCTCGTATTCCAGCTTTTCGCCGGTGTCAGGGGTGGAAAGGTCGGCGCCGAGATCGAAGAGGTCGTTCTGGATGCTGAACAGCATGGTGTCGAGGTCTGCCATGCCGGACGTGTGCAGGCGGGCGAGGCCGATAGTGGAATTGGTCTCATCGACGGTGCCATAGGCTTCGACGCGCAGGTCATGCTTGTCGCGGCGGGGGCCGGAAGCAAGCCCCGTCGTGCCGTCATCACCGGTGCGGGTGT
Source organism: Neorhizobium populisoli (assembly GCF_019430945.1). Taxonomy (GTDB): domain Bacteria; phylum Pseudomonadota; class Alphaproteobacteria; order Rhizobiales; family Rhizobiaceae; genus Neorhizobium; species Neorhizobium populisoli. The sequence goes on along the minus strand of NZ_JAHYCB010000007.1, from coordinate 60,076 downwards.
AGATTTTGTTGAGTTTGACCATCCGCCGCCATCAGAATGAGTGTTCGAGAATCAGCTTGGGCGACCGCCGCCCGTGATCCACAATGTCAGCATGATCAGCGCGATGGCAATCGCCTGCAGCAGCACGCGCATCTGCATCAGTTTGTTCGACTTGTTGGCGTCGGTGCCCTTGAGCATGTTGATCAGCCCGCGAATGAGCACGAGCACGACAAGCCCCATGACAAGGAAGGTGACGATGGTGAGGAAACTGGACATCTATCTTCTCAATCGATCCGGCGCATGAGCTTGTAGAAGAGCGCGGCCGGCAGAATTCTCTTCAGGAAGGCGCCCTGCTTGGCGGGCCGGGTTACCAGATAATGTGGCTTGGGGCGAGGCGCGGTCAAGGCATGCGTCAACACGCCATACACCGCTTCCGGGCCGAGTTTATGGCGGCTGACGGGGCCGCGGCCATCCAGCCGCTTCAGCTGGCGTTTGTATTGCTGCGCATGCGCCGAACCTTCCATATCGACATTGCGGTTGATCATGATCAGCGCGTTGGCGGTAAATTTCGAGGCGATCGGGCCGGGTTCGATCAGGCTCACCTCGATGCCGCTGCCCTGAAGCTCCATCCGCATGGTGATGGTCAGGCCCTCCAGCGCGTATTTCGAGGCGGTGTAGGCACCGCGGTAGCGATAGGGCAGGAGGCCTAATATCGACGAGCAGTTGACGATGCGGCCATGCCCCTGGGCGCGCATCACCGGGATCAGCCGGCGGGTCAGTTCATGCCAGCCGAAGAAATTCGTCTCGAACTGGACACGCAGCACGTCCGTCGCAAGATCTTCCACGGCGCCGGCCTGGCCGTAGGCGCCGTTATTGAACAGCGCGTCTAGCTTGCCGCCGGTGCGCTTCAGAACCTCGTCGACCAGCGTCACGATCGTGTCGATCTTGGTATAGTCCATGACCAGGGCTTCGATGCCATCGGCCTCGAGCGGCGCGAGGTCTTCTTCCCGGCGCACCGTCGCGAACACCCGCCAGCCGTCTTTCTTCAGAGCGCGGGCGCAATGGGCGCCGATGCCGGAGGAACAGCCGGTGACGATGATCGTTTTCCTGTCGTCCATTGGAGTGGGTTCCCTGTACAAGTCCCTGCGTTCCTCCCATATTTCGCCAGAAGTCACAACCAAGCCACCTGCGGAGTTGCTGTTGTCCGAAGAAATCCGCCCCGTCCGGTGGACCAGGCTTGCCTTCAAGGTGGTCTGGGATGCCTATTGGCACTTCACCGAGGATGACGGCTGGGCGATGGCGAGCCATGTGGCGCTTTCCGGCCTGCTGGCGCTTTTCCCGTTCCTGATTTTTGGGACCGCACTGGCCGGTTTTCTCGGGGCAGGCGACTTTGCGGAGACGGCCATCCATCTGCTGTTCGACACCTGGCCGGCGGATATCGCCAGCCCGATCGCGACGGAAATCCAACGGGTGCTGACCATTCCGCGCGGCGGGCTGCTGACCCTTTCGGTTCTGGCCGCCGCCTATTTCGCCTCCAACGGCGTGGAGGCGCTGCGCATTTCGCTCAACCGCGCCTATCGCGTCACCGAGACCCGGCCATGGTATGTGACGCGGCTTGCGAGCCTGGGTTATGTGATCGCGGCGGTCGTGGTGTTCGCGGTGATCAGCATCCTGCTACTCGCCGTGCCGGTCGCGACACGGTTTGCCCAGAGCCGGTTTCCGGCACTGATCGAAGACCTGAGCGCCATTGCCAACTGGGGTGTGATCGGCACCGCGATCCTGCTTTTGATCGGCCTCGTCCTGTCGCATAAATGGCTGCCGGCCGGCGACCGGCGGATGATCGACATCCTGCCCGGCGTGCTTTTGACGATCGTCGCCTGGACCGGCTTCGGTTTCGGTTTTGCCGCTTATCTTTCGACCTTCGCCAATTACGCCGCGACTTATGCGGGGTTGGCGTCGATCATGATCGTGCTGGTGTTTCTCTATATGGTCGGCGTGATCTTCATGCTCGGTGCTGAGCTCAATGCTGCGCTGATGAAATACCGCATCTATTCGGTGTTTTCGCGGTTCAGGAAAGAACAGCGCCGGCGGGAGGAGGCAGCATCACAGCCCGACCAGCCGGCGGATATCGGCGGGCGTGAGCCCTTGGTCGCGCGGCGCCGCGAGCCCCGTTGAACCTTCGCTCTTGGAGAGCTTTCTGCCGTCGGGACCGACGATCAGCCGGTGGTGGTGATAGATCGGCTGTGGCAGTTCCAGCAATTCCTGCAGCAGGCGGTGGACGGCGGTCGCCTCGAAGAGATCGAGGCCACGCACGACGTTGGTCACGTTTTGGGCCGCATCATCGACGGTGACCGAGAGATGGTAGCTCGACGGCGCATCCGAGCGGGAGAGGATGACATCGCCCCACGCGGCAGGGTCGGCTGAAATTTCGCCTTGCTCGCCATCTCCCGTTTCCGTCCAGGTCAGGGGCCGGCCGATCATTTGAAGCGCCTTGGTCGTATCGAGTCGGAAGGCATGCCGCACGCCGTTGGCGATGATAGCGGCGCGCTCGGTCTCGCTCCGGTTTCGGTCGTTTTCCGGGTAAAGCGGCGAACCGTCCGGATCGCGCGGCCAGATCTTTCCCTTAGCTTCATGTGCGGTGACCTTTGCCTTTACCTCACCGCGCGTGAGAAAAGCAGGATAGACGAGGCCCATTTCATCCAGCCGCGCGAGAGCTTCGTGATAGGCCGGAAAATGCTCCGATTGCCGCCGTACCGGCGTCTGCCAATCAAGACCCAGCCATCTGAGATCGCGGTAGATCGCCTGTTCGAGTTCCGGCGTGCAGCGGGTGAGATCGATATCCTCCATGCGCAGCAGGAACCGGCCGCCGGCTGCTTTTGCCATGTCGTGGTTGAGGACGGCGGACAGCGCGTGGCCGAGATGAAGTAGCCCGTTCGGGCTTGGCGCGAAACGAAAGACGGGATGATCGTGGATGCCGGGCATGGTTGCTTCTGCCATGTTTTGGTGGTGACAGCGATGGATAACGCAGAAACGACTGATGCCGGGAAGGATGGCCGAAAAAGGGGTTCATCGGCCGGACGCCGGGAATTTCTCCGCGTCCGCCCGCCGGATGTAAACCGCACCGACGCCAGGGTAAGATGTTTCATCACCAACAATCGCCAGAACACGGTAGCGGGTGATGCTTGGAGCAACCCCCATTGGGGTAACATTCCCAACGGGGTTTAAAAGCGTAACGACATCGCCCGTATGCAAGGAAAGCTGCTGGGCGAGTTCTGCGCTGACCAAAGCGCCCTGACCGTTTTCGAATTCCCTCGCGGCCTTGTCTTCGACCGATCCGGAAAGAACCTTGAAGCCGGAGAACTGCCCGGCCTGAATGCCGAAAACGAGAACGCCGACACTTGCATCTTTGATCGAGGCAAGAGCCTCTCTTTCAATAACCGGTACGTTTGCCTCTTCGCCATGCGCATTTTGAATGTTCGAAAGGAAATGGAGCAAGCCAAGGGAGAGGAGAAAAACGCGCCCTGCAGCGCGGAAATTATCGAGTTTCATGCGGCCCCGTTCCAAAAATAAAATATACGGATCTATCTATGACCTCCGTTTGCCTTGTCGAGGATGGGGGTGACCGGAATTGAGATGACCATTCAATCAATCGATCGATAAATCTGGCTGAAATGAAAATCATTCGCGATCACACGGATATCGAGGAAGGGCTGAGGGCGTTGACGGTTCTTGATCCCCGCCTTGCCGCAATCATCGATATCTCGGGCTCCGTTCCGCTCCGACTCAACGAACCCGGCTTTCCCGGACTTGCCTCGATCGTCGTCTCGCAGATGGTTTCGCGGGCAAGCGCCGACGCCATCTGGAAGCGCATCACCGTCGCCGGTCCCATAAGCGCCGCCGGTTATGCCGCGCTGGACCCTGCAGTGATCGCCACATTCGGTCTGTCGGGTGCCAAGGCGCGCACGCTCCTGCATCTGTCCACAGCTATTTCGGAAGGCCGCTTCGACCTCGAGGCCGTTATTGCCCTGGAAACGGCGGAGGCGATCAGGGCTATGACGGCTTTGCCGGGCATCGGTCCGTGGACGGCTGAGGTCTATCTGATGTTCTGCGGCGGGCATGTCGATATCTTCCCAACCGGCGATGTGGCGCTGCAGGCGGCGGTCGGCCATGCTTTCGCCATGGAATCCCGGCCTTCTGCAAAAAATCTTGGCGTTATGGCAGAGATGTGGAGCCCGTGGCGATCCGTCGCGGCGCGCCTGTTCTGGGCCTATTATGCGGTCCAGATGCGCCGGAACGTGACGCCGATCGTGTGAGGTTGGATACCAAGTATCCCACTGCATTTATTGGGCTTCACAATCCTGTAACAACGGACCTAATATAGAAAGTACAGATGCCGAATCGGGTAGGAGCGTCACTTGACGATTGCAGTCTCCCCGCAGGCCCTGCCGGCGCTCGTCCTGAACGCTGACTACCGGCCGCTGAGTTATTATCCCTTGTCGTTGTGGTCCTGGCAGGACGCGATCAAGGCGGTTTTTCTTGACCGTGTGAATATCATTGCGGAATACGATCATTCGGTCTGCTCGCCGAGTTTCTCGATGCGCCTGCCGAGCGTGGTCAGCCTCAAGACCTACGTGCAGCCGACCCGCAATCCCGCCTTCACTCGGTTCAATGTCTTCCTGCGCGACAAGTTCGAGTGCCAGTATTGCGGCGAGCATGACGATCTGACCTTCGACCACGTCATCCCGCGCGCCCATGGCGGCGAGACGACCTGGGAAAATGTCGTTGCGGCCTGCTCGCCCTGCAATCTTCGCAAGGGCAGCAAATTGCCGAAACAGGCGGGCATGCATCCGCACCAGACGCCCTATGCGCCGACGGTGCAGGACCTGCACAATAACGGCCGGCTTTTCCCGCCGAACTATCTGCACGAAAGCTGGATGGACTATCTCTACTGGGATACCGAACTGCAGCCGTGATGACAGCCGCAGTTTCCCGATTTCCAAAAGGCCGCGCTACGCGGCCTTTTTTGCGCCGACGAAGGCGATTGCGGCAAGGATGATGCTCGCAATAACATTCCAGCCGGCGAAGGAAAGCCCGAGCACGCGAAGTGCGGCTTCCGTGCAGGACGGGCCATGCACGGTATTCAGATCAGACAGAAGGTTGCCGGCATTGGTGGTGACGCCGGAAGCCCCGCCGCAGCTCGACGGGCCTTCCCAGAAATGCCATTCGACGCCCGAATGAAACACACCCATGCCGGCCCCGACCAGCATCATCACGCCGATGACGACGAGAAGCGCCCGGGTGACCCAGGCCGGCAAGCCCATGGCAGAGGCGATGATCGCCAGAATGCCGACCGGTATGCCGTAATAATAAGGATTGCGCTGCAGAAGGCAGAGTGCACAGGGAATGTAGCCGCCGACATACTGAAATGCGAGCGCGCCGCCGACGGTTGCCGCCATGCCGAGCGTGACAAGAACAGCATAACCGATGCCGGTGCGGGAGCGGGGAGTGGAAGCTGACAGCGCCATGCGCTTCTCCTGATTGATACGTCGCTCACTTAGAGCAGATGCGGGAATGCTGTAAATCAGCGCCTTGGAGACAAAGCGTTTCCATTCCGGCAATTTTTCGTGAGTTTACGGAGGATTTGTGGTGAAGGGTGCTCGGATCCGGCCAGGTTCCGGATGGGCTCGGGCTTGCATAAACTAGGCGCGGATCAGGATGCCGGCTTCGACGGCCGCATCCACGAAAGCCTTGCGGCCTTCCTCCGGCTTGCGTTTGCCCGCATCGATCGCCGCGAAGACGAGAAGCGCTCGGTCGAGCGCCGTTCCGTCCTCGGTCGGCCAGTCCTCTATCATCGCCCAGGCCGCGGCCTGAACCGAATCGATCGCCGTTTCGACCGGCGGTTCGCCGAGGCTGACGATGACCGGTTGTTTCCAGATATTGCTCATGATCGTGTCTATCCTGCTTTGCCGCGTGGGTAACATGCGCGGCCGCGGATAGAAAGGTGGAACGATTTTTGAGCAGGCTGACGGCGCCGTGGATCAGCTACGCTGCAGATCCAGTTGAGTGGTGATGATCGATTTGCCCGATTCCGGGTCGCGATCGATCGTGCGGATGCGCAGGCCGTTTTCTCCGACCTTCTGGATCGTCATCCGGGCCGCCTTGTCGCCGTAGATTTCGTTGGCCCAGGTTACATCAAGGCTGATGGTGTTTCCCTGCCGGCTGCCCGCCAGCCTGGATGGCTTGCCTGAAGCTCCGACATAGTTTCCGGAATAGCTTGCTCCGGATGCCTGGACATCGGCTTTGAAACTGCGTGAAACGACCACCATTGCGCGGCATGTGCCATCCATCGAAAAACGCGACGAATTGGCATCCGACTGCATGCTGCACGATACATTGACGTTCTGGCCGCCGAGTTTGGTGAGGACCTTGCCGCCGCCGGTCCACTGCCCTTCGATCGACTTCAGGAAATCCGCTTCCGACGCGCTTGCGCCGGAGGCCAAAGCTGAAAAACAAATCAGTACGGCTGCAAAGAGAGCGCGCATGGTTCAACATCCTTGTTGGTCAAATCTTCCTGGTAGGCAAGCAACCACGGACGGATAATTTTGTTCCGCCGGCGCGCAATATTGGAAGATGCAAGGATGTGTGGTGCCCCGTGCCGGAATCGAACCAGCACTCCTCTCGGAACCTGATTTTGAGTCAGGCGCGTCTACCAATTCCGCCAACGGGGCACTTCGGTAGTGGCAAGCGCTCTATCATGGTCGCGCACCGGCGCGCAAGGATGAAGTGGGGACGATCTGTGTGTGTTTTCAGTGTCGGCGTGCCGCATTGGGACGTTTCCGCTCCGATCTTTGCCAATCATTAAGAGCGTGCAGTTGTTGTTTAGCTATTTCTGAAACACGAAAGGTGGTCGCGGCATTCGGTCCTTAGCATTCCGGCATGGTGCCGGTGCTCGAATGAGGAAGAATATCATGCGGAAATCACTTCGTATTTTGCTGCTCTCAGGCTGCGTCGCGCTGCCGATGGCAACAGGTGCTGCCTATGCGCAGGGCTTGTCGGTCGGTGGCGAAAATGGTGTCAGCGTCGATGTCAACACGAATGACGGGCTCGGCGTCGATGCGTCGGTGGGCGGCTCGAACGGGGTCAATGCCGAGGCGAGTGTCGGCGGCAGCCGAGGTGCTGCGGATGTTGATGCATCGGTCGGTGGCTCGAATGGTGTCAACGCGGATGCGAATGTGGGTGGACGAGGCGGCCTAGATGCCGATGTTTCCGCTTCTGTCGGCGGCCGCGACGGCGTCAATGCCGGCGTTGGTCTCGATACGTCTGACGGGATCGATGCCGACGTCACTGCCTCTGTCGGCGGCGGCGATGGCGTCAACGCCGATGTCGGCGTCGGCATCGGAGGCTCCGGCGGTACGGGCGTGGATGTCGGTGTTGGAACAGGCGGGTCGGGGGCTCCGGGTGCCGGAGGGGCCGGATCCGGTGGTGCGGGCGGTGCCGGACCGGGTTCAGTTGGCGGGTTGAGCCCGGCGCAACGGCAGGCCTTCCAGAGCATGTCCGGCAGCGAGCAGCGACGCCTGTTGGCGCGGTGCGGCGATGTCCTCTCGGATGGAGGCGATCGCGCGCTCGTTCAGCTCTGCCAGATGCTGCGCATGCGAGCATCGCGTTGACCGATCAGCCGGAACCCGTCCGGCGGAGAGGCCAGGTTTGCCTTCAGCCGGGCGGGTTCGATCCGAAACAGCGTTATTTTGCAGCCAATGACCGGTTTCGAGGCTGTCCCCCTGTTTTGTCCCTCTTGTATTTCAAGTTTCGAAGATGTTAGCTGGTGCAGCAAAATGAGAACCATTGCCCATGAAATTGCCAGCCGGTGCCTCTTACGAGGCAATCTTCCGTGATTTTGCCTGGGACATCCCCTCCCGGTTCAACATGGGCGAAACCGTCAGTGATGCCTGGGCCGCCCGCGACCCCGATCGCATCTGTCTCCAGCATTTCAGCCCGGACGGGAACCATCTCTCGCTGAGCTATGGCGAACTTGCCGGCCGTTCCGCTTCGCTTGCTAATGCTTTCATGGGGCTCGGATTGAGGCGCGGTGATCGCATAGCGCTTCTTCTGCCGCAGAGTTTCGAGACGGTGATCGCCCATGTGGCGATCTACAAGATGGGCGGCATCGCGTTGCCGCTGGCCTTGCTTTTCGGTGCCGAGGCCTTGGAATATCGTCTGAAGGCATCCGGGGCCACCGCGATCGTCACCAATGCCTTCGGCCTGTCGCGGCTTGCCGATCTGCGCGACAAGCTGCCGGAATTGAGGCATGTCATCGCGACCGGCCACGGACTGGCTGAAGAAACGGCTCTTTCGTTCGATGACCTCGTTGCCAGTCACCCGCCGCTGTTCGACGTCGCCGAAACCGGCCCCGACGATCCGGCGCTGATGATCTTTACGTCCGGCACCACCGGTCCGCCCAAGGCTGCGCTACACGGGCATCGCGTGCTGGCAGGCCATATTCCGGGCTTCCAACTCGGCCATGAATTTGCACCGCAGCCCGGCGACCGAATCTGGACGCCGTCCGACTGGGCCTGGGCGGGCGGCCTTCTCAACGTGCTGATGCCGGCCTTGATGCTGGGCATGCCGGTCGTCTCCTCGCCGGCCCAAAAGTTCGATGCCGACATGGCGTTCCGTATCATGGCGGAGATGGACGTCCGTAACGCCTTCATCCCGCCGACGGCTCTGAGGCTGATGAAACCCATCGCCAATCCGCGTGAGAAATACGATCTCAAACTGCGCACGATCACCTCGGCAGGCGAAGCGCTCGGTCGCGAGACCTACGACTGGGCGAAATCGGCGCTGGGCCTGACAGTCAACGAGCTGTTCGGCCAGACGGAATGCAATTTCGTGCTGGGGTCCGCCGCCAATCTCGGTGTATCCCGCGGTGGCGCCATCGGCCGTGCGGTGCCGGGCCATCATGTCGGCATCGTCGACGAGAAGGGCATGGAATTGCCTGCAGGGCAGATCGGCCAGATCGCCATCCGCCGGCCGGACCCGGTAATGTTCCTTGGTTATTTCAACGACAAGGCGGCGACGGATGCGAAATTTACCGGCGACTGGTTGATGACCGGCGATCTCGGCCGGCAGGATCGCGAAGGTTATGTGGAATTCGTCGGCCGCGACGACGACGTCATCACCTCGTCGGGTTATCGCATCGGGCCGAGCGAGATCGAGGACTGTCTCTCCGGCCACCCGGCCGTGCGGCTGGCGGCGGTGGTCGGCAAGCCGGACCCTGTCCGCACCGAGATCGTCAAGGCCTATATCGTGCTGATGCCGGGTTACGCGCCGGGCGATGCGTTGGCCGGTGAGATCAGCGACTGGGTGAAGACGCGGCTTTCGATGCACGAATATCCGCGCGAAGTGGCCTTCGTCGACGATATCCCGCTGACGACGACCGGCAAGGTCATCCGCCGGCTGCTGCGCGAGAAGGCCGCCGCCGAATAGCTATTTTCTGCGGCTATTCGTGGCGGCCGGTCAGCGACAGGATCTTTTCGCGCAGGATGCGGGCCATGTTGCGGGTGTTGCGGTAAAGGTGCAGCTGGGTGCCGACCTGGCGCACGTCGCGGTCGCTGTTTTGGCTGAGCCCGATCACCAGCGTGCCCATGTCCTCGCGTTCTTCCCAGAAGCGGCTCATGATCGGGTGATCCGGCACGGCGCAGCTATCGGTGCGCATGATGTTGGCGTCTTCCAGATGCCATTCGGTCAGCTTCATCATCAGGAGCTTGCCGGGCGAGAACTGGCTGAACCGCTCATCATAGGCCGTTTTCCAGGTATAGGCTTCGCCGGCCATGATGAAGACGACGAGGGAAGCGATCGCCTCGCCCTCGAAATCGACGGTGTGGATGCGCACCGCATCGACTTCGGAAAGATTGGCGACCGCCTCGCGGGCGAAGGCAGAGCGGTAGCGGTCGTTGATCAGCGCCGAGCGGCGGCGGCCTTTCCAGCCCTTGGCTTCAAGCAGCAGGAACTGCTCCATTCGCAGCCGCACTTCCTCCGGCTGGCGGGCGACGGAATAGGTGAGCGAGCCCTTGCTTTCGAGATTGCGCCAGAGACGGCGCATTTCGCGGTAGTGATGCGGCGAGACGGCATGTTTCAGATAGGTCGGACCATCCTGCAGGCTTTCCAGCATGGGCCGTTGGAAGGGATCGGTGACCGCCACTGGCAGGTTGCGGCCCATCGCAACCGCCTTGGCAAGCTGGGCGAAGGGACCATTGAGGCGCACATCCGGCAGGACGAGAACCGAGGGCAGGCGAGCGGAGCGTTGCGACAGCGCTTCCAGCAGGTTGTCGATCGTCTCGGCGCCTTCTTCGGCATCGAGAAGCGGCGTGCCGAGCGGACCGAAGGGGTTCGCCCAGGTGCGAATGATCGAGGCGCCCATGGAGAAGCCGGGCTTTTCCACCGTGAACGGCATCAAAAGGCGCATGCGGCTGCGTTCGCCCTGTTCATCGCGGATCAGCGCCAGGCGCACCTGCTTGTCTTCGACGCGCGGCATGGCGGGTGCCAGCAGACGGGCGGAGAAGAAAATATTGGGTTCCATGGCGCGGTTCGATAGGAATTCCAGCTCTTCCTGCAGGTCGTAACCGAAGGCAGCGGGATAAAGGCAGAGTTCGCGGCCCGGCCGGCCGACGGGAATACGGGTATCGGCATCCGGGCGCTCGGCGCGGAAGGCCTGCATCATCGGCAGCTTGGCGCCGATCTTGCCTTCGAGGTCGCCGCTGGTGGGAGGTAGCGCCATGGTCAGGAAGCCTTTGCGGAAGCGGAGGGCAGGGGATCGGCAAACGCGAAAAGAACGATACCGAGCGTGCGACGGACGGCGATATGCAGCAGGATCGCCTCGATCACCATTGCGGAAGCCGTCGCCGTTGCGGCGCCGACCAGGCCGTAACGGGGGATCAGCGCGATATTGAGCGCGATGCTGCAGGCGAGCGTCACCGCATAAAGCAGGACGCAGAGGTTCTGGCGGCCGGCCATGGAGAGCAGGACTTCGCCGGGGCCGACCAGCGACTTCGACAGAATGCCGGCAAACAGGATCGCCATCAGCCAATAACCGGCGGTGAAGCCCTCACCGAAGAGCGAAAGCAGCAATTCGCCGGCAGCCAGCGCGCAGAGCCCGACGGCGAGCGACGGCCAGAAACTCCATTTGGCGGTCTGGCCGGCAAAGGTGGCAAGCGCCGTCATGTCGCCTTCCGCCATGATGGCGGAGAAACGCGGGCCGGCTGCGGCCTTGATCGAGAAATACACGAACTGGACGAGAACGATGGTTTTTGCCGCCGCATAATAGATGCCGACCTGGTCGGGCGGCAGATAAAGGCCGACGACGACGACATCCGCATTGGTGAGCAGGAAGCCGATGCCGTCCACCAGGAACAGCGGCAGGGAGACACGGAACCAAGGGCCGATCTCGAAACGCTTCGGCCCGCTGCCGTAACGCTTGTGCAGGCGCAGCGAGACGCGCAGCAGCTGGGACAGCGTGGTGACGTAGGTTGCGGCAAGTGCCGCCTCCATGGCGGTGACGGCGGTGTGGTCGGCGCCGAACCAGAGGGAAGCCAGCATGAAGGCGAGGATCAGCGTCGGACGGATGAGATAGGTCGGCGAGAGCGCCATGATCGTCCAGCCGTTCGACCGGGCGGTGCCGTCCAGCACGTCGCCAAGCGCAATCATCGGCATGGTAAAGAAGGCGAGCGACACCGGGATCAGGTAATAGGGTTCGATACTGCTGCCGAAGACATGCAGGAAGGTGAAGCCGAGGCCGGCGATGGTGCTGGCGGAGACAAGTGCGATGACCCGGATCGCCAGATTGAGGCCGCGCACGGTGTCGATCTCGCCGCGCGCCTTGTGCTGGTGCAGGAAGCGGATGACCGAGGTATGGAAACCGAGGCAGGACAGGTTGCCCGCCAGAATGACGACGACCCAGACAAAGGCGAAGATGCCGTATTCGAATTCGCCCATCAGGCGGGCCAGTACGATCTGCGACACGAAGGCGATTGCAGCGCTTGCGACCCGGATGACGAAGGCTGACAGCGCCTGGCGCTGGGCGCGGGCGGTGTCGTTGTCGTCTGTCAGGATCGACTGGAGCTTGCGCGTCAGCGGTGCGAGCCGGGCCCTAAGGCCAGCCGGAAGCAATCTTTCCGCTGTTTCAATGACCGCCATAATGGGCACGCAATACTCGTAAAGCCGACGGGATACCAAGACCGAGTGTTGCCACATCAGGGTTAAGAAAGGGTTCGCCGGACGGTTAAAGCATTTATGATCTCCTTTCAAATCCAGCGAAAAATATCGGACTTATTGCGGGTTTACTTGCCTTGTCTTTTCACGGCACCGGCAGACGAAACGCGGCCCTTGATCGCCAGTCCGAAAGCCAGGAAGACCAGAGCCGCCGCCACGAGGAAGGTGGTCCGCATGCCGCCGGCGATGGCTTCGCGGCCGGCAAGCGAGATATCCGCCGCGCCGGATGCGAAGGCGAAAACCGCCCCCATGGCCGAAGCACCGGTGATCAGGCCGAGATTGCGCGACAGGTTGACGAGGCCGGAGACCAGGCCCCGCCTGCCGGGTTCGATATCCTGCATGATCGCGGTGTTGTTGGCGGCCTGAAACAGCTGGTATCCCGGCGTCAGGACGGCAATCGCCACGAGATAACCGGCGATGCCGAACAGGCCGGGAAGCAGGGCCAGCCCGATGCAGCCGGCGATCATGACGGCGAGGCTTGCGACGATTGCGGATGAGGCGCCGAGGCGATCGATCAGCCGGCCGGCAGGGATGCCGCTCAGCGTAGAAATCGCCGGGCCGGCCGAGAGGATGATGCCGGTCCACGCGGGATCAAGGCTGAGACTGCGTGAGAGGTAGAACGGTCCGACCACCAGCGTCGCCATCATGACAGTTGCGACCAGCACGCTCATGGCGAGGCCGCTGCCGAGCGCCGGTTCGCGGAGCAGCGACAGCCGGATCAGCGGCGAGGCGGCTCTTGTTTCCACGGTCATGAAGGCGAGGGCGCCGAGCAGCGCCATGCCCAGAAGCACGATGTTGAGTATTCCAAAACTGTTGCGGCCAAGCGTCATGGCGAGCGCATAGGCGGCCAGAGTTGCGGCCAGCAGCATCGTGCCGGCGATATCGAACTGTCGGGCACCCTCGGATTTGCGGATGGGGTCGGCGGATAACGAACGCCAGACGAGCAGGAAGGCGGTTGCGCCGAGCGGCAGGTTCAGCAGGAAGATCGAAGGCCAGCCGAAGCTGGAGATCAGCAAGCCGCCGAGCGAGGGGCCGAGTGCGGTGCCGATCGCCGAGGTCGTGCCGAGCAGGCCCATGGCGCTGCCGGTCTTCTCCTTCGGTACAGCTTCTCCGACAAGCGCCATGGCGAGCGCCATCATCGCGGCTGCACCGAGACCCTGCAGGGCGCGGGCGGCGACCAACGGCCAGAGCCCCGGTGCGAGGCTGCAGAGAACCGATGCGGCCGTAAACGCGATGATGCCGGCCAGCAGCAGTCGCCGGCGGCCGATCATGTCGCCAAGCCGGCCGATGCTGACGATCAGCGTCGTGCTTGCCAGCAGATAGGCGATGACGATCCACTCGGTCTCTTGGAAGCTCGCGCCGAAGGCGGCGGTGAATGTCGGCAGGCCGACATTGGCGATGCTGGTGCCGAGCGATGAGAGCAGCATGCAGAGTGACAGAGCCATCAGCGCACCCGTCTGCGCAGGCTTTTCGCCCGATATTTCATCCACCGTTTCGGGGAGGTTGGTTTGAGTGCTCATGGGCGCGGTTCCGTCCTTCGATCTGAGAAAGCGGAAGCCTAGCCTCGCTCGATATATGGCGGAAGGCGCAGCATTTGCATTCCATTCGTGCATCTGGCGCCATATCTTGATGTTGCGTATGGTGAGCCCATGACGCTCCCCGATTTGAACCTTCTCGTCACCCTCGATGTCCTGCTTGCCGAAGGCAGCGTTGCCCGCGCGGCCGAGCGGCTGCGGCTCAGTCCGTCGGCGATGAGCCGGTCACTGGCGCGGCTCAGGGAGGTGACGGGCGATCCGCTTCTGGTGCGGGCCGGGCGCGGGCTCGTTGCGACGCCGCGGGCGCTTGCCTTGCGCGAGGAGGTGAGCCGGCTGGTGCAGAGCGCTGAGGCGGTGCTGCGGCCGGCCGACATGCTCGATCTGGAAAAGCTCGAGCGGACCTTCACGATCCGCGCCAGCGACGGTTTCGTCGAGAATTTCGGCGCCGATCTTACCGATCGCACAGGCCGCGAAGCGCCGGGTGTTCGGCTGCGTTTCGTGCAGAAGCCGGACAAGGAGAGCAAGCCGTTGCGCGACGGCGCGGTCGATCTGGAACTTGGCGTCATCGGTGATGCGGCTGGGCCGGAATTGCGGGTGCAGGCGCTGTTCCGCGACCGTTTCGTCGGCGTTGTCCGTGCCGGGCATCCATTGGTCGGGGAGAAGGTGACGCCTGCAGGATACGCGGCGGGGCGGCACATTCTTGTTTCGCGGCGAGGACTGGAGCACGGGCCGATCGATGCCGCGTTGGAGCCACACGGCTTGCAGCGCCAGATCGCGACCACGGTCGGCACCTATTCGGCGGCTCTGGCGCTGGCGCGGGATACCGACCTGATTGCCGGCGTGCCGGAAATCTACACGGGAAAGCTTCGGGCCGGGCTGGACAGTTTTCCTCTGCCGGTCGATGTGACGCCAATCACGATATCATTGATCTGGCATCCGAGGATGGATGCCGATCCCGCGCATCGCTGGCTGCGTATTCTTGTCCGGCAGATCTGCACGCAGCGCCTTTAGACGCCGCGCAAAAAGAAAACGCCGCCCGGAGGCGGCGTTCGGAGATATTGGATGCGGGTCGGTTATCCGTGGCTGTTGTGAGACGCCTGCGGATGTCCCCCCTTTTTCTTGGAATCGTGCGTGTGGTGGCTGTCGCGTTCGCCGCCGCCACCGGATACGCGGCTCTTGGAGCGCAGATCGCTATCGGCTGCCGGTTTCTTCACGTCCAGCGGTGCCTTGGCGTTTTCATGCGATGCGCCCGGTCCACCCTGGCGGATGCTGGCCGGCGTCTTTGTCGAGGTCGACATGTCGGCCCTCCTTATCGATCCTGCTGATAACCCTGATTGGTCGTGTTGATTTTCGTATTGCCCTGCTGGCCCTGTTTTCCGGGGTCATTGGCAGCGCGGATTTCAACGCGGCGAACATCCGAATGTTTTTCTTCGCCAGAGCCTTTGTGGCTCAGGTTCTCGGATGGTGTCGGGGGAAGTCTGCTGCTCATGATGGGGCTCCTTTCGTTAGGTTTCCCACCAGTCTAACCGCGGGCCTGCGTGGATGTTCCATTGGGCGAGCAGCCCATCCGATTCTGCAAACGAAAACGCCGCCCGGAGGCGGCGTTTCGATTGTCTTTGTCTGCTATCGATCAGGCCTGTTCGAAGGCGCCGTGGCAGTGCTTGTACTTCTTGCCGGAGCCGCAAGGGCAGGCTTCGTTGCGGCCGACCTTGCCCCAGGTGGACTGGTCTTCCGGATGGCGGTCTTCCGGTGCGGCGATGAATTCCTCGGCGCGGAAGCCGTTCATCTCGTTGACGCCGGTCGTCGGATCGACATGCATTTCGTCATAGACAGCCGGCGGCTGCGGCGGTTCCGGGTTCTGGACCAGTTCGACGCGCATCAGCTGGGCGGTGACAGCTTCGCGCAGGTTGGCGAGCAGCGCCTGGAAGAGTTCGAAGGCTTCCGCCTTGTATTCCTGCAGCGGGTCGCGCTGGGCATAACCGCGGAAACCGATGACGGAACGCAGGTGGTCGAGGTTGACGATGTGCTCGCGCCACAGGTGGTCGAGCGTCTGGAGCAGGACTGAGCGCTCTACATAGGTCATGATCTCGACGCCGAAACGTTCCTTGCGCTCGTTGGCGGCCTTGTCTGCAGCCTCCACGATGCGTTCGCGGATATCCGTCTCGCCGATGCCTTCTTCCTTGGCCCAGTCGTCGACCGGCAGGTCGAGATTCAGGAGGCGGTCGACTTCTTCGCGCAGTTCCTTGGCCGTCCACTGTTCGGCGTAGGCGCGTTCGGGAATGTGCTTGGTGACGAGGACGTCGATCACTTCGCTGCGCATTTCTTCCACCACATCCGAGAGATCGGCGGAATCCATCATCTCGATGCGCTGTTCGAAGATCACCTTGCGCTGGTCGTTGGTGACGTCATCATATTTCAGAAGGTTCTTGCGGATGTCGAAGTTGCGGGCTTCGACCTTCTTCTGGGCACGTTCCAGCGCCTTGTTGATCCAAGGATGGACGATCGCTTCGCCTTCCTTCAGGCCGAGACGCTGCAGCATCGAATCCATGCGGTCGGACCCGAAGATGCGCATCAGGTCGTCCTGAAGCGACAGGTAGAATTTCGAACGGCCAGGGTCGCCCTGACGGCCGGAGCGGCCGCGCAGCTGGTTGTCGATGCGGCGGCTTTCGTGGCGTTCGGAAGCGATGACGTAAAGGCCGCCGGCGGCAAGAGCCTTGGCCTTCAGTTCCTTGACTTCGGCGCGGATCGCCTGTTCGCGAGCGTTGCGCTCGGCTTCGTCCTCGATCTCGGCGAGTTCGTGTTCGAGGCGCATGTCGATATTGCCGCCGAGCTGAATGTCGGTACCGCGGCCCGCCATATTGGTGGCGATCGTCACGGCACCCGGCACGCCGGCCTGGGAAACGATATAGGCTTCCTGCTCGTGGTAGCGGGCGTTCAGGACATTGAACGTCTCGAAACCGGACTGGCGCAGCAGGGTTGCCAGGAGTTCGGATTTTTCGATCGAGGTCGTGCCGACGAGAACAGGCTGGCCGCGCGTGTGGGCTTCCTTGATCTCCTGGATGATCGCTTTGAACTTTTCCTCGAAGGTCCGGTAGACCTCGTCGTCTTCGTCGATACGGGCGATCGGCAGGTTGGTCGGCACTTCGACCACTTCGAGCTTGTAGATATTGCCGAATTCTTCCGCTTCCGTCTGGGCCGTACCGGTCATGCCGGCCAGCTTTCCGTACATGCGGAAATAGTTCTGGAAGGTGATCGAGGAGAGCGTCTGGTTCTCCGGCTGGATCGTCACCTTTTCCTTGGCTTCGAGCGCCTGGTGCTGGCCTTCCGAATAACGGCGGCCCGGCATCATGCGGCCGGTAAATTCGTCGATGATGACGATCTCGTCGTTGCGGACGATATAGTCCTTGTCGCGGGTGAAGAGCCTGTGGGCCTTCAGCGCGTTGTTGATGTGGTGGACGATCGCGACGTTTTCGACGTCGTAGAGCGATTCACCCTTGAGCAGGCCAGCGGCACGCAGCAGGCCTTCCAGCTTCTCGGTGCCGACTTCGGAGAAATTGGCGGAGCGCTGCTTTTCGTCGATCTCGTAATCTTCCGGGCTGAGCATCGGAATGAAGGCGTCGATCGTGTTGTAGAGGTCGGAGCGGTCGTCGAGCGGGCCGGAGATGATCAGCGGCGTGCGCGCTTCGTCGACCAGGATCGAGTCCACTTCGTCGACGATCGCGTAATTGTGGCCGCGCTGCACCATCTGGGCGCGCTCGTATTTCATGTTATCGCGCAGATAATCGAAGCCGAGTTCGTTATTGGTGGCGTAGGTGACGTCGCAGGCATAGGCCGCGCGGCGCTGGTCGTCGTCGAGACCGTGGACGATGACACCGGTGGTCAGGCCGAGAAAGCCGTAGAGGCGGCCCATTGTCGCCGAGTCGCGCTGGGCGAGGTAGTCGTTGACCGTCACCACATGCACGCCCTTACCGGACAGCGCATTGAGATAGACAGGCAGGGTACCGACCAGCGTCTTGCCTTCGCCGGTCTTCATTTCGGCGATGGCGCCGTCGTGAAGGATCATGCCGCCGGTCAGCTGGACGTCGAACGGGCGCATGCCGAGCACGCGGCGGGAGGCCTCGCGGACCACGGCAAAGGCGGGGACCATGATGTCGTCGAGCGTCTTGCCTTCGGCGAGCAGTTTCCTGAACTCCACCGTCTGGGCGGCCAGCTGCTCATCGGATAGAGCCTTGGTTTTCTCCTCGATGGCATTGATGGCATCGATCGTCGGCTTGTAACCGCGAACGCGGCGATCGTTTGCAGAACCGAACAGTTTGCGGGCGATGCCGCCGAAGCTGACCATACGAATGGTCCTTTCTGATCTCAATCTCTTGAAGCGCGGGTCTTGATGTAACCACTCTCAATGACGACAAGAAGCCGCATTCAGATGACGACAAAATGACCCGCCACGCCCGGAAACTCTGCTGGACGCGAAGTTGCGTGACAGATAAGAGGGGGGTCGAATTATGTCAACGGTGGCGGCCGATACAGAATGGCCACAATCCGGTGTTTGTGAAGGTTTTCCGGCCGGAATCAGGCATTCTGAGACCGGTGCCCCTATCGAAAGGTAAATCGATGTTGCGCCATAAATTTCTCGTAACGGCCGCTCTCGCCGCTGCGATCCTGTGTCAGGCTCCTGCTTTTGCGGCTGACGACCCGGTCGTTGCGAAGGTCGGCAGCCTCGAAATCCGCCAGTCCGAACTCGATCTCGCCGTCCAGAACCTCGATCCGCAGCTTGCCCAGCTGCCCGACGAGCAGAAGAAGGTCGCAGCCCTTTCCGGCGCCATCGACGTGAAGCTGCTGGCTTCCGGCGCCGTCAAGGAAGGCATGAAGGATTCCGAAGACTTCAAGAAGCGCATGTCCTATATCGGCGACCGCGAACTGCACAATTCCTACTTCCGCAAGCATGTCATCGAAGCGACCACCGATGCCGAGGTAAAGGCCCGCTACGACAAGGAAATCGCCAATATTCCGAAGCAGGAAGAAGTGCATGCCCGCCACATCCTGGTGAAGACCGAGGATGAAGCCAAGGCGGTTATCGCAGCCCTCGACAAGGGTGGTGATTTCGCAGCGCTCGCCAAGGAAAAGTCGCAGGACAGCAACAAGGACGAAGGCGGCGATCTCGGCTGGTTCGGCAAGGGCCAGATGGTTCCGGAATTCGAAGAGGCCGCTTTCGCACTCCAGAAGGGCGCCTATACCAAGACCCCGGTCAAGTCGCAGTTCGGTTTCCACGTCATCAAGCTCGAAGACAAGCGCATCGCCCCGCCGCCGGCTTTCGACCAGGTCCAGGACCAGGTGAAGCAGCTCGTCATGCGCGACAAGTACATGGAGCTGATCACCAAAGCCAAGGCCGAGCAAAAGATCGACATCACCGATCCGGCGCTCAAGAAGGGCTATGAAGACGTCAGCAAGATGCAGGCAGACGGCGATGCGCCGATGCCGGTGCAGCAGTAAGCTTCGATAAGGGGTATTGCCCCTCATCCGCCCTGCCGGGCACCTTCTCCCCGTTTTGACGGGGAGAAGGAGATGTGCCGCAACGTCGCCATTTCCCCTCGCCCCGCCTGCGGGGAGAGGGTGCGCCGAGCGAAGCGGAGGCGGGGTGAGGGGCTTGCGCCGCATCGGATTTCGCTAAATCCGATAAGTAAATTTATCCGGTTTTCATTTTCCGAATGGGGTTCAAGCTATGTCCGCTTCCGTTTCGCCGCTCGCTCCGAAGTCCTATCCCGACATGCCGTCACTGCGTGGCGTGCGCATGGCGACAGCCGCCGCCGGGATCAAGTATAAGAACCGCACCGACGTGCTGTTGATGGTGTTCGACAAGCCGGCTGCGGTCGCAGGCGTCTTCACAAAGTCCAAGTGCCCGTCTGCCCCGGTCGATTTCTGCCGTGCCAATCTGTCGCACGGTACTGCCCGCGCCGTGGTCGTCAATTCCGGCAATGCGAACGCCTTTACGGGCGTCAAGGGCAAGGCGGCGACGGCACTGACGGCGAAATCCGCCGCTGAAGCCGTCGGCTGCGGCGAGAACGAAGTTTATCTCGCCTCGACCGGCGTGATCGGTGAGCCGCTCGACGCCACCAAGTTTGCCGGCGTGCTGGGCGACATGAACAAGACCGCCACCGGCGATTTCTGGCAGGAAGCCGCCAAGGCGATCATGACCACCGACACCTATCCGAAGGTCGCGACCCGCACCGCCGATATCGGCGGCGTCAAGGTGACGATCAACGGCATCGCCAAGGGCGCCGGGATGATCGCGCCTGATATGGCGACCATGCTCTCCTTCGTGGTGACCGATGCAGATATCGCGCCGGCAGCACTCCAGAGCCTGCTGTCGGCCGGCGTCGGCCCGAGCTTCAATTCGATGACCGTCGACAGTGACACCTCGACTTCCGATACGCTGATGCTGTTTGCGACCGGTGCTGCCTCTGCCGACGGCCAGACGCGCATCGAAAATGCCGACGACCCGGCGCTCGAAGGTTTTCGCGCGGCACTGAACGAGCTTCTGAAGAACCTCGCCATTCAGGTTGCCCGCGACGGCGAGGGTGCCACCAAGATGCTCGAGATCACCGTCACCGGTGCCGAGAGCGACGCCGCTGCCAAGACGATCGCCCTGTCGATCGCCAATTCGCCGCTGGTCAAGACCGCGGCTGCTGGCGAAGACGCCAATTGGGGCCGTATCGTCATGGCCGTCGGCAAGGCCGGCGAAGCCGCCGACCGCGATCGTCTGGCGATCTGGTTCGGCGATGTCCGCGTTGCCGTCAACGGCGAACGCGACCCAGGCTATTCGGAAGACGCGGCGACTGCCGTAATGAAGAAGCAGGACATTCCGGTGCGGGTCGATATCGGCCTCGGCCAGGGCAAGGCGACTGTCTGGACCTGCGACCTCACCAAGGAATATGTCGCCATCAACGGCGATTATCGGAGCTGATCGGAATTGGCGCAGGCCCTATCTCAGACCAATCTGCCGCAGGTGCGGCGCCTGGAGGCCGTGGGTTTCCGGGCGTGGCCGGCTGCCTCGGTCGTCTATGACGGTAGCTGGCAGGTGCGGCTCACCGGCGGCCATCCGTCGAAGCGCCTCAACTGCCTCGTGCCGCTCGATCCGTCCGACTGCCGCGACATGGATCTGCGCATCGAAAAGGCGCGCAAACGTTTCGAGGCCTATGGCCGGCCGCTCTATGTGCGGGAGACGCCGCTAACGCCCAAGCCGTTGCTGGATTATCTCTCGGGTCAGGGCTGGAAGCCGTTCGAGACGACCGATGTCCTGAGCGCCGATCTGACTGCGCTGGAACTGCCCGATACGCTCGATTATCTGCCGAGCCACGATATCGGCCGTTTCGTCGATGCCAGCCTGGCGCTCGATGGCGAGGATGGAGGACGCAAGCCGGCGCTCGCCGAAATCCTCAGCTCCATCAAGCCGTCCACCGGTTATTTCATCAAGGAAATCCCGGGTGATGGCCCCATCGCCATGGGGCTTTGCGTGCAGGATAATGATCTTGCCGGCATTCAGTCGCTTTCGGTGTCGGACAAGCATCGGCGTTCGGGGCTCGGGACCGAGATTTTGACCTCGGCGCTCCGCTGGGCCCGCATCAGCGGCGCGCGTTCCGCCTGGCTGCAGGTCGGCGCCGACAATGCGCCGGCGCAAGCGTTGTATGCCCGGTTCGGTTTTGCCAAGGCTTACGAATACCGCTATTGGCGGCAGGAGCGCTGATATGTCCGAGGTCAGGAAGATCCTGCTGGTTGCCGCCTGCGCGCTGATCGACAGTGATGGCCGCATCCTTCTGGCGCAGCGCCCCGAGGGCAAGTCGCTTGCCGGTCTCTGGGAATTTCCGGGCGGCAAGGTGGAGCCCGGCGAGACGCCGGAAGAGACGCTGGTGCGGGAGCTTGAGGAAGAACTCGGCATCCAGACGAAAATCCCATGCCTTGCGCCGCTGACCTTTGCGAGCCACACCTACGAAACCTTCCACCTCCTGATGCCGCTTTATGTCTGCCGGCGCTACGAGGGCATTCCGACCGGCCGTGAGGGCCAGGCGATCAAGTGGGTGCGGCCGAACGCTTTGCGCGATTATCCGATGCCGCCGGCCGACGAGCCGTTGATCCCGATCCTTCAGGATTTGCTCTGATTTGACTCCGGAATTTGATCTGGATCAATAAAATTAGAACAATCGAATTTATCTGCCGTTAAGAGATTTTTTAGCCCCGTATGAGAGGGTCAGGCCTCATCGAGTGACTGCGTTTTTACGAGGCTATGAAGGCATGGACGAGGAATTCTGGAAAACTGTGCCGTCCCGTCAAAGGGCGCACGGCTCCGGCAAGACCGGCGCGCTGAACATCGCGCTCCTGTTCGGCACGGCTGCGATCGCGCTTTCGCTGATCATCACTCCCATGCTGGCCAGCCGTGACGACGAAGGTCGCCGCCTTGCCAACGTGCAGGAGGATTTCGACAACCTGACCACCGGCTCGATTCCCAAGCACGGCGAGAAGGGTACCAAGAATTACACGATCCGTCGCAGCGTATTGCAGGAAACGCCGGGTGCGGTCTGCATCGTGCAGGGTTATGGTGTCGGTAACGATTGCTGATAATAATAAGGCGCTTTCGGGCGCCTCAGTTTTTTCATCCTCTGCGAAGGATAATATATGCGCGGTTTGAAGCTTTTCTGGAAGAATAAGACCGGCTCCACCGCAGTGGAGTATGGCTTGCTCATTTCCATTATTGCGTTGACGATGGTCGCGGCGCTCGGCAATTATTACGGCGCGATGAACAATATGTTCGGCAGAATTTCCACGGTCCTCGATAAATCCGCCGAATAATATTTGCCTGAGTAAGATTGGCCAGACGATTTCCGCTTTGGTCTTCTCCAAAGATTACGTCATTCCCTTTTTCAGCGCATCGGCGAGCCGCACCTTGGCGGAGCCGGGTTTCAATGGCTTTTGCTGGCTTTCATGCGGCGCCCAGCCTGAGGCATAAACGATCGAGAACGTCGCACGGATGCGGCCGTCCGGATCTGAATAGCGTTCCGCGTAAAGTTCCGCCGCCCTCACGAAAAAGCCCCGCGTCAGCGGCTTGCGGCTGCGGCCGGCGAGCGGATTGGTCATGCCCATGGCCCGCAGGTCGCGCATCAGCGGAAACAGCGAGTCGTAACGTACCGTATAGGTCTCCGCGTCGACGACCGGCAGGGCGAAGCCGGCGCGCTGCAGCAGTGCTCCGATATCGCGCACATCGGCGAAGGGGATGACGCGAGGGCTGGCGCCGCCGGTCATCTCGGCTTCGGCTGAAAGCAGCACGTCGCGCAGTTCGGCCAAGGTCCCGGCCCCCGGGATGGCCGCCAGGAAGAGACCGTCCGGCTTCAGGGCGCGACGGATGCGGATCAGCGTGCCGGGCGTATCGTTGACGAGGTGCAGGGCGAGCGGCGAGAGGACGAGGTTAACCGATTCCGGCTCGAGCGGCACGTCGTCGAAGGTGGCAGCCGTGATTTCTTCGGTGCCCCGGCCAAAAGCCTTGCTGGTCTCAATCCGGCTGATCGCACCGATCTTGCCGGTGGCGAGCGCTTCGCGGGCCGCGGCACCCGTGCCGCCATGCAGTTCCACCGCGGTTTCGAACCGGCGCTCGACCACGGCGAGACGATCGGCCAGTTCGCGGCCGGCGATGTCGAGCAGGAAGGCTGCCTTCTCGTCGCCAGCTTTCAACGCCCTCTCGCGACGGCGCGTCACCAGGTCAGGGTCGAAGAGAATGTCCATCATGTCCTCGTACTAAAAATTCCGCTTCGCAAAGGCGCTTCCACGCCCTTATTGTCAACACATGTCGATCGAAGAGCCGCCGATCATCAGTGCGTCTTTCTCCACCCTGGCCGGCGACGCCGCTCGCCGATGGGTGAGGCCGCCGTTCGCCTGGCTGGCCGATCTCGTCTTTCCGCCGACCTGTCCCGGCTGCGGGGTCAGGACCGGCTCTCACTCCGCCTTCTGCCCCACCTGCTGGCGCGACATTCGCTTTGTGGAGCGGCCTTTCTGCGAAGTGCTCGGCCTGCCGTTTTCCTACGATCCCGGTCCCGGCATCCTGTCCGCCCAGGCGATCGCCGAGCCGCCGCCGTTCGACCGGCTGAGGTCGGCGACGATCTTCGAAGGGGCGGCCCGCGACCTCGTTCATTCGCTCAAATATAGGGATCGCGGCGAGCTTGCCGCAATGATGGCCGGCTGGATGCTGCGTGCTTCCGACGGGCATGTGGCAGGTTGCGATGCGATTCTGCCGGTGCCGCTGCACCGGTTCCGCTTTGCCTCGCGCAAGTTCAACCAGGCGGCCGAACTCGGGCGGCAGGTGGCGCGGCAATCGGGCAAGCCATTCCTTCCCGCGACTTTGATCCGCACCAAACGCACCAGCCGGCAGGTGGGGCTGACGGCGCGAGCACGGCAGGACAATGTGCGGGCCGCCTTCGCCGTCGCGCCGGGGCATGAACCCGAGGTTTTCGGCAAGCGGCTGGTTCTGATTGACGATGTCTATACGACGGGTGCGACGGTCTCGTCCGCCGTGCGCTGCCTGAAGAAGGCGGGGGCCGCCGAGGTCACGGTTTTGACCTTTGCAATGGCCGTTTCCGGGCCTATATGACAGAAGAAAACAATTTTCGCGCGGCCCGCCTTTCGGCACTTCCCATGGGGTCGCGCATGGAGACGATCATGGCAGATGTCACGATTTATACCCGCGAATATTGCGGTTATTGCGCTCGCGCCAAGTCCCTGCTGGACAGCAAGGGCGTCGCTTATACCGAACATGACGCGACCTATTCCAAGGAGCTGCGCGAGGAGATGACGGCCAAGTCGAACGGCCGCTCCACCTTCCCGCAGATCTTCATCGACGGCCAGCATATCGGCGGCTGCGACGATCTTCACGCGCTCGACCGGGCCGGCAAGCTCGATCCGCTGCTGGCGGCCTGAGGAGACCCAGTATGACGTTCAAGGCTGCAGCGATCCAGATGTGCTCCGGCGTCGACACGGCGCGGAACGCCGCCGACATGGCTCGGCTGGTGCGGGAAGCCGCCGCCAATGGTGCGACCTATATCCAGACGCCGGAAATGACCGGTGCGCTGCAGCGTGACCGCAAGGCGATGCGCGCCCAGTTGCGCGGCGAAGCCGATGATGTCGTCGTTTCGACGGCGCGCAGTCTGGCCCGCGAGCTGAATATCTATCTTCACGTCGGATCCACCGCGATCTCCATCGACGATCCAGCCCAGGAAGGCGGCAAGATCGCCAATCGTGGTTTGCTGTTTGCGCCCGGCGGCCGGCAGGTGCTGACCTATGACAAGATCCACATGTTCGACGTGGATCTCGACAATGGCGAAAGCTGGCGGGAAAGCTCGGCCTATCAGGCCGGCGGTGAGGCGCGCGTCGCCGAGCTGCCGATCGGCAAGTTCGGGTTCGCGATCTGCTACGACGTCCGCTTTCCGCAGCTTTTCCGCGCCGAGGCTCTGGCCGGCGCCGATATCCTCACCGTTCCCGCCGCCTTCACGCGCCAGACCGGCGAGGCGCATTGGGAAATCCTGCTGCGCGCCCGCGCCATCGAGAATGGTGCCTTCCTGATCGCCGCCGCCCAGGGTGGCGTGCATGAGGACGGCCGCGAGACTTTTGGCCATTCGATGATCGTCGACCCCTGGGGCAAGGTGCTGGCTTCCGCCGGTAGTGCGGGCGAAGAGATCATTTATGCCGAGATCGATGTCGCCGCCGTGAAGGCTGCGCGTCAGAAAATTCCGAACCTTAAGAACGCCCGCGAGTTTACGCTTCAGACTGTTTCCGATGGTGGAACGTCCGGTGCGGCGGGAGGTGTGGCCGCTTGATCAAGTATTCGCTTTCCTGTGAAAATGCCCACATGTTCGAGGGCTGGTTTTCGACGAGCGCTGATTTCGACGGCCAGGTCGCCAGCGGCTTCCTGACCTGTCCGGTCTGCAACTCGGCCTCGATCTCCAAGACACTGATGTCTCCCTCCGTTTCGACCGCCCGCAAGAAGGAAGAGAAACGGGAGGCGGTGATGGACATGGCCCGCCAGGAACTGGTGGCCAAGGTCAGGGAAGCGGTGGCCGCGATCCGCGCCAATGCCGAGGATGTCGGCGAGAAATTTCCGGAAGAAGCCCGCAAGATCCACTACGGCGAAGCGGATGCCCGCGGCATCATCGGCCAGGCGAGCTTCAATGAGGTCAAGGACCTGCTCGACGAGGGCATCGACGTGGCGCCGCTGCCGGTACTGCCTGACGACGTCAATTGAGATGACCGGCATCTGACATGAGCGGCGCGGCGAAACTGGCGATCTACAATTTCGGCCTGTTCGTCGCCCCTTATGAAAGCCCCGAGGTCGACGGTTTCCGGCTGCGGGAACCTGCCAATTTTCTGGCCGCCGAACGGTCGCACGGGTTTCTCGGCCGTTCCGGTTATCCCGGCGAGGGCGGGCCGGAAAGCTGGGGTCCGCAGATTTTTCCGCACTTCATTGCGGGTAGCGGCTTCGAATGGGCGCCGTCCAGCCTTTCCCTCTGGGCTGATCTCGAATCCCTGATGGCTTTCACCTATAACGGTGTTCATGCCGATGCGCTGAAACATGCCCATGGCTGGCAGCAGAAACGGCAATGGCCAGCGCTGGCGCTTTGGTGGACCGAAATCCGCCCGGACTGGGCAGAGGCCGTCGGACGGTTCGAATATCTGTACGAACACGGACCGAGCTTTGAGGCTTTCAATTTCAAAGAACCCTATGGACCGGATGGCGGAAAGACCACCATCGACCGGGCCAGAGTGCGCGAGCTTGCCACGCTGAATGCCGAGCGCCAGAAGGATTTGCTGGCGCATGTGCTTTCGGTGGGAGTGTAGCAGGGCAAGAGAGGCCGGGGATGTTCAGTCGCTGCTGGGGAAGAGGATTTTTCGATAGTCCCGCGACCCGTGAAACACGCGCATGATATCGACCTGTCCTCGCCATGTTTCGTAGACGATGAGATAATTTCCGTGGATCCGCCGCCTTACATCGTTCCCATGTTGCTGGCCGATGATCTCATAGGATTCCGGCATTGCGCCAAGACCTTGGCACGCGACTTCCAATTCGTTCATGAAGCTCAAGGCGCGGACAGGATTGTCCTGTGCGATCTTCCGGCCGATATCGATCATATCGCGACTAGCGCGGGCCGATATGACAACTTTCATTTCGCGGCCGGTTTGACCAAGCCCAATTCTCGGCGGACGATATCAAACGCCTCTTCCACGGATGTATAACGTCCGGCCTCGATATCAGCGCGCCCTTCTTCGACTTCGGACCAAAATTCCGCGGCGGCGCGCTGGTCATTTTCATAGCGCTCTTGCAAAACCTGGTTCACATAGTCCTCCTTCGAGGATGCTTCACCATTTTCGACCAGGGTATCGATGTAGGAATCTATTTTTGGGTCGAGCCTGACTTGCGCCATCTCACGCTCCGGCTTGTTGTGCGGCAGATTGTTGAGCCATCTTGTCTCCTTGCCGAACAAGTTCCTGCTCTTCACGCAGTACTGAGTTCACATATTCACTGATGGATGCAAACGAGCCATCTTCGACTTCGGCCCGAACGAATTTGTAGAGTTCTTCGTTAAGCGTCAAAGTTACCGTCTTGGCTTCGGTCATCGTCTTCTCCAACGAGCACTGCGAAGTCTACCACGAGGACGATTGCCGTAAAAGCCGATCACCCCTCCCGTTTGGCGAGCATCATGTAGTTCACGTCCATATCTGGCGAGAGGTTCCAGCGATCCTGCAGCGGGTTGAAGAAGACGCCGGTGCGGTGGATGATTTCCATGCCGGAGGCGTTGATCGGCTTTTCCAGTTCCTCCGGGCGGACCAGCTTTTCATATTGATGCGTGCCGCGCGGCAGCCAGCGGAGGATGTTTTCGGCGGCGAAGATGGCGAGCGCGCCGGCTTTCAGCGTGCGGTTGATGGTGGCGACGAA
Organism: Neorhizobium populisoli; assembly: GCF_019430945.1. Lineage (GTDB taxonomy): Bacteria > Pseudomonadota > Alphaproteobacteria > Rhizobiales > Rhizobiaceae > Neorhizobium > Neorhizobium populisoli. The sequence goes on along the minus strand of NZ_JAHYCB010000007.1, from coordinate 32,329 downwards.
CATCAGGCCGCCGGGGCGGACCATGTTGGCGCAGGTGGTCATGAAGAAGTTCACGTCCGCCACATGCTCGACCACTTCCATGTTGAGCACGACATCGAAGGTCTCACCGGCTTCGGCCAGCAGTTCGGCGGTAACGGCGCGGTAATCGACCGAGGTGCCGGTTTCCGCCGCATGGGTGGAGGCGATGCCGATATTCTTTTCGGAAGGGTCGGCGCCGACAACAGTGGCGCCCATGCGGGCAATCGGCTCCGAGAGCAGGCCGCCGCCGCAGCCGATATCGAGGATGCGCAGGCCGGAAAGCGGCTGATGGCTCTTCGGATCGCGGCCGAAATTTTCGCAGATACGGTCGCGCAGATAGGCGAGGCGCACCGGATTGAACTTGTGGAGCGGCTTGAACTTGCCGGTCGGGTCCCACCATTCGGCAGCCATGGCGGAGAAGCGGTCAACCTCGGTCTGATCGATCGTGCTGCGGGTGGCTTCGGTCATGGCGGCTCTCCTTGTTCTCGAAGTTTGAAGTCGGATGACCGGGGGAGGAAGTCAAGTCCGGAGGTTAGGGGATGTTGTGCGGAGAACGCCGTTGTGAAGCAATTTGGATGTAAAGCGCGAGGGGGGTTATCTGTGGCTCTTCGTCACGTATCTCGCGCATCTCTTTCAAAGCCTTCCTATAGAGGTCGTAATAGACGGTTTCCCGGTGAGCAATGCAGGAGGGAAGGGTGCTGCACGCATTGCCACTCAGCCCTATTTCCTGATGGGCGCGAACGGTCCATGCCTGATGGGGCGAAGGTTGCATGGGGCCGCTGCAGACGTGGTTACGGCGGCAAAGGCGCAGTCGGCAAAAACCGCGTGAGATCAAGCAAAGCGTCGAAGTAAGGCGGCAGAGCTCCTCATGTTGCTGCGCACGCCGTCGCTCGTAGTCGCTGAAATCCTGTTTGCTCACTGTCACATTCCTTTCCGAAGGCATAATCATCCCTTGGCGATCTCGGTTTGTTTGTTTCGGCCGGGACACGTCGTGTGCCTCGAATTGAAAATTTATAAATGACACGCGACGTGCCCCGTTCGGTGTGTTTATCCACGCAACTCCGGTTCCTCTGCGGTGATATGGAATTTAACTCCGTGGAAATGAGCACGGATGCCATACCGGGTTGTGTGCGACACACGCACGCCCCGCCCCTTTGGGACGAGAGGGGAACCATTTTCTGCGCAGCCCCCGGAAACCCGCCTGCATAAGGACGGCTCGCCGGATCACCGGTCCCACCTCGCCGGTTATGCGGACCGGTGTAGCCGAAGCGGGACGGGGAGATTGTAAGGGTAGGTTTGGGGGTGGGGATGAGAAAGAGATTAAGGTTTTGAAATTGTTATCGGCAGAGCTTGTATCTTGCCCCTCACCCTAACCCTCTCCCCGCTTGCGGGGAGAGGGGACGTGCCCTGCTCGGTCGTGGAATTCGGGAAAGACGGTGCGGCATATTTCCTTCTCCCCGCGAGCGGGGAGAAGGTGCCGGCAGGCGGATGAGGGGCAAGCTCGGGACCACTATACCTTGAGGCGCGTACGGGACTACCTCATCGAAGGCAACGAGTCCTCACCCGTTGGTTCTGCCTCTTCCACCCCGGGACGCCGAGCGATAATCTGCATATGGGGAAAATCACACATGGGAGGAGACGATGGCGATCACGGTGGCGCGGCTGAAGGAGCTGCTGGCCTTCGAGGAGGCTTCGCTGACGCTTCTGGAAAGCCAGCATGAAGTTCGCGACGGCTACATCCTCGAGCGCTTACGGTTCCAGCTTTCCGACAGCACAGAGGTGCGCGGGTTTCTCACCCGACCGAGCGCCGGTTTCATCACCCGCGGCCCGGCGATCGTCTATGCCCATGCGCATGGCGCCCGCTGGGATATCGGCGCGTCCGAACTGGTGGATGGCCGGCCCGCTCTTCTGAACGCGCCCGGCCCGGTTCTCGCACGGGAAGGTTATGTGATGCTCTGCATCGACATGCCGACCTTCGGCGAGCGGGCCGGGGTGACCGAGGACGAGGCGGCCAAGGCGGCGCTCTGGCACGGCAAGACGCTGTTCGGTCAGATGGTCTCGGAACAGGCGGCCGCACTCACCTGGCTTGCGAGTCGGCCGGAGGTCGATCCTAAGCGGATCGGCGTGACGGGGCTTTCGATGGGCGCGACGCTCGCCTATTTCCTGGCGGCGGTCGATCCGCGGGTGAAGGCGAATGCCCATCTGTGCTGCTATGCGGATTTTGCAGCACTTGTGCGCACCGGCGCGCATAACCACCACGGGCATTATCTGACTGTGCCCGGCCTGCTCAAGGAAACCTCGATCGGCGAGATCGCCGGCCTCGTGGCGCCGCGCGCGCAGCTGATCTGCATCGGCTGGGATGATCCGCTGACGCCGCCGGAGGCGGTGGATATCGCTTTTGCCGAAACGGAAGCGGTCTATCTCAAGGCCGAGGCGCTGGGGGCGCTGGTGTTCCTGCCGGAGGCAGGCGTGGGGCATAAGGAAACGCCCGCGATGCGGCGGGCGGTGCTGGGGTTCTTCAAGGGGTATTTGTGAGACGGGCCGATTTCAATTTGTCGAGCGGCAGGATGCGTTCGTCATCGGGATAGAGTTCTGCTCCGTAGAACCCTACGCTGGGCTGGCTTGGAAGGAGCAGGGGATAAGCGAGTTTGCCGAGGATCAGGCGCTCAGCGGCCTCGCTAAAAGTCCAGCCCTGGAGCCAAACGCTACCGGCAACGATCTCAAACACGAAGATGCGGCCCAAAATATCTGAATAATACGAAGAGCTATTACCATCTGATCCGATACCAAGAAGAGTTGTGTCCAGGCACTCCTCCAGTTCGAGGACTTCTTCATCGGGATTGTCGAGCGGATGGAAGTGCATTGGCATGGTGGCGCATTCCCTGCCAGCTGCCGTTTTCCCGACTTTCAGTCCATTGAATTCGCGCAGGATTTCTGTTGCGGGGTGACCTGCTGGGTATTCCCCCGGCAAACCCATAGCGCGGCCATAATACCAGCCGGCATTGGTGAAGTGGCGGACAACGGACCAGGGAATCGCGTTCATGCTGGTACGATATCGCGGGCCGTCAGCAGTACAAGTCGCTTAAGGCCCGCGATGAAATCGTTAAGCGGATTTCACCCGCAGCCCATTCTCGTCGAACAGATGCAGCGGCGCGCCGGCGACGGAGAAATGTACCTCGTCGCCCGATCCGATCTGCTTCTGGCCCTGGACGACGGCGAGCAGTTTTTCGCCATGCAGGTCTGCGTGGATGACGGTTTCCGAACCGAGAGCTTCGACGAGGCGGGTCTTGACGGTGAGGCTGCCCGGATCGGCGGCCAGCGTGATGTGCTGCGGGCGGATGCCGACGGTGACCTTGTCGCCGACCTTCAGCTTGTGGCCGGAGAGCGGCACGAGCAGTTTGTGGCCGCCGCCGATCGTGAGCGTCACGGTGCCGAGTTCGACGGCCGCCACTTCCGCCTTCAGGAAGTTCATGTGCGGCGCGCCGATGAAGCCGGCGACGAAGCGGTTGGCGGGTTCGTTATAGAGATCGAGCGGGGTGCCGACCTGTTCGATCTTACCGGCGCGCATGACGACGATGCGGTGGGCGAGCGTCATGGCCTCCACCTGGTCGTGGGTGACGTAGATCATCGTCGAGCCGATGCGGGTGTGGAGCGCGGCGATTTCAGCGCGGGTCGAGACGCGCAGTTCGGCATCGAGGTTCGAGAGCGGCTCGTCGAGCAGGAAGGCGGTCGGGCGGCGGACGATGGCGCGGCCGATCGCGACGCGCTGGCGCTGGCCGCCGGAAAGCTGACCGGGGCGGCGATCGAGATACTGGTCGATTTCCAGCATGCGGGCGGCCTCGCCGATGCGCTCAGTGATCTCGGCCTTGGGCATGCTGGAATTTTCCAGACCGAAGGCGAGGTTCTGGCGCACGCTCATATGCGGATAAAGCGCGTAGGACTGGAACACCATGGCGAGCCCACGATCGGCGGCGGAGGTCTCGTTGACCCGCTTGCGGTCGATCTGGATTTCGCCGGCAGTGATCTTTTCCAGGCCGGCAATGGTGCGCAGCAGGGTGGATTTGCCACAGCCGGACGGGCCGACGAAGACGACGAATTCGCCGTCCTTGATATGCAGGTTGATGTCCTTCAGGACGTGAACCGAGCCGTAGGACTTGTTGACATCGGTGAGTTTGATTTCGCCCATCGGTGTGATCCTTACTTGAGGCCGGTGCCGGCAATGCCGGTGGTGATGAAACGCTGCAGGAAGATGAAGACGAGCACGACCGGGATCATGGTGACGACGGTCATGGCCAGGATGAAGTGCCACTGGACGTTCAGTTCGCCGGAATAGATGCTCAGGCCCACTTGCAGGGTGTAGAGCTCGCGGCGCGACAGGACGATCAGCGGCCAGAGGAAGTCGTTCCAGCGCCAGACGACCGAGAAGATCGCCAGAACCGCCAGAGCCGGGGCAGTCAGCGGCAGCACGATGCGCCAGTAGATCTGCCATTCCGACGCCTTGTCCATGCGGGCGGCATCGATCAGTTCGTCGGGAATGGTCAGCATGTATTGGCGCAGGATGAAGACGCCGGTCGGGGTGGCGACCGTCGGCAGGATGACGCCCCAGAGGCTGTTGAACATGCCAAGCGTCGAGATGATCGAATAGAGCGGCACCATGATGACCGAGAGCGGCACCATCAGCGTCGCAAGGATGACGAACATCGCCAGATTGCGGCCGGTGAACTCGTATTTCGACAGCGCGAAGGCAGCCATGGAATTGACGATCAGGGTGATCAGCGTCGCGACCACCGTCACGAAGACGGAATTCCAGAGGTAACGCAGGAAGTCGAACTGCGTGAAGGGCTCGGTATAGTTTTCCGTCGCGAACGAGACGGAGCGCACCGGGGTGCGGTCGTTCATGTTGACCTTGATGATTTCGCCCGGCGTCGTCGGATCGACCATCTGCGCCACGAGGCCGATGCGGCGGACTTCGGCGAGAACCTTGGTCGTGCCGTCCGGCATCTTGGCTTCGAAAAGCTGCAGCGGCTTGTCGTAACCCTGCACAGTCGCTTGGGATGTGACGTAAGGCAGGATCGACGGCGGGAACTCGTTGAGCGCCGCTGGCGTCTTGAAGGACGAGAAAGCGAGCCACATTGCCGGACCGAACATGATGATCAGTCCGCCGATCAGCCAGACCCAGGTGACGATATCCGTCCAGTGCCAGCCCTTGCCGCCCTTGCGGCGGAGGATGAAACGTGCAGCCGCACCCATCAGCGTTTCCCCTTGTTTTCGTTCTTACGGCCAAGGCCGAGCTGCATCAGCGTCAGGACCACGAGCACGAGGCCCATCAGGATCGAGGCGGCGGCGGCGAGGCCCGGGTTGCGGAGCGCCGAGGCGAAACCGGTCTCGTAGATATATTGCGTCAGGTAGAGCGTGCTGGTGCCGGGGCCGCCGCCGGTGAGGACATAGACCTCGTCAAAGATCTGCACGGCCTTGATCAACGCCAGAACCACGACGACGAGCAGGTTCGGCGCGAGCAGTGGCAGCGTGATGCGCCAGAAGACACGGGCCGGCTTGGTGCCGTCCATTTCGGCGGCTTCATAAAGATCCTTCGGGATCGCCTGAAGGCCGGCAAGCAGGATCAGCGTGTAGAGGCCCATATGCGCCCAGATCGATACGCCGATCGTCGCGATGAAGGTCCAGTTGCGGTCGGTCAGCCAGGTATAGGGCGTGACGTTGCCGATCTCGTAGAGGATGAAATTCAGGAGGCCCTGACGCTGCAGGATCCACTTCCAGATCAGGCCGACGACGACGGGCGACAAGAGGACCGGGAAGAAGAACACCGCGCGCCAGAAGGAGCGGCCGATCAGGTCGCGATTGAGGATCAGCGCGGTGACCAGCGACACCAGGATCATCAGCGCGACCTGCAACACCACGAACCAGAACGTGTTACCCACCGCGGTCCAGAAGGCGTCCTCCTGGCAGGACATCGGGTCGAGGTAATTGGTGCAGGTGAACAGGCGCTGGTATTGCTCGGTGCCGACGAAGGAGCGTTCCGACAGGAAGAAGGCCGTGCCGCCGGTCGTCGAATAGACGATGTTGATGAACAGCGGCAAGAGTACGAAGATGCCGAAGATCAGCATGTTCGGCGCCAGGAAGAAGGCGGCCATGCCGCCGATGCCGGTCGATTTCTGCAGGCCGCGCAGGGGGATATCGACGACCCGCATCAGGGCGTTGACGGGCGCCATGAGGAGGGCGCCGAGGTGGGAGGAGGTTGTCGTTGATGTCATTGGGAAACATTCCTCCCTTAGGAAAACAAGGCGGTGCGGCAGGTTAGCCCCTCCCCCTTGTGGGGAGGGGTTGGGGAGGGGACTTCGCTCCGAAGAGAAAACCCCTCCCGCCTGCCGGCCACCCTCCCCACAAGGGGGAGGGTTAAGACTGCGGCACCGCCTCGCTATCATCTTGATCGATTACCCTGTTGAAGCAGAGGCAATCTTTACCGTTATTGCTCTCCGCTTGCGCTTCGAGCGTTCGTCACTGCAATCGATTCACTGGATCGATTGCTCCGGCTTGCGCCGGACCGTTCCTCACTGACCAGCGTCCTTGACCTTCTGGGCGATATCCGCATCGATGCGCGCGAACGCGTCTTCGATCTTCATCTCGCCGGCAAGGGTCTGACCTACGCGGGTAACGATCGCGGCATAGACCGTGTCGGACCAGCGCCAGCCGGGCAGCTTCAGAGCGGTCTCAGAAGTGGACTTGGTTGCTTCGACATATTTCGTCAGAGCAGCCTTGGCCTGGGCGTTGTTGGTCTTGAAGTCCAGGCCACCCTTGTCGACGACGGACTTGTTGCCGGGCAGGAAGAGGGTGCGCTCGGAGAATTCCTTGACGATCTTCTCCTGGGCGAACCAGTCCATGACGGCCGCGACTTCCTTCGGGTTCTTGGTGTACTTGACCGCGACGAGAGCTGCGCCGCCGGGCATGCCGGTGCAGGCTGCCGGGCCGCAGGGGCTGCCGGTGGCGACCCAGTCGAAGTTGTTGCCGATCTTGGTGGCGAGGTTCGCAACCTGCCAGGAACCGGAATAATAGAAGGCGAGCTGGCCGTTGATGAAGTCGTCGGCGGCAGCGCGATAGGTGGAGCCGGCAGCGGAAACCCAGACGTCCTTGGAGAACGAGCCGTCAGCGACCCAACCGACGAACTTGGTCATGAAGTCCTTGGCGCCCTTGTCGAGCGGAGCCGGCTTGCCGTCCTTGCCGACGTAGTTTGCGCCGTAGGAAAGAAGCGGAGCGGTCAGGCGGTGGCCGGATCGGTCGATCGCCATGGCGAAGATCTTCTGGCTGTCTGCAACCTTCTTGGAAGCGGCTGCCCATTCTTCCCAGGTGGCCTTCGGGCCCGGAAGCGGAACGCCGGCCTGTTCGAACAGGGTCTTGTTGGCGAAGCCGCCGGTCAGGGTGATCTGCGTCATGAAGCCGGAGATCTGGTTGGAACCGTCCGGACGCATCCAGTCAGCCTGGGCACCGTAGTTCTCATCCCAGTACTTGGCGTCCTTGACGAGCGGGCGCAGGTCCAGCCAGTGCTTGGAAAGGTCCTTGATGGCGGTGACGCGGGCGATGTCCGGGCCGTTGCCGGCTTCGAGCTGCACCGGCAGCTGTTCCTTGATGACGGAATAGGCAACGTTGTCGAGAATGACGTTGATGCCCGGGTTTTCCTTCATGAAGCGGCCGACAAGGTCCTTCATGACGTCGCCTTCGACGCCGTCCGAATACCACATGATGCGGACGTCGCCGGCAAAGGCCGCCGTCGTGCTCATGAGGGCGAGTGCTGCACCCGCCAGGATGGATTTCATCTGCATGTTCATTTCCTCCTCTGTCGGAACGGGGCCTCCTCCCGTTCCTGTTGATTTATAGGTTCAAGGCTTCAGGCGGCGCTCAGCATGGTGGCTTCGCCCTTGACTGTGTAATCCGCCCGCGCAATCACGCGGCCTTCCGCTTCCACAGTGCCATCGGCCCGGAAGCGAACGGTACCATATTCCGGGTCTTCGACAACGAAGGCGCCATCGGAATCATGCTTTGCAGCGAGAGCGCCGAAGCGGCTTTCGACGGAATTCAGGTCGCCTGCCTCGCAGACGCGGACGATCCAGCGGGTTTTCTGGCCATACTGGCGCAGTTCCGCACCGGCCGACGGGCCTTCGGTGATGAATTCGAGATCGGACGAGGCGCGGAGCAGAACGGCGCCGTTGCCGGAGCGAGCGAGCGCTAGGCTGCCGGAAACACGGGTCTCGTCGAACTCGGCCTTGGGGAACCAGGCATGCGTGAAGTCCGGCTGTTCCTCGTAGGTGGTGAATTCGAGGACGGCCAGACCACGATATTGCTGGGCGCGCGGAATGGTGCCGCAACCGCCCCAATAGGAAGGACGGCCATAACCGAACTGGATGGTCTCGCCCGGATGGTTGATCCAGATCGACGCTTCCGGCCGTTCGCCGATGCGCAGATGCAGGACGGTTTCCTGGTAACCCCATTCGTCCCAACGGTAATGTACCGTCGAGCCCATGGCGAAATTCCGGCCCTTGTAGTGATAAAGCGCGGCAAAGGAGTTTTCGCCCTGGGCGAAACGCCATTCCTGGTGCTGATCGCCCTGATGATCGGCAATGGCGGCCAGTTCGGCGGGGATTTCGAGGCCGTGATCGCGCAGGCACACCGCCATCTGCGGCAAGCAATGAACACGGCGGCCGTACCAGCCGCTGCCCCAGATGAGGCGCGCGACGGCGGAGAGTTCCAGCGAACGGCCGGCGCAGAGCGTGTGCTCGTAGGAGCGACCCTGGGCGGCGGTGACCATACCGTGATGGGCGGAGCGGGCGATGACTTCGCAAAGACGGACGATGCCGGCCTTGGCGCGGTCGGCAATATCCTTGTCCGGCGAGATCGCGGCAAGCGCGGTCAGACCCTTTAGATCGATCGGGAAATAAGGCGCGGAGTTGAATTCCGCCATTTCCCACTTCTCGAAATGGTCGAGCCAGGCGCGGACGCGCTCGGCACCGATCTTCGCCTGCTCGGAGCCCTTGCGGCCGGAACGGATGAAGGTCGCGTCGGGCAGCAGGCTGCCGCCGAGATAGGCGGAGGTGTGGAAGAGCAGCGCGTGGTTTTCGGAGAAATACCACTGAACGTCATTGCCCGGCTCATCCATCCAGAAACGGTAGTTGAGGATGGCATTATCGATGCGCTGCCTAGTCTTTTCGTTGATGTCCTTGCCCCAGACGGTGCGCGACCAGATGAGCGGCACGAGCGAGAAGTCGGCGCAGTCGTGGCAATCCTCGATCGAGGGGAGGATTTCCTCGATCATCGCGTCGGTATCGGCACCGGAGCGGCCGCTGGCCAGACGGGCGAAGGCGCGAACGGTATCGCGTTCCGAATATTCGGAAACTTCGGAGAGCGTTTCGGTGATGCGGTCGACGAGCGAAGCCGGAGCCTTGCCCTGGCGGGCGGCATGGCAGATTTCGACGCCAACGGAGCGAGAAGCGACGAAGCCGCCGGCATTCAGCGTGACGCGCAGGTGGCGGAAGTCGGCAGGCGCGTTTTCGGACGCGCCGACATTCAGATGTTTGGTGCCGGCCGGCAGCGAGAAGTCGTAGTCGAACCGCTCGCGGGACATGAAGTCGCCTTCGACGGCAACGTTGACTTTGACGTCGATCGGCAGCGGCTCGGGGAAGAGGACAGTGATATCGCCGCCGAAATAGTGCTGACGGTCGAGATGCATGCGGTCGAGGGCGGACTCAAGGTTTTCGGCGATCGAACCAGCAACCGGAACCGGGATCGCAACGCTGGCGGCCGGGCCGGAAACGTAGTCGAACTGGTAGAAATAACGGGCATCGCGCTCGGCGAGATCGTCGAAGAACAGGACGATCTCGTTGAGGCCGGCTTCGAGCGAGAGTTCGAATTCCTGCTTGGCTTCGAGGTTGCGGCTATAGGGGGCCATCCAGCCGACTTCCTTGCCGTTCAGCCAGAGGACCGCGCCGCCGCAGGTGCCGAGACGGATCTTCGCCGTGCCGGCGCTGTCTGCTTCGATATAGGTGCGGGTCCAGGTGGCAAGACGGGTCGGGCGGAACCAGAAGCCGGAAAGGTCGAGACGCGGGGAGCCGAAAGGCAGCCACCAGCGGGTCGCTTCGAATTCGCCGCGCACGTCGGGACGCTTGCCGCGATAGGTTTCGGCGAAAATGGTGCGGCACGGATATTCGTGCGGAATGAAGTTCTTCACCTTGGTGAGGAAGAAGAACGGGTCCATCTCGCCCTTCATCGGCGCGTCCGGCACGTCGAAACGCTCCTGCGCGATCGCGCCGAGCTGCCAGTAGCGGACGGCATCGCCGGCCTTCAGGGTGTTCCGCATCCAGTTCTGTTCAGGATTCATGGCCGTCACTTCAATTCCCGAATTACTTGAGTTCAGCGAGGGCCACCGGGGCCACGTCGTTATATTCCTGGTTTTCGCCGGTCATGCCCCAGACGAAAGCGTATTGCGCGGTACCGGCGCCCATATGGATAGACCAGGCCGGTGACAGGACCGCGTCGAGGTTCTTCACGACGAGATGCCGCGTCTCTTCCGGGCGGCCCATCATGTGGATAACGCGCTCTTCTTCCGGCAGGTCGAAATAGCAGTAGGCTTCCATGCGGCGCTCATGCAGATGCGGCGGCATGGTGTTCCAGATGCTGCCTTCGGCAAGATCGGTGATGCCGAGCAGGAGCAGGCAGGAAGGCGTGACTTCCGGATGGATGTACATCCGAAGGTTCCGCAGATTGGCGCGCTTGGCATCGCCGAAGGTCAGCATCTTCGATTCCGACCGCTTGATGAGGCGGTGCGGGATATCGGCGCCGGCCGGCACGGAGTTCATGTAGAAACGGGCCGGGCTGTCGGTGGAGGTGCTGGCCATGGAAATCTGCTGAGCGCCGCGACCGATATAGAGCACGTCGCGGTTTTCCAGCGTGTAGCTCTTGCCATCGACAGAAATCACGCCGGTGCCGCCGAGATTGGCAACGCCCATTTCGCGGGCCGAAAGAAGGTAGGGCGTGCCGATATCCTCGCCGGAGCCGAACGTCAGGGTCGAAGAGGTCGGCACCGCGCCGCCGACGATCAGACGGTCGACATGGGTATAGGTGAACGACACCTGGCCCGGCTGGAAGAGGTCTTCCATCAGGAATTCGGCGCGCAGGCGAGCCGTGTCATAGGTCTTGATGTCGTTCGGACCGGCGCCGTAGAGAACCTTCATCGCCATTTTTATTCTCCCGCGTCCACGTGTCTCAAAGCCTCGGAGAGGCAGAGGATGGAAAGCGCCTGACCGTAGCCGGTCGGCTGGATCGGGATATCCCGATAGAATTGCAGGTCGTGGCCCATGCGGGTGCCGTAGGACACGTTCAGCACGGTGCCGGCCTCGTCGATGTTGTTGAGCACGGCTTCGACGGCCTTCAGGCCCGCGATGCGCCATTCATGGGTGCCAAGACCGAGGCGGTAGCCCTTGAGCAGTCCGTAACCGATGCCGGCTGTCGCCGAGATTTCCTCGTAGGAATTCGGGTCGTCGAGCAGGGTGCGCCAGGCGCCGGATTCCGCCTGCAGCGGCAGCAGCGCGTTGACCTGCGCGGTCAGCACGCCGGTGAGATAATCCTTCACCGGCGGTGACATGTCGGCCAGATCGAAGAGGTCCAGCATGCCTGCGGTGATCCAGGCATTGCCGCGCGCCCAGCGGGCTTCAGCGAAATTGTGGTGGCCCTGGAAGGTCCAGCCGTGGAACCAGAGGCCGGTCTTGCGGTCGGCGAGGTAACGGGTGTGGACGAGGAACTGTTTTGCCGCTTCGTCGATCAGTTCGGCGCGGCCGCTGGCCTGGCCGTAAGAGGCGAGGAAGAGGGCGACCATATAAAGCGTGTCGTCCCAAAGCTCGTCGTCATTGACCTTGTCGGAGACGTGGTGCTCGAAAGCGCCTTCCTCGGTGCGGCCCATTTCGGTGATGACACGGGTCGCCCAGGCATCCAGAACCGGCGCCCAGCGCGGATCGCGGGTTTCTTTCCAGAGAACGGAAAGGCCAAGCATCGGTGCGGTGGTGTTGACGTTCAAAGTGGGGAGGCCCGCTTCGATGCGGGACGTGTACCAATTTTCGATGACGGCCTTCAAATCTTCGCGGCCGGTGAACTGCCAGAGGCGGATCAGGCCATAGAGACCGACGCCCTGCGGCCATTCCCAGCTGTCGAAAGAGATATAGTCGCCGGCGGTGCCGTCGAGATTGGGCTCGTTGAAGCGACCATCGGCTTTCAGGCCGGTCATGCCGGCGACGAGGAGGTCGAGCTTTTCACGGAGATCCCGGGCTGACAGGCCCATACTGCAATTCCTCCCTAGGCTGCCGCGCATTGGCTGCACGGCATCATCGATCCGTCTCTCCCGGACGGTGATCTTATGAAAACATCTGAAAATTGATTGCGCAATCTGAAAATTTTTTGCAGATTGCGCACCGGAAATGGGAGGATGATTTCATGGCCACGACAATCGTGCCCGGCAAACGCGGCAAGAAGAGCCGCCGCGTGCGGCTGGAGGATATCGCCGAGCGCGTCGGGGTTTCGCTCAGCACCGTGTCGCGGGCGCTGGCTGGCGAGAAGGGTGTGCGGGCGGATATTCGCGAACGTATTTTAGAAGCAGCCAAGGATATCAATTACGCGATCCCCACGCCGGTGGCCGGCAAGAAGGTCATTCTCGCGGCCTCGAGCGCGGCGATGATCGACTATGTCCGCAACCAGTTCACGCTCTACGTGCTGGAGGGATTGCGCGAGCGGGCAAGCGCGCTGGGGCTCGAAATCGTCACCCGGGCGATTGCCGACCAGTCGGAAGAAAAGATGCTGCTGGACGAGGCGAAGGCGGATCCGGATGTCGCCGGGCTGATGTTCCTGACGATCGATGACGAAGGCATGCTGGCCGCCACCCGCGGCTTCGACAAGCCGGTCATCCTGATCAACGGCGACGATCCGTATATGCGGCTTTCGAGCGTCACGCCCTGCAATCGTTCGGCGGCGCATTTGGCTGCCGATTACCTGATCAGGCTCGGCCACAAGCGCATCCTCTTCCTGATGCGCCCGGGCCGCCGCACGATCGATCGGCGCCGGGAAGGCTGGCAGGACGCTTTCGTCAATCATGGCCTCGACTGCCCGCCCGATCTTGCCGTGGCCGTCGACGACTGGCTGCCGGAACTTGCGGCGCAGGCGATCACCGATCGGATCAAGAAGGCCAAGGGGCTGGATTTTTCCGCGGTGCTGACGGCCGGCGACAGTCTGGCGGTCGGCGCGATGCTGGGTCTGCAGCAACTGGGTTACTCGGTGCCGGGCGATGTCTCGGTCATGGGCATGGACGACCTGCCGCAGGCGATCTTCCTCAATCCACCGCTGACCACCGTGCATATCCCGATGCGCGAGCTCGGTTCGGTGGCGCTCGATCTTTTGCGGGACGGCATGGCGGGGCTGGCGACCCCGGCGCGGCGGGTGGAGCTCGCCTGCCATATCGCCGAGCGGCAATCGACCGGTCCCGCGCGCCATGGCTGAGCGGAACAGCTAAATGAAAAACGAACGTTCCATTCATGTGCCATTCAGAGCTGTACTGGAACAATGCGGATGCCTTGAGCATTGATATGCCGACCAAATCCGTGCGGCATATCGATCAGCCAGTTCAAGGCGTCAGGTTTCTCAGGAGGAAGCCCCAGTGAAAAAGTTTCTTATGTCCGTTGCAGCGCTTGCCGCGCTCTTCGTGGCTCCATCGATAGCCAATGCGGCCGTCAGCGGATTTTCGACCGCAAACGTCAATATGCGGTCGGGGCCAAGCACCGGTTATCCCGCCGTCACCGTCATTCCGGAAGGCACTTCGGTCACCATTTTCGGCTGCATGAGCAGCGTCAACTGGTGTGATGTGCAGTTCTTCGGTGGTCGCGGTTGGGTGTCGGGCAGCTATGTCCAGGCGGCCTACCAGTCCCGCAGGGTTTATGTGGAGCCGGATTATTATCCGCGCCTCGGCATTCCGACGGTCACCTTCGATGTCGACAATTATTGGGGCCGTTATTATTCCGGCCGCGATTTCTACCGCGAGCGTGACCGCTGGCGCCGTTACGACTGGCGTTCGGAACGTCCGTTGCCACCGCCGCCGCGTTGGGACCGCGACCGCGATCCGCCGCGCTGGGACCGGGACGATCGTCGCCCGCCACCGCCGCCGCGCTGGGATCGTGACCAGCCGCGCTTCGACCGGGATCGGGATCAGCCGCGTTGGGATCGTGATCGGGACAGGGACCGTGACCAGCCGCGTTTTGACCGCGACAGAAATCCTCCGCGGTTCGACCGTGATCGGGATCAGCCGCGTTTCGACCGCGACCGCAACGACGACCGCCGTCCGCCACGTATCGACCGTGATCCTCCCCGTTTCGATCGGGATCGCGACCGCGACAATCGCCCGCCCCGGGTCGACCGCCCGCGGGATAACGATCGCCCGCCGATCCCACGCGGCGACAACGGCCGTAACTCGATCGGTGATGCAAATCGCAGCGGTGGTAATATCAGACCTCATGATAATACGACCCGTGGCCAAGGTCAGAATTGCAGCAACACGCCTATGGGCTGCAAGGACTGATGGATTGATGGGCGCGGCGGAAAAGCCGCGCCTTTTCCTATATCGAGCGTACCGTTTGCCTATCTTCCGGCCATTGCGCCTTTCTCCCCTTTTCGCTAAGAGACCCGGCAATTTGATAATCCTGTCATAAACGGCAGGATTTCGAGCCGATCGGAAGAAAGACGCCCGCCGCTCCCAGGCAGGGCGAAACAGTGGTTTTGTCTAATGGCACGCATCGTCATGAAGTTCGGCGGCACTTCGGTCGCCAATCTCGAACGCATTCACAACGTTGCGCGCCATGTGAAACGTGAAGTCGCCGCCGGCCACGAAGTGGCTGTCGTCGTGTCCGCCATGTCCGGCAAGACCAACGAACTGGTCGGCTGGGTGCAGGACATGCCGAAAGTTGCCGGCGCCAATTCGCCCTTCTACGATGCGCGCGAATACGATGCCGTCGTGGCATCCGGCGAGCAGGTCACCTCCGGCATTCTCGCCATCGCGCTGCAGTCGATGGGCATCAATGCCCGCTCCTGGCAGGGCTGGCAGATCCCGATCCGCACCGACAGCGCCCATGGCGCGGCGCGCATCATGGAGATCGACGGTTCCGACATCATCAAGCGGATGGGTGACGGCCAGGTGGCGGTCATTGCCGGTTTCCAGGGTCTCGGTCCGGACAACCGTATCGCGACGCTCGGTCGCGGCGGGTCGGACACTTCGGCGGTGGCGATCGCCGCTGCCGTGAAGGCCGACCGTTGTGACATCTATACGGACGTCGACGGCGTCTATACGACCGACCCGCGCATCGTGCCGGCCGCGCGCCGCATGAAGAAGGTGTCTTTCGAGGAAATGCTGGAAATGGCATCGCTCGGTTCGAAGGTGCTGCAGGTGCGCTCGGTCGAGCTTGCCATGGTCCACAAGGTCCGCACCTTCGTGCGCTCCAGTTTCGAGGATCCCGATGCGCCGGGCATGGGTGACCTGCTCAATCCGCCCGGCACTTTGATTTGCGACGAGGAAGAAATCGTGGAACAGGAAGTCGTCACCGGCATCGCTTATGCCAAGGATGAAGCGCAGATTTCGCTCCGGCGCCTGGCCGATCGGCCCGGCGTTTCGGCCGCCATTTTCGGCCCGCTGGCGGAAGCCCATATCAATGTCGACATGATCGTCCAGAACATTTCGGAAGATGGTTCGAAGACCGACATGACCTTCACCGTGCCGTCCGGCGACGTGCAGAAGGCCATGAAAGTGCTCGACGACAACAAGGCGAAGATCGGCTTCGACGTCGTCCAGACCGAATCAGGTCTCGCCAAGGTTTCCGTCATCGGTATCGGCATGCGCAGCCATGCGGGCGTTGCGGCGCACGCTTTCAAGGCACTTGCTGAAAAGAGCATCAACATCAAGGCGATCACGACCTCGGAAATCAAGATTTCCATCCTGATCGACGGTGCTTATTCGGAACTCGCAGTTCGGACTTTGCATTCCGCCTACGGTCTCGATAAGAGTTGAGTATGAGCCGGTTCGGCGCGCTGTGATGTTCATGGTGCGCCATCCCGGATAGGATGAGACCTTGTTTTTCGTTTGTCTGTCGGGAAAGCCGGATTCCACTTTTCCCTGACAAACTCCAGGTTCGGGAGCACTGATGCCGATGAGAGACCTGTCGGCTGGTCCGCGCGTTCTTTTGAAGCGCCTGCGCGAGTTGATGGCGGAGCCGCTCGATCCGCAGGAGCGCCTTGACCGCATCGTCCGGCAGATCGCCAGCAACATGGTGGCGGAAGTCTGCTCGGTCTATGTGCTGCGATCCGATGGCGTGCTCGAGCTTTACGCCACCGAAGGCCTGAACAAGGAAGCGGTCCACACCTCGCAGCTGAAGATGGGCCAGGGTCTCGTCGGCACGATCGCCGCATCCGCCCAGCCGCTCAATCTGTCCGACGCGCAGGCGCATCCGGCCTTCCGTTATCTCCCGGAAACGGGCGAAGAAATCTACCATTCCTTCCTCGGCGTGCCGATCCTGCGCGCCGGCCGCACGCTCGGTGTTCTGGTCGTCCAGAACCGGGCCAGCCGCAATTATCGCGAGGACGAGACCGAGGCGCTCGAGACGACGGCGATGGTGATCGCCGAGATGATCGCCACCGGCGAACTCAAGAAGATCACCCGCCCCGGCCTCGAACTCGATCTTACCCGTGCTGTCACCATCGAGGCGGACGGCTATAACGAAGGCATCGGCCTTGGCCATGTCGTGCTGCACGAGCCGCGCATCGTCGTCACCAATCTTCTGAACGAGGATGCGGAGAAGGAAATCCAGCGGCTGGCGGAAGCGCTGGGTTCGCTGCGCATCTCCATCGACGACATGCTGTCGCGGCGTGAGATCAGCCAGGAAGGCGAGCATCGCGAGGTGCTCGAGACCTACCGGATGTTCGCCCATGACCAGGGCTGGGTCCGCCGCATGGAAGAGGCGATCCATAACGGCCTGACGGCGGAAGCCGCGGTCGAAAAGGTCCAGAGCGATACAAAAGCGCGCATGATGCGCATGACTGATCCGTATCTGCGCGAGCGGATGCACGATTTCGACGATCTCGCCAATCGGCTGCTGCGCCAGTTGACCGGCTATTCCGGCAGGATGACCGAAGAGGGCTTCCCGAACGACGCGATCGTGCTGGCGCGCGCCATGGGTGCTGCCGAGCTTCTGGATTATCCGCGCGAGCGTCTTCGCGGTCTCGTGCTCGAAGACGGTGCGGTGACGAGCCATGTGGTGATCGTTGCCCGCGCCATGGGCATTCCGGTCGTCGGCCAGGCGGCCGGTCTGGTGGCGCTAGCCGAAAACGGTGATGCGATCATCATCGATGGTGACGACGGCCAGGTGCATGTCCGCCCGGTTCTCGACCTGCAGAAGGCCTATGAGGAAAAGGTGCGGCTGCGCGCCCGCCGGCAGGAACAGTTCAAGGCGCTGCGCTCGGTCGAGCCGTTCACCAAGGACGGCAAGCGGATCAGCCTGCAGATGAATGCCGGCCTGATGGTCGACCTGCCGCAACTGGCCGAATCCGGCGCCGACGGCATCGGCCTGTTCCGCACCGAGCTGCAATTCATGATCGCCTCGACCATGCCGAAGCTCGAGGAGCAGGAGAGCTTCTATCGCAACGTCATCAAGCAGGCCGCCGGCCGCCCGGTGACGTTCCGCACCCTCGATATCGGCGGCGACAAGGTCGTCTCGTATTTCCGGGCCCAGGAAGAGGAAAACCCGGCGCTTGGCTGGCGGGCGATCCGCCTGTCGCTCGACCGGCCGGGCCTTTTGCGCACCCAGCTCCGGGCGCTGCTGCGTGCGTCTGCGGGTGCGGAACTGAAGATGATGCTGCCGATGGTGACCGAGGTTTCGGAAATCCATCAGGTGCGTGACCTGATGCAGAAGGAAGTGCAGCACCTCTCCAAATTCGGCCACAGCCTGCCGCGCAAGCTGCAGTTCGGCGCCATGCTGGAAGTGCCGGCTTTGATGTGGCAGCTCGACGAATTGATGGCGGAAGTCGATTTCGTCTCGGTCGGTTCGAACGATCTGTTCCAGTTCGCGATGGCGGCGGATCGCGGCAATGCGCGTGTCTCCGATCGTTTCGACAATCTCGGCAAGCCGTTCCTGCGCATCCTGCGCGATATCGCGCGGGCCGGCGAGCGGAACAAGACGGTGGTGACGCTGTGCGGCGAGATGGCCGGCAAGCCGCTTTCGGCCATGGCGCTGATCGGCGTCGGTTTCCGCTCGGTGTCGATGGCGGCAACGTCGATCGGCCCGGTCAAGGCGATGCTGCTCGGGCTCGATGCGGACCTGCTGGCAACCGAGCTGAATGCGGCGCTCGACAATCACATGTCCGGGGAGCCGATGCGCGACCTGCTTATCCGGTTCGCCGAGACACACAATATTCCCGTCTAGCGGATAACAAGAAGAAAATGGAGTTAGACGGTGGCGAAGCTTCCCGTTGAAAAGATGCGCGAACTGGAGCGCCGCTTCGGCGAGATCGAGGTGCGCATGTCGGAAGGTCCGGCCGCCGATGTCTATGTGAAGCTGGCCTCGGAATATTCCGAGTTGCAGCCGGTGGTCCGCAAGATCCGCGAATACGAGAAGACGACCGCCGAAGTGGCCGATCTGCGTGCCATGCTGAACGACAAATCGACCGATCGCGAGATGCACGAGCTGGCCGAAATGGAGCTGCCCGGCGCGGAAGAACGCGTCGAAGGCCTCGAAAAGGACATGCAGATCCTGCTCCTGCCGAAGGATGCGGCGGACGAGAAGAGCGCGATCCTGGAAATCCGCGCCGGTACGGGCGGCAATGAGGCGGCACTTTTTGCCGGCGACCTGTTCCGCATGTACGAACGTTATGCCAGCACGCATGGCTGGAAGGTGGAAGTGCTGTCGGCCAGCGATGGAGAAGCCGGCGGTTACAAGGAAATCATCGCCAATGTCACCGGGCGCGGCGTGTTTTCGAAGCTCAAGTTCGAATCCGGCGTGCATCGGGTGCAGCGCGTTCCCGATACCGAAACGCAGGGACGTATCCACACGTCGGCGGCGACCGTCGCCGTCCTGCCGGAGGCGGAGGATATCGATATCGAGGTACGCAACGAGGATATCCGCATTGATACGATGCGGTCCTCGGGCGCCGGCGGCCAGCATGTCAATACGACGGACTCGGCGGTGCGCATCACCCATCTGCCGACCGGCATCGTTGTCACGTCCTCGGAAAAGTCGCAGCACCAGAACCGCGCCAAAGCCATGCAGGTTCTGCGCTCGCGGCTCTACGACATGGAACGCCAGAAGCTGGACAGCGAGCGCTCCGCCGACCGCCGGAGCCAGGTCGGTTCGGGCGATCGTTCCGAGCGCATCCGCACCTATAATTTCCCGCAGGGCCGTGTCACCGACCACCGCATCAATCTGACGCTCTACAAGCTCGACCGGATGATGATCGGCGAAATCGACGAAGTGGTCGATGCGCTGATTGCTGACTACCAGGCGGGTCAGTTGGCGATGATCGGCGAACAGCAGGGATGAGCACTCTCGGCGCAGCGGTGGCGGATGCGCGGGCGCGGTTTACGGCGGCCGGGCTACCGGATGCGGCGATCGAGGCGCGGCTGTTGCTCGGCGGCCTGCTCGGCCTTTCCAGCACGGAGGTTTTCACCGGTGGTGACCGGGTTCTGACCGGTGACGAAATCGCTTCTATCGACAAGGCGGTGGCCCGCCGCTTGAAACGGGAGCCGGTCCACCGCATATTAGGGTCTAGAGAGTTCCACGGGATGGACCTCCTGATCTCCCGCGAAACGCTGGAGCCGAGGCCCGATACGGAAATCCTGGTGGAAAGCCTGCTTCCCCGTGTGGGGCAGATTGTCGCAGCCAAGGGTGTTGCGAGGCTTCTTGACCTTGGCACGGGAACCGGTGCGATCATTCTCGCTCTGTTGAAGGAAATCCCTCATGCAAGCGGGATCGGCAGCGATATTTCCAGGGATGCATTGAATACCGCGATGCAAAACGCAAAGCGGCTCGGCTTGGCCGAAAGATTTGATGCGGTGGAAAGCCAATGGTTTGACGCAATCACCGGGCGTTTCGACATAATCGTGTCAAATCCGCCCTATATACGGAGTGATGTTATCCCTGCACTAGAACCGGAAGTTCGGGATTTTGATCCCCCGGCGGCGCTGGACGGTGGCCCTGACGGGCTGGATGCCTATCGCGCGATTGCGGCGGGTGCAGGAGATTTTCTCGAAAAGGACGGCATGATCGGCGTCGAGATCGGTTTCGATCAGAAAGACACTGTGAGCGCGATCTTTCACGACGCCGGCTTCATGCTGGCGCAAGCAAGACGTGATTACGGTGATAATGACCGAGTTCTTCTGTTTACAAAGAGCAAGCCTTGATTTTGCAAAGCAGAAAAAAGGCTTGGATTTCCGAGGGAAGCGGGATAGCTTGCAAGGCACGCACTGGGGTGACTGGGAATGAACGGCGATTCGTTCGGGTTTTAGGTCAACCCTTTCTCCTGCTCTTTTCGAAGAGCACGAAGGTTGAACAATTCCCGGTGCGTGAATCAGTTAATTTGACTTAGACAGCGGCAGGACGCCTAAGTATCGCCCTGTGCGCGGCACGCGAAGTCTTGTTCCGGCTTTTGACCGGCAAGCCGCGGGCCCCTTATCAGCGAAGATAGAGAGTTGGTGAACGATAGATGAGGCCAGGACAGCAGAAAAATCGCGGTCGAGGGCGCGGCAATAATAACAATGGCGGCGGTGGCGGCGGCGGTAACAACAACTTCAACCGCAAGGGTGGCAATCCTCTCAGCCGGACCTACGACAGCTCCGGCCCGGACATCAAGATCCGCGGTACCGCCCAGCATATCGCCGAGAAGTATTCGGCACTTGCCCGCGATGCCCAGAGCTCCGGCGACCGCGTGATGGCGGAAAACTATCTGCAGCACGCCGAACATTACAACCGCATCATCGCAGCCGCTCAGGCCCAGATGCAGGATCGTTTCCAGCATCAGGACCGCGGCGACTATCAGGATCGTGACGGCAACGTCATGGACCAGGACGATATGGACAATGGCGACGGCGAAGACCTGGGTTATGCCCAGCAGCCGATGATGTCCGACGAAGCGCCGCAGCAACAGCCGCGCCGCGAACAGAACAACCAGCCGCGCGAGCAAGGCCAGGGCGGTCAGAACCAGGGTGGCCAGAACAACGGCCAGCCGCGCGAAAACCGCCGCGACCGTGGTGACCGCGACCCGCGCCGTGATCGCCGGCAGGACCGTTTTGAGCGTCGTGACCAGCAGCAGCCGATGACGGAAGAACAGCCCGCCGTTGCCGCAAGCGGTTCAGACGAGCAGCCGGTTGTTGCAGCACCTGTCGCCGCTGCAAAGCCTGCCAGGACCCCGAAGCCCGCTCCGGCTCCTGCCGTCGACGATGGTTCCGGCCCTCAGCCGGTGATCGATGGCACGCCGGCGGAAGTCGCGGTCGAACAGGCCGAGCAGGCGGAAGCCTCGACCGAGCGCGCTCCGCGCCGCCGTGCTGCCGCTCGTCCGCGTCGCCAGCCGCGCAAGAGCGCCGAAGGCGAAGAAGCCGCGAACGATGACGGCCAGCCGGCCCTGGCGGAAGCCGCCGGCGAATAAGCCTGCGACAAACGTCTCGAAAGACAAAAACTCCGGCCTTGCGCCGGAGTTTTTTTATTTTTGGTAAACAGCAAAGATGCGTTTGCGCAGCCGATTTCAAAGCGTGATGGGTTTTTAAATCGATTTTTAAAGCATTTCATTCGTTTGAAATGGATTTTTGCCCGTCGATAGTGTCGTTGAATGGACTATTTTGTAATATCTTCAACTGTTTACCGCATTGCAAAACTTCTCTAGGTTCGATTTAAACCGAGCTATGAACGCTTGGCTGCCATCTATCAGGATGCTCGCCGATGGGTTCAAAAAGGAGATGTGCTGCATGATGACGTTCGAAACCTATCTCGAAAGCCATAGGGGCGGAGCGCTCAACGATGACCTGGTCATCGTCCTGCGTGAGATCGCCGAGGCTACAAGGCAGATTTCGGACAAGCTGAGGACTTCGTCGCTGGCCGGCCTGACCGGAGCCACCGAGGTGACCAATGTTCAGGGCGAAACCCAGAAGCCGCTCGATGTGATTTCCAACGAGATCCTGCTGGAGGCCTGCCGCAAATCGCCGGCGGTTGCCTTTGCCGTTTCGGAAGAGCTGGATACTGAAGTCGAGGTCCACGCAGCCGGCAAATACGCGGTCATCTTCGATCCGCTCGACGGTTCCTCCAATCTCGACGTCAATGTCACCGTCGGCACGATCTTCTCGGTGATCGCGGCAACCAGATCGCAAGACATATTGCAAAGCGGCCGCGGCCAGCTGGTTGCCGGTTATGCGGCCTATGGCCCGCAGACCACGTTGCTTCTGTCGGTCGGCAAGGGTGTGCAGATTTTCACGCTGAATGCGGCCGGCGACTATGTGATGACGGCGGCAAACGTGACCATCCCGTCGGATTCGAAGGAGTTCGCCATCAACGCCGCCCGCCGTCCGTCCTGGGACGATGTCATCGTCGACTATATCGACAGCTCGATTGCCGGCGGCCACAACATGCGCTGGGTTGCCTCGATGGTGGCGGATGCCCATCGCATCTTCAATCGCGGCGGCGTTTTCATGTATCCGGCCGACCGCGCCAAGCCGGGCTCCGGCCGTCTGCGACTTCTCTATGAAGCCAACCCGATCGGTTTCCTGGTGGAAGCGGCAGGTGGCGCCGCTATTGCCGGCAAGATCGATATCCTTGATATTCAGCCCACTTCGCTGCATCAGCGCGTTCCCGTCATCTTCGGCTCGGAGAATGAAGTCGCGAAGATCCGCGCCGCCTATCACGAGGAGCGGATGGCGGAAGTCGCCTGACGCCCGCCACACCAAGCTCAGCTTCTGACAGAACTCCGGCCGCAAGCCGGAGTTTTTCGTTTCGGGCAGCCCGCGCTATTTCGAATTCATCGCGAAATCTCCAACGAATTCCCGGACCGTATCGAGAATTTCAGCGGCAAAAGCCTCATCGTTGGATATGCGGGACAGGCCGACGGCGCCCGTCATCAGGCAGGAGACGATCATTGCCTTGCGGCGTGCCTCTTCTTCGTCGCGAGCGGCCATGCGGGTCGCCATCTTTTTCAGATTGCCTTTGACCCGGTCGGTTGCGTGGGTGCGGGATTTTTCGTTGCCACGGGCGAGATCGGCGGTCAGCGCCGCGAACGGACACCCGCCGGCGGTGTCCTGCCTGTGGTCGAGGCTCAGATACTCCGCTGCATAATCGGTAAACGATATGTCGGAAGGTGCCTTGCCCCGTTTGCGGCTCTTGGCCTCCCAATCGCCGTAAGCGACTTCCATCGCCTCGGCCACCATGTCGTCACGCGATCCGAAATGCTTGTAGAAGCCGCCAACCGTCAGGCCTGCTTCCTTCATTAGATCGGCGACGCCGACGCCTTCCAATCCTTTTTCCCGCAACCGGCGTGAAGCGATCTCGACGATCCGGTCATGCGTCTTCTGCTTGTCCGCCTGAGAATGCCCCATGATTTTTCTCCTGCCTGGCTGCTTGACATCCAGGATTATATGCGTAAGCCATGTGGATGTCGATCATAATCCAGATTGAAAGCCAGTCTGGCTGAATAATTCCCTCCCAAGGAGCAACTCCCATGCGTCTCAAGAACAAGGTCGCCTTCATTACCGGCGGCAATAGCGGTATCGGCCTTGCAACCGCCAAGGTCTTCCTCGCCGAAGGTGCGAAAGTCGTCATCACCGGCCGCAATCCGGAAACCCTTGCAGCGGCAGAAAAGGCGCTTGGCGGCGACGTGCTGGCGCTGAAGGCCGATGTCACCGATATCGCGGCAACCGAAAAGGCGTTTGCGGATGCGCAAGCGAAGTTCGGCAAGATCGATGTGGTCTTCGCCAATGCCGGCATTGGCGGTGTCACGCCGCTCGGCCAGACGACCGCCGAACAGTTCGCCCAGATCATCAGCACCAACCTGACCGGGGTCTTTTTCACCATCCAATCAGCGCTGCCGCATCTGAATGACGGCGCCTCGATCATCCTCAATGGTTCGGTCCATGCGGTTCTCGGCGCACCGGGCTGGTCGGCCTATGCGGCAGCCAAGGGTGCAGTCCGCACGATGACCCGCAATTTCGCATCCGAACTGGCGCCCCGCGGTATTCGCGTCAACCAGGTCACGCCCGGCGGTACCAAGACCCCGATCTGGTCGCCCTTTGCCCCGAATAGCGATGCCATGTCGGCGCTCGAAGAAAAGCTCGGCAGCATGAGCCCGCTCGGCCGCATGAGCGAAGCGGAAGAGATCGCCAAGGCAGCGCTTTATCTGGCATCCGACGATGCCGCCAACGTCTCCGGCATCGAAATCCCCGTCGACGGCGGTATGACAAGCTCGCCCTCCGGCGCAAAGGTTTTCCGCACGGCGTGATCTGCGCAGTGGCCGAGTAGGACCTCAGTGTGCCCCTTTTCCCCGTGCTCCTCAGGCCTAGTTAGGCGGAGAACGGAATTGGGTGTGGCACAAGAACCGAAAGCCTGTCGTGCTGATGTCGCGGCAGGCTTTCATCTTGTTGCCGACCACCAAGAGGAGCGAAGCATGCGGATTGAAAACGTCGTTGCAGGTCTACCTTATGAAAAGGAACCGTTTTTCCCTTTTCGATATGAAGAGGAGACGATCAAGGCCTGCGAGACGGCGGTCGGCCAGCCGTTTCCCGAGGATTTGCGCTGGTATCTTGCGAATGTCGGCTGGCGGGAGATCGACTATGACCATCGTGCGATCCTAGTCCGCGAGGGCGACTATCTCTACCTTCTCAATTTCGAGAAGGTGACCAATCAGGTTTTCGCCGAAGACAACTATACGGGTTACGTGTCCAGAAACGAGGGCGGAAGCCTGCCGGGTGATCCGGCCCGCTATTTCCCGATCACCGAGATCAAGGGCGAGATGAACCCGCAGGTTTCGTTCCGGGTTCTGGTGAGCCTCAATGATGCGGATCGCGGCTCCGTCTGGCTGGTTCGGCCGATCGGTCATTTCGGCGACCAGACGCCTTCCGAACCGATCCGGATCGCCGACGACCTTGCCGGGTTTCTGGAGCAGGTAAGTTCGCGCAGGAAATCCGAGCCGGTGGCCGAGAAGAACAACAGCGCATTGTTCAAAAGGCTGTTCGACGACTACCTCAAAGCGCCGGCAGTGCCGCCGACCTCTGCCGGCGATATCGAGACACTGCTGCATGCCTTTTTCGACAATCGCGAAAACACGCTTTTCGACGGTGCCCGCAATGTCGAGTTCAACCGGCATATCCAGGCGCAGCGTTTCGAGAATGCCGAAAAGCTGAGTGCGGTGGCGGAGCTTTTGGCGCGCGAAATGCCGACCAGCGCGTTTCACGGTTCGACTGCGGTTCGCCGCGGCAATATCAAGATCGGCAAGGCCGCGGCTTATGACGCCGCTTTCGCGGCGGATCGCTTGACGCCGGGCTTCATGACCGTGCCTGTGAAAAGCCTTGTCGGCGACGGCATGAAGATGAAGGAGGAGTATCTTCTGTTTCACGATGCCGGATCAAAGCAGTGGACGATCGTCCGGCGACTTGAATCGGCGATCGGCAATGTGAAAGTCCCTGGTGTTGGGACCTTTGCCTATGACTCCACCTATAAATGGCACCTGAAGGCCAAGGTTCAGCCGGCCTGGAGCGAATTGAAGGCGGAGCTGAATGTCGATGGCGAGGAGGACGCGCTAACGGCCGGCCGCATCGAATTCATCAAGGAAATCGTCGCGAAGGCCGAGTTCCGGCCGATCCTGGAAGACGATGTCTTCCGGCTTTACCGCGATCGTTATTATCCGGATTTCGAGGCGATGGATGAGGACGAGAAAAAGGACTGGGCCAAGGACTTTCCCGCTATCGCGGATTCATCAGAGGTCTGGCGGCTGTTCAAGAAGAAGTCGAGAATCCATGTCGAAAGCGACCGGGTTTTTACGGTCTGGCTGGATGCCGGTTTCGATCCCGAACACGGGCTGGAGGTCCGGGTAGAGGACTGGACAATCCGGCATGGATAATCCCAAGTTTTTGGCTTTCCGAACTCTTTAATAAGCCAATTCCGCTTACCATATCTCGGAGCGAAGCCGGTGATCAGCGAAATCAGCTATTGACCGGCCGGGCTCGCCTTTGAGGGAGCTCAATCTCAATCATCGGCTCGTGCCTTATGAAAGGGCGGGGCGATACAGGAGGTCAGAGAATGAACGTTGAAAAATATTCCGAGCGGGTTCGCGGTTTCCTGCAGTCGGCGCAGACCAGTGCGCTGGCAAGCGGCCACCAGCAATTCGCGCCCGAACATGTGTTGAAAGTCCTGCTCGACGACGATCAGGGCATGGCGTCTTCGCTTATCGAGCGTGCCGGCGGTAACGCCAAGGAAGCCCGCATCGCCAACGATGCAGCGCTTGCCAAACTGCCGAAAGTCTCCGGCGGCAATGGCGATATCTATCTTTCGCAACCACTCGCCAAAGTGTTTTCGACTGCCGAAGAGGCATCGAAGAAGGCCGGCGATAGTTTCGTCACCGTCGAGCGTTTGCTGCTGGCGCTGGCGATCGAGAATTCCGCCACCACGTCCGCGACCTTGAAGAAGGCCGGCGTCACGGCGCAGGGCCTCAACCAGGTCATCAACGAGATCCGCAAGGGCCGCACAGCCGATGGCGCCAATGCCGAAGCAGGCTTCGAAGCGCTGAAGAAATTCGCGCGCGACCTGACGGCGGATGCCCGCGACGGCAAGCTCGACCCGGTGATCGGCCGCGACGACGAAATTCGCCGCACGATCCAGGTTCTGTCTCGCCGCACCAAGAACAATCCGGTGCTGATCGGTGAACCCGGCGTCGGCAAGACGGCTATCGCCGAAGGTCTGGCGCTACGCATTATCGACGGTGACGTGCCGGAAAGCCTGAAGGACAAGCGGTTGATGGCGCTCGACATGGGTGCCCTGATCGCCGGTGCGAAATATCGCGGCGAGTTCGAAGAGCGTCTGAAGAGCGTCTTGAACGAGGTGCAGGCCGAAAACGGCGAGATCATCCTTTTTATCGATGAGATGCACACGCTGGTCGGTGCCGGCAAGTCCGACGGCGCGATGGATGCGTCCAACCTGTTGAAGCCGGCCCTTGCCCGCGGCGAGCTGCATTGCGTCGGCGCGACCACGCTCGACGAATACCGCAAGCACGTGGAAAAGGACCCGGCACTGGCCCGTCGTTTCCAGCCGGTCATGGTCGAAGAGCCGACGGTCGAAGATACGATCTCGATCCTGCGCGGCTTGAAGGAAAAATACGAACAGCATCACAAGGTCCGCATCTCGGATTCGGCCCTGGTTGCGGCTGCGACGCTTTCCAACCGCTACATCACCGACCGCTTCCTGCCGGACAAGGCGATCGACCTGATGGACGAAGCCGCATCGCGTCTTCGCATGCAGGTGGATTCGAAGCCCGAAGAGCTGGACGAACTCGACCGCCGTATCATGCAGCTGAAGATCGAGCGCGAGGCCCTGAAGAAGGAAACCGACAGCGCTTCGGCTGACCGGCTGGTTCGTCTCGAAAACGAGGTCACCTCGCTCGAAGAGCAGGCGGATGCGTTGACGGCGCGCTGGCAGGCGGAAAAGCAGAAGCTCGGCCTTGCCGCCGATCTGAAGCGGCAGCTCGACGAGGCCCGCAACGAATTGGCGACCGCCCAGCGCAAGGGTGAATACCAGCGCGCCGGGGAACTGACTTATGGCGTCATTCCGGACCTCGAAAAGGACCTGAAGGCAGCAGAAGAGCGCGACAGCGCCGGCGCATCGATGGTGCAGGAAGTCGTTTATCCGGATTCGATCGCGCATGTCGTGTCCCGCTGGACCGGCATTCCGGTCGACAAGATGCTGGAAGGCGAGCGCGAAAAGCTGCTGCGGATGGAAGACGAGCTGGCGAAGTCGGTCGTCGGTCAGGGCGATGCCGTGCAGGCGGTCTCGCGTGCGGTTCGCCGTGCCCGCGCCGGCCTGCAGGATCCGAACCGGCCGATCGGCTCGTTCATCTTCCTCGGCCCGACCGGCGTCGGTAAGACGGAGCTGACCAAGTCCTTGGCCCGCTTCCTGTTCGACGACGAAACCGCGATGGTCCGCATGGACATGTCGGAATATATGGAGAAGCACTCTGTCGCCCGGCTGATCGGCGCACCTCCGGGCTATGTCGGTTACGACGAGGGCGGTGCCCTGACCGAAGCGGTTCGCCGCAAGCCTTATCAGGTCGTGCTGTTCGACGAGATCGAGAAGGCGCATCCGGATGTGTTCAACGTTCTCCTGCAGGTGCTCGATGACGGGCGTCTGACGGACGGGCAGGGACGCACGGTCGATTTCAAGAACACGATGATCATCATGACGTCGAACCTTGGTGCGGAATACCTCACCAATCTGCGCGACGGCGAGGATGTGGACAGTGTTCGCGACCAGGTGATGGATGTCGTGAAGATGTCGTTCCGGCCGGAATTCCTGAACCGCGTCGACGAGATCATCCTCTTCCACCGCCTGAAGCGGAACGAGATGGGCGCGATCGTCGATATCCAGATGAAGCGGCTTCTCAACCTGCTTTCCGAGCGCAAGATCACCATCGAGCTTGGCGAAGATGCCCGCGAATGGCTGGCCGAAAAGGGTTACGATCCGGTCTATGGCGCCCGTCCGCTGAAGCGGGTGATCCAGAAGTATCTGCAGGACCCGCTGGCCGAACAGATCCTTGGCGGGCAGATTTCCGACGGCTCGACCGTCGCCGTATCGTCCGGTTCCGACCGGCTGCTCTTCCGCGTTCGGCGAGAGCGGGATATCAGCGAAGCTGCGTAATGCATGAAAGGCCGCCTCCGGGCGGCCTTTTTCATTTGGGACTTTTCGACTGCGATTTTGCTATTCGAGGTAGGGGTGCGAGATGGCCGAGCCGCTTTTTCCAGCGAAAATCAAGAAAGGCGACAGGATCAGGTTCGTCTCGCCGGCAAGCACGCCGGATCGGGAGATGATCCTGAGACGGGCGGACCGCCTGCGGGACATGGGTTTCGAGGTGGATTTCGGCACGCATGCCTTTGCCGAGCATGGTTTTTATGCCGGCACCCATGAAGAGCGCCTTGCCGATCTCAACGAAGCTCTGTCCGATCCGCAGGTGAGGGCGGTTTTTGCGACCCGCGGCGGTCGCGGTTCGTACCGGATTGCGGATGGCATGGATTTCGATGCGGTGCTTCGCGATCCGAAGCCGCTCCTCGGTTTCAGCGATATCACCGCTCTCCACATGATGCTGATGCGGCGCTGCGGTCTCGTCGGATTGCACGGCGCGCTTTACGGCGATGACGAAGAGGCAAGCCACCGCAATAGCGATATCCTGATGAAGTTCCTGATGGAGACGGGTGCGATAACGTTCGCGGCAAATGAAGACGAGGTCAGCGCGAAGCTGACGACATCTGGGCGTGTCGAAGGGCGGCTGGTCGGCGGAAATCTCGAAACGTTGGCGACCATGACCGGCTGGGGACTGCCGTCGCTGGACGGCGCAATCTTGCTCATCGAAGCGGTCGACTGCATGCCGGGCCTTACGGACCGGACGCTGACGCTGTTGATGAAATCGGGCGCACTGAACGGAATTGCGGGGATCGCCGTCGGGCAATTCACGCTGCCGAGCCGCGAAAAGGGCGAGAAGATCATCGCGATCGTCGATGACCATATCCGCCCGCTCGGCATTCCGATCCTGGGCGGGCTTCCGTTCGGCCATGGTAAGGGAGCGCTGACGACGCCGATCGGTACGATGGCGGTTCTGGACGCCGACGCCGGTAGGCTCACGGTCGATTACTGAAAAAATTACCGGCTGGCGACTTCGTTCGATGCCTGCGTGTTTAAGAGCGTGTCGATGCGCTTGCGTTCGTCCTCGAACTGCGCCAGCGCCTTGCCGGTCAGCGAGCTGCCGCCGGGCAGGCGCACCTTCATCGGGTCGACTTTGGTGCCGTTGACGATCAGCTCGTAATGCAGATGGGCGCCGGTGGATTCACCGGAAGAACCGACGTAACCGATCACCTGGCCCTGCGTCACCTTGGCGCCCTCGCGGACGTTGGGCGCGATGGCGCTCTGGTGATTATAGGACGAAACATAACCATTGGCATGGCGGACCAGCGTCTGGTTGCCGTAACCGCCGGAATCCCAGCCGGCCTTCTCGACCGTGCCATTGCCGGTGGCGATAATCGGCGTGCCGCGGGGCGCTGCCCAGTCTGTGCCGGTATGCATGCGCGAATAACCGAGCAGCGGATGCGAGCGCATGCCGAAGCCGGAGGTCATGCGACCGTTCGGAAGCGGGTTGCGCAGCAGGAACTGGCGGATGCTCTTGCCGTCCTCGTCGAAATAATCGACCGAACTGTCGTCCGGGTTCTGGAAACGGTAGAAGCGATTGGTGGAATCGCCGAAATGGGCGTTGACGTAGAGAAGCTCGCTATCCTTGGTCGCCTGACCTTTCTTGTCGGCGACCGAGAAAAACGCCTCGATCTTGTCGGTCGGCTTCAGCTGTGCCTGCAGATCGACATTGCTGGCGAGCAGCTTGACCAGAAGCCCGGTCATTTCCTTGCTCATGCCGTAAGAAAGAGCGGCGCGATAAATGCCGTCATAAACGTCCGGCAATTCGCGGCCGGCCATGATCTGCGGCGGCTGTTCGCTGAAGGCGGAAGCGACCGCATCGAGCATTGGCGGCTCCTGGCCGTCGATGAACTTGCCGTGGTCGTCGACCGAAACCGTGACCTGATGCTTGCCGCGGCGATAAAGGCTGGCGCGGACCACGAGCACCATGTCGCCTTCCTGGAGAACGCCGATGCGCAGCACGTCGCCGACCGAAAGATCGGCCTGGCCGAGACGGGTCTGCAGATAGCCGGAAATCTCGCGCGCCTTGCCTTCCGGATAACCGACTTCGGCCATCGCCTGCGCCACTGTCTGCGGCTTGCGCACCGGAATGATGTCGTCGGCGTATTCGCGGCTGCGTTTGGTGACCAGTTCCGGCGTCGAAACCGAGATGTTTTCCTCGACGATGCGGGCGGCGAGGCCGGCCGTGATGTCGAGGTCGTTATTGTCCTTGGACGAGAAGCGCTGCGGATCGACATAATAGAGCGCGGAAAGCTGGGTATTGCCGTCCGTCAGTACCGAACCGTTGGAGCGGACGTTTTCCTCGACCTCTTCCAGCGTCATTGCCGGCGCGAAGGCGAACGTATTGCCCTTCGTCGGGAAGGCCGCCGTCTGCAGGCTGACTTCCGACTCCACATTCGAACCATAGATCACGCCTGCGCGTGAGGCCGGCGGGGGAGGGGCTTCGCTCGAGGCGAAGATCGAAAGCGGGTCGAAGGGAGGGTAATCCTCAGCCGCGACGTGGTTTGCCGCCAGATTCATCTTCACATGCGCGAAGGGTTTGCGGCGAACGACTTCCTTATTGCCCTCGTGGATGATCGTGGAAACCTCCATGATCTTCCGGTCGGTGGGCATGGCGACGATATTGCCGCCCAGAAGACGTTTGCCGCGCGAGGCGGTATCGTCCGAATGATCGTCGGGAAGGGCAGCCGCGGCTTCAGCCGGAATGGCGAGCTGCTGGCGGCCGTCGAGCGCGGCAAAAAGAGCGACGCCCATCAGGATGGAAGAGGTGATGCCGGTCAGGAAGGTGCCGGACAGCCAGCGCAGGGAAATTTCGCGACGATCCGGAGCACGGCGGCCGTCCGCGAGGATCGGCGGCTCCGTACCAAGAGAACGGATCATGCTGCGGGCTGTCGTCATGCCAGTCTAAGCCAGTTCCCTGATACTTGTTATAACCGCATGCAGATATGCATCCTGCCCGCGGAACCTTGGGCCAAACATGTGCCCGTTTCAGTGTAGAGAGTCAAATCACCGGGTAGGCTTTGAACACGCGCTCAACGCACCCGTGCTGAATCTCTATAGAGAGGTGGTAACCATGCGATTGTGAATTTGTCGGGGCGGTTTTGAGGCAGGGCCCATAAAGCAGTGGTTTTGGGTGCGCCTGGGGGTGGTTAACGGGCGATAAAACGGCGTGTTGGGCCGGAATATCCGAAAATCATCTTCCATTTCAGGCACTTATCTAATTTTTTCAGTTTTATGAATCTTCGTTGTTGACGTTGTGTGGAGTGGCCCTTATAACCCGCTTCACAGAACGAGGGCGGCGGCGCTGCAGGCGACGACTTCTT
>NZ_JAHYCB010000006.1 GCF_019430945.1 Neorhizobium populisoli | reverse complement strand
AAACCGTAAAAGATTGGAAGCAACTGGCGGAAAAAGAGCTGAAGGCTTCGCCGGAGACGCTCGTCTGGCACACGGCTGAAGGTATCGACATCAAGCCGCTTTATACGGCCGAAGACACCAGAGATATTGGCCATCTCGATACGCTCCCCGGCTTGAAACCTTTCGTGCGCGGGCCGCGCGCGACGATGTATGCCGGCCGACCCTGGACGATCCGGCAATATGCCGGCTTCTCGACGGCCGAAGCCTCTAACGCCTTCTACCGCCGCAATCTTGCGGCGGGCCAGAAGGGCCTCTCGGTCGCCTTCGACCTCGCCACCCATCGCGGCTACGATTCGGACCATCCGCGGGTCGAGGGCGATGTCGGCAAGGCCGGCGTGGCGATCGACAGTGTCGAGGACATGAAAATCCTGTTCGACGGCATTCCGTTGAAGGAAATGTCCGTCTCGATGACGATGAACGGCGCCGTCATCCCGATCCTCGCCTCCTTTATCGTCGCCGGCGAAGAGCAGGGCTGTTCGCGCGCCGAACTGTCCGGGACCATCCAGAACGACATCCTCAAGGAGTTCATGGTCCGCAACACCTATATCTATCCGCCTGAACCCTCGATGCGGATCGTCGCCGACATCATCGAATATACGGCCAAGGAAATGCCGCGCTTCAATTCGATTTCGATATCCGGCTACCATATGCAGGAGGCCGGTGCGACGCTGGTGCAGGAACTGGCCTTCACGCTGGCGGATGGCCGTGAATATGTGCGTGCCGCGCTTGCCAAGGGGCTGAATGTCGACGATTTCGCCGGTCGCCTGTCCTTCTTTTTCGCGATCGGCATGAATTTCTTCATGGAAGCGGCGAAGCTGCGTGCGGCGCGCCTTCTCTGGTCAAAGATCATGGAGGAGTTCGAGCCGAAAAAGGCCTCGTCGCTGATGCTGCGCACCCATTGCCAGACATCGGGCGTCTCGTTGCAGGAGCAGGACCCTTACAATAAC
Organism: Neorhizobium populisoli; assembly: GCF_019430945.1. Lineage (GTDB taxonomy): Bacteria > Pseudomonadota > Alphaproteobacteria > Rhizobiales > Rhizobiaceae > Neorhizobium > Neorhizobium populisoli. Next base: position 537,834 of record NZ_JAHYCB010000006.1, on the reverse strand, counting down.
GTCATCCGCACCGCTTACGAGGCTCTGTCGGCGGTGCTCGGCGGAACGCAGTCGCTGCACACCAATGCGCTCGACGAGGCGATGGCCTTGCCGACCGATTTTTCGGCGCGCATCGCCCGCAATACCCAGCTCATCCTTCAGCACGAAACGGGCGTCACCAAGGTCGTCGATCCGCTGGCCGGCTCCTATTACGTGGAAAGTCTCACCAACGAACTGGCGGAAAAGGCTTGGGTCTTGATCGAGGAAGTCGAAGCCATGGGCGGCATGACCAAGGCGGTCGCCGAAGGCTTGCCGAAACGTCTGATCGAGGAGGCCGCGACACTGCGTCAGGCAAAGGTCGACCGTGGCGAGGAGATCATCGTCGGCGTCAACAAGTACCGCCTCGAAAACGAGGACGAACTCGACATTCTGGCGATCGACAACACCGCCGTGCGCAAATCCCAGATCAAGCGGCTGGAAGACGTGCGCCGCCAGCGCGATCCGAAAAAGGTGGAGCAGGCTTTGAGCGCGCTGTCCGAAGTCGCCGAGACAGGCCGGGGCAATCTGCTGGAGGCTGCCATCGAGGCGGCGCGTGCCCGTGCCACCGTCGGAGAAATCTCCGATGCGATGCGCAGGAATTTTGGCGATCATTCCGCCGTGCCGGAGGTGGTGGGCGATATCTATGGCGCTGCCTACGAGGGTGATCCGGAATACAAGACGATCGTTACCCGGCTTGCCGACTACGGAAAATCCTCTGGAAAGAAGCCTAGGATCATGGTCGCCAAGCTCGGTCAGGACGGCCACGATCGCGGCGCAAAAGTGATCGCGTCGGCCTTCGGCGATATCGGGTTCGACGTGCTCGCCGGCCCGCTCTTCCAGACGCCGGACGAAGCGGCCGATCTTGCGGTCAGGGAAAAGGTGCAGGTGGTCGGCATGTCGTCGCTTGCTGCAGGTCACAAGACGCTCGCGCCGCAACTCGTGCAATCGCTGAAGGACAAGGGCGCCGAAAACATCGTGGTTGTGGTCGGCGGCGTCATTCCCCGGCAGGATTACGACTACCTGATGCGGAACGGCGTCGCCGCCGTCTTCGGGCCTGGTACCAACGTGCTGGATGCCGCCAATTCCATCATCGACATTCTCGAAGGCAAGCGACGCAATATCTGACGCTCACCGAATTTCAAGCATCGCCTTGGCGCTGTCTGCATCGGTGATCAGCACATTGATCAGCCCGCTTGCCGCCACGGCATGCAGGATCTTGTACTTGTGCGCACCACCCGAGGCGACGATGCGGCAGCCTATCCTGCGGAAATCTTCCAGTTCCGGAGAAAGCACCTGCCGGTTCAGCGGGTGGTCGATCTCCTGCCCTGAAGCGCCGAGATAACGGCCCATCAGGTCACCTACGGCACCCGCCTTCTGCAACATGCTTTCAGTCATGCCATCCGGCAGGCCGTAACGAACCTGCAGCGATTTCTGCGACACGTCGCCGACGCTGACATAGGCGACATCGACTTTGCAAATCTGCCTGAATGCCTGCTGAAAGACGGCCTGCAAGATGATTGCGTCGCGAGATTCTGCGCTTTCCGCATAGATCGGTGCCGCGAAATAACGGCACTGCGCATTGAGCACCTGCGCGAAGCCACGCACGATCTCGAACGTGTTGATCTCGGAACCGTGTGTCAGGCCGCCCATCATCGATCGGACCTTGATTTCGGGATAATTGAGCGAAGACATGTGATGGATCGTCTCGCGCAGGGTAGCGCCCCAGCCGACACCGATCGACGCAGGCTCCTGAGCCTGGATCAACCGGCCGAGAAAACCTGCGGCACCGCGGCCGAGAACCGAATGCAGCAGTGCCGGATCCTGCGGTGAAGGCATGACGACTGCGTCCTGCAACCCGAACCGCTGCCGCAGTCTCTGTTCAAGCTCGACACTTTCGGCAAGCGTGGTTTCGAAGCTGATCCGCACCATCCCGGTATCCAGCGCTTCCGCCAGCACCTCGTTCACCCGCCGTCGGGTGACGTTCAGCCGCTCGGCGATCTGCTGTTGGGTCAGACTTTCCACATGATAGAGCCAGGCGGCCCTGACCATAAGCTCACGGTTTTCCATTCTCAAAATGCCTTATCAAATGTCACATATATATAACATGTGTAACATAACAAGCTGCGATGACATCCATCCTACAGCAGAACACATGACCGGAATCTAACATGTGGAGTCGAGTCTCCGGCATTCCTTGATTTTGGCAGGCAAGAGGTTTTTCCCGTGACCAATCATCCTTTCATCGTCGGCCATCGCGGCGCCCGCAATCTCTGGGCTGAAAACAGCATGAGTGGTTTTCGCAACCTGCTCGACCTTTCCGTCGATGCCGTGGAATTCGATGTACATCTGAGTTCTTCCGGCGAATTGCTGATCATTCACGATGCGACGCTGGACCGGACGACGGAACGCAGCGGTCGCGTGGCGGATCTTGGCGCCGGCGAATACCGCTCGGTCATCCTGAAGGACACCAACGAATGCATCCCGACGCTGGACGAGGTTCTGGCGCTCTATGCTTCAACCGACCTCATCCTGCATGTCGAACTGAAGACCGATGCCGACGGCAGGCCTTATGAAGGCCTGGAAGCCAGAGCCGCTGCAGAAATCGACCGTTTTGGCCTGGCAAAGCGCTCGATCCTCACGAGTTTCAATGCCGACGTGTTGAAGACAATCCGCGATGTTGCGCCCCATATCCCGCGCCTTTCCTCCCTCAATCACAAATCTGTCGAAGCTAAGGGCCTCACCAAGTCCGTGGAAGACATGCTCGCGGTTTCGGATATTCTAGCGATCGAAAAGTCGATGCTGCGCGAGGAGTGGGATTTGCTGTCCGCCCTGGTGCCGGCTGACCGTCTCGGCGTCTGGGTGCCGAACGAGGAAGAGGATATCGCTTTCTGGATGCAACAGCCGATAAAACAGCTCACGACCGATCGGCCTGACATCGCGGTACAGGTCCGCGAAAGGCTGATGAATGCCGCTGCTTAAGCGCCGGAACGTGCTGGTGGGCGGATTGGCGGCGGCTGCCGTCTGGCGGCCGCTCGGCTCGGTGCGCGCGGCAGGTTTTGCATCCGATCCCTTCGTTCTCGGCGTTGCCTCCGGTGCGCCGAGAAAGGACAGCGTCGTTCTCTGGACGCGGCTTATCCTCGACAATGCTTTCGCTGCCGTCTCGGCCGACCCTTTCGCGCCGGCTCCAAAACCATCGACCGATCCGGTTGATGTCGAATGGATGATTGCCGAGGACGAGACGTTTTCAAAGCCGGTTCAATCGGGCATCTATCGCGCCGTGCCGGAATTTGCCCATTCCGTGCATGTCGAAATAAAGGGCTTGCAGCCCGGCCACTGGTATTTCTACCGCTTCCGCGCCGGCAATGCGGAAAGCCCGGTCGGCCGCACCCGAACGGCGTCCGAAGTGGCGGATACGTTTCGGTTCGCTTTCGCGTCCTGCCAACAATACGAACAGGGTTATTACAGCGCCTATACAGACATGGCGCGCAAGGACCTCGATCTCGTCGTCCATCTCGGCGATTATATCTATGAGCGTACCTATGGCGCCGGACTGGTGCGCAAACATGGCGCCGGCGTTCCGTCCATGCTCTATGAATTCCGGGATCGCTACGCACTCTACAAATCCGATCCCGAGCTGCAGGCGGCGCATGCGGCCTTTCCCTGGCTTGCCGTCTGGGATGACCATGAAGTCACCAACAACTATGCCAACGACCACGCACCGGATGCGCCGAACCGCGAGGAATTCCTCTCCCGCCGCCGTGCCGCCTATCAGGCCTGGTATGAGCATATGCCGGTCCACCCGGGCCTCGCATCCGGTTTCGACGCATTGCGAATCTATGACCACTATCGCTTCGGCGACCTGCTCGGCCTGACGCTGCTCGATACGCGGCAATATCGTTCGCCGGAGCTGGAAGGCGATGCGGCGGACGACCGGCCGGAGCGGACCATGCTCGGGCCTGCCCAGGAAGAGTGGCTGGCAAGGACGCTGAACGGTTCTCAGGCAAAGTGGAACATCATCGCCCAGCAGACGCTTCTGTCGGAGCGCGACACCAAGGCCGGACCAGCGACCGGTTATAATCTCGATGGCTGGGATGGTTATCGCGCCGGGCGTGGTCGCTTGATCGATGTGGTGCAATCTTCAAAACTGCCGAACCCGATCGTCATTGGCGGCGACCTGCATGCGTTCTATGCCGCCGACGTGAAGCGCGATTTCGCGGATCACGGTGCCGCACCGATCGCGGCCGAGTTCGTCTGTGGATCGATCACCTCGGATGCGCCGTCGGCGACAAGCCTTGCAACTGCCGTCGCTGAAAACCCGCATCTGAAATTCGCCTCCGACAAACATGGTTATGCTGTCATGCGTGTCGGCTTGAAGTCTGCTGAGGTCGATTTTATTGCAGTTACCGACCGCAAGCAGCAGAACTCGCCTTCCAGCACTTTCCAGAGTTTCGCCGTCGCAGACGGTATTGCCGGCGTCAACCGGCTTTGATGACGTGAGCTTCCATGCAGACTGATCTCCTGATTTTCGATTGCGACGGCGTGCTGATCAACAGCGAACCTATCGCCAGCCGTACGCTTGCAAAAGCGCTGCGGGATGCCGGCGCCGATGTCACAGCGGAGGAAGTGCTGATCCGTTTCACCGGTAATTCAGGAAGCGCGATCCGCAAAATCTGTATCGAAGAATACGGTATTGAGGACCTTGAAGCGGTATTCGCCGCCTGGCATCTCGACATCTTCCCGGAATTCGCACGCACGCTCGAAGTCATGCCGGGCATGGACAGGCTTGTCCGCTCTTTGCCGCATCAAAAATGCGTCGCTTCCAACAGCTCTACGGAGCGGCTGTCGAAAAGCCTCGGCTTGCTCGACCTCTGGCACGCGTTTGCGCCATCGATCTTCAGCGCCGACCAGGTGGCGCGACCAAAACCGGCTCCCGATCTCTTCCATTTCTGCGCCGAACGCTTTTCCGTCGATCCCGCAAAATGCGTGGTGATTGATGACAGTGCGCATGGTATCACAGGCGCAAGGGCTGCAGGAATGAGCGCGATCGGCTTCGTCGATCCCGCAGATCCAAGGCCCGGACGTGCCCGGATACTCAAGGAGGCGGGTGCGGTTCTGGTAGCGACCGGCGCCGGGGAGTTGGAGAAGGCGCTCGCGAGCCTCCAGGCCACACAGGCCGTGGAAGTCTGACCATCCTTAAGGTCACTTCGGCGCCGTTATAAAATCTCAGACAAAATTGGAAGGTGTCATGCGCCTGTAAAAGTCAGGCCATAAGAAACGCTCAGCAATGTTGCACAGCCGTGCAACGGGAGGAATTGATGGAGCGAAATGGATTTTTGTCATTGTCCGGCGTCGCCAGCCGTTATGGCTCGACGCAGGTGTTGACCGATATCGATCTTTCGATCGCCAAGGGCGAATTCGTCGCACTGCTCGGCTCGTCCGGCTGCGGCAAGACGACACTTCTGAGGCTGCTGGCCGGCTTCATCAGCCCCTCCGCGGGCGAGGTGGTGGTGCGCCAGCGTGACGTCACCCGCCTGCCGCCGGACAAGCGAGGCATGGCGCTGGTTTTCCAGTCCTACGCGCTCTGGCCGCATATGACCGTAGCGCAGAATATTGGTTACGGCCTGAAGCTTAAGGGCATTGCCAAGGCCGAGATCGCCTCGCGCGTCTCTGCCATGCAACAGATGCTCGGCCTGCAGGGTCTTGAAGCCCGCAAGCCGGCCAATCTTTCGGGCGGCCAGCGCCAGCGCGTCGCGCTCGGCCGGGCACTTGCCGTCGATCCGGAAATCCTGCTGCTCGACGAACCGCTGTCGAACCTCGACGCCCGTATCCGCCTGTCGGTCCGCCACGAGCTGCGTGCGCTTCAGAAACGCCTCGGCATTACGGCCATCCACGTCACCCACGATCGCGAAGAGGCCATGGTGATGGCCGATCGCATCGTCATTCTTGATGCCGGCCGCATCGCCCAGCAGGGCTCGCCGGAAGAGGTCTATAACCAGCCGGCTTCGGCATTTGTCGCCGCTTTCATGGGCGCCGAGAACGTTTTGTCCATGAACGGCCAACCGGACGGCGACGCCTTCATGCTGCAGGCCGGCCCCGCGAACAAGGCGACGGCGGTGCCGTTTGCCGGCCGCAAGCTCTCGGCCGGTGCGGTCGAGGCGCGGTTCCGTCCCGAAGCCGCGCAGCTGTTTGCCACGGAGGAGTTTCTCCCCCGCAGGCCGGGCGTGGCTTTTGGCGGCGAAGTTCTTGCTGTCACCTATCCCGGTGGCCATTGGCGGCACGTGGTCCGGCTTGGCGATCGCGAAATCATGGCCGATGCGCCCCAGGCATTTTCACCGGGCATGCAGGTCGTGGTCCATGTGCCAGCTGAAAGCCTGTTCCTGTTCAATTCGCCGGCCTCCTAGCCGGCTCCCCGTTTCCCGGAGCTTAGCCGGGAAAATTCTGCCTGCCTTATTCATTGCCTTAACGAGACTGCTCAACTCACGGAGAAACCCCATGAAGAGAATGTCCTACGCTGCGCTTGCCGTCGTGCTGGCTGCACTCCCGGTTCGCGCCGCCGAACTGACGGTTGCCACCGCTGGCGACCAGAACATGGTCGATTACATCAATCAGTATCTCGGCCCGATGTTCGAGAAGACCTATCCGGGCAACACGGTTCGCGCCGTCGGCACCGGCCCGGGCGATGCCGGTTCGCAGAAGATCCTCGAGCGTTTCGACGCCCAGTCCGCCGCAAAGTCGGAGAAGTGGGACGTCGACGTTGCCGTCGTGCATGAAAAGTTCGTCGGTCCGATGGTCGACAAGAAGTACCTCGACAAGTACCGCAATGACATCGACACCGGCAAGCTGGTCAGCCGCGACAACGCCAAGATGGCGCTCGGCACCAATGTCGAAGGCTATGTCATGCCGATGTTTAACAGCCAGACGGCGATCGCCTATAACCCGGCTCTCGTTCCGACCCCTCCGAAGTCCTACACCGAACTCGCAGAATGGGCCAAGGCTCATCCGAAGCAGTTCGGCTATAACGGCATCAAGGGCGGCGCTTCGGGCGTTTCCTTCGTCATGGGCTGGATCTACGCCTTCGGCGGCGGCGATGCCAACACGCTGATGAACGGCCCGTTCAAGCAGGACGAGACCACCAAGTGGGACGGCGCCTTCAAGAGCCTCGCCGACTTCACCAAGAACGCGACGCTGACGCCTGGCAATGCAGGCACGCTTGATCTTCTGTCGCGTGGCGAAATCGCCATGGGCCCGGTCTGGGTCGACATGTTCTACTCCTGGCAGGCTAACGGCCAGCTGCCGCCGACCATGAAGCTCGTTCTGCCGGCTCCGGGCATGCCGGGCCAGCCGATGCACTACGTCATCCCGGAAAAGGCCGCTCAGAAGGACCTCGCCGAGAAGTTCATCGCGCTCGCCACCAGCCCGAAGGTTCAGGCTGAAGGCATCGTCAAGAAGTTCAACTGGTATCCGGGCATCGACGCCGACAACGTCAAGAAGGAACTCGACGACGCGACTTGGAACAAGCTGTTCGTCGACATCTCCCCGGCCGACCTTGCCGCCAAGGGCAAGCCTTTCCCGATCGCGCCTTACAACAATGCGATCCTGGAAGCCTACGAGAAGTCGGTGAAGTAACGAAAACAATGAGGGGTGTGCCTAATTACCCCTCAACCGCCTGCCGGCACCTTCTCCCCGCTTGCGGGGAGAAGGACGGATGCCGCCCTGTTTTCCTTCCCTTCAACGCTGCGGCGGGGCTCGTTCCCTCTCCCCGCAAGCGGGGAGAGGGTTAGGGTGAGGGGCAAATCTCAACCTTGAGCCAAAACCCATGTCCAGACGACTTCTCGGTCTTGCCCTCATCTTCCCCGCGCTCGCGGTGATCGTCTTCCTGTTCATCCTGCCGCTCATCATGTCGGCGGTCGGGGCGTTTCAGGTGGAGAGCGCGTTCGGCTGGGGCAATTTCGTCAAGACCTTCGATCTCTATACCAAGGACATCGTCTTCTCCGTCGTCATCATCTCGCTGTCGACCGTGCTGATCGGCATCGCCTCGATCGCCATCGGCGGATACCTGACGCTCGGCGAACACCCTGTCGCGGTCGCCATCCTGCGTTGGCTCTACCGCTGGCCGATGTTCATTCCCTTCATCGTCGTCGGGCAGATCCTGCGTACCTTTCTCGCCAAGAACGGCATGATGAACAACACTTTCATCAATCTCGGCCTGTTGACGCCGATTGATGCACAAAGCTTTCTCGACTGGCGCGGCATCGTCATCGCCTTCGTCTGGAAGCAGACGCCGTTCGTTACGCTGCTGGTCGCAGGCGCCATGGCCTCGCTCAACCGCGAAACCATCGACGCAGCCCGCAATCTCGGCGCCTCGAAACTCCGCGTCCTGATTGAGATCGTCGTGCCGCAGGTGGCGATGACGTTGACCGTCGGCCTGATCCTCTCCTTTGTGACGATGATGTCGGTCCTGTCGGTGCCGCTGATGATCAACGCCCAGTCACCGACCATGCTGACCGCCGATATCGCCTTCCGGGTCAATTCCTATGGCGATTACGGCGTTGCCAATGCGCTCGGTCTCGTCTCGCTGGTTCTGGCCTCCTCCGTAGCCTGGATCTATCTCCGCGCCAGCCTGAAGGAGCGCGCATGACCGTCGTTGCTTCCAAATCCTCCATGGCCAATGCCTGGGCCGCCCTATGGTGGCTGCCGCGCGGCATCGTCTTCGGGCTGATGGCATTCTTCATCTTCGGCCCGCTGTTCAACATGCTGCTCTGGACCGTCGCCGAGAAATGGTATTTTCCCTACACCTTCCCGCTGCAATACGGGTTCAGTTCCTGGGAAAAGGTGTTTGCGCCGCGCGGCGGAGCGCTGGAATCGCTCTCCAATTCACTGATCGTCGCGCTCCTGACCGTCGTCGTGTCGCTGCTGCTGGCTATCCCAGCCGGTTATGCGCTGGCGCGGCTGAAACTGCCGTTCCGCAGCCTCATCCTGCTTGCCTTCCTCATTCCGCAGGCATTTCCGAACCTGACCGTCTACGTCAATATCGCTCGCATCTTTTATGAGATCGGCCTGAACGGCACGATCCCCGGCGTCGTGCTGGTGCATGTCTCGCACGGCCTCGTGTATGCAGTCTGGATCGCCACCGCCGCCTTCTCCGCCATCGATATCGAACTGGAACAGGCGGCCCGCAATATCGGTGCAGGCGCGATGCGCACATTCATGGATGTGACGCTGCCGCTCGCGGCCCCCGGGTTAATGGCGAGCGCCATCTTCGTTTTCCTGGAATCGCTGGACGAGTTCACCGGCAGCTATTTCGTCGGGGCGCCGGACGTGAACATGCTGCCGCTGCTGCTCTACACATCCGCTGCCGGCGGCAATTATCAGATCGCATCTATCACCGCCCTCTTGCTGCTCGTACCTTCCTTGGTTTTCATGCTGATGGTGGAGCGATTCCTGAAGGCGGACGTCCTGTCCCGGGTGGGGCACTGAGGGGACCATTGAGATGAGCATGAAGGACGACAAGAGAATGCGCTTCGTCAGCGCCGAACAGGTGGCACGGCTTGCCGGCGTCTCCCGCTCTGCCGTTTCGCGCACCTTCACGCCCGGCGCTAGCGTTGCGCCCGCCACCCGCGAAAAGGTGATGAATGCCGCCAAGCAGCTAGGTTACCACGTCAACGACCTTGCCCGCGGCGTGCTTGCCAACCAGAGCCGGCTGGTCGGCATCGTCGCCACCAAGCCGGAACTCGGTTTTCGCGCCCACCTGACGGCCGCACTTGCCAAGGCGATGATCCGCCGCGGCAGCATTCCGATCCTGATCAATACCGGGCAGACGGGTGACGAAATGCTGGCAGCCCAGCAGATGCTGATCGGCCACCGTGCCGAAGCGACGATCATCCTTTCCGGCTCGCCGCCGGCCAGCTTCTTCGAGCTCGCCAAGCAGAACGGCCAGCCGCTGGTACTGATCGGCCGCTCCGAACCGGGCGCCGATCATGTCCGCGTCGGCAATTCAGAAGCCTCCCGCAACGCCGCCAACGCCTTCTTCGCCGCCGGCCGCCGACGCCTTGCTGTGGTCGGTTCGCATTCGAGCACGCCGAGCATCTCGGAACGCGAAAGCGCCTTCGTGGCCACAGCCCGGGCTTTGGGCGCCGATGTGATGACGGCGCATGGTCCGGATTCGGACTACGACAGCGGCATCGCCGCCGCCGCCAAGCTGTTCTCTTCCGCGCAAAAGCCGGATGCCGTCTTCTGCGCCAACGACCAGATCGCTTTCGGGGTTATGGATTTCGTGCGCAATCGGCTTGGTTTGAGAATTCCGGAAGACGTGGCCGTGATCGGCTTTGATGACGTGCCGGAAGCGGCCTGGTTGAGCTACGGGTTAACGACTTTCCGGCAGGATCCAGAAACGATGGCTACGCGTGCAGTCGATCTGCTGGAACGGCGGCTGCAGAACCATGACGCTCCGCCGGGGCATGAGCGGGTGATTCCTGAGTTGGTGGTGCGCGGTAGTTTTGTGCCGGCCTGAGCAACGTGTACGCAGCGGTAGAGATAGCTAGATTCGGCACACACGCGGCGTCATCCTCGGGCTTGTCCCGAGGATCTAACCACAGTTCGGCGGAATCGCGTTTTCTATCGGGCGGCTTAGATCCTTGGGACAAGCCCGAGGATGACGTCGGAGAGAGGCACTGACCTAAATCTTCAAAAGCTTCCGAGCATTCTCCTTCAGAATCAACGGTCGCACCTCGTCCTTGATCGGAATATCCGCAAAATCCTTGAGCCAGCGATCCGGCGTGATCGCCGGCCAGTCGGAGCCGAACAGCATTTTGTGCTTCAGCAGCGAATTGGCGTATTGCACCAAAATCGGCGGAAAGTATTTCGGTGACCAGCCGGACATGTCGATATAAACATTCGGCTTGTGGGTCGCGACCGAAAGCGCCTCTTCCTGCCAGGGGAAGGAGGGATGCGCCAGGATGATCGGCATGTCGGGAAAGTCGGCTGCCACGTCATCCAGATAGATCGGGTTCGAATATTTGAGCCGCATATTCATGCCGCCCCGCATGCCTGCACCAACGCCTGTCTGGCCGGTATGGAACAGCGTGATCGCGCCTTCCTCGGCAATCGCCTCGTAAAGCGTATAGGCCGAGCGGTCGTTCGGGTAAAAAGCCTGCATGGTCGGGTGGAATTTGAAACCCTTGACGCCGAATTCGCGCACCAGCCGCCGCGCCTCGCGGGCGCCCATCTTGCCTTTGGCGGGGTCGATCGAGGCGAAGGGGATCATGATATCGCTGTTTTCGGCGGCGATCATCGCCACTTCTTCATTGGCGTAGCGGTGAAAGCCCGTCTCGCGCTCTGCATCGACCGGAAAGATCACGCAGCCGATCTTGCGTTCGCGATAGTAGACGGCGGTTTCATTCACCGTCGGCAGCATGCCCTTACTGCCCGCCGGGTTCTTGAAATATTTCGCCATGCCGGCCTGGAATTCGTCATAACCGTCGTCCCGCGGCGCGCAGCCGCAGGGCTCTTCCGCATGGGTATGGATGTCGATGGCGATGAGTTCGTCGATGTTCAAGGCTCGCTCCTCTTCGATCCTTTGCCGGCTACCGGTTTTTAGCCAAGGCCGATGAATTTGCGCATCAGGCCGGTGAGCTGTTGCCGCTCGGCGGCGCTCAGGTTGGAACCGACCGAGTCCTCGTAGGTGAAGAACCATTCTCCCGCCTGCCGGACTTTTTCGACGGCGTCCGGCGTCAGGGTGATTTCCACGGCACGGCGGTCGTCGTCGGGAATTCGGCGTGACACGAAACCCTGGTCTTCCAGCGCGCGAATGAGCTTGGTCATATGCGCCCGCTTGATCATCAGCCGCTGGCCGAGCACGCTCTGGCGAATGCCGGGATTGTTGAGAATGACCCAGAGGACCGAAAATTCGCCGGGCTTCAGCTGATGCTCGCCGACTTCCTCGAAAAACCGCTCGTAGATCTTCAACTGCGCAAGCCGCATCAGGAAACCCAGAGCAGTGCCGAGCCGGTCGAGATCGACGTTATCTGCCGTGCGGATCGGCATGTCCATGCGCGTAGTCTCCTTAAGCCGAACCCGGCGCCTTCAGGCGGGCAGCACGTTTTTCCAGGAAGGCGCGCAGCCGCTCTTCCGCTTCCGGGCTTGTGGCGGTGAAGGAGGCCATGAAGGATTCGACGAACAGGCCGTCCTCCTTCGCCATGTCCTGAATGCGCGGCAGGGCGTTGATGACTGCGTAGTTGGAAATCTCGGCATTGCTGGCTGCCGCTTCCGCCAGTTGATGTGCCTTGTCCCGCGCGGTGCCATTCTCGACGACATATTGCGCCAGGTTCCAGCGCTCGGCTTCATCTGCCGAGGCAACTCGGCCGGTCAGCATCATGTCGGTCATGCGGGCGACACCCGTCAGCCTTGCGACGCGCACCGACCCGCCGCCGCCGACGAAAATTCCGCGCTGACCCTCCGGCAACGCGAAGAAGGCGGATTTGTCGGCCACGCGGATGTGCGTCGAGGCCGCCAGTTCTAGCCCGCCGCCGACGACCGCGCCATGCAGGGCGGAAATCCACGGGATCGTGCCATGTTCGATACCGGCAAACACTGCATGCCAGCGGCGCGAACCGCGCACACCTTCGATCGGCGTTTTTTTCACATGTTCGGCAAGGTCGAGACCGGCGCAGAAATGATCGCCATGGCCGAAAAGCACGACGGCCTTCGCCTCGCTTTCGGCACGCGCCACGGTTTCGGCGATTGTCTCGACGAAACGGTCGCTGATGGCATTGCGCTTTTCCGGGCGGTTGAGACCGATATGGGCAATATTGCCCCGAAGCTCGTAGGTCACGAAGCTGGACGCCGCCGAGCTGGCACTAGGGTGATCGGCCATTTTGTGCATTCTCCTCCTGAAGAGCGGATGCCTGAAACACAAAACGAATCTGGCAGAATTCTCGCTCCGACACCCTCAGCAGACGCTCCCATCACCCGCTTCGAGTTTTTGATCGTTTACAGGGAGATTGTTTCTTTGTAAACAAATTTTGGGAGTTTCAGGAGTACTGACATCTGGGAGGATGTGTCATGGCTGCGAAAGTCGTGCGTGATGTGAAGCTGTGGTCACCGGTGGTGAACTGGGAGGAGCGACCGAACGGTGAATTCGTCGTCTGGCGGGAAGACCCGCTCGGACCCTATCCCGACAAGATCAACGAGCGGCTGATCCATTGGGCCAATGTCGCGCCGGACCGCACCTGGATGGCGGATCGCGAGGGCACCGGCGAATGGCGCCGCGTCAGTTTCGCCGAGGCGCTGGATGCCGTGCGTCGCATCGGCCAATTTCTGCTGGATCTAAAACTTTCGGCGGAAAACCCGCTGGTCATCCTCTCGGAAAACTCCATCGAACACGCGCTGATGGCACTTGGCGCCCAGCATGTCGGCGTTCCATCGGCAGCGATCGCGCCGGCCTACGCGACCATCTCATCTGACTTCTCCAAGCTCAACGATATCGCCAGGCAGATCACGCCGGGCTTGATCTTTGCCGACGATGCGGGTGCCTTCCGCAACGCCGTCGATACGGCGTTTGGAGCCGAGCTTCCTTTTGTGGCAATGCGAAACTTGCCTGCCGACCGGTCCAACACTCACCTTTTCGATGATATCCTGAAGACCGAACCCACTACTGCCGTCGACCAAGCCTATCATGCCGTCGGGCCGGATACGGTGGCGAAATTCCTGTTCACATCGGGCACGACCGGCTCGCCAAAAGCCGTCATCCAGACCCAGCGCATGCTGTGCTCCAATCAGGAAATGGTGGCCGACTGCTATTCCTATTTTCGCGACGAGCCGCCGATCCTGGTCGACTGGGCGCCGTGGAATCACACGGCCAGCGGCAACAAGTGCTTCAACATCACCATCTATAACGGCGGCACCTATTATATCGATCGAGGCAAGCCGTCTCCTGCGCTGATCGGCCAAACGATCGCCAACCTGCGCGAAATCGCGCCTACCTGGTATTTCAACGTGCCGGCCGGGTTCGAAATGCTGATCCAGGCGATGCGCGACGACGAGGCGCTCAGGACAAACTTCTTCAAGGACCTGAAGCTCCTAATGTATGCCGGCGCTGGCATGGCGCAGCACACTTGGGATGCGCTGCTGGAACTTTCCGACATGACGATCGGCGAACAGGTGCCGCTCGGTACCGGCATAGGCTCGACCGAGACTGCGCCCTTCGCGATCTTCTGCACCGACCCGCAGGAAAAGCCCGGCAATATCGGCGTGCCGGGACAGGGCGTTATCATGAAACTGGTGCCGATCGACGATAAATACGAACTGCGCCTCAAAGGGCCGAATGTTACGCCCGGTTACTGGCGCAACGAGAAGCTGACGAAGGAGGCCTTCGACGAGGAGGGTTTCTATCGCATCGGTGACGCGGTGAAATTCGCCGTGCCCGGCGATCCGCGCCAGGGGTTCTATTTTGACGGCCGTACCGCCGAAAACTTCAAACTGCAGACCGGCACCTGGGTGGCAGTCGGCGTGTTGCGCGCCCAACTCGTCAACCAGTTCGGCGGGCTGATCCGCGATGCGGTCATCACCGGCGAGAACCGCGCAGAACTCGGTGCGCTGGCCGTGCCCTTCATCCCGGCGCTCCGCGCCCTGCTTGGAGGCGGCGAGGGACTTTCGGACAAGGAGATCGTCGCTCATCCCAAGGTGAAGGCGGCCATCATCGAGCGGCTGAAGGAACACCAGAAACAGTCGAGCGGTTCAGCCACCCGCGTCATGCGCATCATGCTGATGACCGATCCGCTGCGCTTCGAAAAAGGCGAGGTGACCGACAAGGGTTCGATCAACCAGCGCGCCGTACTGCGCGAGCGCGGCGATCTGGTCGAGGCGCTTTATGTGGATGCCGATGGCGTCATCAAGGTGGGTAAGGAACTGGCGGCATGAGGATCGAGGGTTCGAGCGCATTCGTAACCGGCGGCGGTTCCGGTCTCGGCGAGGCGACGGCCCGGATGCTGGCGAAGCTCGGCGCCATCGTCCACATCTTCGACCGCAATGGCGAGGCGGCTGAAAAGGTCGCCAAGGATATCGGCGGCGTGGCGCTGGCTGGCGACGTGACCAGCGAAGACGATGCATCGCGCGCTTTGAATATCGCCGCAAAGGCAGGCGATGGCCTGCGAATCCTCGTCAACTGCGCCGGCATTGGCACGGCGGGCCGCATCTTAAGCAAGGGCGGCCCGATGCCGCTTGGCGATTTCGAAAAGGTCATCCGCATCAACCTGATCGGCACGTTCAACATGATGCGGCTCGCTGCCGAGCGGATGTCGCAAGCGCCGGAACGGGAGGACAAGGCGCGCGGGGTGATCGTCAACACCGCTTCCGTGGCAGCCTTCGAAGGCCAGATTGGCCAAGCCGCCTATGCCGCCTCCAAGGGCGGTATCGTTTCGCTGGCTCTGCCGGCTGCCCGCGAGTTTTCCCGCTTCGGAATCCGGGTCAATACCGTCGCGCCCGGCATCTTCCTGACGCCGCTGCTCTACGAACTGCCGGAGGAGGCTCAGCAAAACCTGGCTGCCGCGATCCCCTATCCGTCGCGCCTCGGCGATCCCAGCGAGTTTTCCGACGCCGTCCGTTTCCTGATCGAAAACCAGTATATTAATGGCGAAGTGATCCGGCTCGACGGAGCGCTTCGAATGCAGCCACGGTGAATGCATGTCCTTTGCAGATCAAGCAGACCGGACGCTTGAAATCCTGGCTCTGACGCCCGGCTGGCATCGACTGTGTGACTTGCGTCCGGATTGCGATGACGAGACGGTCGCAGCGATCGTGGTGGAAGCAGCGAATTTCGCTGAAGGCGTTCTTGCGCCGCTGAATGTGGTTGGCGACCGTATCGGCGCAAAAATCGTCGATGGCCGCGTAAAAATGCCTGAAGGCTTTGGCGAGGTCTTCAGGCAATATGCGCAAGCAGGCTGGCTCGGCATGGATGTGCCGGAAGGTTTTGGCGGTCAGTCCGTGCCTCTCACTTTGCAAGCGGCCTGCGCCCCGCTTTTCGAACGCGGCTGCGTCGCGCTGATGATGGCCGCCGGCTCGACCCGCGCCGCCGCACATCTGCTTGCCGAAGCGGCCGACGAAACAATTGTCGGAGAATGGCTGCCGAAACTCGTTGCCGGCGAATGGGCCGCAACGATCTGCATTTCCGAACCCGAAGCCGGTTCCGATGTCGGCCGGCTGCGCACCAAAGCGGTCGAGCGAAATGGCGAATGGTTCGTCACCGGCCAGAAAATCTGGATTTCCTTCGGCGACCACGACATGGCAAGCCGCGTCGGCCATTGCCTTCTCGCCCGCACCAACGACCAGCCCGGCACGCGCGGCATCAGCCTTTTCCTCGTACCGAACGAGATCGATGGCAAATCGAACGGCGTATTTGTCGATCGTATCGAGGAAAAGATGGGTTTGCACGGTTCGCCCACCTGCGCCATGCGTTTCGACGATGCGAATGGCGTGATGCTCGGCAAGCAAGGTCGCGGCCTGTCGCAGCTTTTCACCATGATCGAGCTGATGCGGCTTTCGACCGGTTGCCAGGGGCTCGGCCTCGCCTCCGCCGCGGCCGATATCGCCGAGGAATATGCCAGCCAGCGTCGCCAGGGCGGACGGCCCGACCAGCCGCCGGTGCCGATCGAAAACCATCCAGATGTGCAGCGCCAACTTTTTGAAATCCGCAGCACGACGGAAATCCTGCGCGCCGCAATTCTCGAACTTGCGACTTCGATGGACCTTTCGAAGATCGAGGAAGGGCCAGAGCTTGAAGATTTCACCGGCTGGATGTTGCCGCTGATTAAGCATTTCGGCGCCGAGACCGGTTTCAACGTCGCGAATGCCGCAATGCAGGTTCTCGGCGGGGCCGGCTACACGCGCGACTGGCCGCTCGAACAATATCTGCGCGACGCCCGCGTTATGACCATCTACGAAGGCACGACCGGCATGCAGGCGCTTGATTTTCTCACCCGCCGCCTCTGGCGCGACGAGGGCAGGGGGCTGACGATTTTTCTGCAGAAGGCACGTGACGAGATCGATGCCTATGCGATCGAGCACCCGCAGGCATCCGAGGCGGCCCTGGCGGCCCTCGACGGTTTAGAAAGACTGAGCGCACGAATGTCGGCGATGCAATCCGATCCGGAAGCGGCTCTGTATTGCGCCGATGCCTATATGCGCGCCGCCTGGGCAGCTGTTTCTCTCTGGATGGCATTGCGCCTTTCGGAGACAAAGGTGGTCGCTAGCCTTGCAGCACAATTCGCATTCCATAGCGCGCGTTGCGCTTGATCGGATTCATGACGACGTGACCGGGAGCGAGTTGCGCAGTCGATGAAAATATGTGCCTGATGCAATTCTTATTTTCTCGAAACGAGAAAGACAGTGAACATACTCCTCGATATCGGCGCCTTCCTGGCGACCGCCCGCGCCGGCAGCTTTTCCGCCGCAGGTCGCGATCTCGGCGTTGCAACGTCGGTCATCACCAAACGCGTCAAGCGGCTGGAAGAACATCTCAATACTCTGCTGTTCATCCGCACCACGCGGCGGCTAGCGCTGACGCTGGATGGCGAGCGGCTTCGTCCGCGCCTGCAGCTTCTCGTCGGCGAGATCGAGGATACGCTGGCGGCACCCAATACGGAGGAGATCGGCCTCACCGGCTCCTTGCGCATCAAGGCGCCGACGACGCTGACTTCGATGTTCTTCGGTGATATCTGCGCTGCCTTCCAGGCTGCCAATCCGCGGGTAAAGATGGAGATCGTGCTGATCGATCGCTCCGTCAATCCGCTGGAAGAAGGGTTCGACGTGGCGATCGGCGCGCTGCCGCAATCCTACGCCTATGTCATCGATCACCCGCTCTGCCCCTATCCGCGCAGTCTTTGTGCCGCTCCCGGCTACTTTGAGAACCGCAAGCGGCCGAAAACGCCGACCGAACTTGTCGGCCACGAATGTATTACCTTCCACACGATCGGCACGACCTGGACGTTCCAGATGGAAACCAGCACGCTCAACGTCGAAATCACCTCGAATTTCACCGCCAATGACAGCCGCATCCTGCTTGCCGCCGCAAGACATGGTCTCGGCCTCGCCATCCTGCCGCGTTTCCTGGCCCGTTCCGATCTGGAAAGCGGTACCCTGGAAGAAGTCATGGCGGAGTTTCCGGTCGAGCCGCTTTGGGTGAAAGCCTCCGTGCCGCGCATCAAGATGAACAAGGCGGTCGTTTCGGAATTCGTCGCCTATCTGCAGAAGCGATTTGTGGAAGGCGTTCCGGAACAGGTCATTCCTGCTTTCTGAGGCGAAGCGACGTTCTGCAAATCCTCTCAGCTTTCTCGAAACCAGAAAGCTGATCGCATCACTTGCCGGGTTCAAGCCTTGTGCGCATCGGTTACGATCCTGTCAGATGCGCCGGGAGGGCACGACATGTTGCAAGGGAGGGTTCGATGGCGGAGACGCTGAGCAGGGAAACGCGGATTGTGCGGCGGGAAAAGGCGGCCCCCTTCCGTAAGCTGAAGGCGGATATCTGCGTCGTCGGTGCCGGCATCGCCGGCATTTCGGCAGCCCTTGAGGCTGCTCGCCTCGGCAAGAAGGTCGTCATCGTCGATGGCCAGGCGGCACTCGGCGGCCAGGCGGTCAATTCGATCATCGGCACCTTCTGCGGCCTGTTTTCCAACGGCACGCATGGTTATCAGTTCACTTATGGCGTGGCCGACAAGCTGCTTGCCCATCTCGAAACCCAGGACCAGTCGATCTATTACCGTCACGGGCCGAATACGGTCGTCGTTTATTACGATGAAGTCGTGCTCGGCCGCTGGATGGAGCAGAGCGTGCTGGAGGCAGGGATCGAAGTCGTGCTCGGCGCCCAGATCCTCGACGTGCATGTCGAAGGCCGTCGTGTCGTGCAGACGGATTTCATGACCCGTTACGGTGGGGTATCCATCGAGGCGAGCGGCTGGGTCGAGGCAAGCGGCGACGCTGCACTGGTCTGGCAAGCCGGCTTCGCCTGCCGCCAGCCGGAAAAGGGCGGGGTTTTCGGCACCCAGATGGTGGTTTTGGAAAATATCGACGAGGCCAAGCAGCCGACCCGGTTCGAGATCGGTGACCGGATGAAGGAAAAGGCGGCAAGCTACGGTCTGCTGCGCCGCGAGGGTCTCGGCTTCACCATTCCCGGCCGCGGTATCGCCGCCATGAACATGACCCACGTGGAAACGCCGCTCGATCCTGTCGAGGCCTCTAAAAAGGCGCTGGAAGGCAAGGATCAGGCGTCCCGGGCCGTAGAATTCTTGAAGACGGAATTCCCGGAATGTTTCGGCAATGCCCGTATCCGCGCTTTTGGGTTGCCGGGTATTCGCCAGACCCGTTGGATCGCCGGCAGCCATCACCTGACGGTCGATGAAATCCGGGCCGGCACCAAGTTCGAGGATTCAGTGGCTCGCACTGCCTGGCCAATCGAGTTGCACGACCATGGTGACGGCCACCACTGGATCACGTTCGACAAGGAACATGCCCATTACATCCCGCTCGGCAGCCTGACGCCGGATGAATGCGACAACATCGCCGCGGCCGGGCGCTGCGTCGATGCGGATTCGGCAGCCCTTTCATCGATCCGCGTCATGGGTCCCTGCATCGCCATGGGCATGGCGGCCGCCAATGCGCTCGACCTCGCGGGAACCGGCAGCGTCCACCAGATCGATCTCGGCGCATTGCGCGAACGGGTTTCCGACAACGTTGAAAAGAAGCATTATCGCTGGACGGACGAAGAGATGCGCGCCGCATCGTGAGGAGGACGCGATGAAGCTGACGGATTATGAAAAGGCCATGTTTGAGGGCGAACACGGCCGCGCCAAGGCGCGCGCCATGGACCTGCTCGTGCGGTACGGCGAGGCGCTCGGCGCCGAACGCCTGGTCGAGACCAACAATGTCGCCGGCGCCTTCAACGCCTCGACGCCTTCGGTGCAGGCCATCGCCCAGAAGGGCATGGAACACATCTATTCCGAGCTGAACCTCGATAGCGACGAGGTGGTGGAAGTGCCGCATATGGTGGCGCATACCTGCCAGCTGATCACCGGCATCGATAACGACAATTGGGAACTGCAGGGCGTCGACAAGTCACTGGTCGACATGCAGCGCGCCAACGAGAAATATCTCGGTCGACGCGGCGTCAACATGTTCGCCACCTGCACGCCCTATCAGGTGGGCAATGTGCCAGTGAAGGGCGAACACTGCGCCTGGATGGAATCCTCGGCGGTGATCTACTGCAATTCCGTGCTCGGCGCCCGCACCAATGTCGAGGGCAAGGAAAGCACCGGCGCAGCGGCGCTCACCGGTCGCATTCCCTTTTGGGGTTTCCACATCACCGAAAACCGCCGCGGCACGCATCTGGTCGAACTCGATGTCGAGGTCGACGACATGATGGATTGGGGCCTGCTCGGTTACTACATCGGCGAGGTGATCGGCGAGGATATTCCGGTCATCAACGGCCGCAGCCACCAGCCGGATCTCATCAAGCTCAAGCATTTTGGTGCCGCCGCCGCGTCGTCCGGCGGCGTTGAGATGTACCATATTCCGGGCATCACCCCGGAAGCGGACACGGTCAAGGAAGCTTTCGGCACCCGCAAGATCAAGGGCACGTTCCGATACGGCGCCAAGGAACGACGTGAGACCTATGAGAAACTGCAGAGTTCGACCGAAAAGAAGGTCGATTTCATCATGCTCGGCTGTCCGCACAATTCCATCGACCAGATGGCGCTGATCGCCCATATGCTGGAAGACAAGAAGATCCATTCCGACGTGCAGCTCTGGGTCCACACCCCGCGCGCCATCAAGCAGGTGGCCGAGCGCAACGGTTATATCGATGTGATCCGCGATGCCGGCGGCGTCGTGATGAGTGACACCTGTCCCGCTATTTCCCGCCGTCTGCCGGCGGGAACCAAGGTCATCGCCACCGATTCCGCCAAGCAGGCGCATTACCTGCCGGCAATCACCGGCGTGCAGGGCTGGTTCGGCTCGGTCAGCGATTGCGTCGATGCCGCATTGACCGGTCAGTGGAACGGGAGGGCCTGATGGATATCGCAACGGAAGCAAAACCCGAAACCATCGTGCTCAAGGGGCGCAAGGTCGTCGGCGGTCGCGCAGAGGGCGAGGCGCTTGTCACGACGGAGACGATCTCCGGCTGGGGTGGCATCAACGAGCGCACCGGCACGATCATCGAGCGCCGCCACGAAATGCGTGACGTTTCCTTCGCCGGGAAAATCCTGGTCTTTCCCGGCGCCAAGGGCTCTTCCGGCTGGTCCGCCTATTTCCATATGACGCGATTGAACGGCGTCCAGCCCCAGGCGATGATCTTTACCCGGATGACAACCAAGATCGCGCTCGGCGCCGTCGTCACCCGCGTTCCGGCAATCACCGAGCTCGATCAGGACCCGCTTACGGTCATTGAAACCGGCGACTGGGTCGTTGTCGATGCCGATGCCGGCACGGTGACGATCACCAAGAAGGACCGAAGCTGAGAAATCTCAGGCGCGCTGTTCGATACGGGTGGAGATGCTGCCCGCCTCGGTCATATTGAGAATGACCATGGTCGAGGTTTCGGCGACTGCTGGAACGGATTGCAACACGTCGCGGATGAAGTGGCGCAGCGCATCGATATCCGCCACCCAGACCTTCAGGAGGTAGTCGATATTGCCGGTCACCAGCAGGCATTCGGTGATCTCCGGCCGTGCCTCGATCGCGTCGAGAAACTCCCGCACCGCATCCGGGCTCTGCTTGGCAAGCCGGACCGAAACCATGACGCAGATGTTGAGGCCGAAGGCTGCCGGGCTGATCTTCGCGGTATAACCCTGGATCACGCCGGTCTCTTCCAGTCGCTTGACCCGCCGGCTACAGGGCGTCGGCGAAAGCCCGACTTTTTCGGCAAGTTCCAAGGTTGATATGCGGCCGTTTTCGCTTAGCGCCGCCAGGATTTTACGATCGAATGCGTCGAGGACAAACGGTCCGTCAGGCGTTGGTGATTTTCCCTCAAAATTTGGCTTCATGGAGTGAATTTCATCTTCATTGGCGGGACTATCTCGCAAAGTTGCACGGATTCGCTAGGCAGGGAAGTGTTACCACTTTCGCATCGAAGCTTCGGCAGGAGGAGAGGAACATGCCCGCTTATATGGTCTGCACCATGAAGATCCACGATCCCGAGACCTACCGGAAATATACGGCGCTGACGCCGCCGACAGTGGCGCGTTACGGCGGCAAGTTCCTGACCCGCGGCGAACTGGTGACGACGCCGGAAGGCGAGGAATTTGCCGAACGCATGGTCATCCTCGAATTCCCGGATCGCACTGCTGCCGAAGCCTGGTACAACGACGCCGACTATCAGAAGGCCTCGAAATTCCGCCGCGCTTCCTCCAGGGGCCGCATGATCCTGCAGGAAGGCAGCGGCAATACTGCCAATCCGGACCCCAAAGTCTGAGGAGAAAAACGTGGATTTCAAGCTTTCCGGCCGCACGGCATTAGTGTTCGGCGGCTCGCGTGGCCTTGGCAAGGCGATTGCCGAGGAGTTTAAAGCCGAAGGTGTACGGGTGGTGATCGTCGCTCGAGACCCTACCCGCGTCGCCCGTGTTGCGGCGGAACTCGGGGTCGAAGGTTTTTCGGGCGACGTTTCCAAGCCTGGCGCCGGCCGCACGCTGGTGGAGCAGGCGACCGAACTGCTTGGTCAGAGCCTGGATATCCTCGTCACCAATACCGGCGGCCCGGCCCCAGGCGCTTTTGCCGCCACGACGGCGACCACATGGCAGTCCGGTTTCGACAATCTCTGGATGAGTTTTGTCGATAGCATCCAGACGGTGCTTCCGGCGATGCGGCAGAATCGTTGGGGCCGTATCCTTGCGGTCACCTCTGTCGCGGCACGCGAACCACAGCCGGGTCTGGTCATATCCAACAGCCTGCGCGCTGGCCTGCTCGGCCTCGTCAACACGATCAGCCGCGAAGTCGCCCGCGACGGCATTACCATCAATGCGCTGCTGCCCGGCTATACCAATACTGACCGCATGGCCGAACTCGGTGTCGACGATGCAGTCATGGGACCGAAAATCCCGGCCGGCCGGCTCGGCGATCCGAAGGAGTTTGCGGCACTTGCCGCCTTCCTCGCCTCAGAGCGCGCGTCTTACATCACCGGCCAGGCGATCGCCGTCGATGGCGGTTTCCTGAACTCCATCTGATCGGATCTTAAGATGACGGCGCAGCAACCGAAACCTCAGCCGGAAGTGGGGCCGTCCCGCCCGGCCTTTGCCATCTGGCTCGGCGGCACCAACGAAATCACCCGCATGTTCCTGGCGGCCGGCAAGGTGCCTGGACTGATCAATATGGCGGGCGGGCTGCCGGAACCGGATACTTACCCGGTGAAGGAACTGGCCGAGATCGCCGAACGCGCCGTCTCGAAATACCCGCAGGATTCGCTGAATTATCCGCCGATCGAGGGTCTGCCGGACCTTCGCGACCGGCTGGCCGCCCGCTTCAGCAATGCTGACCTGAAGCTGTCGCGCGAAAACGTGCTGGTCACGTCGGGTGGCATGCAGGCGCTCGATCTGATCGGCAAGGTGCTGCTCAACGAAGGCGCGCTGATCGCCGCGCAATCGCCGACCTATCTCGGTGCCGTCGATGCCTGGCGCCCGCGCCGGCCGAGCTACCGGCTGTTCTCGCCGGAAAAGAACGATTTCGATCCCGTTGCAGCACTCACCGGCGCGCAATTCGCCTATACGGTGCCGAATTTTTCGAACCCGACCGGCCGTCTTGTCGGCCTAGCCCGCCGGCAGGAACTGGTCGATGCGGCGCATCAGTCCGGCACCTGGCTGGTGGAGGACGATCCCTATGGCGCGCTGTATTACGACGGCACGCCGCTGCCGCGAATGATCACGCTCTCGGGCGCGAAACAATCGGGTGCGATCTATGACGGCCCGCTCGTGTATATGGGCACGTTTTCCAAGGAGATCGCCCCCGGTTTCCGTATCGGCTGGGTCATCGCCTCGCCGGAGATGATCGGCGCGCTGACAATTGCCAAACAGGGTTCGGACATGTGTACCAGCGGCCTCAGCCAGCGCGTCGCCGTCGATGCGCTGGATGCCGGTCTCCTGGAGCGCACCCTGCCGGTTATTCTGGATGTCTATCGCCATCGCCGCGATGCGCTCTGCGCCGCCATGGAGGAGCACCTGTCGCAATGGTTCGACTGGGAAAAGCCGGTCGGCGGCATGTTCGTCTGGGCGACGGCCAAGAATCCGGCGATGGATACGGATAAATTGTTGAGTGAAGCGCTGAAAGCCGGCGTCTGCGTCAGCCCGAGCAGCGTCTTCGATCCGCATGGCGAAGACCGCCGCTCGATCCGCATCAATTTTACCCTCAACACACCGGACAGATTGGCGGAAGGCATTCGCCGTCTGGCGACGGCTGTGAAGGCAATTGGCCTCGACTGAGTAATCAATCGCCGCCTATAACTTGCCTCGCAAAGGTGAGACAGGAATGCGCGATGTCCAAGGTAGCGATCGTTACGGGAGCAGGTTCGGGCGTTTGGCCGTACGGTAGCATTAGCGCTTTTGAAAGCCGGCTATAAAACCGTGCTGGCCGGCCGGCGCGAGGCGGAGCTGAAGGGCACTGCAGAGCTTTGCGGCGGCACATCGCTGGTCGTGCCCACCGATGTCACGGATCCCACAGCCGTCGATGCGCTTTTCGCCGCGACCGAAAAAGCCTATGGCCGCCTCGATCTCCTCTTTAACAATGCCGGCCGCGGCACGCCCGCCGTGCCGATCGACGAATTGCCGCTGGAGACCTGGCGAGCTGTGGTCGACCTCAACCTGAATGGTGCCTTTTATTGTGCCCGTGCCGCCTTCGGCATGATGCGCCGGCAGAGCCCGCAGGGTGGCCGCATCATCAACAACGGCTCTATCTCGGCACACGCACCACGCCCCTATCAGGCCGCCTATACCGCAACCAAACACGCCATCACCGGCCTGACGCGCCAGATCGCGCTGGACGGCCGCACTTTTGATATCGTCTGCGGCCAGGTGGATATCGGCAACGCCGATACGCCGCTGACGCAACGCATGAAACAGGGCGTGCTGCAGGCCGATCTTTCGACCGCCGTCGAGCCGGTCATGGATCCGAAACACGTGGCCGATGCCGTGCTTTACATGGATGGCTTGCCGCTGGAGGCCAACGTGCTGTTCATGACCGTCATGGCCAACCAGATGCCCTTCGTCGGCCGCGGCTGAACGTCGCCGCACGCTTTCACATCAGGCCTTGATCCCGCTGCAAATCTCGGCGAACAATTGCTCAAACAGCCAAGAAATCATCAAAGGAAACATCCCATGCCGCAGGCCCTCGTTCTCGAAAAGAAAGGCCTACTCGCGCTTCGCGAGATCGACCTGTCCACCACGCCCGGCCCGGGTGACGTCAAGATCGCCATCGATACGGTCGGCGTCTGCGGCAGCGATGTGCATTATTACACCCACGGCGCCATCGGCCCCTATGTGCTGCGCGAGCCGATGGTGCTCGGTCACGAGGCGGCTGGCATCGTCGTCGAAATCGGCTCGGAGGTGAAGAACCTCAAGGTCGGCGACCGCGTCTGCATGGAGCCCGGCGTGCCGAACCTCTCGTCACGCGCCTCTAAGCTCGGCCTCTACAATGTCGATCCGGACGTACGTTTCTGGGCGACCCCGCCGATCCATGGCGTGCTGACCCCTGAAGTCGTCCATCCGGCCGCCTTCACCTACAAGCTGCCGGACAATGTCTCGTTTGCCGAAGGGGCTATGGTCGAGCCGTTCGCGATCGGCATGCAGGCCGCCACCCGCGCCCGCATCCAGCCGGGCGATGTCGGTGCGGTGATCGGCGCCGGCCCGATCGGTATCATGGTGGCGCTGGCGGCACTCGCCGGCGGCTGCGCCCGCGTTTTCGTGTCTGATCTCAGTGCCGAGAAACTGAAGATCGCCGGCCAGTATCCCGGCATCATTCCGGTCAACATCAAGGAACGGACGTTTGCAGAAGTGATCGCGGAAGCGACCGGCGGCTGGGGCGCCGATGTCGTGTTCGAGGCAAGCGGCAGCCCGCGCGCTTTCCAGGGCATGTTCGATCTGGTTCGGCCGGGCGGCGCTTTCGTCCTCGTCGGCCTGCCTGTCGAACCGGTGCCGTTCGATGTGGCGAGCGCGATTTCCAAGGAAGTGCGGATCGAGACTGTATTCCGCTACGCCAATATCTTCGACCGAGCGCTGGAACTGATCGCATCCGGAAAGGTCGATTTGAAGCCGCTCATCACCGGCGTCTTCGATTTCAAAGATTCGATCGCCGCTTTCGAACGGGCCGCCGCCGGCAACCCGTCCGATGTGAAGCTGCAGATCAAGCTGAAGGGTTGATCACGCTGCCCGGACGAAACGGTCAGCCAGCGGCTTGCGGGTATAAAGCGGCACGCGCGTCAGCATTTCCAGTGCGAAGAGGCGGGCGTTCTGTTTGGCCTTGTCGAGATTGCTGACGCGAGTCTCATCCATCGTATAGAGCGTGCCGCCGAGATCGAAGATGTCGCGGAAGGCGGCGCGCTCGATGATCGGCGTATTGAGCACATCGACATTGCGCTCGGCGAGCAGCATCTTGACGGCCAGCAGGGCGCGGGTGGTGACCATCGAATTGACGCGGGTCAGCACGACCGAATGCGGCACGCGCAGGTTCGCCTTCTCTTCGAGGTAACGCAGCAGTTCCAGCACGTTGGCGCCGCCCTGGGCATCCATGGCACAGCCTTGAATCGGGATCAGAACATGGTCGGAAAGGCCGATCGCCTTGGCCAGCAGCGGGCTCTGGGCACCCGGCAGGTCGAGCACGAAATAGTCCGTCTTGTGGCGGTTCTCGGCGATGTGGCGGTCGATCGAGGTCGCCGTCACATAGGAAATGACGTTGAGAAGCGGGTTCTGCGGCGAGAGCATGTGCCAGCGGGTGATCCAGTATTGCGGATCGGCATCCAGGATCGTGACGCGGTAGCCCTGCTCGACCAATTCGGTGGCGAGAAGAAGCACGGCAGTGGTCTTGCCTGCTCCGCCCTTGGTGTTGGCAAAGGTAATGGTGGGCATCGTCGAGGTTCCTGTCCGGCTGCAAGCGATAATCGCTCTCTCACCGCACCCTCATGATGCGTGCCCTATTCTTGCCAATCATGGTTAACGAGGCGTGAAAAAAGGCACCCAAGTTCTTGTCCGGTCTCGGTTTTACCGGCGGCGGTCGGCGGCCAGAATTTCCCGGGCGATGTGATCGAGCGGTACGATCTTGTCGACCCCGCCATGGGCGATCGCCTCCTTCGGCATTCCGAACACGACCGATGTCGCTTCGTCCTGCGCCACCGTATAGGCGCCGGCCTGGTGCATCTCGTTCATGCCACGGGCGCCGTCGTCACCCATGCCGGTCATGATCACGCCCATCGCATTGCCGCCGGCGGAGCGGGCGGCGGAGCGGAACAGAACGTCGACCGACGGGCGGTGCCGGCTGACCAGCGGGCCGGAGCGGATCGACACTTCGTAGCGTGCGCCGCGGCGCTCGAGCAGCATGTGTTTGTCGCCGGGTGCGATCAGCACGTGGCCGCGCAGCACGGGATCGCCGTCCACGGCTTCCTTGACCTCGACTTCGCAGAGCCCGTTGAGGCGCTTGGCAAAGGCGGCCGTAAATTTTTCCGGCATGTGCTGGACAATGACCATTCCCGGCGAATTGGCCGGCAGGGCTTCCAGCATCTCGCGCAAGGCTTCGGTGCCGCCGGTGGACGCGCCGACACAAACTACCATTTCCGTCGTCTTCGCCATGGCGCCGGCTCTCGGCGGCGGCAGCACGGCGTCGGCCGTCAGCTTGGCAGTGGTCGCGCCTTCGGAAATTCGCGAGGCGCGCAGCTTGCTTACCCGTGCGCGGGCGGCGCCTTTCACCACGGTACGGATACGGTCGGCAGATTCGGCCAGATGGTCGGCCGCACCGATCTTCGGCTTCAGGATGATGTCGACGGCACCGGCTTCGAGCGCCTGCATCAATGTCTCCGAGCCGCTTTCCGTCAGCGACGAGCACATCACCACCGGGATCGGATGCTGGGCCATCAGCTTGCGCAGAAAGGTGATGCCGTCCATCTGCGGCATTTCCACATCGAGCGTGATGACGTCGGGAATTTCCTCCCGCAGCTTCCTCGCCGCCATGAACGGATCGGTCGCGGCGCCGATTACCTCTATTTCAGGATCGGCGGAAAGCACGGCGGTGAGCGTCTGGCGGACGCTGGCGGAATCATCGATGATCAGAACTCGGATTTTGCCCGTCATGGTTCATACCCGCTTGAAGACTGTATTCGCTACCTGCTTGATGGGAAGATCGAAGCCGGTAACGGTTTCCGAATGTCCGATGAACAGATAGCCGCCCGGCAAAAGGCTTTCGCAAAGCCTGCTCAGCACATGCTGCTGCGTCGGCTTGTCGAAATAGATCAGCACATTGCGGCAGAAGATCAGGTGCATCTGGTCGCCGATCGGGTAGTTGCCGTCCATCAGGTTCATGCGGGCAAAGCCCACCTTGGAGCGTAGCTTCGGCACGATACGCATTTCCTGGCGGCGATTGTCGGCCGGGCGCATCACGTATTTGCGCATCATCTCGGCGGGCACCGGCTGTAGCAGCTCGCTCTGGTAGATACCGCGCTGCGCCTTTTGCAGCACGTCGGTCGAAAGGTCGGTCGCCAGCACGAAGTAATCCCGCTCCGGTGCGCTGGAAGCCAGGAATTCGGACAGAACCATCGCCATCGTATAGGGCTCAGCACCCGTGGAGCATGCCGAGCTCCAGGTGCGGATCCGCCGGTCGTTGTAATTGCGGATAATCTCGGGCAGGGCGGTGCGGGTCAGATAGTCGAAATGTTTCGGCTCGCGGAAAAAGTCGGTCTTGTTGGTGGTGACGGCGTCGATCAGGAAGATCGACTCGCTGTCCAGCCCGCCCTGTTTGAAAAGGTAGTCGCAATAGCTGTCGAAGGTCGCCATGCCGGTGACGCGAAGGCGCCGGCGAAGACGGCCTTCCAGCATCGTCATCTTCGAGTGCGGCATCTTGATGCCGCTGTAATCGTAGATGTACTTCGACAGCATATCGAAGTTGCGTTTGCTCAGCCGGTCGTCGAGCGGCTGGGTTCTTGCTGCCATGCTCACGCGCGTACCCCTTTACACAATACTCGTTAGATTACGCGTATTTGGTTTATGATTTATGCAACCTGAGACTGCGGTCCGACATGCGCCAGCGCCGAGCCGGAATCCGAGAACAGCCGCGCCAGATCGACGATGACGACAAAGCCGGTCTCCCGACGGACGACGCCTGCGATATAATCCGAGCGCCAGCGCACGCCGATATCCGGCGCCGTCTCGATCTGTTCCTTGCGGAAAGGCACGACCTCGAAGACTCGGTCGGCGACGAGGCCGAGCACCAGCACCTTGTCGGCCACCGGCACATCGAGCACGAGAATGCGCGTATGCGGCGTCTTTTCGGTGCGGCTCATGCCCAGTCGAAGACGCAGGTCGATGACCGGCACGCCCTGACCGCGCACGTCGCGCAGGCCGAGAAGATATTCGGGGCCATGCGGGATCTTGAACGGGTCCTCGTGGTCGAGGATTTCGCGGACCACTTCGACGGGAACCGCAAAAATCTCTTCACCGAGGCTGAAGGTTACGAATTGTGCTTCGGAAGATGTGCCTGCCATCACGCGCTCTCCTTGAAATCTTCATCATCTGCATCTGGTCCGCCCATCGACATGTCGAGGGCAAAACCCTTGGCGCGGGCCTGTTGGGCCATGACCGACTGTTTTACCGGGCGGGAAACCGGCGTCTTTGCCTTCGGCTGGGGTGCCGCGGCCTTTGCAGCAGGCGCCGGCTTTGCAACGGGCTCTGCCGCCTTCAGCTTGGCTGCATGCGTATCCACCCGGAAGAAGGCGATCGAGGCCTGCAGTTCTTCCGCCTGGGAAGCGAGCTCCTCGGATGTCGAGGACATTTCCTCGGATGCGCCGGCATTCAGCTGGGTCACCTTGTCGAGCTGCTGGATCGCCTCGTTGATCTGGGCGGCGCCGATATCCTGCTCGCGGCAGGCAGCGGAGATTTCCGATACCAGTTCCGCCGTCTTTTGAATGTTCGGGACGAGCTTGCCGAGCATTTCGCCGGCTTCGGTCGCAACCTGAACGGTGCTGCCGGACAGCGTGCTGATCTCGGCAGCCGCGGCCTGCGAACGTTCGGCCAGCTTGCGGACTTCCGAGGCGACGACTGCAAAGCCTTTGCCGTGTTCGCCGGCGCGGGCTGCCTCGACAGCGGCGTTGAGGGCAAGCAGATCGGTCTGTCTGGCGATTTCCTGCACGATCGAAATCTTCTCGGCGATCGTCTTCATTGCCTGGACCGTGCGGATGACGGCCTGGCCGGAGGCTTCTGCATCCTTGGAAGACTGACGGGCGATCTTTTCGGTCTGGGCGGCGTTATCGGCGTTCTGCTTGATGTTGGCGGCCATCTGCTCCATCGAAGCCGAAGCTTCTTCGGCGGCGGATGCCTGTTCGGTCGCACCCTGGCTGAGCTGTTCGGAGCTGGACGACAGGTCCTGGCTGCCCGAGGAGACGTTGTTGGAAGCGGCCATCGCATCGGCGACGACACCGCGCAGGCGCTCCACCATGCTTTCGAGCGAAAGGCCGAGCATGTCCTTTTCGGAGAGTGGCTTCGGCATGATGGTCAGGTCGCCGTTGGCAAGCTGGTCTGCAACGCCTGCGGTGGTGCGCAGATTGGCAACCATGCTCTGCATGGCGAGACCCAGCATGTCCTGCTCGGAAAGCGGCTTGGCGTCGATCGAAAGGTCGCCGGCTGCGATGCGGTCCGCCACAGCGGCTGTACCGCGCAGATTGGCGACCATGCTCTGCATCGCAAGGCCGAGCGTATCCTTGTCGGAGAGCGGCTTCGGATCGACGGACAGGTCGCCATTGGCGATCTGGTTGGCGATACCGGCGGTTTCGCGCAGATTGGCGGTCATGACGTTGATCGTATCGACCACGTCCTTGATCTCGTCATTGGTCTTGATGACGACTTCCTGGTCGAGATCGCCGACCGCGACGGACGCAGCGGCGGCCTTGATCTTGCGCAGGCTGCTGTTGATGCCGAGCGCGATCCAGAGTGCTGCCAGGATGGCGATGACGAGGGCCGCACCCGCGATCGCGAAGATCAGCGTGCGGGTCTGGAGATAACCGGCCTCGATGCCGTCGGCAGCCTGAACCATCAGGTTCTTGCTGGAGGTCACGCGGGCGTCGAGCGCCTTGGCGATCTCGTCGGTCATCGTCCGGCCTTCGGTGAGCGCGAGCTTCAGCGCGTCCTCGCCCTTGCCGGCATTGGCGAAATCGCGGATCCGGTCATCGACACCGAAGAAGCGATCGGCCATGCCGCGAATGTCGTCCAGACCCTTGCGGCTGGCATCGGTGGTCACCGCGCCGCGCAGCCAGGTCAGCTTGTCGAGGAATTCCGCGCGATACTGATCGCTTGCCAGAACCGTCTTGGCGACGGTGCCGGGATTGGTTGCGGTCGCCATGGCGACCTGCGACTGGGCGATCCGCAGCTGCAGGCTGGCGAGGTCCTGGGCGCGCTCCAGACGAAGTGCGGGGCCGTGCACGGCTTCGGACGCCGCGTCGTTCAGCTCGGAAAGACTATAGACGCCATAACCGGCCGTGGCGGTCAGCAATGCGATGATGAGGCCGAAGGCCAGGCTCAATTTCAGCTTTATGGTAAAGCGCATGCGTCTTTTCCTGATCTGTCCGCGGGGTAATGGGAGGTTCACCGCAGGTTTCGTAGTCTCGTTGCCTGTCCGGCTCATCCGTCAGGCTTTGCAGGACCGTGCTTCAAGCCCGGCCCTGCGAATTGGCGGGCAGCGCTCAGGCGCTTTCCCGGAAGTCTTCATCGTCTTGATCCGGTCCGCCCATCGACATGTCGAGCGCGAAACCCTTGGCGCGGGCCTGCTGCGCCGAGACGGTGTGTTCCGGCTGGCGGGCCGCATAAGCGCGCTGACCCTGGTGGGCCGCAGGCTTGGCCGGAGCAGTGCGGGCGGCCGGAGCCTGCGCGACACGCTGACGGTTGCCGGCCTTGTCCACCTTGAAGAAGGCGATCGAGGCCTGCAGCTCTTCCGCCTGCGCGGCAAGCTCTTCGGACGTCGCCGACATCTGCTCGGAGGCGCCGGCATTCTGCTGGGTTACCTTGTCGAGCTGCTGGATCGCTTCGTTGATCTGCGAAGCTCCGATATCCTGCTCGCGGCAGGCGGCGGAGATTTCCGAGACCAGTTCGGCGGTGCGCTGGATATCCGGCACCAGCTTGTTGAGCATTTCGCCGGCTTCGGTCGCGACCTGCACGGTATCGCCCGAGAGAGCGCTGATTTCGGCAGCAGCGGCCTGGGAACGTTCGGCAAGCTTGCGGACTTCCGAGGCGACGACTGCAAAGCCCTTGCCGTGTTCGCCGGCACGAGCCGCCTCGACGGCTGCGTTCAGGGCGAGAAGGTCGGTCTGGCGGGCTATTTCCTGGACGATCGAGATCTTCTCGGCGATCGTGCGCATGGCGCCGACAGCGCGGTTGACCGCCTGACCGGAAGCTTCCGCATCCTTGGAAGACTGGCGGGCGATCTTCTCGGTCTGGGCGGCGTTATCGGCGTTCTGTTTGATGTTGGCCGCCATCTGCTCCATCGAGGCGGAAGCCTCTTCGGCGGACGATGCCTGTTCGGTCGCACCCTGGGAAAGCTGTTCCGAACTGGAAGAGAGTTCCTGGCTGCCGGAGGAGACGTTGCTCGATGCTGCAAGCGCATCGGCAACAACGCCGCGCAGGCGTTCCACCATGCTCTGCAGCGAAAGGCCCAGAACATCTTTATCGGAAAGCGGCTTCGGCGAGATCATCAGATCACCGTTGGCGATCCGGTCGGCCACACCAGCTGTCGTGCGCAGGTTGGCAACCATGCTCTGCATGGCGATGCCGAGCATATCCTTGTCGGACAGCGGCTTGGCATCTACCGACAGATCGCCCTGAGCGATGCGATCGGCAACCGATGCAGTGTTGCGCAGATTGCCTGTCATGACATTGACGGTCTCGATCAGATCCCTGATCTCGTCATTGCTCTTGATCGACACTTTTTGCTCAAGGTCACCGACGGCAACGGCGTTGGCAATCGACGAGACCTGCTTCAGACCGCGATTGATGCCGAGTGCGATCCAGAGAGCGGCAGAGAGTGCCAGGATGGTAGCGACGGCGGCAATGATCAGCACGAGATTTCGCGTATTGCCATATTGCTCGTCGTTCGCCTGATCCGTGGCGGCCATCTGGCCCTTGGCTGCCTGGACGCGCTTGTCGATGGCGCTTTCGATTTCGTCGATCATCTGGCGGCCTTCGCCGGTGATGATGACGATGGCATCACTGGATTTACCGGCTTTGATGAGATCGCGGATTCGGGTATCGAGCGTTGAAATTTGCTGGAATTTAGCATCGACATCCCTCCAGGCCTGCCGGCCTTCTTCGGTCGAAGCCAGTCCCTTGAGCCGCTCGAGGGTGGTCTTGAAGTTCTGCTGATTGCGGTCGCTTGCCTCGGCGTAGGTCTGGAAGTCCTTTCCGCTGGCTGCATTCACCATGTTCAGCTGAGCGCGCGTCAGGCGAAGCTGTATATTGCCGAGATCCTGCGCCGTCTCCAGACGTGCCGCCGGCCCCGCAATCAGCTTACCGATCGCATCGTTGAGATTGGACAGGCTGTAAATCCCGAAGCCGGCCATGCCGATCAGGAGGGCAATGATCAGCCCGTAGGTCAGTGCCAGTTTCAGTTTGATAGTAAACCGCATTTAAAAATCCTCGAAAACCGGGAAAATCAGAGTGTTCAATCTCGGATGCGATCGGAGAAAGCGTGTCGATCAGGAGGCCCTTGCGGCAGCATCTTCGGTGGTCGCACCAACGCTTCACGCTGGCTTGGCCAGGGCCTATTGCAAGGCCCTGTCCGGTCTCTTGAAAAGATCAGGCGCTTTCGCGAAAGTCGTCGTCGTCCTGGTCCGGTCCGCCCATCGACAGGTCGAGGGCAAAACCTTTGGCTCGGGCCTGCTGGGCCGCGATGGAATGGTTATTGGGACGAGCAGCTGACGCCTTCATCGCGGGCTTGGGGGCAGGCTTTGCAGCAGCATGCGCCTTTGCGGCCGGCTGCGACAGCTGGCGCTTTGCACCGCTGCTATCGACCTTGAAGAAGGCGATCGATGCCTGCAACTCCTCAGCCTGGGCGGCGAGTTCTTCCGACGTCGAGGACATTTCTTCCGACGCGCCGGCATTGAGCTGCGTGACCTTGTCGAGCTGCTGGATCGCCTCGTTGATCTGCGAGGCTCCGATATCCTGCTCGCGGCAGGCGGCGGAGATTTCCGATACCAGTTCGGCCGTCTTGTGGATTGCCGGTACGAGCTTGTTCAGCATGTCGCCGGCTTCCGTCGCAACCTGCACCGTTTCACCCGAAAGCGCGCTGATTTCTGCGGCAGCCGCCTGGCTGCGCTCGGCAAGCTTGCGGACTTCCGATGCGACGACCGCAAAGCCCTTGCCGTGTTCGCCGGCACGTGCCGCTTCGACGGCGGCGTTCAGGGCGAGAAGGTCGGTCTGGCGAGCGATTTCCTGGACGATCGAAATCTTCTCGGCAATCGTCCGCATCGCGCCGACGGCACGACCGACCGCTTCGCCAGACGCTTCCGCATCCTTGGAGGACTGACGGGCGATCTTTTCGGTCTGGGCGGCGTTATCGGCGTTCTGCTTGATGTTGGCGGCCATCTGCTCCATCGAGGCGGAGGCTTCCTCGGCAGACGAAGCCTGTTCGGTGGCACCCTGACTGAGCTGCTCGGAGCTTGCCGACAGTTCCTGGCTACCCGAGGAGACGTTACTGGAGGCGGAAAGCGCATCGGCGACGACGCCACGCAGGCGCTCAACCATGCTTTCCAGCGCCATGCCGAGCGTATCCTTTTCGGAGAGCGGCTTCGGCGAGACGGTCAGATTGCCGTTGGCGATCTGGTCGGCGATCGTAGCTGTATTGCGCAGATTGCCAGTCATCAGCTGCATCGAGTTGACCAGATCCTTGATCTCGTCATTGCTCTTGTGGTCGATGTCCTGGTTCAGGTCGCCGATGGCGACCGCATTGGCCAGATGGACGGCGCGCGAAAGACCGCGGCTGATATTGAGTGAAATCCAGGTGGCGACGGCCAGCGAAAACAGGACGATCACGGCGGTGATGGTCAGGAGCAGCGCCTTCGACTGTTCGTATTGCGCGGTGGTCGCTTGATCGGTTTCATTGACGTTGCCGGCAATGATCCCGCTCATGTCGTCGAGGGCCTTGAGGGCCTTGTCCATGGTTTCGCGGCTCTGGCCCATCGTGATGCCGGCAGCCTTGGTATTGGATTCGTTGGTATTGGCGATTGCCAGTTCGGCGATCTGCTTCTGGATCGGGATATAGTCGTCGTAGATCCTCTTGAACTCCGCCGCCTTTTCACGAACCTGCGGATCGGTCGAGGCGGCCAGCTTGCCGACCAGCCTGTTGACTTCGTCCTGCGGGCTGAGCATCGCCTTGACGTAGCTCGGGATTTCCGCGTTGTTGGTGTTGAGGATCGAGTTCTTTTCCGAGCGGACGGAGCCGTTGAAGGTATCGGCCAGCGCGCCCACGTTCCGGAGGTCGTTGATCGGCTCGGCCACCATCTGGCTGATGGCGGAGTTCAACGATGAGAGGTTGATGATGGCGATGGTTGCCATCACGCCCGACGCAATGATGAGCGCCAGAAATGTAATGGCGAGTTTAAGTTTGATCGTCAGCCGCATGGATCGTTTCCCCCGATGGCGATGCGATGGTTAGTTCCGGCCTCCCGAGAGGGAGGTTACGAGGACAGAGAGGCGGGAGCATTCACCCTCTGACCGGCCGGCGAACCGGCAAAACGTCGTCGCATACACACGGCGGCGCGATATCGGGCTCCTGTGAAGCCCGATATCTTGAATGCTTGGCGTCAAGCGCTTTCGCGGAAATGGTCGTCGTCGGCGTCTGGGCCGCCCATCGACATGTCGAGGGCAAAGCCCTTGGCACGTGCCTGCTGGCTGTGGACAGAATGGTCTGCGCGAGCCGTATGCTGTGCCGGTGCCGGACGGTGGAACTGCACGGGCTTGGAGACCGGCTTGTGCGACGGCGCGGCCGAGGTCCGCTTCGCCTGCTTGGCGCCGCCCGCCTGATCGACCTTGAAGAAGGCGATCGAGGCCTGCAGCTCTTCAGCCTGGGAGGCGAGTTCTTCCGAAGTGGCCGACATTTCTTCCGAGGCGCCGGCATTCTGCTGAGTCACCTTGTCGAGCTGCTGGATCGCTTCGTTGATCTGGCTTGCACCGATGTCCTGTTCGCGGCATGCCGCCGAGATTTCGGAGACCAGTTCGGCGGTCTTCTGGATGTCCGGGACGAGCTTGTTCAGCATGTCGCCGGCCTCGGTCGCAACCTGCACGGTATCGCCTGAGAGAGCGCTGATTTCGGCAGCAGCGGCCTGGGAACGTTCGGCTAGCTTGCGGACTTCCGAAGCGACAACCGCAAAGCCCTTGCCATGTTCGCCGGCACGCGCTGCCTCGACGGCTGCGTTGAGAGCGAGAAGGTCGGTCTGGCGGGCGATTTCCTGGACGATCGAGATCTTCTCGGCGATCGTCCGCATCGCGCCGACGGCGCGATTGACGGCCTGGCCGGAATTTTCCGCGTCACGCGAAGACTGGCGGGCAATCTTTTCGGTCTGGGCGGCGTTGTCGGCATTCTGCTTGATGTTGGCGGCCATCTCTTCCATCGAGGCGGAGGCCTCTTCGGCGGCGGATGCCTGTTCGGTCGCACCCTGAGACAGCTGTTCCGAGCTGGCCGAAAGTTCCTGGCTGCCCGAGGAGACGTTGTCGGAAGCGGCCAGCGCATCGCCGACGACACCGCGCAGGCGCTCGATCATCGTGTTGACGTAACCAAGCAGTTCGCCGATCTCGTCCTTGCTGGTGATCGTCGCAAAGCGCGTCAGATCGCCTTCGGCCACGTTCTGCACGGCGTTGACGGCATTGCGCAGGCCCCTGTTGATCGAAAGCGCGATCCAGAGGGCTGCCAATACGGCGATCAGGAAGGCTGCTCCGGCAACCGAGATCATCACGAGGCGGGTCTGGGCATAGTCGGTATCCGCCTGCACATCGGCGGCTTCAAGACGGCCTTCCTCCAGTTTCACGACGTCGCTCAGCAGCGTGTCGATCTCGTTGGTGACGGTGCGGGCATCGCCGGTAGAAATCTTCAGCGCGGTTGCGGTGTCGCCGCCGAGCATCAGGGTGCGGATGCGGTCGTCCTGCTTGCGGAATTCGCCGGTGAAGCCGGCAAGCTTGGCCCAGAGCGCCTTGCCCTGTTCGGTGGCACGGGCTTCGACGGCCTTGAACGTGTCGTCGAAGGCGCGGCGGGCTTCGTCGCTCTTGGAGATATAGCCCTGCATTTCTGCGGCGTTGACTGCCATCAGCAGGTTTTTCTGCTGGCGGATCTGCTGCAGCTGTTCGTTATTGAGGTTCTGGGCGAGTTTCAGCCGCAGAGCCGGGCCCTGCAGTACATTTTCCAGCGTATCGTTCAGGCCGCCCAGGCTGTAGATGCCGTAGGTTGCAGTCGCCAGAAGCATGACGATGATGAAACCGAATGCCGAGGCCAGTTTTAGCTTTATAGAGGCGCGCATCGTTAAGTCTCCATCGGGGGTCGGATGGACCGGGTCAGGCCGCAGTGGCGGCGTGGCGGTGGTCGTGTTGGGCGGAGAAGATGACCTGCAGATTGGGGATGATGATGAATTCGGTCCCCCGTTTGACCAGGCAGTCGATGAAATCCGGACGCCAGCGCATGCCGACGCTCGGCGGCGGTTCGCCCGCTGCCCGGAGCAGGGTCGTCACTTCGTTCACCTTGTCGGTGCGGATGCCGGCAAGCACCGGCTCGCCGTCAAGCTCGATCTCGATGACGATGATCCGGCTGTCGATCGTCGGCTTGGTGGCTTCCATGCCGAAGGCGAGGCGGATATCCGCCAGAGGAATGACCTTGCCGCGGAAATTGATGACGGCGCCGACGAAGGCTTTCGCACCAGGCACCACCGTCTCCGGCAGAAGGTCGAGGATTTCCTGCACCATGACGGCTTCGATGGCGAATACTTCGCCGGCGATGTCGAAGGTCAGAACTTCCAGCTCTTCGCGGCCTTCCCAAATATTCTCGGAAATCTTTCTCATCATCTCGTTCATCCGGCCGCGCGCAGATGCGCCTCCTGTTGCTGTCCTTCAGACACGAGGTGTCCGACGTCGAGAATGAGGGCCACGTCGCCGTCACCCAGAATGGTCGCGCCGGAGAAGGTCGCGACGTCGTGATGCAGTTTGGACATGCCCTTGATGACCGTCTGGTGGTCGCCGATGATCTGGTCGACGACGAGACCGACGCGTTCCGAGCCGGTCGAGATGACGACGACCTTCTGGAACGGATCCGGCTTGGTGCCGGTCCGGAAGAGGTCGCGCAGTCTGAGGAACGGAACCAGGCTGTCACGCAGCGAAATGAAGCTGCGGCCGCGCGAACGCATGTCTTCTTCGATCGACAGTTCGAGGCATTCCTCGACCGCCGAAAGCGGGATGACGTAGCGGCCCGAGCCGACCCTGACGAGCAGGCCGTCGATGATGGCGAGCGTCAGCGGGATGGCGAGCGAGATTTCCGAACCTTCGCCCGGATAGCTCGCAACATTGATGGTGCCGCGCAGCGCGTCGATCGTCCGCTTCACCACATCCATGCCGACGCCGCGGCCAGAAAGATTGGTGACGGTCTGGGCGGTCGAGAAACCCGGCTGGAAGATCAGCTGGTAGAGTTCCTGATCGGACAGGCTGGCATTCGGCTGGATCAGGCCGGAAGATTCCGCCTTGGCGCGAACCCGTTCCTTGTTGATGCCACGGCCATCGTCCTTGATGGTGATGATCACCTCGCCAGCCTGCTGGCGGGCGGTAAGGAAGATATGACCGGCTTCCGGCTTGCCCGATGCAAGGCGGTCTTCCGGGGTCTCAAGGCCGTGGTCGCAGGAGTTGCGGACGAGATGCACCAGCGGATCGGCGAGGCGCTCGATGACGCTCTTGTCGACTTCCGTGCTTTCGCCTTCGGTGACCAGTTCGATCGTCTTGCCGGTTTCATGCGCCAGATCGTGGACGAGACGGCGGAAGCGGCTGAAGAGATGCGCGACCGGGACCATGCGCAGCACCATCATCGTGTCGCGCAGTTCGCCGGACAGGCGTTCCACGTCTTCCGAGACGGCGCGAAGCTGCAGGTCGCCGCTGCCGCCGGCCAGCTGGCTGAGGCGGGACTGGGCGATTACGAGCTCGCCGACGCGGTCCATCAGTTCGTCGAGTTTTTCGGCGGGCACGCGGACGTTTTCGGCAGCCTTGTTCGGCTTGCTGTCGGCAGGTCCCGATGTTGCGGGAGTCAGGGCAGGGACCGCGGCAACCGGTGTTGCAGCCGCAGCCGGTACGGGAATTGCGGCCGGCGCTGGCTTTTCAGCCGGTGGAGCTTCGACGGCGGAAACGTCGAGCTGCATCTCGTCCATGACGAAGATGAAGACGTCGTCGATCGCCGAGCGCGGCTGGGTCGTCAGAAGTTCGACTTCCCAGGAGATATAAAGGTCGGTCGGCGCGAAAAGATCGAGCGAAGGGATTGCCGAACGGTCGGCAATGATCTTGCATTCGCCGAGTTCCGCCAATTCATCGAGCAGCGGCAGCGGGTTGGTGCCGTTCGCCATGGCGTTCTGCGGCAGGCTGAAGCGGATCTTGAAAAGCGTCTGGCCCGGAGCGACCTTGAGGGCCGGTGCCGAGCCAGGGTTCTTCGCCGCATCGACGGCCGATCTCAGATTGGCGAGGAGCATTTCGCTCATGGCATTGTGATCGCCGGTCGGTGTCTCGACCAGCGCGCGCATGTGATCCTTGGCCTCGAGCACGGCGGTGACCAGTTCCTGGGTCGCGGGTACCTCACCCTTGCGCACCCGGTCGAAAGCGGTTTCGCAATGGTGGGTGAAGGCCGCAAGCGCCTCGAAGCCGAACATCGCGCCCGACCCCTTCAGCGTGTGGAGGCCGCGGAAAACCGCGTCCACCTGATCCTTGTCGCCAAGGTTTACGTTGAGATCGAGAAGCCCGGCCTCGATCTGTTCCAGAAGCTCGGCAGCTTCTGTTCTGAAAACCGCGATAGGATCGGGAAAGCTCATTTGCCAAGCACCTTTCGAACGATCTTGACCAGGCTTTCCGGGTCGAAAGGCTTGGTCAGCCATCCGGTCGCGCCGGCGGCCTTGGCCTGCTGCTTCAGGTCGTTGTCGGATTCCGTCGTCAGGAAGATGACCGGCACGCCCATATGGGCCGGCATCTTGCGCAGTTCGCGGATCATCGTCAGGCCGTCCATCTTCGGCATGTT
Source organism: Neorhizobium populisoli (assembly GCF_019430945.1). Lineage (GTDB taxonomy): Bacteria > Pseudomonadota > Alphaproteobacteria > Rhizobiales > Rhizobiaceae > Neorhizobium > Neorhizobium populisoli. Next base: position 497,367 of record NZ_JAHYCB010000006.1, on the reverse strand, counting down.
CAAGTCGGTGACGATGAGGTCGAACTGACCGGCATTGAGTTTCTCGATGCCGTCCATTCCATCGACCGCTTCGGTGATGGTGTAACCGGCATTGCTGAGCGCGACGCGCGTCGTCAGCCGGATGCTGGCGGAATCGTCGACCGTAAGGATGCTGGCGCTCATTGAATTCCCCCTTCGTGGAGCCAGAATTTCGTGTCTTCGGCGGTCATCCCTTCCAGGAAACCGCCTCGCTTGAGGACATTGAGCACGGGGCCGTCTGCAGGCCGTGCGAGCGCGATGCTTTTCCCGGCGGTGCCGGCATAGATACGCGCTGCCTCCATGAGCTGGATAAAGCTGAGGTCTACTTGAGTGTCGTCCGCAAATCCGATTGTCGCCGAGTTGTTCTTGCTCAAAAATTCAAGCAATTCCTGCTGCACGACGGTAATCGCGCGAACCGTGAGGTTCTGCGAAAGACAAAAGTAATCCTCATTAACATTGGAAGCAGTCATTTTTACTCCAACATAAATCTGGAAAAGCTGAAATAGCTGTCAGAATTTGGACTTGCATCGTTAATGAGAAGTTAATTGGGCGTGGCGATTTCTCATCGCACAATAGTAATAGGTTGCATTTTGCATTCTTTGGACACTGGAAAATTAACTACAAGTCGCAAATCCAACGGCGCATTTTGCCGGAATTAACCCCTCTCCGCTCACATTGCTCCTCGCGCAGGACAAAACCGCATCGGCTCTTTGCCGGATCGGCGGCGTCCCAAAACAATACAGGCGAGTTTATCGCCGGTTTAATCGGCAGGGGGGCCCTTGGGGGTCCGAAAGGTGAGGCAAAGTGGCTGTAGCGGCATCCATCCTAGAGGTAATGACGGGTCCCTCGGACTTCCCGGCATTCGTCGATCGCATGGAAAGTGCGCGTTCGCGCATCGAGGAGCGTTTCCTGGATGGTGGTGCTGCGCTGCTTTCGATCCTGGATGTGCTGAACAAGCTCATCACCTCCCTCGACCAGCTGACCGGCTCACTGGACGAAAGCACGGCGAACGCCACGATGGCGGAGCTGAAAAGCACGGTCGAACGCCTTTCCGAACTCACCGGTATCGAACAGAAGCGCCAGGTCGGCTTTCAGGATATCGCGCTGGCCGAACGCAAGCTTGATCCGCAGATCGAAGAGATGCAGGAAACGCTCCGGTATCTGCGCACTTTCGCCGTAACCGCCAAGATTACCGGCGCCGGCATTGCCGATTTTGCCGGTTTCGCGGAAGAAATCCTCGCTCGTATCCAGGAAGGCAGCCGCCAGGTCAATGATTTCGCCGGCAAGCTTTCGACGCTGGGCAGAGGCCTGGGTCCGGTCATGAAAAAGGGCAAGGCGATCCTTGCCAGTTATAATGACACGGTGCCGCAGATTGTCGCAGGCCTGTCGACCGGCGCGGCCGAAATCGGCAAGCATCGCAAGCTGCTCGTCGAGCGTGCAGCGCGGGTCCGTGCAGTCGCCGGCGGCATCCAGAACAAACTTGCTTCGACACTCTCTGCCATGCAGGTGGGCGATATCACTCGCCAGCGTATCGAACATTGCCAGTCGAGCCTTACGATCCTCGACAACTATCTCGGTTCGCCGGCCGGTCATGCACTCAGCGACGAACAGCGCGACAGTCTGTCGCTGATCATCCGCAAGCTGGTCTCGCTGCAGCTCAACCAGTCGATCTTCGATTTCGACCGCGACACCGCCAAGATCGTCACTACGGTCGCAAGTTTCCGCTCTGATCTGTCGGAGATCGAAGCCCTGCGTGCCGCCATGGCCGATGGCGATGACAACGAAAACGACGGCGCGATCCGTCAGCTTGAAAACGGCGTGGCTGCGGCCCGCGGCGCCGTGCAGGAGATCGAAGGCGTTGCTCGCGAAGCGGGCGTGCTCAGCCGCTCGACGGCCGATACGGTCAGCGAACTCCTGAACGGCATCGGCATCGTCCGCGCAGTCCGCACCGACATTCATTATATGGCGCTCAACACCAACCTGCGCTGCGGCAAGATCGGTGAGGAAGGCAGGGCAATCAACGTCGTCACCGCCGAGCTGCGCAACTTCGCCGGCAAGCTGGACGAAACGGCGGAGAAGATCCTCGCCGAACTCCAGACGCTCGAAGGCGCTGCCAACAAGCTGGTCGGCGTGCAGGCCGAAGAGGCCGAGGAATCCCTCGACCAGCGCCTCGAAAAGGCGGTCGGCAATATCCGCGCCGTCGGCGATCGCATGGACGAACAGATGGCCGGCCTCGGCGAGCAGAGCAAGACTGCCGTGCGCGAGATGGATATCTCGCTGGCCCGCCTCAACTTCAATGCTGAGCTTGGCGAAGTGCTGCGTGCCTGCGCCGAAGAAATGGATGTCGTCGAAGACGTTTACGAAGTTCCCGGCATCGAGGACGCGCTGGCCGATATCGGCGGCCGTATCGCCCGGCTCTATACGATGGTCGCCGAACGCGAGCTGCATGCCGAAGTCATGGGTACCGCTCCCCCGGTCGAGACCGCCGTCGTCGCCACCGTTATGTCTGACGATGATATCGACGACGCGCTGTTCTGATCGGGTTTACGGATTGAACAGCAGGTTCGGCATGTAAAGCACGATGCCGGGCATGAAGATCAGAAGCAGCGTGACCAGCGAGACCGCGGCCAGGAACGGCATGGATTCCCGCGTGTAGTCTTCGATCGGGCATCTCAGGATCTGGCAGACGACGAACATCGCGCCACCGACGGGCGGCGTGTAGTTTCCGATCGTCGCCGCAATGATGAAGACCAGCCCGAAATGCACGGGATCGATGCCGTATTGCTGGATCAGCGGCATGAAGATCGGCGTCAGCATGACGATCAGCACTGAGCCTTCCATGAATGTGCCTGCCACCAGAATGAACAGCACGATCATCACCATGACGATATTCGGGTCGTCGGTGATGCCGAGCATCCATGTGGAAATCACTTCCGGAATGCGTTCGAAAATGATGCCGTAACCGAACACGGCCGATAGTGCGAGAAGGAACATCACCGCACCGACATCGATCAGGCTCGCCTCGATCGCCTGTTTGAAGCTTGTCCAGGTCAGCATGCGATAAGCGAAGACCCCGACCAGAAAAGCGTAGACGACGGCAAAGGCGCCGATTTCCGACGGCGTGAAAACGCCGAACCGCAGGCCGAAGATCAGGATGATCGGAAACAGGATTGCCCAGATGCCGGCGATCGATGCCTTGACGACTTCTGATGGCGTCGGCGCGCGGTCGAGTTCCGGTTTGTAGCCGCGCTTGCGGGCCGTGATCGAGATGGTGACGGCAAGCGCGGCCCAGAGCATCACACCCGGAATGATGCCGGCCGCAAACAGCCGGCCGATCGAAACCTGCCCCACCGTGCCATAAAGAATGAAGCCGATACCGGGCGGGATGATCGGCGCCATCAGCGAACCATAGGAAAGCACGCCGGCCACATATCCCTTGGAAAAACCGCGCTTCAGCATCTCGAAGCCGAGCAGGCGAGTATTCATCGCCGCATCGGCGATCGAAGAGCCGGTGACGCCGCTCATCAGCGTCGAAAGTGCGATGGACACCTGTGCCAGCCCGCCTTGCAGCCGCCCGGTCAGCACCGAGGCGAGTTTCAGGAGATTGTGGGCAATGCCGGACGAGTTCAAAAAATTGCCGGCGAGGATGAACAGCGGCACGGCGAGCAGCGCGAAATTCTGCGTTTCCGTCACCGTCAGCTGCACCGTCATGGTGCGCGGCAGCTCCGGGTTCTGCAGGAAGAAGATCACACCGGATATCCCGACCGCAAAAGCGACCGGCATGCCGATGACGAGAAGAATGGTAAAAGCGATCGCGACGAGCAGCATGGCCGGGCCTCACACCACGTCGACTGCATTGTTGGCGACATGCTCGCCGCGCAAATCAGCCCGCATATGCAGAATGGTCGTGGTAAGCAGCAGCGTCGCGCCGACCGGCAGGCTCACCGTCACCAAGGAATAGCTGATCCAGGGGATCCCTTGGAAGGAGCGAATGCGGCTGATCCAGGTGAGGTAGAAGCCGTAATACATGATGAACAGCAGGAAGGCGGTGATCAGCGCGTAGTTGACCATGCGTAGCCCCTTCTGCAGCCTTTCCGGCATGCGCAACGTAAAGACGTCGAGCGCCATCATGCTGTTCTTCCGCCAGGCGATATCGGCGGCCAGAAAGCAGGACCATGCGAAGAGGCAGGTCGCCACGTCGATGGTCCAGTTCTGCGGATGGCCGAAGAAGCGGGCGAGGCCACCCGCAAAGATCAGCAGCGTCATGAGGATCAGAAACGTACCCGCGACGACTGCTTCGATCTTTCCGATGAAGTCGTAGAAGCGCATCATCATGTCTTCCTTTCGCCGGCCGTTTCCAATCCTCGGGGTCTTCGCCGTTACTTCTTGCCGAGTTCCGCCTGTACGGCGTTTTTGGCTTCCAGAATGCCGAGCTTCGAATAGGCGGCGTCACCGGCCTTTTTGAATGCGGCAAGGTCGATATCGCTCACCACCTGCATGCCGCGCTTTTGCAGATCGGCCTTGATCGTGTCGGCCGAGGCCGAAATCTTCTGCGAGGTCTCGCGGCCGGCCGCCTTGCACTCCTCGACCAGCGCCGTCTGGAATTCCGGCGGCAGCTTGCCGAACCACTCGGCGCTGACGACCTGGAAGTTGATCAGCATGATGTGTTTGGTCTCGTTGGCGTATTTCAGCACTTCATAAAAGCGCCCGCCCGGAATGTTGGCATAGACGAGTTCGACGCCGTCGATCGCTTTCTGCTGCAGCGCCGGATACATTTCGCCGAAAGCCATGGCGGTCGGCGCGGCACCCAGCGCTCGGATGGATTCCTGCCAGATCGGTGCCGGTGGCGTGCGGATGCGCAGGCTTGCGAGATCCTGCGGCGTCTTGATCGGCTTGTTGGTGAAGAAGTGGCGAAAACCCTGAACCCAGTCGAAGCAGACGACCTTCAAACCATGTTTCGAGGCAAGCTCGTCCTGCCATTTCTTCAGCGAAGGGCTGTCCGAAAGCTTCCAGACATCGTCCAGTGTGTCGACGAAATAAGGGCCGTTCATGACAGCGATGCTCGGCACGTAGTTGCCGAGGCGGGCGGAATCGGTGTTCTGGCCGACATTGGCGCCCTGGCGGATTTGCTCGATAATGTCTTCCTCAACGCCAAGCTGGGCGCTGTGGAACACTTCGAGCTTCAGTCCGCCCTTGGTGCGTTCATCGACCTTCCTGGCCCAGGATTGAAAGCCGGCATGGAACGGTTCGCTCGGCGCCAGAACGTGGTTGAACCGCAGGGTGAATTTTTGCTGGGCATTCGCGGGCGCGGCCGTCAAGGCTGCCAAACCGGCAGCCGCCAGCAGCGGCAGCAGTCTCTTTGCAGAAATGCGCATGCTCTCCTCCTCTTATGTCTCGTTGGACATCGTTCATCCTGCCGGCTCCTCCACCGGCGGATTTCATGGGCGATGTGTCAGGGCAGGATCGCGGGAGCCTCCAGCCCGAAGCGTTCGGCGAGTTTCACGAATGCTTCGCGCGTTGCCGGATCCAATGGGACGCCTCGCCTTTCGCGCTCGTCCGCCACCACCCATTCGCGGTCGCCCGGCGCCATCACCCGCATGCCGTCCCGCGGCGGCGAAGAGCGCAGCACTTCGACATAGCGCTGCATGCCGGCGGTAAACACGTCTTCCGCCACGAAGGCGCCCGGCTTCATCGCCAGCACGAAGGCGCCAAGGGCGCGGGGCGTGGAAAAATCCGGTCCGTTCATCGGCAGAAGATCGAAACTCAGCCGCATGCCGGACAAAACTGCACTCAGGATTTCCACCAGGCCCGCCAGTCCAGCGCCTTTGAACCCGAATTCGCCGCCGACCGGGGCGAGCATTTCCACCAGCGAAGGATCGCGCTCGTCGCGGCCCTCGACATCCGAGGCCACGCCCTCGGGAAGCTCGCGACCAAGGCTGCGATAAAGTTTTACCCGGTTATAGGGAATGGCGCTGGTCGCCATATCGAGCAGCCAGGGTTTCTGACCCGCGACAGGCACCGCAAACGAGATCGGATTGGTGCCGTGAAATCGCATCGCGCCGTCATGCAGGCGCACGAAACTGTCCGAATTGCAGAAGGCGGCGCCGATATAGCCCTTTTGCGCCGCATCCAGCGCATAGGTGCCGGCCGGGCCGAAATGCGAGCTATTGCGGATCGACACCGCGCCGATACCGCATGTCTCGGCAAGCTCGATCGCCTTGTCCATGGCGCGATAGGCGGCGAGTGCGCCGTGGCCATGATCCGCATCGAGCGAGGCGACCGCCAATACCGAATGCGTCACGGTCACGTTCGGCCGTTTGTTCACCCGGCCGCCGGTCATCACGGCGATATAGTGGTCGAGCAGGCGCACGCCGTGGCTGTCGACGCCGAGCCGCGAGCCGTGCATCATCGTCCGCGTCGCAGCATCCGCGGTCGCCTCGTCGGTGCCTGCTGCCAGAAACACGGCGCGGCAAAACCGCTCGACATCGCCGATTGCGGCATGAACAACCTCTTCGGTGGCTGTAATCGGGCTCAAAGTGTCTGTCCTCCATCGACCACGAGTACCTGGCCGGTCATGAATGCTGCCTCGTCACTGGAGAGGAAAACGGCCGCCGCCGCCATCTCCTCCACCGTCCCCAGCCGGCCCATCGGCTGGCGGGAAATGAATGTGCGCCGCATCTCGTCCGGATCGGCGGATTGATCGATACGGCCCTGCAGTCCGGGCGAAAGCGTGGTGCCGGGGCAAAGCGCATTGACCCGAACGCCGGTGGCAATCACGTCACGCGCCACCGCCTTGGTCAGCCCGATCAGCGCCGCCTTGCTGGCGCCATAAGCGGCACGGTTCGGCACGCCGGTAATGCTGGAGGCGACGGAAGCGACATTGACGACCGCACCTCTTCCGCGCTCGATCATACCCGGCAGCGCTGCTTTCATGGTGCGGAAGGCGGAGGTGGCATTCTGGTCGATGCTCTTCAGCCAGTCCTCTTCCTCGCAATCGAGGATCGAGCCGTTATGCACCCAGCCGGCGCAATTCACGAGAATATCGATGGAGCCGGCTTCGGATAATGTCCGTTTCACGCCTGCCGCATCGGTCACATCGAGGCCGACGATTTCGATTAGGGGCGACAGACCGGCGAGGTCGGTCATCTTGGCAGGCGTGCGGCTGGTCGCGACGACCGCCGCGCCTTCTTCGGCAAATGCGATGGCAATCGCCCGGCCAATCCCCTGGCCGGCACCTGTCACCAAAGCACGTTTCTCCGCCAGACGGCCAGCCATTCACGATCCTCCCAAATCGTTTCGTCTCGCACTTTATCAAAACGTATTATGTGTACACTAGACATCTTTTGACTTTTGACAAGCCGGATTCGTCATCACGAAACAGCGAGGCCTGATTGACGGCAGCAGCGCGAATTGAAGCAGCACTTGCGACCTGATAGTTTCCGATAAAAAAGCGACCGGTTCGGTGGCTCGATAACCGAGGGAATTGGGAGGCAAGATGGCGGACGCACGGATGGCCGATGCAGAGGAGCAGAAGCCGAAAGTCGCGGGTGGCGCGGCGCCTCGCCTCTACCAGCAGGTCTATGAAATCATTGCGGGGCAGGTGGCGCAGGGTGTGCTTGGCCCCGGTACGCGCCTCAACGAAAGTTCCGTTGCCGAACAGTTCGGCATCAGCCGTGCCCCGGCTAGGCAGGCGCTGGCCGAACTGGAGCGCGAGGGTTTTCTCGAAAAGTCGAGCGGGCGGGGTTACGAGGTGAGCCGGTCTCGGCCGGACAACGCGTCCACGCCTGTTGCGCCTCCCGAAGCGACCGATGATGTCCGTCTCACACAGCTGTCGAGCTGGGAAAAGATCTATGGCGAGGTGGAAAGCGAAATCGCCGCGCGCTGTTCCTTCGCCGGTTGGCGGGTCAACGAGACGGAACTTGCCCGTTTCTACGATGTCAGCCGCACCGTGGCGCGTGATGTCGTCGGCCGGCTGCAGCAGCGCGGCATCGTCCGCAAGGACGATCGCGCCCGCTGGATAGCGCCCGCCATGACGCCGGACCATGTCGGCGAGCTTTACGAACTGCGCTGGCTGCTGGAGCCGGTCGCATTGGAAAAGGCGGCCGCACGGATTTCAGCGGAAGACCTCGCGACCATGCGCGAGCATCTGCAATCCGCCATGGACAATGCCGCCGAGCTTGCCGGCCCGGACCTCGACCGGCTGGAAGAGGAACTGCATGTCACCCTGCTCGGCCATTGTGACAACCGCACGCTGATGCAGGCGATCAGCCTGCCGCAGGCGCTGCTGGTCACCCACCGCTTTCTCTATCAGTGGATGCCGCGGCTGTTTGGTTCCGAACCCTTTCTGCCGGAACATATGGAAATCATCGACAGGCTGAAGGCGGGCAGGGTGGGGGATGCTGCGGCGTCGCTCAGGGCGCATCTCGAAATTTCGCGCGACAGGGCGATCGACCGCATCACGCGGGTGACGCGCGAAGTGCACCCGCACGACCTGCCTTATCTGGAAAAGCTCGATTGAGCCGATTCAACATAATCTACGGTCGCGCCTTGACCTTTGGGCCGGGCTAAGCCATTTGGACCGCCTTTGATTGATGACGCGCTCGCTCGGGCCGAACCCCGGCGGCGTTCTATGAAAGAAACACGATGACCAAGGCTACCTCCTCGGCGCCCTCTCAGCGCATGCTTCGCGTTGGCGAACAGGTTCGCGCCGCCATTACTCAGGTTCTGCAGCGCGGCGAAGTGCGCGACGACCTCATTGAAAAGACGGTGATTTCCGTTTCCGAAGTCCGCATGTCGTCGGACCTCAAGATCGCCACAGCTTACGTGACGCCGCTCGGTCTGCCTGACCATACGGCGGTCATCGAAGCGCTTAACCGCAATGCGAAATTCATTCGCGGCCGTCTCGGCGGCCAGCTGAAGCAGATGAAATATATGCCGGAAGTGCGTTTCCGCGACGATACGAGCTTCGACAATTACAAGAAGATCGATGAACTGCTGCGTTCGCCTGAAGTTCAGCGGGACATCGAAGCCGGCAACAAAGATAAAGAATAAATAGAGAAGCATGTCCAAACCACGCAAACCCAAGGGCCGCCCGGTTTCCGGCTGGCTGATCCTCGACAAGCCGGTGGATTTCGGCTCGACCGAGGCCGTCTCCAAGATCAAGTGGCTGTTCAACGCCCAGAAGGCCGGCCATGCCGGCACGCTCGATCCGCTTGCCTCCGGCATGCTGCCGATCGCGCTGGGTGACGCCACCAAGACGGTTCCCTATGTCATGGACGGCCGCAAGATTTACGAATTCGCCGTCACCTGGGGTGAGGAACGCTCGACCGACGACCTCGAAGGCGAAGTCACGGCATCCTCCGACGATCGCCCGACCGAAGAGCAGATCCGCGCTCTGCTGCCGAGCTATACCGGCACGATCATGCAGATTCCGCCGCAGTTTTCGGCGATCAAGATCGCCGGCGAACGCGCCTACGATCTCGCCCGCGATGGCGAAGTGGTCGAAATCCCCTCCCGTGAAGTGCAGATTTTCCGGCTGACACTGCTCGGCACCACGGCCGACAAGGCGCATTTCGAAGTGGAATGCGGCAAGGGCACCTATGTGCGCGCGCTTGCCCGCGATTTCGGTCGCGAACTCGGTTGTTATGGTCATATCTCGGAACTGCGCCGCACTTTTGTGGCACCGTTCGCCGAAGACCGCATGGTGCCGCTCGCCGAACTCGTGGCGCTGGAAGAGATAGAGGACCGCAACGAGCGGCTTGCCGCTCTCGATGCTTTCCTGATGGATACGGCCGAAGCCCTCTCCAACTTGCCGCACCTGCCGGTCACCGAAGACCAGGCCCATCGTATCAAGATGGGCAATCCCGTCATCGTCCGCGGCCGCGACGCGCCGCTGGCGGAAGCGGAAGCCTATGCGACGGTGCGCGGCAAGCTGATCGCCATCGGCGAGATCGGCCAGGGCGAATTCCGGCCCAAGCGGGTATTTGCCTGAGCTGCGAGTGGATTTGAGCCTGCCTGGATGGGAATCCGGGCGGCACTTCCCTTTTCCGGAAATTTCCGTTATACGCCCCGCCAGCACTTGGGCTCCGTATGGGGTACCATTGCTTTTCACGGCCAAAGCTGGACGACATCCCGGCTTTTGGCGTCCCTAATTCCTCTTCACTAGAAAGGATCGTCCGATGTCGATCACTGCAGAGCGCAAGGCCGCCCTCATCAAGGAATACGCAACCGCCGAAGGCGATACCGGTTCCCCGGAAGTTCAGGTCGCAATCCTCACGGAACGCATCAACAACCTGACCGAACACTTCAAGGGCCACAAGAAGGACAACCACTCGCGTCGTGGCCTTCTGACCATGGTTTCGAGCCGTCGTTCGCTTCTTGATTACCTCAAGAAGAAGGACGAAGCCCGTTACACCAAGCTGATCACCAGCCTGGGCGTGCGCCGCTAACAAGTTTCCGGCGGACTCTTCTTCGGAAGGGTCCGCCGGTCCGCTATTTAGGCACCTTCGCCGGTGTCAGACTGCGGCGGATCCGGATGGGCCGGTTTCGCCACCAAAACCAGACCTGTCATGGGGCAGGATTGCAGGATGCTTTTGGCCGGAGCCGCAAGGCGGCTTCGGTCAGTTTGAAAAGCTTCTCGTTGTCTTGCCCGTGATGTGTCGCAATGATTGCGATGAAGTGTGTTGCCGCCCCTTGCGAAATAGCTGGGGCGAGACGCCGCTTCCCGCGTTGAAGGACAACATATGTTCAATACTCATTCCGTCGAAATCGAATGGGCCGGCCGCCCGCTGAAGCTGGAAACGGGCAAGATCGCCCGCCAGGCTGACGGCGCCGTTCTCGCCACCTACGGCGAAACCGTCGTTCTGGCCACCGTCGTTTCGGCCAAGTCGCCGAAGCCGGGCCAGGACTTCTTCCCGCTCACCGTCAACTACCAGGAAAAGACCTATGCCGCCGGCAAGATCCCGGGTGGCTATTTCAAGCGCGAAGGTCGTCCGTCGGAAAAGGAAACACTGGTTTCCCGTCTGATCGACCGTCCGATCCGCCCGCTCTTCCCGGAAGGCTACAAGAACGACACGCAGGTCGTCGTCACCGTCGTCCAGCACGACCTTGAGAACGATCCCGACGTCCTGTCGATGGTTGCCGCTTCCGCTGCTCTGACGCTCTCCGGCGTTCCCTTCATGGGTCCGGTCGGCGGCGCACGCGTCGGCTACATCAACGGCGAATACGTTCTGAACCCGCATCTCGACGAGATGGACGAGTCGGTTCTCGATCTGGTCGTTGCCGGCACCCAGGACGCCGTCTTGATGGTTGAATCGGAAGCCAAGGAACTCAACGAAGAAGTCATGCTCGGCGCCGTCATGTTCGGCCACCGTGGCTTCCAGCCGGTTCTCGACGCGATCATCAAGCTCGCCGAAGTGGCTGCCAAGGAACCGCGCGATTTCCAGCCGGAAGATCATTCCGAACTCGAAGCCGAAATGCTGAAGCATTTCGAAGCCGAGCTGCGCACCGCCTACAAGAATACCCAGAAGGCTGAACGCTACGCTGCCGTCGACGCCGTCAAGGCGAAGGTCAAGGCGCATTTCTTCCCGGAAGGCGCAGAGCCGAGGTACACCGCCGAAGTCATCGGCGCGACCTTCAAGCACCTGCAGGCCAAGATCGTTCGCTGGAACATCCTCGACACCAAGAGCCGTATCGACGGCCGCGATCTGTCGACCGTTCGTGCGATCGTTTCCGAAGTCGGCATCCTGCCGCGCACCCATGGTTCGGCGCTGTTCACCCGCGGTGAAACGCAGGCGATCGTCGTTGCCACGCTCGGCACCGGCGAAGACGAACAGTACGTGGACAGCCTGACCGGCATGTACAAGGAGCGTTTCCTGCTCCATTACAACTTCCCTCCCTACTCGGTTGGCGAAACCGGTCGCATGGGCTCCCCGGGCCGCCGCGAAATCGGTCACGGCAAGCTCGCATGGCGCGCTATCCGTCCGATGCTGCCGTCGGCTGAACAGTTCCCCTACACACTGCGCGTCGTATCCGAGATCACCGAGTCCAACGGCTCGTCCTCGATGGCAACCGTCTGCGGCACCTCGCTCGCTCTGATGGATGCAGGCGTTCCGCTGGCCAAGCCGGTTGCCGGTATCGCCATGGGTCTCATCCTCGAAGGTGAGCGCTTCGCCGTTCTCTCCGACATCCTCGGTGACGAAGACCATCTCGGCGACATGGATTTCAAGGTTGCAGGTACTGCCGACGGCATCACCTCGCTGCAGATGGACATCAAGATCGCCGGTATCACCGAAGAGATCATGAAGGTCGCTCTGGAGCAGGCTCAGGGCGGTCGCAAGCATATCCTCGGCGAAATGTCGAACGCCATCTCCGAAGGCCGTTCGCAGCTCGGCGAATTCGCTCCGCGCATTGAAGTGATGAACATCCCGGTCGACAAGATCCGCGAAGTTATCGGTTCGGGCGGCAAGGTCATCCGCGAAATCGTCGAGAAGACCGGCGCCAAGATCAACATCGAGGACGACGGCACCGTCAAGATCGCCTCCTCTTCCGGCAAGGAAATCGAAGCGGCCCGCAAGTGGATCCACTCGATCGTTGCAGAACCGGAAGTCGGCGCCATCTACGAAGGTACCGTTGTGAAGACCGCCGACTTCGGCGCCTTCGTCAACTTCTTCGGCGCCCGTGACGGTCTCGTGCACATCTCCCAGCTCGCTTCCGAGCGCGTCGCCAAGACCTCCGACATCGTCAAGGAAGGCGACAAGGTTTGGGTCAAGCTGATGGGCTTCGATGAGCGCGGCAAGGTTCGCCTGTCGATGAAGGTTGTCGACCAGGCCACCGGCCAGGAAATCAAGAAGGCTGACGGCGACGCCGCCGCGGAATAAGCTTGCTTCCTCCTTTGGAAAAAACGAGGCGCGGAAGCTTTTCTTCCGCGCCTTTTCTATATCCGAGCCGATAGATCGAGACCTGCCATGAGCCGCGACGCGCTGAAAACCCTGTTCCACCCCTTCGCCACCGAAGCCGTGCCCATGCCGGCCGCAGGCGAGCGCGTGCTTTTCCTCGGTGCCGAAGGCGGCAATGTGCTGCCGGATGGCTTTGAGGCCGAGATCACGGCCGTGCAGCCCTTCCGGCCGCTATTCCGCGCGCTGCGCGACGGCGCCTTTCCGGAGGCCGAGGGCGAGGGTTACGACGCGGCGCTGGTTCTCTGCGGCAAGCACCGTGGCGAGAACGAGAACCGCATCGGCGAGGCGCTGCAACGCGTTCGTCCCGGCGGCCTGATCGTGATTGCGGGTGGCAAGGAAGACGGTATCCAGCCGCTGCGGACCATGCTTCTGAAGCTCAACCTGCAGATCGACTACGCCCCGAAATATCATGGCATCGCCATCTGGCTTCCTCGTCCGAAAGATGCCGATGAGGCGATTGCCACGCTGAAGAAATCCCCCGTTGCCTTCGAGGGTCGTTTCCAGGCCGCGCCCGGCATGTTCTCGCACGACCGGGTCGATGGAGGTTCCGAACTGCTCGCCGGTCGCCTGCCAACGGATTTCGACGGCAACGCCGCCGATTTTGGCGCCGGCTGGGGTTACCTTTCGGTCATGCTGGCGGAAAAGTCGTCGCGCACCAACCGCATCGATCTCTTCGAAGCCGATTATCATGCACTGGAATTCGCCAAGAAGAACCTCGCCTTCAATTGCCCGGACCTGAGCGCCCGCTTCTACTGGCAGGACCTCAGCGCCGAGCCGCCGAAGGAAAAGTACGACCTGGTGATCATGAACCCGCCCTTCCACGAGGCGCAGGCCGCCGATCCGGAACTCGGCAAGGCCATGATCCGCACCGCCGCTTCCGCCATCAAGAACGGCGGCCGCCTGATGCTCGTCGCCAATCGTGGCCTGCCCTATGAGCCGGTTCTGGCCGAAGGTTTTCGCGAGCATGGCGAGACTTGCCGCAATGCACGTTTCAAGGTCCTGTGGGCGCGTAAATAAGCGCTGCAGAGTCTGGGCGAGCCGCAGTGTCGCCTGCAAAAACCCTGAAATCTACGATTGTTATTCTCGACGCTCAGGTTAGGGTTGCATCCGGTTGCCGCAATGGAGAGGCAGATGCGACGCTTGCCTATGATGATGAGTATCATTCTCGGTAGCGCTTTTTCTGCTCACGCCGATCCGCCGCAGATCACCTGGGAATGGTACAACATCGCCGAGACCTACCGGCACTATAAGGTCAAGGGAAAAGACGATCTGCGGATCTCCACCCGTTACTTCCGGATGGCCGCCGAGAAGGGCAATTCCACCGCTGCCTATAAGCTCGGAGAAGCTTATGAAGAGGGCATCGGCGTGCCGAAAGACGCTGTGCAGGCGCTGGACTGGTATCGCCGCGCCGCCGCTCAGGGCGATAAATATGCGGAACTCAGGATCGGCTATTTCTACCAGAAGGGGATCGTGGTTGCTCGCGACGCGGTCACGGCCGCTGACTGGTACCGGAAATCTGCCGCGAAGGACAATATCTGGGCCTATCACATGCTGGCCTTCATGCTCGCCGATGGCGAAGGCCTTCCGAAGGATGTGAAACTCGCCAAAGCGTATCTGGAAAAGAGCCTGCCCCAGACGAACGATCACTGGGCCAAGTGGAAGCTTGCCCAGTTGATCCGGGCCGAGAACCCGGTGCGGGCAAAGCAACTCCTGAAAGAAGCATCGGCCGCCGGGAATATCCAGGCGGCCGAGGATTTGAAGCAGTTGAAATGAAATCCGAAGCGGACCTTATTCCGAATCCGCGTTCCGCAGACGCTCGAGCGTCGGCAGAGAGGTGATGTTGTAGCCGGCATCCACATAATGGATTTCGCCGGTCACGCCGCGGGAGAGGTCCGAAAGCAGGTAAAGCGCCGAGCCGCCGATATCTTCGATCGTCGCGGTGCGGCGCAGCGGTGCGTTCTTCTGGTTCCAGGAATACATCGCGCGTGCGTCGGAAATGCCGGCGCCTGCCAGCGTGCGGACCGGGCCTGCAGAGATCGCGTTGACGCGGATATCCTTCGGACCGTAATCGGCTGCGAGGTAACGCACGGAGCCTTCCAGAGCCGCCTTGGCGACGCCCATGACGTTATAGTTCGGGATCACCCGCGTCGAGCCGCCATAGGTCAGCGTCAGCATCGAGCCGCCATCCGTCATCAGCTCTGCAGCCCGCTTGGCGATCTCGGTGAAGGAGAAACAGGAGATCACCATCGTGCGGCTGAAATTTTCGCGCGACGTATCGGCGTAGAGACCCTTCAGCTCGTTCTTGTCGGAGAAACCGATGGCATGCACGACGAAATCGAGCTTGCCCCAGCGCTCCTTGATAGCCGCAAACGTGGCATCCACCGATGCGATGTCTTCGACGTCGCAAGGCACGATGAAGTCGGAATTGACCTCGGCTGCCAGCGGCTTCACCCGCTTGCCGAGCGCATCGCCCTGATAGGTGAAGGCGAGTTCAGCGCCCTGTGCTGCGACAGCCTTGGAAATGCCCCAGGCGATCGAGTGGTTGTTGGCGACCCCCATGATCAGGCCGCGTTTTCCCTGCATGAATCCCGTCATGGAATTATCCGTTATAGCGCTGGAAGACGAGCGTGGCGTTAGTACCGCCGAACCCGAAGGAGTTGGAAAGGACCGTATCGATCTTGGCGTCGTCGATCCGCTTGCGGACGATCGGTACACCTTCGAATTCCGGATCGAGATTGTCGATATGCGCACTTTCGCCGATGAAGCGTTCCTGCATCATCAGCAGGCCGTAGATCGATTCCTGCACGCCGGCACCGCCGAGCGAATGGCCGGTCAGCGACTTGGTCGACTGGATATGCGGAATCTTGTCGCCGAAGACGGTGCGGATCGCGCCGATTTCCTTCGAATCGCCCACCGGCGTCGAAGTGCCGTGGGTGTTGATGTAATCGACTTCGCCCTTCACGGTCGCAAGCGCCTGGCGCATGCAACGGATCGCGCCTTCGCCGGACGGAGCAACCATGTCGTAACCGTCGGACGTCGCGCCATAGCCGGTGATCTCGGCATAAATCTTGGCGCCGCGGGCCTTGGCATGCTCCAGTTCCTCGAGAACCAGCACGCCCGCACCACCGGCGATGACGAAACCGTCACGGTCGACGTCATAGGCACGCGAAGCGCGATCCGGATTATTGTTGTACTTGGTGGACATGGCGCCCATGGCGTCGAAAAGGTTCGACATGGTCCAGTCGAGGTCTTCGTGGCCGCCGGCAAACATCACGTCCTGCTTGCCCCACTGGATCATCTCGGCCGCATTGCCGATGCAATGCGCCGAAGTCGAGCAGGCCGACGAGATCGAGTAGTTGACGCCATGAATCTTGAACCAGGTGGCGAGCGTCGCGGAAGCCGTGGAAGACATCGCCTTCGGCACGGCAAACGGGCCGATGCGCTTCGGGCTGTTATTCTTCATGGTGATTTCGGCGGCTTCGATCAGCGTGCGGGTGGACGGACCACCCGAACCCATGATGATGCCGGTGCGCTCGTTCTCGCTATAGTCTTTTTCTTCAAGGCCGGAATCGGCAATCGCCTGCTTCATGGCGACGTGGTTCCAGGCACCGCCCTGAGACAGGAAACGCATGGCGCGGCGGTCGACAAGTTCCGCAAGCTCAGCCTGGCCGAGTTTCGGGCTGCCCCAGACCTGGCACTTGAAACCATGCTCGGCAAAATCGGGCGAAAAGGAAATGCCGGACTTCGCCTGACGCAGGGATTCGGTGACTTCGGCGGCATCGCTTCCGATTGAGGATACGATGCCGAGACCTGTTACAACTACCCGTCTCATTTCTCGGACCTTCTTATAATTGAGATTGGACAAGAGCGCCGGATCAGGCGGCCTTTTCTTTCGACAGACCGACCCGCAGGTCGGTTGCCTGATAAATGGTTTCGCCATCCGCTTTCAGCCAGCCGTCGGCGGTGCCGAGCACCAGCCTGCCGCGCATGACGCGCTTGAAGTCGATGCCGTATTCCAGAAGCTTGGTGTCCGGGCGGATCATGCCCTTGAACTTCACTTCGCCGGTGGAAAGCGCCATGCCGCGGCCAGGCTCGCCGAGCCAGCCCAGGAAGAAGCCGGTCAGCTGCCACATGCCGTCGAGGCCAAGGCAGCCCGGCATGATCGGGTTGCCTTCGAAATGGCAGGGGAAATACCAGTCGTCGGGCTTCACGTCGTATTCGGCGCGAAGGTAACCCTTGTCGAAAGCGCCGCCCGTCTCGGAAATATCCATGATTCGGTGCACCATCAGCATAGGCGGCAGGGGAAGCTGCGCATTGCCGGGGCCGAACAGTTCGCCGTGAGCGCAGGCGATGAGTTCTTCATACGAAAAGCTGGACTGTCTGGTTGCCATAAGTTCCGTTTCCCCCGTTCAAACCCTTTGTTTCCGAAGCTTTATTGCAAGTTCGGACGGAATTGAAGCTTTACGATGGTCGCAGGCCTTGGCCCTGGGGATGGCTTCCGGGCGCTGGAACATCTCTTCGTTCAGGTCCGCATATAGGAAGCTATGGGCGCAAACCAGAGGTAAAAGGCCGAAATAACGCGAATTTGCCGAACTGATCGAAGGTATCCTCCAGAAACTATTGAAAGTGTTGGCCGTAAAAGTTATATCCGAAACTCAAGATAGATTGTTACCGTGCGAACGGTGGGAGCTGACGGGTAGTATGGCAGACGCCATTGTGGACATCGAGACGAGACTGCGCCATTGCGGCCTGCGTCCGACGCGGCAGCGCGTTGCGCTTGCCGACCTGTTGTTCGCCAAGGGTGACCGCCACCTGACAGTCGAGGAATTGCACGAAGAAGCGACGGATGCTGGCGTGCCGGTTTCGCTCGCAACCGTCTACAACACGCTTCACCAGTTCACCGAAGCCGGCATGATCCGCGTTCTCGCCGTCGAAAGCGCCAGAACCTATTTCGATACGAATATCTCCGACCATCACCACTTCTTCGTCGAGGGTCGCAACGAGGTTCTCGACATTCCGGTGAGCAATCTGGAAATCGGCAATCTGCCGGAAGCGCCGGAAGGCATGGAAATTGCCCATGTCGACGTGATCATTCGGCTGCGCGAAAAGCGCACCTGATCCGGCTTAATCCTGTCCTTTCCCACGGTTCATTGCCTCGTCCTGGGGCCGGCCCGGCCGTGGCCTGTATCGCGGCAGCGTCCAGCCGTAGTGGATCGCGCCACCGCGCAGCGCAAAGGCGATTGTCACGCCGAGCCCTGAACTGACGACGATCGGCAGACCCAGCATATGCGCCGTGGTGAAACCCGCAGCACCGGCCAGCGCCGCGGTAATATAGATTTCCGGCCTCAGCAGCACCGAGGGTTCGTTGGCGAGCAGATCGCGCAGGATGCCACCAAAGGCTGCCGTCAGCGCACCGGTGACGATGGCGATCGTCGGCGAGCCAGTGGCCGCCAACCCCTTGGCGGCGCCAAGCACGCTATAGGCGGCCAGCCCCACCGCATCGAGCCAGATCAGCAGCCGGTAGCGCCATTCCACCCGGTCGGCGGTGAAGAACACGAAGGCGCCGGCGGCGATACAGATCAGGATATAGTTTGGCTCCAGCACCCAGAAGACAGGCGTGCGGCCGAGAATGATGTCGCGCAGCGTGCCGCCGCCAAGTCCCGTCACCGCCGCGAAGAACAGGAAGCCGACGAGGTCGAGCTCCTTGCGCGAGGCGGCAAGCGCGCCCGTCGCGGCAAACAGCGCGATGCCGGCATAATCGAGTATCGTCAGCAACGACATGTAGGGTCCCCAGGCATCGCGGCGTTAAGCGTCGCGTAAGTACAGACCGTTAGCATAACCGCCGACCGTTGCGTGCGTCATCCGTCGTTACGCGCCTTGAACAGATGAATTTGCGGAGAGACCGCCCGTGAAAAAGCTCCTGATCGTCTTTTTGCAGGTCTTGATCCTGCTGTTTGCGCCGACGCTCGGTTTTGCCCAGCAGCCGCAGCGTTTCACCGATCCGGAAATCTACGAGAAAGACTTTTTCCGCAAAGACTGCAAAGCCGTCGATTTCGGACCGGAATTCATCAAACGCTTCGACATCAACAATGACGGCATGCTCGATGTTGTTTCCAACCAGTCGGAACTGACCTGCGATGGGGTGAAGGGGCCGCGCTGCACCGCCGAAGGCTGCCCCTATAATTTTTATGTTCAGCTGAAGGAAGGCGGCTATGTCATGGTCGCCACCGCCATGCTCTATAACTATGAATTTGTTCAGTATTTCGGTAACATGGTCTTCGAGCTGACCATGCATCCGCGTTATTGCGGCCGTACCGATCCCGCACCTTGCGAGATGCGCGCCCGGGTGCGTGGTCTCAATTTTAATGTCCTTTCGAAGAAGTAAGGTCGCCCGCCTTACCGCGGAAAGATCGAATCGATCCGGCCGGTGAGGTAATAGGCCGTCAGGCTCATCCATTCTCGCGTGGCCGTCGTGGTGATCTGCGCATTCAGCGCCGGCTGGGTGAAGTCGAGCGAGAGGCCGACCACGCCACTGGTGCGATAATCGACGGGCCAGGGCGTCACCGCGATGCCTGCCTTGCGAAACAGGCCGACCGCACGCGGCATATGAAAGCCCGATGTGATCAGTAGGCAGTTTTCGAGCTTTTCGGTCCTCAGAAGCTCGGCCGTGTTCCGGCTGTTTTCATAGGTGGTGCGCGAGGTATTTTCCTTGAGCAGCCGCTCCTGGCCGATGCCGAAAGCCGAGAAGAAGCGCTCCGCCGTCTGCGCTTCGCCCTCGTAGCCGCCGCTGATCGAGCCGTCGCCGCCGGAAATCAGGATACGCGATTGCGGATGGTTGCGGGCAAGCCGCAGCGCCTCGACGAACCGATCGGCTGACTGGTTGAGCTCCATGCCGCCGCGGGCGGTATTGATCTCGTTATCGAAGGCGCCGCCGAGCACGATCATGCAGGAAACATCGGTCGGATCCGCAGCCGGTTTCGGAAAGCGCGCTTCCAGCACCTGTAACGCTACCGTGCCTGTCGTCGTGAACAGCGTCACGAACAGGATGATCGCGGCCAGCAGCGCTGAAAGTCCGCCAAGCGTCCGCCATCCGAGAAAGGCCATAACGGCGGCAAAGGCCGAAAACACGAAGGCCATGGAAAGCGGCTGAGCGAAAACCCAGAAAAGCTTCGTAATCAGAAACATCCATTCTCCGAAATTTTAAGCGCGACGACGGGCGGGCACGATCGGCTGCTGGAAATGCAGTTGCAATGGACGCGGCAAAAGCGCCGTCGCCAAGGCAACCACGAGAGCCAGAAGCGAGACGGCCCATAAAGCATCGCTGCCTGCATATTTCGTCAAAAAAGCGCCCGTGATCGCGCCGCAGGCCATTCCGGTCCACGGGACCGTCTGGATCACCCATCCGGTCGGGTTGCGGTCGCCGATCAACCAGCGGCCGATGCCGCGGCCGAAACGGGACAATGCGCCGGTCACATAGGTAAGCCCGATCGGCAGGCCTTCGATATGTTCGACGGTTGCGTTGATCATGCCCATGGAGAGCACGATCAGGTAGAATTGCAGGCGCGGATAGGTTTCGCCCGGTACGATGGAGGCAAGCGCCAGCACGATCGCCACGCCGGTCAGAACCACGAATGTGCGCTTGGCCGAAACAGTATGGGCGAGCACGATGCCGAGCGCATTGCCCGCGATGAACACCCAGAGCGCTAGGAAAAGAACGACCGCATGCGAATAATCGCCGCCGGCGAAGGCGAGCGCTGCCCGCGTCGTGTTACCGGTCATGAAGGAGACGAAATCGCCGGAGAGCAGCAGCCCCACCGCATCCGCCATGCCCGCGACGAAGGAGATCGCCGCAACGAGCCCGAGGCCGGTTATGGTGCGCCTTCTGCGGATGAGGATGCGTCGTCTCGCTCTGGTCATCGGTCTGCCGTAAGTGCCTTTGCTTCCATCCATCCAAAACCTTGTGCGGGTTGCCCCTCACCCTAGCCCTCTCCCCGCAGGCGGGGAGAGGGGACGTGCCTCGCTCAACGCTTGAGAGGGATGGACAGCTTGCCACTTGCGTCCTTCTCCCCGTTATCACGGGGAGAAGGTGCCGGCAGGCGGATGAGGGGCTATTCGCATGCCATAGATCAATCTCGCCATCCTGCACAATGATGGTTTGACTCAGGACAACACTACCAGACGACCAGGAAAGAAATCGCAAATCCAATAAGGAAACCGAGCTTATATCAGCCCTGGAGGTAAGCCTCGATACCCTTTGCCGCTGCCCGCCCCGTGGCAAAGCAGGCGGTCAGCAGATAACCGCCGGTCGGCGCTTCCCAATCCAGCATTTCGCCTGCCGTGAAGAGGCCGGGCAGGGGCTTCAGCATAAAATTCTCGTCGACCTGATCCCAGGCAATGCCGCCTGCGGAAGAGATTGACTCGGCAATGGGTCGTGGACGCAGGAGCGGAATCGGCAGGGCCTTGATCGTGCCCGCCAGTTCAACGGAAGCCATGCGGTTAGCGTCGGGTACAAGCTCACGCAACAATGCGCCTTTGGCGCCTTCCAGTCCCGCGCCCTTGCGCAGCCGGTTGGAAAAGCTGGCCTTGGTATCCTGCCGGGAGAGATCGCGGGAAAGGCGTTCGGCTGTACGGCCGGGCATCAGGTCGACGATGAGAGCGGCTTGGCCCTCTTTGGTAAGCTCATCCCGCAAGGCCGCCGAATGCGCATAGACAAGGCTTCCCTCGATCCCATGCTTCGAGATTACGAACTCGCCCTGAAACGTTCCTGCATCCGACGTGGCCGAAACCGATTTCAACGGCTCGCCGGCAAAACGCTCCCGAAACGTCTCGCTCCAGGCAATATCGAAACCACAATTGGCCGGCTGGATATCGCGGATGATAACGCTCTTCTCTTTCAGCCAAGGCACCCAGGCTGCATCCGAGCCAAGCCGCGGCCAGCTTGCACCGCCAAGCGCCAGCAGAGCAGCGTCTGGTCGCACGGTGATCTCGCCTTCCGACGTCTGGAAACGGTAAGCGTCTCCATCAAAACCAGTCCAGCGATGGCGTGTTTTCAGAATGACGCCTTGAGCCTCTAGCCTTCGCAGCCAGGCGCGCAGGAGAGGGGATGCCTTCATCACGGTCGGAAAGACCCGCCCGGACGTTCCGACAAACGTTTCGGTTCCAAGCCCAGCTGCCCATGCCCGCACGTCGTCCGGCGTAAACGCATCGAGCGCCGGCCGCAGCCTTACAGACGACGCGCCGAACCGCTCCGCAAATCGCGAAAACGCTTCGGAATGGGTGATATTGAGCCCGGATTTGCCGGCCAGCAGAAATTTGCGTCCGAAGGTCGGCATCGCCTCATAGACGGTCACGACATGCCCGGCGGCGGAAAGCACTTCCGCCGCCATCAGCCCGGCCGGTCCGCCGCCGATGATCGCTACCTGTTTCATGATCTCCGGTTAAGGCAGATCAGGCGATTTTGCCATAGCCACCAGCGGTCGGCGTCGTCACGGTCACCGCTTCGCCGGCATCGATGATGGTCTGGTCGCAGCCTTGCAGCTCTTCGATCCGGCCATCGAGACGCCGAACAGTCGTCTTGCCCATCTGGCCTTCTTCGCCACCGCCAAGTCCATGCGGCTTGATCGTCCGGTGCGAGGAGAGAATGGCGCAGTCCATCTTTTCGAGGAAGCGGATCGTCCGCTTCGTGCCGTTGCCGGCCGAAAATTGCCCCTTGCCGCCCGAGTTTTCGCGGATGTGGAAGTCTTCCAGCAGAACCGGATAGCGGGTTTCCAGGATTTCCGGGTCGGTGAGGCGCGAATTGGTCATGTGGACATGCACCGCGTCCGTGCCGGCAAAACCGGTGCCGTCATTGTACTGGCCTGCCGGCGAGCCGGAGCACAGCGTCTCGTAATACTGGTAGACCGCATTGCCGAAGGTCAGGTTGTTCATCGAACCCTGGCTGGCGGCGATGGCGCCCAGCGCGCCGAACAGCGTGTTGGTGACGTGCTGCGAGGTCTCGACGTTGCCGGCGACGACCGCGGCCGGATATTGCGGCTTCAGCATCGAACCTTCCGGCACGATGATGCGGATCGGCCGCAGGCAGCCGGCATTCATCGGGATCGAGCTTTCGACCATAACGCGGAAGACATAGAGCACGGCGGCGCGGGTGACCGGCTCGGGCGCGTTAAAATTGTTCTTCTTCTGCTCGCTGGTGCCGGTGAAATCGACGGTCGCTTCGCGCTTTTCCTTGTCGATGGTGATCTTCACCTTGATCGTGCTGCCTTGGTCGGTCGCGTAGGAAAATTCCGCGTCGTTCAGTTTTTCGAGAACGCGGCGAACGCTTTCCTCCGCATTGTCCTGCACGTGCGCCATATAGGCCTGCACGACGGGAAGCCCGAACTGCGCGATCATCTTGCGCATTTCATGCACGCCCTTTTCGTTGGCGGCGATCTGGGCCCTGAGGTCGGCAACGTTCTGGGCGACGTTACGGGCCGGGTAAGGATGGTTCGACAGAAGGTCTGTAATGCCTGCCTCGTCGAACCGACCGCGGTCGACCAGCACCACGTTGTCGAACAATACGCCTTCTTCATCGACGGTCGTCGCCAGCGGCGTCATCGAACCCGGAGCCGTGCCGCCGACATCGGCATGGTGGCCGCGCGAGGCGACGTAGAACAGGATCTTTTCGCCCTTCTCATCGAAGACCGGGGTCACAACGGTAATATCCGGCAGATGCGTACCGCCATTATACGGCGCGTTCAGCGCAAACACGTCGCCCGGACGAATCTTGCCCTCGTTCTGGGCAATGATCGTCTCGACCGAGCGGTCCATGGAACCGAGATGCACCGGCATATGCGGCGCATTCGCCACCAGCGCGCCGTTCTCGTCAAAGACGGCGCAAGAGAAGTCTAGCCGCTCCTTGATGTTCACCGAGGAGGCGGTGTTCTGCAGCGTCACGCCCATCTGTTCGGCGATCGACATGAACAGGTTGTTGAACACTTCGAGCAGAACCGGATCAGCCTGCGTGCCGATCGGCTTGGCGCGCGACAGTTCGGCGACGCGCTTCAGCACGACATGGTTCAGCCTGGTGATCTCGAATGCCCAGCCGGCTTCCACGACGATCGTCTGGTGCGGTTCGACGATCAGGCACGGGCCGTTTGCATAGGCACCTGGCTTGATGTCGGCGCGGCGATAGACCGGCGCATCGCGCCATGCGCCGCTGGAGAAAAATTTCGTCTGCTCGCCAGCGTTCGGCGCTGCGGTATCGAGCACAGACTCCGCCTCGTTGGAATCTGCACCGCCACCGATCGCCTCGACTTCGTAGGCTTCGAAGATGATCTCACGGTTTTCGAAGATGAAACCGAACTGCTTCTTGTGGGCGGTCTCGAAGGCAACCGTCATGTCGGCGGCATCGGTCACCGTCACCGGCAGGGTGGTGTCGGTGCCCTGATAACGCAGATGGGCGCGATGCAACACGTCTGTCTCTGCGTCCGCAACGCCCTGCGAGGTCATTTCCTCGACGACGCTGGCGGTCAGTTCATCACGAATGGGGCCGAGAGACGCAAGTGCCGCTGCAAGTTCCTGCGAAACCGTGCGCTGACGGGTGGCGCGAATATCCGCAAGACCCATGCCATAGGCGGACAGAATACCCGAGAAGGGATGGATCAGCACGGTCGAAATGCCGAGCGCATCGGCCGTCAGGCAGGCATGCTGGCCGCCGGCACCACCGAAACATGTCAGCACATAGTTCGTGACGTCGTAACCGCGCTGAACGCTGATCTTCTTGACCGCATTCGCCATGTTCTCGACGGCGATGGCGAGGAAACCGTCCGCCACTTCTTCCGGCGAACGGCCGTCGCCGATCACCTTGGACATGTCCTCGAAGGCCGCGCGCACCGCATCCGCATCGAGCGGCTGGTCGCGGTTCGGGCCGAAGATTGCCGGGAACAGTTTCGGGGAAAGCTTGCCGAGCATGACGTTTGCATCGGTCACCGTCAGCGGCCCGCCGCGGCGATAGGCCTTCGGGCCGGGATTGGCGCCGGCGGAATCGGGACCGACGCGAAAGCGGCCGTTTTCGAAATGCAGGATCGAGCCGCCGCCGGCCGCAACCGTGTGGATCGACATCATCGGCGCGCGCATGCGAACGCCGGCCACTTCCGTCTCGAAGGAGCGTTCCAGCTCGCCGTCATAATGGGAGACGTCGGTCGATGTGCCGCCCATGTCAAAACCGATCATCCGGTCGAAACCGGCCAGCCGCGAGGTCTCCACCGCGCCGACCACACCGCCCGCCGGGCCGGACAGGATCGCGTCCTTGCCCTGGAAGAGCCGTGCGGCGGTCAAGCCGCCGGAGGACTGCATGAACATCAGCTGCGCGCCGCTCTGGCCTTCTTCCAGCCCGGTGCCGAGTTCGCCGGCGACCTGCTCGACGTAACGGCGCAGGATCGGCGAAAGATAGGCATCGACCACGGTGGTATCGCCACGGCCGACCAGCTTGATCAGCGGCGAAACTTCATGGCTGACGGAAACCTGCGTGAAGCCGATTTCGCGGGCGATCTTGGCCACCAGCTGCTCATGGGCTGGAAAACGATAGGCATGCATGAAGACGATCGCGATGGCCCGGAAACCGGCATCGAACTGCGCCTGCAGCTCGGCGCAGATCGCCTTCTCGTCCGGTGCCGCCTCGACGGTGCCGTCGGCGCGGACGCGCTCGTCCACCTCGACCACGGCGCTATAAAGCAGTTCCGGCTTGATGATCTTCTTGGCAAAAATATCGGCGCGCGCCTGATACCCGATCGCCAGCGCATCGCGGAAGCCGCGGGTGGTGACCAGCAGCGTCCGCTCGCCCTTGCGCTCCAGCAGCGCATTGGTCGCGACAGTGGTGCCCATCTTCACGGCGCCGATCGCATCGGCGGGGATGGGCTGACCGGCCGGCACGCCGAGAAGCTCGCGAATACCCTGCACGGCAGCGTCGCGATAGGCCTCGGGGTTTTCGGAGAGAACCTTATGGGCCTTCAGCGTCCCATCCGGCTGCCGTCCGACGATGTCGGTAAACGTGCCGCCGCGATCGATCCAGAAGTCCCACTTGTTGTCAGCCATATCCCGCCCCTGCTTTCGAATGCATCAATTGCAATAACGAAAACATTTCGTCGATAAAACGTCAATGATTTAGTTGACAGGAAAATGACTGTTAAGCATCATGCTCGCACAGCGGGAAAAAGGACGCCGAAGAGCGTCTACCCGCGCAACCGGCAACCGAGGGGAGCCGACCATGTCTTATTGCCGCCTTTGCCAGCGGAGGACAACCCATGTCCACCGTTGAAACCCGTCACAGCATCTTCCCCGATTGGCTCCGTCGTGCGCTCGACGGGCTTTATCTCGTCTCCGGCTGGATGGCCGGACTGTTTCTCATTGCCATCTTTCTGCTGATGATGGCGCTGTCCGCCGGACGTCCGCTCGATATCGACGTTCCGGCCGGCGACGATTTCGCCTCCTGGTGCATGGCCGCCAGTGCTTTCCTGGGCCTCGCCCACACATTCCGTTCCGGCGAAATGATCCGTGTCGGCCTGCTTGTCGAGCGCATCAAGGGACCTGCCCGGCGGGTGATTGAAGTGGTCGCACTGACCATCGGCACGGTCGCGCTCGTCTATTTCGCCTGGTTCGCCTTCGACATGACGAAGACCTCCTACCAGTTCAACGACCTCTCTCAGGGCGTCATCGCCGTGCCGCTCTGGATTCCGCAGCTCGGCTTCTGCGGCGGCCTGATCGTTCTGGCGATCGCTTTCGTCGACGAGCTCCTGCACGTCATCTTTGGCGGATCGCCGCGCTACGAAAAGCCGGAGCCGGAAACCGCCGAGGAAGTCATCGAACGCGCCATCCAGAGCGGGGCCTGATGCATGGGAACGATCGAACTTGTTGAAATCGCGGGCGTCGTTCTCGTCGCCTTGCTTGCTTTGCTGGCCGGGGGCGTCTGGATCGGCATCTCGCTCCTGATATGCGGCTTTATCGCCATGCTCTTCGTGCCGGGCATCCCGATCGGCGCCGTGCTCGCGACGAATTCCTGGAGCAATGGCGCGTCCTGGTCGCTCGCGGCCCTGCCGCTCTTCGTCTGGATGGGGGAAATCCTCTTCCGTACGAAGCTTTCGGAAGAGATGTTCCGTGGCCTGTCGCCCTGGCTCGGCTGGCTGCCGGGCCGGCTCATGCATGTCAACGTGCTCGGTTGCGGCCTGTTCGGCTCCATCTCGGGCTCATCCGCCGCCACCACGGCAATGATCGCCAAGATCGCCCTGCCGGAGCTGAAGAAGCGCGGTTATGACGAAATGGTCAGCCTCGGCTCGCTGGCCGGCGCGGGCACGCTCGGCATTCTGATTCCGCCGTCGATCACCATGGTCGTTTATGCGGTGGCGGCGAATGTCTCGATCATCCAGATCTTCCTTGCCGGTTTCCTGCCGAGCCTGATCGTGATGGTGCTTTATTCCGGTTACATCATCGTCTGGTCGCTGCTGAACCCCGACAAGCAGCCGCCGGCCCCGCCGAAGATGAGCTTCAAGGAAAAGCTGAAGGAATCGGCAAACCTCATCCCGGTCTCGCTGTTGATCATCCTCGTCTTCGCGACACTGATCCTTGGCTGGGCGACCGCGACGGAATGCGCCGCCTGGGGCGTGCTCGGCTCTCTCGCCATCGCCGCATGGTCTCGCACGCTCACCTGGAAATCCTTCTGGGACAGCGTCATGGGCGCCACGAGGCTCACCTGCATGATCATGCTGATTCTGACAGGGGCAGGCTTCATGTCGATCGCCATGGGCTATACCGGCATCCCGAATGCGCTGGCCGCCTGGGTCGACAGCTTCAACCTCAGCCCCTTCGCGCTGATCGCCGTGCTGACGGTCATGTATATCCTGCTCGGCGCCGCGCTCGATGGCCTCTCGATGATCGTGCTGACCACCGTTGTCGTCCTGCCAATGATCCAGCAGGCCGGTTTCGACCTCGTCTGGTTCGGCATCTTTTTGGTGCTGATCGTTGAGATGGCGGAGGTATCTCCGCCGGTCGGCTTCAACCTCTTCGTCCTGCAGACGATGAGCGGCCGCGACAGCCTGACCGTCGCAAAGGCTTCGCTGCCGTTCTTCTTCCTGCTCGTGGCGACCGTCGCCATCATCACGGTCTTCCCGGAAATCGTGATGGTCCTGCCGAAAATGGCATTCCCGGGTTAATCGAAGACAAGAAAAGGGAACTGATAATGAGGAAGATAATCTCGACTTTCATCCGGGCCGGCGTTGCCGGTGCTACTCTTCTCGCTGCCTCGGGTGCCGCTCTTGCCCAGACCGCCTGGGTCCTGCCGTCCGCCTATCCGCCGGCAAACTACCATGTCGAAAACCTGATGCAGTTCGCCAAGGAGGCCGAAACGGCTTCAGGCGGCAAGCTGAAGATCACCGTCCATCCGAACGCCTCGCTGTTCAAGGCGCCGGATATCAAGCGCGCCGTCCAGACCGGCCAGGCGCAGGCCGGCGAAGTACTGATCTCGCTGCACGAAAACGAAAATCCGGTCTTCGGCATCGACGTCGTGCCGTTCCTGGCAACCAGCTTCGAACAGTCGAAGAAGCTTTATACGGCTTCCAAGCCGGCCATCGAAAAGGCGCTCGACGCGCAGGGCCTCAAGCTCCTCTACGCCACCCCGTGGCCGCCGCAGGGCATTTTCACCAAGAAGGACGTCAACAGCGTCGCAGACCTGAAGGGCCTGAAGTGGCGCGCCTATAACGTCGGCACCTCGCGTATCGCCGAACTCGTCAGCGCCCAGCCTGTCACCGTTCAGGCGGCGGAACTGCCGCAGGCGCTCGCCACCGGCGTCGTCGACGGCCTGATGACCTCCAGCGCCACCGGCGTCGATTCGAAGATCTGGGAATCGCTGACCCATTATTACGACACTCAGGCCTGGATCCCGAAGAATGTTGTCTTCGTCAACAAGGCCGTGTTTGCAGCGCTCGATCCGGCCGCCCAGAAGGCTGTCTCGGATGCCGCCGCCGCTGCCGAAACCCGCGGCTGGTCACTCGGCGTCGAAAAGACGGAAGCCTATATGGATACGCTCAAGAAGAACGGCATGAAGGTTCTCGAACCGAGCGCCGATCTGAAGAAGGGTCTCTCTGACGTAGGCGCCAAGCTGACGGAAGACTGGTCGAAAAAGGCCGGTGCCGATGGTGCCGCCATTCTGGACGCCTATAAGAAGATGTGATTTGAGAGGCGCCGCGACTGAAATGTCGCGGCGCACTCGTTTCGGGAGGAAAAATCATGTCATCGGAAATGAACGAACTGGGTCCGATCGTGTCCTCCGGCCATCTGGCAAGCGGCGCGTTGCCGGCCCTGTCGGAAATCGAATTCGGCATGATCATGCTGAACCACGCCTTCAGCCGCTGGATGGTGCGCTGCATGGCGGCCGCCGGCGTACCGGACCTGTCGGCGATCGACATCCTCGTGCTGCACAACATCAACAGCCGCAACAAGCCGAAGACGCTGGCCGATATCGCGCTCGTCCTCAATATCGAGGACACGCATGTCGTCACCTACGCGCTCAAGAAGCTGGAGCGCCTGAAGCTCATCAAATCCGGCCGACGCGGCAAGGAAAAGCTGGTGATGACCACCGAAGCCGGCGCCGATGCCTGCGCCCGCTACAAGGCGATGCGCGAAAGCCTGCTGGTCAAATCGGTTCTGGCGACGGAAGTGTCGGCTGACAGCTTGTCGGAAGTGGCCGCCCGCCTGCGCGCGCTTTCCGGCCACTACGATCAGGCTGCGAGAGCTGCGGCCTCTCTCTGATCCTGCATCAGTAAAACAGCGCATCCATCATAGGATGGGCCGCGTCTTCCATGCCGCCGAGCACGTTGAAATGATGCCGGTCCGGCTCTTCGACGCAATCCGTCTCGGCACCCAAACCCTTCCAAATGCTGGCGAGCAGCGCGTTCTGGCGGATGAACTCGGAACGCTCACCGGCACCCACCCAGCAAGTCACCCGCGCGCCCGACATCGGCTCCAAAAGGGCAGGACTTTCGCGATAGGCCTCGTCCCGGTCAATCCGCTGTTTGTCGTTCATTTTCGTGGTGAGAAGCGGCCGCAGGTCATGCACGCCGGACAGCGAAACGACGTTGGCGATACGGCTGCGAACTGCATCCGGCAATGGCGAGGTGGCGGAAATCATCCGCGTCACCAAATGCCCGCCGGCGGAGTGCCCGATCAGCCGGATCGGCCCCACGATTTCCTTCGCGGCGGCTTCGATAGCCCTGCCGATCTCGGTCGTAATCTCAGCGATACGGTTTTCCGGCGCCAGCGTGTACATCGGCATTGCAACCGCATAACCGCGCTCCACGGCGCCGCGGGCGTAATGCGACCAATAGCTGTTATCGAGCCCGATCCAGAAACCGCCATGTACGAAGACGACGAGGCCCTTCGGCGCCCCTTCAGGCAGGAAAAGGTCGAAGCGGTTGCGCGGTTTCTCGCCATAAACAAGACCGAGTTTCGCACGGTCTACTGCGGCCAGCGTCTCGCGATATTGCTGCGCCGGCTCCACCCAGGCAGCCGGCCAGCGGTCGCCCTGGGGAATGTTGATGCCGTTGGCATAGGCATTGTCCCAATCAGTGATCCGGTGGCGCATTCTCTGTTCTCCCTCGATGCGTGCTCGATTTCGCGCGCATACTGGCACCGCGCATGACTGCGGGGAAGTCGTCCTCGCTCCGAAAATAGCCGGCCGAGAAAATTATTACAAACTTAAAATTTCTCTCTTGCCACGAACGGGAAGCAGTGCTTTTCTGGATGAAAGGCAAAAAGCCGCATCGATAAAAATAATTGGGAACATGGATATGCTGGGACCGTCAGGCCATCAGGATACGTTTGCCCGCGACAATCTTCCGCCCGCCGATCAGTGGCCGGAGATCAAGCTTGAGGGCTTCGAATACCCGGAATGGATGAATGCGGCCGTCGAGCTGACCGACCGCATGGTCGAAAAGGGTTTTGGCGATAACACCGCCCTGATCGGCAATGGCCGCCGCCGCACCTACAAGGAACTGGCCGACTGGACGAACCGCATCGCCCGGGCACTCACCGAGGATTATGGCCTGAAGCCCGGCAACCGCGTGCTGATCCGCTCTGCCAACAACCCGGCCATGGTCGCTTGCTGGCTGGCGGCGACAAAGGCCGGCGCGGTTGTCGTCAACACCATGCCGATGCTGCGTTCCGGCGAACTTGCCAAGATCATCGACAAGGCCGAAATCACCATGGCGCTCTGCGACACGCGCCTGATGGACGACCTGATTGCCTGCGCCAAGGAGAGCCAGTTCCTGAAACAGGTCATCGGCTTCGATGGCACTGCCAATCACGACGCCGAGCTAGATCGCGCGGCACTGAACAAGCCAGTGCGCTTCGAATCCGTGAAGACTGGTCGCGATGACGTGGCACTCCTCGGTTTCACCTCCGGCTCGACCGGCATTCCTAAGGCGACGATGCATTTCCATCGCGATATCCTGATCATCGCCGATGCCTATGCCAGGGAAGTGCTGGATGTGACGCCGGACGACGTGTTCGTCGGTTCGCCGCCGCTCGCCTTCACCTTCGGCCTCGGCGGCCTCGCCGTCTTCCCGCTGCGCTTTGGTGCTGCCGCCACGCTGCTCGAACAGGCAACGCCGCCGAAGATGATCGAGATCATCGAGACCTACAAGGCGACGATCAGCTTCACAGCGCCCACCGCCTACCGCGCCATGCTGGCCGCGATGGATGCCGGCGCCGACCTTTCCTCGCTGCGCATTGCCGTTTCCGCCGGTGAGACGCTGCCGGGTCCGGTCTTCGATGAATGGGTAAAGAAAACCGGCAAGCCGATCCTCGACGGCATCGGCGCCACCGAAATGCTGCATATCTTCATTTCCAATCGTCTCGGCGACAGCAAAGCCGCCTGCACCGGCAAGCCCTTGACCGGCTACGAGGCGATCATCGTCGACGAAGAGATGAACCCGGTAAAGCCCGGCACGATCGGCCGGCTGGCGGTCAAGGGTCCGATCGGCTGCCGTTATCTCGCCGACGATCGCCAGAAGGATTACGTGAAAAACGGCTGGAACGTGACGGGCGACAGCTTTATCGAAGACGAGGACGGCTATTTCCACTTCGCCGCCCGCTCCGACGACATGATCGTCTCCGCCGGCTACAACATTGCCGGCCCAGAAGTCGAAGCAGCCCTTCTGAAGCACGATGCCGTCCTGGAATGCGCCGTGATCGGCGCTTCCGACGACGCGCGCGGCACGATCGTCGAGGCGCATGTGGTGCTGGCCAAGGGTTTCGAGGCTAGCGAGCTGCTGGTGAAGCTGCTGCAGGATCACGTGAAGGCGGTCATCGCGCCCTACAAATATCCACGCTCGATCGTGTTTGCCGAAGCGCTGCCGAAGACCGAATCCGGCAAGATCCAGCGCTTCCGTCTGAAACAGAAACTGTCGGCTTAATCATACTTAACATTGCATGAACTCCGCGGCACAAGCGGAGTGGAAGTTTCCGCGCAAATGTGGAAGACAGAAAAGACTAAGGTGGTGAGGAAAATGCCGCCGAAGGTCATGGGAACACAACAACAAACGGGAGTTCGTCACATGAAGAAAATGCTTGCTGCTGCCACGCTGGCGCTGACCTTAAGCGCCTCCGGCCTCGCATTCGCAGCTCCGCTGAAGATCGGCATGATCACCACGCTTTCGGGCGGCGGCGCCGGTCTCGGTATCGATACCCGCGACGGCTTCATGCTGGCGATCAAGAATGCCGGCAACAAGGACATCACCGTCGTCACCGAAGACGATGCGCAGAAGCCGGAACTGGCCGTGCAGATCGCCGACAAGATGATCCAGTCCGACAAGGTCGACATCCTCACCGGCATCGTCTGGTCGAATCTCCTGATGGCGGTCGCCCCGAGCGCAACGGCGCAGGGCAAGTTCTACGTCTCGACCAACGCCGCTCCTGCGCAGCTTGCCGGTGCCGCCTGCAACAAGCTCTATTTCAACGCCGCCTACCAGAATGACAATCTTCACGAAGCCATGGGCCAGTACGCCAACAAGGGCTACAAGAAGATGTTCATCCTCGCCCCGAACTATCCGGCGGGCAAGGATTCGCTGACCGGCTTCAAGCGTTACTACAAGGGTGATCTGGCTGCCGAAGTCTATACCCAGGTCGGCCAGACCGATTACGCTGCCGAAATCGCCCAGATGCGCGCATCCGGCGCCGACGGCATCTTCGTCTTCCTGCCGGGTGGCATGGGCATCGCCTTCATGAAGCAGTTCGCCCAGTCGGGCGTCAAGATCCCGGTCATGGGCCCGGGCTTCTCCTTCAGCCAGGACGTACTGCCGGCGATCGGTGACGCAGCTCTCGGCGCCAAGGCGTCCGGCCAGTGGGCTCCGGATTTCGACAATGCCGCCTCGAAGAAATTCGTCGCCGACTTCCAGAAGGAATATAATCGCCTTCCGTCGATCTATGCTCTGCAGGCCTATGATGCCGCCCAGCTCATCACTGCGGCCGCTTCCAAGGCAAGCGTCAAGGATGCAGCAGCATTCGGTGCTGAGCTGAAGAAGGCCGACATCAAGTCGCCGCGCGGAAATTTCAAGTTCAACACCAACCAGCATCCGATCCAGGACATCTACCTGACGGAAGTGGTGAAGAACAACGGCGTCTTGACCAACAAGACAGTCGAGAAGATCTTCTCCGATCACGGCGATGCCTACGCCAAAGACTGCAAGCTCTAAGGTCTGACCGTGACCATTGCACTTGCTCTCGAGCAGTTGCTGAACGGCATCCAGCTCGGCGTCATGTTGTTTCTCATGGCTGCCGGGCTGACGCTGATCTTCGGCGTCATGGGCCTCATCAACCTCGCTCACGGCTCGCTCTACATGGTCGGCGCATTCGCCTGCGCCACCGTGGCGGCCTGGACCGGTTCGTTCTGGATCGGTCTGGTCGCGAGCCTCATCGCCGCGGCCGCCGCCGGCGCGATCGTCGAACTTGTCGTCATACGCAGGCTATACGACCGCGACCATCTCGATCAGGTGCTTGCCACTTTCGCGCTGATCCTGATGTTTTCCGAAGGCACCCGCTGGCTGTTCGGCTCGTTCCCGCTTTATCTCGATATCCCGCCGCTGCTGCAGGGCGCGGTGGCGCTGCCAGGTGGCACGGAATATCCGCTTTATCGGCTGGCGATCATCGCCGCCGGCGCGCTCGTCGCCTTCGGTCTCTACATGCTGATTTCGCGCACACGCCTCGGCATGCGCATCCGCGCCGGCGAGAGCGACCGCGAGATGATTGGTGCCCTTGGCGTCGATATCCGCACGCTCTACACCGTCGTCTTTGCGCTCGGTGCCGCTCTGGCGGGCTTTGCAGGTGCGATGGTCGGCGCCATTCAGTCCGTTCAGGTCGGCATGGGCGAACCGGTGTTGATCCTGGCCTTCGTGGTCATCGTCATCGGCGGCATCGGCTCGATCAAGGGGGCGCTGCTCGGCGCGCTACTGGTCGGCGTCACCGACACGATGGGCCGTTTCCTGTTGCCGAAGCTGATGCTCCTCTTCGTGCCGCCAGCTCAGGCCGGCATGATCGGCGGCGCGATCGCTTCGATGCTGATCTATATCGTCATGGCGGTCATTCTCGCGGTCAAACCGCGCGGTCTCTTCCCGCCGGCGCATGCGTGAGGCCGATATGCTGTTGACCCGCGAAAACCTCGTCAATCTCATCCTGGCTCTGGGCCTGCTAGCAGTGCCGCTGGCCGCCAATGCGCTCGGCCAGCCGTTCTACATCACCCTCGCCACCCGAGTGGCGATCCTGGCGCTGGCTGCCACCGGCCTCAACCTGGCGCTCGGCGTCGGTGGTCTCGTCTCCTTCGGCCATGCGGCCTTCTTCGGCATCGGCGGTTATGCCGCCGGTATTCTGGCGGCGCATAATTTTTCCGGCGATCCGCTGTTTTTCGGCTTCTCCGGCACCAACCAGATGTGGATCATCTGGATCGTCGCTGTCGCGATGGCTGGTCTCGTGGGGCTCGTCATCGGCGCGATCAGCCTGCGCACCTCGGGCGTCTACTTCATCATGATCACGCTCGCTTTCGCGCAGATGGTCTATTATTTCGCGGTGTCCTGGCCGGCCTATGGCGGCGAGGACGGGCTGTCGATCCTCGTCCGCAACCAGTTCCCCGGCGTCATGACCATGGTGCCGCTGAACTACTTTCTCATCTGCTACGTCATCCTGCTGCTGGGCATCGCGCTTTTCGCCGTCATCCGCGCCTCGCGCTTCGGCGCGGCCTTGCAGGCGGCACGGCAGAATGAGGTGCGCGTCGCAACCGTCGGCATCCAGCCATATCGCATCCGGCTCACGGCATTCGTCATCTCGGCGGCACTTACCGGTCTTGCCGGCGCGCTGTTTGCAGATCTCAACCGTTTCGTCAGTCCGTCCATGCTCTCCTGGCATATGTCCGGCGAACTGATCGTGCTGATCATCCTCGGCGGTACCGGCCGGCTATTTGGCCCGCTGGCGGGCGCGGCGCTCTACGTCGCCTTCGAATATGCGCTGGGCGGTCTGACGGAACGCTGGCAGTTCTTCCTCGGCCTCATCCTGCTGCTCGTCGTTCTCTTTGCCCGCGGCGGCCTGTTGGGCGTTCTCGCCGGAAAGGCCAGACATGGTTGAGCCGGTCCTCCATATTTCCAACCTCGTGAAGAATTTCGGTGCGCTGCGGGCGACTGATGGCGTCACGATCGATCTTCGCCCTGGCGAAATTCATGCGCTGATCGGCCCGAACGGCGCCGGCAAGTCGACGCTCATCCACCAGATCTGCGGCACGCTTCGGCAGGATTCCGGCATCATCCGTTTCGCCGGCCAGGATGTCGGCGCGCTGACGGTAGCCGAACGCGCAAGGCTCGGCCTCGGCCGCACTTTCCAGGTCTCGTCGATCGCGCCGGAATTTTCCGCGCTCCGCAACGTCATGCTGGCAGTGCAGGCGAAGGAAGGATCGAGCTTTCGGTTCTTCAAGCCGGTGATGCGCGACAAGGGTCTGATCGACACGGCCATGGCTATGTTGGAGCGCGTCGGCCTGACGGCCCGCGCCCGCATCCCCGCCGCCGAGCTTTCCCACGGTGAACGCCGCCAGCTCGAAATCGCCATGGCGCTTGCGCTGCAATCCAAGGTCTTCCTGCTCGATGAGCCGATGGCCGGCATGGGGCCGGAAGGCTCGAAATCGCTTACCCGTTTCCTCGATACGCTTCGAAAAGAGGCTCCAATCCTGCTGGTAGAGCACGATATGGATGCCGTCTTCGCGCTCGCAGACCGCATTTCCGTGCTTGTCTATGGTCGTGTCATTGCCACCGGCACGGTAGAGGAAATCCGTCGCGACCCGACGGTGCGTACCGCATATCTCGGAGACCACGCCTGATGTTGCTCGACGTTTCCGGTATCCAGGCATTTTATGGTGCAAGTCAGGCATTGTTCGGCGTCGATCTCGCCGTCGCCGAAGGTGAGGCCGTGGCTTTGATGGGCCGCAACGGCATGGGCAAAACGACGACCATTCGCGCCATCTGCAATTTGAACCCGCCGAAGTCTGGCGCCGTGAAAATCGCCGGTGTCGATACGAAGGGCCGCCGACCGCATCACGTTGCAAAGCTCGGCATCGGCCTCGTGCCGGAGGGCCGCCGCTGTTTCCCGAACCTGACGGTTCATGAGAACCTCGTGGCTGCGGCCCGCTCAGGGCCGTGGACGCTGGAGCGTGTCAACACGCTTTTCCCGCGGCTGCAGGAACGCCATGCCCAGATGGCCCGTTCGCTTTCCGGCGGCGAGCAGCAGATGCTGGCGATCGGCCGTGCGCTGATGACCAACCCTAAACTCCTGATCCTCGACGAGGCAACCGAAGGTTTGGCTCCGGTCATCCGCCAGGACATCTGGAAGGCGATCCGGCAGTTGAAGGCTGAAGGACTTTCGATTCTAGTGGTGGACAAGACGCTTTCGGAGCTTTTGCCGGTTGCGGACCGCTGCGTCATTCTGGAAAACGGAAAGAGCGCCTGGAGCGGCAGACCCGCCGACCTGACGACCGAATTGCAGGATCGATATCTCGGGGTGTAAGTCATGGAAGCAGCAAGCGCCGATCTGGAACTGATCGTCCACGGACCGCACGGCAAGAACAAGCCGGAGACGCGGCTCTGGCTGCGCATGCTTTCCACCACCAAGCTGATCACTACGGAAATCCGTCGCCGGCTGCGCAGCGAGTTTGGCGCAACCCTGCCGCAATTCGACCTGATGGCGCAGCTCTATCGCGAAAAGGAGGGCCTGCGCCTCGGCGAGCTTTCCAAGCGCACCATGGTGACCAACGGCAATGTCACTGGCCTCGTCGAACGCCTGGAAACGGATGGCCACGTTCAGCGCGTCACGCCGGAAGGTGACCGCCGCGTCACCGTCGCGATCCTGACACCGGACGGCATTGCGCTGTTTGAGCGCATGGCGGCTGCCCATGAAGGCTGGCTGCGCGATATCATGGCGGATGTCGATCCGGCGATGATTTCGTCGCTCTGGGCCGAAATCGGAGCCGTCAAATCTTCCGCCAGCAACCATCTTTCCGGAAGCGCCTTCGAATAGTAAGACCCGATAGGGGGCAACAAGTTCGGGGTGAATGATGGCAGACCTGCAGGCGATCGTCGACGACATCTATGAAAAGCTGACGCCGCGTCTCGGCGAGGGCAAGGTTGCCGACTATATCCCGCAGCTCGCCCATGTGGATCCGAAGAAA
Organism: Neorhizobium populisoli; assembly: GCF_019430945.1. Classification (GTDB taxonomy): domain Bacteria; phylum Pseudomonadota; class Alphaproteobacteria; order Rhizobiales; family Rhizobiaceae; genus Neorhizobium; species Neorhizobium populisoli. The sequence continues at coordinate 459,672 of NZ_JAHYCB010000006.1, read as the reverse complement.
TTCGGCATGGCGGTGATCGGCGTCGATGGCCAGATTTTTAAGGCCGGCGATGCAGACATGCCGTTTTCCATCCAGAGCGTCTCCAAGGTTTTTACCCTGACACTGGCGCTTGGCAAGCACGGCGAAACGACGTGGAACCGCGTCGGCCGCGAGCCCTCCGGCTCGGCCTTCAACTCCATCGTCCAGCTGGAGCATGAGGAAGGCAAGCCGCGCAATCCCTTCATCAATGCCGGCGCCATCGCCGTCAGCGATCTGGTGCTGTCGGGCCACACGCCTCGCGAGGCGATCGGCGAGATCGTCCGCTTCGTGCGCTATCTGGCGGATGACGAGACGATTGCGATCGACCCCGACGTGGCGAAGTCTGAACAGGCGACCGGCTTCCGCAATTTCGCGCTCGCCAATTTCATGCGCTCCTTCGGCAAGCTCACTCATCCGGTCGAGCATGTGCTGGGGGTCTATTTTCATCACTGCGCGCTGGCAATGACCTGCACCCAGCTCGCCAAGTCCGGCCTGTTCCTGGCCGCTTCCGGCCGCAATCCGCTGACGGGTCATACCGTAGTATCGAAACAGCGGGCGCGGCGCATCAATGCGCTGATGCTAACCTGCGGGCACTATGATGGCTCGGGCGACTTCGCCTATCGCGTCGGCCTGCCGGGCAAGAGCGGCGTCGGTGGCGGCATCATGGCGGTTGCGCCGGGCAAGGCTTCGGTGGCGGTTTGGTCACCGGGGTTGAACCACAACGGCAATTCGCTGCTGGGGTCGCTGGCGCTGGAGATGCTGGCGGAGAAAACCGGTTGGTCTGTGTTCGGGCAGTAGCTTGCCTCTGATCATATGCTTTGTAGGTAGCTGAAGATGTGCTACCTTGAGTGGTGTATCTGAGGGGGCATCAAATGAGCGATATAATTGCTAGGAGCAATACCGATCAAAACCCAGTTCTCCAGGTTCCCGAGGAAATGTGGGACCAGTTTACGCCGGCTATAAAGAAATTGATTGTAAGGGAATACAACAGGATCAAGGCCTCAAAATCTGAAGAAGGAATATTTGAAGATGACAACGTTGTCTGGGCAGCATCAATGCTCGGAATGCTCAGGGCAATTTCCCCTGTTGTGTCGGTGACCGAGCCGCCGCAACGGAAAAATTGGTTTTGGGAAAATATAACGGGTCTGATGCTGGTTACGGCTGGTCTCACTATTATTTTCGGAGGATTTGGTTTGTGGGGTTTGTGGGGTTCCGATCCGAATTCAAATAACACCGTTGCTCAAGGTTTTCTTGATATTGCCAAACTGTTTGCTGGCGCTTTGGTAGGCGCGGCGGGCGCAGTTGGCGTAGGGGTTGCAACCAACAAATAGTGGATGCCAGAGCATATAGTTTCGACGATCGCCCTTTGAAGTTGGACGCTGGGTGGATTTCCCATGGCGAACGCCATGTACCAGATGGCCGCCTCATATGTTCATGCTACTCAAACAAAAAAAGCCCGGCTTATCACCGGGCTTGGAGTTTGCCGATGGCATTGGATCAGTCTTCGCTGGCTGCCATCTGCGTAAGGACATTGCCGCGGCCGCGCAGGCGGAGGATCAGCGGCAGGATGAGAGCGATTGCGGCGAGTGCGAGCAGCACGGCAGCGATCGGCGACTGGAAGAGCGTCGTGATGTCGCCCTGGCTGATCGCCAGCGCGCGGCGCAGATGCTGTTCCGCCAGCGGTCCGAGGATCAGGCCAACGATGACCGGCGCGATCGGGAAATCCATGACGCGCATGACATAGGCGACGAGACCGAAGACCAAGAGCATGCCGAGTTCGAAGACCGACGGATTGGCGCCGATCGTGCCGAGCGTCGCAAACACCAGAATGCCGGCATAAAGCCATGGCTTCGGAATGGTCAGCAGCTTCACCCAGAGACCGACCAGCGGCAGGTTCAGGATGAGCAGCATCAGGTTGGCGATCAGCAACGAGGCGATCAGGCCCCAGACGAGCTGTGGATTGGTCGCGAAGAGAAGCGGGCCGGGCTGCAGGCCGTATTGCTGGAAGCCGGCAAGCATGATCGCGGCGGTCGCGGATGTCGGCAGACCGAGCGTCAAGAGCGGCACGAGCGTGCCGGCGGCCGATGCATTGTTGGCGGCTTCCGGGCCGGCAACACCTTCGATCGCGCCATTGCCGAACTCTTCCGGATGCTTGGTCAGCTTCTTTTCGGTCGCATAGGACAGGAACGTGCCGATTTCAGCACCGCCGGCCGGCATGGCGCCGATCGGGAAGCCGATCACGGTGCCGCGCAGCCAGGCCTTCCAGGAGCGGGACCAGTCGTTGGCCGTCATCCAGACCGACCCCTTGATCGCTTCGATCTTGTCCGGTGCCTGGGCGCCCTGAGCGGCAATGAACAGCGTCTCGCCGATCGCGAACATGGCGACGGCCATGGTTGTCACTTCAATACCGTCGAGCAGGTCCGGCACGCCGAAGGACAGACGGTTCTGGCCGGTCAGCTGGTCGATGCCGACGAGCGACAGGGCGAGACCGATGAACAGCGAGGTGAGGCCACGCAGCGCCGAATTGCCGAAGGCAGACGACACGGTGATGAAGGCCAGCACCATCAGCGCGAAGTTTTCACGCGGGCCGAAGGAGAGGGCGATCTTGACCACGAGAGGCGCTACGAAGGCGAGCGCCAGCGTCGCGATCAGGCCAGCGACGAACGAGCCGATAGCTGCCGTCGCAAGGGCGGGGCCGCCGCGGCCGGCGCGGGCCATCTTGTTGCCCTCGAGTGCCGTCACGATTGAGGCGCTTTCGCCCGGCGTGTTGAGCAGGATCGAGGTCGTCGAGCCGCCATACATGCCGCCGTAATAGATGCCGGCGAACATGATCAGCGAACCGGTCGCGTCGAGCTGATAGGTGACGGGCAGCAGAAGCGCGACGGTGGTGGCGGGCCCGATGCCCGGCAACACGCCGACCAGGGTGCCGAGCGTCACGCCGATCAGCGCATAGAGCAGGTTCATCGGCATCATGGCCGAGGCGAGACCCTGCAGAAGAAAATCGAAAGTGCTCATGATCTTACTCTCGGAGCATTTCCAGCAAAAGCGCGAAGCGGTTTTGCGAAAGGAAATGCGTTAAAACAAAGACTTGGAGCATTTTCGCGAATCGGAGAAAGCGAAATTGCTCCAAAGACCCGATCAATGGATCAGTCGTTCCAGCGGACCTGCCGGCAGTGAAAGCTGCAGCATGACGGCGAAGAGCCAGTAGATGGCGAAACAGATGACGATGCCGATCGGAATACTGATCCAGATCCTGCGGGCGCCGAAACCGGCAGCGGCAAGACCGAAGAGACAGCCCGTGGCGATCGAGAAGCCAGCAAAGCGGATGAGGACCATCTGCGCGATCAGGCCTGCAACGACCCAGGCAACCGGCTTGATTTCCTGCTTCTCCCGCTCCGGAAAATCGCGGCGGAAGGCGGCAAATACGGTCCAGACGGCGAGGCCGACCAGAGCGAAGGCGATCCAGTCCGGAACGGTGGCCGGGCCGACCTGGCTATAGCCGCCCATATCGCGCAACCGGGAGACGTCGAAGAAGATGACGGCTGCCATGATGACGAGAACGGCGGCGATAACAAGCGCCGCCCAATCGGGGCGGCGCTGTTCAGTTACTGTCTTGTTGTTGTCGACGCTCATTTGACGAGACCGATGTCCTTCAGGATGGTTTCCGTGGACGCGATGTCCTTGGCGAGCTGGGCTTCGAATTCCGGACCGGAAAGGTAGGTGTCGATCCAGCCCTTGGTCTTCAGGTTGTCCTGCCAGGTCTTGGACTTGGCGAGCTTTTCGACGTCAGCGGTGACGGCTGCCTTCTGCTCGGCGGAAAGGCCCGGAGCGGCTGCAACCATGCGCCAGTTCTGCAGAACCACGTCATAGCCGGATTCCTTCAGCGTCGGGGCGCTGATGCCTTCGACCTTCTTGTCGGACGAGATGGCGAGAACGCGCAGCGTGCCGGCCTTGATCTGGCCTTCGAATTCGCCATAGGACGAAACGCCGGCCGTGACCTGGCCGCCGAGGATGGCGGCGAGCGCTTCACCGCCGCCGGAGAAGGCGATGTAGTTGATCTTGGTCGGGTCTACGCCGCCGGCCTTCGCCAGCAGGCCAACAAGGATGTGGTCCGTGCCGCCGGCCGAGCCGCCGCCCCAGGAAACCGAACCCGGGTTTGCCTTCAGCTTGGCGACGAGGTCTGCAACCGTCTTGATCTCGGAAGCAGCCGGAACGACGATGACTTCGTATTCGCCGGTCAGACGGGCGATCGGAGTGACGTCCTTGAGGGTGACCGGCGACTTGTTGGTGAGGATCGCGCCAACCATGACATAACCGCCGACCATCAGCTGGTTCGGGTTGCCCTTCTGCTGGCTCGCGAACTGGGCGATGCCGATCGTGCCGCCGGCGCCCGGAACGTTCATGACCTGCACCTTGCTGGAGATCTTCTCCGTCTGCAGTGCGGTCTGCATGGTGCGGGCGGTCTGGTCCCAGCCGCCGCCCGGCGCTGCCGGTGCCATGATGGAATAGTCGGCCGCAGCGGCCGGAAGAGCGATCGCGCTCGCGAGAATGGAAGCGAGGAAGAAGTGTTTCAAGGGTATGTCCTCCGTTGGCGCCGTCATCCGGCGCGAAAAGTTTCTTTGGCTATGCGACAGGTGAAAAAAGCCTCAAGCGAGAACCGCCTGGCCCAAACTCCTCCCGTCATCTCGGTTCCCCGCCTCCAAACGGGGGCCGAATATCCCTAAGCCAACATATCAAGCTGACATTTACCTGACATTTTTCGCGCTGACGGGATTTGGCAAGGGGCTGATGCCACGAAATTGCCTAAATTCATGCCGGCGGAACGAAAACCGTGCCACTTATTATTGCAGACGCAGCACTTCGTTCCAGCGAGAGATGAGCCGCGCCCGCTTCACCTGGTCGAGATAGACCATCAGGCCGAGGCTGACGGGGACGGGTTTCAGCTGGCCGCCCAGCATTTCGCGCAGCGTCGTGGCGGTGTTGTTGCCGGCGACTTCCGGGCTGACGGCGGGGATCTGCAGCTCGCGGGCCATGATCGTCTGGCCTTCCTTGGACATGAAGAACTGCAGGTAGCGCTTGCCGAGATCGGGAGACGCCGCGGCTTGCGGCACCAGGCCGATACGCGACATCACCACGGTGTAATCCTTGGGCAGCACGATGCCGACTTCCGGATGCCGCGACGCCCAGTCGGCGGCATAGGAGCCGAGGATATTATAACCGAGCACGAAGCGCCCGTCGGCAACCCGTTCGAGGATCGCCTGGCTGGTCGAATACAGTTTCACGCCGGCCGCACCCATGGCCTTGATCACAGACCAGATGTCGCCGAACTGTTCCTGGTCGCGTGACATGAACAGGAAACCGACGCCCGAACGCTCGATGTCATAAGTGCCGATCCGCCCATACACCGCATCGCCCTGCTTCTGCAGGAAATCAACGAACTCGGCGCGTGTCGAGGGCGGATCGTGATCCTTGAAGCTCGGTTTGTGATAGACGAACACAGCGGGCTCGAAGGTCAGTGCATAGGCCGTGTTGCGCCAGTTGGCCCAGCCCGGCCATTCGCCGCTCATCGGCAGGTCGCTGACCTGCGCATAACCATCATTGGCGAGCTTCACCTGCAGGTCCATGGCGGACGAGAAGGCAAAGTCGGCGGTCCTCTTGCCGGCATCCGTCTCCCGCACGATGCGGTCGTAGATTTCGCCGGTCAGCATATCCTCGTAACGCACCGCGACATCCGGATTGGCCACCTGGAAACCGGCGATCATCGGCTTGGCCAAAGGTTCGTCGAGCGATGAATAGACAGTGAGAAGCGGCGCATCCGCACGTCCGGAGATGGCCGGAAACAGCGTCGTATCCGCCACGGCGACGCCGGGCGGGAAGAGAAGACAGAGGGAGAGGAAAAGCGCGCTTTTCATACCTGCAGAATGCCCCAGTAAGCCGCCGATCACAAGCGAACTGACGGTCAACCGGAACGCGCGTAACATTCCCGCCACAGGCGGCCAAATGCAACTTTTGCCAGCTTGTTTTCCAACATGGCATCATTACCTCTGGGCGGTCATTTCGCGCCTGCCATTCTGTCGAAGGGCGGCCGCGCCAACCCTCATTTCAAAGGTTAAATTCCATGTCGCTTTCGCTCTACGACATCACTGTTCCGGTTTTTCTTCGCAATTTCGCAAACCTCACCGAAATCCTGAAAAAGGGCGAAGCCTTCGCCGATGAAAAGGGCATAGCTCACAAGGAATTGCTGGAAGCCCGGCTGATCGACGACATGTATCCGCTGACGGGTCAGATCCAGCGCGCCAGCGACACTGCCAAGTTCGCTGCCGTGCGCATCGGTCAGGTCGAAGGCGTTCCTATGGCTGACGAGGAAGCCACCTTTGCGGACCTGCATGCCCGCATCGAAAAGACCGTCGCCTTCCTGAACACAATCGATCCGCAGAGCATGGAAGGCCGCGAAGAGGCCGAAGTCGTCCTGACGACCCGCAACGGTTCCAGGACATTTACCGGCACCAGCTACGCGCTGAACTTCGCGCTGCCGAACTTCTATTTCCACGTCACCACCGCTTACGCCATCCTGCGCCACAAGGGCGTTCCGGTCGGTAAGCCGGATTATCTCGGCCGTCTCGGTTAATAACGCAGCACATTCGTGACATCCCCGCCTGCGCCGCTATAATCGGCGGCACTACGGCATCGTGTTTCCGATTTTTGGAAAGCACGGTGCCGTAGTTTCAAAGACTTAGAGCGTCCTTTGTGTGCCCGAAAGGATGCACGGCGCTCTATCGGGGAGATTTCGTGCGTATTCTTCTGGTCGAGGACAATCAGGCGCTGGCCGAAGGACTGACGGCTATCCTGCGCGGCAGCGGTTATGCCGTGGATGCCGTGGCAGACGGCGCCTCCGCCGAAGCCGTCGTCGCGGCAGAGACCTACGACCTCGTCATCCTCGATCTCAACCTGCCGGAAATGGACGGGCTTGACGTGCTGCGGGCCATGCGCGCCCGCGCCAACAAGGCCGCCGTGATGATCCTGACGGCACGCGGCACGCCCGAGGAGCGGGTCAAGGGCCTTGATCTCGGTGCCGACGACTACATGATCAAGCCCTTCGATATTTCCGAGTTCGAAGCGCGTATCCGCGTCCTGCTGCGCCGCCAGGCGGGTCTGAGAAGCTCGATCGTCAACTATGGCGGCGTCACCTTCGATCTCACCTCGCGCAGTTTTTCCTGCCAGGGTGTGCCGCTCGATATTCCGGCCCGCGAGCTGGCGCTTCTGGAGCTGCTTTTCCTGCGCGCCGGCAAGGTCGTCTCCAAGGATGCGATCGTCGGTTCTCTGACCGGTTTCGACGACGACCTGTCCGCCAATGCGATCGAGCAATATGTCAGCCGCCTGCGCCGCCGCCTCGGCGCCCATGGCCTGACGGTCAAGACCGCCCGTGGCATCGGTTATTATCTCGAAACTGTCGCGCCTGCCGCATGACGCAGCCGATCGCTTCTCCGATAACGCCTGCAGCCTCCTACTCGCTACGCCGCCGGCTGCTCGCCTGGCTGCTCGTCTCCACCGCCGTGATCGGCACGGTGGCGATGATCGACACCTGGGACGAGGCGGTCGATACGGCAAACGAGGTCTCCGACCGCGTGCTGGCCGGCTCGGCACTGGCGATCGCCGAGCGCGTCGTGGTGGCGGAGGACGGTTCGCTCGAAGTCGATATCCCCTATGTGGCGCTGGAAATGCTGACCTCGGCGGCGCAGGACCGGGTCTTCTACCGCGTTGATGGGCCGCCCGGCACATTCATCACTGGCTATCAGAACCTGCCCTCCATTCCGCGCCGGGAAGGCCAGGCCGCGGCCTTCGAAAACTCGGTCTTCCGCGGCGAACCGATCCGGCTGGCTGCGCTCGCACGCTCCGCTTCGACCGGCATCAACTCGGTCCCTTTCATCGTTACCGTTGCGGAAACCACCATTGCTCGCCAGCAGCTGACCCAGACCATTCTCATCCGTTCGGCGCTGCGACTGTTGTTCATGATCGTCGGCGCAGCGGTGATCGTCTGGGTGGCGGTCACGCTGTCGCTGCGGCCGCTCTACCGCTTCAGCGAGGCGATCGCTGAACGTAGCCCGGACGATCTGCACCCGATCAGTCAGCGCGTACCGAACGAGGTCGAGGGCCTTGTCGATACGGTCAATTCCTTCATGGTTCGGCTGGAAAGCGCCCTGGAAGCGCTGCGTCATTTCACCGGCAACGCCAGCCATCAGCTGCGTACCCCGCTTGCCATCATCCGTACCCAGCTTGCGCTTGCCAATCGCGCGACCGGCTTCGACGAGATCAAGGAGGCCGCGCGAAAGGCGGATGAGGCGGTCGCCGATGCGGAACGTATCCTCGCCCAGCTCCTGCTGATGGCCAAGATCGACGCCGCCACCCGCTTGGCCTCGATGCAGCGCATCGATCTGACAGCCTTGGCGCGGCAGGCGACGGCCGATCACGTGCCGTTGGCCGCCGATGCCGGGATCGATCTCGGCTTCGAAGGCGAGGGCGAGGTTTTTGTCGAAGTCGAGCCGCTGCTGGTCGGGGAGCTTCTAAAAAACCTGATCGGCAATGCGCTGCTTTATGCCGGCAGCGGGGCGGAAGTGACCGTTCGAGTCGGCCAGACCGGCGAACGCGCGGTGCTTGAGGTCGAGGATGACGGTCCGGGAATACCAGCCGAGAAGCAGACTTCCGTGCTGAGACGGTTTGAACGAGGGGACCGGACGGAGAAGTCCGGGACTGGGCTGGGGCTGCCGATCGTTGAGGAGATTGCGCGACTGCATGGCGCTGGGATGGCGCTTGCCGAGGGGCGAGAGGGTCGGGGATTGAAGGTGGAGATCGGGTTTCCGGTAGCCGGGTAATAGCAGCGGCGCGGCGCACTCCCTTATTCCCCCCTTGCGAGGAAGATGTCGGCAGAGCCGACAGATGCGGGTGGCTCAGCGAACTCTTCGGTCGTGAGGGAGCGATGATCCTCCCGACTTTTCATTCTATCAGGCACATTCCTGATTTGGGTGAGTTCTCGCGGACAATTTCGAAAACAGGGTTTGGTACCCAAAGTTGACGAGACCAAACCGTATATTCCTAGGCCGTTGAATCTGCGGCACCACCCCCATCTATCAGCCGTGCTGACATCTTCCCCGCAAGGGGGAAGAAGGGATTGCGCCGCACAGGAAATGGACTTTAGCTCGGCCTTTATTCCTGATGCACCTTCATCCCACCGATCCAGGTGCTTTTCATCGCAAGCTCATCGGTTAGCATCACGAAATCCGCATCATATCCTGCCTTCAGTGCGCCTTTGTGCCCGTCGAGCCAGGCCGCTTCCGCCGGATAGGCCGAGGCCATGCGCAATGCCTCCTCGACCGGCAGGCCGAGCGCCTGATGCGCGAACCGCACCGACGAGATCATGTCGATATCCGCACCGGCGAGCGTGCCGTCGGCTAGCGTCAGCCGTCCGTCCTGCCGCAGGATCTCACGGCCGTTCAGCGTAAAACTCTTCATATCCGTGCCGATCGTCGACATGGCGTCGGTCACGATGAAAATCTTGCCGGGGCCGTTTTTTGCCCTGAGCGCCACGCCCATCGCCGCCGGATGCACATGGATGCCGTCGGCGATGATGCCGACATAAAGCGAGCCGATGTCGAGCGCCGCACCCACGACGCCCGGCTGGCGATGGCCGAGCGGGCTCATGGCGTTGAACAGATGCGTGACGGTGCGCAAGCCCGATTCGGCGTAATCCTTTGCCGTCTCGTAGGTCGTGTCCGTATGCCCGAGGCTCACCATGAAGCCGGCTTCCGAAAGACGCTTCACCTGTTCGGCCGTGACATTTTCCGGCGCAATGGTGATCATCATCGCATCGAACCTGCCCTTGCAGGAAAGCATCAGATCGATGTCCTTCTCCCCCATCGGCCGGATCAGCTGCGGGTCATGCGCGCCCTTGCGGGCAACGGAAAGATGCGGGCCTTCGAGATGCAGGCCGAGGAAACCCGACACGCCTTCGGCCTTCGCCTGTTTGCCGGCCTCGACGGCTTTGGCGGTGATCTCGTATGTATCGGTGATCAGCGTCGGCAACAGGCCGGTCGTGCCGAACTTGGCATGCGCGGTGCAGATCTGTGTCAGGCCAGAAAGGCTCGGGTCTTCGTTGAGCAACACGCCACCGCCGCCATTCACCTGCAGGTCGATGAAGCCCGGCACGATCATCCCGCCGCCGGCATCGACCGTCTCGATGCGTTCCGGCAGTTTGGCGGCCGACTGGATCGCTTCGATCTTGCCACCGTCAAGAACGAGTGCAGCATCTTCATGCCAGAAGGTGCCGTCGAAAATCCGGGCACCTATAATAGCCTGCTTCCTCATAGGGTTTCCGTCACCTTCTTCAGCGCCACCGGCGCATCCGGGTCAAAACCCTTGGAACGCGACCAGGCTTCGACGAAACCATAGAAGGGCAGGATCAGCGCCAGCGCATCGGTAATCGGATGACCGGTCGCGATGAACGGCAGCCTGCGGGCTTCCTTCACCTTGTCGGATGTCGCGAAGGCCAGCGCGCCCTTGGCTGCGAGACCATCGACGATCTCGACCACCGAAGCTTCGGCAGCATCGCGCGCCGCAAACGTCACGACCGGGAACCGCCGCTCGACCAGCGCCACCGGCCCATGCAGCACTTCGGCAGAAGAATAGGCTTCCGCATGCATGTTGGAGGTTTCCTTGAACTTCAGCGCCGCCTCGCTGGCGATTGCCAGTGCCGGGCCGCGGCCAAGCATGTAGAGCGATTCCGCATCGCCGAGTTCATGCGCAAGCTCGCTCCAGTCGAGCTTTACGGCCTTTTCAAAATGTTCCGGCAGTCCACGAACGGCAGCCTTGAGGCTTTCATCGCCCGTCCACTCGGACAATACGGCAAGGCCGGCGACGATCGAGTTGACGAAGGATTTCGTCGCGGCGACGGCGAGTTCGGGGCCGGCATTCAGATTGACGGCATAGGTCGAGGCGGTCGCAATCGGCGAGGGCAGCGTGTTGGTCAACGCGATCGTCACCGCACCGGCCTTGGTGGCCGCATCCGCCATGGCGACGATATCCGGGCTTTTACCGGATTGCGAAATGGCGATTGCGGCGCCGCCGGCGAGCTGCAGGTTGGCACCATAGATCGAGGCGAGCGATGGCCCGAGCGAAGCGACCGGCCGGCCAGCAGTCAGCTCGACGGCATATTTGATGAAGGTCGCGGCATGGTCGGAAGAGCCGCGCGCAATGGTAATCAGGAAGGCCGGGTCCTTTTCGCGCAACGCGCGGCCGGCGGCGGCAATCTCACTGGCGGAGCCTTCAAGCAGGCGGGCCGCGGCTTCCGGAGCCTCGTCAATCTCCTTGCGCATATAGGTCATGTTGGTCAGCATGTGCATCGTCCTCGAATGGTCAGTTTCCGCCAAGCGAAAGCTCGGCCACGAAATCATAGGCATCGCCGCGATAGAGCGAGCGTGTCACTTCCACCACCCGGCCGGAGGCCAGATAGGAAACGCGCTCGATGGACAAGCCCGCCGAGCCAACCGGCACGCCAAGCAGGCCGGCATCCGGCTCTTTCATATTGCTTGCCGATATCCGCTGTATGGCACGCACCGGTCGGGCATCCCTTTTTTCCAGTTCCGCATAAAGCGAACCGCTGATCGCTTCCGGGTCGGGCAGGAATTCCACCGAAATGCTGGCATGTTCGATAGCGAGCGGCATGTCGTTGCCCATGCGCAGGCGGCCGAGCCGCGCGACCTTGGTGCCGGGCGCGAGACCCAGCATCATCATCTCTTCCGGCGTCGGGTGAAAAAGCCCGCGCTCCAGCCATTCGGATTTCGTCGTCAGCCCGCGCCGCGCCATATCCTCGGTGAACGAGGTGAGCTTGGTCAGCGGCTGTTCGACACGGCTCATCGGCTTGACGACGAACGTGCCGGAACCATGCTTGCGGCTGAGCAGCCCGTCCCGGACCAGATCATCCACCGCCTTGCGCACCGTCACGCGGCTGACATTGGCATAGTCAGCCAGATCGCGTTCGGCCGGCAGCGCATCGCCATGTTCCAGCTTGCCTGTGCGGATCGCGTCTTCCAGGCTCTGGCGCAGCTTGACGTAAAGCGGTCCGCTGCCGGCGGATTGCAGGCCTTCGAGCGGCAGGATGGCGGCAAGCGTCTGGTTCATGCGCCGATGCCCGCCCTTGAATTCTCGACCTTGCCATAGGCCTGGACGGCGAGTGCGACGGCGCCGGTCAGCGCATCCGCCAACGGCTCGGAAAGCCGGGCGCGATGACGTTCGGCCAGATGGGGCGGATAAAGAGGCCCAAGCCCGCCGAGCAGGCACAGCCGACCCTTGCCTCCGGTGATGCCGTTCACCGCATCGAGCGCCTCGTCGATGCCGGCGGCACCTGTCTTCAGGATGCGGATGGCGGTTTCGTCTCCACGGGTAGCGAATTCGAAGACCTTTGGCGTGTGGCGGCCGAAATCGCCGGGTTTGGCGAGGCGGGCAAAATCCACCACGGCTTCCGGATCGCCACCGAATTCCGCCAGCACTGCCTTGGTCAGCTCGGTTATCGGACGGATATTATCGTAAGCAAGCAGGCTTTCCTGCAGCGCCAATTGGCCGAGCCGGGCGCCGGAACCGAGATCGCTGACCTGGAAACCCCAGCCGGCAACCGAATGCAGCTTGCCCTCATGCCGGGCGATATAGACCGTGCCGGTGCCGACGATGCCGATCGCGCCGTCCTGATCGCCGATCGCACCCTGCAGCGCGATCACGCCGTCCGACACGATATCCGACTGGCGAAACGGCAGCCGCGCCTTCACATAGTTTACCGCATCGCCGACATTGTTGCCGGCAAGGCCGAGCACGGCTGAGGCGGAGGTGAGATCGGCCGAAATGCCGGCGTCCCGGAAGGCAAGGCCGGCAGCCTCGCTGATATGTCTCAGAGCATTGTCGGGATCGGTCAGGATATTGGAGGCGCCGCTCTTGCCACGACCGATGATCGTGCCATTTCCGTCAGCCAGTGCCGCACGGCAACTTGTGCCGCCGCCGTCTATCCCGATAAAATATTCCGGCATTGAATACCTCCGAAATTGATAATACCAAAAAAGTACCATTCACCAAGGCCGTTTTCAGCCTTTCACTATTCGATTTCTCAAATCACTGAAAAATCAGGAATATTTTAGTCCGATAATGCGAAATTTAGCAGTCTGGTCATAAAAGTTAATTTTACTTCTGGACAATTGGTATTTTTTTGGCATCATTTTGGTAAAGGGAGACGTCGGATGAGCAAAACTGCCACCGAAGCAAGACATGGGAGCGCCGCGGGGCTGGATCAGCTCGCGCCGGTGGATATCCTTGGCGTTTTGGCGGCGGGTCAGCAGCAGGCGGCAAAGGTCGTCGATCATGCCTTATCCGATATCGCCAAAGCCGCGGATCTTGCGGCCCAGGCGCTGAAATCCGGCGGCAGGCTGATTTATGCCGGTGCCGGCAGCGCCGGTCTCATCGCCATGACCGATGCGGTCGAACTCCCCGGTACCTATGGCATCGCGCCGGACAGTCTGGCCGTCCTATTTGCGGGCGGCCTTTCTTCGGTCACCGATCTGCCGGGCGGCCCGGAAGACAATCCGGCGCTCGGCAACCGCGATGCCAATATCATCACCGACAGAGATTGCGTCGTCTGCGTCTCCGCCAGCGGTTCGACGCCCTATACGGTCGCGGTCGCCGAAGTCGCCAAGGCGCGGGGCGCAAAGCTCGTCGCGATCGCCAACAATGCCGGCGCAAAACTCTTCGACGGCGCCGATGTGGTGATCCTACTCGAAACGCCGCCGGAAGTCATCGCGGGTTCCACCCGCATGGGCGCCGGCACGGCCCAGAAGATCGCTTTCAACATGTTTTCGACGCTGATGGCCGTGAAGCTTGGCCATGTGCATGACGGACATATGGTGGGCCTGCGCGCCGACAATGAAAAGCTGCGAATCCGCGCCGCCCGCATGGTGGCCGATATAACCGGCATCGAATTCGACATGGCTCGCGCCTGGTTCGCGGCCGCCGACGGTTCGGTCAAGGTGGCGGTGCTGCTGGCATCCGGCGCAGCCGACGCCGACGAGGCGCGGGCATTGCTGTCGCGTTCCGGTGATATGCTGCGGCCGGCACTCGAAGAGCTGCAGAGCACCCAAAGTTCAAACAAGAGCTCAATGAAGCGCGCCTGAAGGCGCAAAATGAGGGAGAACGTCATGAACCGCATGTTGAAGGGCCTGCTTTTTGCCACGACCGTGCTCGCGCCGGGTATGGCAATGGCTCAGTCCGCCAATCTCACCATCGAGAGCTGGCGTAACGACGACCTGTCCATCTGGCAGGAAAAGATCATTCCGGCCTTCCAGGCCAAGAACAAGGACGTCAAGGTGACCTTCGCACCGATGGCGCCGACCGAATATAATTCGGCCGTCAACGCCAAGCTCGAAGCAGGCACCGCCGGCGACCTTATAACCTGCCGCCCGTTCGACCTGTCGCTCGCCATGTTCCAGAAGGGTCAGCTCGCCTCGCTTTCCGACCTGCCGGGCATCGGCAATTTCTCCGATACGGCGAAGTCCGCCTGGACCACCGACGACGGCAAGACGACGTTCTGCGTGCCGATGGCATCGGTCATCCACGGCTTCATCTACAACAAGAAGGCTTTCCAGGAAGCCGGCGTCCAGGTGCCGAAGACCGAGGACGAGTTCTTCGCGGTTCTGGAAAAATTCAAGAAGGGCGGCACCTATATTCCTCTGGCCATGGGCACCAAGGACCAGTGGGAATCCGCCACCATGGGCTATTACAATATCGGCCCGAACTACTGGAAGGGTGAGGAAGGCCGCAAGGCGTTGATCTCCGGCTCCCAGAAACTGACTGATGCCGCCTGGGTCGAGCCCTACAAGACGCTCGCCAAGTGGAAGCCCTATCTCGGCGACGGTTTCGAAGCCCAGACCTATCCGGACAGCCAGAACCTCTTCACGCTTGGCCGCGCCGCCATCTATCCGGCCGGTTCGTGGGAAATCGCGCCATTCAAGGCGCAGGCCGATTTCGAAATGGGCGCCTTCCCGCCGCCGGTGAAGAAGGCCGGCGACACCTGCTACATTTCCGACCATAACGACATCGGCATCGGCCTGAATGCCAAGGCCAAGAACCCGGAAGCCGCGAAGAAATTCCTGGCCTGGGTCGCTTCGCCGGAATTCGCCGAGCTTTACGCCAACGCGCTGCCGGGCTTCTTCAGCCTGAACTCGACGGCGGTGAAGATGAACGACGCTCTCGCCCAGGAATTCGTCTCCTGGCGCCAGAACTGCAAGCCGACCATCCGCCCAAGTGCGGCGATCGTCGGCCGCGGCAAGCCGAACCTCGACCTCGAAATGTGGCGCGTCTCGGCCAATGTCATCAACGGCACGGAAACGGCTGATCAGGCCGGCGCCGAGACCCAGAAGGGCCTCGACAGCTGGTACAAGCCGGCGAAGTAACGACGGAGCAAGCGGCCCCCTCACCCGGCCTCCGCTTTGCTCGGCCACCCTCTCCCCAAGGGGAGAGGAGGGAATAGCAAAGGCGCGGCATTTCCCTTCTCCCCAGCGGGGAGAAGGTGCCGGCAGGCGGATGAGGGGGCTTCACTTCTCAAGTATAAATTGCTGAGGTGGCGACCGCCCCAATGAGCAGGAGTGCGCCATGAGCGATACCGACATGACCGATACCGGGATCGCTCCCGTAAAACGCCCCGCCCGCTGGCACATTCTCGTGTTCCTGGCGCCCGCCTTCCTCGTCTACACGGCCGTGATGATCCTGCCGTTGATCGAGACGCTGCGCCTCTCGCTCTTCAACATGGTCGAAGGCCAGCTTGCCTTTGTCGGCCTCGACAATTTCGTCCGCCTGTTTTCCGATCCGCGCCTGTCCGCCGATTTCTGGAATGCGCTGAAGAACAACACGATCTTCTTCATCATCCATATGCTGGTGCAGAACCCGGTCGGTATCGCCATCGCTGCCATGCTCTCCATTTCCGGCCTGCGCTTCGCCGCCTTCTACCGCTCGGCGATCTTCGTGCCGACGCTTCTGTCCTTCGTCATCGTCGGTTTCATCTGGAAGCTCATCCTGTCGCCGATCTGGGGCATTGCGCCGACCATGATGGACTGGGTCGGCCTGAAATGGGCTTTTGCCCCCTGGCTCGGCAAGCCGGAGACGGCGCTCATCACCGTGTCGCTGATCTCCGTCTGGCAATATATCGGCATCCCGATGATGCTGATCTATGCAGCACTCCTCAACATCCCGGAAGAAGTGCTGGAAGCCGCCGAATGCGACGGCATTACCGGCTGGAGCCAGTTCTGGAAGATCAAGCTGCCGCTGATCCTGCCCTCGATCGGCATCGTCTCGGTTCTGACCTTCGTCGGCAATTTCAATGCCTTCGACCTGATCTACTCGGTGCAGGGCGCGCTCGCGGGCCCCAATGGCGCGACCGATATTCTCGGCACGCTGCTCTACCGCACCTTTTTCGGTTTCCAGAACCAGATGGGCGACCGTTCCATGGGCGCCACCATCGCCGCCGTGATGTTCATCATCATCCTTGCCGGCGTGTCGCTTTATCTCTTCGTCATCCAGCGACGCATGCGTCGCTACCAGTTCTGAGGGAGCGATCAGATGTCCAAAGCTCGCTCCGCACCGCTTCGCACAGCGCTTATTCACCTGGCATTGATCAGCTACACGCTGGTGGCGCTGTTTCCGGTGTTTCTGACGCTGGTCAACTCGTTCAAGAACCGCAATGCGATCTTCCGCGAGCCGATGTCTCTGCCCGGTCCCTCGACCTTCAGCCTGATCGGTTACGAGACGGTTATCGCCCAGGGCGATTTCCTCGGTTACTTTCAGAACAGCCTGATCGTCACCGTCGTCTCGATCGCATTGGTGCTGCTGTTCGGCGCCATGGCCGCCTTCGCCCTCTCCGAATACCGGTTCCGCGGCAATACGCTGCTCGGTCTCTATCTGGCGCTCGGCATCATGATCCCGATCCGGCTTGGTACAGTAGCGATCCTGCAGGGCATGGTGGCCGCCGGCCTCGTCAACACGCTGACCTCGCTTATCCTCGTCTACACTGCACAAGGCCTGCCGCTGGCGATCTTCATCCTGTCGGAATTCATGCGCACCGTTTCCGACGACCTGAAGAACGCCGGCCGTATCGATGGCCTGTCGGAATATTCGATCTTCTTCCGCCTCGTCCTGCCGCTGGTCCGGCCGGCGATGGCGACGGTCGCGGTCTTCACCATGATCCCGATCTGGAACGACCTCTGGTTCCCGCTGATCCTCGCGCCGGGCGAAGAGACAAAGACGGTAACGCTTGGAGCGCAGATGTTCATCGGCCAGTTCGTGACGAACTGGAATGCGGTGCTGTCGGCGCTGTCGCTGGCCATCCTGCCGGTGATGGTTCTGTACGTGATCTTCTCACGGCAGCTCATTCGCGGGATTACATCGGGGGCGGTGAAGTGATGGCGGTATTTTCCGCGGAACGGCCGCTGCCCCTCATCCGCCTGCCGGCACCTTCTCCCCGTCAGGACGGGGAGAAGGAAACATGCCGCAACGCTGCGGATTTCCCTCGCCCCGTTTGCGGGGAGAGGGTGCGCCGAGCAAAGCGGAGGCGAGGTGAGGGGCTTTTCCTGCACGCCGGTAGAGGAGAGAATCTATGAACCCCATCCGCGTCCTCGTCGCCGGCCTTGGCAATATGGGCCGCAGCCACGCGATCGCCTATCACAACGATCCCGGCTTCGAGATCGTCGGCCTCGTCAATCGCTCCAAGCGCGACCTGCCGGCGGAACTTGAAATCTATCCGCTCTTCACCGATTTCGAAGATGCATTAAAACAGACCAAGCCGGACCTCTGCTCGATCAACACCTATTCCGACACCCATGCCGATTACGCCGTCATGGCCTTCGAAGCCGGCTGCGACGTCTTCGTCGAAAAGCCGCTGGCCACCACCGTCGCCGATGCCGAACGGGTCGTGGCTGCCGCGAAGAAGCACGGCCGCAAGCTCATCGTCGGTTATATTCTCCGCCACCACCCATCCTGGACAACGTTGATCGCCGAAGCCCGCAAGCTCGGCCCGCCTTACGTTTTCCGCATGAACCTCAACCAGCAGTCCTCCGGGCCGAAATGGGATGTCCACAAGGCGCTGATGCAGACGACCTCGCCCATCGTCGATTGCGGCGTGCATTATGTCGATGTCTGGTGCCAGATCACCGATGCCAAGGCCGTTGAGGTGCGCGGCATGGGCCTGCGCATGACCGATGAAGTCGCGCCGGACATGTACAATTACGGCCATATGCAGGTCCTCTTCGAGGATGGATCGGTCGGCTGGTACGAGGCGGGCTGGGGGCCGATGATGTCGGAAATGGCCTTCTTCGTGAAGGACGTCATGTCGCCCAAGGGCTCCGTCTCGATCCTGGTCGACAACAAGGCGAAGTCCGACGATATCGACACTCACACCAAGACCAGCGTGATCCGCGTCCATTCCGGCGAGACAGGTCCGGACGGACATTTCATCCGAGCCGATCAGGACCTCTCGATGACCGGCGAGCCGGACCATCAGAAGCTCTGCGATCTTGAACAGGCCTATGTGTTGAAAGCGATCCGTGAGGATATCGACCTCACCCGCCACATGGACGACGCCGTGCAATCGCTGCGCATCTGCCTTGCGGCGGATGAAAGCGTGCGCAGCGGCAAGCCTGTCAGACTTTAAAAGCGGTTCCTGCAAAAGCGCATAGCGGTTTTGCATCCGGAATTGCGTAGAACAAAGATGTAAGGAATAGGCCCTTGGGTTCCCTTCAACTGAAATCCATCCGCAAGGCCTTCGGCACCCATGACGTGCTGAAAGGCATCGACCTCGACGTGCAGGATGGCGAATTCGTCATCTTCGTTGGCCCGTCCGGTTGCGGCAAGTCCACCCTGCTGCGCACCATTGCCGGCCTGGAGGATGTCTCGTCCGGCTCTATCCGCATCGACGGCCAAGAAGTGGCCGGCATACCGCCCGCCAAACGCGGCATCGCCATGGTCTTCCAGTCCTATGCGCTTTATCCGCACCTGACGGTCAAGGACAATATGGGTCTCGGCCTCAAGCAGGCCGGCACGGAAAAGGCCGAGATCGACACGCGCGTCGCCAAGGCCTCCGGCATGTTGTCGCTCGATCCCTATCTCGCCCGCCGCCCGGCCGAGCTTTCCGGCGGCCAGCGCCAGCGCGTCGCGATCGGCCGCGCCATCGTTCGCGAACCGAAACTTTTCCTGTTTGACGAACCGTTGTCCAACCTCGATGCGGCGCTGCGCGTCCAGACCCGCCTCGAAATCGCCGCGCTGCACCGACGCCTGAAGGCGACGATGATCTACGTCACCCACGACCAGGTCGAGGCAATGACGCTGGCCGACAAGATCGTCGTGCTGAATTCCGGCGCGATCGAACAAGTCGGTTCACCGATGGAGCTTTACAATAAGCCCGCCAACATCTTCGTTGCCGGCTTCATCGGCTCGCCGCAGATGAATTTCATTCCGGCCGAAAAGCTGGACGATACATCCGCCAAGACCCTCGGCATCCGCCCCGAACATATTTCGCTCTCCCGCGACAGCGGCGACTGGAAGGGCAAGGTTGTCCACGTGGAACACCTCGGCGCCGATACGATCGTCTATCTGGAAACAGAGGTTACCGGTCTGCTGACGGTCCGGCTGTTCGGCGAACATGCCTACAAGCCGGATGACGTAGTCTTCGCCACGCCGGATCGCGAGCGATTGCACCGGTTCGATTCGGATGATCGGGCGGTTGCGGTGCATCCATGAGCTTTTCCGAATTCCGGTCCCGCCACGTGATCTGCTTTCTGGCAGGCCGGGATGAGTTTGCAGCACTGTTCCGCTCCCTTCAGTCGGCGATCGATAGCTTTGCACCGGAATTCGAGATCGACAGGCAGTATTCGCAGGACATGCCCGACGACCATATGCCCAGGTCCTTCGACGTTTGCTGGGATCGGGTACATGACGAAGCCTGGACCGAGTATGACGAGAGAGCTGTCCTGGAACATGGTGGCGTGATCTATGTGCTAGGCCCGCATATGAGGGCCGAAGACGCTGTTGACACATCTGCAATCGCCCTTCGTCTCGTGGCACATGCCCTGGCGAATGGCGCTGTTGCCGCAAAAGGCGAAAGTGCCGGCGTCGCTCATGGCGTCGAACGATGGACGCAGCTTGCCATCGAGGCGGAGAACACCGCTGAACGCGGCGAACTGACCCGCATTTGCCGCCTCGCTTTCAGCAAACGACCGCTGAGTCATGAGGATTTCCTCTTCAGCATCGGCTTTCATCTCGTCGGCTTGCCAGAGGTTTTCGTGCCCAGAAGTCATTCAGACAATGAACTGGTGTTGAGCTGGCTCATCGACCGGATAGCCGATGAAATGTCTGCCGAAGGGGTAGGCCCGGTCCTGGCGCGCCATAACGCGACGCTGCTTCCCTGCGATGGCTACGAAGAAGACGATTTCAAATTCAATCCGTATGGCATCGTCTATCTAGGTGACGCGGCCTGAAGCATTTGGCTCAGGCCCTTGCCGACAAGGATCTAACTTTCGGCTGTCAGCAACTTCGCCCCGCCAGCCGCCTGTACCGCCAGGCTGCCAAATCGAATACCGGCCCTGAGACACGCCTCTTCTGCCGCCCCATCCAGCCAGGCATGGATGAACCCGGCATTGAACGCATCGCCGGCGCCGGTCGTATCGATCACCGGTACGGTTTCAGCCGGCGCATGGATCAGCCGTCCTTTCGACATCAGCCATGCCCCCTCCGCCCCGCCCTTCAGTGCAACGGCGGGGAAGGCGAAGGAAAGCTTGCGGATCGCAACTTCGGGCTCGGCCGAACCGGTGATCGCCTCGGCTTCTTCGAGATTGGGCAAAAACAGATCGACGCCGGCGCAGGCGCGCAAAAGGCCGCGATCATAGATCAGCGCCGGGTCCCAGCTCGGATCAAGCGAAACGGTGAGGCCTTTTTCCTTGGCGCGGGAAACGAGATCGGGGATTTCGTGCAGTGTCGCATATTCGGCGATATGCAGATGCCGGGCCTCGTTCCATTCGAAAGCGGCTTCCAGCGTCGCAGGCAGTGCAGGGCCGGAGCGGCGGGTGAGGAAGGCGCGATCCTGGCCAACGACGGCTGCGACCGTCACCTGCGGGCCGGCATCGTCCGCATGTTCCACGAAACGCAGATCGACACCGCTGTCACGCACCTGCTCCTCGATGCTTGCCGAGAGCGAATCCTTGCCGAGCCTGGCAACCAGCGCCACCTTGCGTTTGGCATGTGCCAGATGCGCGGCAGCGATAAAGGCACCGCCTCCGGCCGCGATTTCCATGCCGTCGGCAAAAATCTCGCGTCCCAGCACCGGCAGATGGCCGAGCCCGGTAAAAATCAGGTCGCAATAGACCCGCCCGATGCTGAGCACGGCGGATCTGTCTGCTGCATGCGTCATCATGAACGGCCCAGAAATTTCTCTGTGCTGGTGTCGAAAAGATAGAGGCTGCCGGGCGCCGCGGCGCAGGTCAGCTGGCTTCCGACGGCCGGCACGGTCTTGTCCCGCGCGGTCGCTATCACCGAACCCTCGGGGATGTCGAGATGCACCAGCGTTTCGGGTCCGAGCGGTTCGACGGCCGTGACGGTTCCGGTGACGGCGAAACCGCCTTCGGTCGCGCCGGCAATCAGGTCATGCGGGCGAACGCCAATCAGGATATCGCCGGCTCCCATCTCCACGCCCGCGCCCGTGCGCTTGCCGGGAACGAGGTTCATCGACGGGCTGCCGATGAAACGGGCGGTGAACACGTCGACCGGGCTTTCGTAAAGCTCCGACGGCGTGCCAACCTGCAAGATATGACCGTCCTTCATCACCACGATCCGGTCGGCCATGGTCATGGCCTCGATCTGGTCGTGCGTCACATAGACGGTGGTGGTCTTCAGACGCTGGTGCAGGCGCTTGATCTCGATGCGCATCTGCGAGCGAAGCTGGGCGTCGAGGTTGGACAGCGGCTCGTCGAACAGGAAGGCTGAAGGGTCACGCACCATGGCGCGGCCGATCGCGACGCGCTGCCGCTGGCCGCCGGAAAGGGCAGCGGGGCGACGGTCGAGCAGGGCGGTCAGGCCGAGGATTTTGCCGGCTTCCTCGATCCGCTTGTCCTTCTCTTCCTTGCTGAGCTTCGACGTATAAAGGCCGAAGCCGATATTCTGGCGAACGGTCAGGTGCGGATAGATCGCATAGTTCTGGAAAACCATGGCGATGTTGCGCTGTTTCGGTTCGCGCTCATTGACCACGTCCGGGCCGATCTTCAGCGTGCCGCCGGAGATTTCTTCAAGGCCGGCGATCATCCGCAGCGTCGTCGACTTGCCGCAGCCTGAAGGCCCGACGAAGACGACGAATTCACCGTCAGCAATCTGCAGGTCGATGCCCTTGACGGCTTCGACCTTGCCGTAGCGCTTGACCAGTTTCTGGAGTTCGATCGTCGCCATCAGCGGGCTCCCATCAGGGCGGTGAACTTTTCGTTGAGTTCGGCAGCGGCAGCGGCTTCATGCTCGGCTGCCGTCCTGGCAACGGTATCGAAAGCGGCAAGTCTTTCACGATAGCTTGCCAGCGCTGCATTCATCGGCTCGGGTGCCGGGCCGCCGAAGCGGGCGCGGACGGAGACGAAATGCTCCGGCGAGACGATATCCTTGAACTTCGCGAGATCGACGGACGGCTTGCGGCCGGTCAGATGCTCGAAGGCCATCAGGAAGGGCTCGTAACCGTCATCCGTCAGGCTGCCCTTGGCGGCAACGACGCTCTTGGCGGTCGCAGCCGCAATCTCATGGGCTTCGCGGAAGGACAGGCCTTCGATCCGCACCAGCGAGTCGGCAAGTTCGGTAATGGTAATGCAGGAACGGCGGATATTCTGGTCCACCCGCTCCGGATCGATGCTGATCTGGCCGATCAGCGCGGTGAGCAGATCGAGCACGCGGGCGGCGGAGGCGAAAGCCTCGTAACCCATGCCCTGCGTTTCGCCCTCGCTGTCGTTCATGTCGGTAAATGGCGTGTTGTGCATCACGTCGAGTACGGTGCGCGCCCGGCCCATAGTCTGGCTGGCGAGATGGCGAAGATGTTCGATCGGCACCGGATTGCGCTTCTGCGGCATGATCGAGGAAATCTGCACCAGCGCGTTCGGCACGTAGATCTGGCCGACTTCGAAGCTCGTCCAGAACTGGAAATCCTGGATCAGGCGGCCGAGATGCAGGAACATCAGCTCGATCGCCGAATAGGTCGAGGTCGTGTAATCGACCGAGGCGATGCAGGAATAGGAATTGCGTAGCGGCGCCGAGAAACCGAGCAGATGCGCGACACGCGCCCGGTCGATCGGAAAGCCGGACGTGGTGATCGCGGCAGCGCCCATCGGCGACAGATCGACGATTTTCCGAGCTTCCGCGAACCGCTCCATGTCGCGGGTGAAAATCTCGATCGCTGCCGAGAGATAATGCCCGAAGGTCGTCGGCTGCGCCGGCTGCCCGTGCGTATAGGCGACGATCAGCGTCGCCTTGTTGCGGTCGGCGGCATCGATCATCGCGGCGAGCAGTTTGCGCGCCTTCTCCATCAGCGCATCGATCTTCTCCTTCAGGCCGAGCTTGAAGAGCGTGTGGTCGATGTCGTTGCGGGAGCGGGCGGTGTGCAGCCGGCCGGCGATATCGACGCCGATCCGGGCCTTCAATTCCTTCTCGATCAGGAAGAAGAAGTCTTCCACTTCACCGGTATATTCCAGCTTGGTGGGATCGATTTCCTTGTCGATTGCGACAAGCGCGCCAGCGATCTTGCCCGCTAGTTCGATGTCGAGAATGCCGGTCTCGACCAGCATCACCAGATGCGCACGGTCGATCCTGCGGAAACCGTCGACATGGTGGTTCTTGGCGCCGTCGAAGAGCGGGCGAAGCACCGTCTCCTTGTAGACCGGATCGGGAAACTTGCTGGTGTCGGAAAGGCGCGGGTTCATATCCGCCATGGGAATTATCCTTTCAGGCCCGCGAGCATGACACCGCGGACGATGTAGCGCTGCAGGACGATGAAGACGATGAGCGTGGGAATGGTGGCAATCGCTGCCCCAGTCATGATCATTTCCCACTGGATCTGCTGTTCCACGGCGAAGCTCGAAAGGCCGACGGGCAGCGTGTAGAGTTCCTTGCTGGTGGTGACGATCAGCGGCCAGAAGAACGCCGTCCAGTTGCCGAGGAAGGTGAAGATGGCGAGCGCCGAAAGTGCCGGCGTCACCAGCGGCATCGCCACTTTCCACCAGATCTGGAATTCGTTCAGCCCGTCGACACGCGCCGCTTCGAGGAAATCGTTCGGCACCCCTTCGAAGAACTGCTTCATCAGGAAGGTGCCGAAGGCCGTCATCATGCCGGGGAACATGATGCCCCAATAGCTGTCCAGCCAGCCGAGCTGGCTCGACATCAGATACCACGGGATGACCAGCATCTCGGTTGGGATCATCAGCGTCGAAAGAATGGCGATGAAGACGAATTGCCGGCCGCGGAAGTCGAACTTGGCGAGCGTATAACCCACCAGGCTGTCGAAGAAGCAGTTCGACACCGTGACGATCGTCGCGACCAGCATGGAGTTGAAGAACCAGCGCATGAAGCGCCCGTCGGCCAGCACGGCGATGTAGTTCGATAGCGTCGGCGCCGCCGGGATCAGCCGCAGGTCGTAGACTTGATCGGCGGTCTTGAACGAGGTCGCGAACATAAAGGCCAGCGGCGAGATCATCATGATGCCGCCGATAAACAGCAGCGTCCAGATGATGATCCGGCCGGACCGGATGTTGGCCTTGTAGAGCGGAGAGGAAACGGGTGCGGCGTCGCTCATTTCTTTTCCCTCAGGATCCACAGCTGCAGCAGCGAGACGATCAGCAGGATGGTGAACAGCACCACGGTCTGCGCCGCGGCATAACCCATGGCATAGGAGTTGAAGGCGGTCTGGTAGATCATCAGCACCAGCGGCTTGGTCGAGCCGAGCGGCCCGCCGGGATCGTTGGTGGTCATGTTGTAGACCTGGTCGAAGATGCGCAGGAAGCCGATCGACGAGAAGACTACGAGGAAGACGGTGGTGGGCTTCAGGAGCGGCAGGGTGATCTTCCTGAGGATCGCCCACTCGCCGAGCCCGTCGATGCGGGCCGCCTCGTAGAACGTGTTCGGAATGGCGCGCAGGCCGGCCATGAAGATGATGATCTGGAAACCGAGCCCGGCCCAGATGGAGGTGACCATGATGGAATAGAGCGCCTGTCCCGTGGAACGGATAAAGGGCTGCTGCGGAATGCCGACCATCGCCAGCACGTCGTTGATGATGCCGATCGGCGGCGGCTGGTAGAACCAGCGCCAGACCCAGGCCATCGCCGCCGCGGTGGTCAGGAACGGCAGGAAATAGAGCGCCCGGATGAAATTGTGCATGAAACGCACGCGATCCAGGAAATAGGCGATCGTGAAAGCCAGCAGCAGGCTGATCGGCGTGCCGACGATCAGGTAGAGGAACGTGTTCTTGAACACCTTCCAGAACTGCGGATCCTTGTAGAGCTTGATATAGTTGGCGAACCACACGAGCTTCGGCGGCCGCACCAGATCCCAGTTGGTGAGCGACAGGTAGAAGGCCTGGAAGGTCGGGTAGAAGCGGATGATCACGTAGAAGAGGATCGGGACCGCCAGGAAACTCCAGACCCAGATGAGTCGCCTCGTCCGCATGGACAGGCCGCCTTCTCGGTTGGGGCGGCCGGATGCCGCCCCCTGTTGTTCAATCGCTGCCATGGACAGCTCCGCTCTGCTGGATTGCAAGGATCAGGACTGGATTACGGCCGGGCAATCAGGGCTTGGCCGCGTCGATCATTTCCTGCTCGGCTTCGGCGGCCTGAGCGAGAGAATCCTTGGTCGACTGACCTTCGAGCAGAACGCGGTTGACCATGTCGATGGCGTTCTGTCGCTGGCCGAGCTCATCCTTGAAGAGCGTCGTGTGGGAATATTCGAGACCCTTGAGGAACGGCGCGTAGATCGGGTCCTTCAGGTTGGCTTCTGTGAGCGCCGCAGAGCGCAGCGCCGGCAGTTCGCCGACCGTCTTCAGCCAGATGTCCATGGCGGCGGGCGAAGTGATGTAGGCCAGGAACTTCTTGGAAGCTTCCAGCTCTTCGCCCTTGGTCTTGGCACTGATGCCATTGGCGAAATAGCTCGCATAGTTGGA
This sequence comes from Neorhizobium populisoli, assembly GCF_019430945.1. Taxonomy (GTDB): domain Bacteria; phylum Pseudomonadota; class Alphaproteobacteria; order Rhizobiales; family Rhizobiaceae; genus Neorhizobium; species Neorhizobium populisoli. The sequence goes on along the minus strand of NZ_JAHYCB010000006.1, from coordinate 433,415 downwards.
GCGCACGCCTTGAGCATTGGCCGGCAGTTCGGTCACGCCCCATTCGAAGTCCTTGATGGTCTTGAACGAGCCGAGGCGAAAGGTGCCGTCGATGGTCATGCCGGCCTTGCCGCCGCGGAAGGCCGCCTGGCCTTCGTCCATGAAGCCGGCCTTGCCGATCTTCTTTTCGAGCTGCAGGCTGGTGTAGAAATTGAGCGCCTTCAGGCCCGCCTCGTTATTGTAGGTGACCTTGGTGTCGCCGTCCTTATAGGGCTCGCCGCCGAACTGGCGGATGAGCACTTCACGCCACCACTGGTGGTCCTGGCCGCCCATGTCGAGCGTCGAGCCGGCAACCACGATATTGCCCGCGCCATCGAGCTTGGCGATCTTCTGGGCGGCGGCGACATATTCGTCGAGCGTCTTCGGCGGGCTGTTCGGGTCGAGGCCGGCTTCGGTGAAAAGCTTCTTGTTGTAGAACAGGGCAAGCGAGCGCACGGCGGTCGGCAGGCCGTAATATTCGCCGTCGCGCTTCATCGCAGTGACGATCGGGAAGAAGTCCTTCTCGATCTTGTCATGCGGGAAAGCGTCCTTCGGCAGCGGCTGCAGGATGCCGCCGGCGACGAACTTGTCGAGCCAGCCGTAGAAGAGCTGCATGACGTCGGGCGCATTGCCGGCCATGTTGGCGGCGATCACGCGCGTCTGGTAATCGGCGTAAGGAAAGGTGACCTGCTTGACGGTGATGCCCGGATTGGCTTTCTGGAACTCGACGATGAGCTGGTCCATAGCCTTCACGCGCGTGTCGAAGACATATTGCCAATATTCGATTTCGACCGCCTGAGCGGCATTGAATGCGAATGTGCTGAAACCGGCCAAAAGACCGGCAAACAAAACTGCCTTGCGCATGTGAGCCTCCGTTTTGCCCCTCCCGGTCCCGATTTTTCGGATTTGCCGGTCCTGGGGTCTGATTGTTCCCTGCATCCGGCTGCGTTTTGCGGCCGTCGCTCTTGATTGTCGTCCAGAAGAAATCGCTTCGAATTCCTCCTTCGAAGCACTGCGGCCCCTTTTGCCCCAGCCCTTTCCTCAAACGTTCCCTGACTGAGCCCTTTTGTCAATAAGATAATTTACTTGAATTAATCTATTGCGAGAAACGCTTTTCCGGCGTTATGAATTCGCTCGAAGGTGGGCGAGATGACCATACACACGATTGGCACGCACCCGGTGGCTATCGGGAAAAACCCGGAACGAAGCCGTGATCACAACCGGCGCGTCGTGCTCGACGTGGTGCGCCGGAACGGGTCGCTGGGCCGCGCGCATATCGCCAAGCTCACCCACCTGACCCCACAGGCGGTCGCCAATATCGTCGACGAACTGGTCGGCGATGGCCTGCTGATGGAAATGGGCCGGCTGAAATCCGGCCGCGGCCAGCCGCCCATCCAGTTCGCAGTCAATCCGGAAGGCGGCGCCACGATCGGCGTCGAAATCGCCGCCGACCGCATGGTGACGGTGGCGCTCGATCTGTCCGGCCGGTTGCGCGCCAAGCGCATCACACCGATCGAAGCGGCCACCCACGAACACGTCCTGCCGATCTTCGCATCCGAAGTCGCGGCGGTCGAAAAATCCGTCGGCTCGAAGCTGATGGGCGTCGGGGCGGTCATGCCCGGCCCTTTCGAGATCGACGGCATGAGTTCCGTCGGCCCGACGACGCTGCCCGGCTGGGCCGGCATCGATGCGGCGCAGGCGCTGAGCGATGCCTGCGGCCACACGGTCGTGGTCGAAAACGATGCGACGGCGGCCGCGGTCGGCGAACGGCTGTTCGGCGCTGGACTCGCCATCTCGAATTTCTGCATGATCTATTTCGGCGTCGGTATCGGCCTCGGCATCATCCAAGACGGCGCGCCCTATCGCGGCGCTTTCGGAAATGCTGGCGAAATCGGCCATGTCACGGTCGTGCCGAAGGGTAGGGCCTGTCCCTCCTGCGGCCAGCTCGGCTGTCTGGAAGGCTATGCCTCAGCCTATGTGCTGAAGGAGAAATTGACCTGCGCCGGCGTGACCGATCACGAGGTCGCCGCGATCGAAAGCCTGCATGCCGCCGGTCATCCGGTCGTCGAGGAATGGATCGATGAAGCCGCCACTTATCTTGGCCCTATGGTGGCGATGCTGGAAAACATTCTCGACCCGCAGACGGTGATCCTCGGCGGCGCGCTGCCGGATGCGGTCATCGACGATATCATTGCCCGCATGGGCACGTTGCCGACCTCCGTCGCCAGCCGCCGCCAGCGGGCGCTGCCCCGCGTGCTGCGCGGCAAGACCGGTCAGCTGACGGCAGCACTCGGAGCGGCCGCGCTTCCGCTTTTCGACATGGTGACCCCGAAACTCGAAACCTCGTTACCGGGGCTCGCCGATATTCCCGCATGACATACTGAGGAGATTTTCATGCTGACCGCCCGCGAACGCATCGAACGGCAGATGGCCGATCCGTCGCTTATCCGCCTGCACCGCAAGCTCTCGCGGCTGAAGTCCACGGTCACCATGATGAATACCGGCGCGCACCCGGATGACGAGCGCAACGAGATGCTCGCCTGGTTCCGCCTTGGGCTGGGCATGCGCGTCATCATCGCCTGCTCAACCCGCGGCGAGGGTGGCCAGAATGCGCTCGGTCCGGAGCGTCTCGGTCCGCTTGGCGTGATGCGCTCGCGCGAGCTGGAAGAGGCGGCCCGCGCCATCGACGGTGACGTCTCCTGGCTCGGCCACGGTCCGGCCGATCCGGTCCACGATTTCGGTTTCTCGAAGGATGGCGATGCCACATTCGGCCGTTGGGGCGAGGCCCGCATTATCGAGCGGCTGGTGCGCGCCTATCGTCTGGAGCGCCCGGATATCGTCATCCCGACCTTCCTCGACGTGCCCGGTCAGCACGGCCACCACCGAGCCATGACGCGTGCCGCCGAAACCGCGATCACGCTTGCCGCCGATCCGAGCTACAGGACCGAAGGCCTCGAGCCCTGGAAGGTCGCCAAATATTACCTGCCGGCCTGGTCCGGCGGTGGCGATACCTATGACGACGAGGTGCCGCCACCGGATACGACCCTCACGGTGCGCGCAGAGGGCCGCGAACCGGCGACTGGCGCCGAATACGGCCGTATCGGCGAGTGGTCGCGTTATTACCACGCCTCGCAGGGCATGGGGCACTGGCCGAAACAGCCGCAACGGGCATGGCCACTGCATCTCAAGCTTTCCGCCGAAGGTTCGAAGGCCGAGCAATCCGTCCTTGAGGGTCTGCCGGCATCGCTCACCATTCTCGCCAATTTTCCCGGCCTGCCTGCCAATGTGGCTGAAGCGCTGCGTTCGGCAGACGATGCTATCGCCGTCGCCATCTCCGCCTTTCCGGATCGCGATGCGATCATCAAGGCGCTCTCCGAAGCAGCCGGTTGGCTGGATATCGTCACGACCGGAGCGCCTGACGATTTCGTAACGCTGCACGGCCGTCGTATTCTCCGCAAGCGCAAGGAAATCGACGCCGCCATCCTCGAAGCGGCAGCCGTTTTCGAACGGGCCGATGCGGAACCACCCGTCATCTCTCCCGGCGGCATGTCGACATTGACTGTCGAGCTCAGCGAGAATGCAGCCTCCTACAAGGTCGATGCCGTCCCAGTCCTGCCTGAAGGCGTATCGAGCGCCGTCGAATCGCTTGGCCAGGAACGAATCTTCACGCTGACGGCAGCCTCCGGCGCACCGCTATCCGACCTCTATCTGCCATCCTGGTCGGCTCTCGGCAGCAACGGCCATGCGCATGTCAAAATCTCGGCGGAAATCAACGGCCGGGTCGTGTTCGGCACGTTCGATCTCGAAGAACCGTTTACCGTTACGCCCGCCCAATCGCTCACCCTTTTGCCCGACGCCCTTCTCGTGCCGGTCGGTTCCGGTCAGACGGAATGGGCGATCAAGGCCAATGTCACCGGCGGCAATGCCCCGGTCTCGTTCAAGGCGCCCGCCGGCTGGACGATGAAGAAGAACGCCGACGGCTGGCTCGCGTCCGCCACCGATGCCGCCAAGCCCGGCCTGATCGAGATCGAACCGCAGATCGACGGCCGCCCGGCCTTCCAGATCACGCCGGTTGCCTACCGCCATATCGGCCGCACCAGTTTTCGCGCGCCGGCCTTGCTGAAAATCCTGTCGATCGATCTGAAACTGCCGGAAGGTGCCAGGGTTGGTTACGTTGGCGGCGGTGCCGATCGGGTAGGCATGTGGCTGTCCCGCATGGGCCTCGACGTCACCGAACTCGATGCGCAGGCCCTGTCGGGCGATCTGTCGCGCTTCACCACCATCGTCGTCGGCATCTTCGCCTTCGGCATCCGCAAGGATCTGGCGGCTGCTACCGAACGCCTGCATCGCTTCGTGGAAGAGGGCGGCCATCTGGTGACTCTCTATCACCGCCCAAGCGACGGCTGGAACCCGGACGAGACGCCGGTGCGCCGCATCGATATCGGTTCGCCCTCCTTGCGCTGGCGCGTCACCGATCCGCGCTCGGAGGTGACGGTTCTGGCGCCCGATCACGTCCTCTTCAAAGGCCCGAACGTCATCGGCCCGGAAGACTGGCATGGCTGGGACAAGGAACGCGGTCTCTATTTCGCCTCCCGCTGGGGCGATGCCTATGAGCCCTTGATCGCCATGCACGATCCGAACGAACAGCCGCTCAAGGGCGCGCTGATCTCGGCAGCGATCGGCAAGGGTCGCCACACCCATACCAGTCTCGTGCTGCACCACCAGCTCGACAAGCTGGTGCCCGGCGCCTTCCGGCTGATGGCAAACCTCGTACAGCCGGCGTGAGCACCGGCGAGCCAGCGCAGGTTGGCCGGGCACCGAATGCCCGCCCATCCAACACCCGTGTCGCCATCGGTTGGCTGCTGCTCGATATGACTTTCGTCTCCGGCGGCATGACTGCGCTGGTAAAGGCGATGGGCGCGACCTATCCCGCCTTCCAGCTTGTCTTCATCCGCGCGATGATCGGGCTCATCTTCATCCTGCCGCTCATCTGGCATCACCGGGCCGAGATGACGCGGATCAAACACCCGTGGCGCAATATCTTCCGCATCTCCTGCAACGCGGTGGCGCTGACCAGCAATTTCCTTGCCATCACCATGCTACCGCTCGCGATGGTCAATGCGGTCGGCTTCTCCCGGCCCCTGGTTACCATGGCCATGGCCGTTGCCATGCTGGGAGAGACGGTGAGCCGCATTCGCTGGACGGGCGCGGGTCTCGCCTTCATCGGCGTGTTGATCGTCATGGCGCCCGGTTCGTCCGGTTTCGATTTCGGCGTTCTGGTCGTGCTGGTATCCGTCGTCTTCGGCTCGCTGGCGATCATCCAGACGCGCGCCCTGAAGGACGAGAACACCACGGTCATGATGGTGTTCTACACGGTCGGCCTCGCGGTCATCACCGCCGTACCCGCCGCCTTCACCTGGCAACCGGTCGCTTCCTTCGACTGGATCCCGCTGCTCGGCATCGGCTTCCTGGCGCAACTCGGTCAATATTGCTGGCTACGCGCCTATCGAATCGCCGATGCCAGCGTGCTCGCGCCTGTGGGTTATCTTTCAATCGTCGTCGTCACCTTCACCGGCTACGTGTTTTTCGGCGAAGTGCCGGAAATCCGGGTGGTGATCGGTGTCGCGATAATCCTCGCCGCACTTCAGGGTGCAGCCTTCCTGGAACGTCGCAGAACCGTCATCCGATAGTGCGGCAAGCAAGCTCTTGTGAACGGATGTGATCCGAATCAAAGCGAATCGCCGAACTTTTCACCAATCTGCGCGTTAGTCAGGCGCAAGGAGGCGAATATGATCGCTCTTTCAGTCGTTGTAGCACTCGTCACGGTTCTCGCTTGTACCTTCGCGGTTGCCATCCACCGAATGAGTTTTGGGCACCAGCAGGCCTATCGCGAAGATCTGTCCATGAACCGTTTCGCCTGTAGCCGCGAAAAGGTGCGTGCCGCACGTCGCGCTCAGGTCAAAGCAAAGCCTCGTGTGGTTACTGCCCGCCAGAAGCCTGCACGCCCCGTCGCAGGCAGCTCTCGCTCTCTCACGCTGCACTAGGTCGCAGCTCAGGATGCGCCAAGTCGCATAGGCCAAACACGGCTCTGCTATCCGAAGCTTTGCGTTTTATCGATGGAAAAGTTTGGTGGAGCTAAGCGGGATCGAACCGCTGACCTCTTGCATGCCATGCAAGCGCTCTCCCAGCTGAGCTATAGCCCCATCAGGGTGGTCCGGGTATTTTCCGGTCCTGGGAAACTCCGCTGCGGCGTTCGCTTTGGAGTGGCGGCTTATTACTTCCGGTTTTCGGAGAGTGCAAGCCGAAATTTCCAAACCCGGCAATTTTTATTGAATTGCCGGGCCTTAAGCGTGATCGCGATCAGACTTCGTCGTCGTCGCCGCCAACACCAATAATGCCCGACACATCGTCGTCATCTTCGTCTTCGTCGGCTTCCAGGAAAGTGTCGTCGTCATCGTCGCCGATATCGACATCGTCATCGCCGATATCCGGAATGTCGTCGCCGCTGTTGCCGTCATCCGTATCGTCCGTGGAAGTCAGTTCGACTTCCTGGTTCTCGGTATCGACTTCCTGGACGTCCTCTTCCTCAGCCTGCTCCATCTTCTTGGCGGCGCTGTTCTCTTCGAAGAAGGACAACGGCCAGGACTTGTTGGTATAGGGAGAAATGACCGGATCGCGGTTCAGGTCGTAAAATTTCTTGCCGGTATCCGGGTCGGTGCGCTTAGTGCCGAGTTCCGCTTTTGCCACAGTCAAAGCCTCATGGGATGGCCGAATAGTTCGGCATGCCGCTGGATGCGGCCTTTTTTGGTGAAAATCTAAGCCGGTCCCCATAAGGCCTGCTGCCCTTGATGTCAAAGACAAACTTTCATGAAACCCATAACGTTGGCGTGGATGACGTTTCGGGCACTTTGTGATAGGCAGCACACGTCACAAGCGAAGGGCAGGCCGCATGTATCAACCGCCGCATTTCAGGGAAGAAGATCTTGGAACCCAGCACGCGCTGATCCGCGCGCATCCGCTCGGCCTGCTGGTCACATCGGGCGCCTCCGGCTTGCTCGCCAATCCGGTGCCGTTCCACTTGGACGCCGAGGCTTCCGAAAAAGGCACGCTTCGCCTGCATCTTGCCCGCGCTAACGGCCAGTGGAAGGATATTCGCGATGGCGCTTCGGTGCTGACGGTTTTTCAGGGCGCCGATTCCTACGTGACGCCCTCCTGGTACCAGACCAAGCAGGAAACCGGCAAAGTCGTGCCGACCTGGAACTACGCGATCGTCCAGGCTCGCGGCACAGCCCGTATCGTCGAGGACGCCGACTGGCTGCTTGCCCAGATCGGCGCCATCACCAGCCAGCATGAGGGCGGCCGCAAAATGCCCTGGTCCGTCAATGACGCGCCGGATGATTTCATCCGCGCACAGCTGAAGGGCATTGTCGGCGTGGAGATCGAGATCGCCGAAATCGAAGGCAAATGGAAGGTCAGCCAGAATCGGCCGGTAGTCGACCGCGAAGGCGTGGCGGCGGGGCTTGCGGAAACGCCTGGACAAGGCGATATGGCTGAACTCGTTCGACAGTACGGCGCCATGCGCAACGTCTGACGGTAGCACTTTCTGATAGACAAGTTCGAGTTGGAAGAATTGAAGCCTGCATTGATCATCGCCATCGACGGACCGGCCGCCGCCGGCAAGGGCACGCTTTCGCGGCAGATTGCCGATGCCTACGGTTTCCATCATCTCGATACGGGTCTCACCTATCGTGCTGCGGCCAAGGCACTTCTCGATGCAGGCCTGCCGCTCGATGACGAGGCTGTTGCCGAAAAGATGGCGCGCGAGGTCGAGCTTGCCGGTCTGGATCGCAATATATTGTCGGCGCATGAGATCGGCGAAGCCGCGTCAAAGATCGCCGTCATGCCGGCCGTGCGCCGCGCGCTGGTCGAGGCGCAGCAGGCTTTTGCGGGCAGGACGCCGGGAACCGTGCTCGATGGGCGGGATATCGGCACCGTCGTCTGCCCCGATGCGCCCGTGAAGCTTTATGTCACCGCGTCAGCCGACGTGCGCGCCAACCGCCGTTATGAGGAAATCCTCGGCAAGGGCCAGCCCGCCGATTACGCGGAAATCTTTGCTGATGTGAAGAAGCGTGACGAGCGCGACATAGGCCGCGCCGACAGCCCTCTGAAGCCTGCTGCCGATGCGCACTTGCTTGATACCTCGGAAATGAGTATAGAGGCCGCGTTTCAGGCGGCGAAGACCATCATCGATGCCGTCCTGAAGAAGAGTTGACGATGTTAGCCGGTCTGGCCGGCTTCGTCTTTAGAATGCACCAAAGCCTGGAGCTCGGTCCCCGCGCCGGATTTGCTTCTCTTCACCGAGAGGCGGACCTGATGCTTAAGGCATGAACAACGCAAACCCCCGGCGCATATGTGCCTTCGAGACAAGGCACTCTAGGAGATTTCATGGCAGTTACCAATCCGTCGCGTGAGGACTTTGCAGCCCTCCTCGAAGAATCCTTCGCATCCAACGATCTGGCCGAAGGCTACGTCACCAAGGGTCGCGTCACCGCGATCGAAAAGGACATGGCCGTCGTTGACGTCGGCCTCAAGGTCGAAGGCCGTATCGCGCTGAAGGAATTCGGCGCCAAGGGCAAAGACGGCACGCTGAAGGTCGGCGACGAAGTCGAAGTTTACGTCGAGCGCATCGAAAACGCTCTCGGCGAAGCGGTCCTCTCCCGCGAGAAGGCACGCCGCGAAGAAAGCTGGGTCAAGCTCGAAGCCAAGTTCGAAGCTGGCGAGCGCGTCGAAGGCGTTATCTTCAACCAGGTCAAGGGTGGTTTCACCGTCGATCTCGACGGCGCTGTCGCCTTCCTGCCGCGTTCGCAGGTCGACATCCGTCCGATCCGCGACGTCACCCCGCTCATGCACAACCCGCAGCCCTTCGAAATCCTCAAGATGGACAAGCGTCGCGGCAACATCGTTGTTTCGCGCCGTACGGTTCTCGAAGAGTCGCGTGCCGAGCAGCGTTCTGAAATCGTTCAGAACCTCGAAGAAGGCCAGGTTGTTGACGGCGTCGTCAAGAATATCACCGATTACGGTGCGTTCGTTGACCTCGGCGGCATCGACGGCCTGCTGCACGTCACCGACATGGCATGGCGCCGCGTCAACCATCCGTCCGAGATCCTGAACATCGGCCAGCAGGTCAAGGTTCAGATCATCCGCATCAACCAGGAAACCCACCGTATCTCGCTCGGCATGAAGCAGCTCGAGTCGGATCCGTGGGATGGCATCTCGGCCAAGTACCCGGTCGGCAAGAAGATTTCCGGTACCGTCACGAACATCACCGATTACGGCGCGTTCGTCGAGCTGGAGCCGGGCATCGAAGGCCTGATCCACATTTCCGAAATGTCCTGGACCAAGAAGAACGTACATCCCGGCAAGATCCTGTCCACGACGCAGGATGTCGACGTTGTCGTTCTCGAAGTCGATCCGTCCAAGCGCCGTATCTCGCTCGGCCTCAAGCAGACGCTGGAAAATCCGTGGCAGGCATTCGCCTTCTCGCATCCGGCTGGCACTGAAGTCGAAGGCGAAGTCAAGAACAAGACCGAATTCGGCCTGTTCATCGGCCTCGAAGGCGATGTCGACGGCATGGTTCACCTCTCCGACCTCGACTGGAACCGTCCGGGCGAACAGGTCATCGAGGAGTTCAACAAGGGCGACGTCGTCAAGGCAGTCGTTCTCGATGTGGACGTCGACAAGGAGCGTATCTCGCTCGGCATCAAGCAGCTCGGCAAGGACGCTGTCGGCGAAGCCGCCGCTTCCGGCGAACTGCGCAAGAACGCTGTCGTTTCATGCGAAGTCATCGCCGTCAACGACGGTGGCGTCGAAGTGAAGCTCGTTGCTCACGAAGACATCACCTCCTTCATCCGCCGCAACGACCTGGCACGCGATCGCGACGATCAGCGTCCGGAGCGTTTCTCGGTCGGTCAGGTTTTCGACGCCCGCGTCGTCAACTGGTCGAAGAAGGATCGCAAGGTCATGCTGTCGATCAAGGCTCTCGAGATCGCAGAAGAGAAGGAAGCCGTCGCTCAGTTCGGTTCGTCCGACTCTGGCGCGTCGCTCGGCGACATTCTCGGCGCTGCTCTGAAGAACCGCGGCAACAACGAGTAATCGTCGTTACCTGAATGAAGAAAACCGCCGGATCGAAAGGTCCGGCGGTTTTTTGTTGCGCGGTTTTTCTGAGGGTAAGGCGGATGGGAGATGCGAGTCCTCCCTTCTCCCCAGCGGGGAAAAGGTGCCCGAAGGGCGGATGAGGGGGCTCCAGGCGCTGCGCTTGCTTTAACCCCTAAAGTATCCTCGACGCTTCTCGCGCCGATTTTAAAATAGATGACTTGGTGGGCTTGGCCCCCTCATCCGGCCCTGTGGGCCACCAACCGGGGACGGGTCGCTTGCCCGTCCCGCCCTTCGGACCCCCGATGGGTAGAAGGGAAGGCCGCACCGCCCTCAATTCCACCCGGCCATCCGCCAATACAAATCATTGGCGCGGCTTCCGTCCTCGGCCTGTTCTCCGGCCGCTTCGTCTTCGCGCTCTTCAGCCTGTTCCTCGTGCGACCGGTCCTCGGCAAATTGCTGTTGGCCGCCGCCTTGCTGCTGTTCGCCGTCCTCGTCGGTAGGCGTGATTGCCTTGGCCTTGCGCTCTTCCGGATCGCGTTCGCGATCCTCCGGCGGGTAAGCGACATAGGGCAGCGCGACGCCTTCGCGAGGAATGATCGGTAAGGGCAGAGGAAGCACGAGTTGTTCGGCTGTGTCGGCGATATTGGCCGGTTGGTTACTTCCATTGGAAGGGGCCGAGCCTGGTTTGCCTTGCGTTAGCGGTGCTTCCGGCTCCTCGGCCGCATAGGCGCGGGGCGTCTGCAGGATCGTCTTGTTCTGTTCGTCGATGGGTACTCTTACTGACGGAAGAGCATCCTTGTCGAAGAGTTCTTCCAAAACCTGCTGTTCCGGCGGCACCTTCGCCGCCGCGGGCAGTGGTTCCAGAAGGTCGGCATTGCCTTCGGAAAATACCTCGGCCAGCCATTCGGTCATGGCGGGCATCCCCATCTTGGCGGCATCGGCCTGTCGAAGGGTCGGCTGGTCCTCAAGTCCGTGCTGCGACAGGCGGGCAAGGGCCGGGCCGTCATAGAAGCCGGCTGCCGGTGCGCGGCTGTCGCTGCGCAGATTGCTCGCCGGTCCCCAGACATCGGCATCGTCGATCGAGGTGCGGCTTGCGCGGCTTTCGGGAAGATCGTCGAGGATGGGCGCAAAAACTTCGGCCGTCTCGGTTTCCGCAAGTTCGATGCCCATCGTCTCACCGGCGGTTGCGATGGTTTCCTGTTCGGCTGCTTGAACGATCTGACCTTCAGTCGCGGCTGGATCGGCCTGCACCGGTTGAGGGGAGGTTTGGCCTGATGTCGGAGCCGTTTGTGCCTGCAATTCGGGCTCAGCCGGTTCCGCATGGGCGGCGGCAGCTTGCGTCGGCGCATCCTGCTCGCCCTCGGCGGAGGTCTGGCTTGGCGCCTGGTGCGGTGCAGTGTCCGTCTCGGCTTGCGATGCCGCGGCCGATTCGGATTGAGGCCCTTCTGTCGCGACAACGGGCGCAGCGGCGGCGGTTGCCGCTTCGGATGGTCGCTGCGGCGGTTGAGCGATGGGCAAGGGCGCCGGTTCCGCCCCGCTATTCTGGCGATAGGAGCTGACGACGGCTTTTGCGGCCAGGTCACGCTCCAGCAATTGCGCGGTCTCGAGCCTGACCGCAAGCCGCGCCGCATCCGGGCCAGTCGGGTTATTGAGGATCTCGGTCATCAGCCGCAGCGAAATGCCCTTCACCAGCTGGTTCAGCATCCGCTCAAGCGAGGCCTGCTGGGTGGGAGACATGGCTTTCACTGCCTCCATCAGCCGCTTTGCGTAATCGAGCAGCGCTTCGCCCTCGCGGCGTGGCAGCTTGATCAGCTTGCCGATCGTTTCGGCGAAGATCGAAATGCCCTGGGCGAGCTGCAGTTGGGCCGAAAGCGAAAGAATGTCCAATCGGCGGCCGGAAATCGGCATCGATGCATCGGCCGCGATGTTGGCGACGGCGGCGGCATTGATCGTCTGGCGCAGCAGAGGCTGCGGCTGTGGGTTCTGGTATTCGACGAATGAGCTCAGCGTTGCACGAACCGGGGGCAGCATCGTCTGCTCCTGTCTTGTTGCGACGATTGCGTCTGATTGCGACGAGGGGACAGCTCGGCTACGCGGTTTTCGTATTTTCTCGCAACGGAACGGCGCTGCGACCGTGACGCCTCATGGCGTTACCAATGCCGATATACGTTCGTATCATCGGATAAAAAGGTTAACGCTTCGATAACGAGGAGGACGTTCTTCGCGAACATGTCGCGAAGTTGGTCATATCTGACAGGGAGGAGGGAAAATCAGTCTATCGCAGGGTCACGCAGCCAACTTCTTCTTCAACAACTCATAGATACCAATTTCGTCGACGCTGACCGGTACGATAGCCGTCGCGTCTTCGATTGCCTGATCGGTAATCATGCTCTCGATCGCATCCGCGTTGAGCTCGGTCACCTGATCTTCGCTTCCGCCTTTAACCGGCAGGCCACCTGCCACGTCGCCTTCGTCCGCGGTCTTGGTTTCAACCGCATCCGAAACGAGGCTGTCTTCGGCCTTCACCGGCTCGGAATCTCCGACCTGTTCCGCTGCTGCGGCAAAGAGGGTCAGAAGTTCGCCAGCATCCGCCTTGACCTCACCATCGGTCCCGGTCTTGCCCGGTTCCACCTTGGTGTCGTCGTTCTTTTCCTCGATCGCGTCCTGAACTTTCTGGACATCCTCGAGCTTCTTCCCGGCTTCGGCGGCCGCGATGTCGTCCTTGCGCTCAGCGCGGGTCTCGGCATCTTCGACGCGAGTTGGATCGTAACCCTGCGGGCCGACCTTCAGTTCTTCCAGCGTCTTCGGATCGGCAATGTCTTCCATGCGCTGGACGACGCGATCGACGTCGGCGCCGATCTTGCCGCCATTGGCCTTCTTGGTCAGCGCGTCCTTCAGGTGCTGGGCGTCGTCGGCATAGGGGTTCTTGATGGCCGCGATCAGCGTGTCCATCGTGATGCCCAGATCCTTGAGGCCGAGATCTTCCTCGATCTTGCGGACCTGCTCGTCCGGCATGGTCTTGACGATATCCTCGACCGCCTTGCCGAACTTGAAGCTCGAACGGGCTTCATCCGGATCGAGGCCGACTTCCTTGGCCACCCGCTCCAGAAGATCCATCTTCAGTTCGTTCGGATCGACATTGTTGGAGCCGAACAGCGCGGAAGCGATCTTGTCGCGAGCGCGCTTGGCCTCCTCGCTGGCGCTGATACGCGCCTCGGTGATCTTGTCGCGTTCCTTGCCGGTACGCTCCGCTTCGTCCTTTTTGCGCTGTTCCTCGGCGCTGTCGAGCATCGACTGCATGAGGTTGGTGGCGGCAAGCCCGTAGGTTTGCTGGGTAGGAAGCAACATGGCCGAAATCCGGTCTGGTTGTGTGAGTTCCGGCGGCAAAATTAAGAGTGAAGAGTTAACGAGTTATTACCGACGGATTAGAACAAATCCCCAGACCACTTATATCTCGGAAATACTCACATCCGCGCCGTTTCACCTGGCGCACGCGGTTTCAATACCAGCGTCACCAGCACGAAGCTGACATAGAGCAGCAGATACCACGAGCCGAGCTTGCCGAAGGAGACCATGTGCCAGACCTTCTGGCTCGGATAAATCCAGGTGCCGGTGATCGTGCCGATGTTTTCCGCTAGCCAGAGAAACAGCGAGGACAGAAAGGCGGCGACCACCAGTGGCATGCGCAGCGTCGTGCGGTCGGTGGTGAAATGGATGCTGACCCGCCGGAACACCAGCACGGTCGCGGCAAACAGGATGTAGCGGATATCCGGCAGGTAATGGTGGCTGAAGAAGTTGACGTAGATGGCGGTCGCCAGCGCCGCTGTCTGCCAGAGTGGCGGGAAATGAGTGAAGCGCATGTCGAAAATACGGATCGTGCGCGCCATGAACGAGCCGACCGCTGCATACATGAAGCCGGAAAACAGTGGCACGCCGGCGATCTGCATGATGGCCGGTTCGGGATAGGTCCAGGATCCCATCTTCACCTTGAAGATTTCCATCGCCGTGCCGGTGACGTGATAGACGAGGATGACCTTGGCTTCTTCCCAGCTCTCCATGCGCAAGCGCAGAAAGAGCGCCTGGATGGCGAGCGCCATGACAAACAGGAAATCGTAGCGATAAAGCGGCCAGTCGGCCTGCCAGGCGAACTTGGTGGCGATCATCAGGCCAAGCATGATGCCGGCAAACAGGCAGGCCCAAGCCTGTTTCAGGCCGAACAGGATGAATTCCGAAAGCCACCAGGGCAACCGGCCCAGCGCGCCCCGGATGGCGCGGCGCAAGGGCTCCAGATAGGGACCGGTCTCATGGGCCGGCAACCTGTCTTCAGGATCGCGATCGGGGAGGCGTTGTTGCATCGGCCTCGCCTCGCAGGTCAGCTATGGGCGAAGATATCTGCCTCTTCCCAGCCGAGCAGATCGAGCTTGGCGCGGGTCGGCAGGAATTCGAAGCAGGCGTTTGCGTGTTCGAGGCGATTGTCGCGCACCAGGCGGCCCATCAGCTTGTCGCGCAGCGCATGCAGGTGCAGCACGTCGGAGGCCGCATATTCGAGTTGTGCCTGCGACAGCGTCTCGGCCGCCCAGTCGGTCTGCTGCTGCGCCTTGGAGACGTCGACGTCGAGCATCTCCTTGAGATTGTCCTTCAGCCCGTGCCGGTCCGTATAGGTGCGGGTCAGGCGCGAGGCGATCTTGGTGCAGAATACCGGCGTCGTCGTCACGCCGAATGTGTGGAACAACACGGCAATGTCGAAACGGCCGAAATGGAAGATTTTCTGCTTCAGCGGATCGGCGAGCAGCGCGACGAGGTTCGGGGCCTGCTTCTGGCCGGCGGCGATGCGGATCACGTCGGCGGAACCGTCGCCCGGCGACAGCTGTACGACGCAGAGCCGGTCACGGCGCGGTACCAGCCCGAGCGTTTCCGTATCGATGGCGATTGCGTCGGTATAGCGCGCCGCATCCGCTGCCGGAATATCGCCTTCGTGATACCTGATCTCTGCCATGTCCATCTCCGTCGTCGTGTCTCGATCTGGCTATAGACCACGTTTTTGGCGAAGGATATGACGATCTTGAAGGCACTGCGCCAACACCTGCCTTGATTGCGGGCCATTGAGCGACAGAATGAGGCGCGGGCAAATGCTCAGCTCTGCATCCAGCGCATTGCTGCATTGCAGCAGGGTGGATTGGCATGCTTAAACGATTAGCCTATATCTTTGTTCATCGAACGGCACACTCCTCCTCCCAGTGCCGCCGATACGGATCGGCAACATCCTCCTCCTCCCAGTTGTCGATCAAGTTTAAGGCCTGGCGCATCCTCCTCCCGCGCCGGGCCTTTTCCGTTTTTGGACCTTCAGTAAATCCTTGAAATTTCGGTGCTTTTGCTGCCCGCCGCTACATCCGGTGGCTGCGTGCGTCAAACAGTCACGCGACTGTCACGTGTCGCCGATATACGGGCCTCGCCTTCCCCTTCTAAACTTTCCGTGAGGTCCACTATGCGCAAGCTTCTTGTTGCTCTGGTCGTTTCGACCGCGCTGTCCGGCGTCGCCCAGGCCGCCAACGTATTCCCGCTTTCCCGCGCCACCATCCTGGCCGGCTCCCCGTTCGACTTCAAGGCTGAATTCAGCACCGTCGTGAAGCCGGAAGACGTCAAGATCACCGTCAACGGCCAGGACTACAAGACCGTTTTCGGCAAGGACGTTCAGTTCGTCGCTGAAGAAAAGAACAAGGACAAGGTCCTCGGTTCTGCCGTCATCCTGCGCGGCCTGACGATTGCCACCGCCGGCGATTACAAGGTTGAAGTTTCGGCCGGTTCCGAAACCAAGACCGTTACCTGGAACGTTTACGGCACGGGCGCAGCGCCCAAGGCCAAGAACGTCATCTTCTTCCTCGGCGATGGCCTTTCGGTCGCTCACCGCACCGCTGCCCGCATCATGTCCAAGGGCATGACCGAAGGTAAGGCAAACGCCCGCCTCAACCTCGACGACGTGCCGCCGGCAGCCTTCATCGGCACTTCGGCCACCAACGCCGTCGCGACCGACAGCGCCAACACCATGTCGGCCTACATGACCGGCCACAAGACGGCCGTCAACGCCATCGGCGTTTATGCCGACCGTACGCCGGACTCGATGGACGACCCGAAGGTCGAGACCATTGCCGAAGCCCTGCGTCGCCAGACCAAGAAGCAGATCGGCATCGTCGTTACTGCCGAAGTCGAAGACGCGACCCCGGCCGCCGTCGTTTCCCATACCCGCAACCGCAACGACAAGGCCGAGATCGTCAGCATGCTGCTCGACGTCAAGCCGGACGTCCTGCTCGGCGGCGGTTCCGCCTACTTCCTGCCGCAGGCGACCGCGGGCTCGAAGCGCAAGGACGACAAGGACTTCATCAAGCTCTTCCAGGACGCCGGTTATGCCGTTGCGACCGACAAGAACGAACTTGCCGCCAAAGCCATGGCCAACGGCAAGCTGCTCGGCGTTTTCCACCCGGGCAACATGGACGTCACGCTTGATCGTGAATTCCTGAAGAAGGGCACCGTCGACAAGTACCCGAACCAGCCGGGCCTCGTCGCCATGACCAAGGTCGCCCTCGACCGTCTCTCGAAGAGCTCGGACGGCTTCTTCCTGATGGTCGAAGGTTCTTCGATCGACAAGATGTCCCACCCGCTCGACTGGGACCGCGCCGTTGTTGAAACCATCGAATTCGACCAGGCCATCGGCCTTGCCCGCGAATTCCAGAAGGCCAACCCAGACACGCTGATCGTCGTCACCGGCGACCACACCCATGGCGTTTCGATCATCGGCACCGTCGACGACGAAAAGCCGGGCACCGACATGCGCGAAAAGGTCGGCACCTACGCCGATGCCGGCTTCCCGAACTACAAGGACGAGAACGGCGACGGCTTCCCGGACAAGATCGACGTTTCCCGTCGCCTGTTCCTGAACGCCAACAACGGCCCGGACCATTGGGAAACCTTCCGTCCGAAGATGGACGGCCCGTTCGTTCCGGCCATCCAGAACGAAAAGAAGGAATACGTCGCCAACGAACAGTACAAGGACGTTCCCGGCGCCGTCTTCGTTCAGGGCAACATTCCGAAGAGCGGCGACAGCGGCGTTCACGCCGTTGATGACGTCGTCCTGCAGGCCATCGGCCCGGGCGCCGAAGGCTTCCGTGGCTACATGGAACAGAGCGACGTCTACAAGGTCCTCGCGGACGCTTTCGCTCTCGGCACCAAGCAGACCAACTAAGGTGTGATGGCTTAGGTCGGTGACGACCTGTGCTGGATTTCCCCTTTTCCCCAGCGGGGAGAAGGTGGCCCGAAGGGTCGGATGAGGGGGCTGTACCCGCCGCACGGTAACGATTGTGCCCGGAGCCCCCTCATCGCCTCGCATACGCTCGGCACTTCTCCCCGATGGGGAGAAGGGGCAGCAAGTCTCTCAAGCCGAATTCGTTCTTTGACGTCCGCGTTTACTGCCTCTCGACAGGCAATCCATGCTATCATCCTCCCGGCCGGTCTCCGGCCGGGAAAGCCGTTTTCAGGAGGTTTTCGTGGAAAAACTCTTTTCTCTCCGCCGCCGTTCGATGCTTGGCCTGATGGCATCCCTGCCGCTCGCCGCCGCGTCCCGACCCGCCTTTGCCGCCAGCGATCTCGGCTTCAACGAGCTCTACGGCAAGTTCGGCGTCCTCGGCCTCGAATTTTCCGACAAGGTGAAGAAGCTTGCCGGCAAGGAAGTGGCCGTGCGCGGCTTCATGGCGCCGCCGCTGAAGGCCGAAGCGATGTTCTTCGTGCTGACCGAAGTGCCGATGTCGCTTTGCCCCTTCTGCTCCTCGGATGCCGACTGGCCGGACAATATCATCGTCGTTTATCTTTCCGAAAAACAGACCTTCACCCAGCCGGGCCAGACGATCGAAGTGCGCGGCAAGCTGGAATTCGGCTCCTGGACCGATCCGGAAACCGGTTTCGTCAGCCTGCTGCGCATCCGCCAGGCCGAATACGGGACCGTCTGACCGATGCTCGCACTCGTGATCGAGAGGCTGGCAGTTTCCTTTGCCGGCTTGAGTTCTCCTGTCCTCGCCATCGATCATCTGACGATAGCTGCTGGCGAACGCATCGCGATCACCGGCGGTTCGGGGTCGGGCAAGAGCACGTTCATCAACATCGCGACCGGCCTCGAAAAGGCGACATCCGGCAAGGTTTTCTGGAATGGCGCGGATATCGCCAACCTTTCCGAATCCCGTCGTGACCGCTGGCGGGCCGAACATGTCGGCCTCGTCATGCAGGATTTTCACCTGTTTCCCGGCCTCTCCGCCGTCGAGAACGTTCTTTTGCCGGCGCGCCTTGCGCGCGTCGCCGATGCAGCACTGGTCGCCCGCGCCCATGAACTCCTGAAAATCGTCGGCCTGTCCCGGCCCGAACAGAAGATCGAGACCATGTCGCGCGGCGAGATGCAGCGCGTGGCTATCGCCCGCGCCCTGCTGCGCAAGCCGGGTGTCCTCGTCGCCGACGAGCCGACCGCCAGCCTCGATGCCGATGCCGGTGAAAATGTCGGCCGCCTGTTGATCGACATGGCCGACGAGGCGGGCAGCACGCTGATCGTCGTCTCGCACGACCATCGGCTGATCGGCCGCCTGGACCGCCGCATCACGCTCGCCGCCGGCCGTATCGCCGCCGATAGCGCTGTGGAAGGAGTGGCGGCATGATCCGTTTCATCCTCGCGGATCTCCGCCGTCTCTGGGCAGGCGCCGTCGTTGTCGTGTTGCTGGTGGCGCTTGCCGTGGCGCTTGGCGTCACCGTGACGCTGCAGGAACGCGCGCTGCGGCTCGGCAGCGCGCGGGCCGCCGACAAGTTCGATCTCGTCATCGGCGCGGCCGGCAGCGAGACGCAGCTGGTGCTTTCCTCGATCTTTCTGCAACCGTCGCCGCTGCCTTTGATGTCGGGCGAAGTGCTTGCCAAGCTCTCGAAAGACAAGCGCGTCACTTGGGTCGCGCCGGTCGGTTTCGGCGATTCTTTCGCCGGCTATCCTTTGGTCGGCACCACCCGCGCGTTGATCTCCTCGACCGTCAGCGGCTTCTCCGAAGGCCGGATGTTCGACAAGGAAGGCGAGGCCGTTGTCGGCGCGGCGGTGAAACTGCCGGTCGGCGCCGAGATCAAGCCGATGCACGGCACGGCGCAGATTGGCGGCGAAACCCACGCCGGCGTCGTTTATCACGTCGCCGGCAGGCTACAGCCTACCGGCACGCCCTGGGACCGCGCCATCCTGGTGCCGATCCAGGCCGTCTGGCACGTGCATGGCCTCGGCCATAAGGAGCATGATCAGGAGGAAAGCGGTCATACCGCTTCAACGCCGGCCGTCGTGCCCGCACCTTTGCCGGCGGGCCATTATCACGGCGATGGCCACGACCATGGCCCTTCGCCGCTGCTCGGCAACCGCGAGGTTCACACGGCAGATAACGGTCATGGCCACGCGCATGAGGCGAGCGGTTCCGCTCCGGATGCCGCCCATGCAGCAGAAGATCACGACGAACACGATCATCACGGCTCGATCGACGCGGATGCGGCAATCGACGAGGATTTTACTGCGACCGCTCCCGGCCTGCCGGCCGTCCTAGTCAAGCCGAAGACGATCGCCGATGCCTACAAGCTGCGGCAGGAATATCGTAGCGGCAACACGCTCGCCGTCTTCCCAGGCGAGGTGCTGACCAATCTTTACGCGACGATGGGCGATGCCAAGCTGGTGCTGAGTGCGGTCGCGGCCGGTTCTCAAGGGCTGGTGGCAGCGGCACTCGTACTGGTCACCGTCACCCATATCGGCCAGCGGCGCCGGCAGATCGGCGCGCTGCGCGCCTTCGGGGCGCCGCGCCTGTCGGTCTTCGCCATCGTCTGGCTCGAACTGTTCCTGCTGGTCGCCATCGGCATCGGCCTTGGCTTCCTGATCGGCCTTGTCGCCGCGCAGATGATCGCCGAGGTGTTCACGACACAGAGCGGCATCGTGCTGCCGGTCGGTTTTGCCCGCGAGGATATCCGCTCTGCGCTGCTACTGCTCGGCGCGTCGGCTATGCTCGCTTCTGTGCCGGCGCTTCTGGCCTATCGGCAATCGCCGGCTGCAGCACTTCGGGCTTAGCCAGCGCGGAAATCATTGCAATCAGCTCGTCGTCGATCTCCAGACCGTACTCGATCGCCTTGCGGCGGGAGGACTGACCGCGGCGGCCGGGCAGGCGCACGCCGTCTTCCGAGGCGATCTCTTCGGCAAGCTCGGCGATCCTGCCTGCCGCAGACTCCGTGCCGGCGGACGGATCGATGACGATCAGCGTCTGGCCGACGGAGGGCGGCGCGCCGTTCGGCTCCATGAAGGAACTTGCCTGGCCGGAAAAATTGCCGCCGGTCAGGCCGGCCGACAGCACTTCCACCATCAGCGCCAGCGCGGCACCCTTGGCGCCGCCGGAAGGCGCCATCAGCCCCTTCAGTGCGGCATTCGGATCGGTGGTCGGCTGGCCGTCCGCATCGAAGGCCCAGCCTTCAGGAATAGCCTCGCCCTTCTGCCGCGCCGCCATGATCTTGCCGGCCGCGACGGTCGAAAGCGCCAAGTCGATGACGAGCGGCTCTTCACCGGCCACCGGCGTCGCGAATGCGATCGGATTGGTGCCGAACAACCGTTTGCGGCCGCCCCAGGCCGCCATCGAGGCCGGCGCATTGGCAAACATCAGCGCCACCAGCCCCTGTTCGGCAAACCGCTCCACCGTCAGCGCCATGACGCCCGCATGGTGCGAACGGTGTATGAGACCGAGCGCAAGTCCCTGTTCCCGCGCGATTACCGGAAGTTCGTCGACGGCAAGATCGAAGGCCGGATAGGCATAACCGAGTGCCGCATCGATGGAGAGCACCGCCGGCCGCGGCCGGGATGAGGAGATTTTCGCCCGGCCATCCACCTTGCCGCTCAACGCTTGGCCGATATAGGCGGGAATGCGCCGCAGTCCGTGACCGTATTGGCCGGCCGCCTCCGCATGCACCAGCGCGAATGCGACGGACAGCGCGGTTTCGGGCAAAACGCCGTTGGCTTCGAAAACGCTGCGCACCAGCGTTTCGGTTTCGGCGATGGTCATATGCATGGGAAAATCCGGATCAGGTCAGAAATGCTGCACCGCATATAATCGCAATATCGGCGATCTGTCAGCGCTAAAATGCCTGTTGCGACAATGTCATCGCTAGGGCGAACGCGCCGTGACGCGTCCGACCAATGCCTCAGGGCATGACACGCCTTAACGGCAGGTCAGTGCCTGGTCCAGAAAGCTCGAAACGCCGGAGGGCGGAGAGGGGATGGGGGAGGCCCGTCGCACGGCGCCGACGATATAATCATCGACCTTCGGATCACCGGAGGAGCGGGAAAGCGAGACATTGGTCACGTTGCCGCTGCCATCGAAACTGAAGCGTACCGTTGCCGTTCCGCTGCCATTGGAAGGGCATTTACGGGCGGTTCTCGCAAGCTTTGCCTCGACGCGGGATTTCCACTTCGCCGGCGTCACCGATTGCGAGAAGAGGCCGGTCGAGGTCCGGTCGGCCGCCGTGCGGTCGGATTCCTTGGCCTGCACTTTCGCCTCGGCGCGCTCCTGCTGAGCCTGCGGCTGCTGCTGCTTCGGCTTCTGCTGAACCTTCTTAGACTGTTCCTTCTTGGGCTCCGGCTTCTTTTCTTCCGTCGGCTTTTCGGCGATCGGCGGTGGCAGCGGCCGGAAGGTCGGCAGCGGCACTTCGACATTCTCCAGCGCCGCGGTCATCTGCTCCTCGATGGGATCGACAGGCTCGGGCGTCGGTTCGGGAATGGTCTGGGTGATCTGCGGCTCCGGCTCCGGCGGCGGTTCGGGCAGAGGTTCCTCGATCACCGGTTCGGGCGGCGTCGGCTCAAGAATCTCGGCGACTTCGGGCGGCGGAGGCTCGACCGGGGCAGGCTCGGCAATTTCCGGCGGGGTTTCCACCGGCTGCGGCTCGGGCTCCGGCTGTGCCTGCTCGATGGGTTCCGGCGGCGTTTCGACCGGCTCAAGCTGTTCGGTCGGCACCAGTTCCTGCTCCACCACGTCGGGAGCAATCTGCTCTTCCTCGGTGTTTGCGGCTTCCGGTTCAGGCGCCAGCTCGATCATGATTGCAGCCGGCGGCGAATTGTCGGAAGGCGCATCGGGCGTGCGCTGCATCAGGTAGACGGCGGCGCCGAAATGCAGGGTCAGCACCACGAGGCCGGCCGCGCCCCACAGCGCCAGCTCGCCGACGCGTCCGCCCGGACCTGTCTGCGAGACGACGAGGCTCATGGCTTCGTTCCCGTTGCCGGTGCCGGCTGCGGTGCAGCGGCGGGTGTCTGATTGGGAGCCTGGGCGGGCGTCTGGCCCGGCGCGGCGGCGGTCGGCAATGCCTGCGGTACCGGCAGCGTCTCGAGGCCGACCAGGGCGATCTTCAGATAACCGGCGTCGCGCAGCATGTTCATCACTTCCATGAACTGGCCGTAGCCCACGGCCTTGTCGGCGCGCAGGAAGACGCGGGTGTCCTTCTTGCCCTCGGTCACGCGGTCGAGTGTCGTGGCAAGCTGTTCGCGGGCGACGGGATCATTGCCGATATTGAGGCTCAGATCCTCCTTGACCGTCAGGTAGAGCGGTTGCTCCGGCCGTTCGGCCGGCTTGGCGGAGGAGGCGGGCAGGTCGACATTGACGTCGACGGTGGAAAGCGGCGCGGCCACCATGAAGATGATCAGCAGGACCAGCATGACGTCGATGAACGGCGTCACGTTGATCTCGTGATTTTCGGCAAGCTCGTCGCCGTGATTTTCGCGGATACCGCCGGCCATGGTCTCAGCCTCCCGCGACCAGCGAAACCGGCGCCTTGCTGCGTCCGCCCGGCGGCACCTTACGGAAATCGAGATCGCGGCTGACCAGTCGCTCGACACCTGCCGCCGCATCGGCGAGCAACTGGCGATAGCCGGTCACGGAGCGGGCGAAGACGTTATAGATGACGACGGCAGGAATGGCGGCGACAAGGCCGATCGCGGTGGCCAGCAGCGCCTCGGCAATGCCAGGTGCCACGACCGCAAGGTTGGTCGTGTTGGATTCGGAAATGCCGATGAACGAGTTCATGATGCCCCAGACGGTGCCGAACAGGCCGACGAAAGGCGCGGTCGAACCGATCGTCGCCAGCATGCCGGTGCCGCGCGACATGCGCCGTCCGGCATAGGCCTCGATGCGCGACAGCACGGAGGAGACCCGTTCCTTGACGCCGTCGCCATCCGCGTGATCAAGCGCGGCTTCGGAAAGCTGCATTTCCTCGGCTGCAGCGCGCAGCATCAGCGCGGCGGGACCGCCGCGGCCATCGGCGGCATCCACCGCATCGGCCAGCGAACGCGACTTGCGGATGATCTTGATCGTCCCCGCTGCGCGGGTGCGGGCGCCGGCAAGCTCCAGCGTCTTGGCAAGCCAGACGGTCCAGGTGACGAGCGATGCGAAGGCAAGGCCCATCATCACGCCCTTCACCACCCAGTCGGCGGCCAGGAACATGCCCCAGGGCGAAAGATCGTGCGGCAGGTCGGAACGGCGCTCCGGCTCGAGGAACTGCGTCAGGAGATCGAGCGGTTTTTGCGCAGCAGGCTCCTGTGCGGCCGGCTGCGGCGCGGAAGCGGCGGGGGCTGGTTGCGCCGGGGCCGGCTGGGCAGGTGTTGCCGGAGCCTGTCCTGATCCTGCCGGCTGGCTGGCGCCGTTATTCTCCGCTGTCGAGGCGGAAGGCGCTGCGGGCTGGGTCTGTACGGGCGGAACCTGCGCGGGCTGCTGCTGCACCGGGGCGGGTGTCGCAGCCTGCGGAGCGGTGTTTGCCGCCGGAGCGGAAGGAGAGGCGGCAAGATCTGCCGGCATGCGGGATGTGGTAGGCGCCGCCTGCGTTGCAGAGGGCTGCGCTGTGGGTGCCGGTGTAGGTGCCGAAGGTTGCGCTGCCGGGGCAGGGGTCTGCGTCGATTGCGGCGCTGCCTGCTGGGCAGCTTCGGGCGCGGGCGTCTGTGCGAGTGCGGCAGTGGCGGCCAGCAGGCTGGCTGCCAGCAGCATCGAGCCTGGCAAGAGGCGTTTTCCGGTCGGCTGGCACGTTGAAAAGGCGGGCTTCAGGACGACAGGCATGGCAGACGATACTCCGGACTGTTCGGCGGTATCGACGGCGCTTGGCTAAGCGGTGTTGATCGCCGGAAACGGGACATCGCGGCCCACAGCCGGGCCAGCGATAATGCAGTTACCGGATAATAAACATGAGTGGAAATGGCAACTAATAAATCTTGAGAAAATCGATCAAATTCAGCCGCGGCGGGCATTTGCCATGTCCACCGCGCATGAAGGTGCCGAAATGTGACTGAAAAACAGGCCGTCCGGCAAGACGTAGCCCGCCTTAGCGCGCCAGCCAGCCGCCATCGACGGGCAGCACGATGCCGTGAACGTAATCGGATGCCGGAGCTGCGAGGAAGACGGCCGCGCCGCCGAGCTCGTCCGGCTTGCCCCAATGTCCGGCGGGAATGCGGCCGAGGATCGCCGAATTGCGGTCAGGGTCGTTGCGCAGCGCTTCGGTATTGTTGGTCGAGAAATAGCCGGGCGCGATGGCGTTGACATTGATGCCCTTGGCCGCCCATTCGCAGGCGAGCAGCCGGGTAAGGCCCGCAAGGCCGCTCTTCGAGGCCGTATAGGACGGAATTCGGATGCCGCCCTGGAAGGAGAGAAGCGAGGCGATATTTATGATCTTGCCGCCCTTGCCCTCGGAGATCAGGTGTTTTGCAAACGCCTGGGAGAGGAAGAAGACGGTCTTCAGGTTGACGTCCATCACCGCATCCCAGTCGGCTTCCGTGAAGTCGATCGAATCGGCACGGCGGATGATGCCGGCATTATTGACGAGGATATCGGCCCGGCCGGTAAAGGCGAGCGTTTCCTGGATCACCCGGTCGACCGGCTCGAGCGTCGAAAGATCGGCCTGGATCGCGACGGAACGTCCGCCGGCTGCAGCGACGGCCGCTTCGGTATCCGCCATCGACGACCGCCCGACCAGCGCCACATCGGCACCGGCCTCGGCGAGCGCCACGGCGATACCCCGGCCAAGGCCCGTATTGGCGCCGGTGACGATTGCCGTCTTGCCGCTCAGGTCGAATGAAACAGCCATGTCTTCCTCCTCAAAAACCGGAAATGCAGATTTAGGGCAGATGCTTACCGTTGCGAGCGCTCGGGTAGAAGCTGAAAATTTTTGCCATGCTTGTCGGTACTGAAGACGTAGGCTGTTTCGCTGTTCGAGGAAAAGCGGAATTGCCCTAGTGCCGGCGGATCAGGTCGCGCACGTGACCGACGTAACGTCCGGCTGTTGCCTCGTCGGGAAAAATCCGGCGCGGCAGGAGGAGATGTCCGCCGTCGTAGAAAAGAACCAGCCAGTCGCCCAGTTCGATCAACTTCCTGAGGCGTTTCGTATCCAGCTCTATCAGCAGGCCGTCTCCCTGTGCGCGGACGATATCCGGTCCGAATTCCGCCCTGATGGTACGGATCTCGCGCGGTTCCGAGATGAGGATTGGCGAAGGGCTCGGCGCCTGGAGCTTCCTTGCCAGCCTGTCGTAGAGCCCCAGCAATCCAAAGAGCTTCCGTCGGCGCTCAAAATGGTACCGGACCACAAAGTCGATACCTTCTTCCAGTTCCGCGTCGGATATCGAATACTCAAAACGCCAGAAGCCGCCCGTGAAGGTCACGGACGGCTCCTGAAAGTCGTTGGGCTGGTCGCCGGGTATCACAGCGTACGCGTGATATGCTCCACGCGGAAGCACTCGATGATGTCGCCGGCACGGATGTCTTCGTAGTTCTCGAAGGCCATACCGCATTCCTGGCCCATCGGCACTTCAGCGACTTCGTCCTTGAAGCGCTTGAGCGTCTTGAGCTTGCCTTCGTGGATGACGACGTTGTCGCGGATGAGGCGGACGCCTGCACCACGTTCGACCTTGCCGTCGGTGACGCGGCAACCTGCGACCTTGCCGACCTTGGTGATGTTGAACACCTCCAGGATTTCGGCATTGCCGAGGAAGGTCTCGCGACGTTCCGGCGACAGCAGGCCCGACATCGCTGCCTTCACGTCATCCACCAGATCGTAGATGATGTTGTAGTAGCGGATCTCGAGGCCGTTGCGGTCGGCAACGGTGCGAGCCTGTGCGTTGGCACGAACGTTGAAACCGATGATCGCCGCATCCGATGCTTCGGCAAGCGAGATATCCGATTCCGTGATCGCACCGGCGCCCGAATGGACGATACGGGCACGCACTTCGTCGGTACCGAGCTTGTCGAGCGACGCGATGATCGCTTCGACCGAACCCTGCACGTCACCCTTGATGACCAGCGGGAATTCCTTGAAGCCGGTATTCTGCAGCTTGCTCATCATCTGTTCGAGCGAACCGCGCTGGCCGGACTGGCGTGCGGCTGCCTTGTCGCGGGCAAGACGCTGGCGATATTCGGAAATCTCGCGAGCGCGTGCTTCGTTTTCGACGACGGCAAACCGGTCGCCGGCAGCCGGCGTACCGGACAGGCCGAGGATTTCGACCGGGGTCGCCGGACCGGCTTCCTTGACGTGGTCGCCCTTGTCGGTGACGAGCGCGCGGACGCGGCCCCACTGATCGCCGGCAACGATGATCTGGCCGGGCTTCAGCGTACCCTTCTGGACGAGAACGGTAGCCACCGCACCGCGACCGCGGTCGAGCTGGGCTTCGATGACGGTGCCTTCTGCGGTGCGGGTCGGATCGGCCTTGAGGTCAAGGATTTCCGCCTGCAGCAGGATGGCTTCCAGAAGCTTGTCGAGGTTGGTCTTGTTCTTGGCCGAAACCTCGACGTCGAGGACTTCACCGCCGAGCGATTCCACGAAGACTTCGTGCTGCAGAAGCTGCTGACGGACCTTGTCCGGCTTGGCTTCGTGCTTGTCGATCTTGTTGATCGCCACGATGATCGGCACACCGGCCGCCTTGGCGTGGTTGATGGACTCGATCGTCTGCGGCATCACGCTGTCGTCGGCTGCAACCACCAGGATCGCGATATCCGTCGCCTGCGCACCACGGGCACGCATGGCGGTGAACGCCGCGTGGCCGGGGGTGTCGATGAAGGTGATCTTCTGGCCGTTCTGCTCGACCTGGTAGGCACCGATATGCTGGGTGATGCCACCGGCTTCGCCCGACACGACGTTCGCCTGGCGTATGGCGTCGAGCAGCGAGGTCTTGCCGTGGTCGACGTGACCCATGATGGTGACGACCGGAGGACGGGAAACCAGTTCGCCTTCGTCGTCCGCCTTGTTGAAGATGCCCTCTTCAACGTCGGATTCCGAGACGCGCTTGACGGTATGACCGAATTCCGAAGCGATGAGTTCGGCGAGGTCGGCGTCGATGACGTCGCCCGGCTTCATCATTTGGCCTTCCTTCATCAGGTACTTGATGACGTCGACGGCGCGTTCGGACATGCGCTGCGACAGTTCCTGAATGGTGATGGTTTCCGGCAGGATGACTTCGCGAATAACCTTTTCGCGGGTTTCCTGCATCTGGCTGCGGCGGAACTTTTCCTGCCGGCGGCGCATGGCCGCCATCGAACGGCCACGGGCGTTGCCGTCGTCGTCGGTGCTTGCGGCGGTGATTGTCAGCTTGCCCTGGCGGCGGCCTTCGTCACCCTTCGGACGTGCCGGCGGCTTGGCGGGAACGGGCGCGGCGACACGGCCACGGCCCGGTATGCTGCTGGGGCGCGAGGGACCGCGATCGTCATCCTCTTCATTGGCGCGACGGCCACGCGGAGCTGCGCCCGGCAGATCGGCAGGTGCCGCAGCCGGCGACGGGCGCGGAGACTGCGGGCGGCCATCGTTGGTGCGAGCGCCAGCCGGCGCGGCAGCGCGCTCAGCCGGACGTTCGGTCTGGGCTGGCTGTACGGCAGCAGGTGCCGGCGCCGGCTCTTCCTTCGGCCGCAGTCTTGCTTCTTCGGCGAGGCGAGCCGCTTCGGCGGCTTCTTCCACCTTGCGGCGCTCGTCTTCCACCTTGCGGCGTGCTTCTTCCTCGACGCGGCGCTTGGCATCCTCGGCGTCACGCGCCTGGGCTTCCACCAATGCGCGGCGGCGGGCATCCATTTCGCTGGCAGAAAGGTCGTGCAGAACCGCACCGCCGGTGCGCTGCTGCGGACGCTGCTGCTGACCGGACGAACCACCCGGACGCTGGCCCTGCTGACCCGAAGGCGAGCCAGAGCGCTGACCCTGTTGGTAAGGAGGGCGCTGGCCCTGACCCTGCGGCTGACCGGGGCGTTGGCCCTGCGGTTGTGCGGGGCGCTGACCCTGCGGGGCAGGAGCGTGGATGCGGGGCTGCGGTGCGGCGGCCTGCGGGGCCGCAGCGACAGGTGCCGGTGCTACCGGTGCCAGCTGTACGGGTGCTGCCTCGACCGGGCGCGGCGGCTGCGGTGCTGCGGGGGTGAATGCGGGCTTTTCGTCCAGCGGCCGGGTCGGCCGGCGCTTTACTGTCTCGACGACGACCGCTTTCGTGCGACCGCGGCCCATATCCTGGCGCACGGTACCCTGGCTCATCCCCGATGGCTTCAGGGTGAGGGTCTTTTTTACGCCGAGCGTCTTGTCGTCATTGTTGTCAGTCATTCCGTTCCTGTTCCTTCGGACGGAAACGGATGGCGACATCAGATCCCGTCAATAATATGCATTAATCCGGTACGGCGGCCGGCTGTTGCCGGTGACCGCATCATTGTTCTGGCCGGCCAGCGCCGCTCCGTGCTCCGGATTGACCGCCATTGCGGTACCTTTCGAGCATGTTTGCGCGCTTCACTACACCTTCACCCGCCTGCCCTGCAAGCGCGCAGGCATGGATAAAAGCATTCTGGCCCATCACTTCGTCCAATTCGGCTCCCGTAAAGAGCGAAAAGGACGGAATGTCTTCTTCGAGCCCGTTTCCGAGCACCCAAGCCTTTCGGGCCTGGTCTATTTTCCTCACGCCGTCCGCTGCGGCGTCTGCCGCGTGGAATACGGCAAGCACTGCGCCGGAGCGCACGGCGGCATCCACCTTCATCGCACCGGAGATGAACTGACCGGCTTTGCGAGCCATGTTCATCATGCCGACGAGATCGGCTGTGATCAGCCGTTCGACGAGTGCGCCGAGCTCGGCATCCGCCTTCGCGTCGGTCTTCAGTGCCCGTGCGAAAAGCTTCTTGGCGGCCGCCTTTTCGACGAGCGCCCGATCTGCCTTGATCCAGCAGCCGCGGCCGGGAAGCTGACGCTTCAGGTCCGGTACGACGCGGCCGTCGGGTCCTGCCACGAAGCGGATCAGCATTTCGGGCTGGGTCGCTTCGCGGGTGACGATGCAGGTCCGGTCGTTCACGATCAGCTCGCTCCCGTCGTCTTCATCGTCGATATCGATGGTGGTCTGATTGGACGCAATGGGCGCCTGCCTCAGCGCCATCATTCCTGTTCTGCGGCGTCCGCCTCCTCGACTTCTTCAACCTGGCCAGCGGCGAGATCTTCTTCGGTGATCCAGCCTGCCAGCAGACGGGCCTGAACGACCATGTTCTCGGCTTCGACGCGCGAAACGTCGAACTTGGAGAACAGGCCTTCGAACTTCTTGGTCTCGCCGTCCTTGCGTTCGCTCCAGCCGACGAGGTCGTCAGCGGCGCAGCCGGCAAAGTCTTCGATCGTCTTGATGCCGTCTTCGCCGAGCGCGACCAGCATCTGGGCGGTGAGGCCGTCGATCTGCTTCAGCTCGTCCTGAACACCGAGTTCAACGCGCTTGGCATCGTTTTCAGCTTCGATACGCTCCAGATATTCGCGGGCGCGGGTCTGGATTTCGTTCGCCGTGTCTTCGTCGAAACCTTCGATCGACGAGATTTCGTCGAGATCCGTATAGGCAAGTTCCTCGACCTGGGCGAAGCCTTCGGAGGCGAGAACCTGGCCGATCATCTCGTCGACATCGAGCGCGTCCATGAACAGCGTCGTGCGGGCGGTGAATTCCTTCTGGCGGCGTTCCGATTCCTCGGCTTCCGTCATGATGTCGATGTCCCAGCCGGTCAGCTGCGAGGCGAGGCGGACGTTCTGGCCGCGGCGGCCGATGGCGAGCGACAGCTGCTCGTCCGGAACCACGACTTCGATCCGTTCTGCGTCTTCGTCGAGAACGACCTTGGCGACTTCGGCCGGCTGCAGGGCGTTGACGATGAACGATGCCGGGTCCTGCGACCACGGAATGATGTCGATCTTTTCGCCCTGAAGCTCGCCGACGACGGCCTGGACGCGGCTACCGCGCATACCGACGCAGGCGCCGACCGGATCGATCGACGAATCGTTCGAGATGACGGCGATCTTGGCGCGCGAACCCGGGTCGCGGGCAACCGACTTGATCTGGATGATGCCGTCGTAGATTTCCGGCACTTCCATGGTGAACAGCTTCACCATGAACTGCGGATGGGTACGCGACAGGAAGATCTGCGGGCCGCGCTGTTCGCGACGGACGTCATAGACATAGGCGCGGACGCGATCACCGTAGCGCATGTTTTCGCGCGGGATCATCTCGTCGCGGCGGATAATGCCTTCGCCACGACCGAGATCGACGATGACGTTGCCGTATTCGACGCGCTTGACGGTACCGTTGACGATTTCGCCCATGCGGTCCTTGAACTCGTCGAACTGGCGGTCACGCTCGGCTTCGCGCACTTTCTGCACGATGACCTGCTTGGCCGACTGGGCGGCGATACGGCCGAAATCCATCGGCGGCAGCGGATCGGCGATGAAGTCGCCGATCTTGGCGTCGACATTGCGGTCGAGCGCCAGAGCGAGCGGAATCTGCGTGCCGTAGTCTTCGGCGTGCTCGACGACTTCGAGCAGGCGCTGAAGCCGGATTTCGCCGGTCTTGGAATTGATGTCGGCGCGGATATTGGTTTCCGAGCCGTAACGGGAGCGGGCAGCCTTCTGGATGGCGTCGGCCATCGCAGCCAGCACGATCTCGCGATCGATGACCTTTTCGCGGGCTACAGCATCTGCGATCTGCAGAAGTTCAAGCCGGTTTGCGCTCACTGCCATTGTCGTTGGTCTCCGTAAGTCGAATTCGTCATGGCCTCTCCTCCTCGGGATAAAGGCCAGCGGTTGTTATTCTTCGTCTTCTTGTTCTTCGTTCTGGTTCGCAGCCTGCTGCTTGGCCAGCTTGTCGGCACGCAGCGCATCGCGGATCAGATCGTCGGTCAGAATAAGCTTGCCCTCGGCCAATGCCGAGAACGGGATCGTCACCCGCGGTTCCTCGCCATAGGCGACCTGATCGCGCTCGATCGTGAAACCGTCTTCATTGGTTTCGGTGATCTTGCCGCGGAACCGCTTGCGGTTGTCGATGATGATCGACGTCTCGAGCTTCACCAGGTGACCCTGCCAGCGGACGAAATCCGACTTGCGGACCATCGGGCGGTCGATGCCCGGCGAAGACACTTCGAGATGATACTCGCTCGCGATCGGATCTTCTACATCAAGAACGGGTGAAATGGCCACCGACACGGCTTCGCAGCCGTCGACATCCATGGTCCCGTCATTGCGTTCCGCCATGATCTGCAGCGTCGCGCCATTCTGGTTCAGCATCCGGACGCGCACCAGGCGAAAGTCCATGGCGATCAGAACGGGTTCGATGATTTCTGCGATCCTGAGATCGAGCCCGGTCTCGACGATGAGGCGCGGCTCGTGTTCGGTCTGCGACATAAGCTCTCCGGTTCATTGCCGAACCGGTGTCGGCCGGCTCGGTTGGAGCGATCACCTAACAAAAAAGAGCGGGTCCGGTCGGGCCCACTCTTCATCGGACGATCAAGAATATGGCCTGCATATACGCGCTTGGGTCAGCAATTGCAAGGGTTGCTTATTTCCCGCCGTTTGGCGGCAGTTTTCCCGTCTGGCGCTGGAATTTGCGCCACGCCGGTCTATAAACGTTCGAAGCGACGCCTGATCATAACACATTACATAAAGAGGACGCAAAGTGCCCGACCGGATATCGACCCTGGCTCCCTTCCGGCACCAGACATTCAGGACGATCTGGATCGCAAGCCTCGCCTCCAATTTCGGCAGCCTCATCCAGGCCGTCGGTGCCGCCTGGATGATGACCTCGATCACCACGTCTGAAGACATGGTGGCCTTGGTCCAGGCCTCGACTGCCGCGCCGATCATGCTCTTCTCGCTCATCGCCGGCGCGCTTGCCGACAATTTCAACCGCCGCAGCCTGATGATCACGGCGCAGACCTTCATGCTGATCGTCTCGATCACGCTGACCGTCTTCGCCTATCTCGATCTTCTGACGCCTTGGCTGCTACTCTGTTTCACCTTCTTGCTCGGCTGCGGCGTGGCGCTCAACAACCCGTCCTGGCAGGCCTCTGTCGGCGACATGGTACCGCGCGAAGTGCTGCCGCAGGCGGTGACGGTCAACAGCGTCGGGTTCAACATCACCCGCAGCGTCGGCCCGGCAATCGGCGGCGCGATCGTTGCTGCCGCTGGTGCGGCGGCTGCCTTCGCGGTGAATGCCTGCAGTTATCTGACGCTGCTCTACGCGCTCTTCCGCTGGAAGCCGGAAAAGCGCGACAACGCCCTGCCGCGCGAAACCCTCGGCCGCGCGCTGTCGGCCGGTCTCGGCTACGTCGCCATGTCGCCGAATATTTTGAATGTGCTGTTCCGCGGCCTGATCTTCGGCCTCACTGCCAGT
Source organism: Neorhizobium populisoli (assembly GCF_019430945.1). Lineage (GTDB taxonomy): Bacteria > Pseudomonadota > Alphaproteobacteria > Rhizobiales > Rhizobiaceae > Neorhizobium > Neorhizobium populisoli. Next base: position 400,552 of record NZ_JAHYCB010000006.1, on the reverse strand, counting down.
GCCATCCTGGCGCTTCTGCCGATCGTGGCGCGCGACCTCGTGTCGGGCGGCCCGCTCACTTACGGCATCATGCTCGGAGCTTTCGGCGTCGGGGCGATCGGCGGGGCGATCAGCAATGGCTGGCTGCGCGAAAAGCTGTCGAGCGAATCGATCGTCCGGCTCTCCTTCCTCGGTTTTGCCGCCAGTGCGGCAGTGATCGGCCTGAGCTCCAGCACGATCGTCACCGCCATCGTTCTGCTCGTGCCCGGTGCCTGCTGGGTTCTGGCGCTGTCGCTGTTCAACACGACGGTGCAGCTGTCCACGCCGCGCTGGGTGGTCGGCCGGGCGCTGTCCTTTTATCAGACCGCCACATTCGGCGGCATCGCGGCCGGCAGCTGGGTCTGGGGCCTGCTGTCCGATGCGTTCGGTGTTTCGGTATCGCTGTCGATTGCCAGCCTCGTCATGCTGGTGGGTGCTGCAGTCGGCATGCGCCTGCCGCTGCCGCAGTTCCGCGACCTGAACCTCGATCCGCTCAACCGCTTCAACGCGCCGATGCTGCGCCTCGACCTGCAGCCGCGCAGCGGACCGATCGTCAACATGGTGGATTACACCATCGCCGACGAGGACATCCCGAAATTCCTCGAATTGATGTCCGACCGCCGCCGTATCCGCATCCGCGACGGCGCCCGCCAATGGGGCCTGATGCGCGATCTCGAGCATCCGGAAATCTGGACGGAAACCTACCACGTCGCGACCTGGGCCGATTACGTCCGCCACAATCAACGCCGCACCCAGGCCGATGCGGAAGTCTGGGATGCGATCCGTGTGCTGCACAAGGGCGAGGAAGGCCCGCGCGTCCACCGGATGATCGAGCGCCAGACGATCCCGCCGGCCCATGACATCTTCCACAAGACGCCGCCCGATCTGCATCACTGATCTGGAAGTGCCGTCTCGATGGTGGTAATTATTACCACCATCGAGAAACAGGAGCCGCCAATGGCTAGCGTTGAAAAAGTCAGTATCTCGCTCACGTCGCAACATGCCGAAATCCTGCGGGAAGCCGTCGCCAGCGGAGCTTATGCTACCAGTAGCGAGGTGGTGCGCGAGGCGATGCGGGATTGGGCGGCCAAATGGGTGCAGCGCCGAGGCGACATGGCTGATCTTCGCAAGATGTGGGAGGACGGCAAAGCAAGCGGTACCGCAACCGCCGTCGATTTTGATCGGACCTTAGAAGAGGCGCGAGCGGAGTTGGCGGCTTTGAAGCGCAATGGGAACTAAGCTCGTCTGGACGCCATTGGCACGCGCCGACGTCAAGAAAATCTATATTGATATCGGCAAGGAGCAGCCGAGAATTGCCGAACTCTATTTTGAGCGATTCCGGCGGAAGGCAGAACTGTTGCGCGAGCAGCCGCGCCTTGGCCAACGCCACCCGGATATCTTTGAGTCCGCGCGCATGCTGGTCGAAGCACCCTATGTAATCCTCTATGAAACGCTTCCTGATGACGATGAATTGGACATTCTGATGGTAACGATCGTCCGCGTCATAGACGGCAGGCGGAATCTGGCGGCGCTTTTCCGATGATCTCGTTTCGAAGAGCCGTCGCTGCCGATCTCCCCGCCATCGTCGGCCTGCTGGCCGACGATGCGCTTGGCAAATCGCGCGAGATCATCTCCGATCCAGTCGATCCGCGTTATGCCGAGGCCTTCGCTGCGATCGACGCGGATGGAAACCAGTTTCTTGCGGTTGCCGCCGATGAAGCTGATCAGGTTGTAGGCTGTTTGCAGCTGTCCTTCATCCCCGGCCTGTCGCGCACCGGCATGTGGCGCGGGCAGATCGAAAGTGTGCGGATCGCCGCCAGCCAGCGGGGCAGCGGCCTCGGCTCGCAGATGATCGAATGGGCCGTGCAGCGCGCCGCCGAGCGCGGCTGCAAACTTGTCCAGCTCACCTCCGACAAGGCGCGGCCGGATGCGATCCGCTTTTATGAGAAACTCGGTTTCACCGTCAGTCACGAAGGCCTGAAGAAGCCTATTTGAGCTGTCCCTTCAGCGATGCATCCGGATAACAGGTCGGCGTCTGACCGTTCTTTGACTGCCAGTCGCCGAGCGAGCGGCGGGTCTTGTAGCCCGGCAGCCCGTCGACATTGCCGACATCGTAACCCTTGGCGACCAGCGCCTTCTGCATGGCGAGCACGTCCGAACGCAGCATCTTGCCGACATCGCCCCAGGGGGCCTGAAATGCGGCCGTACCCAATGCGATGCGATCGGCGAGATTGCCGATGAACAGCGCATAGAGGTCGGAATTGTTGTATTCCTTCAGCACGTAGAAATTCGGCGTGACGATGAATTCCGGTCCGTAGCGCCCGGCCGGAACCAGCATCATTCCATCGCCTTTCAGATCACCATTCGGAAACGCCCTGCTGGAAACCCGGACGATGCCTTTTGAGGCCCAGGCGGAAACCGGCTGGGCCTTGTCCGGCCCTTCCTGCGCGCAGGAAATATAGTTCGGAATGGTTACCTCGAAGCCCCAGTCGCGGCCGCTCTGCCAACCTTCGTTCTTCAGGTAGTTGGCAATCGAGGCGAGCGCGTCCGGCACCGAGTTCCAGATGTCCGCATGGCCATCCTTGTCGAAATCGACGGCATATTTCAGATAGCTCGACGGCATGAATTGCGGCTGGCCGAGCGCGCCGGCCCACGAACCCTTCATGGTCGCGGCATCGACATCGCCGCGCTCGATCATCTTCAAGGCGGCGATCAGTTCCTCGCGGAACATGTCCTTGCGGGTCGACATGAAAGCCTTGGTGGCCAGAACCTGCACGGCCGAATAGGGCAGTTTCGCCGTGCCGAAGCCGGATTCGCGGCCCCAGATCGCCACGAGGATCGCCCCCGGCACACCATAGGCAGCCTCGATCTTGCGCAGCGTCGGGGCATGCGTGGCCGCAAGCCCGCCGCCGGTCGTGGCCAGCGTCTGCAGCCGCTTTTCGTTGAAATAGGCGCCCGGCGAGGAAAACTCCGCCTGGCTCTGGTCCTGATCCTTGGGCGGCGTGGTACCCGGCGGCACCAGATCCGGCAGGGTCCAGTTCAGCTCGATCCCCTTGAAGGCGGCCTGCAGGGTCTTGTCGGATATGCCTGCCTTCTTGGCATCCGGGCCGAGATCGGAGGCGATCCAGGTCTGGAACTGCTTTTCGACCTCCGGCTTGTTCTGGGCGAGCGCGGGGAGGGGGAGGAGCGTGATCGCTGCAAAAAGCATTGCGGCAAGGCGCTTGCGGCCACCCCCCTCTGGCTTGCCAGCCATCTCCCCCTCAGGGGGGGAGATCGAGTCGTGGCAACCTCTCGCATTCCGCCAGCGCTGAAGGTTTGGAGACGTCGGCGCGTCTGGCCAATCTCCCCCCTTGAAGGGGAGATGGCTGGCAAGCCAGAGGAGGGTATGGTTCCGCATATTGATGCTTCCCTATATCGCTGTTCGTGCCCGAAGCGCTGCCGTCAGCGTGCCCTCGTCGAGATAGTCCAGTTCGCCGCCCACCGGCACGCCATGTGCGAGGCGGGTGATCTTCACATCGATGCCCGAAAGCTGGTCGGTGATGTAATGCGCCGTCGTCTGCCCCTCGACCGTGGCGTTCACCGCGATGATGATCTCGCGGATCGTGCCCTCGTTCACCCGGTCGATCAGACCGCGGATGTTCAGGTCGTCCGGCCCGACGCCGTCGAGCGGCGAAAGTGTGCCGCCGAGCACGTGATAGGCGGCGTTCATCGCGCCGGCGCGTTCCAGCGCCCAGAGGTCGGAGACGTCTTCCACCACGATCAGCATCGACTGGTCGCGCTGGTGATCGGTGCAGACCGTGCAGGGATCGGACGTATCGACATTGCCGCAGCGCGAGCAGACCTTGACCTTGTCATAGGCCTCGCCCATCGCATGTCCCAGCGGACCGAGCAGCTGGTCCTTCTTCTTGATCAGGTGCAGTGCCGCGCGGCGGGCCGATCGGGGGCCGAGACCTGGAACCTTTGCCAGAAGCTGGATGAGTTTTTCAATTTCCGGGCCGGTGACTCGTTTTGCCATGTTCTCTCTCTAGCCCATATGTCTGCATAACGGAAACGCGTATGGAGCGAACCCGATGAAACTTCTCAAGGTCTGCCTCGGCCGCCCCGAAAAGCTGCCCGGCAAGAGTTTCAAGACCGGTATCTACAAGACGCCGGTCAGCTCTGCCGTCATGCTTGACCACCTCGGCCTCGTCGGCGATGCCGTCTGCAACACCAAACACCACGGCGGCGAGGACCAGGCGATTCTCATCGAAGGCGCAATAACGCTGGACTGGTGGGCGGCGCAGCTCGGCCGACCGGTCGATCCCGGCACATTCGGTGAAAACCTGGTCGTCGAAGGCCTCGACAACCGCGACATCGCCGCTGGCGACCGCTTCCATATAGGTGGCGTTGTCCTCGAAGCCAGCTGCGCCCGCTCGCCCTGCAATACGCTGGCGGTGAAAATGGGCGATCCGATGTTCGTCAAGGCCTATACGAAAGCCGCCCGCCCCGGCATCTATTGCCGCGTCATCACACCCGGCATGATCGAGCCGGGCGACGCGGTTCGCCATGAGCTTTATTCGGGTGAGCGGGTGATGATTTGCGAAATGCTGGCGGCTGTCGGCAGGAGACTGTCGGATCAGGAACGGACGCGGTTCCTGGCGGCACCTATCGGCAACCGCTGGCGGCCGACATTCGAGAAAATCGGCAATTCGCGCCAATAAACGTCACCGCTTGTCTCAGCGCGTCGCAATCGCCGCTGCAGCGCTCGCCATCGCGCCCGCCGAGACACGGTTCGCCATCTGCACGGCGCGACGGCTTTTCAGGAAGCCGCGTGCCTTGCCGGCGAGCAGCATCCAGGCGATGTTGACCGTCATCAGCACGAAGAACTGGCACGCGACCAGTTCCAGCCAGCCGGTGACCGTCACCGAATGGATGTCGATGATCGATGGCAGCAGCGCGATGTAGAACATCATGATCTTCGGATTGCCGAGGGCCACCGAGATCGCCGTCAGGAAAAGCTTGAGGCTCGACCGCGATTCCGGAAGCTCCGCCTCGGAATTGTCCGGCGAGGCGGTCCACATCTTGAATGCGAGATAGAGGAGATAGGCGACGCCCAACCACTTGATGGCGATGAAGACGTGGTTGAACGTCTCGGCGATCGCCGACAGGCCGGCCACCGCCACCGTCAGCCACACTGCATCGCCGATCCACATGCCGAACAGGAAGGGAAACACGCCGCGCGTGCCCTTCGAGATGACACGGGCGACAAGCGCCGCAATGCTCGGCCCCGGCGTGCCGGCGGCCACGAACAGGGCGGCGATGAAGACGATCAGCGATGCGAGTGTCATGGAAATCTCCATCTAGCCAGTCATGCGTGAGTAGCCCCTCATCCGGCTGCCGCCACCTTCTCCCCGCTCGCGGGGAGAAGGAGATATGCCGCACCGTCCCGATCTTCTTAAGGTCTGCGTGGGGCACGTCCCCTCTCCCCGCATGCGGGGAGAGGGTTAGGGTGAGGGGCAGGCACCGAATGCGAGCCTAACTTCCAAAGCTCGATCAGAACGGCAGCTTGAAGCCTGGCGGGATCGGCAGGCCGGCGGTCAGTTCCTTGGTTTTTTCGGCGGTGATCGCCTCGGCGCGTTCCTTGGCGGTCTTGTGGGCGGCGATGATCAGGTCTTCGAGGATTTCCGCCTCGTCTTCCTTGAACAGCGACGGATCGATCTTCAGGCCGAGCATCTCGCCCTTGCCGTTCATGCGCACCGTCACGAGGCCGCCGCCGGATGTGCCTTCGACTTCAAGAAGGGCGATATCCGCCTGCATCTTTTCCATCTTGGCCTGCATTTCCTTGACCTTGCCCATCATGCCCATGATGTCGCGCATGCCAAAACTCCTCTTCTCTTATAGTTCGATATCATCGCCGGGCAGAATGTCGCCCTCGGCGCTTTCCGCGGCTGCCGGTGGCGGCAGTTCCTCGGGCTGGTCTTCCTCTTCCGAAGCGCGGATGCGCACGTCGGTGATCTTAGCGCCCGGAAACTGGGCGAGGATCGCCGCCACGTCCGGATCGGCGCGGGCGTCCGTCAGCCGGGCCTCGCGGGCATTGTTGTCCGCCTCGACCAGCGTCGGCTCGCCCTGTTCCTTGCTGAGCGAAACGATCCAGTGGATGCCGGTCCATTCCTTCAGCTTGACGCCGAGTTCGCCGGGAAGCGAACCGGGGCCGCCATCGGTCAATTGCATGTCGAGCCGGCCGGGCTCCAGCTTCACCAGCCGCACGAAATTGCGCACCAGCGCCTTCAGCTTGGGCTCGCGGTTTGCGGCGCAGAGATCGACGATATCGGCCAGTGACCGGACCGGCACCTTCGGCTCTGGCTTTGCCGCCGGCTGTGTTTCGATGCGGCCGACGGGCATGTCCCGCGGCATTGTATTGGGTACGGCTTGCAGCATGGCGGTCGGCCCGCCGGACGGCATGCGCTGGCCGGGCATGTCGATGCCGCGCGCATTGATCGCTTGGCCGGAAGGCCCGGGGCGTCCGCCGCCATTCGCACCATTGCCGCTCGGCGCCGGGCCGCGCTGGCCGTCGCCATTGGCGAAATCCGCGAGCCTGCGCGCCGCATCCTCTGGCGACGGCAACGACGCCGCATGCGTCAGCCGGATCAGCACCATTTCCGCAGCACCCGCCGAACGGGACGAATTTTCGACTTCCGGAATGCCCTTCAAAAGCATCTGCCAGATGCGCGACAGCGTGCTGACGGCAACGCTTTGCGAAAATTCCTGGCCGCGCATCCGCTCCACTTCGCTGAGCGAAGGATCGTTGGCGGCATCCGGGATATATTTGAAACGGGTAACGAGATGGGTGAAATCGGCCAGATCCGTCAGCACCACGACCGGATTGGCACCGGCCTCGTATTGTGCCGAAAACTCCGACAGCGCCGACGTCACGTCGCCGCGCACGATATGTTCGAACAGGTCGACGATGCGGGCGCGATCGGCCAGACCCAGCATGCCGCGCACGGTCTCGGCAATCACGATGCCACCGCCATGGGCGATCGCCTGGTCGAGCAACGACAGGCCGTCGCGCGCCGAACCTTCCGCCGCACGCGCCACCATGGAAAGCGCTTCCGGTTCGGCCGGAATGCCTTCCTTCTCGAGGATCGAGGTGAACAGATGGACGAGATCGGCGGCGCTGATGCGGCGCAGGTCGAAGCGCTGGCAGCGCGACAGGACGGTGATCGGAACCTTGCGGATTTCGGTCGTCGCGAAGATGAACTTCACATGCTCCGGCGGCTCTTCGAGCGTCTTCAGCAGGCCGTTGAAGGCCTGTGTCGAAAGCATGTGCACTTCGTCGATGATATAGACTTTATAACGCGCCGAAACCGGGCGATAGCGCACCTGCTCGATGATCTCGCGGATATCGTCGATGCCGGTATGGGAGGCGGCGTCCATCTCGATGACGTCGACATGCCGGCCTTCCATGATCGCCTGGCAATGTTCGCCGGGAATGCGAAGGTCGATCGTCGGTTTGTCGATCTCTGATGTCTTGTAATTCAGCGCGCGGGCCAGGATGCGGGCGGTGGTCGTCTTGCCGACACCACGCACGCCGGTCAGCATATAGGCCTGGGCGATGCGGCCGGTCTCGAACGCATTGGTCAGCGTGCGGACCATCGGCTCCTGGCCGACCATCAGGTCGGAGAAATCCTTGGGGCGGTATTTGCGGGCGAGCACCCGATAGCCGGTTCCGGCGGTCGGAGTGCTGGAAGATGTCGGCCCGTTATCGCTCATTCAGTCCTGCCAGCCTGCACGGGCCATTCCTGACCACGGTTTTCACCGGGCCGGAAGCTGACCAAGATGGTAGTACACATAAAAGGGTGGGAGGCTGGCACGGCGACCCGTGCCTGGCTCGTTAGGGCTGCTTCCTTCCGGACCTGACCCGGTTGGCGAGTGGCTCGTCCACCACCAACCTCCCACCGCTCATATCGTCAATAACGCTTCCAAATGCAAGCGAACCCTGTAAAAAACTGCTATCGGATAAAAAGAAAAGGGAGGGCTGCGTGAGCGCATTCGAACTGGACGGCCGGATCGACAGGGATTCCGACCTCGTGAAAAAGCTGGATCTCTGCCAGTTGCGCATCCAGAACGACAGCCGCTGGCCTTGGCTGGTCATGGTGCCGGAACGCCCCGGCATGACCGAGATTTTCGAACTGTCCGCGGCCGATCACGCGCTTCTTCTTTCCGAAATCACGAAAGTCGGCGCGGCGCTGAAACAGGTCACCGGCGCCACCAAGATCAATACCGCAGCGATCGGCAATATCGTCCGCCAGCTGCATGTGCATGTCATTGCCCGTTTTGAAGGCGATGCGAACTGGCCGGGCCCCATCTGGGGTTTCGGCCAGGCCGTCCCATATGATGATGCCGAGCGACAAAAGATTTTCCTCGAGAAACTGGTAAAAGCTCTTTCATGACCGCGAACCTTTTCGACATTTACGCGCCTCATCCCGAACCGAGCGAGCTGACGGCATTTTCGCAAAACAAGCTCGACCGGCAGGCCGAATATCGCCAGGACGATTGCGTCGAAAAGGCGCTGGCCGTCGAAGGCACCCATATCCTCGCCTTCACCGGCAGCCGTCTGATCCTGAAACATGACGGCCAGATCCTCGATCCGCTGTTTGCAGCCTATGAACTGGCCGAACTGAAGCCTGATTTCGACAATGCCATCCTGCTCGGCTATCGCGAAACCGGCGAGCCGCGCGTCGCCGTGCCGGTGCTGATTTCCGCCGACGATCTCTCGGCCCAGTACAAGCCGACCGAACCCCGCGCCCTCTTCCGTGATTCCCTCATCGAGGAGGAATTGCTGGGCGAGGTGGCGCAGGCGGTGGCGCTGATCAACTGGAATTCCGCCAATAAATTCTGCGGCAAATGCGGTTCGCCGACCGAGATGAAGATCGGCGGCTACAAGCGCGTCTGCACCAAGTGCGAGCACATGATGTTCCCGCGCACCGATCCGGTCGTCATCATGCTGACCGTCGATCTGGAGCGCGACAGCTGCCTGCTCGGCCGCAGCCACCATTTCCAGGAGGGCATGTATTCCTGTCTCGCCGGTTTCGTCGAACCGGGCGAAACGATCGAAAATGCCGTGCGCCGCGAAACGGTGGAGGAATCCGGCATCCTCGTCGGCCGCGTCCGTTACCATGCCTCGCAGCCCTGGCCGATGCCGCATTCGCTGATGATCGGCTGTTACGGCGAGGCGAAATCCACAGACATCACCATCGACCCGCAGGAAATGCAGGACGTCCGCTGGTTCACCCGCGCTGAGGCCGCCGCCATGCTGGATGCCGGCCCGGACGCCAAACATTTCGCGCCGGTCAGGGGGGCGATCGCGCATCGGCTGCTGAGGGACTGGATCGAGTGGAGTGAGGAGCGATCAGGCAAAGCCTGAGCAATCGATCCAGTGGATCGATTGCAGCGACGAACGCCCGGAGCGAAAGCGCAGGGCCGAGCGATTCCCCCTCCGCCACAACAATACCCAAAACGAGATGCCCCGCGCCAGGCGGCCTTTTCCCGCCTGACTCGATTTCCATCACGAGGCCGAAGGGCTCAACGCAATGACCGTCGCCCGCTCGGAGCGCCTGCTCACCCTTCTCCAGACGCTTCGACGATACCGCCAGCCGGTCAGCGGCGCAAAACTCGCCGCGGAAACCGGGGTCAGCATCCGCACCCTTTATCGCGATATCGCCAGCCTGCAGGCGCAGGGCGCCCATATCGAGGGTGAGGCGGGGCTGGGTTATGTGCTGAAACCGGGTTTCATGCTGCCGCCGATGATGTTTTCGGAGGAGGAGATCGAGGCGCTGGTGCTCGGCTCTCGCTGGGTGGCGAAGACCGCCGATCCGCGGCTTGCGGCCGGTGCGGCCGACGCGCTCGCCAAGATCGCCGCCGTGCTGCCGCCGGACCTCAAGGAGGATCTCGACAATTCCACCCTGCTCGTCGCCACGCCGCGCCGCGGCGAGGACAAAGCCGATGTTGCACTGATTCGCAGAGCAATTCGATCAGAGCATATGCTTGACCTCGTATATGAGGATGACAAGGGCGCACTCACGGAACGCCGCGTCTGGCCCTTCGCGCTCGGTTTCTTCGACAGCGTGCGGGTGATGATCGCCTGGTGTGAACTGCGCCGGGATTTCCGCCATTTCCGCACCGACCGCATCTCTTCTGCCGTCTCGACCGAAAAACGGTATCCACGCCGCCGGCCGGTGCTCCTGAAGGAATGGCGCGAGAAGGAAGGAATTCCGCCCCAGCCGTGATCGCTACTGCCGGAATCTGACAGTAGGCCGAGATACATTCCGGTCAGTCCCAAACAGCAATGCCGCGAACGGCCTTGCCGTCAAACCAAGGAGCACTGACATGGCCCATCCCGATTTCACCATCCTCTTCGTCGACAACCCACTGAAGAGTGCCGATTTCTACCAATCCCTCTTCGATGCAGCACCCGTCGAAAAATCCCCGACCTTTGCGATGTTCGTCCTGAATAAGGGCGCCAAACTCGGCCTCTGGTCGCGCCATACCGCCGAACCGCGGGTTACGGCCCCGAGCGGCGGCTCGGAAATCTGCTTCCTGCAGGAAGCCGCGGCCGATGTGGACAAGATCTATGCAGACTGGACGGCCCGCGGCCTGACCGTGCTGCAGACGCCGGTCGAAATGGATTTCGGTTATACGTTCGTGATGGCCGATCCTGACGGGCACCGGCTGCGGGTTTATGCGCGGAGTGCCGCGTAAACGCTAAAAGCGATTGGCCACGGCGGGCGAGATACCCCCCTCTGCCCTGCCGGGCATCTCCCCCACAAGGAGGGAGATTGGCTAGAGGCACGACCACTCGATCCAATTGGCGGCTATGATCGGGACGACGAAGATTGTTTGGGGAAGCCGGTGCTCCCAGCCAATCTCCCCACCTGTGGGGGAGATGCCCGGCAGGGCAGAGGGGGGCGAGATTAGGCAAAACAATTACTTGAGGCAAAATCTGTCTTTAAATTTGCTTCATCTCATCCCCGCCCAACCCACTCCCTTTACAATCTCCTCGTCCCGCTTCGGCTACACCGGTCCGCATAACCGGCGAGGCGGGACCGGTGATCCGGAAAACCGTCCTTATGCAGGCGGGTTTCCGGGGGTTGCGCAGAAAATGGTTCCCCTCTCGTCGGCTCGATCGGCGGGGCGTGCGTGTGTCGCACACATACCGGCCCTTATAACCATAACCAAAGGGGGCCGCCGCAGAGGACCGGAGTTGCGTGGACAAACACACCGAACGGGACACGTCGCGTGTCATTATTAAAATTTCAATCAGAGGCACTCGACGTGTCCCGGCCGAAACAAAGAAACCGAGATCGCCAAGGGCGTATCATGTTCGATTTTAAGAGCGCGATGAAGCGCTGCCGTCAGCTCTTCTGCAGCGCGCCGCGCATCGGATGGCCCTTATACGTTCCGAGCACCCGCACCTTTTCCGAGAAGAACCGCAATTCCTCCAGCGCCCGGCGCACCGGCGCGTCGTCCGGATGGCCTTCGATATCCGCATAGAACTGCGTCGCCACGAACTTGCCGCCGAGCTGGTAGCTTTCGAGCTTGGTCATGTTGATGCCGTTGGTGGCAAAACCGCCCATCGCCTTGTAGAGGGCTGCCGGAATGTTGCGGACGTTGAACACGAAGGTGGTGACGATGACGTCTTCCTCGCTGTTGCGCTGAATCCATTTTTCGTCGCGCGACAGAACCACGAAACGGGTAACGTTGTCGTCGCGGTCCTCGACGTTTTCGGCAAGGATTTCGAGGCCGTAGAGATCGGCGGCGAGCCGCGGCGCAAGTGCGGCCATCGTCCGGTCGCCCTTTTCCGACACCATTTTGGCGGAGCCGGCCGTATCACCCGCCACGACGGCCTTCCAGCCGTTGGAGCGGATGATCTTGCGGCATTGGCCGAGCGCATGGATATGGCTGTGGACGGTGCGGATTTCCTCATGGGTGACGCCCGGCAGAACCATCAGCTGGAAGCGGATCGGCATGAAATATTCGCCGATGATATGCAGCCGCGATTCCGGCAGGAGATGATGGATATCCGCGACGCGGCCGGCGATCGTGTTCTCGATCGGGATCATCGCCAGATCCGCATCGCCGTTTTCCAGCGCCTGGAACGCATCTTCGAACGTCGGGCAGGGCAGCGGCTCCATGGTCGGAAACATGTCGCGGCAGGCCATGTCGGAATTGGCGCCGAAGTCGCCCTGGAAGGCGATGCGATTGGTGGATGCGTTCATGGGATGTGTCCGGGATATCCGCTATTTGCTGCGGGAATTGAGAATTGCGCGGGCCTTTTCGAGGTCGGCGGGAGTATCGACACCCAGCGGCACCGAGTCAACGATCTCGACATCGATCCGCATGCCGGCTTCGAGCGCCCGGAGCTGTTCGAGCGATTCGCGTTTTTCCAGCGGCGAGGGACCGAGCGAGACGAATTTTTCCAGAGCCGCGCGGCGATAGGCATAAAGGCCGATATGGTGGTAAAGCGGCCCGTTGCCGTAAGGTGCGGTGGTACGGGTGAAATACAGTGCCCGCATCCGGCTGGCGGAGATCGGCGAAGCGACGATCTTGACTACGTTCGGATTGGTTTTTTCGTGCTCGTCGGTAATTTCAACCGTCAGCGTGCCGATATCGGTCGAGGCGTTTTCCTGCAGCGGGCGCAGCGAAGCAAGAACCGCTTCAGGCTCGATCGTCGGCAGGTCGCCCTGTACGTTGACGATATATTCCATCCTGGCGTCCGGATCGGCCTTCTGAACCGCTTCGTAAATGCGGTCGGAACCGGACTGATGGTCAACGCGGGTCATGATGACGTCATAACCGGCGGCCTTCACGGCGTCATAGACGTCCTGATCATCGACCGCGACAATGATTCGCCCGACCTCCGCTTCCTCAGCGCGTTTTGCTACCTGAACGATCATTGGCAGGCCGCCAATATCAGCCAGGGGTTTTCCCGGCAGACGTGTGGAGGCCATTCGGGCCGGGATCAGCACCAGTGTCCTGTCAAAAGCCGAATTCTTCATGGGGGGACCCTTCTATTCCGGCCTGAACAGTGTCAAAAAGTCTCACGGGCGGAACGATTATCGTGTTGCAACAGCAATGCAAAAGACATAGGTTCCGCGCAATTTCAAGAGAGTCTGCCTGCGCGACAGAGTGCGCCGGGACGTGACGGGCGGATGCGAAGGAGCGGTTGCGGATGAATTCCTATACAAACATGGCGGCAGGCGCCCTGCTTGCGACGGTTTTCGTCATGATGTCGGTATCGATTGCCTCGGAAGGCATTTTCCATTCGGAAACTCCGGAAAAGCCGGGCATGACCATTGTCGCGGCTGAAGAGCCGGCTGCCGGCGAAGCTGCTCCGGCTGCCGTCGTCGTGCCGATCGCCCAGCTGCTTGCCAAGGCCGATGCCAAGGCCGGCGAAACCGTCTTCAAGAAGTGTCAGAGCTGTCATAGCATCGAGAAGGGCGGACCGAACAAGGTCGGCCCCGATCTCTGGGGCGTCATCGCGCGTCCGGTCGCCTCGCATGAAGGCTTCGCCTATTCGGCCGGCATGAAGGAATTCTCCGAAGGCGGCAAGAAGGTCTGGGATTTCGAGCATATCAACCAGTTCCTCACGGCACCGAAGGCTTACGTCAAGGGTACAGCGATGGGCTTTGCCGGTCTCAAGAACGATACCGAGCGCGCCAACCTGATCGCCTATATCCACCTTCAGTCCGACAGCCCGCTGCCGCTTCCGGATCCGGCTGCTGCTCCGGCCCCGGCGACCAACTGATCGCCTGACGGACGGCAAGGTAAAATTCGAACATCAGAAAATGCCCGGCCTCGACCGGGCATTTTCTTTTCGTACTGTCGATAAAGGAGCCTAGCTCAGCAGCCAGGCCCAGAAGCTGACCGTGAAGACGCCGAAGGCGGTGGTAATGCTGATCACCGAAGCGGCAAGGCTGTGGCCGGACCGGAAGCGCTGGGCGATCAGCCAGGCATTGATGCCGGTCGGCACCGAGGACGTCAGCACCAGCGCCGCCGACCAGTCGCGCGGCAGGCCCATCAGATGGGTGATGGTGAAGACCATTGCCGGCAGGAGCAGCAGTTTCAAAGCGGCAGAGGTGGCCGAAAGGCCGATATCGCCCCGGATCGGGTAGCGGGTCAGCGCCATGCCGATCGAGATCAGCGCCACCGGACTTGCAGCAGCGGCGAGCTGGTTGACGACGATGCCGATCGCCGGCGTCATGGTGATGCCGGAAAGATTGAAGATCACGCCGGCCAGCAGGCCGATTACCAGCGGGTTGCGGGCGAGATTGGAGCCGACCTGTTTCAGGACCGCGCCGACACCGCGCTTCTCGCCGCCATCCACCTTGGCGGCCGCACTTTCCATCAGGATCGTGCCGATCACCATCATCAACGGCAGGTGGATCGCGAGTAGAATGGAAATCGCCACCAGCCCGTCCTTGCCGACCATGTGGTCGACCAGCGGCAGGCCGATGAAGACGTTGTTGGCGAAGGAGCCTGACATGCCGGTAATGACGCCCATTTTCGCATCGCGCTTGAAAAGGCGGGTGGCGACCAGATGACCAACGGTCCAGGTGACCGCCACGCCGGCGAAATAGGCTCCCCAAAGACGGAACGGCGAGACACCTTCGAAATGCGCATCCGCGAGCGTGCGAAAGATCAGCATCGGCACGGCGATTTTGAAGACGAATTCGCCAAGCGCGTCGCCGGTCTCCTGTTTGAGGATTCCGGTTTTCGCCATCACCCAGCCGATCAGGATCAGGACGAAGACGGGCACGACATTCACGAAGACGGAGGACAAAAGGGCAGGCTTTCGCTGGAGGCAGGCGGAATGGTCCTTATGCGCTTATCGCATGTCAAACTGCCATACAAATGCGATTACAGCAGGGGAGGTGGCCCGATCCCAGGATGCTCGGCCTATCAGGATATGAGCTTTGAAAATACGTCGCGCGGGCCAAAAAGCCGGCAACAAAAAAGCGGGGCGAAATCCCCGCTTTCCCACCTGGTCTCGTCCAGGACATCCGGAGGTCGGCCGCCAGTTCATCCGTGGTCGGCAACACAACCGGATCGAGGATGTATATAACCCTGGATCGTGACAGGCAAATGACGGCATTCGCAACCCTTGACGGAAGCCCTTGTTTTGTGGGGTTTCGGTTATTTTTGCTTCCAATCGGTTTCAATCCGGAATACCGGTTGCTCACTTGAAAACGCTCCCCAAAGGATGATGACCGAATGCCCAAATTCGACGTGCTGACGATCGGTAATGCCATCGTGGATATTCTTGCCCGTTGCGATGACAGCTTCCTCAGTGAAAACGCCATCATCAAGGGTGCGATGAACCTGATCGATGCCGAGCGCGCCGAACTTCTCTATTCGAAGATGGGTCCGGCCGTCGAAGCATCCGGTGGCTCGGCCGGCAATACGGCGGCCGGCATTGCCGGCTTCGGCGCCAAGGCCGCCTATTTCGGCAAGGTGGCGGAAGACCAGCTCGGCGGCATTTTCCAGCACGATATCCGTGCCCAGGGCGTTCACTACCAGACCAAGCCGGAAGGCAACAATCCGCCGACCGCCCGTTCGATGATCTTCGTCACTCCGGATGGCGAGCGTTCGATGAATACCTATCTCGGCGCCTGCGTCGATCTCGGCCCGGAACATGTCGAGGAGGACGTCGTCGCCGAAGCCAAGGTCACCTATTTCGAAGGTTATCTCTGGGATCCGCCGCGCGCCAAGGAAGCCATCCGCGAAGCCGCCCGCATCGCCCATGAGCATGGCCGCGAAGTCTCCATGACGCTCTCCGACCCGTTCTGCGTCGGCCGTTACCGCGACGAATTCCTCGACCTGATGCGCTCCGGCACGGTCGATATCGTTTTCGCCAACAAGCAGGAAGCTCTTTCCCTCTATGAGACGGAAGACTTCGAACTGGCGCTTTCGAAGATCTCCAAGGATTGCAAACTGGCCGCCGTGACGCTCAGCGAAGAAGGCGCGATCATCGTTCGCGGCGACGAGCGTGTGAAGATTGCCGCCTATCCGATCAAGGAACTGGTCGACACGACCGGCGCCGGCGATCTCTTCGCCTCCGGTTTCCTTTATGGCTATACGCAGGGCAAGTCGCTCGAAGTGTCCGGCAAGCTCGGTTGCCTCGCCGCCGCCATCTGCATCCAGCAGATCGGCCCGCGCCCGATGGCCTCGCTGTCGGAAGCCGCCAAGAAGGAAGGCCTCATCTGAGGCATTTGAAGGGTGAGGCGATATGAGCCTCGCCACTCTCTCGACGTCATCCTCGGCCTTGTGCCGAGGATCTAAGCCATTTCCACAAATTCGACGTGGACAGATGCTCGGGACATCCTCGGGTTAACCCCGAGGACCAGCATGACTGCGGAGTAGGTGGAAAGCCAGGCCGCCTTACTTGAACGCCTCACCGGGATAAGCACCCCAGATCTCGCCCTGGGCAACCCAGCCCTCGGCACCGCCGGCATCAGCGCGGCACCAGTCGCCATTGCACTCGGTCACGCGGATCACGACGCCAGGCTCGAGCTTGGCGACGACTGCTGCCGTGCCCTGCGGGTCGCGGCGCAAGTTGACGAAAATGTCCTTGCCCTTGGTACGCATCCAGGGAGCGGCCACCGCCGTGCGCTCGCCGGAAAGCAGCGCCTGGTTGACCCACCCCTCGGTGCCGTCGGAATCGCGGACACGGCGCCAGTTCTCGTATTCCTGGATGATCTCCATCGGCGTGCCGGCCTTCATATACATCCAGGAAACCGGATAATCGGTGCTGGGGCCGATACGGATATTGACCTTGCGGGATTTCAGGCTGACGAAGCGGGGCAGCGGCAGCCCGCTGGCGCCCTTGCCGGCGCCCTGCGCGATCGCCGGCATTGAGGCGGACAAGCTGATGGCAAGTGCGAAAGACGCTGCAAGAAGAGAACGAATGATGAAGCGACGCATGGGTGTGGTTCCGGCTGAAGGATCAAGTGCGCCACGCGGACCCTCGCGAGGTTTTGTTTGTCTTCGCCGACGGGTCTGGTAGAAAACGCCCTGGATGAACTGAATATCGCGCGACTTGGTTAAGGACCTCCTAAAAAGGTATTGAGACGGCGAAGCTCATGACTGCAAAGAAGAAGCCCAGGGTCTATCTGACGCGCAAACTGCCGGATGCGGTGGAAACCCGCATGCGCGAACTGTTCGAGACCGAACTCAATATCGACGACACGCCCCGCTCGCGCGAGGAATTGATCGCCGCCTTCAGAACGGCCGACGTGCTGGTGCCGACCGTGACCGACCGGATCGACGAGGCCATGATCAACGAGGCGGGGCCGCAGCTGAAACTGATTGCCAGCTTCTCGAATGGTTTCGACCATATCGATGTCGATGCGGCCGCGAAGAAGGGCATCACCGTCACCAATACGCCGAACGTTCTGACCGAAGACACCGCCGACATGACCGTGGCGCTGATCCTGGCCGTCAATCGCCGGGTGGCCGAAGGTTCGCGCATCCTCACCGACAAGCCGGGCGAATGGGACGGCTGGAGCCCGACCTGGATGCTCGGCCGCCGCATCTGGGGCAAGCGCATCGGCATCGTCGGCATGGGCCGCATCGGCACCGCGGTCGCCCGTCGCGCCAAGGCATTCGGCCTGTCGATCCATTATCACAACCGCAAGCGCGTCAATCCGGCGACGGAAGAAGAGCTGGAGGCGACCTATTGGGACAGCCTCGATCAGATGCTCGCCCGTGTCGACATCGTCTCCGTCAACTGCCCCTCGACGCCGGCGACTTTCCATCTTCTCTCGGCCCGCCGGCTGGCGCTGATGCAGCCGACCTCAATCATCGTCAACACCGCCCGCGGCGATATCATCGACGAGGCGGCGATGATCCAGCTGCTGCGCGACCACAAGATCGCCGGCGCCGGTCTCGACGTCTACCAGAACGAACCGGCCGTGAATCCGAAGCTCGTGAAACTCGCCAAGGAAGGCCACGTGACGCTTCTGCCGCACATGGGCTCGGCGACGATCGAGGGCCGCATCGACATGGGCGACAAGGTGATCATCAACATCCGCACCTTCTTCGACGGCCACCGCCCGCCGAACCGGGTTCTGCCGGGACGGAATTGATCAGGACAGCCGCTTCTGCATCTCGATCGAGGTGATGCGGGTAAAGCCGGCATGCGAATTTTCGGCCGTCTTTTCGAACCCCCAGCGGGCGAAGGTCGCATGATTGGCGGTAAGCTCGATACGGGTTTCGAGCCTCAGCACGGGTAACCCTTTTTCCCGAGCAACCTCTTCAGCAAACGACAGCAGCTTGCGGCCGATGCCCTTGCCCTGCCACGCCGGTGAAATCGCGAGTTTGCCGATATAAAGGAAACCGGGCTCCGGTTTGCAGAACACGCAACCGGCCAGCTTGCCTTCTTCCAAGGCTGCGAAGGCAACTTCGTCGCGGGCTTTCTGCGCCAGCGACATCAAGGTCAGCCGATGCGCGGAAGACGGCGGGTCGATCACCCCGTCCATATAGGCGAAGGAGGACAGGATCAGCGCCAGAAGCTCGTCCCACCGGCCGAAGCGCTCATCGATGCGAATGATCTCGATCATGAATGCCCGGTTATTCCGCCGCTGCTTTGGCCGCGCGCCGCTTGTATCTGATCGTGTCGAACCGGGCGGAGAGCGAATCGTAGAGCATCAGCCGGCCGATCAGCGGTTCGCCGATGCCGGTGATCAGCTTGATCGCCTCCATCGCCATCAGCGTGCCGATCACGCCCGTCAGCGCGCCGACCACGCCTGTCTCAGCGCAGGCCGGAATCAGGCCCTCCGGCGGCTTTTCCGGAAAGAGGTCGCGATAGGTCGGGTTCAACGCGCCGCTCGGACCGGCCTCATAGGGTTTGAGCACCGTCACGGAACCATCGAACCGGCCGACAGCCCCGGTCACCAGTGGAATCTTGGCGACCTCGGCGGCATCGGCGGCGGCATAACGCGTATCGAAATTGTCCGACCCGTCGATCAGCAGATCGAAGCGGCTGAGATGGCGCGAAGCCCAGTCGAGTGAAAAACGCTCCTCGAAATCGACGACGCGCACATGCGGATTGAGCCGCGCGATCGCCTCGCGGGCGCTCTTCGTCTTCATCTCGCCGATCGTGCCGGTATCGTGGATCACCTGCCGCTGCAGGTTGGAGAGCGAAACTTGGTCGTCGTCAGCAATGCCGATCGTGCCGACGCCGGCCGCCGCCAGATATTCGAGCACCGGCGCTCCGAGCCCGCCGGCACCGATCACCAGCACACGGGCATTCTTCATCTTCTGCTGCCCCGTGCCGCCGATTTCCGGCAGCAGGATATGGCGGCGGTAACGTTCGATCTCTTCGCGGGTGAGGGTGTCCATGAGGGGAGCATAGCACTGGGGAGGGGAGTGGGTAAGGTGGATTTGAGCAGCCGACCGCATTCCGTACGCCGTAAGCTGCCCCTCATCCGCCTGCCGGCACCTTCTCCCCGTTCTGACGGGGAGAAGGAAACATGCCGCATCGTCTCCAAACCTCATGAGCGCCGAGTGGGGCAAGTTCCCTCTCCCCGCATGCGGGGAGAGGGTTAGGGTGAGGGGCTAAACCGCGCTGCTGTTTGCCGAAGAAACATTCGCGCTTTATTCCCGTTCCGCGATCCCACCATGCGACACCGTAAAAAACTGTGCCCGCTCCGCCAGCGCCGAAAACATGTGCCGGTCCGTTCCCGTCATGAACGACTGCCCGCCCAACCCATGCACCAGATCGAACAGCGCTGCCCGGCGACCTTCGTCCAGATGCGCGGCGATCTCATCGAGCAGCAGGACGGGCGCAAAGCCGGTCATGTCGGCGGTCAGCCGCGCATGGGCGAGGATCAGGCCGATCAGTAGCGCCTTCTGCTCGCCGGTCGAGCAGCGTTCCGCCTCCATGTCCTTCTCGCGATGGCGGACAAGGAGATCGGATCGATGCGGTCCGTCGAGCGTGCGGCCTGCGCCGGCATCGCGGGGCCTGCCGGTCCGCAGCATCTCCAGGTATTCGTCCTCAAGATCGGCGGCAGGCCGGTCCATACCGCCGTCCATGAAACCTTCGAGCGCCAGAACCGGCGTGGGAAACGGTGTTTCGCCGGTGCCGGCGGAAAGCGTCCTGAGCAACCCCAGCATCTCGTGCCGCGCGGCGGCCATGGCGATGCCGAGCCCCGCCATCTGTGCCTCGATGGCCGAAAGCCAGGCCGGATCGAAACGGCCTTCGGACAATAGCCGGTTGCGGCTCCGCATGGCCCGTTCGAAATCGCCGGCGCGGCGGCCATGCGCCGGGTCGAGCGACAGGACGAGGCGGTCGAGAAAACGACGGCGGTCGGAGGATGAGCCGGTGAACAGCCCGTCCATGGCCGGTGTCAGCCACAGCACGGCGAGATGATCGGAAAGCTCTTCCGTGGATTTTGCTGGCGTGCCGTTCAGCCTCAGCTTGCGCGACACGGTTTCGCCGTCGCTGGGCTCGATGCCGGTGCCGATCGCCACTTCGCCGTCCATCCCGTCGAGATCGGCGAAGATCGTGAAACGGCCGTCCGAACCGACGCGGGGAATATCGGTCAGCACCGCGCGGCGAAGGCCACGGCCGGGCGAAAGAAAGGAGACGGCTTCGAGCAGGTTCGTCTTGCCGGCGCCGTTTTCGCCGGTCAGCACCACGTGCCGGCCGTCGAGCTTCAGCGACGCCTCCGCATAATTGCGGAAATCGGTGAGTTTCAGCCGGGAGAGGGAGGTCTTCTGCGCCATCATGAATCGTGTTTCTGTTGAAACAGGAGCTAAGGATTCCGGGAGCGGAAGGCAAGTTTTTCGATCCATATGCCGACGGATAGGAACCGCTTCGGGGCAAATCGGTTCTTCTTCCGAAGACGGCCGGCATCGGACAGGGTTCGAGCCGAACCACACGAATTTAAGCTTGCCCGAAATAAACGGCCACTTTTCAAATAAGTGTCGTACGTTGGGTGTAGGGCCACGCATGAAAGGATGCATTCATGCGCAGAGAACTATCCATTCCCGATGCAGTCGCCGATCCGCTGATCGCCCAGCTTCGGCGGGCCGATGGCATTTCGGATCAGGCATTCGCTATGTTCCTGCTGGATGCCGCTGACGCCTATCGCGCCGGTGCGATTTCGAAACTGCACCGCCGTCGCGTCGATCTCTTCTACAAGACCATTGGTGCCGGGCTTCTGGACCTGCCGCATGCGCCGAAGGTCACCGAATGGCGGTTTCAGGGCAGCACATCCGAATGGTAGCTCGCCCGTCCGACAGCAAATTATAATTACTGAAAAAATAGGAGTCATGGCTAACAACCCGTTAAAGCTTCGCGCCTAGAAAGAGGTGTGAAGCCACCCGTGTTGCAATGAAGCAGGTCGTGCGTGGAAATATTTCTCATCGGAGGACATCCATGACTGACCAGACCAACCGGGCCGATCTCAACGAACGCCTTGATTTCATCGGGCTCGGAGAGGAACAGCGCCGGCACCTGGCGGAAATCCGTCCGGTCCTCAAGGAAGCAGTCGGCCCGACGCTGGACGCCTTCTACAAGAAGATAAAAGTAACCTCCCACACCGCGAAATTTTTCCCCACCGATGCCGTCATCTCGCATGCGAAGAGCAAGCAGGCGCAGCACTGGGATGTCATTGCCTCGGGCAAATACGATACGAACTATGTTGATAATGTTTCCGCCATCGGCCGCACCCATGCCCGCCTCGGGCTGGAGCCGCGCTGGTATATCGGCGGTTATGCCATGGTGCTCGACGGCATCATCCGCGCCGTCGTCAAGAAGGAGCTGACCGGCTTTTTCCAGGAGAAGAAGGCCAAGGGCCTTTCCGATCACCTGAGCGCCGTGGTGAAGGCTGCCCTCCTCGATATGGACTATGCCATCTCCGTTTATCTGGAAGCGCTGAATGCCGAGCGCGACCGCGTCGAAGGCGAGCGCCACAAGGCGCAGGCCGAGCAGGAAGCCGCACTCAACGCTTTCGACGGCGCCCTGAAGAACCTTGCGGATGGCGACCTCACCTCCGAACTCTGGCAACAGCTGGCGCCGAACTTCGCCAAGCTACAGCAGAACTACAATTCTTCCGTCGGCGAGCTGGATGCCGCCATGCGCGAGATCAACAGCTCCGTCGACCAAGTCCGCGCCGAGGCCGGCGGCATTTCGTCCGCGGCCGACAACATGGCCAAGCGCACCGAACAGCAGGCTTCGGCCCTCGAGCAGACCGCTGCCGCTCTGGAAGAAATCACCACGATTTCCACCCAGTCGGCGCAGCGCACCCGCGAAGTGCAGACAATCGTCCGTGAATCGGCGGCGGAAACCGTCCGTTCCGGCCAGGTCGTACAGCAGGCGGTCACCGCCATGGGTGATATCGAACAATCTTCGCAGAAGATGACCCAGATCATCGAGGCGATCGATGATATCGCCTTCCAGACCAACCTGCTTGCGCTGAATGCCGGCGTCGAAGCGGCGCGTGCCGGCGAACAGGGCAAGGGTTTTGCTGTCGTCGCCCAGGAAGTCCGTGAGCTGGCTCAGCGTTCCGCCGCCGCCGCCAAGGAGATCAAGGAACTGATCGACCAGTCGTCCGCCGACGTGCATCGCGGCGTCGAGTTCGTCAACAAGACGGGGCAGGCACTTGCCGGCATCGGCGCCCGGGTGAAGTCGATCGACGAGCATATTTCCTCGATCGCCCAGTCAGCACAGGAGCAGGCGTCCGGCATAGAAGAGATCAACTCGGCGATCCGCAGCATGGACCAGATCACCCAGCAGAATGCGGCCCTGATGGAAGAGACCAACGCCTCGACCCAGAGCCTCGTCGGCATCAGCAGCCGTCTCTCTTCGCTGCTCGCCCGCTTCAAGACCAAGGGCGCCGCTCGCGAAGTCCGCACCGAGCGTCCGCGCCTCAGGGCCTGATCGCTCCCGTCAAACATGGACCGGGCGGTTCTCGTCGGTTAATGTCGCCGCTTCTTGGAGAGGAGCCGCACATGACCGACAAGGACCGCCCTTCCTTTATCCGCCACTGGACAGAGGTCGAGAAGCCGGAAGAGGGCCATTATCGCAATGACGACGAGCTTTTGGGCTTTGGTGCGCCGCTCGCCCGTCATTTCGGCCTGACCCGGATCGGCATCCATCACGAACGCCTGCCGCCTGGCCGCCGCTCCTCCTTTCCGCATGCCGAAGAGCTAGAAGAGGAATTCGTCTATGTGTTGGAAGGCAATCCGGATGTCTGGCTGGATGGCAAGCTCCATCCGCTGAAACCGGGTGATTCCGTCGGTTTTCCCGCCGGTACCGGCATTGCCCATACGTTCATCAACAACACGGATCAGGATGTCCGCATTCTTGTCGTCGGCGAGGCGAACAACAAGGAAAACCGCATCTTCTATCCCAAACACCTCGAGATGAAAGCGATCCGTTCCGACTGGTGGGACAATCCGCCGGAGCGTCCGCTGGGCGACCACGACGGCATGTCGGACCGGGTGAGGGAATGGAAGGCCAAAAAGGCAGGCAAGGAAAACGACAGTGAGTGACGAAGTTCGACTGGTGAAGCTCGAAGAGCTTGCCGCCCATCAGGCCAAGGTGATCGAGGAATTGTCGGATCAGCTGGCCGAACAGTGGAAGGTCGTCGAGCAGACCCGCGCCAAGCTCGACCGGCTGACCGAGCGGTTTCTGACGCTGGAAGAGTCATCGCTGGATGCCCCGGCGATTACCAGGCCTCCGCATTACTGATTTTACGCAACGGCCCTGCGGAACTGCCTCAGCGCCACATATTCCCATAGCGCCACGACGAACAGCACCGTCGTGGCGATGACCTGCGTCACGAAATTGGCGACATAGGGCACCAGCAGGAAGCTGGCGACCAAGGCCAGAATGCCGGCGCAATGCGACCAGGGCAGGAAGCGCGACGACACGGTCTTCATCCAGATCATCCCTCCAAGGAACAGGATCGGCCCGCCGATCAGCGCCAATGCCTGGTTTATCGAGCCGCGTTCCTCTGGATGCGACAGGGCGAAATCTTCGCCCACAGCGGTCAGAATGATGCCGGCGACAATCGGCAGATGACCATAGGTGAAGAGATGTTGCGCCGTCGTCTGCGGCTCGGATGTCTCCTCCGCCTTGTCGGAAGCCTGCTCCTGTCCGTCGTGGAAATACAGCCACCACATCAGGACTGTCGAAAGGAAGGCGCAGAACAGGACGAGAGGGCTGCCGGTGACGTCGAGATGCGCCGAGGCGTTCTTGCCGGTCGTCAGGATTGTCTCGCCGAGAGCGATGATGACGAAAAGCGCACAGCGTTCTGCCAGATGTTCGCCGTTGATATCGAGCGTCTCCGCCGGTGCGGCACCCAGTACCGGCAGCCGATAACGCAGCATTGGTCCGGCATATTCGATGACAAGCGCCGCGACCCAGAGGATGACCCGCATCTCGCGCTCCGCCAGCCCGCCGGCAATCCACAGTGCTGCCGACAGCGTGAGCCAGATGGTGATGCGCAGGAATGTTCGATAGGAACCGCTATCCGTCTCCCGGAAGGCGTAAAGCGCAAAAAGCGAACGGGTGAGCTGCATGGCCGCATAGGCAAGCGCGAAGATCAGCCCCATGTCGGTAAAGGCCTTGGGCAGCGCGATGGACAGTACGATGCCGAAGAACATCAGCGCAAACAGCAGCAGCCGCACCGGCACGATTTCCGCATCGAGCAGGTTGGTCACCCAGGTCGTGTGGATCCACACCCACCAGAGCACGAAGATGAACAGCAGCGCTTCCGCTGCGATGCCAAACGTAAAATCGGCGGCCAGCGCCTCCGAAAGCTGGATCAGTGCGAAGACGAAAACGAGGTCGAAGAAAAGCTCCGGAAAGCTCGCCTTGGTCGAATCCTGATCGTCTTTGCGAAGCCAGTGCTGTTTGCTGTCGGTCATGGAAGCTTTCGGCCAATGCGCCCGAACCCTATCTAGGGCGCTTCGCCGGAAAACCGAGAGCTGCCGGGCCTCAAGCCTTGACGCTATTTGCGAATTGTCTTGCGACGCGGCGAAGCTCGTCCTCCTTGATGTCGAGCCGGTCGGTCAGGAGACGATGCCATGCAAAGCTCGCGATGAGCTCCATCGCCTGGCCCGGGTCGATCCAATCCGCCGCTTCGCCGCGCTTTTGTGCACGACGAAATATCTCGCCCCCCTGCCGATAACGATCCGCCATATAGGCTCCAAGCGCGTGGCAGGCGTCGGGATTGGTCTGGGCCTCGGCGATAACGGAGCGGAACACGGCTCCCCCGCTTTCGGTTCGCCAGAAGTTGAGCAGGCCATGGAGAACCTGGAAAATATCGCCCTCGACGCTGCCGGTATCGGGAGCGATATCGACGTATTTCTGGCGATGATAGACATCGAGAAGCAGCATGGTTTTCGAAGGCCACCAGCGATAGATGGTCGGCTTGCCGGCACGCGCCCGGCGGGCGACAGCCTCGATCGAGAAGGCTCCCAGGCCGCCTTCGACCAGGATTTCCTCGGCGGCCTGGAGAATGGCTTCCTGGCTCTGCGGATTCCGCTGGGCACCGATCGACGTCCGACGGATTTCCTGTGCCTTCTCCTTCATCATGTCCTCTTGCGTAAACTTTTTCACGGCCTAGCACGGATCCGGCTTGAATGAAACGGACCGTTTCGATATATGACCTCAATCGAAACGGTCCGTTCTTATGGAGGCCCGCATGACTGATCCGACTTCTATCGATATTGAAGATGACACTTCTGAGCTGGACTTGCTGCCGATACCGGTTCTGCAACCCAATCCTTCCAGGCTGCGACTGGCCATGTTGCTCGTCATCGCTGTCTATCCGCTGATCACCACGCTTTTGTATATTCTCACGCCGCTGACGGACGGTTGGGCCGTCTGGCACCGGACGCTGCTCATCGCTCCGAT
The DNA here is from genome assembly GCF_019430945.1 of Neorhizobium populisoli. Classification (GTDB taxonomy): domain Bacteria; phylum Pseudomonadota; class Alphaproteobacteria; order Rhizobiales; family Rhizobiaceae; genus Neorhizobium; species Neorhizobium populisoli. The sequence goes on along the minus strand of NZ_JAHYCB010000006.1, from coordinate 374,625 downwards.
CATGGTTGGATCCATCGTTTTTCTCGTTTCGCCGACGATCCAGAAACATTTCGGCTGGTACGTGGCCCGCCTGCCGCGCCCTGTGCGCCGAGAAGGTTGACCAGCGTCAAACGATGTGGCGGAAAGGTTGCTAGGAGAGTTGTAGCCATTTTCCGCAACCGACAGGTCAACCGTGACGCCGCTTCAATTCACCCTCGCCATTTTGCTTCTTCTCGGTACGCCAGGCCCCACCAACACGTTGATGGCGCTTGGCGGTTATGAGCGTGGCTGGGTGAGGGCGCTGCCGCTGATCCTCGGCGAACTCGGTGGCTACCTGCTGGTCATCGTGCCGGTCGCGACACTTGCCGCCCCCTTCTTCGAAACCTATCCGCAGGCCTCGCTGTGGGCAAAGCTCGTTGCCGGAGGCTGGGTTCTCTATCTGAGCTATGGTCTCTGGACAGCGGATCGCAAGGCGGGCAGACCTGCAGAAATTTCGGTCCGTCAGGTCTTCGTCACGACAATGCTGAACCCCAAGGCGTTGATCATCGCCCTCGTCATCATGCCGCATGTTGGGCTGATAGAGCTTGTGCCGTGGCTCGGGTTGTTTGTCGCGCTGGTTCTGCTTGCCGCAAACGGCTGGATCGCTTTCGGCAGCCTGATGCGGCGGACCGAACGTTTCGAGATCAAGCCGGTGCTTGTGCAGCGTATTGCAGCGGCGTGCCTTCTGCTTTTCGCGATGATCCTCGCCAGTTCGTCGATCCAGTCGCTGGCCTGATTTCCTTCCAGCGGTCAATAAAAAGCCGCCCGCAACGATCTGATGCGGGCGGCTGTGGTCATTCAAATCGACAAAACTCAGTTATCGAAGAATTCCTTCATCCGGGCAAAGAAGCCCGTCGATTCCGGGTTGTTGTCCTTCGAAGACAGCTGCTCGAATTCCTGCAGCAGTTCGCGCTGCCGCTTGGTAAGTTTCTGCGGTGTCTCGATCTGGATCTGGATATAGAGGTCACCCGTCTGCGACGAGCGCAGCACCGGCATGCCCTTGCCCTTCAGACGGAACTGTTTTCCTGCCTGCGTGCCTTCCGGCACGGTCACGCGGGATTTGGTCGAGTCGAGGGTCGCTACATCGAACGTGCCGCCAAGCGCGGCCGTCGTCATGGAGATCGGCACGGCGCAATAAAGGTCCGCTCCGTCGCGCTGGAAGAACTGGTGCGGCTTGACCGACAGGAAGATGTAAAGGTCTCCCGCAGGTCCGCCGCGTGCGCCGGCTTCGCCTTCGCCTTGCAGGCGAATGCGGGTGCCGTCTTCGATGCCGGCCGGAATGTTGACCGACAGCGAGCGCTCTTCCGTGACGCGGCCCTGGCCGTGGCACTTGGTGCAGGGATCGGTAATCGTCTGGCCGCGGCCGTGGCAGGTCGGGCAGGTACGTTCAACCGAGAAGAAACCCTGGGAAGCACGCACACGGCCAGAACCCTGGCAGGTGCCGCAGGTCTTCGGCTGCGTACCGGGCTTGGCGCCCGAACCGGAACAGACGTCGCAGGTGATCGAGGTCGGAACCCGGATCTGCGCGGTCTTGCCGGCAAACGCCTCTTCCAGCGTGATTTCCATATTGTAGCGAAGATCGGCGCCGCGTTCGCGACCGCCGGACGAACGGCGGGCACGTCCGCCACCCATCATCTCGCCAAAGATGTCTTCGAAGATGTCGGAGAAACCGCCGGCGCCTGCACCGGAGAAACCGCCACCGCCGCCCATGCCGCCCTGCTCGAAGGCAGCGTGGCCGAACCGGTCGTAGGCCGCCCGCTTCTGCGGGTCCTTCAGCGTCTCGTAAGCCTCGTTCAGTTCCTTGAACTTCTTCTCGGCTTCCGCGTCGCCCGGATTCTTGTCCGGATGGTATTTCATGGCGAGCTTGCGGAAGGCGCTTTTCAGCTCCTTCTCGTCAGCCGTTTTGCCGACACCCAGCGTTTCGTAAAAGTCTGCTTTAGCCATGGTGGTCAAGCGGCTCCAGAAAAGATTCCGGCTGCACAATGGCAGCCGGATAACTCAATCAACTATGGTCGAGGTCCTGTCATCAGGCAACCGGCTATCAGGCGGACTTCTTGTCGTCCTTGACTTCTTCGTAGTCGGCATCGACGATATCGTCGTCCTTGCCGCCTTCGGAGCCACCTTCGGCCTGCTGGGCTTCATAGATGGCCTGGCCGAGCTTCATGGAGACTTCCATCAGCGTCTGGGTCTTGGCCTGGATGTCGTCGGCATCCGGCTCGGAAGCTTCGACAGAGGTCTTCAGCGCTGCGATGGCATCTTCGATCGCCTTGCGGTCGGTCTCGGAAACCTTGTCGCCATATTCGTTCAACGACTTCTCGCTGGAGTGAATGAGGCTTTCGGCCTGGTTCTTGGCTTCGACGCCGGCGCGACGCTTCTTGTCGGCTTCGGCATTGGCTTCAGCATCCTTGACCATCTTCTCGATGTCGGCGTCGGAAAGGCCACCGGATGCCTGGATCCGGATCTGCTGTTCCTTGCCGGTGCCCTTGTCCTTGGCCGAAACCTGGACGATGCCGTTGGCGTCGATGTCGAACGTGACTTCGATCTGCGGCATGCCGCGCGGTGCCGGCGGCAGGCCGACGAGGTCGAACTGGCCGAGCAGCTTGTTGTCGGCCGCCATTTCGCGTTCGCCCTGCGAGACGCGGATCGTCACGGCCTGCTGGTTGTCGTCAGCGGTCGAGAAGGTCTGCGACTTCTTGGTCGGGATCGTCGTGTTGCGGTCGATCAGGCGGGTGAAGACGCCACCGAGCGTTTCGATGCCGAGCGACAGCGGGGTCACGTCGAGCAGCAGAACGTCCTTGACGTCGCCCTGCAGAACGCCGCCCTGGATCGCGGCGCCCATGGCGACGACTTCATCCGGGTTGACGCCCTTGTGCGGCTCCTTGCCGAACAGCTGCTTGACGACTTCCTGCACCTTCGGCATGCGGCTCATGCCGCCGACGAGAACGACTTCGTCGATCTCGGCAGCCGTTACGCCGGCATCCTTGAGGGCTGCCTTGCACGGCGCGACGGTACGCTGGACGAGATCGTCGACCAGGCTTTCGAACTTGGCGCGGGTCAGCTTCAGCGTCAGGTGCTTCGGACCGGAAGCGTCAGCCGTGATGAACGGCAGGTTGATTTCGGTCTGCTGCGAGGACGACAGTTCGATCTTCGCCTTTTCGGCAGCTTCCTTGAGGCGCTGCAGGGCGAGCTTGTCGTTCTTCAGGTCGATGCCTTGATCCTTCTTGAACTCGTTGGCAAGATATTCGACGAGACGCATGTCGAAGTCTTCGCCGCCGAGGAAGGTGTCGCCGTTGGTCGACTTCACTTCGAAGACGCCGTCGCCGATTTCCAGAACCGAGATATCGAAGGTGCCGCCGCCAAGGTCGTAGACGGCGATCGTCTTGCCGTCCTTCTTGTCGAGGCCATAAGCGAGTGCAGCAGCAGTCGGCTCGTTGATGATGCGGAGAACTTCAAGACCGGCGATGCGGCCGGCATCCTTAGTTGCCTGGCGCTGCGCGTCGTTGAAGTATGCCGGAACGGTGATGACGGCCTTTTCGACCTTTTCACCGAGGTAGGATTCGGCGGTTTCCTTCATCTTCTGAAGGATCATCGCGGAAACCTGTGCGGGGGAATAGTTCTTGCCCTGGGCCTTGACCCATGCATCGCCATTGTCGCCCTTGACGATATCGAACGGGACGAGACCCTTGTCCTTTTCAACCGTCGGATCTTCGTAGCGGCGGCCAATGAGGCGCTTCACGGCGAAGAGGGTGTTGGTCGGGTTGGTCACGGCCTGGCGCTTGGCCGGCTGGCCGACAAGGCGTTCGCCGTCATCGGAAAATGCGACCATGGACGGCGTGGTGCGTGCGCCTTCGGCGTTCTCGATGACCTTCGCATCCTTGCCGTCCATGATGGAGACGCAGGAATTGGTGGTTCCGAGGTCGATGCCAATTACTTTTGCCATTTCTTCTCTCTCCTTTAAGCGAACCGTCTGAACCCCTTGAAGGCGATCTTTTGGCGGTTCCTCGACTGGGATGGTTTCGCAGCATCGGCTGCGGCTATGCGGCGTATATAAGGACGGGATTTTCCGACTGCAAGGCGAGAAATCGCCTGTAACTCAGCAAATATAACAGTTTGAAGGATCTCTTACGGGAACAATTTTACGGGCCGGTTTATTAGCTGCTTCACTGGCCCGTCAGGATATCGAAAAGCGTGGTCTGTCGGCGCTCCTGGCGGGAGCCGTAGACGCCGACATCGCCGGGCGGCAAAGGACCTCCACCGACGTCTCCCGGGGGGATCGGCGCAGCGGAATCGTAGGGGCCTTTATATTGCCTGTAGTCCCGCGGACCATTGCCGACATCGGCCGGCGGGATCATGCCGGCAGGGGGGCGGCGATAATCGGCGGGAGGCTGCGTATTGCGGACCGGCTGTTGCTGGGCCGGGGCCGGATTGTTGTAGATCGGCTGGCTGCCATTGACCGGTTGGCGCGGCAAAGGCGCCCGGTCGACCGAGGCTGAATCCTGGGAGGGAGGCCGCGGCGCGGGCGGATAGTCCGGCGGGATTTCGTCCTGTGCCCTGCGGCTCGAACCAGGAAAAATGCCGGAAATGATATCGCCGATCGTTGTCTGCGGCGCCTGCTCCACAGGCGCTGTCGGCGGGGGCAGGTCGAGCCCGCGGCCGGTGCCGAACAACGGTGTCGGCGTATAACCCTTCATCGCCGCAGTCATATATTCTTTCCAGGCCTTGGCCGGCAGGCCGCCGCCGGTGACCTTTTTCATGAAGGCGCCGTCATCGTTGCCGAACCAGACGCCCGTCGTCATGATGCTGGTATAACCGACGAACAGCGCGTCGCGGAAGGAATTGGTCGTGCCGGACTTGCCGGCGGCCTGCCAGCCGTCGAGCCTTGCGGCGCGGCCGGTGCCTTCGTTGATGACGCGGTTCATCATGCCGTTCATTGTTGCCGCCACCGGCTCGCTCAAGACGCGCGGCGGGTTGGCGTAGTCGGCCTCGTAGAGAACCTTGCCGTCCGGATCGATGATGCGCTTGACGATATGCGGAGTGGCCTTGTAGCCGCCGTTCATGAAGGCGGCATAGGCGGATGTCAGCTCGACCAGCGAGACTTCCGACGTGCCGAGCGCGATCGACGCATTCGGCTGGATTTCGGAATCGACGCCGAGCCGGTGCGCCAGGCTGACGACCTTGTCCGGACCGACCTGCATCACGAGCTGTGCGGCGATCGTGTTGAGCGACTGGGCGAAGGCGGAAGCGATCGTCACCGGCCCGCGATATTTCTCGTCGAAATTCTCCGGCGACCAGTTGCCGAACTTGACCGGCGCATCGTTCATCACCGTGTCAGGCCGCGCGCCGGCTTCCAGCGCTGCGGCATACACGAACGGCTTAAAGGCCGAGCCCGGCTGGCGCTTGGCTTTGAAGGCGCGATTGAACTGGCTGGTGGCATAATCTCGGCCGCCGACGACGGCACGGATCGCACCCGTCGCATCGACGGAGACGAGGGCGGCCTGCGAAGCGTTCAGCTTGCCGCCTTCCTTCTTCAGCACGTCGTTCAGCGACTTCTCGGCCGCCTCTTCGAGTTTCAGATCGATCGTCGTCTCGACGGTCACGTCCGTCTTCGGCTCGCCGATCAGGGCCTTTACCTCGTCGACGACCATGTCGGCGGCATAATGCTGCGCGCCGGTCCAGTAGCTCTTGGCCTTGGCCGGCGGCTGCGACATGGCCGTTTTCAGGTCGCTGTCGGTGATATAGCCTTCTTCGCGCATCGTGCCGAGCACGACCTGGGCGCGGGCTTCCGCCGCGGCCGGATCGCGGGCCGGCGACAGGCGGGAAGGAGCTTTCAGCAGACCGGCCAGCGTCGCCGCCTCGCCGAGATTCACGTCACGCGCCGACTTGTTGAAATAACGCCGGGAGGCGGCTTCGACGCCGTAGGCATTCGAACCGAAGAACACCCGGTTCAGATACATGGCGAGGATCTGGTCCTTGGTAAACTTGTGTTCCAGCCAGAAGGACAGGAGCACTTCCTGAATCTTGCGCTCGAACGTGCGGTCCGGCGACAGGAACAGGTTCTTGGCCAGCTGCTGGGTGATCGTCGAACCGCCCTGGATCGGCTGGCCGGTGATGTTGTTGACGAAGGCGCGCGCCAGGCCGAGCGGATCGACACCGAAATGCGAATAGAAACGCCGGTCCTCGATGCCGATCACCGCCTGCGGCAGATAGGGCGACATCTCCTCGAGCGCCAAAGCCTCGCCGCCGGTCGTGCCGCGATTGGCGACGACAGATCCGTCGATCGCGGTGATCTTCATGTTGGGTGGCCGGTCGGGAATGGCCCAGGTGCTGGCGGCCGGCATTCTGGCGCCATAATAAAGCACGAGGCCGCCGACACCGATCGCGCCCCATATACCGAGCACGACGCACCAGTAGATCAGCCGGCGCACAGGCGCAAAGAAACCGCCGCCGCCACTGTCGCGGCGCCGTTTCGGCGGTTTTCCACGCGGTGCGCGGGGTGTGCCTTGAGATGATTGGGAGCGAGATGATTGCGAGCGCTGCCGGCCCTCGGAGCGATCCTCGCGATCGTCATCCTCGTCGTATTCGACGCGGGTGGAGCGTTTGCCAGGACGGCCGTTGCCGACGATGCGCTCATCGGCGTCGAGACGGAATTCGTCCTTTGGCCGCGAGCCTTCGAAGGATGGTTCGACGCGTCTGTCTGATCTGCCCCTGGCTGCCATATAGACTGGCTGACCCCCGTTACTCAGCTGATTGTTCCGCCTGAGGACAGGCGGTTACTCGAATTTCCGCCGCCCTGAAAAGCATGCGCGCGAATGGAGCGGTCTTTGCAGGCCGACTTCATAGACAGACAAGACTTGAATGTACCGCCAGCCTTCGCTGGACTCTAAATGCGGCGATTTAAGGAGGGGTAAAGGCAAGGTTACTCCGGGCGTTTGCTTGAACTGCTTGACTTCCATTCCTATTTATGAGAACAAAAGAAGAACAAAGGAGTTTCGCATGACCAGAGCCGAACAGGTTATCGAACGCGCCATGGCAACCGTTGCAGCATCCCGCGCTGCCCGCGAGGCTGAAGCGGCGCGCCGGCGTGAAATCTTCCAGAAGATCCAGATCGCCAGCCAGCGAAAGCCCAATATTCCGAAAGGGATTCAGCTTTCGCTCGATCTTCATTAGAATTTCGTAACAAAGCTTGAAAATCAGGCGGTTCGCGTTGACAAACGGCAATATTCCTTCACCTTAAAAAAATCCGATTTGCGTGGAACATATGGAGGATGTTCTGCGTTTGAGCGGATTCCACCTTGGAGGAGGGGAAGGACATGAACAAGATCGTTGAAGCCGTGATCCGTAGCGGTGATCAGTTCGTACCGGTTGGGCTTGTCAGCGTGAAGCAAGCACTCGAAATGCCGGAAAAGCCGCCGTTTCAATTCAGTCATCCGGCTTACGAAGCTGGAAAGACCAATATCTTCGTGAGCCGCGAGGCCCTTTCGAAGCTGATGTAGTCGGCTCGTGAAGACCGGCTGCAACAGAAGACTTGCCGATACACGAAAAGCAAACGCGAATTCGTGATTTCGGTTTGATCCTGTTGAAGGTTACCTTTGCGTTGCAACCACAGCGAAAGGAGAATGACATGAAGACATTTCTCGTAATCGCCACCGTGTTTGGCATGACCTCTTCCGCAGCCCTTGCGGACTGCGCCGGTCATGTCACGGCATCCGCCGGGGTGGACAAGGAAATCACCACGGCCAGCATCGCAACTCCGGCTACGGAGAAGCGCAACGGGGAAGCGACGGTTCTGAAGAGTGATCGGCTGCCAGGACAGACCCCTGCTGAGGCCGAAGCCACCGAATAATTCCTTTAGCTCCCGCGCTGGTCCCGCCGGCGCGGGCACGCTTCGACAAGCGTGCGCCTCTTGAGGCCCACGGAACCTCCCGTTCCGCTTCGGGTTGTCTTCTGCAGCAAAAGGAGATGACCATGTGCAGCAAAAGGAGATGACCATGGCGAAAAAATCTCTCTCGACAGGTTTTACAGGCGATGTCGCACCGGAAACAGGTGTTGCCGCGAAGGCTCGTTCCGCGGTGCACCGTGTGAAGGATGAGGCGGGCTTGGTTGCTGCGCATGCAGTGGATCATCGCGCTGCGACAGGTTCGGCTGTGGCTGTCATCGGTCTCGCAGGGCTTGCCATAGGATATCTCCTCGGCGTTGCCTCCGCTTCCCGTCCGCGCCGCGGATATTATTGAACCTTCCCCTGAAACGGCGGAACCCAGTCCGGCCTCGGTCGTTGGACTGATGAACCTTCAACGTGAAAAGGAGACGAGGATGCCCAATCGAGATCCGCTCCCCGATCCCAATGCAGATACGCCGCGCGGCCCCCAGCCGGAGGGTGGTATTCCGGATCGCACCCAGGAAAAGCCGCCACTGACCCCCGCCCAGGATACCGGCGACAGCAAGAACCCGCAGGACCCGACACTCGATCCTGCCCTGCTGCCCGTTGGTGATCCTGCCGGAATGGCTTAAACCGAATGAAATCAAGCCGATTGCCGGTTTGAAAGAGCCACGCGCCGCCCCCGAGCGGCGCGTGCTGCTAGGTAGCTCTACCTACGGATCCACCCCAATATTACACCCCTTCTAAGTTGTTATTGCCAATTTATTAGGACAGTCTCACACTGCAGCCCTCTGGATAGCAAAGCCCGTAAGTTCAGGCTTCCGGTCAGGCCGGCACAAGTCTTCGACACTAGACAGCCGACGGAAGTTTTCGGTTTTGAAACTGCCGGCTAGGATTGGATGCCGGTAAATAACCGATCGGGCACTATATGATCGGGAGGGTTATATGCCTACGCAATTGGTCCGCAATCCTGTACACCCCGAGCAGCTCACGCTGCTACAGCAGGTCTTTGACCAGACCTGTGCTGAAAATCACATCGACAAGGCGAGCCCCGATGCCGAGGCGCTCGCGCTCATTCTGGTGAACTCCCTGCAGAAGGGGTCCGACGACAAGGAAAAGCTCGCCAACCTGGCGCAGACACTCGTCGGAAGCTTATAAGTTCGAAGGAACCTATCCGGCCTTCAAAAGTTGAACGATCTCTCGATCAACACATGGAGACCGGCATGGCAGAGCCCATCAGAAACCTGAAAACCTCTACGCAGTCAGCAGCATCGTCCTTCGATCACGAGCCGAGCGAAAACTTCAACTCTGAGATCGCGACGCTTCGCTCCGAGATCGCCAGCTTGCGCGAACTCGTCGCTGAAAAGACCGGCATTGCCTATGACAAGGTTGCCGAAAGCGCCAGCAATGCCGCAACCTATGTGCAGCACGAAGCCTCTTCCGTCGCAGGCACCATCCGCGAACATCCCGCTGCCACCACGACGCTCTTTACGCTGATCGGTGCCGTAGGCTTTGCAATCGGTTATGTCGTCGCAACCGCGTCCGCCGACAGCAAGCAGGCCTGGTATCAGCGTTATCTGAACGACCGTTTCTGATCCGCTGCCGGCAGGCAAGATTTGAAACTTCGGAATTGAAGGCACGCGGCCGGTGGCCCTGCGTGCCTTTAACCGTTTTGGGCGGTTGCTGCGGAATCCTGCGCGACGTCAATCCAGGTCGCGCCGGTAAGGTCCGCCATCCTCTCGGGTTGGATGCGAACCGCAGCATTGGTGGCGCCCGCCGCCGGTACGACTTCATTGAACTTCTTCAGGGAAATATCGCAATAAACGGGCAGGGGCGTTGCGAGGCCGAAAGGGCAGACCCCGCCGACAGGATGGCTGGTCATCGCCACCACCTCTTCGCCGCCCAGCATGCGCGGCTTCGGGCCGAAGCGGTCGCGGAATTTACGATTGTCCAGCCGGCTTGTTCCGGACATTACCACCAGCATGGTTTCTTCGCCCGCCCTCAGGCAGATCGTCTTGGCGATCTGGTCAGGCTCCACGCCATGAGCTTCTGCGGCCAGCGGCACGGTCGCCGAACTCAGTTCGGTGACGATAACGTCGATATCGGGGGCATGGGTGGCGAAAAAGGCGCGGACGGATTCAAGGCTCATGGCGTGGAAGATGCCGCAGGAAGCAGCCGGCCGCAAGCGCGAGAAATAGCTATGCAAAAATTGCAATGCTGCACTGCGATATTTTGGCTGTTTTTTAAGCTTTGATCCTGTATAACCAAATCATCGCAAGGCGCACTCCTCCTCCCAGCGCCTCCGATCAGACCAACAACACCTCCTCCTCCCAGTTGTTGGTCATTTTTAGAAGCCCGGCGCACCTCCTCCCGCGCCGGGCTTTCTGCTTTCCAGATCTGTTGCGGATATATCCGCATGCCAAGCGATTTTGCGGCGGTTCGGGTGAAGGAAATCAAACGATGCGCGTCGGCTAAGCCGGGACGTTCAAGGCGCTTAGACCTTAGTATTTCATTAACCTCGCGAATTCGCCACCACCTTGACGACTGTCATGTCAGGCACTAAATCCCAAGCTATCGATATTTGTTTGATAGCCAGCACTACGCACCTTCGGGCGCATGCGACGATCTCTCTTCAAATACGAAACTTCAACGTTCCAAACCATCAGGGGCGGAATAGTCATATTTGTTAGAAAAAGGTGTCGTTATGGCAACTGGTAGTGTAAAGTGGTTCAACGCAACCAAGGGTTACGGCTTCATTCAGCCGGACGACGGTTCGCAGGACGTTTTCGTTCACATTTCGGCTGTTGAGCGCGCTGGCCTCGGCCAGCTCAAGGACGGTCAGAAGATCTCCTACGAACTGGTAACCGACAAGCGTTCGGGCAAGGCTTCGGCCGACCGTCTGCAGAGCGCCTGATACAAAGGGAGTTCCAACCCGGATCGATAGAGGTCAGGCGGCTGGAATTGCTTGTTATCTGGATGCGAAAATCGAAAGGCCGGCTTGTCCGGCCTTTTGGCATTTTAGAATGTTTTTAATTTCAGCACTTGTAAAACCAAGATGGTCCACCCATCTCTAGTCCAGCAGCGTTTCCGGCGCACCACAGGTCCGGGGCCGAGTATGCCCGACGGAACTGTGTGTAACGGCAAATACGGGAAACCGTGCCGTTTCGAGACGGGATTTATATCCGCTTAACGGAATATTTACCTTTCGGAGAGACGATGACCGCTAGAGCCGCGTTGGTCTGAACAAGATCTAAAGCGGCCGCGCCGGAAATGCTTGTCCCATTTCGAGTGACCACGGATGTACTGGCACCAGTGAATGGGAGTGGAAAGGTCGGGCTTGCCCGGCCTTTTTGTTTTTCAGATCCTGAAACGTAAAAGCCCTGCCGTATTGCGGCAGGGCTTTTCTGTCTTCGTACAGGTTCGATCTTGCGATTACTTCGCCAAAGCTTCGATAATGCGGGCCCAGGAGCGGATGCCCTTGTGGAAGGAGCGTAGGTCGTATTTCTCGTTTGGCGAGTGGATCCGGTCATCGCTGAGGCCGAAGCCGACCAGCAGCGAGTCCATGCCGAGCATCCGCTGGAAGTCGCCGACGATCGGTATCGAGCCGCCGACACCGACCGCGAGCGCGGCCTTCGGCCATTCGTCGGAAAGCGCGGTTTTCGCCTTGGTCAGAACCGGCGAATCATAGGCGAGCTGCAGTGCCGGCGAACCGCCATGCTTCAGGAATTCCACCGAGCAGTCCGCCGGGATCTTCGACTGAACGTAGGCGCGGAAATTCTCGCGGATCTTTTCCGGATCCTGGGTGCCGACGAGACGGAAAGACACCTTGGCGGAGGCCTTGGAGGCGATGACCGTCTTGAAGCCCTGGCCTTCGTAACCGCCGCTGATGCCATTCATCTCGCAGGTCGGGCGCGCCCAGAGCAGTTCGAGAAGCGAGCGGCCTTTTTCACCTGCCAGCTCGGACAGGCCGACCTCTTCGAGGAAGTCGTTGCGGCCGGCCGTCAGGCCTTCCCAGGCGGCCTTGATATTGGCCGGCGTTTCTTCCACGCCCTCGTAGAAATCCTTGACCGTGATGCGGCCGGTCTCGTCATGCAGGCCGGCGAGGATCTTCGAAAGGATCTGGATCGGATTGGCGGCTGCACCGCCATACATGCCGGAATGCAGGTCGCGATTGGCAGCGGTGACGATGATTTCCTCGCCGACCAGACCGCGCAGCGACGCGGTAATCGCCGGCGTATCGGTGTCCCACATGCCGGTATCGCAGACGAGCGCATAATCGGCCTTCAGTTCGGCGGCATTGGCTTCGAGAAACGGCTTCAACGACGGTGAGCCGGACTCTTCTTCGCCTTCGAACAGAATGGTGACACGCACCGGCAGGCTGCCATTCACGTCCTTGTAGGCGCGGCAGGCTTCGACGAAGGTCATCAACTGGCCCTTGTCGTCGGAAGAGCCACGGCCGGTAATCACCTTGCGGCCGCCGCCGATATCCTTGACCTTGGAATTGAACGGATCGTCTTCCCAAAGCTCGATCGGATCGATCGGCTGCACGTCGTAATGGCCGTAGAAAAGGACGTGCGGTGCGTCGGCAGTCGCACCGGGATGATGCCCGACCACCATCGGATGGCCGGTCGTGTCGCGCACGGAAGCCTCGAAGCCGAGCGACTTGAGGTCGGCCACCAGCCACTCGGCGGCCTTGCGGCAATCGGCCCTGAAGGCGGGGTCGGTGGAAATCGATTTGATGCGGACGAGTTCGAACAGGCGTTCGAGGCTGGCATCGAGGTTCTGGTCGGCGCGGGAAAGGACGGCGGAAAGATCGGTCATTGAGCAAAATCCTGTCTTTGAAACGCGGGGCCCGTGAACCGTGGGCCGAAACACGCCAGTCGTCCTGGGGTGCCCGCCGTTGTTAGCAAGCTCTCACCCTGTCCGACAATCGAAAAAGGAAGTTCGCAAATCTGTGAGCGAAGGGCAGGACGAGAGCGCCCTCAAAGCTTGCGGGCGTTTTCGACGATCATCCGCATATATTCGATCATCAGCTCCTGCTCGAAACGGCGGAAACCGGAAAACAAAGCATCGTCCGCATCGGCGGCGGCCTGCACGGCCTTGGCTTCCAGTTCCCGGCCGAGCGGGGTGAGCATGATGATCTGGGCGCGGCGGTCGGTCGGGTGCGGCGTGCGCGCGATCAGCCCGTCCCGCTCCATGCGGGAGAGCGTATTGGCGAGCGTGGCCTGTTCGACTTCCAGCTTATCGAGCAATTGTTTCTGAGTCAGCCCGTCTTCCTGCCAGAGTTCGAGCAGGACCGGAAACTGGCCGGGAGAGAAGCCGAGCGAGATCGCCCGCTTCTGCAGGGATCGCGCGAAACCCTTGGCCAGCTGCCCGGCAAGATAGGTCGCAGAATGCGAGCGGTCGAATCCCATGGCCTTGGTCTCCATTCCTCCCTGAACGTGCTTCCAAGCGGAACGCTCAAGAGCGGCCGCTTCTTCCCGTGACACGATTCATCGAACTTTCAGGAAACCAATACGCGCTGTATCGCCGATGCTGTCATGGGCATTCCACAAAATATATCGCACGCCATGCTTTCGCCAAGCCTGTGCGAAGACAACCGAAATGACAAGGGCCGGATGTGCGGAAAATAAAAAACCGCCATGGCCGGGAGGGGGGTCGGCCATGGCGGTCTGATGGAAGGGCAAAGACCCGGAGAGGGGGATAGGTCTTTGCCCGGTCTGACGCGGCGGGGGACATGCCGGCTATCAGACTGCGGCGTGATCAGTCGCCGGTACAGTTGAAATGGCGGGCCGAATGCGGTTTTTCAAGGGATCGGCATATTACAAATCAGTAACGTTCCGATGAGCCTTGGCGCTGTCGGTTGAGAACTTTTCGTGGACGGAACGGGTGCCTCACGCTATTCCTTTCGGCCATGAAAAAAGGCGATCATCTCTTCCTTGTCGACGGCTCCGGCTTCATCTTTCGCGCGTTTCACGCGCTGCCGCCGCTCACCCGCAAATCCGACGGCCTGCCGGTCGGTGCGGTCTCCGGTTTCTGCAACATGCTGTGGAAGCTCCTGACCGACGCGCGTGATACGTCCGTCGGCGTGACGCCTACCCATTTCGCGGTCATCTTCGATTATTCGTCGAAGACGTTCCGCAAGGATCTCTATGACGCCTACAAGGCGAACCGCTCGGCGCCGCCGGAAGAACTGGTTCCGCAATTCGGCCTGATCCGCCAGGCGACGCGCGCCTTCAACCTGCCCTGCATAGAAACGGAAGGTTTCGAGGCCGATGACATCATCGCCACCTATGCCCGTCAGGCAGAGGCGACCGGCGCAGACGTTACCATCGTCTCCTCCGACAAGGATCTGATGCAGCTGGTGACGCCCAACGTCCACATGTACGACAGCATGAAGGACAAGCAGATCGGCATCCCCGACGTCATCGAAAAATGGGGCGTGCCGCCGGAAAAGATGATCGACCTGCAGGCGCTGGTCGGCGATTCGGTCGATAACGTGCCGGGCATTCCGGGCATCGGTCCGAAGACCGCCGCCCAGCTTCTGGAAGAGTTCGGCGATCTCGATACGCTGCTTGCCCGTGCCGGCGAGATCAAGCAGGTCAAGCGCCGCGAAAGCATCGTGGCCAATGCCGACCTTGCTCGCCTGTCGCGGCGTCTGGTGGAGCTTCGCACCGATGTGCCGCTCGATCTCGACCTCGACGCGCTGTTCCTGGAGCCGCAGAACGGCCCGATGCTGGTCGGCTTCCTGAAGGCGATGGAATTCGGCACGCTGACCCGCCGCGTCGCGACGGCCTGTGAAACCAATGCCGACGAAGTCGAGCCGGCAACCATCACCGTCGAATGGGGCAATGCCGCCCGCGGTCCCGATCTCGACAAGGGGGCCGTCGATACCGGCGAGGCCGCAGCCGCCGCGCCGGCCAACCCCGCCAAGGCGGCGGTCGCCAGGGAAGCCGGAGTGGCGACGCCGTCCGGTTTCGCCGAGACCCGCATCGAAGCTTTCGCCAATGCCAAGCTCGATATGGAAAACTATGTGGCGATCCGCGATGTCGAGGTTCTCGACGACTGGATCAAGGGTGCTTACGAGACCGGCCTCGTTGCCTTCGACACCGAAACCAATTCGCTCGATCCGATGCAGGCCGAACTTGTCGGTTTCTCGCTGGCGATCGCCGACAACACAGATGATCCGAACGGCCTGAAGGTGCGCGCGGCTTATGTACCGCTCACCCACAAGACCGGCGTCGGCGATCTGCTCGGCGGCGGCATGGCGGAAAACCAGATCCCGACCCGCGAGGCCTTGGCGCGGCTGAAGCCGCTGCTCGAAGACCCGTCGGTATTGAAGGTCGCCCAGAACCTCAAATTCGACTATCTGCTGATGAAACGCCACGGCGTTACCGTGCAAGGTTACGACGACACGATGCTGATGTCCTACGTGCTGGATGCCGGCAAGGGCAATCACGGCATGGACGGGCTGTCCGAGCGCTGGCTGAACCACAAACCTATCGCCTTCAAGGATGTCGCCGGCTCCGGCAAGGCGGGTGTCACCTTCGATTATGTCGATATCAACAAGGCGACGGCCTACGCGGCCGAAGATGCCGACGTCACGCTTCGCCTCTGGATGGTCTTGAAGCCGCAATTGGCGGCCTTGGGCCTCACCCGGATTTACGAGCGTCTTGAGCGCCCGATGGTCGAGGTTCTGGCCAACATGGAAGAGCGCGGCATCACCATCGACCGGCAGATCCTGTCGCGCCTGTCCGGCGAACTGGCCCAGAAGGCCGCCGCCTTCGAGGACGAGATTTATGAACTGGCGGGCGAGCGTTTCACCATCGGTTCGCCGAAACAGCTCGGCGATATCCTGTTCGGCAAGATGGGCCTGCCGGGTGGCGCCAAGACCAAGACCGGTCAATGGTCCACCTCGGCCAGCGTTCTGGAAGACCTGGCGGCCGAAGGTCTGCCGCTACCGCGCAAGATCGTCGACTGGCGCCAGCTGACCAAGCTGAAATCCACCTACACGGACGCTTTGCCGGGTTATGTCCACCCGGACACCAAGCGCGTTCACACGTCCTATTCGCTCGCCTCGACCACGACTGGCCGCCTGTCGTCGTCCGAGCCGAACCTGCAGAACATTCCGGTGCGCACCGCCGAAGGCCGCAAGATCCGCACGGCCTTCATCTCGACACCGGGTCATAAGCTCGTCTCCGCCGACTACAGCCAGATCGAACTGCGCGTGCTCGCCCATGTGGCCGACATTCCGCAGCTGCGCCAGGCCTTCGAGGACGGCGTCGACATCCATGCGATGACCGCATCCGAAATGTTCGGCGTGCCGGTGGAAGGCATGCCGAGCGAGGTGCGCCGCCGCGCCAAGGCGATCAACTTCGGCATCATCTACGGCATTTCCGCCTTCGGCCTCGCCAACCAGCTGTCGATCGAGCGCTCCGAGGCGGGCGACTATATCAAGAAGTATTTCGAGCGCTTCCCGGGCATCCGCGATTATATGGACAGCACCAAGGCGTTCGCTCGCGAGAACGGTTATGTCGAAACGATCTTCGGCCGTCGGGCGCATTATCCGGAGATCAAGTCTTCCAACCCGTCGGTGCGTGCCTTCAACGAGCGCGCCTCGATCAACGCGCCGATCCAGGGCTCGGCCGCTGACGTCATCCGTCGCGCCATGGTCAAGATGGAGCCGGCGCTGGCCAAGGCCGGCCTGGGCGAGAAAGTTCGCATGCTCCTTCAGGTGCATGACGAACTGATCTTCGAAGTCGAGGATGCGGATGTCGAGGCAAGCATTCCGGTGATCGTTTCGGTCATGGAAAATGCCGCAATGCCGGCAATTTCCATGAGAGTACCGCTAAGGGTCGATGCACGCGCTGCCGATAACTGGGATGAGGCGCACTGAGGCCTCGATCAGCCTAACTGCTGCGGCCGTCTTGCGGATAGAGCGACATCAGCGCGGTCGAAAGCAATTCGTCCGCATAGGAGCAGGCCGAGAGTTGGGCCTGTTCGCTCATCTGCATTTCGTGGCAGCGCTGACGAACGGTCTCCAGGATCAACTGCGTAATGCCGCGGGCATGTTCGACGTCGGCATTCTCCGATGTGTCCATCGCGAGCGCCAGTGCGGTCATGGATACGATTTCAAGAACGACGACGCGACCTTCGAGATCGCTGGCAGCCTGATCGGAAGGCTGCCCGCCAAGCGGTTTACTCTGGTTCATATTTTGCCCCTTCTTATATAAGAAGAAGAAAATAGAGCGTATGTTCCAGCTTTAAAGCGCCGAGGAGAAGTTTTTCCGTCGAATTACCTTATGGTTGTACGAAGCCCTTGAAGTGCTTCGATCAAAACCCGCCCGGAATCTTCAAGCGCGCCGCTGTTATCGATCGTCACGACGTCGAAATCATCTCCGACGGAAAGCGAACTACGTTCGAGACGACGAAGAATATCCTCGCGGCTTTCTCGGCCGCGGGCTTCCAGCCGCGCTGCAAGAACATCCAGCCGGGCGGTGATATTGACGACGACGAGGCGCGGATAGGCCGCCTTGAAATGCGGCAGCGCGGAGCGGGAACCGTTGGCGATGACCAGATGACCGGCCGCTACCCGCTCTTTGGTATTCGCCGGGATGCCGTAACGCAGCCCATGCGCATCCCAGGATACGGCAAAGCCGCCGGATTTCTCCAGCACGTCGAATTCCGCATCCGAAACGCCGTGGTGATCCTCACCGCCGGCGGCTGCATCGCGGGTGATGACGCGCCGGACAAAGGTGACATCCTCGCAGCCTGCCAGCGCCTCAGCGGCGATCGCCATCAGCGTATCCTTGCCGGCACCGCTCGGGCCAACGACGGCGACCATGCAGCCTTCAGCCTTTGCAGCAGCCATGTTCATCAGGCGACCCGCTTGCCTTCGCGCCAGACGGCACGCACGATCGGAACGCCATCCTGACGCTGGACGCGGACGATATCAGCGCGCAGGCCCGTGGCGATCCGGCCGCGATCGTTGAGGCTGACGGTGCGGGCCGGCGTCGCGGTGACCATGGCAAGCGCCTTGGGCAGCGAAATGCCATCCACGCCATCTGCCAGCACGAAGGGCGCATGCAGCAGGCTGAGTGGCACATAGTCGGACGAAAGTACGTCGAGCACGCCGCGTTCGGCAAGGTCGCGGGCAGCGATATTGCCGGAATGCGACTTGCCGCGGACGATGTTCGGCGCGCCCATCAAGACACTCATGCCGGCTTCGTGGGAGGCCTTGGCAGCATCGAAGCTTGTCGGGAATTCCGCCAGCCGCACGCCATTTTCGATCGCCTCATCGACATGCGAGAGGGTTGCGTCGTCATGGCTGGCAACCGTGATGCCACGCTCGCCGCAGACCTTGGCGATTGCCGTGCGATGCGGCGTCGAATTGCGGGCCGACTGTTCCTGGCGTCGCGCCACGAAGATCGCGAAAGCCTCGTCGCTCAGGCCGCGCTTCTTCTGGTAATACAGCGTGTACTGATCCATCGTCTGGAACTGTCGCTGGCCGGGCGCATGGTCCATCAGCGAGACGAGCTTCACATGCGGATCGGTTTCGAAATCGACGAAATGGTCCATGCAATTGTCGGCGGACACTTCGCAGCGCAGGTGCAGGAAGTGTTCCGAGCGCAGGCGCCCCTGATCGGCTGCAGCGGAAATCGCATCCGCCATGGCGCGCATCTCGCCGTCGTCGAAACCGCCATCCTCGTCGGCGCCAAGCCGCAGGCAGTCGAAGACGGTGGTGATGCCGGAGGTAGCGACCTGGGCATCATGCGCCTGGATGGCCGCAGTGGCATTCCAGCGCACGCCGGGGCGCGGCGAATAGTGCTGCTCCAGATGGTCGGTATGCAGTTCGACCAGGCCGGGGATCAGGTAGTCGCCCTCGAAATCCTCGCCGGTGCGGGTGCTGCCCTCGGAAATGTCGGCGATCTTGCCGTCGAGGATCTGCACGGAGCCGTGCAGGATGCTGTCCTCCAGCACGATGCGGGCATTGGTGAGGACGAGTTCGGTCATGATGCGATCTTTCTGTTTTCGGAAGCGGCGCCGAGCGGCAGCCAGCGATGGGCGGTGAAAGGGGCGCCGCGCGAGGGTTCGACGAACAGGGCCAGTCCGTCGATGGCGAGTGGTCGGTCGGCAAATTCGGCAAAGCGGCGATCGAGTTCGGCACGCATGGCCGGCGCCTGCTCGGGCGGCACCTTGCCGGTCAGTGTCATATGGAAGCGAAAATCGTCCATGACATGATGATAACCCCAGCGCTCGAGATTGGCACGCTGTGATGCGGTCAGGTTTTCGGGATTGCGCCGGGCGATATCGGCTTGCGAAAGCGGGGCCCGGAAGGGCTCGAAGACCTCGACCACGCGGGCCGCGAAATCCTGAAGCTCGGGATAGATCTTGTCCGGCACGATCGCGAAGAAGCGGCCGAGCTGCCCGACGACGACGTTCGGAATATCGAAGGCCTTGGTCTCTGCCGCGAAGCGTTCAAACGCCTCGACAAGTTCTGCCTCGTTCTTGCCTCCGGCCAGTTCGAATGGCGCTTTCAGCGTGGCGTGGAAAGCATAACGGCGCGGATCGGCCGTCAGTTCGTGAACGGTATCCGGCTTCAGACCCGCCACTTCGGGCGTTGGCCAGGTCTCGCCGGTAAAGGCGTCGCGACCGAGCCAATGCGTTGCCGCTTTCGTCAGCGGATGGGATTCGGCGGGCGAAAAATAGATAGCGTAGCGCAAAACGGGATTCCGGAATCAGGAAGGTCGGCACGACTTTAGCCGGCTTGCCGACAGTAAGACAGAACCTTCGGCTAAAAGATTTCCATGACAAAATGATGATGAGAGGCGACCTATTTGCCGCCTCTCATCCGTCATGTCGAAACGCGTCGATTTTCCGGCCGCGTTGGCTCAGTGGCCGCGTTTGCCCATGACGCGCGAGCGCACTGCATTCGAAACGTTGTCGAAGATGAAGACGACGCAGAGAATGAGCAGCACCATGTAGGCGACCTTGTCCCAGTCGCCGTTTGTCTTCATGGATTCCAGCAGTTTCAGGCCGATGCCGCCGGCGCCGACGGCGCCGATGACGGTGGCCGAACGGGTGTTCGATTCCCAGAAATACAGCGACTGCGAGATGAACACCGGCAGGACCTGCGGCACGACGCCGTAACGCTGCACGACGACTGGCGATGCACCGACCGATTTCACGCCTTCACGCTGCTTGTCGTCGACATTTTCCAGTGCTTCCGCATAGACCTTGCCGAGCGCGCCGGTATCCGTGAAGAAGATCGCCGCAATGCCCGGCAGCGGTCCGGGCCCGAAGGCGCGGGTGAAGAACAGCGCCCAGATCAGCATGTCGATCGAGCGCAGGAAGTCGAAGACGCGCTTCATGACCCAGTTAACCGGCTTGCTCTGGGTAATGTTGCGCGCGGCGATGAAGGCGAAGGGGAAGGCAATAATGGTGGCAAACAGCGTGCCGACAAAAGCCATGACCAGCGTCTGCATTAGCTTCGAAAAGATGTCCCCATGCTGCCAGCTGGCATTGTGCAGGAAGTTGTCGAGCATCAGCGATGCGTTGGATTGCGCCGGATCGATACGATCACCGGCAAACGCCAGGCCGAGAAGCTCGCCGGTGCTCTTGCCCCAGAAGGGCGACTGGATGTCGAAGAAGAAGTTCGCCCAGCCGAGGAAACGCCGCTGCACATAAACCTGGCTGGTGCGGATTTCCGCCTGGCCTGCAAAGCCGTAATAGACCACGACGCGGTTCTCTTCCTGCACGATACGTGCGGGATGGTCCGTCGGGGCAAGCGTCTTTCCGCCGGTCAGCGTCACCGGATAAGACTTGCCGTCGAGATAGACGTCGACCTGGGTCAGCGTCACTTCCAGCCGGTCGTTGTCGCCGCCGAATGTCACGGTATAGCCAGCCGCGGTCGGCTGCAGCCAGTCGATATTAGCGCCCTCCGGATATTGCCGGCGGCTCGTCCATTGCGGCACGACCTTGCCGTCGAGGAAGCGCAGGCGCGGTTGGGCACGCCAGGAATACCAGTCCTGAACGTAGACCGCCGCGCGATCCCAGTTGCCGTTGACGAAGGTCGGGATGACGTTGAAGAACGCGAAGCAGAAGCCGAGATAGACGAGCACCACGACGGCTGCGATCGCAAGGCCCCAGCGCTGCCAGAAGCTGCGATGGAAGACTTCCGGATAGGTCGTCAGCAGGCGTTCGCGCTCGGCGGCGTTGATCGACGGAACGGAGAAAATCATGCCGCGGCCCTTCCGAATTCAAAGGATTGCTTGCCGATCAGGCGGCGACGAAGCCAGGCGGAGAACTGGTCGACGCAGATGACGGTGATCAGCAGGAGAATGATGATCGCATAGGTCTTGGCGGCATGGTCGCGGCCGATAGACAGGCTGAACACTTCGCCGATACCGCCGCCGCCGACAGCGCCGATGATGGTCGAGGCGCGCACGTTGATCTCGGTTCTGAGCAGCGTATAGGACACGAAATTCGGCAGGACCTGCGGCAGGATCGCGAAACGCACGCGCTCCAGCCAGTTGCCGCCGGCGGCACGCAGGCCCTCGTCCGGCTTCATGTCGGCATTTTCGACCACTTCGAAGAACAGCTTGCCGAGCGCGCCGACCGTGTGCACCGAAACGGCGATGATCGCCGAAATCGGACCGATCGACAGGATCGCCGCCAAAAGGCCGGCAATGACGATTTCCGGGAAGGCGCGCATGATTTCCATGATGCGGCGGATCACCCAGCGGGTCACGCCGGCACCGACCAGATTGGTCGAGGCGAAGAAGCAGAGCAGAAAGGCGCCGGATGCGCCGATGATCGTCGATACGATGGCGATGTTGATGGTGATCGCCAGCTGGTAGAAGAAATTTGGAATGTAGAAGCCGTCGGTGATCCAGACGCGGTCGCTGGTGTAATCGTACTTGATCGAGCCGTCGAAATAGGGCGAGGGCAGGTCGAACATCGCCCGGAAGATTTCCATCGGGCTGTCCGGCACGAAATGCTTCAGGAAGTCGAAGAGATAGGGAAGCCGTTCGAAGAACTTGCCGGAATTGGCATTGTTGGCGAAGTCCAGCGACAATCCGAGGATGACCAGGAAGACGACGATCGAGATGATCGTATAGATACGCCGGGTGCGAACCTGGGCCTGGTAGTGTTCAAGAATGGTGCGGGAGCTTTCTGCAAGCCCGCTGCCCAATCCCCCCGAGTGGTTGGCATCAGCCACATGCGTCATCGAAGCTTCCCCGATATCCAGTTGGGTCCTGTCGAACAAACGGCGGCATCGTCATGATGCCGCCGCTCGAATGGTATGGCTGAGGATCAGCCGCCGATGACGGCCTTACGGGCGTCGATGATCGTCTGGTAGGTGCTCTGGTCAACCGGCGAGAAGTCGGTGTAACCGCCGCCCGTGAACGAATCGAAGCAGGGCTTGTCGGTCTTGGCGAGCTGGGCGAAGTATTCGGTGACCTTCTTCTGAACGTCGGACGGCAGCTTGTTGGAAACCATCAGCGGGCCGTTCGGGATCAGCGGGGACTTCCAGACTTCGACGATGTCGTCGATGTTCAGGAGGCCCTTGGTGATCATCTGGTGCAGGTTGCCGGAAGAATAGCCCTGCTGCCAGTCGCCCTGGCCGGAGCCGAAGGTGGTGCCGACGTCGAACTTCTTGTCGAGAACGGCGAGAACGAGGTTCTCATGGCCGCCGCCGAAACCGGTCGAAGCGAAGTATTCCTTGACCGGAGCCTTGACGTCCTTCGGCAGGGCGACGTTCGGGACGAGGTAGCCCGAGGTCGAGTCCGGATCGGCGAAGCCGAGCTTCTTGCCCTTGGCGTCTGCGAGCGTCTTGATGCCCGAGTCCTTACGAGCGACCATGATCGTGTAATAGCCAGTCGAGCCGTCAGCCTGCTTGGTGGTCAGGATCGGGGTAACGGCCTTCGGGTCCTTGAGGTAGACGGAAGCGTAGGAAGCAGCGCCCATCATCGCGATGTCGATCGTGCCGCCGAGCAGGCCCTGGATGACGCCGTTATAGTTCGGCGACGGGAAGAGCTGAACTTCGGAAACGCCGACGGCCTTGACGAGACCCGGCTTGACGCACTCGGTGCGGCGAACCTGGTCAGCTTCGTTCTCACCGCCATCGAGGCCGATGCGCAGGACCTTGACGTCCTGTGCGGCAGCGTTGCCGGCGATTGCAGCGATGGCGATCGTCGCCATCATGATCTTGCGGAATGCAGACATGGAAGTCTCCTTTGTGACGGGTCTGTCGAGTTTCCGGCCGCATTCCCCCGCGACCGGAAAGAGGGTCAGCGCATGGCGACGGCTTCGGCCACCACGGCGGAAGGGGCAGGTTTGGCGCGACGCGCCGATTGAAGGCTGGTCGAGGTCATCGTTTCGTCGATGCCGGCGCCATCCTTGTCGGAACCGTAGATTTCCCGCACGGCCGATGCGGTCAGCTCGCTTGGCGGGCCGTCGAACACGACCTTGCCGCCGGCCATGCCGATGATCCGTTCGCAATAGCTGCGGGCCGTATCGAGCGTGTGCAGGTTGGTGATGACGGTAATGCCTTCGCGCTCGTTGATGCCGCGCAGGGCATCCATGACGATCTTGGCGTTGAGCGGATCGAGCGAGGCGATCGGCTCGTCGGCAAGCATCATCTTCGGCGCCTGAACCAGAGCGCGGGCGATTGCCACACGCTGCTGCTGCCCGCCCGAAAGCGTGCCGGCTGCCTGCAGCGCCGTCTGCTCGATGCCGAGGCGCTCGAGAGCAGCCATGGCAAGCACGCGTTCGTCGCGGCTGAAGATCTTGAGAAGGCTCATCGTTGTCGAACGATGGTTCAGGCGGCCGAGCAGGACATTTGTCATCACGTCGAGCCGCGGCACCAGGTTGAACTGCTGGAAGATCATGGCACAGTCGCGCTGCCAGTTGCGCAGGCCGGCACCCTTGAGCGAGGAAACCTCGACGCCGCCGAAATGGATCGAGCCCGAGCTCGGCTCCTGCAGGCGGTTGATCATGCGCAAGAGAGTGGACTTGCCGGCGCCGGAACGACCGATAATGCCGACCATCTGGCCCTGAGGAATCTCGACGTTCACGGCACTCACCGCGATACGGTCGCCGAAACGGCGGGTGACATTCCTCAGTTCGAACTTCATACTTTTTCGCCTGTCCAGACTATCTGGGGTCCCGATTAGCGATGGTTGATGAAGCCTGAATGTCGGTTTGATGTCGGATTTATTACAATGATGATGGCCCTGTAACGAACACGTTACAGGGTATAGCGGGCCAGGAAATCTTGCGCCGAAAGTGCCCGGAAATCATCAAGAGCGGTGCGCAATTTGGCGTGATCCCAATCCCACCAGGCGAGCTTGTCCATGCCTTCGCCGACCTCTTTCGTGAAGCGTTCACGGATGAGTTTGGCCGGTACGCCGCCGACGATCGTGTAGGGCGCCACGTCCTTGGAGACGACTGCACCGGCGCCGATCACCGCGCCATTGCCGACGGTGACGCCCGGCAGGACCGTGGCGCCGTGGCCGATCCAGACGTCATGGCCGATCGTGACGCGGTTGTCGCGCCGCCATTCGAAGAAATCCTGCTCGTCCTGCGCATCCGGCCAGTAGCTGGCGGCACGGTAGGTAAAGTGATGCAGGGTCGCCCGCCAGGTCGGATGGTTGGTAGCGTTGATGCGCACCGAGGCCGCCATGTTGACGAACTTGCCGATCGTCGCGCACCAGATCGAGCCATCCTGCATGATGTAGGAATAGTCGCCGATCTCGGCCTCGGAAATGCGGCAGCGCTCGGCGACTTCCGTGTAGCGCCCGAGCACCGTATCGGCGCTGACGCTGGCGCTCGGATGGATAGCCGGCTCAAGACCGAGATTCTTGCTCATGCTGCGATGGCCTTGCGGGGTGAGAATTGCGAGACGTCGAGAATGCGGTCGGCCACGGCTTCGCGCACTTCCTCGTCGTGGAAGATGCCGAGCATGGCGACGCCCTCGCGCTTCTTCTCGGCGATCATCTCCACCACCACGCGGCGGTTGACGGCGTCGAGAGAGGCGGTCGGCTCGTCGAGAAGCAGGATGCGGTGGCTGGTGATGAAGCCGCGGGCGATGTTGACGCGCTGCTGCTCGCCGCCGGAGAAGGTGGCCGGCGGCAGCGACCAGAGTTCGCGCGGCAGGTTGAGTTTTGCGAGCAGCTCGGCAGCCTTGTCCTTGGCCTGCGCGGCATCGACGCCACGGGCAAAGAGCGGTTCGGCCACCACATCGAGCGCCGAGACGCGCGGTACGGTGCGCAGGAACTGGCTGACATAACCCAGCGTGTGACGGCGCACTTCGAGAATGGTGCGCGGATCGGCATGGGCGATATCGACGATTTTGTCCTTGTGCCCCACCAGGATCTGGCCGGCATCGACGGCATAGTTGCCGTAGAGCATTTTCAGGATCGAGCTTTTGCCGATGCCCGACGGGCCACCGAGCACGACGCATTCGCCTGATGCAACCGAGAAATTCACATCGTTGACGACCGGCAGCTTGATGCCGTCGCGCAGATGCATGGTGAAGCTTTTGAAGACTTCCGAAACGACGAGGGGAGTTGCCATCAGTTTGTCCTCACACCTGCAGGATCGAAGAAACAAACAATTGCGTATAGGGCTCGCGCGGATCGTCGAGCACCCGGTCGGTCAGGCCATGTTCGATCACGTGGCCATCCTTCATCACCATCATCCGGTGTGACAGAAGACGGGCGACAGCGAGATCATGGGTAACGACGATGGCGGCCAGGCCGAGATCGTTGACGAGGCCGCGAAGCAGGTCGAGCAGGCGGGCCTGAACCGAAACGTCGAGACCGCCGGTCGGCTCGTCCATGAAGACGAGGCGTGGGCCGGTCACAAGATTGCGGGCGATCT
The DNA here is from genome assembly GCF_019430945.1 of Neorhizobium populisoli. Classification (GTDB taxonomy): domain Bacteria; phylum Pseudomonadota; class Alphaproteobacteria; order Rhizobiales; family Rhizobiaceae; genus Neorhizobium; species Neorhizobium populisoli. The sequence goes on along the minus strand of NZ_JAHYCB010000006.1, from coordinate 348,845 downwards.
GCAGGCGCTGGCGCATACCGCCGGAGAAGGCGCGCGGCTGGTCGTCGATACGGTCGGTGGAGATTTCCACGCGGGAGAGCCAGTCGCTCGCCGTCTCGCGGATCTTGCCGTAATGCCGGTCGCCAATCGCCATCAGCCGCTCGCCGACATTGGCACCGGCAGACACCGTCATACGCAGCCCGTCAGCCGGGTTTTGGTGTACGAAACCCCAATCGGTGCGCATCAGGAAACGGCGTTCCGCCTCGCTCATATGGTAGAGGTCACGGAAATTGCCGTCGCGCATCCGGTATTCGACGCTGCCGGCCGTCGGCATCAGCCGGGTCGACAGGCAGTTGAGCAAGGTCGTCTTGCCCGAGCCGGACTCGCCGACGATGGCCAGCACTTCACCCGGCCACAGTTCGAAATTGACGTCCTTGCAGCCAATGCGGCTGCCATAGAATTTCGAGACGCCGCTGACTTTGAGAAGGGGGGTGTCGGTCATTCTGCGGCCTCCTTGCTGGGCGCCAGCATCTCGCCGACATGTCCATGCTCGCGACGGTCTTCGCAATGGTCGGTATCGGAGCAGACAAACATGCGGCCGCCCTTGTCGTCGAGCACCACTTCATCGAGATAGACGCCGTGGGCGCCGCAAAGCGCGCAGTCCTGCTCGAATTTCTGGATTTCGAACGGATAATCCTCGAAATCGAGGCTGACGACTTCGGTATAAGGCGGCACGGCGTAGATGCGCTTCTCGCGTCCGGCGCCGAAGAGCTGCAGCGCATCCGACATGTGCATTTTCGGATTGTCGAATTTCGGCGTCGGCGAGGGGTCCATGACATAACGGCCATCGACCTTGACCGGATAGGCATAGGTCTTGGAGATGCGACCGTTATGGGCAATGTCCTCGTAAAGCTTCACATGCATCAGGCCGTATTCTTCCAGCGCATGCATCTTGCGGGTTTCCGTCTCGCGCGGTTCCAGGAAGCGCAGCGGCTCCGGGATCGGCACCTGGTAGACGAGCACCTGGTTTTCGCCGAGCTTCTGCTCGGGAATCCGGTGACGCGTCTGGATGATCGTCGCATCGCTTGTATGGGTGGTGACGGCGACATTGGCGACCTTCTGGAAGAAGGCGCGGATCGACACCGCGTTTGTCGTGTCGTCGGCGCCCTGATCGATCACCTTTAGCACGTCTTCAGGCCCGATGATCGAGGCGGTCACCTGCACGCCGCCGGTGCCCCAGCCGTAGGGCATCGGCATTTCGCGGGAGGCGAACGGCACCTGGTAACCGGGGATGGCGATCGCCTTCAGGATCGCGCGGCGGATCATCCGCTTGGTCTGCTCGTCGAGATAAGCGAAGTTGTAGGTGGCGAGGTCCGTCATCTTAAGGTATCCTGCAAGGGCATAGACCAACTGAAAGGAGAGCTGTCATGGATCCAGCTGCTTCGAACGGATTGATTGGTGTGGCCGTGATCGCGGCCTTCCTGTGCTTCGGGTTTGTCTTCCCGTTTTATGTCAACAAGCGCCCGAAGCGCACCGCGCCCGGCAGCAGCGGCAGCGAAGCTGCTATGTGGGTCGGCAGCAGTGACGACGGATGCCATACCGGCAGCCATTCCGGGACCTCCTGCGATAGCGGGGGTGGAGATGGCGGCGGTGGAGGCGATTGAGCCGACGCTGAGGCCAGACATCATTCCGCGGCCTCCGGCATTTCGCTCCGGTCACCCTTGCGGGCCTTCTCGATATCGGAGCGCATCTTGCGCACCAGTGCCAGTTCGGCCTGGAAGTCCACGTAATGCGGCAGTTTCAGGTGCTCGACGAAGCCGGTCGCCTGGACGTTGTCGGAATGCGAGATGACGAATTCCTCGTCTTGCGCCGGTGCGGTAATGTCCTCTCCAAGCTCTTCAGCGCGAAGTGCCCGGTCCACCAGCGACATGGACATCGCCTTGCGTTCGCTCTGGCCGAAGACCAGGCCATAACCGCGGGTAAACTGCGGCGGCGCCTTGGACGAGCCCTTGAACTGGTTGACCATCTGGCATTCGGTCACCCGGATGCGGCCGAGCGAAACGGAAAAGCCGAGTTCGGCAACCTCCAGCTCCACCTCGACTTCGCCGATACGGACTTCGCCGACGAAGGGATGGTTGCGGCCGTAACCGCGCTGAGTGGAATAACCAAGCGCCAGAAGGAAACCTTCGTCACCGCGGGCAAGCGCCTGCAGGCGAAGATCGCGGCCCATCGGAAATTCCATCGGCTCGCGGGTCAGGTCGCCGGCCTCGTGGTCTTCGGGGAACTCGCCATCCGCCTCGATCAGGCCCTCATGGGCCAGAATGTCCGAGACGCGCATCACATGCTCCCCGGTCTCGTCCCGGCGGGCAGGCTCTTCCACCGGTGTATCGGTCAGCAGCGACGGGTCCAGCAGGCGGTGCGTATAATCGAAGGTCGGGCCGAGCAGCTGGCCGCCCGGCAAGTCCTTGTAGGTCGCCGAAACGCGGCGCTCGACCTTCATCTTATTCGTATCGACCGGTACGGAGGTGCCAAAGCGCGGCAGCGTGGTGCGATAGGCACGCAGTAAAAAGATCGCCTCGATCATGTCGCCGCGCGACTGGCGGACGGCAAGGGCGGCGAGCGACCGGTCGTAAAGCGAGGCTTCCGCCATGACTCGATCGACCGCAAGGCCAAGCTGCTCGACAATCTGCTCGATCGTTACCGCAGGCAAGGACCGGTCGCCGCGGCGCCGGTCGGCAAGCAGCCTGTGGGCGTTGTTGATGGCGGCTTCGCCACCCTTGACGGCTACATACATGCTTCAATCTCCTGCCCGTCGGTCGCGCGTCATGATCTGGAGCGCGATAGGGTTGGTCATCACTGAATGGCGATCTTTGTGGTGCGCGGCAGGCACAGCATCGACTTGCCCGCGGTCAAGACCACATCGACCCCACGCGGGAAAAGCGCCCGGTTGTCCGCCCAGAGCCGAGCGAAGACCTCGGGTAGGCCTTTGACCTTGACGATGGTCGTCTGCTGGATACCGGGTCCGGTCAGCGTCAGGGTCTGGCCCTCGCCGAAAGCGGCCACCTCTATGATCAGCGTCGTCGAACGGTCCGGATATTCCTGCGTGCCGGCAGAAAACAGGCCGAAGGACGCGAGCGTCGCGCCGGCTTCGACGAAGGCGAAGCGGGCCTCTGCCTTTTCACGGGTGATCTGCGCGCCGGTATGGAAACCGATCCATTCGGGAACGGCAGTCTTCGTCAAGCCTGCGCTCAACCACACGGGCGTCTCATGGTCGCAGAGCGTCAGCGCGATCGCGCCGGCCGCACCGCCAAAGGGGTCGGGCTGGCCGACATCAGGTTCGACCGAACGGATCGAACCCGGACGGGCCATGCCGTCCATCAGCATGCGGAATACGCTCTGAGATTCGAAAACGGGCTCGCCGAAGCCGCCCGAAAGCGCCTGGGTCTTGATGTTCATCAGTCGTCCCCCCGTACCATCGTGAAGAAATCGACGCGGGTCGCGGCCGTCTCTTCAGCTTTTTGTTTGTCCTCCGCCGCGATGCGCGCCTCGATAGGAGTGAGCAAGGCAGCCTCCACGAAGTCCTGCGTTGCCGCCTCCTGCCACAACGCGTCGAAGATCGCTGCAAGCCGCACCTTCTCCTTGTCGGTGCCAAGCACATGCGCATGGCCGGCCGTGCCGGATGCCAGAAGCACCGTCGCGCGGGTCACCGTCGCTTCGCCGAGATTGAAAGGCGCTCCGCCGCCGCCGATGCGGCCGCGCACCATTACGAGGCCGGTTTCCGGCCCGCGCACCGGCTTTACATCCGGCTTGTCTGTCAGCTTTGCGAAAGCCGCATTGAGTTCATCCATCGAAGCCCGCGAAAGGAGGCCGGCGGCGCGTCGGCGTCCGGTCATTTCTGCAGTCGGCTCGATTTGTTTTGCCAGGTCCATTGCCAAACCCTCAAATGTCTATTAATATAGACAACCATACAAATCATTATTTACTCCTAACTTCCGGATATAACAAGAGTGTGACATGGATACCGGGCAGATGAACGTTCAACGGCAGAACGGAGTGGCGCTGTGGCGCCAGATTGCAGACCGTATCCGCACCTCGATCGCTAATGGCGAATACGACGAAACGGGCAAGGTGCCGCCGGAATTTGCGCTGGCCGAGCAGTTCGGCGTCAACCGCCATACGGTCCGCAGCGCGCTTGCAGCACTGGCGCAGGAAGGCATCGTCCGTTCCGTGCAGGGGCGCGGCACGCTGATTGAGCGCAAGGACCGGCTAAACTTTCCGATCTCGCAGCGAACCCGCTTCAATCAGGGCATCGGTGACCAGGCGCGCGAGAAGGAAGGCCTGCTTTTGCATTCGGCGGAGGAGCCGGCAACGGCGGATCTGGCGGCGAGGCTGAAGATCAAGCCGGGCGCTCCGGTCATCCGGCTCGAGACGCTCCGCAAGGCGGATCGGCGTCCCGTCTCGCGCTCGACCACCTGGTTTCCGGCAGACCGCTTCGGCGGCATGACCGAGGCCTATCGTCAAAGCGGCTCGATCACCGTCGCCTTCCGAACGCTCGGCCTTGCCGATTACCTGCGCGTCTCGACCGAGATCACCGCGACCCATGCGGACAATGCCGATCTTGCCGACCTGGAACTGTCACCCGGCGCGATCGTGCTGGTAGCCAAGGCGCTCAACACCGATACGGACGGCGTACCGGTGCAATATGCCGTCAGCCGCTTTCCGGCGGATATGGTGCAGTTCACGATTGAGAATTGAAGTTTATTCCGGGGGCCATTGGCGCGCGGTGTGGACGATCGTCAGAATGCGGACTGCATCGTCTCTCAGGTCGTAGATGATCACGTAACTTGGATGAGCCGGGCACCTCGCGAGTTCCGGCGACCCGTCTGCTACGGCCAGATTGAGGGTGCCGCGCGAGTTGTTCCGCAGCTTTCACGAACTGGTCGTCCAGGTTTGCCGCAGCTTCCGGATTGTCTTTCTGGATATATTTGAAGATCGCGCGGCGATCGGAACGGGCTTGAAGCGTCCAAAGCAGCTTCATCGAGTGGCGGATTTTCGGGCTTCATCGCGAAGCACCGCGAACTCGGCTTCGACCTCGTCACCGGGGACTGTTTCACCGGCATCTGCAAGCTCGATCGCCTTTTTCACCTTCTGGCGAAACCACGCGTCATAGCTTGCCGCATCGTATTGTTCTTCCACATAGGCGCGCATGAATTCCCGAAGCACATCCGCGTCGGTTTGGTCCAGCGCTTTGGCAGCATTGCTGAAGGCGGTCTTCAGCTCTTCTTCGACTTTGAAAATGAAGGTCGCTTCGGCCATAGCGCAATCCATGTGTCACGAATGCTTGTATCGTAACACATGGATTGTCCGAAGCTAAGGTTCAATGCGCGCCGGACATGTCGCCTAGAACGGCCTTCGACTTGACGGTCGTATCTGCGTTCAGTTCGTAGATCATCGGCACGCCGGTCGCGAGGTTGAGCTTGAGGATCTCTTCCTTGGTCAGGCGATCGAGCACCATGACCAGCGCACGCAGCGAATTGCCGTGGGCGGCGACCAGCACCTTTTCGCCACGCAGAACGCGCGGCAGGATTTCCGTCATGTAATAGGGCCAGACGCGGGCGCCGGTATCACGCAGGCTTTCGCCGCCCGGAGGCGGTACGTCGTAGGAACGGCGCCAGATATGCACCTGCTCTTCACCCCACTTCTCGCGCGCGTCGTCCTTGTTGAGGCCGGAAAGGTCACCATAGTCGCGCTCGTTGAGTGCCACGTTGCGGATCGTTTCGAGATCCGGCTGGCCGACCTTTTCGAGCACGATCTTCAGCGTGTTCTGGGCGCGCTTCAGGTCCGAGGTGAAGGCGATGTCGAACTTGATGCCGGTTTCCGCCAGCGCCTTGCCGCCAGTTTCCGCTTCCTGGATGCCGAGTGGCGTCAGATCGACGTCACGCCAGCCGGTGAACAGGTTCTTGAGGTTCCATTCGCTCTGGCCGTGGCGAACGAGGACGAGGGTTCCGCTCATGAGATGCATTCCTCCAGGAATTTTAAGAAGACGGGAGACGTCAGGAAAGCCCGAGCACGTCGAGCATGGAATAATAACCGGGCTTCTGGTCGCATGCCCAGAGGGCCGCGGTGACCGCGCCACGCGCGAAGATCGAACGGTCTCGAGCGCTGTGTGACAAGGTCACCAGTTCGCCTTCGCCGGCCAGCATCACGGAATGGTCGCCGACGACGGAACCGCCGCGCAGCGTCGCAAACCCGATCGTGCCGCCGGTGCGCGGGCCGGTATGACCGTCGCGCACCCGTACAGACTGACCCGCCAGATCGTTGATGCCGCGGCCTTCGGCGGCCGCTTCGCCGAGCAGCAGCGCCGTACCGGAAGGCGCATCGACCTTGTGTTTGTGGTGCATTTCGACGATCTCGATATCCCAGCCGGCAGCCGGCAGGGCCTTGGCCGCCTGCCTGGTCAAGACGCCGAGCAGGTTGACGCCGAGGCTCATATTGCCGGACTTGACGACACGGGCGTGACGAGCTGCCGCCTTGAACTTTTCTTCGTCGTCCACCGAGCAGCCGGTCGTGCCGATGACGTGGACGATGCGGGCCTGGGCTGCGAGACCGGAAAAGGCGACGCTTGCGGAAGGGGCCGTGAAATCCAGCACGCCTTCGGCATCCAGAAATGCCTTCAGCGGATCGGAGGTGACGGCGACTCCAAGCGTGCCAGCGCCGGCGATCTCGCCCGCATCCTTGCCGATGAAGCTCGAACCTTCGCGCTCGATCGCTGCATGCAGCGTGACGCCGGGGGTTTCGTGAATGACGCGGATCAGCGTCTGGCCCATGCGCCCGGCTGCACCGACCACGACGAGTTTCATATCACTGGTGGTCATGTGCGTTTTCATCCCTTTGCCGGTCAGGCGTGCGGCGCAGACGTTTGCAGATTGTTAAGGCGAGCGTAAAGACCGTCCTTGCGCTGTGCAAGGTCCTCATGCGTGCCTTCTTCCATCACCTTGCCCTCATGCATCACCACGATCTTGTCAGCCTTGACGACGGTGGAGAGGCGATGGGCGATGACGATGACGGTACGGCCGCGCATGGCGGTCTCGAGCGCCTTCTGGACGGCGGCTTCCGACTCGTTGTCGAGCGCGGACGTCGCCTCGTCGAGCAGCAGGATCGGCGCGTTGCGCACCAGGGCGCGGGCGATCGATAGCCGCTGCCGCTGGCCACCGGAAAGCGTCACGCCGTTTTCGCCGACAGCCGTCTCGTAGCCTTCCGGCTGAGCGATGATGAAATCATGGGCATAGGCAAGCCGCGCCGCCTGTTCCACTTCCTCATCCGTCGCTTCCGGACGTCCGTAGCGGATGTTGTCGCGGATCGTGCCTTCGAACATGTAGGGCTGCTGCGAAACATAGGCGAGCTGGTGGCGAAGCGATGCCTTGGTGACGTCGGCGATATCCTGCCCGTCGATCAGGATCTGCCCTTCGGACGGATCGTAGAAACGGGGAATGAGATTGATGATCGTCGATTTGCCGGCACCGGACTGGCCGACCAGCGCGGTCATCTTGCCGCCTTCGGCAACCAGATCGACGCCGCGCAGGATCGGGCTACCGGTGCCGTAAGAAAATACGACGTTCTTCAGTTCGATGCGCGCTTCGGTGACAACGAGGTCCTTTGCGTCGGGCTTTTCGCGCTGGTGCGGCTGCAGGTCGAGCAGTGCGTAGATCATCTGGGCGTTGACGACGGCGCGGTCGATCTGCACCTGCAGCTTGGCGAGCCGGCGGGCCGGGTCGTAAGCCATCAGCAGCGCGGTGACGAAGGCGAAGAACGCACCTGGCGGCACACCGTCATAGATCGAGCGGAAGGCTGCATAGGCAAGCACGCTGGAGATGGCGAAACCGGCAAAGGTTTCCGTCAACGGCGAGGTTCGTTCCGAAAGCCGGGCGATGCGGTTGGCGCGGCGCTCGGCCGTATCGATGATACCGTTGACCTTGCGCTCGAGTTCCTGCTCCATGGTGAAAGCCTTCACCACGGCAATGCCCTGGATGGTTTCCTGCATGGCGCCGAGAACGCGGCTGTTGACGTCGATCGCCTCGCGGGTCGCGGCGCGCAGCCGCTTGGAAACGTAACGCAGCGCATAAAGCAGCGGCGGCGCCACCGCGAAAACGATCAGCGACAGGACCCAGTCCTTGGCGACCATGACGCCGATCAGGGAGATGAGCGTCAAAAGGTCGCGCGCTGTCGAGGTGACCGTCAGGTTCAGCACATCGCGAACACCACCGACATTCTGGCTGATCTGTGCGGCGAGATGTGCGGAGCGTGCTTCTGCGAAGAAACCGACCGACAGCTTCATCAGGTGTTCGTAAAGGCGCCGCTGATAGCGTGCGACGATATTGTTACCGATCTTGGCAAGCGCGACCGCCTGCCCGTAGGTCGCAAATCCGCGCAGGATGAAAGCCGCTAGGATCGAACCGCAGATCAGCCACACCATATCGGCGCGCCTGTTGGCGAAGGCCTCGTTGACGACCGATTCCATGATCCAGGCGGTAAACGCCGTCGACAGCGCCACAGCGATCAGACAGGCAATCGCGAAGGCATAACCGCGAATGTGGTCACGGCCGTTTTCCGCGATCACCCGCTTTAAGATGGCAACGACCGTGTTCGGATCGACCTGTCGCTTTTTATCCTTGGCTGCTTTCAAAGGCTTTCCTGCTCGGCACTCACGCCACCTTCCATGCGGCGCGTCTTAAACGCTCGAAGGCGCTTTTAAAAGCGGCAGAACCAAGATTCGGACAGGCTGTTGCATTCCGGCATGACGGGCATGACCTCAGCGGCCCTGCATGATCCGCACCATTTTCGCCGTGATGTCGCCCTGACGCATCCTGTTCACATCCTGATAGGTTAACTTGCCCGAAGCGATTGCGTCGACGGAGCGACGGCACACCAGGCGGGCAGCCTTGCTCTGAGGCACGTCCAGCAGCAGCGCTGCTGCCTCGAGAGACTTGGTGTTCCAGTTGCGAGCACATATTTCGATCGTCTTGGCGCGCAGCGATGCACTGCCCTGAAGGGCAGTTGACGTCGCTTCATATTTTTCCTCGGTCATGCATCCCGTAAGGCCCAGGGCGATCATGCCGATCGCAACGGTACGGCAGGTGAGGGCGAACATCACATCTTCTCCATTGGGAAATCTTTTCCGGCAGCTGAGGCGCCGGTTTCAAAGGCTTGAAATAGTGAGAGGAGCCGTCGCACTTTCTTGCACGGCAGCGACCAGGATTTTGCGAAAGCGGAGTTATTTGCCCCGAAGAACGCGGATCGCGTTTGGAGTAAGGGTCTCGTCGTTGAAGGAACGAATATCCTTGGCCGTGAGGCGACCTGACGCGATACCGTTGTAAAGTCTCTCGCAGATCAGCCGCTTGTTGCGGGAATCGGCTGTTGTGACGATCGTGGCCAGCCCCTCTTGCGAGTCGGGGTTCCACTGTCGTTCATTGTTGATGCACTTTTCGATGACTTTGGCGCGCAAGGCGGCGCTACCTTTGAGCGCTTCTCCGACCGCTTCCACCTTTTCCTGCGTTGTGCAGCTCGACAGGCCGACGCAAACCGAAACGATACCTAACCCACGAAAAATATTAGCAAACATGCAGATTTGAATTCCCTACCCTCGATAGGAACTCATTCTACTAAAAATTGAAAATGGGCAAGTGGGTCATTTTCGCCAGCGGCGGCCGTCCATCGAAATTCCGTAGGCGGAAGGCGTGCGGGCAAAGCTTGCAAGGCCTGCAAGTGCCGCTTGCGGATGCGTCACCACGAAAGTCGGGATCGTGCTCATCAATTCCGTATGCGGCGCCTTGTCTTCGAAGGCGGCGCGGAATTCCGGCCGCTTCAATGCCGGGATGATTTTCTGGGAAATGCCGCCGGCAAGATAGACGCCGCCGCGGGCCATGTAGATCAGCGCCATGTCGCCAGCGACCCGGCCGAGATAGGTGGCAAACAGCGAAAGGGTTTCGACCGCCTGCGCATCGCCGCCATTCAGACCATGCGCGGTGATGTCGGCCGGATCGGTAAAGGCGGGTTCGATGCCATCGGCAACGCAAATTGCCTGATAGATATTGACGACGCCGCGGCCGCTCAAAATCTCTTCCGCGGAAACACGGCCTTCGATCCTTTTCAGATGCGGGAAGATCTGGAAATCGCGCTCGGAGCGCGGCCCGACATCCACATGGCCGCCTTCACCCGGAACCGGGAACCACATGTGCCGCGCATAAACGACGCCCGCGACGCCGAGGCCGGTGCCCGGGCCGAGCACGACACGGGATGCCATATGCGGTTCGCTGTGCGTACCGAGCGTTTCGCGGAATTGGTCCGGCAGTGCGGCGATGGCCAGCGCCTGAGCCTCGAAATCATTAACGACCAGAACATCCTCGAAGCCGAGATTGGCGATCATCGCTTTCGGCTTGACGATCCACGGGCAGTTGGTGAGGTCGATCTCATCGCCATCGATCGGCGCCGCCACGGCCAGGATCGCCGAGCGCGGCTGCGAAGAGGACGTATCGAGCACGACCTTCTGGATCGCCTCGTCGATCGTCGGATAATCGGCGGTGCGGACGTTCGGAAACGGCTTCGGCTCCGCATAGGCGTCGAGAAGGATTGAGAAGCGGGCATTGGTGCCGCCGATATCGCCGATCAGGATCGGAAAGGGCAGGCTTTCGGTCTTCATATGGTCGGCCATCTGGAGCGCTCAGTCCTTCTGGAAGTCGATGAGTTTTTCGGCGGTGGCAAGGTTCAGCGCCATGGGAATATCATAGACCGTAGCAAGCCGCGTTAGCGCCTTGACATCGACGTCATGCGGCAGCGCGCTCAACGGATCGATGAAGAAGATCAGCATGTTGACCTCGCCGGTGCAGATCAGCGCACCGATCTGCTGGTCGCCGCCGAGCGGGCCGCTTTTCAGCCGGGTCACGTCGAGGCCGGGGCAGGCCTCCTGCACGCGCCCGCCGGTGGTACCGGTCGCGACGATGCGAAAACGGGAAAGCGCTCCCTGATGACGGCGGGCGAAATCCGCCATTTCATCTTTTTTCTGGTCATGCGCGATCAGCGCAATGCAGGGCTTGGCCGACATGAAACTATGTCCTCCCCCGGGAACGGCTTTCAATCGATTTGCACGCGTTCTAGCGCGCCCGTCGCTTGTTGGGAAGGTGGGGGAGGAGTCGACATTTTCAACGCCGACTCATACGCAGAATTATTCTGCAGGCCGTGGGGTTGGCGTCGGCACATCGTCATCGGCCGGTGGCGGATCCTTGACGATGGCGTTGATGTTTCGCGATGCCGCAGACGAAGCGGGCTGGGCGACATAGGCCGCTGCCCCGCCATAGGTCGCGTCCTGCTCGACGCGAGCCGGGGCGGCCAGTACGGCTGCGCAGGCCTTGGGCAGATCGGAGAGCATGACCTGACGCGGCTTCACCGGCTTCTTGTTCGGATCGGGCTTCGGCGGCGGCGCCCAGGGCTCCTTGGTGAACCACCAGGCAAGTCCCTTGACGCAATCGTCGCCGGCCGGAACGGCGGCCTGCTTCTGGCAGGTCGTGGCGCCCGGCGGGCAGCTCATGCGAATGTGGAAATGCTCGTCGTGACCATAGATCGGCCGTACCTTGCCGAGCAGGTTGCGGTCGCCGGTCCAGGTCTCGCAAAGCTGTTTCTTGATCGCCGGGTTGACGAAGACGCGCTGCACCTGCGGATAGCTCGCCGCCTGCATGACGAGGTTCATATGCGTCCTGCTCCATTTCCGCGGGTCTACTGTCAGGAACTTGCTCTTGTCGAGCATGGAGGTGAAAGGCATTTGCTCGCGCTGTTCCACCGTCAGCGGCGTGGCGGGTTTCGGTGTGAACCAGATGTCGGCATCGAGCCCGACCTGATGCGAGGCATGGCCATTGATCATCGGCCCGCCGCGCGGCTGCGAAATATCACCGACAAGGATGCCTGAACCCCAGCCAACCTTCACCGCATCGCGGGAAAACTGTTCGAGCAGCGAGATCAGCGCCGGGTTGCCCCAACGGCGGTTGCGCGAAAGCCGCATCGCCTGCCAGGTCGGCCCATCCGTCGGCAGCGCCACGGCGCCCGACATGCAGCCCTTGGCGTAGAAGCCGAGTGGTTCCGCTTCCGAACGGCTCGGCAGTTTCATGCCGCCGAACAGCTGCTTTGCCGTCTTTTCTTCCTGCGCATGGGAGGGTGCGGTGAGCGAGCCGCAAACGAGGGCGGCCGTCGCAAGCCGCAGGAAGAGCCGAGAAATCGATGTCATGCCGTCCGCCGCAAATCACTGGGAGCCTGAACCTACCGTGAAACAGGATTTTGTTGAAATGGAGATCGGGCGATCAAAGCAGATTGTGCGGCAGATAAAACGGATGTGAGTTTGGAACTCCTGTTTTTTGCCGCCTTTTGCCCTATGCTTTGCGGCAACGAACAACCACAAAGGGGTAGTGATGATCCTGGCTCGGCTAAAGATAGGTCTTGCGATTGCGTTTGCTGCAACGGTTTTCTCGGCATCGGTTTCGAGTGCTCAGGAGCCGAAGTGGCGGCATGGTATTGCCGTTGTCGGAGACCTCGAACTGCCGGCCGATTTCAAGCAGCTGCCCTATGTCGATGTGAATGCGCCGAAAGGCGGCGAGCTTCGCCTTGGCGATGAAGGCACATTTGACAACGTCAATCCGGTGATCGACCGCGGCACGATCGTTTCAGGCGCCGGCGTCATCTACGATACGCTGATGAAGCGGTCGGAAGACGAGGTGTTCGGTTCCTACGGCCTGCTGGCCGAAGCTCTGTCCTACCCGGACGATCTCTCTTCCGTAACATTCCGTCTGCGGCAGGAAGCCAAATGGGCCGATGGCCAGCTGGTCACGCCGGAAGACGTCATCTTCACCATGGGCAAGCTGAAGGAGCATAGCGGCTTCTACTCCGGCTATTATCGCCACGTCACCGGCGTCGAAAAGACCGGCGACCGTGAAGTGACCTTCCGTTTTGACGAAAAGAACAACCGTGAACTGCCTTCAATCGTCGGCGATTTCCCGGTCATGCCAAAGCACTGGTGGGAAGGCCAGGACGCGCAGGGCAAGCAGCGCGATATTTCCCGAACCACGCTTGAGCCCGCCATGGGTTCAGGGCCGTACAAGATCGCCGCCATCCAGCCGGGTTCGACGATCCGTTACGAATTGCGTGACGATTATTGGGGCAAGAACCTGCCGATCAATCTCGGCCAGTACAATTTCAAGAACGTCACCTACACCTATTTCTCCGATGCCGATGTGGAGTTCGAGGCGTTCCGTGCCGGTACGCTCGACTATCGCCGGGAAAACAGTTCCAGCCGCTGGGCGACCCGTTACGATTTCGACGCAGTGAAAGATGGCCGGATCACCAAGGAAGCGGTCAGCAATCCTTTCAAGGCAACCGGCGTCATGCAGGCTTTCGCGCCGAACACGCGCCGCGACATCTTCAAGGATGCGCGGGTTCGGGATGCGCTGAATTACGCCCTCGACTTCGAAGACCTGAACAAGAACCTTGCCTTCGGTGGCCTGAAGCGCGTCGACAGCTTCTTCTGGGGCACGGAACTCGCATCCTCCGGCCTGCCAAAGGGACGCGAACTTGAGATTCTGCAGGAACTGAAGGACAAGGTGCCGCCGGAAGTCTTCACGACGCCTTACACGAACCCGGTCAACGGCGACCCGAACAAGGTGCGCGACAACCTGCGCAAGGCCGTCGAACTCTTCAAGGCGGCCGGCTGGGAGCTGAAGGGCAACCGCATGGTCAATACCAAGACCGGCCAGCCGATGAGCTTTGAAATCCTGCTCAGCAGCCAGTCTCAGGAACGTTCGGTCAATCCATTCATCGCCAGCTTGAAGAAGATCGGTGTCGAGGCTCGTATCCGCACCGTCGATTCCTCGCAATATATCAACCGTGTCCGCAGTTTCGATTACGACATGGTCTGGGTGGTCTGGGCGCAGACCATGAATCCCGGCAACGAACAGACGGAATATTGGGGCTCAGACTCGGTCAATCGCCAGGGATCGCGCAACTATGCCGGCATTGCCGATCCGGCCGTGGATGCTCTGATCAAGAAGATCGTCTTCGCGACGAACCGCGACGATCAGGTCGCCGCAGTCAAGGCGATGGACCGCGTGCTGCTCGCCAATCACTATGTCGTGCCGCTCTTCTATTCCGGTGAAGAGAAGATGGCCTATTGGAACCGCATCGCCCATCCGCAGCGCTTCCCGGAATATGGTATCGGTTTCCCGGATATCTGGTTTTCCAAGAATGCCGCAAAATAAGGCGTCTAACGGAATGGAGGGCGCGGCCTTGCGCCGCGCACCGCCACCTGTTCCAAATGAAGCCCCAAACGAAACCTCTGATTCGCAACGGAAGGAAAGCCATTTGATCGGCACGGAAATATGCGGTGATATGTTGCCCGAGGTGGCAGGTACGAACCTCACCGGCAAGGAACTCTGATGGGCGCCTATATCTTCCGCCGTCTCCTGCTGATGATCCCGACGCTGGTCGGCATCATGGCGATCTCTTTCCTCATCGTGCAGTTCGCTCCAGGCGGTCCCGTCGAGCAGATTATTGCCCAGATCCAGGGTCAGGATTCCGGCGACCGGCTTTCCGGTGGCGGCAACGATCTGGCGCAGATGGGCGGTGGCGGCGATGAGGGGCGTTATCGTGGCGCCCAGGGTCTCGATCCGGAGTTCATCAAGAAACTCGAGCAGCAGTTCGGTTTCGACAAGCCGCCGGTCACCCGCTTCCTCGACATGCTGTGGAACTACATCCGCTTCGATTTCGGCGAGAGCTTCTTCCGTAACACCTCGGTCATCGATCTGATCGTCGACAAGATGCCGGTGTCGATCTCGCTCGGCATATGGATTTTGCTGTTCTCCTACCTGATCTCAGTGCCGCTGGGCATCCGCAAGGCGGTCAAGGACGGCTCGACCTTCGATGTCTGGACATCGGGCGTCATCATTATCGGTTACGCTATTCCCAGCTTCCTGTTCGGCATCCTGCTGATCGTGCTGTTTGCCGGCGGATCGTTCTTCGACTGGTTCCCGCTGCGCGGTCTCGTCTCCGACAATTTCGCCGAGCTGCCGTGGTACGAGAAGATCGTCGACTATTTTTGGCACCTCGTCCTGCCGCTGATCGCCATGTCGCTTTCGGCCTTCGCCACGACGACGCTGCTGACCAAGAACTCCTTCATCGACGAGATCAAGAAACAGTATGTCACGACCGCCCGCGCCAAGGGCCTGAACGAGCGGCAGGTGCTGTACGGCCATGTGTTCCGAAACGCCATGCTGATCGTCATCGCCGGGTTTCCGGGCGCCTTCATCTCCGCCTTCTTCACCGGCGCGCTGCTGATCGAGAACATCTTCTCGCTCGATGGTCTCGGCCGGCTGGGCTACCAGGCGATCATCGGCCGCGATTATCCGGTCGTGTTCGGCACGCTCTATATCTTCTCGCTGATGGGCCTTGTCGTGAACCTGATCTCCGACCTGATCTATACCTGGATCGATCCGCGTATCGATTTCGAGCGGAGGGACGTCTGATGGAAGCGTCCACCACAGCCGTATCCGCCCCGCCGCGCCCCAAGCGGCCCTTCCTGAGCCCGACCAACAAGCGCAGGCTTGCGAATTTTCGCGCCAACAAGCGCGGTTTCTGGTCGTTCTGGCTGTTCCTTGTCTTGTTCGGTCTCAGCCTCTGCGCAGAACTCATCGCCAACGACCGGCCGATCGTCGCGTCCTACAAGGGCGAGATTCTCTATCCAGTCCTCTTCGATTACCCGGAGGAAAAATTCGGGGGCTTCCTGGCTACGACGGATTACCGATCGGACTATATCGCCCAGGAGATCGAGGCGAACGGCTGGATGATCTGGCCGCCGATCCGCTATTCCTATCAGACCGTCAACTCTAACATCCCCCATTCGGCGCCGACCGAACCCTTCTGGCTGATGAAGGCGCAAGACCGCTGCAAGGCCTATCCGCAGGGCGACAAGGATCCGAACTGCATTCTCGGCAACCTTAACTGGCTCGGCACCGACGATCAGGCGCGCGACGTCACCGCCCGCATGATCTACGGTTTTCGCATTTCGGTCCTGTTCGGCCTGGCGCTGACGGTCTGCTCGGCGATCATCGGTGTTGGCGCCGGCGCGGTGCAGGGCTATTTCGGCGGCTGGACCGATCTTCTGATGCAACGCTTCATCGAGATCTGGTCGGCGATGCCGGTCCTCTACATCCTGTTGATCATCGCCTCTATCCTGCCGCCCGGTTTCTTCATCCTGCTCGGCATCCTGCTGCTGTTCTCCTGGGTCAGCCTTGTCGGCGTCGTACGCGCCGAATTCCTGCGAGCGCGCAATTTCGAATATGTGCGGGCGGCGAGGGCGCTCGGCGTCGGCAACCTGACGATCATGACTCGGCACCTGCTGCCCAACGCCATGGTCGCGACGCTGACCTTCCTGCCTTTCATTCTCTCCGGCTCGATCGCCACGCTGACCTCGCTGGACTTCCTCGGCTTCGGCCTGCCGCCGGGCTCGCCGTCCTTGGGTGAGATGATCTCGCAGGGCAAAAACAACCTCCAGGCCCCATGGCTGGGCTTCACGGCCTTCTTCACCATGTCGATCATGCTGTCATTGCTGATCTTCATCGGCGAGGCGGTGCGCGATGCCTTCGATCCCAGAAAGACGTTCGGGTGAGCCGGGTCGTGCAGGACAGGGAATTGCGCTAGAGTGTCGGAACGAAGCCAGCGAGCGTGACGCCATGAACAAGATCGTCAGAGAGCATTATCCGGTCGCCAACCTGCCCGAAGACCTGCGGGAGGGGTTCGATGCGGGCGCGATCGTCAAGGTGGTTATCGAGGTGGAGGCGCCGGCAATTAGCCGTGAAGCACTTTTGCGGAGCGTTATCGATGCCAAACCTATCGCCGCTGAAGACCTGATGGAGATGCGGCGAAAACTGCTGTCGGACGGGCGCCCTTCCGTAACGATGGAAGAGGCCGTCGCGAGAATTCGCGAATTGCGTGACGAGTGGGATTATTGATGGAAGGCGTCGATCGTATATACCTCGACACAAACATCTTTATTGCGGCATTCGAAACAAACGACAATCTTTCGGAAAATTTGCTGGAGCTTGTTTCCATCGCGACGAGGCAAAGCCAGCCGCGTTTTGTGACGAGCGAAATGACTTTGGCCGAGCTTTTAGTCGTTCCTTTTCGGCGCAACGATACGCGCCTTATCACGCTCTATGGCCGAATTCTCACAACAAGCCCATGGTTGGATGTTCAACCGGCAACGCGCGCTATTTTTTCGACGGCTGCAACGCTGCGGGCTGCAGTGCCTTCGAGAAAGCTCCCTGATGCCGTCCATCTGGCAACAGCGATCCTGTCTGGCTGTACGCATCTCTTATCCTCGGACAAGGGCATCGCGCCACAATCTCACGAGGATATTTCCATTCGTGTGCTCCGCCCCGATGAACCGACCCTGACTTCCCTTCTCGAAAGCCTTGCCCGATGACAGAACCGCTGCTTTCCGTTCGTGATCTTTCGGTCGCCTTCCATCAGGGCGGCGAGATCTCGCTCGCCGTCGACAAGGTCTCTTTCGACATCTTGCCGGGCGAAGTCATGGCGCTGGTCGGCGAGTCGGGCTCCGGCAAGTCGGTCACCGCCAATTCGGTGCTGAAGCTCCTGCCGTATCCGGCCGCCAGCCACCCGTCCGGCCAGATCCTGTTCGAAGGCAAGGACATGCTGAAGGCGTCGGAGCCGGAGCTGCGTCATGTGCGCGGCGACGATATCACGATGATCTTCCAGGAGCCGATGACCTCGCTCAATCCGCTGCATTCGATCGAGCAGCAGATCGCCGAAATCCTCGAACTGCATAAGGGCATTAGCGGCCAGCAGGCACGAACCCGCGTTCTCGAACTCCTGAACCAGGTCGGCATCCGCGAGCCGGAAAAACGGCTGAAAGCTTTCCCGCACGAGCTTTCCGGCGGTCAGCGCCAGCGCGTCATGATCGCCATGGCGCTCGCCAACCGCCCGAAGCTGCTGATCGCCGACGAGCCGACGACGGCGCTCGACGTCACCGTGCAGGCGCAGATCCTCGAGCTTTTGCGAAACCTCAAGGGCGAGCATGGCATGTCGATGCTGTTCATCACCCACGATCTCGGCATCGTCCGCAAGTTCGCAGATCGCGTCTGCGTCATGACCAAGGGCAAGATCGTCGAGACCGGCACGGTCGAGGACGTCTTTACCAGCCCCCAGCACGCCTATACGAAACACCTGCTCTCTTCGGAACCGCGCGGCGAACCGCCGGTCGCCGATCCGTCGAAGCCGGTGGTCATGGAAGGCAAGGACATCCGCGTCTGGTTCCCGATCAAGGCCGGGCTGATGCGAAAGGTTGTCGATCACGTCAAGGCGGTGGATGGCGTCGATCTGACATTGCGCGCCGGCCAGACGCTCGGTGTCGTCGGCGAGAGCGGTTCCGGCAAGACGACGCTCGGCCTGGCGCTCGCCCGTCTCATTTCCTCCAAGGGCCGCATCGCCTTTGTCGGCAAGGAGATCGACGGTTTCTCCTTCAAGGAAATGCGTCCCTTCCGCGACCGGCTGCAGGTGGTCTTCCAGGATCCTTACGGATCGCTCAGCCCCCGCATGTCGGTCGGCGAGATCATCGCCGAAGGATTGAAGGTGCATGAGCGGGCGCTCTCCGCCGACGATCGCGACGACCGGGTGGCCTGGGCGCTGACGGAAGTCGGGCTCGATCCGGCGACCCGCTGGCGTTATCCGCATGAATTCTCCGGCGGCCAGCGGCAGCGCATCGCGATCGCCCGCGCCATGGTGCTCAAACCCCGTTTCGTCATGCTCGACGAGCCGACGTCTGCGCTCGACATGACGGTGCAGGCGCAGGTCGTCGATCTGCTGCGCGATCTGCAGCAGAAACACGATCTCGCCTATCTCTTCATCAGCCACGACCTGAAAGTGGTGAAGGCGCTCGCCAACCACGTCATCGTTATGCGCTTTGGCAAGGTGGTCGAGGAAGGTCCGTCGGAGCAGATTTTCAGCGCGCCGAAAGATGATTATACCCGTGCGCTGATGGCCGCCGCCTTCAACATCGAAGCGGTCAAAACCGCCGCCATCAGCCAGTAAGCCAGAGGTTCTTCCCATGTCCGCAAAACACCCGGTCGTCATCGATCTCAAGTTCGAACGCCGCGAGATCGATGCCGCGCTTGCAGGCGCGTTTGCTGGCCGTATCGTGTTGCGCGCCTCCGATCCGGCAGCGGATCTGTCTGAAGCCCGCTACGCCGTGATCTGGCGGCCAGACCCGACGCTGTTCGAGCGCGCGCCGAAACTCGAAGTGCTGTTTTCCGGCGGTGCCGGCGTGGATTACATCCTCGCCATGCCGAGCCTGCCGGATATCCCGATCGTTCGCTTCGTCGATGAAAGCCTGACGACCCGCATGAGCGAGTGGACGGTGCTGCAGACACTCAGCCATTTGCGCCAGGTGCCGGCCTATTCGAGGCAGCAGCGCGACCGCGTCTGGAAGGAACTCTCCCAGCCGGAAGCGAAGGATCTGACCGTCGGCGTCATGGGCCTCGGCGTACTCGGCCTGGATACGGTGACGAAGCTCAAGGTGATGGGTTTCAACGTCGTCGGCTGGTCGCGCAGCCGCAAGGCGATCGATGGCGTTGAGACCTATAACGCATCGCAGCTCGACACTTTCCTTGCCAGGACTGATATCCTGATCGGCCTGCTGCCGCTGACGCCGGATACGCGCGGCATTTTTGACGCCGCACTGTTCTCCAAGCTTCGTCAGGGTGGGGCGCTCGGCAAGCCGGTCTTCATCAATGCCGGCCGCGGCGGCAGCCAGGTCGAGGCGGATGTGATCGCCGCGCTGGAAAAGGGCGTGCTAGGTGGTGCTTCGCTCGACGTGTTCGAGAAGGAGCCGCTGCCGGAGACAAGCCCGCTCTGGCAGATGGAAAACGTCATCATCACCCCGCATGCCGCCTCGGCCTCGGACGTGCGCGCCCTGTTTCGCAATTCGGAAGTCCAGATGAATGCCTATGAGGCTGGCGAAACGCTGAAGCACGTCGTAGACCGCAAGACGGGCTACTGATCGGTTCGAACGGGCAGGGCGGGCGGAACCTTCGCCCATTGGTTTTGTTTCTTGTTTATGAGCCGGATAACCGGCCCCTGAACAAGGAGCGAAATCAATGAATACCCGTTTCGATCCCAAGGACGCCGCAGCCCGTCATCCAAACCCGATCGGTTCGCCCCCCGTCGTGGAAACAGCAACTGAAGCCCGTCAGGGCAACAGGGGCAGGCCGGTATTGACCGTGCTCGTCTGTGGCCTCGTGCTTGCCATGCTCGCCTGGGGAGCTGCCGAATGGTGGGGCGCCTCGACCGCACCGCCGGCCGAACAGACCGCAACGCCGCCAGCGGGCAGCACGACCCCGGGTGGGTCTGCACCAGCCGCGCCGACCAATGACCCGGTCATGCCGCAGCAGCCGACGACCAACGCAAAGCCTTCCGGCAACCCCTAAAGCCCCTCGCAATCTGGCCGCGATGGAATGCGGCCAAATTGCGTTCTGGACTTCCGCCTGATTTTTTTCGATAAGACTGGCCGGAGGTTGCGTAAGATTGCCTCCGGACGTTTCTCAGTCGGCGGAAGGCTGGTTCCGAACGGGGCCGGGGCAAGGGCAGGCATGACGAAGACCGATATTGCGACCAGGGTTTATAACCACACCTGGAAGCTGGATCCGATTATCCGCAGCCTCATCGATACGGATTTCTACAAGCTGCTGATGCTCCAGATGATCTGGAAGCTTTACCCGGATGTGGATGTCACCTTCTCGCTGATCAATCGCACGACGAAGGTCAGACTCGCCGATGAGATCGACGAGGGCGAATTGCGCGAACAGCTCGATCATGCCCGTACCGTTGGCCTTTCGAAAAAAGAGATGATCTGGCTGACGGGTAACACGTTCTATGGCCGCAAGCAGATCTTCGAGCCGGAGTTCCTGAACTGGCTCTCCACCTACAAGCTGCCGGAATACGAACTTTCCAAGCACAACGGCCAGTATGAGCTGACTTTCCATGGAAAGTGGGTCGATACGACGATGTGGGAAATTCCCGCACTCGCCATCATCAACGAATTGCGCTCGCGTTCCGCAATGCGCTCGCTCGGCTTCTTCACGCTCGATGTTCTTTATGCCCGCGCCAAGGCCAAGATGTGGGAAAAGGTCGAGCGGCTGCGCACGCTGCCAGGTCTCAGAATTTCCGATTTCGGCACCCGCCGTCGCCACTCGTTCCTCTGGCAGCGCTGGTGCGTCGAGGCCTTGAAAGAAGGTATCGGTCCGGCTTTTACCGGCACCAGCAACGTTTTGCTCGCCATGGATTCCGATCTGGAAGCGGTCGGCACCAACGCCCATGAACTGCCGATGGTCGCTGCAGCTCTAGCCAATACCGATGAACAGCTGCGTGCCGCGCCTTATCAGGTTCTGAAGGACTGGAACCGGCTTTATGGCGGAAACCTGCTGATCGTTCTGCCGGATGCGTTCGGCACAGCGGCCTTCCTGCGCGACGCGCCGGATTGGGTGGCCGACTGGACGGGTTTCCGTCCTGACAGCGCCCCGCCGATCGAAGGAGGCGAGAAGATCATAAATTGGTGGCAGAAGATGGGTCGCGACCCGAAGAGCAAGCTCCTGATCTTCTCCGACGGACTGGATGTCGAGGCAATCATCGACACCTATAAGCATTTCGAAGGTCGCGTGCGTATGAGCTTCGGCTGGGGCACCAATCTCACTAACGATTTTGCCGGTTGCGCGCCGCTTGAAATTGCGGGCCTGATGCCGATCTCGATCGTTTGCAAGGTCAGTGAGGCCAACGGCCGCCCGGCGGTCAAACTCTCCGATAATCCGCAGAAAGCGACCGGCGAACCGGCCGAAGTCGAGCGTTACCTGCGGTTCTTCGGCCAGGAGGACCGCGTCGATCAGGCGGTGGTGGTCTGAACAAAAAAGACCCCGCTGGAAGGAGGCGGGGCCTTTTTCGAGGATCGATGATCTCGGTTACTGAATGACCTGTACGACGGTGTGGGTCTGCGGATCGACAATCACGCGCTGATTGTTCACCACCGTATAGGCGTAGCGCGGATTGCTCGGGACCGGCGTCACGACGACACCCTGCGGAACTGCCTTGCCGACCACGATCGGTTGTTCGACAGTCACGGCGGTGGTCGGAGCGGGCTGGTCCTGAACATAGGTAACGACTTCGCGCGGCGGCGGATCGATCGCCGTACCGGCAACCGCACCGACGACACCGCCCACTGCAGCGCCGACAGGACCGCCGACAATTGCGCCAGTCACGGCGCCGCCGGCCGCACCGTTGACGGTGCTCTGCTGCGCCATGGCTTGGCCGGCAAAGGACGCTGCAAGAATGGCGCAGGAAGCGAGAATGATCTTTTTCATGGGTCTTCTCCGTTGTTTTGAACTTCCGGCCAGATAACTTTTCAAACGCAGAGAGAGTTCCTGTTTCGTAGTCACGTTCCGTAAGCCTATGAAACGTTGGGAGAGGCCATTGCCTCTACAAGATTGTGCCGTGTGCGGTCGCCGTCGGCACTAACGCTCCATTCATGCTGTTTCGCGACGACAGCCGCGCAGGCCCCTGATTTAAGGGATTCTTGGCAAAGCGAGCGCAGGCTTGCCCCAACAAAAAGCCGATAACAGGGCGGCAAAGGGGTGGCATGTGAAGGCGACCGAACGCAATATCAATACCCGGCACGGACGGATCCGTGTCAGCGATACCGAGGGCTCCGGCCTGCCGCTGCTTCTCCTGCACGGCTCCTCCTCCTCCCGGAAAGTTTTCGAACGCCAGTGCCGGCCGCGGCTTCTGGAAAAGACCCGTATTCTCGCGCTGGACCTGCCGGGACACGGCGAATCCGATGATGCGCATGATCCGGAGGTCGCTTATACCCTTCCAGGTCTTGCCGACACGATCGAGGAAGTGCTCGAAAAGATCGGCATCGGAAGCCTTGCGGTATTCGGCTGGTCGCTTGGGGGCAATGTCGCGATCGAAATGCTTGCCCGTGCCAGCTTTGTCGAAGGCCTGCTGATCGCCGGCACGCCGCCGGTCGCGCCCGGCCTCATCGGCCTGCTGCGCGGGTTTCACGCTTCTTTCGACCTGATGCTGGCCTCCAAGCCGCAATGGTCAGAGCGCGATATCGAACGCTTCGAAATCAATTGTTTCGGCCATAGTGCCACGCCGGATATCCGCAATGCCCTTGCCAGGGCTGACGGCCAGTTCCGCTCGATCTTCTCCCATAGCCTCATGCGCGGCGACGGCTATAACCAGCGCCGGGCGGTGCTCGATGCAGACGTGCCGGTCTTCATCGTGCATGGTGCCGAAGATCCGTTCATCCGTCACAACTATCTCGCCGGCTTCGAAAACCTCGCGCACCAGCGCCCGGTCGTGCAGATCGAAGGTGCAGGACATGCGGCGTTTCGCGAAAAGCCGGAGCCGTTCAACGCGGTTCTCGAACAGTTCGTCGATACTGTTCTGGATAACCGACGGAAGCTCTCGCCCCGTGCGGCCTCTTTCGCCTGAGTTGCACCAAAAAAACGCCGGCGGGCGATCCTCGCACTTGCCAAGTGCCGATCTGAATCTATTTGCCTCCTGAAGCACGGGAGGAATCCAATTTGGAATATCGTTTCCTGATCGTCGAAGACAGTCTTCTGGTGGCCATGGACATCGAGGAGGCGGTTCATCGCAGCGGCCATGAAGTGGTGGGCATCGCTCCCGACATGACGGTTGCACTGAACTATACGCGCGAGACGGATATCGCTTTCGTCGACGTGCGGCTCGCGGACGGCGAAACCGGCCCGGAAATCGCCAAGGCGCTTGCCGAATACGGCATCGTGGTGATCATGATCACCGGCAATCCCGGCCTTGTGGCAACTGGCGTGTCCGGCGTCGTCGGAGTGATGGCCAAGCCGCTGACGGATCAGGCGTCGATGGATCTCATCCAGTTCGCTGTCGATCGCAAGAACGGCCGCACCGGTACGCCACCCGCGAGATTGCGGCTCTTTCACTGAAAATATGCTCGCCGCTTCTCGGAAAACGCTGTCCAACCGACAGATGACACGTTAAGGCCATCCGCACCGGCGGATGACGCCGGCAACGACGGCGGATTGGCAGATGCGGTATTTCATCAGCGGCACGGCAGGTTTCATCGGCTTCCATCTGGCGCGGCGCCTCCTGGAAAATGGCCATGAGGTGATGGGCTTCGATGGCATGACGCCCTATTACAGCCTTCGCCTGAAAGAAGCGCGCAATGCGGGGCTCGCCCAGTTTCCGTCCTTCAAGCCCGTCATCGGCATGCTGGAAGACAAGCCGCTTCTGGAGACATCCGTCGCCGAATTCAAGCCGGACGTGATGATCCATCTCGCCGCCCAGGCCGGTGTGCGCTACAGCCTCGAAAACCCGAAGGCCTATCTCGATTCCAACCTCGTTGGCTCGTGGAACGTGCTGGAGACCGCCCGTGCCCATGGCGTCGGCCACCTGATGCTGGCGTCCACCTCTTCGGTCTACGGCGCAAACCCGCAAGTGCCCTTCCGCGAGATCGACAAGACCGACGAGCCGATGACCTTCTATGCGGCGACCAAGAAGAGCATGGAGCTGATGGCGCATTCCTATGCGCATCTCTACAAGCTGCCGGTCACCGCCTTTCGCTTCTTCACGGTCTATGGTCCCTGGGGCCGGCCGGACATGGCGCTCTTCAAATTCGTCAAGGCGATGATCGAGGACCAGGAAATCGAGATCTACGGCGAAGGCAAGATGAGCCGTGATTTCACCTATATCGATGATCTGGTGGATTCGATCGTCGATCTGTCGGCGATATTCCCAGGCGAAGACAACCGCGTGCCGGATATCGATACGCTCTCCGCGCAGGGCCCGTTCCGCGTCGTGAACATCGGCGGCGGCCAGCCGGCAGGACTGATGAATTTTGTCGAAACGATCGAGCGCATCATGGGAAAACCCGCCAAGCGCAAGATGCTGCCGATGCAGAAGGGCGACGTGCCGCGCACCTTTGCCAGCCCTGATCTGCTTGTCGCACTCACCGGCCGCAAGCCGGAGACCGGGCTGGACGAGGGCGTCAAAGCCTTCGTTCAATGGTATCTCGACCACCGGCACGAAATCGACTGATCCCGTGCCGATAGCCCCCGGTCGCGTTTAGCCGCGGCCGAACTCGTCGACGATGCGGATGATGTCGTCTTCGCCGAGATAGGAGCCGGTCTGCACTTCGATCATTTCCAGCATGATCTTGCCCGGATTGGCGAGGCGGTGCACTTCGCCCTGCGGAATATAGACGGACTCGTTTTCGCGGACGACCTTCGTCACCTCGCCGATTGTCACTTCCGCCGTGCCCTTGACGCAAATCCAGTGTTCCGAGCGATGGTGATGCTTCTGCAGCGAAAGCTTCTTGCCCGGCGTCACGAACAGGCGCTTCACCTGGAAGCGGTCGCCATTGAGGACCGATGTGTACCCGCCCCAGGGGCGGTAGGATGTCGGGTGGGTTTCGGTGAGGCCCGCAGTCGCCTTGGCGGCGGCGAGATGCTTGACCAGCTTGCCGACATCCTGGCTGTCCTCCAGGCGGCCGACATAGACCGCGTCTTCGCTGGCGATGACGGCCACGCCGTCGAGCCCCTGCACCGCAAGATGGCTGGTGCGCGACATGACGAGAGAATTCTTCGTGTTGATCAGCGTCGCCTTGCCGGTCGCGACATTGCCTTCCTCGTCGCGGGTGCCAAGCTTCCACACCGCATCCCAGCTTCCGAGATCCGACCACGTGAAGGACGAGGGAACGACCGCCGCATTGGCCGTCTTTTCCATGATCGCGTAGTCTACCGAGATATCCGGGCTGGCGCCGAAGGCTTCGGCGTCGAGGCGGGTGAAATCGAGATCGCTCGATGCTTTCGACAGTGCAGCGCGGGCAGCTTTTTCCACTTCGGGCGCATAGGTGCTCATCTCCTCGAGCACTTGCGAGGCGCGGAACAGGAAAGTCCCGGAATTCCAGGCAAATCCACCTGCCGCAAGCATCTTTTCTGCTTCCGGTAGAGCCGGTTTTTCAACGAAACGCTTGACGGCATGGGCGCCGGACGCAAGCTTCTCGCCGATCTCGATGTAGCCGTAGCCGGTGGCCGGCTCGGTTGGGGTAATCCCGAAAGTCACGAGCTTGCCGGACAGTGCCGTTTTTTTCGCCGTACGGACCGTATCGAAATATGTGGCATCGGCAACGATATCGTGGTCGGAGGCGAGCACGTGGAGAAGAGCGTCGTCGCCGAACCGTTGCGCGACGAAAGCTGCAGCGGCAGCAACGGCCGGCGCGGTATTGCGAGCGATCGGCTCCAGCAGAATACCGGAAAGCTTGATGCCGAGCTCGCGCGCCTGTTCGGCGACGAGGAACCGGAAGTCCTCGTTGGTGATGACGATCGGGGCTTCGTAGAGTGCGGCGTCATCAACACGCTTAAGCGTCGACTGAAAAAGCGTTTGCTCGCCGACGAACTGGATGAACTGCTTTGGTGCGCTGGAACGGGAAAGCGGCCACAGGCGCGTTCCCTTGCCGCCTGCCATGATGACGGGGATGATCTTGCTTGTCATTCGAATAAGGTCTCCGGTTCGTTCTTTTGGCATGGCTCAACGAGCTTGCGCAGCCCATGCGCGGACCAGCCCGAGGCCTTCGCCCAGCAGCGCCTTGGCTTCGTCCTCGTTGCTGGCTTCGACATAGCAGCGCATTTCAGGGGCGTTTCCGGACGGACGAAAATGCACGATGCGTCCGTCTGCCAATGTCACCCGCAGACCGTCTATGTCGCTCTTGTTGGCAATCCGGCCGATCGGGGCGAGAAAGGCCGCGAGATTATCCTGGGAAGAGCGCAGATGCGCCATCAGCGCAGCACTCGTTTCGACAGGGAAATGCTCGAGCCTGTCGGCGGCGGCGAATGGCAGGCCGAAAGCGGCAGCGATCAGCGACAGCGGTTTCTTCTGTTCCGCGGAAAGCGAAAGCACCGCCAGCATGGGAAGGAAGCTGTCGCGGGTCGGAAGCGGATCAAGCACGCCGCCATTGATCCCGAATGCGGACCCCGTCAGCAATCCTCCATTCGCTTCAAAACCCATGACACCGGCCTTGCCGGAGCGCAGCGCGTCATCCATTGCGGCGATCACGAAGGGCGAGCCGACCTTGGTGCGGCTCACCTCGAAGCTGCCTGCAGCTTCGATGCCCGAATTGGATGTGACCGGCGTCACCACGACAGCGGCCTTCAGGAAGCGGGCGGCAATCAGGCCGAGGAGATCGCCACGCAGCGGTTCGCCCGTTTCGTCCGCAACGAGTGGCCGGTCGCCGTCGCCGTCGGCGGAAACGATCGCATCCAGCGAATGCTGTTTCGTCCAGCCTTTCAAAAGGTCGATCGTCTCGGCCGAAACCGCTTCGGTATCGACGGGAATGAAATGGGAGGAGCGGCCGAGCGCCACGACTTCTGCGCCATAATGCTCCAAAATCTGGACAGCCAGATCGCGGGCGACGGTCGAGTGCTGATAGACGCCTACTCGAAGCCCCGCCAAGGCACCGGCCGGCAGGAGGTGCGCATTACGTTCGAGGAAAAGAGCGGCTGCCTCAGCCGATTGGTCTGGTGCCGTATCAGGCGTGAAATCGATATCGCCCTTGCCCAGTTCCGCGGCGATCGCGGTGATACCCGCTTCGTCCTGCTTGTCGATTTCACCGTCAGGGCGGTAGAACTTGATGCCGTTGCGGTCGTCGGGAATATGCGAACCGGTGATCATCAGCGCCGGCGCCTTCAATCTCAGGCCATAGAGCGCCAAAGCCGGCGTCGGTATCGCGCCGCAATCGATTGGCTCCAAACCGGATCGCTTCAGCGCGCCGATGCAGGTCGCGGCAATGTCAGGGCTCGAAGAGCGGAAGTCGCGCGCCACGAGAACCGTTCCGCCATGTCGAACAGTGCCGACTTCGATCAAATGCTGCGCAAAGGCTTGCGTATAAAGTGCGGATACACGTCCCTGGAGGTCGGTTACTAGTCCCCGAAGCCCGCTTGTTCCGAATTTCATGGTGCACCTGCGAAGAAGTTCATGCCGAAATCGTCCTACTGTATTTGCGGCAAAGATAAAGCCGAAATCGGCGACACCGTTAATTCGATCGATTTGCTGTGCCGGGTAAAGCACGATGCCCGGAAATCTCCCAGCTTTTCGGATATCGACGGCTCAAAATCCTCATTCTAGCTAACGAGCGGCGAGCGGAAAGCCGCCTTGTCCTTGGTGCGTATCGAAGATTAAATCTGTACACATGCCTCTTGGCCTCTATATCGCAAGCCTGAAGCTTTTATGTCGGGCAGGTCAACGGCGCTGCATTTCTGCCAATGAGGCTTGATGGGAGAGACGGAATGCTGAAGACGATCGCCTTTGTTGCCCCGCTCGGCTGCCTTGCTGCGCTCATGCTGTTCGGCGAGCGTATCGGAGACGGGGTGTGCCCGGGAAATCTCGCTTATCTCAAGTCCGAGGAACTGCTGGAACAGCGTCCGGGTGTCATCGACGTTTCGCGACAGGACTTCCGCTGGGTTGGTGATTGCCGGTTCGCCATGACTGGCTATGTCGATATCGACAAGGGCAGTGGCGTGGACAGGTCAGATTTTGAAGTGGTCGTCGCACTCGATCCGCAGACAAGCCAGTGGCGGCAGGTGAGTTTGACTATGGACCGTTAGTCCTCCGGACCGAAGCTTGTAAGCCGGCGACGGGCATGCTCGGCGCTGCAGTAAGCCGAGATCGGGCATGTCTTGGAGAGATAGGCTTCGCAAGGGACGCCGCGATCGCATTATTCCCTAAAGTGGTTATGGAAAGATCATGATCATCCAGCAAAGATGATTTGAACCTTTTTAGGTATGGCGAAGCATCTTTTTAGAATTGATATAAAGAGAAGGCCGCGTTCAATAATCGACATGTTGATCAATTGCTGAGAAAAAATTCTAAAGCCGGAAGAAGATCGCACAGGAGAAGGCGTGACTGGCCGGTTTGACTGAGATGACGGGAATCATACCCGTTATGATTTTTGCGTTGCTCAAAGACATTGACCTCATTGGTCGCCGCTCATATTGTGCAAACCATCCCAAGAGAAATGGCTCTTTTCGAAAGGCTCAGTTGTGAAAAATCAAAACACTGTCAACGTTTTCATAGGCTACGATTCGAAGGAAGTGGCGGCATACCATGTGCTGGCGCAAAGCTTGATCAAGCATTCAAGCTTGCCTCTCGCGATCACTCCGATTGCCCTTGATAACGTTTCGAGCATTTTCACTCGGGAACGCAACAGCCTTCAATCCACCGAATTTTCGTTTAGTCGTTTTCTGGCCCCCTACCTGTCAAACTATGAAGGGTGGTCGATGTTCATGGATTGCGACATGATCGCTCGGCGCGATATCGCGGAACTGTGGGCATTGAGAGACGAACAATATTCGGTCATGGTGTGCAAGCACGACTATCAGCCGAAAGAGGATGTAAAGTTCCTCGGCCAGGTCCAGACCAAGTATGAAAAGAAAAACTGGTCCAGTGTGATGCTCTTCAACAACGAGCGCTGCGCTACATTGACGCCTGAATATGTTTCCACCCGCACCGGTCTGGAACTGCATCAATTCAAGTGGCTGGAAAGTGACGATCTTATTGGTGGCTTGCCGTTGAAGTGGAACCATCTTGTCGGCGTGTACGACTATGATCCCGATGCGGCGATCGTTCACTACACGGAAGGTGGTCCTTATTTCAAGGACTATGCGGATTGCGACTACTCCGATGAGTGGAATGCGCTGCTGACCGAGACCACTTATGTGGCTCAGAAGTGAGTATAATAGTCTCGCTTAAGGGGCTTCTGTTGCGTTATTCGACAACGCCGCCCCTTAAACATACCGTCGTGACCACTTTTCACAAAAAGGGTTACGACGTGTATGGTCGGCGGTGTATCGAGTCTTTCCTGAAATACTGGCCGAGTGATGTTTCCCTGCTGGTATATGCGGAGGGCGTCGATGTAGACATTCGTGATCCGCGCCTGACCGTCATAAATCAAACTGAAAGTGTGCCGCGGCTCCATAAGTTTCGTGAGCTTTATGGAGATAATCCGTATGCTAACGGAGCCGATCCAAAGGGAAGCGGCGAAACGAATAACTTTCGATGGGATGCCATCAGGTTCGCGAACAAGGTTTTCGCGGTTACCGAAGCAATCGAGCGCGTGAAAGGGGTATCCGATCAGCTTATCTGGCTGGATGCCGATACGGTAACTCACACGCAGTTTCCCAAAAAGATCATCGACAATCTGGCTCCCAGAGGAGATCAGCTTGCGGCTTATCTGAACCGCAAAAGTTATCCTGAGTGCGGATGGGTTGGATATAACCTACGTCATCCCGCGATAGATAAATTTGCGGCGGAATTCGAGGATATATACCTGTCTGGCCGCTTCTTGGAAATGAAAGAGAGCCACGATAGCTTTGTTTTTTGGCAAATCGTCAAGGATATGGAGCGAAATAGAGAGGCGAGCTTTAAGTATTTGGGATCAAGCATGGCATCCGGGCACATTTTTATTAACAGTGTGCTTGGGGGGTATTTGGACCACCTTAAGGGCGACAGAAAGGTGGATGGCAAAAGTCGAGCAAGCGATCTTTACACCAAGCGGAAAGAATCTTGGTGGCGGTAATTGGCGAACTGTCTGGGATACTACGGTTGGCGTTTGCCTGCGTCAAAGTTTCGCCCGCGGGTTGCGCACCGGTCTTATCATTCAATAGGTAGATCGGGACGCCTTGATGTGTCATGGCGATGCATCAGCTCAATTACGGCGTCGGCTTAATACGGAACCTCCATTCCCATGAAAATTTTAAAGTTGAGCAAAGAGCGAAACGACTGGCATTTCTGGCAAATTCTGGTGGTTTGCTCCGGTTCCGAATTCCAGCGATCTGGTGAAGCGCTCATCCAGTCGATTGAGATAAACTCGCCGGATACGCGCGTGATCGTGCTGATCACGGACGCGGATGCCGAGGCGAGGCGCAGCCTGTCGAGGCTTGGTCATTCTTTGTTGAGTGTCGCGCTCTACGAGGCCCAGATCGACCACAATGTGCCGGCACGCGACGTTGATCGATACCGTCATGTGGAAATGATTCTGGAGATGACAAAATTACCTTCACTTCTGTTGAAGGTTGATTCTCTTGTCCGAAAAGATCTTTCGCTTTTGCCGGCAGAACTGCAGAAATGTGATTGTGCAGTTCTATTAAAACTTGAAACAGAAAATACTGCAGAACGGGTGGGAATCGGTTCGCTGTGGTTGTCTTCAAGCCATGCTGCTTACAGCTTCCTGAAGGAAGTTACGGGATATCTTCAGAACCTGGATTCAAGTTCTGTAATTGAGCGCGATGAACGTGAAGCTATTTATGCTGCCTTGGTTCGGTGCAAGGACTTTTTGCGCGTCGCTCAGTTGCCGGAAAAATATTGTGACACTAAAGACGACGTGAACTCCTACATTGTATCGGATATTGCTTTCCGTGACTTGGGAAGTGGCATCAAGCAGGAAATCGAGGCACTTCGTCTTCGATTCGAAGCGCCGGTTACGCATATTGTATTGTACCCGAAGCAAGATCTCGGAACAAAAGCCAGTCTCAAGAACAACCAGTTCAAGATGCGCGTTGCGCGTCTATCCCGAAAAGGCCGCATTTACTGGCGGTTTATGGGCCGGCTGTTGGCAGAGCTGGCTTGGCAGAAAGGGTACAACGCCCGCATTGTCGCTTTACCCCAATGGGAAATTACTGAAAGAGAGCTCGAAAATTATAATAATGCAGACGTGATTTACCTGCCTCATCTAATGAGAAAGCAGATAGATCATCCTAAAGCGCGTTATTATATGCAGGAATTGCTGCCTAGTCTTTTCACGGTTGATACGAATGGGTGGGGGGCTGCCTCTGATGCCTACGATAATAACGCATTCAACAACCACGTGGTTGATGACCGGCTTACCCGTTTTGTAGCGGACGTAAAAACATCACGCACGACAAAAGCTCCTCAGAATAACCTTGCCAACGGGGCTTTGCCGGAATTCGACGTTCTGGTTCCGCTGCAAGTTCCTGGCGATGATGCGCTGATCTATCATGCGGATATCACTCTGCCTGAATTCGTCAAAACGTTGGCGGATTTTGCCAATCGATCAAAGGTGAAAGTGCTTTTCCGAAAGCATCCCTATGACGAAACCGGCTTTTATGAAGGCATGAGAGAGACGTTTTCCTCTCCTTATGCGATATTTGATAGTCGAGGTCATATTCATGACGTCCTGGAAGCTGCATCTGCTGTTGCGGTAATCAACAGTGGTGTGGGTTTTGAAGCGATGATCTATGGCAAGCCGCTTTTGTCCTTTGGACGAGCGGTTTACGATTTGGCGGTCGCCAAGGTAGACCCCCATAATATCGATGAAATGTTTGCCTCTCTTATGCAGGAAGACGCTGCCGCGCGCGAAGAAAGGTACCGAAAGTTCATATCCTGGTATGTCTTCGCGGTTGGTATGAAGGTCAATGAACCGACTTTGAATGTCGAAGATAATCGTGTTGGTAACGTAGCTTTCGGAGCTAATCCAATATTTGCCAGCTTGCTTTGCGATGAAGAAGCAATGGTGCGCGGCGCCAAGCTGGTTAAAATCCCGGCAAAACAAAGCTGGCTTCGTCTTCGTGCCAATATATCGCATGTTTTAAGGCGATGGGATCGAACAATAAAGCGCAATTGGCACCGCTTTCGAAAGTCCAACACCAATGGCGTGAACGCGAAGCTGAAGTCTTTTCTTTTGAAGGATATCGACGACAGCATCTTCGATGGCAAGAGCGTCGCACTCGTCGGGAATGCATCATCTCTTTTGCGCACCAATTTCGGTTCGCGAATTGACGGACACGATATCGTAATCCGAATGAATCTTGGTTATCCGCTGACCGTCAGGTCGGGTACCGCAATGGACGACGTGCCCGAGAAGTGGATTTATAGTAAGTTTACAGATGAAAAGTCGACGGGGCGTGAAGTCCTCACTCTGCTTCATCCCGACACCCCGGATGACGTTGCTCTAAAGGTAACCGGCATAGCCGCGACGGGTCGAAAAACGGATTTTTGGTCATGCTCCACCAGCGACAAAAACCGTCAACTGACATACGCATCGGTATTTCCCTGTGACAAGGTTGCATGCCATCCCGCTTATGAGCACTTGTCCTGGAAGCTTTTGTTGAAGAACAAGGTTTTGAGCCTTCGACCAGCTATATTCGAAAATCTGAGCAGGTCATTGGAGCTGGAGCCTACTTCTGGGTTGATCTGGATTCACTACCTTACCCAGACAAAGCTGAAGTCGCTCGAAATCTATGGCTTCGATTTCTTTGCGTCTGGGCATATCGCTCGCACGACACCCAACGTATTGCAGGCTGGTGGAAAGTGGCCGCATGATCCGCAGGGTGAGCGAAACTATGTTTTCGAACAGGTGCTTGCCGTTGATCCCCGCGTTCGCCTGGTTAGCCGCGCTGAAGTGGCGGAAACGACGGTGTTTCCCTCAGATCAGTGACGGTGGATAGAGGACCTTCGGTAGCCCTTTTTCGATTGAGCGGTGATTAAATCTGGCAGGAAGCATAGCCCCCAAGGCATAGGCTTACGCAGCGGTCTTGCCTTGGGCGGCAAACACGGCTTTGGTTGCTTAATTCCGCTGATATTGCGGCGAGGCTGGGACTTGAGGCGGCAAAATGAGCAACGAAGTCCCAAGGCGAGATTTTCTCCTTGCCGTTAGCGGCGCCGCGGCCTTTCCCAAGGAGCCGATGCGGACCTTGCCGGCAGAGGGCGACAGGGTCCTGGCTGATAGCGCAAATACTATTCCAGCGCTCATTCTAGGCGTGTTGTCGTTTGGTACGATGAGCCAATTCGTGGCATCGTTCATTCCTGATGCCACTCGGTCTGTTCAGCTCTGCGGCTTCTACGCTGAAGATGACTGTCCTACTTTCAAGCTTTATAGGCTTCAATCCGCCCCGCGCTTGGCAAAACCCTGGCACAAACAAACTGCGGACGGAGGATGGTGGGCGTATTCGAATGCGCCTGATCTGGACATTCGCATGTTCGGAGCGCGCGGGTCGATTTTGCCTTCTGACGCATCCATCAATCGCGAAGCCATCCAAAATGCGATTGATTTTAAATATTCAAAAGGCGGTGGCGTTGTCCACGCCGCGGGGTTTTTCTTTGTCGACGATACCATCTATCGTCCGATGTCCGTGCGTATTCAAGGCGTAGGTCGCCATAGTGTTCTTCGTGAGTATGGCGACAAAACTGCGGGTATTGATCATCCCAATACGGGGACCGTATTTCACACCGCAGGACCAGGCAAACCTCGTCTGTGGACGGACGAGAGCGGTGATGGCGCCGATGAATTGTTACGTCCCCTGATTGCGGAACTTGGAGAAAATGGAGGAATATCCGACATAACTCTACAGACGACGCGCGACGAAAATTCCTGGGACATCGGAGTTCTCATATGTGGAGTCTCGCGGGGGCGTTATCTTGGGCTGGATATTCGTGGGGCCTGGCGAAAGGCTGCATGCCGCATGGATGCGACCTGGGGCCGAAATAATCCTCGTTTGATGAATTTGCGCCACCTTCCCGAGTGGTTTAGCAAAGAATACGCGATACTATACGATTACGGTCTGACAAATAATCTCTTCGACTTTTGTAGATTTGAGGGAGCCACAGCCTTTCAGGTAGAAAGTGGCCCTAACGAAGCTTACGCAGGCAACGGAATTTCAGATTCAAAGCTGCGAGCTTGTGAGTTTTACAATGACTCATCGGCAGAAACTCTTTCTTATCGAGAAACTGACGGCGCATTGATCGGTCTGAATTATCGTCTTCCACGCCTTGGAGGCGCCCAAGGCCTGTCGTTCGAAAGCTGCCGCTTCGATTGCGCTTGTATATGGGTGTTTGACATCGGCTACTGGTCGAACCTCGATGTTGTCGATGGCCGTGAGTTCGCCGAAACATCGATCGCATGGTACAATTATCAGGATGGAAAGACTGGTGCGGCGGCAGTTCCCAACGACAGGAAACGCGGCCGGATTCGAACCAGCGAGAAGACAACGTTAAATCGCGGCGATATGCTGAGGTTCGACGGTGAGTTCTTTTGTAATATTTCTGCGAATGCCCCGGATCATAATGGTGATGTTCGTCCTCGCAATTGGGTTCCCCGAGGTGAACAAGGCAAGCGCATCGAATTCAAGGGTCCCAATATCAATAATACCATGGATTTCCTTTCTGATGGGGAATTTGGCGCCAATGGACTCACACTTCGATCCTGGCGCAAAGATGGCAGAATCGGTCTGCAGCGCGTTACGGAAGGCGCTGTAGATACATGGGGTTATCTTGCGCTCAACGCCATCGAATGGGGAACGGCCTATGCGATGAACTGGGGCTTGGGCACAGTTGCACTGAAACGCGACGCTGTAGACTTCATCACCTTTGATGGCGCCGACGTCAGGCTGCCTATTATTCGGACGACCGCGAATGCTGCAAACTTGAATTATGATGCGGCTACAGGTCGTGTCCGGCTCTCCACATCGGGTGAGCAATACAAGATCGACATAGAGCCCGCCGATTTCAGCTTGTCGAAGAAAATTGTTCTAGGTAGCAGACCCGCGTGGTATCGCTCCAATGCCGATGGAGATAATTCCAAACACTCGTTTTGGGGGTTTATCGCCAACGAAATTGCTGAGATCGATCCAAGAATGGTTCATTGGAGGACGGGCAAAATCATCCGCCACCGCTTCATCGATATCGTTCTCAACGGTCAGGACGAGCCGATTTGGAGCTGGCCGGCAAGGTATGACGACGAGGATGAGGCGAAAACGCTTCGTATCGAAATCGATGAGGGACGCTGGGTTCCCTTTAGCGAGAAGGATGACCCGCTCCTGGCTTCGAAAATGGGTTATTATCAAACTCGTGTTGAATCAGAATTTGTTAGTTTCGAGGAACCGATCCCGGATGGTGTGCAATACGAACGCTATACCGTCCATTTGGTATCAGTGGTTCAGAAGCTGTGGTCAGATTTGAAAGAATTGCGGTCGGAGTTGAACGCTTTGAAAGCTGCTGTACCCGCAAATGAGGTATGACAAAAGTTATGGTAGTGTTTGTTGCAATGGCGATGGTTACCAAATAGACGATTCTTGTCGCCGTCTTTTTTGCTTTACTTATATTGTCGATGTGAAACGCATGATCTGGATGGAAGAAGAATGAATGCAATAGAAGATATAATAGAGAAACTTAAGAAGCTGGAAGGCCAAGACCGCGATCTGGATAAAAAGATCGCGAAGATTTTGGTGTGGAAGCGAACGTCTGCACGACTTAAAGATGGCGCGAAAGATAATGAGGAAGAGCGCATAGCAAGGCTGGTTTCGAAGCCGAAGGATGATGGCGAAGTGCCCAAT
Source organism: Neorhizobium populisoli (assembly GCF_019430945.1). Classification (GTDB taxonomy): domain Bacteria; phylum Pseudomonadota; class Alphaproteobacteria; order Rhizobiales; family Rhizobiaceae; genus Neorhizobium; species Neorhizobium populisoli. The sequence goes on along the minus strand of NZ_JAHYCB010000006.1, from coordinate 312,375 downwards.
TACACGGGCAGTGTGCAACAGGCTTACATCTTTGCCAGGCAGATCGCGCCACGGGAGACTGGCGGAGCTTCTTGGGAAAACGGCGCTGCCAGTGCGAAAATTGGCTCGGACCCTGTCGTCTATGCTTCCACTCCGCAACTAGCGCTGCTGATCGGGGCCTTGGCCAATTTGATGAACAGGTTGTTGCCGGATGCATCGCCCAATTGAGTTTGCTGCTCATCGGCCAAAGTACCTGATCTGATCGCGACAGCGCTTTCGCACAGAAAACCAAGTTCAAGTCTATGGATAGTCTATCTATAGAGGAAATGGCGGACAAGGTGGGATTCGAACCCACGGTACGCTTTCACGTACACACGCGTTCCAGGCGTGCGCCTTAAACCACTCGGCCACCTGTCCTTCAGATGTCTTGCGCCGCATGGCGAAGCAAGAACTTGGAACGGCCGCGATATATACCGATGAATTCCCTGGGATCAACCCGAATCTGAACGTTTTTTGACAATGCGCCATAAAAGCTTGCGGACCGCGTTGTAACAAGCTTATCCCGCGGCTATTTTTGATGAAAAGCGCCGCCTTCAGCATTTCTAGGGCGATGGATTGTGGGAAATGGTAGTCATTTATGCGAATCGTCGGTTTCGTCTTCCACATGCTGAGCGCGCTGGCACTGCTGGCGGCGATCGTCGCCGGTACTTTGGATGCCATCCAGTCGGTTTCCGCCTCGGCCGTAACTTTGACCAGTCTCGGCAATGCCTGGCTTAATCTCGACCCGGAAAGCCTGACGCTGGCTGAGATCTGGGCTGATACCTATCTGGGGCCGGATATCTGGCGGCCGTTCATCGCCCCGGCCTTGGCCCAGCCCGCCTGTGCGGTTTTCCTGGCGATATCGCTGATCTTCTGGATGGCTGGCTATCAGACCCCACGCAAGCTCCGAGGGCTGCACGCCTAGTCGATTTCGCTGCCGTTTTAGGCATGTTTCCCGCAATTTTGCAGAAGTTTTCGGCAGGCAGCCGGTTTTTGACCAGTTGAAAAAAATCTCGTGAAATTTCGGCGGACACGTGCAAGAGTGATCGGAGCCAGACCTTGAACCCAAATAACCGGGATGGGGGCGGTGGCCGCAGATATGCCCCTCGGACGGGCTTGCGGGAGGATCAAACAGCTGAAAAACAGGGCTGCACAATGAAAAAAACCCTTTTGAGCGTCATTGCCATGGCTGCAATGTCGGCAACTGCGATGGCCGCGGATGTCAAGCCGGCGCTGGTCTATGGCACCGGCGGCAAGTTCGACAAATCCTTCAACGAGGCTGCCTATGCCGGCGCCGAGCGTTTCAAGAAGGAAACCGGCACCGACTACCGTGATTTCGAGCCGACCAACGACACCCAGGGCGAGCAGGCGATCCGTAACTTCGCAAGCCGCGGCTTCAACCCGGTCGTCGCCGTGTCCTTCGCCTGGACCTCGGCCATGGAAAAGGTCGCCAAGGAATATCCGGACACCAAGTTCGTCATCGTCGATTCCGTCGTCGACCTGAAGAACGTCCGCTCGGTTCTCTACAAAGAAGAAGAAGGCTCCTACCTCGTCGGCCTGATGGCCGGAATGGCGTCGAAGACCGGCAAGGTCGGCTTTATCGGCGGCATGGACATTCCGCTGATCCGCAAGTTCGGCTGCGGTTATGCCCAGGGCGTCAAGGCTGCCAAGGCTGACGCGCAAATCTTCCAGAACATGACCGGCACGACCGGGGCTGCCTGGAACGATCCGGTTCGCGGCGGTGAGCTGACCAAGAACCAGATCGACCAGGGCGCGGACGTCGTCTACGCGGCTGCCGGGGCCACCGGGCTCGGTGTGTTGCAAACCGCCGCCGACAACAAGAAGCTGTCGATCGGCGTCGATTCCAACCAGAACCACCTGCATCCGGGTTCGGTTCTGACCTCGATGGTCAAGCGCGTCGACCTCGCCGTCTACAATGCCTATAACGACCTGAAGAACGACAAGTTCACCGCCGGCACCCAGATGCTTGGCGTCAAGGAAGACGGCGTTGCCGCAGCGATCGACGACAATAACAAGTCGCTGATCACGCCTGCCATGCAGACCGCTGTCGACAAGGCCAAGGCTGACATCATTGCCGGTACCGTTAAGGTACACGACTACATGTCGGACAACGCCTGCCCGGCTAAGTAAGGCACTGATCCGAAGGGCGCATGGCGGCATAATGATCGCCATGCGCCCTTTTTGCATATCGGGAAGGGCGGACAATTGAGCCTCGACACGCAAAATGAGCCCGCGATCGAGCTTGTCGGCATCGACAAGACATTCGGCACGGTGCACGCGAACAAGAATATCAACCTGACCGTCGCCAAGGGCTCGATCCACGGCATTATCGGCGAGAACGGTGCCGGCAAGTCGACGCTGATGTCGATCCTCTACGGCTTCTATCAGGCCGATCACGGCGAGATCCGCATTTCCGGCAAGCCGGTTTCGATCCGCGACAGCCAGACGGCGATTTCATCCGGCATCGGCATGGTTCACCAGCATTTCATGCTGGTCGAGAACTTTACCGTGCTCGAAAACGTCATGCTTGGCGCCGAAGGCGGCCAGCTGCTGCGCAAAGGCGTCGCCAGCGCCCGCAAGGAGCTGAAGCGGCTGGAAGACGATTACGGCCTCGAGGTGGATCCCGATGCGGTGATCGAAGAGCTGCCGGTCGGCAACCAGCAGCGTGTCGAAATTCTGAAGGCGCTGTATCGCGGCGCCGAAATCCTGATCCTGGATGAGCCGACGGGCGTGCTGACGCCGGCGGAAGCCGACCACCTGTTCAAGGTGCTTCGCGTGCTGCGCGACCAGGGCAAGACGATCATTCTCATCACCCACAAGCTGCGCGAGATCATGGCGATCACCGATACGGTGTCGGTCATGCGCCGCGGCGAAATGGTGGCGACCCGCAAGACCTCCGAAACGACGGTCGAAGAACTTGCCGAGCTGATGGTCGGCCGCCGTGTTCTGCTGCGCGTCGAAAAGGGCGAGGCCAATCCGGGCAAGGTGCTTCTGTCGGTCAAGAACCTGACGGTCAAGGACAGCCGCGGCGTTACCATGGTCGACGACGTTTCCTTCGATGTGCGCGCCGGCGAGATCGTCGGTATTGCAGGCGTTGCCGGTAACGGCCAGTCGGAGCTTCTCGAAGCGATCGCCGGCATTCGCAAGCCGACATCGGGCGAAATCCTCATCGACGGCAAGCCGATTGCCGGAGCCGATCCGGCCGCCCTTCGTGAGCTCGGTCTGGCGCATATCCCCGAAGACCGTCATCACATGGGTCTGGTGCTGAAATTCGAGGAATATGAAAACTCGATCCTCGGTTATCACCGCGATGCGCGTTACGGCCGCGGGGCGATGCTGAACCTCGATGGGATCCGCAAAAGCGCCGAAGAACAGATCGCCAAATACGATATCCGTCCGCCGAACCCACGGCTGAAGACCGCCAATTTTTCCGGCGGCAACCAGCAGAAGATCGTCGTGGCACGTGAGATCGAGCGCGATCCGACCGTGCTGATCATCGGCCAGCCGACCCGCGGCGTGGATATCGGCGCGATCGAATTCATCCACAAGCGCATCATCGAGATGCGCGATGCCGGCAAGGCCGTGCTTCTGGTCTCGGTCGAGCTCGACGAGATCCGCTCACTTTCCGACCGTATCCTCGTGATGTTCGCCGGCAAGGTCGTCGGCGAGAAATCGGGCGAGGCCGGCGAGCAGACGCTGGGCCTGATGATGGCCGGGATTGCCGCATGACATATAAGACATCTGACATTCTGGAGCCAGCAATGCGCCAAGCGGCCGCTGCAACGGCATATGCCGTCAAAACGGTGAGGGGGTCTCTATGAGCACCGCATCCGTTCCGCTTCCGGCCTGGATCAATTACGGCGTCATCCCGCTTATCAACCTGATCCTTGCCTTTTTCTTTTCCGGCCTTGTCGTCTGGCTGATCGGCGAAAACCCGTTCGAGGCGCTGAAATACCTGGTCATCGGCGCGCTCGGTCGCGGTGAAGGCATTGGCTTTACGCTGTTTTACACGACAAGCTTCATCTTCACCGGCCTGTCTGTGGCGGTCGCCATCCATGCCGGCCTGTTCAATATCGGTTCGGAAGGCCAGGCCTATCTCGGCGGGCTCGGGGCAGCGCTTGTGGCGCTGTCGCTCGATCATTATGTGCCGTGGTACGTGACGATGCCATTCGCGGTGATCGGCGCTGCTCTGTTCGGCGCAGCCTGCGCGGCCATTCCCGCCTGGCTGCAGGCCTATCGCGGCAGCCACATCGTCATCACCACGATCATGTTCAATTTCATCGTGTCTTCGCTGATGAACTATCTTCTGGTGCGCGTGCTGATCGTGCCGAAAGCGATGGCGCCGGAAAGCCGCACCTTCCTCGAAGGCGGCCAGATGCCGAAGCTGGACTGGCTGATCTCCATGTTCGGCGGCAAGCTGGGCGCCGCACCGCTGAACTTCTCGTTCCTGATCGCGCTGGTCATGTGTTACCTCGTCTGGCTGCTGATCTGGCGCACCAAGCTGGGTTACGAGATGCGTACGCTCGGCCACAGCCCGACGGCCGCCGGTTATGCCGGCATGAGCTACAAGAAGATCGTCATGATCACCATGCTGATCTCCGGCGGCCTGGCCGGCATGATGGCGCTCAACCCGGTCATGGGCGCCTCTGCCCGCCTGCAGATCGAATTCGTCGGCGGCGCCGGTTTCGTCGGTATCGCGGTGTCGCTGATGGGCCGCAACCACCCCGCCGGCATCGTGCTGTCCGCATTGCTGTTCGGCATTCTCTATCAGGGCGGCGCCGAGCTTTCCTTCGATATGCCGGCCATCACGCGTGACATGATCGTCGTCATCCAGGGCATGGTCATCCTGTTCGCGGGTGCGCTCGAATACATGCTGCGGCCGGCCATCGTTCGTGCCTATCAGCAGATTACCGGGAAATAGGCTCATGGATTATTTCGATATTTTCATCAGCATTCTCGGCTCGGCGATCCGCCTGTCGATCCCGCTGCTGTTCACCGCGCTCGCCGGTCTGTTCTCCGAGCGCGCCGGCATTTTCGACATCGGTCTCGAAGGCAAGATGCTGGCTTCGGCCTTCGCCTCCGCCTGCGTCGCCTATTACACCGGCAATGCCTGGGCGGGCCTCGGTGCCGGCATCCTGACTGCGATCCTGTTCTCCATGGTGCATGGCTTTGCCTCGATCACCAATCGCGGCAACCAGATCGTCTCGGGTGTGGCGCTGAATTTCGTGGCGGCAGGCCTGACGATCGTGCTCGGCCAGGCCTGGTTTAACCAGGGCGGCCGCACCGGACAGGTACCGGCATCCGGGCGTTTCTCCGGCATCACCCTGCCGGGCGCAGACATGATGCGCGACGTGCCGATCATCGGCCCGCTTTATGCCAACGTCATCTCCGGCAACAATATCCTCACCTATATCGCCTTCCTGATGGTGCCGATTTCCTGGTGGGTTCTCTACCGCACCCGTTTTGGCCTCAGGCTTCGCGCCGTCGGTGAAAATCCGGGCGCGGTGGATACGGCCGGCATCTCGGTTACCTGGCTGCGTTACCGCGCGCTGATCGTCACCGGCTTCCTCGCCGGTTTCGCCGGAACCTATCTGGCGATTGCTCAGTCGGCGGCCTTCATCAACAACATGTCGGCCGGCAAGGGTTATATCGCGCTTGCCGCGCTGATCTTCGCCAAGTGGAAACCGGTGCCGGTCATGTTCGCCTGCCTTCTGTTCGGTTTCCTCGATGCCTTCGCCAACTTCATGCAGGGCAAGGAATTGCCGCTGATCGGCGAAGTGCCGGTGCAGATCTTCCAGGCGCTGCCCTATATCCTCACCTGCGTGCTGCTTGCGGGCTTTATCGGCATCGCCCACCCGCCCAAGGCCGGCGGCGTGCCCTATACCAAGGAACGTTGATCGATATGTCCCACGATCTTTTCGAAGCCGCCCGCGAGGCGATGGGTAAGTGTTACGCCCCCTATTCCAAGTTCCCGGTGGGGGCTGCGATCCGCGCCGATGACGGCAAGGTCTATCTCGGCGCCAATATCGAGAACCTCTCCTTTCCTCAAGGGTGGTGCGCCGAACCGACGGCGATCGGCGCCATGATTATGGGCGGCGGCAAGAAAATCCTCGAACTGGCCGTCGTCGCCGAAAAGCTGCCGCTCTGCACGCCCTGCGGCGGTTGCCGTCAGAAGATTTCGGAATTCGCCTCAAAAGACACCCGCATCTATCTCTGCGACGATGCCGGCGTGCAGAAGACCGTTACCATGGGCGAACTTCTGCCCTACGCCTTCGAGACGGATGTCATCGGATGAAAGAGGTGATCGACCTGCTCGTCGACCGACTGGATGGTCTGGTGCCGCGCCATGCGATCGTGCTCGGCTCCGGCCTCGGTTCGCTGGTCGATCAGGTGAGCAGGCAGATCCGCGTTTCCTATGCGGAGCTGGATGGCTTTCCGGTCAGCGGCGTTACTGGCCATGCGGGCGAACTGGTTGCCGGTTATCTCGGCGAAGAACCGGTCATCATGCTTTCCGGCCGGGCGCATTATTACGAACATGGCGATGCCAGCGCGATGCGCTTTCCGATCGAGGTCATGCGCGGTCTTGGTGTCCAGAACCTGATCCTCACCAATTCGGCAGGGTCGCTTCGGGAAGACATGCCGCCCGGCTCGGTGATGCAGATCGCCGACCATATCAACTATTCCGGCATGAACCCGCTGATCGGCGAGCGCGGCGACCGCCGTTTCGTCGGCATGACCAGCGCCTATGATGCGGAAATGGCGCTCGACATGCGCAATGCCGCAATCCGCGCCGGTATTCCGCTGTTCTCCGGCGTCTATATGTGGTTCTCCGGCCCAAGTTTTGAGACGCCAGCGGAAATCCGCATGGCGCGCATCCTCGGTGCCGATGCCGTCGGCATGTCCACGGTGCCGGAAGTCATCCTGGCGCGTTATTACGGGCTGAAGGTGGCTGCGGCATCCGTCATCACCAATTTCGGTGCCGGCATGACCGGTGCCGAGCTCAGCCATGACGAGACCAAGGACATGGCGCCGATCGGCGGCCAGCGTCTGGCGGCGATTCTCAAAGAAATGTTGGCCTGATTACACGAGAGATTTCAGGCAGATACGCTGCGTGAGGCGATCCGGCCGACCGGGCCGGGTTGCTTCTAATCGTTTGAACGATAAATATACGGCCCGATCCAAAGCCGGGGAGGCACAAGCCCATGGAACTCCTGAGCCCACGCGAAGCGGCAGCTCTCGCGCTATCGCTACTCGACCTCACGAACCTGCGCGACGACTGCGACAATGCCGCGATCGAAAAACTGTGCGCCAAGGCGCAGACACCTTATGGCAATGCGGCCGCCATCTGCATCTGGCCGCGTTTCGTCGCTTATGCCCGTTCGATCCTTGGTCCGGACCATGCGGTTCGGATCGCCACCGTCGTCAATTTCCCGTCCGGCGATCTGCCGGTTGCGACCGTGATCGACGAGACCAAGAAGGCGGTCGAAGACGGCGCCGACGAGATCGATCTGGTCATCCCCTATCGCAAGCTCCTGGCCGGCGATGATGCTTCCGTCACCGAGATGGTCGAAGCCGTGCGCGCTGCCTGCCCGAATTCCTGCCTCAAGGTCATTCTGGAGACCGGCGAACTGAAGGATGCGGGCATCATCCGCCGCGCTTCGGAACTGGCGATCGCCTCCGGCGCCGATTTCATCAAGACCTCCACCGGCAAGGTCGCCGTCAACGCCACGCTGGAAGCGGCCGACATCATGCTGCAGGCGATCCAGAACTCGAAGAAGCGCGTCGGCTTCAAACCGGCCGGCGGCATTTCCACCGTGGCGGATGCCGATCTCTATCTTCGCCTGGCGCAGACCATCATGCAGCCGAACTGGATCATGCCCTCCACCTTCCGCTTCGGCGCCTCCAGCCTGCTCGATGACATTCTCGGCGTGCTGAGCGGCAATGCGACGCTGCGCGCCTCCGGCGGCTACTGACAGGCTCCTCATGATCCCTCAAGAGATCATCCGTCGCAAACGCGACGGTGAAATACTTGGCGCAGAAGAGATATCGGCGTTCATTGCAGCATTGGCCAAGGAAGAAATCACCGAGGGCCAGGCGGCGGCCTTCGCCATGGCTGTCTTCTTTCGGGGCATGTCCCGAAATGAGACGGTGGCTTTGGCGCTGGCAATGCGTGATTCCGGGACAGTGCTGAAATGGGACGGCGCGGCACGGCCGATCGCCGACAAACACTCGACCGGCGGCGTCGGCGACAATGTCTCGCTGATGCTGGCGCCGATCGTTGCGGCCTGCGGACTGGCGGTTCCTATGATTTCCGGCCGTGGCCTTGGCCATACCGGCGGCACGCTGGACAAGCTGCAGTCGATCCCCGGTTACAACGTGTCCCCGGATGAGACATTGTTCCGAAAAGTGGTTGACGAGGTTGGTTGTGCCATTATCGGGCAGACGAGCGACCTCGCCCCCGCCGACCGCCGTCTCTATGCAATTCGTGATGTGACGGCGACGGTGGAGTCGGTCCCGTTGATCACCGCATCGATCCTGTCGAAGAAACTCGCCGCCGGTCTCGGCAGCCTCGTGCTGGACGTCAAGGTCGGAAACGGCGCCTTCATGGACAGCCGGGAAAAGGCAGAGGAACTGGCGCGCTCGCTGGTCGAGGTGGCGAACGGGGCAGGGGTAAAGACCGCCGCACTGCTGACCGACATGAACGAACCGCTGGCCGATGCTGCGGGCAATGCGGTGGAAATCGTCAATTGCCTGGATTTCCTGGCGGGGCTGAAGACCGGAACGCGGCTCGAAACCGCAGTGATCGCGCAGGCTGCCGAAATGCTGGTTCAGGCTGGTGTGGCACTCGATCTTGCTGACGCCGAGGAGAGCGCCCGGCTTGCTTTGTCATCCAGCGAGGCGATGGAGCATTTCGCCCGCATGGTGCATGCGCTGGGCGGCCCGGCAGATTTCTGCGAGCGGCCGGACAGCTATCTGCAGAAGGCGCCGGTCCGGCTGCGGGTGCATGCGCCGCATAGCGGTTATCTCGCCTCCTGTCAGACCCGTGAACTCGGTCTTGCGGTGGTCGAACTCGGCGGTGGCCGCACACGTCCCTCCGATCCGATCGACCATAGTGTCGGCATCAGCGATCTCTTGCCGCTCGGTACGCGGGTGGAAGAGGGAGAGCCGATCGCAACGGTGCATGCAAAGAGCGAAGACGATGCGGCTCGCATCGCGGCGGGTGTGGCTCGTTTCTATGAGATATCGGAGCAGGCACCGGCTGCTCGACCGGTCGTGATCAGCCGGATCGGCTGATGGTGGATAGCTGGACTGGCTTGCCCCGTCCGCGCGGGAAATGCGTAGGGCGAAAGCGGTACGGCACCCTCCAATCTTCCCCGCAAGGGGGAAGAGGGGAACTCGCGGAGCCGCCGACCCCTACTGAACCAGCTTCAAACTACCCGCTTCTACCTGAAACGACTTCAGCTTCTTCAAAAAGCTCATCCCCACCAGCGTGCCGGAAAGTGCCTTGTCGCGCAGCACAAGGGCTTCGACGTCGCGCACCCGTACATTACCGATCTCGACCCGATCCAGCACGATGCGTGCCGCTTCAGTATTGCCATTGGCGGTGTTCACGGAATAGCGAAAATCGAGGCTGTTGACGCCGAAGCCGAGCCTGCGCGCGGTGCTCTCGTTGATCGCCACCGACGAGGCGCCGGTATCGACCATGCCGTCGACCGACCTGCCGTTCATCTTGAACGTGCCGTTGAAGTGACCGCGGCCATCGGCTTCCAGCATCGTGCTGCCGGGCGTGACGGAGGCGGGCTGGACAGTGGCTTTTTCGGTTGGTTTTGCGGCGGGTACCGGCTCCGGCTGGTTACCGACAAGCGCGACAACAGCCGGAATTTGCGTGGCGGCGGCCGCGACAAAGGCAGCAAAGATCACGGTGCGCAGGAGCATGGGCTTCCTCTTCGGCAGTGGCGAAGATTCTCCTTAGCGCGAAAAGCATAAGAAAACGGCCCGCGGAATGATCCACGGGCCGTTGATTTCCAAAGCTTGGTAAGGAAATTCTAAAGAATTACTTGGTGCCGTACATACGGTCGCCGGCATCGCCGAGGCCGGGCACGATATAGCCCTTCTCGTTGAGATGGCTGTCGATCGAGGCCGTGTAGATCTTCACGTCCGGATGCGCTGCCTGGAAGTTCCTGATGCCTTCCGGCGCGGCCAGCAGGCAGAGGAAGCGGATATTGTGGGCGCCGCGCTCCTTCAGCTTCTGGATGGCGGCGATGGCGGAATTGCCGGTGGCGAGCATCGGGTCGACGACGATCATCAGGCGTTCGTCGAGATCGTCCGGCGCCTTGAAGTAATATTCGACCGGCTGCAGCGTTTCATGGTCGCGATAGAGGCCGATATGCGAGACACGCGCCGACGGCACTAGTTCGAGCATGCCTTCCAGCAGGCCGTTGCCGGCGCGCAGGATCGATACGAAAACCAGCTTCTTGCCTTCGACGATCGGCGCCTGCATCTGCGTGATCGGTGTCTCGATCGTTTCCAGCGTCAGGTCGAGGTCGCGGGTCACTTCATAGCAGAGCAGCATGGAGATTTCGCGCAGCAACCGCCGGAAGCCCGCCGTCGAGGTTTCCTTCTTGCGCATGATCGTCAGCTTGTGCTGCACCAGCGGGTGATCGATGACTGTGACGCCGTCCATGAGCTTCCCCTCGTTGTGATCTTTTCTTATTTGAGCAAAAAGCGCGGTTCGGCAAGCGGCCAGCCGTGCTTCATCCCCAGTCTCGCCGTCTTCAGGCCAGTCTTCAGGCCTGCGCGTCGAACCGCGCGAGAAGCTTCGCCCGTGTCGCCTCGTCGACGAAGGCCGCTTCCAGCGCAGTCCGCGTCATCGCGTTGATCTCGGCATCCGAAAGCTGCATCTCGTTGGCGGCAATCTCGTATTCGCGGGCCAGCGACGTATGGAAGAACGGCGGATCGTCGGAATTGAGGCAAACGCGCACGCCGGCCTCTTTCAGGCGCTTCAGCGGATGGCTGTCGAAATCCGGAAAGACCTTGAGCGCGATATTCGAACCCGGGCAAACCTCCAGAACTGTGCCGAGCTCGGCCAGCCGTTCGACGAGGGCAGCGTCCTCGATCGACCGCACGCCATGGCCGATCCGCGCCGGCTTTATGAGATCGAGCGCATCGGAAACGCTGAAGGCGCCGCAGATTTCGCCGGCATGGATGGTGAGGCCGAAACCGGCGTCGCGGGCGATATCGAAAGCACGCGCATAATCGGCCACAAGGCCCATCCGTTCCTCGCCGGCCATGTTGAAGCCAGTTACCAACGGGTTCTTCGCCTTCGCGGCATATTCGGCCGCCTGCACAACGCGCTCAGGTCCGAAATGCCGCTCGCCGGTGATGATGATGCGGGCCTCGATACCGGTCTTTTCGCGTGCGGCATGAATGCCGTCGGAAATCCCGGCGAAATAGGCATCCGCTCCGAGCCCGATCCGCTCGCCATGGTCCGGCGACGCGATGATTTCGCTGTAGATCGTGTTCGCCGCAGCGAGTTCCGTCAGATAGGTCTTGGTCAGCAGCGCGTAGTCATCCGCCGTCCTGAACAGCGAGGCGACCGCATCGTAGCAGACGATGAACTCGGCAAAGTCCGACCAGACATAGGCGCCGTCGCGCAGGATATGGCTGGTTTCGACGCCGTATTTGCGGGCCTGCGCCTCGGCAAGCGCCGGCGGGGCAGCGCCTTCGAGGTGGCAATGGATTTCGGCTTTGAGAAGGTGTTGTGTCATAGAAAACTCTGTCCGTGCTGGCCGCCCGGTATCGAAAGATGTTCGGCAATGGTCTCGGCGATATCCGCATAGGTCGAGCGAATGCCGATCGAGCGGGAGCGGATGCCCGGCCCGAAGGCCATGATCGGCACGCGTTCGCGGGTGTGGTCGGTGCCGCGCCAGGTCGGGTCGCAGCCGTGATCGGCGGTCAGCACCACCAGATCGCCCGGCTGCAGCTTGCGATGGATGTCCGGCAGCATCAGGTCGAAACGTTCAAGCGCCGCCGCATAACCCGGCACGTCGCGGCGATGGCCGTAAAGCATGTCGAAATCGACGAAATTGGTGAAAACGAGATCGCCGACGGACGCCTCGTCCATGGCGGCGAGCGTCGCATCCATCAGCGCCGCATTGCCGCTCGCCTTGATGATGCGCGAAACGCCCTGATGCGCAAAGATATCGCCGATCTTGCCGACCGCATGCACGGAGCGTCCGCCGCGGATCAGCCGGTCGAGAAGCGTCGGCTCCGGCGGCAGGACGGAATAGTCGCGACGATTGCCGGTGCGCTCGAAGGTTTCCGCGCTCTCGCCGACAAAGGGACGGGCAATCACCCGGCCGATATTCAGCGGATCAAGCAACACGCGCACGACTTCGCAAAGCTTCAGCAGGCGGTCGAGACCGAAATGGCCCTCATGCGCGGCGATCTGGAAAACGGAGTCTGCCGACGTGTAGCAGATCGGCCGGCCGGTGCGGATATGCTCCTCGCCGAGCCTCGCAATGATCTCGGTGCCGGAAGCATGACAATTGCCGAGAATGCCGGGTACGTCGCCTTCGCGGCAGATCGCCTCGATGAGTTCGGGGGTAAAGGCGTCGCCCTCTGTCGGGAAATAGCCCCAGTCGAAATTGACCGGTGTGCCGGCAATCTCCCAATGGCCGGACGGCGTGTCCTTGCCGCGCGAAACCTCGTCGGCTGCCCCGTGCAGGCCGAAGATGCGTTCGGGCATCGGCATGCCGGGTGGATAATCGCCGCTTGCGAGCCTGGCGATTTCGAGAAGGCCAAGGGACGACATGTTGGGCAGATTGAGCGGTCCTTCCCGCAGGTCGGCACGGTCGCCGGCGCCGGCGGCGCAGAACTCGGCAATGTGGCCAAGCGTATTGGAGCCGAGATCGCCGTAGTCACCCGCGTCGCGGGCACCGCCTACACCGAAACTGTCGAGAACGAAAAGAAAGGCACGTGCCATCTGTCACCCGGATTTCATCCATATAGGCGGTCGGCGGATGCCGGCCGGTCTGAATCGGGATTCATATAGCTGTGAGGCGGAATTGGCAAAAGGTGCGGTTCAGCAATTGCTGCATGCAACGCCGTTGCCCATGCGCTGGCGGTAGAAATATTCCCGACCAATGGTGATGTTGCTCACGCTGTTCGGCACCGCGCCGGACATGAACATCAGCAACTGGTGGTCGACCGAGACTTCCGAATGGATCAGGAAGGAATTAGCGGTCCGCATCTCGCTCGGCACGTTGACCGCAGCACCCACCGCATAGGGCTTTCCACCGGACTGATCCCAGGACCAGGCGACGGTCGGCTTGCCTGACCCGTCAAGCTGGACACCGGTGATCTTGATCTTCAGATTGTTGGTTGTGTAGGGCGCAAAAAGGCTGTTCGTCACATCCTTCATGGTCGCGAGGACTGTCTTGTCGACCGTCGTTTCGCGCGTCACCAGATCGGCGATGGTGCTGGCGCTGCGCGTCACCCGTTTGGCGACGCTGAGGCCGATCGTGATCTCGAACGAGGTGATATAGAGGCTGAGCAGCAAAGGAGCGATCAGCGCGAATTCGACGGCGCCGACACCGCGCCTGTCGGTGACGAACCGCTTCAGGCGGATCAGAAGGCCTTTGGCCCGGGCCGGGCGCATGGGATTCAGGTCTTCCATCACGGATAGTCCTCGTTCCGGAAGGCGGCTGTTTCCACGATGAGGAAATAGTTGGGGCGACCGCCGCTCGGGCGCACGTTGGTGATGTAGGGGCGAAGCAGATCGGTCAGGATATCCCACCGATAATAGGCGCGCACCATGTTGATCGTCTTCTGGGCGCCCGGCGCGTAGTTGTTGATCGTAGCTGTATTGAGATCGCCGTTGGCGCTGAGCGGCACGTTGCCCGGGATGAGCGCGAAAGTCGAAAAATTGCGCACGTCAAGCCAAAGCTTGTCCGGCGTCGCGATCTCCTGCTCGCTGCATTTGATCAGGATCGAGATCTCGCCGCAGAACGCCCGCCGGAATGCCGCCTTATTGGTCGTCGTGGCTGTAATACTGCCTGTCCTGACCTTGCGCGACATCGTATCGACCGCGTTGGCGACGAGCTGTTCGCCCGTATAGGCGATGAAGGTTTCCAGGATAGCGAAAACGATCATGAAATAGGGAATGGCGAGCAATGCGAACTCGATTGCCGCACTGCCATCGCGCGAGCATGCAAACCGGCGTCCGATCCACCGTTTTTTCACGGGGCGCGGTGCTTCGTTTTTCGTATCGTCATGATCCTGGCGCATGAATTCCGTCCGACAGCCCAGCTGGAGCGTTCGGATGGTACGGACGGATTATTGAGATTCCGTTGCACCGGTCTCAGGGAATTTAACCACCTGTCCCTGATCAGGGCGAGGCTGCACTGTTGTTCTGGAAATTGGCATGTTCTTCGCAGTTCGGCGTGCAGGACAGGATCGTGCGTTGTACCTGCCTGAAGACACGTACCGTATTGCCTTCGTCGATGGAGACCAGAATGCGTTCATCAGCGATGGCATTTCCCTCTGCGTCGAGAAGGACGAGGTTCGTGGTTCCGAAGGCGCGGCCGGTCAGCACGATGGTCGTGGAATCCGCAACGGTCGCGTCGGCCACATTCGAATTGCCGACGATAACCTTGCTCACCGGACGGTCGAGCTTCAATACGCGCGCGTGATTCATGAATACGCGCAGCAGGCTTCCGTCCTCGGCCACCGACGAGCTGGCTCCAGCCAACACGCCTGCGCAAAGGGCAATGGAACGAACCAGTACGCTGCGGAATGCCATTGGAATGGGCCTTTGGGTGCGATGTTTGTTTGCAGAGAATGGAGGCGAATGGTGAATGAACGGTTAAGCCGTCCCGTCTTGGGTGCTTGAGGGTGCCTTAACCTTGTTTGAAGGGCCTGAAAAACGGCCCGCAATGTTGCCGCCAGCGCCAGAAATTGGCGATTAATATGTTGATACTTATTATATTTTAGAAGATTAGTATATAACGTTGTCAGGTCGCTCAAATTGACCTGATTTCCTTCCGGCTTCGTTTACCACGCCGTGGACAAACGGACGTTAACCGATTGGTAACGACATTCCTTAAGCCGATAGCAATCGTCCGTTTGTAGATTAACCGCATCCGAACAACGGCAAACAGTTGTCGGGAAGTGCTGAACAACAATTGTGGTGTAGGAGAGTCCCATGTCCAAGATTTTCGCTCGTTTCATGAAAGATGAGTCCGGCGCAACCGCCATCGAGTATGGCCTGATTGCCGCGCTCATCTCTGTTGCCCTTATTGCCGGCGCGACCAGCCTCGGCGGCTCGCTCGACAACCAGTTCAAGGCTCTGGCAGGCAAGCTGGACAACGCAGGTAAGTAAAACCTGCGCGCCTTGTTACGAGAAGCCGCTTCACCGAAGCGGCTTTTCGTGTTGCGACTTTCAGGTGGCATGAACGAGGATCGACCGACCACATGATGATCATTTCCGCAATCATCCTGACGGCATTGCCGCTTGGTCTGGCCTTGGCCGCGATCAGCGACCTCTTCACCATGACAATACCCAACCGGATATCAATCGCTCTATTGGCGATTTTTGTTGCGACCGCCCCTTTCATTGGTCTGTCCTGGGCGGATATTGGTATGAGTCTCGTTGCGGGTTGCCTTGTATTCGCAGCGTGCTTCGCTCTCTTCGCCATGAACGTCATGGGTGGTGGCGATGCCAAGCTCCTCACCGCTACCGTCGTTTGGTACGGGTTCAATCACTCGCTGCTCGCCTACCTGGTAACGGTCGGTTACGTCGGCGGGGGCGTCACCCTGATGTTCCTGCTGCTTCGAGCAAGTTCAAACTCGGTCATGGCGATGGGAATCCCGCTGCCGGCTTCGCTGGTTACCGCCAAGAAGATTCCCTATGGCATCGCCATCGCCATTGCCGGTTTCCTGACTTTTCAGCAATCGCCGATCTATTCGCTGGCCATCGCGTCGTTCAATTGACGCATCGGGAAATATAAAGGCTGCATTAACCACAATTGTAAGCCGGTTATTAACCATAATTACACCATTGCGGCCCATCCTCCGGGGAAATTAGTGTTCCCTCAAGGAATGGCCATGAAGCCGACCCGTATCATCATTCTAGCGGTTGCCGTCGTCGCGGCGGGTCTTGCCGGCCTGCTGGCCATGAAGATTTCCGGCGCGAAGGCTCCAGATATCGTTGAAACCGTCATCCAGAAGGAACCGACGGTCAAGGTTCTCGTCTCCGCCGAAAGCCTGCCTGTCGGCAGCCGGCTGAACGAAAAAGCCATGGAATGGATGTCCTGGCCAAAAGACGGGATCGTCGAGGGCTTCATCACCGACCAGGCGCGCCCGAATGCCATGACCGAGCTTCAGGGCGTCGTCGTGCGCATGCCGCTGTTCAAGGGCGAGCCGCTGCGCGCCGAGAAGATTGCCGATTCGTCGAGCCGCATCATGTCGTCGCTCCTGCCGTCCGGCAAACGGGCGGTGGCGACGGAAATCTCCGTCGCGACGGGCGCCGGCGGTTTCGTGCTGCCGAACGACCGCGTCGACATCATCATGGTGCGCCAGAACAAGGATGGCGGCGGTGGCTACATCACCGAGAACATCCTGAACAACATC
The DNA here is from genome assembly GCF_019430945.1 of Neorhizobium populisoli. Taxonomy (GTDB): domain Bacteria; phylum Pseudomonadota; class Alphaproteobacteria; order Rhizobiales; family Rhizobiaceae; genus Neorhizobium; species Neorhizobium populisoli. Next base: position 295,704 of record NZ_JAHYCB010000006.1, on the reverse strand, counting down.
CGCGTCCTCGCCATCGACCAGCAGATCCAGGAAAGCGAAGACGGCAAGAAGGCCGTCGTCGGCACGACGGCGACGCTGGAGCTGACGCCCGATCAAGCAAAGGTCATCGCGGTCGCCCAGCAGATGGCCGATCGCCTGACGCTGGCGTTGCGCTCCGTCGCGGACAGCCAGGAGGCGGACACTGTCGCTGCCGACTATCTCCTGCATGGCGGCGACGGCAAGGCGGATATCCAGGTCATCAAATCCGGCTCGATCGTGAAAAGCACGGCGACGACGGCGCAGGCGAAGTGAACGGAGCGGTCAGTTGAGAAATCTGAAGCAAAAGATTCGTAGCTCGGCAGCGGCGGGCATGGCTTTCTGCCTTTCCTTTTCCGGCGTCCAGTTCAACATCGCGCCGATCGCCTTCACGCTTCCGGAAGCCCAGGCGGCAACCGACGCAAGCGTCGTGCGCATCACCCAGGGTGGTCCGGGCGTCAGCAAACGGCTGCAGCTTGGCCTCAACAAGGCGCTGGTCGTCGATCTTCCGTCCGACGCACACGACATCCTGGTCGCCGATCCGAGCATGGCCGATGCCGTCACCCGCACGTCGCGCCGCATCTATCTGTTCGGCAAGACGGTCGGCCAGACGAACATCTTCATCTTTGGCCCGAACGGCGAGGAGATCGTCAGCCTCGATGTCGAGATCGAGCGCGATATTTCCGGTCTTCAGGACAACCTTCGCCGCTTCCTGCCGGAATCCAACATCAAGGTCGAGATCATCTCCGACAACATCGTGCTGTCGGGCACGGTCCGTACGCCACAGGACAGTTCCCAGGCCGAGAAGCTTGCCAACGCCTTCCTCAAAGGCGGTGAGGCGACCACCCGCAATATCACGGCCCAGGGCAATAACGGCGACGCGGACATCTTTGCCGAGTCGCGCCAGAAATCGTCGATCGTCAACCTCCTGACGATCGAAGGCGAAGACCAGGTGACGCTGAAGGTTACCGTGGCGGAAGTCAGCCGGCAGGTGCTCAAGCAGCTCGGCTTTAACGGCGCCGTTTCAGGCCCGCGCGGCTCTGTCTCCTTCTCCAACCCGGCCAATCTCGGCAACGCCATCGCCACCTTCGGCGGTGCGGCGCTGGGCGGCATGGTCGGCAATACCAGCCTTGCCACATACATGAACGCCATGGAACAGGCGGGTGTCATGCGCACCCTCGCCGAACCCAGCCTGACGGCGATTTCCGGTCAGCAGGCAAAGTTCTACGTTGGCGGCCAGTACCGTCTGCCCGGAGAGCAGGAAGTTGCGATTGACAAGGATACCGGCCAGCGAACCGTTACCCGGACGACCAGCTCGGTCGACTACGGTATCGAACTCAATTTCAAGCCCATCGTCCTGTCCCCCGGCCGTATCAGCCTGAACATCGAGACCAATGTCTCCGAGCCAACCTACGAGGGCTCGGCCGTCACCGGCAATACCAAGGCGATGGATATTCAAGGCAGCACCTATATGTCGATCCGCAAACGCGAAGCTTCGACCACGGTCGAACTGCCTTCCGGCGGCTCGATCGTCATCGCCGGCCTCGTTCAGGATAACGTCCGCCAGGCGATGTCGGGGCTTCCGGGCATTTCCAAGGTTCCGATCTTCGGCACGCTTTTTCGTTCGAAGGACTTCATCCGCAACGAGACGGAGCTCGTCATTATCGCGACGCCTTACCTCGTTCGCCCGGTGGCCCGTAACGAGATTGCCCGGCCGGATGACAATTTCAATCCGGACAACGACGCCGCAACCTTCTTCCTCAACCGCATGAACAAGATCTACGGCCGCAAGGAGCCCGTTTCGGGTGGCCAGTATCATGGCGCGGTTGGCTTCATCTACAAGTGATCGGTCATGGCCATGCAAATTCGAAACATTTTTGCCGAAGGACGGAACGTCATGACTGATCGCCCAGCGAGGAACATTGCAGGGTATCGCGGCAGGATCGCCGGCGCGGTTGCCCTGACCTTTTCAGCCATGCTGCTTGCATCCTGCGGCAATAGCCAGCTGACGACGGGCTCGATCCCGGACGACTATCGCACCCGCCATCCGATCATGCTGGCTGAGGGACAGTCCGCCATGGATATCCCGGTGTCATCCGGTGACGTCCGTCTGACACCGGCGATGAAGGACAATGTGAAGGGTTTCGCGCAGCGGTTCATGGCAACGCCTGCCGGCGTCATTCAGGTCCAGGTTCCCTACGGGTCCTACAATGCCGGCGCGGCCCAACACATGGCAGGCGATATCCGCCGTGCACTGGTTTCCGAAGGCATCAAGCCGCACCGTATCCTGATGACCACCTACGGTGCCTCGCCGAACGGCGACGCTGCGCCGATCCGCCTGAGCTTCGTGAGCACCAAGGCCATGACCGGCGCCTGCGGCGAGTGGCCGGAGGATCTGTCCAACGATACGCTGGGCAACAAGAACTGGTACAATTTCGGCTGCGCCAGCCAGAACAATCTTGCAGCCCAGATCGCCAACCCGACCGACCTCGTCGCGCCGCGCGGCATGACGCCGATCGATGCCACCCAGCGCGCCAACGTCATCAGTACCTATCGCGGCGAAAACAGCGCCGAGACGAACTGAGCCCTTTGGACCGGAGAAACAGATGAGCGCGATCAATTACGAAATCCGCACTTCCGGCACCGAAGACCGGTTTGCCGAGGAAGTCGAGCGTCCGGACGATTTCGACGCGCTGCGTCCGCTGCCGCGCATTTCCATCCATGCCTTCTGCGAAAGCGAAGCCATGCAGCGGATGATGGACCGCATGGCGCGCGACCGGCGCATGTCCAAGGTCAATCTGCGCGTGACGGTCGGCAGCACCAGCGCTGCCGCCAACATGTTCTCGTCCTCGCCGACGCCGAACCTGATCATTCTGGAAACCGAAGCCGAGCCGAAGAACCTGCTCGAGGAACTGACGCCGCTGGCAGAAGTCTGCGATCCTTCGACCCGCGTCATCATCATCGGCCGCTATAACGACATCTCGCTCTACCGCGAACTGATCCGCAACGGCATTTCCGAATATCTCGTCGGCCCGGTGCAGATGCCGGACATGCTCGCATCGATTTCCACGATCTTCGTCGATCCGGAGGCCGAGCCGCTCGGCAAGTCGGTCGCCTTCATCGGTGCCAAGGGCGGTGTCGGCGCCTCAACGATCGCGCATAATTGCGCCTTCGGCATTTCCAGCCTGTTTTCGACCGAGACGATCCTTGCCGACCTCGACCTGCCTTTCGGCACGGCGAATATCGATTTCGACCAGGACCCCGCCCAGGGCATCGCCGAAGCCGTGTTCGCGCCCGAACGTCTCGATGAAGTCTTCCTCGATCGACTGCTGACCAAGTGCTCCGAGCACCTGTCGCTGCTGGCCGCCCCGTCGCTGCTCGACCGTGCCTACGATTTCGACCGCGGCGCCTTCATGCCGATCATCGAACTCCTGCAGCGCAGCGCGCCGGTCGCCGTCCTCGACGTACCGCATGCCTGGAACGAGTGGACCCGTTCGGTGCTTTCCGAGGTGGACGAAGTCGTCATCTGCGCGGTGCCGGATCTCGCCAATCTGCGCAACACGAAGAACATGCTCGACGCGCTGAAGAAGCTGCGACCGAACGATCGTGCACCGCATCTCATCCTCAATCAGGTCGGCATGCCGAAGCGTCCGGAAATCGCCCCGGCGGACTTCATCGAGCCGCTGGAAATCGAGCCTATCGCCATCCTTCCTTTCGACGTGCAGCTGTTCGGCAATGCCGCCAATAGCGGCCGCATGATCTCGGAAATCGATGCGAAATCGCCGGTCGCCGAAACCTTCTCGCAGATCGCCCATATCGTCACTGGCCGCGTAGCGGTGAGGAAGGCGAAAAAGGGCGGGCTCGGCAAAGTGCTCGGCATGCTTTCCCGCAAGAAGGCGTAACCGCAGGAAGTCATCATGTTTGGAAAACGCGGAAACGAAGGTCCTGGAAAGAGCGGCAGCATGGTTGCTCCGCCGCCGTCGGCTGCATCGGCTCCGGCAGCGGTCGCGCCGCGGCCGGCTGCTCCCGAAGTGCTGTCCGAGCCGGCCCGTGATACGAGCGGCTCGCGCCAGCAAGTTACTCCGCCGCCGCTCTCCCCGCAGGCACCCGCCCGCAAGCGTCCGGCGCGCACCGAGCTTTATTACGACACCAAGAGCCAAGTCTTCTCCGCGCTGATCGACACGATCGACCTGTCGCAGCTCGCCAAGCTCGATGCCGAGAGCGCGCGCGAAGAAATCCGCGATATCGTCAACGATATCATCACCATCAAGAATTTCGCGATGTCGATTTCCGAGCAGGAGGAACTGCTCGAGGATATCTGCAACGACGTTCTTGGCTACGGTCCGCTCGAGCCTTTGCTCGCCCGCGACGACATCGCCGATATCATGGTCAACGGCTCGGGCCAGACCTTCATCGAAGTCGCCGGCAAGACGATCGAGTCGGAAATCCGCTTCCGCGACAATGCCCAGCTCCTGTCGATCTGCCAGCGCATCGTCAGCCAGGTCGGCCGCCGCGTCGATGAATCGTCGCCGATCTGCGACGCCCGTCTGCCGGACGGCTCGCGTGTCAACGTCATCGCGCCGCCGCTCGCCATCGACGGCCCGGCACTCACCATTCGTAAGTTCAAGAAGGACAAGCTGAACCTCGACCAGCTCGTCAAGTTCGGTGCGATCACGCCGGAAGGCGCGACGCTCCTGCAGATCATCGGCCGCGTCCGCTGCAACGTCGTCATCTCCGGCGGTACCGGCTCGGGCAAGACCACGCTTCTGAACTGCCTGACGCGTTATATCGACGCGCATGAGCGCATCATCACCTGCGAGGACACGGCCGAGCTGCAGTTGCAGCAGCCGCATGTCGTGCGCCTTGAAACCCGCCCGCCGAACATCGAAGGCGAGGGCGAGATCACTATGCGCGACCTCGTCAAGAACTGCCTGCGTATGCGTCCCGAACGCATCATCGTCGGCGAAGTGCGCGGACCGGAGGTCTTCGACCTTCTGCAGGCGATGAACACCGGTCACGACGGCTCGATGGGTACCATCCACGCCAACACGCCGCGCGAATGCCTGAGCCGTATGGAATCGATGATCGCCATGGGCGGTTACACGCTGCCGGCCAAGACCGTGCGCGAAATCATCGTCGGTTCGGTCGACGTCGTCGTCCAGGCGGCTCGCCTGCGTGACGGTTCGCGCCGCATCACCCAGATCACCGAGGTGATCGGCATGGAAGGCGACGTTATCGTCACCCAGGACCTTATGCGTTACGAGATCGAGGGCGAAGACGCCTCCGGCCGCCTGATCGGCCGCCACCTGTCGACCGGTATCGCCAAGCCGTATTTCTGGGATCGTGCCCGCTACTTCAACGAAGAGAAGCGCCTTGCGGCCGCTCTCGACGGCATGGAGCGCGGGAAAGACTAACGGGGCTCAAGGAGCGCGGGGTTCGCTGTGAATATTTTCGTCTTCGCGATCGTCGCGCTCGTAGCCATCTCCGCTGCAGGCCTGTGTTATGGCCTGCTGTTTTCCCGCATGGAAACGGAAAAGAAGATCGACACCCGGCTGTCGAGGGTCAAATCCGCCGAGACCGATCTCGCCAAGATGAAGGCTGCCCGCGACCGGGTGCAGGAACTGTCGAAGCGCCGCAAGTCGGTTCAGGATTCGCTGAAGGATCTTGAAAAGAAGCAGCAGGAAAAAAACCGCAAGATGGGCGACGGCAGCATCAAGTCGAAGCTCAACCAGACCGGCCTGTCGATCACGCTTGCAAAATTTTACATCTTCAGCGTCCTGTTCGGCGTTTTCGTTTTCCTGGTCACGCTGATTGCCGGCCTGCCGCTGCTTGCCTCCATCGGTGCTGCTTTCGTCAGCGCGCTCGGCCTGCCGCGGTGGGTGATCGGCTTCCTCGTCGGACGCCGCCAGAAGAAGTTTCTCGAAGAATTTCCCAATGCACTGGACGTCATGGTCCGCTCGATCAAGTCCGGCCTGCCGCTCAACGATGCGCTCCGGCTGATCGCCTCCGACGGCCAGGAGCCGGTGAAATCGGAATTCCGCCGGGTGATCGAAGCCCAGCAGGTGGGCCTCAGCATTCCGGAAGCCTGCGCCCGCATGATGCTCACCATGCCTTTGCCGGAGGTGAACTTCTTCGCGATCGTCATTACCATCCAGAGCCAGGCGGGCGGCAACCTTTCCGAAGCGATCGGCAACCTGTCCAAGGTTCTGCGCGACCGCAAGAAGATGAAGGCCAAGGTTCAGGCGCTCTCTATGGAAGCCAAGGCTTCCGCCTGCATCATCGGCGCGCTGCCGTTCATCGTCTCGCTGCTCGTCTACCTGACCTCGCCGGGCTATATCAATATCCTGTTCACCGATCCGCGCGGCCACCTCATCCTGCTGTTTTCCGGCATCTGGATGTCGATCGGCATCTTCGTCATGCGCAACATGATCAATTTCGATATCTGAGGACGGCAAGATGGATCTGGCTAAAACACTGACCGATCCGATAACGCTTCTGGCGATCCTGGTCGCCATAGCGGTCTTCGCGACGCTCTATACCCTTGCGAGCCCCCTTCTGGAGCGCGGCAACCTCGACAAGCGCATGAAGGCGGTTTCCACGGAACGCGAACAGATCCGCGCCCGCGAACGGGCCCGCATGAATGCCGAACAGTCCAAGACGTCGCTGCGCGCCCAGAACAACCAGTCCGTCCGCCAGATCGTCGATCGGTTCAACCTGCGCGAGGCGCTGGTCGACGACAAGACGGTGGCCAAGCTGCGCGCCGCCGGTCTGCGCTCGCAAAACGCGCTCAACATGTTTCTTGTGGCGCGCTTCCTCCTGCCGTTCGTTTTCCTGGCGCTGGCGATCGTATGGATCTTCGTTCTCGGCAACATGGCAAGCAAGCCTCTGCCGATCCGCATGCTGGTTGCGATTGTCGTCGCCTATGTCGGCTTTTACGCGCCGAACATCTATGTCAGCAACTTGATGGGCAAACGTCAGGCGTCGATCAAGCGGGCCTGGCCCGATGCGCTCGATCTGATGCTGATCTGCGTCGAGTCGGGTATTTCCATGGAAGCGGCCATGCGTCGCGCCGCGGAAGAAATGGCCCAGCAGTCGCCGCCGCTCGCCGAGGAATTGGTGCTGACGACGGCTGAACTGTCCTTCCTCCAGGATCGCCGCACCGCCCTCGAAAACCTCGGTAACCGCACCATGCTCGACGGGGTAAAGGCCGTTTGCCAGGCGCTCATCCAGGCCGAGCGCTACGGCACGCCGATCGCTTCGGCACTGCGCGTGCTGGCCCAGGAAGGCCGAGACGAGCGGATGAACGAGGCGGAGAAGAAGGCCGCCGCGCTGCCGCCGAAGCTGACGGTCCCGATGATCCTGTTCTTCCTGCCCGTCCTCGTCGCCGTCATCCTCGGCCCGGCAGGCATTCAGGTGGCGGACAAGTTCTGATCGGCGAGCGTCTAGCTGAACCAGCCATATACTGATAACGTATATACGATTTCAGTACCGGACGGGGAGGGCGCCCATGTCGAAGGAAGCCGTTTTCACAATGAAGCTCGAAGCTGATCTGCGTGCCGAATTCATGGCGGCTGCAGCCGCTGAAGATCGGCCTGCATCGCAGGTCATGCGCGAACTGATGCGCGAATACATAGCGCAACGGCAGGCAGCGAAAGACTACGACGATTATCTGCGTCGGAAAGTCGAGACCGCTCGGTCATCGATGAATTCGGGTCGCGGTAGGACGAATGCGGATGTCGAGGCAAAGTTTGCCGCGAAGCGTAAGGCGGCCACGCAGCCGTGATCGTTATCTGGACGCCCGAGGCCGAGCAGGATCGTCTGGATATTTGGGATTATATTGCTGCGGACAATCTCGATGCCGCCGTGCGAATGGACAAACTCTTCAGCGCCTCGGCCGGCAGGTTGGGAGCGCATCCGGAGCTTGGCAAACCTGGCCGCATTGCCGGCACGCGCGAATTGATCCCCCATCGCAGCTACCGCCTGGTTTACGAGATCGAGCGAGAAACGATCTGGATTTTGACGCTGGTGCATACCGCACGCGAATGGCCTCCGGCCCGTGACCGACACGGTAATTGAGTGAACCCCACCTGAACCGTCGTTTCAGACCCTATTCAGAGCCCGGGCCATAATTTCCGGTCATCGGTTTCGAATTCATCGGGAGATTGAACATGGGTCAGCTGGCACGCTTCTGCATTAACCTCACGCTCATCGTCGGCGTCATCACGCTGGTCGTACGCCTCGTCTGAAGAGCTGCGCAGAAAACAAAAAGACCGGCTTGGCGCCGGTCTTTTTGTTTTCAAACCTGTTGGCTCAGTTGGTATTGCCCGGTTTCGGCTTGCCGTCCTTGTCGGCGAGCTTCGCCCACGAGTTCTGTTGCGTCAGCATGGAACGCAGGTAGGTGACGTTGGCATCCGCCTGTTGCTGCGAAAGTTCCTTGCGGGCGATCTGCTCGGCTTCCGAGAAGCGGCCCTGCAATCCGACCACCAATGCCAGGTTCTGGCGCACGCGACTGTCGGCGCCAGGCTGGCCGGCGGCGTTGCGCATATAGGTTTCGGCCGTCTTCAGGTCGCCGGAAAGCACGTAGGACATGCCGAGATTGGACATCACGCTCGGATCGTTCGGCTGGGTGTTCAGCGCCATGCGGTATTTCTGGCGGGCTTCGTCGGAGCGGCCGAGCTGATCGAGCACGGCGCCTTCGGCAGAATAGAGACGCCAGTCGGGATGGTCCGGCGTCTGGGCCCGGTTGATCGTCGTCAGCGCCTGTTCCAGCTGGCCGGCCGCCGCCTGCGCCTTGCCATAGGCCGAAAGCACATCGCGGTCTGCGGGGTGGGCAATCGCCACCTGTTGCATCACGGCCAGCGCCTGCGTCGTCTTGCCGGTCATGCCGAGCACGCTGGCATATTGCAGGCCGATTTCCTTGTTCTTCGGATCGCGGGCGTAGGTGTCACCGATCGAGCGTTCCGTGCCTGCAAGTTCCGTTGCGTTCATGCCGGTCAGCGATCCCGTCGAGACCCGTGTCGCCGGAACGGAGCCGGTCGTCAGGCCGTCGCGATTTGGCTTGCCGGCGCAGCCGGTTGCCGCAAGCGCCAGAAGCGCAAGCGCCGCACATTGGGAAAGGCGTGTCTGGCTGAACATCTTACGTGCTGCGAAAGCGGTCATGGGTGCGGTCTCGTTCGGTCCGGTGCCGCCGCTTTCGCTTGTTTCCGCGATACGGCAGGCATTAACGCATTTCCACTCCAGCAATAAACTGTTAACCCTAACAGATCGTTAAGACGAACGATTCCAGACGCTTGCGAAGGCTCCCCGAATGACCCCCTATCAGCATATCGAACGCCCTCATCCCTTCAGCGCGAATGGTGCGGCGACGAAGACCGTCTACGCCGTGACGCCGGCAGAACTGGAGGCCGGCAATTTCGATGCTGCGGCACTTGCCTGGGCCAAGGCCGCGGGATTCAAGGCGGAAGCCGGTGCGCTTCTGCTCGTCCCGACCGGAACCGGCGAAATAGGCAGCGGCTTTTACGGCCTCGGCGGCGATGCCACGGAAGCGCCCTTCATTGCCGGCAAGCTCTCGAAACTCCTGCCGACCGGCGACTGGCGGGTCGAATCGAGTGCGCTGACCTCCGAGCAGGTCGCGCTCGGCTACGGCCTCGGCACTTACGGCTTCAACCGCTACAAGTCCGAAAAGGCGAGGGACGTCCGCCTGTCGATCGGCAACACCGCCGATGCCGCCGACGTCGAGCGCCAGCTCGCCGGCGTCTTCCTGGCTCGCGACCTCGTCAACATCCCGACCAATGAAATGGGCCCGATCGAGCTTGAAGCCGCTTTCCGGGCGCTTGGCGAACATTATGGCGCGGACGTCACCTCGATCGTCGGCGAGGACCTCCTGGAAAAGAACTTCCCGCTCGTCCACACCGTCGGCCGCGCCAGCGTCTCGCCGCCGCGACTTCTCGAAATGCGCTGGGGCAAAAAGGGCGATCCGCGCATCACGCTGGTCGGCAAGGGCGTCTGTTTCGATACCGGCGGCCTCGACATCAAGGGCGCCGCCAACATGGCGCTGATGAAGAAGGACATGGGCGGTGCCGCCAATGTCATGGGTCTCGCGCTGATGATCATGGATGCCGGCCTGAAGGTCGATCTCCAGGTTCTCGTTCCGGCGGTCGAGAACTCGATCTCCGGCAATGCCTTCCGCCCCGGCGACATTTATAAAAGCCGCAAGGGCATTACCGTCCAGATCGACAACACGGATGCCGAAGGCCGGCTGGTGCTTGCCGATGCGCTGGCTTATGCCGACGAGAACCCGCCGGAACTGATGATCGACATGTCGACGCTCACGGGTGCTGCCCGCGTCGCGCTTGGCACCGAACTCGCCCCCTATTTCACCGATGACGAGGCGCTGTCCGGCAAGTTGATGGAGGCAGGAAAGTCCGAAACCGATCCCATGTGGCGCCTGCCGCTCTGGATGGGTTACGACAAGGACATCCGCTCGCGCGCCGCCGACATCACCAACTCGCCCTCCGGCGGCATGGCGGGCGCGATCACCGCAGCGCTCTTCCTTAAGCGTTTCGTGACGGCGACGAAGAGCTGGGTGCATTTCGATATCTACGCCTGGGTGGCTGCCGACAAGCCGCATGCCCCGGTCGGCGGCGAGGCTTTTGCTATCCGCGCCCTCTACAAGGTCATCCGCGAGATGGCCGCCGAGCGAGCGGCGAAGTAAAATCGCCTCCGAAACGATCGGGTAATACCTTCGGCCTAAAATCTGCAGGATTTGAAGCCGAGGGTGGTGATGCCTGTAGAACTGACGGCGACGGAAGCGCTTGGCCTCTGGCACCGGGTTTCGATGGAGCAGGTGCGGCTTGACGGGCGCGATCTGACATTGCGCCAGATGTCGATCCTGCTGCATATTTATCTCGTGCCGCCGCCGCATACGGTGCGGGGGTTGGCTGCAACCCTTGCCGTCACCAAGCCGGTTATCACCCGCGCGCTGGACACGATGGGCGAGATGGGACTGGTGGACCGCGAACGTGACGAGCGGGACCGCCGCAACGTGGTGATCAAGCGCACTGTGGCCGGTGCGCTGTTTCTTGAAAAACTCGGCGACCTGATCATCAGGGAAGGCCGCCGCTCTGGACCCTGATCTATGACCAAAACACTCGACAGACGCCTGCATGCCTTCCGCCCCGACCTTGCCGACGAGACCCTGAAAGGCTCGGTCGAAGCGGAAAGCTTCGTGCGCGGCGAACCGGCCCGCATCAATGTGCCGGTCGCGCAGCTCAGGCCTGTGCCGGATCTCGCCCGCGGCATCGATACCGAACTTCTGTTCGGCGAAACGGTACGCGTCTTTGACCGCGCCGATGGTTTTGCCTGGGTGCAGGCGGATCAGGATGGTTATGTCGGTTACCTGTCGGAAACCGCGCTGGGGCCGCTCGAAGAACCGACCCACCGCATCGCCGTGCCGCGCACCTTTCTTTATCCGGAAGCGGAACTGCGCAAGCCGCCGCTCGGCGCCCTTTCGCTCGCCAGCCGCGTGACGGTGCTCGGCGAGGCGGAAACCCGCGGCACCCGATATTTCCTGCTGTCGACCGGCGGCGCCGTCATCGCTAAACATTGTCTGCCCATGGCGGAAAACCTGGGCGACGATTTCGTCTCGGTCGCCGAAAAATTCATCGAGGCGCCCTATCTCTGGGGCGGCCGCTCCGGTTTCGGTCTGGACTGCTCGGCACTGGTGCAGCTTTCGCTGATGATGGTAGGCAAATCCGCGCCGCGCGATTCCGATATGCAGGCCGCTTACGGTTTCCCGATCACCCGCGAGGAACTTCGTCGCGGTGACCTCGTTTTCTGGAAAGGCCATGTGGGCATCATGGAAGACGCGGAAACGCTTCTCCATGCCAATGGCAATACGATGAGCGTCGCGCGTGAGAATTTCGAGGCTGCGGTCAAGCGTATCGGCTGGCTTTACGAACAGCCGACCGGTTATCGCCGCATTGGATAAGGCCCGATAATCACGCAAATGTTGGCCACACGCCATAGTATCGACAGCCTGTCGTCCATATCTTCGACCCATCCGTTCGTTTCGCGGATAAGGAGTGAAGTGATGCTGAAAGGTGCCTGGATATTGCCGGCTGTCATGCTTGTTGCGCTGATCATCGCCGCGCTGGTTCCCGTCGAGCTGTTTGCCGCGGAGCGCAACAGCATCGACTGGGCGCGGCAGCCGGCTCCGGCCTTCAAGAACCTGCCGGGCGTCGTGCCGGAGGAAGAACGCGTCCAGAAGGACGCCTATAAATGCGAAAGCGATATCGAATACGTCTATCGTGGCCGCGGCAACTACGATTTCCTGTTCGGCGATTCCATGCCGACCCGCGTCTACCGCTGCAAGACCGAAAGCGGCTTCACCTATACCGGCACGCAGATGCCGAACACCCAATGGGTGCCCGGTCTCAATCCGCATCATCTGCCGAAATAAACATAATCTTTGTTTCGCGGATCGCTGCCGGCGGGACCGGATATTGCGATGTGTTCTCGGCGGCTTAGCAGCCATTGACGGCTCGCCCCTTCCGCCCCACAACTTCTTGGATAAGACATTGGCACACCGGGAGGAGACAAGGTGTTCCACGCAAGCATGCATTTCGCACTCGGCGAGGAGGTCGAGGCGGTGCGCGAGACCGTTCACCGTTTCGCCCAGGACAAGCTCGCCCCGCGCGCCGACGAGATCGACCGCAGCAATGAATTCGCCCGCGATCTCTGGCCGGAACTCGGAAATCTCGGCCTGCTCGGCATCACCGCCGATCCGGATTTCGGTGGTTCGGGCCTCGGTTACCTCGCCCATGCCGTCGCCGTCGAGGAACTGGCGCGTGCTTCCGCCTCGATCTCGCTCAGCTACGGCGCCCATTCCAATCTCTGCGTCAACCAGATCAACCGCAATGGCAATGCCGAGCAGAAGGCCCGTTACCTGCCGAAATTGTGCTCCGGCGAACATGTCGGTGCGCTCGCCATGTCCGAGCCCGGCGCCGGTTCCGACGTCGTTTCGATGAAGCTTCGGGCTGAAAAGCGCGGTGATCGTTACGTGCTGAACGGCAACAAGATGTGGATCACCAACGGCCCGGATGCGGATGTGCTGGTCGTCTACGCCAAGACCGATCCGGAAGCCGGCCCGAAAGGCATTACCGCCTTCCTGATCGAAAAAGGTTTTAAAGGTTTCTCGACCGCCCAGAAACTCGACAAGCTCGGCATGCGCGGCTCCAACACTTGCGAACTGGTGTTTTCCGATTGCGAGGTGCCCGCCGAAAACGTCATGGGCACCGAAGGCGGCGGTGTCCGCGTATTGATGTCGGGCCTCGACTATGAGCGCGTCGTGCTCTCGGCGATCGGTATCGGCATCATGCATGCCTGCCTGGATGTGGTCATGCCTTACGTCCATGAACGAAAACAGTTCGGCCAGGCGATCGGCGAGTTCCAGCTGATCCAGGCCAAGGTCGCCGACATGTACACGGCGATGAACTCCGCCCGGTCCTACGTTTATGCGGTGGCCGCCGCTTGCGATCGCGGCGCGGTGACACGGCAGGATGCCGCCGCCTGCTGCCTTTACGCTTCCGAACAGGCCACCCAGCAGGCGCTGCAGGCAATCCAGATCCTCGGCGGCAATGGCTATATCAACGACAACCCGACTGGCCGCCTGCTGCGAGACGCCAAGCTGATGGAGATCGGCGCCGGCACCTCCGAAATCCGCCGCATGCTGATCGGCCGCGAACTGTTCAAGGAAACGGCTTGATGGCCGTGCTTCGCTCACAGTTGAACCTCCGCAGTGAAGCCGCCGAATCGAACCGTGCCGCCATGCAGGCGAAACTCGCCGAAGTCAGAGCGGCGATTGATCTCGCCGAAGCTGGTGGCGGCGAGGAGGCGAGGGCGCGGCATGTGAAGCGCGGCAAGCTCTTGCCACGCGAACGGATCGCACGGCTTCTCGACCATGGCTCGCCTTTCCTCGAAATCGGCGCCACAGCCGCGCATGGGCTTTATGGCGGCGCAAGTCCCTCCGCCGGCATCGTCACTGGTATCGGCCGGGTCGAGGGCCGCGAGGTGATGATCGTCGCCAATGATGCCACCGTGAAAGGCGGCACCTATTATCCGATGACGGTGAAGAAGCATCTCCGTGCCCAGGAGATCGCCGCCGAAAACCGTCTGCCCTGTGTTTACCTGGTCGATTCCGGCGGCGCCAACCTGCCGAACCAGGACGAGGTGTTTCCGGATCGCGATCATTTCGGCCGTATCTTCTTCAATCAGGCGCAGATGTCGGCACAAGGCATCGCCCAGATCGCCGCCGTCATGGGCTCCTGCACGGCAGGCGGCGCCTATGTGCCGGCCATGTCCGATGAGGCGATCATCGTCAGGGATCAGGGTACGATCTTTCTCGCCGGCCCGCCTTTGGTGAAGGCCGCCACCGGCGAAGAGGTTTCCGCCGAAGACCTGGGCGGCGGCGATGTCCACACCCGCTTGTCCGGCGTCGCCGACCATCTTGCCCGCGACGATGACCATGCGCTGGCGCTGGTCCGCCGCGCCGTTGCAGGCCTTAACGCCCGCAAGCCGGAGACGGCGCTGCTCGCAAAACCCGAAGACCCGCTCTACGACCCGGAAGAGATCGCCGCCATCGTCCCGGCCTCGCTCTCGACGCCTTACGACATCCGCGAGGTGATCGCCCGCGTGGTCGACGGTTCCCGTTTCGACGAGTTCAAGGCCCGTTTCGGCACGACCTTGGTCTGCGGTTTCGCACGTGTCTTCGGCATTCCGGTCGGCATAATCGCCAACAACGGCGTGCTCTTCTCCGAAAGTGCCCAAAAGGGCGCGCATTTCATCGAACTCTGCTCGCAGCGAAAGATCCCGCTGGTTTTCCTGCAGAACATCACCGGCTTCATGGTCGGCCGCAAATACGAGGCGGAAGGTATTGCCAAGCACGGCGCCAAGCTGGTGACCGCGGTGGCCACCACCTCCGTGCCCAAGGTCACCATCCTTGTCGGCGGCTCCTTCGGCGCCGGTAATTACGGCATGGCAGGACGGGCCTATTCGCCGCGTTTCCTCTGGACCTGGCCGAACAGCCGCATCTCCGTCATGGGCGGCCCGCAGGCCGCCGGCGTGCTGGCAACCGTCCGCCGCGATGCGATCGAACGCGGCGGCAAGAGCTGGAGCGCGGAAGAAGAGGCGGCGTTCAAGCAGCCGGTGCTGGACCAGTTCGAGGAACAGAGCCATCCGCTTTATGCCTCGGCACGGCTTTGGGATGACGGGATCATTCATCCGGCGAAGACGCGGCAGGTTCTGGCGCTGAGCTTGTCGGCTGCGCTGAATACGCCGATCGAGGAGACACGCTTTGGCGTGTTTCGTATGTGAGGGGGCGGTGATGGGCTTGTTGTTCCGTTCCCACGATTTGTGCGCTGATGTTGCGCAAAGTCCATGCCGCAGCCTTTTCTTCCCCCCTGCGGGGAAGATGTCAGCGGAGCTGACAGATGGGGGTGGTGCCACATACCCGACGGTAGAGTTTGCTGAACCACCCCCCTCTGCCGCCGCTGGCGCTCGGCCCTCCGCTTACGCTCCGGGCGTTCATCGCTGCAATCGATCCACTGGATCGATTGCTCAGGCTATGCCTGACCGCTCTTCACTCCCCGCAAGGGGGAAGATTGGGAGCTTGCCGCACCGTTCGAGGACGCTCCCATGCTGAAAAAAGTCCTCATCGCCAACCGCGGCGAGATCGCCTGCCGCGTCATCCGCACCTGCCACCGGCTTGGCGTCGCCACCGTCGCCGTCTACTCGGATGCCGACCGCGATGCCCTGCACGTCTCGCTTGCCGGCGAGGCCGTGCATATCGGCGCATCCCCGGCTGCCGAAAGCTACCTGCGCGGCGACATCATCATCGAGGCGGCCCGCAAGACCGGCGCAGACAGCATCCATCCCGGCTACGGCTTCCTCTCCGAAAATCCGGATTTTGCCGAAGCGGTCGCATCCGCCGGCCTCCGTTTCATCGGCCCGTCGCCCAAGGCCATCCGCGCCATGGGCCTCAAGGATGCCGCCAAGGCGCTGATGGAGAAGGCCGGTGTGCCTGTCGTGCCCGGTTATCACGGAAGTAACCAGGCCCCGGATTTCCTGCAGGCCGAAGCCGAGCGCATCGGTTTTCCGATCCTGATCAAGGCGCGTGCCGGCGGTGGCGGCAAGGGCATGCGGCGGGTTGAAGACGCGGCGGGTTTCAAGGAGGCGCTGGCGTCGGCCCAGCGAGAGGCGCAGGCCGCATTCGGCGATGCTGCTTGCCTGATCGAAAAATACATCACCCATCCGCGCCATATCGAAATCCAGGTGTTCGGCGACGACCACGGCAACGTCGTGCATCTCTTCGAGCGCGATTGTTCCGCCCAGCGCCGCCACCAGAAGGTCATCGAGGAGGCTCCCGCCCCCGGCATGCCGGAGGAGATGCGCCGCGCCATGGGCGAGGCGGCAGTCAAGGCTGCCGAGGCGATCTCCTATTCCGGCGCCGGCACGATCGAGTTCATCGCGGACGCTTCCGAAGGGCTGAAGGCGGACCGTTTCTGGTTCATGGAGATGAACACCCGCCTGCAGGTCGAGCATCCGGTGACGGAAGCCATCACCGGCGTCGATCTGGTTGAATGGCAACTGCGCGTCGCATCCGGCGAACCTCTGCCGAAGCGGCAGGACGAGCTTTCCATCCATGGCTGGGCCTTCGAGGCGCGGCTTTATGCGGAAGACGCCGAGCGCGGTTTCCTGCCGGCCACCGGCACGCTCACCCATCTCGATCTCCCCGAAACGTCTGCCCGGGTCGATAGCGGCGTGCGCTCTGGCGATCATATCTCGCCCTTCTACGACCCGATGATCGCCAAGATCATCACGCATGGGCCGGATCGCGCCACCGCCTTGTCGCGCCTCTCCAATGCCCTTCGCGAAGTCCGCACTACCGGCGTCACCACCAACGCCGCGTTCCTTCGCCGGCTAACGATGCAGGCGGATTTTGCGCAAGGGCGCCCCGATACGGGCCTGATCGACCGGCATCTCGCCGAACTGACCATGGTGCATGCAGCGCCGCCGGAGGCGATTGCGCTCGCCGCGCTGGCCTTTGCCGGCGCACTCCGCCTGGAAACCTCGGCCGATCCCTGGGCAAGCCTATCCGGATTCCGCCTATGGTCGGACGCTGCCGATTTTGTCGAATTGCAGCATCGCGGCGAGCACATTCCTGTCTCCTTCAGCGCAGAGGGAGATGGGCAATATGCCGTCACGATCGAAAACAAGATCCGTCACCTGCGCCTTTCTCGCTCCGCCGATACTTACAGTCTGGAAATCGATGGGCTGAGCCACCGGCTTCATGCCGTCTCTGACGATGAGACTATCACCGTCTTCCAGGGCGGGGAAAATTGGCAGTTCGGTTTGATCGATCCGCTGGCCGGCGACGATGAGGCTGCCGGCGGCGGTGACCGAGTTATCGCCCCGATGCCGGGCCTTGTGAAACTCCTTCGCGCCGTGCCGGGCGCCATCGTTACCAAGGGCGAGACGCTGGCGGTGATGGAAGCGATGAAGATGGAGCTGACGCTGGCCGCTCCGCGCGACGGAAAGATCGCCGACGTGTTGGTCGCAGAGGGCGAACAGGTGGCCGAGGGCACGGTGCTGCTGGTGCTGGAGCCGTCTGCGGAGAGCGGCGATGCGTGATTTCGTCCGCATCCACGAAATGGGGCCGCGCGACGGCCTGCAGAACGAGAAACGCATCATCCCGACGCAGGACAAGATCCGGCTGGTCGATCTTCTCTCCGCCTGCGGTTTCGAAAAGATCGAAGTGACCAGTTTCGTGCGGGCAGACTGGGTGCCGCAAATGGCGGATGGCGCCGAGGTGATGGCCGGCATCGCCCGGCGGCCGAGCACGCTCTACACGGCGCTCACCCCCAATCTGCGCGGCTACGATGGCGCGGTTGCGGCACGGGCGGATGAGGTGGCGGTCTTCGCTTCCGCCTCGGAAGGGTTCAGCCGGCGCAACATCAATTGCTCGATCGCCGAAAGCCTCGAACGCTTTGCGCCCCTGGTGGAGAAGGCGAGGGCGGATGGCATCCCGGTCAGGGCCTATGTTTCCTGCGCCGTGGATTGCCCCTTCGACGGCCCAACGCCACCGGAAAATGTCGCCCGCGTGGCGGTCGAACTTGCCGCGCTCGGCTGTTACGAAGTGGCGCTGGCCGATACGATCGGCACCGGCACGCCCGAACGGGTGGCGCAGATGCTCGACGCCGTGCTGGAACGGCTGCCGGCAGAACGGCTGGCCGGTCATTTCCACGACACCAACGGCCGCGCGCTCGACAACATCTCGGTCTCGCTCGAAAAGGGCCTGCGCGTCTTCGATGCCGCCGCCGGTGGGCTCGGCGGCTGTCCTTATGCGCCGGGAGCGGAAGGCAATGTCGCGACCGGCAGCACAGTGGATCATCTGATCGCCCTCGGCTTCGAAACCGGGATAGACCGCGGCCGGCTGGCCGAAGCGGAAGCCTTTGCCCGTAGTCTGAGGGGAGCGCGCTGATGGCCGGTTACGAAACGCTGACGCTGGACACCGATGCCCGCGGCGTCGCCATCCTGACGCTCAACCGGCCGGACAAGCACAATGCCATGAATGCCGCGATGATCGCCGAGCTTGCCGATGCCGCAAAACGGCTGGCGGCGGATGAAGCGGTGCGCGTCGTGGTGCTGGCGGCCGCCGGACCGACCTTCTGCGCCGGCGGTGATCTCGGCTGGATGCGCGATCAGGCCGCCAAGGATCGCCAGGGCAAGATCGATGGCGCCACCGAACTGGCATTGATGCTGAAGGCGCTGGACGAGCTGCCGAAACCGCTGATCGGCCGGGTGCAGGGCAATGCCTTTGGCGGCGGCATCGGCCTGATGTCCGTCTGCGATATCGTCGTTGCGGTGGAGGGCGTACAGCTGGCTCTGACGGAAACCCGGCTCGGCCTCATCCCGGCAACGATCGGGCCTTATGTCGTCCGCCGCATCGGTGAAGGCCATGCGCGGCGTTTCTTCCTCAATGCCCGCCGTTTCGACGTGGCCGCGGGCCGCGATATCGGTCTCGTTTCGGTCGTGTGTCCCGCCGATGAGCTTGATGCGGCGGTCGAGGCTGAAGTGGCGGCCTTCCTCGAATGTGCCCCGGGCGCCGTCGCCAGTGCCAAGACCCTCGTCCAGGCCCTTGCCCGTGATGCCGCCGACGATCCGGTCGGTTACAGTATCGGCCTGCTTGCCGATCGCTGGGAAAGCGACGAGGGCAGGGCGGGTATCGAGGCGTTTCTGGCCAGGCAACCGATGCCTTGGGTGAAGGGCTGAGCTCACAGCCTTTCTAAGGCAGAGCCACATGGAGCTCTCCTCCGTCATGCTCGGGCCTGTCCCGAGCATCTGTCCACGTCAGACGTGGTTAGATCCTCGGCACAAGGCCGAGGGTGACGGCAGAAAATGAGAGGCCGAAGGCGAGCCATATCACCGCTTCCCCTTCTCCAAAATCTCCGCGATCTCCCGATAACTTCGCGATTTCGCATGCTGCAGCGCCGTCACGCCGTCCTTGTCGGCAAGGCCGATATTTGCTCCCGCATCGACCAGCAGCGTGACGATTGCCTGATGGCGCGGTCCGCCGTCGGAAAGGATCACGGCCTCCAGAAGCGCCGTCCAGCCGAGACTGTTGACATGGTCGATGTTCACGCCAGCCTCGATCAGCGTCCTCACGGTATCCACATGACCGCGCTCCGAGGCCGGGATCAGCGCCGTGCCGCCATAACGGTTGGTGCTTTTGAGGTCGGCGCCGTGCGACAGCGTCAGCTTGAGGATGTCGAGATGCCCGCGGGCACCGGCATAAAGATACGGACTGTCGTTGATCTTGTCCTTGGCGTTCACATCGGCGCCGGCCTCGATCAGCCTTTTCGCCGCATCCACATGGTTGGCATGGGTGGCGACGAGCAGGGCGGTCTCGCCGAGATCGTTGCGGGCATCGATTTTTACGCCCTGCGAAACGAGCCTTCCGATTGCCGCGGCGTCGCCCCGCCCGGCCGCTTCGAACAGCTGGTTTTCCTGTGTTTCCGACATAGCCGCTCCCATCGTCATGCCAAGCATCGCGCCTGCGGCGACCATGCGCGCCGCCCATCTGCCGATCCGTATTAACCTTTTGTTAACCATATTCTCCGAGCCTCAGCCGCTACCCGCCACGCATTATCGCGCATTGGCCGGTATTATCGCGCATTGGAAGGAGAGGAGCATGAGGCTCGTGACACTGCCAGACAAAATCCTGCGAACAAGCCATCACACATTGATCGTCATGCGGGATGACACGCACGACGGCAGCACCTGCCAAGCGGTCTGCGTCGTCAATGACCGCATGATCGGCGATGTCGGCTCGAAACTTTCCCTCATCGAAACCATCGCCAGCCGCAAGCTCGATTGCGGCGACGTCGCCTTCGACGGCCGCGTCTGGATCACGCCGTCCGACCTTCCGACGCCGCAGCTCAGGCGCCGTCATTGAAGGCCCTTGCGGGCCGGTCGCCGGTAACGCAAAGTCGCGTCCGATGATTGCAATGCAAGGGATATGATGGACACGAGTGACGTGCCGGGCGAGGCCCAGCCCGAAATCCCCACCGAGGCCGAATACGAGGCGCTGGCGAACCTGCGCTATACCTTGCGCCACTTTCTGGATTTTTCCTCTTCGGCGGCGCAGGCGGAAGGGCTTCCCAGCCAGCAGCATCAGGCGCTGCTGGCCATCAAGGGCTATCGCGGTGGCGCGCCGATGACGATCGGCATTCTCGCGGAACGGCTGTTGATCGCGCCGCACAGCACGTCGGAACTCGTCCACCGCCTGGTTCTCGCCGGTTACGTGACCCGACGTACCGATCCCGGCGACAAGCGCCGCCAGACGATCGAACTCACCGGGCAGGCGGATGAATTGCTGATGCGGCTCGGGGCCATTCATTTGCGGGAAGTGCGCCATATGGCGCCGGAGCTGATCGAGCTTCTGACCGAGCTCAAGGAAAACCACAGCGGGTAGGCGGCGCGTCGCCCGTCGCCCTACCGCCGTCTCACGGCCTATTTTTTCGGGTCGGCGCGGATGATCAGTTTGCGTGGCCGGCTTTTCTCGCGCTGCACCAGAATGCTGATGACGCATTGGCCGTTGTTGACCCGGACCGAGAGCAGGCGCCCACCCTGTTCCCGCGTCGCCTGCCGGGCCACATTGGCGCAATCGAGCCTTTCGGCCGCCGGAGAGGCGGCCATTGCCGGCGCCGTCATGAAAAACAGCGCCGCGACCGTTGCCGCCGCCATCGAAACCCCTGCCGAAACCGTTCTCATGCCCCGCCCTTTTCCTTCCACCGATCACGATCTCTTGTGGACGGCACAACCGTGCCTTTCTTGAATTTATATCGGAACACGACACATATTTCAGGAAGGCGAGCCGATCAATCGAACCGGCCTCCGCCCTTTCCGCAAGGTCAACCTCTTCACAAGGAAGGACCGAGATATGACCGAAGACAGCGTGTTTTCCAACTCGAAACTTGAAGCCGGCCGGATCGATGCCAGTGTCGATAATGGTATCGGCAGTGGCATCGATGGCAATGGGGGTCTGAGCTCGACGATCCTCTCTTCTCCGACCGCCAAGATGGATTTCCTCCGTACCCAGCTCGCGGCCCAGGGGCATGCCACGGAGGGCATGAGCTTCAGCCTGCTGATGCTGGAATGGAAATACGACATCTCCGTGCTTTTCGGTGGCCTTGGTCACTGGATGAAGAACATCGATACGCGTTTCAACGGTTTCAACGAGTGGCATTGATACCAAGCCTTTCGGGGAGGGGATTGCGTCTGTTCAAACGGACACACTCCTCCCTTGGCGATCCCGGTTTTTGAAATCGGACGGGGCGCTGAAAGCTGCCTCGTAAGTAAAGTAATAAGTGACACCTCTCAGCGCCCCGTTCGGCTGTTTTTATCCGCGACTTCGATCCCTCTGCGATGACGGGTTTTGTGGGCTATGCGGCGCCTCTCTTTTTGCAAAGAGGATCATGCACGCCACAATCTCCAGTGCCCGGCCATGACCGCCTTTCCCGACGATCGTTACCGATCGACCGGGGGCACCTTCCGCCACCTGCGCCATGCGGCCCGGATCGATCAAGACCCTCGAACGCCGCAGGACGCCGCCCGCCACCCTCCAATGCCTCACAGGCACGCCCGGACGCGCTCTGAGGGAATGACGAGGAGCCGGTCCGACGGCCTTGCCTTGTCATTCCCGGTCGCCGGAGGGAGACCATTTTCCACGGACCCGGATGACGAGGTTTTGCGTCTCACCCTCGACCATCCGCGCCGGCTCCGCATGACTGCCACGCCTGGCAGCGTATCCGATGCGGAACGGGAGAATTGTAGGCATGGCCGGGCAAAACGGGGAAAACGTGCGGCGCGGAATTGATCGCATATCCGGCAAGCGGTTGAAAAACAAAGGGAATGAATAGCCGCTCCATTTTATCTGGCAGTAAATTATCCCCGCGCTGATACGGGTAAAACTAAATATACGCGCCGTATGCCAATTGAAATACGAGGCGTATCTATTATATGCGCTCACGTACGGAACGTATGTAAGTTATCGCTCCGGTTACGAAACGGCTTTGAGCCTGCGGGACGCATCGAGGCGCCGCACGGCTCAAGGGCATATTTTTGGACAGGAAACCATGACCAAACGCGATCCAATCTTTCCCGAAGGCCGCCACGCGCTTTACGATCTCCACAAATATTCGGCAGCGGTCCGCTCCGGCGATCTGCTCTTCGTATCCGGCCAGGTCGGCAGCCGCGAGGACGGTTCACCGGAGCCGGATTTCAAAAGGCAGGTCGAACTCGCCTTCGAAAACCTCCGCGCCGTGCTCAAAGCCGCCGGTGCCAGCCTGGACGATATCGTCGATGTGACCACCTTCCACACCGATCCGCAAAACCAGTTCGAGACGATCCTTGCCGTCAAGGACGCGGTCTTTACCGAAAAGCCCTATCCGAACTGGACCGCTGTCGGCGTCAACTGGCTCGCCGGCTTCGATTTCGAGATCAAGGTGATCGCGAGGATCCCGCAGAACGCGTGATCCGGATCGCCCGGGCCGGATGCCTGCGTGACATCCGGCCGACCGCCGCTATCTTGCGGGCGGTGATCTCCGAGACGATCAGCGCCGCCGCGACGAGTGCAGCCGCGACATATCCGAGCTTGTCGCCACCGAGCACGCCGCCGACGCACTGGCCGTCAGCTCCCGCACCCTGCAGCGCCGCTGCAACGACGTCCTCGGCAAATCCCCGCTCGCCTATTTCCAGGATTTGCGCGTGGAGCATGCCCAGACGCTGCTGCATGGCAGCGGGCTGGATCTGGATGCGATTGCGGCCGAATTGGGGTATGTGGATGGGGCGACGTTGCGGACGTTGCTGAGGCAGAGATTGGGGAGGGGAGTGCGGGATTTAAGGGCGGATTTGCGGTGAGGGGTCAAAACTGCCGGAAGCGGGCAAGCGGCAAGCCGTGTTTTAGTTGCTGGACAGCTTTATATAGAAAACCCGCCAATTGGCGGGCTTAGTGCTTTTGAAGTTTAAGGCCCAAGCCTCAATCATCCTTCATCTTCAACGCCGCGATAAACGCTTCCTGCGGGATGTCCACCTTGCCGAACTGGCGCATGCGCTTTTTGCCTTCCTTCTGTTTTTCCAGAAGTTTGCGCTTGCGGGTGGCGTCGCCGCCGTAGCACTTGGCGGTCACGTCCTTGCGCATGGCGGAGATGGTTTCGCGGGCGATGACGTTGCCGCCGATCGCGGCCTGGATCGGGATCTTGAACATGTGCCGCGGGATCAGGTCCTTCAGCTTTTCGCACATGTCGCGGCCGCGCTTTTCCGCCGCCGAACGGTGCACCAGCATGGAGAGCGCGTCGACCGGTTCGCCGTTGACCATGATCGACATCTTCACGAGGTTGCCTTCGCGATAGCCATGCAAATGGTAGTCGAACGAGGCGTAACCCTTGGAGATCGACTTCAAGCGGTCGTAGAAATCGAACACCACTTCGTTGAGCGGCAGCTCGTAGGAGAGCATGGCGCGCTTGCCGACATAGGTGAGTTCGGTCTGGATGCCGCGACGATCCTGGCAAAGCTTCAGGATGCCGCCGAGATAATCGTCCGGGGTCAGGATCGTCGCCTTGATCCACGGTTCCTCGATCGAGGAAATCTTCACGACATCCGGCATGTCGGCCGGGTTGTGCAGCTCGCGGGTCGAGCCGTCGGTCATGGCCAGGTGATAAACGACCGAAGGTGCGGTGGCGATCAGGTCGAGATCGAACTCGCGCTCCAGGCGTTCCTGGATGATTTCGAGATGCAGCAAGCCGAGGAAGCCGCAGCGGAAGCCGAAGCCGAGAGCGGCGGACGATTCCATCTCGAAGGAGAAGGAGGCGTCGTTGAGGCGCAGCTTGCCCATCGCGGCGCGCAGGTCTTCGAAATCGGCCGCATCGACCGGGAAGAGGCCGCAGAACACGACGGGCTGGGCAGGCTTGAAGCCCGGCAGCGCCTTGGCCGTCGGCTTCTTGTCTTCGGTAATGGTGTCGCCGACGCGGGTATCGGCCACTTCCTTGATCGAACCGGTGAAGAAACCGATCTCGCCAGGGCCGAGGGAATCGACGGCCAGCATTTTCGGGGTCAGCACGCCGACGCGCTCGACCTGATATTTGGCGTCGGTGCCCATCATGCGGATGGTCTGGCCCTTGGTCAGCACGCCATCGAGAATGCGCACCAGAACCATGACGCCGAGATAGGTGTCGTACCAGCTGTCGACCAGCAGCGCCTTCAGCGCGCCCTTCTCGCCGGCTTCGCTCTTCGGCGCCGGCAACTGGTGGACGATCGCTTCCAGAACGTCGGGAATGCCGAGGCCGGTCTTGGCGGAGATCAGCACCGCCTGGGAGGCATCGATGCCGATCACTTCCTCGATCTGTTCCTTGATGCGGTCCGGCTCGGCGGCCGGC
This sequence comes from Neorhizobium populisoli, assembly GCF_019430945.1. Lineage (GTDB taxonomy): Bacteria > Pseudomonadota > Alphaproteobacteria > Rhizobiales > Rhizobiaceae > Neorhizobium > Neorhizobium populisoli. The sequence continues at coordinate 270,697 of NZ_JAHYCB010000006.1, read as the reverse complement.
AGGTCGATCTTGTTGAGGACGGTGACGATCTCGTGGTTGTTGTCGATAGCCTGATAGACGTTGGCGAGCGTCTGCGCCTCGACGCCCTGGGAGGCGTCGACGACCAGCAGCGAACCTTCGCAGGCCGACAGCGAACGCGAGACTTCGTAGGCGAAGTCGACGTGGCCGGGCGTGTCGATGAGGTTCAGGATATAGGTCTCGCCATTGTTCGCCTTGTAGTGCAGGCGAACGGTCTGGGCCTTGATGGTGATGCCGCGCTCGCGCTCAATATCCATCGAGTCCAGCACCTGTTCCGACATGTCGCGTTCGGCAAGGCCGCCGGTCGTCTGGATCAGACGGTCGGCCAGCGTCGACTTGCCGTGGTCGATATGCGCCACGATCGAGAAGTTGCGGATATGGTCAAGCGGAGTGCGGGCGGAATTGGTGCTCATAGGTCGGGCATATAGCAGTGCGAATCCCTGTCGCAAAGGGGAAAGATAACCTTTCGTTGAGGATGAAAGGGCTTATTTGCCGGGTTTTTCGGTTCCTGGCTCCGTCAAGACGGTCGCATTCGGCATCTGCGCGCTGCGGATGCCGAAATTCTCGCGTTCGTCCACCGGCACTGCCTGGCGCTCCTTGAGCCGCCACAGCACATAGGCCGCATAGGCGACCGCCACCATCATCACGGCATAGATGAACGTATGCTGGCCGAAGGCCGGCGTCAGCAGGGTGACGCCGAGTGGCACGACGGTCGCGGCCGCCGACCAGGCGACGAGCAGCGTCGAGGACAGCGGCACGAAATCGCCGGGATCGGCGCGGTCATTGGCATGTGCATTGGCGATCGAATAGACGGTCTCCACCGAGCCGGCGAAAAGCAGAAAGACCAGCATCAGGATCGCCATCGTCTGGAAGGACACGAACAGCGCCGCAAAACCCGCCGCGACGATCAGCACGCAGGTGATCACCAGCACGTAGCGCCGGTCGATCCGGTCGGAGAGCACGCCGAGCGGATACTGGATGAACAAAAGGCCGGTCTGCATGACGAACATCATCAGCGCCACATCCGCCTGAGACACCTTGTTGGAGGCCGCATAGATCGGCGTGAAACCCTGCACCAGCATGGAAAGGCCGCCGGACGCCAGAACCCCGATCAGGCCGACCGGCGAGATGCGCCAGGCCATCCTGATATTGACGCTGACGCTTGCCGGCGGCGGCGGGTTCGGCAGGCGGGTCAGGCCGATCGGCAGGATCGCGAGCGCGGTGAAGAAGATCACGGCGAGCGGCGCCAGATTGCCGTCGGCCGGCACCTGTCCGAATACCCAGGCACCGCAGCCGAGGCCCAGCACATAGGCCATGTAGAAGAACGACATCGCCCGGCCGCGCCATTCGTTGGAAGCGGCATGGTTCAGCCAGCTCTGGGCGATGATGAAATTGACATTGGCGGCCGCGCCATAAAGCCCGCGGGCAAAAATCCAGACATAGGTGGGCAGGTCGGCGCCTATCAATACGGCGGAGATCACCACTATCGCCATCGAGCAGGCGAAAAGCCGCGCATGCCCGACCCGCTTGATCAGCGGCCCGCCGACAAGACAGCCGATCAACCCGCCGAAGGCAACGGCGGTCACCGCCGCGCCCGCCGCCCAAGGGGCCGCGGATTTTGTCAGGATGAACGGCACATAGGCCAGCATGATACCGCTGCCGACGGCGGCGAGCGTCATGGACACGAGAATGCTGGCGATCGAAAAGGGCGAAGCCTTTTCCGCAATCGGGCCGTTCAGGGTCTGGCCGTCCATCTCATATCTCCGGACATCGGGGTGCAGCTCGCTGCATAGCTGATTGCCCATGAAGGGAGCTATCGCGGAAACGCCATGCGCGCACAAATTTCACACATCCATCATATGAGCGCTTGATTCTACGATAAGAGAATGCAACTCTCCGATCATGGAAACGACGGATCAAGCCATCGAAACGGCCATCAGCGAGCGCCTGAAGACGCTGCGGGCGCGCGCCGGTCTCACGCTGGATGAACTTGCTGGTCGCTCCGGCGTCAGCCGGGCGATGATCTCGCGTATCGAGCGGGCTGAGGCGAGCCCGACGGCTGCCCTTCTGGCGCGCCTGTCGGAGGCATTGGGCCTGTCGCTTTCCGCTTTCTTCGCCGACGACGAGCCCGCGACGTCGCCGCTCAGCCGCTATGATGACCAGAAGCTCTGGCGCGATCCGCAGACGGGGTATCTGCGTCGCGCCGTCTCGCCACCCGGCACGCCGAGCCGGGTGGATATCGTCGAGGTGGATTTTCCGGCCCATGCGCGGGTCAGTTTCCCGCCGCGCGAGGAAAGCCGGGTCATGACCCAGCATGTCTGGCTGTTCGAGGGCGTGCTGGAAATGATCATCGGCGATACCGTCCACACGCTCCATCCGGGCGATTGCCTTTACATGGATATCGGCGACGCCTTCGACTTCCACAATCCGTCCGACAAGCCCGCCCGTTACGCGGTCGTTCTCGACCGCGGCCGTTGATCCTCCCCAAGAGCCGAAACGAAAGAACAGATATGTCCGCCACCATCCGTATTCTCGCTGCCCAGGAAGCCCGCGCCGCCATTCCCGATCTCTGCGAAACCCTGTCCGACTGCATCAATGGCGGCGCTTCGCTGGGCTTCATGCTGCCCTACGAACCGAAGGATGGCGTGGGTTACTGGAACGAGATCGCCGATGCGGTGGAAAAGGGCGGCATCATCCTCGCGGTGGCCGAGGTCGAGGGCCGGGTCGTCGGTACCGTACAGGTAGGGCTGGCGTCGAAACCCAACCAGCCGCATCGCGGCGACCTGATGAAGCTCCTCGTGCACCGCTCGGCCCGCGGCCTTGGCCTGTCGCGCAAGCTGATGGATGCGGTGGAAGCTGAAGCCGTCCGCCGTGGCCGCACGCTTCTCGTGCTCGATACGGCCACCGGCAGCGATGCGGAAAAGATCTATCCCCGCCTTGGCTGGGAACGCGTCGGCGTCATCCCGGACTACGCATTGTGGCCGCAGGGCGGTTTCTGCGACACCACGCTGTTCTACAAAAGGATCGGCATTGTCGCTTGAATTGCCGCTTAAACCGACTACGCATTTTCCCTTACTCGCCTTGCCTATGAGAAATGTGTCACATGCGCAGGCGCGCGCCCGAAGCGGGCGCATCCAAAGGGGGACTTAATGCTGAAATTGAATTCGCTGCCGGCCATCCGCCGCGCGGCAGGCCTTGCACTCGCGATCGCTCTGTGCGGCTCCGCCGTGCCGGCGCTCGCCGCCGACGTGTCGTTTATCATGAAGAACGACCATCCCAACGCGGTCGAGGTCGAGCTTTACAGCCAGGACCGCAAGCATATCTGGCCGGGCGGCAATGAGGTCTATTATCTGGACGACGGCGAGTCGAAGCAGATTCACCTCTCCTGCCAGCAGGGAGAAAAGATCTGCTACGGCGCCTGGGTTTCCGGCGACAAGCAGACCTATTGGGGCACCGGCCCGAACAACAAGCAGGCTTGCGAAGATTGCTGCTACACCTGCGAAGGCGGCGAGACCGAAGAGATCAATCTCGTCGAGTAAAAACACCGGATAGCGGGACCGGCCGCAGAACGGTCCCGCTATTTGTCTGAGGCGCCGGGTTCGACAGGGATGCGATCGCTGTTTCGAGCCTCATGCCCGCCGTCCACTGTACCGCGTTCCAACCGAACTGCCGGGCGCCCTCGATATTCTCCGGCGCATCGTCGATGAAGCCGATATCCTCGGGCCGCGCGCCGGTCGCCTCTGAGGCGAGGCGGAAGAAGTCTTGGCCCGGCTTCCTGTGGCCGAGTTTTGCCGAGTAGAAGATATCGTCGAAATGCCGGGCGAGGCCGTGTTCGTTCATCAGCCAGGCCGCGCGGCGATGTTCCTGATTGGTGGCGAGATAAAGCGCCACGCCGCTCTTGCGCAGTTCGGCAAGATCTTCCAGCAGGCGCTCGTCCAGCCGGCTGTCGTTTTCAAACCAGTAGCGGAGTAGTGCCTCGGTCTCGATATGCGGGGCGATCTGCGCCAGCACTGGGGTCAGCCGCGGTTCGATCGGTTCCCGGCCCGTGACGATGTCGACCCAGAAAGGCTTGAAGAATTCCTGCTGCAGCACCGTGACCGGCAGGCCGAGATCGCGTTCGAGATAGGTACCGAAAGGAAGGCCGTCTGCCGGCCTGCCATGTACGAGAACGCCGTCGACATCGACCATCAAGATTTTCATTTTGCCCATCATCCGTTCTCAAAACCGCTCATTCTTCATCTGAAAAGCGTCAGGGAATCGCTGTAGCAAACGCGAACCCGGCTCTCTAGGGCGAAGAAGTATCGGCGCGATGACACGTTGGTTTCGTCAGGTTGGATTGCTTGTGAAGAAAGCCTGAGGGGCGGGGCATTCTTGCATGTAACGAGCCGCGCCAAGGACGGCACGGCTCGTTCCGGTGTTCGTAAACTGCCCGATGATCAATCGGCAGCCTTCAACATCTTGTCGAATGCTTTGACGATCAGCCCGCTCAGTTCCCGATGGATATTGCCGCGCGGCCGGCCGGCTTCGTTGCAGATCGGGTCTGGTTCTCCCACCTTTTTCAGGAAGTCGACGGCCCCCGGTTTGCACACCGGCAGGAAGCTGAAATGGTCGGCCTTGTCGACCCGCAGATAGGTCGCATTCGGCGCGAGCTTTGCGAGCGGCGGTGCATAGACGGCGGCCGGGATCTGGCCCTCGCTGCCGAGGTTGATGAAGGCGAGCGGGATATCGATGGCCTTGACGCTGTCCGGCTTGAAGGCCGATGCCAGACCGAGATCGACCAACACTGCGCCGGTGATACGCGGATCACGGTTCGACTGTTCGAAACGCGGCTTGTCGACGGTCGCAAGGTCGAGCGGCTCCACCGCCACTTCCTCGCCGCCGGCAAAACCACGGCCGCCGCGGAACCAGGTGCAATCCATCATATGCGGCTCGGTTTCGCAGTAATGCTTGTAGGCTTCGAGATCGACTCGACCGCCCGCAATCTCCATCACCGTGCTGCCGCCGAGCGAAAAGCCCAGCGCCCCGATACGGGCGGTATCGATGGAGCCCTTCCAGCGGCGATCGGCGGACAGCGCGGTGATGACTTCCGTGAGATCCTGCGTCCGCTCCCAGATTTTTGGCGTGGCTTCCGGCGTGGAATCGCCGCTCGTCGTACCGGGGTGGTTCGGGCCGGCGACGATGAAGCCGACTCTGGCCAGTTCGGTGGCGATCCAGCCCATGGCGTCAGCGCGCGAGCCGGAACCGTGCGAGAGGAGCACGACCGGGAAACGGCCGGGTTCGATCGTGGCGTTTCGGGAAACGGTGGAGTTTTCGAAGATCGGGTTTTCACCGTCCGGTGCGCTGCGGCCGTCACCTTTCGACGGATACCAGATCGTCACCGCCAGCGCCCGGTCGCGGGTCGGCGAAACGACGCTGATTTTCTGGACGCCGACCGCGTCCGCGCCGAAGGCGGTACCGGCTGTCAGCAGGCCGATGAGCGGGATAACAAAGAGGGGAAATTTCAATCGCATGGGAGCCTCGTCCTGTTTGGGAAAACGACGGCTCTTCTCTGCGTGTCACGGCCACCACAGGGCGACCTTGATCACGTTCGAGGTCGTCCTCGAACGTGATCCGGTTCGTGGCTTCATTCCGCCGGAACGAGCTGCGGGCGCTTTTCCGTCAGGAAATACAGGAAGTTGACGACGGCAAGCGTCAGGCCAATCATCGAGGCGAGCAGCCAGCCGCCTTCGGCAAACGCCCAGGCACCGACGGCCGAACCGACCGCGCCGCCCATGAAGAAGGTCGCCATGAACAACCCGTTCAGCCGGGCGCGCAGATCCGCGCCGAGGCCGTAGATCGCCCGCTGGCTGATGACCATGGTCATCGTCACGCCGAAATCCAGCATGACGGCGCCGAGCCCCAGAAGGATAAGCGCAACAGTCGAACCTTCCGGCGCGATATGGGTGATCAGGAAGGCGATCGCGGTGGCGACGATGCCGGTAATGGTGGCCGGGCGGCTCAGATTGCGGTCCGCCAGACGGCCGGCGATCGGCGAGGCGATGGCGCCGGCCACGCCGACCAGCGCGAAGATCGCGATGCCTGCCTGGGTCAGCTGGAAGGCCGGACCGGCCAGAACCAGCGGCGTCACCGTCCAGAACAGGCTGAAGGCGGCGAACTGGCAGGTCTGGTAGAAGGCGCGGCGGCGCAGCACCGGCTGGGTCGCATAAAGCGTGCTGAGCGAGGCGATCAGCGCCGGATAGGAAAGCCTGGTCTGCGGCACGCGCTTCGGCAGCTTGACGGCCAGAACCAGCGCGAGCAGTACCATGATCGCCGCCGAGACGAAGAACACGTGGTGCCAGGAGGCAAAGCGGGCGATGAAGCTCGCCACCGGCCGCGCCATCATGATACCGACCATCAGGCCGCTCATGACATTGCCGACCACCCGGCCACGTGAAGCATCCGGCGCAAGGCTTGCCGCAAACGGTACGATCATCTGCACCGAGGTCGAGGCAAGCCCGATCGCCAGCGAGGCGGCAAGGAAGGGCACGACGGAATTGGAAAGACCGGCGGCGATCAGCGCCGCAGTGACGGCGCCCATCATGATGAGGATCAGCCGGCGGTTTTCCAGAAGATCGCCGAGCGGCACGATCAGCAGCAGGCCGAGACCGTAACCGATCTGGGTCAGCGTGACGATCAGTCCGGTCGCATGCGCCGGCAGGCCGATCGAGGCGGCAATCGGGCCGGCGAGCGGCTGCGAATAATAGAGGTTTGCGGCAACGAGCCCGCAGGCCGCCGCCATCACGAAGGTCATGCCGGCAGACATGGCAGACTTGGCCGCCGGTTGGGAATGGGTGGTCATGAAAATGCTCCTTGGGAGGAAGGATTTGTCGAGAAGGATCGGTTGAAAATCGATCGGGAAATCAGTCGAGAAGTCTGAGCGCGGTATCGGCCACGAGGAAAGCCTGGCCGGTCGTGTCGCCGGTCTTGCCCATCACGCGCATGCCCTGCATCACGCAAACGAGGATTTTGGATGTATGGATAGGGTCGATCCCGGCACCCACCGTGCCGTCCGCCTGTCCCTCGCGCACCAGGCTTTCCATCAGCGCTTCGGTGCGGGCATGCGATCGGGTGACGCGCTCGGCCGCATCGATATCGGTAACCGCAAGCTCGCTTGCGGTGCCGACCACGAGACAGCCGCGCCGGCCCATCTCGCCCTGCGAGGCTTCGGCATAAAAATGCAGCACCCGGGCGATCTTGTCGCGACCATTCTCGCCCTTGGCGATCTCGGCTTCCAGCAGCGCGTTGCGTACCTGCTTGTAACGGTCGAAACTCGCCAGAAAGATCGCCTTCTTGTCCTTGAACGCCTTGTAGAGGCTACCGGCCGCAAGCCCCATCGCATCCTTCAATTCGGAAATCGACGCCGCGTGATAGCCACGCTCGGAAAACACCACGATCGCCTTATCGAGCGCCGCGTCGATTTCGAACTCGCGCGGACGACCGGGAGCGCGCGCAGCGGTGGTGGATGTGGAAAGGGTATCCATGAGGATCGACTCAATTTGGAAATGATCGTTTCCAAATAGGCGCGTGGTAGCCCGTCGTCAAGCGGAATTCCTGCCGGCGGTGTGGCGCGTCCGCTTGCCTTTCCCGCCTGAACCGCTAATCCAGATGAACATTTCTACCCTTGGATGAACCCCGGATTTCAGCAGCACGGTTTTTCATATGATCATTTTGGAAGAAGGCATGTGGTCGAGTTATTCGTGTGCCGAAAGAACATTTTCCATTTTCGGCCTCTGCTTCGTGGTTGCTGCCGGCTTCTTTTTATTGGCGCCAACTGTAAATTACCTGACAGCCAGATATTCCAATCGCCTGGACTCGGTTGAAGAGACATTCAACTTCGGCGACCCACTCATCCTCTGGTCATTCGTTGGAATGGCATGCGTCGTCGGGCTCTTCGCCGGCGTCCTTTTTTCGGCCTCTCCCAACCTCACCGCAAAACTCACGGATGAGACACGTCTCGTGGAAAAAGGCTGCATTCGGCTGAAGCCTTATGAAGATGTCATCGATATTGCCAAGGCTGAGATCACTTATGTTCAGAGCAATGGCAAACATACCAGTCACTATCTGGTCTTTGACCAGGGACAGACGAGGATAGCCGTCGAGATCGTCGATACGGCGCGGCTCGATGTTCTGGCGCGGATCGCACCGGAGCCGATGAGGGACTATATTCGCTATATCATCGGCCTGGGCAGGCCAGTGCCGCGCCCATTGCGACCGCTCAGCCGTGAAATTTAGGGAACCCTCGCGCTCCCCGCCAGTTACTCCCCTGTCACCAACCCTTAAAAGCTGGAGGACAGCATGAGTAAAAGCAACGTCAAGGAAGCCATCAAGCGGGCCGAGAAGCAGGTGGAAAACACCAGCGGCGGCGGACACTTGGGCGGCACCTATTACGGCCAGGAGCCGGACGGCAAGACGGCCTCGACGAACAGCAACGTCGGCAGCAATCGTCCGAATACCGGCAGTTGACGTCACGACAATATCCGCAGTTGGATATAAAGAGTTTTGGAAAGCCCCGCCGCGCGCGGGGCTTTTTTGTTGTAGTCTCCACCGATCGGCCAGGAAAATTGCGGCCGGATGTCGGGAGAGGGAGACCCCGCACGTCATAGGAACAGGAAGGCGCTGCCGGAGGAGGCGGGCGTCCAAAAAACGAACCTGTGACGAATGGGGTAATGCACATGAGTAGCAATTATCGTTGGGTCATTGTCTTTGCGGGCGGCCTCATGGGCTGCGTGGCGCTCGGCACGATGTTTTCCCTGGCAATCTTCCAGGAGCCGATCGCCAAGAGCACCGGCTGGTCGCATGCCGGCATCGCCAGCGCCATGACGCTGAATTTTATCGTCATGGGCCTCGGCGGTTTTCTCTGGGGCACGTTGAGCGATCGTTTCGGCGCCCGCATAGTGGTGTTCATCGGCTCGGTCATCCTCGGCCTTGCCCTGGTTTTGGCTAGCCGGGTGGAAAGCCTTCTCGTCTTCCAGATCGTCTACGGTTGCCTCGTGGGCCTCTCTGCGAGCGCCTTCTTCGCGCCGATGATGTCGGTGACCATGGCCTGGTTCGACAAACATCGCAGCCTTGCGGTCTCGCTGGTCTCCGCCGGCATGGGCATGGCGCCGATGACGATTTCGCCGTTTGCCCGCTGGCTGATCACATATTACGACGACTGGCGGTTCGCCATGCTTGTGATCGGCATCGGCGCGTGGATCATCCTTCTGCCGACCGTGTTTCTGGTCAGGAACCCGCCGGAAGCCGCCGCCGGCGGTGCGGCGGCAAGCGAACCGCAGCCGGAGGCTGCCGGCATGCCGCTGTCGAAAGTTTTCCGCTCGCCGCAATTCCTGGCGCTCGGTTTCACTTTCTTCGCCTGCTGCGCGGCCCATTCCGGCCCGATCTTCCATATGGTGAGTTATGCCATGTATTGCGGCATCGGCCCGATGACGGCGGTCACCATCTACAGCGTCGAGGGGGCGGCGGGCTTGGGCGGGCGCATTCTCTACGGCGTGCTGGCCGACCGGCTGGGCGTCAAGCCGGTGCTGATCGTTGGCCTGCTGATCCAGGGGCTGGTCATCGCCGCCTATACGATGGCGTCGGACCTGACGCATTTCTATACGCTCGCCATCATCTTCGGCGGCACCTATGGCGGTGTCATGCCGCTTTATGCCGTGCTGGCGCGGGAATATTTCGGCGCGAAAATCCTCGGCACTGTGCTTGGCGGCATGGGACTTCTCTCCAGCATCGGCATGGCCTTCGGCCCACTCGCCGGCGGCTGGGCGTTCGATGCGTTCAACAATTACAACTGGCTGTTCATCGGTTCGGCGCTGGTGGGTTTGGGTGCCGTACTGATCGCACTTGCCTTCCCGCCGCTGCCGGAGCGCGGGGGAGAAAAGCTGCAGCCGGCGTGAGCTTGTTTTCGCGGAAGATACAAAACAAAAAGCCCGGAGCGATCCGGGCTTTTTTGTTCAGTGGTTGGCGGCCGTCTTACGGCCTTTCCGCGGCGTTGCCGCCGGCGGAACCTCGGCTGCTTCACGTTCGAGACGGAGCAGCTTCAGCTTTTCGGTTTTCTTGTCCCGTTCGGATGCTTCCGCGGCAATGATGGAGCGCGCGGTGTGATCCGTTGCAGCGGCCTTGTCGCGCGCCGAAAGCTTGGTAGGGCTGAAGAATTCGTCCTTGGTGGCGGTCAATGATATTCTCCTTCCTTGAAGATTGTCGGCCCCTGAAGAGTCACGACCCTTGGAGGGTCGATCGGCTCATGGGGTTAGCGCGTGCGGACGGCTGCCTTTTTCGGTGCCGGCAACAGGCCTTCGCGCTGCATCTTCTTGCGCGCGAGCTTACGCTGGCGACGAATGGCTTCAGCCTTCTCGCGTGCGCGCTTTTCCGACGGCTTTTCGTAGGCGCTACGCGCCTTCATTTCGCGGAATACGCCTTCGCGCTGCAGCTTTTTCTTCAGCACCCGAAGTGCCTGCTCGACATTGTTGTCTCTGACCAGAACCTGCAAACTATATCCTCTCCGTTACGGGGTGCCCCGCTTTGACAAAACGATGGCGTTACTTACCGATCCGAATTGTCGACGACTTGAACCATGGTTCGGTCGAGCCTTTCGCTGGAGGCGCGGCTGACTGAATGGAAGTGGTCGTCGTTTCGGACCTGTCAATGTCGCTTGCGACAATTCTGCGTTCGAAGTTTTCGGTGCCGAACCGCACCCGGTATTGCCGCTCGCCACGATCCGACGCGGGTAACATGCCAACAACCCGGCACTGCCGGTCATCTCTCGCAGACCGTGTGAGGCTTGCCTTCACAACAATCAGATCGCCGACAGAACAAGTATTGGGATCCATATCGTTCCTCGCAGGCAAAACCAAAACAAAAAAGGCCGGGCAGCCCCGACCTCTTCCCGTCATTCACAATTCACTGCCGGTACATCCGCGGTCAGTTGAAGTGAATGACATAATTATGCGGCGCGCAGGTTGTCGGCCGAGTTCTTGCCGGACTTGCGGTCACGAACGATTTCGTAAGAAATCTTCTGACCTTCAACCAGAGAACCCATGCCGGCGCGCTCAACAGCCGAAACGTGGACGAAAACGTCCGTCGAACCGTCTTCAGGCTGAATGAAACCAAAACCCTTGGTGCTATTGAACCACTTTACAGTGCCAGTATTCATAACGATTTCCTTTCAATCGCTAGTGTATCCGGACAGTATCTCGTCCGCTAAATCGATATTTGAGAGGAAATCTGACGGTGCGCCGAGCGCGTAGACAAAGGTCGCAAGCAATGTTCGATGACAGCAATATATGCCTTCAGGCCTGATAATCAAAGGTTTATTTTAAAATTATTTTTTCAAACCGCGTGGCGAGGCGCGGAAATTCTGATGCAAGCCACTGTTTTCACCCGATAATATTACCACCTCGGGATGGCGCCGCTGCTATGCACGGGAGCGTTTGCGAACGCCGAAATCGTGGCACGAGAAGCCCGGAACGTGCTCCGGGCTCCCGCATGACGTGAAACGTCAGAGCGCGCCGGCGCGCTGCTGGGTCATCATATAGGTGTCGTAGGAATATTCGGCGACCTGCGCCCAGAGATAGGCGTCTTTCTTGAAGGCCTGCTGATGATCGTAGATCTTCTTGAAGGACGGGCTCTTGGCCGAAAGATCGGCATAGACTTCCTGCGAAGCCTTGAAGCAGACATCCATGATCTCGCGGCTGAAGGCCTTCAGCACCGCGCCTTCGGCAACCAGCTTCTTCAGCGCCACCGCGTTATGGGCGTCGTAATTGCCGAGCATGCTCATATTGGCGGAATCGCAGGCGTTGCGCAGGATCTGCTGGTAGCTCTTCGGCAGGCCGTTGAACTTTTCCAGGTTGAAGAAGGCATGCATGGCCGGGCCACCTTCCCACCATGCCGGGGCATAGTAGTATTTTGCGACCTTCACGAAGCCGAGTTTCTGGTCGTCATAGGGGCCGACGAATTCGGTGGCGTCGATCGTGCCCTTCTCGAGCGCGGCATAGACGTCGCCGGCAGCGATCTGCTGCGGCGTGATGCCGACCTTCTGCATCACCTGTCCGGCAAGACCGGCGATACGCATCTTCAGACCCTTCAGGTCTTCGACCGTGTTGATCTCCTTGCGGAACCAGCCGCCCATCTGGGTGCCGCTATTGCCGGCCGGCAGCGCATACAGGCCGCGCGGCGCCAGGAATTCGTTGATCAGGTCGTTGCCGCCATTGATGAACCAGGAATTGGTCATGCGGGCATTGAGGCCGAAGGGGATGGCGGTGCCGAGCGCAAACGCCGGGTCCTGGCCGATATAATAATAGGAGCAGGTATGGGCCATCTCGACGGTGCCGTTGGCGACCGCATCTGCTGCCTGCAAAGGCGGCACGATCTCGCCGGCGCCAAACGTCTGGATGGTGAACTTGCCATCGGTCGCAACCTTCACCGCCTCGGCGATCTGGTTGGCGGCATCGAAGATGATGTTGAGGCTCTTCGGGAAGGAGGAAGTCAGGCGCCAGTTGATCTTGGGGCTTTCCTGCGCAATCGCTGGAGCAGCCAAAGCGGTGGCAGCAGCAGCGCCGACGCCAGCGGTAGCGGCCTGTTTGAAGAAACGTCTGCGATCCATGAAATCCTCCTCGAAATGTATGGCCCGTCCCGGCCTTGGTCGTGTCGGTCATAATCCTTTCATTTCGGGAACGGCAAGGGAATTCCGAAAAGTCGCATTGGGAGGTCTTCTGGACGGCGTATTCAATGGGGGTCTGCTTTTGTTGGGGTGCTGGCGGCGAGGCGGTTCCCTTCTCCCCGTCGGGGAGAAGGTGGCCCGAAGGGTCGGATGAGGGGGCCAAGTGCTCAACACTAAAGAAAAGTCCTCCCCGGAGCCCCCTCATCGGCCTGCCGGCACCTTCTCCCCGCTGGGGAGAAGGTGGACCGCATTTCAGGTCGCCGAGTTAGGCGGCTTACCAAGACAACGTCTGATCGTCGAAGAAATACCCCGCCGTCGGCCCGTCCGGTCCGAGCATCGCAAGCCGCACCGGCGCTTCAGCCGCCTGTTCGACGGTGCGGTAACCCGTATGGCCGTTCATGTCTGTCGCCGTGTAACCCGGATCGGCGGCATTGACCTTGATGCCGAAGGGTTCAGCTGCCTTGGCGAAGGATACGGTCACGGCGTTGAGCGCCGTCTTCGACGAATTGTAGCCGAGCGCATTGATACCGTAGAACTGGTTCTGCGGGTCAAGCAGGGAATTGAGCGATCCGAGCTCGCTGCTCAGCATCACCACGCGGCCGGCACCCGATGCCTTGAGCAGCGGCAGCGCCGCCTGGGTCATGCGGATCGGGCCGAACGTGTTCACCTCATAGACCGCCTTGGTCACGTCGATCGGTTCTTCGAATGGGCCAAACGTAAAACCGTCGGCGATGCCGGCATTGTTGATCAGCGCATCGAGATGGTCGGTCTGGCGGCTGAGTTCGGTGATGGCGGATGCGACGCTCTGGTCGCTCGTGACGTCAAGCTGCAGGACATGGGCATCGAGCCCCTGGTCACGCAGCTTTTTCGCGGCTTCTTCACCGCGGGCAACGTCACGGCTGCCGAGCCAGACGCGGTAACCTTCGGCGGCGAGCCGTCTTGCGATTTCGAACCCGATGCTGCGGTTGGCGCCGGTGATGAGTGCTGTTTTCTGTTTGGTCATGGGTAATGCTCCTGTGGTTGATTGCCCGCCACAGATGGAGCCGTCGGCCATTCAGACGTGAGCCGAGAAATGCCGATTTCTTGCCTATTCCTCTCGACGATGGCGCGCGGGCAGGTTCGCCTCTTGCGCGGGCGCCGGTCAGGCCGCATCTCATGGACATGACAAATCCCATGGATGAAATCCGCGATCTCGTCTCCCGCAATGCCGCCGGCCGCCGCACGGAAACGGCGGTGCCGCGTCTTGCCATCATGAAGGGTGACAACCCGACCGGCATGATGCCCAGCGTCTATGAGCCGATGCTCTGCCTCGTCCTGCAGGGATCGAAATGCGTGGTGATCGGCGATCAAGCGATGCATTACGACAGCGCCAGCTATTTCGTCTCCTCCGTCGAGATACCCGCGTCCGGCCAGATCGTCGACGCAAGTCCGGAACGGCCCTATCTGGCGCTCAGCCTGACCCTGAACATGACGGCGATCGCCGAAATCCTCCTCGATATGCCCGATGACCCGGTCGTCTGCATCGGCGCCTGTTTTGGCACGAGCCCGGTGACGCCGGACCTGGCGGAAGCCTGGCTACGCCTTGCCCGGCTGATCGAGCGGCCGCAGGAGGTGCGCGTGCTCGGGCCGCTGATCGAGCGGGAAATCCTCTATCGGCTGCTGCAGGGACCTCAGGGTGCCGCGATCCGCCAGCTGGCCCGGCCGGAAAGCCGGCTTGGCCATATCCGCCGGGCAATCGGTCATATCCGCAGCAATTTTGATGCGCCGCTCCGGGTCGACGAACTGGCGCGCGTCGCCGGCATGAGCATGTCGGTCTTTCACCGCCACTTCAAGGATGTGACGGCGATGAGCCCGATCCAGTACCAGAAAAGCATCCGCCTGCACGAAGCCCGCCGCCGGCTGGTGGGCGAGGTGGGCGATACGGCGCGTGTCGCCTTTTCGGTGGGTTACGAGAGCGTCACCCAGTTCAGCCGCGAATATTCCCGCCAGTTCGGCGCTTCGCCGGCCCGCGATGCGCGACAGCTGCGGGAGCGAATGGCTGTCGAGCCGGAGATGATCGAAGGCTGAGCCAGAACGAAAAAAGCCCGAAGCGATGCTCCGGGCTTTTCGATTTCAAGGCGTGGCGCTGATTAGAGCGTGCCCTTGCGCTGCTGCACCATCATGAAGGTGTCGTAGCTGTATTCGGCGATTTGGTTCCAGAGGTAACCTTCCTTCTTGAAGGCCTGCTGGCTGTCGTAGATCTTCTTGAAGGCCGGGTTCTTGGCGTTGAGCTCGGCATAAACCTCCTGCGAGGCCTTGTAGCTGGCCTCGAGGATTTCCGGGCTGAACGGCTTCAGGACGGCGCCTTCGGATACGAGCTGGCGCAGCGCCTTGGCGTTGTGCGTGTCGTAGCGGGAAAGCATGTTCTGGTTTGCATTGGCGCATGCATCCTTGATGATGCGCTGGTAGCTCTTCGGCAGGGCGTTGAACTTGTCCTTGTTCATGAAGGCGTGGACGGCCGGGCCGCCTTCCCACCATGCCGGATAGTAATAGTACTTGGCGACCTTCACGAAGCCGAGCTTCTGGTCGTCGTAAGGACCGACGAATTCGGTCGCGTCGATCGTGCCCTTTTCAAGCGCTGCATAGACGTCGCCGCCGGCGATCTGCTGCGGTGTGACGCCGAGCTTCTGCATGACCTGGCCTGCAAGGCCGGCAATGCGCATCTTCAGGCCGTTGAGATCGGCGACGGTGTTGATCTCCTTGCGGTACCAGCCGCCCATCTGGGCACCGGTATTACCGGCCGGCAGGGCGTAGAGATTGTAGCCGGACAGGAATTCGTTGAGCAGTTCGTTGCCGCCGCCGACCGAGAACCAGGCATTGGTCTGGCGGGCGTTCAAGCCGAATGGAACGGCGGTGCCGAGCGCAAAGGTCGGGTCCTTGCCGATGTAATAATAGGCGCAGGTATGGGCCATTTCGACGGTGCCGTTGGCAGCCGCGTCGGCAGCCTGCAGGGCAGGCACGATCTCGCCGCCGGCAAAGGTGTGGATGACGAAATTGCCGTCCGACGCTTCCTTGACGCTTTCGGCGATGTCGGTCGCCGCCGACCACAGGATGTCGGTGTTCTTGGTGAACGACGACGTCATGCGCCAGGTGATCTTGGGGCTTTCCTGGGCGATGGCGGGAGCGGCGAGCGCGGTCGCTGCGGCAGCGCCCACGCTGGCGGTTGCCGCCTGCCGGAAGAAGTTTCTGCGATTCATGGGAGTATGCCTTCTAACTTTGGGAGGTGCCCGGATTTTGCCCGCGCGTGGCCGCTCCTTAATCCTTTCATTTCGGAAACGGCAAGTAAAAAATCCGAAAATTACGCTGCACTGCAGCATTGCTTGCCGGAAATTGCTTTAGGGATGAAGGAAGCCGGTCGAGGCTCGGCTTTGGCTCGTGCCCGTAAAAACGGCTTGAATTTTTCGGCATAGGGATTAGTTTAGAATTATTCTAATTAAAAGGTTTGCCCCATGCTTGCCCGCCTGTTCGCTTCGTCCAAACGATCCTTCGATTCCCTGAGCGAGGAGGAAATCCTGGCGCTGGCGATCGCCTCTGAAGAGGAGGATTCGCGCATTTACCTTGCCTATGCCGAAAGCTTGCGCGCCCAATATCCCTCGTCCGCCAAGGTTTTCGAGGACATGGCGGAGGTCGAGCAGACCCACAAGAACGTGCTGATCGAGATGTTCCGGTCGCGTTTCGGCGAACGCATTCCGCCTATCCGCCGGGAGCATGTGCGCGGTTTTTACGAGCGCAAGCCGGATTGGCTGCGCAAGAACCTGCCGCTCGATACGGTGCGCGAGCAGGCCGAAGCGATGGAACAGCAGGCGGTGCGTTTCTATCAGGAAGCGACCAAACGCGTCTCGGATGCATCGACGCGAAAGCTGCTCGGCGATCTGGCGCTGGCGGAGCAGGGGCATGAGGACATCGCCCATATGCTGACCGACAAGCACCTGCCGGAGGACGCAAAGTCCGAAGAGGATGCCGATGCCCGCCGGCAGTTCATCCTCACCTACGTCCAGCCTGGCCTTGCCGGCCTGATGGACGGTTCGGTCTCGACACTGGCGCCGATCTTTGCGGCGGCCTTTGCCACGGGCAATACCTGGTCCACCTTCCTGATCGGCCTCTCGGCCTCGGTCGGCGCCGGCATTTCCATGGGCTTTACGGAGGCCGCCCATGACGACGGCAAGCTTTCCGGCCGCGGCTCGCCGCTGAAACGCGGTCTGGCCTCCGGCATTATGACCGCGCTCGGCGGCCTCGGGCATACGCTACCCTATCTCATCCCGCATTTCTGGACCGCGACGATCGTCGCTGCGATCATCGTGTTCTTCGAGCTCTGGGCGATCGCCTTCATCCAGAACCGTTATATGGAAACGCCCTTCCTGCGAGCCGTCTTTCAGGTTGTTCTCGGTGGCTCGCTGGTGCTGGCAGCGGGGATTTTGATTGGGAATGGGTGAGGACTGGTCGGCGAAGCCGACGGAATGATCCAGTGAATCATTCCGAAGGACGAACGCGCTGAGCCCCAGCGAAGCGCCGGGATACGGTGCTATGGCCCAGGCACCCGTCTTCAGACGAGATGCCGCAAACTCAGGCCGCTTCGTCCGCATCCCTCTTGAACGGCGCCGTCATTGAAAACACGGCACCGTTGTCGTTTGTGGTGGTGAACTGCCCGCCGAGCTGGCGCACGAAATTGGCGATCAGCCGGCTGCCCATGCCGCCGGCGCGGTTGAAGACCTCGATACCGGGGCCGTCGTCGCGGATGACAAGGCGCAGGTTCTCGCCCTCTTCGCGCAGCTCGACGCCGAGCTTGCCTTCGCTGCGCCCGGCAAAGGCATATTTGAATGAGTTGGAAACGACCTCGTTGATGATCATGCCGATCGGCAGCGCCTGTTCGCGATCGACGGTCAGTGGCTGCAGATCGAGATTGAGGTTGACGGGCACGTCGTGGCTCGAGGCGATGTCGGTGATCAGCTTGGCCGCATAGGGTGCCACTTCCACCTGCTCGAACTGGTCCGTCTGGTAGATCTGTTCATGCACCGCGATCATCGCGGAAATCCGCCGGGTCATGTCTTCGCGCGCATCGGGCGGCAGTTGCTGCAGTCTGACCAGAGCGAGCACGGCCTGAAGATTGTTCTTCACCCTATGATGGATTTCCCGAAGCAGGAAGCGATTGCGCTCCACCGCCTGTTCGAGTTCGTCGTTGCGGGCGGCGGTGCGGTAGAGCAGGCGGTTGATCCAGACGGCGGCGATCACCAGCACCGCCATCAGCGGCAGCATGATCAGCGCATCGGAGAACAGGTTTCGCCAGAACTGGTCCAGCACCTCCTGGCGGTCGATGGCGGCCAGCGTGATCAGCGGCCAGCCGGATACTTTCCAGAACGCGACGATGCGGGCGAAACCGTCGATCGGCGAAACCGGGCTGTGATAGATGCCGGAGGTCTGGCGCCGGGTCATCGGATACCATTCCGTACCGCTGGTATCGACGGGGCGCGTCGCCATCGGACGTCGTGCGATCAGCCAGCCGTCGTCCCGGATGACGGAAATCGTCGAGTTCGGCCCGAGATCCATCGAAGCCCAGAAACGGTCGAGGCTTTCGTTCGGGATGGTGATGCTGGCAACGCCGCGAAACGTTCCGTCGCGGTCGATCCGCCGGGCGATGATGAAGGATGGACGCCCGGCGCGCTCGTTGTCGAGCAGGCGGGTGAATGTCAGTTCCTGACCTTCCTTGAGCCGCTGGTAATAGGCGCGCTCCTTATGGTCCGCATCGGTTCCCGCCCCAGTGCTGGAAAACCGGACCCTGCCTTCGGCATCGACCAGCGAATATTCAAAACCCAAGGGAAGATCGCCGACAGCCCGTGTCAGATCGGCCGCCACTGCGGGGTCGTTGTCGATGGGGCGATTGCCGAGTTCGGCCTCGATCCGCCGTAGCGCCTGATCGCTCGCCTCGATCATCCATTCCAGATGTGCGGCAACCACATGGGCAGATGCGACCGCGCGGCTTTCGCCTTCCTTCAGCGCATTGCGGTAGTTCTCGATAATGATAAAGCCGGCAACCGTCAAAAGCGCGAGCAGAAACGCGCCGGTCAACCAGATCGGCAGCGTAGGCCTCGCAGCAGTCGTGCGCGGCAAACCTGTCTTCACATCGTCACGCACACCCTGGCTCCGATTTCAGGAGCCTTGGTAGCAGTTTGGCCGGGAAGGGGAAATGTCTTTTGACGCCGGTCAAAAACATTTGCCCGCGGACAGAGCCGCGGGCAAATGAATGGAGCATCCGGTTGTCCGGGATTATTTCAAGGCGCCGACCAGCAGGTCGCGGCCGTTTTCGATGGTGACCCAGCGGCCCGTATTGAATGTCGCCTGGCGCTTCAGGAACGTATAGGGCGTCGCATACCAGGGCTTCACCTCGTTCTCGAGATTGTCGAGAATGAAATCGCCATCGGCGGTGCGCAGCGTCAGGACCGCATGGCCTTCACCGTCAGGCTTGCGCACGACCGTGATCAGCAGATCGGAAAGCGCAAATCCCTGCTCGGCGAGTTCCTTGCGCTTTTCCAGCGCGAAGTCTTCGCAGTCGGCGAAATTGACGGGGTAGGTCCAGTATTCCTCGCGGCCGTAAGCGTCCATGTCGGTCTTGGCGATGTAACGCGCATTGACGTCGTTATTGACCTTGCGGACGAGATCCCAGCCCTTTTCAGTGACCCGTGCGGCCGGGGCGGAACGGCTCTTGATGTCGCATTCGGCCGGAAGACGCTGGCAGAATTCGTAATGACCAATCGGCTGGGAGGTCACGGCGCCCGTGACCATGGAGGTCATCGGCACCGGAGCCGGCACAGCTGCGCTTACAGGCGCAAGTACGCTAACGAGGATCACGGCAAGCCGTGCCTGGAAGGCTTTCATCATGGACCCGTCCCTTAAAATCCTAACGAAACGTTAAGAGCGGAGACGGCGCCAAGTCAATCGTTCAGCTTTCGTTAATCTATGCCATGCCGAAATATGGTTAAGGCTGCTGCTTTTTTACAGCAGGCCAAAATTTAATCATTTAAAACTAGGGCGGAGGCTGCAGCCTTCAATTTTTCGATGTCCTGCGGCCTTGAAAGCCGGTGGTCGCCATCGCGGATCAGCGTCAGCACGACATCGTCCGCCGGCAGGAATTCCACCAGTTTCAGCGCATGGGCATAGGGCACGTCCGGATCCTTCATGCCTTGCAGGATGGTGACCGGGCAGCCGGTCTCGATAATGCCGGTCATCACCAGGTTGCGGCGGCCGTCCTCGATGAGGTCGCGCGTAAAAATGTTCGGTTCGGAACTGTATTCCGAATGTTCCTCGAAATAACCCCGTTCGGCGAGCGACTGGCGCTCCTTGTCCGTCAGGTTCGGCTCGACCAGTTCGGCGGTGAAATCCGGAGCGGGCGCGATGAGCACGATGCCGGTCACCTTGGGTGCCTTCTTCCGCTTCTTCAGTTCCTGCACGAGGCGGAGCGCGATCCAGCCGCCCATCGAGGAGCCGACCAGGATGACGCTTTTCGGTTTCAGGTCGTCGAGGACCGCCAGAGCTTCTTCCAGCCAGCGGGAAATCGTCCCGTCGCGAAAGGCGCCGCCGGAGATGCCGTGGCCCGAATAATCGAAGCGGATCGCACCGAGCCCGAGTTCGGCCGCCAGTGCGTCGAGTTCGATCGCCTTGGTGCCGGACATGTCGGAGCGGTAACCGCCGAGCCAGACGAAAGCCGGCCCCTTCGATTTCCGTGTGGCTGCCCGGTGGATGAGTGCGATCTCGCGGCCGGCTGGTCCGTCACCGACGGAGATCCGCTTTTCGACGATGTTTTCCGCGTTATCCGCCATGCTTGAAACCCCGCATTTTTGCCGCGTTATAAAACAGATTCTTTAGCTTATGACAGCAGGTGATTTTTTCGTGAGAACGTGCTATTGACTTCCGTCAAGCGATCACGACATTGCCCTCGGCCGCACGCCGAGCGCTTCAAGAGTCGCCGCTTGCGCCGTAACAATCAAGGAGAATACGACCATCCGCAGACCATTCAAAACCGATGCCCCCGTCAAGGATGGGCCTCGCTCCAATCGGGAAATCCGCATTCCCAAGGTCCAGCTTATCGATGCTGAAGGCCTGAATCTCGGTATCGTTGCGACCGACCAGGCCCTCAAGATGGCAGAAGAGGCGGGACTTGATCTCGTTGAGATCTCTCCGAACACCGAACCGCCGGTGTGCAAGATCCTCGACCTCGGCAAGCTGAAATTTGCGAACCAGAAGAAGGCCGCCGAGGCCCGCCGTAAGCAGAAGATCGTCGAAATCAAAGAAATCAAGATGCGCCCCAACATCGACACGCATGACTATGACGTGAAGATGAAGGCGATGAACCGTTTCTTCGAGGACGGCGACAAGGTCAAGGTGACCCTGAAGTTCCGCGGCCGTGAAATGGCCCACCAAGAACTCGGCATGAAGCTTCTGCTTCAGGTAAAAGACGACACGCTGGAAATTGCCAAGGTGGAAGCCGAGCCCAAGCTCGAAGGCCGCCAGATGATGATGGTGCTGGCGCCGAAATAAGCGCCGCACTATCAACGCTTTCAGCGGTTTTGCCGGCGATTGCGCCGGTTTTGCAAGTTGCCTTCTTATCCCATTGCGCTTTTACCCGACTGCGGTTATAAGCGCCCGTCCGAACGGTCCGGCAGGGCATGCCGTGGCCGTTGCAAATGCTTGAAACCAGCTTCGTCTGCCGGTTTCGATACAAATATATTGGAGTAGCAAAATGCCCAAGATGAAGACGAAGTCCGCTGCCAAGAAGCGGTTCAAGGTTACGGCGACCGGTAAGGTCGTTGCAGCAGCTGCTGGCAAGCGCCACGGCATGATCAAGCGTTCCAACAAGTTCATCCGCGATGCACGCGGCACGATGATCCTTGCTGAGCCGGATGGCAAGAAGGTTATCAAGAACTACCTGCCCAACGGTCTCTGAGACTAATCGGCTTTTTTGGAACAGTTTAAGGAGATCATGACATGGCACGCGTAAAACGTGGCGTAACTTCCCGCGCCAAGCACACCAAGACCCTCAAGGCAGCCAAGGGCTTCTACGGCCGCCGCAAGAACACGATCCGCGCCGCCAAGGCTGCCGTCGATCGTTCGCGTCAGTTCGCGACCCGCGACCGTCGCGTCAAGAAGCGCAATTTCCGCGCTCTGTGGATTCAGCGTATCAACGCTGCCGTCCGCGAATTCGGCCTGACCTACGGCCGCTTCATCGACGGCCTCAACAAGGCTGGCATCGAAGTCGACCGCAAGGTTCTGTCCGACATGGCAATCCATGAGCCGGCAGCTTTCGGCGCTCTCGTCGAAGCTTCCAAGGGCGCTCTGGCCTACCTCAAGGACACCGGTACCCCGAACGAGTTTGAAGGCGCGGTTAAGTAACCAGCGCTTCCCAAGCTTTATTGCTTTATTGAATTTGGGAAACCCGCGCTGGCATGGGCTGGCGCGGGTTTTTCATTTTGCCGTCATCACCTCGCAATACATCTCTCCGACTTGTCACACGGAAGAAACCATGTCCGATCTGGAAAACCTGAAAACTTCGCTTCTGGCGGAAATCGCCGGCACCAGCGATGAGGCGGCAATCGAGGCCGTGCGCGTTGGCGCACTCGGCAAGAAGGGCTCCGTCTCCGAACTTCTGAAGACGCTCGGCACCATGTCACCGGAAGAGCGCCAGACCCGCGGCGCCGCGATCAACGCGCTGAAGAACGAGATCACCGACGCGATCGGTGAGCGCAAGACGGTGCTGAAGGACGCGGCGATCGACGCGCGCCTGAAGGCCGAGACGGTCGACGTCTCGCTGCCGGTGCGCTCCTCGCCGGCCGAGCGCGGCCGCATCCATCCGATCAGCCAGATCGTCGACGAGATCACCGCCATTTTCGGCGACATGGGTTTCTCGATCGCCGAAGGCCCGGATGTCGAAACCGACTATTATAACTTCACGGCGCTGAATTTCCCGGAAGGCCACCCGGCCCGTGAAATGCACGACACCTTCTTCTTCCAGCCTGACGAGAATGGCGAGCGCAAGGTTCTGCGCACCCATACGTCGCCAGTGCAGATCCGCACCATGGAAGCCCAGAAGCCGCCGATCCGCATCATCATTCCGGGCAAGACTTACCGCCAAGACAGCGATGCCACGCACTCGCCGATGTTCCATCAGGTCGAAGGCCTGGTCGTCGACCGCAAGTCGCATGTCGGCAACATGCGCTGGATCCTCGAAGAGTTCTGCAAGGCTTTCTTCGAGGTCGACAGCGTGACGATGCGCTTCCGCCCGTCCTTCTTCCCGTTCACCGAGCCGTCGTTCGAAGTGGACATCCAGTGCGACCGCTCCGGCCCGATCGTCAAGTTCGGCGAAGGTACCGACTGGATGGAGATTCTCGGCTGCGGCATGGTGCATCCGAATGTGCTGCGCTCCGGCGGCCTCGATCCGGACGAGTTCCAGGGTTTTGCCTGGGGCATGGGCCTCGACCGCATCGCCATGCTGAAATACGGCATGCCGGACCTGCGCGACTTCTTCAACGCCGATGTCCGCTGGATGAACCACTACGGCTTCCGCCCGCTCGACATGCCGACGCTGTTCGGCGGTTTGAGCGCTTAAAGGGAGGATGGGACAATGAAATTCACGCTTTCCTGGCTCAAGGATCATCTTGAGACCGACGCCACCCTGGACCAGATCTGCGAGCGCCTGACCGCGATCGGCCTCGAAGTCGAGGATGTCGACGACAAGGCGGCCTACAAGCCCTTCGTCATCGCCAAGGTTCTCTCGGCCGAAAAGCACCCGGAGGCCGATCGCCTCAAGGTGCTGATGGTGGATGCCGGTGACGGCAAGCCGGTGCAGATCGTCTGCGGCGCGCCGAATGCCCGCGCCGGTATGGTCGGTGCACTGGCCCGTCCGGGCGTCTATGTTCCGGGCATCGACGTGACGCTCGCCGTCGGCAAGATCCGTGGCGTCGAAAGCCACGGCATGATGTGCTCGGAGAAGGAACTCAACATCTCCGAAGACCATAACGGCATTATCGACCTGCCGGCCGATGCACCGGTCGGCACGTCGTTCGCCACCTATGCCGGCCTCGACGATCCGATCATCGAGATCAACCTGACGCCGAACCGCCCCGACTGCACCTCGATCCACGGCATCGCCCGCGATCTGGCTGCTGCGGGCCTCGGCACGTTGAAGCCGCATGCCAAGCCCGCTTTCAAGACGGAAGGCGAGACCTCGGTCGGCCTGACGATCGATCTCGACGACGAGCGCCTGTGCCCGGGCTTCGGCCTGCGCCTCGTGCGCGGTGTCAAGAACGGCCCGAGCCCGGTCTGGATGCAGCAGCGCCTCAAGGCGATCGGCCTTCGCCCGATCAACGCGCTGGTCGATATCACCAACTACATGACCTTCGACCAGGGTCGGCCGATGCACGTCTTCGACGCCGCCAAGGTGAAGGGGGACCTCATCGTCCGCTGCGCCAAGGAAGGCGAAACGGTGCTGGCGCTCGATACCCGCGAATACAAGCTGAACCCTGCGAACGTCGTCATCGCCGATGACAACGGCGTGGAATCGATTGGCGGTATCATGGGCGGCGAGCATTCCGGCTGCGACGAGAACACCGTGGACGTGCTGATCGAAAGCGCCCTCTGGGACCCGATCAACATCGCCAAGTCCGGCCGCACGCTCGGCATCATCACCGATGCGCGTTACCGTTTCGAACGCGGCGTCGATCCGGAATACATGGTTCCCGGCCTCGACCGCACCACCGAACTGGTCCTCGAACTCTGCGGCGGCAAGCCGGCGGAAGCCAAGGTGGTCGGTTACAAGGGTTTTGAAGCGAAGGTCGTCGATTTCCCGTTCGCGGAAGTCAGGCGCCTGACCGGCCTTGAGGTCTCGACCGGTGAAAGCCGAGAAATCCTCACCCGCCTCGGCTTCACGGTCGAAGGTTCGGGTGAACGTGTCTCCGTCAAGGTTCCGTCCTGGCGTCCGGATGTCGATGGCAAGGCCGACCTCGTCGAGGAAGTCATGCGCATCCACGGCGTCGACCAGATCAAGCCGGAGCCGATCGAACGTCTGGCATCGGTCAACGGCCGCATCCTGACCACGCTGCAGATCCGCACCCGCACGGCCAAGCGCACGCTTGCCTCGCGCGGCATGCTGGAAGCCGTCACCTGGTCCTTCATCCCGGAAGACCAGGCCAAGCTCTTCGGAGGTGGTTCTCAGGCTCTGAAGCTCGCAAACCCGATCGCCGCAGACATGTCCGACATGCGCCCCTCGCTTTTGCCGGGCCTGTTGACGGCGGCCCAGCGCAATGCCGACAAGGGCTTTGGCGATGTGGCGATCTTCGAAGTTTCCGGCACCTATGAAAGCGACCGGCCGGAAGGCCAGCGCCGCGTCGCCGGCGGCATCCGTCGCGGCACCGCTTCGATGAACGGCGCCGGCCGTTCGTGGTCCAACGCTGCCAAGGGCGGCGGCAAGCCGGTCGATGTCTTCGATGCTAAGGCCGATGCGCTGGCCGTCGTCGAAGCCTGCGGCCTGCCGATGTCCAACATCCAGATCGAGAAGGGCGCGCCCGCCTGGTATCATCCGGGCCGTTCCGGCACGATCAAGATGGGCCCGAAGGTCGTTCTCGGCTATTTCGGCGAATTCCACCCGAAGACGCTGGGCGCGCTTGACGTCTCCGGCGCTCTCGCAGGCTTCGAGGTCTTCCTCGATGCCATGCCGGACCCGAAGAAGAAGGCCACCCGCACCAAGCCGGGCCTCGACCTCTCGCCCTTCCAGGCCGTGAAGCGCGACTATGCGTTCGTGGTCGCCAGCGATGTGGAAGCCGGCGCGATCGTCAAGGCGGCGGTGACCGCCGACCGCAAGCTGATCACCGGCGTCAACGTCTTCGACGTGTTCGAAGGCGCCGCGCTCGGTGAAGGCCGGAAGTCGGTGGCGATCGAAGTGCTGATCCAGCCGGTCGACAAGACGCTGACCGACGAGGATTTCGAGGCATTGACGGCCAAGATCGTCGCCAATGTCGAAAAGACGACCGGTGGCGTGTTGCGCGCCTGAAATCGGGTGGCGTGAAGCGCCTTTGAAAGTTAGCTTGCCCCCACAAGCGGGCGGGCATTGTCTGGAAAATTGCCCCTCACCCTAACCCTCTCCCCGCATGCGGGGAGAGGGAACGTGCCAAGCTCACCCTTGAGAACGGGATAGTTGGTGCGGCTAGTGTCCTTCTCCCCGTCAAAACGGGGAGAAGGTGCCGGCAGGCGGATGAGGGGCAGCTCCAACGTAATTGTCCTGACCCTGACAGAGGGCAGGCTTTTTCTTTTGGAGGAAACGATGCGCACACCCGGATCGATGAAAGGGCTCGAAGAGCTCGGCCGCGTACGCCTTTCGAAGAACTTCTTCTTCCGCGATTTCCTGTTCTCCGAGATTGCCGATTTCTACGGAATTCCGAACATTCCCGAAGACCCGGATCTGGCAATCGAAGCCGGCAGACATCTCTGCGAGAAACTGCTGGAGCCGCTACAGGCAACCTTCGGCCGGCTGCACCTGCGCTCCGGTTATCGTTCGCCGAAGGTCAACGAGTTCGGCAACAGGAACAACCTGAACTGCTCCTCGAACGCCAATACCGCCGCCGACCACATCTGGGACAGGCGCGACGCGCAGGGCTTTATGGGCGCTACGGCCTGCGTCGTTTTTCCATGGCTGGTCGATCACTATGAGCAGGAAGGCGACTGGCAGAAGATGGCCTGGTGGATTCACGACCATCTGCCCTATGCCTCGATCATGGTTTTCCCAAAACTCTGGGCGATGAACATCCAGTGGCATGAAAAGCCTGCCCGTCGCATCCGCAGTTTCGCTGAGCCGCGCGGCGTGCTGACCAAGATCGGCATGGCCAATAACGAGGGCGATCACTCGGAATTTTATGTCGGCTTTCCGGAGCTGAAACGCTAGTTCGCCGCCAGCCTACGAATGCAGGTGGTAGAGCTTGTTGACGATCACCCACCGCCCGTCGATCTTCAAAAGCGCCAGATAGTCGGAAAACCGCATGCCGGCGAATTCGTCAACCACCTTGACGGTTGCGGCATCACCGGTGACGTCGAGCGCCTCGATCTGGATCAGCGGCTGCGTGCCGGCGGGGGCAGGGCCTTCGGAAGTGATCGCCCCGATGAAATCGTTGAGCGAAAGCCACTCGATCCTTCCGCCGTAATTGCCGATGATGCTGGCTTTTGGGTGAAACGCCTTTCGGAGGGCGGCCTCATGCGCAAAGGTCATGCCGTCGACGTAGAGATGGATGACCGCCTGAACGGCGCGTTCCTCGTGCATCGACCTTCTCCCAATATCTTCGACGCATGGTAGCACGAGACGGAGCGAAGCCAACCACAGGAGGTCACTTCGAACGTTTGTCTATTCTCGAGACGCTACGCGGATCGTAGGCGACGCTGCGATGTGCGACGCGGATGATCAGAATATATTCACCGGCTTCCAGCTTGATCTGACAGACAAGCCGATAGTCGCCAACGCGCAATTTCCAGAAGTCTTTGAGATTGCCCGAATAAGCGACGAGTTTTTGGCGGGGATCGCCGAGTGTCGAAAGCTCGTCCAGTACCTTCTTGATCCGGCGCTTGTCCGAGGTTGAAATCGATTTGAGGTCTTTTACGGCATCGACATGCCACTCAATCCTCAATGCCGAGTTCCTTCCAGACATCGTCATTGGAAACGGTCTTGAATGGCCGGTCGAGGCGTTCGCGGATCGCGTAGAAGTCTTCGAGTTCTTCGAGCTTCTCTTCGATCGCCTGTCGGAAAAGCTGGCTCTGGTTCAGGCCAAAATCAGCGGACAGCTTCGCCCAGCGAGCCTTGATATCGTCATCGATGCGGATGCTGAGCGTTGCCATAAGCGTGTCCTACGTGTCATGCTTGTCATCAATGTATGACACGTAGGACAGAACTTCAACTTACCGGTTCGTCCACGCCATTGCCTGGGCCGCGTAGCGCGTGCCGGAGAATTTCTCCGGCGAGAGCAGGTCGCCGAGCGTCTTCAGCTCATCGACGGAAAGTGAGATTTCCGTCGCGGCGACGTTCTGTTCCAGATTCGGGATTTTGCGAGCGCCGGGGATAGGCACGATGAAATCGCCCTGTGCGAGAACCCAAGCGAGCGCCAGCTGCGCGGCGGAGACGCCCTTGTCGGCGGCCATGTCTTGCAGCAGCTTCACCAGCGAGGCATTGGCCGCCATGTTCTCAGCGGAGAACCGCGGCAGCGTGTGGCGGAAGTCGCCCTCGCCAAAATCCTCCGGCTTCTGGATCTTGCCGGTCAGGAAGCCACGGCCGAGCGGGCTGAAGGGCACGAAAC
Source organism: Neorhizobium populisoli (assembly GCF_019430945.1). Classification (GTDB taxonomy): domain Bacteria; phylum Pseudomonadota; class Alphaproteobacteria; order Rhizobiales; family Rhizobiaceae; genus Neorhizobium; species Neorhizobium populisoli. The sequence continues at coordinate 242,632 of NZ_JAHYCB010000006.1, read as the reverse complement.
CGATATCAAGCTCGCGGCAGGTATCGAGGATTTCGCCTTCCGGCTCTCGGGTCCAGAGCGAATATTCGCTCTGCAGCGCCGAGATCGGATGCACCGCATGCGCGCGGCGGATGATCGGGGCGCCGGCTTCGGAAAGCCCGAGCGCGCGCACCTTGCCTTCCTTCACCAGCTCCGCCATCGCGCCGACCGTATCTTCGATCGGAACGTTGGGATCGACGCGGTGCTGATAGAGAAGATCGATCACCTCGACGCCGAGGCGCTTCAACGATGCTTCCGCCACTTCGCGAACATGTTCCGGACGACTGTCGAGGCCCGACATGGCGCGGCTGTCGGACGCGTTCGGATCGATCTTGAAGCCGAATTTGGTAGCAATCACCACCTTGTCGCGGAACGGTTTCAACGCTCGGCCGACAAGTTCCTCGTTGATGAACGGTCCGTAGACTTCGGCCGTATCGAAGAAATTGACGCCGAGTTCGACGGCGCGATGCAGGGTCCTGATCGATTCCTGCTCTTCCTGGCCTCCGTAACCGTGGCTCATGCCCATGCAGCCGAGACCGACGGCCGAGACGGTCAGTTCTTTTCCGAGTTTTCGCATCTTCATGGCGAAGCTCCTTTTGGAAAGAGAAAAGGCGGGCACGGTAGCGCCCGCCGGATAGTTAGAAGCCGAAAGATCAGGCGCCGGCTTCGTTGAGGCGCTTCATCTGGTCGTCGGAGAGCTTCAGGTTGCCGGCGGCAACGATCGCTTCGAGCTGCTTGAGGCTGGTGGCGCTGGCGATCGGGGCGGTAATGCCCGGTCGGGCGGCGACCCAGGCGATCGCGACCGACGCAAGGCCGGTTCCGGTTTCCGCCGCCACCTGATCGAGCGCGGCGAGAACGCGAAGGCCGCGTTCGTCGAGATAGCTTCCCATGCGCCCGCCGCGCGCCGCACCTTCGGCATCTTCCGGCTTGCGATACTTGCCGGTGAGGAAGCCCGCCGCCAGCGCGTAATAGCTGATGACGCCGATCTCTTGCCTGATGCAAAGGTCGCCGGTCGGGCCTTCGAACTTGTTGCGGGTGTAGAGATTGTATTCGGGCTGCAGCACGTCGTAACGCGGCAGGCCGGCCTTGGCGGCGGCGTCGAAGCTTTCCTGCATCAGGCCGGCATCGTAGTTGGAGCAGCCGATCGAGCGGACCTTGCCCTGTTCCTTGAGCTTCGCGAAGGCGCCGAGCGTCTCCTCGTGAGTGACCGTTTCGTCCGGCCAGTGCGCGAGGTAGAGGTCGATATAGTCGCTCTGCAGGCGGCGCAGCGAGTTCTCGACTTCCTCCAGAATCCACTTGGCGGAAAGGTCCTTCTTGCCCTGACCCATGTCTGAGCCGACCTTGGTGACGATGATCGCCTTGTCGCGCGAGTAGCCGCTCTGCTTCAGCCACTTGCCGATGATCGCCTCGGATTCACCGCCCACATGGCCCGGCACCCAGCGGTTATAGCTGTCGGCGGTATCGAGCGTGTTGAAGCCCGCATCGAACAGGCGGTCGAGAAGCTCGAACGAGGTCTTTTCGTCGGCAGTCCAGCCGAACACGTTGCAGCCGAAAACGACGGGCGAAATGGAAAGGCCGGTCCGGCCAAGCTTACGCAGCTCCATGAAATTCCTCCAAATTTTTAAGTGAGCAAGTATGTTCCAGAAAGGAGCCTGAGATTATCCCATGTTCCGCCACCGGCCAGTCCCTATTTTGAGCGGATGATCACTTTTTCAAGCGCCGCATCCGCCGCGACGTTGCGCGGTCTTGGTGCTGCCAATATGGTGCGCCCGAAATGAGCAGATAGGGAGGTACTCATGCTGCGTTTCGGAATCCTGTCGACGGCAAAGATCGGCCGCGAACTCGTTGTCCCGGCCATTCAGGATGCAGAAAACTGCGCCCTGACCGCCATTGCCAGCCGCGATCTCGACAAGGCGCGCGCCATGGCAGACCGTTTCGGCGCGCCGCATGCCTTTGGTTCCTATGACGAAATGCTGGCGTCGGACGTGATTGACGCGGTCTATATTCCGCTGCCGTCCAGCCAGCATGTGGAATGGTCGATCAAGGCGGCCGAAGCCGGCAAGCATGTGCTGTCCGAAAAGCCGATCGCCATCAAGGCGAGCGAGATCGAGGAACTGATCAAGGTGCGCGACCGCACCGGCAAGCTGATTTCCGAAGCCTTCATGGTCACCTATGCGCCGGTTTGGCTGAAGGTGCGCGAGCTGCTGCGGGACAAGGCGATCGGCGAGCTGAAGCACGTGCAGGGCGCCTTCACCTATTTCAACCGCGATCCCGGCAACATGCGCAACATTCCCGAACTCGGCGGCGGTGCGCTGCCGGATATCGGCGTCTATCCGACCATCACCACCCGTTTCGTCACCGGCGAGGAGCCGCAGCGCGTGCAGGCACGCGTCGAGCGCGACCCACAGTTCGGCACGGACATCTATTCCAGCGTCCGGGCGGAGTTCGGCTCGTTCGAGCTGAGCTTCTATGTCGCGACCCAGATGGCGGCGCGCCAGTTGATGGTTTTCCACGGCACCGAAGGCACGATCGAGGTGAAGTCGCCCTTCAACGCCAATCGCTGGGGCGCCGAGGAGATCGAACTCACCAACCAGAACCATGCGACGTCGCAGACCTTCCGCTTCCCCGACAGCCGCCAGTACAAGCGCCAGGTTGAGGCTTTTGCCAAGGCGGCGATGGGCGAGGCGGCGGAAGTCGTGACGCTCGAAAGCTCGCTGAAGAACCAGCAGTTCATCGACGCGATCTACCGCGCCGGCGAACACGAAAGCTGGGAAAAGGTCTGATTTCGCCTAACCGTTCCGGTGCCGGAAGACGAAGCGCGAATAACCGAAAAAGCTGTAGGCCGTCGCTGCGAGCGACGCGGCGATGATGGCGATGATCGGCTGCAGGAAGGGTGCGCGGTAGATCAGGGTCGAGTAGATCGCGTAATTGATCAGCGCCGACGTGATGCCGACCGCCCAGTAACGCAGGCCTTCGACGGCGAGCGAATGTTCTGATTTTCCGAATGTCCGGTTGCGATTGACGAACCAGGTGAATGCCATGGCCGCCATGATCGCCGGAATGCGGGCGAGAAACGGGCCGAGCCCAGCCAGGATCAGCAGATGCGTCAGGCCAGCATCGATCAGGAAACCGCAGCCACCGGCGATAAGGAACCAGAAAAGCCGTTTCATGCCGCGCTCTTTTCGCCTTTGCGACGCTTGGGCGGTGCCGTATCTGCCAATGGAGGAGCCGATTTCTGGCGGACGGGAATGTTCAGATAGTGGATGCGCAATTGCTCGGCCCTAGCGCGCGAAAGCGAATCGAGGATCATCCCGGCGGTGAAGATCAGGAACGACATCAGCATCAGCACCAGCGAAAACACCCAGGTCGGCATGCGATCGACGAGACCCGTCTGGAAATAGGCGAGCAGCACCGGCGCCATGAAGACCAGGCTGGTCACCATGAAGGCGCTGCTGATCGCGCTGAAGAAAGCGAAAGGCCGCGTTTCCTTCATTAGCATGGCAAACATCCAGAGGATTTTTGCCCCGTCCCGGAAGGTGGATAGCTTGGAATGCGAACCTTCCGGCCGTCTTCCGTAATCCAGCTCGATCTCCATGACAGGCAGTTTCAGCCGCGAGGCATGTACCGACATTTCCGTCTCGATCTCGAAACCGCCGGAAACCGCCGGAAAACTTTTCACGAAACGGCGCGAGAAGGCGCGGTAGCCGGAAAAGATATCGGTAAAGTCGGCGCCGAAGATCGTCCGGTACAGCACGTTGAACAGCCGGTTGCCGGCCGCATGGCCATGGCGCCCGGCATCCTCGCGCACGCCGCGGCGGGTGCCGACCACCATGTCGGCATTCTCGGTTAAAAGCGTGCGGATCAGTTCCTCGGCATCGGCCGGCGAATATGTGCCATCACCATCCGCCATGATGTAGATGTCGGCGTCGATATCGGCGAACATGCGGCGCACCACATGGCCCTTGCCTTGGCGGCGCTCGCGCATCACCTCAGCGCCCGACAGCATCGCCTGAAGTGCTGTGCCGTCGGTGGAATTGTTGTCGTAGACATAGATGCGCGCGCCGGGCAGCGCCGCGCGAAATCCGCGCACCACGCCCGCAATCGTCGGCGCCTCGTTGTAACAGGGCAGCAGAATGGCGATGTCGGGCAGAACGGTCAGCGGGTTGGTCATTGATTTTCACTCGATACATAGAAAATCGTCCGCAGAATCCGCCTGCGTCGCTGGTTTTACTATTTCTTGGGAAGGTTAAGGCTAGGTTTCGGCACTCACCGAAACAGACAGAACTTTAGGCGGATATGGCAGAAGGCGTTCCGGAAAACAGGGCGGACAAAACCTTCGCAAAAGCGCCGGGCCGTATCGGCGTGCCGATCACGTCCAGGCTCTTGCCGATGGTGTTGGCCTATTGGTTCGTTACAGCGCTTGCGCTTGTCGGCTTTGCCTCCGCTTCGGGCGGGTCGGTCATCACCGAAAACGACGATGTCATGCGGCTTGTCGAGGTGCGGGATTTGCTGGCCGGTCAAGGCTGGTTCGATCTCATGCAATACCGGCTCGGCCTTGCCGGTGGCACGCTGATGCACTGGTCGCGGCTGATCGACCTGCCAATTGCCGCACTCATCCGCCTCTTTTCGCTGTTTGCTGGCCAGGCGCGGGCGGAAGAGCTTGCCGCATTCGCTTGGCCAATTCTGCTGGTGCCGTTCCTGCTTCTGCCGCTGGCACTTGCTGCCCGGCGAGCCGGCGGCACTGCGACGATGCATATCGCGCTCGGTCTCGGCGCGCTCTTCGTCTTCAGCAGCATTCGTTTCGCCCCTGGCTCATTCGACCATCACAATGTCCAGCTGGCGCTCGCCATGTGGCTGGCGGCGGCCCTGACCGATCCCGATCGACGCCTGGCAAGTTCCGCGGGAGCCGGTTTCGTCTGCGCGCTGGCGATTGCGATCGGCGCCGAGACGACACCGCTCGTCGCGGCAGCCTGCATCCGCGTCGCAGCCCAGTGGATCTGGCACGGCGCGGCGTTTTCAAAGGCCGCGCAGGCATTCGGCCTGTCGCTGACGATCTCGATCACGGCGTTCTTCGTCGCCACCGTGCCGCCGCATGCCTACGCCATCGTTACCTGCGACAATCTCTCGCTTGGCTTTTATGCGCTTTCGGCGCTTGGCGGGACGGCGCTGTTCCTGCTCGCAAAACTGCCGGGCACGGGGAAATTCCGCATCCGTATCGTCCTTGCCGGCGTGACCGGCGCAATTTTGCTGCTGGCCGCGCGCGCCATCGCGCCGCAATGCCTCGGCGATCCCTTGGGTTCGCTCGATCCGATGCTGGTCGACCTCTGGCTGCGTGGCGTCAGCGAGGCGCGGTCCTTCATCGCCGAGGCGGTGCAGGAGCCGGAGATGATCGGCGGCTTCTACGCCGTCGGCCTGTTTGCCGTCTTCGTCTGCCTGTTTCGCGCCATCCGCAGGGAGGAGATCGAATTTCATCTCGTTCTGCTGGGGCTGATCGGCGCCTCCTGGGCCGTCTCGCTCGTGCAGGTACGCGGCGCCTTTTTCGCCAACCTGCTGTCCATCCTGCCGCTTTCGCTGCTGATCTGCGATCTGCGCCGGGCGGCAGCGAAAAATCCGGAAAGCTCCAGGGCGGCCCTCGGTTATATCGGCGGTGTGCTCGCCTCCGTGCCGATCGTCTGGGCGGTGGCCGGCGTGGCGGTCGTGCATGGCGTGTCGAAGGGTTTCGATCTGAATGCGGCCGCCCGCGGCAGTCTCGGCAAGGAAGCCGGCGAGTGCGGCGGCCTGGCCGATATGGCGGTTTTGAACGGGATCGACAAAGGCGTGGTTGCCGCGCCTTCCAATAGCGGGCCGGAAATCCTGCGCGCAACGCAACACCGAGTGCTTTCAGGCCCCTATCATCGCGACCAGCAGGGCATGTTGACCGAGCTTTATATCGGCCTCGCACAGCCTGATGAGGCGAACGCCTTCCTGCACGGTGCCGGAGTCACGGTCGTCGCTTTTTGCGCCTCCGATCCGCAGACGCAGATGCTGGCGAAGATGAAACCCGATGGGCTTTATGCCGGCCTGGCGCGCAACGAGATACCGGACTACCTGCAGCCGGTCAGCGGCGAGGGGAATGGTTTCCGCTTCTATCGGGTAGCGCCGCCAGAAAAATAGGGCATGAAAATAAGGCTGAAGGATCAGGCCGGACGCAGGCGGCGGATGACCAGAAGGCCCGCCACGAAATTGATCAGCCCGGCATTGTAGCCCAGCACGGCGACCAGCAGATCGAGATAGGATGTCGGGCCGGCCGAAACGGCGCTCGCCAGACCGAAGGTGACGACGATCAGAACGGCGATGAACGCGATCGAGAACGCGGAACGCATCATGCCGGCGCAGAGGCCTATCGAAGCGGCGGTCAAGAACAGCACCCGATGTCTCCTTTCTGCTCTCGAGGTCCACGAAAATGATATTCGCGGCATGCTAATAAATGCTTTCGGGCGAGGGTAAGGATTTGGCCCTCTTTGCCGGCATGCTTACCGAAAAGTGACCCGTTTCGGCACACTCAGTCGTTTTCAGCAGAGTCTGCCTGGTTTGCCTTTCTCCCGCCCGACCAGATAGGGGATCAGGCTTCCAGGCACGTCGCCCTGCCAGACGAGCCGCACATGGTAGCCGGAAAGCGGGCAGGTCAGGGCGATCCTTTCGCCTTCGAACTCCACCGTCTCGCCGGTCGGCGTGCGGATGATGCCGTCATCGTCGACCGGCCGAAACTCGGCTCCGACCGCGCCAAGCACGGCGATGGCCTGCGGCCGGTCCTCGAAGCGCAGCAACAGAGGTTCAGGCCGCATGGCGCTCGATCCTCCCGTTCAGACGAGGCCGGCAATCGCCATGGCCGTCGTGGCGGTCGCAAAGACGCGGGTGACGCGCAACGGCAGAAGGCTGCCAGGCAACACGTTCGGCAGGGTCAGTGTCTCGCCGGAGAGCATCCGTACCGACAGACTGCCGCCGGTGCCGATATAAAGCGCCCGCGTCGTTTCCGGCAGGTCGGTACTGTCGCTGGGCGTGATGGAAAATCCCGACGAGGCGGGACCGGAAAGCGAGGCCTGGGTATTGGCGAAACGATCGGGCATGGACGAAATCTCCTTGAATGTCCTTCGCCATGATTGTCGCCTTCCTCTGTCGCACGGGGAAAAGCCGGCCTCGAAAAATGTCGAGGCACATAGGGCCGATCCTCGCTCATAAGAGGGAAATGTGGCCTGCGGAGGAAAAGGAAAGGCGAAATTTCAGGTGTTTGCCGAACATGCCGTTTCCATGGCCACAAGACGGCCTATCTTCCAACGAAGCCGGAAAGGTTTTTTCGCGCTTCGATTATCCACGTTTCGATGCCGCTTGCCGGTGGTGAATTGGCGCCGCTCCTGCTTTAAATAGAGCCCATGAACAGCTTCACCGCCAGCGATTCGCCTTCGAACCTGACCGAGTTTTCGGTGTCGGAACTGTCCGGCTCGATCAAGCGCACGGTCGAGAACGCTTTCGACCATGTGCGGGTACGCGGCGAGATTTCCGGTTATCGCGGCCAGCATTCATCGGGACATGCCTATTTCTCGCTGAAGGATGATCGCGCCCGCATCGATGCGGTAATCTGGAAGGGGTCCTTTTCGAAGATCAGGTTCCGGCCGGAAGAGGGCATGGAAGTGATCGCCACCGGCAAGATCACCACCTTCCCCGGTTCGTCGAAATACCAGATCGTCATCGAGAACATGGAGCCTGCCGGTGCCGGCGCGCTGATGGCGCTCCTGGAAGAGCGCCGCCGCAAGCTTGGCGCCGAAGGCCTGTTCGACCAGAACCGCAAGCGCCCGCTGCCCTATCTGCCGCAGGTCATCGGCGTCGTGACCTCGCCGACCGGCGCCGTCATCCGCGATATCCTGCACCGCATTTCGGACCGCTTCCCGGTGCATGTCATCGTCTGGCCGGTCAAGGTGCAGGGCGAAGGCTCGGGCGACGAGGTAGCTGCAGCGATCCGCGGCTTCAATTCCTTCGAGCCTCGCGGATCGATCCGGCTGCCGGACGTGCTGATCGTCGCGCGCGGCGGTGGTAGTCTGGAAGATCTCTGGAGCTTCAACGACGAGGCCGTGGTGCGCGCCGCCGCAGACAGCCGCATCCCGCTGATCTCCGCCGTCGGCCACGAGACCGACTGGACGCTGATCGACCATGCGGCGGACGTGCGCGCCCCGACCCCGACGGGTGCCGCCGAAATGGCTGTGCCGGTCAAGGCCGATCTCGAAGCGCAGCTTGCCAACCTTGCAGCCCGCCTGCGCGGTGCCGCCAGCCGTCAGATGGATCATCGCCGCCAGTCGGTTCGGGCGCTGGTTCGCGCATTGCCGTCGTTGGACCAGATCCTTGCCCTGCCGCGCCGGCGTTTCGATGAGGCTGCCACTGGGCTCGGGCGCGGACTGGAGCGCACCACTGTCGTCAAGCGCCGCGCCTTCGAGCGGGCCTCGTCCGGCCTGCGGCTGGAGCTTTTGACCAATCGCCTGCAGCAGCAGAAGCAGCTTCTCGCCGAACGTATGGTGCGCGCCGAACGGCAGCTTGAGCGCCAGTTGCTGAAGGAACACAATCGCGTTGCCCGCGCCGGCGCCTCGCTCTCCTCGCTGCCGGCCCGCCTGATCGGCCAGCTGCAGAAGGAAAAGCAGCATCTGGCCGCACTTTCCCGCCAGTCGGATACGGCTGTCTCGCATATGCTGGCCCGCAGCCGCACGGCCGTCGCGGCGCAGGATCGCGTGCTGCAGTCGCTCGCCTATACCAATGTCCTGAAGCGTGGTTATGCCGTGATCCGCGACGAACATGACCGGCCGCTGACGCGCGCCGGTGAGGTGGATATCGGTCAGGCCATATCCATCCAGTTCGCCGATGGCCGCATCGCCGCCGTGACGGGTGAGAGAGGCGAGCCGATTGAACGCGTTGCCGCCCCGCCGCCACCTCCGAAGAAGAAACCTGCCAAACCCGAGGTTTCGGCTGATCCGCCCAAACAGGGCAACCTTTTCTGATGCGGGTGCTTTTGGTCCTCGCGCATCCACTGCCGGAAAGTTATGCCGCCTCGGTGGCAAAAACAGTGCGCGAGACGCTGGAGGCAGGCGGCCATTCCGTCGATCTGCTCGATCTTTATGCCGAGAATTTCGATCCGCGGCTGACGGAAAAGGAACGGCGCGGTTATTTCGACGAGCCTTACGATACGTCCGATGTTGCCGGCATCGTCGCACGGCTTCAGGCCGCCGAGGCGCTGATCCTCGTTTTTCCGCAATGGTGGTTCAATCTGCCGGCGGTGCTGAAAGGCTTTTTCGACCGTGCCTTCGCACCGGGCGTCGCCTTTCGTCACGACAAGGCTGGTGGCCGCATCATTCCACTGCTCACCAATATCCGCCATTTCTGGGCCTTCACCACCACAGGTTCGCCTTGGTGGGTGGTGAAGTTCTACATGGGCGATCCGGTGCGCCGGCAGCTGAAGCGGGGCATCGCGATCTTCTGCAACAAGCGTGTCGATTTTCGCTTGCTCGCCCTGCACGACATGGACCGTGCGACGGACGAGAAGCGCAAGGCGCATCTGGAGCGCGTCAAAGCCGCGCTCCAGCGTCTGGGCAAAGCCTAGCGAATTCGCATTCCGGCCTTTTCGTCGAATTTCAGCACCTTGTCGAACTTCTGCAGCGGCGCCTCCGGGATCGAGCCGATCGTCACGCCATATTGCCAGTCCGGCGGGCATATCGCGATATAGCGGGCATAGCCGCCCACACCGCCGCCGAATTTCGGATAACCGATCGCCACCAGCGCGCCCGTTTCCGGCACCTTGTCGAGGTTCGCCACGCCTTCCGCCTGGGCGAAACCGTTATGCATCAGCCAGTATTCGCCTTCGAGATTGGGGGTCGTATCGGTGTCGAGCGGTTCATGCCCGTGGAACAGGATCTTGCGTTCCAGATGCAAGAATTTCAGCGCGTCCAGGCCGACGCCCGGGAAAGGCTTTATGGTGGAAAGCGAAGGGTCGGGCCATTTCTTGTACCAGCCGGAGCGCACGAAAACGACCGATCCTTCCGGTATCCTGCCGTTCTTGGCTTCGAAATCGGTAATGTCGGCGACCTGCAGGTGATAACCCGGATCGGTCGCCACTTTGGGCTCGATATTGATCACCACCAGCGGGCGCACCGTATAGGTGGCCGGCAGTTCGTCGATCGCCGCATATTCCGGCGCCCAATGGGCCGGCGGGTCGAGCTGGGTGCCGAGCTGGTCGGTGGCGAGATTATAGGTCGAGGCGGCAAAGCCGTGCTTTTCGAAGGTGAAGGTCTCGCCCTTCTTGGCATAACCTTCGAGATCTACCCCGGCCGCCGCCTGGCCGAAGCTGGATTTGCCGAAACCGGCCCAGACGGGAATGTTCGGCGTGATCGTATGGGTGAGATCGACATATTTGGCGCCCTTCAAGGTCTCGTTATAGACCTTCCAGAGCCCGGGCTGATTGCCGGATTGCTGGGCGGATGCGGCCGAAATCAAGGCCAGCGACAAAAGGGCGGCGGCTGCCGGAAAAACAAGAGTGCGGGTGAAAAACGTCATGCTGCATTCCTTCATCGATGAAATCGGATCGTGGATATGCTCTGGAAAGGTTGCTGCTGAGCTCTTCAATCTCGCGCGCTGATGGCAAAAGAGTCAATCCGCGCGCGTTGACGTGGCGCGGCCTATTTAAGCTGCCACAAGAATTCCTATCTCAGTATGGATAGGTTCGCGGCCGAAGGTTTCACCAGCCGTCACGCCGCTTCAAAGGATATCGTCATGAAAAAATTCATCGCTTTTGCGCTTGCCCTGTCCGCGCTTTCATCGCTCGCTGCCGGACCCGCCTTGGCTGAACAGTCTGAAGGCTCGAAATTCCTGTTCGGCACTGCCTACAACGACAATGTCGATGCCATCCAGGTCCAGGCTTTTACCGCCCATCACGACGGATTGCCGTTGCGGGTAATTGCCGCGACGCGGTCCAGCATGCGTGAGGCGCAGGCCAGGGCACAGCATGATCCGGAATTGTTGAGGGCGCTCGCCGTGCGCAAGATCGCCCTGCACAACGTCATCGACGTCAGCACCGATTTTATCGGCAACAAGACTGTCTATTATCGCTGATAAAGTGTCGCGCGGGTGGTCGGCCCGCGCGATATTTCGGCTGATCAGGCCCACTCGCCCTTGCGCATGACCGGCACCCTGGCGCCGTCGGCGCGGATGCCGTCGATATCCACCTTGTCGGAACCGATCATCCAGTCGATATGGATCAGGCTGGAATTGCCGCCCTGCGCCTTAATCTGGTCCTGGCTGAGCGAGGCGCCGTCCAGGAAGCATTTCGAATAGCATTGGCCGAGCGCGATGTGGCACGAGGCGTTTTCGTCGAACAGCGTGTTGTAGAACAGGATGCCGCTCTTGGAGATCGGCGAGGAATGCGGCACCAGCGCCACTTCGCCCAGCCGGCGGGCGCCCTCATCCGTATCCAGCACCTTGTTCAGCACTTCCTCGCCCTTGGTGGCCTTGGCTTCGACGATGCGGCCGCCCTCGAACTTCACCTGGATATTGTCGATCAGCGTGCCCTGATGCGACAGCGGCTTGGTGCTCGACACATGGCCTTCGACGCGCAGCGCATGCGGGGTGGTGAAGACCTCTTCGGTCGGGACGTTCGGGTTGCAGGTAATGCCGTTCTTGGCCGTCGAAGCGCCGCCATGCCATTCATGGCCGTCTGCCAGGCCGACCGTCAGGTCGGTGCCGGGACCGGTGAAATGCAGCGCCGAAAAACGCTCGCCGTTCAGCCAGGTCGAACGTTTCCTGAGATTGCCATTGTGCTCCGCCCAGGCCGCGACCGGATCGGCGAGATCGACGCGCGAGGCGGCAAAGATCGCATCCGCCAGCTTTCCGACCGCCACCTCTTCCGGCACGTCCGGAAAGACCTGCTTTGCCCAGGCGGCATTCGGGTAGGAGACGATGTTCCAGTTGATGTCGAAATTGGCGATCTTTTCGAGCGCCGGCTTGTAGGCCATCGAATTGGCCTTGTTGGCGCGGGCCACCTTGGACGGGTCCTGCCCGGAAAGCATCATCGGATTGTCGCCGGAGATCGCCAGCCGCGCGGCACCATTGGCATAGGCCTTGGCCATGCCTTCATAGAGCCAGTCCGACGCCTTGTCGAAGCTCGCATCCGGTGCGTATTCGTAACGCGCCAGCGTGGTTTCCTCGTCCGAATAGAAGGTCGAGACGATGCCGGCGCCGGCCATATAGGCATGTTTGGTAATCAGCCGCACCAGCGACAGGGCGGCGATCGGCGCGGTGATGACGAGATCCTGACCTGGCTGCAGCCTGAGGCCGACCTTGACGGCCACTTCCGCCAGTTTCTCGAGCTTTTGAGGATCGACGACGGTTTGGAAATTCGGCACGATAGTCATGGATGGCCCTCTGTTCTGTAATTCGATCCAAGAGACTTAGAGAGGTTTGCGGCGAAATTGAAGGCCGCTCAGCGGCCAAGTGCCGCCTTGGCTGCCGCGATATTGCTCGCATGGACTTCCTCGTAAGGCGGGAAGTAGATGATCGCGCCCGAGGCGATCTCTTCCGCGGCAAAGGTTTTCAGCGACGGATCGATCTCCTCGCCCGCCGCAATCGCACCCGCCAGGCGCCGCAGATAAGCCCGGTTGGCGTCGATCAGTTCCGGCCCGTAACCGCCGGCCTCGATCCGCTTCGCATCCCCATGTGCCGGCAGGATTTTCGAAATCGGCCAGGTGCGCATGCGGGCAAGTTCGGAAATATGTGTGCCGATCTCGGCTGCTTCGGACACATAGGTGACGGTGTCTTCCAGCGTATCGCCGGCCAGCAGCAGCTTTTCGTCCGGCAGCCAGATCACATTGCCATCGGCGCTGTGGATGGCGAAATGATGCAGCTCGACGTGGCGGTTACCGACTGTCAGCACAAACTTCTCTTCGAACACCGTGGTCGGCATCACCACCGGCTTGATCGGCGGATTGGCCGCTTCGATCTTTTCGCGGTTCAGCGCCATCTTGTCTGCCGTCAGCTTCAACGCGATGATCTCGCAATCGGCAAACACCGCGTTGCCGGCGATATGGTCCTTGTGCCAGTGGCTGAGCACGACGAGGATATGCGTGACGCCGAGGCTATCCAGATGGGCGCGGATGGCACGCGCATGCTCCAGCGAGATATGCGTGTCGTAGATCAATGCTTCATGGCCGTCGACTATCGCGTAGGAAGCGACACCCAGCGAATATGCGCCATCATCCAGCCAGTTGGCGCTTTCGGAATGCAGCCGTTTGCCGGAGATCCGGCCGTCGTAATAGGCGAAGATGCCGGGATAGGGCTGCAGGATGCGCAATGTCGCGGTGATTTCGGTCATGTTGGCCTCAAGCAATGAGTGGAGCGGCGACGGCCTTCAAGGCATCGCGCGCCGCCTTCGGATCAAGCCGGATCTGCAGCCCGCGCTGGCCGCCATTGATGAACACATGCTGCTCGTCGAGCGCGGTGATCTCGATTGCTGTAGGCACCAGCTTCTTCTGCCCGAACGGGCTGATGCCGCCAACATGATACCCCGTCGCCCGCTCCGCATCGGCAGGCTTCATCATGTTCGCCGACTTGCCGCCGAAGGCAGATGCGAGCTTCTTCATCGAAACCTCGCGATCCGATGGCACGACGACACAGACCGCCTTGCCGTCCACTTCCGCCATCAACGTCTTCAGCACCCGCCGCGGCTCCTCGCCGATCGCCTCCGCCGCCGCCATGCCGATCCGGTCGGCATTCGGGTCGTAGTCATAGGCAACGGTGACAAAGGCGACGCCCGCCTTTTCAAGCGTCTGGGTGGCACGGGTGGTTTTGGACATGGGAAATCACTGGTTGGATTGTGAGTGGGCGCGATCCAGCTTGTCGAGGATGTCGAGGCCCTTTTGCCTGTCCCCCTTGGCGGCACGCATGCGAAAACGGGTTTCAAGATCAAACTCGGCGAGTGCTCTCGCAGAGAATTCTTCGAAAAGCTTGTTGATGCTGGTACCGCGCGCAGCGGCAAGCGCCTTGAGGCGTTCGTGCTGATCGGAGGGGAGCCTGATCGTCAATGTACTCATCTTCCAGTTCTCCAGTTCAGAAATTCACCGGCGGTGAAGATCTTGAGTTTCGGAAACGCAAGCTCGGCCTGGTTGAAGTCACGTTTGTTGGCCGTAATTATCGTTTCTGCGCCGCCGCCGATTGCCAGTTCCACGATGTGATTGTCGGCTTCGTCGCGGAGATTGGGTCGCCAGAGAAAATAGATAGGCACCCACCGACAGCATGCGAAAAAAGCCTGAAGCAGCTCGAGGCGATCGTCTGGAGAGATCGGCGCTCTTGCAAAAAGGTTTTCTCGACCGCAGACATCCTCATATTCCGAGAAAAGTGCATTCCCCATCAACGCCGTGATCTCGTCGTGCAGGCAAAGGCGGATCACCTGTCTTGGAGCGCCCTCGGTGTTCAAGATGGCGGAAACAAAGATGTTCGTATCAATGACAACCTTCATGAAGTGATAGCATATATGCTGTCGCATGGACGTCAATGTATCAGCCCAGTTCCGCGTCATAAATCTCCGGCTTGAAGCCGACAATCAGTTTGCCGTCGGCTTCCAGCACCGGCCGTTTGATCATCGAAGGCTGGGCGAGCATCAGGTCGATCGCCTTGTCGCGCGTCAGACCGGCCTTGTCGGCCTCGTCGAGCTTCTTGAAGGTGGTGCCGGCACGGTTCAGCACGATTTCCCAGCCGGCGCGGTCGGCCCAGGTGTCGAGATGCCCCCGGTCGATGCCCTGGGCCTTATAGTCGTGGAAGGCGTAGGCGATGCCTTTCCGGTCCAGCCAGTCGCGCGCCTTCTTCATCGTGTCGCAGTTCTTGATGCCGTAGATCGTGATCGTCATCGGATACCCCTTGGTTACCAAGACCGTTACCAAGTCGCCCGTCATCCATGCAAGCGGTGGCGATGGTTAATGAGCGATATGTGACAGTTGCATGGCTCCCCTGCTGCGTTGTGCATTGCACAAAAATGGGTCAGCCCCCATATTTTAGCAGAACAAAGAAGGAGAGTTTCTCATGTCCGTAAAGAGCAAGACCCGTGGCAGCGCCTTTGGCCGCGCCTTCGCAGTCGTCAGCGCCGCCATCGCCGTTTCCGCAGCCGTTGAAAACCGCCGTCGCCCGTCGAGCCGCGACCTTACCACGCTCGGCATCGACCCGCAGGCATTCGACCGTCTCGGCTAATCTAAAAGGCTGGTCTCAGCCTAAAGTATAGTGCCGTGCGAATTGCGCGCGGCAACTGTCTGTTAACCATGATTACCATATCATCCTCTAATATTCCTGAGGAGGTGAATGGTGGGAACGGTCGGGCAGGTTGTTTTGCAAAATGAACTGTCGGGGCCTGAAACCATCGACGGCGAAATGTTGAAGCGCTCGGTCGAGCGGTTGGCGCATGAGGCATCTGCGCTCGGTTTGCACCTTGTCGATATCGCTGGCGCCATCCAGGAAACCGCTGGCCAGTCATCTGCCCATGCAGCACTTCTGGGTCGTCTGACCCAATCCGCCCAATCGATCGCCGATGCCAATGGCGCCGTGGCGCATTCCCTGCACGAAACCGACAAGTTGACGGCAAGCGCCCGCAAGGTGCTTGGCGAACAGGCTGAAACACTGTCGGGCTCCGTCGTTGCGATCGATAACATGGTCGATGCCTCACGCGAGATCGGCACCGAAATCCGCCAGTTTTCCACCGCACTCGGCGACGTGGCGCGGCTGGCCGATGCGATCGGCAATATCGCCCGCCAGACCAATCTCCTGGCGCTCAACGCTGCGATCGAGGCTGCCCGTGCCGGTGATGCCGGCAAGGGTTTTGCCGTCGTCGCGGCCGAGGTGCGGGCCCTGTCGCTCCAGACCTCCCAGACCACAAGCTCCATCCAGGCGACGCTCGACCAGTTGAACGGCCGCATCGACCGGCTCGTTACGGCCGGTGAGGGGGCAACGCAGTCTGCCGAGGACGTCAAGACGACCGCGCTCAAGGTGCAGGGCTCGTTCAAGAGCGTTGAGGGCGTCATGACGCAAATCCTCGACAACGCTTCTTCGCTGGTCGGCACAACGGAAGCCGTCGATCGCCAATGCGGCGAATTTGCCTCTTCGATTGCCACTGCCGCCGGTGCGATCCTCAAATCCAACGAACAATTGCAGCAGACGTCATCGCGCGTCGGCGAGGTCGTGACGATCTCCGAACGGATGGTCCAGGCGACCGCCAGCGCTGGCATCGAAACGCCGGACAGCCCGTTCATTCGTCAGGTGATGGCGCTTGCGGCCGATGTTTCCGCCGCCTTCGAAGCGGGAGTAAAGTCCGGCCGTATCGACATTGGCTCCTTGTTCGACCGGAATTATGCGGCCGTTTCCGGCTCCGATCCGGTTCAATACATGACCCGCTTCACCGAATTTACCGATGCGGTGCTGCCGTCGATCCAGGAGCGGGCGGCCGGGAGCGACGAGCGCATCACCTTCTGCGCCGCAGTGGACGAGAACGGTTACCTGCCCACGCACAATCGCAAATTCTCGCAGCCGCAGCGTCCGGGCGACAGCGTCTGGAACACCGCAAACTGCCGCAACCGGCGCATCTTCAACGACCGAGTCGGCTTGGCCGCTGGCCGCAGCAAGGAACCGTTCCTGTTGCAGACCTATCGACGCGACATGGGCGGCGGCCAGTTTGTGCTGATGAAGGACATTTCCGCGCCGATCACGGTCGACGGCCGCCATTGGGGCGGCCTGCGGCTTGCGATCAAGGTGTGAGCTGAAGCTTCACGCCGCGTAGGCGGCGTCCAGCTCGGCGATATCGATCTTCTTCATCCGCATCATCGCCTCCATGACCCGGCCGGCACGTGCGATATCGCCGCACATCAGCATTCCGGACAGCCTGGCATAGTTTACCTGCCAAACGAGACCGAACCGGTCCGTCAGCCAGCCGCAGGGCTGCGGCTGTCCGCCTTCGACCAGCTTGTCATAATAGCGGTCGATCTCATCCTGCGTTTCGCAGTGGATAAGGAAGGAAACCGCGCCGTTGAACGTCGCCCAAGGTCCGCCGTTGATCGCCGCAAAACGCTGGCCTTCCAGTTCGAAACCCATCGCCATGACCTGCCCCTTCGGCCCCGGACCGGCGTCGCCATAACGGGCAACATCGGTGATCTTCGAATCCTCGAATACCGAGACGTAGAAGTTGACGGCTTCCTCCGCATTGTTGTCAAACCAGAGATGCGGGACGATCTTGTGCTGCTGGATGGCCATTTCTCTCTCCTCTGGATGGCGACCGCACCGAGGACGCTGCAAAAACAGCGGATCCGACAGGTGCGGACAAAATTTCTGAAATCAGACCTTTAGCCGAAGCTGTTCGGGCGGCGATGGAAAGGGTGGGGCATCCGGATCGAAGCTCCACCGCCCGAATTCCTCGTGGCGCGTTTCACCGTAATGGCTGTAGACCAGCATGAATTCGCCGGCGATCCACGCGTAATTGCGCGTGATTGGCAGGGTTTCTATCCGCCCGCAGCCATAGATCAGGGTGACGTGCGGCGTCGCATCCGCCACCTGGAAATTCGGCAGATTGTGACGGTTCAGGGCTCGGCGCAGAACCTTTGAGAACTGCGTCACAGGAAGGTTTCCCTGGGCGGGATACAGCGCAAGATGCTTCTTTCCGCCGAACAGACCGCTGCTGTCGAGCGTGATGGGCAAAGGCCTTGCGTGAATGCTGGCAGCAACCATGCACGTCTTTTCGATCAGCTTTCGCGGCGGCTCGTCGAATCCTTCCATGCACAGCAAAGTCATATGCAGGAGATGGGCGGGGTAGGCGTCCTTCCGGCTGTTCTGGTTGGCCGCGTGCAGCACCGCATCGCTGTGCATGGCAAGACTTACCGGTGCGGACGGCTTCAGTACGATCATCAGCTTGCTGGTGGGAGATCGAAGCCGACCAGGCAGGGGCGGAGGCCAGCCTTCGTCAAAGGGTAGCGAAGGCTGGCCTGTATTCTTTCGCAAGCTCATCCTGCTACCGTCATAGTAATTCGGCCTTCATGCCGTTGGTTGAAATCTAGCGGGATCGGCCGCATCTGTAAAGAACGAAAAGAGAACGTATGGGATTGTGGTTAATTGAAAGTTCAGGCAAGAATCGGGTTGAAGGCATGCGTGCAAAGCACGATCTTGAAGCTCAAGTGAAATGCGGAGGTAAGATCATGACGACGCATCGATACACCGTCTTCGAAACCAATGGCGGCTTCTGCGCCATCGCCTGGAACGAGGTGGGCATCACCCGTTTTCAGCTGCCAACGAGCGGCGAAGCCTCGACCGAAAAGCTGATGCTGCGCCGCGTGCCGGAGGCCAAGCGCGGTACCCCGCCGGCGCACGTGCAGGACACGATTGCCGAGGTAAAGCGCTATTTCGCTGGCGAGACGATCGATTTTTCCAGCGTAAAGCTCGATCTGGAAGGCCAGGACGAATTCTTCCGGGATATCTATGTCGCCGCCCGTAGGGTAGGCTGGGGGCGCACCACGACCTATGGCACGCTCGCCAAGGAACTCGGCAAAGGCCCGGAAGCCGCCCGCGATGTTGGCCAGGCTATGGCGAAGAACCCGGTGGCCCTGATCATCCCCTGTCACCGCGTCCTTGCCGCCGGGGGAAAGCTTGGCGGTTTTTCAGCTCCGGGCGGCTCCAATTCCAAGGCGCGTATGCTGGAGCTTGAGGGCGTCAATCTCGCTCCGCCGGAGCCGGTGCAGCAATCGCTGGGTTTCTGACGCTCAGTGCGTCAGAAGCTTGTAGGCGATATAAGCGACGATCAGCACGGCTGCACCGATCATGGCGATCTGGCCGAGCCGCTTTTCGATGAAATGGCGGATGTCCTCGCCATAACGGCGCAGCAGCCACGCGAGCAGGAAGAAGCGCGCGCCGCGGGTGATGATCGCTGACACGACGAAGAAGCCGAGATTGATCTTGGCAACGCCGGACAGGATGGTCACCACCTTGATCGGCGGCAGATGCGCAAAGCCGGACGTCACCAGCAGCAGCGCCACGGTCTCATCGGTAATCCCGGCCTTCAGCTCGTTGAACGTATCGAGCTTGCCCCAGAACTGCAGGATCGGTTCGGCAATGGCGTCAAAGGCGAAATAACCGATCCCCCAGCCGGCAATGCCGCCGAGCACGGAAAATATCGTGGCGATCAGCGCATACCGAAACGCCCGTTCCGGCTTGGCCAAGGCCATCGGCAGAAACAGCACATCGGCCGGCACGAGAAACACGGAGCTTTCGACAAAGGCGATAACCGCCAGCCAGACGGCCGCGGACTTGCGGGCGCTGAGCGCCATCGTCCAGTCATAAAGTCTGCGGAGCATGAGTTCAGGCGTCCTGTACGGAATGGTGACCGGCAGCGTGGGCTGCCTTTATGAGTTTGCGATCAAAAGTGACGAACGTCTCGCAATGCCGCGCCTTGAGGAGATGCAGCGCGTCGGCAAAATCCATGCCTTGGGCGAAAAGGTCAAGCGCTTCGGCAACGATATCTTCGTCTTCGATCGTAACGGTCGGCATGCCGGCAAAGGTCAGAAATGTCTTCATGATCTCTTCGCGATTGAAGCGATAGATACTGCGCAGGACCCATTCCGCTTCGAGAGCGACCGTGATCGAAACAAACACGTTCTGCTCATTGATGATCTGGCGATATCGAGACGTTTGTGCCGGATTGTCATCGACTACGTAACGGATGACGATGTTGGTATCGATCGCAATCATTCGTCACGCGCGATACCGCGCAGAAATTCGCGACCAACAGATTCCAGCGCCGCTGCATCCATCTCTTCGATGGTCTTGGGCTCGCCGGTGTATTTCAGCATGCCGAAAGCCGATCCCTGCGCCGTGGGCGGGAAGGCGGGCGCCCGCTTCAGCAGAACCCCTTCCGGCGTCTCTTCAACGGTCAGCTTCATACCGGCATTCCACTCGCGACGATCACGAATCGCTTTGGGCAGGATGACTTGCCCCTTGGTGGAAATTGTCGTTGTGATCGTGTCAGCCATTTTAGAGCCTCGAAGTAAGACGGAGGTAAGATAACGCTCTCTCCTCCTGTCTTCAAGACAAATGGCTCATTCCCACTCGATCGTGCCCGGCGGCTTGCTGGTCACGTCATACACGACGCGGTTGATGCCGCGGACTTCGTTGATGATGCGGGTGGCGGCGCGGCCGAGGAAGTTCATGTCGTAGGGATAGAAATCCGCCGTCATGCCGTCGACCGAGGTGACGGCGCGCAGGGCGCAGACGAAGTCGTATGTGCGGTAATCGCCCATGACACCGACGGTCTGCACCGGCAGGAGCACGGCGAAAGCCTGCCAGATTGTGTCGTAGAGGCCGGCCTTGCGAATTTCGTCGAGGTAGATCGCATCCGCCTTGCGCAGGATATCGAGCTTTTCGCGCGTCACGCCGCCAGGGCAGCGGATGGCGAGGCCCGGACCCGGGAAGGGGTGACGGCCGATGAAGCTTTCCGGCAGGCCGAGTTCGCGGCCGAGCGCGCGGACTTCGTCCTTGAAGAGTTCGCGCAGCGGCTCGACCAGCTGCATGTTCATCCGCTCGGGCAGGCCGCCGACATTGTGGTGGCTCTTGATGGTGACCGAAGGACCGCCGGAGAAGGAGACGCTTTCGATCACGTCCGGATAAAGCGTGCCCTGCGCCAGGAATTTCGGGGCGCCCTTGCCATCGGCAGCGATCTTGGCGGCTTCCGCCTCGAACACCTCGATGAACAGCCGGCCGATCTTCTTGCGCTTCACTTCCGGATCCGTGACGCCCTCGAGCTGGCCGAGGAAGAGGTCGGAGGCATCGACGGCCACGAGCGGGATATTGTAATGGTCACGGAACATGCTGACGACCTGCTCGGTCTCGCCCATCCGCATCAGGCCGTGATCGACATAGATGCAAGTCAGCTGATCGCCGATCGCCTCATGGATCAGCACGGCCGCAACGGAGCTATCGACGCCGCCGGAAAGGCCGCAGATGACGCGCTCGGAGCCCACCTGTTCCTTGATCTTGCGGATCATTTCGGCGCGGTAGGCGGACATTGTCCAGTCCGACTTCAGCCCGACGATCTTGTGGACGAAGTTGGAGAGCAGCTTGGCGCCATCCGGTGTATGAACCACTTCCGGGTGGAACATGGTCGAATAATAGTGGCGGCTCTCGTCGGCGGCGATCGCAAACGGCGCGTTCTCGGAGGTCGCGATGACTTCGAAACCGTCCGGCAGCTGCGTGACGCGGTCGCCATGGCTCATCCAGACCGGATAACGGCCGCCGACTTCCCAGAAACCGTCGAACAGCGGGCTGGCCTTTTTGATCTCGACATCGGCGCGGCCGAATTCCGCGGCGTGACCACCCTCGACGACACCGCCGAGCTGGGTCGCCAGCGTCTGCTGGCCGTAGCAGATGCCGAGGATCGGCACATTGTGCTCGAACACGACCTGCGGCGCGCGCGGGCTGCCTTCCGTGGTCACCGAAGCCGGTCCGCCGGAGAAGATGACGCCCTTGGGCTGGAGTTTCTCGAACGCGGCTTCCGCGTTCTGGAAGGGGTGGATTTCGCAGTAGACGCCGGATTCGCGAATGCGACGCGCGATCAGCTGCGTCACCTGGCTGCCGAAATCGATGATGAGAATGCTGTCGGGATGAGCTGTCTGGGTCATGGCGAGCCTTTAAAGAAATCTCCCCATTCTGGCAACCGGGATTCCGCCGGAAATCAGTCTGTCATAGCTGGATTGCACCATCCTCAAGGCCCTCGAAAAGCCCGTCGACGGCATCTGCCAGCTTCTTGTCGATCACGTGCAGGTATTCGGTCCAGTCGCCGACATGTTTCAGCTCTTCCTTGCCGTCGGAAATGCCGCGCAGGCCGACCAGGGACAAGCCGAAGAACTGGCAGCAACGCAGCACCGCAAAGGTCTCCATATCCACCATGTCGGCGGCGATCAGATCGTAGGCGGCGCCGGAGACGATATTGCCGCCGGTGGAAAGCGAGGCTTCGCGAATGCCGGGAATGCGGATCGGCAGCGGCATGATGGCCGGATGGTCGAGGAAGGGCGTACGGCCTTTTTCGAAACCGAGCGGCGAGGCATCCATGTCGCGATAGGCAACGGAAGTTGCCTGATAGATTTCAGCCTGTTCGAGATTTCGCGAGCCGGCCGAGCCGAGCGAGACGACGAGATGCGGCAGTTCGCCGGTGGCTTCCAGGCGGCTCAGCGCATGAGACAGCACGACGGCGGCTTCGACCGGGCCGACGCCGGTCATCAGTGGCTTGATGCGGGATTTCAGCGCCGGTCCATATTCCGCATCGACGGCCATGACGAACAGAATCGACTTGCTGCCGACAAGCGCCGGTTCGCCCATGAGAAGCGCCTGATGCGGCAGCGCATTGATAGTCATCCGGTCACGTCCTCTCGTCCGCGGATCACCATTATGGTGCCGGTCATGGAAGCGATAAGCTTGGCGGGACCATCACCGATCGCGTAGCCGCGTCCGTCGGCGACGATGATGGTGGAGCCCGGCTTGGTGATCTCGCCGCGAAACAGAAACCGTTCTCCGCGGCCCGGCGACATCAGGTTCACCTTGAACTCGATGGTGAGAATGGAAACGTCCGGCTCGATCACGGTATAGGCGGCATATGTACAGGCTGTGTCGAGCGCGGCGGAAATCACGCCGGCATGCAGGAAACCGTGCTGTTGGGTGAGTTTCGGATCGAAGGGCAGTTCGATTTCCACCATCGCCTGTTCGACGCTTGTCAGTTCCGCGCCGAGCATGCCCATGGCGCCCTGGCGCCCGAAGCTCCGGCGTACGCGCTCGCGGAAATCGCCTACATCTCTCCCGTTCATGTCCTGTCCCTTTCGCAGGTGCGAAATTGGCACGGGCAATTGTGTTCCGCAAGCGGCCGACAGACGTGATTAATTGGGGATGTGATTAATTCAGGAGGACGATGGAGAGATTGAGCAGGGCGGCAAAGGCAACCCAGGCGGCATAGACGATGAAAAATATCGCCGATGTCCGGTCAGGCTGCCAGCTCTCGCGAATGAAGGCAAGGATGGCAACCAGCAGCAGCGCGATGATGACGAGGCCGAGAAGCGGGCTGTGCAATCCGAAGAACGCAGGCGTCCAGACGAAATTCAGCAGCATCTGGGCGTACCAGATTTTCATTCGCCGCGAATTGCGGTCGGCGATAAGCGTCTGGGCGCCGGCGATGGCGATGAAAAAGTAGAGCGTCATCCAGACCGGCACGAAGATGATGCCCGGCGGATTGAAGGATGGCTTGTTCAGCGCGGCATACCAGCCGTCAGGCTCGTTGAAAATGCCGATGAGCCCGCCGATCATGACGACGCCAACAATGAAGGTCTGGTGGACGCGAAATTTCTGCATGTCGGCAAAGATAGCGCGACCGATCTATTCGAAAAGATCAGCCAAGCCGAACGATATGCTGGTCCCAGGCGACCTTGCTGCGGGTATGGTTGAACTGTCCGTCATAGGAGGAAACGGCGATACCATGCGCGGCGGGCGCGACACCGGCCGCCTCGCGAACAGTGTCTTCCTTCAAGACCGCACCGGTTCTGGCATCGAGCGTTACCGCAGCTCCACTGACAGGCGAGGTGAGGCCGACAAGTCCTTCGCGGCGGTTGACGGCGATGGCGCCGACATAATTGCCGAGCCGGATCGTCGTTTCGTCGGGCAGCGAGACGAAGGAAAGGTCCTCGCCTTTTTCGAACCATCCGGCGAGCGGCGGCAGCGCATTGCGCGCACCTTCCCACTGGCAGGCAAACCAGATGCGGCCATTCTCGGCGATATCCAGATGCCGGGTGGAAAGCTGGCTGAGCGAAGAGGGCAGGCCGTGCCGCTGGATCAGCGCCCCGGTCCTGGCATCGAGCAGCACCAATGACGGTTCCATACGGTCGGTATTCAGCTTGGTGCGGCCGAAATCCGGATGGGTTTCGATGCCGCCATTGGCGATCACCAGCAGCTTGCCGTCGTCCGAAACCGTCATGTCATGGGTGCCGATGCCATGCGCATCGAACTCGCCGATCCGCCGGAATTTCTGGCGGGCATCATAGATGCCGATCATGCCGCGATTGCCGTCGAAGTCGTTCTCGCTGGCATAGAGCAAATTGCCGTCCGGCGAAAAATGCCCATGACCATAGAAATGTCGACCCTCCGGCGAAGTGATGACGATCGGCTCGGCCTTGCGCGAGGGATCGAAGATCATCGCAAACGTGCCCGGCCGGCGGGCGAATGCGACGGCGCGGCCGGTGGCGGCGCTATAGGCCATGCCGTGCGCTCGGGCCGGTAGGGTTACGCGGTCGATGATCTCGCCGCGTTCGGAGACGGTAGCGATGCCGAACGAACCGTCCGGGGCGCGAAAACCCGAGGCATAGACCGCATCGGCGCGTTCCAGCGCCATCAGCGAGCGCGGGGCAAGGGCGGCGGTGAAACCGATCCCCGCCGCCTTCAGGAAACCGCGCCGGTCGATGACCTCGCCGCGCCACATAATTTAGTCACCGTCCGCGAAGGAAAAGCCCGAAGAAAGGCCGATTGCGCCGCCGTAACCATCGTTGAGCTTTGAGATGACGCTCTTGCTGTCTGCCAGCATCGTATCAAGCTTCTTGCGCTCGCCCACATTCTCGACAGCCTTTTCGAGGTCCGGCGTGATCTTCGCGGTCAGCTCGATCAGCGACTTCAGTTGCGCCTGCGTGGCTGCGACAACCGGACGGTCCTTTTCCTGCAGCAGTTCGACCATGCCGGATTTTTCGAGCAGCGTGGAAAGCCCTTCGAGATTGCCGCGAACGCTGGCCCAGGTGTTTTCAGAACGCCAGAACAGCGCCTGTTTCGGGAATTTCACCTTGTCGGCACCCTTGTAGAAGGTCTCGATCCGCTGGTCGCGCACCGCTTCGGCACCATGCACCAGAATGCCGAGCAGCGCGGTGATCGCCTCGCCGCCATTGCGGAAGGCCGGATTGTCGGCTCCAGGTCGCTCCCAGGTCTTGCTGATGCCGTCCGGCGCATCCCAGATGTCGGAAATCTCCTTCGCCACATTGGCGATATTGCCGGCGACGGCCGCGCCGTAACGGCAGCGATAACTGTTCTTCGCCTTCAGCAATTCTTCCGAACCGGTACCGGCTAGCACATATTCCAGCGCGCCGAACCCCTGCATCGCGACGCTCTTGGTGCCGAGAGCTGCGGGGTCGGTCGCCGTCTCATCCGCCTTGGAGAGCACGGCCTGAACCTGTTTGAGGCCGGTGCTTTTGCGGTCGGGATAGAACAGGATGCGCTCGAACCGGTTCTGCTCGATGATCGGCCCGACGCGGACGATTTCGATATGCGCCCAGCTGACGGCCGCATCGCGGAAGGCGCTTTTGGCCGCGTCGTAATTCGCCTTGGACGGTGTCTCGCAAAGCGCCTTCATCGCACCGGTCATCTTTTCCGAAGACGCCTGGAATGCGTCGTAACCCGGCCGGATGAAGCCATCCACCGCCGCCGTCATCACCTTGGTCACCGCCGCCTCCGGCAGGTTGACCGAAGGTGCCGCGTCCGCCTCCTGCGCAAGTGCGCTAAGGGGTGCTGCGAGCGGCAGCAGCGAAATCAGTCCGGCGGCGAAAATCTTGCGCATCAGGTGGCTCCTCAAAGGGATTCCAGGAATTTGATCAGGTCTTGGCGGTCCTGCTTGTTCAGGGCGGCGAAGGCGTCGCGGGCCTTCGCGGCTTCCCCGCCGTGCCAGAGAATGGCTTCGGTCAGATTGCGCGCCCGCCCGTCATGCAGGAAGAACGTATGGCCGTTGACGGTCTTGGTGAGGCCGATGCCCCAGAGCGGCTGGGTGCGCCACTCCGCTCCGGTCGCCACACCCACCTGCTGACCGTCGGCCAGGCCTTCGCCCATGTCATGCAGCAGGAAGTCCGAATAGGGCCAGATCAGCTGGAAGGCATGCGCCTTGTTGCCGGCATCGCGGCGGGTAACGAATTTCGGCGTGTGGCAATCGCTGCAGCCGGCCTTGTAGAACAATTCCTTGCCCTTCAGCACCGTCTTGTCGCCGATGTCGCGACGGGCCGGCACGGCGAGGTTTTCGGAATAGAAGGTGACGAGCGGCAAGACAGGATCCGGCGCCTCGACGGGGCCGAGCCGCTGTTGCACACCGGTCGGCATGGCAAGGCAGGCGGCTTGCGCCTTGGTGCAGTCGCCATGATCGAACGGGTCGTCCGGCGTCGAAATGCCCATGTCGCCGGCAAAGGCCGACGAGGTCTGGTCGCGGATCGAGGCATTCTGCGCCTTGAAACCGAACCGGCCGAGCTTCAGCTCGCCGCTCTTGTGGTCGCGCACCATCGAGGGCTTGCCGGAAATCCCGTCGCCGTCCTTGTCGTCGGGATCGGCCTTGGCGAGAATGTCACTTTCGTGGATCGCCTGGATCAGCCCCATGCCGATCATCGGTGGAGCAATACGTGGTGAGAGCGTCACGTCGCCTTCGATCGGGCCGTAACCGAGATCGGTGACCGAATAGCTCGGCTTGCGCAGCTTGACGACTTCGCCACCGGCCAGCGTCACCGGCGTTTCCGTGTAGGAAATCTTCATCCGGCCTTCGGATTTCAGGCCCGGTACGGCGAGATCCTGCAGCTGTTCGCCATAGACCGCATCGGGAAAATTGAGCTTGCGGAAATCCGAGATCGCCTCGCGCTCCTGATCGGTGCGTGCCGGACGGGCAAGCCGGAGGAACATCGATGTCGCGTCCGCGCCGCCTTCCGGCGGATGGCCGCGGCCGTCCTTCAGGTGGCAGCTCTGGCAGGCGCGCGCATTAAAGATCGGACCGAGACCGTCGGAGGCCTGCGTGGAGGACGGGGCGGAGACCCAGAGCTTCGTAAACAGCGCGTTTCCGAGCTTGAAGGTGCCTTCCTCCTCGAAGGTGATATTGGCGGAAAAATGCGAGAACGCATCGCCGTTGACATCGGCCCGCGTCGTCGCGGCACCGCCTGCCATCAGCTCGAACTGTTCCGGCTTGGAGAAATCCGTGGTCGGCCTGGTAACGGTTTCGACCCGCTTCTGGTCCTTTGTATTGAGGTCCGTGCGAATGGTCGGAAAAGCGATGTCGCCGCCGGTGGCGATCAGCGGAGCGAGAAAAAGAGCGCCCGATAGAACCGGCAGCAAAAAGATCAGGGTCTTGGACGCTCTCATCGGTATCCGGGCCGCAAGCTCTTCGCCGCGGCCCGCCTTTTCAGTTCTTATTTGAAGACGGCGTCAGGATTATCGAGGCTGTCGGAACCTTCAAGCTCTACTTTGCCCAGCTTGAGCGAAGCAATGACGCGCTCGACGGACTTGCTCTGGTCGATCAGGCCATCGATTGCCTTCTGGACCACCGCATTGCCTTCGGTATTGCCTTCGCCGATCATCTGGTCATAGGCCTCGACCTTCTTGCCGCGATCAGCCATGGCGTTCATGGCAGTCAGCGTCGCGTCGAGCTTGGTCTTCATCTCGGTATCGAGCGCGGCATCCTTGGCGGCGACGAGCTCGGAGAGTGACGGGCCGGTCATCTTGGTGCCGTCGACACGGGTATATTCACCCGTATAGGCGGACTTGATGCCGATCGCGTCGTTGAGATGCGAGTTGTAGGTATTGTCCGAGAAGCAATCGTGCTCTTCTTCCGGATCGTGCAGCAGCAGGCCGAGCTTCATGCGCTCGCCGGCCAGTTCGCCATAGGAAAGCGAGCCCATGCCGGTCAGAATGGCGGTGAGGCCCTTCTTCGGATTGGCCTGAACGTTCTTCGCAGCCTTGCCCTTCGGAGCCCAGGCGACGACCATGTCCTTCAGGTCGGAAACCAGAAGAGCGGATGCCGCCTTCAGATATTCGCCGCGGCGGTCGCAATTGCCATTGGTGCAATTGGCCGTGTCGTAATCGGTATAGGCGCGCTTGCCTGCACCCGGGCCGGTGCCGTTCAGGTCCTGGCCCCAGAGCAGGAATTCAATCGCGTGGTAACCGGTCGCGACGTTCGCCTCGATCTCGCCGGCCTCGTTGAGGCCGCGCAGGGTCTTGGCGTTGAACTTGGCAAGGTTCATGGTCTTGCCGTTGACCTTGATCTTCTTGTTGGCAATCACGTTTGCCGTATAGAGCGCATTTTCGTCGCTCTCGGTGCCGTAGGAGGCGTCGACATAGTCGATCAGGCCTTCATCCAGCGGCCAGGCATTCACCTTGCCTTCCCAATCGTCGACGATCGGGTTGCCGAAACGGTAGACTTCCGTCTGCTGGTAGGGAACGCGGGCGGCAAGCCAGGCATCCCTGGCGGCCTGCAGCGCTTCGGCGCTCGGCTTTGCGATCAGGGCGTCGACGGCCTTTTCGAGCGCCTGGGCGGTCGTCAGCGAATCTTCGTATTTGGCATGCGCCAGTTCGGCATAATGCTTCAGCACGGCAGCATTCGACGTGGCAGCCCGAGCCTCTGTCACGGCGAAAGCCGCGGAGGCGGCAAACAGCGCCAGGGCGGCGCCGAGAACGGTCTTGCGGATCATAATCCCTCTCCTTCGGCGGCACGGATCATCGCCGGCCACCCCGAGGGTTCTTCGCGCAAATGGAAACTGGTGTCAAACAATCTAGTTTAGAACGGTTTGAAAGTAGAGCGGGACATTCTTCTTCTGCAACCGAAGCTCAAACTTTGCGTTGCATGCGGCAGAAAAAGAATCCGTCCGTATCGGTACTTGCGGGGGTCAGCGTCACGGTCAGCGCATCTTTCGAGCGAGGTGCGGGCGCATCCTTGCCGAAGATTTTCTCCCAATTGCCGGCAGCGGGCGCAATCGAGAACTCCGGATTGTCGGCGCAGAAGCGCTGGACCTGCGCGTCGTTCTCTTCCGGAAGAATGGAGCAGGTGACGTAAAGCAACGCGCCACCGGGTTTTACGAAGGCGGAGGCTTCGGAAAGCGCTTCCTGCTGCTGGGCAATGCGTTCGTCGAGGTTCTTCTGGGTCAGCCGCCACTTGGTATCCGGCCGGCGGCGCCAGGTGCCGGTGCCGGTGCAGGGCGCATCGACCAGTACGGCGTCGAGCTTGTTCTTCAGCTGGTTCAGCTGGCGCGGATCGTCATGCACCTGCACATTGCGGGTGCCGGCGCGGCGCAGCCGTTCGATGATCGGTGCCAGCCGCTTGCGGTCGGCGTCATAGGCATGCACCTGACCCTTGTTGTTCATGGCAGCCGACATGGCGAGCGTCTTGCCGCCACCGCCGGCGCAATAATCCAGCACCTGGTCGTGTTCGCCGGGCTGCACCAGATCTGCGACGATCTGTGAACCCTCGTCCTGAACTTCGAACCAGCCTTTCTGGAACGAAAGCTCGGCTGTGACGTTGGGCAGGCGGGACGCTCCTTCGCCGGCGGCAATCCGGATGCCGTTGCGGGCGATGCGCGAAGCCTTGGCGCCCGAACGTTCCAGCGCCTTGACCACCTTGTCGCGGCCGGCCTTCAGGGTGTTGGCGCGCAGATCGAGGGTCGGGCGATCGGCCAGCGCCTTAGCCTCAGACAGCCAGTCCTCGCCGAAATTGGCTTCGAAGGACGGCTGGATCCAGTCGGGAATGTCGGCCTGCACGTGGAGCGGCGCATCCTCGAGCTTGCGGGAGGCGAGTGCCGCGAGGTTTGCCTCGGTCAATGTCGGCGGCGCGAAACGGTCGTCCGTGAATTCGGCCTGCAGCGCCTCGGATGTGAAATCCCATTGGCGGATGAGAACGGCGTAGGCCAGTGCGACAGGACTGTCGTCATCCATCAGCCAGGCATGGCTGAGACGCATGCGAAGCGCGTCGTAGACGATATTGCCGATCGCGGCCCGGTCTCCGGAACCGGCGAACCGGTGTGCGAGGCCCCAATCCTTCAGGGCATCCGCGACAGGACGCTTGCGCGTCTCGATATCCGCCAGCACCTCTATGGCACCGGCCACTCGTCCGCCCAGTCGCATGTCACTCTCCGTTTCGGTTACACCCGTATGGGAGGCGTCGTATCCGCGATTGGGCATTTCGGCAAGAGCCAAGGAATTTCGAGATCCCCCGACCTGGTATCAGCCGTCGATATCCTTCAGGCCACGACCGGCAACCTTCTGGTCGGCAATCTTCGGGCTGCTGGCATCGACGACCTGATAACAGACCTGTGCGGTGCCGGAGGAAACCATGCCGATATCGGCTGCGGCCGCCTTGGAAACGTCAAGCACCCGGCCGCGGACGAAAGGACCGCGATCGTTGATGCGCACGATGACGCTTTTGCCATTGCGCTTGTTGGTCACGAGCACCTTGGTGCCGAATGGCAGCGTCTTGTGAGCCGCCGTCAGAAGCGATGCGTTCATCCGTTCACCGGATGCGGTCTTGGAGCCCAGGGCATACCAGGATGCGTGTCCACATCCGGCAGCATTAGCCTGCGCGGCGCCAAGCATTGCAAAAATAGCAATTGAGGCCGCGGCGAAAGTCGAGCGTCGAATTGTTGTCAAGTCGGTCGTCCCCGTTCGTTTTGTCCCTGCACGTTGCGTGCAATGGGGCTAAGCGGGGTGAAAAGTGGCGGAAAAGTGGGCTTTGTCATCACGGAACGTTACAGTCTGTAACATTCGTGATTAGATTGCGAGCGATCTTTTTAAGAAGCCAGCTAAGGTTATTCGGAAGAAAACATTTAAAAACAGTCGGAAAGCGGAATGGCATTCCGCTTTGAATCCTCGCTGGCCTGCGATCACGAAAATTGACGAAAAAAATTTATCGCGAGACGGCATTCGGTGCCTTATTCGGACAAATTTTGTGATGCGCTGCCGCATATCTTAAGAAAGAATAACTTTAAGAGTGCCGAAAGTAGGAATTTTCACCTGTTTCAATGTGGGAGAATTATCCTCTCCAGCGCTCTTCAGACCACAATTCGGCAAGCGACATGCGGTAATTCGGGAAGCGGAATCGGAAGCCCGCAGCCACGATTTTGGCATTCGAAACGCGCTTGTTGGCACTGTAGAATGAGCGCGCCATCGGGGTCATGTCGGCGGTATCGAAATCCAGTTCCGCTGGCGGCTCGACACCCATCAGGCGGGCGGCTTCGACGATGACATCCTGCGGCGAACCGGGCTCGTCGTCGGTCACATTATATATGCCGCCCATGCGGCGGGTACCGAGAAAGAGCGCCGCCCCACCGATGTCCTCGACACGGATGCGGTTGAAGACCTGGTCTCTCTTTATGATACGGCGCGCGGTGCCGCGGGCAAGGTTGACGAAGGCATTGCGGCCAGGACCGTAAATGCCCGAGAGGCGCAATGCCGCCACCGGCACGCCTGCCGCTTCCGCCTCGATTGCCCAGGCGTCTTCCGTATCCACTCGCTCGATCGACCGGCCGAGGATCGGGCTGCCGGGCGTTTCTTCCGTCACCCACCCGCCGCCGTGATCGCCGTAAACGCCGACGGTGGAGAGGTAGCCGATCCATTCGAGCTTGGGGCAGAGGATTTTGAGCCGGCCGGCAATGAGTTTGAGGAGTGGGTCGCCTTCTCGGGTCTCGGAGCGCGGAGCCCCCTCATCCGCCCTTCGGGCACCTTCTCCCCCAGGGGAGAAGGGAAGTGCCGCACCGTCGCCGTTCCTCTTGTCCGTTTTGGAAGATGAGGAGGCCGTAAGCTCGCTATTTCCTCCTCTCCCCTCGGGGAGAGGGTGGCCGAGCGTAGCGGAGGCCGGGTGAGGGGGCTGCGCGCTCTTCAGCTTCATTGGAGGGATAGATTGAACGAGGTGCGTTACTTCCCGAAGTTCAGCCGCCAGCTCCTCACCAAACTCACTCCCATCAAAGACGAACCCCGTGATCCCGCGGGCCTCAAGCTCCGCGACCTTCTCAGCCGTCCTCGCTGTGCCCGAAACCCGCGCACCTTCGGCCCTGAAACATCCCGCGATCGCCTGACCGGAATAACCGCAACCGAAGATCATCACGCGCATCAGGCCACTCCTGCCAGCTTCCATTCCTCTTGCACCTCCGGATCGTCTTCCACGGCCCGCCCTTGGGCAAACCCCGCGAAATCCGCCTCCGGCATCAGGCGCTTCAATGCCCATATAGCCATGCCGCGCACCGTGGGGGAGGGGTCTTGGGCAAGTTCCTGCGCCCGCGTTATGAAGCTTGTATCGCCGGAATTGCCGGCGGCGATCAGCACGTTGCGGATAAACCGGTCGCGGCCGATGCGTTTCACCGGCGAGCCGCTGAAAAAAGTTCGGAAAGTCGGGTCGTCCAATGTCAGCAGGAAGGCGGTCGACGGCTCCTTCAAGTCCTCGCGCGCTTTCAGCTTCATCTCGGAGGCGCTTGCCGCGAACTTGTTCCACGGACAGGCGGCAAGGCAATCGTCGCAGCCATAGATGCGGTTGCCGATCAGCGGCCGGAATTCCGGATTGATCGATCCTTTATGTTCTATCGTCAGATAGGAAATGCAGCGCCGCGCATCGAGCCGGTAGGGCGTGGGAAAGGCGGCTGTCGGGCAGGCATCGAGACAGGCGCGGCAGGAGCCGCAATGATCGCGCTCGCGCTCATCTATAACAAGGTCCGCAGTCGTGAACATGCTGCCGAGGAAAAGCCAGGAGCCATGCGTGCGGCTGACGAGATTGGTGTGCTTGCCCTGCCAGCCGAGCCCGGCGGCCTCCGCTAGCGGCTTTTCCATTACGGGGGCCGTATCGACGAAGACTTTCACATCCTCGCCGGCCCGCGCCGCAAACCGCGTCGCGATCTCTTTCAGCCGGCCCTTGATAATATCGTGATAGTCGCGATTGCGCGCATAGACGGAAATCGCCGCCTTGTCCGGTTTGTCGAGAATGCCGCGCGGGTCTTCCTCCGGCCCGTAGTTGAGGCCGAATAGCACGATCGAGCGCACCTGATCCCACAGGACCTTCGGATCGCCGCGACGCTCGCGCGTCTCTTCCATCCAGTCCATCGTGCCGTGATGACCGTCCCCGAGGAAGATTTCCAACCGTTCCGGCGCACGCGGAATGCTGTCGGGACCGGTGATGCGACAGAGATCGAACCCCTGCGCCGCCGCTTCGTCGCGAATGAACGCTGTCAGCTTCTCCCGCCGTAGCCGAACTTTTTCGTCGCGGCGGTCCGCCTCAGAAATCGAGGTCCGCATAATGGGATACCGGGGTGAGGCCGCGAACGCGCTCGGCGAGCAGGGGCCGGAAAGAGGGGCGGGATTTCAGCCGCTGATACCAGTCCTTGACGATCGGCGATTCCGTCCAGTCGATCTCGCCGAGATAGTCGAGCACCGAGATGGAGGCGGCCGCGGCAAGGTCCGCATAGCTCATGCGGTCGCCGGCCAGCCACTCGCGCGAACCGGCAAGCCAGGTCAGATATTTCATATGCTGGCGGATATTGGCGCGCGAGGTGCGCAGCACCTTGCTGTCTGGTGCACCGCCGCCCTGGGCGGTGCTCATCTGCAGCTTGTAGATCCGCTCACGAGTGAGGGGCCGCGTGACGTCCTGCTCCATCTTCTGCAGGAACCATTCGGTCAGGCGGCGGATTTCCGCGCGCTGCCATGGGTCTTCCGCCAGAAGCCGCCGGTCGCGCTTCAGCACGCCATGGGTCTCGTCAAGAAATTCCATGAGCACGGAAGGGCCACAAAGCACTCTCATGTTGTCGTCGACATAGACCGGAAGCGTGCCGGCCGGGTTCAGCGTCAGGAATTCCCGGCGCTTTTCCCAGGGCTGCTCTTCTGCAAGGTCCGCCTGAAAGCCATATTCGGCCAGGATCAGCCGGACGAAGCGCGAGGCCGAAGACATGGAGTGATGATAGAGAGTGGGCATGGATACTTGAACTTCACGAATATCATTTAGGAAGGGTTTGGCTGCTTCGGGCGCCCGCCTGACATATGGCAGCTATATGGATTTGGTAGGGCCAAGACAAGCAACGGCTCATAAACTGCTTAAAACTGCCCTTATCTGCTCAATAAAGGATTAAGAATGGCGGATCAGACTATCGTCAGTGCCATACTGCTCGGCATCATTGAAGGAATCACCGAATTCCTGCCGATCTCCAGCACCGGCCACCTTATCATTGCCGAGCAATGGCTGGGCCATCGTTCCGATACATTCAATATCGTTATTCAGGCTGGCGCCATTCTCGCCGTGACCATCATCTACTGGCGCCGGCTGCTCAACCTGCTCATCGGATGGCGTGAACCGGAAAACCGTGATTACGCCGCCAAGCTTATGGTTGCCTTCCTGATCACCGCCGTGCTTGGCCTGATCGTCAAGAAAATGGGCTTCACTCTTCCAGACAGTGCCACACCTATCGCCTGGGCGCTCATCATAGGCGGCATCTGGATGATGTTTGCCGAGTGGCTGGCCGCCAAGCGGCCGCCAAGCACCCGCATCACATGGCTGGTCGCCATTCTCGTCGGCATCGGTCAGGTCGTGGCCG
Source organism: Neorhizobium populisoli (assembly GCF_019430945.1). Classification (GTDB taxonomy): domain Bacteria; phylum Pseudomonadota; class Alphaproteobacteria; order Rhizobiales; family Rhizobiaceae; genus Neorhizobium; species Neorhizobium populisoli. The sequence goes on along the minus strand of NZ_JAHYCB010000006.1, from coordinate 208,217 downwards.
GTGTGTTTCCAGGGACGTCCCGATCCGCCACGACGATCTTCATAGCGCTTCTGGCCGGCACCGGCAGTCGCGCAGCCGCGACGGAATTCGCCTTCCTCGTCGGCATACCGACAATGTATGCCGCCAGCGCCTTTTCACTGCTCGGCACCTTCAGAAGCGGTGGTTTTGCGGATGAAGACTGGACCTCGCTCGGCATCGCCTTTGTCGTGTCCACGATCGTCGCCTTTATCGCCGTCAAATGGTTGCTGGCCTTCATCCAGACCAACAAGTTCACGGTCTTCGCCGTCTACCGCATCATTCTCGGCATTTTCCTGCTCGGCATGATCGCGATGAACCTGATGCCCGAGCGTCAGTCGGAAGATGTGCAGCCTGCCGCGGTGCTGCACAGAACCGATCGTCTGAATACGGCCGCTCTGCGTCCAGCACTTACGCCGTGAGCGTAAGCGAGATGCCGAAATAAAAAAGGCGGCTGAGAAGCCGCCATTTTTCTGCGTAGCCGAGACTGCGCTCAGTGATGGATCGATGCCGTGCTGCACGGATCGACGCCATAGGCCGGGGTGCATTCGAATTTGCCGGCGACACTCATCCGCGGAGCCATGAAGGAACCAGCGAGAATGACCAGTGCTGCACACGCAAAAAAGAGTGCGATGGGCTTGCCCATAGAAGAACGCCTTTCGGGAGAGGATTTGATCGTCACGGTTGAGTCTATTTTTCCGTTGCGAGGTTTATGGCTCGCATTCGATGAATTCAATAAAGGATTTTGCTGAACCGGGTGTTAACGTAAGTACATGATCAAGTGCGACCTTTGTGCCACATGATGTGCTTGAATCATGAGCATATACAAAGGCCTGCTCACATTTTCAGTGGGCAGGTCCTGTTCGGTATTCCACCGATTAATCAGCAGTTATGGTAAACAAGTCACGCAGCACGACCGGAGCGGGTGTACTGGCCCTGCGGCCGGTACTGAACCAGGTAGGTCGGCAGGATGGAAGCCGGCAGGGTCGGGTGAATGCCGATGCCTGCAAGCGTGCGGCCTTCGTTCGTCGCGGCTTGCGAGACCACATTGTCGGTCTTCAGGAGTTTTACCTGATCGCTGGTGATCGGCGGCTGCACGAAGGGCACCAGTGAAGCGACACTGCCGATCAGCGAGGCGATTCCGAAGGGCAGCGAAACGAGCGGGTTCTTGCGGTTGGTGACCGACAGCATGGTCTCGAGACACTGGCGGAAGGTCAGCACTTCCGAACCGCCGAGTTCATAAACCTTGCCGGAAGCGATCGTGCCGTCGACCGAACGCGCCACGGTCTCGGCGACATCCTCGACATAGACCGGCTGGAACTTCGTCTTGCCGCCGCCGACCAGCGGCAGGATCGGGAACATGCGGGCCATGGAGGCGAACTTGTTGAAGAAACTGTCTTCCTGGCCGAACATGATCGACGGGCGCAGGATCACCGCATCCGGCAGCATCGAGAAGATGGTCGTTTCGGCACGACCCTTGGAGCGGGCATAGGACGATTCGGAATTGGTATCGGCGCCGATCGCCGAGATATGGGTGAGCTTGGCACCGGCCGCCTTGGCGGCATCCGCGACCGCGCGGGCGCCGAAATCCTGCACGGCGTCGAACGTGTTGCGGCCGCTTTCGAACAGGATGCCGACGCAGTTCACCACATGCGAAGCGCCTTCGACGGCGCGCTGCACCGACTGGCGGTAACGCAGGTTCGCCTGCACCAGCGAGATCTGGCCGACATAACCGGCCGGCAGCAGGAAGCCCGCGAGATCAGGGCGGCGCACCGCGACGCGAACGCGATAACCGCGCTTCACGAGCGCCCGCACCACATGCCTGCCGACAAAGCCCGAACCTCCGAAAACGGTGACGAGGGGCGGAAGGTTATTGACGGTCATGGCGCGCTCCGGGAGCAGATTGGGAAGGATCAAGTGCTGTTTAGCCGAATCGTGCTGCGGGTGGAAGTGTTTCCATAGCCCGCAGCACGTTCGCTTTTATACGCCTTCGACGATGACGATTTCACCGTCGGCGGCTTCCTGGCGGATTTTCGCGGCGATCAGGTATTCCGGCGAATTGTAGCAGTCGATGGCGGTCTGGGCGCTCTCGAATTCGAGCACGACGTTTCTAGCCCGCGCAGTGCCTTCCAGCGCGGTCGCCGCGCCGCCGCGAACGATCGGCTTTGCACCGAATTTTTCAAACGGCGCCTTGGTTGCGGCAACATAGTCCTTGTAACGTTCGGGGTCACGGATGTCCATCCGTGCAATCCAGTATCCCTTTGCCATGATGTTTCCTCCAAGGCGTGTTCGGATAGTTTGAATTCGGCCAAATCAGAAGACGAGTCAATATAATGCGCGTGTTTACCGCCATCCTGATCGCAGGTCTTTCGTTCGACGGCACGACCGTCGTGGCCCAGCCGGCGCCCGCTGCCGCAAAAGCCTGTCCCGCCTCGGTGCGTTCCGCCTTGGCTAAACCAGCGACCGACAAGTCCAAGCCGGTAGAGATCGCCTGCAGCCTGACGCTTGCGGCGACCGACATCATCACCATTCCGCTCGCATTCTCGGGTAGTGCGGCCTCCGGGGCCATACTCGATTGCAACGGGGCAATCCTCGACGGCGGCGTCGCCGATGCCCGGACGGTCATCATCCGATCGGTTCACAAGCCGGATGGAAGCTGGGATGCGCCAGCCAATATCCAGGTCCGCAACTGCACGATCAAGGGCGATGTCCGCATCCAGGGGCTCGGCGCCAACGGGCAGGGAGACCAGGTTCGCCTGTCATCCGCCAAGCCGGGCCATACCGAGCGGGCGCAGGCCGCCGCGCCGGCGAATGTTACGCTCGACAACATCACCTTCGTGGCGAATGGCGGCATTCCGCTATATGCGGCACCGGGCGTGACCGGCATGACGGTCAGCAATTCCCGCTTCACCGGCAGCACCACCGGGACGGCGATCTATCTGGATGCGGAATCGGCCCGCAACACCATTGCCGGCGACACGTTCGACATCCGCACCACCATCCGCGAACTGGTCGCGGTCGATGGCTCGGCGGAAAACCGCATCGAGGGCAATACATTCGTCAATCCGGTGAAGGGCGGCGTATTTCTCTACCGCAATTGCGGCGAGGGCGGCACAGTGCGTCAGCAGAAGCCCGAACGCAATGTAATCTCTGGCAACACCTTCCGTTACAAGGATGCATCCGGCGCCCGGCCGGCGGTATGGCTCGGCAGCCGGCGGGGCTTAAGCCTGTTCAACAGCTATTGCATGACCAGTTCGAACACGTTTCTCGACAGCCTCGACCATCGGGACGGCGCACAGAACAATACGGTAACCGGCAACAAGCTGCCCGGCGGTTCGCCGCAACTCATCGTCAACGACGACCGGCCGAACAAGGTGTCCGGCAACCAGTAGACTTAAAACGCGGTCTGCATTTCCGCGAGAATGGCCTGGGCGGCGGCCTTCGGATCTGGCGCCTTGACGATCGGCCGGGCGACGACGAGATGGCTCGAGCCGTTGCGGATTGCGTCCGCAGGCGTGACGACGCGCTTCTGGTCGCCGGCCTCCGAGCCTGCCGGACGGATGCCGGGCGTGACGAGTGCCATGTCCGGGCCGATCACCTTGCGCACGGCAGACGATTCTTCCGCCGAGCAGACGATGCCGCCCATGCCGGCGGCTAGCGCCTGTTCGGCGCGGCGCAGCACCAGCGTATGCGGATCGTATTCGTAGCCCGCATCGACCAGATCGGTCTCGTCCATCGAAGTCAAAACCGTAACGCCGAGCAAGCAGAGGCCGGAACCCTTGGCTGCTTCGACCGCGGCGCGCATCGCCTTCGGATAGGCGTGCAGGGTGAGCATGGTCATGCCCATCTTAGCGATGTTCTCGACGCCCTTTGCGACCGTGTTGTCGATGTCGAGCAGTTTCATGTCGAGGAAGACGTTCTTGCCGTCCTTGGCGAGGTCGCGGGCAAATTCCAGCCCGCCGGCAAAGGCCAGCTGATAGCCGATCTTGTAGAAGGAGACGGTGTCGCCGAGCGTCGAGACCATCTTTTCGGCTTCGGCGACGGTCGGAATGTCGAGGCCCACGATCAGGCGGTTGCGCGCGTTCATCGGCTCAAATTCCTTTCCAAATCTCGATGGGGGTCCAGTCGCACGAGATGATGCGATCCGCAAGACCGAAACAATAGAGATTGCCGCCGCCGCCCGGCTGGTCGCGGTCGCGACCGATCGGCGTCTTGGCGAGATGGCACTTCAGGAGCGTGCCGACGCCGCCATGCCCGACAAAGGCGATGGGTACGTTAGGATCATGGTCGGCCAGAATACGCTGGACTGCGGAAACGATCCGCGCCTGCGCATCGGCGGCGCGTTCCCAGCCTTTGAAACTGTCGTTCGGATTGGCGAAAAACCAGTCGGCCGCCTTTTCGAATTCCGGCGGCGGCAGAAAACCGGTCGCCGAGCGGTCGTTCTCGTGGGTGTCTTCGGCGATCTCGATCGAGATGCCGGCGGCTGCCGCCAGCACTTGCGCCGTTTCGATCGCCTTGGTCTCGTCGCTGGAAACGATCCGGCCGAGGCGTTTGGCCCAGTCCGATTGCGCGGCCTGTTCGGCCCGCGCCCGTCCGATATCGGAAAGCCCCCATTTCGGCACCGGCACGTCCGGGTCGATGCGCACCTGGGGGTGGGTGATGTAAAGGCCGAAGGTCATCTCGCGCGCTCACAAACAAACAACTGGAAATGGCGTTCCGGCCTCTATGGCCTAGGCGCGCGTATAGGTCCAGAGCTGCGCCGGCGGGATGTTGCGCATCACGAAGTCGTAGTGCTTGATCTTGTAGCGATCCGGCCTGGCGATGACCGGCGAGATCGGCCCGTAGGTGATCTGCATCACCGGCCGGCCAGCCGGAATGCGGTCGAGCAGGTCGTCGATCAGCGCGATGCGCTGTTCCATCGGGAAGCTCAGGAGCGGGATGGCGGAGACGACGCTGTCGAAGGTCTTGTCTTTCCAGGCGCCGAGCGTCTTGCCGAGATCGAAAGCGTCGCCGTTGATGAAATTGACGCCCGGATAGGAGCGCGTCAGATTCTGGAAGAACTCGGTGGAGTATTCGACCGACACCAGGTTTTCCGGTGTGACGCCATGAGCCAGGATCGCCTTGGTGATGACACCGGTGCCGGGTCCGAGTTCGAGAACCGGCAGGCCGGATGTCGTATCGACGACGCTTGCCATGCGCTTGGCAGTGACGGAGGAGGTGGGGCAGATCGCGCCGACCTGTTTCGGACCGTCCATCCAGCCCTTGAAGAACCGGATTTCCTCATCGAACTTGCGGCCGAGCCGCTCCTTGAGGCGCAATTGCATCGTTTTATCCTCTCCCATTTTTCTTAAGCTTGAGCGGCGGTGCCGCAAAGACAAAGAAAAATGTCGCATCCGGCAAACGTCATGAAAAAAGCGGCTGGTTTCCCAGCCGCCTTAAATAGTCAGACGCGCATCGGCATCAAGACATAGAGTGCATCGTCGCCGGCCGTGTCGCGCACCAGCGTCGGCGAGCCGGCATCGGCCAGCATGAAGATCGCATCGTCGCCGGAAAGCTGCGCGGTAATGTCGAGCAGGTATTTGGCATTGAAGCCGATTTCCATCGGGTCATGTTCGTAACCGACGGCGACTTCTTCCGTAGCGCTGCCGGAATCCGGGTTATTGACAGTCAGCATCAGCTGGCCATCGGTCAGCGACAGCTTGACCGCGCGGCCGCGTTCCGAGGAGATCGTCGAAACACGGTCGACGGCCTTCGTGAAGCTCTGGCAATCGACGCGCATTTCCTTGTCGTTGCCGGTGGGGATGACGCGCTGGTAATCCGGGAACGTGCCGTCGATCAGCTTCGACGTCATGATGATGCCGTTGATCGTCAGGCGGATCTTGGCATCGGAGACTTCGACCGTGACCATCGCTTCCGGATCGTCGACCAGTTTTTGCAACTCGCCGACCGTCTTGCGCGGAATGATGATGCCCGGCATGCCTTCCGAACCGGACGGCGCCACGACATCGGCGCGGGCGAGGCGGTGACCGTCGGTCGCCACGGCGCGCAGCTTCAGGTCGCCGCCGGCCTCGATTGTGTGGAAGAAGATGCCGTTCAGGTAATAGCGGGTCTCTTCGGTGGAGATCGCAAACTGGGTGCGATCGATCAGCATCTTGAGATCGGTCGCCTTCAGCTTGAACGTATGGGAGAAGGTGCCGGCAGTCAGATCCGGAAAGTCGGATTCCGGCAGGCACTGCAGCGAGAACTTCGAGCGGCCGGATTGCACCGTCATCGTGCCGCCATCCGAACTGGTGGCGAGCAGCACTTCCGAACCGTCCGGCAGCTTGCGGACGATTTCATAGAGAAGGTGTGCGGGAACCGTCGTCGCACCGGCATTCTCGACCATGGCCGGAATAGATTCGGTGATTTCGAGATCGAGGTCGGTCGCCTTCAGATCGAGGTTGTTACCTGAAGCGCGCATCAGCACGTTCGACAGGATCGGGATCGTGTTGCGCCGCTCCACCACGCGATGCACGTGGTTCAGCGACTTCAGAAGGTTGGACCGCTCAAGAGTAATACGCATGGACGCTATCGCTTTCGACCGTGTCGGCCCGGTGTCCCCGGAACCGGAAATTCTGCCTGCCTGGATGAGGCCGGATCATGTGGACGGGCAAAATGGCAGACAACCCCGTCGAAAAGCAAGGGGTGAACGGAAGGTTAGCGCCTCGATTCATTGTCGCAGCTCAAGTTTTCACACAGAAAACAGGCACTGCTTGGCCGATGACGTTCCCTGCTGCCTCACTTGCTCAACCGGCGCGGCTTCATCATAAAGGGCTATGACGATACCAGCCTGCGTGATGCCACTTGACCGATGACCTGAAAAGCCAGCGCGGCTACCGCGTCGCCAATACGTTCGTGCCCGCGCGGCCGCTGGAGCCGGCGCTCTATCTGGTCGCGACCCCGATCGGCAATCTGGGCGACATCACGCTCCGGGCTCTGGAAACGCTGTCCGGCGCCGATGTTCTGGCCTGTGAGGATACACGGGTTACCCGCGTGCTTCTCGACCGTTATGGCATCGTCAACCGGCCCTATGCCTATCACGAGCACAATTCCGACGAGGTCGGGCCGAAGCTGATCGCCGCTCTGGAGGCCGGCAAGTCCGTGGCGCTGGTCTCCGATGCCGGCACGCCGCTCGTCTCCGATCCGGGCTACCGGCTCGGTCAGATGGCGATCGAGGCGGGTTACAAGGTGGTGCCGATCCCGGGCGCTTCGGCGCCGCTTGCCGCTCTCGTCGGCTCCGGCATGCCGTCCGATGCCTTCCTGTTTGCCGGTTTCCTGCCGGCCAAGGACAAGGGGCGGCGGGACAGGCTGGCCGAGCTTTCGAACGTGCCGGCGACATTGATGTTCTTCGAATCCCCTCACCGCATCGGCGCAACGGTCGCGGCCGCTGCCGACGTGCTGGGCAAGAACCGCCGCGCCTGCGTCTGTCGGGAACTGACCAAGACCTTCGAGGAATTCCGCCGCGGCACGCTGGAAGAGCTTGCCATCTTTTATAATGACGACGAGCGGACGGTGAAGGGCGAGATCGTTCTCCTCATCGAGCCGCCGCAACCGCCGGAAGCGCCGGGCGAGGTGGAGGTCGATGCCCTGCTGCGCCAGCTCGTCGCCAGCATGCCGACCGCCAAGGCCGCAGCCGAAGCCGCGCGGGTGACCGGCATCGCCCGCAAGGACCTCTACCAGCGGCTGCTCGACATGAAGGACGAGGATGCCGGCGGGAAATAAAGGTGGCGATAACGAGGATGTGAAGGGCGGGGGCGCCGGGCGAAAGACCGTCGATCGCCGGAAGGCTTATCGGCGCGGCCATCTCTCCGAATACCTCGCCGCCCTTTATCTGATGGCCAAGGGCTACCGCATCCTGGCCATCCGCTACCGCACCCGGCTCGGCGAGATCGACCTGATCGCCCGCAGACGGGATCTTATCGTTTTCGTCGAAGTGAAGGCGCGGGCGAGCGAAATCGATGCAGTCGATGCCGTGGGTTATGACACGCAGAGGCGCATCCGGGCAGCAAGCGACATCTGGCTTTCGAAACGCCGCGATGCCGGCACTCTTTCGCAACGATACGACGTCATTGCCGTTTTGCCCTGGCGCATGCCCCGGCATTTTCCCGATGCCTTCTAAGCGGGTCATGCCATGATTGCATGGCTGTGCAATGTTATAAATCTGACATAAAACTGTTAAGGGCGTGTCACAGCTCGGCCCTATTGCGATCCTCGACCCCAACCAAGGTGGAGAGGACGTCCATATGTTCAAGAAGCTTTCGATGGCAGCGCTTGCCGTTGCCCTGTCGGCAACCTCGTCGCTTGCCGCGACCGAAGTAACCTGGTGGCACGCCATGGGCGGCGAGCTCGGCAAGAAGCTCGAAGAGATCGCCACGAAGTTCAACGAAAGCCAGAGCGATTACAAGATCGTTCCGGTCTTCAAGGGCACCTACCCGGAAACCCTGACCGCCGCTATCGCAGCCTTCCGCGCTGGCCAGCAGCCGGCGATCGTTCAGGTCTTCGAAGTCGGTACCGGCACGATGATGGCCGCCAAGGGCGCCGTCTATCCGGTCTACAAGCTGATGGCCGACAACAAGGAGCCGTGGGACCCGAAGGGCTTCCTCGCCCCGGTCGTAGGTTACTATTCGGACGCACAGGGCAACATCCTGTCCATGCCGTTCAACTCCTCGACCCCGATCATGTACTACAACAAGGACGTCTTCCAGAAGGCTGGCCTTGATCCGGAAGTCGCCCCGAAGACCTGGGCTGAACTCGCGGCAGCCGGCAAGAAGATCGTTGATTCCGGCGCTGCTCAGTGTGGCTTCACCCTGTCCTACGCTGCGACCTGGGTTGGCCTCGAAAACTACTCCGCCATCCAGAACCTGCCGTTTGGCACGCTTCAGAACGGTTTCGGCGGCCTGAAGACCGAATTCAAGTTCAACGGCAAGGAACAGGCTGCTTTCTGGGATAACCTCAAGAAGCTGCAGGACGCCAAGGTATTCAAGTATGGCGGCCCGGGCGGCGGCGCTGAAACCGCTCCGAGCTTCTACTCGCAGCAATGCGCAGTCTACATGGGTTCGTCCGCTTCGCGCGCCGGCGTCATCAACAACGCCAAGGGATTCAAGGTCGGTTTCGCGCCGATGCCTTATGACGACACCGTCACCAAGGACCCGAAGAACTCCATCATCGGCGGCGCAACCCTCTGGGTTCTGAACGGCCAGAAGAACGCGGAAGTCTACAAGGGCGTTGCCAAATTCTTCACCTACCTGTCGAAGCCGGAAGTCCAGGCTGACTGGCACCAGTTCACCGGTTACCTGCCGATCACCAACGCTTCCTACGAGTTCGGCCAGAAGCAGGGTTATTACGAAAAGAACCCGGGCTCCGACATCGCCATCAAGCAGATCATGCGCGGCACGCCGTCCGACAATTCCAAGGGCGTTCGTTTCGGCAACCTGACCCAGATCCGCGACCTGATCGACCAGCAGTTCGAATCCGTTCTGTCCGGCAAGAAGACCGGCCAGCAGGCTCTCGACGATGCTGCCAAGGCTGGCAACGCCATCCTGCGCGAATTCGAAGCTGCCAACAACTAAGTTTCAGCTCTGCAATCTGCCCTCTCCGGCCTCAAGCCGGGGAGGGTGTTTCCTTAGGTGGGTCTCGCCATGCAAACCAAGCGCACCGTTTTTCAAAGCCGCGTCCTGCCGTATTTCCTGCTGGCGCCGCAGCTCATCATCACGCTCATCTTTTTCGTATGGCCCGCGGCCCAGGCAATCCGCCAGTCGTTTCTCCGCCAGGACCCTTTCGGCCTGAAGGAGACCTTCGTCTGGTTCGCCAACTACACCCGGCTTCTCGACGATCCGGACTATCTGAATGCGCTCGGCGCGACCTTCGTCTTCTCGGTCGGCGTCACGGTCCTGTCGATGAGCCTGTCCCTGATGTTTGCGGTCTGCGTCAATCGCGTGCTGCGCTCGGGACGGTTCTACACGACCCTGCTGGTCTGGCCTTATGCGGTGGCGCCCGCCGCTGCCGGCCTTCTCTGGTGGTTCATGTTCAACCCCTCGATCGGCATCATTCCCTATCTGCTGACCTTCGTCGGTTACGAATGGAACCACCGCCTGCACACCGGCGATGCCATGGTGCTGATCATCATCGCCGCCGCCTGGAAGCAGATTTCCTATAATTTCCTGTTCTTCGTTGCCGGCCTGCAGTCCGTGCCGCAGTCGCTGACCGAAGCGGCCGCCATCGATGGCGCCGGCCCGTTCAAGCGTTTCTGGACGGTGGTCTTCCCGCTCTTGTCGCCGACGACCTTCTTCCTCGCCGTCATCAACATCACCTATGCGATGTTCGATACGTTCGGCATCGTCGACGCGACGACCTCCGGCGGCCCTTCGCAGTCCACCAACATCCTGGTCTACAAGGTCTATGCCGACGGTTTCATCGGCCTCAACCTCGGACCGTCCGCCGCGCAGTCGGTCATCCTGATGCTGATTGTCGTTGTCCTCACCGTCGTCCAGTTCCGCTGGATCGAGCGCAAAGTTCAGTATTGAGGATTTGACGATGGTCGAAAATCGCCCCTTCATCACCTTCCTGACCCATCTCATCCTGATCATAGGCGTGCTGACGGTGGTCTTCCCGGTCTATCTCGCCTTCATCGCCTCGACCCACGGGCCGACCGATTTCATGAGCGGCATCGTGCCGCTGACCCCCGGCGACCACATGGCGGCTAACTATGGCTACCTGCTGAATTCCGGTGAATCGACGGCCGGTGCGCCGCCGTTCCTGATGATGCTCGTCAACAGTCTCATCATGGCGATCCTGATCGCCGTCGGCAAAATCTCGATCTCGATTATTTCCGCCTTCGCGATCGTCTATTTCCGCTTTCCGTTGCGCGTTCTCGCCTTCTGGGTCATCTTCATGACGCTGATGCTGCCGGTGGAAGTGCGCATCCTGCCGACCTACAAGGTCGTCGCCGATCTCGGCATGCTGAACTCCTATTCCGGTCTGGTCATTCCGGTCATCGCGTCGGCCACCGCCACCTTCCTGTTCCGCCAGTTCTTCCTGACGGTGCCGGAGGAGATGATGGAAGCGGCCCGCGTCGATGGCGCCGGCCCGCTGAAATTCTTCCGCGATATCCTTCTGCCGCTGTCGCGCACCAATATCGCAGCGCTCTTCATCATCATGTTTATCTACGGCTGGAACCAGTATCTCTGGCCGATGCTGATCACCACCGAGCCGCATTATTATACGGTCGTCATGGGCATCAAGCGCCTCGCATCCGTGCTCGACGGCGACACCCAGTGGAACCTCGTCATGGCGGGCGTCATCCTGGCAGGCCTGCCGCCGGTCCTCGTCATCATCTTCATGCAGCGCCTGTTCGTCAAAGGCCTGGTCGAAACGGAGAAATAATCATGGCTTCCATCGATGTCGAAAGCGTCGGCAAGGTCTATACAGGCGGCGTTCGTGCCGTCTCCGACATCAAGCTGAACATCGCCGATGGCGAGTTCATCGTCCTCGTCGGCCCGTCCGGCTGCGGCAAGTCCACGCTGCTGCGCATGATCGCCGGCCTCGAGACGATCTCCGAAGGAGAAGTGAAGATCGGTTCGCGCACCGTCAACAACATGGAGCCGGCCGATCGCGATATCGCCATGGTGTTCCAGAACTACGCGCTCTATCCGCATATGACGGTGCGCCAGAACCTGGAATACGGCCTGAAGAACCGCAAGACCCCGAAGGCTGAGATCGACACGCGCGTCGCCGAAGCCGCCCGCATGCTGGAAATCGGCCAGTATCTGGAACGCAAGCCGCGCGCGCTTTCCGGTGGTCAGCGGCAGCGCGTCGCCATGGGCCGTGCCATCGTCCGCAAGCCGGCCGTCTTCCTGTTCGACGAACCGCTCTCCAACCTCGATGCCAAGCTGCGTGTCTCGATGCGCGGCGAAATCAAGCGCCTGCAGCGCCGCCTCGGCACTACCTCGATCTACGTCACCCACGACCAGCTGGAAGCGATGACGCTCGCCGACCGCCTCGTGGTCCTGAACGGCGGCAAGGTCGAGCAGATCGGCGCGCCGCTCGAAGTCTATCACGCCCCGGCCTCCACCTTCGTCGCAAGCTTCATCGGCTCGCCGGCCATGAACCTCGTCAAGGGCGAGCTGCACGGCGACAAGCTGGCGATCGGCCCTTCGATGATCGGCCTCAACGGTTTTGCGCCGACCTCCGGCGCCGTCACCGTCGGTTTCCGCGCCGAGGACATGCGGATCGCCCGCGCCGACGAGGAAGCGTTACCCTTCCGCCTCGAATATACCGAGGAACTGGGCTCGCAGCGCCTGATCCACGGCATGATCGGCGACCAGCTTGCAACGGCCGCCGTTGCGCCCGACGCCGAGCTTTCGCCGGAAATGCGTCTGGCGATCGACCCGAAACGGCTGCATTTCTTCGCCGCCGATACCGGCAAGCGCCTGCCCGGCCAAGTGCCGGCGCAGGCGAAGCTGGCCCCGGCGGAGCCTGTCATCTGAATGAAGCCATGGGTTGAAATTCGGATGGGTCGTTAAAATCCTAATAACGGCTTGAACGCCCGGCTTACGCTTTGTCGCTATCGTCCCCCTCAGTTGATAGCCTGAGGGGGTAATATGAGCTGGCACATGATTGCTGCCACCGCAGCCGCGGTCGCGATCCGCTACAAGAACTACGAACAGCCGGAGCGCTCGGCATCGAAATCCTTCATCGGTGCCTGCCCCGATGCGCTGGAAATGTCGCCCTCGCCGATCGAGCCGACCTGGATCCTTGCGGGCAATCCGCAGGCCCGCGTCGCGGCCCATTCCACGGCCGACGACGAATGTGCCGCCACCGGCGTATGGGATTGTACCGCGGGCTCATTCCGCTGGTTCTTCGGCTGGGACGAAACGGTCGTCATCCTTGAAGGCGAGGTGCATGTGACGGCCGAGGACGGCACCCAGCGCGTGCTGCGCGCCGGCGACGTCGCCTATTTCAAGGGCGGCACCTGGGCCACCTGGCGGATCGACACCTATGTCCGCAAGATTGCCTTCCTGCGCAAGCCTTTCCCGGCGCCGCTCGCCTTCCTCTACAAGCTCAAGAAGATGCTGCGCCCGCAGCCACAGGTCGGGCTGGCAAGCTGATCGGCGAAAACCGTTCCGTATTCCCGATGAGACAAAGAGAGCATCCCAGGCCTCGCCGTTTGGGATGCTCTCTTGCTTTGAGCGGTTGCCTTTGGCGGGCTGCCATCCTACATCAGGCGAGCCAATCCTAGGGGGCTGAAGTCATGGCGAAAATCCGCAAGGTCGCATTCCAGATGGACCACATTTCCGGCATCAACATTGCCGGCGATTCCACCTTTGCCATGGCGCTCGAAGCGCAGGCACGCGGCTACGAACTCTTCCATTATACGCCGGACCGCCTGACAATGCGCGACGGCAAGATTTTTGCCGCCGTCGAGCCGCTGCAGGTGCGCGACGTGAAGGGCGACCATTTCATGCTCGGCGAAAAGGAGCGCGTCGACCTCTCGCAGATGGACGTCGTGCATCTGCGCCAGGACCCGCCCTTCGACATGGGCTACATCACCTCCACGCATCTCCTGGAGCGTATCCACCCGAAGACGCTGGTCGTCAACGATCCGGCCTGGGTGCGCAATTCGCCAGAAAAGATTTTTGTCACCGAATTCGCCGACCTGATGCCGGCCACGCTGATCTCCCGCGACCCCACCGAGATCGCCGCCTTCCGCCAGGAAATGGGCGACATCATCCTGAAGCCGCTGTTCGGCAATGGCGGCGCGGGCGTTTTCCATTCGGCCCGCGACGATCGCAACTTCACCTCGCTTCTCGAAATGTTCGGCCAGATGTATCGCGGCGAGCCCTATATCGCCCAGGCCTACCTGCCGGCCGTGCGCAAGGGCGACAAGCGCATCCTGCTGGTCAACGGCGAGCCTGTCGGTGCCATCAACCGCGTGCCGGCCGAAACAGACAGCCGCTCCAACATGCATGTCGGCGGCCGTGCCGAGGCGACGGAAATTACAGCCCGCGAAAAGGAAATCTGCGCCCGCATCGGGCCTGCTCTTCGCGAGCGCGGCTTCCTGTTCGTCGGCATCGACGTGATCGGTGACTACATGACGGAAATCAACGTCACCTCGCCGACCGGCATTCGCGAAGTGAAGAAGTTTGGCGGCGCCGATGTCGCCGGCCTGCTCTGGGATGCGATCGACGCCAAGCGCGGCTGATATCCCGTAAATACCTGATGGTTTCGCAAAGCCCGCCGGAGACGGCGGGCTTTCGCGTTTTCGGTAAGGATCGGCTTTGTTCCGAAGATGCAACCTGCTTCAAACCCTCAGGTTGATGCAGATCAACATTGTTCGTTCAATGTTCTTGTTTCATTCTGATTTCCATGCAAGATTGTATTGGCCGGCACGGAAAGCGTGTAAAACTGCCGTCTCGGCTCATGCGATGGGGACAATTGGAGCAATGGGTCAGGCATGGTCGCGCGCGTCAGTACGGTGGCATTCCAGGGGATAGAGGGCGTTCCGGTCGACGTGCAGGTCATGGTCGGCCCGGGCAAGATGAACATGCATATCGTCGGTCTGCCGGACAAGGCGGTGGCCGAAAGCCGCGAACGGGTGCAGGCCGCCCTGCATGCATCGGGCCTCGCCATGCCGCCCAAGAAGGTGACGGTCAATCTGGCGCCGGCCGATCTGCCGAAGGAAGGTTCGCATTTCGACCTGCCGATCGCGCTCGGCCTGATGGCGGCGCTTGGCGCAATCCCGGGCGATGCGCTGACCGATTATGTCGTCATAGGCGAACTCAATCTCGACGGAACGCTGGCCGCCGTCGCCGGTGCCCTGCCGGCTGCGATTGGCGCCAACGGCATGGGCAAGGGTCTGATCTGCCCTGCCGATAGCGGCCCGGAAGCGGCCTGGGCCGGTTCCGAGATCGATATCATCGCGCCCCGCAGCCTCATCCAACTCGCCAACCATTTTCGCGGCACGCAGGTCATCTCGAAGCCTATTCCGGCCATCCGCGCCGCGCCCGCCAACCTGCCGGATCTCGCCGATATCAAGGGTCAGGAAAGCGCCAAACGCGCGTTGGAAGTCGCAGCCGCCGGCGGCCATAACCTTCTGATGGTCGGCCCGCCCGGTTCGGGCAAGTCGATGCTCGCCGCCCGCCTGCCGTCCATCCTGCCGCCGCTTTCGCCCGCCGAACTGCTGGAAGTGTCGATGATCCATTCGATTGCCGGGCATCTCTCCGGCGGCAAGCTGTCGGATCGACGGCCTTATCGCACTCCGCATCATTCGGCGACCATGGCCGCATTCATCGGCGGCGGATTGCGCGCCAAACCGGGTGAAGCTTCGCTCGCCCATCATGGCATTCTTTTTCTCGACGAGTTTCCGGAATTCTCGCCCCAGGTGCTCGATGCGCTGCGACAGCCGCTGGAAAGCGGCGAGTGCATCATCGCCCGCGCCAATCATCGCGTGTCCTATCCGGCCAGCATCCAGCTCGTCGCCGCCATGAACCCCTGCCGCTGCGGCATGGCGGGCGAGCCCGGCCATAGCTGCGCCCGCGGCCCGCGCTGCGCATCGGATTACCAGAACCGTATTTCCGGTCCGCTGATGGACCGTATCGATATCCGCATCGACGTGCCGGCCGTCTCCGCCGCCGACCTGATCCGCCCCGCGCCGGCCGAGAAGAGCTCCGACGTGGCAAGGCGTGTCGCCACGGCCCGCGAACGTCAGCGCGAGCGTTTCGAGGCTGCGGGAGCCTCCGGCATGCTCACCAATGCACGCTGCTCGACAACCTTGATCGAAAAGTTCGCCGAGCCCGATCCTTCCGGCCTGCAATTGCTGCGGGATGCGGCGGAGAAGCTGAAATTTTCCGCCCGCGGTTACCATCGGGTTCTGAAAGTGGCGCGCACGCTGGCCGATCTTGATGGTAAGGACACCGTCGGCCGCATTCATCTCGCCGAGGCGATCTCCTATCGCATGGCGGGCGAGCGCCTCGCGACGGCGGTGGCGTGATGCTTTCGCCGGTCCGGGAAAGACAGGAAGAAGTTTTGACTGAGGCGAAGATCATCGATATCGGCCGGGCCGACACGGCGTGGCACGACCGCTTTTTCCGGCACGCTGCCGATATCTTCGGCGGCATCGATTTTTCCCGCTGGGCCAGTCTTGGCGGCTGGAACGAAAATTACCGTGTTCTGGCGGTCGTTGAAGAGGAGGAACTTGTTGCGACCGTAGGTGTCACGCGCATGCAGCTCTCCCTGATGCGCGATGAACCCACATCAGCCCGCAACGGTTTGATCGAAGGTTTCCAGCTTGGTGCCGTTGCGACCCGCAAGGACCGCCGGGGTGAAGGGTTTGCGCGCCGGCTGATCGATCGTGTTCTGGCATCGACGGATGCGTCCGGTGCGCCCGCCCTTCTGTTTGCCAATTCTTCTGTCGTCGATTTCTATCCGAAATTCGGCTTCCGGCGTTTGTTGCCGCAGCGGCTATCCGCCGAAACCGCAATTGCGCCGGGCGATGATCCCGCTCGCCATCTGGATGTCACGCAGTCTGCGGATCGCGATCTTCTGGCACGCTTCTGCGCATCCTCGCCGGTAAATGGCGGCGCGCTTTCCGCACGGCCCGATCCGTCGACCCTGCTCTGGTATCTCTGCAACGGCTTTACCCGCGCCCATGTCCTGCAGGACGGAAAGTCGATTGCCTTTGTCGAGCAGGACGATGACCGTCTCGTTCTTCAGGAATGGCTGGGTGCTTCGCCTGCGGATATTGCCGCGGCTTTGTCGTTGGTCGTGACGAAACCGGTCGGGCTGGTCGAATTCGGTTTTCTGCCGCCGCAATCCTGGACGGCGCAGCCTCTCGCGATCGAAGATGACCCCAAGGCCCTCATGTTCTGGCGCGGCCCCGATCTTCCGGCCGGAAATATCTGCTTTCCCGCCTTGATGCATACCTGAAAACAAGAAGGGCGCCGTAGCGCCCTTCAAGACATTGTCCTGTGTCGGATATCAGCCGCCGAGCCCTTCGAAGAGCGCCGTGGACAGGTAGCGCTCGGCAAACGACGGAATGATCACCACGATGGTCTTGCCGGCATTCTCCTCACGGCTGCCGACTTCGATCGCGGCCTGAAGTGCAGCGCCGGAGGAGATGCCGACCGGCACGCCCTCGAGCCTTGCAACAAGCCGGGCCATTTCCATGGCTTCCCCGCCGTTGACGGTGACGATCTCGTCATAGATATGCGTGTCGAGGATTTTTGGCGCAAAACCGGCACCGATGCCCTGGATCTTGTGCGGGCCGGGCTGGCCGCCTGATAGCACCGGAGACTCCTCCGGCTCTACCGCGATGATCTTGAGGTTCGGGTTTCTTTCCTTCAGCACCTGGCCGGCGCCGGTAATTGTGCCGCCGGTGCCGATGCCGGAGACGAAGATATCGACCTTGCCCTCGGTATCGTTCCAGATTTCTTCAGCCGTCGTCTTGCGGTGGATTTCCGGATTGGCCGGGTTTTCGAACTGCTGCGGAATGATCGCATCCGGCAGTTCGGCCGCCAGTTCTTCCGCCTTGGCAATCGCGCCCTTCATGCCTTTCGGGCCTTCGGTCAGTACCAGCTCGGCGCCGAGCAGCGCCAGCATCTTGCGGCGCTCGATCGACATGGTTTCCGGCATGGTGAGGATCAGCTTGTAGCCCTTGGCGGCCGCTGCAAAGGCAAGTGCGATGCCCGTATTGCCCGAAGTCGGCTCGACCAGCGTCGTCTTGCCGGGGGTGATCTTTCCCTGCGCTTCGAGGCTCTCGATCATCGCCACACCGATACGGTCCTTGACGGAGGCGATCGGGTTGAAGAACTCCAGCTTGGCGAGAATGTTGGCTTTCACGCCCTTTTCCTTCGCCAGCTTGTCGAGCCGCACGATCGGCGTATCGCCGATGGTTTCGGTAATCGAGGAATAGATCCGGCCGCGGCCCGGCTTCTTGGACATGTGCTTTCTCCCTAGTCAGTCTGAGCTGAGTGAAAACATAGGTATAAAGGTCGCAAGAGACCAGCCGGCTTTGATCCATGAAAAGACATTCCGGGAGAAAAACATGCGGTGCATGCGGGCTTGGAGGAATGCTTTTCCCAATAGCGGCTGCGGCAGAAGGTCTCCTCGAAATCCCTCGATATTCCCATTGAAATTACCGCGGGAGACGGCACTTTAAGTCCCGTGGTTGCGGGCTCCCGAAGAACCCGCGCTCGATATTTTTCAAGGGGATGGACCGATGTCCGACAGTAACGCCAAGACCCGCAAGCAAGCCGACCTCAAGACGCCGTCCGATCTCGGCAGCAATGCTGTGAAGGACATCGCCGCAGCGCTCACCACGCTGCTGGCCGATGTCTTCGCACTTTACATGAAGACCAAGAATTTCCACTGGCACATGTCCGGCCCGCATTTCCGCGATTACCATCTGCTGCTCGATGAGCAGGCCGAGCAGATTTTCGCGATGACCGACGATGTTGCCGAGCGCGCCCGCAAGATCGGCGGCACGACGCTGCGTTCCGGCGGCCATGCCGCCCGCCTGCAGCGCCTGAAGGATAACGACGCCGATTTCGTCACGCCGGACGACATGCTGGCCGAGCTTCGCGACGACAACAAGCAGCTGATCGGCTTCCTCCGTGAGGTTCACGATCTCTGCGACGAACACAATGACGTGGCGACCGCCAGCCTGCTGGAAAACTGGATCGACGAGACCGAACGCCGTCACTGGTTCCTGTTCGAAACCACCCGCCGCGAAAAGTAATTCCTCCGTTTCGAAATGCCGGCCGGCGTCGCTTCAGACGCCGGTCGAGCCAAAACCGCCGGCGCCGCGCGCCGTGGCACTTGCCTCGGCCACTTCAGCCACGCGAGCCTGCGTCACCGGCGCCACGACGAGCTGTGCGATCCGCATACCGCGGGTAATCACGAAATCCTCGTCTCCGAGATTGATCAGCAGCACCTTCACCTCGCCGCGATAATCGCTGTCGATCGTGCCCGGCGTGTTGAGGCAGGTAATACCGTGCTTGAACGTGAGGCCCGAGCGTGGCCGCACCTGCATTTCAAACCCTTCCGGAATTTCGAAAATGAAGCCGGTCGGTACCAGCGCCCGCTTGCCGGGCGCGATCGTCATCGGGATGTCTTCGGCCACCGCTGCACGCACGTCCATGCCGGCCGCACCTGTCGTCTCGTAGGATGGCAGGTCGAGGTCTGTGCCATGCGGCAGGCGAACGAGATTGAGCTTGGGCGAGGTAGGGGCGTGGATGTTCATAAGGCATTACTTTGCCCTGCAAGCCGGCAGGTCAATTGCATTGGCGGGCTTTAATCGCTAGATACCGCGGCAATTCACAGGATTTGGACGATGCCCGAGACCATTGCCGAGGCGGTATCCCGCCGTCGCACATTCGCAATTATTGCCCACCCGGACGCGGGCAAGACGACGCTCACCGAAAAGCTGCTGCTGTTCGGCGGCGCCATCCAGCTCGCCGGCGAAGTCAAGGCGAAGAAGGATCGTATCCAGACCCGTTCGGACTGGATGAAGATCGAACGCGAACGCGGCATCTCGGTCGTCACCTCGGTGATGACCTTCGAGTATGACGGCAACGTCTTCAACATTCTTGATACGCCCGGTCACGAAGACTTCGCCGACGACACCTACCGCACGCTGACGGCGGTGGATGCGGCCGTCATGGTTATCGACGCTGCAAAGGGCATTGAGCCGCGTACGCTGAAGCTGTTCGAAGTCTGCCGCATGCGCGACATCCCGATCATCACCTTCATCAACAAGATGGACCGCGAAAGCCGCGATCCCTTCGAGATCCTGGATGAGGTCGAGGAAAAGCTGGCGCTCGATTGCGCCCCGGTCACCTGGCCGATCGGCCGTTCGAAGACCTTCTGTGGCTCCTACAATCTCGCCGACAACACCGTGCGTGGTTCCGATACGGAAGTGACCCCAACCAAGGTCAACGGACCGCAATCCGTCGCCAACCGTCTGCCGGAAAACGAGCGCGACACGTTCGTTGAGGAAACCGAATTGGCGATCGAGGCCTGCAAGCCGTTCGACAAGCAGGCCTTCCTCGAAGGCCACCTGACGCCGGTCTTCTTCGGCTCGGCTCTGCGCAATTTCGGCGTCCGCGACCTGATCAACGCGCTGGGCGACGTCGCCCCGCCGCCGCGCGACCAGGTGGCGGATGTCCGCAAGGTTCATGCGTCGGAAGACAAGATGACCGCCTTCGTCTTCAAGATCCAGGCGAACATGGACCCGAACCATCGCGACCGCATCGCCTTTGCCCGCATCTGCTCCGGCAAGCTGGAGCGCGGCATGAAGGCGCGGCTGGCCCGCACCGGCAAGCAGCTTGGTCTCACCGCGCCGCAATTCTTCTTCGCTTCGCAGCGTCAGCTGGCCGATACCGCCTATGCGGGCGATGTGGTCGGCATCCCGAACCACGGCACGCTCAGGATCGGCGATACGCTGACCGAGGGCGAGGCGCTGGTCTTCCAGGGCGTGCCGAACTTCTCGCCGGAAATCCTCCGCCGCGTGCGTCTGGAAGATGCGATGAAGGCCAAGAAGCTGAAGGAAGCCCTGCAGCAGATGGCGGAAGAGGGCGTCGTGCAGCTCTTCTCGCCGGAAGACGGCTCGCCCGCCATTGTCGGCGTCGTCGGCGCGCTGCAGCTCGACGTGTTGAAAGAGAGGCTTCAGGGCGAATATACCCTGCCGGTCTCCTTCGAAATGTCCCGCTTCTCCGTCTGCCGCTGGATCTCGTCGGACAATGCCGCCGAACTGGAAAAATTCCTCACCGTCAAGCGTGGCGATATCGCCCGCGACCTCGACGGCGATCCGGTGTTTCTGGCGCAGGACAGCTTCTCGCTGCGCTATGAGGCGGAACGTTACCCGTCGATCAAGATGGTAGCGATCAAGGAATATCAGGTCGCCAAGGCGGCCTGATATTCCGCTTCACGCCGCGGCAATGCTCTCGATCTCCACCAGTCAGTTGTCGCTGAGCGTTTCGACGACGATTGCAGTCGTCGGTATGCGCCGGTCTCCCAGTGCCAGAACTCGCGCGTTCTGGTTTGCTTCGACATAGGCCACGTCGCGCAGATAGCTGGTCAACCGCACGATATTGTCCGTGGTCATGTCGGCCTCGGCCAGGATGCGCCGCAGGTTCGACCAGATCAATCGCAACTGGTCTTCAAGCGTTGCGCCCGCGACGCCTTTTCCATCTAGCCCCATCGTGCCGCTGACGAACAGAAACCGTTCCGGCCGGCACACCTCCATGGCATGCACATAGTCTGGCGTGGCCGCGTAGATGCCGTCCCGCGGATTTCTGATGATCATTTCCATCGGTGTTCCTCTGGAATTTAATATGGTGATAACGCAATCTTGCCGAAGATTATTCGGCGGAAAAGCGGAAGAGCCGGTCCAATGGAAAATACAGAAGACATTCGGCCAAAGCGGCGGGAACCTGCGGCGTTGGATGCGTTCGACCGAAAGATATTAGCCGCACTGGCGGCCGATGCCGACCAGAGCTATGCGGCGCTGGGAGAAAAGGTGGGCCTCTCCCCGCCCGCCGTGCATGAACGGGTCAGGAGGTTGAAGCGATCCGGCGTGATCCGCGATGTCGTGGCAAGGCTCGACGGCACTTCGGTCGGCAAACCGCTGACGGCCTTCATGCATGTGGAGGCGGCCGGCTGGGGCAAAAGCGAAAGGCTGATGCAGATCGCCCGTTTTCCGGAAGTCGAGGAAATGCATTCGGTCGCGGGCGATGCGAGCATGATCCTGAAAGTGCGGATGGAAAACCCGCAGGCGCTGGAATTCCTGCTCGGCCAGATTCACGCGGTTCCGGGCGTGCACGGCACTAAGAGTTATATCGCGCTTTCCACCTATCTGGACCGCCCGGTGCAGGCCGATGTGACCGTCGGCTGGCCGGCCGTTCCGTTCTCATCTGAATAGTCGGTCGGGGTCAGCTTTCGGCGAGCGAAGGATACGGAAGCCTGCGCCGCATCTTTAAGCCAACCCAGAATGTACTTTCGCTGCGCTATGAGGTTAAGCGTATGACCGATCAAGGACCTCATCCATCAAGACAGCATGATCACCAGCGAAGGCGAACTACCGGCTCCACGTACAATTGCAAGTCCGGCAATTGCCGTCCGGCTTCGAATGAGACTTTCAGTATCTGCGCCCCACGCTCGGAGACAATAGTGATCGAGACGACATCGCTCCTATCGATATAGAAGATTTCCTGTTGGTTGAGCATGTAGGTCGCGGAGAAGAAACGTTCCCAGCGACTCCAGGTAACGAGCAGTTTGGCGCGACCGTCAGCGCTTTCGAAACGATAACTTTCAGAACCTATTTCCTCATAATGTTCCGCTTCGATGCCGAATTCGGCAAGCATGTCGATTTGGCTCGGGTAGTCGCGGCGGGGCGCTTCTTTCCAGGCAATCGCCTTTGTCGTCGCCGGCTCAGGTAAGTCGCAATTCCGACCGCCCGCTCGTAAGATCGGAAACCATTTGTGAAACCTGATCAATTTCCGTCTCCAGCAAGCGGACGATGAGGTCGGCGCCTGTTTCTCGAAATCGTTCTTCAACAATCGTTACGTCTCGAAGAGATTGCAGTCGAGCCTTGACCCGCGCCAGATCCGAGAATTCAAGGCTGACGACGCCCTGCACCGTAGGCTTCACCTCGACTAGCGCCGCGCCCTTCAGACAGGCCGCCGCCGTTCCGCCGTAAGCCCTGACAAGCCCACCGCTGCCGAGCAATATGCCGCCGAACCAGCGGGTGACGATGACGATGGCCTTGTCGATGCCCTGGCCGTCGATCGCCGCGAGGATCGGTTTGCCGGCAGTGCCGCTCGGTTCGCCGTCATCGGAAAAACGATAGGCCTGGCCGATCCGCCAGGCCCAGCAATTGTGGTTTGCATCGGTCTTGGCGTGGGCGGCAAGTGCGGCCTTCGCCTCGTCCTCCGTCTCGACGGGAAGCGCGATGGCCGCAAATGTACTTTTCTTGACGGCCTGCTCGAATATGGCCGGCTGCTGAAGCTGAAACATGTTGCAGCCTTATCGCCGGCCTATTCGGAAAGGAAGCCTCAGCCGAAATTGACGGCCGTCGTGTTCGAACCGCAGACGAGCACGCAGACCTTTTCGTCCGGGCCCGGCACGTATTTGCCGGACTGCAGCGCCGCGAAGGCGGCCGCCCCGCCCGGCTCTGTCACCAGCCGAGCACCGGACCAAAGGGCCTTCTGGGCGTTGAGGATATCCTCGTCCGTGACCAGGATCGGTGGCTGGACGAATTTCTGCGCGACCGGGAACATCATCTGCCCGACCTGTTTCGGCGCCAGCGAATCCGCTGCGATACCGCCGGCGGGCGCATCCACAGGCTTGCCGGCCTTGAAGGCTTCGTAAAGCGTCGGAGCACCGTCGGATTCCACCGCGACGATCTTCACCCGGCCGCGCATCCAGGAGGCGACGCCGCCGATCAGCCCGCCGCCGCCGACGGCGACGATCAGCGTCGTCATCTGCGGCAGGTCTTCCTCGATCTCCTTGCCGAGCGTGCCCTGGCCGATCATCGTTTCGGCCTGGTCATAGGCATGGATCGGCAATGCGCCACTCTTCTCCACATAGATTTCGCTGGCCGCCAGTGCATCCGCATAACGGTCGCCGCCGACCACCAGTTCTGCGCCATAGGAGCGAATCTTGTCGATCTTGGCCGGCGAAGCGACGCTCGGCACGAAGATATGGGCCGGCACGCCGCGCTCGCGGGCGGCGTAAGCCACTGCCGCACCATGATTGCCGCCCGAAGCCGCAACGACACCGACCGCCGGGACTTCCCGCGTCAGCAGGCTGGTGAACGCACCGCGCACCTTGAATGAACCGGAATGCTGCAGAAGCTCCAGCTTGAGGTCGACCGGCATGGCGACCGCTCCGAAATCCCTCATATCGACGCGCATGACAGGCGTGCGGCGGATGAAGGGGCGGATCAGCTTTTCAGCCTCGGCAATGCGGTCTTGCGTGACGAGAGTTTCGGTCGACATGGGAGCCTCTTTCGAATGGATTGCCATGGGTATCCGCTTGGATGAGGAAAGGAAAGGCCCGTCAGCCGCCGATCCGTTCGGTGAGGAAATCGACGACGGCACGCACCGCTGGAAGCTGGCCGCGCCGGTGCGGCATCAGGATCGTGGTGGTGATGCTGCCGGCCGTCCACTCGGGCAGGAGGCGGACGAGCCGGCCCTCTGCCAGCGCGTCATGGCAGACCGAAGTCGGCAGGAAAGCGAGACCAAGGCCGGCAAGTGCCGCCTTCATCATCACCATCGGTTCGTCGGCAGCGATGACAGGTTTGGGGGTTATGGAGACCTCTTCGCCTTCGGTCGAAACCATCCGCCAGATCGTATCGTCGAGACCGGCGGTGATGGCCGGATAATCGGCGACGTCCTCCGGCCGCTGCGGCGCTCCATGGGCTTCGATGAAATCCGGCGAGGCCACCAGAAAGAACGGGTGCGTCGCCAGCTTTCGCTGCAGCAGGCTGGAATCCGGCAATGGCGCCTGATGGCTGCGCACTGCGATATCGAAACCTTCCTGCACGATATCGACGAAGCGGTCGCTGACATGCAGCGACAGCGTCAGCTTCGGATATCGCCTTGAAAGCTCGGGCAGCTGGTCGGCAATGAGGAACTGCGCCGTCGGCACGGCCGCCGTCATCCGCACGGTGCCGGTCGGTTCGCCAAGATGGGTGCGCACGATCGCCTCCGCCATCTCCGCTTCGATCACCGAGGCCTGCGCATGCTGAAAGAAATCCCGGCCGAGATCGGTCAGCGAAAAGCTGCGCGAGGTGCGCTGGATCAGCCGCACGCCGAGCCGCTCCTCCAGTTCCGCCACGCGTTTGCTGACGGTGGATTTCGGCACGCCGAGCCGGCGGCCCGCCGCGGAAAAGCCGCCATGCTCCACCGCCTGAACGAAAAAATGCAGGTCGTTGAGGTTGAGCGGGACAGTCATATCATCTTCCAGATTTGTGGACTTAAGAGCGCAATATCGGCATCTACCGTCGCATCGTCCATGAAATCATATTCACGTCATCCGAAAACTGAGAAGGAAATGACGTGATGACATCGATCCTGTTTTATGGCGTGCCGGAAGGATGTTCCTTCGGCTCGATCGTGGCGCTCGAATGGACGGGCGCACCCTACCGCCTCTGCCGCGTCGACATGCCGGGTATCGTCTCGAGCGATGTCTATGCGCCGGTCAATCCAGTGCGCGAGACACCGTCGCTGATGCTGCCGGACGGCCGGGTGATGAGCGAAAGCATGGCGATCCTCAACCACATTGCCGCCCGCAGCAATCGCTTTGGTTTCGATCCGAAATCTGAAAAATTCGACCGGCAGAACCAGATGCTGGCGTTCCTCAATATCAGCTTCTTCAACGCCTTCAGCCCGCTCTGGCACACGCTGGAACATGAGCTGGAGCCGCAGGCGAAGGAAGCGATCCGGACCTATGGCATCGGCAAGGTGGAGAAGGCGCATGCGCAGCTCGAAAAGCTGCTCGACGGCCGACAGTGGCTGCTCGGCGACGAGAAGAGTTTTGCCGACGCCTATTTCGCCGGCATCGCCCGCTGGAACGATTTCCATCAGGTCGTCGACCGCAAGCAGTTTCCGGCGCTGAACGCGCTTTACGAACGGCTTCAGGAAGACCCGGCGGTGCGTTTCGCCTGGGCGATCGAGCATGAGGAGGAGGCGAAGACCACCGGAAAATTCCTCGGCCATGTAAGCCTTGACGAGGCGCTTGCGGAGGTCAAACAGGCGGCCTGATTTGTCGCCGAGATATTTCCATAAATATCTCGGCATGCCATAGTGGGCTCCATTTCAAGGGGGAGCCCACTATGCTGAAATTGCTCGGCACCGTCTCAATTGCCTTTCTGACCGTTTTCGCCGGCATGGCCGTCGCCAGGCCCTTCAAGGATGCCGGCGGCCGTACCGTCGAAATTCCGGAAAAGATCAGCCGCGTGCTGACCGCCGGCCCGCCGGCCGCCGTTCTGGCCTATGTCCTGGCGCCGGAAAAGCTGACCGGCTGGGTGCAGGAGCCGACCAAGGAGCAGAAGGAATTCCTGATGCCTTCTGTCCGCGATCTGCCGACCTATGGCCGTCTGACGGGCCAGGGCGGCACGGCGAACATGGAAGCTGTGCTCGCCGCCAAGCCGGATATCATCATCGATGTTGGCACGGTCAATGACACCTATATTTCGCTCGCCGACAAGGTGCAGCAGCAGACCGGCATCCCCTATATCCTGATCGACGGCAACTTCGCCAAGACACCGGAAACCCTGCGTCTGGTGGGTGATCTTCTCGGCGTTTCCGCCCGCGCCGGCGAACTTGCCACCTATGCGGAAACCACGCTGAAGACGCTGAACGACGGTATCGCCAAGGTGCCGGAAGCCGAGCGCCCGAAGGTCTATTACGGCCGCGGCCCGGAAGGTCTGGAGACGGGCCTCGCCGGCTCGATCAATCTCGAAATCCTCGGCGCGGTCGGCGCGACGAACGTTGCCGCAGCTGCCGGCAAGGGCGGGCTGACCAACGTGTCGCTGGAACAGATCCTCGGTTGGAACCCGCAGGTCATCCTCGCCGCCTCGCCGAAATTCGCGCAGACCGCCAAGACCGATCCGCTCTGGGCCAATATCGCCGCAGTGAAGGACGGCAAGGTTTATCCGACTCCATCCATGCCCTTCGGCTGGTTCGACTCGCCTCCGGGCGTCAACCGCCTGATCGGGGTGCGCTGGCTGGAAGCGCTGCTTTACCCGAAGGCCTTCACGGTCGATCTGAAAGGCGACGTCAAACAGTTCTTCAAGCTCTTCTATCAGGTGGAGTTGACCGATGCGCAGCTTGACTCGCTGCTGAAGGGCGCGACACCTAAGTCCTGATGAAGGATTCCACGGACAGCAATCTGAAACTGATCGTCTTCGGCATCGCCGGCCTGATCGTGCTGGCGATACTGTCGATGGCGATCGGCAAATATGCCGTGTCGCCGTCGACCATCCTTGCGGTCCTTCTGTCCGGCATTACCGGCGATACGTCCGGTATCGATCCGATCCAGTCGACGGTGATCTGGAACGTCCGCCTGCCGCGCGTCGCCGCTGGCCTGTTGATCGGTGCGTCGCTGGCGGCAGCTGGCGCCACCTATCAGGGCCTGTTCCGCAACCCGCTCGTCTCGCCCGACATTCTCGGCGTCTCCGCCGGCGCCAGCCTCGGTGCAGTGCTGGCGATCTTTCTGGAAATGCCGGTGCCGGTCATCCAGGCATCGAGTTTCTGCGGCGGCCTTCTGGCGGTTGGCGCGGTCTATGGGGTTGGCGCGGCGGTGCGCAACCGCGATCCGGTTCTGACGCTGGTTCTGGCCGGCGTGGCGATCGGCGCGGTCGTCGGCGCAGGTATCTCGCTGATCAAGATTCTAGCCGATCCTTACGATCAGCTTCCCGCCATCACCTATTGGCTGCTCGGTAGCCTGACCGCCGTCACCCGTGGTGATGTCGGCTCCATCCTGCCGGCCGTGCTGATCGGTTTTATTCCCCTCATCCTGCTCCGCTGGCGCATGAACGTCATGACGCTCGGCGACGAGGAAGCGCAGACGCTGGGCGTCGATACACGTATCACCCGCAGCGCGCTCATCGCCGGCGCGACGCTGATCACCGCGGCCTCTGTCTCCATCGCCGGCATTGTCGGCTGGATCGGTCTCGTCATCCCGCATATTGCCCGCCTTCTGGTCGGCCCGGATTTCCGCAAGCTGCTGCCCGCTTCGATCATGCTCGGCGGTGGCTATATGCTGGTGGTCGATACGCTGGCCCGCAGCATCGCCCGCATTGAAATCCCCCTCGGCATTCTCACCGCCGTGGTCGGCGCGCCCTTCTTCCTCTGGCTGCTGGCCTCCGGGCGAAAGGGCTGGTCATGAGGGAAATGCCATGAGGCTCGATCTCCAAAATATCGGCTTCGGTTATGGCGCCCGCACGGTTGGCAGCGGCGTGACGCTGACGGTCGGCGAGGGTGAGGTGCTGGCCCTGCTCGGTCCGAACGGCGCCGGCAAGACGACGCTGTTCAAGACCATGCTCGGCCTTCTGCCGCCGAAAGAGGGTGAGGTGCGGCTGGATGGCGTGCCACTTGCCGGTCTTTCCCGCACCGAGCGGGCGAGGATGATCGCCTATGTGCCGCAGGCGCATGCGGCGCTGTTTCCGTTCACGGTGCGTGATGTCGTGCTGATGGGCCGCGCCGCCCGGCTGGCGCCTTTCGCGGCTCCAGCAAAGCGCGACCGCGAGATTGCAAGCCAAGCCCTCGACCGCCTCGGCATGGCGCATCTGGCAACGCGACCCTATACGGAAATCTCCGGCGGCGAGCGGCAGATGGCGCTGATCGCCCGCGCGCTGGCGCAGGAACCAAAAATCCTCGTCATGGACGAACCCTCCGCCAGCCTCGATTACGGCAACCAGATGCGGGTGCTCTCGCATATCCGCCGTCTGGCGGTAGAGGGCATTTCCGTCATCCTCTCCACCCATAATCCCGACCACGTGTTCATGGTCGCCGACCGGGTGGCGCTGCTGCATGACGGCGCGCTGGCGGCGCTCGGGCGTCCCAACGATGTTTTGACGTCCGAACGGCTGAAACAGCTTTATGATATCGACGTGGTGATCGGCGTTCTGCCCGGCAGCGATACGCTGGTCTGCTCGCCGCGTCTCAATTTGGGAGAAGTCTGATGGTGCGCGAAAACGAAATCCGTGAGAACGAGGTGCAAGTTGTCCCGCCGGCTCCTACCGATGCGGGCCTGACCTTCATCGGCCGCATCTCGACACCTTGGACCTCGCGCCTCGAAACACCGCGGCAGGGCCGCCACGACGGTCCGATCTGCCGTATCGAGATCTACGAGCCCTGGGTTGCGGGCCTCAAGGGCGTCGAAGTCTTCGAACGGCTGGAAATTCTTTACTGGCTGCATGAATCGCGCCGCGACCTCGTGCTGCAGAGCCCGGCCAGCAACGGCAAGGTCCACGGCACGTTTTCGCTACGCTCGCCGGTGCGGCCGAACCCGATCGGCACGTCGATCGTCAAGCTGGAAGGCGTCGAAAGCAACATTCTTCTGGTGCGCGGCATGGACTGCCTCGACGGCACGCCGCTTCTCGACCTGAAACCGGATCGCACGCTGTTCAAGCCGATCGCCCCGCCGCAGCCGGGAGATTTCCAAACGGATGAGAATTCGCCAACCGCGCATTATTGCCAGAAGGCTTAGCTACTACTTCTATGTGCAAATAAGTGATACAACGCTATGCACCAAATAGGTGTAAATTAACGAATATAATCTTTTAGATGTATTTTTCGTTTTATGGTTTATTTTTCGCGCAATGCAATCTTTGGGAGAGAGAAATGAACCTAAGTACAACGTCAGTAAATTCTGTTGCGACATCCAATTCACCTGAAGAAGCCGCAAGGAAGTTCCAACTTGCTGTCAGCCAAGGCCTCGCCGAACTCATTGCCGATGCCATGGGAAAGGCCGTCAACGGAATGACAGCGGCAACAACCCCGAATCCAGCAATTGCGGGTTGGGAAAAGCTTATCAAGGGGATAGGGATGCAAATGGTCTGGGAAGGAATTTCCGATGTGATGAAGCCTATGCCAGTCACCAATCTGCAGACATTCTGCCCTTATCCTGCTGGAAGCGCGATCCATGTTGCCGCTGGCAATGTCTCGGTTGGAATCTCGATCGGCATTTCTTTCTAGTTAAGAGCTTACGCGTCTATGACTGCAATCTGAGACGAGCCAACAAGAAACTTAGTTATATCTCGCGCAGATTTTTGCGGCAGGCAAAGCACAGCTCCGGCGAGTTTTTCGCCGGGGTAATTGAGCGATGTTCCACAATTATGGTTCAATCCACCGCCACCATCACATCCGACGCCTTCACCACCGCATAGGCATCGCCGCCCACAACGAGGCCAAGCTCATCCACCGCCTCGTTGGTGATCGACGAGGTGACGACCACGCCATTGCCGATATCGATGCGCACATGCGCGGTCGTGGCGCCCTTGGTGACGCTGACGACCTTGCCCTTGAGGCGGTTGCGGGCGCTGATCTTCATGGACGAATCCTCCGTTTGATTTTCGCCGAACATACCGTGCCGGACGGCTTTGCCAAGCGGCCTCTCATCACCCTGTGGTGAGGTCCTTCAGGAAATCGTCGCACCAGCGGTTGATGTCGTAGACCTTCAGATGCTCCATCATCCGCTCCCAGCGCTGCTTGCGCTCTTCCAGCGACATTGTGAGCCCGCGAGCGATGGCATGCGCCGTGCCCTCGATATCGTAGGGATTGACCAGCAGCGCGCCGGAAAGCTCGCGCGCCGCCCCGGCAAAGCGCGACAGCACCAAGACGCCCGGATTTTCCGGATCCTGGGCCGCCACATATTCCTTGGCGACAAGGTTCATGCCGTCCCTTAAAGGCGTCACGAGCCCGATCCGCGACAGGCGATAAAGCCCGGCCAGAACCGGCCGCGCGATGGATTGGTTGATGTAGCGCACCGGCACCCAGTCCACCGTGCCGATCGCGCCGTTCACCCGGCCGGCCTGCTCGGCGACGGTACGCTGCATCTGCTCGTATTCCGGCACTTCGGAGCGGGATTTCGGGGTGATCTGCAGATAGGTCACCTTGTTCTGGTAACCCGGATTCATCGTGATGAAGCGTTCAAAGGCGTCGAGCCGCTGGGTGATGCCCTTGGAATAATCCAGCCGGTCGACGCCGATGATCATGTCGCGGCCTTCGACACTCTGCTTGGCCTTGCGTACCATCACATTGCTGGCCGCCTTCTGGGCGAAAGCGGCAAATTGCTCCGTCTCGATGCTGATCGCGTAATGTCCGCCCTTGAAGACGCGACCATAGGACGAGAATTTGCCTTCGCTCAGCCGCTGGCCGATGCCTTCGCGCACCAGCCCGCCGCCGAAATTGTCGAGGTCGTGATCCGTCTGGAAACCAACGAGATCGTAATGCGACAGGCCCCGCATGATCTCCTCATGCACCGGCATGGTGAACAGCACGTCGGCCGGCGGCCAGGGAATGTGCAGGAAAAAGCCGATCTTGTTCTTCAGTCCCATCTGGCGCAGTTCGGCGGCCAGCGGGATGAGATGGTAATCATGCACCCAGATGACGTCGTCTTCCTGGATCAGCGGCGCCAGCCGATGCGCGAAGAAGCGGTTGACGCGAAAATAACCGGCCATCTCCTTGCGCCCGTAATCGGCCAGATCCATACGGTAGTGGCAGAGCGGCCAGAGAACCCGGTTGGCGAAACCGTGGTAATATTCCTCGACATCCGTCTTGGTGAGATCGGTCAGCGCATAGGTGATATTGCCGTGTTCCTGCATGGAAAGCGGCGCCGGTTCCTTGGCACCGCTGGATTTGCCGGACCAGCCCATCCAGATGCCGCCGCGCTCTTCGAGTGCGGCCTGGAGCGCCACGGCAAGCCCGCCGGCCGGCGCATCGCCGCTTTTCTGGGGAAGGGTGACGCGGTTCGAAACGACGATGAGACGGCTCAAGAGATATCCTTTTGGACAGGCTGCAGCGGCGCTCTAGCGATCGCGGCGAGGATCGCGCGAACATCGGCAGCCGATGGAAGAATGGAAGTCGCCTCGGTGCCGCCATCGGCCTCGGCGATGCGGATCGAATAACCGCCGAGTTCGTTGGCGACCCGGAACATGGCCTCGTCGGTCACGTCGTCGCCGATCGCGATGGGCAGGCGCCCTTCGAACGGCGGTTCGGACAGAAACGTCCGCAGGGCATACCCCTTGCTGGCATGGGCGGGCCGGATTTCCAGCACCATCTTGCCATGCTGAAGCGTGAAATCTGGACCGGCCCTGTCCTGGTAACGGACCATCGCCATTTCGACGATCGCCTGGAATTGCGGGGCCTGCCGATAATGCGCCGCAACCGCCGCACCCTTGTCCTCGATCAGGACGCCCGGCCATTGCTGGGCCTCGAAAGCCAGATCGGCTTTCAGCGTTTCGAAAGCCGCATCCATGCCGATCCGGGTAATCGTACCATTCGGGTCACGTCGCTCGGCGCCATGCAGACCGGCAATCGGAAACGTGTAGGGCGGAAACAGCTGGTCGGCGTAGAACATCGCCCGGCCTGTCACCAGCGCCAGCGCGCCGCCCAGCCGGACGGACACCTTGTGCAGGTTTTCGGCGAGATCCGGCGGAATGACGATGCCATCCGGCGTATCGGCCAGATCGATCAGCGTGCCATCGATATCGAGAAACAAAGCCCATTGCTCAGGGTCGAGCATGAGTTTGGAAAGAACGGTTTCGTCCACATGGAGCGTTTCGGCTTCCACTGGCTGTTGCTGGTCAGTACGCGACATGCTGGGGCATTTAGGCTTGGATTCCGGTTCGGCAAGCGCGTGAGGCAACAGCCTGTCGCAAAAATTGATGATTCGTTTGCCAAAAATCCGTCACGAAGCACCCGGATTTATGTTTCGTTAAGCAATTGTCGAGACGCTGAAACTCTTGGAAAATCAAGGCCGCGGATGGGCGGCCGAAAATCGGAGCGGAAAGACCCATGTGCCGTTGGGCAGCCTATCGTGGCGAACCTCTTTATCTGGAAGAGCTTGTATCCTCGCCCGCTCATTCGCTGATCGAACAGTCCCATTGCGCCACCCGCGCCAAGACGGCGACGAATGGCGACGGTTTCGGCATCGCCTGGTACGGCGATCATCCTGAGCCCGGCCGCTATCGCGATATCCTGCCCGCCTGGTCAGACTGTAACCTCA
Source organism: Neorhizobium populisoli (assembly GCF_019430945.1). Lineage (GTDB taxonomy): Bacteria > Pseudomonadota > Alphaproteobacteria > Rhizobiales > Rhizobiaceae > Neorhizobium > Neorhizobium populisoli. Next base: position 175,433 of record NZ_JAHYCB010000006.1, on the reverse strand, counting down.
GAAGCCTCGCCCGGCAGATCCGCTCGCCGCTCTTCCTCGCCCATGTGCGCGCCGCGACCTATGGCGCGACCCGGCGCGACAACTGCCACCCTTTTGTCCACGGCCAGTGGTCTTTCATGCATAACGGCCAGATCGCCGGTTTCGACGGCATCCGCCGCCGCATGGAAGCGATGCTCTCCGACGACCTGTTCAACGCCCGCACCGGCACCACCGATTCCGAACTGCTTTTCCTGCTGGCTTTGGAGCTCGGCCTCGATACCGATCCGTTCGGCGCGATGGAGAAGGCGATCGCCCTAGTGGAAGGTTTCTCTCGGGAGAAATCTGGCGAGGCGCTGGTGCGTTTCACCGCCTGCTTCTCGAACGGACAAGAGCTTTATGCGGTGCGTTATGCCACCGACCACAAGCCGCCGACACTCTACGCCGCACCGATGGGCGGCGACAAGACCGGTTATTGCCTCGTTTCCGAGCCGCTGAACGACGATGTCGATACCTGGGTGGAAATCTCGGACGGTACGGCGGTCAAAGTCTGCCCGAATGGCATGCAGGCCTCGCTCTTCCAGCCCGCGCGGCTGCAAAAGGCGGCCTGAGCGTCAGTCCGGCAAAACGATCCCGAGTTCCTGCCGAAGCTTCTTCGTCAGCCCGGCCGCGACCAGCTCGTAGGAGCGAGTGAGATAATGCTTCACCTCGTCTGTGGAGAGCGGCGAGGAGGCGCCGATCTCCACCCATTTGCGCTTGGCGAAATAGGGTGCCTGGTCGATCCCATCGAGCGCGGTGAGGATTTCAAAACTCTCTTCCGTGCATTTGGCGACGACACGCGAATCCTTGCCCTCGCCGCCAAGCAGGGTGAACACCTTGCCGCCGACCTTCGCTACATGCGCATCCCATTGATCGACGAAGGACGTGCCGGGCAGGCTTTTCACGAAAGCATCGAAGCCCTTGCGGTCGAAGACGCTCATCTCACGTTTCCGCAAACCGGGCCGCGATCAGCGCCGCCAGCCGCTCGGCCACTTCATCCTTGCCGAGATCCGGCCATTCGTCGACGCCATCGGCGCTGATGATCTTCACCTTGTTGTGGCTGCCGCCCATGATGCCGGTTTCCGGCGAAACATCGTTGGCGACGATCATGTCGGCGCGCTTGCGCTCCAGCTTGGAACGACCGTTTGCCACCACATCCTGTGTCTCGGCCGCAAAACCGACCACCAGTTTCGGCCGCTTCTCGTGATGGCCGACTGTCTTCAGGATATCCGGGTTCTCGGCAAGCTGCAGCGGCGGCGGAGCCTCGCCCGGCTGCTTCTTGATCTTCTGGCCGGCGGAAGAGGCGACCCGCCAGTCGGCGACGGCCGCCACCATCACCGCGATATCGGCCGGCAGGCGGGAGATGACCGCTTCCAGCATCTCTTCGGCGCGCTCCACATGCACGGTCTTCACACCGGCCGGATCGGGGATCGTCACCGGGCCGGAAACCAGCGTCACCTCTGCTCCGAGTTTCGCCAATGCGGCGGCAATCGCATGGCCCTGTTTGCCGGAGGATCGGTTGGCAATGTAACGCACCGGGTCGATCGGCTCGTGGGTCGGGCCGGAGGTGACAATGACCGTCTTGCCGGCGAGCGGCTTAGGCCCGGCATCAAGCAGCTTCACTGCCGCCGCGACGATTTCCAACGGTTCCGCCATGCGCCCGGTGCCGGCCTCGTTGCTCTCGGCCATCTCGCCGGCCATTGGGCCGATGAAATGGATGCCGTCGCCCTTCAGCGTCGCGGCGTTGCGTTTGGTCGGCGCCGCATTCCACATCTTCGGGTTCATCGCCGGCGCGATGAGCACGGGCCGGTCGGTGGCCAAAAGCACGGCGCTGGCAAGATCGTCCGCCAGTCCATGCGCCATCTTCGCCATCAGGTCGGCGCTGGCCGGCGCGACGATGATGAGGTCGTTATCGCGGGCAAGCCTTATATGCCCGACATCCTGCTCGTCCTCGCGCGAAAAAAGATCGACATAGACATGGCTGGCGGAAAGCGCACCGACGGCAAGCGGCGTGATGAATTCCTGTGCCGCCTTGGTCATCACCGGCCTGACACTCGCACCGCGCTCGCGAAGCCGGCGGATCAGGTCGAGGCTCTTATAGGCCGCGATGCCGCCGGAAATGATCAAGAGGATGCGCTTGCCCGAAAGTTCCATGCCGATTTCCCTGCCAAGATGGGCCGGAAGCTAAGCCTTTGCCGTTCGAAGTCAATCAGCCGCTGCCTTGCGCTTAAAATCGGACTGCGTTACTCCTGTTTATGGCCGGATGCGGCCAGCCGCCCGCGGGTTCAAGCCCAAGGTGAATGCATCCTTACCGACTCTCATCCTTAGCTTCAGCTTAGATGACGAATGGTTCAGCAATGCGGGCACTGACACGCCATTCGTTGTTTGGAGGATAGAGACATGCGCGATTTTCGCGATGCAAAACTGATGGCCAAAAACCTGCGCGAGGCGCTTGCCTTCCGCAAGATCGACGTGACCCACAGCCACGCGCTGGAACTGATCTCGGCGGCTTTTGGGTACGACGAATGGAACGTGCTCGCCGCCAAGATCGCCGCGGCCGAGCCCCAGCCCGAAAAATCGGACGAGATCTGGATCCAGCCGCCGATCCCGATCTTCCGCATCTTCTCGGTCGACAAGGCAATGGAATTCTATTGCGATTTCCTAGGGTTCAAGGTGGATTGGGAACATCGTTTCGGCGAAAACTTCCCGCTCTATTGCCAGATTTCCCGCAGTGGCATGCTGATGCATCTGTCGGAACATGCGGGCGATGCCTCGCCGGGCGCCAAGGCTTTCGTGCCGATGCGCGGCATTCGAGCTTTCCACGCGGAGTTGATCGGTAAAGATTATCGCTACATGAAACCGGGTCTGGAGCAGGCTGATTGGGGCCTGGAAGTGACCGTTACCGACCCTTTCAGCAACCGCATCGCGTTCTGCGAACGGGAAATCAAAGGCTGATCAAAGCAGCCCCATCAAGTTGAGCGCGATCGGGGAGCGCTGTGCTTTCAGCATGGCGAGCCCCAGCCGCGCGATCAGCGGCGGCCCTTCGATCGGCCGGTAGACGACGCCTTCGATCGTCAGCTTGGCGATCGAAGAGGGCACGATCGACACGCCGAGATCGGCAGCCACCAGATTGACGACCGACGGGATCTGCGGCGCCTCCTGCGTCACCACCAGTTCGAACCCTGCTTCCCGGCAGCCGCGGACGATATCGTCGTAAAGGCTGAGGCCCACCGTGCGCGGAAACAGGATGAAGGGCTCTCCGGCAAGTGCGGAAAGCGGCACGCTGCTATGTTTCGTCAGCGGGTGATGCGCCGGCAGCGCGATCAGCATCGGCTCGTCCGGCAGGCGCTTCAGCCACACCTCCTTCGGGTCTTCGAGGCCCGGACGAATGAAGGCGGCATCCAATTCGCCACGCACCAGCTTTTCCATCAGCCAGTTGCTGTTCATTTCGGACAGCGCCAGTGCCACATCCGGCCACTGGCTGCGAAACCGGCGGATGGCGCCGGTCACCAGCGGATTGAATGCGGCCGACGCCGTGAAGCCCAGCGCCAGCCTCCCCGTCTCACCCCGTGCCGCGCGTTGGGCCGCGAGCACGGCATTGTCGGCAGCCGCCAGCGAAGCCTTTGCCTCGGCCAGAAAGGCGATACCGGCCGCCGTCAGTTCGGCGCCGTGTGGCACGCGATGAAACAGGGCGGTGCCGATTTCCATTTCGAGAACGCGGATCTGCTGGCTGAGCGGCGGCTGCGCGATGCCGAGCTTTGCCGCCGCACGGGTGAAATTCCCCTCATCGGCCACCGCCAGGAAATACCGGATATGTCGCAGTTCCATACTCAAAACCTATCGAGAAAGGCTCTTCCATATATTGGACAAATCGGAGGGCACTGGCTACCTTTTTAGCACTCGAAAGGTTTTTCAGATCATGCCGCGTACCGCCAGTCTCAGGGCAGACGAACCCGCTTCTCAGAATGTCGCTCACATCGAACCGGAGGAGCGAGAGCCGGAAAAGCAGTTCCTGGTGCGCGGCACACCGCCCTATCGGCGCGCCAGTCTCGCCTTCTTCATGTCCGGTTTCTCCACCTTTGCGCTGCTGTATTGTGTCCAGCCGCTGATGCCGATCTTCGCGCATGATTTCGGGGTGAGCCCCGCCGCAAGCTCCCTTTCCCTGTCCTTATCCACCGGTTTCCTCGCCGTGGCGATCTTCCTTGCCGCAGCCGTCTCGGAACGTTTCGGCCGCCGCAGCCTGATGTTCGTCTCGCTGCTCGGCGCCTCGATCTGTACGATTGCCTGCGCCGTGATGCCGGACTGGAATGCGATCCTGGTCATCCGCGCGCTGGAAGGTTTTCTGCTCGGCGGCGTGCCGGCGGTGGCCATGGCCTATCTCTCGGAAGAGATCGATCCGAAAGGCCTCGGCGCTTCGATGGGGCTTTACATAGCCGGCAATGCTTTCGGCGGCATGGCGGGCCGTGTCTTTACCGGTGTTCTGGCGGAATACACGTCGTGGCGGTTGGCGCTCGGTGCGATCGGTGTGATGGGCATTGCGGCGGCGATCGGCTTTCTCATTCTCCTGCCGCCGTCCCGCAACTTCGTGCCGCGCAGATCCACGATGCGCTACCATGTCGATGCATGGCTCGGCCATCTGAAGAACCCAGCGCTTGCGATGCTCTTCGCCATCGGCTTCCTGGCTATGGGTTCCTTCGTGACGATCTATAACTATGCCGGTTTCCGGCTGGTTGCCGCGCCTTACAACCTCAATCAAACCGAAATCGGTCTGATCTTCACCGTCTATCTCTTCGGCATCGCCGCCTCATGGGCGGGCGGCCATCTGGGCGATCGTTTCGGCCATTTCGTCGTTATGCCGCTCGGCATTCTGGTTGCGGTGGCGGGCGTGGCGATCACGCTGGCGCCGTCGCTCTGGCTGATCATCCTCGGCATCGTGCTGCTGACCTCGGGCTTCTTCATGGCTCATTCGGTGGCAAGCGCGCTGGTCGGCAAGCTGGCGCGCGGCACCAAGGGCCACGCTTCCTCGCTCTATCTGCTCGGATATTATCTCGGCTCCAGCGTCGCCGGTTCGCTCGGCGGGCATTTCTGGAGCGCCAATGGCTGGTGGGCGGTCGTCGCCTTCACCGGCGGCATGCTGGTACTGTCACTGATCGCCGCGCTGGTATCGCGGCGCATCACCCTGCGGGCTTAAGTCTTCTTCCTGGCCGTCGGCGTCAGTTCGATAGTCGTCGTCAGCTTGAAATCGGCCATCTCCTTGGGCGTCAGGTAGTAAAGCCGGTCCGGCGGCGTTTCGAGCGCGTTGATCCACAGGCCGGCGCCGATCCCCATGGCGTCGAGATGCCGGGCGACACGCGCCGTCGTCGATTGCGCCGAAGACATGGCTTCATCCGCCGTCGGCCGGTTCTTGCCGCCGTTGAAGACCTGATGCACGCCGATCACCGCATCCTTCTCCGCCACGCGCGAAACACCGCCGGCAAATACGATCGGGCAGGAGGAGGCGCAGAGCGCCCGGCCCGTCACCTTCGTCCCGAGCTTCTTCTCGCGGATCAGCTTCGACATGGCGAGCGCATCGTCCACCGAGCCGCCCGGCGAATTGAGCGCCACGAGTTTCACATATTCGCCCCGCGCCTCGATCTCCTGCGCAAACCGGCCGGCCGCGCCAAGATCGATCGTCCCTTCGGCCAAAAGCACGCCGCCGGGTTTCAGGTCGAATTTCATCGGCTGGCGCAACACTTCTTTCGGGCTCGCGGGCTGCACCGGCGGTGCGGCGGGCACGCCATCCGTCAGCGCCGGCGGCAGCACGGGTTGCGCCTCATGCATCGGGTCGAACCCCGGCAGTTCCGCATTGGCGGTGGCGATCTCGCGGATATCGACGAACAGAAACGCCGCCGATGTGCAGAGCAGCGCATAAAACGCGCCCCGCATCAGCGCCCCGTCGTCGAGCTTGCGGATTGCCTCACCGATCCTCATGAGTGCGGTCCCTGCGCGTTCTCTGGTCGAGACTGGTGATATTGTTCGCCTCGGCCTCTCCGGAGGCCGTTTTCGCCTCCGAATGCGGCTCCGGTTCGGACTTCACATCATGCTCCGGTGCGGCCTCGGCTGCTTCCCGGTCCCTTTCCGGTTTCGAAACCGCCCGCTCGACATTGACCCCGCTCGCCGCCACCGCACGCTGCACTTCCAGGGCATGCAGCAGTTCGGCGGCCGTGATCCGTTCGGCAAACGGCAGGTTTTCGTCCTGCCTACGGATCGCGCCATGCACGATGGCGAGAATGAACACCATCACGCCCGGCAGAAGGTCGATGGAGATCGCGCCTGCCCAGGCCGGAATGAAATCCTGCGCATAAAACAGCACGGCCTCGGCCGGCGACATCGGTACGAAGCGGCGCTCCTGCACCGGCGGGCGCGAGAGGATTTCTTCGGCGGCCTTGGCGAGCGCCTTGGATTGCGCCGTGACGGAACCGCGCACCGTATCCATCACCTGGTTCTGGCGGTTGACGAGATCGGCCGCGCCGCCATCCGGGACTGGAGCGATGAAGCCGATCGAAAGATCGTCCGCCGCACGGCGGATCGACGGGGCGATCGAAGTCTGCGCCAGCGAGGTGATGACGCCGGTCAGCGCCACGGCTTCGGTCGAAAACTGGTCGGCGCGCGGTTCGATCGTGCCCGGCGCGGAGACCAGCGAGCGCATCGTCTCGAGCCGCTTCTGCCCCTGTTCGAAAAGGCCGGTCACCTGTTCGCGCGAGGCTTCGATACCCGCAGCGAGCGACTTCATCTGCGCCGACATTTGCGAGAGAAGCTGCACGACGCTGCCGGAGCCGGTCGTGCCGGTCAGCGAGCCGGATTGCCGCTCGACGCCGGCCAGCTGAGCGAACCGTTCGGAGGCACGCTGGATATCCGGCAGCAGGCTTTGCGCGGCAAGCGCATTCCGGTGCGCCCGGTCGAGATCGGCGGTGTAGTCTTCAACGGTCTCGGCCAGATGTTTTTCGACGGCGGCGGAGCCGGCCAGTGCGGCCGCATTCAGCCAGCTCGACATGGCCATGATCATCGCAGCACCGACCGCCATGACGAACAGCAATCCGGTGCGTCCCGTCCGGCTCGTCACATGCGGATAAAACCGCGCCATATAGGACCAGAAGGCATAGATGCCGACCGAGACCGAGGCCGAATAGATAACGGCGGCGAAGAATACCGCGGTCGGCGATCCGTCGAGGATCGTCCGGGCGCCGAGATAGGTATAGACGCCGGATGCGAGCGCCAGCACGGCGAGCGCAAAACGGGTCATGGTCTCCACGGCCGCGACGCCGTCCTGCAATCGTCTGGATGCGCCGAGCGCCATACGGTTTCTCCGGAAAGAGCGGATGTCGGAAAAGGAATGTATTCCTTAACAGAGAATGAAGAACCGGGCGGAATAAAGGCCGCTCAAGGGTTGCATCGAAGCGGCAGCCCGTCAGATGCAGGCCTTTTGCGACGTCAGGCTGTCATCTTCCGCTGAATACCCTGCATGCCGAGCCCGCCCAGCGCGAAAAAGTCGTCGATTGCATGGATCGGTGACAGGGCGATCAGCTGTTGCAGGAAGCTTTCCGAGGCAAGCTCCGCTTCGATCGCCTCTACTTCCGAGGAGAGCGGCCGATCGACGCGATAGAAGGCCGCATGCCGACGCACCACGTCGTAGACCAGTTTCACAGCGCCGCCCGGTTCGTCGCCCTGGATGTCCATGGCCTGCGCCGCCAGCAGCGCTTCCAGCGCCGCGAGGCGCTTCAAGGCCTGCATCTGCCGCTCGAAACGCTCGATGACGAGCGGCAGGAACGCGGCCTCGTCTTCCATGCCGCCGGCCACGACCAGCGACTGCGCCGAGACGGGATTGGTCATCGACAGAACGCGGGAAAAGATTTCGCCGGCAAGCTTGATGATCGGCCCGAACCCGGTGGCGATCGCCCCTTCGGGGACGAGATTGATCGGCAGGCCGCGCCTTTGGCCGTTGCCGAGCAGGACGCAGCGGTTGAAGGCGTTGCGTGCGGCATGCGCCATGCAGAGCGAGGCGGATTCCAGAAGCACGGTGACATCGAGCGGCAACGAACCACCTGAGGTCAGCACCCGGCCGTCGGCGATGACTGGATTGTCATCGGAGCGGCCGGTTGCGGCCAGAACCTTGTGGCCGGCCGTCAGCACGCTCTCGAAGACCGCACCGAACACCTGCGGCACCATGCGCAGGCTCAACGGATCCTGTACATGCGTGGCGTCCGGCCAGTCCCAGCCTTCCGAAGCGTTGCAAAGCCATTTGCCGATCATCGCCTCGCGGGGAGTGCCCACATGGGTGACGGCAATCCACGGATCGCGCGAGGCGCCCATGGCGCCGGCCGCCGTCAGCCCCGTGGCGAGCAGCGTGCGCAGGGCTGCGGCCGCGTTGCGGGTGGCCTCGGCGGCTGCGGCAAAACTCACCGAATTGACGCTGAGCGAGGCCAGGCTGTCGCGCGGCGCCATGCGGGAGGGCTGAAGCCCGGCGCGGCGGAAGGCCTCCGCCGCCGGCAGGCGTTCGCCCTGGAAAACGGCCTCGCCGACGCCGGTCAAAACGGCGCCGATCTGGCCCATCAGGCCGATATCGGCGCAGCCTATCGAGCCGGTGCGGCGCACCACCGGCACCACGTCCGCGGCGAGAAGATCGAGATAGGCATGCACGAGATCGGTGGAGCAACCGACATAACCGGTCAGGGCCGTGTTGACGCGCAGCGCCATGGCATTGCGCACGACGCAGACGGGGAACGGATCGCCGGTGCCGAAATGGTGGGCGCGCACCAGGCCAAGATTGAAGGCATCCAGTTCATCGCTCGACCAGGCAACATCCTTCATCGCCCCGACGCCGGTGGTCGCGCCATAGACGGGCGTGCCCTCGGCGATCGCCCGTTCCAGGATATCGCGGGCCGCCTGCACGCGCGCAAGGCCTGCGGCCTCTGCGGTGACGCGTGCCTTGCCTTTGCCGATCAGCATCAATTCGGCAAAACCGATCGGTTGTCCGTTGAGTTCGATGGTTGGTCTTGTCTCGGGCATCAGGCCTCCATTGCCGCTAGACTAGCGGAATGTCCGGCTTGAGGAATATCCCAAATCCAGGACATCCGATGTCGCAACCGATATCAGCCCAGGTGGAAGGCCAGATAAACGAGCGATGCGGCAATGATCCACAACGCGACGCGGCCGGAGCGGTTGTGACGGGCCTCGGATTTGCCGATCGCTTCCGCCGTTTCCGGATCGAAGCGCAGCCCGTGCTCGCTCATATGCACGAGTTCCTTGTGCAACGTCTCGGTCTTGGAGGCGATTTCCGGCAGGGCCTGGGATAGTTTCACCGCGGCCTTCACGCCATCCTTGAGATCGGAAACGATGCGTTTCGGACCAAGATTGTCGCGGATCCAGTCGCCGACCACGGGTTCGGACGCCTTCCACATATTGAACCGTGGGTTCAGCATACGCGATACGCCCTCGACGACGACCATGGTCTTCTGCAGGAGGATCAGTTCCGGCCGTGTCTGCATTTCGAAAAGGTCGGTGACTTCGAAAAGCAGCGCCAGCAGCCGCGCCATCGAGATCGTTTCGGCCGGTTGGCCATGGATCGGTTCACCGATCGCCCGGATTGCCTGGGCGAACGCCGCGACGTCGTGATGGGCCGGAACGTAACCCGCCTCGAAATGCACCTCGGCGACACGCATGTAATCGCGGGTGATGAAGCCGAACAGTATTTCCGCCAGGAACCGGCGTTCCTTCTTTCCCAGCCGCCCGACGATGCCCATGTCGACCGCAACGATCATGCCCGAGGCATCGACGAACAGATTGCCGGGATGCATGTCGGCGTGGAAGAAACCGTCGCGCAATGTGTGGCGCAGGAAGGACTGGATCAGCACTTCGGCCAGCTTTTCGAGATCGTGTCCGGCGGCACGCAGTGCGACCACGTCCGACATCTTGACGCCGTCGATCCACTCCATGGTCATGACGTCGCGGCCGGTGCGTTCCCAATCAATCGTCGGCACGCGGAAACCGGGGTCGTCCTTGGTGTTCTCGGCGATCTCGGAAAGGGCGGCGGCCTCGAGGCGCAGGTCCATTTCCATCTTGGTCGTCTGTTCGAGTGTGCGCGTCACCTCGACCGGCCGCAGGCGCCGGCTCGACGGCATCAGGCGTTCCTGCATGCGGGCGAGCACATACATGCTCTCGATGTCATGCGCGAACCGCTGGCGCACGCCGGGGCGCACCACCTTGACGGCCATCGTCTTGCCGTTCACCTCGGCCGGATGCACCTGGGCGATGGAAGCGGCGGCGATCGGTTCGCCGAACGACGTATAGAGATCGCCGATCGGCCGGCCGAGCGAACCTTCGATCGCCGATTTTGCGACCGCCGTCGGGAAAAACGCCATCCTGTCCTGCAACATGGCAAGATCGACGGACCAGTCGACACCGACCACGTCCGGCCGTGTCGCCAAGAACTGGCCGATCTTGACATAGGACGGCCCGAGCCGGTCGACGGCGCGTGTCAGCCGCTCGCTGCGGGCCTGTTTCTTGGCGCGGAACCGCGCCAGAGGCTCGACCAGCGATTTGATCAGCCCAACGGCAGGCGGCATGTCCTGCGTCGGCAGGGCAGACACCACGCCTTCGCGCACGAGAACCCAGCCGACCCGGGCAAGCCGGAAATAAGCGCCAATCGTGCTCATGCGGTCAGAGCTTCCAGCCGGAATGCAGCGCCGCGATGCCGCCGGTATAATTCGTATAGGTCACGCGCGAAAAACCGGCATTGCGGATCATCGCCGCGAAGTTTTCCTGGTTCGGGAATTTGCGGATCGATTCCACCAGATATTGATAGGGCTCGGCCTCGCCGGTGATCATCTTGCCGAATTGCGGGATCGCCTTGAACGACCATTCTTCATAGAAACGCTCCAGAAGCGGCATTTCCACCTCGGAGAATTCCAGAACGAGCAACCGGCCGCCGCGCTTCAGCACCCGATAGGCTTCGGTGAGTGCCACATCGATGCGCGGCACGTTGCGAATGCCGAACGCGATCGTATAGGCGTCGAAGCAATTCGCCTCGAAGGGCAGGGCTTCCGCATTCGCCTCGACGAAATCGAGATTGGCGGAGAGTTTCTTCTTCTCAGCACGCTCGGCGCCGACCGCCAGCATCGAGCCGTTGATGTCGAGCACGGTCGTATGCGCCTTGCGGCCGGAGGCCTCGACGATGCGAAACGCGATGTCGCCGGTGCCGCCCGCCACATCCAGGGTTTTGTAGCCGGCGTCTTTTCGCGGGTTGAGCGCATTGATCATCGCGTCCTTCCAGACGCGGTGCATGCCGGCCGACATCACGTCGTTCATGATGTCGTAGCGCTTGGCGACCTTGTGGAACACGTCGTTGACGAGACCCTGCTTTTCGCCGTCGGCCACCTGGCGGAAGCCGTAGGACGTTTCCATGCCGCCATCGGCGCTGGTGCGGGCTTCGGTCATCGGTGAACTCCTTATTCCATTCGGGCGGACCATAGCGAAATCGCGTCGACTTCTCTATCTGTGGCGAACCCAATTCGAATTGAATGCGGCAATTGGCCCGCTCTATAGAGCAGCAGCCCCGCCGTTGGAACAGGAAGTTAGGGAGATCATGCCTGAATTGCCAGAGGTGGAAACCGTCCGTCGCGGTCTGGCGCCTGCCATGGAAGGCGCGATCATCGCAAAGCTTGAGCTCAATCGCCCGGATCTGCGCTTTCCGCTGCCGGAAAATTTCGCGCAGAAGGTTCAGGAGCGGCAGATCGTCTCGCTCGGCCGCCGCGCCAAATATCTGCTGATTGATCTTGAAGACGACCTCACCGTCATCAGCCATCTCGGCATGTCCGGCTCGTTTCGCATCGAGGAGGAGACGCTGGGGGAGTTCCATCATCCCCGTTCCAAGGATGCAAAGCACGACCACGTCGTCTTCCACCTGAAGCGAGACAAGCGGCCGTTGCGCGTCATCTATAATGACCCGCGCCGTTTCGGTTTCATGCATCTGTGGAAGCGCAGCGAACTCGATCTATACCCGGCCTTTGCCGAACTCGGGCCCGAACCGACGGGCAACGCGCTGGATGCGGATTATCTCGCCACCCGCTTTGCGAACAAGGCGCAGCCGCTGAAAGGCACGCTGCTCGACCAGACGGTGATCGCTGGCCTCGGCAATATCTATGTCTGCGAGGCGCTCTGGCGCTCCCACCTGTCGCCGAAACGGGCGTCGGGCAGCGTCGTGACGCCGACCGGCAAGCCGAAGAAGGAGCTGACCCTTCTCAACCAGTCGATCCGCGAGGTGATCGCCGATGCGATCGCCGCCGGCGGCTCGTCCTTGAAGGACCATATCCAGACCGACGGTTCGCTTGGTTATTTCCAGCATTCGTTCTCGGTCTATGATCGGGAAGGTGAGCCTTGCCGCACGCCGGGTTGCGGCGGTACCGTCGAGCGCATCACCCAGGCGGGGCGCTCCACCTTTTATTGCGCTACCTGCCAGAAATAAGCCGAGAGGAGACAATGATGAGCTACGAGACCCTGCTGACCGAAACCCGCGGCGCCGTCGCGGTCATCACGCTCAACCGGCCGAAGGCGCTGAACGCGCTGAATTCGACGGTCATGGCCGAACTGACTGACGCATTGGCCGGTTTCGGCAAGGATGCTGCAGTGGGCGCGATCGTGCTGACCGGTTCTGAAAAGGCCTTCGCGGCCGGTGCCGACATCAAGGAAATGCAGGGCATCGATTTCGTCGAAGCTTACGTCAACGACTTCATTTCAGGCTGGGAAGCCATCGCCAGCACCCGCAAGCCGATGATCGCCGCTGTATCCGGCTTTGCGCTCGGCGGCGGCTGCGAGCTTGCCATGATGTGCGATTTCATCATCGCATCGGACACCGCGAAATTCGGCCAGCCGGAAATCACCCTCGGTGTCATCCCCGGCATGGGCGGATCGCAGCGCCTGACCCGCGCCGTCGGCAAGGCGAAAGCCATGGACCTCGTCCTGACCGGCCGGATGATGGATGCGGCGGAAGCCGAACGTGCCGGCCTCGTCTCGCGCATCGTGGCGCCGGAACGTCTCCTGGACGAGGCGGTCGAGGCGGCCGCAAAGATCGCCTCCTTCCCGCGCGCTGCCGTGCTGATGGCCAAGGAGGCGGTCGCCCGCTCCTTCGAGGCGACGCTTGGCGAAGGGTTGCGGTTCGAGCGGCGGCTTTTCCACTCGCTTTTTGCCACCGCCGATCAGAAGGAAGGCATGGCCGCCTTTGTCGAAAAGCGGAAACCGCAATTCGAAAACCGCTGAAAACGGCGTCACACTTACTTCGTACTTGGGCAGAATCCGCGTTGACGGGGGCGGCTATTCCGGCTATATGCCCGCCCACAGTTGGGAAAGCCTGATCAACGGCTTCCTCTATTGCTCCCCATTTGCTGGATTGAGGGTCGCAGGACCGATGCGGCAACGGTGGAGTTTTGGTTCGAATTCGTAGAGAGGCATAAATGGCCAATACAACTTCGGCGAAAAAGGCGACCCGCAAGATCGCTCGCCAGACCGCCGTCAACAAGTCGCGTCGTTCGCGCGTTCGTGGCTTCATCCGCAGGGTCGAAGAAGCCATCGCAACGGGTGACGTTGCAGTCGCTGCCGAAGCCCTGAAGGCTGCCCAGCCGGAAATCGCTCGCGCCGCTACCAAGGGCGTGCTCCACAGCAATACGGCATCCCGCAAGGTGTCCCGTCTTGCTGCACGTGTGAAGGCCCTTCAGGCCTAATAGTCACCAAAAACTGTTTCAAAATGAAGCCTGGTCCTTGGACCGGGCTTTTTGTGTTTCTCTCAGGCGTCCTTATATTTATCCGGCTCAATAACACTTTCGTGTCGGGGGCGTGACAGAAAAAAATCATTTAAAACAAATGTTTGCGGGAGGTTCATGGCTCAGTGCGTGACTTTTGCCGGAGTCAAAAGGCCTCAAAGTGAGTCAAGCAGATTTTTATTTTTTCTGTGAACAATCGCCGACACTGTATGCCAAAAATGAATCCCATTGATTCAAAAGCGATTCTCCATGAAGGCCTCTGTGACATTCAAACCACGTTCGCAGAGTCAACGGCCGGCTCTTAATTTTGCGTAAAATTCATCATTGATCTTGCCATTTGATCCTGCCTAAATGGTTTTCAGCAAGGGGCGCGGGGAATACTTCAGAGGGCTGCCGACAGCTGTTCACTTCAGGACGGCGCGGAGACTTTCTGCCCCTTGCAACGGGACGATCGTGCCCGTTTTCCAAATAACCATCGGTTGTGCGCCGGAAATTGGCAGTTTCCGGAGCAGGGTGGTTTTGTCCAATCGAAGCCGGTGCGCAGCATCGGACGAACGAGAGGGAAGAAGCTCGGGTGGCCCATGACGAGGATGGGACTTCTGATTGCGGAGTGGCTTCCGTGGACCTGGCGTCGTTTACGAGGCGAAGCTGGGGTGAGGCTTTCGATTGCGACGAGGCGAACGAAAGTTTCTGAAAAAGGGGACGGGCGGCGAAGGTTCTCAGTTACTGGGAATGGTTTTGCTTTGCCGTAAAACGAAGTTTGTTCTGGCGGCGTGAACGAGAACCGCCAGGCTACGATTTGGAAGGCGGCGACAATAATGCATATCAATACCGGTTCGGCACGTGCGGGTAATGGGGACCACGCGCGGCAGGCACTCGATTCAGTTTACTCCCAGGCGGCAGGGGAAACATCGGAAATGAAGCATGATGCTCTTTTTGAGCGGTTTAGCGCACGTTTGAAAGCACAGGTCGGCCAGGACGTTTATGCAAGCTGGTTCGGGCGTTTGAAGCTGCATTCCGTTTCGAAAAGCGTTGTTCGCCTTACGGTGCCGACGACTTTTCTGAAGTCCTGGATCAACAACCGCTATCTCGATCTCATCACGACCATATTCCAGGCGGAAGATTCCGAAATCCTGAAGGTGGAAATCCTGGTGCGCAGCGCCAGCCGCAACGTCACCCGAGCGCCTGAAGAACGTGGCGCCGTGGCGGAGCACGTTTCGTCGCAGTCTTTCCCGCGCCGCGATGCAGCCCGTGAAACGGGCCCGCGCGAAATCGGCAAGATCGCCACGTTCCCGACGCCCTCTGCAGCCCCGGCTCGTCCGGCATCGTCTGCAAGCCCGCTGTTCGGCTCGCCGCTCGATAGCCGCTTCACCTTCGACACCTTCATTGAAGGTCCGTCCAACCGCGTGGCTCTCGCTGCAGCCAAGACGATTGCCGAAGCTGGTGCCGGTGCCGTGCGCTTCAATCCGCTCTTCATCCATTCGGGTGTCGGTCTCGGCAAGACGCATCTTCTGCAGGCGATCGCCAATGCGGCGGTCAGCAGCGATCGCATGCCGCGCGTGGTCTATCTGACGGCGGAATATTTCATGTGGCGTTTCGCAACCGCGATCCGCGACAATGACGCGCTGACGCTGAAGGATAGCCTGCGCAATATCGACCTGCTGATCATCGACGACATGCAGTTCCTGCAGGGCAAGATGATCCAGAACGAGTTCTGCCATCTCCTGAACATGCTGCTCGACAGCGCCAAGCAGGTCGTCGTTGCCGCCGACCGCGCGCCTTGGGAGCTGGAATCGCTCGATCCGCGCGTTCGTTCCCGCCTGCAGGGCGGCGTGGCGATCGAGGTCGAGGCGCCGGATTATGAAATGCGTCTGGAAATGCTGAAGGGCCGTCTCGCGACCGCCCGCCAGGACGACCCGTCGCTGGATATCCCGGCCGATATCCTCAACCACGTAGCGCGCAACGTCACCGCCAGCGGTCGCGAACTGGAAGGGGCCTTCAATCAGCTGCTGTTCCGCCGCTCGTTCGAGCCGTCGCTGTCGATCGACCGTGTGGACGAACTGCTTGCCCATCTGGTGGGTGCAGGCGAAGCCAAGCGTGTCCGCATCGAGGACATCCAGCGCGTCGTCGCCCGTCATTACAATGTTTCGCGCCAGGAACTGGTGTCGAACCGCCGCACCCGCGTCATCGTCAAGCCGCGCCAGGTCGCCATGTATCTGTCGAAGACCATGACGCCGCGTTCCTTCCCGGAAATCGGCCGGCGTTTCGGCGGTCGTGACCACACGACGGTCCTGCATGCGGTCCGCAAGATCGAGGAACTGATCTCCGGCGACACCAAGCTCAGCCACGAGGTTGAGCTTCTGAAGCGTCTGATCAACGAAAACAACGCCTGATCAAGGCTGCGGGCTGCCGTAAGCGGCGGCCTGTTACGGATCTTCATGAATGGCAAAGGCGCTGCGACCTGACGGTTGCGGCGCCTTTTCGGTTTGCGCTTCCATGTCCGCGCGATTTTTCTTGACCGGCAGGCCGGGCAGGCTCATCAACGCGCCGACAAAGCCTTTGGAGAGCCTGCCATGTTTCTTCTGTCGGTCGCGATGATCTGGGGCGTGGCCTGCATCACGCCGGGTCCCAATACGCTGCTGATCATGCGGTATTGCCTGACGGCGCCGCGCAAGGTGGCGCTGGTGGCAGCTGCCGGCACGATCACCGGCACGCTTTGCTGGGGCCTCGCCGGCTGGCTCGGCATCAACGTGCTTTTTCAGGCGGCACCCTTCGCCTTCCTGGCGCTGAAGATCGTCGGCGGGCTTTATCTCGTCTGGCTCGGCGCCAAGATTTTCTTCGACCTGCGCAAGGCACGGCAAGTGACGGATCTGACCGCCGCCAAGGTCGATATCCCCCTGAAGACGGCCTACCGCATGGGTCTGGCGACCAATCTCGCCAACCCGAAATCGGCGCTGTTCGTCGCCTCGCTGTTTGCCGCGACCATGCCGGTCGGCACGCCGTTCTTTTACGGGCTTGCGGCAATCGCCGTGATGATGACGGTCTCCACGCTCTACTACACCGTCCTGATCGGCCTCATCACCCACCGCACGGTGGCGGCCGCCTATCTCAAGGCCAAGAGCAAGATCGATCTCGGCGTCGGCATGATCTTTGTCGGCTTCGGCACCAAGCTGCTCCTTTCACAGAGGTAAGATCATGAGCATCGACGAAAACGCCACCGCAAAATTCTATTCCGACAATGCTGTCACCTATGCCGATGCCCTTTCCGGAGCGAGCCTGATGCGGCTCGACCGGTTTCTGACAAGGCTTCAGCCGGGCGCCGAAGTGCTTGAACTTGGCTGCGGCAATGGCCGCGACAGCGCCGAAATGATCGCCCGCGGCTTACGCGCCGCGCCGACCGACGGCACGCCGGAGATGACGGAGGAGGCTTCGAAACGCCTCGGCATCCCGGTCGGCGTGCTGCGGTTCGAGGATATCGACATGGTCGCAGCCTTCGACGGTGTCTGGGCCAATGCCTGCCTTCTGCATGTGCCGCGATCCGATCTCGGCGGCATTCTAGCCAAGATCCACACGGCGTTACGGCCCGGCGGCGTGTTTTATGCCAGCTTCAAGGCCGGTGAGGCGGAAGGTCATGATGGCCTCGGGCGGTTCTTCAACTATCCGTCGAAGGACTGGCTGCAGGCGGCTTACGAGGCGATGCCCTGGGGTTCGATCGAAATCGACGAGGACAAGGGCAGCGGTTACGATAAGCGCCCGACCGACTGGCTGCATGTGATTGCGGTGAAGTAGCTCTCCGTTGGGAGATCGCCCTTCACCCTCTTCCTGTTTTGATGGGGAGAGGGGATGTGCCTCACGCGGCGTCAGGGATTAAGGGGCACGGTACGTCACCCACCCATCTTCCCCCCTTGCGGGGAAGATGTCAGCGGAGCTGACGGATGGGGGTGGTGCCACGAACCCGACGGTAGAGATTGCTGAACCACCCCCCTCTGTCGCCTCTGGCGACATCTCCCCGCAAGGGGGGAGAAAGGAGGATGCGGCGCCACCTATCAACAAGCCAGATCGGCCACCACCGCATCGAGGATCAGCATGCCCGACGGCGTGCACCGCAGCCGGGAATTCCCCAGCCGCTCGATGAACCCGTGATCCAAGAGCCGCTCCTCGCGGATCGGGTCCGGATCGCGACCTGAAAGCTGTTGCCAGCGGGCGAGATCGACGCCTTCGCGCAGCCGAAGCCCCATCAGCAGCAATTCGTCTGCCTGTTCCTCATAGCCCAGCACTTCCTCTTCCAGCATGCCGTGGCCGATGCGTTCCACCTGTTCGAGCCAGGTTTCCGGTCGCCGTTCGGTCGAGGTGGCGAGCTTGCTTGATCCGCGCGTCAGCCGGCCGTGAGCGCCGGGGCCGATGCCGGCATAATCGCCGTAACGCCAATAGGTCAGGTTATGGCGGCTTTCGGCGCCGGGCACCGCATGGTTGGAAACCTCATAGGCCGGCATGCCGTGCTGTGCGGTGATCTCCTGCGTCGCCTCGTAGAGTTCCGCCGATTGGTCGCCATCCGGCACGATCAGCTTTCCCGCCTTGTGCAGGCCGAAAAAGGGCGTGCCTTCCTCGATCGTCAGCTGATAGAGCGACAGATGATCGACGGCATAGGAGATCGCCTCTTTCAGCTCCGCTTCCCAGGCCGCCACCGTCTGGTTCGGCCGGGCATAGATGAGGTCGAAGGACATGCGCGGAAAGATGTCGCGCGCCAGTTTAATCGCCTTCAATGCATCGGCGACGTCATGCAATCGACCGAGAAACTTGAGGTCCGGATCGTTCAGCGCCTGCACGCCGAGCGACACGCGATTGACGCCGGCATCGCGATAACCGCGGAAACGGGTTGCCTCGACGCTGGAAGGGTTGGCTTCCATGGTGATCTCGATGCCATCCGGCATATGCCAGCGGCTGGCAATGCCGTCGAGGATCGCCGCGACGGTGGCCGGGTCCATCAGCGAAGGTGTGCCGCCGCCGAGGAAGACGCTGGTTACCGTCTTCGGCCCGCTCATCTTCCGCATCACGTCCATCTCCTTGAGGAAGGCGGCGGTGAAGCGCGGCTGGTCTACCGGCTGATGGCGGACATGGCTGTTGAAATCGCAATACGGACACTTGGCCGCACAGAAGGGCCAATGAACGTAGACGCCGAACCCGGGTTCTCCGGTATCTGGCAGAAGGGGTGCGGCGGGGTTCAAGTCTAACTCACGCTTCTCTAAGTCACGCTTCCAAGCATGTTTCCACGAAACGTTTAAAGGCGCGGGCGCGGTGGGAAAGTGCTTCCGCATCGCCCGGCTTCCAGCCGTGTTTCTGATCGCTGCTCATTTCGCCGAAGGTAGTATCATAACCCACCGGCTGAAAGATAGGATCGTAACCGAAACCCTCGGTTCCGCGCGGCGGCCAGGCGAATGTGCCTTCGACCTCGCCGCGGAACATTTCCGTATGGCCGTCCGGCCAGGCGAGGCAGAGCACGCTGACGAAGCGGCAGGTGCGCTGCTCCGGCTTGGTCGCACCCTTGTCCTGCAGCGCCTTTTCGACCTTTTCCATCGCCATCTGGAAATCGCGGCTGCCGTCCTCGCGCTCCGCCCAGTTGGCAGTATAGACGCCCGGCGCGCCGTCCAGCGCATCGATGACGATGCCTGAATCGTCTGACAGCGCCGGCATGCCGGAGGCCTTGGCGGAGGCAAGAGCCTTGATCGCGGCGTTTTCCTCGAATGTCGTACCCGTCTCGTCCGGCTCCTCGAACTTCAGTTCGGCGGCGGATTTCGCCGAAAAGCCGAAGGGGCCGATCAGTTCGGCGATCTCGCGGATTTTCCCGGCATTGTGGCTGGCAACGACGATGGTCTTGGTATCGAGCTTGCGCATGAAAATTCCTATTCGATATTCCAGAGTTTCGGCTCTGCGCATTCGAGGCTGTTGCCGGCGGGGTCGCGGAAATAAATGGACCGCGCGCCGTTCGACCAGCGAAAATCGCTTTCGATTGGTATGCCCGCCTTGTTGAGCTTTTCCACCATCCTGTCAATCGCCTCGCCGCTCATGCGGAAACAGGCGTGCCCGGGGCCGGTCGCGCCATGCGGCGGCACGGGCAGGGCATCGGAGGAGGGTGGTTTGATGGTCTCGGTGGGATTGAAGATCAGCAGAATGCCGAGGCCGCAGCGGAAGAATGCATGCCGGTTGCCCGCACGCAGGACTTTTTCGAGGCCGAGGATTTTGCCGTAGAAGGCTTCGGCGGCATTGATATCGTCGACGTAGAGCGCGGTTTCGAGAATGCCTTCGATCATATTTGATCTTTCAAAGGTGCCCCTCACCCTAACCCTCTCCCCGTAAACGGGGCGAGGGGACGTGCCCTATGCGACGTTCGTGGTTGAGGTGGCCGGTGCGGCACATGTCCTTCTCCCCGCGAGCGGGGAGAAGGTAGCGGCAGCCGGATGAGGGGCTGCCTTTAGATAAAAAGTCGAGCTATCAGCCGCCGATCGCCTGCTTCTGCATCGCCACCAGCTCCCGCGTGCCATCCTGCGCCAGCGCGAGCAGCTTTAGGAACTCTTCCTGGCTGAACGGCGCACCTTCCGCCGTGCCCTGAACCTCGACGATGCCGCCCGAGCCGGTCATCACGAAATTGGCGTCGGTCTCGGCAGCCGAGTCTTCGAGATAGTCGAGGTCGATCACCGGCTGGTTGGCGAAGATGCCGCAGGAAATCGCCGCGACATGATCCTTCAGCACCTTCTCGACCTTGGTCATCGAGCGGGCTTCCATCCACTTCAGGCAATCGTAAAGCGCGATCCAGCCGCCGGTAATCGCGGCGGTGCGGGTGCCGCCATCCGCCTGGATGACGTCGCAGTCGACGGTGATCTGCTTTTCGCCGAGTGCTCCGAGATCGACGACGGCCCGCAGCGAGCGGCCGATCAGGCGCTGGATTTCCTGAGTGCGGCCGCCCTGTTTGCCGGCGGCGGCTTCGCGCTTCATGCGGTCGCCGGTGGCACGCGGCAGCATGCCGTATTCGGCGGTGACCCAGCCCTTGCCGGAATTGCGCAGCCACGGCGGCGTCTTTTCTTCAAGGCTTGCGGTGCAGAGCACATGCGTATCGCCGAACTTCACAAGGCAGGAGCCTTCCGCGTGCTTCGAGAAGTTGCGCTCGAAAGAAACCTTACGCATCTGGTTTAGCTGTCTGCCTGAAGGCCGCATGTCGTGCTCCCTAATATATGTTTGCGTCCTTCTAGGACGGTGGCCGGGGTTTTGCAAAGGGAAAGCGGCTTGTTGCGGCTGTCTGCCGGCGGCTCACGCGATTTTCCCTTTTGCGCCGGGCGGCGGAATGACTATATTTTCTCGTCGATGATCAACGAAGCGGTGAGGGAATTGGTGAATTTTTCGGGACCGGTCAGGGATAGCAATTCGGTGCTCGACGACCGTTCGCGCGAAATTTTCCGCCGCATCGTCGAAAGCTATCTGGAAACCGGCGAGCCGCTCGGCTCCCGCAACCTGTCGCGCATCCTGCCCATGTCGCTGTCGCCCGCCTCGGTGCGCAATGTCATGAGCGATCTCGAAGAGCTTGGCCTCATCTATTCGCCGCATATCAGCGCCGGCCGCCTGCCGACCCAGACGGGCCTGCGCTTTTTCGTCGATGCCTTCATGCAGGTCGGCAATCTGTCGGAAGAAGAGCGCGCCAATATCGACCGGCAGATCCGGCCCATCGACCGCGACCAGCCGCTCGAAACGCTGATGTCCGAGGCAAGCCTGATGCTGTCCGGCGTCTCGCGCGGCGCCGGCATCGTCATCACCGCCAAAAGCGACCCGGTGCTGAAACATGTGGAATTCATCCGCCTGGAGCCCACCAAGGCGCTCGCCGTGCTGGTCGGCGACCATAACCAGGTGGAAAACCGCATCATCGAACTACCGGCCGGCGTCACCTCCTCGCAGCTAACGGAGGCCGCCAATTTCCTCAATGCACATCTGGCCGGCCAGACCCTGCCGGAATTCCGCAACGAGCTGAAGAAGCTCAAGGATCAGGTCGCGGTCGAACTCTACACGCTGTCGCAGGATCTCGTGGAGCGTGGCCTTGCGGTCTGGTCGGGCGATGCGGAAGAGGGCAAGCCCAGCCAATTGATCGTGCGCGGCCGCGCCAACCTTCTGCAGGGCCTCGCGGATGTCACCGATCTCGATCGCCTCAGGCTTCTGTTCGACGATCTCGAAAAGAAGGACAGCCTGATCGAAATCATGGAACTTGCCGAGCGAGGACCGGGCGTACGCATCTTCATAGGCTCGGAAAACAAGCTGTTTTCGCTGTCCGGTTCGTCGCTGATCGTTGCACCCTATCGCGACGGCGAGGACCGGATCGTCGGTGCGGTGGGCGTCATCGGGCCGACAAGGCTCAATTATTCCCGCATCGTGCCGATGGTGGATTACACCGCCCAGCTTCTGGCGAGGCTGTCGCGTTAATCCATCGTCACGCTTCTCGCGCTAGTTTCCTTCCAAGCCTTGATTTTTTCGGCTTAAACCTCGATATCGGGCACAAATCCAGGGCCAGGGAAACCGGCTCTGACAATCCCACGACCATAACCGGAGACCGTCATGACCGACGAAACCAAGAAGAACGGACCTGACGCGACCGCCGATGACGCGGCGGAAGCCGTAGCGTCCGCTTTCGAGGACGCGGCCACCCAGAATGCTGCCGAGCCCGATGCGCTCGAAGTCCTGAAGAACGAAAACAACGAGTTGCGCGACCGCTTCCTGCGGCTTGCCGCTGAAATGGACAACCTGCGCCGCCGCACCGAGCGCGACGTCAAGGATGCCAAGTCCTATTCCGTCGCCGGGTTTGCGCGCGACATGCTGGCCGTATCCGACAACCTGCGCCGTGCACTGGATGCCGTGCCGACCGAAAAGCGGGCAGGCGCCGAAGCAACGCTCGAAACCCTGCTCGAGGGCGTCGAAATGACCGAACGTGCCATGCTTTCGGCCCTGGATCGCCACGGCGTCAAGAAGATCGAGGCCGAAGGCCAGAAGTTCGATCCGAACTTCCACCAGGCCATGTTCGAAATCCCGAACCCGAACGTTCCGAACAACACCGTTGTGCAGGTCGTCCAGGCCGGCTTCACCATCGGCGAGCGCGTCCTGCGCCCGGCCATGGTCGGCGTCGCCAAGGGCGGCCCGAAGGATGTTTCGGCCGAGGCGGCAGGCGAAAAGAACGCCTGATCGCAGGAAATGCAAACACGAAAGCGGGCGATCTTCGCCCGCTTTTTTTATGTTCTGTGGCCCGGGATTGCGGCGCGAGACTATAAGGCTGCCCGACCGGATGGACGGCCTCGGGGGCTCGACGCTACTTGGCGAGTGCGGCTTCTTCGATGACGGCCGCGACATCCTTGGCAAACACGACCAGAGACGCATGGCTGCCCGGGACTTCGGTGACCTTGGCCTTGATCCGTGCTGCCATCATCTGCTGAGCTTCCGGCGCATTGACGCGGTCCTTCGTGCTGATGACGAAATAGTTCGGCTTGACGTGCCAGGCGGCCGTAGTGACCGGAGCTTCGAACGCCGTGTGGTTCAGAGGCAGCTGATTGGCCGCAAGCTTCTCGGCAATTTTCAGCGGCAGTTCAGGGGCGACGAATTCCGGGAAGGTCTTCTGGTCGAGATAGAGGTTGCCCTTGTCGTCGGGATGAATGGACTTCGCGCCGTCGGTGGCCGGGCCGGACTTGGCAAGCGCTGCGAGGGACTCGCCGACATCAGGCGCAAACGCCGAGACGAACACCAGCGACTTTACTTTGGGATCGTTGCCGGCTTCGGTGATGACGACGCCGCCCCATGAGTGGCCGACGAGAACGGTCGGGCCAATCTGCGCCGCCAGCGCCTTCTTGGTCGCTGCAACGTCGGCGGCAAGCGAGGTGAGCGGGTTTTCCACCAGGGTTACCTTGTAGCCCTTGGCGGTCAGGATATCCGCAACAGGCTGCCAGCTCGTCTGATCGACGAAGGCGCCATGAACGAGGACGATATTCTGTGCCACCCCTTTCGGAACTTCTGCATTGGCAGAGGCGGCAAAAGCAACGCTGGCCAGCAAGGTTGCGGCAGCTGTCATGATGAGAGAACGCATTTCCAATTTCTCCTCAAGGAATATACCGATGCACGCTTCCAGAACGGAAACGGGCGTTTGAGCAAATTCGCGATTTCGCCGTTATGGCCGGTTGCCAAATCCGATATCGTCGGCTTAAATGACTGATATCGGAAGCAATTTCGTTGTATCGCTTGCAGTGGAAACTAGAGGAAACAGCGTTGGAACCCCATGACAGCAACAACGGAGTTTTTGCTCCAGCGTCCGATAATCAGGCACCAACAGACCTGTTGTCGGATGTTCTGCGTTTCGTGCAACTGAGAGGCGAGCGGGTTTTCACGACGGAATGCGCGGATGGGTTCAATATTGTTTTTCAACCCAGTTCAGCATGTATCCATGTCATCCAGGAAGGCGAGATCGACATCTACATCGAAGACGACCCGCCTCTAAGATTGTCTAGAGGCGACGTTTTTGTACTGCCGCATCCCATCAGATATGTCCTGGCTTGCCCCGGCAAGAGCTGGCAGCAGACCCGACACCAACTTGAAATCGACGGAACGGGTATAAAGCTGGATGTGCTTCGGGACGGCACCGGTGAGGTTGTCGCAAGGACGCTCAGCGCGACGTTTCAATTCGAAAACAGCAGCGGCCTGCAGCCCGCCCTGAGCCTGTTGCCGAACTATATCCATATCGAGAGAGACAGCGATCAGTCCGCCGTCCTCATCCGCGACGTCGCTCAGTTTCTGGTTTACGAGAAAAAGGCGCAAGAGCCGGGAGCCGCCCTGATGATCTCCCGCGTCATCGATATTCTGATCATCCGGTCGATCCGGACCTGGTCAAAATTGCAGGGAGGGAAACAGGGCTGGATCGGCGCATTGGCAGATGCGAGGGTAAGCCGGGCACTCTCCGCGGTTCATCGAAACCCCAGCCGGCCCTGGTCGGTAGGAGATTTGGCGTCGATTGCGGGAATGTCCCGTTCCCGGTTCGCGGAGGTATTCCTGGCTGCCGTCGGTGAGCCACCTCTGCGATATGTTCACGGTTGGAGACTGGCTGTCGCGTCGGATCTGCTGCGCAAGTCAAACCTGCGCATCGGAGATATTGCTCGCCATGTCGGTTACGATTCCGAGGCGGCTTTCAGCCGGGCATTCAAGACGCAGTACGGCATGTCGCCAAGGCATGCGCGTTCGGCGCCGCCAACCAGATTGATAGAGCGCAATTCGCAAGGCGAACAATCGGATCGATAGCCATCCGGTTCGTTCAGAGCCCGAGCTTTCCGGGAGGCAAGGCAGTCCATGGTTGTGTTGACGCTTGCCTGAGCACCAAAACAAAACCGCCCGGCGCTCATTCAGCGGCCGGGCGGCTTCGTTTCGTCCCCACGAAATGATCGGATGCGTCAGGCGGCGTGATTGGCCTGCTGCTCGTTCAGGAATGCGTAAATGGCTGTGGCCGAATCGGTCTTGCGCAGTTTCGCCACAAGGTCCTGGTCGCGCAGAACGCGGGCGATGCGAGACAGGGCCTTCAGGTGATCGGCGCCTGCACCTTCAGGCGCGAGCAGCAGGAAGACCAGATCGACAGGCTCGTCATCGAGCGCCTCGAAATCGACCGGTGATTCCAGGCGGGCAAAAATGCCCTTGATTGAGGAAATGCTGGTGAGCTTGCCATGCGGGATGGCGATGCCGTGACCGACGCCGGTCGAGCCGAGGCGTTCCCGCTGCAAGATGACGTCGAAGATTTCCCGTTCCGCAACTCCGGTGAGCTTGGAGGCCTTGGCCGCCAGTTCCTGCAGAAGCTGCTTTTTGGAATTCACCTTGAGGGCAGGAATAATCGCATCTTGCTGCAGCAAATCTGCCAACGCCATTTCTCGTCATCCTTTGTGCCGGCAGAGCTTTTGCTCCAGGCGGAGGGAGCGCCGTTGCCGACGCTCTCCCGTAGAGTGTTAATTCTTTATATTGGTGGAGTCGATCCATCCAATATTGCCGTCGTTGCGGCGGTACACGATATTCAGTTGTTCCTTGCCCGGGCTACGGAACAAGAGAACCGGTTCGTCGGTCATGTCCAAGGCCATCACGGCGGTCGCGACTGACATGGTCTTCAGCTGCTTGGAGCTTTCCGCGACGATCGTCGGCGCGAAATCCTCGGCAATTTCCTCATCCTCATCCGGTACGCTGTCCATGACGGTATAGGCGACCTCGGCAGAGCCATTCGCATGGTTGCCGGCGTGGTGGTCCTTCAGACGCCGCTTGTAGCGGCGCAGGCGCTTTTCGATCCGTTGTGCTGCGGCATCGAAACTGGCCTGAGGATCATTTGCTTCACCGGCCGCATGCAGGACGATCCCTGTATCGAGATGCACCTTGCAGTCTGCCGAGAAACGTGAACCCGCCTTTTCCACGATGACCTGGCTCGAATACCCTCCATCGAAGTATTTCGTAACCGCTTCACCGATGTGGTCCTCGATCCGCTGGCGGAACGATTCACCGATCTCCATTTGTTTACCGGATACACGCACACTCATGGAATTGTTTCCTTCTTGTCGTGACTTGCGTGTTCCAGTCTACGCCAAGCCGCCCCCTCATCCAAGCCATTCGCGCAAAGCAGGTTCAAATTGCTGCGCGGTCATGCCTGTCTCGGTGGTGAGGCAGGTTTTTAAAGCCTTGCCCCTGCAGTTGCGGCGGGCTTCTAGCTTCGGATGCTTTAAATGTCAACGGTCGCAGGGGCTGTGGTTTCTACGTAGGCCTGTGGAAACAGGCGGCAGACGTCAAAAAGCCGCTACTTTGGCGAGAGCGCGCTTCTCGCGACGGCGCTGCACGGAGGAGGGGATGTTCATCGCCTCGCGGTATTTCGCGACCGTCCGGCGGGCCAGTTCAACCCCGCCGCGCTTCAGGCTGTCGACGATGTCGTCGTCGGAAAGCACGGCATCCGGCGTCTCCTGGGTGATCATCTGGCGGATGCGATGGCGCACGGCTTCGGCCGAATGGGTATCGCCGCCTTCCTCCGCCGAGCCGATCGACACGGTGAAGAAATATTTGAGCTCGAAAAGGCCGCGCGGCGTCAGCATGTATTTGTTGGAGGTGACGCGGCTCACCGTCGATTCATGCATCTTGATGGCTTCCGCCACCGTCTTCAGGTTCAGCGGCCGCAGGTGATCGACGCCATGCAGCAGGAACGCATCCTGCTGGCGGACGATCTCGGTCGCTACCTTCATAATCGTTTTGGCCCGCTGGTCGAGGCTGCGGGTCAGCCAGCTGGCGTTCTGCATGCATTCGGCCAGAAAGTTGTGATCTTCGCCGCCCTTCGGCCCGGTCTTGGAAACCGACTTCGAAACGGTCTGAAAATAGGTCTGGTTGACCAGAACCCGTGGCAGCGTGTCCGGGTTGAGCTCGATCATCCAGCTTCCGTCGGGTGCTGCGCGCACAACGATATCCGGCGAAATCGTTTCCGACATGCCGCCCTCGAAGCCGGTGCCCGGCTTGGGGTTGAGCATGCGGATTTCCGCCAGCATGTCGAGAAGGTCCTCGTCGTCGACGCCGCAGATCTTGCGCAGCGAGGCGAAATCACGCTTGGCGAGCAGTTCGAGATGCGCGACCAGCGCCTCCATGGCGGGATCCAGCCTGTCCTTCTGGCGCAGCTGGATCGCCAGGCATTCGGCGAGTGAACGGGCGAACACACCCGGCGGATCGAGCGTCTGCAGCGCCCGAAGAATAGTTTCGACATCTGCAGCGCGCTTGCCGAGGCGTTCGGCGGTCTCGCCGATATCGCCTTGCAGATAACCCGCATCGTCGAGTTGATCGACGAGATGCTGGGCGACGAGGCGATCGGCGGCAGTATTGAAAAGGAAGGGTATCTGTTGGTTCAGGTGGTCGCGCAACGTCACCTGACCGGCGACAAAATCATCGAGATCGTAATCCTCGCCGCCTTCACCGCCCGGCATGGATTTCCACTGGCTGAGCAGTTCCGGCGCATCGGCGCGTTTGGCCGGACCATCATCCGGGAAAACATTGTCGAAGCCGGTATCCAGCCCTTCGCCGAGGCTTTCGGCGGTCATCGAAGAGGGGTGTTCATACCATTCGGTTTCCGCGGATGCGGCCGCCGTCTCTGAGCGGCTTGCCAGTTCGTCGCCATAGGACTCTTCCGCGTCGAAGCCCTGTTCGGCGCCACTTTCCGCGTCACCTGACGCTATTTCCAGCAGCGGGTTCTTTTCGACTTCCTGGGCAATGAACTGGTTAAGCTCGAAATGCGTCATCTGCAGCAGCTGGATGGATTGCATCAGCTGCGGGGTCATTACCAGCGACTGGGTCTGCTTTAAAAAAAGGCTGGCGGATAAACCCATGTCAGACGCAAAACTCCTCTGCGGTCCACCTCGGTCATGAGGTGACAACGCACGAATTCGCCTGGTTATGACCAGTTGAATTCGCAACTGGCACAAGAATTGCTTTTTTGAAAGATTTGGTCAAGCGCTGCAATGCGGGGAAGGTAAACTTCTTCGCCGCATTGCGATACGGCTACAGGCTGAACTTGTCGCCGAGATAGAGACGGCGGACGTCCGGGTTGTTGACGATATCATCGGCCCGGCCATGGGTCAGCACTTCGCCCGCGTGGATGATATAGGCCCGGTCGATCAGGCCGAGCGTTTCGCGGACGTTATGGTCGGTTATCAGAACGCCGATCCCGCGCGCCGTCAAGTGGCGAACGAGGTTCTGGATATCCGAGACCGAGATCGGATCGACACCGGCAAACGGTTCGTCAAGCAGCATGAAGGCCGGGTCGGTCGCCAGCGCGCGGGCGATTTCAAGCCGGCGGCGCTCGCCACCGGAAAGTGCGACTGCCGCAGATTTCCGGAGCTGGCTGATGTGGAATTCTTCCAGCAGTTCGTCGAGCTTGCTCTCGCGCTTGTCTCTGTCGGGCTGGTGGACTTCCAGGACGGCACGGATGTTTTCTTCCACCGTCAGGCCGCGGAAGATCGAGGCTTCTTGCGGCAGGTAACCGACGCCGAGACGTGCCCGCCGATACATCGGCATGCGGGTCACCTCGTTGCCGTTGATGGCGATCATGCCTTCATCGACCGGTACTAGGCCTGTAATCATATAGAAGCAGGTCGTCTTGCCCGCGCCGTTCGGTCCGAGCAGGCCGACGGCCTCGCCGCGGCGCACCACGAGGGAGACGCCGTTGACGACGCGGCGCGTGTCATAGGTCTTCGACAGGCCATGTGCCACGAGCGTTCCCTCGTAGCGCGCCTTGTCGCGTGCAACGAAAGGCTCGGGCGCGGCCGGCTTTTTCGCCGTCAGACTGGAGAGCAGGGGTATTTTCACGGGCAATGAGGTCTTGTCGTTAAGGCTTCGGTTTCTGCTGTTGCGACTTCGGGTCGAGCAGAATTTCGATGCGGCCGGTATTGCAGGGATCAAGTTTGGCCTGTCCCGTCGCCATCTGCACCGTCAGCTTGCAGCCCTTGAAGACGTTCGGGCCTTCCGACAGCACGACCTGCTTGCCGGAGAGGACGAAGGTCTGGGATGCCATGTCGAACTCGCCCTTGTCGGCGGTCGCCTGCTGGGTACCGGAGGTCAGGAAGACCGTGTCGTCGAGGAAGATCTTGTCGATATTGGCATTGCCCGCCGTCACCGACGTGCCTTCGCCGGTATAGAGCACGGTCATCTTGCCGGCCTTCATCGTCGTCGTGCCCTGCACGACCTGGACGTTGCCGGTGAAGAAAGCCTTCTTTTCCTGTTCCTTGATCTCCAGCTGGTCGCTGGCAATCTGGATCGGCTTGTCGCCTGAAAGCTTAAGGCCTTCCAGCTGGCTGGTGGACTGGGCATGTGCCGAAGTCGCAACGGCGAGACAGGACACGAAGCCTGCCGCGATCAGAACTGCGGTATTGCGGGTAAGATAGCGGCTATAGGTCATGGCGGCCTGGCTCATTTGCCCTGGTTGCGGATGGTGGAAGGTTCAAGATGAAGGCGAACCTTGCCCTGGAATGTGATGGTTCGACCCTTATCCGTTATCTTTAAAGACTCTGCAACAATCGAGCCTTCTTTCATCGAGATATCGACCGGATCGCGCGTATCCATGACGCCGGCATTGATGTCGAGATGGGCGGACTTGAAGCGGGCGGTAATGCCGTTCGACAGGTTGACGTCGAAAGGCTTGATGAGGTCGAGCATATCGGAGCCGCGGTCGAAATCGGCGCCGCTCGCCGTCACGCGCGCGATCACGTCGTCATTGATCGGCACGGCTGCCTTGACGTCTTCGAGCGAGATCATGTTCGGGTTCTGGATGTCTTGCAGCGCGCGGTTGGCGATCATCGAATAGTTGATGCCGTCCTTGTTGCGGCCGGAAATCGCCGGTCGTTCCATGACGATCTTGCCGTTTTCGATGCGGGCGCTTTCGACCGACAGGCTTTCCGGCAGGTAGGTGCGGATGATCGAAACCACGATAAAGGCGGCCGAAATGACGGCGGCCAGGATCGGCAGCAGGATCTTCAGCTTGCGCACCAGCGCCGAATGGCCGAGCGCCGCCTGATAGGCGTCCGTATTCGGCTGCAGCGCCGCCGCAAGGCCTGCCGTGTTTCGAATATACTGCAGCATGAGTGCCGGATCGGTCCCTGTTTGCCCGTTCAAGCCGGCCGGCATGGTCCGCACTCGCGGGCGCCGGGGCGTGTTCTGGCATTCTCTTGTCCGCCAATATGGTTTTTATTCATCAACAAACAATAATGGGCAACATAAAAACGTGATGTCGCCCGCTGCAAAACGCGCTACAGAGCCTATTTAGCAACGATCGGGCATATTTTTAAGGGCATCTCCATGGATCAAATGGCAATCGCGGACCGGCGGTCGCTGCGTCGCAAGCTGAGCTTCTGGCGCGTCGTGGCACTGGTCTTCCTGGTCGGCATCGGCTTCGCGCTGTATCGTTATGTCGGCGGCGAGGGTGGTGGATCGGCAGTGCCGCATGTCGCCCGGATCGAAATCTCCGGCATGATCATGGACGACAAGGATCTTCTGGAGCGGCTCGACCGCATTGCCGAAAGCAGCCAGGCGAAGGCGCTGATCGTCTCGATCAATTCGCCCGGCGGCACGACCTATGGCGGCGAGCGCATTTTCAAGGCGATCCGCAAGGTGGCCGAAAAGAAGCCGGTCGTCTCCGACGTGCGCACGCTGGCGGCTTCCGCCGGTTACATGATCGCCACCGCCGCCGACCAGATCGTCGCCGGCGAAAGCTCGATCACCGGCTCGATCGGCGTCATTTTCCAGTATCCGCAGATCGACGAGGTGATGAAGAAGATCGGCATCTCGATGGAGGAGATCAAGTCGGCACCGCTGAAGGCCGAGCCGTCGCCTTTCCATCCGGCCAGCGAAGAAGCCAAGACCATGATCCGCAATATGGTGCTGGACAGCTATGCCTGGTTCGTCGATCTCGTCGCCGACCGTCGCAAGATGCCGCGTGACGAGGTGCTGAAACTCGCCGACGGCACGATCTTCACCGGTCGCCAGGCGCTTAACGTCAAGTTGGTCGACAAGCTTGGCGGCGACGACGACATCCGCGCCTATCTGGAAACCCGCGGCATTTCCAAGGATCTGCCGGTCGTCGAATGGAAGGAGCGCAAGTCGTCGTCTTCCTTCTGGTTCGCCAGCGCCGCAGCGGAGTTTTTCAAGCAGGTCGGGCTTGGCGAGGCAATCTCGCCGGATGCGCTTCGCGCCTTCGGTGCAGACAAGTTGTTCCTTGACGGTCTTGTCTCCGTTTGGCAGGTTAGGCACTGATAAAAATCAATTTTTTCTGGGGGCAATCGTGATCAAGTCAGAACTGGTTCAGATCGTTGCAGCTCGCAATCCGCATCTTTACCACCGAGACGTCGAGAACATCGTCAATGCCGTGCTCGACGAGATCACCGATGCCCTGGCAGGTGGAAACCGCGTTGAATTGCGCGGTTTCGGCGCATTTTCGGTCAAGAATCGCCCCTCCCGCTCCGGCCGCAATCCGCGCACCGGCGAAAGCGTTTTTGTCGAGGAAAAGTGGGTTCCCTTCTTCAAGACCGGCAAGGAACTGCGCGAGCGCCTGAACCCGGGCCTCGCCGACGAAGACGATTGATCTGACGCCCGCGGCGTTCCGCGCCCTTGAATCCTCTCAAACCGCGCCTATTCTGCAACAGAAGCTGTAAAAGCGGCGATTATCTGGTTGCCGGAGATTGCCTGGAAGATCAACGGGGAGATGGACATGGACAAGCTCAAAAGGATCGTCAGCCTCGTGGTTTTCGTGCCGCTCGGCATCGTGCTGATCGTGCTGGCGGTCGCCAATCGCCAGACCGTGACCTTGGCGCTCAACCCGTTTCGCCCGGAAGACAGCCTGCTGGCGATCAGCGCGCCATTGTTCCTGTTTCTGTTCAGCGCCGTGCTTTTCGGCATGCTGATCGGCGCCGCCGTCACCTGGTGGGGTCAGGGCCGCCATCGCAAACAGGCCCGCATCGAGGCGCGCGAGGCGGTGAAGTGGAAGAACGAGCATAAGGCAGTGGTCGGCGGACGGCCTGCTTCGACCCAACTCGTCACGAAATAAAGACAACGCGGACAGATAAACGCCGGCAAAACCATGTCCTGGTTCTGCCGGCGCCTTATCGATCGGAATGACGCGGATCAGCTCTGGCTGGCCTTGGCGACCACGGCCTTGTTGAAATCGGCAAAGAACTGGCCGGCAAGTTTCTGCGAGGTCGAATCGATCAATCGCGAGCCAAGCTGCGCGAGCTTGCCGCCGACCTGCGCCTTGGTCGAATATCTGAGCAACGTATCGCTGCCGTCTTCCACCAGCGTCACCGTCGCCGAACCCTTGGCGAAACCGGCAATGCCGCCCTTGCCTTCGCCCGAAATCATGTAGCTTTCCGGCGGGTTGATGTCTGAAAGCGTGACTTCGCCGGTAAAGCTTGCTGAAACCGGACCGATCTTCAGCTTGACGCTTGCGGCAAGCTCGGTCGGCGATTTCTGCTCCAGCGTCTGGCAGCCGGGAATGCACTGACGGAGGATTTCCGGGTCGTTCAAGGCCGCCCAAACCACTTCGCGGGGTGCCGCAATCCGCTCTTCGCCGCCCATATCCATGTGATGATCCTCCGAAAAATGCGTGTCTCAGGCTTATCGCAAGGCCAGGTTCGTTTGCCAAGGTGGACAAGCGAAGGGACAATACAGCGATGTAGTATCGTATGACAAGACAATAAAGCGCAGCTTTCGTCGATTCCTGCCGCTTTGAAGAATGGCCGCCAGATGTTATCTGCTGCAAAAAGATAAGAACCCAGGCGGATAAACGCATTGAAGAACAAGGATAGGCGCTCGTCGGGCGATAGGGTTGGCGATAGAACTGGCGACAAGAGCCGGGCACCGGCCGGCAGCAAGCCGGGCCGGGCGAGTGCTCCCGCGCGACCGGCAGCGTCAAAACCGGCGCAAACGGCCCGACCGGCCCCACGCATGACGGAAAAGCCTGTATCGCGGGCCGCCGAAAGAGCTCAAAAACCGGCTGCCCCGGCACCCGCGGTCGAGACGCGCCCGCTTCTGTCCCGGCAGGGCGATCGCCCGGTCGAACGCGTTCCGGTCATCCTGGAATCCAGCGGCGCCGGCGATTTTCACCTGATCGACAGCGGCAATGCGCTGAAGCTGGAGCAGTACGGTCCCTACCGCATCGTGCGGCCGGAAGCCCAGGCACTCTGGCGTCCCTCGCTGCCCGGGCATGTCTGGGATAATGCCGACGCAGTCTTTACCGGCGATACGGACGAAGACGGCATGGGCCGCTGGCGGTTTTCCAAGGACGCGCTCGGCGAAACCTGGCCGCTGTCCTTGCTCGGTGTCGATTTCCTCGGCCGTTTCACGGCGTTCCGGCATGTCGGTGTCTTCCCCGAACAGATCGTCCACTGGGATTGGATGAAAACCCAGGTCGAAAATGCAAAACGCCCGGTCAGGGTCCTTAACCTGTTCGGTTATACGGGCGTCGCCTCGCTGGTTGCCGCCGCCGCCGGTGCCGAAGTCACCCATGTCGATGCGTCGAAAAAGGCGATCGGCTGGGCACGCGAAAACCAGTCGCTGGCCAGGCTCGACAAGGCGCCGATCCGCTGGATCCGCGAGGACGCGATGAAGTTCATCCTGCGCGAAGAACGTCGCGGCAGCAAATACGACATCATCCTCACCGATCCGCCGAAATTCGGCCGTGGCCCGAATGGCGAGGTCTGGCAGCTGTTCGATCACCTGCCGCTGATGCTCGATATCTGCCGCGAGCTTTTGTCTCCCAAGGCGATCGGCCTGGTGCTGACGGCCTATTCGATCCGGGCGAGCTTCTATTCCATCCATGAACTGATGCGCGAAACGATGCGCGGCGCAGGCGGCGTGGTGGAATCGGGTGAACTCGTCATCCGCGAAGGCGGGCTGGACAACAAGACCCCCGGCCGCGCTCTCTCCACTTCCCTCTTCTCCCGCTGGGTACCGGCATGACCGACGAATACAATAGATCAGGACCCCATAGGTCCGAAGTAAGACGTGTGGGCCAGGTGAAGGAAGTCACCTCGCGTTCCAATCCGATCATCAAGGATATCAAGAACCTCACAGACAAGAAGCACCGTGAAGAGACCAGCACCTTCATGGCTGAAGGCCTGAAGCTGGTCATCGACGCGCTGGAACTCGGCTGGTCGATCCGCACGCTGGTTTACGCCAAGGCCGCCAAAAGCAAGCCGCTTGTCGAGCAGGTGGCAGCAAAAACCGTCGCGCATGGCGGGCTGGTGCTGGAAGTCAGCGAAAAGGTGCTCTCCTCCGTCACCCGCCGCGACAATCCGCAAATGGTGGTCGGCATCTTCGAGCAGCGCTGGAAAAGGCTGGACGACCTGAAGCCGAGCAAGGATGAGACCTTCGTGGCGCTCGACCGCGTCCGCGATCCCGGTAATCTCGGCACGATCATTCGCACCGCCGATGCGGCCGGCGCTTCCGGCGTCATCCTCGTCGGCGATTGTACTGATCCGTTCTCGCTGGAAACCGTGCGCGCCACGATGGGTTCGGTCTTCGCTATGCCGGTCGTCAAATGCAGCCCGGATGACTTCCTCGCCTGGCAGAAACGCTCCGGCGTATCGGTCGTCGCCACGCATCTCGCCGGCGCCGTCGATTACCGCACCGTGGATTATGCCAGGAAGCCGGTCGTCATCCTGATGGGCAACGAACAGTCCGGCCTGCCGGACAATCTTGCCAGGGCTGCCGACCGCACCGTGCGCATTCCGCAGCAGGGCAGGGCGGATTCGCTCAACCTCGCCGTCGCCACCGCCGTGATGCTGTTCGAAGCCCGCCGCCATCTCCTGACCTTGGATGAAAAGAAATGACCGGGGGACGAAAAGAAATGACCGGACGCGCCGCGTTTCTCTCGCGCCCCCTGACGGCGGTGATCGTCATCATCATTGCCGTTTTTCTCGACCAGGCGGTCAAGATCGCCGTCGAGAACTACCTGCCGATGGAGGAGCCAGTGCATCTCCTGCCGGTTCTGGCGCTGTATCGAACCTATAATCTCGGCGTCGCCTTCTCGCTCCTGTCCGGCATGGAACGGGAATGGATCATCGGCATGCGGCTGATCATCGTCGCCTTCGTGATCTGGCTCTGGCGCCGCACGCCGAAAGACCGGCCATTTGCCCATATCGGCTTCGCATTGATCATCGCCGGTGCCATCGGCAACCTGATCGACGGCCTGATCTACGGCCATGTCGTGGACTATGTTCTATTCCACACCGAGACGTGGTCTTTCGCAGTTTTTAACCTGGCGGACAGCTTTATTACCGTCGGTGCCGGCTTTGTGATCCTCGACGAATTGTTCGGGCCTAAAAAAAGCGAATCCAAAACAAGCGATCAGTAAAATTTTACCCGAATGATCTAGGGATTGGGAAAGAAACCCGGCTAGTCTTTCCCGCATGCGCGATATCGCCGAAATACATGAACGTATCTCCAAAGCGTTCGCGCCGCAGCCAGCGGCTGACACCGCCGATCCGGCGGTGGAACATGTCGTGCCGGCGCTCGGGCTGAGGTCGCGCGGGGAGGGGGCAAAGCCCCGCAATGCGCTGATGGCGCTGTTTTCCCGGATCGGCGAATGGCGCAGCAGGCGCACCACGGCCAGACTCTACAGCGCCTGGAAGGATGCCGAAGCGGCAAGTACGGCAAAATCCCGCCAGATCGCCACCGTCGTGCATGAAATCCGCACGCCGTTGAACGGCATTCTCGGCATGACCCATCTTCTCGGCCAGACGAAGCTGACGGCCGAACAGCAGAATTACCTGAGCGGTATCCGCCAATCCGGTTATGCGCTGGCGCAGCTGGTCGAGGACCTGCTCGATTATTCGACGTTGGAAGCCGGCCGGTTCCGGTTGAACAATCGCGCCGAGCACCTGCGCCACCTGATCGAAAGCGTCGTTGAGATGCTGGCGCCCCGCGCCCATGAAAAACGCATCGAGATCGCCGCCACGGTCGCCGCCGACCTGCCGGACCTTCTCGATTTCGACCCGGCCCGCATACGCCAGGTTCTGTTCAACGTCATCGGCAATGCGGTAAAATTTACCGCCGAAGGCGGCGTGCTGGTTCGCGCCTTTCTGGAAAACGACAATGTGGCAATCGCCGTCATCGATACCGGCCCCGGCATGACGCTCGAGGAGCAGGAGCGTATTTTCGGTGAATTCGAGCAGGCCGGCTCCGCAGAGGCGAGGAGCATAGGCACCGGGCTTGGGCTCGGCATCGCATCCCGCATCCTGACGGAATTCGGCGGCTCCCTGTCCGTCGTAAGCCGCAAGGAAATCGGCAGCACGTTCACCATCCGCTTCCCGCTGCACCTTTCCGAGACCGCTCTGTCCGGAAATATAGAGCGCAACCAGCTGCTGGCAAAGTCTCGCGTTCTGCTGCTGGCACCGGAAGGTCCCGCCGCACGGGCGACGGTGGCGACGATCGAAACGCTTGGCGGCCGCTGCCGGCATGTGTGGAACACGGCCGAAGCACAGATGCTGATCGATCGCGCCGAGACCGGCGCCATTCCCTATACCGATCTCATCGTCGATCATCGGCTGGCCTCCGACTATGCCAATGAAAAGGCGCATGCGCCGTTGCATCGCATCCTCCTGGTCAACCCGGAGGAGCGCGCCTCGCAGCCGCAGGATTTCTTCGATGCCTGGCTCATCCGGCCGCTACGCGAAAAATCCCTGATCGACGTCCTGAGCGGCCGCCTGCGTGGCTTCGGAACCCGTGATGCGCTGAACGATAACCAGCACCTGACACCTCCGCCGATCGTGGAAAAGGTACAGGACGGGCTGGATATCTTTCTTGGTGAGGACGATCCGGTCAACGCGCTGCTGATCCGCTCGATGCTGACCAAGGCTGGCCACAGGGTGCGACTGTTCGACGATTTCCCGACGCTGACGGCGGCTGCCCTGAAAGACGGCGCGCAGCCTCACATGATCCTCTCGGACATGCATATGCCCGGCGGCAACGTACTTGATCTGCTGTCCGCACTCAGAGGTTCGGAACGCGACACGGGCCGTCCCAAAGTGCCGGTCATCGTGCTAACAGGCGAAGGGCGCGAGGCGATGCGCCGCGAAGCGCTGCTCAATGGGGCAAGCCTCGTGCTTGGCAAACCGGTTGATCCGCTGACCTTATTGGAAGAGGTGAGGGCGCTTTCGGAACTTGTCTCGGGGCGACAACAGGTCCGTTGACGGCGCCGCGTCGGGAACCTATTGTGACAGCAAATGTCACGTTCTTGTCGCAGAGACGTGATTTATGACGGTGATCGAACCGGTACGGGCAAAATCACCATGGCAATCGAACTCCTGAACCGTGAATTGACCTCTGAAACAACCCAGGCGCCGGCCCCAGTCCCGGCAAGCGACCAGATCGTCGGCGATGTGTTCGGACGGATCGGTTCGCTCGAAACGCGTCTTGCCCGCAATGATCGCGAGATCGATGCCGCGCAGGCAGTGCGTTACCGTGTCTTCGTCGAAGAGATGAATGCGACGCTCGCACCAGAAGCGATGCGCATCCAGCGCGACGTCGATGCCTATGACGCGATTTGTGACCATCTTCTCGTCGTCGACAACGCCATCGAGGGCGAGATCGAAGACCAGATCGTCGGCACCTATCGGCTGCTGCGCCAGGAAGTGGCGCTCGCCAATGGCGGTTTCTATTCCGCATCCGAATTCGACATCGAGCCGCTGCTCGCCCGTCATCCGGACAAGCAGTTCATGGAGCTCGGCCGCTCCTGCGTGCTGCCCGACTATCGCACCAAGCGCACCGTCGAGCTGCTCTGGCAGGGCAACTGGGCCTATTCGCTTAAGCACGGCATGAACGCCATGTTCGGCTGCGCCTCCTTCCCGGGTGTCGATCCGCAGGAACATGCGCTAGCGCTGTCCTTCCTGCACCACACGGTGTCGGTGAAGAACGAGTGGGCGGTTTCCGCCAAGCGGGAACTCTACACCAACATGAACCTGATGCCTTTCGAGGACATCAATGCCCGTCAAGCATTGAGCGCGCTTCCGCCGCTGATCAAGGGTTATCTGCGCCTTGGCGCGATGATCGGCGACGGCGCGGTCGTCGATCATGCGTTCAACACGACGGATGTGCTGGTGGTCCTGCCGATCGCCTCGATCTCCAGCCGATATGTGAACTATTACGGTGCGGATGCTGGGCGGTTTGGGAGCTGAGTGGTCTGAGAGGGAGAGGCGCTTGGACCGCCTTTCCTGACATCTGGCTCTGAAACTATTTCATCAGCCGGATCGGCCCGTTGTATTGCCCGATCGTTTCATCTGACGTGAGCAGAAGCATGCCTTCTGCTATGCTCTGTGCGATCAGGATACGGTCGAACGGATCTTTATGGATCGCCTCAAGACTTGCAACGAGCAGTCCGTGCGCGGCGGTCACCTGAATCTCGTTAAACTCATGCTTGACCAGCTGTTCGTATAAAACTTGCGGATGCAGTGCCAGACGGGCTCTCCCAGTCGAATGTTTGATCGACAGTTCCCAAATGCTGGCTGAACTGAAGAAAACGACATTCTCCGGGTTCTCGATCATCGTTCGCGCTTCCGATGGAAGCCTGTCGGACGCACCGACAAGCCATATCAGAAGATGAGAATCCAAAAGGATTCTCACTTGTGTTCGCCGTAAAAGAGGTCCTCGATTTCCTTATCGAGCGCCTTATCGAGGTCTTCCGGAATAAAGAATTGTCCGTCGAGAAAACCAATCCTGCGCTTCTTCTTCGGCTCCTCCGCCGGAGCTTCCTCCAGCGCCACTACCTTCACCATCGGCTTGCCGGCCTTGGCGATGACAAAACCTTCCCCCTTCGCCGCATCCTCGACGAGGCGCGACAGATGGGTCTTCGCTTCATGGATATTGACGGTCTTCATGACAAAACACCCGAGTGGACTTAGTTTACTGAACCTAGTCCACTCGAGCGATATTTTCAATCTGGATTACGTCCCGGCGTTGTAAGCCGCGATCGCCGCCATGTTGACGATGTCACTGTCCTTGGCGCCCATCTGGGTGATCTGGACAGACTTGTCGAGGCCGACAAGCAGCGGGCCGATCACGGTCGAAGCGCCGATTTCCTGCAGCATGCGGGTCGAGATCGAGGCCGAATGGATGGCCGGCATGACGAGCACGTTGGCGGTGCCGGAAAGCCGGCAGAACGGATACTGCTCCATGCGCTGCGCATTGAGCGCCACGTCGGCCCCCATCTCCCCGTCATATTCGAAATCGACCCGGCGGCCGTCGAGAATACGCACTGCCTCGCGCACCCGCTCCGATCGTTCGCCGATCGGCTGGCCGAAGGTGGAATAGGCAAGCAATGCCACGCGCGGCTCGTAACCCATCCGCTTGGCGACACGCGCCGCTTCCACGGCGATATCGGCGATCTGCTCGGCATTCGGCATGTCGTGAACCGCGGTGTCGGCGACGAAGATCGTCCGGCCGCGCGAGATGACGATCGAAACGCCGATCACCTTATGGCCGGGTTTCGCATCGATGCAGCGGCGCACGTCGGAGAGTGCGGTGGCATAGTTGCGGGTCGTGCCAGTCACCATCGCATCCGCATCGCCGACGGCCACCATGGTTGCGGCGAAGTGGTTGCGGTCGTTATGGATCAGGCGCTGCACGTCGCGATGCAGGAAGCCTTCGCGCTGCAGGCGGGCATAGAGGTGGTCGATATAGGCATCCACGCGGGTTGAAAGGCGGGCGTTGACGATCTCGATGCCGGGGCGGTCGAGATCGATGCCGGCCTTTTCCGCGGTCGCCCGGATCACGTCGTCACGGCCGAGAAGGATGGCTGTGCCGAGCTTGTGATGCGTGAAGGTGACAGCCGCCCGCATGACCTGCTCTTCCTCGGCTTCGGCGAACACGACGCGCTTCGGGAAGCGGCGAACGCGCTCGTAGATGCCCTGCGTCGTTGCCGCGATCGGGTCACGGCGGGCAGAAAGCTCGGCGGCATAGGCGGCAAGATCGGGAATGTCCTTGCGGGCAACGCCGCTTTCCATCGCAGCCTTTGCAACGGCGACCGGAATCGCAGAGATCAGCCGTGGGTCGAACGGGACCGGGATGATATATTGCGCGCCGAACCGCGGGCGGTTGCCCTGATAGGCGGCGGCGACGTCATCCGGCACGTCTTCCCGGGCGAGATCGGCTAGCGCTTGGGCGGCGGCGACTTTCATCGCATCGT
This sequence comes from Neorhizobium populisoli, assembly GCF_019430945.1. Lineage (GTDB taxonomy): Bacteria > Pseudomonadota > Alphaproteobacteria > Rhizobiales > Rhizobiaceae > Neorhizobium > Neorhizobium populisoli. The sequence continues at coordinate 134,897 of NZ_JAHYCB010000006.1, read as the reverse complement.
TGATCTGGCTGGCCCGCACATCGAGCGCGCCGCGGAAGATATAGGGGAAACCGAGCACGTTATTGACCTGGTTCGGATAGTCCGAACGGCCGGTCGCCATGATCGCGTCGTCGCGGACGCGGGCCACTTCTTCCGGGGTGATTTCCGGGTCCGGGTTGGCCATCGCGAAGATGATCGGCTTGTCCGCCATCGAGCGGATCATCTCTTCGGTGAAGGCGCCCTTCTGGGACAGGCCGAACACGACATCGGCGCCCTTCATGGCTTCTTCCAGCGTCCGCACCTTGGTCTTGGAGGCATGCGCCGATTTCCACTGGTTCATGCCCTCGGTGCGGCCCTGATAGATGACGCCCTTGGTATCGACCAGAATGATGTTCTCGCCGTTGAAGCCCATCGCCTTGATGAGTTCGACGCAGGCGATAGCAGCGGCACCGGCGCCGTTGCAGACAAGCTTGGTGGTCTTGAGATCGCGGCCGGTCAGTTCCAGCGCGTTGATCAGGCCGGCGGCGGCGATGATCGCCGTGCCGTGCTGGTCGTCATGGAAGACCGGGATGTCCATAAGCTCGCGCAGGCGGCTTTCGATGATGAAACATTCCGGCGCCTTGATGTCCTCGAGATTGATGCCGCCGAAGGAAGGGCCTAGATAACGAACGCAGTTGATGAACTCGTCGACATTTTCCGTATCGACTTCAAGGTCGATGGAGTCCACGTCGGCAAAGCGCTTGAAGAGGACGGACTTGCCTTCCATCACCGGCTTGGAGGCCAGCGCACCGAGATTGCCGAGGCCGAGGATCGCCGTGCCGTTGGAAATGACGGCGACCATGTTGCCGCGGGTGGTGTAGTCGTACGCGGTATCCGGGTTCGCGGCGATGGCCAGGACCGGCACCGCGACGCCCGGCGAATAGGCGAGCGACAGATCGCGTTGCGTCGCCATGGGTTTGGTGGGAACGATTTCCAGCTTGCCGGGACGGCCTTCCGAGTGAAAATCGAGCGCTTCCTGTTCGGTGACGGAAGCACGCGTGCGTGCGGCCTTCTCCGTGGCCTTGTCCTTAGCAGGCATGTGTCCTCCAGCTTTTTGTGGGCAGCCTTCCTCCAGGCCGCGGCAGATGTTGTCTTTCGGGTACCTTCATCGATAGTGTCGCCAATCCTTACGCGCAACAAAAAATCGGTTCCGTGACCCAATTCGAAAGATTCTCCCCCCAGTCTCAGAGGGGCGACGCTCTGAGTGCCGCTGAACTTGCTTCAGAGGAAAGCCGTGCAACTGCGACGCCGATGATGGAGCAGTATATCGAGATCAAGGCGACCAACCCCGGTTCGCTGCTCTTCTACCGCATGGGCGATTTCTACGAGCTGTTCTTCGAGGATGCGGTGGATGCATCGCGTGCATTGGGTATCACGCTCACCAAGCGCGGCCAGCATATGGGGCAGGACATTCCGATGTGCGGCGTGCCGGTGCATGCCGCCGACGACTATCTGCAGAAACTGATCTCGCTCGGCTTCCGCGTCGCCGTCTGCGAACAGGTGGAAGACCCGGCCGAGGCCAAGAAACGCGGCTCGAAGTCTGTCGTGAAGCGGGACGTCGTGCGCCTAGTGACGCCCGGCACAATCACCGAGGAAAAACTCCTCGTCGCTTCCGAATCCAACTATCTGATGACGCTTGCCCGTATTCGCGGCGCATCAGAAGCGCAGATGGCACTGGCCTGGATCGACATTTCCACCGGCGTCTTCCGTCTGGCCGAGACCACCGAAACGCGCCTGCTCGCCGATATCCTGCGCATCGATCCGCGCGAACTGATCATGGCCGATACCACTTTCTACGATGCTGAGCTGAAGCCGGTCTTCGATGTGCTGGGCAAGGTTGCCGTTCCACAGCCGGCTGTGCTGTTCGACAGCGCGAGCGCCGAAGGGCGCATAGCACGCTATTTCAACGTCAGCACGCTGGATGGCTTCGGCACTTTTTCCCGCTCGGAGCTTGCCGCCGCTGCCGCCGCCGTCGCTTATGTCGAAAAGACCCAGATCGCCGAACGCCCGCCGCTTGGCCGGCCGGAACGCGAAAGTGGCGCCTCGACCCTCTTCATTGATCCGGCCACCCGCGGCAATCTCGAGCTCACCCGCACACTGTCCGGCGAGCGCGACGGGACGCTGCTGAAGGCGATCGACCGCACCGTCACCGGCGGCGGCGCCCGTCTGCTGGCCGAACGGCTGATGTCGCCGCTGACCGATCCCGACCGCATCACCCGTCGCCTCGATTCCATCTCCTTCCTCATGGAAGAGCCCAATCTCTGCTCCGGCCTGCGCTCCAGCCTGAAACACGTGCCGGACATGCCGCGCGCCCTTTCGCGCCTGGCACTCGATCGCGGCGGCCCGCGCGATCTCGGCGCCATCCTTCAGGGGCTGGAAGCCGCCCGTGGCGTCGCATCCTTTCTGGAAGCGGCAATGCTGCCGGAAGAACTGGGCGATGCGCTGAGAGACCTGAAGGCGTTGCCGCTCGCTCTGGAATCCCTGCTCGGCAATACGCTGTCGCCTGAACTGCCGCTCCTGAAGCGTGACGGCGGTTTTCTCGCCGATGGCGCCAATGCCGAACTGGACGAGGTTCGGGCATTGCGCGACCAGTCCCGCAAGGTGATCGCCGGCCTGCAGCTGCAATATGCTGACGAAACGGCCATCAAGTCGCTGAAGATCAAGCACAACAACGTGCTTGGTTATTTCATCGAAGTGACGGCCGGCAATGCCGGCGCGATGACCGACACGCCGGAAGGCAAGGCGCGCTTCATCCACCGCCAGACCATGGCGAATGCGATGCGCTTCACGACGACCGAACTTGCCGACCTCGAAAGCCGCATCGCCAATGCCGCCGACAAGGCCCTGACGATCGAACTCGAAGCCTTCGACCGAATGGTCAGGGCCGTCACCGCCGAAGCCGAAACCATCAAGGCCGGCGCCCGTGCCCTATCGATCATCGATGTCGCCGCCGGCCTCGCCATGCTGGCCGAAGAATGGAACTACCGTCGCCCGACCGTCGATGCGTCGCGCATGTTCGCCATTGAAGGCGGCCGCCATCCGGTCGTCGAACAGGCGCTCCGCCGCCAGTCGTCTGGCCCGTTCATCGCCAACGATTGCGACCTTTCGCCGATCGACGGTCCTGCGGGAACAACGGAATTCGGCGCCCTCTGGCTGCTCACCGGCCCCAACATGGGCGGTAAGTCGACCTTCCTGCGCCAGAACGCGCTGATCGCCATCCTTGCGCAGATGGGCTCGTTCGTGCCGGCGACATCCGCCCATATCGGCATTGTCGACCGTCTGTTCTCCCGCGTCGGCGCTTCCGACGATCTGGCGCGGGGCCGCTCCACTTTCATGGTCGAAATGGTCGAGACGGCGGCGATCCTCAATCTGGCAACCGACCGCTCGCTGGTCATCCTCGACGAAATCGGTCGCGGCACCGCGACGTTCGACGGTCTGTCGATCGCCTGGGCATCGGTCGAACATCTCCACGAAGGCAACCGTTGCCGCGGCCTGTTCGCAACCCATTTCCACGAACTCACCGTGCTCTCGGAAAAGCTCAACCGGCTTTCCAACGCCACGATGAAGGTGAAGGAATGGGACGGCGAGGTGATCTTCCTCCACGAAGTCGGCCCCGGCGCCGCCGACCGCTCCTACGGCATCCAGGTCGCCCGCCTTGCAGGCCTGCCGGATTCAGTCGTCGCCCGCGCCCGCGACGTGCTCACCAAACTCGAAGACTCCGACCGCAAGAACCCCGCAAGCCAACTGATCGACGACCTGCCGCTTTTCCAGGTCGCAGTGCGGAGGGAGGAAGTAAAACGGGCCGGCGCGTCGAAGGTTGAAGAGGCCTTGAAGACCCTCAACCCTGACGATATGACACCGCGCGAGGCATTGGACGCGCTTTATGCGCTGAAGAAGCAGCTTCCCAAATAAAGCCTTTCCGAAAGTCGCGGCGAATGGCCGGTCAATATTTTGTTGCGGATGACAGGAAGCGCGGGGCACTCACCTGGGGCAAGGTCTGGGATCTGGCGCGAGCCGGCGAGATCCGCGCGAATACGCTGATACTTCTCCCAGGGGCGTCCTGCTGGCTTCCCGCCTGTGAGATCGAGCATGTTCGGGATTTTTTCCCGACTGGTCCTCGGCCCGAGGCGTCCTCCCAAGAGCAAGTCGGCTCGGTTTTTTTTGCCGGAGCAGAAGCCAATTCCAAGCTTGCGGGACCTTATTCCCGCTTCCTCGCCAGATTGATCGATTACGTTATCCTCGTCTCCGCGAGCATGACCTTGATGGTCGAAGTGCCGGGCGTCCAGGATATCTTTTCCGCGGACGTATTCGGCTCGTCAGCAGCCTATGTCCGCGTTTTTTATGTTTATGCCGGACCGGTCGCATTGATGTGGCTGATCGTGCAGTTGCTGTTGGCATTATGCATGGGCGTCGCAGGAACGAGCCCCGGCAAGGCGATCCTTGGTCTGAACGTCCGCAGTCTCAAGAATGAAAGTCCGCTTCGATTGCATCTCCGGCGGGAGTTGAAAATCTGGGTGCTCGTGATCTGCCTCGGCTTCCACACAACCGCACTTTTCCAGGTTGGCAGGCAGTATGTTCTTCTGCGGTTCGGCCAGCCGACGATTTACGACGGAAAATCATCGGTCGTCGAAGGCAGGCCTTCGGCTTCGAGATTCGCCTTGGCGGTGGCTGCTCTTCTGCTTCTGAGCGTCGCGGTGCTTTGCATGATGGCGATCATCAACGGACAACTGCCCTTATGGCCTTAATGGCGCTAGTTGGCATTTGCAATTTCCGCGTTCATGCATGAAGCTGTCACCGGGGTTCCGGGGATTTGAATGATTGATTGGTATTATCGATTGGGCAAGAAACAGGGTGGTCCTGTTTCTACCGAGACGCTTTTAGAACTGACAAAGGCAGGCACGATCAAGCCGGATACGATGCTCTGGCATTTCGGTCTTGGTGATTGGCAAAAGGCTTCGGAAACGGCTGAACTGACCGAAGCTCTTGCAACGGCACCTTCCGTTGCGCCTGTGGAGGTGCGTGATCCGACGCTTGCGGGGCCGTGGGCGCGTTTATGGGCCCGCATGATCGATGTCTATATCGTCACATACGGGTTGGTATTTGGCTTTACTTATCTCGTTTCGCTTTATGCGCCTGCATTCTATTTGCGAACCATGGCGGCTTTGGATGGGCTGATTTCAAAGGTGGTCGTGCTGCCCTTTGCAATGTTCGTTTTCGCCGCCATGATGAGCGTGACCGGCACGACTATCGGCAAGGCCATAATCGGCATCAAGGTCGAGAATATCTCGGGCAGAGGTTCGGTCGCATTCCATTTCCTGCGGGAACTGAAGGTGTGGATATTCGGACTGGGTTTCGGGATTCCGCTGGTCAATCTGCTGACAGGCACGACGCAAGCGGCCAAGCTCTCCAAGTCCGGATCAACCGGATACGACCGCGGTTTTGCGGTCGTCAGACGCAAAAGCTCCGATCTTCAATATTCTGTGGGCGTCTTCTTCGCCATCGCCGTCGTCTCTATCGGGACCTACTGGAATATCGCCTATAAGGCCGAGGAGGCGAGGGCTCAGGAGGTGCGGACCTGGGTCAATCCGGCAACCGGCAAGCAAGCCAGATTCGCCAATATGTGGGCGACCGAAGAGTGGAAGGCGGATGCTGGCAAGCTCTATTATTTCCAATCGAGCAAGCTTCTGGTGGAAGCCTTGCTGGGTTACGAGCCGCTTGAGGAAAACGGTGTGGATCCCGTCGTTTACGGAGAGGCGCTTCAGGAAGCGCTTGCAACGGATATCGCCGTCGATTCCGAGTGGAAGCCCGTCATGGTGGATGGTTTCCCCGCTGCGACAGCCAAGGCAACTCAGACCAACGTGGCCGATACCCATCTGGAGATCACTGTGGTGATCATAGGCCGAAGCGCCTGGCGCGTCTTGCTGTTCGTTCGTGGCCGATCGACGGAGGAATTTACCGGAAAGGACGTCCTGGTCCATTCGCTGTTTTCCACCGCAAAGGATATCAACGCTCCAGTCAATATGCCTTGCGAAGACGAAACCTGCTTGTCGCAGCTTTCGGCGGAAAAACTGCACGAACCGTCTTGAGCCGGGAAAAGAGAGCGTCCTCTCAGACGATCGCGGACCGCAAATCCCATGTCTTTTGTCGGCGAAGATGCTAAATCCGTCGCGAAAATTTGTGATCGTTTTCACCGGACCCCGCCGTGCTCTCCGTTCCCTTGCCATTCCTCGCCGGCCTCGTTTTCGCGCTGACGCTGTATCACAGCCTGAAAGGCGTCGAGGTTTCCGGGACGCGGCGATATTTCCATGCATTCCTCATTCTTTATGCGTTGCAGGGCATCGGCATCGGCCTGCGTTTCGGTTACGGGGTCGATGGACTGATCCCGTTTCTGCCGGTCTCGGCGTCCTTCATGCCGCCGCTCGCCTTTCTGGCGTTTCGGGGCCTGACGGCGGATGTGCCGCGCAGACCCTGGCTGCATCTTGCAGCGCCGCTTGCCGTCGCTCTGGCCGTGGCTTTTCTTCGCGACCTGGTCGATTTGCTGTTGTTCCTTGTCTTCTTTGGATATGCCGTCGCGCTCTGGCGGATGACGCTGTCCGGCGGTGACGATGTGATGGCGGAGGCCTCGCTGCAGCGCATGCGTCCGGCATTGCGAGCGGCGCGATTGACGGCGGGGCTGATGTTCTTTTTCGCCGCAAGCGACTGGGCCATCGCCATCTATACGGCGTTTTATGGCGCAGGCGAGGTGCCGAGGGCAGTGACCGTCATGAACATTGCGGCGATTGCCGCGGTTCTTGTCTATTATTTCGCACCGGTAACCTCGTCCGGCTCCGCCGTGTCCCAAGCCGTGACGAGCAATGCGGATACGACAAACCTTGCCCGCATTGCGGCTGCGCTGGACGAGCGCGAGCTTTACAAGAACGAAGACCTGAGCCTTGCCAAGCTCGCCCGCAAAGTCGGGCTGCCTGCCCGTGAGGTGTCGGCGGCGATCAACCGGGCGACGGGCCTCAACGTATCGCAATATGTGAATAATCGGCGGGTGGCCGAGGCCCGCCGGCTGCTGGCCGATACGGAAAAGACGGTCACCGCCATCATGCTGGAATCGGGTTTTGCCACGAAGTCGAATTTCAACCGCGAATTCCGCCGCGTCGCAGCCGTCAGCCCGGCGCAATACCGCGCCAGGGCGAGAGCCGGGCAGGAAGGCTCCGCGCCGAAAGCGCGGGCTTGAACTTTGCCTCGCAATGCAACAACTTTGAAACGTTGAGCGGCGATAATCGTTGGTCAAGGTGCCCAAACGCGCTATAGCCCACAACCGCTATAGCCTCTCCGGCATGCCGGCACCGGCAGGATAACATGGCCAGACACGACATCGATTTTTCCGAAATTCTCGACGTTTCCCGTCTCAAAGCGGATTGTAGGGCAATCACCGCGGACAGTGATCGCCCGCAGCTGGAATTGCGCGCTGCCCTTCTGCCAGTCTTGCGCCGCGCCAGCGTCGAAGGTCGCGAAAAAGCCCGCGCGCTGCTGGCAAAGGACGGCAGCGGTCTTGCCTGCGCCCGCCGGATTTCCTGGCTGCAGGACCAGATCATCGCGGTTCTGTATGAAACGATCGTTGCCGGCATCCAGCTGGAAGGCAAGGATATCGCGATTGCCGCGGTCGGCGGTTACGGGCGCGATACGCTGGCGCCGGGCTCGGATATCGACCTGCTTTTCCTGCTGCCGGAAAAGAATACCGACCCGATGCGCAAGGCCGTCGAGTTCCTGCTTTACGTATTGTGGGATCTGGGCTTCAAGGTCGGCCACGCCACCCGTACCGTCGAGGAATGTATCCGCCTTTCCAAGACCGATTTCACCATCCGCACCGCCATCCTCGAAAGCCGCTATATCTGCGGCAAGGCGCAGCTGGTGAAGGACCTGGAAAGCCGCTTCGACAAGGAAATTGTCGCCGATACAGGCCCCGAATTCATCGCTGCCAAGCTTGCCGAACGCGACACCCGTCATCAGAAGGCCGGCGACACGCGTTATCTCGTCGAACCCAATGTCAAGGAAGGCAAGGGCGGGCTGCGCGATCTGCACACGCTGTTCTGGATCGCCAAATATTACTACCGGGTGCGCGAGACGACCGAACTGGTGAAGCTCAACGTTTTGTCGAAGGAAGAAGCGCGGTCTTTCGAAAAGGCCGACGATTTCCTCTGGGCCGTGCGCTGCCACATGCATTTCCTGACCAACAAGGCAGAAGAGCGGCTGTCCTTCGATATCCAGCGGGAGATCGCCGAAAGCCTCGGCTATAATTCGCGCCCCGGCCTCTCGGCCGTCGAGCGCTTCATGAAGCACTATTTCCTCGTCTCCAAGAATGTCGGCGACCTGACCCGCATTCTCTGCGCGGCTCTCGAAGAGCAGCAGGCGAAGGCGGCTCCGGGGCTGACCCGCCGCGTCATCTCGCGCTTCACCAAGCGGCTGCACAAAATCCCCGGCACGCTGGATTTCGTCGAGGATCGCGGCCGCATCACGCTTGCCGATCCGGACGTCTTCAAGCGCGATCCGATCAATATCATCCGCTTTTTCCACCTTTCCGATATCAACGGCCTGGAACTGCATCCGGACGCCCTGAAGCGTATGACCCGCTCGCTGGCGTTGATCGACAACGACGTGCGCGAAAACGAGGAGGCCAACCGGCTTTTCCTCTCCATGCTCACCTCGCGTCGCGATCCGGGCCTGATGCTGCGGCGGATGAACGAGGCGGGCGTGCTCGGCCGCTTCATTCCGGAATTCGGCAAGGTTGTGGCGATGATGCAGTTCAACATGTATCATCACTATACGGTCGACGAGCACCTGATCCGCTCGGTGGAGACGCTGGCCGAACTCGACCAGGGCAAGGCGGCAGATATCCATCCGCTGTCCAACGCGCTGATGCCGAATATCGAGGAGCGCACCGCGCTTTATGTCGCGGTCCTCATCCACGACATCGCCAAGGGTCGCCAGGAGGATCATTCGATCGCCGGCGCCCGCATCGCCCGAAAACTTTGCCCGAGGCTCGGCCTCAACGCGAAACAGACCGAGCTGGTCGTCTGGCTGATCGAGGAACACCTGATCATGTCGATGACGGCCCAGACCCGCGACCTGCACGACCGCAAGACAATCACCGACTTTGCCGAAAAGGTGCAGTCGATGGACCGGCTGAAGCTGCTTCTGGTGCTGACCGTCTGCGATATCCGTGCCGTCGGTCCGGGCGTCTGGAACGGCTGGAAGGGCCAGCTGCTGCGCACGCTCTATTACGAGACTGAGCTGCTATTGTCAGGCGGGTTCTCGGAAGTGTCGCGCAAGGAGCGCGCCAAGGTGGCGGAAGAGGCGCTTTATGCGGCGCTGGAAAACTTCAGCCAGAAGGAACGCCGCGTCTATTCGAAGCTGCACTACCAGCCATATCTCCTGTCGGTCTCGGTCGACGACCAGGTGCGGCATGCGAAATTCATCCGCGATGCCGACAAGGCAGGCCAGGCGCTTGCCACCATGGTGCGCACCGACAGTTTCCACGCGATCACCGAGATCACCGTTCTGGCACCTGACCATCCGCGTCTCCTGTCGATCATCGCCGGCGCCTGCGCCGCCGCCGGCGCCAACATCGCCGACGCGCAGATCTTCACGACTTCGGACGGCCGGGCGCTCGACTCGATCCTGGTCAATCGCGAATTCCCGGTGGACGAAGACGAGCTTCGCCGCGGCGGCACGATCAGCCGGATGATCGAGGACGTGCTATCCGGCAAGAAACGCCTGCCGGAAGTCATCGCGACGCGCGCCAAATCCCGCAAGCGCAACAAGACCTTTGTCCTGCCGCCTTCGGTGACGATATCGAACACGCTGTCCAACAAGTTCACCGTCATCGAGGTGGAATGCCTGGACCGCACCGGCCTTCTGGCGGAAGTCACCGCCGTGCTTGCCGACCTGTCGCTCGACATCCACTCGGCGCATATCACCACGTTCGGCGAAAAGGTCATCGATACGTTTTACGTCACCGATCTCCTCGGCCACAAGGTGACCAACGAGCACCGTCAGGGCAATATCACCGCGCGGCTGAAGGCTGTCATGGCGGAACAGGAAGACGAGCTCAGAACCGGCATGCCGGCCGGCATGATCGCACCGGCGCCGAGCCCGGAGCAGGTCACGCCGCGCAAGAGCAGGGCCGGGGTGTGAGAACGTTTCTCATGAGCGGATTTGCGTCTGTGGGTACCCCCCTCTGCCCTGCCGGGCATCTCCCCCTCAAGGGGGGAGATCGAATCGAGGCGACCTATCCCCCATCGCCAACGTCGCGTTTCAGGGAAAGTCGGTCCGTCTTGCCAATCTCCCCCCTTGAGGGGGAGATGCCCGGCAGGGCAGAGGGGGGTAAGCGTCTTGCCGCTCCGCCAATTACCTATCTTGCGCCGGAGCCGACCCCATGAGCCTCGTCAAAAAATTCGCCACCGTCGGCGGCGCGACCCTCGGCAGCCGCATCTTCGGTTTCGCGCGCGAAACCTTCATGGCCGCGGCACTCGGCACCGGCCCGATGGCGGACGTCTTCTACGCCGCCTTCCGTTTCCCCAACCTCTTCCGCCGCCTTTTCGCCGAGGGCGCGTTCAACGCAGCCTTCGTGCCGCTGTTCTCCAAGGAGATCGAGGCCAACGGCGTCGAGGGCGCCAAGCGGTTTTCGGAGGAGGTCTTCGGGGTCCTGTTCTCCGCTCTGCTGATCATCACCATCATCATGGAACTGATGATGCCGTGGCTGGTCGAGTGGGTCATCGCGCCGGGCTTCGCCGACGATGCGGAAAAGACCTCGCTCACCATCCGCATGGCGGCGGTGATGTTCCCCTACCTGATGTGCATGTCGCTGACGGCGATGCTGTCGGGCATGCTGAACTCGCTGCACCATTTCTTCGCAGCCGCCATCGCCCCGGTTTTCCTCAACGTGGTGATGATCGCCGCACTATTCTATGGCCTTTATATCGGCGCCGAGCCGCGGGTGATCGCCTGGTATCTGTCGTGGAGCGTGCTGGTTGCCGGCCTGTTGCAGCTTCTCGTCGTTTATATCGGCGTGCGTGCCGCCGGCATCAATATCGGCTTTCGCCGCCCGCGCATGACGCCGAACGTCAAGCGGCTGCTTCTGCTGGCCGTGCCTGCTGCGGTCACCGGCGGCATTACCCAGATCAACCAGATCATCGGCCAGGCGATCGCATCGGGCAAGGAAGGCGCCATCGCCGCCCTGCAATATGCCGACCGCATCTATCAGCTGCCGCTCGGCGTCGTCGGCGTCGCGGTGGGCGTCGTGCTGCTGCCGGAACTCGCCCGCGCGCTAAAGGGCGGTTACGCCAGGGAGGCCGCCAATATCCAGAACCGCTCGATCGAATTCGTGCTGTTCCTGACCCTGCCGGCCGCAGCCGGCCTCTGGATCCTGTCGGACGCCATCATCCGCGTGCTTTACGAGCGTGGCGCCTTCTCAGCCGAAAACACCGCAGTCGTTGCCTCGATCCTTGCCATTTACGGCATCGGCCTTCCGGGTTTCGTGCTGATCAAGGCGCTGCAGCCGGGCTTTTACGCTCGCGAAGACACCAAGACGCCGATGCGCTTTACGATGATCTCTGTGGTCATCAATTCCGGCCTCGCCATCTCGCTTTTCCCGCTGATCGCCGAACGCGGCATCGCCACCGCCGAAGCCGCCGCCGGCTGGACGAACACGTTTCTGCTGTTCACGACGCTGGTCTGGCGGGGCGATCTCGTCTGGGAATGGACAATGGCCAAACGCACGGCCCTGCTGCTCGTCGCAACCGCCATCATGTCTGCGGCGCTCATCTATGCGCTGCCCTATGCCAGCCCATGGCTATCACCGGGTTCGCATATCCTGCACCAGGTGCTGGCGCTTGGCGCGTTGCTGGCAGTTGCGATCGTCGTTTATTTCGCTGCGGCTTTCCTCATCGGCGGCGCCGATCTCGGCATGATCCGGCGAAACCTGAAGCGCAAAGCGAAGGCTCAGAAGTGACATGCAGGACGATGTAAAACTCCTCAGCGAACCGAAGAATTTCGCGGTTGTTCAATTGCCGGGCCGCGCTTATCCGGGTGTCGTGATGCAGGGTGACACCCTTCATAGCTTCATTACCGATCTGACCGAGATGAAAAGGCTGCTGGACGAGAGCGAAGGCATGGAGCTCGCAATTGCGATCGATGACATGAAAACCCGGCTTACAGAGGTTCAAACGCACTATGAGCTTGTCTGCGCCGGCAACGGCATCAGGCTTCCCTATTTCAAGAATGGCGTTTGAAACTGGCAAGGCTGCCTTTGGCTTTGCCCTTGCCGCAATAATTCCATTCCCGCTTCGGCCCGACATCCACATGTACGATGCCGTTGCAATAGCGGCCGATACCACCGATGCCCGGCGCGCTGGCTGCGGCAGCCAGAACTGCCTTTTCGGAAACGCCCGGCACGCGGATATCGGCGGCATAACAATGGCTGTGCTGCGAACCGCCCGAATGCGGACGGTGACCGGAGGTCACCATCGGCTTGCGCCCGGTTTCCTTGGCGATATGGGCAAGGATCGCCCCGAGCTTTTCGGGAAAACAGCTGGTGCGCACGCTGATGCGCTGGACGGTATAGAAGGCGGAGTAGTCGTGCTTGAAAGACGTGCCGCGGCGTTTCTGGGCCTCCGCGGCGTTTGTCTGGAAAGCGATGCTGGCTGTCATGAGGCAGGCGAGCGCGACGCGAAAAATGATGCGCATTTGGGTATCCCCCGAGGAAGGACCTGCCGTCATGGCGGGCCATCTGGTTCAGGGTGAGCATTTCGTTTCTAAAAGTGACGTGAATAAGGAGTAAATTGCTCCAAATTGGGATTTGTTGTGCCCTATTGGTTAAGGCGGGTTAATCTTTCCGACCGGATGTCGCGGTTCGCCGTCGCTATGCAGCCCTTTTTATCGGGGCGGTGTCCCTCAGCAGGTAATCATGGTGCGATAGTTTGCCTTCGATGACATATTCCGGACCGATGACCTTGATGACTTCTTCTATCTGCTTGGTTTCGATCAGAACGAAACTCGGACGGTGGCGCGTCAGATCCAGGCCGCGAAGGGCGTCCAGCTCGAAGCCCTCGACATCAAGGCTTAAAAGAGTGACCTGCGGAGCGCGAATGTCATCCAGAATACTCGACAGCGTCCGCACCGGCGCCGTCACCTGCGAAGGATTTGAACCGAGCCAGCCGCCCCAGCGGAATTGCGCTTCGACGTCGGAAACCATGGATGATTGAAGATCACGAAAATCCATCTGTATTTCGCTGCCTTCATTTTCCGGAGGCCCCAGCGCTGCACAGATGGTGGTGGCACTCCGAAACGCCTTGGATAATTCGGACAGAGGCCGGAATGGCTCTATGAGAACGCCATCCCATCCTTTTCTTTTTTCGAGAAAGTAAGTGTTCGACTGATCTACGCCGTCGTTGCCGCCTGCTTCAATGAAAAAGCCTTTCTCTGGAAGATACGGGATGATCTTCTTATCGAGATCGTTCAGCGCCGTATAAGGAGCTTTGCCTGAAATTGTCTTTAATCGTAAGGCGATATATTTTGATATCTTAATTCCGCGAATACCGAATAAAACCTCGATAAGTTTAGCTATACCCCGACGTCCAGACATCAATCCCCTCCCGAAAATTGCCTAGATTACTGAATGCAACATAGATGAAGAACGGAGATATTTGAAATAGGAAGCGAGAATATATTTAATTTCTATGATTTCAGACATAAATTCAAAAGGTTGGGAAATAAGATTCAAGCTTCATTCTTGATTTGCATTTCAATCTCCGGGGTAAATTCAGGACGGCTTTCCGGGCGGTATATTTCTGTAAATCCTACGGCAACACCTTGGATTTGATTGAGCGCGCGGCACGTTGAGGCCTTGATCCCAAAGAACGAGCCGTGCATAAGCCCGCCCGTTAGCACCATGGCCCGCGGGCCGCGTTCACCGGGGATCTCACACCTTCCGGAGACGCGGAATCCAGGGCCTGGAGGCCTTCCACCAGCCTATCGAGGACGATATGAACACCTTCAAACCGCTTGTCTTTTCCGGCGTTCAGCCGACCGGCAATCTGCATCTCGGCAATTATCTCGGCGCGATCCGCAAGTTCGTGGCGCTGCAGGAAAACAACGACTGCATCTATTGCGTCGTCGACCTGCATGCGATCACCGCGCAGCTCGTGCATGACGATCTGCGCGGCCAGATCCGCTCGATTGCCGCAGCCTTCATCGCTTCGGGCATCGACCCGAAGAAACATATCGTCTTCAACCAGTCGGCCGTGCCGCAGCATGCGGAACTCGCCTGGGTCTTCAACTGCGTCGCCCGCATCGGCTGGATGAACCGCATGACCCAGTTCAAGGACAAGGCCGGCAAGGACCGCGAGAACGCCTCACTCGGCCTGCTCGCCTATCCGAGCCTGATGGCCGCCGACATTCTCGTCTATCGCGCCACCCACGTGCCGGTCGGCGACGACCAGAAACAGCATCTGGAACTCGCCCGCGACATCGCCCAGAAGTTCAACATCGACTTCCAGGACAAGATCCGCTTGACCGATACCGGCGTCGATATGGTCGTTGGCGAAGAGCCGATCCACGGTTATTTCCCGCTGGTCGAGCCGCTGATCGATGGCCCGGCACCGCGCGTCATGTCGCTGCGTGACGGCACCAAGAAGATGTCGAAATCCGATCCGTCGGACCTGTCGCGCATCAACCTGATGGACGATCAGGACGAGATCCTGAAAAAGATCCGCAAGGCCAAGACCGATCCTGAAGGCCTGCCGAGCGATGTCGAAGGCCTGAAAGGCCGTCCGGAAGCCGACAACCTCGTCGGCATCTATGCAGCTCTGGCCGACAAGACCAAGGAGCAGGTGATCGCCGAATTCGGTGGCCAGCAGTTCTCGGTCTTCAAGCCGGCGCTTGCCGACCTCGCCGTGCATGTCCTGGCGCCGATCACCACCGAAATGCGCCGCCTGATGGATGACACCACCCATATCGACGCCATCCTGCGCGACGGCGGCGAGCGGGCTCGAGCCCGCGCCGAAAAGGTCATGGGCGAAGTGTTCGACATCGTCGGCTTTCTGCGCTGAAAGGTTGCCCCTCACCCTAACCCTCTCCCCGTAAACGGGGAGAGGGGACGTGCCCTGTTCGACGGCCGAAAATTTGGGAGACGTTGCAACCCGTGTCCTTCTCCCCGCGAACGGGGAGAAGGTGCCGGCAGGCAGATGAGGGGTGGCCACCTGGACAACCCATCCAAGCAAAATTCGCATACCCGCCACGGCATCCGTGGCGGGTTTTCATTTGTCCCGCGAGGCACTAAGTTCCGCTTCACGACCTGTTCGGTCGGCATGTTGAAAAGATGGGGGCGGCATGGTTTCGAAACGACTTTCGCGGCTTGAGGGACATCGGCGCAAATTCATGGCGATCATCGATGGCACGCCGGAATGCGAGAAGGCGGTGCATTACTCCGCCCGCCGCGCCAAGAATTCCAATGGGGGCCTGGTGCTTCTTTTCGTCATCCCGGACGGCGATTTCCAGCAATGGCTGGGTGTCGAGCAGATCATGCGCGCCGAAGCCCGTGAAGAGGCGGAGGCGATCATGGCCAAGGCTGCCCAGAAGGTGCGCGAAACGGCCGGCATCGATCCGGAAATCGTGATCCGCGAGGGGATGGCGACGGAACAGATCAATCTGCTTGTCGACGAAGACCGTGACATCGCCGTCCTCGTGCTTGCCGCAGGTTCCAACAAGGAAGGGCCGGGGCCGTTGGTTTCTGCCGTCGCCGGCCGCGGCGCGATGTTTCCCATCCCCGTCACCGTCCTGCCTGATACGCTGACGGACGAGGAAATCGACGCGCTGGCTTGAGCCCTTTTCCTGCACTTGACCTGGATGCGGCAAAGGCGCACTTGAAGGATAAGCTGAGAAAGCTTATCTTCTTTTGAAGAGTTCTAAATTTGTGGGGTCATGTACCCCCAGGAGAGACGCGATGTTCATTCAGACGGAAGCCACGCCCAATCCGGCGACCCTGAAGTTCCTGCCGGGTAAGGTCGTCATGGACAAGGGCACCGCGGATTTCCGCAATGTCGGCGAAGCGGAAGCATCGCCGCTGGCGGAGCGCCTGTTCGGCATTTCCGGCGTTACCGGCGTTTATTTCGGCTACGACTTCATCACCGTCACCAAGGAAAGCGCCGAATGGCAGCACCTGAAGCCGGCGATCCTCGGTTCGATCATGGAGCATTTTATGTCCGGCCAGCCGGTCATGGGTGGACATTCCACCCTGGCTGAAGCGTCCGACGAAGAAGGCGAATTCTTCGATGCCGACGACGAAACCCTGGTCGCGACGATCAAGGAACTGCTCGAAACCCGCGTCCGCCCGGCCGTGGCCCAGGATGGCGGCGACATCACCTTCAAGGGTTTCCGCGACGGCACCGTTTATCTCAACATGAAGGGCGCATGCTCCGGCTGCCCGTCGTCAACGGCGACGCTGAAGCACGGCGTGCAGAACCTCCTCAAGCATTTCGTGCCGGAAGTTCAGGCCGTCGAAGCACTCTGAGCCCCGGTTCGACCCAAGCTCATGATCGTTCTCGCCATCGATACCGCCGGAGTGGACTGTTCCGTTGCGCTTTATGACAGCGCGGCGGGAAAAGTCTTGTCCGCAGTTTCCGAGACCATTGGCAAGGGTCATGCCGAGCGACTGATGTCGATCGTCGACGAGGCCCTGGAGAACGCCGGCCTGCAGCTTCAGGCGATCGACCGGATTGCCGTCGTCATCGGCCCCGGCTCTTTCACCGGCATCCGCGTCGGCGTCGCCGCAGCCCGGGGTCTCGCTCTGGCGCTTGGCCGGGAAGCGATCGGTGTGACGACGCTCGAAACCTTGGCCCGCAGCTGTCTCGCCGAGCATTCGGGCAGATCCGTCGTGGCCGCTATGGATGCCAAGCGCAACGAAGTCTACACTCAGGCATTTTCGGCCGACGGCAAGTCCTTGACGGAACCGGCAGCGCTTTCTCCGGAAGAGGCATCGTCTCTGATCGAGCGCCTTTCGGCCACCGCGACCGGTTCGTGGGTCGACCATTCCGCCGGCGGAGCAGCCGACGAGTTCGCCGATCGCGACCGGTTCGACATCGCCATGGTTGCAAGAATTGGCGCAGAAAAAGTCGTTGGTGCGGAACGCCCTAAACCATTGTATCTTCGTGGTCCTGATGCGAAACCACAGACCGGATTCGCTTTGGAGCGCCGCGCGCCGTGACCGGTTCGCGGATGTTGAATAACAACCGCCGTTCGTGAAGATAGATGTTCGACGATTACCTCAGCTGGAAGCCTTTTTTCGAAGTCGTGCCGATGGAACTCGCCGACTGTATCGATATTTCTGAACTGCATGGCCTGCGTTTCCCGCGCCAGTGGAGTGACGGCGAATTCCAGAACCTGCTTTTGCAGGGCAATGTCTTTGGTTTCGTGGCGCGTCAGACCAACGCGTTCTTTTCCAAGCCGCTTGGCGGTTTTGTTCTGTCGCGCGAAGTCGCCGGCGAGGCGGAAATCCTGACGGTGGCGGTCAACGAGAAATTCGGCCGGCAGGGGCTTGGCTGGCGGCTGATGCAGGCCGCCCTTCGTGAGGCCCTGTCGCGCGGGGGCGAAAAGATGTTTCTCGAGGTCGAGGCGGAAAACCGCCCGGCCGTTGATCTCTACCGCAAACTCGGGTTTCGGAAAGTCGGGGAAAGACCGGCCTATTATGCAGGCACTGACGGGCGTCGTTCGGCCGCGCTTGTCATGAGCCGCGATCTTCGCTAGCAGATGAATTTCTACGGTAATGTTTCGAAGGCCAAAGCGACATGACAGACCTTTCCAAAACGCTGGAGGAGCTGTGTGCCGAAAAAGGCATGCGCATGACCGATCAGCGTCGCGTGATTGCCCGCATTCTGCAGGATTCCGATGATCATCCGGATGTCGAGGAGCTTTACCGCCGCTCTTCCAAAGTGGATCCGCGCATCTCGATTTCCACCGTCTACCGCACGGTGAAACTGTTCGAGGACGAGGGGATCATCGAAAAACATGATTTCCGCGATGGCCGCTCGCGCTACGAGACGGTGCCGGAAGAGCACCATGATCACATGATCGACGTCTCGAGCGGCACCGTCATCGAATTCCGCTCGGCGGAAATCGAGGCGCTGCAGGAGCGGATCGCCCGCGAGCACGGCTTCCGCCTCGTCGGACATCGACTGGAGCTTTACGGCATTCCGCTCGACAAGGACGATCCCGCTCCCGAAAGCGATGTGCCCCCAAGCGATGCGATTGGTAAGGCAGTTCAGACCGGCAAGGTTGATAAGTGATCACCTGGCTGCGGATCGGCTTTATCGTTTTCACCCTTGTCGCAGTTACGCTGATCCTCTTGCCGTTCCAGCTCGTCGGCCTCGCCTTCGACCTGAAAATCCGCCGCCATATTCCGCGTTACTGGCATCGCACCGCCTGTTGGCTGATGGGCATTCGCGTCCATGTTCACGGCAAGCTCGACCGTCGCCGCCCGTTGATGCTCGCTTCCAACCACGTCTCCTGGAAGGACATCATGGTCCTCGGCGCGGTTGCCGATGTCGCCTATATCGCCAAGGCGGAAGTGGCGAACTGGCCGATCTTCGGCATTCTCGCCAAGCTGCAGAAGACGATTTTCGTTGCCCGCGAACAGAAACGCCGCACCGGCGACCAGGTGAACGAGATTGCCGAACGCATGACCGGCGGCGAAATCGTGGTGCTGTTTCCGGAGGGCACGACGTCTGATGGCAACCGCATCCTCGACGTCAAATCCTCGCTGTTCGGCGCCGCGGCGGCGGCCGTGCCGCATACGCCGGACGGTGTCGTGCATGTCCAGCCGGTGGCGATCGCCTATACGCGGGTTCATGGCATGTCGATGGGCCACTACCACCGCCCGATTGCCGCCTGGCCGGGAGATATCCCGCTCGGCCCGCATCTTCTCGGAGTGCTGAAAGAAGGGGCGCTGGATGTGATCGTGTCCTTCGGTCAGACGGTGGAATTCCGCGCTGGCGACAATCGCAAGATCTTGAGCCAGAACGTCACCGGCCAGATGCGGCAGATGCTGGTAAAGCATTTGCGCGGAAGGGATTATGAGGAGGTTTGAGGTGACGGCTGAGTTGGGTCGTCGTTGACGTCATCCCATGTAGCCCCCTCATCCGCCTGCCGGCACCTTCTCCCCGAGGGGAGAAGGGAAGCTGCCGCAGCGTCTCCGGAGGCCGGGTGAGGGGCCACACTCGCTGCCTTCAGTATCTGCCTCTCACACCCACCATCACGAAACGCTTCATTTCCAGCCCTTCTTGCGTTATGGAAACGCCCATGAACGAACATGTCTCCCTTTCCGCCCCCATCGAAGAGCCGATCCAGCGCTCAAACACCCGCAAAGTCTTCATCAAGACCTACGGCTGTCAGATGAACGTCTACGACTCGACCCGCATGGGCGATGCGCTGGCGAGCGAGGGGTATGAGACGACCGAAGAGATGGGTGAGGCGGATCTCGTCCTGCTCAACACCTGTCACATCCGCGAAAAGGCGGCCGACAAGGTCTATTCGGCGCTTGGCCGTCTGCGCGAGATGAAAAAGAAGCGGGCTGCCGAAGGCCGCGAATTCATGATCGGCGTTGCCGGCTGCGTGGCGCAGGCCGAGGGCGAGGAAATCGCCCGTCGCGAGCCGGCCGTCGATGTCGTCATCGGCCCGCAGACCTATCACCGCCTTCCCGATGCGCTGAAACAGGCGCGGACCGGCAAGCGGGTGGTCGATACGGAATATGCGGTCGAGGACAAGTTCGCCCACCTGCCGGCGGTCGAAAAGGCCAAAGTCCGCGCCCGTGGCGTCACCTCGTTCCTGACCGTGCAGGAAGGCTGCGACAAGTTCTGCACCTTCTGCGTTGTGCCTTACACGCGTGGTTCGGAGGTCTCCCGTCCCGTCCAGCAGATCATCGATGAGGCCGAGCGCCTGGTCGATGCCGGCGTGCGCGAAATCACGCTGCTGGGCCAGAACGTCAACGCCTGGCAGGCCGAGGGGCCGCCAAGAGGCCGTAATGGCGGCGAATGGGGGCTCGGCGATCTGCTCTACCGGCTGGCGGAAATTCCGGGACTTGCCCGGCTGCGTTATACGACCAGCCATCCGCGCGACATGGACGACAGGCTGATCGAGGCGCATCGCGACCTACGCTCCTTGATGCCTTATCTGCATTTGCCGGTCCAGTCAGGCTCCGACCGCATCCTGAAGGCGATGAACCGTCGCCACACGGCTGCGGAATATATCCGCCTGATCGAGCGTATCCGCTCGATGCGGGGCGATATCGCCATGTCCGGCGATTTCATCGTCGGTTTCCCGGGCGAGACGGATCAGGATTTCGAGGATACGCTGCGTATCGTCGAAGAGGTGAACTACGCTTCGGCCTATTCGTTCAAATATTCGACCCGTCCCGGCACGCCCGGCGCCGATCTCGGCGATCAGGTGGCCGAAGAGGTGAAGGCCGAGCGCTTGGAAAGACTTCAGGCACTGCTCTTGAAACAGCAGACCGACTTCGCCAAATCCTGCGTCGGAAAGGTCATCGACCTGTTGCTGGAAAAGCCCGGCCGCATGCCAGGACAGGTCATCGGCCGTTCGCCCTGGCTGCAATCTGTGAATGTTGATGCAAAAACATCGCAAATCGGTGACATTATCCAGGTACGAATCATCGGAACCGGCCCGAACAGCTTGTTTGCCGAACCGGCAGAGAGTTTAATAGGGGCCTGAAACATCGGGAGCATGCCTACTTGAACGGACGTGAATTGGTTTCTTCATCCGCGCGCCAACCCAAAACCGCAGCGACCGACGCCAATCATTTTGTCCTGACGTTCGAGAACAATAGGTTCGCCAGCGAGCTTTTCGGTCAATTCGATCAAAACCTGAAATTGCTGGAGCAGCGTCTTCACATTGACGCTACGGCTCGCGGAAACTCGGTCAGCATTTCCGGCGAACTCGTCGCGACGAACCAGGCGCGCCGGGCGCTCGATTTTCTCTACGAACGGCTTCAGAAGGGCGGCGCTATCGAAGCGTCGGATGTCGAGGGCGCCATCCGCATGGCGCAGGCGGCGGACGACCAGCTGCAGCTGCCGACCATGGAAAAGAAAGCCAAGCTTTCCATGAACCAGATTTCCACCCGCAAGAAGACGATCCAGGCCCGCACCCCGACGCAGGACGCCTACATGCGGGCGCTTGATCGCGCCGAACTCGTGTTCGGCGTTGGTCCGGCCGGTACCGGCAAGACCTATCTCGCCTGCGCTCATGCCGCCGCCCTTCTGGAGCGCGGCGCGGTCGACAAGATCATCCTTTCCCGTCCGGCCGTCGAAGCCGGCGAGCGCCTCGGCTTCCTGCCTGGCGATATGAAGGAGAAGGTCGATCCGTATCTGCGCCCGCTCTACGATGCGCTTTACGACATGATCCCCGCCGACAAGGTGGACAGAGCGATCACCGCCGGCGTTATCGAAATCGCGCCACTCGCCTTCATGCGTGGCCGCACGCTTTCGAATGCAGCGATCATTCTCGACGAGGCGCAGAACACGACATCGATGCAGATGAAGATGTTCCTGACCCGCCTTGGCGAAAACGGCCGGATGATCATCACCGGCGACCCGAGCCAGGTGGACCTGCCGCGCGGCGTCAAATCCGGCCTGGTGGAAGCGCTGCAGATCCTTAAGGGCGTCGAAGGCATTTCGGTGATCCGCTTCAAGGATACCGATGTCGTGCGCCATCCGCTGGTCGGCCGCATCGTCCGTGCCTATGACGCGCAATATGCCGTCCATGAGGAAAGCGAGGAAACCGACCGGTAATCGCCGGTCGTTTTTAACCTCATGCCCCAACTCGACATACAGATCAGCGTGGAAGACGAGGGCTGGCCCGATGAGCCGGCCCTATTGGCCTTGAGCGAAAAAGTGCTCGGTGCCGCGGCAGAATTCCTGGCGAAGGAAGAGGAACAACCCTTCCCGGAAATGGCGCCGGAACTTTCGCTCGTCTTCACCAACGACGAAGCGATCAAAGAAATCAACGCCGAGTGGCGCGGCAAGGACAAACCGACCAACGTCTTGTCTTTCCCGGCTTTTCCGCTGGAACCGGGCGGTTTGCCCGGCCCGATGCTGGGCGATATCGTCATCGCCCGCGAGACCGTCGAGCGTGAAGCGGTTGATCTTGACAAGAGTTTCGACGATCATCTGACGCATCTTCTGGTTCACGGCTTCCTGCATCTGTTCGGTTACGACCATATGGAAACCGACGAAGCGGAAGAGATGGAAGCGCTGGAGACTCGTATTTTGGCTGGTCTCGGCCTATCTGACCCCTATGCGGGGCAAGACCCGATAGTGTAGTGTGGATTTTATGAACGATTTATCGAGCAATGCTGCCCGCGAGGGCAAGGATAGTTCGGACTCTTCCTCGTCAGACGACGGTAGTAGTCCGTCTAGACCCGAGCAACAGTCCAAATCCCATAATTCTTTCTGGTCGCGCGCCTTGAGGCTGTTGCGGCCCTCGCAGGGCGAGCAGCTTCGCGAAGACCTTGCCGACGCGCTGATGACCGACACCAGTGTCAGCAGCGCCTTTTCGCCCGAAGAACGGGCGATGCTGCACAATATCCTCCGGTTTCGCGAAGTCCGCGTCGAGGATATCATGGTGCCACGTGCCGATATCGAAGCGGTCGATATGACCATGACGATCGGTGAGTTGATGATCCATTTCGAGGAAACCGGCCGTTCGCGCATGCCGATCTACAGCGATACGCTGGATGATCCGCGCGGCATGGTGCATATCCGCGACCTCCATTCCTATATCGCCAAACAGGCCCGCAACAAGCGCCGCACGAACCCGCGCAACGTCACCGCCAAGGCGGCACCCTCACAGCCGATGCCGCTCGCGGCCGACAAGGCGGAAAAGACCGAAAAGGTCATCCGCCAGCCGCGCCCGGCCTTCGATCTCGGCCGTGTCGATCTGGAGCAGACGGTTGCCGAAGCCGGCATCATCCGCAAGATCCTCTTCGTGCCGCCCTCGATGCTCGCTTCGGACCTGATGGCCAGCATGCAGGCGGCGCGCACGCAGCTTGCCCTCGTCATCGACGAATACGGCGGCACGGACGGCCTCGTCACCCATGAGGACATCGTCGAAATGGTCATCGGCGATGTCGAGGACGAGCACGACAATGATGAAGTCATGTTCTCGCGCACCAGCGACGACGTGTTCCTGGCCGATGCCCGTATCGAACTGGAAGAGATCGCCGAGGCGATCGGCCCGGATTTCGACATCAAGGACCGGCTCGAGGATGTCGACACGCTGGGCGGCCTGATCTTCTCCGCCCTCGGGCGCATTCCGGTCCGCGGCGAACTCGTCCAGGCAGTGCCGGGCTTCGAATTCCAGATCTTGGAAGCAGATCCGCGCCGCATCAAGCGGGTCCGCATCATGCGCAAGAAGGCGCTCACCCGCCGTCGCACAAAGGGTGAGGGCGAAGCTCTGATCACCGACCAGACTCCGACCATCCTGCTGCCGCCGCCTTCGACGTCGCCGGAAGGCGATCGCGCGGGGCGGTAGTCCTGTTTCCCGATTCGCCCCTCACCCTAGCCCTCTCCCCGTAGAAACGGGGAGAGGGGACGTGCCCTGCTCGACATTGGAGAGGGACGGATGGGTTGCCGCGAAGTCCTTCTCCCCGCATGCGGGGAGAAGGTGCCGGCAGGCGGATGAGGGGCTTTGTGCCAACTTTACCAACACCCTCACTAACCGTGCATCTTTGCCCTCACGACAAGCCACCCATTTTTTGAAACACTGCACCGGCTGATTCGGGGAAGAAGGGGTTATCCATGCAGCGGCTGGCAGGCAGGATCATGCTTCTCTGGGGCTTCCCTCGTGCAGTCATTGCCCTTTTTGCCGGAGCGATAGGCGCATTCGCCCTGCCGCCTTTCGGCTTCTTCGCGGTCCTGTTCATCTCTTTCCCGATCCTTGTCTGGCTGATGGACGGTGCCACCGGCAATCCGGATGGCGGCTGGTTCGCGCGTCTCCGCTCCGCCTTCTGGATCGGCTGGGTCTTCGGCTTCGGCTATTTCGTCGCCAGCCTCTGGTGGCTCGGCAATGCGCTGCTGATCGACGCGGATGAGTTCGCCTGGGCGCTGCCGCTCGCGGTGCTCGGCCTTCCCGCCTATCTGGCGCTGTTCTACGGCCTTGCCACGGCGCTTGCCCGCATCCTCTGGTCGGACGGTTTCGGCAGGCTGGCGGCTCTGGGCGCGGCCTTTGGGCTGGCCGAATGGCTGCGCGGCTTCGTCGCCACGGGCTTTCCCTGGAATGCGGTCGGTTATGGCGCCATGCCGATCCCGCTGATGATGCAATCCTCCGCCTTCTTCGGTATTTTCGGCATTTCCGCCTTGGCTGTCTTTGTGTTCTCAGCCCCGGCGCTGCTCGGCACCAAGAAGGGCATGACGGCCGGTCTGGCGCTCGCGGCATTGCTGTTTTGCGCTCATCTCGGTTATGGCGCCTATCGCCTGCAAATGGCCGATAAGATGCCGGCGGCCGAAAACCAGCCAGTTGTGCGTATTGTCCAGCCGCTGATCGACCAGTCTCGCAAGCTCGACGATGCTGAACGTGCCTCGATATTCGAAGAGCATCTGGCGCTGACTGCTCTTCCGCCGGAGAATGGCGGCAAGCGGCCGGATATCGTCGTCTGGCCGGAAACGTCCGTCCCCTTCATATTGACCCAGAACCCGGATGCGCTCACCCGCATTGCCGATGTTCTGCAGGATGGACAGGTTCTGGTCACCGGCGTGGTGCGCTCGGAAGATGCCGGCGCCGGTTTTGCGCCGCGCTTTTACAATTCGATCTACGTCATCGATAGCAACGGCCAGATCGTTTCGGCCGCCGACAAGGTGCATTTGGTGCCGTTCGGCGAATACGTGCCCTACGAAGACCTGCTGCGCAATCTCGGTGTGACGGATGCGATCGCCATGCCAGGCGGTTTTACCGCCGCTCCCCAGCGCGCGATGCTGACCCTTCCGGGCGGTCGTACACTTTATCCGCTGATCTGCTACGAGGCGATTTTCCCCGATGAGATCGACGATGATGTGGCGAAAGCGGGAGCCCTCCTGAACGTCACCAATGATGGCTGGTTCGGTGCTACGCCTGGTCCCTATCAGCATTTCCAGCAGGCGCGGATTCGCGCAGTCGAAAACGGCCGGCCACTGATTCGCGCCGCCAATACCGGCATTTCGGCCGTTGTCGACCCCTTCGGTAGGCTAATAAAGGGTATCGGCTACAATCAAAAAGGTGTGATGGACTCAACTCTGGGCGGCGGTTTTGCTCCATATTGGAGCACTCGTGCCCGGGAAAATCACTTCTGGTTGGTCCTGCTATCTATGTTGCTGATTGCAATCGTCTCGCGCACTGGTTTTAATTTCCGGACGAATTGACCAAAAACCCCTAAAATTGCATAGTGGTTGTGCCTTTCGTCTCGCATATGCTTCAAACGTTGCGCCTGAACTGACCAATCGCGCGAAGTGTATCTCCACACGCAGACCCGGGTTGTGAGATTGAACCAAGAACTTCGTCAGGACACCGTTATGATTGAAAACAAAAAGAAGCCGAACCCGATCGACATCCATGTCGGCAGCCGGATTCGTCTGCGTCGCACCATGCTGGGCATGAGCCAGGAAAAGCTGGGTGAAAGCCTGGGCATTACCTTCCAGCAGATCCAGAAATACGAGAAGGGCACCAACCGCGTCGGCGCAAGCCGTCTGCAGAACATCTCCTCGATCCTCAACGTGCCGGTCTCCTTCTTTTTTGAAGACGCCCCGGGCGATCAGTCGGGCCAGTCGGGTATGGCCGAGGCTTCGAGCTCCAACTACGTCGTCGACTTCCTGTCGTCTTCCGAAGGCCTGCAGCTCAATCGCGCCTTCGTTAAGATCTCCGATCCGAAGGTGCGCCGTCGCGTGGTCGACCTCGTCAAGGCTCTCGCTGCTGACGCTGAAGGCGAATAAGGCAAACTCGATTTTGTGCGAAAGCGGCCTCCGGGCCGCTTTTTTTATGCTTTTTGACCAGTTTCGAGGTGTTACCGGATTGCAGAGCTGTACACATAAAGATATATTTATGTCGTTGTACGCTTGTTTTGTCGCTGGAAATCACTAGCACGAGAGCGTTCGTTTCTTTGAGGGGAATCCCGTAATGCGCGCAAGTTACCTGTTCACCAGCGAGTCCGTTGCCGAAGGTCATCCGGACAAGGTTTGTGATCGTATTTCCGATGAAATCGTTGACCTTGTGTACCGCGAAGCGGCCAAGACCGGTGTAGACCCGTGGACCGTGCGCATCGCCTGCGAGACGCTTGCCACCACCAACCGCGTCGTCATCGCTGGCGAAGTCCGCCTGCCGCCGAGTCTGATGAAGAAGGATAAGGACGGCAAGGACGTCATCAATCCTTCCAAGTTCAAGTCTGCTGCCCGCAAGGCGATCCGCGAAATCGGCTACGAGCAGGACGGTTTCCACTGGAAGACCGCCAAGATCGACGTTCTCCTGCATTCGCAATCAGCCGATATCGCCCAGGGCGTCGATAGCGCCGCCGACAAGCAGGGCGACGAAGGTGCAGGCGACCAGGGCATCATGTTCGGTTACGCGTGCAAGGAAACTCCGGACCTCATGCCGGCGCCGATCTATTACTCCCACAAGATCCTCCAGCTCCTCGCCACCGCCCGTAAAAAGGGCGAAGGCGATGCCGGCAAGCTCGGCCCCGATGCCAAGAGCCAGGTGACCGTCCGCTACGAAAACGGCAAGCCGGCCGGCGTCGACTCAATCGTTCTTTCCACCCAGCACCTCGACGAGAGCTGGGATTCCAAGAAGGTTCGTCAGGTCGTCGAACCTTATATCCGCGAGGCGCTCGGCGACCTGCCGATTGATGCGGATTGCAAGTGGTACATCAACCCGACCGGCAAATTCGTCATCGGCGGCCCGGATGGTGACGCCGGCCTGACCGGCCGCAAGATCATCGTCGACACCTACGGCGGCGCTGCTCCGCATGGCGGCGGTGCATTCTCCGGCAAGGATACGACCAAGGTCGACCGTTCGGCTGCCTACGCTGCCCGTTATCTGGCCAAGAACGTCGTTGCCGCCGCTCTTGCAGAGCGTTGCACGATCCAGATTTCCTACGCGATCGGTATCGCTCAGCCGCTGTCGATCTATGTCGACCTGCACGGCACCGGCAAGAGCGTGACGGAAGACCAGATCGAAGCCGCGATCCGTCAGGTCATGGACCTGTCGCCGACCGGCATCCGCCGTCACCTCGACCTCAACAAGCCGATCTATGCCAAGACCTCCGCTTACGGCCATTTCGGCCGTAAGGCCGGCCGCGACGGTTCCTTCTCCTGGGAGAAGACCGACCTCGTGAAGCCGCTCAAGGATGCTTTGAAGGGCGATGTAGCAAAGGCTGCCTGATCAGGCTTTACTTACAGCTTCTGAAAACTGTAAAGCGGGTGCCTTCCAAGGCATCCGCTTTTATATTGAGACGAGAACGACATGACCGATCATCCCAGCCGCGCGACGGAAGCCTTCTTCGGACGGCGCAAGGGCAAGCCGCTTCGCGAACGCCAGGCGGAAGGCATGGCGACGTTGTTGCCGGCTCTTAAGCTGGATCTGGCCGCCGAGGCGCCGAAGGATCTGGCGGCGCTGTTTCCGGTTGCGATCAATTATCGCCGGTTGGAGATTGGCTTCGGCGGCGGCGAGCACCTCATTCACCGCGCGCAGGAAAACCCCGAGACCGGTTTCATCGGTGTCGAACCCTTCGTCAATTCCATGGCGAAGCTGCTTTCGCGCGTCGAGGAATTGGCCCTGAAAAATATCCGGGTCTATGACGACGACGCGACGCAGGTTCTCGACTGGATGCCGGAAGCATCGCTGGACCGCATCGATCTGCTTTATCCGGACCCATGGCCGAAGCGGAAGCATTGGAAGAGAAGGTTCGTGTCGCAGGTCAATCTGGACCGCTTTCACCGTGTGCTGAAGCCGGGCGGTCTATTCTGCTTTGCGTCTGACATAGATACCTATGTCAACTGGACGCTGATCCATTGCAGCAGGCATGGCGGCTTCGAATGGACTGCGGAGCAGTCATCCGACTGGCTGACGCCGTTCGCCGGCTGGCCAGGTACGCGATACGAAAACAAGGCCCGCCGCGAAGGCCGGTCCTCGGCCTATCTGACGTTCGTCAGAGGTTAGATCGGTCCCGCTTCTCTTGGGGAAGCGTGATCGTTCATATCTCCACATACGCAAATCCGAGCGCAGGCCGCGTCGCGCGGCCGCAGGAAGTGCTTGGACAGTCAGTGCAGGCTGACGGTCTTCAGGTCGTCTTCAGCAGCCTTGAAAAAGGTGCTGGAGCGATTGTCGGTGAGGAGGATCGGGGTACCATCGGCACCGAACAGGGCCCAAAGGTCCAGGGTCGGGTCGATATCGGGAGCTTCGGGGAAGCAACGAGTTACTTCTTCCGACCGCATTTTGCGAATATATCCGACTTCGCCAGTACCCAGATGCGCAAGTTCGGATTGCGTCAAACGCGTATTCGCTTCTTTCAGGAGCATTCCAGCCTCCAGCATTGAGGTGCAACGGCATTAACGCCGTTGACCTACTCTGAGACGGAAATGTTAATTTTTCGCACCATACGCTCCGGTTCCGGGCGGATCAGGTCGACAGAAAGAAGGCCGTTCTTTAGTGTGGCGCCGGAAACCTGCATTCCGTCCGCCAGAACGAAAACGCGCTGGAACTGACGGGCCGCGATACCGCGGTAGAGATAGTCCCGCTCGCCCTGTTCCACCTGACGGCCGCGGATGACGAGCTGATTTTCCTCGGTCGTCACGTCCAGTTCGGCTTCCGAGAAGCCGGCGACGGCGAGCGTGATGCGCAATCTTTCCGGTGCGCCGGAAGCGTCGGCGCGCACGCGCTCGATATTGTAGGGCGGGTAGCCATCATTCGCCTTGGCCAGGCGCTCGAGGGTCTTTTCCATGGCGTCGAAGCCCAGAAGCAGGGGGCTTGCGAACGGCGTAATCCGGGTCATCGTCCAGTCCTTGCAACAAGCGACCATGCCGCCGCCCGAAATTCGGCCCGCCGGCTCGACACGCTATATGGTGAGTTGCGCCAGCAACCGCAAGGATTGTCTGAGCAGGCCTGGTCACGATCCGTCTATGTAGATGCGGCCGTACTTGACACTCCCACTTTGAGCGGTAACAACCCGAGAAAAGCAAGGGGGCGCCAGATCATGGACCGCAGAAAGATCATCATAGACACCGATCCGGGGCAGGACGATGCCGCCGCGATCATGATGGCATTCGCCCACCCCGAAAAGCTTGAGATACTGGGGCTTTGCGCGGTGGCTGGCAACGTGCCGCTGTCGTTTACCAGCCGCAACCTGCGCATCGTCTGCGAACTCTGCGGCCGGCCCGACGCTGCGGTCTATGAAGGTGCGCTGAAGCCACTCAACCGGCCGCAGGTCACTGCCGAGCATGTGCACGGCCGCACAGGCCTGGATGGCGTCGAATTGCCGGAGCCGGTCATGGCGGCGCAGGCCAAGCATGCGGTGGATTTCATCATCGACACGCTACGCAGCGAACCGGCCGGCACGGTGACGCTCTGCACGCTCGGTCCGCTGACCAATATCGCGCTGGCGCTGACCAAGGCGCCGGATATCGCCGGCCGCGCCAGGGAACTGGTGATGATGGGCGGCGGCTTCTTCGAAGGTGGCAACATCACGCCGGCTGCGGAGTTTAATATCTATGTCGATCCTGAGGCCGCGAAGATCGTCTTCGCTTCCGGCATGCCGATCGTCATGATGCCGCTCGACGTCACCCACCAGCTGCTGACCACCAAGGCGCGTGTCGCGAAAATCGCCGCGCTCGGCGCCCGTCCGGCGCAGGTGCTGGTCGATTGGCTGGCATTCTTCGAGCGCTTCGATATCGAAAAATACGGTTCGGACGGCGGCCCGCTGCACGATCCGTCGGTGATCGCATACCTGCTTAAGCCGGAACTCTTCTCGGGGCGTGATTGCAACGTCGAAATCGAGACGGAATCGGAGCTAACTGTCGGCATGACGGTGGTCGACTGGTGGCACGTCACCGAGCGGCCGCGCAATGTGAAGGTCATGAGGGATGTCGATGCCGACGGCTTCTTCGATCTTTTGGCGGAGAGCGTCGCTCGGCTCTGAGCGACGACATGTGGAAACAAAAAGGCCGCCGTTTCCGGCGGCTTTTCTTGGGCGGTGGATCGATCAGAATTCCTGCCAATCATCGGAAGCGACTGCCGCCGAACCCTGCGTAGCGTAGCTGACACGCGGTGCCGGCTTGGCCGCGCGCGGCGCCGGCTGGCTGGCCTGCGGAGCCCGCATGGTCTGTGCCATCTGGCGCAAGGCCTGGGGTGCGCTGTGACTGGAGCTGCTTGCATGCGACGAGACCTGGAAGCGCGCGACGAGCGACTTCAGCGTTTCCGCTTCCGTGCTCAGCACCGTGCTGGCCGCCGTGGTCTCCTCGACCATCGCGGCGTTCTGCTGCGTCACCTGATCCATCTGGTTGATGGCCGAGTTGACTTCCTTAAGGCCGACGGCCTGTTCGCTGGCGGAGGCGGAGATTTGGCGGATCAGGCCGTTGATCTGCATGACCTGCACGGCGATCTTCTGCAGCGTGTCGCCGGCCTTGCCGACCAGTTCCACGCCGTCCTTGACCTGGTTGGTCGAGGCATTGATGAGCGCCTTGATCTCCTTTGCTGCATTGGCGGAGCGCTGGGCAAGTTCGCGAACTTCCTGCGCCACGACGGCAAAGCCCTTGCCGGCTTCACCGGCGCGTGCCGCTTCCACACCTGCGTTCAAGGCGAGGAGGTTGGTCTGGAAGGCGATCTCGTCGATCACGCCGATGATACGGGAGATTTCCTGCGAAGACTGGGCGATGCCCTCCATCGAGGCGACGGCCTTCTGCACCACTTCGCCGGACTTTTCCGCGTCGTCACAGGCGAGGTTGACCGTGCTGGCGGCCGAGCTCGCATTGTCGGCGCTGGAATTGACCTGCGCCGTCAGCTCGTTGAGGGCTGCGGCGGTCTCTTCTAGGCTGGCAGCCTGCTGCTCGGTGCGGCGCGATAGATCCTGCGCGCTGGAGGTGATCTCGCGGGTACCGTTGCCGATATTGTAAACGGTGGAATTGACCGTCGCGATCGTGTCTTCCAAGCTTTCCAGCGCCTTGTTGAAGTCGACCTTCAGCTTGGCATAGTCGCCTGGGAACTCGTCCTGGATACGGTAGCCGAGATTGCCGTGCGACAGTTCCGACAGGCCCTTGGCCAGCGAGCCGACGACGCGTTGCTGTTCCTGGACATTGGCTTCCCGCTCGTTTTCGGAGCGATGGCGCTGGTCTTCCGCCGCGTGGCGTTGCGCATCCGCTTCCGCCTCGATCCGGCGTCCGTCGGCCAGCGTATGGCGAAAGCCTTCCAGCGATTTCGCCAGCGAGCCGATTTCGTCGGTGCGCCCCTGACCCTCGACCTTCTCTCCGAAACGGCCCTGGCCCAGCAGTTCGACGCTGTTCAGCAGCGCACCCAGCGGCCGGCGCACGAAGGCGGAGCTGCCGAAATAAAGCGTTGCGATGCAGGCGGCCATGATGACGAGGCCGCCGAGGATCATCATCAGCGTCTGGTCCTGAACCGGTGCGGCGATGACGCTCTGCGGAACGTCGAGAACGATCGCCCAGGTGGCGTTGACGTCCGGCACGCTGAACGGATAGACGACCCGCTCATACGGTTCGGCTGCGTCGGCCTTCATATTGTCGAGCCGGGCGAGCTGGCCGGACTTCAGCGCGGTGAGCAGCTCGCTCGCCTTTTCGCCCTCCACCGGCTTCATCAGCTTGTCCGGAGTGACCGGCACGATCCATGCACCGCCCTGGGAAACGAGCAGCACGCGGCCGGAGCCAAACGGCTTCATGGCCTGCAGCTTCTTGGAAAGCGTCGCGAGTGATACATCGAGACCGGCAACGCCGATAAATTTCGAGCCGGACATGACCGGATAGGCCACCGAGCTCATGGCAGTGGCATCACCTGTGGTGCTTTCCACATAAGGCTGGGTCAGCGCACCCTTCCTGGAGTTGGCGGCAAGCGCATACCATTCGGCGGCGGTATCAATGTCGAAGACGCTGTAGGCGATCTCGCCGGTCTTGCTCTTCGTCCAATAGGGCGCAAGTTCGCCCTTCTTGTTGCCACCCATGTCCTTCTTGTCGACGAACTCGGTATTCTTGCCGTCGAACTGGCCGGGGGCCTCGGCGAACCAGCCGCCGTAAGCGAAAGCGTTCTGCTCCAGATTGGCCTTCAGCGCATCAACGACCGCCTTGCGGTCGAGATAGCCGCCGGCATGGCCGCGGCCGATGACACCGCCGATCGAGCGCGCGGCGCCGGCGATCTGGCCCATATCGACCGCAACCTGGTTGGCGATCGAGCGGGCTTCAGCTTCCGCCTGGCCCATGGTGAGCGACGAGACGCGGTTGCGGGTCTGGGAAATCAGGACAAGGTTGGAGACGACGAGAACGGCGGCAATGGCCAGGCTCGTCACCAGAATGAGCTTCGTGGAGAGCGATTTGATCTTCAGCGAAAACATGGTGCCTCGCAATACGAACGGAGGGTGATGCCCCTTCATGGAGCCGTTCGCGAGGCGGGTCTCTTAGCCCGAATCCCATCCCCGCGGAGATGTCGATCCAGACGCTAAGAAGACATCCTTAAATTTGACTAAAATTAAGCCTGCCTTCTATCGCATTGCGGCGAAAATCTTACACTTTGTCGGCAATGCAACGGTCAAAGTCGCATATCGACTGCTTCGGCGAGTGGTATGGAAGGCTGGGCGCCAGGGGTGAGACAGGCGAGCGAGCCCGCGACTGCCGCGCGGCGAAGTGCCCTTTCGAAGTCCAGGCCCTGTTCGAGGCTCGCCGCAAGATAGCCGCAGAACGTGTCGCCGGCGCCGACGGTGTCGACCGGCTCGATTTTCAGACCTTGTGCAGAATAAAAAAGGCCATCGCGGATTGCCACGACACCGTCTGCTCCGAGCGTCACGACCAGCGTCTGGCCGGTTTCCCCATGCAGCTTTTCCAGCACCTGACGGCGCACTTCCGCGTCTGCGATCTTGCGGCCGGCGAACAGCTCGAATTCCGTTTCATTGGCAACGACGATGGTTGCCATCCGCGCCAGGCGGGCTGCATCGGCGGTCAGAGGAGCGGTGTTGATCATCGTCGTGATCTTCTTCGCCTTTGCCGCGGTCAACGCGGCCTCCACCGTTTCGACAGGGATTTCGAGCTGCAGCATCAGAATATCGCTTACCTGCATCGCATCGATGGCAGCTTTTGCCTGCGCGACGTTCACCGTGCCATTGGCACCCGGCACGACGGCGATCATGTTCTCGCCGGTGCCGCCGACCAGGATCAGCGCCGTGCCGGTGGGCTCACCGGTATGTGCGATGGCGGACAGATCGACGGATGCCTCATCGAGCAATGCAAGGGCCGGCTTGGCGAAACCATCTTCCCCAACGGCTCCTGCCATCCGCACAGCACTTCCGGCACGCCGTGCAGCCAGCGCCTGATTGGCACCCTTGCCGCCGGCGGCGGTCGAAAAGCCGGACCCGGCGACCGTCTCGCCCGGCTGCGGCAGGCGCTCGGTTGTGGCGATGAGATCCATGTTGATGGAGCCAAGAACGGTGATCATGGGCGGGCCTGCTTTTTTGAGCTTTCAAAGTCGCGCGACACTGCCCGAGAGCGTCACTCCTCGTCAACCACCCGAAGCTTGAGAAGACCCGTCCGGCTTTCGACGCTGCGGGCCGCCGGCTGGGCTTGCGCTTGTGGCTGTGCCTGTTCGCGCGGCTGACCTGCTTCGACTGGAGCTTCCAGCTCCAGCGCGCCGATTTTAGCGCCGCGCCGGCCGAGCTTTTCAGTGGAGGTGACGATCAACTCGACATCCTTCTGCGCGGCGAGGAAATGCGCCTGCAGCTTGCGGGTCCGCTCGTCCAGCCGGCCGAGATCGTCCATCAGCAGCGCCACTTCGCCCTGGATGAGGTGGGCCTGCTCGCGCATCCGTTGATCCTTCAGGACCGCCTGGATGACTTGAATGGACAGCATCAGCAGCGAAGGCGAGACGATGACGACACGGGACCGCTGCGCCTTCTGCACCACGGCTTCGAAATGCTCGTGGATTTCGGCAAAGATCGATTCCGACGGCACGAACAGAAAGGCCATGTCCTGCGTTTCGCCCGGGATCAGGTATTTCTCCGAAACATCGCGGATATGCACTTCCAGATCGCGCTTGAAGGCCTGCCCTGCCGCGCGCCGCGCCTCGGGCGCCGCCGTCTCGCGAAAGGCGTTCCACGCCTCCAGCGGGAACTTGGCGTCGATGACAAGCTGCGGCGCGCCGTTCGGCATTCTCACGGTGCAATCCGGCCGCAAGCCGTTCGAAAGCGTCGTCTGGAAACCGTATGCGCCCATCGGCAGGCCATCGGCGATGATCGCCTCCATGCGCCCCTGGCCGAAGGCGCCGCGCGTCTGCTTGTTGGACAAAATGGCCTGGAGGCCAACGACATCCTTGGCGAGCGTCTGGATATTGTTCTGCGCAGCATCGATCACCGCCAGCCGCTCCTGCAGCCTTCTCAGGTTCTCGTGCGTCGATTTGGTCTGTTCGGTAATGGACGCGCCGATCCGGTGCGACATGCCGTCGAGCCGCTGGCTGACGGTATGATTGAGCTCCGATTGCCGCGTCGACAGCGTTTCCGCCATGGTCGACAGTCGCCCCTGCATCTCGCTCTGCAGGCGGATCAATTCGGACAGCCGCGCTTCCGCATCGGCCGCCTGTTGGACGGATTCCCGTTGCCGGCGGCCGCCAGCCCTCAGGAATATCAACAGAACAACGAGCAGGATAACGCCGGCACCAGCGATCAGCGCCATCGCTTGTTGGGTGGCAAGAAAAGATGAAACGCGGTTGAGAAGTTCATTCATTGATCAAACTTAACAGAAATCCCGCTCATGAAAAGATCAAAACGTGAACATTTCGTGTTGAGGTTGAGCAATTTCTATTCCATCGGAAAAAAAGATGGGTTATGGGAGGCCATGACCATCAAGCCGCTGATTATCCTTCCCGACCCGCTCCTACGTCAGGTTTCCAAGCCGATCGAGCAGGTCGATGCCGACGTTCTGAAACTGGCCGACGACATGCTGGAGACCATGTACGATGCTCCCGGCATCGGTCTTGCCGGCATTCAAATTGGCGTGGCGCGCCGCATCCTCGTCGTCGACGTTGCGCGCGAAGGCGATGAAAAGAACCCGCAGGTGTTCATCAATCCCGAGATCGTCAAGTCATCCGACGAGCGCTCGGTTTATGAAGAGGGCTGCCTCTCCATTCCGGAATATTATGCCGAAGTGGAACGCCCGGCGATCGTCACGGTCAAGCATATCGGCCGCGACGGCAAGGAACATCTGGTCGAAGCCGACGGCCTGCTCGCCACCTGCCTGCAGCACGAGATCGACCACCTGAACGGCGTGCTGTTCATCGACTATATCTCCCGGCTGAAGCGCGAGATGGTGATCAAGAAATTCACCAAGGCTGCCAAGTCGAAGGCGATCTGAGTTTCGTTGAAAATTACTCGGATCATGCCTATGATATCGCCGATATCATAGGAGGTGCCTATGGGCGATTTGTTGATCCGGAATTTGGATGATGGCCTGAAGCAGCAGCTTCAAGATAGTGCTAGGCGGAGTGGGCGTAGCTTATCAGAAGAGGCGATTTATCTCATCCGCCAAAATCTCATGACGGAACGTTCTGGTTCCGCCGGTGATTGGCTGCGCTCTGCATTGGGCGAAGAGCGCTTGACTGAGGAAGAGATCGCGGCGATCGACGCTTTACGCCATGAACCCGAGCGTGAACCGCCACGGTTCGACGAATGATCATCCTTGACACCAATGTCGTCTCGGAGCTTCAGGGACGGAAGCACAGCGAGCATCTACTATTGTGGCTCTCTCAATATGAACGGGAGACGTTGTTCTTAACGACGGTCGTCATTGCGGAGATGCGTTATGGGCTGGAACTACTGCCCCAAGGACGACGACAAGAGGAGTTGTTGAAAGCGCTCAATACGGTTCAAGAGCGATTTCTGGGGCGGATACTAGGCTTCTCGCTGCAGTCGGCCAGTTACTATGGCGTACTTCGTGCGAGGCGCAAACACATGGGGCGTCCTATGGAGGCAAAAGACGCCGTGATCGCCGCGATCTGCCTTTCCCATGGCGCGACACTTGCCACGCGCAATGTAAAAGACTTCAAGGGGCTTGATCTTCGGTTGGTAAACCCGTTTGAAGGCGCCTGAACAAACAGGCGACAATTCAATGTCACTACGCATCATCTTCATGGGCACGCCGGAATTTTCCGTGCCAACCCTGCAGAACCTGAAACAGGCCGGCCACGAAATAGTTGCAGTCTACACCCAGCCGCCGCGGCCGGGTGGTCGGCGCGGGTTGGACCTCGTCAAGTCGCCGGTGCATCAGGCCGCCGAACTGCTCGGCATTCCGGTTCTGACGCCGCTGAACTTCAAGGCAGAGGAAGACCGCGAGACCTTTCGCGACTTCGAGGCGGATGTCGCGGTCGTCGTCGCCTATGGCCTGCTGCTGCCGGAAGCGATCCTGAGCGGCACACGGCTCGGCTGCTATAACGGCCATGCGTCGCTGCTGCCGCGCTGGCGCGGTGCTGCTCCCATCCAGCGGGCGATCATGGCCGGCGACGCCAAGACCGGCATGATGGTCATGCAGATGGAAAAAGGTCTCGATACCGGGCCGGTCGCGCTGACGAAGGAGGTCGAGATCGGCCAAAACATGACGGCCGGCGAGCTGCATGACAAGCTGATGTTAACCGGAGCCCGTGCCATGGTCGAGGCCATGGAAAAACTCGAGGCGGACGACCTGCCGTTGACGCCGCAGCCGGCCGAAGGCGTGCTTTATGCCGCCAAGATCGACAAGGGCGAAACGCGCATCGACTTTTCGAAGCCGGCGCGCGAAGTGCATAATCACATCCGTGGCCTGTCGCCGTTTCCGGGTGCCTGGTTCGAGGCTGAGATCAACGGCAAGCCGGAGCGGATCAAGGTGCTCTCGTCAGAACTTGG
The DNA here is from genome assembly GCF_019430945.1 of Neorhizobium populisoli. Classification (GTDB taxonomy): domain Bacteria; phylum Pseudomonadota; class Alphaproteobacteria; order Rhizobiales; family Rhizobiaceae; genus Neorhizobium; species Neorhizobium populisoli. The sequence goes on along the minus strand of NZ_JAHYCB010000006.1, from coordinate 97,729 downwards.
CGAAGGGCAGGGCGAAGTCGGTACGGTTTTGGATGACGCATTGACGGTTGCCTGCGGCGAAAGTGCTGTGCGGCTAACGAGGCTTCAGAAGGCCGGCGGCAAGCCTCTGCCTGTTACGGACTTCCTACGTGGCACGGCCTTGCCCGCCGGAACGAGGTTCTGATGCCGCGTTTTCGCATGACCGTCGAATATGACGGCACACCCTATGTCGGTTGGCAGCGACAGAAAAATGGCCATTCCGTACAATCGGCTTTGCAGAACGCTGTCCTGTCGCTGACCGGCGAAACCGTGGTGATCCGTGGCGCCGGCCGCACCGATTCCGGCGTTCATGCCGTCGGCCAGGTCACGCATGTCGATCTTACCCGCGACTGGCAGCCCGACAAACTGCGCAATGCAGTCAATGCCTACCTGATGACTGCGGGTGAGAAGGTGTCGATCATCGATGTGCAATCGGTCGACGACGCTTTCGATGCGCGGTTTTCCGCGCAGCGCCGGCACTATCTTTACCGCATCCTCAACCGGCCGTCGCCATTGGCGCTCGAGGCGAAGCGCGCTTGGTGGGTGTCGCGCGATCTCGACCATGAGGTCATGCATGCGGCGGCGCAGACCTTGGTGGGGCGTCACGATTTCACGACTTTCCGCTCCATTCACTGTCAGGCGACGAGCCCTGTCCGCACGCTCGACCGTCTGGATGTGACGCGCACCGGTGAACTGATTGAAATCCGCGCCAGCGCCCAGAGCTTCCTGCACAACCAGATCCGCTCTTTTGCCGGCACGCTGAAGCTAGCGGGCCAAGGCAAGATGACGCCGGATGATGTGCGGGCTGCACTAGACGCGCGAGACCGTGCCGCCTGCGGGCCCGTGGCACCGCCGGAGGGGCTTTATTTCATGAAGGTCGATTATCCAGGCGATCTGTGATCGCCATCGATCCATGATCGCCATTTATCGAAAGGTGGTTAGCCGGCTCAGAACGGATAGATGCCCAGGAAGCGTTGCAGCGCTTCGGTCAGGATCATGTTCGGCACCATCAGCACCAGCACGAAAGCGGTGATCATCAGCGGCTGCTTGCCGTGGATCATGCGGATGATCCGGGAAAACGACACGACTAGCGCGAAAAGCAGCACAAGCTGAAAAAGCCCGACCACCGGCAGCATGCGCGGCGCCAGCAGCATCATCACGCACATCAGCCCATAGGCCCAGGAGAACGGCACAGACAGCCAGTTCATGGTGACGACGATCACCGGAAACTTGCGCTGGATACCGGTCAGGAGGCAGAGCACCCCAGCAAGGATGAGTGGCACCAGCCAGTTCATGACCTCCAGCATCGCGGTGCGCACGAAGAACAGCGGCCCAAGCCGCGTGCCCTGCGGCAAACCATCCAGCATCAATTGGTGCAGCCAGAGCCAGGAGGCGATCGCCGCCGGCAGGCACCAGGCGAAAGCCCAGAACGAGCGGGTCATGCCGCGATCGGAAACGTCGAGCAGGCGAAAACCCTGTGCGTCGCCCTTGATGAGCAGCCAGAGGCCACTCAGGTAAAGCCTGACTTCATGAATGGATGGCATTGTCGAACCAGCGGGAGATGAAAGTCCCGTAGATTTGGGTGAGGGTTTCCAGATCCGCAAGAGCGACGCGCTCGTCGATCATATGCATGGTCTGGCCGACGAGGCCGAATTCCACCACCGGGCAATAATCCTTGATGAAGCGCGCATCCGAGGTGCCGCCGGTGGTCGAAAGCTGCGGGTTCTTGCCCGTCACCGCCTCGACCGCGCCGGAAAGCGAAGCGATCAGCGCGTTGTTACGGGTCAGGAACACGTGGCTCGGCCGTTCGGCCCAGACGATCTCGTAGCGGGTCGGCTCGCGGTCCGGGCGAAGCGGATTGTCGGTTGCCGCTGCATTCAGCCGGCGCAGGATTTCAGCCTTCACCGTGTCCGCGGTCCAGGTGTCGTTGAAGCGGATGTTGAACGAGAACGTCGCCTTGGCCGGAATGACATTGGTGGCCGGGTTGCCGACATCGATGGACGTTACTTCCAGATTGGAGGCCGGAAACTCCGGCGTGCCACCATCGAAAGGCGGGTCCATCAGCGCGCTTGCCAGCGGCAGAAGCCCGCGCACCGGGCTGTCGGCCAGATGCGGATAGGCCGCATGGCCCTGCACCCCGTGTACGGTGACTTTGCCGGAAACCGAGCCGCGGCGGCCGATCTTGATCATGTCGCCGAGCACGTCCGGATTGGTCGGCTCGCCCACCACGCAGGCATCCCAGCGCTCGCCCTTTTCGGCGGCCCATTTCAGCAGCTTGTCCGTGCCGTTGACGGCCGGACCTTCCTCGTCGCCGGTGATCAGGAAGGAGATCGAACCTTTTGGCGCGCCATGCATCTCGATATGGCGGGCGACCGCTGCCACGAAGCAGGCGATGCCGCCTTTCATGTCGACGGCGCCACGCCCGTAAAGCATGTCGCCGACGATCTCTGCCGCGAAGGGGGGCTGGCTCCAGGAGGTCTCGTCACCCGGCGGCACAACATCCGTATGGCCCGCAAACATCAGATGCGGACCGTCCGTGCCCAGCCGGGCATAGAGGTTTTCGATATCCGGCATGCCCGGTTCCGTCGCCACCATCCGCTCGACCTTGAAGCCGAGGGGAGCGAGCATCGCTTCCAGAGCGGAAAGCACGCCGCCTTCGGCCGGGGTGACCGAAGGGCAGCGGATGAGGGCCTGAAGATTGGCGACGGGATTGGATGAGGACATTATCGGATATCGGTCTTGTCTATCAGTCGCGGAGCAGTTCGTTGATGCCCGTCTTCGAGCGGGTCTTTTCATCGACCGTCTTGACGATCACGGCGCAATAGAGGCTCGGGCCCTGCTCGCCGTTCGGGAACGGCTTGCCCGGCATGGAGCCGGCCACGACGACGGAATAGGGAGGAACTTCGCCATAGCTGATCTCGCCGGTGGCGCGATTGACGATCTTCGTCGACTTGCCGATGAAGACGCCCATGCCGAGCACCGAGCCTTCGCGCACGATGCAGCCTTCGACGACTTCCGAACGGGCGCCGATGAAGCAATTGTCTTCGATAATGGTCGGGCCGGCCTGCATCGGCTCCAGCACGCCGCCGATGCCGACGCCGCCGGAGAGATGCACGTTCTTGCCGATCTGGGCGCAGGAACCGACGGTGGCCCAGGTGTCGACCATCGTGCCTTCATCGACATAGGCGCCGAGATTGACGAAGGACGGCATCAGGATGACGTTCTTGCCGATATGGGCCGAGCGGCGCACGACGCAGTTCGGCACCGCGCGGAAGCCGGCGGCGCGGAACGTGTTTTCGCCCCAGCCTTCGAACTTCGACGGCACCTTGTCCCACCAGGTGGATTCGCCCGGGCCGTTCTTGACCACTTCCATGTCGTTGAGACGGAAGGAGAGCAGCACCGCCTTCTTCAGCCACTGATGCACGGTCCAGGCGCCGTCTGCGCCGCGGGTCGCGACGCGGGCCTTGCCGCCGTCGAGCAGTTTCAGCGACTCTTCCACCGCATCGCGGATCTCGCCCTTGGTGGAGATCGTGACGCTGTCACGATTGTCGAAGGCGGTCTCGATAGTCTTTTCGAGGGAAGAGAAGTCAGGGTTGCTCATGGGGAATCCTTAAACGTCGCTCTATATCGTGCAGGTGAGGAAGGTCGCTCTGGGTATCATTGCTCTAGGCGACCGCCACTCAAGCGTCAATGTGAATTGGCGTCAACCCAATGTTGGCGCCTCAAAGGATAGTGCGATGGCAAAAGCGAAAAAGGACGGACCGCGGCGCAAGGATGGGGTCTGGGATCCGCTGAAGGACAACAAGGCGGACAAACAGGCGGCCGAAGGCCAGCCGAAGACCCCGCAGACGCTGTCGGCCTCCTATCGCCTTGCCTATGCCGACGAGGATTTTCTCTGCCGCGAGGAAACCCGCCCGATCCGCCTGCAGCTGGAACTGATGAAGGCGGAGATGATGCTGGCCGAGGCCGGCATCAAGTCGACCGTCGTGCTGTTCGGCGGCGCGCGGATTCCCGCTCCGGGCCAGAACGCCTGGGCGGCCCGCAACGAAACGCAGAAGAAGAACCTCGAAGCGGCTTCCGTCTATTACGAGGAAGCACAGAAGTTCGCAGCGCTCTGCGGCAAACATTCCGCAGGTTTCAACCATCAGGAATATGTTGTCGTCACCGGCGGCGGCCCGGGCGTCATGGAGGCAGGAAACCGCGGTGCTGCGGAAGCCGGCGCGCCAAGCATCGGCCTCAACATCATGTTGCCGCATGAGCAGGCGCCGAACCGGTTCGTCACCCCGGAACTGTCGTTCAACTTCCACTATTTCGCGATCCGCAAGATGCATTTCATGATGCGCGCCAAAGCGGTCGCCGTCTTCCCGGGCGGCTTCGGCACGCTGGACGAGATGTTCGAAGCGCTGACGCTGATCCAGACGAAGCGCATGGAGCGCATTCCGCTGATCCTGTTTGCGGAAAAATTCTGGCGCGGGCTGATCAATTTCGAGGCCTTGGCGGAATTCGGCACGATCGCGCCCGAAGACCTCAACCTGATCAGCTTCGTCGAGACGGCTGAGCAGGCGTGGAAGATCATCGCGGATTTCTACGAGCTTTGAGATGAAGCGTGCAGCGTTCAATCGAACGTGTTCACCGCGTGGATTGCACTCGCGCTGATGGTGTTCGATCTATTCCCGATCAGGAAGTCCTCGGGAGTAGATCATGCCGTTTCGCCTCAGCCTTTCCGCACTCGCCTGCGCCTGCTTGCTTGCCGGCGCAGCATCGGCCCAAAGCATCAATGCCGGCGACCGCGAGGCCAAGACCTCCAAGCCGTTCACGGCGCGCGAGGTGGCGAGCTTCGATACGCCCTGGGCGATCGCCTTCCTGCCCGATGGAAGCTTGCTGGTGACGGAAAAGCCGGGCCGCATCTTTCTAGTCACCCAGAACGGCCGCAAGACGCAGGTTGATAACGTTCCAAAGGTTGCAGCATCCGGCCAGAACGGGCTTCTGGACATTGCCGTGGCTCCCGGCTTCACCTCCAACCGGCAGGTCTATGTCACTTATGTCGAGCCGGGGCAGGGCGGCAGCGGTCTGGCGCTGGCCCGCGCGACGCTGACCGCTTCGGATACCAAGGCGAGCCTCGACGATCTCAAGGTCATCTGGCGGCAGGAACCGAAAGGATCGGGCGGTCAGCCCGGCGGCATCATCGCCTTCGATCCGGCCGGCACGCATCTTTTCCTGAGTTCGGGCGACCGCATGCGCCCGGCAACCGCGCAGGACCCGGATCAGGCTCTCGGAAAAATCTTGCGCTTCAATCTCGACGGATCGGTACCGGCCGACAATCCGCAGGCAAAGGCGGGCGGGGCGCGGGCACTGACCTGGAGCATGGGCCACCGCAACCCCTACGGCCTTGCCTTCGCGCCGGACGGCAAGCTGTGGGAGCACGAAATGGGACCGCGTGGCGGCGACGAGCTGAACCTAATCGAGCCTGACAAGAACTACGGTTGGCCGGAGGTCTCCAACGGCGACAATTACAGCGGCTCGAAAATCCCGCGGCATTCGACGCGTCCGGAATTTGCCGCGCCGCCACTCTACTGGAACCCGGTCATCGCGCCGGCGGGACTGACCTTCTACAACGGCACCATGTTCCCGCAATGGCGCGGCTCGGCGCTGATTGGCGGTCTGGTCGCGACGAGCCTGGTTCGCGTCACCTTCGACGGCAAAGGCGGAGCCGATGAGGCTGACCGCTGGGAAATGGAAGCACGCATCCGCGACGTGGCGGTGGCGCCGAACGGCGCGGTATGGGTGATCGAGGACGATAGCCCGGGGCGGCTGCTTCGCCTGACGCCGCGCGGGACCAACTGAATTTTCAAAAAGAAAGAACCCGCCCTCTTGGGAAAGGGCGGGTCCTTCAGACGACGACTGTCGGGACTAATTCCAGGGTCGGGGGCGTGACCCTAAGGGGGCGGAATTAGAGGGGGCGGTCCGGCAGGTCGTCGATGGAAATGGTGCCATCCTTGTTGGTGTCCATGCGGGCAAACAGCTTGTCGCCGGCGGCTGTGGCTTCGGCCTTGGTGACCTTGCCGTCACGGTCTTCATCCAGCATGCGGAACATGCCGCCGCGCATCATCGGACGACCGTCGCGGTCATGACGATCCCAGCGGGCTTCGTGGCGGCCCCAACCGTCTCTGTCGCCATGACGACCCCAGCCGGCATGATCGCGGTCGCGGTCACGGCGGTGATCGCCGCGCTGGTCCGCCATCTTGTTCTGGTCGTCAGGCTTGGCCTGGTCCTTGTTGTCGGCGGTGTTGGCGATAGCCGGCGGCGGGTTGTTCTTGCGGAACTCTTCCATCTTGGCCTGACGATAGTCCAGCATCTCGCCGCGGGTCAGCGAACCGTCCTTGTTGGCGTCGATCTCGGTGAAGAGCTTGTCCTGGAAGGCGGTCATCTCATCCTTGGTGACCTTGCCGTCCTTGTTGGTGTCGGCGGCCTTGAGCAGGCGGACGAACATCACGTCCTGCATCACGCCACGTCCACCCATCGGACCCATATGTCCGCGATCCGGACCACCGCGGCCGGGTGCAGCGAAAGCGGGGATGGCTGCGCCTGCGATCAGGGCGGCGCCGAGCGTCGCGATAACGATCTTCTTAGCGGTCATCGAGGGGTCCTTTCCGGTTGCTTCGATAGCCTTAAGGTAGGCACCGCAACCGGCATGGACCACTTAAACCTGTGTAATGTGGATGAACTTTTCGTAAGCCGAAAAGATCAACCGGCGTGGATGCCACCCAGGAAGCCGGCGAGATCGTCGGTGACGTAGTCGATATGATCGTCCTCGGTCGACAGCTTTTCCCAGCGCTCCATCAGCACCGCATCGAGATTGCGCGGTACGAGCAGCACAGTGCGCATGCCGAGCGCCTTCGGCACCTGCAGGTTTCGCGGCAGGTCTTCGAACATCACGGCATTCTTCGTATCGACACGGTGCAGGCTGGCGAACTTGTCGTAGGTCGCACCCGCCGGCTTCGGTACATAGTCGGCCGCGACGATGTCGAAGATATCGTCGAAATGGTCCAGAATACCCAGCGCCCGGGCCGCCGCCTGCGCATGCGGCACGCTGCCATTGGTGAAGATGAATTTGCGGCCCGGAAGCGCCTTGATCGCCTCGCCGAGTTCCGGGTTCGGGATCAGCGCCGAATAGTCGATGGCGTGTGCCCGCTCCAGAAAACCGTCCGGATTGATGCCATGGTTGATCATCAGCCCGGCCAGCGTCGTGCCATGTTCATGGTAATAACGCTTCTGCAGCGCCTTGGCCTCGTCCCGCTCCAATTGCAGCAATTCCTGCACATAAGTCGTCATGTTGACGTCGATCTGCGCGAACAGATTGATGTGATGCGGGTAGAGCGTGTTGTCGAGATCGAACACCCAGTCACGGATATGGGCGAAATCGGCGGGCTCGGGCGAGGTCTTCGGCTTCTTTTCCATCGCCGCTTTATGCACCGGCTCAGCGGCAAAGAAAATCGAAAAAGACGACCTGTTTTGCCTCAAACCGGCCTTGGCGATGGATCGCAGCGCATGATACCGCGATGATATGGAACTCTGGATCCCTATCACCATCGCCGCTGCCTTCCTGCAGAACTTGCGTTCCGCCCTGCAGAAACATCTGCAGGGAAAGCTTGGCACGCGCGCGGCAAGCTTCGTGCGCTTCGGTTACGGTTTCCCGGTGGCGATCTTCTACGTCCTTAGCTTGCACTTTTTCGTCGGGTACAGTTTTCCGACACCAAACTGGACCTTTGCCCTCTGGGCGGTGATCGGCGGCCTTGCGCAGATCTTTGCGACTATCCTGCTTGTCCATCTGTTCTCGCTACGCAACTTCGCGGTCGGCACGGCTTATTCCAAGACCGAACCGGTGCAGGCGGCGATCTTCGGTTTCGTGCTGCTCGGCGAAAAGCTCACCGGTGGCGCGATCATGGCAATCGTCGTCGGCGTCATCGGCGTGATGATGATTTCGATGGCGCGTCTGCCGCTGTCGTGGCGAAACCTGGCCGTGGCGATGACCAGCCGCACGGCGCTGATCGGCATCGCTTCCGGCGCCGTCTTCGGCATCTCCGCCGTCGCCTATCGCACGGCCTCGCTATCTCTCGGCGGCCCGGGACCGGTCATGGAGGCGGCGATGACGCTTGCCTGCGTCACCACCTTCCAGACCGCCTTCATGCTGGTCTGGATGCTCTGGAAGGACAAGCGCGAGATCGTTCAGGTGCTCGTCACCTGGCGGTCGTCCTCGCTGGTGGGTTTGGCCGGCGTCGTCGGTTCCGCGGGCTGGTTCACGGCAATGACCCTGCAGCAGGTGGCTTATGTACGGGCGCTCGGCCAGATCGAACTCGTCTTCACCTTCATGGCCTCCTATTTCCTGTTCCACGAGCGGGTCAACCGCATGGAAATCGCCGGCTGCCTGCTGATCGTTTGCGGCATCCTCGGACTGATCTTTTCTTAGAAATAGACGCCCGATTTCCGGCGACACCCGTTTTCGAATCCGGCTAGGATGCGCGAAACAACGGGAGGATCACGCATGTCTCAGAAGGACAAGGCCGCCGCATTCGGCACTCTTCATCAGAAGGGCAACCCGGTCATCATCTACAATATCTGGGACGCCGGCACGGCCAAGGCCGTCGCGGATGCCGGCGCCAAGGCGCTCGGCACCGGCAGCTGGTCGGTCGCCGCCGCGCAAGGTTATGCCGATGGCGAAAACCTGCCGATGGACGTGCTGCTCGCCACAGCAAAATCGATTACCACGGCCGTCGATCTGCCTTTCACCGTCGACTTCGAGGGCGGTTACGCGGAAGACCCGGCGCAGCTTGCACAGAATGTCTCGAAGGTTATAGACGCCGGTGCCGTGGGCATCAATTTCGAAGACCAGATCGTGGGCGGCTCGGGTGTCTATCTTGTCGAGCAGCAGGCCGAGCGCATCCGCGCCATCCGGGCGATGGCGGATGGCCGCGATATCCCGTTCTTCATTAACGCCCGCACCGATCTTTTCTTGAAGGAAGGCGATCAGGCCAAACATGCCGGCCTTCTCGACGAGGCGATCGCCCGTGCCGAGGCCTATGCCGCAGCAGGCGCCAGCGGCTTCTTCGCGCCCGGTTTGGCGGATGACGCGCTGATCGCCAAGCTCTGCGAAGCCGTGGCCCTGCCGGTCAATATCATGATGATGGGCAGCGTTTCTGCGCCGAAGCGGCTGGCCGAACTCGGCGTCGGCCGCGTCAGCTATGGTCCCGGCCCCTATCGAGCGATGATGGCGAAGCTGAAAGAGGATGCCGCGGCGGTGTTTGCCGCCGCAGGCTGATTGTCCATATCGGCTTAGCGGGATGCGAGGCGGAATGCTTCCGGATCGAGATTGAAGGACCGCAGGAGGGCGGCGTGTTCGTTGCCGCCGATGAAATCGGCGAGTACCGAATTCAAACGGTCGCGGATCGCGGCATTGCGGCACGCGAATCCGCCCTCCTCGGGAGGCCTTTCCTCCAATGGGACGGGCACGCAGGCCAAAGCACCGTTGTGTTCGATATGCGCGAGATGTGCCAGCTCGACGCTTGCATAGGCCAGTACCGTGCCGGTCGCCACGGCCTGTGCCGCGTCCTCGTAGTTTCGCATGACAACGATATCGGCGTCCGGCACACCGAGATCCAGTGCCGTCCGGTGTTGAAGCTGCCCTTCGAGAACGGCAAGCTTGAAACCGTTGCGCGCGATATCCCGGTAGCCGCTTATCGTGCCTGCCTCGGCTCTCTGGACAAGCAGGCCATCTCGAAGAGACCAGATTGATATCGTGAATGGCGCACGCGTCATTCGTTCGGGCGTCAAAAACATACCTGTCGCGACGTCCCAGCGCTCGTCGGCCAGCCCGTCCAGAAGATCGCCGAACTCGGTTTCCACAGGCTCGAACGTCTCTCCCAGAAGAGAAAACACGTATCGAGCCAGTTCGACGTCGCAGCCCGTCAGCGAACTGCCTTTCCGGAAATTGAAAGGCGGTTCGGCGATCCAGGCAAATCTCATGGGACGAGAAGCGTGCCCGCACCATGCTCGGTGAAGATTTCGAGCAGCACGGAATGGGCGGTCTTGCCGTTCAGAATGACGACGCCCTGCACGCCGGCCTTGATGGCGTCGATGCAGGTCTCGACCTTCGGGATCATGCCGCCGGAGATCGTGCCGTCCTTGATCAGCGCCTGCGCCTGCGCGACCGTCAGTTCCTTGATCAGGTTCTTGTCCTTGTCGAGCACGCCCGGGACGTCGGTAAGGAAGAGCAGACGCGTGGCGTTCAGCGCGCCGGCAATGGCGCCCGCAAACGTATCGGCATTGATATTGTAGGTGGCGCCGTCGCGGCCGGGGGCGACCGGAGCGATGACCGGGATCATTTCCGACTTGGCGAGCAGGTCGAGCAGCGTGCGGTCGACTTCCACCACTTCGCCGACGAAGCCGAGATCGAGAACGCGCTCGATATTGCTGTCCGGATCGACGACGGTCTTCTTGGCCTTCTCGGCGAAGACCATGTTGCCGTCCTTGCCGCACAGGCCGATCGCCCATTCGCCAGTCTGGTTGATCAGCGCGACGATTTCCTTATTGATCGAACCGGCGAGAACCATCTCGACGATCTCGACGGTCTTCTGGTCGGTGACGCGCAGGCCGCCTTCGAATTTCGATTCGATGCCCATCTTGGTCAGCATGGCGCCGATCTGCGGGCCGCCGCCGTGGACGACGATCGGGTTGACGCCCGACTGCTTCAGCAGCGCGATATCGGCCGCAAACGCCTTGCCGAGTTCGACATCGCCCATGGCATGGCCGCCGTATTTCACGACGATCGTCTTGTTCTCGTAACGCTGCATGTAAGGCAGCGCCTGCGCCAGAAGCTTGGCCTGAAGTTCGCTCTCGGAAGCCGTCATCGAATTCCCCTTGATTTAAAGTGGGGGCGTTTTAGCGCATGTTTTTGACGGGGGAAATAATCCAATGCCAAGTTTTGCGCGTAGTGTGTGATAAGCAATAAGCTGCTTTGCAGCGGGAGGAACCTGCTTGGCAACCGACGCCGACATCGCTGTCCTGATCGGCAAAGTGGCGCTGCGCGATCGCGCGGCGCTGAGCGCGCTCTATTCTGCCATCGCCCCGAAACTTTTTTCCGTCTGTCTTCGTATCCTCAAGGATCGGAGCGATGCGGAAGATGCGTTGCAGGAAGTCTTCGTCAAAATCTGGCAGCGCGCCGATCGTTTTGCAGCAACCGGCATCAGCCCGATCGGCTGGCTGGTGGCCGTGGCGCGCAATCACTCCATCGATGTGCTGCGCGCCCGCAAGCCGGTAAGCGACAGTATCGAGGAGAGTTTCGATATCGCCGACTCCGCCCCCGGCCCGGAGGCGGAAACTGTGATGAAAGGCGAAGGCAAACGCATTGACAGGTGTATGGAAGAGTTGGAATCTGATCGGGCAATGGCAGTGAGGAGTGCCTATGTGGAGGGCCTGAGCTATCAGGAACTCGCGGAACGCCATGGCGTGCCGCTCAACACGATGCGCACCTGGCTCCGGCGCAGTCTGATGAAGCTGAAAGAGTGTCTAGACCGATGACGAAGCCGGACCAAAGCGAGGGAGACCGCTCCCGCGACGAGCTGCTCGCCGGAGAATACGTTCTCGGCGTGCTCTCACTGGCGGATCGTGCCCGCGTCGAAGCGCGTCTTTCCCGTGACAAGTCGTTTGCCCGGATCGTCGCCCGCTGGCAGGAAAACCTTGCCGATTTCAACGACGATTACGAAGATGTGGTGCCGCCGGCCAAAGCCTTTTCGAAGATCGAGGCGCGGCTTTTCCCGAAAAACTCGTTTGCGATGGAACTGGCTGCCGCCGGCAGCTGGTGGAATTCCCTTCTTCTGTGGCGCGGCCTCGCGTTTGCGTCGCTGGCACTGCTGATCACCTATGCCTCGCTCCAGTCCGGCTGGATCGGCAGTCTTTCCCCCTCCCAGCCTCTGGTCGCCCGCCTGACCGGCGACGAGGGCACAACGATCGGCCTTCTGGCCCGATACGATGCGGGCAACGGCCAGCTACGGCTGACGCCCGTCGCCGCCAAGGTCGCTGAACAGCGCTCGCTGCAGCTCTGGCTGGTGCCCGGCGGCGGCAATCCGGCGATCTCGCTCGGCGTCGTGCCGCAGACCGGCGACGGCACGGTGGAAATCCCGGCCGCGGTGCGTCCGCGCCTCAAGGATGGCGTCACCTTCGCCGTCAGCGTTGAGCCGCTGGGTGGCTCTCCGACCGGCCAGCCGACTGGCCCGGTGGTTGCATCCGGCCTCGCCAAGAATATCTAGAATTCAGATAAAATATTACAATAAAAACAGCGGCTTGAGGTTTTCTCAGCCGCTTTTTTAATATTCCTGAAACTTTTCCGCGCGGCCGCTCGTCACTTGTTTTGTCCCCGGCGAAAACGGGACGCCAAGCCTTGGGAGGCGCGCATCCGCGCCGGGGCGATCAAATACTTCGAGAGGAAGAGGAAACGATCATGTTTAATTTCAAGCTCCGCACACTCTATATCGCAGCTGCCATCTCCGCCGCTGCCGCAGCCGGCGCCCATGCCGCAAACCCGCAGGTCGGCGGCGCACCGATGTATGAAAACAAGAACATCGTCGAAAATGCCGTGAACTCCAAGGATCACACGACGCTGGTCGCCGCCGTCAAGGCCGCCGGCCTGGTCGATACGCTGCAGGGCAAAGGCCCGTTCACCGTCTTCGCACCCACCAACGAAGCCTTCGCAGCCCTGCCGAAGGGCACGGTCGAAACCCTGCTGAAGCCGGAAAACAAGGCGCAGCTCACCAAGGTTCTGACCTGCCACGTGGTCGCGGCCGATGCCATGTCCAAGACGATCGAAAAGATGATCAAGGACGACAAGGGCACCCATGACGTCAAGACCGTCGGCGGCTGCATCCTGAAGGCCAAGGAAAGCATGGGCAAGATCACTCTGACCGACGAAATGGGCGGTGTCGCCCATGTCACCATCGCCGACGTCAAGCAGTCGAACGGCGTCATCCATGTCATCGACAAGGTTCTGCTTCCCAAGATGTAAGAGCCGCCCCGCCACCCGGCGCTCTTGCATCTCGATCCGGCCGCTCTCGCCCCGAGCGGCCGGATTTTTTATATCTGTTTGGCCGAATTGTCAGGCCGAATGACCGACGGTCAGGCAAATCGCGGCGCGCAGCTCATCGAGCCCATTGCCCTTTTCGGACGACGTGGACAACACTTCCGGATAGGCGGCCGGCCGCTTGCGAATCTTTTCCAGCGTCTCGCTCACCAGCTTCGGCACGGCCGGTTCCTTGATCTTGTCCGTCTTGGTCAGCACGACCTGATAGGAGACGGCCGCCTTGTCGAGCAGGTCTAGAACCTCCTCGTCGTTCTTTTTCAATCCGTGGCGGCTGTCGATCAGCACATAGACGCGCTTCAGCGTCGCGCGGCCGCGCAGGTAGTCGAAGACAAGCTTGGTCCAGGCGTCCACATGTTCCTTCGGCGCTTGGGCATAACCATAGCCCGGCATGTCGACCAGCGCCATCGGCGGCAGGTCGCCGGCCTGTCCGGAATAACCGTCCGGCACGAAATAGTTGAGTTCCTGGGTGCGGCCAGGCGTATTGGACGTGCGGGCCAGGCCCTTGTGGCCGACCAGCGCATTGATCAGCGAAGACTTGCCGACATTCGACCGGCCGGCAAACGCCACTTCCAGCGGGCCTTCCGGCGGCAGGAATTTCATCGCAGGCACGCCGCGGATGAAGATCCAGGGGCGGCCGAAGAGCGGCTTGTCGTCCGTGTTTCTGTCTGCGGTCATCGGTTCGTCGTCCTGTTCGTCTTTGAAGCGCAAGGGCTTCGGGGTTTTGGGCGGCAAAGTCAAGGTTTGGCGGTAGAGTTGAGAGTTTGCCCCTCATCTGCCTCAAACAAAAAGCCCCGCCGAAGCGGGGCTTTTCAAAACTATTTCGAGGCCGCGGGCTTTCGTCGGAACAGGCTCTTGATGTTGTCGAAGAGCTCCACCTTGGCGCCGTGGCGCTTCATGATGATCGCCTGCTGGGTCACCGACAGCGTGTTGTTCCAGGCCCAGTAGATCACGAGGCCGGCCGGGAAGGAGGACAGCATGAAGGTGAAGACGACCGGCATCCAGGTGAAGATCATCGCCTGGGTCGGATCCGGCGGGGTCGGGTTCATCTTCATCTGGAAGAACATGGTGATGCCCATGATCAACGGCCAGACGCCGATCATCAGCGCATGCGGCACGTCGTAGGGCAGCAGGCCGAAGAGGTTGAACAGCGAGGTCGGGTCCGGTGCGGAAAGGTCCTGGATCCAGCCGAAGAACGGCGCATGCCGCATTTCGATCGTGACGTAGATGACCTTGTAGAGCGCGAAGAAGACCGGGATCTGCAGGAGCACCGGCCAGCAGCCGGCGATCGGGTTGATCTTCTCGTCCTTGTAGAGAGCCATCATCGCCTGCTGCAGGGCCATGCGGTCGTCGCCGTGCTTGGCCTTCAGCTCTTCCATCTTCGGCTGCATGCGCTTCATGTTGGCCATCGAAGCGTACTGCTTGTTGGCCAGCGGGAAGAACAGTGCCTTGACCACGACGGTAGTCGCCAGAATGGCGAGGCCGAAATTGCCGACGTGACGGAACAGGAAATCCATCAGCTGGAACATCGGCTTGGTGATGAAGTAGAACCAGCCCCAGTCGATCAGGCGGTTGAACTGCGGAATGGCGTTATTCGTCTCGTATTGCGAAATGAGCGGCACGACCTTGGCGCCGGCGAAGACGAGGTTCTTCAGTTCGGTCGACTGGCCGGGCTGAATGACGACGTCATCGCTCTTGTAGTCGGCCTGATAGCTCGCCTGACCGGTGGTGAAATGCGAGAAGCGAGCGACATAAGGCACGGCCTGCGGCGGCACGATGGTCGCAGCCCAATACTTGTCGGTGATCCCGAGCCAGCCGGTGGTCGCTTTCGGGTTGGTGTACTGCTCTTTTTCGATATTGGCGTAGGTATGCTCGTTCAGGCTGCCCGCTTCGCCGAGAACGCCGATAAAGCCCTCGAAGACGACCCAGACGGCAGGCGTTGCCGGCTTGTTGTTGCGCAGGACGCGGCCATAGGGCGTCAGCGTCACGGCGCCGCCCGACTTGTTCTCGATCTTGTCGGCGACGGTCAGCAGGTAGTGGTCGTCAACCGAGATCGTACGGGTGAAGGTGACACCCTTTTCATTGGTATAGGTCAGAGTGACCGGGGTCTGCTGGGTCAGCTTGTCGCCGCTTGCAACGGTCCACTGGGTATTGCCGACAGGACCGGCGCCGACTTCAGGACCTGCGAGATATCCGATTTCTGTGAAATAGCCGTCGGTGGTTTCGGACGGCGAGAAAAGGGTGATGAGCGGGCTCCTGTCATCCACCGTCTCATGATATTCGCGCAGCTTCAGGTCGTCGAAACGCGCGCCGGTGAGGTTGATGGAGCCGATCAGGGCAGGGGTCTCGATCTGGACGCGCTTGGACTTCTCGAGCGCCTGGTCTCGGGTGACCGGCGTCTGGGCCGCCACGGTGCCGCCCGGCAACGTGCCGGAGGAAGTGCCTGTGCCCTGCGCGCCGGGGCTTTCGCCATTGGCGGGCTTGGGGGCCTCGCCCTGCAGCGCCTGCTGTGCCTCGTCGGCGCGGCGCTGGGCTTCCATCCTCGGGTTCATATAGAGGAACTGCCAGGCAAGGACGATCACCACCGAAAGGGCGATCGCGATGAAGTAATTGCGGTTCTTTTCCATCATGCTTTCCTGGAATCAGTCCTCTCAGACCGCTTGTGTTTCGGCTTGGCTGTCGAGATACGTTCGATAAGCTGTGCCGTCATATCCGCAAAGGGCACCGTCAGCACGTCCCGCCGCGCGACGATCACATAGTCGTGTCCGTTATGCATTGCAAATCCGGCGGATTGTCTCACCGCCTCTTTCAGGCGCCGGCGCATCCGGTTGCGCTCGACCGCGTTTCCGTGTTTTTTCGTCACGGTAAAACCGACGCGGGGCGGCTCGTCCGGTGTCTTGCGGTCCAGAACCTCCAGAAGGAAGGTCCGGCCTCTGCGGCTTTCGCCTTCGCGGACAGCCAGAAACTGCGGCCGGCTTTTCAGCCGCCCGACAGCTTTTTTGGTTTTTGTTTCTGTCGTCATCGCCCGTTTATCCCGGGCATCCCGGCCTTAAGCCGAGAGACGAGCACGGCCACGCGCGCGGCGAGCAGCCAAAACCTTCTGTCCACCCTTGGTGGCCATACGGGCGCGGAAACCGTGACGACGCTTGCGGACAAGCTTGGACGGCTGGTAGGTACGCTTCATTTTTTAATACCGCGGTGTGCGGCCCTTCTTGAAGTTTGCCGTCATCACGACGGCAAGAGCGTTTCTGAAAAACGATCTGCACAGGCGGAAGCATTCGTCGAAGCCCGCCGGAGCTGAACGTGGCCGGCTTATAAGAGGACTCCGGCGGAAAAGTCAATCTCGCACGGGCTTTTCCGCAGCGCCAAAGGTGGCTGCCGGCTTAGTATCTTCCACAATGAGTATAATTGAAGAAATGTCATTAAAGATTGCGCTTCGTCAGCTGATGATGACGCATGGCCGGAAGTTGGCGATAAAATATCAGATACGCTGCCTTGGACCTGGCATTTGACAGGAAATTTTCCGAAATTCCCAAAAATCCTGATATTTTGTACCTGGGCTTTCGCCCGCCGATGATTGCGCATGCTCAAACATTGTTAATGTCTCAGTGCTAATTTTAGCACTAAGCGATGGGCAGGCGGCCTGATATACATGTGTCCGCACCCCTGTGTTCAAGTGTAATTGCAAGGGGGACTTGCGGTGAAGATTAGAGCCAAGATCAATCTCCTCGTCGGCGTGATGAGCCTCGTGGCCTGCTTTATCGGCGGGCTCTCGCTGTTTGCCGTGGAAGAATATCACGATCAGACTCAACAATATGCCGATGTCGCGGATCGTGCCTACAAGGGCGAGCATCTGAACCGACTGGTCACCGCCGTAGTCATGGACGCCCGCGGCATTTATGCTGCCAAGGACTCCGCGGCTGCCAAGCAGTTCGGCGACGGCGTGCTGAAGTCGCTGGACGATATCGACAAGCTGCTTGCCCAGTGGCAGCCGAAAGTGCCGGCGGCCCAACGCGATACGTTCAACAAGCTCACCGACCGCGCCAAGGAGTTCAAGGCGTTCCGCAGCGAGACAGTCCGGCTGAGCCAGACGGAAGGTCCGCAGGCCGCCAACGTCCAGGGCAATAACGACGCGAACCGCAACAACCGCAAGGCCTATCAGGCTGAGATCGATGCCGTTGTGAAGATGGACCAGTCCGAGCTCGATATCCTGAGCGACGGCATGGATGCCTTCGGCAATTTCGTGTTCTACAGCGTTCTCGTCGCAACACTTTTCGGCGTTGCCGGCGGCACTGCATCCGGTCTTTATATCGGCCGCAAGCAGCTCAGCCTGCCGATTCTGAGCCTGACTTCTTCTATGAAGCAGATCGCTGATGGCGATTATGCTGCTGCCATTCCTGCCGGACGCAAGGACGAGATCGGCGACATGGCCGTTGCCGTCGAAGTCTTCAAGAAGAACGGCATCGAAGTCGCCCGCATGAATGCCTCGGAAGCTGCATTGCGCGCCAAGAGCGACGATCTGCAGACCCGGATGGCCTCCGTGGTTTCCGCCGCGGTCGAAGGTGATTTCACCCGCCGCATCGACATGCAATGGGGCGAGGAAAGCCTCGACCGCTTTGCTCGCGATGTCGACCATCTGGTTGCCAGCGTCGATACCGGCGTGTCGGAAACCCGTCGTGTGGTGAAGAGCCTGGCGGATGGCGACCTGACCGACAACATGCGCGGCAGCTTCAAGGGCGCTTTCGAAGAGCTCCAGCACAACGTCAATGCCACGATGGCGACGCTTCGCAACACGATGTCCAACGTACGCGCCGCAACCGGCTCCATGAACGGCGGCGCCGCCGAACTGAGCAATGCTGCAAACGACCTTTCGCGCCGTACCGAACAGCAGGCTGCAGCACTGGAGGAAACCTCTGCTGCGCTCGACCAGATCACGGCCGTGGTGAAGACCTCGACCGAGCGCGCTCACGAGGCAACGATCATGGTCGGCGAAGCCAAGCAGAGCGCTGTCCAGTCCGGTGAAGTCGTGCGTAATGCGGTCGACGCCATGGGTCGCATCGAGCAGGCTTCCCGCGAGATCGCCCAGATCACCAACGTCATCGATGAAATCGCCTTCCAGACCAACCTGCTTGCTCTCAACGCAGGTGTCGAAGCAGCACGTGCCGGTGAAGCCGGGAAGGGCTTCGCGGTCGTCGCCCAGGAAGTTCGTGAGCTGGCTCAGCGCTCCGCAAGTGCCGCCAAGGATATCAAGGGCCTGATCAGCAAGTCCGGCAGCGAAGTCGCAGCCGGTGTCGAACTGGTCCAGAAGACCGGCGAAGCGCTGTCGGAGATCGAAACCCGCGTTCTGAGCATCAACGACCACATCCATTCGATCGCCGTCGCCTCGCGCGAGCAGTCGGTCGGCCTGGCGGAGGTCAATACTGCCGTCAACCAGATGGACCAGGTCACCCAGCAGAACGCCGCGATGGTGGAAGAAACCTCGGCTGCAACATCCAAGCTTTCCTCGGAAGCCGACAGTCTCTTCGCGCTCGTCTCGAAGTTCAACATCGGCCACGAAGGCCATCAGGTCGCCGCCGAGCCTTCGCGTGGGGCAGCGCGCCCGATCGCAGCTGCTCCGACGCATCGTGCCCGCGTTTCGCCGGTCAAGGCCATGACCGGAGCGCTCGCCCGCGCCTTCGGTGGCGGCAGTGCTGCGGTCGCGGTCGCTGCACCGGCTGCAGCAAGCGATTGGGAAGAATTCTGATCCGATCACGCATTTGATACGAATAAGGGAGCGGAGAAGGGAAACCTTCTCCGCTTTCTCTTTTGCGGTGCGGCAAAGAGGGGCTGGTAAATTGCCGATGAAGCTCTAAAATGACTGGCCAACCACCGGTTTGCCCAAGACCCCGGTGGCATTTCAACACGGAGACCCGCATGGACGACGAGGTTCACACCTCGGGCCGCTCGGGGGCCGCGCCGGATAGCGCAGGCCCGGAGCCGATGCCGCGTCTTTTCCGTGGCCTTTCCGGAAGACTCCTCTGGCTGACCGTCATCTTCGTGATGATGGCGGAAGTGCTGATCTTCGTTCCCACCATAGCCACGATGCGGATGAACTGGCTGCGCGACCGGCTGGATACGGCCGCGGCCGCCGGCATTGTCATCGACGGTCTGCAGCCTGCCGAGCTTCCCCGCGCCGTGCAGGACGATACGCTGCTTGCCACCGGCACCAAAGTGCTGGCGCTGCGCAAGGACGGCACCTCGCGGCTGCTTGCCGCCACCGACACCCAGCCACAGGTGGACGAGGTCTTCGACCTTTCCAAGACCTCGATGCTGGGCTCCATGCGCGACGCGCTGGATACGCTTGTGTTCGGCGGCGGCCGCATCATCCGTGTCTACGGGCCGATCGGCGAGAGCGACATGATCATCGAACTGGTCATGACCGACGATGCGCTGCGCAAGGACATGCTGAAATATTCGAAGATGATGTTCCTGATCTCGCTGCTGATCTCGCTGATCACGGCGGTGCTCATCTTCCTCGCCATCAACCGGATGATGATCATGCCGATCCGCCGGTTGACGAAGAGCATGCAGCTTTTCTCCGAACATCCGGAGGATCCCGGTCGCGTCTTCGAAGGCGACCGTTCCCGCGGTGAGCTTGCCGTCGCCGGCCGGCATCTGACCGCCATGCAGGTGCAGCTGCAGCGCACCCTGAAACAGCAGAAGAACCTCGTCGATCTTGGCCTCGCGGTTTCCAAGATCAATCACGACATGCGCAATATCCTCGCTTCGGCGCAGCTGATGTCCGACCGCCTGACGGATGTAGAGGATCCGATGGTCAGGAGTTTCGCACCGAAGCTCTTGCGCACCATCGACCGCGCCGTCGGATACACGAGCGAGGTTCTGGCCTACGGCCAGGCCTCCGAAGCAGCACCCCGTCGCCGTCGCATCCGCTTCGAGGCGCTGTCGCAGGAAGTGCGCGACATGCTTGGCATCGACGCTGAGGGCGGTATCGAATTCATCGAGCAGATCGCCGCCGATCTCGAGGTGGATTGCGATAGCGAACAGCTTTTCCGGGTGATTCACAACCTCTGCCGCAACGCCCACCAGGCGCTGATCAATCTCGATCCGGAAGATACCGCCGTGGTGCGCCGCATTACCGTCACCGCTCACCGGGTGGGCAGCGTGGTCAGCATCACCATCGACGACACCGGCCCGGGCATGCCGCGCAAGGCGCGCGAAAACCTTTTCTCCGCCTTCCGCGGCTCGGCGCGCTCCGGTGGCACCGGCCTTGGCCTGGTCATCGCCCGCGAGCTTGTTCTCGCCCATGGCGGCACGATCGCGCTCGTCGAAAAGCCCGGCCCCGGAACCCAGTTCCGTATCGAAATTCCCGACCGCCCAGTTTCGCTTGAGGACTACCGCGCTCGGGCGTGATTGAAATATTCTTTCTTTTTCAATGGCTTGGAAAAGAAGTGACAGTAAAATGACGCGACGCACCGTAAAACCGCTTGCAATCCTCCGCGCCAGCCTTTAGAGGATCGCCACGCAAGCGGTTCAGCCACTTGCAGACGCACCCGTAGCTCAGCTGGATAGAGCACCAGACTACGAATCTGGGGGTCAGGAGTTCGAATCTCTTCGGGTGCGCCATTCTTTCCCAATGATTTCCTTTACAATATGCAGCAGCTTCTTCCATCTCTCGGAAGCATTTTGCTTGCCCCGCGCCATCGGTACCGTTCGCTTGGCTTGGGCCTCAACGACGGCGCAACGACGCTGCAAGATATCCCAGCCCGACGGCCATCGCGGCGACCGCAATCCCGGTGCTGAGCACGCCTACAGGTGTTATTCTGGCGCTGCCCTGCAGGCTGATGTGTTTTCCCACCCGCAGATCGAATACCGACTTGATCTCCTCGGGATGCATGGGAACTGCGGACGAATGCTCTTCCTGCATATCTGTCATGTTGAAGCTCCGTTGAAGGTGGCCTTGTCCGAATGCGAGTTCTAACCGGGCCTCGGCACTTGGCCGGTGCTGCATCAGCATAGCATTTCCCTGTTGATCTGCATGCCCGTCCGTGCGACCTGCTGCCAACGGCATTTTCCGTGGGAATGAACATGGATCGTCAGGACGGCACGGCTTTGCTGCGCGAAAAATCTTCGAAGACGGCGCAGTTTCTCGCAGGCGGGCTTGGCCCCGCCACCGTCTTGCTCGCGGCTTATTTCGCCCTCAGCATCGTTGCCCGGCTGATCCTCCCCAACTCGCTGACGCTCGACGAAGCCGAGCAATCGCTGTTTTCGCAATACTGGCTGGCCGGTTACGGGCCGCAGCCGCCATTCTACAACTGGCTGCAGAATACCGTCGTCAGTGTCCTGGGCATTTCGCTCTTCTCTCTGACGCTGCCGAAATTCGCCATGCTGCTGCTCGTCTACGTATTCTTCGGCCTGGCAGCGCGGGAGCTCGATGGGCGACCAGGCTTTGTCGCAATGGCGATGCTCAGCCTCGTTACCCTGCCGCAGGTCTCCTACATGCCGCAGCAGGACCTGACGCATACCGTGGCCGTGCTGATGGCGACCTCGCTGTTCTTCTATGGCCTGTTCCGCACGCTGAAGCGTGGCGATTGGCAGGGTTATGCGATCCTCGGGCTGGCGATCGGTATCGGCACGATCTCGAAATACAATTTCGTGCTCCTGCCGGCCGCGACCATCATCGCGGTTCTGCTGGATCGGGAATGGCGCGCCCGCCTGTTTGATCCGCGGATTCTGCTGGCCGCCGCAATCAGCCTGCTGATCGTCCTGCCGCATGCGCTCTGGCTCATCGGCAATGTCGATCTCGCAACTAGAGGCACGATCGGTAAAATGGTTGAGGCGAATGCACCGCATGGCGCCGCCCGCATTGCCCGCGCACTCGGTTCGCTGTTGCTTGCCTGCCTTGCCTTTGGCGCGCTGACGGTGGTGATCCTTGCGATCGCCTATAAGGGTCAGTTCAAGGCGGCGCTGAAGACCTCCGATCGCTGGACGCGGCTGCTCGGCCTGATCATGCTCGTTTCGCTGCTGGGCGTGGTGCTGGTAATCCTGATTGCCGGAACCACCAAGATTACCGAGCGCTGGCTTGATCCCTATCTGCTGATCTTGCCGCTTTATCTGCTGCTGAAGCTCGATCGCGCAGGCGCGGATATCGACGGCAGTCTCAGGCGCTTCGTTCCGGTTTTCCTCGTCATCCTGATCGTGACCCTGATCCCGCTGCCGGGCAAGACATTCACCGGCGGGCTGACCGGCTCATATTCGCGCATCAATTATCCTTTCGCATCGATGGCCGAAACACTCCGGGCAGAAGGCGAGCCGGCGGTCATCATCGCGGGCGGCATGCATCTGGCCGGCAATATGCGGCTGCAGTTACCACATGCGCCGGTGATCAATTCCGAACAGCCGATCGCCGGCTTTCCGAAGCCGGAGGCGATGAAGGGGCCGGTTCTTGCCATCTGGATCGACAATGGCCAAGGATCGGGTGGCGTGCCGATCGACCTTTCCTCGATCAACGCACTGAACCTCAAGGCAGAACCGGTGAAAGCCGTCTCGCTTCCCTACTATTATGGCGACGGAAAGACGCAGCTTGCCCTGCGTTATCTCTGGCTTCGCTGAGACGGCCGATATATCTGTTCGCGACAACGGCGCGGATGAGCGCCCGATTGGAGTACAGGACATGAGATGGAAGCGCACGATCCAGCTTCTGGACGTTCATTGCGAAGGTGAAATCGGCAAGGTCGCGATCGGCGGCGTGCCGAAAATTCCGGGTGAGACGGTAGCCGCCCAATTGCATTGGCTGAACACCGATCCGAAAGGCCAGGAGCTTCGTCGCTTCCTTTGCCTCGAGCCGCGCGGTGCGCCGATCGGCTCGGTCAATCTTCTGCTGCCGGCCAAACATCCGGATGCTGATGCGGCCTTTATCATCCTGCAGCCGGACCAGGCGCATGCCAGCTCCGGTTCCAACTCGATCTGCGTGACGACAGCATTGCTGGAATCCGGCATTGTCGAGATGCAGGAGCCGGAAACCGTCGTGACGCTCGAAACCGCGGCCGGCCTCGTCAAGGCGACGGCGACCTGCAAGGACGGGCGTTGCGAAAAGGTCAAGCTCACCATGGTGCCGTCCTTCGTCCACCAGCTGGACGTCAAGGTGCAGACGCCCGAATGGGGCGAGATCAAGCTTGACCTCTGCTATGGCGGCATCTTCTACGGCCTCGTCGATGTCGGCCAGATCGGCCTGAAGATCGAGAAGGCCAATGCCGCCGCTCTTGTGCAGGCGGGCATGGTGCTGAAGGCGCTGATCAACGAACAGATCCCAGTCGTACATCCGGAAATCCCGGCAATCTCCGGCGTCGCCTACGTGATGTTCCGGGATACGGAGGAAGACGGCACGGTGCGCACCTGCACCACGATGTGGCCGGGCCGGGCGGATCGCTCGCCTTGCGGCACCGGCAATTCCGCCAATCTGGCAGCGCTGCATGCGCGCGATAAGGTCAAGGTCGGCGACATGTTCAAGTCACGCTCGATCATCGGTTCGCAGTTTGAAGTCGGACTGGCCGCAGAGACTACAGTTGCTGGAAAGCCGGCGATCATCCCAACTATTACCGGCCGAGGCTTCACTTTCGGCCTGCATCAGATCGCGCTCGATCCGTTCGATCCGCTTTCGGAGGGCTTTGCCATGACGGACGTCTGGGGTCCGTCTGCCGGCGATATCTAAGCAAAAAGCCGCTACGCAGTTACGTAGCGGCTTCAATCGTCACAGTATTAGGCTCAGATTTCCTTGGCGGAAACCGTGGTCTGTTCCATGTCGCCGGGCTTCAGCACCAGCGAATTGACGCCTTCCGGGGCGGCCGGATCGGCCGGGGCCGGCACCACGCCAAGCTCCTGCATTTGCAGATACTTATAAGCGCCGAAGATGTCGCCGTTTTCAGCCGCCTTGCGATACATCTCAGCAGCCTTCTGGGCATTGGCCTCGATACCTTCGCCGGCTTCGTACATCAGGCCGAGATTGATCATCGCATCCTTGTTGCCGCGCTGCGCGGCAAGGTCGTACCAGGCGATTGCGGTCTGGTCGTCGGCCGGCAGAAGCTGACCTTCGTCATAGATGGCACCGATATTGAAGGCTGCGGTGTCATCACCTTCCGCGGCAGCCTTTTCGAACCAGCCGAGTGCCTGCTGGACATCAGGCTGAATGCCGAGGCCATCGCGATAGGCAACGCCGAGATTGTAGGCGGCCAGCACGTTGCCGCTCTGGGCCGCTTCCGTATAAAGCCGGAACTCGGCCTGTGCGTCGCCAAGGCGGCCCATCAACATGCCGAAATTCACCTTCGCAGCAGGGTAACCCGCCTGCACGGCGGTATCATAAGCGGTCATCGCCTGATCGGCATCCTGTGTCTTGTTCAGCGCCCGGCCGAGCTGGTATGCGAAACGCGGGTTGCCGGTCGCCTCGAATGCGGTGCGGCAGACGCCGACTGCCGATTGATCGATGTCGACGATGTCGACCGGCGCGAATTCGTTATTGCGCTGCTGGTCGAAAGGGCTGCCCGCAAGCCGGTCGCAATCGTTCTGCGTTACGGCGACCTGGGTGAGGCTGGCTCGCTCTTCCGCGCCGAGAGTTGCCGTCAAAGCACAAAGCGCGACGGCAGTACCTGTGACAATTGCAAAACCCTTGTTGACTTTGGAACTCCGGGCTTTCATTGTGCGCTCCGATTCAGAGATTCGTAAGATTGCTTAACGAACGCCGAAAGTGGGCGCGGGTTCCTTAACCCATTTCGCTTTCCGCCACGCAGGGCATGTGTAGCCCGCACATTTGCGTGAAGTCTGATATTCGTTCTGCCCTCCGGATCAACTGTTCCCGTCGTCATCGGATTGTTTTGCCCGGCCTATTGATGGTATGGCGGGCGATCGATCACATTCGGAAGTTTCCCCATGAAGACGCTCACGCTCCGCCGCCCCGATGACTGGCACCTGCACCTGCGCGACGGCGCCGTGCTGGAAGGCGTGATCGGCGATACGAGCCGGCACTTTGCCCGCGCCATCATCATGCCGAACCTAGTGCCGCCGGTCGTCACCACCACGGATGCGAAAGCCTATCGCGAGCGGATTATGGCCGCCCTGCCGAAGGGCGACCGGTTTGAACCGCTGATGACGCTTTATCTCACCGAGCATACCGATCCGGACGATCTGGAAGAGGGCAAGAAGAGCGGCCTGATCACCGCCGTGAAGCTTTACCCGGCTGGTGCCACGACCAATTCCCATGGCGGCGTGCGCGATTTCGACAAGGCGATGCCGGCTCTGGAGCGCATGGCGGAGATCGGCCTGCCGCTCTGCGTGCACGGCGAAGTGACGACGCCTGAGGTTGATATCTTCGACCGCGAAGCCGTGTTCATCGAAACGATCCTCGATCCGCTGCGCAAGCGCCTGCCGGAACTGAAGGTGACGATGGAGCACGTCACGACCGCCGACGGCGTCGACTACATCAAGTCGTCAAAGGCTAATCTCGCCGGTACCATCACCACCCATCACCTGATCATCAACCGCAACAACATCCTCGTCGGCGGCATCCGCCCGCATTATTATTGCCTGCCGGTCGCCAAGCGCGAGAACCATCGCCTGGCGCTGCGCGCTGCCGCGACCTCCGGCGACGCGCGGTTCTTCCTCGGCACCGATTCCGCCCCGCATGTCGATCCCCTGAAGGAATGCGCCTGCGGCTGCGCCGGCATCTACACCTCGATCAACACGATGAGCTGCCTGGCGCATGTCTTCGAGCAGGACAATGCGCTCGACAAGCTGGAAGCCTTCGCCTCGCTGAACGGCCCGGCCTGGTACGGCCTGCAGCCGAACGAGGAGACGATGGTGCTTGAAAGGCGCGACCAGCCGATTGTCTTCCCGGACAAGCGTGAAACCGGCGCGGGTGCTATCACCGTCTTCGATCCGACCTTCCCGCTTCACTGGCAAGTCGTTGAGAACTAAAATCGATTTGCCTTGAATTGATAGTATTTGGATCGATCCGGTAACCTTTTGGAGAGAATCCGGGTTTAGCTTTGGCGCCAGAATTTTCCGCGGGTCCTGCCCGAAGAGAAAGCTTGGCATGATGCTTGACTATCATTCTCTTCTGCTGGCGCTCGGCGTTTCGGCGGCCTGCCTGATGGTGACGATGTTCGGCACCTGGTTTTCCCGTCGCACGGATTCCTTTCTTCTCACTCTCGTCGTTGCGCTCTGCCTGATCGTTTCCGGCATTTTCGCCTATAGTTCCTATACGGTCGAAACCGGCATCTTGCGCGTCTCCGTCGCCTATACCTTCCTGATGGCAGGCTTCAGCATGGCCTATGCGGCAGCGGTGCAATTCCGCAGCGGCGCCAAGCCCTGGGCGCTTGCCTCGATGCTGAGCGTCATCAATGCGGCGCTCGGCCTGCCTTTGTTGATAGCGGGATATGACGGCCTCGGCCTGATCGTTATGAATATTGCCACCACCGCGCTCCTGATGGGCACCGCCTGGCAATATTGGATGGCGCGACACGAGGCGCCCGGTCCGCTCTGCGGCATTGCCGCTCTCTATGCGTTGAGCGCCATATCGTTTGCGCTGTGTGCCGTGGTGCTGATTGACGGCCGTCAGTGGGTAATGGGCCATGCGCCGGACAATTGGGCCGAAAACCTCAATATCGGCGTCTGCATCGCCGGCATGACCGGTATCGGTTCGCTGTCGCTGGCGCTGCATCAATGGCGGCTGGCCGCCCATCATCGCCGCGAGGCGATCACGGATTCGCTGACCGGGCTTTTGAACCGTCGCGCCCTGTTCGAGAAATACGGCAACAGGCTGATCACGCCGTCCATGGCGGTGATCGTCTTCGATATCGACCGTTTCAAAACGATCAACGACCAGCATGGCCACGCCATGGGCGACCATGTTCTGCGCCTCTTCGCCGAGGATCTCAACAACGGCACGAATACCCGCCACGTCGTCGGGCGGCTGGGGGGCGAGGAATTCGCGATGATCCTCGACAATGCTTTGCCCGGTCGGGCCGAGCGCATCGCCAATGACATTGCCCGCCGCTTTGCCGCGCGCGAAATCGATGTCGGTGCCGATGCGCCCTTGCGCTGCACCGTCAGCGCCGGCGTTGCAATCGGCGTGATCGGCGGCCAGCCTTTCGATGCGGTGTTGAGCCTTGCCGACAATGCGCTTTACGAAGCCAAGCGCGCCGGGCGCGACCGCGTCGAAGTTGCGGGCTATCTGCGTTCCGTCGGGCTTGGCGAAACCCGCACCAGCGCCTGATCCATCCTTAATTTGAACTATCCGCGCCGTCTTATCTGGCGCCTCGCGCCGCATGCTGCTATTGCGGCGCGTGGTTTTGACAAGCGAGGATGGGCACGATGATACAGACCACATTTACAGATCGCGGCGTAATGGCAGAGCTGATGGCGAAGATGCTCTGGGAGATCGGAGCGGTCCATTTCAACGCCGAACAGCCCTATAAACTATCCTCCGGCATGATGAGCCCGGTCTATATCGATTGCCGCAAGCTGATCTCCTATCCGCGCATCCGCTCGGCGATCATGGATTTCGCAGCCGCCACCATTCTGCGGGACGCCGGCTTCGAGAAATTCGATTGCATCGCCGGCGGCGAGACGGCCGGTATCCCCTTCGCCGCTTTCCTCTCCGAACGCCTCGGCCTGCCGATGATCTACGTTCGAAAGAAGCCCAAGGGCCACGGTCGCAATTCCCAGATCGAAGGCCATATGCCGGAAGGCGCCCGCGTTCTGGTCATCGAAGACCTGACGACGGTCGGCGGTGGCATGTTCACCTTCATCGATGCGATCCGCGCGGCCGGTGGTGTCGTCGATCACGGCATGGCGCTGTTCTTCTACGACATGTATCCGCAGGTCGCCGAGCGCTTCTCGAACGGCAAGGTTCAGTTCCACTATCTCGCGACATGGCGCAATGTGCTCGCCGTGGCGCGCGAACAGAAACTGTTCGACGAACGGACCCTCTCCGAGGTCGAATCCTTCCTCGATGCGCCGCTCGCATGGTCCGGCCGCAATGGCGGCATTACTGAGCTTTCGC
Source organism: Neorhizobium populisoli (assembly GCF_019430945.1). Lineage (GTDB taxonomy): Bacteria > Pseudomonadota > Alphaproteobacteria > Rhizobiales > Rhizobiaceae > Neorhizobium > Neorhizobium populisoli. Next base: position 69,533 of record NZ_JAHYCB010000006.1, on the reverse strand, counting down.
TCTAGTCAATTTACAAAAGCTCGCTTATTCCTGTGCATGAATGAGCGAGCTGCTCCCGGGAGGAATTCATGATTTTGTGCTGCGGCGAAGCCCTGATCGATATGTTACCGCGTGAGACTACGCTCGGCGAAAAGGGATTTGCACCCTATGCCGGCGGTGCGGTGTTCAATACGGCCATCGCGCTCGGCCGCCTCGGCCAGCCGACGGGCTTCTTCACCGGCATTTCCGACGACATGATGGGCGATGTACTGCGCGAGACGCTGGCGAAGAGCAATGTCGACTACAGCCTCGCCGCTGTCTCCTCCCGCCCGACGACGATTGCTTTCGTCAAACTCGTCAACGGTCAGGCGACCTATGCCTTCTACGACGAAGGCACGGCCGGCCGGATGATCACCGAGGCCGACCTGCCGGCGCTCGGCGACGATTGTGAAGCCATGCATTTCGGCGCGATCAGCCTCATCCCCGAACCCTGCGGCGGCACCTACGAGGCGCTGATGGTGCGTGAATACAAAAGCCGCGTCATCTCCTTCGACCCGAACATCCGCCCCGGCTTCATCAAGGATAAGGCCAAGCATATGGATCGCGTGCGCCGCATGGCCGCCATGTCCGATATCATCAAGTTCTCCGACGAGGATCTGGACTGGTTCGGCATGGAAGGCGACCACGACACGCTTGCCGCCCACTGGCTGAACGAAGGCGCCAAGCTCGTCGTCCTTACCCGCGGTGCCGATGGCGCGACCGGTTATACCAAAAACTTCAAGGTCTCGGTGCCGAGCGAGCGCGTGACTGTGGTCGATACGGTCGGTGCCGGCGACACGTTCGATGCCGGTATTCTTGCATCCTTCAAGATGCAGGACCTGCTGACCAAGGAAAAGATCGCCGCGCTGACCGAAGATCAGGTGAGCAAAGCGCTGGCGCTCGGTGCGAAGGCCGCTGCGGTTACGGTGTCTCGCGCGGGAGCCAACCCGCCGTTTGCGCATGAGATCGGGCTGTAAGCCTCAGTCTTCGGTTTTCGTGCTCGCATAGAGAATATGCGGGCCGGCACCACGATCCGGCCCTCCGGCCGGGACACCGAAATAACGTTCTGCCATGCGGGTGGGATCGAGATCTTCTACGTCGCGGAAACCCATCCTGATCAGCTCGTCCGATAGCTCTATCGGATCGAGCAGCGTGATCCACGGCTCGCCCGCCGCTGCCACCCTTGCGGCCATCGCTTCCGCATGCGCCCGTCTTTCCGGCGCATAATTCTCCAGCGGCTCCGAATAGTCGAAGACGATGCCGGTATCGGTCGAGCCTGCGACGAACCTCAGCAGCGAGAACACCGTCTGCCGCTCAAGATAGGGCGCGACGCCGAGCGATATATAAAGAGCGGGCTCGGCTTTGTTGAAGCCGCTGGCTGCAAGCTTTTCCGCCAGATCGTCCCGCTCGAAATCGACCGGCACGAAGCTCAGTTCGGAGGGGAGGGCGATATTCGACGCTGCGAGCCGTTCCCGTTTCCAGGTCTGCGTCGCCGGATGATCGACTTCGAAGACCTTGAGGCCGAGATCGCGATAGGGATTGCGCAGGCCGAACGTATCAAGCCCCGCACCGAGCACGACCACTTGCCGCAATCCGGCCTCGACCTCGTCGGCAATGCAATCATCCGCAAAACGGCTGCGGGCAGCAAGAAACAGGCGGAATGGCTTGCTGCCCGGTTCGCGAGCCTTTTCATCCGCTGCGGCCAGCGCTTCGGCATCGAGGATCAGCCGCGCGAACGGGTCCATGAAAACGGATGCATTGTCGATAAGCTGATGGGCGGCGCGGGAACCGGCCACCTGCTTTGCCGTGCGGCTCGGTTCTCTGCCATCCATGGCTTTGCTCCGGCTTACTTCTTCGCGGAGAGCAGCGCCTTCACGAGGCCCTGCGTCGAGCTATCGTGGCCGGCAGCGCTTTCCTTGCCTTCGACGACGGGAAGCAGGCCGGTCGCCAGTTCCTTGCCGAGCTCGACACCCCACTGGTCGAAGGAGTTGATGCGGAACAGCACGCCTTCGACAAAGACGCGATGTTCGTAAAGCGCCACGAGGCGACCGAAAGCAAACGGCGTCAGCTTGTCATGGATGAAGGTGATCGACGGGCGGTTGCCGGTGAAGACGCGGTGCGGCGCGATGAAATCGGCCTTCTTGTCGTCCATGCCCTTGTCGGTCAGCTGCTTCTTGGCTTCCTCGAAGCTACGGCCCTTCATCAGCGCTTCCGACTGGGCCAGAACGTTGGCGATCAGGAGGTCGTGCTGGTGGCGCAGTTCCGGTTCGAACCCGTTGGCGGCGATCATGAACTCGGCCGGGATGATGCTCGTGCCCTGGTGGATGAGCTGGTAGAAGGCATGCTGGCCATTGGTGCCGGGCTCACCCCAGACGACCGGGCCGGAATTGCCTTCGACCGGCGTGCCGTCGATCGTCACGCCCTTGCCGTTCGATTCCATGTCGAGCTGCTGCAGATAGGCCGGGAAGCGCAGAAGTCGCTGGTCATAGGGCAGGATGGCGCGGGTCGGGTAGCCTAAGACATTGCGATGATAGAAGCCGATCAGGCCGAGCAGCATCGGCAGGTTCTGACGCACTGGCGCAGTGCGGAAATGGTTGTCCATCGCATGAGCGCCGTCGAGGAAATGCCCGAAATTTTCAGGTCCGACGGCGAGCATCAGCGGCAGGCCGATTGCCGACCAGATCGAATAACGGCCGCCGACCCAGTCCCAGAAACCGAACACACGCTCTTCCTCGATGCCGAAGGCGGCGACCTTGTCGAGCGCGGTGGAAACGGCGCAGAAATGGTGCTTGACGGCCGCGTCGCCCAGCTTGTCGGCGATGAACTTGCGGGCGGAGGCCGCGTTTGTCATCGTTTCGATCGTTGTGAAGGTCTTCGACGCGATGATGAACAGCGTCGTCTCGGCATTGAGCAGCTTCAGCGTGTCGGCGATATGGGCGCCATCGACATTGGAAACAAAATGCGTGCGCGGGCCGTCATGAAATGGTGCAAGTGCCAGCGTTGCCATGACCGGGCCGAGGTCGGACCCGCCGATGCCGATATTGACGACGTCGGTGATCTTTTCGCCGGTCGCGCCCTTCAGTGCGCCGGAACGGATACCGTCGGCAAACTTGCCCATGGCGGCCAGCACGGCATTGACGTCCGGCATCACATCCTTGCCGTCAACCAGCACCGGCGTGTTGGTGCGGTTGCGAAGCGCGGTGTGCAGGACGGCGCGACCTTCGGTGAAGTTGATCGCAACGCCGGAGAACATTTCCTCCCGCTTGGCAGCGACGCCACCGGCTTCGGCGAGCTTCTCGAGCAGAGCCAGAACCTCGTCGTTCACGGCCGTTTTCGAATAGTCCATCAGCAGATCGTCGGTGTTTACGCTGAACTTTTCGAAACGCTGCGGATCGGCGGCAAAGGCCGCACGGATATCCGTGGCATTGGTCTTGGCGGCGGCAGCTTTCAGCTCTTGGACGATGGCCTGCATGGATGATTCCTCGATGCGTCAAATGGGATCGACGGGAACCTATTCCCTTTCCATGTCAAATCAAGCACGGCCCTTGAGGACAATGCGTTTATTGCCCGGTGGCCGATTGGACCGTATTGCCGATCGAATTGCCGAACCGGTCGACCTGGTCGTTATAGTTACGCCGTGTATTGGGGTCGAAGATAGCGATCGGCGTGCTGACGGCGACGCTTGCCGCACTGCCGACGGTCTGGGCCGTGCCGAGTGCGACGGCGCCGAGCCGTTCGCCCAGACCCACATCGCTATCGGTTACCGCCTGACCCGCTATCAGTCGGTTGCCGATCAGTTTCACCACTTCCGGGCTTTCGGCGAACTTGCCATGGTTCAGGCTGTCGCCACCCTTGAGTTTGGTGAGATCGAGCACCACGATGCCGGCCTTTTCGAATTCGGTTCGGTAGGGCTCGATGGTCGGGTCCACTTGGCCGAGCCTGTCGATATTGCCGGAAATGCGGCGCGACAGGCTGAGCGCCCGGTCGTCCTGCGAAACGAATAAAGTGAAATGCGGCTTCTTGGCCCCGAGCTCCGCAAGCTGCCGGCCAAAGACATCGACATCGAGATCCGGCGAGGCAAGAATGACATTGGTGATCTTCGGCGCCACACGCCCGTCGCGGATCGCCATCTGCCGCAGCGCCTCGACCGTCAGCCAGCTTCCCATGGAATGCGCCATGACGGTGATCTCGCCGACATTCGGGGCCGTGGCCAGCCGCCGCAACATCATTTCCAGCGCATCGCGGGAATAGTTGGTACTTTCCTTGTCGTAGTTATAGGCAAAGATGCTGCCGCGCGACGGCCAGGTGAACAGGACCGGCGCGACATCCGTGCCGGAATCATGGACGATCTGCGCAAACCTATAGACCGCATCCTCGTAGCGATTGTTGAACCCGTGGACGAAGACCATGACGCGCCGGCTTTTCGGCAGGTTGGCGGCGAGCCAACTGCGGGCGCTTTCCGGCTTCAGCGGTGTGACGGAAACGGTCGCGAATTCCTTGGCCGGATTGGCCGGCAATTTCGACGGCCATTGCACCTGACCGACTTCGCGGGTTTTGTCCGGCGGAATGGAAACGGCAATCTCGGTAACCTGCGGTTCCTTGCCTCGCTCGCCGGAAAACAGCACGCCAGGTGTGTCGCTCGGCCGCCGTGTCGTGGCGACCAGCACATCGACCTTCGAGGCGCCGGCAGCCTGGGTTGCAGTCGGAATGAGCACACCTTCTGGCCTGCCGGCGCAACCGGCAAGCAGCACGGCCACGACAAGCGCGGTTATCAGACGTGACGAAAATCCGGCGCGGTTTTCCAAGCGAACTCCAACAAATCCTGCCCGGCCCATCCCCGTAGGAATGGCTAATCAAGGATCGCCGCGAGGTCCATCACCGCGCCGAGGTTTTCGACGAATGGTGGCACGCTTGGTTACCGCCTGTCGCTCGCTTGCAACGCTGGAACTATCCACGCAGTTCACGCCGCAGGATTTTCCCGACATTCGACTTCGGCAATTCGCTGCGGAACTCAATGAAACGCGGCCGTTTGTAATTGGTGAGATTGGCGGCGCAATGGGCCTTCAGGTCCGCTTCCGTCAGGTTCGGGTCCTTCTTGACCACATAGAGCTTCACCGCCTCGCCGGAATGTTCGTCCGAAACGCCGATCGCCGCGCATTCCAGGACGCCCGGATGCATGGCCGCCACTTCTTCCACCTCGTTTGGATAGACGTTGAAGCCGGAGACGAGGATCATGTCCTTCTTGCGGTCGACGATCTTGGTGTAACCGCGGTCGTCCATATAGCCCATGTCGCCGGTACGGAAATAATTGTCCGCCGTCATCACCTTGGCGGTCTCGTCCGGGCGGTTCCAGTAACCGGCCATGACCTGCGGGCCGCGAATGCAGATTTCACCGACAAGGCCGAGCTCGACCTCCTGGCCGTCATCGTCGCGGATCGAGATTTCGGTCGACGAGATCGGCAAGCCGATCATGCCGGTAAAGTCCGTCTTGTCGAGCCGGTTGGCCGTGGCGACGGGCGAGGTTTCCGACAGGCCGTAACCCTCGGTGATCGGGCAGCCGGTCATCTTCATCCAGCGTTCCGCCACCGGCCGCTGCACCGCCATGCCACCGCCGAAGACGAGGATGAGCGAAGACTGGTCGAGTTTCTGGAACTCGGCATTGTTCATCAGCGCGTTGAACAGCGTATTGAGGCCCGGGAAGACGTGGATCTTGTACTTCTGCAGCTCCTTGACGAAGGCCGGGATGTCGCGCGGGTTGGCGATCAGGATATTGTGGCCGCCGGTGGCGATGCCCATCAGCGAATTCACCGTCAGCGCGAAGATGTGGTAGAGCGGCAGCGCGCACAGGAACTGGATCTGCTCCGGGCGCGGCTTGTTCAGGAAAGCCGTATCCAGCCAGAAGCCCATCTGCTCCTTGTTGGCCAGCAGGTTGGCGTGGGTCAGGATCGCTCCCTTGGAAACGCCGGTCGTGCCGCCGGTATATTGCAGGAAGGCGATGTCCGGGCCGGAAACCTCGACGGGTTTCATGGCCTTGGCCGCGCCCTCGGCCAGAACCTGCTTAAAGCTTTTTGCCGAAGGCAAAGACCATTCCGGCACCAGCTTCTTCACCCGGCGCACGACGAGATTGACGATATGACCCTTGAGGCCGAGCATGTCGCCCATGGTCGCGACGACCACATGCTTGACGTCTGTGTTCGGCAGTGCCTGCTGCACCGTATGGGCAAAATTCTCCAGCGTGAACAGCGCTTTGGCGCCGGCATCCTTCAGCTGATGCTGCAGTTCGCGGGGCGTATAGAGCGGGTTGACGTTCACCACCACGAGGCCGATGCGCAGGATGCCGTAAACAATGACGGGGTTCTGCAGGATGTTTGGCAGCATGACCGCAACGCGGTCACCCTTGACGAGGCCCTGCGCCTGCAGCCAGGCGGCAATCTTGCGGCTTTCGGCTTCGAGCTGCCGGAAGGTCAGCGATTTGCCCATGCTGGAGAAAGCCGGCCGGTCGGCATAAAGCGCGCAGCTTTCCTCGAAGAGCTCGCCGAGCGACCTGTGCTTCAGCGGCGGGATCTCCGCCGGCACGGTGGGCGGATAAGAGGCGAGCCATGTCCTGCCGGGATGGGCCTCGGTGCGGGCGGTGACTTCGTTCATGCTGACCTCCTCGTTCGTTCTTCTTGTTATCTCACGCCTTCCCAAGCGCGCCAGCGGCAAAGTCCTCCACTTTGCCGCGAGAAACAGATTATGCCACGACGTGATGGCTTCAAGCCAGAGGCATGATGTGACAGCTAAATAACTTTGACGTAAACGTCAATGTTGTGTGATTGCCGACAAAGGCTCGGCTAAAGCGGAATTCTCGGAACCTCCGCTGCGGGCACACGTTCTCCTGCTGTGACAATAAATCAAGAAAAACATGGAGGTGCATCATGCTGCATCAGGAAACACGAGCTGGCCAGAACCCTTACGTCAAGGACACCCCGTCGCTGATCGCCAGCGACAAGGTGGAAGGCACCAAGGTCTATGGCGCAGACGGCAAGCATATTGGCTCCATCGCTCGCGTGCTTCTCGAAAAGCGCGGCGGCCGCGTCGGTTATGCGGTCTTGAGCTTCGGTGGCTTTTTTGGCATCGGCGACGACTATTATCCGCTGCCGTGGGAAAAGCTCCACTATGACGAACAGCTCGACGGCTACCGCATCGACCTGACCAAGGACCAGATCACCGGCGCCCCGCGCTACAAGGATCTCGACGACGATACCTGGTATAACGACAAGGGCCGGACGATCTACGATTATTACGGCGTTCCGCCGTATTGGATGTAACGTCTACAGCCGGAAAATCCCATTCAAGGCCCCGCATTTCGCGGGGCCTTTTCGTTTATTTTAATTCTCCTCATGCAAGTTCCAGCTCAACAGCAGGAGATTGCCCATGACAGGCAAAATTGGGACGGGCAAAACCGAAGCGGCAACGGTCCGCGATTTCGAGCGGAATGATATCGAAGCCGTGGCGCGGCTTTTCCAGAAAACCTTTCGCGGCTCGAAAACCCAGTCTCCGGCGCTAATGGCGCATCTGGCGGATGTATTCTTCGATCATCCTTGGAACGAGCCGGATATCCGATCCAAGGTCTTCGTCGAAGCAAATGGCGCGATCACCGGTTTTGTCGGCATATTTTCCTCCCGGCTGGAACTTGAAGGCCGCCCGCTCAGGGCAGCCTTTGCCAGTTCGCTGATGGTGGAAAACCCGAAGGAAAATCCGCTGGCCGGCGCGCGGCTGGTACGTGCCTTCCTGAACGGCCCGCAGGATATTTCCCTGACGGAGACCGCCAACCAGACGGCGATGAACCTTTTGCAGAAGTCCGGCAATCCGCTCGATCCGGCTTACAGCCTGAATTGGTTGCGCGTGTTGCGGCCGGCTTCGACCGCGGTCCAGTTGGCCGAGCGACGCGTCGGCGCCGCGCGCATTCTCCGCCCCTTCGGCCGGGTTGCCGATCGTCTGATGTATTTCGGTCGAAAAGTGCCGTTCAGCTCCGGAGAGAACAGCAAGATCAAATTCAAAGACGTCACGCCGGATGTTTTCGGCAATGCGCTTCTTTCTCTGAAAGACCTATACCCACTTCGGCCTCGTTGGGACGAAGCAAGCATTCGCTGGTTTATCGAACAGGCCGAACAGAAGCGCAATTTCGGTTATCCGGAATGGCGGGTGGGTTATTCCGCCGATAATCGCCCACTTGCGGCTTACGCCTATTTCACCAACCCCGGCGGTATCGGCTGGGTTCTGCAGGCGCTGTCGACACCCGCCCTGACCGGCGATCTCGTTGATGATCTTTTCGCCCATGCCTACGAGATGGGAACGGCAGCGCTCCGCGGCGCAGCTCATCCATGGCTCATCCCCGCGCTGATGACACGGCGCAGCTTCTTCCACAGCCGCTCGTTTTATGTCGCGGCTGCGCGTGACAAGAGCCTACTGGAGCCGATACGCTCAGGTCAGGCGCTGGTCAGCGGCATTGCCGGCGAGGGCTGGATGCGGCTGATCGGGGATCGTTTCGATTGAAATGCAAAACCCTTCAGGCCGGTTCTGACCTGAAGGGTGAGATTTCCGAATAAATGTCTGGGATCAGCGGCTCATCTCAGCATCGTCAGCGGCTGCGCATGCAGATAGTCCGCCACCTTTCGCTTCGAGGCGATATTGCGCCACACGGCATCGACCTGATCCGGCGTCAGCGAAACCGCTTCCGCGACCTCTTCCCGAGCAATCCCGTTATCCAGTCCGTAAAGGCATAGATCCATCCGGCCATAGGGCAGCGAGAAATAATACTCGTCCTGGCCCTGCGGCAGCGACCACGTATCGGTGGTCGGCGGGCGGCTGCGAATCTCGGCGGGCACGCCGAGCGCTTCAGCCAGCTGGTAGACCTGGCTCTTGTAGAGATGCGCAATCGGCTTGAAATCGGCTGCACCGTCGCCATTCTTGACGAAAAAGCCCTGGTCGTATTCCAGCCTGTTCGGCGTGCCGGCAACGGCGAAATTCAGCCGGTCGGCATGGTAATATTCGATCTGCTTGCGGGTGCGCTGCTTCATGTTGGCGGCGGCGATCATGCCGAGGTAGACATCGAGCGGCATGCGGTGGCGGCTCTGTTCTCCGGCCGGATTGGCGACGACCAGCCAGGAGATGTTGTAGCCGCGGCCGGTCAGCGCATCTTCCAGCACCACCTTGCAACCCCAGCCCTCACCGAATTCCGGCACAACCTGACGGATGAAGCCGTCACGACGCGTATAGCAGCCGGCTGCGGCAAGCGACGGGCCGATATCCTCCAGCACCGTCTCGACGACCACGGCTTCCGCCAGCGCCTTGCCGAGCCGCAGGCTTTCCGGGTCGGAATCGTGCTCCGGCATGAAGATGCCGGTGACCTTGCCCTGGCCGAGCGCGCGCGCCGCAAGCGCCGCCGTGACGCTGGAATCGATGCCGCCGGACAGTCCGAGCACCGCACCGCGTTTGCGCAGGTCCTTAGCCACCACTTGGCGGATCCAGTCGCAGATGCGCTCGATCTCGGCCTGCGCATCGAGCTTCAGCGTTTCGGCGGAAAACCGCTCGGTTAGGGGAAGGCGCTGCGCAGTCTGGATCATGCTACGTTTCCTTGTATCACTTCGTTCTTTTGTTCGATCGGAGCCTGTTCGGCCTGCTGTTCCGCGCCAAGGCGGATTTTGCCCGTCACCGTACGCGGCAGCGCCGTCATGAACTCCACGCCCTTCGGCACCATGTAGTCTTCCAGCAGCCCGGCGCAGTGGCGGATGATCTCACGCTCGGTGAGCGTCACGCCCTCTTCCAGCACCACATAGGCCCGCACGACCTGGCCGAAGACGGCGTCTTCGACCCCGCCGACCGCTGCTTCCTTGATGCCGGGCAGCGCGTAGATCGCCCGCTCGACTTCCTGCGGACTAACCTTCTCGCCGCGCGTCTTGATGATGTCGTCGCGCCGGCTAATGAAATAGAGGAAACCGTCCTCATCGGCGCGGAACAGGTCGCCGGTATTGAGGCGGCGAGGCCCAAGCGCCGGTGACAGTGTCCGTGCTGTCGAAAGCTGGTCGTCCCAGTAGCCGCGCATCACATGCGGGCCTTCGATGACGAGTTCGCCGATCACGCCGGGCGGAACGGGTTCGCCATTGTCATCGACCACGAAAGCCCGCGTGCCGGGAATGGCGTGGCCAGCGGAAAGCGGACGGCGCATCGCTTCTTCCGGCGAAAGGTAAGTGGCGCGGATGCATTCGGTCTGGCCGTACATGATGAAAAGCTGCGTATCCGGCAGCAGATGCTGCAGCCGCTCGGTAAAGGCAGGCGGGAGGGCCGCGGCCGCGCTGGTAATATAACGCAGCGACGGCAGAAAACCCGGCGCCAGATCCTTCATGCCGGTGATCAGTGCCGCCATCGGCGGGACGAGCGGGAAGCCCGTCGCCTTCTCCTCGGCTAGCCGCTCGATGATCTTGCGCGGGAAAGCAAAGCTTTTTTCCAGCACCAGCGTGCCGCCGGCCATCACCATGGTGACGACCTGGGTGATGCCGTAACCGAAGGACAGCGGCAGGACGCTGAGCACGGTGTCATCGGGCGTATTGCCGAGATAGGAAACGATCGCCTCGCAGGCAGCGGTCACATTCGCATGGGTCAGCATCACGCCCTTGGGGCGCCCGGTGGAACCGGATGTGTGGATGACCAGCGCCAGACCTTCTTCGTCCAGCGGCGCGGGCGGCAATTCGTCGGCCTGTGCGGCAATCAGGTCCTCGAAACGAAGGGCAGTGCCCAGATCGTCGCCAGCCTGGATGACGACCAGCAGCGGCTTCAGCCTGGCAGTCGCAAGCGCCGCCTCGACGGTGGTGCGCATCCGCGGATGCGTGATGATCACCGCAGCTTCGATACTGCTCATGATGCCCGCAAGTTTATCTGACTTGATGGACGGATGAACGGGACAAGCGGTGGCGCCGAGTTTCCAGGTGCCGAAAAAGCCGATCACCGCCTCATGGCCGTTGTCGAGCACCATCAGCACCCGGTCGCCGGCAACCACGCCGGCGCGGGCAAGCGAGGAAGCCAGCCGGGTCGCCGATGCATCGAGCTCGGCATAGGTCAGCCGCATATCGCCGGCGACCAGCGCGGTCTTCGGACCGAACCGTAAAACAGCTTCGCTCAGCCTTGCTTCGAGGCGCATCGGTCCGGCTCCTCTCGCCTGATCAGGCGGCCATGGGAACCTTGGAAGCGAGATAGCGCGTCATGTTGTCGATGCTGTCGAGATTTTCCGGGATGATCTCGTTATCGGCAACGGTAATGCCGTAGGTCTGTTCGAGAAACGCGATCAGCTCAAGCACGCCGGTGGAATCCATCACACCGGTTTCCAAGAGCGACTGGCTGTTGGAGACCTCGACATCGGCGCGAAACAGGAAGTTTTCTGCAATAAACTCGCGCACAGTGCTTTCGAAACGTTCAGTCATCGAACCGTCCTCTATAAAAAGCTTGTCCGCGCTTCATGCGGTCTTTGGGCAGACCGAAGACATGCGCGGAACGACTATCCGCATCCTTGCCGAGAACCCTAAATCTTTCGCTAAGCCACTAATTTAGATTTTAATCATTCCCGATTTTGCATGGCATCGACTGTGCCGGTCGTTGTTTTTCAAGCAGAAAAATGGCCGGTCTGAAGTCAAGCTGCGCCATCAATACTAGGGGCACTGCGATATTTTATCGAAAAGTGAAAACCATTTCCGATTGCGTGATCTTTTCCTTGCGCCAGTCGAGGCGCCGCATGAAACGATCAAGCAATCCCGCCGGCACGTTTGCGACAAAGAACAGCTTCTGCCCGGGGTACCGCGCCGCAAGACCATCCGCCATCGCACGGCCCAGCCCCTTGCGGCGATGGGCCGGATCGACGGCAAGGCTGAAAAGGCGCACGCCCTTGCCGGTATCGTCAAGGATGGCGACGGCCTTGCCATCGATCGCAAAACCCTTGAGCGTCGGGCCGACGCGCTCAAAGCTTCGCGGATCGGTCTGCCAGGATAGGCCGGTGTCGGAGAAAACCCGGGCCATTCTTGCCGCTTCGGCCAGATCGCATTCGGGCGGAGGCGCCACATACGGCACAGGCCGCTTGCGACTGCGGCCGAAACCGACCAGCTTCTTGCTGATCTCGAATCCGAGCGACAGATAGAGATCGCGTGCCCGGATATTGGAGTTGATCACTTCGAGGATCAGCTTTTCATCGCCGCGTGCCCGGGCCTTTTCGATCGTCTCCAGCATGACGCTTCGTCCGAAACCCTGGCCGCGTATCGTCGGGCCGACGCCGATGGCGCCGATGCGGGTCGTTGCACCGCGCCGGTTGATCATCAGGATGCCGGCCGGCTTATCGCCGTCGAAAAAGACGAGGCTTTCGTCGAGATCGACATGGTCACGCTCGATTCGAAGCTCGATCGAGTGCGGCGTCACGTTCATCGGCATGACATAGCCGGAAAAGCCCTCGGTAAAACCGGCGGCGGCATCTTCCAGGCTGCATTCGGACAGTCTGCGGCGCAGGACGGTCATCGGAAATCCCCGGATCGGCGGTCAGAGCACGTTGGTGGGTGCGCCCTTCTGGAAATTCTCGACATGGCTGATGACCTGCGCCCAGAGCGTCTGCATCGCCTCGTCGCTGGCCCAGGCCACATGCGGCGTGACGATGACGTTTGGCCGTTCCAGAATGGTCAGCAGCGGGTTATCCGGTGCCGGCGGTTCCTTGGTCAGCACGTCGAAACCGGCGCCGCCGATCAGGCCTTCGTCGAGCGCCGTTACGAGATCGGCCTCGTTCACCAGACCGCCACGTGCCGTGTTGATGATCAGCGGATGCCGCTTCATCTTCTGGAATTCAGCCAAGCTGATCATGTCGCGCGTCGCCGGCGTTAGCGGCATGTGGAAGGTGATGATGTCGGAGGTTTCCAGAACCTCGTCGAAGGACGTGTAGCCGGGCTCGACCTTGTCAGCGCCCTTGCGGGCCGCAAAGATCACCTTCATGCCGAAGGCTTCGGCGATCTTCGCTACCGACTTGCCGAGCGTGCCGCGGCCGAAAATGCCGAGCGTCGAACCGGCGAGATCCTTGATCGGATGGTTGAAGAAGCAGAACTGGTTGGCCCGCTGCCATTCGCCGCCGATGACATCCTGACGGAAGCCGACGATGGAACGACGCAGCGCGAAGATCAGCGCAAATGTGTGTTCCGGTACGGTGTTGACCGCATAACCGCGTACGTTGGACACGGTGATACCGCGCTCTTTGGCGAAGGCGAGATCAATCACGTCATAGCCGGTGGCGGCCACCGTAATCATCTTCAGCTTCGGTGCATCTGATATTGAGGCTTCGCGCACCGGCGCCTTGTTGGTGATGACGATATCGGCATCGGCGATGCGCGCGGCGACCTCTTCCGCCGGCGTCTTGCCGTATTCCACCCATTCATGCGCAAAGGCCGGCTTTGTGATCGTCACCGAGGGGCCGATCGTGTCGCGGTCGAGAAGCACCACCTTCATCGCGAAAATTCCTGCATGATTCAAATTCCTCCCAAACCGAATCCGTCCCGGCCGAAGTGCTGGCCGCCATGGTTTTCTCGTATATCATCCCGCCTGCGATCCGGAAGGCAAAAACGCGGGGAATGGAATGACGGAAGTGCTGCAGCTCGATTGCGTCGTGATCGGCGGCGGCGTGGTGGGACTGGCGATCGCGCGCGAACTGGCGATGGCGGGCCGCGAGGTCGTGTTGCTCGAAGGCGAAGCGATGACCGGCAGCATCACCTCGTCCCGCAACAGCGAGGTCATCCATGCGGGTCTCTACTACCCAACCGGCAGCCTGAAGGCAGAGCTCTGTGTCGCCGGCAAGCACAAGCTTTATGACTATTGCCGCGAGCGGCACATTCCGCACAGGCGCTGCGGCAAGCTGGTCGTGGCGTCGAACGAGGCGGAAGTCGCCTATCTCGAAAAGCTGCTGAAACAGGCCGAAGCGAACGGCGTCGATGATTGCCGTCTGATCGACGGCGTCGAGCTCGCCCGGTTGGAACCGCGGATCAGAGGTTTTGCCGCGCTCGTTTCTCCCTCGACGGGCATCATCGACAGCCATGGCCTGATGGAGGCTTATATCGCCGATATCGAGAGCCGCGGTGGCGCAATCGCCCTGAATTCGCCGGTTCTGTCGGGCGAATTGCTGAATGACACGGTGCGGCTTTCGGTCGGTGGGCGTGACCCGGTCGAGATCGAAGCGAAGCTGGTGGTGAATGCTGCAGGGTTGAATGCGTGGGCGGTTTCCGAATCCGTTGCGGGCCTAGACCGCGCCACCATCCCCGCCCGGCATTATGCCAAGGGCTGCTATTTCTCGCTCGCTTCCCGCGCTCCGGCGGAACGGTTGATCTACCCCGTGCCGGAACCGGGCGGCCTCGGCGTCCATCTGACGCTCGACCTCGCCGGCCAGGCGCGCTTCGGTCCGGATGTCGAATGGGTGGAAACGATCGACTACGACGTCGATCCGCGCCGGGCGGACAAGTTTTATGCCGCGATCCGTCGGTATTGGCCGGATCTGCCGGACGGAGCGCTGCAGCCGGCTTACGCAGGGATGCGGCCGAAAGTGGCGGGTCCTGATGCCGGCGGGGGAGGGGATTTCGTCATTCAGGGGCCGGAGGTAACAGGGCATCCGGGTTATGTGGCGCTCTATGGGATCGAGAGCCCAGGGCTGACGGCGTCGATGGCAATTGCACACAGGGTGCGGGGGTTGGTTTTGTAGCTTCGGCAGTGCCGCAAGCTCCCATCTTCCCCCCTTGCGGGGAAGATGTCAGCGGAGCTGACAGATGGGGGTGGTGCCACGAACCCGACGGTAGAATGCGCTGAACCACCCCCCTCTGTCGCCGCCGGCGACATCTCCCCCGCAAGGGGGGAGAAAGGAGAGTGCCGCAACGCTGCCGTTTCCCCTCTCCCCTTAGGGGGCGAAGGACGGAACGGGCAAGCGACCCGTCCCCGGTTGGTGGCCGAGCGGTAGCGGAGGCCGGGTGAGGGGGCTCCGGGTTCGGCCTGAGCCGATCTGAAGCCGCCCCACATCGCAACCGATCCAACCTCAAAACGCCGCGCGCTTATCCTTCCTCGCCATCCTCGCCAGCAGATAATCCACCTCCGCCTTGGCGGTCGGCGTCAGCATCTGCGCCGGCTTGCGTTGCGCATCGGTGGCTATCACCCCGCGCCGCTTCAGCACATGCTTGCGGATCGCAAGACCCACACCCAGCTGCTGTTCATACCGGATCAGCGGCAGATGTACGTCGAACAGGTCATGCGCCTCATCCCGCTTGCCGTCCGCAAACAGCTGCACCAGTTCCGTCAGCATGTCCGGGAAACCGTAGCCCGTCATCGCGCCGTCGGCGCCGCGTTCCGGCTCGAAGTCGAGGAACATGCCGCCATTGCCGCACAGGATCGAGAAGTCGCGCAGATCGCCCGATTTCTGCAGCGAACGCAGCTTGGTGATCTTCTCCAGACCCGGCCAGTCCTCATGTTTCAGCATCAGGCAGGACGGATGATTGGTGATGATCCTGGCGATGACGCCCGGCGTCATCACGACGGTCAGCGTTAGCGGATAATCCTGCAGCACCCAGGGCACATCCTCGCCGACCGCTTCCACGGCGCCGGCAAAGTAGTTGACGATCTGGTCGTCGGTGCGGAGTGCCGGCGGCGGGGCGATCATCACGCCGGCGGCCCCCATCTCCATCGATTCTCGCGCCAGCGAGCGCATGCCGGCAAAACCCGGTGCTGAGACGCCGACGATGATCGGCACTTTTGCTCGCGAGACAACGCGCTTGACGATCGCCCGGCTTTCGTCCGGCTCCATCTTTGGCGCCTCGCCCATGATGCCGAGAATGGTGATGCCGGTGCAGCCGCTTTCCTCGTAGAAATCGGTCAGTCTGTCGATCGAGTTGAAATCGATCGAGCCGTCTTCGAAAAACGGCGTGGTGGCGATGGCGTAAACGCCTTTCGAATTGATGCCGAATGTCATTTCTGGCCGTCCTTCCAGGCCTGGTAACGGGCCTTGGTTTCTGCATTCATCGGGTAGAGGCCCGGCAGCGGCACGCCGCGATCCACCTCGGTCATGATCCAGGCTTCCATCTGCTCCTGCTCAGGCGCTTCGGCCAGAACCTCGTCGAGGAAGGCGGCCGGTATCAGCACGGCGCCGTCTTCATCGACCACGACGATATCGTCCGGGAAAACTGCGACACCGCCGCAATTGATCGGCTCCTGCCAGCCGACAAAGGTCAGGCCCGCGACCGACGGCGGGGCGGCGACGCCATTGCACCAGACATTCATACCGGTGCCGAGCACGCCTTCCGCGTCACGCACGACGCCATCGGTGATCAAGCCGGCCACGCCGCGCTTGACCATGCGGGCGCAAAGGATGTCGCCGAAAATGCCGGCATCGCTGACGCCCATTGCATCGGCCACGGCAATGCAACCTTCCGGCATGGCTTCGATCGCCGCACGGGTCGAGATCGGTGATGCCCAGCTTGCGGGCGTTGCGAGGTCTTCGCGGGCCGGCACGAAGCGTAGCGTGAAGGCCTTGCCGACGACACGGCCCTGACCGGGCTTGATCGGCTTGGTGCCGCGCATCCAGACGTTTCGGAGGCCTTTCTTCAAAAGCACCGTGGTCAGCGTGGCGGTCGAGACGCCTTTCAGGGTTTCGACGACGTGCGGATCGAGCGACATGTATTCTCCTCGGGAAATTTTCTGGCCCGCCATGAACCGGCAGCGGCCGGATATTCGTTCGCATGCTCCAATTCGTCAAGAAAACTATGTCGCCGTTTTTGTTGACACGGCACGGCTTGATCGTCGTATAACGTCTTTCAACATTGGCAGATGGGAGGATGACGATGTTATTTCCGACGACTTTGGTGGGCAGCTATCCGCAGCCCGAATGGCTGATCGACCGTGCAAAACTTGCCGGCCGTTTTCCGCCGCGTGTCCGCGCCCGCGAACTCTGGCGCATTCCGCAGGAATATCTGGCCGAAGCCCAGAATGATGCGACGCTGATGGCGATCAAGGCGCAGGAAGAAGCCGGCCTCGACATCATCACCGATGGTGAAATCCGCCGCGAGAGCTATTCCAACCGATTTGCCACCGCGCTCGAAGGCGTCGATCTGGACAATCCCGGCTCGGCGCTTGACCGTTCTGGTCATCCGAACCCGGTGCCGCGCATCACCGGCAAGATCCGTCGCAAGCATGCGGTGGAAGTGGATGACGTAAAATTCCTGCGCAGCCACACGAACCGCAAGATCAAGATTACGGTTCCCGGCCCCTTCACCATGTCGCAGCAGGCCCAGAACGATTTCTACAAGACCGAGGAAGAGGCGGCCTATGATTATGCCGACGCGGTCAATGCGGAAATCAAGGATCTTTTCGCCGCCGGCGCCGATGTTGTGCAGATCGACGAACCCTATATGCAGGCCCGCCCGCAAAAGGCCGAGCAATATGGCCTCAACGCGCTGAACCGGGCGCTGGACGGTGTCACGGGGACGACGGCCGTTCACATCTGCTTCGGTTACGCGGCGATCATTCACGAGCGCCCGACGGGGTATTCGTTCCTGAACCAGCTTTCCGGTTGCTCCTGCCATCAGGTGTCGCTGGAAACCGCACAATCGAACCTCGATTGCTCGACGCTGACCGGCCTTTCCGGCAAGACGCTGATGCTCGGCGTCATCGACCTGTCCGACATGAATATCGAAACCCCGGAACTGGTCGCCAACCGCATCCGCCGTGCGCTTCCCTATGTCGAGGCGAAAAACATCATCGTGGCGCCCGATTGCGGCATGAAATATCTGCCGCGCGAAGTCGCTTTCGGCAAGATGCGGGCCATGGTGGAAGGCGCCAAGATCATGCGGCGCGAATTCGACGGCGCGGCTTGAGGCCTTTCCGACGTCGAATTCGGATGTCGTTGCCGGCTTTCCCGTCGGGGAGCCGGCACGGCTGGGATATCTGTACTTGTTCCCTCATGTTGCCCGCGTCTGCCGTATTGGCTATTGTCCCCTCTGATTGAGATGGGGTATTAGCCCCCACAAGACGGCCTAGAAGATTTGGGCCAGAACATCGGGTGACGACTATGGCAGCGGTTTCCGGCAGCGGCGCGAAATGGGATGGCGCATCCCCCGGCAATGACGACGAGGACATCATCCCGCGCGACATTCGCTTCGGCATTCTGGCCAATCCTGTCCGCCACTGGCTGGACGGCGACTTCCACAAGACGGTCCTAATCGACGGTCTCTCGATCTTCCTTCCTGAAGGCGAGCGTTACTTTATCCGTGCGCTGAAGCACTATGCGGGCAAGCTGAACGACAAGCAGCTTGCCGCCGAGATCAATGGTTATGCGGTGCAGGAAGCCTTCCACACGCGCGAGCACGAAGACTACAATCGCGGCCTCGCCAAACTCGGCTACGATGTCGACAGGATGGAAGAGCCGGTCAAGCGGGTGTTGCGCGCCGACAAGAATCCGGTCCTGCGGCTGGCGGTGACCTGCGCCATCGAGCATCTGACGGCAACGCTTTCCACGGTGACGCTGCGTCATCCGGAAATCCTGGACAATGCTGCGCCCGCCTATCGCCGCCTCTGGATGTGGCATGCGCTGGAGGAGCTGGAGCACAAGGCGGTGGCGCTCGATGTCCTGGAGTCGGCGACCAAGGGCGTCTCCGGCTGGAAGCGTTATTTGCTCCGCACCATGGCCTTCAACGGCGTCGCGTTCAACTTCCTCATCATCACGCTGCGCAATATGAAACTCTTCGCCAAGGCCGATGGACTGAAAACCGGGCCTGCCTTCTGGCTACGTTTCCTCAAGGTGGTTTTCATCTATCCCGGTTACTGGCGCAAATGCGCGCCGCTGGTGATGAAGTATTACATGCCGTACTTCAATCCGTTGAACAAAGACGACGACGAACTGGTCCGCAAGGGGCGCGACTGGCTCTACAAGGAGTTTTCGGCGCTTAAGGCGCAGGAAGCCCCCCCGCAGGCCGGTTGAGGGTCATTTCTCCCATGAGCAGCCGCCTGTTTTCCAGTGTTCTCGACATCGCCACGCCCGGCAGGTTTCCGCGCACCCAGAAATGGGTCTGGCGACGGGTCTACAACATCCTCTCCCTGTTCTGGAGCGATGCCGACTGGCGTTTCATGAACTACGGTTATTTGCCGGAGGGCGAGCCTTTTCCGCTGAAGCCTGAGGACGAGCCGGAACGCGTCTTCATCGGTCTCTATCAGCAGGCGGTCGCCGGTCTGGAACTGGAAGGCAAGCATGTTCTGGAAGTCGGCTCCGGCCGCGGCGGCGGATCGCGTTATATCGCTCGTTATTATGCCCCGGCCGCCGTCACCGGCATGGATTATTCGCCAGAAACCGTCCGTCGCGCGCGCCGTCTTAATGACGATACTCCGGTGCTCTCCTTCGAAAACGGTGATGCCGAAAATATGCCTTTCGCCGACGGCTCCTTCGACATAATCGTCAATATCGAGTCCTCGCACTGTTATGGCGACGTGCCGGCCTTTTCCCGCGAGGTCTCCCGCGTCCTGAAATCCGGCGGCTGGTTCACCTTCGCCGACATGCGGCCGAAGAGCCAGCTGAACAGCCTCGACGTCCAGCTCGGCGCTCCCGGTCTTGAACTTGTCGAGCACCGCAACATCACCCCTCGCGTCATCGCTGCCTTGGACGCCGCCGAAACCCGCAAAAGCGAACGCATCGGCAAATCCCGCCTGCTGCGCCGCTTCATGAGCGAGTTTTCCGGCTCCAAGGGCTCAGTGCTTTACAAGGGGCTGAAGAGTGGAAGCGTGGTCTATGTGGCGCGGCGGTATCGGAAAGCCCGATGAGCCCGCGATAGCTTGCCAAGCGATATCAGGCTGACGCGAAGATGAGCTATCCTGTGAACCGCCAGCTTGTTCTTCGATCCTCGAAAGCTCGGCATCGAGCCAAACGGACAGCCGCGGCGCTTCCGCCGGCAGAAATGATGGCCTGCTTTGCAAGCTATTGAGTATCGGGAAAGAGAAATGGTGCCGCTTACGTGACTCGAACACGTGACCCCGTCATTACGAATGACGTGCTCTACCAACTGAGCTAAAGCGGCACGGGCAACGCGCGGCGCAAGGCCGGGCTGCAGGTGAGGGCGCTGATACAGGCAATGAACTCCGATTTCAAGCCGGGTTTTTGCTTCTCCGTCATTTTTCCTGAAAAGAGCGCGGGATACTGGGTGCGTGTCAAAGCGCGAGCCGCGTCCGCGCATCCCGGTATTCGCCATCCAGCCGGTCGACCAGTTCGGCGACGGATGTCACTGATTTTACAGCGCCGACGCCCTGGCCGGCGCCCCAGATTTCCTTCCAGGCTTTCGGGCCGCTGACGGCTTGGTCGAAATCCATCTTCGAAAGATCGGCGATCGGAAGCGCGTCCGGATCCATGCCCATGGCAGTGATCGAGCCCTTCAGGTAGTTGCCGTGTACGCCGGTGAAATAGTTGGAATAGACGATGTCTGCGGCGTTCGAATCGACGATCATCTGCTTGTAGCCTTCGGCGGCACGTGCCTCGTGCGTGGCGATGAAGGGAGAGCCGATATAGGCCATGTCGGCACCCATCGCCTGGGCGGCGAGTATGCCGCCGCCGGTGGCGATTGCGCCGGCCAGCAGCAGCGGGCCGTCGAACCACTGGCGGATTTCCTGCACCAGCGCGAACGGGGAGAGCGTGCCCGCATGGCCACCGGCACCGGTCGCAACCGCGATCAACCCGTCGGCGCCCTTGCGGATCGCCGAATTGGCATGGCGGTTGTTGATCACGTCATGCAGCACGATGCCGCCATAGGAATGTACGGCGGCATTCACCTCCGGCACGGCGCCGAGCGACGAGATGACGATCGGCACTTTATATTTCACGCACATCATCAGGTCGTGTTCCAACCGCTTGTTGGACGTGTGGACGATCTGGTTGACGGCGAAGGGTGCAGCAGGTTTTTCCGGGTTTGCGGCATTGTGGGCTGCAAGCTCTTCGGTGATCATCGCCAGCCACTCGTCGAGCTGGGCTTCCGGCCTCGCGTTGAGTGCCGGAAACGCGCCGACCACGCCGGCCTTGCATTGCGCCAGCGTCAGTTCCGGATGGGAGATAATGAAAAGCGGCGAAGCGACCACGGGCAGGCGGAGCCTGTCTTTCAGGACGGCTGGAAGCATAGACGGAAATCCTCCCGATTTACCTTTACGCAAACGTAAGTCTGTCTAGCAGAAGCCGCCGTCACCGAAAAGCTGTCCTCCGCGGAAAAGATTGCGTCAAAAGCCGGTGGAAAACCTCCCGACGTGGACCTGGCGAACGTGCCGGAAGGCACATGTCCTGGGGCTTGGACATAACCTTTCCTTATTTTTCCTGATCGTTCGCCGGTCATGCAGTGCTTGCAGTTCCGGCCCGGAGCGGTTACCGAAACGTAAATTTCCTGCATTGTGGGATCGAGAAGCAAAAGGACCGGCAGTGAGCGGTTTGGAAACGGCTATCAGGAACGCGCTCGATCGCTCGGATCGGGCGGATCGCGAGACAAGGTCGCGCATCTACCAGTCGGCGCGCCAGGCATTGGAAGCCGGTCTTCGCAAGCAGGGCGTTTCCGACCGCCTCATCATCATGCAGCAGCACGAATTGCTGGATCGCAAGATCCACGATATCGAGATGGAAGAGCAACGTCGCCTTGCAGCACCGGCAGCAGAGCCGATCGAAGTCGATGTGGACGGCGATCTGGCCTATGCGGCTGAGCCCGAGCCTGCCCCGGTTTTTGTCGATCCGCCTCGCCAGGCCGCACGGCCGCAACCTGCCCAGCGCGAACCGCAGATTTCCGTCGATAGCGATAGGCGGCCCGAGCCGGGCTTCGCGCGTCAGGCTCCGCCGGTCGCGGCCGCTGCACCTGCCAACCCTTCGGTCGCCGCTCCTTCTGTTGTCGCCCAGCCGATTGCCGCCGAAGTCGCTCCGGATATGCGCGCCCAGCAAGGCCAGTCGGCCGTGCAGGATGCCGGCAATCTCGGTAATGTCGCCGTCGATCGCTCCGAGCATTTGGAATTCGAGCGGAGCGAGTCCAAGGTTGGAGGCAAGCAGCCGAAACCCGTCAAGGTGAAAAGGGTTAAGGGCAAGGCCGCCGCGGCGACGGATACCGGCCTCAATATTCCACCGGAGCGGTCGGCCAAGCCGCGCAAGCGCCGTGGTTTCCTGTCGCATCTTCTCACGTGGATGATTACGCTTGCCATCGTCGCAGCCGGCTGCTGGTGGTTCTATCAGTCCGGCATGGTGCAGTCCTTCATCGAGGAAGCCGAAAAGGCGGCCGATCAGCCGGGCGGTCTTTTCTCGCAAGGACAAAACCCCGCCGGTTTCGATCCGCGTCGCGGTTTCTCGGACGAATGGCGGGAGATCTTCGCGCCGTCGAAGGTCGCTGCCATGAAGCCGGGGCCGCAAGCTCGTGTCGAAGCGGTCGCTGCGTCGGAGGGCCAGGCTGTGCGTATCCTGTCGGCGACCTCGGGTGAGGGGGGTGACATCTCGATCGACGTGCCCGTGGAAGTGCTGCGCGACATGGCCGGCAAGAGCTCGACTGTGGCGCTGACCCTGCAATCGGGCGGCAACAATCTGACCCAGCTTTCCGTCCGCTGCGATTTCGGCAGCCTTGGCACATGCAGCCGTCACCGCTTTACTGCGACGCAGGAAAAGCTGGAAGCACTGTTCCGGGTCAGCTTCGATCGGTCGCTGGCGCCCACCCGGCCTGGACGCCTGATCCTCAACAGCGGCATCGACGGCGCGGACCGGCCGGTTCTGGTCTATTCGGTACGCGTCCTGCCTGGCCAATAAAAAGTTCTGAAGTAGCGCGAGGGTTCCCCGCGCTACTTCAGGAACTTTGGCCCGAACCCGAGAATCTTGTCGTCGATCTCGCCGATCGCGTCTTTGTCCTTGCCGTCGTAGTCCAGGGACAGGAGCATATGGCGGATGATGTTGAGGTGAGCGCGCCGCTTGTCGTTGGACAGCGCCACTGTCCACGGCGTTTCCTTCTTATGGGTCGCCTCCAGCATGGCGTCGCGCTTTTTGGTGTAATCGTCCCACTTGGTCAGCGCTGCAATGTCCATCGGCGAGAGCTTCCAGATCTTCAACGGATCATGGCGACGATCGTGAAAGCGCTTCAGCTGCATTTCGCGGCCGATATCCAGCCAGAACTTGAAGAAGATGATCCCTTCATCGTGGATCGTATCCTCGAAGCGCGGCACGGCTTTCAGGAAATCCTCGTATTGTTTCTGTGTGCAGAAACCCATGACCGGCTCGACCCCGGCGCGGTTATACCAGGAGCGGTCGAACAGCACGATTTCGCCGGCGGTCGGGAAATGCGCGATATAGCGCTGGAAATACCATTGTCCGGCTTCGGTTTCTGTCGGCTTGCTAAGCGCCACAGTGCGTGCCGAGCGCGGATTGAGATAGGAGCGGATGGAAAAGATCGTGCCGCCCTTGCCGGCCGCATCGCGGCCTTCAAACAGCGCCATCATCCGCTTGCCGCTGGCCTTCAGCCAGAACTGCACCTTGACGAGCTCGATCTGCAGCTTTTCCAGCTGTTTCTCGTATTTGTCCTTGTCCATCTTGTCGTCATAGGGATAACCGCCTGAACCCAGCGCATGCTCGTCGATCCAGGCCGGCAGTTCGGGATTGTCGATGTCGAACTGCTTGAACTTGCCATTGATCTCAAGGTTGATTGCTCGGCTTTCGGCTGCATCTGCCATGATCGTGGTATCTCCCTGCGCAACCGGCTCCAGCACGTCCGGTCGATCTGGTTCTATGTAACGCAAATATAGCGTTCGGCCATCTGTCCGCCGTTGGGGATTTTTACGATATTCATCGAAGGCGATGAACATCTGTCACAAAGCCTATATATGAGCCGCTGTTTAAACCTTGGGAGCGATGGGTAAAAGCGTGGAGCCGGTGGAGGGAAAATGGCGTGAGCGCCTGAAGGCGATGGCCGCAAGGATGCGCCGGGAGCGCCCCTTGTTGTTGCTGCTTGCCTTGGTAGCACTGATCGCCATCGTCGCGGATACGGACTGGCTGGCGGTTCTGGTCGTCTGGCTGGTCCTGTCACTTTCGGTGCTCGGTCGCCGAACCGATCTGCCAGAAGTGGAAGAGCCACCAATTCCGCAGCCGGAGCAGCTTGTCTTCGATCCGCTGCCGCAGGTCGCCGCCACGCTCGGTGCGCTGGACATCCCGGCCTTCCTCCTGAACAGCGAGGCCACAGTGCTTTTCCAGAACAAGGCGGCCGAGAGGGCTTTCGGCGCACTCGCCGTCGGTTCGCATCTTTCGGCACGGCTCCGCTCGCCGGGTATTCTCGACATGGTTCGGGAAACCATTACTACCGAAGAGCCGAACCAGATCGAACATTCCGAACGGCTCCCTTCCGAACGGGTCTATATGCTGCGTGTCGCGCCGGTCGACCTCAGCCAGGCGATAAACGGTTCCCAGGCCTTGAAGGAAAAGCTCTATCTGCTTTCTTTCCGCGATATTTCCGAACTGCGCCGCATTGACCGCATGCGCTCGGATTTCGTCGCCAATGCCAGCCACGAACTGCGCACACCGCTTGCGTCGCTGCGCGGTTTCATCGAAACGCTGCAGGGGCCGGCCCGATCGGACGCCGCCGCCCATGAAAGGTTTCTCGGCATCATGTTCGACCAGGCGACGCGCATGAGCCGTCTGGTGGACGATCTCATGTCGCTTTCGCGTCTGGAGCTGAAGTCGCATATCGCGCCGGACCAGACGATCGACCTGAAGCCACTGATCGGCCACGTGCGCGATGCACTTCTGCCGCTGGCCGACGATCTCGGTGTCGAAATCCGTACGCATCTGCCTGAAGGCAAGGTGGAAGTTCTCGGCGATCGCGACGAGTTGGTTCAGGTCTTTGAAAATCTCATCGAAAACGCCTGCAAATACGGTCAGGAAGGCAAGTTCGTCGATGTCTATCTCAAGAACGCGCCCTCCGACGCCGTGGAAGTCACGGTCGTCGACCAGGGGCCGGGCATTCCGGCCGAGCATGTTCCGCGCCTGACAGAGCGCTTCTATCGCGTCAGCGTCGCCGACAGCCGCTCCAAGAAAGGGACCGGTCTGGGGCTTGCCATCGTCAAGCATATTCTGACCCGCCACCGGGCCCGTCTGATCGTCAAGTCCGAGGTCGGCAAGGGCAGCAAGTTCACCGTCAGGTTTTGACATAAACCTGACGTACTGCAAGGCTGTGCAATTGGGTTATCGTTATATTTCAAATACTTAAATTGTCACAAATGTTTCACCGAAGTGACATAAAAGAAGCGGGCTACAACCGCTAAGACAAGCGGGCCGAGCACGGCGAGAGCGAGAGCCGCGCACGTCCGCATTCACACAAGCCCATGACGGGAGATACCTCATGAACATCCTGAAACTTTCCGCAGCTGCCCTGGTGGCTTCTGTCGCGTTTGCCGGCGCTGCCGCCGCACGCGACCAGGTACAGGTTGCCGGTTCGTCCACCGTTCTTCCCTACGCGAAGATCGTTGCTGAGACCTTCGGCGAAACCTTCCCGAACTTCAAGACCCCGGTCGTTGAGTCCGGCGGCACCGGCGCTGGCCTGAAGGAATTCTGCAAGGGCGTTGGCGAAGCAACCATCGACGTTGCAAACGCTTCGCGTCCGATCAACAAGTCTGAAGCCGATGCCTGCAAGGCAGCTGGCGTCACCGACATCCAGGAAATCCGCATCGGTTACGACGGTATCGTCTTCGCAACCGACGCTTCGAACGGCGACATGAAGCTTGAGCCGAAGGACCTCTACAAGGCTCTGGCCGCCAAGGTTGTCGTTGACGGCAAGCTCGTCGACAACCCGTACAAGAACTGGTCCGACATCAACCCGACCCTGCCGAAGGGCCCGATCGCTGCCTACATCCCGGGCGAAAAGCACGGCACCCGCGAAGTCTTCGAACTGAACGTTCTGGACGCAGGCTGCAAGGATGCTGGCGCTAAGGACGTTATCGCCAAGGAAATCGCCGACAAGGCTGCTCAGGGCAAGGCTTGCATTGCTGTTCGTAAGGACGGCGCCGCAGTCGACATCGACGGCGACTACACCGAGACGCTTGCTCGTATCGCTGCCAACAAGACCGGCCTCGGCGTATTCGGCCTGGCCTTCTTCGAAAACAACATGGACAAGCTGAAGGTCGCCACCATGCGCGGCATCAAGCCGACCTCCGCTACGATCGCTGACGGCACCTACCCGGTTTCCCGTCCGCTGTTCTTCTACGTCAAGAAGGCTCACTTGGGCGTTGTTCCGGGCCTGAAGGAATACGTAGAATTCTTCCAGTCCGACGACATGGTCGGCCCGGACTCCCCGCTGGTCGAATACGGCCTCGTTGCCGCTCCGGACGCACAGCGCGAACAGGCTCGCAAGGACTTTGCCGCTGGCAAGACCATGTAATCCGTCTTGAGGGTCGGCGCCGCCTTTCGGGGTGGCGCCGATTTTCCTTCGATCGGCAGTCGAGAGGGGCGCCGGTCGGTGCCGCGTTTGACGCGGTGATGGTTGCGCTTTTCGCGTAACGGCGAATGCGATCGGCTCCGATGAGCGGAGCTGGGCGGTCAAGGTGCCGCCGCAGGCGGTAGCCGGGGGATTATGATGAGTACATCATTGATATTGTTGATTGTGGCAATCATCGGCATTGCGGGCTACGTCGCCGGCGGCCGTCATGCCATGGCGCTGGTCGGAGGGCTTTCGTCCAAGCTCCATTCGCGGCCTGGCTATTACGGCTCCTTCGTTGCCGTATGGGCCGTCGTTCCGGCCGTGCTTATTCTTTTCGTGTGGCTGGTTGCCAGCCCGTTCTACATCAGCTCGTCGGTGCGCAGCGCTTTTCCGGATGACGTGAAAGCGCAGTCCCAGGCGGAGCAGGGTCTTGCCTATGGCATGATTTCCTCGATCGCCCGCGGCATGAACGCGCTGACCAACGAGGAAATCGAGCGTGTCGGCGCCAATCCGGTGGATCTGCGCGCAGCGCTCGGCGCCAAGGGCGTTCCGCTTGCCGGCGATCCGAAGCCTTACATGGTCAAGGCTGCCGGCGACCTGAACATCATGACCGACATCAGCCGGATCACCATGACGATCGTCGTGCTGGTCGCGGCCGTCGCGGGCGGCTTCCTCGCCTATCGCCAGATCGAGCCGCGCTTCCGCGCCCGCAATCGCGTCGAGAAGGTCATCCTCGTCAGCCTCGTTGTTGCATCGTCGATCGCCATCCTGACGACCGTGGGCATCGTCCTGTCGATGCTGACGGAAGCCACTCACTTCTTCACGCATGTCCCGGCTTGGGAATTCTTCTTTGGTACGGTCTGGGATCCGCGTTTCGCCGCTGCCGGTTCCGGCGGTTCGGAAGGCCAGTTCGGCCTTATCCCGCTGCTGCTCGGTACGCTCTATATCGGTTTCGTAGCGATGCTCTTCGCTGTACCGATCGGGTTGTTCTCGGCCATTTACATGGCGGAATACGCTTCTCCCAAGGTGCGTTCCATCGCCAAGCCGCTGCTCGAAGTCCTCGCCGGCATTCCGACCATCGTCTACGGCTTCTTCGCCCTGACGACCGTCGGCCCGTTCCTGCGCGACCTTTCCTCGCAGCTCAACGGCCTCGTCACCGGCGATTATTCGAACTTCATTCAGGCACAGAGCGTTCTGACCGCCGGTTTCGTCATGGGCATCATGTTAATCCCTTACGTCTCCTCGCTGTCGGACGACATCATCACCGCCGTGCCGCGTGCTCTGCGTGACGGTTCGCTCGGCCTCGGTGCGACCCGTTCGGAAACGATCAAGAAGGTCGTTCTGCCGGCCGCCCTGCCGGGCATCGTCGGCGCGTTGCTGATGACCGCTTCGCGTGCCGTCGGCGAAACCATGATCGTGGTTCTTGCAGCAGGCGTTGCCGCCCGCATGCAGCTCAACCCCTTCGAGCCGATGACCACCGTGACCGTCAAGATCGTCAACCAGCTGACGGGTGACCTTGAATTCACCTCGCCGCAGACCCTGGTTGCCTTCGCGCTCGGCATCACGCTCTTCGTCATCACGCTTTGCCTCAACATCTACGCGCTTTACATCGTGCGCAAATACCGGGAGCAGTACGAATGACCGATCTTACCTCTCCCATTGCAGGCATCTCCAAGCCCAAGGCAGGACGCCGTGATATCGGCATCAAGGGCCGTTACGCCGCAGAACGTCGTTTCCGGGCCTATGGGATCGCCGCTCTATCCTTCGGCATCATCTTCCTGATGATGCTTCTTTGGTCCGTCTTCTCCAAGGGCTATACCGCCTTTCAGCAGACGATGATCACCATCCCGGTCGAGTTCTCGCAGCAGGTCATCGACCCGCAGAACGAGCGCACAACCAATCCGCAGAAGCTGATGACGGCCAACTATCCGATCGTCGCCCGCAATGCGCTCGCCAAGGTGCTTGGCGCCGATGTCAACGACCGCGTCGCTGCCCGTTCGGTCGGCCAGATGCTGTCGGACGGTGTCCGTGCCCAGCTTCGTGACATGGTCGTCGCCAACCCGGCGCTGATCGGCACCACGCAGACGGTTTCGCTGCTCGCCTCCGGTGACATCGACTCCGCCTTCAAGGGCCAGATTGACCTGAAGGTCTCCCAGGAAAACCGCAAGGTCAACGACCAGCAGGTCAAGTGGATGAACCAGATGGCCGAAGCGGGCACGCTCGGCAAGCACTTCAACGGCGGCATCTTCGTCAACGGCGCATCGAGCCGTCCGGAAGCAGCCGGCGTCGGCGTCGCCCTGATCGGCTCCTTCTACATGATGCTGATCGTTCTGGCGCTGGCACTGCCGATCGGCGTTGCCGCCTCGATCTACCTCGAGGAATTCGCGCCGAAGAACAAGTTCACCGACCTGATCGAAGTGAACATCAACAACCTCGCGGCCGTTCCGTCGATCGTTTACGGTCTTCTCGGCCTCGCTGTCTTCGTCAACTTCATGGGCCTGCCGCGCTCCGCCTCCATGGTCGGTGGCTTCGTGCTGACGCTCATGACGCTGCCGACCATCATCATCGCGACCCGTGCCGCGCTGAAAGCCGTCCCGCCGTCGATCCGCGCTGCGGCTCTCGGTCTCGGCGCCTCGAAGATGCAGACCATCTTCCACCATGTCCTGCCGCTCGCCATGCCGGGCATTCTGACCGGCACGATCATCGGCCTTGCCCACGCACTCGGCGAAACCGCGCCGCTGCTCTTGATCGGCATGGTCGCCTTCGTAGCAAACTACCCGACGACGCCGCTCGATCCGTCGACGGCCCTGCCGGTACAGATCTACATGTGGGCAAACGAAGCGGAACGTGCGTTCGTCGAACGTACTTCGGGAGCGATCATCATCCTGCTCCTGTTCCTCATCCTAATGAACGTTGGCGCAATTCTCTTGCGGCGTCGCTTCGAACGTCGCTGGTAGAAGGAGGGAACTCGAGATGAACATGATGTCAGAATCAGCAGTTGAAAAGGCGCTGGACCAGAAGATGAGCGAAGTTTCCTACAAGATGATCGGCAAGGACGTCTCCGTCTATTACGGCGAGAAGCGCGCTCTGTTCGACGTCAACCTCAACGTCCGCGAAAACACCGTGACCGCGCTGATCGGCCCTTCGGGCTGCGGCAAGTCCACCTTCCTGCGGACGCTCAACCGCATGAACGACACGATCGAGAACTGCCGCGTCACCGGCAAGATCACGCTCGACACGGACGATATCTACGACAAGCAGATCGACGTCGTCGAACTGCGCGCCCGCGTCGGCATGGTCTTCCAGAAGCCGAACCCGTTCCCGAAGTCGATCTACGAGAACGTCTCCTACGGTCCGCGCATCCACGGTCTTGCCAAGAACAAGGCGGACATGGACCAGATCGTTGAAGCGAGCCTTCAGCGCGCCGGCCTCTGGACGGAAGTCAAGGATCGCCTGCACGAAGGCGGCACCGGCCTTTCGGGCGGTCAGCAGCAGCGCCTGTGCATCGCACGCGCCGTCGCCGTCTCGCCGGAAGTCATCCTCATGGACGAGCCCTGCTCGGCTCTCGACCCGATCGCGACTGCCAAGGTTGAAGAACTCATCCATGAACTGCGCGCCAACTACACGATCGTCATCGTGACGCACTCGATGCAGCAGGCTGCCCGCGTCTCGCAGCGCACCGCCATGTTCCATCTCGGCAACCTCGTCGAGGAGAACGATACCGACAAGATGTTCACCAACCCGGACGACCAGCGCACCCAGGACTACATCATGGGTCGTTTCGGCTGATATGCCGGACTGTGCCGCCTGAATTTCACCTATTTAAGGATAAGAAGATGGCATCGACCCATATTCTGTCGGCCTACGACGATGAACTGAAATACCTGCGCCGCCGCATTTCCGAAATGGGCGGTCTTGCCGAGCAGATGTGCTCGGACGCTCTGCGCGCGCTCGTCAATTCCGACGCAGCCCTGGCGCAGAAGGTGATTTCCGACGACGTGATCCTCGATCACGCTGAGCGCGAAATCCAGGACAAGGCGATCGTCACGATTGCCAAGCGCCAGCCGATGGCGTCCGACCTTCGCGAGATCGTCGGCACGCTGCGTATCGCGGCTGATCTCGAGCGCGTCGGCGACCTTGGCAAGAACACTGCCAAGCGCGTCATCGCGGTTCAGGGCACCGGCGTCCCACGCAAGCTCGCCCGCGGCCTGGAACATCTGTCGGATCTCGCTCTGGTGCAGCTCAAGGACGTTCTCGACGTCTACTCGACGCGTTCTGCCGAAAAGGCCGAGGCGATCCGTAGCCGCGACGAAGAGATCGACGCGATGTACACCTCGCTGTTCCGCGAACTCCTGACCTACATGATGGAAGATCCGCGCAACATCACCACCTGCACGCACCTCTTGTTCTGCGCCAAGAACATCGAGCGTATCGGTGACCATGCGACCAACATCGCCGAGACCATCTACTACATGACGACGGGTGCTCAGCCGGAAGGCGATCGTCCGAAGGACGATACGGCAAACACGGTCGGCGCGGTCACCGAATAGGGCCGCCCCGAAGAGTGAGGGCCTGCGTAAACATGGCCTGCGTAAAATACGGAATGTGACGGAGCATATCTGAAATGCTGCCAAAAATCGCCGTTGTGGAAGACGAAGAAGCACTCAGCGTGCTTCTTCGCTACAATCTTGAAGCTGAAGGTTATGAGGTCGAGACGATCCTTAGGGGCGACGAGGCCGAAATCAGACTTCAGGAGCGGACACCGGATCTTCTGATCCTCGACTGGATGCTGCCCGGCGTTTCCGGTATCGAACTCTGCCGCCGGCTGCGCATGCGCCCTGAAACCGAGCGCCTGCCGATCATCATGCTGACCGCCCGTGGCGAAGAAAGCGAACGCGTTCGCGGTCTCGCCACCGGTGCCGACGACTATGTGGTGAAGCCCTTCTCGACGCCGGAACTGATGGCCCGCGTCAAGGCCATGCTCCGCCGTGCCAAGCCCGAAGTCCTCTCCAGCGTCCTGCGCTGCGGCGACATAGAGCTTGATCGCGAGACGCATCGCGTGCATCGCAAGAGCCGCGAAGTCCGCCTCGGACCGACGGAATTCCGCCTTCTGGAATTCCTGATGGCCTCTCCGGGTCGCGTCTTCTCGCGCTCCCAACTGCTGGATGGTGTCTGGGGTCACGACATCTATGTCGACGAACGCACCGTCGACGTGCATGTCGGCCGCCTGCGAAAGGCTTTGAACTTCTCCAACATGCAGGATGTCATCCGCACCGTCCGCGGCGCGGGATATTCGATGGAATCTTGATCATTCTCTCAGCCTCGCTCTGAGGGGCCAGAGATAACGCGCTTGAAGCCGCTCTTTCCAGGATTGTTCCTGCGGATGAGCGGCTTTCATTTTTTATCCGGCTAATCCAAATCCAAAAACTTTATTTCGGACAAACAAAAGTAAGCTATCGCTATATGGTAAGTAAGTGACTGATTTTACCATCTTTTGTGTTTCGAAGTCGTAATCGACGCTCATCAAACTTGCGAAAAGATACCCGTCAAAAAATTTTATCCCGGAGACCCATGTATAGCATACTCCGGGTTCAAAGCATTTGGACGTGGCTGGTCCAAACATTTTCTCATAATCTTCAAAACTTGCACTCTCGATGCTCTGATCCCAATTCGCCGGGTTATGTGAGAAAGTGCAATAGGCGAAAGAAACGGCTAGGCTTAAAAAGATGATATGCTTTTTAAGTCTGGGGTTCATTGGCCATACCGGGTAAAATGAGCGTTAACAGGATTGTATGTACCTTCAGTCGCAAGATATTTGAAACTTCGGTAAGCGCTTGTCTTGGTAGAGGCACCGAGAGATACTCGACGCGATATCACCATCAGTCGCAAAAAACGATTAGGGAAAATAACTCAAGCTGATGAAGCGCAGCTTATTATCTAGTTGGCAACCCTGACGTGTTCGAATCTTGCTTGCAAGCGTGGTTGTTTAGCTCTCCATCTGCCATTCCGGCAACGGGAAGACCCGGTCGTAGCCCCAGTTGAAAACGAAGGCGTAGACGACGTAGAAGAGCGCAAATGCCACGTCCATGACGAGCGCCTCCCACAAGCTGATCTGCAGATACCAGGCCACGAACGGCAACAGCACCACCAGCAATCCAAGTTCGAACAGGATCGCATGCGCCACGCGAATGGCCGGCGATTTTCGGGTGCTGCCCGTCTGCCGTCGCATCAGGTGGTCGAAACCCAGATTGTAGAGATAGTTCCAGCCCGTCGCGATCGTCGCGCCGCCGATGGCGATGACGCCGATATCCGAGATCGGCTTGCTGAACAGCAGCGCGCCGACCGGCGTTACGATGAGAAGCGCGATAAGCTCGAAGCTGATGGCGTGGCGAATGCGGTCTCGTGTCGAGCGCATGGTGAACCCCTGTGGGTAGGTTCCGGGTCGTCCCGGAGTTCATGCCCGATACGGGGGAGGTCGTCCTCGCTGGTTTGAAATAGGTGATTGGGTGCGCTGGGGCAAGGGCTGGCGGGGCAGGGCTGCTATGCGCGGCGGGCGGGCAGGCATATTGTCGGACAGCGAGTTATTGCGCGACGGACGAGGTTGGCCTCCCTTCTCCCCAGCGGGGGAAGGTGCCGACAGGCGGATGAAGGGGCCGCGCGAAACAACCCCCAATATCCTTACTGAACGTGGAGAACTCGGCCCCCTCATCCGACCCTTCAGGCCACCTTCTCCCGGCTGGGGAGAAGGGAAAGCCTTCCGCATCGGGCGATCCACCGGAGATGCATCGCCCGATGCGGTTGGAGCCGATCGCAACCCAACAAAAAAGCGGGCCGTAAGCCCGCTTTCCATCTCGTCCTCGTGAGTGCCGCCGGAAGCCTTGATCAGGCTCGGACGGCTGCCCTGCGGCGCTCATGCACCGGCTGATAGGCCAGCTTGGCGTGGTAACCGCAATACGGCGAGCTGTCCGGGGACTCGCAGCCGCAGAAAT
This sequence comes from Neorhizobium populisoli, assembly GCF_019430945.1. Lineage (GTDB taxonomy): Bacteria > Pseudomonadota > Alphaproteobacteria > Rhizobiales > Rhizobiaceae > Neorhizobium > Neorhizobium populisoli. The sequence continues at coordinate 36,052 of NZ_JAHYCB010000006.1, read as the reverse complement.
GGAAGTCTTCCTGTAGCGGGTCGCCGACCGGCCACTTGCAGGTGCGCTCGGTGAGTTCCGTCAGGCCGAGGCGGCGGGAAATCGGCACGACCACGTTAGAGGCGGGACGATATTCCATCTCATGATAGGTTTCGACCTCGATCTCTTCCTTCACAACAGTCGCGCCGACAGCGCGGGCGACGGTGCGGGTGGTGACACGGGACGCATAGTTCGGGGCGCGTGGCGCGGACGTGGTGCGCTTCGCAGCCGTGTTGTTGGTACGGCTCGTCGCCACAGTGCCGCCGGCCTTCGCTCGGCCGGGCAGGCTAAGGCGGTGCACCTTGCCGATCACGGCATTACGGCTTACGCCTCCGAGTTGTGCTGCGATCTGGCTGGCGCTGAGGCCCTCCGACCACAGTCGTTTCAGTTTCTCGACACGCTCGTCTGTCCAGTTCATGCCCGTTCTCCGCCTTTGAACGTCGCCGGCAAGCAGAATCCTTTCACCCTCGCCGCGAAGATCATCTTCAGGCGAACACAATATCTGGGATGTGGGTGACTAGTTCCGCCGCATGCGTTCTAGTAATTGAGTATTAACCTAGTGTGAGGCTGACTCCGTGGCAAGAGTCGGGCGAATCATGGTGAATCGATTTCGCGGTTTTCCCCAACTTGCTGTCCGGGCGAGTCATTTTTGTCACAGAGGCTGTGGATCGTCGTTTTAGCGCCGAAAGATGGCGAAAATGCCGAGCTTTGTTGACATTCCGGCCTCAAGCCCCGATAGTGCCCGCGCCGCCCTGAGGGCGGCATTTTTGATTTTTCCGGCCGGTTGTTCCGGCTTTTCAGGTACTGCCTAGAGGAGTGATGTCGCCATGGCTGAAGCCGCGCTTTTCGACACGTTTGCCCGGGCTCCGCTGCGCTTTGAGCGCGGCGAGGGCGTATGGCTTGTGACGGAAAAGGGCGAGCGATATCTCGACTTCGGCTCGGGCGTTGCCGTGAATTCTCTCGGTCATGCCCATCCGCATCTCGTCGAGGCGCTGAAGAGCCAGGCGGAGAAGGTCTGGCATGTGTCGAACCTTTATGAAGTGCCTGGCCAGGAGAGCCTGTCGCGGCGTCTCGCCGACAACTCTTTCGCGGATAAGGTGTTTTTCACCAATTCCGGCGCAGAGGCGCTGGAGTGCTCGATCAAGACCGCACGCCGCTATCAATATGTGAAGGGTCACCCGGAACGCTTCCATATCATCACCTTCGAAGGCGCCTTCCATGGCCGTACGTTGGCGACCATCGCCGCCGGCGGCCAGGCGAAATATCTGGAGGGCTTCGGCCCCAAGGTCGAAGGTTTCGATCAGGTGCCGTTCGGTGACCTCGACGCACTGAAGGCGGCGATCACCGAAAAGACCGCCGCAATCCTGATCGAGCCGATCCAGGGTGAAGGCGGTATCCGACCGGTGCCGAAGGAATTCATGCAGACGTTGCGCCAGCTTTGCGACGATAACGGCCTGCTGCTGATCTTCGATGAAGTCCAGACCGGCATGGGGCGCACGGGCAAGCTCTTCGCGCATGAATATGCTGGCGTGACGCCGGATATCATGGCGCTCGCCAAGGGCATCGGCGGTGGTTATCCGCTCGGCGCCTGCCTTGCAACGGCAGAGGCCGCATCGGGCATGACCGCCGGCACGCACGGCACGACCTATGGCGGCAATCCGCTCGGCATGGCCGTCGGCAATGCCGTGCTCGATGTCATGCTGGCCGACGGCTTCATGGAAAATATCCGCGACGTCTCGCTGATCTTCCGTCAGGGGCTTGCGAGCCTCAAGGACCGTTTCCCTGAGGTTATCGAAGATGTTCGCGGCGAAGGCCTGCTGCTCGGCGTCAAGGCCAAGGTCCCGGCGGCTGAACTGATGCTGGCGATGCGCGACGAAAAGATGCTGGGCATTCCGGCCGGCGACAATGTCGTGCGCCTGATCCCGCCGCTGACGGTCACGGTCGAAGAGGCCCGCGAAGGCCTCGCCCGTCTCGAAAAGGCGGCTGAAAAACTCGCCGCCGTCGAAATGAAGAAATCGGCCTGAGGGGCAGGGAAGGGGGCGCCATTGATGGTTCCCTCTTCATAGGGAACATTCTAATGGCATCTCCGAAGCATTTTCTCGATATTTCCGCCGTCTCTTCGTCGGACCTGCGCACCATTCTGGATGACGCCAAGGTCCGCAAGCAGGCGACTAAAGCCGGCACCGCCGAAAAGCCGCTCGCCGGCAAGGTACTGGCGATGATCTTCGAAAAGCCCTCGACACGCACCCGCGTTTCCTTCGATGTCGGCATGCGCCAGCTCGGCGGCGAGACGTTGTTCCTGTCAGGCACTGAAATGCAGCTCGGTCGGGCCGAGACGATCGGCGATACTGCCAAGGTCCTGTCGCGTTACGTGGATGCGATCATGATCCGCACCACAGACCATGCCCGCATGCTGGAGCTTGCCGAGCACGCCACCGTGCCGGTCATCAACGCGCTGACGGACGATACGCATCCCTGCCAGATCATGGCCGATATCATGACCTTCGAAGAGCATCGCGGCCCGGTAAAGGGCAAGACCTTCGCCTGGACCGGCGATGGCAACAATGTGCTGCATTCCTTCGTCGAGGGTGCTGCCCGTTTCGGCTACAAGATGAATATGGCTGTGCCGATGGGCTCCGAGCCGCACGATAAATTCCTCAACTGGGCGCGCAACAACGGCGGCGAGGTTATGCTCTGCCACGATGCGGATCGCGCGGTTGCCGGCGTCGACATGATCGTCACGGATACCTGGGTGTCGATGAACCAGGAACACAAGGCCCGCGGCCACAACATCTTCCAGCCTTATCAGGTCAACGAGGCGCTGATGAAGAAGGCGGACAAGGACGCGCTCTTCATGCACTGCCTGCCGGCCCATCGCGGCGAGGAAGTTACCGACGCCGTCATCGACGGCCCGCAATCGGTCGTCTTCGATGAGGCGGAAAACCGGCTTCACGCCCAGAAGTCCGTGCTCGCCTGGTGCTTCGGCGCCATCTGAGGAACCCGGCGGCTTGATTTTGCGGATGGCCGGGACCATCTACCGGTCAAACCCGAATGCGTTGTGTTCCGCAGTGTCACGACGCCTCAACACACATCGTCGATATCTTTTCCTCCCGCCCGCGGTTCCGCTCGGGCGCGCGCTCGTGTAGAAATGTCGACGCGAAGGAGTGAAATGATGGCCGAAGCGAATGTTGAACTGGACCAGCTCGATTTTGCCGGCGACGACCGTGTCGTGCCTTTCCAGGTGGAAGGGCTCGATGTGCGCGGCCGCGCGGTGCAGCTCGGACCGCTCCTGAACACGATCCTTGCTCGCCACGATTATCCGGCGCCAGTCGCGCGCCTGCTCGCCGAGGCGATCGTGTTGACGGCGCTGCTCGGCACCTCGCTGAAGTTCGACGGCAAGTTCACGGTACAGACCAAGGGCGACGGTCCGGTCGATCTGCTGGTGGCTGATTTTTCGTCGCCGGACTCTCTGCGCGCCTATGCCCGTTACGACGAGGAAGCGCTGGCTGCTGCCGTCAAGGAAGGCCAGACTTCGCCGGCCGACCTGTTGGGCAACGGTATCCTTGCCTTCACCATCGACCAGGGTCGTGGAATGCAGCCCTATCAGGGCATCGTGCCCCTCGACGGTTCGTCGCTGGAAGAAATTGCCGGCGTCTATTTCCGCCAGTCGGAACAGATCCCGACCAAGGTGCGCCTCGGCGTTGCCGAACTGTTCGATCGCGGTACTGACGGCAAGCCGCGTCATAACTGGCGCGCCGGCGGTCTTATCTCCCAGTTCCTGCCACAGGCGCCGGAGCGCATGCGCCAGCCGGATCTGCATGGCGGTGACGGCGATGAGCGCGAGTTCGAGATGGCGGAAGACGATGCATGGTCGGAAGCCCGCACGCTGGTCGAAACGATCGATACGGATGAGCTGACCGATCCGCAGGTGCCGATCGAACGGCTGCTCTACCGCCTGTTCCACGAGCGCGGCGTGCGCGTCTACGAACCGCAGAAGGTCCACGACCGCTGCAGCTGCTCGCGTGACAAGATCAAGGGCGTGCTCACCGGCTTTTCGGCGGAAGAGATCGAAGCCAGCCAGGAAAACGGCGAGATCGCCGTCACCTGCGAGTTCTGCTCGACCACCTATCGGTATGAAGTGGCGGAGTTCGCTGCGGCTTGAATTTCAAAAGGCGGGGTTTTCTCCCGCCTTTTCTGTGGCTGTCATGTCGTGGGGGCGAATGAAGCGGCTCTATAGATTTTCTATTCGATTGATTATCGTTATCGTCGGTCTTTGGGTGGCGGGCTTCCTGAATTTTACACGCCCTTGGATTCTTCCAGAATCTGTCGCTGCCGGAGTTTGCTCCGGCAATCCGATTGGTGTCTATCGCCTTCTTGCTCACGGGGCGGACATCAATGCAAGAATGCCGGGCTGGTCGTTTGATGGACTTTCGCTTTTTCAGTATTTCGACAATACCGGATGCCAAAAACCGTTCGCTGATCCTGCGCTCGGACAAATTCTTTTCAGTCACGGCGCAGATGTGCATCAGGAAACCGGATCAGGTTACACTTTGCTGATGCTGGCTGTCGGTGAAGGTTCCGAAACCAACGTGGAATTCCTTCTGGCAAAAGGAGTGGATCCCAATCGTCAGACTCAGACCGGCGAGACGGCGCTCATGGTTGCGGTTCGATTCGCGAATATGGCGATCGTTGAAAACCTGCTGAAACATGGCGCCGACCCTAACCTTCAGAACCAGAAAAGTGAGACGGCGCTGATGATGGCTGCAGGATATGGCTCCACAGCTACTGTAATAAGCCTGTTGAAGCATGGCGCGGACCCGGGCCTTAGAGATAAGAAGGAACAAACGGCGGCCGATCATGCGAAAGTTGAGTGGCGCCGGGATGCGATGGCCCTCTTGGAGAATCTACCGGCGCAGGAATGAAACGGCGGGATTTTCCCGCCGCTCTCATTGTCATCAGTTCTTTGACGCCGCCCGCTTTTGCGGTCCCGGAAGCACGATCAGGCTCTTCTTGTCGTGGCCGACCAGCAGATTAAGGCTTGAGCCAGCTTCTACCGCAATCGGCTCGGGGAAGGGGTGCAGGATCTGCAGCCAGCCGCCGTCGTGATAATCGTCCGGGTGGTTGGCGAAGGTGATGTCGTCGAGCAGGTCGACATGCATCCACTGCACAACGCCGACGACCGTGCCGCTGGTCGTGACCGGGATCGCCACCTGTCGCAGTTCGGCCTCGAAGGTCTTGCGGGTGAGATCGACCGAAGTGATCTCGAAGTCGTCGGAGAGGCGCGTCCAGTCGCTCATCGTGCCGTGGATCGGCAGAGCCATCGGGGCGAGGCCGTTGAAGCGTTGAACGTTGAAGCCGGAAACAGTTTTCACATGGCTGTAGTCGGTCAGCGTCTGGCTGGAGACGAGGCAGCCGATGGCGGCGGCACGCTGGGGGATGACGATCGCATCGTCGGTCAAAAGCCGGCTCTGCGCATCCTCGAACGTGCTGAGCACATGCTCGGCCAGAAGGTCGCTCGACAGGATCTCGGAGACCAGGATTTCCGCCTTGGCAGAGAGCTCCTTGCCGACGGAAAGACCCGTCGAAGGTTTCGACACCACCTTCACCTGTTCGGAGTAACCATTGTCTGCGACGATGGCTTCCGCCATGCGGGCGATCACCGGCACGCTTTCGCAGGTGACGACATTGGTGGCGCCGGCACGGGCCGCCATCATCGACAGAAGGCCGCTGCCGGAGCCGATATCGAGAATCTGGGCATCCTTGCCGCGCATTTCGATCGCCTTCAGGATGGCGGCTTCGAAGGCGTCGTTGCGTGAGACGTCATTCATCATCGCCACATGCCAGAAGGGCACGATCGAGGTCGAAAGCCGGCGCATCTGGTGATACGCGTTGATATTGCCCGGCTGCAGCCGCAGCACGTGGTTGAATTCCTGCAGCGCGTCGTCCTTGCGGCCGAATTCCGCCATCGTGACGGCGAGATTGTTGCGGATCAGCGGGTTTTCCGGCGCGATCGTGCGCGCGATCTCGTAGCAGGTGATGGCTTCCGCCGTCTTGCCCATGCCGCGCAGCAGATTTGCCTTTTCGAGATAGCCGGTCAGATGCCGGGGATCGATGGCGAGCAGCTTGTCCCAGTAGTAGATGGCGGCTTCCGCATCGCCCCGCTTGGCCACGACGCTTGCCAGAAGCGGCAGGATGTCCGTGGTGCGGTACTCTTTCGACAGAACCTGAACATATTGTTTTTCGGCGCGATCCAGATCTCCCATAGCATGGAAATGCATCGCTTCGTTCAGAGACCGCCCGACAAGACCCGCGGCCTCACCCTTATCACTCGTTGTCATTCAAATCCCTTGATCAACTGCAACGCCTGCTCAACCCCATCGGGAATATCGACGCAAGCGTGCTGGAAGCTTGCGTCGAACGAAACGCAGCTCAGATTTTCAGAAATGATCAGATGACCAAGGGAGGAGTTGATGAGAGGAGCGTCAGTTGAGGACGCGCATCAGGCCGGGGCTGTCCAGCGAAAAGGCCGGGATCGTTACCTTGAAGGTCTCACCTTCATCGGTCTGCATGTCGTAATGGCCGAACATCATGCCGGAAGGCGTGTCCAGCGGGCAGCCGGATGAATATTCGTAGCTGTCACCCGGCTCGAGCCGAGGCTGATCGCCGACGACACCGGGGCCGTCGACTTCGTCGACGAGACCATTCTGATCGGTAATGTGCCAGTAGCGATGCACGAGCTTCACCGTCAGCAGCGAATGGTTTTCGATGACGATACGATAACCCCAGACATAGCGGCTGTCTTCCGGACTGGATTGCTCCTCCAGATAAAAGGGCTCGACAGCCACTTCGATGTCTCTTGTCCGGGCGCGGTACATACTGCCCCTCACGATACTCAGGTATCCGATATTGTACGTGGGAGCGGAAACGTCAAGAAATCTCGCGACTTGAACAACCAGGCGTGAGCACTTCTTGAAGTTAGGGATAACTGAAATGGTAAATCCTTCCGCAAGGATTCATCATTTCTCAGTCATACGGCCGACCGCCGAAATTATACGCCGACGGCGGCCAGCGCCTTGGCGAAATCTTCCAGGAGATCGTCCGTGTCCTCGATACCGGCCGAAAGACGCACGGTGCCGGGCGTGATGCCGAGTTCCGCGCGGGCCTCGTCCGACAGGTTCTTGTGCGTCGTCGTGGCCGGATGGGTGATCAGGCTGCGCGTGTCGCCAAGGTTGTTGGAGATGGTGACGATATCGAGCGCATTCTGCAGCTTGAAGGCCGCTTCCTTGCCGCCCTTCAGCTCAAAGCAGATCAGCGTCGAGCCGCCCGTCATCTGCCGGGCGATGATATCCGCCTGCGGATGGTCCTTGCGGCCCGGATAGATCACCTTGGCGACCTGCTTCTGGTCGGCCAGGAAGTCGGCGACCTTGGCGGCATTGGCCGTCTGCTGTTTGACGCGCAGCGGCAGCGTCTCGACGCCCTTCAGGAGCGTCCAGGCGTTGAACGGCGACATGGCGGGGCCGGTATGGCGGAAATAGTCGTGCAGGTTCTCGTCGATCCAGGCCTTGTCGGACAGCACCACGCCGCCGAGGCAGCGGCCTTGGCCGTCGATATGCTTGGTGGCGGAATAGACGACGATATGCGCGCCGAGTTCCAGCGGCTTCTGGAAGAGCGGGGTGGCGAAGACGTTATCGACTACGACCTTGGCGCCGATCTGGTTGGCGAGCTTGGCGACGCCGGCAATATCGACCACTTCCAGCGTCGGGTTGGTCGGGCTTTCCAGGAAGAACACCTTGGTCTTCGGCGTGATCGCCTTTTCCCAATTGGCAAGGTCGCGGCCGTCGATCAGTGTGCAGTCGATGCCGTATTTCGGAGCGAGCGTCTCGACCACCCAGCGGCAGGAGCCGAACAGGGCGCGGGCCGCAACGATATGGTCGCCGGCCTTCAGCTGGCAGAGGATGGCGGCGGTAACGGCGGCCATGCCCGATGCCGTGGCGCGGGCGTCTTCGGCGCCTTCCAGCATGCACATGCGCTTTTCGAACATGTCATTGGTGGGGCTGCCATAGCGGGCGTAGATGAAACCTTCCGTCTCGCCCTTGAAGCGCGCTTCGGCAGCTTCGGAATTCTCGTAGACGAACCCTTGCGTCAGGTAGATCGCTTCGGACATTTCGCCATATTGCGAGCGCAACGTGCCGCCATGTACGAGCTGGGTTGCCGGGCGCCAATTCTTAGTCATGCGTGTTCCCCATTCAGAACAAAAAAACCGGTCGCAATAGCAGACCGGTTTCGCACCCGGTCTTTTTAGCCACTTATTTAACGTGGCTGCAAGCCGACCGGCCAAATCACCACGGGATAAGATTGGCATACGCTTGAGCGCGACTTGCGTCAATGCCCCGCTTTTGGTTTTGTCCCTTCAACAATGAAAGAGACATGATGGCTCGCGAAACAGGAATTCTGGCGGACCGCGCAATCGCGGCGCTTTTCGACAGTGGCAGGCTCTCCTCCGAGAAGGAGCTGGACCGCGACCAGATACAGCCGGCAAGCTTGGATCTGAGGCTCAGTGCCAAGGCTTTTCGCGTGCGCGCAAGCTTCATGCCGGGGCCGAACCATCTCGTTTCCGACAAGCTCGACCGGCTGAAGCTGCACGTCATCGACCTGTCGGAAGGCGCGGTGCTGGAGACCGGCTGCGTCTATATCGTGCCGCTGATGGAAAAGCTTGACCTGCCGACCGGCATGTCGGCCTCCGCCAATCCGAAAAGCTCGACCGGACGCCTCGATATCTTCACGCGCGTCATCACCGATTACGCCCAGGAATTCGACAAGATCCCGGCCGGTTATTCCGGACCGCTCTATCTCGAAATCTCGCCGCGTACCTTTCCGATCGTCGTGCGCCGCGGCTCGCGCCTGTCGCAGATCCGCTTCCGCATCGGCAATGCGCTGCTCGGCGAGCCGGAACTGCAGCAACTCCACAATGACGAGACGCTGGTTGCGGCCTCGAACCCGAATGTTTCCGGTGGCGGCATCGCGCTGTCCATCGACTTGTCGGGCGACAAGGAAGGCCTGATCGGTTATCGCGGCAAACACCACACGGCGGTCGTCGATGTCGACAAGAAGGCGCAGCACGATCTCTTCGATTTCTGGGAGCCGCTTTACAGTCGCGGCCGCAACGAACTGATCCTTGATCCGGACGAGTTCTACATCCTCGTCTCCCGCGAGGCCGTCCACGTGCCGCCGCTTTACGCAGCCGAGATGACCCCCTTCGACCCGCTGGTCGGCGAATTCCGCGTTCACTACGCCGGCTTCTTCGACCCCGGCTTCGGCCACGAAGCCGCCGGCGGCCGCGGCAGCCGTGCCGTGCTTGAAGTTCGCAGCCACGAAGTCCCCTTCATCCTCGAAGACGGCCAGATCGTCGGACGCTTGGTCTACGAGCACATGATGGAACACCCCGAAGGCCTCTACGGCTCCGGTGTCGGCTCCAACTACCAGGCCCAGGGCCTGAAGCTCTCGAAGCATTTTCGCGTCTGACGAGAGATGGCCGGCCAAGGAGATAGTCTTGACAGCCGGCCGCTTCTGTTGGAAGTCTGGCGCCATCGCGCGGGTGTAGCTCAATGGTAGAGCAGCAGCTTCCCAAGCTGAATACGAGGGTTCGATTCCCTTCACCCGCTCCAGCTTCTTCAAAACCTCAAAATCAACGACACGTCGCTTCTGTCAGATCATGTCGCTTCCGTTTCGATCGATCGCTTTAGATCACCGGAAACCTGATTATGGTATCGGTTGAATCGACAACACGGCCATCTTCGGCGTGAAGCTGCAGGCGTTTTACCGGAATTCCATTGAGCTTATCCACCAGCATCACATGCGGTTCGTCGGGTTCGAAGAAGAATTCCTCTCCCCATTGGCGAAGTGCTACGAGAACCGGGAAGAGGCTGCGCCCCTTCGCGGTGAGGACGTATTCCTGATAGGGGCCGCCGTCGGACGCCGGGATGGTCTCCATGATCCCATGCGATACCAGATTGCGAAGTCGCGCTGACAGGATGTTCTTCGCCAGGCCCAAGCTCTTCTGAAATTCTCCGAAGCGGCTCAATCCATCGAATGCATCGCGGATAATCAACAGCGACCACCAGTCGCCGATCGCGTCCAGTGGTCTGGCCACACCGCAAAGGGACTTTTGGTGACTAACTCTCTTGGCCATGGCGAACCCGCTTTCATCGGACATCTCGATCCGGCGGAGTGTGCGTAAGCGTCTCGACCGGCCCTTCGATCATATATCGGTTGCAAATTAAAACCACAAGAGCTATCAACCGTGCGGTTGCAAATTAAAACCACATCTGGAGAACGATTGTGATTCATGCCAATGCCAATTTCTCGGGGACTTTCCCCTTTGCTCCGCAGTTCACCGCGGCTGCAGGATTTCAAATGCACTATGTCGATGAGGGGCCGCGTGACGGCGAGGTTGTTCTTTGCCTGCATGGCGAACCGACATGGGGCTATCTATTCCGCCACCTGATTGCCACGCTCCGCCCCACGCATCGGGTGATCGTTCCGGATCACATGGGATTCGGTAAAAGCGAGACCCCTTCGAACCGCAGCTATTGGCTCCATGATCACATCGACAATCTGGAGAGGTTTATTCTGGAGCTCGATCTGCGTGATATTACGCTTGTCATGCACGATTTTGGCGGGCCGGTGGGGATGGGGATCGCCGCCCGTTACCCTGACCGTATCCGCCGCGTCATCCCGGCGAATGGACCCACGCCGTTCGGCCAGGCGGGCATGTTCGATCGCGCCAAGGCAAATACGGCAATCTCGCCGTGGTTTCAGTGGATTCTCAAAGCTGAAGGCGAGGGCACTCTCGAGACCGTTCTCGAGCAGCTCGGCTACAATATCCTGAGCACGCTGAAACTGAACGGCTTCGAGAACAATGCGATCATCAACGATAGTTTCATCGACGCCTATGGTGCACCGTTTGCAACGCCGATCGATTGCCTCGGAGCGATCGGCTGGGCGAAGGGATTTGCAAACGGCACACATCGGTTTGAGGTGCCCGATGCCGCAGCCATTCGCGAAATCCGTGGAAAGCCTGCCTTGGCGATATGGGGCGGGGCGGACCGGACACTTCACGCGGAACACTTCCTGCCACTCTTTGCAGAACTCTTTCCCGAGGCCCCGATCGAAATCTTGCCCGATGCAGGACACTACTGCTTCGAGGATAAGCCGGAAGAGATTTCCGGACTGATCCGCGACTTCCTCAACCGGACATAGTACGCGCATCATCGTTGGCTGCACGCAGTCGCATTGCGGGATGTTTCCTGATTGCGCAGAACCGTGCCTGAAAACAAAATGGCGCCCTTTGCGGGGCGCCATTCCTCGAGCGGTAGAGTATGCGGCTAAAGCTCAGAATTCCGTCCACTCCGCCTTGTCGCTGGCGGCAGCAGAAGCCCCGCCGCCAAAGGCGCCGGCGAGTTTCTGGCTGAGCGCGCGGGCCGGCGATGCGGCCGGGCGAGCTTCGTTGCCGGTAACGGCGCGTACGGCTGGTTTTGCAGCAACCGGCGCAGGGCGAGAGACCGGGCGATGGGTAGCAGGTGCCGAGGTCGACACATACCCGCCCGTACCCGTCAACTTGAACTGGCCGAGCAGGTTGGCAAGCGAGGTCGCCTCGGTCGCAAGCGTGTGGCTGGCGGCGGTCGATTCTTCCACCATCGCGGCGTTCTGCTGGGTGCCCTGGTCCATGGCGTTGACCGAGGTGTTGATCTCCTGCAACCCGATCGACTGTTCGCGCGAAGCGTCGGCAATGGCGTGGACATGGCCGTTGATCTCGAGCACTTCGTGCAGGATCGTCTCCAGCGCCTTGCCGGTCTCGCCGACGAGAGCGACGCCGGTTTCGACATGCGCGCCCGATGCGGTGATCAACGCTTTAATCTCCTTCGCCGCATTGGCGGAGCGTTGGGCAAGTTCGCGGACTTCCTGGGCGACAACCGCAAAGCCCTTGCCGGCCTCACCGGCACGGGCAGCCTCGACACCTGCGTTCAAAGCGAGAAGGTTGGTCTGGAAGGCGATGTCGTCGATGACGCCGATGATGTTGGAGATCTCGCCCGAAGACTTTTCGATCTCGTGCATGGCGCCGACCGCCTTGCGGACGACTTCGCTCGACTTTTCCGCACCGCTGCGGGTGCGGGTGACGAGCGCGCTGACTTCTGCAGCGCGCTTGGCGGCATCCTTCACCGTCGTGGTGATTTCTTCCAGCGCAGCCGCGGTCTCTTCGACGGAAGCTGCCTGCTGTTCGGTGCGCTTGGATAGTGAATCGGCCGACGAGCGGATTTCGTTGGCACCGGCATTGATCGCCGCCGTATTGGCGCCGACGGCAAGCATCGTTTCGTTCAGCTTGCCGACCGAATTGTTGAAGTCGTGGCGCAGCGAGTCGAGGTTCGGGGCAAACGTCGTATCGATTCGCGAGGCAAGGTCACCGGCGGAAAGCCGCTGCAGCGCATCACCGAGCGAGTTGATCGCCTGTTCCAGCTCACGCTGTTCGGAATTGCGCTGGGTGTCGCGGTCGTGGCGTTCACGGTCGCTGAGGTCGCGGTCGGCAGCCGAGCGGGCTTCCAGATGCACGCGCTCGATCTCGTTGCCGCGGAAGATCTGCACGGCCTCGGCCATCAAGCCGATTTCGTCGTGGCGTTCGCGGCCGGGGATTTCCGCGTCCGTGGCACCGTCGGCGAGCGACTTCATGCGCTCGCGCAGCATGTTGAGCGGCGAGGTGATGCCGGCCTGGGCGACATAGATGCCGAAGCCGATCAGCGCCAGCGTGGCGAGACCGATAATGGCGAAGCAGAGGTTGATGCGGCTGTTGACGGTATCGGAAAGCTCATCACCGCCATCATCGAGCAGCTTCATCAGCGCGTCGTTGTTGGCGATCATCTTCGGCGTCAGCGCGGCAATGCCGGCGCTGACCTTGGCGATCGCTTCCGCCGCAGCCTTCTCGTCGCCGGATTTACGCACGTCGAGCGCCTTCAGGGTCGTCTGTTCGAGCGCGGTTACTTCGGCGATCAGTTCGTCGGAGGCGGCCTTGCGGCTCGGCACCAGTTCGGCTGCCGACTGCAGGCGTTCGCGAGCCTGGCCGAATTTCGAGGCGGCCTTGGCGGCTGCTTCCGATTCCTTCGAGCCGGCGGGCAGGTTCAAGGAAAAGCTCGCCTGCAGCACGGAGGACAGGACCGAAGCATTGGCGCGCGAGGCCTGCATGGCCGCCAGCGCCTCATGGTCGATGAACGTGGCGTATTGCTGGTCGGCGCCCTTGAATTCGTGGACGATGTAGATGAGACCGGCGACCGAAACGAGGCCAAGAAGAACGACGACCGAAAGGATCTTCGTCCGGATTTTCATATTCTTCAACATGGAGTCCTGCCCGCGCCGGAGCCTGTCCGTCGCCGTAATGGATTATGAAATTGTGAACCGCCTCGAAGAGGCATGACACGCCGCATCATGCGTCTGGCCGGTTGGCCGTTTGTCATACAATACTAAAAGGGAGAATGTTTAATGCTGCCCTAATGGTGGAGGCCAAGAGCTTGCCCTTTCAGACGCTTCAGGGCCGGTTTCCCGCAGGCTTGTGCGGCGTCTTGTTCCAGTAGAAGGGTTTCGTGCGCAGCTCCAGCACCGCCCGCCAGGCGGCCGCCGAGATCATCAGCCAGTAGAGCGGCAGGCCGGCCCAGCGATATCCGACCATCCGTTTCTCATGCGGGATCATCGAACCCATGCCAAGTGCCATGAACACGGCATAACTGCCCAGAATATTGGTGAGATCGATGACGAAAAGCGAAAATACCCGGGCCGAAACCCCTTCTACCGGCGCTTCCATCATTGCATAGGCGCCGATGCCGACAAAGACGAGGATCAGCGGGTGCATGAGCGACGACATCAGCATGCCGCCGATCATCAGCTGGAAGACAAAGAAGGCCCCGGTCCCCATTTCACGCCGGAGCCGCAAAGGTGAGCGCATCAGCACCAGCCAGGTCTGCAGCCAGCCTTTGAACCAGCGGCTGCGCTGGCCCATCCAGACGCCTGCTTCGGTGGGCGCGTCCTCCAGTGTCTGGCGAACCAGCGTTTCGGCCCGGTAACCCAGCCGGTAAAGCCTGAGGCCGAGATCGGCATCTTCCGTGACATTGAACGGATCCCATCCGCCGGCAGCCCGCAGAGCAGCCGTCCTGAAATGATTGGACGTACCGCCGAGCGGCAGCGGCATGCCAAAACGGGCCAGCACGGGCAGAAGGCCGCGGAAAAGCCCGGAATATTCGATCGAGAACAGTGTGCTGATCCAGCTTTCCCGCGCATTGGTGATGACGAGCGGCGCCTGAAGACAGGCGATCCTGTCCGCTACGTTGCGGAAACGCCGATAGGCTTCCCGCAATTGTTGCGGATGCGGCCGGTCTTCCGCGTCGTAGATGGCGAGAAATTCGCCACGGGCAGCGACCAGCGCATAGGTGAGCGCCTTGGGCTTGGTGCGCGGTCCGAAATCCGGAACTTCGACGATTTCGAAATGCGGTTCGAGATCGAGGGCGCTGAGCGCTGCGATCGTTGCGTGATCGTCTTCCTCGCAGACGAGCTTGATGTCGAGCAGCGAATGCGGCCAGTCGATCCGTCTCAGGCTGTCGACGAGCTGGCGGGCCACGGCCGCCTCGCGATAAAGCGCCACCATGACCGTATAATGCGGCAACGGGCCGGAAGGATCGGCAAGGTGAATATGCGGCCGCGGCGAGATGCGCTGCAGCGCCACGGCGAGAAGACGCAGGAGCAGCGAGGCGAGATAGATGAGCGACAGTCCCACATGCAGGAAATCGAGCGTTTCGACCGGGATGACGACCAGAGCCGAAAGCAGGATTGCAAAACCCAGCCCTGCATAAAACCCCTGCGGTCCGGCCAGCACGATGCGGGCGGAAAACAGCGGAAAACGATCGAAGAGATGGCGGACGGCGTCGCGTGCCCGCCGGTCGCCCCCGGCCTTCCAGGCCGCGCGCCGGATTGCGGAGGGCGTGGTGATCGCCAGGCCATGCCTGAGCTGCGGCAGCGTCTGGAGCGTGGCGGCAAGATCGGCAAGCCGCGCCGCATCGGGCACGATCGCATTCTGCGGCGCGCGGTAGCGATAGGCGATGCGGATCGAATTGGGCAGATGCAATTGGGTATCGAGAACCGGGCTGTCGGCGACGAAGGCCGGATCTACGGTTTCGAGGAAATCGAGGCGCAGAAAACGCGCCATGGCGGCGTAATAGGCGGTTTCCTCCACCTGTCCGCTTTGAAGCAGCTCGCTTTCGACACTGGTTCCGTTTCGGCTTGCCCGCTCGGAAAGCGTGGCAAGCAGCGGCTTGGAAAAGCCGAGGCTGGCAAGTGCTGCAAGCTCCGGATCGTTGTCGTCCCGGGCTCTGTCATCCAATGATGGCTCGATGGCCTGAAGGAAACGCGGCCGCACATCGTCGCGCGCCGGTATCGCCGCCGGTGGATATTCCCCTAACCGCATGACTCTGTTACACCAATACCCCGGCGCCCGTCTTGCGAAGGCACCCCCAATCTGTTCCAGTATGGATCATAGAGATGCACCCCATGATTGCATCCCCGAAAATCCGGGGGTTTTTCAACTTGCTGCGGCTTTTCGTCGTTGTTGCCGGGGTTTTCGCGTCCAGCTCCTCTGTTTCTGCAGCCGGGAGCGATATGCCGCTGACATTCGACGCAAGGGAACGTCTTTCGCGTCCGGACCTGTCAACCGTGTTGCGCGTCCGGATCCTCACGTCGGTCGATTTTCCGCCCTTCAACTTCGCCGACCAGACAGGTCGGCTTTCCGGTTTCAACATCGATCTTGCCCGCGAAATCTGCACAGAGCTTCAGATCGCCGCAAAATGCCAGATCCAGGCCCTGCCGTTCGCTGATCTCGAAAAGACGCTGGAAGGCGGCGCGGGCGAGGCGGTCATGGCCGGTATCGCCGTGACACCGGAACTGCGCAAGCGTTTCGCCTTTTCCCGTCCCTATCTCAGCGTCCCGGCGCGCTTTGCGGTCAACAATGCTGCAAAGATCAATGGCAATACGGCCACAGCGTTGGCCGGCAGAACCGTCGGGGTCGTGGCGGGCACCGCCCATGAAGTGATGCTGAAAGCCTTTTTCCCAAAGGCGACGGCAACGCCTTTCGATACGTTCGAGGCCATGCTGGATGCGTTGAAAACCGGCAAGGTGGATGCTGTCTTTGCCGATGGTCTGCGACTGCCCTTCTGGATCGCCGGCGAAGCATCGGCAAAATGTTGCGCCCTTTTCGACGGGTCCTATCTGTCTGAAAAATTCCTGGGCGAAGGCCTGTCGGTAATGATGCGCAAGGGTGATCCTGTCTTGAATGCCGCCTTCGATCAGGCGCTCAATGCTCTCTCGCGCAATGGCCGCCTGCAGGATATCTACCTGCGCTATTTTCCGAACGGGCTTTATTGAGCGGCGGCTTCCAAAGAATTCTTTCCTATCGAATGGTCGGGGATCGGTTTACTGGCTTGCCCAGATGATACGCGCCATCCATTCCACGTCCGCCATATCGAAACTGCGGTTCGCATGTTCCGGGTTGAGCGAAAGAAGCTCGACGGAACGGGCGCTCTGACGAGCCAGAACTTTCGCCATCACCTCGCCCTCCTTGGTCTTCAGCACGACGCGGTCGCCGCGGCGCACCTGCGCACCGGGCTCGACGATCAGCACGTCGCCATCGCGATAAAGCGGCATCATCGACTCGCCCTGGACTTCCAGCGCATAGACGCCGGCCTTGCGGGAGGGGTCGACCGGGAATTCCACCACATCCCAGCCCTGACCGGCCGGAAAACCGCCATCGTCAAAAAAGCCGCCGGCACCCGCCTGCGCAAAGCCCAGAAGCGGGATCGTGCCGCCCTGCGGCGGAAAATTCCCGTCGGGAAAAGAGGAGCGACCGACCGGCGACGGCAGGTAGCTCATGAACTGGTCGACCGACGCGCCGGTTGCTTCCAAAACCTTGGCGATTGATTCCGTCGAGGGCCAGCGCAGACGGCCGTCCGGACCAAGCCGTTTCGATTTATTGAAGGAGGTGGGGTCGAGGCCGGCACGACGCGCAAGGCCCGATGGCGTCATCTGGTGACGTTCGGCAAGCGTATCGATCGCAGTCCAGATCGTCTCATGTGACAGCATGGCCGTTACCCGTCTCTTCCGGACCGAAATGCCGGACCCGCGACCGGTGCGCGAGACGGGCCGGACAAGCCGGCGCTCGGCGCCCATCAGTCGAAACCCATTCACCCGGCCCGCGAAGATCGGCAAGCCGTATGGAACACCGTTATTTTAGCGGAGCTGCGGCACTTCGTAAAGATGAAAGAGGAATAAAATCCTGCCTGATATAGGCCAAACTGCCCGGAAACCATCGGTATCCGGGTAGCGCCTAGACTTGGATACGACAGGGTCTTCGCACCGGCAGGGATTTGCCTCAGGCCACCAACGCCATGTTGATCTTGCCGAGCTTGATCACCGCCTGAGTGCGGCTGTCGACATTCAGCTTCAGCAGGATGGCGGAGACATGCGCCTTGATCGTTGCTTCGGAAACGCTGAGCTCATAGGCAATCTGCTTGTTGAGCAGGCCTTCGCCCAACATCGCAAGCACGCGGCTTTGCTGCGGCGTCAGCGTCTTCAGCCGGTCGATCAGTTCGGCGAGGCCCGGATCTTCTTCCGGCATGCTGAGATCGCCCTTAGGCGCCCAGATGTCGCCGTCCAGCACCGTCTGTACGCCAGTGCGGATATCGTCGAGGCCCGAAGATTTCGAGATGAAGCCGGAAGCGCCGAGCTCCAGCGCCCGACGGATCGTGTTGCAATCGTCGGTGGCCGAGACAATGATGATCGGCAGGCCGAAAAATTCCGCCCCAAGCGTCATCAGTCCGGAAAAGCCGCTGACACCTGGCATGGCGAGGTCGAGCAGCATCAGATCCGCGTCCGGATTGTTTGCGGCCGCCTGGCGCGCCGCATCGAAATCGCCGGCCTCGATGATCACGAGTTCCTGGGCGATGCCGCGCACCGCCTGGCTCAAGGCGCCACGGAAAAGCGGATGGTCGTCCGCGATGATGATAGAGAGTGTCTGCATTCCCACGCCCCCTCCCAAGAGCATAGTCGTGCTATTGCTTGTTTAGAAGTTGTAAACCGACCGCCGTCCCGACACAAGTGCGGGATTTCAGGTACGGTTGGGCTGTGGCTCGTCCGGCTTCTTGCGGTCCTCGAACTCGCCGACGATCCCCATGAAGGTGCGCATGAAACGCTCCATGATCGACAGCGAGCGGTCGACCTCGGCATCGGTCGGCAATGCATTGGGCGGCGTCTGGCTCAACCGCTCCTCAAGCGCGGTGACGCGTTTTTCGAGCCGGTCGATCTCGTCGTCATAGGCCGCCCGTTCGTCGGGCTGCATCCGGCAGGCGAGCGTGCCGTTCTCGTCGCGGCAAAGCGTCATTTCGCCGGTTTGCCGGTCCAGCCGGACGACGCCGTGCTCGGTGCGTTCCAGCTGGAAGCGGTTCTGCGGATCGCCGGCTGTGGCTTTGGGCTGTTGCGCGAATGCTGCGCCTGCGAATAGAAATGCGGCCGGGATAACCAATGTCAGCATTTTCATGAGGTGATCCTCCTGTGGTCCGGGTGGACAAGTGCCGGGCTTTGCGGCAAACGCTCCCGTAAAATAACAGAGCTTCGAGAGCTGATGATGACGGATATAGTGTACAAGATCGTGCCGGAAACGCTCTGGCGCCAGTCGAAGGAAAAAGGCGTTTTCGAAGGCGCCGAGATCGACCTGAAGGACGGCTATATTCATTTCTCCACCGGCACTCAGGCCAAGGAGACCGCACGGCTTTATTTCGCCGGCGTCGCGGGCCTGATGCTGGTGGCGGTCAATGCGCTGCTGCTGGGCGATGCTCTGAAATTCGAGCCATCGCGCGGCGGCGATCTTTTCCCGCATCTTTATGGCGTGCTGCCTTTCTCGGCGGTACTCTGGGAAATGCCGCTTCTGCTCGGCGTCGACGGCGCCCATGCCTTTCCGGAGAAAATGCCATGATCGGTCAGTTTTCAGGCATTGCCTCCCGCAGCCTCTTCGCGTTCGATCCGGAAAAGGCGCATGGCCTGTCGATCAAGGCGCTTAAGAGCGGGCTTCTGCCTGCCTGCCGCTTGCCCGCCGATCCGCGGCTGGTGCAGACGATCGCCGGCATAAAATTCCCGAACCCGCTCGGCCTTGCCGCCGGTTACGACAAGAATGCCGAAGTGCCGGACGCCGTTCTGCGCCTCGGTTTCGGTTTTACCGAAATCGGCACCGTGACCCCGAAACCGCAGGCCGGAAACGACAAGCCGCGCATTTTTCGGCTGGTCGAGGATCGCGGCGTCATCAACCGCCTCGGCTTCAACAACGAAGGCCATGATGCCGCCTTTGCGCGCCTGATGGCCCGCCACAATGCGCCGGGCATCGTCGGCGTCAATATCGGCGCCAACAAGGATGCGGTGGATCGTGTGGCGGATTATGTCGCGGGTATCCGCAAGTTCTATGCGCTCGCCACCTATTTCACGGTCAACATTTCCTCGCCGAACACGCCCGGCCTGCGCGACCTGCAGGCGCGCGACAGCCTGAAGACGCTGCTCGAAGCCGTACTCGCGGCTCGCGACGAAGAGGCTGTGCGCCACGGCCGTTCCGTGCCGGTCCTGTTGAAGATCGCTCCGGATCTGACGGAAGAAGGGCTGGACGACATTGCCGCCGAGGCAACTTCGCATGCACTGAATGGTCTGATCGTCTCCAACACCACGCTCGCTCGCGACGGGTTGAAGGATCAGGTGCAGGCGAAGGAGATGGGCGGCCTTTCCGGCGCGCCGCTTTTCGAGCGCGCCACCTCAGTGCTCGCCAAGGTGCGCCAGCGTGTCGGGCCGGCTCTGCCGATCATCGGCGTTGGCGGCGTGGCGACCCGGGAAAACGCGCTGGAAAAGATCCGTGCCGGCGCGGACCTCGTGCAGCTTTATTCCTGCATGGTTTATGAAGGCCCGGCACTGGCTTCCGTTATCGTCAAGGGTCTCTCGTCGCTGATCGACCGCGAAAAGGTCTCGTCGATCCGTGAGCTGCGCGATACCCGCACCGATTATTGGGCCGACAGAAAACTCTGACGCGCCTTGCGCGGCACCATGGCCGCCAGGAAAAAGCCGCGCATCAGCAGAAACATGTTCAGCGCCAGCCAGAGCCCGTGATTGCCGAAAAGCGGCACGAGCACGGCGAGCCCGATGCAATATCCGACGAAGGATAGAAGCATCATGTTGCGCATCTCTCGCGACCAGGTGGCGCCGATGAACACGCCATCCATCTGGAAGGCGAGCGCACCGGTAAGCCCCGTTATCGCCGCCCAGCCGAGATAGATATAGGCCTCCTGCCGTACCTCTTCCGATGTGGTGAGGAGATGGATGAGCGGCGTTCCGAAGGCGATGAAGAACAGGCCGACCGCGCCCGCCATGATGAAGGACCAGAGGCCGGTCAGTTTCAGCATCCTGTCGAATGACGGGCGGTATCGCGCTCCGACAGCCCGACCGGTGATCTGCTCGGCAGCGCCTGCCAGCCCGTCGAGGAAGAAGGATGACAGCATGAAGATGTTCATCAGCACCGCATTGGCCGCCAGCGTCACGGCACCAAAGCTCGAGCCGATCCGGGTTAGCAATGCGTAGGAGGCGTTGAGGACCAGCGAGCGGATCAGGATATCGGCATTCAGCTGGAAGAGCTGTTTAAGCTTTGATGTATCGAAGATATCGACGCGGCTCGGACGGTGTTCGGCGGAGAATTGGCGGCTGATGATCACCAGTCCGATCATGACTGCCGTGACTTCCGCAATAGCCGTCGCCCACGCAACGCCCGCAACGCCGTAATCGAGGACGAGGCCGAGCAGAATGGCGAGCACGATATTCGTGCCGTTCAGGATGATCTGCAGCACCAGTCCCAGCATGCCCTGGCCGCGGCCGAGCACGAAGCCGAGGATGGCGAAATTGGCGAAGGTCGCCGGGCTGGTGAGCACTCGAATACCGAAATATTGCCGCGTCACGGCGGCCACACCCGCATCGCTGGTCATCAGGTCCGGCGCAAACGCGAGGATGATCGGCGACAGCGCCAGCATGAGGATGCCGAGGCCGGCGGCACTCAGGAGTGCCCGCCAGAAGACGGCTTGCTGCTCCCGCAGGTCGCCGCGGCCGAAGGCCTGCGCCACAAGCCCGGTGGTGGAGGTGCGCAGGAAGCTGAGGCTGCCATAGATCAGGTCAAAGATGATCGCGCCGATCGCCAGACCAGCCAAAGCTTCGGCCTGACCGAGATGACCGACCACGGCGGTGTCGGTGAGGCCGAGCAACGGCGTCGTCAGGAATCCCAGCGTCATGGGAATGGCGATGCCGAGCACCAGACGGTGCGTCACCTCGAACGGCCTGACGGACTGTCCCGCTTGTTCTTCCACCTCTGGCCCCCGCCCGTCCATTCGTCAGCCCCTCAGCCGGAAAGCACCATGGCCCAATAGGGGCGGTTGTCGCTGGCACGCGCCATGGCGACGCCGAGGCCGCGATAGGTACCGAGCATGTTTTCAAGATGTTTCGGAGAATCGATCCAGGCCTGCACGGCGGCATCTACGGAAGTCTGGCCGGTGGCGATGTTTTCGGCGGCCGGCAGTGCCACGTCGCTGCGCTTCATGCGCGCGCCGAAATCGTCGCCGAGGCCGATCAGGTGCTTCATCTCGTCGGCCTTGGCCATACGAATCGCCTGGATGACGGCGGCCTTGCGGGCCGGCACGTCGAGCGTCAAGGCCGAAAGGCCTTTCGATTGCCTGAGCTTGTTGACCATCGGCAGGGCCTGGACGGTCTCGTCGTCTGCCCCGGGTGTCGGCGTCAGCACGGTGGTGGTGGAACAGCCGGCGATCAGGCCGAGGCCCGACAACACGAGGAAGCGCCGTCGGGAAGGGTGGAGGATGGCGGTCATCTTAGCGACGGTAGCTCATCAGGCGCAGGATGATGAAGATCGGAATGACGATGATCGCGCCGAGTACCAGGTAATTGCCGACCTTTCCGAGCGCCCGGAAGCCGTTATACCAGAGGTCGAGGAACCAATAGCGGACCTCGCCGACGATATTGTCCGGCGTGAAGCCGAAAAAGGCCAGCACGAAGCCAACGATCAGGCACACGACCAGAAGCTTGACGATCGTGCGACCCGGCGTATCGCCCAGTATCCTGTTGACCCCGTCCGCCATTCTTGTCCTTCTCCGAAATTGCAAATGAGAGATAGTCGGCCACTCTCGAAGCCGCAAGCCGTTCAATGCTCCCTTAGATAGAACTTGAGTTTTTTTGTGGCTTCGGCGAAGACCGGCGAGTTTTTGAGAAAAGATCCATGCCAGCCAACCAGTTCTCTTCCGGCGACGTGATCGCCGACCGCCGCGCCGATTACGCCCGCATGCTGGCCGAAGGCGGCGATTTTGCCGCCGCCGCCGAACTGATCGAGCAGGCGCTGGAGATTACGCCCGGCTGGGCGGCCGGCTGGTTCCGGCTTGGCGAATATCGGGAGAAGGCAGCGCTCGATACGGCAGCCGATGCCTACCGGCAGGCTTTGGCGCTGGAACCGGATGATGTCTTTGGCGCGCGCCTGAAGCTGGCGCTGCTCGGTGCTGAGGCGATCCCCGACCAGCCGCCGAGCCGTTATGTCGAAGGCCTGTTCGACGACTACGCGGATCGGTTCGATACGGCACTGGTCGAAAAACTCGAATATTCCGTCCCCAGCAAGCTCGCCGATCTGGTCGCGCTCTTCGCGCCGTTCCGCAACACGGTTGATCTCGGCTGCGGCACAGGTCTGTTCGGCGCGGAAATCCGTGAGCGGACCGAACGCCTCGAAGGTTTCGACCTCTCTGCCAACATGCTGGCGAAAGCGGACGCCAAGGGCCTTTACGATCATCTCGGCCAGTCCGATCTCAGCCTCTCCGCCGAAGCCTCCGGCCTGTTCTCGACCGACCTGCCGAAACACCGTGCCTACCTCGTCTCGGCCGCCGATGTGCTGATGTATCTCGGCTCGTTAGAAACCGTGTTTCCCCTAGTTCAGGATCTGCTGGCGCCGGCTGGTTTGTTTGCCTTTTCGGTCGAGGATGCCGGCGCGGGCGAAGGCTACGTACTGCGGGATTCCCTGCGCTACGCCCATTCGGAAAGCTTCATTCGTGGCCTGCTTGCCCGTTATGGCCTCGAGCTTCTGGAAACGCGAAATACCGTCATTCGCATGGATGCCGGAAAACCGATCAACGGCATTCTGTTTCTGTCGAAAAAGCCCGGCTAGCTGCAGGTTTCTTGCGTTTTCATTTGCCGGCTCAGGAGTACTTGAACGCTCTTGATAGCAATTATATTGCAGCGCAATATAGCGCGAGAGCAAGGGCACCGAATTGGCTGAAGAAAAGCAGATCCAGAAGCGCAATCTCGGCTTCTACAGCGCAGATCCGTCGCAGCACACGCCGGTCGAGGATGTGCAGGGCATGATCATCGGCGCGATGACGGCAGCACTTGGCCTTTATCTCCTGAACCAGGTCGGCCTGCTCACCAGCGGCACGGCGGGCGTCGCCTTCCTGCTGCACTATAAGTTCGGCCTGCCGTTCGGCGTGCTGTTCTTCGTTGTCAACCTGCCGTTCTATTACCTGTCGTTCAAGCGCCTTGGCCTCGCCTTCTCGGTGAAGACCTTCGCGGCGATCGTCATGGTGTCGGTCATCACCGAAATCGAGCAACAGTTTCTGTTGATCCAGTACCTGCATCCGCTCTGGGCAGCCCTGCTCGGCGGCATCCTGATCGGTTACGGCCTGCTGGGCCTATACCGTCACCGCGCCTCGCTCGGTGGTATCGGTATCCTGGCGATCTATCTGCAGGATCGGTTCAAGATCCCGGCCGGACTGGTGCAGCTCGCCTTCGACCTCTGTGTCATGATGGCTGCCTTCTTCATCGTCAGCCCGGAGACGGTAGCTTGGTCGCTGCTCAGCGCTGTGGTGCTGAACTTGCTGCTGGCGGTGAACCACCGGTCGGATCGGTATATCGTGGTGCGGTAGGGTCATTCTTAACCCTCCCCCTTGTGGGGAGGGTGGCCGGCAGGCGGGAGGGGTTTTTACCCAGAGTGAAGTCCTCTCCCCACAAGGGGGAGGGGCTCGTCCAATCAAGCCGCCTGAGCCGGCTTATCGATCGGATGCTGGGCACGAAAACCCACCGCAAGCCGATTCCACACATTGATCGCGCCGATCGCCACGGTGATCTTGGTCATCTCTTCTTCGGAGAAATGCGCCTTGAGCGCGTCATAGGCGCTGTCCGGAATGCCCGTCTCAGCAATCTTCGTCACGGAATCGACCCAGGTCAGCAGCGCGCGTTCCTTGTCGTCATACACCGGCGATTCCCACCAGACGCTCATCAGGTTGATCCACTGGTCGGAAAGGCCGTCATGACGGCTTTCCTTGGAATGCATGTCGACGCAATAGGCGCAGCCGTTGATGATCGAAGCGCGCAGCTTGATTAGGTCAATGTAGCGGCGCTCGAGGCCCGAGGTCTGGACATATTGCTCCAGGGCGGCGACGGCCTTGTAGGCCTCCTGCGAAGCCTTGGCGAAATTGAAACGGGGCTGATGCATGGACGTTCTCCTTGGGTTATTCGCGGTGAAGATTGGTTTCGCGACGTCTAGCGGGCCGCTTTGCGTTCGTTGATGTCCAGAAAGGCGCAACCGCGGGCGGCGATCCCGCCGTCGTCGGTCGCGTTCAGGTCCGCCAGGATATCGGCGATCGTCACCTTGGCGAGTTCGGCGCGATAGGCTTTTTCGGCTTTCAGCATTGCGGCGTTGATGCCGCAGGGTTTGGTGAAATAGCGGCCCGGCAGCGGGTTTGGCCCGCGCTGGCGGATTTCGGCGCAACGGAAGGCCGGTGCCGGCCCCTCGACGGCCAGCACGATGTCGAGCAGGCTGATATCCGCCGGCTTCTTGGCCAGCCGGTAACCGCCCTTCGGCCCCGGCACCGTCTCTACCAGCTTTGCGCCGGAAAGCGCCTGCAGGTGCTTCAGCAGATAACTTGTCGAAACCCCGTGGAAATCGGCGAGGGCTGCGGCAGACAGCACGCCGCCATCCGAGAGACCGGACAGCATGCTGACGCTGTGGATCGCCTGTTCGACGCCGTCTCCAAGTTTCATTGCCATCTCCCTATTATGGATAAAATATATCCATGATTATGATGGGGCGTCAAGCCGATTGTTTTAGGCGCTTTTATGAAGGGAACCCGACTGGCATCGATCGCGCCCTGCCGCCCTACAGGCGGGCAGAAGACAGTCCGTCAGCGATAAAATCGGCTGCTCAGTCCTTGGCTTCTTCCGGGCAGGGCCACTGTGACGGCATGGTCAGGCCGGCCGGCAGCTTGGTGGCATTGTCGCCGCAAGCCATATCCAGCTGCTGTTGGGTCACGTTTTCAGCCTGGGACAGGTCGACGCCTTCGATCCGCACGAACAGGAAGAAGGCATTCTTGAAATCGAGGCTTCCCTCGAAAACCGCGCTGGAAAGCGAGGCGCGCGACAGATTGGCGTAGACGAAATTGGCGCCGGTTATCACTGCCTTGTCGAATACCGCACGGCTGAGATCGGCCTTTTCGAAATTGGCGCCTCTAAGCTGCGCACCGGTGAAATTGGCCCGTTGCAGCTCGCCGGACTTGAACGACGCCCCGTTGGCCCGCACGTCCTGAAGTGTGGCCCGATAACCTTCGACCCGTTCGAAAATGGCATTGTCGGCCGAAGCGTTGTTCAGGAGGGCGCGTATCATCTTGCCCTTGGTGAGGTCGGCGCCGGCAAAGATCGAGTGACGCAGGTCCGTATAGCTGAAATCGGTGCCGGTCAGATTGGCGCGCGTGAAATCGCTGCCATCCAGCATCAGGGTTTTCTTGTTGCAGCCGCGCCAGTCGATGCTTGGGCCGGGATCAGACCGGCAGTTCTGCGCCTGGGATGCAGGTGCTGCGGCAAACCAGACCAGCGCCGCCAGCGCCAGCAGGATACGTGCCTGAAATGCTCCGTTTTGTTTCGACGCAATTCCGAATGCAAAGCCGCTAAGCACTTTTGCTGGAATTGCCGTAAACCGCCTGCCCATTCGGTCCATGTTCCTGCTCATCGATAAGTGTGCCTATCTCATATATCGATATGGAGATCGCAAACAAAAAATCACCCATTCTTGGGCGTGATCATGGAGATTTTACCTAAACTCCGAGTCTTCATTTTCCGTTGCCTCCGCTTATCTTACCGAGGTGAATATCGTCGAAGCCCAATCTCCCGGCCGTGATGCCGCGCTGCTGCCCCGTCCTTTCCTGAAATGGTTCGGCGAAAAGGGCTGGTCTCCGCGCGCTCACCAGCTGGAGCTTCTCGCGCGATCGACAGCCGGCGAAAACATGCTGCTGATCGCCCCGACCGGCGCCGGCAAAACGCTGGCCGGCTTCCTGCCGTCGCTCACCGATCTCACCCGCCGCGGCAAGATTCCGCCGGGCTCGGCCTTTACCGGCATCCACACGCTCTACATCTCGCCGTTGAAGGCGCTGACCGTCGATATCGAACGCAACCTGATGAAGCCGGTCACCGAGATGGGGCTTGCCGTCACCATCGAGAACCGCACTGGCGATACGCCGCAGGCAAAACGCCAGCGCCAGAAACTAAACCCGCCGGACATCCTCCTTACCACGCCCGAACAGGTGGCCCTGCTCCTCGCCAACAAGGAGGCGGAGCGTTTCTTCAAGGACCTGAAATATGTGGTCCTCGACGAATTGCACTCACTGGTAACCTCCAAACGTGGCCATCTTCTGTCGCTGGGTCTGGCGCGCATCCGCCGGCACGCGCCGGATGTCCGCACGATCGGTCTTTCCGCCACCGTCTCCGACCCGATGGACCTGCAGCGCTGGCTTGTACCCCAGGGCGAGGAACCGGCCCCACCCGCCGGCCTCGTGCATGTCACGGGCGGTGCGGCACCCAACATCACCATCATGAACACCGAGGACCGCATTCCCTGGTCTGGCCATGTTTCCACCTACGCGATCCCCGAGGTCTATGAGGAGATCAAGCGCCATCAGACGACGCTGATCTTCGTCAACACCCGCTTCCAGGCGGAGCTGTTGTTCCAGACCCTGTGGACGATCAACGACGATAATCTGCCGATTGCCCTGCATCACGGTTCGCTCGACGCCGGTCAGCGCCGCAAAGTGGAAGCGGCGATGGCGGCCAATAAACTGCGCGCCGTGGTCGCTACCTCGACGCTCGACATGGGTATCGACTGGGGCGATGTCGATCTCGTCGTGCATGTCGGCGCGCCGAAAGGGGCGTCACGTCTCGCCCAGCGCATCGGCCGCTCCAACCACCGAATGGACGAGCCGTCGAAGGCGATCCTGGTGCCCGCCAACCGCTTCGAGGTGATGGAATGCCAGGCGGCACTCGATGCCAATTATCTCGGCGCGCAGGACACGCCGCCGGTCGGTGAGGGCGCTTTGGACGTGCTCGCCCAGCATGTGCTCGGCATGGCCTGCGCCGAACCCTTCGATCCGGTCGAACTTTACGACGAGATCACCTCGGCTTCGCCCTATGCCGATCTCTCCTGGGAAATGTTCGAGCGCATCGTCGATTTCGTCGCGACCGGCGGTTATGCGCTGCGCTCTTACGAGCGTTACGCGAAGATCCGCAAGATGGCGGATGGCCGCTGGCGTGTCTCCAATCCGCAGATCGCCCAGCAATACCGCATGAACCTCGGCACGATCGTCGAGGCTGCAGAGCTCAATGTGCGGCTGGTGAAGCGCAATGCCAAAGGGACCATCGGGCGCGGCGGCATGTCGCTCGGCAAGGTCGAGGAATACTTTCTCGAACAGCTCGTGCAGGGCGATACCTTCCTCTTCGCCGGCAAGGTTCTGCGTTTCGAAGGCATCCGGGAGAACGAATGCCTCGTTTCCAATGCCCATTCGCTCGACCCAAAGATCCCCGCTTATGCCGGCGGCAAGTTTCCGCTGACCACCTATCTCGCCGACCAGGTACGCGCCATGCTGGCCGATCCCGATCGACGCACCGCGCTGCCGGATCAGGTACGCGACTGGCTGGCCATCCAGCTCGAACGCTCCATGCTGCCCAAACAGGACGAACTGCTGATCGAGACCTTTCCGCGCGGCAAACGCTTCTTCATGATCGCCTATTGTTTCGAAGGTCGGTTGGCGCACCAGACACTCGGCATGCTTCTGACCCGGCGTCTGGAACGCGCCGGCGCCCGACCGCTCGGTTTCGTCGCGACGGATTATTCGCTGGCAGTCTGGGGGCTGAACGATATCGGCGCGATGATCGATGCGGGGCGTCTCAGCCTTTCCGACCTCTTCGACGAGGACATGCTGGGCGACGATCTGGAAGCCTGGCTCGATGAAAGTTACATGCTGAAGCGCACTTTCCGCAATTGCGCCGTGATTTCCGGTTTGATCGAGCGCCGCCACCCGGGCAAGGAGAAAACCGGAAGGCAGGTGACCGTTTCGACCGATCTGATCTACGACGTGCTGCGTTCCCACGAACCGGACCACGTATTGTTGGAGGCGACGAGGCGAGATGCGGCATCCGGTCTTTTGGATTTGAGCCGGTTAGGCGATATGCTGGCACGAATCAGGGGGCACATCACCCACCGCGATCTCGACCGCGTCTCGCCGCTCGCCGTTCCCATCATGCTGGAGATCGGCAAGGAAAGTGTTCCGGGCGAAGCGCATGACGCGGTGCTGGCGGAGGCTGCCGAGGAATTGATAGCGGAGGCATTGAGCTGATGTCCTCCGCCCGATTGGAAGACGTTGAATTGATGCACCGCCTCGGGCTTGCCGCCCGCTCGACATTGATGACCGGAGCCGCCACCGGCGCGGAAGAGATCGTCGTGCACGGTACAGTCGCCGTCTGCGATCCGATGGGAGGCCTCTATCTGCCGGAAACCCAGATGCTCATCGTCTCCGACCTGCATCTGGAAAAAGGCGCCGCTTTCGCGCGCCGCGGCATGATGCTGCCGCCCTACGATACGATCGCGACGCTCAACATCCTCTCCGCCATCATCGACCGCTACGATCCCAAGGTCGTTGTGTCGCTCGGCGATAATTTCCACGACCGCAAGGGTTCCGAACATCTGTCGACGGAACTGCGCCTGATGATCATGGCGATGGCGCGCGGCCGCGACTGGATCTGGATCAACGGCAACCACGATCCGGATGGCACGGTCGACCTGCCCGGCACCTGCACCGACGAACTCCTCTACGGCGGCCTCGTCTTCCGTCACGAGCCGAGCCTGATTTCCGGCAAGGGCGAAATCGCCGGCCACCTTCATCCATCCGCGACCGTCCGCCGCCGCGAAAAATCCGTCCGCCGCGCCTGTTTTGCGAGCGATGGCAACCGTCTGGTCATGCCGGCCTTCGGTGTGCTTGCAGGTGGCCTGGACCTGCGCCATCAGGCCATGCACGGTCTGTTCAACCGCGAGACGCTGGTGGCGCATCTTCTGGGTCGGGATCGGATTTATTCGGTACGGTATGGCAGCCTGATTGGGTAGTTGAGGCTCCAACGGCGCCGCTTTTCCCTTCTCCCCAGCGGGGAGAAGGTGGCCCGAAGGGTCGGATGAGGGGGCTCTGCCCTCGAAGCTTCAATAATCAAAGTCAGCAATAGGCGTTTTGCCGCGCAGCCCCCTCATCCGCCTGCCGGCACCTTCTCCCCGCTGGGGAGAAGGGACATCGCGGCCAGCTCATCGATCCCATGGCGCGCACCCGCCTGTCGAGACCGGAGCATAAGCCCAACTCACCGATATACCAGCACCGGCACCTTGGAATGCGCCAGCACTTTCATCGTCACGCTGCCGAGCATGAAGGCCTTGAAACCGGAGCGGCCGTGGGAGGCCATGGCGATCAGGTCGCAATCATATTTTTCCGCGATCTCGACGATAGCGCCGGCCGGGTCGATGCTCTCGATCTTCACCGTATCGGCTGCCACGAGACGCTTCTTTGCCGCCTCCTTGGCGTCGGCGAGAATGCCATCGGCGGCCTCGTTGTTCTGCCGGTCGTATTCCGCATAGGCGATTTCCATGCCGGACGGGTTCATGGTGAATACCTGCAGCGGCTCCATGACGGCGAGGATGGTGGCTTCAGCGCCGATCTCATGGGCGAAATCCAGCGCCTTTTCGAGCGCCTGGGTCGAAAGCGCCGAGCCGTCGGTCGGGATCAGGATATGCTTGTACATCAATGCCTCCATGGTTTTTCAAAGGCATCGTGAGCCATACGGACGCTCGCCTCATTGACCTTGCTCAACCGTGTTGGTTGTCAACCCAGGGATTGACGCCGTCCTTAAGCCAGCGGAGCGTATCCTGCCAGAAACCGGCCTTGTGCCGGGAATGGAACAGGCTGAAATGGCCGATGTTTTCGAGGCCATAGACAGCCGGCGTCAGCAGTACCTCGGTCCGCTCGGCATTGCGGTAATAGGCAAGCGTTCGCCGGATCGCCGCCGGCGTGCCGATATCGTCGTCGGAAACGGCAACCGCCAGGATCGGCGCCGTCACCGCCGCGAAGCGCCGCAGCACATCGTCCCGCTCATCAGCTGGATGCGTCAACTCCATCCGCGGCCCGCGAAAACTCCATTCATTGGCGACGCCGGCCGGCAGGTCCTCCAGCCAGCTGAGCCTCCTTCCCGGAAAATATCCGTAAAGCGCCGTCAGCACCGGCATTACCACATGCCATTTCCAGAACAGCCGCGCCCGGTGACCGTCGGCGTAATCCCGCCAATAGGCGTATTGCGCCCCCATGGTCAGCATCCGGTCGATGCGGCCGGCACGTGGGGAAAGCCCCGGCAGATATCCGCCGATACTATGGCCGACGACCTGCAGCGGCTGAGCCGGGCGCAGTTCGTCTATATATCGCAGTGCCGCATCGAAATCCTGCTCGCCCCATTCCCGCCAGCGGTAACCACAGCCTCTCAACGTTTGCGGCCGCGAAAGACCGATGCCGCGATAGTCGTAGGTCAGGACGTCGAAACCGTCGCGGGCGAGGAAATCCGCGTAATAATGGTAATAGCGGGCAAGAACGCCGGTGGCGGGATTGATGATGACGCTGGCAATGGCCTGGTTTTTAGCCGGCCAGAAATGCCCGTGCAGCAACACGCCATCGCGGCAGGTCAGCACGACCCGCTCGCCGGCAGGCCTCGCAACCGCGGCCTTCAAAGAACTTTCCGCCGCTGACCGATCTTCGCCGATTGCCATGTCCGCCTCCGTCAGCGCGCACCATAGCTTGGCCGGCAGACGGCGCAATCATCCGAAAGAAGGGGCTGGCATGCGAAAAATGCCGGTCAGATCTCGCCGGAAATTTCGCGCCGCTTGCGGTCCAGCTCTTCCGAATAGCGCCGCAGCGTATGGCTCTCGCTGAGCTGGCCGATGACCTTGCGTTCGATCTGGTTGTTGACGACGGCCAGCGCTTCCGCCTCCAGCTTGTCGAACATCGCCGCCGCCTGCTTGGCATTCATCGAGCGCAGCAGCACGTCGTTCTTGTATTTGACGAAGGAGGCGAGCGTCGGCTTTTCCTTGTTTTCCGCATCTTCGGTCGGCGCCGCATAGATGTCCGGCAGGAGAACCATGCCGGCATATTTTTCGCCCTCGTCGAGCAGGATGACGCGCTGGGTGGAACCGAGCGGAAAATCCTTGCGGAACTCCTCGAGCGTTGCGGTGATCGACGCGGTGCGCACATCGGGGCGCATCATCCGCTCGACGGTGAGGTTCCGTATCCAGCCGATATCGTGGGCGCTGCGAATGCTTTCGCCGCGAAGGTGGAAACGCCAGGTCGCGAACGAGTAACCGAAGGTGGAGCGCACGGTGACCGAGGAGGTGATGACCGCCGCCAGCGCCAGCACGGTGATCGGAAAGTCGCCGGTGATTTCCAGCGCCAGAAACGTCATGGTCAGTGGCCCGCCGATGACGGCGACCGACAGCGCGCTCATCCCCACCACCGCATAGATGACCGGCGTCAGCGTCGCATGCGCGAAGATATAGGGCGTGCAATAGGCAAACAGCTTGCCGAGCAGCGCGCCCATGAACAACGAGGCGAAGAACAGGCCGCCACGAAAACCGGAGCCGATCGACACCGCCGAGGCAACCGATTTCAAGGCGAGGATCGCCAGAAGCGCCGGAATGGTCATGCTCTGATTGAGGTTTTCATGCAGCGCGCCATGGCCTGCCGCCAGCACCTGCTGGTCGATCAGCGCCAGCAGGCCGACGACGATACCGCCGAGCAGCGGCCGGAAGATCGGCGAGATCGAACTTCTGCGCGCCAGTTCCTCGACGCGCGAAACGCCCTGCATGATGAGAATGCCGCCGCCGGCGCAGAACACGCCGAGCACCACCGCCGGCACGTAATCCGCCGGCACGACCGCACCGAACTGCCCGACATCGATCATGAACGCATCGCCGACGAAAAGCCGTGTGACGATGGTGGCCGCCAGCGCCGAGACAACGACCGGTGCGAGGCTGAGGATCGTATAGGTGCCGATGATCAGCTCGAAAGCGTAGAAGGCGCCCGTCAGCGGCGCGTTAAAGGCGGCCGCGATCGCGCCTGCCGCCCCGCAGCCGACCAGCACGCGCAGGTCCGACCGGCGAAGCTGCAGCAGGTAACCGAGCTTCGAAGCTATGCCGGAGGAAAGCTGGGTATAACCGGCCTCAAGGCCGACAGAGGCGCCGAACCCGTTGGAAATCAGGTTCTGCACTGCGACGACGATACTGTCCGTCAGCGATAGCCGCCCGCCATGCAGCGCGTTCGCCTCAATCGGGTCGACCATCGGTTTCTTGCGCCACTTGCGCAGGATCAGAAGGACGAGGCCCATCAGAGCGCCGCCGACGATCGGTCCGATCAGGATGAGCAGCCGGTCGGGCTCCAGCGCCGAACTCAGCCGCTCGCCGACCTCGATCTTGAAGATCAGCCGGTGCAGTTCCTGCGACACCCAGCTCATCGCCGCCACCGCCAGGCCGGCAAGCATGCCGACAACGGCGGCAGCAAGAATCAGACCGAATTCACTGCGCCGGATGAGGACGCGCAATGCGCCCGGGTCGAGCAGGATGCGGGGCGAGGGCAGGCGGGAAATGATGCGGCTGAACATGGGAGCGATGCAAATGCAGGACAATGCGGCCTAATTAGTGCAGCCGCACCGAGAAGCAAACCGGAATCGAGAGGCAGACCGGAAATGCCGCGTAGACGGCATTCCTTATCGCGCAGCTTCAATGCGCCGGTTTTGCAAACCCCTTGGCCAGGATCGGCCCTGTCGGTCGGCCGGTCGGCGAGCCGCCCTGCTGTTCCAGCGTGATCTCATAAAGCTGTTCGCTGCGCGGCGCCGGCAGTGTCGGACCATGCAGCCGGACCGAACGAACCTTGTCGACCAGACCGAGCGACATTGGCCCCATTTCGCGGGAAGGTAACGTCCAGACCTGGATCGTTTTGTCCGCCGGCACGTCGAAATCGCGCAGCAGCCGCACCGTAGCGGTTTCGTTGCCGAAATCCTCGACCACTGCCTGCGCCTCACCCGCATCGTTGATCAGCACGGCGATCACCACCGGCTCCACCACCCGCATCAGGCTCCAGCCGAGCCCGATCGCCAGCAGCAGCGTAGCGGCAAGCGCGGAAAGTGCGGTCAGCCGCCAGCCGTCTTTCAGGTTGTCGTTGGCGGAGGGCAGCAGCGCGGCGGCCTGTTGCGCCGGCAGGGCGGCTTCGATCTTGCGCCACAATGTCTCGTCCACGGTCGCGGGCTCGACGCCGGCGTCAAGCGGCAGGAACCGGTCCCGGCTCGCGGCAATCGCGGCTTTCAGTTCGGCATCGCGTTCCATCTCCGCCTCGATTTCCGCCGCTTCCGCAGGCTCCAGCAGGCCCAGTACATGTTCGTCGGCGATGCCGGCAATCTCGTTGCGATCAAAGGTCATGCCATGCACTCCCGAAGCGCGGAAAGTCCGCGGCGTATCCAGGATTTGGCGGTACCGAGCGGGATGCGCAGCCGCCCGGCAATTTCGCCATGGCTGTAGCCGCCCACATAGGCCATCAGGATGCCATGCCGTTTCGTCTCGTCCAGCGCGCCAAGGCAGTCGCGCAGGCGGCTTTCCCGATCCAGCCGGTGCCATGCCGCCATGATCTCGTCGGCCTGCTCGGTCTCCCGAAGCGTTTCCACTTCCTCGACCGTGTGCTCGCGGCGGCCGTCGCGCAGCATGTTGATCGCCCGGTTGCGGACGATCGCATAGATCCAGCCGCGGGCTGATCCGCGCTCCGGGGCATATTGGTGGGCATGGGTCCAGATGCGGATGAAGGCTTCCTGCACGACCTCTTCGGCAAGCTCGCGCCGCCGCACGATCCGTTCGGCAATGGCGACGAGGCGGCCCGCTTCCCGATCGAAGATGAGGCGCAAGGCGGCCCGGTCGCCGGAGGCGCAGGCGGTAAGCGCCACATCCAGCTCGTCGGGCCTTGAACTCATCAGCATCGCATCGTCCTCCCGTTGAAGGCGAGGACCGGTCTGCCCTCCATGCCTATACGCGCGAGAGGGGCCGAATGGATGCGCGCGAAGAAATTATTTTTAAGGTCTGCATCCAAACGCATCTGCCGGCGTGTCTTCATCATTGGAAGCATCGAGAGCCGAGCGCCGGATAGCTTCCGAACGGATCAACGTACGGGAGAAAGACATGAACACCATTCGCACCGCCCTGATCGCCTCCGCCGCACTCGGCCTTTCGGCCGCCGCAGTGTCCGCCGCCCCGGTTCTCGGGCTGACCGGCGACAAGACGCTCGTCATGTTCGACACGGCAAAACCCGCCGTTTCCAAGAAGATGGAGGTCACCGGCGTCGACAAACTCGTCGGCATCGACTTCCGCCCCGGCAACAAGACCGTGATCGGCGTTACACCGGATCACCGCATCGTCTCGATCAATCTGGAGACGGGTGCTGCCACCGACGTCGCCAAGATGGACAAGATGCTGACCATGACGCAGGCGCCCGTCGTCGTCGATTTCAACCCGATGGCTGACCGCCTTCGCTTCATGACCGGCACGACCAACCACCGCGTCCACCCGGACACCGGCGCCGTAACGGTCGATGGCACGCTCGCCTTCGAGGATGGCGACATGCACAAGGGCGAAACCCCGAATGTCGTCTCGGCCGCCTATACCAATTCGGTCGGCAAGCCGGAAAAAACCGCCATGTATAACATCGACGCAACGATCGGCGCGCTGATCCAGCAGACCAAGCCGAACGACGGCACGCTGAAGGCAATCGGCAAGCTCGGCATCGCGAGCAAACCGGCAACCTATGCCTTCGACATCCAGGGCATGGCGGACGGCAAGAACACGGCCTATCTCGCCGCCGGCAAGATGCTCTACACGGTCAACCTGGAAACCGGCGCTGCAACTGAAGTCGGCATGATCACCGGCGTCGATAACGACGTGCGCGACATCGCCATTCTGCCGGCGATGTAAAGCGAAGAAGGGAAGGTCGGCCAGATCGCGCCGGCCTTCTTTTCGACCTTTGTACTTGCAAAAAGGACGACATGCAGCATGCCAGCAGCTTTGCGCCAATGGCAGCCATTGCAGCGATCCAGGTGAAAAGCTATGCGTTCCGGCTGATAGGCATCAGCCATGGAGAAACGAGATTATCAAGATAATGGTATTGCTGCACAGTGCTGCCGGCGCAGAATGGCAGTCACCTCCCAAAGGCACAAGTCTGAAAACTCTGAGCGACGCCGAAGAGCAAGGCTTCATCCTTATCCGCGGGGAATTTCAGAAACGACAATTCCGTCTGACGGAAATGGGCTCCGAATATGTTGCGCGCGATAAGCGGCGTCTGGAAGCTCGCAGGCTCTGAAACGGGCGTATTGGTGTGACGTCTGCTTTGCGCCGATTCCGTTGAAAAACTCGGCGTTGTCGGTGCTGCGTTGTCATGATTCAATCGCCGCATTGATTTGCGGAGGATTGGACGATGATGGGATGTCAGGCAGCTCCGGCGCAGCTCTTCTACGACTT
>NZ_JAHYCB010000052.1 GCF_019430945.1 Neorhizobium populisoli | reverse complement strand
AAAAGCGGTCATTCGCTTGGCTCAAGGGACGGTCCGATTTGGCCCGTCAGCGGAATGTGCCTAGCACCCGAGCGGCATGGCTTTCCTTTTGGGCGATGAACTGTATGAGTTCAGCCTCATAGGTTGGCGGTACCGCGTCTTTCACCGATTTATGACTGCCGACAAGAGCCCACCATTCTGTGAGTTTTTGTGGAAGCAAGTCATTCAGTCTTGTTTCCGACACTCTGTCGAAAACAGAAAAATACCGGAAAAGTGTTGCAAACACCGCGTCGACAAGGCCGAAAGCATCACCCGCGAAGTATTTTTGCGGCTGAAAACGGTCATCGACAATCCGCAGTCGCTCCTCAAGCTCTCGCAACGAGACTGCGAAAGCGGATGCGTCGACATCGCGGTAGATAATGCGGGCGACGATATTCAGCATGCCATCCGCATAGGCCATCCAGGCTTCATGACAAGCGCGCGCCCAAGGATCGCTGGGCATAAGGCCTCCCCCTGTCACCTGATCCAGATAACGGGCAATAACACCGGATTCGAATAGCCATTCGTCGCGTCCAGCCCAAAATACCGGCACCTGACGACCCGGCGATATATCGCCGAGCCAGGCGGGTTTATTGTCGAGGTCGATATCGATCCGTTCAAAGGCAATGCCTTTTTCGATCATGACGATAACGACCCTTTGCACATAAGGGCACAATCTGTGCCCTACGATCTTGTAAGGTTCCAACGGCATGGCTCAACCGACCATGCAATGGACATTGAGTTTGTTGCCGTCCAGATCGCGGAAATAGGCGGCGTAAAAGCCCTCGGCCCGAAATCCGGGCTTGCCTTCATCGGCGCCTCCCAATTTCAAAGCCTTCTCATGCACCAGATCAACCTGTGTCTGGCCGGATGCCGCGAGCGCAATCATTACGCCGTTGCCGACTGAATATTCTTTTCCGTTTTCAGGCACATGAATTGAAAAGGACGCGCCGCCATTTTCGACTGCCCAGACGATGAAATCATCCATGTGCATCACCTGTTTTGCGCCGAACTCCGCCAATAATGCGTCATAGAAGCTTTCCGCGCGGGAAAGGTTGGCCGTTCCAAGCGAAGTGTATCCAATCATATCCATCTCCTTCATTGCCGTTGTTGATATGAGCCGAAGGTATTCTGTTGCAGAAAAGATGGATATATGCATTTGTGAGGTGTAGTATTGCAAATTTGAAATGAAGTAGGCTGGAATTGGATTGGAACCTCGTCAAAGTGTTTCTCGCGGTTTGCGAAACGGGCTCTCAGGTTCGCGCCGCCAAGCTTACCGGACTGAGCCATGCGACAGTCTTCCGGCACATTGCCCTGCTTGAAGAACAGACGGGCACGCGTTTGTTTGATCGTGTCAAAGGCCGGTTTGTGTTGACGGACGCGGGCAATGAAATGCGCGAGATAGGCCTTGGTATCGCCCGCTCTTTCGAGGCGATCGACCGGCGTATAAGTGGCAGGGACGGAAATGCCGAGGGCATCGTGCGCCTTACCGCGCCGCGCAGTTTTGCCGACACCGTGTTGCCGCGTTATCTGATGAATTTCAGCGAGGCGCATCCCAACGTTCGGGTTGAATTTCTGGTTTCGAACCAGGAAGTGAACATGTCCGACCGGGGCGCGGACGTCGCCTTGCGAGTCGCCCAAAATCCGCCTGACCATCTTTGGGGGCGGCGTGTTCTCGATATCGATTGGGCTGTCTACGCGGCCCCCTCATACCTCGAGACCGCTGCGCGGCTGGACGGCCCATTTGACCTTTCACAACATAAATTGGCCCCACCGGCAGGACAATT
This sequence comes from Neorhizobium populisoli, assembly GCF_019430945.1. Classification (GTDB taxonomy): domain Bacteria; phylum Pseudomonadota; class Alphaproteobacteria; order Rhizobiales; family Rhizobiaceae; genus Neorhizobium; species Neorhizobium populisoli. Next base: position 458 of record NZ_JAHYCB010000052.1, on the reverse strand, counting down.
GCTGCGTCATCCGGCTTTTCGTGATGTGCTGAATGAAGAGCAGCCTGTGACGGCAATCGCATGCGATGATCTCACCGCCATGGCGCGTCTGGCAGCGGAGGGCTGCGGTGTTGCACTCTTGCCGGACGATTTGCGCCGTTCAGACCTGAAACGGTGTTTCACCTATCACGCGGCACCCACGAACCTGCTCTGGGTGCTCACCCATCCAGACCTTCGGGGCGTACACAGAATATCGCTACTGATGGGATTTCTGGCCAAAGAGTTCGTTCGAGATCCCTATTGGAGGCGGACCGCTGAGAATCTCATCGACGAATAAGAGATCTTCAAGTTCAATGCAAAGCTGTCGTTTAGTCCCGTTGCAGCGAATTTCCGCTTTCAGAGTTCAATCATGAACCTTGAACATCCGAAACGCGGGCGCGAAGCCACCTGTCCGCCTGCTATCTCGAATGTCCGGTTTG
>NZ_JAHYCB010000051.1 GCF_019430945.1 Neorhizobium populisoli | reverse complement strand
CGTAAGCGGGTAAGCGATCCCACGTAGCGCTGGAGGGACAGATCGCTCATTTTCTGCATGAGTCATGCGGAGAGCCCTATGAGTGATACTGTGAATCAGACCCGAGCCTTCGAGGTTTTGACGGCGACACCAATCGCGACGCGCCGCAAGCCGAGAGACTGGCCGGATGATGAGAAGGCCCGTTTGGTCGCCGCAACTCTGCAGCCGGGGGTGAATGTATCAGCGATTGCCCGTGGAGCGGGTCTGGATCCCTCTCAGCTTTACGATTGGCGTCGCAAAGCAGTCGCCTCGGGATCGATTGCTCCTCTCTCGAAGTCAGTTGATGCACAGGTTCGGTTTGCACAGGTCGAGGCGGTTGCCGGTTCTGCGGTTGAGATTGTCATCGGTGATGCTATGGTGCGCGTAGGCGGCGATATTGCGACTGAACATCTAGTGAAGATCCTGCGGGCGGTTCGTCAGGCATGATTGCGTCTGGTGTCATTGTTTATGTGTCGTGCCAGCCTGTCGACTTCCGCAAAGGTGCAGCATCATTGATGGCTCTGGTCAGGGATGGTGGCCTCGACCCGTTCAACGGCGCGCTTTATGTCTTCCGGTCGAAACGGGCGGACCGTGTCCGGATCGTTTGGTGGGATGGCAGCGGGGTCTGCCTTTATTCGAAAATTCTCGAGGAGAATGGCTTTTGCTGGCCGGCAGCGACGGCGGCGCGTATCCGCCTCGACCATGCTCAGCTCATGGCACTTCTGGCTGGTTTGGATTGGAAGAAGATCCGCCCAGCGACGATCAGGAGACCGCGCACCACGGGCTGAACGACGGCACGGAAAGTGACATATGCCACTGTAAACGCTAGGAAAAGCCCGCGATCTATGGTCTACTCCTGCTATGGTTTTGTCTGCTTCGGACCTTCCTGATGATGTGGATGCACTCAAGGCGATGATCGTCGCCATGAATGCAGAGGGTGCGGCTGCCCGAGCGGAGATCGCTCGGCTTGAGGCGCTCAAAAAGGATACCGACGAGCGGATCGCCACCCTCACAGCGATTGTGAAAGTGCTGGAGCGGGCCCAGAAAGGCACTCGTTCGGAACGGCTGCGGCTGGGGATCAGCGATGATCAGATTGATTTTGCCTTTGAGGAAGTCGAGACCGGCCTGGCGACAATCGACAGCGAGCTCGAACAGTCCCGGAAAGACAAGCCCAAGCGGGAAGCACGCCCACGCAAGGGCTTTGCCGCCCATCTCGAACGCATCGAAGAAATTATCGAGCCAGATATCCCTGAAGAGTGCCAGAGCTTGGAGAAGGTTCTGATTGGCGAGGACCGATCCGAGCGGCTCGATGTCATTCCACCGAAGTTCCGGGTCATCGTGACCCGCCGGCCTAAATATGCATTCAGGGGGCGTGACGGCGTACTACAGGCTCTGGCGCCGGCCCATATCATAGAGGCTGGCCTGCCGAGCGAACGGCTTCTCGCTTACATTGCCGTATCGAAATACGCCGACGGCCTTCCACTCTATCGTCAGCAGGCGATCTACCTTCGTGATAGCGTGGCGCTCAGCCGGTCGTTGATGGCCCAATGGATGGGCCATCTCGGCTTCGAGCTGAAGATCCTGGCCGATTACATTCTGGAAAAGATCAAAGCGGGTGAAAGGGTCTTTGCCGACGAGACGACATTGCCAACCCTGGTGCCTGGTTCAGGAAAGACAATGACGGCGTGGCTTTGGGCCTACGCACGTGATGATCGCCCGTTCGGTGGATCAGGACCGCCTATGGTCGCCTATCGGTTCGAGGACAGCCGGGGTGCGCGCTGCGTTGCACGCCACTTGAACGGCTTCAACGGCATTCTCCAGGTTGATGGGCATGGCGCTTATACGAGCATGGTCAAAGAACACCTCAAAGCAGGTAGCAACGAGACCATCACGTTGGCAGGCTGCTGGGCGCATGTCAGGCGCAAATTTTACGAGCTTCATGTCGGCGGTATCAATGACGCGGCGACAGCGTCGGTGAAAGCCATGGCGGAGCTCTGGAGGGTTGAAGACGAGATCCGCGGTAAGGATGCCAACACCCGAGCTGCCGCACGACAAGAGCGGTCTTCGGCAATTGTCGCAAACCTTTTTGACATCTGGGAAAAAGAGCTGGCGAAAGTCTCTGGCAAGTCCAAGACGGCCGAAGCGATCCGCTATGCAATGAACCGCCGGCAATCTCTGGAGCGCTTTCTCAGTGACGGCCGCATCGAGATCGACTCCAACATCGTCGAGCGGGCAATCCGTCCCCAAACAATTACGCGGAAGAACAGCCTGTTTGCAGGAAGCGAAGGCGGCGGCAACACATGGGCGACGATCGCTACACTTTTGCAGACTGCTAAAATGAACGACGTCGATCCACTTGCCTGGCTGGCCCAGACACTACTGCGTATGGCCAATGGATGGCCCGCTCACGACGTCGACGCTCTGATGCCTTGGAACTTCAAGACAGACGTGATCGGCTGACCGCTTACC
>NZ_JAHYCB010000050.1 GCF_019430945.1 Neorhizobium populisoli | reverse complement strand
CGCCCATTTTAAACGCCTTTCGCAGCAATTTGCTGAGCGCCGCCATCTTTCTGTTGATGGTCGCGTTGCTATTGCCACGTTTGCGTAGTTCGCCGGTGAGCCGATCAACCATTTCGTCTGTGAACGTTTCGAAGGATTGGCCGAGCAGGATTTCATCCAGTCCCTCATTGAAGCATTCACGTTATTCTTATGGCTGCCTGCTTCCCAAAGGATGTCGACGTAACGTTCCAGCAAAGTGACCAGACGCTGCGGCTCGACGATTTTGATCGGGCCTAGGGTCTGGAGCTGGTAGTTGAGGGCACTGTGGCGGGCCACGTGATTAAAAAGCACGGAGCCACCGTCACCTCCGTAAGGCTGCGACGGATCGCTGCCATGGATGCGTGCGGTTGGTCAGCGAAGACGGGATCGCGGACCCGCTTTCCTTGTCTTGACCAATGCTCGCAGTTCAGACACTGTCCTGCTTTCGTGCTGATGGCGCGCGGCGAAATAACCCTTACATCGAAATCTGTCGTGATGAGCGAGCGGGCGGGACCGTATCGTATAGGCGCTCGCAAGTAGAAGGGCTGAGGCTTGGAGCGATTGATGCGCCCTTGCGGCGCGGTTTTTCCTGAAGACGCTGATCCCTCGTAAAGAATGGACAATTTTCATTATTCAGCGAGAGATGGCGAGCCCTCAATTCAGAACTCGTAGCGTATTTCGCGATAGGGCATAGCTCCACCGAGCCCACTAATGTATCGATCCAGCCATTGTCGTTGGTTTACCCTTTCTGCTTCACGCCGACTATCAGCGTATCGCGCTTTACCTTGAGCCAATCTTCGGCGAGGCCTGGATTTGTCAGTTGCGGGATCTTCCAATCGCTCGCGACTTCAACGAGCTTCGCGTCAGGAAGTCGAACAAGCGTGTCGCAACCATGAGGATAGTCGCATGCCGCAGGTCACAGGTTCTATTTAAAATATTCGGATCAATGAGCGCGGGTGGAAGCCATATGGTTAGCCGGCCTCAGCAAGCCTCGTCGTGGCACGATTGATGTAATCAACCAAGGCACGGGCGGCCGCAAACGATTTTACCGCTTCCTCAATCAAACCGGGGGACATCAACATCTCGTCTGAAACGCTGCGACATGCGCCAAAGTTCTTGAGGTTGAAGAAATCGAGCGCATCATGGTTTTTGACAAATCCTTTGCCACTGAATTCGTGACCGCCGGTCAAACCGTTCGGGAAATACTTTCGAAACAGCGGACCTTCGACAATACCTCGCCATTTCCCGGTGTGGGTCGCGATTGTTTGCCTCAAGATGCGAGCGGGACGCGGTGGCGGCAACAATGCGCCGCCTCCACTGTAAGAGTTACCGGGCGACAATTGCATGAAGTAGGTTGCGGCGGCATTCTTCGATAGGGAAACGCGCACTGCGATCGACCCTGTACCTTTTGCGATAGGCGCTCTGGCGAGACACTTTCGCGGATCGATGTTTGCTACGGCTATACGAGGGTCTACCACTTCGGAGCTTGCGATCAGCTGTGATGTAAAATCGATAAGGTTGCGCCGCGCGCTTTCAATTCGAGCTTTGTTGTCGTTCAGCCACTCCTCGCCAAGATTGCTCGAAGCTTCCGAAAGAAATTTTATGGTCGACGGGTCTATCATCTTCATTCCGAACGTAAGGAGGCGGCGGTATCGCGTCCGAGCAACGCAATGGAATAAACGGAACAGAAATATGTCCGATGTGGGCCGTTCATCAGCTTGCCAGTGCTCAGATGCCTGTTGGCCTCTCTCTTGAACGGATTTGAACCCCGCCACGGAGACGCGACAAACTGACATAGCGAGCTATTATTTGCCGACACTTGAGTACCGTCGGCTGAGTTCCTTCTGGCTTCTTCCATGTCGGATGGCCGCAGAGGCATTGCGGCAGTGGCTGGACGCTTAGCGCGAGAAAACGGAGCGGTTACGTGCCTTCGTTTGGAGGAAGAAAGCAAGTCTAGCGGCGGGTCTGACTGGACGCGCCTTTTACCGCGCCGACGCAATCCATCAAATCATTGAGCTGGAATAGAGAAGCGCGAAGTGCTGTTAGGCGACGGCGATACTCGGCAGGACGAGCAAGGCAGAGTTCAGAAACGAGTTCAGGCTCTCGTTCGTCGGCAACATCAATGGTTTCGGTCATTACAGCTCTGGTCAAAAGGCAGGTTATACCGTGATGTCTACCATAATTCTTGAATGTTGCTTAAGATCGGAAGCTCGCCCCGAATTATACCAGTTGTCACTGATGCTGACTCTTGGGGTTCCCAAAGCCGGACGAATCTGAATCGATGGCGCAAACAGGAGGTTTGCGATGGGTTCAGCGCTTTCATTACGGTCGGACTTCGACGGAGCTAGGTTGCGGCTTCTGGCTCGGCAGACACGCGATGCCGATCAGGCGCGGCGGCTTCTGGCTCGGCAGACACGCGATGCCGATCAGGCGCGGCGGCTTCTGGCAGTTGCATCGATCTATGATGGCGGCTCACGCGCCGATGCTGCCCGGCTCGGCAGCGTGACAGTTCAGATCGTG
>NZ_JAHYCB010000005.1 GCF_019430945.1 Neorhizobium populisoli | reverse complement strand
GAAAACATCACCATCCTGCCACTGCCGCCCAAATCGCCCGAGTTGAACCCTGTCGAAAATATCTGGCAGTTCATGCGGGATAACTGGCTTTCAAACCGTGTCTTCAAGTCATACGAGGATATCGTCGATCATTGCTGCTACGCTTGGCGAACACTGCAGGACCGACCGTGGAAGATAATGTCGATCGGAAGGCGCAACTGGGCACAAGGGTTCTGATCAATGACGGTTGGTATTAGTTCAATTGACCGTCGCCTAAACGAAAAACGCCGGCCTCGTGGCCGGCGTTTTTCTATCCTTGGGAGGACTTCAGTTCGATCAGGCGGCAGCCGAAGCAAAACCTTCGGTCGGGACTTCCGAGATCGTCTTCAGAACCTGGGAAGCGATCTGGTAGGGGTCGCCCTGGGAGTTCGGGCGGCGGTCTTCGAGGTAGCCCTTGTAGTCGTTCTTGACGAACGAGTGCGGGACGCGGATCGAAGCACCGCGGTCGGCAACGCCGTAGGAGAACTTGTTCCACGGAGCCGTTTCGTGCTTGCCGGTCAGGCGCTTGTCGTTGTCCGGGCCATAGACGTTGATGTGGTCCATCAGGTTCTTTTCGAACTGCGCCATCAGGGCTTCGAAATAGGCCTTGCCGCCGACGGTGCGCATATATTCGGTCGAGAAGTTGCAATGCATGCCCGAGCCGTTCCAGTCGGTGTCGCCGAGCGGCTTGCAGTGGTATTCGATATCGATGCCGTATTTTTCAGTCAGGCGCTGCAAGAGGTAGCGTGCCATCCAGATCTGGTCGGCGGCCTTCTTGGAGCCCTTGCCGAAAATCTGGAATTCCCACTGACCCTTGGCCACTTCGGCGTTGATGCCTTCGTGGTTGATGCCGGCAGCGAGGCAGAGGTCGAGATGCTCTTCGACGATTTCGCGGGCAACCGGGCCGACATTGGAGGAGCCGACGCCGCAGTAATACGGACCCTGCGGAGCGGGATAGCCCTGTTCCGGGAAGCCGAGCGGGCGGCCGTTTTCGTAGAAGAAATATTCCTGCTCGAAGCCGAACCAGGCGCCTTCGTCGTCGAGGATGGTCGCACGGGCGTTCGACGGATGCGGGGTGACGGCATCCGGCATCATGACTTCGCACATGACGAGCACGCCGTTGGTGCGGGCCGGGTCCGGATAGATGGCGACGGGCTTCAGAACGCAATCCGACGAGCGGCCTTCGGCCTGCATTGTGGAGGAGCCGTCAAAGCCCCAGAGCGGAAGCTGCTCGAGCGTCGGGAATGCATCGAATTCCTTGATCTGCGTCTTGCCACGCAGGTTCGGGACGGGGGTGTAACCGTCGAGCCAGATGTACTCGAGCTTATACTTGGTCATAATCTTCTATCTCTCAGGCCGTGTTGCATGGTTGAGCCATCCTGAGGCGAGCGACGCTTTAGGCGCCACCCCTCGGGGATGAAAAAGAGAATGCATGTGCCGTGCCAGTTTTAAGCTGGACGGTCTTTTTTCCTTAAAAAAGCGTAAAGGCTCCGGTTTTCCAGCGGTTCAGCCTGTATCGACTTCCAACGTCAATAAGCAGGGCCTCATGGAAAGCGCTGGTTTTGAAGGTTTCGTGACGGTGTGACGGAACTTCGTGGGCTTAGCACACGTTTTTTGCAAATGCGGTCCAGGGGAGCAAATCGATCTCCGGATATCTGCAGCCGGCTAAATTAGCGCCTAGCGTTTACGGCCGAATTGATATAAAATAATGCAATAAGCACAAAAAATGTGCAGATTTGTGCCCGGCATGCGTTTGAATGCACTCTTGAGGTTTAGGAGACGATAGGATGGCCACTGTTAACATCCATCGTGAGACAGCGCAGATACTGGCTTTCCCGGCTCGCCCGCGCCGCAAGCTCGATAACGGCCTGACGGCACCTGCCGGCATCTATGAGATGTCGCCCGACGTTGTGGATGTGAGCTGCTGGTACCATGACGAAGCGGTGCAAGACGGTTCTAAGACCGATCGCCCTAAGCCTTGCTAATCTGCGGCAACAAAAAAGCCGCGCCATTTCTGACGCGGCCTCGTTGTGTATTGCCGTTCTTCTCAGAAACCGAAGAGTTTCAGCATCGCAAAGCCGAATACCGCGATGAAGACCCAGCCAAAGGCGCCCAGCGCCAGCGGCCGCCAGCCTTCGGCCTTCAGCTTGCCGATATTGGCCTGCAGGCCCATGGCTGCGAGCGCCATCGACAGCAGGAAATTGGTGAGCATTACGAGATTCTGGCTGACATTCGCCGGAATGGTGATCACGCTGTTGACCAGCATCATCGCGATAAAGCCGAACACGAACCAAGGCATCGGCGCGGAAGCCTTCGCGCCGCCCTCAGTGTTCGAGCGGAGGCTGAGCGCCAGCGTCATGATCAGAGGCGCCAGCATCACGACGCGGGCGAGCTTGGAAATCGTTCCGAACTGACCGGAGACTTCGCCGCCCTGGAAGGAGGCTGCGACGACCTGCGCCACTTCATGAATGGTCGAGCCGGACCAGAGGCCGTAACCGCGCGCATCGAGACCCAGCGGATTGGCGAGTAGCGGATAGGCGATCATTGCCAGCGAGCCGAATAATGTGACGCAGGCAACTGCATAGGCGACATGCTCTTCGCGGCCGCGGACCACCGTATTGGTCGCGATGATGGCGGATGCGCCGCAGACGGAGGTGCCGGCGGCGATCAGGTCGGTGAGCGCGTGGTCGACGCCCATCACACGGCCCATGACGCGGATCGCTATAAAGGTCGAAACGAGCGTCAGCACTACCATGGCAAGGCCGGCGCCACCGAGCGAAAGGATTTGCATCGCGGTGACCTGCAGGCCGAGCAGTACGATGCCGGTGCGGAGGATTTTCTTCAGCGAAAAGCCGATACCGGGCTCGACAATGGCCGGAACAGGCAGCGCGTTGCGGATGATCATGCCGATGATGATCGAGATGATCAGCGGGCTGAGCGCGGTGATTCCGGAAAGATTGCGGATGGTGAGGGCAACCGCGGCGATCGCGGCAGTCAACAGAAGGCCCGGGATGAAGCGGCCGATGGCGGAAGGGCTGAATGAAGAGGAGAGAGGGCGTTGTTCCGCAGTCGAGGTAACGGGCTTCATGATTTTTCCGGATGTTATCGCTTTTATCGAAAATCATTCTCCATCTTTGGGAAAGACAAATCCAATTGATAAGTTTTGTGATATCGTTCGATTAAATCGAATGGTTTGATATCCATGACGCTTGAACAGCTGCGAATTTTCCTTGAGGTCGCCGGGCGCGAGCACGTCACCCGCGCGGCTGAAGCGCTCAATCTCACGCAATCGGCGGTAAGTGCAGCGATCTCGGCGCTGGAAGCGCGCCATGCGGTGATCCTGTTTAATCGGGTTGGCCGGCGGATCGAGCTGACGGAAGCCGGGCGGTTGTTCGTGCCGGAGGCCAAAGCGGTGCTGGAGCGGGCGCATTCGGCCGAACATATGCTGGCCGATCTGGGTGGTTCAGCATCCGGCATCCTGCGTGTCCATGCCAGCCAGACGGTGGCGAGCTATTGGCTGCCATCGCGGCTGGTGAGTTATCACGAGCGGTATCCGCGCGTGGATGTGCGGCTGACGGTCGGCAATACCCAAAGTGCGGCGGAAGCGGTGCTCGAAGGCGCGGCCGAGATGGCGGTGGTGGAAGGCGAGGTGTTCTTTCTCGGCCTGAAGCGCCGCAAGGTGGCGGAGGACCGGCTGGTGCTCGTCGTCGGCAGCCGTCATCCCTGGGCGGATGGGCGAAAGATCCGGTCGAGCGATCTTCTGGAAACCAGCTGGATCATGCGCGAGCAGGGGTCCGGCACGCGGTCGGCCTTCGAAGCGCAGCTCGTCAATCTCGGCATCGAGCCGCAATCGCTCTCCGTCGTGCTGGAACTGCCGTCCAACGAGGCGGCGATGGCGGCGGTGGAGGCGGGACTTTCTGCCACCGTGCTTTCCAGCCGTGCAGCTTCGTCGCATTCGTTTTCCGGACGGCTGCATGTAGCGGATTTCGGCATGCCGCTTCGGCAGTTCTCGGCGCTTTATCATGCGGAAAGGCATGTGACCCGCGCGCTTCGGGCGATGCTCGACCTGTTGAACGAGCCGTCCGGAGAGGATTGAGCACTATTCCGTAAAGCGCGGAATTTCGCGCGCGAGCGTGTCGATGGCCAAGCGCACCTTGGGCAGCATGACCGGCGAGCGCGGCCAGACGGCGTGGGTTTCGAAAGAGATGGACGGCACCGATTTGAGCACCTGTTTGAGCCGGCCGCTGGCGATATGGTCGCGCACCATCCAGCAGGGCAGGCGGACCAGACCCTGGCCCTCCAGGCCTGCATTGAGGATCGCTTCGAGATCATCGAGCCGCAGACGCGAGCGCGGCAGGACCATCCGCCAGGGATCGTCGGGCGCTGGAAATATCCAGGCTTCCTGGCCAGCCTGCTTGCCGTAGACGATGCCTTCGAATTTCGGCAGCTCTTCTAAGTTCTGTGGCTCTCCGTATCTTTCGAGATGGGCCGGCGAGGCGCAGACCATCAGGTGCTGAAAGGCGATCCGGCGAGCCATGGTCTCGGCATCGTCCTTCAGCCGCCCGTTGCGGACGGCAAGGTCAAAGCCATTGGCACGGAGATCGACGACCCGATCGCTGAAGGAGAGATCGAGCTCCAGGCCAGGATGATCTTCCAGAAGCCTGATCAGCACCGGCGCGACGCATTGGCGGCCGAAGATGACCGGCATGCTGACCTTGAGCTTGCCGCGCACTTCGCGACGGCCGGATTCCAGTTCGGCCTCGCCAAGGCGGATTTCCTCAACCGCCCGCTGGCATCGTTCATAGAAGAAGCGGCCTTCTTCCGTCAGGTTCTGGCTGCGTGTGGTGCGATGGAAAAGCCGGACGCCGAGCCTTTCCTCCATCCGCCCGATGGTCTTGGCGACGGCCGAGCGGGTGAGATTCAACCTCTTCGAGGCGGCCGAAAAACCGCCGGCATCGACGGCCTCCACGAAGACCGAGACGTCTTTAAGCTGCTCCATATTGTTTCCCTCAAGGAACCATTATGGAGAATTTATACCGCAAATGCGGACTAAAATTCAACGGTATGCTTTTCCATCGCAATCTTGAAAGGACGATGTGATGAGAATGGCAAGGCAATGGAGCATGATGGGGTTGGGGCCTAAGGATTTCCGTATTCGCGAAACGGAAGTGGTGGTGCCGGATTTTGGCGAAGTGCTGGTCCGCACCGAGGCGGTATCCCTGAATTTCCGCGATAAGCTGGTGATGGAAAACGGCATGGGTCTGCCTTTGAGTTTTCCTTTCGTGCCGGTGTCCGACATGGCGGGCATGGTAGAGGCGATCGGCCCCGGCGTCACCCGCTTCGCGCTTGGCGACAAGGTGATCTCCACCTTTATGCCCGGCCGCCTGGACGGCAAGGGACTCGGCAATGCACGCAACCCGCCCTATCGGACGTTGGGAGGCGCCCATCCCGGCGTGCTTTCCGAATATGTCACCTTTCCGGCCGACTGGTTCGTTGCAGCTCCAAAGACGCTTGATGCCGGCGAGGCGAGCACGCTGCCGATCGCAGGTCTGACAGCATGGACCGCGCTGATCGAGAGCGGCCATCTCAAGGCGGGCGACAAGGTTCTGGTTCAGGGCACCGGTGGCGTCGCGCTGTTTGCGGTGCAGATCGCCCGGGCGCATGGCGCGGAGATTTTCGTGACGTCGTCAAGTGCCGATAAGCTGGAGCGGGTGCGCGGCCTCGGCGCCAACCATATGCTGCCCCGAGATGGCTGGGTGGATCGGCTGCTCGACTTGACGGAAGGTTACGGTGCCGATCACGTGCTCGACATTGCCGGTGGGACGGGATTTGCGCAGGCGCTGAAGGCCGTGGCGGTCGGCGGAAGGGTGTCGTTGATCGGCGTGTTCGAGGGACTGGAAATTTCGGCTCATGCGCCGGACCTGCTTTTGAAGGCGCCGATCGTGCAGGGGATTTCCGTCGGCCACCGCCGGGCGCTGGAAGACTTCGTTCGTGCCGTCGATGCGATCGGCCTGAAGCCGGTGATCGACAGGCGTTATCGTTTCGAAGAGGCGGAGGAGGCTTTCGCCCATCTCGATCGCGGCCCGTTTGGCAAGATCGTTATCGACGTCTGAAGAGGCGAAAAACAAAAGGCCCGGAACGGAGGTTCCGGGCCTTTTTTCGTCAGTATCGAAGTTATTATCAGGCTGCGAAGCGGGTGCGGCTTGCGGCGCGATATTCCTCTTCCAGCTTGAAGCTGCTGAGGATGTTCTGCAGCTGGCGGCTTTCGCCGGCAAGCGTTTCGCTGGCTGCGGTGGTTTCTTCCACCATCGCAGCGTTCTTCTGAGTCATCTGGTCCATGTGGTTGACCGAGGAGTTGATCTCAGCCAGCGCGGTCGCCTGCTCGCGGGCGGCGGTGGCGATCGATTCCACATGGCCGTTGACGCGATTGACGAGGTTCTCGATTTCCAGAAGCGCGTCGCCGGTCGAGCGGACGAGCGAGACGCCGCCTTCGACTTCGGCAGCCGAGGCGCTGATCAGCGTCTTGATTTCCTTGGCGGCGTTTGCGGAACGCTGGGCCAGTTCGCGGACTTCCTGGGCGACAACGGCAAAACCGCGACCAGCTTCGCCTGCACGGGCGGCTTCGACACCGGCGTTCAGAGCAAGCAGGTTGGTCTGGAAAGCGATTTCGTCGATGACGCCGATGATCTGGTTGATCTTGGCAGACGAGCCTTCGATACGGCCCATGGCGGTGACGGCGCTGCGGACGATCTCGCCGGACTTGGCCGCGCTCTGCTTGGTCTCGTGAACCATATCGCGGGCTTCCGTGGCGCGGGCCGAGGCGGCCCGGACGGTTGCGGTGATCTCGTCGAGGGCCGCTGCCGTTTCTTCAAGGGCGGCTGCCTGCTGCTCGGTGCGCTTGGAGAGGTCGTTGGCAGCCGAGCTCAGTTCAGCCGAGTTGTCGTTGATCGTGCCGGCGGCGGCGCGAACATTGCCCATCGTGTCGCGCAGGCGAACCATGGTGGCGTTGACGTTCGACTGCAGTTCGGCAAACGCACCCTGGAAGCGGCCTTCCATGGTCTGGGTCAGGTCGGCATCGGCGAGCGCTGCGATGACGCGGCGGACTTCGGCGACGGCCTTGTCGACGCTCGAAACGAGTTCGTTGACGCCCTTGGCGAAGCGGTTCAGGTCTTCGTTCTGGTAGTCCTTGTTGATCCGGCCGGAGAAATCGCCGGCGACAGCGGAGGCGACCACATGCGAGATGCTGTTCTGCAGGTCGCTGCTGCGCTGATGCAGCACGGCTTCCTGTGCCTTCAGGTCGTTCATGGCGAGCGCGTTGTTGCGGAAGACTTCGACCGCGCGGGCCATTTCGCCGATTTCGTCACCGCGGGCAGCATCAACGCGGGCGCCGTCGAGATTGCCGTTGGCAAGCTCTGCCATGGCGCCGGTCAGGTCGCGGATCGGCCGGGCGATGCCGCGGCGGGCAACCAGCGTGCTGATGCCGGCGCCGAGAATGATGAAGCCGATCGCCGAGAGGGCCGAGATCAGAAGAGCGGTAGACGAGGAGCCGACGGCGGCAGCGCGCTCGGAAGCGAGCAGGTTGCCGGAATAGGTGCTGTAGACCTTGACCGTGTCGGTAACCACCTTCTGGCCGTCGAGAGCGACCTTCAGGGCGCCGCTGATGGCAGCCGCATCGGCCGGGTTCTTTTCAGCGATATCGACCATGGCGCGGATGTTGCCAAAGTAGCTGTCCAATGCGCCGCGGATCGCCTTCAGCTGCTGCATTTCGGGCTCGTCGGCGGTGGACTGGATCTTCGGCAGGCGTGCGAGCATTTCCCCCGAGCGCTTTTCCGTTTCGGCACGGAAATCCTTTGCCTTCGCCGGTTCGGCAGCCAGCTGATAGGTCATACGGCTGATGGCGATGATATCGACGCGCAGGTCCATCGCCTCGCGGGCAACTTCTTCGCTGGCGCCCACCGACATCATTGCCTTCTGCAGGCTGTAGAGGCCAGTGCCGGACACGCCGGCAATGATCAGGGAAGAAAGGCCCATCACCACGGTGACGATGCCAAGCTTCTTCGAAATCGACATATCTTTGAAAGCCATAGCTCTTTACCGGTCCAATCGGTTGAATTTTGAAATCTCAGAAAGTGCTGTTGGGAGCGGCACCTTTAAGAATCCCTGGCAACTTCTTGGCATAGCTGAGCTAATGTCGAGTTAATAATGCGGTGCAGCAAATTGCTGTCCCCGCTACAGGCCTATTAGGTCTGCAGCGGGGCAAGGCATTACTCGCGGTCCCTAAAAGTAGTGATCGCGGTGGATGCCATCATATTGGCCGGTCTTCAGGCAGCAGTTCTTGAAACCGCCTCCGCGAGTTGCAGGGGCAGGGATCGTTGCGGCCGAGCTTTTCGATCAGCTCGACACCGCCGTGCACGAACTGCCGGCCGGTTTTGACCCGGGTTTCGGACGGGTAGGATTTACGCCGCTTGGACGTGACCTCAAAAGCTGAAGTCGGTGAGGTGTTTGCGAGCCATGGCTGCCTCCTCTTGGAGTTTGGACTTAAAACATGTCGCCGGGGCGACAGAGGCTTTCTAGCCACACCTCTCTGCCGTGTCGAGTATGAATTCGCGCAACGCTTGCGCTTGTTTTCCCTTTCGCTTATCAGGCGGCATCGTTTTTCTGGATGAAGGGAGCGCAACGATGACGAACATCTCAGCACGCCCCAATGGGGTTTCGGCTTAAACATCGGTGATTTCGCCGATGGATGCCGGTTGACCTGTCGCGCCTGCGGCAGATGATACCTCCTACCCAGAGTTATTCACATGGGCACTTCCAACGGGAGCGGAAGCTCCTTTTCACCGTCGATGCGTCCGGCGGTCATTACCCGCGTGTTTTCCGACAAGGCCTGGATCGAAGGCGCCGCCCTTCATCAGCTTGACGAGATGGCGCGGCTGCCTGGTGTTTCAGAGATCGTGGCTTTCCCCGATCTGCATCCCGGCAAATACGGCGCGACCGGTGTTGCGCTATTATCCGAACGCCTGCACCCGCTGCTGATCGGCAACGATATCGGCTGTGGCATGTCGCTCTTCGTTCTCGATTTGCCGCTGCGCAAGCTGAAGATCGACAAGGCCGTCGCACGCCTGCGCGATTTCGAAGCGCAGGAAATCGGTGACCCTGCCGCGCATCTGGAACAGGCAGGTCTGCCAGCCGATCTCTTCGCGGAGGCTCTCGGCACGATCGGTGGCTGCAATCACTTCTGCGAGCTGCAGGCTGTCGAGAGCCTGTCGGGTGCGGAAGGTACGCTCGACAGCCAGCTGCTCTACCTGCTCGTTCATTCCGGTTCACGTGGGCTCGGCGCTGCTGTGTTCGGTGAGACGATTTCTGCGCATGCCGGGTTGATGGAGGGGATCGATCCCGCTTCTGAGGCGGGGCAGAACTGGCTTTCGGCGCATGACAGCGCCGTTGCCTGGGCTTCGCTCAATCGACGGCGGATCGCCGAGCGGGCGGCGCTGGCGCTTCGAGCCGATGTCGAACTCGTGGCCGATATTCCACACAATCTCGTGCGGGCGTCGGATCGCGGTTTCGTGCATCACAAGGGGGCAGCGGCAGTAAAGCCCGGCGAACTTGCACCGGTCGCCGGATCGCGAGCGAGCCTCAGCCACGTGGTGCGGGCAGGCGAGGGCGTCATCGCTGCTCTCGGCGGCATTTCGCATGGAGCAGGTCGGAAATATGACCGCGCCACCATGCACGGTCGCGTCGGCAAGACGCGGTCGGATCGCGAACAGCTGCTGCGCAATTCCTGGGGCGGCGTGGCAATCTGTGATGACCGCGACCTAGTCATCGAGGAAGCGGCTTCCGCCTACAAGGATGCCGGGCAGGTGGTTGCCGATCTTGTCTCGGCCGGGCTCATCGAGCCGGTTGCGACGATGCGGCCGCTCGTTACCTACAAGAAGGCGGTGGACGAAGGCGAGGCCGAGAGGCGCGACCGAAAGCCGGATTACCGGCAGGAGAGGAGGCGTCGCCATGATGAGCGCTGATCTTCTCGTCACATCCGGCAACGGTCCGGCCGAGTGCCGTATCGCGGTTTCGAAGCTGATCGACATCCTGACGGCCGAGGCGAAAAGGCTCGGTTGCAGCATCGAGGTGAGTTCTGGTCCAATGCCGGATCGGCACGGACCGAAATCGGCGATCGTCAGCCTGCATGGCGAGGCCGCCGCCTCGCTTGCGGCGGATTATTCCGGCACGATCAAGTTCCTGTTCAAGAGCCCGGTCCGACCGGGTCACAAGCGGCAGAACTGGTTCGTGTCGGTGCAGCCAATCGATCTCGTCTCGGAAAATACCGGCATCGTTCTCGATCCGGCAGATCTGCGGTTCGAAACGCTGAGGGCCGGCGGGCCGGGCGGGCAGCACCAGAACACGACGGATAGTGCCGTCCGTGCGGTGCATATCCCGACCGGGCTGACGGCCATGGCGCGCGACGAGCGCTCCCAGCATCGCAACCGGGCGCTGGCGATCCGGCGGCTCACCGGCATGCTGGAAATGCTGGAGCACCGCAAGGCCGATGCCGCCCGCCAGGAACGCTTTCTCGCCAACCGCAATCTCGAGCGGGGCAATGAGGTGAAGACGTTTCGGCTTTGAAACCTACTTGCCCTTGAAAACATGGGAGCCTCCGAAACGAGGCTCCCGTCAATTCCATCGCGGAGTTCTCAATGATGTGCTAAAGTAAGCATGTGAAGAAGTCTTGGGAGGCAAAAGCCATGGAAAGACTGCTTTTTAGAAACATGCGGCCGTTCTACGGCTGGTTGTTGATCTTCGCCTGGTTTGCCGTTCTCGCATTTTCGACCTTGATCTCGATCCGGGAAGGTCTCGCTGTGCATCCTTTCCGCGCCTTGATCATCCTGTTTTTCTGGGGGCTTGGCGGTTGGCTTGCGATCCACGCCTTCAATCGGCCGATCGTTTCGGTCTGGCAGAGGGATCCGCATGACTGGCTCGTCAAGCGCCGCTGGCTCTGGACGTATGACGAACAGCATGTCGATCCGGACCGGTTGGCGGCGCCGATCATCGAAGAGGGAGATGATGGCGAGGGAGGCAGGCAATATCGTTGCCTGCTCAGCATGCCGGGCGGTGCGGTGTCGTTCAGCGAACATGTGAAGCAGGAGAAGGCGGCGCTTTCGCGTGATCGCATGGCCTTCCTGATCAGGAGGGCGAGAACCGAGGCACCCCGGTCAACCATCCGTCCGGCGGGTTGACCGAAGTCCTGGGTCAGGCAGCTGCGGCGGTGCTTTCGAAGGAAAAACCTTCATCGGCCCAGCCCGTCATGCCGCCGATCATCAGCTTGACCGAAAGCCCGAGCCGGGCAAGGCGAAGTGCGGCCTTGTCGGCGCCGTTGCAATGCGGGCCCGCACAATAAACGACGAAGAGCGTGTCGGTCGGCCATTCGGACATACGGTGGGCGGTTATCTTGCCATGCGGCAGGTTAAGCGCGCCGGGCACGTGGGCCTCGGCAAAGAGCGTCGGCGAACGCACGTCGAGCAGGACAAAATCCACCTTTCCGGAAGCAAATGATGCGTGGACATCCCAGCAATCAGCCTCGAAGGCGAGTTTGCGGGCAAAGTGTTCGGCAGCATTTTCTGGGGCTGCGGTGGGGAATTCAGAAACGGGGCTTGGCATGGAGCAGTCCTTCTCTCGTGAGGTTGCAGCCGATCATCGTCGATGTTAGGGATGGACGAAATTGGCCATCATGACTGACTGCGTAAAGATCATGCCAAAATTGTCTCTTTACAAAACCCGCGGTCCGCATGTGGTGGCGCTTGCCTATGACGGGCTTTGCACGTTCGAGTTCGGCATCGCCTATGAGGTCTTCGGCCTGCCGCGTCCGGAAATGGGCGAGGATTGGTACCGGTTTTCTGTGGCGGGTATCGAGCCGGGGCCGCTAAGGGCTGCCGGAGGTTTGACCGTTTCCGTCGATAGTGGACTGGAATTGCTGGAAGAGGCCGATCTCATCATCGCGCCCGGCTGGCGGGCCATCGATGCGCCGGTGCCGGAGCCGTTGGTCACGGCGCTGCGGGGCGCACATGAGCGGGGCGCGCGAGTGATGTCACTTTGCTCCGGTGCAGCCGTCCTGGCCGCCGCGGGCCTGCTTTCCGGTCGGCGGGCGACGACCCATTGGCGTTATGTGGACGCCATTGCCGACCGATATCCGGACACGCAATTTGATGCGGGCGTTCTCTACATGGACGAAGGCGACACCCTGACGGCTGCCGGTAGCGCTGCCGGCATCGATCTCTGCCTGCATGTGGTGCGCGGCGATTTCGGCACTGACGCCGCCAATAGCGTCGCGCGCCGCCTCGTCGTGCCGCCGCATCGCGAAGGCGGGCAGGCGCAGTTCATTGCAGCACCCGTGCCGGAAGAGCGAGAGGGGTTGCGGCTTGGACCGTTGATCGAATGGATGCGCGAGCGGCTCGCCGAAGAGCAGCCGATCCGACTGTTGGCCGAACGAGCGGGTATGAGCATGCGCACTTTCCAGCGCCGTTTCGAAGCCGCGACCGGCGACAGCGTCGGCGAATGGCTCTTGAAGGAGCGGCTGCGCCACGCCCGCGATCTTCTCGAAAAGCAGTTGTCCGTTTCACTGGATGACATCGCGGTTGCCTGCGGTTTCGGCACGCTGGCAACGATGCGGCACCACTTCCGCAAGCGGCTTGGAACGAGCCCGAGCGCGTATCGAAAATCGTTCGGCGCATAAAGAAACGGCCGCCCAACGGACGGCCGCTTTAGTCTGCTGGAGGAGCTTTTACTCCGCGGCCTGCCGGGCCATCGGATTGTTCGGGTGGGTTGTCCAGTTGGCGTAATTCGGATCGACGATCTTGCCGGTGCGCTTGTCCAGGGCGCCGGCGGGGATCTGGTCCATGGTGATGCAGTTCTCGACGGGACAGACGTTGACGCAGAGATTGCAGCCGACGCATTCCTCTTCCATGACCTCGAAATGACGGACGCCGTTGACCATCGAGGTGATCGCCTGATGCGAGGTGTCCTCACAGGCGATGTGACAGCGGCCGCATTTGATGCAAGCGTCCTGGTCGATATGCGCCTTGGCGATGTAGTTGAGGTTGAGATATTGCCAGTCGGTGACGTTGTTCACGGCACGGCCGGTGATGTCGTCGAGGTTGCGATGACCCTTGGCGTCCATCCAGTCGGAAAGACCAGTGATCATTTCCTGGACGATCTTGAAGCCGTAGGTCATGGCCGCGGTGCAGACTTGCACATTGCCGGCGCCAAGCGTCAGGAATTCGGCCGCGTCACGCCAGGTGGTGATGCCGCCGATGCCGGAGATCGGCAGACCATAAGTTTCCGGATCGCGGGCGATCTCGGCCACCATGTTCAGCGCGATCGGCTTCACCGCCGGGCCGCAATAGCCGCCATGCGAGCCCTTGCCGCCGACCGTCGGGTTCGGGGCAAAGTTATCGAGATCGACCGACACGATCGAGTTAATCGTGTTGATCAGCGACACGGCATCCGTGCCGCCCTGTTTTGCAGCACGCGCCGGACGGCGGATATCGGTAATGTTGGGCGTCAGCTTGGTGATGACCGGCATGCGGCTATATTGCTTGCACCAGCGCACGACCATTTCGATATATTCCGGCACCTGGCCGACCGCGGCACCCATGCCGCGTTCGGACATGCCGTGCGGACAGCCGAAGTTCAGTTCGATGCCGTCGCATTCGGTTTCCTCGACCAACGGCAGGATGGCTTTCCAGGCCTGCTCTTCGCACGGGACCATGATCGAGGCGATGATTGCCCGGTCCGGCCAGTTCCGCTTCACTTCCTTCATCTCACGAAGGTTGGTGTAGAGGTCGCGGTCGGTGATCAGCTCGATATTGTTGAGACCGAGCAGGCGGCGGTCGGCACCCCAGATCGCGCCGTAACGCGGGCCATTGACGTTGACGACCGGCGGGCCTTCTTCCCCGAGCGTCTTCCAGACCACGCCGCCCCAGCCCGCCTTGAAGGCGCGCTCGACATTATAGGCCTTGTCGGTCGGCGGCGCAGACGCGAGCCAGAACGGGTTCGGGGATTTGATGCCGACGAAATTGTTGCGGATATCAGCCATTGTCTAATCCCTCCTCAAGCCACTGCGGTGGCTGGCTGCAGACCTGCGGCGAGAGCCCGATTGATGGATTCGGCGGCATCGCGCCCTTGAGCGACTGCCGAGACGGTCAGGTCTTCGCCTGTGCCGATGCAATCGCCGCCGGCCCAGACGCCTTCGATCGAAGTGCGGCCTTCGAGATCGACGGTAATCTTGCCGCGTTCGAACTGCAGTGCGCCGAGGCCCGAGGCGGAGAAGTTCTGGCCGATCGCCTTGAAGATCTGGTCGGCGGCGATGATGCCGGTTTCACCCGTGCCGACGAGCCTGCCGTCTGCCATGGCGGTATATTCGACCTCGATTCCGGCGACCTTTCCGTCCTTGCCGATGATCGATTTCGGCGCCAGCCAGTGGCGAATGATGACGCCGTTGGCAGTGGCAAGATCCTGTTCATAGGTCGAAGCGTTCATGTTTTCCTTGCCGCGGCGGTAACAGATCGTCACCTCTTCGGCGCCGAGCAGCTTTGCCTGGATCGCGGCGTCGATTGCGGTCATGCCGCCACCGAGGACGACGACGCGGCGACCGATCGGCAGCACGGACTTGTCCTTTGTCTGACGCAGCGAGGCGATGAAATCGACCGCATCCTCGACGCCATCGAGATTGTTGCCTTCAACGTCGAGGCCATTGACGCCGGCAAGGCCCATGCCGAGGAAAACGGCGTCATATTTGCCGGTGAGGTCGGAGAGAGAGAAATCGCGGCCGAGCGCCTTGCCGTGCTCGATCTCTATGCCGCCAATGGCGGTGACGTAATCCACTTCGCGCTGCGCAAAGTTATCGACCGACTTGTAGGTGGCAATGCCGAATTCGTTGAGGCCGCCGGATTTTTTACGGGCTTCGAGCACCGTCACCGAATGGCCGTTGACAGCAAGGCGGTGGGCTGCTGCCAGGCCTGCCGGCCCTGCACCGACCACGGCGACCGTCTTACCCGTCGAGGCCGCGCGGTTGTAGAACTGCCGTCCCTGTTCCATGGCGATGTCGGTTGCATAACGCTGCAGCTTGCCGATCTCGACAGGCTTGTCCTCGGCCGTGTTGCGTACACAGGCCTGTTCGCACAGCGTTTCGGTGGGACAGACGCGGGCGCACATGCCGCCCAGAATATTCTGGTCGAAGATTGTCTTGGCCGAGCCCAGGGGATTGCCCGTCGATATCTGCCGGATGAAGAGCGGGATATCGATGGAGGTGGGACAGGCCGTCATGCACGGCGCGTCGTAACAGAAATAACAGCGATCGGATGCGACCAGCGCCTCGTGCTTGTCGAGACGCGGGTGGAGATCGGAAAAATTGGCGTCGTATTGCGCCTGCGAAAGACGCGCAGCCGCAATGCCGGCTTGTGAGCCGCTTCCCAGTCGTTCCATCTTATGTTCCCTCTTTTATCGGATTCATGGACAACTATTGCGCAAAAGGTAGCACAGCAAAAAAATTTATCAAACGGTAAATTTTTAAGGGAAAAGCTGCGTTTCAGGTCGCCGGATATATCCTGATAAAAAGAGTCGAGTTTAATCTTTACTCTGAAAATCAACTTTAATATGGTGCGCGCCATCGAAGGGGTTTTGCCCCACAGAGATTCTGCCAAGTGGGGAGCACCATGGCGAAAAAGCAGAAGCGGAAGAACGGCAATAACGGCGCTGCGGACATGTCCAAGACCCAGGGTCAGGGGTCGGTACGCGGCGACAATGGCGCGCCTGATGTGCGCAGCTTCCTTTATGTCGGCGGGCGCGACTGCCAGGTGGCGCATCTTCGCGAAATCGCCAGCAATTTCGGGGCTGAACTGATCCATCATGATGGGGGCCTGCGCGAGGCGGTTTCCCGCATCGATACCGTGCTGCCGTCGGTCGACTGCGTCTTCTGCCCCATCGACTGTATCAGCCATGATGCGTGTCTGAGGGTGAAGACCGGCTGCAAGAAGTTCGGCGTCGCCTTCGTGCCGCTTCGCAACGGCTCGAAGTCCAGTCTGGAGCGGGCGCTTCAGACCATGAAGGAACGCAATGATGAACGAAGAACGTCGTGACGCCAGCCTTTTCATCGGCCTGCATAAGCTGGCCGCGCAGAATGGCGATGGTCTGGTGCCCGAGCTTTATGCGCTGCTAACGGCTCGGGCCGAGGCAGATATGACCAATGTCGTGACCTTCCCGGCCGGATCGAGATCGCAGTCTTCGGACGTGCCGATTGACGAAATGGGCAGGGTGCTTTCGTTTCGAAAATAGTTCTCGCCGTTCAGGCAATTGTTATCAAATTGCGCGTAAGAATATCTCTTGCTCTTTTGGTTGGAGATTCCATTGCGCCGCACGCTGCTTCTTTCCGTCCTGCTTCTTGTTTCTGTCGGGCATTCGGCACCTGCTTTTGCCTGGGGGTGCGTTGCTGAAGCAGAGGATGGCGCTTCCGGCTGGTCGGAACGCTACAGCACGCGGCAGGCCGCCCTGAAGCGAGCAATTCAGGAATGCGCAGCGAATGCCGCGGACGAAGATACCTGCGAGATCACCGACTGCAATCAGGACTGGTGACAGTCTCGGCAACGCCGAAATTCAGCGGTTCTGCGTTCTGAAAAAGGCGCCCGCCGCCACGGCTAGCCATCCCAACATCATCATCGTGCCGCCAAACGGTGCGGCGAGCGGAAAGAGCCGGTCGCCGAGATAGTGGCGTGAGACGAGGTCTCCGGCAAAAACGATCGTGCCGAGGCCGAGTATCATTGCCGCTACCGTCGCAGTGCGAATATGTTTGTGGCCGAGATAAAGCCCGAGCAGAACCGGCGCATGCGCAAGGCACATGGTCGAGGCCGAGCCGAGGAATAGCGTGTCGCCGCCATGGCTTGCGGCAGCAGCAAGCGCCACCCCGGCAGCGCCCATCAAGCCGCTCACAAACAGAATCAACGGCCGCAGATTGTCCAATCGTTCCAACGGCCTATTCCTTGTTCTGCATATGATGGGCCAGCCGTTCGATCGGCGGCCAGATGATGTCGCAAAGCTTCGGGTTCTCGATCGTCTCTTCCATTGCGCGGCGGAAGCAGAGCATCCATTCGTCGCGCTCCGACGGACCTATCTCTGCGCCGAAATGGCGCGAGCGAAGCCGTGGATGGCCGTATTTCTCGACATAGACGGGAGGGCCGCCGAGATAGCCGGTCAGATAATCGTAGAGTTTCGCTTCGCTGCCTTCGAGGCTTGCCGGATGGATGGCGCGGCAGCGGGCGGCTTCCGGCAGCGTATCCATCAGTTCATAGAAGCGTTTCACCAGCGCCCGAATGGTCGCATCGCCGCCGATCGCCTCGTAAAGTGTAATGGTTTCGTCTGCCATTGCCCGCTTCTCGTTCGTCCACGATGCGGTGTTATCCCCGGCTGCTGAAGCGGGCAAGCGCCATGGCGTCGCAAGGGCGAGTTGCCGCGCCGGCATTCGTCAGTGTGCAGGTGGCGGGATCAATCGGGGCCAGCATCGGCTTCCTTGGCATCCGGATCGGCCAGCGAGCCGGTGCCGGGCGTCTTGTCCTTGTCGGTCAGGTGCGATTTCGCATGGGGGCCTGCAGCGGGGTGGTTTCCGGCTTTTTTCTGCTTGTCGATATGTTCGACGGCTTCCTGCGCGGTCTTGTCATCAGCCATAATCGGTTCTCCGGAGTAGCGGTCGGTGACGGACAACGTCCCGGCTGCAAAGGGAGTTCCAGCCTTGAGTAAGGCTACGCGTTTATGTGGAATCGTGGATGATTTCTCACTTTTTCGTCGCAACCAAGTGTTAGCGATTCCGAGCGCTAGATGGCATACGGGTTGGAGGGATTTCAATGCTTGCTCTTCTTGCAGTCTTCATTCCATCGCTTGCCTTGGTTGGGCTGATTGCCGCCTTCTGGCGCATGAGTCGCGCTTACCAGAATCATTATTCCGAGGAATGTCTGGCGGATGACATGGAGCCCGTCGTGCGGGCGCCGATCGTTCAGCCGGCCATCGTACGTGCCAAGCGGAGGGCGCGAAAAAGCCCGGTGCGTCTCGAAGGCGGCCTGAAGGGTTATGCTGCGGCCTGATGCCGCCGAAGACCGATCCTACGTTGCCGGGAAGCGGATGATGCGCAGGCCGAACCCAGCACGCCGCGCAGACAAGCCTCATCAGCGGATGATGTGAATGAATTTCCTGCAGGCTGAAAGACGATAAGTGCTGGCCGACGCGGGGCATTTCGAGCGTTCTCGTGCAGGCCCCAGCTTCCGCGCGGGCATCCTCACTCGAGGTTCGACAAATCCGTCGGTCCTGTTGGAATCAAGCCGTGTGGTGTCCGCAACCTTGATCCGCCGGAAGACTACGTTCAAGCACCTGTTGTCCAACGACGATGGATGGCAGACAGGATGTGTTGAGGAGCGATAAGGCGGAAAAGACGGTCGCACAAAGAATACGCGTCGATACACCGGCCACGGTATTGCGCCCGGTGCAAGCATCCGTCATGTTTCCCTCGACGGGCACTCACTCCTGCGCAAGACAGAGGGGTAACGCCTATCGGATTTCATCGGTCATATCAGGGCAGGCGGTAAATTCAACTTCCAAGAAGTGACTGTTCTTGGTTGCGTCTTCGGAGGCGAGGGAAACCGGTCTTTTTGGCATGCTGATAGGCTGAGAATCTTGCGGGTGTTCCAGACACGCAGTAAGGCAATTCCGCGTTTTCCGGACCCCTTCGATGGAAGCGCAAGACAAAGCGAATTCTTTCATGCCGCAGGACCGGATGCAGTCACTCGAAACGAAGATAGCCGATCTGCTCGCCCGCCCGGGGTTCTTTCAGATTGTGCATCAGATGGCGGCAGGCCTGCAGGCGGGGCAGGCATTGGCACCGAGACTTGGCTCGCTGTTTTCGACGCAGCAGCGGTGGCTGATGTCGCATCTTGCCGTATCACACTATTTTGCAGGCATGGCCGGCGGACATCTCGGTCTTGTGCGGCGATATTTCATCGAGGCCGTGGTCGAACACGGCCTGGCAAGCCGAAATACAGCGACCGCGTTTTATACCGAAGTGCTCCATTACGGCATCCTCAAACCAGTTCAGGCCTTTCCATCCCTCAAAAACGTTGCTGAACCGGCTCCGGAAGCTTTGTCAGCCCTCATTTCCTGGTATGGTTTGCACTTGAGCGCCTTGGATGGGCTCGACGGCGGCACGCGTGTCGTCAGGCTTCAGGAAGATAGCCAGACACTTCTGCCCAGGATGCATCCATATGTGGCGCATGGGCTTCTTGTCAGTGAGGAGATCCGCAGGCCTGCACCGCTTTATGCGGTTTTCGCTTCGGTGGATGATGGAGGCAGCCTGATGGACCGCCTGGTCGCCAGCGTGGATATCGCCGCGCTGGCCGAACAGGAAAGATTGACGACGGGTATCAATTCCGTTTCCGCCTTGGCGCGCTCGCTCAACCTGTCGCGCACCCATGCCGGCCGTACGCTCGCCGCCGCCGCTGCCAGCAATGCCGTCGGCTGGAGCGGCACCGCCGGCCGGTCCCCACTTTGGGTTTCGCGGGATTTCGTCAGGCAATATGCCGGGATACAGGCGGCGAAGCTGCTTATCATTGATAATGCTTACGGGCTTGCCATCGTGTGAGGGATAGGCATTTCGGCTTGAACAGCTGGACGGACGTAGGGCTCTCCTGAAGGCCACCGGCTGGCCCGGCCACCGGCTCCGTCCCTTGCGGCGCAATCAGGCCGGTCCGGAGACTTCTGGAGCCAAGCCCGGCGCCGTTGCTTTACGCTGGATGCGCTCCTGAAGCGCGTCCGCAACGGCTTTCAGAAACTCCTTGCGACGATCATCCAATGTCACCTCGGCATCAAGCTTCAGGGGTTCCCGAATCTTTTCCATAAATCCCGAGTGGTCGAAACGGTCCGACGCTACGTTCACTTCGACTTCATCCATGAAATGAGCGAGGAGCGGCACGAGCGCGATGTCAATATCCTTCTGATATTGGATGGCCATTTGCTGAGCGAGTTTGCGCATCTGTACATAAGGGCCGAATTCGGTGCTCACTCAAGTCTCCTCTGAACTCCTGGCGTGACGGCGTAAATAGGTCGCCATCATCTAAGTCACAAGAACGCCGGAAAATATGCGTCTTCTTTCGACGAATTGCGGATGGCTGCGTGCTATTTGAGGACGAAACGAGGGCGCGCGAGTCAAATCCTCTTAAGCCGCCTGAATCTTTCGATGAAAACGCTGTCACACCAAATTTCGAGGTGCCGATTTCAGCCATTTCACGGTGCTCCTTGGAATTTGACAATGCATAGGGCGTGTTCTAAACGAACGGTTGTTAACTGAATTCCAGAGATAAACTGCTGTCACGAATACAGTAGAAGGATGCAGTAGAGTGCAAACTATATTGGTAACCGGTGGCGCCGGCTTCATCGGGTCGCACCTGGTGCCAATGCTCGTCGGCCAAGGTTGCGTTGTTCGCGTGCTCGATACCCTCGCGCCGCAAATCCATGGCATGCTCCCGGGTGATGGTCTCGATTGGCTGACAAATACGGCAAATCTCGAGTTCGTGAGGGGATCCGTCACCAATGAAGTCGATCTTCGTGCGGCGCTGGACGGCGTTGATTCCGTTATTCATCTGGCGGCAGAAACGGGTACCGGGCAATCCATGTACGAAATCGATCGGTATTGCCGTGAGAACGTGCAGGGTACTGCCTTGTTGGTCCACCTCCTCGCCAACGGCGCGGCTCCTTCTGTCCGTCGGGTGGTGCTTGCTTCCTCGCGCTCGGTATATGGGGAAGGGGCTTATGTGTATTCAGGCGGGCAAAATGCAGCCCGTATAACACCATCCTCTCGGACCGCTGAAGCAATGCGATCCGGGCAGTGGGAACCTGTGTGCCCGGATACGGGTGCCGCCCTGACGGCCGTTCCCACGCGCGAGAATGATCGTACCGCTCCGGCCTCTGTCTACGCGGCAACGAAGCTGGCCCAGGAGGATCTCATTCGCATCGTTTGCGAGAGCGCCGGTGTGGGATATGCGATCCTTCGTCTTCAGAACGTTTACGGGGAAGGGCAGTCGCTCAACAACCCCTATACAGGCATACTGTCCATTTTCTCCACCCGCATCCGGCGTGGTCTTGAGCTGCCGATTTTTGAGGATGGGCTTGAAAGCCGTGATTTCGTCCATGTCTCTGACGTTGCTGCTGCGTTTGCCAAGGCTGTTCAAGCCGAGGTTTCCCCGAATTGCGTCATCAATGTGGGGTCCGGCGTGGCAACGCCCGTGCTCGAGATAGCCAAATCCTTGTGCCGCGCATTTAATGCCGAGGAGCGCGTTCGGGTGAGTGGGCAGTTCAGGTTGGGCGACATCAGGCATAACATGGCCGACGTGAACAGGCTTCGTAGCCACTTGGGCCTTGTGCCTACTGTCGAGTTAGAGCAGGGTCTGGCCCGGTTTGCGTCGTGGGTTCTCGCTCAGCCCCTTCCCGAGGATCGCCTCGATCAAGCTAACGAGGAGCTTTCCAAGCGGAAAATGATGGGATGATCTTCGGCCGGTGTACGGTTGCTACAGCGGAATTGTGATCAGGCATGCACCGTGGGCGTTGTTTGAAGATGCGAGAATCGTCGTATTTGATTCCTGCATCTACTGACTGAATAGGTAGGGGGTATGTTGAAGAAGCTGAAGAAATACCTGCGGAAGGCGTTATCGCTTATATTCCCCTCGCTGAAGAGCAAGCCTAAAAAGGCTAAGAAAAAGGGTGGAGAGAAGGTTCGGCAAAAGGCGACAACCGTTGCCCAGAAAGCCGTCGATCTGGAGTCGCAAAACGCGCCCCGCTCCGCCGCCCCTGAGCAGAAAGCAGAGAAGAAGGTCGAGGGACGGTCGCGTTCTCAGCACGTGCCGCCGTCATTTCCGTTTCATCCGACTGACCTGCCGTCCGCATGGAAGAGCGTTGAAAGCGCGGAAGACGCAATACAGGTATTGGAAATTCGTGGGCGTTCTCTTGGCAGACCGCGAGGGGCGCCAGCGATAAGGGAGAGGCTCGAGGGGGTTCTGAAGCGCTTCGATCGGATCAGCTGGCACAGTTCGGTCGCTCCGCCTGCAGATAGCGATCCGGTGCCCGCGTCATCCACGGATATGCTCGTATTCGATGCGAACACATGTTTTGACCTGGGTGACATTTGGTTTGTCGACCGCGAAACGCTGCGGTTGCGCATGCTTCCCAAAAATGGCGGAGAGGCAACCTTCCAGATTGTGCGTTGCTATCAACGCGATCCCGCCCATGAAAATAGCGTGCGGCAGTTGATGGAGCAACCGGTTGCGTCAGATACGACGACCTTTGTCGATGTAAAGCTTGCCAATCCTTATTTACCGCTGCTGATGTCGGTTTGCGAGCAGGGCGGCGAACTCGTCGAGCTTGTTATTCTGCCATTTCCGTCTCTTTGCCGAGGTGGACCTCACTACGGCGAATTGTTGGCGACAACAGGGAAGAAGCCTTATCTTGGCGTACTGTGTGAGGTTGGTGGCATGTTGTTGCAATCAGCACTCCACCGCCAACCCAGCGCTCGCCTTACGGAACTCAAGATCGATCTTCGCCCCGCTACGGGGACTGAAAGGATTTTCGCCCCCGATCTGCTTTATTGGTTGAAGAGCGTGCTTGGGCTTAAGCTGGTCGCTTCTCATTTGCCGTCCGCCGAGAACGATACCGTGCGCAATTATATCCTGGCATCTCTTGGCGTGGAGCCAGGTGTTGCCGCCCATGTTCTCGGTGAAGGCGGTAAAGCCCTGCGGCTTTCTGTTGATGCAATTCCCACTGTGGAAGCATTGATGTCGAACTGGGGGTTTGGTGCGGCAATTGTCGAATCCGGTTTTGTCATGGCGTCAATCCATGACAACATGCCAAAATGGCTTTTCCGGCCACCAGAGCGGCCTTGTGGTGCTGTAAACTCCATGGAGGCGGGGGCGCTTTTTCCGGAGCTTGAACTGCTGGACAGTTCAGCGTTGGGGACAGAGAATGTGCAGCCCAGGACTGCGGTTTCAGCCATCCGCTTCTGCCGTTTTGGTCCGATTGATGAAGTTTCCCTCGTATACCCAACGATGTCGACTGATGCGATCGAATCGGCAGGATCAACGGCTGTTGAGGCCGCTGCCGTTCCGACAACGACAGCGTTGTTGAACGCATCCGCTGATGCCATCGCGGCAATAGCATGCCTGGAAGCCATTGCTCTGCAACTCGGCGTACAGGGTCTCAAAGTACTGGTCGCCGGCGATCTCGCTGATGCACCTCTCATTGAAAATCATCTGCAACGGCTCTTCCCGGGGGCGGGCCGGTTCATTGTGGCCGAGGAGGGCGAAAGCAACAACGCCGTACTTAACCGTTTGGCCGCCATGGTCGAAAGCGAATTACTGCTGATCATGGCCGCACCGATTCTCCTGCATGAACCGCGTTCTATCCAGAAACTGGCTTCGCTGATGGTGTCGGCGGACGTTGCTTCCGCAAGTTGTTTTCTGATTGGCGAGCGGCAGTCCAACAAGAACTTGGTCAAGCTGGCACCGGTCTTCGCAGGTTGGTTCGGCGAGATTGGTGCAGACGGTCAAATTTCTTCGATAATCTCCGCCCTGGAGGAAACCTTGCCGTTGCTGCCGCCGGCAAGATGGCCGGTGGCCTCTAGTTCAGGCCGTGTTTTGATGGCTCGTACAGCGGAATGGCGCCAGTTTGGCGGTTTTGATGAAGCCGGTCAGAATATGACAACCAAGTTCTGGTCGAACATGATTTCCATGGGGCGGTTCCACCTTCTCACCACGACTTTCACCGCAGGTCTACAGTCGCGAGAAGGAGAGCAGATAGACATTTTCTCGATGGAAACCGATCTGTTCCCCGATCTTCGCCAACTGGAGACGTCGTCTGTGCAGATAAGGAGACTTGTCGCATGAAGATCTGTATCGTTGTTCCTACAGAACGATATCTAAGCAATGCGGGCGCAAGAATACGTTACCAACGTCTAAGGGCGCCATTGTTTGCTGCAGGGCATGAAGTCTCGGTACTGCCAATCGATGCATTCAAGGATCTCGATCACGACGTCTATCTGTTCAGTAAATGCTATGAGGCAACCTCCCAACTTATTGCACGTATGGCTGCCCGAGCCGGCAAGATCGTAGGGGTCGATCTGTTTGACGACTACTTCAGTCAGCACGACAACGGCCAAACGCGGCGGTTTCGCAGCTGGTTGGAAGAGTTCCTGCCGAACGCCGATTTCGTTTTGTGCTCTACCCCTACATTCATCGATATCGTGCGAGATTATGCCCCGCAGTTGCCCGTTCACGTCATGGGGGACTCTTTCGATACGTTCGATATCGAGAAGTTGAGACGCCTGCTGAACGCCAAGCACAGCGATCTATGGGCTACAAGAACGTTGAGAGTGGCCTGGTATGGTCGTGGAGATAACGCATTATTCCCGGTCGGGCTTGCAGATCTGGCTGCATTTGGTCCACATTTGAGTTCTTTACAGAATCTTGGGTTCACAGTTCGTCTGGAAATTATGACAAATAGCCAGGCGATGACAGCGGATGCGCTTGCGTCGTTGGCGGCTATACCTGTGCCTTTCGAATTGCATGAATGGAGCGAGGCGGAAGAAGAAGCGCTGTTGTCGCGATCCCACGTCGTTTTCTTGCCAGTTTCGGCGCAAAGCTTCAGTGTCGCCAAATCATTGAACCGGTGCATAACCGCATTTTCGTTCGGATGCCAAATTTTGTCTGTTGGCTATCCGCTTTATGAGGTATTCGATACAATCATCTACCGCGATGTGAGCACGCTTGGCGACGATCTGGAGCGCAAGCAACCGCGTTTGCGGTTGGAGACGCTAAAAGCGCTTGAGCATCTTCTTCATTTGCATGCGGACCCGGTTGCAGGAGCAAATAACCTGTCGGCGTTCCTGAATACGGTGGCGTCCGTCAAAATGACCAAGCCGCAGGAACCGTCGAAAGTTGATTCTACTATCCTGTTCCTGCACGGAATTGGAAGTACGGGGTTGATCCATAAGTTTGTGCGGCGCCAGAAGGGCCTCTCCGTCTCCAGTCCGTTTACGGCGATGAGCCTGAATTATGACGTCCGTTTCGAATGGAGCGACGAGTGCACTGGGCTAAACATCCTCTTGTCCAAGAGGGCGAGAGCTCTCCTTTCGGATGCTTTTAGGCAGATGAGTACCGAGCATGGATCGATTAACGATATTCCATTCTACAAAATAACTCAGGAAGCCATTCCAGAGCTTTCGCTTAATGTCGCGTTCCTCGGAAAAAGCACCTCTGCGTCCGGAAAATATGCAGCTTATCAGGACGTCATGAAGGTTATGAATACCGTTGTAGGAAAGCTATTTCCCGATAGTGATTGCTTTGTTTCCGAACTCTCCAGAACCGCGCACCGTGCTGCTATCGACAACGTAGTTGAACCGTTCGGACTCCAATGATCACTGTTCCATCCGTAGTCTTGATAATAAACCTTGTTCAGGACGTCAGCGTTGCTCGGCCTTTGGCGTTTATTGCCTCTCGGGATCTTGGGCTGAAGACCTGCTTCATGCTTACCCAGGCTTTCATCAAGAGAGACGGTGACGGACGTTGGCAGGCAGAGGTCAAAGAAGTCGCGGAGGCAACCGGTGCAGAGGTGCTGGTCGTCGAGAAAGAGGCGCATGCGTTACAATATTTGCAAAGTCGCTCGGGGATAATCTTCGCGCCCAGCGAATCAGGCCTCCCCCCTCACAAAATCGTACACGATATCCTTCGTTCAGCGCCGGCGTCCTTTGTCACGGTGACGCTACAGCATGGTTATGAGTGTGTCGGGTTCCTTCAGAGCCGAGAGCATGATCTTGCCCATGGCAGAGAAAATATCTTTGCGGCCGATGTTATCTGCGGCTGGTGCGAGTCGGAAAGACTGACGTCCGTAATACCTTCGCAACGCAGCAAGCTATTTGTTACCGGGCCTACGTCCGTGCTTCAGAGAGCACCACGTCAGGCGTCGGTTGGTCGCGGTATTGTCTGTGAGAACCTGCATTCAATTCGGCTTAGCTCCAGTCCTGGGTTTAAAGTAGATTTTGGAGAACTGTTCGGCCAGTTTTGCGAAGAGTTGGCAAGCAAGCAGCAGGGCGTTACGCTTCGCCCTCATCCCGCCGGCCAATATACACTTAAAAATGGCATAGCGCTGGCGGATAACGTCGTGATCAACAACGATCCGATTTATAAAGTCAATCTGACCGGCTTTTCCTACGGTATTTCGGCGCCGTCTTCGATCATTATCGACATGGTCTTGGCAGGTATCCCGACCGCTGTCTGGGTAGATAAGAACGGTACTCTTGACACAGATAACTATTCCGGCCTCGCCCAAGTGAGCGACTTGTCTGATTGGCTCCAATTTGCCGAAGAAGCATCAGCTCATCCTGAGCGTTTCATCCAGCAGCAGGAACGTTTTATCAAGGATCAGAAGATGCTGGTGGAGCCGCGCGAAGTTTATCGCCGCTATGCCGACCTGATTTGGTCGGCGGCGCGCAGAGCTTCCCCCGGACTGAGCCGCCCGCCGGCACCAACCAAGCCGGAACGTCGGATCTTGTTCGTTTCCAACAGCCATCTGCCGACACTTCAGTTGGCCTTCGTCAAGCCGCTGAAGCCGCTGGTGGAGGCTGGGCATATCGCCACCGAATTTCTTACGGAACAGCATTTGAAGGATGCTTTCGGCAAGAATCTCGATAGGCACGATGTGCGCTCGTGGATCGTCGAGAAGTTAGCAACAGTCGCGCCATCGATGATTGTGTTTTGCCGCTATAGCGGCCCTCATGCGAGCCTCATGACAGAGTGGGCGCGAGAGCGTGATATTCCAACGATGTTCCATATCGATGACGACCTATTGAATATACCGCTGGATCTTGGCGCCTCCAAACATGCCTATCACAATGATCCGATGCGTGTGGGAACCGTGCGCTATTTGCTGAATGAAACAGACCTCGTCTACTGCTCGAATCCAAATTTGCGCGACCGTCTACTTCAGCTTGGGGCCTCGGCTCCGTTGAAGAGTGGCAAAATTTACGCCTCCGGTCATGTCATCGTGCCGGCAACGGAAAAACCTGTACGCAAAATTGGATACATGGCATCGGCCGATCATACTCACAATCTCGAGATGATAATGGAGGCGGTCACAGCCTTCCTGCGAAGCAACCCTGATGTTCATTTCGAACTGTTCGGATCAATTCCGCAATTGGCTGCGTTTGACGAGTTCGGCGATCGCGTGTCCAAGCGCCCACAGATCAGCAATTACGAACAGTTCATGAGTTCGTTTGCGACGTCCGAATGGGATATTGGCATATGCCCGCTGGTCAAAACACCCTTTAATGTCGTGAAGTCGAACACAAAGTGGGTGGAATACACCTCCATCGGCGCCGCAGTAATCGCAAGTAAGGGTACGGTTTACGACGAATGCTGTGCCGATGAGTGCGGCATTCTCGCAAGCAATGTCGATGAATGGGTCGCCGGGCTGAACCGTTTGGCGAATGATCCGTCTTACCGTTTTGATCTTGTCCGAAATGCCCAGCAGAAACTCGCAAACGAGTACACGACCGATAAACTCCGTGAGCAGGTCCTTTCGTTTTTTGCTGAAGCAGAAGCAAGTAAGGGCAAGTTCGTTCGGCAGATTGCGGAATAATAGCCATGCAGGCTTGAAGCTGTACGCAACTGCTTGCTGAAATGGCCGTGAGCGCAAATTGGAAGGCGCTCTCCGGATGCAAGCAGGCTATATAGAGGAAAATGAATGCGCCGACTTGGTATATTTCTTTTCTATGATCGCGATGGAAAGATAAGTGATCATATTGTCCATTTGCTTGCGAAATTTTCCGAGCATATCGAGCGCATTGTTGTCATTGCCAATGGCCCGCTGGTAGATGGTCAGAAAAAGCGCATCGAACCGTATGTGAGTGAAATCCACGTGCGGGATAATTTCGGCTTTGACGTCGGCGGCTATATCCATGGCCTCGAGGTTGTCGGCTATGACAATCTCGCAGATTATGACGAAGTCGTCCTGTTTAACTACACTGTGTTCGGACCAGTTTTCGATCTTGCCGAAATGTTCGACGAGATGGAGCGCCGTGATATCGATTTCTGGGGCCAGACCCAGTATGTGGATAAGACCAAGGCGTTCCTACAATCCTACTTCCTGGTAACGCGGCGGCGCCTGCATGCGAGCCCGACGTTTCGCGAATACTGGTCGACGCTCCCTGAGATAAAATCGATCGACGACTCCATCCATTTCCACGAATTTCGATTCACCGATTATTTCGTCGACCGCGGCTTCAAGGAAAGCGTATATATAGAGAATGAGCTGAAGTGGCGGGGTAATACGACGTTAGTCGATCTGCCGGGATTGCTCGCAAAACGTACGCCACTTATCAAATATCGTGCTTTCAACTTCAATGCGCTCGAGATGGAGCGCCGCGGTGGTTTAACAGGTGCCGCCAATTTTCGACTGTTAGACGATGAAACATCTTATCCCGTTGATTTGATCTGGGACTATATTCTTTCTCAGGGTACGTCGGATCAGATCATTGATTCGATTACTGGTACGACGGTGACGGTCGGAGCGGGCGATTGGCAGCCGGATTTGCCAAAGGTTGACGTGCCGGGACCGGTTATTTTTCTTTCCGTGGAGGATGAAGCGTCCTTTGACGATATTGCAGATCGTCTGACGCCCGTAACCAATCGTGTGTATCTCGTATCGACGAAAGAGGCGTTATTGGCTCGTGCCCGTGCTTTGGGCTGGTCCGCAATGTCGAGCGAACGGACAATGACCGGCTTCCCGATTGCGGCCTTTCGAGAGCGGATTACGGAAATCGTGGCTTCGGACGACATAGTCTATAATTTGTCCTGCATGACAGACGACCGCAACGATTACTATTTTAGGCAAGCGGCCATCGAAGAATATTGGGGCCCGTTGCTCTTGTCGCCGGTAGCGGTCAAGAATATCGCGCATCGTTTCCGTGCGAATCCGCGTGTTGGTCTGCTATTTGCACCAACCAATAGTTTCAACGGTCGTATTCGCCGTATGGAATCGTTGTGCCCACGCGCCAGCAACTGGACCTTTGCCGACTACCCCGCGGATGTGCGCTTCGCTTCGAGCCAGACGCGTTGGCCGTGGAGAGGCAACGCCGCAATCGCTGGACGACTAGCCCTTGCTACCGGATATATCGACCGTCTCAGCGAACTTCATCAACAGATGAAGCCGGTTAAGGCGCAGAAACCCTGTGGTGTCGAAGGCTTTATGGCGGAACTGGCTCGTCAGGCCGGCTTTGCATCAGGCCTGGTGGTGTCATTGGAGCAGGCGGAAAAGCTTGCAACGCGATATAGCCGTGACGAACCGGAGATGCGACGGCTTGCTGCCAAGCAGGCGCAGAAATTTAATCATGAAATCGCAGAGTTACGCGCCGTACCGGAGGCGCCGGTCAAGGTGAAAGCGCCGGCTGAGGTGGTGACGTCCAAAAAGGAACCTAAGCAGGAACCCAAGAAAGCCGCAAAACCCAAGGGCCTGAAACATAAGGTCGTGCGCTTTGGGAAGTCGCTTATGCTAAAGTGGAAGTGAGGCTCAATGTACGCGCGGCCTAAAGTACCGGATTTGCCGAATAGTGACAGGAAGCCGAGCATCCTGATTGTTTTGCAGGGCGATCATCATCTTGAGTTGTATGATGCGGTTTTTCGCTATTGCTTGCAGTTTAATTGGTATTGCTTCCTTCCCAAACTTCCGAGTGATCGGAAGATTGAGAGCCTAAATCGACAATACGGCCTGAGGTTCTTTACCGACGCTGCTGCTTGCCTTTCTCACTTCGGTCTCTTTGACGCGGTGATTACGACATGGGCTGTGCCCCATAAGAAACATCTGCCTTACCTGAATTTCATCTCCCTGGCTCATGAGCTGAAGATTCCGGTCTTTGAGTTGCAGCACGGATTGTTTCAGATTGGCTTGACCTATGAAGAGGACGCCGCCGTTATCGGTTCTCGTGCGGGAGCGGCTATAGCCTCACCGGATGCCAGCAATCTTGTATCCTCCGTTCTTGCCTGGCAGGGAGAACACGCCATAGGCTACCCTCGCAGTCCAGCGTTCGACAATCGGGTTCATCAACCGCCACAACTGGGTTGCGAACGTGTGGTTTGCGTGACCAATCACCATTGGGGTATCTTGTCGGACGAAGAACGCTCGGCCTGCTACGGTGCGCTGTCGGCCGCAATAAAATCATTCAGCTCCGTCGAATTCGTGCTGATGCCTCACGCTGGCGAGCTGAAGAGCAAGATATTCACGGGCATGGTCGAGCAGCTGAATTCGGAGAAGGTCCAAAACTTCAGGGTTGAGACAAAACGGGAAGATGGCCTGTTTGAAGATCTCCTTTGTAACAGTAATCTTCTGATTGGTTCGGTTTCCACGACGATCCTCGACTGCGAACTGTCAGGCACGCCAACGGTCGTTTTCTTCAACCGTTCACAGGCAGCGCTGCTGGCAACATTCGAGAATGTGGTCACCTTTTCGACTGCGCGGGAATTGATCTCGATGATTGATGATGCAGTCTATGGAAGCTATCGGCCGCAACTGGTAACCGGGCATTTGCAAGCCTTCCGACCGGCCGTTCTGGCAACGAAGCTGAAAGATGCTGTGGGAAAAGTCGTCCGGCCCTCACGTGAGGATGTCGCTGTTGCGCTAGCACGGCATCTGCCTGCATTGGCGCTGTGAAACGCACAATTATGGTTTTTGGCAATAGTCACACCCAAAGATCGATGGATGCGTTGGCCTCCAGTGACAACCGGTTCATCGGGAGGGGTGCTGAAGCGCTCTCCGAGATCAAAACGAGGGACATTCCAACCGCTGGGGATCCGAGAATGGCATGCCATGCCAGCGTGGTTGCGATGGACCGCATCATAGTTTAAAGCATGTCGCGCAAAAGCGTGGAGCGGTCGTGCGCAAATGACATGCGGAAAATCAAGAAGCTAAAGCATAAGGAGCGAATCTGAAAGATCGCGATGCGCTTTAGGTAGTCTTGGTTGGAAATCCGTGACTAAGACTTTGTTGCGTTTTTAATGCGCGACTGAGGTGATTACTGTAGAAAGTCCGTAGAATGAATTTTGATAGACTAGAGATTCCTGAAGTGGTTCACGTTAGTCCGAAGAGGGTTGGCGATGATCGCGGATATTTTTCGGAAACGTTCCGAGCGGATTTGTTTTCGGCTCACGTAGGCGATATCACGTTCGTACAGGAAAATCAGTCGCTTTCCGCGCAGGTTGGCACGGTCCGCGGTATGCACTACCAGTTGTCTCCAAAGGCGCAAGGCAAGCTCGTGTCCTGCCTCAGTGGTGCAATCGTGGATGTTGCTGTCGATATCCGTCGGGGGTCGCCGACCTATGGGCGCCATGTAAAGGCGGAACTCAGTTCTCGCAATGGGTGCCAGTTGTGGATACCGCCTGGGTTTGCGCATGGGTTTTGCACACTTGAGCCGAATACGCTGATCTCCTACAAGGTCACGGACTACTACAGCCCTGAGCATGACCGTGGTTTGCTTTGGAACGATGGCGTGCTCGAAATCGACTGGCCTGTTGATTTTGCTGCTGCGGTTCTTTCTGCAAAGGACAAGATCCAGCCAAGCTTGGCTTCCATCGATACCAATTTTGTCTACGGTGGCTGATATCCGCCTCGCAAATCAAGGAACATTTTCATGCGCGTAATTGTTACCGGCGGCGCCGGGTTTATCGGATCGGCCTTGGTTCGGTATCTGGTGCATGTCAAGGGCTACGAGGTTCTGACCATCGATAAGCTCACCTACGCCGGCACGCTTACAGCGCTCAAAACCCTCGACAACCATCCATCGCACCGTTTCCTCAAGGCAGATATCGCCGACGGACGGGCGATGGCCGAGGCGTTTGACAGTTTCCGCCCGAATCGGGTGATGCATCTAGCGGCGGAAAGTCACGTCGATCGTTCGATTTCCGGGGCGGCAGATTTTGTCGAGACCAATGTCGTGGGAACGTTCCGGCTGCTTGAGGCCGCGCGTCTCTATTTTCAGGGGCTCTCCGAGCAGGATAAGGAGGCTTTCCGCTTTCTTCACGTTTCGACGGACGAAGTGTATGGGTCTCTCGGGGATGAAGGTCTGTTTACGGAGCAAACACCCTACGATCCGTCTTCACCCTATTCGGCATCGAAGGCGGCCTCGGACCATCTTGCTAAGGCTTGGTACCGCACCTACGGCTTGCCGGTTGTCGTGTCGAATTGCTCAAACAATTACGGACCTTACCAATTTCCAGAGAAGCTCATTCCGCTCATTATTATGAATGCGCTGGAAGGTAAATCGATACCTGTTTATGGTAATGGTACCAACATTCGCGACTGGCTATACGTCGACGACCACGCCCGCGCACTCGATATTATCGTCGAGCGCGGCCAACTCGGCGAGACCTACAATGTCGGTGGATGCAACGAGCGTCGCAATATCGATGTCGTGACGCATATTTGTGCCCTTATGGACCAGCATCGTTCGGCTCAAGGTCCCCACAAGCGCCTTATATCTTACGTCACCGACCGACCCGGGCACGACGCGCGTTATGCCATCGACGCAACCAAGCTGGAAACCGAGCTTGGTTGGAAGGCGCAGGAAACCTTTGAAACGGGAATTGAAAAGACGATCAAATGGTATCTTGAGAATGAGTGGTGGTGGTCGCCGCTTCGAAAAGACTATAACGGCAGCCGTTTGGGTCTCCTGAACTCCGCCGGGAGTCGTAAATGACAAAACGCTACGTTGTTACCGGCCGGGAGGGTCAGGTGGTGCGCTCTTTGATTGAGCGCGCGTCGACAAATTCAGACATAGAAGTCATCCCCCTTGGCCGGCCGGAGTTGGATCTTGCCTCTCCTTTGACCGTTGCCGCGGCCCTTGAGGCTGCGCGACCGGATGTGGTCATTTCCGCGGCCGCCTACACGGCAGTCGATCAAGCCGAGAGCGAGGAAGCTCTTGCTTCGGTCATCAATGCCGAGGCTCCAGGCGTCATAGCTGCAACCGCAAAGCGTCTGGGTGTGCCGCTGGTCCATATTTCTACTGACTACGTGTTCGATGGCGAAAAGAGCACACCATACCACGAAACCGATGCCGTCGCTCCGCTCGGTGCTTATGGTCGAACGAAGTGGGCAGGTGAGCTGGCAGTCGCTTCCGCCACTGAAAATTATGCCATTCTGCGCACTGCCTGGGTGTATAGCCCGTATGGGAAAAACTTTTTACGCACGATGCTCCGTCTGGCCGAGACGCGCGATAACGTATCTGTTGTTGCGGATCAGGTGGGAAATCCGACGTCTGCACTGGATATTGCGGATGGAATCCTTCAGGTGGCCGGAAACCTTTGTGCCTCTGATGCTCCCCACCTGCGGGGAGTTTTCCATATGACGGCGGCGGGGGAGGCAAGTTGGGCAGATTTCGCGAGTGAGATTTTCCGCCATTCGGGACATCATAATGGACCCTCGGCGGGTGTTAATCGCATAACCACCAAGGATTATCCCACGCCGGCAAAACGCCCAAAGAATTCTCGCCTCAATTGCACCAAGCTATCGAGCGCGCATGAGGTGATTTTGCCGTGCTGGAGAGCATCGACAGAGGCGATTGTCGCATCATTAGTCACACAATAAGTTCTGTAGGAAAGTAGAGAAGATCATATGAAGGGTATCATTCTTGCTGGCGGCAGCGGTACGCGCCTCTATCCTATGACCAATGTCATGTCGAAGCAGCTAATCCCTGTTTATGATAAGCCGATGATCTACTATCCGTTGTCTACGTTGATGCTGGCAGGCATACGAGACATCCTGATTATCTCGACTCCACACGATTTGCCAAATTTCGAATATCTACTGGGCGATGGATCCGCTTGGGGGATTTCACTGTCTTATGCCGTTCAGCCGTCCCCCGACGGTCTTGCGCAAGCATACATTATTGGCGCGGACTTTGTTGGCAAGGAAAATTCCTGCCTGATACTTGGCGACAATATCTTCTATGGTCACGGGATCACTGATCTTTTCAAAAGTGCCGTGGTAGAGCCGAATGGAGCCACCGTTTTTGCCTATCATGTTCCGGACCCGGAGCGTTATGGAGTCGTCGAATTCGATAAGGCGATGAAAGTGGTCTCGCTGGAGGAAAAGCCGGAGAAGGCGCGGTCCAACTGGGCGGTTACGGGGCTGTATTTTTATGACAACGACGTTATCGACATAGCCGCCAGCTTAAAGCCGTCCCAGCGTGGCGAACTGGAAATTACGGACGTCAACAAGGCTTATCTCGAACGGGGGAAGCTCAGCGTCGAGCTTATGGGACGTGGTTATGCGTGGCTTGATACGGGAACGCCTGAAAGTCTTTTGGAGGCAGGCGAGTTTGTCGGCGCCTTGCAGAAGCGGCAAGGCATCAAGATAGGTTGCCCTGAAGAAATCGCATACAGGCAGGGATTTATTGATGCGGAGCAGCTTGCTGTATTGAGTCATAAGCTTGGTAAAAGCACCTACGGGAAATATTTGGCGAGTATTATTGATTAACGAGCGCCGGGCAAAGTTCTCCTGCGACTGAAGCTGTGTTAGCAGGTGTGATGACTGGCCTGCTACCGGTTTTTTGGAGAGCCGACCGGGCGTGGTAGGCGGTCATGCCTTCTCCTACGTATATTGATGGACAGCCTTTGCTTCGCTGAAATGACCTGCGAGCATGTCCTCTCGATGCATCATTAGATACACTGCTCCGTCGCGGCTGAGGCCGGAATGCATCAGGCGCGTGCGGGAGAAATATTCGCCGCCCCATGAAAGCAGCAACGAACCTCGTCGTTTCCGGACACGACGGAGCATGAGTGGTCATGCCTGAACCTAGGTCCCGGATCTTGCTGAATAGGTAGAAACCATCCTCCGAGGCGATTGCCGATCGGGCCGACATTCTCACCAGCTGCAACCTCAATGGCTGTTTGATAATCCGTGCTGGGCTTTCCGGGGAAATCATCCATCTGGGAAAAAATGGCCCTGATTGCTTGAGCCAGTGAAACGGCACTGCCAGAACGGAATAAGGTTCGAGCACGTCTGCCATCGGCTGATCGGAAAATGGTAGACTAGGATCCTTCGCATCCGACAAGATGACCAACTTTTCAGGCGGCATCTCAGGAAGATGATCCTGATCGAAGCCGGCCTCCAGCGCGAGCAGGTTAAGGTCCTAGTTGTGCGAAGAAAGCCAGCGGAAATTCCTGCCGCTGCGTCTCTCAGTCCACGCTTATGTGGCTATGCAGAGTTGCTGGAAAATGGCGCACCCGACATCCGCCGAATTGACGGGCGTATAAGTTTCAGTAAATGATATTACTGAATAAAATATTTTTGGTGTTGGCAAAATGTGTTACAAAATGTGGTGCATATTCTTGCGTTAATAAAACGGCTCGTCGGCGAGTTCCGAACTGCGAACATTGAAGCCCATTCCATATTTGCCGATTACGTCGGAAACTGTCTCGGAAAACCAACTAGGTGCAAAAGGCGAAACTACGACCTGCTGAATTAGCAAATTAAGATCGTACGGGATAAGCGCGCCGGGAGTTGGATGTTTCCGATCATTTGAGAGCACTAGGCGCACCTCATTTTCGTGGCGAAGTGAGGCCCGTTTGCAAAAGATGCGTTCTATATCATTTGACGCGAACGCTTTGGCAAAATCTACGTAATGCACACGGCCTACGAGTACATCCGGTCTTGCAGCCCCAATACTCCAAAGATGCTCAGCCGTTGTTTTGATGGCGATGCCAAGTGTGGATGGAGGACAATAGAGCCGCCACAATGCCTCTGACTCCCCATCATTCGCATGCCAGCAACTGACAAGCGTTTTCCGAATATTTCGAGAATCCGACTTGAAGTCGTTCAGTAGCCGCTTGCATTCGACTTCTATTTCATCCTCAGATTTAACTTGCGGAGGTACACCCGGAGGAAGGGTTGTTACCGCCTGCCTGAAAAAATCTAAGTAAAATTGGTCCCAGGCAACTTGCCTATTCGCAAGACCTATAGCGCCTTCAAATCTATCCTCGAATGTATCTGCAGCAGGCACAAAAAGCCCCCGCTGCTTAAGCATTGTGACGAATTTTCCGAAGTCCATGTAGCGCCAAACGAACTGACGGTCGGGAACTGATAAATCTAACTTTCCGGTCCAGTAAACCGGAGTAGCAAGTTCGGATAACCGATCTGCACACTCCGCGCCGACCAAAAGGGGGATTCCGCTAGTATCGTAACCAGCAAACGCAGGACGGTTGTGAGTGACGGCTTTGCCGCAGACGCAACACCTGTTCCACTGTTGTGTCATCACCCGCCGCAATGAATGCGTAATATGACCGGTTGATTTTAGCCGCCCAAATACCGCCTTATCTGCCGGTTGGAGATCAATGCCCGCCATAAACTTAGTTTCCCCTAGCGATCCAAAAACGCCGACTTGAAAACCATTTGAGCCTACCTTGGAGCGGCAGCACTAGAGAGTTCGGATTCTCGTCTATCGAGATGGATATTAATCAGGCCGCGAGCCGCAAGGCTATAGGTGAAAGCATCCAGGCACTCGGCTCGCCTGAGCGCCGCCAGTGTCGCCGCGAAGTGCCATTTCCCAACCTTCTACCAACTGCGACCAAATTTCCTCTGCTTTGCGAATAGCGAGCTTTTCGGAATCGGTGTGAAGCGACACGGCGACGTGTTCGCGGACTT
This sequence comes from Neorhizobium populisoli, assembly GCF_019430945.1. Lineage (GTDB taxonomy): Bacteria > Pseudomonadota > Alphaproteobacteria > Rhizobiales > Rhizobiaceae > Neorhizobium > Neorhizobium populisoli. The sequence continues at coordinate 606,907 of NZ_JAHYCB010000005.1, read as the reverse complement.
CTATCAATCGAAATCGAAGAGGTACGCGCTTTCGCAGATGGTAAGTTGAGCCGCGACGGATAATAGCCATGAGGCATAATTATCGCTCGATAGTTGTTGCCGCAAGCGGACCTTGTGCGCAAAATGTGTTGTAAAAATCGACCTTGAAAACCTAAGTGTCTGATTTTATTGTATTGTTACGAAGAAAATGGCGCACCCGACAGGATTCGAACCTGTGACCTTTGGAATCGGAATCCAACACTCTATCCAGCTGAGCTACGGGTGCTAACCTTGGACCCCGAGGTGACTCGGGGTTCCTGTCCGATGGCTGGTTCTTAACGTACTCTGCTCCGGGCATCAATCGCATTTTTGCAAAACCTGGTCTGCTCTTGTCATAGTTTTCCTTTCCTCCGGCGTTAAGAAAATCGCAATATCGGGGCTGCGACTCGGAAGTGGCAGGCATGCGGAGGTGATATGGTGATCGAGAGGGTTACGGGGCTGGCGCGGGAAGCGCGCGGACTGGGGCTTTCGGGCGATTTTGCTGGTGGTCATGTTCTGCTCGACGAGGCGGCCGGGATTGCCGGGGAAGAGACGGTCGCTCTTGCGGTGATCTCGCTGGAGCGTGGGCGGCTTTTCAATTCGGCAGGTTCGCCGGCCGAAGCCGTACCGTTTTTCGAGGCGGCCTGGACGCTGGCGCAACAGGCGGGTGACCACGATCTCGCCGTCGATGCCGCCCATATGATGGCGATTGCCGTTCCGCTGCCGGCGGCGGCCGATTGGACGCGCAAGGCGCTCGCCTATATGGACCTGAATTCCACAAGCGCCTTCTGGCGCCCGATGCTGCACCACAATCTCGGCTGGACCTATTTTGAGGCCGGCCGTTTCGATCAGGCGCTTGCTTCCTTCATTCGCGAGGAGCGGCTGAGAAAACAGGCAGGCTCGCCGCAGGCACTGAAGATCGCGCGGTACGCGGTCGTCCGCACGCTTCGGGCGCTCGGCCAGTTCGAGGAGGCGATCGATATCGGCGAAATGGCGGTAGCGCTTGCCGACCAGGTCAATGATCCCGCACCTTTCCTCTATGAGGAACTGGCGGAATGTCATGCTGCAAGCGGCAATGAGGAACGGGCACAATATTTTGCCAGGCGCGCCCATCAGGCGCTTTCCGGTGATTCCGCTTTTGCCAAAAGGGAGCCGTTGCGCCTCGTCAGGCTTTCCGAGCTTGCCGCGCCGGAAGCCACCCCCGAAAACGAGTAAGGCGGAACCGGAGAGGCTCCGGTTCCGCCTTGGTACCCATCCCTGCAAGGCGGCGGATCCCGAAGGATGGGCGTTCTCAAATTTCCCTGCGATTACGACAGTTTCAAGGCAGACCTTATCATGCCGTCTTCATGGCGCCGGGACCGGGCGTAGCGCCGGGCGGAACCTTGCCGAGGATGATCATGCCGAGCACTTCGTCCTTGGTGACATCCTCGGTGCGGGCATGGCCGACTACCTTGCCGTTCTTCATCACGAAGACACGGTCGGCGAGGTCGAAGACGTCGTGAATGTCGTGGCTGATCAGGAAGATGCCGATGCCCTCGCGCTTCAGCTGTTTGATCAGGTCGCCGACCTGTGCGGTCTCCTGAGGACCGAGCGCCGCCGTCGGTTCATCCATGATCAGGATGCGGGCGTCGAACAGGATGGCGCGGGCGATCGCCACTGATTGCCGTTGGCCGCCTGAGAGTGCCTTTACCGGCTCCTTGAAACGCTTGAAGTTGGGGTTCAGGCGCCCCATCACCTCACGGGTATTCGCCTCCATGGCGACGTCGTCCAGCGTGCCCCACTTGGTCTGCAGCTCGCGGCCGAGATAGAGATTGGCGGCGGCATCGACGTTATCGGCGACGGCGAGCGTCTGGTAGATCGTCTCGATGCCGTATTTCTTGGCGTCGCGCGGGTTGCGGATGTCGGCTGCCTCGCCATTGATCATGATGTCGCCGCCGTCGCGCTTGTAGGCGCCGGACAGGATCTTGATCAGCGTCGACTTGCCGGCGCCGTTATGGCCGAGCAGGGCCACGACTTCACCCGGAAAGAGATCGACCGACGCGTTCTCGACCGCATGGATGCCGCCGAAGGAGATGGAGATGTTCTTCAGTTCCACGAGCGGAGTGGTTTGGTCCGTCACGATGAAAACTCCTATTAACTTTGCCAGCTATTGGGGCCGGTTATTTGGACCTGGCGCGGTAGACGGTATCCAGCCAGACGGCCATGACGAGCACGATGCCGACGACGATACGCTGGAAGGGCGTATCGATGCCGAGCAGCACCATGCCGGACTGAAGGGACTGCATGACGAGCGCACCGAGCATGGCGCCGGCGATCGAGCCCATGCCGCCGGCGAGCGATGTGCCGCCGATGACCGCGGCCGCGATCGTGTAGAGCTCGTCGAGCTCGCCTTGCGCGTTGGTTGCGGCATTGAGGCGAGCTGTGGAGATCGCCGCGGCGATGGCGCAGAGAATGCCCATCAGTGCGAAGATCTTGACGGTCACCCAGCGGGTCTTGATGCCGGCGAGCTCGGCTGCTTCCGGGTTGCCGCCGATCGCGAAGACATACCGGCCGAAGCGCAGGCGGGTGGCGATGAAGGTCATGACGATACCGACCGCGATCGCCATCAGGACCGGAATGGCGATGCCCTGCGAGATCAGCAGGCCGCCTTCGGGCCAGGCGATATTGTTGGCTTCGGCATAACGCCGGGCGATGTTGATCGGCCAGTAGTAATCATTGGCGATCGAGACTGCGCCGAGCACGATGACGCAGCCGAGCGCCACCAGCACATATTCCGCCCAGATGGGCCGACGCGGGAAGGCGAAGCGCTTGCGCTGGCGCCGTGCGTTGACGATCGCCGCAATGATGGCCAGACAGGCGATGATGCCGACCACCCAGCTCCAGGTGGCGCCGATCGAACCTTCCGTGCCGCCACCCATCAGGCGAAAGTTGGCGTCCATCGGTGCAACCGTCTGGCCGCTGGTGACGAACCAGGTGGCGCCGCGCCAGATCAACAGGCCGCCGAGCGTGACGATGAAGGAAGGCACACCGAGAAAGGCGATGATCGACCCATGCAATGCACCGATCAGGCCACCGACGATGAGGCCGCAAATCAGGGCGATCACCCAGATGGCCGGATGATTGAAGCCGAAGATCTCTGGCAGGAAGCGGGCCTGCATGACACCCATGACCATGCCGGTAAAGCCCAGGATCGAGCCGACCGAAAGATCGATGTTGCGGGTGACGATGACCAGAACCATGCCGGTCGCCATGACCGCCACCGACGCCGTCTGGACCGAGAGGTTCCAGAGGTTTCGCGGGGTCAGGAAGAGGCCGCCCGTCATGATGTGAAAGCCGACCCAGATGATCAGCAGCGCGCCGATCATGCCGAGCATGCGGGTATCGATCTCGGTGGCGCGGAAGAAACGGGCGATGATATTGCCCTCTGCCTTTGCCGCCGATGTCGTTGAATTGTTTGTGGACTGTACCGTGTCGGCCATAGTCTGCCGTTCCCCACCTTTTATCGAGGTTTGCGATGCCGGGCGGTATGTCCCGATCGCGCCTCCGATGATGCCTGCCGTCCGACCGGTTCATTCCATGAACCCGCGCATGCGGCATCACCATCTTACGCCGAAAACCGACGCCGCGGCAGAGATGCTGCGGCGTCGGGATGTTTTAACCTGACGTGTCAGGCGTTACTTGCAGGCAGCGACCGCGCCGGCCTTGACGCCCTGGCAGGCTTCAGCCTTGCTGATCCAGCCTGCCTCGATGACGAGGTTCAGGTTGTCCTTGGTGATGGCCTGCGGCTTCAGGAAGACCGACTGCATCTTGGCCTTCTTCGGGCCGCCTTCGAACACCTGGACGCCCTTGACCTCGGTCAGCTTCTTGCCGCCGGCGAGGAACAGCGCGATTTCAGCGGCGTTCTTGCCGAGTTCGCGGCTATCCTTCCAGACGGAAACGGTCTGGGTGCCGAGTGCGACGCGGTTCAGCGCTGCCTTGTCGGCATCCTGGCCGGAGACCGGAACGGAACCGGCGAGGCCCTGGGCATCGAGGGCAGCGATGGCGCCGCCGGCGGTGCCGTCATTGGAAGCCACGACAGCATCGACCTTGTTGTTGTTCTTGGTCAGAATCTGTTCCATGTTCTTCTGGGCATTTTCAGGCTTCCAGCCGTCCGTATAGGCTTCGCCGACATTCTTGACCTTGCCGGCGTCGATGGCAGCTTTGAGGACTTCCATCTGGCCCGAGAACAGGAAGTCTGCGTTCGGATCGGACGAAGAGCCCTTGATGAAGACGTAATTGCCTTCCGGCTTTACCTTGAAGACGCCCTGTGCCTGCAGGCGGCCGACTTCCTTGTTGTCGAAGGTGATGTAGAAGGCAGCCGGATTTTCGATCAGGCGGTCGTAACCGACGACCGGAATGCCTTCAGCGGCAGCCTTTTCGACGGCCGGGCCGATGGCGCTGGAATCCTGGGCGAGAATGATCAGCGCATTGGCGCCCTGCGAGATCAGCGACTCGACGTCGGTGAGCTGCTTTGCGGCGGACGACTGGGCGTCAGCAGAAATATACTTGGCGCCGGCGGCATCGAGTGCCTTCTTGATGGCGGCTTCGTCGGTCTTCCAACGCTCTTCCTGGAAGTTCGACCAGGAAACGCCGACCACGAGATTGGCAGCCATGGCTGCAGAATGCATAGAAACGAGGATGGCCGCGCCGGCCATCAGCTTAACGAATGACTTCATAATGTCCTCCCGAGTGACGGCGGACGGGCCTAAAGCCTCCGTGCTCCCCCTCCGCCAGATAGCCTGCCCGAGAACGCAAAAAGCTTTTTCTCGACAGTCGAGAAATTAGATGTCAGAGTTTTGAAAGCCTGTCAATCGGCACTTGTGGAGGAGAGAGCGGTGCCTTATCGACAGTAGGTGAGGAGAGGCGGCTTAATCAATGTTGGCGAAATCGAGCACGGAACTGGTCCGGCAGCAGAACAGCGCGCTGGTGCTGTCTGCATTGCGTCGCCACGGCCGGCTTGCGCATACTGAAATATCGGACGCGACGGGGCTTGCTTCCGCAACCGTCTCGGCCATCACCGCCGATCTCGAGCGTGCGCGGATCATCGAAAAGAGCGAGCAGCAGGCGACGACCGGGCGCGGGCGTCCGCGCGTGCTGTTCAGCCAGCGGCGCAATTGCGGCTATCTGATCACCGTCATCATTTCCTCGGACTCGATTCAATATTCGCTGGTGGACTATGCCGGGACGCTGCTCGATCGTTTCACCGAGCCGCGCGGCGAGGGCGGTACGGCTGCTTTCATCACGGCGATTTCGGCGGCGCTGGAGCGGGTGGTCGGCCGTTCACGGATCGATCCCGGCAGCGTGCTGCTGGTTTCCGTCAGCAGCAAGGGGCTGGCGCATGCGACCGAGCCGGTACTCGTCTGGTCTCCCGTCTTCGGTTCGCAGCCAGTGGATTTCACCCATGCATTGGGAGATGGCTGGTCACCCAAGGTCATTCTCAACAACGAGACACTGCTGGTGGCCGGCGCGCTTCTGGAGCGGGAAGCTAAAAAGCCGGGCCGCAGCGAGACGACGCTTGCCGCGCTGTCGCTGGGGCACAGTATCGGCCTCGGCATTGCCCGCGCCAACCCGGCCGGACCGCCGGAAATCTCGGCGCCGAATTTCGGGCATATGCTGCATATGCCGAATGGCGGTCTTTGTCGGTGCGGCGCGAAGGGCTGTATCGAGGCCTATGCGGGCTTTTATGCGATCCTGCGCACCGCGTTCGAGGTGCCGATGGATACGATTCCGGCCAAGTTCGTGCCGCTGGCGGAAATCGACAAGATCGCCACGCGCGCCCGGCAGGGCAACCGGATGGCGCAGCTCGCCTTCCGCCAGGCGGGTGTCGCGCTCGGCAGCGGCCTGTCGCGGCTTCTGAGCTTGCACGGGCACATGCCGGTCTTCATCACCGGGCCGGGCACGCGTCATCAGGACCTTCTGCAGGCGGGTATCGAAGAGGGGCTGGCGCAGACTCAAGTTGTGCGGCTCGGCGGCATGCCGATGCTGGCCGTCGTGGCGGACGAACCCTCCCTGGTGTTCGAAGGGCATCTTAATCTTGCATTTTCGATCGTGGACCAGGATATCATTCTGTCGAGACCACATCACATGCAGGCCGCAGGCGAATGACGCCGTGAGAATGAAACCACGAGAATGAAACAGTGAGAATGAGCCGATGATCGACCCGAACCACCCGTTCTACGATGCCCTGTGGCGCCGTCTGCTCATTCCGATTGTCTGCCTTGCCTGGGTCTGTTTCGAGCTTTATGCCGGTGAGGTCATGTGGGCTGTCATCGTCGGCGGCGTCGGGATCTACGCCACCTACAAACTGTTCATCGAAAAGCGCAAGCCACCGGTCGAAAGGCCTGCGGACGAGCCGCAGGAATAACCGGACGCAATTTCAGCACCAGTGTGAAGCGGATTTGCGTCCAGGATCGCGCCAGAAAACTACCGCCAGAACAGGTCCTTGATCGCCGTGTCGATCAGCAGATTGGCGGTCTTCATGCGGATATTGGCATTCTCGCGGAATTCAGGCGCCACGCCGTCCGGGTGGTTCGCTTTGGCGAAGTGGCGGCGCTTTTCGCCGAGCGTCTCTTCCGTGTCCTTGGGGCCGATCGCCAGTTCTGCGGCGATCTCTTCCAGCGTCAGGCGAGTGAGATGCAAAGGGATCGGCGGAGGAAGCGGCGGTTCGTCTGGCTCGACCAGTGCAGCCGGAACGATTTCGGCAAGGTCCGGCAGGAAGGCGAAATAGGCTTCGGTGGCGGTCGCCGCATTCGGCTTGTCATCCGTCGGCGCGACAAAACCCAGCCCGAGCCCCTTGATGCGGAAACTCGCGCCGGTCTCTTCTTCCTCGTCTTCAACTCGCTCTTCTTTCAGTCGCGTCAACACCGACTGGAAGACCGATTGTCCGAACAGCATGCTCCACCTCGATTCAGAGGCGGAATTCAAACATCCGAAGATGGAGCCGGGCTTGCGATTTAAGATTGGCTCTGGCTTTGTCCGTTCTGGCTCTGCGTCTGCCCTGCCGATACCGTCAGCGATACCTTGAGGTTTTCACCAAAACTTCCGCCGCTCGGGCCGATGCGCAGGCCGGAGACAGGGGCGCAGTCGCGATAGCAGAGGCCGGAGGCGATCCGCACGTAGCTATCATTGGGGCAGAGCTTGTTGGCGGCGTCGAAGCCAACCCAGCCAAGGCCCGGGAGATGGACTTCCGCCCATGCATGGGTGGCGACCTGGTCCGTCTGGCCTTCCATCAGGAGGTAACCGGAGATGTAGCGAGCCGGCATGCCGATCAGCCGGGCGGCCGAGATGAAGATATGGGCGTGGTCCTGGCAGACGCCGGTCTTTGCTTCGAGCGCTTCTTCGGCGGTGGTTTCCGTGTTGGTCGAGCCGGGCGTATAGGCGACTGCTTCGTGGATCGCCTCCATCAGCGCATGCATCTGGGCCAGTTCGCTATCGCCCGTCACGCCCCTCGCCAGTTCTTTCACAAGCTTGCCGGGCTTGGTGCGGGGCGTTTCGCGCAGGAAAAGCCAGAGCGGGCAGAAGCCCTGATGGGTGCCGAAGACGCCGGCGCGGTCCTGGGTTTCCACTTCGCCGGACGCGATGATGCGGATCGTGTGGTCGGTGCCTTCCACCGAGACGAGTTCGGTGCGGTTGCCGTACTGATCTGCGTAACCGGCCTCGACCTTGGCGCCATCGACGGTGATGGCCCAGTTCAGGACCTTTTGCGCCGGGCCGGTCAACGGGTTCAACCGCAGCCGCTGCAGCGAATAAGGCACCGGTTCGTCGTAGGTATATTCGGTCGTATGGGCAATATTGAGCCGCATGAGCAGGTCCTTTGGGCCAAATCCTACTGATAGAAGCGGTAGCCGGTGGTGATCTCGGCGCTGAGCTGGTTGTTGCGGCTGACGAAATCCTCCAGGAATTCGTGCAGGCCGTGATCCATGACGTCGGCGATCGAGCCGCGCTTAAGCATCGTTCGGATCGCCGCGGCCGTCTCATGCGCCTGCAGTCGTTCGCCATAGGTTTCGGCGAGATAATCGAGATTGCTGACGATCTTCTCGTAACAATAGGCGAGCGAGCGCGGCATCTGCACCTTGAGGATCAGGAAATCGGCGATATTGGCCGACTGGTAGTCGCCGTCATAGACCCATCCATAGGACCGGTGCGCCGAGACGGAGCGCAGGATCGATTCCCATTGCATGTTGTCGAGCGTCGAGCCGACCTGGCTGACGGCCGGCAGGAGCACGTAATATTTTACGTCGAGGATGCGGCTCGTATTGTCCGCCCGCTCGATGAAGGTGCCGATGCGCGAGAAGTTGTATAGGTCGTTCCTCAGCATCGAACCATGGAAGGCACCGCGGATGAGGCCGCAGCGGTGCTTGATGACGTCGATCAGTTCCGGCATGTCGGCGGGCTTCAGCTTGCGCGCCAGCCGGGCTTTCAGGTCGATCCAGGCTTCGTTGGTCGCTTCCCAGGTCTCGCGGGTCAAGGCGGTGCGCACCATGCGGGCATTGTTGCGGCCCGAGTCGATGCAGGACAAGACACTCGACGGGTTCGACGTATCGCGCAGAAGGTAATCGATTGCGTCGGCCGAGGTCAGTTCGGGATGCACTTCCGAATAGGCCTCGCGCACGCCCGCACTTTCCAGCACGCCATGCCAGTCCTGGTCGGAGGAGCCGGCGCGGGTCAGCGAGACGCGCAGGCCGGCATCGACGAGGCGGGCGATATTTTCGGCCCGCTCGATATAACGGAACATCCAGTAGAGGCCGTTTGCAGTTCTTCCAAGCATTACTGTCGCCTCAATCTTCCAGAACCCAGGTGTCCTTGGTGCCGCCGCCCTGGCTGGAATTGACCACCAGCGAGCCCTGCTTCAGCGCCACGCGGGTCAGGCCGCCGGGGATGATCTTCACCTTGTCGGACACCAGCACGTAAGGGCGCAGGTCCACATGCCGCGGCGCGATGCCCTTGTTGACGAAGATCGGCACGGTGGACAGCGCCAGCGTCGGCTGGGCGATGTAGTTGTCCGGCTTGGAGGCGAGCTTCTCGGCGAAGTCGGCGCGTTCCTTCTTGGTCGCCGTCGGGCCGACCAGCATGCCGTAACCGCCGGAACCGTGGACCTCCTTGATGACCAGTTCCTCGATGTGCTCCAGCACGTATTTGAGGCTATCGGGCTCCGAACAGCGCCAGGTCGGCACGTTTTCGAGAATGGCCTTGCGGCCGGTATAGAACTCGACGATCTCAGGCATGTAGGAATAGATCGCCTTGTCGTCGCAGATGCCGGTGCCGGGAGCGTTGGCGATGGTGATGTTGCCGGCGCGATAGACATCCATGATGCCGGGAATGCCGAGGGCGGAATCGGCCCGGAAGGTCATCGGGTCAAGAAAGTCGTCGTCGACGCGGCGGTAAAGGACGTCGATTGCCTCGTAGCCCTTGGTCGTTCGCATCTTCACGCGACCGTCGATGACACGCAGGTCGGAGCCTTCGACCAGTTCGACGCCCATCTGGTCGGCCAGGAACGAGTGTTCGTAATAGGCGGAATTGTAAATGCCGGGCGTGAGCACCGCAACGCGCGGACGGCCCTTGCAGCCGGGCGGTGCGCAGGTGGCGAGCGACTGGCGCAGCAGGCGCGGATAATCCTCGACGCGCTGCACCTTGTTCAGCGTGAAGAGTTCCGGGAACATCTGCATCATGGTTTCCCGGTTTTCCAGCATGTAGCTGACACCGGACGGCGTGCGGGCGTTATCCTCGAGAACGAAGAACTGGTCCTCGCCGGTGCGGACGATATCGGTGCCGACGATGTGCGTGTAGACGCCGCCCGGCGGCTTGAAGCCGATCATCTCCGGCAGGAATGTGACGTTCTTCTCGATCAAAGCGCGCGGAATGCGGCCGGCCTTGATGATCTCCTGCTTGTGGTAGATGTCGTCGAGAAAGGCGTTCAACGCCAGAACGCGCTGTTCGATGCCCTGGGCGAGTTTTCGCCATTCGCGGGCGGAGATGATGCGGGGGATGATATCGAAGGGGATGAGCTTTTCGGAACTGTCCGCATGGCCATAGACGGCGAAGGTGATGCCGGTTTTCCGGAAGATGTTTTCCGCATCCTGGGTCTTGCGAATGAGGTGGGCGGCATCCTGGCTGGTGTACCACTCATGGTATGTCTTATAAGGCTCTCGCGGAAGGTTTTCCGCGGCTAACATTTCATCAAATGCCAAAGGCTTGTTCCCCGGTTTTTGATTCATTTGAATACAACGCAGATTGCAATGCAAGAACCATGCACAGTTCCGCTCAGAGATTTCCAATTGTGTGAAAATCGCAATTCTGCAGCCTCCCACAGAGATAAATGTGCCGATTTCGTGCGCAGGCAAGCTCCCTACTTTAGGAGGGTGTGATGAAGGCCGTTGCCTCGAAAAACATCAGTTGCCCAAGTCCTATTCAAGGCTCGTCGAGCAGGGTTCAATGCAACGTTCAGTTTTTCTGCTTTGACCGCCGGGTGGGCAGCGAATATTGAGGTGCGTCTGCCAAAGAGCCTCGCGGCCGGAAATTCCATCATGCTTGATCGCCTGGCTCCGGCCCTTTTCGTTTTTCTCTGGTCCACCGGCTGGATCGTTGCGAAATATGCGGCGAAACATGCCGATCCGCTGACCTTTCTGGTCGCGCGTCATGCGCTGGCGGCCTGCGCCGTCCTGACAGTCTGTCTCATCGTCAGGGCAAAATGGCCGAAAAGCCGCGCCCAGCTCGGCCATGCGATCCTCTCGGGCATCTTCCTGCATGGGTTTTATCTGGCCGGCGTCTGGTATGCGATCGGGCAGGGCGTGCCGGCGGGACTTTCCGGCATCATCGCCGGCCTGCAGCCGCTACTAACGGCGATGGTTGCGCCGCTGTTCCTCGGAGAGCGGTTGAAGCCTTTGCAGAAGGTTGGACTCGCCCTTGGTTTTGCCGGCATCCTGATCGCGATTTCGCCGCAGCTTCTCGATGTGTTTGAGCGCGGGCTTGGCGGTCTCGGTTTCCCAGTCATCATCAATCTGATCGCGATGTCGTCGGTCACCTACGGCACACTCCACCAGAAGCGTCATCTGCAGGAAGGCGACCTGTTGTCGATCGCGACGCTGCAATTCGTCGGCGCGCTGATCGTCACCATTCCGCTGGCGCTGATGCTTGAAAACCTGCGCTTCGACTGGACACATGAGGCGGTGCTGGCGATGGGCTGGTCGGTGTTCGGCCTTTCCATGGGCGCTGTCGGGCTGCTGCTTTATCTCATCCGCCGCGGACAGGTGTCGCGTGCCGCTTCGCTGATCTACCTGATGCCGCCGGTCGTGGCGATCGAGGCGGCGATCTTGTTCGGCGAACCGCTGACCTGGCCGATGATCATCGGTACGGTGATCGTCGTGGCGGGGGTGTATATGGTCAACCGGAAGGGCAAGGCGGAAACGGCTGGCTGAGGCGGGGGCAGGAATGCAATCTTACCCATCGCCGGATCACGATGCGTGGTCCGCATGGCACCCGCAGGAGCTGGCGGAACGGTTGGAGGGAATCGGCAAGCCGTGGTGCGTCGTTGGCGGCTGGGCGCTCGATCTCTGGCATGGACGCCAGCTGCGCGAGCACGAAGATCTCGAATTCACGGTTCTCCGTCGCGATGTGCCGATCTTTCGTGAACGCCTGACAGGCATGCGCTTTCATACGGTCGGCAGTGGTATCGTGACTTATCTGCCGGCGGATGAGATGCCGCCGGAGGGCATTTTCCAGATCTGGTGCGAGGACATTGCTGCGCGTTGCTGGCGCGTCGATATGATGATCGAGCCGGGAGAGCCGGATATCTGGGTCTATAAACGCGACCCGCGCATAACAGCGCCGCGCGCCGAGATGGTGGCGAAGACCGCCGACGGCATTCCCTATCTCAAGCCTGCAGCGATCCTGCTGTTCAAGGCGAAATATCAGCGGCCGAAGGACGAAGTCGATTTCGACAATGCGATGGAAAAGCTGACGGCGCCGGAACGCGCCTGGCTGCAGGATAGCCTCGACCGGCTTCACCCCGGTCATGCATGGTCTGAAAGGTTGCGGCCAAGTTCTTGAAGCGCTCCGCGAGCTTGGATGAGTTGGCAAGTTTCGGGTCACGAAACGGGTGTCGGCCCGCGCGGCGGGGACTTAACCAGCATGGGCAACTCTCAAAGGAGATACCCCATGCTGAAAGACAAAGTCGCCATCATCACTGGTGCATCCAGCGGCATCGGTCGCGCCACCGCCCTGCTGTTTGCGGAGGAAGGGGCCGCCGTCGTCCTCAATGCTCGCGGCGAGGAAGCGCTGCAAATGCTTGCCGTGGAAATCGAGGCCAAGGGCGGCAAGGCAGTCGCGGTGGCAGGGGATGTTTCGGAAGAGGAGACACATCGCCGGATGGTCGACGCGGCCGTGAGCCGGTTCGGAGGCCTGGATGTGGCCTTCAACAATGCGGGTGCCGTCGGTCCCTACAAGCCGCTGGCCGATGTCGCGCTCTCCGAATGGCAGCGGACCATCGACACCAATCTCACCAGCGCCTTTCTCGGTGCGGCCGCTCAGATTCCGGTCATGCTGGAGCGTGGCGGCGGGTCGATCATTTTCACCTCCACCTTTGTCGGAACCAGTGTCGGCATTCCCGGCATGGGAGCCTATGCGGCGTCGAAGGCAGGGCTGATGGGGCTGGTGAAGGGCATCACCGCCGATTACGGCGCCCAAGGCATCCGTGCGAATGCGCTCCTGCCGGGCGGCACCGATACGCCGGCGGCGGGCGATGCGGCGCAGAAGGAATGGGCGGCCGGTCTGCATGCGCTGAAGCGCATCGCCGATCCGGAGGAAATCGCCCGGGCGGCACTATTTCTCGCCAGCCCGATGGCAAGCTTTGTCGCCGGTTCGGCGCTTTACGCCGATGGCGGCAATGCGGCTGTGAAGTAGGGACGACGGTCAACGCCATCAGAATGGATGGTATCTCGCGGCCGGCACGCCGGCTTTCGTCAGGCAGATGCGCAGGTTGTTCAAAGCCTGCGCATCGAGGGCGCGTTTGGGAATGGCGTAGAAGATCGGGCTGTTACGCAGAAGCGTCAGCACGGTTTCGTCCTCCGTCCACGCCTTGATGTCGGACCACGGCATTTTCACGTATCCGTCTTCCTGCTTCAGCCAGATATGGGTTTCATCCCAGTCCGCCGAGATTTCCTGGCGGGAATTGGCTGCTTCCCGGAAGTATTGAAGCGTCTTGCCGCGGGAGAGGCGTTTCGTCATCCACATCAGCGCCAGCACGATGGCGAGGATGACGGCAAGACCCGAGATTGCGGCGAGCCATGCCGGCTGTTCAAACAGGGCATGGAAATAGATGCCGGCAATGGCCCAGGCGACAAGCATGAAAATGATCAGCTTGTGCGGCTTCAACTGGTGGCGCCGCCACATATCGTTGCCGGCGATGATGTCGGCTTCCGTCAGGCTGTATCGGATCAAGTGCATCCCCGTGGTCGGACCATTTGACTGAGGATGTAGATCGGCTGGCGCAAAAACAAAGCCCCCGCGACCTGTTCGTCGCGGGGGCTTGAGAAGCGTAAATGATGTCGGAAGGCTTTATGCGCGGCTGCGCTTGCGGCCCTGCATGCCGCCGCCGCGGTTTTCGGTACGGTTGTCGTTGCCGAAGCGGACCGGACCGCGGTTGTCGCCCTGACGGGCTTCACCCTGGCTCTGGGCCGGACGGCCAGCGCCGCCATTCGGGTTCGGCTTGCGCGGCGCGCCGGCTTCGTGAGCGCCATGCGCAGCCTTGGCCTGAGCGCCTGCCGGAGCGTGACGGTTTCCACCATTGCGGTTCGGACGGCTTTCGCCGTTGTTAGCGCCATTCGGAGCGCCGAACTGCTTCTTCGGACGGAAGTCCGAATTGGCGGCTTGATCATTGCCGCCTTCGCTGCGCGGAGAATCTTTGCCGCGGCGCTGGCCACGGAAGTCTTCGTTGCGGCGATTGTCACGTTGCGGGCGGTCGCCTTGTGGACGTCCAGTCGGGCGACGCTCGCCACGGGCTTCGGAGGCTGCGCCTTCAGAACCTTCGGCTGCGAAGAACGGCTTGCGGGCCGGGCGTTCGCGACGCTGCGGACGGCCTTCGCCTTCCGCACGCGGTCCGCCCTGGCCACGGCCCTGACCGTTGCCGCGGTTACCGCTATTGGCCTTGTTGCCGCCGCGGTTGTTGTTGCCGCCACGCGAGGGGCGGTTCATCGATTCCGGGCGTTCGCCGGAAGCGGTGGCGATCTCGATGCCCATCAGCTTTTCGATATCGCGCAGCAGGCCGGTTTCATCCGGGCCGCAGAAGGCGATCGCGATGCCGTCACGGCCAGCGCGGGCGGTACGGCCGATGCGGTGGACATAGGCGTCCGGCACTTCCGGCAGATCGTAGTTGTAGACGTGGCTGACGGCCGGGATATCGATGCCGCGGGCAGCGACGTCGGTCGCGACCAGTACGTTGATATCGTTATCGCGGAAGGCCTTGAGTGCCCGCTCGCGCTGGCCCTGGCTCTTGTTGCCGTGAATGGAGGCAACCTTGAACTCGACCTGCTCGAGATGCTTGGCGAGCTTTTCGGCGCCATGCTTGGTACGCAGGAAGACGATGGCGCGACCCTCGGGGTTGGCGCGCAGGGTTTCCTTCAGAAGCGAGGTCTTGTCGTTCTTGCCGCCAATGAAATGCACATACTGCTCAACCTTGTCGGCAGCCTTGCCCGGAGGCGTGACTTCGACCTTAACCGGATCGACCAGATATTCGCCGGCAAGCTCGGCGATCGTCTTCGGCATGGTGGCCGAAAATAGCATGGTCTGGCGGCGCTTCGGCACCATCTTGGCAATCTTGCGCAAGTCATGCACGAAGCCGAGATCGAGCATCTGGTCGGCTTCGTCGAGCACGAGGAAGCGTACCGTCGTCAGGCCGATGGCGCGACGGCTGACGAGATCGAGCAGGCGGCCCGGGGTGGCGACAAGGATGTCGGTGCCCTTTTCGAGCTGCAGCTGCTGCTTGTTGATGGAGACGCCGCCGACGACGAGGTTGATCTTCAGCGGGCGACCCTTGATGAAGGTCTTGAGGCTCGCGGCGATCTGGTTGACCAGCTCGCGGGTGGGAGCGAGGATCAGCGAACGGGTGGTGCGGTTGTCGGGGCGGATGTTTTCGGCCAGCAGCCGCTCGATCAGCGGCAGGCCGAATGCAGCGGTCTTGCCGGTGCCGGTCTGTGCGAGACCGATCAGGTCGCGGCCTTCGAGCAGCAGCGGGATCGCCTGTGCCTGGATCGGCGTCGGCGTCTCGATGCCAAGCTGGGTCAGCGTCGCGACAATCTGCTTGGACACGCCAAGCGATTCAAAATTCGTCAAGTCGAATACCTTTCGGGGCGCCAAAAGCGTTTCGCCGGGCAGGCTGTCCATAGCCGTCCGATCTGCTCTTTGGCGTCAAGAACCCCGCGTGAAGTGGGAACTTGTAAGTTGGAAATTGCTTCCCAGCGCTTGAACCCCGATTGTCGGAGCGATCTATCTGTGCGCCTTGTTCCTTCTTCGCGATTGTTTCCCGAAATAGCTTGTTCAGGATGCGGGCCAGCTCACGCGGCGGCCGGAAGGTGAAAGCATGAAGGGCATTTGGTATTTTTCCGGGCAAAAGTCAAGAGAATGTTTCGCAACTGCGAAATGAACCTGCCTTCGGAAGCCCATGGAATCAAAAAGCCCGCGCGTTAAATTGCGCGGGCTTTCTGGATCAGTTCATGTCGAGATCAGTAACGGGCGCAGACCTTGGCGCGGTACTGTTCGCCCCACTGGTTCTCGACCCATTCGTAATGGCAGCGCGGCGCGTACTGGGCACGGTAATAGACCGGCGGCGGCGGCGGCGGCGCATATTCATACTGCGGTTCGGCATAGACCGGGGCCTGAGACCCGGCGATGATCGCTCCGCCGATCAGGCCGCCAGCCACGCCGGCGGCAACGCCGGGCCAAAGGTTGCGGTGATGATCGCGGGCTTCGGCTGCCGGAGCGGCTGCGGCCAGGGCGCCTGCAACGGTGAGGGCGGCGAGGCTTGCGGTAATGGTTTTCTTCATCACGAGCATTGTCTTGTTCCTTTCCCTTTAGTTTGAAGGGTAGGAAAATGGTCGCCCTCAAACGCGGCGGTTTAAAGGAAGTCTTCGTGCGATAGTCTGAACGCCTGTTCAGCTAGTTTCGATGAAAAGTTGTATTTCATCAAATTTTTCCGCTGAACCTCCGATACTGTGTCGAAATGGCGGCAATAACCAGGCCTTTTCCGGAAGTGCTTGAAAATGATCGGTTATCGGTTTCGCCCCTGTAGAACAAGTTTTAGCTTTCCGAAAATCAGCGCATCCGAACACATGTAATTACGCCAGGATTGTAAATGCTCGCCCCTCGGCAACAAGACGTTGTTAACCGTCTTCGTGATTCTATCCTTTGCTTGGAGGACCAACCAATCGAATCGGCCGCTTGACGGCTGACGGAGCGGGGGACGGTGGAAACGAAAAGCGAATTGCTGAAAACGGCCTGCGAGCGGATCGAGGATCTGCCGGAGCCCGCCTTCATTAAGGACAGCGCCTTGGCCTATGTGGCGGTCAATGCCGCCTATGCGCGCCTTTTCGGGTTGCCGCCGGCTGCGCTTCTCGGCCGGACGAGCGTCGCTTTGGGCGGTCTCGACGAGGATGCCGACCGCAAGGAAAAGGAATGCCGGGCAATCGTTTTCGGCACCGATGAGACTGCCCGCTGTTTCGACCGCAGCGGCGTGGTCACCCACGAAATCCGCATCGAGCGTTTCCTCACTGAAGACGACCATACCTATCTCTACGGCTCGTTCGTCGCCGTTAAGCCCAATACATCCACAAGCCTGCTGCTGCAGCAGGACAATGCTCACCAGGATAGTCCGCCGCGCCGGCCGGTCGGACCGATCTCCGTCTTCAACAACGCTCTGCTCGACGATGCGCTCGACATGCTCGAAATGGGCATCGGCATATACGACAAGAACAATGCGCTGCTTTACTGCAATTCGCAGCTGATCGACCATTTCGCCTCGATCGAGATCGACATCCATCCGGGCATCACGCTGCGCGAAATCCTGGGCTTTGCCTATGACAGGCGCCAGCGGCTCTATCCGCAGAGCCTCGGCCCCAATCCAGCGGGCAGGGAGGCCTGGGTTGCCGAGCGGCTGCAGCCCTTCGAACTGCCCTATTCGGAAAGCATCGACCAGCTTTCCGATGGGCGCTGGCTGCGCAGCCTCAACAAGCGGCTGGAAAACGGCCTGATGATCGCAATCCGTCACGACGTGACGGAGTTCAAGGAGCAGGAAATGCTCCTTCGTAACCACGTGTCCGAGACCAACCTGTTCCGTGCCGTGCTGGAAGACCTGCCGGTGCCGGTCTTCGTGCGCAACAGCGACCGCCAGCTGAGCTATGCCAATGCCGCTTATGGCGCGATGCTCGGTGGCCCGCGCGACCGCTATCTCGGCAAGACCGAGACCGAAATGTTCCCCAATGCAGCGGAAAAGTTCCGTCTGGAGAACGAGCGGGTGCTGGCCGGCGAAGAGATCGAGAAGTCCGAGGAAATAACCTTCCCGGACGGTTCGGTCGTGCCTGTCATCACGCGCCTGCGTCGCGTTACCACCGAAGACGGCGCGCGCCATATGGTCGGCTCGCGCATGGACGTCTCGCTGATCAAGGAAGCCCAGAGCAAGGCCGAGAAGATCGGCAAGGACCTGCAGACCATCCTGCATTCGGTTCCGGTCGGCATCGCCATCCTCGATTCGGAATTTCTGTTCGAATACGCCAACCCGGCATTCTATGGCTTCTGGGATGCCGGCGAGCAGTTCGAACTGCCGGGCCGCTCCTATCGTGATTTCCTGAAGGTCAATTTCGACCATGGCATCTATGCCGGTTCGACCCAGACCTTCGATCAGATCTACCAGGATCGCATCGCCGCCCTGACCGACGGCGTCGAGCGTCCGCCGATCGAGGTGAAAAGCCGCAACGGCCGCAGCATCGTCATTTCGGGAACGCAGCTTTCCGGCGGCAAGATCCTTCTGAGCTACATGGACATCACGGCTGTGCGCAAGCGCGAGCAGGAAATCCAGGAAGCGCGGATCGCACTGGAGCAGCACGGCGCGCTGATGCGCGATGCCACCAGCGCCATGTCGCAAGGCCTGCTCATCCTGCATGACGGCGAGATCATCTTCTCCAACGACGCCTTGTCGGCAATGCTCGACATGCCGGCCGAGATGGTGATGCCGGGCGGGTTGTGGCGGGATATCTTCCGTTTCTGCGTCGAGCGCGGCGATCTCGGCACGCCGGAAGAAGCCGGCGTGACGCTGCGTACCTGGGAAGAGAATGTCGCGATCGGCCGGCCGGTGCATGCATCCTTCCGCGTGCATGGCACCAAATGGATTCAGGTCGAGGCGAACCAGACCGGCAGCGACCATTGGCTCGCGGTCTTCACCGACGTGACCGACATGAAGGACCGCGAGGAGGAGCTGACGCGCCTCCTGCAGCGCGCCGAGGCGGCAGACCGGGCGAAATCCGAATTCCTGGCCAATATGAGCCACGAAATCCGCACCCCGATGAACGGCGTTCTCGGCATGGCGGAACTGCTTGCCAAGTCCAATCTCGACACTCGCCAGAAGACCTTCATCGACATCATCGTCAAGTCGGGCAACGCGCTGTTGACGATCATCAACGACATCCTCGATTTCTCGAAGATCGATGCCGGCCAGATGAAGCTGCGCAAGGCGCCGTTCGATCCCGTCGAAGCGATCGAGGACGTGGCGACGCTGCTTTCGTCGTCTGCTGCGGAAAAGGATATCGAGCTCATCGTGCGCGGCGATGCATCGATCCGCGAAACGGTAATGGGCGATGCCGGTCGCTTCCGACAGATCATCACCAATCTCGTCGGCAATGCGGTGAAGTTTACCGAGAAGGGGCATGTCTTCATCGACCTCGCCTCCAAGCCGGTCGCCGAAGGCCAGATGATGCTGAGCATCCGCATCGAGGATACCGGTCTCGGCATTCCCGACGAGAAGCTGCGATCCGTCTTCGAGAAGTTCTCGCAGGTCGATACGTCCTCGACCCGGCGGCACGAGGGCACCGGCCTCGGCCTGGCGATCACCGCCGGTCTGACCGAGCTTTTCGGCGGCCATATCGAGGTGACCAGCGAACTTGGCCGCGGCTCGGTGTTCACCGTGCATCTGCCGTTCGACATCGTCAGCGCCCGCAACGTCCAGACCCAGCTGCCGGTCAATACGAGCGGCGCGCGCATCCTCGTGGTCGACGACAACGCGGTCAACCGCCGCATTCTCTCCGAACAGCTTTCGATGTGGGGCTTCGACACCGTCGCGTCCGAAAGCGGCGAGGAGGGGCTTGCCATCATGCGTGAATGCGCGCGGATCGGCGTCGCCGTGGATGCGATCGTGCTCGACTATCATATGCCGGAAATGAACGGCCTCGATTTCGCCAAGCTTCTGCGGGCCGACAACCGCTTCGACAGCACCGGCGTCGTCTTCCTCACTTCGATGGACATGGCCGGCGACGACAGCATGTTCGCCTCGCTCAACATCCAGGCGCATCTGATGAAGCCGGCGCGCGCCAACCTGTTGCGCAGCACGATCATCGACGTGGTGCGGACCATCCGTACAAGGCGCCGTGCTAACGAGAACCAGCACGCACTGACCCAGCTGCAGCGCGCCGCCGCCATTCCGCCCGCGGTACAGATGCCGCCGGCAATGGCAGCAGCGCCCGCCGCTGCTCCGGCACTTGCTGTCGTGTCTTCGACGCCGGTAATTGTCGAGCCTGCCATCTCGACCCCGCCGATGCGCGCCACGCCGACGCTTGACGTTCTGGTGGCCGAGGACAACGAGGTCAACCAGATCGTCTTCACGCAGATCCTGCAATCGACCGGCTGGCTGTTCCAGATCGTCAACAACGGTGCCGAAGCCGTCGACGCATGGAAAAGGCACGATCCGGCGGTCATCCTGATGGACGTCTCGATGCCGATCATGAACGGCCATCAGGCGACACGAAAAATCCGCGAGATCGAACAGGAAACCGGCACGCATACGCCGATCATCGGTGTCACCGCACACGCGCTCGAAAGCGACCGCGAACTCTGCTTCCAGGCAGGCATGGACGATTACCTCTCCAAGCCGATCAGCCCGGAAGCGCTGGAGGACAAGATCCGCAACTGGATCGGCGGCGCCGTGGTGGCTTCGGCTACGGAGTGACCGAGGGCCGGCGCTTATCGCCGGTCAGCCCCTCTTGCCGCACAGCATTTCCCTCTTGCCCGCAAACCCCGGTCTCCGCTCCACCGTAAAGCCGGCAGCCTGCAGGTTGCGGCGAACGAAGCCGGCGGCGGCGTATGTGCCGAAGGTGCCGCCAGGGGATGTCTTGTCGTAGAGCGCCTGCATCAGTTCCGGCGACCACATGGCCGGATTGCGGGAAGGGGCAAAGCCATCGAGAAACCATGCGTCGAAACCAGCTTTCGCAGCCGTCACACCGTCCAGCGCAGGGTCGCAGACGACGGTGAGTTTTGTCTGGTCGTCCAGTTCGAGCACGACGTGACCGGTAGGCTGGTCCGGCCATATAGCGGCAAACGCCTTGCGTTCCGCGTCGATTTCCGGCCAGCGGGCGAGGGCGCGGTCGATCTCGTCGCGCTGCATCGGGAAGAGTTCGAAGGACATGAAATGCAGGCGGGCGCCGGGCTGGCGGAAAAGTTTCCACTGGCGCCAAGTCTCGCAGAAGTTCAGGCCAGTACCGAAACCGAGCTCGCCGATGAGGAAGTCACTCTCCGGTGAAACGGGTTGCGACCAGCGTTCCGGAAGGCCGTTGCCGGTGAGAAACGTGTGGCCGCATTCCAGCCGCCCATCCGTCTGGCAATAAAAATGGTCGCCAAATTCCCGGGAATACGGCATATCGCCGTCGTTCCAGTCCAATGTCTGGGTAACAGGAGTCTGGCGTTCGGGGCTGTTGGTTCGCCCTGCGCTTGAAGAAATATCGGGATCGTGATCGTTCATGGTACATGCGGATAATCCTGCCGGCCCCAGGGGTCAATCCGGTGCCGTTCCCGCATCTGTCGAACTTGTCATCCTCGGCGGCGGAATCATGGGCCTCTGGGCTGCAGTCAAAGCGGAGCAGCTCGGCCTCGAGACACTGCTCGTGGACAGGCAGATGTTCGGGCAGGGCGCCAGCGGTGGCCTGCTCGGCGCGCTGATGCCGCATATGCCGGACAAGTGGAACGAAAAGAAGCAGTTCCAGTTCGACGCGCTATTGTCGCTCGAGGACGAAATCGCCTCTCTCGAGGCGGCGACGGGCATGGCCTGCGGTTATCGCCGCTCCGGCAGGTTGATTCCGTTGCCGAAGCCGCATCTGCGCTCCATCGCGCTTCGCCATTCGCAGGATGCGGGTGCGAGCTGGAAACAGCAGGGCCGCCAGTTTCACTGGCATGTGCTGGAAGAGCCCGCATCGGCCGGCTGGCCGGCTGCGTCTTTCTGCGAGGCAGGGCTGGTGCATGACACATTTGCCGCCCGCGTTTCCCCGCGCGGGCTGATCGCGGCGCTTGTGGCATTCCTGCGTTCGGCACGGCACGTCCGGCTTGCCGAAGGGCTGGATGCGGAACGGGTCGATATCGCGACCAACAGGGTAGTTTTTGCAGGCGGTGAGAGCACTGTCTTCGGCCGCTGCATCGTCGCGGCCGGGCATCGTTCGTTTCCGTTGATCGAGGCGCTTTCCCGGCCCATGCCGAAAGCGATTGGGCAGCCGGTTAAAGGGCAGGCCGCGCTGTTGAAAGCGGATGTCGATCCGGCACTGCCGGTGATCTTCCTGAACGGGCTCTACGTCGTGGCGCATGAGGGCGGGCATGTCGCGGTGGGCAGTACCAGCGAGGACGCTTTCGCGGATCCATACTCGACCGATTCCCAGCTCGATGATCTCGTCGCCAGAGCGCGGGCCGTGGTGCCGGCCCTCGAAAGGGCTCAGGTCATCGAGCGCTGGGCCGGACTTCGGCCGAAAGCCATCGATCGCGATCCGATGGTTGGCCCACATCCGGATCACCGGCAAGTGATCGCCCTGACCGGCGGCTTCAAGGTGAGTTTCGGAGTCGCGCACAGGTTGGCTGATGCGGCCCTGGACGCTTCCTTTGGCCGTGAAATGCGGATTCCAGCGTCATTTACGCTGGAAAATCATCTCGAAGTCGCCTCGCGTTAAACGCGAACCTTTCATCCGATTCGTCGTTAATCTGTTACGCAAATCACTTAACCCCCTCGTCAGGGATTGTTGAGCGATGCGTAAAACACGAGCAGCGAAGGGACGATGAGAAGGTGACGCATGCGCTATGCCATTTATTTCACGCCACCGGCTCATGATACGCTGACGCTCGCTGCGGCCCAGTGGCTCGGCCGCAATGCTTTTTCCGGCGATGCGATGGAGCCGCCGGCGATCCGCAGCCTTGGCCTTCACGACGTCGCCTTCAATACCGCGCTTCCGCGCCGCTACGGTTTCCATGCGACGCTCAAGGCGCCTTTCCGCCTTGCGCCTGGGGTGACCGAGCAGGCCCTTTTGCGGCATCTGATGCGGTTCGCCGGCGCGCATGATCGTTTCGAAATGCCGAAACTGGAAGTGGTGCGGCTCGGTAATTTCTTCGGCCTGGCGCCAGTCTTCCCCTGTGAGCGGATGCAGTTTCTGGCGGCCTCGGTCGTGCAGGAATTTGACGCCTTCCGGACCCCGCTGAGTGAAGCGGAGATCGAGCGTTGCGATCCGGGCGATCTTTCGGCGCCGCAGTTCGCCAACCTTCACCGTTGGGGGCATCCTTACGTGATGGACGAATTCCGCTTTCACATGACGCTGACTGGTCCGCTGTCGCCGATTGAGATGCCGCGTTTCGAACTGGCGCTGCGGGACTATTTCGATCCCTATCTGCGCAAGACCATCGATGTCGCCAACCTGGCGCTCTTCGTCGAAGACGAGCCCGGCGCGCCATTTCATGTTCACTCGCTTCACCCGATGGGACGGGTCGCAGCACGCAAGATCGCCTGAGGAGACGCTTCGGGCGCGGGTCACTTTTGTTCAAGAAGCGGGTGGCGATTGCTGATATGCTTCGCCCATGCAGAATGTCTCCCAGGAACAGGCAACCGTACAGATGCCGCTGACGCGGTCCGAGGTCACCCGTTTCTGGCGCGATCCGCGCTTCGACGGCATGGAATGCCTCAGTGCCACCTTTCTCACCCATGAGTTTGCGCCGCATGCGCACGATACGTTCAGCATCGGTGCCATCGAACAAGGCATGCAGGTTTGTACCATCAAGGGTAGCCGTGAGAGTGCCGGGCCGGGCGGACTTTATCTCATCAATCCCGGCGAGACCCATGACGGCGCGCCGCGCGGGGGAGGCTATCGCTACCGGATGATCTATCCGGATATCGCCTTGATGTGCGAAATCCTCGAGGACGTGACCGGAAAGCCGGTGCGGGGCACGCCGTCTTTCGGCACTCAGCTCCTGCAGGACCAGACTCTGGCCGATGCCTTCCAGGCGGCTCATCTCACCCTGGAACAAGGTAGCGGAGCGCTGGAAAGCAGCCAGGCGATGTTCCAGGTGCTGGACGCGATGTTCAGTCGGCACGGCAGTGCGATAATCATACCGGTCGATACGGCAGAGCGCTCGGGCGTTAGGCGGGCGCGGGATTATCTCGTCGAGAACTATGTGGATGATGTCGGATTGGAAGAGCTTGCGGCCGTAGCCGGGCTCAGCCGGGCACATCTGATCCGGGCTTTCCGACGGGAGTTTCACATCACCCCGCATTCCTTCCTGACGGATGTTCGCATCCGGCAAGCCAGGAGACGTCTGCAGGAAGGCGGTCAGCCGGCGGAAATCGCGCTGGAATGCGGCTTCGCGGATCAGGCGCATCTCACGCGGCATTTCAAGGCAAGGACGGGCGTCACGCCGGGGCAGTATCGGGCGCGGTGACGCTACAGGATGATCACTTTTGTTCAAGACGGAAGAATTGAGCGGCTTTAATCGTGGCCGCCTCATCCGCCCTTCGGGCACCTTCTCCCCAATAGGGAGAAGGGAAGTTGCCGTGCCGTTGCTATTCTCTCTTCTCCCCAGCGGGAGAGAATGGCCGAGCGTAGCGGAGGCCGGGTGAGGGGGCGGCTTGCTCCAACTTCCAACAAATGGGCCTTCCAAGTGACTGAAAATACAAGACTCCAGGACTTCCTCGGTGGCATCCGATCCATCGCCCCACTCATCGCCGCCGTCATCCCGATCGGCCTCGTCTTCGGTGCGGTTGCGGCCACCAAGGGGCTTTCACCTGCCGAGACAGGCCTCATGAGCGCGCTGGTTTTTGCCGGCGGCTCGCAATTCGTCGCCATGGATATCTGGACGCATCCGACCTCCTGGGCCGGTGTCGGTTTTGCCGCGCTGCTGGTCAACATCCGTCACGTGCTGATGAGCGCGTCGCTGGCCACGAAGATGGATGGATTTTCGCCTCGATCGCGTTTCGCATCCATGCTCTTCCTCGCCGACGAAATCTGGGCGATGGCGGAGTTCAGGGCAAGGGTTGCGACGCTGACGCCCGCCTGGTTCGCTGGGCTGGTCGCGCCGTTTTATCTTGCCTGGGTGGTTTCCGGTATCGCAGGTGCCGCCGCCGGTGCATTTCTGGGTGATCCGGTCGTGCTCGGGCTCGATTTTGCCTTCCCAGCCGTCTTCATCGTTCTCGTCATGGGCTTCTGGAAAGGTCCGGAAACCGGTGCGGTCCTGCTCGTCAGCGGCGCTGCCGCAGTCGCAACGCAGCATTTCGTGCCGGGTGTCTGGTATATCGCAGCCGGTGCGATTGCCGGGCTTTTGACCGCACTGGTAGCGGGCAGCCGCGAAAAACAGGAGGTTGCCTCGTGAGCGTCGATCTCGCAACGCTTCTCGCCATTCTGGCGATGACAGCCGCAACGGTCCTGACCCGTATCAGCGGGCTCTTCCTGATCCGGCATGTCTCGCTCGAAGGCAGCCGCCGCAAGGCAATCGAATCGATTCCGCCGGCCGTGCTGATGGCCGTCGTGGCGCCGACAGCCTTCGCCACCGGTGTTGCCGAAACAATTGCCTGTGCGGTGACTGCTTTCGCCGCATTGCGGCTGCCGATGCTTGTTTCTGTAGCACTTGGCGTCGTCTCGGTGGCGATCCTAAGGGCGCTTGGCCTCTAACGACGTTTCCATCTCGACATTCGCGGAAAGGGTGCGCTACCGTTTGCGCATCCGAGATGCAGAGTGAATGTCCATGCAGGCAACAGATTATCCGCGCGACCTCGTCGGCTACGGCCGCAACACTCCCGACCCGAAATGGCCCGGCGGCGCGCATGTCGCCGTGCAGTTCGTGATCAATTACGAGGAAGGCGGCGAAAGCTCCATCCTCGACTGCGATCCGGCGTCGGAAAACCTGCTGTCGGAAATCGTCGGGGCGGCAGCCTGGCCCGGCCAGCGCAACCTCAACATGGAATCGATCTACGAATACGGGTCGCGTGCCGGCTTCTGGCGCCTGTGGCGTATGTTTACCGAACTCAAGGTGCAGGCGACGGTCTATGGCGTGACACTTGCCATGGCGCGCAACCCGGAAGCGGTAGAAGCGATGAAGGAGGCGGGCTGGGAGATCGCCAGCCATGGTTTCCGCTGGCTGGAATACAAGGATTTTTCCGAGGCGAAGGAACGCGAGCATATCCGTGAGGCGGTGCGGCTGCATACCGAACTGGTCGGCGAGCGACCCTATGGCATGTACCAGGGCAAGCCTTCCGACAACACGCTGCGGCTGGTGATGGAGGAGGGCGGTTTTCTCTATTCGTCCGACAGCTATGCCGACGATCTGCCCTATTGGGTGCCGGGTATCGACCGCAAGCCTTTCCTGATCATTCCCTACACGCTGGAAACCAACGACATGCGGTTTGCCACCCCGCAGGGTTTCAATTCCGGCGATCAGTTCTTCACCTATCTCAAGGATGCGTTCGACACGCTTTATCGGGAAGGCCAGGAGGGCAGTCCGAAGATGATGTCGGTCGGCCTGCATTGCCGCCTCGTCGGGCGTCCGGGCCGCGCGGCTGCCTTGCGTCGTTTCATCGAATACGTGCTGTCGCATGACAAGGTCTGGGTGCCGCAGCGCATCGAGATCGCAAAACACTGGCATGAACATCACAAGCCTGCAGGTGACCTATGACGGCGCGCGGAGACTTCATCGATAAGTTCGGCGGCGTTTTTGAACATTCGCCATTTGTTGCCGAGCGGGCCTATGATGCAGGCCTGATCTTCGTGCCGCTCAGGGCCAAGGGCCTGCACGATGCGATGGTGTCTGTTTTCCGCAAGGCAAGCCAGGAAGAGCGGCTGGGCGTCCTGCGCGCCCATCCGGATCTTGCCGGCAAGCTGGCAATCGCGGGCGGGCTGACCGAGGACAGCAGACAAGAACAGGCGGGCGCCGGCCTTGATCGCCTCAGCCCGACGGAGCATGCGCGTTTTACCGAGTTAAACGACGCCTATATGGAGAAATTCGGTTTCCCCTTCATCATCGCGGTCAAGGGGCTGAACAAGGACGATATTCTCGCCGCCTTCGAAAAGCGTATTCACAACGGTACCGAGGAGGAATTTGCCACTGCCGCGACCCAGGTGGAGCGGATTGCGCTCCTGCGCCTCACCGCACTTCTGCCGGAGGCGTGAGCATGTTCTTTCCTCCGCCAAATCCGTCGCTTATAGTGGCCGCATCAGGAGTGATGCCGTCATGAGACCGTCGGAAATCTTGGAGAAGAACAGGGACGCGATCCGCGAAGCGACAAAGCGCTTCAACGCGGCGAACCCGCGTGTGTTCGGCTCCGTGGCGCGCGGCGAGGATGGGCCGGAGAGCGATATCGACATTCTGGTCGATGCGCTGCCGGGGACGACATTGTTCGATCTGGGCGGCTTGCAATTTGAACTCGAGCAGATGTTCCAGGGTATCAAGGTCGATCTGCTCACGCCGGGAGACCTGCCGCAAATGATCCGCGCTCGCGTACTCGCAGCGGCCAAGCCTCTATGACGGACAGGCTCCAGCTTTATCTTCACCAGATGGAGGTGGCGGCATCCGATGCTTGTGACTTCATCAAGGGCATGGATAAAAACACCTTTCTGAGCAATCT
The DNA here is from genome assembly GCF_019430945.1 of Neorhizobium populisoli. Classification (GTDB taxonomy): domain Bacteria; phylum Pseudomonadota; class Alphaproteobacteria; order Rhizobiales; family Rhizobiaceae; genus Neorhizobium; species Neorhizobium populisoli. Next base: position 579,744 of record NZ_JAHYCB010000005.1, on the reverse strand, counting down.
GGTCGTGCAGCGGGCCGTAGGCATGAGTATTCTCATGCTGGGCGAGGCAGTGGTCAGGCTGGCAAGGGACAATCCGGAATTTCTGATCGAACATCCGGACATTCCCTGGCAGAATATTCAGGGCCTGCGGAATCGTATTGCACATGGCTATTTCGATATCGACCTGAGCATTGTCTGGGAAACCGTGAGCAAATCCTTGCCGGATTTTCTCGATCAATTGCAGGCTCTCCGCAACTGGCGTGCCCAAGGCGAATGAGCCGTAAATCAAGGCCAATGAATTGACCGAAATCCTGGAAATCCTTCCGCTGACGAAAGAGGCCTTCGCGCCTTATGGCGATGTCCTCGAAGCCGATCCCTCGACCATGCGGCTGATCAACGGAGGGACGACGGAGCGGTTTCATGCCGTCGGCCAGCCGGTGGTGATCGGCGAGCCGGTGCGGCTGATCTTCAACATCTTTCGCGGCCAGCCACGCCAGTTTCCCTACGCGCTCGACATGATGGAGCGGCACCCTTTCGCAAGCCAGAGCTTTTCGCCCCTGTCGGGCAGGACTTTCCTGCTCGCCGTCTCAGATGACGAAGGTGGCCGGCCGGGCAAGCCGAAGGTGTTTTCGGCAACGGCGCAACAAGGCGTCAACTATCTCCCGAATGTCTGGCACCATCCGCTGATGGCGGTTGGGGCGGTCAGCGATTTTCTCGTCGTGGACCGGGACAATACGGCGGAGAACTACGAGGAATTCTTCTTCGAAAATCCCTATGTCATCTCGGAGCCCAGCTTATGACCGGCCTCACCACCCATGTGCTCGACACGGCGAGCGGCGCCCCGGCCGAGGGCCTGAAGATCGATCTCTATCGACTGAAGGGCGAGGCGCGGGAGAGGATCAAGCAGGTGGTCACCAATTCCGACGGGCGTGTCGACGGCGGACCGATGCTCATCGCGGAGAGCTTTCTCGCCGGGGAATACGAACTGGTCTTCCACGCCGGTGACTATCTGCGCGCCCGCGGGATCAATCTTACCGAACCCGCTTTTCTCGACGTTATCCCGATCCGCTTCGGCATCTCGGACACGACGGCGCATTATCACGTGCCGCTGCTGCTTTCTCCTTACGGCTATTCGACCTATCGGGGCAGCTGATGCGGTTTGCGGTGATTGCTGACATCCATGGGAATTGCGCAGCGCTGGAAGCTGTTCTGGCCGACATCGCGACGCTGGGTATCCGAGACATTGTAAACCTCGGCGATGTGTTCAGCGGGCTTCTGGAGGCGGCACGTACTGCCGATCTGATGCTGCTGGTCGATATGCATGCAAAATACACGGTGCGTGGCAATCACGACCGCTATCTGCTGGAAACCCCGGTGGCGGAGCTGGGCTCTTCGGACATCCACGCCCATCAGCAATTACAACCTCGACATTTCGATTGGCTGCGCAAGCTGCCGACCAGCCTCGTCTTTCGTGATGAGGTTTTTATCTGTCACGCGACGCCGAAGAGCGACGATGCATACTGGCTGGAGAAGGTCACGCCGGAAGGCCATGTGGTGCTGAGGCCGCTCGCCGAGGTGGAGACCGACGCCGAAGGCATCGAGCAGCCGCTGATCCTTTGCGGTCACAGTCATATTCCGCGCGCCATTCAACTCTCGGACGGACGATTGATCGTCAATCCCGGTAGCGTCGGTTGCCCGGCTTATGACGACGATCTACCGGTCTTCCACAAGGTCGAGAACGGCCATGCGATGGCCTCTTACGCCGTGCTGGAAAAAACGGATAAAGGCTGGGTACCAGAGTTCCGCAACGTGCCTTACGACAACATGGCCATGTCACGGCTGGCCGCACGGAACGGCCGGCCTGAATGGGCGAACGGTCTTTCTACGGGGCGGGTCTAAGACAGATTGCCTAATGCCGATCTCCGAAGAGGTATGTATTATTGAACGTACATGCTCTTGAAAAAGGCCAATGATCCCGCCGGCTCACACCTGGGCACCACCTGGTTTGCCGGGTCGAAGGTGTGGGTGTCAACCTTAAGTCGTAATGCTGCGATGCCGTTTCTACCAATGACGCGGCCTTTCTGAAACCATTCCGAAATCGTTCCGCACGATACTTCTCCTCGATTCGGCAGGAGAGATTCTGATGGCACAGGCGCGCGCAAAATCCGGTTCAAAACGTAAAGGCAGCAGGCAGACGGCGTCTGGCGGCTCGCTCTGGCCATGGATGGCCGCGCTTGTCGTGGTTGGCGGCGGGGTGGCTCTCTACGAGAATTCCGCTGCCATGCGACGCTTTGTTGCCGATCTGAAGAGCGATAAGCCACCGGTTCAGATCGCGGCCAAGACGACGTCAGGCACCGACAAACCGGTGCCGCCGAAGCCGGTTATCGCTGGTCCGACGCGGCAGGTGTCGCCCAGATCCGCCACGCCGCCGGATAACAGCCATACGGCAGGCATCATCCCGCCTGCGCCGATCGGCAGGCCGGCGCAGGACGAAGCTGCCAAACCCGCCGAACCGGTCAGGACCGATGAAAAGCTGGCTGGTGCCTATGAGGCGAAATTCTTTCTCTGCGGCACGGCCAAGCAGGATGACTGCGTCGTCTCGGCCGATCGCTTCGTTTTCCACGGCCAGAAGATCCGTCTTGTCGGCATCGAAGTGCCGGATATCAAGAAGCCCCGTTGCGAGGATGAGCGGATCAAGGCAAGCGATGCGGAACTTCGCGTCCGCGCCTTTCTCGATTCCGGCCCGTTCGAACTCGTTACATGGCATGGCAACGATGCCGAAATCGACGGTCACAAGCTTCGTCAGGTGACACGCAACGGCATGTCGCTTGCCGATATCCTGGTGAAGGAAGGCCTTGCGAAGCGACCGGGCCGGGGCAAGGGCTGGTGCTGAGTTCTGGCGCAACGATCGTCGTATAAAAATTGGCCGCCGGTTTTTCCAGCGGCCTTTGTTTTGTCAGAAACCGACGCTTGCCAGCACGTTGCGGTCGATCTGCTGGATATCACGTTTGCCGCAGAGCGCCATGGTGATGTCGAGTTCCTTGCGGATGATCTCGAGCGTGGTGGTGACGCCTTCCTTGCCCATGGCGCCGAGACCGTAGAGGAAAGGGCGGCCGATATGGGTGCCGCGGGCGCCGAGTGCGACGGCCTTCAGCACATCCTGGCCGGACCGGATGCCGCCGTCCACATGCACTTCGATCCGGTCGCCGACCGCTTCAACGATCTTCGGCAGCATGCTGATCGAGGAGGGGGCGCCGTCGAGCTGGCGGCCGCCATGGTTGGAGACGATGATCGCGTCGGCGCCGGTATCGGCTGCGGCGCGGGCGTCCTCTTCGTCCAATATGCCTTTGATGATCATCTTGCCGCCCCAGAGGTCCTTGATCCAGCGGATGTCGTCCCAGGAAAGCCGCGGGTCGAACTGTTCCGCCGTCCAGGCGCCGAGCGAGGAGAGGTCGGAAACGTTGCTGGCATGGCCGACGATATTGCCGAAACCGCGACGCTTGGTGCCGAGCATTTCCATGCACCAGCGTGGGCGCGTCATCAGCTGCAGGGCGGTGTTGAGCGAGGGTTTTGGCGGGGCGGCGAGGCCGTTGCGCAAATCCTTGTGGCGCTGGCCGAGGATCTGCAGGTCGGCGGTGACGACGAGTGCGGAGCACTTCGCCGCCTTGGCGCGGCCGATCAGCCGTTCCACGAAGCCGCGGTCCTTCATGACGTAGAGCTGGAACCAGAAAGGCTTTGTGGTGACCGAGGCGACGTCTTCGATCGAGCAGATGCTCATGGTGGACAGCGTGAAGGGCACGCCGAATTCCTCCGCAGCCTTTGCGGCCAGCATTTCGCCGTTGGCATGCTGCATGCCGGTCATGCCGGTCGGAGCGAGCGCTACCGGCATCGAAGCCTTTTCGCCGATCATCGTGGTTTCAAGCGTCCGGTTGGTCATATCGACCAGCACGCGCTGGCGCAGCTTCACCTTGGCGTAATCTTCTTCGTTTGCCCGGTAGGTGCCTTCGGTCCATGCGCCGCTGTCGGCATAATCGAAGAACATGCGCGGCACGCGGCGGCGGGCAAGGTTCTTCAGGTCGGCAATGGTCAGCGGCTTGGACATGTCTTCATCTTCCTCCGGGATGCTCTCGGAGAACTACCATATCCGGCGCGCACCGCCAGCGGATTCGTCCAGTGTATGCAGCGTTTTTACGATACATCTTCCGGCGTTACAGGCTTCATCGCCGCCCATTTGAGAAGGGCGTCTAGCGCCGGGCAAAGCGATTGTCCCCAGTCGGTGAGGCAGTATTCCACCTTGGGCGGAACCTGATGATGGACGATGCGCCTGACGATGCCGTCCGTCTCCATCTGGCGCAATTGCTGGATCAGCATTTTCTGCGAGATTGCCGGGATTGCCCGTTCCAGATCGGAGAATCGCAGCACCTTGCCGCCGAAGAGGTGGAAAAGGATGACGAGTTTCCAGCGGCCCTCCAGCATACGCAGGACGTTTTCCACGCCTTCGGCCGCGGAAGAGGGCGTCATGTTTTCGGCGGCCTTACTTCCGGGTAAGTACCCTACTTTTTCGTGCGTACTTGTCATTTTTTGAGGGTAACGCCATCTTGCCGCTCAAGCAATGCGATTGCTTCCGGACGGTGGCGCCCCGTCCTCCATATCAATGAGGACAGACATGACACAGCCATTGCCAGAGGCTTTGGCAGCCTATTTTGCTGCCAACAATCGACATGATATCGAAGGCATGCTTTTGCCATTTTCAGATGCAGCTACCGTTCGCGATGAAGGCGAAGAGATGCGTGGAACGGCGGAAATCCGTGCGTGGATGGAAAAGACCACACGGAAATACCGGGCGACTGCCGAAATGAAGGATCTCGACTGGAACGGCGAGACCTATCAAGTCGCCGCGCTCGTCAGCGGCAGTTTTCCCGGCAGCCCGGCCATTTTGCACTACAAGTTCGGACTGACCGACGACCGCATTACCGATCTGGAGATCGGCTGATGATCGCGGCTCGAGATTTCCCGATCATCCCGGATGAGTTTTCCGGAAAGCGCGTCGTCGTCACCGGCGGCACCAAGGGTGCCGGCGCCGCGATCCTGCGCCGGTTTGCGGCAGCGGGGGCGATGACCGCTACGAGTGCCCGCTCCGGTCTGCCGGACGGGCTCAAGCCTGACGTGTTCGTCAATGCCGATCTATCGACGCCGGCAGGTGTCGAAGACCTCGCGTCCGCCGTGCTGGAAAAGCTTGGCGGGGTGGATGTCCTCGTGCATGTGGTCGGCGGTTCGTCGTCGCCGGGCGGCGGATTTGCAGCGCTGACGGAGCACGACTGGCAGGCAGAGCTGAATGTCAACCTGATGGCGGCAGTGCGGCTCGACCGGCTTCTATTGCCACCGATGATCGCTCAAGGCCGGGGCGTCGTCATCCATGTCTCGTCGATCCAGCGCCGGTTGCCGCTGCACGATGCGACGATTGCTTATGCGGCAGCCAAGGCGGCGCTCACCACCTACAGCAAGGCGTTGTCGAAGGAGCTCGGCCCGAAGGGTGTCCGGGTGACGGCAGTCGCGCCGGGCTGGATCATGACGGAGGCTTCCGACCGGCTGGTGTCGCGTATTTCCGAGGCAGGCAATATTGATGCGGAAGCGGCGAAACGGAGCATCATGGATGCACTCGGCGGCATTCCGATCGGTCGTCCCGCGTGGCCGGAAGAGGTGGCGGAGCTCGTCGCCTTCCTGGCGTCGGATCGTGCCGCCGCGATCCATGGGGCGGAATATACGATCGACGGCGGCACCGTGCCGACTGTCTGAAGACTTAAAACGAAAGCGGGCGGCTGAAGCCGCCCGCCTGTTGTTTCAATCCAAGCCCGAGGCTCAGAACTCTTCCCAGGACTGGTCCGCGGCTGCTGCCGAGGCGGAAGAGCCGCCGCCGAAAGCGCTGGCGAGCTTGTTGCCGAGCGCGCGGGCCGGCGAGGCGACCGGCCGGGTGACAGGCGATGCGGATCGAACCGGTGCAGCCGTCGTCTTTGCCGGGGCATGTGCCGGCGTGCGGGGTGCCGCGGGAGCAGGAGTGTAGGAGGCTGCGCGGACGCTGCCGCCCTGGCCGAGGTTGAAGCGGGAAAGCAGCTGGTTGAGGGCTGCCGCCTCGCGGGCAAGGCCGTGGCTGGCGGCGGTGGATTCTTCCACCATCGCTGCATTCTGCTGGGTGCCCTGGTCCATCGTGTTGACGGCCGTATTGATCTCCTGAAGACCGGTCGACTGTTCGCGCGAGGATTCGACGATAGCCGTTACGTGCCGGTTGATCTCCTGAACTTCCGCGACGATCACCTGCAGCGCTTCGCCGGTTTCGCCGACCAGGCTCACGCCGGTGCGCACATGCTGGCCGGAGGTGTTGATCAGGTCCTTGATCTCCTTGGCGGCCTTGGCGGAACGCTGTGCGAGTTCGCGAACCTCCTGCGCGACGACCGCAAAGCCCTTGCCGGCCTCGCCTGCACGGGCCGCTTCGACACCGGCATTCAAGGCGAGCAGGTTGGTCTGGAAGGCGATATCGTCGATCACGCTGATAATGTTGGTGATCTCCGAGGACGAGCGTTCGATCTCGTTCATTGCGGTCACGGCCTTGTCGACGACCTGACCAGACTTTTCGGCGCCATCACGCGCCTTGCCCACCAGTTTGCCGACTTCTTCGGCACGGCGGCTGGAGTCCTTCACCGTCGTAGTGATCTGTTCCAGTGCGGCGGCGGTCTCTTCGACTGAAGCCGCCTGCTGCTCGGTGCGCTTGGAGAGGTTGTCGGCAGCGGTGCGGATTTCGTTGGCGCCGGCATCGATGCCGCGGGCATTGTCGCCGACGGCGCTCAGCGTTTCCTGCAGGTTGGCAACGGAGTCGTTGAAGTTGGCGCGCAGCGAGTCGAGATGCGCGACGAACGGGCTGTTGAGGCGGTAGGCAACGTCGCCATTGGCGAGTTTGCCGAGGCCGGTGGCGAGCTGTTCGACGGCGAACTGCGTATCGGCTGCCTCGCGTGCCTTCTGCGCTTGGCGGTCCTGACGTTCACGCTCCGAAAGCGAGCGGTTGCTGTTGGCTTCCTGCTCGAGGCGGGCACGCTCAATGGCGTTGTCGCGGAAGATCGCGACGGCGGCGGCCATCTGGCCGAGTTCGTCGCGACGGTCCTGACCTTCCACCGGCGCTTGGCTCTGGCCAGCGGCAAGCGAAGTCATGCGCTCACGCAGGCGGGCGATCGGGGTGGTGATGCCCTTGGCGGCGATCAGCAGAGCGGCGATGATGCCAACGGCAAAGACCACGGCGAGTGTCGCGAGCGACTTGAAGATCGTCGAATCCGTCTGCGCCGTCAGCTTTTTGCCGGTATTGGCCAGATCAGTGTTGTACTTGTCGAGGAAGGCAGCGATGTCGGTGGTCAGGGAGCTGATCAGCACGTCTGCCTTGACCAGGGTGGTCTTCGCTTCCTTGCTGGTCTCGTTCGTCTGTCCGAGCTGGACTGCCTTGTCGGTCAGGGCGGTGACATCGGTTATCCGCTTGATCAGCGCATCGATCTCAGAACCCTTGGACGGCACGGCTGCCTTGATCGTGGCGAACCGGGTCATGAGGCTCGTCACGCTGCGTTTGTAGGACTCGGTCGCCGTCTTCAGTTGCGGATCGTCCTGGTCATAAGCCATGACCTGATAGGCGCTATAGCCCAAAGCCGAAACGCTGCGGTTGGCACGGGCGATTTCAACCGCTGTGACCGTATCCGTCGTGATGAAGGTGGTATAGGCGGTGTCCGCCGTCTTGTAGCTCTCTGCCAGGAAGCCGGCTGCCCCGAGGCCGACGACGCAGAGCGGAATGATCACCGAAAGAATTTTAGTGCGAATGCTGGCATTCTTAAGAAACGACATCGTCCCCTCACGATTTCAAAATAGCCGGATGCGAACCCGGCGGCGCTGAGGGTGCGCAGCCCGCGACCGGGAGTGGTTGCGTTGGCGGCATCGTGTCAGTTTGCGGAGGGTTCGGCCAAGGAAGTGAATGGATAACGGAGGCGTTGCGCCGTCATGGCCGCCGTTGTTTCCGTCAGGGGCAATCTAATTGTTTATAGTTTATAGTGGCTTAAACGTCAGATTTTCCGTTTTTGATATTTGCTAATTTTAAAGCCCGAAAGCATATCGCGCTGCGTGTGGTTTGTTGTTGCTACATGCTTGCGTGTTTCGGCTTCATGCCATTTCCGGACACGTAGGTTTCCACTACCGCGCGATCATCGCCCATGGTCTGCAACAGGAAGAGTTCTTCCGCCAGCGTCTTGACGGTCTCCATGCGCAGCTTCATCGCCGGAGTCGGGGCGGCGTTCAGCACCACGAGGTCGGCAGCTGTGCCAGGCTCCAGCGTGCCGATGTCGTCCGCCATAGACAACGCCTCGGCATTGCCTCTGGTCATCAGGTAGAAGCTTTCGAGCGGGTTGAGGCGTTCGCCGAGCAATTGCTGGATCTTGTAGGCCTCATCCATCGTCTTCAGCATGGAATAGCTGGAGCCGCCGCCGATATCGGTGGCGACCGCAACGCGCACCGGCTTCTCCCGCCGCATCAGGGCCTTCATCGGGAAGAGGCCGGAGCCGAGGAAAAGGTTGGAGGTGGGGCAATGGACCGCGACCGCGCCGGCTTCGGAAAGCACGTCCGCCTCACGCTCGGAAAGGTGGATCGCGTGGCCGAGCAGGGTCTTTTTGCCCAGCAGGCCGTAGCGGGCGTAGATATCCGTATAGTCGAACGCTTCCGGATAAAGCTCGCAGGTGTAGCGGATCTCGTCGTGGTTTTCGGAAAGATGCGTCTGGATGAAGAGATCGGGAAACTCTTGCGCCAGCGTCTGCGTCGCCTCCATCTGAGCCGGCGTCGAGGTGATCGCGAAGCGCGGCGTGATGGCGACGTGGTTGCGGCCCTTGCCGTGCCAGTCGGCGATCACCTGACGGGTTTCGTCATAGCCCATTTCCGGCGTGTCGAGCAGGCCCTGCGGGGCATTGCGGTCCATCATCACCTTGCCGCCGACCATGCACATGCCGCGCCGCATGGCTTCCGCGAAATAGGCGTCGGCCGAGGTCTTGTGGACGGAGCAATAGGCGACGGCGGTGGTCGTGCCATGGCGGAGAAGCTCATCGTAGAAATGCGTGGCGATGCGGGCTGCGTGCTCGCTTTCGACGAAGCGGCATTCTTCCGGGAACGTGTAGGTGTTCAGCCATTCGAGCAGATTGGCGGCATAGGAGGCGATGACCTGCATCTGCGGAAAATGCATGTGCATGTCGATGAAGCCCGGCAAGATGAGATGCGGGCGGTGATCGATCTCCTCGACGCCATCAGGAGCTTGAGCCTTCACGGCCGCATAGTCGCCGGCGGCCTTGATCTTGCCATCTACGACCAACAATGCGCCATCACTCTCGTAGAGATAGCTTTCCGTATCGGTCAGCGAGAGCGGTGCGCGCTTGAAAGAGAGCAAGCGGCCACGGATCAATTTATCAGTCATTGCGATATCGTGCTTTCGTACCACGCCGTCAAAAGCTTGCGCTCCTGCGGTGAAATGGCGGTGACATTGCCGGGTGGCATGGCATGGCTTCGGCCCGCCTGGATATAGATTTCCCGTGCATGGGCGGCGATTTCCGCATCCGTTTCCAGCTTCACCGATTTGGGGGTGAAATGGATACCTTCATAGACCGGTTCTGCCGCATGGCACATGGAACAGCGGGCCTGCACCACATCCTTCGCCGCCTTGAAATGGGTGTTCGATGCGAATTTCTGGCTCATCGGCGACATGGAGATTTCTGTCTCGCCGGTCAGCACTTTCGGCACGGTCGACAGCCACATGATGGCGATGAACAGCAGAACCGTAACCAGCCAGGTCCAGGTCGGCCTGCCTTTTCTCGCGTGCGTCGTGTTGAACCAATGGCGGATGGTGACGCCCATCAGGAAGACCAGCGCGGCGATCACCCAGTTGAACTGGGTGGCGAAGGCCAGCGGATAATGGTTCGACAGCATGAAGAAGATGACGGGCAGCGTCAGGTAGTTGTTGTGCAGCGAGCGCTGCTTGGCGATGACGCCGTATTTCGGGTCCGGCGTGCGGCCGGCGATCAGATCCGCGACGACGATCTTCTGGTTGGGGATGATGATGAAGAAAACGTTGGCCGACATGATCGTCGCGGTAAACGCGCCGAGATGCAGGAAGGCTGCACGGCCGGTGAAGACCTGCGTATAACCCCAGGCCATCACCACCAACGCCACATAGAGCACCGCCATCAGGCCCCAGGTATTCTTGCCGATCGGTGACTTGCAGAGCTGGTCGTAGAAGACCCAGCCGACGGCGAGCGATGCCAGCGAAATCAGGATTGCCTGCCAGGGCGCGAGATCCATCACCGAACGGTCGATCAAAAAGAGATCGGCGCCGCCGTAATAGACGATACAGAGCATCAGGAAACCGGAAAGCCAGGTGAAATAGCTTTCGAACTTGAACCAGGTCAGGTGCTCCGGCATCTGGGCCGGCGCCACCAGGTATTTCTGGATGTGATAGAACCCGCCACCATGCACCTGCCATTCCTCGCCATAGGCGCCGACGGGCAGATGCGGACGTTTCACCAGCCCGAGATCGAGCGCGATGAAATAGAAGGACGAGCCGATCCACGCGATGCCGGTGATCACATGGAACCAGCGCGCGGCAAAACTCAGCCATTCCCAGGCGACGGCATATTCATACATTCAGGTCCCCTTCGTCCACCTTTGTCCCCCGACTCGTCACTTTGCGAAAAAAACCTCGCCGAGGGAAGGGCGCATTCTCCACAAGTAAATTGTTCCCGTGGTGGAACCGGGAACATTTCCCACGAGTTCATTCTCGCGCAACCTTAGAAGTTGACAATTGTCGAATGTACTTAATTGTGCATCGCAATAAATCGGAGTTAGCCGGCTAAGGCGACTCACGTATCGTGACAATTGCAAGTGACCGGCGGGTGCCGGGGTTTTGCGTGGCACGCTCGCCGTTGAATGGCATTCATCAACGGAGATTAAGCTCATGCCCAGGAATATGCGTGGTATTGTAGCAGGTGTGATGATTGCGTACGCGTCCTGCGTATCCGTTCCGGCCCAAGCGCACGAGGCGCACAGCCCGAGCGGGGTCACATGGAAATATGACGGCTTCTGCTGCAACGGCGACAACCATACCGGAGACTGTCAGATGATCTCGACGAAAAACGTCAAGGTCACCAAGGATGGTTATGACATCTCGCTCGGACCCGGCGATCATAGAATGATCACCAAGCCGCATCATTTCATGATGCAGCAGAGCCAGGCGCGACGCAGCCAGGACGAGGAATATCACATCTGCCTCTATCCGACCGAGGATACCCTGCGCTGCTTTTATGCGCCGGATATGAGTTACTAAGAGTTCGAAGCGCAGGCGGTTTTTCGTCCAGGAATGCGGCGGATTAAAAACCGACTGTTATCCGGAGGCCGGCATGGTTTTCAGAAGAAAGTCGCGGAAAGCGCGGATTTTCTTCGAATTCCTGCGGGCCTCCGGATAAACGAGCCAATAGTCGCTGCCGTCGTTGCCGAGAATGTCGAACGGCTGGATCAGCCTTCCGAGCGCGATGTCGGCGGCGTAGAATTCCGGCTGCAGGATCGCAACGCCTTGCCCGGCAATCGCGGCGGATGCCTCGAGCGTCTGCACCCCGTATTTGCTCACCGGCCGGCCTGTCAGGTCGACATCGGGCAATCCCGCCGCGGCGAGCCAGCACGGCCACCACGGATCGCCCGGATCGATGATCCGCAGTTTGAGGATGTCTTCCGGCGTTTTCACGCCGCCGATCGTGGCGGCCAGATCCGGGCTCAGCATCGGCGTGAAATGGTTGCGCATCAGGAAATGCTGGTTGAGGCCCGGCCAATCGCCCTTGCCGCTGCGGATCGCGACATCCGCCTGCGCGCGGCTGAAATCGATCATGTCCTGCGATGTTTCGAGCCGCACGGCAATGCCGGGGTTTTCGAGCTGGAAGGCGCCAAGGTGCCGCGCCAGCCATTGCGCGGCGAAGGTTGCCGTCGAATGAACGATCAGCGTGCTTTCGGCGGCATTGCTGAGGCTCGAAACGGCGCTTTCCATGATGGCGAAAGCTTCCGTCAGCCTCGGCGCCAGCCGCTCGCCGGCCTCGGTCAACGAAACCTGCCTCGGACGACGCAGGAAAAGCTGTTCCTTCAGTGTGTCTTCAAGGAGCTTGATCTGATAGCTGACGGCGGTCTGGGTCAGCCCCAGTTCCTCGCCGGCCTTGGTGAAACTCATCTGCCGCGCGGCGGATTCGAACACCCGCAAGGCATTCAACGGGAACTGTTTCGACATTTTCATGGATGAGTTCTCTTGATGCATGGATACGGTTATTCGATTGGATAACCGTCATCCCGAGGCGCACATTACCTCCACAACGAACCTATGGAAACGGGTTTATCCCGTTGGAGGTCAACAATGTTTTCGGTAACCCATATGCATTTCGGGCGGCTTTTTCCGCATGTCTCTCTGGCTGAACTGTTTAATCGCTTGCTCCGGAAGCATCAAAACAGCGTCGAGATGGAAGAGATGCCGGAAAGCTGGCAGCGCGATGTCGGCATGCTCGACGGACGGGACCGGCGCGGTGCTCCGGAAGAAGGTTCGTTCCGAGTGGCCCGGATGATCTATACTCAACGAAGCCTGTAGGCGATGCGAAGAGCGTCAGGCCAAGGGCGGGGCGAGCTGGCCCGGCGCCAGTGCCAGTTCACGAGCTACGGCCGCCTGGATCCAGGCGGCAAAGGCTTTGACCTTCCCCGCATTCTTGCGCGCTGGTGGGTAACAAAGCCAATAGGTCTTGGTATCGCTGAGGGCGAGATCGAAAGGCTGCACGAGGCGACCCGAGGTCAGTTCCGCCTTGAAGAGAAAGGGGCTGAGCATTGCGACGCCATGGCCGGCGATCGCGGCATTCGCTTCAAGGTCCAGCGCCCCATATACGTCGAGCTGCATCTGCCTGATGCCGACCGGATCGAGGCTAGCGGCCTGGAACCAGTCGTTCCAAAGGCCCTTGCCGTTCGAAATCCATGGCGGCTTCATCAGGTCGGCGGGCGTCGCGATGCCGCCAACGCTTTCGGCGAGTTGCGGATTGAGCATGGGCGCATAGGTCAGGCGTAATATCGGATGGCAGATCAAGCCGTCCCAAGGGTTTGCCCCAATGCGGATCGCCACATCGGTCGGTTGCGGATATTCCCCGTCGTGGGCATCGCTGCGCACGAGCCGCACGGCAATATGCGGATGTTCAAGCTGAAATTCGCCGATATGCCGTGCCAGCCAATGAGATGCAAAGGTCGGCGGGGAGTAGATTTCCAATGTCTCTTCCGTCGTGCCGCGCGCTTCCTGCATTGCTTCCGACAAAAGGGAAAAAGCCTCGGCCACTTTCGGCAGCAGATTGCGGCCGGTTTCCGTTAGTTGCAGCGCCCGCGGCTTGCGGAGAAACACCGCGTCACCGAGATAATCTTCCAACAGCTTGATCTGATAGCTGACGGCTGTCTGGGTCATGCCCAGCTCTTCCGCCGCGCGGGTAAAATTTTCAAGGCGGGCGACCACCTCGAAGACCCTAAGTGCATTCAATGGAAAACGACGCGACAATTTCATCGATAAGCTCTCTTTATCGTGGCCTACCGTAATTGAATTGGAAATCGCCGGCAATCCGGCGCATTCATCATCTCACGCAAGCAATGTTATTTATGGATGTGGAGCAAATCATGCTGTCCGCAAACGCTCAAGCCGTGTCTCTGAAACCCGATCCGTTGCAGTCCAGCGGACTGGATGGCTTCTGGCGATCGCTCGGCCGTTTCCTTCTGCGGGTTGTCAGGCGCGGCCCGCGCCGGGCGCCGGCCTTGCCGGAGGAGTTACATGCCGATGTCGGATTTGCCGAAGGCCTTCCCTTCGATCGCGAGGCTGCCTTCTGGAACGGGCGGCATCGCTCAAAGGCTCGAGACCTGCCGCTTTGAAGCCTGCTGCTCCGCTGCCGCATAGGTCTCCAGCAACTCGGCGGCGACCAGCGCCGCGATGACGGCCGGGCGCTTGTCCTTCACCGTATCGCCGCCGATCGGCAGAACGAGGCGGGACAGCATCGCATCATTGCCGCCCTCGCGCTTCAGCCAATGAGAAAAGGTCGCACGCTTGGTGAGCGAACCGATCATGCCGACATAGGCGAGGTCTTGGCGGGCAAGCGTTTCCCTGGCGATCAGGAAATCCAGCGCATGATCATGCGTCAGGATGATCGCGGCACCGCCGGCCGGGATGGCTTTGACGAAGGCTTCCGGCATGGCGGTCAGGTGTTTCGCCGCATCATCGGGCAGGTCTTCCAGCGCCTCGGAACGCGTTTCGATCACGGTTACGGCAAAGGGCAGGGGCGACAGTGCCTTGGCAAGCGCCTGGCCCACATGGCCGGAACCGAACAGGAAGATCGCCGGCCTTTCGTCTTGCTCGTTGCGCAGCTTTCGCTCAAGCCGTTCGGCGACCTTTGATGTGACCGGCCTAAACGAAAGCTTCGTGCGACCGCCGCAGCATTGGCCGATCTCCGGGCCAAGCGGGATGTCCATCACCGGCATGCCGCTGCCGGAGAGCATCGCGCGGGCATTGTCGATCGCCATATATTCGAACTGTCCGCCGCCGATCGTGCCCCAGATGGCCGTGTTCGACACCAGCATGAACGTGCCTTCTTCACGCGGCGTCGATCCCTTTGCCTGGCTGATCTCGATCAGGATGGCGCGCGGATGGAGGGCGATGAAGGCGGCAAGTGGCAGGTGGTCGTGCATATCGTCAGATTGCACACCAAATCCTGTGGCTTTCAAGCCCTTCTTCGTAAGCCACCAAGCCACCAAGCCGCTCAGTAGCTGAGCTTCGGATACCAGTCGGTGCCACGGCCTTCGGGTGTCAGGTCGAGCATAGACCAGAGCGAGGCAATATCCGGGGCGGTGCGCGGGTCCTGGCCGGGATCGGCCGCCTCCATCGGCATTTCGGCGGCCCAGAACAGCCGCACTTTGTCGCCGTCCTGCTTGAACACGCCGAAAACCGGGTTCTCGCTGCCGTCATCGTTGAGCAGATGCAGATCGCGAGCAAAATCGTCGCCGACAGTCTGGACGAAATCGAGATCCTTCCAGCCGCGCTCGGCTGCGAAGGCAAGCTGGCGATCGACCGGGCTGCGGCCAATGATTTTCAGCGCGACGCGCTGTTTGATATCGGCGGCATTGCCATTCACCGAACCCAGCCAGTTGGTACACATCGGGCAGGGGCGCTCCCGCTGCGGGCCGTACATCCAGAAATAGATGACCAGTGCATCCTTGCCGTCGAACAGATCGATCAACCGATGCTCGGCGCCGGTTTCGTCCTTGAAGCGGTAATCCTTTTCGATGACCGGACCGGGCGGCAGCGCCATGCGCTGCTCGGTCAGCTTCGTCATCTGGCGGCGGAACTCGATCTCCGCCTTCAGCAGATCCTGCCGCGCCTTGGCATAATCGGCGCTTTCGCCGGGAAAGGGTGGCTGTCTGAGCTTGGCGAGTTCGGCTGCGGGCTTCAGGCTGGAAAAATCCATGATCATCTCCTCCCGTGGTCAAAGCCTGTAACGCCAAACCGGAGAGGTCGTTGCAACGGTCTCCGGATGCGCTTGCTTTCGCCATCGCCGCTCGTTACAGCCGCGACGCATATAGGCCTGCCCAAGGATGTTTCGACCTGTAACGTCCAATCCGCGCATTCCCATCCGAAACCGAAGACATCCATGAAGCCTCGCGATCTCGCCATCTACATTTTCCTCGCCACTGCCTGGGGATTGTCCTTTCTCGTCGTCCTGAAGGTGGTGGCCGCTTTCGGCTGGGTGGCGGCGGTGTCGATCCGCGCCTTCGTCGCTAGCGCCACGCTGTTCCTGCTGGCCAAGATTACCCGCCGGCGGCTCGATTTCAGCGCCGGATGGTGGCCGTTCTTCGTGGTTGGCGCCACGACCGTGGCGGGCCAGTTGCTTGGCCTTTCCTATGCGACGCCGCTGATCGGCACTGCGATGGCGGCGATCATCGTTGCCTCCATCCCGCTGTTTTCCATGGTCATCAGCCAGGTCTGGGGGCTGGAAAAGATGCGGCCGAGCGGCTTGCTGGGGCTCGCGCTCGGCGTGGCCGGCATCGTGCTGCTGGTCGGCTTTCCGGCGGTGCCGGTGACGGGTGAATTCATCCTTGGCTGTGCGGCGGCTCTCGGCGCCTGCTTCTTCGCGGCCTTCGGCAGCAATTATGCCAGCCACAAGTTGAAGCACGCCGGCTCCTGGGAGGTGACCACCGGCTCCTTCCTGTTCGGAGGCCTGATCGCCCTGCCGTTCCTCGTCGTAGTGCCGATCCCGGGCGTGCCTGGTGCGATCGATATCCTCTATCTTCTGGTCTCCGCCTGCGTGATGAGTGCCACGACCTATGTGCTTTACTTCACCCTCGTTGGCTCGATCGGCGCGACCAAGGCGATCAGCGTCGAGTTCGTGGTGACGGTGGTGGCCGTGCTGGTCGGCGCGGTGATCCTGAAGGAGCCGCTGTCGCCGGTGCAGTTTGTCGGCGCGGCGGTGATCATTTTAGGTTGCACGATGGTGCTGGGGTTGTTTCCATGGCAGAGGTCGAAGGTGGCGAACGTGCCGCTGCCGCATCAGGATGGGGTGCCGTGAGGCTCAGTGCGTGACGTCGAAAGCCGGTGAATAGGTCAACTCGCCCTTTGGAGTCGAACCGGAAAATATAATTCGCTGGATATATTTCCGGTCGAGATCGCCATAGGAAAGCTGTCCATCCGCTTCGAAGCCGGAGCTTCGATAGACATTCGGATTGCCGATCAAGGCACATCCTTTTGCGCCCATGGCTTTCAGCCGCGTCAGACCCTCGCGGATAAGCTCCTTGCCGATCCCCTGTTTCTGCCGATCCGCTCTGACGGAAATTGGTCCAAGGCCGAACCAGCTACCGGACATGCCGCCAATAGAGACGGGTGAGAACGCGATATGGCCGACGATGACGCCGTCCTCCTCCGCGACCAGCGACAGAGTGAGATCGCCGGAGGCCCTCAATGCGCGGATGATCGGGCCTTCGGTACCTGAGCTATAGGGCATCGGCGCGAAAGCAGCCTGTGTCAGCTCGTAGATTGTATCTTCGTCGCCGGGGCCTTCGGAGCGTATATTCATGTTGTACCGTCAGTGGGTTTCGAGCGTTTGAATTTCGACTTTTTTACAAATGGCGGAAAGGTCGCAGCCATAGCTCGCTGACATTTGAAACAGGATGACCTCCCGCTGCGCAATTCTGGATATCTGTCGTTCTCTGAAATCGGCATGTTGATCATGCACATATTTCGGCACCGCCGGATGCGGGTGAGGATGGAGGATGCTCAAGTCTTCCGGTGACGGGCGGGTGCCGCTGGTTAGCCTGACATTCATGACGATGTTGCCCAGTTTGAATTCATCGGCTTGCAGTTCTTCAACCTCCAGGAGGAGTATCTGGAAGGCGCCTTTGACCAGGTGCTTCATCGTCAGTTCGACTGTCTTGTCGAACGTTCGGATACCGGTCAGATAGCCATCGTGAAAATCCGGCTCGATCATGAAGCCGAGTTCGTTGCGCTTGTAGATCATCACGGTTCCCGAGGTTCAGTCTTATTGACCGACCGGTCTTTTGTATGGGCTCAGGGCGTTCGTAGCTGCAATTGGTTCACTGGATCAATTGCTTCGGCTTCGCCGACCGCTACTCACTCTTCAACCGCTCCACCGCCATCAGCACCCGCTCCGGCGTCGCCGGCGCGTCGAGCCTCGGGCAGACCGCATAATCGGCCACGCTCGCCACCGCCATGGAAATCGCTTCCAGCACAGAGATCGCCAGCATGAAGGGCGGTTCACCGACGGCCTTGGAGCGGCCGATCGTGTGTTCGGCGTTTTCCGCCCATTCGGCGAGCTTGACGTTGAAGATCTTCGGGCGGTCGGAGGCGAGCGGGATCTTGTAGGTGGAGGGGGCGTGGGTGCGCAGGCGTCCCTTGGCGTCCCACCAGAGTTCTTCCGTCGTCAGCCAGCCCATGCCCTGCACGAAGGCGCCTTCCACCTGGCCGATATCGATTGCCGGGTTCAGTGACTTGCCGACGTCGTGGAGGATATCGGCGCGGTCGACCATGTATTCGCCGGTCAGCGTGTCGATCGAGACTTCCGAGACGGCGGCGCCGTAAGCGAAATAATAGAACGGCCTTCCGCGGCCCGCCTTACGGTCCCAGTGAATCTTTGGCGTCTTGTAGAAGCCGGCGGCCGAGAGTTGCACGCGGTCGTAATAGGCGGCGCGGATGAAGGTGTCGAAGGGGACGATCTCGCTGCCGATGCGCAGGCGGTTGGGCAGAAACTCGACCTGGCTGCGGTTCACCTTCCATTGCCGGCAGGCGAAGTCGATCAGCCGTTCGCGGATTTGGCGGGCGGCGTCGTAAGCGGCCATGCCGTTGAGGTCGGTGCCGGAGGAGGCAGCAGTGGCGGAGGTGTTGGGCACCTTGCCCGTCGTCGTCGCGGTGATCTTTACCCGGTCGATATCGACCTGGAACGTATCGGCCACGACCTGGGCCACCTTGGTATAGAGGCCCTGGCCCATTTCGGTGCCACCATGGTTCAGGTGGATCGAACCGTCATTATAGATATGCACCAGCGCGCCGGCCTGATTGTAGGCGGTCATGGTGAAGGAGATGCCGAATTTTACGGGCGTCAGGGCGATGCCCTTGCGGATGACCGGGCTCGCTGCATTGAACTCAAGGATCGCCTGCCGCCGCGCTTGATAATCGGACGAGGTCTCCAGCTCCTCGACGAGGCGGGCAATGATGTTGTCCTCGACGTCCTGATGATAGGGCGTCAGCGTCCGGCCGGAGCCCGGCTGGCCATAAAAATTCAGCTTGCGGATTTCGAGCGGGTCTTTTCCGACGGCATAGGCGATTTCCTCGATGATCCGCTCGCTGCCGAGCATGCCTTGCGGGCCGCCGAAACCGCGGAAAGCGGTGTTTGAGACCGTATGCGTCTTCAGCGGCTGCGAGGTCAGATGCACATGCGGATAGAAATAGCTGGAATCCGCATGGAAAAGCGCGCGGTCGGTGACCGGGCCGGACAGGTCGGCGGAAAAACCGCAGCGGGCCGCATAGGTGGCGTCGACCGCTTGGATGCGGCCTTCCTCGTCGAAGGCGACGTCGTAATCGACGCGGAAATCGTGCCGCTTGCCTGTGACGGACATGTCCTCGTCACGGTCCGGGCGGAATTTGACGGCGCGTTTCAGCTTCTTGGCGGCCACCGCCGCAAGTGCCGCGAACTGGTTGCCCTGGGTTTCCTTGCCGCCGAAACCGCCGCCCATGCGCCGGGTCTTCACTTC
This sequence comes from Neorhizobium populisoli, assembly GCF_019430945.1. Classification (GTDB taxonomy): domain Bacteria; phylum Pseudomonadota; class Alphaproteobacteria; order Rhizobiales; family Rhizobiaceae; genus Neorhizobium; species Neorhizobium populisoli. Next base: position 560,403 of record NZ_JAHYCB010000005.1, on the reverse strand, counting down.
GACGGCGTTGTTGGCGCAGCCGAGCACATGCGCCACCATGTGCTGCACTTCGCTCGGATGCTGGGTGGAGGACCAGATGGTGACCTCGTCATCCTCGCCAGGGATCGCCATGGCGATATGGCTTTCCAGATAAAAATGCTCCTGGCCGCCGATATACATGTGGTTCTGGATGCGTTTTGGCGCGTTTTCGATTTCCGTTTCCGGCTCGCCGCGCTTCAGCGTCATCGGCTCGACGACCAGCTTGCCGCCGTTTTCGCGGGCGCTGTCGATATCGGTCCAGTGGGGAAGGTCGTTATATTCGATCTTCGCGAGCTTTGCCGCCTTGCGGGCCTGGTCGCGGGTCTCGGCAATGACGGCGAAGATGATCTGGCCGTGGAATTCCACCTTGTTTGTGGCGAGCAGCGGCTCGTCATGCTGGCCGGTGGAGGCGACGTCGTTAAAGCCGGGGATATCGGCAGCGGTCAGGACATGGACGACGCCGGGGGCGGCCTTGACGGCGGAAAGGTCGATCGAGACGATTTCGGCATGCGCCCGGTCGGAGAGGCCAAGACCGCCGTGCAGCGTGCCGATCGGTTCCTGGATATCGTCGATATATTCGGCACTTCCGGTGACATGCTTGTGTGCTGAATCATGTTTCAGCGAGACATGCATGCGGCCGTTGATGATCGGTTTGGTTTCGAAGGTGGATTTGTCCATCAGAGGGTCCCTCCGGTGCGAGGGTGATTGAGGCGGATGGAGAGCTCCGCAAGCCGATCTCCCCCCTTGAGGGGGAGATGCCCGGCAGGGCAGAGGGGGGGATGGCGGGGCACATCCGCAAACTTGTACTTAGCGGGAACGTTGCCATCCCCCTCTGTCACCTTCAGTGACATCTCCCCCTCAAGGGGGGAGATTATTTGGAGGGTGCCTTGCCGCTTCCCGTGCCAATTCACCGTTGCATTATTCTGAAATGACGCCCCCAACATCACGCTTCCTCCACTTCAAACCGCCGCAGCTCGTGGCTCTGGCCGGCGGTTTCCAGGAAAAAACGGGTGAGGAGGTTCTTGGCTGTCAGGCTGCGGTATTCGGCCGTCGCGCGCCAGTCCGACAGCGGTTGGTAGTCCTCGTCGAATGCGTCCCGCGTCGCCGAAACCAGGTCCCAGTTCCAGACCTGGCCAAGAAGTGCTTCCTCGACGTGTTTCGCCCGCTTGGGCGTTGCCGCCATGCCGCCGAAGGCGATGCGGATCATCGCCACCTTGCCGTCGCCGTCGAGCGCCAGATAGAAGGCGCCGCACAGCGCCGAAATATCCTCGTCGCGGCGCTTGGAAATCTTGTAGACGGCGAAGTGGTTGTCTTCGGCCGGGCGCGGCACGAATACCCTTTCGACGAATTCGCCGGCCAGCCGGTCCTGCTTGCCATAGGCGATGAAATAGTCTTCCAGCGGAATAGTGCGCCGGCCGGCATGGGTGCGCAGCGTCAGCTCGCTGCCCAGCGCAATCAGCGCCGGAGGTGTGTCGCCGATCGGCGAGCCGTTGGCGATATTGCCGCCGATCGTGCCCATATTGCGCACCTGCTGGCCGCCGATACGGTCGATCAGCCGGCCGAAGGCGGGGATTTCGGTCGAAAGCGTGCGCAGCGCCTGGGTATAGCTGACGCCGGCGCCGATGGTGACGCCGGTTTCCGAGGTTTCTACGGTTTGCAGTTCGCCCAGGTGGTTGATGAAGATGACCGGGTTCAACACCCGCATCTGCTTGGTGACCCACAGCCCGACATCGGTGGCACCGGCGACGATGGTCGCATCCGGCTCTTCGGCCAGGATATCGGCGAATGCCGCGACCGAGCCGGGTACGATGGAACGCGCCGTCCCGTTCGTCTCGGTTTTCTCGACCACGATGGTGTCGTTCTCCGCCTGGATCGCCCAGAGTTTCGCCATAATCTGGATGCGGTCGCGCTCCAGCGGATCGAACAGCGAACTCGGGCGGTTGGCGGCGACCTGTTCGGCCGCCTTGACGATCGGCTCATAGCCTGTGCAGCGACAGAGATTGCCCTGCAATGCGCTTTCGATCTCGGCCCGGGTCGGGCGTTCGGTGGTGAGCCAAAGGCCGTAGAGCGACATGACGAAGCCGGGCGTGCAGAAGCCGCATTGCGAGCCGTGACAGTCGACCATCGCCTGCTGTACGGGATGCAGTGCGCCATCCTTGCCGGCCAGATGCTCGACGGTGACGACATGGGTGCCGTGCAGCGAGCCCATGAAGCGGATGCAGGCATTGACGCTTTCGTAGCGAAGACCCTGGTCCGTCAGGCGGCCGACCAGCACCGTGCAGGCGCCGCAATCGCCCTCGGCACAGCCTTCCTTGGTTCCCGTCAGCCGCCGCTTCAGGCGCAGATAGTCGAGAAGGGTCTCGGTAGGACCGAAGTCTTTGAATGTGACCTCTTCTCCGTTCAATATGAAGCGGATGGCTTCGCTCATTTCTCTCCTTCGTCTGCCGTTTCCGGCCTGAAAGCGCGTCGCGATCCTTCAGATCCGCTGCATGCGCCTTAGCTCTTTTGCCGCTCGCATATCGTTGCTGCGAAACCGCGGCACGCTTTGCGCGACATGCTTTAAAGTCTTTAACCGCGCATCTTATTGCGCGGTCCAGCCTCCGTCTATGGAGATATGTGTGCCGGTGACGCTCCTTGCCGCATCGCTTGCAAGGTAGATCGCGGTCGCGGCCACTTCCTCGATTGCGACGAATTCCTTGGTCGCCTGCAGCCGCAGCATGATCTGGTCTTTTACTTCAGCTTCGCTAATGCCCTTTTCGCGCGCCTGATCGGGGATCTGCTTTTCCACCAGCGGGGTCATCACATAGCCGGGGCAGATGGCGTTGACGGTAATGCCGAATTCGGCAAGCTCGAGGGCGGCGGTCTTGGTGAGGCCCATAATGCCGTGCTTGGCCGCGACATAGGCGGATTTGAAGGGCGAAGCCACGAGGCCGTGCGCGGAAGCGACGTTGATGATGCGGCCCTTGCCACTCTTTTTCATCAGCGGGATCGTATGGCGCATAGTGTGGAAGGCGGAAGAAAGAAGGATGGCGATCAGCTGATCCCATTTTTCCGGCGGGAATTCCTCGATCTTCGCCACATGCTGGATGCCGGCATTGTTGACCAGCACATCTACCGTTCCGAAAGACCTGACCGCCGTGCCGATCAGGTCGTCGATTTCGGCCGGCTTGGTCATGTCCGCGCCGTGGTAAAGGACGGTGCCGGAGCCGAGGGTATCCAGTTCCCGGCGTGTCGCCTCGATCGCATCGGACGGCCCGAAGCCATTGGTAATGACATGGGCGCCTTCGGCTGCGAAAGCCCTGGCGATGCCGAGCCCGATGCCGCTGGTCGAGCCTGTAACGACGACGGTTCTGGGGGCGACCTTGGGAACGGTTCCGGTCATGCGCAAATCTCCCTGCAGTATGGCGTTCTTGTGCGCCGCAAACTCTCGTGCAGGTTATGCGAAAATCGGTCGGGCTGGCAATCGGGGACTTGGAATGCGGGCTTTCCGACCAACGATCACGTCATCGATCCGTGATGACAGGCAAAACGCGAAGTGATATGAAGGATTTATTAAGTGCGGACAGGTTTCCGGGAGGATGAAATGGGTCTGTTCGATGGTCTTGGCAGTCTTGTGACCGACGCGCTGAACGGCCGGCCGATCAATATTCTCGCCGTGGCGGAAGATCTCTTCCAGAACGCCGGCGGCGTGAACGGAATTCTCAACCAGCTTCAGCAGGCCGGGCTCGGCGATCAGGTGAAATCCTGGATCGGTACGGGCGGCAACCTGCCGGTTTCTCCGGAGCAGATCAAATCCGCTCTGTCCAACGAACAACTGCGCGGCCTCGCGAACGCCTTCGGCGTCGATCTCGACAGCCTGCCGCAGCTTCTTGCCCAGCATCTGCCGCACGCAGTGGACAAGGCAAGCCCGAACGGGGTTCTCCCGTCCTGACGGGGGCATCCAGGCACTTTCTGAATGCCTCAGGCGCATGATTCTGAGGCGTAAACCCTTTTGGCAACCTAGCTTCAGGCAAATCCCCATGTACACGAAGATGTATGGAAAACTGACCATTGTCGCCGCCGGCACGCTCCTTGCGGCACTCGCCATGTCTTCTCCCGCCAGCGCGCTGACGATGAAGGAATGCAGCGTCAAGTATCAGGCTGCCAAGGCCGATGGTTCGGCCAAGGACGTGAAGTGGAACGACTTCCGCGCCAAGAACTGCGGCGCCGATGCGGCGGCCGCCGACAAGGAAGACGAAGCCGACATCGCCAAGACGGACGAGAAGGAGCCGGAAAAGGCTGCTGCCACCGTCAAGGCTCCGAAGGGCGTCAAGTTCCCGAAGGTGGTCGACAAGAAATACGCCACCGAAACCCCGGCCCGCCAGCGTCTCCACACCTGCGTCGACAACTACCGCGCCAACAAGGAAGCCGGCACGCTGGAAGACCTGAAGTGGATCCAGAAGGGCGGCGGCTACTGGAGCCTGTGCAACACGGCGCTCAAGGCCGGTTGATTAAACAGATTCAGCGCGATCTGAGGAGAGGGGCGCCCGCGGCAACGGTCTCGGGCGCTCTTTTGCCATCATCGGCAAACGGTCCTGACCTGTTTGAGATGTCCGACTAGGCCAACGGCAGACAACAGGTCTGCGCTTAGCCTAGTCGGCATCCATATGGAATGCGCCTTATCCGTTATGCGATGATGTCGAAATCGGCGAAGCTGAGAGGCAGGTTCTTGTCGAGGATTGCAAATTGCACCGCAGTCTTGGCTCCTGTGCCATCTGCATCGTAGAAAAGCTTGCCAGTGCTTTTGTCGTAGATGATGCGGTCATTCGCGTCATGGGCTTTTGTTCCTGTCCAGAACGCGGAGCTGGAGAGTTTTCCGATTGCCCCGACTTCTGCGAAACAACTGCGTTTGAGTTGGATTAAATCTTCCGAAGTATCGAAATCACCGATCTCATCGATGTTCGCCAGGCCTAGTTTGGTATTGAACTCGAAACTGTCGGCCCCGGCACCACCTACCAGCATGTCGTTGCCGTTACCGCCCGCGAGAGTGTCATTACCTACGCCTCCAAACAAATGGTCGCGGCCGTCACCTCCCGACAATCGGTTATTCCCGGTATTGCCCCAGATCGCATTATCCAGATGGTTACCCGACCCATTGATATGGGCCGAGCCGAGAAGCTTCAGATTTTCCACCTGCCGATAATCATTGAGGCTGCGGGTGATCGTGGAGGTAATCGTGTCGATGCCGCCGTCTTCCGTGACGATGTCGTGTTCGGCTCCCAGAACATAGGTATCGTTACCGTTGCCACCGATCAGGTTGTCGTTGCCTAGTCCGCCATCGAGAATGTTGTCGCCGCTATTGCCCCAGATGGTGTTTTTGAGATTGTTGCCGGTCGCCTTCAGGTTTTGCGTCCCTTCAAGCTTCAGGTTTTCGATCGTCGCGTATGAAGCCAGAGAACGGCTGATCGTCGAGATGATCGTATCTGTGCCTGCGGCGTCAATGACGGTATCGTTCTCCGCACCCAGAATATATCTGTCGTTGCCGGTGCCGCCGTTCAGGATGTCGGCGCCAAGTCCGCCGTTCAGCGTGTTGTTCCCGCTGTTTCCCAATATCGTATTGGATAAGGCATTGCCCGTCCCGTTGATATTGGCGCTTCCGGCAAGCGTCAGGTTTTCGATGTCCAGATATTTCTCAAGCGAGTAGCTCACGGACGCGGAGATTTTATCGACACCCGAACTGTCGATAATCACATCCCCAAGGGCGTCGACTTTATAGGTGTCGTTTCCCGCGCCGCCGATGAGCGTGTCTAACCCTTCCAAGCCGTCGAGAATGTTGTCTCCGCTATTGCCCTTGATGACATTGTCTTCGCGATTGCCGGTGCCGTTTATCGAGGCTTTACCAGTCAACGTGAGGTTCTCGAAATTTTGGAGGAGGCGATAGCTGGTGGAAATCTGGACGGTGTCGATGCCGTGGTCGCCGTATTCGTATACCTCGTCATCGGCGTCGATGATGTAGGTGTCGTTTCCACCGAAGCCATGCAGGATATCCGCACCTCCCCCGCCATTCAATCGGTCGTTGTCGTAGCCTGCATCGACATTGTCGTTTCCTCGTCCTCCCATAAAGTCGAGCGATCCCCTAAATCCGTTGACCGAGGAGCCGTTAAATTCAACATTGCCGCTCGAGACGACCACAGGGATATCGCTGCCGGAAAAGTCGACTTTCATCTTTTCGAAAGAATAGACGGAGATGTACCCCGAAAACGAAGCGTCCAATAGGATCGTATTGGTTCCTGAGCCTCCCGAGAAATTGCTGAAAAAGTCATCGGCCGTGGAACCGGTGTAAAACCTTGTACCAAAATGCATTCCCCTCACATCGAGGGTGTCATTTCCCTGCCCAAGATTCACGTTGAAATGTTCAAAACCGCTTATCCTGGTGTTTTCAGCGAGCGTCAGCTCCGAGGTAAGTTGGTCGGCCGGGCGAAAATAGATATTATCCTTGGCGTCGCCCAATCCGATCCTGAGATCATCCAAGCCGCTGCCGCCACGCATTGTGGCTCCCTTATGGCCGTATATGACGTCGTTGCCGGATTCGCCATCAAAAATGTCGCCGACAAATGAGTTGTCATCGCCATTGCTCGACCAACCGATCTCGTCATTCCCCGCGCCACCATAAATCTTGGCTAGTCCGTCGAACCCGATATTCGTTATCTTGTCGTTCCCCAATCCGCCCCGAAGGGTGAGATTGTACGCATCCCAGATAATTCCGTTAAAATTACCGTACTTAAGTGTCGCTCCGTTGAATGAAGCTGCAGTTTTTATTTTTGATAAGTCTATATTGATATTTTCAAATTCGAAGATTTGTAAATTCCCGTAATTATCTCCATTCAGGAGCAATGTATCATTGCCCGCGCCTCCAGAAAATCTGTCGTGCTCAATGCCTTTACTGACAACAAATCCAGCGCTTCTTGCATCAAGCGTGTCGGCACCGCTGCCGAACGTGAAATCGAAGCGCTCAAATCCGGAAATGACCGTTTTCGGCAGTAGCGTGACGTCGCCCTTCAATTGCTCCGTCAGCGTGAGCTTGATCGCCTGTTTCTGCCCCTCTGCACTGAAAATAAGCTTGTCGGTATCTGCGCCGCCGCGCATCGTTGCGCCAATGGCGCCTGTGATGATGTCGTTACCGGCGCCGCCATCGACGATGTCGCCAGGGAGAGCGGTGATCTTGTCGTTACCTCTGGTTCCGGCTTTCATTTTCACGCTAGACGACATGCTGAACCTTTTATCATGAACTATGCGAATGCAGGTGGTGTTCAGCCATACGTAGCAACAAATATGGTGGGCCGCCAGATCACGTGAGAGCTGGCGACATACAATTTTGAGTAGGAGTTCCGCATATCTTGCAGAAAGGTGGGATGCGGCTGAAAAATCTGTATTCTGAATGAATTAGCATGGTGTGAGGTACATCCGGATGAGGATGAACCTCTCCGGATTTGCCTTGTGCCGCGGCTTCGGGGTCAAGCCTTCTTCGTCCAAAAGTCGGGCTGATTTTCCGTCTCTTGATAGGCTTGCCGCACGCAGTTGCGGCCGGAGGCTTTTGCTTCGTAGAGCGCCTTGTCGGACATCCGGAGCATCTGCTGCAGTCCATCACCGGGAAGGGCTTGATAGACGCCGAAGCTTGCGGTCATGCGGCCGGGCGGCAGCGGTTTCACTTCGGTTCTCGCCAGTGCTTCACGCAGCCGCTCGGCGATCGCGGTCGCTTCCGCGCGGCCGGCGCGGGGCATGAGGATGCAGAATTCCTCGCCGCCGATGCGGGCTGCAAGATCGCCGGAGCGGATGCAGCCTCGGATCACCTCTGCCGCCGTGACAAGAACCTTGTCGCCGACGTCGTGGCCGTGATTGTCGTTGATTGCCTTGAAGCGGTCGAGGTCAAAAACAACGATGGATACCGGTTCGGACTGGCGATCGGCACGGGCGAGCTCCTCTGCCGTGCGTTCGCCGAGCCAGCGGCGATTGCCGAGCCCGGTCAGCGGGTCGGTCATTGCCTGATGGCGAAGGCGATGCACCATCGTTTCCATTTCCGCCACCATGGTGGTGACGGCGGTTGCCAGGAGGCCGATCTCGTCACGCTGGCGCAGGTCCATGCGGATCGGGGTTTTGTCGACGTGATAGGTTTTTACGGCGGCGACGAGATTGCGTAGCGGGCGGATCAGCCACCAGAGGGATGACAGGCACATGCCGGTGCCGACGACGGTGGCGCCGATCAACAGGCCGAGGACCGGGCCTGGGCGGGCCTCGAAACCGCTGGCCAGGTAGGCGATAAAGACGATAAGCGGCACATGCACGGAGACGAAGCAGATGGTGAAGACCTTGACCGTCAGCGACGTGCTGAAGACGCCGAGGACAGTTGACGATATCGGATTCATTCCGACCTCCCTTCTGAACAGTTCGAGCGAGCCGGAAGCTAGGCACGGTTCCCGAAGAGGGCGTAAATCGAATCGTTAAAATTTTATCTTTCTGGGAGAGCGCGGTGGATAACCGGGTTAGGCCTCTTCCGCCCGGCCTTGATCATTTTGCCGGCCAATTTTGTTTGACCCCTCCCGCTGCTTCTGCTCAAAACAGCCGACGTGCGAAGAGGAGGAATGGCATGGCGGGTTATGTTCTGGCGATCGATCAGGGGACGACGTCCAGCCGGGCGATCGTTTTCGATGGCGACATGAAGATCGCCGGCATCGGCCAGAAGGAATTCACCCAGATCTTCCCGAAATCCGGCTGGGTCGAGCATGATCCGGAGGAAATCTGGGAAAGTGTTCTGTGGTCCGTCAAACAGGCTTTCAAGGAAGCCCGTGTCGAGGCGAAGGATATCGCGGCGATCGGCATCACCAACCAGCGCGAGACGGTCGTGGTCTGGGAGCGCGAAAGCGGCAAGCCGATCCATAACGCCATCGTCTGGCAGGACCGCCGCACGGCGAGCTATTGCGAAAAGCTCAAGAAGCAGGACCTCGAAAAGCTCTTCACCCGCCGCACCGGCCTGCTGCTCGATCCGTATTTTTCCGGCACGAAACTTTCCTGGATGCTTGCCAACGTGAAGGGCGCGCGGGCGAGGGCGGCCAAGGGCGAACTCTGCTTCGGGACGATCGACACCTTCCTGATCTGGCGCCTGACCGGCGGCAAGAGTTTCGTCACCGACGCGACCAATGCGTCGCGCACACTCCTCTACAATATCGGCGAGAATCGATGGGATGAGGACCTTCTGGAGATCCTGCGCGTGCCTGCGGCGATGCTGCCGGAGGTGAAGGATTGCGCCGCCGATTTCGGCACTACCGAAGAAAGCCTTTTCGGTGCGGCTATCCCGATCCTCGGTGTCGCCGGCGACCAGCAGGCGGCGACGATCGGCCAGGCCTGTTTCGAGCCCGGCATGCTGAAATCCACCTACGGCACCGGCTGCTTTGCGGTGCTGAATACCGGCGCCGACATGGTGCGCTCGAAGAAACGGCTGCTGACGACGATCGCCTATCGCCTGGATGGCGAGACGACCTATGCGCTGGAAGGTTCGATCTTCATCGCCGGTGCCGCCGTGCAATGGCTGCGCGACGGGCTCGGCGTCATCGAGAAGGCGTCGCAATCCGGCGATCTGGCGGCCGATGCCGATCCGCATCAGGATATCTATCTCGTGCCGGCCTTCACGGGGCTTGGTGCGCCGCATTGGGATGCAGAAGCGCGCGGCGCGATCTTCGGACTGACCCGCGCAACTGGCCCGGCGGAATTTGCCCGCGCGGCGCTGGAGGCGGTCTGCTACCAGACCCGCGATCTGCTCGACGCCATGCAGAAGGACTGGAAGAACTCGAACGGCGATACGGTTCTGCGTGTCGACGGCGGCATGGTCGCGTCCGACTGGACGATGCAGCGGCTCTCCGATCTGCTCGACGCGCCGGTCGACCGGCCGACCATTCTGGAGACGACGGCGCTGGGCGCTGCCTGGCTTGCGGGCTCCAGTGCGGGCGTCTGGCCCGACAGGAAGGCGTTCGCGAAAAGCTGGGCGCGGCAGCGTCGCTTCGAGCCGGAGATGGACGAAAAGACCCGCGCCACCAAGATCCGGGGCTGGAAGGATGCCGTGCGGCGCACGCTGACGACGTCCTAAGTTCTTGTTTTGACAGGTGCGCGATAAAAACTTGAGCAAAAACTCACGTACGTCATTTTCGCACCATCTTTGGTGTCATATTGTCCGCCGATCTTCTAGAGGGTACCTGATGTTTCGGATTTCGCGGGTTGTGGCGTGGATTGTCCTTTTGGGGGCGAGCCTGGCATTCGGCAGGACGGCACAAGCCGATTACGCGCATTTCATCTATGATGTGAAAAGCGGCAAGGTTCTGACGCAGGACGGCGCGGACGAGCTCAATCATCCGGCCTCGCTCACCAAGATGATGACGCTCTACATGACCTTCGAGGCGCTGCGCGATCGGCGGATCAGCTGGGACCAGGACATCCTCATCACTCCGAATGCGGCGTCCAAGATTCCGTCCAAGCTCGGCGTGCCGGAAGGCAAGACGATCACGGTGCGCGAGGCGGTCAACGGCATGATCGTGCGCTCCGCCAATGACGCGGCGGCTGCCATGGGCGATTATTTTGCCGGCACGGAAGAGCGTTTCGGCGAGATGATGACCAAGCGGGCACGGGCGCTCGGCATGAGCCGCACCGTCTTCAAGAATGCATCCGGCCTGCCGGACGATGCGCAGGTGACCACGGCCCGCGACATGGCGGTGCTGGCGCTGGCGCTGATCCGCGATTTCCCGCGCGAATATGCAATGTTTTCGGCCAAGAACATGGAATTCCGCGGCAAGCGCCTGCGTGGCCACAACAACCTCATGTACCGTTATCCGGGCATGGACGGCGTCAAGACGGGTTACATCAAGGCCTCTGGTTTCAACATTGCCAGCGCGGTCAATATCAACGGCCGCCGTTATATCGGCGTGGTGATGGGCGGCAAAACGGCACGCATCCGTGACGACCGGATGGCTGCGCTTCTCGACCAGTATGTGCCGGGCAACGGCGCTCCGGCGGATGGCGCGCTCGTCGCCTACGAAGAGCAGAAGCGTCCGGGTGAGGGCGCCGCAGCGGCACTCGCCATGGCCACGCCGACACCGACGCCGCGCAAGGAAATCACTCTCGGCACGGCAGCGGCGCCCGCCCGCGCCTCGATGACCAATCTTTATGCCACAGCTCAGCCGCAGCAGCCCATCGTACAGCAGCCTGTCGGCCCGATCGTCGGCGTCCAGATCGCCGCTGCCGGCACACGCGAAGCCGCCACTGCTCTGCTTGAGCAGGCACTGCCGGTGCTTTCGGGAAATTACGGCCGACTGGCGCCGAGCGTTGAAAATTACGCGGAAGGCGGCAAGCAGTATTTTCGCGCACGGCTTCTCGGATTTGCCGATGCCGGCGCAGCAGGCCGCGCGTGTGCGGCACTGCAGGCGAAATCGATGAACTGCTTCGTGGTGCGTTGAGCTTTCGTTACTCGACGGTCTCGCCGGGATAGACACCCCAGAGCGCGCTTTGTTCGACAAAGCCGCTGATGCGGCGCTCGGTAAGGGTCACCCTGCACCATTTACCGTCGCAATGAGCGATCTCCAGCCGCACGCGGGCAGAAAGTGTTGCGACGGTTCTGGCTTTTGCCGAGGCGGATGCATGGAGTGCCACAGGCGATGTCAGCCAGGGTCCGACAACCGCCGTCCGGCGACTGGAGAGAAGCGGCGCCAGCATCCAGCCGGTAACGCCCTCCTGATCCCGCACGCGCCGCCAGTTTCCATATTCCTCGGTGATTTCCAGCGGCAGGCCCCGGACGGAGTAGACCCATTTCGTCGGGTAGTCGGTCGAGGGGCCGACGCGCATGTTGGCCTTTTCGGATCGCAGCGAAACGAATCGGGGTATGGGAAAACCGGTTTCGCGCCCCTTCTTCCAGCCGGCGCTGAAAGTGGGTTTCTCTCCATCTCCCTGCGCCACGGCCGACGATAAGGGCAGGGAAAGCGCCAGAAGCGCGGTGGCAAGAATGGTAATGGTCTTCATCGATCAGCCGCAGTTTTCGTCGGGCGGTCATGGCCGGACGGTCTTCATTGGCCTTACGCAGGGTAACCGACCGGTTAATGCCGGCCGGCAACCTGGACACGGATAGTCACGATGGGGTTATAGGCCTTAGCTTTTTACCGGCTCGTTCATCGACCACATGACCCCGAACGGATCGCGCAGCTGGCCATAACGGTCGCCCCAGAACATCACCTGCAGATCCATGACCACGGTCATGCCGGCATTGATGGCGCGTTTCCACCACATGTCGATATCGACTACCGGCAGAAGCACGGTGAAACCGGCCGGCGCCTCGTAAGGGTGACCATAATCCGGATAGGGATCGTTCAGCATGACCGAGCCGCCGTTGATGTAGAGGTGCACATGCATCGTGCGCCCCTTTTCATCGACGGGGTGAAAGTCTTCCAGGCTGGCGCCTAGGGCCTTCTGGTAGAGTTCGGCAGCCTTTATCGCGCCATCGACCTGCAGGTATGGCACGATCCCGCCGAGAACCGGGGACGGTGCCTTGGTTTCGCTCGCCTGAGCAGTCGTATCCATGAAAATTCCTCCTTCGTGGTTGTCGGTTCCGTTGGAGCCGAACCGAGGACGAAGGAGAACTGGCGGAGCCGACAGGCGTTATCTAAAAAATCAGCCGCGCTCGGCAAATTCCTGCAGCAGCGGTCCGAAACTCTCCATCGGCGGAAATTCCGGGAAGCTGTGAGCGGCACCCGTTTCGGCCCAGGGAAATTTAGTGGACGTGTAGGTTTCGACGAACGGGGCGAACCAGGAATAGTCTTCGAGCATGGTCGGGCGCACATTGACGAAATCCATACCGACCGGCCGCGTGAACATCCAGCTTTTGCAATTCGGGCAATGGTAGTGCTGGATTTCGGCACCGTGCACGCCACCGATCACCGGTTCACCCTGGATAACCTCGAAACCGGCGGCCGGGACGGCAGCCGTGCAGGAAAAGGCGCTGCCGCTCATCTTCTGACAGCCGCGGCAATGGCAGGCGGCGGTGAAAAGCGGCTGGGCGCTGATCTTCAGGCGAACCTGACCGCAACGGCAGGTTCCTTCGAGCGGGAGGGAAGGTTTCGGCATGGCTATCTCCTTGTGACGCACAAGGAGATAGCGTGACGCCGTGATATTGTCAGGCGTTTTTAGAGTTTCAGGCCGGACGTTTGGGGATGTCCAGGCCGCGGGCAACGGCCGGGCGGGCGAGGCCGCGTTCCAGCCATAACGGCACGTTCTTCAGCTGGTCGTATTCGACGAATTCACCGGCGCCGTAGAAGCCGACAAGGTTGCGCACCCAGCCGAGCATGGAAATGTCGGCGATCGTATAATCGTCGCCCATGATCCAGTCGCGGCCTTCAAGCCGGGTTTCAAGCACGCGGATGATGCGATGGGATTCCTTGGCGTAACGGTCACGCGGACGCTTGTCCTCGATATCCTTGCCGGCGAACTTGTGGAAGAAACCGAGCTGGCCGAACATCGGGCCGAGACCCGCCATCTGGAAGAAGACCCACTGGATCGTCTCGTAGCGCTTGGCGGCATCCGAAGGCAGCAGCTTGCCGGTCTTTTCGGCGAGGTAGATCAGGATGGCGCCCGACTCGAACAGGCCGAGCGGCTTACCGTCCGGGCCATTCGGATCGATGATCGCCGGAATCTTGCCGTTCGGGTTCAGCGCCAGATATTCCGGCCCCCAGGTTTCGTTCTCGCCGATATTGATGAAGTGCGGCTCGTAGGGCAGGCCGATCTCCTCCAGCATGATCGAAACTTTCACGCCGTTCGGCGTCGGCGTCGAATAAAGCTGCAGTACGCTCGGGTCCTTGGCGGGCCATTTGGAGGTGATGGGGAAGGCGGAAAGGTCGGCCATGCGGATATTCCTCGGGTGCGGGAGTGAGCCAGTGGGACGGCTTCCCGCGGAATATATCCACCGGCGCGAGATGCGCCAGTGGCGTTTCATGGACGCTGTGTTTCAGACCGCGCGCTATCGCCTACTTCGCGCTGGCCGGAAATGCCGGCAGGCGAGAAACGTGGCTCGGGTCGTGCTGGATGACCAGCGTCGCTTTCAGGCCGTCGGCGATCTTTGTCAGGCGTTCCATCGAGGCAAGCGTTTCGGCGCGGTCGGCGTTGAAGCCGGGCACACCGCGATTGTCGATCTGCTTTTCGAAATGCACGACGTCACCGGAGAGCAGGATCGGGCCTTTCTGCAGCAGCTTGACGAGGAGGGCCGTCTCGCCTTCCGTGTGACCCGGCATGGCGAGCATCATGACGGAACCGTCGCCGAAGACGTCCCGGTCGCCGGAAACGGGATCGACCTTGCCCTTGCCGTCCAGCCAGTGCTTGACGAGCGTCGCATCGACGCCGAAGGGCAGCGGCTTCTTCTTGAACGTCTCCCAGTCGGCGGCACCGATCATCAGCTTTGCTCTCGGGAAGGTCGCGGCCTGGCCCAGATGGTCGAAATGGTTGTGGCTGATGCCGATCGTGGCAATCTGCTCCGGCTTGATGCCGATCTTGGCAAGCTGGCTCGGGATGTCGGCGTCCAGCGCCACGGCGAGCGGTTGGCTGAGGTCGGGTTTCTGGCCGACGAGGGCGGCCGGCAGGCCGGTATCCCACAGCAGGTAATCGCTGTCGTGACGGATGACGTAGCAGCTGTCGGTGAGCGTGCCGTGCTCACCGGCATAGGCGAAGGTGTCGGAGAAGATCGACATGTCCTTGACCTGCACGGTGCCGCAATCGAGCCGCCAGAGTTCGAGATCTGGAGCCGCCTTGGCAGGAGCGGAGAGTGCCAGCAATGCCGCGGCGGTGGTGATGAGCGAAGCGAAAGTCTTCATGGAAGGGGTCCTTTGTTGAAGCCGTCGCTTTCTGCCCTGTATCATATGCCTCTCCGTGCCGGATTTCTGCCGACTTGAGCCCGAAACGCTCAGCGGGGATATTTTTCGCTCATCATCATGCGCTATAGTGTCCCCATGAACCTTGTCCTCAGAGAACGCCTTCCCGATCTTTCCCGCCGCCTGCTCGACCGGCTGCGGCCGATGGTGGCCGGCAAGCTGAAGCCCGGCATGAACGAATATGCCGAGCAGATCTTCATCTATTGCTGCTTCGATCGGGAGAAGGTGAAGGCGCTCGAGCTCGAACATCCGATGGTCGGCATCGTGGTCTATGGCCAGAAGGAAGTCTGGCTTGGCGACCGCATGCAGGCCTTCGGGCCGGGATCCGTCTTCGTGCTGCCTGCGGGGGTGGCGCTGGATGCGGTGAACGCGCCCGACGAAGCGACAGGATATTACGTGGCGCTGCGCCTCGACGTGGCCGGCCTGCCGGAAGGGATTGCACCGCTCTCGACCGCCGAGCGGCTGGAAGGCGGGGCGACCGGCTGTTTCGGCCTGCCGCTCGGAGAGGATCTGGTCGAGGCGCTCTGCCATGCGGCTGCGACGATTGCCGATGGCGCCGTTTCCGAAACCATCAAGCGGTTACGGATGACGGAAGTGCTGGCGCTGCTCCGGCCCCTGCCGGAAGCCCGGCCGCTTTTCCGCCAAAGCCTCTCGGAAGAGATCGCCTGGCTGATCGCTACGGCGCCCTCGGAGGCCTGGAGCGTTGCCGAGGTGGCGGCAGAGCTTGGCATCGGGGCTTCGACTCTGAGACGGCGGCTGTCGTCCGAGGGGACATCGTTCCGGGCGGTGCTCCGCCGCGAGCGGCTGAAAGCCGGGCAGAACGCCATCGCATCCGGCGCATCGGCCATCGCTGCGGCGGAAGCCGCCGGTTATGCCTCGCGGTCGCATTTTTCGCGCCGCTTCCGCGAGACTTTCGGCACCAGCCCCTCCGGGCGTCGATAAGCAATCCCGAAAAAAGTTGCTGCGACCTGTCGGCTGAGCGGCTACTCCTTCGTCATTCATGTGAGAGGGAGAGAAACATGCTGTATGCCATCCTTTGCTACGCCCACGAGGAGACCGTCTTCGCCTGGTCCAAGGACGAGGAAGACGCCGTCATGGCGAAGCTGCTCGAGGTTCAGGCGCCTTATGCGAAAGCCGGCAAGCTCGGCCCCGTCGGGCGGCTGATGCCGACGACGGCGGCCACTACCGTGCGCAAGGGCAAGGACGAAGCGCTCGTCATCGACGGGCCGTTTGCGGAAACGAAGGAAGTGCTGCTCGGTTTCTATACGGCCGAATTCGACACGCTGGACGAGGCCGTGACCTTTTCCAAGGAGCTTTCGGCCGTCAATCCCGGTTCGAGTTCCTATGAAATCCGCCCCTTCTACGTTTTCCATCCCGGTGACATGAAGAATAGCGAGAGCAAGACATGACAGATATCGCCTGGATCGAACTTGCGCTGACGGCGGCCCGGCCGCAGGCGCTTGGCGCGTTGCTGCGTTACTTCCGCGATCTCGACATCGCAGAAGAGGCTTTCCAGGAAGCATGCCTGCGGGCGATCCGCACCTGGCCCGACAAGGGACCGCCGCGTGATCCGACCGCCTGGCTGATCTTCGTCGGCCGCAATAGCGGCATCGACCAGGTCCGCAAGCGCTCGAAGAACGATCCGCTGCCGGAAGAGGAGGCCTTTTCCGATCTATCCGATGCTGAAGACGATATCGCCGACCGGCTCGACAATTCCAATTACCGCGACGACATCCTGCGGCTGATGTTTATCTGCTGCCATCCGGACCTGCCGAACACCCAGCAGATCGCGCTGGCGCTCAGGATCGTTTCCGGGCTGACAGTGCCGCAGATCGCGCGGGCGTTTCTGGTCGGCGAAAGCGCCATGGAGCAGCGCATTACCCGCGCCAAGGCGCGCGTCGCCAAAGCCGGGGTGCCGTTCGAGACGCCGGGCGCGGAGGAACGAGCCGAACGGCTCGGCATCGTCTCGTCGATGATCTATCTCGTTTTCAACGAGGGTTATTCGGCCGGCATTACCAACAAGGACAGCGCCGCCTTCTGCGACGAAGCGATCCGGCTGGCACGGCTTCTCCTGCGCATTTTTCCAGGCGAACCGGAGATCATGGGCCTCTTGGCGCTGATGCTGTTGCAGCATTCCCGGGCGCATGCGCGCTTCGACGGGCAGGGGCAGATCGTGCTTCTGGAAGACCAGAACCGCTTGCTCTGGGACCGCCGGCAGATCAATGAGGCTCTGGCGTTGCTCGACAAGGCGATCCGCCATCGCAAGCCGGGCTCCTATCAGGTGCAGGCGGCGATCTCGGCCTTGCACGCTCGCGCCGCAAAGCCGGAAGATACCGATTGGGCGGAAATCACGCTGCTCTATAGTCTGCTGGAGCGTTTACATCCGTCGCCGGTCGTCAGCCTCAACAAGGCGGTGGCGGTCTCAAAACTGCGCGGGCCGGACGCAGCGCTGGATATGCTGGTGCCGCTCGCCGATGCGCTCGGGAGTTATTTCTATTTCCATGGCGTGAAGGGCGGGCTGCTGATGCAGTCCGGGCGGAAAGCCGAGGCGCGCGAGGCGTTCGACCGGGCAATCGCGCTGGCCAATTCGCCCGCGGAATGTGCGCATATCCGGCAGCAGATTGATAAGCTGGGTGAGGTGGGAGTGCCGGTGGGTTGAGGCTCGGACGACGGTGCGGCAACCACCTTTCTTCCCCCTTGCGGGGAAGATGCCAGCGGAGCTGACAGATGGGGTGGTGCCACATACCCGACGGTAGCATTTGCTGAACCACCCCCACTATGCCCCGTCGGGCATCTCTCCCCGCAAGGGGGAGAGATGGATTCGGCGCTACCGCTTCGGCTCCCGCATCGTCATCTCCACCGATATCCTGTCACCCGCCGTAATCCCCGTCTTCTTCCGCACGGCATCCTTCAGCGGCAAGTAATACGTCTCATCCTTCGCATAGAGCGCCGTATAGAACTCCATTCCGCCGATCATTACATCGACCGGGATCATCCCCCAGCCATAACTCAGAAGCTTCGACAGTCGCCGGATCTCTTCCGCTATTTCCCGCGGCAATGGCGCGAAGAAATAAGGTGAGGGGCCGCGCCAGTGGATGACGTCCGCCTCGAAGCTGAAAGTCTGCATCGGCTCTCCTTGTTCGCTTTACTCAGGCTGACGTATCCAGCCACGGTTTCAGAATTTTCGACTGAATTTCGAAAAAATTCCGTGCGCCGTGTCGGTTCCGGTTTCCCTCTTGCGTCCTAGGTTCAACATCGGGTGAGATGTTTGTCAAAACCAAAGGGAGACGAAAATGACCGCCAATACCGCCGCTTATGCATTGCAGCTGGTTCGGGAGATGGATGCGCCGGCCGACAAGCTGTTCAAGGCCTGGACAACGCCGGAACGGTTCGGGGAATGGTTCTGCCCGAAGCCCTGGACGGTGACCGAGGCGCGCTCCGACCTGCGCCCGGGCGGCGAAAGTTATATCCTGATGGAAGGTCCGAACGGCGAGAAGATGCCGAACCATGGCGTCTATCTGGAAATCGTGCCGAACCGGAAGATCGTCTTTACCGATGCCTACAAGGCGGCTGGCTGGGTGCCGGCGGAGAAGCCGTTCTTCACGGGCATCATCGAATTCGAAGACCTCGGCAACGGCCGCACCAAATACATCGCCACCGCGCTGCATTGGAAGGAAGAGGACATGAAGGCCCATCAGGAAATGGGTTTCGAAGCGGGCTGGGGCATCGTTGCCGATCAGCTCGAGGCGATTGCCAAGACGTTCTGACTATCCCGCTGCCGGGTCATGTCCGGTCAGCGTTGACTTCATGCCAATGCCGTCGAGAGGCTATCCAGCCTCTCGACGCTGAAAGGACGCCGGCAATAGTCTTCAGCACGTCGTCACCGGCCTCGCGGGCATAACAATCCATGTCGGCCGAAGTCTTTTCCTGCATGCCGCATCAACGGCTTGCGGAGCAGGAGAATTTGACGAAGTCTCCAAATCACTCATCCTCCCCATAGACAAACTCGATGCAGGTTCTACATCCGACTCTGATGATATAAACATATCTGGAGCGATGATTGATTGCGCATCCGGCCCGACAAGATGACATCATGCAATTTCCCGTGGGAGGAGGCGAAACCGGCGATCTGATCCGATCCTTCGATTGGTCGAAGACGCCGCTTGGGCCTATTTCCGGCTGGCCGCAAAGCCTCAAGACTGTGACGAGCATGCTTTTGCTGTCGCCCGTGCCGATCGTTCTGCTCTGGGGCGAAGACGGCATCATGATTTATAACGATGCCTATTCCGGTTTTGCCGGATTGCGCCACCCCGAACTTCTCGGTTCTAAGGTGCGCGAAGGCTGGGACGAGATCGCCGACTTCAACGACAATGTCATGAAGGTGGGCCTTTCCGGCCGCACGCTGGCCTACAAGAACCAGGAGCTGACGCTGATCCGGCACGGCAAGCCGGAGCCGGTCTGGATAACCTCGACTATTCGCCGGTTCTCGACGAAAGCGGCCGGCCGGCCGGCGTGATCGCCATCGTCGTGGAGACGACGCAGCAGGTGCTGGCAGAGAGGCGCCTGCGGGAGAGCGAAGAACGGTTCCGGGCGCTCACCAACGCGACATCGGACGTCGTCTATCATATGAGCCCGGACTGGAAGGAAATGCGTGCGCTCGACGGACGCGGGTTCCTTCCGGACATGGACAATCCAAGCATTGCCTGGCAGGGCCTGTATCTTTTTCCGGAGGACGTAGCCGGCATTCAGGCCGTCATCGATGAAGCGATCCGCACCAAAAGCGTCTTCCAGCACGAGCACCGCGTCCGGCAGGCCGATGGTGTCGCCGGTTGGACGCTGTCACGCGCAGTGCCGATCTTCGACGATCATGGCGAGATCATCGAATGGTTCGGGGCGGCATCGGATGTGACCGAAAGGCGGCGCAACGAAGAACATCTGCGGCTCGTCGTCCACGAACTCAATCATCGTGTGAAGAACAATCTTGCGATGACACAGGCGATTGCAGGCCAGACCTTTCGCAACGTGGACGATATCAAGGAATCACAAAGACGGTTCTCCGCCCGAATGGTGGCAATCGGCCAGGCCAACGACCTGCTAACCGGGGAGCGCTGGGTCGGCGCTTCGCTAAGGGGCGCGATCGAGCAGGCCATCCGGTCGCATTGTCCGGATGAGAGCCGTTGCCTGATCGAAGGCGAGGAGGATGTGCAGCTATCGCCCAAGACGGCGCTGGCTTTGACCCTTGCCATGCACGAGATGGCAACCAACGCGCTGAAATACGGCGCGTGGTCGAATTCCGATGGCAGGATTCGCGTCACCTGGGCGAGAGGGCACGGCGAGGGTGGTGAAGCCCGTCTGCAGATCGAATGGCGCGAAAGCGACGGTCCCCCGGTGTCGCCACCCTCACGGCGTGGTTTCGGTTCGGTGCTGATCGAACGCGGTCTGGCGCGGGAGATGGGCGGCAAGGTCAAGCTCGATTTCCAGCCGACCGGGCTCGTCTGCACGATCGATGCGCCCAGTGATCTGTATGGCGGGCGCTAGATCCATGGCGCTGCGAATCCTGGTCGTCGAGGACGAGATGACGATTGCGCTGATGATCGAGGACATGCTGATTGAACTCGGCCACGAAGTGATCGATCTCGCCATGCGCCTGCCGCAGGCAGAGGATGCGGCGAGCAAGGCGGATTTTGATCTGGCGGTACTCGACGTCAATCTCGACGGCCGAAAGTCCTTTCCCGTGGCCGACATTCTCTCCGGTCGCGGCATACCTTATGTGTTTGCCACCGGCTACGGAGGTGCGGGCCTGGATGCCGCCTATTCCAGCCGTCCGGTACTCACCAAGCCGTTCATGATCGATGATTTGAAGGCGGCGATCGACGCGCTGGTAAAGGGGCGCCTAGCCAATTGAAGGCGCCTCTTTCGGCTGAGGCGGCGCATGAGGCGGCTCGAACGATGAATCCGAAAATATCGCCAGCCCGTTGAAACCAGAGTCTTATTTGGTGGCGGGAATATGCCTCAACCGGTCGCGAGATTGCGGCGGTCGGTGAGCATGGAGACGCGGTTGCGGCCGGAATTCTTGGCTTCGTAGAGTGCCGCATCGGCCTCGGCCATCAGGTCTGCGGTCGTTTTGTGCAGTTCGGCGTCGCGATAGGCGAAACCGATGCTGACCGTGATCTGGCGGTGGACCTTGCGGGGATTGGTCGGATAAAGCGCCTGCACATTGGAGCGGATCAATTCCGCCACGTCGAAGGCGCGGTCTTCGCCGAGATCGGTCAACACGATCGCGAATTCCTCGCCGCCCTGCCGTGCCACGAGGTCGTTCGCCTCCTGGACGCTGCGCTGCAGAGCCTCTGCCACGAGGACGAGGCAGATATCGCCATCGCCATGGCCGAAAGTATCGTTATAGGACTTGAAGTGATCGACATCGACGATCAGCAAGGCGCATCGTCCCGTCGCGCGGCGCATGAAGCCCATCAGCTGGCGGCGGTTGGCAAGGCCGGTCAGCGGATCGGTCAATGTCTGGACGGTCAGGTCGCGATTGACGGCTTCGAGCGCCATGCCGCGCTCGGCGAGCTGTTCCACGAGAAGCCGGTTTTCCTGGGAAAGCCTCAGCGCCAGCACCATCTGCCCGCCCATCGAATAGGCAATGATCAGCAACACCATGCTCAGCAGCGCGGCGGCGACGGAGAGCAACATGCCGTATTCGAGATTGCTGATCGCCAGCCCGTAGGTGAAGGAAAGGAAGATCGGTGTCTGAAAAAGGCAGTAGGCCGGCGTATAGACGATGACGGGGAAGGTGACGCTGACGGCGCCCATGGCGAGGCAGCAGATCACCAGCGCCTGATGTTCGTCGCCATGCTGAAGCAGTATCGCGCCGCCGATGCCCCAGGAGAGGCCGGCGGCGATATAGATGCCTTTGACGAGATGCGACCAGGCGACCGGCGACCAGCTTTTCGGAAGGCCCCAATGGCGCAGCAGGGCGGTTGCCAGATGGAAGAGCGCGACAGTGCTGATGCAGGCAAGCCAGACGATGAGCATGGTCCGGTTTTCCGGCGACCAGTAGGCGATGGAACCGAACGCCGCTCCGAAGATGCTGAGCACGGCCGCAGGCGCGCCCTTGTAGAGTGCATCCATCTGCAGGGCGAGCACATCCGCGTTCCGTAGGCCGTGCTCCGTCACGTCCGTCATCCACCATCCCCTTTTATCCGCGCGCGAAGCTTAAGCCGTCTGTCCTAATATTTGCTTTCGCGGCGCCTGCAGCCGGTGTCGCATTTCAGTGCGAATCATCCCGAGCCGGCGCCAGAATTGCACCGATCCGGCGACGAAGGCGAGGGGCCGCGAAATCCAGGAAGGTCCGCAGTTTGACGGGTGGTATGCCCTGTACCGAATGCAGGAGATAGACCGGCAACGGCGGTGGTTCGAACTCGTCGAGCACGATCTGCAGCAGGCCGTGTCCGACCGCATCGGCAGCCTGATATGAAAGCACGCGCGTGATGCCGACGCCGGCAATGGCCGCATCGAGCGCCGCCTCCGCCGTGTTTACGGCCAGACGGGAAAGGACGGCGACGTCCCGCGGCCGGCCGTTCGGGACCATCGCAAACGTCCAGGGCATTGGCCGCAACACGTCGAGATTGACGGCCGGCCTGCCGGCGAGGTCCTGCGGCGTGGTTGGAATGCCGTGTTGCTCGAAAAAGGCTGGGCTGCCGCAGACCACGCGCCGCAATTCGCCGACCTTCGTCGCCACCATTGCGCTGTCGGGAAGCTTGCCGATCCGGAGCGCGAGGTCGATCTCGTCCTGCATCAGATCCACGTTGCGGTCCGAGAGTGTCAGGCGAATATTGATGTCCGGGTAAAGGGCGAGGAAATCCGTGATGACCGGCAGGATGTGCAGCCGCCCGAAAACGAGCGGCGCGGTGATGACGAGATCGCCTTTCGGGGCGCTTTGCTCGCCGGCCGCCGTGCGTTCGGCTTCGCCCACTTCGTCGAGGATGCGCTTGCAGGCTTCGAAATAGGCTGCGCCTGCATCGGTGAGCGCCAGTCTGCGGGTCGTGCGTGCCAGAAGCCGCGTGCCGAGATGGGCTTCGAGCTCCGCGATCCGGCGGCTGATCGTGGGGAGCGGCACATTGAGCTTGCGGCTTGCGGCCGTGAGGCTGCCGGTTTCCGCTGCCGCGACGAGGATCGACATCGCTTCGAACCGGTCCATGGATTGTCTCGAAATTTGAGAGAATATCTTTCAATTCTATATTATTATATGGAAATCCGAAAGAGACTATATTCTGTCCCAGACATCTGAACGGGATTTGTCTCCCGAGGGAACTCCCATGACCTATACATTTCTCGACATTGCCTCGACGCCGGGCGTCAAGGCCGCGCAGGAAGCAAATGGCAGCCGGGATTATTTCGAGGTTGCCGGCAAGGAGCGGACTTTCGACCGGTTCACGCCGTCGGAAGCGGCCTTCATCGCGGCTCGCGACAGTTTCTATATGGCGACCGTGTCAGAGACCGGCTGGCCTTACGTGCAGCATCGCGGCGGGCCGAAGGGCTTCGTGCAGGTGCTGGACAGCCAGACCTTTGCCGTTGCGGATTTCCGCGGCAATCGCCAGTATATTTCCGTCGGCAATCTCGGCACCAGCGATCGCGTGTCGCTGATCCTGATGGACTATCCGAACCGCGCCCGGTTGAAGATCTTCGCCCATGCGGAGATTTCCACCGATCCGGAGATCATCGCCAAAGTCTCGGTGCCGGGATACCGGGCCAAGGTGGAACGGGCGCTGGTTTTCCGTCTGGACGCCTTCGACTGGAACTGCCCGCAGCACATCACCCCGCGCTTCACCATGGCCGATATCGAAGAGGGCGTTTCGGCGCTACAGCAGAAGATCGCCAGCCTGGAGGCCGAAAACGCCGCTCTCAAGGCAAAGATCAACCAGGAAGGACAATGACAGTGCAGACGACCGATCGCCCACCCTTGCCGCCATTTACAGCAGAAACCGCGGCTCAAAAAGCAAGACTTGCCGAAGACGCGTGGAACAGCCGCGATCCCGCCCGCGTAGCGCTCGCCTATACCGTCGAAAGCGAATGGCGCAACCGCGCCGAATTCGTCAAGGGCAGGGCCGATATCGAGGCGTTCTTGACCCGCAAATGGAACCGGGAGCTGGATTACCGGCTGATCAAGGAGCTGTGGGCATTTCACGAAAACCGGATCGCGGTGCGGTTCGCCTATGAATGGCGCGACGACAGCGGTCAGTGGTTCCGTTCCTATGGCAACGAGAACTGGGAATTCGATGAGCACGGCCTGATGCGCCGCCGGATCGCCAGCATCAACGATGCTCCGATCAAGGAGACGGATCGCAAATTCCGTTGGCCGCTCGGCCGTCGTCCGGACGATCATCCGAGCCTTTCCGACCTCGGTCTTTGACCGGGGAGCCGGCGGGGGAACCTCCAGCGTCGCCGGCTATCCAAAATATCGAACAATTCCTTCGAAAGATTCGCCTTTGTGCGTGCTGCGCCCAATAACTATTTGCAGCGCAGGATGCGATGGGCATCAACGAATGGGTGTTTCGAACATGGAACTCGGGCTGCATACTTTTGGCGACGTCGATGCTTCCGCTCTGAATAAGGGCGCGGAGGGCGCATGCCGCATCAAGAACCTTCTGGAAGAAATCGAGCTTGCCGATCAGGTCGGTTTGGATGTCTTTGGTCTCGGCGAACATCATCGGCCGGACTATGTAATCTCTTCACCCGCAACGGTGCTGGCCGCCGCTGCCGCACGGACCAAGAATATCCGCCTGACCAGCGCCGTGACGGTGCTTTCTTCCGATGACCCCGTTCGGGTCTTCCAGGAATTCTCGACCGTCGACCTCATTTCGAACGGTAGGGCGGAAATCATGGCGGGGCGTGGCTCGTTCATCGAGTCCTATCCGCTGTTCGGCTACGATCTGGGCGACTACGACCAGCTCTTCACCGAGAAGCTGGACCTGTTGCTCGCCATCCGCGATCAGGAAGTCGTGACCTGGGAGGGGCAGACGCGTGCGCCGATCCACGGCCGTGGCGTTTATCCGCGTCCGGTGCAGGATCCGCTGCCGGTGTGGATCGCGGTTGGCGGTACGCCGCAATCGGTCGCTCGCGCCGGCGCCATGGGCCTGCCGCTGGCGGTCGCCATCATCGGTGGGGAATATCCGCGGTTTGCGCCCTTCTTCAATCTCTATCGCGAGGCGGCCCGTCGCGCGGGACATGATCCGGCGACATTGAAGACCAGCATCAACGTGCATGGCTTCATCGCCGATACGACGGAGGCCGCTGCCGACCAATTTTATGGTCCGCAGGCCGAGGTGATGAACCGCATCGGCCGCGAGCGCGGCTGGGGACCGACCAACCGGGCGCATTTCGACCAGTCCCGCAGCCCGCTCGGCAATCTTTTCCTCGGCGATCCCGAACTGGTGGCCGAAAAGATCGTCGCGGCCCACAAGGTGTTCGGCATGGACCGGTTCCTCTTGCAGATGGCGATCGGGCCGATGCCGCATGATCAGGTCATGCGCGGCATCGAACTTTACGGCACCAGGGTGGCACCGATCGTCAGAAAAGAGCTCGGTCTCGCCAAAAAGGAATTGACGGACCCGGTGGATGGCGCGAAACCGGCTGCCTGAATATGTGACAGCAATTCCGGCGAAGATGCGCCGTGGTTTGCGTCCGGAATTGCTTCAAGAACCGAAGACAGAACGGCAGATTTCATGGTTATTTCCACCGAATACGAACTGGCGAAGCTGAAGGATATCGGCAAGCTTTGCGCGCAGGCGATGGACAACATGGCGAAAGCGCTCGAACCGGGGATCACCACCCGCGAGCTGGACGATATCGGCCGCAAGGTTCTGGAGGACAACGGAGCGCAGTCGGCGCCGGAGCTTTGCTACCAGTTTCCGGCGGCGACCTGCATCAGCGTCAACGAGGAAGTGGCGCACGGCATTCCGGGCGATCGGGTGATCAAGGCGGGCGACCTCGTCAATATCGACGTTTCGGCGATGAAGGACGGCTTTTTCGGCGATACCGGCGCATCCTACGCGGTGCCGCCGGTCAAGCGCGAGATCGAGAAGCTGTGCCGCGACGGCCGCCGCGCGCTGTGGACCGGCCTGCAGCAGGTCAGGCCCGGCAAGCCGCTCGCCGGCATCGGCAACGCGATCGGCACTTTCGCCAAGAAGAACCGCTATACGCTGATCACCAATCTCTCAAGCCACGGCATCGGCCTGACCCTGCATGACGAGCCGACGGAAATTCCAACCTGGCCGGACAAGAGCGAGCGGCGGACGATGCAAGAGGGGCTGGTCTTTACCATCGAGCCCTTCCTGTCTCTCGGCGCCGAATGGGCCGAGGACGGCGGCAATGGCGACGTTTGGACGCTTTACAGCGATCCGCGGGCGCCGACCGTGCAATACGAACACACGATCGTCGCGACCCGGAATGGACCGGTCATCCTGACGCTGGTGGATTGACGGATCTGCGAAAGGCAGGCGGATGAAAATTCGAACGGCTGAACGCGGCGACGCTGCTGCCATCAGCGAAATGCTGCAGCTGCTCGTGGCCGCCGGAAAGCGCAAATCGCCGGCAGACGAAGCCTATGTACTGAGCCATTATGTGGAGCGCCCCGGCAGCATACGCTGCTCGCTGGCCGTCGACGACGACGGCAGCCTGCTCGGTTTCCAGTCTCTGGTCATGGCAACGGAAGACAATCCCTATGGCACGCCGGTCGGCTGGGGCATTATCGGCACGCATGTATCGCCGCTGGCGGCCCGGCGTGGCGTCGGATCGCGTCTGTTCGAGGTCACGAGCGTGGCTGCGGCCGATGCTGGACTTGAAGCGATCGAAGCCTTTATCGGTGAAAGCAACCTCGAAGCTCAGGCCTATACGAAAAGATGGGTTTCCGGACCTACCGGCTGGCGCCGGGGACAGTCTGCAAGGCATACTGGCTGACCGGCGACAAAGGTCCGGATGCTGCTCGGATCAGCTGAGCGTCTTTGCCTTCTGCGTTGCCGCATCGGCGCTGCGATAGAAGGCTTCGACGCGCTCTTCGTGCAGATGCGCGAGGAGCTGGCGGCTATGGACCCGCGAGGCGCTTTCCATCAGCTGGGCGAAGGCCGCATAACCCACGGCATCAGCCCGTCGAAGCTGTGCGATCAACGGATCGACGAGCACTTCCGAAATGGTCAGGTCCTGGTCCATGGTTTGTCCTCCGCCGTCCTTGATTGACGACGCAGGAAAAGTGCTCTTCATTCGTGTCAGCAACAAGACGAAAGTCGTACTGCATTGCATCAATTCGTTGCGGCAGTTGCGTGATCGGGGCGTGATTGCGGCGCGCTGGGCCTTAATTTGATTCTCTATCAGTTTCAGAGACTTGCCGGCCGTCGAAAATCCCGTTTCGGGACAGAGACATCAGCCCCGTTCATCGCAGCAATGACAATTCCTCATTTGTCGCGGCGCAATGCGGCTGCGATAAAAGGCCATGCTTCAGATGAACACCGGCTTTTCCAGCCGCCCCCTGCTGATCGGTTTTGCCGGCGCCATTTCCATGGCCGCCGCGATGGGTTTCGGGCGCTTTTTCTACACGCCGATCCTGCCCGGCATGATCGCCGGTATTCCGCTTTCAGCGGCCGATGCCGGTTATATCGCAGCCGGCAATTTCGCAGGCTATCTGGCCGGCGCCATTCTTTCCGCCTATGGCTGGGCGGCGGGGCGGGAGCGGAATGTGGCGCTTGCGGGACTGCTTGCGACCGCTATCCTGCTTGCGGCCATGGCGGCCACGACATCGGTCGTTGCCTTTACCATCATCCGTTTCCTGGCGGGCGTCGCGAGCGCGCTGGCAATGATCTTCACGTCGTCGATCGTGCTGCCTTATGCGGTCGGCCGCGATAACGTTAACGTCCTGCATTTTGGCGGCGTCGGGCTTGGGATCGCGCTTTCTTCGGCACTGGTCCTGCTGGTCAACGACGTGGCCGGCGATGCGGCGCACGGCTGGCGTTTCAACTGGCTGGCGGGGGCGGCGATCGTGCTTGTCGTTGCCGGGATCGTCGCCTGGCTTCTGCCTCGGCAGACGCTCGGCACGGGAGCGGTCGTCGAGCCGCCGTTGAAGTGGAAGATGCCGCTGACGCTGCTGATCCTGTCCTACGGCCTGTTCGGCTTCGGTTATGTGATCACCGCGACCTTTCTCGTCACCATCGCGCGGATGGGCGATGCCGGGCCTGTCGTCGAATTCCTCGCATGGTTTCTGACGGGTACCGCAGCGGCGGTGTCGCTGCTGCTCTGGCGGCCCGTGGTTCGCCGTTTCGGGCTCGGCCAAGCCTATGTGGCAGCGCTCGGCCTGCAGGCGGTCGGGGTGCTTGGTTCCGTGGAGCTGCCGCCGACGCCGGGGGCGCTTTTCGGCGGGCTGCTGCTAGGCGCGACCTTCATGGTCGTCACCGCCTACGGCCTGCAGATCGGCCGGAAACTCTCACCCGAAAGCCCGCGCCGGGCGCTTGCCGTGATGACGGCCGCTTTCGGCACCGGCCAGATCATCGGCCCGCTGGGCGCCGGCTGGCTCGCCCAGGGCAGCGGCAGTTTCGCTCTGCCGACCGTGATCGCCGCGGCGGCGCTTCTGGTTTGCGTGGTTCTGGCACTGCCGGTTTTGCGACACGCCAAGTGATCCCGAAGTTTGCGCTTCGTCAAACCGCGCCATGAAACTGGCCCGCGATCGCAAAATCCCGTGCTTACAAATGCGTAACAATGGCGTGCGGCCATTGCTGCTCCCTTGGAACTGCCTTAGTTTCCGGTTCAATAGTCGTGCGCGACTCCCAATCGCATGCGCAAGCACACTCGAACTCAGGAAAGCTCAAGCTCCGTGTTCCATTCCTTCTTCCCTCGACCGAAACTGTTCTTCATCTCAGCATTCGTTTGGAGCATTCTGGTCGTCGCCTCGTGGTATGCGGGTGGCAACGCTCTAGGGACTGTGATCGGTCTATCGCCCCTGCCGCCTGGTGAGGAGGCGCCGATTGGCGTTTCGCTGTTCTGGTCCGCACCGTTCATCTGGTTCTACATTTACTACGCGGTTGCAGTTGGTCTTTTTGCGGGCTTCTGGTTCAAGTTTTCACCGCATCCCTGGCAAAACTGGTCGATCCTGGGTACTGCCCTCATTATCTTTGCGACCTATTTTTCGGTTCAGGTGAATGTCGCTCTGAACGCCTGGTACGGGCCTTATTTCGACCTCGTGCAGAAAGCCATGCAGCAGGCCATGCCGCAGGCCACCCCCCCCGCGGATCCGGTGACGGCCGAACAACTTTACCTGGGCCTTCTCGGTGTGACTGGGATTCTTTTTCTGGCCGTCACGGTCGGTGTGCTCAACCTGTTCTTTGTCAGCCACTACATTTTCCGCTGGCGCACGGCGATGAACAACTTCTACATGGCGAATTGGTCGAAGCTCCGCCATATCGAAGGCGCTTCGCAGCGCGTGCAGGAAGACACGATGCGATTTTCCTCGACCATGGAAAGCCTCGGGGTTGGTTTCGTGCGAGCCCTCATGACGCTGATTGCCTTCATGCCGGTGCTGTTTACCTTTTCCGATAAAATCAACACGCTGCCCATCATCGGCGAAGTTCCGCATGCGCTGGTTTGGGCGGCTGTGCTCTGGGCTTTATTCGGCACCGCTTTCCTGGCGCTGGTCGGAATCAAACTGCCGGGTCTCGAATTTCGCAATCAGCGTGTTGAGGCTGCTCTTCGCAAAGAGCTTGTCTATGGCGAAGATCATGCTGATCGGGCCGAGCCAGCGACGGTGGCGGAGCTTTTTGACAACGTGAGGAAAAGTTACTTCCGGCTTTATTTCCACTACCTCTATTTCAATATTGCCCGGATCTTTTACCTACAGGCCGATAACCTCTACAGCCTGATCGTGCTGATCCCCTCGCTTGCTGCGGGCAAGGTTACCTTGGGCCTTTATCAGCAGGTCGGAAATGTTTTCGACCAGGTTCGTGGATCCTTTCAGTACCTGATCAATGCGTGGCCTACGATCGTTGAATTGATGTCCATCTACAAGCGCCTCCAGGCATTCGAGGCGACGCTCAACGACCAGCCCCTGCCGTCGATTGATCAGCGTTACCTCGAGCGTGAGGAAACCGACGGAGAGATGTCTGCCAACAAGCCTTAATCTCTTTCGACAAACACGTCTGGCCGCGCCGGGATGTCAGTCCGGCGCGGTTTTGTTTTGGGAGTGAGGCAGGCGGGGTATTTCGGGTGTTGGGTGTTCAGGCTGTCCGCCTGCCTCGACCGGTTCCTGCGGTCTTCCGAGAGTTGTCAGTTCTCGCTCACCACATTCACGGCCATCATCGAAAACCGAAGTTCGACAATCCGGGAGGATGCCGGTTCGCGAACCCGGTTTCCCATTCGATGACGGGAGGATTATTCTCTGTTCTGTGGGGGCGGGGATAAACAGGGCGTCGCGTGGGAGACAAGGTATTGAAGTATCGAACGAAAATCTTCGACCGGTACCTTGAACGTCCCCATTAGGAAGGCGAGAGCCTTACAGCCCTGACGCTTCCTGTCGTTTCTCCCGCTCCTTCAGCATGCTGATCGCCTCATTGTAACTGACGCAGGCGACATCCTGCATGCCGCAGACTTCCGTCACCAGCCGCTCCATCGCGCGCCAATAGGCGCCAGTGTTCATTTCGACGAAATGCAGGCCGATCTGCAGGGGGATGCGGTCGCCGGCGTATTGCTTGTCGAACGCGGCGCGGAAGGCGGTGTAGGCGCGGGATTCGAATTCGGCCGACTGGCTCGGGTTGTCTAGGCCGGCGGAATGGCGGATGAAAAGGTTGTAGTCCATGGCGATGATCGGCCGGTTGGAGGGGCCTTCGGGGATCAGGGGCAGGCCGAAGCGGATCAGCCCGTCCTTTTTCTCCGGCATCATCGGGCCTTTGGTGACGAGGCTCGCGTCATAACGAACGCCGGCCTGCTTTTCCGCCTCTACCAGGCCGGGGCTGGTCGAGAAATATGGTGCGCGAAAACCGTTGATGCCGTTTGCGACGAAATCCTTCCAGCCGGCGGGCTCCTGTTCGCCGACGCCATTGGCCTTCCATGCATCGGTCAGCACGCTGTGAAAGGTCTTGAATTCGGCGCTCCAGTCGGCCGCCGTCCAGTCCTTGCCGTCGAAATGGCCGCAGGTGTGGCTGGAAATGTCGTGCCCCTCCAGATGCGCCTGCCAGATATGCCCCAGCCGTCCCTGAACCTCGGCAGCACTCTGGGCAAAGCCGATATTCGACTTGCCGGGCTTCTGCCCCGGCCCCTGATAGGATTTCGCATTGGTGCGCTGGATGACCAGCGTGCAGGATAGGAAGTAGGTAAAATGCGCGTTTACCCGCTTTGCGAGGTCGCGGCTGCGCTGCCAGAGCTGGTTTGGGCCGGCACCGTCGAAGGAAATCATCACCAGCTGTTTCGGCTTGTCGGCTGCCTGCACTGTCGAGCCTGACGCGAGACAGAGGGCGAGGGACAGCGATAGCGGGCGGGCAAGCGGATGCATATGAGGAACCTGAATCACATGGAGAACAAGCCGGTGTTGTCAGCGGCGAATAAGGCGAAGCTTGGGTAAGCCGCACGAAAGCGTGAATGTTAGCGGCCGTGTGTTAACGAACTTATCGGGATTGTCCGCCGCAGATTCGCGTGAGGGGCCTTACATCTCAGGGAAAATAGGCTATTAGGCGCATTCTTATATAGATTGGCCGCTCGGGCCGGAGACTTTGATGGCGAATAGTGACGACAGCTTTATCCGCGAGGTAAACGAGGAACTGCGTTCCGACCAGGTGAAATACGCCTGGAAGCGCTTCCGGCCGCTGGTGATCGGGCTCGTGGTGCTGATTGTCGGCGGGGCGATTGGCCGTGAAACCTACAATTGGTGGGCCAAGAACAATTCGTCCGCTTCGGGCGACAAGTTCCTGGCTGCTCTGCAGCTTGCCGAGCAGAACAAGAACGACGAGGCGCTTGCCGCTTTCGCTGCGCTGGAAAAGGACGGCACGGGCGCCTATCCAGTGCTGGCCAAGATGCGTGCCGCTTCCATCCAGCAGGCCAAGGGCGATGCGGCCGGCGCGATCGCCGCCTTCTCCGCCATCGGCAAGGATAACGGCGCGCCGCAGGCGATGCGTGACCTCGCCAAGATGCGCGCCGCCTGGCTGATGATCGATACCGCAACCTACGAGCAGGTTTCCGCCGAGGTGGAAGTCATGGCCGTGCCGGCCAATCCGCTTGCCAACTCAGCGCGTGAGGCGCTCGGTCTCTCGGCCTACAAGTCCGGCGACATGAAGAAGGCGAAGGACTGGTTCCAGCAGATCGCCAACGATGCCGGCGCGCCGCGCAACGTCGCCAACCGCGCGCAGATCATGCTCGATAACATTGCCGCCACCGGCAAGGCGTCCTGACGCCTGGCCGAACGGGATTTAAGGAAACAGGATGAGCTTCACCGTCGCCATCGTCGGGCGCCCCAATGTCGGAAAGTCCACGCTGTTCAACCGTCTGGTTGGAAAGAAGCTGGCGCTTGTCGACGACACACCGGGGGTTACCCGCGACCGTCGCCCGGGCGACGCCAAGCTCGTCGATCTGCGTTTCACCATCATCGACACGGCAGGCCTGGAAGAGGCCGGGGCGGACACGCTCGAAGGCCGTATGCGCGCCCAGACGGAAGCGGCGATCGACGAAGCGGAACTGACGCTTTTCGTGGTCGATGCCAAGTCGGGCCTGACGCCGCTCGACAAGACATTCGGCGAGCTTCTGCGCCGCAGCGGCAAGCCGGTCGTGCTGGTCGCTAACAAGTCCGAAGCGCGCGGTTCGGACGGCGGTTTCTATGACGCTTACACGCTCGGTCTTGGCGAACCGGTGCCGATCTCGGCCGAACACGGTCAAGGCATGATCGACCTGCGTGACGCGATCGTCGAGGCGATCGGCAAGGATCGCGCCTTTCCCGAAGACGGCGAGGACGAGGCCGAAACGAATATCGACGTTCGCGACTCGGTGATCGGCGACGAGGCCGACGAAATCGAGCCGGAATATGACGAAACCAAACCGCTTCGCGTCGCCATTATTGGACGCCCGAATGCCGGCAAGTCGACGCTGATCAATCGCTTTCTTGGCGAGGACCGGCTGCTGACTGGTCCGGAAGCCGGGATCACGCGCGATTCGATTTCGGTCGAATGGGACTGGCGCGGCCGCACGATCAAGATGTTCGACACGGCCGGCATGCGCCGCAAGGCGCGCGTCCAGGAAAAGCTCGAAAAGCTGTCCGTCGCCGACTCGCTGCGCTCGATCCGCTTTGCGGAAACGGTGGTAATCGTTTTCGATGCGACGATCCCGTTCGAGAAGCAGGATCTGCAGCTCGTCGACCTGGTGCTGCGCGAAGGCCGCGCCGCCGTGCTTGCCTTCAACAAGTGGGATTTGGTCGAAGATCCGCAGGCGGTGCTGGCCGATCTGCGCGAAAAGACCGAACGGTTGCTGCCGCAGGCGCGCGGCATTCGCGCTGTGCCGATTTCCGGCCAGACGGGCTACGGGCTCGACCGGCTGATGCAGAACATTATCGACACCGACAAGGTGTGGAACAAGCGTATCTCGACCGCGCGGCTCAACCGTTGGCTCGACAGCGTCCAGACCCAGCATCCGCCACCGGCTGTTTCCGGCCGCCGGCTGAAGCTCAAATACATGACCCAGGTCAAGGCGCGTCCGCCGGCCTTCATGGTCTCCTGTACGCGGCCGGATGCCCTGCCGGAAAGTTATGTGCGCTATTTGACCAACGGATTGCGCGCCGATTTCGAGATCCCGGGCGTGCCGATCCGCATCCATTTCAAGGCGGGTGAGAACCCGTTCGAAGGACGCAAGAAAAAGCGCTGAGTTTCATCCGGCAGATGTCATTATCTGCCGGAATTCTAATCTGATAAGACGCCATTAACCATTTGGTGGTCTTGTCGGCGGGCTCAAACACGAGAGTCCATCATGGTCAGCGCCGTTTCCTCCTCTGCCGCATCCACGCTTCTCGGATCGGTTTCCTCGACATCATCCTCGTCGTCGAGTGCATCGGATGTCGAGGCGCAGATCGCTGCCAAGAAGGCCGAGCTCGCTCAATCGAAGGACGAGGCAGCGAAGCAATCGCTTCAGAGCGAGATCGATGCGCTCGAAGCGCAGCTGGAGAAGCTGGATGCCGCCAAATCCGGTGGCCAGGCAGCACCTGCCGGCGGCACTGCCCAGCTTTCCGGCGAAAGCGACCGGATCGGTTCGGGCAATCTTTCCGACCAAGTCGAATTTGGCGATCGCTACCTCTACGTCTGAACTGACGGCTTTTTATCGCGAGCGTATTTGCAAAAGCGTGCGGCTGAGTTTCGCTGCAGGATAGCGCGTGCCTTCCATCCTGCTATTTCTCTCATCGTTTCCCGGTAACCGTGGTGCAAACGCGCATGCGGCATTGATTTTGTTCACTCGACGTGTTCGAGTGCGGCATTAAAGCGCGGTCGGGAGCCGCGTCGGGAGGAAAATTTCATGATCATTGCCGGTCTCGTGGCATCCATCTGTCTTGGCGCCAGCTGCGTCGCGTTCTTCGTCTGGCGTGACAGCAAGCTCGGATAGGCCGGAATAACCATTTTTCCATCGTTGCCGAGATCTTAGACCGTCGAAGGCCGGATGCGTTTTGCCGGGTTCGGCAGTGCCGTTCTGCGGCCCTGCGCGATCATCACATTGTTCAGGAACTGTTTCGACGCTGCTTCCCAGGTGAAGTTGCGGGCCAGCTTGCGCGCGTTGTCGCGAGAGCAATCGAGCGCCGTAAGGCAGGCTTCGCGCAGGTCGTCGTTGAGCGCACCGGCGCCCGATCCCTCTTCGATGATATCGACCGGTCCGGTGACCGGATAGGCTGCAACCGGCACGCCGCTCGCCAGCGCTTCGAGGATCGTATTGCCGAACGTGTCGGTCTTCGACGGGAAGACGAAAACATCCGCCTGGGCGTAGGCGCGTGCAAGATCCTCGCCGGTCTTCATGCCGGTGAAGAGTACATTCGGATAACGCTTCTGCAGGTCGGCACGGGCGGGGCCGTCGCCGACGACGACCTTGGAGCCGGGCAGATCGAGGTCGAGGAAGGCCGGCAGGTTCTTTTCCACTGCGACGCGGCCGACTGTCATGAAGATCGGACGCGGCAGGTCAAACGGGCGCTCGTCGAGTTCCATCGGATGAAAGACCGTCTGGTCGATACCGCGGCTCCAGCGGAGCAGGTTCTTGATGCCGAGTTTGGACAGTTCACGCTCCAGGCTGCCGGTCGCCACCATGCAGCCGTTGCCGGCATTGTGGAACCAGCGGACGAAGGCCTGCAGCCAGCGGATCGGCACCGGCAGGCGGGCCGCGACATATTCCGGGAAGCGGGTATGGTAGCTGGTCGAAAAGGCGATGTTGTTCTTGACGCACCAGCGGCGGGCGAGAAGCCCGAGCGGGCCTTCGGTGGCGATATGCACCGCCGTCGGCTGCGAAGCCTCGATCGCGGCGGCCACGTGGCCGTAGGTGGTGACCGAAAGGCGGATTTCTGGATAGGTGGGGCAGGGGACGCTGTGAAACTCCTGCGGCGTCACCATGACCACGTCGACGCCCATGGTGGCCAGTTCGCGATTGGTGTTCTCGATCGAGCGGACGACACCGTTCACTTGAGGATACCAGGCATCCGTGACGATGGTGATTCTGGTCATGCGACGAACCGAGCCTCGTTACCGCCCGCTGGCGACTCGCGCCTTCAGAAGCGTTTTCAGCCTTCTATGAGAAAAGTTTGTAACAGGAAGATGATGAAGTAGGGCGCAGCTCATCCAGCGATGTTGTTGACTGGCCGGGCTCGTGATATCTCAACTCGCCACAGGAGATATCACATGCCTCTTTTCGTACGCGACGAAGAAATCGCCGAAATGACGATAGAGCTCCAGCAGCTGTTACGAGCGCCGACCAAGACTGAGGCTTTACGCGTGGCGCTTCGGCATGAACTGGAGCGCGCGAGGAGCGCTGTGCCAGTTCGCGAGCGTCTGGCGAAGGCGCGAGCGATGGCTGACGCGATTGGTCCGTCCAGTCCGAATTTCGATCAGAAGGCTTTTTCCGACGAACTCTGGGATGATCTTTGATGTTTCTCGATGCCTCGGTGATCGTCGCAATCCTGAAGCCGGAAGAGGATGCCGATCAGTGGATGGCCCGCCTCGATGACGTCCGCGGGCAATTCTATGTCTCGCCGATGGTAAGGATGGAGGCCAGCCTTTCGCTGGCACGCGCGAAGGCCGAAGCAACTCGCAAAGACAGCCGACCGACTGCCGATATTTTGCTTCAGGCGGGAGCGGCAGTCGATCAGTTTATCGAAGCGCTGGCAGCCGAAGAGGTTTCGATATCACCCGAAATCGGTCTGGCAGCGCGCCACGTCGCCATGCGCTATGGCAAGCTTGTTGGGCACAAGGCAAAGCTCAATCTCGGTGATTGCTTCACCTATGCCTGTGCTGCAAGCGTTGGGCAGAAGATCGCGTACAAGGGCGAGGATTTCATACACACCGATATGGCGTAGTTCGGGGGCGCTTGTGGCAGTTGTTTACTGCGGCAAAAGCTCCGGGTTGATCAGCGCACCATGGTGGCCGATCACCACCGATGCGACCGAAGCGCCGTAGGCCGCGGCTTCGGCGGGGGGGGCGCCGCGCACGAGGCGAGAGAGAAAACCCCCATTGAAGCTGTCGCCGGCGCTGGTGGTATCCACCACCTGGGCCGTTTTGACTGCCGGAGCGTGGGTAGCCGCCGTGCCGCCGAAGCTCAGGGTCGCGCCTTCCGCGCCATTCTTGACGACGACGTTCTCGACGCCGAGCGCATGATAACGAGCGATGGTCTCGGCAACCGTCTTGTCGCCGAAATGGGTGGTTTCGTCGTCGAAGCTCGGCAGGACGAGCGTGGCGGCACGAGCGCCGTCTTCGATCGTCTTCAGCATGTAATCCTTGTTGGGCCACAGCCGCGGGCGGATGTTCGGGTCGAAGGCAACCGTCTTGCCGGCGGCCTTGGCGCGGCGCAGTTCCGAGAGCAGCGTCTCGACCGCTTCCGGTGCCAGGATGCCAAGCGTGATGCCGGAGAAATAAACGATGTCGGCGGTCTCCACCGCGGTGCGCAGATGATCGGCGTCGTCGGCGAGCTTCTTGGCGGCGGCGGTATCGCGCCAGTAGCTGAATGTGCGTTCGCCGTTTTTCAGGGTGATCAGGTAAAGGCCAGGCGTCTTGCCTGCGATGCGGCGGATATGGCCAGTGCCGATGCCTGCACCCTGCATCATCTCCAGCATTTCGGAAGACAGCGGATCATCACCGACGGCGGTGAAATAATCGACCGACCAATCATCGGGCAGGCAGGCGCGGGCATACCAGGCGGTGTTGAGCGTATCGCCGGCAAAGCCCTTGCGCAGCAGGCCTTCGCCGGCCTGCGACAGTTCCACCATGCATTCGCCGATCGAAAGAAGCTTTCCGCCCAATGACATTCCTCCAGTGCTTGCCAAAATCGCATAGGCCGAAGCGAAGCCCGTGACAAGGGCGTGTCATGCCTTGTTTTTGCGTTGTCTTTTAATGTTCCGGCTCTAGGTTGGGCTTGGAACAAAAGAGGCAAGGAGAGTCGAACATGGCGACGCAAGCGGCAAAGGCGGCCAAGGCTGACGTTGATGCGAACTGGTGGCGCGGCGCGGTGATCTATCAGATCTATCCGCGGTCCTTCCAGGATACGACCGGCGACGGGCTCGGCGATATCAAGGGCATTACCCAGCGCCTGCCGCATGTCGCTTCGCTCGGTGTCGACGCCATCTGGCTGTCGCCCTTCTTCACCTCGCCGATGGCCGACATGGGCTATGACGTTTCGGATTATTGCAACGTCGATCCGATGTTCGGCACGCTCGAGGATTTCGACGAGATGATGCAGGAGGCGCACCGCCTCGGCCTCAAGGTGATCATTGACCAGGTCATCTCGCACACATCCGACCGGCACCCGTGGTTCGTGGAAAGCCGGGCGAGCCGCACCAATCCCAAGGCCGACTGGTATGTCTGGGCCGATCCGAAGCCGGACGGCACGGCGCCGACCAACTGGCTGTCGATCTTTGGCGGTCCGGGCTGGGAATGGGATGGCGTGCGTAAGCAATATTACATGCACAACTTCCTGATCTCGCAGCCGGATCTCAACTTCCACAATCCGGAAGTGCAGGACGCGGTGCTGGATGCCGTGAAATTCTGGATGGACCGCGGCGTCGACGGTTTCCGGCTCGATACCGTGAATTACTATTTCCACGACAAGCAGCTACGCAGCAATCCGCCGATGGTCTACGACACCGAAGGCGCGGGCATGGAGACGGACACCAATCCCTATTCCATGCAGAACCATCTCTACGACAAGACCCAGCCGGAAAATATCGGCTTTCTGAAGCGGCTGCGCGCGCTGCTCGATACCTATGAGGGCAGGGCGACGGTCGGTGAAGTGGGCGACGGTCCGCGATCCTTGTCGACGCTGGCGCTCTATACGACCGGCAATGACAAGCTGCATATGTGCTACACGTTCGACTTCCTCGGACCGGCCTTCGATGCGGGCTATATCCGCAAGGTGATGACGACGGTGGCCGACACGGTTTCGAACGGCTGGGTCTGCTGGGCGTTTTCCAACCACGACGTCATCCGCCATGTGACCCGGTTCATCGAGACGCCGGACGAGCAGGATCACGTTGCGAAGCTGTCGATCACGCTGCTTTCCGTGCTGCGCGGCTCGATCTGCCTTTACCAGGGCGAGGAGCTTGGCTTGACGGAAGCGGAGCTTTCGTTCGAGGATCTGCGCGATCCTTACGGTATTCGCTTCTGGCCGGCCTTCAAGGGGCGCGACGGATGCCGCACGCCGATGGTGTGGGACGCAAACGAGCCGCATGCGGGCTTTACGACCGGTTCCAAGACATGGCTGCCGGTGCCGAGCAATCACGCCAACCGCGCCGTCGATGCGCAGGAGGGCGTGTCCGGCTCCGTGCTGGAGCACTATCGGGCGGCGCTCGCCTTCCGCAAGGCGCACCCGCCGCTGATCGACGGCGACATGACCTTCCTCGATACCAATCAGGACCTGCTCGCCTTCGTGCGCGAGAAGGGCGGCGAAAAGCTGCTATTCGTCTTCAACCTGACCCGCCAAGCACAGGATTTTACCCTGCCGAAACGGCTCGGCGAAATTCTGCCGGTCAACCTGCCGGGCTTCGTGTCGAAGATGGAAAAGGGAGCCGTGAAACTCGATGCGCTGGACGTGTTCTGCGCCCGGGTTTGATGCATCTTGATGTGAGGCGGGCGCTCAGCCCGCCGGTGGCATGCGAGCAAACTTCGTTGACGTCGGATCGACATGGTCCCAGGCCCAGGCCGCATCGGTCCAGACGACCATGTTCGGCTGGTAGCGCTCGGGTTCGTCCAGGCTCGCGGCGCGGATGACGAAATAGTCGGGCGCGGCGGGAAAGGACATGTAGACCGGCGAGCCGCAGGTAGGGCAGAAGGCGCGGCGCTTGACCGTGCCGCCGTCGCCGGTCGCTTCCCAGCAGGTCGGTTGGCCTTCGAGTTTCACCTCTGCATTGGCGAAGGTGAGGTGGGAGGCGTGGCCGGTGCCGCTCTCCCGCTGGCACTGGCGGCATTGGCAATCCAGCATGGCGATGGGTTCGCCTGAGACTTGGTAGCGCACAGCGCCGCAGGCGCAGCCGCCTGTGAAGGGTCTGGTCATGAAGTTTCTCCGAGGGTTTTATTGATCTCCTTTCTCCCCCCTTGCGGGGGGAGATGTCGCCAGAGGCGACAGAGGGGGGTGGTTCAGCGCTTTCTAACGTCGAGTATGTGGCACCACCCCCATCTGTCAGCTCCGCTGACATCTTCCCCGCAAGGGGGAAGAAGGGAGATCGCGGCAACGAGGATCACTCCGCGGGAATGAGCCGGTCATAATCTTCCTTCAGACGCGACCACCCCGTCCAAAACGCTTCCGGCGTCTTGCCGCTCACGCGGGCGACGAGGATGTCGAGATGCATGTGCCAGCCGGCGCCGACCATGATCATGTTCTTGCGATCGGAAATGCGCTTGTGGGTAACGGTCAGCAGGACTTCGGAGCCGACCGGTTTAAGCTCGAATGAGACCTCGCCACGTGGCGGCCAGGTGAAGACGAGGCGGTGCGGCGGATCGAGTTCCAGGAGCTCGGCGGTCATCTTGTGCTCGTCGGGAAAACCTTCCGGCTTGCCTTCGGCCGTGCCGGTCAGTTCGTCATTGCGCCAGGTCAGTTCGAAGGAACCGCCCGGAGCTTCCGGAATGATGCCGGAGGCCAGCCAGCGGCGGCGCAGCTCACTGTCGGCGAAATAGGACCAGACGTGCTCGATCGTGCCGGGCAACCGGCGCTGGATTTGAAGGGTAAGGGGCTCGGTGACGACACCAAAGCCATTGGACAACGTCATGTCGTTCATTGGTCTTCTCCTGTTTTTGGTTTGGGTTCGGTTTCAGAGGTCTGGGGGGCGGTGGATTTGCTGGCCTTCGCCTCGGCGTCCTTGCGAGCATCCTCGCGAAGCAGGCGTTCGAGGATGTCGAGCCGGTTGGTCCAGAAACGTTCGTAGAAGGCGAGCCATTGGTGCGCCGTGGCGAGTGGGGCTGCCTCGAGACGGCAGAGATGGGTGCGGCCGTGGATCTCCCTGCGGATCAGGCCGGCGCCTTCCAACACCTTGATATGTTTCGAAGCGGCGGCGAGCGACATTTCA
Source organism: Neorhizobium populisoli (assembly GCF_019430945.1). Lineage (GTDB taxonomy): Bacteria > Pseudomonadota > Alphaproteobacteria > Rhizobiales > Rhizobiaceae > Neorhizobium > Neorhizobium populisoli. The sequence goes on along the minus strand of NZ_JAHYCB010000005.1, from coordinate 519,711 downwards.
TGCGGCTCAGCCAGCTGGCTCACGGTGCGTTCGCCATCCGCAAGCTCACGCAGCATGCGACGACGGGTAGCATCGCTGAGCGCGTGGAAGACTGTGTCGATCTGTTGTGTGCGTAATTCAACCATGTGGTTGAATATGCAGATATGGATTTCGATTGTCAACCGATTGGTTGAATGTTTTTCGTGGAAAGCGATGAGCTGGTGATTTTAGGCCTGGGCGTAGCGTGCCGGTTCGTTGCGCAGGCGGGTGATGTCCTGGATCGGGGGAGCGCCGAACAGGCGACGATATTCGCGGCTGAATTGGGAAGGACTGTCGTAACCGACCTGGTGGGCGGCGGTGGCGGCATCCAGGGCGCCGCCGAGGATCAGCCGGCGGGCTTCCTGCAGGCGAAGCTGCTTTTGATATTGCAGCGGGCTCATGGCGGTCACTTGACGGAAATGCTCATGCAGGGAAGAAGTGCTCATGCGCGCTTCGCTCGCCACCTGCTCGATGGAGAACGAGCCGGCGTAATTCTGCCGAATCCAGGCGATCGCTCGATTGACCTGCTGCAGCCGGCTTTCCGGCGAAAGGATCTGGCGGATCATCTGCGCCTGACCGCCGCGCAGCAGCCGGAACATCAGCTCGCGTTCGATGAGCGGGGCAAGAAAGGCGATCTCGTCCGGCCGCTCCATAAGCTGGGCCAGGCGGATCGCGGCGTCGAGGAATTCCGTCGTCGTGTGGCTGAGGCCGATGCATTTGCAGCGGCTGGCCGGGGCGTTGAAGGCGTCCGGCATCTCGACCAGCATGTCGCTTAAAAGCTTCAAGTCGAGATCGAGGCGGAGGCAGAGATAGGGCTCATCCTCCGTCGCCTCCAGAACCTGGCCGGTGACCGGCATATCGACCGATACGACGAGATACTGGCCCGGCGTATAGCGAAAGATCTCGTCGGCCAGCATGACCTGTTTGGCACCCTGCGCAATGATACAGACGGCTGGCTGGTGAAGGACATGCAGGGGCTCGGTCGGCGTCGACATGCGGATCACCGACAGGCGCGGTATTGCGGTTTCGAAGACGCCGTCCTCATCGGTGTTTTGTGCAATCAAGCTGGCGAGCTGAGCGAGCCTGTCCATCTGAAACTCCTGACGGTTCCGCAATGCCTCTGGAAAGCAGCGATTTCTGTGCTGTGGTATGGATCAGATAAGTGGCTCGCGCCAGCATTTCAAATCGGCTTCGGAGGATTGTGCAGTCATGCCGGAGGACTGATCTACCGCATGATCGAAGCCTTCCCCCATATTCCCTCGCGTCCAATCGAGAAAGACGGACGGAAAAGGAGATGGTCATGGCGAACTTCCAGCACCTGCTTGAAAGCCCCTTCCGGTGGCTTGCCCATTGGGATCACAAGGTTCTCACCTATCTCAACGGCCCGGCCAAGATGAAGCATTCCCGCCGCGACGGACGCTTCGCCGGACCTATCTCAATGGTTAGGCGCGCGCTTCCGGCGAGCCGTGGCGCGCGCAGCCTGCTGACATTCGCAGCGCTTGCGGCTTCCATCACATTCATCGCGACGTTGACGGCCTTCGCGCACGACATAAAAGACGAGGAAAAGATCATGAGCGACCATCCCTATGCCGGCATGTGGGTGACGGATGACAATCATGTCCGTCACGAGCTCCTGCCGAACGGACGATATGTCGAGGCACGCGGCACTCGCGAGCGGGCCTATGAGGGTCAATACTGGGTCAAGGGTGACCATATCGACTACAAGGACGATACCGGCTTCACCGCCGACGGCGATTTCCGCGACGGCGTGCTGTATCACGGAGGCATGGTATTTCGGCGGAGGTAGTCAGCCGATCAGCCTGTCGTAATCGGCGTGAGAGCCGATCCAGAACCAGATGAAATCCTCTCCGTTCTGGATGGCCAAAGCCTCCAGGACTTTCCAACTCTGGCCGACCAGAAACGGCCGATTCGTTTGAAATGCAGGGATGGGGGTCTCGGATCGCTTTTCAGAAGCTCGAAATTGTCATCGGCGAGTTTTTGAATGTGCTGCGGCAGCCGGTCGTATTCGTCCCAGAACGCGACCGTTGCGTGGTGTTTCACAACGACCGCGTCTTTCCTGCGCGGAAATCGGCAAGGGCCTTATCCGCCAATGCGTCGAGTTTGCCTGCGCCCGAGTCGGCTGCGATCCGCTCATCCCAGCGGGCTGCCTGAAATTCTTCGAACCATGCAGAAAAGGCCTCAAATTCCTTCGGGGCGAGTTCTGAGACTGATTTTTCGATCTGCTCAAGCTTGGTCATGGGTCTGACCTCGTTCGCGACGAATATAATCGGTCAGTCGCCAATCGCAAAGCAGTCTCAAATCAGCATGAACCGGTCGACATCCACCATGCCCTTGTCGGAAATCTTCAGGTGCGGGATGACCGGCAGCGGCAGGAAGGCGACTTGCAGGAACGGTTCTTCGAGTTGTGTTCCAAGGGCATAAGCCGCCTTTCTCAAGTGGTGCAGCGTGTCGCGGACCACTTCGTAGGGCTCGAGGCTCATCAGGCCGGCGATGGGCAGGGCGATTTCGCCGGTGACCTTGCCGTCTTCCACCACCACAAAACCGCCGTGGATTTCGCCAAGCCGATTGGCCGCCAGCGCCATATCGTCCTCGTTGACGCCGACGACGCAGATATTGTGGCTGTCATGCCCGACGGTGGAGGCGATAGCGCCTTTCTTCAGCCCGAAACCCTGAACGAAACCATTGGCATGGTTGCCGTTCTTGCCATGCCGCTCGATGACGGCGACCTTGATGATGTCGCGGGAAAGATCGAGGTCGGTCTGGTTGCCCTTCGAGGGAAGCCGGTAGCGGCGGTGTTCGGTGATAATCTTGCCGGGCATGACGCCGATGACCGGCGTCTCGCCTTCGGTCGTCGGCACGCCGAAATGCATAGCCTGAACCGGTCGAGCCTTGACGCTGTCGAGGCCGACGGGCGCGACGGGCTTGCGGGTGTCGAACAGTTCCGGTGTCACCTTGCGGCCGGCGGAAAAGACCATCTCCGCCTTGCAGTTGGCGAGCGTATCGATGACAACAAGATCGGCCCGCCAACCGGGGGCGACGAGGCCGCGGTCGCGCAGGCCGAAGGCTTTTGCCGCCGAGATCGAAGCGGCGCGATAGATCGCCAACGGCTCGATGCCGTTCTTGATCGCGGTGCGGATCATATAGTCGAGATGACCCTGCTCGGCGATGTCGAGCGGGTTGCGGTCGTCGGTGCAGAGCGCCAGATAGGGCGACAGGCGCTCGGTGATAATAGGCATCAGGGCGTGCAGGTCTTTCGAGACGGATCCTTCGCGCACCAGGATATGCATGCCCTTGCGGATCTTTTCGAGCGCTTCTTCGGCGGTGGTGCATTCGTGCTCGGTGCGGATGCCGGCGGCGAGATAACCGTTCAGGTCGTTGCCGCGAAGCAGCGGGGCGTGGCCGTCGATATGGTCGCCGTAAAAGGCGTCCAGCTTGGCGAGGCAGACCGGATCCTTGTGGATGACGCCCGGGAAATTCATGAACTCGGCAAGGCCGATGACCTTTGGGTGGTTACGGAAGGGCAGCAGCTTTTCGATCGGCAGGTCGGCGCCAGCGGTTTCCAGATGCGTGGCGGGTACGCAGGAGGAGAGCTGAACGCGGATATCCATGATGGTTTCGAGCGAGGACTCCAGGAAGAATTTTATGCCCTCGGCGCCGATGACATTGGCGATCTCGTGCGGATCGCAGATCGCGGTCGTCACGCCATAGGGTAATACGCAGCGGTCGAATTCATGCGGGGTGACGAGCGAGGATTCGATGTGCAGATGCGTGTCGATGAAACCCGGCACGACGATCTTTCCCGAGATGTCGATTTCGGTCTTGCCCTTGTAGGTACCGCAGGTGCCGACGATCCGGTCGCCGCAGATGGCGATGTCGGAGGTGATCATTTCTCCGGTCACCAGATCGAAGAACCGGCCGTATTTCAGCACGATATCGGCCGGTTCGCGGCCGGTGCCCTGGTCGATAAGGGTTTCGAGGCGGTTGGTCATGGCGGCTCCTCGCGCTGAATCAATCGCCTAACCTAGCTGTTCAGTGTAAAAACTGGGAGAGGCGATTGATAGGTGCGGGAGATCAGGCGATACCGGCGCGGACATTGCCGCCGCAAAGGATGGTGGCGACCGTTTTGCCTTTGAGGGGAGCACCGTTTTCCAGAAGCCCGGCAATGCCGGCGACACCGGCTTCCTCGACGACGAGGCCATAGTGGATGCGGCAGAAATCGCGCGCTTCACGGATTGCCGCCTCGCTCGCTTCCCAGACATCATCGACCGTGGTTTTCATGCAGTCCAGCGCATAAGGCACGCATTCGCGCACGGCGATGCCGTCGGCGGCGGTGGCGGCGGTTTCGGTGGAGATCAGCCGGCCGGTTTCCCAGGACTGTTTCATAGCCGGTGCATTGGAGGCGACGACGCCGATCACCTTGCAGTTCGGCGCCTTGGCGCGGATCCAGGTGCCGATGCCGGTCAGCAGGGCACCGTTTCCGAGCGGCACGAGGATGGCGTCGAGGTTGATGGCCTGGCGGTCGAGGCGTTCGGTGATTTCCAGCGCGATCGTGCCTGCACCTTCGGCTATAGGGCGCAGCGCGCCGTCTTCCACGAAGGGGCAGCCGTGTGTTTCGGCATAGGCGCGGGCGGCTGCCTTGGCGGCATCGAAGTCGCTGCCTTCCAGTCGCACTTCGGCACCGAGCCGACGCATCGCTTCCACCTTGCCGGGGTTGGCGGTGGTGGCGGAAAAGATCACCACCTTGCGGCCGCGTGCCCGTCCGGCGTAGGCGAGGCCCTGGCCGAAATTGCCGGCGGAGGCGGAGACTACCGGATGATCTCCCAGTGGCTCGTTCTGCATCCACCAGTCCGTGCCACGTCCCTTGAAGGATCGGATCGGGTTCAGCGTTTCCACTTTGGCAAAGAGACGGACGCCGAGCGCGGTATTGGCCGTCTGCTGTTCGATCAGCGGGCTGTTCAAAAAGACGGGATTGATGCTTCTGGAGGCAGCGAGGATACCGTCAGCGGTAGGGTGTGGCTGGTTCTGTGTCATGGCGTTAAGATGCCAGCGAAAATCCGGTGAGATTCCCGAAGTTGTGCCTTTGATCAGGAATATTTCCCGATGAGTATTTCAAAACCAGGAACTTTTCTCATGGCGCTAACCAAGGCCGATCGCGAAATCCTCAAGCTAATGCAGCAGGATGCGACGATCACGCTGAACGAACTTGCCGAGCGTGTCGGCCTGTCGCCATCCTCCGCGCAGCGACGGCTCCAGAAACTTCGGGAAGACAAGGTGATCCTGCGGGATGTCTCGATCGTCGATCCGAAAAAGGTCGGCGCGGCGGTATCCATGCTGGTCGAGGTGGAGCTGGAGCGCGACCGGCCGGAACTGATGCCGCCCTTCCTGCGCTGGGTATCCGATACGCCGGAAGTGCAAGAGGCCTGGGGTACATCCGGACGGGGCGATTTTACGCTGGTTATCCTCGTTCAGTCGGTCGAACATTTCGATGCGCTGGCGGACCGGATGATGGAGATGAACCCGAATATCCGGAAGTTCACGACGAGCGTCGTGTTGAAGACGCTGAAGCGGACATTGGCGGTGTATGTCGAGTGACGAGAGTGTCGACCGCGATCGGGAGGTTGGCCAAGCGGGAGGCTTCAGCAGTTTAGTCGGTGATGAAGCCTGCAAGATTGTAACCGGCTTCGTTTCTGCGTAGCTTCGGCAAGGTCTTTGGGAGGAGAACCTGCAACATGGCAAAGCTCGTATTCGCTTTGAATCAGTCGCTGGATGGTTATGTTGATCATACGGCATTCGCACCGGATCCCTTGCTCTTTCGCCATTTCATCGAAGACATAAGCAGTTTGGCCGGCTGCCTTTATGGCCGCCGCATGTATGAGGTGATGCGCTATTGGGACGAAGAACATCCCGAATGGGACGAGGAACGGCGTGAGTATGCGATAGCGTGGCGGAAGCAGCCGAAATGGGTCGTGTCGCGCACCCTGACATCGGTCGGGCCGAACGCCACCTTGATCTCTGACGATCTTGAGACAGCGGTGCGCGGTTTGAAAGATCGGCTGGATGGCGAGATCGAAGTTGCCGGACCCGAACTGGCGCAAGGCATGACTGAGCTTGGCCTTGTCGATGAATACCGTCTTTATATTCACCCCTATGTCGTCGGTCACGGCAAGCCGTTCTTCGCCGGTCCGCGACCGCCGCTACGGCTTGTGGCGAGCGACCGGTTTGGCGCGGACGTGATCCGGCTGACATACGTTCCGGCATAGGGGGCGCCAGAGCGGAGCGGGCTTGGGCGGGTTTGTTCGACGTCATTCTCGCCCCTCTGGTGAGGATCTAACCACGTTTGATGTGGACAGATGCCCGGTACAAGACAGAGCATGACGGAGGAGGATGCTACAGGCGTCACCGGAAATAAAACGGGCGCCCGAAGGCGCCCGCTCTTTTTGCGATCTGAACGATCTTACTCGGCGGCGACGATCTTGCCGTCTTCCCACTTGAAGAGTGAGAAGCTCTGCGAGGTAAGGTCGCCGGTTGCGCCGTAGGTGAGTTTGCCGATGGCGGTTGGGATGGCTTCGCCGCCCTTCAGCGCCTTGGCGACGGCGTCGGCATCCTTGGCACTCTTGGCCTTCTCGATGCCGGCCTTGATGACTTCGACGGCGGCATAGGCGTTCAGCGTGAAAGCTTCGGCCGGGATGTTGCGGGCGGCGAGCGCTTCGGCTGCAGCCTTGGAATCCGGGTTCTTGGTCGCGTCGGATGCATTGGTGAAGATCGTGCCGGCGGCGGCCTTGGTGCCGATATTCCAATATTCGCTGTTCGACAGGCCGTCGCCGCCGATGATCGTCGCCTTGACGCCGAGATCGGAGAGCTGGCGGGCGAGCAGGCCGCCTTCCGGATGGTAACCGCCGAAATAAATGACTTCGACACCCGCGGACTTCAGGCGGGTCGTCAGAGCGCTGAAATCCTTATCGCCAGCGGTGACGGCATCGTCGACGACTTCCTTTACGCCGCCGGCATTGATTGCGGCCTTGAAAGCGTCTGCGAGGCCTTTGCCATAGGCGCCCTTGTCGTTGATGATGGCGACCTTCTTGCCCTTGAGGTTCTTCACGACATAGTTGGCGGCAACCACGGCCTGCTGGTCGTCACGGCCGCAGGTGCGCAGCACGTTGGTCAGGCCGCGGGTGGTGAGGGCGGGGGTCGTCGCGGTCGGGGTGACCATCAGCACGCCGTTTTCAGCCAGCACGTCGGAAGCCGGCATGGCGACGCCCGAGGTGACCGGGCCGACCACGAAGCGGATGCCTTCGCCGACGATCTGGTTGGCGGCGGAAACGCCCTGCTTGGGCTCGGCGGCGTCATCGGCGGTCTTCAGCACGACCTTCTCGCCGAGAATGCCGCCCTTCTTGTTGATTTCGGCGATCGCCGTCTCGGCGCCGTTCTTCACCTGGTCGCCATAAGCGGCAACCGGGCCGGTCAGCGGCGCGATGAGGCCGATGACGATATCGGCATGCGCCAGCGAAGCGAAGGAAAGCGAGGCGAGGGCAGTGGCGCCCAGAAATGTCTTGAGGTTCATTTTGGTCTCCTTGGGTGGGGCCGGAAAAGCCCGCGGTCAACGTCGCATCTCGAACCTGCCGTCTTCCGAGCCCCAAGAGTTCCTCCCTGGGTTCGCGCCAAAAACGAAGCAAGCGATGCGGACGATGCCGTGCCGAGCCATATTTGGCTTTCGGTGGGCGGCAGCAAACTGTGTAAAAATTCGGCCGGGATTCCGCAAGAAGATATCAATCCGGCATCGATTTTTATCGTTTTTGTGAAAATGCCGTGGGTTGTCGCGCTGGATCGGACGAGAACTCTAAAAATCACGCGTTTCAGGCAATTCTTATGAACTGCCCTCAAGTGCTCCGATCAGAGCCTGGACCTGGCGGTTGAAGGTGGAGAATTCCTTCAGGCTCATGCCCGACCGCTCCAGCAGCGCCTGTCCGAGACACTGGCTTTGGTCGACCAGCGCGTGGCCGGCTTCTGTGAGCCAGACATGCACCTGACGCTCGTCTTCTTTGCTGCGGCTGCGTTCAACGAAGCCCGCTTGTTCGAGCCGTTTGACCGGAGGGGTGATGGTGCTCGATTCCAGCGACAGTCGGTCTGCGATCGTGCCGACCGTGCTGCCATCATTTTCCGACAGCGTGCTCAGGACGAGGTATTGCGGGTAGGTTATGCCCATTGCATCAAGCATCGGTTTGTAGGTGCGGTTGATGGCGATGTTGGCTGCATAGAGCGAAAAACACAGCTGTTCATCGAGTGGATAGGGCTTATTGTCCGGCATGGTCTGTCTCGTGCGGTCCGTTTTCTGGAATGCTTCTAACATAAAAATATTATCGCGATAAAGATTTTTGTAGACAAGGGTTAAAAGCTGCGCTAGCTTTTGATTATCGCGATAACAAATATCGAGATAAAGAAATTCGGATTATCCAGAGGCGTCGTTCAAAGAGGCGACATCGAAGGCGGCTATCACAGCCAAATGGCGGGCCTGTCGCGATCGCGCAGCAGAACCAGTCCATCACGTCGACATCGTTCAGAGATCACTTTGAGAGGAAAAAGACCATGAGCAGTAACTTCATCACCACCCAGGACGGCACGCAGATCTTCTACAAGGATTGGGGTTCGAAGGACGCCCAGCCGATCGTTTTCCATCACGGCTGGCCGCTTTCCGCCGACGACTGGGACGCCCAGATGATCTACTTCCTCGGCCAGGGTTATCGCGTCGTCGCCCATGACCGCCGTGGCCATGGCCGCTCCAGCCAGACCGATATCGGCAACGAGATGGATACGTATGCGGCCGACGTCGCAGCCGTCGTCGCGCATCTCGACCTGAAGAATGCCTTCCATGTCGGCCACTCGACCGGCGGCGGCGAAGTTGCCCGCTACGTCGCAAAGCATGGCGGCAATGGCCGCGTCGGCAAGGCAGTGTTGATGGGCGCCGTACCGCCGATCATGCTGAAGACGGAAAATAATCCGGGCGGTCTGCCGCTCGAAGTGTTTGACGGTTTCCGCACCGCTCTTGCCGCCAACCGCGCCCAGTTCTTCCGTGATGTTCCGGCCGGCCCGTTCTACGGCTTCAACCGCGAAGGTGCCCAGGTTTCCGAAGGCGTCATCCAGAATTGGTGGCGTCAGGGCATGATGGGCGGCGCCAAGGCCCATTACGATTGCATCAAGGCCTTCTCGGAAACCGATTTCACCGAAGACCTGAAGACGATCGAAGTTCCGGTTCTCGTCCTGCACGGCAGCGACGACCAGATCGTGCCGATCGCCGACTCCGCGATGCTCGCCATCAAGCTGCTGAAGCAGGGCACGCTGAAGGTTCTGGAAGGCCTGCCGCACGGCATGGCAACCACCCATGCCGACACCGTCAATGCCGAGCTGCTGGCCTTCTTCAAGGCCTAAGATTTGCACAGATCGAAAAGAGGGCTCGCCGTATCACGGCGGGCCTTTTTTCAATTCAGGTATTCAGAACAGCGGGCGGAGCAGCATTTCCGTGCCGAGCACCAGCAGTGCCATCAGAAACCAGCGGCGGAAGGTCGGTGGGCTAATCCTGTCGCGAGCGATCTGGCCGATCCACATGCCCATGAGGGCAGGGACGAGCGCCAGCGCCGACATGCCGAGATTTCCCGGATCATATGCGCCGCGTAGCGCCAGGCCTGCCGCCAGCGCGATCGTTGAGATTGTGAAGGATAGTCCGAGCGACTGGATGAGGTCGTCCTTTTCCAACCCCAGCGCCTGCAGATAAGGGACGGCCGGAATGACGAAGACGCCGGTGCCGCCTGTGACGACGCCGGTCACCAGGCCGATGACGGGTGACAGCCACGGCTCCATATGGGGCGGGACCCGCAGCTGGCGGGCAAACAGCGTATAGACGGCATAGATCACCAGCGCGGCGCCGAGTGCGGTCGTGGTGACGCTGGTATTGCCGCCGGTCAGGAGCGACGATCCGGCGATCGTGCCGATCAGGATGGTGAGCATCATCGGCCACAGCCGCTTCAGCACCGTGCCGAAATGCGGGCCTGAGAAGAGCTGCCAGATATTGGTGACCAGGGACGGCACGATCAGCAGACTTGCCGCGGCGAGCGGCGAGATCATTGCGCCGAGCACACCCATGGCCACGGTCGGCAATCCCATGCCCGTTATGCCCTTGACGAAGCCGGCAAACACGAAGGTGGCGGCGATCGCCGAAAAAAGCATGAGCTGATTGTCCATTCCGTCTTTCCGTGTGGCCGGCGGCGATTTGAAACAGATGACAGACTTGAATCAGGTGGCCTGCAAAAGCCAGACAAGACGATATCCGGGATTGCTTCAAGCGTTCTGAAAAACTGGCGTCACTGAAAAGAGCCGGGCCGGGTATAAATGGGCTTTTTCAGGTATTGCGTACGTATTGTTAATGAGCAATTCGTAATGTCCCAACGTTTCCTCTCTCCGTCCAAAGGACAAATTCATGAAAATGACGCTGGCCGGCTTTTCCGTTGCCGTGACGATGCTTTTCGGTCTTGCACCGGCTGCCCAAGCCCAGGAATTTCATTCCCTTTCCACTCAATGGAAAGGCGCCGGCATGCCGCTCGATATCTTTAATGGCGGTGATACCAACAACTATGCCCATCTTGCCAAGAAGGGCAATTTCTCCGGCCAGATGTGGAAGATCACCAAGGACGGCAGCTGGTATCGCCTGACGACGCAGTTCCGCGGCAACAAGATGTGCCTGGATGTCGACAATGGCGGCGATCTCAACAATTTCGTCAGCCTGACCCCCTGCGGCGACTTTTCCGGCCAGTCCTGGAAGCTTTCGGAAACCGGCGAAAAGGGCTGGTATCGCCTGACGACGCAATTCCGCGGCGACAAGATGTGCCTCGACATCGTCAATGGCGGGGCGCAGGACGGCATGGCCCATCTGGTGGCCTGCGGCAATTATTCGGGACAGCTCTGGCGGATTGATTGATCGGCGTCTGCGGCCCTCTCCGCCGTCAATCGTCGCGCGGCTCCCAATTCTCGACAGGGACGAACTGTTCAGTCTCCGCCGGCCTCTCAAACACGCTGCCTTCAGGCTCTTCGAGAAACGGGATGATGCTGGGATCGTAATTGGCGATGGTGTTGACGTCATAGGCGCCGTGGTTTTCGGCGTTGTCCATGTAGTCTTCACTCTCGAATCCAGACAGGAAGCGCCAGCCGCTGTCGAGTTCGTGGTCCGGCGGTTCGCGATACATGAAGCGTACCGGATAACCTTCGACGGTGATCATGTCGGTGGCCAGGCACCCACCATGGCCGGTCGCCAGCGGTTTGATGTCGTCAGCCTTGATCCGAAATTGTTTGGTCATGATGAAATCCTGTCGTTGAACGGCCCGGCTCTGAAACCAGAGCCGGGCCGGCTATACAAGATCAAATGCCGTTCGTCAGGATCTCGCGCAGCTTGCCGACGATCTCGTCGATCTGATGCTTTTCGACGATCAGCGGCGGCGACATGGCGATCGTGTCGCCGGTGGTGCGGATCAGCAGGCCGTCTTCATAGGCCTTCAGGAAGGCGGTGAAGGCGCGCTTGGTGGGTTCGCCGGCGATCTGGTCGAGCTCGATCGCACCAATCAGGCCGATATTTCTGACATCGATGACGTTTTTGACGTCCTTCAGCGAGTGCAGTGCATCTTCCCAATAGGGGGCGATGTCGCGGGCGCGTTCGAACAGGCCTTCTTCCTTGTAGGTTTCCAGCGTCGCGAGACCTGCGGCCGAAGCAATCGGGTTGCCGGAATAGGTATAGCCGTGCATGAACTCGATCATGTGCTCGGGGCCGGTCATGAACGCGTCGTGGATTTCCGAGGTAACGAAGACGGCCCCCATGGGGATGACGCCGTTGGTCAGGCCCTTGGCGGTGGTGATGATATCCGGCGTCACGTCGAAATACTGGGCGGCGAACGGCGCGCCGAGACGGCCGAAACCGGTGATGACTTCGTCGAAGATCAACAGGATGCCGTGCTTGGTGCAGATTTCGCGCAGCTTCTGCAGATAGCCCTTCGGCGGGATCAGCACGCCTGTGGAGCCGGCGACCGGCTCCACGATGACGGCGGCGATGGTCGAGGCATCGTGCAGGGTGACGATGCGTTCCAGTTCGGTTGCCAGATCGCCGCCATGCTCCGGTTCGCCACGGGTAAACGCGTTCTTGCCCGGAAGGTGAGTGTGCGGCATGTGATCGACGCCGGTCAGAAGCGTGCCGAACATCTTGCGGTTGGCGACGATGCCGCCCACCGAGATGCCGCCGAAATTGACGCCGTGATAACCGCGCTCGCGGCCAATCAGGCGGGTACGCGAGCCGTTGCCCTTCACCCGATGATAGGCGAGCGCCACCTTGAGCGCAGTCTCGACGGATTCGGAGCCGGAATTGGTATAGAGGACGTGGTTCATGCCTTCCGGGGCGATATCGACCAGCCGGTTGGCGAGCTCAAAGGCCTTCGGATGGCCGAGCTGGAAGGCGGGTGCATAATCCAGTTCGCCGGCCTGTTCGCGGATCGCCTCGGTGATCTTCGGGCGGCAGTGGCCGGCATTGACGCACCAGAGGCCGGCGGTGGCATCGAGCACCTGGCGGCCGTCATGCGTCTGGTAGTGCATATCCTTGGCGCTGACGAAAAGGCGGGGTTCCTGCTTGAACTGGCGGTTGGCCGTGAACGGCATCCAGAAAGCGCGGAGGTCGTTTGGCGTGTTGAGGCGGTTGGACATGCTGTTCTCCACTGGCCATTTTCGGCTGTTTCCGAGGGCCATTCCCGATCGGCGGCTTTGCGCCGGTTTTTTGACTGCATGGTCAAATTATCAGGGGGAACACGGCCGTCAACCGGCTTTCCGAGCGGCAGCGCTTGGCAGCAACATGGCAATATCGGATTTGCGTCACGCGCTTGCTGGAATGCGCAGCAGCCGACGACAATACGGGCAAGACGACCCGACAGCCCAAGATCGCGGACCTGCGCAGATTGTCCATCGCGGCAAAGAAAGAGCCCAGCCGACGGCAATGCATGCCTCGGCTGGGCTCAAGTCAGCGGTGACATCATGTCAGCACTGTCAATTTCAAGCGGCGGCAGACTTGGCCTGCTCCGGAGTGCAGTAGATGTCTTCCAGCGTTTCGAGAACCTTCAGAACAGATTCCGAGGAGCTGGAATAATAGATCGTCTGGGCGTCGCGGCGGGTTTTCACCAGCTTCTGCGCGCGCAGCTTGGAAAGATGCTGCGAAAGCGCAGACTGGCTGAGCCCGACCTGGGAAGCGAGTGCGCCGACGGCGACCTCTCCTTTTACCAAGCAGCACAGGATCATCAATCGCTTCGGATTGGCCATGGCAGACAGCAAACCTGCCGCCGCGTTGGAGTGTTCGGATAGTGCCATCGTGTCCATCAGTTACAATTCCCCTCGTATCTCAAAGCGGCCCCCCGCTTTAAAATTCGCCCGTCGTCCTAGGGGTGAAAATTAACAAGGAGCAAAAGGGATTGTATATCCCTAAATTTCGGGTAACCGGCTTAGCATACTTTAGCTGTATCAAAAATATAATCAAGTACGGCCTCCGGTAAGTCCATTAGTGCGGGAAATTCGTGCCTGAGTTGAAAATCTCCCGCAATTAGGTCGATTCCACCTCTATCCACTCCCCCGAATCGCCAGTTTTTCCCGTTTTCCGTGCCAGTTAGCGTCGCAAAGGCAGTTGCGGCCTCTGTCATATTTTTTAAATTTTGTTGCAGATCGAGCCACGCGGGAGTGATTCCCGGATCACGAATCACCAAATCCGCACCGGGCATGACATATGCACGGCCGAATCCCCCATTGAGCGAAGCAGTCTGCGGATTGATTCGGAAAAACCGGAAATCCGGGAAATCTGCATACAATGCAGATTTGGGGTGCCTGTCCAGAAAACGGGTCCGAATCCGTTCATGCTCCGGGGTGTCGCGGGTGACGGTTTCCGCCAGACATTGAACCGTGATGCGGGGATGGGCGAGCGGATCGCCTTTGCCGGTTTCGCCGGCAAGCAGCGAGCAGCGCGGGTCTGCCAGCAGGCTCTTCGTGTGGGCGGAAAGGCCGGAGACGAGGATGACCGGTACGCCGTCGACATCGGTGCCGGTCAGCGCCCGGCTTGCAGATGGGAAACCGGTCTCGGGATCGAGCACTGCCAGCGCCATGTGCCGGGCGCCGCGGACAAGCGTGCGAGCGAGGCGGCGGGCCTCGTCGTCGGTATCGCGAAGGACCTGCGGCTTGTCGGCCGGTTTTACGGCGGCCTCTCCGGTTGCCGGAGTTTCTTGCGGCTCGTCCTGCATCTCTCGTCCCTCTCTGCTATGCCTGATTGGACATAACACCGGCGGCCCGGCAGAGAAAGCGGAGTCGATGCTTCAGGTTATCCGTCCGACCTTTCAGGCTTCGCGGTGGCGATGGCGGGTCAGGCCGGCGATCACGTCGTCGGCGGAGATCGAGCCGATCACCGTGCCATTGTCGACGACGCCGATCGCGCCTGGTTGGCGGGCGAGTGCGTCGAGGATATCGACGAGGGGCGTCGTGGCGAGCGCAGTGCCGGAGACACCTGCTGCCGCCTGGCCGGTGCCGGGACGCATCACGTCGCTTGCGGTCAGCATGGTGATCGGGTTCATGTGTTGGACGAAATCGGCCACATATTTGTCGGCCGGTGCCCGGACGATTTCCTGCGGCGTGCCGCACTGGATGATCCGCCCGCCTTCCATGATGGCGATGCGGTTGCCGATGCGGAAAGCCTCGTCGAGATCGTGGCTGACAAAGAGGATGGTCTTTTTCAGGCGTCGCTGGAATTCCAGAAGCTCATCCTGCAGGCGGGTGCGGATCAGCGGGTCGAGGGCAGAGAAGGGCTCGTCCATCAGCAGGATCGGCGCACCGGTGGCGAAGGCGCGGGCGAGGCCCACACGCTGCTGCATGCCGCCGGAAAGTTCGCCCACCTTGCGGCCAGCCCATTTTGCCAGGTTGACCAGTTCCAGCTGCTCATCGACGCGCTTCTTGCGCTCAGGCTCCGCCATGCCGGCAAGCTCAAGCCCGAAGCCGACATTTTCGGAGACGGTTCGCCAGGGGAGCAGGCCAAACTGCTGGAAGACCATCGAGACCGAATGCATGCGCAGATCGCGCAGCACTTTCGGGCTCGCCTTGTAGGGATCAACGGGACCATCGGGCGTGGCAACCTGCACATTGCCCCTCACGACCGGGGCGAGGCCGTTCACGGCGCGCAGCAGGGTGGACTTGCCGGAGCCGGACAGGCCCATCAGGACCAGGATCTCGCCCTCGTGAATGGTCAATGACGCATTGGCGACGCCGAGCACGATGCCGGTCTCGGCGCTGATCTCATCGCGGGTCTTGCCCTGGTCCACCAGGGAAAGCGCGCGTTCCGGCTTGTCGCCGAAGATGATGTCGACACGGTCGAAGGTGACGCAATCGCTCATGACTTTTTCCCCGGCTCGGCGGTGCGGAACATGCGGTCGAGGATGATCGCCAGAATGACGATGCAGAGCCCCGCCTCGAAGCCGCGGGCGATGTTGACGGTGTTCAATGCGCGCACCACCGGTACGCCGAGCCCGTTGGCGCCGACCAGCGCGGCGATGACGACCATGGAGAGCGACAGCATGATGGTCTGGGTGAGGCCGGCCATGATCTGCGGCATGGCATAGGGCAGTTCCACCTTGCGCAGCACCTGCGACGGTGTGGCGCCGAAGGCAACGGCCGCTTCCGTCAGCGCATCCGGCGTCGAGATGATGCCGAGGCGGGTGAGGCGGATCGGGGCGGGGATGGCGAAGATGACGGTTGCGATCAGGCCCGGCACCATGCCGAGGCCGAAGAGGATTAGCGCCGGAATGAGGTAGACGAAGGTCGGGATCGTTTGCATCAGGTCGAGGATCGGCCGCAGCACCTCATAGAGCCAGGCGCGGCGGGCAGCGGCAATGCCGACCGGAATGCCGATCGCCATGCTGACGGCGGTGGCGGCCAGAACCAGCGCCAGCGTTTCCGTCGTCTCTTTCCAGTAGCCCTGGTTATAGATGAGGAGCAGGCCGAAGGCGGTGAACAGACAGACGCCGATCGAGCGCCTGAGCCACCAGGCCAACGCCGTGAAAAGCGCGATCAGCACGAAAGGGTTCGGCCATTGCAGCACGAAGAGCATCGCGTTGATAACGGACGACAGCACCATCGACAGCCAGTTGAAAAACCAGTCCGCGTTATGGGTCAGCCAGTCGACGCCGTCCTTGGCCCAGTTGCCGATGCGTATCTTGCCGCTGGAATCCACCAGCCATTCGGGAAACCCGTTCACGCCCTTGCCTGCCTGTTTCTGAGAAAAACTATCGCCGGAAATACAAAGGGCCGGTTTCCCGGCCCTCGATCACTCAGAGGCCGAGCTTGGCCTTGACGGCGGCGGCGCCGGGCTTGCCGTCCTTGGTGGTGACGTTGGCAAGCCAGGGCTCGATGGCGGAACCGTTCTTCTTCAGCCATTTGGTGGCGGCTGCTTCCGGCTCGTCGCCATCGTTGAGGATGCCGCCCATGACCTGATTTTCCATGGTCAGCGAGAACTTCAGGTTCTTGATGAAGGCGCCGACATTGGCGCATTCCTGGGTGTAGCCAGCGCGGACATTGGTATAGACCTCGGCACCGCCGTAGTTCGGGCCGAAAACGTCATCGCCGCCGGCGAGATAAGTGAGCTTGAAATTGCTGTTCATCGGGTGCGGCTCCCAGCCGAGGAACACAACCGGCTGTCCCGCCTTGTCGGCACGGGCGACCTGCGCCAGCATGCCCTGTTCGGAAGATTCCACCACTTCGAAGCTCTTGAGGCCGAACGTGTTCTTCTCGACCATGTCGAGAATCAGACGGTTGCCGTCATTGCCGGGCTCGATGCCATAGATCTTGCCTTCGAGAGCATCCTTCTTGGTGGCGATATCCTTGAAATCCTTGATGCCAAGTTCGGCGCCCTTGGCATTGGTGGCCAGCGTGTATTTGGCGCCGACGAGGTTGGGGCCGAAGGATTCGACCGACTTGTCCGTGAGATAAGGGCGAACGTCGGCTTCCTGGGTCGGCATCCAGTTGCCGAGGAAGACGTCGATATCCTTGTTCTTCAGCGAACTGTAGGTAACCGGCACTGAGAGGACCTTGACGTCCGTCTGATAGCCGAGCGCCTTCAAAAGTACGCTGGCGGTGGCGGTCGTGGCGGTGATGTCCGTCCAGCCGACATCGGAAAAACGAACGGTGCCGCAGGCTTCCGGTTCTGCGGCGAGCGCTGCGGATGTAAGGGCGAGGAAGGAGACGGCTGTGGCTAGGGTAGACTTCATGCGCATGATTAGCTCCCGTTTTTATATGTTCCCGCCATTATCAATATCTTCTGCGGCGGGGCAAGCATGTGCATTCGCGGCGCGCTTTGATATGGATTTGCGACATTTTGTGACAATTCTCATCCCGGCTTCGGTGAGCCGCCGTCACATTAGTTTCCTGTGGTTTTCGATCCTCGCCGCTTTTCTCGCAGGTGATTCTTGATCAAAAGCAGGACATGGCCAAGCTCTATTTCCATTACGCGACGATGAATGCCGGCAAGTCGACCATGCTCTTGCAGGCGTCGTACAACTATCAGGAACGCGGCATGCGCACGGCGATTTTCATCGCCGCGTTGGATGATCGCGCCGGTGCGGGCAAGGTCGCCTCGCGGATCGGGCTTTCCTCGGATGCCATTCCGTTTGGCCTGAGCGATGATCTTTTTGCGGCAATCGACAGGATGCACCGTGAGGAGCCGATCGCCTGCGTGTTCGTGGACGAGGCGCAGTTCCTGACCGCCGAACAGGTCTGGCAGCTGGCGCGGGTATCCGATCGTGTCGGCATCCCGGTGATGGCCTACGGGTTGCGGACGGATTTCCAAGGTAAACTGTTTCCCGGTTCGCTGGAGCTTCTGGCGATCGCCGACGAGCTGCGCGAAGTGCGCACCATCTGCTATTGCGGCCGCAAGGCGACCATGGTCGTCCGGCTCGATCAAAGCGGCAATCTGGTGCGCGAAGGTGCGCAGGTGGACGTCGGTGGTAACGAAAAATATGTGTCGCTCTGCCGTCGTCATTGGGAAGAACGAATGCGCTGCCACGAGGTCTGAGCCGCTACTCCTAGATGGGACGGATCGCCGCGCCGTGCGCTATCGATTGACGCTGGTCAAAGCCGCGCAAGAGGCAGATACCTAAAGCAATAGCCGTCATGTATTGCCTTTCAGGAGTTTTCCCATGCGCATGAACACCGCCAAGACCTTTACTCTTGCCGCTTCGCTTTCCTTTTTCGCTATTCTTTCGGGGCCGGCCGTCAGTGCCGAAATCGAGATCAAGATGCTCAACAAGGGCAGCGACGGTCAGGCCATGGTCTTCGAACCCGCTGCCGTGAAAGCGCAGCCGGGTGATACGATCAAGTTTGTGCCGCAGGACAAGGGACATGACGTCGTTTCGATGACCGGCCTGCTGCCGGAAGGGGTGGCCGAGATCAAGGGCAAGATCAGCCAGGAAGTTTCGTTCACTGCCGACAAGGCGGGCGCCTATGTCTTCAAGTGCACGCCGCATTTCGGCATGGGCATGGTGGCGCTGGTTGTCGTCGGTGACGCACCTGCCAATCTCGCCGCCGTCAAGGATGCCAAGATGCCGAAAATGGCCAAGGACCGGCTGACGGCCGAACTTACCAAACTCGGCCTCTGATTTTCCCGTTTCCCGCGCGTGACCGTCGTGGCAATCTGCTGCGGCGGCGCTATCTTGCCGTCAGGTTGCGGGAGGACAGGCGTGGCGGCAGCGGACGGTTTCGACAGAGAGTTCGGACGGATCGACGGCATATTCGCCGCCATGCGCGAGGCGGCAAAGCCTGTGCTGAAGCTGCTTGCGGAAACGGCGGATAAATCGCTGCTTCCTGATGAAGACCGGCTCGCCGCCGAAGATGAGCGCCATGCGGACGAGGTTCTGGAGCGCCGGGCCGTGGAGGTCGCGTTGGCTCGACTGGTTTCGCGGCTCGCGGACGATATTGCTCTCCGAAAACGGGAGTTCGATGAGCGCGAGCAGCCGACCCGTGGCGAAAGGCTGATTGGTTATCTTTCCAGGGCTGCAATGCGAAGCCGGATCGAAGCGCGGGCCGCAAGCCCCGCCGCGCTGGCGCATATCGAGAAATTGCTGGGGCGCGGCGACGCGCTTGCCGGATTGCTCGAAGGCGAGCGCAGCGCGCTGATAAAGGAGCGGAAGGAGGGCGAGGTCGATCTTGGCACGTTGATCGACCACCGCAGCGACATGATACAAGACCTGCGCGGCGAAGACGCAAGCGCGATGACCGGCGTCGAGGCTTCTGCGAAGGTGGAACGCGCCGTTTCCGTCTTCAATCGCTTCGTGACCGAACTCAACGCACAAATCGTGGCCTGTAATATCCTCCGCCACAAGCTGCTCACCGACATGGAAGATCTGCTGATCCTCTACCAGGTCGTTTTCGCCGCCTTGCGCAGGAATGGCAGCGTTTCCTTCGATCGGGAGCGTTTCCCGCATCTCTCTGCGGAAATCGACCGTTTCGCGCAGGGCATGCTGACGATCCAGGGACTTGCCGCTCGTCGGCAGAAGGCCAACCTCGCCTTTGAGGAGCGGTTCCCGGAATTGAAGGCCGCGACATCCGGGGAAGAGTTTTCGCCGGCGAAAGCCAGCCATCCGCTTCGAAATGCACTCAAACCGGCCCAGTCTTGACAGCTGCTCTTCTCAAAGCGGGCGCGGGATTGCGGCGAAACGCTGCGGCCGGTTGTGATCTGCGGCTGGAGCACATATGTGAGGCTCTGACCAATCGGATGCCCCCCGCTTCACCAGGAGACAGCGATGCTCGACCGGATTAAAGCCTTCTTCCAGACAATCGGCCAGGCCGTGGGGAGGGGGATCGGACTTCTGGTCGCGTGGCTGGTGTGGCCGTTCATGGCGGCACATGGCTGGTACGGCCGGCGCCACTGGATGGTGAAGGGGCCGATCATTGCGATCCTCGTCGTGCTTTTCGGTCTCTACGGTTACTTCTTCTGGCAGACGCAGGTCTGGACAGGGTTCAATCCGAATTTCGTTGATGCCTATCGCTGGTCCGAACGCACCGTGCCGGCCGGGCAGGAATTACCGAAGACGACGGCACCCGCCGGCGCCAATGCTCCTGCAAGTGCCGCCGCCGTCGGCGCCAAACAGTGCCAGTCCTCGGCGATCGTCGATGCGGCGGCTGACCTGACCGACATGAACGTCAACCAGAATGCCTGGATTTCGTCCATGCTGCTCTACCGGCTGGGCTTGTTCGGGCTCGATTGGGATCACACGCCCTTCCTCGACAACAAAGCGTCTTTCCAGCGCGGTGTGAACCAGGCGGTGCGGCGTACTGCGTCCGAGCTTGTCGATACGCTGGGTCGTGTCCGCGGCACGTCCGGCGTCAACAACAATCTTCAGGATGCGCGCGGCGCGCTGCAGTTCGATGAATATTCCTGGTATTTCGGGCTCGATCCTTTCGGTCCGAAAACGCCGACGCCTTCCTATTACCGAACCGCTATCGAAAAGCTGCACGCCTTCAACCGGGATCTGACCTCGTGCAACGCAACCTTCGACAGCCGGGTCGACAATCTCATCCAGTTCATAGACCGGATCGCCAACGATCTTGGCGGTACCTCGGCAATCCTGCGAGAGCGTTCCGAGAACTTCAACGCCGGCTGGTTCGATACGCGCGCTGACGACCGCTTCTGGTTCGCCTACGGGCAACTTTATGGGTATTATGCGGTGCTTTCCGGTGCCGGTGCGGATTTCTCGCAGGTGATCCGCGAGCGCAACCTGACCCAACTCTGGGGCGACACGCTGAACCGTTTCCGCGCGGCTTTGCGTATCCAGCCGTTGATCATCTCCAACGGTGCCGAGGACGGTTTCGTGATGCCGAGCCATCTTGCGGTCATGGGCTTCCATACGCTGATGGTGCGTTCGAACCTCGTCGAGGTGCGTTCGGTGCTTGAGCGCTGACCGGATTTCCGGTCAGCTTTCCGTCTCGTCCAGGAAAAAGGTGACGCCGGGTCGGCGCTCGAAGAATTCGTAGGTCATGCCGACGACTTCGCCGCTCGTGCCGGGCTTGTCGCGGAACTTGCCAACCGTGCGGACGTATTTGTAATCCTCGGCGTCAGCCTTCACCCTGTAGATATTATGATAGGTCAGGCGAGCACTGCTGGCCCGCTCGTAGACTTCCAGGATTTGCGGCATGTCTTCCGGATGAATGCGACCCGTCATCTCGACGAGATTGACGGGGCCATCCGTCGGCTCCATGCCGAATATGTGAAAAACATCCTCAGTCGCGAAGAAATGGCCGCTGTCCAGATCGATGCGCCAGAAGCCGTAATAGCGGAAGGCCGTGACGAGTTCGATCATCTCGTCGGCAGTCAGGCCGACCTCAAGATACTGCGTATTGGAGCGTTTTTCGGTGTGCTGGACCCATGGGGGCAATATCGACCTCGTGACGCCGGAAAAAGGTTCCGGCTAGCTGATCAGCCTAAGCCTCAACGACTTAGCTACCAACTGGGTTCGATTGACGCAATCGAGTTTTTTGATCGCGTTGGTCATGTAGGCATTGATCGTGTGATCCGAAAGGGACAGGATCCTGGCGATCTCGGCGGAGGTTTTGCCCTGTGCCGTCCAGCGGACGACTTCCAGTTCGCGCGTGGAAAGCGGGCCTGAAGCTGCAACCTTGGCGCTGCGGCGTATCTTGTCGAACACGTCGAATGCGTGCAGCACGATCATGCCGATTTCGTTCAGTTCGCCCTGGCTGAGGCGGGGGCGCACGCCATCGAAGCGGACCAGAAAGCGGTCGCCATCGATCGAGTTCAGGCCCATCGCCACGGATGTCAGCAATTCGAAGCGGCGCTGTAGTTCTTCCATGACGGCCGGTATGGAAAACCCGCGCACGTTATCGCTATCGTTCAGCGACCAGCAGCAGGGCAGGACAGAGCGTGAGATGATCGGCGCGACCGGACAGAGTTTCAAAAGCCTTTTACGGTCGAATTCCTGGATATAAGCCTGCGGCAAAGTCGTCTCGACGATCATTCTTGCCATCAAGACTTCATCGGGAGAGCCGGCTTCGAAAAGCGTCACATAACGAAAGCCGAACTCATGGGCCAGCCGTTTCATCGCATCGAAAATCTGCACCCGCGAATCCGCTGCGGAGATCTCGCTATTTAAAATGGATTGCCGCTCGAGGGTTATCATACAGCTAAAACTGACAAATATTTATGTTACTGTTAATAAATATACGAACCTGTTTGAATAGCCAGCAAATTTTCGTGCAGTGCAATACTTATCCCTAAGAAATCCGATATTTAGTCGTGTTTTGAAGCGGCTCATCGCGGGCCGGGTTTTTTAGGTCACACAGGGAGGTATCCTGTTCCCGTCATCCTCCGCATTACCGGGAGGTTTGAGGTTTTTGGCCGTTCGAAAACCGGAGAATCACTTCGCGGCGGAGCTTCGGCGCGTGCATCTCTGTTACGCGTACGTGTGCCAGATATATGACATTCCATCACGTCGGCACTGTGCTTGATCGCGGCAGCGAAGGCCTCATAAGCGTCAGTATAGTCTTTCATACTTTAGGCGCCCGGATGCGCTGACAGAAGGAGGCGATAGGAAGTCAGCTGTCCGACAAGTCGAGGCGGCCGCGCGATAGTTGCGGCTCTCTGGTTCGGCTGCTAAGCGTAGTGGGAGCGCAACCGGGGCGGTCAGCTGTGCAGTTTGCAATTTCCTATCTGGCGGGCCGTTTGCTTGCCCTGTTTCTATTTTCTTTCCTTGTTTTTGCCTCTCTCTTTTCCACCGAAATCGCTGCTGCCGAAAAGGAGAAGCAGGATCCGCCGATGACCTTCGTGGTCGTGCGGGACCTGCGCTGTTCCGATACCTGTCCGGAATGGATATCGGCGGAGGGGCAGATTACCTCCGCTACGCCGGCACTTCTCAAGAAGGTGCTGAAGGCCATTGGCAAGCAGAAGATGCCGGTTGTCCTCAACTCTCCCGGCGGCGATGTCGATGCCGCCTACAAGATGGGCCGGATGATCCGCAAGGCAGGACTGGAAACCACGGTGGGCCACACCTGGCTGAACGACTGCCCGCCGCAGGACAAGCGCTGCAAGGCCGGTATAGGCAAGGACGGGAGATCGACGGGTTACAGCCATCCGTTCCGGGCGGGCTGCTTTTCCGCCTGTCCGCTGGTGCTGGCCGGCGGCACGGTACGTGCCCTATCACGCTGGACCTATATCGGTCTTCACCAGATCACCGTGACCTACAGACGCGTCAGGGTTTCCTATGAAGTCGAATATGCGATGGTGAACGGCAGAAGGAAGGAAGTTTCCCGCAAGGAGATTGGCCGCAAGGTTCAGGGCAGGAGAACCTCCACGACGCTGAACAAGAAGGACAAGGCCGAACTCACGGCCTATCTCAGGGAAATGGGCATCAGCCCCGATGCAATCGATGTGATGATGAGCACGCCGCCGGACGATATGCGGATCGTGCCTTCCGCCGAAGCCCTGAAGCTCGGCCTCATCACCGATATCCTGATCCAGCGGGAGTGGCCGGGCATGTCGCTTTGCAGGGAAAGCGACTCCGCCGACGCGCTCTGCCATCGCCGCGCCGCGCCTAAGGCGGCTCCAGGTCCCGTCTAGCAGCCTTTGCGGAAAGCCCGATACGGCGTCGACCGTAGTGCCGTCGGTCGCTTCGAATTATTCCTCGTGCTTCTCCGCCTTGGTCTTCGCCATGATGCGCTCCAGCCAGCCGAGCATGACGGCGGAAACGACGAAGGCGATGTGGATGATCGTGTACCACATCAGGTGACGGTCATCGTATTGGGCGGCGTTCAGGAAGATTTGCAGGAGGTGGATGGAGGAGATTGCAACGATCGACGAGGCGACCTTGATCTTCAGGCTGCCGGCATCGAGCTTGCCGAGGAAGGAAACGTCGGCTTCCGTCTCATCGAAGCGGCTGACGAAATTTTCGTAGCCGGAAATCATCACCATGACGATCAGGCTCGCAACCAGTGCGGCGTCGATGAGGCCGAGCATGGCGAGGATCATCTCGGACTCGCCAAGCGTGAAGACGCCTTGGGCAACCTTCCAGAATTTCAATGCGAAGGAGAGAGCATAGACGGCAAGCGCCGCGACCAGGCCGAGGTAAAAGACGACGAGAATCCACCGGCTCGACAGGATGATTTTTTCGACCAGCAATTCCAACGACTTCATGATCCTCATTCTCCAGGTTTTTCAGGGCCGCCTCACATAATCGGCGAAGGTGACCGCGGCAAGACATTCATAACAAAGAAACGCCGCACCCTTTCGGATACGGCGTTTTCAGTCTTGGGCAGGAATGATTAGAACTTTTTGCTGACGGACACTTTGAAGGTACGGCCAGGCTCGCTGAAATAGTCGCGTTGAGCGATCGTCGTTGTATCGGGAACACTGACGGCATCCCAATATTTCTCATCGAACACGTTGAAGACGCCTGCCTGTATCTTCAGGCCCTTAACGTCAACGTCGCCGATCTTTTCCGGTGCCCACCATGCGGAGAGGTCGACAATGCCGTAACCTGGAGCCCTGAAGCCGCCATTCGTCCTGTTGCGGGTGGCCGCCGCGGTCAGCGAGACGTCTGCCCCCCAGGTTTCCTGGGCGTAACCGAGACCGACAATGGCGCGCAGCGGCGCAACCGAATTCAGGTAGGCGCCGTTTCCGGTGTTTCGGCCGTTGGACCATGCAACGGAGCCCCAGGTGCGCCAATTCTCGTCAAAGCGCCATTCGCCGGACAGTTCGATACCGTAGATCCGGACCTTGTTGACGTTCAGATATTCGGTAATGCCGAGCGGATATTCGCCGGTGGGATCGATAGAGGGCTTAGTGTCGATGAAGTTGCGGTAATAATTGTTGAAGACCGTGGCTGCGATCGTGTAGTCGGCCGCCTCATATTTTCCGCCGATCTCGAAGCCGTTGCTCGTTTCCGTATCGAGGTTGGGGTTGCCGATCCTGCGATAGGAGCCCGGCTGACCATAGTTCTGGTAAAGCTCCATCACCGTCGGCGCACGGAAGCCTCTCGCATATTGGGCGTAGAGTTCCAGCTCCTGGGTCGCCTGCCATGCGAACCGCAGTTTTGGCGAGATGCCGAAGTCCTCGTTGGACTTGAGGTAGGCCTGGTCATAAGCCGGGCTGCGTTCGAAGGCGGCCGTCGATTTCGGATCGTAGCTATAATAGTCGAGGCGGAGGCCGGGGGTGATGGTCAGGCGATTGTCCATCAGCTTGATGTCGTCTTCGACGAACGCGCCGAACATGACTGCATTGACGTCGGCCATATCCGATGAGTTCGTGTGCAGAAAGCGGCATGCCTGCGGGCCGAAAGGCTGCGGAATGGTCGTCCAGTCCACATCGGGGCAATTGTCGACGCCAGCGGAATACTGGTGCGTGTCTTGCCAGTACAGCTCGCCGCCGAACCGTAACTCGTGGCTCACGCCGCCCAGATCGAGTTCCTTGGAGGCGTTTCCGGTCAGACCATACGAGGTCTGCTCGATCATGTTGTCTCGCTTGTAGACACCGAACGGACGTCCATAGAAGAATGGGTCGCCGGGGATGATGCCGCCGAGTGCGCTCGGAAGGCGGATTGCATCCGTCGTGTTATTGATCTGCTCCTTCTGCCAATAGACAGTGACGCTGGCGCGATCCACCACGTCGCTATTGTCCGGCGAGATGAAGTCGTAGGAGCCGGAAATCCGCTTGCGGTCGACCTCTTCGCCGGATTTGAACGAACCCTGCTGATAGGAGGCCGTCGTGCCACGGAAGTTCTTGCTGTCCTCGTCACGATTGTAGAGTTCTCCGGTCAGGCCGAAGCGATGGCCGCCTTCGATATACTGGTGGAATTTGACCAGCAGGTTCTTCTGCACGAAGTCCATCGGGTTTGCTTCGGTGCGGTTTGCTCCATAGCCATCGATATAGCCCTGGTTCTCGGTTTCGTGGCCCTTCTTGTAACCGCCCTGGACAAGCAGCCAGCTATCGTTGAAGCGACCAGCAACTGCCGCATTGCTGCCGATGCTGTTGTCCTTGCTGTCATAGGTGCTTTTGGTGAGAGCGCCGAAGTTTTTACCTTCGTCGATCAGGTCTTGCGGATTGAGTGTTCTCAGCTCGACCACGCCGCCCAATGCGCCGGAGCCGTAACGGCTGGAATCCGCACCCTTGGTAATGTCAAGCGAGGAGAGGCTGTCGAAGTCGAAGGCGTTGCCGCCGCCCTTTGCCGTGTCGCGAGGATCGCTCAGCCAGGGCAAACGGATGCCGTCGATGGTTGTCAGCACGCGTTCGTTCTGCAGGCCGCGGATGTTGATGCTCTTCGTATTGCTGTTGAAGTTCACTCCGGCATCAATACGGCGGGAAAAGTCCCGCAAATCGGTGACCATGCGCTGCTCGATCTTCGGGCGCTCGGTGGTCTCGGTCAGCGGTGAATCAGCGACGCGGCCACCCTTCTTGGCGTCGAGGACGATCGGTTTCAGCTCTGTCGACTGCTCGGATTGCTGGGCCTGCTGTGCGTGGGTCGCGGATGCGAAGCTCATCGCGAGCAGAATGGCAGTGCCGGCCCAAAGTTGCCGGCGTCGTGACGGATCTGAAACCATGAAAGTCCCCTCAAAAAGACATGCGATAACGTCGCGCGACCCGGCTTCCGAGCGCGCGTGGAAGAGTTTTGAAGTGCTGATTTCCGCCCCAGCGGCAGCCCCGATCAGGACAATTAAAAATCTCAACAAAAAGAGTCAAGTTTGAATCTGAGTTTTTTAGTCAAGTTATTATGCGTAAATTTCGCTTATCCCCGACTGTGGTAGATATGTTCCAGTCGGACCTATTCACACATTGCTTTTCCTTGGCTATTCATAACCGAACGGGCATGTTTCGAGACCCGTGAA
This sequence comes from Neorhizobium populisoli, assembly GCF_019430945.1. GTDB lineage: Bacteria > Pseudomonadota > Alphaproteobacteria > Rhizobiales > Rhizobiaceae > Neorhizobium > Neorhizobium populisoli. The sequence goes on along the minus strand of NZ_JAHYCB010000005.1, from coordinate 492,747 downwards.
GGGTAAGGAGAGTGGGTATGGCTGCCGTCAAATCGGATATCGAAATCGCACGCGCGGCAGTGAAGAAGCCGATTGCGGAGATCGGAGCGAAGCTCGGCATCCCGCCCGAGGCGCTGGCGCCTTATGGTTATGACAAGGCTAAAATCGGTGCCGACTTCATCGCCTCCCTCTCGGATCGCAAAGACGGCAAGCTGATCCTCGTCACGGCCATTAATCCGACACCCGCGGGTGAGGGGAAAACGACGACGACGGTCGGCCTCGGTGATGGTTTGAACCGAATCGGCAAGAAGGCGGTTATCTGCGTGCGCGAGCCGTCGCTCGGTCCTTGTTTCGGCGTAAAGGGTGGGGCGGCCGGCGGCGGATATGCGCAGGTCGTGCCGATGGAAGATATCAACCTGCATTTCACCGGCGATTTCCACGCCATCACCTCGGCCCACAATCTCCTGTCGACGATGATCGACAACCATATCTACTGGGGCAACAAGGAGAATATCGATACGCGCCGCATCAGCTGGCGGCGGGTGATGGACATGAACGATCGCGCACTTCGCCAGGTGGTGACATCGCTCGGCGGCGTCTCCAACGGTTTTCCGCGTGAAAGCGGTTTTGACATCACCGTGGCGTCGGAGGTCATGGCGATCCTCTGTCTTTCATCCGATCTGGCCGATCTCGAGCGGCGGCTGGGCGATATCGTCATCGGTTACCGCTTCGACCGCTCGCCGGTTTTTGCGCGCGATCTGAAGGCGCATAAGGCGATGACCGTGCTCTTGAAGGACGCCATGCAGCCAAACCTGGTGCAGACGCTGGAAAACAATCCGGCCCTGGTGCATGGCGGCCCGTTCGCCAATATCGCGCATGGTTGCAATTCGGTGATCGCGACGCGGACCGCCTTGAAGCTTGGCGACTATGTGGTGACGGAAGCGGGCTTTGGCGCCGATCTCGGCGCTGAAAAATTCTTCGACATCAAATGCCGGAAGGCGGGGCTGAAGCCGGATGCCGCGGTCATCGTTGCGACCGTGCGGGCGTTGAAGATGAATGGCGGCGTGAAGAAGGAAGACCTCGGCGCCGAAAATGTCGAGGCGCTGCAGCGCGGCTGTTCGAACCTCGGACGTCACATTGCCAATGTCCGGAAATTCGGCGTGCCGGTGGTGGTGGCGATCAACCATTTCACCTCCGATACGGAGGCCGAAGTCGCTGCTGTGAAGGACTATGTGGCGCGGCATGGCGCGGATGCGATCCTTTGCCGGCACTGGGCGGATGGCTCGGCCGGCATCGAGGAACTGGCGCAGAAGGTGGTCGAACTTGCCGAAAGCGGCCAGGCGAAATTCCAGCCGCTTTATGCCGACAGGCTGCCGCTGATGGAGAAGATCGAGATCGTCGCGTCGAAGATATACCATGCCGCCGAGGTGACGGCCGACCGGGGCGTGCGCGACCAGCTGAAGGCCTGGGAAGAGCAGGGGTATGGCGACCTGCCGGTCTGCATGGCGAAGACGCAATATTCCTTCTCGACCGATCCCAATCTGCGCGGCGCACCGGAAGGGCATGTGGTGCATGTCCGAGAGGTGCGGCTTTCGGCCGGTGCCGGCTTCGTCGTGGCGATCACCGGCGAGATCATGACCATGCCTGGCCTGCCGAGCGTGCCTTCGGCAGAGCGGATTTTTCTCAACGAAGACGGGTTTGTCGAAGGGTTGTTCTAGGGGCGGGAACATTGGGCCCATTCGCGAATTGATGTTCCGCTGAAGTGGCTGGAATGGCTGCTTTCTGGACCTCACGCGCGGAGAAGCCCGATGCCGATTGCCCCGACGAAAACCCTGATGACGAAAACCTCTATCCTCGCTCTTGGCGGTGTTACTGCGATACTGGCCTTCCAGGCGCCGGCTCAGGCGGCCGATCCGGTTCGCGGTTATTATGCGGAGCGGCCACACCGGGTCTATGTGCAGCGCGAGCGGCCGCGGGTCATCCGCACGACGTATGTGCGGCGTGTCGTTCGCGAGTGCCAGACCCTGAAGGTGACCGAGCCGAATATCGTCAAGTTTGTCGACGTCTGCTTCAAGCCGCTCGATCTTTCGCCCGACCTCTAAGGTTCTGCCTGCTTGCTTCGACCGTCTCGCGGGTGGTAAACGTCAGGCGTCGAAAAAGGCAGGGTCGGATATGGTAAGCACGGCCCCTTCCGCAAAAGCGCTTGGGCGCATTCGGAAGCTCTAATCCGCAGCTACTTCAAAGTGCAGTGAGAACCCGCGACGAGAAACGGCGCATCCCGCGCCGCTCTCGGCGGATTCCGTGCGCGTCATGCATCGCATTCCGCCGACTAACCTTGAAGGAATGAATGATGCGAATGAACCATATCGATATCCATGTGCCTGACGTTGCGGCAACGAGCAACTTTCTCGTGCGCCATTTCGGCCTGACTCTGCGGGAGATGCGCGGGGCAGGCGGGCTTGCCATTCTTGACGACGATGCAGGCCTCGAAATCGTCGTCAGCCATCCAATTGAAAAATTCGGCGGCAGCGAACAGCAGGCGCTTGGGCTGGTAACCTACCATCTTGGTTTCATCCAGACGGAACTGGAAGAGGTTGATCGGCTTTACCGCGAACTCAAGGAAAGCGATGCCGAACTGGTCGGCGAGCCGCGCGAGATGCGAGGCGGGTATCTGTTCTATTGCCTGGCGCCGGGCCGGGTGCTGATCGAGGTGGGATGGCGATCAAGTCCCGTATAGGGCCCAGTCGAAATCACTGCAACTTTTGGAAATCTTCTATTTCATTCAATACTTCTGGTTTGTTATTTGTCGTTCAGGTCAATGCTTCGCTTGGTGGCTTTTTGCACGCAGTCGCGCAGTAATTCACCATTAAGGGAATAAGCGATTGCAAGATATCGTTGTTTGTGGCCACTGATAAACCGGTAGAGCGGGCAGAGGTTTTCATGAAGCACGATCATATTCCTTATCTTGACGGATGGCGCGGCTTGGCAATTGCCGCTGTTTTGTTGGGGCATTTCGGTGAGTTTAGTGCTCTCAATCTGGGACCGTTCGGCGTCGAGCTTTTCTTCGTCTTGAGCGGACGATTGATGGCGGAAATCCTCATCCGGAGACAGACGCCGTTGAAGCTGTTCTTCTGGCGCCGCTTCTCAAGAATTTTCCCGGCACTGTTCGCTTTCTGCCTGGCTATGCTGCTGGTATCAGTGGCGGCGTCGGTTGTGGGTAAACACGTGCCGAAGGCTGTGGGATTGCCCGAATTTCTGGCCGCCGTATTCTTTCTGATGAACTACACGACCTCTCTTCTGGGAATGACCACGGTTCTCGAACACATCTGGTCGTTGAGCGTTGAAGAGCATTCCTATGCGATTTTGGCGGTCATTGCGGTGCTGAGTTCCCGCAATTTAAAAACATCCGCAATCATTGCCATTGCAGTAGCGGCGGCGATGATGCTTTCCGGTATTCTGCAGGGTATCTATACGAACCAAAGCGAACATGAGCTTTATTGGCGAACCGATGTCCGCGCTGCTTCCGTGTTCTTTTCGTTCGGCTTCTATCTTCTGCTCAAGCCATGGCTTGAGGCCAGAGCAGGAAACGTGATCATCGGGTTGCTCACGCCGGCATGTCTGGTCGGCGCGGTCGTGCTCAATCTCAATATCTTCCCGATATGGCTCAAATATTCTGTCGCAACATTGCTTCTCGCCGTTGCAATCAACGCCCTCGACGTAGCTCTGCCGGTGTTGCGTCGGGCGCTCAGCCTGCGGGTGATGGTATATCTCGGAACGCTTTCCTACTCACTTTATCTGTGGCAGCAGCCTTTCTATCTGGCGGCGGATATGATCGGCGTGGCACTCGCAGTGTCCGGTACCGTGATAGTAGGCCTTTGCAGCTTCTATATTATTGAACAGCCGTGCCGCCGGTATCTCAACAATATGGTCGGGCGCAGACCTGCAGCATCTCTCGACGAAAGTGGAGAGCGTGCGGCCGCGGGCTCGCGGGCCTAACGGCAATACCGATACCCACCTTTCCGCTCCAGCACATCCAGATGCAGATGGGTTTCGTGCGCAGCGTCACTTCCGGGTGACAGGACGGTGGTGAAGTGCAGGCAGGCGCCGGCGGTGGCGGTGCGCTGGAAGGCGCCTTCGATCGTCGAATCCTCGACGCGCGGCTTCATTTCCATGCGCTCCCCATTATCCAGCTTGAAAGCGGCGACGTCATAGGCGTTGCCGCGGGCGTGTTCGGAGATCTTGCCGGTTGCCGCGCTGTTGCGCAGGCGGCAGGCATAGGTGGAGCCGGGCACGAGGCCGACGATCTTTCGACCGGGCATGGCGATGTTCATGGCCGGCTGGACAGTATCCTTCAGCCAATGGGCCATGGTGACGGCCGTCTTGCAGCGCATCGTCGCGCCGCCGAGGTTGACGCCGGGCAGCACCTCGTCGACATCGATCGGGTGCTCGATGCCACAGCCGTTGCCGTCGTCGATGGGGTCGGTCGGCTCGAATTTTGCACCGAGCGTGGTAAGTTCGGCGAGGCAGGCTTTCAGCTCCTCCGGGTTTTCCTTGACCAGCGGGGGAGGTGGTGGCGGGGCTTCGGCCTTCTGCTCCTCGATTTCCTTGCCATCCGGCTTGGGGCCGATATCCGTCGCTGCGGTTACCGGTTGCTCCGGTGTCGCGGGTTTCGACTGCGGTACCGGCACTTCGGCGATGGCCGGCGGATTGGCCTGTGGTTCGGCGTTGTCGGGGGCGGGAGCTTGCGCCTCTTCCTTCCGCGGCTGTTCGTCCTTCGGCGCCTTTGCTTGTCGTTGCGGTTCTACCGGGGCGATCGGGGCTGGGGGAGACTTCTTTTCCTCCTGAGCCTTCTCGACAGTCAAATCCTTGGTCTTGTCGTCGGGCTGAATGGCATTGTCTTTCGGCGCATCGGTATTTGCCTGTGCCTGTTCCGTCGGCTTGGGCAGCGGAACAGGAACGTTTGCTGGAGCCGGTGGTTGGGGCGTCGCGGCGCGTTCCTGGGAGGAACGGTTCGCGCGGCGATGAGATGACGAGCGACGGTTTCCCGTATTGCCTTCCAGCAAACGGGTGAGGAAGTTCACCTGCACGATATCTGACGGCCGCTCATGAGGAATAGGCCTCAACGGCGGTAGGGCCGCGCTCAGCAGCAGAGGTGCGGTGATCGCAAGCAGGCAGAGGGATCGCTTCATCATCCTGGCCTCCTCTCGCCCCCCATGCCGATAGTCTCCGGGGCGGTTTGGCGGATAGGCAACGCGGAAGACCCGGATTTGGTCGCATCGGTACCCCAAGAAAATCGCTTGCGTGGCGCCCGCAGTGCGGCTAACAATTTCGCCCATGACGATTTCGATGAACATTGGCAACTGGTGGCCGGCACGCTCAACGCGGCCTTGACCAGTCATGTCCATCGACAAGACCAAAGCCGCCCGAAACCCGAGGCGGCTTTTTTGTTGGCCGCTCAGGGATCGGGCTTGAGACCATACGATCGAAGAGGCAGGACAAATGGTAACGATCATTCGGGATGACGGTTCGGAAACCTACGAGACCAGGGGCGGGCTCACCGTCAGCCGTCAGCGGCGCGCGGCAGATTATGCGACTGCGATCTCTTCCTATGTCGACCGGCTGGATGAGCGCCGTGGCGCGGTTTTCTCCTCCAATTACGAATATCCGGGCCGTTACACCCGTTGGGATACGGCCATCGCCGATCCGCCGCTGGGCTTTTCCTCCAACGGGCGCAAGGTCTGGATCGATGCTTATAATGGCCGCGGTGAAGTGTTGCTCGGCTTTGTCGCCGACAAATTGAAGACCGTCGCCGACCTGACTCTGGGTCAGCAGACGTCGCGGCGGCTGGACCTTACCGTCAACGAGCCTTCGCGCATCTTCACCGAGGAAGAGCGCTCCAAGATGCCGACGGTGTTTACCGTGCTGCGCGCCGTGGTCGATCTCTTCTATTCGGAAGCGGATTCGGCGATAGGCCTGTTCGGTGCATTCGGCTACGATCTGGCCTTCCAGTTCGACGCGATCAAGCTCTCCATGCAGCGCCCGGAAGACCAGCGCGACATGGTGCTTTACCTGCCGGACGAAATCCTCGTCGTCGACCACCATGCCGCCAAGGCCTGGATCGACCGTTACGACTTTTCCAAGGGTGACGTGACGACGGACGGCCAATCGACCGAGATCGCGCCCGATCCGTTCAAACGCACCGATACGATCCCGCCTAAGGGCGATCACAAGCCGGGCGAATATGCCGCTCTCGTCACCAAAGCGAAGGAAAGTTTTCGTCGCGGTGACCTGTTCGAGGTCGTGCCCGGTCAGAAGTTCATGGAGCGCTGTGACTCGAAGCCATCCGAGATTTCCAACCGGCTGAAGGCGATCAATCCGTCGCCTTATTCCTTCTTCATCAACCTAGGCGAACAGGAATATCTGGTCGGTGCCTCGCCGGAAATGTTCGTGCGTGTCTCGGGCCGTCGTATCGAGACCTGCCCGATCTCCGGCACGATCAGACGCGGCGAGGATGCGATTTCCGATAGCGAGCAGATCCTGAAGCTTTTGAACTCGAAGAAGGACGAATCCGAACTCACCATGTGCTCGGATGTCGATCGCAACGACAAATCGCGCGTCTGCGAGCCGGGTTCCGTCAAGGTGATCGGCCGCCGCCAGATCGAGATGTATTCGCGCCTCATCCACACGGTCGACCATATCGAAGGCCGTTTGCGGCCGGATATGGATGCGTTCGATGGCTTCCTCTCCCATGCCTGGGCGGTCACCGTTACCGGTGCTCCGAAGCTGTGGGCGATGCGCTTCATCGAAAGCCATGAGAAGAGCCCGCGCGCCTGGTATGGCGGGGCGATCGGTATGGTCGGCTTCAACGGCGACATGAATACCGGCCTGACGCTGCGCACCATTCGCGTCAAGGACGGCATTGCAGAGGTAAGGGCAGGAGCGACGCTTTTGAACGACAGCGATCCCCACGAGGAAGAGGCCGAAACCGAACTCAAAGCTTCGGCAATGATTGCCGCGATCCGCGATGCCCGCTCCGGTAATACCGGCAAGGCCGGCCGCGACGTGGCACGCGTCGGGCTCGGCGTCAAAATCCTGCTCGTCGATCACGAGGACAGTTTCGTCCATACGCTCGCCAATTATTTCCGCCAGACGGGGGCGACAGTTTCGACGGTGCGCTCGCCGGTCGCGGAAGAGGTGCTCGACCAGTTCGATCCGGACCTCGTCGTGTTGTCGCCCGGCCCCGGCAATCCGAAGGATTTCGACTGCAAGGCAACGATCAAGAAGGTGCGGGCGAGAAACCTGCCGATCTTCGGCGTCTGCCTCGGCCTGCAGGCGATTGCCGAAGCCTATGGCGGCGAGCTTCGCCATCTGGCGCTGCCGATGCACGGCAAACCGTCACGCATCCGCGTGCTGGAGCCGGGCATCGTGTTCTCCGGTCTCGCCAAGGAAGTCACCGTCGGCCGCTATCACTCGATCTTTGCCGACCCCACGACTCTGCCGGCCGATTTCATCATCACGGCGGAAAGCGAAGACGGCACGATCATGGGTTTCGAGCACGCCCGGGAACCGATCGCGGCGGTGCAGTTCCACCCGGAATCGATCATGACGCTCGGCGGTGATGCTGGCATGCGGATGATCGAGAATGTCGTGGCGCATCTTTCCAGGAAGCGCGAGACGAAGGCGGCGTGATGGATGCGGACATCCAGGCCGAAAAAGAGCGCGAGAGAGCCCAGACGGCAGCTTTGCTGAAGGAAATACCCGGCGGAGATGCTGTCCTGACGTTTTTGAAGGATTGGGCGGGTTTCCATGATGCGGAGATCGTCAGCCTGACGCTCGATTACGCCAGCGGCAGCAAGCTCGTCCTCGCTGTCACTGACGGAGACCGATGGGCAACTTTTGCTTTCAGCCTGAAGCCATGGATCGACATCGACCTCAAGGATTTCGGCCATCAGAACGTCATCAATCGACTGGTTATTTCTCGCCCCCATTTACGTCAGGGCGAGGATAGTGACACAAACTCGCCTAGTGATTTGGAACTCTTTTTCGGCCAATGTTATGGAGCTTACGGCTCGATAAAAGCCGGCATTGAGAAGATTGAATTCATAAGAGATGGCAGATGATTTCAGGAGATGAAATTGCGATCGAACATATCCGTGAAGAGCATATCGAGAGCTTCCACCATGCTCTCGATACGGTCTCGCGCGAGCGCAAATATCTGAGCTTCCTCGAAGCGCCGCCGCTGGAGAATGTGCGGCCTTTCGTGCTGGACATGATCAGCGGCGGCCATCCGCAAGTGGTGGCCGTGGACGGCGGCAAGGTGGTTGGCTGGTGTGACATTCGCCGCAGCGATCGGCCGACGCATGCGCATTGTGGCACGCTCGGCATGGGCATCATTCCGGGTTATCGCGACAAGGGGCTTGGTACGCGGCTCATCATCGCGGCGCTCGATCTAGCGAAGGAGCGGGGCTTCCACCGGGTGCAGTTGCAGGTCTATGCGACGAATACGCGGGCGATCGCGCTTTACGAGAAGGTGGGGTTGGTGCGTGAGGGCGTGGCGCGCGACGAGGTGAAGATCGATGGCCAGTTCATCGACAGTATCGGCATGGCGGTGATCTTCGGATAGGGGAGTTTCCCTCACATCCAGTAATGCGCCAGCGCCATGCTTCCGCCTGCCAGAACGAAGCAGGCGAGCGTTGTCGCAGAGAGATGCCAGCGATGGCTGGTCCTCTGCGGCTTTTCGCCCAATTCCGCAATGATCGCTTCTTCCGCGACGCCCTGACTTTCGAGGAAGTTGCGGAGTGCCGGGGTTCCCTTCAGTTCGGTCAGGGAGATGCCTGCTTGCCGGCCCCGATCGAGAAGCAGGCTGATCCGGGCGCGGAAAACAGGCCCCGGCTGCATGGTGACGTCGATCTGCTTGATCGTCTCGCGGTCGATTTCGACGAAGAACTTCATGGTGGTACGCTCCTCCCGACCCCGATTTAGTTTTGTCTAATCTATATACGGAAGTGGCGTCCTGCTGGATTTCCTGAAGGTAGGCTTAACGTTAAATTTTAAGGCTGACGGCGTGTCGCAAAGTCGGCACATCGTGCTTTAGGTTTTGCTCATTCTTCTCTTTGACAACCGGAAGGATCTGAGTCATATGCACGCCATCCGAAACCGCCGCGGCGAGATGCTTCTCGCCGCGGCGGTTTCGTCGTTTTGGGCTTTGCGTTTTGCAAATCGTTCGCACGCGCAACAAGGAATGAAAACGTGACGAAAGACAGCAACATCATTGAGCGACTGGCCTTCTGGGGCATTCCTATCTCGATCGTCGTGATCGCACTGAAGATGCTGGCATGGTGGGTGACGGGCTCGGTGGCGCTGCTGTCGGACGGTCTGGAATCGATCGTCAACGTTGCTGCGGCCGTGATGGCTTATTTCGTGATCCGTTATGCACAGCGGCCGGCCGATCACGACCATCAGTTCGGCCATCACAAGGCAGAATATCTGTCTGCGGTGGTCGAAGGCGTGCTGATCGTCATCGCCGCGATGCTGATCATCAACGAGGCCTGGCAGGGGCTGGTGTCGCCGAAGCTGCCGGAAGCCCCGGCTCTGGGTCTCGGGATCAATGCGATCGCCGCCGTCATCAATGCCGTCTGGGCGCAGACGTTGATCCGCGAGGGGCGCAAGCATCGTTCTGTCGCCCTGGAAGCTGACGGGCGGCACATCATGTCGGATGTCGTGACCTCGGCCGGTGTTCTTATCGGCCTGATCCTGGTGCTGATCACCGGCAATGCGGTGCTCGACCCGATCCTCGCCATTCTGGTCGCGTGTAATATCATCTGGCAGGGTTACAAGGTCATCTCACACTCGCTGGGCGGGCTGATGGACAAGGCGCTGGAGCCGGACGAGGAAGCGGCGGTGCGCGAGGCGATTACCCTGCACTCGGTCGGTGCTCTCGGCGTCCACGACCTGAAGTCGCGCCGGGCCGGGGCCGCGGCGTTTATCGATTTCCACCTTGTCGTGCCGGCGGATATGACGGTCGAAGAGGCGCATCATATCTGCGACCGCTTGGAAGATGCGATCAAAGGGATTATTCCGGGCGCCACATTGGCCATCCATGTGGAACCTGAAACGGAGCACGCCCATGGACAGAAGGTCGACGTCGAAGGACTGACAGGTTTGGAAGGAATGGGCAAATGACGATGACGGATGTCAGCGGGCTGTCGCAGCTCGGCAATCAGGTCGAGGCTCCGGCGAGCCCCGAAACGGCGGTGCTGGAAAAGGTGCCGAACGGCAACCAGGGCACAGATTATGTAGTGCGCTTCACCGCGCCGGAATTCACCTCGCTCTGCCCGATGACCGGCCAGCCGGATTTCGCGCATATCGTCATCGATTATATTCCGGACGGGTTTCTGGTGGAATCGAAGTCGCTGAAGCTCTTCCTGCATTCCTTCCGCAACCACGGTGCCTTCCACGAGGATTGCTCGATCTATATCGCCAAACGGATCGTCGATCTTCTCGACCCGAAATGGCTGCGGATCGGCGCCTACTGGTACCCGCGCGGCGGTATTCCGATCGATGTGTTCTGGCAGACGGGTGAGGCTCCGAAGGGCGTCTGGCTGCCGGAGCAGGGGGTGGCGACCTATCGGGGACGTGGGTGAGAAAACACACGTCTATGTTGGCGGCTTACCTTCGGGTCCATTCGACATCGCTCTCAGCTCTTTCAACATATCGAAAACCCATACCTACGGAGTAGGCGGGCACACCGATAGCCTCAGCCCAACGGGCATGCAGTTCAATCGCCCCTTCGATCAAGTTCGGCGTTGAGAGCTGCTCGATGACATCTCCATCGAGTTCAAAAAACCGTGCGAATTCATCAGCGCCATCTAGCTTTGGCTTCGACTGTTCCTCGCTAGGTGGCGGATTTGAGAAGGTCATCGTGTCTGGATTAAATTCCCCGTGATCGTAAAAATAAGCGGGATTGGAATCGAACTCGCCCAATTTCTTGCCTCTGGCAAAAAGGGTGATCTTTAAAAGGTCTTCATCGTGGCAAAGAAAGACTACGGCGATGCGATCGGTGTCATGTGTGATCGCTTCGCCATAGCTTGTTGTGATCCGGTCGTTCTGTTTTTCCAGATCACTTGCTACAAATGCAGCCCAGCCGTTTTCGGTCGGCCCTACATATCCGCTTCGGTCATGACGGCGTAAAAAATCTAAAATCTCCTGCGAAATTGCGCCTCGAACGCAGCAGTTCACATAGAAAGCCCCCATCAAACACCTTCTTCCCGCGTCAGGTTTCGTAGCGGTGTACGGCGCACGACGGGAATACTGCAATAGGTTTTGGATTCTCCGTTGGTCGCCACACGTCCTTCAGACATTCAACGAATCATCGCCGCCGCCGAAATCGCCGTTGTCCGATTGGCCGTTGTCGTCATAATCGGCCTGTTGCCAGCCGCCGTTGTCGTTCGAGCCAGAGCGATCGTTGCTGTCGCCTGCGGCTTCGCGAACCGCATCATCGCCGAAATAGTTGTTGTTGATGACGGTTTCCTGCGCCGGAGCTTCAGGCGTGCCGAAGGGATTGCTGCCGGCAAAGGGGGAGCCCCAGCCGAGTGCATTGGTGTGGCTGCTGAAAATACTGGAAAGCGAATTGGCAAGCAGCATGCCGCCTGCGACGCCGGCGGCCGTTCCGAGTGCGCCGCGCAGGAAGCTGCCCCCGGCAGACGGCGCGGCCTGCTGGGTCCAGGGACCTGCCGGTGGGGGAGGCGCGCGATAGCTGTCGTTATAGTCGCTGCCGGTGCGGTAGCTTTGCCGCGGCTCGTGACTGCCCCATGGGCCGGACGCATTGGCGGAAGCGCTCTGCTGCGACTGACCGGAGCCGAAGATGGAGCTCAGGAAACCTCCGCTCTGTTCGCCGCGGTGATGTTCACTCTCGTTTGCTTCGAGCTGCTGGACACGCTCTTCAAGCTCGCGGATGCGGTTGGCGGCCGCTTCCAGACCTTTTTCCTGCACGATCACGGCCTGGGCCAGGTAATAGGTCGCGTAGGGCTGCTCACGGGTGCCTTGCTCGATGAAGGCTTCCGCGTCGCGATCGCGCGGCGTGGCTGATGCGGTGCGGACACGATCAAAGAGCGTGGTGAGAAGCTGGCGTTCTTCCGGTGACATGTGTGCCTCCTTGGCGCCCTGTCTGTTTCAACAGGTTGGTGTCATCAAGGAAGTAGGATGGGATTCCCGCTTTTCAAAGCGGGAATCCCTTACATTTCGGTAATGCGATGGCTTAGCTGAAGGCGAGCGACAGGCCGGCCAGTGCGGTGATGCCGCCGAGGATGCGGGCGACATAGGGGCTGAAGCGGGCAATGCCGAGGCCGAGCGCGATGCCGGCGACATGCAGGAAGGCGGTTGCGATCATGAAGCCGATGCCGAACTGCATGGCACCGGCCGAGCCGAGTTCGCCGCCATGCGCATGGCCGTGGAAAAGCGCGAAAAGGCCGACGATGGCAGCGCAGGCCGCGGTCGGCAGGCGGGTGGCCATGGCGACCAATAGGCCGAGGGCGATGACGGAGGCGAGGATCGCCGGTTCGACGAAGGGAAGTTCAGTGCCGGAGACGGCAAGGAAGAAGCCGAAAGCCATCATGCAGACGAAAGCGGTCGGAACGAGGAACAGTGCCTTGCGGCTGCTCTCGCCGGCGGCGATCTGAGCGGCCCAGAGGCCGACGGCGACCATGACCAGAATATGGTCTAAACCGAACAGCGGATGCGAGACACCGGCCATGAACGATCCGTGCTCTTCCGGATTGAGATGGGCGAAGGCGGGCGCAGCAGCGGCCGCGAACACGGCGGCGGCGAGTGGAAGGCGTTTCAGCATCTTGGGTCCCCTTGTTATTTTTCCATCATGCGGAATGAAGGAAAGATAGGGCAGGCGGATTGGGCTTGTCCACACGCAACGGCATTGCAGTCCGGCTGGTAACTACGTCATTCACCTTAGTCTCTGGAAGGTTGCCGTCTTAGACCTCGTCTCCATTGTTTTACGGCCGCGAACACATTATGTCCCGTATATGAATCTGATGCAGGAGACATTGACCGTGCTCGACGACGAAGACGACAAGGACGACAAGACCAAGGAACTGCCGCTCGGCAAGGAAACGGAGGCGAACCTTTTCAAGTCGCGTTCGATCTTCATCTATGGGCCGATCACCCAGGAACTGGCGCAGAAGGTCAATACGCAGCTTGTGGCGCTTGCCGCGGCCAGCGACGAAGACATCCGCGTTTACGTGAACTCGCCTGGCGGTCACGTCGAATCGGGCGATTCGATCCATGACATGGTGAAGTTCATCAAGCCGAAGGTCTGGATGATCGGTACCGGCTGGGTCGCTTCCGCGGGCTCGCTGATCTATGTGGCGGTTCCGAAGGAGCGTCGTATCTCGCTCCCGAATACCCGCTTCCTCATCCATCAGCCGTCCGGCGGCACGCGCGGCATGGCCTCCGATATCGAGATCCAGGCCCGCGAAATCATCAAGATGAACAAGCGCCTGATCGCGATCTATGCAAAGGCCACCGGCCAGTCGGAAGAAAAGATCGCCAAGGACATCGACCGCGACCTCTGGCTCTCCGCCGAAGAGGCGAAGGACTACGGTCTGGTCTCGAAGATCGTCACGTCCCAGAGCGAAATCTGAGAACGATCTCTTGAAACAACAAACCCCCGCCGAGCTTCGGCGGGGGTTTTCTTTTGCCTGCAGGAATTTTGCCCATGACGACCATTCCCAAATCTCATTCCAAGGCCAGCGAAGACAGCATTCTGATCCCAGCGATCGGGCTCGATCTCAAGGTGCGTGTCGCGCCATCCACCACAGGCGGTGAGTTCTGCTTCATCGATACGGTGAATGCGCCGGGTTTCGGCCCGCCGCGTCATCGCCATACGGAAACCGAAGTGTTCCGCGTAATGGAGGGCCGATACCTTTTCGAGGTCGATGGAGAGCAGTTCTATGCGGAGGAGGGGGACGTGATTACCGTGCCGGGCGGTGCGGTGCATGCCTTCGTCAATGTTACAGATAAACCAGCTCGCCAGTATATCCTCATCCAGCCGGGGCTTGATGCGGAAAGCTTCTTCACCGGGCTTGCGGACGTGATGCGCGACGGCCGTCCGGATACGGAGGCGCTGAATGCTTTCGCGAAAAAATGGCAGGTCGAATTTCTCGGCCCGCCACTTTCGGTTCCTGTTGAGGAAGCCTGATCAGGCTCAGGCGATCTGCGGCCTGAAGGCGATCACGCCTTCCGTGCGGGCCCGGACTTCGGGTGTGGCAAGGCACGTCGCCACCGCTTCGTAACCGGGTGCGCCGGGTATCGGCATGACACGCGTCGGCGGACTGTGATTGGCCGGGCAGAGCGTGATCGTTTCGTCTGCGCCGATTTCGGCGAGATCGAGGATTGCCGAGGAGCGGGTCAGCATGAAGATCGGCCTTGCTCCCGCGCCACGACGGCGCAGATGGGCAATCACCGCCTCCTGTGTTTCCTGGTCGAGACCCTGCTCGATCATGTCGATGACCGCGGTTTCCTCGCGGCTCGTTTCCAGCGTCACGACGAGGGCTGTGAGGTCGCTGGATGTCGTAGCGCCTTCCTCCACAAGCCAGGCGATCGTCTGTTCGACGCGGGCCTTGAGGTCCGGATCCGCCGCCATGCGCGCGAGCGCTCCGGCACCACCGTCGGCGCCTCTTTCAAGGCCGATGAAAACGGCGCCCGGCAGGTTGTCGGCAATCGCCCGGGCAAGTCGCGTCTTGCCGGAGCCGAGCGGCCCGATGATGAAGTTGAGCGGCTTCACGTCACGGAGCTCGAAACGTTCGCCGCCCCAAGGCCAGGGAAGATCGAAGGTGGCGAGCGCTTCGGAGGCCGGCCGGGCGAGGCGCGAAAGTTCGTGCATCCGCGGCGGATGGCCGTCGGCGAGGTTGCTGCGCAGGTCGCGTACGGTGGCAACGGCTGTGGCAAGCCGGCCGAGCTCTTCTTCAAGTTTTTTCTGATGCGCGGCAAGCGCTGGCGCAAGCGACTGCGGATCACCGTTCAGGACGCGTTTCACCTGGGCAAGGCTGAGGCCGAGTGCCCTGAGGGCGGCGATCTCCGTGGCCCGAGCCATTTCGGCTGGACCATAGGTCCGCCAGCCCGCTGCGGTCCGGTCTGGCGTCAGAAGCCCCTGCTTTTCGTAAAGCCTCAGGGCTTTCTGCGAAATCCCAAGCCGCTCGGCGGCTTCGGACGGGTTGAGATAGCGTGCGGAAGAACTCAAGGAATCACCTCTTCGGTTGTTGACCGCATGCCTTATCGGCGCGGTCCCAGGGGCCGGGTCAAGAGGTTTTTGGCGAGAGCGTTCGAAGTCAGTGCCGGCGGATCAGGCGATCTTGCGGCGGCTCGATTTCGCGGGAGGGGAGAGATCGGCGAATGTTCGTTCGCCCCTCTGCCAATTGCTTGCAAATGCGACGAGATCCTTTGGCGACATCGGCTTGGCAAACGCATAACCCTGCAGAACGTGGCAGCCGAGGCTGCGCAGGATTTCCACGTGATTGGCCGTCTCGACACCTTCCGCGACGATCTCGATGCCCTGCGAGCGGCCGATTTCGACGATCGAGGCAACCAGCCGGCGCTGAGATCCGGAGGCTTCGAGCGGGGCGACCAGCTTGCGGTCGATCTTCAGACGCTTCGGGCCGAGCTCCAGCAGGCTGACGATCGAAGCATGGCCGGTGCCGAAATCGTCGATCTCGATGTCGATGCCGAAGGACTTGAGCTTGAGAATAGCGTTTTTCAGGCTCTCGTCCTGGCCTTCGAACGAGATGGATTCGAGCAGTTCGAAGGATAGCGTGCCGGGCAGGATCGGCAATTCGGCAAGCCGCTTGAACAGCCGCTAATCCTTCAGGCGCTGTGCGGAGATATTGACCGAGAGGTGGGGGATATCGAGACCCGCTGCCTGCCACTGGGCTTTCTCGAAAAGAGCTTTTTCGAGAATGACGGTATCGATATCGCCGGCACGATGCAGGGTTTCCGCAATACCCAGGAACTTGTCCGGCGACAGCACTCCACGGGTGGGGTGGTCCCAACGGGCCAGCGCTTCGACGCCGACGATCGCCAGGGAGTTGGCATCGAATTGCGGCTGGAAATAAGGGATGATCTCGTCGTGTTCCAGCGCCGTCAGGAATTCGTCGGAAAGCCGTTTGGTCAGGATGGCGGCCGACCGCAGTTTCTCCGAGAAGATTTCGACGCGGTTGCGGCCATGCTTTTTGGCTTCATACAGCGCGATATCGGCGTTGATCAGCAGCTGAGCGAGGTTTTCGTCCGGCGAAGACTGGCAGGCGATGCCGGCGCTGCAGCCGATCCGACAGTGGTGGTCGTCGATGTCGATCGGTTTTGCCAGCGCCTTGACGATCGCCTGTGCGAGATGTTGCGCCCGCTCCAGCGGCTCCTTGCCGCCCGTTACCACCACGAATTCGTCGCCGCCGATGCGGGAGGCGAACTCGTCGTGACCGATCAGTTTCAGAAGGCGCGCGGTCGCTGCGCGCAACACGGCGTCGCCCGCGGCATGGCCGAGCGTGTCGTTGACCTCCTTGAAGCGGTCGAGATCGATATGGATGAACGCCAGACGGTGATCGGAGGGGGCGGCCTCTTCCGAGGTCATGAACTGGTCGAGAAAACGGCGGTTCGGCAGGCCGGTCAAGGCATCGTGAAGCGACTGGTGTTCCAGGGTGCGGCGGGCGGAGCGCAGTTCGTCGTTCTGCCGCTCGGCCTTGGCCTGGGCATTGCGAAGTTCTGTGTTCAGCGTCACGTCATGTGTGACGTCCCAATTGGCGCCGACGACGCGCTTGACGCCGCTCGTGGTGCGATAGGTCGCGCCATGGGCGCGGACATGACGGATGTGGCCTTCCGGCGTTACGATGCGGAATTCGGTAAGATAGCTTACTTCTTCACGCACCGACCTCGCAAAATCCGCTTCCGCTATTTCGAGGTCATCGGGATGCAGGGCCTTGCGCCAGTCGCTGTAGTCGCAGACCGCCTTCTCCGGTGGCACTCCATACAGATCGCGCATTCGCCGATCCCAGATGAGCGTATTGGTGGAAGGTTCGTATTCCCAGACACCAACGGACGATGATTCCAGCGCCATTTCCAGGCGCTGCGAAAGGGTTTCAAGCTGTTCTTCGCGCTGTTGCAGGGTGATGATGTTGCGGTGACGCTGTTTCATCAGGATACCCGCCCAGATGAGCGGGGCAACGATAGAAATGGTGATCAGAAGCGCAGTCAGGCGGAAACTGATGATATCGGACGGCAATGCCTCCCAGCCGCCCTTCGGCCGGGCTGCGAGATACCAGGTGTCGTAACCGAGTTCGATGCGGCTCTTGACGGGATCGTCGGAAAACACCTTGAGATCACCGAGAAAAATGTCCTTTTCACCGGGTATCGGGCGCTCGGCGATGGCGATATCGAGCGTCTGGCGCTGCGTGTTGACATTGCTGTCGGTGTAGAGCCGGTTGAGATCGATGACGGCTGAAATAATGCCCCAGAAACGGCCGCTGGAAAGCGTGAAGACCGGATAGCGCGCAATCAGCCCGGTGCCGCCCTGCACGAGGTTAACGGGGCCGGTAATAATAAGGGTGCGCCGTTCGATCGCCTTGTTGACTGCGTCGCGCTGGGCCTCGTTCGCGCGATAATCGAGGCCGATGGTCGAGCGGTTCGCCTCGTCAGGATAGACGAGATTGACGACCAGATCCTGCGCCCCGGCAAGGTTTCTGAGCTGTGATGGAACGCCGAGAATACGTTCGGACAGAGCCGAGAACTGCGGCTGCGTCATGTTCGGATTGGCTGCAACCGCCGCGACGAGACCGTAGATCAGGTTGACGTTGCCGTGAATGTTGGTTTCCAGGCTGGCCGCGACCTTGGCAAGTTGTTCGGCCGCCTTGACCTGCTGGGCGACATGAAACTGCTCGCGCTTCTCGATGTCGGCGCGGACCACACCGATCAGCACGCCCGCCACAGCAAGGATAGCTGGGATGAAGTAGCTAAGGCCGAGAAGATTTGGGCGGGAGGACTGGAACTTCCTGATGAAAGGCAATGACGTCATTGGTGTTTCCGGTGGTGCCCGAAAAATATGGCCCAGAAACTTTAAGATTATCTAATTTGCATTTGCAATGTCGGACAAGAATACAAACGCGAGCATTGCTCAGATTGTCGAAATCTGGTTGCGACCGGCCCGCTTCGAGCGGTAAAGCCCGTCGTCCGCCCGCTTCATGACGTCCTCGAATGAGGTGTCGCTGCGCTCGAATTCGCTGAGCCCGCCGCTGATCGTTGAATGGTGTTTCAGCGTATCGCCGATCTCCGCAGCGATACGCTGACGAAGCCGGTTGGCGATGACGATGCCATGTTCGCGATGCGTCGCCGGCATGACGACCACGAATTCATCGCCGCCGAGACGGGCCAGGAAATCCGTCTTGCGCAGCTCGCGCCGACAGACATCGGCGATCGCCTGCAGCACCGCGTCGCCCATGGCGTGGCCGAGTTCGTCATTGACGGTCTTGAAGTGGTCTATGTCGAACATCAGCACGGATGTCGGAATGTGTTCTTCCTGGAAAAGCTCGAATTTCAGCGCCAGCACGTCCATCAGCTTGCGGCGATTGAAGAAACCCGTCAACGCATCCGTTTCGCTCTGATGGCGTAACCGGTTTTCGACGGCGTTCTTCTCGGTGATGTTGCTGGCCACCCAGATGACGGCGTCCTCGCCGTCAACCGGAAAATCCAGGGCCTGCACCCGGCCTTCGAACCAGATGGCATTGCCCGGCCCGGCGCTTTCCAGTCCTTTGATGTCACTGCCCGAAAGACTGTATTCGACGATGTGCAGGGTGCGGGAAGCGAGCGCCTTGTCGATCTCACGCACGAAGCGATTGGCTTTTTCGTATTGCAGGACGTCGTGGATGTTGCGGCCGATCAGGCTGCTGCCGTCGTGATAAAAGCGGCTGTCCTTGCCGCCGAAAATCGCCGCATAGCGGCCGCTGCGGGTGAGGATGAAACAGGGATCGGGCAGCGCTGAGAGAATGAAATAAAGCTGCTGATGGGAAAAATCGGATTCCCGCGCAATTTCGATCTTTTCAAGTCGACCTGTCGGTAGGCTCATCTTTGGTCCCGGGCTGTGGTTGTGCCAATGCGGCGCGAGTAACGCAGCCGGCCGGCACGAACTTTGTCAGGAGGATGGAATAAACTTACTTCGAAAGTATCAACGTATGCGAATATTCGAAGAAATGTTCCAAGTGTTTCCCGCAGTTCTACAAGCGCCGATTGCCACCGTCCAGAAGCATGGCTGGAAGCGAACCGAATTGCCCCGGTAACACCTTGCGTTTCGCCGCAGCCTTATGCTCCATGCGGACTTTCGAATTGACGAGTTCTCGGCATGCTCAAGGATTTTTCCGTCTCCGCCCTGATGATGGGGCTTCTCACCGCGTTCGTCGGCTTCATCAGCTCTTTCGCCGTCATCATGCAGGGCCTGCAGGCGATGGGTGCGAGCGCGCCTGAAATCGCCTCGGCGTTGTTAGCACAGTCGGTGTCGATGGGCCTTCTGGCGATCGTCTTTTCAAGCTGGCTGCGCATGCCGATCAGCATCGCCTGGTCAACGCCCGGAGCGGCGCTGCTTTCCGGTATCGGCATGATCGAAGGCGGATTTCCGGCGGCTGTCGGCGCCTTCGTCATCTGCGGCGCGCTGATCGTCCTGTCGGGCCTGTTCCGGCCGCTCGGGCGGGCGATCCGGGCAATTCCCGCGCCACTCGCCAATGCCATGCTGGCCGGCATCCTGCTCAGCCTCTGCCTGGCGCCGGTAAAGGCGGTCGCCTTCAATGCGGCGCTCGGTCTGCCGATCGTGCTGACCTGGATGGTGGTCGTCGCCCGCTGGCGGCTCTGGGCGGTACCGGCTTCGCTCGGCGCCCTGATCCTCGTGCTGATCTTCGGCGTCGATCTGCCACCGGATGCGATGGCGCAGATCGGTGCCGCGATCCACCCGGATCTGACGTTCATTGCGCCGGTCTTCACGATCCATGGAGCGATCTCGGTGGCGATCCCGCTGTTTATCGTCACCATGGCCTCGCAGAACATTCCCGGCATCGCCATCCTGAAGGTGCATCATTACGAGCCGCCACCCGGCGTGCTGTTTGCCGGAACGGGCATGTTCTCGATTCTCGGCGGACTGGTCGGCGGCGTGCCGGTCAATATGGCGGCGATCACGGCGGCGATGTGCTGCAGCGACGACGCGAACCCTGATCCGGCCAAACGCTACTGGGCAGCGATTGTCGGCGGCTTTGGCTATATCGTGCTGGGTCTGATCGCCGGGGGCATCATCGCCTTCGTGTCTCTGGCGCCACCGATTCTCCTGCAGGCGGTCGCAGGCCTTGGCCTGATCGGGGCGTTTTCGAATGCGGCGTTTGCCGCTTATAGGGAGCCGGAAACGCGGGAGGCGTCGGCGATCACCTTCCTCGTCACTGCTTCCGGAACCTCATTCGCCGGTGTTTCCGGGGCTTTCTGGGGGCTGGTTGCCGGCGGGCTTATGATGGCGCTCACACGTTTCATCCGGCCGGCGAAAACGTGAACCAAGGGCTTGCCACGTTTTTCGGCCACGGCTATACATCCTGCCATGATCATGACAGGCGCAATCATGTCTGACCGTTCCTTCACCAGCCGCACCGCGGCCGGGGTACGGTTCTTTGCGCTTTCCTCGCTTCTTAGCCTCGACCTTACGCGCGGTTGCCGGGTCCGTTGAGGAGCGCCCGGCGGCCGAAAAGCCCGCCCGGCGTAAGAGCTCCTCTCACGAACATTCAAGACCCTGCTATACTAGACCGATAAAGGTCCGTGTCAGCGACGGCTTTTTCCCTTGATGGGTGCCGTTCGACGCGTGAAGCGAGAAGAGACGACGACCATGGACGCCAACAACTCCTCCCAGAAATCCGGCATGCCCAGCGCGGCGATGAAATATCGCGCCTATCCGACCATCAACATTCCCGACCGCACCTGGCCTTCGAAGGTCATAGACAAAGCGCCGATCTGGTGCTCGGTCGACCTGCGCGACGGCAACCAGTCGCTGGTCAACCCGATGGGCCACGACCGCAAGGCCCGCATGTTCAAGCTGTTGCTCGACATGGGCTTCAAGGAAATCGAGATCGGCTTTCCGTCGGCCTCGCAGACCGATTTCGACTTTGCCCGCTGGTGCGTCGAAGAGGGCGGCGTGCCGGAGGATGTTTCCCTGCAGGTGCTGGTTCAGTGCCGGCCCGAGCTGATCACCCGGACGTTCGAGTCGTTGCAGGGCGCCCACAAGCCGATCATCCACTTCTACAATTCGACGTCTGAATTGCAGCGCCGCGTGGTGTTCGCCAAGGACGTCAATGGCATCAAGCAGATCGCGGTGGATGCTGCCAAGATGATCACCGACATGGCAGCAAAGGCTGGCGGCGGTTACCGTTTCCAGTATTCGCCGGA
Source organism: Neorhizobium populisoli (assembly GCF_019430945.1). Taxonomy (GTDB): domain Bacteria; phylum Pseudomonadota; class Alphaproteobacteria; order Rhizobiales; family Rhizobiaceae; genus Neorhizobium; species Neorhizobium populisoli. The sequence goes on along the minus strand of NZ_JAHYCB010000005.1, from coordinate 471,312 downwards.
GAGCTTTACCGGTACAGAGCTGGAAGTGGCTTTGGAAATCTGCAATGCGGTCATCGCCGAAGTGAAGCCGACCGCCGACAACAAGCTGATCATCAACCTGCCGTCGACCGTCGAGATGGCGACGCCGAACATCTACGCCGACCAGATCGAGTGGATGTGCCGACAGATCGACAACCGCGAAAACATCATCATCTCGTTGCATCCCCATAACGACCGCGGCACCGGCATTGCCGCGACCGAGCTTGGCCTGATGGCGGGTGCGGATCGTGTCGAAGGCACGCTATTCGGCAATGGCGAGCGCACCGGTAATGTCGACGTCGTGACGTTGGCGCTCAACATGTACACGCAAGGCGTCGATCCGGAACTGGATTGCTCCGATATCGAGCGGATCAAGACCGTCTACGAATATTCCAACGAAATGGTCATTCCGGAGCGTCATCCTTACGTCGGTGAGCTGGTCTACACCGCGTTTTCCGGCTCCCACCAGGATGCGATCAACAAGGGCATGAAGGCGATCAAGGTCGCCAATCATCCGGTCTGGGAAGTGCCTTACCTGCCGATCGATCCGCGCGATGTCGGCCGGTCTTACGAGGCGATCATCCGTATCAACTCGCAGTCCGGCAAAGGCGGCATCGCCTATATCCTGCAGGAAGACTACGGCTTGAACCTGCCGCGCAACCTGCAGGTCGAGTATCGTGAGGAAATCCAGCGGATTACCGACGAAGAGGGCAAGGAGCTTCCTTCGAAGAAGATCTACGAACGCTTTATGGAGCGTTATGTCGAGCAGCCGGGTGCGCGATTAAAATTCGTCGATCACCACACCTATCCGGCCGGCGCCGACCATAGGGGCATCCGGGTCGTGGCTGCCGAGATCACCGACGGCGGTGAGGTGAAGCGCATCGAGGGCAAGGGAACCGGCCCGATCGACGGCTTTATCAACGCGCTGTCGACCTATCTCGGCATTGAGCTCTCCGTGAACGACTATTCGGAGCACTCGCTGCAGCACGGCTCGAACGCTTCGGCCATCGCCTATGTGGAGATGGAGCATCCGGGCGGAAAACTGTTCGGCGCCGGTGTGAACAAGAACATCGTGGCGGCTTCGCTGGAGGCGATCGTCTCGGCGGCGAACCGGGTGCTGGAAGAGAAACGCTGAGCGGCGACTGAGCGCGCGCCGTCAGTGTTCAAAAATATGAAAGGCCGCCTCTCTTGTAGGGCAGCCTTTTTAGTTTTGGACAAATACCCGTATTCTCCGCGCAAGCCCGCCAAACACCGTGCCGCCGGATCACGTCGTGACCCGGCGCTTCAGCCGGTCGGCGAAAATGCGCCGGTGCTTACTTTTTCTTGGTGTCGCTGTCCTTGACCTGCGAACCGAGAGTCGGGCTGGCTTTTGCCGGCGCCTTGTCCTTTTTCGGTTTGCGGGTTTCCTTGTTGCTCCGAACTTGACCTTTAGCCATCACTCGCTCCTCTTGTTGATTGCCGATCATACGCGGATTTGCGGTATAAATTGCAAGAGGTTTTGAAAGGCCGCCGGGTTTTTGTCCTACGGCAAAATCAGAGCAGCCCTGCAGCCTTCGCCGCAATATCGTCCAGGTCTGCCGCCGAAGACGGGCCGACGATCATGTAGGTCGCGAGCGGGGAGACCCAGGTGACGAGGCCGGTATCGTTGCGGATTTCCTCGATCGAGCGATTGCCCTCGGGGCGCGTCTTGGTGAAGGTGATGGCGATCACGTCCGGGTCACCGTCGCCGTCGTTACGGCGATAGATCAACTGGCCGACCGGCACGCCGCCGGCGGCGAACAGGCGGGCGCCCTGGAAGGTCAGGCCGCTGACGCTGAGATCGGGGATACGGAAGCTGACACCGGTATTGGTGGTCAGCCATTCGAGGATGTCGGCTGGCCGGTCCGCCGGGATTTCCGTCAGGTGGTTGGTCTGGCGCGAGTAGAGCCGGTAATGAGCGACGATATCGTCCAGCCAGTCGCGGTTGCTGGCAGACGCTGCGGAAAATCTCAGCTGTTCCGGAACGATCGGATTGGTCCCGACCACGTAGCCGATGCCGCCGCCGACCAGAAACAGAGCCAGGCACACGCCCAGAAATTGTGGTGCGGATGGTTTGAAAGCAAAGTTCGGGCGGGGCGCATGCGGCAGGCGAACCGCTTTGCGGGGCAGGGGCGCATTCTTGATGCCGCGAACCAGATCGAGCGGCACCGGTTCCTTCAGCATGTCGTCGAAAACGCGGCGGCCGAGATCGGCGCCGCGTTTGAGAACTTCATGCAATGCGCGCGCCTGCGGATCGTTGACCAGCAAAGCCTCAAGGTCGTGCCTTTCCTGTTCGTCGGCCTGTCCGTCGATATAGGCGGAAAGCCGCAATTCCAGCGGCGAGGGTTGCAGGGCATTCATGTTCTCAGGCTCTCCGCTCGCTTGTCTCGTTTCCGGCTGCAGCCAGGCTGAGGCGGGCGGCGCAGAGGCGAGAGGAGAGGAGATCGGTGGGGATGCCCAGGATGGCGGCCGCCTCGGTATAGGTAAACCCTTCGACATCCGTCAGCAGGATAGCGCTTGCAAATCCCTCGGGAAGCAACAGTGCCGAGGGCGTGGCGCGGCGGTCCTCCTTATCGTGACCCATGACCGTGTTTTGCCCAGCCCGGCGGCGCTTCTTCAATTCGTCGGCCCATGTGGCGCGGATCAGGCTGAAAAGCCAATTCTCGATGCGGCCTTCGCCTTTCCAGTGATGGCTTTTCTGGATCGCCCGGGTGGTCGCCCCGCGCACCAGGTCATCGGCCTCGGCGGCCTTTCCGGCAAGCGTCAGCGCAAACCGGCGCAGGCGCGGCAGGAGGGCGACGATATCGCGCCGGATGTCGGTCGTGGGGCTCGGCTGGCTCATGAACAGGGGACGGCTTCACTCGATATGCGTTACGATGTCGTCGATCTATATCAGCTATGACGGGAATGTGGCGATACCGCAACAATCCCAGCCAATATTCTACAACATTCTGGCCGCTTCGGGAATCGCCATGGGCGCAGGAATTTCACCGGACAGAAGCCGGCTGTTGTCGAGCGCTACCCCATCGCCGCTTTCCGTCAGGCTGTGGCGATCCCAGAGCAGGTTCCAGGCGCCCGGTTCACCGGAGAGTGTGAAAAGATTGTAGGCGGCGCGCGGCTTGTGACCGCCAGGCCCTTGGGAGGCGGATGCGATGCCGATTACCGGCACCTGACCGCTATGGCTTTTCAGCCAATAGAGCGTGTTGAGATGGGTGTGGCCATGCAGCACGAGCTCGGCGCCGCCGGTGGAAATCGCTGCAGCGAAACGGCGGATGCCGAGCATCCGCTTGTGAGAAGATGCCGCACCGCGGATCGGCGGATGATGGATCAGCACGACGCGGAAGAGGCCTTCTTCGCCGGCCTTCTTCAAGAGGTTGACGGTTTCGCGCGCCTGCCTCGAGCCATAATAGCCGGATGCGGAAAAGGGCAGGGTGGCGTTCGAGGTCGAGCAACCGATGATGGCGAGCGGTCCGCGGCGTCGCATAGTCGGAAAGATATGGTCGTCTTCTGGCCATTCTGCCGGATCGTCGTCGCTCTTGATGAACGGATACCATTCGTTGACGGACTTGTCGTGGGCGCCCGGCACATAGGCGTCGTGATTGCCGGGGACGACGGTCGTGTCATGCGGATCGCCGATGGTGCGCAGCCATTCGCCCGCCAGCCGGGTCTCGATCTTGGTCGCAAGATTGACGAGATCGCCGGTAATAACGAGCTGGTCCGGTTCGTGCATTTTCAGATCGCTCAACAGCAGGTCGAGCGTATTGACGAAAAGATGCTTGCGCCGGTTGCGGTGCCAGTTCACAAAGCCGGTGATCCGCTTGGAAAAGAGTTCCCTGAGCGTCAGCTTTGGAAGTGGCCCGAGATGGATGTCTGAAATATGCGCGAATTTGAACATGGCGCAGACATAACGCATAAGCCGGTAAATCGTTATCGAATTTCTGGCGGCTCCCGGAGTTATGAATGAGCGAACAAGGAATCCCGGAAATCCGTGGTCCCTGGACGAGGATCGTCACCTGGCTGCTGCACCGCGCCTTCTTCATTCTGCGGGGCATGACGCTTGGGGTGCGGGCGGCCTGTTTCGATCGCGAGGGCCGCGTGTTCTTGGTACGCCATACCTATGTGCCGGGCTGGTATATGCCGGGCGGCGGCATGGAGCTGCGCGAAACGGCGATCGGCGCGCTTCGCAAGGAGCTGCGCGAGGAGGGCAACCTGGAAATCATCGGCGAGCCGCAGCTTTTCCACGTCTATTACAATCGGCGCGTCAGCAAGCGCGACCATGTGATCTTCTATCGCGTGACGGTGGAGCAGACGGCGCCGCGGAAGCCGGATCGCGAGATCGCCGAAAGCGGGTTCTTCGCGCTCGACGCTCTCCCGAAGGAGGTGACGAGCGCGACCGTCCGGCGCCTGAAGGAACTGAGCGGCGAGGCCGCGAAGTCCGACGAATGGTAGGCCTTCAGGCTGCCTGCCGGATATTCTCCCGCCCATGTGGCGCATCGAGATCGATCATGGGGCCGACAGGCACGATGCCGGTCGGATTGATCGTCTTGTGGCTCTGGTAATAGTGGTTCTTGATATGCAGGAGATTGCAGGTCTCAGCCACGCCGGGATGCTGGTAGAGGTCGCGCAGATATCCGGAAATGTTCGGATAGTCCTCGATCCGGCGGATGTTGCATTTGAAGTGGCCGACATAGACCGGATCGAAGCGAAGCAGCGTGGTGAATAGCCGCCAATCGGCTTCCGTCTGCTGATCTCCGAAAAGATAACGGCTGGCGGAAAGGCGCTTGTCCAGCGTATCCAGCGTTTCGAAAAGCTTGCCGATCGCCTGCTCATAGGCGTCCTGCGTGGTGGCGAAGCCGGCCTTGTAGACGCCGTTGTTGACGGTGTCGTAGATCGTTGCATTGAGCGCATCGATCTCGCTGCGCAGCGCTTCCGGATAATAATCCGCCGTCGATCCGGTGAGGTCGTCGAAAGCGGTATTGAGCATGCGGATGATTTCCGCGCTCTCGTTGGAGACGATCGTCTGCTCCTGCTTGTCCCACAGGATCGGCACGGTGACGCGGCCAGTATAATTCGGATCGGCCTTCAGATAGAGCTGATAGAGATAATCGAGGCCATAGAGGTCATCCCCAGTGGCGCCATCACGCGTTTTGAACTCCCAGCCGTTTTCCAGCATCAGATAGTCCACGACGGAAACTGAGATCAGGTCCTCGAGCTTTTTCAGCTTGCGGAAGATCAGCGTGCGGTGCGCCCAGGGACAGGCGTAGGAAACATAAAGGTGGTAACGCCCGGCTTCCGCCTTGAAGCCGCCCTTGCCGGTCGGTCCGGCAGAGCCATCCGCCGTCAGCCAGTTGCGGAACTGCGATTCGCTGCGCTTGAAATGACCCTTGCTCGCCTTGGTATCGTACCAGACGTCCTGCCATTTTCCATCGACGAGCATGCCCATGTTCATCTCCTTGGTGCGCCCTTGAAGGGCGAGGTGTGTCCTTGACGCCATAGATACGACAGGGCGAAAAGAATGCGAGGCAAGTTTTTATGAACGCTGCGTTTTGGATTGGACGCGATAAAATTTTCCTGCTACGTCGCTTGTCACAATTCTGGGGACCAAGGCTTTCCATGACTGAAGCACGGGCACTGCGACGACGCTGATCTTCGATGAAGGCGCCTTGAATGGCGCCAACGAGATGCCTTGTCCTGTCCGCTCATTTTCTACGGCTTCAGTCTCCCTATGTCTCAGCAGCATCAGCACCTCTACAAGCACGAACTCGTCTATCTCACCGAAGACGCATCGCATGACGACGTCATCGAGTTGATCAATGCCGAGGCTTTCGGCCCCGGGCGGCATACCCGTGCCGCAGCACGCATCCGTGAGCAGGGCGCCCATGACCGCTCGCTTTCCTTTATCTGCGCCGATGACGGCGAGACGATCGCGTCGGTGCGGATGACCCCGGTTCTGGCCGGAGGTGTCAAAGGTCATCTGCTTGGGCCGCTCGCCGTGCGGCCGTCGCACAAGAACATGGGCATCGGCCGCGAGCTGGTGCGGATTGCCATCGAAGCGGCGAGGCGCAAGGGATCGGAAGCGGTGATCCTGGTCGGCGACCCGCCGTATTATGGCCCGCTCGGCTTCCAGAAGGTTGCCTATAACGCGCTGGATTTCCCCGGGCCGGTCGATCCGGGCCGTGTCCTTGTCGTTCCAATCGGCGAGGATGTTCATCCGCGTCTCAAAGGAACTATTGGCTGGCGCGAATAGAACAAGTCCGTTAAGCCAACCCTGCTTGGCGCCGGCGATGACTGTCGGCGCGATTCGTGTCTTACGCATGATCTGCCTGGCACATGAGTGATGTCTTCGGCACATGCGGTACTCGGGGGATGGGGTGCATGACGGCAATCACTATGGATGAAGCGCTTGATCGCGCCGGGGCTGGGTCCTATCAGCGACGGCTGATGGGCATATTCGGTCTGGTCTGGACCGCGGATGCGATGCAGGTTCTGGCGGTTGGATTTACCGCTGCCTCGATCGCCGCGACATTTGGCCTGACGGTGCCGCAGGCACTGCAGACGGGAACGCTGTTCTTTCTCGGAATGCTGCTCGGTGCCATCGGCTTCGGCAAGCTGGCCGACCGGATCGGTCGCCGTCGTGTGCTGATCGTCACCGTTGCCTGCGATGCAGTGTTCGGGACGCTTTCCGTCTTCGCACCGAATTTCGAAATCCTTCTCGTGCTGCGTTTCCTGACCGGCGCTGCCGTCGGCGGCACGCTGCCGGTCGATTATGCGATGATGGCGGAATTCCTGCCGGCGAAGAACCGCGGACGTTGGCTGGTCCTGCTGGAAGGTTTTTGGGCCATCGGTACGCTGATCGTGGCACTGGCCGCCTGGGGTGCGAGCCTTGCAGGCGTCGCGGATGCCTGGCGTTACATTTTCGCGGTCACCGCTATCCCGGCGCTGGCCGGTATCGGCCTGCGTTTCCTCGTGCCGGAATCGCCGCTTTACCTGCTGCGCTCGGGCCGCGGCGACGAGGCGAGGGCGATCGTCGATCGCATGCTGGTCGTCAACGGTCACCCGCAGCTTGCCCCCGGCACCAGCCTCGCCTCGCCGAAAACGGTGACGGCAACCGGTATCTTTTCCGGCGAGTTGCGCCAGCGCAGCATCATGATCCTGGCGATCTGGTTCCTGGTTTCGGTCTCCTATTACGGTGTCTTCACCTGGATGCCGGCTAGGCTGGCGGGCGAAGGGTTCGGTTTCGTGCGCGGCTATGGTTTCCTGGTGCTTGTCGCACTGGCTCAGATTCCGGGCTATGCGCTGGCCGCTTACGGCGTTGAAAAGTGGGGCCGCAAGCCGACACTGGTAGGATTCTGCCTGCTCTCGGCGCTGGGCTGCCTGCTCTTCGTGCTGGCATGGAGCGCCGTCCTGGTTGGGGCCGCACTGCTTCTGATGAGCTTCGCGTTGCTCGGCACCTGGGGCGCGCTTTACGCCTATACGCCCGAGCTCTATCCGACGACGACGCGCGCTACCGGAATGGGGGCCGCCGGTGCGATGGCACGCCTCGGCGGGCTGCTTGCGCCGTCGCTCATGGGGTACGTCGTGGTCCATGGCCTTGAACTGACGATCGGCATTTTTGCCGGCCTGTTGGTGGTCGCCGCCGTTGCGGGTCTCATGATCAATGCGGAAACCCGTCAGGCATCGCTGGCCTGATGTAAAACACGAAGACATGGCGAGCCGCTCTCGGATCGAATCAGGTGGCTCGCCTAACCAGTTGTTCTTGTTGATGGGACGGCTCGTATTTCGGGCGTTTGGAACGCTCCTAGAAGCGCTTTTCCAGCCAGGTCACATCATGGCCTCGGGCGAGACCCTTCAATCTGCCGATCTCGATATAACCTTGCTTGAGGTAGACGCTCAGCGCATCCGGGTTCATCGTGTCGATATAGGCGCCGATGCAGCCACGGGCGCGGGCTTCCTGTTCCGCCATGTCGAGCATGCGTGCGGCCAAGCCTTTGCCGCGCATCTCTTCCGGCACGAACAGCATGCCGATATAGAGCCAGCCACGGCCAGTGTAGCCCGTCAGCCCGCCGAGCAGATTGTTGTGTTCGTCGTAGATCGGTATCGCGAGTTCCCGCCGGTCGCTCTGTCCGAAGGTCGCAACGTTGTAGGCCTTCAGATGTTCGAGGATGATATCCTCGTCTTCGGGGGAGACGCCCTCGGTTAGTTTCAACTCGATGTCCATGCAAACCGTCTACGCTTTACGACACTGCAGATGCATTGAAGCGAATGGATAAACTAAAGCATCTTCTTGAGGAAGGTGCGGGTGCGGCCCTTCGGAAATTCCGGCAATTCGCCGAAGATTTCATAACCCTGGCGCATGTAGGCCTTGCGGGCAACAGGGCTGAACGTGTCGATCCAGGCGCCGTGGCAGCCACGATTGCGGGCTTCCGCTTCCGCCTCGGTCAACAGCTTGCCCGCCATGCCATTGCCGCGCAAAGCTTCGGGAATGAACAGCAATTGGGTAAAGAGCCAGCCCCAGGCGGTATAACCGTTCAGCCCGCCGATGACATTGCCCTCGATATCGCGGATCAGCACGACGAGCAGCTGGCGGCCGGATGGGCCGACATCGGCATCGTTGAAAGCCGTGAGGCCTTCCGCGATGACGGCCAGTTCCTCGGGGGAGGGCGAGGCTGTTACCTGCAATTGCGTCATACGATTATCGGCCCTCGCGCCACCACATGGCCGAGACGGCAAGCAGAAGCACGCCGAGTCCGGCAAAACCGGCAAACAGCGGCAGCGTGTTGATGCCGCGTAGCACGGTTTCATCGGTCAGGCGGATCACCATCCGGCCCGGATCGTTGACGCGGACTTCGCCGCGAACGGGCAAGATATCCGGAAGCGATACGCTGTCACCGGATGCCACACGGGTGACGAGGCCGCGCGTCTTGTCGGCATAGGGCTTCAGCGTGTTCTCGGTAGAAATCATCGCCTTGAATTCCGGCGCATCAACCGCACCGACATGGACCAATGTCGAGAACTCGCCGTTCGTGACCTCGAACAGCCCGGTTTCCTCCGTGCGACGCTCCAGCCTGTATTGCCCTGGGCCGGCTGCCGTCATCGGCACGATTTCCGAGCGGCCGGACGGGTATTTGATCGTCGCAGGACCGGGGTCGTCGCCGATTGTCTGGCGCGTCGCTTCCAGCGTGCGACCAACGGCGCGGGCGGTCAGCGCTTCTTCCTCGAGTTCCGGCTCTTTCATCAGCCAGTGGGCGATGCGGCGATAGAGCGACACATGCGGGCCGCCGCCTTCGAAGCCGCGCGCCCAGAGCCAGCCCTGGTCGGACAACAGCATGGCGACGCGGCCCTGGCCCTGACGGTTGAGGACGAGGAGGGGACGATTGCCATCGCCTTCCATCACCGTCTGGCCCTGTGGCGTATCGACGTCGATAGTGCGGAACCAGCGGCCCCACGCCGGCGGGTTCTGGTTGGAACCGTCCAGGCCACGGGTGACCGGGTGTTTCTGACCGGCCTCCGACAGATGCGGATAGAAGGCGGCACTATGGATATCGCCGGTCGGGGCGGCCGGCAGGACCTGTTCCAACGGCGTCGAGGCGATCGAATCCTCGCCGGCATGCTCGGGGCCGGCTGCGATCAACAGCGCGCCGCCATTGTTCACGTATTGGGCGATGTAATCGTAATAGAGGATCGGCAGCACGCCACGGTGCTTGTAGCGGTCGAAGATGATCAGGTCGAAATCCTTGATCTTCTCGACGAAAAGTTCGCGGGTCGGGAAGGCGATCAGCGACAGTTCGTTGATCGGTGTACCGTCCTGCTTTTCCGGCGGGCGCAGGATGGTGAAGTGGACGAGATCGACCGATGCATCGGATTTCAGCAGGTTGCGCCAGGCGCGCTCGCCGGCATGCGGTTCACCGGAGACGAGCAGGACGCGCAGGTTCTGGCGGATGCCGTCGATGACGTGTACTGCGCGATTGTTGGCGGTCGTCACTTCGCCGGGAAGCTCGGCGACCGAAAATTCCATGACGTTGTTGCCGCCGCGCGGCACGGTGAAGGAGAACGGCGTCTCGACACCCGGACGGGCCTGCAGCGTGGCGATCGGCTGACCGTTCATCTTGATCGTCACCTGCGCATTGCCGCCGCCTTGGCGACCGTCGTCGAAGACCCGCAGGGTCAGTTCCTGTTCTTCGCCCACAATGCCGAAACGGGGGGCGCGGACGACTTCGACGCGGCGGTCGAATTCGTTCGGCTGGCCGGTGATCAGGCCATGGACCGGGGCGTTGAAGCCGAGATCCTGATTGACGCCCGGGAGATCGTGGATCTGGCCGTCGGTCAGGAAGATCGCGCCGCCGATCCGGGCCGGCGGAACGTCGGAAATTGCCGAACGCAAGGCGGTGAAAAGCTTGGTCGACGGTGTGTCGGAATCCGCATCGTCGGCGACTTCGACGACGCGGGTCTCGATACGGGGGTAACGGGCGAAACGCGCGTTGAGTTCAGTGAGCGCCTGATCCGTCTGCTGTTTGCGCTGGGCCGTATCCTGGCTCTGCGACCGGTCGACGACGACAGGCACGATGGTAGAGAGCTGTTCGCGGTCTTCCTGCAGCAGAGTCGGGTTGGCGAGCGCCAGCAGCAGGGCGGCCAGCGCCAGTGTGCGCAGTGTCGCGCCACGCACGCCGCGCCAGAAGGCGAGGCCGGCGAGGATGATGGCGAGCACGCCGAGTGCAGCAATGATCGGCCAGGAGAAGAAGGGGGCGAATTCGATGGTCATGAGGTTTTCCCTCTATGGGTCGAGGGTGCCGTTTGCCGGGAGAGGGCGCGGCATGCTCCAAACAATCTCCCCCCTTGAGGGGGAGATGTCACGTGAGTGACAGAGGGGGGTATGCGGCGCTTGCCGCGAATGGAAACGGTCGACGTGAGCGCCCTGGACACCCCCCTCTGCCCTGCCGGGCATCTCCCCCTCAAGGGGGGAGATTGGCTGGGAGCACCGCTTTGCCAACAGGCAACGCTCTTGGCTACGAACGGTACGAAATCAGAAGCAGATGAGTGGTGAGAGATCATTGTCATCCCCCTCACTGCCCAAGTCGTTCAAGCAGCGCCGGCACATGCACCTGATCCGCCTTATAGTTGCCGGTCAGCATGTACATCATGATGTTGACGCCGGAGCGGTAGGCGTATTCGCGCTGCATTTCATCGGGCGGCACCGTAGGCAGGACGGGACCGCCTTGCTGATCGATCGCCCAGGCGCCGGCGAAGTCGTTGCCAGTGATCAAAAGCGGCGTCACGCCGTCGCCGGAGGATGTGAGCTTGGCGCCGGAGGTGCGGGCGTCCTGCCGGGCCTCGACCCAGAGCGGGCTGCCGGTATAGCGGCCGGGGAAATTGTTGAGCAGATAGAAGGAGCGGGTCAGGACATGATCCTGCGGCGTCGGCTCCAGCGGTGGAATGTCGATATTGGCGAGGATCGCCTGCAGGCGCTGGCTGTTCGGGCTGGTGCCGCCGGCATCGAGCGAGGAATACTGGTCGCGGGTGTCGAACAGAACCGTGCCGCCATTGCGCATATAGGCGTCGATGCGCGAGATCGCGGCCTGCGACGGCATCGGGGCCGTGGCAGAGATCGGCCAGTAGATGATCGGGAAGAAGGACAGTTCGTCCTTGGTGATATCGAGGCCGACAGGGGCGCCGGGTTCGAGCGTCGTCCGGTAGGTCAGGAACTGGCTCAAGCCTTCGAGGCCCTGTTCGGAAATGCGGTCAACATCCGCTTCGCCGGTCTGGACATAGGCGAGGTGCGTGGTGTCGAGCCGTTCGAGGATCTGCTCGTCGCCGGGCTTGGTTGCTGCGCCCGGCGCGATTTCCTGCGCCTGTCCTTGTCCCGGCGCGAATGCCAGAAGACCGAAGGCGAGGGCGGCGATAGCCGCCGCGGCACCACGGCTCGCGTCGCGGCCGCCCAAACGTCCTTTGGAGCCGCCGGGAATACGGGAGAAAGCGCCGTTCATGAAAAGCACCACGAGGCTGTCGAGCACCAGCAGCGCGAAGGCTGCCGCGAAGAGGGCGGGGCGGAGCGACACGGCCAGTCCGCCCGCAAGGCCTTCCCGCAGCATCGGCCGGCCGGCCAGCGCTGCATCGAAGGGGGCGATGACGGTCTTTGGCGGCAGCAGGTTGACGGCGGTAAAGCCGTCCTCGGTGCCGTAGAGACCGGGTGGATGGTCGAAGCTTGCGATCGGCGTCTGACCGGCGGCGATGGCGATCGGGCGGGCGGTGCCGGTTTCGGTCGTCAGGATGCCATCGGCCGTCAGCAGGCGATAGGGTGCAAGCGTCGCGGCGGCGCCATCGGCAGCAGGGCCGGAGGTGACCGCACCACCGGCGCGGGCAAGCTGCACAAGGCGACGGAGCATTTCGACGAAATTGCCCGATAGCGGCAGGTTCGACCAGGTCGCCTCGGCGCTGGTATGGAATAGCACGATACGACCGGCTTCGACTTCCTTTTCGGTCACCAGCGGCGTGCCATCTGCAAGGCTTGCCCAGGTGCGCTCGGCGAGATCCGGGGTCGGTTCTGCGAGAACCTGGCGGGTTACGGTGATGTCTTCGGCGCGCGGCATGCCGGCAAAGGGGCCGAAGCCCGGGAAGTTCGCCAGTGATTGCGGTTCGGACCAGGACATGGCGCCGCCGAGCGCACGTTCGCCTTGGCGCAGGATGACCGGCACGAGCGGGTCGTCAGCGGGGGCCGCGGCAAGGCGCGGGCCGGCGAAACGGATCAGCGTGCCGCCGCGGGCAATCCATTGCTGCAATGGCGCATAGGTCTCGGCCGGCAGGCGGCCGACATCGGCCATGATGATGGCGGACGGATTGCCTTCGAGGATCTGCGGGATCGAGACCGCGAGATCGGCGGTGTTCGGCTGGATGATGTCGGCGAACGGGGAGAGCGCGCGGCTGATGTAGTAGAGCGGCTGCAGAAGCGGCTGGAAGTCGCTGCCGCTTTCGCCGGCGATCAGAGCGATGCGGCGGCGCTTGAAGCCATCGTCGAGCAGATGCGCGGCACCGGCAGTAGCAAGGCCATCGATATTCAGACGGGCGAAATCATTGCGCAGTTCGAATGGCGAGGTGATTTCGGCGGTCGCTGTGGCGGCACCCGGCGCGAACTCGAACGCGCCGGAGGCGAGCGAGCGGCCCTGCGTATCGAGTGCATTGACAGCGAATTGCTGCTGTCCGCCGGTTGAAAGGCGGGTGGCGGTGACGGACATGGCGCCGGCGTTGTTGACCGCGTCGGTGATCGCGACGGCACTTGTGCCATCGCCCTGGATCAGCCGCATATCCGCAGGCGAAAGGCCTGCGAGAGCGGAAAGGGCTTCGTTATCGTCCGGTGCGGCGATGCCGTCGGAGAGGATGGCGAGTGTGCCGGGGCGGGTGCCGTTCATGGCCTCGCTGACGGCTTCAGCCGCGCGGGCGCGGTCCGGCACTAGCGGCTTCGGTTTGGCGGCAGTCAGCTTTTCGCGGGCGGCGGCGGCCGTGCCGGGCACGGCCTCGTGGCTGGGGTCGGCGGTAAAGGTGATCGAGACCGGCACGTCGGCGCTCTCGGCGTCATCGATCAGCAGGTTGGCGGTCTGGACGCGGCGTTCCCAATCGGCGGCGGTCGCCCAGCCGTTGTCGACGACGAGAACCAATGGACCGCCGGCATTCAGCGAATTGGCGCGCGGGTTCATCACCGGATCGGCGATCGCGAAGATCACGGCGGCGGCGAGCAGCATGCGCAGCAGCGTCAGCCACCAGGGGCTTTGCGAAGGTGTCTCCTCGCGCTTCAGCACGGTCGCCAGGATTTTCAGCGGCGGGAAGACCTCGGTACGTGGGCGCGGCGGGGTGAGCCGCAGCAGCCACCAGATGATCGGCAGGGCGATCAGGCCGAAAAGGATGGCGGGATAGGTGAAGGCGAGAGCGCTCATCATGCCAGGCCGCCTTCCTGAGCGCGTGATCCGGGCTTCGGCGCCGGCATGCCGGACAGATAGCCGTGGACAGCGACCAGCGCTTCGGAGGCGAGGTTGTCGGTACGATGGAAGACGAAACTCCAGCCGAGGCGACGCAAACCTTCGCCCAGCGCATCGCGGCGGGCGAGATAGGCGCGCTGGTAATCCTCGCGGATCGTTTCGGCGCGGCCGGAGACGAGTTTTTCGCCGGTTTCCGGATCGGTAAACTCGGTGCGGCCGGAATAGGGGAAGGTCTCTTCAGCCGGATCGGCAATCTCGACCACGTGGCCACGAAGGCCGCGACGGCCGAGCGGCGTGATGCGATCCATAACCCGGTCGGCATCGTCGAGGAAATCGCCGATCAGCACGATATCGCTCTGGCCGCGTATCATTGCGGTGTCCGGCAGGCCAGTCGTCAGCGGTGCATGCATGATGGCGGCGGCCAGCCGTTCGGCGGCGTTACGGGCGGAAACCGGTTCCATGATGCCGGGGCAGCCGATGCGTTCGCCGGAGCGGGCGAGGATTTCGGCAAGCGCCAGCATGAGGACGAGGGCTCGGCTTTCCTTGGAAACCATCGCGAACGTCGATTTGTACATCATCGAAGGCGACATGTCGGCCCAGAGCCAGACAGTGTGGGCAGCCTCCCATTCCCGGTCGCGGACATAGGTATGGTCGTCGCGGGCAGAGCGGCGCCAGTCGATGCGCGACAGGCTTTCGCCTTCCGCATAAGGACGGAATTGCCAGAAGTTCTCACCCATGCCGCGCTTGCGGCGGCCGTGCCAGCCGGCGATCACCGTGTTGGCGATGCGCTTGGCTTCCACCATGCAATCCGGCACAAGCGCTGCGCGGGCCTGGGCGCGGAAGAGGACTTCGCTGCTGGGTGTCTGCTCGACGGTTTGGCCGATGGATGCCACGCAGGTACCTTTCTAGCCTTTTGATTGGCAGCTCTTTAGCCGCGAGCCTGCTTTACCAGGCCGGCAATGACGTCGCGCACCGACATGCCTTCGGCACGGGCCGCGAAGGTGAGCGCCATGCGGTGCTCGAGAACTGGTTCCGCCAACGCATAGACGTCGTCCAGCGACGGGGCGAGACGGCCTTCGTAAAGCGCGCGGGCGCGGGCCGTCAGCATCAGCGACTGGCCGGCGCGGGGGCCTGGACCCCAGGCGACGTTCTTGTCGGTATTGGCATTGCCATGGCCGGGGCGGGCGGAGCGGACGAGCGAGAGGATCGCATCTACCACTTTATCGCTGACAGGCATTTGGCGGATCAGGGTCTGGATTTCCTGCAGGCGGGCGGAATCGATCACGCGGCTGGCCTTGGCTTCCGAAACACCGGTCGTGTCGAGCAGAATCTGACGCTCGGCGGCAAGGTCCGGGTAAAGAACATCGACCTGCAGCAGGAAGCGGTCGAGCTGCGCTTCGGGGAGAGGGTAGGTGCCTTCCTGCTCCAGCGGGTTCTGGGTTGCCAGAACGTGGAAGGGCGCGGGCAGGTCGTAACGCCGGCCGGCGACGGTGATGTGATATTCCTGCATGGACTGCAGAAGCGCCGACTGCGTGCGCGGCGAGGCACGGTTGATTTCGTCGGCCATCAGCAGCTGGCCGAAGATCGGGCCCTTGATGAAGCGGAACGAGCGGCGGCCGGCTTCGTCGGTATCCATGACTTCGGAGCCAAGGATATCGGACGGCATCAGGTCCGGCGTGAACTGGATACGATTGGAATCGAGGCCAAGCACGGTGCCGAGCGTGGTCACCAGCTTGGTCTTGGCGAGGCCCGGGACGCCGACGAGCAGCGCATGGCCGCCGGAGAGGACGGCGAGAAGCGTGTTCTCGACAACCTGCTCCTGACCGAAGATCACCTTGGCGATTTCGGTGCGGATGCTGGCGATGTCGGAAAGGGCCTTTTCGGCAGAGGCGATGATGGCTTTCTCATCGAGGACGTTTTCGGTGGAATTCATCATGCCCATGTCGTTCTCCATCATCCCGTTTGGCATCCAGAACCGGCAGGCTTCAAACCGGGCTTCCATTGTCCGGCAGCGAATCGCCGCATTGCAGCACCTCGCTTTATCCCATCGAACTTATTCCCCGAAATATGGCTGACAAGCACGTTTCGAATGACTATCTCGTGAGGAACAATTGCCTTTCCCATGGATTACGGGTCAACCGGGACTGAAAGATGGCGGCGCAAACGATTAATTCCGCATCCGATGCAGCAGGGCTCGCAGCCCTGATTTCCCGTGCGTCCGAGCAGACGGGGGCGGGAAAGCGCGGTTTGCCGCCCGTCGAGAAGTGGAATCCGCCGTTCTGCGGCGATATCGACATGGAAATTCGGGCCGACGGCACATGGTTTTACATGGGCACGCCGATCGGCCGGGCTCCGCTGGTGCGGCTGTTCTCGACCGTTCTACGCAGGGATGAGGACGGCAAGACCTATCTCGTAACACCTGTGGAAAAAGTCGGCATCCGCGTCGTGGATGCGCCGTTTCTTGCTGTCGAGATGCAGGTGACGGAGCGTGAAGCGGCTCAGGTCCTCACGTTCAGGACAAATGTCGGTGACGTGGTGGAAGCTGGCCCCGAGCATCCCTTGCGTTTCGAGATCGCCGGCGAGAACCGCGAGCTGAAACCCTATCTCCTCATTCGCGGCAGGTTGGAGGCACTGGTCTCGCGCGCCGTGATGTATGATCTCGTGGAACTCGGCGAGACTGTCGTGATAGACGATGTGCCGATGTTTTCCGTCCGCTCGGGCGGTGAAGTGTTTCCGGTCATGCCGGCAGCAGAACTGGAAGCGCTTTCCCAATGAATGACTTAGCCCAATCGACCGATTTTCCGCTTTATTCCGCGGGCGATTTTCGCCGCCGGGCGCTCCATCAGAATGGCGGGCCGATCGACCATGCTTGGCGCGACCACGGCGACCATGTGCTCAACCCGACACTGGTCGATCTTGCTGCCGGGCTGAAGCTTCGCGATGCAGCGGTATTGGTGCCGGTCGTTGATGACGGCAACGATGCCAAGATCATCCTGACTCAACGTACGGCGACGTTACGGAAACATTCCGGCCAGATCGCCTTTCCGGGCGGCGGCATCGATCCGGAAGACACCTCGCCGGAGCAGGCGGCGTTACGTGAAGCGGAGGAAGAGATCGGTCTCGACCGTTCCTATGTCGAGACGCTGGCGCGGTTGCCGACCTATTATGCGGCGACCGGTTTTCGCATCACGCCGGTGCTTTCGGTGGTGAAGCGTGGCTTCTCGCTGAAGCTCAATCCGACCGAGGTGGACGACGTTTTCGAAGTGCCGCTGTCCTTCCTGATGAACGAGGCGAACCATCAACGCGGCAGCCGCGAGTGGAATGGCACAGAGCGGCATTTCTACCTGATGCCCTATGAGGAGCGGAATATCTGGGGCATTACCGCAGGCATTCTGCGGACGATTTATGAAAGGCTTTATGCATGACTGCCACCCCGAAAAGCGTTGCCGGCGAAGCCTGGTTTCAGGACCCGGCATTGACGCGCGTGCTGGCGCTCCTGAATGCCGATGGCGGCGAGGCGCGGGTGGCAGGCGGCGCGGTGCGCAATGCGCTGATGGGATTGCCGGTTGCCGACGTGGACATCGCGACGACGCTTCTGCCGCAAAAGGTGGTGGAGCGGGCCAACGCGGCTGGCATCAAGGCCGTGCCGACGGGGATCGAGCATGGCACGGTGACGTTGGTGATCGACGGCCATCCTTTCGAGGTGACGACGCTTCGCCGCGATATCGAGACGGACGGCCGGCATGCCAAGGTCGCCTTCGGCACGGACTGGCAGGCGGATGCCGAACGGCGTGACCTGACGATCAATGCGCTTTATGCCGACAAGGATGGCGCGGTCATCGACCTCGTTGAAGGTCTTCCGGATATCGAGAGCCGCACGGTCCGTTTCATCGGTGATGCATCTCAGCGGATTGCGGAGGATTATCTGCGCATCCTGCGGTTTTTCCGGTTCTTTGCCTATTACGGTGTCGGCCGGCCGGATGCCGACGGATTGCGGGCTTCGGCGCGGGCCAAGGAGAAGCTTTCGACCCTTTCGGCCGAGCGTATCTGGGCTGAGACGAAGAAGCTGCTTTCCGCTCCTGATCCGTCTCGCGCGCTGCTCTGGATGCGTCAGGTCGGCGTGCTGACAGAAATTCTGCCCGAGACGGAAAAATGGGGCATCGACGCCATTCACGGACTGGTTGCCGCTGAGCAGGCGCTTGGCTGGAAGCCCGATCCGATGCTGCGGCTGGCATCGATCGTGCCGCCGGATGCAGCACGTATCGATGCCATGGCGAAACGTCTACGGATGTCGAATGCCGAGACGGGGCAAATGGCGGGATGGGCCGCGACACCGAGCCTGCCAGATGAGGTGACCGATGTCGGCTTCGACCGGCTGCTTTACCGGCACGGACCGGCCGGCATGGTCATGCGGCTGAAGATCGCGCTTGCCGGCGCGCGCGGCGGCGCTGACGGCGATCCGATCGCGATGCGGAAATCGGCGCGGTTTTCCGTGCTATTGAAGCGTGCCGAGGGATATTCGAAGCCGGTCTTTCCGCTCAGCGGTGCCGACATCGTTTCAGCCGGCGTGCCGGCGGGAAAACGGGTGGGGGAAATCCTGAAGCTACTCGAGGATTTCTGGGTGGAGCGCAATTTCGCTCTCGACCGGGCAGCGCTTTCCGCCCGGCTGGATGCGATGGTTCGCAATTCGCTTTAAATGTTCAGGCCGTCCTTGGGTCCTGACGGGCCGTTTGTGGCCCGTCATCGAGGCTGGGCGGTCTAACCTGCCGACATGATCACGCGGCTTGCTGGCTGCCTTCGTCGCGAACGCGGGTCTTGATGTTGTCGACCATGTTTTCACGAATGGTCTCTTCGCCATGCGCGGTGCGCATGTGCTCCACCGCACGGCGGACCACTTCCGCATCCTCTTCGGCGCGGGTGTGCCATTGGCATCCGGGCACAAGCGTGCCGCATTCGAACAGTCGCATGATATTTCCTCCTGCTATCGTTGAAGCTGAAGCCGACAGTGTCTCCTCACGCCGCCGGCCTCAGTTCGATAACTCGGAAATGTCCTCGACCGTTCCCGGGGTCTTATTCGGAAAACGCCCAGGCGTGGAAAACCGACCGCTGTTCCGGCCTGAGCGGCATCTGCGGCGCATTCGCAGCGCCGGTTTCGACGCTCTTTCCGGCGAGCTGCCGCTTGACCTGCTCGACGCAGAAGGAATGCGGAAGTTCACCGCCGCTGCGGGCGCGCATCTCCGTCGCGAGACGTTCGATCAGTTCAGGGCTGTTGAGCAGGCGGGGTGGGTCCTGGCGGGCAGGCGCCTCCGGCGCGGGCATGCTGGTGGACGCGATCATTGCAGTCTCCTCCGTTGCAACCGGGAGGAAGCTAACACCTGATCGGTGATTCTGATATCGCATTTGTTAATGGCGATATGTTGGGGCTACTTCAGTAGCTGAAAGTTGATGTTCCCGTGATCGAGCTGTGTCTGGTTTAAGGCCACCTTACAACCGGAGGCAGCGATGACAGGATGGATTCGACATTCCCGCCCGTCTTCAGGCCGAAGATGGTGCCGCGATCGTAAAGCAGGTTGAATTCGACATAACGGCCGCGGCGCACGAGCTGTTCGTCGCGATCTTCTTCCGTCCAGCCCAGATTGAAGTTGGCGCGGACGATTTTGGGATAGACGAGGGCAAAGGCGCGGCCGACGTCCTGGACGTAGGCGAAGTCGGCGTCCCAGCCGCCCTTTTCCTCATCCGAGTGCAGCCAGTCGAAAAAGATACCGCCGACGCCGCGCGCCTCGTTGCGATGTTTCAGGAAAAAATAGTCGTCACACCAGGCCTTGTAGCGGTCGTAATCGGCCACTGCATGGCGCTTGCAGGTGATTTCCATGACGCGGTGGAACAGCTGGCTGTCCGGGTCTTCCTGGGTGCGGCGGCGATCTAGCACCGGCGTCAGGTCGGCTCCGCCGCCGAACCAGTTGCTCGACGTCACCACCATGCGGGTGTTCATGTGCACGGCCGGCACATTGGGGTTCACCGGATGCGCGATCAGCGAGATGCCTGAGGCCCAGAAGCTCGGGTCTTCTTCGGCGCCGGGGATCTGGCTGCGGAAATCCGGGGAAAATTCGCCATGAACGGTCGAGGTGTGGACGCCGACCTTCTCGAAGACGCGGCCTTCCATCATCGACATCTTGCCGCCGCCACCGGCGCCGCCATCACGCAGCCAGTCCTTCTTGACGAAGCGGCCGGGCTCCTGGTCGGAAAGCGGTCCGACGAGCTCGTCCTCGAGCGCCTCAAAGGAGGCGCAGATCGTATCACGAAGGCTCTCGAACCACGCTCTCGCGGCGGCTTTCTTGTCTTCGATGTCTGCGGGCAGCCCTTTGGGCAGTTGCGGCCGTTCCATATCGTCTTTCCCTCTCGCCGTATCTACTTGGCGCGATTCGTATTTCTCCGAAAATGCCACTACCACTCATGGCTTTCGCGAGCCATTCCATTGCTTGTCTTCAGTGGAAAATCAGACTCGCAAAACGTGCGGCCACGCATTACCTTCCATTCTCGTAAAGGTGCGGATGAGAGGCTTTCATGGCGAAATTCACACCCCCGCCGCTTGACGGGCTGAAGCGCAGGATCGACCGCCACCGGCAGGAAAAGGCTGGCGAACGGCAGGGAATGTTCGTGCGCGAGACCTACCTTCTGTCGCGGGAGGATGCGCGTGACAAGGCGCGCGAATGGTTCGACGAATTTCCGAAGGCTGCCTATTGGACAGAAGTCGAAAGCTGGCGCCAGCTCGAAGGCGACCGGATCGAATTCACCATGCGGCGGTTGCCGACCGCAGATTGAATTCACCCGCCGCTTTAGGCACACTGACGGGCCCGATATATTTATAATAATAGTAGCACAGCGAACCCGAACAGAATGCCGGGCAGGTTGAACCAGCCGGCAGCCTTCATCACTGCGGATCCTCATAGGTGTAGGACGCGCACATCTCGGCGCTGCTCTTCGGCGCCGCTTTGCCGGTAAAGACCGCAATCGCCGACATGCCCTTCGATGAGGCCCAGTTCGCCAGATAGGTGACCTTGCCGGAGCCGCAGAGCTTATTGCCGTTCAGGAGCACCGGATCGGCGGGTTCGGCAATACGGTAGACCGAGCCCGGGACCATCCTGCCATCGACGCGGAACTTGTCGGCCACGAGGTCCGAAAACTCCAAGTACTCGTCGTTTTCGAAGGTGATACCGGCGTCGTCCAGCCAGATGTCGCCGGTAATGCTCATCGCCGTGTTGCTGACGGCTGCGTAGTGATCGGATTCTTCTTGGGCTGCTGCCGGAGAGGCGGTTAAGGCGAGCGCGGCCAAGGGCAGGGCGTAAAACAGGTTCTGGATCCTGGGAGACATGGGTTTTCCTGCGATGAAGAAAAGAAGGGAGCGGGTCGAAGTATGTTTGCCTGCCGGTGCTAGGTCTATTCCAAAGTGGTGCGCAAAGCTACTGCAAGGCGTTGGCGCGGGGCTCGTCCGACCGACTATTTCTCATCGAAATCCGTTTCCAGCAGCAGCGGCCCGGTGCCTTTTTCGCCCATCTCGTCGCCGGGGTTGCGGAGCGGACAGTCCCGCATCGAAAGACAGCCGCAGCCGATGCAGCCTGTCAGGTGGTCGCGAAGCGCCGAAAGGCTGGCTATGCGCTCGTCAAGCTGGCGTTTCCAGCTGGCGGAGAGGCGTTCCCAGTCGGTTGCGGTCAGCGGTCTGTCATGCGGCAGGACGGAGAGTGCCTCGGCGATATCGGCGAGCGGAATGCCGGTCTTCTGAGCCACCTTGATGACGGCAACGCGGCGCAGGATCGAGCGAGGGTAGCGCCTCTGGTTGCCGCTGTTGCGCCAGCTGCGGATTAGGCCTTTGGTCTCATAGAAATGCAGCGTCGAGACGGCGACGCCGCTGCGTTCGGCGACTTCGCCAACCGTCAATTCATGGGCGATCCGTCCAAATTCGCTTTTCTTCATGGTGGCTGTTGACCTCAATATTGCTTGAGGTTTTATAGCAGATGCTCCCTCAAAGAGAAATCGGGAGTTCAGGCATGAAGGAAGATACGGCCCGCAGAAGTGGCGATCGCCGGGTGGCGGAGCGTCGCTTAAGACCGCGGCTCGGCGTGGCGCAGGCGGCTTTCCACCAGCACGCCGCTGTCGTCGAGGATCGGATGGGCGACCGAGACGATATGGGCGTTGATCCGCTTCAGGTCACGCAGCATGTCGAGATGCAGGGAACTCGTCTGCAGGCTCTCCATCTTGCCGTCGCGCAGGCGCTCCAGATGGCGCTCCGAGGAGCGCTTTTCCAGCCGGCGCACATCGACCTTGATCTCCATCAGCCTGCGGGCGAGGTTGAAGTCACCGGTCTGGAAAATGGTCTGGGCGGAACGCAGATTATCGATCGTGAGGCTGAACAGCGTTTTCAGTTCTTCATACCCGTCATCAGAGAATTTGAGGCCGTTCGTGATCTTCTTGCGAACCTGGTCGCAAATGCCCTTTTCGATGATGTCGCCGATATGTTCGAGGTTGATGGCATAGTCGATGATGATGATCGAGCGGCGCGCGTTTTCGCTATCAAGGCCCTCGCGGCCGAGCTTCGACAGATAGATTTTGACCTCCTGCTGCAGGCGGTCGACGCGCTTTTCCAGCGTGTTGATCTCCGACAATGGCGAAAGGTCGTTGTTCTTGAGGGCGTTTTCGGCGCGGATCAGCATCCGCTCGATGGCGTCGCCGACGCCCAGCACCTCGCGCGTCGCATTGGCGAGCGCCATAACGGGGTTGCCGAGCGCCTGTTCGTCGAGGAAGCGCGGTCCGGTTTCGGCCTGGGCATCGGCGGCGACGAGGCGGGCCGTCAGTCGTGAGAGCAGGCCGGAGAATGGCCAGGCGGCGAGCGCCAGCAGGATATTGAAGGCAAGATGCGCATCGACCGGCAGTTTTCCGGCCTGCAGCGGCAGGGATTGCAACAGGTCGGCGCCAAAGCCAGCAAAGGGCAGGGCAATGAAGCAGCCGATGCCGCGGACGATCAGGTTACCGAGCGTGATGCGCCGGGCGGCGGCCGGACCGGACATGGTTGCGACGACCGGCGGAATGGCGCCGCCGAGATTGGCGCCGAGGATCAGCACGATGACGAGACCCGTGGACACGATGCCGGTGGAGGCCAGCGACAGGATCAGCACGACGACAGCAAGGCTGGACGACGAAACGAAGGCGAGCACGGCAGAAAGGAGCAGCGCGACCGGCCAGGCATTGTCGAGAAGGCCGATAAAGGCGGCAAGCGCCGGCGACTGGCGCATCGGTTCCGTGGCGAGGCTCAGAAGATGCAGTGAAAGCAGCATCAAGCCGACGCCGATCAGCGCGGTGCCGGCGCCCTGGCGGGCCGAGGAGCGGCCGCGCAAAAGCACAAGGCCGGCGAGGATGATCAGCGGTGAGAGCCATTCGATACCTGTTGCGACCAGCCAGGCGGTGACGGCCGTGCCGACATTGGCGCCGAGCAGCACGATCTGCGCCATGCGCGGGCGGATCAGGTCTCGTTCGGCAAAGGAGGCGACGGTCAGCGCGGTGGCAGTCGAACTCTGGAGCGCGATGGTGGCAAACAGGCCGGAAAAGAACGATCTCAAACCGCTCTTGGTGCCGGTGGCGAGGCCGCTTTTGAGGCGGACCCCGAAGGCGCGAGTGACCCCGTCTTTCACCTGGGCGAGGCCAAATAGCAGCAGGGCGACGGCACCGAGCAGGTTGATAATGACGATCGTGGATTGCATGCGCGCGCTCCTCATTCGGCACAGAACGGGCAGCGATTTTCAGTTGCCGGCTAATGAATATAGCTCAATTGCACAGGCGTGCAAAGTGCCGATCGCGACAGTTTATGACAATATTCGTATAGGATCCGTTGCAATGCCGGATCGGGTAATGGAACGGACGGTCACTTTTTGTGATGCTCGAAAGCATCACGTCAAGTTGCAGAGATCATTCCGAAAATCCGGTCTGACGCAGAGCCTCGCCGGCGATCATCGCTGCAGACATGGCGACGTTGATGGAGCGCTGGCCGGCGACCATCGGGATCAGGATACGCGCATCTGCCATTTCGTGGACATTGTCTGGCACACCAGCGCTCTCCCGGCCGAAAAGCAGAATGTCATCCCGCCGAAACTCGAAATCCGCATAGGGGTGGGCCGCCTTGGTGGAAGCCAGTACGAGACGCCGGCTCTCGCTGCGGCGCCAGTCGTCGAAACGTTGCCAGTTGACGTGCCGGACGAGCGTTACCGCGGAAAGGTAATCCATGCCGGAGCGTTTGAGATTGCGATCGGAAATATCGAAACCGGCTGGCTCGATAATGTCCACGCCAAGGCCGAGGCAGGCTGCGAGCCTGAGGATCGTGCCGGTATTGCCCGGAATATCGGGTTGATAAAGGGCAATGCGCAGGCCGGCGGGCAGGGAAGTGGGGAGATCGCTCATGTCTTGTCATTACGGGAAATGCATGCCGCGCCTCAAGGCCTTTTCGGACACGCGCAAGCTGTGACGCGGCGGCAACATTTTCGGCGACATCAATGTCGTGAATGGACGTATCAGCCGATTTGGCCTTTTCAATTTTCGTCCGAAAGGCTAGAAGGTCGGCACTTACCAACGCCAGCCCAAGGAGGCCTACATGGATATGACCGTGCTCCCGCGCCTCCCCAGCCGAATGACCATTCTGCTGGCCTAGGCGTTTCGCGGTTTCACGCAAGACTTCCCATATCTGACCCGTTGTGTGGCCGGCATGCGGCCGCGTTCTACTGAATACTTGCCGTCCGACCGTGGCACCCAATGCGCGCAGCGGGTTCGGCGGTCGCCCGATTTACGGAGCTCATTACCATGTTTTCGTGGTTCGAAAATCGCGTCAATCCCTATCCGGACGAGGCGCCCGCGTTGCCGCCGAAGGGGCTTCTGGCCTTTCTATGGCACTATACCAAGCCCGTCTGGCCGTGGGTCGTCATCATGTCGACCTGCACGATGCTGATCGCCATCGGCGAAGTCATGCTCTTCCAGTTCCTCGGCGACATCGTCGACTGGCTGTCGCATGCCGACCGCACGACCTTCCTTGAGAGGGAGGGCATGAAGCTCGTCTTCATGTCGCTGGTCGTGCTTGTCGCGCTGCCGCTGATTGCGGGCCTGAACTCGCTCATCATGCACCAGATCCTGATGGGCAATTTCCCGATGATCGCCCGCTGGCAGATGCATCGGTTCCTGCTGCGCCACTCGATGACGTTCTTCGCCAACGAGTTTGCCGGCCGCGTCTCGACCAAGGTGATGCAGACCTCGCTTGCCGTGCGCGAGACGGTGATGAAGGTGCTCGACGTGTTCGTCTACGTCTTCACCTATTTCATCTCGATGATCGCGGTGGTCGCGGCGGCGGACTGGCGGCTTGCCGTCCCGCTCGTCGTTTGGGTTGCCGTCTATTCGGTGACGGTCGGCTATTACGTGCCGCGGCTTCGCAAGATCTCTGCCGAGCAGGCGGATGCGCGCTCGATGATGACCGGTCGCGTGGTTGACAGCTACACCAATATCGCCACGGTCAAGCTGTTCTCGCATGCCGGGCGCGAAGAGGCCTATGCCAAGGATGCGATGAACATCTTCCTGAAGACGGTGCATGCGCAGATGCGCAAGGTGACCGGCTTCCAGGTGCTCGTCTATTTCTACAACTGTTCGGCGCTCTTCGTCGTCGGCGGCCTGTCGATCTGGTTCTGGCTGGACAGCGCCATCTCGATCGGTGCGATTGCCATCGCCATCGGCCTTGCGATGCGCATCAACGGTATGTCGCAATGGGTGATGTGGGAAGTCTCGGCGCTCTTCGAAAACATCGGTACCGTCTATGACGGCATGTCGATGATGACCAAGGCGCATGACGTTGTCGATCGGCCGAGCGCGGGCAAGCTCGTCGCAAGCAAGGGCCACATCGTCTACGACAATGTCGGCTTCCATTATGGCAAGGGCAAGGGCATCATCGAAGGCCTGACGCTGGACATTCCCGCGGGCCAGAAGATCGGTCTCGTCGGACGCTCGGGCGCAGGCAAGACAACCTTGATGAACCTGCTCCTCCGATTCTACGATCTGGAAGGCGGCCGCATCACCATCGACGGTCAGGACATTGCCGGCGTGACGCAGGATAGCCTGCGTTCGCTAGTGGGTGTCGTGACGCAGGATACGTCGCTGTTGCACCGCTCGATCCGCGACAACATCGCCTACGGCAAGCCGGATGCGAGCGACGCGGATATCATCGAGGCGGCCAAGCGTGCGAATGCCTGGGACTTCATCGACGGTCTTGCCGACATGCAGGGGCGCACAGGTCTCGATGCGCATGTCGGCGAGCGCGGCGTCAAGCTTTCCGGCGGCCAGCGCCAGCGCATCGCGATCGCCCGTGTCTTCCTGAAAGACGCGCCGATCCTGGTGCTGGACGAAGCGACCTCGGCGCTCGATTCAGAAGTCGAGGCGGCAATCCAGGAGAACCTGTTTGCCCTGATGCAGGGCAAGACGGTAATCGCCATCGCCCACCGGCTTTCGACGCTGACGGAGATGGATCGACTGATCGTGCTCGATCGCGGCCGGATCATCGAAGCGGGCACGCATCGCGAACTTGTCGCCTCGCATGGCATCTATGCCGACCTGTGGACCCGCCAGTCCGGCGGATTCATCGGACATGATGCATTGGAAGATGAAGCGGCAGAATAGTTGTCAGGCGCCCTCAGTTATCTGAGGGTGCCTGACTTTAAAACCTGACAAATTATCAATTGTCATCTTCAGAGCTGAGAATGCGGAATTTCTCGGCAATAATTGTGGATGAGTTGTCAGTATAAAAATTACGGTTTTATTAGATTTGCTATCCTAGCGTGTTGTCTATGCGGAAAATGATCCGCGTATGCAACTTTAATGATGACAGGGATGCATATAAGGCTCCTTGTTATTCATCTGTTTCAATCACGCGAAGGTGGCCGACGTGAAGAACATGCTGGGTCTGAAAATCAAATTCCTGCTTCCGACGCTGTTCAGCGTCGTCATACTGATCGCGGTCGTCCAAGGCATTCTTGCACTAACGTCGCTCGGTGCTCTTAAAGGACAAGTCAACGTAATCGGCTCCGAGCGGCTGCCGAGAACGCTGCTGATCGCCAGGATCGACCAGTCGATGAGCGATGTGCGTCGCGGTTATTCCGATCTTCTTCTGGCCGATACGCCCGAGCAGCTCGATCAGGCGCGCACGACGATCGAGAAGCGGCTTTCGACCCGCACCGACGCGATGAAAGCGTTTGAAGGGATGATCACCACGCCGAAGACGAAGGAACAGTTCGATCGGCTCAGCGCTTCTCTGAAGAGCTATGCCGGCGCTGCGGACAAGCTGATGCAACAGATGCAATCCGGCAGGCTTGACGAAGCGAAGCTGATCTATCGTGGGGAGATGCGCGATGCCGCCGCAGCGGCCGTCGCCGTCATGGGCGAGATGGTTGCCAGCAATCAGGAGATCACCGATACCGCGATCAAAGCAAGCGATGCGAGCTATACCGCGGCCCACCTTACCACGTCGATCGCGCTGGGGCTTGCGGCCATGGTCGCTGTCGGTGCCGCGACCATCAGTTATTTCCGCATCGTCAAGCCGATCACGACGATTACCCAGTCGATGGAAGTGCTGGCGGGCGGCGACAATGAGCGGCCCATTCCCTTTGCCGGCCGTGCGGATGAAATCGGTTCGATGGCATCCGCCGTCGCGGTCTTCCGGGACAATGCGCTGCAGCGTGTGCGGTTGGAGCTGGAGGCGGACGAGAACCGCAGCCTGTCCGAGCGCGAACGGCTCGAGCGCGAGCGACAGAAGACTGCCGAGGCGGCCTCCGTCAAGGCTGCCGTAGACGGTATCGCATCGGGGCTCTCCAGCCTGGCAGGGGGCGATATTTCCCATCGCATTCACACTGCGTTCGACGGCGAACTGGACGTTTTGCGGGTGAATTTCAACTCCTCCCTGGAGACGCTGCAGACCACTTTGACAGCGGTCGGCGAGAATGCCCGCTCGATCGATGCAGGCGCCAGTGAAATCCGTTCGGCTGCTGAAGACCTCTCCAAACGCACCGAACAACAGGCCGCCTCCGTCGAGGAGACCGCCGCGGCACTGGAAGAGGTGACGACGGCGGTCAAGGATGCCGCTCATCGCGCCCACGAAGCCGGCGAGCTTGTCGCGCGTACCAAAGCGGGGGCAGAGCGTTCCGGTGCGATCGTCCGCGACGCCGTGGCGGCGATGCAGGAAATCGAAAAATCTTCCAGCGCGATCAGCAACATCATCGGGGTGATCGACGACATCGCCTTCCAGACCAATCTTCTGGCGCTGAATGCCGGTGTCGAAGCGGCACGCGCGGGCGAGGCGGGCAAGGGCTTTGCGGTCGTCGCGCAGGAAGTCCGCGAGCTTGCACAGCGCTCGGCTCAGGCTGCCAAGGAGATCAAGGCGCTGATCACCAAGTCCGGCGAACAGGTACGGCAGGGTGTCAACCTTGTCGACGAAACCGGCCGCACGCTGCAGGCGATTGTCGCCGAGGTGCAGGAGATCAACCGAAATGTCGCGGCGATCGTGACCACTTCCCGCGAACAGTCCACCGGGCTGCAGAAATCAACGTCGCGGTCAACCAGATGGACCAGGGCACCCAGAAGAACGCCGCGATGGTCGAGCAGACTACGGCCGCCACTCATAGCCTCGCAAAGAAAGCAGCATCGCTGATGCAGTTGCTTGGGCAGTTCAAGCTGGGCGAGGGCAGGGCTCCGGTTCGCGCCGTTTCGGAAACGTCGGTACCGGCCCGCTCTCCGGCCCGGGCGCTTGGTCAGAAGCTGGCCGGGGCATTTGGCGGAGCGAAGACGGCAGACGGGTGGTCGGAGTTCTGACGGCGACCATCTGGCGATGATTTCGAACGATGAGCGCCGGTCTGGGTTTAGGCCGGCGTTTTGATGATGCTGCGCTCGACAGATCGCCGGATTTCGCAAACCCGAATGACGGCAAGGATCATTAAGAAATTGTAAGCTCCATCGGCCGGCTTTTTCTTTGCCGCCTGAGGGAATCCGCCTATATCCATCCCATGATCACAGCCGTCTTCCGCGCATTCGAGAACTGGGTAAAGCCCTTCGCAAGGCGGGATGACCTGAAGCCGCCGGAGAACGTGTTCGCGTTCATCTGGTTCTACATTTCCCAGGCCAAGGCGCCGTTTGTCGGAATGCTCGTGATGGGCGGTGTCACGGCGGCGATCGAGGCGGCGCTGTTCTGGTTCGTCGGCCGGCTTGTCGATATTCTGGCCACCGTGAAGCCTGGCGAGGGCTGGGCCGGTCTTCTCGACCGGCACGGGTCCGAGCTTTTCACCATGCTGGTGTTGATTGGGGTCGTGCGTTTCGCGGTGACCATGTTTACCGCGCTGATCGACCAGCAGATCATCACGCCCGGCTTCTACAATCTGATGCGCTGGCAGTCCTATCTGCATGTGGCGCGTCAGTCGCTGACCTTCTTCCAGAACGATTTTTCCGGCCGTATCGTCACCAAGGTCTGGTCCGGCGGGCAGGCGGCGGGCGATCTCGTCACTTCGCTGATGGAAAGCGTCTGGTTCGTCTGCATCTATTCGGCCTCGATGCTCTTCCTGGTCGGCAGCCTGGACTGGCGTCTGGCTTTGGTCGTCTGCATCTGGGTATTCGTGTTCTCGATGCTGGCGCGCTATTTCGTGCCGCGCATCCGCTATCATTCGCGCGAGACGGCGGAAGCCGCATCAATGCTCAGCGGCCGCATGGTCGATGCCTATAGCAATATCCAGACGCTGAAGCTCTTCGGCCGTGACGAAGCCAATGACGGCTATATGCAGCGGGGCTTCGAGACCTACCAGACGACGCTCATCATGTTCACCCGGTTCATTACCGGGGTGAGGGCGTCGATGGCGCTCCTTTCGGGCATCATGATCACCACGATGGCGGCGCTCTGCATCCATCTGTGGCTTTCGGGCCTGATCAGTTCCGGCGCGGTCGCCTTCACGCTGGCGCTGGTGCTGCGGCTGAACTTTCTGCTCGGCCGTCTGATGACCCAGTTCAACGGCATCATGCGCAATTTCGGCACGGTGCAGAATGCGGCGGAGCTGATTTCCCAGCCGATCGGTCTTGTGGATGTCCCGAATGCGCCTGCGTTAACCGTCAAACAGCCGGAAATCCGGTTCGATCATATCAAGTTCCACTACGGCAAGTCGAAGGGCGTCATCGACGATCTGTCGCTGATCATCCGACCGGGTGAGAAGCTCGGCATTGTCGGACGTTCCGGTGCCGGCAAGTCGACGCTGGTCAATCTGCTGCTGCGCTTCTACGATCTCGAAGGCGGGCGCATCCTGATCGACGGTCAGGACATTGCCCAGGTGACGCAGGAATCGCTGAGGGCCAATCTCGGCATGGTGACGCAGGATACCTCGCTGCTGCACCGCTCGATCCGCGACAACATCCAGTTCGGCCGGCCGGATGCGACAGAAGAACAGCTTCTGGATGCGGCGCGCAAGGCGGAGGCCGACAAGTTCATCCTGGCGCTCGAAGATCAGCGTGGCCGCAGGGCTTTCGATGCACATGTCGGCGAGCGCGGCGTGAAACTGTCCGGCGGCCAGCGCCAGCGTATCGCGATTGCGCGGGTGATGCTGAAAGATGCACCGATCCTGGTTCTCGACGAAGCGACCTCGGCGCTCGACTCGGAAGTCGAAGCGGCGATCCAGTCCAATCTCGAACGGCTGATGCATGGCAAGACGGTTCTGGCGATCGCCCATCGGCTATCGACCATCGCCACGCTCGACCGCCTGATCGTCATGGACAAAGGCCGGATCATCGAAGAGGGGACGCATAACGAGCTGATCGCCGCAGGCGGGCTTTATGCGGAACTCTGGGCAAGGCAGTCGGGCGGCTTCCTGGCCGCAGACGCCGCGCAATAAGCAGTGATCACTGCTGGCCGGTGATGGCGATCTCGGCAATCAGGCCGTAGTGGTTCGATCCGAGCGCGTCGGGCAGCTGTTTTATCGACTTTATCTTCAGCGGCTCGCGGGCAAAAATGTGATCGATCGGTACGCCGAACAGGCCGGCGCGGATCGGCCACGTCGCAGGCTCCCATCCACCGGTCTTCAGTTTCGTCACGGTGAGGAAGCGACGCATGTTGGGCGCCAGGCTAGAGGCGTTGAAGTCACCCGACAGCAGAAGCGGTCCGGTTGTTTCGCTGATCGCCAGGGCCGCACGGCCAAGCTCCAGAGAGTGGAAATTGTCGAAATAGGGCTTGGTCGTATGGATGCCGGCGAAATTGATGATGCGGCCGGCAACATTGACCTTGGCGATGATGAAGCGCGACGGGAAAATCTCGCTGAGGCTTTTCACAACAGGGGTTTCGATCGGAGTTTTCGACAGCATCATCTGGTCGCAGAACGGGATGAGAATGCCGCAGCCGACGCGGTAGGGATAGACCTTGGCGATCTCATCAAGATGAGCGCGGATCGGGGCGGCTTCCATGACATTGACCAGATCGGCGCCTGATGATGTGATCGCTTGCACGACCGCGTCCGAATTCTCGAAATTGTCGTTGAGGATATTGAAGGACAAGAGCTTGAATGTTGGGGCATTCGCCTCGGCAGCTGTGGGCCGGTCGGCGAAATCGAAACCCATCAGCACCGCATGCCCGGTAAACAGCAAAGAGACGGCGAACAATAGCCAGATCAGGAAATGACGCTTCAGGATGAGCGCCAGGATCATGGCGAAAACGCAGGCGGCGGCAGCGTGCAGATGCAGGCTCTGAAGCGTTGCGAAGAACCAGTGCGGATGAACGTAACGGGTGCCGATTGCGCCCAATACAAGCGACACGATGACGCAGATGGCAACCGATAGTGTCTGTCTCATTCAGATAAGTCCGGAGCGGCCGCCTTCTATGCTGCCATCCGCCTATCACGGGGTCCTGCCTGTTGCAATGCGGCATGGCGAACGGGGTTAATGCTGCAGGTGCCGAGATATCCGGATCACGCTGCAATTAAAGGGCTTTGGCGGCGCCGAATGACGAGAAAGTCTGGACTGTCGGGCGCTTTTTGCCGCACCCTCTTGCGATGGTCGAACCGGCCGGTGTTTTCCCGCTATAATGTGGCTACCAAGCACTTGCCAAGACTGGACATATTTTGCGATCAAGCATAGAACGCGCCCAATTGCCGGGGAATCTGTGTTCGAATTGTGTTCAAGTGAGATTCGCCGGGACGGGAGCATGCGGTTCCGCAATTGCGTGAGAAGGAAGATTAAGCCGTGAGCGAGCACGACACACACAGCGAAACACTGGGCGAGCCCACTCGCCGTGATTTCCTCTACCTGACGACTGGCATGGCCGGCGCCGTCGGCGCCGTATCCGTAGCATGGCCTTTCATCGACCAGATGCGTCCGGACGCCTCGACGCTGGCGCTCGCTTCGATCGAAGTGAACGTTGCAGCGCTGCAGCCGGGCATGTCGCTGACGGTCAAGTGGCGCGGCAAGCCCGTCTTCATCCGCAACCGCACGCCGGAAGAAGTCAAGGCTGCTGCAGACGTGCCGATGGCGGAACTCAAGGACCCGGTTGCGCGCAACGCCAACCTGGCAGCCGACGCGCAGGCGACCGGCGTCGATCGTTCCGGCGGCAAGGGCAAGGAAAACTGGATCGTCATGATCGGCTCCTGCACCCATCTCGGCTGCGTACCGCTCGGCCAGTCCGGCGAATACAATGGATGGTTCTGTCCCTGCCATGGCTCGGTCTACGACACGGCCGGCCGCATCCGCAAAGGCCCGGCGCCGGAGAACCTGGCCATTCCGACTTTCAGTTTCAAGTCCGATACAGTGATCCAGATCGGGTGAGGGGATAATATTTATGAGCGGTCATTCCACATATCAGCCGTCGACCGGCATCGAAAAATGGATCGACTCGCGGCTTCCGTTGCCGCGCATGGTCCATGACAGCTTCATTTCCTACCCCGTTCCCCGCAACCTGAACTATGCCTATACGTTCGGTGCGATGTTGGCCGTCATGCTCATCGTGCAGATCCTGACCGGCGTCGTGCTCGCCATGCACTATGTCGCTTCGACCGTCGATGCGTTCAACAGCGTCGAAAAGATCGTGCGTGACGTCAATCACGGCTGGCTCTTGCGCTACATGCATGCCAACGGCGCATCCTTCTTTTTCATCGCCGTCTACCTCCACATCGCCCGCGGCCTCTATTACGGCTCCTACAAGGCGCCCCGCGAAATCCTCTGGATTCTCGGCGTAGTGATCTATCTGCTGATGATGGCGACCGGCTTCATGGGCTACGTTCTGCCCTGGGGTCAGATGTCCTTCTGGGGCGCGACCGTCATCACCGGCTTCTTCTCGGCCTTCCCGCTGGTCGGCGAATGGATTCAGCAGTTCCTGCTTGGCGGCTTTGCCGTCGATCAGCCGACGCTGAACCGCTTCTTCTCGCTGCATTACCTGCTGCCGTTCATGATCGCCGGCGTCGTCGTCCTGCACATCTGGGCGCTGCACGTCACCGGTCAGACCAACCCGACCGGCGTCGAAGTCAAGACCAAGACGGATACCGTTCCCTTCACGCCTTATGCGACGCTGAAGGACGCTCTCGGCGTATCGGTTTTCCTGATCTTCTACGCCTGGTTCATCTTCTACATGCCGAACTTCCTCGGCCATCCGGACAACTACATTCCGGCTGACGCGCTGAAGACCCCGGCTCACATCGTTCCGGAATGGTACTACCTACCGTTCTACGCGATGCTGCGCGCCATCACCTTCAATGTCGGCCCGATCGACTCGAAGCTTGGCGGCGTTCTGGTGATGTTCGGCTCGATCATCATCCTGTTCTTCCTGCCCTGGCTCGACACCTCGAAGGTTCGTTCCGCCGTTTATCGTCCGTGGTACAAGCTGTTCTTCTGGCTGTTCGTTGCGAATGCCATCATGCTCGGCTGGCTCGGTTCTCAGCCTGCGGAAGGCGTGTTCACGCTGATGTCGCAGCTCGGCACCGTCTACTACTTCGGCTTCTTCATCGTGATCATGCCGCTGCTTGGCCTGTTCGAGACACCGCGCCGTATTCCGAACTCCATCACCGAAGCTGTTCTGGAAAAGAGCGGCAAGTCGGCCTGAGCCTGCGACCGAGAGGGATAGAAAACATGAAAAAGCTCGTTGCAAGCCTCTTCTCGCTGGCCCTGGTGGCAGGCGTCGGCGTCACCACTGTCGTGGTGGCGCAGGACCATGCGGCGGCTCCCGCCGGTGGAGAGCATGCGGAAGGTGCGACCCCGCACTACCCGATCAAGCATCCGAAGCAGGAAGAGTGGAGCTTCGCCGGTCCGTTCGGCCATTACGACAAGGGCCAGCTGCAGCGCGGTCTGAAGGTCTATAAGGAAGTCTGTTCCGCCTGCCATTCGATGAAGCTCGTCGCCTTCCGTACGCTGGAAGAGCTCGGCTACTCGGAAGCCCAGGTAAAGGCCTTCGCTGCCGAATACGAAGTACAGGACGGTCCGAACGACGCAGGCGAGATGTTCACCCGCAAGGCCGTGCCTTCGGACTACTTCCCGTCGCCTTACCCGAACGCGCAGGCTGCAGCCGCCGCCAACAATGGTGCGGCCCCGCCGGATATGTCGCTGCTCGCCAAGGCACGCGGCATTACCCGCGGCTTCCCGCAGTTCATCTTCGACATGTTCACCCAGTATCAGGAAGGTGGACCGGACTATATCCACTCGCTGATCACCGGGTACGAACAGCCGCCGGCAGGCGTCCAGGTTCCGGAAGGCGGCCATTACAACCCGTACTTCGCCAACGCAGCTTCGCTCGCCATGGC
The DNA here is from genome assembly GCF_019430945.1 of Neorhizobium populisoli. Taxonomy (GTDB): domain Bacteria; phylum Pseudomonadota; class Alphaproteobacteria; order Rhizobiales; family Rhizobiaceae; genus Neorhizobium; species Neorhizobium populisoli. The sequence goes on along the minus strand of NZ_JAHYCB010000005.1, from coordinate 436,496 downwards.
TCAGCCGATCAGCAACGATCAGGTGACCTATGAAGACGGCTCGCCACAGACGGTCGACCAGTACGCCCGCGACGTTTCCGCCTTCCTGATGTGGACTGCTGAGCCGCATCTCGAAGAGCGCAAGCGTACTGGCTTCATGGTCATGATCTTCCTGCTGATCTTCACTGGCCTCATCTACCTGACGAAGAAGTCGGTCTACGCAAACAAGGAACATTGAGTTCCTCTGGAGCGCTCCGTGCTCCTATTTCCTGATCTTGAAAAGGCGGCCTTCGGGTCGCCTTTTTCGTTTTGGGAACGCAGCCGGAATTGATAGGGTCGCGCGTTCTTCCTCAATCATTCAGGTCCACATGTCTTCCCAAAACGATCTCGCCGCCGCTGTCCGCTCCATTCCGGATTACCCGAAGCCCGGCATCATTTTTCGCGATATCACCACGTTGCTCGGCGACGCCGTTGCCTTCCGGCAGGCCGTCGATGAACTGGTGAAGCCCTATATCGGCCTTGGCGTCGACAAAGTTGCCGGCATCGAGGCGCGCGGCTTCATCCTGGGTGGCGCACTGGCGCACCAACTCAAGGCCGGCTTCGTGCCGATCCGCAAAAAGGGCAAGCTGCCGCATGACACGGTGCGGATCGCCTATAGCCTGGAATACGGCGTCGATGAGATGGAGATGCATGTGGACGCCGTGAAGCCCGGCGAGAAGGTAATCCTGACCGATGACCTGATCGCCACCGGCGGCACGGCAGAAGGCGCCGTCAAGCTGCTGCGTCAGCTTGGTGCGGAGATCGTGTCCGCCTGTTTCGTCATCGACCTGCCGGATATCGGCGGTCGCAAGAAGCTCGAGGCGCTGGGCGTCGAGGTAAGGACGCTGATGGAGTTTTCGGGGCACTGAGGTTCGGCGACGAGGAGATTGCGCCTATTGGGGAGAAGGGACGTACCCCGTTCCGAACCATGTGGTTTTGGTAAACGTCTGCGCTACGCGTTTCCTTCACCCCGTAAAACGGGGTGAAGGTGCCGGCAGGTGGATGAGGGGTATATTCCGGGTGAGTGGGATAGCGGCTTAAAGGAACAGAGCGCCTACCGTTATTGCCTCACGCAAATTCCAGAACCGTACCCTCGTAACGCATCACCGTCTCGCCATTCTGGTTCACACCATCGCAGACGGTCATGTTGATAAAGGTGCCGGCGCGCGACATCAGTGGCCGGGTTTCCACCAGTTCGACCGAATAGGTGACGCTGTCGCCGGCATAGACCGGCTTCAGCCATTGCAGCTTCTTGAAGCCGGCGGAGGGTCCGAGCTTCGGCGCAGCAAGGCCTTCGCCTTCGAGCCGCGCCACTTCCTTCTGCCAGTAAGCGATATAGGTCTTCATCCAGCCGGCGCAGGTATGCCAGCCGGAGGCGCAAAGGCCGCCGAAGACGTAGTTCCTGGCCGCTTCCGCGTCGACATGGAAGGGCTGCGGGTCGTATTTCTTGGCGTAACGGACGATGTCTTCCGCCGTGAAAACGAGCGTGCCGGTGATGACTTTCTTGCCGGGTGGGGACAGTTCGAACAGCCTCATGCGGCATTCTCCTCGACATTGCGGAACCGCATCATGATCGGGTTCTCTCCGCGCATGACGAGTTCGCCGCGCTGGTTCTCGACCTCATGCAGGAACTTCACCATGCCGATGCCGGGGCGCGAGCGCAGCGCGCGGGATTCGATGACTGTGGAACGTCCGGACAGCGTATCGCCTGCTAGGACCGGCTTTTTCCATTCCATGAATTCGATGCCGGGGGAACCTTCCGAAGAAGAATTGTACAGCCAACCGTCGAACATCATGCGCATGAACATGCTGGATGTATGCCAGCCAGAAGCTGACAGCCCGCCGAGAATACTCGCCTTGCCGGCTTCTTCCGAGAGATGCATCGGCTGGGGGTCGAACTCGGAAGCGAACTCGACGATCTCCTCGGCGGTCACCTGCTTTTCGGCAAGCGGATAAGACCGGCCGGGGAGAAAATCCTCAAAATGGAGCATGGATATGGCCTTGGCTGATGTCCGGGCTTAAATGCGAAAACGGCCGTCACATTAGGCAATCATGCCTTTGGTAACAATCGCTTTGCCCAGATTTTTTGCATTCGCACCAATCGACAAACCGGCTGCCTTTTTAGCAAAAATCGTGCTCTGTTGATGCGTCATAGTTGTGGGCAGGGTGAGAGATTCGTGGATACGCTCAGACAGGTTTTGGACAGGGCCGCCGGCAGTGGGCTGATCAACGAGGCACAGGTCAGGCCGCTCGAGGCCTATCTGTCGCAAAACGGTTTCGTGGCTTCGACGCAGGTGGCTGTTAAGGCTGCCACTTCCATGGAGGCGAGCGTTGAGGATACGGAGGCGCCCCGTTTCGTCCGCGGCTTTCACGACGTGCTGATCACCATCGGCGTATTGATACTGCTCGCTGGCGTTTGGGGGCTTGGCTCGATCCTGGCGATGCTGCCCGTCATCATCATTCTGGCCGAGATACTGGTTGTCCGGCAGCGGCTGGCGCTTCCGGCCGTGGTGCTCAGCCTGGCGACAGTGATCTGGGCCTTTTACACGATGATGTTCTTGGTGGAGTGGCAGGGGATCACCCCCAGCGGCACCGCTTGGGTATTGACCATGCTCTCGCCGCTTCCCGTTGTCATGGGGGCATTTTACTGGCGCTATCGCATTCCGATCGGCCTTTCGATCCTTCTGCTATCGTTCTTCGCTTTTCTCCTGACCGGGCTGTTCTATCTCCTGGGGTATGCGGCAGGAACGAAGGATTTTGCCGAAACCTATCCGGCCGTGTCGGCCGTCATCTTCGCCATCAGCGCCGTTGCGCTCTTTGCCGTCGCCATGCGCTACGATCTTTCCGATCCCGGGCGGGTCACGCGGCGTTCCGACATTGCGTTCTGGCTGCATCTCGGTGCCGCACCCGCATTGCTCTATGCGATGCTCGGCCTCGTCTTCGTGGGGCAGGTGGATGGGCTTCTTTCACTCGAGCGCATGCAGACATATGACAGTGCGGCCAAGGTGCTGGCGATCGTTGTCGTGCTGATGGCAATCGGGTTGATCATCGACCGGCGTGCCTTCGTGACATCGGGACTTGTCTCGCTGATTGCCGCAATCGGCAGCATCTTGAGCCGTGGCGAGATCGGTGGGGGCAGCGCGGTCTTCATCGCACTTTCGATCGCCGGCGCCTTCGTGCTGGTAATCGGCGTCGGTTGGCCGCAACTGCGGCGGCTGGCGCTCGGCCCCTTGCCCGAGACGCTTAAAGCAAAACTGCCGCCACTCAGGTGAGGGCGGCAGCTTCGGTAGTCCAGTCGAAATAGCGGTTGATCACGTGTTGAAGCGGAAGTGGATGACGTCGCCGTCGTTGACGACATATTCCTTGCCTTCGTCACGACCCTTGCCGGCTTCCTTGGCGCCAACTTCACCCTTGAAAGCGATGTAGTCGTCATAACCGATCGTGAAGGCGCGGATGAAGCCGCGTTCAAAATCCGTATGAATGACGCCGGCGGCCTGCGGAGCTTTCGTACCGCGGACGATTGTCCAGGCGCGGGTTTCCTTGGGGCCGACCGTGAAATAGGTGATCAGGTCAAGCAGGTGGTAGCCCGCGCGGATCAGGCGGTCGAGGCCTGCTTCCTCCAGGCCGAGGGCCGAGAGAAATTCCTTGGATTCCTCTTCCGGAAGCTGTGCGACTTCGGATTCGATTGCCGCAGAGATGACGACGCATTCGGCGCCTTGTTCCCTGGCCATCGCAGCGACGGCTTCGGTATGGGCGTTGCCGGTCGAGGCATCGGCTTCGGCGACGTTGCAGACATAGAGAACCGGATGCGAGGTCAGCAGGTTAAGACCCTTGAGGATCTCGATGTCTTCTGCGGCCAGCGTCTTCAGAAGAAGGCGGGCAGGCTTGCCTTCGTTCAGCAGTTTGACGACGGCTTCCATGACCGGCAGCTGTGCAACCGATTCCTTATCCTTGGAGGCGGCGCGCTTGCGGGTCTGCTCGACGCGGCGTTCCAGGCTTTCGAGGTCGGCGAGCATCAGCTCGGTCTCTATCGTGTCGGCATCGCCGACCGGATTGATCTTGCCTTCGACATGGGTGATGTCGTCGTCTTCGAAGCAGCGCAGAACATGCACGACGGCATCGACTTCGCGGATATTGGCGAGGAACTTATTGCCGAGGCCTTCACCCTTCGATGCGCCGCGCACCAGGCCGGCGATATCGACGAAGGAGATGCGGGTCGGGATGATTTCCTTCGAGCCGGCGATCGCCGCAAGCTTCTGCATGCGCGGATCGGGCACGGCCACTTCGCCGGTATTTGGCTCGATCGTGCAGAACGGATAGTTGGCTGCCTGCGCCGCCGCCGTCTTGGTGAGCGCGTTGAAAAGGGTGGACTTGCCGACATTCGGCAGGCCCACGATACCGCATTTGAAACCCATGGGTCCGGACCCTGTATCTGAAAGATTTTCGTTGGTGTGGCTATGGGGGAAAGTGCCGGGCGGGTCAAGGCTCTGATGTTGAGGCGGCTTGAAAGTAAGGCAGATTTGCCTTACTTTTGATGTGAAGGAGATTGGCGATGGTCAGGTTGAGAGTTACGGCAAAAGGTCAGATTACCTTGAAGAAAGACTTGCTCGATCATCTGGGCGTGAAGCCGGGTGACGAAATCGATGTGGATCTGAGCCCGAAAAAAGGCGTAACGCTCCGCAGCGTTCCCAGAGGTACGATCGAGGAATTCTTTGGCAGTATCAGTAATCCCCATGGCATTCACGCGACGCTTGACGAAATCCAGGATGCCATCGAAGCTGGCTGGGCCGGCGAAATAAGGCTTGATGATGATCGCTGATACGAACGTTCTTGTTCGCGCTTGGGCCGGCGATGATGAAAATCAGGCCAAGCAAGCTCGCGCGCAGATAGTGGCTGCTGAGCGTGTGTTCGTGGGCAATTCAGCGCTTTGCGAATTCGTCTGGGTGGCGAGAAAGGTTTATCGCCAAAACCGCGCAGAGATCGCGAAGTCACTTCGGCTCCTGCTCGCCGACCAGCGTATCGTCATTGATGGTCCGGCCGTGGACGCTGGTCTGGCATTCCTCGATGCCGGCGGCGATTTCGCTGATGGGGTAATCGAATTTGAAGGCCGCAGGTTGGGTGGCGAAATATTCGTCACTTTCGACAAGCGCGCTGCGGCAATCATACGTGCGAAGGGCCGGCAAGCCGTGCTGCTAGACGCCGGCTGAACCTTCTTCCCCAATCGGTTGCTTGAAATATCCCGGTTGCGGTGCGATATAGCCGCAAGCCTTCCGAGAGCATCCGCGTCATCAGGAGAAGCCGATGGCCGAAAACACCACTATAAAACCTAAGACGACCACCAAGCCCAAGCTGGAGCGGCCGAAGCTCTACAAGGTCATCCTCGTCAACGACGATTATACGCCGCGCGAATTCGTCACCATGGTCCTGAAGGCCGTGTTCCGGATGAGCGAGGAAACGGGAAACCGTGTGATGATGACGGCGCACAAGATGGGTGTCGCCGTGGTTGTTGTCTGCGCCAAGGATATCGCCGAGACGAAAGCCAAGGAGGCGGTCGATCTCGCCAAGGAGGCGGGGTTCCCGCTGATGTTCATCACCGAGCCCGAAGAGTAACCGGGCTCGGTGTTCGTCTCTCACGGCCGGTTCAGCACCCGCCTATTTCTTTGCCTTCACGCCGAGCGTTTCCGCCGAAATCCAGAAGATCGCGTCCTGGGATTCGGCCGTTTCCAGCCACAGGAAATCGAGATGAGGATATTCCTCTTCGAGGATTTCGCGGCCTGAGCCGATCTCGCAGATCATGCCGCCGTCCGGATTGAGGTGTTTCGGCGCATCAGCCAGCAACTGGCGGACGAGGTCGAGACCATCGACGCCGCCGTCGAAGGCCATGGCCGGTTCGGCACGGAATTCCGCCGGAAAACCATCCATCGCCTCGTGATCGACATAGGGCGGGTTGGTGATGATCAGGTCGTATTTCTTCTTGCCGAGCGGGGCGAAGAGATTGCCCTGGTGCAGCGTGACCTGATTTCCGACCGTGTGCTCCGCAACATTCAGCTTCGCCACTTCAAGCGCATCTGCCGATAGATCGACTGCATCGACTTCGGCATTCGGGAAGAATTGCGCCGCGAGGACGGCGAGGCAGCCCGAACCGGTGCAGATATCGACGGCAGTCTCAACGCTCATCGGATCGGGCAGATAAGCGGAGCCCTCAGGGCTTAGATATTCCGAGAAGAGGATTTCGCCGATATGCGAGCGCGGTACGATGACCCGTTCGTCGACATGGAAGCGGACCCCCTGAATGTAGGAACGGCCGGTCAGGTAGGCGGACGGCTTGCGGGTGGTGACGCGCGCCTCGATCCGCTCCGCCAGCAGTGTGCGCTCATGTGGAAGCAGGCGTGCATCGAGGAAGGGATCCAACGCATCGATCGGCAGATCGAGCGAGTCGAGCAGCAGGAACGCAGCGTCATCGCCGGCCGTCGTGGTGCCGTGGCCGTAGCTCAGGTTCGCAGCATTGAAACGCGAGATGGCGTAGCGCCAGTAGTCGCGCAGCGTGACGAGTTCGTGGGTGATGTCGCCGGTGGTCAAAGCCTGTCTGTCCCTGCTGATATCTTTTATTGTCTTGTTGTCTGCGAAAATGAAGCGGCTCACTCGCCCTTGTTGCCGAACATCTTCTTGAGCATCTCGGCCATCGGGCCGGACGTCGGAATGTTCGGCTTGGCGCCGCCGCGAGCCTGGTGAATGTGGGACTTGCCCGCCGGTTTCGGCTGCTGTGGCTTGTCTGCCTTTTTTGGCTTCTCATCATCCGGCTTGCCGCCGACGGCAAGCGCCAGCTTGTTCATCAGCTGTGAATCTTCCGCCTTGACCAGCATCTCGGCATTGTCGGCGAGCGCCTCGAGAAGCGGAGGGAGCCAGACCTGATCGATCTTGGCGAAATCGCCGAGCACGTGGTTATGTACCTGCTCCTTGGAGCCGGGATGACCGATGCCGAGGCGCAGCCGGCGATATTCCCTGCCGCAATGGGCGTCGAGCGATTTGACCCCGTTATGTCCGCCATGGCCGCCGCCGGTCTTGATGCGCGCCTTGCCGGGCAGCAGGTCAAGTTCGTCATAGATGGCGATGACGTTTTCCGGGCCGAGCTTGTAGAAGCGCATCGCTTCGCCGACCGCTTCGCCGGAGAGGTTCATGAAGGTCTGGGGCTTTATCAGCAAGACCTTCTCTTCGCCGAGTTCGCCTTCGGAAATCAGCGCCTTGAACTTCTTGGACCAGGGTGCAAAGCCCGGGCGGCGCTGGATCGCATCCACAGCCATGAAGCCAATGTTATGGCGGTTACCGGCATACTGAGCGCCGGGATTGCCAAGACCCGCGATGATGAGCATGAGCGAAGATCCGTTACTGATAGCGTCGTTTCACCACCGCGAAACGCCGGCAAAGTCAACCGGTTTCGGCATATCCGCGGTTATTGCGGCTCGTTTATGCCGTAGCGCTTGAGGATGGCGGCTTGCACGCCGTCCCTAATCAGCCGGTCAAGGCCTGCCTGCATCTTGGCGATCAACGCATCAGGCACGTCCCTGTTGCAGGCGATGCCGAGGTGCTGTTCGGAAAACAGCATGACCTTTTCGATCGGCGTCCCGTCGGATTTCAGCTTGTCGTAGACCCCTTCGGACATCGGCATCATGTCGATCCTATCGCCCAGCAGTTTGCGAAGTGTGGTGTCGACATCGGCGCTGAGATCGATCTTCGGAAAGCCGAGGCTGCGCAGCACGCCCTCGGTGTAGTCCTCGCGATGGGTGCCGACGGTGAAACGCTTTGCCTCCTCGATCGTCGATGCGGTAACCGGCGAACCGGCATGGCGGACAAGGATGTTGCGATCGATGAATAGAGGGACGACCCATTTGAAACGGGCTTCGCGTTCGGCCGTTCGGGCTGCCGCGAAAACGCAGTGCCGCGATTGGGTTTCCGCAAGCGTGATGGCGCGGGCCCAAGGCATGATTTCCAGCGTATACGGAGCACCGGCTTCCTTCATGACGATATCGACCTGGTCGATGCCGACGCCCCGGTAGTTGCCGCCCGGCTCCTGGTAGCTGAACGGCGGATAGGATTCAGTGGTAAAGACGATCGGCTCTTCGGCCATGGCGCTTTGCGCGAAGCCGAGAGAGGCGAAAAGCAGCAACGCGATTTTCATCTGTCCCCCTCCAAACGAGCATGTTGTCATTCCTGACCCAGCAACTCGTCCGGTGAGGAGTGTCGCTTATCGCTAACCCGCCAGGGACTTCGGTTCGGCCTGCTGGGTTGATAGGGCCGAAAGCAGATCTGAAATTTCGCGGGGCCTGGAGAAGAGATACCCTTGAGCAAAATCGATGCCCATGTTGCGGAGCAGTGCCCGCTGGTCTTCCGTCTCGACGCCTTCCGCGACGACCTTGCAATTCATCTTATGCGAAATCGCGCTGATCCCCTCGATCAACATTTTGTTTTTGTCGCCGATCTCGGCAGCCTTGTCGGTCAGCGAGCGAACGAAGGACTGGTCGATCTTGACGATATCGACCGGGAAGCGGCTCATGTAGCTGAGCGAAGAATAACCGGTGCCGAAGTCGTCGAGCGCGATGCGGCAGCCGAAGTGGTGGATTTCGTTGAGGATCGTGCGGATTTCCGGGTTGTCGTGCATCAGCACGGCCTCGGTGATTTCGATGACGAGACGTTCCGGTCGGATATTGTAGCGGCCGAGAAGACCGGCGAGACGGGCGGGCAGGCCGAGCTCGAATTGCAGCGGCGAGAAGTTGACGGCGACATAGGTCTCCGCCATGCCGGGAAGGCGGGAAAGCCGCGCGAGGTTGGCGACCGCATCCTCCAGGATCAGGTTGCCGATCTGGCCGATCGTGCCGGTTTCCTCGGCAACGCTGATAATGCCGGCCGGAGACATCAGGCCCTTGCGCGGATGGCGCATGCGCATCAGGGCTTCGAAACCGGAAGGGACGCCAGTGTCGATATCGACGATGGGCTGAAAATGCGCTTCGAACCAGCTGGCGGCGATGGCGTCTTCGATATCGCTTTCGATCTCGGCGCGTTCGCGGGTCTGGTCGAGGATGGCGGAATCATAAACCTGTGCGCCGTTCTTGCCGTCGCGCTTGCGGGCATACATGGCCATGTCCGACTTCTGAAGCAGTTCGGCAGCGCTCGTCGCGTGGCTCGGATAGAAGGCAAGGCCGATTGAGGCGCTGAGGCGCACGCCGGTTCCCTGCACGCGGAAGGGGACCTCGAACATATCGACGATCTGTTGCGAAAGCTCGGCTGCGCGTCGCTCGGCACCTTCGCCGGTGATCAGGATGGCGAACTCGTCGCCGCCAAGACGCGAGGCTGTATCCTTGTCACGCAGCATCGGCCGGGTGCGCTCGACGAACTGACAGAGGACCGCATCGCCGGCGGCATGGCCAAGATTGTCATTGATCGCCTTGAAGCGGTCGAGATCGACGAAAAGGCAGGCGACTTCGGTTTTCTGCCGGTCGGCTTCGGCGATCTTCCGGTCCAGAACGGCTTCGAAGCCCTGACGGTTGAGGAGGCCGGTCAGGTGGTCGGAGATCGCCTGCTGGTGGTTGCGCAGCTCGGACTGGCGCAGTTCCGTCACATCCGTCATGACGCTCAGCGATCCGGGGATCGTGCCGCCAGCGGCGCGAAGCTCGGTCTCGACGATCAGCACGTCCATGGTGCTGCCGTCCGCCTTGACGAAACGGACCGTCGCTTCGACTGCCGCACCGCCGGCTTTCGATTGTTCCTTGCGTTTGCCGTAAGTCTCGCGGTCGGCCGGCGCCACCAGTTCGGAAAACGGATGTCCTAGCACGTCTTCGCGGCGGTAGCCCGTGGCGAGAAGCCAGTAATCGCTCACTGCGGCGATCTCGTCGCCGGAGTTCAGCGAGAAGAGCATGGCCGGGGTGAGGTTGTAGATTTCCGTCGTCTGCTGATGGGCGCGCTTGATCTCGCGCTCTTCCCGCTCCAGGAGCGTCTGCATCTCGTTGAAGCTGCGGGCAAGACGACCCATCTCGTCATTGGATCGCCAGTCGACATGATGGCGCGAGCCGAGGCGGCGGGTAGCCTCGATCGCAGCGGTGAGCCGCATCAGCGGCCGTATCACCATCACACGGTTACCAAGGATGGAGGCGCCGAAAACCGTCAGGATCGCGATGATGAAGATGGAGATGAAGGCCATTTCCATCTGGTGCAGGGCCGAAAACCAGCCCAGCTGCGGCACATAGACGGTGATCGTCCCGACATTGCGGGTGCCCTGCAGGGACTTGTAGTAGATCGGTTCGGAGATCGCTTCCAGACCGCGGAAATCGGCCGGATTGACGTCGACTTCGGAAATATTGAGCTTGCCGGTCGTATCGCTGATCTGCACGCCGTTGATGGCGGGATCGGCGACCAGCATGGTGGCGACCTGGTGAATGCTATCGGTATCAAGGTCCCAGAGGGGCTTTCCCAATGCCTGGGAATTGGTGACCAGCACCACATTGACATGTTCGGAAAGGTTTTTTGCAGCCTGTTGGGAGGAAAGCGCCAGGAAAAGCGTAAACAGCGGTGCGACGACGACCAGGAGGGCGCCCGAAATGATCGCAATAAAACGACTCTCAACGGAATGAGTCATCCGTCTTCCCCGCAGTTTATTTTATTCCGGCTGGGCCGGATTGTTCCCCGTCATGCTGAAGCAGCGTGCATCGTTTCACGTATTGATTAAACTTCACTGAAACACGTGCCACAACATTTGATTGAATGAAGCAATTATCGTAAAAATTGTATGACGCCGGGCAATAAAAAACCCGCCTTCCGGAGAAGGCGGGTCGCATTTTACTTAATTTTCCGTCTTCTTATTCAGAAGCCGGGGTCTCTTCAGCGGCTTCATCAACGCCAGCAGCCGGAGCAACGATCGTCGCGATCGTGAAGTCGCGGTCACCGATGACCGGACGAACGCCCTTCGGCAGCTTGACGGCCGAGATGTGCAGGCTGTCGCCGATCTTGGCGCCTGCGAGGTCGACCGTGATGAATTCCGGAATGTCGCTGGCCGGGCAATACAGCTCGACTTCGTGACGAACGACGTTCAGAACGCCGCCGATCTTGATCGCGGACTTGTCTTCGTTGACGAAGTGAACCGGAACTTCGACCGATACTTCGCTATCGCCGGAAACGCGCAGGAAGTCGACATGCATGGTGAAGTCGCGGACCGGATCCAGCTGGTAATCCTTCGGGAGAACCTGGATCTTCTGGCCATCGACGTCGATCGTCGCAACCGTGGTCATGAAACCGCCGGCGTGGATGCGCTTCGTCACTTCGTTGGTCGAGAGTGCGATCGAAATTGGGGCCTGCTTGTCACCATAGATGACAGCGGGAATCAAACCGTTGCGGCGAAGTTCACGGGAGGACCCCTTACCAACCCGTTCGCGCGCCTCGGCCTTGAGCTCGTAAGATGCGTGGCTCATGGCATATCCTTTCGAGGTTATATGGAGAGTTTTTCGGCAGCGAGACCGCTGCGTCAAACTGAAGGGCACCATCCGATGCGCTTCATCCGCGTTGCCTCCAAGGGTGTCTACACGGACGGGCGGGCTATAATACAATGAGGTGACATACGCAAGCTTTTCGGCCGTAAAAGCCCGTATGCGCTTGACTTCCCAAGCCGCTTTTCCAAATTCACCGCAATCGAAACGAGGGAAGGGCTTGATTCATGAAGAGGACTTTGTTGGCGGCCGGGATTCTGGCTCTGTCTTCCAGTTGTGCGGTTTATGCAGCGGAGGTCAATGAGCAGGGCGCAAAGAGCCTCAAGGACAGCCTCAGCTACTTTCTTCCCGACCGGGTGAAGAAGAATAATTTCCTGTCCGTCAAACCTTCCGGCGATCGCTACGAGATCACCTATGATTTCGCCCGGCTGCTGTCGAGCATTGACAAGAAGAAGGATTTCACGGTTTCCGGTCTCACGCCGTTTTCCGTTTTTGCGGCTCCGATGGACAATGGCCAGTGGAAGCTTAACAGCGACAGCGACATGAATTTCGCGGTGCGGGGAAAGCTGCCGGACGGCAAGCAGACGAACCTGACCTATTCCGTCACCGACATGGTGTTTTCCGGCATATTCGATCCGGCGATCAGCTATCTGAGTTCGGGCCAGGCGACCTCCGGGCCGATCCGCATGGTGTCGAAAAGCGGGCCCGAAGAGATCGAGGCGAGCTTTGCCGGCATGAATTATTCCATGACCTCTGAGGCAAGCAAGACGGCCGGCGCGACTAACTTCAGTGGCAAGGGATCCTTCCAGCGCTTCTACGAGCGGGTGGTGACGCCCGAGGCGCCGCCGATCCAGATCCGCGCCGACAGTCTCGATTTCGATGCCAGCGTTGAGGGCGTTGCGCCGGAGAAGATGCGTAACCTCATCTCCCTGATGATCGAGATGATCAAGGACGAGAAACCGTCGCAGGCGGATGTCGGCAAGCTCAAGGATCTCATTCGCGGCGCGATGCCGTTTTTTACGTCGCTGTCGGAAAAGCTCTCCTTCAACCAGTTCAAGGTCGAGGCGCCGATGGGTGAGTTCGGCCTCGGCAAGCTCGATTACACGCTGGCAATGACCGAGCCGTCGGACAAGACCCGCATCGGCATCGGCGCCCGGATCGAAGATATTTCAACACCGTCAGGCCTCGTGCCGCGCCTTTATGAGCAGCTCATCCCGAATGTGGCGGATATCGAAGTCGGCATTGCCGATCTCAACTTTACCCGTTTCGTCAACGAGTTGATGGCGATGGATTTCTCCAAGCCGGGTCCGTTGCCGGATGCAGAGGGTGAGAAGCTGGGCCGCGCCTTCCTCAATGACGGGCAGCTGACGATCGATTTCCCGAAGGTCAGCGCCAAATCGGATCTTTACGATATCGAAGCGTCCGGCAAGATCCGCGGATATCCGGAAGAGAAGGACCGCTATACGATCGAGACCACCGTCTATGCGCGCGATATCGACAAGCTGATCCAATATTTCCAGAAATCGGCCAAAAGCGATCCGCAGCTCAGCCAGGCCTCGTTCGGCGTGATGATGGCGAAGGGCATGGCCAAGACGGAGCCGGACGGTCGCTTGCGCTGGGATATCGAGTTCAGTGATGGCAATTCACTCACGGTGAACGGGCAGGTCTTGAAATAGGCGGAAGCTGGAAAATGGGAGCGTGAATATCAGGCTTCCGTTTACCATCCACACGAACCATTCGAACATGTTTCTCTGCTAAAACTTCTCAACTAACCTGTTGGAAAAGTAACAGAGATTCATGTTTCGCATTGTCTCCTGCATTTTTGTTGAGCACGATCCTCGCTATATCGCCTGCGCGGTATTCATCTGTGCCATCGGCGCGTTCCTGACGGTCAGGCTCTATTCGCGAGTGAGACGCGGGAGTGGTCTGGAGAAGGCGATCTGGCTTTTCCTCGCAGGCTTTATCGGCGGCGCGACGACCTGGACCACGCATTTCCTGGCCATGCTGGGATATCTTGGCGGAGGGCAGGCGGGCTATGAACCCACGCTGACATTCTGGTCTTTTGCGATCGCGGTCATCTCGGCGACTGCGGGCCTTGGCATCGCGGTTTATGGCGGCCGCAGTGCGATGGTTGAAGCAGGTGGTGCGATCGTCGGCCTCGGCATTGCTGCGATGCATTATACCGGCATGGCGGCTTACGAGGTGCAGGGCGCGATCCAGTGGGAGCGCAGCTATGTTATCGTTTCGCTCATCTTTGCGGCCGTGTTCGGCGCGCTGACGACCAATCGCGTCGTGCGGCCCCTGACGCGCTTCTGCAAATACGGTTCGGTTCTGGCGCTGATACTCGCGATTGCGACCACGCATTTCACCGCGATGGGCGCGGTCAACGTCGTCCTCGACCCACGCGCCATCGTGCCGACGGAAGTCGTGCCGCCGATCGCGCTCGGCTTCGGCGTGCTTTCGCTGATGCTGATCCTTCTTGCGCTTGCCGCTGCCACCTATCTGCTCGATGCGCGCACCACCAAGGCTGCCGTTGAACAGTACAGGCATCTTTCCTTGCACGATCCGTTGACCGGCCTTGCGAACCGTTCGGCCTTCAACGAGGAACTGGCCGAGATCGAGGCGCGTCCGGTGGATTTGACCGCTCGCATCGCCGTTCTGTCTTTCGACCTCAATCGCTTCAAGGAAATCAACGACGTGCATGGCCATGCTGCCGGTGATGCCGTGCTGCGGGCGATCGGCGCCCGGCTTGGCAATACCGTCGGTGAAGGTGAATTCGTCGCCCGCGTTGGCGGTGACGAATTCGTTGCGCTGAAGCACATGTATTACAAGCGCTCCGATGCGGTGGTGCTGGCAAACCGGCTGCTTTCCGAAATCTCCAAGCCGATCGAATGGAACGGCAATACGCTGATGGTCGGCTCCAGCGTCGGTATCGCGATCTATCCCGGTGAGGCGAAAACGACCGACGACCTCGTGGCCCAGGCCGATGTCGCCATGTACCGCGCCAAGCAAAACGGCGACAATGCCATCTGCTTTTACGACAGCTCCATGGACCAGGCAGCCCGTGAGCGCAATGCGCTGGCAATGGACATGCGCTCCGGCCTGGCGAGCGGCCATTTCGAGCTTTATTATCAGCTCCAGAACCACACGTTCACCAGCGAGGTGATCGGTTTCGAGGTGCTGTTGCGCTGGAACCACCCGACGCGTGGGCTGGTCTCGCCGGGCGAATTCATTCCGATTGCCGAACGGACCGGTTTCATCAATGAACTCGGCGAGTGGGTGCTGCGGTCGGCCTGTGCCGAGGCTGCGACTTGGAAGAACCCGATCGGCATTGCCGTCAACGTCGCCCCGCAGCAGCTCGCTGATCCTAAACTGCCGCTCAAGGTGCGAAATATCCTCAACGAGACGGGTCTCAGCGCCAACAGGCTGGAGCTGGAAATCACCGAATCCGGCATTATCGCCGACCATCAGCGCGCGTTGCAGACGATCCGGCACCTGAAGAGCCTCGGCGTCAAGATCGCCATGGACGATTATGGCACCGGCTATTCGTCTCTTTCGACGCTGATGTCCTTCCCCTTCGACAAGATCAAGATCGACCGGACCTTCATCGACGGGCTGGAAGCCAATGCGCAATCGGCGGCGATCGTACGTTCGACGCTGATCCTGGCTTCGAGCCTTGATATCCCGGTCCTGGCCGAAGGCGTCGAGACGAACGAACATATCGATTTCCTGCGCAAGGAAGGCTGCATGCAGGTTCAGGGCTATCTGTTCGGAAAGCCGGGCCCGCGATCGGGCATCGAGCATATCGTCAACGGAGAGGCCGCCGCTCCCGTCGTTGCAAAGGTGGCCTGACCCGGCACTGGTGCTCGGATATTGAGTCAGTTGAGGGAGCCAAGCTGCTGATTGTTCAGCGGCGGGGCTCGCCACCCGGCGCGTAGGCCGTCTTCTGTTCGAAGCGGAACTTATGTCCGCATTCGCCGCAGCGGATCATGTATTTGCGCGGATCATTCGAGGCAAATTCCGTGAAGAAACCACGTGGCAGCTCGTCCATCCGGAAATCGCGGTTTTCGGCGCGCTTGTCGTCGATCTCAGAGACCTCGGCAAAGCCGGTATTGCCGCATTGGGAGCATTCGAGTTTTCGGGAATAACGGTCTCGTGCGGCCATGCGGGACTCCTTTGGTACAAGGCCTACTTAGTCAACCGCCAAGCCGAATGCAAAACGCCGGGACCTCGATCCCGGCGTTTTCTATCTGTCATCCCATGATTTCGCCGATTTACCGGCGGCACTCTCCCGAGGCGACCACGCCGTATCCGGCGTTGCGTGCCTCGCACGAGTTCGGGAAGGTCTGGGTCCGGCCACCGCGCTCGCCGCAGACCGGGCGATATTCGCGCGTGCAGACACCGCCGCCGGTCGTCGGGCGATCAGGACGGCCCGGCTGGTTCCAGTCCGGCCTGTCAGGACGATCCGGCCTCGAGGGACGGTCCGGTTCCGGCCTCGACGGGCGACCTGGGCCATTCCAGTCCGGCCGGTCTGGCCTTGTCGGGCGATCCCAATCGGGACGATCCGGCCTGCCGGGCGGGTTCCAGTCTGGCCGATCAGGCCGGCCCGGAGGTGGGTAGGAGCCGGGGCCAGGGCCCGGACCACGGCATTCGCCCGGGCTGACGACGCGGAAGCCGCGGGAATCAGCCTGGCAGCCGTTGCTGAAGGTTTCGAACCGACCGCCGCGTTCGGCGCAGACCGGACGATATTCCATAGTGCACATTTGTGGCTGCTGCGGGCGCGGCGGCGGATAATAGCCACCTGGGCCAGGGCCGGAGCCATAGCCGGGACCCGGTCCGCCTTCGACGCAGGCCGAAAGCATCGGGACCAAAAGCAAAAGGGACAGTTTCTTCAACTGCCCTGAAATAGAGAACATGACGACTCACCCCTCGTTGTGATCGAGGGACCATATCCGATCACGGATTGGTGAAAAAGCTCAATCGAACAGGCTGGAAACGGAGGATTCCATAGCCGTGCGGTTGATGGCTTCACCGAGCAGATTGGCCGTGGTGATGACGCGAATATTATGCGCCGACTGGACCGCCGTGGTGGGCTGGATCGAGTCTGTGATCACCAGTTCCTTGAGCTTGGAGGCCGCGATACGGGCAACCGCGCCGCCCGACAGGACGCCGTGGGTGATATAGGCGGTGACGCTGGTGGCGCCGTTCTTCAGAAGCGCTTCGGCCGCGTTGCAGAGCGTGCCGCCGGAATCGACGATATCGTCGATCAGCAGGCAATCCTTGCCGTCCACGTCGCCGATGACGTTCATCACCTCGGACTCGCCGGCGCGTTCGCGGCGCTTGTCGACGATGGCGAGCTGACAGTCGATACGCTTGGCGAGCGCACGAGCGCGCACCACGCCACCGACGTCCGGCGAAACGACCATGACGTTGTTCAGGTCGTAGTGTTCCTTGACGTCGCGGGCGAGGACCGGCACGGCGAAGAGATTGTCTGTCGGGATATCGAAGAAACCCTGGATCTGGCCGGCATGCAGGTCGAGCGTCAGTACGCGGTCGGCACCGGCCTCGGTGATCAGGTTGGCGACGAGCTTTGCCGAGATCGGCGTGCGCGGACCGGCCTTACGGTCCTGGCGGGCGTAACCGAAATAGGGGAGAACTGCCGTGATACGCTTTGCCGACGAGCGGCGGAACGCATCGATCATGATCAGCAGTTCCATCAGGTGATCGTTGGTCGGGAAGGACGTCGACTGGATGATGAAGACATCCTCGCCGCGCACGTTTTCCTGAATTTCAACGAAGATTTCCTGGTCTGCAAAACGCCTTACACTGGCTTTTCCGACTGGAACATTAAGATAGCTGCAGATCGCGTCGGCCAGGTGCCGGTTCGAATTGCCTGCGAAAACCTTCATTGCGGTCCGCCTGTTTTGAAGCTGGATGGCGGCCTTTTACCGCCGCTGCCCTCGAATGCAAGTGCGTTTCGCGACTGACCACGGTTTTTTATGAAGAAACTATGACTCGTGGCTTTTCGGTCATCAGCCGCGGGACTGGCGCCAGCTCATATAGTCCTGGATTGTCTTGCCGGCGATTGCCTCCATGGTCGAGGCGGGCACGGCGGCCCAGGGATCGGACCCACGGGCTGCAATGCTTTCCTGCCCCTGCATGCGGTGCAGCCGCGCGCCGGAGCTGTCAAGAACATCCCAGACATAGACGATAGTGACCTTGCCCCCGTCGGCAAAGGCGGAGAAGTAGCCCTTCAGGATATGCTGTGTGGTGGTATCGCTCGAAGGGCGGATGGTGAGGCCTGCGGCGCGGGCCTGGGCGCCGAGCTGTCGGGACAGCGGTGTGACGGCCTGCACCGGGGCGCCGATGATCGGCAGGAAGCGGATCGTATTGTCGGAAGACGTTGCCGCGGGTAGGGACGTGCTTTGCTGAGCAGCTGCGCCAAGGTTCTGCGGCTGGGTGCCCAAAGTCTGTTGCTGTGGCTGCTGGGCTTGGACTGGAGGCTGGCCCTGGCCGTTCCATTGCGGCGGCGGGCCGGAGGAGGCCGGGGAAACGCTGTTGCCGGATTGAAGCGCCTGAGCTTGCGCTTCCAGCGTGCTCTGAGGGCCGGCGCGGCTCTGCCCGCCCGATGCATTATTGTAGGTTTCCGGCCGGGAAGATTGCGCCATCCGATCGGTATCGGCCTGGGTAACGGGTGTCGACCCGCGACCGCCGCCGACATCAGCCTGCGGCGTCAGTGTTTCGGTCGTGTTGCAGGAGGCGAGGACGGCAGCAAAAAGGGCGACGGAAAACAACCTTCCGAAAAGCCGCATTGCCGCCTCCTGCCGTAGATTTCTTCAGGCAGAGCTTAGATTTGCCGGTCACAACCTGTCAACTGCCTGATTTTCCTGTCCTCAACGCTGGATCAGGTCCAATCCATGACGCGAAAGCGGCAGCGGGTCACCTTCCGTGGTGAGGTAGGTATGACCGAGCGTCATGGCCGCGCCGCTATCGGAATCCATGATGATCATGTGCACGAAGAGCGTCATATCGGCCAGGATCTCCTGCGGGTTGCCGACATGGAACATCTGATGCTCCATCCAGGACGGTGAGAAGCGGGCGCCGAGCGAATATCCGCAGGCATTCAGCCGGTGGCGCGCGAGGCCGCGTTCATCGAAGATGCGGGCATGCGTGTCGAACACGTCGCCGAACGTATGGCCGGGCTTGAGCACTTCCTCGATTGCGAGAATTGTCTCATGGCAAGCGTTGTAGAGCTCACGCTGGCGCATGGATGGCTCGCCGATGATCACCGTACGCATCATCGCTGCGTGATAATGGGCGGCGGCGCCGGCCCATTCGAGCGTCAGTTGGTCGGTCGCATCAAGCTTGCGGCGGCCGGCCTTGTAGCGGCAGAGCAGCGCGTCGGCACCGGAGCCGATGATGAATTCATTGGCGGGATAGTCGCCGCCGCCGAGGAAGACGGCGCCCTGCATGGCGGCCAGGATTTCCGCTTCGTCGCCACCGGCCTTGATCAGCGGCAGCGCGGCATCCAGCGCATCGTCGGCAAGCTCGGCCGCACGTTTGGCATAGGCGACTTCCGCAGGGCTTTTGACGAGGCGCAGGCCGCTGACCAGATAGGAAGCGTCGCTGATTTGGCCGAAGGTGGAGAGCTGGTTGTCGATCAGCCGCGCGACGCGGCCGGTCATGCCATGCGTGTCGTATTCGATGCCGATCTTGGCGCCGAGCAGGTCCATCTCGCTCAGGAGGTTCTTCAGGTCGAGCGTCGGATCTGCGTTCACCCGATCGACCCAGACGATGACGTTTTCGAGAACCGACGTCTGACGGGCCTGGCGCAGATCGGCGGAGCGGGTCAGCAGCGTCATCGTGCCATCCGCCTTCACCACCAGCGTCTGGAAAAAGCAGTAGCCGAACGTGTCGTAGCCGGTCAGCCAGTACATGCTTTCCTGGGCGAAAAGCAGAAGCGCATCGAGCTTTTCCGCCTTCATCTTCTCGGTCAGGCGGGCCAGCCGGTCGGCATATTCGCTTCGGTCGAAATGCAGCGCCATATCAATCCTCCCAAATTGCTATTGCTGAATAGCGATTGCTGAAATCTGTCTGCCGTAATCCGGTTCCTTCGCATGCGTGGTACGGCGATAGGAGTAAAAACGTTCTGCATCCGGATAGGTGTCGAGGCCGAGATTGTCGGCGCGTACCCCCGCAGCCCCAAGACGACGAATGGTGAGCGACGGCAGGTCGAACATCGAATGGCCGGGCTTCGCCGAAGGCGTGAAGAAGGCATCGTAGGACGGATCGTGGGCGAGGAAGCGCTCGACGAATTCCGGCCCGACCTCGTAGCTTGCAGGTCCGATCGAAGGGCCAAGCACGGCTGTAATGTTTTCCCGGGCGGCACCGAGCGCGACCATCGCTTCGATCGTATTTTCGAGCACTCCGGTCAGCGCGCCTTTCCAGCCGGCGTGGGCGGCGCCGATGACGCCTGCCTCACCATCGGCAAACAGGATCGGGCCGCAATCGGCCGACAATACGCCGAGAGCCACGCCGGGCACGCTGGTGACCATGGCATCAACCTGAGGCCGCTCGCCGGCATAGGTGGTATCTACCACAAACACGTCCGGCGAATGGACCTGATGCACTGTCGCGAGCTTCTCGGCCGGCACCCCGAACCAGCCGGCGACCCGGGCGCGGTTTTCCATGACGTTGTCGCGGTCGTCATCCGAGCCGATGCCGACATTGAGACCCGCATAAAGACCCTCGGAAACACCGCCCTGCCGAGTGAAGAAACCGTGCCGGATACGGCTGCCGGCGGCCTGCTTCAGCAGAGAGCTTTCGATCGGCGTCGGCAACGGGCGCTCTTGCGGTCGTTCCTGCATCGGCGTTTTATCCTGTTGATTTGAATGGGTTTTATGCAGGCGTCAGAAAGATTTCCGCTGCTTCGATCTAGGGCGAGAGTGGCGCAAGGGAAGGGCGGATGTCAATCCATTGAGTGACTTCGAAACTTGTGAGATAGAGACTGGCGCAAAAATCGGCGAGGCCTGACACGTGCTGTTCCCGGGGCGGAAAAGACCATTCGAGATGTACTTTTGTTCGCCCGGGGAGGCGCCGCCCCTCCATGTCGCTCGTACATCCTACGATCTGATCGTTATCGAAGGGCAAGGTAGGCAATCTAAAATCCAAGCTAGAGAAGTGTCGTATTCGGCGTCTGATAGACCTTGGGAAAACGAAGATCTTTTTCAGAAGCTGGCTGAGCTCAATTCGAAGCATCTGCCATTTAGATACTGGGCGTGGGGAATGGATTCGCCGGACCACCTGATGACCTGGTGGCAGGAGAGCGGCAAACTTCAAACTAGTTTTCGACTTATCGCCTTACGTGATCCGGAGCATTGGACAATCACAACGATCGATCCACCATCAGTGGGCATCTTGGGATGGACCGGACCGCGGCCGTTCGGAACTTAAATCAATCCACCGACCTGAACGGCATCAGATTTAATGCCGGGCTCGATACCGCGATCACCTTGAACAGTTCGCCCATCTTGCCCGCGCCTTCCCCGGCAAGCCGGTCGACAGCCGCGGAAATCAGCCGTTGCTCCGCATGGTCCTTGTCTTTGGAGAGCGCGTTGGAACGTTCAGCGAGGCCGAGGCCGAAGAGGAAGTCGCCCTGGTGTAGGCCACCATTCAGG
This sequence comes from Neorhizobium populisoli, assembly GCF_019430945.1. Lineage (GTDB taxonomy): Bacteria > Pseudomonadota > Alphaproteobacteria > Rhizobiales > Rhizobiaceae > Neorhizobium > Neorhizobium populisoli. Next base: position 415,330 of record NZ_JAHYCB010000005.1, on the reverse strand, counting down.
TGGACACCCATGGAGACCGCGACCTTGGCAAGGTCCTCGAAATCCACATGGCTCGTCAAATCCGCGTCGCCGGGATGGGCGAGCGGCGGATCGAAATCATGGTTGCGGACGGCCTGCAGTGTGTCGCCGAAGCCGGTGACCATGTGACCATAGTCGATGATGACGGCTGTGCCGCCGAAGGTCCTGAGGCGTTCGCAGAGCGTCTGCATCACCGCCTGGCGGGCCGGCGCCAGCTCGAAGATCGTGCCTTCCGGGATGGTGGCAAGCGGCGCGGGCAGGAGGGCGGGATCAAGCGTCGCGATGCCGGCGGCATATGTCAGGTCGTCATTGGCATCGAGGCCGACGAGACGTTCGCGAAAGCCCGTTGCGGTGCGCACGAACTGGCGGATCGGGATGGCGTCGAAAAGTTCGTTCGCCGCGATCAGCGTAAAACCTTCCGGCACGTCTTCGAAACTGTCATGCCAGGAAATCTTGGTCGAATAGGCTTCCAGAGTCACGCGCTGGACGCCGCGCAGGCGTTCGCTGGTTTCGACGAGATGCACGTGCATATGTTCGAAGAGCGGTGGAGCTATCCGTTTGATGACCCTCAGCATGTCGGTCATCATCGTGCCGCGGCCGGGGCCGATTTCGACGAGACGGACGGACGCGGGCGAGCCGTGCCGCTGCCAGGCATGCACCATGAAGACGCCGATCATCTCGCCGAAAAGCTGGCTGATTTCCGGTGCCGTGATGAAATCGCCGTGCCGGCCGAAGGGTTCGCGGGTGCGGTAATAACCGTGTTCAGGATCTGCGAGGCAAAGCGCGAAATAGTCAGTCACGCTAATCGGACCGTTGGTCCGGATCAGGGTCTTTATTTTCTCTGCGAGTGGCGTGGTGGGCGTGGTGTTCACGATGGCCTTGCCTCCGATCACGCCTTCATGGTCGCAGCGGCACGGGCACGCAGGATTGCCCAGATGCCGGCGGCGATCATCGGCAGCGACAGGATCATGCCCATTGTCAGCCAATTGGTGCCGAGCAGGTAGCCGAGCTGCGCATCCGGCTCGCGGAAGAACTCCACGAAAATGCGGCAGAGCGCATAACCGATGACGAACGTGCCTGAAATGGTGCCTGGCACCTTCAGCGCCTTGAAGCGGAAGATCATCAGCGCCAGCACGAGGACCAGAACGATGCCTTCGAGGCCTGCTTCGTAAAGCTGGCTCGGATGGCGGGCGAACGGCCCGCCGGTCTTTTGGAAGACCACCGCCCAAGGCACATCCGCGATGCGGCCCCAGAGTTCGCCATTGATGAAGTTGGCGATACGGCCGAAGAGCAGACCGAAGGGAACGACGGCTGCAACCGTATCGAACATGCTCCAGACCGGAATACCGTTCTTGCGGGCGAAGAAAATCATGGCGATCGTCGCGCCGAGGAAGCCGCCATGGAAGGACATGCCGCCATTCCAGATTTCAAAGGCCCGTAACGGATTTTGCGAAACGGCTGCCAGATCATAGAACAGCACGTAACCGATGCGCCCGCCAAGCACGATGCCGGCCGCAATCCAGACGAGAAAATCATCGAGATGCGTGGCGGTGATCGGCGACTGCCCGTCTTTCCACAAAGACGCATTTGCGACCAGGCGGCGGGCATAGAACCAGCCGAGCATGATACCGGCAACGTAGGCCAGCCCGTACCAGTGAACCGCAAGCGGACCGATGGAAAAGGCGACCGGATCGATATCCGGAAAGGGCAGCAGGGCGAAGATGTGGAGCGCTTGGTACAAGTTACTGGCTCTTAACTAATTGTATCGTCGCGGAACATGGCGTTGAGCACTTCGCCGGTCAAGGCGAATCTAGTGGTTGATCACATTAATCCAGGGTAGTCTTAACGCATGCTCATACTCAAAAATCCTGCCAGATCTGCACGCACCAGGCGAGCCGGTGCAGGTGATGCGCCATCTTGCGGCAATGCGGGCGGTGGTTGGTGCTTGCAACAGGGCCGGTGAGGCCCTACTTCAAATTCACAGACATTCGCCGGCCACGATGCCGGTCAACAGCAATCGGGAGTTCAAGACAATGTCGACCGGAACGAGCCGCATCCTCGACGATTTTGCACGGCTGATGACGGATGCCGCAGGCGCCGCGCAGGGTGTGCGCAAGGAAGTGGAGACTGCCTTTCATGCTCAGGCAGAGCGTTTCCTGAACGGCATGGATATCGTCAAGCGCGAGGAATTCGAGGCCGTGCGCGAAATGGCAGCGCGTGCCCGCGATGAGAACGAGGCCTTGAAGGCACGCATCGAAGCGCTCGAGGCGAAGCTCGCAGCGAAATAGACGCCAAATTCCGATCCGATTTTTAACGGGCCGCCTGCCGAACCGCAGGCGGCCCGTTCTCGTTTCGGCCTGCGCAAGTGCCGCCGGAAATGAACCGCTGATGCCGCGGAGATTCGCAGCCGAAAATGCGATTCCCGGCCGATTCCGGCCTGTTCAAGCCCAAAAATACAGTTTTCCCGTCCGGTTTTCCGAGGCCTTTTTGAGGGCTTTCTTAAAAAAATCCATCCCTGTGGACACTGCCAAAAAAGCCAGCAACCAGAGTCGCTTATGACTCCGTTCTGATCTCCCTTAGGAAGAAGTTTGAGCTTAACAAACGGTAAAAACGAGCGGCGGGGGCTGGCAGCCGGACTCCGTCTAGCTACACTGATTTTAAAGGATGATTCGAAACGCCTTGGTAAGCTCCGGACAGGTTCACTGCGTTATTCTGGAAGCGTCGGGCGATCATTCTAAATGTTGTTCCCGGTCATTGTTCGCGTGTTTTGGCGTTAGTCGCAGGAATCCGCTTTCATTCCGGTCAAGAAGGTGCCGCATGAGCCTTATGGAAATGGAAATCGAGCGTCAGTCGAACCCGGTCGATATGATCGAGTTCGTCGCAGCCTCGAACGACTGGACGTTCGAACGGTCCGGCGAGGACGAAATCGCCATGACCGTGGAAGGCCGCTGGGCGGACTACCATGTTTCCTTCTCCTGGATGGAGGAGTTCGAGGCGCTGCATTTGGCCTGCGCGTTCGACATCAAGATTCCGGATATCCGGGTCAATGAGGTAATCCGCCTTCTGTCCTATGTGAACGGACAGGTGCTGATGGGGCATTTCGACCTGTGGCGTCAGGAAGACGTGGTGATCTTCCGTCAGTCGCTGCTGCTTGCCGGCGGTGCCGAGCCGACCAACCAGCAGGTCGAAGTGCTGCTTTCCAGCGCGCTCGAAGCCTGCGAATCCTATTATCAGGCATTCCAGTTCGTCGTCTGGTCGGGCATGGAAGCCAAAGCCGCCATGGATGCCGTGCTGTTCGAAACCGTGGGCGAATGCTGATGGCTCTGGCGCAGTTGGGTTCGATCGTGCTGATCGGCGCCGGAAATATGGGCGGCGCCATGCTTTCCGGCTGGCTGAAGAAGGGCGTGCCCGGCGCATCCGTAACGGTCATCGATCCGTCGCCCTCGGCTGTGATGCAGAAGATGATTGCCGATGCGGGTGCCAAGCATTTCGTCGAGCGGCCCGAAGGGCTCAAGGCCGACATTCTGTTCCTCGCCGTCAAGCCGCAATATATGGATACCGTCCTGCCGCCGCTGAAGTCGGTCGTTGGACCGGAGACCGTTGTCGTTTCGGTTGCTGCCGGCAAGACGCTTGCCTATCTCCAGAGCCAACTCGGTGACGGCGCGATGGTGCGCGCCATGCCGAATACGCCGGCGATGATCGGCCGCGGCGTCACCGGCGCCTATGCCAATCCGAAGGTGACCGAAGCGCAGCGCGAAGCCGTAGAGTCGCTGCTGAAGGTCAGCGGACCGGTTGAATGGGTCGAGGGCGAGGCGGATATCGATGCCGTGACCGCCGTTTCCGGCAGCGGTCCGGCCTATGTGTTTTATCTCGTCGAATGCATGGCGGAATCAGGCCGCAAGGCCGGCCTGCCGGCCGATCTTGCCATGCGGCTTGCCCGCGAGACCGTTTCCGGTGCCGGCGAACTGCTGCACCAATCTTCCGATGAAGCAGCGAAGCTTCGCCAGAACGTTACCTCGCCGAACGGCACCACGGCCGCGGCACTCTCGGTGCTGATGGCGGATGACGGCATGCAGCCGCTGTTCGACAAGGCGATTGCTGCTGCACGCAAGCGTGCCGAAGAGCTCGGTAGCTGACCTGTCATGGCTGATGACAAGATGAGCGGCTCTTCCCAGCAGATCACTTATGGCGATTTCGAAAAGGTCGATATCCGAGTCGGTACCATTGTCGAGGCCGAGCCTTTTCCGGAAGCGCGCAAGCCGGCCTTCAAGCTGAAGATCGATTTCGGGCCGGAGATCGGCATCAAGAAATCCTCTGCGCAGATCACCGTGCATTATACGCCGGAAACGTTGCTCGGACGCCAGGTTATGGCCGTCGTCAACTTTCCGCCGCGGCAGATTGGTCCGGTCCGCTCGGAAGTGCTGACGCTCGGTTTCGAGGACGCCAATGGCGCCATCGTGCTGGCAGCCGTCGAGCAGCCGGTGCCGAACGGCAAGAAGCTGATGTAATTCAGGCTGCCAGTTTCGCTGCGCGATTGGCAATGAAGAAGCAGAGCTGGCTCAAGACACAAGCCAGCATGATCACGGTAGCGGAAACCAGCGCATGGTCGCTGCCGAAGCCGGCAAGCGCGGTGCAGACCGCGCCGATCGCCATCTGTACGAAACCGTAAAGCCCTGAAGCCGAGCCGACGATGAGCGGGTTGACGCTGATCGCTTCCGCCAGTGCCGCGGGCGAGGCGACGCCTGCGCCGGTGGTGAACACAAACATCACGACGATGATCAGCGCGATGCTGAGATTGCCGGTGACGGCAGCCGTAAAAAGCACGATCGCAGCAAGCAGGCTGACGATATTGGCGCGCACCAGAAGCCTGCGGACAGGAATACGCCCGGCCAGCCGGCTGGTGATCAGGCTTCCCACCCAGAAACCCATTACGATGATGCCGAGATAGAGACCGATCTCTTCGGTCGGGCGATGCAGCTGGATGGTGAAGATGAAGGGGGCCGCCCCGACAAAGGCGTAGAACGAGGTGGTGGCGCAGCCGCCGCCGATCGCAAAGCCGAGGAAGGCCGGCATGCGCAGGAGCTTGCCGTAGTTTTTGAGTATGAGCGCTGCACTCTGGTCGCCAGATTTCCGTGCGGTTTCCGGCAACAGGCGCCAGGTGAAAAGCGTGTTGCAGACGCCGAGCAGGCAAAGAAGCACGAAGATCGACCGCCAGCCGGCGAACTCGCCAAGCGCGCTGCCGGCGATCGGGGCGAGGCCGGGGCCGACGACGACCATCAGGTTCATCATCGCAAGCCTTCTAGTCGCTTCGGTGGTGGCTGACGTGTCGCGCACCACGGCGCGGCCGATGACGAGGCCGGCGCAGCCACCCAGTGCCTGGAAAAGGCGGGCGCCGATCAGAATGTCGGCCGTCGGAGAGAGCAGGGCGGCAAGGCTTGCGATCGTATAGACGGCAAGCCCGATCATCAGGATCGGGCGGCGGCCGTAGCGATCCGAGAGGGGACCATAGAAGAGCTGCCCGATCGCCAGGCCGAAAATGTAGAAGCTGATCGTCAGCTGCATTTCGCCAGGCGTTGCGCCAAGCGACGTTGCCGCGAGCGGCAAAACCGGCACGAAGATATGCATGGCGAGGGTACCGCTGAAGGTGATCAGCGCCAGCAGCCAGAGCGGCGGCGACGCCGGCCGGGCACTGGCTTCATCGATACGAGGCGGTGTGCTCATCTCACTCATCGCCGTCGGTTCCTGTTGCGGCGAGAACGTCGCAGACCTGCTTCAGCACATGGGAGGCAGTTTCGAGATCGCTGTCGGATATACCGGCCAGCGTCTCGCTCCGCACCGCCAGCGAAACCGCTTCAACCTGATCGAGGACCGAGCGGGCGGCCGGCGTCAGATGGATCGTCTTGACACGGCGGTCGGACGGCTCCTCGCGGCGTTCGATAAAACCTGCCGCCTGCAGCGCATCGAGCAGGCGCACCACGGAGGAATTGTCGAGCGAAAGCAGGGCGGCTAGATCCTTCTGGCGCATAGGCTTTTCAGCGCGCGAGACATGGACGAGAGGAAGCCAGGTCGCCTCGGTCAGTCCGAAGGGGCGCAGACGGATATCCACGGCACGGCGCCATTGGCGGGCAGCATGGGCGACGAGGCGGCCAAAATTGGCGCGAGGGTCCGGATCGGCAGGAGATGGCAATTCGATGATATCTCAATAGATGACAATACATCTATTGCGCCGCGACTGCGGTTTGTAAAGCAGCTCTGTCAATCAGTGGATGTCGCGGTTCGTGACGTCGCCGACATGGAAGGAGCGGAATTCGACTTCAAAACCTTCCCGTTGCGGCGAGCAGAAGGTCATGCCGACGGAAAGCTCAACGAGGTCTGGCGGGAAATAGGCAAGGCGGGCCATACGCCAGTCAGGTTGGGTGTCGGTGCGGTACTGGATGAACAGCGCATCGCCCATACGGGTGACGCGGACGAACATCTCCTCGAAGTCGTCGGCGAGGCGGAAGGCCGACCAGTCGGAGTTGCCATTGGTCACCACCACGCTGAAATGACGGGCGTCGTCGGTAAATTCGATGCCGCATTTCATCCAGTGCTTATCGTCATGGCGGATCATCAGGCCGGCCTGATCGTAAAGCGCTTCGTAGCAGCCGACAAAAGAGGCCTCCATGGTGAAATCGCCTTGCCGCTGCTGGTGGAGAAAATGGCCGCTGTCGCGATGGAAGCCGTAATAAGTACCCTGCCAGAAGTCCGTCTCTCTGCCCGAACGCGCGATGAGGCGACCGCCTTCCTCGCGCAGATCAAGGGGTGGATTGAGCCAGGTCATGCGGGAGATATCGATCGACATGCGGGTTTCCGGTTCGGATCAGGCGGGAATGCGGATGATGGCGCGCAGGCCGCCTTTCGGGCTTTCGCCGAGGGTAACGTTGCCGCCATGGCCGCGGGCGATATCGCGGGCAATAGCGAGGCCGAGGCCGGTGCCGGAGGCATTCAGGTTGCGCGCTTCATCCAGCCGGAAAAACGGCTTGAAGACGTCCTCGCGGGCTTCCGGTGGAATGCCGGGACCGTCGTCGTCGAGCGTCAGCGTCAGCCATCTGGCGCTGTGGCGGGCATCGACATGCAGGGTCTTGGCGTAGCGCTCGGCATTGGCGACGAGATTGGCGACCAGACGCGTGAAGGCATTCGGCCGCACTGCGATCTCGTCCTCGCCGTCGATCGTATAGGTCATCTCCTTACCGTGGACGGCGAAGCCCGACTGGAGTTTCGGCAAAAGCTCGCTGAGGTGAAGGGTGCCGAGATCCTCTTCGGCGTCACCCTTGGCGAAGGCGAGGTAGCCTTCCAGCATGGACTGCATGTCGTCCACATCCTGGCCCATGCCATGCAGTTCGGGCTTGTCACCGGCGAGCGCCAGCTGCAGCTTGAAGCGGGTCAGGATGGTGCGCAGGTCGTGACTGACGCCGGCGAGCATGGCGGTGCGCTGTTCGAGCTGCCGTTCGATGCGTTCGCGCATCAGGATGAAGGCGAGGCCGGCCCTGCGGATCTCGTCGGCGCCACGTGGTGAAAAACCTTCCAGGCGCTGCCCCTTGCCGAAGCTTTCCGCCGCATCGGCAAGCGTCAGGATCGGGCGTATCTGACCGCGCAGGAAAAGTACGGATATCAGCACCAGAACAAGCGCGGTGCCCACCATCCAGATCAGGAAGATATGGGTGTTGGACGCATAGGTGGAGCCACGGCGCACGAAAACGGTGAGCACGCGCGTATCGAACTTGATGCGGATTTCCACCAGCCGGCTATTGCCGACCGTGTCGATCCAGAAGGGCATCTGGATCTGTTGAGTGATCTGATCGGCCAGGATGCCGTCAAGAATGGAGAAGAACGGCCGTGGGCGCGGAGGTGGCAGCTGCGCATTCTCTTCCACCGCAATCGTCAGATTGAGAGCGTCGTCGGCGATCCTGGTGATCTTTTCGTAGTTGGCGTCTTGCGGATAGGCCTGGATCGTCTGGATGATGCCGGCAATATCCTTGACGGTCGCCTCCGACAGTCGTTCCGTCACCATGCGCCAGTGCCGTTCCATGAAGAGGCCGGCAACGACGGTCTGCAAAAGCAGCATCGGCACGATGACGATCAGCAGCGAGCGCGTGTAAAGCCCGGTCGGCAGGCGGCGGCGCAGCCAGCGGGTGAACGGCCGCCATCCCGGCAGGGTCAGCCGGTCCATGTCACGTTTGATGTCGCGTTTGAAGCCGTCGAACAGTGCCATGCTGCCTTCCCGTGCGCCCGGCCGCGCTAGTCGATACTAAGCCGGTAACCAATGCCGCGCACCGTCTGCAGATAGACGGGGTTGGCTGGGTCTTCCTCGATCTTACGCCGCAAACGGTTGATCTGCACGTCGATCGTACGTTCGCCGACTTCCGCATCGTCGCCGATCAGTTCGTGGCGGGGGATGGTGTCGCCGGCGCGCAACGCGAAAAGCAGCATGATTTCCTGCTCGCGGTCTGTCAGGCGGATCGTCTCGGCCGCCTTGCGCAACTCCTTGCGGGGGATCGAGAAGGTGAAGGGACCGAACATGATCTGCTCGATCTTCGGCGTATCCGGCGACGAGTTGCGGCGCAGGATGTTGTTGATGCGCAGCACCAGTTCGCGCGGATCGAATGGTTTGGAAAGATAGTCGTCGGCGCCTGCTTCCAGCCCGGCAATCCGCGAATCCGCCTCGGCGCGGGCGGTCAGCAGAATGATTGGCACCGTCTTCTTCTGATAGAGAGACTGGGTGAGCGACAGGCCGGATTCGCCCGGCATCATCACGTCGAGAATGAGAAGGTCGAAATGCAGGCCTTCGAGCTTGCGGCGTGCTTCTGCCGCATCGCCGGCCACTGTGACGCGAAACCCCTGTTCCATCAGGAAGCGGTTCAGAAGGTCGCGAATGCGGGTATCGTCATCGACCACGAGGAGATGCGGCGCATCGTCGGACGGGGGCGTCTTCGTCATCATTCCACTCCAAACCGGTTCGGGGCCGAACCTTGATCAGTCCAGGTCGATATCGATTTCAGTCGAGATCAACCGGCTCGAGATTTTCGTCGCGGCCACGCATGCGGCGCAGGAAATCCTTTACCGCGGCACTTGTCTCCGGCGTCATGCCCTCCATCGCCTGAGCGATACGGCGCGATTGCGGCTCCGAAAGGGCAAGCGCCAGTTCGCGGCCGGCAAGCGTTGGATAGAGACGGCGCTCGCGGCGATCCTTGGCACCGGCCATCTGGCGGATATAACCGGATTCGATCAGTTGCTTGAGAACCCGCGCCAGGCTCTGCTTGGTGATCTGCAGCGTATCGAGCAGATCGGCAACCATCATGCCCGGCTGGCGGCTGACAAAATAGACGACGCGGTGGTGGGCGCGGCCCATGCCGATCTTGGCAAGGATCGCATCCGGGTCCGATATGAAATCGCGATAGGCGAAGAAGAAGAGTTCGATGGTCTCGAAATCGATCCGGGCTTCATCGACCGCCGGCATCGGCGGCAGGGTCTTCTTGACGGCTTTCTCCGTCGATGCACGCGCCACTCGCGTTTCCTTTCCCGTCATGGCTCCTGGCCGGTGACGGGCGGAGCTCTTTTCGCTGATCTGTGAAGTCTAAACTACCGCCCGCCATAAAGCGCGAAAGGATCGGACAATCAACAGCATTTCTTCGCCGCTGTTATCCTGCGGAAAAACACGCAGGTGAAACCCAAGGTTCTGCTGGCGTCCTTCGTCAAACATGCAGTCGTCGCCATGTCGGAAGCGCTAAGGAACCAGGAAGATTGCTTGAGATGCACGCTTTGGTGGTGCCAGATGAAGGTATGGATTCTCCAGGCTGCCGAAAGCGACGATTGCTTGATTACAGCGGAACTTTTGCCGTCCGCGGCCATTGTTGAGACCAAACAGACCGGAGAAATCCAATGACTGCCCAGACCTTTGATGCCATCCCGCCGATCACCTTGGAAGCCGCGCAACCGGCCAATCCGTTGAAGGGCGTACTGCTCACCGTCTTCACGCTGAAGATCGTCGTTGCCGCTTTCCTGATTGCAACCGTTTCGCTCGCTCCGCCGGTTTCCGCAGAAGCAAGTTACATGACCGTCGCTGCGGCAAACTGAATTTACAGGCTGAAATACCCTTCGTTTCTCGTTATACCCGGCTTGTCTTTTTAATGCGTCCACCGTCCAAGCCGAGGCATCATGGGTAAGTTACAGGCCGGAATCATCCCGGTCACGCCATTCCAGCAAAACTGCACGATCCTGTTCGACGATGAGACCAAGACCGGTATCGTCATCGATCCCGGTGGCGATGTGCCGGCGATCCTGGATGTCATCCGGGAAAACGGCATCACGCTCACGGAGATATGGCTGACGCACGGCCATATCGATCATGCCGGGGGCGCAGACGAGTTACGCGAGGCGCTCGGCATCAAGGTCATCGGCCCGCATGAGGCAGACCTGCTACTCCTTGAGCAGCTGGAAACTCAAGCTGAAAAGTTCGGTGTGACGATGGCGGTGCGCAACGTCGTGCCGGATCGCTGGCTGAACGAAGGCGACACGGTTTCGTTCGGCGACCATGTCTTCGAAATCTTCCATTGCCCTGGCCATGCGCCGGGCCACGTCATCTACTATAATCGCGCCCAGAACTTCGCCCATCTCGGCGACGTGTTGTTCAACGGCTCGATCGGCCGTACCGATCTGCCTGGCGGCGATCACGAAACCCTGCTGGCATCGATCCGCGACAAGGTCCTGCCGCTCGGCGACGAAGTGGGTTTCATCTGCGGCCATGGGCCGGGTAGCCGCATCGGCGACGAGCGCCGCAGCAATCCGTATCTTCTCGGGCTTTGAAGGTTTTTCGCCCGCGTTTGCCGGCCGAAATTACGCGCAAAAAAAACCCGGCATGTCTGCCGGGCCTCAACTCGATGGAAAGCCTTTTACGGCTTAACCGGCGATCTGCAGATTAACGGCCTTGGGGCCCTTGCCGCGACGATCCGGCTCCGTGTCGAAGCTTACCTTCTGATTTTCTGAAAGTCCGGACAGGCCAGAAGCCTGAACGGCAGAGATATGAACAAAGATATCGGCGCCACCATTATCAGGCTTGATAAAGCCGAAGCCTTTGTCGGTATTGAAGAATTTTACAGTGCCAGTCTCGGCCATGCAGCAGGTCCTTTTCTCTCTGTCCGTGTTCAGCGGCGGACAGCATCATAGTATAGCCCCGAAGGGCGGCGGCAGGCATCTTTAAGAAAGGGTCCCTGTCTTTACCGCGATAACTGGAAGGAATAGCTTTGAAATCTCCGCCCCCAACCTATCGCCCGAAGTGTTAGCGCCTTCGGAGCGCATCATTATAGGTCTTCCCGTGCTCGTAAATTGCCCGAACTTGCACAGAGTGCTGTGTTTATCGGAAATTGGCAAGAAAAAGTTTTTTGAATCCGGCCGGTTCCCGCATATGGCGAGTGGCTAAAATGCCTGAAAATGCAGGCTTTGTGGGCGGTTAGATATCGCCAAGATGCAGATTTTCGATGCCGCTAATGCTTTTTTAGGGTTTTTCTGTGCCGTTTTGATGCAGGCGACGATTAAATAAATTATTTACCTTGTATACGGGCTTAAGCTTCAACGACCTATTCTGTCGCTGAAGCCTGTCGTCAGGCTTGCCGGCGACCAAAGGTGCGGGTCGCTTTGCCGAAGTTCGATTTAACGGGTGCGGCAGCGCTGGCCCGGCTTGTATCGGTGGTGAAATTGGCAGCGAACTGATGGGCGCGAGCAGTCGAGAAGCTTTCCGGGAAAACCTCGTTGAAGGTGGTGGGTGCAAGCTCGGGGTGGGCGAGGGCATAACCCTGCATCAGGGGAACGCCGACTTCCTCGCACAGGTCCAGCTGCCAGACTTCTTCAAGGCCCTCGAAGATCGGCTCGATACCGTCATCCACCATCTGTCCGATGAGCACCCGCAACAGGGCGTGGCCGGCGGAATTATCGAGGAAGTCGCGGATCCAGGAGGCGTCGAATTTCACATAATCCGGCTTGATACGCTTCAGGCGCGCAAGATCTGCGTCGCCTGCGCCGTAATCGTCGATAGCAATGCGGAAACCGATTGCCCGCATATGTTCGGTGAAGGCCACGACGATATCGTCCGAAGCGCCGGATTTTTCGGAGATTTCGCAAACGATCCGGTCCGGACCCATGCCCGCTTCATGGCCGGTCAGCTTGATGCGCTCGACTTCCTGGCGCATTTCCTGCGGCGTGCGGAATAGGCCGGGATGGAACTTGACGAAGATGCGGGCATGCGTGCGGTTGAGCCTGCCGGTGTTCAGGATATGCAGCGTGCGCAGCAGGCTATCGATGTCTGCGATATCGGCCGGTGCCACCAGGCGGAAGAAATCGCCGGGCGCAATGGCCTCTCCGTCGCGCGAAACGCGCACAAGGCCCTCGAGCGCTTCGATCTGCAATCCGGTTTCGAGCTTGTTTCGAAAGATCGGCTGCAGGGCCGATTGCAGGGAAAACGGACCGTAAACCGCGGAGAAGGCCCCGTTGTCGTTGCGAACCAGATTGGCGAAGATGCTTCTCGGCGTCATGCCCGTGCTCGTCCGTTGTTAGTTTCCTCATGGTTGTAGCAGGCAAGGGTTACGCTGCTGTAAAGAAGCTTTCGAAGCTTTTAATCAGTGTCATTGATGGCTCATATTCAAGCTTTGCGCTTGAAACGTTGTCATTGTTTCGACATAGAGCTACGGGCGGTTTGTCTGCGTACGCCGCCTTCGCATTCCGCTTGTTCAACAGCCCTTCAGGACGAAGATTATGGCCTTTCTTGCCGACGCTCTTTCCCGCGTAAAGCCCTCCGCCACCATCGCCGTTTCCCAGAAAGCCCGCGAGCTCAAAGCAAAGGGCCGTGACGTGATCGGTCTCGGCGCAGGCGAGCCGGATTTCGACACGCCGGACAACATCAAGAAAGCCGCCATCGACGCAATCAATCGCGGCGAAACGAAGTATCCGCCGGTTTCGGGCATTCCGCAGCTGCGCGAAGCGATCGTCAAGAAGTTCAAGCGCGAGAACAATCTCGAATATACGGCTGCCCAGACGATCGTCGGCACCGGCGGCAAGCAGATCCTGTTCAACGCCTTCATGGCGACCTTGAACCCGGGCGATGAAGTCATCATCACTGCGCCTTACTGGGTTTCCTACCCGGAAATGGTGTCGATCTGCAGCGGTACCCCGGTCTTCATCGAAGCCAAGCAGGCGAATAACTTCAAGGTCACTGCCGCCGATCTCGAAGCGGCGATCACGCCGAAGACCAAGTGGTTCCTGTTCAACTCGCCGTCCAACCCGACGGGCGCTGCCTATACCCATGAAGAACTGAAGGCGCTCACCGATGTGCTCCTGAAGCACGAACATGTCTGGGTGCTGACCGACGACATGTACGAGCACCTGACCTATGGCGACTTCAAGTTCGTCTCGCCGGCGGAGATCGAGCCGAAGCTCTATAACCGCACGTTGACGATGAACGGCGTTTCCAAGGCCTATGCGATGACCGGCTGGCGTATCGGTTATGCTGCCGGCCCGGTCGAGCTGATCAAGGCGATGGACATGATCCAGGGCCAGCAGACTTCGGGCGCCTGCACGGTTGCCCAGTGGGCCGCCGTCGAGGCGCTGAACGGCCCGCAGGACTTCATCCCGGCCAACAAGAAGATCTTCGAAGGTCGCCGCGACCTCGTAGTGTCGATGCTGAACCAGGCGAAGGGCATCGTTTGCCCGTCCCCGGAAGGCGCCTTCTACGTCTACCCGTCCTGCGCCGGCCTGATCGGCAAGACCGCGCCGTCGGGCAAGGTCATCGAGACAGACGAGGATTTCGTTACCGAGCTTCTGGAAACGGAAGGCGTGGCCGTCGTCCACGGCTCCGCCTTCGGCCTCGGCCCGAACTTCCGCATTTCCTATGCCGCTTCGGAAGAGCAGCTTGAAGAAGCCTGCAAGCGCATCCAGCGCTTCTGCAACGCTTTCAAGTAAGCTTGCGGCTTTGTGATTTCGGAAAAGCCCGCCGGTGACGGCGGGCTTTTTCGTTTTGGGCCGCGCGTTGACGAATAACAGCCGTGTAGCTACATTTTCTGCATGAAGACCGTATCCATCCGCGAAGTTCAGGACCGTTTCGATGAGCTTGCCCATGACGTGGAGCAGGGGGAGACGGTTGTCGTGACGCGGGATGGCAAGCCGGTGTTCAATCTGGTGCCGCACAAGAAGGGCGGTGTCGATTGGGAAGCTGGGGAAGCTTATCTTCGCTCCAAGGGGATCGTGCGCACGAAAGGCTTTATCGCCGACGATTTCGATGATCCGTTGCCGGAAGATTTTTTGCTCCGGCCGCTTCCCTGACCCACAGCCAAAAACGCACGATCCCTTCGACCGGCTGCTGCTGGCGCAATGCCAAGTCGAAGGGTTGCAACTGGTGACGATTGACCGCGCTTTGATCAATCATCCGCTCGCGTTCAGGCTATAGCCCTCAGCTCTTCGTCAGCCGCACGATCGTCGAGTCCCCGCCGCCGCGCTGTTCCGTTACTGCATAGACCGCGCCGTCCGGGCCGACCTTCACATCGCGGATACGTTCATCGAGATCGACGCGTTCCTCATGGCGCACCTCGTCGCCATCCATGTGGACCACCACGATGCCCTGGCTGACCAAGCCGCCGATCAGGAAAGCGCCCTTCCATTCCGGAATGGCGTCGTGGTCGTAATAGGCCATGCCGGAGGGCGCGATGACCGGGTCCCAATAATAGACGGGCTGTTCGGTTTCGGCCCGCTGGGTAATGCCCTGGCCCACCTTCGCGCCGCTATATTCGATACCGTAGGTGACTTCCGGCCAGCCATAATTCTTGCCGGCCTGTGGGCGGTTTAGCTCGTCGCCGCCGCGCGGGCCGTGTTCGACGGTCCAGAGGCGACCCTGTCCGTCCAGTGTGGCGGACTGGAGATTGCGGTGACCGAGCGACCAGATTTCCGGTCTTGCATCCTGGCGATTGACGAATGGATTGTCGGGAAGCGCCTTGCCGTTCATGTCTATGCGGAAGACCTTGCCGAGGCCGCTATTCAGATCCTGTGCCTGGACCCGCGGTTCAGCATCGGAGCGTTCGCCGACGGTCACGTAGAGTTCCTTGTTCGGCCCGAAGACAAGGCGGGAGCCGAAATGCTTGTTGCCGTCATAGCTCGGCATCTGCTGGAAAATGACCTTGACGTTTTCCAGCTTGCCGCCGCCCTGCTGATCGGGAACGAGCTTTGCCAAAGCGACCGACGTGCCGTTGCCACCCTCACGCTCTTCGGAGAATGAGAAGAAGATCAGGCCCGATGTGGCGAAATCCGGTGCCAGCGCTACGTCCAGCAGGCCGCCCTGGCCGCTGGCCAGCACTTTCGGCACGCCTTCGATCCTAGGCCCCGCTTCGCCTTCCTTGGAAACGATATGCATGGCGCCTTGCTTTGCGGTTACAAGCATGCGGCCGTCGGGCAGGAATTCCATGGCCCAGAGATGCGGCAGGTCGTCGGCGACCACTTCCGTCTTGATATCCACCAGTTCGGCGGGCTGAGGCGCCCTTGTCTGGCCAGTGAATGCCGGTTTCTGGGTGGGGGCGTTGGCGCGCTTGGTTTCCGCTGGTTTGCCGGCGGTCTGAGCATAGGCCGGTAACGCGATCAACATAGCGGCGATGACCGAGCCGGTCTGGAGGAGGGTGAGGTGTTTCATCGTGAACTCCCTTCGATAAGGCTTGAGCCTGGCGCGACTGTCCTGCTGCACGCGGCGAACGGGCGTCGGCGGATGAAGTTCATCTAGGGCGTTCATCGGCTATTGCCGAACACGCGGTCTTCAATATTATTTTATTGGCAAATGCTCATGAAAAAGCCCGCCGGTCAGGCGGGCTTCCAATATCAAGAATGGAAAGGCTCAATCGAGAAGATCGGCCGGCACCTTGCCGCCGTTTTCGGAAAGTTTTTTCATCAGAGCCTTATGGAGCCAGACGTTCATCGTGGCGGAATCGTTGGTGTCACCGGTATAGTTGAGTTCCGAGGCCAGTTCCTTGCGGGCTGCAAGGCTGGAATCCAGGCCGAGAGCCTTCATCAAATCGACGATCGATTTACGCCAATCGAGTTTCTCTCCGCTTTTCTTCACTGCAGCGTCGAGGATTGGCGCAACGTCCACCGAGCTCGCGGCCGGTGCCGCAGCGGGTGTTGATGAAGCTGTCGAACTGGGTGCAGGGCTTGCAGCTGCCGGCGCAGATGCCGTTGGAGCAGGGGATGCTGCGGGCTGTGCGGCCGGTTCGGCGGCTTTCGCCTCGCCCCAAATCGCGTGCTTGATCTTGTCGAAAATACCCATCTTGCGGTCTCCCTTGAGTTTATCTCTCAGGACAACGTCGGGCACATTAGTAAAAACTCAAGAGGTCGGCCGCAGGTAAAATCAATTGCCTGCGGCCGAATGATCAATCAGGCCGTGCCCCAGATGGCTTCGGCGGTCTTGACGACGAGTTCGAGCTTGCGCTTCTGGTCGTCCTCGGTGATCGAGTTGCCTTCTTCGGTCGAGGCGAAACCGCATTGCGGCGCAATGCCGAGCTGGTCGATATCGACGAACTTCGAGGCTTCGTCGAAATGACGGCGCAGGTCGTCGAGGCTTTCCAATTCACCGGTCTTGGTGGTGATGAAGCCCGGATAGACGCGCTGCTTGGAGCCCTTCTGGAGCAGTGAGAGCGGCTGCAGGCCACCCGAACGCTCGGTGTCGTATTCCATGAAGAACATGTCGACGCCGGTCTTGTTGAAGATCGCGTCGGCCGCAGCGTCATAGCCGCCTTCGGCGGCCCAGGTGGAGCGGAAATTGCCGCGGCACATATGCATGCCGATCAGCATGTCCTTCGGACGATCCTTGATCGCCTCATGCATGGTCTCGGCATACTTGTTGATCAGCCAGTCCGGATCGTAGCCTTCTTCGCGCTTCATGGCGCGCTGCTTCTCGTCGCCGAGATAGGCGAAATAGATGTCGTCCATCTGCAGGTAGCGGCAGCCGGCTTCGTAGAATTTCTGGACAGCCTTGGCATAGGTGCGGGCCAGCGCTGCGAACAGCGCTTCCGGGTCCTGGTATTCCGGATAGGTCACGTCGGCGCGGGCCGTGCGATAATGCGCGACGCTCGGGCCGGGGATCGAGATCTTCGGGGTGACCTTGGTGTTGGCGGCGAGGAACTTGAAGTGTTCCAGATGCGGGTGATCATCCGGGAAATCGAGCTTGCCGTTAATGGTCGGGAAGGTCGGCGGCAGCTTGACACCATGGAAGGTGACACCCTTGTGGGCTTCGCGGGTGACGAATTCCAGGCCGTCGAGCATGCCCATGAAATCGTAGTGCCAGAAGTGGCGGCGCGCTTCGCCGTCGGTGACGACCTTCAGGCCGACGCTTTCCTGCAGCTTGACGAGCTCGCGAATGCCCTCGTCTTCGACGGCCTTCAGCTCTTCGGCGGAGATGGTCTTGTCATCGTAGAACTTCTTGCGGGCGTCCTTGACGGCCGCAGGACGCAGAAGCGAACCGACGTGGTCGGCTCTGTATGGGGGTGTGGACATAGAATTCCTCCGATTTTCAATGCGGCCGCTTGGGACTCGGCCATGTATACAGCAGGCGGTTTCGGTGGCCCAAAATGCACATTTCAGAAACTGATTCAATCGCCTTTCAATCCGATTCCGGATGTGGCCGCAAACTATTGAACTGAAATTGTTTTTCCTAAAGTCCAAGCAGCGTCAGCATAACGAAAGTGGCGAAAAGCACGAAATGGGTCATGCCTTCGATTGCATTCGTCTGGCCGTCATTGAGATTGATTGCGGCAACGATGAGCGTGATTGCGACCATCACCGTCTGCACCGGCGTCATGGCCATGACGAAGGGTTGGCCGGAGTAAAGCGCGATGGATTCCATCACCGGCACGGTCAGGATGACGGTCGAAAGTGATGCGCCCATGGCGATGTTGACGACCGACTGCATGCGGTTTTTAAGCGCTGCGCGAAGGGCCGTCAGGATTTCCGGTGCCGCCGAAATCGTCGCGACCACGACGGCCATCAGGGCAGGTGGGGCGCCAGCACCCTCAAGGCCGGTATCCATGAAGGCCGACATGAATTCGGCGAGGAAGCCGATGACCAGAACGCCGAACAGGATGACGCCGATCGAGATCGCTGCCGGCTCCTCTTCCGCCTCATCATGTGGAGCGGGAGTGCCGGTCGCCGGCCGGGCAACGCGCGGATAGCTGTAGCTGAAGAAATAGCTGTGCGGCCCGACCTGCATCTTCAGGAATACGGCATAAAGCGCGATCATCGCGCAGATCGTGAAGGCAGAATAATAGTGCCAGCGGTCCATGGGAATGAATTCCGGCACGATCATCGAAATGCCCATGGCGGTCAGGATCATCACGCTATAGGTGCGGCTGGAATCGTCGTTATACGGTTGCTCGCCATGGCGCAGGCCACCGAGCAGGGCGGCGAGACCCAGGATGCCGTTGATATCGAGCATGACGGCCGAATAGATCGTATCGCGCACCAAAGTCGGCGAATTGCTGTTGCTCATCATGATCGCCAGGATCAGCACCTCGACCGCAACGGCCGACAGCGTCAGGATCATCGTGCCATAGGGATCGCCGACCTTGTGGGCGAGCACTTCCGCATGGTGAGCGACGCGGGTGGAGGCGAGAATGATGACGCCGATCAGCACCGCTGCGGCGATGATCGAGGCGGTCTTGCCGGCGTGGAGTATCTCGTGTTCGGTACCATAGGCGACGAAGCAGCCGATGACGGCGACGATCAGAAATCGTTCCTGTTTCAGAAGGCGCAGCCAGCTCACATTCGTCCCCTTTGCCGCGCGCCTACGCACACTGATGCCCGGTGTCGTGACAATCTAACGCGGCCGTCGCCGGCATCAAGCCAATTGCCGTTTCCACTTCAATGATTTGCGACAACGAACCTTTGATGACATAATCCTTGAAGTGGCCTGGAACTTCGCGGCGCCCTTTTTGCTTTTCAACCCGATGCCGCGCGACGATGAGGATCCTGAAGGATCAAGGCGGCCATGAAACAGGCAAGGAGGGAGTATGACCAAGGTAGTGTACAAAGTCGTTCCGCACGATGGCGGCTGGGCCTATCGTCAGGGCGATGTGTATTCGGAAACCTTTCCGACCCATTCGGACGCGCTGCAGGCGGCACGCATCGTCGCGGCCGAGCAGCAGGTGGGCGGTGAACCCGAAGAGATCAGCTGGCAGGATGCCAAAGGCGTCTGGCACACCGAATACAGCGATGGCGGCGACCGGCCGGAGGCCGAAGTCGATGACGGCGCCCCAGGCGCAACGACCCACTAAAGGGTAAGACCGTTGCAATCTTACGCGGCACGCTCAGCGCCGCGCATCCCTAACATATTCCAGGAGGCCTTTGACAAGTGCGTCGAAGGTGACACGCCAGCGCGGTGAGGATTTGAGGTTCTCGTGCATGGCGACCCAGGTTTCGAGCTGCAGGTCGAGCACGTCGGGCAATATCCGGACGAGGTTCGGGTCTCGTCTGGCGATGCCGACCTGGCAGATGCCGATCCCCACACCGGCCCGGATCGCGGCAAGCTGGGCGATATTGCTGTCGGCACGATAGGCCCAGCGAATGTCTTCCAGGCGCGGAAACTGCGGGGCGACGGTGCGAAAACGTTCCACCATGATGCGGATATAGGCCGTGCGGCGATCGAAACCGATCAGCCGGTGGTGCAGCAGGTCGCCAGCTTCCGTTGGGTAGCCGTGTTTCTCCAGATAACGGCGATCAGCGAAGAGGCCGAGAGGGATTTCGCCGATATGGCGGGCGACCAGCGCCTCCTGGGCCGGGCTCATCATTCTGACGGCGATATCAACTTCGCGATTGAGAAGATCCTCCACCGTATCCGACAGCGACAGTTCGATTTCCAGCCCCGGATGTTCATCCTGTAGCGTAGCGAGGATGGCCGGCAGGACTTCGACGCCGACGACATCGCTGGCGCCGATCCGGACAGCCCCTTTGATACTGCCGAACTCTCCGGATGCCAGTCGCTGCATGGCGGCCGTCGTGGAAGACAGGTTTTCTGCGTAGGGCTGCAGGGCGGTCGCCTGTTCGGTCGGCAGCAATCCCTGCTGCGAGCGGGTGAAAAGCTGCTGGCCGACTGCCTGTTCCAGCGCATCGATATGCCGGCCGACCGTCGGCTGGGTCAAGCCGAGCTCGCGGGCGGCAGCAGAAAGCGAGCCGGTGCGCAACACCTCCAGAAAGGTCCGGTAGAAATCCCAGCTGATATCATTCATTTTTGTATGGATACTCAATAAAATCTTCGAATTCCGTATATCATCGGAAAGAGCGATATTCCAGCCGAAGAATTTGATGGCAGATCCAAAGGAGTATCTCCATGACCCATACGACAAATGCAAAACCGATCGCTCTCGTGCTTGGCGCCACAGGCGGCGTCGGTGGACATGTGGCCCGCGGTCTTCATGCCCGTGGCTGGACCGTTCGTGCGCTGAATCGCAAGGCGGACGAGGCAGCCAAACGCGAACCGCGCTTCCATTGGCTGCAGGGGGATGCGATGAATGCCGCCGATGTCCGTCGCGCCGCACAGGATGCGAAGCTGATCGACCATGCCGTCAACCCGCCGGGCTACAAAGATTGGGAAAAGCTGGTCCTGCCGATGCTCGGCAATACGATCGCCGCAGCCCGCGATGTCGGTGCCCGCATCCTTCTGCCGGGCACGGTCTATAATTACGGGCCGGACGTCCTGCCGGAGATTTCGGAGGACAGCCCGCAGAATCCAGTGACGCGCAAGGGCAAGATCCGTGTCGAGATGGAAAGCCGGCTCGAAAGAGCGGCGGGCGACGGCGTGCGGGTGCTGATCGTACGTGCCGGCGATTTCTTCGGTCCGGAGGCAGCCAATAGCTGGTTCAGTCAGGGCCTGATAAAGCCCCGCAGGCCGGTCGTGTCCGTCAGCCGTCCGAACGCGAAGGGCGTTGGCCATCAATGGGCCTATCTGCCGGATGTGGCGGAAACCATGCTGCGGCTGATCGACCGGGACAGCGACCTGCCGCTCTTCGCCCGCTTCCAGATGCGCGGTTTCTGGGATCAAGACGGCGCGCAAATGATCGCCGCGATCGGCCGGGTCGTCGGGCGCCAGCCGAAGGTGAAAGCGTTTCCGTGGTGGATGCTGAAGCTCGCCTCGCCCTTCGTGCCGATGTTCCGCGAAATAGCCGAGATGCGGTATCTCTGGAAGATGCCGGTGCAGATGGGCAATGACAGGTTAGTGGCGTTTCTCGGTGAGGAGCCTTCGACGCCGATCGATGAGGCGGTGCGGGCGACGCTTACAGATCTGGGCTGCCTTGAGGCGGATCGGGGGCGAATGGAGAAGCCGCGGGCGCTGCTGGCTTAAGCGGGCGGGAGCTCCAGACTTTCTCCCCCCTTGCGGGGGAGATGCCGGCAAGCAGAGGGTGGTGGTTCAACAGTCTCTTCGTTAGAGTTTGCGGAGCCACCCCCCCTCTGTCATCTCCCCGCAAGGGGGGAGATTGGAGTGTATCGCCAATCAGGCAACCGCTTCGAGCGCCGGATAGTCTGTGTAACCCTTGGCGCCGCCGCCATAGAGCGTGGCCTTGTCCAGATCGTTGAAGGTTGACACGCCATCCTTGAGGCGCTGCACGAGGTCCGGGTTGGCGATGAACAGCTTGCCGAAGGCGACTGCGTCCGCATAACCGCCTTCGACCGCCTGCTTGGCGCTGTCGCCGTCATAGCCGTTGTTGACCAGCCAGCCGCCGGTGCCGCCGGCCTTGCGGTAGATGGCCTTCAGCTCCTGGTAATCGAAGGGCTTGTCGCCCTGGTAGAAGTTGCGATCGCCGCCCGTGGCGCCTTCGATGACGTGGATGAAGGCGAGGCCTTTGGCGCCCAGCTTCTCGACGACGTAGTTGAAGACGGCCTGCGGATTGGTGTCGCTGATGCCGTTGCCGGGGGTGACCGGCGACAGGCGGATGCCGACGCGGCCGGCGCCGATTTCCCGGGTGACGGTATCGACGACTTCAAGCACGAAGCGGGCACGGTTTTCGATCGAGCCGCCATATTCGTCTGTGCGCTGGTTGGCGCCGTCCTTCATGAACTGGTCGATCAGGTAACCGTTGGCACCGTGAATTTCGACGCCGTCGAAACCGGCATCAATCGCAGCGCGGGCGCCCTTGGCGAAGTCGGCGACGATGCCCGGGATTTCGGAGAGTTCGAGAGCGCGCGGATCAGAGGTGTCGGCGAAGGCGCCGGAGCCGTCCGGATTGATGATGTAGGTCTTGCCGCCGGCATTGACGGCAGAGGGCGCAACCGGCGCACCGCCGTTCGGCTGCAGCGAGACATGCGAGACGCGGCCGACATGCCAGATCTGCGTGACGATCTTGCCGCCGCGGCGATGCACTGCTTCCGTCACCTTCTTCCAGCCGTCAACAGCAGCGTCCAGATAAAGGCCGGGCACATCAGCATAACCCTGGCCCTGCTGGGAGACCGGCGTGCCTTCGGTGATGATCAGGCCGGCGGTAGCGCGCTGTTCGTAATAGGTGGTGTTGAGGTCGTTCGGGATCGCCTTCGGCGAGCGGTTGCGGGTCAACGGCGCCATGGCGATGCGGTTTGCAAGTTCGATATCGCCAAACTTGATAGGGTCAAAAAGGCTGGTCATCGGAAGTCCTTTGTTGCAGCTTTTGGGAGGGGAGGAGGCGGGCCTGGATCAGAGCGTCGATCGGAGCTCGTTTAGGAAGGCCGCAATGGTCTGTTCATTGCGGTTGTAGAATGCCCATTGGCCGACACGGTCTATCCTGACCAATTCGGCTTTTTCGAGCGTCGAAAGATGCGCGGAGACCGTGGATTGAGAGAGGCCGCAGCGTTTTTCGAACTGGCTGGCGCAGACGCCCATCGAGAGCGGATGCGCCTGATCGGAGAAATGGCTTTCCGGCTCCTTCATCCATTCCAGGAATTCGACCCGGACGGGATGAGCCAGCGCCTTGAGGATTTCCGTCTTGTCCATCGTGAAGATCCAACATCGGAGTTTACCGATATATAGATCGTCCGGAGGCGATTTAAAGGATCGGCGTTCCAAAGTTTGGCGCGATCGCAAAAAAATGGGCCGCCGGATCGCTCCGGGGCCCGTCAGTTTGAAGGTCAAAACCTCCAGAGGGGAACAGCCGAGACGGACAACGGGGGGAAGGTTGTCTTGTGCCTCGACTACTCTGGATATGGGTAGCCGGCATTCGTTCGGCAAGGGGGTGGCTGGAATATTGAACGGGCTTTTTGACAGCGTTTATGACAAGCCGCGACAGGTCCTTGAACCGGCCGGAAGCTGGGGTAGGAGCTCGTCTGGCATATAGGCAAAAAAAGAGGGCCACCGGATCGCTCCAGGGCCCTATAAGTGTGAAGGTTAAAAAACCTCCAGAGGGGAACAGCTGCTGCGGCGGAACTGGGAGGAAAAGCCGCCATGTGCATCAGCTGAGTGCGATATGGTGGTTTTTTGTGCAGTGAACAATGGCTTTTTGTGCAGGCCAGCCATGCAATGTATGCAATGCTTTAGATTTTAAGGATGATTTATCGATAAAAAGTCATCGTTGCGATGGCGAAACCCTTTATATTCAAAGGGCTTACGCCAACGCACCACTGGCCATGATTGAGATCAGAAATTCCAGTTGCGCGCTTTGCCAACGATGAAATCACGAAAAACTTTCAGCTTGGCCGCGTTCTTCATTTCATCCGGGTAGCAGAAATAGGTGTCGAAGGACGGGATGTCGGCGTTGATCGCCAGCTGAATCAGTCCCGGGTCGCGACCGACGATATAATCCGGCAGGCAGGCGATGCCGATGCCGAGCAGGCAGGCGCGCTTGATCGACGTCTGGCTGTTGATCTGCAGGTGCGGCGTGCGGACATTGTCCGACGAGCGGCCGGCATATTCCAGCCAGTTGACGTCGAGCAGGTAATTCGGTGCAGGCTCGCCGAAGGAAATGATCCGGTGATTGTCGAGATCCTCGACCGACTGCGGCTCGCCATAGCGATTGATGTAGGAGGGCGCCGCATAGACGTGCATATGCACGGTGAAGAGCTTGCGCTGGATGAGGTCGGACTGCTGCGGCTGGCGCAGGCGGATGGCGCAGTCCGCATGGCGCATGTTGACGTCCACTTCCTCATTGTCGAGGATCAGCTGGATCGTCATTTCCGGATAGAGCTGCAGGAATTCCTGCACCTTGTCGGTCAGCCAGCCTTGGCCGAGGCCAACCGTGGTGGTGACGCGCAGCTTGCCGGACGGCTTTTCCGTCGTCTCGGTCAGCTGCATCTTCACGGTTTCGAGCTTCAGCAACACGTCATGGGCGGTGCGGTAAAGCAACTCGCCCTGTTCGGTGAGGATCAGGCCGCGCGCATGGCGATGGAAGAGTTTGACCCCGACATCCTGTTCCAGCGCGCTGACCTGGCGGCTGATCGCCGACTGGGACAGATGCAGCTTATCGGCCGCGTGGGTGAAGGAGCCAGCCTCCGCCGCAGCGTGAAAAATGCGCAGTTTGTCCCAGTCTAACGGTACACCCATCTTATCGTGTCACTCCGCGGCCACGGCGACCGGCTGGATGCCGGCAAGATAACGTTCGGCTTCGAGGGCTGCCATGCACCCCATGCCGGCGGCGGTGATCGCCTGGCGGAAAATATCGTCCGTCACGTCGCCCGCGGCGAAGACGCCGGGAATGTCGGTGGCGGTCGAGTCGGGCGCGGTCCAAAGATAGCCGTTCGGCTTCATCTTCAGCTTGCCCTTGAAGAGTTCGGTCGCCGGTGCATGGCCGATCGCCACGAAGACGCCGTGAATCGGGAAATCGGTTACAGCACCCGTCTGCGTGTTGCGCAGCTTGACGCCTTCGACCGACGGCGGCATCGGCGCCTTGGCCGGCTTGCCGGTGATCTCGGCGATTTCCGTGTTCCAGAGAACCTTGACATTCGGCCGCTGGAACAAGCGCTCGGAGAGGATCTTTTCCGAACGGAAGTGATCTCGGCGATGCACGACGGTGACCGTCTTGGCAATGTTCGACAGGTAAAGCGCTTCTTCCACAGCCGAATTGCCGCCGCCGACCACGATCACATCGCGGTTGCGGTAGAAGAAGCCGTCGCAGGTGGCGCAGGCGGAAACGCCGAAGCCCTGGAAGGCCTGTTCGCTTTCAATGCCGAGCCACTTAGCTTTCGCGCCGGTCGAAATGATCAGTGTGTCGGCGGTCCAGACCGCGCCGGAATCCGTCTTTACCGTGAACGGGCGGCGGGTCATCTCGACTTCGGTCACGAGGTCGTTGACGATCTCGGCGCCGACATGCGTCGCCTGCTTCAGCATCTGCTCCATCAGCCACGGGCCCTGGATCGGATCGCCGAAGCCCGGATAGTTTTCGACATCCGTGGTGATCATCAGCTGGCCGCCCTGTTCCATGCCGGCGATCAGGACCGGCTTCAGCATGGCGCGGGCAGCGTAGATCGCCGCGGTATAACCGGCAGGGCCGGAACCGATGATAAGAACCTCGGTATGACGGGTGGACATTGCAGAATCCTTTTAAAGACCGGACGGCGCACCTATAGCGCGCTCCACATATAGGAAGTGATTTTCCGGCCTGCCGCTTTAAAGCGTCATCTAAGATTGATCCATGCATGAATGCAAGGGCAGCCTTGCGTTGATAACAGATCAGTTGGCATGAAATTGCTGATCCTTGCGTTCAACGGGATTTCGTCTAAAAGCCTCTCGAGACAAGGGGCCCGAGACAAGGGGAAAGCCGTGTTCCGCGCCGATCTGGATGCAATCGACATTAAAATTTTGAGAGAACTTCAACGGGATGGTCGGATGACCAACGTTGAACTGGCCGAGCGCGTCGGAATTTCCGCGCCGCCATGCCTGCGGCGTGTCCGCAAGCTTGAGGAGGCCGGCATTATCGAGGGCTATCACGCGCTTCTGAACGCCCCAAAACTCGGCTTCGACCTCGTCGCGTTCTGCATGGTCGGGCTGAAGCGCCAGTCGGATGCCGACCTCAAGGCCTTCGGCGCCAAGGTTCAGGAATGGCCGCTGGTGCGCGAAGCCTGGATGGTCAACGGAGACAGCGATTTCCTGCTGCGCTGCGCCGCCCAGAACCTCACGGTCTTCCAGGATTTCGTCATCGAAGTGCTGACGGCCGACGAGCATGTCGATACCGTGCGCACCATGCTGACCATCCGACAGATCAAGCAGTTGGGTCTGGTCGAGATCTGACCCAGATTTCATTTAGCCGTCTTACGTTCTTTCTTCGGAAAGGGCGACGAGGGCAGCAGTCAAAGTTTTGAAGACATTGTCCTTGGAATGCCGCTCTTCGATGCGTCGTCTTCCTGCTTTACCGCGGGACTGACGCCCTTCGGCATCCATGGCTGCGGCGACAAGTGCTTCCTCCCATCCCGCAGAAAGGTCGCCGGTTCCGTCCACAAGCCAACCTGTCGAAGGATCGACAAGTTCGCGCGTGGCGCCCACGCCATCGGTGATGACCGGCCGGGCATTGGCGAAGTGCTGAAGGATCTTGATCGGCGACTTGCCTCGATCGAAATCCGAACGGGTGCTGGGAACCAGACCGACATCGATCGATGAGAAGAACCTGTCTTCGTTCTCGGCATCGAAAGGCCACCAGTCGAATTCGAAAGGAAGATCCGGCTGTTTGCCCGACATGACGACGAAGCGACAATCGCTCCGGCTCGAAAAAAACCTCTGCAGCGCGGGAGAGATGGATTGCAGCAGATACTGGCTTTGGGGATGTCCGCCCCAGCCAAAAAGGATTGGGCCAGATGTTTTTGCCGGTTCGGCTACGGATGACAGCTCGACGCTCATCGGGATGATCAGCGGATCGCTGCCGTTGTTTCGTGCCCAGTCTGCCAGATAGGCATTCGCTGCCGTCACAAGATCGGCGCGGTGTACGATCGAGCGAACCCGCAGGCTGGTGCGCCAGCGCCGGGCGAACGAGTCACCGAGTGCACTGGTCCACATGGCGTCGTCGAAGTCATAAACGACCTTCGCTCCCAGCCGGCGGGAGGTCCACCATGTCCATAAAAGCTTGGGAATTCGCTTTTGTACGAGGAGCACATCACCCTTGCCGAGCGAGTAAATCCGTTCGTCGGAAAAACTCGGGCTCCAGGTCACCTCGAAATAATGTCTGAAATAGTCCAGCCCACCGATAACCCTATGCCGGACGCTTGGCTTATCGTCCTTGCCATATGTCACGACATGCAGCTTGGGCTTCATGTTCTGCCGTTTTCAGGGAGCTTGCGATACCATGCATCGAATTTGGTGACGTCTTTGAAGACGCGCTCGTAACCGTTCTTTTTCAGAAGATTATCAAGCTTGGCTTCGGCTTCCGTGAAATTGTGCTCGATGCTGAAAAGCTGGATATCGAAGCGCTGAAAGTCGAAGTTTTCAAGTATATCGAACTCGTTACCTTCGGTGTCGATGCTGATATAGTCGATGACCTTGGGCGCGTTGAATTTGACCAGCAGATCCATGAGGCTGATGGTCTGCATTTCAATTTCGACGTGATCCCTTTTGCGTTGTTCCGCATTCCTGTCGTTGTTGGCGACGCGGTTGATCGATGAAATCTCCGGCTTTTCCGTTACAAACAGCATGGTGACGGAATTGCCCGACTGGTTATCGACCGGCTGTGTGCAGAGCTTGGCCTTCCGGGTCGACAGGATCGGAATAGTGAACGCAGGGCTTGGTTCGACCAGAATTCCAGACCACCCGTAGTCCCGTTCCAGCAGCAGGCTGTTGCTCAAGGTCGTGCCGTTGAAGGCGCCGATCTCGACAAAAAAGCCATCTCGCTTGCCGCGTGTCTCCGAAACGACCCAGCTATCCTGATGGAGTTGCGAGAAGCCTTCAAGCGTGGGGAACGGCATGACTTCGGCGCGCTTCTTTTTCAGTCCCAGAAATGTTCGCAAGCCCATGCCAATCTCCTTAAGCGGTCGACAGCGAATTAAATCAATGACCGCTGGAACGCAACTACGTCCGCGCGGATGGGATAATCATGGCGCCAAGGCAGCCGTGGACGCGACGAACCTTGCCAAATCCGATGAGCTCGAAGAAACGATTTCCGTTCTGCCGAGGGGATGGAAATCGCCGAATACCGGATCGACGTCAGGTGACGAGGCCAGAATAAATCCATCACTGCTGGTCGTGTCGCGATCAAAATCGGAGGACACTTCAATCCGGTAGCCAAATCCCGACAGCTTCTGCTCGACGGTCTTATGCAGATCCTGGCTGTGGGTAGACACGAACACGTAGGATGCGCCCTTTCTCGACAGCAGGTCGGTTGCGCCTTCCAACATTTCGACTTCGTATCCCTGAATGTCCGAATGGAGAATATCGAGGCCGCCAAGAGCCTTTTCCTTCATGAATTCGTCGACCTTGAAGCTGGTCCTTCCGACAAACGACTTTATGAACTCGCCCTTGTATTTATTGATTTTGAAATTGTTGATGCCGCAGTCCAGATTGGTCTGGTCGGGTTCGACCATATAGCATCTGGCGCCTGCATATGTTTTCAAAAGCCACATCGAATAGTGAGCCCAGTAGCTTCCCAGTTCCAGCATCAGAGGCGAGGGCGCCTTCAGCTTTTTCAGCACTTGCTGAAAGCAGAACTCTTCGAGAGGCTCGTGGACGCCTCTGTTGATGATCAGGATGTCGCTGAATTCCTTGTAATAGGCCAGGTTGCCCTGAATGGGGACGCGGTTGCCGTTGTGCAACGTGACCAGATCCCCGTCGACATAGCCCGCATACGGGTCCTTTTCGATCAGCAGGTTGAGCGGATCGGAAACTATCTCCCGGTAACGCTCGATATAGATTTCCGCCTTTTGAAGGTTTTCAAGCTTAGCGTAACGCCTCGAACCCGTCTCCGTAATCTGGTATCCAAATGAGCGAAGGCCCTTGTTGAGTATTTTACGAAGTGAAGCCATCGAGATTGTCGTCCTTCATTTTGGCTAGACGTGTAGAGCAATTTTCGGCCTGTATCGGTTTTACACAATGACCTCAGTTTATTTTGGGGGCTTCAGTCTATTTCGGGCTGGTTGGCGAAGTCCGCTTTTACTGAGGAAAGCAATCAACTTGTCCTGAAACAGCCGGTATTGCTTGGCAAAGCCGTAATACCATTTCCGCTTGTTGGTCTTCCGGGCCGTGCCGGCTCCGGACAGAATTTGGCTTGCGGCGTCCGTCGTCGTTACCGGCGCAGGCCAGAAGGAGTAGCCATGGCCGGTGCGGGTCAGCCAATGGCGGAAATAGTTGTCGACGGGCGCGAAGATCTTCCGGTGCTCCTGAAGAAAAAGTCTCGCGCCTTCGCTCGACCAGACGATGGCGCTGGTCGTCATCGGGAAATAGTGTGCAGCGACGAGTTCGCAGTCGTGATGTCCGACCTGGTATCGCTCGATCGGTGTGGCGATCTTCAGCTTGTTGTTGCCGATATTGATCAGCCGCCAATCCGGATCGGCCTTGGTGAGGTCGGGCAGCGCCTTTTCCAGGAGTTCGACCGGATTGCAGAGCGGCAGCGCATCGTCTTCGAGAACCAAAGCGTATGGAGCACCGGAGGCAAGGAAAGCCTCGGCGACTTTCAGGTGGCTGCGATAACAGCCGATCTCGCCACCGACCAGGCTGCGGCCCATGTAACGTTCGGCATGGTCCGCGTCATAGTCCGGAAGCGTGGCAAGGTCGAAACGACGGCCATCGACTGCGGATACCCGTTCGAATGCAATGCCAAACTCCGCAAGGCGCCGGCTGATAGTCTCCAGGCGGTCGTTGCTGCCATCCAGGTTGATGACGTAGACATTGAGCGATTGCATGTTTTCCTTTCCGCCGGCATGGGCGGTCGATCGTTCTGCGGCGGCCGCGTACGCCATATCGCGACACCGCCGTTAGAAACAAGCGGCAGGTTTTTCACGCAGTTCATATATTTTGCTTCTTTCGCGAGCGCCAGAGCGCCGCGAAAGCAGTGCCTGCAGCACTTGCACAGTTTCTGCAACCGTAACATATAGGCGGCGCTGCTTATCTCTGCCGGTTTCCGGCGTTTCGAGCAGCGGAAAACCAGGCGGGATAGAGAAACATGCGGGTTCACCAGTATATTTTCGGCAAGGACGGCGGCGCGGAGAAGTTCTTCGTGCATCTGGTGGGCGCGCTTGACCGCCGCGGGATCGAGCAGACCACCGTCATGCGCTGGAATCGCCGCTGGAAGCCGGAAGTCGAGGCGCATTCGCGCGTTATCGAGAGCAATTTCCGCAATCTCTCCGTCGATCGGCTTCTCCTGCCGATCCGCGTGCGCATGCTGGCGGAAAAGGAAAAGGCGGATGCGATCATCTCCTGGTCGACCCGCGGCGCTCGTCTGATGCCGGCCTATAAGGGCGGCATCAAGCTTTCCCGCCTCGGCGACTATCCGACCCATCTCGGTTACTTCAAGAATTCCGACATTCTTGTCTGCAATACGCCCGGCATTGCCGACCATGTGCGCAACAATCTCGGCTGGACGCGCGGCGTCGAGGTGATCTCCAATTTCACCGATACGAAGGCGGTCGCGCCGGTTTCCCGTTCGGTCGCCAATACGCCGGAAGGCGTGCCGGTGGTCATGACTATGGCGCGTTTCGTCAAGCGCAAGCGTATCCATCTATTGATCGAGGCGATGGTGTCTGTTCCGGATGCCTATTTGTGGATCGCCGGCGAAGGCGAGGAAAACGATGCGCTGCATGCGGTGATGAAGGAGCACAAGCTGGAGGAGCGCGTCCGGTTCCTGGGCTGGCAGAAGGATGCGCGGCCCTATGTGGCGGCGGCCGATATGTTCATAATGCCGTCCAGCCATGAACCGCTCGGTAACGTGATCTTCGAGGCCTGGGCACAGGGCAAGCCGGTCATTTCCTCCCGCTCGGAAGGGCCTTCCTGGTTCATGCAGGATGGTGAAAACGGGCTGCTCGTCGATATCGACGATACCGCTGGTTTCGCGCGGGCCATCAATCAGATCATCGCAGACAAGCAGCTTGCGGCGAGCCTTGGCGAAAAGGGGCGGGCGACGCTTGTCGGGCAGTTTTCCGAGGACGCCGTCTGCAACGCCTATATCGATCTTTTCAAGCGAAAGCCGTGATCCGGTAGATATTGCCGAGGCGTTTTGCCTCGCCTTCGATGCTGAAATTGCCGATAGCGTGCAGGCGTGAACATTGCGAGGCGGCCTGACGGCGTGCGTCATCGTCCATGAATATACCGGCGGCCTCCGCCATCGCATCGACGCTGTCGCGGGCGATGATCAGGCCGGTTTCGTTTTCGCCCGTCACCAGCAGTTCCGGGAAGGCGCCGACATCCGTGGCGATGACCGGCACCGCCGTCGCCATGGCTTCGAGCGGCGTCAGGCCGAACCCTTCCCAGCGTTGCGGCGCGATGAAGAGGTCGAGCCCGCGATACCATTCGTTGATATCGGTGTGCTCGCCCACGAAGAGGATACGGTCGGCAAGGCCGGCCGTCTTGACCTTTGCCTTGAGATCGTTTTCGAATTCCACATGCTTCGACGTGGCGCGGCCGGCGATGATCGCGGACCAATCCGGGCGTGACGGCAAAAGCCGTATCATCGAATCGACGAAAAGGTCGGTACCTTTCTGGTGACGGACGCGGCCGAAACAACCGACAATTTTCTTGGCCGGATCGAGCCCGCGGGCGCGCTTCGCCTCTGCCTTATCGGCAGGCGGCGAGAAGCGTTCGGTGTCGATGCCGTGCAGCACGACACTGTTTGGCACCGTCAGGTAATCGGCCGTCTTGCCGCTGGTGGCAATCACGCCGTCCATCTTCGACACCAGCCATTTGGTCCAGCCGGTATGCTTTCGTTGGGAGGCGGAGGTGAAGATGATTTTCAGCGGCATGCGCAGGACGTCGCGCATCAGGATGGCGGGCAGCATCTCGATATTGCGGCGGGCATGCCAGATGCGACAATGTTTTCCGCGCGGCGGCGTCCACAGCGAGAAAAGATCGCGTAAGCGGATATGCGGCAGATCGGCGGGCAGGCCCGGGCCAAGCGCTGCGACCTTCTGGCCGAGCGCTCTCTGGACGGGAATGAGCTGGATGATCGTCGACGTGACGCCTGAGAGGCGCCGCTTGAAATTCGGTGCGATCACTTCGACGTCACGGATATAGACGATGGAGGAGCTGCTATTCCCGCCCGAACCGGTCACGAGGGATCAGCCCCAAGAAACGGCAAGGATCTCGTAAGCCTTGGAACCGCCAGGCGCCACGACTTCGATGGAATCACCCTTTTCCTTGCCGATCATGGCACGGGCAATCGGCGAGGAGATCGAGATGCGGCCTGCCTTCACGTCGGCTTCCTGGTCGCCGACGATCTGGTAGATCTTCTCTTCGTCGGTGTCTTCATCGACCAGCTTGACGGTGGCGCCGAACTTGATCTTGGAGCCGGACATCTTGGAGAGGTCGATCACTTCGGCACGGGTCGTGTAGTCTTCAAGCTCGGTGATGCGGCCTTCGTTGTGGCTCTGGGCTTCCTTGGCGGCGTGGTACTCGGCATTTTCCGAAAGGTCGCCATGGGCGCGCGCTTCCGCAATTGCCTCGATGATACGGGGACGCTCTTCCTGCTGGCGCCAGCGCAGTTCTTCCTGCAGCTTGGCAAAACCGCTTTGCGTCATCGGTACCTTTTCAACCATTTCATTATCCTTCAGGTCTCATGCCCGCGGTTACCGCGGACACAAAAAGAAACAGGTTCCGGAGTAAAACTTCGGAACCATCGCAACGTCAGAATTTAGGTCACTATAACAGAATTTCGACAGTCCAAGCTAGGAATTTCGAATGCCTGTCGAAGCTGCCCCCAACGGCTGCATCTGAATCCACCGCCGGCATTTTGTCAATGACTTGACGTGTGGAAAGGGAACATATAGTGAACATACTAATGAAGAAGACACTGAAAGAACGCTTGGCGATCCTTTCGGACGCGGCCAAATATGATGCCTCATGTGCCTCGAGCGGTACGGTAAAACGGGATTCTGCCGCATCTGGCGGGCTGGGGTCGACGGAGGGTTCGGGCATCTGCCACGCCTATGCGCCGGACGGGCGATGCATCTCGCTTCTGAAAATCCTGCTCACTAATTTCTGCATCTACGACTGCGCCTATTGCATCAACCGTTCGTCCAGCAATGTCGAGCGGGCGCGGTTTACGCCGGAAGAGGTGGTCTGGCTGACGCTGGAATTCTACCGGCGCAATTATATCGAGGGGCTGTTCCTGTCGTCCGGCATCATCCGCTCCTCGGACCATACGATGGAGGAGATGGTGCGGATCGCCCGCGACCTGCGCACCGTGCATAATTTCCGTGGATATATTCATCTGAAGACCATTCCGGAAGCATCCGCCAAGCTGATCGAGGAGGCCGGGCTTTATGCCGATCGCCTGTCGATCAATATCGAGCTGCCGACCGATGCGGGTATCGACAAGCTGGCACCGGAAAAGCGGCCGGAGAATATCCGCCGGTCGATGGGCAGCCTGCGCCTCAAGATCGAGGAGATGGCCGAGCCGACGCTGCAGACGAAGCGCCGGCAGAAATTCGCACCGGCAGGCCAGAGCACGCAGATGATCGTCGGGGCCGATGGCGCAAACGACGCGACGATCCTCGGCACCAGCGCCCGGCTTTACGGCAGCTACAGCCTGAAGCGCGTTTATTACTCTGCTTTCAGCCCGATACCCGATTCGTCGAAGAACCTGCCCTTGATCAAGCCGCCGCTGATGCGCGAGCACCGGCTCTATCAGGCGGACTGGCTTTATCGATTCTACGGTTTCGACATCGGCGAGATCACCTCGGCGCGCACCGACGGCATGCTCGATCTCGATCTCGATCCGAAACTTGCCTGGGCGCTCGGCCATCGCGAGCAGTTTCCGGTCGACGTGAACCGTGCCGACAAGGAGAAGCTTTTGCGTGTGCCGGGTTTCGGCACCAAGACGGTGAAGAGTATCCTGTCATCCCGCCGTTTCCGACGCATCCGGCTCGAAGACCTGAAGCGGCTCGGCGTGTCGTTGAAGAAAGTGCAGCCGTTCATCACCGCCGAGGGCTGGACACCGCACCGGTTGGTGGACCGGACGGATCTCAGGGCCATGTTCGAACCCAAGCCAGAGCAGCTGTCATTGCTATGATCTATCGCTATTCCTTGCGGGGCAGGGGTGATCTGACCGAATGGCGCGATGCCGCACGCGGCTTCCTGGCGGCCGGTATCCTGCCGAATATCATTGAATGGCGGACAATGGACGATGCGGACGGACTGTTCGGCTTCGACGACAACCGCCTGCCGCCGCCTGATCCTGCGCATGTACCGCTCAGCGTGCCTGCCTCTTTCGTCAAGCTGGCCGGTGCGGTGGTCTGCCACTCCGATCCGACGCGATTTGCGCTGCTCTACCGGATGCTGTTCCGCATCCTGCACGGCCGGCATCTGATGCAGGTGGCGACCGATCCGGATGTGGTCGCAGCGCAGCGGATGGCGAAGTCGGTCGGCCGCGATTATCACAAGATGACGGCCTTCGTGCGCTTCAAGGAATTGCCGCTGCCGGAGGGTGCGGTAGGCCGTCGAAGGTTCATCTCCTGGTTCGAGCCCGACCATTTCATCATCGCCCGCGTGGCGCCGTTTTTCCAGCGGCGCTTCACCGACATGGACTGGCTGATCCTGACGCCCAAGGGTTCGGCCTCGTGGGACGGCGAGACGCTGCGCACGACTGACGATCCAGCGGAAAAGCCCGATCTGCGCGACGAGACCGACGAACTCTGGCGCACCTATTATTCGTCCATCTTCAACCCGGCGCGGCTGAAGGTGAAGATGATGACCAAGGAGATGCCGAAGAAATACTGGAAGAACCTGCCGGAAGCTGAGCTTATCCCAAGCCTGATCGCCAATGCCGAGGCGAGCGTCATCGAGATGGGGAAGAAGGCGGCGAGCGAACCGTTGCCGTTCCATCACCGAATCCAGGAAGCCGCAGCAAATGCGCCGGTGCCGCCGAGGCCGGCTGCCGGCACGCTGGCGGCGCTGAAGGAAGAGGCGCGCGGCTGCACCCGCTGCGACATCTATTGCCGCGCAACGCAGACTGTTTTCGGTGAAGGCCCGCCGGATGCAAAAGTGATGTTCGTCGGCGAGCAGCCGGGCGATCAGGAGGATCTGGCCGGCAGACCGTTCGTCGGCCCGGCGGGAAAACTCTTCAGCGACACGCTGGCCGAAGTCGGCATCGACCGGCATTCGCTCTTTGTCACGAATGCGGTGAAACATTTCAAATATGAACCGCGCGGCAAGCGCCGCATCCACCAGAAGCCGAACATGGGCGAGGTGCGGCAATGCCGCTGGTGGCTGGAACAAGAGATCGAACTGGTAAAGCCGAAACTGATCGTCGCGATGGGGGCGACGGCACTCTTCTCGCTGACGGATATGCGCCAAAAGCTGGAAGACGTGCGCGGTGAACCGATCGCCATGGAGGACGGGCGGATCATGTTCGTCACCGCGCATCCGTCGTATCTGCTGCGTATTCCTGATGAAGGCCGAAAAGCCGAAGAGCTCATCCGTTTTCGCGAAGATATGAACAAGATCAGCCGGTTGGCCGCCTGATCAAAGAAATTGATTCCGCCTGCTGCAGCCTTCTGCCGACATCCCCATGGAATGGCGATAGTATCAGTAATCCACGGCGGTGGACATTCGCGAACAGAGGCCAACCAGTTCGCTTTGTCGGGTCGTGCCTGTCTTCATGAAGACCGACTTTACGTGATATCGCACGGTTTCGGTCGCGATCCCGAGAGTGACGCCTATCTGATGAATAGGCTGGCCTTCGCCGATCAATGACATGACTTCAGCCTCTCTTCTGGTGAGATCGAAAACCTGCTGCAGGATTTCGGGTGGCAGTCGAACCTCGGTGGTGAGGGCGCTTATCATCAGGATGACGCCGGAGAACGCCACCATATCTGCGGCGGAGCGACGTATGGGGGCCGCCCTGACAATAAGTCTGGCGCCGGTTTCCGATGCGCTCAAGACGACCGGTCTGAGTTCCTGGCCGCCGGACATAGGCCGTGCCTGTGCTGCACACGCTTGATCGATCAATGCCTGAAGCTGTTTGTTTTCGACGCTGTTCGGCGCGGACAGGAGTGAATGGCGAATTGTGATACGGCTTCCTATCAACGCTTCCGCCGCCGGATTCATATATGCCACGGTGCCGTTCATGTTGAGCAAAACGGCTGGTTGCTTCGCGAGATGCAAGCCGTCGATCATGGACTTGCCCTTCAGCTCCGCAAGCCGGGATGCCATGGTCATCACGGGAGCCAGGCGTGGAAGCAAGGTGTTTAGGGTCGACAGTTCGTCCAGACTGAAGAAGCCTTGTTTCGAAGTCCGTTGCAGCGAAATGGCAACCGAGTCGCGTCCCAGTTCCCCAGTCAGGCCACCTGCGGCAAACCATGGAACGTCTGCCTTCCTGGCAAATTTCTCATAATATTCGCTTTTCCCCATCTCACGGTCGGAGAAGAGAATGTGATCGCTGAAGAACCCGTTTTTATAATGATGAGGTCTCACAGCCGCGTTGCGGACGTCGTGTTGATACCACCCTTCTTCGAAGAACTGTCCCACAGCGTCGCGCAGGCTGTTGGTATGCACCAGCCCGCCGGGAATAAACACCGGCGTGGTCAGCAACGCGCCACGGCAACCCATTGCTGAGGATAAAGCCTCAAGGGCATCCGGCCATATATCGGGATTGGCTGCGGCCTCATAAAATTTGGCCACTACGTCAATAAGCTCCAAGAGTAGCCCTTACAGTTTCTTCCTCCAAGAAGACATATGTTATCGATATTACAAAGTGATCTCAATCGTTTATGGATTTTATTCTCGGATAGTACGTCTATAAAACTAAGGCCTGCTCAAGGGGCGCGCGCTTTTGCATCCCGAAATGCAATGCAAGGTTTATCAACCCAAATGGGTGATGTGCGGCCTCGTGAGTCGCCATAGCCTTTTCCCTAGCCAATATCGGCAATTCGGGGATTTTAATGAGACATTCAATTATCGTGCTGGCTTCCTTGTTGCTTGCGTCAAATGCCTATTCGGCTGATGAAAGACCCGCTACCAAAGCAGAAATCGAAAAGATCGCTGTCGGTAATACGGTGAATGGAAGGCTGAAATATACAAAGGAAGGTCGATATACCTTCGCCGGCGGAAATCCGGGCAAGTACACCATTACCGCAGGAAAGATTTGCATCAAGTTCGATGACGGCAAAGGCCGCTGCGACAGGATCGTCACAGACGGGAAAAAATATACGATGGTGACTTCGCAGGGCGAACGTTACCCGTACGGCAATTAATCAACGACTGGATTTTTCCCAGCTAGCCCCTGCCTTTCCGGCGGGGGCTTTTCCGCATTCGATGATCGGGCGCGGGGCCGTCATCGAGGGCATCTAGGCCTTTGGCCGGCCGAGATGAGCGGCGAACGAGCAGGGGTCAAAAGACCCCTGCTGCCTTGTCTCAGGCGAAATAGCTTTGCAGTGGCCGAACTTCGAGGCTGCCAGCCTTCAGTGCCTTGATCGCCATGGCCGCCGCTTCCGCGCCCGCCATCGTCGTGTAATACGGCACCTTCTGCATCAGCGTGGCGCGGCGGAGCGACTTGGAATCGGAGATCGCCTTGTTGCCGTCCGTGGTGTTGATTACGAGCTGGACCTGACGGTTGCGGATGGCGTCCTCGATATGCGGGCGGCCTTCCAGAACCTTGTTGATGCGGGTGGACTCGATGCCCTGTTCGGCAAGGAAGCGGGCGGTGCCGCCTGTCGCCAGAACCTTGAAGCCGATTTCCACCAGAATGCGGATTGCTGGCAGGACGCGTTCCTTGTCTGCATCACGGACGGAGACGAACACGGTGCCGTTGCGCGGCAGTTCGACATTGGCGCCGAGCTGAGATTTTGCGAAAGCCAGCGCGAAATCCGTATCGAGGCCGATGACTTCGCCCGTCGAGCGCATTTCCGGGCCGAGCAGCGTGTCGACGCCCGGAAATTTTGCGAATGGGAAGACGGCTTCCTTGACGGCGATGTGCTTCAGGTTGCGCGGATCGGGCTTCGTGCCGTAAGCGGCAAAGGTCGGATCCAGCTTTTCACCGGCCATGACGCGGGCG
The DNA here is from genome assembly GCF_019430945.1 of Neorhizobium populisoli. GTDB lineage: Bacteria > Pseudomonadota > Alphaproteobacteria > Rhizobiales > Rhizobiaceae > Neorhizobium > Neorhizobium populisoli. Next base: position 377,186 of record NZ_JAHYCB010000005.1, on the reverse strand, counting down.
GCGATCTTGGCGATCGGCGCACCGATGGTTTTTGCTACGAAAGGCACGGTGCGCGAGGCGCGCGGGTTAACTTCCAGCACGTAGACGGTGCCATCTTTGATGGCGAACTGTACGTTCATCAGGCCGACGACGTGGAGAGCCTTGGCCATGGCTTTCGACTGGCGTTCCAGTTCGTCGAGCATGTCCTTGGACAGCGTGCGCGGTGGCAGCGAGCAGGCGCTGTCGCCGGAATGGATGCCGGCTTCCTCGATATGCTCCATGATGCCGGCGACATAGACGTCGGTGCCGTCGCACATGCAGTCGACGTCGACTTCGATAGCGTTGGTCAGGTAGCTGTCGAACAACAACGGGTTCTTGCCGAGCAGCGTGTTGATCTGGCCGGTCTTGTCGTTCGGGTAACGCTGCTTGATGTCTTCCGGAACCAGCTCCGGGACCGTGTCGAGCAGATAGGTCTGCAGCTGGCTTTCTTGATGGATGATCTGCATGGCGCGGCCGCCGAGCACGTAGGACGGGCGAACGACCAGCGGGAAGCCGATTTCGGAGGCGACGAGGCGGGCCTGCTCGACGGAATAGGCGATGCCATTGTTCGGCTGGTTCAGGTCGAGCTTCATCAGAAGCTTCTGGAAGCGGTCGCGGTCTTCGGCGAGGTCGATCATATCAGGTGCGGTGCCGAGGATCGGGATGCCGTTCTTCTCGAGCGCTTCGGCGAGCTTCAGCGGTGTCTGGCCGCCGAACTGGACGATGACGCCGACGACTTCGCCCTTTTCCTGCTCGGCGCGCAGGATTTCGATGACGTCTTCTGCGGTCAGCGGCTCGAAATACAGGCGGTCGGAGGTGTCGTAGTCGGTCGACACGGTTTCCGGGTTGCAGTTGATCATGATCGCTTCATAGCCGGCATCCTTCAGCGCAAAGGCGGCGTGGCAGCAGCAATAATCGAACTCGATGCCCTGGCCGATACGGTTCGGACCGCCGCCGAGGATGACGACCTTTTTCGCAGTCGAGATTTCGGCTTCCGACCGCAGTTCGCCGACGAAGGGCGTCTCATAGGTCGAGTACATATAGGCGGTCGGAGAGGCGAATTCGGCAGCGCAGGTGTCGATGCGCTTGAAGACGGGCCTCACGTTCAGAGAGTTGCGCAGTTCCGCGACTTCCTTCGGGCGCTTTTTGGTGAGCGAGGCGAGGCGGGCATCGGAGAAGCCCATAGCCTTCAGCATGCGCAGGTTTTCGGCATCGGTCGGCAGGCCGTGCTCGCGGATGCGGGCTTCCATGTCGACGATCGCCTTGAGCTGGGCGATGAACCACGGGTCGATCTTGCAGCCTTCATGGACTTCCGCCTCGGTCATGCCCATGCGCAGCGCCTGGGCGACCATGCGCAGGCGATCCGGGGTGGGCGTGCCGATCGCGGCGCGGATGGCGTTCTGGCTGGATTCGCCTTCTTCCGCATCCGGGATTTCGATCTCGTCGAGGCCGGTCAGGCCGGTTTCCAGGCCACGCAGAGCCTTCTGCAGCGATTCTGCAAAGGTGCGGCCGATCGCCATGACTTCGCCGACCGACTTCATGGCGGTGGTCAGGACCGGCGAGGCGCCCGGGAATTTCTCGAAGGCGAAACGCGGGATCTTGGTAACGACATAGTCGATCGACGGTTCGAACGAGGCAGGCGTCGCGCCGCCGGTGATGTCGTTGTCGAGTTCGTCCAGCGTGTAGCCGATGGCGAGCTTGGCCGCGACCTTGGCGATCGGGAAGCCGGTGGCCTTGGAGGCGAGCGCCGAGGAGCGCGAAACGCGCGGGTTCATTTCGATGACGACGAGGCGGCCGTCCTTCGGATTGACGGCGAACTGAACGTTCGAACCGCCGGTTTCAACGCCGATCTCCCGCAGGACCGCGATCGAGGCGTTGCGCATCATCTGGTATTCCTTGTCGGTCAGCGTCAGAGCCGGCGCAACCGTGATGCTGTCGCCCGTATGGACGCCCATCGGATCGATGTTTTCGATCGAGCAGATGATGATGCAGTTGTCCGCCTTGTCGCGGACGACCTCCATTTCATATTCCTTCCAGCCGAGCACCGATTCCTCGATCAGCACTTCCGTCGTCGGCGAGGCATCGAGGCCGCCGCCGATGATTTCGAAGAATTCCGAACGGTTGTAGGCAATGCCGCCGCCGGTGCCGCCCATGGTGAAGGACGGGCGGATGATGGCGGGCAGGCCGACGACGTCGATCGCCTGAGCTGCGATCGCCATGGCATGGCTGATATAACGCTGCTTGCGGTCGCTTTCGCCGAGGTTCCACTGGTTTTCCAGCTCGTCCAGCGCCTTGTCCAGGTCCGAGCCGGAGAGGCTTTCACGCAGCTTTGCGCGTTCGGCCTCATGGGTCTTGCGGTCGGCATCCTTGATGTCGGTGGCGTTGGCGAGCATCGACTTCGGCGTTTCGAGCCCGATGCGGGACATTGCTTCGCGGAAAAGCGCGCGGTCCTCGGCCATGTCGATGGCGGCCGGCTTGGCGCCGATCATCTCGACATTGTAGCGGTCGAGCACGCCCATGCGCTTCAGGGAGAGAGCGGTGTTGAGTGCGGTCTGGCCGCCCATGGTCGGAAGCAGCGCGTCCGGGCGCTCCTTGGCGATGATCTTGGCGACGACTTCCGGCGTGATCGGCTCGACATAGGTCGCGTCGGCGAGGCCCGGATCGGTCATGATCGTCGCAGGGTTCGAGTTGACCAGGATGACCCGGTAACCTTCTTCCTTCAGCGCCTTGCAGGCCTGGGTGCCGGAATAGTCGAACTCGCATGCCTGGCCGATAACGATCGGACCCGCGCCGATGATGAGGATCGATTTGAGGTCTTGGCGCTTGGGCATGGGTTCTATCCGCTTCTTTTCCTGCGCGAAAAGCCGGCACGGTGTGGAGGCACCGGGTCGGGTCACGCGCGTCTGTTCTTTTCAGGCTAGACGCGGCTTATAGGCAAATGTTTTGGCGAATGTAACCCCGAAAATCAGCAAATCGACAGGAATCGACATGCGGCCTCAGAGAGACGCGAAGCGATTTCGCACAGCTTTGAGGTTGGGGCGGCTGACGGGGATTTCCGTGCCGTCCTTCAAGACGACGAAAAGCTTGCCGTTGTCGCGCTTCAATGTTTCCACATGCGCGGCCGCCACCCAGTGGGAGCGGTGGACCTGCAAGCCGGGCGTGGCGCCGAGTTCCTTCAGGGCGTCGGCAAAGCGCAGCAGGATCAGTTCGTGGCCGCGCGTGGTCACCACATCCGTGTAATGATCCTCGACGGACAGGCGCACCAGCGGTCCGCGGTTCTGGGGCTTCAAGCGGGCGAAAATGTCCGGTTCCGATGAGATTGCCGCTTGCGGAACGGTCGGCGTGGCGGCCGGCATGGCAATTTCATGGATCTGCCGGTGCATGGCGATATAGGACAGAAGACAGAAAAGCGCGCACAGCGGCAGGGCAAACAGCGCCCGGTGCAGGCCGCTGTTCATCTCGGTCCACTGACCGGTAAAGGCGAAGTCGATGATGCCGAGCGCGAAGCCGATCGGCAGAGCGGCGAAAAGCGAGCCGATCATCATCCGCAGCAGCGTCCGGTCGATCCGCCCGCGCAAAAGCACTTCGGCGATGATGGCGCAGGTGATGGCGATCACCCAGGTGACTGTGTGGACGATCAGCCAGTAACCGAGCCGTATGCCGAACGCCATCCGTTCCGAGGTGCCATACGGACCGCTGACCGCGAAAAGGAGGATGACCAGTGCAAACGTCGCCCAGAAACGCCAGGAGCGGGTGAAGATCTGCAATTCACGAAGCGTGGAGCTCAAAAACGGGTGAATCACGAAGTTTATCCGCCGTCTGCGCCATTCCGGTTGAGGTGACGCCAGTCATGGCGGAAACCGGCGACAACTTCAATCGCCGATGAATTTCCAAGGTGTTCTCATGAACCTCCAGCCGCTCCTCGATGCCACGATCGCCGTCCAGATCCATGTCGCAGCCGTGCTACCGGCCGCGATTCTCGGCGCCTACGTGCTATTGAACCGAAAAGGCACGCCGACCCATCGGATGCTCGGTAAGGTCTGGATGGTACTGATGGCGATCACCGCGCTGTCCAGCTTCTTCATCCACACGATCAACCTGTTTTACGGCTTCAGCCCGATCCATCTCCTGTCGATCTTCACGCTGACGGGCATCTGGCGGGCGATATCGACGGCGCGGGCGCATAATATCCGGGCACATAAAGCGACCGTGATCGGCATGTATCTCGGCGGCATAGGCGTGGCGGGCCTGTTCACCCTCATCCCTGGCCGCATCATGCATGCCGTCGTGTTTACCGGCGGGCCGAGCTGGATTTTGCTTCTGACATTGGCCGGCATTGCCGCCGCCCTTTACCTGCAACAGCGGCTTGCATCACAGCGTGCCTGATTTTTCATCAAAGCGTACCGGAAGCGGCCAACCTGTCATGGACAGGGCGGGGTTACGGGACTAATGCTGCCAATATCGAAGACATTGCAGCAACGGCCATCCCAGACGACGACCGCTTGCGCGGAGGATATCAGATGGCCGATGCAACCTCGAAGCCGATAACGCCGGTCCCAGCGGAAACGAAAGTCTCGGCCGAAGCGACGATCCTGCCGATCATTCTGGCGGTCAGTTTCTGCCACATGATCAACGACATCATGCAGTCGATGATCTCGGCGATCTATCCGATGCTGAAGACGGATTATCAGCTCGATTTCTGGCAGATCGGCATCCTGACGCTCGCCTTCCAGTGCACGGCCTCGCTGTTGCAGCCGGTGATCGGCATCATCACCGACAAAAAGCCCTTCCCCTATTCGCTGCCGGTCGGCATGGGTTCGACATTCATCGGCCTGTTCATGCTGGCCAATGCGCATTCCTACCTGGTGCTGGTCATCTCGGCATCGTTGATCGGCATCGGTTCGGCCGTCTTCCATCCGGAATCCTCACGCGTCGCGCGGCTTGCCTCCGGTGGCCGTTACGGCATGGCCCAGTCGGTCTTCCAGGTTGGCGGCAATTTCGGCCAGTCGATCGGTCCGCTGCTGGCCGCCTTCATCATCGTGCCGAACGGGCAGGGCAGTGTTGCCTGGGTTTCGGTCGGCGCGCTTCTCGGCATCGTCATCCTCACCGGCGTGGCACGCTGGTACAAGGCGCATATGCTCGCCAACCAGGGCCGCAAGCGGGTGCTGAAGGCGCATAACCTGTCGAAGCGCACGGTCGTCATCGCACTTACCGTGCTGACGATCCTGACCTTCTCCAAGAATGCCTACATGGCGTCGATCAGCAGCTATTATACCTTCTTCGTCATCGAGCGGTTCCAGGTCTCGGTGCAACAGTCGCAGGTCATGCTGTTCATCTTCCTCGGTGCGGTGGCGCTCGGCACGGTCATCGGCGGCCTTGTCGGCGACAAGTTCGGCTCCAAGGTGGTGATCTGGTTCTCAATCCTCGGCGTGCTGCCCTTCACGCTCGCCATGCCTTATGCCAACCTGCCGGTGACGATCGGGCTTTCGGCGATCATCGGCTTCATCATGGCCTCGTCCTTCCCGGCGATCGTCGTCATGGCGCAGGAACTGGTTCCGGGCCGGGTCGGCATGATCGCCGGCATCTTCTTCGGCATCGCATTCGGCATCGGCGGCATCGCGGCGGCATTGCTCGGCGTCTTCGCCGACCAGTACGGCATCGCCTTTGTCTACAATGTCTGCTCGTTCCTGCCGGCACTCGGTCTGCTGACCGTGCTCCTGCCCAGCAAGAAGCAGCTGGCCGTCGCCTGACCGTCAATCCTGCGCCCTTTTTGAGGGCGCGGGCCACTCCCGGGCAAAATCTTCATTTGACGATGTTCCACGGATCGCCTTTGCCATGTTCGGCATTATATTGGCGGTAAAGCTGTCGCCGTCTGGCGTTCGGCGGTCGGTTGCCAAAAGGCAGCCGTCATGAAATCGCTTTGAGAGGAATGCGTCGATGGAATGGAGAGGCCGCCGTCAGTCGGACAATATCGAGGACCAGCGCGAATCCTCCGGCGGTCAGGGTGGCGGTTTCCGCATCCCGATCGGCGGTGGTGGCCGGGGCGGCGGCGGGCTCGGCATCGGCGGCATCGTCGTGGTGCTGATCATCTGCTGGATTACCGGCATCAATCCGCTGACGCTTCTGTCCGGCGGCGATATCGATCTTGGCGGCGGTTCGGGCTATTCGCAACAATCGACGAGCCGCGCACCTGCCAATGACGATACGACAGCCTTCGTCCGCACCGTGCTTGCCGAAACCGAAGACACCTGGAACGGCATCTTCCAGGCGAATGGCCAGAGCTACGAGGAGCCGAAGCTGGTTCTGTTCTCCGGTCAGGTGAATTCCGCCTGCGGCTTTGCCTCTTCCGCCACTGGCCCGTTTTATTGCCCCGGCGACCACAAGGTCTATCTCGACACGGATTTCTTCAAGGAGCTCGAACAGCGTTTCGATGCGGCAGGCGATTTCGCCCAGGCCTATGTCATCGCTCACGAGGTCGGCCACCATGTGCAGAACCTGCTCGGCACCATGTCGAAATTCAACCAGGCCCGGCAGCGCATGAGCGAGGCTGATGCCAACAAAATGTCGGTGCGCGTCGAGCTGCAGGCGGATTGTTACGCCGGTGTGTGGGGCAAATATACCGAACAGAAGGGCATTCTCGAACAGGGCGACCTGCAGGAAGCCCTGAACGCCGCCCAGCAGATCGGCGACGATACGCTGCAGAAGCGTAGCCAGGGCTATGTCGTCCCGGAAAGCTTCAACCACGGCACATCGGCGCAGCGCATGCGCTGGTTCAAACGCGGGTTCGATACGGGCGACATGAAGGCGTGCGATACGTTTTCGGGGAATATTTGAGGGCCTTGTGCGGGACTCGGTCCTTCATCGCGATAAATGAAGGGCGTACTACTCGATACCCCCCTCTGCCCTGCCGGACATCTCCCCCTCAAGGGGGGAGATTGGCTGGGAGCAGCGGTTTCCCCAAACAACTAACGAACCCCAGCGCCGGTAGCGGCTATTGCTTCTGCATCGCCACCCGATGGCGTATCTTCGGTGGCGCCACGTAAACAACCAATGTGACGGAAAGGTCGAGCCGCGAGTCAATCTCCCCCCTTGAGGGGGAGATGCCCGGCAGGGCAGAGGGGGTGTGGCGGGGCACACCGGCTAATGCTGCTGCACCGGGGACAAATAGCGCTATCACTCTAACATCTTCAGTAACTTACCTTGCCCTTCATCCACACCCTCCAAACCTCAGCCTACAATCCCCCTGCTTCCGTCGCCGGAGTGTTTCGCGAGACGTTCGCGGGCAGGCGGAGGCCGGCGCTTTCATCGGAACCGTAACGTGCGGCAAAGGTGGAAGAGGTGAAAGCCATGGAGCGTTTTCGGGAACGGAGACATTCCTATCAAGCATCCCCCTGGCCGCCAGGTCGGGTTCGGTTTGAGCCGTGCAAGCGCTAAGGGAAACCTTGAGTGCAGAGAAGGCGAGGCAATCATCTGTAGGGGCCGGAAGCCCCGAAAAGACGCCGAAGGCCACGCGAATGCGGAGCCACCATTACTAAAACTACTTGAGGTTCCGCATTCGTGTGGGCTCTCCGATGTTTGACACGACCATGACGGGAGACCGCGCGTGGACGGATAGGTGTGCCTTCTGCGAGAGGGCTATTTGTACATCCCCTCGCGCAGGTTGATGCCGTGTTCGATATAGGCCTTCAGCGCGCACAGCATCTGCGACCAGCCCTGGCAATTGCCGTAGGACGCTTCAAGCCCGCCCTTGGTCTCGTGCCAGCCTTCCTCCGATATGGTCACCAGCGTGCGGTCGCCGTCCAGCGGTTCGAAGGTCATCGTCACCGTCGTCTGGTAATTGGCGAGCACGATGTTGTCCGGCCCCTGTTCGGCCGCGTTACCGTCCGTCGCATCCCATTTGAGGACGATCCGACGATTGGTTTCCACCTCGACGACCTCAACCGGAAAGGCGCCGGGGAAATCGGCGAATTCCCAGGTGACGGTCTTGCCGGTTTCCAGACGTCCCACCGCGCCGGCGGTGGTGAAATAGCTGGACAGTTTCTTCGGATCGGCGACGGCCTCGAACACTTCTTCGACCGGTTTCGAAATATGGCTCGATACCTTGAACTTCAGTTCCATGATCTCTCTCCCTTGTTTCCGGCTTCATGATGTTATAAAATTATAACATGTCAAGCGATGAAAAAAGCGACAAGATTTTCAAGGCTTTGGCGGCGCCGATTCGCCGCGAGATGCTGGATGCTCTGAAGGATGACCCGAAAACGACCGGCGATCTCTGCGCACGGTTCGATACGCTCGACCGCTGCACCGTCATGCAGCATCTGAAAGTGCTGGAAGCGGCCGATCTGGTCGTGGTGAAGCGGGAAGGGCGGGAGCGCTGGAATTATCTCAACCCGCTGCCGATCAAGGCGATCCATGATCGCTGGATCGGCGCTTATGCGGCGCGCGCCGTCGATATGCTCGATCGGTTGAAATCCGATCTGGAGGGTTAGCGGATCAGCAGCGCCGTCACGTAAAGCCCGAGCGCAAAAACCGTGTGGGCGATAAGGCCGAGGGCGCGCACCTTGTTCGGTCTTGGTGTCTTCGAGGCGGCCCAGCCGAGGCCCATGCCGGGCTGCATCAGGAACCAGCCCGCCGCGATCGTGACGATGCCGAAGATCCAGGCGGGGATGAAGGTCGGGGCGGCAAACCAGCCGGCGCCGGCGATGAGGCCGAAGACGACACCATAGAGGATGCCGACGGCGTAATGGCCTGCCCAGCCGAGCGGGTGCTCGTTTCGATAGGGTTCCGCTGTGGCGATGCTCTCGAGAAAGACCCTGCCCTGGAAGACATGCCAGAACCAGCGGCCGCCCGGCCCCCAATTGGGTTTCGGCTGGCTGAAGATCTTCCAGAGGATGACCGCCCAGATATCCATGAACACGGTGCCACCGATGCCGATGAGGATGCCGCGCCAGATGAGGTCGATCATGGGAAGTCCGCCGAAGATAAGGGAGGTTTTTTCTAGCGTGACGCCGCCGAAGTTGTCGAGGTCTGTCTACGGCAAAGCGGTTCGGTTGATGCCTTTCATCAAAAACTTTGAGATGTTCATGGATTGTTTCCTTTTTCTTTTGCGGTTATGTAGCAAACCCGGCGAGCAGATCGTCTTTCCAGAAAACACAGCAAGCTAGAGAGACATCTGATGCTCGACCCGAAATTTGTCCGTCGCGGCCTTTTCCTCGTCTTCATGATCCTGTTCCTAGACGTGATCGGGATCGCGATCATCATGCCGGTCCTACCGACCTTTCTGCGCGAGCTGACGGGCGACGACATGAGCGGGGCGGCGGTCGATGGCGGCTGGCTGCTGTTGATCTATTCGGCGATGCAGTTCTTGTTCGCACCACTGCTCGGCAATCTTTCCGATCGGTTCGGGCGCCGGCCGATCCTGCTTGCCGCAGTGTTCACCTTTGCGATCGACAATCTGATCTGCGCCGCCGCAACAAGCTTCTGGATGTTGTTCGTCGGCCGCGTGCTGGCCGGCATTTCCGGTGGCAGTTTCGCGACCTGCTCGGCCTATATCGCCGATATCAGCAATGACGAGAACCGCGCCCGCAATTTCGGCCTGATCGGCATCGCCTTCGGCGTAGGCTTCACCGTCGGGCCGGTGATCGGCGGGCTGCTGGGTGAACTTGGACCGCGTGTACCCTTCCTCGGCGCCGGTCTGCTGTCGATGGCTAACTTCGTTGCCGCCTGGTTCCTGCTGCCGGAAACACTCGACCGGGCAAACCGCCGCATCTTCGACTGGAAGCGGGCCAATCCGCTCGGCGCGCTGCGCCAGATGCGGCATTATCCGGGCATCGCGCCGGTTCTGGTGGTGATGTTCCTCTACTGGCTGGCCCATGCGGTCTATCCGTCCGTCTGGCCGTTCGTTTCCGCCTACCGTTATGGCTGGAGCGAAGGGCAGATCGGCCTGTCGCTCGGCATGTTCGGCATTTGCGCCGCCTTCGTCATGGGCGTCCTGCTGCCGAAGATCGTCCCGGTGCTCGGAGAGTGGAAAACGGCGGTCGTGGGGCTCTGCTTCTCCTGCCTCGGTCTTGCCGGTTATGCTTTTGCCTGGCAGGGCTGGATGGTCTATGCGGTCATCCTTTTGACGACGATCGAAAACATTGCCGATCCGGCGCTGCGCAGCATCGCATCAGCCAAGGTGCCGCCATCGGCGCAGGGGGAGCTGCAGGGTGCAATGACCAGCCTCACGTCTCTCACGACGATTATCGGCCCGGCAATCTTCACGCAGCTCTTCAGTTCGTTCACCGGCGAACATGCGAAAATGGAGTTTGCCGGAGCGCCCTATCTGATGGCGGCATTTTTCATGGGCGTCGCGATTATCGTGTTTCTGACGCGAATTTCGCGAAAAACGGAGTCAATTTCAGCCGAAGAAGGGCTTTCGCATCAAGTTTCTTGAAGCAAGGGCCAAAAATTCTGCTGAAAGGGTCGCAAGCCTTGCCGCACGGATGATGCTACTTTAAAGCAGCATCATCCGCCGCTTCCCAGTTTCTGGGCGCGGCTTTTTTCGTCCGGAGCAAGCATGCCCTTTGGGGCGTCCGAGGAGTGCTCCGGTCTGTTGGAAATTCTGCAGCACGAGTCCGAAAACCGGTTCCGGCTTTCGGTGCGATACTGTCCGGGAGATGCATGATGTCGAGCCAAGCGGTCGCCTTTGAAGGGACGACGGACAATTTGTGGTCCTCGCATATGCGGGCCACCGTGGCGCTTGGCGTACCGCTGGTCGGCGCGCAGCTCGCCCAGATGGCAATCCATACGACCGACGTCATCCTGGTCGGTTGGCTCGGCACGACGGAACTTGCCTCTGTGGTCATCGCCACGCAGATTTTCTTCATCGTCTTCATTTTCGGCACCGGCTTCACCAGCGCCGTCGTGCCGCTGGTGGCGCAGGCGCTCGGCCGCAGCGATTCCGTCGGCGTGCGCCGTTCCGTGCGCATGGGCCTGTGGGTGACGCTTGCCTATTGCGTGCTGACCGCGCCGCTTCTCTGGTTCTCCGAACCGATCCTATTGAAGCTCGGCCAGGCGCCGGACGTTGCGGCGAATGCCCAGAGTTATCTCCGGATCGCCCAATGGGGCGTCTTCCCGGCGCTCGGGCTGATGGCGATCCGCAGCTTCGTGACGGGGCTCGAGAAGGGCGGCATCGTGCTTTACGTGACGATCGGCATGTTCTTCATGAATGCGGTCGTCGCCTATCTCCTGATCTTCGGTCATTTCGGCGCACCGGCGCTCGGCCTGCATGGCGCGGCGATTGCGTCCGTCGTAGCGAATGTGACCGGCTTCCTGATTGCGGTCGCTTATGTCGAAAGCCAGCCGAAGATGCGGGCCTACGAGATTTTCGTGCGCTTCTGGCGCCCGGACTGGCTGATGGTGAAGGAGATCGTCTGGCTCGGCCTGCCGATCAGCTTCACGATCCTCGCCGAGACGACCTTGTTTGCGGCGGCATCGCTGCTGATGGGCACGATCGGCAAGCTGGAGCTTGCAGCCCACGGCATTGCGTTGCAGCTGGCCTCGATCGCCTTCATGATCCCGCTCGGCCTGGCCCAAGTGGCGACGGTGCGTGTTGGTCTCGCCAATGGCCGTCACGACATTGTTGGCGTCCGGCGTGCGGCTGTGGCGGTGCTGGTCATCAGCGTCGTTTTCACAGCAGTCGGCAGCATTCTTTATGCAGCGGTGCCGCGAGTGCTTGGTGGGCTGTTTCTGGATGTCCGGCATGGCGAGGCCGGTGCAGTGCTGACGCTTGCCGTGCCGCTGATCATGATCGCCGGCGCATTCCAGCTGGTGGACGGTCTGCAGGCCGTCGCCGCCGGATTGTTGCGTGGCCTCAAGGACACGCGCGTGCCGATGATCCTGGCGCTGATCGCCTATTGGCCGATCGGTTTCGCCTGTGCCTGGGTTTTCGCCTTCCCGCTCGGCTTCAAGGGGCCGGGCGTCTGGTTCGGTTTCGTCACCGGCCTTGCCGCCGCCGCGATTTTCCTGTGCGGACGCTTCTGGCTGTTGACACGCGAAAAACCGGCCCGCTGAGGGCCGGTTTTCCCGAGTTTAGGCCAAAACCAGCCCGTCAGACTTGGCGTGCCGATAGAAGCCGACGCTTGCTTCGACACCGAGACGGCGGGTCAGCGCCTGCCGGTCGATGCCGGATGCCTGGTCGAATCTTGCGACGGCGGTGATGACAGATTGCAGTACGTGTTCCCCTTCGAACTGCAGAACGGTCAGCAGGCTGAATAGGCCGCTGCCGGATTGCTGTTCGAGGATCATGTCGTCGATGAAGCCCGGCTGCATGCGGATCACCTCATGAGTGGCCTCGATCAGCTCCAGAAACTCGTCGCGGGCTTCCGCCGGAACCTGGAACCTGTTGACGCGGACGACGCGTCCCTCGTGAATTTCACTCATAGAAAAACCCCTGCTCGATTTGAACAGGGGCCTTTATGGGACCTCAATCAAGGTTAAGGTCAATAGGGTCAGGGTGGAAATTTCGGCCCGAAATTTCAGCGCTCGGCGAGAGCCGCTTCGCCCTTCGTTTCGCGCACCAGATTGATGAAACGGCGGAAGAGGTAGTGGCTGTCCTGCGGACCCGGCGAAGCTTCCGGGTGATGCTGCACGGAGAAGACCGGCTTGCCGGCGAGGCGCAGGCCGCAATTGGTGCCGTCGAAGAGCGAGATGTGAGTCTCTTCAACGCCTTGCGGCAGCGACTTCGAGTCGACCGCGAAGCCGTGGTTCATCGAGACGATCTCCACCTTGCCAGTCGTATGGTCCTTGACCGGGTGGTTGGCGCCGTGATGGCCCTGGTGCATTTTCTCGGTCTTGGCACCGAGTGCCAGGCCTAGCATCTGGTGGCCGAGGCAGATGCCGAAAGTCGGGATGTCGGTCTTGATGATGTCCTGGATGACCGGAACTGCATATTCGCCGGTCGCGGCCGGGTCTCCCGGGCCGTTCGACAGGAAGATACCGTCCGGCTTCAGGGCCAGGATGTCTTCCGAAGAGGTGCTGGCCGGCACGACCGTGACCTTGCAGTCGAGGCCGGCGAAGAGGCGCAGGATGTTGCGCTTCACGCCATAGTCGACGCAGACGATATGATACTTGGCGTCTTCCGGCTTCAGGTCGTCGAAACCCTCGTTCCAGATCCATGGCTTCTGGCCCCACTGCGAGGATTGGCCGGATGTCGCTTCCTTGGCAAGGTCGAGGCCTTCGAGACCGCTCCAGGCCTTGGCTTCGGCCTTCAGCGCCTCGATGTCGAAGACGCCGTTCGGATCGTGGGCGATAACCGCGTTCGGAGCGCCATTGGTACGGATCCAGGCGGTCAGGGCGCGGGTGTCGATGCCGGACAGGCCGATGACGCCGCGGGCCTTCAGCCATGCGTCGAGATGTTTGGCGGCGCGGTAGTTCGAGGGTTCGGTGATGTCGGCCTTGAAGATCGTGCCGACGGCGCCGCGGCGGGCGGCGGGCGTCAGGTCTTCGACGTCTTCGTCATTGGTACCGATATTGCCGATATGCGGGAAGGTGAAGGTGACGATCTGGCCGAGATAGGAAGGGTCGGTGAGGATTTCCTGGTAGCCGGTCAGCGCCGTGTTGAAGACGACTTCCGCCGGCACCTTGCCAGTCGCGCCGATGCCGGTTCCTTCGATCACCGTGCCGTCGGCGAGAACGAGCACTGCGGTTGGCTTCTTGGTTGTCCAAGGTGCGGTCGGGGAGGCGGTCGCGGTCATGTTCATCCTTCTGCTCCACCGATCCCGTCCCTTGAAGAGACAGGCTGTGGAGGCCATCTATGGTCGCAGAAAAGGGCCGCGCGGGTTGAACCCGGCGCAAGCCCTAACATTTAAATCTCGTGCAGGTGCCGAAAAATAAACAAAGCGGGCGGGTCGGTCAACTCGTAAGCTCCAAGAAATCCATGGGCAAAATAGGCTCATGGGATTCAAAGGGTTCTGGGAATTGAATTGATCGCAACCCGTGCGTCGTTTATGACAACGGCGAAAATGACAAGGAAAAGCCATAATTCCCGCAGCCTGCGGCGGGCTTTCCGAAGGAGTAAAAGACGATGATGCGCGATAAGCTTTCCGAAGCTCTGAAGGAATCCATGAAGGCCAAGGACACGCGCCGGCTTTCGACCGTCCGCCTGGTTCAGGCGGCTATCAAGGATCGCGATATCGCCAATCGCGGCGCCGGCAAGGATGCCGTGAGCGACGACGATATCCTGCAGATCCTGCAGAAGATGGTGAAGCAGCGCGAGGAATCGGCGAAGATCTACGAAGACGCCGGTCGTGCGGAGCTTGCGACGCAGGAGCGCGAGGAAATCGACATCATCAAGGGCTTCATGCCCGAGCAGATTTCCGACGAACAGGCGCAGGACCTGATCAAGGCCGCGATTGCCGAGTCCGGTGCTCAAGGGCTACGTGACATGGGCAAGGTCATGGCCGTGCTGAAGGAAAAATATCCAGGGCAGATGGATTTCGCCAAGGCATCCGCCTCGGTGAAGGAACTGCTGAAGTAAAGGCTTAAGTCGGTTTATATACGGCTATTGCGGCTGGACGGATTTCAGGATGGCACCGACATCCTGGTCCGGCTTTCCAAGGAAGCGCGACTTGCCGTCTTCCTTGAGAAGGCCGAAGGCCCGGGTCTTGTCTGCAGTGATGAGGATTTCAAGCCGATTGTCGAAACAGTCGTGCGGCATGCAGGCGTCATAGACAAATGCGCCAGCGATCGGTGCTTCGACGACGCGCTGGGTGCCGGCGACATAGTTTCCGCCCGACAGGATCTCGGCTGTCCAGTCCGGCAGTTTTTCTCCCTTGAAGAGCGCTGTGAGCGCCTTGCGGATGGCAGGGTCCTTTTTCGTGACGTCGAAAAGATAGGGTTTCGTGGCGTCTTCCTTGCTCACCCTGATTTCCGCATATGCGGGGGCCAGCGCTGATATAGCGGTAATGCCGAAAGCAACGATCCAGATCAGCTTGCGCATGGTTTGTCCTATCTCCGCAGAATGCGTTCCATAGGGCTATAGTGGCCGACGGCCAACCACAAGATATCCTCGCCGCTAAAATCGGCGGCGGCGCAAGCTAATGGTATGAAATACAAAAGGCGGGAGACCGATCATGGTCTCCCGCCTTTTTGCTCTTCGATGCATCTCATCGGCCGACCGCGGACAAGCCACCGGCGAGACCAAGAACGGAGTGCTGCGATACATTGCGACACGCTCCGTTCCGAAGAGCCCAGGGAACTGAAACTCGGAACTGAAACTCGGTACTCAAACTAAAACCTGGAATTACGGTGTGCCCGAACCTGACGTCCTGTGATCGCGACGCTTGCTGCCGATCCTTCATAAGAAGCTACCGGCGCTTTCGAGTTTGACTGGAGGTTAGGGCGGTTAATGTCTGTTTACAAATTACAAAAAGATAATCTTCGACAGTCCGCTTCTGCCGTAAATTCGCCCGATGTGGGCGACTATGGCCTGGATGAGTCTGTCCGCATTTCTGCTTGTGGATAGCGGGCAGCGTTTTTCTTAAGCGTGGCGTTCCTGTGTTGTCGTGCTTATATGAACCTTGGCCCAGAGGTGAAGATGCGCTTTTCCAACAGTTTCCTCGATGAGATTCGTGACCGCGTGTCGATTTCGGCCGTTGTCGGTCGCCGGGTCACGTGGGACCGGAAGAAGAGCAATGTCTCTCGCGGCGATTATTGGGCCTGTTGCCCGTTTCACGGTGAAAAGAGCCCGAGCTTCCATTGTGAGGACCGCAAGGGGCGCTATCACTGTTTCGGCTGTGGCGTTTCCGGCGACCATTTCCGCTTCCTGACCGATCTCGAAGGCCTGAATTTTCCCGAGGCCGTGCAGCAGATCGCTGACATGGCCGGCATCGCCATGCCGCAGCCCGATCCCCAGGCCGAAAAGCGGGAGAAGGAGCGCACGACGCTGCTGGACGTCATGGAGCTGGCGACCGGCTTCTTCCAAGAGCAGCTGCAAAGCGCTGTCGGCGCCAAGGCGCGCGCCTATCTGCGTGATCGCGGACTGACCGGCCGAACGATCGAAACGTTCCGTCTGGGTTATGCGCCGGAAAGCCGCAATGCGCTGAAAGAATTCCTGGCTGGCAAGGAAGTCCCGAAAGATCAGATCGAGGCATGCGGCCTGGTGCGACACGGGGAGGGGATCGCCGTCTCCTACGACTATTTCCGCGATCGCATCATGTTCCCGATCCTGTCGTCGCGGGAGAAGGTGATTGCCTTCGGCGGCCGTGCCATGG
This sequence comes from Neorhizobium populisoli, assembly GCF_019430945.1. Taxonomy (GTDB): domain Bacteria; phylum Pseudomonadota; class Alphaproteobacteria; order Rhizobiales; family Rhizobiaceae; genus Neorhizobium; species Neorhizobium populisoli. Next base: position 360,915 of record NZ_JAHYCB010000005.1, on the reverse strand, counting down.
CGCCGGATGCCATGGCGAAATACATGAACTCGCCGGAGACCGAGCTCTTCCACAAGGGGCAGGTGCTTTACAATTTTACGCGCGCCCGGCGGGCAGCGCAGGCAGGGCCGGGGAAGACCGAAGCCACGATCATTGCCGTTGAAGGCTATATGGATGTGATCGCGCTCAATCAGGCGGGTGTCGAGAATGCCGTGGCGCCGCTTGGGACCGCACTGACCGAGAACCAGCTGGACCTGCTCTGGAAAATCTCGCCGCTGCCGGTGCTTTGTTTCGATGGCGACGGAGCGGGCCTGCGTGCTGCAAGCCGTGCCGCCGACCTGGCGCTGCCATTCCTGAAACCCGGACGTTCCGTGCGTTTTGCGCTGCTGCCGGACGGCAAGGATCCGGACGACCTCGTCAAGCAGGATGGCCGCGCGCCGTTCGACAGGGTCATGGCGGATGCCAAGCCGCTGGCGGAGATGATCTGGCAGCGGGAGGCCGCGTCCGCGAACTTCGATACGCCGGAGAAGCGCGCCGAGCTGGAGGCGCGGCTGAAGCAGATCGTCTCAGTCATCGCCGACGAGAATGTGCGGCGACACTACCAGCAGGATATCCGCGACCGGCTGAACGGCTTTTTCTCTCCTGCGCCACGTGGCGGCGGCAATGATCGCCGTCAGGGTTTTCAGCGTGGCAGTGGCGGTCGCCCGGGGCAGAATGGTCCGCCGCAGGGCCCTCGTGCGGCAGCGCGTGGCATGGGCATTTCCGACCGGCTGAGCCAATCCGGCCTGGTGCGCGGGTATCGCGATCTGCCGGCATTGCGCGAAAGCGTGCTGGCCCTGACCATCGTCAACCACCCGCAGCTCTTGCTGGAAGAATATGACGAGATCGCCGCGATCGATTTCGAGAACCGCGAGCTGCAACGCTTCTGGGGCGCCATGTTGCCGGCGGCCGCGACCGCCGGGGTCAACCTTTCACCCGCCTATCTGGTGCAGAGGCTTTCCGCCGAGGGTTTCGATGTGCTGTTGAAGGCGCTGGACCAGCAGGTGCGCAATGCCCGCCTCTGGACTGCGACGGAAGCGGCTGCGATGGAAGATGCCCGCGAGGGCTATCGCCAGGCGCTGTCGCTGCACAAGCGCACCAAGGCGCTGCGCGTCCAGAAGAGCGAGCTGGAACGGGCCATTGCAGATGCGACGGAAGCCAGCGACGCGGACGAAATCGAGGCGTTGCTCAAGGCCCTTTACGAGGTTCAGCTTGAAATTCTGCGGATGGAAAACCAGGAAGCGATCATCGACGGCTTCGGCGTTCTGTCCGGTCGGGTGAAGGGCGCCGCCGTCAGCCACGGCTGATTTCCATGGTGAAATTCTGGTATTGCCGAACCTCGGCTGCGCACTAATCTACGCCGTATCGAATCGGAAGAAGGGGACGCCGATGCGTGTTTCAGGAAGCTGTCATTGCGGCAATATCGCCTTCGAGGCCGAGGGCGATTTCTCGTCGGCAATGGAGTGCAACTGTTCCATATGCCGTCGCAAAGGCATGATGATGGCCTTTGTCCCGCGCACCGACATGCAACTGAAGACGCCGCGCGAAAACCTTTCCGCGTACAAGTTCAACAAGCATGTGATCACCCACTATTTCTGTGCCAAATGCGGTGTCGCTCCCTTCAGTGAAGCGACGGCTCCGAACGGTATGGAAATGTCCGCGATAAACCTTCGCTGCGTGCCGGAAATCGATCTTTCCGCGCTGAAGGTAACCCAGTATGACGGCGCTGCAGCCTGAGGCAGCAGCGTTTCCAGGCAGGTCCCTGATATTGCGGCGCAAACCCTTGTCTTTCGAGGTCAGTCGCCTACATATCGGTTAAATTTGGTGACAATACCCCTATTAGGCCCGATGTTAACGGGTTTTTCGATTTTTCCTGGGTACGACCTATGGAAAAGCTTGACGGAACGTTAATTTGTGGGAATCACCATTTCAGGGCAGATTAGGCGGAGTGGGTCGATAGCACCGAACAGGAACGGTGATATCTGACCGGATGGTTCTACGTCAAAAGCGACCGCCGAATGGTAATCGGGAATTAAAGGTCATTCCGTTACGTGTTGGACAGTGATTCGCGGTGAAGGCGGGTAGCACCCGCTCAGACCGGTAGCCACGAAGCGCGGCGAAAGTGGCGTTCAGGGAAAGTGACGAAGTACATGGCAACAAAAGTCAAAGAAAACGAAGAAGCTGAGAACGAACGCGAAGGCTCGCACGACGGTCCGCTTCTCGACCTTTCTGACGACGCCGTCAAGAAGATGATCAAGGCCGCCAAGAAGCGCGGCTATGTCACGATGGACGAGTTGAATTCGGTTCTGCCGTCGGAGGAAGTCACCTCCGAGCAGATCGAGGACACGATGGCGATGCTCTCCGACATGGGCATCAATGTCGTTGAGGACGAAGAGGCCGAAGAAGCAACCGCCAGCGAAGACGATAGCGATTCCGACAGCGACGGCGAAGAAAGCGAAGGCGGCGAGATCGCCACCACGTCGAGCACGGCGCTGGCGACTGCGAAGAAGAAAGAGCCGACTGACCGTACCGACGACCCGGTGCGCATGTATCTGCGCGAAATGGGTTCCGTCGAGCTTCTCTCGCGCGAAGGCGAAATCGCCATCGCAAAGCGCATCGAAGCCGGCCGCGAGACGATGATCGCCGGTCTCTGTGAGAGCCCGCTGACCTTCCAGGCGCTGATCATCTGGCGCGACGAACTGAACGAAGGCACCACGCTTCTGCGCGAGATCATCGATCTCGAAACGACCTATTCGGGTCCGGAAGCCAAGGCCGCGCCGCAGTTCCAGAGCCCGGAAAAGATCGAGGCCGACCGCAAGGCTGCCGAAGAGAAAGAAAAGACCCGCAAGGCGCGCTTCTCTGCGGCCAATGACGACGACATCACGTCGGTTGGCGGCGAAGGCATGAACCTCGAGGAAGAGGAAGAGGACGACGACGAGTCGAGCCTGTCTCTCGCCGCGATGGAAGCCGAGCTGCGCCCGCAGGTCATGGAAACGCTCGATACGATCGCCGACACCTACAAGAAGCTGCGCAAGCTGCAGGACCAGCAGGTCGAGCAGCGGCTTGCCGCGACCGGTACGCTGTCGTCCGCTCAGGAGCGTCGCTACAAGGAGTTGAAGGACGAGCTGATCACGGCGGTCAAGTCGCTGTCGCTCAACCAGAATCGCGTCGATTCCCTGGTCGAGCAGCTCTACGACATCTCCAAACGCCTGATGCAGAACGAAGGCCGCCTGTTGCGCCTCGCCGAATCCTACGGCGTCAAGCGCGATAGCTTCCTCGAGCAGTATCAGGGTGCGGAACTCGATCCGAATTGGATGAAGTCGATCGCCAATCTAGCCGCCCGCGGCTGGAAGGAATTCGCGCGCGCCGAAAATACGACGATCCGCGATATCCGCCAGGAGATCCAGAACCTTGCGACCGAAACCGGCATTTCCATCGCCGAATTCCGCCGCATCGTATCCATGGTGCAGAAGGGCGAGCGCGAAGCGCGTATCGCCAAGAAGGAAATGGTCGAAGCGAACCTTCGCCTCGTCATCTCCATCGCCAAGAAGTACACGAACCGCGGTCTGCAGTTCCTCGATCTCATTCAGGAAGGCAATATCGGCCTGATGAAGGCGGTCGACAAGTTCGAATATCGCCGCGGTTACAAGTTCTCGACCTATGCGACCTGGTGGATCCGTCAGGCGATTACCCGCTCGATCGCCGACCAGGCCCGCACGATCCGTATTCCGGTGCACATGATCGAAACGATCAACAAGATCGTTCGTACCTCGCGCCAGATGCTGCACGAGATCGGTCGCGAGCCGACCCCGGAAGAACTGGCCGAAAAGCTCGCCATGCCGCTCGAAAAGGTCCGCAAGGTCCTGAAGATCGCCAAGGAGCCGATCTCGCTCGAAACCCCGGTGGGTGACGAAGAGGATTCGCATCTCGGCGATTTCATCGAGGACAAGAACGCGCTCCTGCCGATCGACGCCGCCATTCAGGCGAACCTGCGCGAAACGACGACCCGCGTTCTCGCCTCTCTGACGCCCCGCGAAGAACGCGTTCTTCGCATGCGCTTCGGCATCGGCATGAACACGGACCATACGCTCGAAGAAGTCGGCCAGCAGTTCTCGGTTACCCGCGAACGTATCCGCCAGATCGAAGCGAAGGCGCTGCGCAAGCTGAAGCATCCGAGCCGCTCCAGGAAGCTGCGCAGCTTCCTGGATAGCTGAGCGGACGATAAGCCAGCGACTATTGAAAAACCCGGCTGCAAGAGCAGGCCGGGTTTTTTGTTGTCTTCATTTGGGTTCGCTCATGCGATTCCCTCGAAGATTTGGTCGATTTGCTGTCAATGATAGCAGGTCAATGCGACACCGAGCTCGAAAACACATTCACCACCACAACTCCCGCAATAATCAACCCCAACCCGATCATCGCCGCCGTATCGAGCGTCTGCCGAAACAGCACGAAGCCGACGGCGGAGATCAGGACGATGCCGAGGCCGCTCCAGATGGCGTAGGCGATGCCGACGGGCATAGCGCGGAGCGCGATGGAGAGAAGGTAGAAGGCTAGGCCGTAGCAAAGCACCATCAGCGTGGTGGGAAGCGCGCGGGTGAACTGCTGGCTCTGTTGCAGGAAGGTCGTGCCGATGACTTCGAGCACGATTGCGGCTCCAAGGGCGCCGTAGGTGAGGAGTGCGGGGTTCATTTCGGTCCCTCTTCTTGTGTTTGAATGCGCAGTCTGCGTCAGTCGGTTTGGGTCATGTGTTTCAGTTGGTCGCGGAGCCCGGCCAGTTCCTCAGCCGGGATGCCGTTTGCTTCGGTCAGGTTGGCAAGCCAGATGCCATCCGCCGCATAACGTGCCAGTTTGAAGGCCGGATGACTGTCGGTGGCCGCATGGCGCTCCAAACGTTCGCTCATCCAGTCCGACCAAAGGGCGCGCAGGCCGGCGTCGGTCATCGAGGAAATGGCGAGAGCCGCCCAGGGGCTTTTCGGCCCGTCGCGCGTCACCTGGAAAAATGCATCGATATAGGCGCGGGTGAACCTGCCTTTTTCAATGCCGTCTTCCGCGGTCAGCCGTTCGATTTCCTCGTCCAGTCTGCCCAGCATGTCCTCGAACACCGCCTCGATCAGCGCCTGTTTGCTGGGAAAATGGTGCAGCAAGCCGCCCTTGGTGACGGAAGCCGCCTCGGCTACCGTTTGCAGGGTGAGGCGTGCCAGACCTTCTTCCACGGCGCAGCGCGCCGCGTGATCGAGAAGAGAGCGGCGGACGAGTTCTGGCTGTTTTTCGCGTTTGTGAGCTTTTGACATGAGATAAACATACCGTACGGTCGGTTTCTTTGCAATGCGATCGATGCATGGCTGCGTTGCCGGGGAGAGGCGGCTGGTTCAAGGGGCCGCGCTATGACCGGCGGGTCACGCCCGGTGTCAAAGCTTCGGGAAATTGTTCGGTTTCGATCAGGCGGGACTCGATCCGGCCGGGTTTCCATCTTACATCGGCAAGCATGACGGATGAACATGAAGAGCATCGCGGCGTGGGCAAGGCCCGCGGGATAGGATTGGGCGTTTCTGCCTCGATCCTGCTGCATGTCGTGTTCGCCTTCATCCTGTTCTTCCATCTGCCGCTCGATGTTGCTGAGCCGCAGAAGGACGAGAGCGTCAGCGTCGAGATCGTTCCACCGCCTGAAGAAGAGAAGGCGGAAGAGAAAAAGGCAGAGGAGCCGGAAAAGAAGGCCGAAGAACAGAAGCCGCCGGAACCGCCCAAGGCTGAAGAAGCGAAGAAGGAAGAACCGCCGCCTCCGCCGCCTGAGCCTCCAAAGGAAGAGGCCAAAAAGGAGGAGCCGCCTCCACCCCCTCCGCCGCCGAAGACGGAAGAGGCGAAGCAGAATGAGGCGCCGGGAGAAAAGGAGGGCCGCCCGCAGCCGGTGCCGGTCTTGCGCGAGGTCCACCAGTTCGGCGAGAAGGATACGGGGCCGAGGAAATCCGCAGAAGGCGATACGGCCCAGGAATCCGCCACCCCGCCGGAGCAGACCGAGCCCGATGTTGCCGAGGTCAAGCCGCCCACACCCGTCGAGGAAAAGCCGGAAGCCGTTGCGGAAGCTCCGCCGGCCAATCCCGTTCCCGACGACGTGAACGTGCCGGAAATCGCGATTGTTTCCAGCAATCCGCAGCAGAACGGCCCCGTCAAGGGGACGGCGCCGGATGCGTTGCGTATGGAAATCATCACGGCCCCGCCGCCGGTTGAGGCTGCAAAGGCAGAGCCCAGGAAGACACCGACGCAGGACAATGCGCCGAAGCTTGATGAGGCGAAGAAGCTCTTTTCGCGCGATATGACCAATGATCCGGTGGCGATGACGGCGATGGGCAACCTGCCGCGAGACCTGCGGGCCGGCGAGCTTTGCTCGACGGAATTGAAGGCGCAGCTGCGCAGCGCCTCCTACTGGCCGGAATTTCTGCCGTCGCTGCGACTGCCCTCCGGAACGACGATCGACAAGAGCACCAGTTTTCGCACCCGCGGCGACTGGTATGACGTGAGCCTGCGTTGCGAGGTCGATGAAGGAGCCACCAAGGTGCTTTCATTCGCCTTCAAGGTCGGCGGTATCGTGCCGCGCAGCGAATGGAAGAAGCGGCGTTTTCCGGTGTTTTAGTGAACCGGTCTTATCGGCGGCGGTTTCGGGATTGCCGTGACCAGACATGCGAAAATTGCGGCGGGCTGGCCGCGACCGTTCCGGCCGTGCAATATGCCGCCTTCCCACGAAAGCGATTCCATGCCGCAGATTGAAGCCAGTATCGATCACCTGTTCGACAAAGAGGGAGCGAGAAATCCGCTCGACGTGCTGAAGCGCGTCTATGGTTATCCCGCCTTTCGCGGCAAGCAGGCGGCAGTGGTTGATCGGGTCGTGTCGGGCGGCGATGCGGTCGTATTGTTTCCGACGGGCGCGGGCAAATCGCTGTGCTTCCAGATTCCCGCGCTTTGCCGGGCCGGTGTCGGCATCGTCATCTCGCCGCTGATCGCGCTGATGCGCGATCAGGTGGAGGCGCTAAAGCAACTCGGCGTGCGGGCCGCAGCGCTCAATTCGTCGCTGAGCCGCGAGGAGTTCATGGATGTCCGCCGTGCGATCACCAATGGCGATCTCGATCTTCTGTATGTGACGCCGGAGCGCATCGTCACCCCCGGCTTCCGGGACGTGATCGGCAATGCCCGTATCGCGCTGTTTGCCATCGACGAGGCGCATTGTGTTTCCCAGTGGGGACATGATTTCCGGCCGGAATATCGCGAGCTCGGCCGGCTGGCGGAAGATTATCCCGGCGTGCCGCGTATCGCACTGACGGCGACGGCCGATCCGCATACGCGCGAAGACATTATCGACAAGCTGGGACTGCATTCGGCGGAAGTGTTCACCACCTCGTTCGACAGGCCGAACATCGCTTACGAGATCGTCGAACGCGACCAGCCGCGCCAGCAATTGCTGCGGTTCCTGTCGCGCCACAAGGGTTCGAGCGGCATCGTCTATTGCCTGTCTCGGGCCAAGGTGGAGGACACGGCCGACTGGCTGAACGGGCAGGGCATCTATGCGCTTCCCTACCATGCCGGCATGGAGCGCCACCTGCGCGATGCCAATCAGGATGCGTTCCTGAAAGAAGAAGAACTTTGCCTTGTCGCAACCGTCGCGTTCGGCATGGGCATCGACAAGCCGAACGTACGATATGTCGCGCATCTCGACCTGCCGGGTTCGGTCGAGGCCTATTATCAGGAGACGGGGCGCGCGGGGCGTGACGGCCTGCCGTCGGATGTTTGGATGGCCTATGGCATGGCGGATGTCATCCAGCGCGGACGGATGATCGATGAGGGCAATTCGGCAAATGAGGTGAAGCGGGTCGAGCGCGCCAAGCTCAACGCGCTGCTCGGCATCTGTGAAACGCCGGGCTGCCGTCGGCAGGCGATCCTGGCGCATTTCGGCGAAGCGCATGCCGGCCAATGCGGCAATTGCGATACCTGCCTGAAACCCGTTGAGACATGGGACGGCACAGAAGCAGCGATCAAGGCGCTGGCGGCGATCTACCGCACCGGAGAACGTTTCGGTACCGGGCATCTGATCGATGTGCTGCTCGGCAATGTCAACGAAAAGACGACGCGGTTCGGACATGTGGACATGCCGGTCTTCGGCGCCGGCAAGGATATCGCCTCCAAGACCTGGCAATCGGTTTACCGCCAGTTGCTTGCGGCGGGTCTCGTCGGTGTCGATCATAATGCGTTTGGGGCCTTGAAGCTGGAACCGGAGGCACGGGCCGTTTTCAAACACGAGCGCGAGGTACGTTTCCGCAAGGACCGGCCGACGACCGGCAAGGCTGCGAGAAGCGCGTCGTCGAGTTCGGCAAACGCCAGATCCGCGCTGGAGGGGGCCGATGCGGAACTTTTCGAGGCTCTCCGCCAGGCACGCCTCGCGATCGCCAAGGAGCTTTCGGTGCCGCCTTATGTGGTGTTTCCCGACACGACGCTGGTCGCATTCGCGACGGAGCGCCCGACGAACCGTGACGCACTGCTCGGAATTTCCGGTGTGGGCCAATCGAAACTTGAGCGATATGGGGATGCGTTTCTGGAGGTCATCCGCTCGCATGAGTGATGAGGCGACGCTCTGAGCTGCCGATAACGTCAAGCGCATGGCAGTTCACAAAGCCGAATCGAGGGGCATCAGCATCATTTCGGGTCATGCAAACATCACCCTTTGTTAATTGACCGGCGGGGTCTTTCGACTATGCTTCGGCCACTTTGTCGAGGGTCTGCCATGAAAGCCATGTTCTACGATGCCTTTGAAAAGGCGCCGGAAATCCGCAATCTTCCCGATCCGGAGCCGACATTCGACGGTGTCGTCATCAAGGTCGGTGCGACCGGGCTTTGCCGCAGCGACTGGCATGGATGGATGGGGCATGATGCCGATATCAAGCTGCCGCATGTGCCGGGTCATGAATTGGCAGGCAAGGTCGTGGCGACCGGCAAGGGTGTCATGCGCTTCAAGGTCGGCGACCGGGTGACGGTGCCCTTCGTGTCCGGCTGCGGACATTGCGCCGAATGCCATTCCGGCAACCAGCAGGTTTGCCCCAGCCAGTTCCAGCCGGGCTTCACCCATTGGGGTTCTTTCGCGGAATATGTGGCGATCGATTATGCCGACACCAATCTCGTCACCCTGCCCGAAGAAATCGACGATGCTACGGCGGCGAGCCTCGGCTGCCGTTTTGCGACCTCTTTCCGCGCGATCGCAGATCAGGCACGCACCGGCCCCGGCGACTGGGTCGCTGTACACGGTTGCGGCGGCGTGGGGTTGTCCGCGATCATGATCGCGACGGCGCTCGGCGCCAATGTGATTGGTATCGATCTTGCCGAGGACAAGCTGGCGCTGGCCCGCCAGTGCGGCGCGGTGGCGACGATCAATGCGAAGACGGTGCCGGATGTGGTGGAGGCGGTGCGCGAGATCACCAAGGGTGGCGCGCATGTGTCGATCGATGCGCTCGGCCATCCGGTGACCTGCTTTAACTCGATCAAGAACCTGCGCCGGCGGGGACGGCATGTACAGGTCGGGCTGATGCTCGGCGAACATGCAACGCCTTCGATCCCGATGGCACAGGTGATTGGCCATGAGCTGGAAATCTACGGCAGCCATGGCATGCAAGCCTGGCGGTACGACGCGATGCTCGCCATGTTGCAGACCGGCAAGATGAAGCCGCAGCAACTGATCTCGAAACGGATCAGCCTGGAGGAGGCCATTCCGGCGCTGATGACCATGGACAAGGCGGAGACGCCCGGCATCAGCGTGATCACCACGTTTTGAGCGATTGTTCATGAACGGCGGCCGCTGTATTCCGTTCCGGCCGCTTGGGTTGCGGCATTCGGTCCCCTACATGTTTTGCTCAATAAGCAAAGTCAAAGGGACTAGCCATGGATACGCGTGTGCAGAAGATACCGGGACCCGACCACCCGATTACCATTGAGCATGATCCTGTTCGCGTCGTCGTCAGGCTGGGCGACAAGGTGGTCGCCTATAGCGCCGATCCGCTGATCCTGCAGGAAGCGAATTATCCGCCGGTTTATTATATTCCGCGCAAGGATGTGGACATGGCGCTGCTGGAGCGCACCGAGCACAAGACGTATTGCCCCTATAAGGGCGAGGCATCGTATTACAGCATCCCGTCTGGCGGCGGTCGTTCGGTCAATGCTGTCTGGTCTTACGAGAGCCCCTATGAGGCTGTCGCCGAAATCCGAGAGCATCTCGCTTTCTATCCGGACCGTGTCGATTCCATCGAGATCATCACCGCCAGCGTTACGGCGTGAGGCGGCAAATTCGCGTGAGCGGTCCGATCCAGTCCCGCAAAGCATTGACAAGCCGCGGTTTCGGGCGGAACAGGAGCCTATAAATTTCCTATAGGCAGGCTCCGCGAGCCGGCAAGTGACGGTTCGAATGGATAGTGCGCAACCGATCCCGCAGAGCGTGCTACGCCATGCGGGTTACCTCAATTTCGCTTCGGCCCGCGTTCTGACCGGCCTTGCTTCGCAGTCGATGACGATCGCTGTCGGCTGGATGATCTACGATCTGACCCACAGCGCCTTCGCACTGGGCTTTGTCGGTTTCTGCCAGTTCCTGCCGCGCTTCTTCCTGACGCTGGTCGTCGGCCATGTGGCGGATTATTTCGACCGGCGCATCGTCGTCCTGGTCTGCCAGCTCGCGCAGGCCTTGATCGCGATCGTGCTGACGCTGGCGATCTTCGAAGGGTGGATCACGGCGGAGATCATCTTTGCGGCCGTGACCCTGCTCGGTGCGGCCCAGGCATTCCAGCAGCCGACCAGTACCGCGCTTCTGCCGAACATCGTCCAGCCTTCGATGTTGCAGCAGGCGGTCGCCACGTCGACCTCGCTGCAGCAGGTGGCGTTCATCATCGGACCGGCCTCCGGTGGTCTGCTTTACGGCATTCACGCCACCGCGCCGTTCATTACTTCCGCGGTCTTCCTGCTGGTCGCCAGCGTCAACATCCTACTGATCAAGGTCGAGAAACGCATCGTTGTGCGCGAACCGGTAACATTGACATCGGCCTTTGCAGGCGTCGCCTTCATCCGCAGCCGGCCGGTGATCTTCGGGGCGATCTCGCTCGACCTGTTTGCGGTTCTGCTCGGCGGCGCGACCGCGCTGATGCCGATGTTTGCCAAGGATATCCTGCATGCCGGGCCCTGGGGGCTCGGTTTCCTGCGCGCGGCGCCGGCGATCGGCGCGCTTGTCATGGCGCTGATGCTTGCCCGTTATCCGCTGAAACGGGATGTCGGCCGCTGGATGATGATCGCCTGCGCGATCTTCGGCGTCGCGACGATCGGCTTTTCGCTCTCGAGCAATATCACCCTGTCGATCGCCTGCCTCGCAATTCTGGGCGCGGCCGATACGGTGAGCGTCGTGGTGCGCAGCTCGCTGGTGCAGTTGCTGACGCCGGACGAGATGCGCGGGCGGGTCAGCGCCGTCAACTCGCTGTTCATCGGCACGTCCAACCAGCTCGGCGAATTCGAATCCGGGCTGCTGGCCGGCTTCCTTGGTCCCGTAATGACCGGGGTGATCGGCGGCATCGGCACGCTTGTCGTGGTGCTGCTCTGGATCAAGCTTTTTCCGGAGCTTGTCAAAGTGAAGACGCTTCAGGGATAATTCCTGAAAAAACAACCGTCCTGCTTGTCGGATCGATCCAGGTGCCCACGTCCTTGGATTGTCAAAGCAAAAAGGAGGACGCTACATGCCCTATGTCGATGGTTTTCTGCTGGCCGTGCCGAAGGCAAATCTCGAGCGCTACAAGGACTTCGCACGGCGTGCCGGCGACATCTGGAAGGAATATGGTGCTCTCAGCTACGTGGAATGCGTCGCGGACGACGTGCCCTATGGCGAATTCACCTCGTTTCCCCGTGCGGTGCATGCGACCGACGAGGAGACGGTAATCTTTGCCTGGATCACCTATGAGAGCCGTGCGCGGCGCGACGAGATCAACAATAAGGTGATGAACGATCCGCGGGTTGCCGGCGAGGACTGGAAAGAGATCTTCGACGGAAAGCGGATGATTTATGGCGGTTTTCAGAGTTTCCTGACTTTGTGAGACTGCTGGTGATAGAAGGGCGGTTCTTTCGCATTGCCATCAAAAGGACCGCCCGCCCATGCCTCAGACCGTCATTTCGATTTCCACGCGCGGGCAGGGGCTCTACGAATTCACCGATGCTGCGCAGGATTTCCTGCGTCGTCAGAGCGTGGACGAGGGGCTTCTGACGGTCTTTGTCCGTCACACCTCCTCCTCGCTACTCATCCAGGAAAATGCCGATCCGGATGTGCAGCGCGACCTCAAAACCTTCTTTTCCAGGCTTGTGCCGCCGACCGACGATCCGTCGATGCGCTGGGCAATTCACACCGCCGAAGGGCCGGACGATATGCCCGCCCATATCAAGGCGGCGCTGACGGCGACCTCGATCGGCATTCCCGTCAATGGCGGCCGCATGATGCTGGGGACCTGGCAGGGCATCTATCTTTTCGAACACCGCGACCGGCCGCATGTGCGGCAGGTTGTGCTTCACCTTTCCGCATAGGCGTGACGCATCTGAACGATTGGTGAATACGAGATTAGGAATGCGTTCAGACGAGAAGTTCTAGGTTTGCCGCAATCGCTGGGGAGCGAGAGACGCAACCAGGGACCGGGTAGATCTGGCCCCGATTTCGGAGATACACTTATGACCAGCCTGATCGTCAAAGCCGGTTTCGCCGCCCTTGTCGCGTTGACCGGCCTTTCCGCCGCAGTCCCGACCGCGTCCGCTGCCGGTCCCGATATGAGCATCCAGGTCCAGTACCGCCATGACGACCGCCATTGGGGTCCGGGCCGCCCCTGGCGCCCGGATCGCCCGGTCAATCGTCCGCGGCCGGGCTGCGCGCCGTGGATGGCTGAAGCCAAGGCCGACCGCATGGGCCTGCGCCGCACTCGCGTGGTCGATGTCTCGCCGCGCACCGTTACCGTCGTCGGCTTCGGTCGCCGAGGTCCGGACCGGGTCGTGTTCGCCAATGTCCGCGGCTGCCCGGTCATTCGCCGTTAAAGCTTCCGTTTCCGTCTCCAATCGCCCGTTGACGGAAAAAAAGCGCCCCGCCGATCAGAAACGATCGGCGGGGCGTTTGTCTTTGATTATTGCTCCAGCGCGAAAGTGACGTTGACGGTCACGTTATAGGTATTTTCGCCGCTTGCGACCGGAGTGGCTTCCATGTCCTTCGCCATCGACATGCGCATCATCGGCTGCGGCGGCATCGAGCGCGACGCATTTTCGCTGATCTCCAGGATACGGCCGAGCTTGACGCCGGCGGCCTCCGTCAGGGTCTTTGCCCGTGCGAGCGCATCGGCGACGGCGGCCTTGCGGGCTTCAGCCATCGTCTTGCTCGGGTCGTCATTGGTGAAGACGATCTGGCCGCCCTGGTTGACGCCGAGCTTGACTGACTGATCGATGATGGCGCCGAGCTTCTCCAGGTCCCGCACCCTCAGCGTCAATGTGTTGGAGACCTCGTAACCGACGATCTGCGGCGGCTCCATGACGCCGTTCTTCGGCTCGTTGTGGCGATATTGCGGATAGATCGAGAAATTGCTGGTCTGGATGTCCCGCTCGGCAATGCCGCCGGATTTCAGCGCCGGCAGAACCTCGTTCATCGCCGCACTGTTGGCGGAAAGGGCGTCGGCCGCCGTCTTGCCGTTACGGACGACGGCAAGTGTCAGGACCGCCATGTCAGGCGCGACCGAAGCGTCGCCTTCTCCCGCCACATTAATGACCGGATCACGCGGGCGGATATCCTGCGCAGCTGCAAACCCTGCGGAAGCGGCAAGCGCGCCGGAAACGAGGGCAGCTAAGACAAGACGTGACGATGAAGGCGCAAGGCGCATGGACGGTCTCCCGATTGTTATGAGGCTCCGCGCCGCATGATGTGCGCAATCGAGCCCTGTTTTTCCTGTGGCTGCGGGTCGGTTGGCAGGAATCGAAACCACGGTTTGCCGCATCCAGGAGTTTAGGTGCCGTTTGATTGTGAAGCTATTGCGGCAATGGCTTGTGAGCTTTCATGATTTACGTTAGAGCGACATTTCGACGGGCGAACCATTGCGCCCGCCGATGCCTTTGAGGCAGGGCCTGTAGCTCAATGGTTAGAGCCGGCGGCTCATAACCGCTTGGTTGGGGGTTCGAGTCCCTCCGGGCCCACCATTCTCTTCTACAATCCCATCCATTGACATCTTTCCTGAAACACGACAATTTCGCCGCATTCCGAGGGGGGCATCGTACGGTGCTGAGATGGCGGTGAGCCGGACCCTTGAACCTGATCCGGGTCATGCCGGCGTAGGAACGGAAAACGGCGTCACATCCGCGCGACGACACTTTCTCTTCTCCGCTTCACCTGGATCTCCGTGATTGTTTATCTGGAGATCGATCGATGATGTTTGAATACCATGCCTTTGCCGCCGGAGACCCGGCGATACTGTCCGATCGCGCCGGATAGCGCTCAGCTATGCGCATGTCCCATGCGGTCATCGGGCTCGTCGTGCTGCTGCTCCTGTGGCAGGCCGGGGTCTCGGTGTTCGAGCCACCTCGTTACATCCTGCCGTCGCCGGCTGCAGTCACGTCCGCATTTCTGCGGCAGCCTGAGTTTCTGGCTTGGCATAGTTTCATCACGCTGACGGAGATCGCGGCAGGGTTGATCGTCGGTTCCGTGCTTGGTGCCGCCACTGCATTCGGCGTGGCGGCCTGGCCGAGGATCGGTCGGCTGGTCTGGCCGATGGTGCTGATCCTGCAGGCATTGCCCGTCTTCGTACTGGCGCCGATCCTGGTCATCTGGCTGGGGTTCGGGCTTGCCTCGAAAGTGGCGATGACGACGATCATCATCTTTTTTCCGGTTGCGTCTTCCTTTGCCGATGGCTTGCGGCGTACCGAGCGCGATGTGCTCGACGCCGCCGAACTCGATGGGGCAACCCATTGGCAGGCGCTGGTTGGCATCCGCGTGCCGCTGGCGATCCCGAGCCTGATTTCGGGACTGCGGGTTGCAGCACCTCTTGCGCCGCTCGGAGCGGTCGTCGGTGAGTGGGTCGGTGCGGCGGGCGGGCTTGGCTTCATCATGGTTCAGGCCAATGCGCGCATGCAGACCGATACCGTTTTTGTGGCCATGTTCGTGCTGGCCGTTCTTACCCTTCTCTTGAGGCTTCTCGTCGACGTGCTGACGGCAGGGCTTGCCCCATGGGCGAGCGAGTTGCGCGACGACGATATTGTCTCCCGATCGTCATTTCAATCAAGGAGTTCCATCCGATCATGATCCGTATCCTGACCGCTTCCCTCATTGCATTGGGCAGTCTGCTGGCGCCGGCGCCATCGCAGGCGGCCGACAAGCTTTCCGTGCTGCTCGAATGGTTCGTCAATCCGGATCATGCGCCGATGGTGATCGCCAAGGAGCAGGGGCTGTTTGCTACGGCAAACCTGGATGTTGAACTTATCCCGCCGTCCGATCCATCGGTCGTGCCGCGGCTGGTTTCGACTGGGCAGGCGGATATCGGCATTCACTATCAGCCGAACCTCTTCCTTGACCACGATGCCGGCTTGCCGCTGGTGCGGTTCGGGACGCTGGTCGAAACGCCGCTCAACACGGTGACGGTACTTGCCGACGGGCCGATCAAGAGCCTCAAGGATCTGAAGGGCAAAAAGATCGGCTTCTCGGTCACCGGTTTTGAAGACGTGATGCTGAAGACGATGCTAGCGTCCGAGGCACTTGCCGACAGCGATTTCGAGCTGATCAACGTGAATTTTTCGCTGTCACCGTCACTGATCGCCGGCCAGGTTGATGCGACGGTTGGCGGTTTCCGCAATTTTGAACTCACCCAGATGAAGCTGGAAGGACATCCCGGCCGCGCGTTTTTCCCGGAAGAACATGGCGTTCCGGCCTATGACGAGCTGATCTATGTGACGCGCAAGGATTTGGCTGCTGATAGCCGCCTGCCGCGTTTCCTTTCGGCGGTCGAGCAGGCTTCGATCTTCATGACCAACCATCCGCAGGAGGCCTGGGCGATGTTCGTCAAGGCCTATCCGAACCTCGATGACGAGCTGAACAAGACGGCGTTTTTCGACACGCTGCCGCGTTTCGCCAAGCGGCCGGCAGCGCTTGACCGGGCGCGTTACGTTCGGTTCGGCGCCTTCATGAAGGAGATGGGGCTGATCAAGGCGGCGCCGGCTCCGGAAGATGTAGCGGTGGAACTCCGCTGAGCTTTCAGCGGAGACCGTATTGCCGGTGGGACAGCGCGCGCTCGATGCCGCGCAGTTCCGCCAGTCCCTTGAGGCGGCCGATCGCCGGATAACCGGGCTGGGCGCCGCGTTTCAGGTCGTCGAGGATTTCCTGTCCGTGGTCCGGTCGCATCGGGATCTGGTGATCGGCGCGACCCTCGGCCTTGCGGCGGCGTTCTTCGGACAGAAGCTCGGCGATGACGGCGACCATGTCGGTGTCGCCTTCCAGATGTTCGTCCTCGAAGAAGGAGCAGGGCGTGCCGGCCTCCTCGCGGTGAACGTTGCGGAGGTGGATGAAGTGAATGCGCGGGGCGAGCCGCTTCACCATGGCCGGAAGATCGTTTGCGGCGCGCGCGCCGAGAGAGCCGGTGCAGAAGGTCACGCCGTTGGCACGGCTGTCGACCGCGTTCAGCATATGGAGATAGTCGGCCTCGGTCGACAGGATGCGCGGCAGGCCGAGCAGCGCCCATGGCGGATCGTCCGGATGGGCGCAGATGTTGATGCCGACCTGTTCAGCGACCGGTGTCACCTCCGACAGAAAATCGATGAGGTTTTGCTGCAGTCTTTCACGGCTGATGCCGGAATAGGTTTTGAGCAGTTCAAGAAGCTGCGGCAGCGTATAACTGTCGGCAGAGCCCGGCAGGCCAGCGCCGACGTTTTTCGAGAGGGCCGTGCGGCGTTCTTCCGGCATTTCGGCGAAGCGCTTGGTTGCCTTCTCGCGGATCGCTTCGTCGTAATCTTCCGAAGCGCCGGGGCGTTTCAGGAGATTGAGGTCAAAGGCGACGAAATCGATGAGGTCGAAACGCATCGCCTTGGCGCCATGGCGGGCAGTCCAGCGGAGGTCGGTGCGGGTCCAGTCGAGCACCGGCATGAAATTATAGCAGACGGTGCGGATGCCGGAGGCGGAGAGGCGGCGTAGCGTCTCCTGCCAGTTGGAGATGTGGGGGCGCCAGTCGCCGGTCTGGGTCTTGATGCTTTCGGAGACAGGCACGCTTTCGACGACATCCCAGAACAGGCCGCCGGCCTTGATCTCTTCATGGCGCTTGGCGATTTCCGCCTCGGGCCAGACGTCGCCGGTCGGGATGTGATGCAGGGCGCTGACGATTCCTTCAGCGCCCGCCTGGGCGGCGTCCTGAACGCTCACCTTGTCGATCGGGCCGAACCAGCGCCATGTATGTCTCATCGGGATATCCTTGCGGTGTTCAATTCAGGAAAGTCAGCTGCACCTTGCAGGCGAGGCTGCGGTCGCCGGCGGTCTCGAAAGCCTTGATGGCCTGGTCGATCGGGAAGGTGTGCGAGATGATCGGGCGTACGTCGATCTTGCGCGACGAGATCAGTTTGATGGCTTCGGCAAATTCCGTGTCGAAGCGTTGCGAGCCGATCCAGTGCAGTTCCTTGCCGACCAATGCGTTGAGCGGCACGGTCGTGTCGCCGCTGACGCCGACCTGGACGATCGTGCCGCGCGGTTTGACGATGGCAATCGCGTTGCGGATGGCGGGGGAGGCGGCGGAGCATTCGAAGGCGATGTCGAACTGGCCTTTGTCCGCTTCAAACTCGGCGAGCGAGGCGGCGTCGCTTGCAACGTTGATCGTGCGGCTGGCGCCCATGGCTTTGGCGCGGTCGAGTGCCGCATCGGTCAGATCGGTGACGATGATTTCCGCGGCACCTGCATGGCGGGCGGCGGCGGCGACGAGCGCACCGATCGGACCGGCGCCCGTCACGAGAACCTTCCTGCCCGTCAAGTCACCGGCGCGGGACACGGCATGCAGGCAGACGGCGAGCGGTTCGGAACAGGCGGCTTCGCCGGCACCGATGCCGTTGCCCGCGGGCAGGCATTGGATGGCGGGGACGACGAGGTAGTCGCGAAACATGCCCTGTGCATGCGGCAGGCGCATGGCGCTGCCCATGAACTGCATGTCGAGGCAGTGGATCGGCAGGCCATCGAGGCAGAAGCGGCATTTGCCGCAGGGCTTGCTGGGGTTAACCGCGACCAGTTGGCCGAAACTCAGATGAGAAACGCCGGGGCCGATGCCTTCGACATATCCGGCAGCTTCATGGCCGGGGATGATCGGTTCGCGGACGCGGATCGGGCCGAAGCCGCCATCCTGATAATAATGCAGGTCGGAGCCGCAGATACCGCCAGCGGCCATCTTCAAGAGAACCTCGCCTTCGCGAGGGGCCGTGACCGGCCCCTCTTCGATTTTCAGATCTCTTTGGCCATAGAGCCTTGCAAAGCGCGTTTGCATGCGACGCTCCTCACTTCGCCCGGATCAGGCCGAGTTCCGTCGGCAGCCAGAGTGTGATCGCCGGGATGAAGGTGATCAGGATCAGCGCGATGAACAGCGGCACCAGCCAGGGCAGGATCGCCATTGTCGTGCGTTCGACCGATAGTTTCGCGACGCGCGAGAGCACGAAAAGAACCATGCCGAGCGGCGGATGCAGCAGGCCGATCATCAGGTTCAGCGTCATAATCAGGCCGAAATGCACCGGATCGATGCCGAACTTGGCGACGATCGGCAGCAGGATCGGCACGAGGATGGTGATCGCCGCGATCGTATCCAGGAAGCAGCCGACGAAGAGCATCAGCAGGTTCACGAGGATCAGGAACACCCATTTGTTGTCGGTGATCGACAGGATCGCATCCGACAGAAGCTGGGCAGCCTGGCTGACCGTCAGCAGCCACGCGAAGATCGAGGCGGCGGTGACGATGAAGAGGACCGAGGCGGTGGTCTCGATTGTGTCGAACGTGGCGCGCGCCAGCGTCGACATGGTCATGGTGCGGTAACGCACGAGGCCAAGGAACAGCGACCAGAGCACGGCGGCAACCGCCGCTTCGGTCGGCGTGAACCAGCCCATCGTCATGCCGCCGATCAGGATGACCGGGGTCATCAGCGCCATGACGGCGGAGAAGTTGAAATACCAGTCGAGCGCGAGCAGGGCGGCGAGCGCGATGCCGGCGGCGAGGTTCATCGACAACCCGGCTTCCATCAGGAGCCAGATCAGCACCGGAACCGCGAAAACGACAACAACTTCCAGCGACGCGGACATCAGCTGCTTCATGTCGAACGGCGTATCGGAGCCCCACCGCTTGACATAAGCGAAGATCGCAACCGTCACCATCATCAGCACAGTCATGACGACGCCCGGCAGGATGCCGGCCATGAACAGCGCGCCGATCGAGACATTGGCCATCATGCCGTAGATGACGAAGGGCAGAGACGGCGGGAAGATCGGACCGAGCGTTGCGGAGGCGGCGGTGACGCCGACGGCGGCCTCGACCGGATAGCCGTGGTCCTTCATCGCCTTGATCTCGATCGTGCCGATACCGGCAGCGTCCGCCAGCGCGGTGCCGGACATGCCGGAGAAGATCACCGAACCAATGATGTTGACCTGTGCCAGGCCACCCTTCATCCAGCCGACGAGGGCGACGGCGAAGGAATAGATGCGGCCGGTGACGCCGGCGGAGTTCATCAGGTTACCGGCCAGAATGAAGAAGGGCACGGCGAGCAGCGGGAAGCTTTCGACGCCGGCGATCATGCGCTGGGCGGCGATGATATCCGGCGCGACGCCGTAAAGGATCAGATAGAGGATGGAGGCTGTCGCCATGGAGATGGCGACGGGCACGCCGACCACCATCAGGACAAGAAAGGCACCGACAAGCAGCAGCATGGGGATCAGTCCTCGGCTTTCTGGAACATTTCAGGCCGCTCAAGAACGGAATAACCGCGGCGCAGATTGCCGACGAAGACCTGGATGGAACGGAGGAGCATGAGGACGAAGGCGGCCATCACGCTGTAGAAAACGATGTTGCGCGGCAGGTCGACTGTGACCATGCGCTCATGCGCGACGACCTCGACGTAACGCCACATCAGCCAGCAGGCGTAAGCGAAGAAGGCCATGCGGACGAGATCGACGAAGATCGCGAGCGCGCGGGCGACGCCATGCGGCAGGTAGTGATAGAGCACGTCCACCTGGATATGGCGGGAGATGCGCACGCACATCACGGAGCCCAAGAAGACGACGCCGATCAGGCAGTTGATGGCGATTTCTTCGGTCCAGGCATAGGAATCGTTCAGGACGTAACGGGTGAAGAACTGCAGGAAGACGCAGCCGGTCATCAGCCAGAAGATGATGAGGGTCACCCAGTCCTCGATGGCATAATCGGACACATGCGCGGTTGGCGCGGTGTCCTCGAAGGAATGGGCGAGTTCCTCCGCTGTAATCTGCGTATGGATTTCTTTCGACATGATCGGTCTTCCGGCAATTGCGGGAAAGGAAAGCCGGCCCTCAGGCCGAAGGCCGGCTCTATCGTCTTGAAATTACTTGATGGCGCGGATGGCTTCCCAATCGGCCTTCTTGTAGCCGAAGTCTTCCATCTTCACCTTTTCGACGACGTTCTTCTCGAAGTCGGCCTTGTCGACTTCGGTCACATTGATGCCCTGGCTCTTGAACTGGGCGACGAGTTCGTTTTCGCGCTTCTCGATCAGCTTAGTGCCGCGTTCGGCGGCTTCAGCCATGACGTCGCCGAAGATCTTCTTGTCCTCGTCGGACAGCTTCGACCACAGGCTCTTGGAGATGACAGTGTTCAGGTGGTCGACGATGTGACCGGACAGAATGATGTTCTTCTGGACTTCGTAGAACTTCTTGGCCTCGATCGTGGTCAGCGGGTTTTCCTGCGCTTCGACGGTGCCGTTCTGGAGGGCCAGATAGACTTCGGCGAAAGCGATCGGGGTTGTGTTGGCGCCGCAGGCGCGCGGCATGGCGAGATAGGCCGGAACGTCCGGAACGCGCATCTTTACGCCCTTCAGGTCAGCGCATTTGGCGATCGGCTTGTTGGCCGTCGTGTGGCGCGTGCCGTAGTAGGTGACGGCGGCGATATGGTTGCCGGACGCATCCTCGTAACCCTTGGCGAGACGCTTGAAGACGTCGCTCTTGGTGTAGGCGATCAGGTGGCTCGCGTCGCGGAAGATGTAGGGATAGTAGGTGACGCCGATCGGCGGATATTCGCGGGCCGCAAAGCTGGAGCCGGAAATGATGATATCGACCGTGCCGAGCTTGAGGCCCTGGTTGATATCGGCTTCCTTGCCGAGCTGCGAAGCCGGGAAAACGTCGATCTTGTAGCGGCCGTTGGTGCGCTTGCCGATTTCCTGCGCCGCCCAGACCGACTCGGTGTGGAAGGGCTCGGAGGTTTCGTAGACGTGCGCCCATTTGAGGGCTGTCTGCGCCTGTGCGGCGAAGGCCGATACCAGGACGGCAGCGGTTGCGCCGAGAATTGTCGTGAGTTTCAGTTTCATGTCTTCATCCTCCCAGTTGACGTGAAATGCGGGTAGTTCAGGTCGCTCTTGCCGGCCTGCGGGCTGGCGAAAGCGTCTTGTCCATGGGCTCCTCTCCGAAGCTTCTGGAAAATCTCTGCTGCGACAGTTCGAGATGGCTGCGCATCGCCTCGCGGGCGCGGGCCGGGTCTCCGGCGGCGATGGCGTCGCGGATCAGGCGATGCTCGTCGAGCGCGCTGCCCCAAGTGTAGCGGTTCTCGAAATGATCGGCGAGCTTCTCGAAGTAAGGCGTTAGGCGCTGGTCATGCAGATCGCCGACGAGGCGTTCGAGGGTTGCATTGGCGACGATGCTGGTGACGGCGGTGTGAAACTCGCGGTCGAGCCGGAGCGCTTCGCTGCGGTCGTCCAGCACGTTGCGCATCGCGGCCAGATTCTGGTCGAGAATGGTAATGTGGTCAGGCCGGGCGAGCCGGGCTGCTTCCTCAACGATGGCGCATTCGACCAATGCGCGGGCGCGCAGCAGTTCGAATGGGCCTTCGATATTGTCCGGTGCGGCGGATGCCGATGGAGCGGATTTGCGCGGGCAGACATAGACGCCGGAACCCATGCGGATGGTGATCAGCCCTTCGACTTCAAGCACGATCAGCGCTTCACGCACGGTCGGTCGGGAAACTCCGAGCATTTCGGCAAGGTCACGCTCTGCCGGCAAGCGATCGCCGACAGCGAATTCGCCCCGTTCGATAAGCGCACGCATCTGTTCCGCGGCCTGCCGATAAAGGCGGCGCGGTTCGACGACCGAAAACATTTGATCCCTCCCAGGCGCCCGTTCTCCCCTGGGCGCCATTGGTCAACTGGTCTTACCAGTTAAGGCGTATTTATAAATCCCTATAAAGAAATGTCAACGGTATGCATTGGTCATTGATCGCATGACGGGAATGTTATGAAGAATAATAGGCACGCGGACTGATTGTGCAGCGGAAACAGTTGGATGGCTTTATCAGGCATCCGTCGATCCGTGGTCGTTCGGCAAACAAATACCCCGGCGTGTGGCCACGCTGGGGTATCAGCAACTCCCAGATTTTTAGCCGACTATGGTGTTTTACCGGCCGTTGGCCTGACGCCATTTGGCGAAATCGGCCTTCGACTCTTCCTTGGTCGGCGGATAGAGGCCGATGATCGAACGACCTTTGAGCACTTCCTCGGTAACGAAATCCTCGAAGGCGGTCATTTCGACGGCCTCGTCGGCGATCTCGTCGGCAATGTTTGCCGGCACGATGACGACGCCTTCATTGTCGCCGATCACTACGTCTCCCGGCCACACCGCGACATCACCGCAGCCGATCGGCACGTTGATGTCGAGCGCCTGATGGAGTGTCAGGTTGGTCGGGGCCGACGGGCGGCTGTGGTAGGAGCGCATGGCAAGTTCTGCGATCTCCGGGCTGTCGCGAAAACCGCCGTCGGTGACGACGCCGGCGACGCCGCGCACCATAAGGCGCGAGACGAGGATGGAGCCGGCCGAAGCGGCGCGGGCATCCTTGCGGCTGTCCATCACCATGACATGGCCGGGCGGGCACTGCTCGACGGCGGCGCGCTGCGGATGCTGCGGGTTCTGGAAGACGGTGAGCTGGTTCAGGTCCTCACGGGCCGGGATGTAACGCAGCGTGAAGGCCTGGCCCACCATGTTCTTCGGCTTGTGGGACAGCGGCTGGACACCCTGGATGAACTGGTTGCGCAGGCCGCGCTTGAACAGCGCGGTGCAGAGTGTCGCGCAGCTGACGCCCTCGTATTTCTGGCGGGTGGCGTCGGAAAGAACGTAGTCGGTCATGGGGTCTCCCCTGGAGAATACTTTTCAGAGATGGCGGTTTAGAAGATGTCTGGTTCGCCGGCGGTCTTGCCGAACTGGCTTTCGAGGAAGTCGAAATCGCAGCCGTCATTGGCCTGCTTGATGTGTTTGGAGAACATCCAGCCATAGCCGCGCTCATATTTGTCGGCCGGGGCCTTCCATTCGGCTTTACGCTTTGCGAGCGTTGCCTCGTCCACCAGCATGTCGATCGAACGGTTCGGCAGGTCGACGCGGATGATGTCGCCGGTGCGGACCAGCGAGAGCGGGCCGCCGACATGCGATTCCGGTGCGACATGCAGGATGCAGGCACCGTAGCTGGTGCCGGACATGCGGGCATCGGAAATGCGCAGCATGTCGCGATAGCCCTGCTTGAGGATCTTCTTCGGGATCGGCAGCATGCCCCATTCCGGCATGCCGGGACCGCCCTTGGGGCCGGCGCCGCGCAGGATCAGCACGTGATCGGCGGTGACGTCGAGGTCTTCGCGGTCGATCGCAGCCTTCATTTCCGGATAGCTGTCGAACACGAGGGCAGGGCCTTCATGGACGCGCAGGCGCGGCTCGCAGGCGGACGGTTTCATGACGCAGCCATCCGGGGCGAGATTGCCCTTGAGGACGGCGAGCGAGCCTTCCGGATAGATCGGATCCGACAGCGGCCGGATGACGTCGCTGTTGTAGACTTCAGCACCTTTCAGCGTTTCGCCGAGAGGAAAGCCGCTGACCGTCATGGCGTCGAGCTTCAGGAGGTCCTTGATCTCCGCCATCAGGGCGCGCAGGCCACCGGCGTAATAGAAGTCTTCCATCAGGTATTTGTCGCCGGTCGGGCGGATGTTGGCGACAACGGGGGTGGTGCGGCCGGCCTTGTCGAGATCGTCGAGCGTCAGCGGCACGCCGGCACGCCGTGCCATGGCGATCAGGTGGACAACGGCATTGGTGGAACAGCCGGTGGCCATCGCGACGGTTGTGGCGTTGTGGACGGAGTCGGCCGTGATGATCTTGTCCGGCGTCAGGTCGTCCCAGACCATTTCGACGATGCGGCGGCCGCAACGCGTGCTCATGCGCATGTGGTTGACGTCGGCGGCCGGAATGGAGCTTGCACCCGGCAGGGTGAGACCGAGCGACTCGGCGATCGCCGTCATCGTGCTGGCGGTGCCGAAGGTCATGCAGTGGCCGTAGGAACGGGCAATGCCTTCCTCGACGCCGGTCCATTGCTCTTCGGAAATATTGCCGGCGCGGCGCTCGTCCCAGTATTTCCAGGCGTCGGAGCCGGAGCCCAGCCATTCGCCCTTGTAGTTGCCGCGCAACATCGGGCCGGCGGGCAGGAAGATCATCGGGAAACCGGCGCTGATCGCGCCCATGACCAGCGCTGGGGTGGTCTTGTCGCAGCCGCCCATCAATACGGCGCCATCGACCGGATGCGCGCGCAGCAATTCCTCGGCCTCCATGGCGAGGAAGTTGCGGTAGAGCATCGAGGTCGGCTTCAGCGCGCTTTCGGACAGCGACTGGACCGGTAGCTCGACCGGAAAGCCGCCCGCCTGCAGCACGCCGCGCTTCACATGCTCGACGCGCTCCTTGAAATGGGAATGGCAGGCATTGAGGTCCGACCAGGTATTGAGGATCGCGATGATCGGCTTCTTGCCCCAATCCTTCTCGTCGTAACCCATCTGCATCATGCGGGAGCGATGTCCCGACGAACGGAGATCATCCGGCGCGAACCAACGCGCGCTGCGGAGACTGGCTGCTGCTTTTGTCATTTAAGATGTTTCCAGATTTTCCTGCCCTAGCATCAGCGATCATACACATATTCGCGCTGATCGCCGAGTTGGACCTCCTTCCAACTGAGCGCAAACTTAAACATGCTCGCGGCAAATTGATATATCAAATTTCAGATTTCTTGCTTGATATATCAAATTTCAGGTGCTAGATCACCGGCCGAGAAGAGGGAATTGGAGGAACTGAATGGGAGGCGAGGACACGCTTCTGCCCGTCGAGCCGGTGTTTTTGAAGAGCCTGCGCGACCACGTTTACGGCCTGGTTCGGGATGCGATCATCTCGGGCAAGCTGAAGGGTGGCGACAAGCTCAACGAACGTCAGCTCGCAAGCCAGCTCGGCATCAGCACGACTCCTCTCAAGGAAGCGCTGCGGGTGCTGGAGGCGGAAGGGCTTGTGCGTTCCGAGGCCCGTCGCGGCATCTATGTCACCTTCGATGCCGCCCAGGCGGAAGAGATGATGCTGGCGCGTGCGGCGATCGAAAGCATGATCGCCCGGCAGGCGGCCAAGCACGTCACCAAGGCGCAAGTCACCCAATTGCGCACTCTGATCGTCGAGATGCGTGCGGGGCTCGAAACGGTGGATGTCCTCGAGCTGATCGCTCTCAATGAACGTTTTCACAATGTCATCCACGAGGCGTCCGGCTGCGGATATCTGCGCCGTCTCCAGAGTGGGCAGAATATCTACACTCAAACGGCCCGTCTCATCGTGCTGTCGGAAGAGCGTGAGCGCTTTCAGGCTGTCGAGGAACATGAGGCCATCGCCGACGCCATCGCCAGCCACGACGCGGAACTCGCCGAACGGTTGATGCGCGATCACGTCATTCGCTCGGGCGAGAAACATCTCATCCGCGTGCAAGCCGAAAACTAGGAAATCGGACATGAATATCCGCGATTACAAACGTGTCCTCACGGGCATTTCTGGTGTCCATGTGACAGCTTACGACCAGGCTGGCGCCATCGAGCCGCAGCTGACCGGCAGGATCATTCGCCGCATCGCCGATGCCGGCATTCACAACATCGTCTGCGGCGGCAATACCGGCGAATTCTACAGCCTGCAGCACGAGGAAGTGCTGCGTCTTCAGGCGATCTGCGTCGCTGCCGTCGAAGGCAAGACGGTGGTGACGGCTGCTGCCGGTCGTTCGATCGGCGAGGCGATCGCGACCGCCAAGTCCGCCAAGCGCGAAGGCTGCGACGGCGTGATGGTGCATCACCCACTCGATCCGTTTGCTGCTCCGAAGGCGCAGGCCGACTACTTCATCGCGATTGCCGAAGCCTCGGAACTGCCGCTCGTAGCTTACGTCCGTTCGAATGCCATCGGCGTCGCGGATATTGCCCGTATCGCGACCCATCCGAACATTGCCGGCGTCAAGTTCGCCTCGACCGACATGATGCTGTTTTCCGAATGCGTTCGCGCCACGGAAGGCACCGACGCGGTCTGGATCTGCGGTCTGGCGGAAGGTTGGGCGGCACCTTTCTACGCGCTCGGCGCCAAGGGCTTCACGTCGGGCCTCGTCAATGTCGATCCGGGCCGTTCGCTGGCCGTCTGGAACGCGCTGGAAGCGGGCGATTATGCCAAGGCCCGCGCTCTGGTCAGCAAGATTGCCGGCTTCGAAGTGCTGCGCACCAAGTTCAACAACGGCGCCAATGTCACCGTCGTCAAGGAAGCGCTGATGATGCGCGGCGAGGATGTCGGTCCGGTGCGTCTGCCGGGCGTGCCGGCCCTCGACGATGCAGACCGCAAGCAGCTTCAGCAGCTTCTCGCAAGCTGGGAACCCGTCGCCGCATAAGCGTAGGTTCAAAGACTTAGAGCACCTTTTGTGCGTCCGATAGGACGCACGGCGCTCTAGGGGAGGTTTATCGATGCCGGCATGCCTGCGCCGGAAAAGTTCAAGTCAGGTTTGTTGTGGAGGATTTAGAATGAACCCGAAATTTTCGCGCCGCGGCTTTCTCGGAGTAGCCGCTGCCGGTACCGCCGCGATGACGCTGTCTTCCGTGCGCGCCATGGCCGCGGGCCTGCCGCTGCCGAAGTCGCCGGTGACGCTGAACATCGTCGATGCCGCTGGCAACCTCGCGCTGACGCAGCCGGCCTTTGATGCCTATGCCGCCGCCAAGCCGAACCTCGTTTCGCGCATGACGTTCAACAAGGCGACCTCGCCGGAACTGCCGGGCAAGATCAAGGCCCAGCAGGCTGCCAAGCGCCTCGACATCGATCTCGTCATCATCGGCCCGGACGCTCTTTCGGCCGGTCTTGCGCAGGACATGTGGGTCGATATCGCGTCCATGAAGGACACCGGCCTGCCGGACCTCAAGGCGATCTATCAGGAACCTGCCTACCGCATGCAGGAATTGTCCAAGGGCCGCGGCGTCACCATCAGCTACTACCCGTCCGGCCCGCTGCTCGGCTACATGCCGGCCAAGGTGAAGACCGTTCCGAAGACTGCCGAACAGCTTCTCGACTGGACCAAACAGAACCCGAACAAGTTCATCTACGCACGTCCGGCAAACTCCGGTCCGGGCCGCACCTTCCTGATGGGCCTGCCCTACCTCCTGAAGGACAGCAATCCGAAGGATCCGGTCAAGGGCTGGGACAAGACCTGGGCCTACCTCAAGGAACTGCACAAGAACATCGAATATTACCCGGCCGGCACCGGCGCTCTGATGAAGGAATTCGGCGAGGGCACCCGCGACATGACCGTCACCACGACGGGCTGGGACATCAACCCGCGCGTTCTCGGCGTCGTGCCGAAGGAAGCGGCCGTCGGCACGCTCGAAGGTTTCCACTGGGTCTGCGACGCGCATTATCTCAGCGTTCCGAAGGGTATTTCGGATGAGAAGCTGGCCGTCATCCTCGACATGATCACCTTCATGCTGCAGCCGGCACAGCAGGCTTTCACCTACGACCAGGGTTATTTCTATCCGGGTCCGGCGGTGAAGGACGTGCCGCTCTCGATGGCTCCGAAGGCCAGCCAAGACGCGATCGCAGAATTCGGCCGCAAGGAATACGAAGGCTGGATCGCCAACAACCCGGTCGAACTGCCGCTCGAGCCGGAAGCGCTCGTTGCTGCCTTCCGCCGCTGGGACGAAGAAGTCGCGGCCGTCGCAAAGTAATAAACTAAAACTGCCCAAGACATGGTCTTCGCGCGTCTTTTCGGACGCGCGGAGTTCCAGCGGGCCATGCTACTTCCCCATGATGAGGTCGATCGATGCAGCTCGCATCCATGCCATTCAATGAAATCCGTCTCGAAAAAATGAGCCGTGCATTCGGCGCTCTGAATGCGCTGCGCGAGATCAGCCTTTCCATCAAGAAGGGCGAGTTCATCGCTCTGCTCGGCCCGTCCGGCTGCGGCAAGTCCACGGCGCTCAACTGCATCGCCGGACTGCTGTCCACCACCGGCGGCGGCATCTTTATTGACGACAAAAGGATCGACCAGTTCAAGCCCGAGGATCGCGGCTTTGGTATGGTCTTCCAGAACTATGCGCTCTTCCCGCATATGAGCGTGCGCAAGAATATCGGCTTCGGCCTGAAGATGCGCGGCCGGCCGCAATCGGAGATCGACACCAAGGTCGAGGAAGCCATCAAGCTGGTACGCCTGCAGGGCCATGCGGACAAGCTTCCGGGCCAGCTTTCCGGCGGTCAGCAGCAGCGCGTGGCGATCGCCCGCGCCATCGTCATCGAGCCGCCGCTGGTTCTGATGGACGAGCCGCTCTCCAACCTTGATGCCAAGCTGCGTCTCGAAATGCGCGCCGAAATTCGCCGCATCCACAATCAGATGAAGGCGACGACCATTTACGTCACCCACGACCAGGACGAGGCGCTGTCGCTCGCCGACCGGATCGTGGTGCTGCGCGACGGCCAGATCCGTCAGGTCGGCACGCCACACGAGCTTTACGAAAAGCCGGCGCATCTCGATGTCGCCGAGTTCATGGGCTTCCGTAACCGGTTTGCCGGCAAGGTCGTCTCCCGCGACGGAGATCGCGCCACCGTTTCTGCCGGTTCCTTCTCGGTCTCCGGCACTGTCGTCGGTGACCTGCAGCCCGGCGCGTCCGCCGTGCTTGCTGGCCGTCCGGATGACGTGCTGCTGGCCGATGGCGTCACAGGCGGCGTTCCCGTCACCGTCGAGGCCATCGAATATCGCGGCCGCGAATATGTCGGTATCGCCCGCACCGCCGATGGCGTGGAAATCATCTTCCATGCGGACCGTGCTCCCGACGTCGGCAGCGCGGTAAACCTCTCGATCGATCCGGCGCGTGCGCTGGTCTTCGCGGCCTGAGGGGCATGACCATGTCCGTCATCACAGATCACGAACCCACTTCGCTTCGCAAGAAGCTCGCGCTGCGCGGCATAGACGGCGTGACGCTGCTCCTGCTGCCATCGGTCATCTTCGTCCTGGCGATCTTCATCTACCCGTTCTTTTACGGGCTGATGCTGTCCTTCACGCCGATCCGCGAAGGCGGGATGTTCGCCAATTACATCGCCTTCTTCTCCGATCCCTATCTCTACAACACGATCGGCGCGACGCTTCGGCTGGCTGTTCCCGTGACGCTTCTTTGCGTGGCTTTCGCAGTGCCCGTTGCGATGCGCGTCCGCCTGATGAAGCATCAGCGGCTGCTCACCACCATTCTCGTGCTGCCGATCACGCTCGGCACTGTTCTGGTGGCGCAGGGCATGCTCAACTATCTCGGCCCGCAGGGCTGGTTCAGCCGCACGCTGATGCTGCTGCACATCGTCGACTCGCCGGTGAAGCTCACCAACAACTATTGGGGCGTCTTCCTGTCGCTGGTTGTCACGGTCTTCCCGTTCACCTTCCTGCTGACGCTGTCCTATGTGACCGGTATCGATCCCGGGCTTGAAAAGGCGGCGGCGACCCATGGTGCGTCGGCCTGGCAGCGGTTCCGGCATGTCATGCTGCCGCTCCTGGTTCCGGGTCTGGCAATCGCCTTCTGCCTGACTTTCGTGCAGGCCTTCGCGGTCTTCCCATCGGCGGTGCTGCTCGGCGCTCCGTCAGGACCTACGCGCGTCATCTCGATTGCCGCGGCCCAGGCAGCCTTCGAACAATACGATTTCACCATGGCTTCGGCGATCGCCATGATCATGGGTGTCGTGCAGCTCTGCATCGTGTTGCTCGTGCTCGTCATTCGTAATCTCTTCTACCGTGGCGCCACCAGTGGCGGGAAAGGCTAAGCCATGATCCGCGATACATCCATCGGAGCAAAACTCTGGATCACCGCCGTCTGGGCCTTCACGATCTTCTTCGTCCTGAACGTGATCGGCATCATCTCGACCGTCATCGTCTCGTCGCTCGGCACGCGCTGGCTCGGCACCTGGCTGCCGAATGCCTTCACCTTCAATTGGTATGCCTCGGCCTGGCGTGAATTCCAGCTCGGTCCGGTCCTGTTCGTGACCTTCCAGATCGCGTTCACGGTCGTGGCGCTGTCCGGCCTGCTCGGCGTGACGGCGGCCTATGCCATGGCGCGGCGGGATTTTCCGGGCAAGAAGCTCGTCATGCTGCTTTTCCTGCTGCCGCTTCTTGTGCCGCCGATCACTTTCGGCATTCCGCTGGCGACCGTGCTTTACCAGTTCAATGTCGGCGGGACGTTCTGGGGCGTGGTGCTTGCCAACCTCGTGCCGACGGTGCCTTTCGTCATTCTGGTGATGATCCCCTTCATCGAGCAGATCGATCCGAAGGTGGAGGCCGCGGCCCGCGTTTTCGGTGCCGGCACCTTCAAGCTCTTTGTCTACGTGCTGATGCCGATGTTGATCCCGGGCATTCTGGCGTCGTTGCTGCTCGTTCTCGTCCGCACCGTCGCGATGTTCGAACTGACCTTCCTGACCGCCGGCCCGACCAGCCAGACGCTCGTCGTTTCGCTCTATTACTCGGTCTTTGCCTCAGGCGTGCGGGCCGTGCAGTCGATCGATGCGATGGCGGTCATCTACATGGTCTCGACGCTCGTCTGGCTGCTCGTGGCGCTGCGCTTCGTCAACCCGACGCAGATCGTCGCCCGCGGCAACCAGTCGGCTGCGGCTCATTGATCTCCCTGGACCGGCGGCTCGTCCGCCGGTTTGCTTTTTAGGTTCATCCGGATAGTCCCATGAAAATCACCGCGCTCGAAACCGTCCAGCTTCCCAGCCTCAACAACATCATCTGGCTGCGTATCCACACCGACGAGGGCATTATCGGCCTCGGCGAAACCTTTCGCGGGGCGGATTCGGTCGCGACCTATCTGCATAAGGAAGTGGCGCCGGCGCTGATCGGCAAGAACCCTCTGGAGATCGATCGCATTTCGAAAATGCTGACCGAGACCTATGTGGGCTTCCGGTCTTCCGGCGTCGAAATTCGTGCTGCTTCGGCGGTCGATATCGCGCTCTGGGACATTTTCGGCAAGGTCACGAACCAGCCGATCCACCAGCTGCTCGGCGGCCTGTCGCGGCCTTCGATCCGCACCTACAATACCTGCGCCGGTTACTCGTATAACAGCCAGGGCTCGCGCCGTTACATCGGCGACAAGGACAAACCGCAGGGGCCTTACGACGACCAGGTGGCCTTCACCAACAATGCCGGCGAACTGGCAGAAAGCCTGCTGTCCGAGGGCATCACCGCCATGAAGATCTGGCCGCTCGATCCTTATGCGGTCGCAAGCGGCGGCAATTTCATTCATCGCGGCGACCTCGACAAGGGGCTGGAAGCCTTCCGCAAGATCCGTGATGCGGTCGGCAACAAGATGGAAGTGATGGTCGAGCTGCATTCCATGTGGGACCTGCCGTCCGCGTTGGCGATCGCCCGTGAAATGAAGGAATTCCGGCCGTTCTGGATGGAAGACCCGATCAAGATGCAGGACACCGAAGCGCTTCTGACCTATGCCCAGCGCTCCGGCCTGCCGGTCTGCGCCAGCGAGACGCTGGCGACCCGAGCGCAATTCGTCGAACTGCTCCGCAAGAACGCCGTCGATTACGTCATGCTCGACATTTCCTGGTGCGGCGGCCTCTCCGAAGCCAAGAAGATCGCCTCGATGGCCGAAGCCTTCCAGCGTCCGATTGCGCCGCATGATTGCACCGGCCCGGTCGTCTTCGCCGCCTCGATTCATTTGTCGCTGAATGCACCGAATGCCGTCTTCCAAGAATCTGTGCGCGCCTATTACTCGACTTGGTACCGCGATCTCGTCACGGTCATGCCGCGTATCGAGAACGGCCAGATCTATCCGTTCCAGGGTGCGGGCCTCGGCCTCGAACTCGGCGATTACGTGCTCAGCAATCCGGACGTCATCCGCCGCACGACTGCCGCGAGCGACCTGTGATGCATTTCAAGCCGCTCGGCGATTTTCGCCTCGGACTGGGCGAAAGCCCGGTCTGGGACGAAAGGCGAGGGCTCGTCTTCCTCTGCGATATCCCGACCGGGCGGCTGCTGGCGATCCGGCTGGGTGAGGGGTTTGTCAACGAATGGGAACTGGGCGGAAACGTGTGTTCGCTCGGGCTTTGCGAGAGCGGCCGGCTGATTGTTTCGCGGACACGGGACTTGATCCTCTTCGATCCCGATACCGGTCTTTCCGAGACGCTTGCGACAATCGAAGGTGAGCTGGAGACCAATCGTCTCAACGATGGCAAAGTCGGACCGGATGGCGCGTTCTGGGTCGGTACGATGGATCAGCGGGCGGAGCGGAAACCCGTCGGCGCGCTCTACCGTATCGGCGCAGATGGCAAGCCCGTTCTGAAAAAGAGTGATCTTGTTATATCCAACGGGCTTTCCTGGTCGCCAGACAGCCGCATCATGTACCATTCCGATTCCGGCGGCCAATGGATCGACCGGCATGATTTCGATCCCGCGACGGGCGAAATAGGCGAAGGTACCCGGATCGCGACACCCGGTGAGGCGGATGGCCGACCGGATGGCAGTGCCGTCGATACGGAAGGCTTTTACTGGAGCTCCGGCGTTTCGGCCGGCTGCCTCAATCGCTACTCGCCGGATGGCCGGCTTGTCGGCAAATATGCGCTGCCGGTGCCAAGCCCGACCATGCCCTGCTTCTGCGGCCCTGATCTCAAGACGATGGTCGTGACGTCGCACCGCTATCTTCCTGAGGAAAAGCTGGATGCGAACCCCCTCTGCGGCGCGGTTCTGGTGGCGGCCTCGCCGTTTGCCGGCACGCCGATCTATCGCATGAAAGGATTTTGAGCCGTGGCTTTCGACAAGACCCGCAAGATCGTTCTGACCGGTGCATCCGGTAATCTCGGCCGTTTTCTCGCCGGTGAACTGGTCAAGAACCACGGCAATGTGGTGCTGACGGATCTCGTGGATTATCCCGGTACGGTTCCTGTCGGCGCGACCTTCATCCGTGCCGATGTTGCGGATGCGGACGCCGTTATGTCGATCTGCGAGGAGGCAGCCGTGATTCTGCATTTCGGCGGGATCAGCACGGAAAAAACGTTTGAAACCATCCTGCCGGCCAATATTGTCGGCGTGGTCAACATCTTCGAAGCGGCGCGCAAGAACGGCGCCCGCGTGGTCTTCGCCAGTTCGAACCACACGATCGGCTTTCACGAACGTGGCCGCATGCTTGATACCGACATGCCGACGCGGCCGGACAGCTTCTATGGCATTTCGAAGATTTTCGGCGAGAACATGGGGAGCGTCTATTTCGACAAGCATGGCGTCGAAAGCGTGCATATCCGCATTGGTTCGGCATTGCCGGAACCGCTCGACGAGCGTCATCTTTCGACGTGGCTTTCCCTGCCGGACCTATTCTCGATGATCGTCCGGTCGATTGAGGCGGAGCGGACGGATTTCGCCACCCTCTGGGGAGCTTCCGCCAATACCCGTACGTGGTGGAGAAACGACGATTCCGAACGACTGGGCATCGTACGGGCAGACAATTCGGAAATATTCGCCGATAAGGTGTCTGGACCGACCAACGATCCGATCACCGAAAAATTTCAGGGCGGAATATTCTGCGGCATGGATACCGTTATTCGCTAAGGCCTACCCTATGACCGATGAAAACATCCACGGACTGAATGCGCATGGCTATGAAGTCTCTGTCGATGCTGCCCATGGAGCCAGCCTTACGTCGCTGAAGTGGCAGAAGCCGGACGGCGAATGGTTCGAAATTCTGCATCCATGCCCGCCGGCAGAAGTGGCGCGCACCGGTGGCTCGTTCGTTATGGCACCCTTCACCAACCGCCTGCATGGCGGACGCTTCGAAACGCCGGAAGGCTCTGTTCAGGTGCCGCTTAACCGCCCCGAACAGCAGATGGCCGCCCACGGCTTTTCGCGTGATCGTGCATGGCGGGTAGTCGAGGTGAGAGAAGACAGCATCACATTGGTGGATGATTTTGCCGACGATGCCATCGCGTTTCATTATCGTCTGACACAGACGATTTCGATTGGGGCGAACGGCGTCACGCTGGCCCTCAACCTCACCAACATCGGAGAGCGAACGCTTCCTTATGGCATGGGTTTTCATCCATGGTTCCGCAAGGAGAGCAATACCTGGCTGACGGCTGCTGCCGAGACGGGCTTTGCACGTGATGAACGCGGTTTCATGACCGAAGCCCGGCCAGCCTCGCAGGGGCCGGCTTTCTCAAATGGTATCGAGGTTTCGACCATGCCCTGGTTCGACGGCCATTTTGCCGGCTGGACATCCCGGCGGGCATTGATCCAGTGGCGGGACCGGAACGTCGAACTCGACCTGTATTCTACGGGCGCGCTCACCAACCTGCACATCTATGTACCGGACAATCTGCCGATCCTCTGCGTCGAGCCGGTCAGCCACATACCGGACGTCCACAATCGCCGCAGTCTCGCACCCTATGGCGATCTTGTTTGGCTTGCTCCCGGCGAGGCCATCGAGGGTGCGATGATCCTCAAGGTTGCTCTACTATAAGTCTTTGCTAGACAAGCTTTCTCCGGGCTTTGAAGGCTTGCGTAAATTTTTGCTCGCGCGTCGCTTCAGGAACTCGCACAATCGGCAAACTGCCCTACATTGAGAGGGCTTTGATCCATTCCCGTCCAACTCGCGCGGGCATCGGCTCGCGATCCGGAGGAAGTTTCTGCCATGTCTTTGAAGATCAAGTTTTTCGGAATTGCGCTCGCACTCGGCGTCTCGGCGACGATGGCGAATGCGCAGGTCGTCGTTTCCTCCAAGATCGACACCGAAGGTGGTGTTCTCGGCAACATCATCCTCGCCGTGCTGAAGGCCAATAACATCCAGACCACCGACCGCATCCAGCTCGGTGCGACGCCGGTCGTGCGCAAGGCGATCACCGCTGGCGAAATCGACATTTATCCGGAATATACCGGCAACGGCGCCTTCTTCTTCAGCAAGGCCGACGATCCCGCCTGGAAGGACGCCAAGAAGGCGTTCGACACCGTCAAGAAGCTCGACTACGATGCCAACAAGATCGTCTGGCTTTCGCCGTCCTCGGCCAACAACACCTGGGCCGTGGCACTGCGCAAGGATGTCGCCGACACCAACAAGCTGAAGACCTTCAGTGAGTTCGGCAAATATGTCGCCGGCGGCGGCAAGGTCGTGCTGGCTGCCTCGTCCGAGTTCGTCAATTCGGCTGCGGCTCTGCCGGCCTTCCAGACGACCTATGGCTTCAAGCTGAAGCCGGACCAGCTGATCACGCTTTCGGGCGGCGACACGGCTGCGACGATCGCCGCTGCCGCCAACCAGACCAATGGCGCCAGCGCTGCCATGGTCTACGGCACGGATGGCGGCATCGCGCCGTCGGGTCTCGTCGTCCTCGAGGACGATAAGGGCGTGCAGCCGGTCTACCAGCCGGCGCCGATCATCCGCGAAGAGGTCCTGAAGAAGAACCCGCAGATCGAAACGCTGCTGAAGCCGGTCTTCGAAAAGCTCGATCTGGTGACGCTGCAGGATTTGAACGGCCGCGTGCAGGTGGGCGGCGAGCCGGCCAAGGCCGTGGCAGAAGACTTCCTGAAGAAGAACGGCTTTTTGAAGTAAGTCGTTGCGGGTTGTCGCAATCTCGACGTCATCCTCGCCCTTGTGGCGAGGATCTAACCACGGTTAACGTGGACAGATGCTCGGGACAGGCCCGAGCATGACGGAAGTATTTCAGGCCGGGCTTCCGTTCGGCCTTTTCCCTGGAGGCGGTTTGAAGATCAGGTTCGACAAACTCGGTATCGTCATCGCGATCATCGCGGCGTCAGGGCTGGTATTTTCCACGTTTGCAGTGCTGAAGCCGAACCGCATTCTGCAGGGGCAGGCGAAGACTATTCTCGAAGCCCTGCCGGCATGGGCCGGATATGGGCTGCTGATCCTGCTGATCGCGGCCATCGCCGCCGCACTTTTTCGAACTTCGCCTTGGATCAAGCTCATCGCGGCCGCTGCATCGCTCACTGCGCTCGCGTTGGCGATCGGTTATGCGGCAGGTTTCCTCACTCCGGCCGGAAATACCTATGCCCGCGTCTCGCCGGCCTCTGGTTTCTGGATCTTGATTTTCGCCTTTGCGCTGCTTGCTGCCGACGCGTTGACACGCCTTCAGCCTCCACCCTGGATGCGGGTGCTTTTTCTCTGCATCACCGCGATCGGTATTGCCGCGCTGCTTTTCTCCGGCAGCTGGAACGGGCTGTCGATCATGAAGGAATATGCCGGCCGTGCCGATGTGTTCTGGACCGAGGCCGGCAAGCATGTGACGCTGGCACTCGGCTCGCTGTTTGCCGCGGCACTTGTTGGCCTGCCGCTCGGCATTCTCTGCCATCGCGTCTCCTCGCTTCGCGCCGGTGTGCTCAACACGCTGAACCTCGTCCAGACCATTCCGTCGATTGCATTGTTCGGCATCCTGATCGGGCCGCTGGCCTGGGTTGCCTTGAATGTGCCCGGAGCCGCCGCGCTCGGCATCCGCGGCATCGGCATGGCGCCCGCCTTCGTGGCGCTATTTCTCTATTCGCTGTTGCCGATCGTCGCCAACACCGTTGTAGGCTTGGCCGGCGTGCCGCGCGAGGCGAATGACGCAGCTCGCGGCATCGGCATGACCGATCGCCAGCGGTTGTTTCAGGTCGAGTTTCCGTTGGCGCTGCCGGTGATCCTGACGGCAATCCGCATCGTGCTCGTCCAGAATATCGGCATGGCAACGATCGCCGCGCTGATCGGCGGCGGCGGTTTCGGCGTCTTCGTCTTTCAGGGCATCGGCCAGACGGCGATGGATCTGGTGTTGCTCGGCGCGGTGCCGACCGTGGCGCTCGCCTTCGCGGCAGCCGTCGTCCTCGACGCGCTGATCGAAATGAATTCCAGGGTTCCGAACGGAGTGAGCGCCGCATGATTGAAATCGACGCCATCACCAAGCGCTATGACGACAATACCGTGGTCGACAATGTCTCGATGGTGATCGAGCCGCGCACGGTCACAGTCATCGTCGGCACGTCCGGTTCCGGCAAGACGACGCTGCTCCGGATGATCAACCGGCTGGTCGAGCCGACCTCCGGCGTGATCAAGCTCGATGGCGAGGATAATCGGGCCATTCCGGGCCATGAGCTTCGCCGCCGGATCGGTTATGCGATCCAGGGCCATGGGCTTTTCCCGCACCGGACGGTGGCGCAGAATATCGCGACCGTGCCTACCTTGCTTGGCTGGGAAAAGTCGCGCATCGACGCAAAGGTCGATGAACTCCTGACGCTGTTCCAGCTCGATCCCAAGACCTTCGGGCCGCGTTATCCGCACGAGCTTTCCGGCGGCCAACAGCAGCGTGTCGGCGTTGCCCGTGCGCTGGCCGCGGAACCGAACGTGCTTTTGATGGACGAGCCATACGGCGCGCTCGACCCGATCATCCGTGCCAAGGCGCAGGAAGACCTTTTGGCGATCCAAAAACACTTTGGCACGACCATCGTGCTCGTCACCCATGACATGAACGAAGCCTTCCATTTGGCTGACAAGATTGCCGTCATGGACAAGGGCAGGGTGCTGCAATACGGCCCGCCGGAAGAGCTGGTGCGGGCACCCGAAACGCCGTTCGTGGAAACACTGATCGGCGATACGGAGCGGCCTTTCCGGCTGCTGGCGATTGCCAAGGCTGGTGCTGCGGCCGAACCCGGCGAGGCGGAAGGCGAGCCGATCCGTGAGGACAAGACCCAGCAGGAAGCACTTGCCGATCTGCTCTGGACCGGTCGGAGCGCGCTGCCGGTGGTTTCCGCCAGCGGCGCGCCTATGGGGCGCGTCACCCTCGATGCATTGCTGAAGCGTGCGACGCGGCCCTCCGGGAGTGCGCGATGAAGGCCTGGCTGCCGACCATTCTGCGCGGGCTGCTGTTTGTCGTTCTCGTCGCCTTCCTGCTGTCCCCGACGACATTCGAGCCGGTGCTTAAGCCATTGGTCGATACGAATGCGCCGGCGATCTACAATCAGGGCAGCCTGTTGGATTTGACGCTGCAGCATCTGAGCACGGTGTTCATCGCGACGCTGGTGGCGATCGTCGTCGCGATCCTGCTCGCTATTCTGGTGACGCGGCCGTTCGGGGCGGAGTTTTTGCCGCTGTCGCGCAGTCTGGTGAATATCGGCCAGACGTTTCCGCCCGTCGCCGTGCTGGCGCTCGCCGTGCCGGCGGTCGGTTTCGGCGAGAAGCCGACGCTGATTGCGCTGTTTCTTTACGGCCTGCTGCCGATCTTCGAGAACACGCTGACGGCGCTGACCAATCTGCCGCGCTCGGTGATGGAAGCGGCGCGCGGCTCCGGCATGACGAATTTCCAGCGATTGATGAAGGTGGAACTGCCGCTATCGCTGCCGATCATCGTCGCCGGCATCCGGCTTTCGGTGACAATTGGTCTCGCGACGGCGACGATTGGTTCGACGGTTGCGGCCCGGACGCTCGGCGAGGTCATCATCGCCGGGCTGCAGTCGAACAATCTGGCCTTCATCCTGCAGGGCGGATTGATTGTCGGGGCGCTGGCGGTGCTGATCTATGACGGACTTTCGGCGGTCGAGAAGATGCTGACGCGCCGCCTCGGCATCGCCTGAAATCAGCCATGGCTGGAATCGATCGGTACGATCGGTTCCACATCCTGTTTCAGATTGCCGCGATGGAAGATGAACAGGCCGGCAAGCACGATGATGCCGGCGCCGACCAGCATCTGGGTATCCGGAAAATCCCCGAAGAAAGCCCAGCCGAGCACGATCGCCCAGACCAGCAACGTATATTGCAGTGGTGCTAGCACGGAGGCGGGAGCAAGCTTCAGCGAGCGGGTGATTAGCAGATGCGCAGCGCAGGCGACGACGCCGAGCAGCAGGAGAGCAAGCAATTCCCCGGTATTGAACGGGCTCCAGGCCCCGATCGTCAGAAAACCACCGGCGACGAGGGCGGCGAGCGTCTGCCAGGTGACGAGCGTTGTGTCCGTGGCCGAGCGGAGCCTGCGGTTCAATACCAGCGTCAGCGCGAAGGAGAGGGAACCTACCAGGCCGAAGATCGACGGCAGCGAGAGCATTTCCGATGACGGACGAAGTGCGATGACGACGCCGGCAAAGCCGATGAGAACCGCCAGCCAGCGCCGCCAGCCGATCCGTTCGCCGAGCAGGAAATGCGACAGCGCCGCCACATAGATCGGTCCGGCCATGTAGAAGGTCATGACGTCGGCGAGCGGAAGATAGGTAACGGCCGCATAGAACAGGGCGGTGTCGGCGGTGCAGAGCACCATGCGCAGCACATGCAAAGGCCGTTGCTCGACCTTGTAAAGCGCCGAGAGCGGCTGGCGGGCGAGCATCGGGCCGAGCACGAAAAAGGCGCCGACCGAGCGGATCAGCAGGACCTGCCCAACGGAGAAGCTGGCGACCAGCCATTTGCCCATGGCGTCGTTCAGCGCAAACATGAAATCGCCGAGCAGCATCAGCAGAACGCCAAGAAGAACCGCGTTGCCGCCGACTGCGTAAGCCGCTCTTTTGTTCATGATCTTCGAGCGCTCCGAGTCCGTCGCATTATTGAAAGTTGCGACTTACCCCGCCAGACGGCCGCCTTGCAAGGGTTTTGGCGCACCGGTGGTTGTCGGGAAGCTGATCGGCTTGCCGCGCAGCACGCGAACGGCGAGGAAGGCGAAACATTCGGCCTCGACCGCATCTCCGCGCCAGCCGAACTCATCGGCCGAAACGGCAGTGACGCCGGCCCGGCTTTCCAGCATCGACATGATGGTCGGATTGTGCCGGCCACCGCCGGAAACGATCAGTCGTTTCGGACGGCGCGGCAGAATGTCGAGCGCCTTGCCGACGGCAGAGGCGGTGAAGGCGGAAAGCGTTGCCGCGCCCGTCGCATCTTCGAGGCCATCGGCCATGGCGGCGGTAAAGTCGAAACGGTCGAGGGATTTCGGGTAGGGCGCGCTTAGATAGGGGTGTTCCAGCAGTTTGGTGAGGCGTTCCTCTTCGACCTGGCCGGAAGCTCCGAGCACGCCGCCGCGGTCCATGTCGCCCAGTCCACGGGCCTTCATGAAATCGTTGAGCGGGGCATTGGCCGGGCCGGTGTCGAAGCCGATGACGGTTTCTTTTCCATCCCACCAGCTGACATTGGCGACGCCGCCGAGATTGAGCACGGCGCTGTCGCCCGATGTATCGAGGCTGCGCAGCAGAGCAGCGTGGTAGGTCGGCGCAAGCGGGGCGCCCTGGCCACCGGCTGCGACATCCGCCGAACGGAAATCGTAGGCGACCTTGGAGCCTAGGATCGAGGCCATCAACTCGCCATCGCCAAGCTGGCGGGTAGCACCAAGGCGCTCCTTGGTCGGTGCACGGTGCAGCACGCTCTGGCCGTGGAAACCGACGATGCCGATATCGGCCATGGCGAGGCCGGCGCTTTCGACGAGTTCCTTGACGGCTTGCGACTGGGCGCGGGTTAGAGCTTCTTCGGCCTCGGCAAAGATCGCAGGATCGGGGCCTTCGAAATTCCAGACACGGGCCTGAGCCAGCGTCTCTTCCAGCAGCGCGCGGATTTCCTGCGGGTAGGGCGCGAGCGTATAAGCACCGAAGGTGTCGATCGTCTCGCCGTCGGTCTTCAAGAGCGCCACATCGATATTGCCGTCAAGAACGGTTCCGGTCATCAGGCCGACGGCCCAGATTGGCTGCATGATCGAGATCCTCAGGCTTGATTGAACAGGTCGCAAACGGCCTGCCGCAAGGGCAGGATGCCGCTGTCGAAATGGCGGGTCGGGTGAACGCGGTTGGTGAGCAGGGTGACGGCGCGGCCACGATCGAAATCGACCAGCAGGCTGACGCCGGTAAAGCCCGTATGGCCGATGGTGTTGACGCTGCAGCGGCTACCGCCCCACCAGTCGGTGAAGGGATGTTCCCAGCCATGGGTGCGGCGGTTGGAAAGCGGCGTCTGCATCAGCTTCAGGGCGTTGGCAGATGCGCCGGTGCCATCGAGAAGACCTGTCGCGAAATCGAGGACCGAAGTGACCGTCCCGAACAGGCCGGCATGGCCGGAGCCTTGCAGGGCAAAGCAGTTCTCGTCATGCACCTCGCCCGAGATGACGCGATGGCGGAAGGCGCAATCTTCCGTCGCGGCGGTGTTTTGCGGATCAGCGGACCAGGCGAAACCCTTGCCGGGATCGAGTTCGCGGATCGTCTTCACCTTGGCGAGCCGTTCCAGCACGAAACCGAGCAGGATGAAGTTGATATCGGAATAGACCGGCGGGCCGGCGCGCCATTCACGCTGCAGTATGAAGGCGCGAAGCAAGTCCGGGTCGCGGTCATAGGTATAGATCGGCTCGACACCGGGGAAGGGCGTTTGGTGGCCCAGGCACTGGCGGAAGGTGATCTTCCGCTCCCAGGCATCGGCATTGTATTGGCGGAAGTCCGGCAGATGGGTGACGATCGGGGCGTCGAGATCGATGACGCCATCGTCAACCAGCTTCAGGATGCGCGTCGTGGTGAAGATGACCTTGGTCAGCGAGGCGAGGTCGAACCATGTTTCCAGCGTCATCGGCCGTTCGGTCGGGACGATCTGGGCTGAGCCCATGGCGCGGGTCATGCGGCCGTGTTTCAGATCGACGATGCCGAGGATGCCGCCGGGGATGCGCTTGGCGGTGATCGCCTGTTCCAACGGTTTGAAGGTGCGGTCGAAGACGTTGGTCAGTTCAGCGTCTGCGATCTGGTTTTCCATCGTCATGCCTCCGCTCTCGCCCGATGATCTGGCCCGAATTCCCGCCACTGCGCTTCCGGCGGCTCAAAGCCCGGCGGGCGAACGAGGGACGGGACTTGGCGGGTGTCGATCTCGAAATGCTGGTTGCGGCGATCGATGCTCGGCACGGCGGAAATCAGCCGTTTGGTATAGGAATGTTGCGGGTTGGACAGAACCGAGGCGGCATTGCCGATCTCGACGATCTGGCCTGCGTAGAGCACGGCGATGCGATGGGCTATGCGCTCCACCACCGCCATGTCGTGCGACACGAAGAGATAGGCGAGGCCATATTCCTTCTGCAGATCGACCAGCAGTTCCAGCACCTTGGCCTGTACCGAAACGTCGAGCGCGGAGACGGCTTCGTCGAGCACTACCACGGATGGGTTGAGCATCAGCGCACGGGCGATGCAGAGGCGCTGGCGCTGGCCGCCGGAGAACTGGTGCGGGTAACGCTCCAGACTGTCTTCCGGCAGGCCGACGCGCTTCAGCAGCGCTTTCATCTTTTCGCGCGTCTCGTTCGTCACTCGGCCACCGGCGGCGATGACGGGTTCGGCGAGGATGCTGTCGATCCGAAGGCGCGGGTTGAGCGAGGCATAGGGGTTCTGGAACACCATCTGCGTTGCCGGATCGGTCGCATCGGTGATGCTGCCCTTGTGTGTCGCGAAGCGGCCGCGGGTCGGTTTGACGAGGCCGAGGATGGCGCGGGCGGTTGTGGATTTGCCGGAACCGCTTTCGCCGACGATGGCCAGCGTTTCGCCGGGCATCAGGTCGAAGCCGACATTTTCGACGGCGTGGACGGAGCCCTGGGCGCGGCTGAACATGCTGCCTTTCACCTTGAAGCGTACGACAAG
This sequence comes from Neorhizobium populisoli, assembly GCF_019430945.1. Taxonomy (GTDB): domain Bacteria; phylum Pseudomonadota; class Alphaproteobacteria; order Rhizobiales; family Rhizobiaceae; genus Neorhizobium; species Neorhizobium populisoli. Next base: position 317,783 of record NZ_JAHYCB010000005.1, on the reverse strand, counting down.
GCCATCGACGTCTAGAGCCGGCGTTTCCTTCTCCTTGCGGGAGAAATCGGCGCGGGCGGCGCGACCGGATTCGAAATGCGGCACGGCGCTCAGGAGGTGTTGGGTATAGGGGTGCTGCGGCCGGTCGAGGACTTCAGAAAGCGCACCCTGTTCGACCGCCTGGCCTGCCTGCATGACCATGATCTGGTCGGCAATGCCGGCGACGAGGCCGATGTCATGGGTGATGAAGATCATCGCCATGCCGGTCTCGCGCTTCAATTCGCCGAGCAGCGCCATGATCTGCGCCTGCACGGTGACGTCGAGCGCGGTCGTCGGTTCATCGGCGATCAGCAGGCGGGGATTGCAGGCAAGGGCGGTAGCGATCATCACCCGCTGCAGCATGCCGCCGGAAAGCTGGTTCGGTGCGTAATTCAGGCGGCGGGTCGCATCAGGGATGCGCACGCGGTCGAGCGCGTCCTTGGCAGCGGCGGTGGCCTGCCTGCCGGTCAGGCCACGATGCAGGCGAAAGCTCTCCTCGATCTGGGTACCGATCGACAGGACCGGGTTGAGCGAAGTCATCGGCTCCTGGAAGATCATGCCGATTTCCGAACCGCGGATTTTTTCCAGCACCGGTTCTTTGGCTTCCGTGATGTCGAGCACGCTGCCATCGACGCGGGTCAGCTTGATCGAGCCGCCGATGATCTTGCCGCCACCGAAATCGACGAGGCGGTTGATGGACAATGCGGTCACTGACTTGCCGGAGCCGCTTTCGCCGACGATCGCCATCGTCTCGCCGGCGGCGAGGTCGAAGCTGACGCCCTTGACGATTTCGTTCTTGGCAGGATCGTGACCGAAGCCGACGCGGAGGTTCGATACGGAAAGAAGCGAGGTCATGCGGTGCGGCTCCTCGTCTTGGGGTCGAGGATATCGCGCAATGCGTCGCCGAGCAGATTGAAACCGAGGATGCTGATCATGATCGCGATGGCCGGGAAGATCAGCAGCCAGGGCGCCGTTTCCATCAGGTTGCGACTGTCGGCCAGCATCAAGCCGAGCGAGGAGGCGGGCGGCTGGGTACCGAGGCCGAGGAAGGAAAGGCCGGCTTCGGTCAGAAGTGACCATGCGAGCGCCAGCGTCACCTGCACCGTCAGCGGCGCGACCAGGTTAAGCAGCAGGTGGCGGGTCAGGATATAGCTCTTGCTCGAGCCGAAGGTGCGGGCCGCATCGACGAATTCGCGCGACTTGATCGAGAGCGCGGGGCCACGCACGACGCGGGTGAAGATCGGCGTATAGACGATGGCGATGGCCGCCACGCTGGTCCAGGTGCCGGGTCCGGCGATGGCGATAATGAGCAGTGCGAGCAGGATGGCCGGGAAGGCGAGCAGCACGTCCATGATGCGCATCACGAGCCCGTCCCAGAGCCTGCCGAACCAGGCGGCGGTCAGCCCGAGAATGGTGCCGGCGATGGTTGCGAGTGCCACCGCGGAGACGCCGACGAGGAAGGACTGGCCGACGCCCTTCATAAGGCGGCTCGCGACATCGCGGCCGAAGAGGTCGGTGCCCATCCAGTAGACGATGCTTGGCGCATGCAGCCGGTCGATGCGGTATTGCTGCAGCGGGTTATGCGGGGTGAGGTCGAACAGGCCGAGTACGGCGACGACGACATAGATCAGCACGATGGTACCGCCGATGCGACCGCTCGGATGGGAGAAAATGGCGCGCAGCATACCCATCAGCCGCCTTCTCCAAGACGGATGCGCGGATCGAGCGTCACGTAAAGCAAATCGACGAGCAGATTGACCACCAGAAAGTTGAAGGCGATGAACAGGACGCAGCCCTGCACCAGCGCGTAATCGCGCTGCAGGATGGCTTCCAGAACGAGGCGGCCGAGGCCGGGCAGGGCGTAGATCTGTTCGACCAGAACCGCGCCGCCGAGCAGATAGCCGAATTCGACGCCGGAGAGCGTGACGACCGGGATCAGGGCATTCGGCAGCGCGTGGCGCCAGATGACGCTACGCTTCGGCACGCCCTTGGAGCGGGCGGTTCGGACGTAATCGTCGGAGAGCACGTCGAGCATGGCGGAGCGCGAGATGCGGGTGACGGAGGCGGCGAAAGCGAAGCCGAGCGTGATCGCCGGCAGGATCATCTGGCCGAGATTGCGCAGCGGATCGGTCAGGAAAGGTGTGAACTCGCCCATGGTCGGCAGGATGCCGAAGCCGGCGGAAAGGGCATAGATGATCAGCAGGCCGACGACGAAATTCGGGGTCGACTGGCCGATCATCGCAAGCACTCGGACGATGAGGTCGGAGGCTTTTTCGTTGCGGGTCGCAGCAAACACGCCGGCCGGCAGGCCGACGGCGAGCGCGACGACCATGGACATCAGCGCGAGTTGCAGGGTCAGCGGAAAACGTTCGAGGATGATCGAGAGCACCGGCTTGCCGTGGATGACGGAAATGCCGAGATTGCCTTGGAAAACGCCGATCAGCCATTTCCAGTATTGGATGAGGATTGGCTGGTCGATGCCGAAATAGGCCGCGAGCGATTCACGCTGGGCGGGGGTCAGAAGGCCCGCTTCGGTGCCGAGCATGGCGGTGATCGCATCGCCCGGGATCATGCGGATGGCGAAGAACACGAGGATGGAAACCCCGAGCATGACGAGCGGGAAGGTCAACAGCCTTCGGGCGAGGTAGCTCATGGGGTCTCCTTAGTGAGCGGTCGAATCTTCCCTTCTCCCCAGCGGGGAGAAGGTGGCCCGAAGGGTCGGATGAGGGGCCAAGTGCTCGGGGCTCGCCATTGAGCGGCATACAGCGGAGCCCCCTCATCGCCTCGTTTTACTCGGCACTTCTCCCCGCTGGGGAGAAGGGGGAGGCTGCCTCACGGTCGTGATCTCCCCCATGCGATTGCCGAATTAATTCAGCTTCACCTTCGTCAAACCGAACAGCGAACCTTCCGGGGTCGGTTCAAATCCGGAGACGGTCTTCTGCTGGGCGGTATAGCTGTAGGACGTGTAAAGCCAGACCCATGGCGAGACTTCGACGAGGTGCTTTTCCAGGTCGGAGAAGATCACCTTGCGCTTGGCGACGTCGGTTTCGACACGGCCTTTCTGCATCAGGCTGTCCAGCGTATCGTCGATATAGCCCGCGACCTTCTGCAGGTTGCCGGTCTTCGTCCAGTAGCGGTTATACATCGGGTACGGGTCGGCACGGCCGCCGTTCAGCGCCACCGCCATGTCGAAATCGCCCTTCAGCCAGGTGTCGACATAGACGTTCAGCTCCATCATCTTGATGTTGAGCTTGACGCCGATTTCGGCGAGCTGCGACTGGAGAACCTGGGCTTCCGCGGCAGCGGTCGCCGGCTCGCCATTGGCGGCGATGACGGTGGCGGAGAAGCCGTTTGCAAAGCCGGCATCGGCCATCAGCTTCTTCGCCTTGGCAAGGTCCTTCTTGTAGCAGAACAGCGTCGAGGCATCGCTGGTATAGCCCGGCATCGTCAGCGGGCCCGTCACCTTGCCTTCACCGACGGAAGCCGTGTCGAGCACGTCCTGACGGTCGACGGCGCAGGAGATCGCCTGGCGCACAGCGAGATTGTCCATCGGCTTGCGCGAGGCGTTGAGCTGCAGCACGTGGTAAGCGAGAACCGGCGCGCGGTTCAGGATCAGGCTGGTTTCCTTCGGCACGAGGGTCGCGACCAGCGGATCGTTGATCAGCGCGAAATCGATCTGCTTGGTGCGCAGTGCCGCGAGGATCGCGGTCTCATCCGGCAGGACGCTGATGTCGATACCGTCGATATTGACCTTGCCGCCGGCCCAGTCCTTGTTGGCGGAGAGCGTTTCCTTGGAGTTCGGCTCCCATTTGTCGAGCTTGAACGGGCCGGAGCCGAGCGCTTTGGTGCCGATCGTGCCGGCGGTGATTTCAGCGGCGGGGACGATCGCGGCATTGATCGAGGCCATGGCGGCAAGCAGCGGCACGTCCGGCTGCGAAAGCTTGAAGACGACGGTCTTGTCGTCCGGGGTTTCGATCGAGGCGATCGACAGGAAGTTGGCGCGGGCGACGGCAGCGGTCTTTTCATCGAGCACGCGCTCGAAGGAAGCCTTCACGTCGGCAGCGGTCACCGGCTTTCCGTCCTGGAACTTGGCGGCCGGGTTCAGCTTGAACGTCAGCTGCTTGGCATCGGGCGCAAATTCCCAGGATGCGGCGACGGCTGGTACGATCGTCAGGCTCTTGTCGAAGCGGACGAGCGGTTCATAGATCAGTTCCAGCAGACGGATGGACGAAAATGCCGGCTGCTTGTGCGGATCGAGGCCAGTTGCGTCCTGCTTCCAAGCCATTTTCAGATTGGCGGCTGAGGCCGGCGAGGCGATTGCAGCAGCCGTCAGCGCCGTTGCAAGCGCCAGTCCGGACAGAAGTTTAGTCGAAAAGTGCCTTCCCATTTCAATTCTCCCTCATTGAGTTCCGTTTTGCCTTCGGCCGTCGGCTCTCTGGGCCCGGCCTGTCATTTCGCAGCTTTACGCTGTCTTCCCATTTATCGCGGTCCGAAGGAAGCCTCCGGCATTTTGAAGCGCTGCACGTGCCGCGTCGACATCCATTCCGGTCAGTGCGATCAAGATCGCGAGCTTCACGTCATTATTGGTAAGATCGAGCACCCGGCGCGCCTCCTCGGCCGTGCAGTCCGTTGCCTGCATGACGATGCGGGCGGCGCGGGCGTGAAGCTTCTGGTTGCTGGCATTCATGTCGACCATCAGGTTCTGATAGGTCTTGCCGATGCGGATCATGCTGGCGGTCGTCAGCATGTTGAGAACCAGTTTTTGGGCGGTGCCGGATTTCAGGCGTGTCGAGCCGGTCAGAATTTCAGGGCCGACCACCGGTGAAATAGCGATATCGGCAATGTCGCCGATCGCCGAGCCCGGATTGCAGGACAGTGCCACCGTCTTCGCACCGATCGATTTTGCGTAGTTCAGCGCACCGATGACATAAGGTGTGCGGCCGCTGGAGGCGATGCCGACTAGCACGTCGGTGGCGGACAGGTTGATCTTGATAAGATCCTTGCGGCCCTGTTCGACATCGTCCTCGGCACCTTCGATCGGATGCCGCAGTGCATGGTCGCCGCCGGCGATGAGGCCGACGACCATTTCTTCCGGCACGCTGAAGGTCGGCGGGCATTCGGATGCGTCGAGCACACCGAGGCGGCCGCTGGTGCCGGCGCCGGAATAGACAAGCCGGCCGCCCTTGCGAAACGCTTTGACGATCTCGTCGACGGCGGCGGCGATTTCCGGAATGACCTTGCTGACGGCGGTAGGCACGTTGCCGTCTTCTTCATTGATGCGCCGGAGCACGTCGATTGTCGGCAGAAGATCGATGTCCATGGAACGGGGGTTGCGGTCTTCGGAAACCAGTCTTTCCAGCTCGGACATCAACTGTGCGTCGCTCATGACCTGATCTATCCTCCGGATGGGCGTTCGGGAGGCCATGGGAACAGGCCGGAACGCTCCTCTGCTTTTTCAAAAGAAGTAGGATCAACCATTCCATGAGTCAACCGATATTCGGAATATATTATTCCTATTGCCAATGTCCCGCGCTGGTCATGCCGGAAGCGCACCGATGGATTTTCTGGCGAGGATGATGCCGCCGGAAACGGCGTCTCCATCGGCGGGCTTCAGCCGGCGGCGGACATCCGGCGCCAGCCAGGCTTCGAGCGGGGTCGAAAGTCCGCCAAGCAGGGTGACGCGGGGAGCGCCCTGATCGAATAGCGTGCGCACTAGCGTGTCGATGTGCTCCGCGGCGCTCTGGACGATCCGGCGGCCGGCGGAATCGCCGTGGTCCGCATGGCGCATGACCATCGGGGCGAGTGCTGCATAGTCGGTCGCCGAAGAGCGGTCCATCCAGGCGACAGCCTCCATTGGATCGCCCTGGAAACGCTGCATGACTTCTGTCAGAAGGACGGTTTTTTCGATGCGGCCATCATTGGCGCGCAGCGCCAATTGAACGGCTTTCAGTCCAAGATCGGCGCCGCTTCCTTCATCCGAGATCGGAAAGCCGTAGCCGCCGACGCGGAGGTTTCGACCTTCGGCAAACCCAAGGCCGATCGAGCCCGTGCCGGCGATGACGATTGCGCCTTCGCGGCCCGAATGGGCGCCGAGGCAGGCCCCCATTCCGTCACTGACGAAATCGACGCTGGCAAAAGGGTGCGGAATAGCGCGCAATGCTTCGATCGCGCCGATGCGGCCGATGCCGGCAAGGCCGATGCCCACATGGGTGCGGGAAATCTCATCCGGGCCGAGGCCCGATTCATCGAGCGCGGCATTGAAGGCGCGGGAGATGGAGGCCCAGGCCTCCTCGATACCGAGGCGGGTGGTAGCGGGGCCGGACAGGCCCTGGCCGAGCACGGCACCGCTTTCGTCTTCGATGCGGGCGCGGCAGCCGGTGCCGCCGCCATCGACGCCAAGGAAGTATTGCTGCGTCGTCGTCATGCGCTGATCCGCTCGATATCGGCCCCGCAAAGTCTCAGCTTGCGATCAAGCTGTTCGTAACCGCGGTCGAGGTGGTAGACGCGGTTGACGATGGTCTCGCCGCTCGACACCAGTCCCGCCAGAACGAGGGAGACGGAGGCGCGCAAATCCGTCGCCATCACCTGAGCACCACGCAGGGGCGGGCCGCCGCGCACTACGGCCGTGGTGCCCTGAAGGGAAATATTGGCGCCGAGCCGGATCAGCTCCGGCACGTGCATGAAGCGGCTTTCGAACACCGTTTCGCGGATCAGCGTGGCGCCGTCCGCCTGGGTGGCGAGCGCCATGAACTGTGCCTGCATGTCGGTCGGGAAACCCGGATAGGGTTCGGTGGTGATATCCGTCGGCCGCAATGGGCCATCGCGCGAAACGACGAGACCACGATCGCTCGGCCAGACGCTGACGCCCATGAATTCCAGCATCTGAACGGTTGCGGCCATGTTTTCCAGCCGCGCATTGGTGAGTTCCAGCGTGCCGCCGGTGATCGCCGCGGCGACCGCATAGGTGCCGGCCTCGATGCGGTCCGGAATGCCGTGATGTTTCGCCGGCTGCCAGCTGGTCGAGCCTTCGATCAGGATGCGGTGGGTGCCGGCGCCTTCGATCTTCGCGCCCATGGCGATCAGGCAGGCAGCAAGATCGGCGACCTCAGGCTCGCGGGCGGCATTGAGGATTTCCGTCTCGCCCTTGGCGGCGGTCGCGGCCATCATCGCGGTCTCGGTGGCGCCGACCGAGGGCGAGGCAAGCACAATGCGGCCGCCTTTCAAACCGCCGCCGGGTGTATTTGGCGTGGAAGCAACGATCAGGCCGTTTTCGATATCGATAGTGGCGCCGAGCGCAGCCAGCGCCTTGATATGCATGTCGACGGGGCGGGCGCCGATGGCACAACCGCCGGGCAGCGAGACACGCGCCTGGCCGAAACGGGCCAGCAGCGGACCGAGCACCAGCACGGTGGCGCGCATCTTTCGCACGGTGTCGTACGTGGTTTCCGTCGAGACGATGTTCCGAGCGTCGATGATGGTCGAATGGGCGGCGCGCGTCACTTCCGCACCATGCAATGCCACGACGCCCAGCATGTTCTCGACATCGCTGACCTGCGGCAGGTTGGTGAGCTCGACCGGGTAAGGGCTGAGCAGCGTTGCCGCGATCTGGGGTAGGGCCGCGTTCTTGGCGCCGGAAATGGTGACACCACCCTGAAGCTTGTGGCCGCCGACTATCCGCAATCTGTCCATATCGAAACCTGCCCGAAAAGAGCCCGGCCTCGATTCCTTCCGGGCGATTGAAGAACCTAACCCTGTCGGCGTCCAAGTCAATCAACTGGAATTTTTTATTCCATGCCGTGGTGGCGCGGGTGATCGTCCATGATATGCTGCGGCGAGGCGCTTGCAGGTCGAAGCCGCAATGCTATGTTCCGCACTCCCGTGCTTTCAAAGGACCATATGTCTATCTTAAAGAAGATCACCGCGCAGCTTGAGGACATGGCGCCGGCCGACAAACAGATCGGCCAGTTCATCCTCGACAATCCAGACCAGATGCTGAAGCTCTCTTCCGCCGCACTCGCGGCCGAGACGGGACGCAGCCAGTCAAGCGTGGTGAAGTTCAGCCAGAAGCTCGGTTTTGCCGGATATCAGGAGCTGAAGCTCGCCGTCAGCGAGGCGAAGGCCCAGGAATGGCATGCGCCGCCCGGCATGATCCACGGTTCGATCGAACTCGGCGACAGCTATCTGACTATCCTGCAGAAGCTGATCGGCAGCAAAATGCTGTCGATGCAGCAGACGCTTTCGGTCAACAGCGAGCCGGAGATCGAGAAGGCGCTGACGGCGCTCGATACCGCGCGTCGTATTCACATGGCGGGTGTGGGGGCGTCGTCACTGGTGGCGCGAGACTTTTCCTATAAGCTGATGAAGCTCGGTCGCAATGTTCTGCATGACAGCGACAGCCATGTGCAGATGGCGAATGTCTCTACGCTCAGCCGGGACGACGTGCTGTTTGCGCTGTCCTATTCGGGCAACAGCATCGAGACGCTGCGGATTGCCGAAGTGGCGCGCGAGCGGGGGGCGACCGTCATTGCCGTCACCGGCCTGAATGGCGGGCCGCTGGGGCAGGTGGCGAATATCCGGCTTTACACGGTAGCGGATGAGGAGCGGGTTCGCTCGTCGGCGATCACGGCGCGCGATGCGCAGCTGATGCTGACCGACCTGTTGTTCATCCTGCTGGTGCAGCGGCAGCCGGATGCGAATGAATATGTTCACAATAGTGAGCTTGCTGTCTCAGTTTTGAAGATGAAATGATCTCTATCAGCCGTCAAGCCTGTGCTTCAGGCGCATGACCTTGAAAAAGCCGTTCGGGAAGACCCCGCGGATTTCCGTTACCTCGAAATCGCCACGGCGTTCGGCCCATTCGGTTATCCTGGAAATTCGGAAGGCCGAGCTCCAGCCGACGCGGTGGACGAGCGGCGCGACGGCCTCCTCGATCGCCCCCTGGATACCGCGGCCGTCGCCGAGCTTGCTGGCGATGACGATCTCGCCGCCAGGACGGGTGACACGGGCGCATTCGTCCAGCGCGCGTTCAGGTTCGGGGATCAGCGTGATCACGAAGGGCAGGGAAACGGCGTCGAAAGAACGATCCGCGAATTCGAGTGCATGGGCGTTCATGACCTGTAGTGCCTGCACCTGCACGAGATGCTCGCGGGACACCTTTTCGCGCGCCTTGGCGATCATGTGCTCGGACAAGTCGATGCCGGTGACGCGGCAATGGGTGGGGTAATAGGGCAGTACCAGGCCGGTGCCGACGCCGACTTCAAGAATATCGCGGCCGGCTTCCGAGGCCATGCGGGCGAGCGTCCGGTGTCCGTCCCGCAGCAAGCCCTTGTAGACCCGGTCATAGATCGGTGCCCAGCGCTCATAGACCTTCTGCTGATGTTCGGACGTGTTCCGGATATCGGCCAAGCTTGCCCCCGTGAAAATTGTCCCGCAAGCGGAACGGAAACTCAGGGGGGCAGGGTAGTTTTGCTTCACGAAGCTTTTGCGACAACCCTGAGATGGTTATCGCGAAGCATGCATGGCGGCGATGAACTGGCGGGCTTTTTCGGCGATCGAGGCGACATCCATGCCCGGCTTGTAAAGCGAGGAGCCGATGCCGAAACCTGCCGCGCCGGCCTGCAGGTATTCGGTCATGTTGTCAGGCGTAACGCCGCCGACGGCGAGCACCGGGATATGCTTCGGCAGAACGGCCTTCCACGCCTTGATGACGTAAGGCGGAATGGCTTCGGCCGGGAAGGCCTTGATGCCGGAAGCGCCGGCTTCGATCGCGGCAAAGGCTTCCGTCGGCGTTGCAACGCCCGGCAGGCTGACCATGTCACGGGCGCGGCTTGCCTTGATGACCTCGACATTGGCGTTGGGCGAGATGATCACCCTAGCGCCGGTCGCAGCGACATCGGCGACCTGTGCGGGGGTGAGAACCGTGCCGGCGCCGATCAGGGCATGGTCGCCGAAGCGCTTCTGGAGCAGTTCGATGCTCTTCAGCGGCTCGGGCGAATTGAGCGGCACTTCGATGATCCGCCAGCCGGCTTCGATCAGCGCCTCGCCCACCGCTTCCGCTTCTTCCGGCTTGATGCCGCGCAGGATGGCGACAAGATTGCAGGCCTTGAGTGCGTCTTCGAGGGTCATCGGGAAACTCCTTGCAATTATTTGGCGGCTTCAGCCGCAATCAGCATGATGCCGCGCTTGGCGGCGTTGTCGGGGGCGGGTTCGATGGTGAGATCGAAAAGCGGCGCGATGCGGCCGTAACGGCTGTTCAAGACATTGTTGCCGACAATGCCGATCTCGTCCCCAGCCTTGAACCAGCCGGCGGCGCGCGCCTGGCGGAATTCGGAGCCGATCACGAGGCCGGAGACGTAGTCTAGAATGTTTTCCGGCTTCAGCTTGCCGTCGAGAATGCCGGTGCGAGCGCTGAATATCGCCGACAGGAAAGCGTTGGCGGAGACGTCGTTGCTCGCCGCGAATTCTGCACCGCGGTCGAAGCTTTGCCAGTCCGGTTCTGCACCGGGAACCGGATCCTGAGCCTTGGCAATGAAGGAATGTTTTGTCAGCAGCGAAAAGACTTCGCCCGTCGCATAGGTCTGGAAGCCATCGATGCGGCCGGCCTTGATGCGCGCCCATTTGCTGTGGGTGCCGGGCAGGACGAGCGTGCGATCCTTGTCGAGGCCGAAGCCGACGATCTGGGTTTCCTCGCCGCGCATGACATCGGGAAACGGCTTCGAGGCTGGGTTGCGCATGCCGGGCAGGAAGGTAATTCCGGCGCCATTGGTGAGCGTCAGTTTCTTCGTGCCGGCGGCAAGCTCCGGGACGCCGCCCGGTGTATCGACATAGGCGACTTCCACCCAGCCATTGCGGCTGGTGATCATGCCGGTTGCCAGAACCGGCAGGGAGCCATGGGCTGCAAACCAGTCTCCGACGACCGACATCAGTGCGGCTTCGAACGCGCCATCCTTGACGAACTGGATGCCGCCGCTTGCCGTTTCCCTCGCGTCGAGCGTTTCGCCGGTATCGGACACCAGCATGGCCCGGAGCGAACTCGTGCCCCAATCGAGGATGATCGAGGTCGGTGTCGGCATGTCTGAATCCTCCGGAAACGATGTTCGGACCCTCGATAGCGCGGGCAACATCATCATGTCGAGGGGCGACATGCGCATTTGGCCGCGTGCTTCTGTCGCTGCGGCATGACTCTACGGAAGGCGGTGCGGACGAGGCGCCGGTTGACTCAGCGGAAGCGTTGCGCCCACTGGCTGGAAAGCCTGAGATAGGCTTCCTTCGACGGCTGGATATGCGCCGCGACGACCTCGACGAGTTTTTCGCGATCGCCTCTTTCCAGATATTCGATCATCCGGCCATGTTCCTCACGGGCACGGTTGACGAGCTTTTCGTCGGAAATCGCATGGAAGCGGATGGCATGGGCGCGCGAGGCGAGCTGGTTGATCTGCTCGGCGAGATAGGGATTGCCGCAGGCGCCGAACAGGACCCGATGGAATTCCAGATTGGCGCGGAAAACAGTGCGCGGTTCGTGGGCATCGACGGCCTGGCTGTGGCGTTCATGGATCGCCTTCAGCCGCCCGAGCAGTTCCGGCGAGCCGGGCAGGGGGATGATCTCGGCGGCGTGACCTTCGAGAAGGGCGCGGACGTCGTAGATCTGCTCGACCTCCTGCGGGCTGAAGTCGCGCACCGCGGCGCCCTTGTTCGGCTGGCGAACGACGATGCCGAGTGCTTCCAGTTCGGCAAGAGCTGCGCGGATAACATGGCGCTTGGCATCGAAATGCTTGGCAAGCTCTTCTTCGAGAAGTCGCTCGCGCGGCCGCAGGCGGCCGAGGACAATCTCCTCCTCGAGCGAACGGACGATCCGCTCGATCGGCCCACTCGACGTCTCATCCTGCGGTTCTACCAAGTCCTGTACGTTCATTCCGGTGCCCATGATCTCAATAAACGCTGCGCCTACAGGTGCGAGTCGCGCAACGCAACAATATTGTCGATAATGTGGATGCCGGAAGCAAGGTTTCAACGTCAGTTTTAGTAGAGATGCCTCAGATACGCGGTTATCCGGATGCGAACGCCGCTTTGCTGATCGAAGAAACCGACCCGCTCCGGCGGGAAGTGGAAGTCTACGCTGTCTCCCGCGGACACCGTCGGATCACCCGACATACGGATCGCCCGCATGCCGCCGGCGAAATCCACCCAAATGACCGTATCGGCGCCCATCGGCTCTACGACGCTGACTTTGCCTTTGGCCTTATAGGCCTCGGGATCGGTACTTTCGCCGAGCACCATGTGTTCTGGGCGGATGCCGAGGATCACGTCGCGGCCGCCGCTCCCGGCAAGTTCCGGATGGCGCGAGACGTCGAATGATACGCCTTCGGTGCCGGAAAATGTCATAGAGCTGCCGGCTTCGGTCAGCTTGCCATCGATGAAATTCATCGTCGGTGAACCGATGAAGCCGGCGATGAACGTGTTGGCCGGACGATGATAGATTTCGTGTGGCGTCGAGAACTGTTCGATGATGCCTTTGCGCATGACGGCGATGCGGTCGGCAAGCGTCAGCGCCTCGATCTGGTCGTGGGTGACGTAGATCATCGTATTGCCCAGCTCCTGGTGGAGCCGCTTGATCTCGACACGCAGCTCGTTGCGCAGCTTGGCGTCGAGGTTCGAGAGCGGTTCGTCGAACAGGAAGACATCGACATTGCGTACAAGAGCGCGGCCGATGGCGACGCGCTGGCGCTGGCCGCCGGAGAGTTCGGAGGGCTTGCGATCGAGCAGCGCTTCGAGCTGCAGCATGGCGGCAGCCTTGCCGACCCGTTTTTCCGTCTCGTCACGCGGCAGGCCGGCCACCTTCAGGCCGAAGGAGAGGTTCTGGCGCACGCTCATCTGCGGATAGAGCGCATAGGACTGGAAGACCATTCCGATGCCGCGGTCCTTGGGCTCCGACCAGGTGACGTTCTTGTCGGAAATCCACACCTCGCCATCAACGATGTCGATGAGGCCCGCAATGGCATTGAGCAGCGTGGACTTGCCGCAGCCGGAGGGGCCGAGCAGCACGACGAATTCGCCGCGGCCGACATCGAGATCGAGCTTTTCGATCACCTTGACGGCGCCGAACTCGATCGCCAGGTCCTTGATCGCAACTGAAGTCTGCATGAATTACCCCTTGATGGCGCCGGCAGCGATGCCGCGCACGAACCAGCGACCGGACAGGAAATAGCAGAGCAGCGGTACGGCGGCGGTGAGGATGGTCGCCGCCATGTTGAGGTTGTACACGCGCTCGCCGGTCACTGAATTGACGATGTTGTTGAGCTGGACGGTCATCGGTTGGTTTTCGCGGCCGGCGAAGATCAGGCCCAGCATGAAGTCGTTCCAGATGCCGGTCACCTGCAGGATGACCGCGACGATGATGATCGGCGTCGACGTGGGCAGCATGACCCAGAAGAAGATGCGCCAGAAACCCGCGCCATCGATGCGCGCCGCCTTGAAGAGTTCTATCGGAAGGCCGGCATAGTAGTTGCGGAACAGCAGCGTCATCAGCGGCATGCCGAAGATCGTATGGACGATGACGATGCCGGCGATCGAATTGTAGACGCCTAATGTCGCCGACATGATCACCAGCGGATACATGAAGACCTGATAGGGAATGAAGGCGCCGAACAGCAGCGCTGCAAACAGCAGGTTCGCCCCCTTCACCCGCCAGAAGGACATGGCGTAGCCGTTGAGTGCACCGGCGGCGATCGAGAAGAAGACGCTCGGCACGAGGATCTTGATCGAGTTCCAGAAGCCGACGCTGATGCCGTTGCAGTTGAGCCCGGTGCAAGCGCTCGACCACGCCGCCCACCATGCCTCGAAGGTGAGCGTTCTCGGGAAAGCGAAGATCGCGCCGTCGCGAATTTCGTCCATCGGCTTCAGCGAGGTCATCAGCATGACGTAAGCCGGCAGAAGGAAGAAGATCGCCGCTGTGATCAGGAAGGCGTAGAGGCCGATGCGACCTGCCGTCAGCCTGTGAGGCTTGCGGCCTCGGGCGAGCTGCACGGCACTTGCGGCGATCGTCGCGCTGTTGGGAGCGGAAACGGAGACGTTCATGTCGGGCTCCTTCCGGATTTGCGGAAATATTGCATGTAAAGCCAGGGTACCAGCACGGCGAGGACGGTGATCAGCATGACCGTCGAGGCGGCCTGCGCGAGGGCGATGTTCTGGCGTTCGAAGAGGTAGTCCATGACGAACTTGCCGGGCAGTTCCGACGCCATGCCCGGGCCACCGCCGGTCAGCGCCACGACGAGGTCATAGGACTTGACCACGCCGATGCCGAGCAGCACGACGGAGGTGACGATCATCGGCTTGATCAGCGGCAGGACGATCGAAATATAGACGCGCCAGGCCGGAATGCCGTCGACACGGGTCGCCTTCCAGAGTTCGGCATCAACGCCGCGCAGGCCCGCCAGCATCAGCACCATGACGAGGCCCGCAGCCTGCCAGACACCGGCCACGACCAGTGCGTAAATGGCGAGATCGCGGCTGCCGATCCAGTCGAAGGCGAAGCTTTCCCAGCCGAGATCGCGGACGGATTTCTGGATGCCGAGCGTCGGGTTCATCATCCACTGCCAGATCAGGCCGGTGACGATGAAGGACATGGCATGCGGATAAAGAAAGATGGTGCGGAAACCGTTTTCGAAGCGGATGCGCTGGTCGAGCGCCACTGCCAGAAGGAAGCCAAGCACCAGGCAGATGACGACGAAAAGCACACCGAAGATCACCAGGTTTTCCAGCGACACCAGCCAGCGCGAGGTCGAGAACAGCCGGCGATATTGATCGAACCCGACGAAGTTGTTCGATGGCAGTGCACGCGAGGAAGTGAAGGAGATCTGGATCGACCAGATCATCGATCCCGTATAGGCCACCAGCAGCACCGCCCATGCGGGCAGCAGGCTCAGCGTGGCCATGATGTTTTGCCAGAATTTCCGCTTCATTCACGATCCTCGGTCAGAGGGCCTCGATCAGCGGGCCGTGATACAGGCGCGCTTCGATGGAAGGCAGGGATGGCCGGCGGATTCGGTTTCCCGCCGGCAGCCGTGCCGGATCAGCCGGCCGCGGAAATGGCATCCGCAAAACGCTCGACGAAATCATCGGGCGTGAACTTCGGATCGGTGAAGTATTCGCCGATCAGGTCCTGGATGCTACCGACGACATCCGGCGGCATGACCAGGCCGTAGTCGGGAAGCTGGTTGGCCGGGTTCTTGATATAAGCCGCGGCATCCTGGGCACACTGGTCGAAGGCCTTCATGTCGACGTCGGTACGCGATGGGATGGAGCCCTTCTTCAGGTTGAAAGCGATCAATGCTTCCGGCGTCAGCAGGGTCTTGGCGAGAAGGTCCTGGGCCGCGGTCTGCTTGGCGTCGTTGCTCTTCGGGAAGATGAAGACGTCGCCGCCGATGATGTAGTTCTGGGTGCCGGGGCCGACGACGCAGCCGTAATCCTTGCCCTGCGCCTTCTGGGCGAGATTGAATTCACCCTTGGCCCAGTCGCCCATGAACTGGACACCTGCCGTGTTCTTGATGAGCATAGAGGTCGCATCGTTCCAGAGGCGGCTCGAATAGCCGGCATCGACATAACCGCGGAACTTGCCGAACTCCTCGACGACCTTCTTGAACTCGGGCGAGTTGACGGCCTTTTCGTCGTGATCCTTGTAGACCTTGATATAGAGGTCGTGGCCGCCGCGGGAGACGAGCAGGGAGTTGAAGATCAGCGCCATGTGGCGGACCTGGCCGTTGAGCGCCAGCGGCACGACGCCTGCCGCCTTCAGCTTGTCGAGGTCGGCGAACAGTTCGTCGAAGCTTTTCGGCGGGTTGGCGATGCCGGCCTTTTCGAAGGCGCCCTTCGAGTACCACATCCAGTTCTGGCCATGGATATTGATCGGCGCGGCATAGATATGGCCGTTGCGGGTGATCGCGTCGAGAACCGGCTTGGGAAGGGTTTCCTTCCACTTGTTGGCGACGGCGACGTCATCGAGATTGCGCAGCATGCCCTTGTCGACGAGGTCGTCGAACTGCTTGCCGATGTTGAACTGAACGGCGGCCGGCGGGTTGCCGCCGATCATGCGGTTGACGGCGGCTGCGCGTGCGTTGTCGCCGCCGGCGATCGCGGCATCGACCCAGACGCCGCCAGCCTTGGAATAGGACTCGGCGAAGGTCTTGACGGCGGCTGATTCACCGCCGGAGGTCCACCAGTGGATGACTTCCGCCTTCGGGCCTTCCTGGGCCAGCGCCACGCCGGCACCGGCGAAAATGACGACGCCTGCCAGCGCCGCTTTCAGAAAATGCTTCATTGCCTTCCTCCCGTTTGCGGTCTCGCCTGTGTTGAGAACCGCGTTCGCCCGCTCCTCCGGGCACCCCTTTCCGGCGCGGTGCGCCGGATCAAGCCGATAGCGACAGCCGGTCCGCTCCCCGGACCGTCAGGACGCTTTCGCAGTCTTGGATCAGTTGTTCTTTGGTCTCAGGCGGCCTTGGCGCCGGGGCGCTTCAGGTTGCGCAGATACTTGGCGCTGACGATGGCGCTTTCGTATGGCTTCATGGTCGGGCGATCGACTTCGGCGATCAGCCAGCCGTCGAAATCGGCGCCGAGCGCGGCGATCATCGAGTCGATATCGAGGTTGCCATTGCCCGGTTCCGCCCACAGGCCGGCGAGTGCCGCCTCCGGATAGCTTCGGCCGAGCTTCGTCGATTCATCGCGAACGTCGAGGCGGATATCCTTGATGTGCATGACCGAGATACGCTTGGCGTAGTCCCGGAAGAGGCCGAGGACGTCTGCCTTTGCCCAGGAGAGGTGGCCGCTATCCGGGCCGAAATTCAGCGTGGAAGCGCCGATCGCATCGAGCGTCTGGCGGGTTTCGTCCTCGGTTTCGATCCAGGTGCCGACATGCGGATGCAGGGCCGGCATGACGCCTTCGGCCTTGATGACTTCCGCGGCCTTGCCGAGCTCGTCGATAACTTGGTTGAGGCGGGCCTGATCGAACTGAACGCCCAGCGCCGGGACGTCGACGCGCGGACGCACGGACGGCGGCATGTGGACGGCGATGAACGTATCCTTGAGGCCCAACGACGCCTGGCGGGCGCCGAAGGCCTTGGCTTCTTCGAGCGTTTGGGAAAGGGAAATATTCGCTTCCGGGCTTGGCGTGCCGAAATAGGCGGGGGCGGGCAGCATGCCGGCGTCCGAGTAGGCTTTCTTGTAGTCTTCGAGGGAGACGCCGGGCGCTGTTACCACAGCAGCGGGGAAGCCGGCATTCTTGATCTGAGAGAGCAGGTCAGGAAGCTGTGGCTGCAGGCTGCGGTCCAGATGGCCGTCGTCGGAGGCGACCCATTGAATGGGGTTGATGGCGATCCGGTATCCGTCTGCGGATACGCGCGGCGAAAGTGCAGTCATTTTCCGATTTCCTCCAAACAGCTCCGCCATGATGAAAATGCGGAACTTACTCCCTGCGCAATGATCTCGTCAGGGTGCCAGGCCGGCACCGAAAATGATCATTCATATCTGCATGTATCGTGGTATGCAACGACGGCAACATGATTGTCAACATTTTTATCGTGGCGCATAGAAGCCACAAAAGATTGCACCCGTCAATCCTTTTAAATCGGTTCGTATGGTGGTTTTCTGGAGGTGCTTGATTGCGCTCAGCAAAAAGGGCGAGCCGTTGCCGAGCCCGCCCTGATTGTGTCTAACAATGTGTCAAATCAGTCGAGGAAGATTTCCTCGTCCTTGCCCTTCGGAACGGCAGCGGGGCGCTCGCAGGGCGTTTCGATGGTGATGTGGCGGCCTTCCAGCGACGAGCGCTCGAAGCCTTCCAGAGCCTCGAGAACGTGCATGCACATATCGCCATTGGCCCTGTGCGGTCGGTTCTGGCGGATTGCCATGGCCATGTCGACGACGCCGATCATGCGGTAATCTGCCTCCGAGCGGCCGTCGTCCATCACCCGGTTCGGCGTGCCGAAGGCGTAGGCGGAAATATCGACATCCTGCCAGTCGCCACCGGCATTGGTGACCTGCGGCGTGCCGCCGAAGAAGTTCGGATCGGTCATGCTGAGGCTGCCCTCGGTGCCGTAGATTTCCGTATGCGAGCGGCGGTGGCGATGCACTTCCCAGGAGAAGGAAATCGCCACATTGGCGCCGCTGGCGAACTCGATCGCGCCATTGTGGAAGGTCGGCACTTCGACATCGATGACCTCGCCGGTGAGAGGGCCCTGGATGACCTCGCGGCGCGGAATGCCGTTGGTGGAGACGGCCGTCACCCGCTTGATCGGTCCCATGATATTGATCAGCTGGGTGAGGTAATAGGCGCCCATATCGAGCATTGGCCCGCCGCCCTTCTTGAAGATGAAGAAGGTCGGATTGGCATAGCGATGCGCGGAGCTGCGGGTCATGAAAGTGACCGCGCCGCCGACCGGACGGCCGATCGTGCCGGCATCAACGAGGCCGCGAGCGGCCTGGTGCGCGGCGCCGAGGAACGTATCCGGCGCGCCGCCGATGCGCAGGCCCTTGGCTTTGGCGGCCTTCAGGACCGGGGCGGCTTCCGAGAAATGCGCGGTGATTGGCTTTTCGACATAGACATGTTTGCCGGCGTCGATGATCTGATGGCTGACCTCTGCATGAACCATCGGCAGCGTCAGGTTCATGACGATCTCGATTTCCGGGTCCTTCAGCAATTCGTCGACGGTAACGGCGCGGGTGCCGAAGGCTTCGGCCTTGGCTTGTGCCGCTTCCGGGCGAATGTCGGCGATCGCCTTTACCTCGATAAGCCTGGAGCGTTGTGCGCCCCGCAGGTACCAATCGCTGATATTTCCCGTGCCGATAATACCGATTTTGACAGGTTCCATGTCTCTCACTCCCATGGTTTTAGAGGCGGCGAAACGCCACCGGATTCTCAAATGAAATTGTAGGTCAGATCCGCTCGACCCAGTGCTCGGTGACGTAAGGTGCGAGCTGTTCCTCGGTCAGCTCGAGCCCGATGCCGGGGCTGTCCGGAACGGCGATGCAGCCGTCTTTCTCCGGGTCGATGGAGCCGGTAAGCGTCATCAGCGGATTGTGCGTGGCGTCGCATTCGATGAACGGGTAGGCGGCCATTGCGCCGCCGCGATAGGCCTTCAGCGTTGCGGCCATCTGCAGCGAGCTCATCAGGTTCACGACCGTGCCGAAAACATGCGGCATGACCGGCACGCCATAGGCTTCGGCCAATGCTGCGACCTTACGGAAACCGGTGTAACCGCCGCAAATGCTGAGATCCGGCTGCAGGACCGAGACGCAACCGGCCGCGAGGAAATCGCGGAAACCGGCCAGCGTCGAAAGCGACTCGCCGCCGGCGATCGCCGTCGAGCTGGCTTCTGCCATGCGCAGATAGCCGGGAATATCGTCCGGTCGCACCGGCTCCTCGATCCAGAGCAGGCCGGCATCCTGCATGTGGCGGGCCGATTCGACTGCCGCCGCGACCGTGTAGCCCTGGTTGATATCGACCATCAGCGCGTTGCCCCAACCGAGCAGGCGGCGAAGCGCCAGCGCCATGCGGCCATCGGCTTCCGGTGTGAAGCCGCAACGCGGCTTGATCGCCTTGAAATTCCGCTTCAACAGGGCTTCTGCATCGTGCTCGAAATCGCGATAGGGATCGCCATGCGGCTGGAAGAAGGGGCCGCTGGCATAGGCCGGAACCCGGTCTCGCAAGCGTCCTCCGAGCAGCGTGGCGATCGAGACGCCCTGTTCGCGGGCTGCTGCATCGTGCAGCGCCATATCGACGGCCGAAACGGCGAGCATCGCGGTTCCCTGGCGATCGTAACCGAAACCCTCCGTCATTTCGGCATAACGCCGGCCGGTTTCGTGCGCCGGTTTGCCGAGCACGAGTTTGGCGAGCTTCTGCCGGATGTAACCGGAAACGGCCTGCTGCACGGCGCTGGCCTCGCCCCAGCCGCTGATGCCGCCTTCGCCTTCTACGCGCAAAACGAATGCCTCGCGCCGGTCGAAAAAGCCGGTGGAATTGCCGATCGGCCCCGGAAGCTGGAACGCGAGGTGATAGCCGTGGATGGCGGTGATGTTCATGGGAAAACTGCCGGGATGTGTGCTTGCCGGATAAAATGTTATCTGGTATGCAAGAGCGCATAAATTGAAGGTTCCGTCAAGCGGAACTCCGGTGAATGAACTTCGCGAATGAAATCTTCAGACAAGATCGGCTGGGCGGTGACGGCAGAGAAACTGATGGTGGACAAGACCCTTCCTCTGGCGGTGGATGATGGCTCAGCGCGGCTGCGCGTCTATCCGCACGAGATGGAGCGGAAAATCCAGAAGAAGGATTCGCTGGTCGAGGATGCCTACAAGGTTCTGAAGGCGAGCATTCTCGATGGCACTTTGCCGGCAGGTTATCAGGCGGTGGAGCACCGCATCGCCGATCAGCTCAATATGAGTCGCACACCGGTGCATGAAGCGGTGATCCGGCTGCAGCACGAAGGTCTGGTGCGGGTGATGCCGCGCCGCGGCGTGCAGGTCCTGCCGATCCTGGCGAGCGACATGATCGAGGTCTATCAACTGCTGGTCGCCATGGAAGGCACGGCGGCCATGCTGCTCGCCAAGGATCCGGATCGGGCGCAGGCCTCTATCCAGATGCTCGAGGATGCGACCAGCCAGATGGAGCGGGCGCTTGATGCCGACGACCTGCGCGGCTGGGCGCGCGCCGACGACCAGTTCCACCGGGTTCTCGTCAACGAAAGCGGCAACAGGCGGCTGGCAAAGATGACGGCGACGTTGATCGATCAGGCGCAGCGCGCCCGCGCCGTCACGCTGCCGTTCCGCTCGGTGCCGCGCATGTCGGTTCAGGAGCATCGCATCATCATTTCCGCCATCCGCGCCGGCGACCAGATCGGCGCGCGCGCTGCTGCAGAAGGTCATCGCACCCGGGCGAGCGGCGAAATCATCAAGGCGATCGGGCGTCTCTGACGCGCGTTCGTTCCCACCTTTTCGCTCGCGTCTTCGCGGGCATACGAGATATCGCCGGGAGGAGCGGCAGTCTTATGGAGAGGACACAATATCCGAGCCTTGCCGGCCGCACGGTGATCATCACCGGCGGCGCGTCGGGCATCGGCGAGGCGATCGTGCGTGCTTTTGCGCATAATGGTTCGAAGGTCGCGTTTCTGGATTTGCAGAAGGATGTCGGCGAGAAACTTGCCGCCGAACTTTCGGCCGGCGGCGCAACGGTCAAGTTCGTTCAATGCGATCTGACCGATATTGCGGCGCTCAGGGCGGCTTTCGTGGAGATCAAGGCTGCGTTCGGACCGGCGGCGGTGCTGGTCAACAATGCTGCCAACGACCGTCGTTTCGAATTCCTGGATGTGGAGGTCGATGATTTCGACTGGATGATGGCGGTCAATCTGCGCCACGTCTTCTTCGCCTGCCAGGCGGTCATTCCGCAGATGCGCGAGCTTGGTCAGGGCGCGATCATCAACATGACGTCCGGCGCATGGGTGCGTGGCGTGCCGGGCCTGCAGGCCTATACGGCCGCCAAGGCGGCGATTGTCGGTTTCAGCAATTCGATGGCGCGGCAATATGGTTCCGAACGTATCCGCGTCAACGCGCTGGCGCCCGGCATGGTGATCACGCCGCGGCAGCGGGAGCTTTGGTATCAGGACGAAAGCAAGATTGCTGAGGGGCTGAAGGTGCAGAGCATTCCGGAGGAGATCAGCATGGACGACGTGGCCAATGCCTGCCTGTTTTTCGCTTCCGACGACAGCCGCATGATCACCAAGCAGATGCTGCTGGTGAACGGCGGCATCATCTGAAAGGACGCTTTTTATGAACGATATGGTTTCCGCCAAGCGCCGCTATCGCATCGCTTCCGTGCCGGGTGACGGCATCGGTCCCGAAGTCATCGCTGCCGGCCTCGAAGTTCTCGAAGTATTGGCCGAGCGGGCGGGGACGTTTGCGATTGATGTCGAGCACTACGATTGGGGCAGCGAGCGTTATCGCAAGACCGGGGCCTTCATGCCGGGCGACGCGCTGGAGCTCTTGAAGAAGTTCGATGCCATCTATTTCGGTGCGGTCGGTGCGCCGGATATTCCGGACCACGTGACGCTTTGGGGTCTGCGTCTGCCGATCTGCCAGCGGCTCGACCAATATGCCAATATCCGCCCGACCCGCATCTTCCCGGGCGTCACCAGCCCGTTGCGCGGTGTCGAGGAAGGTGATCTCGACTGGCTGATCATCCGTGAAAACTCCGAGGGCGAATATTCCGGCCATGGCGGCCGCGCCCATATCGGCCTGCCGGAAGAAGTGGCGACCGAGACTTCGATCTTCACCCGCCGCGGCGTCGAGCGGATCATGCGTTTTGCATTCTCCGAAGCGCAAAAGCGGCCGCGCAAATTGCTGACGGTCGTCACCAAATCGAATGCGCAGCGCCACGGACTGGTGCTTTGGGACCAGATCGCCGCCGAAGTGTCGAAAGATTTTCCGGATGTCACCTGGGACAAGGAACTGGTGGATGCCATGACCTTCCGCATGGTTGCCAAGCCGAAGAGCATCGATACGGTGGTGGCGACCAACCTGCATGCCGATATTCTTTCCGACCTCGCGGCGGCGCTGGCCGGTTCACTGGGTATCGCCCCGACCGGCAATGTCGATCCGGAACGGCGGTTTCCGTCGATGTTCGAGCCGATCCACGGTTCGGCTTTCGACATTACCGGCAAGGGTATCGCCAACCCGGTGGCGAGCTTCTGGACGGCATCGCTGATGCTCGAACATCTGGGCGAGGCGGCGGCGGCAAAGGTTCTGCTGGCAGCGGTGGAACAGGTCTGTGCGGCCGGCATTCTCACTCCGGATCTCGGCGGCAACGCGACGACGGCGGATGTCACCCGTGCGGTGTGCGATGCGCTTCGGGGCTCCAACTTTGCGCCGAAGGATGAAGAGATTTCAGCGGCTTGAAGCTTTATCTTCCTGAATTGATTCAGAGGGCATTTCATCATGGACCAGCCTCTTTCCGGCATCAAACTCCGCCGACGCGATCTTTTCCGTCAGGCCAATTATATCGACGGCAAATGGGTGAGTGCCGATAGCGGTCGCACCTATGATGTAACCAACCCATCGACCGGTGCGGTGATCGGCACCGTGCCGGCCATGGGCGCGGCGGAGACGACGAGGGCGATCGAGGCGGCTCACAAGGCGCAGAAGGCCTGGGCGGCGCTGACCGCTGAGCAGCGCTCGAATTATCTGAAGAAACTTGCGGCCCTGATGCATGCGAATATCGACGATCTCGCCGTCATCATGACGCTGGAACAGGGCAAGCCGTTGTCCGAAAGCAGGGGCGAGATCGTCTATTCGGCAAGCTTCATCGAGTGGTTTGCGGAAGAGGCCAAGCGCATTTACGGCGATACGATCCCGACGCCGGTGCCGGGGCGTCGGCTGTTGGTCATCAAGCAGCCGGTCGGTGTCTTCGCAGCGATCACGCCGTGGAATTTCCCATCCGCGATGATCACCCGCAAGGCAGGCCCAGGCTGGGCCGCGGGCTGCACAGGCGTCATTCGCCCGGCAAGCCAGACGCCGTATTCGGCACTGGCGCTGGCCGTGCTGGCGGAGGAGGCTGGATTTCCGGCAGGCGTCTGCAACATCATCACCGGTCCGTCATCCGAAACCGGTCCGGCGATCACCGGCAATCCGCTGGTCAGGAAGCTGACCTTTACCGGCTCGACGGCCGTCGGCGCCAAACTGCTCGCCGAATGCGCCGCGACGATCAAGAAGACCAGCATGGAGCTTGGCGGCAACGCACCGTTCATCGTTTTCGACGACGCGGACCTCGACGAGGCCGTGAAGGGTGCGATCGGCTCGAAATTCCGCAATACTGGGCAGACCTGCGTCTGCGCTAACCGCATTCTGGTTCAGGACAAGGTGCATGACGCCTTTGCCGAAAAACTCGCTACTGCCGTCGCAAAGATGAAGATCGGCGACGGCATGGAGGAGGGCGTCACGCTCGGCCCACTGATCGATGGCGCGGCAGTCAAAAAGGTCGAAGCGCATGTGACCGATGCGGTGAAGCGTGGCGCAAAGATCGTGCTCGGCGGCAAGCGGCACGAGCGTGGCGGTAATTTCTATCAGCCGACGATTCTTGCCGATGTTTCCCGCGAGGCCGAGATTTTCTCCGATGAGACTTTTGGGCCCGTTGCGCCGCTATTCCGATTCAAGACCGAGGAGGAAGCCATTGAAATGGCAAACGATACTCCCTTTGGTCTCGCCGCCTATTTCTATGCGCGGGATATCGGGCGTATCTTCCGGGTCGGCGAGGCGCTGGAGTTTGGTATCGTCGGCGTCAACGAGGGGGTGGTTTCGACCGTTGTGGCGCCTTTTGGCGGCATGAAGCAGTCGGGTATCGGCCGCGAGGGCTCGAAATACGGCATCGAGGAATATCTCGAAGTCAAATATCTGGCGCTCGGCGGGCTTTCGAACTGAAATATGAAAGTGGAGGGGAATATGCAGGCGATCGACGAGTTTTCCGCACGATTGAAACGGCGCGAAGGCGGCGGAGCGATTTCCGCCTGGGTCGGCACGCCCGATCCGCTTCTTGTCAGCCATCTGGCGCAGGAGGCCTTCGATGCGGTGGTGCTCGATATGCAGCACGGCATGTGGGATCTGCCGTCCTTTGCGGCTGCGACTGCGACCTCCCGGCTTGCCGGCAAGCCGGTGATCGGCCGCATTCCGGTCGGTGATTTCGCCTCTGCCTCTCGCATGCTGGATGCTGGTGCATCAGGTATCATCGCGCCAATGATCAATTCCGTCGCGGATGCGAAGGCGTTGGCGATTGCCACGAAATATCCGCCGATCGGCGAAAGAAGCTGGGGGCCGTCATTCGCGCTTAATCACACCGGCCTTGCGGCGGGGGATTACCTGAAGGCCGCCAATGAGCTGACCGTAGCGATCGCCATGATCGAAACCCGGGCAGCGCTGGAGGCGATCGACGATATTCTCGGCGTCGAGGGCATCGACGGCATTTTCATCGGCCCGTCCGATCTATCGATCGCGCTCTCGAATGGCGCTTCGCTTTCGCCCAACGCACCGGAGGTCGACAAGGCTTTGCATCATGCGGTTGCCCGCACCAAGGTGCATGGCAAGATCGCCTGCGCTTTTGCCGGAGATGGCGAGCGGGCCGGCGAGATGCTGAAATTCGGCTTCCACCTGACGATCGCGGGCGCTGAAAGCAACCAGATTCGCGCCGGTGCCCGCAGCGCCATCGCTACCGCCCGCCGGATCGCTTCGGGCGCTTGATCCACATTCCATCACCGGAGTTTTGCCATGCGTACCATTCGTGGTCCCGCGCTGTTCATCGCGCAATTCATCAATGCCGATCCCAAGCTTTCGACCCTGGACGGGATCTGCGAATGGGCGGCCGGGCTCGGTTTCAAGGCGCTGCAGGTGCCGACCTTCTTTTCGCACATCTTCGATGTGAAAAAGGCGGCGGAGAGCCAGGCTTATGTCGATGATTTTTTGGGCGTTCTGGCCAAGCACGGGCTCGAGCTGACGGAACTGACCAGCCAACGGCAAGGGCAGCTGCTTGCCGTGCATCCGGCTTTTGACCTGACACAAGACGGGATGGCGCCGGCCGAGATGCGCGGCAATCCCGCCGCCCGTCAGGCCTGGGCGGAAGAGCAATTGAAGCTGACCGCGACCGCCTCCAAGCGGCTCGGCATTGACAGGATGGTGACCTTTTCCGGCTCGCTGCTCTGGCCTTATCTTTATCCCTATCCGCCGGTGCCGCAGGAGCTGGTGTCCGCCGGTTTCGCCGAACTGGCGAAGCGCTGGAAGCCGGTGCTCGATCATTGCGAGGATCAGGGCGTCGATATCTGCTACGAACTGCATCCGACCGAGGATTTGCATGACGGCTCGACCTTCGAGCGCTTCCTTGACGTCACCGGCAATCATCAGCGGGTCAAGCTGCTCTACGATCCGAGCCATTTCCTGCTGCAGCATGTCGATTATATCGGCTTCATCGATCTCTACGCTGATTACATCCGCGCCTTCCATGTGAAGGATGCTGAGTTTGTCAAATCCGCCCGTACCGGCGTTTATGGCGGTTACAACGACTGGACGGGCAGGGCGGGCCGTTTTCGCAGCCCGGGTGATGGCCAGATCGATTTCAAGACGATCTTCTCACGGCTGACGGGCCTCGGTTATAACGGCTGGGCGACGCTCGAATGGGAATGCTGCTTCAAGAACAAATATGACGGCGCCCGCGAAGGCCGCCAATTCATCAGCGATCACATCATCGCAGTGACTGAAACGGCGTTCGATGCGAAGATGCGGGCAACGCTCGACGAGCAGACAGTCAATACGATCCTGGGGATTGGCCGCTGAGTTTCAGCGGCATTTTTCTTCCATCAATCGAACCGCTTCACATCCGCCCAGGTGCCGGTTTCGGTCGATTCCAGGCAGGCGTCGATAAACGCGAGGCTATCGACGCCGATCCAGGCGTCAGGCGTAAGCAGCGCCATCGGGTCCGGTTTTGCGCCGGCAATGCGCGCAGCGACGAGCTCGGCGAAATCCGTATAGATATTGGCGAATGCCTCGAAGAAGGCTTCCGGATGGCCTACCGGAATGCGGGTGGCGCGCTGAGCCAGCGGGTGCAGCGAAGGCAGGCCGCGGGTTCGTATTTCGTCTGCCTTGTTGGCGCGCATGACGCGCAAGTCGTTAGCGCCTGCCTGTTCCCAATAGACACCGCCTTCCTCGCCATAGGCTTCGATGGCGACGACATTCTGCGCGCCGGTGGCGACCTTGCTGACCAGCATCTGGCCGCGCGTGCCGTCCTCGAATTTCAGGATGATCTGGGCCGTGTCATGGGCGGTGCGGCCGGGCAGTGAAGCGCCGACATCGGCCAACACGGAAGTGATGCGCAAGCCGGTGACATAGGTCATCAACTGTTGGGCATGAACGCCGATATCGCCGAGCACGTGGCTCTTGCCGCCCTTCGAGGCATCGAGCCGCCATTTGGTGCGGGCAGCAAGCTTTTCCGGCTCGGCCTCGACAGCCTTTGCGAGGGAGCCCTGAACATAACGAACGTTGACGAGGCGCAGCGGGCCGACTTCGCCGGCTTCGATCGCGGCGCGCGCTTCACGCACCATGGGATAACCGGAATAGTTATGGGTGAGCGATAGGATGCGGCCTTTGTCGTGCGCCTTGCGGGCAAGGGTGAGCGCGCTGTCGAGATCGTTGGTGAGCGGCTTGTCGCAGATGATGTCGAGGCCGGCATCCAAGGCCGCGGCGGCATAGTCGAAATGGCTGTCATTGGGCGTCATGATGGCGACGGCGTCGATGCCGTCGGGGCGATTTGCCTCTTCCGAGATCATCGTGGCGATATCGGCGTAGCCGCGGGCGATGCCAAGTTCCTTGGCCGCCGCCAGCGAACGCTCCGGGTTTGACGAGAAAACGCCAGCGGCAAGCTCGAAGCAATCGTCCAGCCGGGCTGCGGTGCGGTGTACCGGTCCGATCAATGAGCCGGGCGCGCCGCCGATAAGCCCGAGCCGCACCCGGCGACCGAGATGTTTGAAAACCGCTGCCTGCGACATGGATAATCCTCCTCGAATGTAATCGCGACGCACACTAACGATCGCGGCGGCAATGTCACCTATTTAATCAACAAAATTGTTGACGATGTGATTGGTTGTTGCCACGGTCGTTCCAGCATAGTCGAGAGGAATGCCGATGGTGAGGGTGGACAAGGCGGAACTTCTGTTTGCGGCCCAGAGCGAAACGGGTGAGTCCCCGGTCTGGGACGAGGCGGGGCAAAGTCTCTGGTGGACCGATATCCCGGGCCGGAAAATCCATCGGCTTGATCCGCAAAGCGGCAGGCATGAGAGTTTCGACATGCCGGGAAGGGCCGGCTGCTTTGCTCTCCGACGAGGCGGCGGGCTGATCATCGCCATGGAACACGGCTTTTCCTTCTTCGATCCCGAGGCCGGTCTTCTGGAAGAAATAGCCGAACCGGAGGCCGGTCTTTCAAAACATCGGTTCAACGACGGTCGATGCGATCGCGAAGGACGATTTCTTGCCGGCTCGATGAACCTGACGCGGGATGCAGCTTCGGCAAAGCTCTGGCGGGTCGATAGGGACCGAACAGTCGCCGAAGTCATGGACGACAGCACGATTGCGAACGGGCTTGCCTTCGATATTTCTGGCCGGACAATGTACTGGGTCGATGGCGGGCGGCGACAGATTTTCCGGTTCGACTACAGCGAGGAGGGCGCCGCAACCAACCGACGTGTCTTTCAGGATGACGGCACCGCACCCGGACGACCGGACGGCGGCGCGGTGGATGCGGAAGGCTGTTACTGGAGTGGCCGCTGGATGGGCGGCTGCGTGGCGCGGTTTACGCCGGATGGCCGGCTCGACCGGCTGATCGAGGTGCCTGCCAGCCGGGTGACCATGTGCGCCTTTGGCGGGGCGGATTATCGGACGCTGTTCATCACCACTGCCCACGAAGGCATGAGCGCAGAGGAGCGAGCAGCAGAGCCGCATGCCGGCGACATCTTTGCGATCGAGCTGGATGTCGCCGGATTGCCGGAGCCGTTGTTCGAAGGTTAGCGGCCGGCCGCAGCGACGGAGGCCTTGCCGCGCTCGTGGATCGTCTTCCAGTCGGCCTTGTCGATCAGGTCCTTGGGCGCGAGGAAGCCACCGCCGACGGCGAAGATGGTCGGCAGTGCCAGATACTGGCTGGAGTTCTGGTCGGAAATGCCGCCCGTCGGGCAGAAATGCACGTCCGGCCAGAGCGGCTCGACATGTTTGATGAAGTTCATGCCGCCGAAGAGATCGGCCGGGAAGAACTTCTGTTCGTGAAAACCCTGTTCGCGGGCGAAGAGCGACTCGCTCGGCGTGCAGATACCCGGCAGGAAGGGCAGGCCGGAGTGGTTGATGGCTTCGGCCAGCGCGGGCGTCAGCGCCGGGCTGACGCCGAAGACCGCGCCAGCATCGATGACCGGCTTCAGCTGTTCCGGTCTCGTAACCGTGCCTGCGCCGATTACCGCATCGCTGCCCATCGCCTTCATGCGGCGGATGACTTCCGGGCCGGCGGCACTGCGCAACGTCACTTCGAGGATCTTGATGCCCGCCGTCACCAGCGCCTCCAGAAGCGGTTCGGCATGGTCTGGATTTTCCACATGCAGGACCGGGATCAGCTTGGCGTGTGGGGCGATCATCTCGGCGACGGGGTATTTGGACATTGCGGCAGGCTCCTTGGGAAGCGGTTACGAGTGCGCGGTCAGCTCACCCTAGTGATTTTTATGTCGGCGGGAAAACTGCCACGTCGCGAAAAAATCGGCAACTATTTTGTTGACAATCATGTTGTGATGTTGATGCTGACGGATGAAAGGTCGGTTTGCGGCACTTCTCGAAGCATCGTCTTGGGGAAGGGGTGAGATGCGACGCAGGCCCGACGGGGAGGAAAAGTATGAACTATCACGCACCGGCATTGGTGTTCGGCAACGCGCGCCGTGAGGGCCGCGGGCCGCTGCTTGATGTCGTCAATCCCGCCACGGAAGAAGTGCTTGGCGCGGTTTCGCTTGCCAACAGCGCGGATGCCAAGGAGGCTCTGGCCTGGGCGGAGCGCGGCTTTGGCCTGTGGCGCAAGGTCGGGCCTTGGGCGCGTTCGGACATGCTGCGCAAGATCGCTGGACTGATCCGCGAGCGGATGCCGGAGATTGCGCGGCTGCTGACGCTGGAAACGGGCAAGCCGATCGTCGAGGCTGAGCTCGAAGTGATTTCCGCTGCCGAACATTTCGAGTGGGCGGCCGATCAGGCGCGGCAGCTGACGGGTGAAACGGTCAATTCACGCGGCCCCGGTGGTCGCGGCCTGATGACCCATGAGCCGGTCGGCGTGGTATTGGCGCTGACGGCCTGGAATTTTCCCATTAATCTTTCTGCCCGCAAGATCTGCATGGCGCTCGCCGCCGGCTGCAGCGTGATCGTGCGGCCTGCCGAAGAGGCGCCGGCCTGTGTCGCGGCACTCGTGCAATGCTGTGTCGATGCGGGCCTGCCGGAGGGGGCGGTGACGCTGCTGTTCGGTACGCCGGAGGATGTCATCGCGCCGTTGATGGCGGAACCCGCAGTGCGCAAGGTTTCCTTCACCGGCTCGACGCGGGTCGGAAAAATCCTGATCCAGCAGAGTGCGGCAACCGTCAAGCGGATGACGATGGAGCTCGGCGGCCATGCGCCGGTTCTGGTCCTCGAAGATGCGGATGTGGCACAGGCGGCGGAAGCGGCGGCGCTCGCGAAATTCCGCAATGCCGGTCAGGTCTGCGCTTCACCGAGCCGTTTCTATGTGCATGAGCGGTTAGCGGACGAATTCACGGATGGTTTCGTCAAGGTCGCGAAGAAGCTGAAGCTTGGCGACGGTCTCGACCGCTCTGTCACGATGGGGCCGCTGACGACGTCGCGGCAGCGCGACTGGGCCGAAGCGATCGTCGCGGACGCACGCAAGCGTGGTGCCGAAATCCTCTGTGGCGGCGGCAGACCGAAGGGTGTGAATGCCGGTTATTTCTTCGAGCCGACGGTGATGCGCAATGTCGATCCGGAGAGCGAAATCCTCATCGAAGAACCGTTTACGCCGGTCGCGCCGATCATGACCTTTTCCGATACGGAAGAGGCGATCGGCCATGCGAATGCGCTGGAAGCGGGGCTTGCATCCTATATCTTCACCCGCTCGCTGACCTCGGCGACGATGGTGTCCGAGCGGATCGAGGCGGGCATGGTCGGGATCAATACCTGCGCCGTCGCCATCCCCGAAGGACCGTTCGGCGGCGTCAAGCAGAGCGGTTACGGCCGCGAAGGCGGGCCGACCGCGATCCACGACTATCTCAATATCAAGTTCACGCATACGCGTCTGCTCTGAAGGCAAGCCAGATGACCGAGAAAAAGAAGATCACCGTTGCCGAACTACGCAGCCAGCGCTGGTTCGGCGCATCTGGTCAACCGGGCAATCACAAGTCCTACCGCACCAAGCAGATGGGCTATACGAGCGAGGATTTTCAGGGCAAGCCGGTGATCGGCATCGTCAATACCTGGTCCGACCTTAACTCGTGCCACACGCATTTTCCGCAGCGGGTGGAGGAGGTGAAACGCGGCATCTGGCAGGCGGGCGGTTTTCCGGTCGAACTGCCGGCGCTCAGCGTCGGCGAGACCTATGTGCGGCCGAGCACGCTGATCTATCGCAACCTGCTCGCCATGGACACGGAGGAAATTCTCCGCTCGCACCCGATCGATGGTGCCGTGCTGATGGGCGGCTGCGACAAGACAACGCCGGCGCTGCTGATGGGCGCGGCGAGCATGAACATCCCGGCGATCTTCGTGCCGGCCGGCGCGATGCTCTCCGGTCATTTCCGCGGCCAGCGCAATCTCGGCACCGGGTCGAGCACCTGGGCGGCGCTCGCCGATTTCCGGGCGGGCAAGATCGACGAGAAGACCTGGCGCGGGTTCGGCGAAGGCACGGCGCGTTCGCCCGGCACATGTAACACGATGGGCACGGCCTCGACCATGACCTCGCTTGCCGACGTTCTCGGCGTGTCACTGCCCGGAGCAAGCTCTATTCCGGCCGTCGATTCCACCCATTCGCAGATGGCGAGTATGGCGGGACGGCGGATCGTCGAGATGGTCTGGGAGGATCTGCGGCCGCGCGATGTCGTGAGCCGGAACAGTTTCCTCAACGCCGTCGTCACCGACATGGCGCTGTCAGGTTCCACCAATTCGTTGATCCACCTTATCGCCATGGCGCGGCGGCTCGGGCTTGAGCTGACGCTGGATGATTTTTCTGCTGCTGCGGAGGCCGTGCCGGTCATCTGCAATCTGCAGCCGTCCGGGAAATTCCTGATGGAGGATTTCTATTATGCCGGCGGGTTGAGAGCTTTGCTCTCGGTGATCAAGGATCATCTCGATCTCTCTTGCATGACGATTACCGGCAGCACGCTTGGCGACGAGCTGGAAGGTTTTGCGCCTTACAATGACGATGTCATTCGCCCGGTCAGCAATCCAATTTATGCGGCAGGTGGTCTCGTCGTTCTGAAGGGCAATCTTGCGCCGCGCGGAGCGGTGCTGAAGCGGGCGGCGGCGAGCCAGAAGTTTCTGCAGCACACCGGTCCGGCCGTCGTGTTCAAGAATTTCAAGGACATGCTGGCGCGGATCGACGATCCCGACCTCGAAGTCACCGAGGACAGCGTGCTGGTTCTGCAGGATGCAGGGCCGACCGGAGCGCCGGGCATGCCGGAATGGGGCATGCTGCCGATCCCGAAGAAGCTCCTCGAAAAAGGCGTGCGCGACATGGTGCGGATTTCCGATGCGCGCATGAGCGGCACGAGTTACGGCACCTGCATCCTGCATGTCTGTCCCGAAAGCCGTGTCGGCGGGCCGTTGGGGCTCGTGCAGGACGGCGACATGATCAGCCTCGATACCGATGCGCGCAGTCTCGATCTGCTGGTTTCCGAAGAGGAATTCGCCAGACGCCAAGCCGAATGGGTGCCACCGCCACCGCATTACGAACGGGGTTACGGCGCGCTGTTCTCGCAGCATGTGCTGCAGGCGGATGAGGGCTGCGACCTCGATTTCCTGGCGAAATCCGGCGAAACGTCGGATCCCGAAGCTCGTTTTTCGTAAAGGACCGTCAACATGGCCAAGACCGGGCAGGGTATAACAGGCGGACTGACAAACTACGGCGATCCGCGTTTCGCAGCCTATCTCAGGCGCTCTTTCGCATCGTCGATGGGCTATTCCAAGACCATGCTGCAAAAGCCGATCGTCGGGATTACCTGGACGGCGAGCGGCTTCAACAATTGTCATCGCGGTGTGCCGGATCTGGTCGAAGCCGTGAAGCGCGGCGTGCTCTCGGCCGGTGGTCTGCCGCTGGAGTTTCCGGTTACGTCGCTCGGCGAGGTTTTCCTCAATCCGACCAGCATGGTTTTCCGCAATCTGATGGCCATGGATGTGGAAGAAATGGTCCGCGCTCAGCCGATGGATGCAGTCGTGCTGGTCGGTGGTTGCGACAAGACGCTACCGGCGCTCACCATGGGCGGCATTTCCGCCAACAAGCCGGCGATTGTGCTCGCCACCGGGCCGATGATGACGTCGCGTTATCAGGGCGAAAGGCTCGGAGCCTGCACCGACTGCCGCCGCTTCTGGGCGCGTTATCGGGCTGGGGATATCGAAGACAAGCAAATCGATCAGGTCGAAGGTTCGCTTGCCACCACGGCCGGCACCTGCGCGGTGATGGGCACCGCAAGCTCGATGGCGATCATGCTGGAAGTCATGGGGCTGATGTTGCCGGGTACCGCCGCGATCCCTGCCGTGCATGCCGACCGGTTGCGTGCTGCCGAGGCTTCCGGCGTGGCAGCCATGGAACTGGTCGAATCCGGCCGGACCTTCAAGGACATCATCACTCAGGCGACGATCGACAATGCGGTGAAAACGCTGCTGGCGATCAGCGGCTCGACCAATGCGATCATCCATCTGGCGGCGATCGCCGGGCGGCTTGGCCTCAAGGTCGATCTTGATGCGCTGAACGCCATTTCCGATGCGACGCCGGTTCTGGTCGACCTGAAGCCGACCGGCGAAGCCTATATGGAGGACTTCTTTTACGCCGGCGGCGTCGGCGGGCTGTTGCGCCGGCTCGGCAATCATCTCGACCTCACGACGACGACGGTCACCGGTGAGAGACTTGCCGATCTGGTGCCGAGTGAAGACGGCTGGATCGACAGCAAGGTCATCCGGCCGGTCGACAATCCGATCCGTGCCGATGGCGGGTTGATCTCGCTGTTCGGCAATCTGGCGCCGAAGGGTGCAATTCTGAAGCGCGCTGCGGCCGATGAAAACCTGTTCGAGAAGACGGGCCGGGCGGTGGTGTTCGACGGGCTGGAAGATCTTTCCAACCGCATCGACGATCCCGATCTCGATGTGACGGAAGACGATATTCTTGTCTTGAAAAATGCCGGGCCGAAGGCCTGCGGCATGCCGGAATCCGGCTATCTGCCGATCCCCGCCAAGCTCGCCCGCAAGGGTGTGAAGGACATGCTGCGCATTTCCGATGCGCGAATGAGCGGCACGGCTTACGGCACGATCATCCTGCATATTTCGCCCGAAGCCGCCGCCGGTGGTCTGCTGGCGAAGGTCCAATCCGGAGACATGATCCGGCTCAGCGTCAAGGAGCGGCGGCTGGAGCTTCTGGTGGATGAGGCGGAGCTTGCGGCTCGCGTTCCGACACCTGCGCCGCCGGCTGAAAAGCGTGGCTGGCTCGGGCTTTACAATCGCCATGTCACGCAGGCTGAAGAAGGCTGCGACTTGGATTTTCTGAAGGCCGGCTACTGAGTCACCTGAAGGTGATATCTGTCGTAGATTTATGTTGCCAATATTGTTGACAAAATAGATGCCGTCTATGATGCTTCATTCTGGGATGGAGCGTCGGGCGGAGAAGCGCAGTCGCTCAAGGGCGACTGGCGGCTTTGGCAGTGCAGTCGGTAGAGCGCGAGAGCGCTCGATGGAAAAGCGCCAACGCACCTCAAAGGGAGAGAGGATGTACGAGCAGACGCTCAGTTTTGCCTGGTTGTCGGAGGCTTTCGATCAGCTTCTCGATGGCGCGTGGCTGACGATCCTGCTGTCGCTGCAAGCGATCGTGCTCGGCTGTCTGATCGCCATTATTGGTGCTTGGGCTAAGTCCTCGGGGCCGAGATGGCTGGGCATCGTCTTCGGCGTCTATGTGGAAGTGATCCGCAACACGCCCTTCCTGTTGCAGCTTTTCTTCTTCTTTTTCGGCCTGCCGACGCTCGGCATCTATCTTTCGCCGACCAATACGGCGCTGCTCGCCATGGTCGTCAATCTCGGCGCCTACGCGACGGAGATTATTCGCGCAGGCGTGGAATCCGTGCCGCATGGGCAGACGGAAGCGGGGGCGGCTCTCGGGTTCGGGCCTTTCCAGGTGTTTCTCCTGATCGTGCTGGTGCCGGCGCTACAGGTCATTTATCCGCCGCTGGCCGGCCAGTTCACGATGATCCTGCTTGGTTCGAGCCTGGCGGCGGCGATCTCGGCGAACGAGTTGACGTCGGTTGCGAACAGTATCGCCTCGGCGAATTTTCGGACAATCGAGGTCTATGTGGTGGTGACCTTCATCTACCTCGTCATCGTCTTCGCATTCCGTATCCTCTTTGCGGTCTGCTACAATCTCTTCCTGGCCCGCGGCCCGCGTGAACGCATGGGTGTGCTGTGATCCATCAGCTCGGTCCCAACGACTTTCTCTACATCCTGTCGGCAACCCGCTGGACGCTGCTGCTCTCCGCCTTCGCGATCGTTGGCGGGGCCATCGTCGGTCTCCTTCTGGTGACAATGCGACTTGTGACGTTTCGCCCGCTGGGCTGGCTGGCGATCGGTTACGTGCAGTTCTTCCAGGCGACGCCGCCTTTGATGCAGCTGTTTCTGGTGTTTTATGGCGGCAGCCTGTTCGGCATCCGCTTCGAGGCCTGGACGGCGGCGCTGATAGCCTTCTCGCTCTATTCGTCGGCCTATCTCTGCGACATCTGGATTGGCTGCATCCGGGCGATACCCAAGCATCAATGGGAGGGTTCGCGGGCGCTGAGCTTTCCGGAGCCGCTGACGATCCTGCTTGTCGTTGCCCCGCAGGCGCTGAAGATTTCGGTGCCGCCGACGGTCGGTTTTCTGGTGCAGCTGATCAAGACGACCTCGCTGGCCGCGATCATCGGCTTCGTCGAGCTCGTGCGGGCCGGGCAGTTCATCAACAATTCGACGCTTCGGCCGCTGATCGTCTACGGCTTCGTCGCCTGTATCTATTTCGTTCTTTGCTGGCCGCTCTCGCTCTGGGGCCAGTCGCTGGAAAGGAAACTCGGTCGCAGCCAGAAGCGAGCCTGACCGAAGAGGCGATCGGCCGGAGGAGGCCTGTCGCCGACAAGAACCCTTGGAGGAGGATGGCATGAAAAGATTATTGGGAATGGTTATCTCCGTTTGCCTCGGCGCGGTCGGTCTTGCCGCCACCGCTGAGGCGCAGGACTTGAGCGATATCATCAAGCGCGGCGAGATCGTCGTCGGCGTCGACATGACGACGCCGCCCTGGGGTTATCTCAATGCCCAGCAGCAGCCGGACGGTTTTGGCGTGGCGCTTGGCCAGCAGCTCGCCGACAGCCTGAAGGTCAAGCTGAAGGTCGAGCAGGTCACCGGCCCGACCCGCATTCCGACGCTGCTTGCCGGCCGCGCCGATGTGATCATCTCGACCCTGTCGATCACCGCCGAACGTGCCGCGCAGGTCTGGTTCACAAACCCTTATGCGCCGAACGCGCTGGTGCTGATCGCGCCGCAAGCGAAGAAAGTCGCAGGCTTTGCCGATACCGCCGGCATGAAGATCGCCGTTCCGCGCGGCTCGCCGCAGGACCAGATCGTCACGGCGAATGCGACCAAGGCGACCATCCTGCGTTTCGATGACGATGCCGGCTCTTTGCAGGCGCTCGTCACCGGCCAGGCCGATCTTCTCGGGGCCGGCATGCTCGTTCCGCCGGCTCTGAACCAGATGGATCCCGGCAAGAGCTACGAGGCGAAATTCACCCTTAGCAGCCCCTATATGGCGATGGCGGTGGCGCCTGGCCGCACCAACCTCCTGAACTATCTCAACACTTTCCTGTTCCTGCAGAAGCAGAGCGGCAAGCTGGAAGAGATTTCACAGCAATACCTCAAGGTCACGCTCGGCCAGTTGCCGACGCTCTGACCGGGTCCTGGTATCATAAGGCCGGGCTGGATGGCCCGGCCGCTTCCTGCGGATGATGCGATATGGCGAAAGATCTGATCGTTCTCGATCCCTTTCCGCGCACGGTGGAAGCCGTGTTCGACACGCAGCAGTTCGCGCGGTTGGAAGGGCTGGGTGAGATCGTGCGGATCGATAGTCGCAACGATCCCGCTTCGCTGGATGCGGTGATCGATCGAGCCGTTGCGATCATCGGTCAGCCGGATTTGGCGGAGGAGCGGTTGAGGCGGGCCGGGAAGCTGCGGACCGTCATCAATATCGAAGGGAATTTCTTCCCGAATGTCGATTACGATCACTGTTTTCAGGCGGGGGTCTCTGTTCTCTCCATCGCGCCGGCTTTCGCGTATCCGGTTGCGGAAATGGCGATCGGGCTGGCGCTCGATCTGGCGCGCGGAATTACCTCAGCCGATGCCAGTGTCAGGACAGGCGGTGAGGTCTATGGCTCGCGGGGAAATGCACATGCGGGGCTGATCACCCGCTCGACGATCGGCATTATCGGCTTCGGTTCGATCGGCCGGGCCATTCGCAGATTGCTAACGGGATTTTCAGTCAAGATACTCGTCCACGATCCGTGGCTGCCGGCAGGCGCGATCCGCGAGGAGGGCTGCGAGCCTGTGGCGCTGGAAGAACTGCTTTCACGCTGCGATACGGTTTTCGTCTCCGCTGCGGTGACGTCCGAAAACCAGCATCTTCTCGATCGCACGACGCTCGAACTCATGCGGCCGGATGCGGCTTTGGTGTTGGTCGGCCGGGCAGGGATCGCCGATTTCGACGTGCTACTCGATATGGCGGACAAGGGAAGGCTGAGGATCGCGACCGATGTCTTTCCGACGGAGCCGATCCCGGCAGACGATCCGATCCGCCGCTCGAAAATCCTGCTGTCCCCGCATCGCGCCGGCGGCATGCGGGCGGCACTTTCCACCGCTGCCGAGATGATCCTCGACGATCTCGCACTGATACTCGCCGGGCTTCCACCGGTGCGGCTTTTGCAGGCTCGCCGGGAGACCGTCGGCAAGATGCGCAGCAAGCCGGCGAGCTACCGATGACACACCAGTTTTATCCCGAAGTCCGGAGATCCGCATGACGAATGCCATGCCCGAAAACGCCATCGTCCTCGAACACGTCAACAAGCTGTTCGGCGCCTTTCAGGCCCTGAAGGATGTCAGCCTGACGGTGAAGCGCGGCGAACGCATTGTCATCTGCGGGCCTTCCGGCTCCGGCAAGTCGACGCTGATCCGATGCATCAACCAATTGGAAAAACACCAAAGCGGCAAGATCACCGTCGACGGTATCGAGCTCAACGGTGAGACGCGGCGGATGAACGAGGTGCGTCGGGAAGTCGGCATGGTGTTCCAGCAGTTCAACCTTTTCCCGCATCTGACGGTGGCGGAAAACTGCATGCTGGCGCCGCGCTGGCTGCGCAAGATGGACCGCCCGGCGGCTCGCGCGCTCGCGATGAAATATCTGGAACGTGTTCGCATCCCGGAGCAGGCTGACAAATATCCGATCCAGCTTTCCGGCGGCCAGCAGCAGCGTGTGGCTATCGCTCGCGCGCTCTGCATGAACCCCAAGGTGATGCTGTTCGATGAGCCGACTTCGGCGCTCGATCCGGAAATGGTCAAGGAAGTGCTGGACACGATGGTGTCGCTTGCCGAGGACGGGATGACGATGATCTGCGTCACCCACGAAATGGGCTTTGCCCGACAGGTCGCCAACCGGGTGATCTTCATGGATCAAGGACAGATTATCGAGGAGAACGAACCGGTCGAATTTTTCCAGCGGCCGAAACATGCCCGCCTGCAGCTTTTCCTCAGTCAGATCCTGCATTGAGGAAAACGCCGCTATTCTTCCATATTGAATATTCTCCTGCGGATCGCCATTTTAGGGTCACATCCGAAAACCGAAGGAGGAAAGCATGACGACGTCCACCGAACGTGCCGTTTTGGCAGGCGGTTGCTTCTGGGGCATGGAAGATCTGGTCCGCCGCATTCCGGGCGTGATCTCCACCCGTGTCGGCTATAGCGGCGGCGATGTGAAGAACGCCACCTATCGTAATCACGGCACCCATGCGGAAGCCCTCGAAGTGATCTTCGATCCGGCCAAGACGAGCTATCGCGATCTGCTGGAATTCTTTTTCCAGATCCATGATCCGTCGACCAAGAACCGCCAGGGCAACGACCTGGGCACCAGCTACCGCTCGGCGATCTATTATGAAAACGACGCGCAGAAGGCTGTTGCCGAAGACACGATCGCCGATGTCAACGCATCCGGCCTGTGGCCCGGCAAGGTTGTCACGGAAGTCGAACCGGTCGGCGATTTCTGGGAAGCGGAGCCGGAGCACCAGGATTATCTGGTCCGTTATCCGAACGGTTATACATGCCACTTCCCGCGTCCGAATTGGAAGCTGCCGAAGCGTGCCAATGTGGCCGCCGAATAACGATTGCTGACATTGTCCGATATTGCGCCCGGTTGGCTTTGCCCGCCGGGCGTTTTCGTATCTGCTACCAGCGCAGCAGGCGGGGGCCGGTGAGGGCACCAAGACCGCCGACGAGAAGAATGCCGACCGAATACCAGATCAACACGAAGGGCATGCCGTTTTCGGTGCAGAACCAGGAATAGACCCAGGCGCCGGCAGCACCGGCAGCGATGCCGGCGATGAAACCGGTGAGACGCAGATCGGTCGGCGCGCCGCGGCGCAGCACCCAATTGATGCCCGCAAAGATCGGCAATGCAAAGCCGAAGATCAGGAACGGGCAATGAAGGGCCGACGAGCCGAAGATCATATGATTGTAGGTTTGTGGCGGCGCGACCATCAACTGGATGGCTGCGACGATTGCCATGGCAAGGAAGATCGCTGCGAGCGTTTTGAAGAAGCGGCCCTGGGACCCATCCGGCCGCGCCAGATGGTAGGTCGCCCACAACGCGGTGATGGCGATCAGGGCGTTATAGGCGGACTTGATCCAGAAAACCGGCAGCATCAGCGCCTGCGCCATGTCTATCCGCAGGCCAACGATCGTCAGCATCAGCAGAAGCGAAACGAACAGCGCGGGCAGCACGCCCATCAGGAAACGGCCACGCAGCGCGTCGCGCTTCACGGGCTTCAGGCCGCTTGCCAGGCTGTTGATGATATCGTCCGTGTCTCTCACGATCCGCCTCGCAATTTCTCTCCCAGTGCCTTGAGGGCTCGGTGAATGTTCACCTTGACCGCCGATTCCGACTGGCCGGTGCGGCTGGCGGTATCGGCGACCGATTGGCCTTCCAGTTTCACCTGCCGGATCAGTTCCTGCTGTTTGGGCGTGAGGCCGTCGAGCAGCCGCTCGACATCCATGCGCGCCGTCAGAGCGTCTTCGCTGAAATCGCTTTCGATCTCTTCGTTCAGCTCGATCTCGACCAGCCTGCGTCCGCCGCGGCCGCGATGGTGGTCGATCAGCTTGTAGCGGGCAATCGAGAAGAACCAGGCCGTGAAGGGGCGGTCGCGGTCATAGGTCGACCGGCGTGAATGCAATGCCAGCAATGTCTCCTGGACCAAATCTTCCATGTCCGCTTTCGTCGCCGCGCCCATGCGCCGGCCGTAATATCCGACCAACAGGACGCGCAGGGCGGTGAGCAAACGCCGATAGGCTGCCTCGTCCCCGTCAAGGGAAAGAAGCATCAAAGCTTTCAGGGCTTCTTCCGAATGGGCTGTCGTCATGCTGTTACGGAGTTCATTCGAAGAAGCACGTAAATGGTTACAGGGAGAAGTAAAAATAAAAGCGGCATCACAGGTCTATCACATGGGCGTGAAGCTGTAACGCTTTTCCATCTCGCCTCGAATGATTGGATGTGAGCCCTCGGCAACCAGTCGGCGGACACGATACACAATCCGAGGAGAACCTCCATGACCAAGATCATTTCCGCCGTTGCAGCCTGCACCTTCGTTATCGGCCTTTCGCTGGCCGGCGTTGCTTCCGCCCAGGACGCCATGAAGTCCGACACGATGAAGAAGGACAACATGCAGAGCGGTGCCATGTCGAAGGACAGCATGAAGACGGATGCGATGAAGACTGGCGGCACCAAGGCCGACTGCATGCACAAGGCCGGCATGGAGAAGGATTCGATGAAGAAGTCCGACATGATGAAATCCTGCGACGCCATGAAGTAATCCTCGTCGCGGCCGCTGAAACTTTTCTAACGGCGGCCGCGTGCTCTCTTTCGACGGACCTCATTCATTCCGGAGACAATCATGGCGACGATCGATGCCGGTATGGAAACCGGCCGGACGCTCATCTACCGACACAGCCTTCTCGTTCGCCTGTCCCATTGGGTGAACGTGCTGTGCCTGACCGTGCTGCTGTTCAGCGGGCTGCAGATTTTCAACGCGCATCCTTCGCTCTATTGGGGGCAGTATGGTGCCGACAACGATCCGTCCTTCATCGCCATGGAAGGGGTTCAGGACGGCGATCAGGCTAAGGGTCTGACGCATGTCGGGCCTTTCACCTTCGACACGACCGGGTTTCTCGGTGTTTCGAATGTCGATGGCGAGCCTACGGCACGCGGTTTTCCGGCCTGGCTGACCATTCCGAGCTATCAGGATCTCGCAACCGGGCGGCGCTGGCACTTTTTCTTCGCCTGGCTGTTCGTCATCAACGGTTTCGCCTATCTCGCCTATGGTTTTCTCAGCCCGCATTTCCGCCGCGATCTGGTGCCTGCAGGTAAAGAGCTGACGCCCGCGCATCTTG
Organism: Neorhizobium populisoli; assembly: GCF_019430945.1. GTDB lineage: Bacteria > Pseudomonadota > Alphaproteobacteria > Rhizobiales > Rhizobiaceae > Neorhizobium > Neorhizobium populisoli. The sequence goes on along the minus strand of NZ_JAHYCB010000005.1, from coordinate 276,281 downwards.
GCCATGAAGTGGTCAACCATGCCCGGCTGCGGTTTCCGAAAGGGCCGGAGGCACGGCATTACAACACGCTGCAGAAGCTAACTTATCTGGCGGTGATCTTCCTGCTTCTGCCGCTGATGATTGGAACGGGGCTGACGATGTCGCCGGGCTTCGATGCGATGGCGCCCTGGCTGCTGGATCTGTTCGGCGGCCGGCAATCGGCCCGCACCATCCATTTCCTGACGGCCTTCTCGCTCGTCGCCTTCGTCATCGTGCATGTGGCGATGGTCATCCTGTCGGGCGTCTTCAACAACCTGCGTTCCATGATCACCGGCTATTACGCCATCGAACCGGAGGAAAAACAGTGAGCCGCCTCATCACCCGCCGCCGTTTCCTGATCGGTTCGACGCTGACCGCCTCCGCGCTCGGGTTGAGCGGTTGCGATGCGCTGGTCGAAAGCGACCGGACGAAATCCGTTCTGAAGATCGCAGAAGGGTTTTCGATGAAGACCCAGCGCTTCCTGCTTGGCGATAATGCCTTGGCTCGGGAGTTCACCGAGGCCGACTTGTCGCCGGTGTTTCGTGCCAATGGCACCAGTATGCCGGACAATCCGCAATATGCGGACTGGATGAACAGCCAGTTCTCGACGTGGAAACTGGAAGTCGGCGGCCTGGTCGAGAAACCGACACAGTTTTCGCTGGCACAGCTCAAGGCCATGCCAGCGCGAACCCAGATCACCCGGCACGACTGTGTCGAAGGCTGGAGCGCGATAGGCAAATGGACCGGCGTGCCGCTCGGCGCGCTGCTGCAGACCGTCGCGCTGAAGCCTGAGGCGCGTTACATCGTCTTCCACTGTGCTGACGAATACGAAAAGACGCTTGATGGAACTGGCTGGTATTACGAAAGCGTCGATCTGGTCGATGCCTTTCATCCCCAGACGATCCTTGCCCATTCGATGAACGGCCGCGATCTGGAAGTGGCGCACGGAGCCCCGTTGAGGCTCCGGGTCGAGCGGCAGCTCGGTTACAAGCAGGCGAAATACCTGACCCGTATCGAGGCGGTGGCCGATCTCGGCCAGCTTTACGGCGGCAATGGCGGTTTCTGGGAAGATCGCGGCTATGAGTGGTATGCAGGCATTTGAGACTTTGCGTCGGAGGCTTCAGGTGCAGATCTGCCGCTCTCCTTCGTCATGCTTGGGCTTGTCCCGAGCATCTATCCACGTCCAATTTGTCGAGATGGCTTAGCTCCTCGGCACAAGGCTAAGGATAACAACCTCCTCTGGCGGAGCACTATCCGTCAGCGAAAAAGGCCCGGCGTTTCCGCCGGGCCTCATTTTGTTTTGGATGCCTGAGCAATCTTAGGCGAGCGTGTAAGCCGTCTTCACCACGGTGAAGAACTCGTTGGCATATTTGCCCTGTTCGCGCGGACCGAAGGACGAGCCCTTGCGGCCGCCGAACGGGACGTGGAAATCCACACCGGCGGTCGGCAGGTTGACCATGACCATGCCGGCTTCCGAGTTGCGCTTGAAGTGGGTCGCGTGCTTCAGGCTGGTCGTGGCGATGCCGGCCGACAGGCCGAATGGGGTGTCGTTGGCAATCGACAGCGCTTCTTCGTAGTTCTTGGCGCGAATGACCGAGACGACCGGGCCGAAGATTTCTTCGCGGGAGATGCGCATCTGGTTGGTGGCTTCGGTGAAGAGCGTCGGCTGCAGGAAGAAGCCGGGCGTGTCGCGCTTGACGACTTCGCCGCCGAAGGCAAGCTTTGCGCCTTCGGTCTTGCCGATCTCGATATAGTCGGTATCGGTCTTCAGCTGCTTTTCGTCGACGACCGGGCCGATATGGCTGCCGGCCTTCATGGCGTTGTCGACATTGAGCGTCTTCAGCTTTTCGGTGAGTGCCGCGACGAATTTGTCGTGGATGCCTTCCGTGACGATCAGGCGCGAGGATGCCGTGCAGCGCTGGCCGGTCGAGAAGAAGCCGGAGTTTGCTGCTGCTTCAACGGCGACGCTAAGGTCGGCGTCGTCGAGCACGACCATCGGGTTCTTGCCGCCCATTTCCAGCTGGAACTTGCGGTTATGTTCGATGGAGGTCAGCGCGACGCGCTTGCCGGTGCCGGTCGAGCCGGTGAAGGTGATACCGGCGAGGTCCGGGCTGTCGAGCATGGCCTGACCGACGACCGAGCCACGGCCCATGACGAGGTTCAGCACGCCCTTTGGCAGGCCGGCGCGGTGCAGGATATCGACGATTGCCCAGGCGCAGCCCGGTACGAGATCGGCCGGCTTCAGGACAACCGTATTGCCGTAGCAGAGCGCCGGAGCGACCTTCCAGGCCGGAATGGCGATCGGAAAATTCCACGGCGTGATGATGCCGATGACGCCGAGCGGCTCGCGGGTGATCTCGACGCCAATGTTTGGACGTGCGGACGGGACGATTTCACCGGTCAGGCGCAGCGCTTCGCCGGCAAAGAAATCGAAGATCTGGGCGGCGCGGGTGACTTCGCCGATCGCTTCCGGAAGGATCTTGCCTTCTTCGCGGGCGAGGAGGGCACCGAGTTCTTCCTTGCGGGCAAGGATCTCGTCGGAAGCTTTGCGCAGGATCGCATGACGCTCCAGAATGCCGGAACGCGACCAGGCCGGGAAGGCGGCCTTGGCGGCGGCGATCGCCTGCTTGGCGTCTTCGGCCGAGCCCTGGGCGTACATGCCGACGACATCGTTGGTATCGGACGGGCTGATGTTCTTGGAGGCTTCGGTGCCGACCCATTCGCCGGCGATCAGGTTCTGGTAGATGGTCATGGACCTCTCCTTTTCATGTGAAAGGTCCCGTTCGGGAAAACGGGACCGGGTAGATGAAGCTTTGTGAGCCGCTTACTTGAACACGCCCGGCAGCCAGAGCGACAAAGCGGGGATATAGGTTACCAGCAGCAATACCGCGAGGCTGGCGCCAAAGAAAGGCCAGATTGTCTTCATTGCTTCGCGGATCGTGATGCCGCCCACCGCGCAACTGACGAAGAGCACGGTTCCAACTGGTGGAGTGTTCAATCCGATGCCAGCATTGAGGATCATGATGACGCCGAAATGGACCGGATCGATGCCGAAAGCCTTGACGACCGGCAGCAGGATCGGCGTCGAGATGATGACCATCGGCGCCATGTCCATGAAGGTGCCGAGCACCAGCAGGATGATGTTGATCATCAGCAGCACGATGATCGGATTGTCCGAGATCGCGCCGATCGCGGCGATGATCAGCGTCTGGACCTGCAGGAAGGCCATCAGCCAGCCGAAGGAGGCTGCGGTACCGATGACGAGCAGAACCATGGCGGTGGTGCGCACGGCACCCATGACGGCCTCGACGAAACCTTCCCAGTTCAGCTCTCGATAGACGAACAAGGCGACGAGGAGGGCGTAGAGGACCGCGATGCAGGAGCTTTCGGTTGCGGTGAAGACACCCGAACGAACGCCGCCGAAGATGATGGCGATCAGCAGGATGCCCGGCACAGACGCCAGAAGGTAATAGCCGACGCGGGCGAAACCCGGGAACGGATCGGCCGGATAACCGCGCTTCACGGCAACCCACCAAGCGGTGAACATCAGCGCCGCGGCGAGAAGCAGGCCTGGGATGATGCCGGCGGTGAACAGGTCGGCAACCGAGACATTGCCGCCGGCTGCGATCGAATAGAGGATCATGTTGTGCGACGGCGGGATCATCAGCGCGATGATCGCGGCATTGGCCGTCACGTTGACTGCGTAATCCCTGTCGTAACCACGTGCCGCCATCTGCGGGATCATCAGGCCGCCGACAGCGGATGCGTCCGCCACGGCCGAGCCGGAAATGCCGCCGAAGAGGGTCGAAGCCACGACGTTGACCTGGCCGAGACCGCCGCGCATGTGGCCGACGAGGCCGGCCGCAAACCGGATCAGGCGAACGGCAATGCCGCCGCGCACCATCAGGTCACCGGCGAAGATGAAGAAAGGGATCGCCATCATGGCGAAGACGTTCATGCCGGAGTTCAGTTGCTGGAAGATGACCACCGGCGGCAGGCCCATATAGAGGACCGTCGCAAACGAGGCAATGCCGAGGCAGAATGCGATCGGCATGCCGATCAGCATCAGGAAGGTGAAGGAACCGAAAAGGATCGCGTAGGCCATTATGCTGCTTCCTGAACCACGACGTCTGCGGCGATTTCCTCACCGATCGCGACATCAACAAAGCGTTCCAGTCCGAAGATGGCGATCATCACGCCGCCAACGATCATGGGGATGAAATCGACGCCGCCCGGCCAGCCGAGGACCGGAATGGTGGCCGACCAGGTGCCGGCGGCCAGCAGGGTCGAATAATAGGCCATGCCGATGCCGAACAGCACGATGAGGCCGAGGCTGAGCAGGTCCATGGCCTTCTGGATGGCGGGCGGCATGACGTAGCGGACGATGTCGAGGCCAAGGTGGACGCTCTCGCGCACGCCGACGGCCGCGCCAAGCATGATGAACCACAGCATGAGGTAGAGCGACAAGGGCTCCGACCAGCTCGGTGAGTCGTTCAGCACATAACGGCCGAACACCTGCCAGCCGACGACGGCCGTCATGACGATGATGCCGATACCGGCAAGATAAAGCGACAGGCGGCTGATCCCGCCCAGGATTGGCTTGATAGCCAACATGAAATTTCTCATGGATCTGTTCCCCAGTATCCGGCAGGCGTTCTCTGGCGCCGGAATGAAAAACCGGCCCTCGAATGGAGGGCCGGCGCATTGTTTTTCTGGTTACTTGGTGGCCTGGATCTTCTCGAGCAGGGCCTTCTGCTTCGCGTCGGTGACGAACTTGTCGTAGACCGGCTTCATGGCAGCCGAGAACTCGTCCTTGTTGACGGTGATGACGTTTGCGCCACCGGCACGGACCTTGGCTTCAGAAGACTTTTCGCGGGCGGTCCAGAGTTCGCGCATCTTGACGACCGAGTCCTTGGCGGCCTGACGGACGATCTTCTGATCTTCTGGGGTCAGCTTGTCCCAGGAGATCTTGGACATGACCAGGATTTCCGGGTTCAGCGAGTGTTCGGTCAGGGTGTAGTTCTTGGCAACTTCGTAGTGACGGGCCGATTCATAGGACGGCCAGTTGTTTTCAGCACCGTCAACGACGCCGGTTTCGAGCGAGGAATAAACTTCGCCCATCGGCATCGGGGTCGGGTTGGCGCCGAAGGCCTGCATCATGGCAATCCACAGGTCGGACTGCTGGACGCGGATCTTCATGCCCTTCAGGTCGGCAAGCTTGGTGATCGGCTTCTTGGTCGTGTAGAACGAACGGGCGCCGGAGTCATAATAAGCGAGACCGATCAGGCCATGCTTTTCGAAAGCGGCGAGGATTTCGTCGCCGATTGGGCCGTCGACGACCTTGTGCATGTGCTCGGTCGAGCGGAACAGGAAGGGCAGGCCGAGAACGGTGGTCTCCGGCACGAGGTTGTTGAACGGCGCAGCGTTGACGCGGTTCAGGTCGATGACGCCGAAACGGGTCTGCTCGATCGTGTCCTTTTCCTGGCCGAGAACCGAGTTGTTCATGACCTGGATCTTGAGCTTGCCGTTGGTGCGCTGGGAGAGCAGCTCGCCCATGTACTTGACGGCATCGACGGTCGGGTAGCCATCCGGATGGATGTCGGCCGAGCGCAGCGTGACCTGGGCATTGGCAGCGGTCGCGCCGAGCGCGATGCCAAATGCGAGGCCGAGGATTTTCGTAAGTTTCATGTTGTCCTCCTCAGGTGAAACCGCCGGAGCCTCCGTGCTCCGGTCGTGTTATTTTCAGTCCCCTCCGACGTGCCGCTTACAATGCGGACAGGCCGTAAAGCTCTTCCGGGTTCTTCACGAGCGCCAGTTCACGCGCAGCGTCGTTGGGCAGCCAGCCGAGCACGGTATCCGTCAGCGCCACGTCGTCCGGATAATCCTTCTGTTCGCGGGCGAGGTTGTGCGGCCAGTTGGTGCCCCAGACGATGCGTTCCGGTGCGTATTTTGCGATTTCGCGGGCGACGGCTGCGACGTCGGCATAGTCGGGGCCGGGTTGCTTTGCCGATTCATAGACGCCGGCGAACTTGAACCAGCATTTGCCGCCGTCGATCAGCCGCTTGACTGCATCGATCTGCGGGCTGTCCGGCGTGACGCCGGCAAAGAACTTGCCGTGATGGTCGAAGACCCAACGGGACTTCAGGTTCTTCAGGCGCTCTTCGTGATCGAGGATGTTGCTGCCGTCGAACTGAACGGCGACCATCCAGTTGCGCGAGGCAGCCTTGGCGTCGACCGCTTCCAGTTCGGTGAGGTTCACGGCGCCGCCGGGCAGGTCCATGATGCGGGCGCCGACGTTGCCGGCGGCGACAAGCGCATCGAGTTCGGCTTCCGAGGTCGTGGTGTCGATGATGCAGACGCCGCGGGCGATCGAGCCGAATTCGGCAAGGCAGGCGTTGAGATTGGAATTGTCACGCTGCTGGGCATTGCCCTGGGTGACGATGACGCGCTCGATGCCGATCCAGCGCATGAATTCGAGATATTGCGCAGGTGTCGGCAGGTCTCCGACTGGCAGGCCCGGACCGCCGGGCAGCGAGGGATAACCCGGCAGATAGGCATGCATCTGCGTATCGACCGCGCCCTTCGGCAGCTTGGTCTTGGGAGGGTTGCCGGAAAGGGTGCGGACGAGCATCAGTTATCTCCCATGCGGAATTCTTTGAGTGCGTCGCGGTTGATTTCGATACCGAGGCCGGGGCCGTTCGGGATGGCAACCACGCCACGCTCATGTTCGATCGGGGTTTTGATCACCGCCTGACGGAACGGGTTATGTGTGCGGTCGAATTCGAGGATCGGATCGATCGGGTTCAAACGGACCGGGCTCGGGATCATCGCCGCCATGAACTGCAGGGCGGCAGCGATATGGACGGCCGTGCCCCAGCAATGGGGAACGACCCGGATACCATGCAGCGCCGCGAGATCGGCAATGCGCTTGGCTTCGGTAAACCCGCCGGTGCCGGCAAGGTCCGGCTGGACGATGTCGATGCAGCGGGTCTCGATCGGTTCGCGCATGCCCCAGCGGGTGTGCCAGGTTTCGCCACCGGCAACCGGGATCGGCTGTTTGGCACGGACTTCGCGATAGGCTGCAAGTTGTTCCGGCACGACCGGCTCTTCGAACCAGTCGATACCGTATTCGGCGGCGGCATTGCCGAGCCGGATCGCTTCCACAGCATCGTAGCCGTGGTTGGCGTCGATCATCAGCCGCATGTCGGAACCGGCGGCATCGCGCACGGCACGAATGACGCGCAAATCTTCCTCGACGCCGAAGCCGATCTTGATCTTGGTGGCGTGGAAACCTTCGGCGCGATAGCGGGCGACATCGGTCGCATTGTCCTCGACGCGGTCGACGCCGTCGCGCTTGAAGCTGCCGGTGGCATAGGCCCTGACGCTTTCGCGGAAACGGCCGCCGAGCAGGGTCGAGACGGGCACGCCAAAATGCTTGCCCTTGATATCCCAGAGCGCGATGTCGATGCCGGAAAGGGCGGTGATCGTCAGGCCGCGCTGGCCCTGGTCGCGGAGCGCGTTGTAAAGCGTCGCCCAGATCTTTTCGGTTTCCAGCGGGTCCTGGCCGATCAGCCAGCCCGTATAGGCGGCAACGATCGCCGCGTTGGGGCGGGCAGGGCCGAGGCATTCGCCCCAGCCGATCGTGCCGTCGTCGCACTCGATCTCGACGAGCACATGCGCGCGGCGATCGAAGCGCATGGAGGCGCTTTCGAAGGCGACGTCGAGCTTGTGCTCGAGGAGATGGGTGCGGACCGAAACAATCTTCATTGTCGCTTACCGCTTGTGAGAGCCGATGAGCTTCAGAAGCATCTGCTCTTCTTCGGCTGTCAGGTCGTCGAGCGGCGGGCGAACCTTGCCAGCATCGAAGCCCTGAAGACGCACGCCGGCCTTGATCGCGGCAACGGCATAACCTTTGCGGCGGCTGCGCAGCGCCATGAACGGATAGAAGAAGTCCTTGAGGATTTCTTCGCACCGTGTGCGGTTGCCGGCGCGCAAAGCCTTGTAGAACTCGACCGCGAGGCCCGGCACGAAGTTGAAGACGGCCGAAGAATAGGTGGTGAAGCCGGCGCCGAGATAGGCTTCGGCGAAGAGCTCCGCGGTCGGCATGCCGCCGAGATACATCAGGCGGTCGCCCATGACGGCGGTGACCTGGCGCACGAGGCCGATATCGCCGGTGCCATCCTTGAAGCCGATCAGGTTCGGGCATTCATCGCAAAGGCGCTTCAGCGTATCGACCTGCAGGACCGAGTTGTCACGGTTATAAACCATGACGCCGATGCCGACCGACTGGCAGATCTGCTTGACGTGCTTGTAGAGGCCTTCCTGCGGCGCATCGATCAGGTAATGCGGCAGGAGCAGGATGCCGTCAGCGCCGGACTTCTCGACGGCCTTGGCCATCTCGACGCCGACATGCGTGCCGAAGCCGCAGCCGGAGACGATCGCGGTCTTGCCGGAGGCTTCCTTGGCGGCCTTGACGATGCCTGGAATTTCATTCGGGGAAAGCGAGAAGAACTCGCCGGTGCCTCCGGCTGCAAACAGGACAGGAGCTTCGAAGCCGGACAGCCATTCGACATGGCGCTGATAGCTTTCCTGCTGGAAATGACCTTCCTGGTCGAAATGGGTGACAGGAAAAGACAGCAGGCCGGTGCCGAGCACCGCCTTGATTTCTTCAGGCGACATCATGCGAATTCCTCTGTAAACAACTCCTCCGAGAGTGGAATTGTCGTACAGGTCGCGCCGACTTGTGTCAACAAGTCATCTTACAGATTGGCGCATCTCGCGGAGCAGGGTGCGATAGCGCAGCTGCGAACCGCGCAGATGCCGGCGCATCGCCTCGCGCGCGCCTTCCTCGTCGCCTTCGGAAATCGCCACCACGATGGCATTATGCTCCTCGTCGAGCAGGCTGATGTAAGCCGACTGATCGTTCTCCGAATCGTCCGAGCGCAAGGCTGCACGGGGAATGAGGCTGCGGCCGATCATCGTCAGAAATTCGCGGAAGCGAGGATTGTTGGTCGCTTCCGCGATGGCGAGGTGCAGGGCGAAGTCGGCCTCGCTGGTCGGCAGCGAGGCCTCCAGACAGGCGCGGATCGCATAATGACGGTCGAGAATCACTTCTTCCTGTGCAGGCGAACGGCGTAATGCGGCAAGGCCTGCGGCCTCCACTTCGACGGCTGTTCGGAGTTCCAGAAGCTCGACCATGGATGAAACACGGGCCAGATCGATGTTAGAGAGCGACAACATGGTGCCCTGGCTGGCTGCCGGAGGCTCCAGAACGAAGACGCCTGCGCCCTGGCGGGCTTCGACAAGCCGGTCGGCGCGCAATGCGGCGATCGCTTCACGAACGACGGTGCGGCTGACGCCGTGCGTTTCGGTCAATTGCGCCTCGCTCGGCAGACGCGAGCCTGGGGGAAACTGTCCTGCAATGATCGCTTGGCGAAGCGCATCGCCTAATTGCGAAACAAGCGTCCTCGATCCCCTGCCGGTATCGAGTTTCGTTTCAACGCTCATTTCTCATTCCTCCGTCGCAGACCTGCGCAATTTTCAGGATATGGCCCATCACATCTGCGGCAAACTCATATGTCAAGTTTACCTTACGCGCCTGTAAGGTCTCCGTGTTATTGACCGGTCATGGTCAAGATGTATGATAAGTGATGACGCTTGTCACGGACAAGTTCGCGTTATCTAGGAACGACGCAGCACGAAGCGCTGCATCTGGAGGATGAATTCTTGAAAAGACTTTTGATCACTGGCGCAGCCGGTGGCCTCGGCCGCGCCATGCGCACCCGCCTCGCGGGCTTCGCAGACATTCTTCGCCTTTCCGATATCTCCGATCTTGGCGAGGCCGGCCCGAACGAAGAACTTGTCCAGTGCGATCTGGGTGACGCGGATGCCGTCATGAAGCTGGTCGAAGGTTGCGACGGCATCCTGCATCTCGGCGGCATTTCGGTCGAAGCCGAGTTTTCAAAAATCCTCAACGCCAATCTGCTGGGCCTCTACAATCTTTATGAGGCGGCGCGTGCTCATGGCCAGCCGCGCATCCTGTTCGCCAGCTCCAACCATGTCGTCGGTTTCTATCGCCAGGACGAGCATATCGACATCAAGGCGCCGATGAAGCCGGATGGGCTTTACGGCGTTTCAAAGTGCTTCGGCGAAGCGCTGGCCCGCATGTATTTCGAAAAGTTTGGTCAGGAAACGGCGCTCGTGCGCATCGGAAGCTGCTTCGAGAAGCCGCTGAACCACCGCATGCTCTCCGGCTGGATGTCCTATGACGATTTCGTCTCGTTGATCGATTGCGTCTTCCGCACGCCAATGCTCGGTTGCCCGATCATCTGGGGCATTTCCGACAATGACAGCAAGTGGTGGGACAATTCGCATGCGTCCTTCCTCGGCTGGAAGCCGAAGGACAATGCCGAGATTTATCGCGCCGAACTCGAAGCCACGCAGGAGCGTCCGGCGCCGACATCCGCAGCGGCGATCTATCAGGGCGGCAAGTTCACCGAAGATCCGATCTTCCCCGAAAAGTAAGTTTCCGCGTCGCACGTGGAAGACACACATTCGAGAAAATGTCGTCACCCGGTTGCCGGGTGATGATGAAACTTGATAGATTGAATCCTCTTTGTGCCGCTGTCGTTACAGGCCGGCAGGAACCGGAATTCGATCGATGCGTGAACTCGTTGCCGAAACCATGATCTGCCACGCGGAAATTGCCGCAGCGACCATGAAGATGTGCGACGAGCATGCGGATTTCCGGCTTCCCAGCGAGCGGGAAGGGGAATGGCGGTTTCGCGTCCATTTCGGCTCGATGATTCTGGAGCGGCGCGATGAAGGACTGAAGGTCCGGGTGTCCGCCGAGGACGAGACGACGCTGTCCTATATGAAGATGGGTGTTGCGGGCCATATGGAGCGCTATCTCGGCTCGACCGAGTGTATCCGCTGGCACGGTGACGGATGTGGCTCGGAGAAACCCGTCTTCTTCCGCGAAGTCGGCGTCGTATCGGCAGAGCAGTTGACGCCACACATGCGACGGCTGCGGTTTTCGGCACGGGATATCGGTCGCTTCGCTTATGGCGGCATTCACCTGCGCCTGCTGTTTCCACCGCAGGGGCGAAAGCCCGTCTGGCCGAAGATGGGGCCTGACGGTCTCATCAAATGGCCGCAGGGTGACGACGCGTTGATCGTCCGCATCTACACGATCCGCGATATCAACGTGGAAGAGGGATGGTTCGACGTCGATTTTGTCATGCATCCCGGCCTTGATACGCCGGCCGCGAAATTCGCGCAGTCGGCAAAGCCCGGCGATGTGATCGGCATGTACGGTCCGGGTGGCGAATATCTGCCGGATGGGCAACATCTTCTGATGCTGGGGGACGACACCGCCATCCCTGCGATTTCCCGGATCCTCGGCCACCTTCCGGAAGATCGCACGGCAGACGTCTGGATCGAGGTCGATGGACCGGAAGACGTCATACCGCTGAAGTTCGACAATGCCGCGATCCGCTGGCTATTCCGCAAGGGGCGCCCGGCCGGCACAGCAGGGCTTCTGTCGGAAACGCTGCGCAAGCTCGATCGCGCGTCACTGCCTGATGACCCATTCGTTTGGGCAGCTTGCGAGTTCAACGATTTCAAGGAAATCCGCCGCATCGTTCGCAAGGAATGGGCGGTGCCGAGGGACCGGCAACTGGTGATCGCCTATTGGCGCCGTGGCGCGCAGGGGGACGAGGCGCGAAGCGAAGCTGCGTGACGAAGGATCTTTCCGCGGCTTCAAATGGCTGCGATCTTCGATCCGGTCACAGGCGACAGTTCTGACGCAGCGGCCGGTATAGGCGTGGGTTTCAGGCCTGAATTTCAAGACCTTGTTTGCGTCCTGCTAGCCTCCCACATCAACTCCTTCTCCGCCTCTTCTTCCGAAGCGGCGATTTCCGGAGTTCTCACAATGGGATTTATCGATATCAATCCTCCGGTCCCTGAGGATGGGGTCCTTATCGACGCCTATTCGCAAACCGTTGCCGGCGCTGTTGATCGCGTCGGTCCCGCCGTCAGCCGCATCGAGCGGCTCGGCGATCAAGGTCATGGTTCGGGCTTTGCCATTTCGCCCGACGGCCTGATCATTACCAATCATCACGTCGTTGCCGACGCAAAGACGGTGCGCATCCGCAATGCCAATGGTACCGTGGCGCAGGGCGCCGTACTTGGCCGCGACGCTGATACGGATATCGCGCTGGTGCGCGCCGATATGGACGTGCAGGCCTGGGCGCGGCTCGGCGATTCCCAGAAGCTCAGGCGCGGGCATATCGCCATCGCCATCGGCAATCCGCTCGGCTTCGACTGGTCGGTTACCGCGGGTGTCGTGTCGGCGCTCGGGCACTCCATGCGCGCGTCCAACGGGCGGCTGATCGACGATGTCGTGCAGACGGATGCGGCGCTCAATCCTGGCAATTCCGGCGGGCCACTGGTGTCGGCATCGGGCGAGGTGGTCGGCGTCAACACCGCGGTCATTCGCGGCGCACAGGGCATTGCTTTTGCGGTGGCCTCCAATACGGCGAATTTCGTCGTGTCGGAAATCCTGCGTTTCGGCCATGTGCGGCGTGCCCTGATCGGCATCGTCGTCGATACGACGGCGCTGCCGCGGCGCGTTGCCCTGAAGGCCGGCATGATCCAGGAAACGACGGTGCGTATCCGCCGGATCGATCCCGGCAGTCCGGCCGACAAGGCAGGGCTGAAAGAGGGCGACTTCATTCTGGCGATCGACGGGCATCCTGTGGCCGGCGCCGACGATCTGATCCGGCTTCTGGATGGTACCCGGATCGGCAAGGAAACGCCGATTTCCGTCTACGATCTCGACCAGCAGATCGCCGAACGGGTGCTCGTGCCTGCTGCACGTCCGAAGAGCTGATCATGCTGTTTTCGCCCGACCGGCTCTCGCTTGGCATTGTGATGCCGATGCAATCGCGCGAACAGCGCGATGTCGATCTCGCCGCGCAGCTCGCCTTGGCGAGGCAGGCCGACGAACTCGGCTTTGCCGCCCTTTGGCTGCGCGACGTGCCGCTGAACAGTCCGGATTATCCCGATCCCGTCGGCCATTCTGACCCGTGGGTTCTGGCCGGCGCGCTGGCGGCGGTGACGAAGCGCATCGAGATCGTCACCGGCGCGATCGTGCTGCCGCTGCGGCATCCGCTGCATGTGGCCAAGGGCGCGTTGTCGATGAACGACCTGTCCGGCGGACGTTTCACGCTGGGGCTCGGCTCCGGCGACCGGCCACCGGAATATGCCGTATTCGGCCGCGATTTTGAGGCGCGCAAGGAGCTGTTCCGTCATAACTGGCAAAGGGTTGCGGCGGCACTGCAAGCAGACCGCTCCGTGCTTGGGGAGACCGGGGAGCGACAACCGGATTTCGAGCTGTTGCCGAGAGTGGAAAAGCGCGAAGTGCCGATGATCGCCGTCGGTTCCTCCGGTCAGTCGCTGGAATGGATCGCCCGCAACGCAAAGGGCTGGGTAACTTATCATCGCGAGTTTTCGGTCCAGAAGGACCGGATTGCACTCTGGAAAAATGCGATCGCCAAATCGACCGACGAATTTCGCAGCTTCTCCCAGGCGATGGTGCTCGAATTGCTCGACGATCCTCTGGCGCCGGCAATTCCGGCCGGTCTCGGATATAAAGCCGGCCGACTGGCTCTCGTCAGCCTTCTGGAGGAATTGCGGGAGGCCGGCGTCCAGCATGTGGCGTTTAATCTCGTCCGCGGATCGCGGCCGACCGGCGATGTGCTGGCGGAACTCGCTTCCGACGTGCTGCCTCTCCTCCAAGGATAGGCATTTGCCGAGAGTGTCAGGCGGAGCTCGAGCTCTGGGCTTCGTCTTCCGGATGGCGTGCGAAGGGAGCGGGCCAGGCGTCCCGCTTGCTGGAGCCGCCTTTTTCCCTGTCTTCGGCACGATGCTTGATGGCCAACGTGCAGATCGTGTCGAGGATATTGCGGTCTTTCAGATGCGGATCCTGCAGCGCCAGAATGGCTGCCTGCACGATCTTCTTGCCGGAGGCATTGTCGCAGCGTTGGGTGACGTAGTCGTGGAGCGCCTTGTCGGTCAGTCCATCCATCGCACCATCCACAAGCGTTTCATAGAGCTTGCGTTTTTCACCCATCATGTTCCCCGTCGGCCCTTGTGGCTCTGTCATGCAAATGTCGCATAACTGTCATCATCCATTTTGTCGACAACATGGCAAGTGGCATTATTTCTGATTGCATTCTTGTAGTCTTTGACGAGCCACGTGTTTGAAACTATTCACGACTGCCATTCGGTGGATTGCAACCACAAGCTCTTCTCCGTAGTTTCCCCGGCAGCAAAAGCGGGAGGAATGTGTGGCGACGGGTATTAGAGCTTTCTGGCGGACTGCCTTCCTTGTGTTGCTTCCCCTTTCTGCCCATGCGCAGGTCGCCGATTGGCAACCTGTCGAGCAGGTTTCGACCTATGGCATTACAGGGGATTCCGCTGTTAGCCTCTATGCCTCGATCGGCGAGCGAGGCCCCAAGGTCGGCGCGCAGGTTCGCGCCATCGCGCATACGGATTTCAAGCTGACCTGGACACGGCAATACACACCGCAACCGGATGGTTCCTGCCGGATCACGGTAGCCCGCCCCAAGCTGATCATCACCTACATGTTGCCGAAACCGGCAGTGACACTTGCGGCCGATCTCAAGACCAAATGGGACGTCTTCATTGCCGGAGTGCGTAAGCACGAGGCGGTGCATGGCGTGATGATCACCGATATGGTGAGGGAGATCGAGCGGGTGAGCCTCGCCATCAGCACGCCGAACGATCCGAAATGTGCGAGACTTAGGACCGATCTTCAGACGAAGCTCGGCGAGATTTCAAAGGCGCAACGTCAGCGCAGCGCCGATTTCGACAAGATGGAGCTGAGCAATGGCGGCAATGTCCATCAGCTCATTCTCCAACTGGTCAACGGCAAATAGCTCAAGACTTTCAACGGCTGAGTAGCTGCGATCAACGCTTGCGCATCACATTGACGACCAGCACGCCGAAGATTGCCATCACACCGCCGATTGCGCCGATCAAGGTCGGGATTTCACCGAGCCAGAGGAAGCCCATCAGTGTTGCGGTCGGCGGAACGCCGTAGAGAAAGTTAGCGGCACGGGCGGCGGAAAGGCGCTTCAGGGCAATTGCCCAGGTGACGTAGCCGATCGCTGTCGGGAATATCACCAGATAAGCGACGCTCCAGTTGACGGAAGCGGGAGCGACAGCAAGGGCCTGCAGGGTCGAGGGAATGGCCGGCACGAGCGGCAGGGCGCCGATCAGCAGCAACCAGGCAGTGACGGCGAGTGCGGGCATACGGCTGAGGATCGGCTTCTGTAACACGCTGGCGATGGCCGAGCAGAGTGCGGCGCCGATGATCAGGATCGCATTCGGATCGAGATCGAAACCATCGGCGCCGGAGAGCGCGATCAGGGTGACGCCGGCAAACGAAATCGCCGTGCCGATCCAACCCCAGCGACCGAACCTTTCGCCGAGCATGAACATGGCAATCAGCGCCGTCATGACCGGCATGGTGTTGATGATGAAGCTTGCCGGCCCGGCGGCAACCGTTCGTTCGCCCATATTGAGAAGCACGGCATAAGCGGCGATGAAGAGGACGGCGGCAACGATCAGCCGCAGAACGTCGCTGCGGGCGGGCAGAGCCGGGCGGGCGATGGCGAGATAGGCACCGGCGATAACGGCGGCTGCGACATAACGAGCGGTGGCAAGCTCGACCGGTGTCAATGCCGTCAGACCGATACGGATGAAGGCGAAGGCCGAGGCCCAGAAAACGATCGTGACTAGGATCGCCGCGAAGGCGACCTTATCGAAACCCTGCCGTTCATTCATTGTCTTTCGTCCGATTGCGACCGTGCTCATGACCCGTCTCCTGATCTTTGGTGATGCATGGATTACGCCTGCGAGCCGTGCTTGAAAAGCACCTCAATCGATGATCATATGTGCGTATGGTTCACAGCTCGCAGATGCTTCCACCGCTCGATACGCTCGAGACCTTTGCCCGGGCCGCGCGTCTCGGATCATTTTCGGCTGCTGCGGAGGAGGGCGGCGTGACGCATGGCGCCGTCTCGCGGCAGATTTCCCGGCTTGAACGGTGGATGGGCGTGCGGCTTTTCTCTCGCGAAGCGCGTGGCGTGACACTGACACCGGAGGGCACGCGGTTCTTCGCGCGTGCCGAGGAGGCTCTGGCTCTGCTCGGCAATGCCGACGAACGCTGGCTGCCCCGCCGCAACAAGACGGTGGTGCGCCTCTCGGTGACGCCTTCGGTCGCGTCGCTGTGGATTTTTCCCCGCCTGCCGAAGTTCGAGGCGAGCGATGTTCATCTCGAATTGGTGCTCGAACACCGGTTGGCGGATTTCAGCGAAGGGATCGATTTTGCGATCCGCTGTGGGCGCGGTCCTTGGGCAGGGGTGCGCAGCCTGCCGCTCTGGCAGGAGAACCTTGTTCCGATCGCTTCGCCTGCTCTTGCCAGGAAACTGCTTGGGCCGGATGCGCGGTCGATCATGGAATTGCCGATCCTGCACGATTCCAATCTCGAGGCATGGCGGCGGTGGCTGGCGGTCGAAGGTATCGATTATGTGCCGCGCGGCCAGGATCGGCGCTTCGAGGATTATAATCTGGTGATCGATGCCTGCGCTGCTGGTGTCGGGATCGCGCTGGCCCGTCCGCCGCTCGCCGATGCGGCATTGGCGGACGGCAGGGTGGTTCGGGTGTCGGAACGGGCGATAGAGCATCACGTGGCCTTCCACCTGATCCGCCCGAACGATGCATTGAAGGGATCCGCAGCTGAATTCGCCCGCCGATTCCTGAACGATGCCGGCAAGGACGACGCGGAGATTGCTGCCTTCGTGGCACCTGGGCGGAGCAAGTAGATACGGGTTCCCATTGCCGCGAGACGCCTTGCTCCTAGTTCATCTCGTTCAGAGGAACGAGGAGTGAGCATGGAGACCAAAGCCAAGATCGCCCGTATTTGGCGCGGCAAAGTACCAACGTCACGGGCTGACGAGTACCAGGCCTATCTGAGAGAGGCAGGCATTCCGCCTCTGGTCAAAACCGCACTCGCCGTGCAGCTTTTCCGGGAAGAGCAGGGCGCCGAGACAGAATTCATCACGACGTCCTATTGGCCGGATTTCGAGGCCATGGCGGCCTTTACCGGTGGAGACCCGGACAAGGTGCATCACCTCGACCGGGACCCGGAGTTTTTGATTGCCCTGCCGGAGCACGTGGCGATCATGACGATTTTGATCGATCGTTAGAAGATCAGCGCACCCGCCTCAACGCACCCACTGGCCGCCGTCGATCTCGATATCCTGGCCGGTGATGAAATTCGGTTCGGAGGTCGCGAGGAAGGTGACGACGCTCGCAACATCCTGCGGCGTGCCGACGCGCTTCAGCGTGATGCCGGCGGCAAGCTGTGCCTCGCGGGCATCGATCATCCCGTTCGAGCGTTCCGTTTTGATCACGCCGGGGCAGATCGCGTTGACGACGATTTCCGGCCCGAGTTCCTTGGCGAGCGCCTTGGTCATGCCGATGATGCCGGCCTTGGCCGCGGTATAGGAGAACTTGCTGACCGCGCTCGTCACGCCGCCCGTGTGGGCGTTCATCGACGACATGTTGATGATCCGCCCGCCGCCGTTCTTCTTCATCACGGGCACAGTCGCCTGGATGTAGTTGAAAGCGCCCTTGAGGTTGATGTCGATCGTCGTGTCGAATTCCTCTTCGGAAATCTCCTCGATGCCTTTCGAATTGGATTTGCCGGCGTTGTTGAACAGGACGTCGATGCAGCCCCATTTCGCATCGACTTCGGCGACGATTTCCGCTGCACGCTTGTGTTCGCGCACGTCGGCGATGAAGGTCAGCGCTTCGCCGCCGAGATCGCGGATTTCCTGCGCCGTGCGGGCAAGGTCTTCCTCGATCATGTCGACGAGGACGATATTGAAGCCGTTGCGGACAAGATCGAGCGCGCAACCACGCCCGATCCCCCGTCCGCCGCCGGTAACCAATGCAACCTTGCGCGCGTCACTCACCACCGTTCTCCTTTGCGAAGCGGGCGATATCCGCATGGGTGCCGAACCAGACGCCTTCATGGCCCTGAATATGCTGGATCAGCTCTTCGAGTACGAAGATACGCGAGCGGTAACCCGTCACATGCGGATGCATGGTGAGCAGGAACAGGCCGCCTTCCTTGTAGGCGCGGTCGAATTCGCGCTTGAAGATGTCGAGTACGGCCGGCGGCGGCGTGTAGGGACGATGGGCGGTGAAGCGGTTCATGTTGAAATAGACCGCGTCGTCGCGGATCCATTCGACCGGCATCTCGACGATGCCGGTCGGCTCGCCGTCTTCGACCAGTTCATACGGATCGTCGTCGGCCATCAGCGAGGAATCGTAGAGAAGGCCGAGTTCGCGTTCGATCTTCAGTGTCTCGTAGGAGAAATCCCAGGATGGGGTGCGCATGCCGACCGGGCGGATGCCGGTGATTTTTTCCAGCGTGTCGGCGGCGCGGAAATGCAGTTCGCGCTCCTTGTCCGCAGGCACTTTGGTGTTCACTTCATGGATCCAGCCGTGCAGGCCGATCTCGTGGCCCTCGGCGATCACTTGCCGCTGTTCGTCGGGATAAAGCAGGGCGGCGACGGCCGGCACGAAAAAGGTGGCCGGCACATTGGCATTGCGCAGGGTTTCGAGAATGCGCGGCACACCCATGCGGTTGCCGTACTGTCCCTGCGACATGCGGCCGATGGATTCGCCGCCGTCGCGCAACTCGTTGGTCTCGTGGTCGCTGTCGAAGGAAAGCGCGACCGCACAGCGCGCGCCATCCTTCCAGGCCTTCGGTTTCAGCGAACGTCCGGCGCGCACCTTGTTGACCTTGCCGCGCCAGGTCGCTTCATCCCATTCCCACGGTTCCATGCTGGTTCTCCCTTTTGTTATTCTGCTGACATTATTCGGCGGCTTGGGGCAGGACCGGCACCGCTGCCAAGAGCCGCTTGGTATAGTCATGCTGCGGATTGTCGTAGATCGGACCGGCTTCGCCCTCCTCGACGATCTTGCCGCGATACATGATCGCGACGCGGTCGCAGAGGTGGCGTACGACCGAGAGGTCATGGCTGATGAAGACCAGCGACAGGTCCAGCTCGGAGCGCAGGCGGATCAGCAGGTTGATGATCTGCGCCTGGATCGAGACGTCAAGCGAAGCGACCGGCTCGTCGCAGACGACGACATCCGGCTGCATGGCGAGTGCGCGGGCAATCGCGATACGCTGCCGCTGGCCGCCCGAGAACTGATGCGGGAAACGGTTGGCGAAAGTCGGATCGAGGCCGACCGCGGCCAGCCATTCCTGCACATATTGCGGCGCCTCGGCGCGCGTCACCAACCGGTGCGCAAGCGGACCTTCGGCCAGAATATCACCGATCCGCATACGGCCGTTCAGCGAGGCGAACGGGTCCTGGAAGATCGTCTGGATGCGCGTGGTGATCTTGCGGGCGCTCCGGCCGCCGCTCATGACCGGTTTGCCGTTCAGAAGCACGCCACCCGCTGTCGGCACCATGATGCCGGCGGCCATGCGGCCGAGCGTCGATTTGCCGGAGCCGGATTCGCCGACGAGGCCGAGCACTTCGCCGCGCTTCAAGGTGATCGAAACGCCATCCACCGCCTGCACCACCGGCGCCGGCTGGGCGATGCCGGATTTGATGGCGATATTGCGGAAGAAGCCTGCCGGTTTCTGGAAGCGCTTCACGGCATTCTCAATGACGAGATAGGGACTGCCGAGCGGCGGCAGGTTTGCCGTCGCGGATTTACGCGGCGGCGGTGCGGCATCGGCAATGCCAGCCCCGCGCAGCAGAAGCTGACCGGGCTTGGCGCGCGACGGCAGGGCATCAAGCAGCGCCCTAGTATAGTCGTGCTGCGGTTTGGTCAGCACGCCGAGCGCCGGGCCGATCTCAACAATATGACCATGGCGCATCACCGCGACGCGATCCGCGAGCGACGATACGACTGCAAGGTCGTGGCTGATCCAGATCAGCGCGGTGCCGAGTTCGGCCACCAGTTCCTTCATTTCGGCCAGGATTTCGGCCTGAACCGAGACGTCGAGCGCCGTGGTCGGTTCGTCGCAGATGATCAGTTTCGGGCGGTGCAGCAGGGCGATGGCGATCGCCACGCGCTGGCGCATGCCGCCGGAAAACTGGTGCGGGAAAAAATCGACCTTCTGTTCCGGTTCGGTGATGCGCACTTGGGCCAGCGCCTTGATCGCCCGTTCGCGAGCATCGGCGGCGCTGATCTTTTCATGCGCTTCCAGCGCCAGCTTGATCTGCGTGCCGATGCTGAGCACCGGGTTCAGCGTCATCATCGGATCCTGGAAGACCATGGAAATGGTCTTGCCGCGGATGGCGCGCAATTCATGCGAGGGCAGGCCGATCAGTTCACGGCCTTCGAGCTTGATCGAGCCTTCGACAACGCGGCCGGGTTCGTCGATCAGGCCGATGATCGAGAAGCCGGTAATCGATTTGCCGGAGCCGGATTCACCGACCAGGCCAAGCACTTCGCCCGGTGTGATCGAAAAGGAGACGCCATCGACGGCCTTCACTTCGCCGCGGGCAGTCGGGAACCAGGTCTTGAGGTTGGTGACTTCGAGAAGGGCGCTCATCGGCGGAGCCTCGGGTTGAGCTGGTCACGCACCTGGTCGCCGACGAGGTTCAGCGAGACGATGAAGATGATCAGCGCGATGCCGGGATAGATGGAAATCCAGTAGCGACCGGACAGCAGATACTGGAAACCGTTGGCGATCAGCATGCCGAGCGACGGTTCGGTCGGCGGCAGGCCGACGCCGAGGAAGGAGAGGGTGGCTTCGAGCGAGATCGCGCTCGCCACCTGTACGGTCGCGACGACGATGAGAGGCGGCAGCGAGTTCGGCAGGATGTGTTTCAGCACGACGCGGAGCGGCGAAAGCGGGATGGAGAGTGCCGCCTCCACATAATCCTTTTGCCGTTCCGCCGAGGCCGCTCCATGGGCGGTGCGGGCGAAATAGGCATATTGGGCGAAGATCAGCGCCATGATCAGCTGGTAACGCCCCTGACCGAGCATCGCGGCGATGACGAAAGCCAGCAGGATCGCCGGGAACGAAAGCTGCAGGTCGACGATGCGCATGGCGAGGGCTTCGAAGCGCCCGCCGATATAGGCGGCCGAGCAGCCGACAATGGCGCCAATGGTGAAGGCGATGCCGCCGGCGATGACGCCCATCTGCAGCGAGATGCGCAGGCCATAGATGATGGCGGACAGGAGGTCGCGGCCCTGCGAATCCGTGCCGAGCCAATGGGTGTAACCGCCGGTGCCGATATAGCCCGGCGGACGGCGGGCATCACGCAGCACGAGGCTGGTGAGATCGTAAGGGTCCTGCGGCGTCACCAGCGGGGCGATGAGCGCGGTCAGAACGATGAGCAGGACGACGGCCGCGGCGGCAGTCGCGACCTTGTTGCGGAAGAATTCTTCCAGAAAACGGCCGAGTAGGGTGTCGCGCATATTAAGCCCGTCCTTTTCTCAAGCGCGGATCGAGCAGCGCATAGGTGAGGTCAACCACGAGGTTGATGACGATGAACAGGAAGGCGACCAGCATCAGGTAGGCGACCATGACCGGACGGTCGAGCGAGGTGATGCTGTCAATGATGAGCTTGCCGAGGCCGGGCCAGGAGAAGATCGTCTCGGTGACGACCGCAAACGCGAGCGTCGAGGCAAGTTCAAGGCCGAAGACGGTGACGAGCGGAATAGAGATCAGCCGCAGCACATGGCGGCTGAGCACCGTAAATTCGGACAGGCCTGCGGCGCGGGCGAATTTCACCGTGTCGCTCAGCATCAGTTCGCGGGTGCCAGCGCGTGCAAGCCGTATCATCAACGAGAACTTGAAGAGCGACAGGTTCAAGGCCGGCAGGACGAGATGCGCCCAGCCATCTGCAGTGAGGAAGCTGAATTCAACACCGAACAGGCTCACCGTCTCGCCGCGACCGCCGGCCGGCGTGATGCCGAACTGCACGGCAAACACCATGATCAACATCAGGCCGAACCAGAAGGTAGGGACCGAGAAACCGAGGATCGAAATCGCCATGATGGCGCGCGAGATGATGCTATGCGGCCGGTAACCCGCATACATACCGATCGGAATGCCGACGAGGCTGGCGAAGATCACCGCGATCAGCGTCAGCTCGAGCGTCGCCGGAAGGCGCGACAGGATCAGTTCGCTGACCGGCATGTTATAGACCAGCGAGCGGCCGAAATCGCCGTGCAACAGGCGTCCGAGAAACGCGAAATACTGGTGCCAGAGCGGCTGGTCGAGGCCGTATTGGGCGATGACGGCGGCGCGGATGTCCTGCGTCGCGTCGGGCGAGATCAACACGTCGATGGGATTGCCCACCGCATAGACGCCACAGAAGACGAGCGCGGACATCGCGAATACGACGATGACCGCCTGCCAGAGGCGTTGCAAAATAAAAGCGAACATAAGTTCCCCGTTCTCTCCCGTTACCCATCTTGCGTGGGCTTGGCGGGCCGAATTTGTGCCTGCGCGTTTGGCGCGGGCAATTAGTGCCAGTTGCCTTCGAGAAGCTCGCGGGTCTCAGTGACCGCGACGTCCCAGATCGCCAGCATGTCCTCGTCCGGACGCTGGTAGAGGCCGTGATAATTGCCGTCGCCAAGCATTTCCCGCTTTGCGGCAGCTCCGACACGCGCGAGGCGGGCGAAATCGACCTTGGGCTTCGAGGTCGTCGGCTGGCGCTGGTCGGTGGTACGCGTCCAGGGAAAGTTTTCCATCCAGGATGCGTGCGAGGCGGCCGGGTCGATCTCGTGAACCTTGGCGAGCGTCTTCGGAGCGCGCCACCAGTCGTGGAATTTCACCGAGGCGTCCGGATGAGCGTTCATCCATTCGGACAGGAAAGCGGTGATCGGCGTGTTGCCGCCATGGCCATTGACGATGAGGATGCGACGGAAACCGGAGCGATGGATGCTGTCCATCAGGTCGCGGATGATGCCGATATAGGTCGAAAGCGTCAGCGTCAACGTGCCCGGGAAGGTCGCGAAGGATGAGGCGAGGCCATAGGGCACGACCGGGAAGACCGGGATGCCAAGTGGCTCAGCGGCATCGAGCGCAACCTTCTCGGCCAGAATCATGTCGGTCGCGAGGCTGAGATAAGCGTGCTGTTCGACGCTGCCGATCGGCAGAATGCAGCGGTCGTCTTCGGCCACCCGTTCCTCGACCTGGATCCAGTTCATGTCCGCGATCTTCATAAAATCCCCCACTCACGCATCTTGCGCAAAAATCGACCAAAATCCTGCGCTTGCGCACAAAAAATGTGCCTTGACGCGCATTGCGTTCGTCAAGTGCAACGTTCCATACGGAACTAAAAAAGGAGATTGACAGCCAATTAATCTATCGTCAAGTTCCATACGGAACAAAATCCGTGACGGGTTTTCTGGGGGCAGATGACTTTGCGACTGGAACTTTCAACCTTCGACGCACTCCTTCGCCAAGGCGGCAAGACGTCCCCGGAGGCCGGTTCCGTCGATGCGCTGGTTTCGGTCAAGCTTTGGGAAAATCCCTGCTGGCTTTCCTTCCGCATCAATTTCCTGGCGCTGCAATTCAACGTGCCGATCTATCGCTGGATCGAAAAGGAATTCGGCCTGCAGCGGCCCGAATTCGTGGTGCTGTATTCGCTCGGCCTGTCTGACGGGCTGACGGCAAGTGCGATCAGTGCCTCATCGGGCTTTCCCAAGAATACGATCAGCCGGGTGATCCAGAAGCTGATCGACAAGAACATCATCCGTCGCGAAATCGACCCGGCGGACCTGAGAAGCTTCGTCCTTTATATCACGGACGAAGGAAAGCGCATCGTCGATTCAGCCATGCAGCCGATGGTGGAGCGTGAGAAAGCCATGCTGTCGGGGCTCACCCCCGCAGAAACGCTGATGCTCTCCGAACTGCTGGCGAAAGTCGTCGTGAATTCACCTGTCTCGCCGCCAATGATAAACACAGAGGAGAACGAAGAATGACCATCCATAAGGCATTCCGTACATTTGCATTCGCTGCCGCTCTCGCCACCAGCGTGTCCGGCATGGCGCTCGCCGCAGACCTGACGATCGGCGTGCGCGCCGGTCCGCTTTCCGTCGATCCGCATTTCACCGCAGCCGGCACGCATGCCGAAGCGGTCAAGCATATCTATGACTCGCTGGTGAAGTCCGGCAACAAACTCGAACTGGAGCCGGGTCTCGCTACCAGCTGGACGGCGATCACGCCGGATACCTGGGAATTCAAGCTTCGTCCGGGCGTAAAATTCCATGACGGTTCCGATTTCACGGCGGAAGACGTGAAGTTCTCGATCGAGCGCATTCCGGCCGTCACCGGCCCGAACCCGACGACCATCTATGTCCGTCGTGTGCGCGGCATCGAGATCGTCGATCCGCTGACGATCCGTATCAAGACCGACGGTCCGGCGCCGAACCTGCCGGCCGACTTCATCCGCCTGTTCATCGTCTCGCATATTGCGGCGAAGGATTTCTCCGCCAATGCCGACAAGGCTGCCGAAGGTTTCAACTCCGGCAAGGCTGCAATCGGCACCGGCCCTTACAAGTTCGTCTCCTGGACCCCGAAGGAACAGCTCGTTCTCGCCAAGAATGACGCCTATTGGGGTGAGAAGGAGCCGTGGGACAAGGTCACCCGTAAGGAAATCCCGAACGATGCAGCCCGCGTCGCTCAGCTGAAGGCCGGCCAGATCGATCTGATCGCTCGCATTCCGTCCTCCGACGTTCCGACGCTGGAAAAGGATTCCAAGCTCACCATCACCAAGACGGACAGCGTTTACCTGTTCAACATCGCCTTCGACTTCCGCGATAAGCCGCCGCAGGTCAGCGCCAAGGACGGCTCGCCGCTGCCGAAGAACCCCTTCCTCGACCCCAAGGTGCGTGAAGCTTTCGATCTGGCGATCGATCGCGAAACGCTGACGGAAATCTCGATGGAAGGCATGGGCGCCGTCCAGTCGCAGCTCGTCACGCCGAACATCTTCGGCTGGAACCCGGCCGTGAAGCCGACCAAGGCCGATCCGGCCAAGGCGAAGAAGCTGCTGGCTGAAGCCGGTTATCCGAACGGCTTCAAGGTGACGTTCTCCTTCACCAACGACCGCCTGCCGGGCGACAAGGATGTCGGCACGACGATCGCCCAGATGCTGACCGCGGTCGGCATTCAGGTGGAAGCCAACGCCCAGCCGGGCGCCGTGTTCTTCCCGGCCAACACGCGCGGCGATTATTCGATGACTATGTCCGGCTGGGGCACGCTGACGGGTGAATCGAACTACACGCTGTCTTCGTTGGCGCATTCCAACGATCCGCAGACCAAGCTCGGCGCCTTCAACCTGCGTGGCTATGTCAACAAGACCATGGACAAGCTGATCGAAGACGCGGCCGTCGAAATGGACGCCAAGAAGCGCGAGAAGTTCCTGATGGATGCCAATGCGCTGGTCGCTACCGACCGTCCGCTCCTGGCGATAGCCTCGACCGTGTCCGCCTGGGGCATGAAGAAGGGTATCGTCATCACTCCGCGCTCCGACGAAGACACGCTGGCGATGAACATTCGCCCGGCGAAATAAGCCTCCCAGCAGCAGCCAACTGGCCGGGCAATCGCCCGGCCTTTTTTCTGAAAACATATTGAGAAGATACAGGGAGAGAGACGATGGGAAAGATTGCGCTGGCGATCCATGGCGGCTGCGGCGTCATGGCGAAGCTCGACTTGACCGAAGAGGAATGGGCAGCATCGCGGGTCGATCTCGGCCGCGCGCTGAAAGCCGGCTGGGAAGTCTTGAGCAAGGGCGGTTCGGCGCTCGATGCGGTTCAGGCAGCTGTCGTCGTCATGGAAGATTCGCCGCATTTCAACGCCGGTTATGGTGCGGCGCTCAATACCGACGGCAAGCATGAGCTCGACGCTTCGATCATGGACGGCCGGACACTGGAGGCCGGTGCAGTGACGCTGGTGAGCCGCATCCGCAATCCGATCAAGGCGGCGCGCAAGATCATGGAAAAGGGCGACGCGATCCTGCTCGGCGGTCCTGCGGCGGACGAGTTCGCCCGCAAGGCCGGCCTCGACATGGTCGAACCCGACTATTTCACGACGCCGCGCCGCATCAAGGCGCTGGCCGCCATGAAGGCACATGCGGCAGCCGGCACGGCGGCCAAGGCAAGCGAATCCGAAAAGCATGGCACGGTCGGCGCCGTCGCGCTGGACGGCGAAGGGCACTTGGCGGCCGCGACCTCCACCGGTGGCTACAACAACAAACCGGATGGTCGTATCGGCGATACGCCGATCATCGGAGCCGGCACCTATGCACGCGACGGCGCCTGTGCGGTTTCGGGTACGGGCAAAGGCGAATATTTCATGCGCTATGCGGTCGGCCACGAGGTTGGCGCCCGCATTTCATATCTTGGTGAAAGCCTGGAGAAGGCGGCAGCGAAGGTCATTCAGGAAGACCTGAAGAAGCACAATATCGGTGCGGGACTTGTTGCCGTTGGTGCGGATGGTTCGATCACCGCGCCCTATAATACCGATGGCATGTTCCGCGGCTGGGTGACGCCGGAAGGCGAGTTCTTTGTGGGCACCCACGGCGAGATTTTCCAGATCCAGCCGTAAGGGGATCAGCGGACCAATAAGAGCCTCTGCGTTAACTTCAAACGCCGTCATGCTCGGACCTCTCCCGAGCATCTATCCATGTTTAATTTGCTGAACCGGCTTAGATCCTAGGGACAAGCCCTAGGGTGACGAATGCGGGGCTGTATGCGCTCAAAACAAAAGCCCGGCGATTACTCGCCGGGCTTTTCTGTATTGAACTAGCCGAACCGCTTATTCCGCCGCTTCCTGCGGCTTCAGCACGCCGCGGCGGATCTGATCCTCCTCGATCGACTCGAACAGCGCCCGGAAATTGCCCTCGCCAAAACCTTCGTCGCCCTTGCGCTGGATGAATTCGAAGAAGATCGGGCCGATCACAGTCTTCGAGAAAATCTGCAGCAGGATCTTGGTCATGCCGCCGTCGACGACGCCTTCGCCATCGATCAGGATACCGTGTTTCTTCATCCGCTCGATTGGCTCGTCATGGCCGTTCACGCGGGCGCCGGACATTTCGTAATAGGTGTCAGGTGGGCCAGGCATGAATTTCAGGCTGTTGCCGGCGAGCTTGTCGGTCGCTTCGTAGATGCCGTCGGTACCGACCGCGATGTGCTGGATGCCTTCGCCCTTGTACTTCTTCAGGAATTCTTCGATCTGGCTGGTCTCGTCCTTGGACTCGTTCAGCGGAATGCGGATCTTTCCGCAGGGCGAGGTGATCGCCCGGCTCATCAGGCCGGTGATGCGGCCGTCGATGTTGAAGAAGTGGATCTGCTTGAAGTTGAAGAGTTCGCGGTAGAAGGCCCACCACTTGTCCATCTGGCCGCGATAGACATTGTGGGTCAGGTGGTCGAGATAATAGAAGCCGACGCCCTGAGGCTTCGGGTCCTTGGCGCCCAACCATTCGAACTCAGCTTCGTAAGCGGAGCCCTTGCCGCCATACGTCTCGATGAAATAGAGAAGCGAGCCGCCAATGCCGACGATGGCCGGCACGTCGAGCGTCTTGTCGTTTCCTTCATAAGGTACTGCGCCCTTGGCGACGGCATGGTCGAAGGCGTGCTTGGCGTCAACCACGCGCCAGGCCATGGCGGGGGCGCAGGGGCCGTGTTCATCGACAAAGCGCATGGCATGGCTGCCCGGTTCGGCGTTGAGGATGTAGTTGATATCGCCCTGTCTCCAGACGGTGATGTTCTTCACCTTGTGCTTGGCGACCGGCTTGTAGCCCATGCGGGTGAAAAGCTCTTCCAGCTTTTGCGACTCCGGATGGGCGAATTCGACGAACTCGAACCCATCGGTACCGGCCGGATTGTCGGCGCTGATCACGGAAACCGGTGCATCGTGCGGGAAAGGACCCATGGCAAACTCCTCCTGAATAGGTGCATGCCATAATGATGCAGGTTGAACGCATTGTGTTTGCAATCTCGACGGCCTTTTGCTTCGATTGCGCATGATCCGTGCAGATTTGAAAGCTGAGATGCATGATGGAAGCGTTGGACGGTTTTGACCTGAAAATCCTGAGTCATCTGCAGGATGACGGGCGGCTGACGAACAACGAATTGTCGGAACTGATCGCGCTCTCACCGTCTCAATGTTCGCGGCGGCGGGCGCGGCTGGAGGGCGAGGGTTATATCCAGACCTACCGGGCGCATCTCGACCGGCAGAAGCTTGGGCTCGACCTTCTGGTGGTCATCGCGGTGACGCTTGCCACTCATAACCGCGATAACGCAAAGCGTTTCCAGAAACTGGTCGAAGACCTGCCGGATGTGCTCGAATGCTTTTCGCTGACCGGCGAGATGGACTATCATTTGAAAGTGGTGACCCGCGATCTCGCGGGTCTTTCCCACTTCGTCAACGACGTGCTTTTGCCGCATGAGAGCGTGCAGCACGTCAAGACGTCCATCGTACTCAATGTGCTGAAGGATTTTGGCGGATTGCCGGTTCGGAACCACGCCAAGCCTTGATCAGAGGTCGTCGGGCTCGGGCAGCTTTTTGCCCCTGGCGCTCTTGCGGATGACCGTCTCGACTTTCGCCAGACCTTCCGCAAGCGCTTGAACGCCGGTTTCGCCGATCTCCGCGTCCAGCTCGGCCTGGTATTGGCGGGCGAGCTCGATGAGCTCCCTGTAGGCCTGCTGACCGGCCGCCGTCAGTTCGAGATTTTCGAGCCGGCGGTCTGCCTCATCCTCCGTCCGCTTCAGCCAGCGGCGCTGTTCCAGTGCCGCCACCGCGCGGCTCACCTTGGTCTTGTGCATCGAGGAATGCACGCCGATCGCCTTCGCCGTCATACGGCCGGAACTGCCGAGTGCGGCGAGCGTGCGCCATTCCGGCCGGGTCATGCCGTATCTGGCCTTGTAATGGGCGGCAAAGCGCAGGCCGACGAATTCGGCGGCGCGGTTCAGCCGATAAGGGAGAAATTGTTCGAGTTCGAAATTGTCCATGGTCTTATCGTTGATGGTTACAAAATTGATGGTTACATTTGCAACCATATCTTTGACATGGGAGGAATATACCATGCTGGACAAGATCGACCCGAAGGCCGCACAACTTGCCGTCGATAAGGCTGCTCTCGCCTATATGCCGGGATTCGGTAATGATTTCGAGGCGGAAAGTCTTCCCGGCGCATTGCCACAGGGACAGAACAGCCCGCAGAAATTGAATTACGGGCTTTATGCCGAACAGCTCTCCGGCTCGCCTTTCACCGCGCCACGCGGCACCAACGAGCGCTCCTGGCTTTACCGCATCCGGCCGAGCGTTCGGCATTCCGGCCGCTTCACCAAGATCGACTATCCGCTGTGGAAGACAGCGCCGCATGCCGCAGAACATTCGCTGGCTTTGGGCCAGCTGCGCTGGAGCCCGCTGCCAGCACCGACCGAGGAAACGAATTTCCTGCAGGGCATTCGCACCATGACGACGGCGGGCGATGCGATGACGCAAACTGGCATGTCGGCGCATGTCTATGCGTTCAATGCCGACATGGTGGACGACTATTTCTTCAATGCCGATGGCGAGCTGATGATCGTGCCGGAGGCTGGCTCGATCCGTGTCTTTACCGAGCTCGGCAAGATGGATCTGGAGCCGTCGGAAATCTGCATCATTCCACGCGGCATGATGTTCAAGGTTACCCGTCTCGGAGAGGAAAAGGTCTGGCGCGGTTATATCTGCGAGAACTACGGCGCCAAGTTTACCATGCCGGATCGCGGTCCGATCGGCGCCAACTGCCTTGCCAATCCGCGTGATTTCAAAACGCCGGTCGCAGCTTACGAGGACAAGGAAACCCCTTGCCGGGTGCAGGTGAAATGGTGCGGCAGCTTCCACGTCACCGAGATCGGCCATTCGCCGCTCGATGTGGTCGCGTGGCACGGCAATTACGCGCCCTACAAATACGACCTGCGCACCTTCTCGCCGGTCGGCGCCATTCTCTTCGACCATCCTGACCCGTCTATCTTCACGGTGTTGACCGCTCCCTCGGGTGAGGAGGGCACGGCGAATGTCGATTTCGTCATCTTCCCGCCGCGCTGGCTGGTGGCCGAACACACGTTCCGGCCGCCCTGGTATCACCGCAACATCATGAGCGAGTTCATGGGCCTGATCTGCGGCAAATACGATGCCAAGGAAGAGGGTTTTGTGCCGGGTGGCATGAGCCTGCACAACATGATGCTGCCGCACGGGCCGGATTTCACCGGTTTCGAAAAGGCGTCGAACGGCGAACTCAAGCCGGTCAAGCTTGAGAACACCATGGCCTTCATGTTCGAGACGCGCTTTCCGCAACAGCTTACGAAGTTCGCGGCCGAGCTCGAAACGCTGCAGGACAATTACATCGATTGCTGGACAGGGCTTGAGCGTAAATTCGACGGAACGCCGGGTATCAAGTGAGAGACTTCGCCGACATTCGGTGCAATGATGCATGTGGCGTTGCCTTATCGGGCGTACGCCACACATTCTAAAATACTGCCTTGGAGAGAGGGGCAGACAAAGGGGAGATACATGAAGCTTGCGACGCTGAAGGATTCCACGCGCGACGGCCGTCTGGTCGTGGTGTCGAAAGACCTGACCACCTGCTCGGAGGTCGGACATATCGCCCGCTCGCTGCAGGCGGCACTGGACGACTGGGCGCATGTCGGTCCTAGACTTGCCCGCGTTGCGGAGGGGATCGAGACCGGTGCGCAGCCGACGCATCGTTTTCACGAACATGATGCATCGTCGCCGCTGCCGCGTGCCTTCCAGTGGGCGGATGGTTCCGCTTACCTCAATCACGTCGAACTCGTGCGTCGGGCACGCAATGCCGACATGCCGGATAGTTTCTGGACCGATCCGCTGATGTACCAGGGCGGTTCCGACGCCTTTCTCGGCCCGCGCGATCCGATCATGCTCGCCGACGAAGCCTGGGGTTGCGACATGGAAGGCGAGATCGCCGTCATCGTCGATGACGTGCCGATGGGCGCTTCGGTCGAAGACGCACGCGATGCCATTCGTCTCGTCATGCTGGTCAATGACGTTTCGCTGCGCAGCCTGATCCCGGCGGAACTCGGCAAGGGGTTCGGCTTCTTCCAGTCGAAGCCGTCTTCGACCTTCTCTCCGGTCGCTGTGACACCGGATGAGTTGGGTGATGCCTGGGATGGCGGCAAGCTCACTTTGCCGCTCAAGGTCGATCTGAACGGCAAGCCGTTCGGCCGCGCCAATGCCGGGGTCGACATGACGTTCGATTTCCCGCAACTGATCGCCCATGCGGCGAAGACGCGCCCGCTGATTGCCGGCACGATCATCGGTTCGGGTACCGTCTCCAACAAGCTCGACGGTGGACCCGGCAAGCCGGTCGCGGATGGCGGCGCTGGTTATTCCTGCATCGCGGAAATCCGCACGATCGAGACGATCAATCTCGGCGTGCCTAAGACGCCCTTCCTGCATTTCGGCGACGTGGTGCGGATCGAGATGAAGGATGCCAAAGGCCATTCGATCTTCGGCGCCATCGAGCAGACCGTGACGAAATACGAGAAGGCTTGATGAACGAGACGGTTCTTTACGATTACTGGCGGTCCTCGGCGAGTTATCGCCTGAGGATCGCCCTCAACATGCTGGCGGAAACGTTTCGTACCGTTCCGGTCAACATGCTCACCGACGATCATCGATCCAAGGAACATCTGGCCCGCAACCCGCAGGGGCTGCTGCCGGTTCTTGAGATCGACGGGCACACATTCACCCAGTCGCTGGCGATCGTCGAATATCTCGATGAAACGCGCGGCGGCGCCTTCCTGCCGGGCGATTCCGTCGGACGGCAACGGGTGAGGGCGCTTTCCTATGCCATTGCGATGGAGATCCATCCAGTCTGCAATTCGAGTATCGGCGAGCATGTCATGGAGATCACCGGCGGAGGAGAGGAGGCGCGTGTCGCCTGGATGCAGAAATTCATCGGACGGGGGTTGGTCGCTTTCGAAGAGCTGCTGAAATCGTCCTCCACCGGCCAGTTCTGCCACGGTGACCGGCCGACCATGGCGGATATCTGCCTTGTGCCACAGGTCTACAATGCACGGCGCTGGGGAGCGGATTTGAGCGCCTGCCCGAAGCTTGTCGAGATCGCCGAGCGCTGCCTCGACCTGAAGCCCTTTGCTGTGGCGCATCCGGACAACGCGCCTCGCTGAGCCTCATTCATGCCGGAATGGAAATAGTCCATTGGCATTTCAGACGATACCCGCCTCCGCGGTTTTCTGGCATAGGCTGGATAGCCTATTCTTATTGCGGAGGAGAATTTCATGCTGACCATTAAGCGTTTGAGCCTCGAAGATGCGCGCGTGCTGATCGCCGGTGCGCGTGCCAAGGCGGAAGAGATCGGTGTGCCGATGTGCATCGCCATCACGGACGAATCCGGCCAGCTGATCGCTTTCGAGCGCATGGACGGCGGCAAGATCACCAGCACGATCATCGCGCAGGACAAGGCCTATACCGCAGCCGGCGCCAAGCGCACGACGGAGAGCTATGGCACCGCCAGCCAGCCCGGCAGCCCGGCCTATGGCATCAATTCGGCGATCGGTGGGCGCCTGCTCGTGGTTGCCGGCGGTTTGCCGGTCATCGTCGACGGCGACGTGGTCGGCGGTATTGGACTCAGCTCCGGCACGCCGGCGCAGGACACGCAATGTGCGCAGGCCGGTGTGGATTTCTTCCTGAAATCGTTCTGAGATCTCCTCTCAAGAGATTGCCTTATCGAAGGGCGGAGTGATTTTCCCGGCATTAGGTCTGGCGATCCGTACCCGGCTCATTATAGTGGCGGACCTAACCATTCCGTCCCTTCGAAGCATTCAAGGTATTTCCATGACGCTTGCCATTTCCGCACAAGACATTGACGACAAGGCTTTGATCGAAGAGCTGAAACAGTGGGTGGAGGTGGAGACGCCGACGCTGAATGCCGAAGCCGTCAACCGGTTGGTTGATCGTGTCGAAGGCATCGCCAAGGCGGCGGAGCTGGAAACGGAACGGCTTCCCGGTACGCTCGGCTTCGGCGATATCCTCGCAGTGCGCTCGCCGCGTCCGGCCGGCAGCAACGAGAAGACGGTGCTCATTCTCGCGCATCTCGATACAGTTCATGCGGTCGGCGTTATTAACGACCAGCTGAAGATGCGGCTCGAAGGCGACAAGCTTTTTGGCCCCGGCATCTACGACATGAAATCCGGCGCGCTGATGGCGCTGGAAGCAATGAAAATTGCGTTGAAGCATGGCAGCAAGATGCCGATCGACCTGATCTTCGTACCGGATGAGGAGATGGGCAGCCTTTCCTCGCGTGCATTCATGGAAGATGCCGCCCGCAAGGCCGGTTACACGCTGGTGGTCGAGCCGGCCCGCGACGGCGGCAAGGTGGTCGTCGCCCGCAAGGGCGTTGCGATGTATGACGTGGTGGTGCGTGGTCGTGCGGCACATGCGGGTGCAAGGCCGCAGGATGGTCGCAGTGCGATCCGCGCGGCGGCCCGACTGGTGCTGGAGCTTGAGGCGCTCAACGATACGGAGCGTGGCGTCACCGTGACTGTCGGTACGATCCAGGGCGGCACGGGTCGCAATACGGTTCCGGCGGAATGCAAGCTGCAGGTCGATGTGCGGGTGCCGAACGATGCAGTTGCCCAAGAAATTACCGGTAAGATTGAGGCGATGCTGCCGATCGATCCGGATATCACGTTCGAGATCGACGGCCGGATGAACCGGCCGCCCTTCGCTCAGTCGGACGAGGGCAGGCGCCTGTTCGACGTGGCGGCAGGCATCGCCGGCAATCTCGGCATCGTGCTGGAAGGCATGGCGACGGGTGGCGGTTCGGACGGCAATTTTACCGCCGCGCTCGGTGTACCGACGCTCGATGGTCTCGGCGCGGATGGCGCCGGTCCGCATACGTTCAACGAGCATATTTTTGTCAGCAGCGTTGCGCCGCGGACTGCGTTGCTTGCCAATTTGATGATCGAGCTGGAAGCGAAGTAACCGAGCATCCGCCGATGAGGCGGATGGCACCTGAGTTTGCCCCTCACCCTAACCCTCTCCCCGCATGCGGGAAGAGGGGACGTGCCCCAAGCTGGGTCGAGATAGCTTAAAGCCGGTGCGGCATACTTCCTTCTCCCCGTCAAAACGGGGAGAAGGTGCCGGCAGGCGGATGAGGGGCAGAGCTATGTGTTTGCCCGCTAAATCCTCAAGTCGCCTGCCCGGTCGTCACCGCCTCGTCCAGCACATCCTCGGGAATGTCGTCGAACGACGCATAGTTGAGGTTATAGAGCTTCGAGTAGAGCTTCCTGTTGCGCATCAGTTCCGTGTGGTTGCCGCTTTCGATCAGCTCGCCGTTCTGCAGCACGATGATGCGGTCGGCCTCGCGGATGGTCGCCAGACGGTGAGCGATGACGAGGCCGGTGCGGCCTTCGAGCAGCTTGACCAGCGCCTTCTGGATCAGCATTTCCGTATAGCTGTCGATATTGGCTGTCGCCTCGTCGAGCACGAGGATTTTGGCGTCAGCGACGAGCGCGCGGGCGAAGCTGATCAGCTGGCGCTGGCCGAGCGACAGGTTGCCGCCGCGCTGGCCGAGAATGCCGTCATAGCCGCCGGGCATGCGCATGATGAAGTCGTGGGCGCCGACGGTCTTGGCCGCCTCGATCACCTCTTCACGTGTCGCATCGGTCTTGTGATAGCGGATATTGTCGAACACCGTGCCGGTGAACAGGAAGGGCTCCTGCAGAACCATGGCGATCTGCCGGCCAAGCGAATCCTGGGTCAGGTCCCGCACGTCGTGGCCGCCGACCAGAACCTGGCCGCCCTGTACTTCGTAGAAGCGATGGATCAGCGACATGCAGCTCGACTTGCCGGAGCCGGTGGGGCCGACCAGCGCGACCGTCTCACCCGGGTTCACCTTGAAGCTGACATGTTTCAACACCGGATGTTTCGGATTGTAGCCGAAGACCACGTCCTTGAACTCGACCGAGCCGTCCATATCCGGCGAAAGTACCTTGGCGTTCGGCGCATCCTGAATGTCTACCGGCACGTCGAGCACTTCGGTCAGGCGCTGGCCGGATGCCATGGCGCGCTGCATGACGGAATATTGCAGGGTGAGCGAACGGATCGGGTCGAAGAAGCGCTGGATGTAGAAGAGGAATGCGACCATGACGCCGACGTCGAGCGCCTGGTTCAGCACGCGCGAACCGCCGACGACGATGACGAGCGCCATCGCGAGACCGGTCAGAGAGTCTACGATCGGTACCATGACCTGCGCGTATTTTGCCGCCGTCAGATGGGTCCGGAGGTTGGCATGCGCCTTGTCGTCGTAAAGCATGAAGTTGACGCGCTCACGGTCCATGCTCTGGACAGCGCGCACGCCGTGAATGGCTTCGGCCAAGGCGCCATTGGCGATCGAGTTGGTCTCATGCGCCGCCATGAACGATTTTCTGGCGCGCGGCAGCCAGAAAAGGCGGACGACGAACAGGACCGGCAGGGCGCAGAGCGTCAGCAGTCCGAGCTTGAAGTCCAGATAGAGCATTACGAAGACGATGCCGAACAGCAGCGCTATATCGCCGACCGAAAGCACGGAGGTTTCGAGGAATTCTTGCATGGAGTTGACGTCGCCCTGCAGGCGCGACATCAGCCGGCCGACTTCCGTCTTGTCCATCCAGGAAAGTGAAACCCGCTGCAGATGGCTGAACATCGCCTTGCGGATGTCGAAAAGCACGTCTTCAGCGACGCCGCCGACCAGCATTTCCTGCAGGTAGCTCGCCCCGAAATTGATGATGATTGCCACGAGGAAAACGACGATCGACCAAGTGAGTACGTGCCAGTCGGCGCTGCCCTGCTGCATGCCGTGGTCGATCGCATATCGGATGATCAGGGGAATGAGGAGCTGCATCGCCGTGAAGCTCAGGACGGCAGCCACCGCCCAATAGATCTTCGTGCGATAAGGCTCGACGAAGGTCCAGATGCGCTTGATGATATTGCTGTCGAACACCTTGCCGAAGATTTCCTCTTCGATGCGGTGCGAGCCGACCACGGCACGGGGCGGCCGGCGGCCGTCTTCGCGGACGTCGGCGCGTTCGGTTTCCAGTTCTTCTGC
Organism: Neorhizobium populisoli; assembly: GCF_019430945.1. Lineage (GTDB taxonomy): Bacteria > Pseudomonadota > Alphaproteobacteria > Rhizobiales > Rhizobiaceae > Neorhizobium > Neorhizobium populisoli. The sequence goes on along the minus strand of NZ_JAHYCB010000005.1, from coordinate 240,051 downwards.
CATGTCGTCCTCCTCAGGCGCTCAATATGTCGTCGCCGGGACGAACCTGCAGATCGTAAAGTGCCTTGTATCGTCCGCCGAGTGCCAGAAGCTCCTCGTGGGTACCGCTTTCGACGATGCGGCCGTCCTCCATGAAGAGGATGCGGTCGGCATGCATCAGCGAACTCAGCCGATGCGCGACGATCAGCGTCACGCGCTCTGCCGCGTATTTGCGCATGGCGGAACGGATGCGCTGTTCGGTGCCGGCGTCGATCGCGGCCGTGGAATCGTCGAAGACCATGACGGCGGGACGCAACATCAGGGCGCGGGCGATCGACAGGCGCTGGCGCTGACCGCCGGAGAGAGACACGCCGCGTTCGCCGACCACAGTCTCGTAACCGGTCGGCAGGCCGAGTACGTAATTGTGCAGCTGGGCGCTTTCGCTGGCGCGCTCGATACGGGCTTCCTTCGCCCATGGGTCACCATAGGCAATGTTGTTCTCGATCGTCGTGGTGAACAGGAACGAATCCTGCTGCACGACGCCGACCGATCGGCGCAGCGACTGCAGCGTCGCCGTGCGGATGTCTTGCCCATCGATGGTGATCCTGCCGCCACTGACGTCGTAGAAGCGAGGGATCAGGTGGGCGAGGGTGGACTTGCCGCTGCCCGGAGGACCGACGATGCCGATCGTCTCGCCGCGCTTGGCCTCGAAGGTGACGCCGGTGAGCACTTGGTTCTTGGCGGCGCTCGGATAGGCGAAGTTGACGTTTTCGAAGCGCAGCGTGCCGTCGGTGACCTTCAGTTCGCTGGCGTTCTTTCCGTCCTTGATGGCGATGTCGAGATCGAGCAGTTCGAACAGGCGGGCGCCGCAAGTCGAGGCGCGGGCAAAGGCGTTGACCATCAAGCCGAGTTGGCGAACCGGCATTTGCAGGATGGTCATGAAGGTGAGGAAGGAGGTCAGCGTGCCGACCGTCATCTGGCCTGCCATGACCTTGGTGCCGCCAACCCAAAGCACGAGGCCCATGGCTGCGAAGAACGAGAGGGTCATGGCGCTGGTATTGGCGACGCGGATGCCGACGCGCTGATGGGCGAGCGTGACCGCGCTCTGTGAGGCGACTTCGAACTTGTCCATCTCGTGTTCCTGCGCTGCGAAAGCGCGGACGACGCGGATGCCGCCGAGATTTTCTTCCATCACGCGGGTGAGGACCGAAAGGCGCTCCTGCAGATCGAGCCAGGTCGCGCGCAGGCGCAACTGGGTGACCGACGAGCGCCAGCCGACGAAGGGCACAAAGCTGAGTGCCAACAGCCCAAGAACCACGTCCGTCGAAATAAGCATGTAGGCGCCGATGCCGATCAACATGGTGAGGAGCACCATGCGGACTAGGGCGGTCGAGAAATACATGCGCACGCCTTCCAGATCGAGCAGGCCAACGGTGATCAGGTCGCCCGAATGCATGCTGTCGTGGAAGCTGAAGGAAAGCCGCTGGATCTTCTCGTAACAGGCCAGCCGCAGCCGGTAGCCCATATGGTGGCCGACCGCTTCGCTGTAATAGTTCTGGATCAGCGTGAAGATACCGCGCAGCACGCTGGCGCCGAGCAGCAGGAGCGCTGTGGTGAGCAGCGCGTCCTGGGCCATCTGGCCGGCATTGCCGCCGGTCAGCGCCACCTGCGTGTGATCGACCGCTTGGCCGAGAAGCCGCGGGATCATCAGCTGGAAGGTGGATGCCACGAGTGTCGCGCCGATGGCGAAGCTCGATTGCCAGGGATGGCGAAACGCCATGACGGTAATGCGGGTGAGGATCGAGAAGCCCTTGCCCCAACCCGCTGCATTCACCAGCGCCAGCGAAGCCAACGGCTTCGCGACGCGATCTGTTGCATCGCTGCTCACGGTCTTATTCCAAAAATGAATCAATGAACCGGATAAAAATCCGGGAAGACGGCCATTCTGAGGTGAATGAATGGTCATGTCTAGCGAACATAAGTGATCGAGTCGGTCAACAGATTTGATAAAAGCAAATTTCATTGGATGACGGCGGCGGTTGCGCGCCGGCCGGTTTTCTTCCAAAGGAAACGCATCGGATTGTTCAGCCAGGCGAGTTTCATGACAAGCGGCCTCCACCACATCACCGCCATTACCCGTAAAATCCAGGCAAATGTGGATTTCTACGTCGGTTTCCTGGGCTTGCGGCTTGTCAAGCGTACAGCGGGTTTCGAAGATGCGCAGCAGCTTCATCTGTTCTATGGCGATGGCGCTGCATCACCCGGTTCGCTGGTGACGTTCCTTGCCTGGGAAGACGGGTCGTTCGGGCGCGTCGGGCATGGCGCGCCAAGCGAAATCAGTTTTGCTATTTCACCGGAGGCTATCGGCTTCTGGCTGACGCGGGCCCTCCAGCACAACATCAAGCTTTCCGGGCCGGCGCAGGAATTCGGCGAGCCCGTCCTGCGCCTGACCGATCCGGATGGAATCATCATCAAGCTTGTCGGTGTCGGGGAGATCGCTCCGTGGGTCTGGTGGGAGGGTGGCGGCATTGCCGAACCGGATGCGATCCGCAGGCTGCGCGGCGCGACTATTCTTTCCGAAAAGCCGGATGAGACGGCTGAATTTCTGACCCGGCATATGGGCCTGCGGCTCGGCGCCAAGGAAGGGACCATCCAGCGGCTGGTGTCCGATGCGATGGATGTCGTCGATGTGCGTGATGCGGGCGGTTTCTGGACGGCGGCGCCCGGTACCGGGACGATCGATCATATCGCGCTCCGTGCGCCCGATCGGGCAAAGGTGGAAGAGGTGCATGCGGGTCTGGCTGCCGAAAATGCGGGCGAGATGAATATGCATGATCGAGAATATTTCTATTCGCTCTATGTGCGCGAACCGGGCGGGACACTGATCGAACTTGCGAGCGACGGGCCGGGATTTGCGACGGACGAGACGCAGGATACGCTCGGGACGCAGCTCTTCATTCCAAAACATTTCAAGCAGGATCCAGACATATTGCGGGTCATGCTGCCGCAGTTCGGCCTGCCGGGCGAAGAGCGCGTGATCTATCGCGATCTGCCTTTCGTGCATCGCATCCATATGCCGGAGGAATGGGACGGTTCGACGCTGGTCCTTTTACACGGCACCGGTGGCAATGAAATAACGATGCTGCCTTTCGGCCGCAACACCATGCCGAATGCCATGCTCATCGGCGTGCGCGGGCGCTCCAACGACGAAGGGCATCCGCGCTATTTCCGCCGCTTCAGCCGGACGACCTTCGATCAGAAGGAGATCGTTTCGGAGGCGGAGGCGTTCGCCGCTTTCGTGGAAGAACTGGTACCGGCCTATGGTATCGATCCGGCGCGGACCGGCTTTGTCGGCTGGTCGAACGGCGGCAACATGATCGGCGCAGTCATGCAGCTTCATCCGGGGGTGATCCGCAAGGCGGTGCTTTTACGCTCGATGAATTGCCTGGAGGAGAAGCCTGTTGCCGATCTTTCCGGAACGCAGGTTCTCTCGCTCAGCGCGAAGGATGATTTCTACGGTCATCTGGCGGCGGAAATCGAAGGCCGGTTACGGGATGCGGGCGCGGACGTGGCCGCGCAAAAGCTCGATGCCAACCACGGCATTGGTCATGAAGACGAGATGATTTCTCGCCAGTGGTTGGTCGAACGCTTCTCGTGACAACCTAGCCGTATCGTCATCCTCGGCCTTGTGTCGAGGATGCGCAGGTTACGATGCGATTTTCTAATCCCCGTAATGCAGCGCAATCGCATCGACCGCGGCCGAGATGTCCGCCTTGAAGCCCAGTCGCCGCAAGCCCATGCCGAAGGCCGTGACATTGCCGAGAACGCTGTCGAAGCGCGCGCGCCGGCCGGTATGGTTCAGCCGGATCAACCGTTCCGCGCCCGGCCCGACGCCGGCCGAAAGCTCCATGACGCGTGGCGCAACGGAAAGCAGCGCGTCGGGGTCGATGCCCTGCGGCAGTTTAACTGTCGTGACGAGATTGGAGCCCTTGGTCAGTTCCACCCAGAGTTCGGCGCGCATGGCGGCAAGAGCTGCCCGGGTCGCTCTCGCGGCTCGCACATGCCGCGCGACGACCTGATCGATGCCTTCCGCTTCGGCACGGTCGAGCGCCGCTTCGAGCGCGAAGAATTCCAGCGGCGCGGTCGTTCCGGGAAGCATGCCGCGGCCTGACTCGAGCCACGCCTTCTGGTCGAGAAGCGAAAGAACTGAATCCCTTGGGCCGTTTGCTTCAGAAATCAGTTTCCAGGCGGCCGGGCTGATCGAGATCGCTGAAAGGCCAGCCGGACCGGCGAGTGCCTTTTGCGGACCGATCACCGCGATGTCGATGCCGAGCTGATCGACATCAAGCGCGTGGCCACCGACCGAAGCGACCGCATCGACGACCGTGACGATGCCGCGGGCGCGAGCGAGTGCAACGATTTCCTCCAGCGGATTGCGGATGCCGCTCGCCGATTCCGCGTGGACGAATGCCAGGACCTTGGTATCCGGATTGGAATTCAATATCGCTTCGACCGCTGCCGTATCGATCGGGCGGGCGGGCTCGGCTTTCAGTTCGATGACGTCGGCGCCCCCTCGGCGCATCCATTGGCCAAACCAGCCGCCATACATGCTGGTGGCAATATTGACGGTTTTCAAATCCGGTCGGGTAAGGCTTACGGCGACAGCCTCAAGCGCGACGACTGCTTCCGCCTGGATCAGCAGAATGTCGTTCTTCGTCTTCAGGACCTTGCCGAGCCGGTCGGCAACCGCAGCGTAACGCGCGGAGGGAAAGGCAGGCGTATCGTGCAGTGGATGCCAGAAGTCAGAGGTCATGCGAAGGTCCTTGCGGTATTCCAGTCACGAGGCGCGGCACGGCGGCGATCAGCGCGTGTGCGGCTGCGGAATGCGGATTTTCGATCACCCGGCCGGCGGCTCCCGTTTCCACCAGTCGGCCGGCATCCATGACCGCGATCCGGTGCGAGACGGCGCGCAGCACGGAAAGATCGTGCGATACGAATAGATAGGCGATGCCGCGTTCCCGCTGCAACTCCACCAATAGTTCAAGGATCTTGCCGCGGATCGAAACGTCGAGGGCGGATACCGCCTCGTCAAGGACGATCAGTGAGGGTTGCGTCGCGATCGCCCGTGCAATGGCGATCCTTTGCCGCTGGCCGCCGGAGACATCGCGTATGGAACGGTCGGCATAATCCGCCGGCAGGCCGACACGATCCAGCAGGGCTGCAATTTCCCGTCGCCGATCTGCTTTGGGAACGATGTTATGGATGCGTAGCGGATCGTCGAGCACCGAGCCGACGGTGGCACGCGGATTAAAAGCGCCCAAAACATCCTGAAAGACCATCTGGATACGCGCCCGGCGACGGCGCAGGTCGGCGCCCGACAACGAAAGCCAGTCTTCGCCCTCGAAGCGGATCGCGCCGCCATCTGCCGGGATCAGGCGCATCAGGATACGGGCGAGGGTCGATTTGCCGCTTCCCGACGCACCGACGAGGCCAAGCGTTTCGGCGGGAGCGAGCGACAGCGAGACGTCGTTCAATGCGGCCACATCGCGGCTGCCGGATGAAAACCGTTTCGATAGTCTTTCGATTTCCAACAGGGTCATATGACTGCCTCCGCGATCAGCGGTGGAGTCGAGAGATCGCGATGGCTGGCGAGGAGTGTTTTCGTATAGGTCGCGTGAGGGGATGAAAGAATCGCGATTGTCGGTCCGGATTCGATCAGGCTGCCGTCCTTGAATATGGCGATGTGATCCGTAAAACCAGATGCGAGCGCGATATCGTGCGTGATGAAGATCAGCGTCATGCCGGCTTCGCGCACCAGTTCGTCGAGGAGCGAGACGATCTCTGCCTGTACGACCATGTCGAGAGCACTGGTCGCTTCGTCGGCGATCAGAATTTTTGGTCTCGCTGCCAGCGCAGCGGCGATCGCCACGCGCTGCCGCTGGCCACCGGAAAGCTGATGGGGGAATGCCCTGGATGCATTTTCCGGTTGCGGAATGCGCACGCGCTCCAGCATTTCCAAGGCGCGGATCTGCGCATCCTTCCACGAAAGGCCGAGATGGCGCCGTGCGCTCTCCGCCACCTGTTCGCCGATCGTCAGCACCGGGTTGAGGCTGGAGGTCGGGTCCTGGAAAACGAAGCCGAGATCACGGCCGGCAACGGGTGATTTTCCGCTCTGCCACTCAATATTGCCGGAGATTTTCGCTCCGGCCGGCAGAAGGCCCGCCAGCGTACGAGCGAGCGTGCTTTTGCCCGAACCGCTTTCACCGATGATCGCCAGCCTCTTTCCCGCTTCGATGCCAAGGTTCACATCCGTTAGCGCCGGAACCTTCTGGCTTCGATAGGTGACCGCAAGATCGCGGATTTCGCAAAGCATGCTCATACGCGCCCCCTGCGTCCGGCGAGCACCTTGTTCAGTCCCTCGCTGAAGAGGTAGACGCCGATCACGGTGATGACGAGTGCGATGCCCGGAAAGATGGAAAGCGACGGCGAGGAACGCAGGATATTGCGGCCTTCCGCAATCATCGAGCCCCAGGTGACGACGTTCGGGTCGCCGAGTCCGAGGAATGAGAGGGCCGCTTCGGTGAGGATAGCGGCGGCGACGATGATCGCCGAGAGTGCCAGCACCGGCGGCAAGGCATTCGGCAGGATCTGCCGGAAGGCGATCTCGGCGGGATGCATGCCGATCACGCGGGCGGAGGCGACGTAATCTCGTTCGCGGATCGACAAGACCTGTGCCCGTGTCAGCCGCGCGGGATCGGCCCAGGCGCCCAGCGCAATGGCCACGACCACGACCGGCACCGATGCGCCGATGACGCTGACGAAGGCGAGCGCCAGCAGGAAGCTCGGGACGATCTGGAACGCATCGACGACGCGCATCAGGGCCTCATCGACGAGCCCACCCGCCAGGCCCGCCGTCAGGCCGATGCAGAGGCCGATAGCGATTGCGGCAAGTGCCGCAGCAATGCCGACTGCAAGCGACGTTCGCGTTCCGTGAAGGATGCCGGCCAATACGTCACGGCCGAGACGATCGGTGCCGAGCGGGAAGCTTGGATCGGTAAACGGCGCGAGCAGCGGTTGGCCGGCAATGCGTAACGGATCGCCCGGCGACAGGATCGGCGCGAAAAGCGCGATCAGGCCCAGAAGCAGCAGAATACCGAGGCCTATCGCGCCTTCGGGAGTTCCGGCGACATTGCGAAGCCACCTCATGCGCGGTTCTCCGACGCGCCGACGCGCGGGTCGAGCGCGGTATAGACAAGGTCCACGACCAGGTTGACGCAGATCACCAGCACGGCGCTGACGACGATGATGCCCATCAGGAGCGGTGCATCGCGGCCGCTCACCGCTTCCTGCGCCAATCGGCCGAAACCCGGAATGGCGAAGATGCTTTCGATCACGACACTGCCGCCGATCATGGCGGCAGATTGCAGGCCGAGCATAGTGACGAGCGGTAGAAGCGCGTTGCGCGCCACGTGGCGAAGCACGATCCGTGTTCGGGAAAGCCCCTTGGAACGGGCGAAGAGAACGAAATCGAGTTGCCAGGCCTCCGCCATGCCGGCACGCATTACACGGATGAATAATGCCATGTAGATAAGGGCAAGTGTACCTACCGGCAGGACGAGGTGACGGGCAATGTCGGCGGCCCGGGCAAGGCCGACCTTGCCGGAGGCGATCGTTTCGATGCCGGAGGTCGGCAGCCAGCGCAGCTGTACGGCAAAGACGATGGACAGAACGAGGCCGAGCCAGAAGCTCGGGATCGCGTAGAGAATCAGGGAAACGGCGGAGAGCGTTCTGTCCCTTATGCTTTCCGGCTTTGCGCCGGCGACGATGCCGAGCGCGGAACCGAGGCCGAAGGACAATGCCGTGGCGCTGCCCATCAGAAGGAGCGTGTTGGGCAATCGTTCGAGGATGAGATCGAGAACAGGGCGGCCGAATGCGACGGACCAGCCCAGATCGAGCTTTGCCAGCGACGTGAAATAGAGCCAGAGACGGGCCAGCATGGACTGGTCGAGGCCGTAGGATTGACGCAGAGACTTCGCCACGATCGCATCGCCGCCACCGATCGACAGCAGATAGGCATCGACCGCGTCGCCAGAGGCGGATTCAAGCAGAAGAAAGGTCAAGATGATGACGATCAGCAGCACGGGAATGCTGCTGATCGCGCGTCGCCTGATCATTCGAAGGGCACGGTTCACGCTACGGAAGGCCTCGAGATTCGGATTCTGAACCGTCAGCCTATCATGATTTCAGCGTGGTATCCGACCAGTTCGAAACCGCCCAGCGCGGATTGTTGGAGACGTTGACTACGGTATCGCGTGCGACGGAGATAAATCCCCATTCCGCAACGTTGATCAGTGGAAGGTCGGTCGCGACAAGCTTCTGGAACTGCTTGTAGAGGTCGGTGCGGGCAGCCGTATCGACCGTCACGGCAGCCTTGGCGATGACGTCGTCCAGTTCCTTGCTGGCGTATCCGCCCTGGTTGGAGAAGGGCACGCCGTCCGGAATGCCGGACTGGACGAGGATGGTCGTCGAAATTGCCGGATCGCCACGGAAGACCGGCGGGCCGATGGCAAGGTCGAAATCATGGTCGGTATAGACCGCTTTCTGGTGGGCGGCGGCATCCGCGTTGACGAGCTGAGCGTCGATGCCGACGGCGGAAAGTGCCTGGCGCAGATAGTCCCCAAACTGCTTCGTTTCGTTGAAATAGGGCGCGGGACGGAGTTTCAGCGCGAAGCGCTTGCCGTCGGCGCCCTTCTTGTAACCGGCCTCGTCGAGAAGGGCATTGGCCTTGGCGACGTCGAAGGCATAGGTCGGAACGGTTGGGTCGTAGAATTCCGGCGCGTTTTTCGGCACCGGACCGGTCGAGGCGGCGGCGTAACCGAGGAAGATCGTATCGACGACGAATTTCTTGTCGATGGCATGGGCGATGGCCTGGCGGACCTTCACGTCAGCCAGTTCCTTGCGGCGATGGTTGATCTCGATGACCAGCTGATAGGTGAGCGCCTCGTAGCCCTTGGAAATCACCTTGATGCCCGGCACCTTGGAAATGCGGGAAAGATCGGTGAGCGGCACGGCCGAGAAGGCTGCGAGCTGGATTTCCTCCGCCTCCAGTGCCGCACCGGCGCCGGCGCGATCGGGCAGGACGCGGAAGATCACTTCGTCGAGCTTCGGTTCGCCCTTGTTCCAGTAGTCGGCATTCCTGGTGAGGCGGTAATATTCGCCCGGCTTGTATTCGGTGAACTTGAACGGGCCGGTGCCGATGAGCTTCACATTGGCCGGACTGGCGTTGATGTCGGAGCCTTCGTAGACATGCTTCGGCACAACACTGCTGACCACTGGCAACGCATTGCGGATGAGCTGCAGCGGTGTCGGCTTGGAGAATTTGAAGATAGCGGTGGTATCGTCGGGCGTCTCGACGTCTTCGAGATTGGCGAAGACGAGGCGGCCGAGATTTTGAAGCGGCTTCCAGATCTTGAGCGCGGAGAACGCGACGTCGGCCGAGGTGAACGGCTTGCCGTCATGCCATTTCACGCCTTCGCGAAGCTTGAAGGTAACGGACTTGCCGTCCGCGGAACCTTCCCAGGACGTGGCGAGGCGGGGGCTCAGGCCGTCCTTGCCGCTGAAGGAGGCCTCTGCGAGTGTCTCCACGACTTTGCTGGCGATGAAGAACACACCGTTCGACGCTACGATCGCCGGGTTAAGGTTCTTCGGTTCGGAATCGGCTGCGACGATCAGGCGGCCACCGGCAGTCGCTGCCTGGGCATGAGCGAATGTCGGGAGCGCGGTCGAGGCGGCCAGGGCGGCGCCTGCCTGCAAAAGAGTGCGTCGGGATAGATGGGCGATCGTCATGGGTCTCTCCTGATGCTTTTATTGGTCAGGATATTGCCAGCGAAATTGCCTGACGCACAGGCAGGAAATTTCACTTCATCGCATTCGGGAACAAATTCTCATTGCTCCGGTCAGGAGAATTGCATTTCCTTTGCGATAGAAAGGCTTAATGGCGGGTCTGATGTTCGTCGCGGACTGCGGCGAGGATTTCCTCGGCGAATGGCGTGTCGCCAACGGCGCGGGCAAGCGTCATCGCGCCGACCATTTGCGACAGAACCACGATCGCTCTGCGCCGGCGGTCCTCGTCGCCATTACCCTCGATGATTTCCTGAAGCAGTTTCAGATGGGTTTCGATGCCTTCGGCAAAGACCGCCTTGATCTCGTCATCCTGGCGGGCGGCGTCGGCGCCTAGCGACGCGAAGGTGCAGCCCTTGGCGCGCATGATGAGGTTCGGACGGGCCAGATACATGCCGGTAATGGCGCTGAGCGCCCTGTCCCGGGTGCGGTTGATCGTCTCGCGCCAGAGCGTGGCATTGGCGGCAAGCGCCTGCCGGGATGCTTCGGCCGCAAGATCCATCTTGGATTTGAACTGCCCGTAAAAGCCGCCATGGGTGAGGCCCGCAGCCTTCATCAGGTCGGCAATGCCGATGCCGTCGAAGCCGCGTTCACGGAAAAGTTCGCCCGCCATCGCAATGACGCGAAAACGGTTTTCTCCGGCCTGTTCGCGGCTCACCCTCATGCTTTGCTCCTTCTCATCTCTTGACACTTATATGGCGATCATCATCTAAAGGGAAATACATGATGATCATCATTTAAAAGGAATGCCCATGCCAAACCAGGCGAGAGATCGAATTGTCATCACCGGAATGGGCGTGGTGTCGCCACTCGGCAGCGGAACCGAGGTGATGTGGAAACGGCTGATCGAGGGCCGCTCGGGCCTGCGCCGGCTTGGTGACGAAGTGGTGCCGGATATCGACGCCAAGGTCGGTGGGGTTGTCCCTTCCGTCGAGGAGGACGCTCTGGGTTTCGATATCGACAAGGCGGTGCCGCAAAAGGACCGCAAGAAGATGGACCGGTTCATCGCCTTTGCGCTGGAAGCGACACGGCAGGCGCTGGACCAGTCCGGCTGGGTTGCCGACGACGAGGACAAGCAGGAGCGCACCGCGACCGTGATCGCCTCCGGTATCGGCGGTTTCCAGACGATCACTGAGGCGGTGCGGACGGTGGACACGCGCGGCGCCGGGCGGCTTTCGCCGTTCACGGTGCCGGCCTTCCTCGTCAACCTCGCGGCCGGGCATGTCTCGATCCGCTACGGCTTCAAGGGACCGATCGGCGCGCCGGTCACGGCCTGCGCGGCGAGCGTTCAGGCGATTGGCGACGGCGTGCGGATGATCCGTTCCGGCGAGGTGGATGTGGCCGTCTGCGGTGGCTCTGAAGCCTGCATCAACCGCGTGGCACTTGGCGGGTTTGCGGCAGCACGTGGGCTTTCGAGCGGCTTCAACGATACGCCGGAAAAGGCATCGCGACCCTTCGACAGCGGCCGCGACGGTTTCGTCATGGGGGAGGGCGCCGGCATTGTTGTTATTGAGACGCTGGAACATGCGCTGGCTCGCGGTGCGACACCGCTCGTCGAAGTGGTCGGTTATGGCACTGCCGCCGACGCCTACCACCTGACGGCAGGTCCCGCTGACGGCGCCGGCGCGCAAAGGGCGATCCGCCGCGCGCTGCAGATGGCCGAACTTGAGCCGGAAGCAATCGGTTACCTGAACGCCCACGCAACCTCGACGCCGGTCGGCGATGCGGGCGAGCTTGCGGCGATCAAGGCGATCTTCGGCACCGGCAAAGGGCCGGCGATTTCTTCGACCAAGTCGGCGACCGGGCATCTTCTGGGCGCAGCAGGCGGGCTTGAGGCGATCATCACGGCGCTTGCGCTTCGCGACGGTATTCTGCCGCCGACCCTCAATTTGGAAGACCCAGATTCGATAGCCGAAGGGCTGGATCTGATCGGCCCGCAGGCCCGCAAGTCCCAGGTCGAATATGCGCTGTCCAACGGTTTCGGGTTTGGGGGCGTCAATGCCAGCGTCATCCTGCGCCGCTGGGATGCGAGCGCCAACTGAAGCATTCACGGCAGGCGCGGGTAGTGGTTTTGAGCTGAAACGAAGGAGAAATTCCATGGCAGACGTGGTCATCGTTGCGCCGGTCCGTACCGCGATCGGCAAATATAACGGTTCGCTGGCCGGCATTCCGGCGGTCGAATTGGGGGCCGCCGCCATTCGCGGAACAATGTTGCGGTCGGGGCTCGACAAGGGCGAGATCGCATCCGTCACCATGGGCAATGTCGTCCAGGCCGGCAACCGGATGAACCCGGCGCGACAGGCGGCGATCCATGGCGGATTGCCGGTCTCGGTTCCGGCCGTCACCGTCAACCGCGTCTGCGGATCGGGGGCGGAGGCGATTGCCAGTGCCGCCAAGGATATCTGGCTCGGCAATTCGAAAGCCGCGATTGCCGGCGGCATGGAGAATATGGATCGCGCTCCTTACCTGATGAACAATGGCCGCTGGGGTTATCGCATGGGCCATGCGGAGATATACGACAGCATGTTGCTGGACGGATTGCACGATGCCTTCTCCGACAAGCACTCCGGCTGGCACACGGAGGATGCGATCTCTTCTGAGCGGATCAGTCGGGAAGATCAGGATCGCTGGGCGGCGCGTTCGCAACAACGGTTCAGTGCCGCGCAGGCAGAGGGGCGTTTTGCCGGCGAGATTGTCGATATCGATATTCCGGTCAAGGGTGGTGTGAAGTCGTTCGATATGGATGAGACGCCCCGCGCGGATACGACGGTCGAAGGGCTCGGGAAGCTGAAACCGGCGTTTCGTCCGGATGGGACGATTACGGCCGGCAACGCGCCGGGCCTCAATAGTGGCGCGTCCGCAATGATCGTCGCCAATCGTGATTTTGCTGAACAGAAGGGCTTGCAGCCGATCGCGCGGCTGGTCTCATACGGCGTTGCCGCCATGGAGCCGGGCATGTTTGCGCTGGCGCCAGTGCCTGCCGTTCAACAGGCGCTGGAGCGGGCGAACTGGACGATCGGCGATATCGAGCGGATCGAGGTCAACGAGGCTTATGCGGCGGTGCCGCTTGCCGTCCTGAGAAACCTTGGCCTGCCGGAGGATATCGTCAACGTAGAGGGTGGCGCCGTGGCACACGGTCATCCGATCGGCGCGACCGGTGCGATTCTGACGACGCGGCTCTTGTATTCCATGCAGCGCGACGGGCTGAAACGGGGCGTGGTGACGCTCTGTATCGGCGGCGGTCAGGGCATTGCGCTGGCACTGGAAATAGTCTGAGCCGTATCTGCTGTCGGTAGGCATAAGAAAGCGCGGCGAGAGGGATCGCCGCGCTTTCGTCTATCCGGGCCAGAGGGAGCCGAAGGGTTTGACCCTTACGGATAGATTTTCTTGGCAAGGTCCATCATCGGACCATATTCGTTCATCTCGCGCGTACCGAGCAGCTTGGCGCTGGCGAACCGCTTCGATTCCGGATCGAGCTGCTCTTCGACGCCCTTGGCGACCGGCAGCATCCAGGCCTTGGCGTAGGTGACCTGCGATTCCATGTCGAGGAAATGGTTGATGAAGAGCTTTGCGGCGTTCGGATGCGGGGCGTTCTTCATGATCGCGAAATGGATCGAGACATAAGGCACGCCTTCCGGCGGCACGACGACCTTGATCGGCAGGCCTTTCAGGTCATTCGCGAAGGCGAACATCTGCGGCATGTAGATCGGATATTCGCCGCGGGCGACGCGCTTGGCATCGTTGCGAAGATCGCGGCTGAAAACCGGTTTGTTCTCGGCGAGCTTTTCGTTGAACGCCTGGCCGAAGGCCTTGTTGAAGACCACGAACATGGTGCCGCCAGAGCCGAGCGGGCGCATGTCGTCGGAGAGCAGCTTGCCCTTCCACTTCGGATCGGCGAGGTCTTTCCAGCTCTTAGGCTCGTCCTCCGGTTTCACGAGGCTGGTGTTGACGAGAATGCCATAGGCCTGCAGGAAGCCCGGCACATGCGTGTCGGTGATTTCCTTGCGCATGTCCTCGCGGATATTGGCGACGTTGGGGATCTTGCCGAGCGGCTCGACATTGGTGCCCTGCGTGATGCCGGTCTCGATGGAATTGGCCGAATGCATCTGGATATCGGCGATGAAACGGCCGGCGGCCTGTTCGGCGCGCAGGCGCTCGGTCAGTTCGCTGGCACGCAGATCGAGAGACTCGACCTTGATGCCGTATTTCTTCTGGAACGAGTCTATGACAGCCAGGAAATTCGGCGCGCCGAGCTGCGAATTGTAGACGGCGACGGTGCCTTCCTTCTTGGCGGCTTCGACCACCTTGTTCCAGTCGGCATCCTGCGCCAGCGCCGGGCCGGCAAGCATCGCGCCGAGCGCCAATGCGGTGAGTTTCTTGATCAGCGACATGTCTCCTCCCTAGAGTATTCGCTTGGGGTTCAGGTCTTCAGATCTCCACGACCACATAATCCTCGTCGATGGAGACCGGAAAGGTTTCGGCCTGGTAAGGGCCTTCGGTGAGTGCTCCGCCCTTGGAAACGGAGACGTCGAAACTTTTGACACGGGTACGGGCCGGGTCGCACCAGGACTTTCCGGTGCGGATATCGAATTCCCAGCCATGCCAGGGGCAGCGAACCAGTTCGCCGTGCCGCGTCATGCGGTACTGGCCGGGCTCGTCGGATTCGGCCAAGCCCACCATCTGCCCGCGGCAAAGATCGGCGCCCTCATGCGGGCAGCGGTTGGCGATGGCGAAGAATTCGCCCTTGACGTTGAAAAGGGCGATGTCGCGGCCGGCGACCTTCACCAGCTTGGACTTCCCAGTATCGAGTTCATCGACCTTGGCGACGACGTGACGGGCCATGCTCAGTTCAATCCATAAAAGTTGACAGCGTTTCCGGCGAAGATCGCCGCCTTTTCGTCCGCAGTGAGCGGCACCTTGAAGGCATAGCGGGGATCGTCGAAATCCCAATGCGGGTAGTCGGTCGAGAACATCAGCCGGTCGGTGCCGATCCAGCGCAGCGTGTCGGCGAGGTTCTTGGCCGGGTTGGGCTCTTCCATCGGCTGGGTGGTGAACCAGATGTTCTCTCTGAGATATTCCGACGGCTGGCGCTTCACATGCGGAACTTCGTCGCGCATCGCGGCCCAGGCCTTGTCCATGCGCCATCCGTATGCCGGTACCCAGGAGAAGCCGCCTTCGACGAAGGAGAGTTTCAGCTGCGGGAACTGCTCGAAGACGCCCTCGAAGATCAGGCTGGCAATCACCGCTTCCATGGTCTGAACCTGGCTGTGGTGCTCCTCGATATAATAGGAGGGCCAGCCGGCGCCGGTCGCCTGATGTCCGCCGACGCCACCCACATGCATGGAGATCGGCAGGTTATGGCTGACGGCCGCTTCGAAAATCGGCCAGTGGCGGCGTTTGCCGAGCGGCTCGATGGAGCGCGGCGGCAGGAGGATCTGCAGGAATCGCTTGTCGGAGGCCCGGCGGTTTATTTCGGCGACCGCACTGGCCGGATCTTCCTGCGTGGCGATGATCGAACCGCGCAGGCGTGGTTCAGGCTCCAGAAATTTGCCGATCTGCCAGTCGTTGATGGCAGTGGCGAGCGCCACGGCGAGATCCGGATGCCGCTGGCCGCTGGCATTGAAACGCAGCGGCACCAGCACGCCGAGATCGATGCCGAGACCGTCGAGATGTTGTTCGCGCAGGAAAGGCAGATCGGAGCCCGGCGGTCCGCCAGCCGGCGGCCAGCTATCGACTCGCGAGACTTCCGGCACCATGCGCGGATGCGAGAGTGTTTCGGAAAGTCCCTGGCGGGTGTGCCCGCCATAAGTGGCGAGATGATCCCGCCAGCGCTGCGACAGATAGGGATGTATCTCTGCCGGGCTCTTCATCGACGGGTGGATGTCGCAGTCGATGAGATTATATTTGGCCTTCGCCTCGACCGGGCGTTCCAATGTCTGGGCTTCACTCATTTCGCGACCTCCTTTGCGAAATCCGCCGCGATCCGGGGATACGTGGCGAGCGGGTTGCCAATCATGATCTTTCGGGCGAGCGTTTCGCCGAGTGCTGCGGGAAGCGCGTTCAGCCCTTCGAACTGCGCGTGCGGATAATCGGTCGAGAAGAGCAGGATGTCGTCGCAGTCGATATGCTCGAGCGTGCGCGTGAGTGCATCGGTTTCCAGCGGCGCTTCGACCGGCTGCAGCGTGAAGCGGACATGGCGCTTGACGATGTCGCTCGGCTGTTCCGTGACCCACGGCGTTTCGGCCCGCACTCCACGCCAGGTCTTGTCGGCCCGCCAGAAGAAGGAGGGCAGCCAGGTGAAGCCGCTTTCGGCGCAGACCACTTTCAGGTCCGGAATCTTGTGAAAGACGCCTTCGGCAACGAGGCTCAGGAGCTGGCTTTCGAAGATCGAGCCCTGTGCCACGTAGGCTTCGACGAAGAAGCTCGGCCAGCCGGTGGCGGTCGGCGCATGACGGTTGCTGCCGCCCGCATGGATACAGACGGGAAGTCTGTTGCGGGCGGCTGCCTCGTAAATCGGCCAGTAACGACGGCGGCCAAGCGGTTCGTCATTCTGGGCGAGGATCAGGATCTGCACGAAACGATTGTCGGCAGCGCGTTTTTCGATTTCGGCAACGGCGAGTTCGGCATTCTGGGCCGAGACGATGATCGAGCCGCGCAGGCGCGGCTCCTTGTCCAGCCATTCGCGGGCAAGCCATTCGTTGACCGCGCCGCAGAGTGCGGCTGCCATGTCGTCGGAATGCATGATCATTGCGCCGTTCAGGACATTGCAGATCGCCAGCCGGGTGCCGAACGGATCGAGCGCCTGCGCGCGCACCGTCTCCAGCGTATCGCCGGCAAAGCCGCTCTTCGCCTTCCAGTCCGAACGCACGTTGATCGGCGAACGTGGCGGCGAGGCAGTCATCGCGAGGCTCATCCGGTCGACGCCGCGCATGATGAATGTTTCGCGCCAGTATTCGTCCAGATACGGCATCAGTGCCGCGGTGGCAGGCGAAGCCGGGTGCAGGTCGCAGTCGATGGCGCCGACTGTCGAAAGGGCCGGTTTGCTGTCCAATGATCGGATCATCTCATTCATGCGGGCACTCCAATCTCAAGGCAGGCGGTAGACGGCGCGGGCGTTGTCGCGGAAAATCTGGGCGCGTTCCGTCGGCGACAGCGGCACCTTGAAAGCGTAGCGTGGGTCGTCGAAATCCCAGTGCGGATAGTCGGTCGAGAACATCAGCCGGTCGGTGCCGACCCAGCGCAGCGTATCGAGCAGATGGCGTTTGTTTTCCGGCTCCTCGATCGGCTGGGTGGTGAACCAGACGTTTTCCTTGAGATATTCGGAAGGCGGCCGTTTTACCTGCGGCACTTCTGAGCGCATCCGCTCCCATTGCTTGTCGAGCCGCCAGGCAAGCGGTGCCGCCCAGGCGAAACCGCCTTCGACGACGATCAGCTTCAGCTTGGGGAAGCGCTCGAAGACGCCTTCGAAGATCATGCTGGTCAGCACGCTCTGCAGGCTGTGCGAGAAGGCGTAGTGCTCCTCGATATAGAAGGAGAGCCAGCCGGCGCCGCTATTGGTGTGCTGGCCATAGGCCGCCGAATGCATGCCGATCGGCATGTCGTAGTGCTCGGCCGCCTCGTAGATCGGCCAATAACGGCGGCGACCGGCGGGCTCGATCGTGCGTGGCGGAATGGCGATCTGGACGAAGCGCTTGTCGTTGATGCGCGCCTCGATTTCCGTCAGGGCGGCGGGCACGTCTTCCTGGGTGACAGAGATCGAGCCCTTGAGACGCGGCTCGGGGTCCATCCACTTCTCGATCTGCCAGTCGTTGACGGCGGCGCACATGGCGACACCGAGGTCCTGGTTGAGCGTCGAGGAGCCGGCAGCAAGCGGCTGAAGGATGCCGTATTCGATATCGAGCAGATCGAGCAGCTGTTCCTGCAGATAGGCGAGGTCGGAGGCCGGCGGCCCGCCATTCGGCGGCCAGGCATCACGACGCATGCCGTTGCCGGGTGTCATGCGCGGATAGGGCAGCGTGCCGACGAGCGGGTTGGCGCTGCGCGGGCCGTAATCTGCGAGATGTTGTTTCCAGCGCTGCGGCAGGAATTTCGCGAGTTCCGCCGGCGAACTGAATGCAGGATGGATGTCGCAGTCAACGATGCCGAGCTTGGTTTCGGCTCCCCCATCTTTCTCTAGATTGGTGTCTTTCTCCAGAACGGCCTGGTTCATGGCTTAGCCCTCCAGTCGCGGATAGGTGGCGAGCGCGTTTTCCCGAACCAGCCGATCAAGCAGCCGTTCCGGGAAGCCGGCCGGTATTGCGGCATCGCCTTCGAATTGCGCATGCGGGTAGTCGGTTGAGAACAGCAGCATGTCGTCGCCATCGAGATGTTCGACGATGCGTTCGAGATCCGCCGGATCGCGGGGCGCATCGAAGGGCTGGGTGGTGAGCCGGATCTGGCGGCGAACCAGCGCCGACGGCGGCTCCTTCACCCACGGGATTTCGATGCGGGCGCCGCGCCAGTCCTTGCTCATGCGCCACATCTGACCGGGCAGCCAGGAGACGCCGGATTCGATCAGCACAATCTTCATGCCTGGGAATTTGCCGAGCACGCCTTCGGCAACGAAGCTTCCCACCTGGGCGGCAAAACCCTGCACATGGTGGACATAATCTTCCGCCAGATGTGAAGGGAAACCGCTCTGGCTCGGCGCATGGCGATAGGCGCTGCCGGCATGAACGCCGAGCACAAAACCATGCTTTTCGGCGGCTTCGTAGACCGGCCAATAGAGGCGGCGGCCGAGCGGCATTTCGCCTTGGCAGAGTGCGAGGATCTGCACGAAACGCTTGTCGTCGGCGAAGCGCTCGATTTCCTCGACGCAGGCTTCCGGGTTTTGCCAAGGCAGCACCAGCGAGGCGCGCAAACGTGGGTCGCGGTCCAGCCATTCGGCCTTCAACCAGTCATTGGTGGCACGGCAGACGGCGGTCGAGAGATAAGGATCGTAGAGGGCATGGACGCCGGTGACGGAATTCAGAATCGCATATTTAAGGCCATAGGGATCAAGAAGGTTGCGGCGCAGTTTCTCGACGCCCTTGCCTTCGGTCGCCTTCCAGTCTTCTCGAAAAAAAGGTTTTGTGCCTGTTGGAAAACCGGTCAGTTCCAGCCGGTCGACATCGCGGGAAGTGACAATCTCTTTCCAGTAGTCGTCGAAATAGGGGAGCAGGTCTTCCCGCCGCGGCACGTCCGGGTGGACATCGCAGTCAATGGCATTGAGCCCGGAAAGCACTGGTCGTTGTTGGGTCACAGCAATATCCACTGCGCGCAACCTCCCTGTTATCCGGGCGGCCCTCCTCAGGACGTTTCCGGTCATCCACTCCCGAACGGTCCTTTATCAGGGTGCCGTTCATAGCGCTGTCGATGCGCTTCCTCAGTCTGGGAGGGTAAGGGGCGGGTTGGAGAGTGAGAATACTCTTTTTTGTCCGAGCGGCTTTCGCAAATCGAGAAAGCTGAACGCCGTCTGGCTTTTCCTCTAAAGCAAAGATGCTTCCTTGCGGGCCGCCTCGTCGCCCCTCACCAGCGAGGCATGCATATGGATTTTCAGCCAGTCCATGACGGCGCGAACGCTGGGCTTGCGTGCCTGTGTCTGCGGGATCAGCGCCTTGAGCCAGAGTTCGGCGACGGGAAAGTCGGGCATGAGTTCGATCAGCTTGCCTGACCGAATCGATTCCTCCGCGACGTAGCTCGCCACCATGGCGATGCCCCGGCCTCTGAGCGCGAGGTCATGCAGGATCTGCGTGTCGTTGGCGCTGAAGGCGGAGCGCACTTCCACGTCGATCGGCCCGCCGGGACTCAGAAACGACCATGTCGAACCGGTCGCGTGAAAGGTGAGGCAGATGTGGTTGACGAGGTCGCGCGGGTGTTTCGGCAGGCCGCGGCTTTCGAGATAGGAAGGCGCAGCGCAGAGTTTTCGCGGATAGGGGCAGAGCGGCTCGTCGATGACATTGGAATAGGAGGCGGGCAGGGCGCCGAGCGCGATGTCGTAGCCTTCCTCAGCCGGGTTGACCGAACGGTCGACCAGCGCGAGGTCCATGGTGACGTTCGGATTCTCTTGCTGGAAGTCACTGAGGATGCGGGCGAGGAAGGCGATCGTTACCGTGGTCGGCGCCTTGATACGCAGATGGCCCTCGATCCGCTGGGCCACAGCCGCTGCACCGCTGACCGCATCGTCGATCTCCTTCACCAATGTCTGGTAGCGGGGCAGGTAACGTTCGCCGACCTCGGTCAGGATCAGCTGACGGGTAGAGCGGACGAAGAGTTTTACCCGCATCTCGTCTTCCAGCCGGCTGATGCGTTTGGTCACCACCGAAGGCGCCACACCGAGATGGCGACCGGCCGCAGAAAAGCTGCCAGAGCGCGCCACCGCCAGGAACGTGCGGATATTGATAAGCGTATCCAATGCGTTATGCCTCCCAATGTACGCCGAAGCGCACTCCTCCAACGGAATCGTAACACGATCTGTCTTTCTGTTTTCGAGAAAAGTGAATGTAAAAAAATGGTGCTTTTCGACTGCACAGGAAAAGGTCAATCTAGCAACGGAGGCATTTTCTCCGCCGCAAGGCTGATGGAAATAGAATTTTTGAGTGGTGATGAGGTCCGCGAGCGCGCTTTATCGCGACTCGCGTATCAGGGTCCTTGTCAAACTGTGGAATGCGCGCCAGCTTGATTGAGCAGACGGGTTTCGAAAACGGAAGGGATGACATCGTTCGGGAAAGCGAGGTCATCGGCGAATGAGGAGACGTGGCGGAAGCCGCAGAATTTAGGCGAGGCTCAGGCGGAGGTCCGAAGTCGCGTCCATCGTCAGTTCCAGGGAGGAGAGAAACGTGACGACTAGCAAATTCAACATGTCCGCAATGGGTTCATGGTCACGCCGGGTGTTTCTGGCTGCGGCAGGCAGCGCCGCTATCATCGCGGCTGCAGGCGTTCCGGCGGCCAACGCGCAGGATGCCGAGTGGCAGAAGGTGATCGACGCCGGCAAAAAGGAGGGCTCGCTCGTCCTCTATACCGCGCTTGTCGGCCAGCCGAGCACCAAGCAGATCGCTGCCGCCTTCACCAAGGAATACGGCATCAATGTCGAAGTTTTGGAAGCGCGCGCCAGCGAAATCCGTGAGCGCGTCCGCGTCGAACAGTCTGCCGGTCGTTTTGCCGCCGATGTGATGTTTACCAGCGAAGGGCAGACCATGCTCTACGACACGGAAGACAAGTCCGTCGATCCGCTGCCGGTGACGCCGAATTCCACCAAGATCGGCGACCGATTCAAACTCAAGGTGCCGATGGCTTCGGTCATGACCATTCCCTACGGCATCATGATCAATACCGGCCTCGTGAAGCCGGCCGATGAGCCGAAGAGCTGGAAGGATCTCGCCGACCCGAAGTGGCAGGGCAAGATTCTCTCCGACGATCCGCGGGCGATCGGCGCCGGTTATCTCTGGTTCTTCTCGACCTATACGCGGATCGGCGAGGACTATGTGAAGAAGGTTGCGGACCAGAAACTGGTCTTCACCCGTGACCAGCGCGAGTCGCAGCGCCGCACGGCGCGTGGCGAATATTCGATCTATACGCCGGTCATCATGACCGACTTTTCCGATCTCAAGGGCCTGCCGGTCAAGTTCATTATTCCGGAAGAGGGCGTTCCTTACGTTCTCTACGGCAACGTGCTCCTGAAGAAGGCGCCGCATCCGAATGCCGCCAAGCTCTATCTCGACTTCATGCAGGGCCCGACCGTGCAGAAGATCTATGCGAGCCTCGGTTACGGACCGGTTCTTGCCGGCATGACCGAGGGTCTGCCTGCCGATGTGAAGGCCATTTCCGAGGCCAAGCTCTATGGCACGACGGACACGACGCGGCAGAACGAGATGCTCGCCAAGTCCAAGGAAATCTTCAAGTAAACCTCTGGGGGCCGTCGCCGGATATCGCTGTCCGGCGGCGGCACCGTTTTTCCATGATGACCGCATGTGACGGAGCCGAGAGGATCCCATGACGATTATCCATAATCGCTCCCTGGACGACATTGCCGAAAACACGCCGACCTTGCGCGGCAACGCTTTCACGCGCGCCTTTTCCGGTGGCTCGCTGCCGCGGCTGATCGGTATGCTTCTGCTGATCCTCATCCTCGCTTTCTTGACCCTTTATCCGCTCGGCATGCTGCTTTACGGCAGCCTGCATTCGACCCCGCCCGGCATGGCCGGCGAGTTCAATCTGAACGGTTACCGGTCGATCATGACGACCCAGAATCTGATCGTTCTGGCCAATACGGTTGGCATTTCGCTGGCCAAGACCATCCCGTCGCTGGTGATCGCCGTATTCCTCGCCTGGATCATCGCCCGCACCGACACACCGTTTCGCGGCACGCTGGAAGTGCTGATCACGCTGCCCTTCTTCATTCCGCCGATCCTGACGGCGATGGCCTGGGGCATGCTCGCCAATCCGCAGGTCGGCGTCATCAACATGGTCTGGCGCTGGATGAGCGGCGGGACCGATCCGCTGGTCAACATCTATTCCTATGGCGGCGTCATCTGGCACATGTGCCAGTATTCGATCCCATTCCTCTTCCTGTTCATGGTCGATGCGTTTCGCGCCATGGACCCGTCGCTCGAGGAATCGAGCCGCATGTGCGGCGCCTCGCGCTGGACGACCTTTCGCAAGATCACCCTGCTGCTGATGTTGCCGGTGCTGACCAGCTCGTTCATGCTGAGCTTCATCAAGGGCATCGAGACCTTCGAATCCGCACTGTTCTTCGGCCTGCCGGCCGGCATCAAGGTGATCACCACCGATATCTACGAGTCGATCAACCACCGCGCCACGCCGGATTATCAGTATGCGACGTCGCTTTCCTTTGCGATCATGGGGCTGATGTTGCTGTTGGTCATCGCGCAATGGGCGATCCTGCGCGGCAAGAGCTTTCAGACGGTCACCGGCAAGGGGTTTCGGCCTAATGTAATGGAGCTCGGGCCGTGGCGCTGGGTGACCTTTGCGTTCTGCGTACTGTTCTTCCTGCTCACCGTCGTGCTGCCGGTCGGCCAGCTGATGCTCGGCTCGTTCTTCCGCTTCTTCGGTTTCTACACCTACGACATGCTGACGCTGGAGCATTACAGGTCGGTGTTCTCCAATTCCGAGTTCTGGCGTGCATTGCGCAACACGATGGTGCTTGGCCTGCTCGGTGCCAGCGCCACGATGGTTCTCGGCGCCATCGTCGCCTATATCTCGATCCGCACCAGATGGCGCGGCCGCAGCCTGATCGACGGCATGGCCTGGTTGCCCTGGATGATGCCGGGAATGGTGCTCGGCGTCGGTTTCCTCTGGGCGTTTGCGATGCTGCCGGGGCCGATCCCGATCTACGGCACCATCTGGGCGCTGCTGCTCGCCTATATCGCGCTCGGCACGCCGGTGGCGGTGCGCGTGATGACCGGCTCGTATCACCAGCTTTCCTATGATCTGGAAGAATGTTCGCGGGTGCATGGCGCAAGCTGGTTTCAGACCATGTGGCGCATTCTGGTGGCGCTCGCGTGGCCGGCTTTCGCGGTCGGCTGGGTGCTGACCTTCTTCGGCATCATGCGTGAGCTTTCTGCCTCGATCCTGCTGTATTCGGTCGGTTCCGAGACGCTTGCGGTGGTGCTGATGAAGCTCTGGGCCAACGGCAATGCGGAGCAGGTCAGCGTCATCGGCCTGATGATGATGCTGATGGTCATCGTGTTCCGCTGGGTTCAGCTCGCCTTCATCAATGCCCGTGTGAGCAAGCTTTAATTTTCAAAGGATGAGACAACATGGCTTCGGTAACGCTCGAAAACGTCACCCGCATGTATGGTGCGATCACGGCCGTCGACAACGTCAACCTCAAGATCAAGAGCGGTGAGTTCGTGACACTGCTCGGTCCTTCCGGCTGCGGCAAGACGACGACGCTGCGCATGGTAGCCGGGCTGGAGAAGAACACGGGCGGCCGCATCTCGATCGGCGACAATGTCGTCTCAGATTCGGAGAAGGGGTATTTCGTGCCCTCTGAACGTCGCCGTCTCGGAATGGTCTTCCAGTCCTACGCGATCTGGCCGCATATGACGGTGTTCGACAACGTCGCCTATCCGCTGCGCATCCGCCGCCGGCCGGATCAGGAAATCCGCGAACGGGTCATGAAGGCGCTCACTCTGGTCGAGATGGAGAAATATGCCGACCGTCCGTCGCCGGCGCTGTCCGGCGGCCAACAGCAGCGCGTGGCGATCGCCCGTGCGCTGGTATTCGAGCCGGAAGTGCTGCTGCTCGACGAGCCGTTGTCCAACCTCGATGCGCGGCTGCGCACCCAGATGGGTGACGATTTCCGCGAGTTGCAGCAGCGCCTGAAGATCACAGCACTCTACGTCACCCACGACCAGTCGGAAGCCATGGCGCTATCCGACCGGGTCGTCGTCATGCATGGTGGCCAGATCCTCCAGGTCGGGGCGCCGGAGGAAATCTATCGCCGGCCAGAAAATCGCCGGGTAGCGGCCTTCTTCGGCACGCCAAACCTGCTCAACGCGACGGTCAAGGATTGTCGCCCCAATGGCGGCCAGTATTACAAGCTGGACGTCGAGGGGCAGGGCTGGTCCGGCGAATGTCATGCGGCCACCGAAATGCCGAAAGGTGCGGATGTCACCGTGATGGTGCGGCCGGAAAACCTGGAAATCCGTGAGGCTGGCGCCGTCAATGGCGGGCTGTCCCCGAATGGTCTTGAATGGTCCGGCGAGATTTCGCAGGCGATCTTCCGTGGGCCGCATCGTTCCATCATGGTCAAGACGCCGGCCCAGACGCTGCATGTGGA
Source organism: Neorhizobium populisoli (assembly GCF_019430945.1). Taxonomy (GTDB): domain Bacteria; phylum Pseudomonadota; class Alphaproteobacteria; order Rhizobiales; family Rhizobiaceae; genus Neorhizobium; species Neorhizobium populisoli. Next base: position 215,351 of record NZ_JAHYCB010000005.1, on the reverse strand, counting down.
AACGCCGTCGCTTGCAGATGTCGGCATCGGCCGTCCGGTGACGGTTGCTGCGCCCTCCAGCGCAGCCTGGGCCGTTCGCAACTAAACTGCGACATGTGTACATATCTGGTCGGTCGGCGGGGAGAAATTATGCTTTCCGTCGATTTTTAATGGCCTTGACCTGCTCGATGTATGCATAGATGCTGCCCATACGACGCGCCGCGCTTCCGGAGGTGGAGGCTCGGGCAGCATGATTTTATCGTTGGGAGGACGAGAATTGGCCAAAAATCTGACCCAGATCCTGAAGGACAAGGGCAATACGGTTGAGATGCTGCGCAATTCGCGCATCGGCATGTATATCTATCCGGTCGTGGCGCCCGAGTTTTCCAACTGGCGGACCGAGCAGGTCGCATGGCGTGAATCCGCCGTTCTCTTCGATCAGTCGCATCATATGGACGAACTGATCGTCGAAGGTCCGGATGCGTCGAAATTCCTCGAAAGCCTGGCGATCAACAGTTTTGCCAATTTCGGCACCAACCGCGCCAAGCATTACGTGCCTGTGACCCCGGCCGGCCATGTCATCGGCGACATGATCATTTTTCGCGAACGCGAGGACAAGTTCGTGCTTGTCGGCCGCGCGCCGACCGCCAACTGGCTGCGCTACAACGCTTCGCTCGGCAAACATGACGTCAAGCTGACCCATGATCCGCGTTCGCCGTCGCGTCCGGATGGCAAGGAAGTCAACCGCGTTCACTACCGCTTCCAGATCCAGGGACCGGATGCCGGCAAGATCTTCGACAAGATGAACGGTGCTCCGATCCAGGACATCAAATTCTTCCATGTCGACTGGATCAATATCGGCCACAAGAAGGTTCAAGCGCTGCGCCACGGCATGGCGGGCGCGCCGGGCCTCGAAGTCTGGGGTCCCTATGCCGAGAAGGACGAGGTGCGCGACATCATCGTCAAGGCGGCCAAGGATGCCGGCGTCGATCTCTATCTCGTCGGCGCACGCGCCTATTCGACCAACACGCTGGAATCCGGCTGGATTCCGTCGCCGCTGCCGGGCATCTATACCGGCGACGAACTGAAGGGCTATCGCGACTGGCTGGATGAAAACAGCTACGAGGCGATGGGCTCGATCGGCGGCAGCCTCGTCTCGGACAATATCGAGGACTATTACGTCAACCCTTACGAACTCGGCTACGGCATCTATGTGAAGTTCGACCATGACTTCGTCGGTCGCGCAGCTCTCGAAGCGATGAAGGGCCAGCCGCACCGCAAGAAGGTGACCTTCGAATGGAACGCCGAGGACGTGATGAAGGTCATTGCCTCCAACTTCGTTCCCGGCGCAACGCCCTACAAGTGGATCGACCTGCCGCAGCCGAACTACGCCTCCTCCAGCGCCGACCGCATCATGAAGGGCGACAAGGTCGTCGGCATGTCGATGTTCAACGGCTACAGCTACAACGAACGCTGCATGCTCTCGCTCGGCGTGGTCGATGCGGACATTCAGGAAGGCGACGTGCTGACGCTGATCTGGGGCGAGCCGAACGGCGGCACTGGCAAGACCTCGATCGAGCAAGGGCACCGCCAAGCGGAAATCCGTGTGCGTGTTTCACCGACGCCTTATGCGCGGGAAGCGCGTGAGAATTATGCGGAAAGCTGGCGGACGAAGAAGGACTGATTTGCCCTCCCAGGCAAAGATGAGAGGCGGCGTCCGTGAGGGCGCCGTTTTGGTTAGTAGGTTTCCATGTCGACACCTTTTTACGGGGTCTCTTGTTTACTATTTTTGTTCATGCTTAGTGTACGGCGGCAACAGCAGGTGAAGCCATGACAAAGGAAAAGGACAAAAAGGACGAAATGGAGCGCCGTAAGGCCGCAGTCGCTGATGCAGTCCTTTCCGTTTTTGCTGCCGATTTCGCTGTTCGATCAAAAATAATCCAGCGCGAAGCTGAGGAGATTGAGCGTGCCGTCAGAAGAACTGAACGAGAGCTTGGACGTGGAGCAAGACCAGCCGGAAAACGGTTCAGTCTATGATTTTCTCTACTATGACCAGACAAGAATTTCTTCGTTTTTAGCCCAATTCGATCCCTCGGGTCACCTCACCAACATAACTAACAACGAGCGGGCTCATCGATCCCGAAAGAAAAATCTGAGCACCCAAGCTGCGGGATCTGCCGCAGTGGTTAAAGGTAGCATTACAGATTTCACCGATACTGTAGCTGAGTACGGAAAACAGGTTACTAAAAGCTACGACCCACGATGGGCGAATGCGCTTGCATTTTTGGACTATCTTGAACAAGAAAATCTCCTAAATCGAGAGATCGAAGCATCTCGAATTGGCGAGATAGTACTTATAAAAGGCGATTTGTAGCTGTTCGATCTTGGTCTTCTACAAAAAATGTGGAGCCTCCCGGTCGTTAAAAAGCAGATTTTAACCGCAGCTTTAGAGAACGAGACTGCTGCTATGTCTGGCCTGAACCGGAAAGATCGGCGCAAAAGCGGGATTGGAAAGCCAGCGTCAAAGCCGCCAAATGACGCTGAGTTGATGGTTGAAATGCTACCTGTTTTGCCGCATGCAATACAAGCTGCTGTGAGCACCTATTACGCTTCGGCTTGGTGCACGTTGCGAGAAGATAGCATAACTATAGCAGCCGCCGACCTATACATGAAGCATGGTATTAGTATTGAAGGAAAATGGGCGATGGTCGGCATTCTCGATGCCATGCCAGATATAGAAGCGTCTATGGATGATGGCACTCCTTACGAAGTGGCTAAACAAGTCATTGCTGGATCGAAACTAAGCATGGCGGGCTTTATGCTAGCTCCACACCTAGTCGCCCCAGTTCGTGGTTTGCTTGGTAGACCTCCTTCATCTTACGGACTTACTCCCCTCCTTCTCTTCCGGTCTGTTTCTCCAGGTGAGGATGATGTTTAATCCATCCAACGAATATTTACAGACGCGAACGCCCATATTTCAGTGCCCGTGAACTGCATGACACTTGTTCCACTCGCTGGATCGTTCTACAGCTTACGCCGACCATTCCGAACCCATCTTCCCCGGGTTCATGATCCCCTTGGGATCCAGCGCCGCCTTGATCTTCTCCATCACATCCACCGCCTTGCCATGCTCCTTGCGCATGAATTTCAGCTTGGCCATGCCGATCCCATGCTCGCCGCTCGCTGTGCCGCCCACTTTCAGAGCCCGTTCCACCAGCCGGTCGGCCATCTCTTCTGCTTCCTTCAGATGCACCGGATTGTTCGGATCGATCAGGTAGGCGGTGTGGAAATTGCCGTCGCCGACATGGCCGATGATCTGGCCTTTGAGGGATGAGGCGTCGATATCGGCGCGGGCGGCGGTGATGCTTTCGGCGAGGCGGGATATCGGCACGCAGATATCGCCGGTATAGAGATCGTAGCCCGGAATGATCGCCTTGGTGGCCCAGAAGAGATCATGGCGGGCCTGCCAGAGCTTGTTGCGCTCATCGGTATCGGCGGTCCAGCGGTAGGAAATGGCGTCGTGCGCCGTGCAGATGTCTTCCGCCAGCTTCGCCTGCTCTTCCACCCATGCGCTCGTGCCGTGGAATTCGAACAGAAGTGTCGGCGCGACGGGCATGTCGAGCTTGGAATAGTTGTTGACGCTGGCGATAGCCACCTCGTCGAGGAATTCGACTCGGGCGACGGGGATGCCGTATTGCACGCAGGCGATCACCGCTTCCACGGCCTGTGCCACGGTCGGGAAGGGGCAGAAGGCGACGGAGACCGCTTCCGGGATGGGATGCAGGCGCACCGTCAATTCGGTGATGACGCCGAGTGTGCCTTCGGAGCCGACGAAGAGATGCGTGAGGTCGTAGCCGGTCGAGGATTTGCGGGCGCGGGAGCCGGTCTGGATGGCCGTGCCGTCGGGCGTCACCACCCGGAGCGCCAGCACGTTTTCGCGCATCGTGCCGTAGCGCACTGATGTCGTGCCGCTGCCGCGGGTCGAAGCCATGCCGCCTATTGATGCGTCGGCGCCGGGATCGACCGAGAACATCAGGCCGGTTTCTCGCAGTTCGACATTGAGTTGCTTGCGCGTGACGCCGGGCTGAACCACCGCGAGCAAATCCTCGGGGCGGATTTCGACGATGCGGTTCATCTCACGCGTATCAAGCGTGATGCCGCCACGGATCGGGATCGTGTGCCCTTCCATCGAGGAGCCGGCACCGAAAGGCACGACCGGCACGCCATGCGCGGCGCAGGCGGAGACGATCGCCGCAACCTCTTCCTCCGTGCGCGGGAAGGCGACGGCATCGGGCAGGTGAGGGGCAAGCCGCGACGTATCGTGGCTGTGGTGTTCGCGAACGGAGTTCGAGGTCGCCAGACGGTCGCCGAGCAGCGACTTGAGTTCCGTGATGACCTTGCTGACCGGTGTCGCGATATCCATGCCATTCCTCCCATTGCACAGTCTGTTCGTGGCGAAGTCGTTTGCAGCGAAGCGCCCCCCCGGCCGTTTTCAGCAGGCTGAGTTTCTTGAGCGCACGCGTCTTCCGTTATGACCTCCCGAGATCCTAAGCCTCCACAAGGATCTCCGGCGTTCCGCTATCATGTATGCACGGAGCGCCGGAATCATCTTAGACGGTTTGCAACTCTGGTGAAGGCCTCCGGCGAAAAATCTCAGGTTGCCTGATTTTTTATGCCGTTTAATGAAAACGCAACTTGTCGTTCGCGCCTTGATGTGCTGAAATTCCAGTGTCCGTGTGGATTGCAACCTTGGGAGGGGTTGTCGTCCTGGGAGAACGGGCATGGGAGGAAATCGATGTATACACGACTGTCCAGTACAGTTGAGGCGGCTGTTAGGCCGTCACATCCGGTTTCGGCTGCGAAGGCGAGGCCGGGCCTCGTCTTCGCAGATCCTTTCGCGGCTTGCGTCGGCAGCCATTTCAGACATCGCTGGATATCGGGCGCACGCCTTTATGGCGCAGCGAATATCACCGGCGCATCGCGCCGCCACTCGATCTGACTGCCGTCTTTGCCGGTTGGCTCAACGGGAGCCACAGGTTCCCAATATCGTCGGCATCTGCTTTTCAACGGGAGGAGAACAGCATGAAAATCAAGGTATTGCTTGCGACAGCGGGTATCACCGTGCTGAGCGTTTCGGCATCGGGAGCTGCGGCGCAGGCGCAGCAGGTGGAGCTGACGCTTTCACATTGGGTGCCGGCAACACATGCGCTGCAGCCCGGTGGCATGGAACCGTGGGCGAAATCGATCAGCGATGCCTCCGGCGGGCGGATCAAGGTCACCATTTATCCGGCCTCGCAGCTCGGGGCCGCTCCCGACCATTACGACATGGCGCGCGACGGTATCGTCGATATCGCCTTCATCAATCCGGGTTACCAGCCGGGCCGTTTTCCGATCATCGCGGCGGCGGAAATCCCGTTTCTCGTCTCCAATGCCAAGGGCGGATCGCGCGCCTTTGCGGAATGGTACCGCCAATATGCGGCCAAGGAGATGAAAGACGTCTATGTCTGCCTGACGCATCTGCACGATCCGGGCACGCTGCACAGCACCAAGGGGCCTCTTCAGGTGCCCGCTGACCTCAAGGGCAAGAATATTCGCCCGGCGCATGCGACGATGGCGAGGCTCGTCAATTCGCTTGGGGCCGCTTCTGTTCAGGTGCCGGCCGGGGAAATGCGCGAGCTGATTTCCAAGGGCGCGGCCGACATGACCGCGTCGCCGTGGAACTCGATCTACACATTCGGCCTGCAGGATGTCACGAAACATCATCTCGACATGCCATTCTATGTCACGACCTTCGCGTGGGTCATGAACAAGGACAAGATCGACGGGCTTTCGCCGGCTGATCGCAAGGTCATGGATGATCATTGCACGCCGGAATGGGCGGAAAAGGTCGCGACCAAATGGGCGGACGCGGAAGCGGCGGGCCGCCAGAAGATGATCGATGCCGGTGGCCACACCATGTACAAGCCGACACCGGACGAGGTTGCCCTCTGGAAGAAGGCAACCGGCTCTTTGCAGGGCGAGTGGGAGGTTGCGGCCACCAAAGCCGGCATCGATGCCAAGGCCGGTTGGGCGAGCTTTGGTGAATTGCTCAAGAAATACAATTCCGACGTCAAATAGGCCGCGAGCGTGCATGGCGGGCGCTTCGGTGCCCGCCTTCCGTCCCTCAGTCGAGGCATTGTCATGAACCGATATCTTGAGCGCTTCACCGAGATGGTCGATACGATCGCCGGCCTGCTTCTCGGGCTCTGCACGATCCTGATCGTCATCTCCACCATCGGCCGTTATGCCTTTTCCTGGGCGATCCCGGATTCCTTCGATATCTCGCGCTACCTGATCGGTGCCTGCATGATGTGGGGTTTCGCCTCGCTCGGATATCGCGGCGGGCATATCGCGGTCGACCTGCTCTATGAGCCGCTCGGCCCGCGCGGGCGGCGGGTGCTGGATTTCATCGCCTGGGGTTCGCTTTTGGCGTTCACCGCGATGCTTGCCTACCAGATGTTCTTCAGGCTCGCGAGCGCCTACAACAGTCATGAAGCGACGTTCGATCTTCGCATTCCCGTCTGGCCCTTTATCGGCCTGATTTGGCTCGGCTGCGCCTCTGCTGTGGTGACGACGGCCGTCGTGCCGTTCCTGCGCAGCAAGGCGGAAGAAACCAATCCGCTGGAAGGGCATGGCGTATGACGACAGCCGATCTCGTCGCCATCGGTGGTTTCATCGCCATGTTCGTGCTGATGGGCCTGCGGGTACCGCTGGGCGTGGCCATGGGCCTCGTCGGCATATTCGGCTTTGCGATGATGCGCGGGATCAACCCGGCGCTCAATTTGCTGACAACATCGCCGATCCGCGTTATCACCGATTTCAACCTGACGCTGGTGCCGTTCTTCATCCTGATGGGCGCGTTCGCCACCAATTCCGGCATGTCGCGCGAGCTTTTCCGGACGGGAAATGCCTGGCTCGGACAATTCCGCGGCGGACTGGCGCTTTCGACGATCGCGGCCTGTGCCGGGTTTGCGGCGATCTGCGGCAGTTCGATTGCCACCGCCGCGACGATGACCCGCATCGCCCTGCCGGAAATGCGCAAGGCGGGATATGCGGATGCCACCTCGACCGGTGCGATTGCCGCCGGTGGCACGCTTGGCATCCTCATCCCGCCTTCGGTGATGATGGTGGTCTATGCGTTTCTCACCGAGACCGATGTCGGGCAATTGCTGATGGCCGGCATCATTCCGGGCATCATGGCCACCTTCATGTATATGGGCACCGTGCTGATCGCCCATGGCAAGCGGCTGCCACCCGGCGAAAAGTTCGATCTTCGGGAGGCGTTCGCGTCGTTGCGCGGCGTCTGGGCGGTGATGCTGCTGTTCGTGGCGGTGATCGGCGTCATTTACATGGGCGTTGCCACCGCAACAGAGGCCGCGGCGGTCGGAGCGTTTCTGACCATGGTGATCGGCGTGCTGCGCGGGCGGCTGAATTTCAAGTCGATCATGGCAAGCCTGGTGGGGTCGCTGCGCACGTCCGTCTCGCTGTTCAGCGTGCTAATTGGGGCGATCCTGTTCGGGTATTTCCTGGCGATCACCCAGTCGCCGCAGAAGCTGACGGCGTTTCTCGTCGCAATGGATTTTGGGCCGCACGGGACGCTGGCGCTGATCCTCGTGATCTTCTTCATCGCCGGCGCGCTGATGGACGAGATGGCGATGATGATCCTGCTCGTGCCGATCGTTTTCCCGGTCATCGCGCATCTCGGTTTCGATCCGGTCTGGTTCGGCATCATTCTGGTCGTGTCTTGCCAGCTCGGCATGATTACGCCGCCGGTCGGCATCAATGTCTTCGTCATCAACTCGATCGCCAAGGACGTGAAGATCACGACGATCTATGGCGGGGTCATGCCGTTCATCCTGACAGATATCATCCGGTTGATCCTGCTGGTGATCTTCCCGGCGATCACGCTGTGGCTGCCCCTGACGATGAGATAGGGACGATGCGATAGGAAGGTCTTTCATGACTCAAGTTCCAGCTCCCGGCCTGAGGCCGCTCTGCGAAATCCGCGCCGAACTCGGCGCACCGATCGAAAAGGGAGGCGGCCCCGGCGGCCGCTGGCGGATCGTCCCGATCATCGGAGGCACCGTCGAGGGTGAACGGCTGTCCGGCCGGATCATCAATTTCGGCGCGGATTGGCAGAACATCTATGATGAAGGCTATGCGGAGCTCGATACGCGCTACCTGATCGAGACCCATGACGGGGTGACGATCGACATCCGTAATTTTGGTCTTCGCCATGGTCCGCCGGAGGTTCTTGCACAGCTCGCGGCAGGCGAAACGGTTGACCCGGCGCTCTATTACATGCGAACCAATCCGAGGTTCCAGACGGGGGATCCGCGTTATAGCTGGCTCAATCGCACCATGTTCATCGGCACGGGCGAGCGGATGGCAAATGCGGTACGGATCAACATTTTCGAAGTGCTCTGAAAAACGATCCACCTGAGCACGGAGAGGGGAAGGCCACCGGATGGGGTTCCATCCGGTGGCCTTTTAGTTTGATGGTGTGATTTTCCGACAGTATGTGCCCCTCATCCGCCTGCCGGCACCTTCTCCCCGCCCCCAGGGAGAAGGAAGCGAGTTGCACCGTTTCCTCAAATCTTGCCGTCGCGTAGGGCACGTTCCCTCTCCCCGTCATTACGGGGAGAGGGTTAGGGTGAGGGGCTGCCTTCGACATCGGCTCTGAGCTGAAGATCGCGTTTAAATGACTAAGAGCTGGCTCAAGTCATCACGCCATATGGATCGTCTTCGTCTCGAAATAGTTCTCCAACCCCTCAGGCCCGCCTTCGCGGCCAATGCCGGACTGCTTGAAACCGCCGAACGGGTGTTGGATGTCGACAATCATGCCGTTCACGGTGACGCTGCCGGTGCGCATGCGGCGGGCGAAGGCATAACCGCGTTCCGGATTTGCGGTGAAGACGGCGCCGGAAAGGCCGTACATCGTGTCGTTGGCGATGCGTGCCGCTTCGTCCTCATCCTTGTAGCTGATGATCGACACGACCGGGCCGAAGATTTCCTCCTGGGCGATCTTCATGTCCATCGTCACGCCGGTGAAGACGGTCGGCTCGATGAAATAACCCTTGTCGAGGCCGGCCGGGCGACCGCCGCCGCAGGCAACCGTCGCGCCGCCTTCGCGGCCGGCGGCGATATAGCCTTCGACGCGGGCAAGCTGGCGGGCCATGGTGAGCGGACCCATCTGGGTGGTGGGATCAGCCGGATCGCCGACCTTGATGTTCTTCACCGCGCCGACGAACATGTCGGTGAATTCCTGCTTACGGGATTCCGGCACGAGAATGCGGGTCAGCGAGAAGCAGACCTGACCGGTGATCGGCATGGAATAGATCAGCAGCGGCATCATCGCCTTGCTGAAATCGGCATCGTCGAGCAACACGGCTGCCGACTTGCCGCCGAGCTCGAGGCTGACGCGGGTGAGCTTTTCGGCGCAGGCGGCGGCGATGGTGCGGCCGGCGACGGTCGAGCCGGTGAACGATACCTTGTCGATACCCTTGTGGCGGACAAGATAATCACCACCTTCGCGACCGGCCGGTACGAGGTTGAAGACGCCCTTTGGAATGCCGGCCTGCTCAATGCATTCGGCGAGCAGATAGGCGTCCAGCGGGGTTTCCGGTGAAGGCTTTGAGACGACCGTGCACCCGGCGGCGAGTGCGGCCGAGATCTTGTAGTTCAGAAGAACCATCGGCGCGTTCCACGGCGTGATCGCAGCGCAGACGCCGACCGGCTCGCGCACGACACGGACTTCGCCGCCATCGGAGCGTTTGCGGTGGCTGACGAAATCGTCGTTTTCGATCATGTCGGCATAGAAATTGTAGAGGCCTGGATTCTGGCCGACCAGCTTCTTGGTGAGGCCGATCGGTGCGCCGACCTGGGTTGTCCAGGCATTGGCGATCTCGTCCAGCCGGGCGGTCAAGAGGTCGGCGACCTTGCGCAGATAGCCGGCGCGTTCCTTGAAGGTCATGCGTGGCCAGGGACCGTTGTCGAAGGCTTCGCGGGCGGCAGCGACGGCCTTGTCGATATCGCCATTGTTCGCTTCCGGATAGCTGAACAACAGTTCCTCTGTCACCGGCGAAATGACGTCGAGCTTGTTGGTGCCGGTCGGGGCGACCCATTCGCCATTGATGAAGAATTTCTCAGGCGCCTTGACTATTTTATCGTTTCTGACGGCAACGTTCATATCAGTCTCCTCCTCTGACAGAATGATTTCCAAAAGACGCGGCCCCTTCATGCTCAGAAGGTAACGCAGGCAGGATGCCAGTTCTTCTCCCTTTTCGCAGCGCACGGCCTTGCAGCCCTGGGCTTCTGCGATACGCACAAAATCCATGTGTCCGATATCGACGCCGTCGATGCGGCCGGAGCCGGCGCGCTCGGCGATGGCCTTCAGGACCTTGTAGCCGCCGTTGTTGAGGATCACGATCAGCAGGTTTGCGTCATATTCCACTGCAGACCAGATCGACTGGATGGAATAGAGGCTCGATCCGTCGCCGATCACGGCGATCACGGGCTGATCCGGCTTGGTTAGCGCAGCACCCACCGAGCCGGGCAGGGCGTAACCGAGGCCGCCGCTGGCCGTGGCGAAAAAGCCGCCTGGTCGTTCGATGGGGAAGAAGTCATGCAGTGCGTCACGCCCGCCCGGCGCTTCCTCGAAGACGATGCTGTCCGGCGAGCGGACTTCGGCGAGTGTCTGATAGAAGAAGGGCTGGGTAATGCCCTTCGGGGTTTTGATGTGCGGTATGGTGCGGGCAGGGTTGCCGGCACTTTGTGTCCGCGAATGCAGGCGCTCCACGAGGCCTTCGGCGGCAACACGCAGGTTGGAGATCATCGCATTGCCGGTGATCGCGCCGGCGGCATGGGCCGGATCGTCGGTGATCAGCCAGAGTTGGGCGCCATCCGGGATATCCGGACCGGAGCCTGCGAAGTGATAGTTGAAGGCTGGCGCGCCGAGAACCAGCACGAGATCCGTGTTGCCAAGGCATTGGGTCAGCTTCGGCTGAAAGGCTGGCAGGAATCCGGTGAAGAGCGGATGCCGCTCCGGGAAACTGCAACGCGACGAGAGCGGGCTGGCCCAGACCTTTGCCTGCAGTTTCTCTGCAAGTCGAACCGTCGCATCCCAGGCGTTGTCGAGGTCGACGCCGGGGCCAACGACAAGGACGGGTTCTTTCGCTGCGTTCAGCCTGCCAGCCAGTTCGTCGAGCGCGAAAGCCGGCGCACTGATGACCGTTTCCACATCGCGGATGGCGATCGGACGCGCTTGCGCCTGCCAGTCGCTGAGCGGCACCGAAACCATGACCGGGCAACGTGGCGCCTGCATCGCCATATGATAGGCGCGGGCAATCGCCGCCGGCACGTCTTCGGCGCGAGCTGGTTCACAGGCCCATTTTACGTAAGGCTTTGGGAACTCCGTCGGGTTTTCGGCGAACAGGAACGGATCGTGCGGCAGGAGTTCGCGGGACTGCTGGCCTGTGGTGATGATCAGTGGCGCGCGGTTGCGATAGGCGGTGTAGATGTTGCCGAGAGCGTGGCCAAGGCCGGCGGCCGAATGCAGATTGACAAAAGCCGGGCCGCGGCTCACCTGCGCATAGGCATCCGCCATGGCGACGACGATCGATTCCTGCAGACCGAGAACATAGGAAAAGTCTTCCGGGATGTTCATGAACATCGGCAGTTCGGTCGAGCCGGGGTTGCCGAAGATGCGGTCGATGCCTTTCTGGCGCAGAAATTCGAAAACAGCTTCAGCGACTGTTGGGCCGCGCAGCTTCGTGCTGCCGGACAGGAAGTCCTGCGTCATCTTGTTCACGGCTGGAGCCTCCTCCCGGCTCGCGGACCTGCAGTCCGCGCGTGTATCCTTGATATCAATGTCCCATATGAAGCCTTGTCTTGGAATTGAAGAATTTCTCCAAATCCATTACATAAAGGCATGGCTTTGGATGTGCGCTCCGCCCAGATCATGCTCGAATGCGCCAGGCGCGGCAGTCTTGGCGCTGCGGCTTCGGCGTTGAACATGACGCAGCCAGCGATAACCCGCATGTTGAAACGGCTGGAAGACAGCTATGGCGTACCGCTGTTCGAAAGAACGACGCGCGGCGTGGTGCCAACCGTGTTTGGAGAAGCGTTGCTGCCCTATGCCAAGCTTGTGGTTTCCGAAATCGGCAATGCGACCGATGTCATCCGGCAGATGCGCGGCGCCAGCCGTGGCGTCGTGCGCATCGGCGGGGTGGCGAGCGTGGTCAGCGGGTTCGTGATCGCCGCAATCGGAGAAATGCGAAAAGAGCATCCGGAGGTTCAATACCAGATCGTCGAGGATCTTGAGGACCGGGTGCTGGAGGGGCTGAAAGGCGGATCGATCGATATCGCGATTTCACCGGAGCCTTACCTGGACGACGATATCGTCATCGCCACGCCATCGATCATGCATGACATGGTTTCCGTCTTCACGCGGGCACACCATCCGTCCATCTGCCGGGATCATATCCCACTTGCCGAGGCTGCCCGGTTCGCTTGGGCCATGCCACCTCCAGGAACGCCGACGGTGCGGGAATGGCACCGCCGCTTTCACGACAATGCGCTGGAGCCGCACGCGCCTTCCATCATCTCCCGCTCCGTACCGGTGCTGAAGGCCGCTGTCCTCTCGCAGTCCCTATTCTGCTGGATGCCGCTGCCTCTGGTCCGGCAGGAAGTCGAGCGGGGCGAACTGGCGCGCGTCAACGTGCCGGAACTCGATTGGCAGCGGACGTTCCGTGTGTACCGCCGCAAGAAGGGGCTGATGACGCCGCCGACCGCCAACCTGCTGCATGCCATCCGCCGCATCAGCGAGACATGGACAGGACAGGTTGCCGACAACCCAGGCTAGTGTTGCTTGGAGCCGGCGCTCCTGCCATCCGAACTCTTGGAGCGTTCTTCAAAGCGATCTGCGCCCTTGGCGAGGTCAGAGCCCTTCTGGGCCTCGACCTTCTTTTCTTCCTTGCGGGTCTCCTGCTTGAAACCACGGGCCGCGTCGCGGCCTTTTTCGTCGGGTGCCTGTTCTATGCCCATCGGTCTTTCCTCCATCAATTGGGGACTTACCAAACCAGCACGGCCCGAGCTTGTTCCAAATGCAGTCGATGCCTGTCCTAAAAGGTGGTGTATATGACATTTAAGACGTGAGAATTTGCGGCTATTTGTTTTTCCAACGGCGCATGGGGCGCCTGTGGAGCAAAAAAACAATGTCTGGCAATATTTCCAAGGGCACTGCCCTTATCACCGGCGCGTCTTCGGGTATCGGTGCCATCTATGCGCAACGCCTGGCCCGTCGTGGTCATGATCTTATCCTAGTGGCACGCAGCCGGGACAAGCTCGATATCCTCGCGCGCCGAATCGCCGATGAAACCGGCCGCTCGGTGGAAGTCGTCGCCGCCGATCTTTCCGACAGGGCGGATATCCTTCGCGTCGAAGACGTGCTGCGTAGCGATCAAAGCATCACGGTTCTGGTCAACAATGCCGGGCTTGGTGCAACAGCGCCGCTCGTGGCTTCGGATATCGCCAAGATGGAAGAGATGGTGGCGCTCAACGTCAATGCGCTGATGCGCCTGACTTATGCTGCCGCTCCGGCTTTCGTTGCTCGCGGCAAGGGGACGATCATCAATATTTCCTCGATCGTCGCGATCGGTCCGGAAATCCTGAACGGCGTCTATGGTGGCAGCAAGGCCTTCGTGCTGGCCTTCACACAGTCGCTGAAGCATGAACTGGCGGACAAGGGTGTGACCGTGCAGGCCGTCCTGCCGGGCGCGACCGCAACCGATTTCTGGGGTGTCGCCGGCACGCCGATCGAGCATCTGCCGGAGCAGATCGTGATGAGCGCCGAAGACTTGGTGGATGCAGCCCTTTCGGGCCTTGATCAGGGAGAGCTGGTCACCATTCCGTCGCTTCCGGAGGCTGCCGACTGGCGGGCTTATGAGACTGCGCGTCAGAAGATGATGCCGAACCTGTCGCGCAGCACGCCGGCAGAACGCTACAAGGCCGCATAGTCAAACACAGTAAAATCGGCCATTCTCCAGCCGAAGGAAAAGGGGCCGCCATGCATCGTATAGGTTTCGTCATATTCGAGGATTTTCAGGTGCTGGGCTTCGCCGCCATCACTGTCTTCGAGGTGGCCAATGCGGTGCTTGGCGGCAATGCCTATTCGATTACCCTGCTTTCCGAAAACGGCGGTCTGGTTCGCAGTTCCGCCGGTTTCGACGTCGATACGCGGGCCTTCGGAAATTCGGAATTCGATACCGTCATCGTCGGCGCGGGCTTTGAAATCCGGCCGTCTACCCGCGGGCTTGTCGATTTCGTGCGGCATTCTGTGGAGACGGCGAGGCGGCTTGCAGCTCCCTGTGTCGGCGCCTTCACACTTGCGGAAGCGGGGGTTCTCGCCGGTCGCCGTGCCACCACGCATTGGGCCTATGCCCGTGATCTGCAGGCCAGATATCCGACCGTCAAGGTCGAGGAAGACCGCATCTTCATCATCGATGGTCCGGTCTGGACCTCCGCCGGCATGACGGCCGGTATCGATCTTGCCCTTGCCATGGTCGAGAAGGATCACGGAACGGAGGTGGCGCGAATTGCCGCCCGCAAGCTGGTCGTGCATCACCGCCGCGCCGGCGGGCAATCGCAGTTTTCGAGCCTGCTCGAGCTGGAACCGAAATCGGACCGCATCCAGAAGGCGCTGATCTATGCCAATGGGCATCTGAAGAACGAATTGTCGGTCGAGGAGCTGGCGGATGTCGCAGGCCTGAGCCCGCGTCAGTTCAGCCGTGCCTTCCGCTCCGAGACCGGCCAGTCACCGGCCAAGGCGGTTGAAAATATCCGCGTCGAGGCCGCGCGTCTCCTGATGGAGGACGGACGGCATTCGATGGATGTGATCGCCGACGAGACCGGCTTTGCCGATCGCGAACGGATGCGGCGAGCCTTTGTTAGAACGCTTGGCCAGCCACCGCAGGCGATCCGGCGCAATTCGCGAGATCGATCACTCGCCTGACTATTCCGCTGCGAGGCCGCGACGTTTGCGGCCGCCCCGTTTTATCAGCGTTTCGCCCGCATCGGCCGGCAGCCGCAGGAATGAAACGGTTGCGAGCGCGGAAACAATCGCCACGACGAAGAAGGCGATGTGGAAATCCGTGAGGTCCAGCGTGCTGCCGCGTATCGTGCTCGACAGGTCGAGTGCGCCGCCGGCAAGCGCCACACCCATGGCCATCGAGATGCGTTGTGCGACCGCGTTGATCGATGTCGCCTGGCCGCTTTCGTCATCCGGCACATCGGCGAAGGTCATGGCACTGACGCCGGAAAAGGCCATGGAGCGTAAAAGTCCGCCGACCAGCAGGCAGAACATGATCAACGCAACCGGCGTTTCCGGTGAGAAGAAGCCGTTGGCGCCGAGCAGGACCGCCGAAAGCAGGGTCGTCAAAGCCAGCACGTTGCGGAAGCCGAAGAGATTGTAGGTCCGCGACGCGAAGAATTTCGAGCCCATCGAACCGAGTGCGGTGACGAACGTGATGAGGCCCGACTGCAGCGGCGTTAGGCCGAATTGCAGCTGCAGCATCAACGGCAGGAGAAAGGGCAGGGCGCCAAGGCCCATGCGGAAATTCGAGGCGGCGAAGATCGACATCCGGAACAGCGGATATCTGAACAGCTTCGGATCCAGCAGCGGATGCGGCGTGCGGTAGGTGTGCCAGATATAGATCATGCCGCTGACGATGCCGACCGCGATCGAGATATAGCCATAGGTCAAAGGCACGGCCGGCAGGCTCAGTACCGAGATACCGAAGGTGAAGGCGCTGAAGGCGATGCCGGACAGGAAAAAGCCGCGGAAATCCAGTGGCTTCGGTTCACGCGGTTCGACCGGATCGAGGAATTTCGTCACCATCAGGATGCCGAAAATACCGATCGGCACATTGATCCAGAAGATCCAGTGCCAGGAGAGATAGGTGGTGATGAAGCCGCCGACCGGCGGCCCGATGATCGGCCCGATCAGTGCGGGAATGGTGAGCCAGGCGAGCGCGTCAATCAGTTCGTTGCGCGGTGTGCCGCGCACAAGTAGCAGGCGGCTGACCGGCGTCATCATCGAGCCGCCGGCGCCCTGCACGAAACGCCAGAGCACGAAGGCTTCCAGCGAGTTGGAATAGGCGCAGCCGATCGAGCCGATCATGAAGACGAGGATCGCCAGCCGAAAAATCTTCAATGCGCCGAAACGGTCGGCCACCCAGCCGCTGATCGGGATGAAGATCGCCAGCGAGACGAGGTAGGTGGTGATGGCGAGTTTCAGCGCGATCGGCGACGTGCCGATATCGGCGGCGATCGCCGGCAGGCTGGTGGAAATGATTGTTGAATCCATCCGCTCCATGAAGAGCGCGACGGCAAGGATGATCGGCATCAGGCGGGGCATGAGGGGCAGGCCGGCAGAGGAAGGATGGCCGGCACATTAGGCGTGAGCCGGAGCCTTGCCAAGTTAAGGTTTTTTCACGAAGCCCTTGATTTTAGACATTTGTACCGGGGTCAAGCCGGAAATGGTCGCGGCGAACGATCGCCGCCGCGGCTCTTGGAATCACTTGGATCTTGCAGACAGGAACACCTGCGGCTCGAAGGTGAAATCCTTGTCGAAGGGATAGACCGGCCGCTTGCGGCGGGTGTTGCCGATGCGCTCGACGAACTGGTCGACGACGCCGTTCGACAGCGCCATCAGGTTCGGATTGGCGATCGGCGCCAGTTCCGGCGAGAGATAGCCCGACTTCACGACGATGATCTTGGCCTTGTGCGGATCAAGGCCCAGGCGGGTGAAATCGACGATGTTGTGATAGGGGCGACGCTTGGCCGACAGAACCAGCTCAATGCCGCCGATGGCGACAACGGCCTGACGGTCGGCGAGGTCGGTGGTGCCATGCAGGAACTTGACCTTGGCTTTGACCTTGATCGGCTTGCTATTGATCGAATCCAGCCAGGCGCCGATCGAGAGATCCAGTTCGGCGCCGATGCCGGAGGCGTAGCAGGCCTCAGCAGCCGGTTTGTCGGCGATGCCGGCGAAGACGACGCCGGTTGCGCCCTTGGCGATCAGGTCGGCCAACACTTCAGCACGATCGCCCACGCCGCCGCCGGTGGGGTTGTCGCCGGATTCGGCGAGCACCACGGGTGAGGTCTGCGAGGCGATCGCCTTGTCGATCAGTTCCTCGATGGAGCCGGTCTCGCAACCGAACACGAAATCTTCGCGGACATCCCAGTAGGCTTGGGCGATGCGCTTGGCTTCGCGTTCCAGCACGGCACGGTCGGTGCCGGTGAGGATCGCGGCCGCAGTAGCGCGCGGCTCGTCGGCCCAGACGTAGCCGACCATCAGCGAGGCATCCCAGACACCGTCGATCGCATCGATTTCCGGCATCATGTCGTAGAGGCTTTTTGCCGGTTCATCGACCGTCGAGGTGCGCTCGCCGGGCAGGACGACCGGGATCGGCGCCCAGAGAAGGATCGGCCTGACGCCGGTCTTCAGGCTTTCGACCAGCATCTTGACCGAGCGGCGCATGGTTTCTTCGACGTCGATATGCGGCGCGGTGCGGTAGGTGGAGTACATGTCGAGCGCATCGATGATGCGCTGGCTGACGTTTCCGTGCAGGTCGTAGCTGGCGGAGATCGGGCAATCCGGGCCGACCAGCTCGCGGGCTGTGCTGATCCAGTCGCCTTCCGCGTCTTCCATGCCTTCGACATACATGGCGCCGTGCATGGCGAGGTAGAGGCCATCAAGCGGCAACAACGGCTTCAGGCGCTCGACGAATTCCGACTTGAACTTGTCGTATGTGGCGCGCGAAACCGGGCCGCCGGCAATGGCGCGGCAATGGATGGTGGGCAGGAATTCCGCGTCATAATCCTTGAGGAAGGCGAAGTAGGGGGCGGCCGAAAGCTCTTCGCCGCGCGTCACGCGAAAATCCTTCTCCTCGTTCAGGACCGGATTGTAGGTGCTGCATTCGATATGAATGCCGCCGACGGCGATGCGCAAAGGCCTGGACATGGGGGAGGAACCTCAGTTTGAGTTGGGACCTAACAGAAAATTATGGGCCGCGATGCTGGCCGCACCCCGCGCCCAGACATCGCCATCGACGCGCTTGATGCGGATCGGCGTCTGACCGGCGTAACGGGGAAGAACATTGGTTTCGACCGCCTGGTTGACGACCGTGCCGAACAGACCGTCGAACGAGCCCTCGACATGGGTGATCAAGATCATGCCCGGATCGTTGATCTGGATCAGGTTGGCGATTGCGAGGCCTAGCGCGGAACCGGCGCGGTGCAGCACGCGGATCGCCGCCGCATTGCCTGTGGAAGCCTCGTGTTCGATATCGGACAGCGAGACGCATTCGATGCCTTCTGCCCGCGACATCTCCTTGATCGCTTTCATGGAAGCGACCGTATCGAGGCAGCCTCGCTTGCCGCATCGGCAGGGCGAGCCGCCGGGCTCGATGGTGCAATGGGCGATCTCGCCGGCGCCGCCATGTTTGCCGCGATAGAGTTTGCCATCGATGAAATGCGCGCAGCCGATTCCGTCACCCAGGGAGACGACGCTAAAACTCTGGATTTCGCGGGCACTGCCGAACAGTTTTTCGCTGACGGCGACGGCCTTGGCATCGTTTTCGATGAAGGTTTCGATGCCGGAGCGCTCGCGGATGATCCTGGCGAGCGGCACGTCCTGCCAGTTCAACAGGGTGGATTGAACGCAGTTCGACTGCGTTTCATCGACGAAGCCGGACAGCGCCACGCCGATGCCTGAGAGCTTTTCCC
This sequence comes from Neorhizobium populisoli, assembly GCF_019430945.1. Taxonomy (GTDB): domain Bacteria; phylum Pseudomonadota; class Alphaproteobacteria; order Rhizobiales; family Rhizobiaceae; genus Neorhizobium; species Neorhizobium populisoli. The sequence goes on along the minus strand of NZ_JAHYCB010000005.1, from coordinate 196,547 downwards.
TCGCATCCGGATGGGTTCCGAAAAGGCTCGGCAGGCCTTGCGTGATGGCGTCTGCGATGACGTTCGGATCGCGCGACAGCGGCATGGCCTGTCTGGCGATAATCTTGCCGTTCAGATCGCAGAGGATCATCGGCGCCGGGTCTTCCAGCAGCGAAATGCCGACGAAATAGGCGCATTCGGGATGAAGATCAAGCCGCACCGAAGGGCGACCCTGTCCGTAAACCGTCTCCGTCTCATGCAGCACGCCGAGATCGATCAATTCACGGGAAATGCCGCTCATGGCCGCTTTGCTCAGGCCAAGCAGTTGCGCCATCTCGGTGCGGCTGAGCGGGCCGGACTCGCTGATGACGCGCACGAGCTGGCGCTGGGAGGAGGTGAGCATGACGGTCAAGCGGGTTCGCTATCGTTGGGTGTGCGGCTTGGGATTGTGTCTTGACACTAAGTTCAGAAAATGAACAAATCAACGGCAATAAATTACAAAAGTGATCTAAGGCGGCAAGGGAGATTTGGGCCGCTTATCAGTCAACAAAAACCAAGGGTGAACGATTATGACCATGTTCTTGAAAAGCCGGCGTTTCATGCTTGCTTCCGCCGTTGCGGCAGGCCTCGTTTTTCCGATTGCCGCCAGCGCTGCGACATTGACCGTGATGCAGACGGAAGCGCCTCGCTCCATGGATCCGGGCGACCAGACGGCGACCTATACTGCCGCTCTGCTCGACCCGATGTACGAGGGTCTCGTCAAGCGCGATACCGATCTGTCGCTGAAGCCGGCGCTCGCCACCGAATGGTCTGCAGATGCGTCCGGCCTCGTCTGGACCTTCAAGCTGCGCCCCGACGTCAAATTCCATGACGGCACCGCTTTCGATGCCGATGCCGTGGTCAAGAATTTCGCCCGTCACCTCGATACCAAGCGTGGCCTTGCCGCTTCCGGTCGCTTGCGCACCTTCCTCGACAGCGTCACCGCCGTCGATCCGATGACCGTGCAGTTCAAGCTGAAGACCCAGTATCCGGCGTTTCTCGCGCTGCTCACCACCGGCCCGTGCCTGATGGTCAGCCCGGCGGCGGATGCTGCCGGCACGATCGGCTCCAAAGCGGTCGGTACGGGCGCTTACAAGCTGCAGGAATACAAATCGGGCGAATACGTCCTTCAGGCCAAGAACACCGATTGGTGGGGCGGCGCGCCGAAGGGCGAGGACCAGATCAAGTGGACCTGGACCAGCGAGCCCTCGGTCATGAACATGGCCTTGCAGACCGGCGACGCCGACGTCATCAACCCGTTCCCGTCCGCCTTTGCCGCGCAGGTGAAGGCCAACCCGGAGATGAAGCTGTCGACCACAGACGGTTCGGCCGTGTTCTGGGTCTCGCTCAATACCAAGCTGAAGCCGCTCGACGATGTCCGCGTCCGTCAGGCGCTGAACTACGCGACCGACAAGGAAGGCCTCGTGAAGGCCTTCATGCAGGGCTATGCGACGCCGGCCAACTCGCCGCTCGCGCCGGTGACGCCCGGTTACGACAAGACGCTCAACCCCTATCCGTACAATGTCGAGAAGGCCAAGCAGCTTCTGAAGGACGCCGGTTATCCGGACGGTTTTGCGATGTCGACGATCGTGCAGGAACAGGAAGCCCGTATCGGCGAGTTGCTGCAGGCCATGTGGGCGAAGGCAGGCGTAAAGCTTGAAGTGCGCAAGATGGAAGGTGGCGTCTGGTCCAAGGCGGCTTTCCTTGATCCGGCCGGCAAGGAGAAGGACAATATCGGTTCTTCGATCGCCTCCTGGTCTTCCGGTGTCAATGGCGCCGATCTGCAGTTCCGCCCGCTCTATTATACGAAGAGCGCATCGCCGGCCGGCGCCAATCTGGGCTTCTTCTCCGATCCGAAGCTCGACGGCATGATCGACAAGGCTGCCTCGACGCTCGACGAAAAGGCCCGCAATGCGATCTATGTCGACGCCCAGAAGGAAGTGAACGAACAGGCGCCGCATGTGCTGCTCTATACCAAGCGGGACCTTTTCGCGACGCGCGCCGGCGTCTCGGGGGTCTGGATGATCCCCGGCGGTGGCATCGTCGTCAAGGACGGCAAGAAGAAGTAAGATTGTCATCGGCGGCGGGCGGAGGATTCTGCCCGCCGTTTTCTTTTGAATGAACCGGGCCTCCAAGGCCCAAGAGACAGACGGCGGATGAAAGCCTATATCCTCAAGAAAATACTAGCTTTGCCGCTGATCCTGATTGGCGTGTCGCTGCTGGTTTTCGTCGCGATCCGCGCGCTGCCGGGCGATCCGGCGCGGCTGATGGCGGGGCCGGAGGCAACGCAGGAAGCGGTCGATGCGATGACGGCGCGGCTCGGCCTCGACCGAAGCCTGCCGGAACAATATGCCTCGTTCGCCTATGGCGCGGTGCGTGGTGATCTCGGCACGTCCATCAAGTCGAAACTGCCTGTCACTGCCGAGATTGCCGAGCGACTGCCGTTCACTATCGGCCTTGCGATCACCGCCTATCTGCTGGCGATTGGCATCGGCGTGCCGGCCGGCATGATCGCTGCCATCTACCGGCATGGCTGGCCGGATCAGGCGGTGATGATCCTCGCCATTGCCGGCGCTTCGATCGCCAATTTCTGGCTGGCGCTGATGGCGATGAATACGTTTTCCGTCCAGCTCGGCTGGCTGCCGCTGCTTGGTGTTACGTCGTGGAAGAGTTTCATCTTGCCGTCGATCACGCTCGCCGTCCTGCCGACCGCGGTCATCGCCCGCATGACGCGGTCCAGCATGATCGAGGTGATGAGCCAGGATTATATCCGCACCGCGTACGCCAAGGGCGTCCTGCCGCGCAACATCTACTGGAGCCATGCGCTGCGCAACGCGCTGATCCCGATCATCACCATTGTCGGCTTGAATTTCGGCAGTTTGATGGGCGGCGCGGTAGTGACCGAATCCGTTTTCAACTGGCCGGGGATCGGGCGTTTCCTCGTCGATGCGGTGCGCTATCGCGACTACCCGGTCATTCAGGGCGTGACGCTGGTCGCCGTCAGCGGCGTGGTAATCATGAATTTCCTGGCGGAACTGCTGATCGCCGTCCTCAACCCGAAGATAAGGTTCGACTGATGGCCTCGATCGAAACCGATATCGCGCCGCGCCGGCCCGCCATCCTGCGTGGTTTGCGCTGGGCCGCCGCTCATCGCAGCATCACCCTCGGCGGGCTACTGATCGGCGTCATCGTACTAGCGGCGATCTTTGCGCCGCTGATCGCGCCGGCCGACCCTTACGTACAGGATTTGTTGGCAACGATGGAGCCGCCATCCTGGGCGCATCCTTTCGGCACGGATGACAACGGTCGCGACATCTTCACCCGCGTCATTTACGGGGCGCGTATCTCGCTGCTGGAGGTGGTGCTCGCCGTCGGGCTCGCGGTTGCCGTCGGGGTGCCGCTCGGCATCCTGTCCGGCATGAGCGGCCGTTATGTCGACCAGGCGATCATGTGGACGATGGATATCCTGTTCGCCTTTCCGGGCATCGTACTCGCCATCCTGATCGTCAGCGTGCTCGGCACCAGCCTGATCAACCTGTTGATCGCCATCGCAATCTTTTCGGTGCCGGTCTATGCCCGCCTCAGCCGCAACCTGACGCTCGGTTTGAAGAATATGGAATATGTCGAGGCGGCCCATTCGCTCGGCATTTCGCGCCGGCGGATCATGACGCATTACATACTGCGCAACGCGATCGGACCGATCATCGTCCAGTCGACGCTGACGGCCGGTACCGTCATCCTTTCGGCAGCAAGCCTTTCCTTCCTCGGCCTCGGCGCGCAGCCGCCGCTGCCGGAATGGGGGGCGATGATGAGCGACGGGCGCAACTATCTCGGTCTCAATATCTGGATGTCGCTATTTCCGGGGCTGGCGATCATGATCACCGTGCTCGGCTTCAACATCCTGGGCGACGGGCTGCGTGACCTCCTGGATCCGCGTCGATGAGCGGTGCCGTTATTCAGTCCCGCCCGATCCCTTCTGGCTTCGAAACTGCGCGGCCGGTCTTCTGCGTCGATATCGGCGGCTCGTTCATGAAATTCGCGGTATCGCCTTCGCCGGGCGAGCTGATGACGCTGGAAAAGGTCGCGACGCCTGCCGGGGATTGGAATGGACTTGCCTCCTCACTCGCCATGTTGATCGAGCGTCATGCATCGAAGGGTGATCCGGATTCGCCGCTGGCGCTGTCGATTGCCGGCCTGATCGATCCGCGCGACGGTGTCGCCACGTCGGCCAATATTCCCTGCATTACGGGGCGACGGATCGGCGAAGAGTTGTCGGCCATTCTCGGTCGGTCGGTTCTGGCTGCAAACGATGCCGACTGCCTGACCCTGGCGGAAGCCAATGAAGGGGTGGGCAAAGGCCATTCGGTGGTCTTCTGCGCCATCATGGGCACCGGTATCGGCGGCGGGCTGGCGATCGACGGCCGGCTGGTGCGCGGCGCCGGCGGCGTGACCGGCGAGTGGGGCCATGGGCCGATCATCAACACGACCGTCGAGCTCGATGGCGAGACGCTGCACATCCCGCGCTTCTCCTGCGGTTGCGGCCAGACCGGCTGTGCCGATACGGTGGGCGGCGCGCGCGGCATCGAGCGGCTACACCATTTCCTATATGGCTGCGAAGAAACGAGCTATCGCATCCTGGAAGACTGGCAGACGGGCGAGGCGAGGGCAGCGAAAACTGTTGCGCTCTGGCTCGAGCTGATCGCCGATCCGCTGGCGCTGTCGGTGAATGTTACCGGCGCATCCATCGTTCCGGTCGGCGGAGGGCTTGCATCTGTCACGCCATTGATCGAAGCATTGGATATAGCCGTCAGAAAACGCATCCTGAACCGCTTCGATTCCGCGTTGGTGACGCCGGCGCTTCGGCAGGAGGATGGCGGCCTTGTGGGCGCCGCCGTGCTCGGGCATCAGAGTATCGAGCGCCGTGAAAATGGCGCTGGCCATAGAGGAATTTGATTTGTCGATCCTGCTCGAAGTCTGCGTGGATAGTCCGGAAGGACTTGCTGCGGCGATTGCCGGCGGCGCGAACCGTATCGAGCTTTGCGCCGCGCTCGATCTCGGTGGCCTGACGCCGCCGCCCGGCATGATGGCGCTGGCGGCGCGTGCCCCGATTCCTGTTTATGCGATCATCCGGCCGCGCGCCGGCAATTTCATCTTCGATGCCGACAACGAAGCGGCGATGCTGGCCGATATCGATGCCGTGCGGGCGATGGGGCTGGCCGGCGTGGTGATCGGTGCAAGCCGGCCCGACATGACGCTTGATCTCAACATGCTCAAGCGGCTTATGAAGCGGGCCGAAGGGCTCGGAGTGACCCTGCACCGGGCCTTTGATCTGGTGCCCGATCCGTTCATCGCGCTGGAGCAGGCAATCGACCTAGGAGTCGAGCGCATCCTGACGTCCGGGCTCAAGGTGACGGGTTCAGAAGGCATCGACCTGATCAAGCAATTGACGATCCGGGCCGGCGACCGCATGTCCATCATGCCGGGCGGTGGCGTCAATCTCGGCAATGTCGAGCGCATGGTGCGTGAGACCGGCGTGCACGAAATCCACGGTTCATGCCGCAAGCAGGTGGAAAGCACCGACCGTCGCGCCATCGATTTCGGTTTCCAGGCGCCGTTTTCCTATGTCACGGATAGCGAGATCGTGCAGAAAATCCGCGGCATTCTCGACGAGATCGGCTCCGGGCACTGAAGGCCCGTTGCGTCAGGAGGCGAGAGCTTCGGGCTCGTCGATCAGATTGACGACGCCTTCGGCAAGCCGTTCGATCCGTTTCATGCAGAGTTCGCCAGCAACAAGGCCGTTGCAGGTTTCGATCGCCTTGACGATTTCGCCAAGTTCTTCGAGCCGTTCGGCGTAGGAAATGTTCTGGAAATTCGACATTTGCTTCAAGATCATGACGCGGCCGTCCAGCTGGCGGGCGAAATCGGCGGCGACCTGATTGCCGCAATTCTCGCGCATCATGGTGAAGAACTGAGCTTCGGCGGCGAAGACGTCGCGCGGTTCGCGGTTGCGCATCGATTGCAGGAAGGATTTCAGCTTGTTGATCTGTACGGCGGTGGCGTTCTCGGCAAAACCCTTGCCGATCATGCCTTCCAGCGTCCGGCGTACCTCATAGATTTCCTTGGCTTCGCGGCGACCGATGTTGACGACCGAGCGGCCACGGCGGGAACGGTTGACGATCAGGCCTTCCGCCTCCAGATGCTGCAGCGCCTCGCGCAATACCGTGCGGCTGATCCCCAGCTCGCCGCAAATCTCGCGCTCCACCAGCTTCTGGCCGGGCGTCAGATTGCCGGCCGCGATCGAGGCGCGGATGGCTTCGGTGACTTTCTGACGGAGAAGCGTCTCCGGCACGATGTTCATTCCAAGGATGGTCATCTGGTCTGCTCGCTACAGCCGGGAATTCCAGCTTCTGACAATCGATATATCTCAATGGATATATCGTCAAGCTTCCGTACTGGCGAGCGGCTCTTAATCCTACAGATAATGCTGAAATGCCAACGGCAGGCCGTCGGGGGAGACGACCTGCCGCTGACAGGGGGAGGAGAAAATCAATAGGAGATCTGCATGCACTTCTAAGACCGGCGGGTGACAGGAGGTTCGCCGGGGTATTGCTGCTGCTTCATGTCATGCGCAGAGGCTGCCGAGCGCTTCGTGCTTGCTAATTTCGACGCAACGAATGCTCCGCAGTTTGATCAGGCCGGACGCGCGCAGCTTCGCGAAAACGCGAGAGACTGTTTCGATCGTCAGGCCAAGGTAGTCGGCTATGTCCAGCCGGGTCATGGGAAGGTCAAAGTGTTCCAGCCCGCCCTGGCGTTCCGCCATGTCGAGAAGGAAGCCGGCAATCCGTTCAACGGCGGTCTGCCGGCCGATCATCATGATATGCTCCTGGGCACGCATCATGCCGCGCAGCGCCAGGGAGAGCATTTCCGGCGAGGCTTCGTCGTTCGCCGGACGGGCGATCGTGCGCAGGCCTGCCTGGGTAATGGCTTCGGCGAAGAAGCTGTGGGTGCGGTCCGCCTCGAACCCGAACGTTTCTCCGGCCAGATGGAAGGCGATGACTTGGCGCCGTCCGTCCGACAACAGGCGATGAATACGCACTGCGCCGAATTCTACATGATAGTAAGAAGTTGCCTTGTCGCCGGGGGCGTAGATTTCCGCGCCGGCATTGAAGGTGATGATCGGCTGCGGACGGGCAAAGCCGGCACTCGGAGAATGAAGCGCCATCGGACGGGCCGGTGCGAGCTCTTTCTCGGTGACAAAGGCGGTGCTGGTCTGCATCTCGAAATCTCCCCTTCAGTGATCTCAAGATGCCTCAAGACGCGGTGCGGGAAAATTCGGTTGTATCACTACGGGTATTTACGTAGGTGACTGGTAGAAAAGGATTTTTTGATTACGCGGCAAGCGCGAAGTCGCGCACCATGCGTACCAGTTCGGCGCCCTCGAAGGGCTTGGCCAGAGCGACGCCTGGGCTTTCGTTCAGCGGCTCCGAGATGCCATCCGTCAACAGAATCACAGCACGTGTCGTGTGAAGCAGATCCTGTCGGGCATCGTCGCATGCCCGCACCACCTGATCGTCTACCACGAAGCAGAATGTGGACGAAGCCAGGATCGTGTCGCTGCACCAGTCCGCATAGGCGTGGACCGTGAAGCCCTCGACCTCGAGCGCGAACGTCAAAGCCTGTCGCAGACCGAGGTCCGGAGCAATGACGGCGATGGTTCTTGACGGTGATAACACAGAACTTCCCGTTTGGGTGGGGGCCATGCGGAGCCGCTTGAGCCACAGATGTAGTCATTCGGGAAGGGGGTGCGCTTTGCGCTAGATCAAGAAATTACCAATAAATTCTGGTAGGCCTCTCAATGCAGGGTAAAACCCGCCGAGATCGCCATGCGGACAAGTTGCGGCAGGCTCTTCGCCTTCATCTTGGTCATGACGTTGGCGCGATGCACTTCCACCGTGCGCGGGCTGATGTCGAGGTCGTAGGCGATCGACTTGTTCGGCAGGCCTGCGACGACCGCCGCCAGCACCTGGCGCTCGCGGTCGCTCAGGCTTTCAAGCCTTGAAAGCACTTCCGTCATATCGTCGACTTCAGTAGATTTTTCCGTAAGGTTTTCGCCTGCGCGCTGGATCGCATCGATGATCACGGTGTCTTCGAACGGCTTTTCGATGAAATCGACGGCGCCGGCTTTCATCGCCTCCACCGCCAGCGGGACGTCGCCGTGACCGGTAATGACGATCGCGGGTATTTTCAGCTTGGCCGTGGCGAGCCGGCGGATAAGCTCAAGGCCACTGATATCGGGCATGCGCAGATCGGTTACGAGCACTGCATTGCGGGCATTTGGCGCGAACTGCAGGAAGGAAGCAGCCGTTTCATGGATACGAACGGCAAAGCCGTTCATCGTCAGCATGAAAGCGAGAGACTTTCGGACAGGTTCCTCGTCATCGACGATATGTACCGTATAGTCACTCGACTGCATTCTCTCGTTCCTCCTTGTCTACGGGAAGAGTGAAACGGAAGGTCGCGCCGCCAGCCTCGTTGCGGGAAACCGTCATCTCGCCTCCATGCGATTCGACGATGCGCTTCGAGATGGATAGGCCTATCCCCATGCCACCTGCCTTTGTAGTGACAAACGGCTTAAAAAGCTGTTCAGCAATTTCTTCCGAAATACCCGGACCAGTGTCGGCGACGACGACCGCCATCGTATCGGCGTCTTCGTGTACCGTGCGTACGATCAGCTCGCGTCGCTTGCTGTCGCGCATGGCTTCGATGGCATTGCGCATCAGATTGGTCAGCACCTGCTGGACCTGGATGCGGTCGGCGATGACAATTTCAGGGGCAGGCGCGAATTCGAAGATCGTCCGCACACCCTTTTCGCGGGAGCCGACGAGCGCCAGCGCGCCGGCCTCCTCGACGAGATGACGGATATTTTCCGGAGACTTGTCGGTCTCGCCCTTGGTCACGAATTCGCGCAGATGCTTGATGATCTGGCCGGCACGAAGCGATTGGTTGGCAGTTTCCTGCAGTGCTTCGCGCATGCGCACGGCAAGCGGCTCGTCCATGTCGCGCAGCAGCCGCGCGCAGCCATGCACGTAGTTGGAAATCGCCGACAGCGGCTGGTTCAGTTCGTGGGCCAGCGTCGACGCCATTTCACCCATTTCGTTGAGGCGGGCGAGGCGGGCGAGTTCGCCCTGGACTTCCTGAAGGCGGGCGGCCGACTCCTCACGTTCGGTCAGGTCACGAACGAATCCGGTGAAGAAGGTCTCGTTGCCGGAGCGGCTTTCGCCCACCGCAAGCTGCATGGGAAAAGTGGAGCCGTCCTTGCGCTTGCCGACGACGACGCGGTCCGTGCCGATGATGCGCTTTTCGCCGGTCCGGTGGTAGCGCTCCAGATAGCCGTCGTGCTCCTTCTGATATGGGTCCGGCATCAGCATGCGCAGATTGCGGCCAACGACCTCGTCCTCCGAATAGCCGAACTGGCGGACGGCTGCAGCGTTGAACGAGACAATCGTGCCGTCGCGGGTGCTGACGATGCTGGCATCCTGTACCGTGTCGAGAGCGGAGCGCAGATGTGCCTCGCGGGAATCGGCGCGTGCCTGGGCCTTGGCGATCGCCTTGCGGGCGGAGTGCAGCATCTCACCGATCAAGGCGATGGCGATGCCGACAATGGCGATCACCAGCATCTCGGTCAGTTCGGCGCCGCGGACGGTAAACTGCTTGATGGTGTATGACGCGAGTACGGCCAGCGCGACGGTGAAAAGCGATGCCCGCATGCCGCCGATGACGGCTGCGATCAGGATCGGCGGAATGAAGAAGGTGAAGGTGGCGCGGTCATCCAGCCAGCCGTGCAGCGCGAAGCGAAGTACGAAGGCGATCAGGATGCTGGCGGTCGCAATCGAATAAACCTCGACGGCGGAAATCCGACGATTGAGGAAGGACTGGATGAATTCATCCGTCCTTTCGCCGATCGTCCGAGGTGTCATAGCAACCACCTGATACCGATCGTCTTGCGGGAAAACCTCAGCGGATTGCGCATGCGAAACCTGACACCCCTGTCCTGGAACATTTTCTAGCATGAGACGGTGCGCCGTCCAATGTCGGAATTGACAATTTTCAAGTTTGAATACGGTTTAAAAAAGATGTTCACACAATTTCTGGTATCAATCGCTGTCGGCGGCGCGAAATCAAGAAAAGCGGCGCCGAGACGCCGCGGTCGTTGCGATAGGCGACGAATATGACAGCCTTGTCTCATTGCTGCGGAATGTTGGCGATCTTGACGTAATCCGCCCAGGCGGCCACCTCCTTCTTGAGGTATTCCTGGCCTTCGGCCGGCGTCGAGATGAAGATGTCGCCACCTTGGTCGGTCACGAATTTTCTAACGTCTTCCTGGCCGAGCACCTCCTTGGTCCAGCCATTGATCTTGTCGACGATCTCCTTCGGCGTCGCCGACGGAACCATCATTGCGAACCAGCCGACCTGGTCCATGGGATAGCCGGCCTCCGTCATCGTCGGCACATCGGGCGCGCCGGGAATACGTTTGGCGGAAGAGACGGCCAGCAAGCGGTATCTGCCCTCGCGCAACTGTGAGAGCGAAAAGACCGGATCTTGCGCCGCGAATGCCATTGCGCCGCTCATGATATCATTCATGGAGTCCGCGCTGCTCTTGTAGGAGACCTCGACCGTTTCGAGGCCTGCTTCCTGCTTGTAGATCGCCGCCAGAACCTTGCCGGACGTATTGTTGATCGCGTAACTGGCGTTGGAGCCCTCCTTCTTCAGGAATTCCGTCAGCTCCTTCATGGTCTTGATCGGGCTCGAGACCGGAACCGCGATCATGTGCGGCTGCTTGTTGACGGTGGCGGCGACCTGCAGGTCCTTCACCACGTCAAAAGGCGGGTTCTTGAACATGTGCATGTTGCCGGCCACCGCGCTGCCGGTATGGAAAAAGACGGTGTAGCCGTCCGGTTTCGCACGGGCGACATACTGGCCGGCAATGTTGCCGCCGGCTCCGGGCTTGTTTTCGACAATGATGGTTGCGCCGGACAGTTTCGAAATCTTCTCGGCGAAATAGCGGACGATGACATCCGCACCGCTGCCGGCCGGAAAGGCGCAGATGAAGCTGATCGTCTGGCCGGGGTAATTGGCTTGCGCGGCGGCCGGCGACAGGCCGAAAGCCGTTGCCGCAAGCGCAGCCGTCATCCCCAGCAAGTAACGACGTGTGACGTTATGCATGACATTCTCCTCCCTGATTTTCCCGGCCTCCCGAGCCGGCAGACCGCGCCTCCCAGAGCGATCTAATCAAACATTGTATAATTATATTTGATTTAATCAACTGTTCTGGCTAGAAATCACGGCACGTTGAAATCGCGTTTGGGAGAGAATTGAGATGACCGTCAACGCCACCACCACATCCACGGCGACGCTGGATCTCGACCGTTTCCGGTTGAGGAATTTCGTCGAACAGCTTGGTCCGGAAGAGCTGGAAATCCGCGAGGAAAAAGTCGATCTCGCCGATGTCGCAGCAATCCTCCAGAACAATCCGAAGGCGGTTCTTTTCAAGAATGCGGGTCCGGAAGGCCAGCAGCTGGTGGGTAATGTGGTTGGTAGTCGGTCGCGTCTGGCAAAGGCCTTCGGCGTGCCGGTTGCGGATGTAGCGCTCGAAATGCGCCGCCGACTGTCGCTGAAGCCGGAACTGGTCAAGCTCTCCAAGGATGAGGCGCCGGTGCAGCAGGTCGTCAAGACCGGCACGGACGCCGACCTTCTGTCGCTGCCGGTGCATGTCCAGCATGCGCTTGACGGCGCGCCCTACATTTCCGCGACGATCGACTACACGATCGATCCGAAGGACGGACGTTATAATTGCGGCATGCGCCGCCTGATGTTGCGCGGTCCGCAGGAGGCGGGTGTCGACCTGATCGCGCCGAGCGATCTGCGCGTCATGTATATGGCGGCTTCCGGTCGCGGCGAACGCTTGAATGTTGCCTATGTGGTCGGTTGCCATCCCATCGACATGGTATCGGCGACGATGAAGGAACCGGTCGACGAGCTGGAGCTGATCTCTTCGCTGCGTGGCGCACCGCTGCCGGTCGTCAAATGCGTGACCAATGACATCATGGTTCCGGCCGATGCCGAGATGGTCATCGAGGGCTATTTTGACGAGCGCGGCTACGTCGAGAAGGAAGGCCCTTATGGCGAATATCTCGGCTATTACGGCGTGGTGAAGACCAACCCGGTCTTCCACGTCACGGCGATCACCCACCGCAAGGACGCGCTTTTCCAGACCGCGACGATCTCCGGCAACCGGATGGATTATACCGACACATCCAACCTCGAAGCGTTGCGTATGGAGATGAACGTCTGGAAGACGCTCGGCGATGTCGTGCGCCAGCCAGTCGCTGTTTATGCCCCGGTCGCGGCCGGCGGCTCGATGAGCATGCGTTTCTCGATCCGCCAGACCTATCCGGGCGAAGCGCGTTCGGCGCTTTACGCGGTTCTGGGTGCTGTGGGTGTCAAGAACGTCTTCGTCGTCGATCCGGATATCGACATTTTCGACGACAGCCAGATGGAATGGGCTTTTGGCACACGCTTTCAGGCGGACCGCGATCTGGTGATCGCGACGGGCGTGCGCCTGTCTCCGCTCGATCCTTCCTTGCACGGCGCCCGCTCCGGCGCCAAGGCCGGATACGACCTGACCTGGCCGATGCAGCATGCCCAGAACTGGGAACTGGTCACGCCGCAGGCGCCGTCCTATCCAGGCAACCGCTTTCCGTCGCTCGAAGCGGCACTCAAGGACGGACCAAAACATTTCGAGGAACTGATGGCTGCTATGGGTAGCCGTGATGGCCGCGATGTGGTGCGCGAACTCGATACTTTCCGTTCAAGGGGATTGGAGCGGGACGAGCGCGGGCGTTACTATTTGCCGAAGTAAAGACCGTCCCAGATTAGAACATTGTTCCCAAAAAATACGACCTTCCGAACCGACCGTTCGGAAGGTTTAACTTTTTGAAACATAATACCTGATTTTCGGCTGTCGAATCCGTTGTTCCCTGTTCAAGTACCATTCATTTCTTGGGGTCGGGCTGTTATTCATTCTCTAATCGTCACTTTCTAACGTGCGGCTGATTGTAGGGTTCGGAGCCAAGATGTCTGACGCCAGCAGCATGGATATTGCGGAGCGCAAGCGTCTCGATGCGCTCGACCGCTTTCGCATTGCCGGTACGTCTCCCGAAAATCGTTTCGATCGCATCTGCCGTTTTGCATCAGAGCTGTTTTCGACACGCATGGCCTTCGTCACGCTGATCGAAGAGGATCGGCAGTGGTTCAAGGCTTGTTCCGGCACGGAGATACAGCAGACCACGCGCGGAGAATCCTTCTGCGATCACACGATCCGCACGGATGCCGTCCTCGTCGTGCCGGATGCCCGCGCCGACGCACGTTTTTCCGATCTTCCGATCGTTACCGGCGAGCCGTTCATCCGCTTCTACGCCGGTGCGCCCCTGATCACATCCGATGGCCATCGGCTGGGTGCGCTTTGCATTGCCGATACGCAGGTACGCGAGCAGTTCTCCGAGCGTGAGCGGCACGCCCTGGCCGGTCTTGCGGCCATGGTCATGGAGCATATGGAAATCCGCCGCGAGGGCATTCCCAATGCGACGGCGGCGAGCTTTGCCAATGCCACCGACCTTTCGATGATCACCTGCGATCCGACCGGTCGGATCGAGTTCGTCAACCAGGCTGTCCTCGACATGTTCGGCTTCAGCCGCAATGAGATGATCGGACGTTCGATCGACATGATCGTGCCGGAGCGTTTCCGCGCGGCGCACAATGCCGGCCTTTCGCGCGTCGCCGCCGGAGGGCAGTCGAAACTCAAGGGTAAGACGGTCGAAGTCTCGGCGCTGCGCAAGGACGGCGCCGAGTTTCCAATCGAGATCGCGCTGTCCGTCTGGCGGGACGAGCGCGGCATGGGTATGGGCGCGATCATCAAGGACATTTCGGATCGCCGCGACCGTGATGTACGGCTGCTTCGGCTGGCCAGCCAGGATACGCTGACCGGACTTTGCAACCGGCATCGGTTCGAAGATCTGCTGCGCGAGGAACTGGGACAGGGAACCCAGCTCGGCGTGCTCCTGTTCGATCTCGACGGTTTCAAGGACGTCAATGATCGCCTCGGCCATGCCGTCGGCGATGCGCTTCTGCAGGCGATCGCCGTTCGGTTGCCAGCGGTTCTCGACCGCCATGCGACGCTGTCGCGTTTCGGCGGCGACGAATTTGCGGTCCTGCTTCCCGGAGCCGCGGATCCGCGCGCGGCGCACGAAGCTGCCAATGCGGTGATCGATGCTTTCAAAACTCCGTTCGAGGTGGCCGGGCACACTTTCCGTGTGGGCGCCAGCGTCGGTTTTGCGCTTGCGCCAAACCATGGTTCCGATGGCGAGGAACTGATTGCCAGCGCGGATTTCGCGCTCTACCGGGCGAAGCAGGCAGGCGGGCGTGTGGTCCGCATGTTCGAGCCGACGATGCGCACCGAGCGCGTCGCCCGTCGTGCGCTGCGCGACGAGCTTCTGAGAGCGCTCGACCGCAAGGAACTTGTGCTTCATTACCAGCCGCAGGTGATCATCGAAACCGGTGAGGTTTTCGGTGTCGAGGCGCTGATCCGCTGGCAGCATCCCGAGCGCGGTCTGCTGGCGCCTGCAGCGTTTCTGCCGGCTCTCGAACAGTCTTCGGTGGCGCTCGATGTCGGCTTCTGGGTCCTCGACGAGGCTGCCCGCCAGATGGCGGCCTGGAACGCCGCCGGATATCCGCCGATCAAGATGGGCGTCAACCTTTTCCCGGCACAGGTTCGCGCCGGCAACCTCGCCCGCGCCGTCGGCGATGTCATAGCCCGCTACGAACTCGATCCGCGTTTCCTCGAAATCGAGATCACAGAAACGATCACGCTCAACGACGACGACCAGTCACTCGAATCCATCCAGGCGCTGCGCGATCTCGGTGTCGGTGTTGCCTTCGACGATTTTGGGACCGGTTATGCGTCGCTCGGCTCGCTGCAGCGTTATCCGCTGACGACGCTGAAGATCGATCGCAGCTTCGTCCGTGATCTGCTTGCAAAGCCCCGCGATGCGGCAATCACCCGCGCCCTCATCATGCTGAGCCGCGAACTCGGGTTGAAGACCGTCGCCGAAGGGATCGAGACGCCCGAACAGGAGGCCGCTCTCCGCTCGATGGGATGCGAGGCCGGGCAGGGATATCGCTACGGTCGGGCAATGCCCGCCGATGCGGTTGCCGAACTGTTTTCCGGCATTCATCCGCAGCGGCTGCTTCGCGCGTAACAGGCCATCGCTTTTGCATTGCTCCGGCGGCAACGTGCGTCCCGGAACAGGAAGAAAAATCCAAGTGTTAGGTGTTTCTTAGCGCCGACGTCCGATGCATTGTCAGTTTTTCAGTCGTTGCTTGATTTCAATTGTAAACGCGCGGGGAAGCCCTATAACCTGATGTCGAATTTGCATCAGGGACGACGCATGTTCCGACTAACGGAGCTTTCCGATATCGACTTGAATCAATTGTTCAATCTCTCGCCGAATCCCTATGTCATCATTGACCGGGAGCTACGGCTTGTAGGGATGAATGATGCCTATCTGGTCGTCACCGGACGGACCCGCGAAGAACTCGTCGGCCTGACGATGTTCGAGGCTTTTCCAAGCGAACCCGATTCCGAGCCGAACCGTCTTCTGCGCCAGTCGTTCGCAAAGGTTTTTTCGACCGGCAAAGTCGATCACCTGCCTCTCATTCCATATCCGATCGCCGGTCCGGATGGGGAGCTTGAGGATCGCTATTGGAGCGCGACACATACGCCGCTCCGGGAGGCAAGCGGCGAAATCAGCCTTATCCTTCAGCATACGGTCGATGTCACCGAACTCCACCTTCTGCGCAGCCGGTCGTCGTCCGGCGGCGGGGCGTTGCAGATGCATAGCGACCTGATGCGCCGCGCCGATGCGGTGCAGGGGCAGAACGTCGCGCTTGGAGAAGAACGTGAATATCTCAGGATGCTGTTCGAGCAGGCACCGGGTTTCATGGCGATCCTGCGCGGGCCGGACCATGTGTTCAGCATTGTCAATGGCGCCTATCTCGCCCTTATCAGTCGAGAAGAGGTGATCGGCAAGACCGTGCGTGAGGCACTGCCGGATATTGCAGGGCAAGGTTTCTACGAGCTTCTCGACGAGGTCTATCGCAGCGGCAAGCCTTACAGTGCTCATGGGGCTCGAATTTTCCTGCAGGCGTCTCATGACCGGGACGTGGAGGAGCGCTTTCTCGACTTCATCTATCAGCCCATCCGGGGCCGTGATGGCGCCGTCAGCGGCATCTTCGTGCAGGGGCATGATGTCACCGAGCTTCGGCGGGCACAGGAAGCGGCACGGGACAACGAAGACCGGTTCCGCACATTGGCGCAGGCGCTTCCGACCCATGTCTGGACCGCGACGCCAGACGGCCGGATGCAGTGGTGCAACGATCAGATCTTTGCCTATAGCGGCATGGAATCCTTCTATTTCGACCGCGAAAGCCGGTCGGATATGCTGCACCCGGACGATTCTCCGAATATCGCCCGGGCCTGGGGCGAGGCCTTGCGAAGCGGCAGCCGGCTGGAATGCGAGATCCGGCTGAGGCGGTATGACGGCGTCTATCGCTGGTTCATCACACGTGCCGTACCGATCAAGAATGCCGAGGGCGAGATCACCCTGTGGGTCGCCACCAATACCGATATCGACGAGCAGAAGCAGACCGAGACGCAGCTCTCCAACCTTGCGGTGACGCTGGGTCATCGGGTTGAGGAACGGACGATCGAGCTGGAGCGCACCCAGGAAGTGCTGCGCCAGAGCCAGAAGATGGAGGCGATCGGCAATCTGGCCGGCGGTATCGCGCACGACTTCAACAATCTCCTGCAGGTCATCACCGGCAATCTCCAGCTGTTGAGCCGCGAAGTCGCTGGCAACGATGTGGCGGAGAAACGTATTACCAGCGCACTTTCCGGCGCGTCGCGCGGGGCGCGTCTCGCCTCGCAGCTTCTCGCTTTCGGGCGCCGTCAGCCGCTATCGCCTAAAGCGGTCAATCTCAGCCGGCTGATCCGCGAAATGGATCATCTTCTGCGTCGCAGTCTTGGCGAGGCGATCGAGATCGACACGATCGTCGGCGGCGGGCTTTGGAATACGCTCGCAGATTCCAGCAATGTCGAGAATGCGCTGCTCAACCTTGCGATCAACGCCCGTGACGCGATGAACGGCCAGGGCAAGCTGACGATCGAGCTCGGCAATGCCTATCTCGACGACGAATATGCGCGCCATACGTTCGATGTCGAAAGCGGTCAATATGTCATGCTGGCGGTCACCGATACCGGCACCGGCATGACGCCGGAAATCCTGGAAAAGGTCTTCGACCCGTTCTTCACCACCAAGCCGGAAGGCAAGGGGACCGGTCTTGGCCTGTCGATGGTTTATGGCTTCGTCAAGCAGTCCGGCGGGCATATCAAGATCTACAGCGAGCCGGGCAACGGCACGACGGTGCGCATCTACCTGCCGCGGACGATGGAAGAAGAGGACGCTGTTGCCGAGATGACGGCCGGTATTGCTTCCGGCGGCAGCGAGACCATTCTCGTCGTCGAAGATGACGAGGCGGTGCGCGAGATCACTGTCAGCCTGTTGTCGGAGCTCGGTTACCGGGTGCTGCGGGCGCGGGACGCCGATAGCGGCCTTGCGATCATCGAGAGCGGCGTGCCGATCGATGTCCTGTTTACCGACGTGGTGATGCCCGGCCGCCTGAAAAGCCGCGACCTTGCCAAGAAGGCCAAGGAGCGCCTGCCGCATCTCGGCGTGCTTTTCACTTCCGGTTACACGGAGAATTCGATCGTTCACGGCGGTCGGTTGGATCCCGGCGTCAACCTGCTCAGCAAGCCCTACACGCGCGAAGCTCTGGCACGAAAGATCCGCCAGATCATCGATGCTAGCCGCGAAGGTGCGCCGCCGCGCTGGCCGGAGCGGCCGTTGTCCGTTCCTGTGCCGGCGACGGAAACGCCGGTTGTGCCG
The DNA here is from genome assembly GCF_019430945.1 of Neorhizobium populisoli. Lineage (GTDB taxonomy): Bacteria > Pseudomonadota > Alphaproteobacteria > Rhizobiales > Rhizobiaceae > Neorhizobium > Neorhizobium populisoli. Next base: position 178,470 of record NZ_JAHYCB010000005.1, on the reverse strand, counting down.
GAACCCGTGGCGGCGGCGATCGGGCCCGTGACTATCCTCCTCGTGGAAGACGAGGCGCTCATCCGCATTTCAACGGCAGATTTCCTGCAGGATGCGGGCATGAATGTGGTTGAGGCGGGGTCGGGGCAGGAAGCGATTTCCGAGGTCGCAGGCAGGTCGGTCGATATTCTCGTGACCGACGTTCACTTGCCGGAAATGAGCGGGCTGCAGCTTGCGTTGAAACTGCGCGAAACCCTGCCGGACCTGCCGGTGATCTTCGCGACCGGTGACCGTAACGTGCCGGGCTCGGAGGAGCTTGGCAATACGGCGCTGATTACCAAGCCTTATGACTATGAGCAGCTTGCCTCGCGTATCCGAGCCATGCTGCCCAGGCAGGGCCGCGGTTAGATCTATTCTTCCTTGATGCCGGCGGCGACCTGCGTCTTCCTCAGCAGCCAGAGGATGAAGATGCCGGCAGCCGTTGCGACCGCAGCGACAACCCACATGCCAAGCCCGACGCAGAGCCCGATCGCGCCGGAAAGCCACATGCTCGCCCCGGTCGTCAAACCTTTGACGTCGCCGCGCATCTGGAACACCACGCCGGCCGCGAGGAACGCGATGCCGGCGGTGATCGCTTCGATGAGACGCAGCGGATCGATCTGCACCGTATTGGGCTGGTTGCCGAACTCATGCATGATCTGCAGGCCGACCAGCGTGAAGACCGCTGCTGCGAGGCCTATCAGCATATTGGTGCGTAGGCCGGCGGCATTGTTGCGGGTCTCCCGTTCCAGCCCGATCAGACCGCAGAGAAGAGCAGCGCCGAAGAGGCGAGCGAACAGCACCTCGATCGCGACGGGCGCATCATGGGAAAATTCGTCGGCTAATGTATTGAGCATGGTTTGGTGGTTTCCGGTGTTCGATTGTGACACCGGAAACCGATCGAAGCTCGCTTGGTTCCGTCACCGCAAGGTGATGGTTGCCGTCAGATACGGCCTTCGGCGTCGACGATCACCTTGGTGAGGCTGCCGGTGGCCGGGAAAAGCGGAATGAGGCAGGCCTGCAGGGCGTGGTAGATATCGCCCTTGCCGGGGAAGAGCGTGTGCGCCGGGGCCATGTCCTCGGTCAGTTCCTCGTGCCAGCCGCCGTTTTTGTGATCGATGAAGCGGTTGGCGATCGTGCCCCAGATCAGCCGGTAGCTGTCTTCGTAAAAGCTGTCGGAAGGTAGCGTTTCATTGAGGAAGTGGGCCGCACCCGCAGCTTCGCACATCGGCCACCAGAGCTTGTTGGTCTTGGCCGGCTTGTCGGCCCAGTCGAGCGTGTAGAAGAAACCACCTTTTGCCTTGTCCCAGCCGAGTGACATGGACTGCACGAACAGCGCCTTGGCGGCTTCCGCCATCCAGCCATGCTGCTTGCCGCCGAGCGTCCAGAGCTGCAGCAGGAGGCGCGACCATTCCAGCCAGTGGCCGGGCGTCGTGCCGGCCGGCCGGAACATCTCATCCGGATGGTAATAATCCTTGTCGATCACCCAGTTCGGATCGAAATGTTCGGCAACCCGGAACCCGACGCTGCCGGCGAGACGGCGGATGACCAGATCGGCGATGCTTTCCGCCTTGTCGAGATAGGCCTTCTCGCCTGTCGCCTCGAAGGCTGCCATCAGCGCTTCGGTGAGGTGCATGTTGGAATTCTGGCCGCGATAGCTGCCACCGTCGATCGGCGACCAGTCGCGCTGGAATTCTTCGGCGATCGCGCCGTGCTTCGGTTCCCAGAAACGGGCTTCCAAAACCTCGGTGATATCGGCTAGCATCTGGTCGGCCAGCGGGTGGCCGGCGATCTTGGCGGAAGAGGCGGCGAGCAGCACGAAAGCGTGGCCGTAACCCTGTTTATTGGAGTCCGCTGCGCCGTCGTCATTAACCTGCCAGAAATAGCCGCCATGTTCGGTATCGCGGTGGCGTTCCCAGAGATAGCGCATGCCGTGGTCGATGATGTCGCCGGCACCGGGACGGCCAAGCAGGTAACCGATAGAATAACAATGCACCATGCGGGCCGAGGCATGGATACCGCGGGTCGGGTTGGCGCCGCCGAGCGGGTTGCCCTGGTCGTCGAGATCGAAGAAGCCGCCCTTGGGATTCATGGCGCGATACTGGAAGAAATCGAACAGGCCGTTTGCCTGATCCAGAAGCCAGCGCCGATGATAGGGAAGGCTTGCCCAGTTGCTACCGTTCAGACCGTTGTCGCTCATGAAAACCTCGGAATCGTTGGGACGGGTACGTCACTCAGAACGCCTATAGCGCCGGGCCGGTTGCCTGTCACCGGCATTCTTAAATCGATTATCGTGCAGGCGTTTATATGCCGGCGCGCTATGGTTATATATTGACATAAAGATATGTTTATGTCGTTATCGAGCTAATTTGAATTCGATGAAGGGTGCACCATGTTCGACGAACTGTTCGGTCCCGAAGCTCAAAAGCGCGATGGCGCGGAAATCCTGGCGGCGCTCAAGGCTGCCGCTCGCGAGCGTATTCTGGTTATCGACGGCGCCATGGGCACCGAGATTCAGGGCCTGGGTTACGGCGAAGACCATTTTCGCGGCGACCGTTTTGTCGGCTGCGCCTGCCACCAGCAGGGCAATAACGACCTTCTGATTCTATCGCAGCCGCAGGCGATCGAAGAAATCCATTATCGCTACGCCAAAGCGGGTGCCGACATCATCGAGACGAATACGTTCTCGTCGACCCGTATCGCCCAGGCCGACTACCAGATGGAGCACGCCGTCTACGACCTAAACCGCGACGGTGCGCGGCTGGCAAAGCGCGCGGCGTTCCGGGCGCAGAAGGAAGACGGCCGCCGCCGCTTCGTCGCCGGCGCCATCGGCCCGACCAACCGGACGGCCTCGATCTCCCCCGACGTCAACAATCCCGGTTACCGCGCGGTGACGTTCGACGACCTGCGCCTTGCCTATAGCGAACAGCTCGACGGCCTGATCGACGGCGGCGCCGATATCATCCTGATCGAGACCATCTTCGACACGCTGAACGCCAAGGCGGCGATCTTCGCCTGCGCCGAGCGTTTCGAGGCGAAGGGCCTGCGCCTGCCGGTGATGATCTCCGGCACGATCACCGACCTTTCCGGCCGCACCCTTTCCGGCCAGACGCCGTCCGCCTTCTGGTATTCGGTGCGTCACGCCAACCCGTTCACGATCGGCCTCAATTGCGCGCTGGGTGCCGATGCGATGCGGCCGCACCTGCAGGAGCTGTCGTCGGTCGCCGATACGTTCATCTCGGCCTATCCGAATGCCGGCCTGCCGAATTCCTTCGGTGGTTACGACGAGACGCCGGATGATATGGCCCGCCAGATCCGCGGCTTTGCCGAAGAGGGCATCGTCAACGTGGTCGGCGGTTGCTGCGGCTCGACGCCGGAGCATATTCGCGCCATCGCCGAGACCGTAGCCGAGTTCAAACCGCGCGAGGTGCCGGAGCACAAGCCGTTCATGTCGCTGGCCGGCCTCGAGCCGTTCGTCTTCACCAAGGACGTGCCTTTCGTGAACGTCGGCGAGCGCACCAACGTCACGGGTTCGGCGAAATTCCGCAAGCTGATTACATCAGGCGACTACACAGGGGCACTGGCTGTCGCGCGCGACCAGGTCGAGAACGGCGCTTCCGTCATCGACATCAACATGGATGAAGGCCTGATCGATTCCGAAAAGGCTATGGTCGAGTTCGTCAACCTGATCGCGGCCGAGCCGGATATTGCCCGCGTGCCGATCATGCTCGATTCTTCGAAGTTTGAGATCATGGAAGCCGGCCTGAAATGCGTGCAGGGCAAGCCGGTCGTCAATTCGATCTCCATGAAGGAGGGCGAGGAGAAGTTCATCGCCCAGGCGAAGCTCTTGCGCAACTACGGTGCGGCGGTCGTCGTCATGGCCTTCGACGAACAGGGGCAAGCGGACAGCTACGAGCGCAAGGTTGCAATCTGCGAACGCGCCTATAAGCTCCTGACCGAGGAAGCTGGCTTCCCGCCGGAAGACATCATCTTCGATCCGAACGTGTTTGCGGTCGCAACCGGCATCGAGGAGCATAACAGCTACGGTCTGGCCTTCATCCAGGCGACCGAGACGATCCGCCAGCGGATGCCGCTGGTACATGTCTCGGGCGGCGTGTCGAACCTGTCCTTCTCGTTTCGTGGCAACGAGCCGGTGCGCGAGGCGATGCATGCCGTGTTCCTCTACCATGCGATCCAGGTCGGCATGGATATGGGCATCGTCAACGCCGGCCAGCTCGCGATCTATGAGAACATCGATCCCGAATTGCGCGATGCCTGCGAAGACGTGGTGCTGAACCGCCGCGACGATGCTACCGAGCGGATGCTCGAAATTGCCGAGCGTTATCGCGGTGCCGGGGCCAAGGAAGCCAAGGAAAAGGACCTCGCCTGGCGCGAATGGCCGGTCGAAAAGCGCCTGTCGCATGCGCTGGTCAACGGCAATACCGAATTCATCGAGGCCGATACCGAAGAGGCGCGGCAGAATGCCGAACGGCCGCTGCATGTCATCGAAGGCCCGCTGATGGCCGGCATGAACGTGGTCGGCGACCTGTTCGGTTCCGGCAAGATGTTCCTGCCGCAGGTGGTGAAGTCCGCCCGCGTCATGAAACAGGCCGTCGCCGTTCTGCTGCCTTACATGGAAGAGGAAAAGCGCCTCAATGGCGGCGACCAGCGGAAATCCGCCGGCAAGATATTGATGGCGACCGTCAAGGGCGATGTCCACGATATCGGCAAGAACATCGTCGGCGTCGTGCTCGCCTGCAACAATTACGAGATCATCGATCTCGGCGTCATGGTGCCATCGACGAAGATCCTCGAGACGGCGATTGCCGAGAAGGTCGATATCATCGGCCTGTCGGGCCTTATCACTCCATCGCTCGACGAGATGGTGCATGTGGCGTCCGAAATGGAGCGTCAGGGTTTTGACATTCCGCTGCTGATAGGCGGCGCGACCACCAGCCGAGTCCATACGGCCGTCAAGATTCATCCGCGTTACGACCGTGGCCAGGCGATCTATATCACCGATGCCAGCCGCGCGGTCGGCGTCGTGTCATCGCTGCTGTCGGAAGATGCAAAGCCGAATTATATCAGCACCGTGCAGGCGGAATATGCGAAGGTTGCAGCGGCCCATGCCCGCGCCGAAGCGGAAAAGACCCGGCTGCCGATCGCTCGGGCCCGCGACAATGCCGAGAAGGTCGACTGGGCGGCATACCTGCCCACCAAGCCGCAGTTTACCGGCACCAAGGTCTTCGAGACCTACGATCTGGCGGAACTCGCCAAATACATCGACTGGACGCCGTTCTTCCAGACCTGGGAGCTGAAGGGCCGTTTCCCGGCTATCCTCCAGGACGAGAAGCAGGGCGAGGCTGCGCGCCAGCTTTATGCCGATGCCCAGGCGATGCTTGAAAAGATCATCACCGAGAAGTGGTTCCGCCCCCGCGCGGTGATCGGCTTCTGGCCGGCCAATGCCGTGGGTGACGATATCCGTCTCTTTACCGATGAGAGCCGCAAGGAGGATCTCGCGACCTTCTTCACCCTGCGCCAGCAGCTTTCGAAGCGCGATGGCCGCCCGAATGTGGCGCTATCGGATTTCGTGGCGCCGCAATCGACCGGCCTCAACGATTACGTCGGCGGTTTCGTGGTGACGGCCGGCATCGAGGAAGTGGCGATTGCCGAGCGTTTCGAGCGGGCGAACGACGATTATTCGTCCATTCTCGTCAAGGCGCTGGCCGACCGTTTTGCGGAAGCCTTTGCCGAGGCGATGCATGAGCGGGTCCGCAAGGAATTCTGGGGTTACGCCGCGGACGAAAACTTCGCTTCCGATGAGCTGATCACCGAAGCCTATGCCGGCATCCGCCCGGCACCGGGCTATCCGGCCCAGCCCGACCATACGGAAAAGGCGACGCTGTTCCGGTTGCTGGATGCGACCGCGACAACGGGTGTCGAGCTGACCGAGAGCTATGCCATGTGGCCCGGCTCATCGGTTTCCGGCCTCTATATCGGCCATCCGGCATCCTATTATTTCGGGGTCGCCAAGGTCGAGCGCGATCAGGTCAACGACTATGCCAAGCGCAAGGGCATGGCGGTCGAAGAAGTCGAGCGTTGGCTCGGCCCGGTCCTCAACTACATACCATCGTCGGGCCAGGAAGCCGTTGACGACGCGGCTTGAGCCGCGTCCCGACACCCACAGAATCAATGCAAAAAGGGCGCCACTTGGCGCCCTTTTCTATTCGATCCCGTTTCGCGCGTTATCAGTCGCGGACGATCAGGAAATCGCTGGCGTTGAAGCGCAGCGTCACCGTTTCGCCCGGCTGTGGCTGGACCGTATCGGGCGAATTGAACATGTCGAATGATATCAGGTTGCCGCCCACATCGATCTTGGTGCGGATGACCGAACCCAGGAAGTGCGACAGCACGACCGTGCCGGTAATCGAGGTATCGCCCTTGGCACTTTCCGACAGCGAGCCGGCTTCCGGGCGCAGCGCGATCGAAATCTTGTCGCCGCCTTTGAGCGCGCCGATTGATTCCTTGAGCTTGACGGTGTTCTCGCCGACCTTGACGGTATTGGCAGCCGGATCGGCGACGGTCGCGTCGATCATGTTCAGCGTGCCGACGAAGGACGCGACAAAGCGGGTTGCCGGGCGGTTATAGATTTCGGACGGCGCGCCGATCTGGTCGGCACGGCCGGCATTCATCACCACGATGCGGTCGGAGATCGACAGCGCCTCTTCCTGGTCGTGGGTGACGAAGACTGTGGTGATCCCGAGCTGACGCTGGATCTGGCGGATTTCCTCGCGCAGCGAAACACGGATCTTGGCATCGAGCGCCGAAAGCGGTTCGTCGAGCAGCAGGACCTGTGGCTTTGGGGCAAGCGCGCGGGCGAGTGCCACGCGCTGCTGCTGGCCGCCGGACATCTGGTAGGGGTAACGGTCGGCGAGATGATCGAGAGAGATGAGTTTCAGCATCTCCTTAACCCGCTTGTCGATGTCGGCCTTGTTCATGCCGGCAATCTTCAGGCCGAAGGCGACGTTGTCGAAGACGTTCATGTTTGGGAACAGCGCATAGGCCTGGAAGACCATGCCGATATTGCGCTGGTTGGTCTTCAGCTTGTTCTGGTTCTTGCCGTTGATCGAAATGGCGCCGTCGCTCGGATTTTCGAAACCGGCGATCATGCGAAGCACGGTCGTCTTGCCGCAACCCGACGGGCCGAGGAACGAGACGAACTCGCCCTTCTCGATCGACATGTTGAAGTCCTTGACGACCTGGGTCTGGCCGAAGCTTTTTTTGATATGTTCGAGAACGAGGAACGACATTGTCGAAAAATCCTTAGGCCTTGGAGGGCGCCATTTTGCTGAAACGGGAGACAAGCTGCAGGAGGCCCATCGAGAACCAGGTGATGGCGAAGGCGATGATGGCGAGCGCCGAGGGCTCATAGGCGCGATTGGCGCCGACGAGCTGCAGGTAGGGACCGAAAGCCGGGCGGTTGAGAAGGGCGGCCATGGTGAATTCACCCATGACGATCGCGAAGGTGATGAAGGCACCGGACAGCACGCCCGACATAACGTTCGGGAAGATGCAGCGGAACATGATGGTCGGCCACTTGGCGCCGAGGATTTCCGCGGCTTCCGTCAGCGTCCGCACGTCGATTGCACGCATTGCCGTATCGACCGAACGGTACATGTAGGGGAGCGACAGCGTGATGTAGGAGAGGACGAGCAGCATGTTGGTGCCCTGGATGGAACCCGTGAAGGGGATCCAGGACGAGGAATTGTAAAGGCGCAGGTAACCGAAGACGATGACGATCGCCGGGATGACCAGCGGCATCAGCGTCAGGAACTCGATGACCGGACGCATTTGCGGCAGCCGCAAACGTACCCAATAGGCTGTCGGAACCACCAGCAGCATGCCGAAGATGATGGTGAAAAGCGCCATCAGCATCGAGAAACCGAAGGTCGACTGGAACTGTGCGTCCGAAAACACCGACTGATAGGCGTCGAAGGAATAGGCGCCGCGGCGCATGCGCATCGAGAATTCGAACGTTCCGATCAGCGGTACGAAGAAATAGATGACACCGATGGCGATGGCGAACCAGGCGAGGGCTTTGCTTGCTTTCATGTCTGCGCCCTCACTTCTGCCAGCGTTCGGCGCGGATGCGCAGAAGGATATAAAGGATGTTCGAAACACCGGTGATGACGATCATGCCGAGCGCCAGCGCGTAACCAAGATTGGCGTTGTGCAGCACGTCGCCGCGGATCTGGGCGTAGAGCAGGATCGGAACGATGTTCAGCGAAGAGCCGGTCAGCGCGTAGGCGGTGGCGATGGCGCCGAAGGCGTTTGCGAAAAGGAGCAGGGTGGTGCCCATCAGGCTCGGCCAGAGGATCGGCAGCGCGACCATGCGCCAGTATTGCCAGGTCGAGGCGCCGAGGATTTCGGCCGCTTCGCGCCATTCCTTCTTCATGCCGTCCAGCGCCGGCGTCAGGATCAGCACCATCAGCGGGATCTGGAAGAACATGTAGGTGATGGTGAGGCCGAAGAAGGACAGGATGTTGAAACCGGTCCCGTAGAGATTGAAGCCGACCCAGTCGCGCAGCAGAACGGTGACGAGGCCGGTGCGGCCGAGGGTGGCGAGGAACGCGAAGGCCAGAGGCACGCCCGCGAAATTGGATGCGACGCCCGAAAAAGTCAGAAGACCCGAACGGATCCAGCCGGGCAGGCCGCCCATGACGATCGCCCAGGCAAGGAAGAAGCCGATCACCGCGCCGCCGATCGAGGAGGCGACCGATACCCGGATGGAAATCCAGTAGGCGCTCAAAATCGACGGGGTGAAAAGGTCGGCAATGTTCTTGAAGGTGAACTGGCCATCGGGCGTGAAGAACGCGCCGGTCACCAGATAAAGCGTCGGCAGGATGAGAAACATCATCGCGAAGATCATGAACGGCGCGATGCCGAGCCAATCCACGACAGTGCGGCGGTCGATGAAGGACGTGGAGGCTGTGCTCATGAGGGGCGGGCTCTAAGCTTCGGAGATGCCGGCGTCTGCCGGAGAAGGAAAGGCCTCCCCGCGCATGGCGCGGAGAGGCCGGTTCAGACAATTACTTGACGTTGGCGCCGACGACCGAATCCCACTTGGTGGTGATTGCGGCCTTGCCCTTGTCCTGTTCGTCGAGCGTCGGGAAGATCGACTTTGCGTAGCCTTCAGCCGGCGGCAGGGCGTCGAGCAGGTTCTTCGGGATCTTGTTGTTCTTGGCAAGATCGTTGAAGCGGATCGGGTGGCAATAGCCCTTCAGCCAGCCGAGCTGACCTTCGTCGGAATAGAGGTATTCCATCCAGAGCTTGGCAGCGTTCGGGTGCGGGGCAAAGGCGGAGATCGCCTGGACGTAAACGCCGGCGACAACGCCGGTTGCCGGGACGACGACCTGTACCGGCGGGTTGCCCTTCAGGGTGTCGCGCCAGGACAGACCGTTATAGTCCCAGGCGACGACGACCGGGGTGGAGCCCTGTGCGAGCGAAGCGGACTTGCCGATGACCGGAACCAGGTTGCCGGCCTTGTTGAGCTCGGCGAAGTAGGAGAGGCCAGCGGCACCGATCTTGGTCGGATCCTTTTCGCCGGTGGCAGCGCCAGCAGCGTAAACAGCCTGAACGGCCTGGTTGGAAGCGCGCGGGTCGCCAGCGAGGGCGATCGAGTTCGCGAATTCCGACTTCTTCAGGTCGGCCCAGTCCTTCGGGACGTTCTTGACGATATCGGTGTTCACGACGAACGAAAGAACGCCGTAATAATCGCCGTACCAGTAGCCGTCGGCATCCTTGGCGTCGGCCGGGATCGAATCCCAGGTGGAGACCTTGTACGGCTGGATCAGGCCGTCAGCCTTGGCGGACGGACCGAAGGACAGGCCGACGTCGATCACGTCGGGAGCCTGCGGGCCCTTGTTGCCCTTGTTGGCCTTGATGGCTTCGATTTCGTCGCCCGAACCGGCGTCCGGGTTCAGTTCGTTGACTTCGATGCCGTACTTGGCCTTGAAGCCTGCGATGACGTCGCCGTAGCCGCACCAGTCGTGCGGAAGCGCGATCGTGGTGAGCGTGCCTTCCTTCTTGGCAGCGGCGATCAGATCGGCGCTCGGCTCGGCAGCAGCCAGGCTGGCCGAGGTGACGACCAGAGCGGTCGTCAGCGAAAGAAGACGTTGGGTCTTGTTGAGCACGGTATCCTCCTAGGGTTCGGGTCTTGTGCTTTAGGGGTCGTTTCGGCGCGACTCGTAGAGCGAGTTTATGTAAGGTATATGACAGCCCGGAGTGTGAGCATTTGCTCATAATCTCATTGGTTTGCCGGCATATTTCGGTAGCCCGGGTTGCTAGTCCGGACGTGTCTGTCGGCCCGGTCGTCGGAAGAGACGACTTCGTTCGAACAAGCCTTCGAGAGAATTGATGCGTTCGCGGGTTTCCGCCCAGGTCGAACTCTGTACCGCCTCGATCAGCGCTTCGACGACAAACAGCGTAATAACTGAGCTGTCCCAGGCGGATGGTGCCTCGATGCGGACCTTGAACATGTGTTCGGCATGTTTGGCGACGGGGGAGGCCCAGACGTCGGTGAACAGTATGATGACGACGCCATTGGCCCGTGCGGCCTCCGCCAGCGTCGCCATCTCCTGCTCGTAACGGCGGATATCGAAGATCACCAGCACGTCGCCGGCGCTCATGTTCAGGACATGTTGCGGCCAGGAGCTGGAATTGGTGGAGATCAGGGTCGTTTTCGGGCGGATCACCTGCATATGGGTGAAGAAATATTCCGCCAGCGCCCCAGTGATACGGCCGCCGACGAAGTAGATGCCGCGGCTGCGATCACGAAGAAGTGCTGCCGCGCCCTCGAATGTCGGGGTGTCGAGCTCCGAAAGTGTATCGCGCAGATTGGCGGTGATCGCGTCTGCGAAGCGGTTGAGGATATGCGTTCCCGGTGCGTTGGAGGCCCAGCGGTCATGCTTGGCGATCGGGCTCGAGATCGTCGCTTCGAGTTCCTGGTGCAGATGCGACTGGAATTCCGGATAACCCTTGTAGCCGAGCTTCTGCACCATGCGCGCGACGGTCGGCGTCGAGACGCCGGCATTTTCCGCGATCACAGTTATGCTGCCGAGGCCGGACACCGGATAGTTCTCCAATAGGCTGTCGGCCAGTTGTTTTTCCGCGCGCGTCAGGCTGTCGTAACGAACACGAATGACGTCCGATACGGTGCGCGCAGAGGTTGGCACAGTGGCTGGCACGAAAGCTGTTCCCTCCGGTCTTCGCCGGTTTATGACACGACTTAAAAGGAGTTTTATGACAGCTGTCAATCACGCCCTTGAAGAGAAATTTTCAGAACTGGATTGACGGCGGGCTGAAAGTGAAGAATTCTCTTCTTCATCCAATCTTAATCAGATATTGCCGGGAAGCCTCATGTTGCTGCAGTCGGATTTTTTCACGGAAGCGGACGGGCAGGCCGTCGCTGTGGAAAATCCCGGCGCCAGGGGCGAGGTCCTGCTGGTCTGCGAACATGCCTCCCGGCGCATGCCGGTACGCTATGGGAATCTCGGTCTTTCCGACGATGTGCTTGCCTCCCACATCGCCTGGGATCCGGGTGCGCTGGCGGTTGCGCAGCGCATGTCGAAAAGCCTCGATGCGACTCTGATCCACCAGCGGTTCTCGCGGCTGATCTACGACTGCAACCGGCCGCCCGAAGCGGCTGACGCCATGCGGGATGTTTCGGAAATCTTCCGTATTCCCGGTAATGAGAATCTGTCCGATGCGGAAAAGGAGCGGCGTACGGCGGCGCTCTACATTCCGTTTTATGACAGGATCCAAAACGAGATTGTTACACGCGCCGGGCGCGGCCAGCCGACCGCGCTGGTGACGATCCACAGCTTCACACCGGTCTATTTCGGCAAGCAGCGGCAAGTCGAGATCGGTATCCTGCATGACCGCGACAGCCGGCTCGCCGACCGCATGCTGGCGGCAGCGGCCGATACCAAGATCTACCGGGTCGAGCGCAACGAGCCATACGGCCCGGCGGACGGCGTTACCCATACGCTGGAGGTCCATGCCCTGCCGGGCGGGCTTCTGAATGTCATGATCGAGATAAGGAACGATTTGATAATCGACGAAATCGGCCAGGGGGTCGCGGCCGATTTTCTGACAGGATTGCTGCGGGAAAGCCTCGCGAACATCCAAAGATAAAAAAGACCCGGGGAGCAGTTGTTCGCATGCCCGCGGCTCTGATGCCGCGGAAGACGAAACCGAAAGGCCGCATGAAGCGGTCCGTCTGCTAAGAGGGGAAGTCGATGCCTGATTATACCGATCTGGACAAGAAGCAGGATGTCCACATCCTGCATTCCATGGGTTATGCGCAGGAACTTGAGCGGCGCATGAGCTCGTTTTCCAATTTTGCAATTTCATTTTCAATCATCTGCATCCTGTCCGGCGGCATCAATTCGCTCGGTCAAGCGACCGCTGGCGCCGGTGGTGCCGCGATCGGCATCGGCTGGCCGCTCGGCTGCCTGATTTCCGGCATTTTCGCGCTTGGACTGGCGCAGATCGGCTCTGCCTATCCGACGGCGGGCGGTCTCTATCACTGGGGTTCGATCCTGGGTAACCGCTTCACCGGCTGGCTGTCGGCATGGCTCAACCTGCTCGGCCTCGTCACCGTGCTGGGCGCCATCAATGTCGGAACGTTCTACTTCTTCTTCGGCGCCTTCGGGCCGACTTTCGGCATCGAGGATACGCTGACGCATCGTGTCGTCTTCGTCGCGGTCATCACCGGCCTGCAGGCCGTCATCAACCATTTCGGCATCGGCCTGACTGCCAAGCTCACCGATTTTTCCGGTTACCTGATCTTTGCGACGGCTATTCTTCTGACCGTCGCCTGCCTTGTTGCCGCGCTCGGTTTTGATATCGCAAGACTCTTCACTTTTGCGAATTATACGGGTCAGGAAGGTGCGGCGCTCGTCTGGCCGAACAGCGTTTCCGGCACAATGGCCTTCCTGCTCGGTCTGCTGCTGCCGATCTATACGATCACCGGTTACGATGCGTCGGCACATACGTCGGAAGAGACCGTCAAGGCCGCCGTGTCGGTTCCGCGCGGCATGGTGTCCGCCGTCGTCTGGTCGGCCGTCTTCGGTTACATCATGCTGTGCGCCTTCGTGCTGATGATCCCAAGCATGGAAGATGCCTCCAAACAGGGTTGGAACGTGTTTTTCTGGGCGATGGACGCGCAGATGAACCCGACGGTGAAGAACGTCCTCTACTTCCTGATCTTCATCTCGCAATTCCTGTGCGGCCTTGCGACCGTGACCTCCGTTTCGCGGATGATCTTCGCCTTCTCGCGCGACAAGGGTCTGCCGGCTTCGTCGGCCCTCGCCAAGGTCAGCCCGAAATACCGGACGCCGGTTGCGGCGATCTGGACCGGTGCCGCCCTTGCCGTGCTGTTCGTCTGGTTCACCTCGGCGATCACCATTGCCGGTACGCCGGCCTATTCGATCGTCGTGTCCTGCACGGTCATCTTCCTGTTCCTGTCCTTCGCGCTTCCGATCGCGCTTGGGCTCTTCACGATCGGCACCGCGAAATGGCCGAACATGGGGCCGTGGAACATGGGGATCGGCGCCTATAAGCTGGTCGCCGTGCTGGTGATCATCTCGATGATCGTCATCTTCTTCATCGGCATCCAGCCGCCGAACGACTGGGCGCTTGAAATCACCGTCGGATTCCTGGCGCTGACCGCGATCGTCTGGTTCGCCTTCGAGAACCGCCGCTTCATGGGGCCGCCGATCGGTGACGCGATCGCCAAGCGGCAGGCCGAAATCGCGGCAGCGGAAGCGGCTGTCGGAGAAAAGTAACACGACAGGGGCCGACGCCCGAAATCCCCGCCGCCGTGACATTTGACCGTTGCGGCGGTTCACCCTTTTCAACGGATGTGATGCATGACCCCGACCTACTCCTTCGACGACCTGAAACGCGATGTTGCCGAGGGCCGCATCGATACAGTCATCGGCGCCCTTGTCGACATGCAGGGGCGGCTGATGGGCAAGCGGTTCCAGGCGGAATATTTCGTCGAAAGCGCCTTCCACGAAACCCATAGCTGCAATTACCTTCTCGCTACCGACCTCGAGATGGAGACGGTGCCGGGCTACAAGGCATCGAGCTGGGAAAAGGGTTACGGCGACTATACGATGAAGCCGGACCTTTCGACGCTCCGGACCCTGCCATGGCTCGAAGGCACCGCACTCGTCCTCTGCGACGTCTACGATCACCATACTCATGAAGAAGTGCCGCACTCGCCTCGCGCCATCCTGAAAAAGCAGGTGGCCCGGCTGGAGGCGATGGGCATGAAGGCCTTCATGGCGACCGAGCTGGAATTCTTCCTGTTCGACCAGACCTATGAGAGCGCCCGCGAAGGCGGCTACCGCAACCTGAAACTCGCCAGCGGTTACAACGAAGACTACCACATCTTCCAGACAACCAAGGAAGAGGATGTGATGCGGGCGATCCGCACCGGGCTGCAGGGCGCCGGCATTCCGGTCGAAAATTCCAAGGGCGAGGCGTCAGCCGGGCAGGAAGAGATCAACGTCCGTTACACCGACGCGCTGACCATGGCCGACCGGCATTCGATCATCAAGAATGCCGCCAAGGAAATCGCCTGGCAGAAGGGCAAGGCTATCACCTTCCTTGCCAAGTGGAATTATTCGGCTGCCGGCAGCTCGTCGCATATCCATCAGTCGCTGTGGAGCTTGGATGGCAAGACGCCGCTGTTCTTCGACAAAAACGGCGAATACGGCATGTCCGAGCTTATGAAACACTATATGGCCGGGCTTCTGGCCCATGCAGGCGAGATCACTTATTTCCTGGCGCCGTTCATCAATTCCTACAAGCGCTTCGTCGCCGGCACATTCGCGCCGACCAAGACGATATGGTCGAAGGACAATCGCACGGCCGGATTCCGCCTCTGCGGCGAGGAAACGAAGGGTATCCGTGTCGAATGCCGCGTCGGCGGTTCGGACCTCAACCCCTATCTTGCCATGGCGGCGCTGATCGCCGCCGGCATCGACGGGATCGAGAAGAAGATGGCGCTGCAGCCGGCTTTCGTGGGGGATGCCTATATGACGAGCGGCGTCAGCGAAATCCCGAAGACGCTGCGCGATGCGACAGCGCGTTTGAACGATTCGTCCTTCCTGCGCTCGGTCTTCGGCGACGACGTCATCGACCATTATGTGCGCGCTGGAAACTGGGAGCAGGAAGAATACGACCGTCGTGTGACGGATTGGGAAGTGGCGCGCGGATTTGAGAGGGTGTAGACCTCTCCGCACCTATCATAAAAGCAATGGGAAGACAGATCATGACGATGATCCAATGTATCTCGCCGGTGGACGGTTCGGTTTATGCCGAACGCCCGGCGATGTCGGTTGAGGCGGCGGCGGAAGCCATTGGCCACTCGCGCAAGGCGCAGAAGGCCTGGGCCAAGCGGCCGCTCGAAGAGCGTGTCCAGCTGGTGCTGAAGGGCGTCGCTCGGCTCAATGAGATGGTCGACGACGTGGTGCCGGAACTGGCCTGGATGATGGGCCGGCCGGTGCGTTACGGCGGCGAGTTCAAGGGCTTCAACGAGCGCTCCAATTATGTCGCCAATATCGCCGCCGATGCCCTGGCGCCGATGCGGATCGAGGACAGCGCCACGTTCGAGCGTCGCATCGAGCGCGAGCCGCATGGCGTCGTCTTCGTCATCGCGCCGTGGAATTATCCCTATATGACGGCGATCAACACGATCGCTCCGGCGCTGATGGCCGGCAATACGGTCGTCATCAAGCATGCCTCGCAGACGCTGCTGGTCGGCGAGCGGCTGGTGCGCGCCTTCGTCGAGGTGGGCGTTCCGGAAGATGTCTTCCAGAATCTCTTCCTCGACCATGACACGACGGCCAAGCTGATCGCGCAGGGCCTGTTCAATTTCATCAATTTCACCGGTTCCGTCGAAGGCGGCCGGTCGATCGAGCGGGCAGCAGCCGGCACATTTACCGGCATCGGCCTCGAACTCGGCGGCAAGGATCCCGGTTACGTGATGGACGACGCCGATCTCGACGCGGCAGTCGACGTGCTGATGGACGGCGCCACCTACAATTCCGGCCAGTGCTGCTGCGGTATCGAGCGCATCTATGTGCATGAATCGCTTTACGACCAGTTCGTCGAGAAGTCGGTCGCTTGGGTATCGAACTACAAGCTCGGCAATCCGCTCGACAAGGAAACGACGCTTGGGCCGATGGCCAACAAGCGTTTCGCCAAAGTAGTGCGCGAGCAGATTTCCGACGCTGTTTCCAAGGGTGCCAAGGCGCTCATCGATCCGAAGCTTTTTCCGGCGGATGACGACGGCGCCTATCTGGCACCGCAGGTCCTCGTGAATGTCGATCACACCATGCCGTTCATGCGCGAAGAGACGTTTGGCCCAGCCGTCGGCATCATGAAGGTGAAGAGCGACGAAGAAGCGCTCGGCCTGATGAACGACAGCCAGTACGGCCTGACTGTTTCCCTCTGGACCCCGGATGTCGATCGCGCCAACCGCATCGGCAGCCAGCTTGAAACCGGCACGGTGTTCATGAACCGCGCCGATTATCTCGATCCGGCGCTCGTCTGGACCGGCGTCAAGGAAACCGGCCGTGGCGGCTCTCTGTCGGTCCTCGGTTTCCACAACCTGACCCGCCCAAAATCCTATCACCTGAAGAAGGTCACGAAATGAATATCGTCGCGAACTGGAGCTATCCCACCGCCGTCAAGCTCGGCCGGGGCCGCATCAAGGAACTGGCGGAAGCCTGCAAAACGCTCGGCCTGAAAAAGCCACTCCTGGTCACCGACCGGGGACTGGCCTCGATGGCGATCACCGGCCATGCGCTGGACGTTCTGGCCGAGGCCGGTCTCGGCCGGGCGATGTTTTCCGACGTCGATCCGAACCCGAACGAGAAGAATCTCGAAGCCGGCGTGCAGGCCTATAAGGATGGCGGCCATGACGGTGTCGTCGCCTTCGGCGGCGGTTCGGGCCTCGATCTCGGCAAGCTGATCGCCTTCATGGCTGGCCAGACGCGGCCGGTCTGGGATTTCGAGGATATCGGCGACTGGTGGACGCGCGCCGATGCCTCGAAGATCGCGCCGATCGTTGCCGTGCCGACCACGGCCGGCACCGGTTCGGAAGTCGGCCGGGCAGGGGTTCTCACCAATTCCGTCACCCATGTGAAGAAGATCATCTTTCATCCGAAGCTTCTGCCGGGCGTCGTGATCTGCGATCCGGAACTGACCATGGGCATGCCGAAGGCGATCACCGCCGGCACCGGCATGGATGCCTTCGCGCATTGCCTGGAAGCCTATTCCTCGCCGTTCTTCCATCCAATGTCCGGCGGCATCGCGCTCGAAGGCATGCGGCTCGTCAAGGAATTCCTGCCGCGCGCTTTCAAGGACGGGCAGGATCTCGAAGCCCGTACCAACATGATGGCGGCAGCCGCCATGGGCGCCGTCGCCTTCCAGAAGGGGCTCGGCGCCATCCATTCGCTGTCGCATCCGATCGGCGCGGTCTACAACACCCATCACGGCATGACCAATGCGGTCGTGATGCCGCCGGTACTGCGTTTCAATCGTTCGGCAATCGAGGAGAAGATCGGCCGCGCAGCCGCCTACCTCGGCGTTGCCGGCGGCTTTGATGGCTTCTACGATTATGTCCTGTCGCTGCGTTCCGAGCTCGGCGTCCCGGACAATCTGACCGCCATGGGAATCAAGCCGGACCGAATCGATGAGCTGACTGCGATGGCGATCGAGGATCCGAGCTGCGGCGGCAACCCGGTTCCGATGACGCTTGAGAACACGAAGTCACTTTTCTTGGACTGCTTTTAACGGTTTCAACCGTCGCAAACCTTGGCGTTAACGAAGGCCCGGAGGCCAAAACCTCCGGGTTTTCCGCGTTTTAGGGCTTGAGGTTAAATCTGCCGGTTGATTTTCATGGGGCTTAAATTTGCAATTCGTTAACCATGTTTGGAAAGGATGTGATCACGACACCATGCTCCCGGTGTCCTCGCGAGCGATGCGGCTCAACAGACTTTCGAGGACTACAATGCCTGTAATTTCTTTTGCCAATGCCAAGGGTGGCGCCGGTAAGACGACTGCCGCGCTGCTGCTCGCTACCGAACTTGCCCATCAGGGTTATCGCGTCACGGTCATCGACGCCGATCCGCAGCGCTGGATCAGCCAGTGGTTCGAAACCTCCGGCAATGTTCGCAATATCGAAGTCATCTCGGAAGTCACTATTGCCTCGCTGCAGTGTCACCTGCGCGAAATGGGTCCGCGCACAGACTATTTCATCATCGATCTGGCTGGCGCCCGCGATGCTCTCGTCACCACGGCTATCGGCCTGTCCGATCACGTGATGATCCCGGTCCAGGGTTCGGCGATGGATGCAAAGGGTGCAGCACAGATTCTCGACCTGCTTTCTTTCCTCAAGGAAAAGGCTGGCCTCACCATTGCCCATTCGGTCGTGCTGACCCGCGTTACCTCGATGGTCACCACCAAGGCTCTCCTGACCATCAAGGGCCTGCTGGCCGCCCGCGGCGTCCACGTCCTCGATACGCCTATCGGCGAGCGCATCGCCTTCAAGGAACTGTTCGAGACCGGCGGCACGCTGCACACGCTCGATCCGGCCAAGGTCAGCAATGTCGACAAAGCCAAGGAAAACGCCCGCGGTTTTGCTCAGGAAGTCATGCGCATGATGCCGATGAAGGTCATCCGCTCCGGCGCGCCGCGCATCTTCAACTTCACGCGTAACGCCGCCTGAAGATGACCCGCTTCGAGCCCTGTTCAGCCCAGGGCTTCATCAGGACGCGGCCGGTTCGATAAGGACTGGCCGCGTTTCTGTTTTGATATTTGCGCGGGCGCTAGCATGGATCTGCCGCGGGCAGTCCGCCGGTGAAAACGAGCAAGTTCAGGTTAGCTAAGTCCGATTACTCGGCTCCCTGAAGCTCGCTTAGCTGGGCGCTGATTTCGCACATCAAGCCCGTGCTGTTATAGGCAAGAACCACGCTGCCTGGGCCGGTAAGGCCTGCGCTGATCAATCTGGACCCGAAGCCGTTTCGTTCAGGTTTGACGACTACAGGCCCCTTGGTCTCCCGCCAGGTTATCCGCAGGGTTTCATCGGCGCCCTTGCCATCTACTCGCCAGTTGAGATCCACGCTGCCGCCACCGACCGACAGGGAACCATGCTTGAGTGCATTGGTGGTCAATTCGTGCACGATCAGCGCGACGTTCAATGCGGCTTTCGAGCCGATCCCGACCTCCGGACCGTCGATACGGATTCGACCCGCTACACCCGCACTATTGGCAGCCGTTGCCACGACATCACCCAGCAGAGCTGCCTTCCAGTTCGATTGCAGCAGGATGTCATGGGCGGAGCTGAGGGTCATCAATCGCTGCTGCAGTGTTTGCACCCGTGCCTGATCGTTTGAACCTCTTAACGTGTGGGAGGTGATCGCCGTTACCATGGCGAACAGGTTCTTGACCCGATGACCGAGTTCTCCTGCCAGAAGTTTCTGGAGTTCCTGCGTCTCGCGGAGCGTGGTCACACTCGCCTCGAGTTCCTTCTCGCGCTCTCGCAATGCTTCCTCCGCAATGGTGCGGTCCAGCAGATCGGCGGCCTGCCGTGCGAGAATATCGAGGAGACGGAGGTCACGATTTGATGGCTGATGCGGTTCGCTCCAATGGGTGGAGATCATACCCAGCAACGACCCGTCGCGCGAAACTAGCGGCGTCGTCTGGGCCGACCGGATACCGGCTCTGCGAAAGGCCAGCAAATCCGGGGTGCCGGCAATGTCTGGCCAAGTTTCAAAGTCGGGGATAATGGCACGCTGCCCGGATTTGAGCGCCTGGGTACAACTGCTGAAAGCGCTTGGTGTGACCCACTGCCAGACTGCCTGGTCCTGTGGGGTCAGTCCGCGCGATGTCAGAAGATGCAGGCCGGTTCCCGAGCCGTCTTCGGACTTGCGCAACAACTGCATCGTCCCGAACTGCGACCGGGTTATCGATATGGCGGCGTCGACAATCTTCCCATAAAGCGCCAACCGGTCCTGCTCTCCGATCAGATCAACACTGATGGCATGCAGCAACTCGATATCCGATGCTTCGTCGGAGGGCTTGGTAAGAGGTCGATCGCTGGAGATAATGCGGAGATTGGTCAACGAAGCACTCGCCGGAAACAATTGAACACGCATATCTGATGGAGCACAGATAGCCGCGCAAGAACGCTTTCACGGCAAATCTGTTCCCGCGACATTGTCGAAAATTTTCAGCGACGTGCTTAAGCTTACTCGACGAATTCCACCGTCGTCCCAGGCTTCACCATCTTGGCCAGTTCGCGCGCATCCCAGTTGGTCAGTCGTACGCAGCCATGGCTGTTCGTCTTGCCGATCTTCGACGGTTCCGGCGTGCCGTGGATGCCATAGGTGGGCTTGGAAAGCGCGATCCATACCGAGCCGACAGGGCCATTCGGGCCCGGCGGAATCTGCAGGATCTGCGTGTTGTTGCCCTGGGTGAAGTTGATCTTCGGATTGTAGGTATAGCCTGGATCAAGCGCGATGCGTTCGACAGTATGATTGCCGCTTGGCGACGGCGTGTCGCTGGAGCCGATCGTGGCCGGGTAGGCGGCGATGAGCCTGCCGTCGGCGCCATAGGCGAAGACCTGTTTGCGGCCCTTGTCGGCGACGATATTGGTCACCTGGCCGGTTTTCGGCTGACCCGGATTGATGACCTTGATGATCGTGCCGGGAATGGTGAAATCGACGCCGGGGTTCAGCGCCTTCAGGTAATTCTCGTCCATGTGGAACTGCTCGCCGAGCTTTTCCGTCACCGATGTATAGGACATGGCCGGCAACTGCGCCTTGTGGGCGTAGTCTTCGGGAATGGACGCAACGTATGGGCCTGCCGCATCGGCCGGCGTGATCGTGTAGTCGATGATCGGCAGGCCGCCCGAATAGGTGAGGCGCTGCAGAATGTCTTCCGAATTGTTCGGATCGATCGTTTCGCCAGTCATTTCCTGCCAGGCGGCGAGCGCCTTGTTGACGTTATCGCCCAGATGGCCGTCGATGACGCCGGGCGAAATGCCTTCGCGATCCAGGAAGACCTGAAGTGCTGCGATTTCCGCCTGCGGTTTCTTGGTCACCGTAATGATCGGTTTCTGCGGATGCGAGACTTCGGGCGGAGGCGATTGATTCGGCTCGATCGAGGCTTCCTGCGGATAAGTATTCTGGACGCCCGGCAATTGCTGGTTATCCAGAGGCAGACGGCTGACGGAGCCGGGGATCGTGCCGGTCAGCGCGCCGGGTTCGTTCCAGCCCTGGTTCTGGCCGGGATATTGGCCCTGCGCCGGGCGCTGACCATAAGCCTGGTTCTGCTGGTTGGCGCCACCCTGACGCTGCGGATCGCCCGGTCGGTATTCGCGATAATCCTGAACGCCGCCGTAGCCCGGCTGATATCCGCCGGCATCACGCAGGGCACGATATCCGCCCGGAGCAGGAGGATACTGATCGACTCGGGTCGGGCGATAGGTTTCCTGGCGCATTTCGGTTGCCACGACGTTGCCGTAGTGATCGATAAAGATGCGACGACCCATGCGATCGCGGCTGATGACGACATCGCCGTTGTTCGGGACGTAATCGAGAATGGCGCCATCCGGTGCGACAAGCACGTTTTCCGAAGGGTAGCGCCCGTAGCGGTCCTGCGCGCCCGCAGGGGCAATGCCCTGAATGGCGGTCAAAACGACGAGGCTGACGCTGGCGATAAAGAGGCGCTTCACGATGTCACCGACTTCCTTGTTCCTTGCATGGACGTAATCGGGAACCGGCCAAATCGTTCCCACACCCGTTTACACGCGCTAAGTGTCTGCCGCCACAGACAAGTTAATTTTGACGGTAGTGTGGAAAAACTGAATTCGTCATGAATGCATCGTTAAATTCCGATCACGATCGGTTAGAACTCCTGAAGAAATCGTGAAGAGGGTGATTATGAAGGCGTTTTCCGCTGCCAATGGGCCGAAACTTATGCTCGACGAGACTTCGGTTCTCGATATCGGCGGCTGTTTCATCGGCGATACGGATCTGGCTCCCGGCCGGGCTATCCCCGACGACGGCGACCCGCGGATCGACCACTCCCTGGAAGGCTTTCTCTTCACCTGTGGTCCCGATCACATCCGCCATCCGGATTTCATCGAGGGACGCGACGACGGCAAGAAGTTTCCGCTGCATGGCTCCTATTCGGCGCATCCGGCCGAAATCCTGTTCTGGGATGTGCAAGGTGAGGATGCGGAATGCCGCGCCCGCGTACCGCTGACGGTCGCAACAGGCGAGACGGCGCTGCTCGAACGCCACTGGCGGATCAATGGAGAGACGGGTGAGGTCAGCCTTTCCGACAGGCTGACCAATACCGGCAGCAAGCCGCTCGCACGGGTGCATATGTATCACATAAATATCGGTGCCTGGCTGTTCGACGACAATGTTCGGCTTTCCGGCGTGATGCTGGAAGGCGGCGGCTTTCCGTGGAATTTCGGCGCCGATCCGGGCAGC
Source organism: Neorhizobium populisoli (assembly GCF_019430945.1). Classification (GTDB taxonomy): domain Bacteria; phylum Pseudomonadota; class Alphaproteobacteria; order Rhizobiales; family Rhizobiaceae; genus Neorhizobium; species Neorhizobium populisoli. The sequence goes on along the minus strand of NZ_JAHYCB010000005.1, from coordinate 155,869 downwards.
GTCTTTTGCGTTCCGGTCAGCGGCGAATGGGCCGAGATGTCGCTCGGTCCGATCGCGGCGATCGGCGGGCTGACGCTGAAGGTCAAGTTCCGCACCGATACGCTTCCGTATCTGCAGATGTGGCGCAATCAGAAGGCGCCGGCGCATGTGCTTGGTATCGAACCGGTTTCGCATCGGCTGGCGAACCGGGCGGAGCTGATCGCGACGAGCGAAATCACCTTTCTGCAGCCGGGCGAAAGCGCCGATTATGGGCTGCGTTTCGCTTTCGTCTGACGGCGTACCTGTCAGGCTCTTCCTGCGATTGACGCCTCTGCGGCACCGTCGTAATGCTTGCGCCTCGTTTCATTAAGAGGGTTCCAACATGGACATTCGCCAGATCAACGACGAGTATTCCGTCACCGGCCAGATCACCGTCGAGGATCTCGACCAGGTCAAGGCCATGGGCTTCAAGTCGGTCGTTTGCCACCGTCCGGACGAGGAAGAGCCCGGCCAGCCGCATTTTGCTGAGATCGAAGCGCGCGCCAAGGAACTCGGCCTCGACATCCGCCACATCCCCGTCGGCCGCATGGGCGTCGACGAGCAGGGTGTGAATGCGATGGTCGACGCTCTCGAAGAGTTTCCGCGCCCGATGCTCGGCTTCTGCCGTTCCGGCGCCCGCTCGATGGCGATCTACGAAAAGAGCCAGCATCTGCGCGGCTAAGGTTTACCCGCCGCCCTGTGCTTTCAGCGCGGGGCTATTTCCAGCTCAATTCCCAGGAGCATATCCATGAGCATCAAGCGCATCGAGCCGGGCGCCCGCATGAGCGGCGCCGTCGTCCACGGCAACACCGTCTACCTCGCCGGCCAGGTTGGCGATGGCGAGAGCGTCACCGATCAGTGCAAGGACGCGCTGGCTTCCGTCGAGCGCCTTCTGGCCGCCGCCGATTCCGACAAGTCGAAGATCCTGCAGACGATCATCTACCTCTCCGACATGTCCACCTTCGGCGAAATGAACGCCGTCTGGGAAGCCTGGATCGACCCGGCAAACCCGCCGGCCCGTGCGACCAGCGAAGCCAAGCTCGCAGCGCCGAAGTACAAGGTCGAGTTCATCGTTACGGCTGCGCTTTAATAATCGAGGCCACGGATGATGAAACGTCGTCTGCTTGCGATGTCTATGACAATCGGCATGACGGCATCCGTGGTTTCCGCCAAAGAACTACCGCCGATCCCGGAAGGCTCCGGGCTCGGCGTCGCATCGACGAGCATGGTTTTCGCAATAGTCTGCGACATGCGTCACCGGCGCCCGCAGATGGTCGTGGATGCGAAGAACCTCTTCCTGAAATTTGCGCGTAAGGATCTCAAGGATCCGGAAGTCGCGACCGAACGGGCCTTCAAGGAGGCGCGCCGCGGTGTGACGCCTAGCCATGCAACAGCAGCCAATCAGCACACGGTTGAGAGTTGCGATCGGCTGGCCAGAATGTTGAAGCGCGAACTTTCCCGCTGAAATTTCGCGCTTCCCAACAACCTCGAGATCAGCTCTTGTTCCTGATCTGCGTCAGCGTCTTTGCCGGCGTCAGCGCTTCCATATCCAGCTTCACTTCGATGATAGCCGGCTTGCCGCTGGCGCGTGCCCTGAGATAAGCCGAGCCAAAATCTTCCGTTTTTTCCACCAGTTCGCCATGGCCGCCGAAGGCCTTGGCATAGGCGACGAAATCCGGGTTGACGAGATCGGTGGCGCTGACACGGCCGGGATATTCGCGCTCCTGGTGCATGCGGATCGTGCCATAGGTGCCGTTATTGACCAGTACCGTGATGATCGGCAGGCCGTAACGGACGGCGGTGATGAATTCCTGGCCGTGCATCATGAAGCAGCCGTCGCCCGCAAAGCAGACGACTTCCCGCTCCGGAAAGAGCTGCTTGGCGGCAACGGCGGCCGGCAGGCCGTAACCCATCGAGCCGGAGGTCGGGGCGGACTGGGTATTGTATTTCTGGAAGCGGTGGAAGCGGTGCAGCCAGGTGGCATAGTTACCGGCGCCATTGGTGAAGATCGCCGTATCCGGCGTATTCTCCTCGATCCATTGCATGATCGGACCCATATGGACATTGCCGGGACCGGTCTGCGGCGGCGTCGACCATTTCAGATAGGATTCGTGCATCGCCGCCGTGCGATCTGCCCAAGCGGGTGAGGCGGGCGCTTCCAGCTCGCTGATCGCCGAGATGAATTCCGCCGGTGCGGCACAGATCGCCAGATCCGGGCGGTACATGCGGCCAAGCTCTTCCGGATCGGGGAAGATATGGATCAGCTTCTGCTTCGGGTAGGGGATGTCGAGCAGCGTATAGCTGGAGGAGGGGATTTCCGACATGCGGCTGCCGAGCAGCACGACGAGATCGGCTTCCTTGATCTCCTTTGCGAGCGTGGGATTGATGCCGATACCGACATCGCCCGCATAAGACGAATGCAGATGATCGAACAGCATCTGGCGACGGAAGGAGCAGCCGACCGGCACCTTGAAGCGGCTGGCGAAGTCACCGAACTGCTGGACCGCTTCTTCGCTCCAGCGGGTGCCGCCGACGACGAAGATCGGCCGCTTGGCTTCCTTCAGTGCTTTCTCGAATTCGGCGACCTGGCTCTTGCCCGGATGGCTTTCGACACGTGTATAGGCCTGCGCGTCAGGCGCCTCGACCTCATCGACCAGCATGTCTTCCGGCAGCGTCAGCACAACCGGGCCGGGGCGGCCGGAAGTGGCGACGGCAAAGGCGCGGGTGACGAATTCCGGAATGCGGCGCGCATCATCGATCTCACCGACCCATTTGGCGAATTCGGTAAAGGCGCGGCGGTATTCGACTTCCTGGAAGGCCTCGCGCTCCTTCATCTCGCGGCCGATCTGGCCGACGAAGAGGATCATCGGGATCGAATCCTGCTTTGCGATGTGCAGGCCGGCGGAAGCGTTGGTGGCGCCGGGTCCGCGGGTCACCATGCAGATGCCCGGCTCGCCGGTGAGGCGCCCCCAACTGTCCGCCATCATCGCCGCGCCGCCTTCCTGACGGCAGACGAGAACGTCGATGCCGCTTTCATACAGCGCGTCGAGCACGGCGAGATAGCTTTCGCCCGGAACGCAGGAGATGCGCTTGACGCCGTTCGCCTTCAGCGCCTCGACAATGAGCTGTCCCCCGGTTTTTTTGGCGGTCTTCATTTGTTTTTCCCCTCCAAGGATTCCAGTTCGGCCAGAACTTCGGCCGTATGTTCGCCGAGCGCCGGGCTCGGACGATGATAGACAAGCGGCGTCTCCGACAACACGATCGGGTTGCGGACGCCCGGAATGACCGTGCCGTCGGCGGCTTCGAGATCGATGCGAAGGCCGCGCGCTTTCACCTGCGGATCGTCGAACATCTCGGCAATCGAGTTGATCGGGCCGGCCGGCACGGCGTTTTCGCCGCATGCGGCAAGCAGGTCGGCCTTTTTCCACTTCGCGGTCTGGGCGAGCAGCAGCCGGCGGACCTCGACGCGATTGGCGACACGGGCCTTGTTGGTGCCGAAACGCTCATCGTCTGCGATCGTCTCGATGCCGAGAATGCGGCAGAAACGGCGGAACTGGCCGTCATTGCCGACGGCGAGGATCAGGTGGCCGTCTTCGGTCGGGATGACTTCGTAAGGACTGATGTTCGGGTGGGCGTTGCCGAGCTTTACAGGCGACTTGCCCGACATCAGGAAGTTCATGTTCTGGTTGGCGAGAATGCCGGCCTGAACATCAAGCAACGCCATATCGACATGCTGGCCTTCGCCGGTTTTCATCACATGGATCAGAGCGCCCTGGATGGCGGTCACCGCATAGATGCCGGTGAAGATGTCGGCGATCGCCACGCCCGCCTTCATCGGTTCGCCGTCCGGCTCGCCGGTAATCGACATGAAACCGGACATGCCCTGGACGATATAGTCATAGCCGGCAAGCGCCGCGTAAGGTCCGTCCTGGCCGAAGCCGGTGATCGAGCAATAGATCAGCTTCGGATTGACCTTCTTCAGGCTCTCATAATCGAGCCCGTATTTGACGAGGCCGCCAAGCTTGAAGTTTTCGATGACCACATCGGACGTGGCGGCAAGGCGGCGGACGATCTCCTGGCCTTCCTCGGTCTTCAGATCGACGGCGATCGAGCGCTTGCCGCGATTGGTCGAGTGGTAATAGGCGGCGGACAGGTTCTCGCCGCTCACGCTTTCGACGAAGGGCGGACCCCAGGCGCGGGTATCGTCGCCGCCATCGGGGTTTTCCACCTTGATGACATCGGCGCCCATATCCGCCAGCATCTGACCGGCCCAGGGACCGGCAAGGACGCGGGCGAGTTCGAGGACACGGATGCCGGCGAGCGGCGGTTTTTTGGGCGTATCGGTCATGGTGTCACTGAGGTCTCGGAGGTGTTCGTCACCGGCTTCTGCGAAGCCGCGCGGCGTTCGCGCCAGATGATGTAGAGGCCGGAGCCGATGATGATGGAGATGCCGAGCCATTTGATCGGATCGGGGAAATCGCCAAAGACCAGCCAGCCGAACAGGGTGGCCGATATGATCTCGAAATATTGCAGCGGCGCGATGACGGAGGCAGGCGCTGCGCGATAGGCGTAGACGCCCAATATGCCCGAGACGGAGGCCGCCACACCGACGCCGATCAGGAATGTGAAGGTCAGCCAGCCCGGAATGACGGGCGCCATGAAGGCGATATCGGTAACGTCGCCGACCACCAGAAGCAATGCACAGATCGGCATGCCCCAGAGAGCCATCTGGAACTGCATGGCCCACGGGTCTTCCCTATGCGCCAGCGCCCGCGTCATCAGGGCGAAGATCGCCACGCAAAGCGCCGAGACGATCGGCAGGAGCGCAATGAGGCCGATCTCCTGGAAGCTCGGACGAATGACAATCATCGCACCGAGAAAACCGACGGCGCAGGCCGTGTAACGTCGCCAGCCGATGACTTCCTTCAGGAAGATGCTGGACAGCACGGTCAGCATGATCGGCTCGACGAAGAAGATGGCGACCGTATCGGCGACTTCCATGACGGCAAGCGCCGCCACGAAACAGATCATCGACAGCGTGATGATCGCGGCGCGGATGGCATGGTAGAAGCTGAGCTTCCAGGAGAACTGCCGCCATGAGCCGTTCCACAGCACGATGGGCAGCATGAAAAGCGCCTGGAAAACGAAGCGAGCGGCGGTGATGAAGGTCGGCGAGGCGACATCGGTCGAAAGCTTGGAAAAGATATCGATCAGCGGCGCGATCAGCATTGCGATGATCATCAATCCAAGACCGTGGACGACACGGCTTTCGGCTTGCGGTTTCGACAGGCTGGCGGATGGCGCACTCATGATTGACCTATAACCGGGCGACGTGCCCGAAGCACTTGATTAAATGTCATGAACTCATTCCGATTAGGATGAGCCGGTTTATCCTGGGCGGGTGCGATCAGCGTGCGGCTGGCGGCAGGACATGGCTTGCCCAGGCGGCGAATTCGGCCGAGGCGCGCGCACGCACCGTGTCGTTCAGCGTCTCGTGGCGGGTGCCGGGCCAGATTTTTGTCGTGACCTTGGTGAAACCGATTTTCTTGAAATGCTCGGACAACCAGAGGATTTCGCGCCCGCCATTGGTGGCAGGGTCTTCGGCGCCGCCGATCAGGTGGATCGGCATATCCTTGCGCAGCCTATCGATCAGTTTCGGAGCGCGGAAGGTCAGTTCGAACAGGTCGAGCCAGAGCGAGACGCTGGCGCCGAAACCGCAAAGCGGATCGTCGATATAGGCGTCGACAATCTCGCGGTCGTGGCTCAGCCATTCGAACTCGGTGCGGTGGCCAGGAATGGATTTGCCCCAGGCGCTGAAGGTGAGTTTCGGCAGAAGGCCGCTCGGCACGTCCGAGCCCTTCAGCGCTCTTTCAATGAGCAGGATGCCTTGAGCGGCGCGACCAGCCGGGCCGGGATGGAAGTTGGAGTTCCAGACAGCCAGCGCATCGAAGCTCTCGGGATAATCGACCGCCGCATTGAGCGCGATCAGCCCGCCCATGGAATGTCCGAACAACACGACAGGCAGGCCCGGATGCGCGGCGGCCGCCATGTCGCGCATAGCTTTGACGTCCTGCAGTACCAGCCGCGCGCCGTCACGGCGGGCGAAGCGGCCGATCGGGGCGTCCGGTGCCGTCGTCTGCCCGTGGCCGCGGTGATCGAAGGCGTAGGTGTTGAAACCCGAAATCGCCATGGCTTCGGCAAAGCCCTTGTAGCGCCTGGAATGTTCGGCGAGACCGTGGCTGATCAGCAGGATGCCTCTGGGCGAGCCTGTCGCCGGTACATGGTGAAAGGCGATGTTCGCGCCGGTTGGGCTTTGCAGCCGTCGTGTTTCCTCGAACATCTCGTTTCCCCCGCCCGTTCGCGCATTGCTCCCGGCCGCCAATTCGCCTACATAGCGGCAAACCGAAATTCCCCGCGGAGCACCTTTATCCATGGCACGTCAGTTCATCTATCACATGTCGGGACTGAACAAGTCCTACGGCGCCAAGAAAATCCTTGAAAACGTCAACCTGTCTTTCTACCCCGATGCCAAGATCGGTATCCTCGGCCCGAACGGCGCCGGTAAGTCGACCGTGCTGCGCATCATCGCCGGCCAGGACAAGGAATATACCGGCGAAGCCTGGCTCGCCGAAGGTGCGACCGTCGGTTACCTGGAGCAGGAACCGCATCTCGATCCGAGCAAGAACGCTTTCGAAAACGTCATGGTCGGCGTGGCCGACAAGACGGCGATCATCGACCGTTACAACGAACTGATGATGAACTATTCCGACGAGACCGCCGACGAAGGCGCCAAGCTCCAGGACATTATCGACAGCCAGAACCTCTGGGACCTGGAACAGCAGGTCGAAATGGCGATGGAAGCCCTGCGCTGCCCGCCGAAAGATTCGGACGTCACGCTTCTGTCGGGTGGTGAGCGCCGCCGTATCGCGCTCTGCCGCCTGCTGCTGTCGCAGCCGGACCTGCTGCTTCTCGACGAACCGACCAACCATCTCGATGCCGAGACGATTGCCTGGCTTGAAAAGCACCTGCGCGATTACCCGGGCGCCGTGATGATGATCACCCACGATCGCTACTTCCTCGACAACGTCACCGGCTGGATTCTCGAACTCGATCGCGGCCGCGGCATTCCTTACGAAGGCAACTACTCGGCATACCTGACGGCCAAGGCCAAGCGCATGCTGCAGGAAAACCGCGAAGAAGCCGGCCGCCAGAAGGCGCTGTCGCGCGAACAGGAATGGATCGCATCCAGCCCGAAGGCACGCCAGGCCAAGTCCAAGGCGCGTATCAAAGCTTACGAACAGCTGGTCGATGCGGCCGACGGCATCCGTCCCGGCGATGCGCAGATCATCATTCCGGTCAGCGAGCGCCTTGGCAATGTCGTCATCGAAATGGAAGGCATCACCAAGGGTTTCGAAGGCCGCACGCTGATCAACGACCTGTCGATCAAGCTGCCGCCGGGCGGTATCGTCGGCATTATCGGCCCGAACGGCGCCGGCAAGACGACGTTGTTCAAGATGATCACCGGCCAGGAAAAGCCGGATGCCGGATCGGTCCGCATCGGCGACACCGTACATCTCGGTTATGTCGACCAGAGCCGCGACGCGCTGGATGGTTCGAAGACCGTCTGGGAGGAAATCTCCGGCGGTGCCGAAGTCATCAAGCTCGGCAAGTTCGACATGAACTCCCGCGCCTATTGCGGCGCCTTCAACTTCAAGGGCGGCGACCAGCAGCAGAAGGTCGGCAACCTGTCCGGCGGTCAGCGTAACCGCGTCCACCTTGCCAAGATGCTGAAGGCCGGCGGCAACGTTCTCCTGCTCGACGAACCGACCAACGACCTCGATACGGAAACGCTCGGCGCGCTGGAAACGGCACTCGAAAACTTCGCCGGCTGCGCCATCATCATCAGCCACGATCGCATGTTCCTCGACCGTCTCGCGACGCATATTCTTGCGTTCGAAGGCGACGGGCACGTGGAGTGGTTCGAAGGCAACTTCGAGGATTACGAGCAGGACAAGATCCGCAGACTCGGCCCGGATGCCCTCAACCCTGGCAGCCAGTCCTACAAGCGCCTGACTCGCTGAAGATATTAGACCATATGCAAGAAGAGCCCCGGATTTCCGGGGCTTTTCCTTTTTGGGAGTCTTAACAAAGGATAAAATTGCCTCCCCTAATTTTAGGGGGATTTGTTGTCCGTGGGCATCAAGACAATCGCAATCCTTGAAGGCGCAGGGTCCCTCCGGGGGAGGTCCATGTCTTGCGGGCCTCGGATGGCGTCATGAAGACGGATCTACTTCAAGGATTTAGTCATGTTGCGTCTGATCGAGCGCATGTCGTTCAAGACATCTCTGGCGCTTGTCGCCATCATTCCAACTTCGGCCATGATCGTTTTGGGTGTCGCTCTGGGATTGGATGCCCGCGAGGCGTACCAGCAGCTTAACAAGGCGCGGACATTGATGGATGTCGTGGCGCCGGCCGCCGGCATGATGAATGCGATCTCCGGAGAAAGCTATTCGACCCCCGCGGACCGCACGTCTGCGCGCAGCCGTGTCGATACGGTCCAGAAGACGCTTGTCGAGAACTATGCGAAGATCAAAGCGCAGGGCGTCGGCGATCGCGGTCTGGAAGAGATCATTACCGGTTTTCAGGACCGTTTCACCAAGATGGGTGAGTTCCGCGCCAAGATCGACGGCGGCGACAAGAACCCGCTTCTGACTGCGCAATATCTGACGCCTCTTTCCCAGCAGACCCTGGATACGATCGCGCGCGTCGCCAACCTGACCGACGACCGGGCGCTGGCTCGCGCGGTCGATGGCATCCACGCTCTCGTTCAGGTCAATAACGGTTATGCGATCGTCACCCGCATGGGCCAGCAGTTAGCCAAGAACGGCACATTGGCTCCCGACGAGATTGCCCGCTTCGTGCAGGGCCGCCAGCAGGTCCGTATCTATGAAAAGGACATGCGTGCTTCGCTCGCTCCTTCCATCATGGCCAAGGCAGATGGTTTCTGGGCAACGGGCGATGGCGCCAGTGCCGCAAAGCTCTTGAAGACCTTCGACGACCTGAAGCCTTACACTCCGGCGGCCGGCGATTACGATCTGTGGACGAATGCCATGGAGAAGCGGCGGCTGATGGCGGCCGATCTGGTCGACGAAGCGTCGCGCGAGCTTCTGCGCTCCGCCGACAACATGGTTTCCGACGCGTCGAGCAACCTCATGCTCATCAGCGGCGCACTGCTGATCCTGCTCTGCGTCGCCGCATCCTTCAGCTTCGTCGTCGCCACCACACTGTCCCGTTCGATCCGCCGCATTGGCGAGCGTATGTCGAGCCTTGCTGCCGGCAATACGAACGATGCCATTCCCTATGCGGATCGCAAGGATGGTATCGGCGACATGGCCCGTTCCGTCGAAGTGTTCCGTGAAGCGGCAATCCGCAACCAGCAGCTCGAAGCGGATGCCGATGCGACCCGTCGTCGTTCGGAAGCAGAGCGGATCGAGCTGCAGCAGATGACCGAAGCCGAGGCCGAAACCCGTCTCAACCAGGCAACGGGCGCGCTGGCCGCAAACCTTCGCCGCCTCGCCGCCGGCGATATGTCGTGCGAAGTGCACGAGGCGCTGGCGCCGCAATTCGAAGGCCTGCGTCACGACTTCAATACGTCGGTCCGGCAGTTGCGTGATGCGCTGCTCAGCGTCGGCAACTCGGTCGCGACCGTAAACAGCGGCTCGAAGGAGATTTCCGACGCGTCCGACAACCTGTCGAAGCGCACCGGGCAGCAGGCTGCCTCGCTCGAACAGACTGCCGCGGCACTGGAGGAGATCACCTCCAACGTCGTCTCCACCTCCAAGCGGACTTCCGATGCCCGTGACGTGGTGCGCGAGGCCCGCACCCGTGCCGACCATTCCGGTCAGGTCGTCCGCAACGCGGTCGTTGCCATGGAGCGCATCGAGAAGTCGTCGCAGCAGATCGGCCAGATCATCGGCGTCATCGACGAGATTGCCTTCCAGACTAACCTTCTTGCGCTGAATGCCGGCGTCGAGGCGGCTCGCGCTGGTGAGGCCGGCAAGGGGTTTGCCGTCGTCGCTCAGGAAGTCCGTGAACTGGCACAGCGTTCGGCAAATGCCGCCAAGGAGATCAAGGGCCTGATCTCGAACTCGGCCGTAGCCGTGTCCGAAGGCGTCAAGCTGGTCAGCGATACGGGCGAGGGGCTTGCCGCCATCGAGAAGCTGGTTCAGACGGTTACCGCGCATATGGACGCAATCGCGACCGCCGCTCAGGAACAGTCGGTCGGTCTTGCGCAGGTCAATACCGCGGTCAACCATATGGACCAGTCGACCCAGCAGAATGCCGCCATGGTCGAGGAGATGAACGCTGCGGGTGCCGGACTGGCGCAGGAAAGCACCAAGCTCAGCGAACTTCTCTCGCAATTCCAGTTCGGCAATGGCGGTACATCCAGCCAGCTGCGTGATACGGCTGCGCGCATGCGTGCCCCCGTCGCCCCGGCTCGCCCAGCTGCCGTTGCGCCGAGCCGTCCTATTGCGGCCCGCGCGCCTGTGTCTCGCGGCAATACCGCTGTCGCCCAGTCGACGGATGACTGGCAGGAATTCTGATCCTTTCAAGATCGGATACAAATGGAAGGCGGCCTCGTGCCGCCTTTTCTGTTTTGCGCCGCTGTCTCATATCACCAGGCTTGATCAGTTATCGCTTGCGGGCGGGTTGAAAATCATATAAACATATCTTTATATGTTGATGATTGAGGTTCAGTTGAATGGGTCTGGCGCTCGATACCCTTGTGGATGTTCTGAAGACGGCCGGTGAGCCGACCCGGTTTCGTTTGCTTGCGCTGCTTGCAGGCGGCGACCTGACGGTGACCGATCTGACGGAGATCCTCGGGCAGTCGCAGCCGCGAATCTCGCGTCACCTCAAGCTGCTCGCCGAAGAATCGCTGATCGATCGCTATCAGGAGGGCGCCTGGGCCTATTTTCGTCTGAGCCATGAAGGCAAGGGCGCGACCTTGGTGCGCACACTGCTTGCCGCCGCCTCCGAAGAGGACCCGATCCTGCTGCGCGACGCCGAGCGTCTGGCGACCGTCAAGCGTGCCCGTGCAGCGCGCGCCCAGGATTATTTCAGCCGCAATGCCTCCGAATGGGACGAGCTTCGCCGCCTGCATGTCAGTGACGCGACCGTCGAGGCAGCGCTGCTCAAGCTGGTCGGCACGGCGCCGGTCGATGCGCTGCTCGACCTCGGCACCGGCACCGGCTGGATCCTGCAGCTGCTGTCCAATCTCTACCGCCGCGCCGTCGGCATCGATGCGAGCCGCGACATGCTCACCGTGGCGCGCGCCAATCTCGACAAGGCCGGCATCGTCAAGGCATCCGTCCGCCATGGCGACATTCTCAACCTGCCGCTGGAAGGCCAGGATTTCGACCTGATCACCGTCCATCAGGTCCTGCACTTCCTCGACCAGCCGGAACTGGCGATTGCGGAAGCCGCCCGCGTGCTGCGTCCGGGTGGTCGCCTGATCATCGTCGATCTGGCGCCTCATACGCTCGAATACCTGCGTGACGACCATGCGCATGTCCGCCTCGGCTTTTCGCATCAGGTGATGGCCGAGTGGTTCGCAAAGTTCGGCCTCGAAGTCGAACAGGCGATCGATCTTGGTTCGGGCAAGGAAGGTGCGCTAACAGCGACTGTCTGGCTCGCGCGTGACCGCCGCCTGCTGATTGCATCGCATGCCTCTGCCAAATCCCAAACCGTGCTTTAAGGGAGCTGAATCAATGAACGCCCATCGCGATTTCACTGTTTCCTTTGAATTCTTCCCGCCGAAGTCCGACGAGATGGAACGGCAGCTCTGGGATACGGTCGAGAAGCTTTCCGCCTGGGATCCGGATTTCGTTACCATGACCTATGGCGCCGGTGGTTCGACCAAGGAGCCGACGCTTTCCGCCGTGACCCGCATGGCCGGCGAGATGCGCCTGCCGACCGCGGCTCACCTGACCTGCGTCGACGCTTCGCGCGACGAAGTCCGCTCGGTGGTGGAGGATTTCCGTGCTGCCGGCGTGCGCCGCATCGTGGCGCTGCGTGGTGACCCGACGAGCGGCATCGGCACGGATTATGCGCCGCACCCGCAGGGTTTTTCGCGCACCGCCGATCTGGTGCGCAGCCTCGTCGAATATGGTGATTTCGATATCTCTGTTTCCTCCTATCCGGAAAAGCATCCGGAAAGCGCCGATATCGATGCGGATATTGAGACGCTGAAGAGCAAGGCGGATGCCGGCGCTCATCGCGCCCTGACGCAGTTCTTCTTCGATAACGACGTCTTCGAGCGTTACCTCGAAAAGGTGCGCGCGGCGGGTATCAATATCCCGATCGTGCCGGGCATCATGCCGATCCAGAATCTCAGCCAGCTGAAGCGTTTCGCGCGTCGCTGCGGTTCATCCGTTCCGTCCTTCCTCGATGCCCGTCTGGAACATCTAGACGACAAGCCGGAAGAGCGCGCCGAAGTGGCTGCGGATATCGCCGCCGAGCAGATCGAGGACTTGATCCGTCGCGGCATAAACGATTTCCACATCTACACGATGAACCGTGTGCCGCTGGTCGATGCCGTCATGCAGCGGCTTGGCCGCAGCCAGGCGAAAACGGCGCGCATCTGCGCTGCCTGAGCGACGGCCTCAAGTCCGGACAAGCATTAAAAAACGCATGCTCCCCATTGGGGAGCATGCGTCTTATTGGAAGTGCTGATTATCAAACGGTCTTGGATGCTAGATCTATGACCTGTAGTGCGACTGTGGCGCTCAGATGAAGAGCATGGATGCCACAAACACGAACGCTACACCGACTGCCAGGACATTGAGAGAGTATGTACGTCCCATTGTCTGCCTCCTTGCGTTGACGGTTAAAGTGTATGTCGGTTTTGTGGCGGATGGGAAGCGCAATTCCATGCTGCGGTGCCGTCGAACCGACTGATTGGCATGGGCTTAGATCAGCAACTTGCTGATATTTCAATATAAACCACTTGTTAATGTTAATCGGTCGAAGGTTAAAAACCTATGTATGGCTGTTAAGGTCTGTCACATTTCGTGATAGTTTTGCCGCTTCAAGAGCGGTTTGAAGCCTGTTTGCTGCGACTGCGAAGAAGCCTTCCATCGAGGATTATCAGCCCCAAACCGATGAGTGCCATGCCGGCCAGATCGGTTGATTCCAGCCGCTCACCCAGAAAGATCACCCCGAGCAGAATGGCGCTCGGCGGTACGACGAGGGTGACCAGCGAGGCATTGGTGGCGCCGGCCATGGCGAGAATCCGAAAGAACAACAGGTAGGCAAAGGCGGTCGAGAGCAGCGCCAGACCGAGAATGGCGGATATTGCGTGAAGCGACGGCATGGGCAGTGACCAGGGCTGGTCGGCGATGAGGCTGACGGGCAGCATCATCAGGCTGGATGCGGTGAGCTGGCCGGTGGCACTGACTGGAGCGGGAAGGCCTCGGAAGCGTTTGCCATAGGTTCCGGCGACGCCATAGGAGATCGCCGCTAGCACCGGCAGGACAAGCGCCCAGAGCGGCACGGAGGCGGCATTGGTCAATCCCGGGCCGATCAGTACGGCCGTGCCGGCAAGGCCTGCGATACAGCCCGCGAGCTTCGCCGTGGTCAGCTTCTCGTCGGTGGTGAACCGGTTGGCGATCAGCACGGTGAAAATCGGCGTCGTGGCATTGAGGATCGAGGCGAGGCCTGCGCCGATTTCTGTCTGGCCGAAGAAGATCAATGTGTGGGGCAGGGCGTTGTTGACGAGGCCCATGACGGCGAATTCGCGCCAGCGTGCGGCCAGTGTTTCATAAAGCCCATGGCGGCCGTGCAGATAGATATGCAGGGCAAGCGCCGCGAGGAAGAGGCGGAAGAAGACCAGCGTGAAGGGCGGGACTTCCTTGACGGCGATGCGTGCAAAAAAGAAGGAGCCGCCCCAGATCAGACCCAACACAAGGATAAGCGCCCAGGCGGTGGCGCTCGGTTTCGGTAGGCTGGTGGTCGTCATGAAAAGATGTCCCCACGTTGAACGTGCGGGATAAACCTAAGCCGGAAGAGTCGCCACCCGAATCTTGTGGCAAAGACACGGCAACCCGACATGGATTGCCGTGTCAGAGCGAGATCATAGAGCCGAAAGAAGAGCCTGGGTCGGCCAGCCGTCTGCCGGCATGCCGAGACGGGCCTGTTCCTTCTGGGTGGCCTGGCGGGTGCCGGAGCCGAGAATGCCGTCGACCTTGCCGATATCGTAGCCGCGTGCTTCGAGCTTGGTCTGCAGCGCCTTCATGCCGGTGTCGTCGAGACCCTGTTCCGGATTGCCCTTCTGATAAGTCGGGGCGCCCGACAGGCGGGTTGCGAAATAGGCGGCCGAGGTCGTGTAGATGAACGACTGGTTCCATTCCAGATAGATATTGAAATTCGGATAGGTCAGGAAGGCCGGTCCCTTGCGGCCCTGCGGCAGGATGAGGGCTGCCGGCAGGTTGCCGGAATTGGTGTTGCCGTCACGCGGGGTGACACCATACTTGAACCATTCGCTGGCCGGGATTTCGTTGCCGAGGCCGGACTTTTCCCAGGGGAGGTTTTCCGGCAGCGCCACTTCCTGAATCCACGGCTGGCCGGCCTTGAAGCCGAGGCTCTGGATGAACTTGGCGGCGGTCAGGATGGCGTCCGGCGAGCTGCCCTTGACGTTGACATGGCCGTCTCCGTCGCCATCGACGCCGAAGGCGATGATGTCTTCCGGCAGCATCTGCACCTGGCCGATTTCGCCGGCCCATGCGCCGGTATTGGTCGACGGGTTCAAGTCGCCGTGCTGGACCATCTCGATCAGCGAAATCAGCTGCGGGCGGAAAAGCTGCGGGCGGCGGCAGTCATGCGACAGCGTGGCCAAAGCGTTGCGGGTGTTGAAATCGCCCTGGAAGGCACCGAAATCGGTTTCCATCGCCCAGAAGGCGGTGATGATGCCGGACGGCACGCCGAATTCCTTTTCGGCACGGGCGAAGACGTCGGCGAACTGCTTCATCTTCTGGCGGCCGATATCGAGGCGGCCCTGGCTGACGGTGCGCTGCGAGAATTCCAGGAAAGTCTGGCGGAAAACGCCCTGGGCGCGGTCGCGGGACAGAACCTTCTGGTCGATCTGGGCGCCGGCCAATGCCTCGTCGGCAGCACTTGCCGAGGCGCCCTTGGAGACGGCTTCGGCCTTCACGCCGGCCAGAAAGGCGCTGAAATCGCCGCCGCAGGCCACCGGGGTCGTGGACTGGCCGGCCTGAAGCCGTGACTGCGCGAGGACAGTTGAAGCAAGGCAGCCGGTGAAGGCGACGGCAAGGGCAAGACGGCGGGCGAGAGCAGCGGACATTCGGCGTTCCTATGGGACAAAGAGTACCGCCTCATGTCCGAGAAATTTGTGTCCGAAACGTGGGCGGCTGCAAGGTTGCCGCGCTTTTATCGCATGCGCCCACGCAATTCCAGATGACTAATTGCGGTTTGGTTGCCGATTTGTCAGCGTTTTACTTTGCAGTCGCCGCGACCCAGCTATTCCAGTTCTTGGTCGTGCCGGAGAAAACGTTGATATCCATCTCGCCCTTGATGCCCGGGATGATGCCGGTCGAGGTATATTGCCAGAAGGCCCAGCGGCGATCGCCGTAGATCTTGCTTGGATGAGCCGCCACCGCCCGCAGCCAGAAATTATAGTTCGGGAAGGCGCCGACCAGGTTGTCGCGGTGGAAATCCACCGACGTATAGATGATCGGCCGCTTGCCGTAATAGGCTTCGAGCTTGTCCATGAAGCGCTGCATCGAGTCGCGCACGGTTTCCGCATCGGGTTTCAGCTTGCAGGTCGGCGAGGCATGGTTCCATTCCATGTCCAGCACCGGCGGCAGCATGTTGGCTTCCTTCGGCACGTTGGCGATGAACCAGGCCGCCTGTTCTTCCGGTGACGAGCAGAAATAATAGAAATGGTAGGCAGCGTGCGGAATGCCTGCAGCAGCAGCATTCTGCCAATGCGTTCGGAAAGCGGGGTCGAGGCGGTCCTTGCCTTCGGTACCCTTGATGAAGACAAAGGCGATCCCGGCGCGCTTGACGGCGGCCCAGTCGATATCTGTATCGTTCCATTTAGAAAGGTCGATGCCGTGGACCTCGTGGAGGCCGGGATGGTTGCGGCCGAAATCCTGCGGATCGT
Source organism: Neorhizobium populisoli (assembly GCF_019430945.1). Lineage (GTDB taxonomy): Bacteria > Pseudomonadota > Alphaproteobacteria > Rhizobiales > Rhizobiaceae > Neorhizobium > Neorhizobium populisoli. The sequence continues at coordinate 139,668 of NZ_JAHYCB010000005.1, read as the reverse complement.
TGTCCTTGAAGCGCATCTTCTTGACGGAGGAGGTCTCCATCAGGTCGTAACTTGTCGACGTACAGCCGGTTACCGCAAGCACGGCCGTTGCAAGAAGGGCGATCAGAAGCCGTGACATGGATGTTCCGCGTTGGTGACTAAGATTAGCACATGCTTACAAGTCGAAGCCTGTGTGAACCTCATGTTCACCATAACGTGGTAAAAAATCGGTTATGGCAAGGGGCTGCCGCTCGTGGGGAACTCAGCCGCGCTTGCGGATCACTGCATGCCAGGCGTAGCCCCAGCCGATTTCCTCGAAGATCATATCCGCATTGGCAGCTTCGAGCTTGCCCTCCAGCACCTCATGCAGGTTGGGGCGCGGGATGACGTGAAAACGCGTCAGCCAGGCTTTCAGCATATTGCCGAACCAGCGGGGCAGGCGCTCCTGCTGGCCGAAATCGACGATATGCACCGAGCCGTTCGGGGCGAGTGCCGCAAGGGCAGCATCGATCGCGCTTTCCCAATCCGGGATCATCGAGACGGCATAGGAGATCAGAATGCGGTCGAAACCGTCGACGCCGAATTCCTCCGCCCTGAAATTCGTGGCATCGGCGACGCGGAAATCCGGCGTAACCGACTTGCCGCTGAAATTGGCGCGGGCGCTGACCAGCATCTCGGCGGAAATATCGAGGCCGTAAAGTTTCGCCGTCGGATAACGCTTGTGGGCGAGCAACATGTTGCGGCCCGTACCGCAACCGACTTCCAGAAGCGAAGCCTGAGGCGGGACATGCAGGCCTTCGATCGCGCGGTCGCGACCGAAGAGGTAATATTTGCGGGTAATGTCGTAGATATGGCGCTGGTACTTGTACATGCGGTCCATGCGGTCCGCGTGATCGTGGGAAACGGAAGCATTCGCCATATCCGCCTCCTCAGGCTTTCTTCACGTAAATGTGGAAACCGCCATAGATCGCCGAACGATCCTGCAGGTTCAGCTCGTTGGAGCGGGTCTCGAGATAGGTCCACTGGTCGCGGAGAGCCTGCGACAGGCGACCGTCAAGCACGCTCTTTTCGGCTGCGGTGCGGAAGATCACGCGGGCGCCGGGAGCGGCGGTGCGGGTGATTTCCGTCCAGAGGTCGTTGAGCTGCTGGTCGTTCATCCAGTCCTGCGCGTCGAGCAGTACATAGCGATCGACGGTCGCGGCAGCCTTCTGGCCGAGCAGTTCGGTGAAGCTTGCATGGTGAACCGTAACGCGCTCGGCATTGGCGCGGATCGCCTGGTAGTTCTCGGCCTTGAGATAGGTCGGCAGGGTGCCTTCGTCGGCCTTCGGATAACGGCGGACGAAAGCCTGCCAGGCGAAGTAGTTGTCCTGCAGCGGGAACTGGCAGGCAAGCTTTTCGAGGCGCTGGCGCAGGACCGAGGCGATCGAGCCATCGGCTGAAACGCTGGCCAGTTCGTCATATTGCTGCGGCGGAATGCCGAGGCCGAAGAGAGAGCTCTTGCGGTCGGTGATCCACTTGATCAGCGGCCTGTCGAACAGCGGCGCGATACGGTCGTTGAAGAACGTGCGCTGTTCGCGCAGCGAGCGGGTCTTGGCGAATTCGGTGAGGTCGAGACCGTGCAGGCGGGCGATCAGATGGCCGGCACCGATGAAGCGGCCGAGCAGGCCGGTGCGGTAGATATTGCGGTTGAAGACTTCGACGCGGCGGCGACCGCTGATCGAGCGCTTTTCCCAATAGGCCCTGGTACGGGCATCAAGGTTCGGGGCGATGAAGGTGTCGTAGCTCTTGGTATTGGTCGTGACGCCATCCATGCCGAACTGGCGGACGACATCCGCATGAGCCGGGAGAAAGCGGAAGCCGGCAAGCTTGAGGCGGTTTAGCGCCACGTGATGCGGGTTGAGATCGACCACGTCGATCTTCTTCGGCGAACGGGAGAGATAGGCAAGCATGTTGCAGCCGCCGGAACCGATCGTGACGATCGAGTGACCTTCGGAAAGCTCCATGGCCTTCATGTCGACATCCGGGTCTTCCCAGATCTGCGGATAGACGAGGCCGGAGAAAAGCAGGCCGAAAAGCCTTTCCGAAAAACCCTGTCGCGATAGCGCTTTATGCTGCAGCAGCGCATCCTTGAGTTTCTGGTTTTTCCTGAAACCGGCTTCCTGTGCAACTTCTGCCATCGTCGAGTCCCGTCCGTTTGGAATTTCAGGGCGTGTAAACCCGTCATGCTACAGATTGATGACGCGGCCTGTGGCTAGGCCACGAGAGCGTGATCGGCGGCGGATAAGCCTTCCATGCGGCGCAGAATCCTGATTGCATGCGGCCTCCCTGTAACAGGCACACGAGGACTGCATGCGGCTGCTGACGCGGATTGTGAAGATCGTTCTGGGCGTTCTGGTCCTTGGCATCGTCGGGCTCGTGACATGGATTTATATCTCTCCGCCCGAGCTCCTGCGGGTGGGCAGCGGTTATGCGGCGAAGATGGTCTGCTCCAATGTCTTCCTTGCCGGCCGCGATCCGGACGAGGTGCTGGCCGTCGATGTGCAGGCACCCGGCCATCCGCTCCTGAGGCTGATGAACGTCTCGGTGGACCGGCCGCAGAGGCGCGTGCATGCGGCGCTGCTTGGGTTCCTGGCGGGCAATGACGCGGTCTATCGCGACGGTCTTGGCTGTGCCGTGGCGCCGGATGGCGCCATGCCGGCGGCTCTCGCGACGGCGCCGGTCCCACAGGCTCCGGCGGATCCCAATATCCTCTGGCCGGAAGGCGGAAAGATCGAATCCGATCCAAAGGTTGCCGGCATTCTTTCAGATCCCGCTCTCACTGGTCCGGGCATGCGCGCGGTGGTCGTCGCGCATCGCGGCCGCATTGTCGGCGAAGTCTATGCGCCGGGCTTTTCCAGGGAAACGCCCTTGCTTGGCTGGTCGATGACAAAGAGCGTGACGGCCGCGATCATCGGCACGCTGATCCGTGATGGAAAAATGTCGCTGCAGGACCAGGCGCTTTTCCCGCAATGGAAGAACGACCAGCGTGGCGATATCCGCCTCGCCGATCTTCTGGCGATGGAAAGCGGACTTGCCTTTAACGAGAATTACGGCAGCGTCGCCGACGTTACCCGCATGCTTTTTCTTGAGCCCGACATGGCGAATTTTGCCGCCGATCAGCCGCTGGAGGCCGATCCCGGCAGCCGTTTCAATTATTCGTCCGGCACGGGTGTGATGTTATCGAAAATCTGGATGGACAAGGTCGGCGACCGGGCGGCGGCGTTGGCCTATCCCGGCAAGGCATTGTTCGGTCCGCTCGGCATGTCGAGTGCCGTCATGGAGGCCGATGAGGCAGGTACGTTCGTCGGCAGCTCGTATATGTATGCGACAGCGCGCGATTGGGCGCGGCTTGGGCTGTTTCTGGGCCGCGATGGCGTGTGGAACGGCAACCGGTTACTGCCGGAAGGTTTCGTCGCCGAGATGCAGACGCCCAACAAAACGTCGAACGGCCGTTATTCGAAGATACAGACCTGGCTGCCGCGCGCCGATGCAGGCAAGGGGACGTTCATTCTGGATGGGCATGACGGGCAGAACGTCATCATCGTGCCGTCGCTCGATCTCGTCGTCGTGCGGCTCGGTTTGACGCCGAGCTGGTCGGGCTACAGCCCGACGCCGCTGGTCGATGCGGTCGCAAAAACGATGACGGCGCCCTGAGGCGCCGTTCAGATTCGTTCACGCTGTCGAGAACTTACTTTTCCAGAACGTGCAGCATGTCCTTGCGCTTGGCGTCGAAATAATAGCCGCGCGCATAAAGCTTGATGGCGTTGTCGTTCTGGTTGTCGGCGACGAGCCAGGCGCCGCGCAGATATTTGATCGCGTATTTGAGATTGGTCTCGGCATCGAGCAGGCCGGACGGCGGGCCTTCGTAACCCATCGACTTGGCGGTCGAATACTTGATCTGCATTAGGCCCCAATAGCCGTTCTTGTGATAGGCCTTGGGGTCGTATTTGCTTTCGCGGTGCACGACGCGGTGCACCAGCGATTCCGGCACGCCGTACATGCCGGCATAACGCTTGATCAGCTTGGCAAGCTCCGGCGGCGCGTTGGCTGCCGTCGTCGGCATCGGTTCGCCGGGAGCAGGCGGGAATTCCATTGCCCTCAAGGCGGCAACCGCATGCGGGGCCGATGCATAGGCGAGCGTTGCAGTCGCGGCGGCCGGGGCCGATGCCATGGTGATCACAGGACGGTCCGGGCGAGGCGTCGGCACGACCGACTGCAGCGCCACCATGTCCGGCGTCAGTTCGGCTTCGTCGAGCGCGATGGCCGCAGCGGCGGCCGGCTGGATCCTGCCCTCCGTAACGGCAGGCGCGACGCCTGGCGATACAAGGCGGCCGACCTTGGTCGTGCTGGTCTGCTGGCGCGAGGCCGCGAGGATGGTGGAGGTGGCAGGCGCATTCCACTGCGCAGTCGGTGTCGCGGAAGCAACCAGGGTCGAGGTCGTCGTGGCTGCAGGCGGCTGCATCATTGCCGGACCGGCAGTTGCGGGAGCAGGCGCGAAAGCCAGTTGCGGAGCCATGACCGGCGAGGCCATCGCAGCGGTTTGTACGGGGGCCACATCCGCGGTCGTCGGTACGGGCACCGGCAGGCGGGCAGTCTTTGCAAGCGCCACGGTCGGCTGCGTGCCGGGCAATTGAGGGCCCTGCATCGGCGCGCCCGAAGGCTGAGATGCTACCGTCTGCTGCTGGCCGTTAACCGGCAGATCCGACTTGTATTGGACGATGAGGCCATTGCTAGCGGCCGCGCCAGGCGAATTTGTCTGCGTCGTCGCGAGATTGTTCTCGCGCTCGACACTCGAGCAGCCGGCCAGAGCCGACGATACGACGCATACAGCAGCCGCGCCGCGGCCGAGCAGTCGGATTATCGCCATTGGGTCGCTTTCATGAAAAATTGGTTACCCTAGTCCGCCCAAACGCCCCCGAAGGAGATTTTCCATTAACCTATTGGGCGGCGTCCGGCAAGCCGGTCCCTTCTCAGGGAAGCCTTAAGCTGCGATTCGCCGATATCCGGCGCTCACAGCACGTCGCGATATAAATCGCGTATGAGGCTTGCGCGAAGCTGAATTCAGGTTCGCGGCACGGCGACGACGGCCGAGCACCCGGCGGGGGAAAAGAACGTGGATAACCGTGCCGAGCACGGCGCAGACGAGAAATGTCGCCTGCATTTCGAGGAGTTGCTGCAGAAGCGGCAGACTCGGATCGATGAATTGCGCCAAAACCGCCGCCAGCGCGACCGCATAACGCGGCCCGAGAACGGACTTGCCGAAAAGGCATCCGAAAATCCGCGCCATCCGACATTCCGGCAGATTGTCGTTGTCTGCGACTGGGCCGGAAATCCGCGGGTCCTGGTAGGACCAGAGAATGTAGAGCATCAGATAGCCAAGGCTTGCCCAGGAGAGCGCGTCAAGGACCCGCGGCAGATAAAAGGCGATGACCGTCAGCGGGACCATCGCGAAGACCAGCGCCACGGAAAGGCCCGCCGCCACGCCCGGAACGGTGGCAAAAGCGGTACGGCGGCCGCGCTGAAGCGAGAAGCTTGCCGTGAGGCAGGCGAGCGGGCTTGGAAGAAGGACGAAAAAGATCGCCGTCGCCGCAAACGCGATCCAGATATCAACCGTCATCCCATTTCCTCCCGAACGCCGCCAACGCGCTCGTCAGTGTTCTAGTCTTATGCTTCGGCGAACGGCTGACCGATATGGTCCATCACGTCGCCAAACCATTTTGTCGTCAAATCGAAATGTTTTCCACCCTTGATTCTGGGGAATTCGATCGTTCTGAGCTTGCCGTTCTGATCTTCGTCGTGACCGGTGACACCCGAAACCTTGTTCAAAGCACTCTCGACGGCCAGATCCACCATGCTGTGGATGAGCCGCAGGTCCTCGGTGTTTGCCGGTGCGGAGCGGGCGAAATAACCCGACTTCTGCACCATGGAGCGTTCTGCGCCGATGAGTGCCGCGAACTGCTTCTGGAACCAGCCTCCAACATTGATCGTATCGATCTTCACATGGCCGAAGGCGTCCCGCTTGATGGTATCGCCCGCCGCCTCGCGTTCGGCGACGATCGCATCCAGACCGGCGCCTTCGGAAACGAAGATAGAAACGTGACCGCGCTTGTCCATGACCTCTTTCAGGCGCGCGGCTTCTTTATCGAGGTCGAACGCCATTTCCGGCAGATAAAGACCGTCGATGCTCTTCAGGTGAGCGTTCATCATGAAGCCTTCGACATATTCGTCGCCGTCGATCTTTTGAATATAGGCCCGTGCCGTTGCGGCGGTAAGCCATCCGCAGTGACGGCCCATGACTTCGTGAATCACAAATGTGCGAGGGGCGGCCGTCTGCTCGTTCGAAACGTTGTCGAAGAAGCTTGCGCCGGCTTCCGCAGCCGTCCAGGCGCCGAGCGACTGGCGAATCGGCACGACGTCGTTATCGACCGTCTTCGGCAGGCCGACGACGGTGAGGTTATAGCCATTGGCACCGAGATAGGCGGCAAGATCAGCGGCCGTCGTATTGGTATCGTCGCCGCCGATCGTGTGGAGAATGGTGACGCCGTCGGCGGCGAGGCGCTCTGCCGCAACGCGCAGCGGATTTTCGCCTTCCTTGATCAGGCCGCGCTTCACGCAGTCGGCGGCATTGGTGAGCTTGACGCGGCTATTGCCGATCGGCGAGCCGCCGTAGCGATGCAGGAGAGGGGCCTTTTCGCGCATGGCGGGCGTGATCTCGATCCGGTCGCCGAGCAGAACGCCCTGATAACCGGACTTGTAGGCGATCAGATCGAGTTCCGGTGCCACATCGTTGTAGCGCCCGATCAGGCCGCCCACGGCGGACGAAAGGCAGGGTGCGAGACCACCGGCGGTCAACATTGCTACTTTCTGCTTGGCCATCGATCCTCCTCGACGCATTTGCTGCGTTCAATTCAAAGCCGTCTGAATGGATGCGACAGCGGCCGCCTCCTGTAAAGTGAACTTCTGAAGAAAACGACGGGTTCGCACAGGTTCGGAGGTGGTCGCTAATACAATCGATTCAAATCCTTACGAGGACTTTTCGCGGTAGCGAAAAATTCCGCGCCGACCTGTCGGAAATCACCAATCATTGTGCAATCACGCAGGGATAACCGACCGGTGTGCGGTGTTGATTGTTCGGAAAACATGAACATAGTTTAATTCGGAATGGGCCGTCTGCTGCCTTGCAATAAAAAGGATAATCCGGTCTATTGCTGGCATGATTTTCGATTTTTCCTGTCTGCAGATCTCCTCCCTCTGGGAACGGCTCCTCGGCGCCATCGGCGATGCGGCAGGCAATGTGCTTTCGCGCGTGGTCGAAACGATCCGCACGATGTTCGAGGGTGATCCCGAGACCCGCCGCAAAGTATCCTTCTCGGTCGCGATCATCGCGCTCTCTGCCAAGATGGCGAAGGCCGACGGTATCGTGACCGAAGCCGAGGTGCAGGCTTTCCAGCAGATTTTCGACTTCCCGGATGAAGAAGCCCGCAATGTCGCGCGTCTCTATAATCTCGCTCGACAGGACGTCGCCGGCTACGAAGCCTATGCGATGAAACTTGCAGCGTTGTGCAGCCCGGGTGCAGGCGAAGCCTGCAATTGCCCGATGCTGGAGAATGTCGTCGACGGCCTGTTCCACATCGCCAAGGCGGATGGCCTGGTGCACGAGAAGGAACTGGTTTTCCTCGGCCGCATCGCAGAGATTTTCCGCATCGACGAAGCGCACTTCCGCCGCATCATGGCGCGTCACGTGCATCTCGATGGCGCGGACCCGTATCTCATCCTCGGCGTTTCGCCGCAGGACGACTTTGCCAAGATCCGCAAGCAGTATCGCCTCCTGGTGTCGGAACATCACCCGGATCGCCTGATTGCACGCGGTGTGCCAGTTTCGTTGCATGCCGCCGCCAATGAGCGGATGGCTGCGCTGAATGCCGCTTATTCGGCGATCGAGAAAGAGCGCCGCGCCGCATGACAGCCCTTGCCGCCGACTTTGCCGGCGCGTCAGTCATTCCTTCTCCCAACCATGGCGAACGTGTCGACGGGCGAAAGCCGGACATGATCATCCTGCATTATACCGGCATGCCGAGCGCCGATCAGGCGCTGTCGTGGCTGTGCAATCCGGAAAGCCAGGTCTCCAGCCACTATTTTATCCATGAGGACGGCCGCATCGCGCAGCTCGTGCCGGAAGACCGGCGTGCCTGGCATGCAGGCAAAAGCTCCTGGGCCGGCGAGACCGATATCAATTCCTGTTCGATCGGCATCGAGATTGCCAATCCCGGCCATCCGGGCGGGCTTCCGCCATTCCCGGATGAGCAGATGAAAGCGGTCGCCGAATTGTGTCGGGATTGTGGCGAAAGGTGGAAGATCGTGCCCGAAAGGGTGGTCGGACACTCGGATGTGGCCCCGATCCGCAAGGTGGATCCGGGCGAAAATTTCCTCTGGGAAAACTTGTACCTTGACGGGATCGGTCATTGGATCGAGCCGACGCAAATCACCGGCGGCCGGTTTTTCCAGCATGGCGAAAGCGGCCAGCCGATCGAAGCGCTACAGTCGATGCTGTCGCTTTACGGTTACGGAATTGAAATCACGGGCAATTTCTGCGAGCGCACCAAGGGCGTCGTTGAGGCTTTCCAGCGGCATTTCCGGCCGAAACTGGTCGATGGCATTGCCGATTTCTCGACCATCGATACGTTGCACAGGTTGCTAAAGGCGTTGCCGCAGTACAATTGAGCCAAACGCGCTTGCGGCGTTTCTGTTCCTTCCAAAAATCCGATTTTTTGCAGTGCCACATCCTGACCGCATTAGGCGGCTCTAAAGAATGTGTTAACGCAGCCACCATGTAGGACGGGGGTTGCCAAGATAAACGCTCAGGTTACGTGAAGCTCCGTGCCGTCTATCCGGCGACGCGGTGGGGGATGTCTGCGTATCGACTTCCGCGAACCTGTTGTACCGGAGACATTCTTTTTCAATGAAAAATGTGGTTGCTGCAGCCGCGGCCGGCATTGCTATGCTGATCGCGGGATGTGAACTTGTGTCCGCTCAGGACGCCAATTCGACGACTGACTATGCCAGTCTCACCACTGACGATCTACCGGGCGCAGGCTCCGGACTGGATACCGATGTCGGGACCGGTGAGATCGTCAGGACCTATACGAAGCCGCTGATCGTTCCGTGGGAAACCCGCGAAACCGGCTTTGCCGCACCGACTGCCAGCGACCGCCGGCTTGTCCGCAAGCTGCACTATACCGCTTTGATATCCGAATATGCGCAGGAATACGGCGTTCCCGTCGAACTCGCGCATGCCGTCGTGCAGGTCGAAAGCAACTTTCGTCCGACGGTCCGGGGATCTGCCGGGGAAATCGGCCTCATGCAGATCAAGCCGGCAACGGCCAAGCTGATGGGTTACAAGGGGCCGGATTACGGGCTCTACGATCCCGAAACCAACATCCGTTACGGCATGAAATATCTCGCCGGCGCGCATGATCGCGGCGACGGCAAGACCTGCGGCACGATCCTCAAATACAATGCCGGCCACGCCGCCAAGCGCATGAACCCGGTTTCGAAGCGTTATTGCGAACGCGTCGAGGCGATTCTTGATACGGATGATACGCCGGTCCTGGCATCTCCGGATCTGGCGCTCAGCACCACGGCGCTTGCCTATCCGACGGCGACGCCACTGATATTTTGATTCCAGCGACGCCGCGAACCCTTTAGAACTTCAGCCGAATAGGCTGAAGGAATCGAAAGGGCAGGGCATGGCGTCGCGCTTCAAATATATCGTCATCGGCAGAGGCATGATGGGGGCTACGGCTGCCCGTTACCTCTCGAAATGGACCGACGGTGTTGCGTTGGTCGGTCCCGGTGAGCCGGCGGACTACGGACGCCATGACGGCGTCTTCGCCAGCCACTACGACGAGGCGCGCATTACCAGGACGATCGACCCCGATCCCGCCTGGGCGCGTCTCGCCAATCGCTCGATCGCCCGTTACGGCGACATCGCCGCAGAAAGCGGCATCGACTTCTATTCCGAATCCGGCAGCCTGCTGGTCGGGCCGAAGCGCACCGAAAATCCTTCTTATGTGGGCAATATTCTCGAAGCCGCCGGCAAACTCGGTGTTGCCACGGAGACGCTTGCGGATAGCGAACTGGAATCGCGTTTTTCGTTCTTCGACTTTCCCAAGGGGAGCGAAGGCGTCTGGGAACCCAGGAATGCCGGTTATATCAATCCGCGACGGCTGGTGAAGGCGCAGGCGCTGCTGGCCGAACGGCAGGGTACGGCGATCATCGGCGAAACCGTCTCGGCCGTTCGCCAGGAAGACGATGTGGTGACCGTCACCACGGCTGAAGGCAACAGCTATACGGCTGAAAAGGTGCTGGTCGCCGCGGGCGGTTTCTCCATCAATGAGAATCTGTTGCCACGCCGTCTTCACCTGAATGTTTATGCCCGCACGGTCGCCTTTTTCGAGATCGACGAAAAGGCGATGGATGTCTGGGGCAGTGTTCCGTCACTGATCTGGAAATGGACGGAAGGCGAGGACGGCATCTATCTCCTGCCGCCGGTGCGCTATCCGGACGGCAAGTTCTATCTGAAGATCGGCGGCGACCCGGACGATGTGTTGCTGCCGACCGAGCCGGAGGTGCGCGCGTGGTTCCGCACCGGCGGACGCGAAAGCACGAAGAAACGGCTGACAGATGTCATGCAGACGCTGATGCCGAGGCTCGATCTGTCGCGCTCGTCGATGGCGGCCTGCGTCACCTCGTTCACGCCGACGGGCTATCCGGCCATCGCCATGACCGAAGCGAACCGGATCGGCATCCTGAGCGGAGGCTGCGGGGCAGCGGCGAAAAGTTCGGACGAGATCGGCCGGCTTGGTGCCGAGCTGATCTTCAACGGTCATATCATCGACGACGCCTATAAAGCCGAGACCGATTTCCGCGCCGATTATCTATAGCATTCGCGATCCATCTCGGTTATGCACCGCCTGCCAGTTGGCCGGGCAGCCGCGCTTTACCAATGCCGAAAGGCGGTAGAGGGAGGAAAGTCCGGGCTCCACGGAAACACGGTGCCGGATAACGTCCGGCGGGGGCGACCCTAGGGACAGTGCCACAGAAAGGAAACCGCCCCGCTTGCTGTACCGCCTTGCGATCAAGGCGGCAGAGCTAGCGGGGTAAGGGTGAAAGGGTGGGGTAAGAGCCCACCGCGCTGCTGGTAACAGGAGCGGCAAGGTAAACCCCACCGGGAGCAAGACCGAATAGGGATGACGCGGGGTGCGCAAGCGCCTACAGCCTGTTTCCGGGCCAGTCATCCGGGTGGGTTGCGCGAGGCGATGTGCAAACATCGTCCCAGATGAATGGCTGCCACGTTCCGGTGCCTGCATCTTCGGATGTTGGAAACGGGGCCATACAGAACCCGGCTTACAGGCCAACTGGCGTTTTCCTGTTTTTCCGTTCGTTTGGGCCATTCGTTCGGATTTTAATCTTATCCTTATCGTTAATGGTGAATTGAAATATGAGCGCGGCGTGATGGGCTGTGCCGTTTCGGCGCCTCTGCGCGGGTGGTAGGACATCGGCTGGTTTCCGGGTTTTGGAGCAGCTGAGATGTCTTCAGCGAGACTGTCCAATATCGATGGCTTGCGTGCCGTCGCAGCACTTTCCGTCTTCGTCCAGCATTTCATCGGCGACGCGTCGCGGGCTGATGGCGCGACATCCGGCGTGCTTTATCCGTTTCTGATGACCTCTGAAAATACGCTCGATCTCGGGCGGTTCGGCGTCGCACTGTTCTTCCTGATCAGCGGCTTCGTGATCCCGTTCAGCATCGGCGGCGACATGCCCTTGAAGCGGTTTGCCGTTTCCCGCTTCTTCCGGCTCTATCCGGCCTTCTGGGTGGCGATCATCCTGTTGAGCCTGATCTACTGGAGCACCGGCGCACCGGTTTCCGTCGCAACCGAACTTGCCAACCTCACCATGGCGCCGCAGTTGTTCGGGCAGGGGTGGATGTCGGGCATCTACTGGACGCTGTTCATCGAACTGGTCTTCTACGTGATGGCAGCGGCGCTGTTCGTCACGCGCTACCTCTACAATCCGGTGGCGGTGGCGATCGTCGCGGTCGGCCTCGTCACCTCGACGGCGCTGCCGGTCCTGATCCGGGTTTATCTCGGCATCGGTCTGCCGGTTTCCTATATCGGCCTGCACCTGTCCTTCCTGTTTTCCGGCCTGCTGCTCAGGCTCGCATTCGTGGAGAAGAAGAAATATGCAGGCGCCTGCGCAGCTTATCTCATCGTCTATCAGATGCTCGCGGTCTTCGCGGTGTCGGATTTCTCGCTGATGCGCAATGACGGCTTCGTGCTGGTCGGGACGATGCCGATCGTGATCGGTTATCTGCTGGCGATCGCCGTATTCGTCAGCGCCATCAAGTTCAACGGCCCGCAATCGGCGATCCTCGCCTGGCTTGGCCGGGTCAGCTACTCGATCTACCTGTTCCACTGGATCGTCAACGTGACGATCTACCGGCTGCTGCCGCTGCATGGCGATGCGGGCGATCTCCTGACCATGTTCGTCTGCGCCGCCGCAACGGTTGGCTTCTCCTATCTGATCTTCCGGTTCGTGGAAAAACCCTCGATTGCGGCCGGCCGCTACGTCGTCGGCAAGCTACAGTCGCTGCGCCGCCCTGTCGCAGCCCCGGAAGCCATCTGACGGCACATACCGGCTTCCAATTACGTCAGGACTCAGCGATATGCCCGGCCTCCAAAGAGGTCGGGCATATCGCTTTGGGTCACCCGGAAGGTGCTCCGCCAGCCGATGAAACTTATATGAGCGTTCTCAAAAGCTCCTTTATCCCCCACGGGTTAGCAGGTGCGGAAATCCGACTTACAGGGGCTCGCCAAGGCAGTTTCTCCGCCCTCGCCAATAACCCTTTGTTAAACTTAACAGCTTATAAATAAATCATGTTTGGGTTCGGCTAGCGGGGTCGATCCCATTGACGCCCATATGGTCCCATGGTATCCCAAAGCTGCACTGCACAAGGGCGAATGAGCGCCCGCCAATCCCAGAGTTTCGGTCTTCCGACCGGACGGATTTCCGTCCATCCGGGTGGCGAAGCTTTGTCTGGCGCGGTGCTGGTGGACGGGCGGGTTTCCGCCTCTAATGGCAACAGGGCGGATGTTTGGCGTGATGAGCCGCTTCCTGTCGAATGCGACGAACAGGATCGATGCGAAGGGGCGGGTCTCCGTCCCCGCGGGCTTTCGTTCGGTCCTTTCGGAGCGCGGGATCCAGGAGCTTTATTGCCTCCAGGATTTCATCTTTCCGGCGGTAAGCGTCGGAGGGCCGGATCTGCTCGACCGTTACGAACGGCAGATCGCCTCCGTGGATCCGTTTTCGCCGGAAGCGAACAGGATGTCGCTGCTCATTCATGGCGGCGGCGTCTTCATGAGGCTCGATGCGGAGGGCCGTCTGATGGTCACGGATTTCATCCGGGACTTCACGGGAATCAGCACGGAAGTAACCTTCGTCGGGCGCTCGGATCATTTTCAGCTATGGCAGCCGCAGGCGTTCCACGAGGCGCAGGCGGCAGCAAGAGAGGGGCGCTTGGGTTCGCGTCCCGTCTAGAACGGGAGTGCGGAATGGCGGCGAACTCTGGCAGCGGGATAACCGAGGCCGATGGCGGACCTGTTCGCCATATTCCAGTGCTTCTGAAAGAAGTCATCGAGGCGCTCGAGCCTCAATCCGGCAGGATCATCCTCGACGGCACATTCGGGGCGGGCGGTTACACGTCCGCCCTCCTTGCCGCCGGTGCCGATGTCATCGCGCTCGATCGCGATCCGATGGCGATTGCCGCAGGTCAGGTTCTGGTCGAAAAACACAAGCCGCATCTTCGTCTCATCCATTCGCAGTTCTCGCGGCTTGCCGATCATGCGCCCGAAGGCGGGCTTGACGGAGTCGTGCTCGATATCGGCGTGTCCTCCATGCAGATCGACGAGGCCGATCGCGGCTTTTCCTTCCAGAGGAACGGGCCGCTCGACATGCGCATGTCGAAGGACGGCGTTTCCGCAGCCGACGTCGTCAATCGCGCCAAGGTGAGTGATCTCACCCGTATCTTCGGTTTTCTCGGTGAGGAAAAGCAGTCTGGCCGTATCGCCCGCGCCATCGAGAAACGCCGTCTGACGGAGCCGTTCACCACGACCCGCGAGCTGGCAAACCTCATCGAGACCGTCAATCCGCGCAAGGCTAAGGACAAGATCCATCCGGCCACCCGCGTATTCCAGGCGCTGCGCGTTTTCGTCAATAACGAGCTTGGCGAGCTCGCCGAAGCGCTGTTCGCTGCCGAGCGGGCGCTGAAGCCCGGCGGCCGGCTGGTCGTCGTCACCTTCCATTCGCTGGAAGACCGCATCGTCAAGCAGTTCTTCGCCGACCGTTCCGGCAAGGTTTCCGGCTCACGCCATCTGCCGATGGTCGAAGCCAAGCCGGTGATCTTCGAGACGATCGGCAAGCAGATGGTTTCGGCGAGCGAAGAGGAGGCGGAGATCAATCCGCGCGCCCGTTCCGCCAAGCTGCGCGCCGGTCTGCGCACGGAAGCCGCGTCGCGTACCGCCGACATGTCGATCTTCGATCTGCCCGATCTCGCCAGCCTCGCAAAGATGGGAGCCTAACCCACATGCTCAGAAGCTTCGATCTTGTCCTGATCGGCGTGATGACGGCAGCGGCCGTCGTCACCTACTCGATCAAGCATCGTGCCGACCTGAAACTGACTGAGGTTCGCCGGCTGGAAGCTGAAATCAAGCTGGAGAAGGACACGATCGACCTTCTGAAGGCCGACTGGGCGCTGCTGACCCAGCCGAACCGTCTGCAGCGGCTGATCAACGTCTACAATTCCGAGCTTGGCCTCGCGTCGACCGAAACGACGCAGCTTGCCATGCCGAAGGAGCTGCCGATGCAGAAGGCCCGGCTGCCGCAGCCGGAGACGACGATCGAGGACATCATCGCCGGCAAGAACAGCGAAGTCGCCGCGGCACTGAAGGGCGTCGCTGCCGCCAAGGCCAAGCCTTCCGTCAAGGTGCCCGTGCCGGTTCGGCGCGGTCCGGTTGAAGTCATTTCCACAGGTTCGGTGAAACGCTGATGTCTTTCCTGTCTCGCATCATGGTCCTGAAGAGCCGCGCACATTTCTCCGCCGGCAATCGTGTTCGTATTGAGAAGGCAACCTTCGAAGGCAGCCGCAAGCGCAAGTCTGCCCAGGCCAAGAACCGCGTCGGCCTGCTGATCGCCGGTTTTGCCGTCTTCTACTGCGTCATCGGCGGACGCCTTGTGCAGTACGGCGTCGCGCAGCCTCTGACCACGTCGAGCATCCTGCCGGCCGACCGCCTGCTTGCCTCACGCCCCGATATCCTCGATCGCAACGGCGCGGTTCTGGCCACCGACATCCGCACCGTTTCGCTGTTTGCCGAGCCGCACAAGATTGTCGATGCGGACGAAGTCATTGAGAAACTCTCGACCGTTCTGCACGATCTCGACGTCAAGTCGACCTATTCGAAACTGAAGTCCAGTTCCCGCTTCCAGTGGCTGCGCCGCCAGCTTTCGCCGAAGCAGCAGAGCCAGATCCTGGCGCTCGGCATTCCGGGCATCGGCTTCCGGCCCGAGAAGCGTCGGTTCTATCCGGGCGGCCCGACCGCCGCTCACGTCGTCGGTTACGTCAATATCGACAATCGCGGCGTTGCCGGCATGGAACGCTATATCGACAGCCAGGGGCTGACCGATCTGGCCGCCGTCGGCATGACATCCAACCAGCCGCTCGAACCGGTCAGGCTTTCCATCGACTTGCGCGTCCAGTCGATCGTGCGAGACGTCGTCGTCGAGGCGATCGGCAAATACAAGGCGATCGGCGCGGGTGCAGTCGTCATCGACGTCCATACCGGCGAAATCCTCGGCATGGCATCGGCTCCGGATTTCGATCCGAACGAACCGAATGCCGAGGGCGCCGAGCAGGGCTGGATGAACCGCATGTCGAACGGCACGTTCGAAATGGGCTCGACCTTCAAGTCATTCACGCTTGCCATGGGTCTCGACGATGGCAAGATGAACCTGAACAGCACGTTCGATGCGCGCTTCCCGATCCGTATCGGCGGTTTCACCATCAAGGACTTTCACGGCAAGGGCCGCGTGCTGAGCGTTCCGGAAATCTTCCAGTATTCGTCGAATATCGGTACCGCCAAGATCGCCGATGCCGTCGGTATCGAAGGTCACAAGGACTTCCTGACGCGTCTCGGCCTCCTGACCCGAATGAAGACCGAGCTGCCGGAAGTAGCGCAGCCGAGCCAGCCGCGCGTGTGGAAGAAGATCAACTCGATCACTATCTCATTCGGCCACGGCGTCTCCACCACGCCGCTGCAGACGGCGGTGGCCGGCGTATCGCTCGTCAATGGTGGCAAATATCTCGCGCCGACCTTCCTGCCGCGTACCCGCGAAGAGGCCGACAAGATTGCCGTGCAGGTGATGAAGCCTTCGACCAGCAAGGACATGCGCTTCCTGTTCGAATGGAACGGCGTCAACGGTTCGGGCCGCAATGCGCGCGTCGCGGGCTTCAATGTCGGCGGCAAGACCGGCACGGCTGACAAGGTCGTCAACGGCCGCTATGCGCACGACAAGAACTTCAACGCCTTCCTCGCCGCATTCCCGATGGACAACCCGCAATATGTGGTCCTGTCGTTCGCCGACGAACCGAAGACAGACAAGGGCAATGGCGCGGCACTGGCTGCAACTTCGGCAGCGCCGATGGTCAAGGAGATCATCAGCCGCGCCGCGCCGATTCTCGGTGTAAAGCCGAAATTCGGCAATGACGGTTCTGCCCTGCTTGTGTCTTATTGAGCGGTAACAACCTGAGCGGACGAATCGAGGGGACGACGCTCATATGAAGAACGAGCCGATGAAATTACGCGATCTGGTCTCCGGATATTTTCCGGAGATCGCCGAACTGATGGCCGGGCCGGCTGGCGATCTGGAGATCACCGGACTGTCTTCCGACAGCCGCAAGATCAAGCCGGGAATGCTGTTTGCCGCACTGGCAGGCTCGAAGGCCGACGGTGCCGGTTATATCGGCGATGCGGCCGCCCGCGGTGCGGTTGCGGCAATCGCAGGGCATTCCGCCGATGTCGGCATTCCGGTTCTCTCCGTTTCCAATCCGCGCCGTCTCCTGGCGCTTGCCGCAGCCCGTTTCTACGGCGCGCAGCCGGAGACGATGGTGGCCGTAACCGGCACGGCCGGAAAGACCTCCGTTGCGTCCTTCACGCGACAGATCTGGGCACATGCCGGCCATCCCGCCGCACAGATCGGCACAACCGGCGTCGTTTCTCCGACCCGCAACGACTACGGCTCACTGACCACGCCCGATCCGGTCGACTTGCAGAAACTGCTGTCCGAGCTTGCCGCCGAAGGCGTGACCCACGCCGCGATGGAGGCGTCCAGCCACGGCCTCGACCAGAGCCGCCTCGACGGCGTGCGTTTGGCCGCCGCCGGCTTCACCAATCTCGGTCGCGACCACATGGATTATCATCCGACGATCGAGGAATACATGGCCGCCAAGATGCGGCTGTTTGATACGCTGATGCCGAAGGGCGCACCGGCAGTGATCTTTGCCGATGATGCGTGGTCGGAAGAAGCGATCCGGGTAGCAACGGCTTCGGGTCTCGAAGTTCGCACAGTCGGCCGTCGCGGCGATTATCTCGCGCTGAAGCGGGTCGAGCATTTCCGTCACAAGCAGATGGCCGAAATCCATTTCAAGGACCAGATTTTCGAAGTCGATATTCCGCTCGCCGGTGATTTCCAGATTTCCAATGCGCTGGTTGCGGCAGGTCTTGCCATGTCCACCGGCGTGCCGGCTCCCGTTGCCATGGCCGCGCTTGAAAAGCTGGTCGGTGCATCGGGCCGTCTCGAACTGGTCGGCCAGACGCTGGAAGGCGCGCCGGCCTATGTCGATTACGCCCACAAGCCGGATGCGCTGGAAAACGTGTTGACCTCCGTTCGTCCCTTCACGACCGGCCGCGTCATCGTGGTGTTCGGCTGCGGTGGCGATCGCGACAAGGGCAAGCGGCCGATCATGGGTGAGGTGGCGACAAGGCTTGCCGACGTTGTGATCGTTACCGACGACAATCCGCGCTCCGAAGTGCCGGCCGTCGTCCGCTCGGAAATCATGGCGGCAGCACCTGGCGCCATCGAAATTGGTGATCGCGCCCAGGCGATCCGCGCTGCAGCGCTGATGCTGCATTCCGGCGATACGCTGATTGTCGCCGGCAAGGGACATGAAGAGGGGCAGACGATCGGCACCACCGTGCTGCCGTTCTCGGATCATGTCGAACTACGTAAGGCGTTGGAGGAGTTGAAGTCGTGAGCTTGCTGTGGACTTCCGAAGAGATGACGGCTGCCATGGGCGGCCGTCCTGTGGGCAACCTGCCGGAAGGCATTACCGGCATTTCGATCGACAGCCGTTCCATCGGCCAGGGCGAAGCCTTCTTCGCCATCAAGGGCGACCGGGTCGATGGTCATGACTTTGCCGGCTTGGCGGCCGCCAATGGTGCGTCCGTCATCGTCGTTTCCGAAGGCAAGCTTCCGGCGCTCGGCCGTCTGAGCGCGCCGTTGATCGTTGTCGACGACGTGCTGGCTGCACTCGGCCGGCTGGGGCTCGCCTCGCGGGAGCGCAGCCGCGCCCGGATCGTCGCCGTTACCGGTTCGGTCGGTAAGACGACCACCAAGGAAATGCTGCGCCACGCACTGGTGCCGTCGGGCAAAGTGCATGCGGCCGTCGCCTCGTTCAACAATCACTGGGGCGTGCCGCTGACGCTTGCCCGCATGCCGGCGGACACGAATTTTGGCGTCTTCGAAATCGGCATGAACCATGCGGACGAAATCCGTCCGTTGGTGCAGATGGTGCGTCCGCATGTGGCGATCATCACCACGATCGCCGCGGCGCATCTCGGGCATTTCAAGAATCTCGAAGAGATCGCGGCCGCCAAGGCCGAGATTTTCGAAGGCCTGGAGCCGGGCGGCGTGGCCATCCTCAACCGCGATATCCCGCAGTTCGAATTCCTCGAAGCTCAGGCCAATGCCGTCGGCGTCCCGCATGTCCGGACCTTCGGACAGCATGCCAAGGCGGATTTCCGGCTGGCGGATTTCGACGGCAATGCCGAAAGCTCGACCGTCTGGGCCGTGCTGAACGGCGAGACCTCGGAAGTCCATATCGGTGCGCCCGGCCGCCATATTGCCGAGAATGCCATGGCGGTACTTGGCGCCTGCCTTTTGGTCGGCGCGGATATGCCGAAGGCGATGCAGGCTATGGCAGAACTCAGAGCAGTCAAGGGCCGCGGCGAGCGGCATCTGCTCGGCATCGGCGAGGGCCATCTGACCCTGATCGACGAAAGCTACAACGCTAATCCGGCTTCGATGCGTGCGGCCATCGCACTGCTTGCTTCCTCTGCTCCTGAAATCAATGGCCGGCGCATCGCCGTGCTCGGCGACATGCTGGAAATGGGCGAGTTTTCCCAGGAGGTTCACGAGGAACTTGCCGGCCCGCTGCTTGCCGCCGGCATCGAACATGTCTGGCTTGCAGGAAAAGAAATGGCAGCGCTCAAGGAATCGCTGCCGGACAGCGTCGAAGTGACGTATTTCGAAAAAACGGCCGATCTCGCCGATTTCGTGGTGCGCTCGGTGATCCCCGGGGATGTGGTCATGGTCAAGTCCTCGCTCGGCATCGGCTTCGGCAAGATTGTTGCAGCTTTGCTTGACAACTACCCGGCATTCTCCGACACGGAGCGCCAATCGACCGAAGATGCGACTTCTGGAAAGGGCGCTTGATGCTGATGTGGCTTGTGGAATTGTCGGACAAGGTCCAGTTTTTCAACCTGTTCCGATATATCACGTTCCGGACCGGAGCCGCGCTCTTCACCTCGGCGTTCATCGTCTTCCTGTTCGGGCCGGGGATGATCAATTCGCTGCGTGTCCGCCAGGGCAAGGGGCAGCCGATCCGGGCCGACGGGCCGCAGACGCATTTCAAGAAGGCCGGCACGCCGACCATGGGCGGGCTGATGATCCTTGCCGGCATTGTCGGCGGGGCTTTGCTCTGGGCCGACCTTTCCAACGTCTATGTGGTGGCGACACTGCTTGTGACGCTCGGTTTCGGCGCGATCGGCTTCTATGACGATTATCTGAAAGTCACGAAGCAGACCGATAAGGGTTTTTCCGGCAAGGCGCGTCTGGGACTTGAGTTCGTCATCGCCGGTATCGCGGTGTTCTTCATGATGCGCATGGCGCTTGCGACCGGTGCCACTACCAATCCGACGCTCGGCACTTCGATCGCCTTTCCGTTCTTCAAGGACCTTTTCATCAATCTCGGCGTGTTCTTCGTGCTGTTCGGCGGCTTCGTCATCGTCGCGGCCGGCAATGCCGTCAACCTGACGGACGGCCTCGACGGTCTGGCCATCGTGCCTGTCATGATCGCCGCCGCATCCTTCGGCGTCATTGCCTATCTCGCCGGTAACGTCGTGTTCGCGGGTTATCTGCAGATCAATTTCGTGCCCGGCACCGGTGAGCTTGCCGTCATTCTAGGCGCGGTGATCGGGGCAGGCCTTGGCTTCCTGTGGTTCAATGCGCCGCCTGCCGCCATCTTCATGGGCGACACGGGTTCGCTGGCGCTCGGCGGCCTGATCGGCTCGGTTGCCGTTGCCACCAAGCATGAGATCGTCATGGCGATCATCGGCGGCCTGTTCGTGATGGAGACGCTGTCGGTCATCATCCAAGTCGGCTTCTTCAAGATGACCGGCAAGCGCGTCTTCCTGATGGCGCCGATCCACCACCATTTCGAAAAGCTCGGCTGGACGGAAAGCCAGGTGGTCATCCGCTTCTGGATCATCGCGGTCGGTCTTGCACTGCTCGGCCTTTCGACGCTCAAGCTGCGGTAAGAGTTGATGATCGCGGTCACCACTTTCAAGGATAAGCAGGTCGCGCTTTTCGGTCTCGGCGGCTCCGGTCTTGCGACTGCCAGGGCGCTGGTTGCGGGGGGTGCCAAGGTAACCGCCTGGGACGACAATCCGGATAGCGTCGCCAAGGCAACGGCTGAGGGGATTGCGACCGCGGACCTGCGCACGATCGACTGGCAGGCGCAGGCGGCCTTCGTTCTATCGCCGGGCGTGCCGCTCACGCATCCGAAGCCGCATTGGAGCGTCGATCTGGCGCGGGCAGCCGGCGTCGAGATCATCGGTGATGTCGAGCTTTTCGTGCGCGAGCGCCGGGCGCATGCGCCCGATTGCCCGTTCATCGCGATTACCGGTACCAACGGCAAGTCGACCACCACGGCGCTGATCGCCCATATCCTGAAATCCTCCGGCCGCGACACGCAGCTCGGCGGCAATATCGGTACGGCGATCCTCACCCTCGACCCGCCGAAGGCCGAACGTTATTTCGTCGTCGAATGCTCGTCCTACCAGATCGATCTGGCGCCGACGCTCAATCCGACCGCCGGCATTCTGCTCAACCTGACACCAGACCATCTCGACCGTCACGGCACGATGCAGCATTACGCCGACGTCAAGGAGCGCCTTGTCGCCGGTGCCGAGACCGCGGTGATCGGCGTCGACGATACGTTCTGCACGCTGATCGCCGACCGCGTCGAACGGGCCGGCGTCAATGTGCAGCGCATTTCCAAGCGTAGCG
The DNA here is from genome assembly GCF_019430945.1 of Neorhizobium populisoli. Taxonomy (GTDB): domain Bacteria; phylum Pseudomonadota; class Alphaproteobacteria; order Rhizobiales; family Rhizobiaceae; genus Neorhizobium; species Neorhizobium populisoli. The sequence goes on along the minus strand of NZ_JAHYCB010000005.1, from coordinate 117,972 downwards.
TCGTTGAGAATGGTCTTTATGCCGAGGGCTCGAAGATTATCGAGGCGCATGCTGGCGCATCGTCTCTGCTCCTTGATCTCGACGGTATCCAGACGCTGAAGGGCAGCCACAATGCCCAGAACGCCGCGGCGGCGATCGCCGCCTGCCTTGCGGTTGGTGTGTCGAAGGATGAAATCCGTGAGGGTCTCAAATCCTTCCCGGGCCTGAAGCATCGCATGCAGCCCGTCGGCAAGCGCAATCAGGTTGTCTTCGTCAACGATTCGAAGGCGACCAACGCGGATGCGGCAGCACCTGCGCTGTCCAGCTACGACCGGATCTACTGGATTGCCGGCGGTCTTCCCAAGGAAGGCGGGATCGCAAGCCTCGCACCACTCTTTCCGCGTATCGTCAAAGCCTATCTGATCGGAGAGGCAGCTCCGGCGTTTGCCGCGACCCTCGGCGAGGCGGTGCCCTACGAGATTTCGGGCACGCTCGAAAGGGCGGTCGAGCATGCGGCGGCGGATGCTGCAGCCGACACGACGGCATCCGCGGTGATGCTGTCGCCGGCCTGCGCCAGCTTCGATCAGTTCAAGAATTTCGAAGTCCGCGGAGATGCATTCGTGGGCCATGTCGCAGCGCTCGCCGGCGTTACGATGCTCATTTGACCGTTTGGGCTGATTTGACTGTTTGATCTCACGCTTGGTGGATCAGGACGGAAGGGAAGACTGAAAGATGGTAAGCCGCGCAGACCGTGGGCCGCTCGCAGACTGGTTCTGGACGATCGACCGTTTCTTCCTCGCCGCCTTCATCATGCTGATGGGTATCGGCTTCATGCTCTCGTTTGCCGCTTCGCCGGCCGTGGCCGAGCGAATCGGGCTCGACAGCTTCCACTTCGTGGAGCGTCACGCGCTGTTCGTCATCCCGTCGCTGATCACCATGATCGGGCTTTCGTTTCTGACGCCGCGGCAGGTGCGGCGCACCGCGATCGTGCTGCTTGCCGTCGCGCTGGCCCTGATGGTGCTGGCGCTTTTCTTCGGCGTCGAGGTCAAGGGCGCGCGGCGCTGGATCGGCGTCGGGATGTTCTCGATCCAGCCATCGGAATTCATGAAGCCCGCCTTCGTGGTGGTCTGCGCCTGGCTGTTCGCCGAACATGCCCGGCAGCCGGAAATCCCAGGCAATCTCTTCGCCATCATCCTGTTCGGCATCGTCGTGGCGTTGCTCGTCGCTCAGCCTGACCTTGGCCAAACCATTCTGACCAGCGTCGTCTGGGGCGGCATGTTCTTCATGGCCGGCATGCCCTGGCTGTGGATCATGCTGCTTGGAGGCGTCGGCGCGGGCGGCATCGTGGCGGCCTATTACATGCTGCCGCACGTGACGGCGCGTTTCGACAAGTTCCTGACCGGCGAAGGCGACCGTTTCCAGATCGAGACCGCGCATGAGGCGATCCTGCAGGGCGGTTGGTTCGGCCAGGGTCCGGGCGAGGGCATTGTCAAGCGCATCCTACCAGACAGCCATACCGACTTCGTGTTCTCCGTTGCAGCGGAAGAATTCGGCATTATCTTCTGTATGGTGATGGTGGCGATTTTCGCCTTCATAGTGCTGCGCGGCTTGAACCACGCCTTCAAGGAGCGCAATGACTTCAACCGTTTTGCCGTCGCGGGCCTCGTCCTGCAGATCGGCATGCAGTCGATGATCAATATCGGCGTGAACCTCGAACTTATGCCGGCCAAGGGCATGACGCTGCCGCTGATCTCCTATGGTGGTTCGTCGATGATCGCGATCTGCATCACGGCGGGCTTCATTCTGGCGCTGACGCGCCATCGCCCGGAAAAGCGGGCGCAGGAGCGGAGCCTGTTCCGCGTCGCCCATGGTGTGCCGGCGGAGTAATTTAGATGAGCAAAGGCATCATCCTGCTTGCCGCCGGGGGAACCGGCGGCCATGTTTTCCCAGCCGAAGCACTTGGGCATGAGCTCAAGCAGCGCGGCTATTCCGTGCATCTGGTGACGGACAGCCGTGCAGAGCGTTTCGCCGGCACGTTTCCGGCCGACGAAATCCATGTCGTTGCGTCCGCAACCTTCACTTCGAAGAACCCGATCGCTTTGGCCCGCACCGGCTGGAAGCTGTTTACCGGTCTGCGCGCCGCGCGCCGGCTGATCAGCCGGCTGAAGCCACTCGCTGTCGTCGGTTTCGGCGGTTATCCGACCGCGCCGCCGCTGATGGCCGCGACCTCGATGGGTGTGCCGTCGATGATCCATGAGCAGAACGCGGTGATGGGCCGCGCCAACAAGGCGCTTGCCGCCAAGGTGCAGGCGATTGCCGGCGGCTTTCTTCCGGAAGATAGCGGTCCCTATGCGGACAAGACGGTGACGACGGGTAATCCGGTGCGTCCGGCCGTGCTGGCCGCAGCAAACGTTCCCTATGTCGCCTCGCGCGGCAATGATCCGTTCCGGCTTGTCGTATTCGGCGGCAGCCAGGGCGCGCAATATTTCTCCTCCGCCGTGCCGACGGCGCTGAGCCTGCTCGACAAGGCGGATCGCGAGCGGCTGGTGGTGACGCAGCAGGCGCGGCCGGAAGACAAGGACCGGGTGATGTCCTGCTTTTCCAAGCTGAAGGCGCCGGCGGATATCTCGTCGTTCTTCTCGGACATGGCCGAGCGGCTTTCGATGGCACATCTGGTGATCTGCCGTTCCGGCGCCTCCACCGTTTCGGAAATCGCCGTGATCGGCCGTCCTTCGATCCTCGTTCCTTACCCGCATGCGCTGGATCATGACCAGGCTGCCAATGCCGCCGCACTCGTTGCGACCGGCGGCGCGCAGGTCGTGCCGCAGTCGGAGCTTTCGCCGGAAAAGCTTTCCGGCCTGATCTCGGCGGCGATGAAGGAGCCGGACCGGCTTGAAAAGATCGCCGCGGCCGCTAGGTCTGCCGGGCGTCCCAATGCAGCCAGCCTTCTTGCCGACATGGTGGAGGTTCTTGCGGAGCGCAAATCGATTTCGGAATTCAAAAAACAGAAGAATACAGGAGCAGGCGCATGAAGATGCCGAAGGCCATCGGGCTCGTTCATTTCATCGGCATCGGCGGGATCGGCATGAGCGGCATTGCCGAAGTGCTGCACAATCTTGGCCATAAGGTTCAGGGCTCCGACCAGTCGGACGGCGCCAACGTGCAGCGCCTGCGCGACAAGGGCATCCCGGTTTTCGTCGGCCATCAGGCCGACAATCTTGGTGACGCCGAAGTCGTGGTCGTTTCGACTGCCATCAAGAAGAACAATCCGGAGCTGATCGTCGCCCGCGAACGCTCGCTGCCGGTCGTGCGGCGCGCCGAAATGCTGGCCGAACTCATGCGTTTCCGCAATGCGATTGCCATCGGCGGCACGCATGGCAAGACGACGACGACCTCGATGGTTGCGACGCTTCTCGAAGCAGGTGGGCTCGACCCAACCGTCATCAATGGCGGCATCATCAATGCCTACGGCACCAATGCCCGCATGGGCGAGGGCGAGTGGATGGTGGTCGAGGCCGACGAATCGGACGGCACCTTCCTGAAACTGCCGGCCGATGTCGCCGTCGTCACCAATATCGACCCTGAACACCTCGATCATTACGGCAATTTCGATGCCGTGCGCGCGGCTTTCCGGCAGTTCGTCGAAAACGTTCCGTTCTATGGCTTTGGCGTGCTCTGCATCGACCATCCGGAAGTCCAGGCACTGGTCGGCCGTATCGAAGACCGCAAGATCGTCACCTATGGCGAAAACCCGCAGGCCGACGCGCGATTCTTCAACGTCCGCATCGAAGGCACCAAATCGATCTTCGACGTGGAAATCCGCCGCCGCCGCACCGGCCGGGTCTTCAATTTCAACGACCTGACGCTGCCGATGCCGGGTCGCCACAATATTTCCAATGCTACCGCGGCGATCGCCGTCGCCAACCGGCTTGGCATTTCGGAAGAGGGCATTCGCAAGGGGCTGGCGAACTTCTCCGGCGTAAAGCGCCGCTTCACGCTGACCGGCACGGTCAACGGCGTTTCTATCTTCGACGATTACGGTCACCATCCGGTGGAGATCAAGGCGGTGCTGAAGGCGGCGCGCGAAGCCTGCAAGGGCCGGATCATCGCCGTGCATCAGCCGCACCGTTATACCCGTCTCGCGAGCCTGTTCGAAGACTTCGCGACCTGCTTCAACGATGCCGACAGCATCATCCTCGCGCCGGTCTATGCGGCGGGCGAAGAGCCGATCGAAGGGGCGAATTCGGAAACGCTGGTGTCGCGTATCCGCTCGGGCGGACATCGGGATGCACGCTATATGGCATCACCGACCGAACTCGCGTCGATAGTATCGGGCATTGCGAAACCGGGTGATTTTGTGGTTCTTCTGGGGGCAGGTAATATCACGCAATGGGCGGCAGCTTTGCCGAGGGAACTGGAAAGCATTTCGGGACAGTGAGAATGAAGCAGGTGAATGGGGAAAAACTGCTGGCGTCACTTGGGGATGGCGTCAATGAGCTGCGCGGGCGCTTGACGCCTGATGCGCCGATGGATCGCGTAACCTGGTTCCAGGCGGGTGGTCTCGCGGAACTGATGTTCCAGCCTCATGATGTCGACGATCTTTCGGCATTCCTGAAAATCCTGCCTGAAGAGGTGCCGTTGACCGTGGTCGGTGTCGGCTCCAACCTGCTCGTGCGCGACGGCGGCATTCCGGGTGTCGTGCTGCGCCTCTCGGCCAAGGGCTTCGGCGGTCTCGACCTTGTCGGCGACAATCGCATCCAGGCCGGTGCCATCTGCCCTGACAAGCATATCGCCGCGATGGCGATGGACAACGGCATCGGCGGCTTCGCCTTCTATTACGGCATTCCCGGCTCGATCGGCGGAGCGCTGCGCATGAATGCCGGCGCCAATGGCGGCGATACGTCCGGCCGCGTCGTCGAGGTGCATGCGATCGACCGCAAGGGTGAGAAGCATGTCTTCTCGAATGCGGACATGGGCTACAGCTACCGGCATTCCTCGGTACCGGCCGACATGATCTTCACCCATGCGGTTTTCGAGGGGTACCCGGAAGACCGCGCCAAGATCCGTGCCGAGATGGATGCGGTTCGCCAGCATCGCGAGACGGTGCAGCCGGTCAAGGAAAAGACCGGTGGTTCGACCTTCAAGAATCCGGAAGGCCATTCGGCCTGGAAGCTGATCGACGAGGCCGGCGGCCGCGGATTGATGAACGGCGGCGCGCAGATGTCGTCGCTGCACTGCAATTTCATGATCAATATCGGCCATGCGACCGGTTACGATCTCGAATATCTCGGCGAAATGGTCCGCCAGCGCGTTTTCGAAAATGCCGGCATCAAGCTGGAATGGGAAATCAAGCGTCTCGGCGTTTTCATGCCGGGCCGCGAGGTTCGTCCGTTCCAGGGGGCCACGACCGAATAACGATCGCCGGATATGCGGGCAATATTTTTATTGTCGAATATGCGAAAATGCCGCTAAGCCAAAAGCTTGGCGGCATTTTCTTATGTTTTGTCTAAACACCAGGCGTCTCTCATCGGAACCTGCATCCATCGGCTTTTTCGAATTCTCTTGTTCACTGTGCGTTCAGTTGAAAAGGTTGTATATTCCCGCGCTGCAATCGCGTGCACCGGAGGTCGGCAGTGGGCCGGCAGGTGCGGCAGCAGGGGGATTATAATGTTCAGAAAATTTTCAGCCGAATTTCTCGGCACATTTTGGTTGGTTTTCGGCGGATGCGGCAGTGCGGTTCTCGCCGCGGCATTTCCGGAACTCGGTATCGGCTTCACCGGCGTGGCACTGGCGTTCGGCTTGACCGTCCTGACCATGGCTTATGCGGTGGGCGGCATTTCCGGCGGTCATTTCAATCCGGCCGTCTCGGTCGGTCTGGCGCTTGCCGGACGGTTTAAGACGTCCGAACTTCCGTATTACGTCGTGGCGCAGGTCGCCGGCGCGATCGTTGCCGCCTTCGTGCTTTATCTCGTTGCTTCGGGGAAGGCTGATTTCCAGGTGGGCGGCTTTGCGTCCAACGGTTACGGCGAACATTCGCCGGGCGGTTATTCGCTGACATCCGGGCTGATCATCGAAATGGTGCTGACCGGTTTCTTCATCTTCATCATTCTGGCCGCGACAGGCCCGAAAGTGCCGGCTGGTTTCGCGCCGATCGCGATCGGACTGGCGCTGACGCTGATCCACCTGATCTCGATCCCGGTCACCAACACGTCCGTCAATCCGGCCCGTTCGACTGGCGTTGCCCTGATTGCCGGCGGCTGGGCGCTGGGCCAGCTGTGGCTCTTCTGGGTCGCTCCCATCCTCGGCGCCGCGGCCGGGGCCATGGCGTGGAAGGTCGTGAATACGCCTGACAGCACGGCTGCCACGACGGGCCCGGCTGTCGCCTGACCTTCAGGCATGATCGTTGCGATCAACGGAGCCCGCTCGGCCAAGTGCCGGGCGGGCTTTTTGCATGGAATCATGACTGGCGATTCCGTCGCGCAGCCTGCCGCCATCGGTCGCGCGTTAACTTTCAAGGCAGTATTTTTTCGTTAGTTTTCATGCCTTTGGCCGATGGGATTAATCAAGGTAAACGATTTGTTAACCATATTGGGGCATTAATTCAGGCATGCCTTACACATCGGGAATCGCCCTGACGAAAAGGCCTTCGCGGAACCCAAGCAAAAGCTTCGGGCAAGCGTCGAAGTAAAGAGTGTAATCCTTTTTGCGAGAGTGAGCCGATGACCGACAAGCATGTAGCAGTTCTGATGGGAGGTTTTTCCTCCGAGCGGCCTGTCAGCCTGTCGTCGGGCAATGCCTGCGCTGATGCGCTGGAAGGCGAGGGCTATCGCGTTACGCGGGTCGATGTGGGTCGCGACGTTGCTGCGGTTCTTTCCGAGTTGAGGCCGGATGTCGCCTTCAATGCTTTGCACGGTCCGTTCGGTGAAGACGGTACCATTCAGGGCATTCTTGAATATCTGGAAATCCCCTACACTCATTCCGGCGTGCTCGCTTCCGCACTTGCGATGGACAAGCAGCAGGCAAAGCATGTCGCGAAGGCTTCCGGCGTTCCGGTTGCCGAAGCCAAAGTTCTCAATCGCCTTGATATCGGCAATCAGCACCCGATCAAGCCGCCTTACGTCGTCAAGCCGGTTCGCGAAGGTTCGTCCTTCGGCGTGGTGATCGTGCAGGAGAATCAGTCGCATCCGCCGCAGATCATCGGTTCGTCCGAGTGGCGTTACGGCGATAGCGTCATGGTCGAGCGGTATGTCTACGGCCGCGAGCTGACTTGCGGCGTGATGGGGAATGTGGCGCTCGGCGTGACCGAGGTGGTACCCATGAACCATGCCTTCTACGATTATGATGCGAAATACGCGGCCGGTGGTTCGAAACACGTCATTCCGGCGCAAATTTCACCGAATATTTACCAAAAGATTCAAACACTGGCGCTCAAGGCGCATCAGGCGATGGGCTGCCGTGGCGTCAGTCGTTCAGACTTCCGCTACGACGACCGCTTCTCCGAGAATGGCGAACTGATCTGGCTTGAGATCAACACTCAGCCGGGTATGACGCCCACCTCCCTGGTGCCCGAAATGGCCGGTCATGCCGGTCACTCCTTTGGTGAACTCGTCCGTTGGATGGTGGAGGACGCTTCGTGTTTGCGATGATCGGCAAAAAGTCGGGTGAACCGCGCGGCCGTTCTCAGGCTCTTTATCTCGGCGTCGAAGAGCGCCGTGTCCTGCCGCGTCCGCTTCGCAAGGCTGTCCGCTTCTGCGTGAGCCTGGCGACGGGCCGTATCCATATCCCGGCCCATACGGGCACGGCTGCTTCCTTCGCATTCTTTGCGGCGGTCGGTCTCTACGGCATGGCCGTCGGCGGCCATGGCCATGATGTTGCTCAGGCGACCACGGCGACCATCGGCTTTGCGATCGAGGATGTGCGCGTCTCCGGCAATGACCAGACGTCGGAAATCGACATCCTGCAGCTGCTTGGCCTCGACGGCACGACCTCGCTCGTGGCGCTCGATATCGATGCGGCCCGCCGCAAGCTTTCGTCTCTTCCCTGGGTCGAATATGCCGAGGTCCGCAAGATCTATCCGCGCACGATCGAGGTGATGCTCAAAGAACGTCAGGCTTTCGGTATCTGGCAGCACGGTTCGGAACTGTCGCTGATCGAAAAGAACGGCGCCGTCATCGCGCCGCTGCGCGACAACAAGTTCGCCTCGCTGCCGCTCTTCGTCGGTCGCAATGCAGAGCAGGGCGCTTCGACGTTCGAACATGAAATGGCCGGCTGGCCCGATCTGAAGAACCGGGTGAAGGCCTATGTGCGTGTCGCCGGCCGCCGTTGGGACCTGCATCTCGACAACGGCGTCGTCCTGAAATTGCCGGAAGACAATGTCGCCAAGGCGCTAACCGTGCTTGCCCGCCTCGAAAAGGAGCAGGGCGTGCTGGAGCGTGACGTGGCGGCTGTCGATCTTCGTCTCGAAGATCGCACCACAATCCAACTGACCCCCGCAGCGGTCGATCGACGCAAGGACGCACTTGAAGTGCGCGCCAAGGCGTTGAAGAAGCTCGGAGAGCAGTCGTGAGCATGTTCGGTTCCTCCTCTCACTTCGGTCTGCCCCGCATGAAGCCGCTTTCCTCCAAGCGTTCGCATGTCGTTTCCGTTCTGGACATCGGTTCAACCAAGGTGGTCTGCATGATCGCCCGGCTGACCCCGCGCCAGGAAAGCCAGGTTCTGCCTGGCCGTACCCATCACATCGAGATCATCGGCATCGGCCATCAGCGCTCCCGCGGGATGAAGTCGGGCGTGATCGCCGATCTGGATGCCGCCGAAAGCGTCGTGCGGCTTGCCGTCGATGCGGCCGAGCGCATGGCGGGCCTCACCGTCGACAGCCTGATCGTCAACGTTTCCGCCGGCCGCCTCTCGAGCGACATCTACACCGCGACGATCGATCTCGGCGGCCAGGAAGTCGAAGAGTCGGATCTGAAGAAGGTTCTGGTTGCCGCGAGCCATCAGTCGCAGCGTCAGGACCGCGCGATCCTGCATTCTCTGCCGACCGGTTTCTCGCTGGATGGCGAGCGCGGCATCCGCGATCCGCTCTCCATGTACGGCGATGAACTCGGCGTCGACATGCACGTGGTCTCGGCCGAACGGGTGATGCTGAAGAACCTCGAACTCTGCATCAACCGCGCGCACCTTTCCGTCGAAGGCATGGTGGCGACGCCTTATGCCAGCGGCCTTGCAGCGCTCGTCGACGACGAAGTCGAACTCGGATGCGCGGCGATCGACATGGGCGGCGGCACGACGACGATCTCCGTGTTTGCCGAAGGCAAGCTTGTTCATACCGATGCGATCAGCCTCGGTGGTCATCATGTGACGACCGACCTCGCACGCGGCCTCTCGACCCGTATCGAAGATGCCGAGCGGATGAAGGTCGTGCACGGTTCGTCGGTCGCCAACGGCGCCGACGAGCGCGACGTAATTTCGGTTCCGCCGATCGGCGAGGACGACCGCGACCAGCCGACCCAGGTGCCGCGCTCGCTCGTCACCCGCATCGTCAACGCCCGTATTGAGGAAACCCTCGAGCTGATCCGCGACCGCATCCAGAAGTCGGGTTTCAGCCCGATCGTCGGCAAGCGCGTCGTGTTGACCGGTGGTGCCAGCCAGCTGACTGGCCTTTCGGAGACTGCCCGCCGCATTCTGGCGCGCAATGTCCGCATCGGCCGTCCGATGGGCGTCTCGGGCCTGCCGCAGGCGGCCAAGGGCCCCGCATTTTCGACCGCGGTCGGCCTGATGATCTATCCGCAGGTGGCGGACATGGAAACACACGCCGCGCAGGGGGGGCTGATGTCCTCGCTCGGCAACGGTAACGGCAGGCTGGCCCGCGTGGGCCAGTGGCTGAAGGAAAGTTTTTGACGATTGGGCAAAGGCCCTGAGCGTCAAGCAAGGTTGAAATGAATTGGCCGGCGGCGATGCGGCCAGAAGAAGAAGGAACTGCTGCAATGACCATCAAGCTGCAAAAGCCGGAAATTAACGAGCTTAAGCCGCGCATCACCGTATTCGGCGTTGGTGGCGGCGGCGGTAACGCCGTCAACAACATGATCACGGCCGGCCTGGAAGGTGTCGACTTCGTCGTCGCCAATACGGATGCCCAGGCACTGACCATGACCAAGGCCGAAAAGGTCATCCAGATGGGTGTCCAGGTCACCGAAGGTCTCGGCGCGGGCTCGCAGCCGGAAGTCGGTCGCGCCGCCGCTGAAGAATGCCTGCCGGAGATCATCGATCACCTGCATGGCACGCATATGTGCTTCGTCACCGCCGGCATGGGCGGCGGCACCGGCACGGGTGCCGCCCCGGTCGTTGCACAGGCAGCCCGTTCCAAGGGCATCCTGACCGTCGGCGTCGTCACCAAGCCGTTCCACTTCGAAGGCCAGCGCCGCATGCGCCTTGCCGAATCGGGCATCCAGGAACTGCAGAAGTCGGTCGACACGCTGATCGTCATCCCGAACCAGAACCTCTTCCGCATCGCCAACGACAAGACGACCTTCGCCGACGCTTTCGCAATGGCCGACCAGGTTCTCTATTCGGGCGTTGCCTGCATCACCGACCTGATGGTCAAGGAAGGTCTGATAAATCTCGACTTCGCCGACGTCCGCTCGGTGATGCGCGAAATGGGCCGTGCGATGATGGGCACCGGCGAAGCATCCGGCCCGGGCCGTGCCATGCAGGCCGCCGAAGCCGCGATCGCCAACCCGCTGCTCGACGAAACCTCGATGAAGGGCGCTCAGGGCCTCCTGATCTCCATCACCGGCGGTCGCGACCTGACCCTGTTTGAAGTCGACGAAGCCGCGACCCGCATCCGCGAAGAAGTCGATCCGGATGCCAACATCATCCTCGGCGCGACTTTCGACGAAGCGCTGGAAGGCCTGATCCGCGTGTCTGTCGTGGCAACCGGTATCGATCGTGCCGCTCAGTCGCTCGATATCCGCTCCGCTGAAATGCGTGCGGCTGCCAAGCCGATCATTCGTCCTTCGATCGCTATCCCGGCGGCTCCTGTCATGCAGCAGCCGGCCCCGGTTATGCAGCAGCCCGCTCCGGTCCTGCAGCAGGCCCCGGTCATGCAGGCCGCACCTGCTCCGAAGCCGGCGTTCGACCCGATCGCCGAGACGATCCGCATGGCGGAAGCCGAAATGGAGCGTGAACTGGCGATCGCCGAGCCGCGCATTACTCCCGTCCAGCAGCCGGTCATGCAGCAGGCCGCTCCGGTCATGCAGCAGCCGCAGGAAGAGTTCCGCCCGCAGAGCCGTCTCTTTGCAGCCGCTCCGGAAGCTCCGGCTCCGGTCATGAGCCGCCCGGCACAGCCGGTCATGCAGCAGCCTGCTCCGATGCAGATGCAGCCGGCCCCGGTCATGCAGCAGCCGGTACAGCGGGTCGCCCCGCCGATGCAGCGCGAGCCGATCGCACCGTCCGTCTCGCAGATTGTCGAGCCGGTCCGCATGCCGAAGGTCGAGGATTTCCCGCCGGTCGTGAAGGCCGAGATGGAACATCGCGCCCAGCCGGTTCACCACGTGCAGGAAGAGCGCGGCCCGATGGGTCTGCTCAGCAAGATCCGCAACTCGCTTGGCCGTCGCGATGAAGAGCAGGCTCATGTCGAGCCCGCGGCCCCTGCTCCGGCACCCCAGCAGCGCCGTCCGCTTTCGGCCGAAGCCAGCCTCTACGCACCGCGTCGCGGCAACCTTGACGATCATGGTCGCCAGGCTCCGCAGGCCTCGCATCATGAGGATGATCAGTTGGAAATTCCGGCCTTCCTGCGCCGCCAGTCCAACTAATTCGCAAGCCGCATTAACGGCGGTCACGAAATGTGTAAAAGGCCCGGGTCAACGATCCGGGTCTTTGTGCGTTTTGCCTGTAACTCTACGCACTTAGCAACGTAACAATCCGAAACGAACAGTGATTTGGAATGTACGGAATGGCTGCGTATGAAGGATGCTGAAAAGACGCCACAAGGGACCTCGCCGATTCAGGCAAGCAGCATATAGCAGGCGTCGGATAACATTCGGATCCCCCTGGTCCATTTCGTCGGGCAGGGGGAGAACGATGAGAATAAGGCAGTAAGTATGACCATCGGATTGCTCGGTTTCCAGACCACCATCGCCGCCCCGGTAACGCTCAGGGGTATCGGTGTTCATTCTGGCGCGCCCGTCGGCATCACTTTCCAGCCCGCCGAAGCTAATAGCGGCGTGATTTTCTCCCGCGTTTTCCAGGACGGCAGCTCGGTCGAATACCGCGCCGTTTCCTCGCAGGTCGGCCCGACCGATCTCTGCACCATCCTCGGCACCTCGCCGGCCAAGTGGGTCGCAACGATCGAACATGTAATGGCCGCGCTTTACGCGCTCGGCATCGACAATGTCATGGTCGAAGTCGATGGCGCCGAAATGCCGATCATGGACGGCAGCTCGTTTCCGTTCATCGAGGCGATCGAACAGGTCGGTATCGTCAATCTCGGCATCAAGCGCCGTTATATCCGCGTCCTGAAGCCGGTTCGTATCGATTCCGGTGCATCCTGGTCCGAGTTCCGCCCGTATGACGGCACGCGTTTCGAAGTCGAGATCGATTTCACCTCGCCGCTGATCGGCCGCCAGAGCTGGAACGGTGAGCTGACCGCGCAGACCTTCAAGCAGGAATTGTCCCGCGCCCGCACTTTCGGCTTCATGCGCGATGTCGAGCGTCTCTGGGCCGCCGGTTATGCGCTGGGCTCGTCGCTTGAGAATTCCGTTGTCATCTCCGACGACGATACGATCGTCAATGTCGAAGGCCTGCGCTATGTGGACGAATTCGTTCGTCACAAGACGCTGGACGCCGTCGGCGACCTGGCGCTTGCCGGTGCGCAGTTCATCGGCTGCTACCGTTCCTATCGCGGCGGCCACAAGATGAACGCCAACGCGCTGAAGGCGCTGATGAGCGATCCGACGGCTTACGAAATCGTCGAGGCGCCGTCGTCGCGCTCGGCGCGGGTGCGGGCTCGTGAGTTCGTGCCGGTCAGCATGCCTGAGCTGACACCGGGCTTTGCTTGAAGGTATCGGGGCGTGAAAGATTTAGGTCCAGTCGACTTGGCCGCTTCCCCGGAAGCGGCCTTTTCTTTTGGAGAGATGCTCTCGGACACCGCATTCGCCACAAAAATGCATTAAAGCGCCATCATTGCGTTGCTCTCGCTTTGCTTTTATGGGTAGAGGCTTAGCGGGCTTTCAAGCGCGGGACGAGCAGGAACTGTCGAATGAACCATGTAAGGTCTGTTGGAATGCGTAAAGCGGCAAGGGCTGTCCTTGTTTCGCTCGTACTGGTCGGCGCCGGCCTTGGCGTCACGGCTTGCCAGTCGGACCCGGACATCGACATCACCAAGCTCGGCATGGAGACCGATTCGCCGGAAGTGCTCTACAATCAGGGCCTTGCCAACATGAAGGCGGGCAATGTCACGGAAGCGAGCCGCAAGTTCGATTCGATCGACAAGCAGAACCCGTTCACCGAATGGGGCCGCAAGGCGCTTGTGATGAGCACGTTCACCAAATACCGCCTCAATCGCAACGACGAAGCGATCGCCACCGGCAACCGCTACATGTCGCAATATCCGAACTCGGAAGATTCGGCCTATGTGCAGTATCTGATCGGTTTGTCCTATTCCAAGCAGATTTCCGACGTCACGCAGGACCAGCGCATGTCGCAGCGGACGATCGAGGCGATGACCAAGGTCGTCAAGGATTATCCGAAGTCGGAATATGTCGAGGACGCGCAGGCGAAAATCCGCTTTGCCCGCGACCAGCTGGCCGGCAAGGAAATGCAGATCGGCCGCTATTACCTGGAACGCAAGGAATATCTCGCGGCCATCCAGCGCTTCCGCAACGTCGTCGAGCAATATTCCAACACCAACCAGGTGGAAGAGTCGCTGGCGCGACTCACCGAGGCCTATTATGCGATGGGCATCGTGGAAGAGGCCCAGACCGCTGCCGCCGTTCTCGGACGCAATTATCCGGACAGCCAGTGGTACGGCGATTCCTACAAGCTGCTTCAATCGGGAGGCGTCGAGCCTCGCGAGAACAAGGGGTCGTGGATTTCGCGGGCCGGAGCCAAGCTCATCGGCGCGTAACCTGCGGCGCAAGGTCGAGGAAACATGCTGATCCAGTTGTCGATCCGCGATATCGTTCTGATCGAGCGTCTTGATCTGGCATTCGAGACCGGCCTTTCCGTGCTGACCGGCGAGACCGGCGCCGGCAAATCCATTCTGCTCGACAGTCTCTCGTTGGCGCTCGGCGGCCGCGGCGATGGCGGCCTTGTGCGCCATGGCGAGGACAAGGGGCAGGTAACGGCGGTCTTCGACGTCGGCGGCAGCCATGCGGCCCGCAAGCTTCTGCGCGACAACGGTCTCGACGACGACGGCGACCTGATTTTCCGCCGCATCCAGTCGGCGGACGGCCGCACGCGCGCCTCGATCAACGACCAGCCCGTCAGCGTGCAGCTGATGCGCCAGGCCGGCCAGCTTCTCGTCGAGATCCACGGACAGCACGACGACCGGGCGTTGATCGACACGGACGCGCACCGCATGCTGCTCGACGCCTTTGCCGGTCTATCCGAGGAAGTGCTGCAGGTTTCCGGCCTCTACAAGTCCTGGAAGGATGCGGAGCGGGCATTCAAGACGCATCGCGCCAAGGTGGAGGCTGCCGCCCGTGAGGCCGATTATATCCGCGCCTCCGTCGAGGAGCTGGAGACGCTTTCGCCGCGCGATGGCGAAGAGGATGAGCTCGCCGAAAAACGTTCGCAGATGCAGAAATCCGAGCGGATTGCCGGCGATATCGCCGAGGCTTCCGAATTTCTCAACGGCAACGCTTCGCCCGTGCCGCTGATCGCCTCCATGGTCCGCCGGCTGGAGCGCAAGAGCCATGAGGCGCCGGGTCTGCTGGAAGAGACGGTCGAGCTGCTGGATCAGGCGCTCAACCATCTTTCCAATGCCCAGATGGAAGTCGAAACGGCGCTGCGCCGTACCGAATTCGATCCGCGCGAGCTGGAGCGTGTCGAGGAGCGGCTTTTTGCATTGCGCGCCGCCGGCCGCAAATATTCGGTTCCGGTCACCGACCTGCCGGCACTGGCCCAGAAGATGGCCGCCGATCTTGCCGATCTCGATGCCGGCGAGGAAAAGCTCGGCGAACTCGAAAAGCTCGCGGCTGCCGGCAAGGCGTCCTTTGATGTGGCTGCCATAGCGCTTTCGGAAAAGCGTCGTCACGGCGCCGAGGCGCTTGCTGCTGCCGTCATGGCCGAACTGCCGGCCCTGAAGCTGGAACGCGCCCGTTTCATGGTGGATGTCACCAGTGATGCCGAACAGGCGATCGCCGAGGGTATCGACACGGTTGAATTCCACGTCCAGACCAATCCGGGCACGCGTCCCGGCCCGATCATGAAGGTCGCTTCCGGTGGCGAACTCTCGCGTTTCCTGCTCGCGCTCAAGGTAGCGCTCGCCGACCGCGGCTCGGCGCCGACGTTGGTCTTTGATGAAATCGATACGGGCGTTGGTGGTGCGGTGGCGGATGCGATCGGCCAGCGGCTGAAGCGGCTTTCCGACAAGGTACAGGTGCTCTCCGTCACCCACGCGCCGCAAGTGGCGGCGAGGGCGGCGACGCATCTTCTGATCTCCAAGGGACCGGCGGGCGAGGGGAGCGACAAGATCGCCACACGGGTTGCGACGATGGAGCCGGAGCATCGCACGGAAGAGATTGCGCGGATGTTGGCTGGTGCTTCGGTGACGGACGAGGCGAGGGCTGCGGCGAAGAGTTTGCTGGCAGGTAAGGGGTAAGGGGGGGTCTCGCTCCACGCTGCGCCCTGTCATACCCCCCTCTGCCCTGCCGGGCATCTCCCCCTCAGGTGGGGAGATTGGCTGGGCGCACTAACATCACCCAAAGCTCAACGCTGGAGATGGCCGAGACGTTGCCACAAGTCGATCTCCCCCCTTGAGGGGGAGATGCCCGGCAGGGCAGAGGGGGGTATGACACGGCACTTCCTATCCCTCCAGCATCTCGTCCCACCCTTCCCATCTCCAAAATTTGCTCTACAAAACGACTCGCGATTTCCGAGGAGTAGAGCCAGATGTCCGCCGAAAAAACGCCCGTCGAAAACCTCACCGAGGAACAGGCCGCCGCTGAGCTGGCGTTCCTCGCGGCCGAGATCGCCCGCAATGACGAGCTTTACCACGGCCATGACGCACCGGAGCTTTCCGACGCTGACTATGACGCGCTGAAACGGCGCAATGATGCGATCGAGAAGCGGTTTCCGCAGCTGATCCGCGCCGACAGCCCGACGGTCCGCGTCGGTGCAGCGCCGCTCGCGACCTTCGCGCAGATCACCCATTCGCGGCCGATGCTGTCGCTCGACAACACCTTTTCCGACGAGGACGTGCGCGATTTCGTCGGCTCCGTCTATCGCTTCCTCGGCCAGTTGCCGGACGATTCCATTGCCTTCACCGCCGAGCCGAAGATCGACGGGCTTTCCATGTCGATCCGCTACGAGCAGGGAAGGCTGGTGAATGCCGCCACCCGCGGCGACGGTACGACCGGTGAAAACGTCACGGAAAACATCAAGACGATCAAGGAGATCCCCAATCGCCTACCGGCCGGCGCACCCGATGTCGTTGAGGTGCGCGGCGAGGTCTATATGACCAAGAGCGAGTTCCTGGCGCTCAATGCCAAGATGGAGGCGGAGGGCAAGCAGACCTATGTCAATCCGCGCAACACGGCCGCCGGGTCGCTGCGTCAGCTCGATGCCAAGGTGACTGCCAGCCGCAATCTGAAATTTTTCGCCTACGCCTGGGGCGAGATGTCGGAAATGCCGGCCGATACCCAGATGAGCATGGTGGAGAAATTCAAGGAATGGGGCTTTCCGGTCAATCCGCTGATGAAGCGTTTGACCTCGGTCGAGGATATTATCGCCCATTACAAGGATATCGGCCTGAAACGCCCCGATCTCGATTACGAGATCGACGGCGTCGTCTACAAGGTCGACCGGCTCGACCTGCAGGGTCGTCTCGGCTTTCGTTCGCGCTCGCCGCGCTGGGCAACGGCCCATAAATTCCCGGCTGAGCAGGCATTTACCCATGTGGAGCGGATCGACATCCAGGTCGGCCGCACCGGCGCGCTGACGCCCGTGGCGCGCCTGACGCCGGTCACGGTCGGCGGCGTCGTGGTCACCAATGCGACGCTGCACAATGAGGATTACATCAAGGGCATCGGCAATTCCGGCGAGCGCATTCGCGAGGAGGAGCACGATATCCGCGTCGGCGACACTGTCATCGTGCAGCGCGCCGGCGACGTCATCCCGCAAGTGCTCGACGTGGTGATGGAAAAGCGGCCTTCGGGCGCCGTGCCTTATGAATTCCCGAAAAAATGCCCGGTCTGCGACAGCCATGCGGTGCGGGAGAAGAACGAGAAGACCGGCAAGCTCGATTCGGTGACGCGCTGCACAGGTGGTTTCGTCTGCCGGGCGCAGGCCATCGAACATCTGAAACATTTCGTGTCGCGCGCCGCCTTCGATATCGAAGGACTGGGCGCCAAGCAGATCGATTTCTTCTTCGAGGCGGAAGACGAGTCGCTGAGGGTGCGCACCGCGCCGGACATCTTCACGCTGAAGAAGCGGCAGGAAGGCTCGACGCTCACCAAGCTCGAGAATATCGACGGTTTCGGCAAGGTCAGCGTCAAGAAACTGTTCGATGCGATCGACGAGCGGCGCACTATCGCGCTGCATCGCCTCATCTATGCGCTCGGCATCCGGCATGTGGGCGAGACCAATGCCAAGCTCCTGGCGCGTGCCTATGGCACCTATGAGGCCTTTGAAAAGGCGATGAAGGAAGCGGCGGAGCTTTCCGGCGATGCCTGGAACGATCTGAACAATATCGAGGGCATCGGCGAGATCGTCGCCCGCGCCATCGTCGAATTCTTCAAGGAGCCGCGCAATGTCGAGGTGATCGACCGGCTGCTGGCCGAAGTGACGCCGCAGGAAGCCGAGCAGATCGCAGCCAGCGGCAGCCCGATCGCAGGCAAGACCGTGGTCTTCACCGGCAGCCTCGAAAAATTCACCCGCGACGAGGCCAAGGCCCGCGCGGAGAGCCTTGGCGCCAAGGTGGCCGGATCGGTGTCGAAAAAGACCGATTACGTCGTCGCGGGCCCCGGCGCCGGCTCCAAGCTCGACAAGGCAAGGGAACTCGGCGTCGAGGTGATGGACGAGGACGAGTGGCTGGTCTTTATCGGGTGATCGTCAGGTCTTGATGCGCGCCATCGTATAGGCATCGACAAATTGGCCGTCGCGGAAACCGAAGGTCTTGAGATGGCCTTCGACCTCGAAGCCGAATTTGCGATAAAGCGCCAGTGCCGGCTCGTTGTCGGTATAGACGGTCAGCTCGACGCGTTTCAGGTTCAGCCAGCGGTCGGCGACGGCGAGCACTTCGCCGATCATGGCACTGCCGATGCCGCGACCCTGATAGGCGTCGTGGACCCCCATGCCGATACTGCCTGCATGCGCCCGGCGGTGATTGGCAAAACGGGTCAGCCCGCAATCACCAACGATGCGGCCATCCAATTCGGCGACGAGGCTGAAGGAATTGCTTGACGTGTTTTCTATCCCCTTGCGGATCTCTTCCGGCGTGTGGTGGGGCGTGCGCAACGTTCCGTAACGGTAGCCGGGCAGGTTGTGCAGGGCGGCGATCGCGGGGGCATCGGCAGGCGTGCGGGCGCGGATCGACAGGCCTTCAGGCCATCGCGCGTCCGGGTCTAAAGGTGGATTATCCAAATCTGACATTTCTGCTCTCCTTGGGTCTTTTGCCGAGGCAGAGCGGAAACACCGATCCCTGCCATCATTCGGCAGGGTGGGCGGACGGATGATCGGCTAACGCGCCAAACCCGCCACGCGCCCTGCAGGGCGAATGGTCATGGTAAGATGCACATGGGCGACAAAGCTGATCATGGGTTGGATAAGGCCAGAGAGATGGGCATGCGTCAAGAGTGATCGGCGCTCTTGAAATGTTCCCGTATTGGGAATATGTTGCCGGCGTGCAGGTGATTGCAAAATCTACCCTGAGATCGTTCTGGGAGCGTCACCCGCAAGCAAAGGGGCCGCTTGAGTTTTGGTACCTTGCGGTCAGCAAGGCCGAATGGTCCGGTCCAGCGGACGTGAAGCGGATGTTCGGCTCGAAAGTTGATTTCGTCGCCGACAACCGGATCATATTCGACATCGGCGGCAATAAATATCGCCTCATTGTACACGTCGCTTATGAATATCGCCGCGTTCTCATCAAGTTTGTCGGCACTCATTCGGAATACGACCGGATCGATCCGGAGAGGATATGATGGATAATATCAGGCCGATCAGGAACCAGGACGATTTCGATTGGGCGATTGCTGAGGTTACTCCCTATTTCGACCACCCGCCTGAGAAGGGAAGCAAGGACGCGGACCGTTTTGATGTCCTTTCCGATCTCATAGAGGCCTATGAGAACAGAAATTTCGTTCCCGTCGATCACGAGCCGATTGCCTTTCTTCAAGGCTTCATGGAGATGACGGGGCGCACTCAGAGCGACCTTGCAGAGCTGTTGGGTTCGCGTTCGCGCGCATCGGAAATCATCAACAGAAAGCGGGCCTTGACCGTCGAGATGATCTTCAAGCTGAAGCAGAGCTGGGGCGTGCCTGCCGATTGCCTTGTCAAACCGTACAGGCTCGCAGTGGCGTGACGCTTTGCCGAATCGGCCTGCCGGCTGTAGAGAGTGCAAGTATCCCGACGGAAGCCCGACCTTGAAAACCATCGCCATCGATTTCGAGACCGCCAATGAGCAGCGTGGCAGCGCCTGTTCGGTCGGTCTCGCCTGGATCGAGGATGACGAGGTGGTGCGGGTCGAGGAGCGGTTGATCCGGCCGCGCGACATGCGGTTTTCATCCTTCAACATCGCCATTCACGGCATCCGGCCGGAGCATGTCGAGGATGCGGACGAGTTTCCGGAAGTCATGGACGAGTTTTTCGACGATTTTCGCGGGGCGACGATGATCGCCCATAATGCGGCTTTCGATTTCAGCGTCTGGCGTGCCTGTCTGGACGTCTACCGGCAGAGCTATCCGGAGCTTTCCTACCTCTGCAGCGTCAAGATGGCCCAGAAGGTCTGGCCGCATCTGATATCGCACAAGCTCAATGTGCTGGCGGCGCATCTGGGCCTAAGCTTCATGCACCATAATGCTGCCGAAGATGCCGCGGTCTGCGCGCAGGCGTCTATTGCCATCGCCCACTCGCTCAACGTGGCACATGTGCGCGATATTCCCATGGCGATCGGCATGCAGGCAGGCCGGCTTTATTCCGGCGGATATGCAGCCTGTACACTTCGCAAGAAGTGAGTGCTGAGTTTGGCGGCTTCCAGCTGCTTGTAACCGCGCCGGCGCATCTTATCTCAGATCACGGATCGTTTACCGGAGCTGAGCCCCCTATGAACCGACTGACCGCATTGTTGTCCGCCGCCGCCTTTGCCATCGGCGCTGTTGTCACGCCCGTGTCCGCCCAGGTGGTCGGTGAAGTCGGGGTGGACTGGACCGGCAACGACATCATCGTCGAAGCGGTGCCGGATCCCGAAATCAAGGGCGTTACCTGCCATGTGACCTACTTCGAGCGTGGCATCATCGACCGGCTGAAGAACGGCAACTGGTTCGAGGACCCGTCCAACAATTCGATCGCTTGCCGCCAGACGGGGCCGATCGAGATCGGCAAGATCGATCTCGGCAAGGGTGGCGAGGAAGTGTTCCGGCAGGGACGCTCGCTGATCTGGAAGGACCTGCTCGTCAAGCGCATCTACGACAAGGCCAACGACACACTCATCTATCTGGCCCATTCGCGGCAGGTGGTGGACGGTTCGGCCAAGATGGCGATTTCGACCATCCCGCTCTATAACCAGAGCGTCACCTGGAAGAACGGCAAGCCGCAGCCCTGAGCGGGCGGCGGCAAACATAAAGCCGGGTTCGATGAAGAGCCCGGCTTTCCTTTTGTTCAGTCATTGCCGATCAGCGGACGTAGACCATCGTATTGGTCCCGTGCTTGTCGATTTCGATGACGTTCTTCATCTCGACGTCCTTTGCCGCCAGAGCGGCGCGAAGCGAGGCATCGTGGCGGATTTCGGACTGGGCCTGAGCCGTCACGGTTCTGCTCGGCGAAATGGATTCGTCTTCCGACAGGCCCTCGTCATTGTTGTAGTTTTCGTAGATGACCTGGACGTTGCCGGTGGGGCGTTCCATCCTCCCAATTTCCCGGGCATAGGCGGTGCCTCCCAAGGCAGTGGCGGACATCAGGACTGCGATTGCAAAAGCCGTTTTCATGGTTTTTCTCCTCATCTGGTAACCAGCCGAAGGGTTTGTGGCGGTTCGGTTGGGCTTTGCAGCAGAAGAATGCGGATGCCGACTGTGCGGTTCCTGACGGATTTCTTAAATAAATGTAATGATTACAGAAGTTTAATGGTGATCGCGTTTCACGCGACCGTGTTGTCGGCGTGAAAGAATTCGCCGCTCTGGAAAGGCATTCGAGAGGCGGATACCCGGAATTTTCTAAGGTTTTGCAGCCGCCCGGCCGGCATTGCGGCCGGAGAACAGGCAGCCGCCAAGGAAAGTGCCCTCCAGCGAGCGGTAGCCATGCATGCCGCCACCGCCGAAGCCGGCCGCTTCGCCCGCCGCATAAAGCCCGGGGATGATTTCGCCGTCCTGACCAAGCACGCGGCCGGAAAGGTCGGTCTCCAGCCCGCCCAGCGTCTTGCGGGTCAGGATGTTGAGCTTGACCGCGATCAGCGGGCCATAGGCGGGATCGAGAATGCGGTGCGGTTTTGCCGTGCGCACCAGCTTGTCGCCCAGCGAGCGGCGGGCATTGTGAATGCCCATGACCTGCAGATCCTTGGAAAAGGGGTTCGCCATCTCCCGGTCGCGGGCGATGATTTCGCGCTCGATATCGTCGAGCTTCAGCAGGTCGCCGCCGGTCAGCCGGTTCATGCCCGCCACGAGTTCCGGCAAGGTATCGGCGACGACAAAGTCGCGGCCATGTTCCTTGAAGGCTTCCACGGGGCCGGTTGCCTTTTTGCCGATGGCGCGGCGGGCGGTGAGCTTCCAGTCACGGCCGGTCAGGTCCGGGTTCTGTTCCGAGCCCGACAGCGCGAATTCCTTGCGGATGATGCTCTGGTCAAGAATGAACCAGCTGTAGTCGTAACCGGTCGCCATCAGGTGCTGCAGCGTGCCGAGCGTGTCGTATCCGGGGAAGAACGGGGCGGGCAGGCGTTTGCCGGTGGCATCGAACCAGAGGGAAGAGGGGCCGGGAAGAATGCGGATACCGTGGTTTTCCCAGATCGGGTTCCAGTTTCGCAGCCCTTCGGTGTAATGCCACATGCGATCCGGATTGATGACGCGGCCGCCGGCGGCCTGCGTGATGCCGATCATCCGGCCGTCCACGTGTTTCGGCACGCCGGAAACCATGAAGCCGGGTGGCGAGCCCAGTCGTGCCGGCCAGTTGCGGCGCACGAGTTCAAGGGCGCCGCCGATGCCGCCGGAGGCGACGATGACGACCGGCGCGTTGAGCTCGAAATCGCCCACCACCGCACGGGATGTTTCGGCGCCGCGCACTGCCTCGCTTGCTGCGAGGATCGTGCCGGCAACGCCGGTGACCGTATTGCCCGTCTTGACCAGCCGGTCGACCCGGTGTCGCCAGAGAAAGCTGATACTGCCCGCCTTCTCCGCCTCTCGGGCGCGGCGGGCAAACGGCTCGACGACGCCAGGGCCGGTGCCCCAGGTGATGTGGAAGCGCGGCACGGAATTGCCGTGGCCGGTTGCCGACCAGCCGCCACGTTCGGCCCATCCGACCACGGGAAAGATGCGGTGGCCCATCTGCCGCAGCCAGGCGCGTTTCTCGCCGGCAGCGAAGGCGACATAGGCCTGCGCCCAAAGACGCGGCCAGTGGTCTTCCTCGCGGTCGAAACCGGCGGTTCCGATCCAGTCCTGCCAGGCAAGCTCATGCGAATCGCGAATGCCCAAACGGCGCTGTTCGGGCGAATCGACGAGAAATAATCCGCCGAGCGACCAGAAGGCCTGGCCGCCGATATTCTGCTCCGGTTCCTGATCGAGAATGATCACCGAGCGGCCGGCATCGGCCAGTTCCGTAGCAGTGACCAGGCCTGCAAGGCCCGCGCCGATGACGATCGCATCCGCCGCTTCGCTCAATCGCGCTCCTCCCAAAGCGTTGTGCGGCGATGGTTGGCCGCTGCGATCTCGATTCAGTCATGCGGTGTTCGGGAAGTCAATCGCAACTGCCCGGCAGCGCCTTGCCGGGAAAGAAACAGCAAAAAGCCGGGCCTTGGGATGCCCGGCTTTTCGTCATGCGATTAGAAAGATCAGCTCAGCGGACGTAAACGGTGGTGCCACCGGCATTGTCGCTTTCGACCCCGGTGACATTGTTCAGTTCGACATTGTCCTTGAGGAGGGCAGCGCGAAGGGCCGGGTCGTGGCGAACTGCCGCTTGGGCCTGGTTGATCTGCGACTGGCTGGGATCGAGGTTCGCTGTCGGAACGGCGAGCATCTTGTTTTCGTGGTGTTCGGTGGGATCGACATAAACGACACTCACGTCCTTCTGGGGCGTGACGATCTCACGGGCATGGGCGGTGCCCATGGCAGCGGCGGACATCAGGACTGCGAGAGCAAAAGCCTTGTTCATGGTCATTCTCCTATTTTCGAAAACCAGCCGAAGAGTTCATGCGGTTCGGTTGGGCGTTTGCGATAGAAGAACTGGGATTGCCGAGCGGCGATTCCAAGGCCGAATTCTTAAATTAATGTAATGATTACAGTGAATTAATCCTCCGTCACATCTGCGTGTGACGGAGGACCTGACACAAATTTGGCCGTTTTCGAGAGAGCTGCTTACGCAGCTTCGCGCGCCAGTTCGTCGGCGATGACGGTGTCGAGGTTGAGGAAGCAGACCATGGTCTTTTCCAGCGCCACGATGCCGCGGCAGAAGGCGCGCTGGGCTTCCGGAATGATTTCCGGTGCCGGCTGCAGGTCTTCACCCTTGATAGTCATCATGTCGGAAACCTGCTCGACCAGAAGGCCGACAAGCTTGCCGGCAATGTCGGTGACGATGATCGCCGAACGCTCGGACGGTTCGGTCATCTTCATGCCGAGGCGGCAGGCCATGTCGATGACCGGGATCACCGCGCCGCGCAGGTTGATGAGGCCGAGCACGTAAGGCGGGGTGTGCGGCATCGGGGTGACCGGCGCCCAGCCGCGGATTTCGCGGATCGCCATGATGTCGATGCAGAATTCCTGATCGCCGAGGTGGAAGGATACGATTTCGAGATAGGCGCCGGACTGCTTGATGGCATTGGACATGTCAGAACTCTTCCCATTTGTCTGAAGAACCCGATGCCTTGGCTTTGGCGGTCGTCGGGCTGTTGAAGGCCCCCGCAAGCTTATTCATCAAGCCATGTGCGGGTGAGGGTTTTGCGGGCGTGGCGGCGGTCGCTGCGTCTACGACGCGCGGCCCATTGCCCCCGCGGATCTGGAACTGGCTCATCAGCCGGTTCAGGGTTTCGGCATCGCTGGCGAGCGAGTGGCTTGCGGCCGTGCTCTCTTCCACCATTGCTGCGTTCTGCTGCGTTGCCTGGTCCATCTGGCCGATTGCGGTATTGATCTCTGTCAGTCCGGTGGATTGTTCGCGCGAAGAGGTGAAGATCGCGTGAACGTGGTCGTTGATTTTCAAGACGTCGTCGCCGATGCGGGTCAAAGCCTCGCCGGTGGCCTTGACCAGATCGACGCCGGTCTGGACTTCGTGGCTCGATCGGGTGACCAGCGCCTTGATGTCCTTGGCGGCGCCGGCGGCACGGCCGGCCAGCTCGCGGACTTCCTGGGCGACGACAGCAAAGCCTTTGCCGGCCTCACCGGCGCGGGCCGCCTCGACGCCGGCATTCAGCGCCAGAAGGTTGGTCTGGAAGGCGATTTCGTCGACCACATTGATGATCTTGCCGATCTCTGCCGTTGCGTCCTCGATGCGGCCCATGGCGTCCGTCGCGTCACGAACGACGCCGGCGGACTGTTCCGTATAGTCCTTGGCGTGGCTCACCATCCGGCTTGCCTCTTCGGCGCGGCTGGTGGCGTTGCGCACCGTCGAGGTGATTTCCTCGAGCGCGGCAGACGTTTCCTCCAGCGAGGCAGCCTGCTGTTCTGTACGTTTGGCAAGGTCGTCGGCAGCCGAGCGCATCTGGTTGGCATTGGCGCC
The DNA here is from genome assembly GCF_019430945.1 of Neorhizobium populisoli. Classification (GTDB taxonomy): domain Bacteria; phylum Pseudomonadota; class Alphaproteobacteria; order Rhizobiales; family Rhizobiaceae; genus Neorhizobium; species Neorhizobium populisoli. Next base: position 92,709 of record NZ_JAHYCB010000005.1, on the reverse strand, counting down.
GATCGAGCTGGCGCTGGTCGCCACTTCGCTCATCGTATCGCGCAGACGACCGACGACGCGGTTGAAGTCGCCGCGCAGGCGCTCCAGGTCATCGCGGAAAGGACGGCTGAGATTGGCGGAAAGATCGCCATCCGAAAGCCTGTTCAGCGCCTGAGCGAGCGAATCGATCGCAAACTGCAAAGCCTCGGCCTCGGCCTGCTGGCTTGCTTCACGGCTCTGGCGGCTCTGTTCGCTCTGGCGGCGCTCAGTGTCGAGATTGGCTTCGAGATCGAGGCGTTCGACGGCGGAGAGGCGGAAGACATCGGTGGCACGCGCCATCTCGCCGATCTCGTCGCCGCGTTCGATGCCGACGACCGGCGTCGCATAATCGCCGCCGATGATGCGCTGCATGCTGTTGCGCACGCCCTCGATGCCGCGGCGAATGGCGCCGCCATGGATCGTCTGCAGGATCGCCATGGCGATAATCGCAAGCAGACCGCAGCCGAGCTGGACGTAAAGTGAGATGTTGGAAAGCTGGTTTGCTTCGCGGACGCGCTGGTTGACGATCTTTTCGCCGCCATTCGAGAGCGTCGTAAAGAGATTGGTCAGGCGCTCGCCGGCACCGTCGATCGCGTCGTCGAGCTTGCCGTATTCCTCTTCGGGCGCTCCGCTTTCGACAAGCTTCTTCAGATCGACCTGGATCGCCTTGGCAACCGACGCGACATCCGCATCATAGGTTGCCAGATCGGCGGATTTGCCAAGCTCGACAGCAAGCGCGCGAAGGTCTGAGCCGTTGCTGGAGAGCATCTTCACCGATTCGTTGATGTTCTTCAGGCGGCTCGGCTCGACCTGCTTCTCATCCGCATCGATGATCGTGTCCATCGCGGCCAGAACCAACTGAAGGTTGGCGATGCGCATCTCGTTGGCGACATCGACCTGACGCTGAATTTCGGTGGCACGTTCGAGTGCGGCATCGACTTGCTTGCCTTCGTACCAGCCGACGATCAGCATGGCGCCGATACCGGCAAAGGCGGAGCCTGCCAGCGTCCAGAGGCGCTGGTTGACCGAAAATGTCTTGGCGATCGACTTTACCGTCATGCGTTCGGGCTCCTCCCGGCGCCGGGAAGCCGGCGGGATCTGGTTTTGACTGCGAGCAGGGCGAGCCGGTGGCGGAGGCCGGTGACATCATGTCATGGGGTGAAACGGTCGCAGGCCGGATAACATGAAGGCATGGACACTGTTTGCATCCATGCTGTTTCGGCTCGCCGACTCGGGGAATACACCACCATCGTTCGAGTATGATCACAGACAGATATTAATCTTCGGCTAAGCTTGTTCGAAAGTTGCAGCTGGAAAATAAGGCTATCGAGCGCTGCCGGATTGACATATGTTAAGTGCCATGAGCCGAAGCCCAGTCGAAGCAGATCATTCCGCCAGTCTCTACTTGCCGCTGTCTATCGCAGCGGGGCTGATTCTGCTGGCAGTAGGCGGCGCCGCATTCTACGGCTGGATAACCTACGGCTCCTCGATCTTCCTTGCCATGGCCGAAACCGGCCTTTCCTGGTGCATGTAAGGCTCTCGGCCATCTCCGGTTGTGACAAATCAGCGCGACGCCCCTTTAAAACGACTTCTTGAATTGCGCGCTCAGGTTCGCGGGTCTATCGCTCGGATCAAAGACAGGAACCGAATGAGACGCCGATGAAATCCTTCCGTATCGCCCTTTGGGTCGCAGTCGTGGCGCTGGCCGGCGTGCTGGTCTGGCTAACGATGGAAGTGACCCGCTCCAAGCAGAACCTCGCCGAGGGCGCGTTCGGCGTGCCTTTCCAGCTCGTGGCCCAAAATGGCCAGCCGATCACGGAAAAGGCGTTTCAGGAAAAGCCGACCGCGCTGTTCTTCGGTTTCACCCATTGCCCGGAAGTCTGCCCGACGACGCTATTCGAGCTGAATGGCTGGATGCATGAGGTCGATCCTGACGGTACAAGGCTCAACGGGTTCTTCGTCAGCGTCGATCCGGAGCGCGATTCGCCGGAACTGCTCGGCCAGTACATTTCCAACGTCACCGACCGGGTGAAGGGCATTTCCGGTCCGCCGGAAAAGGTCGCCGAAATGATCAAGGGCTTCAAGGTCTATGCCAAGAAGGTGCCGGTCGACGAAAAGAACCCGAACGGCGACTATACGATGGACCACACGGCTTCCGTCTTCCTGCTCGACAAGGGCGGCCGTTTTGCCGGCACGATCGCTTACGGCGAAAACACGGATGTCGCCAAGACCAAGCTTAAGAACCTGATCAAGGGCTGAAGCCTTGAAGCGGACGGGGTTTTTGTGGCAATCCTCGCCATCGATCTCCGAATAGCCGAAAGACAGTCCCTTGGCCGAAATCCGCCTCTACGTCACGTCCACCGAAAAGGGTGCGGCAGAAATCCTCGATCTTCTCTCGGAAGTGTTCGGGGAGGAGGATTTTGCGATCGCCACCACCGAGGTGGACGAGAAGAAGGATATTTGGGAAGCGTCGGTCTATATGATGACCGACGAAGAGGACGAGGTGCGCGAGCGCATCGCCGCCGGCATTGCTCACGCATTCCCCAACATGCTCATCGAGCGCGAAATCATTCCGGATATCGACTGGATCGCCAAGTCGCTGGAGGGTCTGAAACCCGTCAGGGCAGGGCGCTTCATCGTTCACGGCTCGCATGACCGCGACAAGGTGAAGATCAACGATATCGCCATCGAGATCGATGCCGGCCAGGCGTTCGGCACCGGCCATCACGGCACGACGGCCGGTTGCCTGGAAGTCATCGAGGACGTGATGCGGGCGCGTACCGTGCGCAATGCGCTCGATCTTGGCACCGGCAGCGGCGTTCTGGCGATTGCCGTGCGCAAGCTGAAGCCGGTGCCGGTTCTGGCGACCGATATCGATCCCGTCGCCGTGCGTGTCGCCAAGGAGAATGTGCGGCGCAACGGGATTGCCACCGGTCTTCGGCTGGAAACAGCGCCGGGCTTCCATTCGAAGTCCTTCCGCGAGGAAGGTCCGTTCGACCTGATCATCGCCAACATTCTGGCGCGGCCGCTGATCAAGATGGCGCCGCAGCTGGTCACGCATCTGGCGCCCGGCGGCTCGGTCATCCTGTCGGGCATCCTGGCGACGCAGCGCTGGAAGGTGCTGTCGGCTTATAACGGTGCGAAGCTTCGCCATGTGCGCACCATCTGGCGCAATGGCTGGGTGACCATCCATCTGCAGCACGGCTGATCCGTTCGCGGTTCAGCTTTGCGCTTAACGCATGGCTATAAGTCTCGAAAGAAGAAAACATCCAACAAGTCATGCGCGTAATTTTCATGCGCAAAACGCAAAAAGGCGGCACTAAAAGTGCCGCCTTGCGATCAGGCTCGCGCCTGATCATGTCCGCGAGCCGGGAGGAGAAGCTCAAGCGGACCCCCGTGATTTCGAAAAGCTGGAGCGGATGAGGGAGGAGATCTCCGCGCCGGCCTGTTTTCCGAAATACGCTACTCAGAAAATATAGTTGGAAGCGCCCTTGCGGCGCAGTTCCTCGCGGTTGGTGCCGAGGCCCTTCAGAGTCTCGTCGTCGAGGTTCAGCAGGGCGCCGTTGACATAGCGTGCGACCTGGCGTTCACGGGCTTCGACCATGCGGTTGAAGGCATTGCGAAAGAAAGAAGCTGCCATGGGTTTGATCCTTTGCGAGCGGGCCTTGTTCGGCGCCCGTTCGATGATTGATATATAGCGAATGCTGCACTGCACAGTGAGAGGGTTTCCCTCATCGGTGGTATGCGATTTTCGCATAAGTCGCACTATTTTGCGCCATCCGGCCTTTCTGCTGCATATCGATTAGCCATCGGCATCGCAGCTGGCATTCCGGCGCAAAGATCGGCTAACATCGCCCGAGTTTCTCAATCGGAATCAGATAGTCCGGGTATCCATCACATGTTTCAGTCATTCGACGTCAAATCCGCCCCGCAGTTTGGCCGCGAGCGCGTCACCGCGCTGCGTGCAAAGTTCGAAGCCCTCGGCATCGACGGTTTCCTCGTGCCGCGGGCCGACGAATATCAGGGCGAATATGTGCCGGCGTCTGCCGAGCGGCTCTCATGGCTCACCGGTTTCACCGGTTCTGCCGGCATCGCCCTGATTACGCAGCGTGAGGCGGTGGTTTATGTCGACGGGCGGTATACGACCCAGCTTGCCGAGCAGGTGGACGGTTCGGTCTTCACTGGCGGCGACCTCGTCAACGAACCGCCGCATCTGTGGATCCCGAAGAACGCGCCAAAGGGTTTTCGCCTCGGCATCGATCCATGGTTGCATGCCGGGGCCGAAGTGCGCCGGCTGGCAAGGGCGCTCTCCGAGATCGGCGGCGCTCTGGTGCCGCTCGACGCCAATCCGCTCGACGCGATCTGGACCGATCGCCCGGCCGAGCCGATGGGCGCCGTCGCGATACAGAAGCAGGAATTTGCCGGCACGCTCGCCAGCGAGAAGATCGCCATGATCGCCGCAGGTGTTAAGGAGAAGGGCGCGGCTGCCGTGCTGATCACCGACCCCTCGTCTGTCGCCTGGATCTTCAATATCCGCGGCGATGACGTGCCGCATACGCCGCATCCCTTGTCGCGTGCCATCATTCCGGCCGACGGCAAGGCGGAAATCTTCCTCGACAAGCAGAAGACCGGCATCGAGCAGGAAGCCTATCTCGGCCAGATTTCCGTGCAGCAATCGCCTGCCGATTTCCTTGCCCGCCTTGCAGCCCATTCAAAGGATGGCGCCAAGATCCTGATCGATCCCGATCTGACGCCGCTGATCCTGACGAAGGAAATCGAGATGGCGGGCGGTGTGGTGGTCGAATCCGGCGATCCGGCGAAACTGCCGCGCGCCTGCAAGAACCAGGCGGAGCTTGATGGTTCGGCCAAGGCGCATCTGCAGGACGGCGCGGCGATGGCGGAATATCTCTGCTGGCTAGACGAACAGGCGCCTGGCACGATCACCGAGATCGAGGCGGTGAAGGCGCTGGAAGCCGTGCGCGCCCGGGTCGGCCAGAGCTCGCAGAACCCGCTGAAGGATATTTCCTTCGACACGATTTCCGGGGCCGGCGAGCATGGCGCGGTTATTCATTACCGGGTGACGACGGAAACCAACCGCAAGCTGGAAGCCGGAGAACTCTTCCTCGTCGATTCCGGTGCGCAATATGTTAATGGCACGACGGATATCACCCGCACGGTCGCCGTCGGCGCGGTGCCGGAAGAGCAGAAGAAGTTCTTCACGCTGGTGCTGAAGGGCATGATCGGCATCAGCCTGGCACGCTTTCCCAAGGGGACGCGCGGCTGCGATCTCGATCCGCTCGCCCGTATCGCGCTCTGGAAGGCCGGAGCTGACTATGCCCATGGTACCGGCCACGGCGTCGGCTCCTATCTCTCCGTGCATGAAGGCCCACAGCGGATTTCGCGGCTGGCGACGCAGGAGCTGCTGCCCGGCATGATCCTCTCCAACGAACCGGGTTATTATCGCCCCGGCTCATTCGGCATCCGCATCGAGAACCTGATCTATGTGAAGGGATCGCAAGATATCGATGGTGGCGACCAGCCGATGCTTGCCTTCGAGACACTGACCTGGTGCCCGATCGACCGGCGGCTTGTCGTGGCGTCGCTGATGACGGCGGAAGAGCTTGGCTGGCTGAACGCCTATCATGCGGCCGTGCGCGAAAAGCTGATGCCGCTGATCGACAGCCAGAAGGTTCAGGATTGGCTGGTGAAGGCGACCGAGCCGGTCGCCTGAGAGGAGACTACAGCCCGATAAGGTGGCGGCAGGCCATGGCCGCCACCCAGCCGCCGGCCAGCATGATCAGGCCGGGATAACGCAGCCCGACCAGCATGGCGGCCAGCATGGCGATCTTCACATCCCAGCCGCTGGTGAAGAAGGCGGGTGCGACGAGCGTGGTCAGAACCGCGGCCGGAACGGCATTCAGCGCCTGCTCCATGCGCGGCGGGATAGTCTTCATCCTTGTGATCAGCAAGAAACCGCCGATACGCGTCATATAGGTCGCGATGGCAGCGGCGATGATCAGCAGGGTCATCTCGGTGGAGAGTTCGAAACCCATCTCAGCTCTCCACTTCGCTGGCGGCAGTTACGGGTACGGGCGTCGATTGCAGAGGCAGCAGGGCGGCGACCAACACGCCAACAGCTGCGCCGATGCTGACATGCCAGGGCGAGCCGACGAAATGATAGCCCAGCACCGAACCAAACGCGCTTGCGATCACCGTCGGATAAAAGCCCGGCTTGCGGCGAAAACCCATGACGAGGCCGAGGAAATAGATCGGCAGCAGGACGTCGATCGCGAATGTTTTCGGATCGCCGATCATCTTGCCGAAATAGACGCCGACAATGCTGAAGAACAGCCACGGGAAATAAACCGCCATGCCGAAGGCGATATACCAGGTGAAGCTGACGGTCTTCCCGGCTTCGCCTGTCTTGACGCTTTCCGCAAACTGCGGGTCGGTCAGCAGGAAGAAGGTGAAGAATTTTTGCACCGGCGTGAAATGGCCGATGTATTTCGCCAGTGCTGCCGAATAGAGGATGTGGCGAAAGTTGACGGCAAACACCGACAGGATGACCAGCCACGGCGCCACATGGTGGCCGAACAGTTCGATGCCGACCAGCTGGCTGGCGCCGGCATAAACGGTAGCGCTCATCAAGGCCGCTTCCGCGACCGACAGGCCGTTATCCGCGGCGACTGCGCCAAACAGGACGGCAAACGGGGCCGAGGAGAGCGCAATGACGATGCCGCCCTTCAGGCCCCGATGAAATTCGCTGCGATTCATATGAGACATCCCTTTCGGAATGCCTTTAGAGGCCCGCAGCAACGGGCGCAATTCAATAGCACTGATGGAAAGATTGATTTCGCTGAACTATTGCAGCGAGGCGAACCGCCTTTGCATCAATCAGCGAGGATATCGGCGCTTTTCACGATCTCGACGCCTTTGGCCCTCATCTCGGCGATGGCCGCCTTGATGCCTTCCGGATCGATGCCGCGGCTGGCATCCTCGACGAAACGCACCTTGACGCCCGGGAGCATGTCGACAGCATCGAGGGCCGAAAACTTGACGCAATAATCCGTCGCCAACCCGCACACATCGAGTTCGGTCACCTGCTGTGCGCGCAGATAACCGGCAAGCCCGGTCAGCGCTGCGTGGTCGTTGTCGCGGAAGGCGGAATAGCTGTCGACGGCGGGGTTCTCGCCCTTCTGTTGGATATAATCCACCGCATCGATGTCGAGATCCGGATGGAATTCCGCATCCGGCGTGCCCTGTACGCAGTGGTCCGGCCACATGACTTGCGGCTGGCCGGAAAGCTCGCCCATGTCGAACGGTTTTTTACCCGGATGCTGCGAGGCGAAACTGCCGTGGTTCGCGGGGTGCCAATCCTGCGAGGCGGTGATGACGTCGTAACCGCCATCCGCAATCAGCCGGTTGGCGACCGGCACGACCTCGTCGCCATGGGCGACGGCCAGGTTGCCGCCGGGGCAGAAGCCGTTCTGGATATCGACGAGCAGCAGCGCTTTCATCGGGCGTCCTCCGATTCATGTTTGCCGGAGGATGCCAAGGGCAGGGGGCGCGATCAAGGTTCTTGTTGTGCGGCCGCTGATTCAGCTTTTCATCGACAGAAGGTGCGCAGCCGAAATTACGTTGCAAATGTCTTGTCTCGGCGGTGCCGACGGGCAACAGGATGCGGCTGAACCGGAAGAATTCGCCATTTTCCAAGCTCTGATTCTCATCCTGAAATTTCGGTTTGCCGGAGCCCGTTCTGCGCGGTTCATTCAGCCAGCTACAAGCCGCGCTCCGAGGGTATTTCTGTTCGCGTGAGGCAAGGGGTCTTACAGGGCAGACACTCCTGCGGCATCACATGCCGGCGCATGCCGGTCTTTTTCTGCGCTCTTTTCGGTCGATCCGGGATTTCTTTGGGAACCAATGGGTTACTACGTTGTTAATTACCTGTAGGGTCCAATCGAGGTGAGAGAAATGTCGTTTAAACTTATTGCAGTCGCAGCCCTTTCCATCGGCATGGCAACGTCCGCGCTGGCTCAGAGTGGTAACAGCAACCAGAGCGGCGGCTCCGGTGCCTCAACCATTTCCCCGAGCACGTCCGCGCCGAAGACTGACACTCAGACGACGACCGGCGCTCCGGCTGATCGTACCACCACCGGCAGCACGACAGGCGGCTCGATGGGTAATTCCGGCACCATGGGCGCCGGCGGCCTTTCCGGTAGCTCTGCTGCCGGCTCGAACCCTGACTGCGCTCCTGGCACGCCTGGTGCCGGCGTCAACAGCGCTCCGGCAAATGATACCGCTGCGGCCAATCCGGCTTGCGGTAAGTAATTCTCTGTTGAGACAAATGGGAGAGCTCGGCAATGCCGGGCTCTTTTTTATGCGTGGGCGGCAATAATGCATCATGTCGATGCCATGACCTGCGTCTATGCCGCTTGCTCTATCAGCCGCAACGTTTCCCCGAACTTCAGCTTGTTGTTTGTCGGCCCGACAATCAGTCGATAGCCCATCAATCTCGCGATCGGGCTGAGAGCCGCATACATCAGCTTCTGTATCCAGATCGGCGGGCCGGCTATGTAGAGGTGATCGCGGTAGGCATTCAGCGCCAGCGCAATCTGCAGGAGCTTGACGTCCCCAGATGGCGAGAAGCTTTTCGGCTCAAGCACGGTCATCGCCGCGAGATTGATGAAGAAACGCAGGTGTTTGTGGCCTGGCGTGAAAGAAACGGTCGCGTGGGTGTCTCCGTCATGGGCGTTGCGGAAGAAATGCGGCTTGCCGCGCGGCACCATCACCGTCTCTCCGGCATCGGCGATGTGTTCGATACCATCGATGGAAATCAACAGACGGCCCTTGTGAATGTGGAAATGTTCGTCGGAATTCGGATGGATATGGGCAACCGCATTGCCGCCGCCGGAACCGCCCTTTTCAAGCAGCACATCGAAACGTGCGAAGGCTTCATCCTCGACCGGGTCGGTGAAGATGAAGGTCTCGCGGTTATAGCGGTTGACGATCCTGGTATTGGCAGGCACCAGCGGGTCTTGCACGGACGTGCGCATGGGGAATGGTCCTTCGGCAATTGTCTGATGGAAAAGCGCGGGGAGGGAGTGAAACCCCGTTCCGCCGACGTTGAAAGGCGTGTAGATTGGTGGCGGGACAACCGCAAACACCGTTTTTGCGGCGGGATTCATCATTTTCGCATAACGCTATTTCTGACGACCATGGACAAGCTGAACTACGACGACCTGCGCTTCATGCTCGCCGTTGCCGAAACCGGCTCGACCCTTTCTGCTGCCGAAATTCTGGATGTCAGCCAAAGCACCGTGTCGCGCCGGATTGCCGGCCTCGAGGAGGACATGGGCGTCGAGCTGTTCGACAAGCGGCGCACCGGTTATGTGCTGACCGATGTCGGCCGCATGCTGGTCGGGCCGGCCGAATCTGTGCGCAACGCCATGGCCGCCTTCTGCAATGCGCTGGAGATCGCCTCGCGTGAAGTGATCGGCAGCGTTCGCTTTACCACCAATGAGGCCTTCGCCAATTTCTTTCTGCCCTCGCTGATCACCCGGCTGAAAGCTTCCCATCCGCAGCTCAGCCTCGATGTGGTGACGTCCGATCATCGGCTCGATCTGGAGCGGGGCGATGCGGATATCGCTTTGCGCGCCGGCCCACGCCCGACGGACGAAAGCCTGGTCGGCCTGCGGATCGCCGATGACGTGTGGGGGCTTTATTGCAGCCGCGACTATGCGGACAAGAACGGCGTGCCGCGTGACATCTGCGATCTCGGCAGCCATTCGCTGATCGCCATCGATCCTCATATCCGTGACCATCCGGCCGCCGTCTGGGTGCGCAAGAATTTTCCCGACGGCTCGATCGTGGTGCGCCAGAACACGGTTTCGGCAACGCTTGCAAGTATTCGAAGCGGCGTGGGTATAGGTCTGTTTTCCGAGTTTCTGGGGGCCAGCGACGCTAACCTTGTTTACTGTTTCAGGCCGCCGATGCCGCCCGCCGCGGAGATCTGGCTGCTGACGCATGAGCGGCTCCGGCATGCGCCCCGCATCCGTGCGGTGATGGATATCGCCAAGGTCCTGCTTGCCGAATATGTCGCCGGGGCTGCCCGGGTCACGGCTGCCGAGCCCGCATAAGGTGATGATTCGTCTTGAAAGGCCGGTCTTTTGCCGCTACACAGCAACGGTCACTGACTTGACTTGCCGTAATTGCGCTTAAGGACTGACATCCATTCGCCGCAATTTCGTTAAACTTCCGGCGGCATGCGCATTTATGTGCAACGCCGAAAACCAAATCGGGGCGGCGTAAAGACATTGGTTACCATAATCGTTCATTCTCACATGCAGTCGTTGGGCAGCAGTGAGCAGGTTCATTCCGTGCTCATCTCCCAGCTTGGTTGTGAAGCCGGTATCGCGGAAGCGATGCGGGCTGATGTGAGTAACGGTTCGGGTAACGAGTGATGGCGCGTTCGGTCCAGACACAGTTTGTAGGTAATCAGGCGCGTGGCCAGGAGGCCCGGGGTAACCAGACCCGCAAGGCGCCGGTTCGCCGCAAGAAATCCCGCTCTCTTCTGTCGAATGTTGCCCTTGGTATCGGCCTTACCGTGGCGACCCTTGTCGGCGCTTCGATGGTGACGGTCGCAACCGCGGTCAAATCGGCCTCGGATGTGAAATTCGAGACGGCGCTGACCCGGCCGGTTGCGCTCCCGGCGCCGACCGCCGTTGCCGCTGTCTCTCATGAGCGCGAAATCGACGTTTCGAAATTCTCCAGGCTTCCGGGCAGCGCTCCGGCCAATCCGAAAGGCAAGCGCCTTGCCGGTGCCGAGCTTGCAGCGCTCGAAGCCCGCAAGCCGAGCGAAGACAGCGTCAAGCAGATGCTCAACATGGCGATGGCCAAGGCCTCCCGCCATTCGGAGGCGCAGCAGCAATTCGCCTCGCTCGAGAAGATCCGTCCCGACGCGCAAGCCATCCGCGCCATACTTGGCCCGGCGATGGAAAATCTCGTGGTCGTCGCGCCGCGCAGCGGCAGTGCTATGCCGGATCTGATCCAGGACGTTCAGCCGGCAACCACGGTTGCCGATCTCAAGGATATGAAGCCGGTCGAAATGGCCGCGCTCGAAGATACCGCACTTGAGGATGACGCCGACGACCAGCCGGAAGTCGCCGTCATTCCGGAACCGGCACCTGCCGCTCCGGCCTACGCTCTGCCGAAAGCCGGCCCGCTGCCGGTCATCCGTCCGTCGACTGCCGTGGCACTCGCCGAAAAGCCGGCCAAGCCGACCGCTCTCGCAGCAATCGCCGCAGTCGCGCCGCAGAAGCCGGATCGTTCGGGTGACGACAGCAAGCCGACCGTGCTTGCCTTTGCCAAGCCCGACAATCCGATGCGCGATACACCGGCGCCGTCGCAGACCATGCCGAGCTGGCCGGGTATCGGCGCCAAGGTTGCCGTCTACGACATCACCAATGCCACCGTCTTCATGCCGAATGGCACCAAGCTCGAAGCCCATTCCGGCATCGGCGGCATGCGCGACAACCCGAAATTCACCCATGTGAAGATGCGCGGCCCGACCCCGCCCGGCACCTACAAGCTGTCGATGCGCGAATCGCTGTTCCACGGCGTCGCCGCCATCCGCCTGACGCCGGTCGACGGCAAGGCGCCGCAGGGCCGCACCGGTCTTCTCGCCCACAGCTTCCTGCTGCGCGTTCGCGGGGACAGCCACGGTTGCGTTGCCTTTGCCGAATACGACCGCTTCCTGAAGGCCTTCCAGCGCGGCGAGATCACCCATATGGTCATCGTCAACAAGTGGGACGGCAAGCGCCCAGGCGGTGGCAGCAACAATGGCAACTTCCTCGCCAAACTGTTCAGCGGCAGCGACGCCTAATCTTCAAGGCTCGACCACTGGCCTTTCATCGAAGCAACCCAAAATGCCTTCCTGCGGGGAGGCATTTTTCGTTTGCGGTCTTCAAGATCATGTCGCTGCCCGCGATCCGGATTTGTGAGCTTGGCGCGGCAGACATCCGTGGTTAGGGTATGGCCATGACCTTCATGTCCGCAGATGCGACCGCAGCGGTCCGCCCCCTGTTTCTGCTTCCGGTCCTGACGATCCGGCTGTTATGGCGGTTCTGGCCGCAGCTGATGGCGCTCTGGACGCTCGGAATCATCGGCAATTCGCTGATCAACCAGTTCGCGGTGATGATCGGTCATCTCAATCCGCTCGCCGGATTGTCGAGCCTGGCGCTGATCGTCCTCCTGAAACTGGTGATCATCGTCGCCCTGTTCCAGACGGTGCGGCCGGGATTGCCGTCGCTCGATGCCGCTTCGAGGCTGGCCGAACATTCCGGGAGGAGCGATTCGAGTAAGAGCGATGAGGCGGAGCCCACCGCGCCGAAATTCACGTCCATCCTAGCGCTGACGCTCGTTCCCTTTTTCGTCTATTACGCCGCCTGGGGTTTTCTCGGCGATACGATCCGCGAATATTCGCAATTGTCGCTCGACCTGATGATGTTCGGAGAGGCGGTCAATCCGCTGGAATTCGGCGGCGGTGCCTGGCTTTTCGTCTCGGTCGTCATCGCCTGGATCGTACGGCGTTTTGCGAAAGCCATGCACAAGCGCTCGAAGGCCGCCATCTGGCCGATCGTCATCGTCGTCTGCGAGGCAAACTGGGCGTTTATCGGTCTCTATGTGATCTCGGACTGGCAAGACGAGATTCGCGCTTGGGTGGCGCATCTGCCGGAGACGCTGGGACTATTCTTCGGCCTGATCGACCCTGTCTCGAATGCTGCTGCGGCAACCGTATTGCCGCCGATGGCAGAGCAGTTGCCCACGACGTTGTGGGACGATGCGCAGAAGGTGTTTTTCTACGCGCTCTACCCGGTCGTCTGGCTGACGCTGGCCGCACTTGTCTACGGTTACGATATCAACGGCGAACGGCCTCTGGTCGGAGGCCGTCTGTCGCGTGCCGTATCGCGCTGGGAGGCCTTGCCGAAATCCCTGCGCGACTTCATCTCGCATTTCATATCCGGTACCGCCAAGCGTTACAGGGCACTGGCGGAAGGCGTCGGCCTGGCGCTCGGTTCGGGCATCGTCTTGACGGTCGCCGCGATCGTTCTCTACCGGCTCCTGGGCTGGGGAACGGCCTGGACCTGGTTCTACCTGGCCCAATGGATCGGGCCGCATGAGCGGTCGCTCTGGCAGTTGATCTTTCAAGGTATCGGGCTTCTGCTCGGCGACCCCAGCGCGCCGGGCGACGGCGTGCTGACCATGCCGATCAGGATCTGCCTGCTTGCCGCGACGCTCGAAATCGGCTTTGCGCAGGGCCGCGAATGGCGCAGAAGCGGTTAAGGCAGCGACAGGGGAAGCGTGATGGCTTCCGGACGTGTCGAGGCAAAGCTCAGGCGGGCGACAAGCGATGGTGCCGCATCGGCCGGCACGATGAACTTTTCCTCCATCAGGACAGTGTTTCCCGCTACCGGCGGCCGGTAGGCAATCGCATTGCAGCCATCCACCCGCGGCGCTTTTGGATCGAGCTGCCGGTCGATATTTGCCGAGAGGATGACATTGACTGGCTGCCATCGCCGCCCTCTGTCGTCGGTGAGCGTCAGGCTGCATTGCGTCCAGCGGTCGCCGATATCTTCCTTCGCCATGGCATTGAGGCGCAGAATGAGAATGCGCATCTGGCCGGGCAGTTTGGTGTTCGCGTCGCGGCCATCGCCGATCAGCCGCACCTTTTGAACTTGCCAGACGGCGCCGGCATAGGCCTGATCGGCCATGATGGGGCGGGCGGACAATTCGGTCCGGCGCATGAATTCGCCAATATTGCGCCAGGCGCCGGTGAAATAGACTGCGGCCAGCAACAGAGGCAGGGCGCAGAGCGACAGCCACCAGAGCTTTCTTTCGCGTCGTCTATCCATTGCCGGCAAGATCCGTCCGCTCGATCGTGTTGATGCCCTGCTGGTCGAGCTTGATGTGGATTTCCGATTCGAGCTGCGGTCCGAGCTGGCTGGAAAGGACCAGCACCATGTCTTTCGTCTCCTCCTCCGGCATTTCGAAGACGAAAATGCCTTTTGCCGGCAATCCGGGCTGGAGGTCGAAATCGCTGATACGCCCGTCGGCGCCATCGGCTCGGCGGGTCTGCTGGTAAAGACGGCCCGATGCGCCGCGAATGGCAGCGATCCGCAGCGGCATTGTCTCCCGCAAAGCTTCGGCTCGGGCCGTGACGATGACCCAGATCCCTTGCGTCTGCCGCTCGACGGGGCGCCCGATGCCTTTGAACGTGATCGTATAGGCACGCAGAACTTTGAGGACGTCGACGCTGAAGGTCTTGCTCGCGACAACTTCGCCCTGCTTGCCCGAGGTGACGATCGGACCTGTCAGCGCCGCGTATCGTGGCGTCGTCGACTGAAACGCCGACAGAACCACTGCCGCCAAGGCCACAAGAAGAAAGGAGGCGATCCAGCGCATCACGGTTTTGCCTCCGTCCCGGCACTCGCCGTCGGCTTGGCGATCGGCAGGTCGATGCGCGCCACGTCCTGCTCCTTCGGGAACCAGCCGGGCTGACCATAGAGATTGTCTTGCGGCTTGAAGATTTCGCCGGTCAAATCGACATGCAATATATTAGGAAGCGGCTGTGCAGCCGGCAATTGCCAGACGACCTTGATGGCTTCCGGCATGCTCGGCTGAAGATCCCAGAGAATGGCGCGATCGCGGACGAGATAAAATTGCGGCTCCGGCACCGCCTCGACATTCGTCAGCTTCAGGGTCTTGCGGAAGATGTTGGAGCTTTCGCCGGAGAGGTTTTCGAGCGTCAGATCCACGACCAGCGCCTGTTTGCCGGCCGCGATGCGCAAGCCATCCGGCATTTCCGCAGCGATTCCGGCCGAATGCAGGGTGACATTCCAGCGCCCGGTCACGACCGGGGTATCGACCGGGATTCGGCTGATCTCGCCTGACGTGCGGGCTTCATAAAGCGACAGGCCAAGCGACACGGCAGCAGCCAGAAAACCGCCGAGGCCGGCGATGAGCCGGGCATAAAAGCTCTTGCTGGCTTTTGCTGGATCGGCCGGCGGGGCACCGGCTGGCGTGGAAGGCTTCATTCGGATCGTTCGGGACCTTGGATCGTCGGAGCGTCTTTTTCCTTATCTGGTTCACCGGCGAGCGACTGCAAGGTTTGTCCGCTACCCCAGAATATCCCGCGCTACCCGCATGAAGACCTTTGAGCCTATCGGGATCAGGTCGTCGGGAAAATCGTAGTTCGGATTGTGAAGGTTGGCGATGTTTTCACCGGCGCCGAGGAAGAACATCGCCGACTTCGACACGCCGCCGAAACGGCCGAAATCCTCCGAGCCGCGCATCGTCTCGCCCGCTACATGGCGCACGCCTTCGGCGTTCAGGGCGGCGCGCAGCAAGGCTGCTGCTTCCGGGTGGTTTTCCGAGTGGGTGAAGATGTCGTGATATTCCAGAGCGTATTCGAGGCCGCCTTCCGCAGCCGCTTCGCGCACCAGCGTTTCAGCAGCGCCTGTCAGCGCATCCATCTGCCCGTCGGTCATGGTGCGCAGCGTCACCCAGACCTCCGCATAACCCGGCGCGATGCCGAAGGCCGGTTCGCCGACGGAAGCGTGGGTGAGGGTGGCGAGCACGAGGTCGTCGGTGGCGATGGTGCCGCGGCTCAGGGCCGTCAAAGCCGGCATTAGTTTTGCGACTGCCGGCACGGGTGAGATACCGGTTTCCGGCATGGAGGCATGCGCGGTACGGCCGGTCAGCATGATCTTCAGGCCGCGCGAGGCGCAGTTGACGACGCCGTCCTTCAGCCAGACATGGCCGAGTGGCAGGCCGGGCATGTTGTGCAGCGAGAAACTGTAATCCGGCTTCAGGCTTCCAAATTTCTCGTCCGCGACGACCGCCGCCGCGCCAAAACCGTCTTCTTCGGCCGGCTGGAACATCAAGATGACGCGGCCGCGCTTCGGTCTCTCACGACCGAACTGGCGGCCAAGCGAGGCGAGCATGGTCATGTGCCCGTCATGGCCGCACATGTGGCCCTTGCCTGATATCTGCGAGCGGTGCTCCAGGTCGCCGATCTCGGCGATCGGCAGGGCATCCAACTCGGCGCGAAACAGGATGGTCGGGCCGGATACGCCGCTGTCATAGATCACCGCCACGCCATGGCCGCCAAGCCCCGAAACGACACCATCCGGCTTCGTATCGGCCAGGAAGGCCTGCACCTCGGCGGCGGTTGCCACTTCCTCGCGCGAGACTTCCGGCATGGTATGCAGCTTGCGCCGCCATGCGGTGAGTTCGATCACGTCCTGGTTGGTGAGATACATGCGGCCGCTCCCGTTATCCGATGCTTTTCCTCAAGAGGTAACGGGCGGCGCCGACGCTTGCAACGCATCCCGCCTCTTTTTCGTCGTGAAATCAGGATCAACTCGGCCGGATCAGTGAAATGAATAGCCGGCTCATGATTTTGCGATCGGGCCGAAATCGAGCAGGAGCGCGCCATGCCATTCGTCCGTCTCTTCGTCATTGCGGCCTGTGCGCTTCTGGCGCTGGTGCAGTCGATCGAGGCACAGGAGAGCAACCGACCGGCCGGTGCGCGAAGCGACAGGCGGGAGGTGATGCGGGCCTGTCGAGCTGATCTGCGCTCACTCTGCGCCGATACACAGCCCGGCGGCGGGCGGATGGCGCAATGCCTGCGCGATCGTGCAGGCGAACTCTCCGATGGCTGCCGGTCGGCAATCTCGGACGCGCGGTCGCGACAGGGGCGTTATACGGACATTCCGGCGGGCGTGAAGGTGGAGCGGGATATCGCTTACGGTTCAGAGCCCGAGCAGCGAATGGATGTCTATCTGCCGCAAAAGGCCGAGAAGGCGCCGGTCATCGTCATGGTTCATGGCGGCGGCTGGGCACGCGGCTCGAAATCGGCTGGCGCCGTGGTGGAGAACAAGGTCGCCCATTGGCTGCCGAAAGGGTTCATTTTCGTTTCGGTGGAGACGCAGCTTTTACCGAAGGCCGATCCGCTGCAACAGGCGGCGGATGTCGCGGCGGCGTTCGCCAGCGTGCAGCAGAAGGCCGCCTCCTGGGGCGGCGATACCTCCAGGATCGTGCTGATGGGCCATTCCGCCGGTGCGCATCTGGTCGTGCTGGTCTCCGCCGATAAGTCGATCGGCGAAAAAGCCGGCCTGAAACCCTGGGCCGGCACGGTGGCACTGGACAGCGCCGCCTATGACGTGGCCGTCCTCATGCAGCAGCCGCGCCGCCCGAAGCTTTACGACAAGGCGTTCGGCAAGGATCCGGATTTCTGGGCAAAGGCCTCGCCGACGCAACAGATCACCGGCGGTACGCCGCCGATGCTGCTCGTCTGCTCCAGCCTGCGCCGCCTTTCCTGTCGCCAGGCGGAGACATTTGCAGCGAAGGCGGGCGGCAAGGCGCAGGTCCTGCCGGTCGCGCTGCGCCATGAACAGGTCAATAGCGAGCTCGGCAAGGACAGCGGTTATACGCGGGACGTGGACGACTTCCTCGCGTCGATCGGTATCAAATAGCCTTCTCGATCCCCTCGGATGGCGGCCCGACCTCGATTGTCGCGCCATTCCGCGCGGATGGGCAGCGCTCGCATGGGACTTCCAACAGAAATGCAAGGCGGTCTTGCGTCCGGAACTGCTCTAGAAACCACATCCTCGCAGATAGGCGGTCATGATATCGATGAACCCGTCGAGATCGGTTTCCGTGGTGCGATGATTGACGATGGCGCAGCGCACCACCAGTTCGCCGTCGATCATCGTCCAGGAGGGCGCGGCGAGACCCTGTTCCTGAAGATCGATCACCAGTGTCCGCACGAGGTCCGAACCACCGCCGCAAATGCCGAAGCAGACGATGTTGAGCGCAACCGGCGCCTTGACCTCGAAGAGCGGATGAGCGTCCAGCCGGGAAGCGAGATGGCGGGCCAGCGCGCAGGTGTGGGCGATCGACTGGCCGATGCGATCTGCCCCGAGCGTCTCGATCGTCATCCAGGTTTTCAGCGCCCTCAGGCCGCGCGACAGGTCCGGGCCGAGATCGCAGGGCCAGGTATCGCCGGCGGCAAGGCCGCGGTCGGCGCGCTGCAGGTAGGCGGCCGGCTGGTCAAAGGTGCGGCGCTGCTTTTCGCCCTCGCGCACCAGAAGGAAACCGGCGTCATAAGGCACCTGTCCCCATTTGTGGAAATCCAGCGCAACGGAAGAGGATTTTTCGATGCCGGAAAACAGCGGCCGCATCTCATCCGACAGCATGGCGATCGCGCCGATCGCTCCGTCGACATGATACCAGAGGTTTTCTCGGGCGGCGATTTCGGCGATGTCTCCGAGCGGATCGATGGCGCCGGTATTCACCGTTCCGGCCGTAGCGACCGCGAGGAAGGGCAGGCGGCCCTCGGCGCGGTCCTGCCGGATCATCATGCCGAGCGCCGACGGCATCATCCGGCCGGCCGTATCGACCGGCACCATGCGCAGGTTGGCGGAGCCGATGCCGGAAAGTTGCATGGCCTGGGCGATGCAGCCATGCGCTTCGGCGGAGGCATAGGCGATAAGATCGCGGCCGGCGGCGACGAGGCCGTCGCGGCGGCTTTCGAGGCCGAGCGCCTCCGTTTTGGCGATCGTCACCGCCACGAAATTTGCCATGGACGAACCGGTGACGAACAGGCCGCTTGCCGTCTCGGGATAACCCATCGCCTCGCGCATCCAGCGCACGACCTGATGTTCGATATCGATGCCCACATGGTTTCGTCCGCCGCAATTCATGTTCAGGCCGGCGGCGATCATTTCCGCGACCATGCCGACCGGCGTGCCGGCGCCATGCACCCAGCCCATGAACAACGGATGCAGGTTGCCGGTGGCATAAGGCATGACATGGGTGCGGACATCGTCCAGCACGGCGCTTAGATCGGACGGACCAGCGGGCAGGGATTGCCGGAAACGCTCGCGGTTCTCCTCCGGCTGCGATTGCCAGACGGGACCTTGGCCGATCGTCTCGACATGAGTGATCACGTCGTCGAGCATTTTGTGCGCCAGTGCCCGGAAGGCGGGCCAATCGGCGGGATCGAGGCTTGAAGATGCATCCGGCCGAGATTCTTCGAATGCCGGTTTCCTGTTGTCCGCCAACCACATGAACTATTCCGATCGCGTTGTTACGACGCGGGGCCGGAGGCGGGCAGAGGGATCGGGAGGCTCGATGGGCACCGGTCTGAAGCGGTGCCCGCAAGCGCCCCGCGGCGGCAGTGATGCGCCGGGTCGCTTGCGTGAGCCTAGTTCACGCAAGCCGTGTTTTATCGGCCTACCACGCAACCCCGATCTTGCCGAAATGGCTTCCGCTCATCTCGTAACGGAAGGCATCGGCCAGTTCCTCCAGCGCAAACACCTTGTCGATCACCGGCTTGAACAGGCCGTTGTCCAGCGCGCGAACGAAATCCTGCTGCTGGCGGCGGCTGCCGACGATAAGGCCGGACAGGGTGATCTGGCGGCCCGCAAGAGCTGCGGTCGGCACATCGCCGCGCGCACCGGTGAGCACGCCGATCATCGCGATGCTGCCGGCCATGCGGGTCGCCTGTATCGACTGGCCGAGCGTGCCCGGGCCGCCGACTTCCACGACATGATCGACGCCGCGGCCGTTGGTCCAGTCGAGAATGTGTTTCGCCCATTCCGGATGGGTCTTGTAGTTGACGGTGAAATCGGCGCCGAGCGCCTTGGCGCGTTCCAGCTTCGCATCGGAAGAGGAGGTAATCGCCACGCGTGCGCCCATCGCCTTCGCCAGCTGCAGCGCATAGATCGACACCCCGCCGGTGCCGAGCGCCAGCACCGTATCGCCAGCCTTCAGATGGCCGATCTCGACCAGCGCTCTCCATGCCGTAAGACCGGCCGTGGTGATCGTCGCCGCTTCCACGGCGCTGAAACCCTTTGGCGCCCGCGTGAAGGCGGTGGCCGGCCGCACCGCATATTCCACCGCGAACCCATCGATGCCATCGCCGGGCACGCGCGAAAAGCCGCCCGGCAAAGGCGGGCCGTCCTGCCAGTCGGGGAAGAAACAGGACACGACCTGATCGCCGGCCGAAAACTCGCTCACCCCTTCGCCGACCTCCTCGACCGTGCCCGCCCCATCCGCCATCAGCACCCGTCCATCGGTCGGCGTGCGGCCGCTTGCGACGCCGAGATCATGATAGTTCAGCGAACTGCCATGCAGCGCGACCCGGATTTCGCCACGGCCGGGTTTGCCGGGATCGGGCAGGTCGACGAGCTTGATGGCGTCGAGGCTGCCAGGGGCGGTGACGATGGCTTTCATGAGGTTCCCTCCCGTGGAAATGTGGAATGCACGGAGTGAGGTAGCGGGTGGCAGGGAGGCTGACAAGAGAGATTTACGGTACTTAAAAGCTTCGTCAAAAGAGTATTATGTAACATCTGTAGTTTTATGGGTCTCAGCTAAAAAAAGCTGCAATATATCAACGAAAGCGTCAACAGCTTCTTTGCCTTCTAGGTCATCGGGTAAAATCTGGCGAACTAGAGTTGGCCAACCGAACGGACCATTCGCCTGAGGATATTTAATTAATAACCATGCCCGAAAATCTTTAAGTATAGAAAGCTCGCACGCTGCATCAAATCCGGCAACAAAGCCAAAAAACTCATCGAGATTATGATCGTCAACATACATACCGCGACGAGACAATATTTTCAAAAAAGACAGTATATCATCTTTAGTCATATCAAAATCCAAATTTCAGATAATCTGGATACTAGAATTGAGCTTTGTAGTCAGGAATGACATTCCGCTGCGAGGTCCAAAGACATCATAAACTCGTGCATTTTGAACGACCACTTCATAATATTCCCTCCCGTGGAATTGTAGAATTCAAGTAGTACGGTAGCGGGTGGCAGGGAGGCTGAAAATGATGAACATGCCGGAGGTCGATTAGGAGGAAACCGTGCCTACCATTTTCAATGGAGTGGTCACGGTCTCGGCGATTTCACGCGGCCGAGCTACCCATAAATATCAAAGCCTAGCTGATTTGGGTTCGCTGGCGGTTGTTTTTTGCCGGCTGCTTCGACATCTCTGGCATTTCGCGGAGAATAGCCTTGGCTGCTTCCGGAGCCTCCAGATTAAGGGTCATAGGCATATCCTCTGCCTTTATCAAACTCGCTCCACAAACCCGTCCAGCACTCGCTTCTGCCCGGCCTTGTCGAACTCGATCGTCAGCTTGTTCCCCTCGATCGCGGCGACATTCCCGTTGCCGAACTTGACGTGGAACACCCGATCCCCGACGAAGAACTTCGACGGAGTATCCGCCACCGATTTCGCCACCAGTTCCCCGTCGATCGTTCGCGTCCTTGGCCCGCTTTCGCCATAACCGATGCGTTCGACGGCGTGGCCGGAGCGGGTGCCCCAGTTGTCGCGGGTGGCGTCGGTCTTGTTGGCCTGGGCGCGTTTCCAGCCGGGGGTCGAATAGCTGTTGCCGGCGAAGGGATCGGCCTTGTCGAAGCGGGACTGGCCGTAACCGCCGCCGCGGCCGCCGTAACCGCCGTAGTTCGATTCACCCACCGCGACGTCGACATGCGCCTGCGGCAGTTCGTCGAGGAAGCGTGACGGCATGGTGGATTGCCACAGGCCGTGGATGCGGCGGTTCGAGACGAACCAGATGTGGCAGCGATGTTTGGCGCGGGTGATGCCGACATAGGCGAGGCGGCGTTCTTCCTCCAGCCCCGAGCGGCCGCCTTCGTCGAGCGCCCGCTGATGCGGGAACAGGCCTTCCTCCCAGCCGGGCAGGAAGACGGTGTCGAATTCCAGACCCTTGGCCGAGTGGAGCGTCATGATCGAGACGGCGTCGAGGTTCTCGTTCTTCTCGGCATCCATAACCAGCGAGACGTGTTCGAGGAAACCGCGCAGGCTCTCGAAGGCTTCCATCGAGCGTACGAGTTCCTTGAGGTTTTCCAGCCGGCCCGGCGCTTCGGCGGATTTGTCGTTCTGCCACATGGCTGTGTAGCCGCTCTCGTCGAGGATCTGCTCGGCCAGCGTGGTGTGCAGGGTGTTTTCCAAGAGGCCCTGCCAGCGCTTGAAATCCGTCACCACGTCGAACAGCGCCTTGCGCGCCTTCGGCTTCAGCTCGTCCGTCTCGATGATGTCGGACGATGCCTGCAGCATGGGGATGTCGCGGGCACGGGCGTAATCGTGCAGGTAACGCATGGTCGTGTCGCCGAGGCCGCGTTTCGGCGTGTTGATGATCCGTTCGAAGGCGAGGTCATCGGCCGGCTGGCAGACCATGCGGAAATAGGCCATCGCATCGCGGATTTCGAGCCGCTCGTAGAAGCGCGGGCCGCCGATGACGCGGTAATTGAGGCCAAGCGTCACGAACCGGTCTTCGAACTCGCGCATCTGGAAGGAGGCGCGCACCAGGATCGCCATGTCGTTCAGCGCGTGTTTCCTGCCATCCGAGCCGCCGCGCTGCAGGTTTTCGATTTCCTCACCGACGGCGCGGGCTTCCTCTTCGGAATCCCAGGCTGCATGCACCATCACCTTTTCGTCATCGGGGTTTACCCGGTCGGTGAACAGGGTCTTGCCAAGCCGACCTTCGTTATGCGCGATCAGATGGCCGGCGGCGCCGAGAATATGTTCGGTGGAGCGGTAATTACGCTCCAGCTTGATGACTTTCGCGCCCGGAAAATCCTTTTCGAAGCGCAGAATGTTGTCCACTTCCGCGCCGCGCCAGCCATAGATCGACTGGTCGTCGTCGCCGACGCAGCAGACGTTCTGGGCCACGCCCTTCGGCCGCTGGGCAAGCAGCCGCAGCCACATATATTGGGCGGTGTTGGTGTCCTGATATTCGTCGACCAGGATGTATTTGAACCGGCCGTGATACTCCTTCAGCAGGTCCGGCGCCTTGCGGAAAATGGCGATCGGGTGCAGCAGCAGGTCGCCGAAATCGCAGGCGTTCAGCGTGCGCAGGCGTGCCTGATAGGCGGCGTAAAGCTCGCGCCCCTTGCCGTTGGCGAAGGCGCGGGCGTCGCCTTCGGGAATGTCGGCGGGCAGCAGGCCCTTGTTTTTCCAGCCGTCGATCATGCCGGCGAACTGTTTGGCCGGCCAGCGCTTGTCGTCCAGGCCTTCCGCCTGGATCAGCTGTTTGATCAGCCGCACCACGTCGTCAGTGTCGAGAATGGTGAAATCAGAGCGGATTCCGGCCAGTTCCGCGTGGCGGCGCAACAGCTTGACGCCGATCGAGTGGAAGGTGCCGAGCCAGGGCATGCCTTCGACCGCGCCGCCGACGAGGACGCCGATGCGCTCCTTCATCTCGCGCGCCGCCTTGTTGGTGAAGGTGACTGCCAGGATCTGGCTCGGAAACGCTTTTCCGGTCGCGAGAATATGGGCGATGCGGGTGGTGAGCACACGGGTCTTGCCGGTGCCGGCGCCGGCCAGAACCAGAACCGGGCCGTCGATCGTCTCGACCGCCTCGCGCTGTTCCGGGTTGAGGCCGGACAGATATTCGGACGAGGCGCGCCCGCCATCGCGGGCCGCCATGGCGCGCGCAGCAATGCCCAGACCCCCACTATGCCCGCCGGCAGAAGGCTGCGGAGCGGGGGCAGGGTTGTTGGAACGTGCCGTCTTGCGGGATGCCGGATCGGGTTCCTCGTCAAAAAACGGTATGTCGTCGAAGCTATTCGTCATGCGGGTCAATGTAATGATTCGGACCTGAAAGACCAGAAGATGTTCTTCTTTTATTCCCATAGTCTTTGCAAGGGGCGGCTAAAGTGTGATGCTCTGGGCAAAAAGATTGGAAAAAGGGCAAGAACTGCCCATTCAAAAAGCATAGCGACTGTCAAATTCTTTTGAAATTTTCGTGAGATTACAAATCCGTAAGATTGCACGGCACCCATTGCGCAGGGACCCTGAAATAAAGGATAATTGGCGCAAAATGGCCTGCGCGTGTCTCGCTCGAGAAATTGGCCCTAAACGACGGGCCCGGAGAATTGAATGCGGATTTGGAAACAGTTCTTCCTGTGTCTCGTGCTGCTCGCCGCTGCACTCGGCCTGTGGATTTATATGGTGCCGACTGCCGGCGATACATTGGCCAAATGGGGCGTTCCCAAAGATGTGATTGCGCAAGTGAATGCCGTCATCCATCCGAAGGCGGCCGCCCAGCAGAACAACCAGGCGCAAGGCAACGCCAATGGCGGCCAGCGGCAGCAGGCCCAGACAGGCGGCCAGGCAGGACAGGGCGGCCAGGCAGGGCAGGGCGGCCAGGCAGGGCAGGGCGGCCAGGCAGGGCAGGGCCAGCAGCGCGGCCAGGGCGGCAACCGCATGACGCTGGTCGTGGCGCAGCCGGTGGTGATCGGCACGGTCAACGACCGCCTGTCGGCGATCGGCAGCGGCGAGGCCATCCAGTCCGTCGTCGTCATGCCGCAGGCTTCCGGCACGATCCATGACATCATGGTGGTTTCCGGCCAGCGGGTCGCCAAGGGCCAGGTTCTCGCCCGTCTCGACGATGACGAGCAGTTGATCGAGCGCGAAAAGGCGCAGGTCGCATTGAACAGCGCCCAGGAAAAGTCCGCTTCCTACAAGAACCTCCAGTCCTTCTCGCGTCTCGACGTCCTGAACGCACAGATCGCCGAACAGGCCGCCAGGCTGGCGCTCTCCACCGCCGAACTCAACCTGAAGCGCCGCGACATCGTTTCGCCGATCGAAGGCATTGCCGGTATCGTGGCGATCAACATGGGCGACAACGTCACCAACCAGACCAGCATCGTCACGGTCGACGACCGTTCGGCCATCCTCGTCGATTTCTGGGCGCCGGAGCGTTTCGCCGTGGCGATCCTGCCCGGCCAGGCGGTTGAGGCGAATTCGGTGGCGCGTCCCGGCCAGGTGTTCTCCGGCAAGGTGGACGCGATCGACAACCGCATCGATCCGGCCAGCCGCACGATGCGTATCCGCGCCAAGGTGGAAAACCCGGGCGACGTCTTGCGCGCCGGCATGGCCTTCAGCGTCGGCATGCGTTTTGCCGGCGAGAAATATCCGGCCGTCGATCCGCTCGCCGTGCAGTGGGACAGCGAAGGTTCCTACGTCTGGCAGATCAAGGACAACAAGTCGGTCAAGGCCCGCGTGCGTATCATCCAGCGCAATCCGGATGCCGTGCTTGTCGATGCCAAGCTGAATGAAGGCGACAGGATCGTGACGGAAGGCCTGCAGCGCGTGCGCGAAGGCGCGCCGGTCCGCGTCTTCGGTGCTCAGGAAGGGGCAGAGGTGGCCAGCCAATGAAGATCGAACTTCCCGGTTTTGGTCACGACGATAACGACAACAAGCCCCAGGACGCGAAAGGGGGCGAAGGCAAGGTGGCAGACGACAAGTCCTCGAACAGCTTCACGGCCATCTGGGTTCGCCGGCCGATCCTTGCTGCCGTTCTGAACACGCTGCTGGTCGTTGCGGGCCTTGCGGCGCTTGCCGGGGTCGAAGTGCGCGAACTGCCGGACGTCGACCGGCCGATCATCACGGTCACCACCAATTACGACGGCGCCTCGCCGCAGACCATGGACCAGGAAGTCACCCAGGTCATCGAAGGCGCGGTCGCCCGCGTCTCGGGCCTGAAGGCGCTATCGTCGCAGTCGCAGTTCGGCATCAGCCGCGTGACGATGGAATTCAACGACACGGTCAACCTGTCGGAAGCCGCCAACGATGCGCGCGATGCCGTCGGCCGTATCCGCAACCAGTTGCCGGATGAGGTCGACGAGCCGCGCATCGTCAAGGCGGATGCGGATTCCGACGCGATCATGCGTCTCGCCGTCACCTCGAACAAGATGTCGATGGAAGACCTGACGCAGCTCGTCAACAACGAGATCGTCGACCGTCTGGCCGCCGTCGAAGGCGTGGCCGACGTGCAGCTTTACGGCGACCAGGATAAGGTGTTCCGCGTCGATATCAACCAGTCGGCGCTCGCCGGTCGCGGGTTGACCGTCGCCGACGTGTCGAAGGCGCTGGCGAGTGCTGCGCTCGACGTTCCGGCCGGCTCGCTGAAAAGCACGACGCAGGACATCGTGGTGCGCACCACCGCCAGCCTGACGAAGCCGCAGGATTTCGAAAACGTCATGATCGGCCCGAACATCCGCATCCGCGATGTGGCGACCGTGGCGCTCGGTCCCGATGACGGCGCGACCGTGCTGCGGTCTAACGGCGTGCAGGGCGTCGGCCTCGGCATCATCCGCCAGGCGCAGTCCAACACGCTCGACATTTCCGATGGCGTCAAGGCGGCCGTCGCCGAAATGGCGAAGACCCTGCCGCCCGGCACCAATATCGCCATTACCGGCGACGACGCGATCTTCATCCAGGGCGCGCTGCACGAAGTCGAGATCGCGCTGATCCTGTCGGCGACGGTCGTCTTCGCGGTCATCTTCCTCTTCCTGCGCGACTTCCGCGCGACGCTCATTCCGGCGATCACCATGCCGGTGGCGCTGATCGGCACACTGGTGGCGATCTATCTGGTCGGTTTCTCGATCAATATCCTGACGCTGCTTGCGATCGTGCTCGCCACCGGTCTGGTGGTGGACGACGCGATCGTCGTGCTCGAAAACATCGTGCGGCGGCGATCCGAAGGCATGGGACCGCGCGCGGCCGCCGTGCTCGGCACCCAGGAGGTGTTCTTCGCCGTCATCGCCACGACCGCGACACTGGCCGCCGTGTTCATTCCGCTCTCCTTCCTGCCCGGCCAGATCGGCGGGTTGTTCAAGGAATTTGGTTTCGTGCTGGCGTTTTCGGTCGGCCTGTCGTCGATCACAGCGCTGACCCTTTGCCCGATGCTGGCCTCGCGCATGCTGACCAAGCCGATGAAGGAACATCACGGCCTGCTCGGCGCCTTCGGCAATGCATTTGCCAGCGTCTATGCGCGCGCCCTGCATTTCTGCCTCGACGCGCCGATGGTGGTCATCGTCTTCTCGGTGATCTTCTCGATCGCCGCCTACAATATCTTCGGCCTCGTCAAGAGCGAGCTGACGCCGCGTGAAGATCGCGCGACGATCATGCTGCGTTTGAACGCGCCGCAGGGCGTCAGCCTCGATTTCACCCGCGACCAGATGCAGCGGGTGGAAGAGAACCTGAAGCCGCTGCGCGATTCCGGCGAGATCACCAATATCTTCTCGATCTCCGGCTTCAACAATTCCAAGAACAGCGGTTTCATGGTGCTGACACTGGCGCCCTGGGATCAGCGTAGCCGCAGCCAGGACCAGATCGCCACCGACGTCAATGCGGCGATGATGCGGGTTCCGGCCCTGCGTGGCTTCATCAACCAGGCCAACAGCCTGAAGATCCGCGGCGCCGGCAACGGTCTGCAGATGGCGCTGGTCGGCAACGACTATACCAAGCTGACCGAGACGGCGCTGAAGCTCGTCTCGCAGATGGAAACCAGCCCGCTCTTCGATACGCCGCGCCTCACCAACGAACCGACCCAGGCGCAGCTCTCCGTCTCGATCGACCGCGAGCGCGCGTCCGACCTCGGCATCGACATTACCGGCCTTTCGACCGCCATGCAGTCGCTGCTCGAAGGCCGCTCGCTGGTGGATGTGTTCGTCGATGGCGACGCGCTGCCGGTGAAGCTCACTTCCAACACACGCCCGATCGACGATCCGACCGATCTCGAAAACATCTTCCTGAAGACGGGCGACGGCAAGATCGTGCCGATGTCGACCATCGCCAAGCTGACGGAAGGCGCGGTCGCGCCGCAGCTCAACCGCGAAGAACAGCTCGCTTCCGTGTCGATCTCGTCCGGTCTGCGCGACGGCGTGGCGCTCGGTGATGCGGTCAAGGAAATGACGGCGCTCGCAAAGCCGCTGATGGTACCGGGCGTCCGCCTGATGCCGATGGCGGAAGCCAAGACGCTGGGTGAAAACTCCAACGCCATGGTGATGACCTTCGGTTTCGCGATCGCCATCATCTTCCTGGTGCTGGCCGCGCAGTTCGAAAGCGTGCTGTCGTCGATCATCATCATGTCGACCGTGCCGCTCGGCCTTGCCTGCGCCGCCATCGCGCTGGTGCTCACCGATTCCAGCCTCAACGTCTACAGCCAGATCGGCCTCGTCCTGCTTGTCGGGGTCATGGCGAAGAACGGCATCCTGATCGTGGAATTCGCCAACCAGCTGCGCGATCATGGCGCCGGGGTGCGCGAGGCGATCGAAAAGGCCTGCGCCATGCGCCTGCGTCCGGTCATGATGACGATGATCGCCACGATCATCGGCGGCGTGCCGCTGGTACTCGCCCAGGGCGCCGGTGCGGAAGCCCGCGTCGCACTCGGCTGGGTCATCGTCGGTGGCCTCGGCTTCGCCGTGCTGGTGACGCTGTTCATCACGCCGGTCGCCTATCTCCTGCTCGCCCGCTTCGCCAAGCCGCATGTCCACGAGGAAGCCCGCTTCCACGAGGAACTGGCACATGCCTCGGCCCGCAAGCACCTGAAGAAGGCGGACGAGGATGAAGAGGACGAGAAGGAAAAGGACAAGGAGCCGCCGCTTTTGGCTGCCGAGTGATCCTGAACGATCGAGATGTGCCGAAGTCGGTTCGGCACATCTGACGATATTCTCAGATCTCGATCGTTCCCTTGCGGAACAGAAGGTCGAAGTGAACGACCTCCTTGGTGCGTGGATGTCTCCAGGCCGGCCAGGCTTCGATGAGGACGAAGCCCATGCTGGTCATCAGCGTGATTGCCTCCGGAAGCACCATTTCACCCGCATACATTTCGGAAACCGCGACTTCCATGCGCACTGAATCGATGCGTTGCAGTGCGTTCGCAGCGCCCAGGATGACGTTGCGTTCATACCCCTGAGTATCGATCTTCAGGTGGACGACGTCACTCTCCGAAGCAAGCTGATCGAAGAGGCTGTCAAGCCGAACCAGAGGAACGGCTACGCTGGCCTCGTATCGGATCGGCTCATAGATGGATACGAGCAGGTCGGTCGCGGCTCGCAGCGAGCTCGACACACGGTTTTCCGATATGCCGATCGTGGCCTGTCCATCCTCATCGCCGACAGCCTGGTTGAAGGCTTTCCAGTCCGAATGTGCTGCCGCAAGGACAGCCAGCTTTTCGTAACATTCGGGGATCGGTTCGAAGGAACAAATGCGTCCCTGCCAGCCCTTCTTTCGCAGGCGCTGTCCGGTCTGTCCAGTATTGGCGCCGATATCCAGGTAGACGGTGACGCCGCGCTTGCGCAGGAATTCGATTTCTTCACGTTCGAATTCCGCGTCATCCCTTTTTTTCTTGCGAGAAAACAGACTGCGCAAACCGAGATGTGCCGCCATAAGTCACCATGATCGTGGAACGAGAGAACTTTTCGCCCGAGTTATTGTAGCAGTCGTCGGGCGTCAAGTCGCGCGGGTTAAGCCTTTGCGCGAGGCGTGACGCCGAGCATCGCCTCGCGGAATTGGGTATGCATGCTTCGGCGGAGGCCTCTATTTTAGCGCCAGCAGCGCATTCAGCTTCTCTGCCAGTTCCCCGCCCGCATCCCGGTCATCCGCCATTTTTTTGTAGAGCCCGGCCATGCCGCGATAGATCAGCGAGGCGGGATCGTCATCGCCCAGGAAGGCTGCGATTTCTTCCATTTCCGCCACCCAGCGATAGGCCTTCGGATACATGTCGGGCAGCGCGTGGGCAAACTTGCGGTCGAGGTCCGGCAGGCTTTCGGCCACTTCGCGTTTCAGGCTCTCTTCGGCGCCGGAGCGGATGGCCGCGAGCATCATCGCGGTGGCGAGGCCGGTGAGGCCCTTGTTGATGCCGGCGTAACACATTTTGAGGGCCGAAGCGGCGCCGATCGCGCCGTCGATGCGGCGCACCACCAGTCCGTGCTCGCTAAGCGGAGCGCTCAGGTTTTGCGGGTCGCCGCTGATGTAGAAGCGGGCGCTCGCATCACCCGGTTTCGGCGGGCCGCCGATGATCGAGCCGTCCAGCACCTCGACCGGGCTGTTGTCGAATACCGCCGCCACGTCCTTCATCGTCTCCGGCGAGATGGCGTTGCAGTCGATGAAGGTGACCGGCTTGCGGGCCGCGTCCGCCACCTGTCCCGCGACAGCGACAGCCTGCGAGGGCGGGATGATCGACAGGATGATATCTGCCGTAACGATCGCCTCCATTCCGACCGGCTGCATACCGGCGGCGCGGGCGCGGGCCTTGGTCGCCTCCGAACGGCCTTCGAGATAGGTCGGCACTTCGGCGCCGCATGCGACGAGGCGGCTGCCGACGCCGCTGCCCATGGCGCCTGCTCCGATGACTGCAATAACCGACATTGCTGAACTCCTGCGCTTGAAAATCCGAAAACATGAGAGGTGGAAGAATGGCGGCCGGATATGGCCGTCGGAAGAAATAGTTGTCAGTGCGATCAAGAGGATAATGCCAGACGCCGGCCGGCGCCTCATAAATTTCATCCCCGCCCGAGGATATCTTCCTACAATTCTCCCGTTCCGCATCGGATACGCTGCCAGGCGTGGCAGTCATGCGGAGCCGGTGCGGATGGTTGAGGGTGAGACGCAAAACCTCGTCATCCGGGTCCGTGGAAAATGGTCTCCCTCCGGCGACCGGGAATGGCAAGGCAAGGCCGTCGGACCGGCTCCTCGTCATTCCCTCAGAGCGCGTCCGGGCGTGCCTGTGAGGCATTGGAGGGTGGCGGGCGGCGTCCTGCGGCGTTCGAGGGTCTTGATCGATCCGGGCCGCGTGGCGCATGTGGTGAAGGTGTCCCCGGTCGATCGGCAACGATCGTCGGGAGAGGCGGTCATGGCCGGGCACTGGAGAGTATGGCGTGCATGATCCTCTTTGCAAAAAGAGAGGCGCCGCATAGCCCACAAAACCCGTCATCGCAGAGGGATCGAAGTCGCGGATAAAAACAGCCGAACGGGGCGCTGAGAGGTGTCACTTATTACTTTATTTACGAGGCAGCTTTCAGCGCCCCGTCCGAACAAAAGCAAACGGGCAACAAGGGCGGAATCCGTCTTTCGACACGCGCTTAATTTCTGGACAAAAGCCGGTGCGTCGCCTAACCAATTCCTTGAAAAGATTGAAGGAGAATGGTGATGGCGGTCAGGGACGTGAAGGCGGGCCTTCGCAACGAGGACGGCATCAAGACCGTGCTCGGCATTCTCAAGCAGGCGCTCGGCGAGCGTTTTCAGACCGGCCAGTCCTTTCGCGAACAGCATGCCCACACCACCACCTATCTGCCGGCCCAGCTGCCGGACGGTGTGGTGTTTGCCGAAAGCGCCGAAGATGTAACGGCCGTCGTCAGGGCCTGTGCCGAGCATCGCGTGCCGATCATTCCGTTTGGCGTGGGATCTTCGCTGGAAGGTCAGGTGAATGCGCCGTCCGGCGGAATATCCATCGATTTCAGCCGGATGAACAAGGTGCTTCGCGTCAGCCCGGCCGACCTTGACGTAACGGTAGAGCCCGGCATCACCCGCGAGGAACTGAACAGGGAGTTGCGCGATACCGGCCTGTTCTTCCCGATCGATCCGGGCGCCAATGCCTCGATCGGCGGCATGGCGGCAACCCGCGCCTCTGGTACAAATGCGGTGCGTTACGGCACGATGAAGGACAATGTCCTGTCGCTGACGGTGGTCACGGCGAACGGTGAGGAAATCCGCACCGCGCAGCGCGCCAAGAAATCGTCCGCCGGTTACGACCTGACCCGGCTTTTTGTCGGCTCGGAAGGCACGCTCGGGGTCATCACCTCCGTCACGCTGAAGCTGCAGGGCATTCCGGAAAAGATCGGTGGCGGTGTCTGCGCATTCCCGAGCGTCAAGGCGGCCTGCGATGCTGTCATCATGACCATCCAGATGGGCATTCCGGTGGCGCGCATCGAACTGCTCGACGACGTGCAGATGCGCGCCTGCAACGCCTATTCGAAACTCTCCTATCCGGAAAAGCCGACGCTCTTCCTCGAATTCCACGGCACCGAAGAGACCGTTGCGCTGCAATCGGCGCAGTTCGCCGAAATCGCGTCCGAATGTGGCGGCGACGAATTCCAGTGGACGGCGAATGCCGAGGAGCGCGCCAAGCTGTGGAACGCCCGCCACAATGCCTATTGGGCAAGCCGGGCGCTGGCGCCGGAACTGGACGGGCTTTCGACCGATGTCTGCGTGCCGATTTCGCGGCTGGCGGAATGCGTCGCCGAGACGCAAGCCGATATTGCCGAACAGGGCCTGCTGGCGCCGATCGTCGGCCATGCGGGTGACGGCAATTTCCATGTCCTCGTGCTGTTCGACGGCAAGTCGCCCGCCTCGGTGGAGAAGGTGGAAGCCTTCATCGAGCGGCTGAACCGGCGGGCGCTGGCCATGGATGGCACCTGCACCGGCGAACACGGCATCGGCCAGGGCAAGATGGCGTTCCTGGAAGAGGAGCTGGGCGGCGCGGTGGACCTGATGCGGTCGATCAAGGCGAGCCTCGACCCGCAAAACATCTTCAATCCGGGCAAGATCTTCCGAAATACCGAATAGGCGCTCCCGCAAGCTTGACTTGCCTGTGAAGCCAATGGAACTAGTTTTTTAGCGAGACTTTGGAGAGAGAGACTTGCTCGGACGCATAATGATAACGATCGGCGGCGTGGTGGTCGTAGCGCTGTTTTCGGCGCTGCTGGCGCCGTTCTTCGTCGACTGGTCGAATTTCCGGGTGAGTTTCGAGGATCAGGCAAGCCGCATCCTCGGCAAGAAGGTTTCCGTTCACGGAACCGTCGATGCGCGTATCCTGCCATTCCCGTCGATCACCCTGCATGACGTGCGTGTCGGCGCCGATACGGACGGCCAGCCGCTGGTGCAGGTGGCGCGGTTTTCCATGGATCTGGAACTGGCGCCGTTCCTGTCAGGCGAGGCGCGCATTTTCGACATGCGCATCGAAGACCCCAAGGCGCGTATCCGTCTCCTGAAGGACGGCACGCTCGACTGGATGCGCGGCAGCAAGGCGGAGATCCCGGCCCGCACCGTCGTCATCGAGGATGTGCATGTCACCGGCGGTCAGGTCGATCTGATCGACGAGGAAACGGGCCGTTCGCGCCGCATTACCGGCCTTTCCGCCGATCTGTCGGCGGCATCGCTGCTCGGCCCCTGGCGCGGTGACGGCAACGCGACGCTGGACGGATATGAGGCGCGGTTCAGCCTGACCAGCGGCACGGCGGATGTCGCGGCCAAGCGGGTGCCGCTGCGGCTGCGGCTGTGGCCGGATGCGCAGCCCGTCGAACTCAATCTCGACGGCGAGTTGACGACCGCCGACAACCGGCCTGCCTATAACGGCAATTTCACCCTCGACTTTCTGGAGGAGGAGACTGCGGAAGAACCGGTCAAGGCGCCGGCGCCCGGTCCACGGGTCAAGGGCGGTTTCGAGCTTACCAACGAGCGCATCCGCATTCCGCAATACCGGCTGGAGGTCGGCGCGACCGACAATCCCTATGTGGTCACCGGCGAGGCGACGCTCGATACCGGCGTGAAGCCGGAATTCCTGCTGACCGCGGACGGGCAGCAGATCGACGTCAACCGGCTGGGAGAAGGCGGGGCCCAGGCCAAGACCGGCCGTGATCCGGCCGCGTCGGCACAGCGCCGTCTCAACAATTTCATCCGCATGGCGGCCTCGATCCCGATCCCGCAGGTTCCGGGGCGCGCGACACTAAAGCTGCCGGCGCTGATCGCCAAGGATACGACGATCCGCGACATCACTCTGAATGTGCGTCCTGCCGGCCGCGGCTGGACGGTGGATAATGTGGTGGCGACGCTGCCTGGTCGCACCCAGCTGGAAGCCAAGGGCAATCTCGTCCTGCGCGACCGCATCTCTTTCGTCGGCGACATGCTGGTCGCTTCCAGCCAGCCGTCCGGTCTTTCCGACTGGTTGTCGGGCCGTGTCGCGCCGGAAATCCGCCAGCTCCGCTCGGCCGGTTTCTCGGCCAAGGTCAACCTGACACCGGACCTGCAGCGGTTCGAAGGACTGGAACTGGCGATCGGCCCGGCGACGCTGAAGGGCCGGCTGGAGCGCCAGTCGGCGCAGGGGCAGATGCCCAATCTCTCCATGAGCCTTGCCGGCAACGAGATCGACATCGACGCGATGCGGTCGCTTGCCTCGCTGGTGACCGGCGACGACGCCGGCCAGGACCTGCTCGACCATCGTGTCGCGGCAACGCTGAAGGCCGATCGTTTCACCGCTTTTGGCGTGGCGGCCAACAATGTCGATACCGCCTTCACCATGGCCGGCGGTGTCTTGTCCCTGGAACGGCTGACGATCGGCAATATCGAGGGCGCGACGATTTCCGCAAAGGGAAGAGTGGAAGGCTCGCTGCTTTCCTATTCCGGCAACGGCACGATGAGCTTCCGCTCCGCCGATCCCGGCGCGTTCTTCGCCATGTTGCGCGACAGGCTCATGCCGCATCCGGCGCTGCAGCGGCTGGCCCGCAATGCCGCTTGGTTTGCCAATACCGATCTCAATGCCAACCTGACGGTCGGCGGCACTCTCGGCGGCATCGAGCTTGGGCTGAAGGGCAAGTCGAACGGCAGCGTCGTCAATGCGGATCTGAAATTGCCGGGGCTTTTTGACCTGACGGGCGACACGGACATGTCGCTGCACGCGACACTCGACAATCCGCAGCCGCAGGTTCTGCTGGGGCAGGCGGGACTCGACCCGCTGCCGTTCGACGGGGACGGGGCAGGCCGTGTGGAACTCAATCTGCGCCAAGGATCGCAGGGTGCGGCGAAGACCGACCTGTCGTTCAAGACGGACAAGACGTCACTGACGTTCACCGGCGATGTCAACGTTATGGATCCGGGTTTTGGCGAGGGGCGCGGTCATCTGGCGCTGAAGAGTGCCGATATCGAGCCCTATCTGCTGATGAACGGGATCGGTCTGCCGCAATTCGGCACCGGCCTGCCGCTGACGCTGGACGCCGATCTCGCCATGACGGCGCAGGACCTGACGGCCTCGGCGCTGAAGGGAAATGCCGAAGGCAATAACTTTGCCGGCGACATCAAGGTCGACCGCAAGGCGCCGGGCATGCCGGCCACCGGAGCGATTTCGGTCGACACGGTCGATCTTGCCTGGCTCGGCGAGGCGGTGTTCGGCACGATCGGCGACCCGCAGACCGGCGCCTTCTCCAAGAAGCCCTTCCAGGCGCCGATCTTTGGTGGCGCCGATGTCGGGCTGGATGTAAAGGCCGCGACATTCCATGCCGGGTCGCTCGGCAATATTGCCGGCTTTTCCGGCAAGGTGGCTTACCGCAGCAGCGGCATCACCATCGAAAATGCCGCCGGCACCTGGCAGGGCGGCAAGCTCGCCGGCCGGCTGATGATGTCGAACGGCAATGGCACGGACCTGTTGCAGGCGAAGCTTTCGGTCGAGGATGCCGATCTGGCGCCGGTTTCATGGATCGCGGCGGGCAAGCCTGTCGCTTCCGGCCGGCTCGGCTTCACCATGTCGGCGGAATCGACCGGCAAGACCTTTGCCGAACTGCTCGGCGCGTCCAGCGGATCGGCGGAGCTACGCTTGAAGGGGCTGACGGTGGCGGGCCTCAATGGCGATGCGCTGAAGCCGCTGATGGCGGCTGTCGACAAGCTTGGCGGCGAGGTTACCGAGGCGAAGGTGCGGCCGCTCGTCGCCGGCCTGATCCATCAGGGCAGCGCTGCGATCGGTGACGTGACCATTCCGGTGACGATCACCGCCGGCGAGGCACGGGCCCAGAATATCGCGGCCACCGTCGGTTCGACGAAACTGGCCGGCGAGGGGCGTTTCGATCTTTTCGACGACCAGATGAGTGCCGATGTGGCGCTGACCTACAATGCCGGCGAAGAGGCCCTGGCGGGCGGCGATCCGACCGTGCGGCTCGATTATTCCGGCGCGCTCTCGAAGCCTGCGGAACAGATCGACGTTTCGGCCGTGACCAACTTCCTGTCGCAGCGCGCCTTCGAGCAGGAGCGCCGCCGGGTCGAGACGCTGCAGGCGAGCGTGCTCGAAAAGCAGCGGCTGCGCCGCGAGGTGGCGCTCTACAATTTCCAGGCTGTGGAGCGGCAGGCGGCCCGTGAAAAGGCCGCGGCCGAGGAGCGGGTGCGCCAACAGCAGGCGGCCGAGGCGGAGCGTCAGCGGCAGGCAACGGAAGCCGCGACCCGCGCCGCCGAACAGCGGCAGCAGCAGCAAAATCCAGCGCCCGCCGGTCAGCCGCAGCTGATCATTCCGGACAACACGTTCCGCCAGGACGTTTCGCCACTGGCGCCCGGTGGTTCGCCGACCCTGCCGGGCGTGCAGCGATAGGGGCCCGATCAGACCCAGGCTTCGCGGTCGCCGAAAGGTGTCGCTTCATCGAAATTGCTCGTGCCGATCTTGTCGCTTTCTCCTGAAAGCAAAGATTGGGCCTGCTGGGCGGAGGTTTTATCACCGGCCTGGGCGTGGCCCTGCTTCAGCTTTTCGGCAGCCTGCGCTGCCTGCAGCTGCGCCTTGAGCTCTGCAAGCTGCTTTTCGATCTTGGCCCGCTTCTGTTCATCGGTCTCGTTGGCAAGCGTATCCTGCATGGAGGAAATCTGCGCTTCGAGATCTGCAGAGCTCGCCGCGCCCGAGCCGGCTGAGGAAAGAAGGGTGGAGGCGGCGGAAGAGGAGGAAACGGCGTCGACCATGAAATGACCTCTGGAAGGAAAACCGGGAAAATTCCCGGCTTCGAGGCTAGTCGATTGTCTTGAGTCGCTCCGGTTAATTTTTGGTAGGAAATTTCAACCAGCAGCCGTCGTCGATTATAATGACGTCAATTCGCGCTTTTTGACATTGTAGATTTAATTCGCCTTGAGCCAGTTCAGAACATACACGCGCAATGCCGAGGACAGGTTGCTGTCGGCAGCGCGCTGGTCGTCGATTTCAGCGATCAGGGCTGCGAGGCTGATATGACGTGCGGCGGCAATCGCCTTCAGTTCCATCCAGAACTCGTCCTCAAGGGAAAAGCTGGTGCGATGGCCGTGCAACGTCGCGGAATGTTTGCGGATCACGAAACTCTCCGGGACCATCTGGACAAGTGCGGCTATTCAAACCGCGCCGCATGTTCCGTCAAGCAGGGCACTGGAGGTTTGGTTGATAAAAGATTGACGATCGTCAAAAATGGGACAGCTGTG
The DNA here is from genome assembly GCF_019430945.1 of Neorhizobium populisoli. Classification (GTDB taxonomy): domain Bacteria; phylum Pseudomonadota; class Alphaproteobacteria; order Rhizobiales; family Rhizobiaceae; genus Neorhizobium; species Neorhizobium populisoli. Next base: position 55,617 of record NZ_JAHYCB010000005.1, on the reverse strand, counting down.
CTGACCCGGTCATTCGTCGTCCTGACGCGGTTTACCGTCGTCATGACCCGGTTTTTCCAGCCTGCCCTGATCAAGCGTCTTTTTCGATTTTTCGTTCAGTGCCTTGGTGAGCGACTTTTCCGCTTTCGTGCGGCCGAAGGTGAGGCGGTTCTGTTCCGCCTCCTTCTCCTTGTCGAGCCGCGCCTTGCTTTTCTTGAACTGGCGCAGGTTGACGATCTCGGCGCTCATCCAAGACGCTCCGCGTTATTGTTTCTTGCGGAAGGAATCGAGGGAAACGACCGAACCCGGCTTCTTTTCCTCGTCGCTCTTCGGCTTTTCGTCACCTTCGGCCGGCTTCGCCACAGCTTCGACCGGGATCGCGGTGATTTCGGCGGAGGTGCCTTCTTCCTCGTCGGCCAGCGGCACTTCGAATTCGAGCTCGAAATTCACCGACGGATCGTAGAAGCCGCGGATGGCGTTGAACGGGATGACCAGGCGCTCCGGCGTGTCGGAGAAGGAAAGGCCGACTTCGAACTGCGTTTCGGTGATCTTCAGATCCCAGAACTGGTGCTGGATGACGATGGTCATCTGCTCGGCATATTTCGACTTGAGATGCTGCGAAATGCGCACGCCCGGCGCGCCGGTCAGGAAGGTGATGAAGAAGTGATGGTCGCCCGGAAGCCGGCCTGTCGCCGCCACTTCGGTCAAGACCTTGCGGATGACGCCGCGAAGCGCATCCTGCGCCAGAATGTCGTAACGGATGTGATCCTGCCCCATGCGATCCTGTCTTTCCCAGTTCTTCTCGTCTTTTCGCCAAACGGGCTATGCCATTCGTAGACGCGTTATGCCATGCCGCCCCGACGCAGGAAAGCCCTGCTTCCGGTCACGAGTCAGCAACAATAATATTCGACTGAGGCGGGAAGGTGAAGGCTTCTGTTGCCAGGTGCCTTCGGACCCCGCCTTACGGGGCTAACCGTAAGGACTTAGTTCGGATTTCCCGCACCGCCATTAGGCAGCGAGAGCATAACCCTTAGCGTTGTTGTCGTTTGCAACTACACTGTTTGACCCGATAACGGTGGTATCATGCCGAGCAAAAGTTCGATCTTTACGCCCTTGTCGATCCTATTTCGCCCCCATCATAAGCCGGTCGCAAGAGATCGACCGACCGGTTTATGGTGGAGGCGCCGGGTACCGCCCCCGGGTCCAATAGGTTTATTACACCGGCCGTTTATTGCCATAGCCGGACCGAAGTCCGGCAAGCCCCATATAGACGTTTCCAACCCATATGAAAAGGGGTTGCATAATATTCGAAATGGCTTCTACAACATGATCTTGTCGATGTTCCCGAAATTCCGGGAGCGATCCAAACGAGGAGAGGGTTCATGAGCGAATATTTCGATGATGTGAAAAAGTATGACGCCGGCGCCAGCGAAGAAATCGTGGGCAAGATCGTGAAGCATCTCGGGATTGCTCTGCGCAACCGCGATTCCGCCAATGTCGCCGCCAGCGACAAGACCGAACTCGACCGCGTCGTCGCCAATTGGTGCGGCAAGAAGCTCGGCGTCACCGGCGAAGCCGCCGAAAACGCCGTTGCAGCCGCTGCCAAGGCCATGGCTGCCGACCGCTCCAAGTCGCGCGTCACCTTCTACTACCTGGTCGCCAAGGAACTCGGCAAGCTCGAGACCCTCTGAGGATCTCGCGATCAATTCGCCGTTGCCGGCCTTTTGTGGCTGGCAACGGCAGACTTTCGCCGCTAGTTAATCCACGCCCGTTGTCGAGCCGCTATGATGTCGGCCGTGCAGGGCAGGGCGGATTTGCGAGGAGGCGAATGATGGGCAAGCGGATCGTATTCACCGGCGGCAGCGGCAAGGCCGGCAGGCATGTGGTGCCCTATCTGACGGGCCAGGGCCACGAGGTGTTCAACCTCGACCTCGTTCCGCTCGACCATCCGGGCGTCAATACCCTCATCACCGATCTGACGGATAGCGGCGAAACCTTCAACGCGCTTTCGATGCATTTCAATTTCAAGGGACTGGAAACCGGCAAGGGGCCGGCGCCGGTCGATGCGGTGGTGCATTTCGCCGCTGTGCCGCGCATCCTGATGCGCCCGGACAACACGACCTTCGCCGCCAACACGGTCTCCACCTACAATGTCATCGAAGCGGCGATGAAGCTCGGCATTCGCAAGGTGATCATCGCCTCGAGCGAAACGACCTATGGCGTCTGCTTCGCCGAAGGCGACAAGGACTATCACTCTTTTCCGCTGACCGAGGATTACGACGTCGATCCGATGGACAGCTACGGACTTTCCAAAGTGGTCAACGAGAAGACGGCGCGCGCATTCTCGATGCGCTTCGGCGCCGATATCTATGCGCTGAGGATCGGCAACGTCATTTCGCCGGAAGATTACGCCCGCTTCCCGGCCTTCCTCGCCGATCCGCCGTCGCGCAAGCGCAATGCCTGGAGCTATATCGACGCCCGAGACCTCGGCCAGATCGTCCATCGCTGCGTCGAAACGGACGGGCTGGGTTATCAGGTGTTCAACGCGGTGAACGATACGATCACGGCGAATGAGCCGACCAAGGCTTTTCTGCAGAAATATGCGCCGGGTACGCCGATCACCGGCGAGATCGGCGAATACGAGGCGCCGATCAGCAATCGCAAGGCCCGCGAGGTGTTGGGGTTCGTCGAGGAACATGACTGGCGGAAGTATGTTTCGAAGTGATTCAGCGACGCAGGATCACTAAAATAGCCGGGGACATCGACGGCGGGACGTTGGTCCCGCAATGTCATGCTATTATGTAGATCGATGATTTCAGAATCGGCGGCCTGACCCATGAAACAGTATCTCGATCTTCTCCGGCATGTGATGGATACCGGCCTCGACCGTGGCGACCGCACCGGCAAGGGCACGCGTTCGGTGTTCGGCTACCAGATGCGTTTCGACCTGAACGAAGGCTTTCCGGTCCTCACGACGAAAAAGCTGCATCTGAGATCGATCATCCACGAACTGCTGTGGTTTCTGAAGGGCGAGACGAATATCCGCTACCTGACGGAAAACGGCGTTTCGATCTGGAATGAATGGGCCGACGAGAACGGCGACCTCGGACCGGTCTATGGCTCGCAATGGCGCTCCTGGCCGGCACCGGACGGTCGGCATATCGACCAGATCGCCCAGCTGATCGAAGGGCTGAAGGTCAATCCGAACTCCCGCCGCCATATCGTTTCCGCCTGGAACCCGGCGGAAGTCGATGAAATGGCACTGCCGCCCTGCCACTGCCTGTTCCAGTTCTATGTCGCCGACGGCAGGCTTTCCTGCCAGCTCTACCAGCGCTCGGCGGACGTCTTCCTCGGCGTGCCCTTCAATATCGCCTCCTACGCGCTTCTGACGATGATGGTGGCGCAGGTGACCGGCCTGAAGCTCGGCGATTTCGTCCACACGCTCGGCGACACGCATATCTATTCGGACCATTTCGAGCAGGCCAAGCTGCAGATGACCCGCACGCCGAAGCCCTTGCCAACGATGAAGCTCAATCCGGCCGTGAAGGATATCTTCTCGTTCAAATACGAGGATTTCACGCTCGAAGGTTATGAGGCGGACGCCCATATCAAGGCGCCGATAGCAGTTTGACCCAGGTCCGCATTTCCCTCATCGCCGCAGTCTCCCGCAATGGCGTCATCGGCCGTGACGGCGACATGCCGTGGAAACTCTCGACCGACCTGAAGCGCTTCAAGGCGCTGACGCTGGGCAAGCCCGTGATCGTCGGTCGCAAGACGTTCGACAGTTTCGGCGGCAGGCCTTTGCCTGGGAGGCCGCATGTGATCGTCACCCGCAATCCGGATTTTTCCTACCCCGGCGCCGATGTGGCGTCGTCGCTCGACGAGGCGATTGTGATTGCCGGGACGAGAGCCGCCGAACTCGGCAGCGACGAGATCTATGTTCTCGGCGGCGGGCAGATCTATGCCGAGGCGATCGGGATCGCCGATACGTTGCGCATCACCCATGTGGATGCGGACATTGCAGACGGCGACACCGTGTTTCCGGCGATCGATCCGGCCTTGTTCGACAAGTTCGAAGAGGTTGCCGTGCCGGCCGGCGAAAAAGACAGTTATGCCACCCGTTTCGCCACTTACATGCGCCGAAGCGCGCGTCCGACTGCGGCAAACTGAAACATTTCGTGAGCGTTGACCTGGAAGTTATCAAGCCTGCGTTGAAAGCAGGTCGCCGCATACCTATAACGGCATGGCGCGACATCCGTCACACGGCATAGTCGCGGCATGGGAGTGGTACGAACAAAGAGGTTTTGATGCCCTGGAGCAATCAGAATGGTGGCGGCGGCGGCCCTTGGGGCGGCGGCGGTGGTGGCGGTAATAATCAAGGACCCTGGGGACAGGGACCGAACCGCCCACGCGGCGGCGGGGGTGGCGGCAATAACGGCGGCCCGCCCGATCTCGAGGACATCATAAGGAGAAGTCAGGACCGGCTGCGCGGCGTTTTGCCCGGCGGGTTCAACGGTGGTGCATTCGTCATCGTGCTTCTGGTCGTCCTCGCGTTCCTGGCGTTCCAGTCGGTCTATACCGTCCAGCCGGACGAGCGTGGCGTCGAACTGCGCTTCGGCCGTCCGAAGGCCGAAATTTCCATGCCGGGCCTGCATTTCCATTTCTGGCCGCTGGAATCCGTAGAGATCGTCAAGGTCACCGAACAGCAGCAGAATATCGGCGCGACGCGCAATTCCTCGTCGAATGCCGGCTGGATGCTGACGGGCGACCAGAACATCGTCAACGTGCAGTTCTCGGTTCTGTTCACCATCACCGATCCGAAGGCCTATCTTTTCAATCTTGAAAGCCCGGCCGCGACCCTGCAGCAGGTTGCCGAAAGCGCCATGCGCGAAGTGGTCGGCCGTCGTCCGGCGCAGGATATCTTCCGCGATAACCGCGAAGGCATCTCGACCGAGGTGCGCAATATCATTCAGGGCACGATGGACACCTACGGTTCCGGCATATCGATCAACGCCGTGCCGGTGGAAGATGCGGCCCCGCCGCGCGAAGTCGCCGACGCATTCGAAGAAGTGCAGCGCGCCGAGCAGGACGAGGACCGCTTCGTCGAAGAAGCCAACCAGTACGCCAACCAGCGTCTTGGTCAGGCGCGTGGTCAGTCGGCTCAGATCCGCGAAGAGGCATCCGCCTACAAGGATCGTGTCGTCAACGAGGCAACCGGTGAAGCGCAGCGCTTCGTGTCGATCTACAACGAATATGCCAATGCGCCCGAAGTGACGCGCCGTCGTATCTTCCTGGAAACGATGGAAGCGGTGCTGAAGAACTCGCACAAGGTGATTATCGACAGCAAGGACGGCGTGGTTCCCTATCTGCCGTTGAACGAGATGGTCCGGCCGCAGCCGACCCAGCAGGGAGCCAACCGATGAACTCCACTCGTCTTCCGGTCTTCCTTGTCGGCCTCGCCGTCATCTTCTTCCTGGTCTATTCGTCGGTCTTCGTGGTCAACGAACGCGAACAGGCGATCGTCGTCCGTTTCGGTCAGATCCAGGACGTCAAACGCGAACCGGGCATCTATTTCAAGCTGCCCTTCGCCTTCATGGACGCCGACCGCGTCCAGTATGTCGAAGATCGTGCGCTCCGCTTCGATCTCGACAATATCCGCGTCCAGGTTCGCGGCGGCGCCTTTTATGAGGTCGACGCTTTCGTGGTCTATTCGATCAACGATCCGCGCATCTTCCGCGAAACGGTTTCGGGCGATCGCGCATCCGCCGAATCGCGTCTCAGCACCCGTCTCGACGCAGCGCTTCGCCGCGTCTACGGTCTGCGGAACTTCGATGCGGCTCTGTCGAACGAGCGTGTCGCGATGATGCAGGAGGTCCGTGCCGACCTCAACACTGCAGCCGAGACCCTCGGTCTGTCGATCCGCGACGTCCGCATCCGCCGCACCGATCTGACGCAGGAAGTCTCGCAGCAGACCTTCCAGCGCATGAAGGCCGAGCGTCTTGCGGAAGCCGAACTGATCCGCGCCCGTGGTAACGAACAGGGCCAGCGCCGCCGCGCCATCGCCGACCGTCAGGTCGTCGAACTGCAGTCGGAAGCGCAGCGCGATTCGGAAATCATGCGCGGTCAGGGCGACGCGGAACGCAACAAGATCTTCGGCGAAGCCTTCCAGCGCGACCCGGCCTTCTTCGAGTTCTATCGCTCGATGCGCGCCTATGTCGCCTCAATGGCCGATGCGAACACCACCATGGTGCTGTCGCCGGATTCGGAGTTCTTCCGGTTCTTCAACTCGTCGGGCGGCACGCCGCTGGCACCGGTTCCGCCGGCAGCTCCCCGTTCGACAGTTCCGGGCTCGGCAGCTCCAGGTTCGGTTCCGGCCTCACCGGCCCAGCCGACTGCGCCGGCCAATAACTGACCCGGACAGGCGAGGGCGGCGCGAGCCGCCCTCTTTCGTTCAAAACCTTCCACAGGGTATGCGGGCAGGCGGATAATTCCTCACGAAAAGGTAATTTCCCCCGACCTCATTCCGCCTTATGCTTTGCCGAAACTCCGCCCGATTCAAAGGGTCCTATGACACGCCGCGCGCGAGCCCTGCTCTGCGCGGCGATGTGGAAGCCCAATAGCGAGGATGCCAGATGGCCCATTCGGTTCGATCGACCTTCAAGCGCACCGTCACGCTGACGGCCGCCCTAGCGATATTGGGTGGCCCATTCGGCGGTCCTTGGGTTGGATCGGGGCAGGCCTTCGCCCAGACCCCGGCGCCGCCGGCTCCGCCAGCACCCACCCAGAATGCCAATCCGGCCGCTCCCCCGGCTCCGGGCGCCATGTTGCCCGCACCGCCGACCCCGTCTCCGACGCTCAATCCGCCGCCGCGCAGCCCGGCGATGATGGCTGCCGGCCCGGCCTCGATCGCCGATCTGGCGGAAGGCTTGCTCGATGCGGTCGTCAACATTTCGACCTCGCAGAGCGTCAAGGATACCGGCGCCGGCCCGCAGCCGCAGATCCAGGAAGGTTCGCCCTTCCAGGAATTCTTCGAGGATTTCTTCGACGGCCAGGGCAACCAGAATTCCAACCAGAAGGTTTCGTCGCTCGGTTCGGGCTTCGTCATCGATCCGGCCGGTTATGTGGTCACCAACAACCACGTCATCGAAGGCGCCGACGATATCGAGGTAATCTTCCCGAACGGCAGCAAGCTGAAGGCGAAGCTGGTCGGCACCGATACCAAGACGGACTTGTCGGTCCTGAAGGTGGAGCCGAAGGCGCCGCTGAAAGCCGTGCGGTTTGGCAATTCGCGCCAGATGCGCATCGGCGACTGGGTGATGGCGATCGGCAACCCGTTCGGCCTCGGCGGTTCGGTGACGCTGGGCATCATCTCGGCCCGCGGCCGCAACATCAATGCCGGCCCCTATGACAACTTCATCCAGACGGATGCGGCGATCAACAAGGGCAATTCCGGCGGCCCGCTGTTCAACATGCGCGGCGAGGTCATCGGCATCAACACCGCGATCATCTCGCCATCGGGCGGTTCGATCGGCATCGGTTTCGCGGTGCCGACGGAGCTTGCGGAAAACATCGTCCACCAGCTGATCGAGTTCGGCGAGACCCGCCGCGGCTGGCTCGGCGTGCGCATCCAGCCGGTGACTGAGGATGTTGCGGCAAGCCTCGGCCTCGACAAACCGCGCGGTGCGCTGGTGTCCGGCGTCGTCAGCGGCGGGCCGATCAAGAGTGGCGAGATCAAGTCCGGGGACGTGATCCTCACGTTCGACGGCCAGCCGGTCAACGAAATGCGCGACCTGCCGCGTATCGTCGCCGAAAGCCCGGTCGGCAAGGCGGTGGATGTCGTCGTGCTGCGCGACAGCAAGCAGCAGACCGTCCAGGTCACGCTCGGCCGTCTGGAAGACACGGCGGCGGAAGCCGAGGATGACGACAAGGACAAGCCGGCCCAGCCGCCGCAGGGACAGCAGGGCAATAACCAGCCCATGCCCCAGGCCAAGCCGCCGGCAGACCAGAAGGGCCAGAACGCTCAGGAGCCGTCCACCCTGTTCGGCATGACGCTGGCGCCGCTCGACGAAGCCCGCCGTAAGAGCTTCAGCATCGTAGAGAGCGTCGAAGGCGTGGTGGTGACGGCGATCGAACCGAACTCGCCGGCAGCCCAGAAGGGCTTGAAGGTCGGTGAAGTGATCGTCGAAGTGGCTCAGGATTTCGTTGAGAACCCGGCCGACGTTTCCAAGCGCATCAACATGCTGAAGTCCGAAGGACGTCGCAATGCGCATGTCATGGTGTCGGACGCCTCCGGCAACTTGCGCTTCATCGCGCTGCCGCTGGAATAGTCCGGGTCGATTTAGAGAGATCCGGATCGCCCGTAAGCCAAAGGCTTGCGGGCGATTTGCGTTTCAGCTGAAAGCGGCCTGCTGCTGCGCCAGCCATTCATCCCGCGTCACCGCGTAGACCACATGTGGCTTCAAGTGCGGATGGGTGTCCGGCACCCGGGGATGGTCGAAATCCATGTCCGCGATGCGGTGAAGGCCAAGCCGCTTCATGACTGCGGTCGAACGATGATTCTCCGCCACCGCGAAGGACACAACGGCCTCAAGCTGCCTTTCATCGAAGGCGAAGTCGAGCAGCGCATGGGCGGCCTCCGTCACATAGCCATTGCCCCAGAAACGGGTGGCGAGGCGCCAGCCGATCTCCACAACCTCGGGCGGGAAGATGTCCGGCATATTGGCATAGGATAGGCCGCAGAAGCCCATGGGTTCCTGTGTCGCCTTGAGTTCCATGCAATAGAAGCCGAGACCCGTATCGGTGATGTTTTCGTTCACCTTCGCCATCAGCGCATCGGCCTCCGCATAAGAACGGCGAAAGGGAAAGAACTCCATCACCTTCTGATCCGCATTGATCTCGCGAAAGAGATTACGGTCGCCGTCCAGCCAGGTGCGAAGGCGCAGGCGTTCGGTTTCGAGGATGATGGCTGGCTCGGTCATTTGGGCCGCTCGATATCAGGCAGATTTCTTGTCTTGCCGAGTCACGTGGCGTCGAAGGACACTGTTGATTTCCGTCTGGTAGCCGGCGGAGGCATGCGTCTTGAACCATTCCACTACGTCGGCATCCAAGCGTATCGTTACCGACTTCTTGATCGGTCTATAGAGGTTGCCGCGCTGAGCAAGCCGCCACTGCTCTTCGGTAATCTCGGGAATATCGCTGGTGTCGATAGGCTGATCGGCTCGCGCTTCCAATTCCGCAAGCTCCAGACGGTCCGCTTCGCTAAGAATTTTCCTGCTCATAACGCTTTCTCTCATGGGGCGTTGCCCGCCGGGCGCTGATGATCCGAATGATCTCACTGCCGTCCTTGCCGCGATAGGCATGGGCGGCCACAAGAACGGATATGTACTGACTGAACCTATGGCCAACCAGCGTTGTTCTCCATCGTGGACGGTGTCGGGGATGACCATATGCAGCGGGTCATTCCAAATGTTGCGGGCAAATTCAAAAGAGACGCCGTGCTTTGCCTTGTTCAGTCTGGCTTTCTCGTCGTCCCATTCGAATTGCACGGATGGCGCCTCAATTGTACATACAGATTTGTAATCTGCAATGGCCTCACTCAAGCCGCCACAAAATCTGTTTTCCGATACCCCTGGATATACAGCAACGCCGTCAGATCCCCGTGATCGATGCGGATCTTGGCCTCGGCGGCAACCGTCGGCTTGGCGTGCAGGGCGACGCCGGAACCGGCGATGCCGAGCATGCCGAGATCGTTGGCGCCGTCACCTACGGCAATCGTATCGGCGGGCGCGATGCCGAGCCTTGCGGCGATCTCTTCCAGAGCGTCCACCTTGGCCTGCTTGCCGAGGATCGGTTCGGCCACTTCGCCGGTCAGAATGCCGTCTTTTTCGATCAGGATGTTGGCGCGGTTTTCGTCAAAGCCCAGGGTTGCAGCAATGCGGCTCGTAAAGACCGTGAAACCGCCGGAGACGAGGGCGCTGTAGAAGCCTTTGGCCTTCATCGTGGCGATCAGTTCCGGGCCGCCGGAAGTGAGCGTGATGCGCTGGGCGATGACGTCGTCGACGACGGTGATCGGCAGGCCCTTCAAGAGGGCAACGCGTTCTCGCAAGGCGGGTTCGAAGGCGATCTCGCCGTTCATGGCGCGGGCGGTGATCGCCGAGACTTTGTCCTTCAGGCCGACGACATCGGCGAGTTCGTCGATGCATTCCTGACCGATCATGGTCGAATCCATGTCGGCGATCAGGAATTTCTTGCGGCGGTTTTCGACCTCCTGGACCACGACATCGACCGGGGCGCCGGCGATCAAAGAGCGCAGGGTCGCTTCCGCCGCGAGCGGATCCGCACCGTCGCGCAGCGCCAGATCGCATGCAATGCCGTCCGCCAGCCAGTAGAGGCCGGAGGCCTTCACCGCCTCGGCCGATTGTTCGCCAAGCTTTGTGTTGAGAACAGGGTTTGACGGATGGGCAATGAGCGTGGCAACGAAAGCCATATGAAGACCGACCTTGTGGAAACTATCGATGCGATCCTGATAACCGGGCCGACGGCCAGCGGCAAGTCGGCGCTTGCCGTGCGTCTGGCGCGGGAAGCCAACGGCGTGGTGATCAATGCCGACAGCATGCAGGTTTATGACACGTTGCGGGTGCTGACCGCGCGGCCGGCCGAAGACGAGATGGAAGGCGTGCCGCACCTGCTCTACGGCCATGTGCCGGCAACGCGCGCCTATTCGACCGGCGAATGGCTTCGCGACGTGCATGACGTGCTTGGCCGGCTGAGGGCCGAGGGGCGTCTGCCGGTCTTTGTCGGCGGCACGGGGCTTTATTTCAAGGCGCTGACCGGCGGGCTTTCAGACATGCCGGAAATCTCGCAGGACATTCGTTGCAGTGTACGGCTGCGTCTTAAGGAGGAGGGCGCCGAAACGCTTCATGCGGAACTTGCCCGTCGGGATGGCGCCGTGGCCGCGAGCCTCGAGCCCAAGGATGGGCAGCGCATCGTCCGGGCGCTGGAAGTGCTTGAAGAGACGGGGCGCTCGATCGCCGAGTTTCAAGGCCGGCAGGGGCCGATGGTGATCGATCCGCAGCGGGCGAGAAAGCTGGTCGTGCTGCCGGATCGCAAAGTGCTGCATCAGCGGATCGACAGCCGGTTCGAGAAGATGCTGGAGAGCGGCGCGATCGACGAGGTGAGGGCGCTTATGGCGCTTAACCCCTCTCCCGATGTGCCGGTCATGAAGGCGATCGGCGTCGTGCAGATCGCCGAGATGCGCGAAGGCCGCATGAGCCGTGAAGACGTCATCGAACGCGGCTCTGCGCTGACGCGGCAATATGCCAAGCGGCAGATGACCTGGTTCCGCAATCAGATGGATGAGAGCTGGGAGCGCATCTAGCCCCTGGCGCTTCAAGGCCCACAATCAGGGATTTAAGCCTGCGAATCGCATATCGCTCTCAGGGCTGTATCCGGTGGTTGGGGAGTCTCCATGAATAATTTTCTGGCGAAAACCTTGGCTTCGATCAACGCGGTCGTTGCAATCATCATTATCGCGCTGGCGACCTTTTCAGGAACCGAAATGGTTTCTGCGCAAGGCGGGTCATCCTTGGCGGGGGCCATTTTGGGTGGGGTCGTGGGATTGATCGTTGCGGCACTTGTGTGCGGCACGATTGCTTTGCTCGTCATGATCGAGCGACATCTTGGGGTTATCGCCGCATCAGTCAAGAAAGCGCAATGACACTCAATCCTTGTCGTAAAGGCTGCTGAGCGGCTTCTTGAGCAGGCTTTCACGCAGCGATCCTTCGCGGCGCAGCAGCGGATTGGGCCGCGGCGCATTGTCTGCAGGCGGCGCGGGGCGCTGGAACGTCGGCGGCGGATTGTCGATGGAGCGTTCGCGGCGAAGATCGGCGAAACGATCCGGGCGGGGTGCCGCTGCCGGTTCGGGAGCCGAGGTGCGGGGCAGCATATCGGGGCGATAGGGCTCCGGCTGGGTCGGCCGGGCCGGTGCAGGTTGCGCGTAGGACGGCTGGGTCTGAGCCAGCGGCGGCGTCGCGGCCGAGCTCAAGGAGACATGGCCGGTGGTGCGCAGCTCCTGGCTCCAGCGTTCCATTTCCGCATCGTTTGCCGGAGGGAAGTCGTCATCCATCTCCTCGGCTTCGGGTGCGTTTTCGACAAAGGCCGGATTCGCGGTGCCGTAGCTTTGCTGGAAGGCGGAGATATCCGGGCCGCTGACGGCGCGCATGCGGGCCACTATGGTGCGCAGATCGACCGTATCGGGTGTTTCCTCGGTTCCCTTGTCGACCACGCCATTGGCCATCGGGAGATAGCGTTTTTCGACGCGGGCGAATTTCATGCGCATCGGCACTGCAATCGCTTCGCCGAAGGCGATCGCCTCACCATTGCCGATCGAGGAGAGGAAACTCGTGGTGGAGATCGACGAGTTCGGAATGGCCGACTTGATGATTTCCTGGTCGCGGTCGTTGGAAAGACGCATGGCGAACAGCGTCGAGCACTGCGAGAGAATCGTCTGGTCGAGTTCGCCGGGGCGCTGGGTGATGACGCCGAGCGAGACGCCGTATTTGCGGCCTTCCTTGGCGATACGCGAGATCGCCTGGCGGGTCGGGAAGAAACCGAGATCGCGGTCGGCGGGCACATAACGGTGCGCCTCTTCGCAGACGACCAGCATATGGATGCCGCCATTGCTCCAGAGCGCCAGTTCGAAAGCCATGCGGCAGAGGATCGAGGCGACCGAGTTGACCACCTCGGATGGGATGCCGGCGAGCTGGAAGGTCGAGATCGGCCGGTCGCCGCCCGGAATGCGGAAGATATAGGCGATCGTCTCCATGATCGTGTCGTTGATCGTGTTGTTGGAGAACATGAAATGATAGCGCGGGTCGTTGATCGCCGACATGATGCGCATCTTCAAGGAGCGCAGGAACGGTTTGTCGCTGCGGCCTTCCAGGCGGCCGATGCGCTCGTCGATCAGCGCCAGAAGATCGGCCATGCGATAGGGCACCGGCGTATCGGCGGTGATCGAACTCTTTTCCGTCGCGCGGCGCATCAGCGAAGAGTCGCTGCCGCGGAAGGCGCGTTTGGCTTCCGGGATCACATCGCGCAGGATGTCTAGTTCTTCGGCCACCGCAGGACGGCCGCGGAACACGACTTCCGAAAATTCTTCGAGCCGCATCAGCCAAAAGGGCAGGTCGAGCGTATCCGTGTCGATGACGACCGCGTGGTCCGGAAAGGCGGCGGCAAATTCGTTGTGCGGATCGAGAATCAGGACGCGAAGTTTCGGATCCGATTCGATAGCCTTGTGCAGCAGCAGCGAGACGGCCGTCGATTTGCCGACGCCGGTCGAGCCGACGATGGCGAAATGTTTGGAGAGCATCGACGGAATATGGATCGTCGCATCGATCGTTTCGTCCTGGGTGAGCTTGCCGACCACGCAGGTATCGCTCTTGCCGGTATCGTAGATGCGCAGCAGATCGGCGGCGCGGATGCGGTGGGCGATAGCGCCGAGATAGGGATAACGCGAGATGCCGCGGGAGAATTCGTCACGGCCATCCTGGCCCTTGCGGACTTCGCCGAGCAGTTCGACTTCGATATGAAACGTGGTGTCCTGGCCTTCGTCCCAGCCTTTTTCACCCGTCTTCATGGCGTAAGCCAGCGCTACCACACGGTTTTCATCGACGGTGATCGAGATCAAGCGGCCGACGGACCAGAGTTCCGTGAGATCGGTTTCTCCATTTTCCGCGACGGCCGAAATCGTCGCATGCGAACCATTGCAGGCGATGACGCGGCCAAGGTTGCGGTTTCCCGGCTTGTAAAGGTCGCGACGGTCCTGCTCTCCGGCGGACACTGAACGGTGGAGATCATTATTCAACAAACATCAGGCCCCTGTCATCGGGGTGGCGGATCGGGTCATAGGGCTCATCCGTCGGGTCGCTACCCACCAAATGATGAGACTATATGCACCGGGGCTTAACAACTGGTGTAGGAGGGACGCCTTTATCAGGCTGCCTGAATGCAGCAAAATCAGAGGGATGACGTTTTTTGGGGCAGGGCGCGTTGACGAATGACATTTATCTGGCTAACACTCCGACCCATGAAAATTTCGATCGCTCTTATTGTGGTGGGAACGCGCATGGGCAGGACGGTGTAACCGTCCGGCGACAGCCACCCATGCGCGGAAAGACAGGCTCCTCAAGGGGCCTTTTTTTATGCCTTCAAACCGGCTCGGAGGAGCCGCCGGTCAAAAATCCAGCAGCGAATGGACCAGAACTATGACGGACAGCAGCAACCAACAGCCAGACAGCAATCGAATGACTGGCGCAGAGATCGTCCTCAAGGCACTGAAGGATAACGGCGTCGAGCATATCTTCGGGTATCCCGGCGGCGCGGTTCTGCCGATCTATGACGAGATCTTCCAACAGGAAGATATCCAGCACATTCTCGTGCGCCATGAGCAGGGTGCCGGCCATGCGGCCGAAGGTTATGCCCGCTCGACCGGCAAGGTCGGCGTCATGCTGGTAACGTCCGGCCCGGGCGCGACGAATGCCGTCACCCCGCTGCAGGACGCGCTGATGGATTCGGTTCCGCTCGTCTGCATTTCCGGTCAGGTTCCGACGTCGCTGATCGGCTCCGACGCGTTCCAGGAATGCGACACGGTCGGCATTACCCGGCCCTGCACCAAGCACAACTGGCTGGTGAAGGACGTCAACGAGCTGGCCGGCATCATCCACGAAGCGTTCCGTATCGCCCAGACCGGCCGTCCGGGTCCGGTCGTCGTCGACGTTCCGAAGGACATCCAGTTCGCCACCGGCACCTATACGCCGAAGCCGGAAACCGTTGCCAATGTCAGCTACCAGCCGAAAGTGCAGGGCGATATCAATGCCATCCAGGCGGCTGTCGAGCTGATGGCGTCTGCCCGCAGGCCGATCCTCTATACCGGCGGCGGCGTCATCAATTCCGGTCCGGAAGCCTCGCGGCTGCTGCGCGAACTGGTGGAACTGACCGACTTCCCGATCACCTCGACGCTGATGGGCCTCGGCGCCTATCCGGCATCCGGCAAGAACTGGCTCGGCATGCTGGGCATGCACGGTTCCTACGAAGCCAATATAGCGATGCATGATTGCGACGTGATGATCTGCGTCGGCGCCCGTTTCGACGACCGTATTACCGGCCGCCTCAATGCGTTTTCGCCGAACTCCCGCAAGGTCCATATCGATATCGATCCGTCGTCGATCAACAAGAACGTGCATGTCGATATCCCGATCGTCGGCGATGTCGCCAAGGTCCTGTCCGACATGGTTCGCCTGTGGCGTGCGCTGCCGGCAAAGCCCGCCAAGACACAGACCGAGGAATGGTGGCAGAACATCGCCCGCTGGCGCGCCCGCAAGTCGTTCTCCTACAAGAACTCCAACGACGTCATCATGCCGCAATACGCGCTGCAGCGTCTGCACGAGTTGACCAAGGGCCACAATACCTACATCACCACCGAAGTCGGCCAGCACCAGATGTGGGCCGCGCAGTTCCTCGATTTCGAAGAGCCGAACCGCTGGATGACGTCGGGTGGCCTCGGCACGATGGGTTACGGCTTCCCGGCGGCGATCGGCGTGCAGGTGGCGCATCCGGACGCCCTCGTTATCGACGTTGCGGGCGATGCTTCGATCCAGATGTGCATCCAGGAAATGTCCTGCGCCATCCAGCATAACCTGCCGGTCAAGATCTTCATCCTCAACAACCAGTATATGGGCATGGTCCGCCAGTGGCAGCAGCTGCTGCACGGCAACCGCCTGTCGAATTCCTATACGGAAGCCATGCCTGACTTCGTCAAGCTGGCGGAAGCCTATGGCGCGGTCGGCCTGTATTGCGACGATCCGAAGGAGCTGGATGGCAAGATCGAGGAAATGATCGCGGTGAAGCGCCCGGTCATCTTCGATTGCCGTGTCGCCAACCTCGCCAACTGCTTCCCGATGATCCCGTCGGGCAAGGCGCATAACGAGATGCTGCTGCCGGACGAAGCGACCGACGAAGCGGTTGCCAATGCCATCGACGCGAAGGGCCGTCAGCTCGTCTGAGACGGGCTGCTCCTTTTAAACAGAATTCTGAGGAAACGGACCCAAACCCATGAATGCGCATCAGCAGCCGACCGGCTCGGCCTATTTCATCGCTCCGGAAACGGCCAAGGCAGAAAGCCATACGCTTTCGGTTCTCGTCGCCAATGAACCGGGCGTTCTCGCCCGCGTCATCGGCCTGTTCTCCGGCCGCGGCTACAATATCGAAAGCCTGACGGTCTCGGAAACGGAACACGAAGCTCACCTATCCCGCATCACGATCGTCACCCGCGGCACGCCGACCGTGCTGGAGCAGATCAAGGCGCAGCTGGAGCGCATCGTGCCGGTGCATCGTGTCGTCGATCTTTCGGTTCGTGCCAAGGATCTCGGCCAGGAACGCCCGATCGAACGTGAGGTCGCCCTAGTAAAGGTCGTCGGTACCGGCGACCGCCGCGCCGAGACGCTGCGTCTGGCCGACGCCTTCCACGCCAAGGTCGTCGATGCGACGGTCGAGCATTTCATCCTGGAAATCACCGGCAAGTCCTCCAAGATCGACCAGTTCGTGGCGATCATGAAGCCGCTCGGCTTGATTGAAGTCTGCCGCACCGGTATTGCCGCGATGAACCGCGGCCCGCAGGGCATGTAGGACTTTAGAGGGGAGCCGGTGTTGCAGAAGGACTGGTTTCCGCCCCGTGGCGCTCGTCTGGGCGCCACATTCTATGTCCGTCAGTCCCAGCCCTGGCTGTGCCACCATTTTGGTATCGAAAAACTAGAGACTACGTTTTCGCCAGGCATTCGGGGTATCATCCTGTGGGGCGGGCGCATTCCCGCCAAAACTGCGCGGATGATCGCAACGTTGCGGGGGGTGCGTTCCTGGTTTCTGGAGGATGGGTTTCTTCGTTCGGTGGGGCTCGGCAAGGAAAATACCTTGCCGATTTCCATTCAGGCTGACGATCTCGGCATGCCGGTGAATGCTTCGCGGGAAACGCGACTGGAGCGCTTGATCGCGGCCTCGGCCAAGATGGATATAGTCGCACTTGGTGCCGATATCCGTGACGCGCTGGTGCGCGAAAAGCTGTCCAAATACAACAACCTGCCGCATCGCGAGCCAAAACTTGAACCGACGACACGCCGGCGCGTCCTGTTGATCGACCAGGTGTTCGGCGATGTGTCCGTACCGATGTCCGGCGGTTCCGAGGAAAGCTTTTCGCGGATGCTCGAGGATGCGGTGGCGAGCGGCGCGCAATGTGTGGTGCGCACCCATCCGGATGTCATGGCCGGCTTTCGCAAGGGATACCTCACCGAAAGAGCGGCGCAGACGCCAGGCGTCATCCTGATGTCGGATGCCGTCTCCGTCGATTCCGTTCTGTCGGTCATCGACGAGGTCTGGACGGTATCCAGCCAGTTCGGCCTCGATGCTATGCTGCGCGGCATTCCGGTGCGCTGCTACGGAGCGCCCTTCTATTCCGGCTGGGGACTCACCGAAGACCGGCTTGGCGTGGCTTCGAAAGCGATGTTGACGCGCCGCCAGGCTCGGCCAAGCTGCGATCAACTCGTCGCCGCGGCTTTCTCGCTCTACCCGTCTTATCGCGATACGACGGACTGGCAGGAGATCGATGTGTTCAAGGCGATCGAGACGCTGGCCGCCGAGCGACACGCACTCGATATCGACTAAAGCATTTCCAGTGAACGCTTACGCTCCGGCGGCGGGAAGGCGATATCGAGGGCGGACAGGTCCTCGTCGCTCAGGTCGAGTTCGACTGCCGCTGCATTTTCCGCGGTGCGGTCCGGGCTGGCAGATTTCGGGATGGCGATGACGCCGTCGCGTTCCAGCAGGAAGGCAAGGGCGACCTGCGCTGGCGTCGCCTGATAAGCCTTGGCGATGCGGATCAGTTCGCCATTTCGCAGGATACGGCCCTGTTCGATCGGCGAATAGGCCATGATGGGGATGTTTTGCTCCTGGCACCAGGGCAGGAGATCGTATTCGATGCCGCGGCGGGAGAGATTGTAGAGGACCTGGTTGGCGGCGCAGTTTTCTCCATCCGGCACCCGCATCAGCTCTTCCATGTCGTCGAGGTCGAAGTTCGAGACGCCCCAGGCGCCGATCTTGCCGGCCTTTCGCAGTTCTTCGAAGCCGGCGACGGTTTCCGCCAATGGATGCTCACCACGCCAGTGGAGAAGGTAGAGGTCGAGGCGATCGGTCTTTAGCCGGCCAAGGCTGCGCTCGCAGGCTTCGATGACGCCCTTGCGGTAGGCATTCCAGGGATAGACCTTGCTGACGAGAAACACCTCGTCGCGGCGGCCGGCGATCGCCTGGCCGGTGACTTTTTCGGCGCCGCCTTCGCCATACATTTCCGCCGTGTCGATCAGCGTCATGCCGAGATCGAGGCCACGCTTCAGGCTCTCGATTTCAATCGCCGCCTTGCGGGCATCCTCGCCCATGTTCCAGGTGCCGAGGCCGAGGGCCGGAACGGAAATGCCGGAGGGCAGCATGACGGTTGGGATTTCGGGCATATTGACCTCGCGCGTGGCATGGGAGCGGACATGTCGTAAACAGATATGGCTTTTGCCGCAGGTTCCAAGTTCCGCTTGAAGATCATCCACAACGATCCTATCACGGAGACACAGGCCGTCCGCCATAAGAGACGGCATATGGGACAATTTGGCATTCTGGGAGATTTCATGCCGCTGGAAACATTTCTGGCTCTCATCCTGTTTGCCTTCACGACCTCGATCACGCCGGGGCCGAACAACATGATGCTCTTCGCATCGGGCGTGAATTTCGGCTTTACCCGCACCATTCCGCATATGCTTGGCATCGGCGTCGGTTTCTTCACGCTGCTGCTCGCCGTCGGTTTCGGGCTTGGCGCGCTGCTTCATACGGTGCCATTGGTCTACACGATCCTGAAATTCGCCGGCGGTGCCTATCTCGTATGGATCGCCTGGAAGATCGGCACGTCGCGCAGCCTTTCCGACGGCAAGACCGGCGCGCAGCCGATGACATTCCTCTCGGCAGCAGCTTTCCAATGGGTCAACCCGAAGGCCTGGGTGATGGCGGTGACGGCGATGGCGACCTACACCAATCCGGACTATTACCTCTTCACGGTGCTGATGGTCGGATTGGCTTTCGCGCTGGTCAACGTGCCGAGCGTTTCCACCTGGGCCGGTTTCGGCTCGGCCTTGCGCGAATGGCTTTCGGTGCCGGTGCGGCTGAAGTGGTTTAACATCACAATGGCGCTCTTGCTTGTCGCGAGCCTCTGGCCAATGTTGCGCTGAGCGTCTTCAGGCGCGTGGTTCCGGAGGGGCCCGTATTGGCCGATTTTGGATTGCCTGATTTCGCCTATTCCGGTCTGGTCGGTCTGTTCTTCGTATCGGCATCGATTGCGCTGGTGCTGGTCAGCTATTTCATTGCCCGCCAGTTGCTGCAGCCTGGTGGCGAGGGTGATCGAACCCATGACGTGGCGGCCAATGTCGCGGTGCGCATCGCCACGCTCCACGGCCTTATCCTCGGTCTGGTGTATGCGCAGGAACTCGATGACTACAAGGGTGTGCGCTCGGTGCTGACAGACGAGTCGATCGCCATATCGGACGTCTACAACGATGCCCGGCGTTATGGCGGGGAAATCATCCTGCCGGTACAGCAGGGGCTGGCGACATACCTGACAATTGTCGTCGACGAGGAATGGCGGTTGCTCGGCAATCACGCAGGGCTTTCACCGAAGGCCTGGCAGATGTGGGAAGATGTCTATGACCGGCTTCTCAACCTTCAGCCGACGACGGATCGGGAACGTTTTCTCAGCCAACGCATGAGGGACAGGATCACAGCGGTGGCGCGGTTTCGCCAGCTTCGCGAGGAGACGAGCGTCAGCCGGTTCGCGGGCCTTTTCTGGGGACCTGCCCTGATCGGTCTAGCTTTGGTGGCTGCCGCTTTCTACGTCTATCGGCCGACGCGGGCGCATCTTGCGCTGATGTCGCTGTTCGGGGCCTATTCCGGCGTCATTCTTTTCTTTATCTTCGCCTTTTCGAACCCTTATGCCGCTCCGGGCAAGCTCGAGCCGAGGCCGTTCCAGCATCTGCTGGAAGGTGACATCGGCAAAAGCCTGCCGCCGGCACGCTCTTGAGGAAATGCCATGCACGACGATCACGACCATCACCACCACGATCATCATGGCCATGATCATCACCATGACAACCGCTATAGCGACATGCAGGCACGGGTGCGGGCGCTGGAAACCGTGCTGAGCGAGAAGGGCCTGATCGATCCTGGCGCGATCGACGCGATCGTCGAGGCCTACGAGACGAAGATCGGCCCGCGCAATGGCGCCCATGTGGTGGCAAAGGCCTGGACTGATCCGGATTTCGCCGACTGGCTGAAGCGGGATGCGACGGCGGCGATTGCCAGCCTCGGATATACCGGCCGGCAAGGCGAGCATATGCGCGCCCTGTTCAATACGCCGGAGACCCACAACCTCGTCGTCTGCACCCTGTGCTCCTGTTACCCATGGTCCGTGCTCGGCCTGCCGCCGGTCTGGTACAAGGCGCCGGCCTATCGGTCGCGGGCAGTGATCGATCCGCGCGGCGTGCTGGCGGAATTCGGCGTGACGCTGCCGGAGGAGAAGAAAATCCGCGTCTGGGATTCGACGGCCGAGCTTCGTTACCTCGTCATCCCCGAGAGGCCGGAAGGCACCGAAGGATTGGCTGAGGAAGAGCTTGCCGGGCTGGTCAGCCGTGACGCGATGATCGGATCGGCGATTGCGGGAGCCGCATCATGAACGGGCCGCACGATCTCGGTGGGCAGATGGGGTTCGGCTCGGTCGCGCCCGAAAAGGACGAGCCTTATTTCCATGCGGAATGGGAAAAGCGGGCGCTCGGCATCACACTGTCTTGTGGTGCCTTCGGCGCCTGGACGATCGACGAAAGCCGGCATGCCCGTGAAAACGTGCCGCCGGCGGATTATCTGGCCGCGAGCTATTACGAGATCTGGACGCGGGCGCTGGAAGTCCTGCTGGAGCGTCACGGCTTTGCCACCCGGGCGGAGGTTGACGCCGGCGTCAAGCAGATCGAACCGGCGGTACCGAAGCGTATTCTGAAAGCGGATATGGTGCCGGGTGTGCTTGCGCGTGGCGGTCCATGTGATCGGTCGGTCGAAGCCAAGCCGCTGTTTCAGCCAGGCGACAGGGTGAGGACGCGCAATTTCAATCCCGAGACCCATACGAGGCTGCCGCGATATGCCCGCGCCAAGACGGGTGTGGTCGAAGCGGTGCAGGGCTCGTACGTCTTTCCGGACGACAATGCGCATGGCAAAGGCGAGAACCCGCAATGGGTCTATACGGTCGTGTTCGACGCCGGTGAAATCTGGGGCGAGGGTGCCGATCCGACGCTGACGGTCTCGATCGATGCCTGGGAGAGCTATCTTGAGCGTGTGTGAAGTGCCGTCTCGGCTCGCGCAATCGCCCGGCCTGCCGAAGTCACCGGAGGGTGACCCCGTGTTTCCGGAGCCTTGGGCGGCGGAAGCTTTTGCGATGACCGTGCATCTGCACGAGAACGGCCTTTTCAGCTGGAGCGAATGGGCAGAAGCGCTATCGATCGAAGTTCACCGGCCGGGTCGGGCGGAAGACGGCAGCGATTATTTCGACTGCTGGGTGGCGGCGCTGTCGGGCCTGCTGGTGGCAAAGGGCATTGCGGATGCGGGTGTGATCCTCGCGCTGCAGAGCGCTTGGCAGAGAGCGGCTGAGGCGACGCCGCACGGGATGCCGATCGAACTGGGGAATGACCCCCTGCGATAACATGCCTGGGATGTCCGTTCGCATCGCGAGGTTCGGATCTAGAGCTATTATCGGCTATATTTCAGGTTTTGAATTTTACTTGGTCCTTCAAGATTCTTCTTTTGATTGCATCGGATACGTGCGATTATTCATGGTGGCAAAGCTGGGGATGGCCATGTCTGAAGATACACTTGAAGTAACCAAAGCGAGTGATGACTACTGGATAGGAGTTGCTCTCTTCGTTTTTTCTCTTATCGCGGCGCTGTTGCTGGTTCTGGCTTGGCCGGTGCCGATAAAAGACAATCTCACCGAAGTCACGACCGGACTTGGCAATGGCAATGCTCAGGTAAGATTTCTGGTCCTGGCGATGGTTGCCGGGGCGTTCGGCAGTTTGATTGCCTCTGCTCGCAACTATGCCGCTTTTCGCGGCACCAACAGATATGCAGCAAGTTGGAATTGGTGGTATCTGATGAGCCCCGTGGTCGGGATGGGACTGGGCGCGCTTCTTTTTGTGATTCTTCAGACGGGACTGTTTTCGATATCGTTGCCAAATAACGGCTCCCCGCAAAATGCCAATCCCGCCGGGTTCGTAGCCATTGCGATGCTGGGCGGTATGTTCTCGAGACAGGCTGTTGGCAAACTTGGGGATGCATTCAATACATTTCTGACCCCGCAGGAGAAGCCGGCGGCGACCGCATCGCAACCGGTGATCGACAAGATCGATCCGGCGGAAAAAAACATCGGCGACGGGAATCTGGAGATCGTGATCAACGGCAAGAATTTCGATTCCAACCCGACCGTGAAGGTGGGCGGTAACGAGCGCAAGATTGCCAGCAAAACCAACGTAAAGCTGACAGTCACGCTTGACGCTGCCGATCTGGCCAAGGCTGCTTCACTGCCGGTTATCGTGTCAAATTCGAACCAAAGCTCCTCGAAGCCGGTAAACCTCGTCGTAAAATAAATCTGACCCCTTCATGATAACCTGAGTGACAGGTCATCATGAAGGAAATTGCCGATAACATTCCTCGGCGATCTTCTGCAGCAAGTCGCGCGAAATCTCGCCGGTTACGGCATATCCCAGCTCGCCATCGATCCAGTAAAACGTCTCCACATTGCTGGCTGAAGCGAATCGGAAACTCGTCGTGCGGTTTTCCTTGTTGCGGCCAACCATGACGGTGACGCGCTGGCCGGCCTGGTCCTCGTACATGAACATGGCGCCCGGCTTGCCGGCGACGGGCAGCAGGCGGCCGCCGACGAGCTTGAATCCCATTGTCTGAAGGTTCGGGACCTTGAGATTGGCGATCGACAGGCGTTTGCCGAGCCAGGTGGCGAGATGGGCTTCCTCGTTGGCGAAGACTTCCACCGGATGGCGGACTTCGCTGGCGTAGACGAGGAAGGCGTTGCGGGCTTCGCGCGGCAGGATTTCGGTATAGGCGAGCTGGATATCCGGGCGCTTGAAAAGAAGCGGGCCGTAATGGCCGCCGATGGCGCCGAGTGCAAAGATGGCCATGGCTGCTGCGGCAAGTGCTGCGCGGCGCGGCGGACGGGCAGCGGTGCGATGATGAGCGCCGGAAATCAGCTGGATATCGGTCGGCTTCGATTTTTCGTGGGCCGCGAAGGCTGCGCGCAATTCGTCGTTTTGGGCCTGCCAATCAGCGACCAGTTCTGCTGCGTCCGGATTTTCGGCGAGAAAACGTTCCACGCGGGCGCGATCGGCGTCATCGAGGAAGCCGTCGGCATAGGCGTGCAGGTCAGCCTCGGAGATAGAGCGGGCTTCGGTCATCGGGGTCTCCGCATTGGAATGACGTTCTCCTCCCGCATTTTTTCTCGCAAGGCCTGGCGAGCCCGTGAAAGCCGCGACATGACGGTGCCGATCGGCACGTCGAGCATGTCGGCAACCTCCTGATAGCTGTGGCCCTCCACGACCACCAGCATCAAGACGGCACGCGCCTCCTTCGGCAAGGTTTCGAGCGCCTTGACGAGACGGCTCTTTTCCAGCGGATCGTCGGAGACCGCGCTCATCGCGACGTTCTCCGCCTCCTCGATGCCGACGGAAGGGCGGCGCGCGACCGAGCGGCGCGCGTTCAAATGAAGATTTGTCATGATCCTGTAGGCCCAGGATTTGAAATTCGCGCCGCGCCACTGGCTGCGGCTGACAAGCGCCTTCTCGACGCAATCCTGCAAAAGGTCTTCACCCTCGACGTCCGATCGCGTCAGGCTGCGCGAATAGCGCCGGAGCTGAGGCAGAAGGGCAAGGATCTGCGCCTCGAAGGAGAGGGGCGCGGGAGCCTGTGTCTCCCGCGCTTTCATATCCGTTTGGCTCACGCCTGGCTGATCAGGGTTTTGCAAGATCCCAAACACCGTTTACGCCGTCGCCGGTGATGTCGCCTTCCTTGGTGTCCTTGACCCAGTAATAGAGCGGCATGCCGTCCTTCGCCCACTGCTTTGCCCCGTCCTTGCGGGTGACGAGCGAGTATGCACCTTCTGCCTTCGCATCGGAAGCGGCCATGACCGGCGGCCAGTTGGTGGCGCATTTGTCGTAGCAGTTAGAGGTGCCCGGCTTGTCGTTCTTGAACGTGTAGAGGGTCATGTTCTTTTCGCCGGCAAGCACGTCGCCCTTGGCGGTTTTGACGGTCTTGAACGGGCCGGCGGCAAAGGCCACGCCGGTCATCGCGGCGAATGCGACCGATACGAGAATAAGCTTCTTCATGGATCGTCTCCCTGGTTATGGCGGCTTTCCCTCAGCCGACAATGCCAAGACACCGGCAGGGACGGATTTATTCCGTGGATTTGGGAAAAATTGAAAATTTCATCAGTTAGCCATTGAGCTAAGTTTATAATCTTGATACTTAGCCTTATGGAAAACTATTCGGAAGATCTCGACGGCGTGTTTCAGGCGCTGGCCGATCCGACCCGGCGGGCGGTCCTCGGGCGGCTCGGTTCAGGGCCGGCCAGCATCAGCGATCTGGCGGCGCCGTTCGCTATGGCGCTGCCGTCATTCATGAAGCACATCCGCTTTCTCGAAGAGAGCGGTTTGATCCGCACAGCGAAGGAAGGCCGGGTGAGGACCTGTTCACTCGAACGGGCACGGTTTTCGATGGTCGAAGGCTGGCTTTCCGAACAGCGGGCCGTCTGGCAGGCGCGCACGGACCGGTTGGAATCGCTCGTTCTGGCGCGGGAGGAATTCCTTCGCGATCAGGAAAAAAAGGAGAAGGACAAATGATCCAGAATTTCAATCCGGACCTCGATCTCAGCATTTCGCGGATCATCCGCGCGCCGCGGGCGGCCATCTGGCATGCCTGGGCGGATAAAGCGAGTTTCGAGCAATGGTGGATCCCCGCGCCGGCGCTCTGCAGGGTCGCGGCGATGGACATGCGGCCGGGCGGTGCGTTCGAAACGCGGATGAGCGAGAATGGCGGCGAATTCGGTCCGCATCTCAGCGCCTGTTTTCTCGCCGTTGATGAAGGCAGCCGGATCGTCTTCACCAACGCGCTAACCGGCGGCTGGCGCCCGGCGGCACAGCCGTTCATGACGGCGGTCGTCACCTTCAGCGATCATCCGGAGGGCACGGAATATCTGGCGCATGTCATGCACAAGAGCCCGGATGATCGTAAGATGCATGACGAGCTGGGCTTCTTTGATGGTTGGGGTACGGTGATCGAGCAGCTCGCAAAGCTTATCGAGACAAGACAGTGAGCTCGAACAACGGAATATCCGGCTTCGTCAGCATGAGCCAGAAAATACAGATAACCGCGAAGAAGGCGGGAAAGCCGCAGGCAAACCAGATGCGATAGAGCCTGTACCATTCCGGCGGCAGCGGTGATCCGCTGCTGTCGGCCAGGCGGGCGATATTGCGCAAGCGAATTTGAATCCAGACCACCGGAAGCCAGAAAAGTCCTGTCACCACATAGAGAGCAAGCGACAGCGCGATCCAGCCATCCGTCAATGACCAGCCGATTGTCCTTGCCAGGAGATAACCGGTGACCGGCTGCAGCACCACGGCGGTGGCGGTGAAGACCGTATCGGCCAGCACGACGGTATTGGCCGTATGGGCGATGAGTTTCGGATCTTCGGTGCGGCGGGCGATTACCATGAAAAAAGCGATGCCGGCACCGGTTCCCAGGAGCACGGCAGCTCCGATAACATGGAGAAGGCGCAGGAGATTTTCCGTATCCATCAGCGTTCGTCCAGCGTGGCGAGTGCGATGAGGGTCAGCACCAGCGAAGGCAAGACCTTGACGAGCGGCCCAAGAGGATCGAGCCAGAGTTGCCCCTCGAAAAGTGTTCCTCCTGCAAGATAGATGACACTGACGGCCATCATGCCGAGAAGCGCTCTCCGCGCCATCGGCCGGACAATGACGGTAATCCCAAGCAGGATGTCGACAAGGCATGTTGCGAGCGTCACGGCCATCGCTGCCGAGGCCGGCAGGAAGGCAGAAAAATGCGCAGCCGCGGCGCCGGGGTCGACGAGCGGCACCAGTCCGGACAATAACCAGAAGAGCGAGAGCGTCAGGATCATCACCGGCTTCAGCAGGTAAAGCCGTGCAAACCACAGGTCCTGAACACCGCTTGGACATTCGGTAAGCGTTGCCGCGGCACCGGCCGGCTCAAATCCTTCGGGCCCGCGCCTTTTCCCCAACACACCCTCGGACATCACTGCTATTGCCGTCGAGCGGAGCGGCGAACGCCAGCCGAGCTTTCCCGCGAGATCGGCTCCCCAGGTGACCGGCTTTGCCAGCGCCGCCGGCAAGGTGACGACAGGTGCCGGGGCAAGGCCCAGCCAGGCGCGGTGAAGTCGCACGAGTTCCGCAAGCGAAGGAGTTTCTTCAGCCGCGAGATCGAGGTCGCTACGCGGCAGAATGGACCCGTTTACGGCCCGCGATACCGCCTCGGCAACGTCGTTCATCGAGACTGTCGCCACCGGGCTTTCGGCATGAACGAGCGGCAATACGAAAGGAAAACTCGCCAGCGATCGGAGCAATGCAGTGCCGCCATGGGCGTTGCGGCCGATCACTAGTGCCGGACGCAGGATGACGAATGGCAGGCCACTTGCGACAAGCGCATCGTCGGCCTGGCGTTTGGTGCGCAGAAAGGCCTGCGAGCCGGCCGCCCCATCGGTTCGGGCCGAAATCTGGACGACCAGCCTGCCACCGAGCGATTTTGCCGCAGCATATAAGGTCAGCATTGCCTCTTGCTGGGTGGCGACAAGATCGTCGGATAATCCATCCTGCAATGCGCCTGCACAATTGAGGATGACATCGTGCTTATCGACCAGTGGCTGCCAGTCCGTGGCCGTCAATCTTGCCAGATCTGCCTTGATCCAGCGCGCAACGGGCCATTTCAGGCGCGCCTTTTCCGGAGCGCGGCCGAGTCCGGTGATCTCATGACCGTCCGATGCAAGCCTTTGCAGGATCGCGGAACCGATAAAGCCCGTCGCGCCGAGAATCAGAATTTTCATGACCACAACATAGGCGGCGCGGATGGCGAGCGTATAGTGAATTGGCAAGCGGCCATATCTCACTGCGTGCAATTCATGCGGGGTGATGCAGACACTGCTCCCCGGCTTCGATTCATCTTTCGTTCTTTTTCAGTTGCTTCTCCCACTCGAATCCTGCCAAGTCGCGGCCATGCAATTTGCACCGCAA
The DNA here is from genome assembly GCF_019430945.1 of Neorhizobium populisoli. Classification (GTDB taxonomy): domain Bacteria; phylum Pseudomonadota; class Alphaproteobacteria; order Rhizobiales; family Rhizobiaceae; genus Neorhizobium; species Neorhizobium populisoli. The sequence continues at coordinate 28,195 of NZ_JAHYCB010000005.1, read as the reverse complement.
CAGGACGAGGCCCTGAAGGCCGTTTCGCAGTGGCTGAAGGAAGGCCGCAGCCAGGTTTTCCGGCTGTTTGGTTATGCCGGCACCGGCAAGACGACGCTTGCGAAACATTTCGCCGAAAATGTCGACGGCGAGGTTCTGTTCGCGGCCTTTACCGGCAAGGCGGCACAGGTGCTGCGCTCCAAGGGGGCGCGCAATGCCAAGACTATCCATTCGCTGATCTACCGGCCGCGCGGCGAAGAGGCCGTCGAGGACGAGGCGGGCAAGACTTCGATTGCGCCGATGTTTTCCATCAACCGGCAGAGCCCGGTTGCGAAAGCACCGCTGATCATCATCGACGAATGCTCGATGGTGGACGAGGCGCTCGGCAAGGACCTGATGAGTTTCGGCACGCCGATCCTGGTGCTCGGAGACCCCGGCCAGCTGCCGCCGGTTTCCGGCGGCGGTTTCTTCACCGAGCAGGAGCCGGATTATCTGCTGACCGACATTCACCGGCAGGCACGCGACAACCCGATCATCAGGCTGGCCATGGATGTGCGGGAAGGCAAGGAGCTGATGTATGGCGACTACGGCACCGCCAAGGTGATCTCCCGCAACGAGGTGACCCAGCCGCTGGTGCTGGAGGCGGACCAGGTTCTGGTCGGCACTAATAAGACCCGCAAGCGCTACAATCAGCGGCTTCGCGAGCTGAAGGGGTTTACGGCCGATTATCCGCAATCCGGCGATAAGCTGGTCTGCCTGCGCAACGATCAGGTCAAGGGCCTGCTGAACGGTTCGCTCTGGCAGGTGATGAGTTCGTCGCGCGAGACGGTCAAGCCCGGCATCAACCTGATGATCAAGCCGGAAGACGACGACATGGATCGCGGTGCGGCGAAGATCAAGCTTTTGAAGCAGGCCTTCGAGACCGAGGAGGAAATTCCCTGGACGATGCGCAAGCGTTATGACGAGTTCGATTACGGGTATGCGCTGACTGTCCACAAGGCGCAGGGTTCGCAGTGGAACAATGTCGTGCTGTTCGATGAAAGCTGGGCGTTTCGCGATACGCGGGAGCGCTGGCTCTATACCGCCATCACCCGTGCGGCAGAGACGTTGACGATCGTGCGATAAAAGCGGACCAGGGTTTTGCGTCCGGCATTGTTATGAGCCGGATAAGGCCGTCAATTCGGCACCATGCCGAGCAACACCGCCTTGGCGACGGCCTGGAAACGGTTGGTGGCCTGGAATTTGCGGATGATGCCGTCTTCCATGGCGCGCAGGGTTTCGAAGGGCAGGTCGAGAGATCGGGCGATGCGCGGGGCGGAATAACCTTCCGCCATCAGCGCGAGGCACCGCTTTTCCACATCGTTGAGAATGATCACCGCCGGTTTTGCAATTTCCAGCGTGCCGTCATCTTCCGCTGTCAGCAGGGTTTCAATCTGAAGCATCTGCCGGTGGATATGGGAGATGTCGGCCGTCAGTTCGCGCTTGCGGCGGGACAGCATGGAATGGAAAATCGCATCGGCCTCTTCTTGAGAATTGGCACCCGTCAGCTCTTCCATCAGTTCCTGAATGATTACGACCGGAATGCCGATCTCGCGGCAGGCATTGATGACCGCCATGCGCAGGATCTGTTCCGCATCATAGACCCGCATGCCGCCGGAGCGCGATGCGGCGATCAGGTGCTTTTCCTCGTAGAAATGCAGTGTCCGGTGGGTGACCCCGAACAGGTCCGCCATCTCGGCGATCGCCAGCGGTTGGCTGGGCATTTCGAATGGTAGGGAAACCTGAGGCAGATGACTGAAGTACCCGGCATTGCCCGCCATGGGGCCGCTTTCGTTCATCGCTGTCATTATGTCACTTCGCACCGAGTCCCCTTCCTGTGAAAGGCGTCAACAATTTATCATCCACAGGTTGTAGTGCTGCGATTGATCTGCGGATTGCCGTCGGTACTGAAGATGCGGACCCGATATGTGATTGGCTAACAGAATTCGCCATTCAAACCTATATTCCGCCGCCTTTGGCTCGTCTGGCGAATTCTGTTAGCTATACGTTACGTAAAATTTTAAAAATTCATAGCCCCGGTTGCCCCGTGGATTCTTGCCCACAAAAACTATCTATAAGTGCAATTTTTCATCATGGATGGCCTTTGTGCGGGCGTTGTCCTAAAAGCATGGCGACCGTATCGCATAAAGGGGCCCGCCATGCCGACCACGCTCTCCGTCAACGTCAATGCCATCGCCATGCTGCGCAACCGCCGCGACCTGCCCTGGCCGAGCGTCGAGGCGCTGGGGCGTCTCGCGCTGCAGGCCGGCGCATCTGGCCTGACGGTGCATCCGCGGCCGGACCAGCGGCATATTCGCTTCACCGATCTGCCGGTGCTGCGGGCGCTGATCGACGATGAGTTTCCGAAGGCCGAGTTCAATATCGAAGGTTATCCGAGCGAGGAATTCCTGGCGCTTTGCGAACAGACCGAGCCGGAACAGGTGACATTGGTGCCGGACGATCCGAGCCAGGCGACATCCGACCACGGGTTCGATTTCCGCGCGACGAGCGAATGGCTGAAGCCGATCGTGGCGCGGTTGAAAAAGGGTGGTATGCGCGTTTCGCTGTTTGCCGATGGTGATGGCGACGTGGAAGCGGTAAAGCTTGCCAAGGCGACCGGCGCCGATCGTATCGAGCTATATACAGGGCCTTACGGCGGCTGCTTCGACAATCCGGAGCTTGGCGCGGAAATCCTTGAAAGACTTGGGAAAACGGCGGATGCGGCGCTTGTTGAAGGGCTCGACGTCAATGCCGGTCACGATCTGACGGTCGCCAATCTGCCGGCGCTGGTGAAGCGTATTCCCCGGCTGGCGGAAGTCTCGATCGGCCATGGGCTGACGGCCGATGCGCTGGAATACGGCATGGCGGAAACGGTGCGCCGCTTCTGTCGCGCATGCGGCCAGAAGGTCTGACGCAAGGTCGGATCGGGCACGCGGTGGCGCGGTTTTTCGGCTCAATCGGTTAGGCAGAAAGCGTTGTCATGGCAGAAACAGAACATAGGGTCGTGGTCGTCGGCGGAGGTTTCGGCGGCTTGCAACTGGTGCATGACCTGAAGGGCGCGTCGGCGAAGATCACGCTGATCGACCGGCGCAATCACCACCTCTTTCAACCGCTTCTCTATCAGGTCGCGACGACGGCGCTGGCGACCTCCGAGATCGCCTGGCCGATCCGCCATCTCTACCGCGAGCGCAAGGACGTCGCCACGCTGCTGGACGAGGTGATTGGCGTCGACCGACAGGCGAAAACCGTGCTGCTGAAATCCGGCGCGCCGGTGGCTTACGACACGCTGGTGCTGGCGACGGGTGCGACGCATGCCTATTTCGGCCATGACGAATGGGCGGATGCCGCACCGGGTCTCAAGACGCTGGAAGACGCGACAACGATTCGCCGCCGCATGCTGCTTGCCTTCGAGCGTGCCGAACTGGCGGACAATACTGTGGAGCGCGAAAAACTGCTGACTTTCGCGATCATCGGCGCCGGGCCGACCGGGGTGGAAATGGCGGGAATGATCGCAGAACTTGCAAAGCAGGTCCTGCCGGAAGAGTTCCGCAGCATCGACACGCGGCAGACCAAGGTGATGCTGATCGAGGCCGGACCGCGGGTGCTGGCGACGTTTACGCAAGAACTGTCCGCTTATGCGCAGACCGCGCTGGAGAAACTCGGGGTCGATGTCCGGCTCGGTCACGCGGTGACCGCGATCACGTCGGATGGCGTGACGATCGGCGATACGTTCGTTCCCTGCGGAACGGTGATCTGGGCGGCAGGCGTCAAGGCTTCGCCGGCGGCGCAATGGGTGGGAGCCGGGGCCGACCGCGCGGGTCGCGCCATCGTCAGCCCGGACCTCTCGATTGAAGGCGACCCGAATGTATTCGTGATCGGCGACACCGCTTCATTGAAACAGGCGGATGGTTCGCCGGTGCCGGGCATCGCGCCGGCCGCGAAGCAGCAGGGCGGTTACGTCGCCAAGGTCATCAGGGCGCGGCTTGAAGGACAATCCGTGCCGGGACCGTTCAAGTATCGGCACCAAGGCAGTCTCGCCACCATCGGCCGGCGGGCAGCGGTGATCGATTTCGGCAGGTTCAAGCTGAAGGGCGGGCTGGCCTGGTGGATATGGGGGCTTGCCCATATCTACTTCCTGATCGGCACGCGCTCGCGCCTGGCGGTCGCCTGGAGCTGGCTGTGGATCTATCTTTCCGGCCAGCACAGCGCCCGGCTGATCACCCAGCGCGAAACGATCCGGGACAAGACCTGACCGGGATGGTCAAGCGGCGGAAGACGTCGCGCGGCTGCGGTATTCGTCTAGGTCGAGATCCCAGGTCTGGCCGACGCATTCGGGACCGAACATGCGATGTCTCTCTTCGGAGACAAGCTTGAAGCCAGCCTTCTGATAGATGCGGATGGCGGCATGCAGCATGTCGTTGGTCCAGAGCGAAAGTTTTCTGTAACCGGTGTCCGCCGAGAAGCGGATGCATTCGTCGACCAGGGTGCGGCCAAGCCCCATGCCGCGCGCCTGTGGATCGAGATAGAGCAGGCGGAGCTTGGCGACATTGTCGCCGCCGTCTGCGACCAGAACCGAACCGACGCGCCTGCCGCCATGTTCCGCGATCCAGCTGCGTTCGCGTTCCGGATTGAAATTGGCGATGAACTTGCCGGCGACTTCGGCGATCAGGCCTTCGAACTTTTCGTTCAGCTGGTATTCGCGAGCGTAAGCCGTCGCTTGCGCTTCGATCAGCCAGCCCATGTCGCCGATGCGATGGGGGCGCAGGATAACGGGGGAAGGCGGTGCTGCGGAAGCTGGGTCGAGTACGGAGCGGATGGTCTGCATCGCGCCGATCAGTTTTGCTTGACCAATCTCGTCAACACCCTGGAGATCGTCGGCGATCTGGTGGCGGGAGCGGTCGCCGAGGGTTTCGAAGATCTCCTGTCCCTTGGTGGTGACAGAAAGAATCTGGCTGCGCTTGTCGGCCGGGTCCGGCTCGCTGTCGATAAAGCCTGCCTCACGGAATTTCTTCAGGAGGCGGCTGAGATAGGCGGGATCAAGGCCGAGGTCGCGGTTGAGTTCGGTCGCGGAAACGCGCTGCCGGGCACCCATCTCGTAAAGGATGCGGCCTTCGGTAAGCGTATAGGGCGTCGCAAGATAGTCCTTGGCCAGCACGCCGATCTTGTTCGTGTAGAACCGGTTGAAGGCGCGGATGGTCTCGATTGTGTCGGGCACAACAGACATGGCAGAATCTCCTCTACGGAGACTCTGTCCAATATTTATTTGACTGAGTCAATAAAATTAGGCGGCGACCTTGTCGGTGGCCGTGGCAAAGGCGAAATCCACTGCGGCCTGCGCATGGACCGTTGTGGAATCGATGCCCGGCAGGCAGAGCTTGTCCGGATCGAGCAGGAGGCAGATTTCGGTGCAGCCGAGGATGATGCTGTCGGCGCCGGCGGCCTTGGCCTTTTCGATCATCGCCATCACGCGGGTGCAGGAGGCTTCCAGAACGGTGCCGGCGCAGAGTTCGCTGAAGATGATGTTGTGCATGTCGGTGCGGTCGTCCGCATCCGGCACCATGACCTCGATACCCTGGGCTTTCATCCGATTGGCATAAAAGCCGTGTTCCATCGTGTAGCGGGTGGCGAGCAGGAGAGGGCGCTTCAGACCCTTCGCCTTCAGGGCTTCAGCCGTTTCGTCGATGATATGGATGAGCGGGATATCGACCGCGGCCTGCACTTCCGGCGCGACGAGATGCATGGTGTTGGTGCAGATCAACACGCATTCGGCGCCGGCGTTTTTCAGGCCTTCGGCGCTCTTGGCAAGGTGGGCGGCCGCCAGATCCCAGCGGCCGGCCTTCTGCATGTCGACAACCTCGACGAAGTTCACCGAGTGGAGAAGAATGTCGGCGGACGCGAGCCCGCCGAGCCGGTTGCGGACCATCTCGTTGATGAGGCGATAATACACTGCAGTGCTTTCGAAACTCATCCCACCAATCAAGCCGATCTTGCGCATTTTTTCTCCAAATCAGACGGAAATTAGCAACTCAGTCTAATTATCGTAGATTTTGGAGATTTGCAATCCTCTCTAATCTTCAGCCGGCGAGGGCTGCCTTCTGGTGATCGAAATAAGCGGCAAGCGATTGCTGTTTGCGGCCTGTCAGGGTTTCGAAATCGCCGGTGATGAGATCGAAATTGCCGGCGCGGATATTGGCATCGGCGGAGACCAGCATCTTGACGACGAAGTCCGGCAGGCCGGCGCCGGTGAGGCCTTGGGCCAACTGTTCGTCGGTGACATGCACGACGTCGAGCGGCTTGCCGGTGGCCTTGGAGGCGCGGGCGGCGATCTCTTCGGCAGTCAGCGATTCGGAGCCGGTGAGCGTCAGGACCTGGCTGCCGGCCGGCGGATTGGCGAGCGCGGCGGCGGCGGCGCGGGCGCAGTCGTCGCGGGAAATATTGGTGATCTTGCCGGCGCCCATCGCCGTGAACCACTTACCGACCTGCAGATTGTGCGGCATGCTCATCATGTAATTGTCGTGGTACCAGGAATTGCGCAGGATCGTGTAGCCGATACCGCTCGCCTTGATCGCCTCTTCGGTGCCGAGATGGTCGGGCGCGAAGGTGACGAGCGACTTGTCCGGGTTCGGCATGGACGTATAGACGATGTGCTTGACGCCGGCCTTCTGGGCGGCGGCAACGGCGGTCCTGTGCTGCTTCAGGCGATTGCCCGGGGTGGCGAGGTCATCGGTGGAGATGATCAGGACGCGGTCGACGCCCGTGAAAGCCTTGACCAGACCTTCCTCGTCGCCGAAGTCGGCGGCACGGGTTTCGACACCCTTGGCGGCCAAGTCCGCAAGCTTGGCGGTGTCGCGGCTTGCGGCGATCAGGTCCGCCGGAGCAACCTTTTCGGTTTCGAGCAGATGGTGCAGCACGGCGCGGCCGAGCTGGCCTGCAGCGCCGGTGACGAGAAGTTTGGTCATGGTCGTATCCTTCCTTGATGAACCGTCACCCAAAGTGTCGGCCTGATTGTTGGTATCAAAAAGAGACTAGCACTAGAATAGGAATTGACTTGCCGTTGTAAAGGAGGCAGTTTTGAGGGAGATCGTTACTTCGAGGGAACCACCCCATGGTCATCCATCTGATGGAAAAGCGTATGCTTGCCGGCCAGGAATGCGACACGCAGACCTGGGACATGGGCAATTGCCCCGTTCGCGACGTGCTCGACCGGATCGCGGGCAAGTGGTCGACGCTGCTTCTGGAGGCGCTGGCGCACAAGCCTTATCGCTTCGGCGAACTCCGCCGGCTGGTGCCGGATATTTCCCAGCGCATGCTGACCCAGACGCTGCGCGACCTGCAGCGGGACGGTTATATCGAACGCGAGGTTTTCCCGACCAAGCCGCCGAGCGTCGAATACCGCATGACGGAGCTTGGCCGCTCGCTGTTCGAGCCGCTGTCGAAAGTGCTGTTGTGGGCGGGGGAGAACCACGCTTCGGTCAAGGCAGCACGGGTGAAGTTCGACGACAGCGATCTTGGTTGATCCCGACATGACGGGAAGTGCCGGCCTGTCGGTCATCCTGATTGCCGGCAGTTCGCATGTCGGCAAGACGACATTGGCCACGCGGCTTTCGGAAGCTCTTGGCTGGCGGATGATCTCGACGGATGGTCTCGCGCGGCATCCGGGCCGACCCTGGCCGGTGGTAAGGCCTCAGGTCGCCGAGTTTTATGAGCGTCTCACACCGGAAACGATCTACTGGTTCCTGCGGGTGCACCACGAGAATATGTGGCCGGGCATTCGGCGATTGATCGATGAAGAGATCGAGGCGGGTAAGCCGTTCGTGCTGGAGGGCTCGGCGCTAAGACCGGAACTTATCGCGCCTCTGCTTTCGGATTCCGTAGCCGGAATCTGCCTTTATACCGAAACGGATTTCCTGCATTCGAGAATGCGGGCCGAGGCTCGGTATGATCAAGCGGATGAGGCGGTTCGTGTCGTCATGGACAAGTTTATCGCGCGTTCTCTCCGCGACAATTCCGAAATCTTTGCGGCGGCTAAGGAGCACGGCTTGCGTCTTGTCGATACCGCCGATTCGGCAGCCGTAAAAAGCATCTACAAAGAATTGGTCGGAGCGGCCCCTTAAGGCCGCTCCGTTTTCGTGTCCGGCCGATCAGGCGGCCAGCGAGGCGATGTCGATGACGAATCGGTAACGGACGTCGCTCTTCAGAACGCGTTCGTAGGCTTCATTGACGTCCTGGATATTGATCGTCTCGATCTCCGAGACGATGTCGTGCTTGCCGCAGAAATCCAGCATTTCCTGGGTTTCCTTGATCGAGCCGATCATCGAGCCGGAGAGACTCTTGCGGCCCGGGATGAGCGCGAAAGCGTGGACCGGGATCGCATTTTCCGGGGCGCCGACGACGACCATCGAGCCGTTGACCTTCAAGAGGCCAAGATAGGCGTTCCAGTCGATTTCGGCGCTGACCGTGCAGATGATCAGGTCGAACGTGCCGGCGAGCTTTTCGAAGGTCGAGGCATCGCTGGTAGCGTAATAGTCCTTGGCGCCGAGCTTCAGGCCGTCTTCCTTCTTGGAAAGCGTCTGGGAAAGCACGGTGATATCGGCACCCATGGCGGCGCCGATCTTGACGCCCATGTGGCCGAGGCCGCCCATGCCGACGATCGCAACCTTCTTGCCGGGGCCGGCATTCCAGTGCTTCAGCGGCGAGTAGAGCGTGATGCCGGCGCAAAGCAGCGGGGCGGAAGCGTCGAGCGGGAGGTTGCCCGGGATCGCCAGGACATAGCCTTCCTTGACGACGATCGAGTCGGAATAACCGCCCTGGGTGGCCGTTCCGTCGACATCGACGCTGTTATAGGTCTGAACCAGACCCGGCATGTAATGTTCGTTGTCGAGGTCGCGGCTGGCGCAGCCGACGCACGAATCGACGAAGCAGCCGACGCCGACATGGTCGCCGACCTTGAACTTGGTGACCTTCGAACCGACAGCCTTCACGACGCCGGCGATCTCGTGGCCGGGAACGATCGGGTAGACGGCATTCTTCCATTCGTTGCGGACGGTGTGGATGTCCGAATGGCAGATGCCGGCGAACTTGATGTCGATGACGACGTCGTCATCGTTCGGTTCGCGGCGTTCGAAGGTGAAGGGCGTGAGGGGTTTCGACGCGTCGGTCGCTGCATAGCCTCTGGCAATTGCCATGGAAAGCTCCATTCAACTTGGTTGGGTGGGAGGGAATTGGACGAGCGGACTATGCTTCGGCGAAAGGCAAGAGCGTTAGATCGATCCTGCGATCTTCTTGCACGATCCTGCAAAAGTGAAATTGACCTGCTGGCATTGGCACCAATCTCAGCGTAGGAAAAACAATCGCATGATCCTGCCGGAGCCGCCATGACCTTGCCGTTCAATCCATTCCAGGAAGCCGCCTCGATTGCCGCACGGCATGTCGAAGGAGATGGGGAAGTCTTCACGGCCATCGAAAATCTGGTGCTCAGCCGTCGCTCGGTTCCGACGGCGCCGCTTTACATGGATTATCGGCCCTGCGTCTGCTTCGTCCTGCAGGGCAACAAGGTGGTGAAACTCGGCGACGATGTCATTCACTACGGGGTCGGTGACTACCTGCTGACCTCGATGGAATTGCCTGTGACGTCACGGGTGACCGTTGCAAGCCCGGATGCGCCGCATCTGTGTTTTGCCCTGGCGATCGACATGAAGGGACTGTCGAGCCTGCTGCAGCGGATCGATCTGCCGCGACCGCTTCCCGATACCGACGTTTCGCGCGGCATCGTCTGCAATGTCGCTCCGCCTGAATTGCTCGACGCGACGACAAGGCTTCTTCGTCTTCTCGACCGGCCCGCCGATATCCCGGCCATGGCGCCTCTGATCGAGCAGGAGATTCTTTATCGCGTCCTCAGCGGGCCGGATGGCGGGCGCTTTCTCCATATCGCCACCTCCGAGAGCCGAAGCAACCGGATTGCCAAGGCGATCTGCTGGCTGCGCGCCAACTATCATCGTACGCTCAGGATCGAAGATCTTGCCGAGCATGTCGGCATGAGCGCATCCTCGCTGCACCATCATTTCAAGACAGTGACGGCGATGACGCCGGTGCAGTTCCAGAAGAAGCTTCGCCTGCACGAGGCGCGGCGGCTCATGCTGCTGGAAGGGCTGGATGTCGGCAGCGCCGGGCATCGGGTGGGTTATCAGAGCCCGTCGCAGTTCAGCCGGGAGTACAGCCGGTTTTACGGCGCGTCACCGTTGAGGGACGTCGGCGCAATGCTCGACGTGGCGGCCGAGTGATCACTCAGGCGCGCCGAGCGCCTTGTCGTTCTTGCATTGCGACAGCTTCAGCTGCTTGAACGACAGGATCTCGAGAATACGCTCGTCGTCAGTCTCGACGCGTAAGCAGGCGCAGGCATAGCCATAGTTGCCGTTCGTCCGCACATAGTCCCGCTCGGAAATATCCGGGATCAGGTCCATGCCTTCCGGCTCGTCCTCGGCTCCTTGGCTGCGGATGGGCCACATGCCTTCCGCATCCACCAGCCACCAGTTGCCGGGCGTCGGGTTCTGGATCCAGCCGCAGCGATTTTCGGCGGCCTGCGCGAGGGCCGGAAGGGTGCATAGGGCAAGCGCGGCGGCGAGACCGGTCAGGCGTTTCATGGTTCGATTCCCCCAAATCATCTGGGTTCAAGCATAACCTTTTTCCACAACAGGGTCATGGCTCGAAAACAGGCTTGACGCTGCGGACGGATCGTTTATACGAACGGAACCGTACCGTACGGTACGCAAGAATCTGACCAACGAGAGCCAGGACAGTGAGACCCGACGCCAACGACATGCCCGAGTTTACGCCCCGCCAGAACGCCGTTCTGGAGCAGGCGCTCCGGCTTCTCGTGGAAGGCGGGGAAAAGGCGCTGACGACCTCCGGCCTGGCGCGCGCCGCCAACTGCTCGAAGGAGAGCCTCTACAAGTGGTTTGGCGATCGCGAGGGGCTTCTCTCGGCGATGATCGCCCATCAGGCGGCCAAGGTGCGCACCCATGAGCGCTCCGGCGAACGGCTGACGGCCGACCTGCTGCGCGAACACCTAGAACTGTTTGCCCGCGATCTTCTGGAAGTGCTGGCCGGCGATGTTTCGCTGGCGCTGAACCGGCTGTCGATCGGGCAATCCGGTCCGGGCGGCAGCAAGCTCGGCAAGCTCCTGCTCGAACATGGCCGCCGGCAGATCGATCGCCGCGCCATGGCGCTGATCGACCAGGGAAAACGGGCAGGGCTGCTGCGCTTTGAAAACGCGGACGCCGCCTATCATACGCTTTACGGCCTGATCGTTTCCGACCTGCATGTGCGCATGCTGCTCGGTGAACCGGGCCTCAGGGACAATGCGCGCCAGGCGGAGAGGGCGGTCGATGCCTTCCTGACCCTGCACGGCACGCAGAAGCAATCGGCGGACGCGCCTCGCGTCTCCGCTGGACGGTAATTTCCAACAACACCACGCATAGGGAAGGAACAATCGATGCGCGTTTATTACGATCGGGATGCTGATCTCAACCTCATCAAGGCCAAGAACGTCGCCATTATCGGCTACGGTTCGCAGGGCCGCGCTCATGCGCTGAACCTCAAGGATTCCGGTGCCAAGAACGTCGTGATCGGCCTGAAGGCCGGCTCGCCGACCATCAAGAAGGCCGAAGCCGACGGCTTCAAGGTCATGACGGTTGCCGAAGCCGCCAAGTGGGCCGACCTGATGATGATGGCGACCCCGGACGAACTGCAGGCCGACATCTACAAGGCCGACATCGCCGGCAACATCCGTGACGGCGCAGCAATCGCCTTCGCACACGGCCTTAACGTTCATTTCGGCCTGATCGAGCCGAAGGCATCGGTCGACGTCGTGATGATCGCGCCGAAGGGCCCGGGCCACACGGTTCGCGGCGAATACCAGAAGGGCGGCGGCGTTCCCTGCCTCGTTGCCGTTCACCAGAACGCTTCCGGCAACGCGCTTGAACTCGCTCTTTCCTACGCCTGCGGCGTCGGCGGCGGCCGTTCGGGCATCATCGAAACCAACTTCCGCGAAGAGTGCGAAACCGACCTCTTCGGCGAACAGGTCGTTCTGTGCGGCGGTCTCGTCGAGCTGATCCGCGCCGGTTTCGAAACCCTGACCGAAGCCGGCTACGCGCCGGAAATGGCCTATTTCGAATGCCTGCACGAAGTGAAGCTGATCGTCGACCTGATCTATGAAGGCGGCATCGCCAACATGAACTACTCGATCTCCAACACCGCAGAATGGGGCGAATACGTCACCGGTCCGCGCATCATCACGGCTGAAACCAAGGCTGAAATGAAGCGCGTCCTGAAGGACATCCAGACCGGCAAGTTCACCTCGGAATGGATGCAGGAATACCGCTCCGGCATGGCCCGCTTCAAGGGCATCCGCCGCAGCAACGACAGCCACCAGATCGAGGAAGTCGGCTCCAAGCTGCGCGCCATGATGCCGTGGATCGGCAAGAACAAGCTGGTCGACAAGGCCGTCAACTAAGCTTCCTTTACATTTTCTTTGAGGCCGGCGCGAAAGCTCCGGCCTTATTCGTATAAAGATCCAACGAAAATCTTGTTTTCGGCTAGAATGTCGTCTGCATCGTCCAAATATGTGTTCAGACACCTTAGCAGATCAATCAGCGCAAATGTCTTTTGATGAAATGTGTCCGATTTGACGGACAAGGCGGCGTCAATTTCCTCTTTATTTTCCATTACTTCAAATATGTCTTTTGCAGCAAATTTACCAATGTCTTTGAAGACGTCTATCTCTACTCCGTGAATTATATTTCCAACAATATTCCAGCAATTTTCTTGGGTAATTTCGCGTTTTTTGTCGCTGTCAGTTAAAACGGCCTTTAGTCTTAGCTTCTTGAGATTCGAACTGCTTTTTGTCATCTCTGCAAGGCGCCTAATGGAGATCGACAAGAGAATAAGATCTTTTTTGCAGAGCTCTTCTGCTAGCCAGAAGTAATCGCCAAAGCCCAAGTGTTTTAGGCTTCGGGAGGTTGCATATGAAGCGAGTCTGGCGATGGCTATGACCGCTTCACTGTAAGAATGTTTGCACAATTGGGCATTTAAGTTTTGGACTCTAGACGTCATTTTTAACCTGTGTTTGCATGTCCGAGACACATTGAGCGCAATATATTCCAATTATCTGTTTCTACGAATAGTGCTTTCCTGGGTCGATATTTTATCAAAGACAACTATGAAGATTTTACGCGAAGAAGCCGGAGAGGGTGACCTCTCCGGCTTCTTCGTTTCGGGACGGTCCCGGCCGTAAAGGCCGGGACCGGATCGTTATCAGACGAACAGGAAGTCGCTGGTGCTGATCGACGCGACCTTGTCGAAGGTTGCAACGAGGTGCATTTCCTCATCGCCACCATTGCCGTCGGCATCGTACCAGAGGCGGTTCGTGTCCGTCTCGTAGAAGAAGGTCGCGCCGGTGGTCGTGGCGACCGGATCCGCTCCCTGGACGAGAAGGAGCTTGTAGTTCGACGCAAGACCGAACTCGGAAAGATCAATGGCGATCTTGTCCTCGCCACGCTTGAAGTCGGTGACGAAGTCGCCGGCAGACGAGTAGTCGTCGAACACGAACGTGTCCTTGCCGGTGCCGCCCGTCAGCTTGTCGGCGCCGAGGCCACCGAACAGCTTGTCATCCCCGCCACGGCCGTTGAGGTCGTCGCCGCCGTCACCGCCGAAGATCTGTTCCGCCACATTGGCGCCGGCAATCTCGTCGTCCCGGTCCGAGCCGATGACCTTCTCGACGGAGGTGACGGTCAGGCCGAGCGCCATGCCGTCGTTCAGGGCGTTGTTGAGCAGGTCGAGCTTTACCGAGCTATCCCCGCCATCGGCGAAGGTGAGCGTGTCGGTGCCGCTGCCGCCGTCGAACCTGTCGGTTCCGGTAAAATCTTCCCGAACCAGCGTGTCGTTGCCGTCGCCGCCCTTCAGCGTATCGTTGCCCCGGCCATCGTGGAGGATATCGTCACCGGAATTGCCGTCCAGGACGTCATTGCCCGCTCCGCCGCGCAGCACATCGTTCAACGTGCCGCCCTTGACCGTGTCGTTCGAGGTGGTGCCCTTGAAGTCCAGTCGCTCCATTTCCGTGAACGACGTGGTGCTGTTGACCTTCACCAAGCCGGTGCTGAAGTTGAACGTCACACCGGTAGTGACGGTGGAGAGATCGAGATAGAGCGAGTCGGTCCCGGTTCCGCCGGACGCCGCATCACCATTGTTGATGTAGAGATTGTCGTTGCCGTTACCGCCGGAGAGCGTATCGGCAGCCTTGTCGTCGGTGCCGTTATTGGCCCAGATGCTGTCATTGCCGTCGCCGCCGGTCAGCTTGTCCTTGCCGAGGCCGCCATAGAGCAGGTCGTTGCCGCCAAGCCCCTGGAGGTCGTCGTCACCGGCATTGCCCATGAACGTGTCGTTGAGATTGCCGCCCTTGAAGACGTCCTTGCCGGAGCCGCCCTTGATGGTGACGCTCTCGAAATTGTCGAGGGTGACGTTACCGTTTGCCAGGACGGCATGGGTGCCGAGGGTGAAGGTCAGGTTGGCCGTCGACTTGGAGCGGTCGACCACGGCATGGTCGGTGCCCGTGCCGCCGTTGGCGGTGAAGATGCCGGCCGTCGAGCCGATACCGTCGTTGAACTCGACCCTGTCATTGCCGGTGCCGAGGTCGACCGTCGTCCTGTCGCCGCCGGTGGAGGCCGTCAGCACGTCGACGCTCACCGTATCATTGCCGTCGCCGGCCGTGATCGTGTTGTTGCCGCCGGTATCGCTGATGGAGTCGTTGCCGGCGCCACCGTCGATCCTGTCATTGCCGTCGCCGGCATTGAGCTCGTCACTGCCGTTGCCGCCGAAGAGCTGGTCATTGCCCTTGCCGGTGTTGAAGACGACCTGCTGGGCCGTGCCGGCCTTCAGGATATCGTTGCCGCTCGCCGTGGTGATCTTGTAGATCTCGACGTCGGTCGCGGTCGTACCGTTGGACAGGGTGCCCTTGTTGCCGGTGATGCTGAAGGTGAGGGAGGTGTTGCCCGCATCGGAGGCGTCTATCACCGCGGTATCGGTACCTGCACCGCCCGAAATGAAATCCTTGCCCTTGCCGGCATCGAGATAGTCGTTGCCGTCTTCACCATAGATCGCATCGTTGCCGATACCACCATAGACATAGTCGTTACCTGCACCGGCCTTGAGGGTGTCGTTACCGCCTTCGCCGTAAAGGTAATCGGTGCCGCCAAGTGTGGTGAACTTGTCGGCTCCGGCCGAGCCGTGCAACGTATATTCCTCGATGTTGACGATCGTCGTGCCGTCGGAGAGAGTATTGACGAGGTTGGACGCCTTGGCGGTAAAGGTGCCGGACAGGTTTTCGATTTCGATACGGTCGGTACCCGTACCGCCATCGACGGTATCCTTGCCCTGGTTGATGGTCATGCTGACGGTATCGTTGCCGCTGCCGGCAATGACTTTATCGAGGCCTGCGCCG
The DNA here is from genome assembly GCF_019430945.1 of Neorhizobium populisoli. Lineage (GTDB taxonomy): Bacteria > Pseudomonadota > Alphaproteobacteria > Rhizobiales > Rhizobiaceae > Neorhizobium > Neorhizobium populisoli. Next base: position 12,684 of record NZ_JAHYCB010000005.1, on the reverse strand, counting down.
GCTTCGATCATATCGTTGTCAGCACCGCCATCGATGGTGTCGTTGCCTGCACCACCAGACAGGATGTCAATGCCATTGCCACCCAGCAGGGTATCGTTGCCGTCACCGCCATCCAGGATGTCGATGCCATTACCGCCGTCGAGCTTGTCGTTGCCGGTGCCGCCCATCAGGAAGTCGGTGCCGTAGCTGCCGATCAACTGATCGTCGCCCGCATCGCCCATCAGGAAGTCGTTGCCCTGTCCGCCGGACAGGGTGTCCTTGCCGTCGCCGCCGACGAGAGTGTCGTTGCCGCCGTTGCCGTTCAGGCGGTCATCGCCTCCGAAACCGTTGAACGTATCGTTCCAGCGACCGCCGGTCAGGTTGTCGGCCGCAGTCATGGAACCGGTAATGTTGAACTGCTCGACGCCGGTGATCGTGGCGCCGAAGAAGGACGTGCTCCTGGTCGGGTCGGCGGCGGTGAAGTTGACGCCTGTCGTGTTCATCATCAGGTTGATCGTGGCCGTGTCGCGGCCGATGCCGCCATCGATCTTGTCGCCTGTCCAGTTGGTGGACATCCAGTCGGAGAAATTGTCTTCGCCGAGTTCGCCGTACAGCGTGTCTGCACCGGCTCCACCGGTCAACATGTCATCACCCGAGCGGCCATAGAGCGTATCGCTACCATCTCCACCGTCGATCATATCGTCCTGGAAACCGCCGTCGAGCAGGTCGTTTCCGATATCACCATTGAGGGTATCGCTGCCGAATTTGCCGTAGACCTTGTCGTTGCCGCCTGCGGCATAGACAGTGTCCGCGGTGTTGTCCCCGTTGATCGTTTCTGATGCAGCTGTTCCGTTGCGGATAGCCATGATTTTCACCTATTTTTTGAGTTGAGAAGAAGGCCACGCATCCCCCGATGCGTGTGCCGTTTTCCAGGCGTGATCAGTCTGTCGCGGTGTTTGCGGCTCTGCCGCCGAACGCCGGGCACAGGTTTCCCTCGGCGGACCGAAACTCGGCCCGATCGGGATCAATCAGATGTCCTGATGGAAATGCTGAAAGGGATGGCGATACTGATCGTTCGCCGCGCCGAAGACGGCAGGCCCGCTATTGGGGCCGCAGTCGTCGCTGCCAGAGCTGCCAGCCCAGCCCGACATACCGAGGCGGTGATGATTTTGGGCACCCGTCAGTCCCGATATCGGCGGACAAGCGAAGACGGGGCGCCGCATGGCGCGGGACGTCTGCCTGTTCCGGCTTGTTGAAATCGGGTCTCATCTTAATACGGGCTCCTGCCGCCTACTGGTTCGCGTTCACTGCGCTGGCCGGTCACACCGTCCCGCGCAGGTCGATTGCAAAAGTGCGGGCGGAGAGCTTTCTAAGACTTTCCTAAACCGCTTGATCCGTTATGCGATCAGCCCCGGCTCTCGGCCTTAAGAACTGTTTCGCATCATCGGCTTTCGCTTCGACAACAGATCAGATAGTGGTGGCAAATTCTAACTACAATCTGCAAATCTGAAAAATCATTATCCGTTTTTGCATAAGAAAAGATTCTCATTTGTTCTCAGATAATTCGCATACATCAAGAATTTTTTGTTTAAGTGAGTTTCCAGGTTTTGATATGAATTCTTAATTGCATTCAGAAACTCGGAATTCTTTCTTCAAGTCTTTTTCCGATTTATGCGAGAGCCGCCGATTGGTCCCCAGTCTCCTGGTCAATCTCTCGAGCCGCGCGGTCCAGCGATTTCCTTCGCATCGCCGCAGCGATATGATGCAAAACGTGATCGAAAAATGTGTCGCAGGCCAATAGGTCAGTATTGCTGACCTGTCGTTCTTTCTGTAAAGATCACCCATACAAAATTGAAATAAGAGGAAACATTCCGTGCTCAATTGGGAACAGATCTTCGCGACGCGCTCTACCCGCATGCGCGCCTCCGAAATCCGCGAGCTTCTGAAGCTCCTGGATCAGCCCGACATCATCTCGTTTGCCGGCGGCATTCCGGATCCGGCGCTGTTTCCGGACGTGGCCTTCAAGGAAGCCTATTCGGATATCTTTTCCGGTCCTCAGGTGAATGCGGCCCTGCAGTATTCGGTCAGCGAGGGCTACAAGCCGCTGCGCGAGTGGATCGTTGGGGAAGTGGCGAAGGTCGGCATCGATTGCACGGCTGACCACGTCTTCATCACCTCCGGCTCGCAGCAAGCGCTTGATTATCTGGGCAAGCTCTTCCTGTCGCCGAAGGATACCGCGCTCGTCACCTGGCCGACCTATCTCGGCGCTCTTTCGGCCTTCAATGCCTATGAGCCGAGTTATGACCAGCTGTCGGTCAACGGCAACCGCACGCCGGAAGCTTATCGCGAGACGGCCGCCAAGGCCGGCGGCAACGTCAAGTTCGCCTATCTCTCATCGGACTTCTCCAACCCGACCGGCGAGACGGTTGATCTGGCCGGCCGCGAGAAGCTGCTGGCGCTGGCGGCCGAACTGGATATCGCCATCCTCGAAGATGCCGCGTATCAGCACCTGCGTTACGACGGCGAAGCGGTGGCTCCGATCATGGCGCTCGACATCGCCCGCAATGGCGGCGACATCGAGAAAACCCGCACCATCTACAGCGGCAGCTTCTCCAAGACGTTGGCGCCGGGCTTGCGCGTTGGTTTCGTCATTGCCGCCATGCCGGTCATCCGTAAGCTGGTGCTGATGAAACAGGCGGCTGACCTGCATTCCTCGACGATCAACCAGATCGCCATCGAACATGTCGCGGTGCGAGGTTTCGATGCGCAGGTCGCCAAGATCCGCTCCGTCTACAGCAAGCGCCGCGATGCGATGCTGGCGGCGATGGACAAATACATGCCGAAGAACACCAGCTGGACGAAACCGGAAGGCGGCATGTTCGTCTGGGTGACGCTGCCGGAGGGCATGGACGGCGCCGAGCTTCTGGCGAAATCGATCGCGACGGAGAAGGTGGCTTTCGTGCCGGGCAAGGCGTTCTTTGCCGATGGCAGCAATGCCAATACGCTGCGCATGAGCTTCTCCTGCGCCAACGAGGTGATGATCGAGGAAGGCATCAAACGGCTCGGCCGCCTGATCGCCAATGCGATCCCCGTCGCAGCCTGATCCGTCTCCTGAACCTGAAAACAGAAAAGCCTGCCGTTTTGCGACGGCAGGCTTTTTAGTGTCTGCGGGTGTGAGCGGTCTCAGTCCTGAGCGAGAACGATGACCATGTCACCTTCCACGTAGCTGATCGCCTCGGAGCGGTTGGGATTGACGACGACGCCGCCGAGATTGCGCTGGTCGGTATCGCCGGCGCGCTGACGGCGGTAGCCGAGCGCCACTTCGCCGCGCCGCAGCGCGGCCAGTCCGACGGTGAAGAAGTTGAGCGGCTTGGAAATGTCTACATAGTCGCTCATCGGCCGCATGTAGATTTCCGAACCTGCCTCGTCGAGCAGTTCGTCGAAGATGGCCGCCATGGATTCGTTCTCGGAGGCCTGGGCAAGCATCAAGCTGACGAGCTTGTTGCTGACGACGAAGTCCTCGGCGCGTGTCACTTCCGCCAGTTCGCGGTTTCTGACGTCAATCATCTCGCTGACGACGCTGACATGCTTGCCGGCGGTTTCACCGATCTTGCGCAATTGCAGCAGCGTGATCAGCGTACGCGTGTCGGCCGATTGTGCCGCCATGTGATCGCTATAACCCAGAACCAGCACGTGATCGTAGGAGGGGATGTCCAGCGCGTCCAGCGCGGGACGGCTGCTGGTATCGAGCACCTTGGCCTCCACCGACAAGGTCGCCGGATCGAGGCGAAGGGCTGCGACCTCCTCGGTAAATTCCGGTGTCTCGGCGGCGATCGTCAGGCGCGATCCAGGCGCGACATAGCGGGCAAGCTCGGTGGCGATGATCGGGCCGCGGCGGTTCCAGCCGAGGATCAGCGTCTTTTCCGACGTCTTGGGCCGCTTGGAGATCGGACGGATAAGCGTCTTGTCGATCCCCATATCGCCGGACCAGGTTTTGATCGCGCCATCGTCTTCGGCGATGATGACGGCCTGATCGCCGGCGACGATAACCTGGTTCGGATCGGGATTGAGATGGATCGCACCGTCCTTGTCACGCAGGCCGATCAGCGTGCTGCTGTCATAGGCAAGCACGGCATTGCCGAAGGATTTGCCGACGATATCGGGCTGAGCGATCGTATAGATTTCGCAGCCGTCGAAATCCAAAAGCTCTGAATAGACGGCGCTCAAGCCGGCCTGACGGCTGGTATGCACGACGATGCGGGCGATCAGATCGTCGGCGAGCACCAACTGCATTTCTCCGCCGCCGACGATACGTGCCACATCGGCATTGTTGCCGTCGCGGATTTCGGCGGCGATCATGTATTTTTCCGGACGGCGGTTCGGGTCGTTGACGAGGGCGAGCACGGTCTTGATGACCTGGCTGTCGGCGTCGGTGCCATCCGGGGACAATACGATGATCGAGCGGGATGTCTGCGGATTGACGATGGCCAGATCGTAGAGATCGGTCGGATCGCCGCTGCGGCAGATGATCTTGGAATTCTTGCGATCGACCACCTTGGCGGCGATCTCGTCTTCCATCTCCACCTTGTCCTTGTTCGCCATGATGACGATACGCGGATGGCGGCGGCTCTGGTTGGCGATGACCAACTCGTTGATGATGTCGAATACCGACGGCGACCAGTTGAAGATGATCGTATGCTCTTTTTCGAGCACCAGAGAACGGCCCTTGCGCAACTCGTCGAGCTTTTCCTCGAGGCCGGAGCTGATGACGCCGATCAGGGCCGAGAAGACGAAAATGCCGGCAATCGTGACGACCAGCGAGACGCCGCGGAAGCTCCAGCCCATGTCGGAGCCCATCGTGCCGGCATCCATGGTGCGCATCAGCGATTCCCAGGCACCTTCCACGAAGCCGACCGGTTCGCCGCTTTCCGGAGCAATGCCCGTGACGGCAAGAAAGGCGCCGGCCAGGATGATGACGATCAGCGAGATCAGCGCCAGCCAGCCGATCAGCGCGATCGCGCCGCCCGCCATGCTCTTGTCGAACTCATAGCGCAGCCGCGCGCCCCAGTTTTCTCGGCTTTTCATGTAAGTATACCCCAGATATCCCCGGGGATTCCCATGGCAGAAATCAGATGCGAAAACAATTAAAGCAACGGGATACACAGGCGCGGGGAACAGTAATTTTCCGCACACAGTAAATTTCGGCGCACGTTGGGCGATGCCTCTGCTAAAAGACCGACCGGCGATTGCGCACGTGAACATGCCATGGCTTTACTTCTGTCACATGGCTGTCAAGCAGGCAGTGTTTATCGTCCGCAGCTTAAGTTCGAACAGGGACGTTTCAGATGAACAGACTGCTTTCCGCCTTCACTGCCCTCGTGGCCTTCGGCATGATCTCCGGCGCGGCCAACGCTGCCGACCTCGTGCTTTATACCAGCCAGCCGAACGAGGACGCCCAAGCGACCGTCGACGGTTTCAAGGCTGCCAATCCGGGCCTCGACGTCCAGTGGGTTCGTGACGGAACGCCGCAGATCATGGCGAAGCTCAATGCCGAGATCGCTGCCGGCAACCCGGTCGCCGACGTGCTACTGATCGCCGACGTGGTGACGCTCGAGCGCATGAAGCAGGCCGGTCAGCTGATGGCCTACAAGTCCGCCGAAGCATCCAACTACGACAAGGCGCTCTATGACGCCGACGGCTTCTATTACTCCACGAAGCTGATCACCACCGGCATCATGTACAATACCCAGGCCGCCATGAAGCCGACCAGCTGGGCAGATCTTGCCAAGCCGGAAGCCAAGGGCCTCGTCACCATGCCGAGCCCGCTCGCTTCGGGCGCCGCTCTCATCCACGCCCAGACGCTTGCCGGTGTCGAAGGCCTCGGCTGGGATTACTACAAGAACCTCAAGGCAAACGGCGCCGTTGCCGCCGGCGGCAATGGCGCGATCCTGAAGTCGGTTGCGACCGGCGAGAAGGCTTACGGTTTCGTTGTCGACTACCTGCCGATCCGCGAAAAGGCCAAGGGCGCTCCGGTCGAGTTCGTCTTCCCGAAGGAAGGCGTATCGGCCGTCACCGAGCCGGCCGCGATCCTGTCCTCGACCAAGCATGCCGACGCCGCCAAGAAGTTCATCGACTACGTCCTGTCCCAGAAGGGCCAGGAAGGCTTCCTGAAGCTCGGCTACATCCCGGCGCGCAACGGCATGGCCGTTCCTGCGGGCTTCCCGGCCCGCGACACCATCAAGGTCCTGCCGGTCAACGCTGCCGAAGCGCTCAAGAATTCGGAAAAGGACGTCAAGACCTTTGCCGATATCTTCGGCATCAAAGGTTGATATAAGCGCCTCATGGCACGATCCGGAAATCGGGGAAACAGCCAGCCACGCTGGCTGTTTCCTTTTGTCGTCACGGTGATCTTTCTCTTGAGCGTGCTGCCCCTCGGGCGGCTCGCGGCAACGGGTATTGCGTCGGCGCTGCAGGGCCACGCGCGGCAGATGCTGTCCGATCCGTCGCTTTGGCAATCGGTCTACGATACGCTGACGACCTCCTTCTTCGGCATGATCGCGGCAGTCGTTCTGGGTGGCAGTTTCGCACTGCTGCTGACGCTGTTCGACATTCGCGGCAAGACCGCACTTGGCTTCCTGTTCATGCTGCCGACGATGATCCCGCCGCAGGTGACGGCGCTCTCCTGGATCGGCATGACCGGCCCGTCGAGTGCGCTGCTCAAGGCCGTCGGGCTGGCGCCGCCGATGGGAACGCCCAATCCGCTTTATTCCATCAGCGGCATCGCACTGCTTTATGGCGTGCAGAATGCGCCGCTGGTGTTTCTGTCGCTGAGGGCAGGGCTGTTGGCTTTGCCGCGCGACGGCGTCGAGGCCGCGCGGCTTGCCGGCGCGTCGTCCTGGCAGGTATTGAAGGACATCATCCTGCCGCTATCGCTGCCGGGTTTTGCCGCGGGTGCGGCGATCGCCTTCGTCTCCTGCGTCGGCAATTTCGGCATTCCGGCGATCCTCGGCATTCCGGCCTCGATCTATACGCTACCGACCTTGATCTATGCGAAATTCGCAACCTTCGGTCCCGGCACCTTTGCGGATGTCTCGCTGCTCTCGGCCATCATCGGCATTCTGTCGATGATCGGCCTGACGATCGAGGAACGGGTGCTGCGGGGCCGCGATTATCGCGTCATCGGGCTTTCCGGCCAGGTCGCGGTCTTCCGGCTTGGCATCTGGCGCATTCTGGCGGAGCTGCTGTTGTGGCTGACGATTTTCACGATCCTCGTGATGCCGCTGACGGCACTCGTCGCAAGCTCGCTGGCGCCGGCCTATGGCGTGCCGCTCAGCCCTGCGACGGTGACCATAAAAGCCTATGAGGAAATCCTCTTCCGTCAGTCGATCACCCGTACGGCCTTCACCAATTCGATCACGCTTTCGCTCGCCACCGCCTTCGGTCTCCTGGTGGTGACTGTGCTGACGGGATATTTCCTTGTGCGCGGCAAAAGCCGGTTCGCGCCGCTGATTGCAGCTCTTGCGGAGATACCGTACGCGCTGCCGGGCATCGTGCTGGCGGTCGCCTTCATTCTCGTTTTCGCCGCACCCTTACCGATCGTCGGCATCTCGATCTACGGGACGATCTGGATCATCCTAATCGCCTATTTCTCGAGCTTTCTTGCGGTCAGCCTCAAGCCGGTGGTCAGCGCCTTCCGGCAGCTCGATCCTTCGCTGGAGGAGGCCGCACGGCTTTCCGGTGCCAAGTTCGGGCGGCGGATGGCGGATATTATCGTGCCGCTGGTAGCGCCGGCGGCCGGTGCTTCGGTTATTCTCGTGTTCCTGATCGCGTGCAACGAACTCACCGTCTCGGCGCTGCTCTGGTCCGCCGGCACGCAGACGCTCGGCGTGGCGATCTACAATCTCGATGACAGCGGCAGTTTCAATCTCGCCTCGGCGCTTTCGGTGCTGGTGGTCATCATGGTGATCGTGATGATGTTGGTGCTGGAACTCCTGGCGAACAGACTGCCGAAAGGTGTGGTGCCATGGCGAAGCTGATCCTCAACCGTCTTTCCAAGACTTTCGATCTCGGCGGCCGGCCCGCGGTACACGATGTGTCGCTGACCGTTCGCGACGGCGGTTTCCTGGCGCTGCTCGGTCCGTCCGGCTGCGGCAAGACGACGGTGCTCCGGATGATTGCCGGTTTCGAGCAGCCGAGCGATGGTTCGATCGTGCTTGGCGAACGGGTGCTGGCGGATGCAGGCGAAATGGTGCCGCCGGAACATCGCAACATGGCGATGGTCTTTCAGTCCTATGCGTTGTGGCCGCATATGACCGTTGCCGAAAATGTCGGTTATCCGCTGAAGGTGCGTGGCATTTCCGGTGAGAAACGGCAGACGAAGGTGCGCGAGGCGCTCGCCTCCGTGCGTCTCGAAAACTATGCGGACCGGCGCCCGGCCGATCTGTCCGGCGGCCAGCGCCAGCGCGTGGCGCTTGCCCGCTGCCTGGTCACCGAACCGGATGTGGTTCTGCTTGACGAACCGCTCGCCAATCTCGATCGCCACCTGCGCCAGGAGATGGAAGAGACGTTCCGGGAGTTTCACGCCCGTTCAGGCGCGACGATGATCTACGTGACCCACGATCAGGCCGAGGCCATGGCGCTGGCGACCGACGTCGCCGTCATGTCGGAAGGCCGGCTGCTGCAGGTCGCGACGCCTGAGGAAATCTACGCGAGGCCGGAAGGACGGCTGGTCGGCGGTCTGGTCGGGCAGGGCGCCATCCTGTCATTGCCATCTCCGACCGGTGACAAGCGCTCTCTCGACTGGCAGGCGTTGCGCGCCGGCTTCGACGCCCCTGTCGAAGGCCAAAAGGCAGATATCTTGGTGCGTCCGCAGGATGTCGAAATTTCTCCGGACGGTATCAAGGCCACCGTCCGGTCGGTTCTGTTCGAAGGCGAGCGTTATGCGCTGCGTCTGACGCTTGCAGACGGGCAGGCGCTGCGGGCGTTCAGCCGCCAGCCGGTGGATGCCGGAGCCGAGGTCGCGATCGTCATCCGATCCGCCTGGCGCCTGTGAACGCTCAGAGCCCCGAGCACTGCCAGCGGACAACCCGGCAACCGGTCGTATGCTGGCGGCAGGCTTCGACCGCGAGATATTTGGCGGGATCGATATCGGCACCCCAATCGGCCCCCCAGCCGCCTTGCTGGCCGACGGCCACGGCACCGCAGCCGTTCTTGAACCAGATCGCGATTTCGCAATCGTTGGCGTTGCAGTTGTTCTGTGCGGTGCGCTCGGCGCTTCGGCGGGAATTATGATCGTACGACCAGCCCGTCGCGCCGGTGGCCGGCGAGTAGGCGATCGCGCCGAAGCTGTCTGCCGCCATGGCTCCGCCCGCGCAGAAAAGCGCCGCACACAGCGTCGCCGTCTTCAGAAATGTACGTCTCATGGAATGAACCCCCTGCGATCTTTCGACCGCGCCCTATACCTGCCGCCGACATGGAGCATGGCACCACGGCCGCATCGTTTCAATCGGGCTTGCCGCCTGGCGACTGACCATTATTAAATTTCCCGAATCGTTCATCTTTCCTGCAGCTTGCGACGGATAGGGTGGCGCCATCGAAAGGGTGACGAATGTCTCTGCGACTTGGCACTTTCAACATCGAGAACCTGATGACCCGGTTCGATTTTTCCGGATGGCGCAATCGCCTCCGTCAGGACCGGGTCCTGCAGCTCTATGACGTCAAGGACAGGCAAGTCTACGAGCAGCTGGAACAGGCGCGCATGATCGCCGAGACGGACGACACGCGCCAGCTTTCGGCGCTGGCGATTGCCGACGCGGATGCCGATATCCTCTGCCTGCAGGAAGTCGATAACGTGCCGGCACTGCAGGCCTTCGAATACGGCTATCTTTACCGCATGGTCGGCAATGGCTATCGCCAGAAATATCTGGTCGAGGGCAATGACAGCCGCGGCATCGACGTCGCCGTCCTCTTGCGGGAAGAGACGCGCACGGGTGAGAAGATCGAGGTGCTGGACGTTCGCAGTCATGCCATGCTGACCTATCACGACCTCGGTCTCTTCAACGAGGAACTGGCTCTCAACAACCAGCCGCATGACAAGATCTTCAAGCGGGATTGCCTCGAGCTCGAACTGAGGATCGGCGGCAAGCCGTTTTCGCTTTACGTCGTGCATTTCAAATCGATGGGCAACGCGCGCGACAATGCCGATGGCCGTACCGGCACGATGGCGGTCCGAACTGCAGAGACACGGGCGGTGCGCCACATCATCGAGCAGCGTTTCGGCAAAGGGAATGCCGGCAGTTTCGCCATATGCGGCGACATGAACGATTATCAAGAAAAGGTGCAGGTGATCGGCAGCCGTCGCGAGGGTTTCCGCTTCGAGCCCAGGCAGGAGACGGCAAGTGCGCTCGATACGTTCACGCGGGACGGCTTTGCCGTGAACCCGATGACGAGGCGCGATGTCATGGACCGCTGGACGCTCTATCATGCCCGCGGGCCGCAGGAGCAGCATCTCTGCCAGCTCGATTATATCTGGCTTTCGCCCTCGCTTGCCGAGCACAATCGCGACAGCGTTCCGGACATTATCCGCAACGGCCAGCCTTTCCGCACGCCTTTCCCGCCGGGGCAGGAGGTCGAGCGCTTTCCCCGCATCGGCTGGGACCGTCCCAAGGCCTCCGACCATTGCCCTGTCGTCATCAAACTGGAGCTTCCATGAACGGCAAGACTATCGGCTGGCCGGCGGAGAATACCGCATTCCCGGTTCGCTCCATCGAGCTTTCATTCCTGCCGGGTCCCCATCCGCTCTACGAGGCGCATGAGGCGGATATCGAGGAGAATTGGCGTGCCGAGGTGGCACGCAACCCGCACCTCTTCAACGGCCGGATGGTGTTGCAGCGGCGTCTATCCATCGACGATGGCAGGATCGTCGGAGAAGCGCACGAAATCCCCTATTCGACGCTGCTCTGGTGGCGAAAGCAGCCGGACCCGGCCGGCGCCTTTCATCTCTTCGGTTTTGCCGTGCCGATCTCCTCCGACGGGGCGATCATTGCCGTGCGCATGAGCGACCACACAGCCAATCCCGGCCAGGTTTATTGCGCCGCAGGCTCGCTCGATCTCTCCGATATTACGGAGAGCGGGATCGATCTTTTCGGCAATATGCGGCGGGAGGTTCTGGAAGAGACCGGACTGGACCTCGATGATGCTCAGGCCGATCCAGGCTCCTTCGCCACGCATGCCAACGGACGGATCGTGGTGTTCCGTTTCTTTCGGTTCGGTCTCACCGCCGAGGACATGTTGAAGCGCATTCAGGCTCACATGCCGCTTGATGAGGAGCAGGAGATCGCCGAAGCGCTGGCGATCCGCTCGCCGGATCGCGCAGCTCATCGCTACAATCCGTTGATGTTCCCGATTCTCGATCTGTTTTTCGGTGTGAGGGAATAGGAAACGGGGGTTGCGCGGCGCGGATGTGTCGGGCAGTTTGACCGCAGCAAATCACGGGAGGTGGCAAGATTGGCCCGTCGCTACAACATCTACGACGTTTTCACCGACAAGCGTCTGGCGGGCAATCCGCTGGCAGTGATCTACGACGCAGACGACCTTTCCGATGCCGCCATGCAGGCCATTGCCCGGGAAATGAACCTTTCCGAGACCGTGTTCGTGCAGGCCTCAACCAACAGCGCCTATGCCGCGCGGCTGCGCATTTTCACTCCGGGCAAGGAATTGCCCTTTGCCGGCCACCCGACCGTCGGCACCGCCGTGGCGCTGGCGGAACGCAATCATGGCGGCTCGAACACCGACATGGATCTCGTTTGCGTTCTGGAGGAAAATGTCGGGCCGGTACGCTGTGCCGTGCGACTGAGAAGCGGCGAGGCGGGGTTTGCCGAATTCGACCTTCCCAAAAAGCCATGGCGGATCGATCTCTCGCTCGACAGGCAGGGCATTGCCGATGCGCTGGCCGTCAAATCCACCGATATTGGTTTCGAAAATCACGTCAAGTCGATCTGGAGCGCCGGTGTGCCGTTCCTGATGATCCCGCTGCACAATCTCGCGACCGTGCAAAGCCTCGAATTCGATCCGCTTCTATGGGAGAAGGCGGTGCCGTTCGTCGAAGGATCGCTGGCTTCAGCCTATGTCTATTGCCGCGGCGGCGTCCACCATCAGGCCAAGTTCCATGCCCGCATGTTCTCGCCCGACATGGGCATCCCCGAGGACCCCGCAACAGGTGCCGCCGTCGCAGCCCTTTCCGGCGCCATCCGCCATTTCGACGGCCTGCCCGACGGTCACCATCCGATCCTGGTGGAGCAGGGCGTCGAGATGGGCCGCGCCTCGTTCATTCACCTGCATATCGACGTCAAGGACGGCGACATCGCCAAAGCCCGCATCGGCGGGCAGGCGGTGAAGGTTGCGGAGGGTGTGCTGGAGCTTTGAGGCGTTGAGTGACGCCCAATTTGCCGCCCAGGTTTTTGGTTTTTGATTTTCAAAGGAAAGAAAGCCAAATCGAGTCGATACGACTTTGATTCTTCCGCGTCATTCAATCCGATACTGAATGGTGGTTGATTGGGCTCGAACCGACGATCTGCTGATTAGAGCGGTTCCCTGTCTGACTGAATCGAATGGCTTTGCAAATCGCTCTGGTTCTGATTCAAGCTATCTGCCGATGGAGGTCGGCAGATATGTCGAAAGCCCTTTCCGTTGATCTTCGCATACGCG
>NZ_JAHYCB010000049.1 GCF_019430945.1 Neorhizobium populisoli | reverse complement strand
ATACGAGGATATCGTCGATCATTGCTGCTACGCTTGGCGAACACTGCAGGACCGACCGTGGAAGATAATGTCGATCGGAAGGCGCAACTGGGCACAAGGGTTCTGATCAATGACGGTTGGTATAAGTTCCGTCGGGCATAAGAATCAACAGGATCAGGTCACTGTTTGACAAATCAAGGGCCCACGGGGTAACCAATATGCCGTAAGTTATGCGGTGGTATGGCATTACAGTGTCGATTTCCGCTGAGAGGTGACCCTTCGGTGGAGTGAACCCCTCGGGCTGGGCCAGCGAGGCGCTTCAAACTAGGCCACGGACTCATTAGCTGAAGCGATCCGCATCCTCGTCGCGGCAAGCTTGAGAGCGCGAGGTAATTATCAGCGCGCCGGTCGTATCGCGTCGCAAGGCCGCGCATCTGCTTGATACGATTGAAGAACCGCTCCACGAGGTTGCGCTGACGGTAAACCCAGCGGCTGAAGCTGCATGTCTGCTTTCGATTGGTCCTTGGCGGGGATATTCGCCCAGCATTTGCGTGGCTTGGCAAGTTACGAATTTCGTCCGTGTCATAGGCCTCGTCGGCGAGGATCGTCGCGCCGGGCTGCAGGTCGCTCAACAGCTTTTCAGCCATCGGTGCATCGGCGGCTTGGCCGGCGGTGAGCTCCAGCCGAACTGGTCTACCATCTGCATCGACAAGAGTGTGATTTTTGTCGTCAGGCCGCCACGCGAACGTCCCATGCAAGGATCGGCAGAGCCCCCTTTTTAGCGTTGGCACCATGCTGGTGAACGCGAACACAGGAACTGTCGATCGTTACGATGTCTCCATCGTAACGCTTTGAAACGGCGTCCAGAAGGCGATCCCAGACGCCCTCCTTGCGCCAGCGGGAGAACCGATTGTAAAGCGTCGTGCGTGGGCCATAACGCTCCGGCACATCGCGCCAAGATGAGCAAGTCCTGAAACGCCACAGGATGCCATTGATTACTCGGCGGTCATCGATTCAATTCCACGGCTATTGTTCGGCAAAAGAGGTGCAATAAAGGCCCATTCTTCGTCGCTCAATTCGTGACGGCGCATGCCAATCTCCTTTCAAGGCGATTGAATCACACACCGGTCAATAAGATGAACCCCGTTATGGGGACATTGCCTAAGCTGCCTGCTGGGCGAAATGAGTTCGAATTCTGCTGGCGACCAGTAGTCAAGGGCTCAGTGCAGCCGTTTTGCATTGTAAATCTGGTCGATAAAACTGGGCAAGTGTTCGGCCACGTCAGTAAATGTTTCGTAGCCTGCGGGGTAGATGTCCTCGACCTTTAGGGTCTTCATGAAGCTCTCTACCCGCACATTGGCATAACGGTTGCCGACGGCGCTCGTGGATTACTGTAGACCTGCTCCATTGACGCTTGGCGATAGGCCTCACGTGCGTATCCACGATGGGCGCGCTGCGTCAGGCATCGCTAATGAGGCTCACCGAAAGGCCACTACGGGCGGTTCGTTGGCCCTCCGATGATGCCTTTTCTCACATCTTGGCGGTGGCAGCATGAACTGCTTCAAATACCAGCGATATGAACCTCAGGACGCCGCGAGTCTCCTCTTATCGAAGCAATCGCGAGGTCTCCGTTCTAGTGCATTATCTACCAGTGCTTGTAATTGTTTGCAGCATCAACTGATTGGGCGTTAATGCTAACCCAGAGTTTAGGGTTCTGGCTTGACTGCATCGAAATCCATCGGAGATCTGTCCTGGTCCACTCACGAATAGTTGATGACCGATTATCAAGTACGAGATCGCCGGCAGAGGTTTTTACAACAAGAACAGCATGACCTTCGCCTGACCGAGTTCTTCCCACGGCAATGCGGAGCGCTCGCGAAGGCCACCCAAGTTCAAGAAGATTTTTTTTCTTCGTAAGAGCATAATCTTCGCAGTCACCCACAGCCACGTCTAGGCTCCAAACATCCGTGCCGGATGCATCATTTGCTGGCTTTATGGCTCGATTGATGCCGCTGTTGACTGAAAGCAGTTCTTGCCGGCGCTCTTCAGTGAGGTTAACTATTTGGTCACCGCCTGTGTCTTCACACTGGCCCTGATTTGCTAGACAGAATTTGACCGCTGCAAAAGGCGCTAGAGTGAAACTGCCCTCTCTCATCCGCTCGATGGCAGTTTGTAGATTTCGAATTGCCGAGCCCGGGCCTGCTGCTAATCCCCTCGAGGGGAAAAACGAAGACGCCAATACCGCGCAAATCACTATTAAACGACTAGACTGCATAAGATGCCTCCGAGTAGACGGAAGCATATCTATCATCTCCCTATCGCAGTACCGTTTCATCAAACGATACAATTTTAAACATCTACCTGAATTTGTGATTGCTCAAAACGTGCTACTCTGGCCGAGCCTGCTGACCTGAGGCCCGACTTCTCTCCAGTTTTCAGGAGAGTCTTGAGTTTGTAATCTGGCCTTATGCGGCCTGTTTTTCCATAGCCATTTTCATTGCGAATTCGCTGGGGTTGATATTGCCCAGCGACGAGTGCGGTCTGTTCGTATTGTAATCCTCCTTCCATGCAGTCATTGCGGCGCGGGCTTGAGCGAGCGACGAGAACAGCGTCTCGTTGAGGTACTCGTGGCGGAAGCTGCCGTTGAAGCTTCGACGAAGCCGTTTTGCATCGGCTTGCCGGGGGCGATGTAGTGCCATTCGACCTTGGTCTCCTGGCACCATTTGAGGATGGCCACCCGATGCGACAAGTTGGGTGCTACCCTTCTCGCAATGACGGAACTGGCTTGCATTAGAGCGGTTCCCTTTCATGCTGGATCGTATCCGCAGGAACTGAAGTAGTTTCGGGCTTCCTTTGGCTCGATGAGTTCTATGCTCTTTCCGATCCTGTCCCACAGTCCTGTTACGGTTCTCTCTGC
>NZ_JAHYCB010000048.1 GCF_019430945.1 Neorhizobium populisoli | reverse complement strand
AATATCTCGACACGCTCGATGACGCGGCATGGGGTGCGGCCAGCGAAGCAAAACCGAAGTTCGTATCGAGGTCGGACCCGGCGGCGCAGTGGACCGGAGCAATGAAAGGCCATGCCTTCTTCGCATACGCTACCAACTATCTGATTGATCTGGATAATGCCGTCATCGTTGATGTCGAAGCGAGCCGCGCGATCCGGCAGGCCGAAGTCGGCGCGGCACGCACCATGATTGAGCGCACTCAGGAAAGCTTCGGCCTCTATCCGGAGCGGTTGGCCGCCGACAGTGCCTATGGTTCGGCAGAGATGCTGGGCTGGCTGGTGCACGAGCGCGGAATAGAGCCGCATATCCCAGTCTTCGACAAATCCGAACGGCGTGACGGCACATTCGAGCGTGCCGACTTTACCTACGACCACAAGCACGATCTCTATACCTGCCCTGGCGGCAAGGAGTTACGCTCGCGGCAAATCACCTACAAGAATGAGCGTCCTCTCGTGGATGAAGATGGCATGGTACGCTGTCGGGCCAGCAAACTCGACTGCGATGCCTGCGCCCTGAAACCAAGATGCTGCCCGAACGCTCCCGCGCGCAAGATACCACGCTCTATCCATGAGGGCGCTCGCGATATGGCGCGTGATATAGCCAAGACCGAAGCCTATGTTACGTCGAGGCATCAGAGGAAAAAGGTCGAGATGCTTTTTGCCCACCTCAAACGCATCCTCAGACTGGATCGTCTGCGATTACGAGGGCCGAACGGAGCGCGTGATGAGTTCCACCTCGCAGCCGCAGCCCAAAACCTCCGGAAGCTCGCAAAGCTGATCCCGCCACCAATGCCAAAACCGGCGTAACGGGAAATACATCTCGACACGCCCCGACAACGGAAGCCTCCGAGCAAGATCAGCACGCGCTTTTTTCAACGGTATCGGCCCGAAGCGGTCATTCAGCGTCATTTGGCTGTTGTAGGTTCGGACGCCGCACTGCCCATGCGGTCAACATAGCAATAAGCCAGAGGCCGAATATAATGCCGTACCAGCTGGGAGCGGCCTGGCTGAGATATGCCACCACCCAAAGACCGATAACAGCAGCGGTTCCGACAGCCGCCGCGATCAGTCTTTCCTTCCTGGTAGGCTCTGGCCGAGGCTGTAAATCAAAGGTATTGGAGATCCACTCCGCCACCCACACTCCAAACCGCTTAGCCAGTTCATCGCGTTTTCTAGGTTTACTCCCACTGAAGCGCTCTATCATGTAAGCGAACAAGAGCGCGAATGGAACAACATAAACGACCCCCACAGGTATGCCTGTGAAGACTAACAACGCGGGGATGACAAATATTGAAAGGACAATCAGTAAGGTCAAGCCCAAAAAGAAGCGGATCATCAAGCTGCCCCAATCAAGCAAGGTTCGTCCAATCTTGACCCGGTCTTCGCCGCAAGTCCATCGACCGAACTGATCGTGGTTGATTGGAGCTTACCTGGCATGGCCATCGCATCAGCATCAACTTTAATGACCGCTGTTGGCGCATCAGCGACATGACGGCAGTCAGCCCGAAGCGGACGAAAAACTGTTAGTGCCCCTATCGTGCCGCTTTAAATAAAAGCTATGAATGAAGAAGTGCTTGTTGAACTTGATGCGATTTCTGATGTGGCCATTTGAGAACAGAAAAGATTACCTGATCCTCGAAGCAGGCGAGGTGCCTTCCCCTGAGGATCAAAGAAGCGGCTTTGGACAGCGGCACGGTTCGGCAATTCTTCACCATGGGGGAAAACCGTATGCCGCCGAGAACGTCAGGCTCTCTGACGGAACCCTTGGATGTGCTTGGATTACCGGAGCTTCTGGAAGCCCCCCTTGGCGGCGGCCGGTCGACAATGTGGACCATGCGTGGCAGCGGGACAGTGCTGCATTTCCCGTCCGGTGGAGCTGGGGTCGGCTGCTGATCGAGCCTGATGAGATTACCTTCAAAGACGATCCGTCGGCGCTGAATTACAGTTTCACGGCGGAACAGGAACCTTTTTATCACGAACTCCTATCGAACCAAAACATACGAAAGCTGGTACTTGAAATTGAGGGTTGCGTTGCTCTTTGGGTTGCGATGACCAATAGCTATTGCGCCCGAGGACCTAATAGGGACGATGTTTACTGGTCCCCAAACGATGTGGGCGACTTGGTTGCTGCAATCCGAGGGCTGGGAGAGGTTAGCTCGGACATACAAAGCCTGCGGTCGCTCCTGGAACCGCTTCATTATGCTGCCAAACTCCAGCGTGTGCAGGGCTTCCTCCTCGATATGGGTTGGCGATGGGTTTGAGAATCGGTGCTGGTTCGCTTTCCGCCCGAAGCGGACTTCGTGCAAACAGGGTAACACGCATTTTCACGTAGAGATTAAGAAGTTGCAGAACAAGCTCCGCTATCCTCCGAGCGAAAATGCGGAGAGGGTAATGAGACGGTTTTCTTTTACTGTGCTGGTTGCTCTGGCGGTCGCGGCAATTGGGATAGGCGCGAGACAGTATGTTCAAGCGTTGGGGCCCTATGGGCTTATCGCCGTGATGTGGGCAACCCTCACGATCTTCATGATGATCTGGCGTCAGCTTTCGGTCTTAGCGTTTGTTTCGAGCATCGCTATCTCCAGCGCGATCTGTTTGCCTATCGCAGCATTCCTGATCAACCAATGGCTAGGTTTTGGAGTAGGTGCGGTATTTTTCTATCTAGCCTCTAAATGGGCTGGAAAACTGAAAGATCGACCGTCACCAGACGCTGGCCAATGACCGCTGTTGGCGGCGCAAAGCGGCCGAGCGCGAGTTCTGGGTGCGGGGTCCGCTTTCGGCGGATACCGTTGAAAAAGGCGGTGTTGCTGTCAGTGCGAAGTTCTGATTCACTCCTTCTAGGGATTTAGGAGGATGTGCCGATGATGGGCGAGCGGACGGTGGCGCAGGAAGCGCTGTTTTACGGGTTCAGCATCGAGCGTCATGTCCCGGCAAACCATCTTCTGCGGTCTATCGACCGCTTCGTTGATC
>NZ_JAHYCB010000047.1 GCF_019430945.1 Neorhizobium populisoli | reverse complement strand
GTCGTAATCTCCAGCCGCTTTAGTCTGGTTGGACCCACATCCATCACCGGATTGGTACGGTATCGCTGCAGCCGCTGCAATGTATCCGAAAGACTTCTCATGGAGCATCCTCGCTAATCGCGGAATGGAATCGACCTCCCAGATATTCTAGGTAATGCTGCACCGCACAATTGCAAGTGCGGAACGCCGGATAGAGATCGGCCGAGTTCACTGCAAATGCCACATCAGACCCGGCAGATAATGCGATCATTGGGCTTCCTTCTCGGCTTGGCTAAAGGAAATCAATCGCTGCGTTTTCTCGTTCCAAAGCACGAGCCGGACTGACGCTAGACTGTCGCGAATGCCAATGCGGCCGATATTCGCAAGCTCAGGATGGTCACGAAGCACTTCAGGCAGCCGATAAAACGGTACTCGGCTGGAGAGATGATGAAGGTGGTGCATGCCGATGTTGCCGGTAATCCACCGCAAGGGGCGAGGCAGATCGTAGTGGGAGGCTCCATGCATGGCTGCGTACGGGAATGCCCATTCTGGCGGCCTCGACCAGTGGGTCTCCTCGAACTGATGCTGGACATAGAACAGCCAGACGCCCGCGGATCCGGCGATGAGAACGACCGGCAGATGGATCAATAGAAAAGGGATTATGCCCACGCTCCAAATCAACACGGCCGCTAACAGGGCAACGGCGAGGTTCGTTGCCATTGTAGAAATCCAAGGCAGGGCGCCCGATCGCATCATTCCGAACGGCAGCCGTTGCTTGATGAGAAACAGAAAGGCAGGGCCGATCCCGAACATCACAAAAGGATTCCGATACAACCGATAGCCAAGTTTGCCCATCAGCGTCAGATCGCGATACTCCGATACCGTGAGTGTCTTTATGTCGCCAACACCGCGTTCATCGAGATTGCCGGCCGACGCATGATGTTCATTATGTGCACGCCGCCAGTAGTCGTAGGGCGTGAGCGTCAGGACACCGAGGGCGCGCCCCGTCCAATCATCCAAACGCCGATCTGCGAATAATGACCCGTGCCCGCAGTCATGCTGCAGCATGAACAGCCGCAGCAGAAAGCCGGAAGCCGGGATGACCAGCACCAGGCCAATCCAGTAACCGGACTGCAGCGAGATTGCCGCGGTGGCCCAAAAAAGCGCGAACGGGATCAAAGTGACAGCGAGTTCGAAAAAGCTTCGCGCCCGCACAGGATAGCGGTAGCTGGCGATGATCTTGAGCCAGACCAGTTCGGAGCGAACGTCGAGGTTGACAGGCTGCTTAGTCGTGGTCAACTTTCATCTTTCGCATCGTGAGATCCAAAGCTTGCAGCTTGCAACAAGCGCTCTCGTTTCAAGTCACAAATGGTTTCGATCATTCGACGCGTCGGTGGAGAGGATACGATGGCGCGTCGTAAAGCACACGGATCTGTCGAAGATCGAAACGGGCCTCATCGACTTCAAGAAAACAGCCCAACTGCTGTGCGCCAGGCATATCTTCCACCGCAAAACGAAGGGCCTCGGCCGCTGTCTCAAAACGCCGGTAGCGTGAACCATTAAGACCTCGAACCGCTTTCCCAGCGTACAACCCCGCCGAACCTGTGTAATCGAATTGGGTCAGGTGGTTGCCCTCCAGGTCACGGAGAGACGCTGAGCTTCGAGGCGGGAGGCTTCCCTAACGATTCGCTCCGTTTGTCTTTGCTCGCGCAATCGCTTCTGCATCTCTCGTCGCAGGTTCTGGAGCTTTTCGGCATCCGAGCCTTGCTCGACACTTGCAGCGCTAAAGAGCTTGTCCGCTGATTTGCGGAATATGTGGTTCATCATGAATTCCTTGAATGGTGATAGCGGCCGATGACGTTAAATCGCCTGGCCCAAGTCTCAGTCCGCGGCTTTGAATTCGCTACATATGGACCAGCACTCCCCATGTGTGGGAAGGCACCGTCGCTATGAGGCTGGCAGCAAGTGCCCATCCCACTGCGATGCGGAACGTGAAAGCGTCCTCATTCCCACCAATGGCAGGGATTTCAGGCTGCTCGTACTCAATACATTTCCGAGGGTCTTTGTTCGTTCGTTGTACCCGAATGAACTTGTTCGCACCAAATTTCGCGAGACGCACGCTGCATATTCGTTGGAAGACATCGCGTCCTCTTTCTGTCTGGGGTAAGGCCGTCAGCAGAAGCTTTTGACGCCGACGGGAACGGCTAAACCCGCCTAATCCCGGCAACACTTCCCGGAAAGATCGACCGGCCGGAACAATTGCGCGAAGTCCCGGCGCAACTCGAACATCACAAGCATTGGTCGATGTAAGATATGTAGTGACAATTTTTGATTTAACAATGTCCACGGTTGGATGTAGAGCTGAGCTCGCCGTCTCTCCTCAAATCCTCACTTGGGAGCAAGGTGGCTTATAAGGCGATATCATCGCTAGAGAGCCCACCCGAACTCAATGGTCCGGCCGTGACTGCAGAAGCGGTAATCTTAGCGTGGCTTACGGCAGCATTGGCCGCGGTCATCCGGAGGTCTTCGAGGCCGTCCCAATAACCCCACTAATGAGACAACGCTGCCGACGGTTTCTCGCCTCCTGTAACAATGAACAAGGGAGGCTTTTGCCTTTGTGCGACCCGCCGCGTATGCGTCGTCAAGATGGCGCCAAAAAGCATTATCGTACGTCTTTTACAGAGCAGCTGATTTGGTAGATTTTGCTGAAAAGGTAGATTTTAGGTTTTGCAACCGGAAGAAATCGTTGCTTTTCAGCGATGCCGCTGACGGAGCCAGGGTCAGCGCTGTTATTTAATTCTGAAGACGTTAGCGGCACATGGCAGGCCTGCAACTCGGGTTACGTGAGCCTAAAGTCCCACGGCACTCAGGCTTAAGCCGTATGGAACGGTCGCCATGGTTCCTATCTGCCCTTCAAACTCTAGGAGGCCGTGCCACGAGCACAACGTCAGTTCCCGCCGTGGGCTCAACGCTTCCGCGAACTGAGGTGCAAAAGATCTGTCAGGAAGGCAAGACTGCCGCCACCTTTGGGCAGGCTATCGTAGTGTCACCGTACCTCTTCGACGATGAGCGGCAAGCGATC
>NZ_JAHYCB010000046.1 GCF_019430945.1 Neorhizobium populisoli | reverse complement strand
CGCATCTCGGTGAGCGAGGAGACCCTGGGCCGCGAATTGCGTGCCATGGGCTATCGCAAGCTCTCGGCTCGCCCAAGACATCATGCGCAGGATGCCGAGGCGGCCGAGGCATTTAAAAAAACTTCCCCGCCGCTGTGGCAGAAATCGTCGCAGGTCCCGCCAAGGGCAAAGTGATTGAGGTCTGGTTCCAGGACGAGGCTCGTATCGGGCAGAAGAACAAGATCACCCGCCGCTGGGCCAAGCGGGGATCAAGGCCATCCGCGCCGCACGATCAGCGAACCCGATCGGCCTATATCTTCGGTGCCATCTGCCCCAAGCAGGGCAAGGCGGCAGGACCGACCGTGGAAGATAATGTCGATCGGAAGGCGCAACTGGGCACAAGGGTTCTGATCAATGACGGTTGGTATAAATCAAAACCGATTGTGGTAATTTTCTCCATGGAACGGTTCCATCAAAAGTATAGTGACTGGCGTCCCCGCAATAGGCATCCTTGATGCCGGTTCGAAGGGCTCTTCCACACCATCAATCTTCGTGAAAGGAGATTGCCATGCGCCGTCACGAACTGAGCGACGAAGAATGGGACTTTATTGCACCACGTCTACCGACCAATAACCGCGGAATTGAACGTGTTGACGACCGCCGAGTGATCAATGGCATCCTGTGGCGTTTCAGAACCGGATCATCCTAGCGCGAACGCAAGTGCTGAGCGAACATCCACGCAAAGATCAGCCGCAAAAAGACATTTAGCTCCATAAGCCTACCGCCAGCGAAATCAAGTAGAGCACTTCTTCAACCGCATCAAACATATGCGAGGGCTAGTAACCCAATACGACCGACGGGCCGACAACTATCTCGCCGCTCTCAGGCTTGCAACGACGAGGATATGGATCGCATCAAGTATTGAGTGCGCGTCCTAGATGCGATGGAGCAGGCACCCATGATCGGGCATCATGTCCTCGCTGAAAACACGAGGGCAAAGCGCCAGATCGCCGCTCACGAAAATCGATCTAAATCCGTCGCGATAACTGTCCGCGACTTTGCGAAATCACTGTCCCGTACTTACTGAATTCGGTGTCCGCGACTTACTGAAATGCCTGTCCCGGACATTGTGAAACCCGCACCCTCGATATGCACTTCTGTGACCCTCAAAGACCGTGGCAGCGCGGAAGCAACAAAAACACCAACGGTTTGCTACATCAGTACTTTCCGAAGGGTACAGATGTGAGCCAGCACGAATCCGATGAGCTCAGCGCTGTGGCACATGCCCTTAATGGCGGGCCTCGCAAGACGCTGATTATCCCACGCCGGCAGAAGCGCTCGATGGCCTGCTAAATCGGATATGATCGAAGGTGTTGCGGCGACCGGTTGAATCTGCCCAATCCGTGTCCATTCGCTATTCCGAACGATTGGCAGACGCTAGCATCGAGCCGTCTGTCGGAAGCGTTGGGGACAGTTACGACAACGCCCTCGCCGAAACGATCACCGGTCTCTACAAGACTAAGGTCATT
Source organism: Neorhizobium populisoli (assembly GCF_019430945.1). Classification (GTDB taxonomy): domain Bacteria; phylum Pseudomonadota; class Alphaproteobacteria; order Rhizobiales; family Rhizobiaceae; genus Neorhizobium; species Neorhizobium populisoli. The sequence goes on along the minus strand of NZ_JAHYCB010000046.1, from coordinate 2,332 downwards.
CATCGGTGCGGGCCAGGGAGGACTTTCGAAGCGGTGGAATTTGCTACATTGGTAAGCGACAAGCTGGGGCCGTTCAGGCCGTGTAGTTCCACGGCATGAGGGCATTGATTTCGCTGCTGGGCCATCCATTTGCGAGGCGCTCGAGTGCCTGCGTAAGCCAGGCTTGCGGATCGACGGCATTCATCTTTGCCGTTTGCAGGAGCGTCGCGATGGTCGCCCAGGTCTTGCCGCCACCGTCACTTCCGGCGAATAGGCTATTCTTCCTTGTGATCGCTTGAGGTCTGATCGCTCGCTCGACAATGTTGGAGTCGATCTCGACGCGACCGTCGGTTAGGAAGCGTTCGAAGATGTCGCGACGCGAGATGGCATAGCGTAGGGCTTCCGCGAGTTTGGATTTGCCGGAGACCCGTGGCAGGGTCGCCTGCCAGAAGGTGAAGAGGTCTTTGACGATCGCTGTAGAGACTTCCTGACGTGCTGCAGCACGAGCCTCAGGGCTTTGACCCCGGATGGTTTCCTCAACCTCCCAGAGCTTCGCCATACGCTCGACCGTCTCTGTGGCAACCTTTGAGGTTTTTGCGACATGCAACTCATAGAACTTTCTCCGACTGTGTGACCAACAGCCAGCCAGGGTGACCCCGTCATTGCCACCATCCTTGCGGACAAGCTTATTGTAAGCACCGTATCCGTCGACTTGCAAAATCCCCCGATAGCCGCTCAGGTGCCGTGCAACGCACTCGGTCGCGCGACTGTCCTCGAAGCGATAGGCCACCATCGGCGGGCCACTGCCTCCGAAGGGGCGGTCATCCCTTGCATATGCCCAGAGCCACGCCGTTTTTGCTGATCCGGAGCCAGGCGCAAGTGTCGGCAAGGTCGTCTCATCGGCAAAAATTCGTTCGGCCTTCTTGATCTCGTTCAGGATGTAGTCCGCGAGGATGTTGAGCTCGAACCCCAGCTTGCCCATCCATTGGGCCATCAGCTTGCGGTCAAGTTCGACCTTGTCACGGGCGTAGATGGCTTCCTGGCGATAAAGTGGCAGGCCGTCGGCATATTTGGAGACGGCGATCTGGGCCAGAAGCGCTTCTGTTGGAATGCCGCCTTCGATGATGTGTGCCGGAGCCGCAGCCTGGATGACGCCGTCTTCGTTCTTAAAGGCATATTTCGGCCGGCGGGTGACAATGACCCGGAACTTCGCTGCGACGACGTCCAGCCGTTCGGAGACGTCTTCTCCGATTAGGATCTTCTGCTTATCCGCGTGTTCCGGCAACTCTTCCGGCTCGATCACGATCTCGACGCGCTCAAGATGCGGCGCGAAGCCCTTGCGTGGTCGCGGAGCACGTTTGGCATCCGCATTCCCGCGGCCTTTTGTGATCTGAGCCCTGATTGCCGCAATGCCAGTCTCGATTTCTTCGAAGACAAAGGCATGCTGCTCGTCGTCGACCGCGGATGCTGCAAGCTTCTCCGAGCGTCGTCCAAAGCGGGCTCTATCGAAGGCCTTCAGAATCTGCGTCAGCCGCTCGATGCGCTCGTCGGCATCCGCGTTACGGGCTTCGAGATCATCGACCTGCTTCTCCAAAGCCTCGACGCGGGCTGCCTTTGCGGCCATGGCAAGAACCATGGCTTTCAGTGCCTCTACATCATCCGGAAGCTCAAGATCGGGTGGCGTCATGGGTCTGATCAGAGCATATTTTGCTGCAATCCGCCCGTGGTTTCAGCCACCTGATTCACTTCGCCGCAGCGGGTTACCCAACAATTTCGGGAGGTTTGACTGGCGTGAAGCGAACCCGCTTCCAGTCCATTCCATCGACCAAAGCCAGAAGCTGCGCATGGTTGAGTTGGACCCGGCTGTGGCCGATACGTGGCCAACAGAACTGCGCTTTCTCCAACCGCTTTGCATAGAGGCAAACCCCGGAACCATCCCACCACACGATCTTGATCCGGTCCGCGCGCTTTGCCCGGAAGACATAGAGCGCCCCGTTGAACGGGTCACTGCCGGCATCGCGCACCAGCGACAGCAAACTGTCCGGCCCCTTGCGGAAGTCGATGGGATGGCTCGCAAGAAAGACCTTCACGCCCGACGGGATCATGCCGATCGCACCGCCCGGATCACTCGCAACAGGTGTGCTTCATCGATATCAGCGCCAGCTCGGACAACGATGTCGCCGATGACAAGCTCGATCACTGCTCTCGCGCCAACTGGCCCAGCTTCGTATGCCTGCGGCGAAGGCCGTCTTTCTTGACTTGTTGATTAGCTCTAAGTCCATGGCTTATGTCATGCGCTACAGTGATTTCCCCCATTGAGCTTTTGTCTGTCGACGATGTTGGTCGCCGGCGG
>NZ_JAHYCB010000045.1 GCF_019430945.1 Neorhizobium populisoli | reverse complement strand
GAAAACATCACCATCCTGCCACTGCCGCCCAAATCGCCCGAGTTGAACCCTGTCGAAAATATCTGGCAGTTCATGCGGGATAACTGGCTTTCAAACCGTGTCTTCAAGTCATACGAGGATATCGTCGCTCATTGCTGCTACGCTTGGCGAACACTGCAGGACCGACCGTGGAAGATAATGTCGATCGGAAGGCGCAACTGGGCACAAGGGTTCTGATCAATGACGGTTGGTATTAGTGACGAAGAGCGCGCCGTTGGGCAAGCCGTGCCAGGCGTCCAAGGTGAGTGCGCTCCTGCCGAACGGGATCAGCCTGACCGTTGAGTATGACGATGAGAATGGGCTGGCCGCAATCATAGGAGCGTTGGGTCATGTTCAGACTGGGCGCTGATCTCAAGGTCTACCTGCATCGGGAGCCGATCGACTTCCGGGCCGGCATCAACAGCCTTGCGGTCCTGGTGCAGGAGACGATGGCGCTGGACCCGTTTGCTCCCGCGGTGTTTGCCTTCTGCAACCGCCGGCGTGACCGGGTGAAGATGCTGTTCTTCGATCGGTCGGGCTTTGTGTTGATCCTGAAGCGGTTGACGGAAGACAAGTTCCGATGGCCGCGGCGAGAGGTGGCGGTGGTTACACTGACGACCGAGCAGCTCCACTGGATTCTCGACGGGATTGATATCGACGCGATGATCCGTCATCCGGTGCGGCAATATCAGATCGCCGGTTGAAGGCGGCGAATTGAACTGTCGACGCAACGGGGCGGTTCAGATTCAAAACTGGGATGACCCGAACTGGCGAACCGAGCGTTGCGGAACTGATGGCGCAGTTGGCGGCAAATGCCGCCGAAATCGCTGCGCTGAAGGCTGAGAAGGAAGCGCTCTCGCAACGGGTCGTCAAGCTGGAAGAAGAATTGGCGCTCGCAAGGCTGCATCGGTTTGCGCCCCGCAGCGAAAAGCACGTCGATCGCCTCTTCAACGAAGCCGAAGAGGCCGCAGACAAGGATGATCCTGATCATGGCGACGACGTCGCCGATCTCCCGGATACAGGCCTGCCAGCAGTCGATGGCGCCGTGGGTAAAAAGCGGGGCCGCAGACCTCTACCAGAAGACCTGCCGCGCGAGCGTGTCGAATACGACCTTGCTAGCGATCAGAAGGCTTGTCCGTGCTGCAACAGCCAAATGCATCGCATGGGCGAGGCCGTTACCGAGCAGCTCCATATCGAGGTCAACGCAAAAGTCCTGCAGAACGTCCGGTTCAAATACGCCTGTCGCCACTGCGACCGCACCGGCATCAACACACCTGTCGTGATCGCGCCGATGCCGCCGCAACCATTGCCGGGCAGCATCGCCACCGCCTCGACGCTGGCCTTCGCGCTCGTGCATAAATACGTCGACGGCACACCGCTCTACCGCGTGGCGCAAACGTTCGAACGGGCCGGCGTTCCGATCAGCCGGGGTGCTCTCGCGCACTGGGTGATAGGTTCGAGCGAGAGGCATCTGCATCGCATTTACGATGCGCTGAGGTTGCGGCTTCAGTCGCAGCCTCTCATTCATGGCGATGAGACGACGGTTCAGGTGCTGAAGGAAAAGAACAAGGAAGCCACCAGCACCTCCTACATGTGGGCATACCGCAGCAGCGAGGACAGTACCGAGCCGATCGTGCTTCTCGATTATCAACCGGGCCGCGGTCAGGTCCACCCGCAGACCTTTCTCGGGGATTACCGCGGCATATTGGTGAGCGATGGCTACACAGCCTGGCGCACATTGCATGGCGCAACCCATGTCGGATGCATGGCTCATTCGCGGCGGCGCTTCGTCGATGCTCTCAAAACTAGGAAGAATGGAGGCGGACCGCCGGAGCAGGCGCTCCGGTTCTTCGAGCAGCTCTACAGGATCGAAAAGCAGGCGCGAGACAAAAAGCCCGACGCCGGTGAAACGCAGGCCGATTGCATTCGCCGTTTCCGGCAGCAGCACAGCCTACCTGTCCTGAACGCACTCAAGTCGTGGCTCGACAATATCGTGCCGAAGGTCGTACCGGATACCAAGCTAGGCGATGCCGTCTCCTACACCCTGAACCAATGGGATTACCTGACGCGCTACATCAGCGACGGCAGGATGCCGATCGACAACAACATTCTGGAACGTGATATCCGGGTCTTCGCCACCGGCAGAAAGAGTTGGCTGTTCAGCGACACCGCTGACGGAGCCAAGGCCAGCGCCGTGGTCTACAGTTTGATGCTCACTTGCCGCGCCTGTGGGATCGACCCACTCACCTGGCTACGCCATGTGCTCACTGAGCTGCCGCAGCGCGACGAAGCGGCCGACATTGGCGACGTGCTGCCGTTCAACTTCTCCAAAACCTCCGCTGCCTGATAGAGCCGGATATCGCTACGCAAGAGGGCCGGGTCAGCGATGCCGCCTACGTCAATGCGCATAGAAAATCGCGCTTACGGCTAAAGTGGTGCGATGACGGCCCATTCTTCGTTGCGCAGTTAGTCACAGCGCATAGCCATCTCCTTTTAAGGAGATTGATGTTGTGGAACGACCCTTCGAACCGGCGTCAAGGATGCTGACCTGGGACCCATCTTCCCTCCAATTTCAGGAGAGTCTTGGGTTTTCAATCTGGCCTTATGCGGCCTGTTTTTCCATAGCCATTTTCATCGCGAATTCATTGGGTGTGATGTTGCCCAGTGAAGAGTGTGGTCTGTTTCGATTGTAATCCTCCTTCCATGCTGTGATTTCGATCCTCGCCTGCGTCAGTGACGAGAACAGTGTTTTGTTGAGACATTCGTCACGGAAGCTGCCGTTGAAGCTTTCTACGAAGCCGTTCTGCATCGGCTTGCCCGGTGCGATGTAATCCCATTCGACGTGAGTGCTTTGGCACCATTCCAGAACGGCCATGCTGGTCATCTCCGTGCCATTGTCGGAGACAATCGTTCGCGGCTTCCCTCGTTGGGCGATGACAGCATCGAGTTCCCGCGCAAGCCGCCGGCCTGAGAGCGACGTGTCGGCGACCAGCGCCAGGCATTCGCGGGTGAAGTCGTCGAAGACGGCCAGAACCCGAAAGCGACGACCATCTGTGAAAGCGTCGCATACGAAATCCAAACTCCATCGCTCGTTGGCACGCGAGGGCAACGCCACAGGGCGTCTCGTCCCCAAAGCCCGTTTGCGTCCACCACGTTTGCGCACCGTCAGCTTCTCTTCGCGATAAAGACGCCGCAGTTTCTTCAGGTTCATGATGATGCCCTGCCGACCCAGCATGACGTGAATGCGGCGATAGCCGAAACGACGGCGCTCGGACGCCACCAGCTTCATTGCCTCAAGGATATCAGCGTCATCCGGTCGAATGCTACGATATCGCACACTCGACCGATCAACGGACAAAACCTCACACGCCCGACGCTGGCTCACCCCATGTTGTCTGCAAACATGAGGTGAGCTTGCGAACGCGTCCCGCTTCACATCGGGCGTCACCACTTTTTTGAAGCGACATCTTTCAGAATGGCATTGTCCAGCATGGTCTCGGCCAGCAGTTTCTTCAGTTTTGCGTTCTCGTCTTCCAAAGACTTCAACTTGCGGGCATTGGACACCTCCATGCCGCCGAACTTTGCCTTGTATTTGTAGAAGGTCGCCTCAGATATCCCGTGCTTGCGGCAGACGTCGGCCGTCCGCATGCCGCTCTCCTGCTCTTTCAATATCCCAATGATCTGCTCGTCCGTGAACCGTGAATGCTTCATTCCGTCCGTGTCCTTGATGCTCTGATCCCCAAAAACTGGATCGTTCATAACTGGAGTTTTCCGCGTTAAATTCCCGGCTGGGAACAGGAGCGGAAGTGATGAAGGCATCGAAGTTTTCGGACGCCCAGAAGGCGTTCATTCT
>NZ_JAHYCB010000044.1 GCF_019430945.1 Neorhizobium populisoli | reverse complement strand
TGCAGAGAGAACCGTAACAGGACTGTGGGACAGGATCGGAAAGAGCATAGAACTCATCGAGCCAAAGGAAGCCCGAAACTACTTCAGTTCCTGCGGATACGATCCAGCATGAAAGGGAACCGCTCTAGAGCCGCCTTCGGGCGGCTTTTTCCATTCCATAAATAGATCGCGCGAAGCGCACTGTTTGCCGATGGCAGGTATTCCGACGAGTTGACCATCGTCAGGAGTCAGACAAAAAAGGCGTGCGCCAAAGCATTTTTTGGCACACGGGAAGTCTCATTTACCCAATCGTCATCAGGCTGGCATTGCCACCCGCCGCCGCGGTGTTGATCGAGGTGGAGACCTCTTCGACGAGCCAGTTCAGGCAATAGGCTTCTAGGTCGCTTTCGATCTCAGTGGTGGTCGCGGACTGCACCAGCACCAGTGGGCCATCGAGAGCGGCGATTGTCTGATTGACGCTCATCACCCGTTCCGCGTCGCCCTCGACAAGCGCTGAGGCGAACGGACCGTCCTTGTTCCAGTCCGAGGTCCACTTGATGCGGCCTGCGACGCTCGCCGGCATATTGCTCAGCATGGGGCAGAGACCTGTCGCCTCGTCGATGATGAGCTGGTTGCCGGTTGCAAGAGCGGCCGCAATCTGACGATAGAGCCCGCGTTCGCTGACAGGAGCCAGAAGAACGCGGCCGCGGGGATGGAGGGCATAGAGGTTGCGCTCCCCAACCGGGCCGGCAAGCTCCTTCTGCAATCCGACCGCCGACAGGCTGCCGAGCTCGCGGGCTTCTTCTGCGTCTTCGGTTCTGGATTTTGAAGAAAGCCAGACGGCGAAGTCGGCGAGCGCCGGATCGATATGAACGGAACTATGCTGCGGCGGCACCGGTGCCTTCTGGACAAGGCGGCCGATATAAAGCGGGCCGCCGGCTTTCGGACCCGTGCCGGAAAGGCCTCGGCCACCGAAGGGCTGGACGCCGACCACTGCACCGATGATGTTGCGGTTCACATAAAGATTGCCCGCCTGCACCCGGCTTGTCACATGCGCGATCGTCTCGTCGAGACGAGTATGAAGGCCGAAGGTCAGGCCGTAACCGGAGGCGTTGATATCGTCGATCAGGCGATCGAGATCCTCGCGGCGGTAACGGATGACGTGCAGGACCGGGCCGAAGATTTCCTTTTCCAGATCGGAGAGCTTTTTGAGCTCGATGATCGTCGGCGGCACGAAGGTGCCGAGATCGGCGGCTTGCGGAAGCGGCAACTGCTCGACCTTGCAGCCAAGCGCCTTCATCTTCTCGATATGGGCGTCGATGTCACTCTTCGCGCCTTCGGTGATGACCGGGCCGACATCGATGCTCAGGCGATCGGTGCGGCCGATTGTCAGTTCCTGAAGAGCGCCTTTCAGCATGGTCAGGGTGCGATCCGCCACATCTTGCTGCAGGCACAGGACACGAAGCGCGGAGCATCGCTGACCGGCGCTATCGAAGGCCGACGCGATCACGTCGCCGACTACTTGCTCGGCAAGCGCGGAGGAATCGACGATCATGCCGTTCTGGCCGCCGGTCTCGGCGATCAGCGGGATGGGCTTGCCCGACTTGGACAGACGGCTCGCAAGCTGTGCCTGGATCATCCGTGCGACACCGGTCGATCCGGTGAACATGACGCCGGCCGTTTCCGGAGCATCGATGAGAGCGGCGCCAAGGCGGCCGCCACCCGGGGTGAATTGCAGAGCACTCCGTGGGACGCCGGCCTCGTGCAGGATTTTGACGCTTTCGAAGGCGATAATCGGCGTCACGCCGGCGGGCTTTGCCATGACTGAGTTGCCGGCGACCAGGGCCGCTGCGATCTGCCCGGTAAAGATTGCCAGCGGAAAATTCCACGGGCTGATGCAGACGATCGGGCCGAGGGGCGCGTGTGAAGGACCGAGTGTGCGGCGGGCCTGCTCCGCGTAGTAACGCAGGAAATCGATCGCCTCGCGCACTTCGCCGATCGCATTGGCGGCCGATTTTCCGGCCTCGCGGATGATGATGCCCATCAGCGGCTCGATGCGCGATTGCATGATGTCAGCGGCACGGTCGAGGCATGCGGCACGGTCTGCAGGTGAAACCTGAGCCCATTCCTGCGCGCCCTTCTCAGCAAGCTTGGCGATTTTGGCCGCAGCTTCGATCTCGACTTCGGTGACCTGACCAACGACATCGCCATGGTCGGCGGGGTTGAGGATCGGCTGGACCGTGCCCTCAACCGAACCGTCGGCGAGAAGCGGCATTGCATGCCAGGAGGTCTTTGTCGTCTCGGCGAGATTGCCGGCGAGACGGCCCAGTTCGGTCTCGTTCGCCAAGTCGATGCCGGAGGAGTTCTGCCGCTCGGCGCCGTAAAGGTTTGCCGGCAACGAGATCAGATCGTGCGGCTTTCCAACTGGAGTAGTGGCTTCAACGAGATCGACCGGATCGGCGGTCAGCTCATCGACCGAGATCTTCGGATCGGAGATGCGGTTGACGAAGGAAGAGTTGGCACCGTTTTCCAGAAGGCGACGAACGAGATAGGCAAGCAGCGTTTCATGCGTGCCAACAGGCGCATAGATGCGGCAGGGCCGGTCGAGGTTCTGTTTGCCGACGACCTCGTCGTAGAGCGGTTCGCCCATGCCATGCAGGCACTGGAACTCATATTTGCCGACCTTGAAGTCCGGACCAGCCAGCTGGTAGATCGTCGCCAGCGTCTGGGCGTTGTGGGTCGCGAACTGCGGGAAGATCGCATCGGTGGCGGCGAGCAGCTTGCGGGCGCAGGCGACATAAGCGACATCTGTGTGGATCTTGCGCGTATAGACGGGGAAGTCCGGCAGGCCATCAAGCTGAGCGCGCTTGATTTCGGCATCCCAATAGGCGCCCTTGACGAGGCGCACCATCATGCGGCGGCCGGAGCGGCGGGCGAGATCGATAATGTAGTCGAGAACGAACGGGCAGCGCTTGCCATAGGCCTGTACGACAAAACCGAGACCGTTCCAGCCGTTCAGCTCTGCATCGAGGCTGAGTTCTTCGAGGAGGTCGAGGGAGAGTTCGAGGCGATCGGCTTCCTCGGCATCGATATTGAGGCCGATGTCGTATTTGCGGGCGAGCAGCGCCAACGCGCGAACGCGCGGCAGCAGCTCTTCCATGACACGCTTCGACTGGGCGCGGACATAACGGGGATGGAGCGCTGACAGCTTGATCGAGATGCCGGGACCTTCATAGACACCACGGCCGGCCGAAGCCTTGCCGATCGCGTAAATGGCATTTTCGTAGTCGCGATAATAGCGCTCCGCATCCTTGGCGGTCGTCGCGGCCTCACCCAGCATATCGTAGGAGTAACCGAAGCCACGGGCTTCCAGCGGACGGGCGCGCTTCAGCGCTTCGTCGATCGTCTCGCCAGTAACGAACTGCTCGCCCATCATGCGCATCGCCATGTCGACGCCGCGGCGGATGACAGGTTCGCCACAACGGGCGATCAGACGGGTCAGCGCGGCCGCAAGGCTGCGATCGTTGACGGTGGAGGTCAGCTTGCCGGTGACGACCAGGCCCCAGGTCGCGGCATTGACGAACAGCGAACGGCCACCGCCGACATGCGACTTCCAGTCGCCTTCGGAGATCTTGTCGCGGATCAAGGCATCACGGGTCGCCGTGTCGGGAATGCGCAACAACGCTTCCGCGAGGCACATAAGCGCAACGCCCTCCTGACTCGACAGCGAATATTCCTGCACCAGACCTTCTACGCCGGTTCCCTTGTGCTTGGCGCGCAGCGCTTCGATCAGTTTGCGCGCCGTGCCGCGGATCGCTGCCTTCAGGTCAGCCGGGACCTTCGCAGCGTCGACGAGCGGCGGCAGGCACTCCGTCTCCGGGCGGCGGTAAGCTGTGGTAATCGCTTTGCGGAGGGCCGACTGCTCGCGGATCGGCGGGGCAAACTGCGCAAATGGCGGGAGTGGAGCTTCAGGCGAAGTTTCGGCAACAGCTTCGAACATCGGGGCGGTCCTATTCGAGTAACCAGAATCGAGCCAATGCGGCTCAGCGTATGAGATTTGTTTCGCGGAAGGGAAGGGGAAGCCGGCAAATAGGTGCTGATTTCGCAGGAGCGCTCAGCGAGATTTTCACCGCCGCCGGCGCGGTGGAAGCTCGTGCGATATCCATCACTTCGACTGATATCATTTCCGTTCGCGCCATTTCCGCCAGCCTCTCGCGGGGCTCCTGATTTTCCTCGTCACAATTTGGCGAATACATATCACAAAGGAGGAAAACGTTCTCACTTGATTTGATCATGCAGGAGGTCTAATCGCACCTATTCTAACGTCATGGAAAGTTAAAATGGCTACGGAGATCGATTTTTATAGTGAACTCGACCAGTTCGATAAGAAGATTCTCGAGGCGCTCCTTGAGGACGGACGGATGTCGATTACCGATCTCGCCGCCCGCGTCGGCCTTTCCAAGACCCCATGCCAGATCCGATTCCGGCGCCTGATCGCTGAAGGTTATATCGAGGGCTTTAGGGCGATCCTCAATCCCACGAAAATGCAGCTGGATCATGTGGCTTTCGTCGAAGTGAAACTATCCGATACCCGCGAGGAGGCGCTCAGAAGTTTCAACGAGGCGGTAAAAAAGGTGCGGGAAATCGAGGAATGCCACATGATCGCAGGGCGCTTCGACTATCTGCTCAAGGTCCGGACGCGCGACATCGGTCGCTATCGCCGGGTCCTAGGCGAAAAAATTTCGACCCTTCCCCATGTCGCAAGCACATCGACGAACCCGGCCATGGAAACCGTGAAAGAGGGCTGGAATAGGTTTTCCTAAGCGACCTGATATGGTGGCTCGGGTCGGCAAAAGGCTACAGTGTGGTGCCTATCGCGCTATGCTGCTTTTCATTCGGTTACGACCGGCGAGCTTCGCTTCATAGAGGAATTTGTCGGCTTTTTCGTAGAGCTCCGCGAGGCTGTTGTGTGCATCAGACGCCGCAGGGCATCGGCGACGGCTTTGAGAACGACGCGGATGCGACCGATCTCCTCGGCTTCAATAGGTAACCGTCACCACGACGGTATCCGTGTAGATTCCGGGTGACGGCGTCGTTTGTGCCGGGACGCGGCCGTAGACCGTCAGGTTTTGCAACAGGCCGGTGCCGGTGCCGCCGGCGATCTGGCCGACCGCGCTCCCCCAGGGAAGAGATCGCGCGGCGTCACGGTAGAGACCATAAGTGATCGATTGCCCGGAATGAGTCATCTTGCGGGCGGCCGGCGCCAGATTTCCCAGACCTCCATTGAGGCCGATTGCGTAGGGAAGCTAAGGTGCAGCTGACCTTGACAAGCGAAGACGCGTCCACCTGCGTTTTCAGAAGCCCACGGCTCCCAAAATTCAGATCATCGGCAGTGAGGTTGCAGACGCGATCAACATAGGCCGGTATAGTGAACAACGGGCTGCTGGCATTCTGCAGAACCGTCGAGCAATTGGGTGGGGTGATACTGTAGGTCGCCATATTGAAGCGAATATTCGCCCCCGAAAAAGTGGAAACGTAGCTTCCGCCGGGGGTTGCCGGCTGACTGCCGATAATTCTCGCATAGATGGTTTTCGACGTGGTGACGGTCGTCAGAGGCAGAAGCAGGATGTCGAGCGGATGCGGTGTGCCGAGTGCCGGTGTGTCCGAATGGCCCCATGGGATTGTCCGGGCGGCATCCCGGTAGAGCTGGTATTGCAAAGTGTTTCCACCACTTGTCATCGTTCGCAATCCGCCGCCCATGCCACCGGTACCGGCATCAAGATTGATGGTGTGGAACGGCCCTTCGCGCCGGCATCAAGGATGCCTATCGTGGTGACGCCAATCGCAACGAGACAGAGGGAACCGCTCCATGGAGAAGATTACCACAATTGGACTGGATTTGGCCAAGT
>NZ_JAHYCB010000043.1:2500-5968 GCF_019430945.1 Neorhizobium populisoli | reverse complement strand
TTTCGTTATGAGAAGATTGTTTTCATCTTGCGATGACATTGCCCTTAAAAGACCTGGCAGCGACCTACTCTCCCGCGTCTTAAGACGAAGTACCATTGGCGCAGGGGTGTTTCACGGCCGTGTTCGGAAAGGGAACGGGTGCAGCCACCCCGCAATGACCACCAGGTCATCTAAAGGCAATGTTTTACGTTTCGCCGCAAAGCGGCGCAACGATGAGAAGCTGGTTCACTCGAAGAGTGATTTGAACACGTCTTGGCTCATGGCCGGACGAACACGTTGTGTTCGCCGGTTCAGTCGCAAAGGCTTACGCCTTCGCTCTGTCGGGACAAGCGCGTTGCGCTTGCCCTATGAGCATTGATCAATGAGAACGATCAAGCCAATCGGGCTATTAGTACCGGTAAGCTTCATGCATTGCTGCACGTCCACACCCGGCCTATCAACGTGGTCGTCTTCCACGGCCCTGATAGGGAACACTCGTTTTCAGGTGGGTTTCCCGCTTAGATGCCTTCAGCGGTTATCCCTTCCATATATAGCTACCCTGCTATGCCCTTGGCAGGACAACAGGTCCACCAGAGATATGTCCATCCCGGTCCTCTCGTACTAGGGACAGATCCTGTCAATATTCCTACACCCACGGCAGATAGGGACCGAACTGTCTCACGACGTTCTGAACCCAGCTCACGTACCGCTTTAATTGGCGAACAGCCAAACCCTTGGGACCTGCTCCAGCCCCAGGATGCGATGAGCCGACATCGAGGTGCCAAACAACCCCGTCGATATGGACTCTTGGGGGTCATCAGCCTGTTATCCCCGGCGTACCTTTTATCCGTTGAGCGATGGCCCTTCCACACGGGACCACCGGATCACTATGACCGACTTTCGTCTCTGCTCGACTTGTCAGTCTCGCAGTCAGGCGGGCTTATGCCATTGCACTCGACGACCGATTTCCGACCGGTCTGAGCCCACCATCGCGCGCCTCCGTTACTCTTTCGGAGGCGACCGCCCCAGTCAAACTACCCACCATACACTGTCTCGGATCCGGATAACGGACCGCGGTTAGACATCCATGACGATAAGGGTGGTATTTCAAGGATGGCTCCACGAAGACTGGCGTCCCCGCTTCAAAGCCTACCACCTATCCTACACATGCCGACACGAATGCCAGTGTAAAGCTATAGTAAAGGTGCACGGGGTCTTTCCGTCTAACCGCAGGAACCCCGCATCTTCACGGGGAATTCAATTTCACTGAGTCTATGTTGGAGACAGCGGGGAAGTCGTTACGCCATTCGTGCAGGTCGGAACTTACCCGACAAGGAATTTCGCTACCTTAGGACCGTTATAGTTACGGCCGCCGTTTACTGGGGCTTCGATTCAAAGCTTGCACCTCTCCTCTTAACCTTCCAGCACCGGGCAGGCGTCAGACCCTATACGTCATCTTTTGATTTCGCAGAGCCCTGTGTTTTTGATAAACAGTCGCTACCCCCTGGTCTGTGCCACCCCTTCATACTTGCGTAAAAAGGGGTCACGCTTCTTCCGAAGTTACGCGTGCAATTTGCCGAGTTCCTTCAACATAGTTCTCTCAAGCGCCTTGGTATACTCTACCTGACCACCTGTGTCGGTTTCGGGTACGGTTTATACGGTGGAGCTATTTCCTGGAACCGCTCCGCTGCCCAACCAATCCAATAAGGTTGAACAACTTGTGCGATCCGTCACTACCACCAAGCCCACGAATATTAACGTGGTTCCCATCGACTACGCATTTCTGCCTCGCCTTAGGGGCCGGCTAACCCTGCTCAGATTAACTTTAAGCAGGAACCCTTGGTCTTTCGGCGAGAGGGTCTCTCACCCTCTTTATCGTTACTCATGTCAACATTCGCACTTCCGATATCTCCAGGGTCCCTCACGAGTACCCCTTCACAGACTTACGGAACGCTCCGCTACCACACGTCTTGCGACGTATCCTCAGCTTCGGTGCATGGCTTTAGCCCCGTTACATTTTCGGCGCAAAGACCCTTATTTAGACCAGTGAGCTGTTACGCTTTCTTTAAATGATGGCTGCTTCTAAGCCAACATCCTGGTTGTTTTGGGATCCTCACATCCTTTCCCACTTAGCCATGACTTGGGGACCTTAGCTGGAGGTCAGGGTTGTTGCCCTCTTCACGACGGACGTTAGCACCCGCCGTGTGTCTGCCGACTAGTACTCCCAGGTATTCGGAGTTTGGTTAGGATCAGTAAGACGGTGAGTCCCCATAGCCCATCCAGTGCTCTACCCCCTGGGGTATTCGGTCGACGCTCTACCTAAATAGATTTCGCGGAGAACCAGCTATCTCCGAGTTTGATTGGCCTTTCACCCCTAGCCACAAGTCATCCCAATCTATTGCAACAGATGCGGGTTCGGTCCTCCAGTTGGTGTTACCCAACCTTCAACCTGCTCATGGCTAGATCACTCGGTTTCGGGTCTAATGCAACTAACTGAACGCCCTGTTCAGACTCGCTTTCGCTGCGCCTACACCTACCGGCTTAAGCTTGCTAGTTACACTAAGTCGTTGACCCATTATACAAAAGGTACGCCGTCACCCTTGCGGGCTCCGACTGTTTGTAGGCATCCGGTTTCAGGTTCTATTTCACTCCCCTTGTCGGGGTGCTTTTCACCTTTCCCTCACGGTACTTGTTCGCTATCGGTCATGCACGAGTACTTAGGCTTGGAGAGTGGTCTCCCCATGTTCAGACAGGATTTCACGTGTCCCGCCCTACTCTAGGACAATGTCTGTTCTACGCCTACGGGACTATCACCCGCTACGGTCGCCTTTTCCAAAGCGTTCGGCTTTATTCAACATTGCCACTGGCCTGGTCCGCGTTCGCTCGCCACTACTTGCGGAGTCTCGGTTGATGTCCTTTCCTTCGGGTACTTAGATGTTTCAGTTCCCCGAGTTCGCTTCTTACCCCTATGTATTCGAAAGTAAGATACCTTATCACAATGCTTGGAAACCTGTTTTGTCCTGTCCTCACGGCCCGAAGGCCTGCGGACGGCGCGGTCCAAAAGGACCGACGGGCTCTGCCCTACGAAGGAAGCCCCTCGCAAGATCAAAGCCAACTAAACAGATTTCCCAAGCATTTAAGGTGGGTTGCCCCATTCGGAGATCCATGGATCAAAGCTCATTCGCAGCTCCCCACGGCTTTTCGCAGCGTATCACGTCCTTCTTCGCCTGTGCATGCCAAGGCATCCACCAAATGCCCTTACGACACTTAATCGTTCTCATTGCCAATGCTCATCAATATAGCCACCCATCAGGCAATCCCCGAAGGAACGACCAAATGCGTGGCGGACCGGTTACCTTTTACAACCAGCCCTTCTCATGATGCCATCGACGTGTTCGACAAGCTTGCTTGATTGGGGTCACGCCGAGCGACCCGCTTACAAGCCTGTCTTTAAGACCAGCTTCTCGAGATTAAATCCGGGACCGTGCG
>NZ_JAHYCB010000042.1 GCF_019430945.1 Neorhizobium populisoli | reverse complement strand
CATACGAGGATATCGTCGATCATTGCTGCTACGCTTGGCGAACACTGCAGGACCGACCGTGGAAGATAATGTCGATCGGAAGGCGCAACTGGGCACAAGGGTTCTGATCAATGACGGTTGGTATAAGTCGGAATAACCTGCAACAATATGCGCGATTGGTGCGACGAGGCTGGCCTGCCGCGGTGCTCGACGCATGGTCTTCGAAAAGCCGAAGCCACGATGGCAGCCGAGAACGGCGCGACCGACAATGAACTTATGGCGACCTTCGGCTGGACCACAAAAAAACAGACGGCGCACTATACGAAAACGGCGAGCCGGAAGAAGCTCGCCGCGTCAGGAATTACGAAATTAAAGCTAGAACAAACTAGCACAGAAATTTGTCCCACCCCCGAAGGGGTTGATAAAAGTGGGACAAAAACCGTGAAAAAATTGAGCTAAATCAATGCTCGAAAAATGGAATGGTGCCCAGAAGAGGACTAGAAAAATCGGCCTATCTAATTGAAATCATGAAGATTGGGCGAGTTTGATTTTGCGCCATACCAACAAATCAAAATGCCTGTCTCGGTTGCCTGTCCTTTTCTCTAACTTTTTGGATTATCCCCAATAAAGTCAGGCGCCCTTGCGGATTGCGGCATCGATCCGGCCGAATTCCTTGCCTTCGACCATCGCGAAGATGCAAGAGCCGCCGGAACGGTCTGCCCACAACTCGCCGATAAGCCGCTTCTCCTTCGCGTCGTCGGCGCTTGCGATGTGCGAACCTTTGTACTCTATCACCAGGACGCGCCCGTCGGAAAGCAGGGCGACGAAATCGGGATAGAACTTATCCGTTGCCGTCTGAAGCCAGAACGAATTCGGCTGTTGGGATGTATTGCGCACCCATGCCTTCACTTCCGGCATTCGCTCCAGATAGACCGCGCATTCGTGTTCCTCGCCAATCGGCTCCAGATCGCCGATCACGCGGAACAAATGCTTCTTGAAGTCCGTCCGCCCTTTGTAGGGTTCGCGATAGGCATAGCGGCTTTCCTCGAAGACAAGCTTCAGTTCGGCGCTTGTCTTGAAGTCCAGCCCGCCTTGCGGGATCAGCGCCTGTTGAAAGGCTTGGGTTTCGCGTCCGTCACGGTGCTTCGCGATCACTTTCACCAGCGCTTCGACAAGCCGGAATTTCGCCCGCGCCAAGGCTTCGAGCGACATGCCGGTTTGTGCGGAAACCAAGTCCAGCGCCTTGGCAATGAAGAGCGTCGAGGAAATGCGGGTAATGTCGCGTCGGGCCGTGAAGGGAAGCCGACGGTCAAGCCAGTTCACCAGCGCATTCTTCGTCCAGCCGCGTTCCTGAAGGTTGAGCATCAACTGTTCGTGCAGGTCGGTGACAAACTCAACATTGACATGGCCGGATTGATCCACGTCGACATGCGCTTCGTCGCGCGCTTGTCTTGGCGGAACGAAGAAGTCCATGATTTGCGCCGGATCGTCGTTTTCGAGCTTCCAGGGAATGTCGAGGAAGTGCCCACGATCGAAGAGCTGCAGACCGCGGGCGGTTTTGACCGCAAGGCGCGGCACCGCAAAGCGGATGGCGTCCTGTTCATCGCCGGTCGATTTCAGCCGCGCGCCGCGTGACTTGTGCACCAGCGCTTCGACCATGCCGGCAGCAGCATCGGGCAAGGCCAGAAGCAGCGCCGTCCTGTCGTAGTCGGTGAGCGCGCCGCGCGCCCGGATCACCTGTCTTTCCGCATCGAATTCGACACGACCGCCGGTCAGGGTGTGAATGTTCTTCTCGAAGGCTTGGAAGTCCAGTTCGAACGGAACGGCTTCTTCATGAAGATGTGCCAGCCCGCCCGGCTCCAGCCCCTGCAGCGGCTCGGCAACGGCCCGCACCAGCGCTTGCGCTTCGACGCGCTCGAAGCCGTTGTTGACAAGCCCGTCACGAAGCGTGTTTGCGGCGTTCTGAAAGCTCGTCGTCGTGGCGAAGGCAAAGGCCCGGTTCAGGTCTTCATGGTGCTTGCGCTTGGCGTGGGGCAGGCGAAGCACGCGGCCCAGAAGCTGTTCCACCGCCCGCGCCGATTTCTGCTCGGCAACCGAACACAGCACATAGGCGAAGGAACAATCCCAGCCCTCTTTCAGCGCTTGTTGGGTGATGATGAAGCGCACCGTGCAATTGCGGTCGAACAGATCGACGCCATCAAGGCCTTTGCTGTCGCCGGTCGCAATCACGATATGCTCTTCCGGCACGCGGAAATCGTCGATCAGAAGCTTCTTCACTTCGTCGGCGTGCAGCGTCGTCTTGTCCTTCGAACGCGGTTCGGCCTGAAGCAGCATCACCGGCCGGACGAATTCGCCGGTGATGTTCTCTTCGGCCCGCGCCGTGGCCGAAAGCTCGTCAAGCCAGGCCATGGCGTCGCTGATCGTGTCGCGCGGATCGGCCCGTCCGCGAAGGATCACCGGCAGCTTGATCATCTCTTCGGCCTTGAGTTCCGCCGCCGAGACATGGTGCAGCACATTCGAGGCGTAGATGCCTTTTTCCGGCTTGTGCTCGTCCGGCGTGACCGGCGTTGCAGTCAGCTCCACGATCAGCGAGGGGGAAAGCCGGCCCAGCGTATCGAAGGAAAGGTCGGTGCGGGCATTGTGTGCCTCGTCGACGATCACCATGGGCCGGCGCATGCGCAGCACGTTGGCAAGCGACGGCAGCGGATCACCGGAGGGCCCGGCTTCGAGGATGGCGCGCTGCTCGTTGGCGATGCCGCTGAAATGGTCCATCAGCTCGCCATTGGCCTCGTAGACCTTGCGACCTTCGGTCTTTTCCACGCGGAAGGCTTGGATCGTCGCGACGATCACCACGGCGCCGCCGTCATAATCGGCGCGCTTGGCATAGAGCGCATCCTGAATGGTCGTGACGCGAACATTCTCGCCGAAGCGGTCGGCGAGCGCCCGCCGGTTCGGATGCGCCCGGTTGGAAAGCGTCGCCAGCGTCTGTTCGCGGATCGTGTCGGAAGGCACCAGCCAAAGCACGGTCGGATTGTCGCAACGCAGAAAGGCATCGGCCGCAATCGCGATGCTGTGCGCGGCGAGGATCGTCTTGCCGCCGCCGGTCGGCACGCGAAGGCAGACGTAAGGAAGGCCCGGCAATCCCGGCGGCTGATAGAAAGCCCGCTTCGTCAGGGCATAGAAGGCCGTATCGGCGTCATTCAGCTCCACCGTCTTTTCGAGAAAGCGGCGAAGGCTGGCAAGCGTCTGGAGCTGATAGTTTTTCAGGGAGAACACGGGTAACGCCATTTTCAGATCCCCTCGATCTGGTAGGGGATCTGCTTGAAGGTGACGCCCAGCGCCGAAAGCCGGTCGTCCGGCACCGTGCAGCCCTCGGCATAGACGATCCGCGCGCCGGTAAAATCCGCCGCCGGCAATGGCAACGCTTCGAGCACGACGCCGGTCAGCACATTGCCCGCCTGTTCGCGCGCCACGCCCACGGCCTCGGCCGAATGTAGCAGATAGATCGCCCGGTTCTGGAATTTGCCGATCAGCGGCGATGCGCCGTCGGCCCGCTTGGGGATCGGCGAGCCGGTTTCGCAGAAGAAGACATGCGCGGCAAGATCGGGATAGGTGACGGCCGGCGAGACATTGCCGTCGGCATCGAACAACGGTTCGCCAAGAGTGCAGAAGCGGAAGCCGCCGCCGGTTCCTTCGACTTCTCTTTTGTCTCCCTTTTTCAGGTCGACGCTAAAGCCGTCAATAACCCGTTTCAGCCGCTCGCGAGTAATGCTGTCGGCGATATCTTTGTCCATCTCAACGAGAATAAACCGGCAGTCTAAGCCCCTTTTTTTCAAATTAAGTGCAGCATGACCGGACGTCCCACTTCCGGCAAAGGAATCGAGAAAAAGACAAGGCTCATCAGCGGCTTGCTCGAAGAACCTAGCAACCAACTCTGAAGGCTTGGGGAAGTCGAAGACTTGGCCTCCAAATATGCGGCGGATTTCGTCAGAGCCATCTGACGTGTGGATATCGTCGATAACTGAGGAAATTCCCATGAACTGCTGAAGAAGATCGTCTTTGAATTTTTTCTCTCTAGGACGTCCGTCAGGATTTTTCGGGAACAGAATACGCCCCTCGGAAATAAGAAGCTCCATTCGATCACGTCCGTAACGCCATCCTTTATCGGGAGCTGGCGGATATGAGTTTCCGGTGCTCGGATCAACGATATCGTAGTGCAAGTTTGGTCGCTGTTGTGGGTTAGCGAGGCCGAGGATGCTCCGACTCATCCATAAGCCTCTAGGATCATTGTCGGGATTGCTAAACTTGCTTTCGTCGCGCTCCGTGCCACGCAGACGTGCCATCTCGCTAGCGCGATAGACCAAGATATACTCGTGATCGTTTGATACATTGGTGGTGCTGCGACTATCAAGAAATTTTCGACTCTTCCAAACGAAGCATGCGACGAAGTATCGCTGGCCAAATATTTCATCCATTAGCAGTCTGGTTTTTGCTAATTCTACATCGTCTATACTGACGATTATGAAGCCGTCTTCGTCGAGAAACTCTTTAAGCAGCCGCAAGCGCGGATACATCATGCACAGCCACTTGTCGTGGCGGGACAGGTCTTCCGCTTCCTTGCCCACCACGCTACCGAGCCAGGCGCGGATTTCCGGGGAGTTCACATTGTCGTTGTAGACCCAGCTTTCATTGCCGGTGTTGTAGGGCGGATCGATATAGATGCACTTCACCTTGCCGGCGTAATAGGGCAGGAGCGCCTTCAGTGCTTCTAGATTGTCGCCCTGCACCAGCAGATTGCCGGCATCCGGATCGCCATGGCTCTTGTCTCTGTCGCAATGGATTAGTCGGTAAGGAACATCGCGATGGTGGTTAACGACGGCTTTCTTGCCGATCCAGTCGAGTGTTGGCATGCGCTGCTGCTCCGATTTCCCATTTCAACTTGTTGCTAACCCAGGCCGACGGTAACCGAAACACAAGAAATGAGTGTGTACGACGGATTATGCAATGGAGGCATGAGATGCAATCATTAATGTGGCGGCGTTTAACGCTGACTGAGTTTCGGGCAATGAATGGGAAAGCGGCTCCGGGAGGTGGTGGCGGCGGCGCCATGCACATTTCATTAGGAAAGGACGGGGCGCAATTCCCAATCAAGCGTTTTCTTGAGTCCGGAAACTCAACGACGTGGTCCGTGGAGACACCAGCCTTCAAAGGCAATGCGCAGAATACAGAGCTCACATTTGCTGGAAATCCTAATCGGCGTGGCGGCGAATGGCTCATTCGTGATCAATTCACCCACCGGCATCCGATATGGTCTGGGGCGAACGGTTTCCCGAAGGTGTATGACCCGCAGGACCCTCCATATATATTCGTTGCGAAAGTTGGAAAAAGATTCGCAGTGAGTTGGGCAACGGAAGCTTCATTAAGAGCGATCCCCACGACACCAGCGCGAATATTGACAGCTGCAAAGGGCGTCGTGGACGTCAGCGCTAATTTCTTGGAGAGGCTGGGCATAGTTCCAGCAAAAGTCGCAGATGAATTTGATTGTGCGCCAACGCCAGAGCTCGATTTTGACCCCGCTAGCCTAGCGGATGCTCGTAAACGGGTGTTCGCATCAATTCATCAGCGCCAAGGGCAAGGAGCGTTTAGGCGAAAAGTCCTGCTGGCCTATAACAAACAATGCGCGTTAACGGGAAGCGACGTATCATATACTTTGGATGCAGCGCACATCGTTCCCTACAAAGGAAAAAAGACTAATACGGTTAGCAACGGGATATTGCTTCGAACCGATGTGCACAACCTCTTTGACATCGGTCTAATAGGCATCGATCCCGACACCTACCGCGTGCGCATAGGAGGAGAGATTGGCAAGTCACTGTATGCCGAGTTGGACAATAAGAAAATTGCTCTGCCGATCGACCAGAAGAAATGGCCGGCTAAGGCCTATCTGGCGTTTCATTTTGACCGATGCCGCTTTTAACCAGGGCGCTGTTGATGGAGGAAACAAGAGCGGACATCTTTGTTAATAGATCGTCTGAAGTCTGACCTTCACTGTCGGGTTTGGACCTGAGATGGCCAATGATATCCGCCTGGCGGTTGGTCGCAACCGCGCCATAACTGTTGAACGTTGTCATCACCCGCTCATGGCCAAGATTCTGGCTCCAGGCCTTGAACTCTTCGGGCGTGCGGCAGCGTTGTTCACCCAGCATGGCGAGCGTGTTTCGCAGGCTGTGCGGATTGGCATAGGGCAGGCCCGCCGCCTCGAAGGCAGTTCTGAAGATGCGCCGGATGGCGGATGCGTTCTTCCAGTGATCGCGCGAAAGCCCGGCGGCACCGAACAGGCCGGCATTGGTGGGCGCGACCTTGGTTGATGGAAACAACGGATCATCCGGGCCGAACCATAGCTTGCCTCCCAAGTGGTCGATCCAATCGCCAAGTACCGCTTCGAGGTCTTCGCCGACGGGGAAGAAGAAGGTCTTGAAGGTCTTGCGGCTTTTCGTCCTCACGTCGCGCGCATCCTGAAACACGCTTCGCGCTTCAAGATCGACATGCTTCAGCCGGAACGACGCCACCGCATTGTCGCGCGCGCCGGTCAGAAGCGTGAAGGCGACAATTGCCCTGTCGCGCTTCTCCACGTCGCTGCCGACCGGCATGGCGAAGATCACGCGCCGGACCTGCTCCACCGTCGGCACCTTCTTTTCTCGCCGCGCAGTGGCAATGCGGCTGTCATTGGCGCTCGGATTGAAATAGTCCGCATCGGCATAGGAAATTCGCGACTTATAGCCCGATTGGCCGGCAAGCCAGAAGACGAAGGCCTTGAGTGCCATCAGCCGCGAATAGGTCGTAGCCTTGGACAGCGGCCGGTTTTGACGTTGCGCTGTTGGTAGAGGTGAGCCTTGAAGCCCTTGGCCCTCTCAATATGAAACTTGGCAAAATCCTGATAATTCGAATACTGCTCGAAAGCCGCGATAGATGCCGCGACAAGATCCACGCTGCTCACGTCCATCCGCCTCGCTTCCTTCAGATAATCGAAATAGCGGCGCTTGATCCGCTCGTCTTTCGGGTGGTGCTTTTTCATCTCTTCAGCTCCTTCTCGAAGTGATCATTGCAACGGGGATTGCCCATCTCGTTTAAGCGTGGATCACCTTGTGGAAATGAAACCGCTGCTTGGCGTTCCAGAAGAGCCAGCTTCGAAGCGCTGAAGTTCTTGTGCATGATCGTCTCGCAATCATCGCAGATCGCGCTGAGCTGCCCGCTAGAGCGGTTCCCTTTCATGCTGGATCGTATCCGCAGGAACTGAAGTAGTTCCGGGCTTCCTTTGGCTCGATGAGTTCTATGCTCTTTCCGATCCTGTCCCACAGTCCTGTTACGGTTCTCTCTGCAGCTTTGCGCAGCAGTGCCTTCAGCTTGGAGAAGGCCTTCTCTATGGGATTGA
>NZ_JAHYCB010000041.1 GCF_019430945.1 Neorhizobium populisoli | reverse complement strand
CGTTGTTGTCGGCTTGACCCCGATCATACCTGTAGTTGCCTCGATCCCAGTTCCGATCACGGTCCGAACCACGACGGTGCCGATAGTGGTATCCATCTTCGCGGTCGGCCCAGCTTGATCCAGAATAATACCCACTTCCTTCGCTCACGCATCCTGAGAGCGCCAAACATGTTAAGCCGACTGCAGAGGAGATTCTAATAGTTCGAACTGTCACTGGAGTTTCCGATCGCTGGGTTTTGGTCAGCGAACTTGCGAACGCAGGAGAGGTTCCGGATCCCGCCGCCAGAATTCGCTCAAGGAGTGCTAAAGAAGCGGCGTGTTGGCTAATTCTTCAAGCCCGTAGAAGGCGGCGACGGCAAGAGCGACTACGAGAAAGCCAAGCAGAATGCGGTGCGGTGAGATCATGATTGGCACATGGCGCGCCGCAGGTCGATGGGAAGGTAGGACCTAGGGCTTACCCCGCCGCTAAAACTCTCTCGTGGCCCGTTTATCGAAAGAGTTCGATAAACGGGCGGAGTTCATCCCGATATATACTCGAGGCAATCGCCCCCAAGAGCAGCGCCGAAAAGGTCGCAATGATGCCGATTGTGCCGGTTCTGCTACCCATGCGGAAGGTGCCCAAAAGGTAGTGGTTAAGGACCATTCCTCCTGCACCAGCGGACATGACGAGCAGAAGCAAAGCAATTTTCTGGCCTTCAGTCATTTCACTCGCCCTGCCACAACTTGCCAAGCAGCTCGGCGACGATCACGCCGGCCGCTTGTTTTGGCAGCG
The DNA here is from genome assembly GCF_019430945.1 of Neorhizobium populisoli. Classification (GTDB taxonomy): domain Bacteria; phylum Pseudomonadota; class Alphaproteobacteria; order Rhizobiales; family Rhizobiaceae; genus Neorhizobium; species Neorhizobium populisoli. The sequence goes on along the minus strand of NZ_JAHYCB010000041.1, from coordinate 6,706 downwards.
GCCGGTGGCCGAGCAGTGCGCGACTGAAGTCGATCGGATCATCGAAGCCAAAGGCGCGCTGCAGCTCGTCGAGGCTGGCCTTGCGTCGGCGCAAGATAGCGAAGACGGTTGCCCGGCCGGAGACTGATAGGCGCGGCTCGTGGTCGCCATTGATCTCGAGGTATGGTGGTCCGGCTTTCTCTTCGCCGGGCGCGATCTGATCGAGCGCCTGGCGGATGCCGTCTCGGACGAATTTCGAAACGCCGTTGTGAACGACGATCGCCTCAATGCGGGCGATGTCGTCGGGGTTCAGATTGAGGTGCGTCCTCTGGACGTTCAGCGGTGGTCTTCCCATGCGGCGCAACCTGCATGGTGTGTCTTGTGCGAAGGTTGCGTGTGAAAGGTGTCGAAAAGCGCCCAATCATCGGATGCTGTCAAGCAATCACAAAATCCGCATGCGTCAGCCCGAGACCAACCGAGATGGTAGCGAACTGCACGGCGGCAACACCGCCCGCCTTATTGCCATCCGGGTCGTAGAACACTGCACCGCTGTCGGTGTCGTAGAGGATGCGGTCGCTGCCGTCATGCGCCGTGCCGGCAGCGCTCGCCCAGAACGAGTCTTGGCCCAGAGCACCGAGATTTCCGGCCGCGCTGAAGATAGCCTTCTTCAGTTCGATCGTGTCGGCCGCCACATTATAGTCTCCAATCCTGTCGATGCCCTGGCTGGGGGCGGAGGAGAAGACGAACGTGTCGGCTCCGCCGCGCCCGCTTAGCGTATCCGCTCCGCCCTTGCCGTCGATCCGATTGACGCCGTCATTGCCGATGACCGACTGGGCGAAATCGTTACCGGTCAAGTTGAGCGCAGTCGTGCCACTGCCGTCGCCGGTGGCCAGCAATTCCACTTGCGCTGCCGCTGTCAGCACATAGGAAATCTTGTTAACGTAGACAGCATCGGCCGTGCCGCCACCGGCAATTTCGACGATGCTGTCGCCGGCATTATCGACGACGTAGCTGTCGTTGCCAGCGCGGCCATTCATCGTGTCGGCCCCACCCTTGCCGTCAACGCGGTTGACGCCGTTATTGCCAATGATTGACTGGGCGAAATCGTTGCCCGTGAGATTCAGCGCCGTCGTGCCGCCGCCGTCGCCGGTGGCCAGCAGTTCGATCTCCGCACCGGCCGTCAATGCATACGAGACATTGTTGACATAGGCAGCGTCTGCGGTGCCGCCGCCGACACCCTCGACGATTTTATCGGCGGCATTATCGACGACATAGATATCGTTGCCGCCAAGGCCGCTCATCGTATCAGCGCCGGCCTTGCCGTCGATCCGATTGGAGGCGTCATTGCCAGTAATGGTGTTGGCAAGGCCATTGCCCGTGCCGCTGATGTCACCTGTGCCCGTCAGCGTCAGTTTCTCGAAATTATCGCCGAGCGTCCAGGCAATGCTTGCTTGAACGGTATCGGTGCCTTGGTTGGCGAGTTCGACCAGAGTGTCCTGATCATTAACGATATAGATATCGTTGCCCTCTTCGCCATATAAGAAGTCGCCTTCGGTGCCGCCATCAAGCCGGTCACCGTCTTTCCCGCCACGCAGAATATCGACACCCGACTCTCCGATCAGTTCATCGCCACCAGCTCCCCCGAAAAGTCGATCCGAACCAACTCCTCCGTAGATCCTATCTGCGCCAAAGCCGCCAAATATCTGGTCATTGTCAGCATCGCCGAAAAGTCTGTCCTCTCCCAGACCGCCCCAAATCACATCATCTCCCGCATTACCATACAAGACGTCTCTGCCGCTTCCGCCCCAGATTCGATTGGCGGTCGTATTTCCATTGACGTAATCAGCGCCGTAGCCAGTGATAGCATCTATGCCTTCGCCTATCTGAATATTATCGTTAAACTGGCCTGAGATAATTCGTTCATTAGCCGCACCAGTGTAGGATCCGGACGCATATTTATCGACGCCGGAAAGTGTCGTCATGGAGATACTGGCTCCACCAGGAAGTCCATCACCATCTGCTAATTGTATATAGAAAACTCCGCCGTCTCCGGCATTTAGTTGAAAAGTCTGGGAAATTGAGACCGCTTCAATCAAATTCCCAGAGGCATCGAAGAGGTTTGCCGTCGCAGAATTGCTGTAATATCCGATTTTGGACATATACATTTTGTATGTAACGCTGGCGATAGCTTCAAATTTGAACCAGAGGGATCCGTCAAATTCAGTAATCTCTCCACTACCTTCCGCAGACGCATGGGCAGTGTCCCATTCGAGTTCTGTAAGTTCTGATGCTGAAGGCAAAGTGACCATTGCTGTCTCCATGAGCTAAGCGAGAACTGATCGCGAAAGATTGCATGGAATACCCGCGCGGTCACTCCATTGAAGTCAAAGTATACCTGAGCCGTTCATCACTTATTATGTCACATTCTACTCAATCTCGGACCCGCAGGACATTTTCAGGGAAATATCTCATCAGGTGGACAACCATGACGTTATCGCCGGCCGCCGGTGTCTCGGCTGCCTTGGCTTTATAAAGCCTTCGATGAAAACCGCGTTTGCGGATTTGCGCCAACAGCCGCCATTGCAGGTAGATGGATTCTCCCGACAGTAGCAGGCGACGTACGCACTTTCGGCAAAACCCGTCGCCAAGGCGATCAACTACATGTTCGAGAAGGACCGGCACTGGGAAGCGTTCACCCGCTTTCTCGACGACGATATACTCCTACTGATAGGCGGCAAAGATCACCCAAGCCTGCTTTGAAATGCTGTACTTTTGCTGTACGCCGACTCCGTAAAACGCCCGTAATATTTCGGGCCTTTGCTGGTAACGAGAAGACCGGGTTATCGCTACTCATCGGGCAACCACCGTCTGATGCTTGGCGAAGGCAGCCGGCAGCTTTATTCCTTTCGTCGCAGGAGCGGGCTGGAAGGCGACGTCGGCAAACGGCTTGAGCGACCGGTTATGAATGCCATCGGCGTCGATCCACGTCTCGATCATATGGCCGCCCACAACCTCGGGATAAATGCGGCGCTGGGTCTCCATCAGGAGCAAGGCGATCGAGCTGTGGTTTCCAGTCGCCATCACATCGTCAAGGATCTCGTGCGGCACCACGGGCGTAATGACAATTTCCTGCACGGCGTAGATGGTGAAAGCAGGAACGCCGTGCAGATCATGGCTGAAAAAGCCGAACCCGTCAGGGCCATGCTCACCCCAGCCGATTATGAAAGCATCCCACTGCCCGGCCAGGGCTTTTCGTTCCAATGCGTGAGGCGTGACACGGGCAATGTTACGAACGTCGTGGACGATGCCGGCCCGCAGACCATCATACGTGGCGTACTGGCTTGCGGTGCGATGGATTGCGCCAAGCAGGGCCGCATCGCCTCTCGTGGCGACGGCTGCCGACAGGTGGGGTATGGGCAGGCACTTAACGACGTTCCCGACCGCCAGCCCGTCAAGACTGGCTTTTGTGTCGGTGAAGATATGGACGGATTCTGCCAGGCGGATGATGTTGATTGCGGTCATGGAAACCTCATGAGCCCGGGCGTCATCCCCGTGATCGTTATGGCCGAAGCAATCGACGCTGCGGTGGAAAGTGCCGTCCCGGCCGAGAAAAGCCCCAATCCTCCGGGGCCAAGAGCTGCGGTGAAGAGCGTGGTGAGGATCGGGTCTCTTTTGGCACACAGCGCCGGCACGGATGTCGTCGAGTAAAGGTCCAGTTCCCTCACGCGACTTTCGATTTCATCTGATGGATGATTCTCGTAGTGCATGAGGCCTCACGCGATCTTCCGCTGGCGGGAGATGCGGGTGCCGGCGCCGACGGGAGTTGCGACTTGTTCGACTTTCGCCGCTGGAGAGGTACGGCAGTCGATCTCATCTAACTGCGTCGTGACACGAGCCCTATGAGTTTCGATTGCGCGGTAGATGGCAGCAATCTGAGCATCTTCTGGGCGATCTCAGCATTGCGGCGTCGGCGAACGTTGTGGATTTCAGTCTCGATCTGGGCGGCCTCGCCTTCCATAACTTTCACAAATTGCGCCACATCCACATCGGTGAGAAGCTGGAGCGGCGGCTCTTTGCTGTAGGCCACGAACTCGCGTTCTCTCCGCTGTATGGCTCCCGTCACAAAAGCGTCGGCAATGCGGCCATCAAGACTGCCCTTGCCCGGAGCTTCCTCCCGGATGGAAACGACTTTTCCGGCTGACATACGGATCTCCTTTGTTAAGGAGGATCAGACCATATACAAGCCTAAGCCGCTACTCGAAGGATTTGGAAGTATGTGCGGGTACAGTTCCTAAGGACACCCGATTAGGAGCCGCCCATCTACATGGCGCGCAAGAGCGCTACGCCACTTCGAGACTGACCTTGGATCCGCTCGACTGCAAACTTCTTCCCCGGAAGCCAAGGCAGGAAGCAGGGGTCGCTGACGGTGCACTGAGTGGTTACCGAGCTACCGGGCGTGATGAACTTGAAACCGTCACCTAATCGCCAGAATGTCTGAAAGGGAGAGATGGTTGTCACCAAGCGGCCAGATGCATCGCAGAATTGTGCTCCCGCATGCAGTTCTAGTACGTCAAGCGTTTTGACCTGCTCGACGGAATTGCATTGCGTGTCATCGAACGACGAGGGTGCCGAAGCCCGATTGCCGTTTCCCACCGCTGACGAGCCTGTTGGAGCCATTTTCCGAAGAGCTTCAGATATCCGCTTGTTTAGGTTCAGGACCTATTAAATAGCTTGCGTAGCGGCGAGGGCTTTGATTCATTTGGATGGAAAGGAGCCCTTCGATGAGTGACTTGCTGCTGTTGTCTGAGGCGCAGATGCGCCGGATCGAGCCGTATTCCCACTATCCCACGGCGTCCCGCGCGTTGATGACCGGCTGATTTTGAGTGGTATTGTCTTCGTCTTGCGCAACGGGCTACGTTGGCGCGATGCACCAAGAGAATACGGTCCTCACAAGACGATCTATAACCGTTTCATCCGCTGGAGCAGGCTCGGCGTATTCAACCGGATTCTTGCCGAACTGACAGCCAGGCGCGATAAGCCCGAACAACTGATGATCGACGCCACCCACTTGAAGGCCCACCGTACCGCAGCCAGTCTGCTAAAAAAGGGGATGTTCCCAGACGTATCGGGCGCACCAAAGGCGGACTGAACTCCAAGCTGCATGCCGTCTGCGATGATCACGGTCGACCAGTCATCCTGCTTTTGAGCGAGGGGCAGATGAGCGATTATAAAGGGGCTGCAAAGATGCTCCCCGCCTTTCCCAAAGCCAAGTCCTTGCTGGCCGACAAGGGCTATGACGCCGACTGGTTTCGAGAAGCCTTGGCCGCCCGCAAGATTACCGCGTGCATTCCATCTCGGGCAAACCGGAAGGTCGCCATCCCGTATGATGCGGCGCTCTATAAAAAGCGCCACAAAATCGAAAACATGTTCGGCAAACTCAAGGACTGGAGGCGAATTCACACCCGATACGACCGATGCGCGCACACATTCTTCTCAAGCATATGCATCGCTGCAGCCGTTATCTTCTGGCTTTGATTTAACGAGTCCTGACCCTAGCTCATCATCTGTAACCGATGGGCCTTGCTTACCCTCCGGCCCGGCTTCCCCGCGCGGACCTTGGGGGCCGGTATCGCCTTGGTCCCCCTTGGGACCCTGCATACCTCTAGCGGCAGCCGCGGGTGCCGATTGATACTTCTGCAAAATGTCCTGTAACTGCGTCACCTGGCCTTTAAGTTGAGCCACCTCGGCTTTCGACGAATCCATATCGTGCTTTAAGTCGCTAACATATTGCGACACTAGAAAGGTCGGACCAACAACGGCCGCTAAAACGCCAAAACCGCCAAGAACCTTCATTACGGTCGAAGTTTCAGTCACAGACGCCCCCGCGTTAAAAAGACTGAGGTAGCTTGCAACAGAAACGTCAAGGTGTCGAGCGGCGGGAAGCTTAACTGGTTGGCTTCCGGACTGCTTCAAGCAGATCCACCGCGCGTTTTAGATAGATGGCGACGGTTGGATGGAGGCGGTCCCCCACCCTCAACCGTTCGAGGGCGACCGTCTCGCTGTCAACTTTCATCAGCAGCGCAGGTAGTGAAATCTGGAGCGGCGAATGCTTCTCTGCCAGTCTGGCGATCCCGTCCTTCGTAGCCCAGATGCGGATGGTCTTGTCGCTGACTTGAGCAAAGTACATGGCAGTCTCGATCCGGACGATTTCCGAAGGCAACATAGGCACCGGTAGGACGCGGACTCTGCCGGCAGACTGGTAGCGATAATGGTCATTCTCGTGAGTTCGGGTCCGGCCGCCGGAACTCTCACCAACCCATGCAGTTCGCTGACAATGGGAGAGACATCGGACCTACCGCTTCTATTTTCGGCCCTCGAAGAGGAAGATGGATCATGGTCGGTCATTAATCCGATCACCGAACAAGCCGTCGTCCTTCACGATGAACCGATGGTCCTCCTCGACGAGCGCTTCGCCAAGGTCCTCGCCAGGTTTCTCAATCTCGGCGATCCGGTCGGCTTCACGAAAAGCAGGCACTGACCCCGATCTCGTCCGCGACTTTGTGAAACCCACAACGCCGCCGCTAAAACTTGCTCAGCGCTTCTTAGAGCGGTTCCCTTTCATGCTGGATCGTATCCGCAGGAACTGAAGTAGTTTCGGGCTTCCTTTGGCTCGATGAGTTCTATGCTCTTTCCGATCCTGTCCCACAGTCCTGTTACGGTTCTCTCT
>NZ_JAHYCB010000040.1 GCF_019430945.1 Neorhizobium populisoli | reverse complement strand
TCCGCCGGGGGGACCGAACATGAGGATGTTAGCTCCCTTGGCAAGCCAACTGTCGCCGGCGGTAATTGCCATGACCTGCGCCTTCGAGATCATGGGTACAGCGTCAAAGGCGAAGCTGTCCAAGGTCTTTCCGGGCGGCAGGTGCGCTTCGGCGAGATGCCGTTCAATCCTGCGATTGGCACGCTCTGCCAGCTCGTGCTCGGCAATAGCCGACAGAAAGCGAGCTGCTGGCCATCCTTCCCGGTCCGCCTGCTCGGCAAATTGTGACCACAGCGTTTTGATGGTCGGCAGCCGGAGCTCGTTGAGCATGATGGCGAGCCGTGCTTCGTCGATCACGTGGGCGTTCTTCATGCAGCTTCTCCCGTCCCGATCAGGACCTCATAACCGTTAAGCGATGCGAATTGCACATGAACGGTCGGCAGCTTGGCTGGGTCCGGACCGAAGAGCGCTCGCATGGCAGCCAGATTGGGTAAGTCACCAGCATCGAGTGTCCTGGCCAATTCTTCGGCAAGTTCGCGTTCGCAGCCGCGGTCATGCGCCAGTGCCAGAAGCTCAACGGTGATCTTGCAAGCCTGCTTATCGGGAAGATGTTCGGTCAGGGCTTCGAAGGCCTTGCGATATTCCTCGCGCGGGAAGAGCTTGTCGCGATAAACGAGGCCGCGGAGCGCCATCGGCTTTTTGCGCAGGGAATGGATGACGTGGTGGTAGTTGACGACCTGATCGTGCCGGCCGTCGGCATGGCCGCGTCCGCGGCGCAACGACATCAGATGCGTACCGCCAACAAAGACATCCAGCCGATCGTCGAACAGGCGTACGCGCAGCCTGTGGCCGATCAGGCGGGATGGCACGGTGTAGAAGACCTTGCGCAAGGTGAAGCCGCCCGTCCGGGACACCGTAACGACAATCTCTTCGAAGTCCGTGGTCCGGCGCTCGGGCAGCGCCTGCAGATGGGATCGCTCTGCATCAATGCGCTTGCCATGGGCAGCGTTGCGACGGCTAACGATCTCGTCGACAAAGGCGCGGTAAGAACTGAGGTCGTCGAATTCCTTGGTCCCCCGCATCAGCAGGGCATCATGAACAGCGTTCTTGAGATGGCCATGGGAGCTTTCGATTGAGCCGTTCTCATGCGCGACGCCTTTGTTGTTACGCGTCGGCGTCATTCGATAATGGGAGCAAAGCTGATCGTATCGGTGGGTGAGATCGACCTTGGCATCGGCGTCGAGGTTGCGGAATGCCGCCGACAGGCTGTCGCTCCGATGATAGAGCGGCGTACCGCCTACGGACCACAGCGCATTTTGAAGCCCTTCAGCCAGCGCGACAAAGCTTTCCCCGCCGAGAATGACATGAGCGTGTTCGAATCCCGACCAGACAAGCCGGAAGTGATAGAACAGGTGATCAAGTGGCTGGCCGGCGATGGTCACACCAAGACCGCTGGCATCGGTAAAATCCGAAAGGCCCAGTCGGCCTGGCTCGTGCGTCTGGCGGAAGATGACCTCCTGCGCTTCGCCATTGACAGCACGCCACGACCGGATGCGTCGTTCAAGCGTGCGGCGGATACCTTCAGAGAGTTCTGGATGTCGGCGCAGCATCTCATTGTAGACGGCGACGGCACGGATGCCGGGTGCGGCCTTCAGCAGCGGGACGACTTCAGTCTCGAATATTGGCTCCAAGGGATCAGGGCGGCGGCGTCCACGCGGCGCTTTGCTTTGAGATGGCAGTTGTACCTCCTTCTCGAGGCGGTATGCCGTGGCTCGGCTGATCGACGCTTTTGCCGCGGCGACCTCTACAGAATGCGTTTGTCGGTACTTCATGAAGAGTCTCATCTGATGATCGGTTACATGGCGACCCGGCACAAACTGGTTCTCCAATCCAGAAAACCGCAAATGTACCGAACCGACCGCGATCATGAGACGCCGAAAATCTGCGCCACGCCGGGGTATGACTACGCTCGGGCTACGCCCTCACTCCGTCACACCCGGGCGCGAGTCTCATCCTGATTGACGCTGAATCTCACCTAGATTGCCGCTACGCAGGAACCCGCGAATCTGCAGCTCACGTACAAGGGCATGGTTCAGGCCAAGCGCGGAGATCATCTTTTCCATGGTATGAAGACTGCCATTTCAACATTCCCAATGCAACCTCGCCACCGGGTCGCCGCCAGCCTTGAACCACAGGTCGTTGAGATCGATTTTTGACAGATATCCTCTGCAGAAACCGCTTCAGCGCTGCATCATTTTTGGAACATCCGGGATCGCGGCAAAGGTAGGGCCGTAAACAAGCTTAGCGTCACTGGGTGACCTACCTCCTCCCTAGAGGGAAGCCTTTTAGTGCCAAGACGACACTTCCACGCTCGTCGATCTACAGCGACAGCCTGCCATGCGGCTGTCCCATATTTTAGGCTCCTGTTGCGGATCGTAACCTCGACGGGAATTAGGGCTTCATTGCTTCGACCAGGACAAAAACTGGCACCCCGACGCAAGCAGCCGTCGCCAGGATAACACAACCGAGTTTAACCAAATGAGCCCGACGAGCTTTTCTGGAATCCTACTGATAAGCCATGAATCACTCCATTCTCCCGGTAATACAGCTCGCGAGGGAAGGTATGTCGAGAGGGCTGGAGCGCGGTTCCTGTGGACATTTCCGGACTTCGTCCCGCAACACCGCAATAGGTGGCGGACTAGACCGTCATCTCTCCCGCATGGACAAAACAAAGCTTGTTGCCTTCCGGGTCACGGCAGTACGCGGCATAGAAGTCATCGGCGTAGTGCCGGAGGCCTGGAGCACCCTCGTCACAGCCGCCATGGTCCATAGCGGCACGCTGGAGGCCTTATCGAGGGCGCATCGTACATCATCCAGGGTCACCCGGGTGCCGGCAAGACTATCTTTGCCAATCGGTTTGCCTTCGACAATCTTTCACGAGGCGGCAAGGTGCTTTACGTCACCCTTCTCGCTGAGACGCATGATCGGCTGTTTCAGTCACTTGGTACGCTTGAGTTCTTCGACAAAGCGCATCTGGGATGCCTCAATCACCTACGTCAGTGTCTTTCAATCCCTCAGAGATGAAGGCCTTTCCGCTGTTGAGCCTGATCCGCCAGGAAGTCACAAGACAGGGGGCAACGCTGCTGGTTTTCGATGGCTTTCTGAGCGCCCGCGATCGCGCCGACACGCAACTTGACGTCAAGACCTTCGTCGCTGAAGTCCAGAGCCAGGCGGCGTCTGTCGGCTGCACCGTCTTGGTCTCAACCAGCACCCGGATCGCGGAAGACAGCCCTGAACATACCATGGTCGATGGCGTTATCGAGCTTCACAACGAGCTCGTCGGCGTCCGCTCGGTCCGGCGCCTACAGGTGAGGAAATCACGAGGAAGCGCCGCCCTCGGCGGCTACCACCAGTTCGAGATTACTTCGGCCGGAATAACGGCGCATCCACGCATGGAAGCAATGCTTGCACCGATGGTTGCCGCAGATGATATTGGACGACTGGGGCCTCGAGCCGCTCAACGAACAAGCCCGTCACGATCTGCTGGAAATCCTCGAGGACCGCTACGGCCGCCGATCGACGATCATTACCAGGCAACTCCCCGTATCCGCCTGGCAAGGTGTCATCGGTGACCCCACCTATGCCGACGCCATCCTGGACCGTCTCGTCCACAACGCCCATCGCATCGAACTCAGCGGAGAAAGCCTGCGACGAAATCTGCCGCGCAAAGCTTGACACATCACTCGAACGAACTGAAAACAATTACTGCCTGCAGACCCCGATGAAACAGGGGGCGAGATCATCACGGAATTCGGGGGCGCAATCATCTCGGAATAACGGGGCGGCTTCATCGGAATCGGCGCCCATGGGCGGCTTGATCAACTCCATGTTCGTCGATGGAAGGGTTGGTTTATAGGCGATCATACAGCTTGCTGAAAAACCACGTTGCTCTCCTTCTCGTCGGAGACATCATTTCCCCGACTTGGCATACCTCCGCGGAGTTGGACTGGAGGAGTCCAGTCCGCGTCCGATTACTCGCGATTTGCTAAGCTTGGTCGGGATCTTAGTTTCATCTCTCGCACGGCCTGTCGGTTTCGCGCCGTCCAGCCAAACCCCGTGGCGACTCAATCAATTTCGAAGCCCTGCACCCCTTACGACGTGCAGTCATCCTTGGGATAAGCAATCTCAAAGAGGAAGGCGTCGTTTTCATTATCGAACGCGATCCGTTCAAAGATTTCCGTTGTCGGAAACGACACCTGGCTCATGATCCAATCTTGCATTCGGCCGACTTCTTTATCCGCCATAGGACGCGAATGCTCAATAGTTGGTAATTCAGAAAGCGAAACGATCCCAACTCTAATATAGCAAAATCTACCCTCGGGCTTGAAAGAGAGGTCTGCGCGTATCGCCTCTTCTACGACATCATTTAGGGAGAAACCACACGAAGGGTCGTATGAGACAACCACACTGTTGACCAACGCCTGCAATCTATTGCTCTCGACCAACAAAAGAGTTCTCGACCGGAGTCGTAATAAACACGTCAAGGCAGCTTCAATTCTCAGACGCAAAACATTGATCTGTTGGCTGATCGCCGGATGCGGCGCCTTGCTCAGCCTGAATGAATAGATTCCAAGCTGAACGAGTTGCGCCTTCATGCGCGCAATAGCCTCTGTTAAATTCACACATTCACCTTTGGCGCTGCGGCCGGCATCCGGTCACTCAGCAGAGAGTCGCGATCGATCATCACCGCCTAGAATATTATCGCAACCTTGCCTGTAGGTGGGCTGTGATCGCGCGGTTCGTAAAAGCGATCCTCAAATGATAGACCACGATCAGATCGGGCGATGCGCGACGGCCAATCATGTTTCGGTGGCGTCGAAAAGTTCAGCAGCTCGTTTTGAGGGACGGCCGGATCGGAAACATGTCCTCTCCGTAATGGTGAAGTCTTGTGTGATGTCGCCGACACAACCATCTTACGTTCAATGGATCCTCATATTGATCGTGGTGAGCGTCAACAGAGGTGACGCCGCACACTTCCCAACTTTCTTTCTCGAGCTCTCCCGCGTTCAAGGCCCGCTGCACTGCCAAATGCGCATCGTACTTGTCGGGATTGGAGCGGCGCCAATTGGCCTGCCGGGTATCAGTTTTCAGCATTTCACCTCACCAACTGCGAATAGCATGCGTGGAACACGCTCGTGATCCCTATCATAGTATGGGACTACGCAAGATCGTGCAAAGGCATCATCGGTCGCACAGTGGGGGGCTTAGCCTAATATCCAGAAAACTGGCACTCGGTGTGCTCCTCCCAAACGGATGTTGCCAATGTCGAAGGTGCACGGTCTAGGATGAGGGAAGCGGCAGTCAGGTGCCTCGTCGCGTTGGATGCGCTCTATGACATCCAACAGTCGTCACCCCCATAGGTCTGGTCAAGGCAGCTAAGCAGGCCTCTTAAACCGTGTTGTCCATGGATGACAAATGGACCGCTTCGCTTATGCAATCGCGATGGGATTCTGTCGCGATCCGGTTGAGTGTATCGGAACACGAATTGCCGCCCCTCCCCCACAGGTCCGAAAATCTTCCGCAGAGAGGCGCTGGCTTACGTTGCGCAGCCCGGATGGTGCTGACGGTAACCGATAGCCATGATCGCCTCTCCGCGCCCCTCAGTTTCAAACATAAGAGCCGCTTGCAATCCACCTATTTCTCATGCATCGTTGTTTGTACAGTGTAGTCAAAACCGTAAAAGGGAAACCATGGCGAAGAGCCCGATTGCCAGCCCATCGCCAGCGCCACGACGTTTGATCGGGTATGCGCGTGCTGTCACAGGCGACAAGACAAAAGATACGCAAGTCGACGACTTGCGCGCTGCCGGCTGTAATCGGACGTTTCAGGAGGAAGAATCAGGTGCAGCGGGTGCCCGTCCAGTTTTAACAAGACTTCTCGCCAACTTGACTGCTGGCGACGTGCTGGTCATCGTCCAGCTCGATCGTCTGGCCCGATCGGTCAATCACCTGCTGCAGGTAGTTGATGACCTCGAAAAGCGCGGTGTTCATTTCAGGTCCCTCCGCGACGAAATCGATACCTCGACGCCGCAGGGCGTTTTTGCGATTAAAATTCTTACCTCCGTCGCACAGTTCGAGCGAGCGTTGATTGGTGAACAAACCAAGGCCGGCATCAAGGCAGCGAAAGATCGCGGCAGAACACCGGGCAATCCAGGCCTTCGCGAACGACGTCCGGAGGCGATCAAAGCTGTCTCGAAAGCGCGCGAAAAGCATTATATCGAAAAGCTGATATCATCTGCCGAGACTTGGCTGCCAACCGTGCGACAGCTCCGCCCCCTACATAGTTGGGATAATATCGTGCGAGTTCTCGATCGCCGAGGCCATCGCTGGACAGTGGAGAGATTGCGCCGCGCTGTGCATCGCATGGTCCGCGAGAACCTCGCCGAACCCGAGCTGTTGGAGCGCGCGCCGCGACGTGCTCCAGAAGATCATTTGATGAAGGTCGTGGCTGCAGTCGCGATCGCCGACCCTAGCCTTTCGCTGCGCGCCATTGCTGCGCAGCTGGATCAGATGAGAGAGCGGCCGCCACGCGGTGGAGGCAAATGGCAGCCATCTTCTGTGCGTCATCTCTTGAACGAAGCGTATCGGTTTGGGCTCCTACGTTATTGAGAGTGCTGGGAAAGACTGCAGCCCGCTTTGATGCAGTGGTTACCTCGTCGGCGATACGCGTGTTGATAAGGACCGCTCGCTGCCCCAAAGGTCCTGAAGCAGCCCAACACAGAAAAATTAGAAATCGTCGTCGAGACAATCTAAAATCACACTGCGAAGTCATGGTACCTGGCATCGTATGGCCCCGGGTGCCAGCGTCTCGATCGCCGCAGTGCCATCCGCCGTTTCCCCGCTACAGCGAAGTAGGGCAGGGTAGGGCAGCAACACCGTCCTCGCCTATCTATTCCCAGCAAGGCGCCGATCGCGATCTTCCGTCTCCACGAGCTTGGCGGTTCGATAAGATAAACAATTTGCTGCGTTAGGCATTGCGAACCGGACCAATCGCAATCTCCCTAATCGGCCCGCGTTGTCGCTGTGATGCTACGAGCCCCTCTTCTACGAAATACAATCTCGATCATCATTGTGATGCGGCCTTTTGATGACCGCCTATCTATTTCATCGCCAACTCATACGTTCGCCTGCCCGCGCCTTTTGAGCCGTCCGGTCTGCCCGCGGATCTTAAGGTGAATATGCAGACGCAATTCGAACTGGGATCAAGGTCGGCAATGCCCAGTCAGTCTCTTGGGCAGCATCCGGATAATGGCATCAAACGATGTAACGGCCGGTCGGCACCATGTTGCGGCCTGCGCAGAGATCTAACCTGCAAGTAATCGAAGATGCTCTGATCCCCAAAAACTGGATCGTTCATAACTGGAGTTTTCCGCGTTAAATTCCCGGCTGGGAACAGGAGCGGAAGTGATGAAGGCATCGAAGTTTTCGGACGCCCAGAAGGCGTTCATTCTGA
>NZ_JAHYCB010000004.1 GCF_019430945.1 Neorhizobium populisoli | reverse complement strand
CGCCCCGATCTGATCTTGCAACCGGTATCAGCCGGTCAGATCGGGGCTCGTCGATGGGCATTGTGACGACCCGTCGGACATTTCTACTTTGCAAACCGGCGGACATTTCAACCTTGCCGCCACATGACGCATTGATAGGGCAGATTCCATTTTCAAATGCAACGAGGAGAATAAAGGCCATGATATCAGGAGGATGGAATGTGCCGCTCTTTTGTGCAGTTGAGTATGGACGAACGTCGCGTGATTGCGCGGATGCATGAGAAGAAGATGAGCCAGGCAGAGATCGCTCGCACCCTTCGGCGCGACCGTTCGACAATCTGCCGTGAGTTGCGACGGAATTTCTGGCACGACCGTGAGGCACCTGTTGCCGAGGGATACTGGCACGTCACCGCACATAGCATGGCATCCGGCCGACGGCGCAAATATCGCAAGCTACTGCGTGATCCGGCTCTGCGCGCCGCCGTCATCGATCGGCTGAAGGATGGCTGGTCTCCAGAACAGATTTCCGGACGCCTGAGGCTTGTCACCGGCTCGTCTGCGAGGTTGAGCCATGAGACGATCTACCAATATGTCTACTCGCAGGAAGGCCAGGATCAGCAACTGGCTCGACACTTGCCGGAGCGGCGACGCAAGCGTCGGCCACGATACGCGCGCAAGCCCAGAAGCCTTGTCTTTCCAATGGAGTGCGCCATTCGCAACCGACCGGAATCGATCAATTCGAGAAGCGAGTTCGGTCATTGGGAAGCGGATCTGATGATCTTCAGGAAGGAACACGGCGCTGCCAACATCGCGACCGTCGTCGAGCGCAAGAGCCGCTATACCGTCCTGTTCCGCAACAACGACAGGCGATCGAAGCCGATCATGAGTCAGCTGATCCATCATCTGGCACCCCTGCCCGCGCCGGCCCGCCAGAGCCTGACATTCGATCGCGGACTGGAGTTCGTCTCATGGCGCGAACTGAAGCGTGGCATGGGAACTGCAGCCTGGTTTTGCGATCCGCAGGCGCCTTGGCAGAAAGGCACGGTGGAGAACACCAACAAGCGCGTTCGCCGCTACCTGCCGCCGGAAACGATCGTGCTGGATGTCAGCAACCAGGAGATACGTTCTCTATGTGACCGGCTTAACAGTACCCCGCGCAAATGCCTGGGGTTTCAAACGCCAAAGGAGATGTTCAGTCTGCATCTATTGGCTTTGGAACGGCAGGCCGTGTAGGTTTCCAACCAGCGTTGCATTCAACATGGAACCAGCATAGGGTAAAATCGAATGAGGCCCCCACTCACGCCGGATTTCCGGATGAGGCCGAATTGGGGACGATCAAAACGCGTCGTTACGCTGACTTCGAGCCAGAACCAATCGACTCCAGCACTGCTATGGAGGTTGTCATCAACTGCCCCACCAGAAAGACCACCATCACCGCTGCTTACACTTCTGGTCAGCGCCTCTCTCGCTCTGGGCATGACCTAGCCGCTACGTCGAGAGACGCAACTAACTGCGCGTTGGAAGCCCTAGCTGCACCACGTTATCCGAAGACCTCGCCCTGGCCGTATTAAACGCCCTGGCAAGCTCCTGATTGTCGAAAGGCTTTGCGACCACCGGCCGGGTGATTTCGACGCCGGCTTCCTGTTTGTCGCTGTAGCCGGTCATCAGGACGATCGGCAGGCGCGGATTTCTGCGGGCGATCTCTTCCGCGAGCTCGATACCGGACATTCCAGGCATCATGATGTCGCTGACGACGGCTTCGATCTGCGGATTGCGATCGAGGACGACAAGCGCCTCTTCGCCGCTTGCCGCGGTCAAAATTGTCGACACCAGCCCTTCCAGGCTGAGGCGCAGAGATTCCAGAGATGACGGCGTATCGTCGACGATCAGCATCGTTCGCGGTAGATCGATGGCCGGCTTGATCTCCTGGCGCGGCATGCGTGGTACATTCGATTTGGGAAGCAGCAATGTAAAGGCGCTGCCATGGCCGATCAGGCTCGTCACTTTCACGGCGCCGCCGCTGCCATGGGCGAAGCTATGCACCTGGGTCAAACCCAGACCCGGCCTCCCATCCTTCCTGATGGAAAAGAACGGCTCGAAAATGCGGACGATATCGCCGGGCTGGATGCCTGTGCCGGTATCGGTCACCGTCAGCGCGACGAACGCGCCGTGAAGACCGGGATCCTCGATGGCCGCCTCGGGAACATTGCGTGCAGAAATGGTGACCCGCCCGCCATTCTCCATCGCCTCCCGCGAGTTCGTGAGAAGATTTATCAATGCGATTTCCAGGCTCGCAGGATCGACATGCACGGGCCAGAGGTCGTCCGGCAGGCTGGTTTCCATCACGATCGTGTCGTTGACGGCCTGACGCAGAAGCGGTTCGAGCTCATTCAGCCGGACGTCCAGCTCGATATGCGCGGCACCCTGATTAGAGCGCCGGGAGAAAGATAAGAGACGTTGGGTTATCGTCTTACCCCGTGCGACCCCATCGCCCATATGCGACAGCAGTTGCGTCACGCGCTGTTCGTCATTGCGTCGGCGCTTGATGCCCTCGACACCGGATTGGAAGACCATCAGCAGATTGTTGAAGTCGTGCGCAGCCTGGCCGGTGAGTTTTCCGAGGGCATCCATCCGCTGCCAGTTGGCCATGCTTTCGCGCTCCCGGTTGCGGGAATGCAATTCTCGCTGGAACAGGAACGCTGCCGAGCCGGAAAGCAGCAGGGTAAAACAGCTTGCGGCAACGAGAAGGATCGTCGCATTGCGGGCGGGCCGGTCGTATTCGGCGATCGGCAGCCCTACCCTCACCCGCCACGGCGTCTCTTCCAGCGCCACTTCGGTGGCGCGCAGGTCGCCACCGGCCTTCAGCGCCGCCTCGCCGAAACCGTTTCCGGAAAAGCTGGCGAACTCGCCGGCCGGCTTGCCGGCAAGTCCGGGCGTGCCGGTTGATGCGACCAACCGATCCTGCCCATCCACCACCCAGACCGACCATGTGCTGGGAAGTCCGCCGGCGTAAAGCAGGTTGGTGACGATCGCCGGGCGAATGACGGCGGAAAGCACGGCACGTAGTCGATCCTTCCTCTGGATCGGCACCCTGATCGCGAAAGCCGCCTGTCCGTTCGGGCCGATAGCGATATTGCCGATGATCGGCGCGCCGCTGCGGATCACCGTTGCGTGGCTTTCGACATCGACCACACGGCGGCCGTCATCGTCCTGCAGCGGCGGAAGCGACAAAACCACCTCGCCTTGCTCGTCTGAAACCCGGATCTGCTCCCATGCCGGAACCCGTTCGCGCAGGCGGCGTGCCGTCTCAGCAAAGCCGGGGCGGGAAATCGGCGGATCGAGACGCGGCGAATCGGCAACCAGGGAAAGCAGCTGGATCTGCGTTTTCAGCTCACGCTGCAGAGTTGCAGCCATGGTGACAGCCCGGCTGCGCAGGTCGTCATCAATGGCCTTCTGCTGCTCGCTGATGAAGAACCACCCCATCGCTGCGGCGAGAATGATGACAGGGATGAGCGACGCGCTCAGAAGAAGGAGCGCAGGCCGGGCTCTACTCACGAGTCGTCCTCGAGTTTATTTTCACACCTATCAGATAAGCCAAGCGACAAAACCCGCAAGGTGCGACACCACCGTGATGGATCGATCCAGATTGCACTGTCTCCAATACAACACTTCTGCAACGGCTTGATAGCCACAGATGGTGTATCTTTTGGAAGCACACAGCAAATGTGGGCCTCCGGACCGCTCGAAGGGGCGGTCGGGACCGATACTCGGACTGATCCCGACGCCTAGCGGCATGTCATGCCGGCACGCGAGGTCGCGTGCCGGCTATTCGGAGATTGCAATTTCTTATTCGGCAGCCTGCGCGGCCGAGTCGGCATTGCGATAGGGCTCGCAAAGCGCCTCCAGCATCTTCACTTCTTCAGCGGTCAGATCGGTCAGCGGCGCGCGGACCGGGCCAGTGTCGAAGCCCATCAGGCGTACGCCCGCCTTGATCGCGGATACCGCATAACCCTTCTGGCGATTGCGGATATCCATGAACGGATAGAAGAAATCGATGAGGATCTTGTTCGTCGCGGCGGTGTCGCCGGCACGCAGCGACTTGTAGAACTGCTGTGCGAGCGCCGGAACGAAGTTGAAGACGGCGGACGAATAGGTGGTGACGCCCGCGCCGAGATAGGCATCTGCGAAGAGTTCGGCGGTCGGCATGCCGCCGAGATAGGTCAGCCGGTCGCCCATGACCGCGGTGATCTTGCGCACCGTGCCGATATCGCCGGAACCGTCCTTGAAGCCGACAAGGTTCGGGCAGACGTCGCAAAGACGCGCCAGCGTCTCAGCCGTCAGGATCGAATTGTCGCGGTTATAGACCATTACGCCGATGCCGACCGACTGGCAGACGGTCTTGATATGCTGGTAGAGGCCTTCCTGGCTGGCATCCATCAGGTAATGCGGCAGAAGCAGAATGCCGTCGGCGCCGGCCTTTTCGGCAGACTTTGCGATGGAGACCGCGATGCGCGTGCCATAACCGCAGCCCGAGACTATCGGCGTATTGCCGGCCGAAGCCTTGGCGGCTTCGATGATCTCAGGGATTTCGGAAGGCTCCAGCGAGAAGAACTCCCCTGTCCCGCCGGCTGCAAACAGCACCGATGCGTCGAAACCGGCCAGCCAGCCGACATGCTTTTCATAAGCCTTGCGATTGAAAAGGCCATCCTGGCCGAACGGCGTGACGGGAAAAGACAAGAGGCCGGCGCCGAGCGCGCGCTTCAATTCAATTGGATCCATCGACATGGCTAGTTCCTTCCTAGTTTGATGACGAGAAGCTACCTACTTATATGACAAGTGTCAATATTGATAATATGACTTCTAAATCATCGGACTTATCCGCCTAAGGTGATGGTTTTTAATAGAAATTCCGTAGATAAATTTATCCAAGGCAGGCACTAGACCTGCGGATTGAGACGACCTATGATGTATGATGACATAATAAGTTACGCCGCCGAGTTATATTCTTGAGGACATCGCCGCCTGACGGCGGCCTCTGCAACAAGTTCGGCATGCACTGGCGAAGGCTCACTCCTTCGTTTCTGACAGGAGGAAGTTCGTGAAGATCGTAGACGTCAACGTGCGGGTGTTTTCCCACACGACCCGCCGCCACCAGGACACCGCCGGCCATGCCCATCCCGGCCCGCCGCACAAGGTCAACCTGGCGATCCTGACGATCGTCGCTGACGACGGGACCGAAGGCTACTGCTTCGCGCCGCCGGAAGTCATCCGCCCTCACGTCATCGACAAGTTCGTCAAGAAGGTGCTGATCGGCGAAGACCCGTTCGCCCGCGAGCGCTTGTGGCAGGATCTTGCCCACTGGCAGCGCGGCAGCGCCATGCAGCTGACTGACCGAGCGCTCGCCATCGTCGATTGCGCCCTCTGGGACCTCGCCGGCCGCAAGCTCGACATGCCGGTCCACAAGCTGATCGGCAGTTACCGGGAAAAGATTCCCGCCTATGGCTCGATCATGTGCGGCGACGAGCTGGAAAACGGCCTTGCCACACCGGAGGATTACGGCCGGTTCGGTGAAACGCTGGTCAAGCGCGGCTACAAGGGCATAAAGCTGCACACCTGGATGCCGCCGGTTTCCTGGGCCCCCGACGTCAAGATGGATCTGAAGGCCTGCGCCGCCGTGCGCGAGGCGGTCGGCCCGGATATCCACCTGATGATCGATGCCTTCCACTGGTACAGCCGCACCGACGCTCTGGAACTTGGCCGCGGCCTGGAAAAGCTCGGCTTCGCCTGGATCGAAGAGCCGATGGATGAGGATAGTTCCGCTTCCTACGCCTGGCTTGCCGAAAACCTCGATATTCCTGTGCTTGGCCCGGAAAGCGCCGGCGGCAAGCATTTCAGCCGTGCGGAATGGATCACCACCAAGGCCTGCGATATTCTGCGCACCGGCGTGCATGACGTCGGCGGCATCAGCCCGGCGATGAAGTGCATGCATCTGGCCGAATCCTTCGGCATGAACTGCGAAATCCATGGCAATGGCGCCCCCAACCTGATCGTCGCCGCCTGCACCAAGAATGCCAAATGGTACGAACGCGGCCTGCTGCATCCCTTCCTCGAATATGATGACGGTTTCGAATACCTGAATGCCCTCGTTGATCCGATGGACAAGGACGGCTTCGTGCATATCTCGGACAAGCCGGGCCTCGGCGAAGACATCAATTTCGACTTCATCAACGCCAACCTTGTCGGCTAAGCAGCCGACCTGCCTCCCAAGCAGAAGAAGGAGCCCGGTCTCTATGAGGTCGGGCTTTTTCTTGTTCGCGGCCTCTTTCATGCACGCCAGATCTGCATCGCTGAAATTGATTTCGTCGAATTTCGACCTTCGGCCAGCACTTCGTATCCACGCGCGGTCTCCCGCCATGGTCATGTCAAAGATCGGAGAGCCCACACGAATGCGGAACCTCAAATAGTTTTAGTAATGGTGGCTCCGCATTCGCGTGGCCTTCGGCGTCTTTTCGGGACTTCCGGTCCCTACAGATGATTGCCTCGCCTTCTCTGCACGCAAGATTTCTCTCACGCTTGCACGGCTCAAACCGAACCCGGCCTGGCGGCCAGGGGGATGCTTGATAGGAACGTTGGCCTTTCGGCTTCCGCTCCATGGCTCTCACCTCTTCCACCTTTCCCGCACGTTACGGGTCCGATGAAAGCGCCGGCCTCCGCCTGCCCGCGAACGTCTCGCGAAACACTCCGGCGACGGAAGCAGGGGGATTGTAGGCGCAGGTTTGGAGGATGGGGATAAGTGGTAGGTTAAGTGGTTGAAGATGCTCGAATGACCGCGCTGTTTATCCCCGGGGCAGGCCTGAGAATGATCACAGCAGCCGATGTACCCCGCCCCACCCCCCTCTGCCCTGCCGGGCATCTCCCCCTCAAGGGGGGAGATTGGCTGGGAGCGTGGACTTTACCCAAACAACGAATGCTTCCGTTGCCGCTTGCCATAACCATGGCTGGTGCCATCGGTAGCGGAATCCTCAATCGCTTCGTGGAAGACGACAGATGTAACGAAAAGGTAGCGCCACGAGTCAATCTCCCCCCCTTGAGGGGGAGATGCCCGGCAGGGCAGAGGGGGGTATCACACGGAATGACATCAAACATCTGGGAGAGAAAACGGCAAATAGCAGCGTTTTTCTCAACCGAAGCATTACCACCCGCCACTCACATCACTCGAGCAAGCCAATCCATCGCATGATCCTGCTGATCGACGGGAAACGCATGCGCCGCCCCAGGCCAGAGCTGCGTTTCGACCCGATTGCCGGCACCTGACGCTGTCCAAATATCCCGCACCTGTTCATGCGCCGCCAAAGCGGCACTCTGCGGGAAATGCCGGTCCTCTGCGCCGCTGAAGATCAAAGCCGGCTTCGGCGCTGCCAATCCTGCAAAATGCGGATAATCCAGCTTCCCGGCGATCTGCGGGTGCAGCATGGTAAAAGCCGATTGTCCTCGCAGCTGGTTGTTGCCCGGCTGCATGAGGCCCTGCAACGTTCCCATCCAGCCGCCGGCGACACAGGCTTTCACGTCATCGGAAAGCGCCGCAAGCTGCCAGGCACGCGAGCCGCCCATGGAATAACCGAAGCTGGCAACGCGGCGAGCGTCCACGTCCGGCAGACGGCAAAGCATGGCAAGCGCCTCGAGGTCTTCCTGAAGGATCACCGAGGCATACGAAACCCCAAACTGCATGAGATTGGCGGCGAGCGCCTGTTGGGCCTCATAGCCGTTGCCCTTGCGGCTACCCCAGCCGAGCGCATCGGCGCAGAGCACAGTATAACCGCTGCGC
Source organism: Neorhizobium populisoli (assembly GCF_019430945.1). Classification (GTDB taxonomy): domain Bacteria; phylum Pseudomonadota; class Alphaproteobacteria; order Rhizobiales; family Rhizobiaceae; genus Neorhizobium; species Neorhizobium populisoli. The sequence continues at coordinate 671,887 of NZ_JAHYCB010000004.1, read as the reverse complement.
GCGAGTTCGTTGCCGACATGTCGGCCGCCATAAAGTCTTGCCGTCCAGTGGTCGATATCGGCGGTGAGTTCCACGCTCTCGCCGGGCCGGCGGATCAGTTTCTCTTTGCCGATCGAAAAAAATGAACCGTGATCGTGCAGCAGAAGTGCTGCCGGTGTCGGCGCTTTGGTGTTAGGCCGAAGCAGATAGGCGCCGGTGGTTTCCCCGTTGGAAAAATGCAGCTGAAGCTCCTGCCCTTGGAGATCGTCTTCGCGCCATTCGCCGATCACAGAAACCTGGGCAGATGGAACGCGTTCGACGCCAAGCGCCGCCCGGACCTCATTGCGTGTACGGCCACTCCAGGCCGCAAAGTCTTCTTTTCCGGGATCGAAATTCCACGCGAAAGACAGGTTGTCGCGTAGCCTTCTGGCGAGGCCCGACATGTTCTCGCCATCGATCATGGCGTGTTTCGCGTCCTCGCAATCAGCCGGTCGCGGCTGTCGGTGAGGTGTCTGCGCATTGCGGCGCGCGCACCTTCGGCGTCATTGCCTTCGATCGCGGCGAATATCGCCTTGTGCTCATCGTTGACGCGCCGGAGATGGCCGGTGAAAATCTCATCGTCGACCTGATGTGCCTGCATGCGCATGCGCGGCATCAGCGTTTCACCGAGATAGTTGAAGATGCCGATGAAATGTTCGTTCTGGCTGGCGGCGGCGACAGCGCAGTGAAACTCGAAATCCGACTGCGTGTTGCGGTCGAGTTGGCTGATCGAGCGATCCATCGATTCAAATGCGGCGTGCATGGCCGCGATATCCACGGCGGTTCGGCGCTCGGCCGCAAGGGCTGCGGATTCGGATTCGATGCCGATGCGCAATTCCAGGCCCTTCAGCACGCTTTCGACGCGCATCATGTTCTCATCGGTCAGCCGGAAGGGCATAATGCCCGCATCCTCCCGCACGAAAACGCCGATGCCATGATGGATGGAGACATGGCCGCTGGCTCTGAGATTGGCGATCGCTTCGCGCACGACAGTGCGGCTGACGCCCAGCTCATCGATCAGCGCCTTTTCCGTCGGTAGTTTCGAGCCGCGCGGATAATCGCCGTTCTTGATGCGGTCGCTAATGGCACGCACCACCTGCGTGCTGAGCGTTTCCCGGCGTGCCAGAGGGGCTGCCGACAGAGCGGATTTTCCGGCTTCGAGCGTCATCGTGGCACCTCCCTGCCCTTTCAAACTTAGACGGCGTGGTCGTATTCGAGGCTCGCCTGGATCAGTTCGCGGGCATAGGGATCCTTGGCTTCGCCTGTCGCCAGCACATCGCGGCTCATGATTTCCACGACGCGACCGTGCTGCATCACTGCAAGGCGCTCGCACATATGGTCGATCACCGCAAGATCATGGCTGACGAAGAGATAGGTCAGGTTGCGTTTTGCACGCAGATCGGCAAGCAGGTTGAGCACTTCGGCCTGAACCGAGACGTCGAGCGCCGAGGTTGGCTCGTCGAGCAGCAGGATGCGCGGTTCGAGGATCAGGGCGCGGGCGATCGCCACGCGCTGCCGCTGGCCGCCGGACAGCTCGTGCGGGTAGCGGGCGAGGAAATCCGGGTTGAGGCCGACATCGATCAGCGCCCGTTCCATCCGCTCGACCTGCCGGTCCATACGATGGATGCGCAAGGGTTCCTGAAGCGCGGTGCGGATCGACTGGCGCGGATGCAGCGAACCGTAAGGGTCCTGGAAAACCATCTGCACCATGCGGCAATATTCGGCAAACGGCATGTCGTTGACCGAGCGTCCTTCCAGCTTGATATCGCCGTCCCAGGCATTCAGGAGACGGGCGATACAGCGCAGGATGGTCGATTTGCCGGAGCCGGATTCGCCGACAAGGCCGAAGGATTCGCCGGCCTCGACGGCGAAGCAGACATCTCCCAGAATGCGTTTCTTGGCGAGACCATAACCGAGATCGATCGAGAGGTTGCGGACGTCGATGGCGGTCATGCACTTACCTCCTTGATCTGCGTCTCGCGGTTCAGCACCGGGAGAGGCTTGCGGGAGCCGCCGATATGCGGCTGAGCGGCGAGCAGGCCCTGCGTATAGGGATGCGTGCAGTTCTTCATGTCGCGTGCCGCGCGCTCCTCGACCACTTCGCCATGGCGCATGACGAGAACGCGATCGCAGAAATTGCGCACGAGGTTCAGGTCGTGGCTGATCATGATCAAGCCGATGCCCTTGTTGGTGACGAGTTCGTTGAGGATGTTCAGCACCTGCATGCGCACGGTGACATCGAGCGCCGAAGTCGGTTCGTCGGCGATGATGATCTGCGGCTCGGGGATCAGCATCATGGCGATCATGATGCGCTGGCCCATGCCGCCGGAGACTTCATGCGGATAAAGGCCGAACACGCGTTCCGGGTCGCGGATTTTGACCGCTTCCAGCATTTCCAGCGTCTTCTGCTTGGCGATCTGAGCGGAAGCCTTGGTGTGGACGCGATAGGCTTCGGCGATCTGGTCGCCGACGCGGTGGACCGGGTTCAACGAAAATTTCGGGTCTTGCAGGATCATCGAAATGCGGCGGCCGCGGATCGATAGCATCTGCTTCTCGGTGGCGGAGAGAAGATCGGTGCCGGAAAAATCCATCTGGTCGGCTTCGATCTTCGCCGACGGCAGAAGCTTCAGAAGCGCCCGGCCGATGGTCGATTTGCCGGAACCGGATTCGCCGACGATGCCGAGCCGTTCGCGGCCGAGATCGAAGGAGACGCCTTTGACGACCGTGTTGTAGGACTTGCCGGCGCGGTAGCTGACACGGAGGTTTTCGACTTTCAGAAGAATGTTGTCCATGACCGAAATCCTAGTGCTGTTTCGGGTCTAGCGCGTCGCGCAGGCCGTCGCCGAGAAGATTGAAGGCGAGGCTGACAAGCAGAATGGCGCCACCCGGGAAGGCCACCAGCCACCAGTTGTCCAGCATGTAGCGCCGGCCGGTGGCGATCATCGCGCCCCATTCGGGCAGCGGCGGCTGGGCGCCGAGGCCGAGGAAGCCGAGGCCGGCGGCGGTGAGGATGACGGTCGCCATTGACAGCGTGATTCGCACTAGGACGGACGGCAGGCACATCGGCATGATCGACTTGATGATGATGCGCAGCGACGAGGCGCCCTGCATGCGGGAAGCGGAAATATAGTCGGCACCGCGGAAGGTCAGCGTTTCGGCGCGCGCCAGACGGGCGATCGGCGGCCAGGCGGTGAGGCCGATGGCGATGATCGCGTTTTCGAGGCCGGCGCCGAGTGCCGCCACGAAGGCGAGCGACAGGATGAGGCTCGGGAAGGACAGGAAGATATCGGTGATGCGCATCATGATCGTATCGTACCAGCCGCCGAAATAACCGGCGGTCGTGCCGACCAGCAGACCGATTGGGCCGACGATGACCGAGACGATGGTGATGATCGTCAGGCTGATGCGGGTGCCGTAAATGATGCGGCTCATGATGTCGCGGCCGAGTTCGTCGGTTCCGAACCAGTTCGCAGCGCTCGGCGGCTTCAGCGTGTTGGCGAGGTTGATAACGTTCGGATCATAAGGCGCGATCAGCGGCGCGACGATCGCGGTCAAGAGCAGGATGGTGATCACCACCAGGCCGAACCCCGAGGACGGATTGCCGAGCAGTTCGCGGATGATCACCAGGAACCGGTTCACGAACGAATTGGGATTTGAGCGACGACCGGACATAACGCCATCCTGCATGGAAAGAGAGTTCGCTGCCATATCACCGCGTCCTCGGATCGAAGATCTTGTAGAGCGCGTCGGACAGCAGGTTCAGCGCGATGAAGATGATGCCGACGAGCAGCACGCAGGTCATGACAGCGTTCATGTCGCCGATCAGCATGTTGTTGGTGATGTACTGGCCAAAACCCGGCCAGGAGAACACGGTCTCGATCAGCACCGCGCCTTCGAGCAGGCTGCCATAGGCAAGTGCCACGATTGTCACCAGCTGCACGCGGATATTGGCGAATGCATGGTGCCAAATGGTGCGGCCCTTGGAGAGGCCCTTCACCCGCGCCGTGGTGATATATTCCTGGTTCAGCTGGTCCAGCATGAAGCTGCGGGTCATGCGGGTGATATAGGCCATTGACGAATAACCGAGGATGCTGGCCGGCAGGAGAAGATGGTTCACCGCATCCCAGAAGACTTCCATGTCTCCCGCAATCAGCGCGTCGATCAGCACGAAGCCGGTCGTTTCCGGAACGAGACCGATATAATAATCCGACAGACGCCCGCCGCCGCCGACGAGATCGAGCGCGGCATAAAAGATGATCAGGCCGATCATGCCGGTCCAGAAGATCGGCATGGAATGGCCGATCAGGGTGAGGAAACGGATGACGTGGTCGACCGGCTTGTTGCGGCGCACGGCGGCGAGAATGCCGAGCGGAATGCCGAGACCGGCCCCGACGATGATCGCGAAGGTCGCAAGCTCGATCGTCGCCGGCATGACATGCAAGATGTCGTTGATGACCGGCTGGCCGGTGCGGATCGAAGTGCCGAAATCGCCGTGCAACAGATCGTTCACATACCGGAAGAACTGCTGCCAGAGCGGCAGGTCGGCGCCGATCCGTTCCGCGACCATGTTATACGTCGCCTGGTCGGCCTCTTCGCCGACGATGGCGCGGACCGGATCGACCGGCATCAATCGTCCGATGCAGAAGGTCAGGATCAAGAGCCCGATCAGGGTTGCCAGGATCGTGCCGGCCTGCCGCGTGAAAGCGGTGAGACGCTCGTTAGTCATAGTGCTTCCTCAGGATCGCCGTATTCCTTGCGGCGCGCCGGAAAGCGCGCCGCAGCGACAAGACGATTATCGTTCTTTCTTGACCGTGCGCAGCTGGGTCGACCAGGACGGGTTCAGCTCCAGACCCTTGATATCGGCGCGATACCCGACGCTGTCGACCACTTCCGAGAAGGGCTGGATCGCCGGCATCATGTCCGCATAGTAGTTTTGGATATCCTGGTATTCCTTGACCTGCTTGTCCTTGTTGCCTTCGACGAGGGCGTCATCGATCATCCTGTTGATCTTCTCGTCATAGAAGGACGTGCGCCAGCCCTGAAAATTGGTGAGCTTCGCCTCATCCGCATTGTTCGGATTGTAGACGATGGCGCGGAAGTTCGAGTCCGGATGCGGCAGCTGACCGCCGCCGCCACGGCCGACGACGAGCTCGTACTTGCGCTCGCGCATCGCGCCATAAACCTGGTCGCCGGAGCCGGTGAGAATCTCAGCCTTGATGCCGGCTTGCGCCAGCGTCGCCTGGATGGCGGTCGCAAGGCTCATGAACGGCACGTCGGAAATGGCGCGCAGCGTCGTCGAAAAGCCGTTTGGATAACCGGCTTCCGCCAGCAGCGCCTTGGCCTTCGTGACATCGAGCTTGTAGCCGGCATTCGGCAGCGCGCCGAACACGCCCTGCGGGACCGGACGGTCACGCAACTTGCCAAAGTAAGGCAGCACGCTGTCGTTCAGGCCCTGATAGTCGATCAGGTAACGCAGCGCCTCGCGGACCTTCGGCTTCTGGAACTTCTCGTCCTTCATGGAAACGGCGAGGTAATAGAAGCCGCTGCCGCCGTTGGTCTGGATCTTGACGTTCTTGTTGGCTTCGAGAGCCTTCAGGTCGGCAGCCGACATGGAGAAGGCAACGTCGATATCGCCCTTTTCCAGCATCAGTCGCTGGCTCTGGGATTCGGCCAGATGGCGCATCATGATGCGGCGCATTGCCGGCTTTTCGCCCCAATATTTGGCGTTCTGCTCAAGGATGACGCGCTCGTTGGACTGCCAGGAGCCGAGCGTGAAGGGGCCGGAGCCGGCGGAATTGTTGGTGAGCCAGGCCGCACCCTGATCGCCATTCTTCTCGTTCGCCATGACCGTCTTCTGGTCGAGGATAGAGCCTGGCCCGACGATGCCGAGCGTCTGGACGATGATTTCCGGATCGACCTTCTTCGGCAGCGTGACGACGACGGTGCTGTCGTCAGGCGCGGTGAAACTCGCATCCGCATTGGCGGCGGAGAAGCCGTGGGTCTTCAGGAACGACGCCTGCGCGAGGTTCAGCTTCATCAGGCGTTTGAAGGACCAGACGACATCGGCAGACGTGACCGGATTGCCCGAGGCGAAGGTCGCGCCCTTGCGCAGCTTGAAGGTGATCGAGCCGTTATCGTCGGCGATCTTCCAGCTTTCGGCCAGCTGCGGGTCCACCTGGGCGCGATTGACCGCGTTCAGCGACACCAGGTTGTCATATATGTTGGCGAGAACCTGTACGGTCTCCTTACCGGTGATCGCGGCCGGATCGAGCGTCAGGATGTTGTTCATCGAAAAACCGACGACCAGCATGGTCGGTGGGGTTTCGGCATAGGCAGGCTGGAAAAGCAGTGCGGAACCGAGCAGGGCCGGCGCCATAATCTTCATAAGCGGCTTCATGGCCGATCCTCCCTTGGATTGCCGGTTCTCCTCCCGGCAAATAAATAAGACAGGTAAGAGATATGATGTCTTACGACATGTGTCAATCTGATTTGCCGACACCTCTTCCGTGGCCCCACAACAAGTGAGCGGGACACCGCCCCAGTTCGTACTGGGTACGGTCTGAAAATGCAGAGGGGAAGAACGGGCGGGCAGGCCCCGCCCAAGGAGCGCCTGGAAACTCGTGTTGAAGACGGCACGAACAGCGCGACCGCTCTCGGCAAGGTCGCCTTCGTCTTTGAGATAAGGGGATTCCGGTCAATGCCGGTGGGGCGTCGGAGACGCCTTGCTCGCGTTTACAAAGCGGCCTTGAGCGCTTCAAGCAACGCATCGGGTGCCTCTTCCTGCGGGCTGTGTCCGCAATCGATGGCATGTCCGCGCACGTCGATGGCCTTCTCGCGCCAGGTTTCCAGCACGTCATACAGCGCGCCGACCGTGCCGCGACTGCCCCAGAGCGCCGTCAGCGGCGCCGCGACCCTCTTGTCCTTGTCGGCCGCATCGTGCTCCAGATCGATGGTCGCCGCCGCGCGGTAGTCCTCGCAGATCGCATGTCGGGTAGCGGGGTCCGCGTAGCAGCGGCGATATTCGGCCATCACCTGCGGATCGACCGAACCCTCTACCTTGATCTGCCCGGCAATATGCGTGTCGAGGAAAAAATCCGGATCGGCTGCAATCAGCCTCTCCGGCAGAGGATGTGGCTGGATGAGAAAGAACCACCAGAAATACCGCCGCGCAAATTCCATGTCGGTGCGGGCATACATGGTGGCGGTCGGGGCGATATCGATCAGTACCAGTTTTTCAATGGCTTGCGGGTGGTCAAGCGCCATCCGGTGAGCGACCCGCCCGCCGCGGTCATGCCCGACGACGGAAAAGCGATCGAAACCCAGAGCGGCCATGACCTCCAAATGGTCAAGCGCCATGGCCCGCTTCGAATAATTGACATGCCCCGGCCCACCCTCGGGTTTCCAACTGTCGCCGTAGCCGCGAAGATCGGGAGCGATAACGGTGAAATCATTGGCCAGGATGGGTGCGACCTTGTGCCAGGTCAGATGCGTCTGCGGATGCCCGTGCAGGAGTAACAGAGGCCGGCCCGAGCCACTGACCGCAGTGCGGATCGAGCCTTCGTCGGTTTCGATATCGTACCAGCGGAAACCCGGCATGATATCCGTGTGACCTTGCACCTCGCGCATCCTGCTCCCTCCCCTTCAGCCTGCGGCTACTCGATACGCTCCACCACGGCCCGGCCACAGGCATCGGTGGATAACGGACCGCCTAGATCGCGGGTGCGCAGGCTCTGTTCGGCAAGCGTCGCCTCGATGGCGCGCATGACGGCAACGGCGGCTTCCTCCTCGCCCAGATGTTCGAGCATCATCTTGGCCGCCCAGATCTGGCCGATCGGGTTGGCGATCATCCTGCCGGCGATATCCGGCGCCGATCCATGCACCGGCTCGAAGAGCGACGGAAACTTCCGTTCCGGATTGATATTGCCGGACGGCGCAATGCCGATCGTCCCGGTGCAGGCCGGCCCGAGATCGGAGAGGATATCGCCGAACAGGTTGGAGGCGACGACGACGTCGAAACGGTCGGGGTTCAGCACGAAATGCGCGCAGAGAATATCGATATGGTACTGGTCAACCTCGACGCCGGGATAGCGCTTGGCGGCCTCCGCGAAGCGTTCGTCCCAATAGGGCATGGTGATCGAGATGCCATTCGATTTGGTCGCCGAGGTCACCTTACGGCGCGGTCGCTTCTGCGCCAATTCGAAGGCGAAGTTGAGGATGCGATCGACACCGATCCGCGTCATGACAGTTTCCTGTATGACAACTTCGCGATCCGTGCCGGGGAACATCCGGCCGCCGATCGAGGAATATTCGCCCTCGGTGTTTTCCCGCACGACGTAAAAATCGATGTCTTCCGCCTTGCGGCCAGCGAGCGGCGCCGGCACGCCGGGCATCAGCTTGACGGGGCGAAGGTTGACATACTGGTCGAATTCCCGCCGGAACTGGATGAGCGAACCCCAGAGCGAAATATGATCCGGGACTGCCGCCGGCCAGCCGACCGCGCCGAAGAAGATCGCATCATGTGTTTCGATCTGCGCCTTCCAGTCCGTCGGCATCATCGTGCCGTGCTTGGCGTAATAATCGCAGGAGGCGAAATCGAAGTGGTCGAGCTGGAGATCGAAGCCATAGCGTTTGGCGGCGGCTTCGAGAACCCGCACGCCTTCCGGCATGACTTCCTTGCCGATACCGTCGCCGGCAATGACGGCGAGCCTGTGGGTGCGTTTGGTGAGGCGATCGGTCATCGGTTTCTCCTGAAATGGATTTATCCGCGAAGGCGGATGACCGCCTCGGCCATGTAGAGGTCCTGCAGTGAAATGCCGGAGCTGTCGAAAATGGTGATATCTTCCGCACCTGTCCGGCCGGCGGCCCTGCCGTCCAGCACTTCGCCGATCGCCGTCAGGTCCGCGCCAGCGACCGCATGCTGGAATTCGCCGATGCGGCGCGATTGTTCGGGCAGATCGCAGAACAGGCGGGATGTCGCAAACAGCTCCGGAGGCAGTTCCTGCTTGCCGGTGCGGTCCGATCCCATGCTGGAAATATGGCAGCCCGCCCTCACCCACTCGGCCTTGAACAGCGGTGCTGCTGCCGTCGTGGCCGTGACGATGATATCTGCGGCACGGCATGCCGCTTCCGCATCGGCCCGTTCCGCCGGAAGGCCCTTTTCGCGCAACACGGCGACGAACTTATCCGTTCTTGCCGCATCACGCCCCACGACGAGAACGCGCTGCAATGTCCTGACGCGGGCGATGGCCGCCGCCTCGTATTCCGCCTGATGGCCGGTTCCGAAAAGCGCCAGCACTGCCGCATCTCTTCGAGCGAGCGCGTCGGTCGCCACAGCATCCGCCGCGGCGGTGCGGTAGGCATTCAGCTTGCCGCCCTCAACGATCGCACCGATGCGGCCTTCGGCCTGATCGAATAGCAGCGTGATGGAATTATGCCGCGGCAGGCCCTTGGCGTCATTGGTCGGGAAATACGATCCGACCTTGAGACCCGTGACCCGCTCGTCCGTGGAAGACTTCACGGTAAACCGGTTCTGCGGATCGCTGGCATTTCCGAGCACGACCGGAAAGGAATGCGCTCTTGGCTTGGAGGCAGCGATCAGCGCGGCACGCACCGCCTCGAAGGCGAGTTCATGCGAGGCGATCGCAGCGGATTCCTGTTCGCTGATAAAAATCATCCTACCATCCTCCGAAGCGCGGCCAGACGGCCATGGAACCGCCATCGGCGGGAACGACGTGATAGCGGTCATATTGCGCGGCGGTGGCGCAGGCGTGGTTCGGCAAGATCCGCAGCCGCGTGCCGACCGGCAGATCGGGCGCAACCCCGGATGAGCCGGGACGGACCATGATGACGCCGTGCTCCTGGTTTGCCTGTGAGACGACAAGGTCCGGAATGATCGTGCCGTTCTCGTCGCAGACGAGGCCATAACCCTGATCGACCTTTTGCGGGGCAGTTCCGCGGTCACGCGACATGGCCATCCAGCCTGCATCGACAAGGACCCAGCCGCGCGCCCTCTGGTGGCCGATAACGGTTGCGAGAACCGAGATGGCGATATCCTCGGGCTGGCAGACGCCGATGCCCGCCATGACCAGATCGAAGAAGACATAAACGCCGGCACGCACTTCGGTGACACCGGTCAGGTCGCGGGCGGCATGCGCCGTGGGCGTCGAGCCGACGCTGACGATCGGGCATGGCAAACCGTCCGCTCTCAGCCGCTCGGCTGCAGTAACGACCGCAAGGCGCTCGCGTTCGGCGAAATCGGCATGAGCTTCCGCACCGCTCACGTTATAGCTCTCGCCTGCATGGGTAAGGACACCGCGAAGCGAGCCGCAGCCATAAAGAATGCGGCCGATCGCAAGAAGGGTGGCATCATCATCCGGCTGAACACCACCGCGATGGCCGTCGCTGTCGATTTCGATCAGCGATGGGATCGGGCCTCCCGACTTCGCGGAGGCTTCGGCGACGGCGCGTGCCTGTTCTTCCGAATCGAGGATGATTGTCAGGTCGCATCCGGCATCACGCAGCGCGAGGACCCGATCGAGCTTCTGGGGCGCGATACCGACCGCATAGAGGATGTCGCTGATTCCGGCGGCGGCGAAGACTTCCGCTTCGGCGAGCGTCGAAACGGTGGCCGGACCGTTGCCGCCGGTGAGCAGACGCCCTGCGACATCGACGGATTTGGCGGTCTTGAGATGCGGACGCAAAGAGACGCCGAGCGTTTCCGCGTGCCGGGCGAGCCGCGCGATATTGGCGTTCATCTTCGCTTCGTCCAGCACCAGTGCAGGTGTCTGGAGCGTTTTAAGACCGGTATCGGGCTGCATTGCCGCCTCCTCATCTGTTTAATACTTATTACCATCCCGATGGAAAGTTGCCATTCACGAGATGTGACTTTCGCATTAAGCTATGCTTCATGATCGATCTCGCCGACCTACGCTTCATCCAGGCCGTTTCGCGGGCCCCGTCGCTGGCTGCGACGGCCCGCGCGCTGGATGTCACGCCACCCGCCATCTCGCAGCGGCTGGCGCAGCTGGAGGCCCGGCTCAAGCTGAAGCTCGTGGAGCGAGGAACCGGCGTGCTACGCCTGACGGCTGAGGGCGAGATGATGGCGGCGCGGGCCGATGTGCTGCTGAAGGAGCCTGCCGATCTGGAAGGCGACCTTGCCGGGCGGCGGGGGGCTATGTCGGGTCCGTTGCGCATCGTTGCACCCTTCGGGTTCGGCCGGCTGCATGTCGCGCGGGTGATCGGCAGCTTCTTTCTGCAGAACCCGGAAGTGAGCCCGACGCTGACCCTGACCGACGATCCGCGCGGCGCGATGCGATCGGAAACCTGGGACGTGCTCATCCATGTCGGCCGTCTGCCGGATCTCGAACTCGTTCAGCGCAAGCTCGCCACCAATCGCCGGTTTCTCTGTGCTTCTCCTGGCTATCTCGAAACATCGGGGCGCCCCTCCGCACCGGCGGACCTCAGCCATCACCGTTGCGGCGTGATCCGCGAGAACCAGGCGGACGTGTCGCTCTGGACCTTCAGCGGCCCGGCGAAGAAACGCGTTTCCGTGCGGATACAGCCGGCCTTCGCCAGCAATGACGGCGAGGTGATCCGCGAATGGGCCGTTGCCGGCCTCGGCATCGTCGAGCGGTCCGAATGGAGCGTCGCGGGCGACCTCGCCACCGGCCGCCTGCAGCGCGTGCTGCCCGAATGGTCACTGCCGGATGCGGATATCGTGGCGCTCCTCAATCCGCGCTCCGTGCGGGCAAACCGGGTAGAGGCCTTTCTCGCCCATATGATGGAGACATATGAGCACGGCAAAGCGGCCGGTATCGAATAGACGGGCCTTGCAATTTCCCCTCGGGCCTTCGTATATCGGTATCGTTCTCAGGGCGGGGCGCAATTCCCCACCGGCGGTATCGGAAGCAATTCCGCAGCCCGCGAGCGCCTTCTTCGGAAGGGTCAGCAGATCCGGTGCGATGCCGGAGCCGACGGTATAGTCCGGATGGAAGAGAACACGCAGAGAAAGCCTCTCCGACAAGGAGAGGCCGACCATGCATGTTCGCCCAAGGGAAATTGGGGCTCGGCCGTCGAAACGCGATGGCGATCCCGATCCGAACTTGCCGGGCCACCGGCAATAACCCTTGAAAGGCAAGAGACCATGACCATTGCAGTAAAACCCGGCCAAAAGATCGCCGTCATCCGCGCTCGCTGGCATGCGGATATCGTCGACAACTGCGTCGATGCCTTCGTCACGGAATGGGAAAACCTCGGCGGCAGCCGTGACGACGTGACCATCTTCGACGTGCCCGGTGCGCTGGAAATCCCGCTTCATGCACAGACGCTGATCCGCACCGGACATTACTCGGCCGTTCTCGGCTGCGCCTTCGTCGTCGATGGCGGCATTTACCGCCACGATTTCGTCGCGAGCACCGTGCTCGACGGCATGATGCGCGTGCAGCTCGACACCGGCGTGCCGGTGCTTTCGGCCGTGCTGACGCCGCACAATTTCCAGGAAAGCGAAGCGCATATCCGCTTCTTCAAGGACCATTTCGTCACCAAGGGATACGAAGCGGCGATCGCCTGCAAGTCGATTCTCGCAGCCCGTGCCGATCTGGCCGCCGCTGTGCTGGCCCAAACGGCCTGATCGTTTCCCAAACCCCGCACCGCGACCCCAACTCCACATCTCGGGCTTGGGGTCGCCGGTACTTGTCGATAAGCTCTGAAATCGACGGCCGGAAGAATCGCTAAGAAGCCGCGCTGTTCGCCGGACGATTGTTAACAACTGCCAATTAATCACACATGCAACCTTTCGATGGTGGATGCATCCGTGAACCTACTACCGGCCAATGTCCGGGCGATGCTGGAATCGCTTCGGGAACGTGCAATTTCGACCGATTTCGCAGCACGGCTGCTCGGCAACACGACGCCGCCGGCACGCCGCCTGCGTCCGCGCCAGACAACCGACGCTGAAAGCGTCGCAGGCTTCTGGGCGCGCCTTCGGGAAGACGGATGTGCCGACGATGCCGTGCAGGCGGAACTCGCCGACGCTGCCGCCATCGAGCGTGCCGAAGTCTATGGCGCGAATATCGAAAACTATATCGGCACGGTGAAAATCCCGGTCGGACTGATCGGTCCCTTGCGGGTGAACGGCCTCAACGCCGCCGGCGATTATTTCGTGCCGATGGCGACAAGCGAGGCAGCGCTTGTCGCCTCCTACGGCCGCGGCGCCGAACTTGTATCGGCTGCGGGCGGGGTCACGGCCGCCGTGGTGCAGGAAGGCGTGTTGCGCACGCCGGCCTTCGTCTTCGACAACATGCTGACCTGCGGCCTGTTCGTGAACTGGGTCGCGGACAATACCGATGCGCTGAAGGCGGCCGCCGAAACCACAACGCGGTATGGCAAACTGATCTCCATCGAGCCTTTCATGGACGTCAACGTTGTCTTCCTGCTCTGCCGCTATTCGACCGGCGACGCTGCTGGCCAGAACATGGTGACGGTCGCGACCGAAGCCATGTGCCGCTATATCGTCGAGAACATGCCGGTTCCCGCCGTTCACTGGTTCATCGAGGCGAATTTCTCGGGCGACAAGAAGGCCTCCTATCTTGGCCTCCAGACCGGTCGCGGCCGGAAGGTAACGGCAAGCGTGACCGTTCCCTACGATCTCCTTCGCAAATATCTGCGGGCCGATCCGCAGAAGATGCTGGCCTATGGTCAGGTGGCGGGTCTCGGTGCCGTGCTGAGCGGCCAGCTCGGCGCGCAGGCACATTATGCCAACGGGCTCGCCGCCGTTTATCTGGCAACGGGCCAGGATGCCGCCTGTGTTTCGGAATCGGCCGTCGGCTTCACCCGCATGGAGCCGCGTGACAATGCGCTGTTCTTCTCCGTCACCATGCCGAACATCCTTGTCGGTTCGGTCGGCGGCGGAACAGGCCTGCCGAGCCAATCGGCCGCATTGTCGATCATGGGCTTGAAGGGTGCGGGCAAGGCCGCGGCGCTGGCAGAGGTCACCGCAGCCGTCTGCCTGTGCGGTGAAATCTCGATCATCGCGGCCATAGCGTCCGGCCATTTCACCCGCGCGCACCAGAAGCTGGCGCGGTTCAGATGACGGCTCCCGCGCGGCATCCACAGGCGGATGCGCCACTTGCGCAGCGGCTCTGGCTTTATCAGGCGGAACGTTTTCCGCTTCTCAAGACGTCGATCCTGCTGGCGGTTTTCTCCTCGGCCAGCATCAGCGTCTCGGCTCAGCTTGCAGCCAGGCCACTGCCACCGTTTGTGACCTTTGCCTTCATCTGGCTGGTTACCGTAATCATTTTCTTCCAGATGCGCGCCTGCGATGAATGGAAAGATTTCGAGGACGACCGGCGTTTTCGCCCGGAGCGGCCGATCCCGAGCGGGCTGGTCTCGCTTCGATTGGTCTTGGGCCTAGCCGGCGTCGGTGGCCTGATCGCGCTTGGGCTGACCGCATCCGTTTCCACGGCCCTCATCCTGCCGCTTGCCTTCGTTTGGGCGTGGCTGGCGCTGATGACCTTCGAGTTCTTCGCACCCGATTGGTTGAAGGCGCGACCTTTCCTCTATCTCGTCTCGCATATGGCGATCATGCCGCTGATCGATCTTTTCGTCACGGCCGCGGAATGGCTGCCGGCCGGCTTTTCGCCGCCGCAAGGGCTGTGGCTCTTCCTGCTGTTGAGCTTCACCAATGGCTGCGTGCTGGAAATCGGCCGCAAGGTCTGGGCGCCGGGAAGCGAGCGTGAGGGCGTCGAGACCTATTCGGCTCTGCTCGGCCCCCGCCGCGCCGCTTGGGTTTGGCTGACGCTCTGCGGCTTTGCCTGGCTGCTGCTGGCGGGTGTCGGGCATTTCGTCGGGGCGCTGTTCATCGTTGCCGGCCCGGGTCTTCTGGCGCTTGCTGCCATCGGCTGGGTCGCACGGTCCTTTATCGCTGAGCCGACGCCAGCACGGCAGAAGAAGGTAGATACCACCGCCGGCCTCTGGGTCTTCGTCTGTTATTGCCTGGCGGGCTTTGCGCCGCTCTTGAAACATTGGATGGCTGCATGATCGTCGGGATGCGGGATATCGGTTCGGCAAACCGCGTCGGCGGCAAGGCTGCGGCGCTGATGCGGCTGGCAGACCGGGGCTTTAATGTGCCGCGATTCGCCGCACTGCCGCCGGAAGCCTTTGATGAAAGCGGCATCAGACCGGCGGCGGAAGCGGCTCTGATGGCCGTGTTGCCCGAAATCGGTCCCGGCCCGTTTGCAGCCCGCTCCTCGGCCATGGAAGAGGATGGCGACAAACATTCCCATGCAGGGCAGTTCCTGTCGCTTCTCAATCTCGACGCTGCCGGCTTGCCGAGCGCCTGTGTAAGGGTCTTCGAAAGCGGCAAGCGCGACAGCGTTGCCGGTTACCGCGAACAGCACGGACTTACCGGCGAAGGTGGTGGCACGGCTGTGCTGGTGCAGCAGATGGTCAATGCCCGGGTGGCCGGTGTCACCTTTACCGCCGATCCGGTCAGCGGCAGGCGTGACCGTATCGTCATTTCGGCGATCGCGGGCCTTGGGGACCGGCTGGTGGGAGGCGAGGAGGATGGTGAGACCTATATTCTCGATCGCAGCGGCCGGGTCCTTGACCGGCCTGCTGGAGAAAGTGTCCTGAGTGATACGGACTTGTCCGCCCTCGCCGATCTTGCAGCTAAGGTGGAAGCGGCCTGCGGGAGTCCGCAGGACTTGGAATGGGCCTTCGAGGGAGAGGTACTTTATCTTCTGCAGGCAAGGCCGATCACCACCGCGCTGGCATCCGATGTCATCGACGACGAAACGCTGACCGTCTTCGACAATTCCAACATCATCGAATCCTATCCGGGGCTTGTTTCTCCCCTCACCTATTCCTTCGCGCAATATGCCTATGACCGTGTCTATCGCGCCTTCGTCCGCCTGCTTGGCGTCAACGAACAGGCGATTGCGGAAAATGCCGTTGTCTTCGACAATATGCTCGCCCGCATCGACGGGCGTATCTACTACAATCTGGTGAACTGGTACCGCGCACTGGCGCTGCTGCCGGGCTTCTCGATCAACCGCGCCCATATGGAAACCATGATGGGCGTCGATGAGCCGTTGCCCGCCGAGATTTCCAGCAAAATCGGCCCACCCCCGGCAAAGGGCCTGGCGCTGGTTGCGGCGTGGCTCAGCGTCAGCCGATCTGCCGGCCGGCTTGTCTGGGAAGCACTCCGCATCAAATCGACGACGCGCGGCTTTTATCGCCGGCTAGACAGCTCGCTCAAGGCGCCGCCCGCGACATTGGAAGCAATGCCGCTGACGGCGCTGGCGCGGGAATACCGGCGGATCGAGGCCGAGCTTCTCGACCGGTGGGATGCACCCCTCATCAACGATTTCCTCTGCATGATCGCCTTCGGCGCCTCGCGGAAAATGTTGGAGCGCTGGTGCGGTCCCGAAGGACTGGCGCTGCATAACGACATCATGATCGGCCAGGGAGACATCATCTCCGCCGAGCCCGCTAAGCGTATTCGCCGCATGGCGGCGATGCTGGAGGGCCATGACGAACTGCGCGGCACGCTTGCGGCGGGGAGTGGCGAAGGCCTTTCCGCTCATCCTGATCTTGAACGTGAGGTCGCGGCCTATCTTGCAAAGTTTTCAGACCGTTGCACGGAAGAGCTGAAGCTTGAATCCGTGACGCTGGACCGCGATCCGACGCCACTCTATCGCGCCATTGCCGCCGGGAGCGGTACTCACCATGCGATGACCAGCCGTGGCATGGAGGCGATCGATACGCTGCTCAAGGACCGGCCGGTGAAGAAATTCATCGCCCGGCATGTCATTTCCTGGACCAAGGCACGTGTCAGCGGGCGCGAAAACCTGCGTTTCGAACGCACCCGCATTTTCGGCCGTGCCCGACATCTGTTCCGCGCCGTCGGCCGCCAGTTCCAGGCCTATGGGCTGATCCAGGATGCGGACGACATCTATTTCCTGACGGTCCAGGAAATTCTCGGCACGATCGAAGGTTTTGCCGTTTCGACCGATCTTGCCGGGCTTGTGAAGCTGCGCCGTGCCGAAATGGAAGAGGCCGCCAAGCTCCCCGATCCGGGCCGGCGGCTTACCGTTCGCGGCGCTGCGCGGGCCAGTCGTGGGGTCGACAGTTCTACGCCCGCCAGCATTGCCGCAGGCGATACGGCAACCGAGCGTACCGGAACCGGCTGCAGCGCCGGCGTGATGACGGCACGTGCCCGCGTCATCCGCGATCCGCGGACGGAAGCGCTTGCCAAGGGCGATATTCTCATCGCACATCACACCGATCCGGGCTGGATCGCCGTGTTTTCGAATGCCTCTGCCATTGTCGTCGAGCGGGGCAGCCTGCTGTCACATTCGGCGATCGTTGCCCGCGAGCTTGGCATTCCCTGCGTGGTCGGCATCAAGGGCGCGATGGACTGGGTTATCGATGGCGAGACGATCGAAGTGGATGGCGGGACCGGCCGCGTGAGGAGGATGGCATGAGCGGTGCGGATATCGCCAGGCGAGCGAATTTCGACGATATCCGATACGCGCAGCTCTGGGAGGATGCCGATGTGCTGGTGGACGCACTTGGCGACCAGCCTGGCAAGACCCTGGTATCGATCTGCTCGGCTGGCGACAATGCGCTTGCCATGCTGACGCTCGACCCTGCCCGTGTCGTGGCGATCGATCTTTCACCAGCGCAGATCGCCTGCCTGTCGATCCGCATTGCGGCCTATCGCACGCTCAATCATACGGCCTTTCTCGAGCTTCTCGGAGCGCGACCCTCCACCCGACGTGGAGAGTTGCTGGATAGGGTTGCGCGGGAGCTTGATACCGATACCGCCAGGTTCTGGACGGCGCGGCGTGTTGAGGTGGAGAAATACGGAATAGGTGGCGTCGGCAAATTCGAACGTTATTTCCGTATCTTCCAGACAAGACTTCTGCCGCTGGCTCAGACACGCTCGACCATCGACGAGGTGTTCCGCTCGAAGCCGCCTGCCGCACGTGCGGCCTTTTTCGAAAGCCGCTGGAACAACTGGCGCTGGAAGCTGCTGCTCAAATTCTTCTTCTCCAATTTCGTGATGGGCAGGCTCGGGCGCGATCCGGCCTTCTTCGACCACGTGGAAGGGTCACTGGCGGAACATGTCGCCAGCCGCCTCTGGCATGCCGGCGTCGATCTCGATCCGGCCGACAATCCCTACCTTCACTATATCCTCAAGGGTCACCACGGAACCGCGTTGCCACTCGCCTGGCGGGCGGAGCATTTCGACACGATCCGCACACGGCTCGACCGGCTCGACATACGCTGCGGTGCGCTGGAGAGTTTCGTCGCATCCGGAGAGAAAGCGGACGGTTTCAATCTCTCGGACATTTTCGAATATATGGACGAGCGGATCTTCGCCGATGTCTATGGCTCGATCCTTGCGGCATCGAACCCGGATGCCCGGCTCGTCTACTGGAACATGATGGTGCCGCGACGCATGCCGAAAGAACATGCCCATCGCGTCGAGCGGCTGACATCCGTCGAAGAAAAAGGCAAGGCGAACGACAAGGCCTTCTTCTATTCCGATTTCGTGGTGGAGCGGGTGCTGTGAGCGAGAGCGTGCCGGTCAACTGGTGGGAGATCGGCCTCGTTCCGGTTGTCATCCTCGCCATCCTGGCATTGATGGCCACCGTTCGCCATGTCGCTCGCAGCTTCGCGCTTTCCGCCGAGATGCAGCGCAAGATCATTCACGTCGCGGTCGGTACATCCTCGCTGTTCTTCCCGCTGGTCTTTTCCAGCCCCCTGCCCGTGATCGTGCTGATCATCTGCGCACTGATCGTGATGTTCTGGCTCAGATGGTTCGGCCGACAATCCGGCGGGCTTGGCGACGTGCTGCACTCCGTCAAACGCGCCTCCTATGGCGAGATCTATCTGGCGCTTTCGGTCGCCTTTCTCTTCCTGATGTCGCAGGGCGCGCCGGTTCTTTATGTGCTGCCCCTTCTGGTTATCACGTTGTCGGACACCGCCTCCGCGCTGGTCGGTACGAGCTATGGGCGGATGCGCTTTGCTGTCTCAGACGGCTCGAAGAGCTATGAAGGCGTCATCGCCTTCTTCACGGTGACCTGGATCTGCGGCATGATCGTGCTGCTCCTGATGAGCGATACGGCCCGCCTCAACGTCATCGTTCTCTCCTTCCTGATCGCCGGCTTCTGCGCGCTGGTGGAAGCGGATTCCTGGCGCGGGCTCGACAATCTCTTCGTCCCGATCGGGGCGCATTTGCTGCTTGCCCGGCATATCGGAACCGATCCGATCATGCTTCTCGTCGTCAGCGCCGCCTTCGTCATCGCGGTTGCGGTGGCGATCCGCTATTCGGCCCGGCTCGGAATTTCGAGACATGCGGCGCGCGCCTTTACGATCAACCTCTTTCTGCTTCTGGCGGTCACCTCGCCCATCAATGCCGTCCTGCCCATGATTGCCATCGCGGCGCATGTGCTGGCGCGCCGGAACAACCCGTGCCGCAGCAAGACTCCCGATCTAGACCTTCTGGCCGCGTCGACCGGTGTCAGCCTCCTCTGGCTGTTTGCGGGAAGCGCGCTCGGGACCAGCGTTATCGTCCTCTTCAATATTACCTTCGTCGGCGTGGCGGTGATCCTTGCCGTTCTCGCAGTGATGGGAGACGGGATGAGCCGGCGCTGGCTTTTCGCATTGGTGGCTTTTCTTGTCGTCGTCGGGATTGTCGCCACCGGCGTGATCCGCGCTAATCCGGTTGCAGTCCAATGGTACGATCCCATCTGGCCGCCGGTCGTGGCTGAAATCGTCATTGCCGTGACCGGCGCCTTTGCGCTTCGCAGCTGGTTTGCCAAATGGCGCGCACCAAAAGCCTTCGGCATCGCGCTGATCCTGCCCGTCATCCTCTTCGTCGTCGATGGAGTGCTGAAATGAACAAGCCCGAACTGATCACATTGGACGGCGCCTCCGCCCGCGTCTACCGCCAGAGCCCGGCGCTCGACGGGATGAAGGCCATGGCGATCGGTGGCGTGAGGATTTCCGAGCCGGAGGCCGGGCTGGCGCTGCTCGAAAGCATCATCGGCAAGGCACGCGACGAAGGTTTCGAGGCGCTGATCGGTCCGCTCGACGGCGACACCTGGCACAGCTACCGTCTCGTGACTGACAGCGACGGTTCAGCGCCCTTTCTGATGGAGCCGACCAGCGGGCCGCACGATTTTGTCGTCTTCGAAAAAGCAGGCTTTACGGCGGTTTCGCGCTACATTTCGTCCACCGCCCGGCTGGAGGATACGATCGGCCCCGAGCCGGTGCAGGTAGACGGCGTGACGGTCAGCGCCTGGGACGGCAAGGACGGTGAAAAGCTGATCCGGCATCTGTTCGAGATGTCGAGCGGTTCGTTTGCCCGCAACCGCTTCTTCACGCCGATCGGCTTTGATGCCTTCATGGATATCTACAAGCCGATCATGCCCTTCATCGATCCACGGCATGTGCTCTTCGCTCATGGTGACGACGGCAGCTTGAAGGGCTTCCTGTTCGGCACGCCGGATCATTTCGCCAAGGACGGCAAACCCGCGGCGATCCTGAAGACTTACGCTAGTGGTATGCGCGGTGTCGGCCATCTTCTCGCCGATACCTATCACCGCCGCGCGCTGGAGCTCGGTTTCGAGAGGGTCATCCACGCCCTCATCCATGAGGACAACACCTCCCGCCAGCGCAGCGAAATGCATGGCGCAAAAATTTTCCGTCGTTATGCACTGATGGGCCTCAAACTCTCCGACCGGCCATGAACCTGATCTCCACCTTCATCGACACCGCCGGGCGGCTGGGCGACCGGGTCGCCATCGTCGAGGGGTCGGGCAGGCGCATCACATTCTCGGCGCTCGCCGAACGCTCCGCAGAGGTCGCCGGCACCTGGTCACGGCTCGGGATCGGCAAGGGTGACAGGGTGTTGATCGCCATGCCGGTCGGCATCGATCTTTACACCACGATTGCAGCGCTGTGGCGGCTCGGCGCGACGATCGTCTTTCCGGAGCCCGCCCTTGGTTTGTCCGGACTGAAGCATGCTGTGGGGATGACGAAGCCAAAGGCGGTCGTCACCGCCGGCTGGTACCGGTTGCTGCCTTATCTCGTCCCCGCGCTGTGGAGCATTCCCGGGCGATTGACGATCCCGACCAAGGCGGAAGCCCGTAATGTCTTAGAAACGGTCGGCCACGATCACCCGGCACTCATCTCCTTCACCAGCGGTTCGACCGGCATGCCCAAGGGCATTTCCCGCAGTCACGGATTTCTCGCAGCCCAAAATGCCTGTGTCGCGCAGATGCTGGCGACGTCGAACGAGGAGGAACGCGACCTTGTCGCTTTCCCGGTTTTCGTCATCGCCAACATGGCGCTCGGCATCACCTCCGTATTGCCGAACTGGAAATCGAAGCAGCCGGAAAAGGCGACCTCCGAAGGAATATCAAGCCTCGTCGCGCGGGAGAAAATCACTCGGGCCCTGATACCGCCAGTCATCTGCGATACGCTTGCCCGCGGCGGCATAGACCCCGGCCTTTCGGCGATCTTCACCGGTGGCGGGCCGGTCTTTCCCGATCTGATGCAGACGATGCGACAAGCAATGCCGGATACAGCGGTAATGGCCGTGTATGGCTCGACCGAAGCAGAACCGATCGCGCACCAGCAGGTGGAAGACATCACCGCTGACGACTGGCAGAGGATGGAAACGGGCGGCGGCTTACTGGCGGGACATCCGATCGAGCAAACGCGAGTGCGGATCATCGACGACGAGATCGTCGTCACCGGCGATCACGTCAACAAGGGCTATCTCGAAGGCCGGGGCGACGGCGAGAACAAGTTGAGGATCGACGGGGAGATCTGGCATCGCACCGGGGACGCAGGCAGGCTGGATGAAAAGGGCAGGCTCTGGCTGCGGGGCCGGCTTTCTGCCAAGGCAGGTAACGTCTATCCGTTCGAGGTGGAGGTCGCGGCCCGCACATGGCCCGGCGTTCGGCGTGTCGCCCTCGTGCCGAATACCGATCCGCCGGTCGTGGCGGTAGAGGGTGACGAACCTTCTCCCGGCCTATGGCGCATGAAAGGGGCGGAAATCGGCGTTGCCGATGTCCGAAACGTACCGGTCATCCCTCTCGACCGTCGTCATCGCTCGAAGATCGATTACGCCGTGCTGCGGGACATGTTGCGCTGATTGATTCCGGATAGGGAAAACTCTATCTACCGAAAGATAGAGCGAGATAGATCATGAACGACATTGCCGAAGCCATCATGAATGCAGCTGAGCGACGCATCCGCGACGCGGGTTACAATGGGTTCAGCTTTCGCGAGATCGCAGCGGATGTCGGTGTCAAAAGCTCCAGCGTCCACTATCATTTCCCGACGAAAGAGCGGCTGGCGGCAGCGGTCGCACGCCGATACACGGAGCGGTTTCAGGCTGCAGTCATCGCAGAATGCGAGGCGGGCGCCGATACTGCCGAAGCATGGAAACGGGTCTTCCGCCGCACAATCGTCGAAGACGGGCAGACGTGCCTGTGCGGTGCGCTTGGTGCTGCGGCCCGCGATCTTCCGCAAGAGGTCGCAGTCGAGGTAAAACGGTTCTTCACGAGTGGGATCGAGATGCTGACCGATGGGGGTATAGAGAGAGGCAACGCAATCAAATTGTTTGCCACTCTCGAGGGCGCAATGCTGGTGGCCAATACGCTTGGCGACACCGGTGCTTTCGACGAGGCGATGGCGGCAGCGCGATAACGAAACTGCCGTCGGGCTGCCGCCAGCCGGCTCCACACTCGCCCTGTTGACCCTCAGGTTTGAGAAATCGAGCCGTACCATGCACCGGTCGCCAAGAGGCTCATACCGTTTGTTGCAGACAAATGCCCGGCGTTTGGACGGTAGCTTCAGCCGATCGACATCGACGATATCCAATGCACGGCTATGGGTCGCAGGCCGTTGCGGCATGACGGGGCGAATCACCATCCTCCTTTATCGGATCGATATCCCAGACCTCCGGTCCCTCGACGGACAGAGAGAATGGCATCGTCCGATACATCCAGGTGGCGTAGCTGCCGAATTAGATGTGGTCGAGCGGATCCAGAGGCGTTTCCAGGCTACGACCCGCAGACGAAGGACGCGGATAAAGGCTGGGGCTGGTTAGTCCGGTCGCTGCCGTTGTGTCGTCGAGTGACGTGTTTTTGATATCCCCGCTTCCAGAAACATCGCGCGTGGTTAGCAGATTTCGGCCGGATTGAATATTCGGGGCCGTACCACCTCTCTTTCCAGTCTCTGTATTTTCAGCCAGGTATCCGCTGCAACACCCTCTTCAGGTTTGCTTCCCGATAGACCTTTGCAAGGCGAAAACCGCTTTGCAGCCTCTTATCTATCTTTCGATAGATAGAGGCTTGCAATTTCCGAAGTGCGCCGCTAAAGAAATTCTATCTACTGATAGATAGAAGGAGATACGCATGCGTTTTGAAAATAAGGTCGTGGCCATCACCGGTGGCGGTTCGGGTATCGGCAAGGAAGTGGCGAGCCGGTTCGTGGCTGAAGGAGCGAGGGTTGTCATCAACGGCCGCGACGAGGCTAAGCTGCAAGCTGCGGCCAACGAGATTGATCCCAGCGGGCGAAATATCATTGTCGCGGCAGGCGATATTGCCAATCCGGCCACCGGTGTCGCTCTGGTCGAAGCCGCCGTCTCGCGCTTCGGCAAACTTGATATCCTCATCAACAATGCCGGCGTGTTCAATCCAAAGCCGTTCATCGAACTGACCGAAGCGGATTACGACTGGTATCTGGACACGATCCTGAAGGGCAAATTCTTCACTGCGCAGGCCGCGGCCAAGGCGATGAAGGACAAAGGCGGCGTCATCGTCCAGACCGGATCGATGTGGGCAATCCAGGCGATCGGCGCGACACCTTCGGCGGCCTATTCCGCCGCCAATGCGGGCGTACATGCCATGGTTCGCAACCTGGCGATCGAGCTTGCGCCCTACAAGATCCGCATCAATGCGGTGGCGCCCGCCGTCGTCGAAACGCCGGTCTACAACACTTTCCTGTCGAACGATCAGGTCAAGGAAGTGCTGCCGACCTTCAACGCCTTCCATCCGCTCGGCCGCAACGGCCAGCCGCGTGATGTGGCAGACGCGATCCTCTTCCTGGCATCCGAACAGTCGTCTTGGATCACCGGCACGGTTTTGCCGGTCGACGGTGGCGTCACCGCCGGCCGCCACTGAGGGGGCAGCTCATGAGGTACATGCAGGACTGGAATGCCGCCCGCGTCTTCGATGCGACCGAGGCTCTGCCGAAGACCTCCTAAAATAACTAGGCAGCGGGGTTATCAAGCCTCGCTGCCTTTCAAAAACGTTTTTCCGTCAGCGCCGATCAGGCCGCTTCAGCAGCACCATCGAACTGCCGTAGCATATCCACGGTAATCACCGGCATCACGAACGACAGATGCCAAGGCGTCAGCTGGCCGAAGCGATCGAGCAGGGACGACGTCAGCTCTAAGTGAAATGTCTCCACGAACCGGGTCGCGAACCGCGCATCGCGAGCGATCTCCTTGAGCGGAAGAGCCACGCAGCCCCGATAGCTCGCCAGATCGTCGTTTCGCTGAGGCAGTTTCTGGCCATTCTCCACCTGCGCCCATTGACGTTTGATCAACAGGTGCTCGCCGCAGATTTCACCCGTTGACGGCAGGCCCAGCCGTTCGAACTGCGAGGCCGGGGCATGGTTGGCGCGCATGGCCGCGACGAGGAGGCCCGCCATACGCGCTTCCACCTCTTCGTCATGAAGAGGCGTCCTCTGTTTGGGATCGTTCTTTAGATCGAAGAGCAGGGTTCCGAACAGAAAGGGATTGCCGAGCGCTCTGGCCGGCAGCCGCATGACCTGCACATCTTTGGTGAAGGGCAGCGGTCCTGCAAGCGAGATGCTCCTGAGTTCCGCCGGCGCGAAGCGATGGTCCATATGCGTCGGCATCAGCGTATATTGCTCGAGCGGCTGGTTTTCCGGCGTCACGCAGGCACGCATATAGACGTAGCGCCCGTCCGTGATACAGACATGCCCGCCATGGCTGCCGAACAGGCCTGCCTCTCGCACCCTGTCGTAGGCGGAAATAACGCCGGAGAGCGGCTTGCCCTGCATGTCCGGCGTTGGCGAAACGCCGAAGAAATCCAGAAGGGTCGGGCCGAAATCGATGGTCTGGACCAGGCTTGAGCGTCGCTCGTCTTTCACATGCAGGCGCGGATCCCAGACGAAGAGCGGCGTGTGGATGTTTTCCTCATACCAGGGCTGCACGTTCTTGCCCCACCAGCCGCGCTCGCCGAGCAGCAGCCCATGGTCGGTGCAGACGATCAGCATCGTGTCATCCCACAGCCCATGCTCGTCCATAGCATCCAGAACCCGGCCGAGACTGTCGTCACACATGCTGAGAAGGGCGGCATATTCCATCCGCGCATGCTCGACTTCATCCGGGTTCTCGGTCACGGCCCGGTAATCCGGCCAGTCGAAATGCGGGCCGTTATAGTCGTGCGGATAGCGCTCCTTGTGGCGATCGTAGCTGAAGAAGGGCTCGTGCGGATCGAAACATTCGATCTGCAGGAACCAGCGATCCTCGGCGTGATTGGTCGCGATGAACTCGACGCCGGCGTTGAACGTCCTGGTTTGCGGATGATCGGCGATATCGGTCATGTACTGCCTGTTCACCCAGTCCTGCCGCCAGAGGCCGCCCGAGCGCCAGCTGACAGTCTCGGGGACCGGCGGATCGCCGACATGCCCCTTCCAGCGATCGCCTTCCTGGCCGCGGGAGAATTCATAGCTGCTGTAGCGGTTGTGATAGGTGGCGCCGCCGTCTTCCCAATAGTGCTGATGGTCGGTGACGAGATGGGTGTAGACGCCACTGGCGCGCAGCATTTCCGGCATGGAATCGTCGAAAGGCTCGAGCGGCCCCCAGGAGCGGTGCAGGAAATTGTAGCGGCCGGTATGCAGTTCGCGGCGGGCCGGCATGCAGGGCATGCTGCCGCCGTAACAATTGTCGAACGTGACGGTGCGCTGTTGCAGGCGGCGGAAATTGGGAAGGTCATTCCAGTCGGCACCATAGGCAGGCAGGAACCTGCGATTGAGGGTGTCGAACATGATCATGATCGCTTTCAAATCGGTACGTCCTGTCCTTATGCGCTATGAAGATCGGCGGGAAACGGTTCGGAAGCCGAGATTGCAGCTCGACGAACCCGGCGTGTTGGAACTGCGCGCCGCCACGCGGTAACGGTTGCAATAGGAGGCGTGGCAGAGATAAGAGCCGCCACGCATGACCCTTCTTTGCCCGCGTGCGGGACCTTCCGGATCGTCGGAAGGCGAATGCGTGTAGTAGTCGCGATCAAACCAGTCGGCGCACCATTCCCAGACATTGCCGGCCATCTGGTAGAGGCCGAAACCGTTCGGCGTATAGGTCTCGACCGGCGCGGTCGCCAGCCAGCCATCAGCGGCGGTATTGCGGGTCGGGAAAGTGCCTTGCCAGAGATTGGCATGGTGGCCCCCCCCCTCCTCCAGATCATCGCCCCAGGGGAAACGCCTGCCCGCAATGCCGCCGCGGGCGGCATATTCCCACTCCGCTTCGGTCGGCAGGTCGCGCCCGGCCCATTGGCAATAGGCAAGCGCATCGGCATGGCTGACATGCACGACGGGATGGTCCATCAGATCGTCGATACCGGAAAGTGGTCCGAACGGGTGGCGCCAGTCTGCACCGCGCACGGTAAGCCACCAGGGCGTACCGTGATAGCCCAGGATATCCCTCCGGTCGGCCGCGACGGCGAGCCGGAAAACGCTTGAATTGCCGTAGGTCTCCGCGTCGGTCCGGTACCCGGTCGCCTGAACGAAATCCGCAAACTGCGCCACCGTCACGCATGTCACGTCCATGGCGAACGGGCCAAGCGTCACCGCGTGGACAGTCCCCTCGCCATCCGCCGCATAACCTTCGCCGAAATGATCGCCCATCAGGAATGATCCGCCGGGCAGTGCCACGTCTCGGTGGATCGGTCGCGCGCCGGATGTCTGCGGCTCTATCTCGGCGGATACGACCTCGCCCCTCCCCTTGCGGGAAGCCGAGCAGCAGCAGGCATTTCCGGCGAGAACCGCATCGGTCATCGGCGTATATCTCCGCTCGGCTCATCCAGCGAGATGTGCATATCGGGGTCGCGCATATAGGGACGCAGGATTGCGAAGAACTGCATCAGCGACGTTTCGCGGCTGACTGACGTCGGCTCGAGCAGCCATTGCAGGCGAATGCCGTCGGCGACGGCCATGATCCACCGGGCGAAGGTTTCGAGCGTCATGCCGGGCGGCAGCTTTTCCTCGTCGAAGACATCCTTCAATTCCTCGGTCACGAAGGCCGCGACACGCCTGTAGCGTTCGACGAACCAGTCGCGCGCGGGATGGTCCTGAATGATGCTTTCGGCCGAAAGGATCGCGAAGAGCTGCACCAGCGCCGGCTTTTTCTCGTTGGCGCGCAGCGTCCGCAGGAATGTGCTGAGATAGTCGAAACCTTCGTCCAGACTGGCGTTTTCGGCCTTCTCGTTGCGCTCTTCGCGCTCCTGCAGGACGGCAAGCAGCAGCGCGCCCTTGGAGGGGAAATGATGCAGCATGCCGGCCTGGGTCATGCCGACATCGGCGGCGATATCGGCGATGCTGGCGGAATTGAAGCCGCGCTCGGCAAACAGCCTCAGCGCCGAATCGAGGATCGCCCTGCGCCGGATGTCTCCTCGCGGGCTCCTGCGCGTCGCCTTCTTGTCTGCTTCCGGCTTATCCATTCCCGGCCTCATCCCTTGTTCCGGCCTTGATCGGCGTGCCCGCGAAGTGACAGGCAGCCTTCTGTCCGGTAGCAGTTTCCTTGAGGTTTGGCGAACTGGTGGAACAGATTTCCCGCTCCGGAAAATAGGCCGGCCCGATCGGACAGCGGGTGCGGAAGCGGCAGCCGCTCGGCGGATTGGCCGGGCTCGGCATATCGCCGGCCAGCACGATCTTCTCCTGCCGTGCATCGAGCGCCGGTTCCGGCGTCGAGGAAATCAGCGCTGCCGTATAGGGATGCTGCGGCGAGCCGTAGACCTGTTCGGCCGTACCCATCTCGACGATCTTGCCGAGATACATGACCGCGACATTGTCGCTGATATGCCGCACTACCGAAAGGTCGTGGGCGATGAAGAGATAAGCGAGACCCAGCTCGTCACGCAGTTCTTCGAGCAGGTTGATGATCTGCGCCTGGATCGAGACGTCCAGCGCCGAGACGGGCTCGTCACAGATCAGCAGCTTCGGTTCGGTGGCAAGCGCGCGGGCGATGCCGACGCGCTGCCGTTGGCCGCCGGAAAGCTCGTAAGGGTAACGTTCGAGGAAATCCTCGTTCAACCCTACCCGCAACAGCAGTTCGACTGAGCGTTCTCGCGCCTTTTCGCCGTTTACACCGGCGACACCGAGCGCTTCGCCAAGCGATTGCGCGATGCTGCGGCGCGGATTGAGCGAGGCGAATGGGTCCTGGAAGACATACTGGATGGTGCGGACGATCGTGTCGCGATCTTCCGGGTTCATCGCGCTGACGTCGCGGCCAGCCACCGTGATCTTGCCGCCGGCGACCGGGCTGATGCCGACGATGGTGCGCGACAAAGTGGACTTGCCGCAGCCCGATTCGCCGACCAGGCCGAGCGTTTCGCCGGGGCGGATCTCGAGCGATATGCCATCGACCGCAAAGATCGGCTTCGCCTTGGAGAAGAACGAACCCGAACCGCGATTGACGTCGGTTCTGAGGTCTTCGATTTGGAGGATCGGATTGGCAGAAAGGGTCCGCCGGGCCTTGCGGACAAGGCCCTCTTCTTCCGGCGGGACGGACATGCGGTCAGCCGCGCTCACCCAGCAGGCGGCGGAATGGGCAGGCGCCAATTCTTCAAGCCGCGGCACCTCCGAGCGGCAGCGCTCCACGGCAAAACGGCAGCGCGGATGGAAGGCGCAACCCGATGGCAGCCGTGCCGGCGTCGGCGGCGAGCCGGGAATGGCCCGCAACTGGCTGCCTGTATTGCTGTCGATGCGCGGCACGGAATGCAGCAAGGCGGCGGTATAAGGGTGGCGCGGCGCGGAGAAAACGTCGGCGACCGTGCCGCGCTCCACCACTCGGCCGCCATACATGACGACGAGGTCGTCGCAGAGTTCCGCCACCACGCCCATGTCATGGGTTATCATGATGATCGACAGGCCGAGTTCGTCCTTCAGATCGCAGAGAAGCCGCAGAATCTGCGCCTGGATCGTCACGTCGAGCGCGGTGGTCGGTTCGTCGGCGATCAAAAGCGACGGTTTGTTGGCCAGCGCGATGGCAATCACCACGCGCTGGCGCATGCCGCCGGAAAACTGGTGCGGATACTGGTCGAAATTGCGCTCCACATCGGGAATGCCGACCTGGCGCAGCAGTTCGAAGGCCCGCTCGCGTGCCGCCGCCCGGCTTGCGCCGTGGACGACAAGCGCCTCGGCGATCTGCTCGCCGACGGTCATCACCGGGTTCAACGCCGCCTGCGGGTCCTGGAAGACCATGGCAATACGCTTGCCACGGATCTTGCGCATTTCGGCTTCCGGCAGGCCGACGAGGTCGCGGCCGTTGAACATCACCGTGCCGCTATCGACCCGGCCGGGATTTCGCAGCATGTCGAGGATGGAGCGCACGGTGACCGACTTGCCGGAGCCGGATTCGCCGACGATGCCGAGAACCCGGCGCGGTTTCACCTCGAAGGAAACGTTGTCGATGATGCGGATGGTCGCATGCCGGCCGGCGAAGGAGGCGGACAATCCTTCGACATTCAGCAGAGGTGCCACGGATTGGACTGCAATATCGGTCATTTGCGGTTCACCGTGGCGTTGAGCGCATCAGCCAGCATGCTGAAGGCAAGTGCGACGATAATGAGGATGACGGTCGGGCCGAGCACATAGGTCGGCGCTCGGCTGATATAGCGTATGCCGTTGTTGAGCAGCGTGCCGAGCGACGGTTCCGGCGGCTGCAATCCGAGCCCGACGATGCTGAGTGCGGCCTCGATGAAGATCGCTGAAACCACGAAGACGGCGCCCTGTACAATGATCGGATCGACGGCATTGGGCAGGATATGGCGAACCATGATCTGCCACTTGCCGACCCCGAGCGTGCGTGCTGCGATCACATATTCCCGTTGCTGCTGGGAGAGCAGCGTCGCGCGGGCCAGACGTCCGAAGCCCGGCAGGCCGGAAACGACGATCACCACCAGCAGCGCCGTCCAGCCGGCGCCAAGCACCAGCACAACGCAAATGCCGAGGATGAGGCCGGGAAAACCGACAATGATATCGAGGCAGCGCTGCACGAAACTGCCGAGCCGCGGCGACACCGCACCGATCAACCCAAGCAGCGTGCCGGCCACCATGCTGACCGGCACGGCGAAATAGACGAGCGCCAGGTCGGAGCGCAGGCCATAAATACTGCGCACAAAAAGGTCGCGGCCAAGTTCGTCGGTTCCGAAGAAATGAAGGAATGACGGCGCGCGCAACGATTCCCGCGATTGCACGTCGTAACCGCCGGGAAAGACGACCGGCGCCAGGAAGGCGAGCGCCGAGATGAGGATGATCGCCGTCAGCGCCGCAATGCCGCGCGTCGTGGTAAACGCCTCCATGTAACGGGCGATCGACGGGTTGAACCAGCGGCGATGCATCGGCTTCGATTGCGGCACGGTCATCGTCAACCCTCCAGCCGGATGCGCGGATCGAGCGCCGCGATGGTGATTTCAGAGAGAAGCTGGATGAGGACGGCGATCAGCACCGCACCCAGGATCAGCGCCTGCAGCACGAGATAGTCGCGGTTCTGGACGCTGGAGACCGCAAGCTGGCCGAGCCCGTTACGGGCGAAGATCGCCTCGATGACGATGGCGCCACCGAGCAGTTCGCCGGCCCGCAACCCGATCGCGACGATCGCCGGGCCAAGGCTGTTGCGCAGCAGATGGCGGCGCATCAGGCGGCCCGGAGGCACGCCCTTGGCCTTGGCGAGATCGATGAAATCCTCGCCGCGGACAGAGTTGATCGCCGTCGCCAGGAGCCTTGCCACGACGGCCGCCTGCGGCAGCGCCAGCGCGAAGGCCGGCAGGATGAGATATTGCAGGCCTTTCACCGGATCGCGCAGAAGGCCCATCTCGCCGCTGACGGGCAGGATCGGAAAGGCGATGCCGAGCAGCAGGATCAGCAGCAGGCCGGTGAGAAAGGGAGGCGTCGCGAGACAGATCGTGTTGACGACGTCGAGCGCTGCCTTGGTCGTCTGGTTGCGCAGTGTGGCCGACAGGATGCCGAGCGTGAAGCCGATGATGATCATCAGGACGAGCGCCAGCGCCGCAAGCTCGATCGTGCTTTCCAACCGGCTGGAGATCAATGTCGCGACCGGGCGGCGCATCGCGAAGGAGCGGCCGAGATCGCCATGCAGCAGGTTCCAGATCCAATGGAAATACTGCTCGTAAAGTGACCCGTTCAAGCCGAGTTGGTCACGCACGGCGGCGAGCTGCTCCGGGCTCGCGTCCGATCCCGCCAGCGCCACGGCGGGATCTCCGGGCGCCAGCCGCGGCAGGACGAAGGCGATCACCGAACTTGCGATCGCCACCATCACTACCGACGGGAGCTTCTTGAGGAAGAATGTCAGCATCTCGTTCTGCCGATCAGGTCATTCGGCCAGATAGGCCTGGCCGAACAACATCTGCGACCGAAGCGTCGCCTTGACGCCCTTCACCGTGTCCGAGAGGATCGTCTGGCCGGGCGTCTGCACCAGCGACAGGCTGAATGCTTCGTCGAGCATGTAATCGGACAGCGCCTTGACGGCCTTGTCGGTCGCTTCGGGCGAATTCGCCGCCGTCACCGCATTGCGCAGCGTCGCATACTGGTCCGACCAGAAACCGGACGGATTGCCCTGGCGCAGCGACGGCAGCGAGGAGAGCAGCGTCGCGGTGCTGAACCCGACCTGGCCGTGGATCAGGATAAACGCCGGGCCGAGATCGCCGGCGACCTGCCGCTTGTCGAAATCGGCGACATCGAGCACCACCGCTTCCGGCGCAAGGCCGATTTCCTTCAGATTGTTCTGGACGATCTCGAATATGCTGCGGTTGGCCGGGATGGAGGGCACGACGATCGGCACCTTGGCGCCCGTCGCTCCGGCCTTCTCGACCAGCGCCTTGGCCTTCTTCGGGTCGTAGCCATAATGCAGCGCCTGATCCTTGCCATAACCCGGCGAACCGACGCCCCAGAAAAGATCGGTCGGGACACCGATGCCGCCGAAGACCTGGTCGTTGATGCGCTGGCGGTCGATCGCATATCCGAGCGCTTGGCGGACTTCCTTCTTGTCGAACGGCGCCTTGGTGACGTTGACGCCGAGCGGAAAGATCGTGCCGCCCGAATTCACGAACTGATATTGCGGATTGTTGGTAAACTCGACCAGATCGTTCTGCGAAAGACCGGTGGCCATCACGGAACGACCGCTGCGCAGCGCCGAGACGGATGCCGTACTGTCAGTAATCACAGCGAATTCGATCGAGTCGAGATAGGGCAGGCTCTTGTCGCGGTAACTATCGTAACGCTCCAGCATGATCGAAGCGCCGGGCGACCATTTGGCGAATTTGAACGGGCCGGTGCCGATGACCTGCGAGCCGTCCTCGCGCTTGGCATAGGTTTCCTTGTCGATGACGTTGGCCTCTTCGAACAGGTCGAAGATATTGGCAAGCGGCTTCTTGAACTTGATCGTCAGCGTCGTCGCGCTGGTGACGTCGATGCTCTGGAATTCCTTGGCGATGAAGCCAACCTGGGCGGCCGTTTCCGGCAGCGCCATGGTTTCGAGCGTGAACTTGATGTCCTCGGCCGTCATCTTGCGGCCGGTGTGGAAGGTCACGTCGTCACGCAACACGATATCCATCGAAAGCCCATCGGCGGCCACTTTCCACGACTTTGCGAGCAGCGGCTTGACCTCGAAGGTCTCGGGATCCGTCTGGGTCAGCGTCTCGAAGACGTTCTTGACCCAGGGCGAGTTGCCGGCGCGCAGCGTGAGAATATTGCGCGGCTGGGCGTCCGCCGTCTGCGACACAGTTATGGTGCCGCCGCGAACCGGCTTGCCGTCATCGGCCCTGACCGAGGCGGTGGCACAGAGGCCGGCCGCCAGCACAACCGAAAAGATCATGCCGCCAATGGGGCGGGCATGGCGAATTGCAGGCAAAATCCTGATGGTCATCAATCTTCCTCCCGAGTTCGACCGGTCAGGCGCGACGCGCCTGCCTCCTCCGGTCCGAGGCTCTTAATTAAACCGAGCACTCGCTAGGTTTAAGGTGCGATGATTGCCCTTCGCTGTCAACCGGATTCGTCGGATGCGATCGCCGGCGAATAAAATTCCGGCACTCGCCGCGCAAAAAAGAGCGCGGGGGTGAAAAAAACGGAAGGCCGGGTCGTCTTCGATCCTGAATGCGCCGAGTGCCGGCGCCCGTCCGGATTATCGCAGCGAGCCCTACGAATGAAGTCCCAACTCCACGTATCTCCCGTCCGCAATATCTTCCGGCGTTTGGCGACCGCTGCCGTCGATCGCACCCGGCGCGTGTCGATGACCTCCGCCCGCTGTCGGTGAGCACCGGCGTCCGATGCGGATGAGCGCATGCTCCCCGCTGATCGCAACAGCGCAATAAATTCGTTGCCTCGTGCAACGGGGATGGAAAAATGCAATCGTCAAGGCAAGCGGCAGAAACGGCGACGTTCCAGAGTTTTGCGAACTGCTACCTGCGCGAGGTCGATGCCGGTACGCCGGTGACCCACCGGACACCGGGCGGGCCGGTGAACGGCATCGAATGGGCCCTGCCCCGCCAGCAATCGATGCTGCGTGCCGAAATCACGTCCACCTCCCTATGCGGCCCGCAGCATTTTGGCCGGTTGTGGATCAAGGCGACATCCGACACGGCCTGGCGACCGAGCGAGCCGCTTTCCGCCCTGCATCTTCTGATCCACGAGGCCTACCGGCAGATCGAAGAGGGCCGCCCCGAAACCTCGCGAACCGAAACCCTGCGCAGTTTCGAGCTGGAATTACTGGTGCGGGTTCTCGACAGCTACCAGCAGATGGCGCTCTATCTCGATAAGGCGACGCCTGCTCCGAGAGGCGAGGGCCATTTCATCGAGGCGGAGCAATCGCTCGTCTTCGGACACTGGCAACACCCGACACCGAAAAGCCGGCAGGGCATGACCTTCTGGCAACAGGAACGGTATGCGCCGGAGCTCCGCGGCCAGTTTCAGCTGCATTATTTTGCAGCCAAACATGCGGATATCCGCGAAGCTTCGGCGAGAGGCCTGCAGGCATCCGAGATTATCCGCTCCGGGCTCGGCGCATGCGCTGATCAGCTCGACATCGCATCCGACGAATGCCTCATCCCGATGCATCCGCTTCAGGCGGAAGCGCTGCTTTTCGATCCGGACGTGCAGGCGATGCAGCGCGATGGGCAGTTGCGCCATCTCGGCCCGGCGGGATCGCTGTTCACCGCGACCTCGTCCGTCCGCACGGTCTACAGCGCCGATAGCGAGTGGATGCTGAAATTCTCCCTGCCGGTGCGGATCACCAATTCCGTCCGCATCAACCGCCGGCCGGAGCTCGAAGCGGGTGTGGCGATGGCAAAGCTGATGCAGGGCATCGGTTTTGCGGCGCGTTTCACGAACTTCCGCATCATCGAGGATCCCGCCTATATCACCCTCGACATGCCCGGCCGCGAGGAAAGCGGTTTCGAAGTCATCCTGCGCGAAAATCCCTTCCGGGGCGACGGCGCGCGGGGCATCGTCACGCTTGCCGCGCTGACCGCCGATCCGCTGCCCGGCGACCTGTCACGACTGGAACGGATCATCCGGAAGCTGGCGGCAAAAAGCGGCGACGGCATTTCCAATACGGCGCTCGCCTGGTTCCGGCATTATCTCGCCTGCGCCGTCGAGCCGCTGATCAGGCTCTATGACGAACACGGCGTCGCGCTTGAAGCCCATCAGCAGAACAGTCTTCTCAACATACGCGCCGGTTACCCTACGGCCAGCTATTATCGCGACAACCAGGGCTTCTATCTCTCCGAAAACCATCGCGGCCGGCTCGCTGCCTATGTGCCGGAAACCGAGACGATCGCATCGCTCTATTTTTCCGACGCGGAGATCCGCGACCGCTTCGCCTATTACCTGATCGTCAACCAGGTGTTTTCCGTCATCAGCCGCATCGGCCATGATGGTCTGTGCGATGAAGGCATTCTTCTCGTGACGCTTCGCGCGCATCTGGAAGACTGCGCCGCGACGATGTCCGGCGCCGGCCGCGACTTTGCCCGTCACGTGCTCGACCTGCCGACGATCACATCCAAGGCGAACCTCACCACGCGCCTCTTCGATGTCGACGAACTTCAATCGAGCAGCGGACACGGACTGTACCGGTCGGTTCCCAATCCGCTTCGCGTTCCGATCGCGCTTGCAGCGCCGAGAGCAGACCATGCCATTGCCTCTTGAAACACCGGGCAATGCCCGCGACCGCGTGCTGCGCCAGCTGGTGGCGGCCCTGCTTTTCGAGGGGGTCATCGAAGCCCGCGAAACTGCTGGCTATTTCGAATGGTCGCTGGATGGCCGGGCATTTCGCTGCAAGGCGGACGTCGGGCCGTTCGGACGTCTTCGGATCGGCGAGCAGTCCGTCGAAATCCTGAGCCAGAACGGCCGTTGGGAAACCGCGCCGCTCGGTGCGATCGTCGCGGCACTGCCTGGAACCGGTATTTCGCATGGAAAGCTGCTCGCCGAACTGGAGCAGACGGTTACGCTCTGCGATTGGAACCACCGCAACATCTCCCGCGGCTCCCGTCGCGACATGAACTTTACCGCACTGGAAGGCGCAGTCGACGAGGGGCATCCTTATCATCCGTGCTTTAAGGCCCGCACCGGCTTTTCGCTGACGGACCATGCGATCTATGGACCGGAGACAGGCAGGCCTTTTCGGCTCGGCTGGCTCGCCATCGCCCGCAAACATCTGAACCAGGTGCTGCCACAGCAGGACGAGGCGTTCTGGCTGAAGGAACTGGGTGAGGAGACTTTTACGAGCCTTCTGGCAAGGCAAGGCAGTTTTGGGCTTTCTTCCGATGAATTCGGCCTCGTGCCGCTGCATCCCTGGCAGTGGAAGGCATTTGCCGAGACATCTCTGTCCAACTGGATCGCGGCCGGCGAAGCGCATTATCTCGGAGAATACGGCGACCGCTATGTGGCGACACAATCGGTGCGCTCGCTCCTGAACGTCGACCGGCCGTTCGCCGCCAGCGTCAAGCTGCCGATGAACATCGTCAGCACGTCGTCGCGCCGGACGCTGGAGCCGCATTCGGTCTGCACCGCGCCGGCACTTTCCGCCTGGATCGCCGGCATCGTCCGAAGCGACCCGCTGTTCGCGACGGACTATCCGCTCACCATCCTGCAGGAATATGCCGGCATTATCGCTGACCGGGAGGGGCCGCTTTCGGGCCAGATCGGCGCGATCTGGCGGGAGAATGCGGAAGCCACGCTGCAGCCCGGCGAAGCGGTCATTCCCTTCAACGCCCTGATGATGATCGAGGCGGATGGCAAGCCGTTTGCCGATGAATGGATCGAGCGTTTCGGCCTGATGCCATGGATGAACCGGCTTCTGGAAGTCGCGATCCTTCCCGTCTGGCATCTTCTCGTTCACCACGGCATCGCGGTAGAGGCCCATGGGCAGAACATGCTGCTCGTGCATCGCGATGGCTGGCCGGAACGGCTCATCCTGCGGGATTTCCACGAGAGCATCGAATTCTCATACGACTTTCTCCGCGAGCCGGAAAGGGCTCCAAATTTCCTGTCCCTCAACCCGATCTACCACGACGCCGAACCGGACCAGTATTACTGGACCGACAATCTCGACTCGCTGCGCGAACTGGTGATGGACACGCTCTTCGTCTTCAACCTCACCGAGATCTCGCACCTGCTCGAGGTCTGCTACGGACTGCCGGAATTCCGCTTCTGGCAGCGCGTCGAGGCGCTGATCAGCACCTATGCCGAGGAACGCGGCATGCAGCAGCGTCAGGCGCAGCTCGGCCACGACCGGCCGTTTATCCTTACCGAATCCCTCATCACCCGAAAGCTGTTGGCGCTGAAGCCGGAATATCACCACGAGGTTCCGAATGCCTTGGCCGCGCCGGCATCCGAACGAAGGAGAAAACCATGATCCGTATCGACGGAGAGTTTTACGATCGCGCATATTTCGAGGAGGCGGGAAGCCGCATCGCCGCGCAGGTAGGGCTGACCGAAGGAAGTTCGGACCGCTCTGCAGTTTGCTTCAGCAATACGCCCGAATGGCTGTCCTTCTTCTTCGCCATCCGCAAGGCAGGCGCCAGCGTGCTGCCCATTCATCCCGGCACGCCCTATGCCGCAGCCCGCAAGCTGGCTATGACCGCAAACTGCGATCGGCTCTATTACAACAGCCTGACAGCCGAGGTGCTTGAGACCAGAGAAGAGCCGATCGGCCCCGGCCGGCTGCTGCATATGAGTTCCGGCACGACGGGTGCTGCCAAATGCATCGCCCGCCCCTGGAGCGAGATCGACCGGGAGGTCGAAAGCTATGTCGCGACTTTCCGGGAACCGGAAGACATGACGCCGGTCATTGCCTGCCCGACCACCCATTCCTACGGCCTGATCTGCGGCATCCTCGTCGCGCTGAAGCGCGGGCAGGTTCCCGTCATCGTCGAAACCGCCAACCCCAAACACCTCCTGAAAGTGCTTCGCGAGACCGAACGACCGCTCCTCTATTCCTCGCCGGCCATCCTGCATACACTCTCGCGCCTCATTCCTGAGGGTGAAAAGCTTTATGCGGCGATGACCTCAGGCACGCTGCTGCCCGACCCATGGTTCACCCAGATCCGCGCCAAGAGCGAGTGGTTATTCCAGCAATATGGTTGCTCGGAATCGGGCTGCATCGCCATCAATCCGGATATGCAGGCTGCAGGCGACATGGGCTTCGTGCTACCGCATCATGCACTCTCGACCGGAACCAGTGCCGAAGATGCCGGCGAGATCATCGTGCAGGACGAAGGCGGTCCGGCAATCCATACAAGCGATCTCGGCTATCGCCGCGAAGACGGCATGCTGGTCTTCCTGTCGCGCATGGATGACATGATCAACGTCTCGGGCCTCAACGTCTATCCGGGCGATGTCGAGGATGCGGTCATGGCCATGCCGCCGATTGCCGATGCGGTGGCCTTCCGCAAGGCGGACCGCTTTGCCGGCGAGCGGGTGGCGCTGCTCTACAGCACTCATCAGCCGGTAACGCCGCAGGATATCCGCGAATGGTGCGGCCGACACCTCGCCAGCCACCAGCTGCCGATGGAAATGATCGAGGTCGCCGAAATCCCGCGCCAGGCCAACGGCAAGATCAGCCGCCGCGAGGTTGCCGCCCGGCATGCGGCCGGCGAATTCAACACTTTGGCCGCAGGAGCCGCGTCATGAGCCGCGACGAAATTTTGGCCGCCATTCAAACGCTGCTAACCGAGCAGATGGCCCATCCGCATATGCAGGGTTTTGCCTTTGAAGCACGACTAAACGAGGACCTCTATCTCGATTCAGTGCTGATCCTGCAGATCCTGCTCAATCTGGAGCTGGAATATAATCTGGCCATGCCGGAAGAGGCGATCGCCAGCCAGGACCTTGAAACCGTGGCGGACCTCGTCGGCCTATACCTGCCGAAACTTGCGGTTCCGGCTTTCCCGATGACCGGCGGCACGACGGATGAAGGCGTTCACGGCGAAGCCTATTACGACATCAAGGTGCATTGCTTCGTCAGCTGCGTCTGCGACGGGCTGAAGCGGAACGGGCTCGATCAGCGGCCCTTCTATTTCGGCGTCTGGGACGTGAAATTCACCGTCAGCGACCGGTTCGAACTTCTCTACCATTCCCCGGAGATCAAACAGGATTTCTTCCGCGAATGGTTCACCCAGCTCTACACGGTGCCGATCCGCGAATGGTACAATCCCGCAAAATCGAAGGCGGAAAACCTCGAGACGCTGATCGACCTCGTCGAGAACCGGCGGGAGACAGGCTCGGTCATGGTCATGCTCGACATGTTCCACCTGCCGGAGCGCGAGAACAAGTTCAACCAGAACCCCTTCCCGCACTACCTCATGCTGCAGAAGACCGCCGATCCGGAAAAATGGTTCGTGCACGATCCTGACTATCGCTGGGAAGGAGAGATCGATCGGAAGACGGTCATCAATGCCATCATGCAGCCGACCGTCGGTGGCGGATATGTCTTTGACAACGCACTGGCCCGCAATCCGGCGCCGGAAGATTTAAAGGCTTATTTCGAAGCCTGCTTCGTGCCAGACCGCAATCCAATTGCCGATGCGGTCCGCAGTATCGTTACCGCCCATCTGGAAGGCTACGATGGTCTGACGCTCGCCGATCTGACCGCCGCAGTGCGCGAACTGCCGATCATCGCCATCCGCAAATATGCCTACGAACACGGCTTCGCGTTCTTCTGGCGGGCACTGAAGCTGCCGGCGTCCGAGTTCGAAGCCTGGTGTGAGGAGATAGAGGCGCTATTCCAGGCGCTCAAGAATCTGCATTACTCTTGCATGAAGCTTGGCCAGACGGGTGACAGGACGCACGCAGCGGCGGTCTTCCAGCGCCTTGATGAAGCCGATCGGCAGGAATTCAGGCTGAAGGCGCGGCTGGGCGAGGTCTTCGGTCTCTGGTGCAATCATAATGTGCCGGTAATGCCGTTGAAACGAGTGGCAGGATAGGCCCTTTCCGGCATCGCTGGGACCCGAATTGGCGATGCAGAGCGGCACGGATTTTCACCTCTGTACTGCCGTCATCGTAATATGACTATTGCAATCAACTTTTTGATGATAGATAGACGTCCGGCATGATGAGCAATTCGGACGTGCAATTCCATTCGGCCGTGCAGCCGGCAGGCGTCGTCGCCTGCCGGCTCCCGGCGCGTGAAACAGATTTCGCCCTCTCGATCATATGACCACAGACGCGGAAGAACGGCACAGTGTTTATCTGACCCACCGCCCCGCGCTGGTGGATTATGCTGCGCGTATTCTCGGCTCCCGCGAAGCGGCCGAGGATATCGTTCAAGAAGCCTATCTGCGGTTCGCGCCCGGCAAGGCGCCGAGCGAAACCGCGCGCCAGGGACCGTCCTATCTCTATCGCATCGTCCGCAACCTCGCCTTCGACGTCCTGAAGCGCCGCAAGATCGAATATCGCGGCCATTCGGAAGACCCGCCGTTCTGGACTGTGCCGCAGCATGCCGACAGTCCCGAACAGGCGGTCATGTATTCCGATGAAGTGCGCGTCGCCGCCGCCGTCCTCGATGGATTGCCGACAGAAATTCGGGTTGCTGTGGAAATGTATCGCTTCGGCGGCCATACATTGGAAGGCGTCGCCGACCATCTCGGCATTTCGGTTGCCACCGCCCATCGCCACGTCCGTACCGCCATGGTGAAGATAGCTACCGCGCTCGACAGGAAAAATGCCTGATTGCTGCAAAAAGCGAAAAATCCGGACTGTTCAATCGTTCCTACGCATGAAAGGGAAATTTCGGACAAGCATCTCGCGCAAATGTGAGTAACGGTTCTGCGATGACGACATGTGAAAGCAGAAATCCAAAGCGTCAAAAGCGAATCCATAGGATCGCGACATGCTTTGTAAAATGCGGGATATCCGAAGCAGGTTAAAGACTTGGCACGGCAGGGCGAAACGGACGAAAGCATTCTGGAAGAGGCTATGGACTGGTTCCTGCGCCTGCGTGAGCCATCGCGCGCGCCCGGCGACGAGCAGGAGTTCGGCCGGTGGCTTGACTTCTCGCCCTCTCATCGTGAGGCGTGGCTGAAAGCCTGTAGAACCTGGGAGCTGATGGGCGAAACCACGCCGATCCACGAGGATCTATGGCGACCGGCAACCCAGACGAAAATCGTCACGCTCCGGCCGCGCCGCCGCGCCTGGGGTGTTGGTGTGGCGCTTGCGCTGGCAGCCTGTCTTGTGCTGGCGCTTGCCGGCCCCTCCCTGTTTCTCCGGTATCAGGCGGATTTCCGCACGAAAACGGCAGAACTTCGCAAGATCACCCTCGACGACGGCACGGTGGTCGAGCTCGGGCCGAAAAGCGCAATCGACACCGATTTCGCCGATGGTGCGCGCAATGTGACCCTGCTTGCGGGCGAGGCCTTTTTCGATGTCAAACATGATCCAGCACGGCCGTTCGTCGTCAATGCCGCGGGCGTCCAAGTTACGGTTCTCGGCACTGCCTTCGACGTGCATATGAAGCCGGAAGACACGACGGTCGAGCTGTTGCGCGGTCTGGTCGGCCTTTCGGTGGAAGGCACTTCACACCGGTTCGAGCTTTCCCCGGGCGATTCCGTTTCCGTCGCGCGAGCAGACGGTAAAGCGTCGCGCAATCGGCTTTCGCCGGACGACATCGCCGCCTGGCGCAATGGCAAGCTATTCGTCAACGACGTGACGATTGCTTCCGTGGTCGAGGAATTGCGACGCTACCACCCTGCCTGGATCAGCATTCCGAGCGGCGATCTCGCCAATCGCCGCGTCACAGGCCTCTATGATCTGTCGAACCCTGATCGTGCCCTTGAGGCTCTTGTGCAGCCTTATGGCGGCAAGGTGCATCATGTTTTGCCTTACCTTCGTGTCGTGGCACTTTTCTGAGGCCGTTAAGTTTTCCTGAAAATTTTCACGAGCGGTGAAAAAACTGCCGCGTGCAGTCGTCTCTACGCTTGAAACGCTGGCCGGGGGGCTTGGCGTACACATCGCGTAATCAGGAGACGGGGCGGATGAGTTTGCCGGTAAGTGGAGTTTTGCGTGGCGCGGAGCCGAAGGCCAAAAAGAAAGCCTTTGCATTGGGCTTGATGGCGACGGTAGCTGCTGCGGCAATCGTGGCAAGCCCGATCGTCACTCGCCCCGCCATGGCACAGACCGCCACCCGCAACTTCAATATTCCCGCACAGCCGCTTGCCTCGGCTTTGAACGCCTTCGGCCGCCAGTCCGGCCTGCAGGTGACGCTTGCCGCTTCGACCTCCCAAGGCGTCACGGCCCAGCCGGTCAGCGGCAACCTGACGCCGGACCAAGCGCTGGCCCGCCTGCTGTCCGGCACGGGCGTCAGCTATCGGATCAATAATGGAACCGCTGTGATCGGCGCACCGGCGGCGGCCGGCGGAGCAGGTTCGGCGGAGGGTACCACCACCCTCCGCCCGATCGTGCTCGACGGTCAGCCCAGTGCGGAAGGCGATGTCGGCGAAACGGTCATCGGCCAGGAGCAGCTGGAGCGCATCAACCCGACCGATCTCGCCGACGTCTTCCGCGAAGAACCC
The DNA here is from genome assembly GCF_019430945.1 of Neorhizobium populisoli. Lineage (GTDB taxonomy): Bacteria > Pseudomonadota > Alphaproteobacteria > Rhizobiales > Rhizobiaceae > Neorhizobium > Neorhizobium populisoli. Next base: position 629,516 of record NZ_JAHYCB010000004.1, on the reverse strand, counting down.
GGCGTCCAGGTCGGCAGCTCGCTGCCGATGTCGCAGAAGGTCTATGTTCACGGCGTGGAAGAGACCAATCTTGCGGTCAGCATCGATGGCGCCCGGCAGAACAACAAGGTCTTCCACCACAATGCCACCAACCTAATCGACCCGTCTATTCTGAAGGCCGTCGATGTCGACGCCGGCATCGCGCCGGCCGATGCCGGCCCCGGCGCTCTGGCGGGCTCGATCAATTACGAGACCAAGGATGCGGCGGACCTTCTGGCGCCCGGCCAATCGATCGGCGGCTTCGTGACGTCGACCTACAATTTCAACAGCGACACGGTGACGACCGGTGTTTCGGCCTATGGCAAGCACGAGGGTTTCGAATTCCTCGGCTACTTCACCTTCGGCAAGGGTGACGATTTCGTCGCCGGCAATGGTCATGAAGTGGGCGGCACCAGCACCAATATCCTGAGCGGTCTCGGCAAGATCGCTTACGAGACCCAAGACGGCCACCGTTTCGAATTGAGCCATGACCGTGTTGTCGATGACGCCCCGCGTCCCTTCCGCGCCAATGCAGGTTTCGTCGATACCGGCCGCCCATGGGAACCGCGCGTGCGCGACTATCGCATGGACCGGCAGAACACTGTCTTCACCTATACGGACACGTCGCCCGAAGGCTGGTGGGATCCGAAATTTCAGCTGGCCTACAGCTCCACCGAGGTGAAGGTGCCGATCTTCGGCCCGCCCGGCTATCTCTATACTGATACCGGCGAGACCTCGAGCTTCAACGGCAAGTTCGAGAACAAGTTCGCCTTGGACATCGGCAATATCGTCGCCGGCATCGATTTCTACAGTGACAAGGCGGACCTCGACGATCCGTTCGAGCCCGGCACAGAAAAGGCGACCAATGTCGGCATCTACGCGCAGGCGCGTCTCGAGCCGTGGGATCATACCCGCCTTTCGTTCGGCGGTCGCGCCGACCATCAGTGGTTCACCGGCGTCAACGGCTCGGAATTCGACAATAGCGGCCTCAGCGCCAATATTTCCGGCGAATATGACCTGACGGATTTCCTCACCGCCAAGGCCGGTTTTTCGCATGTCTGGGCAGGCATTCCGCTTGCGGAAAACTTCATCATGAACCCGGCCTGGGATTACGGCGCGGACGGTCCGAAGGTCGTTACCGCCAACAATTACATGATCGGCCTCGAAGCCCATTATGAAGGTTTCACGGCGGAAGCCAGCCTATTCCGGACCAAGATCAACAATGCCCGCGTCGCAGCCTATCGGACGGCGGCGGAAGGTGCGCTGATCAACAAGGATCTCGATTCCAGGGGCTTCGAGCTTGGCGCCGGCTACGCATGGACCGACAGTTCGGTAAAGGTGAAATACGCGCATGTGGACGTAGACGTGAACGGGGCGCCTGCAGATTCCGACTCCGGCAACTACCTTGCCACGCCGGTCGGCGACATCTTTACGCTCACCGCGACCCATACGTTCGTGGATTGGGGCCTGACCATTGGCGGCGATCTGGAATATGCGCCGGAATATGACCATGTCAGCGCCGGCGACCCTTACAAGGCCTATACGGTGGTCAACGTCTTCGCCGAGTGGAAGCCGGAGACGATGCAGCACTTCACCTTCCGTGCCGAAGTGAAGAACGTGTTCGACGAAACCTATTCCGACCGCGCCACCTACGGCCAGGAATTCGGCAATGTCACGCCGCTTTACGAGCCGGGCCGCGCATTTCTTCTGACCGCAAAGGCGACGTTCTGAGGAACGTGATCACATTGTTCACGTCGGCGTGTGGCGGCAACCTTCCGGGTTGTCGCCACATCCATGTCGGGATAAGTGGAATATAAAACTCAAGTAAAGGAGCAATCCATGATCCAGGCAGCAGCAGAATGGCGAACCGAACACGGCCGCAAATATCTCGTCCAGCTGTGCAAGCATTTCGCCCACAAGATCGACGTCACCTATACGGAAGACCACGGCGAATGCCGTTTCTCCTGCGGCATGGCGGTGCTGGATGCCGATGACACTGGTCTGAAGATCACAGCGGTTGCGGAGGGTTCCGAACAGCTCACCGAGACGCAATCGGTGATCGAGCGGCATCTCGTCCGCTTCGCCTTCCGCGAAAATCTGGAGGCTCTGCAATGGCAGCTACAGGATCGCGCCGCCTGAGCCGGAGCGAGATGAGCAATACAGGGTGAGACGATGAAGATCAGGACGATAGCGGCTGTCGCCGCCTTTGCGCTTTCAGCACTTTCGGCACAGGCTGCCGAGATTTCGACCGCCAGGGGGCCGGTCGCGATTGCAAAGGCGCCGGCCAAGGTTGCCGTCTTCGATATCGCCGCCCTCGACACGCTCGACCGGATCGGAGTCAAGCCGGCAGGCGTGCCGGAAAAGCTGTTCCTGTCGCAACTCGAACCGTTGAAACAGGGAGCCGAAGTCGTCGGCGATATTTTCGAGCCAGATCTCGAAGCGCTGAGCTCACTTGGCCCCGATCTCATCATCGTCGGCGGCAGGTCTTCCACCAGGTTGGATGCGGCCGCCAAGGTGGCGCAGACCATCGACATGACCATGGATGGCGACGATCTCGTGGCTCAGGCCAAGCAAAGGCTTGCAACTTATGGCGCTCTCTTCGGCAAGCAGGCGGAAGCCGCCAAGGCCGCGAGCGAACTCGACGATCAGATCAAGGCAGCCAAGACCGCGATCTCCGGCAAAGGCCGGGGTTTGATCGTCATGACCAACGGGCCGAAGGTGACAGCCTACGGTCCAGGCTCCCGCTTCGGCTGGGTGCATGCGGCACTCGACCTGCCACCAGCCGTGCCCGACGTGAAGGCCGCCAATCACGGCGAAGCGGTTTCCTTCGAATTCATCGCCAAGGCCAATCCCGACTGGTTGCTGGTGCTCGATCGCGCCGCTGCAATTGGTTCGGGCGAGCAGGGCGCCAGGGCGACATTGAATAACGAATTGATCGCCCAGACGACCGCCTGGAAGAAGGGTCAGGTCGTTTATCTGCCGGCCGCGGAGTTCTACATCGCCGCCGGGGGCGTGCAATCGATGCAGCGGGTGATGGCGACCGTCGCAGAGGCATTTGCCGCCGCGAAATGACGAGCGCCGTCCTGAAACCAGTGTCGTCGGTAACCTGGATTGCGGGTCTCGTGCTCGCAATTCTCGTCGTGGCAAGCCTGTTTGTCGGCGTCAGCGACGTGTCGCCGGGCCGCGTCTTTTCCGATGCCGCAGTATTCGAACTGCTGCTGGTAAGCCGACTGCCGCGCACGCTGGCGGCCCTTCTGGTCGGAGCCGGCATGGCGATCGCAGGGCTCATCATGCAGACGCTGGCGCGCAACAGCTATGTCGAGCCTTCAACGGCCGGCACGGCGCAAAGTGCCGAACTCGGCGTGTTGGTCGTCACGCTGTTCTGGCCTTCAGCAAGCCTCTTCCTCAAAAGCATCGCCGCAACCGGCACTGCTCTTCTCGGAACGTCAATTTTCCTGATGACCGCGCATCGCTTGCTGCCGACGCAGCCGTTTCTCGTACCGCTGTTCGGCATCGTTTACGGCGGGGTTGTCGGCGCGGCAGTCACCTTTATCGCCTGGCAGGCGGATCTGCTGCAATATCTCTCGGTCTGGACCAACGGCGATTTTTCCGGCGTGCTGCGCGGCCGTTATGAACTATTGTGGATCGGCGCGGCCATGCTGATCGTCGCCTGGGCGATCGCCGATCGGCTGACGATCATGGCGATGGGGCGCGATGCAAGCATCGGGCTCGGTGTCGATTATGCCCGCATGCTGCAGCTCGGCCTTGTGATCGTCTCCGTTATCTCGGCGCTCTGTACGGTCGTTGTCGGCACCATCCCCTTCGTCGGCATCGTCGTGCCGAACATCGTATCGCGCCTTGCGGGAGATAATCTGCGCAGCACCTTGCCGGTCGTGGCGCTCAGCGGCGCGATCCTGGTACTGGGTTGCGACATCCTCGGCCGGCTGGTCCGTTATCCCTATGAGATACCCGTAGGCACGGTGATGGGCTGCGTCGGTGGCGCCATTTTCCTCTGGCTCCTGTTCAGGCGGCCAGCACATGGTTGATCGTCGGCTTGCCTGTCTCGGCGTTGCAGCCCTGCTCTGCATCCTGGCCTATATGACGATCGGGCTGCGCGGCAATATCGGCTTCGTGCTGGCGCTGCGCGCCACGAAACTCGCGGCCCTGATCCAGGTCAGCGTCTCGATCGCCATCTCCACCGTGATCTTCCAGACTGTCACCAACAATCGCATCCTGACGCCCTCCATCATGGGTCTCGATGCGCTCTATCTTTTCGGCCAGATGCTGCTCGTCTTCCTGTTGGGCGGGCTCGGTTACGCGGCGCTCGACCCGCAGCTCAAGTTCAGCGGCGAAGTGCTGCTGCTGATGGCGCTTGCGGCCGGCCTGCTGCTTCCTATGCTGAAGCATCGCATCGACATGGGGCTGATGCTGCTTGCCGGCATCATCCTCGGCGTTCTGTTCCGCAGCCTTCAATCGCTGCTCGCCCGGCTTGTCGACCCGAACGATTTCGCCGTGGCTCAGGGCGCGAGTTTCGCCAATTTCAACGACGTCCGCACTGATCTGCTGATTTTCGCGGCCGTCCTCACGGTGGTTGGCGTGGTGATCGCCTGGCGCGCGCGGCATGTGCTGGATATCCTGGCGCTCGGGGCAGACAGCGCAACCGGCCTTGGCGTAACCTGGAGCAGGACGGTCACCGGGTTTCTTCTGCTCGTCGCGGCGCTGGTCGCCGTTTCCACTGCTCTTGTCGGCCCCGTCGCCTTTTTCGGTCTGCTTGTCGTCGCCGTGGCGGAACGCATCGTGGATACCCGCCGGCATGCCATGATGATGCCGGCGGCCGCGCTGACAGCCATCGTCATTCTGGTCGGCGGCCAGACGCTGTTTCAGCACGGGCTCGGCAACAGCTCGACACTCGGCGTCGTTATCGAGTTCGCCGGCGGCCTCGCCTTTCTCGTCCTCCTCTTTCTTGGCAGCCGCAAATGATCCGGATTGAAAACGTCTCCCTGAAACACGGCGCCGCATCGATCCTGTATGACATCTCGCTGGACATCCCGAAAGGCGGCATTACCGCACTGATCGGCCCGAACGGCGCCGGCAAGTCCTCGCTTCTCTCGCTCATCGCAAGGCTGCAGCCCCTGCAATCCGGCAAGATCTCCATCGACGGTTTCCCGGTCGATAAGACGCCGAACCGAGATCTGGCAAAGATCATCGCGATCCTGCGTCAAGATTCGATCGTGACGAGCCGGCTTAGGGTGCGAGAACTCGTCGGTTTCGGCCGTTTTCCGCATGGCCGCGGGCGGCTGACATCGGAGGACCACGCGGTCATCGGCCAATCGCTCCAGCAATTCGACCTCACCGATCTTGCTGACCGGTTCCTCGAAACACTGTCGGGCGGACAGCGGCAGCGCGCACTCGTCGCCATGGCCTTCGCACAAGGCACTGATTACCTGCTGCTCGACGAACCGCTCAACAATCTCGACATGTATTTTTCTCGCGAGCTGATGCGCTCGCTGCGTGCCATTGCCGATGACGCCGGCAAAACGGTAGTGATCGTGCTGCACGATATCAATCAGGCGGCCGCGCATGCGGACCGGATCGTTGCGATGAAAGCCGGGCGCATCATTGCCGACGGCACGCCCGCAGAGCTTCTCACATCCGAGACCCTGCAAAGGATTTTCAGTTTCGACATGCCAGTTATCACAATCGACGGCACGCCGGTCGTCATGCATTTCCGATAAGATTGTATAACGCGCCTATCGCTCGATCTGCGAAACGTGGTTGAGTGCGATCACCCATCTGCCGTCGCGTTTGCGCATCAGCCGGGTGTTGACGCCGGTCTGGTTGCCGGCCGGGCGCACCAGCTTGTAGTCGCTGATCAGCTGGGCGGCATCGGGCGCCAGCATTTCGATGCGGATGTTGGTGAAGGCGAGTTCGCCTTGGGAGCCCGGAGACCCGCCGTAGTCGGCGATATAATGATCCAGCGTCGCCTGCCAGTCCTTCTGGATCTTGCCGCGGGAGACGAAGGTCACGTCCGGATTTGCGAACCCGGCCATGTATCCATGGAAATCCGCGCGGTTCCAGGCAGCCTGCATCTGCGCGATAACATCGCGGATGGCGTCTTTTTCGATCGTGTCGGACATCAGTATGCTTTCTTCAGAGATGACTTTTGGCGGCGGCCTCGTCTTCCTGACGCTGCCGTTTGAGAAGGACTTCCTGGGCCGCCGAAACGAGATGACGTCGCAGCGCATTTTCCGCAGCCTTCGGATCCTGGTCGAGGATCGCGTCAACGATCTGCTGATGCTCGCGGCAGGAACGCTTAAGGCGGCCCTTGTCCTTCAGCTGGTATTTACGGAATGGCGCAAGCTTCAGCCGCAGCGTCTGGGCGGCGGAGATCAGGTCGCTATTATGGCTGCCCTGGAAAAGCAGGCTGTGAAACCGCGTATTGATCTCGTTATAGGCCTCGTGGTCGCCTTCATCGGCCAGCGCATTCATCTCGCGATGCATGCTTTCGAGTTCCGCCCGCTCGCTCATCGTCATCCGATGCGATGAAAGCCGGCCGCAGGTCGCTTCGAGCTCGGCCATCGCCTCGAACATCTCGTCGATACGCTGCGCCGAGATCTGGATGGCAACGACGCCCTTGTAAGGCTCCCGCTCGGCAAGGCCGCGGCCGCACAGAATATGCAATGCCTCGCGAACCGGCGTGCGCGAGACGCCGAACTGTGCGGCGATCGATGTTTCATCGAGGCGTGACCCGGCTGGAATATCGCCGTTAATGACAGCCTCTTCCAGCTGCTCTGCAACGAAATCGCTTCGACTTTTCTTCGCGTTAGCCGGAGTTTCCAGCATCAGGCATTCCCCTTTCCCGTTTCGGGCAGTTTCTTTTGTATCGTTCGGATAACCCAATCGGCAACATATTACACAATCCGCTTGCAATATCGGCAACAAATATACAGTATGTCCACAGAGAGAGGCTGTCGCATGCGATGCGGCACTTAACATTGAGACTTGTATATAATCCAGCGTCAACATGCGGCTCCCGCCAGCAACCTCTGCGAAGAGGCTGAAAGATGGGGCGCACGCGGCTGGGATGAGGAATCGCCATGACATTCACGACACGACCGGAACTCAGAGGCACGTTCGGAGCAGTATCGTCGACTCACTGGCTTGCCTCAACAGTCGGCATGTCCATTCTGGAAAAAGGCCACACGGCCTTTGATGCTGCCGTGGCAACCGGCTTCGTCCTTCAGGTCGTCGAGCCCCATCTCAACGGCCCTGCAGGCGAAGTGCCGATCATCGTCACCCCGGCCGGCGCCGATGCTCCGACCGTGATTTCCGGACAAGGCCCCTCGCCATCCAAGGCGACCATAAAGTATTTCAAGGACCTTGGCCTCGATATTATTCCGGGTACCGGCCTTCTCGCGGCCTGTATCCCGGGTGCATTCGGCGCCTGGCTGACACTTCTGCGTGATTACGGCACGGCCGAACTCGAGGATGTGCTGGCGCCGGCGATCTATTATGCAAGGACCGGCCACCCGCTGGTGCCGCGCATCGCCAACACGATTGCCTCGATGCGCGAACTCTTCGAAACGCATTGGCCGAGCTCGGCGGAAATCTACCTGCCGGGCGGTGTTGCGCCGCAATCCGGCAAGCTCTTCCGTAACCCGCTGATTGCCGATCTCTACGAAAAGATCATCAATCAGACGAAGTCCGCCAAGACCCGCGAAGCCCGCATCGATGCGGCTTTGGATTTCTGGTATCGCGGCCCGGTTGCCGAACGGATCGAGGAATTCTGCGCCACGGAAGAAGTCTGGGACGTTTCCGGCCGCCGCCACAAGGGCCTGATCACCGCCCAGGACATGGCCGATTACAAGCCGCTGATCGAAAAGCCGGTCTCCACCACCTATGGCGACTACGAGGTCTTCAAGTGCGGACCGTGGTCGCAAGGCCCGGTCCTCCTGCAGATGCTCAACATCCTGAAGGGCACGGATATCGCCGATCTGGACCCGATGGGCGCCGATTTCGTGCATCTCGTCGTCGAGGCGACAAAGCTCGCCATGGCCGACCGCGAGTCGTGGTATGGCGACAGTCCCGACGTGCCGATGGCCGCGCTGCTGTCCTCCGGTTATGCCGACACCCGCCGCGCACTGATCACCGGTGCCGCCTCCATGGATGTGCGCCCCGGCGCCCCGGAAGGCCGCAACCCGAACATCCCGCCGCTGCGCACGGTCGGCACCATTCATCAGCCGGGCCTTGGCGGCGGCGAACCGACGGTTGCCCGTGACGTCAAGCTGCCGAACGACAAGCAGGGCGAACCCGCCTTGACACGCGAAGGCGCTCAGCGCGGCGATACCGTGCAAGTAAGCGCCGTCGATCGCTGGGGCAATATGGTCTCCGCAACCCCTTCGGGCGGCTGGTTCCAGTCGAGCCCGGTCATTCCGGGCCTTGGTTTCAGCCTCACAACACGCGGCCAGATGTTCTGGCTGGAAGAGGGCCTGAATTCCTCGCTCGCACCGTCCAGGCGGCCGCGCACGACGCTGACCCCGTCCACCATGTTCCGCGATGGCCAGCCTTACATGGCCTTCGGTACGCCGGGTGGCGACCAGCAGGACCAGTGGCAGCTCATCATGCTGATGCGCCATATCCACAAGGGCATGAACCTGCAGGAGGCGATCGACGCGCCTTCCTTCCATACCGACCATCTGCCCTCCTCCTTCTGGCCGCGCGAGATCAGCTATGGTGCGGTCACGCTGGAATCCCGTTTCCCTGAAGCGGTTCGCGAGGATCTGGCGGCCCGTGGCCATAAGATCACCGTCGCCGATGCCTGGTCGGAAGGTCGTCTTGCTGCGGTCGCAAGGGAAATGGATGGCGACGTGCAACTGATCAAGGCCGGCTCCAACCCGCGCGGCGTGCAGGGCTATGCTGTCGCGCGCTGATGCCGCCTAGGCCGTAACAAGAGTTTTAAACAAGAGAGAGGGAATTCGATGAAACCACTTTACCTCGCACTCGCAGCCACGCTGGCATTCGGCGGCATGGCCGCCACTGCAGCGCCGGCCGCCGCTCAGTCCGTCCTCAAGATCGGCCTGCAGGACGACCCGGATACGCTCGACCCGGCAACCAATTGGAGCTTCGTCGGCCGCCACGTTCTGCAGTCGCTCTGCGACAAGATCGTCGATATCGACGAGAACGGCCAGATCATCCCGATGCTCGCTGCCAGCTGGCAGTGGAGCGCCGACAGCAAGACCCTGACGCTGAAGCTGCGCAGTGACGCCGTTTTCCATGACGGCACCAAGGTCGATGCGGCTGCGATCAAGTACAATCTCGAGCGCGCTCTCAACGCCAAGTTCTCCCGCCGCAAGCCGGAAATCAGCGCGATCAACACGGTCGACGTCGTCGATCCGACCACCGTCCAGATCAATCTGAAATCGCCGTCCGTGCCGCTGCTCGCTGCACTCAGCGACCGCGCCGGCATGATCATCAGCCCGGCTGCCGGTGAAAAGCTCGGCGAGAAGTTCACCGACGCTCCGGTGTGCTCCGGCCCGTACAAGTTCGTCGAGCGCGTGGTTCAGGACCGTATCGTCCTTGAAAAGTTCCCGCAGTATTACGACGCCAAGAAGTACAATTTCGACCGCCTGATCTATCGCGGCATGCCGGATTCCAACGTCCGCCTGCTCAACCTGCGTTCCGGCCAGCTTGACCTGATCGAGCGTCTGGCAGCGACCGACGTCGAAGCCGTCAAGAAGGACAAGGCGCTCGCCGTCGATCCGGTCGTCGGTCTCGGTTATTACGGCATCACCTTCAGCATCGGTGGCGAGGGCGCAAACCTCGAAGCCGGCAAGAAGGCCGCCATCCGCGAAGCATTCAGCCTTGCGATCGACCGCGAAGCGATCAGCAATGTCGTGTTCGACGGCCAGGCCTCGATCGGCAACCAGCCGTTCCCGCCGTCGAGCCCGTTCTACGACAAAAAGTTCCCGGTTCCGGCCCGCGACGTCGAAGCCGCCAAGAAGAAGATGGCGGAAGCCGGTGTGAAGTCGGTCGATCTGGAACTCCTCGTTCCGACCGATGCCGAGCGCCAGCAGGTCGCAACGCTGATCCAGGCCATGGTTCAGGAAATCGGCATCAACGTTTCGATCAAGCCGACCGAGCTGATGACGCTGCTCGACATCGCCCGCCAGGGCAAGTTCCAGGCGCACCTCGTCGGCTGGAGCGGTCGTGTCGACCCCGACCTCAACATCACGCCGATGCTCTCCTGCGGTGCGCCGACCAACGACGCGCATTACTGCAACAAGGAGCTCGATGCGAACCTGGAAAAGGCCCGCTCTATCGGTGACGTAGAAGCCCGCAAAGTGGAATACGCCAAGATCGTCGCGACACTCCAGAAGGACCTGCCGATCGTCTACATGTACCATTCGCAGTGGATCTTCGCGCATAACTCCAACATCGTCGGCATGAAGCCTGCTCCGGACGGCATCATCCGCCTGGCTGGCGTCAGCCGTAAGTAATACAAGCTGATCAAAGGCTTCGATGAGCACGTCTCAACATACACTTGAAACCCAGTCAGCCCGATCCGTTCGGGCTGACGACGCGTCTGCGTCGGTGCTGGAAGTCAACAATCTGCGTGTCGTCTTCGAAGGCGATACGCGCACCGTCACCGCCGTGGACGGCGTCAGTTTTTCGGTCAAGAAGGGCCGGACGCTGGCGATCGTCGGCGAATCCGGTAGCGGCAAGAGCGTCACGTCGCTTGCCGTGATGCGGCTTCTGCCCGAACACAGCGCCCGCATTTCCGGCAGCGTCAATTTCGACGGCCGACAGTTGCTCGACGAAACCAAGAGCGGTATGCGCAGCCTGCGCGGCAATCGGCTCGCAATGATCTTCCAGGAACCGATGACCTCGCTCAACCCGTCCCATACGGTCGGCGACCAGATCGAGGAAGTCATCCTGCGCCATCGCCGGATGTCGAAAAAGGAAGCGACCGAACGCGCCATCGCCATGCTGAAGCTGGTGCGCATTCCTTCGCCCGAAACCCGCTATCATCAATATCCGCACAATCTTTCCGGCGGCATGCGCCAGCGCGTGATGATCGCCATGGCGCTCGCCTGCGATCCGGAACTGCTGATCGCCGACGAACCGACGACCGCACTGGACGTGACCATCCAGGCGCAGGTGCTGGAACTGATGCGCGAACTGCAGCAGAAGACCGGCACCGCCATCGTCCTCATCACTCACGATCTCGGCGTCGTGGCGGAATCCTGCGATGACGTGATCGTCATGTATGCCGGCCAGGTGGTCGAGCAGTGTTCCGTCGAGGAGCTGTTCACTTTCCCGCAGCACCCTTACACTGTTGGCCTGCTCGGCTCGCTGCCACGCCTTGATGAAAAGCGCGAGCAGCTCGTCGCTATCACCGGTACCGTTCCGGACATGGCCAATCCGCCTTCGGGCTGTCGTTTCCAGGCGCGCTGTCCGTTCCGCATCGAAAAATGCGCCGAAATGCCTGAGTTGATGGACGTCACCGACGGCCATTTCAGCCGCTGTTGGCGCGCGCCCATGCAGGACCTCGTCCCATGACCCAGACCTCCACCACCCCGATTATCGAAGTCCGTGGGCTCGGCAAGAATTTCGTCGTCAAGCGCACCGTGTTCGGCCGTCCGCTGGCCTCTGTCGGCGCTGTTGATGCCGTCACCCTGAAGCTGATGCCCGGCGAAACGCTGGCGATCGTCGGCGAATCCGGTTGCGGCAAGTCCACGCTCGGCCGATTGCTGATGCGGCTGATCAAGCCGAGCGCCGGCGAAGTGCTGATCGACGGCCAGGACGTCACCAATATCAGCCACTCGGCGATGCGCGAGCAGCGCCGGCATGTGCAGCTGATCTTCCAGGACCCCTATGCCTCGCTCAACCCGCGCATGACGATCGCCCAGACGATTGCCGAGCCGCTGATGCTGCACAATATCGTGCCGGCCAATCAGCGCGCCAAACGCGTCGCCGAGCTTCTCGAAATGGTCGGTCTGCGCCCGGAAACGGCAAACCGCTATCCGCACGAATTCTCCGGCGGCCAGCGCCAGCGCGTCGTCATCGCCCGTGCGCTTGCGTCGGAGCCGAAGGCCATCATCTGCGACGAGGCGGTTTCCGCCCTCGACGTATCGATCCAGGCGCAGGTTCTCAATCTGCTGAAAGATCTGCAGAAACGCCTCGGCCTCGCCTTCGTGTTCATCTCGCATGACCTCGGCGTGGTGAAGCACATCGCCGACCGCGTCGCCGTCATGTATCTCGGCAAGGTGGTCGAGATGGGCACGGCCGACGATATCTTCGCCGCTCCGCGCCATCCTTATACACGCGCCCTGCTCTCGGCCATTCCGGTCGCCGCTCCGCCAAGCCACCAGCGCGCCAAGGCCGCCCGCCTGCATGGTGACCTGCCAAGCCCGCTTTCGCCGCCGGAAGGCTGCCGCCTGCATACCCGCTGTCCGTATGCGCGACCGGAATGCAAGAGCGTCGATATGAAACTAGACGTCGAAGCCAATGGCCATGCCAATACCTGCGCCTTCTGGCGCGAACTGCCGGCGCAGGATGCAGCGGAAATCGCCCGCGAACCGCGCAATCCAAAGCTTGAAAAGCTGTTCGCGGCCTTCGAGGCCATGGCCGCCAAAGCGGCCAATCGTCCGGCCCAGACCGTGGCAGGAGGCTGAACCCATGTCATCGCTTCTCGCACGCCGCCTCCTGCAGCTCATCCCGACGGTCATCCTTCTGTCGCTGATCATCTTCTCGCTGCAGCATCTCCTGCCGGGTGACCCGGCGCTGGTGCTGGCCGGCGAAAATCCGGACGAGGCGACGCTTGCCGCCATCCGCGCCCAGTACCATCTCGATCAGCCGATGCTCGTCCAGTATCTCTACTGGGTTAAGGGCGTCTTCGTCGGTGATCTCGGCGAATCCATGCGCCACAATCGCCCGGTTCTCGAACTCATCCTGCTCAAGCTACCGGTCACCCTGCAGCTCGCGGTCATGGGCATCATCGTAGCCCTGGTGCTCGGCATTGCCGGCGGCGTCATCTCGGCGCTTCGCCAGAATACGCCGATCGACTACGCCACAAACGTCGTGTCGCTGGCCGGCATTTCGCTGCCGAACTTCTGGCTCGGCATCATGCTGATCATGTTCTTCTCGGTAAATCTCGGCTGGCTGCCGGCCTCCGGCTTCGTCAGCCCTTGGGAAGACCTGAGGATGAACCTTGCGACGACGATCATGCCGGCCTTCGTGCTGGGCACCGGCATTGCCGGCGTCATCATGCGCCACACCCGCGGCGCCATGCTGCAGGCGCTGGAAAGCGATTACGTCCGCACTGCCCGCGCCAAGGGCCTCAGCGAATGGGTCGTCGTGTTCAAACATGCTATGCGCAATGCCCTGACGCCGATCATCACGCTCGGCGCGCTGGAATTCGGCGCGCTGCTCTCCGGCGCAGTGCTAACCGAACAGATCTTCACGATCCCCGGTTTCGGCAAGCTGATCGTCGATGCCGTCTTCACCCGCGACTATCCCGTGGTGCAGGGCGTCGTGCTCGTGACCTCGCTGTTCTATATCATCCTCAACCTTCTGGCTGACATCGGATACATCCTCGTCAACCCAAGACTGAGAAGCTGACCGTGCTGACGATCTCCGAAACCAAACCTGTCGCCGCTCCCAAGGGCAACCCGATCACCAACTTCTTCCAGGGGCGCCTGTGGCGGCGGCTGTCGAAGCGCAAGAGCGCGCTCGTCGGCCTCGCCGTTGTGCTGCTCATGGTCTTCGTCGCCGTTTTCGCGCCGCTGCTGGCACCCTACGATCCGGCCGCGCAAAGCTGGACGCTGGTCCGCAAGGCGCCGTCCATGGCGCATTGGTTCGGCACGGACGAAGCCGGCCGCGACATGCTTTCCCGGATCATCTGGGGCGCCCGCGCCTCGCTGCTGGCCGGCCTTACCTCGGTTGCGATCGCCATGGCGATCGGCGTGCCTCTGGGCCTTGCCGCCGGCTTTCTCGGCGGCATCGTCGACGGGCTGATCAGCCGTTTCACCGATGCCATGCTCGCCTGCCCGTTCCTGATCTTGGCGATTGCCTTCGCCGCCTTCCTCGGTCCGAGCCTGACCAACGCCATGCTGGCGATCGGCATCACTGCCACGCCGCTCTTCATCCGCCTGACCCGCGGTCAGGTCCTGTCGATCAAGGCGGAAGAGTATATCGAGGCGGCGAGCGCGGTCGGCAACCCGCAATGGCGCATCGCGGTTCGACATATCCTGCCGAACATCCTGCCGCAGCTGATGGTGCAGGCGACCTTGACGATCGCATCAGCGATCATCGCCGAAGCCAGCATGTCCTTCCTCGGCCTCGGCCTGCAGCCGCCGGCTCCCTCCTGGGGTTCCATGCTGAACTCGGCGCAACGCTTCCTCAGCAATGCACCCTGGATGGCGCTCTGGCCCGGTGTGGCCATCTTCATGACGGTTCTGTCGTTCAACCTGCTGGGCGACGGGTTGCGTGATGCGCTGGATCCGCGTTCGCGATAAGCCCGCGACAGCAAACGTGAATCAAAAAGGCCTGTCTGGACAAATGTCCGACAGGCCTTTTGCATTCGGATTGGTAAGGCGGATCAGTTCACGCGCCGGGCGCTTTCCACGATCGGCCGCACTGCGGCTTCCATGCTCTCGACCGTGGTGCCGGTCACGATGACGCCGAGCAGCGGTGCAGCAATGCCAGCTGCCTTCAACTTCTGCATGTCGGTTGGCGTGAACTTCTTCTGGCTCGGCGCGATGACCGGAATGCCTGCCTTGGTGGTGATCTCACGATAGCGGGCGAGATCGGTCTCATTGAGAGGCTTGCCGTAGTCGGCAAACGAGGCAACGGATGCCTCCATCATCGAACCAGGAATATCGAGGATCTTCTTCAGGTCATCGTCCGTGCTGTTTTCGCCGAGCGCCGGCATGGGACGAAGTCGCGACTGCAGAAGATGCGGGTGCAAGTCGCTGAAATAGATATTGAAACCCTCGAAACCCAGATCGGCGAGCGCATCCATTTCTTCCACACTCGGCACCTTCTCCTGCCCGGCCATCACCAGCAGCGGCACACCTAAAGTCGCGAGCTTTTCATAAAACGGCCGTTCTTCGGCAAAACTTCCGAACGTCGTGCGGGTCGCCCGGTGATAGGCGTTGAGATGCACCTTGATGGCGACGGCTCCTGCCCCGATCGCCGCCTTTGCGAGGTCGAGATCGTGACGCGCCAGCGAGACGATGACGGGAAACTCACCCCCACGCAGAGCCTTGGTGAGCTTGGTTTCTGGATAGACCGGCATGGCGACCCTCAGTTCAGGCGCTGACCGCCATCGGCGGCGAAGAGGTGAATGTTGGCAAGATCCGGGCGAGCGCGGATCGTCTCTCCCGGAGAAAGCCTGACACGCTCGCGAAAAACGCCGGTGACCTGCGTTTCGCCGAGCTTCATCGTCACCTGCGTCTCCGAGCCCATCGGCTCGACAAGGATGATTTCCGCCGGCACGCCGTTATCGTCGAGCGTGAAATGCTCCGGCCGAATGCCGTAGACCGCCTTGCGATCGCGCCATTGATGCGCCGTCTCCGGAAGCGGCAACACGATACCCGGCGCGGCAAAACCTTCTGCCGTGATCGTGCCGTTCAGGAAGTTCATCGAGGGGGAGCCGATGAAGCCCGCCACGAACTGATTGGCCGGCCGGTCATAAAGATCGAGCGGCGCGCCGATCTGCTCCACCCTTCCGCCGTTGAGCACGACGATCTTGTCGGCCATGGTCATGGCCTCGACCTGATCGTGGGTGACATAGACGGTGGTGGTTTTTAGCTTCTGGTGCAGGCTCTTGATTTCGCCGCGCATCACGACGCGCAGTTTGGCGTCGAGGTTCGACAGCGGTTCGTCGAACAGGAAGACCTGTGGATCGCGGACGATCGCCCGCCCCATGGCGACGCGCTGCCGCTGGCCGCCGGACAACTGGCGGGGGTAACGGTCCAGCAGATGCGTCAGGCCGAGGATATCGGCCGCCCATTTCACACGCTCGGCGATCTGTGCCTTGCTAGTGCCCCGATGCTCCAGCGAGAAGCCCATATTGGTGGCCACCGTCATATGCGGATAGAGCGCATAGTTCTGGAAGACCATGGCGATGTCGCGGTCCTTGGGATCAAGATCATTGACCACGCGTCCGCCGATCCTGATGTCGCCGCCGGTGATCGTCTCCAGCCCGGCGACCATCCGAAGCAGCGTTGACTTGCCGCAGCCGGAGGGGCCGACCAGCACCACGAACTCACCGTCGCGGATTTCGAGATCGACGCCATGGATGATATCGACGGCACCATAGCTCTTGCGGACATTCGAAAGGGTAACTTCAGCCATGAGAAATCCGGTTCTTCAGCCCTTCAGGCCGGTATGCGCGAGCCCTTCGACGAACTGCTTCTGCGCGATGATGAAGACGATGAGGACGGGCAGTGCCGTCAGTGTCGCGGCGGCAAGCTGGATGTTCCACATCGGCCCGCCATAAGCGTCGGTATATTGGGTCAGCGCCTGCGGCAGCGTGAACTTGTCGGCGCTGGAAAGGAACACGATCGGTTCGAGGAACAAATTCCAGGAATGCAGGAAGGTGAAGATCGCCACCGATGCCAGCGCCGGCTTGGCGAGCGGCAGGGCGATCTTGTGAAAGATCTTGAAACGGCCAAGGCCATCGACGCGCGCCGCCTCTTCCAATTCGTTCGGCAGCGTCACGAAGAACTGCCGCATCACGAAAGTGGCGAAGACGCTCGGCGCGCCGAAGATCGGCACCAGGATCAGCGGCCAGTGGGTGTTCACCATGCCGGCCTTCAGAAACATCTGGAACAGCGGCACGATCGTCACTTCCGACGGGATCAGCAGACCGAGCAGCACGATCATGAAAATCGTGTTGGCGAACGGAAACCTAATCCGCGCGAAGGCATAACCGGCCATCGACGAGATCACCATCGTGCCTATTGTCACCGCCGCGGCGATATAGGCCGAGTTCCAGTATTGCTGCACGAAGGGCTGCAGTTCGAAGACCTTCGAATAGGTTGTCCAGTCGTAGTGTTGCGGGATGAACTGCGGCGGGAAAGCGAAGATATCGCTGATCGGCTTGACCGATGACGTGACCATCCACCAGGTCGGGAAGACGAAGGGGATGAGCAGCACGCACATCAGCCCGTAAAGCGCGGTCTTCATGCGCGGGGAGAGTTCAGCTTTCATAAAAGACGATCCTCTTGCGCATCTGCCACTGGGCGAAGGTCAGCACCGCGACGATGACGAACAACACAATGGAGAGCGTCGAGCCGTAACCAAAGAGATGGAACTGGAAGGCCTGCTGGTAGAGGTAATAGACAAGCACGGTCGTCGACATGCCCGGCCCGCCCTGGGTCAGCACCGCGATCTGCGCAAACACCTGCAGCGAGCCGACGATGGTGATGATCGAGGTGAGCAGGATGGTCGGGCTGATCAGCGGCAGGGTGATGCGGCGGAACTGCTTGAAACGCGGCGCTCCATCAATGCGGGCTGCCTCGTAAAGCTCGTTCGGCACGCCCTGAAGCGCCGCCAGAAACAGGATCATGTTGAGGCCGACATTCTTGAAGACCTGTACAACGATGACGGAGATCATCGCAGTGGTTTCCTCACGCAGCCAGTTCGGTCCCTCAATGCCGACGAGAAGCAGCACACCGTTGATGCCGCCGTTCTTCTGCAGGAGAAAACCCCAGACGATCGTCCAGGCCACCAGCGAAACGACGACCGGCGAGAAGAACAGCGTGCGGAAAATGGTGATGCCGGCGAGCTTCTGGTTCAAAAGCACCGCCAGCAGCAGCGCCAACGACATGTTGAGAACGACGAGCCCGGCGGAAAAGATCGCGGTCGCGCCCAGCACTTCGAGGAGGTTCGTGTCCTCCATCAGCATCTGGTAGTTCTGCGCGCCGGTATAGGTAAAGGTGTTCGCCAGCACATTCCACTCGTGCAGCGAATACCAGAATACGAGGCCGAGCGGGATCAGCACGAAGGTGATAATGCCGATCAGTTGTGGGGCGATGAAGAGGAAACCGGCGAGACTGTCGCGCCGGGCAATCGTCCAGAAGGGCGATGAGGAGCGGCCCTCCGGCGTTGCATGATCCTGCGCGACAGCCATCCGTTTATCCCCTTAGCGCTTCAGCAGCGGGTTGATCTGGCCGCAGATCTTTTGCAGCGAACCGGCAATATCCGCATCCGGACGCCAGACGGCATCGAGACCGGAACGCACCGCCTGTTGGATCTGCGCAAAGCCCGTATGACCAGGAATGACCTTGCCGGTGGCGATGCCGCCGATGACGACCTTGTCGATCTGTTCTTGGGTGAGCAGCGGGTTGGTCTTCTTCAAGACTTCCGCGTTGAGCAGCGACTTGCGGGCCGAGGGGAAGAACTGGCTGAGCTTGGCCGAGTTTTCCGGGTTCGTCATATAGGCAACGAATTCGGCCGCCGTCTTGGCGTTCTTGCCCGCCTGCATGACGCCGATACCGGCCTGGCCGATCAGTGCATATTCACCTGCCGGACCCTTCGGCAGCGGTACGAGGTCCCAGGCGAAGGGCTTTTCCTTCGGCAGAAGCGAGGCACGGCTGATCTGGGTGATCGTCATCGCCGCATTGCCGGCGAAGAAATCGACGTTTTCACCGGGTCCCGGTATCGCCTTTTTCTTGAAGATGGCGTTGTGGATGGTGGTCAGCGCATCGACCATCGGCTTTTCGGTCATGGTGCAAGTCTTGCCGTCGGCGCTCCAGGGCGAGGCACCCCAGCCGTTCCAGACGGAAGCGAGGTTCTGCCAGACCTGGTAGTTGAAGTCGCGGACGATCAGGCCGCCCTTGCCCGGCGTCTGGCCAACGGCGGACGCGGTGGCGAGGGCATTCTCCCAGGTCCACTGGCCGGCGGCGATCATCTCGGCAGGTGTCTTGGCGCCTGCGGCCTTGATGACGTCGTTGTTGACGAACATGGCAAACGGCGAGGTGGAGAAAGGATAGGCGTAAAGCTTGCCGTCCTTCGTCCAGCGTTCTGCAGCCGTGGCGCTCAGTTCCTCGGCATTGTAGTCCTTGGTGGCCTTCAGCGTATCGCTCAGCGGGAAGAGAGCGCCGGAGTTGACGAAGTCATAGGCGGCGGTCTCGAAGATCCAGGCCATGTCCGGCGCGTTGCCGCCGGCGATCTGGGTGGTGAGCGCCGTCGTATAGGTATCGAACGGCAGCGACTCGTAGGTCACCTTGACGTTCGGATGATCCTTCGAGAAGCCGGCGGCGATCTCGTTGAACAGCTTCAGATGCGCCTCGTTGGCGCTCCAGATCGTCATGCGCAGGTTGACGGCATCCTGGGCGTGGGCCATGCCCGTGAAGCCCAGCGGCACGGCGATGGCCAGAGCCGCCACCGCCGATTTCAGTTTGCTGTGATAGTTCATTCCCTTATCCTCCTCCAAAGATTGGTTCAGTAAGCGCCGATATGCGGCCAGCGGATTTCGACGCCTTCGCGGGTCAGTTCCTGCTGGAAATCCGTGAGATGTTTGTCGTCGGCCTGCACCTGATGCGGCTTCAAGCCCTTCTCCAGGCAATAGGCGGCGAGCATGCCGGCGGCCTCGCCGACATTCCATTCGACCGGATGCAGGCGGTAGCAGCCATTGGTGATGTGGGTGGTGCCGATGTTCTTGCCGGCGGCGATGAGGTTCTTCATCCTCTGCGGCAGCAGGCTCCCGAGCGGGATTTCGAACGGGCAGGACGGCACGTCGATATAGTTGTCGCCGCCGGTCGAGGGATGCAGGTCGATGCGGTACATGCCGATGCCGATGCTGTCGCGATAGTTCACCGCGCCCGTGGCACCACGCACTGCTTCTGACATGTCCTGCTCGACGATGCGTGTGACCGGCTTCAGGCGGCGGCCTTCACGGATGTAAGGCGCCATGGCGAGCCCATGTTCGGTGCCGGTAATGTCGCCGCGCAGGCGCAGGCCGCGATAGCCCTGCCCGCCATCGACGCGCGGCGCTTCCGTCTGCAGCCAGTAGAAGACCGAATATGAAAGATCGGCCGCCGACTTCAGGTGCCGCGCCTTTTCCTCTTCCGACACGTCGATGATCGTGCCATCCATATAGTCGATCATCGGCCAATTCACGAAGCAGATGTCGGACTGGTAGAAACCGGGGGTAAAATTACCGCGCGCCGCGATGCGGCGGAACAGCCAGAGGTTTTCGTCGCCGCCGCCCTTGCGCTGGTCGGCATCGACCAGCAGCGGGTTGTCGTCCACATTCGGCGTGAAGGAACGGGTGGTGAATTCCAGCGTGCGCGGATGCGGCGCCGTGAAACCCAGCAGCGGCCCGCCCCAGAAATGCGGCTGGTACTTTTTCCAGTAATCGTAGTTTTCCGGCTTGTCGATCGTCTGGTCGCCATCGACGCAATCGACCGCGAAGCAGACGGAAACCGCCTGGACGTTATCCGGCTGCGCCTGGCTCGGCGCGCTCGGCTCGCCCGTATCAGACTGCGCTTCGAAGCCCTTCACATATTCCGTGCCGGTCATCGGCAGTAGATCGCCAAGTTCGGTCGCATCGAGAACGTAGTCGGCCGAGATGACGATTTCCCGATCCGTATCGCGATGACGGACGGTGACGGAGCGCACCGTGTCGCCATCCACATCCGCCGCAACCGGCCGATAAGGCTGCAGCACCGTCAGGCGGCCAGCGCCGCGATAAGGCATCAACATCGCTTCCATGACGGCAAGGCTGACGCGCGGCTCGGCGCAGATGCGGCTGACCCAGCCACCGCCCGGATTGAGGTCACCCCAGGCGCGCGCGCCCTCGGTCAGCGGATAGTTGTCACGGTAATACTGGCGGATGCCGTTGCGCAGCTTGCGATAGGAACGGGTGATGCCGAACTGCTCGACCCAGGTATGTTCATCAGAGGGCACCGCCTGGCTGGTCGACTGACCGCCGATCCAATCGAATTCCTCGGTCATGATAACGCTTTTGCCGGCCCGGCAGGCGCCGAGCGCTGCCGCCACGCCGCCGAGGCCGCCGCCGACCACCAGAATATCCGCTCGCATCTCTTTTGCAGGCATTTCACTCACGTCCGTTTGTTTGCGAGGGTTTGCCCCTCGACCGGTTCACAGGTCAGAAGAATTTGTTCGACGGGAGCATCGCCTTCGATGCGCCGCACCAGCATGGCCGTCGCCTGCCGCCCCATTTCCTCGCGGGGAATGTCGAAGGCGGTAAATTGCATATGGCTGCGTTCGGCCCGCACATGGCTGCCGAGCACGATGGCCGAGAAATCGTCGGGAACCGAGAGCCCCCTCGCCCGCGCCACCGCCTCGACGCGCACCGCGTCGGCCAGTTCGACGAAAAAGACGGCGGTCGCGCCGCTTGCAACGATCGCATCCAGCGTTTCATCGGCCGCTCCGCCGACTTCATCCAAATGCAGGACCAGTTCGGCACCCGCCGTGATTGCCTCGGCAAAGCCGCGCCAACGGTCGATAACGGATTCGGCCGAACCGCTTGGCCCGACATAGGCAAGTTTCTCATGGCCGAGCGCCCAAGCCTTTTCCACCAGCGCTCGGGTGGCGTTCGCATAATCGCCGCCGACGTAAGGAACGGGTCCGCCAGCGTCCTCACGTCGGCCGATCGCCACGAACGGGTAATCGCCGGTGACGAGCCTTTTCAGTTCTTCGCGGTCAAATTCGCGGCCGAGCACGAGGCAGCCGTCGGCGATCCTCAAGCGGTTGCCATCGGCAAAAATCTTGCGCTCCCGGCCAACACCGGCGCCGGTCAGCAGCAACAGATCGTAATTCTGCGCCTGCGCCTCTTCCTCAATGCCCAGCAGGAAGGGCGTGAAGAAATCCGCTTGCGCACTCGGAAAAGCTGGCTCGTAGGTGAAGACGCCGAGAATGCGGTTGAGGCCCTTGGCCATGCGCCGCGCGATCGGATCGGCCACGTAACCTGTCGTGCGGATGACGTGCTGAACGCGCTCGCGAGTTTCCTGCGGAATGCGCGCCAGGGCTGTCGGCGCACCGTTCAGCACAAGCGAGACGGTTGCCTGACTGACGCCGGCAAGTTTCGCAATATCGTGCTGGGTCAAGCGCTTAGTGCCCGCCACGCAACATCCTCCCCTTCTCCTCTTGACTGCTAATGCGTATTAGCAGCTAATACGTATAAACAAGATTGAGCGGTCTGCTGTCAAGCGGGAAAATACGGGAGTGCCGATGCAATTCGGGGAGCATTTGAAAACGCTGGGAATTTCCGGCACCCGCGTGTTCGGCGACAGCATCACCGCCGGTTTCAACGCCAGCCAGCCGCATCTCGCCTGGCCGGCTTTGTTTGCCGCTGATGTCGATGGATTCCCGATCCGCAACCACGCAATCCCCGGTACGGTGCTGCAGGGCTCACGACCGGCGGATGGCAAGCCGCGAGCGGACAACGGCATCGGGCGTTTTCAAACCGCGCTTCTGGATGGACCGCATCGCGATGCGATTCTCATCCTCTACGGCTACAACGATGCCCGTTATACGGCAGCACCGGAGACGATGAACGTCCGCAGCTTCGTTCGCGACTATACAAGGCTGGTTGAAACATTGATCGAGGCCGGTCATGCGGAACGGTTGGCAATCGGCAGCCCGCCCTATATTCCCGATGCAGGTTTCTCGATCGGCAGTGCAGGTTTCATCGGCCAGACAAGGGTCGGTTTCGAGGATTATGTCGAAGCCGTAAGCGCATTGGCGCGACGGTTTTCGATCTTTTACGCGCCGGTCTACGAGATCATGAATGCGCAAGGAGATGGCATGCTTGCCTCGCCCGATCTCACTCATCCCAACGATGCCGGTCATCGCGCCATATTCGAGGCTTTCCTGAGCGCTGAAATCCGCCGCTAGTTCGATTGTGCAGCAGATTTACATGCCGGCGGAAGTCACCAGCCTGGCGGAACAAATTCCCATATCTGCGGGTTGAATGGCATCTCCAGCTCTTATCCCAGGGAGCATGCCATGGCTGTACTATCCTCCAATGATCGCGACTCCGCCGCCTACCCGATCCAGTCGCTTTTCGTACCGTTTCCTTTCGTCTGTTTCACGCTGGCGCTCGCCACCGATATCGCCTTCTGGCAGAGCAACAATCTAATGTGGCAGAATTCCTCCGCCTGGCTGCTGTTTGCCGGATTGGTGTTCGGCGCGATCGGCGTTCTGGCCGGCCTGATGGATCTCGTTCGGCCCCGCACCCGCCCGCTGCGTCCGGCTTTCCTGACGGCGCTTCTCTACCTCATCATTCTCGCGCTCGCGTTCGCCAACAGCCTCGTGCATGCCGGCGATGGATGGACCGCTGTGGTTCCCTACGGACTGGCGCTCTCCGCCGTCACCTTCGTGCTCTGCCTCATGGCCGCTGCCGTTTCTGCCCGCAAATATGCCAGACTGGCCTGGAGGATCTGATGATGAAGACGTCCCTTATTCTCGGCGTTTCGGTTCTGTCGCTGTCTCTCGGTTTCGGCGCGGCGGCGCAGGACGCGAAGTTCGATCTTTCCCAGCAGATCGGACCGGACCCGGTCCTGCCCGAACCGTCACCATCCTTGATGCCCGACCTGAAGGTCGCCGAAGTGGTCGGATGGAAAGAGAACGAGGCGCCCAAGGTCCCGGACGGTTTGAAGGTAACGCCTTATGCCAAGGACCTTGCCAACCCGCGCACCGTTCATACCCTGCCGAACGGCGACGTCCTCGTAATCCAGTCCCGCGGACCGGAAGGCGAACCGACCTCGCGGCCGAAGGATTTTATCCGTGGCTGGATCATGGCGATCGCCCATGGCGGCGGTGGCGGCGAGCAGAAAGAGAGCAACATGATCACCCTGTTGCGCGATACCAATCGCGATGGCACGGTGGACGAACGGCATGACCTTCTGAAAAAGCTCGATTCGCCGTTCGGTGTCGCCTGGGTGGACAACACGCTCTATGTCGCGACCACCAGTGCCATCCTCGCTTATCCTTACGAGCTCGGACAGAACGAGATTTCAGGCCAGCCGAAGGTTCTCATCCCGCTGCCCGGCGGTCCGATCAATCATCATTGGACCAAGGATCTGGCGCTCAGCCCCGATGGCAAGATGCTGTATGTCTCGGTGGGCTCGAATTCCAATATTGTCGAAAACGGTCTGGAAGCCGAAAAGGGTCGTGCCGCAATCTGGCAGGTCGACCGACAGACGGGTGCAGCCCGCGTCTTCGCATCCGGCCTGCGCAACCCGAACGGCCTCACCTTCAATCCGGAAACCGGCGCACTCTGGACCGTCGTCAACGAACGCGACGAACTCGGGCCAAATCTCGTTCCGGATTATATGACGTCGGTAAAGGATGGCGGTTTCTATGGCTGGCCCTGGAGCTATTACGGCAAGCATGTCGATGCCCGTGTCAACCCGACCCGCCAAGACATGGTCGATAAGGCGACACCGCCGGATTACGCGCTGTCCAGTCACGTTGCGGCGCTTGGGCTGACTTTCTCGATGAATTCCGCGCTGCCGGCAGCCTATGCCAACGGCGCCTTCATTGGTGAACACGGCAGCTGGAACCGCGACAGTTTCAACGGCTACAAAGTTGTCTTCGTGCCGTTTCAAAACGGCAAGCCAAACGGCAAAGCGCAGGACGTCGTCACCGGCTTCCTGGACGGCGACAAGACGCGTGGTCGTCCCGTTGGCGTCGGGATCGATGGAACAGGTGCTCTTCTGGTAGCAGACGATGCCGGCAATACGCTTTGGCGCGTTGCGTCGGCAGACGGCAAGGTCACGCCGCAGCCCATCGGCACCGATCAGGTTTCCGCCAGTCAGCAGGTCTCCTCGACGGAAAAGACCGGTCGCCTGCCGGATGCTGCGCTCAGTGTAAGCCGGGAAACCACCGCTTCCACGACGACTTCCAATGCTGCACCCGCAGCACAGACACCCGCTTCCGCCGATGAGCGCCTGACGGGGCAGGAACCGCTTTCCGGTCAGCCGGACAAGTTCTTGCCGGCTCAGATGCAGGTTGCCCCGGCAACCGGTCCCTGAGGCGGATAGCTCGGCTGGGAACCTATATTGTGACGGAACGACTGGCTATGCATCGGGTTGACCTCCAAAGGAGGCAATCCGATGCAGACAAAAATCCGTAAACTCCCAGCAATTTTAGCCCTGCTGCCTCTTATGGCGGCGGGCTTTTCATTTTTACCCGCAGCTTATGCTCAAACCTCCCCGTCTGGAAAATGCGTTGCTCCGGTTCCGCCTGGTCCTGGCCAGAATAACGGACACACCGACAATTCGCAGGATCTTGCTCAAAAGCTGGATAGCTGCAACGGCGAGCTGAAAGCCCCGCCTGTCGGCGACGGCCAGATGGTGGAGCCGGCCCCTGATACGGGCAATTCTCGCGTCATCAAGCCGGGCGAAGTGCCGAGCAACAACAATCCCTCGAACGGCTCGGGCGGCTAACGCGGCATGCGTGAACAAATGTCGCCGATCTGAGCGGCAGCCCGCCACCGGCTGGAACCTTAAGCGACGTGCCACGTTGCAAATGCTTCCCTCAGCCAATTTTCAGAGGCATATCGTGGCCCAAGCTCAGCGCGCCGTTCCTGAAGACGAAGCGAAGCAACCCACCGATCAAGCCCCCACAGCGGAGGCCAAACAGGAAGAGAAGAAGCCCTCGATTATCCGCCGTCATCCATTCTGGGCGGCACTCGTGGTGCTCCTGCTGATCGCGTTCGGTGTCGGCGCCTATTTCGTCTGGCTTATCTATTTCCATCCCTACGAATCGACTGACGATGCCTTTGTCGATGCGCGCAGCTTCTCGCTGGCGGCAAAGGTTTCCGGTTATCTCGATGAGGTGAGTGTCACCGACAACGCCCATATCGCAGCCGGCGCAGTGATCGCTAAAATAGCGCCACGTGACTACCAGATCGCAATCGATCAGGCGCAGGCCCAGGTGGAATCCGCCAGGGCGGCGATCGCCAATGCCGCCGCACAGATAGACGTGGCGTCGGCGGCCATAGATGAGGCGAAGGCGCGGGAGACATCATCTGCCGCCGCGCTTCAATTCGCAAAAGACGAAGCTGATCGCCAGCGCCAGCTGCAACAGGGCGGCGCCGGCAGCCTGCAGACCTCGCAGCAGGCAGAATCGAGCCTTCGACAGGCGCAGGCCGCCCATACGGAAGCGCAGGCCAACATCAGTTCGGCGACGAAGAGCAAGGTTGCGGCGGAAGCGCAGCGCAACAGTGCCCAAGCCAGCCTGAAGCAGGCCGAGGCCCAGAAGGAAAGCGCCGACCAGAATTTGAACTACACCACGCTGACGGCGGCCCAGCCAGGCCGTGTGGTGAAGATCAGCGGCGCGAAAGGCCAGTTTGTCGAAGCCGGCCAGGCGATTGCGATGTTCGTGCCGGACGAGATTTGGGTGACCGCCAATTTCAAGGAGACCCAGCTTGCCGACATGCGACCCGGCCAACCGGTGGATTTGACCATCGATGCCTATCCGGACCACATCCTGCGCGGAAAAATAGATTCTGTGCAGCCCGGTTCGGGCACTGCCTTTTCGCTGTTGCCGGCGGAAAATGCCACCGGCAATTATGTGAAAGTAACCCAGCGCGTGCCGGTGAAGATCGTCGTCGATCAATGGCCGAAGGACGTTTCGATCGGCCCCGGCATGTCTGTCGTTCCAACCGTTACCGTTCGCCCCAGAAGCCAGAATTGAGGACCTGACATGGCGACTGCGGCAATAACAGGCGGACCCGGCGCGAAAGCGGCCCGGCGCAGTACCAATCCATGGCTGGTTGCGATCGTCGTGGCGCTCGCAGTCTTCATGGAAGTGTTGGACACCACCATCGCCAATGTGGCGTTGCGCTACATTTCCGGGGGGCTGGCGATCAGCTCGGACGAGGCGTCATGGGTGGTCACCACCTATCTCGTCTCCAACGCCATCGCGCTGATAGCCTCCAGCTTCATCGCCCAGCGTTACGGCCGTAAGCAGTTCTATCTCGTGTGTCTGGCGATGTTCACCATCGCGTCCATCATGTGCGGATTGGCCTGGGACCTGCCTTCGCTGCTCTTCTTCCGCATGATTCAGGGTTTTGCAGGCGGCGGCATGGTGCCAGTTTCGCAGTCGATTTTGACAGATGCCTTTCCGCCCGCCAAACGCGGTCAGGCCTTTGCCATTTTCGGCGTCGCAGTGGTCGTGGCGCCCGTCGTCGGGCCGACGCTCGGCGGCTGGCTCTCCGACAATTTCTCCTGGCACTGGTGTTTCCTGATCAATGGCCCGGTCGGCGTCTTTGCCTTCATCCTGGTCTATTTCCTCGTCAACGAATCCGAAGAAACCGAGAAAAAGCGGCAGGAGATGCGCCGAAAAGGCATCCGTTTCGACATCGTCGGCTTCCTGCTGGTTGCAACTTTCCTCGGTTCGCTGGAACTGGTGCTCGATCGCGGACAGATCGAAGACTGGTTCGATTCCACCTTCGTCACCGTTGCAACGATGATCTGTGTCGCAGCGCTGGCAGCCTCCATTCCTTGGCTGTTAACTGCGAAGAACCCGGCTGTAGATGTGCGCCTCATTGCGACCCGGCAATTCGGTTCCTGCATGATCGTCATGCTGGCCATCGGCGCCATCCTGATCGCCACAACCCAGTTCGTGCCGCAGGTCCTTCAAGAGAACTACGGATACACCGCAACCTGGGCAGGACTGGCGCTCTCGCCCGGCGGACTTGTCACCATGGTCATGATGTTCATGGCGGGCCAGCTTACCTCACGTTTCCAGCCGAAATACCTGATCGCCATCGGCGCCACCATCATCGCGTTCTCGATGTACGATATGACCCGGCTCAGCCCAGACGCCGATTTTGGCTTCTTCGTCTGGTCGCGCTGCATCCTTGGCCTCGGTCTGCCGCTGATCTTCATCCCGATCACTGCCGCTTCTTATGACGGCTTGAGGCCGGATCAAACCGACCAGGCCTCGGCGCTGATCAACGCCGCGCGGAATACAGGCGGCTCGATCGGTGTGTCGGTTGCCTCGAATGTGCTGGCTCATCGCGAGCAATGGCATCAAAGCCGGTTGGTGGAGCATATCAACCCGACCGACCCTGCCTTTCACGAGGCGATGCGCGGCATGCAGGGCTTCTTTATGGAACGCGGCGCCTCTATGGCCGATGCGCAAGGTCAGGCCATGGGCCTGATCGGCAAACAAGTCGGACTGCAGGCAAGTTATCTCGCCTATATCGACGTGTTCTATGTGTTGGCGATCATCTCCGCGCTTGCCGTGCCGTTGGCGCTGATCCTGCGCAACGTCAATCTCAAGGCCGGTGGCGGCGGAATGCATTGAGCCGATCGAACCGCATCAAACCATAAAGGCGACATTGACGCATTTCAGATAATTAGTATACCTTACGATCTGAGGCTGGAGGAGCCTTCAGAGGAGGATTTCATGCACGGGATCGATGCACCCACCGCCGCCAAGCGCGAGGAATTTTACGGTCGTCTCAAGCCGCATAACATGGCGCCCCTCTGGGAAGTCATGAAGGGCATGCTGCCGCCGGAGCCGACATCCAAGGCGCAGGCGCATCGGTGGCGCTATGACGAAATCCGTCCGCTGATCCTAGAATCCGGCAGCCTGCTGACCGCCGAAGAGGCCGAGCGACGGGTGCTGATCCTCGAAAATCCGGCCTTCCCCGGCCAGTCGCGCGCAACCTCGACGCTTTACGCCGGCATCCAGATCATCATGCCGGGCGAAGTGGCGCCAGCCCATCGCCATACGCCGTCGGCGTTGCGTTTCATGCTGGAAGGCACCGGCGCCTACACCTCTGTCGGCGGCGAGCGCACCCGCATGGCCTTCGGCGATTTCGTCATCACCCCCGTCTGGGCCTGGCACGACCACGGCAATGACGGCTCCGATCCGGCCGCCTGGCTGGACGGGCTCGACGTGCCGATGATCGCCTTCTTCGAAGCGGTCTTCCGCGAAGATTCCGGTGAAACCGAGCAGGAACTGTTGCGGCCAGAAGGCGACAGCCTCGCCCGTTTCGGCTCCGGTATGCTGCCGATCGACGGCACCAGTCCCTATGGCCAGACAACGCCGATCTTCAACTATCCTTATGAGCGCAGCCGCGAAGCGCTGTTCCGGGCATCGCGCGGCGAGAAGATCGATGCGCATATCGGCACGACGCTACGCTACTCCAACCCGCTCGACGGCGGCTGGACGATGCCGACGATGTCTGCCTGGCTCAGCCATTTCCCGAAGGGCATGGAGACAGCCAATATCCGTTCCACCGACCATATCGTCATGTGCATCGCCGAAGGCACCGGCTCGATCACCGTCGGCGCGAAGACCTTCGATTTCGGCCCGAAGGACGTCATCGTCGTGCCGGGCTGGGCCTGGCGTTCGTTCAAGGCAAACGAAGACGTCGTCGTCTTCTGCTTCTCCGACCGCGTGGCGCAGGAGAAGCTCGGTTATTTCCGCGAGGACCGCGTCCGCGCTTAACGCGGATTGCTTCACCCCTATTTCAAGAATATCGAGGAGAGAAAAATGCGTTTCTGTCGCTTTGACGATAATCGGCTGGGCGTGGTGATCGGCGACGAGGTGAAGGATGTCACCGCCGTGCTCGACCGCCTGCCGAGCTATCGCTATCCCTTCCCGCATGGCGACCAGCTGATGGTGAACTTCGCCGAACTGCGCCCAGTCATGGAAGAAATGGCCAAGACCGCGCCTTCGAAGAAGCTCGCCGATGTCGCGCTTCTGAGCCCGATCGCCAATCCCGGCAAGATCATCGGTGCCCCGGTCAACTATCGCCTGCATCTCGACGAGGTGCTGGACAGCGACCAGCTGCATCACGGCATGAAGATCAAGCCGATCGCCGAGGCCGGCGTGTTCCTGAAGGCGACAAGCTCGCTGATCGGACCGTCGGAAGGCATTGTCGTCGACTGGAACGACCGCCGCACCGACCACGAGATCGAACTGGCCGTCATCATCGGCAAAAAGGGTTTTCGCATTTCTGAAGCCGACGCACTGGATTACATCGCCGGCTACGCGATCTGCTACGACATCACCATCCGTGGCCCAGAAGAGCGCAGCTACCGCAAGTCTCTCGATACGTTCAGCGTGCTCGGCCCCTATGTGGTGACAACCGACGAGATCGCCGATCCGAACAATCTCGATTTCGAACTGACGATCGGCGGCGAGACGCGCCAGAAGTCGAATACCAAGATGCTGATCTTCAACATCCAGAAGCTCATCGAATTTGCCTCCAAGGCCTATACACTGCACCCTGGCGACGTAATCATGACCGGCACGCCGGAAGGCGTCGCACCGATAGCCGCCGGTGACGTGCTGCATGGCACGTTCGAAGGCATCGGCTCCATGGACGTGAAGGTCTACGACAACTGGGCCACGAAATGAGCCTCGATCCGAAGGCGCCGGAACAGGAGGGCGGGCCGGAAAACCCCGCCCCCGTCCTCCTTGACGGCGTCGTCGGCATCCGCATCAGGCGGCTGCAGGCATTGTTCAGCGGCCATTGGCAAAGCTGGTTTCGCGCCCGTGGTCTCGTGGTTACACCGGTTCAAGGTGGCGTTCTTCTTCTCATCCGGCATCACCCAGGCATCAGCCAGATTGCGCTCGCAAGGCGGCTGAGGATCGAGCCGCCGACTTTACTGCAATCGCTGACACCTCTCGTCAATCAAGGTCTCGTCGAGCGTGATCGCTCGGCCGAAGACGGCCGTGTTTATGAACTGCGGCTGACCCAGGCAGGCAGCGAGGCTGCGGCGATGGTCGAAACATCCACGCCGAAGCACGAGGCGGATTTGCTGCGCGCTCTTTCGTTCGAAGAGCGCCAGGCTTTTCTTGCATTGCTGGACAAGGCCATAGCAGGCGCAGAAACCGCGATCGACGAGCCGGGCGCAGGCATCCGATAGCGCGCTTGCGAGACGGTTTTACCGAGCCGGCGCCTGCAGCTTGGCAATCTGTGCATTGGCGATCGTGATAAAAAGTGCCGGATCGCCGAAAGCGCGCGCTGACAACATCGCCCCGTGGACGGACGCCATAAGCGCTTGCGCCTCGTCTTCCGGACGCCTGCTCAACCTGAACAAATCCTGCTCCGCCCCTTCCTTCAGCAAGGATGTCAGCCATGCGGCTAGGCTTTGGAAATGGGTGCGAACGCGCGATGCGACCTCTTCCGGCAACATCTGCATCTCGCTTGCAAGCATCGCGCAGACGCAGACGGGCAGCGAGGCATCGCGAATGCATTTCTCCCAGAAGCCAAGATAAGACTGCAACTGTTCAGACGGATCCGAAGACCGTTCCTGGAGGAATTTCAAGCCCGCCTCCGCCTGCTGCCGATAGCGGTCGACCAATACTGCGACGAGTTCGGCCTTGGTGGGAAAATGGTGATGGATGCTGGCTTTGCGGATGCCGATCGCAGCCGAGATATCGGCATAGCTGAAGCCATTATAGCCCCCCGCGACGATGAGGGACTGGGCGATGTCCAATATTTTATCCGAAGTAGAGGCCATTGAATTCATACCGTTGCCTACCTTCTGGTAGGCAGGCTGTCAATTGCTCTGGCGCTTTCTGATCTATCACGATGAGGTGTTTGCATGGCCGATTGACTCGCCTGATTTGCCTTCCTACTAGTAGGTAGGATTTATAAAGGAAACCAACGATGCAAAATCAATCTCCCACTTCCAACTGGCTGCGGTCCTATTATTTCGGTCGCGCCATCTTCTCCATCGGATGGATTGCCGCAGCGATCCTGTTGAAAGACCTCGCTACCCTGTTGCTGGTGATCTACCCTCTGTGGGATGCGGCAGCTAACTTTGTCGATGCACGCGTCAACGGCGGCTTGAAGGCCAATCCGTCCCAGGCCTTGAACGTCGCAGTCAGCGTAATCACCACGCTTGCGGTAATCATCGCCGCGAGCAATAGCAGCTATGCTGTTCTGGCCGTATTCGGGGTTTGGGCCATCTTCTCGGGTCTTCTGCAGCTTTACACGGGTGTCAGACGCTGGCGTCAGTATGGCGCGCAATGGGTAATGATCCTCAGCGGCGCACAATCTGCTCTCGCCGGTGGCTTCATGATCAGCCGATCTGTCGGCAGCGCTATGCCGACAATTCTGGACATCGCCCCCTATGCAGGTTTCGGGGCATTCTATTTCCTGCTTTCGGCAATCTGGCTGGTCGTGGCCGGTTATCGCCAGGCGCGCGCATAAAGAACCGCCCGGTCGTCATTCCCCGGCCAGGTGGTCATTCCTCGATTGCCGCATAACAGGCGACCTGATATGAGATGTCGTGCATCTGGGAGGAGCGGCATCATGCGGTCATGGCAAGTTTTTCAGGCATCGGAAGTGTTGCGGGAGATCGAGGAGGCAACACCCGAGCCTGTCGGCAGTGAAGTCATCGTTTCGGTCTCGCATTGCGGCCTCTGTCATTCGGATATCACCCTGTGGAAGGGGATTTTCGACATGGGCGAGAAGATGGTGTCGATCGACAGCATCGGCATGAAACATCCACTGACATTAGGTCATGAAATCTTCGGGACCGTCACCGCCATCGGCCCCGAAGCGACCGGTGTGGAAATCGGTGATCGCCGCCTCGTCTACCCGTGGCTGGGCTGCGGCGAATGCGACGCCTGCCGGGCCAATCAGGAGAACCTGTGCATGCAGGGCAAGCCGCTCGGCATGCGCAGGCCTGGCGGCTTCGGCAGCCATGTCGTCGTCCCCCATAGTCGTTACCTGATCGATATCGGCGATCTCGATCCTGCCCTTGCGGCGACCTATGCATGTTCCGGCCTGACTGCCTATTCCGCCGTCCGCAAGGCGATGCCGGCGCGCCCCGATGAAGCGATCGTGGTGGTCGGTGCCGGAGGACTAGGCCTGAGCGGCATCGTCATCCTCAAGGCTCTGGGGCACGAAAACATCGTCGTTGTCGATGTTTCCGAAGATAAGCTTGAGACCGCACGGAATGCCGGCGCTCACACGACGGTGCTTTCTGTCGGCGAAGACGTGACGAGAAGGATGGTCGACGCCGTCGGCAGGCCTGTCCGCACCATTATCGACTTCGTCAACAACAGCGAGACCGTCGCGTTTTCCTTCCCGGCTCTGGCGCGCGGCGGGCGGATCATCATGGTCGGCATGTTCGGCGGCCAGATAACCATTCCCACCATGCGCATGGCGCAAGGAGGTCTCAGTTTGATCGGCAGCATCACCGGATCGCTGCAGGAATTGCGAGACCTCGTCGATCTGGCAAAAAGCGGCAAGCTGGCCGCAATCCCTTACGAATACGTGCCGAAATCCAAAATCAACGATGCAATGGCGAGGCTGCACGAAGGCAGGGTAAAAGGCCGGATCGTGCTGCAGGAGGAAATGGCTTGAGCGGTGAAATGATCGAAGTCTGGCGCGGCGGCGTGCGCCAATGGGAAGTGGACGAGATGGGCCACTGGAATACGCAGTTCTACGTCGCGCGTGCCAATGAAGGGTTGGCCGCGCTTTTCGGTTTCCGCGGACTGCCGGGCCTCTTCGCACCGAACTCCGCCACGACGATCTCCTTCAACGAACATCACATCCGCTTCCATCGCGAAGCTCACGGCGGCGCGCCACTGCACATGACCGGCGGTTTTCTTGAGGTAACCGAAACGACCGCGTCTGCGGTACTCGTCCTGCATCATAGCGAAAGCGGCCAGATCGCTGCCACCTTCCGCGTGCGTGTCACGCATGTGCATGCCGCCGACGGTCTGGCATCGCGGACTTGGCCAGCTGCGTTTTACGAAAAAGCCTCCGCTTCGCGGGTGGAAATGCCGAAGGAAGCAGCTCCTCGCGGCACGGGCGACACACCGGTCAGCGTTACCGCCTCGCGCGACCGGGCAATCGAACTCAACCTCAAGCGCACCGCCATGAGCCTGATCGAGCGGGACAGCTGCGATGCGTTCGGCCGCATGGGACCTCAGAGATTCATCGGTGCGGTCGGTAGCGGGGTCAAGCAACTGACCGGACCACTCCGTGCCAAAGTCGCCGAACTCGCCGAAACCCCACCTGGCAAGATCGGCGGCGCGGTGCTGGAATTCCGCATCCTCTATGGCGAAACGCCTCGGATAGGCGACTGTTTCGAAATCTGGGCCGGGCTGCAGAAAACCGACAAACGCACCATGTCGCTGATCTTCTGGATGGTCGATCCGTTCAGCGGCCGGGTGTTCGGGACGATGCAGTCGGTCGCAGTGGTGTTCGATATTGACGCGCGGGCAATCGTGTCGATTTCTCCGGCGGCGACGGAGGCGCTGAAGGAGTTTGTGACGGAGGGGTTGAGGCTTTAAGGGCGCCACCGGACTCCCTTCCTCCCCGCAAGGGGAAAGAAAGGAGTAGGCCGCGCTCTTACCGGAACTTCTCAGCCGTCGCGACGCAGTTGATCAGCGCCGCCAGTTCCTTACGGGATGCGAACGACGTTTCCGGGCTCATCGAAATAAACGCCTTGATGCCGCGCACCGTCGGCACGGAGTTCTTTTCGAGCTGGCCGACGACGCGGGCGACTTCGGCCTCCAGTCCGTCAGCGGAAACCGTAATGCCGATCACGCCAAGCATCTTGGCTTCGGTCGCCGGGATGATGTCTCGGGTCAGGACCATTCGGGCAAGCGCGGCGCGGGAAATGCGGTCCGCAAGCGCATTCAGAACCAGCGTCGGGGCGATGTCGTGATTCATTTCCGGAACTTGAAACGTGGCTGCTTCAGAAGCGATGGCAACATCCGCGAGAGCTGCAAGCGCACAGCCGACGCCGGCGGCCTTGCCCTGAACAGCGGTGATGAACGGTACCGGGATTTCGCGCAGCACTTCATAGAAATCGAGCACTGGATCGGAGATCGCATTGCGCAGGTCGAGCGCGGTCGCCCGGCTACCGGCCGCCGGCATTGCGGCGGCGCGGCCGGTGCAGAAGTCCGGGCCATTCGCCTTCATCAATACCACGCGGGTATCCGGCGACAGCGACTTCAGTGCCGCAGTGATCTCCTGCACCATTTCAGGCGTCAGCGCATTGCCCTTGTCGGGGCGATTGAGGGTGATCTCGAGGACGTTGCCCTTGGTGGAAATCAGGACGTCAGACATTTCTCTCTCCCTTATTGATTGGCTTTTGCCGCTTGAATCGCATTCCAGATACGCGACGGCGTGACGGGCATTTCGATATGGGTGATGCCGAGCGGCGCAAGTGCATCGGTGATCGTGTTGACGATGACGCCGAGCGACGGCGTCGTGCCGCCCTCTCCGCCCGGGCGGAAACCAAGCGGATGGCTCTTAGCCGGCACTTCACTGATATGCGTATCGAAACTCGGGAAATCCGAAGCCCGCGCTACCTGATAGTCCATGAAGGTAGCCGCCAGATTCTGCCCCGTCTCGTGATCGTAATGCGACCATTCGAACATCGCCTGGCCGGCGCCCTGGACGATCCCGCCATGGGTCTGGCCGTCGACGATCATCGGGTTCAGCGCCTTGCCGACATCGTCCACCGTCGAATAACGCGGGATTTCGTAATGACCGGTTTCCGGATCGATCTCGATTTCGCAGGCGGCAGAGCCGTAAGGATAAGCGAGGCCATGGGTGGTTTCGTCGGCGATGGCGGCAAGCGTGCCTTGAAGCTCGTCGGGCAGGCCGAGATCGGTTTCGGCAGCCTGCGCCGCTTCGAAAAGACTCATGACACCGTTAGAACCGCGGGCGCGAAAATGGCCTTCGGTATAGTCGATCTCTTCCGGATTTACCGACAGGATGAAGGCGGCAATCTTCCGCCCGCGTTCGATGATCTCGGCGGTTGCCTTGTGCATGACGATCGAGGCGAAACGCAATGACCGGCCAGAATGCGAACCGCCGCCGGCCGAGACGAAATCCGTATCGCTGGCGCGAACCTGCACGACCTCATGCGAAACGCCGAGGAAGGAGCCGACGAGCTGGGCAAAGGCCGTCTCGTGCCCCTGCCCCGTGTTCTGGGTGCCGATCACCACATCGACGATGCCGAAGGTCGGATCGACGGTAATCTCGGCGCGCTCGCGAGGCACGCCGCTCGTACCTTCGATATAGTTGGACATGCCGATGCCGCGCAGTTTTCCACGCATCAGTGCTTCGGCCCGGCGCGCCTCGAAACCCTGCCAGTCGGCCATGTCGAGTACCTTGTCCATGCAGCCAATATAATCGCCATTGTCATAGGTGACACCGACCGGGTTGGCATAGGGACAGTCCGCTTCCGGGATCATGTTGATACGGCGCAGCTCAATCCGGTCGAAGCCGAATTTGCGGGCGGCGAGATCGATCATCCGCTCGATGATGTACATCGCCTCCGGACGGCCG
Organism: Neorhizobium populisoli; assembly: GCF_019430945.1. GTDB lineage: Bacteria > Pseudomonadota > Alphaproteobacteria > Rhizobiales > Rhizobiaceae > Neorhizobium > Neorhizobium populisoli. Next base: position 593,224 of record NZ_JAHYCB010000004.1, on the reverse strand, counting down.
GCGCTGCGGTAAGGAATGGTCGAGACCGTATTGGTCATCGCGGCACGGAATTCCACATGCGCCACCGGCACGCGGTAGAGACTGGTCATCAGCTGGATGCCCTTGTTCAGGGCGGTATAGGAGACCGTATGGGCGCCGATATTGCTGGTATTGACCGAATGGAAGGCGAGGAACTTGCCACTTTCGTCGAGCGCCAGACGCGACTTCACATGCAGGTCGCGGCCCTGGAAATCCGAGAGAAACGCCTCGATGCGCTCCGCCAGATGCTTGACCGGCCGGCCGACCAGCTTGGCGGCATAGGGCAGCGCCACGAATTCCGGATAGGTGGCGTTGCGCGTGCCGAAATTGCCGCCCACATCACGCGGCGCAACGACCCGCACGAAAGCCATCTCGACGCCGAGCGAGGCGGCAATCTGCTCGCGCATCATCACCACGCCATGGCCGCCAGAGGCATGGATGGTAAATTTTCTCGTTTCCGGATCGTATTCGGCCGATGAAGACCGCGGTTCCATATGAACGCCGGTGACACGCTGCGCCCAGCTTTCGAATTCCAGCACATGTGCCGCGCTGGCAAAAGCCTCCGCCGTGCCGACCGGATTGCCGACCTCGCCGCCCATGGCGAGATTGCCCGGCACGTGATCCCAGAGCTGCGGGGCGCCGTCTTCCAGAGCCTCGATGCCGCGCACGACGGCCGGGAGCTCTTCCCAATCGATCATGACGGCTTCCGCCGCATCTTTAGCCAGATTGGTGGTCTCGGCGATCACCATCACCACCGCCTCGCCGACGAAACGGGCCTTGTCGGTCGGCAGCGCGTGGTGATGGGTACGGGCACGTTCGGTGCCGTCGTGGTTCTTGATGCGGATGTCTGAGCCGAATTGCGAACTGCCGATCGCATGCGGGATCGGCTTGATGCCGGCGGCAACAAGGTCCTCGCCGGTGATGACGGCCAGCACGCCCGGCATTTTCAGCGCAGCGGAGGTATCGATGCTTTTGATTACGGCATGCGCATGCGGCGAGCGGAGGAACGAAGCATAGGCCGTGTTTTCGTATTTCAAATCGTCGGCATATTCTCCCCGGCCGGTGATCAACCGGAGGTCTTCCTTGCGCCTGACTTCTTCACCGATCATGCCATTCCTCCCATTCTCACCGATCCTATCGCGACCGGCGGCACTCCGCCTGCAGCTTTCGAGCCGCGTTATGGAAGGAATGCAATGCCATTCATAATAGACATATTTAATCCGTCAATGTTGAAAAATAAATCAACGGCAATTGAATACGGAATAAAAAAGGCCCGAACCGAAGTCCGGGCCAAGCTTCCCTGGGAGGGGAATTTTTCCCGAGGGGGAAACCGTATCAGGCGGCTTCCGGCCCCTGGTTCAGCACATAGCCCGGGCCGCGCTTCAGGAAGTCGTTCCAGAGGCGAAGCACCCGCTCCGGCTGGTCGACCTCGACCGAATGGGCGGCATCAAAGATGAAGGCGCGCTGCGACATCGGGATATTGCGTTTCAGATGCGCACCCGCCTCCGCCGGCACGACCCTGTCTTCCGTACCCAGCAGAATAAGAGTCACGGCCTCGATAGAGGCCAAGCGCGCGCTCAGCGCCTCGTCAACCTGAACATTGTTGGCGAGCCGCTCGTAAGTCTTGCCGTTGGCTCCCATGATCTCGGGCGCCTTTGGCGTCGACGTAATCTTCTGCGGATGGGCGTAAAGCGCCTTGAAACGCGCCTCCGGATCGGTCGGCAAACCACCCTTGCCGTCGAAGCGGAAACCGGCCGGCACCTGCAGGATGAGATGGTCCACCATTTTCGGCCGCTCGGCCGCAAGCCAGAGCGCCGTCCAGCTGCCGAAAGAAGAGCCGATCACATCGAAACGCGGACCGACAATCTTTTCGGCAAATTCGGCGACCATGGCCGTCCAGTCCTGCACGGATTTCAGGCCCTCATTGCCTTCCGTGCCATCGAAGCCAGGGCAGATCGGCGCGTAAACTTTGTGGCTGCCGGTCAGCGCCTTCAAAGGCTCGGTCAGCATGATGCCGCCGGCGGCATGGAGATAAAGAACCGGCGTGCCATTGCCGCCGACATGATAGGAGAGCTTGCCGCGGGAAAGCTCGATCGTCTTGATTTCAAAAGCCATGGATCGAACTCCCTTTTACAAACCGGCAACTTCAGGCGCGACGCGATCGCGGAACAGTTCCATGCCGCGGCGAACGACGCTGCCCGGCATGTTGCCGACCTTGATCGTCAGGTTCAGCAGGCCGCAATCCAGCTCCTGGCGCAGGCGTTTGATCTGCTTGACCACCGATTCCGGGCTGCCGCAGATGATCGAACCGGCTTCGATCTGCTCTTCCACGGTGCGGCCGCGCAGCGTCGCGAGGCGCTTCTGGAAATTCTCGCCGGCATCGGCCTCGGTATAGTAGCGGCTTTGGCCGAGCACGAGCTGTTGGGCGGAGCGCTGCGGCCGCATCAGCGTCTGGTGAAAGTAGGTCTGGGCGGCAGCCATATGGTGCTTGGCCTCCTCGTCCGTATCGGCGATGCAGATCTGCTGGCCAACCAGAATGTCGTCCGGCGTCGGTTCCCAGCCGTAGGACCGAGCGGTCTTCTTGAAATAATCGACTGCGCCAGCGGCGATCTTCAGGTCCTGGATCAGGGTGATGCCCATGATGGCGCGCATCTTGGCGACGAATTCCGCCGATTCCGCGTTGCTGGCGGACATCAGGATGCGCGGATGCGGCTTCTGGATCGGTTTCGGCCAGATGGAGACGGCCGGGAACTGGTAATGCTCGCCTTCCCAGCCGAAGGGCTCGTCCTCTGTCCAGCACTTGATGATCAGCTCCGTCGCCTCGCGCAGACGGCTGCGGGATTCACTCGGCGGGATGTTGTAGGCGATATATTCGTGCGGAATGCCGCGCAGGAAGCCCGCCACCAGACGACCGCCGGACATGACGTCGATCATCGCATATTCTTCCGCGACGCGGATCGGATTGAGCAGCGGCAGGAGATTGCCGACGATGGCGATCTTCGCCTTGGACGTCTGACGGGCAAGAGCGCCGGCAATCAGGTTCGGGTTCGACATCAGGCCATAGGGGCTGAAATGGTGCTCGTTGCAGCCCACCCAGTCGAAACCGTAGTTTTCGGCATCGACCATCTCGTCGATGTATTCGTTGTAGAGGCCCTGGATGCGCCTGCTGTCGATGCCATGCGTGCTGACTGGCCATTCATGCGGCAGCTTGTCGTAGTCCGGATAGGGCATCAGGTGAAAGAAGTTGAACTTCATGGAAAACTCCGCATGGACCGCCGCCCTTCGAAAGGCTGAACGGTAAAGACGCTGGTTATGAAATGATCAGTTGGAAACCACGAGGCGCGGGCTCGCATCTTCGACGCGGCTCGCCATCGCCATGCGCGCAAAATCGACGACCTGCGAGGCAACGATCTCAAGCGCCTGTGCCACTTCCCGCTTGGCCGGCTGGCCGTCGATGAAAGGCTTTTCATTGGACTTGATGGTCGCAGCATAGGGCGTCGGCCAGCCGCGAAGGGCATGCACGACCATGCGCAGGCCCATCAGGCCGGAACCAAGTGCCTGGTCACCGGCAGCACAGACGATGCAGCCGACGGCGCGGCCATCGAAATAGGAGCGCGCGTCTTCGCGCATATCTTCGGTGTAATCGATCGCATTCTTGATCATGCCCGACATGCCGCCGTGATAGCTCGGCGTGGCGATGACGACGCCATCGGCGCGGCGGAGCGCCTGGATGAGGCGGAGCGTGGCCGGCGTGCGGTGGGTAACACCCGGATCGAAAAGCGGCAGCTCAAGGGCTGCGCCACAGATGATGTCCGTTTCGGCACCCGCCTTTTCAGCGGCCGACAGGCAATAACGAAGCGCAAGCTCCGAGCTGGAGCCGGCACGCTGAGTGCCGCCGATGCCGACGATGAACGGCTTTCTTGTCTGAGTCATTTATTCCTCCCTCGGCCGAAGCCGATCGCCTCCTCAGGCATCCTTGAAATGAGTTTTGTATACCTTTTTGGATGAAGTCAAGCGTCACCCGTTATCCTCAAATCGATTTCGTTGAATTGGTATACACTTTTTGATCGGCTGCATCTCTAGACGGCAGGCTGCTTTTCCCTCATCATTCGAATAAATGCAGCATGGGCAATGACTTGAAAAACGAGACGAGCAAAGACACAAGCAAGGACGGCGGCTCCACCAGTGCGGTGGAAACGGCATACCATCGCATCCGCCACATGATCCTGACCGGCGAGATGCGGTCCGGCGACAAGCTTCTGGAAAACCAGCTGGCGACCGCGATCGGCGTCTCCCGCACGCCCGTACGCGAAGCGCTGAACCGGCTGAATGCCGAGGGCCTCGTCGTGCTGGAACGCTACCGGCGCGGCATCGTCGCGGACTTCTCGTTGAACGACGCGATGGAAATCTTCCGACTACGCGCGATCCTTGAAGGCCATGCGGCCAGCCGTGCCGCGACGCGTATTTCCGATACGGACCTCTTGCGGCTGCAGGAGATGGAACGGGTGATGGAAGCCCAGTTTGAGGAACTGGGCTGGAACGAACATCTGGAAGGTTTCGACAAGCTGAATAGCGAATTCCACGCGGTGATCGCCGCCGCCGCCGAAAGCCCGCGGCTGGAAAAGATCCTCGCCTCCTCGCTGGAACTGCCGGCCTCGATCTTCAACCGCTATTCCGAGCCGGTCGAGGTGCGCACCCGCCGCACCCATGCACAGCATCGGGAAATCCTCGCGGCGCTGAAGGCGCACAATCCCGAATGGGCGCAAGCCGCGATGAACGCCCATCTCTTCTCGCTGCTGCCAACGGCTTCAGGCTCGCTGGAGCATGAAGAAAAAAGCTGAGACCCTCAGCGGTTCACAGCCATCCAGATGACGTGCTTGGCGCCGCGCTTGCCATGCGCCCGCACATGCACTTCCTCGGCGGCAAAGCCGACCTCCTTCAGCCGGCGCGTAAAGGCGGCATCCGGAGCAGAAGACCAGACGGCCAGCACGCCGCCGGCGCGCAAGGCCGTTTTGGCGGCGCGCAGGCCGATGTAGTTGTAGAGGCTATCGTTCGAGGCGCGCGTCAGCCCATCGGGGCCGTTGTCGACATCGAGCAGGATGGCGTCATAGGCAGCCTTCTTCGAGCGGATCAGCGCGCCGACATCGCCTACGTGGGTATCGACATGCGGATCATCGAGCGTGCCCTTATGAAAATCCACCATCGGCCCGCGTGCCCATGCAACAACAGCGGGCACGAGCTCGGCAACCGTGATTTTTATATCCTCCGGCGCGGCCGCAAGCGCTGCTCGCAACGTGAATCCCATGCCAAGGCCGCCGATCAGCATATGGGCGTCCTTTCGCCCGGCGATCCGCTCCAGTGAGAGCGTCGCCAGCGCTTCTTCCGAGCCGCTCAGCCGGCTGTTCATCAGCTCGGTAGAGCCGAGCATGATGGAAAACTCCTGACCGCGCTGTTTCAGGCGCAGCTCGCCGCCCTCGCCGGGAATGGTTGCTCGGTCAAGTTCTATCCAGGGAAGCATCGGTCTGTCTCGTCGTTGTGGAGGCGCCTCCTAACACAGGCTTGATCCGGAAAACACCTCCAGATCGATGCAATACGAGGCCGCTTCGTATAGTTTGGGATGAATACATGGAGGAAACCTGATGGCGAAACAGATGTCCCGCAAGCCGGCGAAGAGCAATGAAACCGGCCCGGCATCCGAACCCACCCTGCTGTCCGGCGGCAATCCGCAGATCGCCAAGGGTTATGGCAACGAACCGGTACAGGCCTATATCGCCGCCATGCCGGGCTGGAAAAGCGATGTCGGGCGCAGGCTCGACGCGCTGATCGAAACCACCCTCCCCGATATCAAAAAAGCGGTGAAATGGAATTCGCCGCTTTACGGGATGGATGGCGAGACCTGGTTTCTCGGCATCCACTGTTTCGACAAATACATCAAGCTCGCGTTCTTCCGCGGCAAGCTGCTCGATCCCATGCCGCCGGTCGATTCCAAGACCAAGGAAGCGCGCTACCTGCATATCGCCGAGGACGGAAAATTCGACGAAGCGCAGTTCGTCGACTGGATTCGGCAGGCAAGCCGGATGCCGGGCGAGAAGATGTGAGTTATGCAGCCGAGATGAGATCGGACAGGATGGCCATCAGCCGCCGGTGCTGATGGGCGTGGCGGGAGCGGATATTGGTCGCCGCATGCACAGCCTGCGCGATCACCGGCGCATCTTCGACAGGCTGAGCTATGCCTTTTGCCTTCAGGGCTTCAGCCGTCCAGCGCGTCACATAGGCGGCACCGCCGAGCGTCGAGATGAGTTCGGCGGCGATCAGGTCGCGGCCGGTCGAGACCGGCGCCGAGGCGAATTGCGGCATGACCAGCCTGTGCGCGCGATCAAAGGACGGCGAATAATTGGCGTAGATATAGTCCTCCAAACGGATGTCCGCGATTGTCCCGGCATTGGTGCTGACGAGGATATAGGCGATCTCACCGATCCGTTCGTAATGCAGGTCGGGCAAATGATGGGGTGTGTAGAGCACGGCAAGATCAAGGTCGCCGGCCCCGAGATCGCGGTTCATCTGGTTGGAGTAGTCGCCCTCGAGATAGATCGAGGTGCCCGGCATCTCGCTACGCATCGCCTTCAGGAAGCGCCCGACCACCAGTTCGGCCACATCATGCTGGATGCCGATCCGCATTGCTCGTTCATAAGTGCCCGCCGCCTCCACCGCCCGCGCCGCCTCGTGCCACTGGCTCTGCAGCGCCTTGGCGTGGTCGACGAGCCTCAAGCCCGCCGCCGTCGGCAACGTGCCGCCCTTGCCACGGCTGAAAAGCTTGCGGTTGAACGCCGTCTCCAGCGCGTTGACCCGATGCGAGACGGTCGATTGGGTGATGTTCAGCCGCTCCGCCGTGCGGTTGAAGCTGCGGGTTTCCATCAGGTCGAGGAATGTTTCGATCAGGTCGATTTGCATTTTGTTGCTCCCGCGTGATTAGCCCCTCATCCGCCTGCCGGCACCTTCTCCCCGTTCTGACGGGGAGAAGGAAGATGTGGCACCATCCTCGCCCCAATTACCAGTGTCGAGCATGGCACGTCCCCTCTCCCCGCAAGCGGGGAGAGGGTTAGGGTGAGGGGCAAACTCTGGCTTCAAATCTAATCGAATTCCTCGATCAATAAAGCCATTTCTGCCTGCTTGATGGCGATCAATTCCGCTGGAAAACTCCACTCAAAATCAGGGGAGAGACGATGTCGGAATTGCCGGAACGGGCGCGCGTGGTGATCATCGGCGGGGGAGCGGTGGGGGCGTCGTCGCTCTACCATCTCGCCAAGGCTGGCTGGACGGATTGCGTGCTTCTGGAAAAGAACGAGCTGACCGCCGGCTCCACCTGGCACGCGGCCGGCAATGTGCCGACCTTCTCGTCTTCCTGGTCGATCATGAACATGCAGCGTTATTCCGCCTCGCTTTATCGGGAGCTGGGCGCGATGGTCGATTATCCGATGAACTACCATGTGACCGGCTCGATCCGCCTCGGCCACAACAACGAACGCCTGCGGGAGTTCAAGCGCGTCGTCGGCATGGGTCGTTATCAGGGGATGGACCTCGACATCATTTCACCGGACGAGATGCGGCAAAGGTATCCCTTTCTCGAAACCCACGAACTGACCGGGGCGCTTTATGACCCCTATGACGGCGACATCGATCCGGCGCAGCTGACCCAGGCGCTGGCAAAGGGTGCCCGCGACATGGGTGCGAAGATTATCCGCTTCTGTCCCGTCACGGCGGCGCGCCGGGAAAAGGGCGACTGGATCCTGACCACGCCGAAGGGTGAGATCGCCTGCGAATATGTGGTCAACGCCGCCGGGTATTATGCCCGCGAGGTGGGAAAACTGTTCGGCCGCGACGTGCCGATGATGGTGATGAGCCATCAATATATCCTGTTCGACGAGATCCCCGAACTTGCCGCCTGGTCCAGGGAGGCCGGCCACAAGCTGCCGCTGCTGCGGGACGTCGACAGCTCCTATTATCTCCGGCAGGAGAAAAACGGCATGAATCTCGGCCCCTATGAGAGGAACTGCCGGGCCCACTGGGTAACAGCGGATGACCCGATGCCGGACGATTTCTCCTTCCAGCTTTTCCCCGACGATCTCGACCGGCTGGAGTGGTATCTGAACGACGCTGTTGCCCGCGTGCCGATCCTCGGCACGGCCGGCCTGTCGCGCATCATCAACGGACCGATCCCCTATGCGCCGGACGGCAATCCGCTGATCGGCCCGATGCCCGGCGTGCCGAACGCTTTCGAGGCCTGCGTCTTCACTTTCGGCATCTGCCAGGCCGGCGGCGCCGGCAAGGTCCTGGCCGAATGGGTGACCGAAGGCGAAACCGAATGGGACATGTGGAGCTGCGACCCGCGCCGCTACACATCCTTCGCCTCCCACCCGGATTATTGCATCTCCAAAGGCATGGAAATCTACGGCCACGAATATGCGATGCATTTCCCGAAACACTATTGGCCGGCAGGGCGCGGGAAAAAACTGTCGCCGATCCATGACCGCATCGCCGCGCTCGGCGCCCAGTTCAAGCCCTATAACGGCTGGGAGCGCGCCATGTGGTATGCCAAACCGGGCGATAACACATCGGAGGAAGCGACCCAGACCTGGAACCGCGAAGGGCCCTGGAGCCAGCGCATCGAGGAGGAATGTCTCGCAGTCCGCGATGCCGCCGGCATTCTCGATCTGCCGGGTTTTTCCCGCTACCGAGTCAAGGGAACGGGCGCCACCGAATGGTTCTCCTCGCTGATCACCGGCAAGGTGCCGAAACCCGGCCGCATCGGGCTCGCCTATTTCGCCGACGACAAGGGCCGCATCGTCACGGAAATGTCCGTGATGATGCTGGATGAGGATTTCTTCTTCCTGATCACCGCCGCCACCGCCCAGTGGCACGACCTCGACTGGCTGAAGAAACATCTGCCAACGGATGCCGCCTTCTCGATCGACGATGTCACCGAGCAATTCTCCTGCCAGATCCTCTCCGGCCCGAAGAGCCGCGATATCCTGGCCGAAGTCAGCGACGCCGATCTTTCGAAGGGCTGGCTCACGCATCAATCCTGCCAGATTGCCAGCCGCTGGTGCCAGTTGGTGCGCGTCTCCTTCGCCGGCGAATTGGGCTGGGAAATCCATACCAAGCTCGATGACACGGCAATCATCTTCGATGCCGTCTGGGCAGCCGGCCAGAAACACGGTCTCAAACCCTTCGGCATGGAAGCGCTGGACTGCCTGCGCATCGAAAAAGGCTATCGCGCCTGGAAGGGCGATCTTTCGACCGATTACACCGTGTTACAGGGTGGGCTCGAACGTTTCGTCGACTGGTCGAAACCGGATTTCAGGGGCAAGGCGGCACTCGCCGCCGAAAAGCAGCAAGGCGTCAGGAGGCGCTTCGTGACGCTTGTCGTCGACGCCGGCGATTGCGACGCGCCTTACATGTCGACGCTCTGGCATGGCGGCGAGGTGGTCGGCGAGACGACCTCCGGCAACTGGGGTTACCGCACCGGCAAATCCATCGCACTCGGCATGTTGCGCGCCGATCTTGCAGAGCCCGGAACGGAACTCGAAGTCGAGATTTTCGGAGATCGCTTCAAGGCCACCGTGCAGGCGGAACAGGCCCTTTGGGACTCGGCAAACGAGAGGATCCGCGCATGAAAACGATCCCCTCGAAAGCCCGAGCAGTGATCATCGGCGGCGGCGTCTCCGGCTGTTCGGTCGCATATCACCTGGCCAAGCTCGGCTGGACGGATGTCGTGCTGTTGGAACGCAAGCAGCTCACCTCCGGCACCACGTGGCACGCAGCCGGCTTGATCGGCCAGTTGCGCGCCAGCCAGAACATGACCCGGCTCGCCAAATATTCCGCCGATCTCTACGTAAAGCTGGAGGCGGAAACCGGCATCGGAACCGGCATGAAGCAAAACGGCTCGATGACCGTGGCGCTGACGGAGGAGCGGAAAGAGGAAATCTACCGCCAGGCCTCGCTTGCTCGCGCCTTCAATATCGATGTCCGCGAAATCTCGCCGGACGAGGCGAAGGCGATGTATCCGCACTTGAACATCGGTGACATCAAGGCCGCCGTACATCTGCCGCTCGACGGCCAGTGCGATCCGGCCAATATCGCCATGGCGCTCGCCAAAGGCGCACGCCAGAACGGTGCCACCGTCCTCGAAGGCGTAAAGGTCACCGAAGTCATCGCCAAGGATGGCCGCGTCACCGGCGTGGCCTGCGAGCAGAATGGCGAGCGATACGTCATCGAGACGGAAAATGTCGTCAACTGCGCCGGCATGTGGGGTCGTGATCTTGCCGCCTCGTCTGGCGTCACCGTGCCGCTGCATGCCTGCGAGCATTTCTACATCGTCACTGAACCGATCGCCGGGCTGAAACAACTGCCGGTGCTGCGCGTGCCGGACGAATGCACCTATTACAAGGAGGATGCCGGCAAGATGCTGGTCGGCGCCTTCGAGCCGGTCGCCAAGCCCTGGCCGCCGGCGGGCGAGAAAATCCGCGAGGATTTCTGCTTCGATCAGTTGCCGGAGGATTTCGACCATTTCCAGCCGATCCTGGAAATGGCGATCAACCGCATGCCGATGCTGGAAACCGCCGGCATCCACACCTTCTTCAACGGCCCTGAGAGCTTTACCCCCGACGACCGCTATTATCTCGGCGAAGCGCCGGAACTGAAGGGTTATTGGGTTGCCGCCGGCTACAACTCCATCGGCATCGTTTCCTCCGGCGGCGCCGGCATGGCGCTGGCGCAATGGATGAACGATGGCGAAGCGCCCTTCGACCTCTGGGAAGTCGATATCCGCCGCGCCCAGCCCTTCCAGAAGAACCGCCGCTACCTGAAGGAGCGCGTCACCGAAACGCTCGGCCTGCTCTATGCCGACCATTTCCCCTATCGTCAGATGGCGACGGCCCGCGGCGTACGCCGCTCGCCGATCCACGAACATCTGAAGGCACGCGGCGCTGTGTTCGGCGAGGTGGCAGGCTGGGAGCGCGCCAACTGGTTCGCCAAGCCAGGCCAGGAGCGCGAATACCGCTATAGCTGGCAGAGGCAGAACTGGTTCGAAAACCAGCGCGACGAGCATATGGCGGTGCGCACCGGCGTTGGTCTGTTCGACATGACCTCGTTCGGCAAGATCCGCGTCGAGGGCCGTGATGCTTGCATCTTCCTCAACCGCCTCTGCGCCAACCAGATCGACGTGCTAGTGGACCGCATCGTCTATACCCAGATGCTGAACCGAAAGGGCGGCATCGAGAGCGACCTTACCGTCACCCGCCTTTCCGAGACCGCTTTCCTGCTCGTCGTGCCGGGTGCGACGCTGCAGCGTGACCTTGCCTGGCTGCGCAAGAACCTCGGCGACGAGTTCGTCGTAATCACCGATGTAACTGCTGCCGAAAGCGTGATCTGCCTGATGGGGCCGAAATCGCGCGAACTGATCCAGAAGGTCAGCCCAAACGACTTTTCCAATACGGTGCATCCCTTTGGCACCGCCCGCGAGATCGAGATCGGCATGGGCCTCGCCCGCGCCCATCGGGTCACCTATGTCGGCGAACTTGGCTGGGAGCTTTACGTCTCGACCGACCAGACGGCACATGTCTTCGAAGCGCTGGAAGAGGCTGGAGCCGATATCGGCCTGAAACTCTGCGGCATTCACACGCTGGATTCGTGCCGCATCGAAAAGGCCTTCCGCCATTTCGGCCATGACATCACGGATGAGGACCATGTGCTGGAAGCCGGCCTTGGTTTCGCAGTGAAGACGGACAAAGCTGATTTCCTCGGCCGCGATGCGGTGCTGCGGAAGCAAGAGGCCGGGCTTGACCGCCGGCTGTTACAGTTCCGCCTGACCAACCCTCAACCGCTGCTCTTCCACAACGAGGCTGTCGTCCGCGACGGAAAGATCGTCGGGACGATCACGTCCGGTAATTACGGCCATTTCCTCGGCGGCGCGGTCGGTCTCGGCTATGTGCCCTGCAAAGACGAGAGCGCAACCGATATGCTGGCTTCGAATTACGAAATCGAAATCGCCGGCCGGCGGGTTAAGGCGGAGGCGTCGCTTTCGCCGATGTACGACCCGAAGGCCGAGCGAGTGCGAATGTAAATTGCCCTTCATCGGCTTTGCCGATGAGACTGCCCCTCACCCTAACCCTCTCCCCGCTCGCGGGGAGAGGGGACGTGCCATGCTCAACGCCCACGTTGGGGCAAAGACAGTGCCGCGAGTCACCTTCTCCCCGCGGGCGGGGAGAAGGTGCCCGGCAGGGCGGATGAGGGGCAGCTTGAACGAATAGGCCGTAAGGCCACTAAGGAGACCGAGATCATGCTGGCATCCGATCCGAAAACCAATGTCGCCACCGGCGACCGCATCGACCGCCTCATCTCCGAGCACCGTCCCGGCCATGGCCTCACCCGCCCCTTCTACCACGACCCCGAGATCTTCGAGCGGGATATGGCCCGCGTCTTCTTCCGCCACTGGCACTGCCTGGCGCACGAAAGCGTCATTCCAAATCTCAACGATTTCGAAGTCTTCAAGCTCGGCGCCGAACAGATCATCCTCACCCGCGCGGGCGATGGCACGGTGCATGCCATGCTGAACGTCTGCCGCCATCGCGGCGCGGAGGTTTGCACGCAGGAAAAGGGCAATGCCAAGGCCTTCGTCTGTCCCTATCATGCCTGGACCTTTGCGAACGACGGCCGGCTGAAAGCCGCGCGGCTGATGCCGAAGGATTTCAAGCGCGAGGACCACGGGCTGAAAAAGCTGCATGTCCGTGTCGTCGAAGGCCTCGTCTTCATTTCCTTCGCCGAAAATCCGCTGGATTTCTCCGAGGTGGAAAACCTGCTGCACGCCACCTGCGGGCAATATGGCTGGGCCTCCGCCAAGATCGCCTATCGCCAGAGTTACCCGCTGGACGCCAACTGGAAGCTCGCCGTCGAGAACTATGTCGAGTGTTACCATTGCGGCCCGGCGCATCCGGAATATTCCGAGACCCACGCGCTGGAACAGCCGCTGCACATGATCGAGGAGCTGAACGCCAGGATGGAGGAGCGCACCTGCGCTCTGGGCATTGAAGTCGGGTCCGGCAATCACTGGCAGAATTCCAGGGAAGGTCGCGAGGCGATCCATGCCTTCCGGTATGCGCTCTACGATGGCGTGAAAACCGGCAGCAAGGATGGCCAGCCGCTCGCCCCGCTGATGGGCCGGTTTTCAGATTTCGACGGCGGCGTCACCTCCATCCATCTCGGCGGCACGAGTTTCCTCGTCTGTTATGCCGACCACGGCATGATCTACCGTTTTATTCCAAAAACGGTAGATACCTGCGAGATGGAACTGATCTGGCTGGTGGACGCCAAGGCGGAGGAAGGCCGCGATTACGATCTCGAACAGCTCACCTGGCTCTGGAAGGTGACAACGGACGAAGACAAGGCGATCATCGAGCATACCGCCCGCGGCGTTGTTTCCCGTTTCTTCGTTCCCGGTCCGATCGCCCCTATGGAACAGAACGAATTGCGCTATATCGGCTGGTATCTGGATGAGATCAGCCGGGCGTGAGGCGCAGATGAAAAGACTGTCGGGCAGATGCCTTTGCGGCGCGGTAGAATATGCGGTTGATGACAGCTTCGTTTACGCTGCCAATTGCCACTGTTCCGATTGCCGCCGCACGACAGGTTCGGCCTTCAAGCCGTTTGCCGGTATTCCGCGTGAGAAGCTCACGCTCACCAAGGGAGCCGACGGCCTGACGATTTACGGCGGGGCGGATAATCACGATGCCCATTGCCGCGTTTGCGGCTCGCTGCTCTATTCTCTCGTGCGCGAGGCCGCCTGGTATCATGTGGCGATGGGCACGCTTGTCGAAGCGCCGAGCATTTGTCCGACCCATCACATCTTCGTCGGCTCGAAAGCACCGTGGTATGAGATCACCGACGACCTGCCTCAATATGACGGGCACAAGCAATAACTCTCAGGCTTTGGCCGCCAGCGCCTTCAGTTTCTCGCCCTCCAGGCGATAAAAGATGCGGTCTTCCTTCCGGTCTCCACCCAGTTCGTCATAAAAACGCAGCAGCCTTTCGTTGGACCGGCCGGCGGTCCAGTCGATCCGGCTATGGCCACGCTCTACCGCCAGCGCCGCCAGCCGCGTCACGAGCTTGGTGCCGATATCCCTGCCGCGTTCGGCATTCAGGACATAGAGATCCTTGAGAAAGAAACCGGGTTTGAGACCCGGCCCCGGATAGTTGGCCCCGAAAGCCGCCATACCGACGATCCGATCTGCCTTCGCAACCAGTATTTCGGAGTTTTTGGGTCGATCAAGAATGCCGGCGAGCACCGCTTCGCGCGGTGGGCAAAATACCCCGTAATAGGCCTGCATTTCCATGAGAAGCGAGGCAAGGTCATCGACATCCGCCTCTTCGAAAAAACCGATATTCAAATTCTTCACCCAAACCGAGAGTAGAAAGCCCTATTCCCGAATTATTTCACGAATGTCACTGGCTCGTCGTTGACTTCGCCAATCATATGAACAAAATGGGAACATCAAAGGGGATTCCATGTCAAAATCGGAAAAATTCATCGTCCTGCCGTTCAAGAAGGTCAGGGGCAATATCGCGCCCGGAGAAATGCGGGCCGCATCCAATGCAGCATCGGCAGAAAAGATCGCCCGTGCCATGGCCGAACGTTTCGTGGGCGTCGCGGCTTATTCGGTGCAGGTGGATATGGAAAGCGGCGACATGTCGGATCCGAAGGTCCTGTGGCAGGCCGGCGAGATCGCAGATATCGCAGCCTGAAGGGTTACTTGCCCTTCCACACCGGATCACGCTTTTCGGCAAAGGCGCGTGCGCCTTCCAGCTGGTCGTCGCTGGAATAGAGAATATCGACCGTCTTCAGCTGGCGGCGGGTAATGCGGTTCATGGTCGCCTGGAATTTCTCGCCTTCCGCCTCGCGCACCACTTCCTTGATCGCCGCATAAACCAGCGGCGGGCCGCTTTCGAGCAGGCGTGCCAGCTCCCAGGCGCGGGCCATCAGCTTTTCGGCCGTCAGGATTTCATTGACGAACCCCCAGCGATGCGCTTCCTGCACGTCGAGCCAGCGTCCTGTAAACAGCATATCCATTGCGATATGGTAGGGAATGCGCTTCGGCAGCTTGATCGAGGCCGCATCGGCAACCGTGCCGGAGCGGATTTCGGGAAGCGCGAAGGTGGCGTGCTCGGCCGCCAGAATGAGATCCGTCGAGAGCGCGATTTCCAGACCGCCGCCGCAGCAGATGCCGTTCACCGCTGCGATGATCGGCTTGTTGAGATCGCGCAGCTCCTGCATGCCTCCAAAACCGCCGACGCCATAGTCGCCGTCCACGGCATCGCCGGAAGCCGCAGCTTTCAGATCCCAACCCGGGCAAAAGAATTTCTCGCCGGCGCCGGTAATGATCGCAACACGCAGCGTTTCATCATCCCGGAAATCGCGAAATATCTCGCCCATGATCCGCGATGTGACAAGATCGATCGCATTCGCCTTCGGCCGATCGATGGTGACTTCGAGAATGCCATCCTCGCGGCGTGTTTTGATCGGTTGGTCGGTCATGCTCGTATTCTTTCCCCCCAGTCGAGGTTTTCTGTATTGGCGGGTCACAGCCGCGCACCTCCCGTCAAAGGGAAGATGGAATTCTTCGCCGCACCAGCGCATCCACGGCAACCACTCCCTCGCCTTCCGGCAGAACCATGACCGGATTGATATCGAGCTCTTCGATATCGCCGGCATTGGCGACCAGATAGGCTGCGACGGCGGCAACAGCCAGCTCCAGAGCAGCGATGTCGCCCTTCGGCCCGCCGCGATAACCATCCAGCAGTTTCCTGATCTTGAGACCGGAGATCGCCGCAGAGATCGCCGCCCGCGTTGGTGGCAAGGTGATCAGCGCCGAATCCTCCAGCAGCTCCACCAAAATCCCGCCAGCGCCGACCGTGAGCACCAGCCCGGCAACCGGATCGCGAATGGCGCCGATAATGATTTCCGCGACGGGCTTACCGGCCATTTTCTCGACCAGGTAGCCGTTTGCGGCGCCGGCCATGGCATGCGCCGCGGCGTTGACCTCGTCACGGCTTTTCAGGTTGAGCTTCACAGCTCCGGCCTCCGTCTTGTGGGCGACCCCGCGCCCTTTCAGCACCACCGGGAAGCCGAGCCTTTCCGCCGCAGGCCCGGTGTCTTCAGGCTCAATCTCCACCAGCCCCTCTGGAACTGGCAAACCGAAGGCGGAAAGCTCGCGCTTTGCGTCGTCTTCGTTGAGTGTCACCAACTCGCCGGCACCAGCATTGGATTTCAGTAGAGGTGCAGGTGCAGGCTCACGCCAGGCCTTGCCGATAAAGGCCGCAGTCTCCGCCGCGGCAAGCGTTTCCTCGATGCCGTAAAAAGGTACTACGCCATCACGCATCAGTCGCTCGGCCACCGCTTCCGGCAGGTTTTCCGCCATGCTGGAAACGATACCGGCATTGGCTCCCGTTGCAATACGCGCCGCAACGACCGCATCCACGGTCGTCATCCAGTCGGCGGCGTCGCAGCGATCAAGGCGCGGGAAGTCCAGCACCACGAGATTCAACGCATAGCCACCCTGCATCATCGCAGTGATGGCCGCTGTCTGTTTCTCACCATTTCCCCAGACGAACGTGTGATAATCCAGCGGGTTGGCAAGCGTCACCATCTGGCCGAGCGTTTCGCGCAGGGGCTTCAGCTGTTCGTCTCTCAGCGGCCGATAGGCGATTTTCCGCCTAACTCCGGCATCCGCCATCAGCGAGGCTTCGCCGCCGGAACAGCTCATGGACGAGATATCGGCACTCTCCAGCGGGCCGTAGAGATGGAGAAGCTTCAACGTTTCCAGCAGTTCGGGTAATGTTTCGACACGGCCGATCCCGAGACGTTCCAGCAGGGCAGAAGAGACACGGTCATTGCCGGCGAGCGAAGCTGTGTGAGAAACGGTCGCAAGCTGCGCCGCCTCCGATTTCCCGACTTTCAGCATCACGACCGGCTTTTTCAGCTGCCGGGACAGGCCTGCAAGCCGCTCCAGCGCTTCCAGACTGTCGAACCCCTCCACATGCAAGCCGACGGCGGTGACGCGGGAATCCTGGATGACGGTGCAGGCGAGTTCAGCGAGCCCTGTCTGTGCCTGGTTGCCGGCCGTCATCAGATAGGCAAGCGGCAAGCCACGCTGCTGCATGGAAATGTTGCAGGCAATGTTGGAGGACTGCGTCAGCACCGCGACGCCGCGGTCGACACGCAACATGCCATGCTGATCCGGCCACATCAGCGCTCCATCCAGCATGTTGATGAAACCGTAGCAATTCGGTCCGAGGATCGGCATGTCGCCCGCCGCCGCGACCAGGGCCGCCTGTAGCGCGTCGCCATCGGCAAGCTCGCTCACGGCTTCGCGGAAGCCGGAGGCGTAACAGACCGCACCGCCTGCCCCGCGAGCCGAAAGATCGCGGATGATCTCGATCGTCAGCTGCCTGTTAACACCGACGAAGGAGGCATCCGGTGCGGCCGGCAGGTCAGCCACCGAGCGATAACATTTGCGCCCGAGGATTTCGTCACTCTTTGGATGAACGGGCCAGATCTCGCCGGCAAAACCCATCTTGTCGCATTGCTCGATGACGCGACGGGCTTCCTTGCCGCCGAAGACTGCGATGGTTTTGGGGCGTGTGAGGCGGTCGAGAGAACGGGGGGCTGGCGTCATACCGCAGATACACCCCTCAGCCCTGCCGGGCATCTCCCCCTCAAGGGGGGAGATTGGCCTATGGCATGCCCTTCACCCAGCATTTTGCGTTGGCTAAACCTAACAGGGGAGATAGGCGCGGGGCGGTGCTCCATCCGATCTCCCCCCTTGAGGGGGGGATGCCCGTCAGGGCAGAGGGGGGCGCGCCCCAACGACTGCGAGTACTTATACATCTCAAGCCCCCAGCGGCCGCAGCAGATCGCGGCTGATGATATGCCTCTGGATTTCCGACGTGCCGTCCCAGATACGCTCCACCCGCGCGTCTCGCCAGAACCGCGCCAGCGGCAGGTCATCCATCAGGCCCATGCCACCAAAGATCTGGATCGCTTCGTCGGTGACGCGGGCGAGCATTTCCGTGGCAAACACCTTG
This sequence comes from Neorhizobium populisoli, assembly GCF_019430945.1. Lineage (GTDB taxonomy): Bacteria > Pseudomonadota > Alphaproteobacteria > Rhizobiales > Rhizobiaceae > Neorhizobium > Neorhizobium populisoli. Next base: position 575,071 of record NZ_JAHYCB010000004.1, on the reverse strand, counting down.
GCGGAGGCGATTTCGCGGTTCGACGGCAGGCCCTGGTCGAGCCGCCAGGCGGCGGAGAGCGTCAGCAGGTCCGCGGCATCGATCTCGGTGATCATGTCGGCCAGTTTGAAGGAAACGCCCTGGTTGGCGCCGATCGGCTTGCCGAACTGTTTTCGCTCGGCCGCATAGTTCAGGGCGTAGTCGAACGCCCGCCGCGCCCGGCCAACCGAGGTGGCCGCAACCGTCAGGCGCGTCGCATAAAGCCAGTCGTTGGCGATGTCGAAACCCTTGTGTACCTCGCCGAGGATTTGCGCCGACGGCAACCGGCATTCGTCGAAGGTGAGAATGCAGTTCTTGTAACCGCGATGCGAGACGGAATTGTAACCCTCACGGATTTCGAAACCCGGCGTGCCGCGATCGACGAAGAAACAGGTGATCAGCTTCTTCGGCCCGCGCGGTGTCTCCTCCTCGCCCGTCGCAATGAAGACGATCACGAAGTCGGCGATATTGGCGTGGCTGATGAAGTGTTTCGTACCGTTGACAACCCAGTCGTCGCCGTCTTTCCGGGCAAAACATTTCATGCCGCGCACATCCGAACCTGCATCCGGCTCGGTCATGGCCAGCGCATCGAACTTTTCGCCCTTCACTGCCGGGAAAAGATACTTTTCTCGTTGCTCGTCATTGCAAGCCATCAGGATGCCGGAGGGGCGGCCAAAAAACACGGTCAGCGCCATCGAGCCGCGACCGAGCTCACGCTCCACCAGCGTGAAAGATGTGTGATCGAGACCGGCACCTCCCACCTCTTCGGGGAAATTGCATCCAAAGAAGCCTATTTCCCGACATTTCGTGGCGATCTCTCGGCCAAGCTCCGGCGGCACGATACCGGTGCGCTCTACCTCATTTTCGTGCGGATAAATCTCCGTCTCGACAAAATCGCGGACGGTCTTGACGATCATTTCCTGCTCGCCGGTCAGGCCGAAATTCATGTGTTCTCCTCCACACTAAAAGCGGAAGGCGCCGCTACCCTCCTCTGCCCCGCAGGCCATTTCTCCCACAAGGAGGGAGATCGACTTGCGGCATACGTCTCGCGTCTCTCTGTCGTCGATGGGAGTAAGTCACCGGTGCGCCCAGCCAATCTCCCCGCCAAGCCCCACCTTACCTCTTCTGCCCCACAGACCGCCCCGCCCCTTCCGGCGCCGGCAAGCCCCTGTGTGCGTCGATCAGCGGCTGCAGCCTGCCCATGACCTCCGCCCCGGGCGCCACCGCCTTGCCCTCGTCCGACGAGACATGCAGCATCAGATGTTCGCATGTCGCAAGCAGCACGCCATCCGAAGCGCGGCTCAACGACAGGAAGCTCTGTACCTTCTTGCCGTCCGAAGACGGCAATATCTGCCCGCTGACTTTCAGGACATCGCCAAGCTTGGCTTCGTCGAGCAAACGGTTATGAGTCTCGACGGTGTAATAGCTGTTGCCTGCCGCGACATAGTCCATATCGACACCGATCAGGCGCAGAAGCGAGTCGCTGGCATCTGCAAAACACTGCGCATAACGGAACTCGGTCATGTGACCGTTATAATCGATCCAGGACGGGTGGACCTTGATCTCGAGAAGGTCGAGCGCATTCTTGCCGGTTTTGGCGGCCGGTTTTGGCGAATTCTTCCAGAGATGTTTTTCGAACTCGGCGAGGATCTTGCCGGCGCCCCAGCCCTTGCCCGCATCGCCTGCCTTCAGCGCCTGCATGATGCCGACGAGGTTTTCGTCGCGGATGCGTTCCAGATCCCGGATGCCTCGGGCGCCGGATTGTGCATCGGACTGGCCGGCGATCTTGTCGACCAGCGCATCATCGAGATCGACGACATCGGTGAGCTTCGTCCACGGCCAGGAGAGGCACGGACCGAACTGCGCCAAGAAGTGCCGCATGCCCGCCTCGCCGCCGGCAATGCGATAGGTCTCGAACATGCCCATCTGCGCCCAGCGCATGCCGAACGAGTAGCGGATCACGTCGTCCAGCGTTTCCGTATCACAGATGTCGTCATGGATCAGCCAGAGGCCCTCGCGCCATACGGCTTCCAGCAGACGGTCACCGACGAAGGCTTCGATTTCCTTCTTGATGATGACACCCTTCATGCCGATTGGTGCGAGCTTTTCCTGCGCCGCCTTCAGCGTTTCGGCAGATGTCCTCTGACCGCCGACCAATTCGGCGAGCGGCAGGAGATAAACGGGATTATAGGGATGTGCGACGAACATCCGCTCAGGATGTTTCATGTCCCGCTGCAGGTCGGTCGGCATCAGGCCGGAGGTAGAGGAGCCGATCAGCGCCTTCGGATCGGCGGCCGCGTCGATCTGGGTGATGATGCCACGCTTCAGTTCCAGCCGCTCCGGTACGCTTTCCTGGATCCAGTCGGCGCCTTGAACAGCTTCCTCGACCGTCTTGCAGAAGGTGATTTTTCCCTTTTGCGGCAATGGCGCCATGGTGAGCATGGCATAGGCACGTTCGGCATTGGCGAGCACTTCGCCGACGATACGCTGCGCTTCGGAATGCGGATCGAACATGTTGACGTCGATACCGGCCAGCAGAAACCGAGCCGCCCAGGCCCCACCGATCACGCCACCGCCGATGCAGGCTGCTTTTTCAATCTTGCTCATGGCGATCACCGCTTCTTCAGCTTCAGTTTTTCACGCACCGCAGCCGGCCCGATGATCTTGGCGCCCATGCCTTCGATCATGCCAACCGCCTTTTCAACGAGCTGCGCATTCGTCGCCAGCTGCCCTTTGCCGGCATAGAGATTGTCCTCCAGCCCGACGCGGACATTGCCGCCGGCGAGCACCGCGGCCGCCGGATAGGCCAGCGCGTTGCGACCAATTGAGAAGGCCGAAAACGTCCAGTTCTTCGGCACGTTATTGACCATCGCCATGAAGGTGTTGAGGTCGTCCGGCGCGCCCCACGGAATGCCCATGCAGAGCTGGATCAATACCGGATCCTCGATCAGCCCCTCTTCGACAAGCTGCTTGGCGAACCAGAGGTGGCCGGTGTCAAAGGCCTCGATCTCCGGCCGCACGCCGAGCGCCGTCATCTGCCGCGCCATTTCACGCAGCATGGAGGGCGTGTTGGTCATGACGTAATCGCCGAGCGAAAAATTCATCGTGCCGCAATCGAGCGTGCAGATTTCCGGCAGGCATTCGGCCACATGCGCGACACGCTCCGTGGCGCCCGCCATGTCGGTGCCATTCGGATTGACCGGGAACGGCGCCTCGACATTGCCGAACACGAGATCGCCGCCCATGCCGGCGGTGAGGTTCAGCACCACATCGACATCTGCTGAACGAATGCGGTCGGTGACTTCCCTGTAAAGATCGATGCCGCGTGCAGCCGCACCGGTTTCAGGATTGCGGACATGACAATGGACGACTGCCGCTCCGGCCTTGGCGGCGTCGATTGCCGAATCCGCGATCTGCTTCGGCGTGATCGGCACGTGGCTCGATTTCGCGGTCGTATCGCCGGCACCGGTCACGGCGCAGGTGATGAAAACCTCGCGGTTCATCTCAAGCGGCATCTTCCCCTCCTTGTTCGTTTTGCGCATTACGAACCGGACAAGGGCGAAATGCTTTTCACTTTCGGCGCCATTCTATACATTACCGGAAACGGAGGATGATGGTTGCATGGCAGACGGTTTGGCCGGAGCGCAGCATTTCGACATTCTGGTGCTGCCGGAGATCAACCTCATTCTCGCGGCATCCGTGATCGAGCCTTTGCGGGCCGCAAACCGCATCGCCGGCCGGGAGCTTTATCACTGGACACTGTCCTCGCCCGACGGGCAACCGATCGACACCAAGTCCGGCATCCCCATCCCGGTCGGCGGCGCATTCCGGCCCGGTCGGGAAAGCGATCCACTCTTCGTGCTTGCGAGTTACAACTGGAAACGGCATGCCACCCGCGAGCTGAAATTCCAGCTTTCACAAACCGCCCGACACCGGACGCTGATCGCCGGCATCGAGGCTGGCTCCTTCATTCTTGCCGATACCAGCCTGCTCGATGGCTTTTCCGCCACGACCCATTGGGAGGATTTCGAGGACTTTTCGACGGCCTATCCGCAGGTGAACATGGTCCGCGAGCGGTTCGTCATCGACGGCAAGCGGATAACCACCGGCGGTTCACTGCCGACACTCGACTTGATGCTGGAATTGATCCGCCGTTCGCATGGCTATTCACTGGCGCTCGAAGTCTCGCGTCTCTTCATCTACGAGCAGGAAAGGACCCGCGGCGACCTGTTGCAGATGCCGGCGATAGGCAACATGCGCATCGTCGATAGCCGGGTGCAGGTGGCGGTAAAGTTGATGGAAGAAACGGTGGAAGCCCCGCTTTCGCTGACCCGGCTGGCAAAACGCGCAGGCGTCAGCGCGCGCCACCTCCAAGATCTTTTCAACGATATTATGGGTGTGGCGCCGCGCGAGCACTATCTGGCGCTGAGGCTCAACGCGGCACGTCGAAAAGTCATCGAAACGCGCGCGACTTTCGCGGATGTCGCCGCCGCCACCGGCTTCAACTCGGCCTCCGCGTTTTCCCGCAGCTATCGCGCGCATTATCGCGAAAGCCCGAGTGATACCCGCCGGCGGCTGAAGCAACCTATTTCTTCAGGATGACCCAGAGTGCATGCACGATGCCCGGCAGCCAGCCGCAAAGGGTGAGCAGGATGTTCAGCCAGAAATGCAGGCCAAGGCCCACCTGAAAGAACACGCCGAGCGGCGGCAGGATGAAGGCGAGCAGGATGCGGATGATATCCAAAGGGTGTCTCCGGGTTGTGGCATTTGGCCCAATAACGTGCTGGACGGGAGATGGTTTCAGCACAGACGACACTCTTTGGGATCGATATTTTTACGGCTTGCCCTTACGCGAAGGCACACCTATTCATGAAACCTAAGGCTGAGGTGTCGATTTCATGCGCAAATATATTCTGCCCATTCTGGGCTTTTATCTCGATTTCATTTTCATCAACTCGCTTGTCGGCCTTATGGCGCATCTGGCGCAGGTTGCCGGGCGTGAAATCGATTCGGCCTATTCTGTACCGGCATCGTGGGGACTGGTTCTAAGCCTGATATTGATCGGCCGACGGCTTGATCTTTCAATTGGAGAACGGTTATTGGCCCACGCAAAAGTCGAACGCGCGATGGGAGTTACCACCCGCCAATGGCCCAATTTGGTGATTGGCACACTTATGATCCTGAGTGGTCTAAAGGAGCTGGTGAACTGGACCGCACCTGGACAGGGACTGCCGCTTTTCTGCTCGTTGATGAAACGCCCCTCAAGATCGGCCTCCTGACGATTCTTGGCGGCATTTGCCTGCTGGCCGGCATCATGATGCTGCGCTTTATACCCGGCGCAAAACTGGTGAATGCGGCTATTATGGCCTTCAGCGCCGCGGGTCTGGCGGTCAGTTTTTATTTTGCCCGAGATGCACTGGTAGCGGCTCAAGTAGCACGCCGCGCAAATCAAGGCTTGCAGCGCACAGTGGAAGACGCCGAGCGAATGGTTTCCTTCGCACCATATGCATCAGTCGTTGTATTTGCCGCGATGCTCTGGGTTCTCCATCTTTGCCGCGAGCGGGCGGGACCTGCCGTGCAGGAGCAACAATAGCTATCTGAGCAGCGTCTTCGCGATGATCTCAAGCTGGATCTCGTTGCTGCCGCCAAAGATGCTCTGGGAGCGAGAGTTGAAATAGACAGCCGAAGCCACCTTGCGCTCCTCGTCGATCTCACTCTCTTCCGGCAGTTCGTGCAGTGGGCGGTGTTCTTCCCAGCGCAGCACGTCCGGGCCGAGGATCGAGGCGGCAAGTTCGGCGATCGACTGGCGGATGCGGCTGCGCTCTATCTTCATTGTCGAGGACGGCACCGAACCCGGATTGCCGCCGGCCTGCACCTTGGACATCGCGGCAATTTCCAACATGTCGTTGGCATCGACATCCGTGGCGATCTCGGCAAAGCGAGCCATGAACAGCGGATCGTCGACCATTTTCCGGTCACCCGGCAAAGGTTCGGATGCCAGGCGATAGAGGCGGGTCAGCATAGCGCGCAACACGCCACCGGCGAAGGCGCCGCCGCGCTCGAACTCGAGCAGGTATTTGGCGATGTCCCAGCCCTCGCCCTCCTCGCCGATCCGGTCGGAAACCGGCACCTTCACGTCGTCGAAAAAGACCTGGTTGAACTCATGCGTGCCGCAGATCGAACGGATCGGCCGGATTGCGACGCCGAGCGATTTCAGGTCGATCAGGATGAAGGTGATGCCTTCCTGTTTCTTGCCCGTGTCGGCGGTGCGCACCAGCGCGAACATGCGGGTGGCGTGATGCGCGAGCGTCGACCAGATTTTCGAACCGTTGATGACATAGTGGTCGCCTTCCCGCACCGCCTTCGTCTTCAGCGAAGCGAGGTCGGAGCCGGAGCCGGGTTCGGAATAACCCTGCGCCCACAAATCCTCCCCGCGGAGAATGCGCGGCAGATAGAAGGCCTTTTGCGCTTCATCGCCATAGCGCATGATGACGGGCGCGATCATCTTGATCGAGGCACCGCGAAAATGCGGTTCGCCGGCGTGCTCACATTCCTGGTCGAAGATATAGCGCTGGGTCAGCGTCCAGCCGGTGCCGCCGTATTGTTTCGGCCATGAGGGCGCGACCCAACCCTCGCCGTTGATTTTTGCCTGCCATTTGAGGCCGATGCGCGGGTCGGCGAGAAAACTCGGGTTCAAACGCTCGGCGCGCTTCAGGTCGTCATCGAGATGAGTATCGAGAAAAGCCCGCACCTCGTCGCGGAAGCGGGCCTCCTCTTCGGTCATCCGAAGGTTCATGCCATTGCTTGCCGCAGATTGGTCGGCATCCGGCGCGCGCAACAAGCTGCCGGACAGCACGTCGGTGTCACGAATGGTCTCGCCGTATCGCTTCAGATGGTCGGCGGTGGTGCCGAAGGTGTTTTCGATGGCGTAGAGCCGGCGGAACCAGGCGCCGATCGGCATTTCTTCCGAAAACCCCATAGCGCCATGCAGCTGGATCGCCTCCTGCGCGACGGAGCGGGAGACCTTGCCGATCTTGGCCCGTGCTCCGGAAACGCCGCGGATAAGCATTGCATGCGGCGCATCGACGGAGAGCGTCGCGAGCAGGGCGGCACCGCGCGCCTCCTGGCATTTCACCGCCATCTCGGCCATTCGATGCTGCAGTGCCTGAAACGCCGCGAGCGGCTTGCCGAATTGCACGCGCTCCTTCGTGTAGGCGACGGTTGCATCCATCAGCGCATCCATGATGCCGACGGCTTCGGAGGCGAGTGCCGCATTGGCGCGGTCATAGGCCGCTTCGATCTCGGCAAGCGCACCGCCGCCATCGAGAAGGGCCGAGGCCAGAATAGAGACGTCATCCAGCACGAGATCGGCGGCATGGCTGCCGTCGACTAGTTTGATGGTTTTCCGGCTGAGGCCAGGCGTCTCGGCCGGCACGGCGAAGAGGCAGACGTCTCCCTCAAGCTTTGCCGAAACGAGAAACACGTCCGCAAAAGCGCCGCCGGGTACCAGCGGCTTTTCGCCTGAAAGGCGATAACCTTCGCTGGTTCGCACGGCGGTAGCCGTAATATTGGCAAGGTCGAAGCCAGTCTGCTTTTCCACATGCGCCAGCGCCGGGCGTGAGGTGCCGACGATCAGCGATCCAAGGATCTCGGCCTTCTGCTCCGCCGTGCCCAGCTTTTCAACGAGGATGCCGGCGAGGATGACGGAGGCGAGATAGGGCTCCACCACAAGCGCCCGGCCGATGGCTTCCATGATCAATGAGATTTCGACAGCACTGCCGCCGAGGCCGCCGTTTTCTTCAGAGAAGGGCAGCGCCAGCCAGCCAAGATCGGCCATCGCGGACCAAGTCGCCTCATCGAAACCGCCAGCGGCGAGGATCTTGGCCCGCTTCTCGAAGTCGTAGCGATCCTTGAGGAAGCGGGTGGCGCTTGCCTTGAGGAGGAGCTGTTCGTCGGTGTGGTTGAGGTTCATGGGTGGTCTCGTGTCTTGCTGCGGAAATCTGCCCCTCATCCACTTGCCGGCACCAACCGGGGACGGGTCGCTTATCCCGTCCCGTCCTCCGGACCCCGCAAGCGGGGAGAAGGACGAATGCTGCACCGGCTTCCCGGAACGCTGACGACGAATGGGGCACGTCCCCTCTCCCCGTAAGAACGGGGAGAGGATTAGGGTGAGGGGCGACTGTGCCTTGGGCAATGGCAGGGAGTCTGCGGCAGCCCTCCGCTTTCGCTCCGGGCGTTCGTCGCTGCAATCGATTCACTGGATCGATTGCTCGAGCTTAGGCCCGACCGCTCCTCACTCCTCCCGCTTGTAAGCCCCATGCCCCGGACGATAGGTCTTCGAATCCAGAAACTGCGACAGCCCCTTCTCCCGGCCCTTTTCCGTATCCACGAATGTGGTCTGGTCAGCCTTGGCGGTGAGATATTCCGCTGACTCCTCCCAGGTCATTTCGCGCACATATTTGTATGCCATGCGCGCCTGGCGCAGCACCGTCGGGTTCTTCTCCAACAGCACACGGGCGATTTCGATAGTACGCTCGCGTAGCTTGTCCGCCGGCACCGCCTCGTTCACCAGGCCGAGCTGTTCGGCCATCTTGCCGCCGAACTTTTCGCCGGTCATGACGTAATACATCGCCTTGCGGTCATTCATCAGCGTCGAGATCGCCTTGGAGACGACGCCGCCGGGGATGACGCCCCAGTTGATTTCCGACAGACCGAACACCGCGTCTTCTGAGGCGATCGCGAGGTCGCAGCAGATCAGCGGGGTGAAGGCACCGCCGAAGCACCAGCCGTTGACCATGGCGATGGTCGGCTTGGCGTAGTTCATCAGCAGGCGCCACTGCCAGGCGCGGGTGGAGCGGTAAGCGCGCATGCGCTTGACGTCCGAGACGCCGTCAGTAGCGCGGAAGAAGTCCTTGAGGTCCATGCCGGCGGAGAAGGCTTCGCCCTCGCCGGTCAGAATGATGACGCCTGCGCGGTCGTCGATTTCCAGCTCGTCGAGCACGCGGATCATGTCTTCCGCCAGACCGACGCTCATGGCGTTGCGCTTGTCCGGGCGGTTCAGCTTCACCCAGGCGATACCGTCCTCGAATTCGACCTTGACGTTTTCTCCGCCGATATCGCTTGTTTCAATGGCCATAAAACTTCTCCTGAAAAACCTAGGACTGGCTGGTCATCTTGGTGACGAGGTAAGCATCCATGCCCTCGGTGCCACCTTCGGAGCCATAACCGCTCTGCTTGACGCCGCCGAAGGGCGTTTCCGCCATCGAGATAAAACTGTTGTTGATGCCGACCATGCCGGCTTCCAGCGCATCGCTCACCATCGCGGCAGTGCGGCTCGACTGAGTGAAGGCATAGGAAGCAAGGCCGTAAGGCAGGCGGTTTGCCTGTTCGATCACCTCGTCGAAGGACAAGAAGCGGGCCGTCACGGCGACCGGGCCGAAGGGCTCCTCGTTCATGATGATCGCACCCTGCGGCACATCGGAGAGCACCGTCGGCTGGAAGAAATAGCCGCGATTGCTGCCCCGCTCGCCGCCGGTCTTCACCTTGGCGCCGCGGCTCACCGCATCCGCCACCATGCGTTCCATGGTCGGCACCCGGCGGCTGTTGGCGAGCGGACCCATCTGGCTTGCCGGGTCCATGCCGTCGCCGACCCTGATCGCGGACGCTGCCTTGGCAAAACCATCGACGAACCGGTCATGGACGCTGTCATGAACATAGAAGCGGGTCGGCGAAATGCAGACCTGTCCGGCATTGCGATATTTCGAATGCACCATCGTGCGGATCGCCAGATCGATATCGGCGTCTTCGAAGATCAGCACCGGCGCATGGCCGCCGAGTTCCATCGTAGCGCGCTTGACGCCTGCCTTGGCGGCAAGCACCGCCAGATGCTGGCCGACATTGGTGGAGCCGGTGAAGGTGATCTTGCGGATGCCGTCGGCGGCGATCAGATGTTCGGAGACTTCGGCGGGCTTGCCGTGAACGACGTTCAGCACGCCATTCGGCAGGCCCGCATCCTGCAGCGCGCGGGCGATTTCGAGCACGGTCGCCGGCGTTTCTTCCGACGGCTTGATGACCATGGTGCAGCCGACGGCAAGCGCCGCCGAAATCTTGCGCGCCGGGATGACGGCCGGAAAGTTCCAGGGCGTGAAACCGGCGACCGGGCCGACCGGCTCCCTGGTGACCATCCACTTTACCCCCGGAACACGCGAGGGCACGATGCGGCCGTAGGAACGGCGGCCTTCGTCGGCGGTCCAGTCGAGAATGTCGGCCGTGATGTGGATTTCCTGGGTGGCTTCGCCGATCGGCTTGCCCTGTTCCATCGTCATCCGGGCGCCGAGCGCATTTGCCCGCTCGCGAAGAATGTCGGCCGCCTTGCGGATGATCTTGGCGCGGTCGAAGGCGGTCATCGCCTTCCAAGCCTTGAACTCGCGTTCGGCGGCTGCGACGGCACGGTCGAGATCGGCAGGCGTTGCATGCGGCAGCGCGGCGATCGGCTCGCCGGTGGCGGGGTTGATGACGTCCTCCGTGACGCGGCCTTCCGGTCCTAGCCACTCGCCATCGACGAAGAGTTTCAGTTCACCATAGGACTGGGTCTGCATCACGGTATCCTCCCTCGTGACAGACAATAAAACGTTGGGCGCGGTTAGCCCCTCACCCCACCTCTGCTTCGCTCGGCGCACCCTCTCCCCGTAAACGGGGCGAGGGGGACCGGCTGACGGTGCGGCATATTTCCTTCTCCCCGCGAGCGGGGAGAAGGTGCCGGCAGGCAGATGAGGGGCTGAGCCACCCCAAAACCTCAGCGAGGGCTTACACCCCCTCACCGCACCACGAATAACGCGTCGAGCGCGAGAACCCCGTCCCCCTCGCCATAGACAACCAGCGGGTTGATATCGGCTTCGACAATCTCCGGCGCCGCACGCATCAGCGCGCCGAGCTTCACCACTACGTCGGCGATCGCCTCCACGTCACGAGCCGGTTGGCCGCGGAAGGGGCCGAGCAGCTTGGCAGCCTTCAGCTTGTGGATTTCGGCAATCGCCCGCTCGCGGCTGATATCGGCCGGCAGAAGACGCGCATCCGCCAACGCCTCGATCCAGACACCCCCAAGGCCGACGAGAACCGTCGGACCCCACTGGTCGCGCTTGGCGCCAACCACCATTTCAAGCCCCTGCCGCGCCATGCCCTCGATCAGCACGCCGTCGAGTTTCAGGCCCGGCTTGTGGATTGCGATGCTCGCATACATTTTCTCATGCGCGGCGCGCACCGCCGCCTCATCAGCGAGATTAACAGCAACGCCGCCGACATCGCTCTTGTGGGCAAGCTCGGCGGCCTGCGCCTTCATCACCACCGGATAACCGATCTCGGCGGCGATCTTCACCGCTTCGTCGGCGGATTTCGCCAGCGCACCCTTGGGGATCTGGATACCGAGTTCGGAGAGGATGCGTTTGCCTTCGTATTCCACGATCAGGCCGGAAGCGGGCATCTGCTTCAGGCGAGCGCCTTCCGCCGCCCGATCCTTCGTGGCTGCAAGCGCTGCGGCATAGTTCATCACCACGGCCATGGCGCGCATGGCGCGTTCCGGCGAGCGGAAGAAGGGAATGCCGCTGTCGCGCACCGCCTTCATGAAGCTCGGGTCGAGCGGGTAGTCGTCGCCGATGATGTTGAGGATGACCGGCTTTGTCGCGGTCGCTGCGACCGGAATGATCGCATCCGACTTCTTGATCTGCATCGGCGGCGAACCGCCGGCATGCGACAGGAAGACGATGCCGACGCTCGGATCCTTCAGCATGGAGGCCGTGGACGTGCCGAAAATGCCGGGATTGGAAAAGCCGGTCGTGCCGATGTCGAACGGGTTATCGACATGTACGTAAGGCGGCACCTGTGTCGTCAGTTCGGCATGCACCTCGTCCGACAGCGTCGCGATCGGCAGGCCGACGCGTTCGCAGAAATCGAAGCAGAGGCCGCGGATAGCGCCGGAATTGGTGACGATGCCCGCCTGACCGGCCGGCGGCAGCGGATAACGCGCAAGGATCGCCGCGACATCGAAGAGTTCGTCGGTCGTATCGACCAGCGCGACCGCCTCGTTGCGAACGGCGGCCTGCATGGTGGCGTGGTCGCCAGCCAGCGCGCCGGTATGCGACTGCGCCGCTGCCTTACCGCGCTCGCTGGAGCCCGGATGCAGCATGACGATCGGCTTGCCGAGTTCGCGGGCACGACGGGCGATGGAAAGGAACTTCTGCGGGTTCTTGACCTGCTCGACATAGACCGCGACGACCGCATTGTCGGGGTCCTCGATCAGCCACGCGACCAGATCTTCGACGGCGATGACCGCCTCATTGCCGGTTGCGATGACATAAGACACCGCGATATCGCGGGAATGCATGGCGAAACGGATGTTCGCCGCCGTCGCGCCGCTCTGGGCGACAATCGCGACACGGCTGCGCTCACCGACGCCGCGCAGATCGACGGGTTCGAAAGTGAGCGGAATGCCGTCGATATAATTCGTATAGCCCATGCAGTTCGGGCCGAGCATGGCGATGCCCGCCTTGCGGCAGATTTCAGCAAGCTCTTCCTGCTGCTGGCGGCCTTCCTCGCCGGCTTCCGCGAAGCCGGAGGAGTAAACGATGACGCCCGCCACTTCGCGCTCGACACAGGCGAGGATCGAATCCTTGATCGCCGCCTGCGGCACGATGAGGATCACCACATCGACGCCCTTCGGCAGGTCGCCGATCGTCTTCACGCAGGGGCGGCCGTTGATCTCGTCGCGCGAGCGGCTGACGAGATGCAATTCGCCGGAATATTGGAACAGTTCGAGGTTCGCCAGAACCCCGCCGCCGATCGAAGCCCGATCGGGCGACGCGCCCACGATCGCGATGGATCGTGGGCGGAGCAGACGGTCGAGGTCGAACGTCTCGGGAGATTGGATCATCGTGTCAGCCATCGAAGCAACTCTTAATCGCGGCGATAGGCGCCGAGGCCGGGGCGGAAGGACTTTTCATCGAGGAACTGGCTCATACCGGTATTGCGACCGTTTTCCGGGTCGCGCAGTTCCGTCTGGTCGGACTTCGCCATCAGATATTCGCCGGCCTGTTCCCAGGTCATGTCGCGGGTAAAGCGGCAGGCAGTCTTGGCCTGGCGCAGCACGAAGGGGTTCTTGCCGATCAGCGTCATGGCAAGCTTGCGGGTCTCTTCGCGGAGCTGTTCGGGCGCGACCGCCTTGTTGACCAGCTTCATCTCAGCCGCCTGTTTGCCGTTAAACGTCTCGCCGGTCATGATGTAATACATGGCGTCGCGGAAGCTCATGGTTTCCAGTACGGACTTGGTGACGATACCGGCCGGGATGATGCCCCAGTTGATCTCCGACAAGCCGAAAATCGCTTCCTGGGAAGCAATCGCCAGATCGCAGCCGACGAGGAACTGGAAGGCACCGCCGAAGCACCAGCCGTTGACCATAGAGATGGTCGGCTTCGGGTAATACATCATGCGACGCCACTGCCAGGCGGCGTTGGCCCGGAACAGGCGTTCGCGCTGGATCGGCGGCACCTTGTCGGTAGCGCGGAAATATTCCTTGAGGTCCATGCCGGCGGAAAAGGATTCGCCGGCGCCGGTGACGACCATCACCTTGCAGCGATCGTCTTCTTCCAGCGCGTCCATGATGGCGTTCATTTCCCAGACGATGCCGGGATTGATCGCGTTGCGCTGCTTCGGGCGATTGAGGGTGACCCAGGCAATGCCCTCGTCGAATTCCACGGCGACGTATTCGCCCCATTTGCCGGCAATGTGCTCGGACGTGGTGGATTCGGTCTTGTTTTCCATAGCGATTTCTCCCTGTCGAGAGATTGAATATCAGGGACCCATATATACGTCAAGCGGCTTGTTTTCCCGCTTTTGCGGAAAGCCAGTCGCCTGACCTGGAAATCAATCAGCCGCGGCCGAGGAAGGGCATTTCCACCGGCAGGATGATGCTCTCATAGAGGTTCACGTCGTCCGGCAAAGTCGCCATCAGCACGACGGTGCGCGCCACATCGAGCGGCATCATGGTGACGGGACGAACCTTGTCCGTAACGCCGGGAACCAGCGAGCTGACGGTCGAGCCCGGATGCACCATGGAGACGGCGATTCCATGTTCCCGACCATCGACGGCGAGCGAGCGGGTAAGACCTTCGAGCGCGAACTTGCTGGCGGTATAAGCTGCGGTATGGCCGCGCGGCACTTTTGCCGAGAGGCTGCCCATGTTGATGATGCGGCCGCGCTTCTGCTCGATCATCATGGTGAAGGCGGCGCGCGAGCAATAGAAGACTGAATGCAGGTTGGCGTCGATCACCTCGTGCCAACGTTCATTGGTCAGCTTTTCGGTCGCGGTGTGGTCGGCAATGCCGGCATTGTTGATGAGGATATCGAGACGGCCGTATTTTTCCTTCACGATGGCGAAGAGCTTTTCCACCTGCGCGTCGTCGGTGACGTCGGTCGGCACGACGAGCGCGCGGCCGCCTTCTGCCTCAATCTCTGCGGCGAGCTTCTCCAGCTTGTCGGCGCTGCGGGCCGCAAGCACGGTGATGGCGCCTTCGGCGGCAATCGCCTTGGCGATGCCCCAGCCGATACCCGAGCTTGCGCCGGTGACGATGGCAATACGGTCCTTGATCGAAATCATCTTAGAACTCCCTTCCCTATGCCCGCGCTCAGTTGCGCGAAATTCCCTCATAAAGCGCTTCCAGCCCGCGGCGGTCGCTGACACCCAGCTTCCGGTAGGCGCGCTGACGATAGGTGACGATGCTCGACAGGGCGAGACCGACCTTTTCCGATATTTCCCGATGCGTGCGACCAAGCAGCAGACCGGCGGAAACCTCGGCCTCACGGCCGGACAGCGCGTAGCCGGCCTGAAGAAGCCGGCCGGCAATCTCCTGTTGCGGTGGATGCAGCGATACGGCAAGCGGCCGGGATTGCAGGCGCACATGCTTAACGACCATGGCCATCAACAGCGGCGCGACGCTTTCGATCCGCTCCACCGCGACCAGCGGAAACGGTCCGCTCTCGCGGGTTCGGTAGAGGCTGGTGAAGATACGCGGCTCTTCCGAATGGTAGATCGTCAGACGCTCCAGCACATGCGCCCGCTCGTAACAGTCGCGGCGGTATTCCGGATCGCGAATGCCGTTCCAGGCCTGGCGGATGACCTGCACCTTGCCGCTTCCAGAAGAGCCGTTGAGCATCTGGCGGGTCACCCGGTCGCGCTGCCAATAAAGGTGGGCGTAATCCAGCGAGGCGCGCTCGGCAAAACCCGGAATTTGCGAATGGTAGCCGCCGGCGAAGAGATAGGTCAGCGACCCGTCCTCTTCGGCCTGAAAGGCGGAACAGAAATCCGTGCCGGCGAGACGCCGCAGGGTTTTCAGGAAAGTTTCTGGAAATGTCAGCTCCCCGACATCATCCATCAATGCGGCAAGCGCCGCCATATCGTCGCGATCAAGCGCAGGCATAAACGCCTCCTGCCATGTTTATCAATCTGCCGGTCGGGAATTTGCCAGTCGGGAATTTGAGTGAGGCATGTCCTCTCGGGCGGAGGACATGGGAGGAACGGCAAAGGCCTACCATCTGAGCCAATGCAACAAGCCTGGATTTGGAGGAACCACCATGGTCGACGCACCGAAGCTTCGCAAACTCTATCACTTTTCCTACCCCTGCCGCGATGGCGAAGAAACCCGCAAGTTCTACGAGGACCTGCTCGGCCTGCCGCTGGTCAACTGCATGACCGCCGACAAGGTGCCGTCCACCGGTGAGGAAAAGCCCTATGCGCATTTCTTCTTCGAAATGGGCGACGGTTCCTACATGGCCTTCTTCGACCTCGGCGAAAACACCATGCCACTTCCCTCGTCGAACACGCCGGACTGGGTGCAGCACTTCGCGATGGAAGTCGACTCGGTCGAGGAAGTCCTGAAGTTCAAGAAGCGGCTGCAGGAAGCCGGCGTCAAGACGACCGACGTCATCGACCACGAGTTCATCAACTCGATCTACTTCTTCGACCCGAACGGCCTGCGCCTGGAGATCACGGCGCGTACGGAAGAGCCGGGTTATCTGGAACAGGCCGCTTCCGAAGCCCATGATGCGATGAAGGCATGGGTGAAGAAGAAGGCCGGTATGATTGCCGCGAAGTCGGCGGCTTGAGATTATAGAACTGCGACGGTGCCGCGGTCTTAACCCTCCCCCTTGAGGGGAGGGCGGCCGGCAGGCGGGAGGGGTCTTTTCTCCAGGTTGAAGAAAGATCCCCTCCCCAACCCCTCCCCACAAGGGGGAGGGGCTTAACCCGCAACGGCGCTCCATCTCATCAACACGAGCACCACCGTTCCAGCCCGGACGGTGGTGCTTTTCATTGCAGCTCACAGTCAAACCTCCTGATGGTGAAGGCCCGCTCCCACGGGCCTCAGCCCCTTACGCCAACAGCCCCTGCCGCTTGCTCCAATCCACCACCCGGTCGATGCAAGCCTGCAACAGTTCCGGCTGACCAAGATAATAATGGGTGGCATGCGGCAAGCTCATATATTCCTTGTTCGGCGTCGCCAGCGCGTCGCGGATCGCCGGATTATGCGTCGCCGGCACCGCCTCGTCGGCATTGTTCTCGATCTGCAGCACCGGCGAACGCTTGATCAGCGCCGCGTTCATCGGCCCCTTGGCGTTCGAAAGGTCGTAGCTCCACTGTGACAACCACGAGCGCAACGTCGTGAAGCGGGCAAGCCCGACCGGGCCGACATTGACCGTGCGCGGATCGCCCATATAGCTCTTGCCGATCGGCCGGTCGTTCGGATCGATCGTGCCGTCGAACCAACGCACGTCGCACATGGTGCGGTGGACAACGAAGGCGCGTTCCTGTTCCGGACCGCCCCGACGCTTCAGTTCCGCCAACATGTCCTGCACCCATTGGGTGATCTTGCGGTTGCGGGCCAACTGCGCGGCGCGGAAGCGCTCGATGAATTCCTTCGAATAGGGCGGCTGGTGGGGGCAGTGCGGCGAATAGATGTCGAATTCCAGGTCGCGGTCGTCGGGGTTCATCTCGTCGGTGACGGACGGATCAAGCCATTCGGTGAGCGTCTCGGCGCGTGACAGGTGCGCGGCGATGAAGATCACGCCATCGGCCGGCTTTAGACCGGCTTCGACAAGGTTCAACTCGTCGCCGGCCGGCGTGTGGGTGATCGTCGGGTTTTCCGCCTGTGCCTGATAGAACAAGGATAGCGAACCGCCGCCGGACCAACCAACCAGCACGACCTTTTCGTAACCAAGCTCGCCGCGGGCGTAATCCAGCCATTTGCCGAGATCGATCGCCACCTTTTCCATGATCAGCGCGGTATCGTTCTTCGGGTAACGGCTTGCAGCGCAGAGCACGTGCAGGCCGGCATCGGCGAGCGCGGTCGGCATCGGCAAAAGCTGCAGCGTCGAGGTCGGGTGCATGAAGACATAGACGGTCTTCGACGGCTTGTCGGCCGGACGCAACAGCTGGCCTTCGAGGTTCACCCTCCCGGAATTGCCGGCAAAGCCGTAGGTCTCGGTATATTTCGCGGTCTCCGGAAAGGAGACGATCAGCGGCACGCGCTGCCATTCCGCCTTGGTGGTCATGATTTCCTACCCGTTATGCTTTTACCCGCCTGCCGGCATGCCGGCAGGCGGGTTCCTCCAGAAATGTCGAAATAGTTCAGGCCACCGCTTCGGGCGACCGGGCACCGGCCACGACCGGAACCGAGGTGGCGTCGTATGTGAAGAGCCATTCGTAGCGCTGGTTGATCTTGTCTTCCTGCCATTCGGCATTGACGTAATCTTCCGCGAGCTTCGGATCCTTCAGCGCCGGATTGTGGAAGCGGCTGAGATTGCCTTCCGCTCCACGCACGATCTTGCCGGTGCGCTCGACACGGGCCGATTCGTAGCCGGCAAAGCCCGCCTCGTAATCGCTGTTGTTCTCGGCAAGCGCACGGGCAAGCACGAAACCGTCCTCGATCGCCATGACCGCGCCCTGCGCGAGGAATGGCAGCGTCGGATGGCAGGCGTCGCCGAGCAGCGTGATACGGCCATTGGTCCACCGGTCCATCGGCGGGCGCAGCATCAGCGCCCACTTGTAAGGCACGTCGATCGCCTTGATCAGCGTGTGAATATCCTCATGCCAGCCTTCGTAATCGGCCAGGCACTCTTCCGTCGTGCCGGCAACCGACCAGGATTCGACCTGCCAGTTGGAGCGCTCGACGACCGAGACATAGTTCATCAGGTCGCCGCGGCGCAGCAGATACTGGATCACATGGCCGCCGGGGCCGATCCAGTTGGTGCCGACCGGGCGCAGCATGCGCTCCGGCAGACGCGAAACCGGAATGACGCCGCGCCAGGCGACGATGCCGGTGAATTTCGGATCGTCGCGACCAAACAACGTCTCGCGGATCTTCGAATGCACGCCATCGGCGCCGACGACGATATCAGAGGTCGCGCTTGTACCGTCCGCGAAGGACAGCGTCGCGCTCTTGGCATCCTGAGCCACGCCGACGCATTTTTTCGAAAGCTTGATCGCATCCGGCTTGATGCGCCGCACGCCGGCCGCCAGCGCCTGATGCAGGTCGTTGCGGTGGATGGTGATATAGGGAAAGCCGTAGCGCTCGATCGACACGGGGCCGAGATCGAACAGTTTCCATGTCTGGCCGGTATTCCACAAGCGGATTTCCTTGCCGGAAGCCTGTGCTGCAACCGACATGATATCCTCTTCAAGTCCAAGCGCGAAGAGGATGCGCGTGCCGTTGGCGCTGATCTGCACCCCGGCTCCGACTTCCTTCAGCTCGACCGCCTGCTCGTAGACATCGACGTCATATCCCTGACGCAACAACGCCAGGGCTGCCGTCAGACCACCTATCCCGCCTCCCACGACTGATATCTTCATTTTCTTATCCTTTGAAATGCTGCCGGATAATCCTCCAGCGCCGGCGCGCCTGTCAACCATTTTTGATAAAGTATAATTGACTTTGCTAAAAACCAATTTCATAAACTGCCTCGCGATGAGGATCCGAAGGTTCGCTACGGTGCTTCGCTTCAACGAAGAGTTTCAATCTACAGCCATAAAAGCCTTGTATCTCTCAGGAAATTACACCTAGGATATCTGGCTTCCTGATAAACTTGAGATAAGATCGATCGCAAGGCTCAGGTATGGTATCTGGTCGACAATGGGCGGAGGAATTCGGTTGACTGACAAGAGGGATCCTCTTGTATATAGTCAAATCAAGTTGCCCATAGACGAATATTCCTGCGGGTTCGAGGCGCAGGATCGAGTCGAATGCGTAATGACGGTCCGGAGGCTTTGAACGGCGCCGAACCGGTTGGCATAATCAGGTTTTCAGGGAGGAAACCATGGTCATCAAAAGTCCGCAGGATTTCGGCGCGGGCATCTTGTTCATCCTCTTCGGCGCAATCGGCCTCTGGGTCGGTTCCGATCTCAATTTCGGCACGGCCCGTAACATGGGACCCGGCTATTTCCCGATGATCATCTGTGGCCTGATCATGCTGATCGGCCTGATCGTCGCGGCAAAGTCGCTGGCGGTCGAAGGTCCGGCCATCGAGCGCATCCAATTTCGCCCGATTGTCTTCATCCTGCTGGCCATCGCAGCTTTCGGCCTGTTCATCGAGGATATCGGCGCCATCATCGCCTCGATCCTGCTGATCATGTTCGCGGCCTATGCCCGCAAGGACGTGAACCTCATCGAGACGGTCGTCTTCGCGGTGGTCACCGCGGCATTCGTCGTCATCATCTTCGTATACGCTCTCGGGCAGCCGATGCCGGTCTGGTGGGGTCGCTAAATCATGGAAGTTTTTGATCACCTCGCAACAGGTTTCATGGCGGCGGGCACGCTGCAGAACCTGTTCTTCTGTCTGATTGGTACGGTTCTCGGCACGCTGATCGGTGTCCTCCCTGGCATCGGCCCCATTCCTGCACTCGCCATCCTGCTGCCGATCACCTTCGGCCTCGATCCGCTTTCGTCGCTGATCATGCTCGCCGGCATCTATTATGGCGCCCAGTATGGTGGCTCGACCACCTCGATCCTGGTCAACATGCCGGGCGAAGCGTCCTCGGTGGTGACCTGTATCGAAGGCCACCAGATGGCCCGCAAGGGTCGTGCCGGTGCAGCCCTTGCCATCGCCGCCCTCGGCTCGTTCTTTGCCGGCTGCGTCGGTACGGTATTCATCGCCGCCTTCGGCCCGCCGCTCGCCTCGATTGCCCAGCAGTTCAATTCGCCGGACTATTTCGCGCTGATGCTGCTCGGCCTCGTTATGGCAATCGTTCTGGCTCACGGTTCGGTCATGAAGGCCGTTGCCATGGTCCTGATCGGCCTGCTGCTCGGTCTCGTCGGCACGGATACCAATACCGGTCTCACCCGCTACACGTTCGGGCTCTCCGGCCTGTGGGAAGGCATCGACTTCCTGCCGCTGGTTCTCGGCCTCTTTGGTATTGTGGAAATCATCCGCAATCTCGAAAATCCGCCACCGCCGCGCGACGCGATCAGCACCCGCATGCGGGATCTGTGGCCGAACAAACAGGAGATCCGTGAAGCCATTCCGGCCGCCCTGCGCGGCACCATGCTCGGCTCGATCCTCGGCATCCTGCCGGGTGGCGGTGCGGTTCTTGCGTCTTTCGCCAGCTATACGCTGGAAAAGAAGATCACCAAGACCCCTCGCAGGTTCGGCTATGGTGCGGTCGAAGGCGTTGCAGGCCCCGAATCGGCCAACAATGCGGCCGCCCAGACCTCGTTCATCCCGTTGCTGACGCTCGGCATTCCGTCGAACCCGATCATGGCGATCATGATGGGCGCGATGATCATCCAGGGCATTCAGCCGGGTGCCGCCGTCATGACCACCCGTCCGGACCTGTTCTGGGGCATGGTCGCCTCCATGTGGATCGGCAACCTGATGCTCGTCGTCATCAACCTGCCGATGATCGGCATCTGGGTGAAGCTGCTCTCGGTTCCGTACCGCCTGCTTTACCCGGCGATCCTGCTGTTCTGCGCGATCGGCGTGTATTCGACGAGTACCGAGCCATTCATGATGGTGCTGATGATCGTCTTCACGGTGTTCGGCTACGTGCTGTTCAAGCTCGGCTGCGAACCCGCCCCGATGGTGCTCGGCTTCATTCTCGGCCCGCTGATGGAGGAGAACCTGCGCCGTTCGCTGGTCATCTCGCGCGGCGACCCGATGATCTTCATCAACCGGCCGATCTCGGCCACCCTGCTGGTGGCGACGGTGCTCATGCTCTGCCTGATCATCTTCCCGCAATTCCGAAAGACGCGCGAGGAGGCGTTTCAGGAGGAATAAGCTCGGCAGAACAGCAGGCCAACGCAACGATTTTGGAGGAGGAGCCAAAATGACTGCAAAAGACCTGAAACTGACGCGACGCTCACTCATTGCGGCGGCCTCTCTGGCCGCCGTCATGCCACGTGTTACGTTCGCCCAGTCGAAACCCTATCCGGACGGCACGATCACTTTCGTCTGTGCCTTTCCGGCCGGCTCCGGCGCCGACGTGCTCGTCCGGTTTTTCTCCGAAAAGCTGGCACAGGTCTCCAAGCAGACCGTGATCGTCGAGAACAAGCCGGGCGCCAACGGCAATATCGCCGCCGAATATGTCGCCCGCTCCAAGC
This sequence comes from Neorhizobium populisoli, assembly GCF_019430945.1. Classification (GTDB taxonomy): domain Bacteria; phylum Pseudomonadota; class Alphaproteobacteria; order Rhizobiales; family Rhizobiaceae; genus Neorhizobium; species Neorhizobium populisoli. The sequence continues at coordinate 553,418 of NZ_JAHYCB010000004.1, read as the reverse complement.
CGGACGGCTACACGGTCTACGTCCATTCCGGCACCTCGACCGCCGCCAACATGTCGCTATTCAAGAAGCCGCCGATCGACGTCACCAAGGCATTGCGTGGCGTGCAGTTTATCAACAAGCAGCCCTTCATGCTCGCGGTCGCAGCAGACAGCCCGATCAAGGACATGAAACAGCTGACCGAGCATCTGAAGGGCAAGGGCGGCGACGGCACGTACGGCTCGACGGCGACGTCCGGCAAGGTTCTGGCGGAAGTCTATCTGCAGCTCGCCGGCGTCTCGGCCACCGAAGTCGCCTACAAGACCGGCCCGGATTCCCTGAACGACATCACCAGCGGCCAGCTGGATTTTGCCGCGCTCGATCCGGTTTTCGCGCTCAGCCAGCAGCGCGAGGGACGCCTGCGCCTGCTCGGCGTCGGTTCGCCACAGCGGATGAAATCGATACCGGATGTGCCGGCGATCAAAGAATTCGGCTATAATGTCGACCAGCTCGGCTGGTGGGGTGTCTTCGTCCCCGCCAAGACGCCGGATGACACCGTCATGACCCTGAACGACCTGTTCCTGAAAGTGCTGCAGGCGCCGGATACCGAGGCGTTTCTGAACAAGTTCGGCGGTGACGTCTATACCGGCGCGCCGAAAGAGGTCGACGAGCTTCTGGCCAAGACCGTGGAGGAATGGCGCGGCTATGTCGCGCTGGCGAAGATCCCGCAGAACTGAGGAGTGATCCGGCTATGCCGGATCATGTTTTCGCGGGAATTGAAAATCTGGGAATGAACTTTGGCATCGAGGGAGGACAAGCATGCCGTTCAAGACTGATATCACACGCCGAAACCTGATGATCGCAACCGCCGCTTCCGCGGCGCTCGCCCCGTTCGGCGCCTTCGCGCAGGCCGCCTATCCGAACGGCCAGATCACTTTCGTCTGCGCCTTCCCGGCCGGCTCCGGAGCCGACGTGCTGGTTCGCTTCTTTGCGGAGAAGTTCGCAAAAGTCTCCGGCCAGACGGTAATCGTCGAAAACAAGCCGGGTGCGGCCGGCAATATCGCCGCCATGTACACCGCCCGCGCCAAGCCGGACGGTTATACGATCTACGTGCATTCCGGCACGTCGACTGCCGCCAACATGTCGCTGTTCAAGGCACCGCCACTCGACGTGGTCAAGGAGCTGCAGACCACGTCGTTCATCAACAAGCAGGCCTTCATGTTCGTCGTGGCTTATGACAGCCCCATCAAGGACATGAAGCAACTGACCGAGGTGCTGAAGACGAAGGGCAACAATGCCAGCTACGCAACGGCTGCGACCTCCGGCAAGGTTCTGGGCGAAATCTACAAGCAGAAGGCCGGCGTCGATCCGGTCGAGGTCAGCTTCAAGGACGCCAAGGATTCGCTCAACGACATGCTGTCGGGTTCGATCGACTACGGCGTGCACGACCCGGTCTTCGCGCTTTCGCAGGCGAATGAAAAGCGCGTCCGCATTCTGGCTTCCGGCTCGCCGGTGCGCCTGAAGTCCATTCCGGACGTGCCGACCGCCAAGGAACAGGGTTATGACATCGATCAGCTCGGCTGGTGGGGCTCCTTCGTGCCGAAGGCCACCCCGCGCCCGATCGTCGACAAGATCAACGCGCTGTTCAACGAAGTTCTCGCCCAGCCGGATACCGTCGCTTTCCTCGGCAAGTTCGGCGGCGACGTCTATGTGGGCACGCCTGACGAGGGCCAGGCTCTGCTCGCAAAGACCGTCGAAGAGTGGAAGGATTACGTGGCTCTAGCCAAGATTCCGCAAAATTAATCAACCGATTGGAAAGACCCTGCCGCCATAGTGTGGCAGGTTCTTCGCAGGGACCCTTACTAACCGCCATAGGAGACGAAAAGTGAAGACATGGCTTAAGAAGATCGCGCAAGCCACCGCCGCCGTGGCGCTGCTGGCAGTTGCGCAGGTTGCGACCGTAACCCCGGCCCAGGCTGCCTATCCGGAACAGACGATCACTTTCGTTTGCGCCTTCCCGGCCGGCTCCGGCGCCGACGTTCTCGTCCGTTATTTCGCCGACAAGGTCTCCAAGGCCGCCGGCGCGACGATCATCGTCGAAAACAAGCCGGGCGCGCTCAGCAATATCGCCGCCGAATATACGTCCCGTTCCAAGCCGGACGGCTACACGATTTTCGTCCACTCGGGCAACTCGATTGCCGGCAACATGTGGATCATGAAGAAGCCGCCGATCGACGTCGGCAAGGACCTGATGACGATCGCAACGATCAACAAGCAGGCTTTTATGATCGCCGTCGCCAAGGACGCGCCCTACAAGGACCTCAAGGAACTGACCGCTGCCATGAAGGCAAAGGGTGACGGCGGCTCCTACGCCGTCAACGCCACGTCCGGCAAGGTCATGGCCGAAGTCTACAAGCAGAAGGCTGGCCTCGAGACCGTTTCGGTCCAGTACAAGACCGCATCCGACTCGCTCAACGACATCACCAGCGGCGCTATGGATTTCGGTTCCTACGACCCGGTTTTCGCTCTCTCTCAGGCCCGTGAAGGCCGCTTCCGCCTGCTCGGCGTCGGCTCACCGGAACGCATGAAGGGCGCTCCCGACGTTCCGACCCTGAAGGAACAGGGCGTCGATGTCGACCAGCTCGGCTGGTGGGGTGCAATGGTTGCCAAGGGCACGCCGGACGAGATCGTCACCAAGATCAACGGCTGGTTCAACGGCGTGCTGCAGCAGCCGGAAACCCAGAAGTTCCTGGCCGATCAGGGCGGCGATCCGTATATCTCCACCCCGGCGGAGTCCCAGGCTCTGATGTTGAAGACGATCGCCGAATGGAAGGACTACGTTTCCATCGCACAGATTCCGCAGCAGTAAGTATTGGTCGGGCATAGCCCGGGCAATCGATCCAGTAAAATCGATTGCAGGAACGAACGCCCCTGAGGCAAAGCGAGGGGGCGTAAAAGCCTAAAAAAGCCGGCGGTAACGTCGGCTTTTCACTGTATTTTCCTTGCCAATGAAACGACGCAGGCCGCATTCCATATCAGCCATAACGCGACCCAGCCTACAACAACGGCCGGTCCGGTCGTCCAGACACGCAGGAAATAGGCTCGCTCTTCCATAAAGAGATTGGCGGTCAGACATGCATCAAGTGCCACGGCAGCGACAATAATGCAGGCATCGACCAGGAGCGCGTTTTTATCAGGCGCGGAAACCCTGACCAGCACCAACGGATAAAGTGCAATCAGTGGAATGGAAACCCACATAGGCATCCCCCAGTCATGCCCTGCCCCAGCCAGCATCACTGCCAGCGTCTGCGTGGCGAGCCACAGCAAAATCCCGCTGCCTATCCAAGCCAATTTGCTCACTGAGCTCACTCCGATTCACCGGGGAAGATTGCTGGAATTAGCAATCACTGCAACTCCGGCCCAATCGGATCATTCCTCAATCGCGATAGCTCGGATCAATCCGGTCCAGCTTCCTTAACATCGCCGGCCATTCCTTCAGCCCCGGCTTCGCCGGCGACATCTCGTACATATGCGCCGTCAGCTCGGCGATCTTCTCTTCCGGGACGGTCAACCCATGCGGCTGAGCGGCCATGGCGGCGAGCTGGGCGCGGGCCGCTTTTTCCAGCCAGAAGGTCCAGACGAAAGCCTCACCGACGGTTTCGCCCGAGGTCAGCGTGCCGTGGTTCTTGAGGATCATGTTCTTGTGCGGGCCGAGGTCGTGGATCAGCCGCTCCTGCTCTTCCATGTTAAGCGCCAAGCCTTCATAACCGTGGTAGCCGATGCGGTTGTAGAAGAACATCGAATGCTGCGACAGCGGCAGCAGGCCGCAATCGAGCATGGAAAGCGCCATGCCGGCTTCGGTATGCAGATGCATGACGCAGTTCAATTCCGGCCGCGCCTTGTGGACGGCGTGATGAATGACAAAGCCGGCGCCATTCACCGGATAATCCGACTTGCCGATGATCTTCGCCTCGTGATCGATCTTGACGAGATTGCTCGCCCTGATCTCGTCGAAGGCCATGCCGAAAGGGTTGATCAGGAAGTGATCGTGCGTGCCAGGAACACGCGCGGAGATATGGGTGTAGATCAGATCATCCCAACCGTAGAAGGCGGCAAGCCTATAGGCGGCGGCCAGATCGACCCGCACGGCCCATTCTTCATCGCTGATCGAGGAGCGGTCGAATTCAGTGACAACCTCTTCGGTGCCGTCCTGCCCGGCAAGACCGATAACGTGACGCTGGAATGCCATTCTGGTTCCCTCCCTGTTGTCGGGCTTCGCTAAAGCTCGAAAGCCCAGATTGCGATCGGAAGCACCGGCGTCGGCAGCGGCGCACCGAAGAAATAGGCGGCGACATTGTCGACCAGCAAAAGGGCCATGGCGAGGCGGGTATCGACCGTGGCACTGCCCTGATGCGGTGTCATGATGACGTTGGGGAGCGCTCGTAGCCGTTCCGGAACGTTCGGCTCCGCGGCAAAGACGTCGAGTGCGGCAAAGCCGAGCTTTCCGGTCTCCAGCACGTCGATCAGCGCCGCCTCGTCGACGATCGAGCCACGCGAGACATTGACCAGCGTACCGGTCGAACCCAGCGCCTCCAGCACCTGCCGATTGACGATGCCCTTCGTATCTTCGCCACCGCGGCTGGCGACGACGAGAAAATCGCTCTCGGCGGCCATCGCGATAAGATCCGGCATATAGCTGTAGTCGACCGGCTTCTGACGCGGGCCGTGATAGGAGACGCGCATGCGAAAAGCGCTAGCGCGTTCGGCGATCGCGGTGCCGATATTGCCAAGCCCGACAATGCCGATCGCCTTGTTCTTCAGCGACCGGCTGAGCGGCACCTTTGCCGCTATCGTCGTCCACTGCCCATCGCGGACATATTGGTTCTGCGGAACAATGTCGCGGGCGGAGGCCAGCATCAGCGCCATGGCAAGATCGGCCACATCTTCCGTCAACAGACCCGGCGTATTGCAGATGCCGATGCCTCGCGACTTCACAGTGGAAATATGAATCGCGTCGATACCAATGCCGTAACAGGCGACCAGCCTCAACTCCGGAAACCGCATCAGCACGTCGGCGCTGGCGCCAACACCCGGATCGGTGACCAGAACCTCGACATCCCGGATCGATCCGCCGGATCGCACCTCCTCCACACTCATACGTCGCCCGCCCATGCTTTCGAGCGTTGCGACAACAGAAGCCGGAAGAACGGCAGTCAGAATGACGATGCGGATATGCTTTTGAGACGCCACGAAACGATGCCCCTCCCCCAGGGCGCAATTTCTATCGGTTTCTTGGCATAGACATTATACGGCTCCCTGCGATCAAGATAGCGTTTTATGTCGATGACGAACGGAATTCATCATCGACGGATCGCAGCCATGTAAGCATGCGATTCTGGATATTCCGTGCGTAGAGCCGAAGAATATCCCGGCCACTCTACTGCCGATCACTGCTCCACAGTAAGTTGAGGGTTTCCCGCGTGCCGGCTTGTGCAGGCGCGTTTTCTCGGTTACGCCGAACATATAACCGTTTTAAGAGAAGGGATTACCGGATCGTGATGGCTGAAGACGTGAAGTCCGAAGACGCGGGCGGCTCCGAATGGGCAATGCAGCATCCCCGCGCCATCTATTTCCTGAACCAGGCAAACCATGCGGTGCGGAGCCGCCTGGAGGCCGGGCTTGCGCCGCTCCAGATGACCGGTATCCAGTACACCGTTCTGAGCGTCATCGGCAGCCGGGACGGTCTTTCCTCTGCCGAACTTTCCCGCCGCTTCTTCGTCACGCCGCAGACGATGAATGAGCTGATCGGCGGCCTGCAGCGCCGTAATCTCATCGTTCGTAAGGAAGACCCGGCGAACCGTCGCATCCTGCGCATGAGCCTGACTGCGGAAGGCAAGCGGATGATCAAGGCCTGTGACGCCGCTGCCGATACGGTGGAGCGTGACGTCTTCTCTTTCCTGCCGCAGGAAAGCTACCAGCAGTTTCGCGATCTTTGTCGCATGATCGCCCGCAATCTGCGGGAACGGGAAGAAGCGTCGAAAGCGGAATGAAGCCTGTTGCCGCCGGTCGAAATGTCCGGCGGCTCGACAAGAGAATGGCGGTCGTCCACCTAACGGCTACTTTATGATGAGACCCTGGCCGGTGGGCAGGCTCGCAATGTATTTGTCGTGCTTGACGGCGAACTCGTTCCACATCTTATGCTGGAGATCGTGCCCCATAAAGCCGTAGTCATCGATCAACACCATTGCGCCGACAGACAGCTTGTCCCAGAGCGCCTCGATAACCGCTTTTTCGGCAAAGACCTGATTGAGGTCAATTGAAAGATAGGCGACTTTCTCGATATTCACCTCCGACAACGTCGCAGGCAGGATGCCTTTCACCATGACCGTGTTCTTATAGGGTCGGAAATTCTCTTTTGCCTTTCCATAAACGTTTGTATAATAAAGCTTATTGTGACTTTCAGCGAGTTTGACTTCACTGACATGCAATTGCTCGATCGGAATACCTTCATACGTATCGAACAGATAGAATTTCTTGTCTGTCTTGTCGATATTGAGGAATTTGCATACGGCCATCGCCATCAGGCCGGTATTGACGCCACATTCCACAAAATCGCCTTCCAGCCCCAGGCCGTTCTTGGCTGCCCAGCAGGCGATATGTTGCCGCCATCTGACATCGACGATTCCTTGGGCATAGACGCCGGCACTTCCTTCCGAAGCCGCAAGAGCCGCGCTTGCGAAAGGTTCCCTGGCGAAATGGCTGAGATTTTTTCCTGCCGTTCCGACGCCGTCGGCGAAATAATCAAGCTGAACCGACATTATATCTGCCCCCCAAATCTTAAAGAAAAACGCGGATCGCGATATACGACACGCGGTAATGAGGATCGGGGTTCAAGCTTGCACGGAGGTTGCGATCATTTCCGGATCGCAAGCATCTAAAGGTAGAAATGGGTGGCAAACGTCAAATGTAGAAGCTTAAATCTGCACTCAAGGCTGTGGAGTCACATTATTTTCCCGTTTATGTGGGCGCTCGAGACCGATGCAGGCGAAGCCCCTCAGCCCCTGTCGGCCCGCAAGCCTGCGAGGAATGTCCGGAAGCTTTTGACGGCACGGACCGAGGTTGCCTCCGGATTGTCGGAATTGGCGATCCACTGGGCAGCGCCACTGCTCGCCGCATTGACGAATCGGGCACATGCTTCGGAATCGATAGCGACGATGGCGCCATCTTCTTTCAGGCTGTCCAGGCTGCGGGCGACTGCCGCGATGCAGCCATTTGCGTTCGGCCACTGGGACGGATCACCGAGCACGGCCGGCCCGTCACGAAACATGATGCGCTGAATTTCCGGCTCCAGCGCCATCCGGACATAACCGACATTCTCTTCGACGAACCCTTCCCAGCGGGTTTGTGCCTTGGCCGAGATTTCGCATAGTCGTTGCGTCATCTCCGCGTCTATTTCGCTCACGACCGCCGCAAACAGTCCCTTCTTGTCGCCAAAGTGATGATAGAGCGCGCCGCGCGTCAGGCCGGCTTCGGCCGTGAAGTCGTCCATCGACGCTTCCGCATATCCGACATTTCCGAACGCCTTGCGGCCGGCCGCCAGAAGCTTTGCCCGCGTCTCGGCGATCATTTCACTGCGGGGCTTGCGCATCATTTTCTCCATAATCTTCACATACGCTGCGTATATTAATTGACATACGCAGCGTATGCAATTATCTCGTCAACATACGCTGCGTATGTATGTGGCGACTTCCTCTTAACAAGGAGTATCCCGATGTCCAATCCATACAGAGAAATTTTCCGGGCTCCAGGTGCCAAAGGCTTTTCAGCCGCAGGTTTCTTCGCCCGCCTTCCGCTGGCGATGGCCCCGATCGGCATCGTCGCCATGCTTTCCCAGACACATGGCGAATACTGGCTGGCCGGCGCCGTCTCGGCGACCTTCGCACTCACCAATGCCGTCATCTCGCCGCAGATCTCCCGGCTGGTCGACAGGATGGGCCAGAGCGCCATCCTCATCCCGACCACGATCGTCTCCGTCATCGCCTTCGCGGCTTTGATCGTCGCGGCAAACCAAAACTGGCCGGCCTGGACGCTGTTCCTTTCTGCTCTCTTCGCCGCTGTCATGCCAAGCATTCCAGCCATGTTGCGCGCCCGCTGGACCGAGATTTTTCGCGACCGGCCCGAGCTGAACACGGCATTCGCCTTCGAGTCTTCGGCGGACGAGCTTGTCTATATCGCAGGCGCCTCCCTGTCAGTCGGCCTTGCCGTTTCCCTCTTCCCGGAAGCGGGCATGATCATCAGCACCGCGTTCATGGCGGTCGGCACGCTTGCCTTCCTCCTGCAGCGCTCGACCGAACCCAAGATAAGTCCGGTCGAAATCGGCGGTCCGCAGCGGTCCGCAATCTGGCTGCGCCCGGTCCAGATCATTACACTGGCCCTGATCTTCGTCGGATCCACCTTCGCAACGGCGGAAGTCAGCGCCGTGGCGATCACCAAACAGCTCGGCCAGCCTGAAGCCGCGAGCCTCGTTATCGGCGTCTATGCCGTCGGTTCCTTCGTGCTCGGCCTGATCCTTGGTGCGATCAATCCCAAGATGGCGCTACAGCGTCAGCTGCTGATCGCCGTCAGCGTGCTTGCGCTTGCCGCCCTGCCGCTTCTGGCCGCCACCACTTCGGTTGCCCTGCTCGCCTTTGCCGTCTTCGTCAGCGGCATTGCCATCTCGCCGATCTTCATCACCGCCTTCGGCCTGATCGAGCGCCGCGTACCGGAATCGATGCTGACGGAAGGCGTCACCTGGGTAATGACCGGTATCGGCATCGGCATGGCGCTCGGCGCCTTCGTTTCCGGCTGGGTGGTCGACAACTTCGGCCCAGGCAACGGCTTCTGGGTCTCGATCGTCGCCAGCCTGTCGGCAGTCGTCATCGTCGCCCTTGGCCAGCGCAGCCTTTCCGGAGAGCGCGCATCATCGAGCGCCGCGCCACTGGCACAGCCGGCCGAGTGACGTCACACTATCCGACCTCTTCTTTAAAGCGGGCTCGATGTGAGGACAAAAAAGGCGGTGGCAGATATGCCGTCGCCCTTTTCAATTATGGGGAAAACCGGATTCGCCAGACCGAGCTCGTTGTTCTAGGAGACGACATTGCGGAGGAACTTGGCTATCTCCAAGCCTCCATTCCTGTAAGAATAGTCCTGGGCCGAACTGTAAATGGCAAAACTGCCTGCCGGATAATCCTTCGTCGAGCCGTTCAGGACAAGCGTCAGCACGCCTTCCGTCACGAAGATCATCTCATGCCAGCCGTGCGGGTCGGGCTCAGCATCGTAGGTCTCGCCCGGTTCCAGAGACCAGAGCCACATCTGCGTTTCATGCGCCGCGGGAGCTGTGCCGAGCAGGATGCCTGCACTTGCTGGGCCGGCTCCGCGCCATGTCACTTCATTGATATCCGTCGAAGAGGTCCGCGAAGGATCCCGTACCAGATCGACGAAACCGACGCCCATGGCCTCCGCCAGCTTGTCGAGGCTGGAAAGGCTGATATTCGCGTCGCCCGCTTCGACGGCGACAATCATCCGGCGACTGATGCCGGACGCCTCCGCAAGTGCGACCTGGCTCATACCCGATGCCTGCCTTAACCGGCGAAGATTTCCGGAGACATGTGCCAGCACATCGCGTCGCTCTTGACTGTGCAATATATTGCTCATAGGCTCCTTTTACTCTTATTGGGCAGACCGTTCAACAGCCGTTTCGACCGCGCTTCCACGATGATGCGCGAGCGTTCACTTGCGCCTTCGGCCTGCCCCGCATGTAAAGGTGAGGCAGGCAATGACGCAACCGATCGTTCTCGGGCAGGCCGAGATCGAAGCCCTTCTTCCGAAGGTCGATATCCGCTCCGTCCTGGAACGTATGTTCCGTTCATTGGCGAATGGGAACGCCGTGCAGCCGCCGCAGACGCTCAGCCTTTTTCCGAAAGATGCCGGCGATTTCATCACCTATCTCGGCGTGCTGGCGGATGAAAAGGTCTTCGGCGCCAAGCTTTCCCCCTATATTCCCGGCGACGGCAAGGCGCTGGTGACCGCCTGGACGCTGCTGATTTCGATGGAAACCGGCACGCCTGTCCTGCTCTGCGATTCCAAGAAGCTCACTACGGAAAGAACCGCTGCGACGTCGGTCATTGCCGCCGATGTCCTTGCTGCCGAGGATGTTTCCGTGCTGGCGATCGTCGGCTCCGGGCCGGTCGCGATGGCGCATCTGCGCTACGCGGAAAACATCCGCGCGTGGAAAGAAGTCCGTATCGCCTCACCTAATGTCGAACGTCGCACGGACATCCCGGATTCGATCGCAAGCGGCGTGCCGGTGACACGATATGCGGATGCCGACAAGGCCGTCGAGGGCGCCGATGTCGTGCTGCTCTGCACCTCCTCCGGCAAACCGGTGATCGATGCGAAATCGCTGTCGAAAGCGGCGGTCGTCACCTCGATCAGCACCAATGTCGCAAACGCCCATGAGGTCGATCCGGCAGCATTGCAGGGCTTCGATGTCTATTGCGATTACCGCGCCACGACGCCCGCTTCCGCTGGCGAGATGAAGCTTGCCGTTGCGGCAGACCAGTGGAGCATCGGCGCGCTGAAGGGCGATCTTCCGGAACTGCTCGCCGGCCGCGCCGAACTTCCGTCCCGTCAGAGACCGGCCTTCTTCCGCTCTATCGGCCTTGGTCTCGAAGACATCTCGGCTGCCGTCGCGCTGCTCGCAGCCGCTCGCGCTTGAAACCATCATATCTGAGGAGAATAACCATGAAGATCCGCAATTTCGGCGTCGAGATCTGGATGAACAAATACGAGACCAGGTGCGAGCTGAACCTCGCAGAAACCTGCGTCGAGTCGCTGACCGTCGCCGAACTGCTCGACCTTACCGGCACCAACGATATCGCCCAGCAGCTCATGCCGATGAAGCTCACCTATGGCGAGATCGAGGGCAGCGTGCGGCTGCGCAATCTCGTGGCCGGCCTTTACGAGAACCAGAAGCTCGAAAACGTCGTCACTACGCACGGTGCGATCGGTGCCAACGCGCTTGTGCACCAGACGCTCGTCGAGCGCGGCGACCGGGTCATCTCCGTGCTCCCGACTTATCAGCAGCATTATTCCATTCCCGAAAGCATCGGCGCCGATACGCAGATCCTGAAACTGACCGAAGCGACCGGCTTCCTGCCGGACCTCGAGGAACTGAAGCGGCTCGCGACGCCCGGCACCAAGCTGATCGCCATCAACAACCCCAACAACCCGACCGGTTCGCTGATGGACCGTGCCTATCTGGAACAGATCGTCGAGATCGCCCGGGCCTGCGGTGCCTGGATCCTCTGCGACGAGGTCTATCGCGGCACGGACCAGGAAGGCGAAGACGGCATGACCGCCTCGATCGCCGACCTGTATGAAAAGGGCATCAGCACCGGCAGCATGTCGAAGACCTATTCGCTGGCCGGCTTGCGCCTCGGCTGGATCGTCGCACCGGTCGAACTGATCCATGCCGTTTCCATCCACCGCGACTACAACACGATCTCGGTCGGCATGCTGGACGACTATTTCGCGGCGATCGCGCTTGAGAACAAGGACAAGATCCTTGCCCGCAGCCACCGGATCACCCGCACCAACCTCGCTATCCTGTCCGACTGGGTTGATGGCGAACCGCTGATTTCCTGGATCAAACCGAAATCCGGCACGACCGCGCTTCTCAAATACGACCTGCCGATCTCGTCGGAAGAATTCTGCATCGGGCTACTCGAAAAGACCGGTGTGATGCTGACGCCCGGCAGCGCCATGGACATGGAAGGCTATCTGCGCATCGGCTACACCAACCCGGAAGCAGCCCTTCGTGAAGGCCTCGGCCGTATCTCGCAGTTCCTGAAGGAATTTGCCGCTTCGGCCTCCTGATCATCAATTTTCGAATATTTCGGCCGCCCATACACGTGTGCGGCTGAAGCAACTCGTTTCCAACAAAAGGGGAATACCACATGAAACGACTGACACTCGCGCTCGGCCTCTCGCTGCTCGCAACAGCGGCCTGCGCCGCTGACCTCCGCATCGGCACCAGCGCCGATTACCCGCCGTGGGAATCCGTCGATGGCAACGGCAAGATCATAGGCTTCGACAAGGATGTCGGCGACGAGATCTGCAAGCGCATCGCCGCCAACTGCAACTGGCAGAACCAGGCTTATGACGGCCTTCTGCCCGGCCTGCAGGTTGGCAAGTTCGACCTCGTCATCTCCGGCGTTTCGATCAACGAAGAACGCTCGCAGAAGGTCGATTTCTCGGCCGCCTACGCCGATGCCCCGAACGCGATCGTCGTCGCGCCGGGCAGTGCCGCCGCTTCCGCCAAATCGGCCGCCGACATCACCAAGGCGCTTGCGAAGTCCGCGATCGGCATCCAGTCCGGCACGACCCACGAACAGGTCGTCCGCGCGCATTTCCCGGGCGCCGACGTGCGCGTCTACGAGCGTCCTGACCAAATCGCCGACGACCTCGTCGCCGGCCGCATCGATGCGGGCCTGATGGAACGCTCCGCCTGGGAACCGCTCGTCAAGGATCGCGGTGCGATCAAGCTCGTTTATGCCGGTCCGCTGTTGACTAGCGCCGACTTTGCCGAATTCGGCAAGGGCCAGGGCGTTGCCATGGGCAAGGGCAAGGCCGAGCTGAAGGCAAAGGTCGATGGCGCCGTTCAGGCCATGCTGAAGGACGGCACGGTTTCGACCATCGCTCAGAAATGGTTCGGTTACGACGTCTCCAAGAAGTGAGCCGTCAGGGAGGCGGTTCGCTGCCTCCCCGCAAACCACCTCCCCAAGGCCGTCTCCCGCACAGGAGAAATCATGCCCGTTTCACCGGAAACCCTGTCCGCCGCCAGGCAAGACCTCGCGGAACTCGTCGCCATTCCTTCAGTCAGCGCCCGCGGCGAGGCGCTTGACGCCTGCGCGGCGAAAGTCGCGTTGCTGCTCGGCAAGGCCGGCTTCAAGACCGAAATCCATCTCGGCGATGTCGGCCCCTTCGTGGTGGGCGAAACGGGTGACGGGCCGTTCACGCTGGTGATCTACAATCACTACGACGTGCAGCCGGAAGATCCGGTCGATCTCTGGACCGCGCCGCCTTTCGAACTGTCGGAACGCGATGGCCGGCTGTACGGACGCGGATCGGCCGACGACAAGGGCGAATTCGTCAGCCGACTTGCCGGGTGGCGCGATTTCCGTGCGGCCCATCCCGAGCCCTTGCCGTACAAGCTGATCTGGATCGTCGAGGGCGAAGAGGAAATCGGCAGCCCATCTCTGACCCGTTTTCTCGAAAAACGATTCCCCGACTTGAAGGCCGATCTTTGCTGGTGGGAATTCGGCGAGGTCGACAAATCCGGCCGGCCAATCGTGCTGATGGGTTTCAAGGGCATTCTGGCTGTTGAGCTTGAATGCCGCACCGCCCGGGCCGACCTGCATTCGAGCCTCGGCGCGATTTTTGACAACCCGCTCTGGCGGCTTGCCGCGGCGATCACCTCGCTGCGCGATGCTTCGGGCCGCATTCTCATCGACGGCTTTTACGACGACGTCGTGCAGCCTGATGCGAAAAGCCTGGAGCTGGTCGCCTCGCCTCCCTTCCCACTGGAAGATTTGCAAGCTGAGACCGGCGGACGCCGCCTGCTGCAGGGCGTCGACGGGAAAAACTACTACAAGCATATCAATCTTGAGCCGTGCCTCAATGTGAACGGGTTCCACGGCGGTTATGGCGGCGAAGGTGCCAAGACAGTGCTTCCCTGCACCGGCATGGCCAAGCTCGATTTCCGCCTCGTGCCGGGACAGCACCCGATGCATATCGCCGATCTCCTGCGCAAACATTTCGATGCCAAGGGTTTCGACGATATCTCGATCAAGATCCTCGATGCGGAGGTCATCGGCGTACGCAGCGATCCGTCGCATTTCGCGGTCGACCTCGGCGCCGCCCTTCTGGAAAAATGGTTCGGCCGCCCGGCGGTGATCCAGCCAAGTTCGGCGGCATCCGGCCTTGCCTATCCATTTGTGCACCAGCTGGGCGCGACGCTTTTCGGCGCGGGGCTGACCCATCACGGCGCGATGCTGCATTCGCCGGACGAGAATATCCTGATCTCCCATTTCGAGAACATGATCGGCTTTTCTGCTGACTTCTTCGCGGCTCTCTGCGATGCCGTCCGCACGAACAGGGGGAATGCCGGCGATGCTTGACGCGCTGCTGCAGTATCGAGGTCAGCTGCTTCAGGGGCTGGAAATCACTCTCATCGTGGGCGTGGCAAGCTTTCTGTTAGGTTTCCTGATCGCAGCAGTGCTCGCGCCGCTTGCCGTCTACGGCAACTCGATCACTCGCAGGATCATCATGGGTTATGTCGGGCTGATCCGGGGGCTGCCGGAGCTTCTGGTCATCTTCCTTGTCTTCTACGGCGGCACGGTCTTGTTGACCAAGCTCGTCGGAGAATATGTCGAAGTCGATGCGCTGACGGCCGGTATCGTCTCGCTCGCCGTTGTCGCGGCCGCCTATCTTACCGAAATCCTGCGCGGCGCGCTGGTAAGCGTTTCGTCCGGGCAATGGGAGGCCGCACTTTCGCTCGGTTTCCGCCGGCCGCGCGCCTTCCACCTCGTCATCCTGCCGCAGATGATGGCGCGCGCCCTGCCCGGTCTCGGCAACCAGTGGCTCGTCACCCTGAAGGAAAGCGCGCTCGTCTCCGTTGTCGGCCTCGAAGAGCTGATGCGCAAATCTGTGGTCGCGGCCGGCGCCACGCACCAGCCGCTCGCCTTCTATCTGGCAGCCGCGGGCCTTTATGTAATGGTGACAGCCGTCTCGAACTTGGCTTTCAAGGCGTATGAAACGCGCCTCACCGTACATCTGAGGTAACATGCTGTCCTTCGAGCTGTTTTTACCTGCATTCCTGGCCGTCAAGAACGGTTTCATCCTGACGCTGACGATTACGCTCGCTAGCTTCGCGCTCGGTCAGGTTCTGGCATTGCCGCTGGCGCTGGCCCTCAACGCGAAAGGCAAGGCGCTTCGCGTTCCCGCCTCGACTTATACATTTCTCGTCCGTGGCAGCCCGCTGCTCGTGCAGCTCTTCATCGTCTATTACGGCTTGGGGCAGATCGAGGCCGTTCGCCAGAGTTTTCTCTGGCCGATGCTGCGCAGCCCGATCTATTGCGCCATCCTGGCCATCGGCCTGAACTCCGCCGCCTATGCAGCCGAGCTGCTGGCCGGCGCGATCCGCCAGCTGCCGCCCGGACAATGGGAAGCTGGCCGATCTCTCGGGCTTTGCTCCGGCGTGCTGATGCTGAAGATCATCCTGCCGCAGGCCTATCGCGCCATCCTGCCGGCGATTGGCAACGAGCTTGTGCTCGTCATGAAAGGTTCGACACTCGCCAGCGCCGTCACGGTCATGGAGATGACCGGGGCCGCCCGCGTTTTCGTGGCGAAAAGTTATGCGCCGTTCGAGACGTTCCTGATCGCCGGTGCGATCTATCTCCTTCTCGGCGCCATCTTCGGCAGGATTTTCAGGTTTATCGAGACGAGGACCACCACTCCCGGCCGCTGACGGGAACCGGAACATCACGCTTCCCCATTCCGGGTCATCGCGGCTATACCTTCCTCAGGTCGTCAGCCACATTCAATCCGGCCGACTGGCTAGGCAATAGCTGACCGGCACCCATGCCGGTATCAGGACCATGCGGGAGAAGTTTTCGGTGACCAACAAGCATCCCCTTTTCGATCTGTCCGGACGTCATGCACTTCTGACCGGCTCCAGCCGTGGTCTGGGGCTTGCCATGGCGCGAGGCCTTGCCTCGGCCGGCGCCCGCGTGACGCTGAATGGTCGCGACGAGGCGGCACTATCCGAAGCGGTCCGGCAATTGAAGGCGGAAGGGTATGATGCGGCGGGGATCACCTGCGACATCACCAAGAGCGACGAACTGCATGAGGCGTTCTCGGGACTGGGCGCCGTCGATATCCTCGTCAACAATGCCGGCATCCAGATCCGCGCCCCATTCCTTGAACACAGCGCCGAGACGTGGCGGCGGATGTTCGACACCCATGTCATGGGCGCCGTATTGCCTTCGCAGGCCGTGCTGCCAGGCATGATCGAGCGCGGCCAGGGCAAGATCATCAACATCTGCTCGCTGATGAGCGAAGTCGGCCGCAAGACGATCGTGCCCTACACGACGATGAAGGGTGCATTGAAGATGCTGACGCGTGGCATGGCGACCGAGCTCGGCCACCACAACATCCAGGTCAACGGCATCGGACCCGGCTATTTCGCCACCGAGATGAACCGTGCGCTGATGGATGATCCGACCTTCGACGCATTCGTGAAGAACCGTACGCCTGCGGCGCGTTGGGGCCAGCCGGGTGAGTTGGCCGGCGCGGCAATCTTCCTTGCCTCTCCGGCGTCCGATTTCGTCAACGGGCAGGTTCTCTACGTCGACGGCGGCATTCTGGCGGCGCTTTGAGATTTCAGAGGCCGGCCAGATCGGCCGGGTTCTGGAGCAGGCCGTCGGCTCCCGCGCTCTCCAGCTCTTCGCGGCTGCCATAGCCCCAGAGAACGCCGAGCGCCCGCATCCCGTTGGCGTGAGCGCCGACAATGTCGAACTTGCGGTCTCCGACCATGACGCATTGATCCACTTGCAGATTGTTTTCGGCCAGGATGTGGGCGATCAGTTCAGGCTTGTGGTCGATGTTCAGATCCGGAACCGAACCGTAAATACCTGCAAAAAGCCCGGTAAGCTCCTTGTTGTCGAGAATTTTCCGGGCGAAGGCGGCGCGCTTCGACGTTGCCAGATAGAGCGCCGCGCCAGCGCCGTGTAATGTTGCAAGCGCATCGGTTATGCCGTCGTAAAGCTCGCTGAGCAGCAGGCCCCTCACCCCATAGTCCGCCCGGTAGGCTTCCACCCCCGCCGCCACACGATCATCGCCAAACTGCTGCAGCAGATAACGCATGACGTCCTCGATTGGCGGTCCGATGATGGAAGCGATATTCATTTCCGGGTCGGTATCGTGGCCGAGTGCGCGCAGGGCTGCACGGCAGCTCGACAGGATACCAGGCTCGGAATCGACCAGCGTTCCATCGAGATCGAGGAGAATTACCCGGGATCGGCTCATGGAAATCTCGCTTTCTCTATCGACTACTCGCAAGCCTGGCGGCGCCGCAGCCTATCTCAGGGCTAGCTGCAACAACCCGTCTTTGCCCATATGCCCAGACACGATTCTTCATCTTCTCGCAATTGCGACCTCTGTGCTTCAAGGCCTGTTTTCGGTTTGAAGTGATCCGGACGCTTTGCCGTGTCGCTTAAAATTTCCGGTGATATTCGACCAATTTCGGATCACGTTTTGATGGACGTCATTTGCCTACGCTATCGTGATGCATCATATAGGGCGGCATCGATTTCATAGGCCGAGCGCCTGGAGACCCAATGACTACATCGCACGCCGCAGCTCCGGATACCCAGTCGGAGACGCGCAAGTTCCTCGTCCTGCTGCTTGGCTCGATCGGTGTGGTCTACGGTGATATCGGCACCAGCCCGCTTTATGCATTCCGCGAAGCACTCCGCCCGTTCACGGCAAACGGCGTGCAGCACGTTCAGGTCATCGGACTCATCTCGCTGATGATCTGGACGCTGACGATCATCGTCACCTTCAAATACGTGCTCTTCCTGCTGCGGGCCGACAATGATGGCGAAGGCGGCACCCTGTCCCTGCTGGCACTCCTGATGAAGAAGACCGGCAGCTACATGCCGGTCCTGTTCTTCGCCGGACTTATCGGCTCCGCGCTGTTCATCGGCGACGCCATGATCACGCCGGCTCTGTCGGTCATGTCGGCGCTCGAAGGCATGAAGCTGGTGACCCCGGCCTTCTCGGGCTACGTGCTGCCGCTGTCGGCCGCGATCATGGTCGGCCTGTTCATGGTACAGTCCAAGGGGACCGAGGCGGTTGCGAAATTCTTTGGGCCCATCACGGTCGTCTGGTTTCTTGCCATGGCCTGGGGCGGCCTGATCCATATCGGCGACGACTGGACGATCCTCGAGGCGCTCAATCCGATCAACGCGCTGTGGTTCATAACCCATGCCGGCTGGGCCGGCCTCATCGTTCTCGGTGCGGTCTTCCTGACGGTGACGGGAGCGGAAGCTCTTTACGCCGACCTTGGGCATTTCGGTCGAAAACCCATCAGCACGGCCTGGTTCATCCTGGTTTTCCCGGCGCTCGGCCTAAATTATCTCGGCCAGGGCGCGCTTGTCCTGAGCAACCCAGCGGCAATCGAAAACCCGTTCTACCTGCTCTATCCGGATTGGGCGCTGCTGCCGATGGTGATCCTCGCCACCATGGCGACGATCATTGCCAGCCAGGCCGTCATTACCGGTGCATTTTCTCTCGCCCGGCAGGCCGTGCATCTCGGTTTCCTGCCGCGCCTGATGATCCGCTTCACGTCCGAGACCAATACCGGGCAGATCTATGTGCCGGCGGTGAACATGATCCTGTTCATCGGCGTCATCGTGCTGATCTTCTCCTTCGGCGATTCGGAATCGCTTGCGACTGCCTATGGTATCTCCGTCACCGGCGCGATGGTTGTCACGACGCTGATGGCGTTCCAGTTCCTTCGTTCTGTCTGGGGATATTCGGCCTTCATTGCCGCCGCCCTTCTCGCCCCGCTCTTCGCCATCGAGGCGATCTTCCTTGTTGCGAACCTCATCAAGGTTCACGATGGCGGCTGGGTGCCGGTTACGCTTGCCATCGTCATCATGCTCGTCATGTGGACATGGACGAAGGGCTCGAAATATCTCAAGGAAAAGATCGCCAAGAACGAAATTCCACTCGAGACCTTCATCAAGTCTCTGGAGAACTCGATCGAGCGGGAATCGAAGTCTGCCCCGGTCCTGGTAACGGGAACCGCCGTCTTTCTGACCAGCGTACCCGACAAGACGCCGGGCGTTTTGCTTCACAACCTCAAGCACAACCACGTTCTTCACGAACAGAACGTCATTCTGACCATCTGGACGCAGGACAAGCCCTATGTGCCGGTCCATGATCGGGTGGAGATGACGCGGCTGTCGAAACATTTCATCAGGCTGGATATCACTTTCGGCTTCATGGACGAGCCGAACGTCACAAAGGCGCTGACGGTCTGCAAGAAGAAGGGCTTCAAGTTCGAGATCATGCAGACCTCGTTCTATCTGGGCCGCCGCAATCTCATCGCCACCCCGAACACGGGCCTGCCGCGATGGCAGGAAAACCTCTATATCGCGCTCGCCGATTTCGGCATCGATCCCTCGGCCTATTTCAAATTACCGCCGAACCGGGTCGTCGAACTTGGAGAACAGGTGGCGATCTAATCAGTGCGGCTGCACATCCTTATACGATCCTTATACGGTTCATGACCGGGTGTAAGTGACGGCCTTGGCGCTGCTCTGGTGCACATTTATAAAGCCATCTTGCCAGGCAGAAAAATATGAATAAAATAGTCATTTTTTTTATCCGCCGAAAATGGCATGTGAGGGCCAAAGCGCTTCGGTGCCAAAACCCGCGGAAAACGAACGGAATCCTCAGTTGGCTTTTTGGCATTCAATGACGTGGCATACCGAAGGCATTCGGGTTGTCGCTCCCGTCAAATGGCGCCAGCTCGATGGGCTCGTAAGCGTATTCTGGGAAGCCGAGAGCGAGGCGGGTGCCAACGGATATTATCTCGCCGACGATCCGCGCGTGATGGTCTTTTTCAACGACGTGTCCTCAAAGGTCAGCATATCGAACCGGGAACACGATCTTTCGAAAAACTCACGGCCAATGGCACGGGCAATCTATGTTCCGGCCGGTGTTCCCATGTGGACCAGCAGCAGGTCGCTGCACCGCTTTTCGCATCTCAATCTGCACATTCACAAAGACCGACTTTTAAAGTTCCTCTCCCCATCGCTGGGCACCTCGTCCGCGCAGGCGGCATTACGCCGACCGGTGGAGATCCAGGATATATCGGCCGTTCAGACGCTTGCCGGTCTGCTGGTCGACGAAATATCCAGCCCTTCGAAACACGCCATTTATGCGGAAAGCCTGGCTGGCAGCATTTTCGCCGGCCTGCTTGACATACCTGAGGATGACGAAAAGACGACCGGCCGGCTCACTCAAGCCCAGATGAACAAGCTCACATCACGTGTCGATGCCGTTGGAGATTACCGCATGTCGGTGGCCGACATGGCGGCGGCCGTAGGCCTTTCGGAGAGCTGGTTTGCCAACGTTTTCAAACAGACCACCGGCAAGACGCCGCTGCAATGGCAGCAGGCCAAACGTGTCGATTCTGCCAAGAAGCTGCTTTTGGAAAGCGACCTGGCTGTTGCGGGTATTGCCGCGCAGCTCGGTTTTTCCGATCAGGCGCATTTCACCAAGGTGTTTCGGCAGGTCGCAGGCGAGACACCGGCTGCCTGGCGGCGGATGCAGCAGGGACGCTGATCGAATGATGTCCCGCCCGGCAGAGCGCGGGCGGGACGATTGCGTTACCAGGTCTGGCGGAGCGTTGCCATGATCGTCCGGCCGGGGTTGTAGTAATATGCCCCGCCGTCATCGTTGGCGATATGCTTCTCGTCGAACAGATTGGTGGCGTTGACCTGAAGCGTGGTGTTTTCGAACACCTTGTAGGTGAAGGCCGCATCGAAGACGATGGCCCCATCCGATTTGCGGGTATTGGCGTTGTCGAAATAGTAGGACCCGACATAACGAGCGCCAAGCCCAAAAGTCATGTCGCCCAGTTTCCCATCGCCTTCCAGCGTATAGGTGCCCCATACGGACGCCATATGCTCCGGCACCTGGGCGAAAGCCTTGCCATTGTAACCGCTAATATTGCCCGGCTCGTCGATCTTCGAATCGATATAGGCATAGGCGGCAATCACGCTGATATTGCTCGTAACCTCGACTTTTGCTTCGAGATCGATGCCGCGATGGCGAACCTTGTCGATCGTTGCCGGCAGATAGGTGGGGGCCTCGTAGGTCGTGATGTTTTCCATCGTCAGGTCATAAACCGACGCTGTGAACAGAGCGGGGAAGGCATCGGGCCGATATTTGACGCCCATTTCATATTGCGTACCGATTGTCGGTTCGACCCCAGCGCTTGGCGGCGCGACGGACTCGGCATAGCTGGCGTAGGCCGCAAATTCATCGGTGATCTTGTAGCTCAGGCCCAAGCGCTTGCTGAACTTGCTGATATCAGATTCGCCGCTATACGGCCCGGTAAACAGGTTATTGCCGACTTCCTTGAGATCGAACCAGTCGTTGCGCAGGCCGATACTAACAGTCAGCCTGTCGAAGAAGGTCAGATCTTCCTGGAAATAGATGGCGTGGGTCTTCTGATTGCTTTCCGCAGTATCGTAAGGCGCGAGTGCTCCCGGTCCACCGGAATAAATCGGATTCTGCCAGTCGATAGCCGGTGCCGCAGCGTAGACCGTGGCGTTATTGGAATCGAGCTTGTTGTACTCGACGCCGAAAAGCGTGCGGCTTTCGACATCGTTGAAATTCGTCTCATAGAGCAGATGCGCGTCTACGATGAACTGTTCGCTGGACTTGTCGCTACCGAAGAACGAACGGTCGAGCATCGTGTCCGCCGGGTCGCTCGCCCCCAGCGCATCCCAGATATAGGCGTAACCGAAGCCGGTATCGGTCTTGCTGTAACGGGCGCTTGAGTTGAATGTCAGGCCGTCACCGAAGTCATGATCGAAAATGACACTGTAGGTATTCCGGTTCGCCGTGTTGTAGTTGTAGCTCGGCTCACCGAAGAACTTGTCCCGATCGAAATCCGTGAAGCGCGGGTGGCCACCGCTGCTGGGCGTACCGTCGCGATCGAGGTGATCGAAGACGAAGGAAAGGCTGGTCGTATCGGTGGGGCGCCAGGTGATCCCACCCATGATGAAGTTTTCGTCATTCTGCGAATAGTCGTATTCGGCGTCCGACCGCTGGAACTTGCCGGTCAGGCGATAGGACAGCGTATCGTCCTCGGTGATGTTGTCGCCGAAGTCGAAACCCGCTTCCTTGTGCGCGAACGAACCGCCGGTTCCATAGACTTCGCCGAAACGCTCGCTCTTCGGCAGCTTCGTCACATAATTCACCGAACCACCCGGATCGGAAACGCCGAAGCCCGTGGAATTGGCGCCCTTCAGTATCTCGACGCGCTCGTAGGTATAGGGCTCCTCCAGAAGGCCACCCCAGCTTCTGCCGATGGCCATTCCGTCACGATAGGTAAAGGGAGAGAAACCCCGGATCTTGAAGTAATCGAAGCGGTCATCCGAACCGTAATAGTCGGTAATTACGCCGGCAGTATACTGCACGACCTGTTCGATGCTGTTTGCACCACGCTCTGTGATTTCCTTGGAGGTGACCACAGACACGGAGGCCGGCGCGGTCAGGATATCCGTCGGCATCTTGCCGACGCCCGTGGTCTGCGTGGCGACGACCGACTTCGAATCGTTGCTCGTATCGAGCGTGCCGGCGGAGCCACTGCCTTCCAGCACGATCGGCGTCAGTGTGGTGGCCGAGCTCGAACCGCTGGCGTCCTGGCCGAACGAGACAGCCGGCGAAAGCGCGACCAGCGCCGTACAACCTAGAAGGACCGCATTCCGATAGCGGATACGGGTCCTTGATACGCGATTGCCTGCTATTTCCATATTCATGTTCTCGATCCAGAATCCAATTTCACCCTTGCCTGCTCACGATCGGGAGGTTGCCGAGAGTCAGACCGATTGCGGGGAACATGCCGAATGTCTTTCGAGCATCCGTGACGCATGGAAATCCCCTCTCCTGTCGCCCGGACGGTCTGTGCCCCGTGATAGCTATTAACTTGAGCAAGATTGTCCAGTATTGTAGATTTTCGACGTTTTGTAGGATCCCATGGGAATCTCAGCATTCCTGCTCACTGGTATCTGCATTGGCGTTGACGCGACGGCATTAACCTGAAAGTGGAAGTCCACTTAAACGTTAGGCGGAGTTTGCTCAATGTGGCGGTTGATGTTTGCGGTCTCGAAGGCCGCGGTCTTGTGCATGTGGATTGCCGTGTCCGCCGGCAATGCCTTAGCTGTGGAAGGCACGACATATCCGATCACCATCAAGCACGCGCTGGGAACGACCGTCATTGCCAAGAAACCGGAACGCATCGCGACGGTTGCCTGGGCAAACCATGAGGTGCCCCTGGCGCTCGGCGTGGTCCCGGTCGGTTTTGCAAAAGCCAATTTCGGCGACGACGACGGTGATGGATTGCTGCCTTGGGTGGCCCAGAGGCTCAAGGAATTGCATGCCAACAAGCCGGTTCTTTTCGACGAGGGCGACGGGATCGATTTCGAGGCGGTGGCCGCCACGCGACCCGATGTGATCCTCGCCTCCTATTCCGGCCTCAGCCAGGCCGACTACGATACGCTGAGCCAGATTGCCCCTGTGGTCGCCTATCCGGAAGCGGTGTGGTCGACGGACTGGCGTGAAATGATCCGCCTGAACAGCGCTGGCATGGGAATGGCCGCGGAAGGTGAAGCCTTGATCAGGAAGATCGAGGCCGAGATTGCCGAAACCGTATCGACGCATCCGGAAATCCGCGGCAGAAAGGCGATGTTCGTCACCCATCTCAACCCACTCGACCTCAGCACGATCAATTTCTACACGACCAACGACACCCGCGTAAAATTCTTCAAGGATCTCGGGCTGGAGAGCCCCAAGAGCGTGGTCGACGTATCACAGCCGGGCAAGTTTTCCGGTTCCGTCAGCGCCGAACGCATCGATATGTTCGATGACGTGGATCTCGTCGTTGCTTACGGCAACATGAAACTGGTCTCTGCTGTGACGGCAAACCTGCTGATGTCGAAAATGCCGGCAATCGAAAAAGGCGCGCTCGTCATTCTGGGCGGAAATAGCGTTGGCACGGCGGCCAATCCGACCCCCCTGTCGATTTCCTGGGTCCTGAAGGACTATGTCGCATTGCTTGCCGAGGCGGCCAGAAAATCGAAATGAGACTGTCGAGAAGACCAGACCTTCCGCGATCCATAGTCGCCCGGTCGCATAGGACGAAAAGCCTCTGGTTGGTCGGGCTCGTCGCGATTCTCGCCTTGCTGTTAATGCTGTCCGTGACGGTCGGCACGCGGGAAGTGGCCTGGACCGACATTTTTGCGGCACTTTCGGGAAAGGTCGACGATATCGGCCAAGCGGCCGTCGCGGTTCGCATTCCGCGAACTGCATTGGCACTGATGGCGGGCGCAGCTCTTGGGCTCGCCGGGGCGGTCATGCAGGGCGTGACGCGCAATCCTCTCGCCGACCCCGGCATTCTCGGTGTCAACATGGGCGCTTCGCTTGCCGTCGTCGTTGGCGTTGCATGGTTCGATATCGCATCGGCCGACGCTTATATCTGGACGGCAGTGCTGGGCGCGGGTTGTTCCGCAGTTTTCGTCTATACGATCGGTTCGCTGGGGCGCGGCGGTGCAACGCCCCTGAAGCTTGCTCTTGCCGGCGCCGCGACCTCGGTCGCGTTTTCCTCCATGGTGATTGCCGTCGTTCTGCCACGAGCCGATATCGCAGGTGGCATCCGCTCGTGGCAGATCGGGGGCGTCGGCGGCGCGACCTTCGATCGCATATTGCCGGTTCTGCCATTTCTCGCCGTGGGGTTTGCCATCAGTCTCCTGTCGGCACGCAAGCTGAATTCACTGGCGCTCGGTGACGAGCTAGCGGCCGGACTTGGTG
Organism: Neorhizobium populisoli; assembly: GCF_019430945.1. GTDB lineage: Bacteria > Pseudomonadota > Alphaproteobacteria > Rhizobiales > Rhizobiaceae > Neorhizobium > Neorhizobium populisoli. The sequence continues at coordinate 528,731 of NZ_JAHYCB010000004.1, read as the reverse complement.
AGCGGGTTGCGGTCGCCCGTGCGGCCGCCGCACTCGGCGCGATCCTGTTGTGCGGAGCGACGACGGCTATTTGCGGCCCGATTGGTTTTCTGGGCCTCGTCGTGCCGCACCTCTGCCGTCTGCTGGTCGGCGTCGATCATCGCTGGCTGCTGCCTTTCTCGATGATCGGTGGCGCATGCCTGCTGCTGGCCGCCGATGTCGTCGGACGCATCGTCGCCCGGCCGGCCGAGCTGGATGTCGGCATCGTCACCGCATTAATCGGCGCACCGTTCTTCATCTGGATCGTCCGGCGTCAACGGGTACGTGAGCTATGACGATGACCTCGCTTACGCTCAATGCCATTATCGAAGGCCGCCAGCGCCGCGGGCGCAGACACTTCCGTTTGGTCGGTCTGATGCTTGTCTTGGTCCTGGCAATCTTTGCGCTGACCCTGTCGGTCGGGCAATCCATTACACCGCCGGGCGATGTCCTCCGAGTCCTGCTGGGCGAGAACGTACCGGGTGCGACTTTCACCGTCGGGCAACTCCGATTGCCGCGCGCAGTGCTTGCCGTTCTTGCCGGCCTGAGCTTCGGGCTGGGCGGCGTCGCATTTCAGATCATGCTTCGAAATCCGCTCGCCAGCCCAGACATCATAGGCATCAGCTCCGGTGCCAGCGCTGCGGCGGTTTTCGCCATCATATTGCTGGGCATGAAAGGGCCGATGGTTTCCGTTTTCGCAGTCGTTGCGGGCCTTGGCGTCGCACTTCTGGTTTACGGCCTGTCGTCTCGCAACGGCGTAGCGGGCACCCGGCTCATCCTCGTCGGGATCGGTGTCTCGGCCATGCTGGAAAGCGTCATCGCCTATATCCTCTCGCAGGCGCCGGCCTGGAGCCTGCAGGAGGCGATGCGCTGGCTGACCGGCAGTGTCAACGGTGCGCAGATCGGGCAGGCATTGCCGCTTGTCCTCGCGCTCGTCGTCTTCGGTGGATTGCTTCTCAGTCGTTCGCGGGATCTGGAGGCACTGCGACTTGGCGACGATACTGCGGCGGCTCTCGGCGTGAGGGTCAACGCAACCCGCATCATGATCATCATCGGCGCAGTCGGCATCATCGCATCGGCGACGGCGATAACGGGGCCGATCGCGTTCGTCGCGTTTCTCTCCGGACCGATCGCCGCGCGCATCGTCGGCAACAATAGGTCGCTGCTGATCCCGTCGGCGCTGATCGGTGCATTGCTCGTGCTCGCCGGCGACTATGCCGGACAATTTCTCCTGCCTGGGCGATATCCTGTCGGCGTCGTGACCGGCGCGCTGGGCGCCCCCTACCTGATTTACCTGATCGTGCGCGTCAACCGGACCGGAGGCTCGCTATGACCGTCCATACTCTCACCGCCAGCGGGCTTTCGGCCGGATACGGCGAAACCGAAATCCTGAATGACCTCGATCTGGCGATCCCGCCCGGCAAGATCACCGTGATTGTCGGTGCCAATGCCTGCGGAAAATCGACGCTTCTGCGCACCATGTCCCGGCTGCTTACGCCGCATCGCGGGCAGGTCCTGCTGGACGGCAAGTCGATCCACAAGACGCCGCCGCGCGAACTGGCGCGCACGCTCGGCCTGCTCCCCCAATCGCCGATCGCACCGGAAGGCATCACGGTTGCCGATCTCGTCAGCCGCGGGCGGCACCCGCATCAGAACCTTTTCTCCCGCTGGACCCGGAAGGATGACGAGGCCGTGGATGTTGCGCTGACGGCGACGAAGACGGTGGAGCTTGCCGACAGGCCCGTGGACGAACTGTCCGGCGGCCAGCGCCAGCGCATCTGGATCGCCATGGCGCTAGCGCAGGAAACGGAAGTGCTGCTGCTCGACGAGCCGACGACATTTCTCGACATCAGCCACCAGGTCGAGGTTCTGGACCTTCTGACCGATCTCAACCATTCGCGTGGCACGACCGTCGTCATGGTTCTCCACGATCTCAATCTCGCGGCGCGTTACGCCGACCATCTCGTCACCATGACGGAAGGCCGCATCCATGTTTCCGGCAGGCCTGAAGACGTGCTGACGGAAGCGACCGTCCGGCACGTTTTCGGCCTTGAAAGCCGCATCATCATCGATCCCACATCCGGCCGGCCGATCATGTTGCCGATCGGCCGCCATCGCATGGCAACCGGGCAAGACGTCAAGGAGGACCAGCCATGAACGCGGTTCAGGAATTCAAACTTTCGGGTATTGCGCTGCCAAAGGATGCCGGCGGCATGCTGACGGAAATCTGCGAGCATTTCATCGAACATGCGGATGTCAGCCGCACGGAGGAAGAAGCGCTGCTGACCAGCAAGCTCGGCTCCGCGACCATTCGCATTCGCGAACGCAAGCTGGTTATCGAACTAAGCTGCCCGTCCGAACAGGCACTCCAGATGAGCCGCACGAGCATCGCCGAACACCTGTTCTATTTTGCCGGCGATGACCCGCTGGAACTGACCTGGGCGGAACCCGAAACACGAACGGGCCTCGACAACATTCATCACGTGGCGGTCGTTTCCATCGAGGATGTGACGCCGAATATGCGGCGGGTCAAGTTCGCCTGTGCCGACGTATCGCCGTTCATCGGCGGTGACATGCATATCCGCCTGCTGGTTCCGCCGAAGGGCAGGAAGCCGGTCTGGCCGGGGTTGCGGGACGATGGCCGCGTCGCATGGCCCGATGGCGAGGATGAACTCCTCGTCCGAGTCTATACAATCCGGGCAGTCGATATCGAGCGCCGCGAATTGTGGATCGACTTTCTGCAGCACCCCGCACCGGGCGTCGTAACGCCGGGAGCGGATTTTGCACGGGATGCGCAGCCGGGCGAGAAAGTTGCCCTGCTTGGGCCGGGTGGAGGTGCTCTGCCCGCAGCGCGGTCCATGCTGCTGGCCGGGGACGAAAGCGCTCTTCCGGCAATCGCCCGCATCGCAGCCGAAGCGCCTGAGGGGACCCGGATACAGGCGATCATCGAGATTGAGAACGAACAGGAAGAGCAGCCACTGCCATCGGCCGGATCGCTCGATATCCGCTGGCTCCATCGCCGATCCTATCCGGCTGGCGCCAGGGACATCCTTGTTGAGGAAACGAAAAGAGCAATCGCCTCAATGGCCGACGACACTTTCGTATGGTTCGCCTGCGAAAAGGAAGACGTGCGCTCCGTCCGCTCCTTCCTGAAAAGCCGCGGGCATGACAAGAAGAACCGATATGTCGCGTGGTATTGGGAACGCCAGGTCGATTGATCGACGCCGACAACGGCTCGGTCGATCCATGTAGCCTATTCTCGACGCAGCTCCTTCGATTCGGCTCCGCAATCGACGGCAGCCGAATGTCCACGATAAATCAGCGACATCGCGCAAACCGGCGATACGCCGCTTAGCTCAGATTGAGCATCAAAATACAAACTTCCATCCTTCAACCGGATGCGGGTCAGGACGGCCCGCACCACGTTCTCTGTTGACAAGTTCATTTGAAAAGATGAAGTCTATGTCATTAAAAGGGGATATATTCCGCAATTACGGAATTATGGGAGGAAGACAGGTGCCCGACCTGCTGGTGAGTTTGTATTCTGGCAAGCTCGACGAACTGGAATCCAGAGCGTCGGAAACCGCTATCAGGATTCGCCCGGCGATATCGCCGGAAATGCATGTCGTTGTCTCCTGGGTACGGGAACATTTCAGCGAAAACTGGGCAAGCGAAGTCATAGTTGCTTTTTCGCGCCAACCGAATGCCTGCCTGATCGCTGTCGAAGAAGGAAAACTCCTTGGCTTTGCCTGCTACGACACGACGGCCCGCGGCTTCTTTGGCCCGACCGGCGTTGCGCCCGAGGCACGTGGAAAGGGGATCGGGCTGGCTCTCTTTTCCGCCTGCCTGCGGACCATGAAAACGCTCGGCCACGCCTATGCCTTCATCGGGGACGCGGGCCCCGTCGATTTCTATGCCAAGACCGCCGGCGCAGTGCCGATCCCAGCACCTGACAAGGGTATTTACGAAGGCATGCTCAGAAGCGCGCCGAAAACCTGATTTTCAAGACCGGAGCATACAGAGTGTCCAAGACCCCTCTCGCCCTTTTCGTCGGCATGCCGAATCCCACGCTTTCGGACGACGAATTCGCGCTGTTTCGCGAAACCAATCCGCTCGGCATTTTCGTCGGCCGCCGTAATCTCAAGAACCCGGATCAAGTGCGCGCACTGATCGAGCGCTTCCGCGAAGCGGTCGGCCGGGACGATGCGCCCGTCTTTACCGACCAGGAAGGCGGTCGCGTTCAGCATCTCGACGCCGGCCCTTGGCCGCTCTTCCGTAGCTTCGGCGCGTTTGCAGAGCTTGCCGGGCGTGATTTCGAACTTGGCAAGCGTGCCTTGCGCCTGTCCTCCCAGGCTATGGGCACGATGATGACCGAACTTGGCCTCTCCAGCGGCTGCTCGCCGGTGCTCGACCTCGTCTTTCCGACGACGAGTGCCGTTATCGGGGCGCGTTCGTTCGGTCCGGATCCGGATTTCATTGCCGCGCTCGGCCGCGAAGTCGTGGACGGCCTTTTGGAAACCGGCAACATGCCGGTCATGAAGCATATCCCTGGCCACGGCCGCGCAACGCTCGATTCACACAAGGAGCGTCCGATCGTCGATGCATCGCGTGAAACGCTCGAGGCAACCGACTTCAAGCCGTTTGTTGCATTGAAGGATACGCCCTGGGCGATGGTCGCGCATGTGGTCTATTCGGCTTACGACAACGAGCTGCCGGCTTCCATTTCGCCTGTCATGCATGACGTGATCCGCAAGGACATGGGTTACGACGGTGTGCTGATATCCGACTGCATCTTCATGGAATCGCTGCGTGGCACCCTGCCCGAGCGTGTTGCCCAAGTGCTCGATGCCGGCTTCGACATCGCGCTTCACAGCCATGGCGACATTCCGGAAAGCGAAGCCGCCGCCAAGGCTGCCCGTCCACTGACTGACACGGCTCTCGCCCGCATCGCGGCCGGCAAGGCCCGCCTCGGCAATCTCAAGATCGATATCCGCGCCGCGCACGCGGAAGTCGAAGACATGTTCAAGACCGTGCTGGCCGCCTGACCCGCACGTATCGCGAAGCAACCAAAAGGGGAATAAAATGAAAAAATATATATTCGCCGCCGCAACAGCCCTGTCGCTGGTTTCCGGCTCCGCCATGGCGCAAACCATTTTGACTGCCAATATCGAGCCGGCAACCACCTGGGTGCGCAACTTCAACCCGTTCAACCAGACGTCCTCGCGCCAGTCGACGCTCGACTTCATTTACGAGCCGCTGGTGATCTTCAACCGCTTCGACAGCAACAAGCCTGTCTACCGGCTTGCTGAAAGTTTCAAGCTTTCCGAAGACCTGAAGAGCATCGATTTCAAGCTGCGCCCGAACCTGAAATGGTCGGACGGCCAGCCCCTGACCTCGGCCGACGTCAAGTTCACCTATGACTACCTGAAGAAGTTCCCGGCGCTCGATTTCGTCAGCATCTGGACCTTCATCACCGACGTTCAGGCCGTCGATGGCCAGACGGTCCGCTTCACGCTCGCCAATCCGAGCTCGCTTGCCGCCGAACAGCTTTCGCAGCTGCCGATCGTGCCGCAGCATGTCTGGAAGGACGTCGCAGACCCGGTCACCTTCGCCAACGAAAAGCCGGTCGGCAGCGGCCCGATGACCGAAGTGCCGCGCTTCACCGGCCAGACCTATGACCAGTGCCGCAACCCGAACTATTGGGATGCCGCGCATCTGAAGATCGACTGCATGCGCTTCCCGCAGCTTGCCGACAACAACCAGATCCTGACGGCAACGGCCAGCGGCACGCTCGACTGGGGCGTTTCCTTCATTCCGGATATCGACAATGTCTATGTCTCGAAGGACCCGGCGCATTATCACTACTGGTATTCGCCGAGCAGCATGGTCGCCTTCCTGTTCAACCTCGAGACCTCGAATGCGAACAACAAGAAGGCCTTCAACGACGTGAAATTCCGTCGCGCGGTCTCCATGGCGCTCGACCGCAAGACGATGATCGATATCGCGGGTTACGGTTATCCGACACTGAACGAAGATCCGGGCTTGATGGGCGAGCTCTACAAGAGCTGGGCGGACCCGTCCATCAAGTCCGACTTCGGCAAATACGCCACCTATAACGCCGACGCAGCCAAGGCTCTCCTCGACGAGGCCGGCTACAAGGACAAGGACGGCGACGGTTTCCGTGACAATCCGGACGGTTCGAAGATCGCCTTCTCGATCATCGTTCCCAATTCCTGGACAGACTGGATCGACACGGTCAACATCGCCATCGAAGGCATGCAGGCCGTCGGTATCGATGCGAAGATCGAGACGCCGGAAGAGGCTGTCTGGACCTCCAATCTCATCGACGGCAAGTTCGACGGCGCGATCAACAGCCTGCCTGCTTCGGCTTCGCCCTATTATCCCTACAAGCGCGCCTTCAGCGCTTCGGACAAGGGCAAGACGCGCTTCACGGCTCAGCGCTGGTTCAGCCCGGAGGTGGAAAACCTGGTGACCGAGTTCACCCATACCGCCGCTCTCGACAAGCAGAAGGAAGCGATGAACAAGGCGCAGCGGATCGTCGCCGAAAACATGCCGATGATCCCGGTGTTCAACAATCCGAACTGGTACCAGTATAACACCAAGCGCTTTACCGGCTGGTCGACAAAGGAAAACCCCTTCGTCAATCCGTCGATCTCGCGTACCAACCCGGCACGCCTCTTGAACCTGCTGGCGCTTGAGCCGGTCAAGTAAGCGATCGAAATCCGCAGGAGCGGTGCGACAAGCGCCGCTCCCGTTCTGACGGAGCCCCACGGAGCCCCTCATGGCCTTTCTGCTTCGCCGCCTCGTCTTCTACATGGCAGCCTTCATCGCGGCAGCGACGATCAACTTCTTCCTGCCCCGGCTAATGCCGGGCGATCCCGTGCGCCTGATGTTTTCAAGCGCAGGTGCCGAACTGCCGCCGGAAAGCCTGGCTGCGCTGAAGCTCACCTTCGGCTTTGTCGACGGGCCGCTCTGGCAGCAATACCTCACCTATCTCGGCAGCATCTTCACCGGCGATCTCGGCCGTTCGATCAAATATTTCCCGCTGCCGGTCACCTCGGTTCTCGGCCATGCGCTCGTCTGGACCGTCGGCCTGATGGGGACCGCAACGATCATCAGCTTCGCGCTCGGCACTTTCCTCGGCATCGTAGCAGCCTGGCGGCGCGGCAGCCGGTTCGACGTCATCGTTTCGGTCGGCGCGATCTTCGCGACATCGGTACCGGCCGTCGTCACCTCGCTGATCGTACTTTTCATCTTCGGCTTCACGCTGGGCTGGTTCCCGAACGGCTATGCCGCCGATCCCTCGCTCGATCCGGCTTTCAGCTTCCAATATATCGGCAGCATCATCTATCACGGCATCCTGCCGATGATCACGCTCTGCACCGTGCTGATCGGCGGCTTCACGGTGACCATGCGCAACAACATGATCAACCTGCTCGGCGAGGACTATATCGTCATGGCCCGGGCAAAAGGCCTTTCCGACCGGCATGTAATGTTGTGGTATGCGGCCCGCAATGCACTGCTGCCAACCGTTTCCAGCCTCGCCATCGCCATCGGCACCATTCTCGGCGGCTCGCTGGTGACAGAGGTCGTTTATAACTACCCCGGCCTCGGCAACATTCTCTATCAGGCGATCCTCGCCCGCGATTATCCCGTCATCCAGGGACAGCTTCTGATCATGACCGCCACAATGCTGGTCGCCAATTTCATCGTCGACGTCAGTTACGTGTTGCTCGATCCGCGATTGAAGGGAGCGTGAGATGAAAAGCCTGCTCCGCAATCGCAAGGCGCTGATCGGCCTCGTCATTATCTTACTGATCATCCTCATGGCGATCGCAGCACCTCTGCTGACGCAATACGATCCCAATGCCCGCACCGGCCGGCCACACCAGCCACCATCGATGGACCATATTCTTGGCACAACGCGCATCGGCCAGGATGTCTTTGCCCGGCTGATCTATGGTGCTCGCACGTCGCTTGCCGTCGGCTTCGGCGCCGGCCTGCTGATCACCGCCGTAGGCACCGCGCTCGGCATCATCTCCGGTTATCGCGGCGGCAAAACGGACGAAGTCATCAGCTTCTTCACCAATATGGTGCTGGTCGTGCCGAACCTGCCGCTGCTTCTGGTTCTGGCAGCCTTCATCGGCCAGGCAAGTCCGCTGGTCATCGCCCTTATCCTCGGCGCTACCTCATGGGCCTGGGGTGCGCGCGTGACGCGCGCCGAAACCCTCTCGGTCAAGCAGAAGGATTTCGTCAAATCGGCGGAGATGATGGGCGAACCGCAATGGCGCATCATGACGTTCGAGATTTTCCCCAACGTGATTTCCATCGTCGGCATCAACTTCATCGGCAGCGTCATCTTCGCCATCATCACCGAAGCGACACTGGAATTCCTGGGCCTGGGCGATCCCCGCGCTGTATCCTGGGGCACCATGCTCTACAATGCGCAGAAGGCCTCCGCCCTTTCGGTCGGTGCCTGGTGGGATATCCTGACACCCTGTTTTGCGCTCGCCTTCCTCGGTATCGGTATGTCGCTCCTGAATTTTGCGGTCGACGAGATCGCCAATCCGCGCCTGCGCACCGGCAATCACCTGAAGCGCTGGTCGCTTCTCGTTCGTTCCGGGGAGGGCCGCCTGTGAGTGAGCCACTGCTCTCCGTCAAAAACCTCACGATCGACTATATCGGCGAGGAGAAGGATTTCCGCGCCGTCGATGATGTGTCCTTCGATATCGCGCCTGGCGAGGTCTTCGGCCTGGCCGGGGAATCCGGCTGCGGCAAGAGCACCATCGCCTTCGCCATCAGCCGGCTTCACAAACCGCCGGCGCTGATCCGCAAGGGAAGTCGGATCCTGCTGGCCGGCCGCGATGTGCTGGATCTCGATCCGAAGGCGCTGGCCGACTTCCGCTGGCGCGAAGTCGCCATGGTTTTCCAGAGCGCCATGAATTCGCTGAACCCGGTGCTGCGTATCGAGGATCAGTTCTACGACGTCCTTCGCACCCACAAGGGTATGACCAGGGCACAGGCGCGCGAGCGGGCCGCCGAGATGCTGCGGCTTGTCGATATTCCGCCGGATCGAATGAGCAACTATCCGCACCAGTTTTCCGGCGGCATGCGCCAGCGCATCGTCATCGCCATCTGCATGGCGCTTAATCCCAAGCTTGTGGTCATGGACGAACCGACGACGGCGCTCGATGTGGTGGTACAGCGGGAAATCCTGCAGCGCATCAACGAGCTGCGGAAGGAATTCGGCTTCTCGGTGCTGTTCATCACCCATGATCTGGGGCTGATGGTGCAGTTTTGCGACCGCATCGGCATCATGCTCGCCGGCAAGCTCGTCGAGCAGAATGAGGCGGCAGCGATCTACAAGGCGCCACAGCACGACTATACCAAGAAACTCTGGGCCTCCTTCCCCTCGCTGCATGGAGGCGTGCTGTCATGAGCGATGCCATTCTCACCCTCGACGCCGTCACCAAGACTTTCGGTCACGGCGCATCCACCGTTCATGCCGCCCGCGCCATCTCCTTTTCGCTGCATGCCGGCCGTGCGCTGGCGCTGGTCGGTGAATCCGGTAGCGGCAAAACAACCTGTGCCCGCATGGCAATGCGCGAATACCAGCCGACCACCGGCCAAATCCTCTACAAGGGCCGCCCGGTCGAAGGCGCAAAAGCGGATGAGATTGCCCGTTACCGCCGTTCCGTCCAGATGATCTTTCAGGACCCGTTCGCATCGCTGAACCCGGCGCATACGATCGCCCACCATCTCCGGCGGCCGCTGAAACTGCACCGCCCCGACATTCGCGGGAGCCAGATCGATGCGACGGTGCGCGAGCTCCTTGAGCGCGTGAAACTCGACCCGGATCTCGTTGCGCCGAAATACCCGCATGAGCTTTCGGGCGGACAGCGGCAGCGCGTCAACATCGCCCGGGCGCTGGCGGCGCAGCCGGAAGTGATCGTCGCCGACGAGCCGACCTCAATGCTCGATGTCTCGGTTCGCCTCGGCGTTCTCAATCTCCTGAACGACATGAAGAAGGAGATGAACCTCGGCCTCCTCTACATCACCCACGATATCGCAACCGCCCGTTATGTGGCGGAGGATATCGCGGTCATGTATTCCGGCCAGATCGTCGAATGGGGACCGACCGGCGAGGTGATCGACAATCCGATCCATCCCTATACCCGGCTGCTGCTTTCGGCCGTGCCCGATCCCGACGTGCGTTTCGACGATCCGAGAACGCGTCTGAGACCGGAAGATGTCGACGATATCCGCAAGGCCGCCGCCGCACCGCAGGAAAAGGTCGTCGAGGCATTACCCGGACATTTTGCGCGCAGCCTTTAAGCTCCGGCCGAGGTTTAGGCCTTTTCAAAACCTTGGGACTTTAGCTCCTGCCGAGCATAGGCCGCCTCCTGATAGCGGCCGACCAGTTCGCTGAACTCTACAGCCTTCATGCCACGGATTCCCATCGCACCGAGAGTGACGATCCGTTTCTTGCGATCGACCTGGGTGTAGAGGGCCTGCCAGCTCTTGCCCGGCAGCGCCGAGCCTTCATGGAGCCAGAGGCGCAGGGCAAAACGGCTGGACGCATAGACCATGTAACCCGAGACCTCGATCCAGGCGATGGGCTTGTCCAGAACCGACGACACCAGGCCGTCCGGTGTCAGCACCATCAGGGGCCGTCGAGCCGACCGGTAAAGGAAGACGGAATAAGCGGCGCAGGCAAAGACCGCGACCGCCGCCACCGCCCCGACCACCTGCCGCGCGGTCTCATCGAACGTGAAGCCGAAACGTTCCGAGAAGAAAAAGATCAATATGCCGAACCCTCCCAGGATGACCGCGACGATCCCCATCGTCCAGATCATCGGGCCGACATTATCGTAGATGACGATTTCGCCGGTGGCGCCGGCCGCGGCATGCTCCAGATCCTGGCGGTAACGGGCACGCGCCTCCCCCGCGTTTTCGAGAAAGTCCTCGCTAAGGCTCGCGCAAAGGCCGGCCCAATCCGAAAACAACCTGGCGGCCAGCGAGGCAGCATCCGGCTCTGGTTGCCGGGTCGCTCTCTGCAGCAATTCATCGTCGATCGGGATACCGAGCGCTGCAATGCGCTGGAATGTCGGCGGATGGCTGTCCGTTGGGTGCGACTGCCGGTCTTCCAGCTGCGGCAGCGGGTCGGTCCACCCCTCGACGCGGCCGCTCTTGACAACCTGGGCCACAAGGTCGGTACGAGCACCGGGCTCTCGTTCATGGGCGGCAAGGAAGGCGTGCTCGAGAACATGGCTCGTCGCCGGCTCGATAATCCCGACGCGAATGAGCGCCGAGGCGGCAGCCTTGCGTGTCGAAACCGCGCTGCCGAGCCGGTCCGCATCCAGTTCCCTGAGCCGGCTCCAATGCGCCACTGCCTCGTCAAAGTGGCGCATCATGTGCAGACCGAGCCGGATAGCCGGATACAGGACGAAGTGACGTCGGTCGCCGATCTCCAATGCGCCCAGAGCTCGGACGAAAGCAGCATAGATCGGCGCGAATTCCTGGCTGTATCGGGTGTCTTCTCCAGAAAAATGCGCCAGTTCGTGGCCGATGATCGTCGCGATTTCCGGGGCATCGAGCAGGTCCAGATAGGGCGCCGGCAGATATAGCGACCGTCCTTTCAGCAACACGTCTCCCGGCGACAGCCTGACCTGGCTTTCGGTGACGAAGAAACCCTGGGTAAGGCCGATGATGATCGTGTCAGGCAGAAGCGATTGCTGCTTTTCCGCAATCAGCCGGACCAGGCGCCAAAGGCCTGGAGCCGCGGCCTCATCGACCACCCGCCCGAACACTTCGATTACATCCGGCGTATAGAGCGCGAAGACATCCTTCAGCCCGCGGAGAGCCAGGAATACGCCATAGGCCGCGAAGGCTGCGAGAACGATTGCAAGACCGAAAAGTTTTGCGCTTCCGGCGGTGAAGTCGGCCCAGAACCACATGCTGGCCGCTTCGAACAGAAGCGCCGACATGCTGGCAATGCCGAACCCGACGACGACCGCCGCGATCACAAACGGCAACGCCAACCGTTGGCGTCGAAAGCTCGTGATCAGCTGCCGCTGCGATTTTCTGGCACGCCTTGCGGCAACGGATGACAGCAGAAGGCCGCCGGCACCGCTGACAAAGGCAAGCGCTGCTCCACCGATCGTTCCAAAACTCAAGGGGTAGCGAATCTGCGATATCTCGATCTCTTCGGAGACCTGCGACAGAGCTTTTTCGACCCGGGAGGTCGCAACAAGTGCGGAAACGCTTTCCGTCGTCCCGTCCTCCCGCCCGAGTGTCAGCAGTGCCTGCGGATTCTCGACCATGATCTTTTGCACCTCGGCCCGCATCGCCTCGAGTTCACTGCGGGATTGGTAAGTGCTTTTCAGAGTTTCAGTCGCTCGCTGGAACTGCCATGCTCCCAGTGCGGCAAGAAGGATTGGGATGAGGATGACCCAGGCGATCACGCCGATCCGTGATCTGACGGCATCCGCCAGCCCTCCGGTCGATTTGTTATCTTCGCCTGTCAAACGGCGTGTATGGCTCGGTTGATATTCATTTCCGTCTGCCGCGACGTCGTATCCGCCCTTAATCAAACAACCAACTCCCAATACAAATTGCGTGATTATCCTGTGGTTGCATCACGCGTATGAGCGCCGGTCAAGATGTGCCGAGAGGCGGACAGGTATTCTTCGCTCACCTGATACCGGAGAGCCGCACCGATTCTCGTCCTCCGAATCTCTTATCTGTCATGGCCATGATCCCGCCGCATTTGCTGGGAGTGATCGCCCATAATCAGGGGTAGCAAAAGGCGGACGCCGAACACATGAGCTGGGGCAGAACTTCATTCCCGACATTGCTGATGGTGATGACGCTTGCTTTTCACGCTCCGGCATCGGCCGCATCCGATGCTCGATTTGGAAGCCCTATCCCCGCGCTGAAGCGCCTGATTGCCTCCACCGAACCCAGACCAAAAGGCATGCAGCACTTCTGCGTCGTCACATACCGGGCGAGTGGCGGATATGCCTGGGTCCACTGGCGCGAGGCAAATAAGCTGATTTTCTGGGGTGGCACGGTGCCTGATACGTCGCCGGACGACACGCTGGTTTTTGCCCCCCGCAAACTCGATCTGAAGACGGACGTCGTTCGAAGCCGGAATGAGGTGGGCAGCAGTACATACCTCGTCACCCGGAAATGGGTTGCAGCACGCCTCACCGATTGCAAAAGACGAGGCGCGCACTACAAACTAGCTGACAGCGATCTGGATCGATAGCGGTCTGTTACATGCCGCTGCTAAACGTAATGAGCGCAAGCTGGCGGCACCCATCGCGGCGCCTGATCGACGGGAGGTTGAGAATTGCAAAAACGACTTTCGTTTCTGGAATCTGGAGCGCGAATGATGGGGCGCCCTGCTTTGCTGGCGGCCATCGCATCCTTCATGGCATTTCAGGCACAGGGCCAGACCCAGGCTCAGGCGGGCGGCCAAAAGTGGTCGAAGGACCCGACCTCCCAGTGCGAATTCGTTTCGCCGGTATCGCTGACCGCCGGTCCGACCTATTGGGTGGGTGAATGCCCGGCCAATAAGGCAACCGGTTTCGGCATGCTCCGGCGTCGCGACGGCAACCAGGCAGGCCCCGCTTTCTATGGCGAGATGCGCGCCGGCATTCCGACGATCGGGGTCATCGACAACGAGGGTTACCGCGTCGGCCATTTCAAAAATGGCGACATCGGCGACGCCGAGCTTGAATTCCAAGTCAGGATGGATGCCTTCGAGGCTGCGGTCAAAGCGGCACGAGAAGTCAGCTCCCGATATGCCAAACAGGGCAATCAGGCTTCAGCTCGTCTTTATGAAGGCGTAGCGAAGCAGCTGGACGAGCAGATCGAGTAATGTCCCAAATACTATTCCGGCCATGCTTGTTTGCAGCCTTGGCGCTCACAATCTTGCCGGCCTCTTCCCAGGCTGAAAGCGCCCCGTCAAAGAGTCCATCTCTTCCGGCAGAGGTCGAAACCTTCATAAGCCGGCGGAACGATTGCGATCATTTCCGCGGCGAAGCCTCGCCCGATGCGGGCCGTCAGGCGCAGATCGACCGCGAGCTCCGCCGGCTTTGCACCGGCACCGACGCCGCTTTGGCACGTCTCCTGAAGCGTTATGCCAAGAAGGCTTCGGTTCAGAACGCATTGGCAGACTACGAGCTGAATATAGAAGGACGCTGAAGGCACCTCTTTATCAAGCTCTCTTTGAGCTCTGCACCAGCGGCTATTCGGCAAGCCATTCAGGAAGACGGCTGTCATACTCCCCCGCCTCCGAGGCCGTGGCGCATTGGGCGAGGCTGCCAAATCTCATGGACCGGCCGGAAAGGCCTGAACCGTAATGGGCGTATTTGCCGGAATTGGTCAGCGTGACCGAAACCTCTCTCGGGATGACCGGATCGCCGATCATGCACCAGCAGGTATCGGTGACGAAGGTTACGCCGAAGGCTTCGAGCGCGCCGACCGACCCCTCATCGACGGCGCGGCGATAAACATCGCGACCGCAAGTGATCATGACATTCGTTTTGGGATGCCGAATCTTGCCTTTGCAAAGAGCTGCAAATGCCGCGATTTCCTCCGCAGAAAAATGCGGGTTTCCAAGCGCGACCAGACCGATCTGTTGTGACGCCGGCACGCCATTCAGCTCTTGCCAGCTTTCTGCCAGATCAGATCGGGCAATCGCCACCTGCGGCAATTTCTGCCGGAGCGCGGTTATCTTATCCGGATGGCGTGCTTCCGGAGTAACGCCGGAAATGTGAAACATCGGCGCCGCGGAAGTTGTCGCGAACGCCGCCCCGAAGGCTTTAAGATCATCGCGGGTGATGGGCGCGTTTTCGAGCCCGACGATCAGAGGTATCCGCGCTCCGGCAAGCTTACCGGCATGGTAGCCGAGAAGCGGGTAAAATGCGTCGTCATCGGGAACTGTGGAGACTTCGATCACGAACTGCGGCTCGCGCTCCTTATCGAGGTGGCATCCGGCCCAGGGTGCCCGACCCGTCAATGCAATACAGATATCCAGATAATCTGGATATTTCATCGTGCGGGCGCCCAACACGCTGTTTGCGAAAACCACGGCATTGGATTCTGCCCAGACGATCTGCTCGCCTTCCATGGGCGCGTCGTCGAGGAGATAGGGAGCGCAGGTGAAGGTTGGGCGCGCACCCATTGCCACATAGGCATCTGCAAGCCGGCTTGCGGCTGTACCAAGCGACGGGGCGACGCCCTGTGTCTTCCATCGATCGTAGTCCACCGAGATAGCATTGAGCGTTGTCGGTATCTTCACCAATCCACCCCAGTCCACCAGCGTCTCGGCAAAACGCAAGCCCGCCTCGCCCGTATAGATGCAGCCGTCGATATGTGCCCGGCCGACATCATGCAGACGGCCGGCTGAATAGATCCCGGCAGCCTCGACGATGATTTCCATGGCCGCCTGTGCCGCTCTTCCATGTCTACCGGCGAGAAACGCTTCGTCCAGTTCCGTCAGCGCAAGATCAGCCGGACAAGCTTTTTCGCGCTTCGGCATCATGCCTTCAGGCTTCGCCAAATAGACCGTTCCGTCTTCAATAAAAGCGCACTCGCACTTGGCGAGGAGCCCATAGTCCTCCGCGTTGATCCTGACGATCGGCAGGGAGAGACCGAAAATCCGCTTTGCGACAATCGCGCCCAGCGTCAGGATTTCCTCATTCTCCAAAAAGACGAGCGCTGCCGGCGCGTGGCCGTTCAACATCAGTTCCATAAGCACGCCGCTGCCCGAACAGGAACCACGGCTGCTCGGTATGACAAGCACGCTGCCCTTCAGGCTACTGCCATGAAGTGGATGGTGCGTATCGATTACGATGCCTGTCGCGGGATCGACCCCACCCCAGAAGGACAGCGCGGTATCGCAGGCCAGCACAGGCCCGGCAGCTTTGCCGAGTGTCATCGGCTCGCCAAAAATTGCATCCATGAGATCGTCACTCCCTCGATCGAACGATAACGAAAGTCACTCCAGAAAGGCGCGCCAATTCGTTCTATGAAGGGGAAATAGCCAAAGCGTGGAAGGTCGCACAGGCCGACCGCAAGCGGATTTTCCACTCTGGTCTGCCAGCGGACCATGAACCTTCATAGATGGTATCTCGGTAGAGCCGGTTTAATTTTTGATTAACCAGTAATTTTTACGCTTTCGAGATGAAAAAGCGGTTCGCAAACATTGCTGGCATATTGGCAGTTCTGGTCTGGAGCTGCCTGATTGCTCAAAGCAGCCAGGCGGGGCAAAGCAAGCCCTGGCGCGATCCCGGCCTGCCGCTGATCGTCGATGCCTACGAGCTGAACACCATAGACTGGCAGAAGCTTCTCAGCGACAAGCGCATCGCAGGCTTCATTCACAAGGCTTCCGACGGTCTGCCGGAAACCTATGCCTGCTCAGCGAAGGAAGATTCCGATGCCTTCGCCCTCTGCAGGACCAAGTGGCGGAAATACGCGGTCAGCAAGGAACTCTACCAAACGCGCCGACTGGTGGCTCGCGGAGCTGGTCTCTTATGGGGCGCTTATCATCTTGCCCGTCCCGGAAACCCGATAGATCAAGCGAACCATTTCATCGACTATGCCGAACCGGATAGCAGTGATCTGATGGTGCTGGATCTCGAGGATATCGACGCAAAATTCATGTCGCTGGATGACGCCGAAATCTTCGTTCGCCACATCAAGTTTCGCACGGGCCGCTATCCCATTCTCTATACGAACCACAGCGTTGCCAGATATATCGCCGCCACCCGCAAAGAACACGAACTGCTATCACGCCTGCCCATATGGTACGCGCGATACAAGCCCGATGTTTCAGAGGTTTTTCCGATCGGCAGCTGGTCCAACTATTTCCTTTGGCAGTTTTCCTCATCAACGAACTGCTCCAAGAAGAAATGCCCCTATCGAATACCGGGCACACTCACCGATATCGACGTAAATGTCGCAAGCGTTGGGTTAGATGAATTGAAGCGCGTCTGGGGTCAGGGAGCCCTGTTGCCATCAGACTCCGCAGAGCCAAACCTGATTGCTGATGCCTCAACCGCATACCAGCCGTTCTAAGCCCGAGGGCTAACACCGGAATAAGCCCGTTATCGCCATTCACATATCGAAGCTTATCGCTGCCTGACAGATTTTGACCAAGCCGCTGAGTCCTTCATTGTGGCCGCGCAGAGCTTTGGTGCCTAACCATCATGGATCCGACACCTCTTCTGAATACGCCCCGCTCATGCCGGCTTGCGTAGGCAACAAGGCAGGGCCGGCCGGGACATGAATGGAAGCCGCGATGCCGGGCGAAGAATTACTTCGCCGGCTTCGTCGCACAGATCGCAAAACGATCCTGCACCATGCGTTCAAGACCGCGCAGGAAAGGCATTTTGCGGGCCTGGGCCCAGTGGATATCGGAAAGCTTCCGGTCGACGACGATATTTTCGAAGCCTGCCTGACGGAGAAGCTCGACGATGGCTTCCGCCGGCATCTTGTCCGAGAAATGTACCCGGGAGCGGATAGCCTGATGGCGCGCCATCATTTCCGGTTTCATGTGGCTCGCCGGCTCTTTGCCGGTCAGCCTGGTCCAGAGCTTCTGCAGGCCCTTCACCCAGGTCTCCTTGCCCATATTGCCATCGACGATCAGCACCTTGCCGCCGGGTTTCAGCACCGAATACCATTCGCGAAAGGCCGCTGCCGGATCGACCAGCGTCCAGACCAGATGCCGGTTGGTGATCGCATCGTAGCTGTCCTTCGGCTCCATAGTATTCTCCGCATCACCCGAGACGAAACGGATATCGGTCCCGCGCTTTTTCGCCTTGGCGCGGGCCTTTGCCAACATTGCGTCTGACCAGTCCAGCCCGGTGACCTTGAACCCGACATCGTTCATCAGATGCGAAATGACCGCCGTGCCGCAGGCAAGATCCAGAGCGGCCCGGCCGGTGCCATCGCCCAGGTGCTTGCGGATCAGCCGCTGCCATCCCTTGCGCTCTTCCTCCGAGAAGATTTCGTGCCCGACGCTTTCGTCGAACGTCGCAGCCCTCTCTGACCAGAAGTCGCGGATCTCATCGCGGATGGAATAGTTGGAGCCTATCGAATTCATTACGGAACGCCCTGATCACCTTGGAAAAGCTCTAAAACATAAAACTTGATTCCAAAGTCGTATTTCTTATGCATGCGGACATTATCAGACATCGGGGGAGTTTCCAGATGAATTTCGCGAAAATGCTTGCAACATCAACGGTTGTGCTTGCGAGCCTTTTACCCTTTTCCGCACTGGCACAGTCCTTCACCGTGAAGGACGTAGCAGGCCGCGAGGTGAAGTTCGACAAGCCAGTCGAGCGCGTTATTCTGGGCGAAGGCCGGATGCTCTACGGCGTGGCGCCGATCGAGAAGGAAGACCCGTTCGCCAAGATCGTCGGCTGGCGCAACGATCTCTGGACCACCGACAAGGACGGCTTCAACGCCTATGTCGCCAAGTTCCCGAAGGGCAAGGAACTGCCCTATCTCGGCAACCTGACCGACGGCACGCTGCAGACCGAAACCGTCGTCAAGCTGAACCCGGATGTCCTGCTTCTGCCGATCGGCAACAAGAAGGCAGCCGACGAGGTGAAGCTCGAAGACATGCTGAACAAGATCGGCGTGAAGATCGTCTATATCGACTTCCGCGAGCAGATCCTCGCCAATACCGAGCCGAGCCTGAAGATCCTCGGCAAGCTCTTCGGCCATGAGGACCGCGCCGAAGCTGTCGCCGCCTACTGGAAGCAGCAGATGGCGCGCGTCACCGACAAGCTGAAGGCCGCCAATCCGAAGAAGCCGAACGTGTTCATGTATCGCGCTGCAGGCCTCGTCGAATGCTGCGGCACGTTCGGCCCGGACAATTTCGGCCTGATGGTGGATTGGGCCGGTGGCCACAATCTCGGCTCCGACTTCCTGCCGGGTTATACCGGCTCGATCAATGCCGAGCAGGTGGTCGCATCCAATCCCGACGTGATCGTCGTCACCGGTTCCAACTGGAGCCAGACCAAGGACGCCAAGGATTACGTCAATGTCGGCCCATCTGCGGCGGCCACAATCGAAGACAGCCGCAAGGTGCTGAACACGTTGATGCAGAACCCGGCCTTCACCGGCTCCAAGGCGGTTGCCGGCGGCAATGTCCATGCCATCTGGCACCAGTTCTACACCAGCCCCTATCAGTTCGTCGCCGTGCAGCAGATGGCCAAGTGGTTCCATCCGGAGCTCTTCGCTGATCTCGACCCGGATGCGACCTTCAAGGAATTCTCCGACAAATTCCTGCCGGTCGCCTATCAGCCGGGCTACTGGGTCGACGCAAAGGCGGCAAAGTAAACCGATATGGCCGAGATCGCCGCATTGCAGATCGAAGCTGAAGCCGGGCGGGAGCGCTATCGCGCCCTCGCCCGCCGCAAGCTTCTGATCCTCGCCGCCATGACAGCCGCCCTGTGCTTGTCATTTGCCGTCGATCTCGCCTGGGGGCCGGCTCGCTACAGCCTCGGCGAAGTCATCGCCGCACTGATCGATCCGTCCTCCGTCTCGGCGCAGGTCCGCGCCGTGGTCTGGGACATCCGCATGCCGGTCGCCGTCATGGCGATCTTCGTCGGGGCCGCGCTTTCGGTCGCCGGTGCGCAGATGCAGACGATCCTTGCCAATCCGCTGGCGAGCCCGTTCACGCTCGGCATATCGGCTGCGGCAAGCTTTGGCGCGGCACTTGCGATCGTCACCAGCATCTCGATTATCCCCGTCGCAGCGAGCCTGCTGGTGCCGGTCAATGCCTTCATCATGGCGCTGATCGCAACCCTGTTCATCCATTTCGTCTCGCAGATGCGCGGCGTCAGCGTACAGACGGTTGTTCTGCTCGGCATCGCGCTCGTGTTCACCTTCAATGCGCTGCTCGCCTTTGTGCAGTATCTCGCCACCGAACAGGCGCTGTCGGCAGTGGTGTTCTGGACAATGGGCAGCCTCACCAAGGCGACCTGGCCGAAGATCTGGATGACGCTTGCCGTGGTACTGATCGCCCTGCCGCTGTTTGCCCGCAATGCCTGGGCGCTGACCGCAATCCGGCTCGGCGAGGACAAGGCGGCGAGCTTCGGCGTCAATGTCCGCCGCATCCGGCTGGAGACGATGCTGATCGTCTCACTGCTCGCTGCCGTGCCGGTCAGCTTCGTCGGCACGATCGGCTTCGTTGGCCTTGTCGGCCCGCATATCGCCCGCATGATCCTAGGCGAGGACCAGCGCTTCTTCTTGCCAGGCTCCATCCTGTCAGGCGCGCTGCTTCTGTCGCTGACCTCGATCGTCTCGAAGTCGATCATTCCGGGCGTCGTCTTCCCGATCGGCATCATCACCGCTCTCGTCGGCGTGCCGTTCTTCTTTTCGCTCATCCTCTCGAACCGGAGCCGGTCATGGTAGCGCTGCAACTGCAATCGGTCGGCGCTTATCACGGCCGCAAGCTGTTCGTCGAAGACGTGACGACGCCGGTGATGAAGGCTGGTGAAGTGGTCGCGGTCATCGGCCCTAACGCAGCCGGCAAGTCGACGCTGTTCAAGCGCATCACCGGCCTCCTGAAGGGACCCGGCAATATCGTCATCGATGGCGCGAAGACCAAGAACGCCATCACCTACATGCCGCAGGATACGTCCGCCAATGCGGTGCTGACGGTCTATGAATCGATCCTGCTTGCCCGCAAGCAGGGCCAGTCCTGGGCCGTGGGAGATCGCGATCTCATCTTCATCGACGAGATCATGCGAGCGCTCAATATCAGCTCCATCGCATTCCGGGACCTCGGCGCGCTTTCCGGTGGCCAGCGGCAGCTGGTATCGATCGCGCAGGCGCTGTCGCGCGAGCCGGAAATCATCCTGATGGACGAACCGACCAGCGCGCTCGACCTCCACCGCCAGGTGGAAGTGCTCGACTTCATGCAGCGGCAGGCGCGCTCGAAGGGCATGATCGTGATGATCGCCATCCACGACATCAACCAAGCACTGCGTTTCGCCGACAAGGTGCTGGTCATCGCCAACGGTCGCATGCGCGCCTGCGGCAATCCCCGCGATGTCGTTACCGTCGATATGCTGCGCGACGTCTACAAGGTACATGCCCGCATTGAGAAATGCTCGATGGACCACGATCACGTCATCGTGGACGGGACAGCCCATTAATTCCGGGGAGATATTCGGATCCTGACGGCCCGCTTTCGCGCGTATTCGGCTGCCTTGAACAAAATCACCATTCGTCTTTGCCTTCAGGCGCGTTTTCGCTAAAAGAGAAAAAAAAGCGAATGGAGAGGGCTCGTGTTCCTGACGGAGCGCCAAACGAAGATCGTGGAGCTTGCCAAGTCACAGGGCCGTGTTCTGGTCGATGACTTGGCAACGCAGTTCTCGGTCACACCCCAGACGATTCGCAAGGATCTGAACGATCTCTGCGATGCCGAGTTGCTGACCAGAATTCACGGTGGCGCCACGCTGGTGCGCAGCAACGAGAATGTTCGCTACGACGCACGGCGCCAGATCGCCGCCACGGAAAAACAGGCTATCGGCATCGCGGCAGCCGGGCTGATCCCCGACAATTCTTCGCTCTTCATCAACATCGGGACCACAACAGAAGCCGTTGGAGAGGCATTGGTCAATCACCGCGAACTGATGGTGATCACCAATAATATAAACGTTGCCAATAGGTTACGCCTTCTGGACGAGATCGAGGTGGTGATTACCGGCGGCGTCGTGCGCCAATCCGACGGCGGGATTGTCGGTGAAGCAGCGGTCGATTTCATCCGACAGTTCAAGGTCGATTATGCGATCATCGGTGCATCAGCTATCGATCCGGACGGCGCACTTCTCGATTACGATTTTCGTGAGGTGAAGGTGGCCCAGGCTATCATCGCCAATGCCCGGCATGTGATCCTCGTCGCCGACTCGACCAAGTTCGAGCGCACCGCCCCGGTGCGGATCGGTCAGATTTCGCAGGTCCAAACCTTCATTACAGACCACTGCGATTCGCCCTCCATCCGCGAGATTTGTCAGCAGAACGGTGTCGCGCTCCTGGAAACCACGAAAGAAAACCACTGAATTTATTGGCGAACGACATTCGTTTGACATTCGAAAAATTTTCGCTTTAATCAATCTCAGGTTCACATGTCAGTGAACTGCCGTATGTTTCTGATCGGCGAGGGGAGTGATGAGCCAGCAAATTCACGATATCTTTGTCATCGGCGGCGGCATAAACGGCTGCGGTATCGCGCGTGATGCCGCCGGGCGCGGTTATTCCGTAGCGCTTGCCGAGATGAACGATTTCGCTTCCGGCACATCTTCCGGCGCCACAAAGCTCATCCACGGCGGGCTTCGTTACCTCGAGCACTACGAATTCCGGCTGGTGCGGGAATCGCTGATGGAGCGCGAAACGCTTTGGGCGATGGCGCCGCATATCATCTGGCCGATGCGCTTCGTGCTGCCTTACCACAAAGGGGGCATTCGCCCCGCCTGGCTCATTCGCCTCGGCCTGTTCCTCTACGATCATCTGGGCGGCCGAAAACTGTTGCCGCCGACAGCCGTGCTCGACATGCGTTCCGATCCGGCCGGCAAGCCGCTGAAACCGCTTTTCACCAAGGCATTCGAATATTCCGACGGCTGGGTCGATGATGCGCGGATGGTCGTGCTGAACGCCAGGGATGCGGCTGATCGCGGCGCGCTGATTCTGCCGCGGACCAAGGTCATATCTGCCCGCCGGGAGAACGGCCTGTGGACAATCGAAACGGTCGAGACCGCGACCGGCCGAGCGCAGACCCATCAGGCCCGCATGCTGGTGAACGCCGCAGGCCCCTGGGTCGACCGCGTCATCCGCGAGGCGCTCGGCAATAACGAAGCCCACCATGTCCGCCTCGTCCAGGGCAGCCATATCGTCGTGAAGAAAAAATTCGAGGGCACCCGGGCCTATTTCTTCCAAAACCAGGACAACCGGATCATCTTCGCGATCCCCTACGAAACCGACTTTACCCTGATCGGCACGACCGACCGCGACTACAAGGACGATCCGAAGGACGTCCGGATTTCGCAGGAGGAAACCGCCTATCTCTGCAATGCCGCCAGTGAGTATTTCCGCGAGCCGGTGACGCAGGACGATATCGTCTGGACCTATTCCGCGGTTCGGCCGCTTTACGACGACGGAGCCTCGAAGGCGCAAGAGGCGACGCGCGATTACGTGCTGAAGCTTTCCGATGGCGGCAATGCCCCGTTGCTCAATGTTTTCGGCGGCAAGCTGACGACCTATCGCCGCCTTTCGGAACACGCGCTTGAGAAGATCGCCGAGGCGATCGGAGCGAAGGGCCAGCCCTGGACCGCAAAAAGCCACTTGCCAGGAGGCGACTTTGCAGCCCAAGGTTACGAGGCGGAAGTTGCCAAGCTGATGGGCAAATATCCGTTCGTGGAGGAACGGTACGCGCGGCGGTTGGTGCGACGCTACGGGACCCGCGCGGCGGTGATCCTTGGTAATGCCACCAGGATGGAGGATCTCGGTCGTCACTTCGGTGGCGGCCTGTACGAAGCGGAAGTGAAATATCTGATCGACCGTGAATGGGCCATGGGTGCGGAGGATGTGCTCTGGCGGAGGACCAAGGACGGTTTGCGAGTGACTGAGGAAGAGGCGAAATACCTGGAGGAGTACATGGCCGCGATACCGGCAAGAATGGCCGGATAAGCGGCATGTGTTCCCGCTGTGAGGAGGCACGGGAACCTGCATGCTGGAAATGCGCAACATCGCCAAGATGGTGGGAGGTGAGTATCATATTCACCCGACCAGTCTTGCATTCGACCGCGGCTCGCTGAACGTCCTGCTCGGCCCGACGCTGTCGGGGAAGACGTCGCTGATGCGGCTGATGGCCGGGCTCGACCGCCCGACCAGCGGATCGATCGTTTTCGATGGCACGGATGTCACTGGCGTCGCTGTCCAGAAGCGCAATGTCGCGATGGTCTACCAGCAGTTCATCAACTATCCGGCTTTCACCGTTTATGAAAACATCGCCTCGCCGATGCGGATCGCCGGCAAGGATGCAACGACGATCGACCGCGAAGTCCGCAAGGCCGCCGAACTCCTGCGGCTGACGCCCTATCTCGACCGTACGCCTCTCAATCTCTCCGGCGGCCAGCAGCAACGCACCGCACTTGCCAGGGCGCTCGTCAAGAATGCGAGCCTGGTGCTGATGGACGAACCGCTCGCCAACCTCGACTACAAGCTGCGCGAGGAATTGCGCGAAGAGCTTCCGCGGATATTCGCGCAATCCGGCGCCATTTTCGTTTATGCGACGACCGAACCTTCCGAAGCCCTTTTGCTCGGCGGCAATACGGCGGCATTGTCGGAAGGCCGCATCACACAATATGGCCCGACCATCGATGTCTATCGCCGACCGGTGGATCTCGTTACCGCCAAGACCTTTGCCGATCCGCCGCTCAATTTCATCGATGTCGTCAAGTCCGGAGGTTCATTCCAGCATCAGGGCACTGATGGCATCGGCGTCCCGCCGCATCTTTCAGCCTTGCCCGACGGGCCAGTGACAATCGCATTCCACCCGCATCACTTGGGATTCTCGGCACAAACAGGTACTGCGGTGAAGCTTAGAGCGAAGACACAGATATCGGAAATCACCGGCTCCGAAAGCTTCGTTCATATGAACTTTGCCGGCGTGCGCTGGGTCATGCTGGCGCCCGGCATCCATGACATCGATCCGGATACGGATATCGACCTCTTTCTGGACACCCGCCACCTGCTGGCTTTCGGAACAGACGGTCGCGCCATCGCGGCGGCGGCTTGAGGAGACGGACATGGCACGCATCACGCTCGATCATATCCGCCACGCCTACGGCTCCAATCCGCAATCCGAAACGGCTTATGCGCTGCGCGAAGTCGACCATGAATGGGCCGATGGCGGTGCCTATGCACTGCTTGGCCCTTCCGGATGCGGCAAGACCACCCTGCTCAACATCATCTCCGGCCTGTTGCACCCGTCCCATGGCCGCATTCTCTTCGACGGGAAAGACGTCACCGATCTTTCCACGCAAGAGCGCAATATCGCCCAGGTTTTCCAGTTCCCGGTGATCTATGACACGATGACCGTTTACGACAATCTGGCATTCCCGTTGCGAAACCGGGGTGTCGCGGAGGCAGACGTCGATCGCCGTGTGCGCGAGATGCTGGAGATTATCGACCTTACCGACTGGTCGAAGCGCAAGGCCCAGCGGCTGACGGCCGACCAGAAACAGAAAATCTCGCTGGGGCGCGGCCTCGTCCGCAACGATGTCAACGCGATCCTTTTCGACGAACCGCTGACCGTCATCGATCCGCATATGAAATGGGTGCTGCGATCGCAGCTCAAGCGTTTCCACAAGCAGTTCGGCTTCACCATGGTCTATGTCACACACGACCAGACCGAAGCGCTCACTTTCGCCGACAAGGTAGTGGTGATGTACGAAGGCCAGATCGTCCAGATCGGCACGCCGGCCGAGCTTTTCGAAAAGCCGAGCCATACGTTCGTCGGTTATTTCATCGGTTCTCCCGGCATGAATGTCATGCCCGCCGAGCTTCAGGGCAATGCGATCAGGATCGGTAGCGAGACAATTGCGCTGGACCATTCGCCGAAGATTGCCGCCGGAGCGACCGTCGAACTGGGGATCAGGCCCGAATTCATCCGCCTCGGCCGAGAAGGCATGCCGGTCACGGTAACGCGCGTCGAGGACATCGGCCGCCGCAAGATCGTCCGCGCCAGCCTTGCAGGCCAGCCGATCTCGATCGTCGCATCCGAGGATACCGACGTGCCGGCCGAGGCCCGCGTCACATTCGATCCGTCGGCGCTCAATATCTACGCCAATTCGTGGCGCGTCGGCAGGGAGGCCTGAAGCGATGGAAAAGACCTGGAACAACAAGGCCTGGTTTCTCGTCCTGCCGGTGCTGCTGCTCGTCGCCTTCTCGGCGGTCATTCCGCTGATGACGGTCGTGAATTATTCGGTGCAGGATACGTTCGGCAACAATGAATTCTTCTGGGCCGGCACCGACTGGTTCACCGAGATCCTGAAATCGGCGCGCTTCTGGGAGGCATTGCAGCGCAACCTGCTCTTCTCCTTCATCATTCTGGCGCTCGAGATTCCGCTCGGCATCTTCATCGCGCTGAACATGCCGAAAAAGGGCATCGGCGTGCCGATCTGCCTCGTGCTGATGGCGCTTCCGCTGCTCATTCCGTGGAATGTCGTCGGCACCATCTGGCAGGTATTCGGCCGTGTCGATATCGGCCTTCTCGGCCACACGCTGGAAGCGCTCGGCGTCGACTACAATTATGTCCGCGATCCGATCGATGCCTGGATCACCGTAATCGTTATGGATGTCTGGCACTGGACGAGCCTCGTCGTGCTGCTCTGCTATGCCGGTCTCGTTTCCATTCCGGATGCCTATTATCAGGCGGCCAAGATCGATGGCGCATCGCGGTGGTCGGTGTTCCGCTACATCCAGCTGCCGAAGATGAAGCGGGTCCTGCTCATCGCCGTCCTCCTGCGCTTCATGGACAGTTTCATGATCTATACGGAACCGTTCGTGGTCACCGGCGGCGGGCCTGGAAACTCGACCACCTTCCTGTCGATCGACCTCGTCAAGACTGCTGTCGGCCAGTTCGACCTCGGACCAGCGGCCGCCATGTCGATCGTCTACTTCCTGATCATCCTGCTGCTCTCATGGATTTTCTACACCGTGATGACTAGCAGCGATGCGGATACGTGAGGACAGGAGAGCACCATGGCTTCAACCATAAAATACAAGCCTGCGGGCAACCTCTCCTGGCTGGTCTCGACGATCTACATCGTCTTCCTTATGCTGCCGATTTATTGGCTGATCAACATGAGCTTCAAGGAAAACTCCGAGATCACTGGCACGTTTTCCCTCTGGCCGCAGAACCCGACGTTCCGGAACTACATGGTGATCTTCACCGACCCTTCCTGGTACAACGGCTATATCAACTCGATCATCTATGTGGTGCTGAACACGATCATATCGGTGCTGGCCGCCTTGCCCGCGGCTTACGCCTTCTCGCGTTATCGCTTCCTCGGCGACAAGCACCTGTTCTTCTGGCTGCTGACCAACCGGATGGCGCCACCGGCGGTATTCGCCCTGCCGTTTTTCCAGCTCTATTCGGCTTTCGGCCTCATCGACACGCATATTGCGGTCGCACTGGCGCATTGCCTGTTCAATGTGCCGCTGGCGGTCTGGATCCTCGAAGGCTTCATGTCCGGCGTGCCGAAGGAAATCGATGAAACCGCCTATATCGACGGTTATTCCTTCCCGCGCTTCTTCGTGAAGATCTTCATGCCGCTCGTCGCATCGGGCATCGGCGTCGCCGCCTTCTTCTGCTTCATGTTTTCCTGGGTGGAACTCTTGCTGGCACGCACGCTGACGACGACCGCCGCCAAGCCCATCTCGGCCATAATGACCCGCACCGTGTCCGCATCCGGCATGGACTGGGGCGTGCTTGCCGCGGCCGGCGTGCTGACCATCGTTCCCGGCGCGCTCGTCATCTATTTCGTCCGAAACTACATCGCCAAGGGCTTCGCCCTCGGCCGCGTCTGACAGGAGGAGGCACAAATGAGCTTTTCATGGATGGCCTGGACGCTGCCAACGGCGCTGTTCTTTCTGACGATCCTCGCTCTGCTCATCGGCATGAGCATCTGGGAATATTTCGCGCCCGGCGGTTCGCCGCGGACAGGCATCCTGCGCTTCGAAACGACGCGCGGAGACAGGCTGTTCATCTCGCTGCTCGGCGCGGCATTCATTCATCTCGCATGGTTGGGACTGATCGGCCCCAACCTGTGGTGGGCTCTTGCCATCGCAGTGGTCTACGCCATCGGCGTCTTCCGCTTCGTATAAAGGCAAGTCCAAAAAGTGTCGGGAAAACCGGCACTTCAAGTCGAACGTTGCAATCGCAAACTCTGGGAGGACTAAAATGCGACGGCATCTTATGACGACGACAGCAGCAGCGCTGCTGGCTCTGACCGGCTCTGCCTATGCCGGCATGGACGAGGCGAAACAGTTCCTGGACAAGGAAGTCGGCGATCTTTCGTCGCTTCCGCGCGCCGACCAGGAAAAGGAAATGCAATGGTTCATCGACGCGGCAAAGCCGTTCGCGGGCCTCGACATCAAGGTCGTCTCCGAAACGATCACCACGCATGAATACGAATCCAAGGTGCTGGCGCCGGCGTTTACCGCGATCACCGGCATCAAGATCACCCACGACCTGATCGGCGAAGGCGACGTCGTCGAAAAGCTGCAGACGCAAATGCAGTCGGGCGAAAACATCTATGACGCCTATGTCAACGACTCCGACCTGATCGGCACCCATTGGCGCTACCAGCAGGCCCGTTCGCTGACGGACTGGATGTCCGGCGAAGGCAAGGACGTCACCAATCCCGGCCTCGACCTCGACGACTTCATCGGCCTCAAATTCACCACCGCGCCGGACAAGAAGCTCTACCAGCTGCCCGACCAGCAGTTCGCCAACCTCTACTGGTTCCGTTACGACTGGTTCAACGACGCCAAGAACAAGGCCGATTTCAAGGCGAAGTACGGCTATGAGCTGGGCGTTCCTGTCAACTGGTCGGCCTATGAGGATATCGCCGAGTTCTTCACCGGCCGTGATGTCGGCGGCAAGAAGGTCTATGGCCATATGGACTATGGCAAGAAGGACCCGTCGCTCGGCTGGCGCTTCACAGACGCCTGGCTGTCGATGGCCGGTAACGGTGACAAGGGTCTGCCGAACGGTCTGCCGGTCGACGAATGGGGCATCAAGGTCAACGAAAAGTCCCAGCCGGTCGGCTCCTGCGTCGCGCGCGGCGGCGACACGAACGGCCCAGCAGCCGTCTATTCGATCCAGAAATATCTCGACTGGATGAAGGCCTATGCACCCGCCGCCGCTCAAGGGATGACCTTCTCGGAATCCGGCCCGGTTCCGGCCCAGGGTGAAATTGCCCAGCAGATGTTCATGTACACGGCCTTCACCGCCGACATGGTCAAGCCCGGCCTTCCGGTGATGAACCAGGACGGCACGCCGAAATGGCGTTTCGCTCCGTCTCCGCATGGCGTCTACTGGAAGGACGGCATGAAGCTCGGTTACCAGGACGTCGGTTCCTGGACGCTGATGAAGTCCACCCCCACCAACCGCGCCAAGGCGGCCTGGCTCTACGCCCAGTTCGTCGTGTCGAAGACGGTGGACGTCAAGAAAAGCCATGTCGGTCTGACCCTGATCCGCGAAAGCACAATCCGGCACAAGAGCTTCACGGATCGCGCGCCGAAGCTCGGCGGCCTGATCGAGTTCTACCGCTCGCCGGCCCGCGTCCAGTGGTCGCCGACCGGTACCAACGTGCCCGACTATCCGAAGCTCGCGCAGCTTTGGTGGCAGGCGATCGGTGACGCTTCTTCCGGTGCCAAGACCGCCCAGGCGGCCATGGATTCGCTTTGCTCCGAGCAGGAAAAGGTGTTGCAGCGCCTTGAACGCGCCAAGGTGCAGGGCGAAATGGGTCCGAAGCTCGCCGAGGAGAAGGACCTAGCCTACTGGAACAAGGATGCCGTCTCGAAGGGCAATCTTGCTCCGCAGCTGAAGGTCGCCACCGAGAAGGAAAAGCCCGTCACCATCAACTATGACGAGCTCGTCAAGAGCTGGGCCGACGCCAAGAAATAAGCCAATTCGCCGGGCGCCCAGGCGCCCGGCGATCTTCTATTTGTGGAATGAGCATGCCGGGCAAACCCGATCGGGTTCAGAGCGCCGCCTTTAGAAACACATGGATGTAGTCCGCCGATAGCTGCGGAAACTGGTGTTGCGGGCCATGTCCGGTCCTTGGCAGAATGAGCAGCTGCGCGCGCGGTATCTTGCGAACGAGCGGAAACCAGTTGTCTACGGGAGTGCTCGGATCGTTGTCGCCGCACAGGATCAGCATCGGCACATCGGATCTCTTCAGCGCCTCGCGAACGCCCTCCTCGTCCTCATGGAATTTCCGGGCCGCCTCGAAGAAGAGCTTGAACTCCTCCATTCTCGACGGGATGCGCTCCGTCACCCCTTCTCGGGCATAGATGCGGTTGTGGGATGCGACCGCCGCCGCCATGCTTTCCTCATAAGCGGGTTCGAAGAACAGTACCTTTTCATCGGCAAGATCGTTGACGGGCTTCAACGCCAGCTGGAACCAGTCCTCGCGCATGGCATGCTCGACATGGCCGGGCGGGTTCGTGCCGATCAGCACCGCACGCTTTATCAGGTCGGGATATTTCGCGATGAAGGTCTGAGCGAGCGCCCCGCCCCAAGACCAGCTCACCAGATGGAATTTCTCCACACCTATCGCTCTCGCAAACTCGGCCATCGTTGCGGCTACTGCCACCATGTACGCCGCCAGCGTGCCGTCGGAATAACCCACTCCCGGATAATCCACTATGATGACGCGATACCCGTCCGCGAGCGCATTGCTGAAGGCCGGATCCCAGGTGTCTATCGTGCCGCGAAGGCGGGTGAACATGACGATCGGTTCACCGGTACCGATCTCGCAATAGCCGAGCTTTGCGCCATCAACGGTGACAAATTTGATTTCGGTCATGGATGCGATCCCTTGACGGAATGTTGAACGGCAACCGGACGAGAGAGATTCCGGGCGGATTTGAAGCAGACGGCCGCGAGCATGATCGCCTCTGCGAGAGCGCAATACCCGCGACCGCTCTACAGCTTCGGGCGATATCAGCTCTGGAAGAAGGCCAGCAGATCCGGGTTGGCCACTTCCGGATGCGTCGTGCAGAGACCGTGCGGAAGACCCTTGTAGGTCTTCAGGGTGCCCTTCTTAAGCAGCTTGACCGCCAGCGGCGCCGAGTCCGCGTAAGGCACGATCTGGTCGTCATCGCCATGCATCACGAGCACGGGAAGATCGATCTTCTTGAGGTCTTCGGTGAAATCGGTCTCCGAGAAGGCCTTGATGCAGTCGTAATGCGCCTTCGCGCCACCCATCATGCCCTGCCGCCACCAGTTCTGAATGACGCCTTCGGAGGCTTTTGCACCGGGACGGTTGTAGCCGTAGAACGGGCCGGCCGGAATGTCGCGGAAGAACTGCGCCCGATTGGCCACCAGTGCGGTACGGAAGCCGTCAAAAACTTCGATCGGCAGACCGCCCGGGTTCTTTTCGCTCTTGACCATGATCGGCGGTACGGCGCCGATCAGCACCGCTTTCGAGACACGGCCCGGCTTGGCACGAGCGACATAATGGGCAACCTCGCCGCCGCCGGTGGAATGGCCGACATGGATGGCATTCTTCAGGTCCAACTTTTCGGCCAGTTCGGCGACGTCGGCTGCGTAGGTGTCCATCTCGTTGCCGGTATCCGTCTGTGTCGACCGGCCGTGGCCGCGACGGTCATGGGCGATGACCCGAAAACCCTTTTCCAGGAAGAACATCATCTGGTTGTCCCAGTCATCGGCCGAAAGTGGCCAGCCGTGATGGAATACGATCGCCTGGGCATCCTTCTTGCCCCAGTCCTTGTAGAAGATTTCCGTTCCGTCCTTGGTGGTGATGTAGCCCATGGTCATGTTCCCCTGTTCGGTTGCGGTGGATTGGTTGGCTGCCGATGCCCACCCCGGAAACGATGCGACGGCAATTGCCGCGCTTCCGGCAAGCAGGAGGTCACGCCGCGTGGCGTTCAGATCTAATGCGATGGCGGTGCCGGTCATGTTCGTCTCCGTGGAAGCTGTGCCTCTGTTGACGAAGAGGAACGTGCCCGAGGGCTGGCCGTAAAACGAGTTAAGCGTCGTAAATTGATGAAAATCAGGAAATCCGGGGGGCAGCGGTCAAGCAAAAAGGGCCGAAAACCTCGACCCCTTCGTGACTGGCGCAGTTCGATGGCCAATAGACACAGTTCAGGCGGACACGAACCTGTAGGCATCGCCGCGGCGCTCCGCATAACCGACCCCCGGATAGGTCCAGTGATATCCGAGCAATTTCAGCTTTTCGGAGGCCGCCCTGTCGAGAAGCCGGCGGCGGCTGGCGAGCGCGACTTCCGTGTCGGTATCGAAGCCGAAATGCCAGTCCGGCCGCGCGAAGAAGATCGTATCGTTGGTGCAGGCATCGCCGGTGATCAGAAGATTGTCGCGGCCCTTCAGTTCGATCGAGACATGGCCTGGTGTATGACCGGGCGTATCGACGACCGACATGCCGGAAACGATCTCGTCACCCGCCCGGACACGGACGATCCGGTCCTCGACAGCAAACAGGTCTCGCTGGGCGCCCTTGGCAAAACCATGCAGAGCGGCCGGCCTTCGCATCTCGAAACTCTTGTCCGTCCAGAAGTCCCATTCCGTCTGGCTCACATAATATCGGGCGTTGGGATAAAGAACCTTGCCGTCAGCCGTGACGGTCGCACCGGAATGATCGGGATGCACATGGGTAAACACCACCTTGGTGATCTGCTCCGGAGCAATACCCAATGTCTTGAGATTTTCCGCCAGCTTGCCCGCCGTCGGCTGAAAGTTCGTACCGGAACCGTTGTCGATCAGGATAAGGTCGTTGCCGTGTCGTATCAGCGGGATATTCGCCTGGACTGCGGCGCCCTTTTCGTTGCCGCCAAGACGCTTCAGGAAATCGGCCCGCTCCTCAGGACCGGCATCCGGGAGCAGGACCTCCGGCGGGAGCGTGATGAGACCGTCGCTGACGACGGTGATGTCGAACGCACCGTGCGCGAATTGATGGAACGGCGCGGCAAGGACGTCGCGCGGCAGAGCCATGGCAGCGGCGAACGCGGCGGAGCCGGCAAGCAACTGCCTTCTAGTGGCGCCGATATCGGTCTCGAACTTGGACATGCTCTATCTCCTCTTTGCCTAACGACCGTCCTGGTCATGGGTCGCGATGCCGGGAGGTTAGGCACGCGTGAAGCCGCGGGCGAGTTAAGCGTCGTAAATCGATGAAAACCCTATCAGAAGACGCCACCCCAGCGCATGTCGGCCACGACATTGATCAGGACACGGGCCGCACATAGCGGGGAATCGTCATTGTCGCCGAGGATCAGCAGGCCATTGCCCGCACCCTCCGGCGAAAGCAGCAGATGCTTGCCGGGAACGAGCGCTACCGGTTTGCCCGCGCCAAGAAAAGCCCTGACGAGAGCTGC
Organism: Neorhizobium populisoli; assembly: GCF_019430945.1. Taxonomy (GTDB): domain Bacteria; phylum Pseudomonadota; class Alphaproteobacteria; order Rhizobiales; family Rhizobiaceae; genus Neorhizobium; species Neorhizobium populisoli. The sequence continues at coordinate 495,521 of NZ_JAHYCB010000004.1, read as the reverse complement.
GACGCCATTGTCGTCATCCGCCCAGATTTTCCCGGTGAGCCCGATGCAGAATGCTGCGGCAAAGTCCTCCACGACGATCTGGTCGATGCCCAGCGTATCGGCAAGTTCTTCCCGGGCACTCCGATCACCCTTGAACCGGCGTATCGCCTCGTCGGAGAGATCGCTGGATCGCACACTTTCCGAAAGCATTGGAGGACCGCCCAGCGGGGTGGCAAAAACGACCTCGGAGAAATCCTTGAATGCGTAATAAGGCGGCGCGATCCTCGCCAGATCCACTTCGTGATTGCCCGTCCCGTCTCCGCCATCGGCAATCAGTATCAGAAAGCGGATGGCGGCTTCTTCGCTCATTTCGGTCTCCTGCTCTGCTTTGATGATCGCGCGAGCCGGACTTTGGAACGAGTTTAGATTTGTAAATCGGTGTAAATTCCGCTCTTCAGTGAGCGCCAACGTTATTCCTGACGGGCGATCCAGCGTCCACACCGCTCGACAATATCGCATCGAGATCGCGATCGATCCGCCGTTTCCAGGCAAGAGCACCATCCCGGCGCGCCACTTCTGCTGCCGTGGTCAGCAGCTCCATCGCACGTGTAGCTCCACGACCTGAAGTCTCGGCGAGGATGACCTCCGCCTTCACCCGATAAAGTTCCGGCAAGCACCAGCGTTCGCCGGAATCGCGGCAGTGTTCGATAGCCTCATCTATCAGCGTGAAAGCCTCGGAATGACGTGAAAGCCCGGCCATCGCGCTCGCGGCAACCGATTGGAAATAGGTTTTGAACAAGGTGAAACCGGCGGCCGACAGCGTTTCCATGCCCGTTCTCAATGCCCGCAGGCATTCTTCCGCCCTACCCTCACGCAGCATCAGCTCGGCCTCGAAGCAGTCGGCATAACAATGCCAGACATCGAGCGAAAGGGCCTTGGTATGTTGCCTCAACTGCGCGATATAACCGGCGGCCAGGTCGTCGCGGCCCGAGAGGAGCGCGATCGGGCATGCGGCCTCCGCCAGCGCATTGGCAAGCGACAGCGTCTGGCCGATATCGGCCGCATGGTCGATTGTTTCGCGCACTTCCTGTAGCGCTGAATCTTCGTCTCCCAGGACCCACATCACCCGCGCGAAGATGATGCGAGCGACGATCCGCTGGTCGAACTGGAAGCGGATGGAATGTGGGCCACCCTGTACGCTGGAATATTCAACCAGCATCTGCCGCAGTTCGTCGCCGGATTCGGCGTGGCGGCCAAGCCAATGCAGAGTGGCACCGCGCATGCGTTGGCCGATGATCGCATCGGCAGGATCAACTGAGGATGTCGCAAGCGAGCCGAAACGCTCGGCGAACTCCATTGCCGACGCGGGCTGGGCGCGGTTGATCGCATCGACCCATAATGCCCAGATGGCGCGCAGCTGGTGATCGATATCGCCGATTTTCTCGGCGATATCGAGCGCGGTAGACCAGGCCCGGATTCCGAATTCCGGCGCGTCGGTGGCCCGCATCTGCGGCCAACCCAAGGCGGCATAAAGCTTCATGCGGCTGGGCTCATCCAGGCCGGGCCGTGTTTCAAGAAAGTTGATGGCCCTCGTGACGGCCACGAAACATTCGTCCAGAAGCGACAACCGGAACAGAAGCGGAAGTGCCGCCACCGTGAGGCGGACTCCCAGCGGTCGGTCGCCATGTTCTCCGAAAGACCAATCGAGAGCGGATCGCAGGTTCGTCACCAGCGATGCATGGTCCTCGGACCATTCGTCAATGGCGGCGGAATAGATCTCGCGCTCGGCGCCGGCCAGCCTGCCTTCCAGATATTCGGTCAGGCGGGACATGGAGCGGTCCTCGCCGCTGCATTCCGCCAGCTTTTCAGCGGCATATATGCGTGTCGTATCGAGAATATGATATCGCGCACCGGCAGACTGGATGTCCGCGCTCACCAGCGACTTCGATACGAGCGAGGCCAGCTCATCTTCCGGCAGATCGCCCGACAATACCTTGATGGCCGCGTCCGCACCGAACCATCCGCGGAAGACCGACAGTTCCTGCAATGCCGTCCGCTCGCTCGGGGACAGGATATTATAGCTCCAATCCAGAGTGGCGCGGAGCGTTTGGTGTCTGGGCAGAGCGGTGCGCCGCCCGCGCGTCAAAAGCCGGAAGCAGTCCGACAGCGAGCCTGCCAGACCCTGAATGCTGATCGCCTCAAGTCGACCGGCTGCGAGCTCGATTGCCAGCGCAATGCCGTCGAGCCGTGCGCAGATGTCCACGACATAAGGTGCGTCCTCATCGGAAAGTTCGTAACTGCCGAGGCAGGCATCGGCGCGTTCGACGAAAAGCTGGACGGCGGGAGACAGCAGGGCTTCGCTCGCTCCGCCGGTCGCCGACGGCAATTCCAGCGGAGGCAAGCGATGAACGCGCTCGCCTTCCGCACGCAGCGGCTCCCGGCTGGTCGCAAGGATCCGGGCGGAGGGCGACATGCTCAGGATCGCCTCCACCATCGGCGCGACACCCTCGACGACCTGTTCGCAGCCGTCGAGCACCAGAAGCACGTCGCGGTTTGCCAGATGAAGGGCGATGTCGCGGACGATATTATCCGTTCTTGCCAGAATGCCGAGTGCCGAAGCGATCGTCGTCGCGATCAGTCCGACTTGCCCCACTTCGGAAAGGTCGATCCAGACGGTCTCCGACACGCCTTTTCCCATGGCGGCTGCACGCGCCACCGTGGACTTGCCGATCCCGCCAGGCCCAACGATCGTCAGCAGCCGGGAACGCTGCAACTGCATGGCAATCGACGCGATAGATTGGTTTCGCCCGAAGATGCGCGCGCCTGCCGGCATATTCCGGACGCTGGATGGAGGCGCGATTGAGGTCGGTTGGTCAGCCTGCTCAGGCACAATGTTTGCGATGAATGTGTAACCGCGCCCGGGAATATTGGCGATGAACTTCGGTTCTCGCTGGGTATCGTCCAATGCCTTTCTCAGGGCAGAGATGTGCACACGTAGATTGGCCTCCTCGACGAACGTATCGGGCCAGACATGCTTGATGATCTCGGCATTGGTCTTCAGCTCTCCCGGATGTGACGCAAGGAAGATGAGCATGTCGGCGGCACGGCTACCGAGCGCAACCGGCTGCCCGTCACGCAGAAGCACGCGGCGGCCTGGTATGATCGTGAATGAGCCGAAATGTATGTCGCTCACCGCGTGCCTCGCGAATGCCTCTGAATGCAGCTGACCGATGTGAAGCATATTTGCCGGGAGATTCCCGTTTGGCAACGACAAGCTTCAGTTCAAAACGAAAGTATAATCGGCGTGAAATTGTGATTGAGTTTACTCTAATGGAATATGGCATTGTATATATAGAAACAGACTAATGTTATGGGAGTATGCAAATACAATATCGGCCTGTCATGGAGCCCCCAGCATGTATAATCTTAGTTAAATTACAGCTGCACCACAGTTTCAGGTCGTACCCGGTAATCATATCCTTTGCAGTCAATCCGCAGTACCGATGGCGGTGCAAAAAGGATAAGTGTCGGGCCTTCCGGTCTCGCTGCGTCAATTTTTCGAAACCGGCTCAGCCCTCCTTGCAATAAACATAGGAATCCTATATTTATTGCGTATGGAAACGCCGAAGAACCCCTTTCCTATCGACTTCCGCATTCGCGAAGGCCTTTCGCGGATTGCGATGGCGTTGCGAGTCGACGAGTGGAAGAAGGCCAAGGATGTGGGCCTCAACCCTACCCAGCTCGCAATTCTCGCCCTGCTCGAAGGGCGAAAGGATGGGCTGAACGTGAAGGAGATCGCCGCCCACCTCGGCGTTTCCCAGCCGACGGCAACCGATTCCATCGCGGCGCTGGAAAAGAAGCAGCGTTTGGAAAAACGGGCGGAACAGGGCGATCGGCGCGCGGTCCGTGTGTATCTGACACCTATGGGCCTTGCGGCTCTCCAGCCCGATACGGGCGACAGCCTGGCCGAGCAGGCGGTCGGCTCGCTTGATAAGTTGGAGCAGCAACAATTACTGCTCACCCTCATTAAGATGATCCGTCACCTTCAGGAAAGCGACGCGATCCCGGTCCAGCGCATGTGTGTGACCTGTCGATACTTCGCTCCGTTCGCTCATCCGGATGCCGGGCAACCGCATCACTGTCATTTCGTCAACGCGGCTTTCGGCCAGCGCGAGCTGCGCGTCGATTGCCGTGACCACGAAGAAGCCGATCCCACTTCCCGGGCTGCCACCTGGGAAGCTTTTCAAGCGGGATAATCCACCCTCCAGGCAAACAAAGGAAGACAATCAAATGCTTCGAAGATTTATAACCGGGACGCTGGTCGTCGCCGGAACGGCTCTTGCATGCCTTACGGCAGCACATGCGCACTCCATCAAGGCAGATCCGGCCCCGGCCGTGCAGGCCTCTTTCGATATCATCGAAACGAACATCACGACCAAAGGCGACAAAGCTCTGTTCAGCACCCGCGTGCGTGGCGAAGCGGGCAAGGACAAGCCCGACGCCACGGGCAAGTTCGAAGGCTCTAACGTCTACGCCTATGTCTGGCCGACCAGCCTCGACAGCGGTGAGATCGGCTTTGAAAAGAAACAGGGCATCGTCGCACTCGCCGTCACCTTCCATCCCGATTTCGACGATGCGGCCAATGGCGGCAAGAACCGGCATGTCTGGCATCCGCATTGGGTCGTGCTTGCCGAAGACAAGGCCTGCGGCGCCGGGCTCAAGGTCATCGATATTCCCGCCGGGGCGAAACCCAAAGTGCCGAAGACATGGCCGGGTGTGCCCCTTCTGATCGACAGTCCGGAATATCCGACGACATTCTCGGGAGACACGGTCGATGTCGAAATCCCACTATCGCTGATCAGCGGCATCAAAGGCGCTTCTTTCGATGGCGTAACGGCTGGTCTCAAGGTCAACGGCAACCTGCATGCGCCGCTGCTTTGCGTCAGCAACATCTTCAAGGTCGCTTCCGGCAATCTCAGCCTTCCCGGCAAGGTCGAGCCGGAAAAATGACCTGACCAGATAGCCCACAAGCGCCGGTTCGCCGACTGCCATCGGCGAACCGGCATATTCTCCCCTCCAAGCAAATAGAGGATAAGAACACCGGTAGAATTACCCCTATCAATCCCCCAGATGCAACAGGGCGCTCTGAAGCCAGCTCAACCAGACCGGCTCAGCCTTCGGTGTCGTGCCCAACACGATTATTGCAATCGTCGATAAGGCAGCGACTCTGCAGTATATATGGAATTCGTTGGTGCGTTTGGCGGCAGCAATACAGGCACCCTGACAGGTCAATGGATGGCGATTGCCTCCTCTCCTGAACCAGCGTTGTTATTGCTTTTCCAGTGGTCCCTATATCTCTTTGCGGCAATCGGGAGATCAAAGCCACGGTCTTTGATTGCAATTGACCCCGACAGAAATCGCCACGCCGGCTCCCGGCGTGGCAGCGAAGATAAACATGCGGCGAACGGACTAGATGCCGATTGCCATACCATCCTTGCGCGGGTCGGAACCGCCTTTCAGGACGCCGGTTTCCCAGTCGATCCAGATTGCCTGGGCGCCACCCATGGCGGATTCCGGCACTTTGACCTTGAAACCACGGCGTTCGAAATCGGCGGCCAGTTCCTTTCGCAGGCGATGTTCCATTTCCACTTGATTGGTGCCCGGAAGCGGGAAAAGACGCGGCAGGTCGATCGCGCTTTGCAGGTCCATGCCGTAGTCGAAGACCTTGGAGAGGAAATGCGCATGGCCCATGGCCTGGTAGTGACCACCCATGACGCCGAACGGCATCACAGCCTTGCCGCCCTTGGTCACCATGCCGGGAATGATCGTATGCATTGGCCGCTTCCCGCCGTCGATTGCGTTCGGGTGGGCCGGATCGAGAGAGAAGCTCATGCCGCGATTGTGGAACAACACACCGCTTTCCGGATCCATGCGGGTGCTGCCATAGACCGAAAAAATCGAATTGATGAAGCTCACCGCATTGCGGTCGCTGTCGACCACGCAGAGATAGATCGTGTCCTTGTGCGGCACGTCATCGAATTTCGGCAGATCGCCAATCGCCTTGGCCGGATTGATCATGGCGGCGAGTTCCTGCGCCAGTGCATCGGAAAGCAGATATTCCACCGGCACATTGGACTTGGCCGGGTCGGCGAGGAACCGCTGTCGCGCCGCGTAAGCAAGCCGCGTCGCCTCGACCTCGATATGCAGCCTTTCCGGCGCTATCGGATCGCCCGAACCCGGAAAATGCGACAGGATATTGAGGATCATCAGGGCGATGATGCCCTGCCCGTTCGGCGGGCACTCGTGGATTTCATGACCACGAAAGGTGGTTTTGATCGGCGTCACATATTCGCCTGCAGCGCTCGCGAAATCCTCAATCGTGTGAAGACCACCGATACTGTTGAGATAACCCACCATGCTTTCGGCGACCGGGCCGCGATAGAACGCATCCCGCCCCTCACGGCCGATGGCCTCCAGCGTCTCTGCAAGTTTTTTTTGGTACTGGATCGAGCCCGCCGGTGGCGCCTTGCCGTCCACGAGGAACGTGCTGCCCGCTGTCGGATCATGCCGGACGATCTCGGCCTGGGCTGCCAGGTCATGTGCAGTGCGAGGCGGCAGAACGTATCCGTCACGAGCGAACTTAATGGCCGGCGCCAGGATATCGGCCATCTTCAAGCGCCCGTGATCGGCGACCAGCCTTGTCCACGCATCGACGGCACCCGGCACGGTAATGGAATGCGGAGACGTGCGCTCGAGGCTGGTGACGCCGAGTGAACGCAGATGCTCGACGCTTGCCGCCGCAGGCGCGCGGCCAGAACCGTTATAGGCTAAGATCCTATCGGACCCGCCGAGCGACAGGAGTGCAAAACAATCGCCACCAATACCGGTCGATCCGGCTTCCACGACGCATTGAACGGCACAAGCCGCCACCGCTGCATCGATCGCGTTGCCGCCGTTGCGCATGATGTCGATTGCGGTCAGCGTAGCCAGCGGCTGGGAGGTTGCAGCCATGGCCTGGCGACCCACGGCCAGTGAACGCCCGGGTAGTTCGAAGTCTCTCATGTCGCTCTCATCCGTTGAATCATGGCTCGGCTCTTGGGCCTCGATTTTGGCGGAAACAGATCACGGCGCGACAAGTGTATCAAGGCGGCCGCGATCTATTTCGAATTGCCTAATATTTAAATCATTGGTTAACCCTCAGGCGTCGTAAACATATTCGTAAGGATATGAAGGGCTTGCCCTGCGTTGATCGGAGACGGCAGGAAAGAAGGGTCATGAACAGTATTCCAGCCATTCTGCTGGCCGTGATTTGTCTTATCGTCATAGGCTTCTACGCGGTCACGTTCTTTAACGCCCTGATGGGCTGACGCTTCTGCTCGCCTCTCGATAACGGTCCGATTGACCCGAGGCGGGCAGCCCTCGGCTGCTCGCGCCGTCCTTTTTCCGGTGATATTTCCTCCCGGCGACACGCTCAGTGAGTCCAACACTCGAGATAATTTGATATCAAACCATCTTGCTGTACCCCCTTAATTCTAATAGATTTGGGATGGGGAGGATGAACAATGACGACGGAATATTCTGTTGCGCAAGTCGACGGCGCGCGGCCCGGGCCTGCGGAAAATGAACCGCTCATCCCGGCAATCTTCAAAAACCTCATAGGCTACCATCTGCGGGTGGCGCAGGAAGCGTCGTTTCAGGCTTTCGCAAAGGCTGCCGGGAAAGCTGATCTCAAGCCCGGATGGTATGCGTTGCTTACTGCGCTTGCGGAAACCGAAAGCATGACGCCATCGGAGCTCAGCCGCATCTGCGGCCGCGATCGTTCAACGCTGACCTCAAGCCTCAAAGGCCTCGCAAACCGCGGCTTGATCGAGCGGCGCTGGAACCCGGATGATCAGCGTAGTTATAGCGTGCGCCTGACGGATGATGGCCGCCGGATGCAGGCGCAGCTCTATGCCATCGCCGAGGTGCATGATCGACGTCTGGATGAGATCGCCGGAGAGGACAAGGCAATGTTGCTCGCCGCGCTCGGTCGCATCACCGCAGCACTCGGCTCACCCCAGGATTTCTGAAGCAGACATTTTTGCGCACCGCATGAGAGGAACGGCGTTGCGCATTTTCCCTATGGAGGAGAGTTCATGACCGCAGCAGCTGCAGGTGATGCCGGTGACAAAATCACCGCTGGCGGTGCCATTCTGGCCCGACTGAAAGCGGTTGGCGTTGATTACATCTTTGCCAATTCCGGTACGGACTTTCCGCCGATCATAGAAGGATTGGCGGAGGCCGCGGCAAAGCAGATTCCGCTTCCGAAAGCCGTTGTCATTCCTCATGAAAATGCCGCCATGGGCATGGCCTATGGTTATTATCTCGCGACCGGTCGCGCCCAGGCGGTGATGGCCCATACCAATGTCGGCCTGGCAAACTGTGCGATCGGCGCGATCAACGCTGCGACCGAACATATTCCCATGCTGCTGTTTTCCGGCCGCACGCCGGTTACCGAAAAGGGCCGGCTTGGCGCCCGTACGGTGCCCATCGGCTGGGGCCAGGAAATGCGGGACCAGACAGCAATGATCCGCGAAACGGTGAAATGGGATTACGAACTGAAGTTTCCCGAACAGGCCGTTGAAATCATCGACAGGGCCTATGCGATCGCGACCTCGACGCCACGCGGACCGGTCTATCTCAGCCTTCCGCGAGAGGTGCTGTGTGAACCTTGCCCGTCCAAAGAGCTTGAGCGCCCAGGCACGATTGCCTCGGCAACGTCCGCACCTCGCGCTGCCGATATCGAGGTAGCTGCACTCATGCTGCGCAACGCAAAACGGCCTTTGATCATTAGCCAACGAGGTGCGGGCAGCGAGAAAGGGTTTGAAGCCCTGTCAAAGCTGACGCTCGATTGGGGCATTCCCGTTTGCCAGTATTGGGCGGTCCAGCTCGGTGTTCCGACGGACCACCCGATGGCTGTCGGCGTCGATCCGGCTAGGTGGCTGGCAGAAGCCGACCTTGTTCTGGTGCTGGATTGTCTGGCACCATGGTCGCCGGATATTCACCCGCTGGCGGACGGTTGCAAGGTTGTCCATATCGGCCAGGATCCGCTCTACTCCCGCTTTCCCGTCCGCAATTTCCCCTGCCATCTAGCGCTCGTCGGCGATACCGCGGAAGTTATCATTTCGCTTGCTGACGCTGCCGAAGCACATCTTGCTGAAACGACAAGGGATCGTGACCGTCGCCGCGAGGCGGTCAAAACCGCAGCCATGAAACGGCGGGATGAAGCTCTTAGGCAAGCTGCGGCTGGCGATAGCGAACGAATGACCAAAGCATTCGTTAGTCTTTGCCTGTCCAAGGCGATTGACGGCAAAAACGCCACCGTGCTGTCCGAACTCGGCGCACCTCTGGAGCCATTGACGTTGCGCGAACATGGCTCCTGGTATCAGGAGCCTCATTCGGGCGGCCTTGGCTGGTCCTTCCCGACCGGGCTTGGCATGAAACTCGCGGCCCCTGAAAAACTGATCATCGCGACCATGGGCGATGGATCCTACATGTTCTCCAACCCCGTCGCCTGCCACCAGATTGCCGAGGCGATGGAAATCCCCCTGCTCGTGCTGGTCCTGAACAATACCGAATGGGGCGCGGTGCGCCAATCTGTGCTCGGCGTTTATCCGAACGGGTATGCGGCAAAATCCAATGACATGCCGCTCGTTTCGCTCGCCCCATCACCGGATTTTACGAAGGTAGCTTCGGCCAGCCGGGCGTGGACGGCCAAAGTAGAACGCGGTGACGAACTGCTCCCGGTGCTGGAACGCGCGATCGAGCACGTAACGAAAGAGAAAACGCAGGCGCTCGTCGAGATCAGGATCATTTGAGCCGAAGCGCAGAAGTTGTCGTCATCGCCGGGGGACATCGAGGGCTGGCTTTGTCTGTCAATACGACATAAGGAAGGTCCTGCGGCCAGCGAGGCAAAGCTGGCTTGAAATGGAGGAAACGAGGAAGACATGCGCCGCATCATCATCGCCATCACGGGTGCCTCCGGGGTCGTTTATGGCGTTCGCGCCCTCCAGCTTCTGCGCGAGGTTGAGGATATCGAAACGCATGCGGTTATCTCGCCTTCCGCCTTCCGTACCGCCATCGACGAGATCGACATGAGCGCCGAGGAGATCAAGGGCCTTGCCGACGTGCTCTATAACTACAAGGATATCGGCGCCGCGATTTCCTCCGGATCGTTCCGCACCGCCGGCATGCTGGTCGCGCCGTGTTCGGTGAAAACGCTGAGCGGCATCGCCAATTGCTACAATGACGAACTGATCGTCCGCGCTGCCGACGTCTGCCTCAAGGAACGTCGCCGCGTTGTTTTGCTGTTTAGGGAAACACCGCTGCATGCCGGCCATATCGCCTTGATGGACCAGGCGACACGCAATGGCGCGATCGTCATGCCGCCCGTGCCGGCCTTTTATTCCAAACCGAAGACGCTCGACGAGATGGTGACCCAGACGGTCGGCCGGGCGCTTGACCTGTTCGACATCCACCTGCCGATGGTCAAGCGCTGGAAAGAAGGCCCGGATTCACCGGGCCAACCCTGATATCGGAACATCTCAAGCGATGAAGCGGACGCCGGTCAGGCGTTCGCTGAGCGCCCATAACCTCTCCGCAGCTTCGGCATCGTATGCCCATGGCATGACGCCGAGATGGTCGGTCGAATCCGCGGCCAGTCCCTTGGCGATATCGCAATCCTCGCAATAGACACCGCCCATGCCGGCGAGCTTCGGGCTGGTGGCGCACCACACCGTGGTTGCCGCACCCTGCTCGATCGTCTTCATGTTTTTTGAAGGGTCGAGAACCGGCTTGCCTTGCTCATCGATCGCCCCCACCGCACGGATTTCGTCCTGCGTCATGTGCTTGGCAAGTCCGGTGATGATGCCGCCCGGATGGACCGAAAAGGCGCGCACGTTGTGTGGTTCGCCAAGCTTGTCGAGATGTAGCGCGAACAGCGCGTTGGCGGTCTTTGCCTGGCCATAGGCGGTCCAGCGATCATACATGCGAGCCGTGAAGTTTGGATCGTCGAAATCGATCCTGCCGCGCTTGTGACCGCGCGACGAGAGTGCCACGACACGGGCGCCGCCCGCCTGTTTCAATGCCGGCCACAGGCGCACGGCCAGTTGGAAATGACCAAGGTGATTGGTCGAAAACTGGGATTCGTAGCCCCTGGCATCGCGCGTCAAAGGGTTCGCCATGATACCGGCGTTGTTGATGAGGATGTGCAGTGGCTCACCGCGCGCGAGCAATTTTTGGGCAAAGGCGTCGATCGAGACCGGGTCCATCAGATCCATTGTTTCGATTGCGGTGCCGCTGATACCGCCGAGTGCCTGCTCAGCGCGTGCCGGATCGCGGGTCGGCACCGTTACGCTCGCGCCAGCCCCGGCAAGCACGCGAACAGTCTCCAGGCCGAGACCGGCATAACCACCGGTGACGACCACGTTCTTGCCCGTGAGATCGATGCTGCTGATAACATCCGCCGTCGTGTTGGCAGCGGAAAATCCGGAGCCGATGGGAGATTGAATGGAAGTCATGATCTGTCTCCTCCTTTTCGAGGGAACTTTTATCTTGCGGTTACCGGACGATGAATGCTTGCAAATCCGCCCTTCTTGCGCGATCGTCCGAAAATGTTATCCGATCCTCTTTCTGACGCCCTCGACCTCATCAATGCGGAATCTGCCGTTTCAGGCACGCTCCTCGCCGGAGGCGCATGGAATATCCGCTTTCCAAGACCGGGCAAGATCAAGTTCAATGCAGTGGTAAAGGGCACGGCATGGCTCGTTCTCGACGATGCCAGCCTTGAGCCAATCAGGCTCGAACCTGGCGATGCAGTCCTGTTCAAAGGCACTCATTCCTTCGTGATCGCCAGCGATCTCACCGCGCCGGAGGTGCTAGCCGTCGATCTCTTTCGCGAAACCATCGGCCGCACCGCCCGGCTTGGCAGCGCGGACGAATACCATGCAGTAGGCGGGCACGTGTCCTTCAACGCCGCCGGTATCGACCTTTTGCTCGACAGCCTGCCGCCGGTCATTCACATCAAGGCAACGGCGCCCGAAGCCGGCGTCATTGGCTGGCTTCTAACGCAGCTTGCGCGCGAGATGGATGCGGAACGCCCGGGCGCCGCCTGTGCTGCCGCGCAACTGGCCCAGCTTGTCTTCGTGCAGGTCATGCGCGCCTATATCAACAATGCCGAACCATTGTCGCCCGGCTGGTTGAAGGCAATCGGCGACGAAAAGATAGCACCGGCGATCCGGCTCATGCATGGAGACCCGGCGCGCAATTGGCAACTTGGCGACCTTGCGAGGGCTGTCGGCATGTCGCGGACGAGTTTCGCAGAACGCTTCAAGACAGTCGCGAACGTTGCCCCCCTCACCTATCTCGCCAACTGGCGGATGCGGCTTGCCGAACGCGCGTTGCGGGACGGTTCCGAGCCTGTCTCGGCGGTGGCCCTTTCACTCGGCTATACGTCAGAAAGCGCCTTCAGCAACGCCTTCAAGCGGATTGTCGGGCTTGCGCCGAACCGCTATCGCGCTGCCGCCAGAAACGAGGTGTTGCCGGAAGAGGAAGACTTTGCCGACGTGGCCTGATCAGAGCGCAGCCAGCGCTCGCTCGATTGTCGAAAGCGCCCCAGCCGCTGCTGCATCGGGTTCTGCACTGCGATAGTGAAAAAGAGCCCGAGCGAGATTGGCGATGTTTTCGCCCCGTGGCATGTCAGCAGCAATGAGAGCGTTGCCTTCAGCTTCCAGCACCGCCAGCTCGATCTTTTCGGAACTGAGCTCGACGCCCTTCACACCGTTCCGCAGCGTTTCAGTTTCCTTGGTTGGAGCGGGCGCCGGCCCTTTTCTCAAGAGACGGCGGACTGCGCGGAGCGGTTTGACGACAGTCTCGTGCCATTCCTTCACCAATCCGTCGATACGGGCGATCTCGGCTGCAGTCAGTATGACATCGTTCTTCGAAAGCCAGGCGCAGAACAAGAGGACAGGCACATCCACGTCACTCTCGTCCTGCAGGACAAGACAGGCTTCGGCAACACCCGGCGCTGCATAGAGCTTTAGCGCGAAATCCCAAAGTCCCTGGTGGCTATGGCTCATCTTCTGACTCCTTTGGATCGCCCAAAACCAACTGCTACTGCGATAAATGAGATAGCGCATACAAGAGTCGATCACCGCACATAATTGGCGGTCCGATTCTCCGAAAAAAGAGAGAACGTTGGCGAAACGGCGAAGACGCTCCATATCCCGCAACATGGGCTGGAGATGTTTTCCATGGTTCGACGCGAGTTCTTCAAGATGGCTGCCGCATTGGCTGGCCTATTTTCGGGCGGCCGGAAAGTAACAGCGACCGAAGCTCACGCATGGACTCTTACCAGCATCCAGCAGCAGTTTGATCTTGAAGACGTTCGCAAATGGGTGGATCCGCAAGCTGTGACGGTGACAGGTCCGGATCCGGATATACCCGCCCACTGGGTGGGATATCTTTCCCCTGATCACGCCGTTCGCCTTCGGCATATGCCGGCAGAACTCGCGCTGATCGAACCGATCCTGCCGCGGACTGCAAGGATATTGCGGGAGGTGACACGCGATGTCTTTGTTATCCGCCTTGCACCGAGGAATGGAGAGCGACGCTTCGCCCGCGTCTTCAATTGCATCGATCCTATCGACAGCAAATCGAAAGGCGAACTCTACTCTTTCCTCTCGTACTCGCCCTCACCGCTGGTGATGGTCGAAGAGAAGAACCGCATCTTCCTGGAGCGAGCCCCCGAGGCATTATCCAATCTGTATAGAACAATCTTCGATGGCATCACGGATGTCGGCGGAGATGGGTTGCGACCGCTACACCTAATGGAAACGGTTGCCTCCGCGGCGCAGGCTTATGGAGAAGCCGATTGGTATGACAGTTTCGTTGCGAAGACCAATCCCGCGCTGGTCTATGAGACGATCGTCAATGGTGCAGGCATTACCGGGTTGATCGATTTGAACGATACATCCGTCGCCAAAGCCACTCCGATCGCCATCTGGACGGATGCAGAAGAGCCGAAGCTTGAGTTCGAGGACTTCTGGGAATTCAACGACATGCTTCTCTCGATCGTCATCGGCGCAACGGAGGATTCGCGCTAGTCCCTCATTCGGCTGCGGCTCAGTCCCGACCGAGCGAGCGGATGTTGCCGACGAGTTCTGCCGCCAGACGCAGCGACGCGCCTGTCGCCATCACCATCGATGGCAGGATCAGCCATTCCAGCGTCCAGGCGGCGCCCGACCGCTCTTGCTCATGGACCATGGCTTGCTGCATGCCGGAAAGCTGCACGGCGTTGAACCGTGCCAGCGAGACGAGTACTTCAGCTGCCACCGGGTTCTGCTTGTGGGCCATGGCAGAAGAGCTCCCGCCGCCCGCAAGCTGCATTTCGCCGCCCATTTCTGCGAGCAACGCTATATCCTGCCCCATCTTTCCGAGCGAGCCCGAGATCATGGCGAGAATACCCGAGAATTCGGCAAGGCGATCGCGCTGGCTCTGCCATTGCGGCGCATCGACCAGGGATAGCTCGTCGGCCAGTACATTGCGCACCGCCGCGGCCTTGTTGCCGAGTTTTTCCAACGTGCCAGCCGCACCGCCGAATTGCACCGGAAATCCAGTCTGCGAAAAAGTCTCCAGACGGAGGCGGTGACGGGTCAGCGGCTCTGACCAGGCGCGGATGCGGTCCGAGACGGTGATGGGGATTGCCGCCTGCATGCGAGTATGGCCCATCAGGACACGGGAGCCGAACGTGGCATCGACAGACGCGAAAGCTTTTTCGAGAGCGGCAAGTCGTGCGACAAAGATAGCAGATGCCTGCTTGAGGCGGATCATCAGCGCCGTATCGATGACATCCTGGCTTGTCGCGCCGAAATGCACGTGGCTTGCCGCGTCGGCACCGCCAGGCTGTGCGGCGACAGCGCTTCTCAACTGCTTGACAAGTTCGGCGATGACAACGCCATCACGGCCAGTGCCTCTACGAAGGCCAGCCATATCAGGCTCGAAAGTTTTACAGACAGTCGAAATCATCTCTGCCGCATCGGCGGGAATTATGCCGAACGCCGCTTCGGCCTTGGCCAATGCCGCCTCGAAAGCAAGCATGGCATCGATCTCGGCTTTTGCCGAAAACAACTGTCCGGCCTCGTCGTCACCAACGAGGCCGGAGAGGAACGGATGCTCGAAAGCCGAGACGCTCATATCTACTCCCGAGGCCGCACCTCTGATTCTTCAATTCAAATGAATCGTGGTGACCCACGCCTCAGATGTCAAAGAAGATCGTCTCGTTCTCACCCTGAAGATGGATGTTGAACGTCACCGTATCACCCTCGCGCTTGCCGATCAGCGTGGGCACGCGGACACGGTGTTCGATGCGCGACAGGATCGGGTCAACTGCATTGGCTTCCTCCTCGTCAGAGAAATACATGCGAGTGTTGAGGCCGAGGTTGATACCACGAGCGACGACCCAGAGATTGACATGCGGCGCCATCGGACGACCGTCGCGGAACGGCACCTTGCCGGGCTTGATCGTCTCGAATGCGAACTCGCCGGTATTCATGTCGCCCGGCTGGCGTGCCCAACCGAAGAAGTTCGGATCGGCCTTGCCGCGGGTTTCCGACGGGCTGTTGTAATAGCCGTCGGCATCCGCCTGCCAGATCTCGATCATCGCATCCTTGAGCGCCGTGCCGACGCCATCATAGATGAAGCCCCGGATGGTGATGCGCTCGCCGCGCGTCTGGTCGTTGACCATCGAACCGGAGCCGAGATCCTTGTCATAGACGCCGGTAATGCCGGAAAAGTTTGGCGTGCAGCCGATATGGACATACGGACCGGCGGTCTGCGAGGCGGATTCCTTGAAATAGGTGAGCGGCTGGACCATGGATCAGTTCCCTTCCTTGCGGTTCTCGAAGAAGGTCGAGCGGCGGCCGCGCAGGATGATATCGAATTTGTAGGCACGCATGTCATGCGGAATGGTGTTCTGCATGTCCAGCGCCGCGATCAGGCCCTTGATGGCGTTCTCATCCGGAATGGTCTTCACAATGGGACAAATCCAGATCATCGGATCGCCTTCGAAATACATCTGGGTGATCAGGCGCTGGGCAAAACCGTGGCCGAAGACCGAGAAGTGGATATGCGCCGGACGCCAGTCGTTGACGCCGTTCGGCCACGGATAAGGGCCGGGCTTGATCGTCTTGAAGACGTATCCGCCGTTCTCGTCGGTAATCGTGCGGCCGAAACCGCCGAAGTTCGGGTCGAGCGGGGCGAGATAGGTTTCCTTCTTGTGGCGGTACCGGCCGCCGGCATTCGCCTGCCAGAACTCCACCAGAGCACCCGGAATGCCGACGCCACGCTCGTCCAGCACGCGGCCGTAAACGAGGATGCGCTCGCCGAGCGCCATCTCGCCGGGCTTGGCATAGTTGACGATCAGGTCGTTATCGAATTCGCCGAGAATGTTATGGCCGAAGACCGGGCCGGTGATCTCGCTCTTGGTGCCTTCGAGCGAGATCAGGGCGCGCTGCGGCGAGCGCAGGATGGAGGTCTTGTAGCCCGGCGTGAATGCCGGCGGATGCCATTCCCGGTCGCGGGCGAAAAAGGGGGTCGTTTCTGGGGGGGTGTTCTTCATTTCTGCTCTCCCGCGGCGTTTGCGGCGTCCATTTCTGCGTAGGTGGCTTTGGCGATCTTGAAGGCATGATTGGCAGCCGGCACGCCGGCATAGATCGCCACATGCATCAGCGCCTCGCGAATATCTTCCGGCGTCGCACCGGTATTGGCGGTAGCGCGGATATGCATGGCGACTTCGTCGTGATGGCCGAGCGCGGCCAGAAGAGCGATCGTCACCATGGAGCGCTCGCGCTTCGTCCATTCGGAACGCGACCACACCGTGCCCCAGGCACCTTCGGTGATCATTTCCTGAAAGGGCTGGTCGAATGCGGTCTTGTTCGCCTCTGCACGGTCCACATGCGCATCGCCGAGCACCGAACGGCGCGTCTGCATGCCTTGCTGGAACCGTCCCGATGGCGCGGAATTTTCGGCCATATCTATCCTCAATCCAGTTGATCAACAAAACCGCGGATGAGCGCGGCATGGGCGGCCGGGGCTTCAACGCACGGAATATGCGCCGCACCCTCGATGATTTCGTAGCGCGAGCCGGGGATCAGGTCGGCGAGAGACTTCACGACCTCCGGTGAGGTCGAGCCGTCTTCCCGACCGACGATGCAAAGAACTGGCACGGCAATCTTCTTGGCTTCCTCAGTAAAATCCGCGTCGCGGATCGCAGCGCAGGTGCCGCTGTAACCGAAGGTCGGCTGGCGCACGAGCATGTTGCAATAGGCTTGGTAAGCGGCATTTTCCGGCTTGCGAAACGGCGCAGTGAACCAGCGCGTCATGATCGCGTCGAGGATGCTGCCGATCCCGTCCTTCTCGACGGCGGCAATCCGCGTCGCCCACATCTCAGCCGTACCGATCTTGTGCGCCGTGTTGGAGAGAACAAGCGCCCTCACGAGGTCCGGCCGCGATGCATACAGACCCTGGGCGATCAATCCGCCGACAGACAGGCCGCAGACGATAACATTCGAAAGCTCAAGATGATCGAGCAGACCGGCAAGGTCGGCCACGTGATCGGTGATCACATACGGCGGATTTCCCAAGTCGGACAGGCCGTGACCGCGCTTGTCATAGAT
The DNA here is from genome assembly GCF_019430945.1 of Neorhizobium populisoli. Classification (GTDB taxonomy): domain Bacteria; phylum Pseudomonadota; class Alphaproteobacteria; order Rhizobiales; family Rhizobiaceae; genus Neorhizobium; species Neorhizobium populisoli. The sequence goes on along the minus strand of NZ_JAHYCB010000004.1, from coordinate 477,831 downwards.
GAGGATGGTAAAATCGTCGGCGAGTTTCGGCAGTTCATGATGCCAGATGCGGCTATCGGTACCGAGCGAGTTGATAAAGACCAGAACCGGCTTCTCGTCATCGGCGCGACAGATGTCGTAATGGATCACAACTCCATTAATGTGTACAAACTGCATCCGCGCATCCTCCTCCGACTATCAATTACACCGGTTTCCGGTTAGGTAAAATGATATTTCAGCCTAGTCTCCTAACCGTGGGGTTATTTGATCTTGATCAACTCGCGAGTCAAGTTTCGGCATCTGCATACATTCGTCGAGGTCGCGCGTCAGAAAAGCGTGGTCAAGGCAGCCGAAATCCTGAACGTTAGCCAGCCGGCCGTAACGAAGACCATTCGCGAGCTGGAAGAGGCGCTCGGCGTCTCGGTTTTCGAGCGCGAGGGTCGCGGCATTCGCATCACGCGCTATGGTGAAGTCTTCCTGCGACATGCGGGGGCGGCACTGACTGCACTTCGGCAAGGCATGGATTCCGTTTCGCAGGAGCTGTTCGATGCTGCACCTCCGGTGCGCGTGGGGGCGCTGCCGACCGTTTCCACCCGCATCATGCCGCGCGCCATGTCGGCATTCCTCAACGAAAAGACCGGCAGTCGCGTGAAGATCGTAACGGGCGATAATGCCGTCTTGATGGAGCAATTGAGGATTGGCGATCTCGATCTCGTGGTGGGCCGCCTTGCTCCATCGGAAAAGATGACGGGGCTGACCTTCGAGCATCTTTATTCCGAACAGGTCGTCTTCGCCGTGCGCGCCGGCCATCCACTGCTTGAGACGAAACAATCGATCTTCGACGGCTTTGCGGATTATCCCGTGTTGATGCCATCGCGCGGGTCGATCATTCGGCCATCTGTCGAGCAGTTCCTGATCGCCAATGGTGTCGCCAGCCTACCGACGCAAGTGGAAACCGTGTCCGATGCCTTCGGCCGAGCTTTCGTGCGGGCGAGCGATGGTATCTGGATCATTTCGGCCGGCGTCGTGGCAGCCGATATCGAGGATGGCACGGTCGCCACCTTGCCGATCGATACGAGCGAGACACGCGGCCCGGTCGGCTTGACGATCCGTGCGGATGCGGCCCCATCAACGCCACTGGCGATATTGATGCAAACGATCCGCCAGGCGGCGGCCGAGATCATGCCGGCACGCTGAACTTGGGAGGTTCAATCCTCACCACCTCGTCGCCGCAAAACAGGATGAGATAGCCGCCTTCCAGTTCGACATCTTTTGCTATCTGCTGAAGGCCGGAAAACCAGGGTTCGTGACGCCACACGTCCGGATGGTCGGGGTCGACCAATACCGTCATCTGTGGCCCTTGCGCATAAATGAGCATATGCGAAGTCAATGGGCGCCAGGTATCAGCGAGCGCCGGATTGGTCATCCAGAGACAGAGGAAATCGCGACAGAGTTGCGGGCGATCCGCATAGATGGCGCAGCTCTGACCTGTGCAGTGCATGCACCAGGTATCGGCAGGTTTGGACAGGGCGTCGATTTCAGGCAGCCGACAACACAGCGTGCAGGAGCCGCATGAACGTTCCGTCTGTTGCCCTGCGTCTTGCACGATCCGTCACGTAAAATGTCGAAAGCCCGGCCACGATCAGCCAGGCTCGCCTTATAGATTATGATGCAGAAGCGCAAATACGCTAATTCGCCCGAAGCTCCGGAAACTTCTTCTTCAGCTCATCCATCGTCGAGATGACGGCGTCATCGGCCTGCAGCGTCACCGAAATATTGTCGGCGACATTGAGCGTTTCCTCGAAATGCACCGGCATCTGGACGCCGCCGACGCGGACCAAGGTTGCCTCGTTGCGAAATCCTTGCTTCAGCAGCCAGTCACGCGGCGCGGTCAGACTGACAGCTACGTGATAGGCGCCGTCATTGTCCTTGCGGGCATTCAGTTTGTAAGTGACCGGCGACCGAGTTCCTTCGATCTCGATTTGACCAGGGTAACCGGCTTCTTTCAGATGTTCAGGCATGGGATGTTCGCTCCTTCGTTTCCGTGAGCCCGTGAAGACAACCGACAGTCACTCGCTTTGTTCCGGTTGAATTCCTGACCGCCGATCAAGCCCGGTTGACGAGTGTCACCCACCGTGATCGAAAGGGCCGCGCGGGATAAGAGGAGAAGACGCATGCAGGATCGCGAATTGCTGGAGGCGATGTTTACCGCCGCCGTGAAGGCCGCCGATCCGCTGATCGGTATCCGGAAGTACCTCCCCGCTCCACCCAAAAACGGGCGCACTATCGTAATCGGCGCGGGAAAAGGCGCCGCCCAGATGGCTGCAGCACTTGAAAGCGTCTGGAATGGCGAACTGTCGGGCGTGGTCGTTACCCGATACGGTTATGGCTGCGAAACAAAGTCCATCGAAATCCTGGAGGCGTCGCATCCGGTGCCGGATGCTGCCGGTCTTGCGAGCGCAAAGCGGCTGATGGAGACCGTGTCCGGCCTTTCCGAAAACGACCTGCTCATTGCGCTGATCTGCGGCGGTGGCTCGGCATTGCTGCCGGCTCCACCCGAAGGATTGACGCTGGAGGATGAAATCGCGCTCAATGAGACGCTGCTAGCCTCCGGCGCGCCGATCTCGGCCATGAACGTGGTTCGCAAACATCTCTCGACGATCAAGGGCGGGCGGCTGGCGGCAGCCACCAAAGCCCGCGTCGTCAGCCTGATCGTTTCCGATATCCCAGGCGACAACCCGGCCTTTGTTGCCTCCGGCCCAACCATCCCGGACGCCACGACGCGACAGGATGCCTTGGCGATCGTGGAACAATACAGGTTGAAACTGCCGGCAGCGATGATCGCTCACCTCAATTCTCCGGCGGCCGATGCGCCGAAGCCGGACGATCCGATTTTCGCCCGCCACGAACATTTCGTCATCGCTTCCGCAGGCGTTTCTTTGGAGGCCGCAGCCGAAGTGGCCCGTGAAAATGGCGTCACACCTTATATTCTGTCGGACTCAGTCGAAGGCGAATCCCGCGATGTGGCGCTGGTACATGCCGCACTTGCCCGTGAAGTCGCGCAGCGTGACCGACCGTTCGCCAAGCCTGCCGTTCTGCTTTCCGGCGGGGAGACGACGGTGACCTTGCGCGGCAAAGGCGGCAAAGGTGGTCGCAATGGAGAGTTCGCTTTGGCCTTTGCGCTGGCGATCGATGGTCACACGATTACAGCGCTAGCAGCGGATACGGATGGCATCGACGGCTCGGAAACCAATGCCGGCGCATTTGCCGATGGGACCTCGGCAAAGAGAATTCGCGTGGCCGGACTGGATGGCCGCAAACTACTGGACGGCAATGATAGCTTTTCCGGATTTTCGGCTATCGGCGACGTTTACGAAACCGGGCCGACGGGTACGAATGTCAACGATTTCCGAGCAATTTTGGTACGGTGAGGTAAACTCCACTCTTACCTTTTGCTAGATAGATGTCGCCAACAGCGACAGCGGGAAAGTCAGCAAATTCGACGTTAGAGTGTTTTTCTCTATCTGTCGGCTTCGCTGACATCTTCCTTATAAAGTGAAAAAGGAGGCACCGAACCGCTTCTCACTGCAGTTGCGGCTTCCTCAAGAAATCGTTCCGATCCGCTGATTTGACCCTCAACCATGCCTCACGCCCGTCCCGCAGCACACGCATCGGGATTTCCGTGCCCGGCGCGCCGCTGTCCCAGATCTTGCGGTAGAAATCCGCAAGCCCGTCCACTTCGCCATCGCGGATTTCCGAGATGACGTCGCCGCTCTTCAGGCCGGCCTTGGCGGCGGGGCCGTTTTCGGTGACGCTCATGACCACGACCTCGCCATTGCTTTCCGCGGAGAAAGCGCCGAGCCACGGGCGAGGCTGACGATTATACTGGCCTTGATGAAGCAGATCATCGAGGATCGGTTTTACGAGATTAATCGGCACGACCATGTTGATGTCGGCGATTTCTCCGCCCTTGCTCATCTGCAGCCGTAGCGAACCGACGCCGATCAACTTGGCTTCCGCATCGATGAGCGCCGCGCCGCCCCACGAGGGATGTGCCGGAGCGATAAAGATTGCTTCGTCCAGCAGGTATTCCCAGTAACCGGCAAACTCTTGCTTCGCGACGATGTTGCCGCGCACGTATTCACCTTCACCATCGGCAAAGACGACCGGCTCGCCAAGGGTAGTCTTGTCGGAATCGCCGATCTCGAGCGCCGGCAGCTCGAGTGGCGCCAGCGCCTGCACGAGGCCGAAGCCGCTTTCCTGATCATAGGCCATCGGGTGCGCGGGCACGACGCTTCCGTCATGGCGCGTCAGCCAAACTTCATCCGCTTCGGTAATGAGATAACCGATGGTCAGAACAAGACCATTTTCGCGAATGACGACGCCGGAACCTTCGCGTCGGGTGCCAAGCGTGTTCGCAGTAAAGGCATTCTCGGGGATGGAGGCGCGGACGGCCACAACGGACCGCAAAATCTTTTCGATATCCATGACGCAAATCCTGAAGCAACAGAAGCCCGAAACCTGCAACATTCCGTTTCCGGGCTGCGAGTCCGAGCGGTATCACGTCCTTAAAGTATGAATGCGAACGCGCGCCCGCAAGGGGTGGAGACGACCGCGCCCGAGGCGCGATCGCTTCTACTTCAGCCGTTCAACGAGACTGATACGCCAGTCTCCGGCAAAGCCGAAAGTGGGCGCCGGGATTTGATCGGAGAACCAGAACGAACTCATACGGGCTATATCGGGTACACAATACCAATATGCCCGGCCGTCCTCATCGACGGCCCACCAGCGCGCATGAGCAGGCGCCAAGCTCCAATCAACCTCAATGGCCAATTCGGCGGCCGCAATGGCGGCAGGGAATGGTTTATTCATATCGGTCATGGGGTCGGGAAAATAGACCTGCGCCGTGAACGCCTCCTGAAATGCCCGCTCATCTCAGGTTCACCTACGGCCTCTTCCCGAAGCGGGAAGAGGCCGTGCGGTAAAATCTTAGCCTTCCGGCGTCAGCGTGACGGACGTGCCGGTGGCTGCAAGGTTGAGGCCAAGCTGACCAGTCACGCTTACCGTTTGCAAATGGATGGATCCTGACGTGCCGCCAACGAGGATATTGGCACCAATGCCGGCGCCCAACGTGGCTTCAGCGGTCGCTCCCTGGTAAAGGCCGCCGAGCGAACCATGATGATAACCGGCGGTCGGGGCGAATACGGCCCAGATCAACCGCGAACGGGTGGTAAAGCCAAGATCGACGCCCATCTTGCGAACGACGCCGGAATAGCGGTCGAGTGGTTCGCTGCCGATGGTTGAGGTAAAGACGCAATCAGCTTCCTTGGCGGAACCGAGAACGTAACCTACGCCGCCGCCGATCGAGCAATCCAGGTAACCGATCCGAACGCCGCCGCGCTGATCGGACTCCTGATAGACCGGCACGCGATCACGCCGGACCATATCGGCCGAATACGCCACACCGGCGCTGGAAATCACCGGAAGGGCGGCAAGCGCCACGGCAACAATCTTCTTCATCCCTGTACTCCTTATATTCTTTCGCCGCCGGTTGAAGAGACTCAAAAACCGAGCCGGCTATGGCAGCGTTCGTAAACGCATGTGGCAGAAGAATGATCCGCAGCAACGATCTCACGAATTGTCACAGCCTAAGCAGCGAATGTGAGCACGGTCGGGAAGCCTTTCGCGCCTTATTGAAGCAGTACCGCTAAAGTAGCAATTCGCAATCGGAACTCCCGTTGGGAGGCGCGGGGCTTTGGGAGGAGTTTTGCCGATGATCACATCCATTCTCTTCTGGCGCCGGACTGATATCGAGGGTTTCGAGCGGCTTGAGCTTTCGATCGAACCGGACGGCGTAAAAGCAAGTTCCACCGTACTCTGCCTTGAGGACGGTGGTTTTCGGCTCGATCATCGCTGGCGGCTTTCGCCTGATTGGCGGGCGCAGTCCGTGACGGTCGAGCGCTGGAATGCCGGTGGGCACGACATGCTGCATCTGGAGCGCGTCGGCGCCGGCTGGCATGTGGACGGCCTGCCGCGGCCCGATCTCGACGGCGCCGAAGAACCTGACCTTTCCGTCACACCCTTCTGCAACACCTTTCCGATCCGTCGCGCGCCGAACACGCAGAATGCGAGCCTACCTCTCGGCACCGCCTTCATTGATGGCCTGGCCCTGACCGTTGCCCGCTCCAGCCAACGCTACGACAGGCAGGGACCGGATCGGCTGCGTTATGTTGATCTCGGTCTGTCGCGCGGCTTCGAGGCTGATCTGGTCGTCGATGAGGAAGGCCTCGTCATTCATTACCAGCATCTTTTCGAACGGATGACGCCGCCGAACTGACCGGCACGTCATGGATCGCTGTAACCGACCGCCCGGATGCGCACCTCCCGCTGCCCCGGCTCTGCCGAGAACAACATGGCGCCTGACGATTTCGACTGGGCCGGAACGTAATCGAAGGTGACTTCGGCATCTTCGACCGCTTTCCCCTGATCGAGGATTTCGCCGCGTACAACGACCGCGGCAGCCGTGCGGGTGGCGCGATTGGCGATGTCGAATTCCACCCGATAGCCGCCCGCAATAGCATTGCCACCGGTAATCGCGATGCCGAACTCCGGCGGTTGATCCTCTTCCACGATGGCCTCGACTCCGACCCATCCGATCATCCCCACGACCAGCACGGCGGAGAATATTCCAGTGGCCCACTCGATCCAGTGCGGGTCCTCAGTTTCTGAAGGCTGCTTTCGGGAAATTTCGGTCATTTGGTTCCTCGTCACAGCATGAGGCGGGCGGCGGCGGCGCCGATTGCGCCCGGAAAGGCAAGTACGATTGCCGACATCAGCATCTGGGTGGGCGCGGTGTCGTCCAGCCGACCGAAGGTCCAGAGCACATAGAGGCTGATCGCCATCGCAACGATATAACCCGGCAGGGTGAAGCGGAAGAAAGCGTGCCACCACGGCGTATCCTCCGGCAGTTCATGGGTACCCTTGAAGGCGACGGCGTAGACGAAGCCGTGCATGATGGCGATCGAAACGAAGATCGTCGCCAAGGCATGCCATGGTGTCATCTTGTAGGAGATCAGGATCACTTCTTCCGTCGGCGCGACGTTGAGATTGAGGAAAAGCGCGCCGACAGCCATCAGGAAAAGCTCACGGCTATAGCTCGTCGACAACTGGTCCGGCACGGCATCGCCGCCATCACCCTTGTCTTCATCGTTCCCGTCGGCCCCTTCGGCTTCGTTGTCCTCTTCATCGTCACCTGACGATCCACCGAGCTGCGACCGGCCAAGCAATGCGCCAATGCTGGCCGGCACCGCCTGGATCGCGATCTTGCCGAGCATTTCGGAAAACGGAGTATCCAGCTTGATATCGCCGAACAATGCGAGGATCGCCGCGCTCATGACGATCCCAAGCGCATAGGCAATGGTCGCATCCCGCCAAGCCTCCCGCCATGTCGAGGTTCGCTCGAAGCCGACGCGGTCCGCGAGTAAAACCAGGAGCGGAATGTTTGCAACCAGCAGAAGAAAAAGCCGGTAGCGCTCGATATAGAAACCGAGCTGCCACAGCTCCATCGTCATCAGCATCGGGATGCCGAACAGCATGGCACCTGCCGCTCCCCGGCCAAGACCGATCAGGAAAGAGCGCGGTTCCTCCCTGAGGCCACCCTCGGCAGCAACGCTCCCCAAATCCGCTCTCCTCACAGCTGTACCGAACAAGCGCACGGAAACCCGCAGAGAAGCGAAAATGTTCCATGGCCTCTCGCCAGAGAGCCAACCACTCTCTAGTTTCGTCGCAAATCGGAGGACACACCTTGCGCATCATCGATATTGTCGAAGTCACCAAGCCGATCGCCTCGCCGATCCGCAACGCCTATATCGATTTCTCGAAGATGACCGCGAGCCTTGTGGCAGTCGTAACCGATCAGGTTCGCGACGGACGCCGGGTCATCGGTTACGGCTTCAACTCCAACGGCCGATATGGCCAGGGCGGGCTGATCCGTGAGCGCTTTCGCAACCGAGTGCTAGAAGCCGATGCGAAGACTTTGCTGAACGACGAAGGCGACAATCTCGATCCCTCGCGCATCTGGTCGGCGATGATGATCAACGAAAAGCCCGGCGGCCACGGCGAGCGTTCGGTTGCCGTCGGTACGCTCGACATGGCGGTGTGGGACGCGACCGCCAAGATCGCTGGCAAGCCACTCTTCCGGCTACTGGCGGAAAAATTCGGCCGCGAGGCCGATCCGAAGGTCTTCGTGTATGCCGCCGGCGGATATTATTATCCCGGCAAGGACAATTCCCAGCTGCGCGCCGAAATGCGCGGTTATCTCGACCGCGGCTACAATGTCGTGAAGATGAAGATCGGTGGCTCCTCGATCGACGAAGATCGCGGTCGCATCGAGGCTGTGCTCGACGAGATCGGCCCCAATGCCAGGCTTGCCGTCGACGCCAATGGCCGGTTCGACCTGGAAACGGCAATCGCCTATGCCAGGATGCTGCGGGACTACCCCCTCTTCTGGTACGAGGAGGCCGGCGATCCGCTCGATTATTCGCTTCAGGCGGCGCTATCGGAGTTCTATCCCGGCCCGATGGCGACCGGCGAGAACCTGTTCTCGCATCAGGACGCCCGCAATCTTCTGCGGTATGGCGGCATGCGACCTGATCGCGACTGGCTGCAGTTCGATTGCGCGCTGTCTTACGGTCTCGTGGAATATCTGCGGACGCTGGATGTGCTGAAACAGTTCGGCTGGTCGCCTTCCCGCTGCATCCCGCATGGTGGTCATCAGATGTCGCTCAACATTGCGGCCGGCCTCGGACTTGGCGGCAATGAAAGTTATCCCGACCTCTTCCAGCCCTATGGCGGTTTTCCCGACAGCGTGAAGGTGCAAGACGGCCATATCACCATGCCTGACCTGCCGGGTATCGGCTTCGAAGGCAAATCTGACCTGATCAAGGTAATGCGGGAACTGGCCGAATAAATTCAGCGATCGAAAAGATCCTGCCACTGCCTTTCGCCGACCAGACAGTCGCTCATCGGCTGTTTGCCGGCGGTCTTCTGAACGGTTGCAGGCGGCATGAGCCCGCTGATCTCCATCACCAGCTTGCGGCGTACCGCGATGGCGAAATCGTCGATATCATGAACCGGCAAGACGAATGAGCCCGGCCCGCCGATGACGCAATCGCCGTAATATTTATCGAGCCCGCCGGGGGCGCCGGAGGGCCGCAGCATCAGTGCCAGACCATTGATGACAATGCCGGCTTCGACCGCCTTGTCACGAGCTGGCACGACCGGATTACCGGAATTGTTCGGCCCGTCGCCGGAAACGTCGATGACCTGGCGCATGCCGCGATAGGAATTGGCGACGATCATCGTGGCACCTTGGGCAATAGCCGCGGAAATTGAGGTGCGGCGCTGTGTATTGATTGGCCGCGCCTCGAGTCGGTCGGCAAAGGCCCTGGCATCCTGCTCGTTTGCGATGATCTGCCAGTCGATGACCGACCCCGGAACGACTTCACCCGCCCATTCGAAATAGCTGATGGCAATGCGGCCGGTGAGCCCGGTCCTCACTGCATCAATGAATTCCTTGTGCTTGAGCGCCTCAACATAACCCTCGCGCTGGACGCGCACCTCCTCGTAATCCATGGAGCGGGATGTATCGACGGCAAGGACAAGCTCGACATCCACCTCGCCGCCTTTTCCCTGCGCCATAACGGTCGGCAGCGCCGTTGCAGAGGAAAGGCTCATGAGCATCGCGAGTGTTGTAAGCATCGGCAACCCAATCACTGCGTTCGTCGTAACGAAACTGTAACACAGGTTGGAAGGAGGGCGACTCCTGCCCGAATACTTCCCTTCAACTTTCAGTGAAGGGTTTTACTCGGCGGCGACCATGACCGGCTGCGGCCCATTTGCCAGCGCCTCCATCAGGCAATCCATGATCGCCTTGCGTAGCGCGTAGGTATTGGCATTGGTACGCTTGTGATCCAGGCACTGGGCGGCCTCGACCAGATTCATCCCTTGATGAACAACAATCTGATGGGCACGGTTCATCGCCCAATGTTCAATAGAATGGCCAGATTCATTGGCACGGCTTTGTTCACTCAAAGCAGCCTCGCTAATCATTAGCTTCGTTTGGATGCGGATCATTTCGCACTTCCGAAACTAACTTGGAGCTTTAGATTCGTGAATCCTTTTCTTCTTCGTATCTTCGATAGAAGGAAGAATTTTGACTGTAAAATCAGTAATTACCAATTCTCATGATTTAGAAATATTGGTCGTAATCCGAAAAACTATCAGCTTTTAGAGATTGCGGTTGGCCGTTGTTAAGCGGTTACCCGCATCGCTAGACCCACCCGTTGAGGCGGCCACCCGCCTCAACCAGTCATCACGCAGTCCCTGTGAACTCAGGCAGCCCTCTTGGACGTCACGTTGCGCAGATAGGGCATGACTTCCTTGGAGTAGATCTCCATGTTCTTGCGGGTCAGTTCCGCCGGCAAAGTGCCGAACTGCAGGAGCGTCAGTAGATGGCCGAAACCGATCTGGGACTGGTATTCTTCCAGCTTCTCACGCACCGTCGCCGGACTGCCGCAGATGAACTTGCCCTCTTCGATGACGCTGTCGATCGTCTGCTTCATCGCATGGCCGGCCTTGGCGGAGAGCGCCCCGACCATGGATTTCACCGAGGTGTATCCGGGCGGCAGCAACATCTCCATCGGCATGCGCAGGAATTTCTGCAAGAAGGCCTCGATATGCTCCTTGGCTTCCCTGCGGGCGATCTCGTCGGTTTCGGCCACATAAAGCGGCAGCGACCAGCCGAGTTGATCTTCGGTCGCCTCGTAACCATAGCCGGCGGCAACATCCTTATACATCTTCATGTATCGCGCGACGATGGAGACCGAAGCGAAGGTCTGCAGATAGGTATATTTGCGGTCCGGATGCGCTGCCCATTCGATCGTCTCGCTCGAACCCTGGCTCGGGATCCAGATCGGCGGGTGCGGATTGTCCTGATAGACCCGCGGCCAGACATTCACATAATCGAAATTGTAATGCTTGCCTTCGAAAACGCTCGGACCTGGCTGCGTCCAGCTTTGCAGGATAAGGTCATGCGCTTCCTGGAAGCGTTCATGGCTGAAGGCCGGGTTGACGCCCCAGGAATGATATTCCGCGCCGATGCCGCGCACCATGCCGGCGATCAGGCGCCCGCCGGTAATATTGTCGATCATCGCGAACTCTTCCGCGACGGTCAGCGGATTGTTTAGAAGCGGCAGAGCGCGGCCGAGCACGGCGATCTTGACGTTCTTAGTGCGGCGCGCCAACGCGCCGGCCATCACACCAGGGATCGGCATGAGACCATAGGCGTTTGAGTGATGCTCGTTGACGCAGATGCCGTCAAAGCCAAGCTGATCGGCATATTCCAGCTCGTCCAGATAACGGTTGTAGAGCTGATGGCCCTTCTTCGGATCGAAATAAGTGTTCGGCAGCGTCACCCAGGCGGAATTGTGCTTCTCGTCGTAAGAGAGATCGAGATCCGCATAGGGCATCAGATGCATGAAGTAGAATTTCATCGCGTTGCCTCCCGGATGAAGCCATCGACCAGCTGGACGAAACGGTCGCTTTTTTCGATCTGCGGCAGGTGACCGCAATTCTCGATGATTTCCAGCCGCGAATTAGGGATGAGATCGCGCCATGCCGGGCCGTAGCCGGCAGGCACGACCTTGTCGTTGTCGCCCCAAAGGATCAGCGTCGGTACGGAAATCCTGTGCAGCCACTTGTGCAGGTCGGGATTGTAAAAGCGCGGCTCCCAGGCGAGCTTGGCCGTGGTGAGCTTGTTCTTGAGAACCGTCTCCAACACTTCCTTCGAAGGAGGGACGGCAAGCATCTGCTCGGCATAGGACTGGTCATGGAAAAGGTTGCGGGCCGTCTCTTCCGCATTCCACATGAAGACGTCGCCCTTTCGCAGACCCTTCACGCGAATGCCGGCTGGCGCCACGACGGCAAGCGAAGCGAGCTTGGTCTGATTTCGAATGGCGATCTCGGCCGCCAACCAGCCACCGATCGAACCACCGACGAGATTGACCTTATCGAGGCCGAGATGGTCGATGACGTCGAGATAGAAGAACGCAAGGTCGGACATCCCGTCCAGCCATTCCGGCGAACCGGACGCGCCGAAACCAGGATGCTCGGGCACGATCACCTCATAACTCTCGGCCAATTTTTCCATAAACGGAGCCCAACGCGCAGCGCCGCTCGATCCGTGGAGAAACAGGAGCGGCGCACCTTTGCCGCCGCGCATGAACCGGACGTTACAGCCGGTTATGGTCTCGGTACTTTCGGTAAAGCTCATCGGCTTTCATCCTCCCCAAGATGTAAAGGTATACAAGTCAGCGATGTCGCCGCGATCAGCGCTCCTCCGCGCCGCAGGCATGACAGCAATCTGTATAACCTTTTTGAGAGGGTCAATATGACTCTGTCAAATTTTGATTGATAATAGCAAATTTCTAACTTGCTTCTTCCGAAGTTGCATACAAAAGTGGCGCGGCTTGAAGGGGTGGGGTTGAGGTTGAAATGCTGCGGCTTGGCAGCCACCTCATCCGCCTGCCGCCACCTTCTCCCCGCTGGGGAGAAGGGAAGTTGCTGCAACGCCGCTATTCCCTCCTCTCCCCTCGGGGAGAGGGTGGCCGAGCGGAGCGGAGGCCGGGTGAGGGGGCTCCGGGCGCCAACGCGAAATACGAGGGAGAAAAATGCACGCCGAAAAACTCTTCGATCTCAAAGGCCAGGTGGCAATCGTCACAGGCGCCGCCAGCGGCCTTGGCCTTGCGATCAGCAAAACGCTCGCCGCCAATGGCGCGCATGTGGCGCTCATCGACCTCAACCCGGAAACGCTCGCCGCTGCCTATCAGTGGCTGAACGGCCAGGGTTATTCGGCCGAGAGCCATGAGGTGGACGTGTCCGACAGCACGGCCCTTCGCAACGCGATCGACGGCATCGCCGAAAAACATGGCCATCTCGACATCCTCGTTGCCAATGCCGGTATCAGTGGTGGGCCGAATTCCCGCACCGAAGCGGGTGCGATCGAAAATGTCAGCGACGAATTGTGGAACAAGGTGGTGGACGTGAACCTCACCGCCACCTTCGTCGCCATCCAGTCCGCCGCCAAGCAGATGAAGAAACAGAAAAGCGGCCGCATCGTCGCGATCGCCTCGATCGCCGGTCTGCGCGCCGATCCGATGACCGGTTACGCCTATGCCTCCAGCAAGGGCGCCGTCGTCAATCTCGTCAAGCAGGCGGCTTGGGAACTCGCCCCTTATAACGTGCTGGTCAACGGTATCGCACCCGGCCCCTTCCGCACCAATATCGCCGGTGGCCGCATCCGCGAACCGGAGATCGAAAAGGCTTTTGCCGATACCGTGCCGCTCGGCCGTATCGCCGAGACCGACGAGATCATGGGCCTGGCGCTGCTTCTGTCGTCGAAGGCGTCGAGTTTCATGACCGGCGCGGTGATACCTATCGATGGCGGCACCGTGGCAATCTGAACAGTCGCAGAAGGTTGCAATTGACAATATCAGGCTCCCTGCTTTACCTCTCTGAAGAGGAGACGAGGAGCCGGCCCGAAAGGGTGCTGAATCGACGAATGTCGAAGACATTCGCCTAATGAGTTCGGAGGAACGACCATGAACATCGCGACCAATCCCGCCTCCCCTTCCGAGGCATATTCTTCGGCGCGCCTTTTGATCGACGGTGTCTGGCAAGAGAACGGCGACAGGAAAACGCAACCCGTCGTCAACCCGGCGACCGAAAAGCCGATCGGCACCGTGCCGCATGCAACTGCCGAGGATCTTGACCGCGCACTCGAAGCCGCCCAGCGGGCCTTTCCATTGTGGCGTGCGACAAGCCCGCGCGAACGCGGCCGCATCCTGAAGCGCGCCGCGCACCTGATGCACGAGCGGCAGGAAGAAATCGCCCGCATCGCGACACTGGAAATGGGCAAGCCGATCGCCGAGGCGAGGCTCGAAACGCATTTTGCATCTGAAGAAATGGAATGGTTCGCAGAGGAAGGCCGCCGCACCTATGGCCGCATCATCCCCGGTCGTCTCGGCGAGACCCGCTTCCAGGTGGTCAAGGAGCCCGTCGGCCCGACTGCCGGTTTCTCGGCATGGAACTTCCCGGTCGGCAATGCCGCCCGCAAGATGGGCTCGGTGCTCGCCGCCGGCTGCACGATGATCTACAAGCCCGGCGAAGAGGCTCCGGCGGCGGCGGCGGCCGTTGCCCAATGCCTGATCGATGCGGGCGTGCCGGCCGGCGTGATCGCCGTCGTGTATGGCGTGCCGGATTTCATCTCGCGCCACCTGCTCGCCTCGCCGGTCATCCGCAAGATCTCGTTCACCGGTTCGGTCGCGGTTGGACAACATCTTATCCGGCTCGCCTCCGAAGGCCTGAAGCGCACGACTATGGAACTCGGCGGTCATGCACCCGTGCTGATCTTCGACGACGCGGATCAGGCGGCGGCGCTGGAAATGTCGGTGCAGCGCAAATACCGCAATAGCGGCCAGGTCTGCGTCTCGCCGACCCGGTTCTTCATCCAAGCCAAGTCCTACGAAGCCTTCTGCGCCGGCTTTGCCGACAAGGCTTCAAAGCTGAAGGTTGGCGATGGCCTCGACGCGGCGAGCAATATGGGCCCTCTGGTGCATGCCCGCCGTCGCGACGCCATCGAGGCGCTGGTGCAGGATGCGACCTCCAAGGGCGCCAAGCTTCTCGCCGGTGGTCACCGCGTCAACAACGAGGGCTTTTTCTACGCCCCGACCGTACTCGCTGATGTGCCGGACGACGCCCGGATCATGAGCGAGGAGCCCTTCGGTCCCGTCGCCGTGCTGAACCGCTTCTCCGATTTCGATGATGCCATCACCAAGGCGAACAAGCTGCCTTACGGCCTCGCGGCCTATGGTTTCTCGAACTCGCACAAGACCATCGCTAAGCTTTCCGACCAGCTGGAAGCCGGCATGGTCGGCATCAATTCCTTCAACATTTCCATGCCGGAAACGCCGTTCGGCGGGGTGAAATACAGCGGCCATGGCTCTGAAGTCGGGATCGAGGGCGTCGAGGCCTATATGGTCACGAAGACGGTCAGCATCACGTAATCGGTCGATTGGTTTCAAAGATTTCCAGAAGGACTACAATTATGAAACACGAAAAGCCGACCGGCACATTCGCCGCCGAAGCCGTGCTGACCCACATGAAGGCCGCCGGCATCGACGTGTTGTTCGCCAATGGCGGCACAGACTTCCCGTCGATCATCGAGGCCTTTGCCCGCCAGTCCGAGACCGGCCTTAAGATGCCGGAAGCGCTGGTCATTCCGCATGAAGGCGTCGCCGTCGGCATGGCGCATGGCTATTACCTGATGACATCAAAGCCTGCCGGCGTCATCGTCCATGTCAATGTCGGCCTCGCCAATTCCGTTATGGGTCTGATCAATGCTCGCTCGGAAAACGTCCCAGTCATGATGTTCTCCGGTCGCACGCCGATCACCGAACACGGCCGTTTCGGCTCACGCTCCTCGCCGATCCATTGGGGCCAAGAAATGTTCGACCAGGGCGGCATGGTGCGCGAAGTGGTCAAGTGGGACTACGAGCTGCGTTATGCGGAACAGGCGGGCATTGTCATCGACCGCGCCATGAGCATCGCCATGAGCGAGCCGCGTGGCCCGGTCTATCTCAGCCTGCCGCGCGAGGCACTTGCGGAAGGCGCGAAGATCGAAGACGGCCAGCGATCCACCGTGACGCCGACCACCTACGGCCCGGCCGATCCAGCGCTGGTGGCGGAAGCCGCCGATCTGCTCGCCAAGGCGAAGAACCCGCTGATCATCTGCCAGAGCCCGGAACTTGGCCCCGACTTCGAACCGCTTTCAAGCTTCATCGACAAGTTCGCCCTGCCGACCGTCGAGATGTGGGCAACCCGCCTGGCGCTGCCCTCAGATCATCCGATGATGATCGGTCGCGACTCGACGCAGGTGCTGAAGGAAGCCGACGTCGTCCTCGTCATCAATGCCGCCGTTCCGTGGATCTCGGATCATACCGAGCCGATGGAAGGCGCCAAGATCATCGCCATCGGTCCGGACCCGCAACATAGCCGCGTGCCTATACGCAGCTTCCCGATCGACATCGCACTCGCCGGCGGGATCAACAAGACGATTGCGGCACTCGCCGCGGCAATGGCCGAGCGCATGCCCGCGAGCGAAACCTTCTCCGAACGCCGCGAGAAGTGGGCAAAGGTGAAGGCTGCGCAGGTGGAAGCCGCCACCAAACACGCCGCCTTGGGCAACGGTTCGCCGATGACGCCGGCCTATGTCAGCCGCTGCATTTCCGACATCATGGACGACAAGACGACCGTGGTGAACGAACTCGGCATCGACCCGTCGGTCATGAACTTCACGCATCCGAAGGCCTTTTTCTCGACACCGCTTTCCGGCGGGCTCGGCTTCGGCGTGACCGCGGCGCTCGGCGCCCAGCTCGCTGCCCAGAGGCAAGGCGAAGGTCGGCAGGTGATCGCCACGGTCGGCGACGGTTCCTACATGTTCGCCAACCCAGTCGCCTGCCATCAGACGGCAACCGCGCTGAAACTGCCGCTGCTGACGATCGTCTTCAACAACGGCATCTGGAATGCGGTGCGCCGCTCGACGCTTTACATGTATCCAGACGGCAGTGCTGCGACCGCCAACATCATGCCGATCACCGCGCTTGACCCGGCCCCGGACTATGCAGCCGTCGCCCGCGCACACGGTGCCCATGCGGAACGAGTCGAAAACGGTGCAGACCTGCCGGCAGCCCTGCAAAGAGCGCTCGCCGCGACCAAGAGCGGCCAGCAGGCCATGCTCGAAGTCATGGTTTCCTATTAAGGCGGCGACGATGGCGGGAGGAGCAGGAGACGACGCAAAACTTGAGACGCTGGCGGAATTCCGCCGGCGTTATCCGATGGTCGGCGACCTCGAAAAGCGGGCGAAATGGCGCATCCCGCGTTTCGCCTACGAGTTCCTGCAGGGCGGCGCGGGCGACGAAACCGGGCTGAACCGCAATCGCTCTGCCCTGAAGGCGGTCGAGGTCGTGCCGCGTTACGGCATTGACGTATCGAAGGTCGATACGTCGGTCGAACTCTTCGGCCGGCGCTACGCGGCACCGATCGGCATCTCGCCGATCGGCTTCGACGGGATGATGTGGCCGGGCGCAACTGAGCGCTTCGCCAAGGCGGCGCAGGCGCATAACATTCCCTATATGGTCGGCACGCTCGCCTGTTCGACGATCGAAAAGGTGGTGGAATGGGCACCTGACGTCACCTGGTTCCAGCTCTATCCGATGGCGCCGAACACCCACCAATATTCTCTGGAAATGGCCGAACGCGCCCGCGTGGCCGGGGCAAAGGTTCTGGTCGCGACGCTGGACGTGCCGGTGCGCGCCAAGCGGCCGCGCGATCTTCGCAACGGTCTCACCATGCCATTCCGGCTGACCCCGAAGACGATGATGGCGGCAGCGATGGCCCCTTTCTGGCTCGATGCGATCCGCCGCATGGGCATGCCGACCTTCGCCAACATGGCCGGTTTCGCCGGAGCGCCGGACCGGGTGACCACGTCCGCCTTCGTACAGAAACATATCGGCGGCGGCTTCCCCTGGGAGCAGATCGCCCGCATCCGCGACAAATGGACCGGGCCTATGATCGTCAAGGGGGTTATGCATCCGGCGGATGCGGTAAAGGCGTTGTCGCTTGGGCTGAACGGAGTGGTCGTCTCGAACCATGGCGGACGGCAGTTCGATGCTGCGCCCGCGACGATCGACGTGCTGCCGGAGATCACCCGCACTATCGGCACGCGCGGCACAGTCCTCTTCGACAGCGGCGTCGTTTCCGGCGTCGATATGCTTAGGGCGCTGGCATGCGGCGCGAATTCCTGTTTTGCCGGCCGTGCCTTCATGCTGGGGCTTGCAGCGTTGGGAGATCACGGCGCCACGCATATGGCGCAGGCCTTCATCGAAGAATATCGCATCGCGCTCGGCCAGAACGGGCTGTTAAGCTCGGACGAGGCCCGCCATGCGCCCGTGCGCCATCCCGGCGCCTGGACGGCAGACAATTTCCAAATTCGCACCTGACATCGTTCCCGGGAGGGGAAGTCCATGAAAGTCGCAGACGCCATCATCGAAATCCTGAAGCGCGAAGGGATCGAGATTATTTGCGGTTATCCCGTGAACCACGTTCTCGAACATGCGGCCATGGGCGACATTCGCCCGATCATCGTCCGTCAGGAACGCCATGGCCTACATATGGCCGATGCCATGTCGCGGCTTTCTTCCGGCAAGACGATCGGCGTCTTCGCCATGCAGCTCGGTCCCGGCACGGAAAACGCCTATGGCGGCATCGCCCAGGCCTATTCGGAATCGGTGCCGCTGCTGGTTCTGCCGATGGGCTACGAGCGCCGCGTCGCGCATGTCGGCGCCAATTACAATGCGACCCGCTCGATGCGCGACATCACCAAATCCGCCGAGCCGATCACCTCGGCAGAAGAAATTCCCAACATCTTCCGCCGCGCTTTCTCGAAGCTGCGCAACGGCCGAGGCGGGCCGGTGCTGATCGAAATCCCGAACGACATGTGGCAGGACGAGGTACCGGAACCGCTGAACTATCGCCCGGTCCTCGCCACACGCTACGGGCCGGACCCGGCTGCGGTCAAGGAAGCCGTCGATCTGTTGCTCGCTGCCAAGCGCCCGGTTCTTTATGTCGGCCAAGGCGTGCACTATGCCGAAGCCTGGCCGCAGGTGAAGGAGCTCGCGGAACTCCTGGCTCTGCCGGTCTCAACCAGTCTCGAAGGCAAGAGCGCCTTCCCGGAAACCCATCCGCTTTCTATCGGCGCCGGCGGTGCGGCAATCTCCAAGACGCTCCGGCATTTCCTTGACACGTCGGACGTAATCTTCGGCATCGGCTGCTCCTTCACCGAAACCGCCTTCGGCGTGCAGATGCCCCTCGACAAGACGGTCATCCACGCCACGCTCGATCCGGACCACGTCAACAAGGATCTCGAAGCCAAGGTGGCGTTGATCGGCGATGCAGCGCTGACTCTCGATGCGGTGCTTGCCGAACTCAAGGCTCGCAATACTGCCCAGCGCGACAGCGCGGAAGTCGCAGCAGAAATCGCCAAGGTGCAGGAAGAATGGCTGTCCGAATGGATGCCGAAACTCACTTCCGACTCGAAGCCGCTCTCTCCCTACCGCGTGCTTTGGGACCTGCAGCATACGGTCGATATCGAGAACACGATTATCACCCACGATGCCGGCAGCCCGCGCGACCAGCTTTCGCCCTTCTGGAAATCGGTGAAGCCGCTGACCTATATCGGCTGGGGCAAGTCCACCCAGCTCGGTTACGGCCTCGGCCTAGCAATGGGCGCCAAGCTGATGCATCCGGACAAGCTCTGCATCAATGTCTGGGGCGACGCGGCGATCGGTTTTACCGGCATGGACTTCGAGACGGCAGTGCGCGAGCGCCTGCCCATCATGTCCATCCTGCTCAACAATTTCTCCATGGCGATGGAACTGCCGATCATGAAGGTCTCGACGGAAAAGTACCGCTCGACCGATATTTCCGGCGATTACGCCGCCTTCGCCCGCGCGCTCGGCGGGTACGGCGAGCGGGTCACCGACCCGGCGGAGATCATCCCGGCCATCAAGCGCGGTATCGAACAGACGCAGAAGGGCGTGCCGGTCCTGCTCGAATTCATCACCGCGCAGGAGATTGCCCGGTCGCGTTACCACCGCATGCTGACGGGTGAGAAGAAATGACCTCGCTGCAATCCACGCTCGATGCGCTGAAGTTGCATTTCGGCGATCGGCTTTCGACCACCGAAGCGGTGCGCGAACACCACGGTCACGATATGTCCCGGCAACCAACGCGGCTGCCGGATGCGGTGGTCTTCGCAGAAAACGAGGACGAGGTGGCCCGCGTCGTCTCGGCGTGTTTCGAGGCCGGCATTCCGGTGACGCCGTTTGCGGCGGGCTCCTCGATGGAGGGCCACACGATCCCACTGAAAGGCGGCATCTCGCTCGACCTCACCCGCCTGAACCAGATCGTTGCGGTCAATCATGAGGATTCTGACGTGCAGGTTCAGGCCGGCGTCACTCGCAAGCAGCTCAACGCCCATATCCGTGATACCGGCCTGTTCTTCCCGATCGATCCCGGCGCGGATGCCTCGCTCGGGGGCATGGCTTCGACGCGAGCTTCCGGCACTACGGCCGTTCGATACGGCACGATGCGGGAGAACGTGCTGGCGCTGCGTGTCGTCACCCCGCAGGGCAAGATCATCACCACCGGCCGGCGGACTAAGAAGTCTTCGACCGGCTACGACCTGACCAAGCTTTTCGTCGGCGCGGAAGGCACGCTCGGCGTCATCACCGAAGTCACCGTCAAGCTGCATCCGATCCCGGAAACCATCGCTTCCGCCGTCTGCACGTTCGAGACCATGCGCGGTGCTGTCGAGACCGTCGTTGCGACGATCCAGAGCGGCATCCCGGTTGCCCGTATCGAATTCCTCGATGAGGTGGCCGTCGAAGCTGCCAACCATCATGCCGGCCTGACGCTGAAGGTCGCCCCTACCCTCTTCCTCGAATTCCACGGCAGCCCGCGCTGGGTGGAGGAGCAGTCGAACACAGTGGCCGAACTTGCCGCCGATTTGGGAGGCTCCGACTTCCAATGGTCGACCCGCACCGAAGATCGCGAACGGCTGTGGAAGGCGCGCCACGAGACGATTTATTCCAACCAGACGCTGCGGCCCGGCTGCAAGGCTTTCACCACCGATGTCTGCGTGCCTATCTCGCGGCTGGCCGATGCCGTCATGGCGGCACGCGAGGACATCGACGCTTCCTTTGTGATGGGCAAGATCATAGGCCATGTCGGCGACGGTAATTTTCATGTCGGCTATCTGATCAAGCCGGAAATTCCGGAAGAGCTGGCAGAAGCCGAACGGCTTGCGGAACGGCTCTACCAGCGCGCCATGGACATGGGCGGCACGTTCAGCGGCGAACACGGGATCGGCATCTCGAAGCTTAAATATTTGCGCCGCGAACATGGCGATGCGGTCGATATGATGAATGCGATCAAGGCAGCGATCGATCCGAAGGGCATCATGAATCCCGGGAAACTCGGGCAGGTGGATTAATTCCGGCAAGCAATGCGGTGAGCTGCGTGTTCCCCGGCGGAACGAATCCTTTCGGTTGCTGTTCTGGTCTCGCTCAATAGAAGGAGGCCAGAATGTCCGGCATGAGCCTTTCCGATCTGTCTGAAAAGATGCGCGATATCGATATCGCCATGCTCGCCACCCATACCGATGGTGGCGCCATCGCCGCCCGCCCGATGAGCAATAATCGCGAGGTCGATTACGACGGCGATTCCTGTTATTTCACTTGGGATGAATCCCGAATGATCGACGACATCAAGCGGGACCCAAAGGTCTCTTTGACCTTTCAGGGATCGAATATGTTTTCGGTTGCTGTTGAAGGCAAAGCAGAAGTCATCCACGACAAGAAGCAGTTCGAGGAACATTGGACGCCCGATCTCGACGAATGGTTCGCAGATGGCATCGACACAAAGGGCCTCGCGATGATCAAGGTCCATGCCGAGCGCATCCACTATTGGAACGGCGAGGACAATGGCGAACTCACGGTGAACTAAAAGCCTAGGGCCAATCTCGAATGCGCGGACAGTGAGGAGGAACGCAGGATGATCATCCGGTCCGGAAGTTGCCTGTGCGGCAAGGTGCAATACAACGTCAGGGACGCACCCGTGAGGATAGGCCTTTGTCATTGCGCCGATTGCCGCAAGGAGAGCGGTTCGAGCTTCGTCACCTTCGGCATCTGGCCACGGAATGCCTTTGAGACGAGTGGCGAGGTCAAGTTCTTCCAGGGCCGGGGCTTCTGCCCTGAATGTGGTTCGCGTGTGTATAATGAGAGCGATGGCGATGAAGTCGAAATCCGCGTCGGTTCGCTCGACATGGCGCCGACCGACCTCGAACCTACCTATGAAGTCTGGGTGAAGAGGCGGGAAAACTGGCTTCCCCAGCTCGACATGCCGCAATTCGAGGAAGATCGCCGCTGAGCCGCATGACGGAGAATACAACGCATTGCCGTCATTCTCGCGCGTTATAGACTGCCGCCGATATTTTAGGAGATTCGGATCATGGATTTGCTTGAAAAGGCGATAGGGATTGCAACTGAGGCCCACCAAGGTCAATCTTCCAAGACAGGCGGCCCTTTCATCGATCATGTACGACGTGTCGCGGAAGGCGTTTCCGGCGAAGACGAAAGACTGGTCGGTTGGCTGCACGATGTCGTGGAGAAAGGCGCTGGCTGGACCTTTGACCGCTTACTGCAGGAAGGCTTTTCTGAACGGGTGGTCGATGCGGTCGATGCCATGAGCAAGCGCGACGGCGAGGAATATTTCGCCTTCGTCCGCCGCTCGATCAAGAACCCGCTGGCACGGAGTGTGAAGCGTGCGGATCTCACCGACAACCTCGCCCAGATGCGCCAAATGGGCGGAGACGGGTCGAAATTTGCAGAGGGGCTGCGCATCCTCAACGAAGAATATCCGGACGGTTAGAGCAATTCCAGCAAAGGCGGAAAGCGGTTTGCGTCTGGAATTGCGTAAAACAAAGACTTAGAGCTGTTACTCAATTCCACAAAAAGCGGAACGGCTCCAGGAACTCCCGGACTGCTCTTCCGTTCGTTTCCGCGGGCCGCGAAAAGGCCGCGGATAAAGCAGGATGGGCTCATGGAACTCAAATCTCAGGTCGCATTGGTCACGGGTGCCGGGTCCGGTATCGGCAAGGCTGCAGCATTGAAGCTTGCGAAGGAAGGTGCGAGCATCGGCGTGCTCGGCCACACCCTTGATGAGATCGAACGTACTGCTCGTGAGATTGAGCGGACCGGCGGCAAGGCGCTGGTTCTCGAAGCCGACGTTTCCAATGCCACCCAGATGCAAAATGCCGTGGACAAACTCGCCGAGACGTTCGGGCGGCTGGATATCGTCGTGGCAAATGCCGGCATCAACGGCGTCTGGGCACCGGTCGACGATCTCAAGCCGGACGAATTCGACCAGACGATCGCCGTCAACCTGCGCGGCACCTATCTTACCTTTCATGCCACCGTACCGCATTTGAAGAAGCAAGGCGGCTCAGTGGTCGTGGTCTCCTCGATCAATGGCAACCGCACCTTCACGACACCGGGCGCCACGGCTTATGTGGCCACCAAAGCCGCGCAAGTGGCGATCGTCCAGCAACTGGCGCTGGAACTCGGAAAACACCGTATCAGAGTAAACGCGGTCTGCCCGGGCGCCATCGATACGCAGATCAACGACAACACCAAAGTGCGCGGCGCAAAAGAAACCGCAGTGCCGGTGAAATATCCTGAAGGGGATATTCCGATCACCGGCGGCAAGGCTGGCGAGAGCGACGAAGTCGCAGATGTTATCCTTTTCCTGGCATCCCAGCGGTCTAAGCACGTGACGGGTACGCCGATCTATGTGGACGGAGGGCAGGGCCTCCTGCGATAAAGCCGGACCTTCGTCCAAACGCCTCTATGGCAAGCGTAAACCGAAAGTCCATAGACCCCCGGACTTAAGTCCCAAACCGACTGATCTCTGGAACCCGCCTCGTCGGCAGGCGTTCAATCCCCGTACAAAAACACGAGGTTACACCCATGAAGAACCTTATCATCGCAACGGCCCTTGCCGTGACTTCCATTTTCGCGTTTGCCCCGGCAAGCTATGCTCAGGGCGCAAGCGTTACCATTACCACCGGCGACGGCCCGCGTTATCACCGCCAGCATGATCGTCCGCGCTACTATCGCGAACGCGAACGTCCGCGTCATGTCCGCGACTGGCAGCGCCCGCGTCATAGCTGCATGACCAAAAAGGTCCGCAGCTATCGCAATGGCCACCTGGTCGTGAAGACGACGCGGGTTTGCCGCTGATATCAGAATATCTGCCGGTTGAAGCTTCAGATCTTCTGCGTTTAAAGTGGCTTTGAGCCCCATGCGCAGGAGACCGTTATGCAAAAACCGGCAGATTTTGCTCCCGTCATCGTCATCGACTTGCAGACAAACATGTTCGATGGCGCTGTTGAGCCGCCGATCCATGTGGCCGACACGATCGCCGCACGCACCTGCAAGGTGATCGAATGGGCGCGGCGCGAGGGCCGCAAGGTCGCCTTCATCCGTCATGACGGCCCGGAAGGGGATCCTTTAGCCCCCGGAGAACCGGGTTGGCCCGTCTGGCCGGCACTCGGTCAGAATGGTGAAGAACCGACATTTTCCAAAACAGTCCGAAACTCTTTCAGCAATCCGAAGCTTGGTGCCTGGCTCGCTGAACTCAATGCGTCCGAAGTGATCCTGCTCGGCGCCCAGACGGATTTTTGTGTTGCCGGTACCGTACAGGGCGCAATCGCCAACGGGCTGAAGGTTACCGTCATATCCGACGCACACAGCACGCTTGATCAGCCGGGCGAGCCCGCTTCTTCCATCATTAATCGCTATAACGCGCAGTTCGCCGAAGCCGGCGTCAATATGGTTACAACGGATGCTTTGACGGCGTCCTGATCCTAAAACTCTGTGGCCTGACCGCCGTCGTAGCCGATCGGGCGTCAGCTTCATCGTCGAATGCCAACACCATCGAGTTCAAACCGGCGTGTGATACCGATCTCGCTTAGAAACACTTCGTCATGGCTGACGACCAGAAGCGCTCCATCATAAGCCCGCAAACCCGCCTCCACCGCCGCGATGGAATCTATATCCAGATGATTGGTCGGCTCGTCGAGAATGAGAAGCGAAGGCGGCTCGTTTCCGCCAAGTACGCAGGCCAATCCCGCCCGTAACATCTGTCCACCGGACAATGTGCCGACGATCTGCAACGCCGCATCGGCACGAAACATGAAGCGCGCCAATGCCGCCCGGCAGGCGTTCTCGTCGGAGTTCGGATTGAGGCGTCGGAAATTGTCGCGGATCGATAGCGCGGGATCGAGCAAACTCACTCGTTGATCCAGCATTGCGGTTTTGGCAAGCGCGCTGATGGAACCGGACAGAGGCTGCAAAGCGCCTGAGATCAATGAGAGAACCGTCGTCTTGCCAGAGCCATTCGGCCCCGTTAAAGCGACACGCTCCGGGCCGACGATTTCCAGCGAAAGATCGCGTAGCACGGGCTTTTCTGGATCATATCCCGCACGAACATTCTCGATCCTCAGAACGATACGGCTCGCCGGCAGTCCGGTCGATCGCAATGATACGGCCAGCGGCTGGAGAATCTCGATCTTGTCGCGGGCGGTCGACACATCTTCCGACGCCTGACCACGCAAGCGCTCTGCCAGCCGCGCATTTTCGCCGCTGGTATTTTCGGCCTTGCGCTTCAGCCCACCGGCAATGATGCGTGGCATATCGCCCCTTGCCGCCTTCTTTTTACCGACGCCATCCTTTCGAGCCTTTCGTTCGACCATTTCCTGAGCCGTGCGATTGACCTCAGAGATACGCTTCTCGGCGTCGGCCAGATCGTGTTCGGCTGCGGCCAGTTCGAGTGCCTTGCGCTCGCGGTAATGGCTCCAGTTTCCGCCATATCGGGCAGAGCTAAGCGTCGTCAGTTCGATGATCGCATCAACCGTATCGAGAAGCTCGCGATCGTGGCTGACGATGATCGCCCCACCTTTCCAGCCTGCGACAAGGTCGATCACTGCGCTCCGGCCGTCACGATCGAGGTTGTTGGTCGGCTCATCGAGGATCAGGAAATCGGGCGAATGGAAGATGAGAGCCGCAAGCCCGGCGCGGGTGCGCTGTCCGCCGGATAGCGTCGCGAGCGGCGTATCCGCCTCCGCCGGCAGGCCGGCACGCGCCAGAGCTTCCGCCATACGGGCCTCAAGCGTCCAGTCGACTTCGGCGAGCTCCTCCGTCGTAGCCTCACCCCGTTCGGAACGACGAAGTATCTGAAGAGCGTGACCTGCGCCAAACAGGCCGGCAACGGTTTCTTCGGCGCCGATCTGAACGCTTTGGCGCAAGATTTCGAACGTACCGGTGATCGCGATCGTACCGGCCGTGGGTAGAAGCTCGCCGGCGATCAGCTTCAGAAGTGTCGTCTTGCCAACGCCATTTCGGCCGACAAGTCCTACGCGCTCTGCGCCAAAACTCAGGTTAAGATTGGAAAAGAGTGGTCGGCCGTCAGGCGTGGACCATGAAAGATTTGCGAGCGTAATGGATGGCATGAATGGAATCCCGGATTGCAAGGCGAAGCGGCGCTGCGATCGAGGTAGAATCCATTTCAAACCGTCCTGTTGGTGCTGCGGATGGCGATCTCGTACCGAGGAAATGTGGGGGATTCAAGACGAGGAGAACCCTCGCGGGGTAGTGCGAGGGGTTCCCGTCGGGAGGACACGAGGCCACAGGAGAAGGCCTCAAGAACATTTAATCACAATCCTTGGAACATTGCCTATCTTGGCAGTGACCTTTTTTGGGTACGTGCACAAACGCGAATACCTGCACAGTCACTGCGGATATGTGGTCAGGACTGCTCTTTTCAGAACAGACCGTTAAGCCCGCTCCTCCCAGAGCTTTGCCAGTTCGACGACAGTCTTGACGGCTTTTTCCATATCCTGGCTGGAAACGAATTCCAGCGGCGAGTGGAAAGCGTGGCCACCGGCGAAGAGATTGGGGGTCGGCAAGCCCATGAATGAAAGGCGCGAGCCGTCTGTACCGCCTCGGATGCTGCCGCGCACCGGCTCCATGCCGGCCCGGCGGATTGCTTCGACCGCATATTCGACAATTTCCGGATTTTGGTCGAGGATTTCCTTCATATTGCGATACTGTTCGCGGATCTTGAACGAATAGCTGGACCCAGGATAGGCGGTCAGCACGTCCTTGGTGATCTGTTCGAGCAGTGCCTCCTTTGTTTTCAGTCCCGCAACTGTGAAATCACGGATAATGAAAGCGAGGTTGGCCTTTTCCATTACACCTGACACACCCGTCGGGTGAATGAACCCATCACGGCCCTTGGTGGTCTCGGGTCCCTGATCCTTCGGCAGGCGATCGATGATAGCGCCGAGGATGCGGATGGCGTTCTCCATCTTGCCGAAGGCGAAACCCGGATGCATCGCCACACCCTTGATATCGATCTCAACGGCATCGGCGGAGAAGGTTTCATCTTCGATCGTGCCGGCGGTTTCACCATCCAGCGTATAGGCGAAATCCGCGCCGAGCTTCTTGAAGTCCACCTTGTCGACGCCGCGGCCGATTTCTTCGTCGGTCGTGAACAGGATACGGATCGCGCCGTGCTTGATTTCCGGATTGTTGATCAGGAATTCGGTCGCCGTCATGATTTCTGCGATACCGGCCTTGTCGTCGGCGCCAAGCAATGTCGTGCCGTCGGTCGTGACGATATCGTGGCCGATCAGGTCTTTCAGGACCGGGTGTTCGGCAACGCGGATGACCTGGCTTTGATCGCCGACGAGCTGGATGTCGCCGCCCTGATAGTTCTTGACGATCTGCGGCTTGACATTGGTCCCGGAAAAATCGGGCGCCGTATCCATGTGAGCCGTAAAACAGATGACCGGAACATTGTTCTTCGATGTCGTCGCCGGGATCGTTCCGTAGACATAGCCATGTTCGTCCAGATGGGCATCGGTAACGCCGATAGCCTTCAGTTCGGCGGCAAGCAGCACACCCAGATTGCGCTGTTTCATTGTCGATGGCTGCGTCGGCGATTTCGCATCCGACTGGGTATCGATGACGACATAACGGAGAAAACGATCGGTAACGTTATCGGCCATGAGATGAAATCCGTATTCGTGATTTGAGGACCGGGAAGTTGTAACCGGGAGGGATGCAGGCGTGAAGCGCAAAAGCGTGCTGCGCCACCCGTTCAGAGACATAACCGCCAGTTCGCCTCCAGCTTGCAAAAACTACAGGGATACCAGCGCTGTCGGTAACGGATCAGATGCTTGCCTAAGTGCCGATAGCGGCCTACACCTCGAAAAATGCGATTTAGAGTAGAGTTTTCACAACCTCTAATCGATGGAGCCATCAAAAATAGTCTGTGAATCGCGCTATAGTCTATGTTCTCCCCTAAATGGGTGATGCTACAATAGGGATAAATTTATATAGTATGACCTCGCCGTAGGGGATAACGTTGCTTTCGAAACCTGAATATGCCGAAGATGAAGCGATGATGCAGAAAGCAGAATTACCGGAGCTTTCCGATGAGGAACTGGCTCAGTTTTCGTCGCTGCTTGCCGAGGCGCTGACATTGCCCCCTCCCCCTCTCGTCGTCATCCAGGGATAGGTAGCAGATGGTCCAAGATCAGAACCCGCCGCTGATTGATGGACTGACGGAAGACGAAATCATGGCCATCTACCAGGATGGCGAACTGGCAGGCATGGAGGGGCGGTCTGTCTTGGTCAGCCCCTTCCTGGACCACCCCCAGCTATTGTCCATCTGGATACAGGGCTACATGGACCAGCCGATCGACGAGATCGCGGCTCCAGACCAGCATAGCGCATAGGCTCACTATGCACGGGTGGCCAGACATCAAACCAGCTTTTTATGCACCGCAAAAAGATTGCTGCTACGCACACGGCCGCCCTTGAAATGAAATAGTTTGCGTGCTAATTATCCAGACATAAACTTAGCACACTAATATTAAGCAAGCCATGAAGCCTGATCCAATCGCCTCTGATTTTCTGGAATCACTCACCAAGGTGAGCCGCAAGATTCGCACGGCTTTTAATCAACAGGTCACTGCGCACGGCCTGACGTATCCGCGTGCCCGCGCGCTTTTCCGGTTGGCCAAGAAGCAGAACATGACCCAAAGCGAGCTTGCCTGCGAATTGGAGCTCGAGCAGGCAACGATGGTCAGGCTTCTCGACCGAATGGAAGAAAACGGCCTGATCGAACGCCGACCCGATGCCAATGACCGCCGCGTCAAGCTGCTGGTGCTGACGCCCTACGGCGAGGAGCAAGCCGCGCTCGTGCGTTCCATTGCCGATCGCATGCGCGAACAGATCTTTGCCGACATCGATCCCCACGAACTCCACGCCGCCGTTGAGCTGCTGGAACGCATTTCGGCCAATGTCACCGATCTGGAGGACATTGATGTCCCCGCGTGAGGCCGCAGCCAGAATAGAAGACAAGATGCTTGAAAGGTCGGAATCCCGCGAAAACGGCAAGCCGGCCGAAACCTTTCGAGCCAATGAAACGCAGCCGGAGCCCGAGGCAATCCCTGCCCCTGTGCCCCCACAGCCGACGACGCCGGCTGCGCCCCCTTCAGCTCCACCGCTTGTCTTTGTGCCCAAGCCGCCACTTGTCGCGCTCGCCTATGTATTGGCATCCCTGACGGCCGCAGTCATGCAGGGCCTCGGCACCAGCCTGATATCGCTCAACTTGCAACAGCTTGCCGGCCCTCTCGAAGCCACCCAGACTGAAGCTTCGTGGCTGATGGCCGCTTACCTGTTTCCAAATGTCAGCCTCGGCCTGATCCTCTTCAAGATTCGCACGCAATACGGCATTCGCAATTTCTGCGAGATCGCCATCATTCCCTACCTGCTTGTCTGCTTCGCGCATTTGTGGGTTGACGATCTGAGCATGGACATTCTGCTGCGCTTCCTTGCCGGCGCGGCAGCCGCTCCCATTTCGTCGGTCGCCTTTCTCTACATGCTGGAAATCTTCCCGCCTGAGAAGAAGCTGAATATCGGGCTCTGCATGGCGCTTTCCGGCCTCGCACTTTCAACGCCGCTCGCAGGGCTCCTGTCGCCCTCTCTGCTCGACGCCAATGATCTCCGTGGTCTCTATCTTCTGGAACTCGGCCTCGCATTGATCACCTTCGGCTTCATTTACGTGCTGCCGCTCTCCTCGCCGCCGCGCGCCAGAGTGATCTCGTCGATGGACATCCTCGACTACGGCCTTCTCGCCATATCGATGGGATGTCTCGCGATCGTCTTCACCATGGGCCGGCTCTATTGGTGGCTGGAAGCGGACTGGATCGCCTGGTTGCTCATCGTTGCGATCGTGACCGCAGCCCTGCTAGCGATGATCGAGCTCAACCGCAAGAACAACCTCGTCGATTTTCGCTGGATCACCTCACGCGAGATCATCCATTTTGCCGGGGTCCTGCTGGTTTTTCGTATTCTGCTCACGGAACAATCCACCGGCGCGATCAATTTCCTGCGCCAGATCGGTATGTTCAACGAACAGATGGCCGGGCTTTACTGGTGTATCCTGGCGGCCAGCGTGCTGTCCGGTTTTGCCTGTGCTGCCGTCATGAAGCCGGGCCGTGAGGCGGGCATTCATCTCGTAGCGCTCGTTCTTCTGGCGACCGGCTCGCTGATGGACAGCTACTCCACCGCCTTGACACGACCGGAGCAGATGTTTCTCAGCCAGTCACTGATCGCCTTTGGCAGCGGCCTGTTTCTGCCACCCGCCATGGCCGTCGGTTTTTCCGCTGCGATGAAAAGAGGCATGTCCTATATCCTGAGCTTCTTCGCAGTGTTCCTGTTCACGCAAAAGGTCGGCGCATTCATCGGCAGCGCGCTGTTCGGCACATTCGTGACGATACGCGAGCAGTATCACTCGGCGATAATGGCCTCGCGGCTTGTTTCGACAGATCCGCTCGTCTCGACCCGGCTGCAGCAATATGTTGGCGCCTACGCGAAAACCACGCCCGACAGCATCCAGCGTAATGCGCAGGGAGCGAGCCTCCTGGCCAAGCAGGTCCAGATTCAGGCTTACGTGCTCGCGTATAACGACGCTTTCTTTGCAACCTTCCTGCTGGCAGTCGGTGCTATCGCTGTTCTGCTGGTCAATGTGGCATGGAATCATCGCCATCGCCTTTTCCCGAATGCGGCCCCCGAGGCTTCGCCGGCCGCCTGATCCCCGAAATCCAGAATAGAAGCCAAGACAATGAAATCCGTATTCCGCTCCGTCGCAACCTATGTGGCCTTTCTTGCCGGCATTGCCGGCGTCTTCATCGTTCTTTACGCCTGGAACCTGCCGCCCTTCCGAGGCTCGATCGAAACGACAAACGATGCCTATGTGCGCGGCCAGGTGACGCTCCTCAGCCCCCAACTCGCGGGTTACCTCGTCGAGGTTCCAGTGCAGGATTATCAGAAGGTCAAGGAAGGCGATCTCATCGCAAGGATCGATGACCGCATCTATGCCCAGAAGCTGGAACAGGCCAAGGCGACACTCGCTACCGCAGATGCCTCCCTTTCCAACTCCGAGCAGAGCCGCAAATCGGCAGAAGCAAAGATCCAATCCGCCAAGGCGGCGATCGAAAGCGCCAATGCCGCATTCGAAGCTGCCCGCGCCACGTTGGAGCGCACCGAAAATCTCCTTGAGAAAAATATCGCCACCCAAAGCGATGCGGAAAAGAATCGTGCTGCTTTTAACCAGGCGCAAGCGGCGGTGCATCAGGCCGAGGCGGCCGAACTGGTGTCGGAGCAGGACCTGAACACGATCGTCGTGAGCCGCAAGTCGCTGGAAGCGAGTGTGGAAAGCGCCAAGGCCGCCGTGAAGCTCGCCGAAATCGACCTTTCCAACACCCGCATCACGGCGCCGCAGAACGGCACGCTCGGAGAAGTGACAGGCCGTATCGGACAATATGTGTCGGTCGGAACCCAGATTGGATCGGTCGTTCCCGACCGGGTCTGGGTGGTCGCCAACTTTAAGGAGACCCAGCTTTCAGGCTTGCTGCCGGGACAGATGGTGACGTTCACCGTCGATGCGCTCGGGCACAAGCAATTCGCCGGCAAGATCGAACGTTTCGCTCCCGCGACAGGCTCCGAGTTTTCCGTCATCAAGGCAGACAATGCGACGGGAAATTTCACCAAGGTCGCACAGCGCGTTCCTGTGCGAATCGCCATCGATCCGCAACAACAACTGACCAGCAGGCTGGTTCCCGGCATGTCGGTCGTCGCCAGCGTCGATACCGCTCAAAATGGCGCAAGTGTTGCGCAGGCCGCGGAACTACGCTGACCACCAACCTCTGTTTTGATCTTCCACTCTCGGCGATCAAGCCGCACCGGCGGCAGGCTGCCTCATTTTTGTGCGTGTTTTCAATGGAATGGCCGCTTGGTCGAACCGAGGCGGCTTCGATCGTGGAGGCAAGCAACAACGACGAGATATAAAGCTGTGGCTTGTCTGCCACTGTTTGCGACAGCTATTTGGGCATGTCGAAAGCGTGCTCTTTTTGCCATATTCTCATGAGCAATGGCTAAAAACGTGGCGGCCTTTTGAGTTTTTATTCATCACCTGTACGATTGCGCGATCCGGCCTCCTATATGAGGCCATCAACGAATACCCAGAGAGCGACAACGGTCTCAAGACGAACGTGAATTGAATGGAACGGAACCTTCTTCGCTATATCTGGAACCATACCCGGCCCCAGCAAATCTGGGTGCTGCTTATCGTTCTGGGCTCGATGGTCCCTTATTTCCTCTCGCTCGATCTGCCGAAGCAGATCATCAACGGCCCCATTCAGGGCGGCGGCTTCGAGGATGCGACTTCCGCCCAGCCGTTTATGGAATTCAGCATCGATCTTCCTTGGATCGGGCATATCTATTCGTTTGACGGGCTCAGTTTGGAGCGCATGCAAACGCTTGTGGCACTGAGTGGCGTCTTTCTATTTCTCGTCATCATCAACAACGGCTTCAAGTTCTATATCAACACGTACAAAGGCCGACTTGGCGAGCGGCTGTTGCGCCGTATCCGTTTCGAACTTTTTGACCGCGTTCTTCGCTTTCCGCCGCGGCGCATGAAAAGCGTGCATGGCGCCGAAGTTGCCAGCATGATCAAGGACGAGGTCGAGCCGTTTGGTGGCTTTACGGGCGATGCCTTCGTTCAGCCAGCCATGCTGGGCGGCCAGGCAGCAGCCGCCATGATCTTCATCCTTGTGCAGAATTTCTGGTTGGGAATGATCGCATTTGGGATGGTTCTAGTGCAGGTCATCGTCATCCCCAGAATGCGCCGCCGGCTGATCGAGCTTGGCCGCCAGCGTCAGATCACCGCGCGACATCTTGCAGGCAAGGTCGGCGAAGTGGTCGATGGCATTGGTACTGTCCATGCCTACGATACGTCCAACTACGAAAGAGCGGATATCGCTCACCGGCTCGGAACCATTTTCAAGATTCGTTACGATATCTACCAGTGGAAGTTCCTGGTCAAATTCCTGAACAACTTCCTCGCACAGGTGACCCCATTCCTATTTTATCTGGTCGGCGGCTATCTGACCCTTCGCGGTTCGCTCGACGTTGGTCAGCTCGTCGCGGTTATCAACGCCTATAAGGATCTTCCTGGCCCCCTCAAGGAGCTGATCGATTGGGATCAGGCACGCCAAGATGTGCAGGTCAAATACGAGCAGGTGCGCGATTATTTCGAAGTAGAGGATCTAAGTTCCGAGACAACGCAGGCCATTGCCGTCGGTGTCCAGTCCTATGACGGACCGCATTTATCGGCTGTCAATCTGTCCGTCGATGATGAGAGCGGCGCAAAGGTCCTCACAGGAACATCCATCAGGCTGGGCTTGGGAGAGACCGTGGCAATGGTGGACAATATCGGTCGCGGAGCAGAAGCCCTTGCGGAAACGTTCGGACGGCAAGTCTGGCCTGTGGGCGGCAAGGTGCAGCTCGGCGACGAGGATATTCTGGAACTGCCCGAGTCCATTTCCGGACGCTATCTGTCCTATGTATCATCCGACAGCTACTTCTTTCATGGCAGCTTGAAGGACAACCTCCTTTACGGACTCAAACACGCACCCGTCATATCGGCCAAATATGCGGGTTCTGATGCGACACAGCGCCGTTGGGAAGTGCGGGAAGCCAAGCTGGCGTCGAACCCCGACTATGACGTTCGCGCCAACTGGGTCGATGACCGTATGATATCGAGCCCCAATCATGGTGAAAGCGATATTAAGTCATCCCTGCTGGCCGCCCTCAATACCGTGCAACTGACCGAAGACATATTGGAATTTGCGCTTCATTCGTCCGTCGACGCCTCGGGCAATCCGAAGCTCGCAGAAGATGTCGTGGCGATGCGTCACGCTCTTCACGAAGAGGTCAAGCGCCTCGGCCGAACCTCGCTTTTCGTGCCGTTCGAGCCGGACGTCTATAATGCCGAGGCGACGATCGGAGAAAACCTGCTGTTCGGCAAGACGCTGCAGCCCCTCGACAGAATGAACGAGCTTCTCGACAGCGACGATTTCTACAAGGCTTTGCAAAACGTTGGTCTATTGCGCCCCTTCGTGAATACCGGGCTGGATATCGCCCGCCATATCGTCGAAATCTTCGCCGGCCTGCCGCCCGACCACCCGTTCTTCAATCAGGTTCCCTTCCTGACCGCGGATGCCGTCATCGAATATCAACAGATTTTAAAGAAACTCGGCACCAAGCTGTCTCACGCGCTGTCGGAACCCGAGCAGCGTTCGATGATCCGCCTGACACTCGGATATATTGAACCTCGATATCGCCTCGGCGTGCTGCAGAAGGACCTGCAGGACGCGATCGTCGAAGACCGTCAGGGCTTTTATGAACAATTGCCTCCGCATCTGCAGGCCATGATCGAACGCTACGACCAGGGCAAGTACATGTCCTTCGCGACGCTGCGGGAGAACATCCTGTTCGGCAAGATCGCCCACCGAAATGCCGAAGCGCCCACGGAAATCAGAGAGATAGCGGGGCGAATTTCCCGAGAGCGAGGCTTTTATCACCAGCTTTTGCGGGTCGGCCTGGATTTCGACATCGGCGCCGGAGGCCGGCGGCTGACCCTGATCCAGAGGCAAAAGCTCAATCTGGCACGCGCCATCATCCGGCGTTCGAACTTCTACATCTTCAATAAGGCGTTGCCGGGCCTGGAGCGTCGGCTGCAGGAAGAGATCGTGACAGACGTGCTGACCTATCTGCGTCAGCAGGACAATAATCCGACCGTCGTTTGGGTTTTGTCGAACATATCCCTATCTCGTTTGTTTGGACGTGTGGTTATGTTTGACAAAGGCGAAATTGTGGAGGATGGTCTGTATGAGACCCTTCGGGAAGAAAGTGGCATTTTTAGTACACTGGTTGCCTGAAGGCCAGCAGAAGCATTCGTAGGTGGCGACGATGTTGCTATGTGATGAAGTCCAATTGCTGAAGAAATTGCCGTACTTTGCGGATATGGACGGCTGCAAGCTCAAACTTTTGGCGTTCGCGTCGGAACGGGTGAGCTATGAGCCAGGCCAGAAGCTGTTCAAGCAGGGCGAAAGAGGTGACTCGGCCTACGTTATCCTGAACGGTACCGTAGAGACGATCCTTGAAACTTCGGCCGGCCAGACGAAAATCCGTGAAAACGGAATAATGTCGGTCATCGGCGAGGTTTCGCTTCTTTGCGATGGCGAGCGCACCAACACCGTCAAGGCGGTCACGCATGTTGATGCTCTTCGGATCAACAAGGACAGCTTCTCGCGGCTTATCCACGACAGCCCCGACATGACGCTTCGTATGACCCGTATGCTGGCAGAACGCCTTCGCAACACGACCAACGAGCTAGACAGTGTCAAGGCTTACCAGCCCTTGTCGACGATGGTAAACTAGCTGCTTCGATAGGTAACCGGCAAATCACTTACCCGATACTGGAGGTGATTGCCGGGTAACTATCGTTTGCGTACAACTAATGTTAACCCATTCTAAACGTTTGCGATATTCCGCTTAAGACCGGCGATAGAACTGATAGCTGCCCAGCTTTGTGCTCGGCAGATCGGTAAGCTGGATCAATGACGGATGATCCAGTCGCAGTCCGCTGACGGCTATTCCGTTCTTGGCCAAAGCCGAGGCGACAACATCAGGCAGCCACTCCATAACCATGGCGTCCTTGTCCGGATAGCCTGTGCCGATATCGGCATGGACCAGCGCCGCATTGGAGCCGGCGAATTGCCGTGCAGTCTCGCTGATTTCTCCCATGATGAAATCTTCCGGTTCCGGTAGCAGCGTGCGATGTGCTCCCATCTGCCGATCGAAGACGACGATGCGGCGCTCTGGAAACAACTGCCGCAAATGGCTGTAGGTGCGACCGTTGCCGAGACCGATTTCGAGAACCGCCCCTTCCTCGATAAGCAGGCCATTCTGATGAATGTGGTTCAGGATATCGCGTTGCGCGCTCATACGCGCGATGAAGGAGTCCAAACGGCTCATTCTGTTGTCCTTACGTTTGATCAGGCTTTGACGACAGCATCAGAGACGATGCCACGGCGCGCAAAGATATTGCGGGTATCGACGATCATGGAAGACCACTTCGCCAGCGAATCATAGTCGACATTGTCGTGGTCGGTGGCGATCAGCACCGCATCGAAGCCGCGAATCGCCTCCTCGGTCCAGGTAACAGACTTGCGTCCGCGAAATTCCGCATATTCCCTCGTCGGCGGGATTTCGTCGACAAAGGGATCGAAATAGCTGACCTTGCCGCCGCGCGCTTCGATAAGCTCCATCAGGCGAAGCGAAGGGCTTTCCCGGATATCCGGAACGTTCTTCTTATAAGCAAGTCCAACGACCAGCACGTTCGAGCGGCTAAGCGCCTTGCCCGCGCGGATATCCAGGGCTTCGGCAAGCCGGCTCACCACGTGGCGCGGCATTGCCGTATTGATCTCGCCGGCAAGCTCGATGAACCGCGTCGGCTGGTCGAATTCACGCGATTTCCAAGTGAGATAAAAGGGATCGATCGGAATGCAGTGCCCACCGAGCCCAGGCCCCGGGTAGAAAGGCATGAAACCGAACGGCTTGGTCTTAGCAGCGTCGATAACTTCCCAGACGTCGATGCCCATGGCGTCGTAGACGAGCTTCAATTCATTGACGAGTGCGATATTTACGGCGCGGAAGATGTTCTCGGTCAACTTCACCGCTTCGGCAGTGGCGTTGCTGGAGACAGGCACGACGGAATTGATGATCGCACCGTAAAAGGCCGTCATCAGCCGGCCAGCCGCCTCGCCATCACCGGCGACGACCTTCGGAATAGTGATCGTCTCGAAGCTGCGATTGCCGGGATCTTCACGTTCCGGCGAATAACCAAGGAAGAAATCTATGCCGCTCTTCAGACCGGTCGCCTCGAGGATCGGCTTGACGATCTGATCGGTCGTGCCGGGATAGGTGGTCGATTCCAGAACGACAAGCTGGCCTGCACGCAACGTGGCAGCGATTGAACGCGCCGTCTTTTCGACGAAAGACAGGTCGGGATCGCGGTTGGCGGTCAGCGGGGTCGGCACGCAGATGGCGACGATGTCGTATTCCCCGAGCCGGCCGAAATCGCAGGTCGCTGCAAAGCGTCCAGCCGCTCGCTCGTCCGCCAGCACCTTGTCGGGAACCGCCTCGATATAGCTGCGATCTTCCTCGATCGCCGTAATCTTCCTGGGGTCGATGTCGAAGCCCATGACACTGTATCCCGCTCGTGCAAAAGCCATGGCGAGCGGCAACCCGACATAGCCGAGCCCGATGACAGCGGCTTTCGCCGTTTTGGCCTCGATGGATGCAAGGAGTTTGGAGGAGACGGGGGTATCGGGCATTCGGGACTGGTTCCACAACGGCTATGAAGGCGATCGACAGTTGAGTGACAAGGTTTGATGTGTCAAGTGTGACACTAGGCCGGTCTATCCGGCCAGCCGGCATCAGGTCGGTGTTATACCAGCAAATACAAGAGCGTGATCACGCAAGCGTCATCGTCCCCATTATGAAAATCGCGTTCTATTCACCCTTAAAACCGCCAGGCCATCCGGTTCCTTCGGGCGACCGTCTCATGGCACGGCTGCTGATCCGTTGCCTCGAATTATCCGGCCACGAGGTCGATGTCGCTTCAGAATTCCGGTCCTTTCTCTCAGATCAGGACAAGACGGCGATGGAGGCGCGGCAGACCCAGGCCGAAAAGGAAGTGACGCGCCTTTCCGAACTCTGGCGCGAGAATGGGCCACCGGATGCGTGGTTTTGCTATCACCCCTATTACAAGGCGCCTGATCTTGTCGGGCCGAGTCTATGTCGGGATTTCGGCCTGCCCTACATCACAGCGGAAGCATCCTATTCGCACCGCCGCAACAAGGGGCTGTGGGAAGGCATTCAGGCCAGAACACTCGACGCCGTAAATATCGCAGCGGTCAATCTCTGCTTTACCGGGCGCGACGAGCGGGGTTTGCGAGCTGCGGCACCACTCGCCCGCTTTGAGCGGCTGCCCGCATTTATCGATCCCACGGCTTTCCTCAGCAACCATCCAACTCCGAGAGAGCGCAGCCTCGTGACCGTCGCAATGATGCGCCCGGGTGATAAGCTGAGCAGCTACCAGGCGCTTGCAGAGGCTCTCGGCCTGCTGATCCATCACGACTGGACGCTCGACATTGTCGGCGATGGGCCAGCGCGCCCCGAAGTCGAGGCGATGTTCAGCCGGTTTCCGCCGGATCGCATCTGCTGGCATGGCCTGAAGAACACGGACGAGATTGCCGCCATTCTCTCCACCGCTTCGATCTATGTCTGGCCGGGTCATGGCGAAGCATATGGCCTTGCCTATCTTGAGGCCCAGGCGTCCGGCCTGCCCGTCGTCGCGGAAGAGATAGCCGGCGTGCCCGAGGTCGTAATCGACTCCCGAACCGGCATCCTGACACCGGCCGGCGATACAGCCGCCTATGCGGCGGCAATCGAGCGATTACTGCTCTCGGAACCGGCGCGAATGCAGATGGCCACGGAAGCACGGGAATTCGCCGGCGTCGAAAGATCCATCGAAAAGGCAGCGTCACGTCTGGACGAGATATTGGCACGTTATCTGGGAGAACGTCGATGAGCTTCAGTCTGCTGATCGATACGCTGAACCGCGCCGCAGACGACGGCAAGCGCTTTGACTTCTGGCTTCGCGACGATGATGCGATCCAGCCGACGGAATTGCTTGAAAAGCTGCTGACGTTGACAGCCCAAGCCGGCGTGCCTTTGACACTTGCGTCCATTCCTGCCGATGCGACGATAGCTCTTGCGGATCGGATCGCCGTGGCCGCTCATGTGAGCGTCGCGGTTCACGGATGGAACCACAAGAATTACGCGCCGCTGGGCGCGAAAAAACAGGAACTCGGCCTGCATCGCGGACAGGACAAGGTAATGCAGAAAATCGAGGCAGGGCTGGAGCGCATTAGTGCGCTGTTCGGTCCTCGCAGCGTTGCAATGCTCGTGCCGCCATGGAACCGCATCGACGCGGCGCTGGCTCCGTTCCTTGGTCCTGCCGGTTTTCGTGGCCTGTCGGTTTTCGGGCCTGAGAAACGTGACACGTCGATCGCGCTACTCAACACACATGTCGATGTCATTGATTGGAAAGGTAACCGCGGCGGACGAGACGCCGATGTGTTGGCTGCCGAGGTAACCCGACGCATCGGACAGCTGACAGACAATCCGCTCGACACGATCGGCATCCTGACCCATCATCAGGATCACGATGCAGCCGCATGGGACTTTCTCGAGCGACTATTCGCGCATACTACAGGCCATCCCGCCTGCCGCTGGATGCGGAGCGAGGATATACTGTCGGCAGCCGGGGCTTAAGGCCATCACCACGGTTTCCAGGCAATAAGCAGTCCACCGGCATTTTCCTCCGCCTTCGCTGCGAGCGCCCTCACCTCGTTCAGGGTCATGCCGGGCGCAGCATTCGCGGCAACGAAATCCGCTGGCGCAAGGCAGAGCGATGCAGCTCTGGCCGCGACCGTGAAGAGAAGCGGGCCGGTAACCCACCAGGCGGGAGCCCCAGGCAATTCCGCCTGAAGACCGGGCAACGCAGCGAGCATCACTTTGAAGACCGGATGGCCGGGAGGTGTTGCGATAAAGGAATTGGCGAGCAGCAGGCTGCCCGTCGCCGTGTTGCGTGGAATGGGCTCAGCGAACGCATGCAAGCCGGTCATCGGCAAAATGTCGTGGAAGCTGACAGCATGGCGGGCGGGATACCAGTCGCAATCCAGATAGATGCCTCCTTCATGGGCCAGGATCACATACCGGGCGACGTCGACCGCGCCCGGATAGTCGCCAGCTTCAAGCATTTCCCTGAAAGCTTCGTTGTCGTAGATGCCCAGGCGTTCCAAATCCGCCTCACGCCACAGCCTGTGATCATAACCGTGGGTCTGCGCATGTAACTGCCAGGCTTCGACGGTGACCGGCACGGGCTTTGTCCCGATCCATATCTGATGGATTGTTCGCGGCACGGCTTCCGTCGAGCACCGGGCCATTGCCCGCCGCGCCTCGGCGCCATAGACCACATGCCGGCTGACGATCTCCGGCGGCGGGACGAGATGATATTGATAGCCGACGCGCCGGACCGGATCGGATTCCCTTTTCGCGAGTTTCAGAAGAGACGACTGCAGCCGGCGCGGCAGCCCCAGCGACGTAACGCTACCCAGAACCCCGGCAAGGTTGTCCGCGTCCGCGATGAGACGATCCAGAATTGCATGAGCCTCGGCAAAACGGTTTTCCGCAATCAAGGCTTCTGCCTGACGAAGTTGGTCTTTATAAAATTCTCTGGTTTTCATGAAGAATCCCGACAAACCCGACATTATGCATGGACGCTGGCTTCGTTTACGGGCTACGATGGTGCAGCACCCTCGTCAACGGTCCTGTGACCTCGTCCCTCGTGAAGCCATGTTGAGAATATCGCCTTTGTCCGACACTCCAGACGGCCGAAAAGTGAGCCATGTGCAGATCGATCCTGCGATCCTGAAAAACGATGCCGGTCTTTCTCCGGAGCACGGGACATGACGGAGAAGCCCGATCTCTTGAGAATAGAGAACCTGAGCGTCAGCTTTCCGGTTTTCAAGGATCGGATCGATGCCGTCCAGAACCTCAGCATGCGCATCCGTCCCGGCAAGGTCACCGCACTCGTAGGTGAATCCGGATCGGGGAAATCGGTCATCGGCCGCACGATCATGGGCATTGAAAGCCCGATCGCCTCGATTACCGGTCGCGTTCTCTTCAACGATCCTGCTCTCGGCAACGAACCTGTCGATCTGTTGCAGTTGCCACGTGACGGCCGCCAAATCCGGCATATTCGCGGCAACCGCATCGGCATGATCTTTCAGGAGCCGATGACCTCGTTTTCGCCGCTCCACACGATCGGCAATCAAATTGAAGAAGCCCTCAAGATTCACGACGCGTCTCCCGTAAAGGAGCAGATCGAGCGGATCGACGACATGTTGTCGCTTGTCGGGTTCAAGGATCCGGCGAAAGTCCGCCGCATGTATCCTTTCGAGCTGTCCGGCGGTATGCGCCAGCGCGCCATGATTGCCAGCGCGCTGATCTGTCGACCTGCCTTGCTGATCGCCGACGAACCGACGACCGCCCTCGACGTGACGATCCAGGCGCAGATATTGAAGCTCCTGCGCGATCTTCAGGATCGTTTCCATATGGCAATGCTACTGATCACCCATGATCTTGGCATCGTCACTAATCTCGCCGACGAGGTAGTTGTCGCCTATCGCGGCGAGATCATGGAATCGGGAACAGTCGACGATATTTTCCGGCGCCCGGTTCATCCCTATCCGAAAGGCCTGATGGCGGCTGTGCCCCATTTCGACATGCCGCCCGGCGAGCGGTTGAAGCCGCTGCGTGAAATCGCCGTCGACAGTTCGGAACTGATGGGTCGCAGCAAAAAAGGCAACATTCCCCAGGGTTCCGACGTCATTTTGTCTGTCCGTAACGTCAGCAAATCCTTCACCACCAAGAAGGCGAGCTTTTTCGGAGGCGACAAGGATCGAACGCTAGCCGTCAATGATGTCAGCTTCGACATTCGCCGCGGCGAGAGCCTGGGACTGGTTGGGGAGAGCGGCTGCGGCAAGACCACGCTCAGCAAGATCCTTATGCGCGGCGTCTCCGCCGACGGCGGCGCGGTCCTGTTCAACGATCATGGCCGGGATATCGATGTCCTGAACGCCAGAGGTGACGATCTGGAGCTGCTGCGCCAGAAGATCCAGATGGTCTTTCAGGACCCGATCTCTTCGCTGTCGCCTCGCATGACCGTGCGCGGGATTATCAGCGAAGGGCTGGAAATTCACGACCGTGGCAACCGCCGTGACCGGCTGGATGCGGTACGGCGCCTCGTGCGCACCATGGGTCTTGATGAAAGCGCGCTCAGCCGTTACCCGCACAGCTTTTCCGGCGGCCAGCGCCAGCGTATCGGCATTGCCCGCGCCCTGGCGCTTGGCCCGGAGCTTATGATCTGCGACGAACCGGTTTCGGCGCTCGATGTTTCGGTTCAGGCCCAGATTCTCAATCTCATGAAGGATTTGAAGAAGGACCTCGGCCTTACCTACCTGTTCATCTCGCACAATCTGGCGGTGGTGAACTATATGGCAGACCGGGTCGCGGTGATGTATGCTGGACGCATCGTGGAAATCGGGCCTTGCGAGATCATCCTGCGCGATCCGATCCACCCTTATACGCGCAAGTTGATCGCCGCCATTCCGGTGCCTGATCTGGACAGGCCGCTCGATTTTACGACGCTCGGAAACAAAAGCGGCTTTGGGGGCTGGGGCCGGCAGTTTCTGCAGGATGAACACGAAGATGCGCTGGCGCATGCCGACCTTGGAAACGGTCATCTCGTTCTTGCACGGCGCAATGTTGATGTAAGGGAGTTGCGGTCATGATCCGCCGGCGCACCTTGCTTGCCTTTATGGCTTCCACGACGCTGCCGGCACGTTTTGCCTGGGCCGAGGACGCTGTCAGCAAACCTCCCGCCGGCCCTCCGCCG
Organism: Neorhizobium populisoli; assembly: GCF_019430945.1. Classification (GTDB taxonomy): domain Bacteria; phylum Pseudomonadota; class Alphaproteobacteria; order Rhizobiales; family Rhizobiaceae; genus Neorhizobium; species Neorhizobium populisoli. The sequence goes on along the minus strand of NZ_JAHYCB010000004.1, from coordinate 435,111 downwards.
TCTGCCGCAAGGATCGTCAACCTTGCAGGCATGGAACGCGTTCCGGGCAAGCGCGGCGGCTCGATCCGCATGCTGATTGGCGGACAGCGCGACATCCGCTTCATGCCGATCATCGGCTATGCCCGGCTTGTCGGTTATGATACTGACCTTAAGTTCCAGGCCGATATCCTTGAAAGCTACGACGTGCTCGAGGACCGCATCTTCACCTTCCGTATCCGCAAGGGGCATCGGTGGTCGGACGGCAGCGAGTTCACCACCGAGGATTTTCGTTACTGGTGGGAAGACGTCTACAAGAACAAAGAGCTCTACAAAGGCGGCATACCGGTTGAGCTCCGGGTGGACCATCAGGAGCCGAAATTCGAGATCCTCGATAAATATACGGTCCGCTACACCTGGCAGGCGCCCAATCCGGATTTTCTTGCCCAGCTTGCGGCGCCAGTGCCGTTAAGGCTGGCCATGCCTGCCGCCTATCTCAAGCAGTTCCACAAGAAGTACCAGGAGGCGGAAACGCTCGCCAAACTCTGCAAGAAATACCGCGCCGAGAAATGGACGGACCTGCAGCAGAAGATGTCGCGTACATCGCGACCGGAAAACCCTGATCTTCCGACCCACGATCCCTGGATGAACACGACCGAGCCCCCGGCCGCGCAATTCATCTTCAAGCGTAACCCCTATTTCCATCGTGTGGACGAGGCTGGAACGCAGCTTCCCTATATCGATGAGATTCTGCTGAACAACAGCTCAGGCGATATCATCGCGGCCAAGGCTGGTTCCGGGGACAGTGACCTGCAGATCTCCAACATCGACTTTTCCGACTATACGTTCCTGAAAAGCGCCGAAGACCGACTGCCGATCAAGGTCAGCCTCTGGAGGCGAACCCAGGGCGCGCGCATTGCGCTATTCCCGAACCTGAACTGTAATGACGAGGTGTGGCGGTCTCTCCTGCGGGATGTCAGGATGCGGCGTGCGTTGTCGCTGGCGCTCGATCGCACCGAGATCAACAAGGCCGTATTCTATGGCCTTGCCCGAGAAAGCGCCAACTCGATCCTCGCGGAAAGCGCGCTGTTCAGGACGGAATATGCCCGCGCCTGGGCATTTCATGACGTGGCGCAGGCGAACCGGCTTCTTGATGAGCTCGGACTGAAGCGCGAAAGCCCCAAGGGAATACGGCTCCTGCCCGACGGTCGGCCGGCGACGATCGTCGTCGATTCCGCCGGCGAAAACACGTTCGAAACGGACGTGCTGGAACTCGTCGCCGACCACTGGCGGCAGATCGGCATCAAGCTTTTCACCCGCACCTCGCAGCGCGAAATCTTCCGCAAGCGCATCGTCGGCGGCGAAACCATCATGTCGGTTTTCCAGGGGCTGGATAACGGCATTCCGACCGCCGACATGTCGCCGCGCGAACTGGCGCCGACTTCGGACGACCAGTTGCATTGGCCGGTCTGGGGGCTGCATTACCTCTCGGCGGGAACCGACGGCCATCCACCGGACCTCAAGGAGGCGGTGGATCTGCTGGATTTGATGCGTGCATGGCGCAAGGCGATGACGACCGCCGAACGCGAAATCATATGGCACCAGATGCTGAAAACCTTTACCGATCAAGTCTTTACGATCGGCATCGTCAACGCCGCCAAGGTGCCGCTGGTCTATAGTTCCAAACTGCGCAACCTGCCTGCTGACGGCCTCTTCGGTTTCGACCCGACTTCCTATCTTGGCGTCTATATGCCGGATACGTTCTGGCTGCAGGAGAACAGCTGATGATCCGCTATATCGTGTGGCGGATCGCCGTCATGATCCCGACGCTGATCCTTATTTCCATGCTGGTCTTCACCATCATCGAGCTGCCGCCAGGCGATTATTTCGAGAGCTATGTCGCAGAAATGCGGGCGATCGGCGAAAAGGCCGACATGTCCGAGATCGACGAACTGCGAGCCCGTTACGGTTTCGACCAGCCGGAACCAATCCGTTACCTGCGCTGGGTGACGGGCATGCTGGTCGGCGATTTCGGTTATTCCTTCGAATACCGCATGCCGGTCAGCGACGTTGTCGGCGACCGGCTGTGGCTGACGATCCTGGTGTCGACGGTGACGATTGCGGTCACCTGGTTGATCGCCTTCCCGATCGGTATCTATTCGGCCACTCACCAGTATAGCTGGGGCGATTACGGTCTCACCTTGGTCGGGTTGATCGGCCTTGCCATCCCCAATTTCGTGTTGGCGCTGATCCTGATGTATTTCGCCAATATCTGGTTCGGCACGTCCATCGGACACCTGATGGACCCTGAATATCTCAGCAAACCGATGAGCTGGGCGAAATTTTCGTCCATTCTCGAGCACTTGTGGATCCCCGTGCTGATCATCGGCACGGCGGGAACCGCTGGCATGGTAAGGCGCCTGCGCGCCAATCTTCTCGACGAGTTGCGCAAGCAATATGTCACGACTGCGCGCGCCAAAGGCCTTCATCCATTCAAGGTCCTGGTCAAATATCCGCTCCGGATGTCGCTGAACTTTTTCATCTCCGACATCGGTTCGATCTTGCCGACGATCATATCGGGCGCCGAAATCACCGCGGTCGTGCTGTCGCTGGAAACGACGGGACCCCTGCTGATCAAGGCCCTGCAGAGCCAGGACATGTATTTGGCCGGTTCGTTTCTGATGTTCCTCGCATTCCTCACGGTCATCGGTGTGCTGGTTTCCGATATCGCATTGGCGCTGTTCGACCCACGCATTCGTCTTCAGGGCGGGAAAACGAAATGACGACATCGCTGCCGCCGGATGGCGCTCCCCTGCCGCATTATGTTTCTACGGCGCCTTTCGACCCTTATGCGGACGAGCCGGCGCGGGAAAAGAAGAAGGTTTTCAAGCGGTCCTCCCAGTTCGAGCTGATGTTCTGGCGCTTCAAGCGCCATCGGCTTGCAGTAGTGTCGGCCATCATCCTTTTGATCGCCTATGTGTCGATCATTTTCGTCGAGTTCCTGGCGCCCTACAATCTCCACACGCGCAACATGGACAATATCTACGCACCGCCGCAACGCGTGCGTTTGTTCGATGAAAACTGGAAGTTCGTCGGGCCGTTCGTTTACGGCAACCAGATGAACCTCGACATGAAGACCCTGCGCCGAGTCTATACGCCCGACACGAACAACGTGCAGCCGCTGCGTTTCTTCTGCCGCGGCGACGACTATGCATGGCTCGGCATGGTCGATAGCAATGTGCATCTGATGTGCCCGGCGGAAAACGGCAATGTCTTCCTGCTAGGAACGGATCGGTTGGGCCGGGACGTTTTCTCGCGCATCATCTATGGCGCTCGGATCTCTTTGACGATCGGCCTTCTCGGCATCACAACCAGTTTCGTGCTCGGCATCGTCATCGGCGGGCTTGCAGGATATTACGGCGGAACCGTCGATCTTATCGTGCAGCGCATCATCGAGGTGCTGCAATCCATCCCTAGTATCCCGCTCTGGCTGGCGCTTGCGGCGATCATGCCGGCCGACTGGAACCCGTTCCTCGTCTATCTCGGCATCACGTTTATTCTCGGCCTGCTCGACTGGACGGGACTTGCGCGCGCGGTGCGATCGAAACTGCTTGCTCTGCGCGAGGAGGATTATGTTCTGGCTGCGCAGCTGATGGGGGCCGGACACTGGCGCATCATCGGCCGCCACCTGGTTCCAGGCTTCATGTCACATCTGATCGCCAGCGCGACGCTGACCATTCCCGGCATGATCCTTGGCGAAACGACCTTGAGCTTCCTCGGGCTCGGCCTGCGCCCGCCGATCACCAGCTGGGGCGTGCTTCTGACCGAGGCGCGAACCGTCAATGTGCTGGCACTTTATCCCTGGCTGCTGTTTCCCGTCGTTCCGGTCGTCATCGTCATCCTGGCGTTCAATTTCCTGGGAGACGGGTTGCGTGATGCGGCGGACCCCTATCGCTGACCGGGTGGTGAACTTGCAAACCACCGGCTCCGGCGATACTGATGCCGCAATCCTGTTGCGGCAATAGCAGGTTCACGATCCATCATTCAGGCATTTCCGGAACCTTTCAGAGTGCAGAAGCAACGAAAACTTGTGGTCCTGCTGAAGGGATATCCTCGGCTTTCCGAAACATTCATCGCGCAGGAGCTTCTGGGCCTCGAGCGTGCCGGTTTTGAACTGGTGCTGATGTCGATGCGGCGCCCGACCGACAAGAAGCGGCACCCGATCCACGATGAGATCCAGGCTCCGGTCCATTATCTGCCGGAATATCTGCACGAAGAACCGTTGCGTGTCCTGAAGTCGCTTGTGAAGGCTGCGGGAAAACCCGGCTTCTTCCCAGCATTCAGGGACTTCCTGCGCGATCTGCCGCGGGATTTTACTCGCAACCGCGTTCGCCGTTTCGGCCAGGCGGCAGTGCTCGCCGCCGAATGGCCGGATCAGGCCGACTGGCTGCATGTGCATTTCATCCATACGCCTGCCGCCGTGGGGCGTTACGCAAGCAAAATGCTCGGCATGCCCTGGAGCGTTTCGGCGCATGCAAAGGACATCTGGACGACGGCCGACTGGGAGCTGAGCGACAAGCTTGCGGAGACGAACTGGACAGTCACCTGCACGCGCTCGGGTTTCGAGCATTTGCGCAATCTTTCCGGCGGCCGCGACAACGTGCATCTCAGCTATCACGGACTGGATCTCGACCGCTTTCCAAGCTTCAAGGACGGACGTCCGATGCGCGACGGAAGCAATGCTTCCGATCCGGTCACGGTTCTCAGCGTCGGCCGCGCTGTCGACAAGAAGGGTTTCGATATCCTGCTGAAAGCGCTAGCGCTGCTGCCCGCAGACCTGCACTGGCGGATGGAGCATATCGGAGGCGGAGAAGAACTACCGAAATTGAAGGCACTGGCCGACAAGCTTGGCATTGCCGATCGCATCCGCTGGAATGGCGCCCTCGCTCAGCAGGAAGTCCTCCGACATTATCGCACCGCCGATCTCTTCGCCTTGGCTTGCCGCATCAGCGACGACGGCGACCGCGACGGCCTGCCGAATGTGCTGGTCGAAGCCGCAAGCCAATCGCTTGCCTGCGTCTCGACGGCGATTTCCGGTATTCCAGAAATGTTTACCGATGGCAAGAACGGCTACATCGTCGAACCGGAAAACCCGACCGCACTGGCCGGCGCCCTGGAAGCTGCAATCCGCAATCCGGCGCAACGACAGGAGATCGGTGCGGCGGCGGAAGCCAAGGTCCGCAGCGAATTCGACCATCACCAGAGCATAAGCCAACTGGCCGGATTGTTGAGCGCGTGAATTCTTTTGGAAACGTGATTATCATGCCGAAGGTCTTTTTCTACGTTCAGCATCTTCTCGGGATTGGACATCTTGCCCGCGCCAGCCGGGTGGCCGCTGCACTCGTGGAGGACGGCTTTTCGGTTACCATGGTGACCGGCGGCCTGCCGCTCGACGGATTTCCGGCAGCCGGCATCGACCATATCCAGCTGCAGCCGGCTGTCACGTCAGGAGATGGGTTCACCAAATTGAAGGATGCGGACGGGAATCCTGTCACGAAGGAGATGGAGGCCAGCCGACGAGACCAGCTTCTTTCCGCCTACCATGCTCAGAAACCGGATTTCGTCATCATCGAGGCTTTTCCCTTCGGGCGGCGACAGGTCCGTTTCGAACTTCTGCCGCTGCTTACTGAAATCGAAAAAAGCGAGCCGCGGCCACTCGTTCTAAGCTCGGTGCGCGATATCCTGCAGCAGAACCGCAAGGCCGGCCGCGACGAGGAAACCGTCGATATGGTCAAGGCGCATTTCGACCGGGTGCTGGTCCATGGCGACCGTAATTTCATCCGGCTGGAAGAGACGTTCCCGCTCGCTTCCGAGATTGCCGAAAAGGTCGTCTACACGGGCCTTGTCGCTCCGCCGGCTCCTACGAAAACCGAAAGCGAAGCGGAATTCGACGTGATCGTTTCGGCCGGCGGCGGCGCGGTCGGCGGCGCCTTGATCGAGGCCGCCATCGGCGCCCATACAATCCTGCCGCCGCTCGGTCGCTGGTGCATCATCACTGGCCCCAATCTCGATCCGGCCGAACTTTCGCGGCTGAGCGCCATGGCCTCGCCCGAGATCGAAATCGTGCGCTTCCGCAAGGATTTTCCGAGCCTTCTGGCCGGCGCGAAAGTGTCTATTTCTCAGGCCGGGTACAACACAGTCTGCGACATTCTCCAGGCGCGCTGCCGCGCCGTCCTGATCCCCTTTGCCGCCTCCGGTGAAACCGAGCAGACAACGCGTGCGGAGAAGCTGACCGCGCTGAAGCTTGCGGTTTCCGTCGAGGAGAAAGGCCTATCTGCCGAAAACCTTGCGGCGGGGATCAGAGAAGCGCTGGCCCTGGAATCTGCCTCGCACGTTCCGATGCGCGTAGATGGCGCGAAACAGACTGCCGTTATCCTGCGACAGCTTCTGGAAGACCGCCGCTAAAGCAATTCCAGCAAAAGTGCGAAGCGGTTTTGCGTCCGGAATTGCGTAGAAACAAAGACCTAGAGCCGATCGCGATTCGAAGAAAAGCGGAACTGCTATAAAGCTGCGGCCTCACATATCAGGATGACAGGCCGCCCCGGATGACCGAAAGGTGATCGCCGCGGTTCCGGCTCAGGCTCGTGCTCACGATCTCACAGATATTCGAAAGACCATCGAGCTGCATATGCGGTGCGGTAACCGATGGCGGATCGCGATCGAGAAGTTTCTTCAGCGCCTGGGCCAGACAGTGGCCATTTACGGACTCATCCGGATGTAACATGTCCACCAGACCAAGCTCGCTCGCCCGCATGGCGCGGATCAGCTGCTCCTCGCGCGGCTGTGTCCGCGGAATGATCAGCGCCGGCTTGTCGAAAGACAGGATTTCGCAATAGGTATTGTAGCCCCCCATGGCGACGACCGCTTTCGCTCCGGCAATCAGATCTTCCATACGGTTGTCGAATTCGATGATCTCCAGCCACGGGATTTCCTCACCCGCCTGTGTCAGCTGCTGCCTCTGCTCAACCGGCATGTAAGGTCCAAGCACGACCAACGCGCGTTGGGTCAATGTCGGATCGCTCCGATAGGCATTGATGATATCGCGGATGAGGTCGTTTCCATCACCGCCGCCACCTGTCGTGACGAGAATATAATCGTCCCTGTCCCGCACGTCGGGGCGCGGCTCGGTGGAAGCCTGCCTCTGCAGGAATCCTACGAAGTTCATCTTGGCCCGCACGGTCGCAGGAACATCAAGGCCGGCGAGCGGATCGTAGAAATCCGGCGGACCGTAGATCCAGACGTCGTCATAGAGCTGATCTATCTTGCGAACGACGTCGTGGCGCTCCCATTCGGGTTTCAGAAGATGTGGTGCATCCATGACGTCGCGCAGGCCAAGCACAAGCCGGGTGCCACGCGTCTTCAGATAGACGAGCGTATCCTCCACCTCGCGGCGCAGGCCCATCGGCTCTTTGTCGACGATGAAGATGTCCGGCTCGAATGTTTCCGCCGTATGCCGGATGATCGACTGACGCATCTTCAGCGTATCTTGGAAATCGACATGCTGGTTCATCGACATGTATTCGCCATCACGGAGCTTGATGACGCTTGGAATCTTCACGAAGTCGACGCCCGGATGATAGTCGAATGCACCGGCAATCGTCGCGCCTGACATGATCAAGACATTCATGCCCGGATAACTGTCGACCAATGCATGTGCGATCGTCCGGCAGCGGCGCAGATGGCCGAGACCGAACGTATCGTGGCTGTACATGAGGATCTTAGCGTCTTCGAGCCGCTGCGACATACTCATCATTCTCCGGGCTTTAATAGCAATCGACGACATCCTTCCAACCGACAAGACTGGCTAGATGGAACGCGCCGCATTCTCAGGCGGGTTTTCTGAAGTTGTTGAAGGAAGAGTTCATAGCTGATCGATTCCGCATTGCAACAGAGCGGATCACGATGCAATCATCCATTCGATATGAAGGATTCTGTTGCTGAAGAAGCGCTGAAGCTGGCAAGCTTGCGTATCTGTTTCTTGGCAAGGCGGTTTCCAAAGATTTTTGGCAGGTTTTACTTGCACAACGGTTCATACGAGCCATCCATGAATATCGAAATGGCGTTTTCATTCCAGTCAACTATGTTTGATTTTTTGAAGCATGAGGTGGTGTATATGTCCCCGAAGCCTCATCATAAAACGGGAATTGTCGTGTCTGGCATATACGTATTCCGCAGCTGGCTTAGCACAGCATTCTTTCTATGTGCTGCCTACAGTACAGCGCATACGGCTGATATGTCAAAGCTGCATGACGGATTCGATGGTGCCGACTTTTCTTCAGCTGGCGGCCTCTATTATCGCGAGAATCGCGAACAGTCGGCCGGCACCTACAGGTTTCAAAACGCCGTAAAACGAACGGGTGCCGGTGCTCTGGAACTGTCGGTCAAGTCTCTCTGCAAGCCACTCGATGGCGCATGCAGCGAACGCGCCGAAATCTGGGAAAAAACCAAGCTGTTGGTGCCCTATGATGTTCCGGTCTGGTACGGCTTTGCAGTCAAGTTTGGCGAGCCCATTCCCGTTGACAACCATCGTTACCTTATCGCTCAATGGAAACGGGAGATTGGCCCTTACGCACAGGGCGATTTCAGCCCCTATCTCGGATTTCGTTATAGCGGCGGCAAACTATTTGTCACGGTCGAGACCAACTATCATGAACCGAGCGACGCTCAACCTGTGGCGGGCGTTTGCCCGGTGGGAACGACGCCGGTCTGGCTACGGCAGGATACGAACCAGATGCGCGCGCTTGTGGTGAAACCTGTCGGCTGGATGCCCGCTGACGAAGAACGTTATACGAGTTGCACCGACAAGGTCATCGTGACGGACCATGGCAATCCGCTTCCTGAAGTCGCTTCAGGCTGGATCGACTTTGCTGTGCTTTCCAAGCCAGGTCCAGACGGTTCGGGCCATATCGAGGTTTTCGCCAATGGAAAATGGATCGTGACCGTCAGGGGTACGATCGGCCACGCGGATTTTGGTCTGGGCAAGAACCAGTATTTTAAGTTCGGGCCCTATCGGGACGGCGCGCCCGACAAATGGACCTTGTATTACGACGATTTTGTCCGTTCACCCGTCTGTGAAGACGTATTGAAAGATAAGGAGGCCTGCCGGCTCGTGGCGGCGCATGGCGTGGCACAATCCACTCCTTAAGCGCCTTTAGTATCTGCTTGCTTTTGGTCGCTGCATTGATCCAGCCAAAAAGCCCATGAGCTCCGGCTCATCCTCGCAGTCCATCATCCCTGCCGAATATGAGTTTCGATGAGAGCCTTGAGCTTGTCTGCTTTTCCGGCCTCCAGAAGATCCACCATCTGGTGATGCTCCTGCGAGGATTTCTCTATCCGCGCCCGTGTCCTCCACTGGGAGACCGGCGCCGACGACGTACGTTGCCTGAGTTCAGCGATCACGCTGTTTAACTCGCCATTGCCGGAAAGCTGGACCAGGGCTCCGTGGAAGTTCAGGTTGGCTTCGTAGAGCTCTAGCATCGTCCCATGCAGGATCAGGCTTTCGAACCGGTTGGCGAGAGCCCGCAGATTGCGGATATCGTCCGCCGTCGCCATTTCCACGACTTTCGGGATGATGCCGGTTTCCAGCATGATGCGGATTTCCGCAATGTCGTCCGCCTGTTTCCCGTCCGCCTTGTAGACGTGGTAGCCGCGATTGGGCACGTGCTCGACGATGCGCTTCTGCGCCAGCCGGTCGAGCGCACGGCGGATTTCGTTGCGACCGCGGCCGTAGCGGGTCTCGAGATCGATCTGCTTCAGCCACGCGCCTTGGGGAAATAATCCAGACTGGATATCCGTCAGGATGAGCTGCGTCGCATCGGGTTCGCCATCTGGTGCGGTATCGTCGAGCTGGGTATTCATCTGTTTGACTTTCACCGGCCGGAAGGCGAATTGCCTATTCACTAGCCAGATTTTCCAGTTGCCGAAAGAAGAATCTTCTCCTAGATTGGTACCAATTTTGGATGGAATGTGCAGGCAGAAAATGAAAAATTCCGACGGCGTTTGGGAGATCGTTGATAATAAGGCACCGCGATATGCGGAGCTCAGCGATTACGTCTGGGAGGTTCCGGAGACCAATTACGAGGAATATCGGTCCTCGGCGGCGCATACGGAACTGCTGGAGGCCGAAGGTTTTCGCGTCACCCGCAATGTCGCGGACATTCCGACGGCTGTCATGGGGGAAGCCGGCGAAGGCGGTCCGGTGATTGCCATCCTCGGCGAATACGATGCGCTACCAGGATTAAGCCAGGTCGCTGGCCTTGCGGAAGAAAAGCCGGTCGTCGAAGGCGGTCACGGCCATGGTTGTGGCCATAACCTCCTTGGTTCCGGCGCCATGCTGGCCGCCGCCGCCGTCAAGGATTACCTCGCTGCCAATAACCTGCCTGGTCGGGTGCGCTATTACGGCTGCCCGGCGGAAGAAGGCGGCTCCTCCAAGGGTTTCATGGTCCGTGCCGGCGTGTTCGACGACGTCGATATCGCCATTTCCTGGCACCCGGCGCCGTTTGTCGGCGTTAACAACCCGATCTCGCTTGCCTGCAACGAGCTGAACTTCCACTTCTCCGGCCGCGCCTCGCATGCCGCCGCCTCCCCGCATCTCGGACGCAGCGCGCTCGATGCCGTCGAGCTGATGAATGTCGGCGTCAACTATCTGCGCGAGCACATGCCGTCTTCGGCGCGCATCCACTACGCGATCACCGACACCGGTGGCCATGCGCCGAATGTGGTGCAGGCCAAAGCCACCGTCCGTTACCTCGTGCGCTCCCGCACCCTGCCCGAGCTTCTGGAATTGGTGGACCGCGTGAAGGACGTCGCCGCAGGTGCGGCCCTGATGACCGGCACGACGATGCGTTACGACGTGATCAGCGGCGATGCCAACCTCGTCGGCAATACGCCGCTGGAGGAGCTGATGCACACCAATATCGAACGGATCGGCCTGCCGCCCTTCGACGATGCGGACCGTGCGAAGGCTGCCGAATTCCAGAAGACTTTCATCCCTGCCGATATCGCCACCTCCTTCACTCGCTTCGGCTTGAAGCAGCGTAAGGACGTGCCGCTTTGCGACGTCATCTTCCCGCCGGAAAGCGGTGACGGCACGCTGGTGGGCTCCACGGATGTCGGTTCGGTGAGCTGGGTCGTCCCGACGGTCCAGATGCGCGGCGCGACCTATGCGGTCGGCACGCCCGGCCATTCCTGGCAGCTCGTCGCGCAGGGCAAGCTGCCCGCCGCCCACAAGGGTATGACGCATGCGGCCAAGGTGATGGCATCGACCGCGGTCGATCTTCTGATGAAGCCGGAGCTGATTGCCGACGCCAAGGCCGATTTTGCGGCGCGGCTGGAAGGCACGCCCTTCATCAACCCGATCCCTGATGATGTGCAGCCTGATCTTCCGGAGCGTAAAAATGCCTGAGATGCCCCGTTGCCTCCAGATATGCGGATGAGGATCGGATGGCCCAGCCGACGATATGGGAACTGATCGGAACCGGCCCGAACGGCTGGGGCATCGCGCTGGCGATCGCCGCCGTCATGACGATCCTGATCGCACTGTCCGGTTTCGTGATCGGCGCGGTCATCGGTGTCTTCGGCGCCTGGGCTAAAGTTGCCGGCGGGCCTGTGACGCGCAGCATCGCCGGTTTCTACACCACGGTGCTGCGCGGCATACCGGACCTGCTGGTTATCTACCTCTTCTATTTCGGCGGCAGTGCGGTGGTGACCGCAATCGGCAAATTGTTCGGCGCGCAGGGTTTTATCGGCTTTCCGGGTTTCCTGGCCGGCGCGCTCGCAGTCGGCATCACCTCCGGTGCTCAGCAGACGGAAGTTTTTCGCGGAGCCTTCAAGGCCGTGCCGTCCGGTGAGCTGGAAGCGGCGACCGCCTGCGGCATGTCGCGCTGGCTTCGGTTCCGGCGCATCCTCGCGCCTCTGACGCTTCGCCACGCCATTCCCGGCATGGGTAATGTCTGGCAGGTGACGTTGAAGGAATCGGCGCTGGTCTCCGTCACCGGTGTCGTCGAACTACTACGCCAGTCGCAGATCGGTGCCGGCTCTACCGGCCTGCCCTTTGATTTCTACATCATCTCCGCTGCGATCTATCTCGCCATTTCGACGGTCTCGGGCGGCCTTCTTCAATTCAGCGAAAAGCGGTTCACCCGTGGCGTGAGGAGAGGCTGATGGATATTCTGTTTCTCTGGGAAACCTTCCTGAGCCTCATCACAGCTCTGCCGCTGACGCTGCAGCTTGCCGCAAGCGCCATCGTGCTCGGCGCTTTCCTCGCCCTTGGCCTGGCGCTTTGCCGGCTCTCGGGAATCCTGCCACTCGACTGGTTTGCGCGCGCCTATATCTTCGCCTTCCGCGGCACCCCACTGCTGGTACAGATCTTCCTGATCTATTACGGGCTCAGCCAGTTCCGCGGCCTGCGCCAGACGATCCTCTGGAGCGTGCTGCGGGAACCCTATTGGTGCGCCGTGATCGCACTGATGCTGAACACCGCCGCCTATTCCTCCGAAATCATCCGTGGCGGGCTCCTTTCGGTTCCGTTCGGCCAGGTGGAAGCCGCACGCGCCTGCGGCATGTCACGCTTCATGACCTTCCGGCGTATCACCCTGCCGCTTGCGATCCGTCAGGCATTGCCCGGTTATTCCAACGAAATGATCTCGATGGTGAAGGCAACGTCGCTCGCATCGATTATCACCATCATGGAAGTTACCGGTGTTGCCGCCCGGATCATCTCCGAAACTTATCGCGCCATCGAAGTCTTCATCGTCGCCGGCGCGATCTATCTCGCCATCAACTTCATTCTCACCCAGCTGGTCGCCTTCGCGGAATACCGACTGAGCCCCCACCTGCGCCAGCCTGCGGCCTTGCCCACCACATCCACGGGAGCCGCATGATGACCGTTTCCACCACTCCCGCTGCCATCACAGTGCGCGGCCTTCGCAAGAGCTTCGGCCCGGTCGAGGTGCTGAAGGGCATCGACATGGAAGCGCGCGAGGGCGAGGTCGTCTCGATCCTCGGTTCTTCCGGCTCCGGCAAGTCGACCATGCTCCGCTGCATCAACATGCTGGAAACGCCGGATGCCGGCGAAATCACGGTGGCTGGCGAGGCGATCAAGCTTGCTCCGGCGGGCGCTGGCAAGAGCAAGATCGCCGACCGAAAGCAAGTCGAGCGCATCCGCTCCGAGCTCGGCATGGTCTTCCAAAGCTTCAATCTCTGGTCCCACAAAACCGTGCTTGAAAACGTCATGGAAGCGCCGCTGCATGTGCAGAAGCGCTCCCGCGCGGAGTGCCTGGAAGAGGCGGAGGCGCTGCTTGCCAAGGTCGGCATTGCCGACAAGCGTAATCATTATCCGGCGCATCTTTCCGGCGGGCAGCAACAGCGCGCCGCGATCGCCCGCGCGCTCGCCATGCGCCCGAAGGTGATGCTGTTCGACGAGCCGACGTCCGCGCTCGATCCGGAACTCGTCGGCGAAGTGCTGCGCGTGATGCGGGCGCTGGCGGAGGAAGGCCGCACCATGCTGGTCGTCACTCACGAAATGGGCTTTGCCCGCGATGTTTCCAGCCGGGTCATCTTCCTACATCAGGGCGCCATCGAAGAGGAAGGCCGGCCGCAGGACATGTTCACCAACGCGAGGTCCGAACGCTTCCGCAAGTTCATCAGCGGCTAACGCCGCTTCAATCTACCCAAACACAAAGAGAGGGAACTACAAAATGAAACTCATCAAGACGGCAATCGCCGCGGCATTCACCGTCGTGACGCTGATGGCGACCGGCGCCGCTGCGCAGGACAAGACGGAAATCGTCATCGCCACCGAGGGCGCCTTCCCGCCCTACAACCTCACCCGCCCGGACGGCACGCTCGACGGCTACGACATCGAGCTCGGCAAGAACCTCTGCGAGCGCATGAAGATCAAGTGCACCTTCGTTGCCCAGGCATTCGACGGCATCATTCCGGCGCTGAACGCCGGCAAGTTCGATGCGATCATGGCCGGCATGTCGGCGACCGACAAGCGCAAGGAAGTCATCGACTTCTCGATGTCCTACGGCAGCACCGGCCAGGCCTTCGCGACGCTGAAGGGCGGCGCGCTGGAAAAAATGCCGATGAAGGACGAGCTGTTCTCGCTCGCTTCCAACGAAGCCGGCGCCCGCAAGGCAGTCGAACAACTGAAGCCGCTTCTGCAGGGCAAGACGGTCGGCGTTCAGACCGCCTCGATCGCCGCCCGCTTCATGGATGAATATCTGAAGGGCGTCGTGCAGGTTCGCGAATACAAGACCACCGAACAGCACGACATGGACCTCGTCGCTGGCCGCGTCGATGTCGTCATGGCCTCGATGGGTTACCTGATGACCGCCGTCGCGAAGCCGACCAACAGCGACATGACGATCGTCGGCCCGCGCTTCCAGGGCGGCTTCCTCGGCGCCGGCAGCTCGGTCGGCCTGCGCAAGACCGATACCGCGCTGAAGGCAAAGTTCGACGAGGCCATTGCCGCCGCCAAGGCCGACGGCACGACGAAAAAACTCTCCACTAAGTGGTTCGGGTTCGACATGACCCCGCAATAATCGGTCGGTTATCTCGATGATTGGAGCGCCGTGGCAATGCTGCGGCCTTTATCTTTTGGGACTTTGCCACTTCCTCAACGTCATCCTCGCCCTTGTGGCGAGGATCTAAGCCGCTTCAACATATTCGACGTGGATAGATGCTCGGGACAAGCCCGAGCATGACGGCGAGAACATTTCAAAGCCGCGCCTTCGTACTCCGCGGCGTCGCGAGCACGAGATTTGTCTCCGTCGCTGTAATCCCCGGCACCAATCTCACGCGCCGCAGCACATTATCGAACTCGGCAAGCGTCGTCGTGCCCAGCTCGACGATGAGGTCCCAGCGACCGTTCGTCGTGTGGATTTCCGAAATCTCCGGAAACCCGCCGAGCGCCTTGATGACCCGGTCCGCCGCCCTGCCCTCGATCTCCACCATCATGATGCCACGCACCGGCAGCTCGACGGCATCCGCTCGCAGGATGACGGTATAGCCAAGAATGCTGCCGTCCTTTTCCAGCTTTTCCATGCGCGAACGGACGGTGGCACGCGACGACCCAAGATCCGTCGCGAGATCGGAAATGCTGCGCCGGGCATTGTGTCGCAAAAGCGTCACGAGTTTACTGTCAAAATCGTCCATGATCGAAACGGTTGCCAATGATGCCATTTTGATAAGGCAATTTGACAAATTTGGCAAATTGGATTGTTCAATCCGCCAGCTTCCCGTGGTCCACTCATTCTAACGGAGACAAAGACATGCATTGCAAACTGATTGGTATTCCCCTGCAGGATGGCTCGACACAGCTCGGCTGCGAAATGGGCCCGAGCGCGCTTCGGACTGCAGGCCTGGTGGATGCACTGACGGAGCTTGGCCATCAGGTGACCGATCTCGGCAATGTCGGCATCTCCAAGCTTCCCGACATCACCCATCCTAATGCCGCCGTACGCCGCCTGCCGCAGATCGTCGCCTGGACGGAGCTGTTGACCGACCTCGCCTATCGCGAAAGCGCTGAAGGCATGCCGATCTTCCTCGGTGGCGATCATGCCATCTCCGCCGGTACGGTTGCGGGCATTTCTCGCCGCGCTGCAGAAACGGGCCGCCCGCTTTTCGTGCTATGGCTTGATGCCCATACGGACTTTCACACGCTTGATACGACAACCAGCGGCAATCTCCACGGCGTGCCGGTTGCCTATTTCACCGGCCGGCCGGGCTTCGAAGGCTATATGCCGAAGCTTTCCCATCCGGTCGATCCAGCCAATATGTGCATGATCGGCATCCGAAGCGTCGATCCGGCGGAACGCGCCGCGCTGCGTGAGAGCGACGTCACCGTCCACGACATGCGCGTCATCGACGAACACGGGATCGCCGTTCTGCTGCGCGCCTTCCTTGCAAAGGTCGAGGCCGCCAACGGCCTGCTGCATGTCAGCCTCGACGTCGATTTCCTTGAGCCCACCTTCGCGCCGGCCGTCGGCACCACGGTGCCGGGCGGAGCGACCTTCCGCGAAGCGCATCTCGTCATGGAAATGCTGCATGACAGCGGCCTGGTGACCAGCCTCGACCTCGTCGAGCTCAATCCTTTCCTCGATGAGCGCGGTCGTACCGCCATCACGCTCGTCGATCTCACCGCCAGCCTGATGGGCCGCAAGGTCATGGACCGCCCGACGAGGAGTTTCTGATGCCAGTCCCCGCCAACCTGAACATCGTGCCGTTCATCAGTGTCGAGAACATGATGGACCTTGTCGTCGCCACCGGCGTCGAGACATTCCTAGTCGAGTTGGCGGGTTACATCGAAGACGATTTCCGGCGTTGGGAGAGTTTCGACAAGATCCCCCGCGTTGCCTCCCATTCGCGGGATGGCGTGATCGAGCTGATGCCGACCAGCGACGGCGCCCTCTACGGCTTCAAATACGTCAACGGCCACCCGAAGAATACCAAGTCCGGCCTGCAGACGGTGACGGCCTTCGGCGTGCTTTCCGATGTCGATAGCGGTTATCCGCTCCTGCTTTCTGAAATGACGATCCTGACGGCGTTGCGCACCGCCGCAACGTCAGCCATCGCTGCAAAATACCTTGCCCGCAAGGATGCGCGCACCATGGCGCTGATCGGCAATGGCGCCCAGAGCGAATTCCAGGCCATTGCCTTCAAGGCCCTGCTCGGCATTGACCAGTTGCGGCTCTACGACATCGATCCGGAAGCGACCGCTCGCTGCCGCCGCAATCTCGAAAAATTCGGCTTCCATATCGAGGCCTGCAGCTCGGCGGAACAGGCGGTCGAAGGCATTGACATCATCACCACCGCGACCGCCGACAAGCACAATGCTACCATCCTGACTGACAACATGATCGGCCCCGGCGTGCATATCAACGGCGTCGGCGGCGATTGCCCCGGCAAGACGGAAATGCATCGCGACATCCTGCTGCGCTCCGATATCTTCGTGGAATTCCCACCGCAAACACGCATCGAGGGCGAGATCCAGCAGCTTGCGCCAGATCATCCGGTTATCGAATTCTGGCGCGTCATCACCGGCCTGGAAACCGGGCGCAGCTCCGACAAACAGATCACACTGTTCGACAGCGTCGGTTTCGCAATCGAGGATTTTTCCGCACTTCGTTACGTGCGCGACAAGGTGAGCGGCTCGAATTACACGAACCAGCTCGATCTGGTGGCCGATCCGGATGAGCCGCGAGACCTGTTTGGAATGTTGTTACGGCGACAGGCGATATTGGCCGCTGTGTAATTGGTCGCAATGCGAGGTCGCTCCGTTCAATCGGACATTGCTACTCGTTCGACGTCATTTTCGAGCTTCCCCCGAGAAACTATCCACGTCGATTTTGCTCAAGCGACTTGGATCCTCGGGACCAGCCCGAGGATGACGGGGATAGCCCCGATCCGCTCGATCGATAATTCGAGGCCGGGACTTCTTACGGATTATCCCGCTTAAAAATCCAATCATGGTCCGGATGGTTCTTGAACCGCCATTTGCGCATCGGGCCGGCCATCACGTTCAGGTAATACATCTCGTAGCCATAGGGCGCGCCGCAAGGATGGTGGCCCTTCGGCACCAGCACGAGATCGTGGTCGGCGACCGCCATCGTCTCGTCCAGCGAGCCGTCCTCGGTGAAGACCCGCTGGAACCCGAAACCCTGAGCGGGGTTTAGCCGGTGATAATAGGTTTCTTCCAGATAGGTCATGTCCGGAAAATTGTCCTCGTCATGCCGGTGCGGTGGGTAGGAGGACCAGTTGCCCGATGGGGTGAAGACTTCGGTCACCAACAGGCTGTCGGCCACGTCCCGCTCTTCCATGGCGATCGGGAAGATGTAGCGGGTATTGGCGTCCTTTCCCCGGGTGACGAGGTCGAGGCCATCGGGACCGATTACGGCCGCCTCGCGGCCGGGTTTGGCCGGCGCGGTGCAGACGGCGAGTGTGCATTCCGTCGTCGCCTTGGCGCTCCATTCGGAGCCGGCGGGAATATAAACGCAATGCGGCGCCTTGCGCTCGAAGACGCTCATCCGGTCGCCTAGTTCTCCGAAGGACTTGCCGCGCCCGGAAATATCAGCCTTGCCTTCGACGAGAACGAGGATGACCTCCGTTTCGCCGGTCTTTTCCGCAGCACCGTCGCCGGGTTTCAGGCGGTAAAGGCCGAAGCCGACATAACCCCAGCCGGCATCCTTCGGCGTCATGTCATGCACCTTGCCGGAAGTGCCTTTCGGCTTACGCAGCAGGTCTGCCATATTCAGTTCCCTCTCTTGTCAAGACCGGCGGCGAGCGCCATCGCCTTCAGCGAGGAAAGCCCCATGCTTTGGTATTCGAAGGGATTGCGGACATCCGGGTCCTGTTCTGCCTCGATGACCAGCCAGCCCTGATAACCGTGATCGGCAGCGATCTTCAGCACCGGCGCGAACTCGACGCCGCCTTCCTTGTCGCCCGGCACGGTGAAGACACCACGGCGCACGCCCTCCAGGAAGGAGAGACCTTCGTTGCGGACCTGATCTGCAATCACCGGACGGACGTTCTTGGCATGGATATGCCCGACGCGAGCCATGTGCTTTTTCGCGACGCTTTCGGGATCTCCGCCGCCGAACAGCGTATGGCCGGTATCGAGCAGCAGTTTCGCATGCGGGCCGGTATTGGCCATCAGCCTGTCGATCTCGTCTTCGCTTTCGACTATCGTGCCCATGTGATGGTGATAGACGAGGCTGATGCCCTGCCCGGCCGCAAATTCTGCCAACACCTCGACACCCGCGCCGAAGGACTGCCAGTCGCTTTCGGCGAGTCTCGGCCGGTCGTTGACCGCCCTGCCATCATCGCCATGTATGGCGTTAGAGGTCTCGCAGACGATGATCACCTTGCAGCCCATCGCCTTCAGAAGATCGAGCGCCGTCTGCATGGCCTTTTTTTCGTCTTCGATGGAATTGGTGAGCAGGTTGAGCGAATGCCAGCCGGAGACGTAGCGCAGCTTGCGCGGCTCCAGCACCGCCTTGAGGGTGGCGGGCTCCTGCGGGAATTTGTGGCCCTTCTCGATGCCGTCGAAACCGATCTTCGCGGTTTCATCCAGGCACTGGTCGAGGCTGATATGGGCGCCGAGCGTGCGGTCGTCGTCGTTTGACCAGGCGATGGGATTGGTGCCATAGAGGATCATGTCAGCGTCTTTCCTTGAGCGCCGTTTCATAGGCGGCGCGAGCTTGCGTGACTTCGGGGCGGGTCGAGACTTCCGGCACCGCGACATCCCACCAGTAACCACCGCCTTCCGGCGTCGGGTATGGGTCGGTATCGATGACGATCACGGTCGCCACCTTCGCTTCGCGCGCGCCGTTCAGCGCCGCATCGAGATCGGCGATCGAAGACACCTTGCGGGCATCCGCTCCCATCGCGGCGGCGTGGGCGGCGAAATCGATCGCCATCGGGTTTGCCTGGCTGGTATGGGCGTAGAGATTGTTGAACTGCTCCCCACCGGTCGCCATCTGTAGCCGGTTGATACAGCCGTAACCCCGATTGTCGGTGATGACGACGGTGATCTTGACGCCCATGGCAACGGCCGTCGCGAGCTCTGAATTCATCATCATGTAGGACCCGTCGCCGACCATGACGATCACGTCGCGATCCGGTTCCGCCATCTTGATGCCGAGCCCGCCGGCGATCTCGTAACCCATGCAGGAAAAGCCGTATTCCATGTGATAGGAAAGCGGCCGACCGGCCTTCCAGAGCTGATGCAGCTCACCCGGCATAGTGCCTGCGGCGCACATGACGACGGTATTGTCACGCGAGGCGCGCTGCACGGCGCCGATCACCTGCATGTCGGTCGGCAAGAGATTGCCGTCCTTCGGTGCGGCGGTGACCGCATCCGCCTTGGCGAACCACGTTTCCTTGAGACCGGCGTCCGGCAGGTGGAAACGATGGCCGCCGAGCGCGGCCGTGATCAGTTCCAGCCCGACCTTGGCATCCGATACGAGCGGAATCGCCTCATGCTTGGCGCTGTCGTAGGGCTGGACGTTGAGCGAGAGGATTCGCCGGGCGGGATTCCTGAACAGCGCCCAAGAACCGGTGGTGAAATCCTGGAAACGGGTACCGACACCGATCACCAGATCGGCATTTTCGCAGACCGCATTGGCGCTCGATGCACCGGTCACGCCGACCGGGCCGAAATTCGCCGCATGGTCCCAAGGCAACGCCGACTTGCCCGCCTGCGTCTCGACGACCGGAATATTGTGCCGGGCGGCAAAAGCCGCCAGCGTTTCGGTTGCGCCGGAAAAATGCACACCACCACCGGCGACGATGACCGGGTTCTTTGCCGCCTTGATAGCTTCGACCGCGCGCATCAATTCGTTTTCGTCCGGCCGCGGCCGGCGCCAGTAGCAGATCTTCGGTTCGAAGAAACTTTCCGGATAATCATAGGCCTCGGCCTGCGTATCCTGACAGAATGCCAATGTCACCGGGCCGCAATCGGCCGGGTCGGTGAGCGTGCGCATGGCGCGTGGCAGTGCGGTCAGCAGGTGCTCCGGCCGGCTGATGCGGTCGAAATAACGGCTGACGGGGCGGAAGCAGTCGTTGACGGTGGCAATGCCGTCGCCAAAATCCTCGATCTGCTGCAGCACCGGATCGGGGCCGCGATTGGCGAAGACATCGCCCGGGATCAGTAGCACCGGCAGGCGGTTGACATGCGCAAGTGCTGCCGCCGTCACCATGTTGACGGCGCCGGGGCCAATCGAGGAGGTCACCGCCATCGCCCGCTTGCGGCGCAGCTGCTTGGCATAGGCGATCGCCGCATGGGCCATCGACTGTTCGTTCTGGCCGCGATAGGTCGGCAGCGTTTCGCGGATTCCCGCCAGCGCTTCACCCAAACCGGCGACATTGCCATGCCCGAAGATCGCCCAGACGCCCGCGAAAAAGGGCACGCCCTCCTCGGTCATCTGGTTTGCCAGGTAACGCACCATCGCCTGTGCGGCGGTCAGTCTCACCGTTTTCATCGGCCGTTTCCTCCTGCGGCTTTTGACTTTGCCCGGGCGCTATCCCAGACCGTGCAAAGCTCGCGATATCTGCGTGTCATGTCGGCCACCGCCTCGTCGTCATCGATCTGGCCGGCAAACCACTGCCGTGCCGCATCGCCGAAGATCGTCCGGCCAACCGCAAACCCTTTCACGAGATCGAAGCTGGCGGCCGTGGCAAAGCTCTCTTCAAGCTCCGCCATCGGCGCGTCGAGGCCAAGCACGACGATGCCGCGCACATGCGGATCGTGTTTTTCGATCGCCGCGCAAGCGTTTGCCCAGGCGGCCTCGATTTTCATCGGCTCAAGCTTCCACCAGTCAGGATAAATACCGATCTCGTAGAAGCGCTCGATGATCTCAGCGACGGTGCGATCATCGACCGGCCCGACCTTGGAGGGGATAACCTCCAGCAGCATTTCCAGCCGGTTGCGACGGGTAGCGGCAAACAGGCGCCGAACCATATCCTCCTGCTTTTCGCGCATCTCCGGCGGATCGTCCGGATGGTAAAAGCAGAGTACCTTGGCGACATTGTCCGCCGGCCACTCGGTGATACCGCCGAGATCGGGGCCGAGTTCCGGTTCCAGCGTCAGCGGCCGCGAACCCGGCCATTCCGCCGGCCGGCCGATCCAGAGGCCTGTTCCGGTCGCCTTGTAGAGCGTCTCGCGCCCCAACCGGCCATCGCAGAGTATGCCGTAGCCCGGTTGACAGCTGGCAACGTCGAGTGCGGCCTTGAGGCAGAGCGACTTGAACGCATCGATCCGTTCCGAACTCTGGCCCGCCTCGTCGGCAATCGCCTCAAGTTGCATGCGATGGTCAAAGGCGAAAACGCGCAGTTCCGGCCAGTCGCCGGTGCGGTTCGTCGACCAATGCACCTGTTCGAGTGCCGCATCCTTACGTAGCGCCTTGTCGCGAATGCCGGTTCGGAAGAAATACTGTAGCTCTTCCCAGCTCGGATAGGCGGGCGTGCAGCCGTGCCGCGAGACGGCGAAGGCGCCGCAGGCATTGGCGTATTTCAGCGCCGTCGGCCAGTCCTTGCCGGTCAGCCAGCCTTTGAGCAGGCCGGCCATGAAACCGTCACCGGCGCCCAGCACGTTGAATACCTCGATCGGAAAACCTTCGCCGCTCTGGCCCTTATCGAGGCTGTCCGGGATATCGCCTTCGAAAACGACGGCCCCCATTGGCCCGCGCTTGCAGACCAGAGTGGCCGTGGACACCCTGCGCACTGCCCGCAGCGCTTCCAGCGTATCTGTCGATCCGCCGGCTATGTGGAATTCTTCTTCAGTCCCTACCAGAAGATCGAAGAGATGCAGGGTCGATTGTAGCTTGGCGGTGACCTTGCCGGATTCGATGAAACGGCTTTCGCCCGCCTCGTGGCCCGCCAGCCCCCAGAGATTGGGACGATAGTCGATGTCGAGCGCCGTCAGCGCGCCGTTTTGCTTTGCGAGTCGCAGAGACTTGAGGACTGCAGCTTCGGTCTTCGGGTTGGAAAGATGCGTTCCGGTGACCGTGACGCAGCGGGCGTCGGCAATGAAGGCCGGATCGATATCGTCTTCGCAGAGCGCCATGTCGGCGCAGTTTTCGCGATAGAAGATCAGTGGAAACTGGTGCTGGTCGCGGATGCCGAGCAAAACCAGCGCCGTCAGCCGCTCCGGGTCCGTCACCACGCCGCGGACATCCACACCCTCGCGCACCAGCTGTTCGCGGATGAAGCGGCCCATATGTTCGGCCCCGACGCGGGTGATCAGCGCCGATTTCAGGCCAAGGCGGGCGGCACCGGCGGCAATATTGGTCGGCGAGCCGCCGATATATTTGTTGAAGGAAGCCATGTCCTCCAGGCGCCCGCCCACCTGCACGCCGTAAAGATCCACGGATGAACGGCCGATCGTGATGAGATCGAGTGTCGCCAAGATTTCCTCCCTTTCGACGGCAAGGGATCCATGCCCGTACGCCGTCCCGAAAGCGCCCAATCCTCCTTGGCCACCTTCGATCAGAAATGAACCATAAATTCCATTTTCCAGATTTTCAACACAAACATTCACTCAGAGCGTTTTGTGCCGACTGCTACCGAAAGTACGATGGCGAGACAAAGCGTTGCCGAAAGCGAGCGGAAAGCACCGAAATCTACTTCCGAGACGGAAAGTGTAATCGCGTCGAATTTCCGCAAGGGGCTGACGATCGTATCGGTCATGGCTACCACCGGGATGCCCCGGCTGCTCACCGCCTCGACCATCTCGATCGTCTCCGCTGCGTAAGGAGAGAAGGTCACGGCCAAAAGCACGTCGCCGGGGCGGATGGCATTATGGTTGTCGAGCCCGCCAACGCCGGAATGCAGCATGGCCGGCACGTTCATCTTCTCGAACGCATAGGCGATATAGCTTGCAACAGGGAACGAGCGTCGAAGCCCGATGATGTGGATCATCTGGGCCTTCGCCAATGCCTCGACCGCATCATCCAAGGTCTTGGCATCGATAGTCTTGAGCAGATTCTCCAGCGAGGCGCGGCCGACATCGACGAACTCGGCGAGCAATGCGAACGGGGTACCCTCCGCCTTTTCGCGCAGGTTCTTCAGCCGCGTCGAATAATCCGGCCAGCCGCCCGAATAGGAATCGCGAAACAGCCGCTGCATCTCGGAAAAGCCGGAAAAGCCGAGGATGCGGCAGAAGCGCATGAAGGCAGAGGGCTGCACGCCTGCCCCTTCCGCCATTTCTGCGACTGTCGAAACCGCGATCCGGTCCTTGTTGGCCGCAACATATTCGGCGCATTGGCGCAGTCGCTTCGGCAGGCTATCCGAAACGTCGATCAGCCTTTCCTCGAACTGCGTGATGGTGGCCGGCACCCTCTCCTGCATTCACATTTCCCATTGCCTTGACACAGATGAAATCACAATCTAGCAAAATAGAACATATATTCCAAATTCCGATTTGGATGGCCGGAGCGCAAGGAGGCGGGCCGGCGAAAGTGCTAAAATGTCATTGCAAGTGTCTAGGGAGGACATCATGGTCACGAAACTGGCGCTTCTCGGCGCAGGCCGTATCGGCAAGGTGCATGCCCGCGCGATTGCCGAAGACAAGCGGGCGAAACTCGTCTGCGTGGTTGATGCCATGGCGGATGCCGCACAAGCGATTGCCGACAGCGCGAGCTGCAAGGTCAGCACGATCGAGGCGGTCGAGGCCGACAAGGATATCGACGCCGTCATTATCTGCACGCCGACCAACACTCATGCGGACCTGATCGAGCGTTTCGCAAAGGCCGGCAAGGCGATCTTCTGCGAAAAGCCGATCGATCTCGATGTCGAGCGCGCCAAAGCCTGCCTGGAAACGGTGCGCAAGACGGGCGCCAAGGTGATGCTCGGCTTCAACCGCCGTTTCGACCCACATTTTCAGGCGGTGCGCAAGGCGATTGACGACGGCCGCATCGGCAAGGTGGAAATGGTGACGATCACCAGCCGCGACCCAGGCCCGCCGCCGGCCGAATATATCAAGGTTTCCGGCGGCATGTTCCGCGACATGACTATCCATGATTTCGACATGGCGCGCTTCCTGCTTGGTGAAGAGATCGTCAGCGTCATGGCCGCAGGCGCCGTGCTGGTCGATCCTAAGATCGGTGAACTCGGCGATTTCGACAGTGCGAGCCTGATCCTGACGACGAAGAGCGGTCGCCAGGCGATGATTTCCAACTCCCGCCGCGCGAGCTACGGTTACGACCAGCGCATCGAGGTGCACGGATCGCTCGGCTCGGTGTCTGCCGAAAACCAGCGCCCCGTGTCGATCGAGATCGCTAACAAGGACGGTTACACCCGCCCGCCGCTGCACGATTTCTTCATGACCCGTTATACGGCAGCCTATGCAGCGGAAATATCTGCCTTCATCGACAGCCTTGAAAAGGGTACGCCGCTTTCGCCTTCCGCGGAAGACGGCGTCATTGCGCTCGCACTCGCAGACGCAGCCCTGCGTGCAGTCAAGGAAAGCAAGGCAGTCACCGTCGCCTATTGATGGCGGTCAACCACCCCGGACCGATCCGCGCCAGATCAGCTCGGCCTCAAGCCTGTGGAGATTTTCGTGCTCCGCAGTCGGCCGGTCGAGCCAGGCGACGGCTTCGGCCGCGATATGATCGACCGGCTGAGCGAAGGTGGTGAGATTGTAGGATGACCAGGACGCCTGTTCGATATCGTCGAAGCCGATAACGCAGACATCCGATGGAACCGACAGATTGAACTGGTGGCGGGCGGCATCCATCAGCCCGCAGGCCAGGAGATCGTTGACGCAAAAGATCGCATCCGGCCGCTTTTCGCGAGTGAAGAGCCGCTGCGCCAGCACGGCGCCGCTTTTATAGGCCGTCGGGCCGAAACGCTCAACCGTGACCTCGAAGCCGTGCTCACGTCCGGCGGCGCAGAAACCTTCCTCGCGGGCCATCAGGCTCGGCGTTCTGGCTTCGGAATTGGCGAAGGCGAAACTGCGGCAACCGGCTCGGAGCAGCGCAATGAAGGCACGACGAGCGGCCTCCCGGTCGTTGAGATTGATCATCAGCGCGCCCTCGCGATCCTCGTCGCGATTGATGAGCACCAGCCTTTGGCCGCTTTTCAGACAGAGGTCGGTAATCGACTTGTCGGGCATGCCGGACAAGATGATCGAGGCATCGGCGCGGTAGCTGATCGCCTGCCTGAGCGCCTGGTCGACGCTGTCGTCCGAGCGGTCCGTGTTGATCAGCATGGCGATCTTCGACATGCTTTGCAGCTGCCGGGTCAGCGCCCTGACCAGCCGGGCGCGATAGGGCGTGTCCATTTCCGAAACGATCAGGCAGACGATGCCGCTCTCGTTGCGCATCAGCCCGCGGGCAAGATGATTGACGTGGTAGCCCAGCGCTTCCGCAGCTTCTGTTACACGGCGGCGCGTTTCGTCGGAGACGCTGGCACCTGGCGTAAAAGTGCGCGAAACCGCCGATCTGGACACACCCGCCCGATCGGCAACCTCCTTGGCGCTGACGAAAATCTTGCGGCTCATCGCCACCCTCCCCTGCCTATTTCATGCCCACTTTTGCAAACGAGTGCAACAGAGATGTGACAGGGCCTGCGGTCACTTACCGATTTCTTTAGTGATCGGTTATTGACAAGCGATGCAACTACGTGGAACGATTGCACACGCTTGCAAAGCGGGTTATGTGGAGGCGTCACCATAATCTGGGAGGATAATCATGCGCCTTGCTCTTATGGCTGCGACTGCGCTCGCGGCGGGTCTGACGATGAATGCTTCGGCATCGCGTGCAGCCGAAGAACTCAATCTGATCTGCTCCGCAGACGTCGTGATCTGCGAAATGATGCAACAGATATTTCAGAAGGAAACCGGCATTCAAGTGAACATGGTTCGCCTGTCGTCCGGCGAAACCTATGCCAAGATTCGCGCTGAGGCGCGCAACCCGAAGACCGATATCTGGTGGGCCGGTACAGGCGACCCTCATCTTCAGGCGGCATCCGAAGGCCTGACGCAGGAATACAAGTCGCCGCTGCTCGGCGAACTGAACGATTGGGCCAAGAAGCAGGCTGAGGCCTCGGGTTTCCGCACCGTGGGGGTTTATGCCGGCGCACTCGGCTGGGGTTACAATACTGACCTCTTCAAGCAGAAGAACCTGAAGGAGCCGAAGTGCTGGGCAGACCTGCTGGATGCGTCCTTCAAGGGCGAAATCCAGATGGCGAACCCGAATTCATCAGGCACCGCATATACCGCGCTGGCGACGCTCGTGCAGATCATGGGCGAGGACAAGGCCTATGACTATCTGAAGAAGCTCAACGCCAACGTCTCGCAATATACCAAGTCCGGCTCGGCGCCGGTGAAGGCCGCCGGCCGTGGCGAAACGGCAATCGGCATCGTCTTCATGCATGACGCGGTGGCCGTCGCCGTCGAAGGTTTCCCGGTCAAGTCCATCGCCCCTTGCGAAGGCACCGGTTACGAAATCGGCTCCATGTCGATCGTCAAGGGCGCCCGCAACCTGGAAAATGCCAAGAAATGGTATGACTGGGCACTGAAAGCGGACGTTCAGTCGCACATGAAGGATGCCAAGTCCTTCCAGCTTCCGTCGAACTCGAAGGCCGAAGTGCCGAAGGAATCGCCGAAGTTCTCCGAGATCAAGCTGATCGACTACGACTTCACCAAATACGGTGACCCGAATACCCGCAAGAAGCTGCTGGAGCGTTGGGACAAGGAAATCGGCGCCAACGCCAACTGACCTCAATCGCCCCGCCGCGCCCGGGCCCGTTCCGGCGCGGCGGACCTGTTTCCCGACGAGTAAGGTCGCCGCCGGCTATGGATAATCGCAACCGCAGACTGGATATCGTGCTGGCGCTTGGCATTGCGGCGACGATCGTCCTGCCGTGGTACCGGATCGAGAAGGGGTTTTACTCCTTCTCGTGGCTGCCCGATTTCCCGCGCAAGGAAACGGTCGCTCCGGGCATATTGCAGATAGCCACGTATGGTCGCTGGTGGCTGCTGGCGGTGCTGCTTGCGCTCGGCGCGGCACTTGCCGCCCGTTTCATAACCGATCCGATGCGCCGCGGAGCATTGCTGGCCGCCGCAGGCGGCTTAGGTGTTCTGTTCCTTGCCCTACAGGGACTTGCCATCACCGCGACCGGCTGGACCTGGACGATCGGCGAAACGCTTTTTGGCCAACTTGCAACCGGCCAGTCTTCGATGGGGGCGGGAGCGGTTCTCACTTCAATATGCTTCGTTCTGATATTCGCCTTCGGACTTGCCGAGCGTGGTGTGATGCGCGGCGACGCCTTCGTCGTCGCGACCATTTCCATGCTGATCTTTCTGGTCGCCGTTTTCGTGTTCTACCCGATCGGCAGCATGTT
Organism: Neorhizobium populisoli; assembly: GCF_019430945.1. Taxonomy (GTDB): domain Bacteria; phylum Pseudomonadota; class Alphaproteobacteria; order Rhizobiales; family Rhizobiaceae; genus Neorhizobium; species Neorhizobium populisoli. The sequence continues at coordinate 407,229 of NZ_JAHYCB010000004.1, read as the reverse complement.
CATCGGCGCCTTTCAGGATTTCGACGGCTCGGTGAATTTCGACGGCTTCAATCGCAACATCATGGATTCGTCGATCTGGAGCCTCGATTGCGTGGTCGGCGGCGCGCGCTGCGGGGTCGCCTGGCGCACGCTTTTGCTGGCGATCATGACCGCTGCCGGCTCGACCACTCTTGGCCTCGCATTCGCACTGGTCGCGACCCGCACCCGCTTTCCGTTCAAGAAGGGCCTGCGGCTTCTCACGGTTCTGCCGATCATCACACCGCCCTTCGTTATCGGATTGGCACTCACCCTTCTGTTCGGCCGCGCCGGTGTCGTCACCCAGAGCCTGTCGTTGCTGTTTGGCGTCGAGCCAAGCCGCTGGCTTTATGGCCTGACTGGTATCTGGATCGCGCAGGTCCTTTCTTTCACACCGATTTCCTTCCTGGTGCTGATCGGCGTCGTCGAAGGCGTCAGCCCATCAATGGAGGAAGCCTCGCAGACGCTGCGCGCCGACCGCTGGCGCACCTTCTGGAAAGTGTCGCTGCCGCTGATGACACCCGGCCTCGCCAACGCCTTCCTGATCGGTTTTATCGAAAGCATGGCGGATTTCGGCAATCCGCTGGTGCTCGGCGGCAGCCATGGCGTGCTGTCGACGGAAATCTTCTTCGCCGTCGTCGGCTCGCAGAACGATCCGGCCCGCGCCGCCGTTCTCGCCATGATCCTGCTTTGCTTCACGCTCTCGGCTTTCCTCGCCCAGCGGCTCTGGCTTTCCGGCAAGAATTTCGCGACGGTCACCGGCAAAGGTGACAGCGGTGCACATATCGCCCTGCCCCGCTCGCTATCGATCGGCGTGCATGCGATCGTCATTCCCTGGATGATCTTCACGCTCGTCGTTTACGGCATGATCATCTTCGGCGGCTTCGTGAAGACCTGGGGCCTCGACAACACGCTGACGCTCGCCCATTACGCCAAGGCCTTCTCCATCACTCTACGGGATGGCTCGATCGCCTGGACCGGCGTTGCCTGGAATTCGTTCTGGACGACGATGGAAATCGCACTGATCTCGGCACCGCTGACGGCGGCAGTCGGGCTCGCCACGGCCTATGTCATCGTCCGCCAGAAGTTCGCTGGCCGGGAATTGTTCGAATTCGCACTGATGATGAGCTTCGCCATCCCCGGCACGGTCATCGGCATCAGCTACATCATGGCGTTCAACCTGCCGCCGCTGGAAATGACCGGCACCGCACTGGTCCTCGTCGCCTGCTTCGTGTTCCGCAATATGCCGGTCGGCGTGCGCGGCGGCATCGCCGCCATGAGCCAGCTCGACCGCAGCCTCGACGAGGCCTCGATGACACTGCGGGCCAACAGTTTCCGCACCATCCGCAAGGTCATCCTGCCCTTGCTCAGGCCGGCAATCACCGCCGCGCTCGTCTACTCCTTCGTGCGCGCCATTACCTCAATCAGCGCCGTCGTCTTCCTCGTCAGCGCTCAATACAACATGGCAACCTCCTATATCGTCGGCCTCGTCGAAAACGGCGAGTTCGGCGTGGCGATCGCCTATTCCTCCATGCTGATCGTCGTGATGATCACCGTCATCCTCGGCTTCCAGCTTCTCGTCGGCGAGCGGCGCCTGCGGCGTGAAAACCGCATCTCGGCCACCCGCGTCCGCATTTCGACATCCATTCAGCAGGAGAAAACCGCATGAACAGAGCCCCTGCCGGATCCGTCGTCTTTCAGAATGTCCGCAAGACCTTCGGCGCCTTCACGGCGATCCACGACCTGTCGCTGACCGTCGAGCCGGGCACGCTGGTGACGCTGCTCGGCCCCTCCGGCTGCGGCAAGACGACGACGCTACGCATGCTGGCCGGACTGGAACATCCGACCTCCGGCCGCATCCTGATCGGCGGCAAGGACGTGACCATGCTGCCGGCCAACGAGCGCGATGTCTCGATGGTGTTCCAATCCTACGCACTGTTTCCGCACATGACCTCGCTCGACAATGTCGCCTACGGGCTGGAGTCTTCCGGCCTGAACAAGAAGGAAGCGCGGCAGAAGGCCGAACACGGGCTCGAACTCGTCGGCCTTGCAGGCATGGGCAAGCGGCTGCCGGCCGAGCTCTCCGGCGGCCAGCAGCAGCGTGTTGCAGTCGCCCGCGCGCTGGTGCTCGAACCGCAGGTTCTGCTGCTCGACGAACCGCTGTCGAACCTCGACGCCCGCCTTCGCCGCCGCGTCCGCACTGAGATCCGCGAACTCCAGCAGCGCCTGCAGTTCACCGCCGTCTATGTGACCCACGACCAGGACGAAGCTTTGGCCGTTTCCGACAAGATCATCGTGATGAAGGATGGCGAGATCGCCCAGGCCGGCAGCCCGCGTGAACTCTATGAGGCACCGGCTTCGACCTTCATTGCCGACTTCATCGGCGAGGCGAATGTCGTGTCCTGCGAGATCATCGACATCTCCGGAGCGAATGCGACGGTCAGCATCGAGGGATTGCAGCATGTCGTGCCGGCACGGGGCGCCAAAACAGGCCGCGGCAAGCTCGCCGTGCGACCGAGCGCGATCACCGTGGAGCCGGCCGAAAATGCCGCCTTTTCCGGGCGGATCAGCCATGCGGCCTATCTCGGTGACCATATCGAATACGAGGCGGAAACGAGCGGCGGGACCCTTTTTATCGTGGACCCGTCGGTCGACCGCCCCCTCGCCCCCGGCACGCAGGTCGCCATCGGCCTGAAGAACCGGGGCATCGCCATCATCGCGGAATGACCGCGGAAATATGACCGACAGGGACAATGGTGTCATGAACATACACGAACGCGAAATCAGGGAGCGCCACGCGCTGGCCGAAGAGATCGCTCAGACCGCCGGCAAGGTCGCTTTCGACTACTTCACCCAGCGCGAAACTCTGGTGATCGAAACCAAGGGTGATCCGCAAGACGTCGTCTCGATCGCCGATCGTGAGGTGGAAAACCTCATTCGCGGCAAGGTCTCCGACGCCTTTGCCGAAGACGGCTTTCTCGGTGAGGAATACGGCCTCGTTTCCGGCACGTCGGGCTATACCTGGGTAGTCGACCCGATCGACGGGACCAGCCCCTTCGTCAACGGCATGCCGAACTGGTGCGTCTCGATTGCGGTTCTGCACAACAAGGTGCCGGTCGTCGGCGTCATCTATGTGCCCTGCCTCGGCGAGACCTATTCCGCCTCCGCCGGTCAGGGTGCGACGCTCAATGGCAAGCCGCTCTCCCTCGATCCGAAAAGGACGATCCGCAACGCGCTGACCGGCATCGGTGCCAACCACCACGTCACGCCCGCTTCAGTCGGCAAGATCGTTTCCGACCTGCTCGAAGGCGGCGGTAATTTCGTGCGACTCGGCTCCGGTGCCCTTATGCTCGCTTACGTCGCGGCCGGCCGGCTGGTCGGCTACTACGAACCCTATATGCACGCCTGGGATTGCCTCGGCGGCTATTGCATCGTCAAGGAAGCCGGCGGCTGGTATCTGCCCTTCCCGACCGAGGGCGAGCGCTTGACTAAAGGCGCCCCCGTTCTAGCCGCCGGTCCGGGCGCGATCGAAGACCTGCAACGCATCGCCGGCATCGCTTCGGGAGACATCGCCGCCGCGTGATTTCAAATCCGGCCGCGGCGTTCGTGGGATCGGCGCGGCCACATCAAGGGGATCGGAGGATCCCTGTTCGTTTCATGGGAAAGGGAGGAAAACATCCATGAAGACCATTCTCACTTCGGCATTTGCCGCAACAACTTCGCTGCTGCTGGCTTCCAGCGCCATGGCCGCCACGGAAATCCAGTGGTGGCATGCCATGACCGGCGCCAATAACGAGGTCGTCGAGCAGCTGGCCAAAGAATTCAACGAAAGCCAGAAGGATTACAAAATCCTCCCGGTCTTCAAGGGCAGCTATCCGGAAACGCTGAATGCCGGCATCGCCGCTTTCCGCGCCAAGCAGCCGCCGGCTATCATCCAGGTGTTCGACGCGGGCAGCGGCGTGATGATGGGCGCACAGGGTGCCATCGTGCCGGTCGCCGACGTTCTCACCAAGGGCGGCTTCAAGTTCGACAAGTCGCAATACCTGCCGGGCATCGTCGCCTATTATTCGAAGCCGGACGGCACGATGCTGTCCTTCCCCTACAACTCCTCGTCGCCGATCCTCTATTATAACAAGGATATCTTCCAGAAGGCTGGCCTCGATGCCGCCAACCCGCCGAAGACCTGGCCTCAGGTGTTCGAGGCCGCAAAGAAGATCAAGACCAGCGGCGCTGCACCCTGCGGCTTCACGTCGACCTGGCTCACCTGGATCCAGACCGAAAACCTTGCCGCCTGGAACAATGTTTCCTACGGCAGCAATGAAAACGGTCTCGGCGGCGTCGATGTGAAGCTCGCCTTTAACTCCGACTTCTTTGTCAAGCATTTCCAGTCGATCGCCGATCTTGCCAAGGACGGCACGTTCCGTTACGGCGGCCGCACCTCGGAAGCCAAGCAGCTCTTCACCTCGGCCGAATGCGGCATTCTGACGGAATCCTCTGGCGGTCTCGGCGACATCATCAAGACCGGCATGAACTACGGTATCGGTCAGCTTCCCTACTACGAAGGCGAAGGCCGTCCGCAGAACACCATTCCGGGCGGCGCCAGCCTCTGGGTCTTCGCCGGCAAGAGCGATGCGGAATACAAGGGCACCGCGGAGTTCTTCAACTTCCTGTCGCAGACCAAGATCCAGGCCCGCCTGCATCAGGTTTCCGGCTACCTGCCGGTGACCATGGCAGCCTATGACGAGACCAAGAAGTCCGACTTTTATCCGAAGAACCCAGGCCGCGAGACGCCGATCCAGCAGATGATGGGCAAGCCGCCGACAGCCAATTCCAAGGGCGTCCGCCTCGTCAACCTGCCGCAGGTCCGCGACATCATGAACGAGGAGTTCGAGTCGATGCTGGCCGGCAAGCAGGATGCCAAGACGGCGCTCAACAAGGCCGTCGAACGCGGCAACGCCGCTATCCAGCAGGCAATCGGCAAGTAAGCACCGCAGACGGCTCGCGTCTCTGCAACGCGAGCCGTCTTCTTCGCATCCAAACGGAGCCTGCCCGTGCAAAGCGTCGTCTTTCCGAACAAGATCCTTCCCTATTTCCTGGTCCTGCCGCAGATCATCCTGACGGTGGTGTTCTTCTTCTGGCCGGCAAGCCAGGCGCTCTATCAATCCGCCATGCGGGAAGACCCGTTCGGGCTGCAAAGCACGTTCGTCGGGTTCGCCAATTTCTCGGCGATCTTCTCGAACGGCGAATATCTACATTCGCTGCAGGTGACGGTGGTCTTCAGCGTCGCGACCGCACTGCTTTCCATGGGCGTTGCATTGTTGCTCGCCACCGCCGCCGATCTCGTGGTGCGCGGCAAGGGCTTTTACCGCACGATGATGATCATTCCCTATGCCGTGGCGCCCGCCGTCGCCGGCATGTTGTGGCTGTTCATGTTCAACCCCGCCATGGGCACACTCGCCTATCTCCTGCGGCGCAACGGCATCGCCTGGGATCCGGTTCTGGACGGCAATCAGGCCATGGCGCTCGTCGTGGTCGCGGCCGCCTGGAAACAGATTTCCTACAATTTCCTGTTCTTCGTCGCCGGCTTGCAGGCGATCCCGAAATCGCTGCTGGAAGCCGCCGCCATCGATGGCGCCCGCGGCGCGCGGCGGTTCTGGACGATCATCTTCCCGCTTCTGGCGCCAACGACCTTCTTCCTGCTGGTGGTCAACACCGTCTACGCCTTCTTCGACACGTTCGGCATCATCCACGCTGTCACCCATGGCGGGCCCGCGAAGGCAACAGAAACACTGGTCTACAAGGTCTATAATGACGGGTTCGTGAACCTGAACCTTGGCTCGTCGGCGGCGCAATCGGTGGTGCTGATGGTGATCGTTATCGCACTCACGGCTTTCCAGTTCCGCTTCGTCGAGCGGCGCGTGCATTACGGTTGAGGTGTCAGAATGATCGAAAACCGCCCCATCGCAACCTTCATGGCGCATCTGATGCTGATCATCGGCATCATCATCGTCGCCTTCCCGATCTATTATACGTTCATCGCCTCGTCGGCGACGTCGAACGCCATCCTGCGTCCGCCGCTGTCGCTCCTGCCCGGCGGGCATCTGGTCGAAAACTACAGTGAAGCAATCACCGTCGGTGTCGAGCGCGTCGTCGGCGTCAGCCTGGAACGACTGCTGTTCAACAGTTTCGTGGTGGCGGTCGCCATCGCCGTCGGCAAGATCATTATCTCGTTCCTGTCCGCCTTCGCGATCGTCTTCTTCCGTTTTCCGTTCCGCATGGGCTTCTTCTGGATGATTTTCGTCACCCTGATGCTGCCGGTGGAAGTGCGTATCCTGCCGACCTACAAGGTCATCGTCGATCTCGGTCTGCTCAACACCTATGCTGGCCTGACCCTGCCGCTGATGGCATCTGCGACGGCGACCTTCCTGTTCCGGCAGTTCTTCCTGACGATCCCGGGCGAGATGGTCGAGGCGGCGCGCATCGACAATGCCGGGCCGTTCCGCTTCATGCGCGATATCCTGCTGCCGTTGTCGACGACGAATATCGCTGCCCTGTTCGTCATTCTGTTCATCTACGGCTGGACGCAATATCTCTGGCCGCTGCTCGTGACCGATCGGGCCGAGATGAACACGATCATCATCGGTCTGCGCCGCATGGTGGATTTTGCCGACGCATCGACCCCCTGGAACTACGTCATGGTCACCGCGATCCTGGCGATCATTCCCCCGGTCATCGTCGTGGTGCTGATGCAGCGCTGGTTTGTCAAAGGTTTGGTGGAGACTGAAAAGTAATGGCGAGGATAGAACTCAAGGACGTCCGCAAGGTCTATGGCGGTGGCGTCGACACCATCAAGGGCGTATCGCTCGATATCGCCGACGGAGAAATGATCGTTCTGGTCGGCCCATCCGGCTGCGGCAAGTCCACGCTGCTGCGCATGGTGGCAGGCCTCGAAAGCATCACCGCCGGCGACATTATGATCGGCGACAAGCTGGTTAACGGGCTGGAACCGGCGGAACGCGACATTGCCATGGTCTTCCAGAACTATGCGCTCTACCCCCACATGACGGTGCGCCAGAACCTCGCCTACGGCCTGAAGAACCGCAACACGCCGAAGGAGGAGATCGACCGGCGCATCACGGAAGCGGCACGTGCACTTGAAATCGAGCCCTTCCTCGAGCGCAAACCACGGCAGCTTTCCGGCGGCCAGCGCCAGCGTGTCGCCATGGGCCGCGCGATCGTGCGCAAGCCGGCGGCCTTCCTGTTCGACGAGCCGCTCTCTAACCTCGACGCCAAACTGCGCGTCCAGATGCGCGTCGAGATCCGCCGCCTGCAGCGTTCGCTGGCCACGACATCGATCTATGTCACCCATGACCAGATGGAGGCGATGACGCTGGCCGACCGGCTGGTGGTGCTGAATGCCGGCCGTATCGAACAGGTCGGCACGCCGATCGAGCTTTACGAAAAGCCGGCGACCACGTTCGTCGCCACCTTCATCGGCTCGCCTTCGATGAACCTGATGAAGCTCGGAAACGGGGCGGGCTGGACCGCTGCAAACGATGCGGGATTGCCGGCCAATGCCGTGACGATAGGCATCCGTCCAGAGGATATCGCCATCGCCGGTAGCGGTGTTTCAGGTCCGATGACAGCGGAAGTGACTGTCGCCGCTGTCGAACTCGTCGGCGCCGAGAGCTATGTCCATGGCACGACAACGGACAGCCAGACGATCGTCTTCCGCGTGCCGGGCCGCTCGCATATCCAGATCGACGAGAAGATGACGCTGACCGCCGACCGCAGGAATTTCCACCTTTTCGACAAGGATGGACAGCGGATTTGAGCAATGTGGAAAGAGGTCTTCGACCGCTCGAAGACCTCTTTCCTCACGCGACCGGAATCGGCATTGGTTTTGCGAAGTGGCAGGCCGCGAGGTGCTCCTGCTCCGTCTCGGCGAGCTTCGGCCGTTCCACCCTGCAGATGTCCTGTGCGATGGGACAGCGTGTGTGGAAACTGCAGCCTTTCGGCACGTTTGCAGGGTTTGGCACATCGCCCTTGAGGATGATGCGCGCCCGGCGTGTTTCCGGATCGGGTTCGGGGACGGCGGAGAGCAGCGCCTGGGTATAGGGATGGCTTGGCGCGTTGTAGATGCGCGCCTTGGGACCGATCTCGACGATGCGGCCGAGATACATGACGGCGACACGATCGGCGATATGGCGCACGACGGACAGGTCGTGGGCGATGAACAGGTAGGAAAAGCCGCGACTCTGCTGCAGGTCCTGCATCAGGTTGACGATCTGCGCCTGGACCGAGACGTCGAGTGCGGAGACCGGTTCGTCGGCGACGATGAACTGCGGATTGACCGAGATCGCCCTTGCGATGCCGATGCGCTGCCGCTGGCCGCCGGAGAACTGGCGCGGATAGCGGTCCATGAAGGTCGGCGACAACCCGACTTGGCTCAGGAGTTCCGCCACCCGCTCGCGCCTTTGGCGGGAGGATTGGACCATGCCGAACACTTCAAGCGGCTCGGAGATGATCTGCGAGATCGACCTTCGGGGACTGAGCGAGCCGTAGGGATCCTGGAAGATCATCTGCATTTTTGCGCGCATGTTGCGCATGTCGCCGGTCGAAAGCTCCATCAACTTCGTGCCGTCGACGGTCACCTCGCCCTCGCTTGCCTCGATCAGCCGCAGGAGCAGCCGGCCGAGCGTCGACTTGCCGCAACCGGATTCACCCACCAGCGCCAGCGTCTCGCCGCGTCGCACGGTAAAACTTGCCCCGTCCACCGCGCGCACCGCCGAGCCGGAAGACCCGAACATGCGGTTCTCGGAAAACGTCTTGCCGAGACCTTCGACCGTGATGAAGTCGTCGCCTATCTGTTTATCGATCTGCTTACTGGCTGCTTTGCCGGCTTGCGGAGTGATCCGTTCGTTGATCATGCGGTCGCTCCCTCATTGATCCCCAAGGATGCTGCCGCAGCCGCCCCGGCTGTAACCCAGCAGGCCGCACGCTGGCTTTTGCTGACGGCAAACATCGGCGGCATCTCCTCGGCGCATCTGCCGATCCTGTCGGGACAGCGGGCGACGAAGGGACAGCCCTTTTTGACGGTGCCCGCCAAGGGCACGGAACCGGGGATCTGGTAGAGCCGCGTGCGTTCGTCGTTCAGCCGCGGGATCGATTGCAGCAGGCCGCGGGTATAGGGATGGCTCGGAGTGCGGAAGATCGACTTGACGTCGGCCTCCTCCACCACCCGCCCGGCATACATGACCACCACCCGCTCGCAGACATCGGCGATGACGCCGAGATCGTGGGAGATCAGCAGGATCGAGGTGTTCAACGTGCGGCGCACCTTGTGCATCAGTTCCAGCACCTGCGCCTGGATCGTCACGTCGAGCGCCGTCGTCGGTTCGTCGGCAATCAGAAGCTTCGGATTGCAGGCGACCGCCATGGCGATCATCACCCGCTGGCGCATGCCGCCGGAGAACTGGTGCGGATAGGCGCCGAGGCGTCCTTCCGGATTGGGAATGCCGACCAGCTTCAACAGTTCGACGATCCGCTCGCGACGCTGTTCCCGGCTCATCTTCTCGTGCAGCTTGATCGCCTCGCCGATCTGGTCGCCGATGGTCATCACAGGATTGAGCGAGCTCATCGGCTCCTGGAAGATCATCGCGATGTCACGGCCGCGGATATCCGGCAGGCGCGACTTCTGCAGTTCCAGAAGATTGGTGCCTTCGAACTCGACGCGTCCTTCGACAATGCGGCCGGGCGGGCTGGGGATGAGGCCCATGACGGCGAGTGAGGTGATCGACTTGCCGGAGCCGGATTCGCCGACGATGCCGACCGAACCGCCCGCATCGACCTCGAAGCTGACGCCGTTGACCACCCGGATCGGTGAGGCTTTCGGGCCGAACTCCACCGAGAGTTTTTCGACCTTCAGCAATGGCCTGATTGCGGCAGCGGTTGGCTGGGCATGTACGAGCACTGGGGCTTCCGTCATTCGGCGGTCTCCGGATCGAGCACGTCGCGCACCGCATCCCCGAAGAGATTGAAGGACAGCACCACGCAGGTGATGGCAAAGCCGGCGGCGATGATCGGCCAGGGGGAGCCGAACAGGTTGTTCAAGCCGTCACGGATGATATTGCCCCAACTCGGGTTCGGCGCCCGGGTGCCGATGCCGAGGAAGCTCAGCGAGGCTTCGAGACGGATGGCCGAGGCGACCCAGAGCGTCATCAGCACGACGATCGGGGCGGCGATGTTCGGGATGATATGCCGGATGATGATGGTCGGGGTACGAAGCCCGACCGCCACCGCGGCTTCCACATAGGGCTCCTGCTTGACGGCCAGCGTCGAGGCGCGGGCGACGCGGGCAAAGCCGGGGATGAAGGCGACGGTGATGACGGCGATGATGTTCCAGAAGGCGCCGCCGAGCACGGCGGCGATCATGATCGCCAAAAGCAGTTCCGGGAAGGCGAGCAGCAGGTCGATCAGCCGCGAGATCACCCGATCCACCGCCCCGCCGAAGTAACCGGCCGTCACCCCCAGCGCCGTCCCGAAGATTGCCGCCAGTGCCGGCGAGATCAGGCCGAACAGCAGCGAGTTGCGCGACCCGTGGATCATCCGCGACAGCACATCCCGGCCGAACTGGTCGGTACCGAGCCAATGGGCCGCTGACGGCGGCTTGTTGATCGACAGGAAACTCTGCGCCAGCGGATCGTAGGGCGAGATCCACGGGGCGAGCACCGCCACGACGATGAAGATCAGCATGACGGCGAGCGCAAACACGGTCGACTTGCGGCCGAAGATCATGTGCATCAGCGCGGCGCGGAACCCGGGCTCTGGTGCGATCGTGTTGTCGACATCGGGCGAGAGCGAAGAGGGCTGGATCACGGTGCTCATTCACTTCACCCGGATACGTGGATCGACGACGATATAGACCAGGTCCATCAAAAGGTTGATCAGCACCACCAACAGCGCCAGGACGACAACGCCTCCTTGAATGACGCCATAATCACGCTCGGTCATCGACTGGATGAGCATGCGGCCGATGCCGGGGCGGTTGAAAACGAGCTCGATGGCGACCGAGCCGGATAACGTCGCCAGAAGACTCAAACCCAGTCCGGTGGTCAGCGGCAGAAGCGCATTGCGCAGGCCATGTCGATAGATGACGCGAGGCTCGCGGGCACCCTTGGCGCGGGCGGTGCGGATATAGTCCCGGCCGAGAACTTCAAGCAGTGACGTACGGGTCAATCTGCCGATAAAAGCAGCCTTGACCAGCGCCAAAGTCACCGCCGGCAGAATGATATGATGGACACGATCGAGAAAACCGTCACCGGCGCCGTTGATTGGAAACCAGCCGAGATTCAAAGCGAAGACGATCAGGAAAAGCGCCCCGAGATAGAAATCCGGGATTGCATAGCCCACGAGCGAAAAAATCCGCACGCCGGTATCCGGCAGCTTGTCGCGGTTGACGGCAGCCATCACGCCAAGCGGAATGCCGACAACAACGCCGATGATCATAGCCGCGATCGTCAGTTCGATCGTGTAGGGCAGATTGCGTGCAATAAGGCTCAAGACCGGCGTGCCGTTCATGTAGGACTTGCCGAAATCCAGCGACAGAGTGCCGTAGAGGAAATTGAAATATTGCTGCCAGAGGGGCACATCGAGGCCCATCTTGGCGCGGAAATCCGCAAGCTGTTCCGGAAGGGCGGCGTCGCCAAGTGCGGCGATCGCCGGATCCCCCGGAAGAATGCGCATCGCGATGAACACGAGCGTCAGCACCAGCCAGATGGTCGGTATGGCATCGGCAAGCCGAAGGAGCATATATCTGGTCATGGCCTGTCACTCGTGTTCTTCATGCGCAAAACTCAGGCCGTCTTGGTAGCGCGGTGGAAGCGCCAGCGCGCATAACCGCTCTTGACCGGATAGCCGAGGTTGACGCGCTTGTTGCGCGCCACAGTGAAGGCCAGCGTCGAGAGACCGATCAACGGCAGATCGCGCAGGACCTGCAGCTCGATCTTCTGGCAGGCATCCAGATAGGTCTTGTAATCGGTCGCCTGCAGCGCCTGGTCGAGCAGCGGATCGATGCCGGGAATAGTGGTGCCGTAATGGCTGTAGTTACCACCGCCCTTGCCGTCCGACTTGACCTCCGATTTCGACGATAGCTGCTGGAAATAGAGCTGCGTCGGGATCGGCGGATAGCTCGACGAATGCATGGCGAGAGTATTCTTGTCGCTGCGATTGTCCGCATGATAGGCCGTATGGTCGCCGATCTTGAGGTTCATCCGCAGGCCGACGGCGCGCAGCTGTTCCTGCACGATCAGCATGGTCGAGGAATAGTCTTCGCGCTGGCTGCAATTGCTGTCAAAATCGAGACCGTTCGGGAAGCCCGCTTCGGCGAGAAGCGCTTTGGCCTTGGCCGGATCGTATTTGTACTGAAGCCCCGCCGGCAGAGCCTCGGTCTTGAAACCGGCCGGGAAGAAGTCCGGCTGCAGGCCGGCCATGAACCCGCCCATCGGCTTCAGCGCATTCGCTACCGCATGGCGGTCGATCGCATACATCACCGCCTGACGCACTTTGATATTGTCGAAGGGCTTGCGGTTGAGGTTGATGTGCAGCGTGTTGAACGAACCCGGCTGCGTCATGTCGAACTGCAGGGTCGGATCGCGCTGCAACATGGAATCGACCCAGCCCGGCGCACGCACTGCTTCAATCATGTCGACATTGCCGGAGAGCAACGCCAGCGTGCGGGCCGTCGTATCGGCAATGAAGACACATTCGACGGAAGCGATCTTCGCCTTGGTGCCCCAATAACCTTCGTGGCGTTTCATCGCCTCGCCCCATTGCGGGTCGAAACGGGTGAGTTCGTAAGGACCGGTGCCGACCGCATCGGTCATGAACTTTTCGGCGCCGATCTTGTCGAAGGCCTTCTTCGAGACGATCGCCGTATTGTTCGAGAAGATCGTCGTGCCGAGCAGGTTGACGTCCGGCGTCTTCAGCGTGATCTCGACCTCGTAAGGTCCCTTGGCGACCACATCCGCGACATTGGACATGATGGTCTTGTTGGTGCCGTCGGCAATCGCGCGCTTGTAGGAGAACACGACGTCTTCCGACGTCATCTCGCCATAACCCTTGTGGAACTGCACGCCCTGGCGGAGCTTGAAATTCCAGGTCTTGGCATCCGAAGACGACTTCCATTCGGTCGCGAGCGTCGGCACGTATTTGTCCGGCGTCGTGGCGAAGTCACCGTCTTCCGGGCGTACGAGCTGTTCGTACATCTGCTCGGTCGCCCAGTTGTCCGACCCCTGCGTGGTGAAGTTCGGGTCGCTGGTGCGCGGACCGTTGGCGGCGATGCCGATACGGATGACATCCGCCGACTGGGCATTTGCGGTGCGGATGCCGACGGCGCTCAGCGCCGTGGCGGCCGCGGCCAATTCCAGGAATTCACGTCTCTTCAAGCTCATCGTTTCCTCCCAAAAACAAGTTTGCCAAGGCAAGTCGGCTGCGTCAGTTCTTCCGCTTGTCCAATTCTGCATCGAGTATCGTCAGGCCGAGGCCCGGACCGCTCGGTACCGTGAACTTGCCGTTCGACGGTTTCGGCGCGTTGGCGAATGCGACATGCATGCGCACCGACGGATCGGCGAATTCGGCGGGTTTCGTCAGGTGCATGATGGTGGCGAGCACATGCAGGTTGGCAGTATGCGCGATCGTCGGCTGCGTCTGGTGCGGCACCAGTTCAACGCCATGGGCGTAGCAGATCGCGGCACATTGCATGAGGCCGGTAATGCCGCCCATCTTGACGATATCCGGCTGGACCATCCGCACGCCGGCATTGATCATGTCGACCAGCGCCTGGGTCGTATAGGTCTGCTCTGCGGCGGAAACCGTGATGTCGAGCCGCTGCGCCACCTCGCCCATGCCGCGCACGTTATAGTGCTGCACCGGCTCTTCGAACCAGATGTAGCCGAGGTCTTCCAGAGCCCGGCCGACACGGATCGCACCGCCGACCGAATATTGATTGTTGGCATCGAAGGCGAGCGGGAAATCGTCGCCGACCAGCTTGCGAACGGCCTTCGCCTTGGCGATATCGCCCGGAATGTCATAGTCCTGACGGGTGCGGTCGCCATCCCAGCGGATCTTGATCGCCGCCGGCGTCTCGGACTTCCAGCGCGCCTCGACGACACGCACCGTTTCATCCACCGTGCGATTGGCATTGCCGCCGATCGAGGCATAGAACGGCACTTCCGTGCGCCACGCTCCACCCAGCAGCTTGTAGACCGGCTGATTGAAATATTTGCCCTTGATGTCCCAGAGCGCGATATCGAGTGCGGCCAAAGCGCCGGTCACCGCGCCTTCAGGCCCGAGCTTGACGTATTTGTGCATCAGCTTGTCGTAGAGCATCGCGTGATCGAGCGCGTCGGCGCCGATCAACGAGGGCGCAAAGTCGCGCACGACCCCCAATGAATGTTCGCCGCCCATCATCGGCGACGCCTCGCCATGGCCGACGATACCGTCCACCGTCGTCACCCGCACGAATGCGGTACGCCGACCCGGCGGCTCATTGTGTTCCCAGCAGACCTGAAATGCTTCGATGGATTTGATCGTTGTCGGCGTGGCCACTGCACATCCTCAATAAGAAAAAGCAAAACGGGCCGGCCCGAAGGGGCCGGTGCAACTGATCTGAGAAACCAGACGAGACCTGATCCCGGGCGGTTCCGATGCATAACTGTTTGTGCTGAACGTCGCGCGGCCCTCCCAGACCGCCCGATTAACGTGACCGGCTTGGCCGTCACCGTTCCTCCATATCATCAGCATTGCGCAAATTGCATCCGTATGCAAGCGGCACCTTCGAAATTTATCAGAGATGTCGCGGTTCGAATGATCATGCAGCTGGCGTTTCATAGGCATAGATCTGCGTCCTGAAGAACCGGGCGACAGGCGTGCTGTCCGCCAGCATGAATTCTTCGCTTTCGAGGTAATATTTGCCCTTGCGAAGATAGGCCCCGGCAACCTTCCCGATCGTCGCGAGCCGCTGACCCGGACGCACCTGCGCGAAATGCTGCGTCTCCACATCCGTCAACACCATCGGCGACGGAAAGCGGAAGCTGTTGTGGGTATCGCCCATGGCAAGCCGCATCAGGCAGCCGGAATGGACGACGCTCTCTCGGATATAGAAGTCCTCGCTCTCCCAGAAAGCCCGCAGCGACGCCTTGAATTCCTCATCTGTGATGATGCGGTTCGCGGTGGTAAGCGGCATGCCGAGATGCCGTTCGCCGGCTTTAATCTCCGGCGGCGCGTCCGGCCTGGGAACCACCGAGAACGCTGAAAGATCGGGTAGGTCGGCGATCCCATCCGGCATGCCGATCCAGCCTGTCGCCACTTCCTCGCCGTCCTCGTTGACGACCGAGACTTCGGCACGGCGCATTAGCGCATCGCCTTGAAGCGGTCCGGCGCGCAATGTCAGGCGGTCACCGTTATAGACCGGCCTGCGAAACTGCGTGCCCATGCCGCCACGCATGGTCCAATCCTCGCCCCAGGCCTGTAGTGCCAAGCGGCTGATATGGCCATAAATGAAGGCACCCGGGATGAGTGCCGCCTTGTAACCACGGGCACGCGCGACCGCATCCTCGTGGATCGAACCCTTGTAGCGAGGGTCGTCATCAAGCCGGATATCGATGACAAGTTCGCGCGGAAAGGTGGGGGTGGAAATGTTCTGGTTCATGATCAGCCATCCGGGAAAGGCACGGTTGCCATCGCCTCGCTTGCCGAGACACGTTCGATCTCAGCGGCCGGCATGGCAAGAATGTTTTCAAGCACATGCCGGTTGTCGCCGCCGAATTGTGGCGCGGCACGACGCTGGCTGCCGGGCGTGCGGCTCAAATGGATAGGCAGGCTGGGGTGACGGTGCCGGCCAGCATCCGGGTGCTCCAGTTCGGTGAAGAAACCGCGATGGGCGAGATAGGTGCTGGCCGCGACATCCGCAGCATTGGCAACGGGTGCGGCAGCAACACCCGCGGCCTGCAGCAGGTTTGCCATCTCGTGTTTGTCTCGCGTTTCGGTCCAGGCGGAGAGCATCGCGGTGAGTTCCGCCTCGTTGCGCTTGCGGTCCGCGAGGTTCGCGAAACGGGGATCGGCCGCGAGTTCAGGTTTGCCGATCGCGGTACAGAGCCTCGCCCATTGCTCCTCGTTTTCCGCCGCGATGGCGACCCATTGATCCTCGCCCTTCGCCGGAAAGGCATCGTGGGGCGACATATGCGGAACACGGTTGCCGTCCGGCGCCGGATCGATGCCGGTCTCGGCGGCCAGCAGCAGCTCTGCGCCGATGAACTGCATCGCCGCTTCCACCTGCGGCACCTCGACATATTGGCCCTCGCCCGTCCGGTCGCGGTGATAAAGCGCCGTCAGGATAGCCGCAGCGGCATTGAAGCCGCCAATCGGGTCGAGATAGGAAGGACCACTGTTTTCCGGCTGGCCATCCGGATAGGCCATCATGGCCGACATGCCGGTCGCCATTTCCATCGTCGGCCCCAGCGCGGCGTAACCGGACATTGGACCGCTGCCGCCGAATGCCGGCAGTTCCGCAACGATGATATCCGGTTTGATGGCCGTCAGGCTGTCGTAGTCGAGCCCGAGCTTGGCAAGCGTGCCGGGGCGGAAATTGCAGATCAAGACATCCGCCACCTCGACCAGGCGGCGCAGCGTGCGGCGCCCTTCCTCGGTCTTCAGATTCAGGATGCAGGAGAGCTTGTTGACGTTCTGGGAGTTGAACAGGAAGGAGCGATCGAAAGGCCTTGTTCCTGCGTCGCCGCCCGGAAAATTGACCGGATTGGGCCGCTCCTTGTTGAGCCGCCAGGAGTTCACGCGGTTGGGCGATTCCACATGGATCGATTGCGCGCCGAAATAGGCGAGCACTCTGCCGGACATCGGCCCCGCCCAGGCGGTGGTGATCTCGATCACCCGAAGCCCTTCCAGCGGAAGCCGTGCCGGCACTTTTGCGGAGGCCTGTTTCTCTGCTCGCTGGACAGGGGCGGCATCCATCGCAGCGTTCAATGCCGGCGCACCGCCCTTTACCTTGCGCGGTGTCCGGCTCATGCGGAACGGCATGCCCAGGATCAGCCGGCCATCTGCCTGCTCCCAATAGTTCCGGCCGTTGAGATGGCCGTTGTGAATCTGTTCGGAGGGCCGATAGGCCTTGGCGGCGATAATCTGCGCCTTCTGCAATCTCTCGACCAGATTCTCCGCCGACCAATCGGCGGTTTTGACTTTTTCCTGGATGATCTCGTAGAGCTTGTCCCAGTTCGCGCGGCGGATCATCGGCTCTACGAAACGCGGATCGGCCTCCAGTTCCGGCAGTTCAAGCGCAGTGCAGACGGCGTGCCACCGATGGTTATAGATCCAGATGCAGACCCAGCCGTCGTGGCACCTGACCTGGCCGGCGGGAATGGTCTGGTCCCGTCGCGTGTGGATCGAGCCATTGTAGATGTGGCGCATCGCATAAGGAAAACACATGGCCGCCGCGGTCTCGGCGGAGTCCACGGTCACGACCTGACCCAGACCGCTTGAATGCCGCTCATGCAGGGCGGAAAGAATGCCGATATAGGCCGCCTGACCTGCCGCGAAGGAAGCCCGGTCGCCGACGCCGTAAAGCGGCTCCCGGCCATAGGCGCCATTGTTGTTCATCATGCCGGAAAGGGCCTGCAGCACAATTTCCGGCGAGCGCCAGCCCTTGAGCGGACCGTCCTGCCCAAAGGCGCTGATCGCCGCCGCGATGCAGGCCGGATTGAGTTCCCCCACCCGCTGCGGATCGTGCCCTTCCGGCAAAAGCGCGATATCGGCTGCGGCGAGCAAATGATCGAGCGCTTCCCGGCCCGCGTCATCCGCTTGGTCGATTGCCAGCGAGCTCTTCCCGGTATTGAGATGCCAGAACCGCAGCGAAAGGTCGGGATCCTTAACGGAAAACGGCGGCATACGGCGCAATGGCGATCCACCCGGCGGCTCGACCAATGTCACGTCCGCACCGAAATCCGCCAGCAGCCGCGCGCAGAACTGTCCTGCCAGACTGTCCGAAAAATCAACGACCCGCAGGCCGCCCAACGCCGTGGGCATCCTCGCCTCCAACACAGAAATTTCTGCCGGGTCTCCTCCCCGTCGCAAGCAAGGTAGCGCGCATTGCATACGGATGCAAGATTGGCATTTGCATCATTTCGTCGTATTGAAGGAAGGCTGATTAACAGCTAGGGAAGAGCCCGCAGCGGTTGCACGCCGCAAGAGCTACGAAACGAGGGGGCAGGCTTGGCGAAAAACGGGACGATCGTGGAAAAGCGCAAGCCGATGACGGCGCGCGAGCTTGCCCGCATGATCGGCGTCAGCCAGTCGGCCGTTTCCCGTGCCTTTACACCCGGCGCGAGTATCGCGCCGGACCTGCGGGAGAAGATCCTGCGTTTCGCCGAGGATGTCGACTACCATCCGAATGCCATTGCCAGCATGTTGTCGAAAAGCCGAACCAACATCGTCGGTATCGTCATTTCCGATATGCAGAACCCGTTCTATCCGGCGCTGATCGAAAAGCTTTCCCGCGCCCTGCAGCGCGTCGGGCTGCAGAGCCTGCTCTTCAACATCACTCGCGGCGCCAATCTCGAAGAGCAGCTATCGGCGCTGCGACGTTACAATGTCGATGCGGTCATCATCGTTTCGGCGACTATCCTTTCAGGCCAGACATTGCGCTGGGCAACGGAGGATCGCGCCGCGATCCTGATCAACCGCGTCGCCGAGGATGCCGAACTGAACTGCGTGATCTGCGACAATGCGGAAGGCGCACGCGCGATTGCCGACCATTTTCATGAAACCGGCCGGCGTCGCGTCGCCTATGTCGCCGGCCTTTCACATACGACCACCAATCGCGAGCGACAGAACGCCTTCATCACTCGACTTGCCGAGCACGGAATGACGCTGTCAGCCCTCATCGACAGCGGCGAATACAGCTATTATGCGGGACGGAATGCGGCGCTCGGCCTGCTTGAGCGCGGCGGCACGGATGCGATCTTCTTCGCCAACGACATTCTCGCCGCAGGCGGCATCGATGCATTGCGCGAAGCCGGCGCCCGCGTGCCGGAAGACATCGCCATTGCGGGTTTCGACGACATCAGCATGGCCGGATGGCCGCATTACGGCCTGACCACCTTCCGTCAGCCGGTCGATACAATCGTCGACGTCGCCATCACCATGATCGAGGACGGATCATGCGCGCCAGGGCAGACGCCGGGCATCCGGCGCATCTCCGGCGAATTGATCAAACGAAGCTCGACTGTCGGGCCGGACGCGACCTGAACAATCAGCCGAGCCCGTGAGTGCGCGGATAGGCGTTTACCGCCGGCGAAACCCAGCCCTTGAGCGATGCCGGATCGGGGCGGAACACCTCGACCTTCAGCGGGTAGCATGCGGAAGTATCGCTCGAATGGGTCGCGCCGCAATCGCCGCCGGGGCAGGCGGAAAGCGCGCCGAGGAGATCGATTTCCGAGAAAAATTCGATGAAATCGCCGGGCCGGACCGGGCTGGCCTTCATGAAATACTGATGCGTATCCTGCGAGAAACCGGTGCACATGAAGACGTTCAGCACGTCATGCACATGCGGCTCCGCTTCGCGAACAGAAATGTTCCTGGCAGATGCCAGTGCCCGCGTAAGGTTAGAATGGCAGCAATGGTGGTAGTCATCGCCGTTGAGCAGCCGGTTGGTATAGGGGTCGCAACGCGTGCCGATAACGTCGTGCACGCCGGCGCCATCCGCATCCCAGCCGTACCAGCCGAGCGTATCATGGGTGATCGTCGCCATCGGCCGCAGCGTCGGCAGCGTGCTCCACAACCGGTCGCCGACACCGACATGGGTGGCGTGCAGTGCCCGCGTCTTGCCGCTGAAGAAGCGTTCGGAAAGATCGTCGACATTCCAGAGATTGAGGTCGCCGACCTGCGCGCCCTCGACGCTGACAATGCGGAAGAAATGTCCCTTCGGCGCTTTGAAGGCACGAGCATCGCGCGGCGGGACGATAACCTCGTCAATCTTGGTCATGCCATCACGTGCAGCTTCCAGCATCGGCATGTCGGCAGGCGGAAGCGTACCGTTCGGATAGACCACGACCGCCGGCTTGCCGCGTCTTTCGTCTGCAT
The DNA here is from genome assembly GCF_019430945.1 of Neorhizobium populisoli. Taxonomy (GTDB): domain Bacteria; phylum Pseudomonadota; class Alphaproteobacteria; order Rhizobiales; family Rhizobiaceae; genus Neorhizobium; species Neorhizobium populisoli. The sequence continues at coordinate 387,066 of NZ_JAHYCB010000004.1, read as the reverse complement.
CGGCGGGCGCAGGCATGGACGGCATCTTCGGCATTCAGGTCTCCAATTCGGCATCGCGGTTTTGCGGCACGAAGCAGTTCGAGGCTAAGCTGGGGGCACTATGCGGGAAGCGATTTGCCTAAACAACCATGATTATCCTTGTGCTCAGGCCAAGCATGACTTAGCCATAGCCGATGAGTAAATTGCCGCTCACCTCTGTGCGTGCTTTTGAAGCTTCGGCCCGCCACGCGAGCTTCGTGAAGGCTGCTGTAGAGCTGAACCTCACCGCGGCCGGCGTCAGCCAGCATGTTCGGGCACTGGAAGACTGGATGGGCATACCATTGTTCATCCGCCATCACCGCGGCGTGGCACTGACCGCCGCCGGGCGGGAGCTTGGCGAAGCCGTCCGTCACGGGCTGATGCATATGGAAACGGCGGCCCAGCAACTGAAACACGCCGAACAAGTTCGCCCTGTCAGCGTAGCCTGCATCCCCTCGGTTGCCACACGCTGGCTCATTCCCCGGCTGCCGCTGTTCAGGACCGCACACCCCCAAATCCGCATCAACATCGTCTATGCGCTCGACGCCAGGACCCCGGAGGCCGCTGGCGCCGATATCCTCATCCGACACGGCGTGAAACCGGCCGTGCCGGCGATCGAACTCATGGACGCCTGGACAAGGCCGACTTGTTCACCGGAGTTTCTGGAAACACACGGCCCTTTCGACCGGCCGGAGGCGCTGATACACACCGAGCTGCTGCATGACGAGACCGTCGACGCATGGGACCGCTGGTTCTCGGAGGCCGGTATACGTGCTGTGCCGAAAGCCGGGCATGTCTTTGCGGATTTCACGCTGATGTTCGGGTCGGTCATCGGCGGGCAGGGTGTCGGCCTCTGCCCGACCACGCTCATTCGCGACGAGATCGCTTCTGGCGCACTGGTGACATTGTTCGAAACTGCGTCGGACCGGCAAAAGGCCTATTGGCTTCTGGAGGCGCAAGGACTTTCGGACGAAGCAAGGACGCTGCGGGACTGGCTGCTGGCAAATCGGGATTAAGTGTCGAAGTCTCCCCGAGGCGTCAATGCGCCTTGAGGCGAGGCACGATAAAATGCTCTTCTGTGCTGATCCGCCACGTATTCCGGCCTGCACCTTTCGCATGATACAGGGCACGATCGGCCGCCTGCACCAGCGCTTCGCTATCAATACCGGCAGCGGCCGTAGCGATGCCGATACTCACGCCGATGCTGATCGGCAGTCCCTTGACGACGAACGGCATCTTCAGTGCCGCAATACAACGATCCGCGAGATCCGCCTCATTTCCGTTGCCTGCCCTTTGAAGGATAGCGAACTCGTCGCCGCCGAGACGTGCAACGAGATGATCGCCCGCCTCCGCCTGCAGGCGATGTCCCACCATCTTCAGGACTTCGTCGCCGGTGGCATGGCCGAATGTATCGTTGACCGGCTTGAACCCGTCCAGATCGAGACAGTGGACGACGGGCCGCGCACCCCTTTTCAGTTCCTCATCGAGCGACTTGTAGAACTGCATGCGGTTCGGCAATCCGGTCAGCACATCGTGATGTGCGAGCCGCGTCGCCTCCGTCTCGGCGATGACGCGATCGCTGACATCGGCGACCGTCAGAAGCAGGCGACGTTCTGAACCTTCATGCAGCAGTCGGACGTAGATCATCACATGACGCTCCCGACCGTCCTCCATTCTCTGCCGCCAGACGGTACGCGCCTCGCAATCCCCCTCCAGCCGCAACACCCTTGCGGCAAACTCCTTCGACTGATCGGGGGCGTGCATATCGCATGCCCGCATCGTCAGCATCTTCGATAGATCGAACCCGTAGAATTGCAGGGCGGCAAGGTTGGCTTCGAGAATCTGCAGGCTGTTGCCGTCGCAAAGGATCATCGGCATCGGGTTAGCCTGGAAAAGCTGACTGAGCCATTCCTCACGCTGCTTCAAGTCGGTGATGTCGATACGGATGCCGATCGCGCCACCATCCGGCGTCCGCCGGTCGTCATAACGCAGCCAGCGCTCGTCCTTCAGCCGCTGTTCCTCCTGGGAAATCGGCCGGTGGAACTTTTCCATGCGGGCGCGAAGCCAAGCCTCGTGATCGGGCACGACCTCCTGGATAGAACCGCTGGCAAGACTGATCCTCAGAATATCCTCGAAAGGTATGCCCGGCCTTAGGTGGGGGGCGATCTCGGAATAGAGAGACGCATATTTCTCGTTCCAGAGAACGTAACGATCCTGCGCGTCGAAAACACAGACGGCCTGCGGCAACATCTCGATCACGTATCGGAGGCGGAGATTGGCTTCGCGGGCGGCAATGCCGAAAGCGGAGTTTCTTTCGCTCGTATCGATCCAAACGGCCTTCAGCTCTCTGCCGGCCAAGGGATAGGGTGAGGTGGCGATCTCGCAGCTGCGGTTCTGTCCCGAAGGTCTTTCGATCACCAGGCGGGCCTTGCTGCCCTCCTCCGCAAACCATCCGGGCAATAGATCGGAAACCGGCGTGCCGGCGGAAATCTCGCCTCTTTCGAAGAGATCACATGCATTCCGGTTGGCAAAGACGACCATGCCGGCCGCGTCGAGTATCAACGCGGCAAGCGGACATGCCTCCAGCACCAGAATGACTTCCGCACTCAGCATCGCGCCCTCAAGCTCTGCCAGTCGTTGTCCAAATAGCTCCAAGTGCGCGAGAATAAGCGAAGAGAGTAAAAGAAATAGCTAAAGCGGCAAATTTATTGTCGGACAGTAGGATCATCCGTCATGGAAAAGATCCCGGATATGATGCGGCCGACACATCATGCCCTTATGAACAACGTACCAACCAGTCCGAAAACAACGATCGACTGCATAATAAACATCGGCCAATCCTGTGCCATGGCTTCCTCCCGATTTTTGAGGCAATGCCGCGGCACATCGGGTTGTTCCAGCCTGCTATAAAGTTGATCGCAGCAGGTAGATGACCTCTCAGTTTTCCATGATCTCTTCCGCCACAAGGCTGATGACAATCTGGTCTGATCCGTTCGGGTAGCGCGGCATCGAAATGGTAAGCGCAACCTCCCGTCCGTCGATTGTGGTGGAAAACCGCTTGTAGGTCGTGTCCTGTCCCTGCTCCTCACCGATCGATTTGGCTGTGACAGTCGAGACAATCGCCTTTTCGACGGCTTTGCCATCGACGCCCGAAATCGCAACTGTGCACCCTTCGACAGGTTTTTCGGCAACTTTTGCCCTGAACCCGACTAAAGCCTCGAAATGGCTCTCCTCACCGTCGCCGATCAGCCAGCCCTGGATTTCGATCGGGTCGGAGATCGGCGTGAAGCTCATAGCCATGTCAGCCGCAAGTGGCGTCCATCCGCTGCCTTTCGCCGCGTCCACGGTTTTGTTGAAATGCGGCCCGTTGGAAAGGCAGAATTCCTTGAACGTATCGGACAGGGGCGGCGCATCTTCGGCCACCGCGGTCAGAGGGCATGCAAGCAGAAATACGGTTAGAAAGATCGGCTTCATCGTTATTCCGTAATCAAGACAGGTTGGCAGCCACCGGGCAAGTGTTGCAGTGAGCGCAGCTACTGGCGTCATATGCGGTAATCCTATGGCAGTTTTTTCAAAACTTGGAATCTTTTGAAACATCGCGGTCCCTCCGTCTTTCCCCCGCACCGTCTTGCGCTATCTTGTTCTCAGAGATTTCAATCGGAAGACCGGCCATTTCTGCAGACAATTCCAAGCGAGCGGATGACAACGCTTCGGCTGGCCCAGACCAGCCGACGAATGCCGGTGATCGACCGAATTCCACGTCTGACGTGAATGCCGGCGCCGACGGCAGCGAAGCCGAAAAGCACTCCTTTTCCCAAACCAGAACTGCCGCGGCCGGATTGCTGGTGGCGCTCGGCAAAGATTACCGCGCGGCCTGGCAACGTCTCGTCGCCTGGAGCGAAACAGCTGCGGCGACCGCCAAGGCTCGATTTCGCCGGAACAACGCCACAGATGATCGCTCCCCTGGAGAAATGACAGCGGAACCCCGGCCCGCTACCGCTACCTCCAGGTATTCGGCCATGGCCGGCTCGGTCCTTGGGCGATTGCGGCGGGTCAGACCTCCTCGGCTACGTTCGTGGCGCGGCGCGCTGGCCGCAAGCATGCTCGCGGGTGCGCTCATCGTCGTGGGCGTTTTAATCTGGGCTTTGAAGGATGTTCCATGGCGCGATATCGCCGCCGGTTCTTTGAAGCCCATCATCGTGCTGGAAACGGCAAATGGCGCTCCACTGGTTCGCCAGGGTCCCTATCAGGGATCTTACGCCACTTACGACCAGTTTCCGCAAACCCTGATCGATGCCGTCCTGTCGATTGAGGACCGGCGGTTCATGGAGCATCACGGCATCGATATTCAGGGTATCGGCCGTGCGCTGCTGCGCAATATCCAGGCCGGTTCGGTCGTCCAGGGCGGCAGCACCATCACCCAACAGCTTATCAAGCTGCAATATCTCGACAGCGACCGGACGCTGAAGCGCAAAATCCAGGAATTCGTGATTGCATTCTGGCTGGAATGGAAGCTCGGCAAACAGGAAATTCTGGCGCGTTATCTCAACAGCGCGTATCTCGGCGCCGGAGCGACCGGCATGCCCGCCGCAGCACGTATCTATTTCAACAAGGATATCGGCGCGCTCAACCTGCCGGAATCTGCGCTGCTGGCCGGCCTTCTGCGAGCGCCGAGCGCCTGGAACCCGATCGACAATTTCGAAGGCGCGCGGCAGCGCACCTCTGTCGTCCTCGACACGATGGTGGCGAACGACAAGGTCACCAAGGAAGAAGCCGAAAACGCCAAGGCGGGCTTCGCAAAGGTTCACCCCACGAGGCCGACGCCACGCTCCGGAAGCTGGTTCGCGGATTGGGTTTCACCGCAGGCGAGCGAGATTGCCGGGGCTTCGCCGGGCTCCACGACCGTCCGCACCACGCTTGTGCCTCGCCTGCAGCAGATTGCCGAGCGAGTGGTGAAGAATGTGCTCGACGGCGAAGGAAAGTCGGTTGGCGCGTCGCAGGCAGCACTGGTCGCCATGACACCGGATGGCGCCGTCGTCGCCATGGTTGGCGGTCGCGATTATCGCCAGAGCCAGTTCAACCGAGCCGTCACCGCGATGCGCCAGCCAGGCTCGACCTTTAAACTTTTCGTCTATTACGCAGCGCTCAAGGCCGGCCTGACGCTCTCCGACCGCATCCTCGATGCGCCGATCGAGATCGATGGCTGGTCACCGGAAAATTCCGGCGGAGGTTATCGCGGCTGGGTAACCCTTGCCGAAGCGTTTGCCCGATCGCTCAACGCAGCCACGGTTTCCCTGGCTCAGGAAGTCGGCATCGACAACGTGATCGCCGCAGCCAGAGAGCTCGGCATCAATGCGCCTCTGGCCAGCACGCCCTCGGTCGCGTTGGGAAGCTCGGAGGTCAATCTGCTCGACCTGACTTCGGCCTATGCCTCCGTCCATGCCGGCAAGGCACCGATCGAACCCTGGGGCATTATCGACTTTCACGCAGCCGACCAACCGAAAGCCTTTCGTGTCGGGTCTCAATCGCAGCCGAATGTCGACCTCTCCCAATATCAGTCCGATCTTCTCGGCCTCCTGCAGCTTGTCGTCGAACGCGGCACCGGTCGCGAGGCCGATCCCGGCGCGTTTGCAGCGGGCAAGACCGGCACCAGCCAGAATAATCGCGATGCCTGGTTCGTCGGCTTTACGGAACCGCTCGTCGCCGGCGTATGGGTTGGAAACGACGACGATACGCCGATGAAGGGCGTGACCGGTGGAGAACTGCCGGCACATATCTGGCGGCAGTTCATGCGCGAAGCGATGGCCGAGCCGACGCCGGATACCGCCCCCTCTTCCACCGGCGCAATTGCCGGCGGGGAAGGTGCGCCGCTTTCCTGCAACATCACCGCCTGCTCGCGCGCCTACCGCTCCTTCCGCCCTTCGGACTGCACATATCAGCCCTATGGCGGCGAGCGCCGTCTTTGCGAAAGATAGTCCCGCGTTAAGACGCAGACGCCGATTGCCCGCACTTTGGAACGATTTTTCGCCGCGCTTCGCATTATTAAACTATATAGTCTATAAACAAGATAGAAAATAACCCAACCTCTTGTCATCGCTTATCGCGCTCCACAACCTCTTACGGAGAAGCCCGAAGATGACATTGGCAAGGATATTACGGACTGCGCTTTTCGGCGCTCTGGCACTCAGCGCGGCAAGCGGCATGGCCAGCGCCCAATCGACAGCTCCCCTCGCTGCGAAGGTTCCCGCGGGAACGGTTCTGACGGTCGGGGACCCGACAACGCAGAAAGCTTTCGAACTCTCCGGGCTCGACAAGGAACTGACCTTCAAGGTCAACTGGGCCAATATCAGCGGCGGCCCGCAGACATCCGAAGCCTTCCGTGCCCGTGCCCTTGATGTCGGCTCGGTAGCGGAAATTCCGTCGATCTTCGCCAACTGGAACAACCTGCCGGTCCGCAACATCGCCTATCGCGAACGGCGCGACCCGATCGCCAATCCGATCTACCGCTTCGGCGTGGCACCGGGATCGAACGTCAAGTCGCTCGCAGATTTCCGCGGCAAGCGCATCGCCTTCAGCCCCGGCCAGGCTCAGGGGACGCTGGTGCTCAGGGCACTCCATGCGGTCGGACTGAGCAAGAAAGACGTGACGCTGGTCGAGCTTCCGAGCACCGGTGACGTCTATCCCAAGGCGCTTGCCAGCAAACAGGTCGATATCGCGCCGATCGGTGGCGTCAACATCCGTCGCTATGTCGCCCAATATGGCCCTGACGGCGCGACCCTTGTGGAACACGGCCTTCGGGACGATCCCAGCCATCTCTACGCACCGCAATGGGTACTGGATGATCCGGCGAAAGCTGCAGCGCTTGCCGAATATGTCCGGCTCTGGGCACGCGCGACCGAATGGGTCGACAACAATCCGGAGCTCTGGATCAAGGAATACTATATCGGCCAGCAGGGCCTGAGCCGCGAGGATGCAGAATACCTGATCAAGCTCACCGGCACCCAGGTCGTTCCGGACAGCTGGACCGAGGTGAAGAAGCGTCACCAGGAGACGATCGATCTTCTGGCCCAGGAGCTCGGCTACAAGACCTATAGCGTCGACAAGATTTTCGACGACCGCTTCGAAAAAGTCGCGGCCTCAGCGCTCGCCAAGAGCCAGTAAATCCTTATCCCATTCAGAGCAGGAGAATTGAACATGGCAACCGTTTGGGATGCAGCCGAGGTCAAGTCGACCGGGCGATCCAGCCGCCAGAGCGCGCATGTCGCCCTCCCCGCAACGAAAACCGGCGCGCCTCGCGTGCGCCGCAGATTGGGGCCGGGACCAGCCATTCCGTTCGGATTGCAGATCGGGCCGGCACTTCTGGTCCTGCTGTGGGTCGGCGGTTCGGCACTCGGATTGATCGATCCGCGCATCCTGTCCGCCCCCTGGACGGTCGTCGAAGCCTTCGGAAGACTGATCGAACAGGGCCGCCTGCAGGACAATTTCGTCACCTCGGCATCCCGCGCCCTGATCGGCCTGAGCATTGGCCTTGTCATCGGCACGCTGCTGGCCGTCATCGCAGGACTGTCCCGCATCGGCGAGGCGCTGATCGATGGGCCGATCCAGATCAAGCGCGCCATTCCGACGCTCGCTTTGATCCCGCTGCTGATCCTCTGGTTCGGCATCGGAGAAGGCATGAAGGTCACGACCATCGTGCTCGCGGTGATCATCCCGATCTATATCCACACCCATAATGCGCTGCGCAGCATCGACAGCCGTTATGTAGAACTCGCCGAAACACTGCGCATGAGCCAGAAAGATTTCATCTTGCAGGTCGTGCTGCCCGGCGCCCTGCCCGGCTTCCTTCTTGGCCTGCGCTTTGCCGTGACGCTGTGCTGGGTCTCGCTGGTGGTCGTCGAGCAGATCAACGCCACGAGCGGCCTCGGCTACATGATCGATCTCGCCCGCACCTACGGACAAACGGACGTCATTCTCGTCGGCCTCGTTGTCTACGTCCTGCTTGGTCTCGTCTCGGACGGTCTCGTCCGTCTTCTCGAACGGAGGGTCCTCACATGGCGCCGCACGCTAGCCAACTGAACGCCGTTCACGTCCGCAATCTCGTCCGCGGTTTCAAATCGAAGACGATCCTCGACGGCGTCGATCTCGATATCGCAGAAGGCGAATTCGTAGCTCTCCTCGGCAAGAGTGGGTCGGGCAAAAGCACCTTCCTGCGCGCACTGGCCGGCCTTGACCACGATGTTGAAGGAACCGGTACGCTTGAGACACCGGAAAACCTCTCCGTTGTGTTTCAGGATGCACGGCTCTTGCCCTGGCGCACAGTCATCCAGAACGTCACGCTCGGCCTGCCCGGTGCCAACGGTCAGGATGCCGGCCGGAAAGCGCTTGCCGAAGTCGGGCTCGCCGGCCGCGAGACGGCATGGCCGAACCAGCTTTCCGGCGGTGAACAACAGCGCGTGGCGCTTGCCCGTTCGCTGGTGCGTGAACCGGCTCTGCTTCTCGCCGACGAGCCCTTCGGCGCTCTCGACGCCCTGACGCGGATCAAGATGCATGCACTGCTGAGAGAACTCTGCGCCCGGCACCGGCCGGCGGTCCTGCTCGTCACGCATGACGTCGATGAGGCGATCTCGCTCGCCGACCGCATTCTGGTTCTCGACGAAGGCCGCTTCGTGGAAGATCTCCGCATCGACATGCCCGAGCCGCGCGATCACGGCGACCCGCGTTTTGCGGAATTCCGCAGCCATCTGTTGCGCAGCCTCGGCGTCAATCTGCCCGGCCGCAAAGCTGCCTGACACTCCGTCGGCGCTTTCCGGCGCCGGCGGACCATGGCCCCACCTTCAATCGGATCAAAACCCATGAGCACTCAAAAGAGACAGATGCGGCTCGGCGCGTTCATCATGGCGACCGGCCACCACGTGGCCGCCTGGCGCCATCCCGATTCACAAGCCGATGCCGGCCTCAATATCGATCACTACCGCGAACTCGCCCAGACGGCCGAGCGCGGCAAGTTCGATCTCGTCTTCGTCGCCGACAGTCCCGCCGGCTGGGAACGGGCCAAGGATCCGGAAGCGTTGCGGCGCAGCTCGCAAGGTGCCCATTTCGAGCCTGTGACGCTTTGGGCGGCACTGTCGCAGACGACCAGCCATATCGGCTTCGTCGCGACCGCGTCGACCACATACGAAGACCCGTATCTGCTCGCCCGCAAATTCGCCTCGCTGGATTACATCTCCAAGGGCCGTGCCGCCTGGAACGTGGTGACGACCGGTGCGGACGTCTCGAAGAACTTCTCCATTCCCGGCCATCCAGCCCATTCGGACCGTTATGTCCGGGCGGAAGAATTCGTCGACCTCGTCAAGGGCCTGTGGGACAGCTACGAGGACGATGCCTTCATCCATGACAAGGAGAGCGGCGTCTATCTCGACCTGGATAAGGTCCATCAGGTCGATCACAAGGGTCAGTTCTTCTCCGTCAGCGGTCCGCTGAATGTCGGTCGGCCGGTGCAGGGTTATCCGGTCATCGTGCAGGCTGGTGCCTCTGAGCCGGGCCGCGAGCTTGCCGCCCGCACGGCGGAGATGATCTTTACCGCCAACCAGACACTCGAGGATGCGCAGGAATTCTATTCCGACGTCAAGGGCAGGCTCGCCCGCTACGGCCGCACCCCGGACGAACTGCTGATCAGCCCCGGCATCTTCCCCGTCCTTGGCGGCACCGAGAAGGAGGCTCAGGAGAACTACGACTACATCCAGTCGCTCGTTCATCCGTCCATCGCCTGGAACATCCTGTCTCGCCACTACAAGGGCGTCGATCTTTCCGGCTATTCGCTGGACGATCTGGCCCCGCCGCTGCCGCAGGATACCGAACTCAACAAGAGCCGCCTGAAGCTCGTCACCGATCTCGTGTCGCGCAACAACCTGACGCTCCGGCAGTTCTATCTGGCGGTTGCGGGCGCCCGAGGCCACCGCACGGTCGTCGGCACACCGGAGCAGATCGCCGACGCCATGCAGGAATGGTTCGACAACGGCGCCGCCGATGCCTTCAACATCATGCCGCCGATCCTGCCGACAGGCCTTACCGATTTCGTCGATCAGGTCGTGCCGATCCTGCGCAAGCGTGGTCTGTTCCGCGAGGAATACGAAGGCACGACGCTGCGGGAAAATCTCGGACTCAAGCGCCCGCTCAACGGCTTCGTATTGCGAGCGCTCCAACAACAGGAAGCACGCGCCGCCAGCTGATTCCGGCGACGGTCCCGCATTCCGATTTCACAATCCGAACATCAGACATCAGGTCCCCGACCATGAGCAAGAATACCGAATTTCTCTGGTACATTCCGAACCACGCCGAAGCTGGCCATCGCGGCGACAATGTCGTCGATAGCCATAACAGCCTGGACACGCTGACCAGCCACGCCACGGCGCTCGAAAAGCACGGTTGGGATGGCGCCCTGCTCGGCACCGGCTGGGGACGTCCCGATACGTTCACGGTCGCGGCCGCACTGACTGCCCGCACCACGACATTCGAGCCGCTGATCGCCATTCGACCCGGCTACTGGCGGCCTGCCAACTTCGCTTCGGCAGCTGCCACGCTCGACCATCTTAGCGAAGGTCGTGTGCGGATCAATATCGTCTCGGGACAGGACAACCTCGCCGCCTATGGCGACGAGGAAGGTGACCAGGCGCATCGTTATGGCCGCACCAAGGAGTTCATGCGGCTTGTCCGCAGGCTCTGGACAGAGGAAAACGTCACCTTTGAGGGCGAGCATTTCAAAGTCCGGGGCTCCACCGTCGTGCCGCGGCTGAAAGCTCGCGGCGAGCGGTTGCACCCGCGCTTCTATTTCGGCGGCGCGTCGGAGGCCGCTGAGCGCGTTTCGGCGACCGAAGCCGACGTGCAGCTCTTCTGGGGCGAGCCGCTCGATGGCGTCCGGGAGCGGATCGAACGATTGAACGCGCTGAGCACCACGCTGGACCGCGACTTGCCACCGCTGGAATTCGGCCTGCGCATCACGACGCTCGTCCGCGACACGACCGAAGAAGCCTGGGCCGATGCAGAGGCTAAGGTTGCGGAAATGGCGAAAAGCACGGGCAAGGGCTGGGACGATCACAAGCGGCCGGTTGCGGTCGGCCAGCGAAGGCTGCTCGATCTTGCCGAGCGCGGCGACGTTCTCGACGACAATCTCTATACCGCCCCGGGCAAATTCGGCGGCGGTGGCGCCGGTACGACTTGGCTCGTGGGTTCGGCGGATGATGTTGCCCGGTCGCTCAAGAAATACCAGGACCTCGGCATCACCCATTTCGTACTGTCCGATACGCCCTATCTCTCCGAGATCAAACGGCAGGGAGATCAGCTCCTTCCGCTACTGCGCCCGCAGGCGATCCGCAGCGAAAGGCTCGCCAGGAGCGCCTAACTCTACGCTCCGATGGATGCAGGGCGAGGCCTGCATCCATCGGGCTATCTCAGCGCAGGGTTTTACCGAACCGTTCCATGCTTGCCGCAAGCGGCGTCGTGCTGGCGCCCGGCTGCTGCGGCCGGTTGAAAATACCGTCGACGACATTGGCCGGCTCTTCGAAATGGTCCTTGATCCACGGAATATACTCGAGGATCGCCGAGGCCGGATGCCAGTAGCTCATATGCACATGCACCTGGCTCATCTCGCCGGCATGCGGCACGACCGGCAGGCGGTGGGCCAGCGCCAGATCAGCGACCTGGATATATTCCGTCACCCCGCCAAGCCGCGTCACATCAGGCTGGACATAGGCCACCGCGCCCGCATCCAGGAAGGCGCGGAAGGCATCGACCGTATAGAGCTGTTCGCCGAGCGCAATCGGGATCGACGTGTTGCGGGCAAGCTTGGCGTGGCTCGTCACGTCGTCGTACCACATCGGCTCCTCGAACCAGTAGATATCGAGATCGCGGGCAAGCGCGCAAAAACGCTGGCAGGTGGGCAGGTCCCATTTGCCGTTGCCGTCGATGGCGATGCGGATTTTCGAGCCGACACGCTTGCGCAATGCCGCCAGCCGCTCGACATCGATATTCGGATCGTCATGACCGACCTTGATCTTTAGGCGGGTGAACCCGTCTTCCTCTACCGCCTTCATTGACCCCTTCAACAGGGCGTCCAGGCCGAAGGAGAGCCAGCCGATATCGGTATTATAGGCTTCCAGCGCATTCGTGCGGGCGCCACCGAGATGAGCCCAAAGCGGCACGCCGGCTCTTTTCGCCGCAAGGTCCCAAAGCGCCACATCCACCGCCGCCAGCGCCAGATGCGTGATACCGGCGCGACCGACCCATTGCAGCGACGGATATCGAGCAAGTTTGGTCCAAAGACGCTGATGGTCTGATGCGTCTTCGCCAATCAGCAAGGGTGCATAACAATCGCTGATGCAGGAGGTGATCAGCCGATCGGACGGCAGATGCGCATGCGTGCCAGTGAAACCATAGCCCTCCAGCCCATCGGTGGTGACGATCTTCGCGCCAACTACGCCCCAGTGGGTGATGCTGTGAGTGGAGTCGGAAATCGAATCCGACGTGAGCGGCAGATGCAGGATGAACGGGTGGACGGAAGCGATTTTCATGGCGGAACTGGACCTCCCAAGGACGCATCGAAATTGGCGCCGGCCGCCCCTCCGACGTCCAGCCTTCTTCGATGTAGCGCGAAAATCCTCCGCATAAAATAAAAAATTTTTTATTTTCTTATTGCGTCACTGTGCGATGCGGGACAATGGTTGCTCATGACCCTGATCAAAACGACATTGGCGGAACAAGCTTATCAGGAACTGCGATCACGGATTGTCACCGGCCGGCTGCCGGGCGGTACGCGTCTGCTGCCCAACGAGCTTGCGGCCGATCTCGGCATCAGCCCGACCCCGGTCAAGGACGCGTGCCTGCGGCTGGAAGCGGATGGGCTACTGGTGACATCGGCACGCCGCGGCATGGTCGTAAGGAGCTTCAACGAAGACGATGTCGAGGAGCTTTATGCGGCCCGCATGCTGATCGAGAAAGGTGCCGTCGAGGCGGCTTTCGAAGCGGGAAAGCTGGATGCCGAATTGCAGGTGCGTCTGAAAGACAGTCTGGAAAATCACCGTCGTTATGCGGACGGTACGTCGCTCGATGACCTTGCGCAGGCGCTCGTCCACGACCGCGCCTTTCACAGCACGCTGGTAGCCGCAGCGGGAATTCGAACGATTGCCGAGGTTCATGCGCGCATCGTCAGCCAGACGCATACGCTTTTTGTTTCGATACCCGGCGAATACGGCCGCTCGGTCGCCGAGCATCAGGACATTCTCGACGCGATCATCGCCGGCGAAAAAGCCCGGATCGTCGAAGCCTTGCTGAAACATCTCGAACAGAGCCGCCGCAATACGCTCCGCCAAGTGAAGCAGCTTGCCCAAACCGCCACCGAACCGGGCGATCGTCGGGGTTCGATCAAGCCATAGCATCGTCCTGATAGGAACATCGCCGCACCAAGACCGATAGGCCCGGATTTTCTCCGGGCCGCCTCACCTGTCAGATCACGACCGGGCGAACGGAAGACCGCCCTGCACTGGAGCGCCGACAGGTACCCGGCCCTCGACAGGATGGCCCGGGTCGGTAAAGCCGGGGGTGGAGGGGTGACCGGCGGAGACAAGCCGGTTGATCAGCGCCTCGTCTTCGGCATCGAGCTTCACATCAAGCGCACCAAGATAGCTGTTCCACTGCTCTTCGGTCCGCGGACCGGCGATTGCCGAGGTGATCAACTGATTGTTGAGCACCCAGGCCATCGCGAAATCCGCAGGCGAGATGCCCTTGGCGCGAGCGTGCTCGGCGATCTGCTTGGCAATCGCAATCGATTCCTCGCGGAATTCCACGTCATGGATGCGCTTGTCGCCACGCCCTGCGCGGGTATCGGCAGCCGGCGCCTCGCCGATATTGTATTTGCCGGTCAGCACGCCGCGCGCCAGCGGGCTGTAGGACACTACACCGAGACCATAGGCAGCTGCCGCCGGCAGCTGTTCGGCTTCGGCGGTGCGGTTGACGATATTGTAAAGCGGCTGGCTGGCGACTGGCCGGTCGATGCCAAGCTGGTCGGCGAGATGCGAGACCTCCGCGATCCGCCAGCCGCGGAAATTGGAAACGCCGAAATAGCGAAGCTTGCCGGCCTTGATCAGATCGGCAATGGCGCGCAGCGGCTCCTCCAGCGGAGCATCGAAAACGGCCTTATGGAGATAAAGGATATCGATGTAATCCGTGCCCAGATTACGCAGCGAATTCTCGACCGTCTGATAGACCCACTTGCGGGAATAACCGCCAAGATTGGGGCCGCCCTTGTGGAAATTGACGAACTTCGTCGCCACGACCCAATCATCGCGATCGGCCTTGATGCCGCGGCCGACCACTCTTTCCGATTCGCCACCGTTGTAGACATCGGCCGTGTCGATGAAATTGATCCCCTGCTCGCGTGCCTTGTCGATGATGCGGAAGGCCACGTCGTCCGGCGTCTGCTCGCCGAACATCATGGCGCCCAACGTGATCGGCGATACTTTGAGCGCACTGCGCCCCAGATAGCGGTACTCAACCATTCGATTTCTCCATGACCTGCAGGGTGGACGGCCGCGAGTTGCGGCCTCGGAATTGGGAACGCGGATCAGGCGAGACGGCGAAGCTTATAGGCCGCTCATCACGTCCAAACCGGCTGCAGGAATAGATCAGCACCGAACCGCCTTGAAAAGACAGACCAGACCCGCCTGCCACTTCATTGCGAAAAACCTTTCCACCGATCGACGCCACTGCCGCAGGGTAACGTCGCACAAGCCGAGCGGCCGCCTTACCAGGAGCCGCTGAGCGGGTTGCCGGTCAGCGGAATGCTTTTAAGCTCTCCACCTCGGCCCTGAGCGGATAGCGAGGCGGGCATCTGTTTCGGCGATTTGCGAAACCACTGGGCCGCAACCGTCGCCAGATCGCCAATCATCGCCTGTTTGTGCCAGTCGGCAAAACGGCGGGCGGTCGCTTCCGGTTCGGACTGATAGAAGAAGTCCCCGGAACCGTTGAGATCATTGATAGAGGGTGCCATCGACGAAAGCGGCCGCTGGAACATCTTCGACGGCAGGGAAAGCTCCTTTGCGCTTTCCGAAAAAGCCGGCGCCATAAAATCGATCGCCCAACCGTTTGCCTCGACCCAGCAATGGAAGTTCTCGCCGGCGCCGGTCACGTAGCCGTCCTCGCGATGGTCGGCAAACAGCATCACCTTGCCACCGAGATTATAAGCCGCCAGGCCACCTTTGGGTATCGCATCGAGCTTGTAGTGCTGCTTGAGGATGAAGGCCCCGAACGTGCTGAAATACATCGAGGCGGTTGCGGGATTTGCGTTCTCGTTGACCAGCAGGCTGTGGATGACCCGGTAGATACGATGATAGTCGGTCTGCTTGATCAACATGGTTCTGCCTCAATCTCAAAGATTCTGGTCACCACTAGGCCAGGCCTTAAGCGATGTAAACGAGAAGCGTGCGGTTTGCCCATGCTGTGACGTGCAGGCCGCTTGAGGCCAAAATCCTTACTCTCACCCACATGAAAGTTTTGCGACCTTCTCGTTGACAAGCGATTTCCGCCGGTATTTTATTGATCAGATGTCAGACCAATTCCGAGCGCCATGAACAAGCCTTTGATCCCCTCCCTGCCGCCGATCGACCGGGCCCGCCAAGTCGGCGACGCGCTGGCCGATTATGTCGAGGATGCCGATCTGAAGGCCGGAGACCGGCTTCCGGCGGAGCGGGAATTGATGGCGGCGCTGGGTGTCGGGCGCTCCACCATCCGCGAGGCCATCAGCCAGTTCCAGGCGCTCGGCGTCGTCGAATCCCGCAAGGGAAGCGGAAACTACCTGCTGAAGCCGATTTCCCGGCGCACCATTCACATGCCGCTGTCGCTCGACACCGCAAACCTGCGCGATGCATTGTTGCAGACGCTGCAGGTGCGGCGCGGACTGGAATGTGAGGCCGGCATGGTCGCAGCCCAGATGCGGACAACCGAGGATCTGAAGATCATCGAAGCGCGTCTGGAAGAGATGGAACGCGTCCATCATGAAAAGGGCGCGTCAGGCCCCGAAGACCTGGCCTTCCATCTGGCCGTCTACGACGCGTCCCATAATCCGTTGTTCCGTCAGTTGCTCGAGCAGATGCGCGAGACCTTCGAGCGCTTCTGGAGCCATCCTTTCGAACGTTTCGATTTCGCCCGCCGATCCTTCCCCTACCACCGCACGCTGTTTAACGCGATTGCTGCGCAAGACCCGGAAGCGGCGCGAGGAGAGACACTGAAGATCCTCGAAATCGTCGAGGAAGATATCAAGGAAATGTCCAAATGACTGACGGCCTCGACCCGTTCGAACTCGCTTCGCTGATCACCGCTCATGACGACGGCAATTATGCCGAAGCGGTGGTGCCGCCGATCTTCCAGACGTCGCTTTTCACCTTCTCCGACTATGACGACATGATCTCGTCCTATCGCGGCGAGAAGGTGCGGCCAATCTATACGCGCGGCCTCAACCCGACGGTGCGGGCTTTCGAACAGATGCTAGCGAAACTCGAGGGCGCGGAAGATGCGCTCGGTTTTGCGAGCGGCATGTCGGCGATCTCGTCGGCCGTGCTGAGCTTCGTCGAACCGGGCGACCGGATCGTCGCGGTCAAACATGTCTATCCGGACGCGTTCCGGCTGTTCGGCACCATTCTCAAGCGGATGAAGGTCGAGGTGACCTATGTCGACGGCCGCGACGAGGAAGCGGTCGCCAAGGCGCTGCCGGGCGCCAAGGTCTTCTACATGGAAAGCCCGACGAGCTGGGTAATGGAGACCCACGATGTCGGGGCACTCGCGGCGCTCGCCAAAAAACACGGCGTCGTCTCGATGATCGACAATAGCTGGGCGAGCCCGTTCTTCCAGCGGCCGATCACGCTCGGCGTCGATCTCGTCATCCATTCGGCCTCGAAATATCTCGGCGGCCATAGCGATGTCGTCGCCGGCGTCGTTGCCGGCTCAAAGGACATGATCGCCCGGCTGAAGGCGGAAACCTATCCCTATCTCGGCGGCAAGCTGTCGCCCTTCGATGCCTGGCTGCTGATCCGCGGCCTCAGAACCCTGCCGATCCGCATGAAGGCGCATCAGGCCGCCGCACTCGATATCGCCCGCCGCTTGCAGGAACTCGATATCGTCGAGCAGGTCTGTCATCCGGGCCTGGCGAACCGGCTTCCGGCCGGCCTCAACGGCACATCGGGCCTGTTCTCGTTCATCTTCCGTGAGGGCGTCGATATCCGCGCCTTTGCCGATCATCTCAAACTGTTCAAGCTCGGCGTCAGCTGGGGCGGCCACGAAAGCCTGATCGTACCAGGCGAAGTGGTGCTGCAGCAGAAGGCCCAGCCGAATTCCGCGCATGCCTTTGGCATTCATGCGCGGTCAGTCCGCCTCCATGTCGGCCTCGAGGGAACCGAGGCTCTGTGGAGCGATCTTCAGGAGGCGATCGCCGTCGCCACTTAAAGCATCAACCAATAACAACTGGGAGAAGACAAATGAAAACACTGATTACGACTGCATTCCTCGCGATGCTGATGGCCGGCAGCGCGATGGCAGAAAACCTCAAGCTGGTCGAGGTGATCACCAGCCCGGAACGCACCGAGACGCTGAAGTCGATCGTCGGCAAGTTCGAGAAGGAAAATCCCGGCACCAAGGTCGAGATCATCTCGCTGCCTTGGAACGAAGCTTTCCAGAAATTCGCCACCATGGTGTCGGCCGGCGACAAGCCGGACGTGATGGAAATGCCGGATACCTGGCTGTCGCTTTATGCCAATAACGGCATGCTGGAGAGCCTGGAGCCCTATCTAGCCAAGTGGGAGCATACCAAGGAACTGACCCCGCGGGCGCTGGAACTCGGCCGCGACGTCAAGAAGACCGCCTATATGCTGCCTTACGGCTTCTATCTGCGCGCCATGTTCTACAACAAGAAGCTGCTCGAGCAGGCCGGCGTCAAGGAACCGCCGAAGAGCATGGCGGACTTCACCAAGGCTTCCGAAGCCGTTTCCAAGCTGCCGGGCAAATACGGTTACTGCATGCGCGGCGGCCCAGGCGGCCTGAATGGCTGGATGATCTTTGCCGCATCCATGGCCGGCGACAACAAATACTTCAAGGAAGACGGCACCTCGACCATGAACAGCGAAGGCTGGGCAAAGGGCATCGAGTGGATGGTCGATCTCTACAAGAAGGGTTATGCGCCGAAGGACAGCGTCAACTGGGGCTTCAACGAAGTCGTCGCCGGCTTCTATTCCGGCACCTGCGCCTTCCTCGACCAGGATCCGGATGCACTGATCGCCATTGCCGAGCGCATGAAGAAGGAAGATTTCGGTGTCATGCCGCTGCCGAAGGGCCCGGCCGGCAAGTCCTATCCGACCATCGGTTACGCCGGCTGGTCGATGTTCTCTTCCACCAAGAACAAGGACCTTTCCTGGAAGCTGATCGCCACGCTCGAAGGCAAGGAAGGCAATCTCGAGTGGAACAAGAAGATCGGCGCCCTGCCGGCCTATACATCCGCCGAGAAGGACCCCTTCTATGCCGGTGACCAGTTCAAGGGCTGGTTCGAGGAACTGGCCGACCCGAACACCGTGCCGACCGTGATGCCGACCTATCTCGAAGAGTTCGCGCTCTTCAAGGATTCGATCGCCATCAAGACCTCGCAGCAGGCGATGCTGGGCGACATTACGGCAAAGCAGCTTGCCGACCAATGGGCCGCTTATCTGACCAAGGCGCAACAGAAGTTCCTGGCCAAGAAGTAAGCGGGTAGGCTTCGAACCCGGAGCCCCCTCATCCGCCTGCCGGCACCTTCTCCCCGATGGAGAGAAGGGAATATGCGGCACCGCCGAAATTCTTCTCTGACGGAGGAGACACGGGTGGCGCGACGTCTCTATCCCTCCTCTCCTCTCGGGGAGAGAGGGTGGCCGAGCGGAGCGGAGGCCGGGTGAGAGGGCTGCAGGTATGCCGCCAGTTGAAAACACACGGAAAGCCGACCACCGATGACCATGACCGCCGATACGCTTGGCAGGCGTCACGACCGCAGGCCGTGGCTGACGCGTCTCGCTCACGCCTCCGAGCCTTATCTCTACAGCGCGCCATCGCTGATCCTGATTATCGTGGTCATGCTGGTGCCGCTGGTGATCGGCATTTCCTATGCCTTCCGGGATATCCAGCTGCTCAACCCTTTCTCGGGAGGCTTCATCGGACTAGAGCATTTTCGGACGCTCTCCGAAGATCCGGCTTTCTACGGAGCCTTGAGGAACACACTGTGGTGGACCGGCGCGTCCGTCGTGCTTCAGTTCTTCTTCGGGCTCGTTCTCGCCCTGCTTCTGGACAAGCCGTTCTGGGGCAGAGGCCTTGTCCAGGCGCTGGTCTTCCTGCCCTGGGCGGTGCCGTCCTTCCTTGCCGGCCTCAACTGGGCCTGGCTTTTCAATCCGGTGATCGGACCGATACCGCACTGGCTGTTCGGGCTTGGCCTGATGGACCAGCCGGGCAATATCCTCTCCGATCCGCACTACGCCATGTGGGGACCGATCATCGCCAATGTCTGGTGGGGCATTCCGTTCTTCGCCATCACCCTGCTTGCGGCGCTGCAGGCAATCCCGCGCGATCTTTACGAGGCCGCTTCGATCGACGGCGCCAACTGGTTCCAGCGCTTCCTGTCGATCACCCTGCCGTTTCTCGCCCCGACCATCGCCATTACCGTACTGCTCCGCACGGTCTGGATCTCCAACTTCGCCGATCTCATCGTCGTGATGACCGGCGGCGGCCCGGCAGACCGTACCCAGATCGTCGCGAGCTATATCTTTACCCAGGCCTTCAAGGCGCTCGATTTCGGCTACGCATCGGCCATTGCGCTGGTGCTGCTCGTCCTCCTGCTTGCCTATTCGATGCTGATCATCCTGCTGCGGCAGACATTGCTGAACAAGGATTGAGACCATGAAGCAATCCCTTCTGCCGACCGTCGCACATCGTCTGGCAATCCTCTGCTATATCGCCTTCGCGCTCTTCCCGCTGTTCTGGCTGCTGAAAGTGTCGGTGACGCCGAACGATCTTCTGTATTCCGAAGGGGTGCGGATGTGGCCGTCGCGCACGACATTCGATCATTATGCCTTCGTCCTGCGGCACAGCGCCTTCCCGACCTTCTTCAAGAACAGCCTGATTGTCTCGGCATCGACGGCCGTGGTCGTCACAGCCTGCGCATCACTTTCCGGGTACGCCCTCTCGCGCTTCAGCTTCCGGGCCAAATACGCCATCATCGCCCTGATGCTGCTGACCCAGATGTTTCCGCTCGTCATGCTGGTCGCGCCGATCTTCAAGATCCTCTCGCCGCTCGGCCTCACCAACAGCCTGACGGGACTGGTCATCGTTTATTCTGCCTTCAACGTGCCCTTCGCGACCTTCCTGATGCAGTCCTTCTTCGACGGCATTCCGAAGGATCTGGAAGAGGCGGCAATGATCGACGGGGCGACGAAATTCGTGGCCTTCCGGCAGATCATCCTGCCTTTGACGCTGCCCGGCATTGCCGCGACGCTTGGTTTCGTCTTCACCGCCGCCTGGAGTGAGTTGCTTTTCGCGCTGATGCTGATCAATGGCAACGACGCTGCGACCTTCCCGGTCGGGCTCCTGACCTTCGTGTCGAAATTCTCGGTCGACTTCGGTCAGATGATGGCGGCCGGCGTGATGGCTCTCATCCCGGCCGGGCTCTTCTTCCTTCTCATCCAGCGTTATCTCGTCCAAGGCCTGACGGCCGGCGCGGTCAAAGGTTAGTCACATGGCATCCATTCAGATCGAAAAGCTCGAAAAATCCTACGGCCATGTTTCAGTCCTGCATGGCATCGACCTAGATATCCGCGATGGAGAATTCATCGTGCTGGTCGGCCCCTCCGGCTGCGGAAAATCCACGCTTCTGCGGATGATCGCCGGCCTGGAGGACGTCAGCCGAGGCGAGATCCGCATCGACGGCAGCCGCGTCAACGAGCGGCACCCGAAGGACCGGGACATCGCCATGGTCTTCCAGTCCTATGCGCTCTATCCACATATGAACGTCGCCGGCAACATGAGCTACAGCCTGCGGCTGCGCAAAACGGCCAAGGAAAAGATCGGCGCGGCCGTCGCCGGCGCGGCATCGAAGCTTGGGCTCGAACCGCTTCTGGAACGCCGCCCGAAGGCGCTTTCCGGCGGCCAGCGCCAGCGCGTCGCGATGGGCCGCGCGATCGTCCGCGAACCGAAAGCCTTCCTCTTCGACGAACCGCTTTCCAATCTCGACGCCCGCCTGCGCGAGCAGATGCGCGCCGAAATCAAGAAGATGCATGCCGACCTGAAGGCCACCTCAATCTATGTCACGCACGACCAGATCGAGGCGATGACGCTGGCCGACCGTATCGTCGCCATGCATGGTGGCGTGGTACAGCAGGTCGGCAGCCCTCTCGAACTCTACGACCGCCCCGCCAATCTGTTTGTGGCCGGCTTCATCGGTTCGCCGGGAATGAATTTCCTCGACATCATCTATCGGGAAGGCGCAGCGTTCCTGAAGGATGGCAGCCGGATCGCGCTGAAATCGCCCGCGCCGGTCACAGAGGGAAGCAATCTGACGCTCGGCATCCGGCCGGAGCATATGACGATTGCGACGGATGGCACGGGCATTGCGGCAAAGGTCGAACTGGCCGAGCCGACCGGTTTCGGCATCATCCTGCATCTCTCGGTGCACGGCGTTCCAGTCAAGGTATTCACGCTCGACCGGCAGGCGCTTAACATGGGCGGAGAGATCGCGGTGTCTTTCCCCGCGCAACACATTCACCTGTTCGACGGTGAAGGCAGGCGGATGGACTGATATTCCGGTAGGAAACCGGCCGGAGAGGTGAACCCCGGCCGGCCTTCAGATCACTGCGCCGGCTTCACGCCGCGAAGGCGGATCATGCCGTCCGGGTAGGCCTTGAAGTTCGCTACCTTTGCCGAGACGGCATAAACCAGCGGCGAATAATAGGTGTAGATGTAAGGCAGGTCGCTCTGAAGGATTGCCGAAGCCTGGGTGTAGAAGGCCTTGCGCTTTTCGACATCCGGCGTGCTGCGGGCTTCGTTCAGAAGACGATCAACTTCCGGATTGCAATATTTCGGATCGTTCTGGGCGCCCTTGCAGGCTACGAACTGGTAAATGTTGCCGTCAGGATCGATACGGCCGGACCAGCCGCTAAGCGACGCCTGGAAATTACCCTTCTGCATTTCCGCCAGCATGGCGGTGAAATCCATCGGGCGAAGGCTGATCTTGAAACCGGCTTCCGCGGCCATTGCCTGGATCATTTCGGCGAGAGCCGCCGTGATGGTCGTGTTGCCGAACGAAAGCTCGAAGGCGACTTCAGGCTGTTTCGCCTCAGCCAAAAGGGCCTTGGCCTTCGCCACATCCCGCTTCGTGACCGGATAATTCTTGTCGTAATAGGTGCTCGCCAGCGGGAACGGCGTCTGCGCCGGCTCGAAAAGTCCGTGGCCAAGCACGTCGTTGATGATATCGCGACCGATCGCCGCCTGGAACGCCTGGCGCACCAGCTTGTCCTTGCCGAGCGGGCTATTGGCGCCCTGGCCCGAACCGACATTGATGACGATGCTCTGATAACCCAAGCTCGACAGGGCAATGAATTTCAGCCGCTTGTCGGCCTTGACCGCATCCGCATCGGACGGGTTGAGGCGCTCGACCAGATCGATATCGCCGGCCTGAAGGTTGGCGAGGCGCACCGTCGTATCGGGGATCGGAAGGAAGATGATCCGGTCGTAGAAATAGTCCTTGGCGTCGCGGTATTTGTCGAATTTCTCCAGCACGATACGGTCGTTCTGGGTGCGCGAGACGAACTTGTAGGGGCCGGAGCAGACCGGCTTGGCGCCGAGTTCCGGATTGCTGAATGTCGCGGGCGACATCATCATGCCTGCACGGTCGGTCAACTGCGCCAGAAGCGTGGCATCGGGCTGTTTCAGATGTACGGCAACCGTTGCCGGATCGACGACCTCGACGCTTGCGACCGAGACCAGCTCGCTCTTGCGCAGGCTGTCCGGCAGCGTCATGGCCCGGTCAAGATTGGCTTTTGCGGCAGCGGCATCGAATTTCGTGCCGTCATGAAACTCGACATCGGTGCGCAGCTTGAACGTCAGCGTCTTGTTGTCATCGCTCCAGGACCAGGAACTGGCAAGCTGCGGGGCGATCTCCAGCTTGTCTGTAACGTCGACCAGCTTGTCGCAAAGCGAGGTGAATACGAACCGCCCGACGGTGGTGCGGGCCTTGTGAGGATCGAGAACGTCAGGGTCTTCCTGAACCCCGATCCTGAAGTCGGCCGCGAGCGCAACCTGGCTGCTGAGCAGGCCGATTGCGAGCGCTGTAAGAAGTTTCCGATGCGTCATATGCGTTCCCTTTATTGTTATCGTCATATTTGATCAATTTATCAGCTACGCTTTCCAGCGTGTCAATCGACTTGGGCCACCGGCCGCGCCGTTAAAGCCGAACGGCTTCGATCGGGACCGGGTTCGAAATCTGTTGCTGTTTTTCACCAAGCGCGTAGATCGCCCGGACGACATCCATTCCTTCCACGACTTGCCCGAAAGCTGCAAAGCCCTGGCCATCGGGGTTCCGACGACCGCCGTAGTCGAGTTCCGGTTGATCGCCGATGCAGATGAAGAAGGCCGGCCCTGCGGTACCCGGCGCAAGTCGCGCCATGGACAGGGTTCCGTCCACATGCTTAAGCCCGCTCTTTTCAGTCGTCTCGTGCGCGATCGGCGGCGGATCGTTTTCCCGCGGCTTGTCAGACGGATAACCGAACTGGATGACCTCGATCTTCGCGGGAACGGTATCCTCCTGATTTTTCATGTTCACGATACGATAGATGGTCGAACCGGCAAAAAGCCCGGTCTCGATCCGCTGAAGCAGATTGTCCGTGGAGATGGGAGACTGTTCCTGGAACAGGCGGACAACAAACCTTCCAAGTCTCGTATCGAAGGCAACCATCGGATCGGAAATCGTGGGCATCTAAAAACGTCCTTTTGCTTGAGGGTCTGTCATGGAGCTGTGAACGTTATCGCGCACCTGCCGTCGATCCAAGCGCAGCGGAAAGTTCGTCAGCAGTTTTCTGAAGAAGCTGCGCTGCATTGCTTCCGGCGGAAAGATCGGTGCGACCGCTCATGCCGAGAATGGTCATGGCAGCCACCAGATGGTCTTCATGATCGAATATGCCGGCGGAAACCGAGCAGAAGGCAAGGCCGAAAGCACCTTCGGCCAATGCATCGCCGCCTGGGCCTACCTCGTCAAGGTCGCCAATATTCCACAGCAATGATGTTTCCGGGTCCCGGGCGAGATTATCCTCCGGGACCAATATCCCTGCATACTCTCCAAGCTTCCCCGCTTCGCTTGTACTTCGCAAGCCTAGATACACCCTATGCGGGAATGGTGCAGTCTCCGGGGCATAGAAGATACGCAGCATTCCTCTAAGTTTTCTTCGATGTGCAATTTGAACTTACTTGCCCGCTATTTAGAGATAAAAGAGTAACGAGATACACACTATTGTCCGGTCATCATTCGCTAACTTCGAATCATGACGCCGGTGGGCAAGAATCCGAGGAAGTTGACTATGCGGAGAAAGCTTCAGCAGGACATCCTGGATATGCTTGCGCGTGGCAGCACAATCGAAGAAGCCGGCAACGCCATTTGCCGGCATGCCGAACAGCTTGCCGACGGGGTGCTCTGCTCGATCGTAACGATCGACCAGGCTGGGCTGATCCATCCTCTTGCCGGCGAGAGCATTTCAAAGACCTATTCCCAGGCACTGGATGGGATCGAGATCGGGCCCGGCGTCGGTTCGTGCGGCACAGCCGCCTTTTTGCGCAGGCCCGTTGCTGTCGAGGATATCTTCGGCGATCCGCGTTGGGCTCCGTATCAGTCACTGGCCGATATCCTGCTTCAGGAACACGGTGTCAAAGCCTGCTGGTCGAGCCCGATCATGCGAAGCGACGGGCGCGTGCTCGGCGCGTTCGGCTTTTATTATCGCGAAAACCGCGGCCCGACAGCTAAGGAGCAGACCATCGTTGCAGATTGCGTCGATCTTTGCTCAATCGTACTGGAACGGGAAGAGGTCAAGGCGGAGAACGTTCGGCTCGCATATTTCGACACGCTGACCGGGCTCGGCAATCGCGCCAATTTCATCGAGACCCTGGAGGCAACAGCGAAGGCGACGACCGAACCGCTCGCCGTCCTGCTGTTCGACATCGATCATCTGGGCCGCGTCAACGATGCCTTCGGCCATGCGATCGGAGACAGCCTTATCGTCGAGGTCGGGCGCACGATTACCCAGAAAACCGGCGAGAAAACAGTCTTCAGGGTCGATGCCGACGAATTCGCCGTCCTGATTGCCAATAAATCCGTGGCAGAGATCAATGTCATTGCGACGCAGATCATTCAGGCCGTCGAGAGCCGGACGCTGCGGCAGGTCACACATGCCTTTCCGCTTTCGGTCAGCTGCGGAGCTACCATTTCCGACCCTTCCCGGCCCCCGGATGTCGCGACATTTCTTCAGCAGGCCAATCTGGCGCTGCATCATGCCAAGAACACCGCCCGCGGAAGTTTTGCCCTTTATACGGACGATCTCGCCGATGCGATCGCACAGCGTTTCCGCACCCTGCAGGCGGTGCTCAGCGCGCTGGCCGAAAACCGCATCGAGGCGCATTATCAGCCCATCGTTCGGCTCGATACGCAGAAGATCGTTGGTCTCGAAGCGCTCTGCAGATTGAGAACCGCCGAGGGTCAGATCATCTCCGCCGGACAGTTTGCGGATGCGCTGCAGGATCTCTCCATGGGACATCTGCTGACCGACCGCATGCTTGAACTCGTCGCAAACGATCTCCGATACTGGCTGGATCAGTCCGTCGATCTCCAATATGTCAGCATCAACGTTTCCATGGCCGATTTCGCCCAGGGAAACCTGCGCGAACGTATTCTGAAATCGTTTGCGGCCAAGGACATTCCGCTGGATCGCGTCGTCATCGAAGTGACCGAGTCGGTCTACATGGATGTCGGCGACCGCAAGGTGGCCCAGACGATCGAGGATATGCGTTCCGACGGGCTTAGCGTGGCGCTCGACGATTTCGGAACCGGCTACGCGTCACTCACACATCTGCTGGATATGCCCGTCGATATCGTCAAGATCGACAAGACGTTCGTCGATCGCATGCCGGATGGTGTCGGAGAAGTGATCGTCAAGGCGATCCTAGACATGGCCGCCGGGCTCGGCGTCCGTATTGTGGCCGAAGGTGTCGAAACCGCCGATCAGTCCCAACGCCTTCAGCGCCTTGGCTGCCCGTTCGTCCAGGGATATCGCTTCGGCCGCCCGATCGGCCGCGAGGAAACGACAAAGGCATTGGAGCAGGTGAGAGGCTGAAGCGAAGCCAGCCCAGTCATCGTTTACCCGGGGTTTTGATCCGAAAATGACCGCGTAGAGAGTGTTTTACGCTTCATCCTGAATTTCTTCAGGACCACTCCCACTCCCCGTATGCTTGTCCGGTGCCTTGCCGTTCTGTTCGGCGCGGTCGCGGTGAAGAGCAGCGCGGGCGAGCAACATGAAGGTGATCGGCGTCGTGACCGTCACGAAAATGCCGATCAGGATTTCGTGGATGGCGATCCGCGAAGCAGCAACGGAAAAAAAGATCATCGAGGCGACCATGATGCCGCCGATTCCCCAGCTGGTGCCGAGCGTCGGCGCATGGATGCGCTCATAGAAGGTCGGAAGCCGCACGAAACCGATCGCGCCGATCAAGGCCAGCGTTGCGCCGACCAGCAGGAAGAAGGCGACGGCGACTGCCGCCCAGAGAGGAATATCGGCAGCATTCACCATCATTCGATCACCTCGCCGCGCATCAGGAACTTCGCCAGCGCCACCGTCGCCACGAAACCCAACATGCCGATCACCAGCGCCGCCTCGAAATAGATGACGCGGCCGGTGCCGATGCCAAAGGTGACGAGCAGCAGCATGGCGTTGATATAGAGCGTATCGAGCCCGATGATCCGGTCCTGCGCGCGGGGGCCGCGGAACATGCGGATCGAGGCGAGCGCCATGGCAGCCGCCAGCATCAGCTGGGCGATGGCGACGGCGGTGAAGATGATGATGGCGCTCATGCGAATATCTCCATCAACAGCTTTTCGTAACGGTTCTTGATTGTATCACGCCAGGCGGCTTCGTTGTCGATGTCGAGCACATGCAGAAGCACGGTATTGTCGTTGGAATCGTATTCCAGCCAGGCGGAGCCCGGCGTGCTGGTCAGAACGACGGCGAGCACGGCGATGGCGAAATGATCGCGGATTTCGAGGTCGATCGCCAGGAAACCTGGATTGTGCTTGCGCGATCCCGCTCTCAGAATGACCTTGGCGACGTGCAGGTTGGAGACCGCGACGTCGTAAAGCACGATGCCGAAGAGCTTGGGCAGCAGATACCATTTGCCGAATTTCGGCTTTTCCGGCCGGAGCGACGCCATGGCCCAGGAGGCGAAGACCGCAACGACGATGCCAAGCAGCAGATGGCCGAGCGTGAAGCCGTTCAAGAGCAACCACATCAGAACCAGCATCAAGGTCAGGATCGGATAGGGAAGCATCAATGTCCCTCCTTTCCCGTATCGAATTCGACGCCCGGTATGACGGCCGCATTGCGCACCGCATCGATATAGAGTTTCGGATTGGCGAGCGTGCGGATGGTCGTGTCCATATATTGCATGGCCGGCCCGGCCTGCACCGTCAGCGCCAGCGTCAGGGCCAGCAGAAACATGACCGGCACGATCTCGATCACCAGCACGCGCGGCACCGTGCCTTCGATCGAAGTCCAGAAGGTCCGGATGCCGGCGCGGGTCATGGAAATCAGGGCTGCGACGCCCGAGAGGATGACCAGAATGACCAGCGTCCAGATCGCGGCCGTCGGCGGCACGCCGATCGCGCCCGTGCCCATCATCGCCGAAAGCATGGCAAATTTGGCGATAAAGCCCGACAGCGGCGGCAGGCCGGAGAGCAGGATGGCGCAGGCGGCAAAACATGTGCCGAGGATCGCCATCGTGCCGGGCATGGTGACGCCGTCGCCCTCTTCCGGCTCGTACTCGTCGGCATCGCCATAGGCTTCCATGGTGACGGCCAGAACGTTGGCGCCTGCATCCTGACCGCGTTCGACGAGTTCGATCAGCATGAAGAAGGCGCTGATCGTCAGCGTCGAGCTGACGAGATAAAGCAACGCGCCTGACGAAACCGCCCCGTCGCTAATCCCGAGCACCATCAGCAGCGTGCCGGAGGACACCAGAACCGAAAAGCCCGCGAGGCGACCAAGCGCCTGGGAGGCAAGCACACCGATCGTGCCGAAGATCAGCGTTGCGATTCCGCCATAGAGCAGGAATGTCGAACCGAACCCGGCGGAAGGCCCATCGCTGAAGAGAAGCATGGTGAGGCGCAGGATGACATAGATGCCGAGCTTGCTGAGGATGGCGAAAACGCCCGCAACCGGAGCCGACGCCGCGCTATAAGCCGTCGGCAGCCAGAAGCAGAGCGGCCACATGCCGGCCTTGATCAGGAAGGCGATACCGAGCACGCCGGCGCCCGCCTCCATCAACATGCGCCGGTCCGGCTCGATCTGTGGAATACGGGCTGCAAGGTCCGCCATATTAAGCGTGCCGGCCGTGCCGTAGATCAGGCTGACGCCGATCAGGAACAGCAGTGCCGCCGCGAGGTTGACAGCGATGTAGTGCATGCCGGCCTTGACGCGCAGCGGACCGGAGCCGTGCAGCAGAAGACCGTAGGACGCAGCAAGCATCACCTCGAAGAAAACGAAGAGGTTGAAGAGGTCGCCTGTCAAAAACGCGCCATTGACGCCCATCAACAGCAGCTGGAACATGGTGTGGAAATGCGCACCAACCGCGTGCCAGCGCGCCAGCGAATAAACCAGCGCGGCAACGCCGATCACCGAAGTGAGCAGCAGCATCAGCGCCGACAGGCCGTCCAGCACCAATACGATGCCGAAGGGTGCCGACCAATTGCCGAGCAGGTAGACACCTTCGAAAGCGTTCGGTCCGCTCTCTATCTCGAAGAGGACGATCGAAACGAAGCAGAGGATGATCGCTGCGGCAAGGCTGACCATCGCCTTGGCGACGCGCTGCCGCTCGTCGATGAAAAGCAGGAGCGCCGCAGCAAGAAGCGGGATGAGGATCGGCGCGATGATGAGATGGTGCGTCCAGCCGTTCATTTCGGATCGCTCCTCCCGTCCACATGGTCGGTGCCGGTCAGGCCGCGGGAGGCAAGCAGCACGACGAGGAAGAGCGCGGTGGTCGCAAAACCGATGACGATCGCCGTCAGCACCAGCGCCTGCGGCACCGGATCGGCAAGCGACGAGGTGGAAACGCCATCCGTCAGGATCGGCGGGACATTGGTCTTCACGCCGCCGACGCCGAAGATGAAGAGGTTCACGGCATAGGACAGCAGCGAAAGTCCGATGATGACCTGATATGTGCGCGGACGCAGGATCAGCCACACACCGCAGCTGGTCATGACGCCGATGGCGATCGAAAGGATGATTTCCATCAGGCCTCCTTCGCCTTATCCGACTCGATCGTCCTCAGACGATTGATACGGATCGACTGGTGTGCCAACGCAACGAGGATCAGAACGGTCGATCCGACGACGAGCGAAAAGACACCGAGATCGAAGAGCAGCGCGCTTGCTGCGGGCATTTTGCCGATCAGCGGCAGCTCGACATACTGGAAATGCGACGTCAGGAACGGATAACCGAAGAACCAGGCGCCGATGCCGGTTACCGTTGCCGTCAACATGCCGGCCCCCATCCAGCGCAGCGGCAGAATGCGGATACGGTCCTCCGCCCAACGCGTGCCGCCAGCAAGATATTGCAGCAGGAAGGCGATCGACAGCGTCAGGCCGGCCGAGAAACCGCCACCCGGAAGATCATGCCCCCGCAGGAAGATATAGACCGCGAAAGTAACGATGATCGGAAACAGCCACTGCATGATGACGGAGGGCACCAGCAGATAATCGCGCACCGTATCGCCGGCGGAACGCTCCGGCCGTTCCTCGTCGAAGCGGTTCTGGATCTGCTGTTGCTCCGGCATGCCCATGCTGTCGTCCGCCGGGCGGAAACGTCGCAGGAGCGCGTAGACGGTCAGCGCCACGACACCGAGAACGGTGATTTCGCCGAGGGTGTCGAAGCCGCGGAAGTCGACAAGGATGACGTTGACGACGTTGCGGCCGCCACCTTCCGAATAGGCGTTATCGAGGAAATAGTTGGCGATCGCATCCGGCACCGGCATGGTCATGACGGCATAGGAAATGAAGGTCATGCCGATGCCGCAGGCCACTGCCAGCGCCAGGTCGCGGAAACGTCGGAAGCGGGCACGCAGCGTGATCGTGTCGTCGATCCCCTCAGACCGTTTCGGCAGCCAGCGCAGGCCGAGCAGGATGAGAACCGTGGTGACGATTTCGACGAGGAGCTGGGTGATGGCGAGGTCGGGTGCGGACAGCCAGACGAACGTGGTGCAGACGATCAGCCCGACGCCGCCCAGCATGACCAATGCCGCAAGACGATGGTATTTGGCGAGCCAGGCCGTTCCGAGCGCCAGGCAGACGCCAAGCGCCCAGAGCGCGGCAAATGCCGTATCGACGCCCGTGAATGCGAACGGCCGCGTTTCGAAACCCGAGAGATAAAGTGGCAGGAGACCCGCGAAGAAGCCCGTCGCGACGACCCAGCGCATCTGCGGCTGCAGGTTTCGCGTGCCGATACGCTTTTCGGCCATGCGTGCCCAACGCCAGGAAACCTCGACGAGAATACGCTCGAAGATGCGCTGGCCGCGGAGCCGGCGGAAGATCGGCGGTCCGTCGTCGCAACGCTGCAGATAATCGCGCAGAACCCAATAGAGGGCGGCGCCGCCGAGAAGCGCGGTAATGCTCATCATCAGCGGCACGTTGAAACCGTGCCAGACGGCAAGGCTGTATTCCGGTGTCTGTGCGCCGAGCACGCTCGATACGGCAGTGTGCAGGAAAGGGCCGACCGACATGGCCGGTGCGATGCCGACGATCAGGCAGATCACGACCAGAAGCTCGATCGGGAAACGCATCCAGTGCGGCGGCTCGTGCGGTGTTTCCTTCGGCAGCTTGGTCGGCGGCGGGCCGAAAAACACCATGTGAATGAAGCGCAGCGAATAGGCGACGCTGAAGGCACCGGCAAGCGTTGCAACATAGGGCAGGATACGGTCGAGGATCGAATCCGCATGGGTTTCCACCGCCTCGGCGAAGAACATTTCCTTCGACAGAAAGCCGTTCAGCAGCGGCACGCCGGCCATGGCGGCGCTCGCCACCATGGCGAGCGTCGCGGTGATCGGCATGTAGCGGAAAAGCCCGCTTAATCGTCGCATGTCCCGCGTACCGGTCTCGTGATCGATAATGCCGGCCGCCATGAACAGCGATGCCTTGAAGGTCGCGTGGTTCAGCATGTGGAAGATCGCCGCCACCGTCGCAAGCGGGCTCCCGAGGCTGAGCAGCGTGGTGATCAGCCCGAGATGGCTGATCGTCGAATAAGCGAGCAGGCCTTTCAGGTCCTGCTGGAACATGGCGAAATAGGCGCCGAGCAGAAGCGTGATGATGCCGCATGCGCCGACGATCCAGAACCATTCATAGGTGCCGGCCAGCGCCGGCCAGAAGCGCGCCAGCAGGAAGACGCCGGCCTTCACCATCGTCGCGGAATGCAGGAAGGCGGAAACCGGTGTGGGCGCCGCCATGGCGTTCGGCAGCCAGAAATGGAAAGGAAACTGCGCGCTCTTGGTCAACGCGCCGAGCAGAACGAAGACCAGCGCCGGGGTATAGAGAGCATGTCCGCGAATGACGTCACCGGAGGCCAAAATCTTGTCGAGATCGTAACTGCCGACGATGTTGCCGATCAGCAGCACGCCAATCAGCAGGCAGAAGCCGCCGATACCGGTGATCGTCAATGCCATGCGCGCGCCATCACGTGCAGCCGCCGTATTGTGCCAATAGCTGATCAGCAGGAAGGAGAAGATGCTGGTCAGCTCCCAGAAGACCGACAGCAGGATGACATTGCCGCTAATGACGATGCCGAGCATCGCGCCCATGAAGGCCAGCAGGAAGGAGAAGAACCGCGGAACCGGGTCTTCCTCGGAAATATAGTAACGGGCATAGACGACGACGAGAAAGCCGATTCCGGTGATCAGCACCGCGAACATCCAGGCGAACCCGTCCATCCGAAGCTTGAAGTCTAGCCCGAGCTGCGGGATCCACTCCACATGGAAGCGCAATGCGTCGCCTGCCGAGACAGCGGGATAGGCGGCGACGACGATTAGCAGGCTCAGGAGCGCTGTCGCACCGGCGATCCATGACGGCAGGACACGTGAGGATGTGTTGAGGAGAAAGGCGGAGGCAAGGCTTCCGACGAACGGCAGGAGCAACAGAACCAGAAGAAAATAGGGCTCAAGCGTTATCCCAACAGTCCGTTCCTTGTTCGAAAGCGGCTCTTCCGACCCGGCCGATCGGCGTTTTCACGCCCCTAGCAATCCGGCTCAGAATGCCATATATGAATGATATTGACCAATATGGGCAGAATCGGACGATGGGTCAAGGCGATCACTGCAAGATTTTGACACCGGCCCTCTGTCGCGCCGCGCGAGGGTTTCTCGATTGGACCCAGAGCGACCTCGCCGACCGTTCGGGCGTCTCGCGCAGTACAATTCGCGATTACGAAGGGGACCGGCACGATGTGCATCGGGCAACCGAAGCGCAGTTGCGACTGGCGTTTGAGACCGGCGGCCTGGCATTCGTGACCGTCGAGAGCGGCGCGGTCGCGGTGTGCAACCGGCAAGTTCCGGGATAAGGCCCAAAGCTTCCCGCGGATTCGTCACAAGCAGCGCATAAAGCCTGTTGATTTCATTTGAATACTTGCAGTTTTCCCCGTCCCGGCGGATGGTGGCGCCCGCTTGGCCTTTTGACACCCTTTCTGGAGCAGTGACCCGATGACTTCGACACCTTCCCAAACCCTTTCTCCGCTTGCCGAGGCCATTCTGGGCGCAATGAAGTCCGGCGGGCTCGTCGCACCCGAAGCTTTTCTCGGCAAGCCGCTTGGCGAGGGCTTTGCGGTTCAGACCGAAATCTTTGCCGCCCTTGATGTGCCGCTCAATGGATCGAAACACACTCTCAAGGGCGATCTGTGCCACAGCGCACCATTGCTCGATGTCTCCGAGAGCGCAAACCAGCAGTATCAGACCGGCATTTCAGTCGAAGTCGAGCTTGCCTTCACGCTTGGCAAGGACCTCACCGCGGCGAAGGGCACCGTGACACGCGCTGATATCGTGGACGCGATCGCTTCCGTACGCATCGGCGTCGAGCTTCTCCGCAGCCGTTACGAAGGCGGCGCGCGGGGCGACCAGGCGCTCGCCGTGGCCGACATGATGAGCAATGTCGGTTATGTGCTCGGTCCGGAACTCGATCGCAAACTGCTCGATCAAGGCGCAGAGATCGGCCCGCTGAAGCTCGTCATCAACGGAGAAACGGTTTTCGACAAGTCCGCTACTCACCCCGACAACGATCCGCTGAAGCCGATCGTGGCGCTGGCGAACCAGACCCCGATCTGCGCCTTCGACATGCTGAAGGCCGGCCAGGTGATCACCACCGGTACGCTTTGCGGACTGATCAAGGTCGGCGCACCGGGTACTGTGGCAGTCACACTCGGTGGCCGCGACTTCGTTCTCAAGGTCGATTGAGCCTGCGGCACGAAATCCGCCTCAACGATCGACCGTTTCGCCCGAAAGCGGCGTCAACTGCATGGACGGTCGCTCCTCGAAACGGGAGAGCCAATGCGCCACCCGGCTTTCCGGTTGAGGAGCCGGGAGGTCGCGAAACCTGATCCAGGACAGCGCCGTCGCGAGTGCGATGTGACCGACGTGAAGGCCGGCGCCGTCATCCAGTTCGCCTTCCAGCCAGCGATAGCTTTCCTGCAGTTTTTGCGCATACCCTTCCTGCAGCGGTTCGTAGCGCAGATGCGCCGGCCGTCTTGCTGTTTCCCAGCGCAATGCGATGCCGGTCTCGGCCAGCCCCTGCGCCAAAGCCTGCAGCCGCAAGGCTTCCCACCGCGCCTCGCCCTCCAGGGGAATGAGCTTTTTCCTGTTATGAAGAGTGTCGAGATAGGCGCAGATCACGTCGGAATCGAACAGCGCCGAAAGCCCCGGCCGGATGAGAACGGGCACTTTACCTAGCGGGTTTTCGGAAAAGACGTCTCGGTTTCTCACCAGCGGGCTCGTTTCGTGATCGATTACCTCGATGCGATCTGCCAATCCTGACTCATGGATAAAGACCAGCACCTTGCGGGCAAAGGGCGAATGGGTCTGGTAATAAAGCTTCATCTTTTCCTCGTTTCACATCCAACCAAAGCAGATGCCGAAAGTCTGCTGGTGGAAAGATATTGCACCCGGCGCGATAAATGCGCTGATATTGGTGGCGTTCTATGCAACTTTGTTTCACCGAAGGCTTTCCCTTGCCGCAACCATCAAAATCGACAGTGCTCGATACCTTCGACCGGAAAATCCTGGATATCCTGCAGCGCGACAACACCACGCCGCAGCGGACGATCGGCGAGGCGGTCAATCTCTCGGCGCCGGCCGTGCAACGCCGGATCAAGCGGATGACGACGGACGGTGTTATCCAGGCCAATGTTGCGGTGATCGATCCGGATGCCTTGGGGCAAGCGATCACGATCTTCGTCGAGGTCGAGGTGATCAGCGAAACTGCAGCGCAGATCGAACAGGCAAAACGGGAGTTTTCCGCCGTGCCTGAAGTGCAGCAATGTTATTACGTGACGGGCGCTGCCGATTTTATCCTGATCATCGTCGTGCCTTCGATGGCCGATTACGAAGCCCTCACCCGCAGGCTGTTTTTCGGCAACAACAACGTCAAACGTTTCAGGACATTCGTCGCGATGGACCGGGTGAAGGTTGGTTTGAGCGTGCCAACTTCAACTGCCTGAGCAGCCCCCGATTCCATCCTCAAAACTCGATCTCTCCCGACCGCATGTCAGGATCACAGATAATGGCATTCCCTGCCGTTGACATTTTGTCGACAAAGTGATGACATATTCTTGTTAAGATGGGGATTGCTAAAAGTGACGGAAAAACCGAAACAAATTCGGGTCCGCCATGACCGGGACGAAACGCGGATGCTACGAGGCATGCCCGCGAACGCTCGCACCTCCGCTTCTTCCGGGGCTTCCCGCCCTGCCATCAACCTGCATTTCGTGCTTGGTATCTTCCACCCAGCGGCTATTGTCGCTGCCAATGCGTAGGGAGTTGCCCGCATGACGCAAACCGCACCCAAACCCCTCCTGACGGTCGAAGGCCTCTCGGTCGAGTTCGGCGCCTCGCGCGTCATCGACGATCTGAGCTTTTCCGTCTCAAGGGGACAAACGGTTGCGGTCGTCGGCGAATCCGGTTCCGGCAAGTCGGTGACCTCCCTGTCGATCATGCGGCTGGCCGACATGCTCGGCGCGCAGTTTCCGACGGGCCGCATTCTCTTTGATACGGCAAACGGTCAGGCCGATCTCCTGCGCCTCGACCAGAAGACCATGCGCGGCATCCGCGGCAAGGAGATCTCGATGATCTTCCAGGAGCCGATGACCTCGCTCAACCCAGTCTTCACCATCGGGGATCAGGTGGCGGAAATCCTGAAGCTACACGAGGGCAAGTCGAATACGGCAGCACTCGCAGAAGCCAAGCGCCTGCTCGACATGGTCCGCCTGCCGGATGCGGCCGAGCTTTTGACCCGCTACCCGCACCAGCTTTCCGGCGGCATGCGCCAGCGCGTGATGATCGCCATGGCGCTCGCCTGCAAGCCGAAGCTGCTGATCGCCGACGAGCCGACCACCGCACTCGACGTCACCATCCAGGCGCAGATCCTCAACATCCTGCGCGACCTGCAGAAGGATCTCGGCACCGCCATCATCTTCATCACCCACGACATGGGTGTCGTTGCCGAAATGGCCGACGATGTCGTCGTGATGTGGAAGGGCAAGGCGGTCGAGAAGGGTCCGGCGCTCGAAATCTTCGACAAGCCGACGCATCCCTATACGCGAACGCTACTTTCCGCCGTGCCGAAACTCGGCAGCATGACCGGTCAGGATCTTCCGAAGCGCTTGCCGGTCATGGTGCTGCAGGACGGCGAACCCAAGCTTGCCGGCGTCGAACGGGTGCAGGATACCGCCCGCTACAATGCCGATCCGCTGCTTTCCGTGCGCGATCTCTTCGTGCGGTTCGACATCAAGAAAAACTTTTTCGGCAAGGCAACGCATCGCGTCCACGCGGTGGAGAAGGTCAGCTTCGACATCCATCCCGGCGAGACGCTGGCGCTGGTCGGCGAATCCGGTTCCGGCAAGTCGACCATCGGCCGCACGATCCAGCAGCTTCAGAAAGCGACCGCCGGCAATGTCTCCTTCGCCGGTCGCTCGCTGGCCGAGATGGGCATGGCCGAGCGACAGAAGCTGCGCCAGGACGTGCAATATATCTTCCAGGACCCCTTCGCCTCGCTCGATCCGCGCAAGACGGTGGGCTTCTCGATCGCCGAGCCGATCCGCACCCATGGCCTGCTCGACAACACGGCCGAGATCAACAAAACCGTGGATGCGCTGTTGGAGCGCGTCGGCCTCACCTCAGCGCATGCCAAGCGGTATCCGCACGAGTTTTCCGGCGGCCAGCGCCAGCGTGTCTGCATCGCCCGCGCGCTCGCCTCCAATCCGAAGCTGATCATCGCCGACGAGGCACTGTCGGCCCTCGACGTGTCTATCCAGGCGCAGATCATCAATCTGTTCATGGACCTGCAGCAGGAGCGCGGCCTCGCCTACCTGTTCATCAGCCATGACATGGCGGTGGTGGAAAAGATGAGCCACCGCGTCGCGGTGCTTTATCTCGGCCAGATCATGGAGCTCGGTTATCGCCGCCAGGTCTTCGAGACGCCGTCACACGATTATACGCGCCGCCTGCTCTCCGCCGTGCCGATCGCCGATCCGCGCCAGAGGAAACAGCTTGCGGCCATCGAGGGAGACATTCCGAGCCCGGTTCGGGCAGTCGGCAATGAACCGGTGCTTTATGCCCGGGAGGAAATCGCGCCCGGCCATTTCGTGGCGCGAAGTGCATGAACACTTTGGGTTTATAAACAGGAGCAAGACAATGACAAAAATCAAGAGGGGCCTGCGTACGGCTTTCGCCGCCATCGCGCTCGCAAGCGCCGCAATCATGCCGGTCTCGGCCATGGCCGCCGGCAAGCTGACAGTATCGTCGCCGCAGGATCCGGGCAGCTGGGACCCGATCGACACCTTCCTGGTGAACTGGGCTTCCGTCGCCACCAACATGTTCGACGGCCTGACCTATCGCGGTCCGGACCTGAAGCTCGTCCCGGGCCTAGCCACCTCGTGGGAAGTGCTCGACAACGGCATGCGCATCCGCTTCAAGCTGCGTGAAGGCGTCAAGTTCCACAACGGCGAGCCCTTCAACGCCGAGGCCGTGAAGTTCACCTTCGACCGCCTGCTCGGAGCCGAAGGCGCCAAGGGTCCGCAGCAGTCCAACTACAATTCGATCGGCAGCGTCGAGATCATCGATGCCAACACGGTCGACTTCAAGATGAAGGTCGCTGACCCGGTCATCCTCACCAAGCTCGCCGGTTACGGCGGCATGATCGTTCCGCCGAAGTACATCCAGGAAAAGGGCGACGCCTATTTCAACGCCAATCCGGTCGGCACCGGCGCGTTCAAGTTCGTCTCCTATGAGCCGAAGGTGAACATCGTTCTCGCCGCCAACCCGGACTATTTCGGCGGCGCGCCGAAGATTTCGGACCTCGAATACAAGTTCATCGCAGAGCCGGCGACCGCCGTTGCCGAACTGCAGGCCGGCCGCGTCGACCTCGTCATCCCGCCGACCATTCCGATTGGCATGATCCCGACGATCCAGGGCAATTCCAAGCTCGCCATCGTCACCTCGCCCGGCCCGACGGTCTACGCTCTGCGCTTCAACACCCGCGACGGCATCACCAAGGACCCGAAGGTTCGTCAGGCGCTGATCATGGGCGTCGATCGCGACGCGATCATCAAGACCATCCTCGGCGGCCAGGCGGTTCCGATCGCCAGCTTCCAGGGCCCGCTCTCCTTCGGTTTCGACAAGGCCATGAAGCCGCTGCCGTATGATCCGGCCAAGGCTCAGGCTCTCCTGAAGGAGGCCGGCGTTGCTCCGGGTGCTGCCCTGCAGATCGACCTTCGCGGCAATGAAGCGACCTTCATCGAAGTCGCCCAGGCGATCTCCGCCTACCTGCAGACGATCGGCATCACAGCGACGATCAAGCCGTATGAAACCAACGTCCTGCTGAACGACATCATCCCGAATGGCAAGACCGGCGCGATGTTCCAGCAGTCCTGGGGCGGCTGGACGCTCGATTACGACAACACCGCGGTCGCCATGTACAAGACCAAGGAAAAGTGGAACCCGTACGATAGCGACCCGAAGATGGATGACATGCTTGCCAAGCAGCGCACCGTCACCAATGTCGCTGAGCGCGAAAAGCTGCTGCAGGAAATTGCGCATTACGCTGCCGGCCGGGCGCTCGAAATGCCGCTCTACAACCTCAACGCCATCTTCGGCATCAACAAGCGCGTGAAGAATTTCACGCCGGTGCCGGACAGCCGCCTGAAGTTCACCGACGTCACGGTGGATTGAGCCTAAAGGCTTTCGCTTGAGGGGCGAGCCGCATGTGGCGACCAGCCCCTCATCCGCTTGCCGGCACCTTCTCCCCGTAAAGACGGGAAGAAGGACGACAACCGCGACCTCCAGTCCCCTCTCCCCGCGCGCGGGGAGAGGGTTAGGGTGAGGGGCTATGCTCAGCGCTTGCGCCGAGAGCGGCGCTCGCAATTACAAAGGAACGAGAGAAATTGGCCGCTTTCCTGATAAAACGCCTGTTGCAGGCGATTTTCGTGGTGATCGCCGTGACGCTGACGGTCGCCTTCGCGATCCGCCTCACCGGTGACCCGGCGCTGATGCTGACACAGGGTGCGGGCAGCATCACCGAGGCCGATCTCGTGAAAATCCGCGAAGGACTTGGCTTGAACGAGCCGTTCCTCGTCCAGTATTTCAATTTCCTGAAGGGTATCTTCACCCTCGACTTCGGCAAGAGCTTCCTGGGTGGCACGCCGGTTTCGCTGCTGATCGGCAAGGCGCTGCCGGCGACGCTGGCGCTCGCCTTCACATCGCTCATCGTCTCGATCGTCATCTCTATTCCGCTCGGCATCAAGGCCGCCACCTCCCGCGGCAAATGGGCCGATCAGCTGATCCGCATCCTGTCGCTGGTCGGCCTCTCCTTCCCGAACTTCTGGCTGGCCACCATGCTGGTGCTGCTGTTCGCCATCGCCATCCCGCTTCTGCCGCCGAGCGGCATGGATGGGTTTGCGAGCTTCGTCATGCCCGCCGTCACCATGGGCATCATCCTTACGGCGACCAATGTCCGCCTCGTCCGCACCACCATGCTGGAGACGTTGCGCTCGCAATATATCATGGTCGCTCGCGCCAAGGGCCTCAGCGAAAATGTCGTGCTCTACAAGCATGCGCTGCGAAACTGCGCGATCCCGCTGATCACCTATTTCGGCCTTCAATTCGGCGGACTTCTGGGCGGTATCGTGGTGGTCGAGCGCGTCTTCAACTGGCCGGGAATGGGAACGCTTGCCTTTGATGCGGTCGGCGCGCGTGATTATCCCGTGCTGCAGGCCGTCATCACCGTTCTGTCGCTGATGATCATCGGCATCAACCTTCTCGTCGATATCGCCTACGGTCTCGTCGATCCCCGCATTCGGACGGAGGGATAATCATGGCCTCGCGCGCAGCTTCCTCCCATTTCTTCAAGCTCGAATTCGTGCTTGGCGCCCTTCTCGTCGGCGTCATTGGTATCGCCGTTATCTTTTCCGGCGTGATCTTTCCCGGCGGTGCCGAGAAGATCAATCTCATGTCGCGGCTTGTACCGCCTTTCGCCAACTCGGCTTATATCTTCGGCACCGATCCGCTCGGCCGCGATGTGCTGGCCCGCGTCATGGCCGGCGGCAAGATTTCGCTTCTGGTCGGCTTCGTTTCGGTCGCCGGCGGCGTCACGGTCGGCGTCGTGATGGGCCTGATTGCCGGTTATTACCGCGGCATCTGGGATATGCTGGTGATGCGCTTTGCCGATATCCAGCTGGCCATGCCCTTCATCCTGCTGGCCATCACCTTCATCGCCATCGTCGGTGGCGGGCTGACCAATACGATTGTCCTGCTTATCGTCTCGCAATGGGTGCAATATGCCCGCCTGGTGCGCGGCTCGGTGCTGACGCTGCGCGAGCGGGAATTCATCCTTTCGGCCCGCGCCATCGGCGTGAAGGACTGGCGTATCATCGTGCAGCACCTGCTGCCGAACCTGATCGGCCCGGTCATCGTGCTGATGACGCTGAACGTCGCCACCAACATCCTGCTCGAATCCAGCCTCACCTTCCTCGGCCTCGGCATCGATCCGACCATTCCGAGCTGGGGCGGCATGCTGGCCGAAGGCCGCACTTACCTGCAGACCGCCTGGTGGGTCAGCGTCTTCCCCGGACTTGCCATTCTCCTCACCGTCCTCGGCCTCAACCTCCTCGGCGACTGGCTTCGCGACAGTCTCGACCCCATGGGCAGAACATCCGCATGACATTGATTTTCGAAAGCAATTTTGACCGTACCCTCGACACCCTCGTCGCACGCTTTTCCGCAGGCGAAGCGAAAAAGGTCGAGGCCTGGACCTTCGACGACGAGAAAAGCCGAAAGAGCGCAGAAGCCGCTCTGGCTGCCAAGGGTGTCGCCGCGAAATTCCGCAGCGCTTACAAACCGTTGCTGCACTTCTTCCTGGAAGATATGCAGCTTTCCGATCTCTCGGCCGTGCATGTCGTCTATCCGGTGCATGCCGCCTGCCCGAAGAACCGTTTCCTGCTGGAAGCCTATCCGCTCGCCGGCCTTTCCGCCGACGTGAAGATGACCTTCGAGGCTGGCAAGAACGATGCCTTCTTCTACGACGTCACCCTCACCACCAAGGATGGCGCCGAAAGCACCCACAAGATTTTCGCTCCGAACCGCGTCCATACTGACTTCATCGGCGAAACCCTGCTTTCCCCGACCGGCTGGCTGTCGATCGACGGCGGCGCGGGCGAGCGGCTGGAAACCGATTACGAAGTACTCTTCCACTCCGCGGCCAATGCCGTCGCGACGCATGAATGGGGCGCGACGGAGCCGTACTTCGAAGAACTGAACATCGCCGTCACCGTCCCGGCTGAAGACCGCCGCCTGCCAGTTGGCGAGGAAGTCGTCAGCCTGCGCGAAGCGCTGCACGAGGATTTCTACTTTTCGCTTCTGGAAGTCTTCCAGAAGAAATCCGGCCGCCCGATCGGCGACCGCCATCTTCGCCCCGGTCAGATCGTGCCGGAAATCCGCTTCGGTGAAAAGATCTCCGCGCGCGTCGAAACCCGCGCCTTCAACACGTCTGAACAGGCTGCCGAAACCCAGCCGCTCGACACCGCAACGTCACCGATCAGCGCCGGTCAGGTGCGCACCGAACTCACCTCGATCGAAGGTGTGCCCTTCGAAGCCCGCGCCCGTTCCGGCCGTGCCGTCGAGGCGCGTTACCACAAGGGAAGCGACAGGCCGGTGATCATCAGCGGCGGTCAGCATCCGAACGAAACGACCGGCATCGTCGGCGCGATCCGCGCTGCGAAAAACCTTGCAGCACGACCGGGCGGTCATTTCGTCATCTCGCCGCTGGAAAATCCGGACGGTTACCAGATCCACTGGCGCCTTCGCGAAGACAATCCGCTGCACATGCACCACGCCGCCCGCTACACGGCTTACGGCGACGACCTCGAATACCGTTCGGGCGAAAACCTGAATGAAAAGGCGATCCGTGTCGAAGCCGAGAAGCTGAGCGGTGCCAAGTTGCACGTCAACCTGCATGGTTACCCCTCGCATGAATGGACACGCCCGCTGTCCGGTTACGTACCGCGCGGCTTTGCCATGTGGACCGTGCCAAAGGGCTTCTTCCTTGTCATGCGCCACCATGCCGGTTGGACGGAACAGGCGGAAGTGCTGATCGACCGCGTCACGCGCCATCTCGCTGCCATTCCGGGCCTCGTCGATTACAACAACAGCCAAGTTGCGTTGTTCGAAACCCATGCCGGCGAAACCGGTTTCCGAGTCATCAACGGCTTCCCCTGCCTGATCTCGATCGACGACCGCCACACGGTACCGCTGACGCTGATCACCGAATATCCGGACGAGACGATCTACGACGACGCCTTCATCGCCGGCCACACGGCCCAGATGGAAACGGTGCTTGCCGCCTATGATGCGATCCAGACGATCGAAGAACCGGCCACGGCCTGACCGGTTCTCAGCTCTCCTCGCCGAGCAATCGTATGACGCTCTGCTTCATATGAAAATTCATGATCTCGCGCGCCTGCGCGGGATCGCCGGCCTTGATCGCCTCCAGCACGCGGGAATGTTCATCCACCACGCGGGGCGCTACCTGGTCTGACGGCCGATCCTGCAGTTTGCGGGTGAATTCCACCGTCAACCGGATCTGCTCGCGCATCGTGCCGAGCGCGAAGGTGAAATACGGATTGCGGGCAGCCTCGGCGACCGCCATGTGAAAGGCGAAATCAGCTTCGAAGACGCCTTCGCCCGGCGGCAGGGTCAACATGCGCTGATGGGCCTGCTCGATGCCGCGGATTGCATCGGGATCGCAAAGCCGTGCCGCATCCTCGGCTGCCGCACATTCCACGACCTGCCGAAACCGCATGCAGCGTTTCATGTCGTAGACGGTCTGGATCGACAGACCCTGAATATCCG
The DNA here is from genome assembly GCF_019430945.1 of Neorhizobium populisoli. Taxonomy (GTDB): domain Bacteria; phylum Pseudomonadota; class Alphaproteobacteria; order Rhizobiales; family Rhizobiaceae; genus Neorhizobium; species Neorhizobium populisoli. The sequence goes on along the minus strand of NZ_JAHYCB010000004.1, from coordinate 344,103 downwards.
CAGCCGAAGGCACGACATCGGCGCGCGGCTGCACGAAATTGGCCGAGCCCCGCCGCGAAATGATTCGGCCGGCTTCGCGCATACGCACCAGCGCCTTACGCAGCACAGGGCGGGAAACGCCGAACTGGCGGGCAAGCTCCGCTTCCGGCGGCAGGCGCCCGCCGCCGTGCCAGGCCGGCGTGTCGAGCATCGCTTCCAGCCGCGTCAGCACATGCGACGACAGGTCTTTCACAGAACGCGGCTTGTGACTGATTTCATCCATCCAGACATCCTATAGCCGCGCTTTGGGCTTTCCAATAGCCCCAAGCGTTTACTAATTTTTACTGATATTGACAAATGGGTTCAGTTCATGGAGTGATTGGCTACCGCGCGGAGGAGTTGAGGATGCCGCGCCGAACGATCAGAAGAGTACAGGACCCGATGCTGACCGAGCCGCATTCGCCGACATTTGCCACCAATCCCCACCTCGCCCGCCTCACGCCCCGCATCGTTTCCGTGCGGGCGATCCCGGTGGCGGGGCAAGACAGCATGCTTCTGAACCTCAGCGGCGCGCATGGCCCGTTCTTCACCCGCAACCTGGCAATCATTGAAGACGATTCGGGCCATACGGGCATCGGCGAAGTGCCGGGCGGCGAGGCGATCCGCAAGACGATCGAAGACGCGGCCTCCCTGCTGATCGGCCAGACGATCGGCAGCTATAACGGCCTGCTCGACAAGGTACGCAAGACCTTCAGCGATCGCGACAGCGGCGGCCGCGGGCTGCAAACCTTCGACCTGCGCACGACGATCCATGTGGTCACGGCGCTGGAATCGGCGCTGCTCGATCTGCTGGGGAAACATCTCGGCGTGCCGGTCGCGGCGCTGCTCGGCGATGGACAACAGCGCGACCGGGTGGAGATGCTCGGTTATCTCTTTTATGTCGGCGACCGCCGCAAGACGGATTTGCAATATCGTGATGGCAAAGCAGAGACTGACGACTGGCTGCGACTGCGCGATGAGGAGGCTCTTAAGCCGGAAGCGGTTGTCAGGCTCGCAGAAGCAACCCACGAACGTTACGGCTTTCGCGACTTCAAGCTGAAGGGCGGCGTTCTGCGCGGTGACGAGGAGATCGAGGCCGTCACCGCCATTGCCCGCCGTTTTCCGGAAGCGCGCGTGACGCTCGATCCGAACGGCGCATGGTCGCTGGAAGAAGCGATCCGGCTGTGCAAAGGCCGCGGCGACGTGCTGGCCTATGCGGAGGATCCGTGCGGCGCCGAACAGGGTTATTCCGGCCGCGAGATCATGGCCGAGTTCCGCCGCGCCACCGGCCTTCCGACCGCGACCAATATGGTGGCGACCGACTGGCGCCAGCTTTCGCATGCGATCCAGCTGCAATCGGTCGATATTCCGCTTGCCGATCCGCATTTCTGGACCATGCAGGGTTCGGTGCGCGTCGCGCAGATCTGCCAGAATTTCGGCATGACCTGGGGTTCGCATTCCAACAACCATTTCGACGTGTCGCTCGCGATGTTCACCCATGTCGGCGCCGCCGCCCCCGGCCGCGTCACCGCGCTCGATACGCACTGGATCTGGCAGGACGGCCAGCGGCTGACCCGCGAACCGCTGAAGATCGAAGACGGCCACATCGCCGTGCCGGAACAGCCGGGCCTCGGTGTCGAACTGGATATGGACCGCGTCGAGGAGGCGCATCAGCTCTATCTGAAACACGGCCTCGGCGCCCGCGACGACGCGATTGCCATGCAGTATCTCGTCAAAGACTGGCGGTTCGATAACAAGCGGCCGTGCCTGGTGCGTTAGCCGACGGAATTGCCTGCCGCCCTGCCAGGGAGGCGGCAGTCCGTTTCGCGATCCGGAGACAAGCGGGAAGGCTCTAAAGTACACCCCAAGCGCGAAAACGGTCGCGACCGGTCAGTTCGCGGAGGTTAAGCTCTCCGGCGATCTTCAACGCCCCCTGCGGTGTAACGCCAAGTTCAGACGCGATCATTCCCGCCGAAACCATTGGCTTGGCAAGCACGAGATCGATCAGTTGCGGCAGTTTCGACGAGATGCGGCGCCCGGAAATCCGGTGCTGCATCTGCTGGCGGGCCAGAAGAAGCCGGTCGTGCTCCTTGAGCCCGGCCTCCGCGCCGGCAGTCAAACCGTCGAGGATGGCAAGCAGTCGCGTATCGCGATCGCGGCTTGCCCGGCGTTCGCGGGAAATCTGTTTTAGTCCGAGATTGACTGGAGCAAGATGCGCCGGCGTGACGCCTGCCTCCCGCAGCAGCGAAGCCGCCAGCAGCCGGCCGAGCCAGGGCGCATGTTGCAGCACCTGCAACATGTTCCAGGCATCGAGCAGCACTGCGGCCCGCAAGACCGCCGGCAATCCCTCCGCCTGTGAGCGCGCCACCCGCCATTCGGCAAGCCGCTCGTCCTCGTTCCAGTCGGGCTCGTAGACGAAGGCATCCCGCTCGCGTGCGCCCGATGGCGTCCGTTCACGGGCATCGGAAAGCAGCGCTTCGCTGCGGGCAAGCACGGCATCGATTTCGGCAAAATTCAAATCGAACGGATCGTCCAGCCCGTCTGCCTCGTCGGAGAACGGCTCATCCTCTACGGCGAAAGTCGCGGCGGCCGATTTGGCCAGCTCTTCGATGCCCCTGCCCCGCAGCTTTGCCAGACCATCGGCGCTCAATGCCCAACCGGGCGGATGGCTGAAAATGCTGCGGCGGCTGCGCAGCACGTCCTGTGCGATCGTCAGTTCGTGGGACGGCGCACGAATGCCCATGCCGACATCGTGCAATACTAAATCTTCGAGATGAACCAGCTCGCCATCGACCCAGAGCGAGGCGCAGGCATCGGCAAAATGGGCGCGTTGAACCCAGCCGTCACCGATCGGTGACCGGGCGATACGCTCGTCAAGTCTCGTCAGTGCCGCCGTCGCGGTCGCGACCGGTGCGAAAAGATCTGGCAGGGAAAGTTTGGAGACGTCGTAACGCATTGATTCGACTATAGCCGATCGGCGTTATGAAAGCGAGGAGGCCTTATGGTTTCGCAGAGCTGTCAGCGATCTGCCGGGGCGACAGGTTCATCCTCAAAACCGGCGGCATCCATGGCTCGCCGCACCACACCGGAAAGCTTGGCATGCTCGAGAAAATCGCTGACGAAGGCGAGGGCTGCCGGACGCTCCTTGCCGACGGCGATCGCAATACCCGTCTGCTGGAACCCGCCATCGAGCACGCGGGCACCCGGCAATTGCGGCAGGAGCGTGCGGAAGGCATCGCGCGAAAGTGCCAGAGCCTCGGCCTGTCCCTCCACCAGGCGCCCGACGGCTTCGGCGATCGTCTCGGCGGCCTGCGGTACGGTTCTCGTCAAGGTACGGATGGAGCTGCGAATAGTGGTCGTGTTGGCGATGCCGACGACGCGAACGTCCTCGCGGTCCACTTCCGAAAGTGCGGTGATGCCGGAAGCGCCGGTGACCAGATAGGTGCTTTCGAGGATATAATAGGCGGGGCCGAAGGCGACGCGTTTCTGCCGCTCGGCATCGACAGGCATGAAGCTGACGTCGATCGCACCGGCTTCCAGCGCCTCGGTGCAGGCGCCGGAATTCGGAAAGTTGACGATTTCGAGGTCGGCGCCAAGCTGCATCGCCAGCGCTTCGCCGATATCGACCGTCACGCCGCGATAGGTCTGGCTGCCGGTATCGAAGACCGCGAACAGAGCCGAAGGCGCGGGAGCCGCGACAATGCCGAGCCGCAGGCAGCCGGTCGGCATGAGTTCGTCGCGAAAATCGTCTAGCACCGCGGTCTCGATCGAAAGCATATAAAATTCCTTCGCCTGAGCGCCGCAGGCCGGCGCGTTTTTCACGCCGACCTGTTCAGCATGCCGCGGCCTGCAAAGCAAGCACGCGGAGCGAGTCAAACGGTCACGGGTTGCTACCTAGCCATCGGTCAGGCCGGCGTGCCGACGCCGAGCAGTGCTTCGTTTTCGTTCACCGAAAGGCTGGTCAGGCGATAGAGGATAAAGCCCGATTTTTCGGAATGGATGCTGGTCAGCACATCGCCGAACACTGTCTTGATCTCCCCCAGCAATTCGCCCTCGGTAACCGGTTCGCCGAGATCCTTTTTCGGATACCAGAGGCCGGTCACCGGCGCGGTTGGCACCCACATGGTCACAACGTCGAGCGGCGTGACCGTAGCCTCACCCGGCAACATGCCTATATGCTGCATGACACGGCGGATACCGTCCGTCATCTGCGGCACGGTCGCCTCGCCCCAAAGACCATTGCCACTGACCTCCGGAAGAATGCTCGGAATGCCGAGCTTGTGGGCTGCATCGACCGTATATCCCGCGCCGCCGGCAGCCACCGCCACCTTGATACCAAAAGCGGCGGCCAGCGCCTTGGACTTTTCGCAGCCCGCCGGGAAGATGGTGAAAGGTGCCAGCCCCTCGTCCAGATCGCCACCGTGGCAATCGATATAGGCATCCGCCTTGGGAAACACATCCGTCACCAGCCAATGAGCCAGCTTTTCGCTGGTCGTGCCATCCGGCCTGCCGGGAAACATGCGGTTCAGGTTCTTGCCGTCCTGCGGCATGATATAGATGTTGCGCCGGCGAAAACCTTCGACATTCAGGATCGGCAGGACGATCAACGTGCCTTTGATGTCCTCCGGCTTCGTCTGCATCAGCTGCACGGCGGCTTCGATCGAACAGTATTCCGAGCCGTGCACACCGGCTGTCACCAGAAGGGTGGGGCCTTCTTCCACCCCTTCGATGACGGCGAACGGGATTTCCAGCTCGTCCACGGCGCTGACATGACCGAATTCCGAACGTGGTCTTCCGGTGCGAAGGGCAGGCAGAGCATGCATGGGCGAACCTCGATGTGACGGGGAAAATGAACGGAAGGCACGCGCCTTCCGGAAGACCACGGATGAGGACCGTCAGCTCTTCTTGACGCCCTGCAGGCGGATCAGGCCGTCTGAATAGGGGACGAAACCCTCGACATTGCTGCGCGCCGCCCAGATCGACTTGTAGTGATAGAGCGGGATGAACGGCATGTCGTTGAGGATCAAGCCGAGGCTCTGGGAATAGAGCTTCATCCGCTCCTTGTCGTCGGTGATCTGGCGGGCCTGTGAGAGCAGCTTGTCCAGTTCCGGATTGCAGTATTTGCCCCAGTTCAGGAAGCCATCGCAGGCAACCCATGGGCTGATATTGCCGTCCGGATCCGGCCGGCCGCTCCAGATCGCCATCGAGGCCTGGTATTTGCCGTCATTGGAATTGGCGGCAAGCGTTGACGATTCCAGCGTCAGAACCTTCACGTCGAAACCCGCTTCGCCGGCCATCGCCTGGATCATCTGGCCGACCTGTCCCAGCGTCGGGCTGTTGGCGACGGAGAAGGTGAAGGACGGGTTCGTTACGCCCGCCTCGGCCAGCAGCGCCTTAGCCTTGGCAACGTCGCGGCCTTTCAGGGCATGCGTCGGGTCATAGAAAGGCGCTCCCTGCGGCTCGGTCTGATTGCTCGGCGGGAAGAGGCCTTCGTAAACGACCTGGCTGATTGCCGCACGGTCGAGAGACAGTTCGAAGGCCTGCCGCACCTTGGCATTCCTGCCGAGCGGGTTGTTGGCCTGATCGCCATGGGCAACGTTGATCGAGATGACGTCGAAGGCGATCGACGGCCCCTGGATCGCCTTGACGCCCTTGTCGTCCTTGATCGTGGCAACATCACTCGGCGAAAGCCGCTCGATCAGATCCAGATCGCCGGAGCGCAGGCTGAGCAACCGCACGGTATCGTCCGGGATCATCCGGTAGATGACGTTATCGACATTGATCGCCTGCTTGTTCCAATACTGGTCTAAGCGCTTCAGCGTGATGTGATCCTGCGAGACGCGTTCGACAAACTGGAACGGCCCGGCGCAGACCGGCTTGGCGCCGACATTGGCGCTGTTGGCCGCAAGCGCTGCCGGCGACATGATCATGCCGGCGCGATCGGCCAGCACGCTGACTAAAGGCGCATAAGCCTGGCTGAGCTTGATTGCCACCGTCAGCGGATCGACGACCTCGATGCTCGAAACCGGCTTCAGCTCGGCCTTGCGGCGGGAATTGGGATCGCTGCGGTAACGTTCCAGATTGGTCTTGACCGCGGCGGCATCCATCTTCTGGCCGTCGTGGAAGGTAACGCCGTCACGCAGTTTCAGCGTCAGCGTCAGGTTATCCGCCGACCAAGCCCAGGACGTGGCAAGCTGCGGCTGGAACTTACCGTCGGGCGTCGTATCGACAAGCTTGTCGCAAAGTGCGGCGAAAATCACGCGGCCGGCGACGGAGCCGCCCGTTGCCGGATCGAGCGCATCGGGATCCGCCCGCAAACCGATGCGCAGATCAGCAGCGGAAACCGGGGCGGCGAGAACCATGGAAGCGAAAACGGCAGAAATCATCCCGGCCATGTGCCGGCCAACCAGTGAAGTCATGAAACGTCCCTCTTTTATCGGCGGCTTTGCCGCGCTGCTCTTTGGCAGCTCAAGAATTGTATTAGCATACAAGAACAGCAATGCACAATCTCGTGCAGTGCCGGCTCAATGATCGATTTCAAGGCAAGGTAATTTAGAGATTTCTGCTATATTCCTGATGAATATCAAGCCGCAACGTCCGCTCACATCGGACTTGTGATCCTATTGACATGCTGCGGTGCATGGTCTGTTATATCACCGTATAACGATTATGACCGCCTTATGACCACAATCGAGACGCCGCATTTGCCAGCGTCGCTCTCGATTGACGGTCATATATCCTGATGCCGGAGCCCATCCGGCCTGGATGGCGTTCAAACCCCAGAGGAGAATAATTTATGAAATTACCGCTGCTGCTTCCGGCTGTCGCGGCCGCACTGCTTGCCGCTGGTGCGCCTTCCATCGCCAGCGCCGATGAGTTGAAGATCGGTCTTCAGGACGACCTCGACGGGCTGGACCCCGCCCGCTCGCGCACGTTCGTTGGCGAAGTCGTGTTCGAATCCATGTGCGACAGCCTTGTCGCCGTCGGTGCCGATCTCGCACCCAAGCCCGAGCTTGCCGAAAAATGGGCATGGAATGCCGACAAGACCGAGCTGACGCTGTCGCTGTTTCCGAACCTGAAATTCCAGGACGGCGCGGCGATCGATGCTGCCGCCGTGAAGGCCAATCTCGACCGCGCTACAACCCTGCCGGACAGCATGCGCAAGTCCGAACTTCTGTCGGTGAAAAGCGTCGATGTCGTTGACGGCCTGACCGTGAAGATCGGCCTGAAACAGCCCGATCCGACACTTCTGCCGCAGCTTTCCAACCGCGCCGGCATGATGCTGTCGCCGGCAAGCTTCGAAAAGGCCGTCACCGCGCCCGCCTGCTCCGGCCCTTACAAATTTGTCTCGCGCCAGCAGAACTACAAGATCGAGCTGGAAAAGTTCGCTGATTACCGCAATGCGGCCGACTACCATTTCGACAAGCTCACCTTCATGATCATTCCGGACACGACGGTGCGCCTTGCCAACCTGCGCTCCGGTGGCCTCGACATGCTGGAACGGCTTGCCCCCTCCGACATTCCGGCCGTGAAAAGCGATGCCAAGCTGCAGCTCGCGCAGGTCACCAGCGTCGGTTACCAGGGCATGACGATCAATGTCGGCAGCAATCCGCGCGCCTCTACCCCACTCGCCAAGGATAAGCGCGTTCGTCTGGCGCTGGAACTGGCAATCGACCGCAACGCGATCAACGAAGTCATCGGGTCGGGCACGTTCAAGCCGGCGCAACAGCCGTTTACCGATCTCAGCCCCTATCACAACCCGGCCTTCAAGGTGACGACACGTGATGTCGCCAAGGCCAAGGCGTTGCTCAAGGAAGCGGGTGCGGAGAAGGTTTCCTTCGAACTGCTCTTCGCCAATTCGACCACCAGCCAGCAGGTGGCCGAGATGATCCAGGCAATGGCGGGCGAAGCCGGTTTCGACATCAAGCTGCGCGCCACCGAGTTCACCACCATGCTGAGCCAGGCGCAGTCCGGCAATTACGATGCCGTGCTGACCGGCTGGTCCGGCCGTTACGACCCGGACGGCAACCTGCACCAGTTCGTCACCTGCAAGGGCTCACTGAACTACGCCGCCTTCTGCAACGAGGCCGTCGATAAGGCGCTCAACACAGCCAAGGTGACGCCGGACTTCGAACCGCGCAAGAAGCTCTACGACGAAGCCCAGACGATCCTGCAGGACCAGCTGCCGATCATCTACCTTTACCACCAGCCGTGGCCGTTCGTGCTCTCGAAGAGCCTGAAGGGTTTTACGCCGAACCCGACCGGCGTGATCAGCATCAAGGGCGTGACCCGCGGTTCGTGATGATTTCGAACTGAAATGCGAAAAGGGTCGGTCATACCGGCCCTTTTTTGTTTAAATCATGATGAGTGTGTCCAACACATTTTAAAGTTATGCGAGAACGGACCCGGCGTAGTGAAGCGGAAACATATCAGATGAAGCGGTCCATGCAGAAAAGACTGGAGGCATTGGAGGCCAATTATATGATCCAGCTCGTCGAAGCTTTGGAGCGTTGTGCCCACGGGAAATATGGGCTTCTAGATCAAAACCAAGCCGTTCTGAACACGCTTAATAAGCAGCTCAGATCGCGCCTTTCATCGCAGGACGCTGAAGACTTGCTGGAGCTTGGTTCTCTCATCGAAAAGCTGCGGCTACAACTCGGCTATATGGACGCCTTTCCACCTCACCAACGCTTGCTTAAAATCCGATCGTCCACCCATCCAAATTCACCGGGCGAACCGAAGCTCGCGCGCGCGCATGGCTTGAAGAACTGTCACGAGAATCGGGGTAAGGCCCAGCCCCTGACCAAGCTCTCGCTCAAAAATGCACCAGCTTCTTCGCCATCATCATATGGACGCCCTTGCAGCCATTCACCGTCTGCGTAATGCGCAGATCGCCCGCCAGGCTGCAGAGCGTATAGGCATCCTCGCGTGACAGGCCGCCCTTTTCGGTCAAGAGCACGATCATGTCGCGCAGCGCCATGACGGAGCACTGGTCGAGGTCCGGGTCCATGCCCATGGTGATGTAGTGGGTCGGCGTTTCGGCGCGTGGATAAACGAAGTCCAGATCGTCGCGGACGGTGAGCTGGAAGGTGCCGCGCAGCGCCGTTTCGATCGCCGTGATGCAGACTTCGCCATCGCCCTGCGCGCCATGGCCATCGCCACAGGAGAACAACGCGCCTTCATTGAAGATCGGCAGATAGAGCGTCGTACCGGCGACCAGTTCCTTGTTGTCGATATTGCCGGCATGCGCACGCGGCATGATCGAGGTGATACGGCCCCAGTTCGGCGGTGGGGCAAGGCCCATCACGCCGAAGAAAGGCGCGAGCGGCAGGTCCAAACCCCAAGGGAGCTTCGCGACGTTGTTTGCCTTGTCGAGCGGGATGTTCAGCAGTCGCGACGTCTCGAAATCGTAAGGCAGGGTGCCGGCGAGCGGGCGGATGACATTGTAGCCCCAGTCCTGACGCAGCTCGACATCGAGAATCTTGACTTCCAGCACCTGGCCGGGTTTGGCGCCGCGCACCGCGACGGGGCCGGTCAGGATATGGCCCTGCATGATCGGCCGGCAGTTCTCGTGGATATCCAGATGCTCCGGCAGGATGGTGAAATCTCCCTTCGGCAGCACTTCCGGCGGGCCGGAAACACTGTCGATGACAACCGTATCGCCGCTGTCGATGGTGATGACAGGCGCGCGCTCCGGATCGAAATAACCCCAGGCGCAATTTTCCGCAGAAGCCGGCACTTTATGCAACATGACTTGGTCCCCATTGTTTGCCTTGGACTTCTCGCCAAGGCGTTCTGAAATTCCATTGAAAAACCCGCCGCGGAGGCCGCGGCGGGTGCAAATGACAGGCTCAGATGGCCGCAAGGCGTCGGAGCAGCATGGTCCAGGCCTTCATGCCGAGCTTGAAATTATCAAGCCGGAAGAACTCGTTCGGCGCGTGGTAATCCTCGTCGGCCGTCGAGAACGAGAAGAAGATCGAGGCGCAGCCGAGATGGTTGCGGAATGCGCTGCCGATCGGGATCGTCGCACCCATAGCGACCCTGAGCGGCTTCTGACCCAGCAACTCGCCGAGCACGCCTTCGGAAACGGCCAGCGCCGGCAGGTCCGGATCGATGAAATCCGCCTCACTGCCCGGCCCATGGCGATGGACCTCCAACACGAAACCATTCGGCAGGCGCGTTTCCAGATGGCGGGTGATCGACGCGATTACATGATCCGGCTTCTGCCCGGCAATCAGCCGGCAGGTGATCTTGACGCTCGCGGTATTAGGAATGACCGTCTTGGTGCCTGCCCCCTGGTAACCGCCGGAAATGCCGTTGAATTCCAGCGTCGGTTCCAGCCATTGGCGGATCAGCAGTTCCCGGCCGGTATCGATCGGATCGCCTCCCTCGACGCCGATTTCCCGATAATAGGCGGCACTGTCGAATTGCGAAGCCTCGATCGCCGAGATGATCAGCGGATCCGGTGGGCTGGTGCCGTCGAGAAAACCGTCGACTGTCACTCGGCCATCCGGCCCGTGCATCGAAGCAAGCAGCGTGGCAAGTGCCGCAATCGGGTTCGGCGCGCTGCCGCCGTGACGGCCGGAATGCAGGTCTTTCGACGCACCGGTGATCGTCACATCCAGCGCCGCAAGACCGCGGCTGGCAACGGTGATGGACGGTTTGTCCGGCCGCCACATGGCGCCATCGGCGGAAAGCACCAGATCGCAGCGCAGCTTGTCGCGATGTTTTTCCAAGACCGGCTCGAAACTCGGGCTGCCGCTTTCTTCCTCACCCTCGATCAACACCTTGAGATTGACCGGCAGCCGGCCTTCCTCGCGCATGAAAGCTTCGGCGACGAGGATCGGGATCAGCAGCGGCCCCTTGTCGTCGGAAACACCGCGGGCATAAAGCCTGCCGTCCCGAATGTCCGGCTCGAACGGCGGCGTCTTCCACTTTTCCAGCGGGTCCGGCGGCTGCACGTCATAATGGCCATAGACCAGAAAGGTCGGCAAAGCCGGGTCGCCGATGATCTCGCCGAAAACAGCCGGATGGCCATCGGTCGTCAGCTGCTCGACATTGGAAAAGCCGGCTCGGCGCAGTCGATCCGCGACGAAATTTGCTGCGGCTTTTATGCCGTCCGCATAGGCCGGATCGGTGCTGACGCTCGGAATGCGGCAGAAAGCCTTCAGGTCTTCCAGCGCCGCCGGATAGTTCGCATCCAGATAGCTTTCGACACTCATTTGCCGCCGTCCACGCTGATCACCTGGCCGGATACCCAGCCGGCAAAATCGGAGGCGAAAAACATCACCATGGCGGCGATGTCGCCCGGCGCACCGAGCCGCTTCAGGGCGATGTTGTTCAGAAGCTTTGCCTGCCCCTCTTCGCCCATCGCCTCCCACTGCTTTTCGGTCGATGGGTTGGATCGCACGAAACCGGGCGCGACATTGTTGACCGTGATGTTCCACGGCCCGAGCTCATGGGCCAGCTGGCGGGTCAGGCCGATCTGCCCGGCCTTGGCGCTGGCATAGGCCTGGATGCCGGTCAGCGAAATGCCAAGGCCTGCGCCGCTGGAAATATTGATGATGCGGCCCGCGCGATTCTTCTTCATGCCCGGCGCCACGGCCTGCGCCATGAAGAAAGCCCCCGACAGGTTGACGTCGAAGATCGTCCGCCAGTCCTCTTCGGAAATCTCCTCGATCGGCCGGCCGGTCTGGCCGCGCACGCCGCCGGCATTGTTGACGAGGATATCGACATCGCCGATCTCAGCCACCAGCGCCTGCACATCGGCACGGCTGCCGACATCAACGATGTGCGAGGTAGTGTTCTCGCCGCAAAGCTTCACCGTCTCTTCAAGACCGACCGCGTTGACATCGCAGACATGCACGATCGCGCCGCGGCTTGCGAAACCCTGCGCGATCGCCCGGCCGAAACCGTGCGCCGCGCCGGTGACGATCACCACCTTGCCGTCGAAGGAAATGTTCATGCGGAAACCCTCGCAAGCTCTTCCAGATTGGCCATGTCGAGCGGACGTTTGCCGTCCTCGATCTCATGGATCATGGTGATCAGCCGGGCGGTGAGCGGCGTCGGCACACGGGATTCCTTGCCGATCTCGACCACCGGCAGAACCTGCGCATCGACTTCCGTCTTGCGCTTGCGGATCGCCAGATCGCGCCAGATGCCGGTGTGGGATTTCGCCGATTTGCGGTTATGCACCACCATGTCGTCGAAGGACTGGGCCGTCTGCTCTTCTGTCGCCAGCGGGCCGAAGGCTGCCGGATCGAACCCGTCGAAGGCTTCGGGGGTGATGTTATTGAGCGCCGCGACGGTCGCGACCTCGAGCGCGATCTGGCGCAGCACCGGCCGCGCCATTGGGTTTTCCATCACGTCGGCAATGCTGTCATTGGTCAGAGCGGTGCCGAACAGCAGCGCACCATAGATCAGCTTGCCCCAGAGGAAGCCCCAGATATTGCTGGTGATCAGCGCCTTCGGCTCGAAATCCTTGAAGTAGCTGTAGATTTCTTCGGCGCGATCGGAGAATCGCCCGTCGAGTTCGCCGAGAACCACCGCGCCGCGGCCGCTCAGCTGGACGACGCCCGGCTCAAGATAATCGGCACCGAAATTGACGAAGCAGCCAACCACCCGGTTTTCGCCGACGATGCGGCCGATTACCCGTTCGTTGAGACCGTTCTGGGCGGAAACGACATAACCGTCCGACGCCAGATGCTTGACCAGTTCCCTGGTCGCCTCTTCCGTGTGGTGAGCTTTGACGCAGAGGAGCGTGCGCTCGTAGATGCCTTCGACCTCTTCCGGCAGATACGCCTTCGCCCTCACCACATCCTCGAAGATCGGACCGACGATCTTCAGCCCTTTTTCGTTGATTGCATCCACATGCGCTTTCGCCGCATCGACGAAGATCACTTCGTGACCGGCGCGGATGAAGGCAGCCCCCAGCGAACCGCCGATCGCGCCGGCGCCCCAGATCAGGATCGGATTGCTCATTTCAGGCCTCCCGCAATGGTGCGCAGCACGTCAGATTTCGACACGTTCATATTGGCTTCCGTCCCTTATTGTCTCTCAACAAGCGTTTCCGCCGGCGGCGGGGAAATCCCGGCGGCGCGGATGATCGGCACGATCACCCGTTCGATATCGGCGGTATCTGGCGCGTGGCGGTATTCGATCGCCTGCTGGCCTGCCGGCACATCCGACAATACGCTCTCCGCGCCCGACGCATAGATCACCACGGTTGCATGCGCGATCATCCCGTCAAGACCAGGGGTTTCGAGCGCGGCTGCGACGATCTCGCCGACATGAGGGGCAAAGCGCTGCACGCCGCTTTTCATGATCGGCAGAAACTCCGGAAAACGGGAAACGACGAGAATGCGCGCTAGGGAATCCAGCGAGGCAAGCGCCCGGCGCGTCTCTTCCGATGGCGTGAAGCTGATCGTCACGACCTTGGGATTTTGCACCAGTACGGTGACATCCCGGTGCCGGTTGGCAATGGTGATGGCGAGATCTGCCGAATTGGCAAGCGCCCTCGCCTTCGGATCGCGTTCGAGTGCCGCGATCGTCAACGGCTCAACGGTGACGTCCCGACCAAGCCGCGCCGCAATGAAGCGCGCATAACTCGCCGTTGCATCCTGAAACAAGCCGATCATGACGATCCTCAGACGCGGGCCGACGGCATCGCGATAGAAAACCCGGGCGCTGACCAATGAGACGAGATCGGCCGAGCGAATGCCGAGCGCGCGGCTTTCGTCGATCAGGTCATCAATATGCCGATGCAGCCCGATCGAATCGACGCGACCGGCAAGCCGCGCCTGCTGGCTGTCGCTCACGAAAGTGCCCGCACCGGGCTTGGTATCGATCAGGCTTGCCGCCTTCAGGTCGGCATAGACCTGGCTTACCGTCATCGGCGCCACGCCGAGTTTTTCGGCAAGCTCGCGGACGGACGGCAGCGCCTCGCCGGGCGCCAGCTGCCCGCAGGTAATGCCGTATTCGATAAGCCCCTGAAGCTGCGTCCTGATCGGCACCGGCAGGTCCCGGTCGATGAAAAACTCCATGTAAGCTGCCAAATCCCATCTGTTCTATTTGACTATAACGACTAGCTTGCCGCCCCTCATTCGGTCAAGCGGCAGGCGCTAGTTCGACGCGAAATGCGGTTGACAGCTATCGGCCCGGATGAAATCGTTATGGTCAGGGAGAACAGTTTTCAGAACCTCATTATTTGCAATCAGCCATGCGGCCCCGGCACAGCGCCGCCGCACCTCGACAGGGATCACCGACATCATGAGTTTTGCAGCCTTCGAACGCGAAATCGCCAAGGTCAACGACATCCTCTGCGCCATGAACCTGCTGACCTGGGATTCGCGGGTGATGATGCCGCCGGGTGGCGTGGAAGCGCGCGGCAAGCAGATCGCCACGCTGGTCAGCCTCGCCCGCGATCTTGCCACCGGCGACGCGATGCAGAAGGCGATCGAAACCGCCCGCGCAGAGCTTGCCGGCGTTCCGGCAAGCGATATCAGGGTGCTTGCCGTCGAACAGGCCGCACAGTCGATCGGCACGCTGTCGCGCATCCCGGCCGAGTTGGTCGGTGCGGCCGCCGAGCTGAAGACCGTCGCCCAGGCCGCCTGGAGCAAGGCGCGCGCCGCCAACGATTTTGCCGCCTTCGCGCCGATGCTCGAACGCACCATGGACATGCAGCGCGAGATCGCCGGCGCCATCGGTTATGCCGAGCACCCGTATGACGCGCTGGTTGCCACCTATGAGCCTGGCATGACCTGGAGCCGGCTTCGCGGCCTTTACGGTGAATTGCGCGACGCCCTGCTTCCGCTGCTCGCTCGTGCCCGGGAAGCGAATGTACGCTCCGAAATCCTCGATCGCGCCTATCCGATCGACAGGCAACGGGCTTTCTCCAGCCTCGTATCCTCGCGCTTCGGCTACGATTTCAACCGCGGCCGCCTCGACGACACCGTCCATCCCTTCGAGATTTCCTTCACCCGTTCCGACGTGCGCATCACCGGCCGCTTCCGCGAAACCTGGCTGCCGGGCGGGCTTTTCGCCGTCTGGCACGAGGCGGGTCACGGCATGTACGAACAGGGCGTCTCCGAGGCCTTCAGCCGCTCGGTCTTCACCACCGATTTCGTCAATCTCTATGCAGTCGGCGGTGCGAGCTTCGGCACGCACGAATCCCAATCCCGCCTCTGGGAAAACCGCGTCGGCCGCTCCCGTCGTTTCTGGGAGTTGAACTTCGCCGATCTGCAAAACGCCTTCCCCGACCAGCTTTCCGACGTGACGCCCGACGATTTCTGGCGGGCGGTGAATGCCGCGCGCCCGGGCTTCATCCGCGTCGAGGCGGACGAGCTGACCTACGATCTGCACATCATGCTGCGCTCGGAAATCGAGGCCGGCCTGATGGCAGGCGAGATCCGCGTCGCCGACCTGCCGGCAATCTGGCGGGAAAAAGTGAAGGCCGCGCTCGGGCTCGACGTGTCGAACGATACGCTCGGCGTGCTGCAGGACGTGCACTGGTCGTCGGGCATGGTAGGATCGTTCCCGACCTATACGATCGGCAACATCATGTCCTCGCAGTTCTTCGCAGCGGCGCGGAAGGAGAGCGCGGTGGAAGCCGGCCTGGAGAGTGGGGATTACCTGCCGCTCAAAACCTGGCTGAACGAGAATGTGCATCAGTTCGGTCGGTCGAAAACGCCGAGCCAGATACTCATCGATGCAACAGGCGAAGACCTTTCGACCGCCGCCTATATTGCCGACCTCACCCGCAAGGTGGACGAACTGACGGCATAAGCCGCTATCGCCGGCACGCTTGTTATCTTTCGAAACGTGCAAACTCCGCCTCTTGTCGGGCGGGGCTGCCGCGTATTTTCCAACCGGCATGGTGGATATTTCCGCCCGGCTCCGGCAAAAGAAGAGGACCGAACCGGGAGAAGAACCGCGCGCATGACTTCCAAGCCTTACAATCCTGCCGAAGACGGTGCGGAAATGTCCTTCCGTGAGAAGATGTCCTATGCGGACTATCTGTCGCTCGATCGCGTTCTCGATGCGCAGAACCCGATTTCTCAGGCGCATGACGAACTGCTCTTCATCATCCAGCACCAAACGTCCGAACTGTGGATGAAGCTGGCGATCCACGAGATCGGATCGGCCATCGAAGCCATTCGCCGCGACGATCCGCAGCCGGCCTTCAAGATGCTCTCCCGCGTCGCCCGCATTTTTGAACAGTTGAACAATGCATGGGACGTGCTGCGAACCATGACTCCCAGTGAATATACGGAATTCCGCGCTTCGCTCGGCCAGTCCTCCGGCTTCCAGTCCTATCAGTACCGTGCCATCGAATTCCTGGCCGGCAACCGCAACCCGGCCATGCTGAAACCCCATTCGCACCGGCCGGAAATCGTTACGATGCTCGAGGATATCCTTGCCCGTCCTAGCCTTTACGACGAGGCGCTGCTGCTGCTCGCCCGCCGTGGTTTCGATATCGGCGAAGATGGCGCCCGCACCGACTGGCGGGAAATGCGCGGTGAAAACCCAAAGGTTCTGGATGCCTGGAAGGCGGTCTACGAAGCGCCCGGAAAATATTGGGAACTCTATGAACTCGCCGAAAAGCTCGTCGATTTCGAGGACTATTTCCGCCGTTGGCGCTTCAATCACGTCACGACCGTGGAGCGGGTGATCGGCTTCAAGCGCGGTACCGGCGGCACGTCCGGCACACAGTATCTGAAGAAGATGCTGGACGTGGAGCTGTTCCCCGAACTCTGGCGCGTCCGCACCGTGCTGTAGGCAAGCCACCTCTCCCATTTCGAATGCCAACCCACCGAATCCAATTGCGCCCTCCCATTGTCGGGCGCATATCGGCTGCGGGGAGATTTGAGGGAGGAATATTTCATGGATAATCGCCGCATTGTCGCGACCGGATTGCGCTTTCCGGAAGGGCCGGTCGTCTGTTCCGACGGCTCGGTCTTCGTCGTCGAGATCGAGCGCAAGGCGGTGAGCCGTGTCACGCCGGATGGTCGGATCGAGGTCGTCGCAGAACTTGGCGGCGGGCCGAACGGGCTGGCGGTCGGGCCGGACGGCATGCTCTATGTCTGCAACAACGGCGGCTTCCTGTTTTTCCAGGAAGGCGAGTTGACCCGCATGAAACCCGGCGTGCCGGAAGGTTATGCCGGCGGCTACCTCCAGCGGCTCGATCCCGATACCGGCAAGACCGAAGTCCTCTACGACCGCTGCGGCGACCATCATCTGGTCGGCCCGAATGATCTGGTCTTCGACGAGCATGGCGGTTTCTATTTCACCGATTTCGGCAAGCTCTATCCGCGCTACCGCATGAATGGCGGGCTTTATTACGCTAAGGCCGACGGTTCCTATATCACCGAGATCGCCTATCCGATGATCACGCCGAACGGTGTGGCGCTGTCGCCGGACGGGAAAACTGTCTACGTCGCCGAGACGGAAACCGGCCGCGCATGGGCTTTCGATATCGTCGCGCCGGGCAAGGTGGAAAAGCGCCCCTTCCCCTCGCCGCATGGCGGCCGGCTGGTCATCGACATGGGCAATTACCACCGTTTCGGCTCGATGGCTGTCGATGCGGCCGGCAATCTCTGCATCGCCACCATCGTCGGCAATTGCATCTCGGTCGTCAGCCCGACCGGCGAACTTTTGCGGCAGGTGCCGATTGGCGATTTCTTCACCACCAATATCGCTTTCGGTGGGCCGGATATGAAGACTGCTTATGTGACCATGTCCGGCACCGGTCAGCTGATGGCGCTGGAATGGCCGGAGCCGGGATACAAGCTGTCCTATAGCGAACTTCGGTGAGGACAAGCCGGCGGTCTGCCAGTATCCAGGCTGACAATATTCCTGCACCATGCGAAAAATCCTTTCTGCAGGGAGGATAGCGCATGGTGAGTGAGCGGGGAAAAATGGCGGCGGGCGAATGGTATTGCTGCCTCGATCCGGAGCTCGATGCCTTGCGCGACCTCGCCCGGGCTGCCTGCCATGCGCATAACACCATGCCGCCCGCCGAGCGCGGTGCCATGGCGCCGGCACTTCGAGCCCTGTTTCTCGAGGTCTCTGAGACGGCTTTTCTGGAAGCGCCGTTTCATTGCTCCTATGGCATGAATCTTCACCTCGGCGACGCAGTCTATATGAATGCCGGCTGCACCATTCTCGACTCTGCCCCGGTGAAGATCGGCGCACGTTCGATGTTCGGTCCCGGCGTTCACATCTATTGCGCCGATCATCACCGCGATCCCGCCCTGCGCTCGCAAGGTATGGAGATCGCAAGGCCGGTGACGATCGGCAAAGATGTCTGGATCGGCGGCGGTGCGATCATCCTCGGTGGCGTAACGATCGGCGACGGCGCGATCGTCGGGGCGGGATCTGTCGTCACCCGCGATGTGCCCGCCGGCGCCACCGTCGTCGGAAATCCGGCCAGGCCCGTCAAGCCGCGCGACTAATTTAGAGACAACTCCTCGACGTAAAGATTGCATTCAGCATTTCTTGGTAATTTTCCGTTAGCAATTCCTCAAGGGTGTCGACCCAGGGATGTTGAGCGGCGTGTTCTGCCGTTTCCGGTTGTTTTGCGTACGGGTTCAAAATGCGTCTGTCGGCTGTGCCATATCTCCTCGCCACCTGCCTCGTTCTGGCCGGTTGCGCCTCGAATTCCGGTCCGGAAAATCTCGCCGCCGGCGTCAATGCGCAGGAAACGACCGGCTCCGTCGTCCAACCCGTCACGCCTGTTCCGTCCGTCGCCGTCGGCAAATCCTCGCGGGTCGGCGCATCGCAGCAGATGGCGGCTCAGTCGATGCCCCAGACCATGACGATGCCGCCCGCCGCGGTGCAGCAGCCGGAAGAGCATGTGGAAACACTTGCCTGGGCGGGCCACGCGCCGGATCCGCAGGCTTTCCGGCAGCAGACGACCGTCGGCATGCCGCTGCCGGCCGATCGGCCGATCGCCGCGATGATGCCGCAACGGCCAATGCTGCCGGACGCCACCCTTCGCCGCGGCGAGCGCATGCGCATCTACGGCCACCGGTTCCGCGACGCCAAGCCGATCAATTTCGGCCGCGTGACGCCGCGCAACTATCCAGTCCACGGTGTCGACGTTTCCCGTTGGCAGGGCGAGATCGACTGGCCGATGCTGCGCACCCAGGGCGCCAACTTCGCCTATATCAAGGCGACGGATGGCGGCGATCATCTCGACCCGATGTTCAAGACCAACTGGTACCGCGCCAAGGTCGCCGGCATCAAGCGCGGCGCCTACCATTTTTTCTACTGGTGCCGTGTGGCCAGCGAACAGGCCGACTGGTTCATCCGCAATGTGCCGCGCGACCCCGACGCACTGCCGCCGGTCATCGACGTGGAATGGAACGGCCAGTCCAGCTGCAAGCAGAACATTTCCCGCGCCAAGGTCTTGGAAAAGATGCAGGTCTTCATGGACAAGCTGGAGCGCCACTACGGCCAGCGCCCGATCATCTACACCGCGCCGGATTTCTACGAGGACAATCTGCAGGGCCAGTTCCAGGACTACCCCTTCTGGCTGCGCGCCGTCGCCCAGCATCCCTCCAAGGTCTATCCAAACCGCAAGTGGGTCTTCTGGCAATATTCCGGCTCCGGCATGTCGCAGGGCGTCAACGAGAAGATCGATCTGAACGTGTTCTCAGGTTCCGAGGAGCAATGGCACCGCTGGGTTGCGCCGGGTGCGGCGATGGCGCGGAATTGATGAGCGTTAGGCGTCGCTGAAACCGATTTTGTCGACTTCCGGCCGGCACTCTGAAGGTCACACCTATCCGCCCACGCGCGGTCTCCCGCCATGGTGATGTCAAATATCGGAGAGCCCACACGAATGCGGAACCTCAAGCAGTTTTAGTAATGGTGGCTCCGCATTCGCGTGGCCTTCGGCGTTCTTTCGGGACTTCCGGTCCCTACAGGTGATTGCCTCGCCTTCTCTGCACGCAAGATTGCTCTTAGCGCTTGCACGGCTCAAACCGAACCCGACCTGGCGGCCAGGGGGACGCTTGATAAGAGTGCCGCCCTTTCAGACGCGCGCTCCATGGCTTTCACCTCTTCCACCATTGCCGCACGTTACGGTTCCAATGAAAGCGCCGGCCTCCGCCTGCCCGCGAACGTCTCGCGAAACACTCCGGCGACGGAAGCAGGGGGATTGTAGGTGCGAGTGGTGGGGCGTGGAAGATTGGAGGGTGGGTTGTTTGTTTTTGTTCGGGAAATCTCTTTCGACATCCCCCGCTATACCCCCCTCTGCCCTGCCGGGCATCTCCCCCACAGGTGGGGAGATTGACTCGCGGCACGAACTTCCAGCGGCATTTACCGTCTAAAAGTGATGCACGGGATACTCATTTACAGAAGCGGCACTCGCAACGTCCATTGTTTGGGTAAACCGGTGCGCCCAGCCAATCTCCCCACCTGTGGGGGAGATGCCCGGCAGGGCAGAGGGGGGTATCACACGGCAGAACAGCCACCTATTTTCTCCTATTCAGTGCGAAGAAAATACCCCTCACCCCGCCTTCCTCAACGCCCTCCCCAAACTCTCGAAAACCCTCGCATCCCCCGACTGTGCCACGTTGAACCGCAGGAAGCGTCCCGCATCCGGCGCCTGGCTGAAGACATTGCCGGGGGCGAGCACGATATGGTCGGCGAGACACGCGCGGGCCACCTCCGCCGCCTCTACCCCGTCCGGCAGCCGGCACCACAGCAGCATGCCGGATTGAGGCATGTGCCAGGGCGTGATGTCGAGCGGTGCGAGGCTGGCGATCGTCTGTTTCATCGCCTTCGATAACCGCAGCCGCAATTCATCGAGATAACGGCGATAGCTGCCGTCAGTCAGGATAGACAGGACAACCTCGGCCGGAAGCCTGCCGGAGGAGAAATGGGTGGCGGTCTTCAGGTCGACCAGTCCCTCGATCCAGTCCGGACGGGCGGCAATGAAACCGCAGCGCACAGAAGCCGACAGCGTTTTTGAAAAGCTACCGATATGGATAACGCGGTCGAGCCCGTCGAAAGCGGCAAGCCGCGGTGCCGGCTCGTATTCGAGATCGGCAAAGATATCGTCCTCGACGATGATGAGCCCCGCCTTGTCGGCCAGTTTCAGCAACCGATGGGCCACGACCGGGGAAAGCACCGCGCCGGTCGGATTGTGGATCGCCGAATTGGTGATGTAGAGCCGCGGCCGATGCTCCTCCAGCATTCGGCCAAAGGCTTCGACATCCGGCCCGGCCGGCGTCATCGGCACGCTGACGACATTGGCCCGGTGGGCGCGCAGAAGCGCATGGAAATTGAAATAACAGGGATCGTCGACCAATACCGTATCGCCCGGCTCAAGCAGGAAACGGCAGATGAGGTCAATCGCATAGGTGCCGGAATCGGTCAGTATGATCTGTTCCGGCGCTGCCGAAATGCCGTGGCCTGCCATGCGCCGCGACAGGAGTTGGCGCAGCGGCAGGGAGCCGAGCGGTGTGCCGTAGTCGGTCAGCAGCGGATCGTCGCTGCGCGCCAGATTGCGCAATGCCCGCCGGATCGCCTCCTGCGGCAACCAGGACGGCGGCAGCCAACCGCAGCCGGGTTTCAGATAATCCGTATCTTCCAAAGCTTGCCGCGATACCCAGAGCGGATCGATCTCACGATCGAGCTTCGGGCCGATATCGGAGAGCGACAGCGGCGCAAGCGGGCTCGACACATAAAATCCAGAACCCGGCCGGGCGCGGATCAACCCCTCCGCCGCCAGCCGTTCATAGGCCTCGACCACGGTCGAAACGGAAACTTGCATGGTCTTGGCGAAGGCGCGGACGGACGGCAGCCGGGCGCCTGGCAACAGTCCGCGGCCGGCAATGCGGCTGCGGATTTCCGCCATGACCGCATCGGTGCGCCCCAAACCGCGATCACGCATCACATCCACTGTACTGCTCCGTTCTCCATTACAGTTTCTCGAAATTGTAATGGATCGTCTCTGGCAGCGCTACGACAATTCGTCGATAGCAGACAAATGTGGGGCCGATCCCAAAGGAATGTCGGAGAGCCGATGTCCAAGGATGGCGCGCGCAGGAGAATGGCGATGGAAGGACCGAACCGATGAACAATACGACAAGCGGCTGGGCGAGCGGGATGATGGGCGTGCTGATCTTCAGTGGCTCGCTGCCGGCCACGCGTGTCGCGGTGGCGGGGTTCGATCCGCTGTTCCTGACGGTCGCGCGTGCCTCGATCGCCGGTCTGCTCGCCTGCCTGCTGCTGTTGGCCTTTCGGGAAAAGCGCCCGGCCCGGGAAGATGTCGTGCCGCTCGTTGTTGTTTCGCTCGGTGTGGTGATCGGATTTCCGCTGTTTACCGCACTTGCCCTGAAACATATCACCTCGGCGCATTCCATCGTCTTCATCGGCCTGTTGCCGGTGGCGACCGCCATCTTCGGCGTCATCCGCGGCGGCGAGCGGCCGAAGCCGGTCTTCTGGCTGTTCTCCTGCCTCGGCAGCGCCATCGTTGCGGGTTTCGCGCTGTTTCAGGAACAGACGGCCTCGCTGGTCGGCGACCTGCTGATGCTGGCGGCCGTTATCGTCTGCGGCCTTGGTTATGCGGAAGGGGCGCGGCTTTCGCGAAAGCTCGGCGGCTGGCAGGTGATTTCCTGGGCGCTCGCCATTTCCCTGCCCATCATGCTGCCGGCCGTCTTCGTGACCATGCCGCAGGTATTTCCGGAAGGCGGGAACGCCGCCTGGCTGGGACTGGGTTATGTCTCGCTGTTCAGCATGCTGATCGGCTTCATCTTCTGGTATCGCGGGCTGGCGCTCGGCGGCATTGCCGGGGTCGGGCAACTGCAACTGCTACAGCCGTTTTTGGGCCTGGTGCTCGCTTCGCTACTGCTCGGCGAAACCGTCAATGCCGGCATGTTCGCGGCGACGCTTGCGGTCGTTGCCTGCGTGGCCGGCGCGAAAAAGTTCGCGCGCTGATCGCAAAGGCCTGTGTCGTCTCAACACACCCGTTCACGAAAATGGGAACCAAACTTCCTTCTTGGCATTATCTGACCGTGTGCAGGCCACGTCTGGCATGAAGAAGGAGGAAGTGAAATGGCTTTTGATCCCAATGACAGGCAGAACGAGTTCCGTAACCCGGAAGTCACCAACACCACGCAGGTTTCCCGTTCGGGCAGCTCTTCGTGGGTCGGCTGGGTAGCTGTAATCGCCGTCATCCTCGTCGGCGCTTTCGTCTGGTCGCAGATGGGTGGTTCGTCCACCGACCCGCAGACCACGTCGTCTACCAACCCGCCGGTTACCAATAATGCGCCGGCCGCTCCGGCAACCCCCGCCCCGGCCACCCCGGCCCCGGCAACGCCGCCGGCTGGTGGCACGGGTACGCAGCCGTAATCGGGTTAACACTCAGCTGACAGAGTGCCAACCAACAGACCGTCCGCCGAAAGGCGGGCGGTTTGTCATTTTAAGAAGTCGAGACGGCATCGGTCGGGCTTTCCGAAACTCGCTCCTGCGGCCAGCGCTGCAGCGCCCGCCGACCCGGATCGGTCAGCGCATAAACACCCTTCTCCACCCGCTCGAACCAACCATAATAATTGGCAAGCAGAATGGCACCTGCATTCGGCCCCGCAGTCTTAAGGTCACGCGGCCTTAAAGGTCCGTCTACGAGCAGCGCAGCACATGCCAGCGCCTGTTGTCGGTAAGCCGTCATTACCGGAATTTTCGTACTGCCGCCAACCGCCGGGTCTCCGCGCCGCTTGCGATGCTCCTTGATCAGCCGTGTCCGCCGTTTCGGATTAGTGCGCGGCATCGGCGAGACGGAGCTGACCAGAACCGAAACCTCGCCTTGATCCGAGACGCCGAGCATGCCGATCCCCAACCTCCGGCAGAGATCGCGATACCGCCGATCCGCCTCGCGCCCCCTGCCCTTGGCGGAGACGCGGGCGGCGATCCAGACCTCGTCGGACGCATTGCCCCGATCGACCGCCTGCAGGATGAGCTCGAGATTGAAGGAAAGTTTCAGCTCGCAGACAACCACAACCGGCGGCTCGGTATCCATCAGCCCGACCATGTCGCAGCCACCCACCTCGCCTTTCACTTCGTAGCCGAAGCTTTCGAGAAAGGTTTTGACGGGCTGGTAGAGGGAGGTTTCCATGCGGTCCGGCGAAATGAATCAGTCGCCGGACCGTATCATGAGGCCCCCATCACATCATCCCCACCTGCGCGGAATGCAGCCTGTTATAGGCGCCGCGGCGGGCGACGAGTTCCTGATGCGTGCCCTGTTCGACGATGCCGGAGCCGTCGATGACGACGATGCGGTCGGCGCCCTGGATGGTGGCGAGGCGATGAGCGATGACGAGCGTGGTGCGGCCCTGCGACAGCTCGGCAAGCGAGCGCTGGATGGCGCGTTCGGTTTCCGTGTCCAGCGCCGAGGTGGCTTCGTCGAGGATCAGGATCGGCGGGTTTTTCAGGAACATGCGGGCGATCGCGACGCGCTGTTTCTGGCCACCGGAGAGTTTCACGCCACGCTCGCCGATCATCGTATCGAGGCCATCTGGGAGGCCGGCCAACATATCTTCGAGACGCGCCCGGCGGGCGGCTTCGACAATGTCCTTCTCCGACGCACCGAGACGGCCATAGGCGATGTTTTCGCGGATCGTGCCACCGAACAGGAAGACGTCCTGCTGCACGATGCCGATCTGCTGGCGCAGCGAAATCTTGGTCATCTGGCGGATATCGATGCCATCGACCGATATACTGCCGGAGCCGATCTCATAGAAACGCGGCAGGAGCGAACAGATCGTCGTCTTGCCCGCACCGGACGGCCCAACAAAGGCGATCGTTTCACCGGCGCGGATATGCAGGTTGACGCCCTTCAGCACCGGCTTGTCCCGGTCGTAACCGAAGGAGACGTCCTTGTAGACGATCTCACCCTCCAGGTGATCGACGGTGACGGCGTCCGGCGCATCGGCGATATCCGGCTCGGTATCGATCAGTTCGGTAAAGCGCCGGAAACCGGCAATGCCCTTCGGATAGGTTTCGATGACCGAGTTGATCTTCTCGACCGGACGAAAGAACACGGTGACCAGCAGAAGGAAACCGATGAAGCCGCCGGCGGTCAGCTCGCCGGAGAGCACGAAATAGGCGCCAGCGATCATGACGATCATCTGCGTCAGGCGCATGCTCATATAGCTCAGCGAGCTGGATGCGGCCATCAGCTTGTAGGCTTCCAGCTTGACGCGGCGATAATTCTGGTTGTCCTTTTCGAACAGCGCCCGCTCATGGCTTTCATTGGCGAAGGCCTGCACCACGCGGATGCCGCCGACATTTTCCTCGATACGGGTGTTGAAATCACCCACCCGGCCGAAGAGCTTGCGGAAATTGTTGGTCATCCGGCCGCCAAAATGGCTGGTGACCCAGGCCGTCAGCGGCACGACAAGCGCGGTGATCAGCGCCAGCTGCCAATTGACCGAGAACATCAGCACCAGCGCGCCGGCAAAGGTCATCAGCGCAATGAACAGGTCTTCCGGCCCGTGATGCGCCACCTCGCCGATCTCTTCCAGATCCTTGGTCAGGCGGCCGACGATATGGCCGGTCTTCTGGTTGTCGAAATAGCTGAAGGAGAGTTTTTGCAGGTGGCTGAAGGCCGCCCGGCGCATGTCGGTCTCGATATTGATCCCGAGCATATGGCCCCAATAGGTGACGACCGCCATCAGGCCGGTATTGATGACATAGATTATCAGCAGCGCCACGGACGCTGCCAGAATCAGCACCCATTCATGGCTCAAGAGCAGTCGGTCGATGAACAGTTTCACCGCCATCGGGAAGGCGAGCTCGAGCACGCCGGACAAAACGGCACACCCGAAATCCAGCAGAAAAAGCCCGCGATATGGCCGGTAATAGGAGAAGAAACGGCGAAGCATTCAGACCATCATTTCAATTTTTAGCAGTGTTGCATTGCAAATCGTTGGAAAGGTGCGGTTGACCGCCGGAACGAAATTGGCGAAACATGACCCAAATTCTCCATATTCGAACCCAGCCTCCATAGTCGAAATCAGGACCGAATGGATAGTATTCTTCTATCGTCGCGCGACGGCCGCACCGCAGCCACAGACAAAAACGACGTTTTTTTATCCCTACGGGATGTCAGTTTCGCGATAGAGGGGCGCGTTCTGCTGCATCCCCTTACGCTTGATCTGACCGCCGGTAAATCCATCGCGCTGATTGGCCATAACGGTTCCGGCAAATCGACGCTTCTGAAGCTGATCGGCCGGCAGCAACCGGCGAGCGGCGGCACGATCACGTTCGAAGGCAAAAAGCTTGAAGATTGGGGTTCCCGTGATTTCGCCCGCCGCCTCGCCTATTTGCCGCAGCGCACGCCGGCCGCCCCTGGCATGCTGGTCAAGGAACTGGTAGCGCTTGGCCGCTACCCCTGGCACGGCGCACTCGGCCGCTTCAGCGCCACCGACAAAGCGAAAGTCGAGGAAGCGATCGAACTGACCTCGATCGGCAAATTCGCCGACCGCATGGTGGACAGCCTGTCCGGCGGCGAACGCCAGCGTGTCTGGCTTGCCATGCTGGTGGCGCAGGATGCGACCTGCCTGCTGCTCGACGAGCCGATCTCGGCACTTGATATCGGCCATCAGCTGGAAGTGCTGTCGCTGACGCATGATCTTTGCCGGGAAAAGGGCATTACCGTGATTACGGTTCTGCACGATATCAACATGGCTGCGCGCTTCTGCGACGAGATCGTCGCGCTGCATTCCGGCCGGCTGATCGCGCATGGCACGCCGGATGAGGTGATGACGACGGACGAGCTGGCGCGGATCTATGATGTGCAGATGGATATTATTCGCCAGCCGACGAGCGGGCGGTTGGTGGCGCTGGCGCAGTGACGTCGCTCGACATGGCAGAGCTATCGCATATGGACGGCATGCGGCGCGGCGGCCTCCAGATCTCCCCCCTTGCGAGGGAGATGTCGCCAGCGGCGACAGAGGGGGGTGGTTCAGCACATTCTACCGTCGGGTTCGTGGCACCACCCCCATCTGTCAGCTCCGCTGACTGCCGGGGTTGAGCCACGGGTCTCAACCCGCTCTTCGAGCCCCCGCAAGGGGGAAGAAGGGAGTGCGCTGCACCGTCCTCACCCTCCAGCCCGCCTGTTCCTCAACAACGTCCGCGCCGAAGTCTGCGGTTTCGCCAACTGATCCGCTTCCAGGGAGGCAAACATCCAGTCGATGAAAACCCGGACGATCGGCGTTGCGCGCATGGCCGGACGGCAGGCGACATAGAAGGCGTCGTTCGCCGTCACGCTCAAATCGAACGGCACGATCAGTTCCCCCTTGGCGATCAGGGCGCTGGCTGTAATCGTGTCGCCGAGCGCAATCCCCTGCCCATGCAGTGCCGCTTCGGTCGAAAACCGCGCATCCCCCATGAAATGCTGCTGACGGCGCGGCAGGTCGATGGCGTTGGCGGCCGCCAGCCAGATATTCCACTCGCGCCCATCCGCATCGCCATGCAGCAGAACGTGATCCTCCAGATCGCGCATCGAGCGCAGCGGCCGGCTGTTGAGCAAAGTCGGGCTGGCCACGGGGAAAAGCTCAAGATTGCTCCACAACCGCGTCCAGGCATCCGGCCAGTTGCCGTCGCCGTAAAGGATCGAGACGTCCACATCCGCCGAATGAAGCACCGCCGGATCGTTGGAGGCGGCGAGCTTCAATCTCACTTCCGGAAACTGTTCCGTGAAGGAATTAAGCCGCGGCACGATCCAGAAGGAGAGCAGTGCCGGCACGCAGGTAATCGATAGCTCCCCCGTCATCGCCGGACGCCGCATCTGCGCCGTCGCCGCCGCGATCTCGCCGAAAGCCTGGGTGACGGCGGGCAACAGCAACGCACCTTCGGAAGTCAGTTTAAGCCGCTTGGCGCCGCGCTCGAAGAGCGTCACATTTAGCGAGGCTTCCAGCGCCTTGATCTGATGGCTGACCGCGCCATGTGTGACGTTGAGTTCGCGGGCGGCCTCCGAAACCGAGCCGCGCCGGGCCGTCGCCTCGAAGGCGCGCAACGGGTTGAGCGGCGGCAGACGGCTGACCATCGTTGATCCTTATTGTTAGTTTTTCTCACATCAACCGCTAGAACAATCTCAATTGCTTTTCCAGCCGGTCTTGGCGGATAATGATCAAAACACAGGCGGCCAACCGCCGGGGACAAAATTTAGGCTGCGCTCTGCAGCCGGCAAACAGGTGAGGCAGTCATGACGTTCGACGAAAAGAGGCTTGCAGAACTGCAGGCAAAATATTCGGACTCCGCCGGCGGCAAGATTTTTGACGAAAAGTTCAAGAAGGTCGGCGAAAAGATCTTCAACAAGGCGGGCACCCGCGTCGCGCCCTATGCTGGCCTGCCGACGCTGCTCGATGCGCCCTATCTCGGCGTCGATTCAGAAAACCCGGATTTCGGCGACCTTGAGGTGGCGCTGATCGGCATGCCGATGGACCTCGGCGTCACCAACCGCCCCGGCTCCCGTTTCGGACCCCGCGCGCTACGCGCCATCGAACGGATCGGGCCTTACAACCACGTTCTCGAATGCGCCCCGACCCATGAGCTGCGCGTGGCCGATATCGGCGACGTGCCGTTCCGCAGCCGCTACCGGCTGGAAATGAGCCATGACGACATCGAAAAGCGCATCAACCAGGTCGTCGATGCGGGCGTCCTTCCCCTATCGGTCGGCGGTGACCATTCGATCACCCACCCGATCCTGAAGGCGGTCGGCAAAAAGGCGCCGGTCGGTCTGATCCATATCGACGCCCATTGCGACACGAGCGGCTTCTTCGACGAGACCAAGTTCCACCACGGCGGCCCGATGCGCAACGCGGTGCTGGATGGCGTGCTCGACCCGACCCGGACGATCCAGATCGGCATTCGCGGTGCTGCCGAATATCTCTGGGAGTTCTCCTACGAGTCCGGCATGACCGTGATCCATGCCGAGGAAGTGACCGGCATGGGCATTCCGGCAATCATCGAGAAGGCGAAACAGATCGTCGGCGATGGCCCGACCTATGTCTCGTTCGACGTCGACAGTCTCGACCCGAGTTTTGCGCCGGGCACCGGCACGCCTGAAATCGGCGGCCTGACGACGCGCGAAGTGCTGGACCTGATCCGCGGCCTGAAGGGCATCAACATCATCGGCGGCGACGTCGTCGAAGTGGCACCGCAATATGACGCCACCACCAATACCGCGCATGCCGGCGCGCAGATGCTGTTCGAAATTCTCAGCCTGATGGTCTTCAGCCCTTCCGTTAAGGGCTGAAACCGACATAAAATAGCAACAAGAGTGGGAACTCGCCCGCGGTCAACGAGCCGGCCGGGCAAACAAAGGAGAGACGGAATGTCTGATATCTTCAACACCAAGCTTGGTCGCCGTGGCGTCCTCGCCGGCGGCATCGCCGGCGCCTCAATGCTGGCCATGCCCTCCGTGCTGCGCGCCCAGGACAAGAGCCTGAAGGTCGGCGTCTATGGCGGCTACTTCAAGACCTCCTTCGACAAGAACATCTTCGCCGATTTCACCAAGGCGACCGGCATCGCGGTCGAATCCGTCGCCGAGCCGACCGGCGAAGCCTGGCTGGTGCAGCTGGAACAGGCCGCCAAGGCAGGTGCCGCCCCGGCCGACGTCTCGATGATGTCGCAGGTCGCGATGCTGAAAGGCCAGTCGACCAATCTCTGGGCGCCGCTCGATATGGCGAAGATCCCCAACTCGAAGAACCTCATCGAGCGTTTCGTCAACAAGTATCCGGATGGCAAGGTCGCCGGCATCGGTGCCGTTTCCTGGTACATCACGCTGGTTTCCAACACCGACGTCTTCAAGACGGCGCCGACTTCCTGGGCCGACATGTGGGCCAAGGACAAGGCCGACAAGCTCGGCCTGCTCGCGCTCGTCTCCAACTCCTTCCTGCTCGAAGTCGCCGCCAAAACCTTCATGGGCGGCACCAAGGCGCTCGATACGGACGAAGGCATCATCAAGGCGCTCGAAAAGCTTGCCGAACTGAAGCCGAACGTCCGCCTCTGGTATCGCGATGAGGCGCAGTTCGAACAGGCGCTGAAGTCGGGCGAAATCCCGATGGGCCAGTATTACCACGACGTCACCGGCCTTGCCGCCGCCGACGGCAACCCGGTCCGCTCCACCTTCCCGAAGGAAGGCGGCATTCAGGATTCGGGCTGCTGGGCCCTGTCGCGCGCCTCGAAGAAGACCGAGGAGGCCCACACCTTCATCAACTACATGTGCCAGCCGGCGATCCAGGCGATCCTGTCCCGCAAGGTCGGCACCTCGCCGACGGTGCAGCGCAGCCTGCTCGATCTGTCCGACAAGGAATTCGCCTCCGTGTCCTCGGATATCGAGCCGATCATTCCGCGTTACGATCTCTATCAGACCAAGTCCGACTTCCTGAACCAAAAGTGGACGGAGATGATCGCCGGGTAAGATAAGACACGCGGGATTGCTTTCCCGAATGTCGCGCGACAGAAAGGTCTTGATCGAGATGCGGAAAGACCGATGAAACTCAATGTCGCCATCTATCTTGGAGGAGTGCTGCTGGTCGTGCTTGGCAGCCTCCTCTCCGCGTTCATCTTTGAAAACGACTGGATACCGGTCGCAGTCGGCCAATTGCTGCTTTCGGTCTTATCCTATCCGCTGGGCGTGTTTGCATCTCTGATCCTGTTCGTTCTGATCTATATGGGATTAGCGACACCAGCCGAGGCGATATTCATCACGATGCCGGCCTTTGCCCTGTTGGGCTACCTGCAATGGTATCGAATTATACCCGCTTTCTATAGAAAGTAGCTCTCAACTGTCTGCTCTGGAGCAGACGACACCCGCTCGCCGAGCAAATTGACGAGAACCGAATGTCCGGATTGAACATCAACCATGTGACGAAGCAGTTCGGCACATTCACCGCCGTCAACGACATCAGCCTGTCGGTGCCGGACGGCACTTTCGTGTGCCTGCTCGGCCCTTCCGGCTGCGGCAAGACCACGCTGATGCGGATGATTGCCGGCCTCGACCTGCCGACCGGTGGCAAGATCGAACTCGGTGGTTCCGACATTACGCAGGTGCCGACACACAAGCGCGATCTCGGCATGGTCTTCCAGTCGCTGGCGCTTTTCCCGCATCTGACGGTCGGCGAGAATATCGCCTATTCGCTCCGCATTCGCGGCGTGGCGAAGGACGTGCAGAAAAGTCGAGTCGAGGAACTTCTCGGCATGATCCATCTGCCGGGTTTTGCGGACCGTTCCGTCAACAAGCTTTCCGGCGGCCAGCGGCAGCGCGTGGCGATTGCCCGCGCGCTGGCGATTTCGCCGAAACTTTTCCTGCTCGATGAGCCGCTTTCGGCGCTCGATGCGAAACTGCGCGAGGCCATGCAGGTGGAACTGCGCCAGCTGCAGCAGCGGCTAGGCATCACCACGATCGTCGTGACCCACGACCAGCGCGAGGCGATGACCATGGCCGATACGGTCGTCGTCATGAACAAGGGCGAGATCCGCCAGGCCGCCGCGCCGGTCGATATCTACCGTCGCCCGGCGGACAGTTTTGTGGCCGACTTCATCGGTCAGACCAACCTTATCCCCGTCGAGGCTGACAGTGCCGGCCGCGCCATTGTGCTCGGCCAGACCGTGGAGGGTATCTCGCTGCCGACGGGTACGTCCAAGGGTATGCTTTCGGTTCGCCCCGAAGACGTGCAGGTCACCGCCCCCGGCAATGGCGCGATCTCCGCCACCGTCACCTTCATCCGCGATCTCGGCGGTGCGATCGAGACTTTCGTGGAGGCAGGTGGCAGCCAGGTGATCGCCGTATCCTCCCCGCGCGCAAGGCCCGAAGTTTCCGTCGGCCAGCAGGTCGGCATCCGGCTCGATCCCGCCACCAGCGTGGTGCTTGCGAAATGAGACGCGAACCGCCGCAGCGACTTGCCGATTACGGACCGCTCTTCTTTCCGGCGGGCATGCTGATCGTGTTCTTCGTGGTGCCTTTCGCCACGATGATCGCCGTATCCTTCTTCCAGCGCCAGCAAGGCGGCTTCTACACGCCGGCCTTCGTCTTCGACAATTACGCGCGCTTCCTGACCGCCTTTTTCGGCGGCGTGCTTGGGTTTTCGCTGTTCCTCGCGATCGCGGTCGCCATCGCCTGCGTGGCGATCGGCATACCCTTCACCTATCTGCTGTCGCGCTCGAAACGCAGCGTGCAGATCGTCTGGCTGGTGGCGCTGCTTTCCGTCCTGTCGCTCTCGGAAGTGATGATCGGTTTTGCCTGGTCGACGCTGTTCTCGCGCACCGCCGGCATCACCAATCTCTTCGTCTGGATGGGGCTGATGACCCAGGCGCAGGCGCTGACCCCAAGTTTTGGCGCGGTCATGACCGCCATGACCTATCAGGCCTTTCCCTACACGGTTCTGGTCCTATACCCCGCCCTCGTCCGCCTCGACCCGACGCTTACGGAAGCGGCGCGCACGCTCGGGGCATCGCCGGTCAAGGCCTTCTTCACGGTCGTCGTGCCGGCGCTTCGCAACACCATTCTCGCGACGCTGATCATGGTCTTCATCTTCGCACTCGGCTCCTACCTGTTGCCGCAGCTACTCGGCCGGCCGCAGCACTGGACGCTGTCGGTGCTGATCACCGATCAGGCGATTTACCAGTCTAACATGCCCTTCGCTGCCGCCATGGCCGTGTTCCTCGTGCTGGTGTCGCTGGCGCTGGTCGGCCTCTCGCTTTATGCCGGCCGGCAGAAGGAGGCGAAATGATCGCTTTGCGCCGCATCTTCTTCTTCGCCGTCGGCCTGTTCCTGGCTTTGCCGCTGATCGTCGTCGCCGGCGTTTCGGTCAACCAGAGACAGACACTGACTTTCCCGCCGCAGGGCTTTTCGCTCTCGTGGTACGGACAGATCTTCACCGATCCTGAATGGCGCAATGCCCTGCTCGCCTCGCTGACGCTTGCCGCAACCTCGGCGCTTCTGGCGCTGCTGATCGCCCTGCCGCTCGCCTGGTTTCTCTGGCGGCGGGTCGCGCCGTGGGCGAACATCTTCCAGCTTTTGGGCGTCGCGCCGTTTACGCTGCCGCCGGTCATCACCGCGCTCGGACTACTGACTTTCTGGGCAACGACCGGCTTTTACGGCCAGGCCTGGACCGCCGTCATCAGCCACGGCATCTTCTTCGTCACCCTGCCGCTGGTCACCCTGTCGCTCGGCTTTTCGGCGATCGACCGCTCGCTGGTGGAAGCGGCCGCGACGATGGGCGCTGACGACCGGACGATCTTCCGCACCGTCGTGCTGCCGCTGATCCTGCCCTATCTCGTCTCGGGTTATGCCTTCGCCTTCGTCCTGTCGCTCAACGAATATATCGTTGCCTACATGACGGTCGGCTTCACCATGGAAACCCTGCCGATCAAGATTTTCAACGCGCTGCGCTACGGCTATACGCCGACCATGGCTGCGGTAACCGTGCTGTTCCTGCTGGTCGCAGCGGTCATCTTCGGCCTGGTGGCAAGGTTCGGCGACCTGCCGAAACTGCTCGGTGCGATGGCGGAGGACAAGTGATGAAAGTTGCCGGTTACCAGATGCAGTCCATCGTCGGCGATGTTGACGCGAACCTCGCGAAGATCGAGACTGCGGCCCAGAAGGCCGCTGCTCAGGGCGCGGCACTGCTGATCGCGCCTGAACTGGCGCTCACCGGTTATGGCGCGGCGGACAAGTTCCCCGGTCTCGCCACACCCGCCCATGGCCCGGTGACCGACCGGCTTTCGGAGATCGCCGCAAAGCACGGTATCGCGATCGTCGCGGGCTTTGCCGAAGAAACCCATGAAGCCACCTTCAACAGCGCTTTTTTCACGGACGGCAAGGGCCAGACCGCCGTCTATCGCAAATGCAATCTCTACGGTCCCTATGAGCGCAAATGGTTCCGCCAGGAGGATCGTCGTCAGGTTCTGGTGACGCTTGGCGGCATGCGGATCGGGTTCCTGATCTGCTATGACGTGGAGTTTCCGGAAAACGTGCGCCAATTGGCGAAAGGCGGCGCCGACCTCGTCGTCGTGCCGACGGCGCTGCCGGCCGGCTGGTCGGGCGAGTTCATCGCCAATCATATGATCCAAGTGCGCGCCTTCGAGAATCAGGTCTTCGTTGCCTATATCAACCATGCCGGCGCCGACGATCTCTTCGCCTATGCCGGCCTGTCGCGCATCGCAGCGCCTGATGGCAAGCTGATTGCCGAGGCTCCCGCTGCCGGAGAGGCATTGATCATCGCGGATATCGACATGGCGCCTTACGCCAAGTCCCGCGCGGAAAATACCTATCTTGCAGATCTGGTTTAACTTTCCGCCTGCTCGAAACCGCGATGATTTCCATCAATTCGACTTTGGCCAGCCTCCCTTTTCTTTGATAATGTTGTATAGCATTCGTCGCGACAGCATTTCTGGGGGGAGTTGATGACGCGTATTTTCCGGGCGCCGGCCTTTTATATCCAAGGCCCCGGTGCCCTTGCCCAGCTTGGTGAGAAGGCAGCGACGCTCGGCCGTTCGGTCGTGGCGATCTGCGATGCGCTGGTGCTGCCACATATCGAAGCGGACCTGGCTGAAGCGCTTCATCGGCAAGACATTGTCCCGACGGTCATTCCTTTCGATGCCGACGTCACCCATAAGGAAATGGACCGGCTGGCGGAAGACGTGCGCCGTATCGGCGGCGAGGTCGTGGTCGGCATCGGCGGCGGACGCACGCTCGATACCGCCAAGGGCGTCGCACGCCGCGCCGGCCTGCCCTTCATAAGCGTGCCGACCGTTGCTTCTACGGATGCCCCTTCGACGCGCGGCATCGTCATCTATGACGACCAACATACGATGATCGGCGTCGAACAGATGGACGCAAACCCGGCCTTCGTGATCGTCGATACGGCAATCATCGCCAAAGCTCCCGCCCGCTTCCTGCGCGGCGGCATCGGCGACGCGCTGACCGCAAAATTCGAGACTGAAGGGGCGTGGAAGGGTACCGGGCTCTCGAAACAGGGCACACGGCCGCTGAAGACCGGCGTCATGCTGGGCGAAATCTGTTATCGTATGTTGCTGGAGCACGGACCGGGCGCCATGCGGGTTGCCGGCACCGGCGAGGTGACGGCGGATTTCGAGGCCGTCATCGAAGCCGTGTTATGGCTGAGTGCCGTTGCCTTCGAGAATACCGGCCTGTCGATCGCCCATGCGGTTGCAACGGAGCTCGGCGCGATCGAACCGGTCCGCAAGCAATCGCTGCATGGCGAGCACGCGGCCTATGGCACGCTGGTACAGGCCGTCGCCGAAGGTCGATCCGCAGACGAGTTGAAAGAACTGTTTTCCTTTTGCGACGAAATCGGCATGCCGCGCCGTCTCGTCGATCTCGGACTACCGGTCGTGGACGATGCCGCAATCGAGGAGCTTGCGGCAAAATGCACGAAAAGCCCGTTCATGGTCAACCAGGCACGGAAGCTCGACGCAGATGACCTCGCAACAGCATTCCGATCTGTGGAAAACTACGCATAAAGCAGGCTCGACCTGCCACTAATATAAAGATAATCATCTGGGAACACAGGGGATTTAGCATGCCAGCAGATAAGGCCGCAGATAGGACAAAAGCGCCGGAAGAGTGGACCCAGCGCCGCATTCAATCGATCGAGGTCGGCTTCCAGGTCATCCGCGCCATGGAAGCGGCAAACGGCCCCCTGCCGCTGCGCGATATTGCAGCGGCTGCCGGCATGCCGCCCTCCAAGGCACATCTTTATCTCGTCAGTTTCGTCAAGGAAGGCATGGCGTTCCAGGACCCGGTGACCGGCCATTACGGGCTTGGCCGCTTTGCCATTCAGCTCGGCCTTTCCGCCATCCGGCAGCTCGACGTGGTGGAACTGGCGCGCGAGGAACTGACCACGCTCCAACGCACTACCGGTTTTGCCACCTATCTCTCGCTCTGGGGCGATCGCGGCCCGGGCATCGTTTCCAAGGTGGATGGCGAAAGGCAGGGCTCGCTGGCCGTCCGCCTCGGTTACGTGCTGCCGCTGCTTACCTCCGCAACCGGCCAGGTCTTCCTCTCCTATCTGGAAGAGAACGAGACCGCCGCGGTGCGGCAGGACGAGATCAACGCCAACAAGCGGGATTCGTCGGAAGAGGCCGCTTCGCTCGCACCGCGCGTCACCACGGTGAAGGATATCCAGAAGATCATCGAAACCGTGCGCCGGCAGGGTTATGCGATGACCATCAACAGCATCAATTCGAGCTTTGCGGCGATCGCCGCACCGATCTTCGACTACAGCGGCCGCATCGTCGCGACGATGACCGTGCTCGGCTCCGACAAGCAGCTATCCGGCACCCGCAAGAAGCCCACGCTGGAAGCCCTGCTGGCGGCAGCACATCACCTTTCCGAACGGCTTGGCGCGCCGGCACGCGGGGTAACGACCGAAGAGAGCGATCCGCCGCCGGCACCGAAACCCGGCAAGGCAAAGGGCGCCGCAGCACGGTAATGAGACGGTCGGCCGCCAATCCCCTTTGACGCGTCGCAACAATTGATTACATTGGGACAAACGTAGGTTTATTCCCCATGAGCGTCCGCCCTCCGCAGTCACTTTCCAATCCCGGCCTCGTCAATTCCGGCTTCAATGTGCTCGAATACGAGATGCAGGCCGAACGCGCGGCCGCACTTGGGCGACAGGGCGTGAAGGTGGAGGCGGCACTTGCCGCACTTAACGCCTGGGACGGGGCCTGCGACAGCCCGGAGAAGCATGAGAACCTGCTGTTCGATGCCGCCGATGCGGTCTGGGCTTTCTTTATCCAGCGCGAAATGTGCGGCATGCGCAACAATCGCGATATAATCAAGCGCTACGGCATCCCGCAGGAGGTTCTCGCGCGGGTCGGCACGGTGCGCAAATGAGTTTTGGAACGGATAGTTGAGATTGGCGCGCGCTTTGAAGCCAAAAGCCGGCCGGAATGTGGACGCAGAACATGACCAAGCCCGTGATCGGTGTGATCGGGAATTCCTATACCGTCGAGAACCGCTTTGCCGCGCAGCTCGTAGGCGAAAGCAATCTCCAGGCGATCGCCGAGCTGACCGACGCCCTGCCGCTGATGTTTGCCGGCAACCCGAAGATTACCGATATCGGCACGCTTCTTTCGATCGTCGATGGCATCCTGCTGACCGGCGCCCGTGCCAATGTGCATCCGCGCAATTTCAAGACCGAGCCGCATGTCGCACACGAGCCCTATGACGAAAACCGCGATGCGGTCGCCCTGCCGCTGATCGATGCCTGCGTGGCGCGCGGCATTCCGGTCTTCGGCATCTGTCGCGGCTTTCAGGAAATGAACGTCGCAGCCGGCGGCTCGCTGCATCCGGAAATCCGTGATCTGCCCGGCCGCATCAATCACCGCATGCCGCGGCTGGAAACCGGCGAGATTCATCCCGATCCCGCCGTTATCTTCGCCGATCGCCATGATGTGCAGCTTATGCCCGGCGGCACGTTTGCGAAACTGCTCGGCAAGGAAACGATCCGGGTCAACTCGCTGCATGGCCAGGGCGTTCTTCAGCTCGGCGAGCGTATCATTGCCGAAGGCGTCGCCGAGGACGGCACGATCGAGGCGATCCGCTTCAAGGAGGCGCAAGGTTTTGCGCTCGGCGTGCAATGGCATGCGGAATACGATCCGCAGGTAAACCCGATCAACCGGACGCTTTTCCAGGCTTTCGGCGAGGCGGTCCGGTCTCGCAAGAAGGCTGCCGCATAATCACGGCCGAGCAAAAATTGCCGGTCGCGGCAAAACCGCAAGATCGGTCGAGCGTGCCGCTTCCCGCTGCGTTTAGTTGATGCCGCCACGGAAGGATTATCGATGAAGGCGGCGCTTCAACACTATCATGCCCGAATGCAGCGGGTGCTTGATCATATCGACAGCCATCTGGACGATGATCTGGATCTCGACATGCTGAGCGGCATCGCAGCCTATTCGAAATATCATTTCCACCGACAGTTCACCGCAACTTTCGGCCTCTCAGTGCATCGCTATATCCAGCTCGCCCGCATGAAGCGCGCCTCATACCGGCTGGCCGACGGGGATGCCCGGAGTGTTACCGACATAGCGATGGACGCCGGTTACGATGCGCCCGATGCCTTTGCCCGCGCTTTCCGGCAACGGCTCGGCCAGTCTCCGTCATCGTTTCGGAAATCGCCCGATTGGGCGCCGTGGCTTGTGGCCTTCGGGCCTTTCGACAACGCCAGGAGCAAGCTGATGCAGATTATCTATACGAATGACGACGTGATGATCAGGGACGTATCGCCGACGCCGGTGGCAATCCTTGAGCATCGGGGAGACCGGACAACGCTCGGCACGACCATCGAGCGGTTCATCGCCTGGCGCAAGGCCGCCGGCCTGTCGCCCGAGACGAACCCCACCTTCAACATCTTCCGTTCGGAGAGGACACCCGCAGTCCCGGCCGATTACAGCATGGATCTATGCGTGGGAACCGATCGGCCTATCGACAAGGACGACGATGTGATGAAGGCCGGTATGATCCCGGGCGGGCGCTGTGCCATCATGCGCGTCGTCCACGATACCCACAATCTGGAGCCCGCTGCACTCTATCTCTATCGCGACTGGCTTCCGGCTAGCGGCGAGGAAGCCCGCGACTTCCCGATCTATTGCCAGCGGCATTTTTCCTTCCTCCCGAACTCGGCGGTCCATGAAGTCGTGGTGGAACTGTTCCTGCCGCTGAGATAGACCCCTGCAACGAAAAAGGCCGGAGCATTTCTGCTCCGGCCTTCGGTTGCCTTTGGAGGCTTGATCGTCAGATGATGTCCGACACCATGGTGCGCAATGCCGGGAAGGCATCGCCCAGATAGGATTGCGGCCAGGGCATGTTGAGCAGCTTGTCGAACAGGATGAACATCGATGCCCAGATGCAGATCGCGATGACCAGCGTGCGCAGCCAGGGCTGTTTGCCCTCGAAACGCATGTAGGCGACCATGTAGATGAAGAGCGTCGGGAGCAGGCCGATCAGTTCCGAGCCGACGAACACACCCAATACCCAGGCGAACATGATGCCCATGCGCGGATAGAGTTCGCGGTCTGGCATAGCTTCCAGCACGTCGGCCATATGCGCCTTGCGCGGCTTGACGATCGTTTCGCCGGCACGCTTGCGCATGTAGACGCCGATGCCCGAGCAGATCACCACGATGAGGCCGACGGCGGAAACCGTCTGCGGCATCAGCCGGGCGGCGAGCGCCCATTCCGTGGATGTGGCAAGTGCGGTGATGAATAGCAGCGCCGCGAGGATCCACATGCCGGGCAGCATGATACGGTCGACGGCGGAAATCGGGCCGGCAGGCTCGATGTCCTTCGGTGCGACCGGTTCGCTGACCGCAGCGCCGACGGCGGCCAGAGCCGGCTCGGCATTGCGGCGCTTCAGGAAGAAACGGACGGCAGTATAGGCAAAGTAAACGACCGGGATCAGCAGGATGAAGATGACGCCCGGGCGCTGCAGCCATGTGGCGCCGTAGCGGCTGGTCGAAATGAACAGATACTGTTCGACAAGGCCGCCAAGCACGA
Organism: Neorhizobium populisoli; assembly: GCF_019430945.1. Taxonomy (GTDB): domain Bacteria; phylum Pseudomonadota; class Alphaproteobacteria; order Rhizobiales; family Rhizobiaceae; genus Neorhizobium; species Neorhizobium populisoli. Next base: position 304,551 of record NZ_JAHYCB010000004.1, on the reverse strand, counting down.
GGCCGAGCAGGACCGGCGCACGCGCCCAGCCGAACCGTTTCATGCCCCAGCCGATCACCGAGAAGATCAGCAGCACGATGATGTCGCCGATATCGCGGGTCGCCGAATAGGCGCCGATGAAGACGATGGCGAGTACCGTCGGCACCAGGATGCCAGCCGGCACCATGGCGAGCTTGGCAAGCTGCGATACGAAGGCAAAGCAGATGAGAACGCCGATAATGTTGGCGATCATCAGGCTCCAGACGATCGTATAGGTGATATCCAGCTGTTCGGTGAGCAGTTTCGGACCCGGCTGGATGCCGTGCATCATGAACGCGCCGAGCAGGATCGCCATGGTGGCGCTGGCCGGAATACCGAAGGCGAGCGTCGGGATCAGCGCGCCGCCTTCGCGGGAATTGTTGGCCGCCTCGCAGGCGATGACGCCGCGCACGTCGCCGGTGCCGAAGGTCTCTGTGCCGCCCTTGACGGATTTCGCGGCCGAGCCGTAGGCGATCCAGTCGATCGCCGGGCCACCGAGGCCCGGAACCGAACCGAGGATAGCGCCGAGCCAGGAGCTCTGCAGCACGAGGCGAATGTTCTGGATCGCATCCTTCACGCCGCGGAACTGGTCGCGCACGATGCTTTCGCTCTTGTGCATGGCGACCGCCTGGCGGGCAGCCCCGAGCTCGATCAATTCAGGCACCGCGAAGAGGCCGAGAACCAGTGCTTCGAGCGGCACGCCTTCCCAGAGATAGATCGAATCGAAGGTCCAGCGAAGCTCGCCGGTCTGCGCTTCGTCACCCACCGAGGCGATGACGACACCGAAACACGCCGCAACGAGCCCCTTCATCATGTTGCCCTGGCTGACGGCTGCAACGAGCGTCAGGCCGAGAATGCAGAGAGCCAGAAGCTCCGGCGTGCCGAAGGCCATCATGAAAGGACGCAGGATCGGAATGGAGACGGCGAGCAGCAGCGCGCCGAAAATGCCGCCGATCAGCGATGCTGTATAGGATGCACCGAGCGCCCTTCCGGCCTCGCCGCGCCGCGCCATCGGATAACCGTCCATGACGGTTGCCGCCGAACCGGCAGCCCCCGGCACCCCGATCAGGATCGAGGGAATGGTGTCGGCCGTCGGCGTCACCGCCCACATGCCGATCAGGAAGGCGAGCGCCGTATAGGCGTCCATCGTGTAGGTGAACGGCAGAAGCAGGGCCATGCCCGCCAGACCGCCGATGCCGGGAATGACCCCGATAAAAAGGCCGAGTACGCAACCCAGCATGATGATCAGGAAGCGCATGGGGTCAAAAATGACCGTCAACGCCGCCATGGCCTGTTCGAAAATCATATACTTCCTCCACCGCCTCGCGGCCGGCGAGGCATATTCGTCCCTGGGACGCCGCAGCGCCCTCTCTCCCTCATAGTCGACCTATCACCCGGCAAACCTTGCCGCCAGCAACTGTAGCGGTCGAGAGAAACACTCGAATACGCATGCACCGCGCCTGGCGTTTTTGCTCACAGGTACTTGTGTAGTATTGTATTTTTGTACGACAATGTTGAACCGCCTCGATATCGCTTGGCAAATTCAAAAAGCAAAGAGTATTATCATGCCAATGAATTTGGCTAATATCGATCTCAAGCTCCTGGTCGTCTTCGACGCCATGATGGTCGACGGCAGCGTCAGCCGCGCTGCCGAACGGCTTGGCATGTCGCAGCCGGCGCTGTCGAACGCGCTGAACCGGCTGCGCCTGCTTCTGAACGACAGGCTTTTCCTGCGCACTGCCGACGGCATGCGCCCGACGCCGCGGGCCCTGGAGATAGCGGGACCGATCCAGGCGGCGATGCGGCAGATCGAGGAGGCATTGGAGCCCACAGCTTTCGAACCAGGCGATCCGGACTGGACGTTCAGCCTGGCGGTTTCCGACCATGCCTCGGTCGTCTTGCTGCCGCTGCTGATCGAGCACATTACCCGTATTGCGCCGCGCGTCAGCCTGCAGATCCAGTCGCGGCCGAACGAGGAACTGCCGACCCAGCTGGACAATAGCGAGATCGACCTCGCCGTCGGCATTATCCCCAACCTGCCGCGTCGCTTCAAGAACATGCCGCTGTTTGAGGATACCTATGTCTGCATGATGCGGCGGGGCCACCCGCTGGCGGGCAAACCGATTACGCTGGACGAATTCCTCGCAACCGATCAGCTTTCCGTGAAGCCGGGCATGAGCGATGTCAGCCGCGCTGACCGGTTTCTGGCCCAGGCCGGTCTGAAGCGCCGCGTTGTGACCACCGTCCACCAGTTTCTCGCCGCGCCCGCGATCGTCTCGCGCTCCGACCTCGTCGTACTGGTGTTCGAAAAGATGGCGCCGATCTTCGATCCGTCGCGCTTCTATTTTTGTCCCGTGCCGGTGTCGAACATGACTGTTTGCGCCACCGCAGTGTGGAGCGATGTGCATACGGACCTGCCTGCGCACAAATGGCTGAGGCGGCAGCTTGCCACGGTCGCCCGCCAGCTTGCCGAGGAAAACGAAAGCCCGCCGCTTTCTGCGGCCGGATAATTTGATCGGCATCGCCACCTCCCGATCGCCTGTTGTCAGCCGGCATTCTTTTGCATATACGATTGTCATACAATATGACGTAGAATGCCTAGCGAGGAGAATTCCATGGCCTACCAGTCGAGCAGCCTAGCCACGACCCGTGATGGGACTACGATTTCCTACCGGCTGATCAAAGGCAATGGTGACAAGCGCATCGTGCTGGTGCATTCGCTCGCCATGGACAAGACGTTCTGGGAGCCGACCGCGGAAGCGTTGGACGGCGCAGCAGACGCGCTGATCTTCGATTGCCGCGGCCACGGCGCATCGGGAAAGCCGGCCGGCCCCTACAGCGTCGAACTTTTTGCCGATGACATGGCCGATCTGATGGACCATGTCGGCTGGACATCCGCCGTCGTCGCCGGCGCCTCGATGGGTGGCTGCGTGGCACTCGCGTTTGCGGCGCGGTATCCGGAGCGTGCTGCCGCACTCGGCCTGTTCGATACGACCTCCTGGTATGGCGCAGATGCCCCAAAGGCCTGGAAGGAACGCGCCGACAAGGCGGTTGCCGAAGGCATGGGCGCACTCGTCGGCTTCCAGAAAACCCGCTGGTTCAGCGATGCTTTCCGTGAGGCCAATCCGGATGTCGTCGAAAAGGCGATCGGCGTTTTCCTGAAGAACGAACTGCCGGCCTATGCCGCGACCTGCGCCATGCTCGGCAATGCGGATATCCGCGCGGCTCTGCCTGGCTTCAGGTTTCCCTGCCGTGTCGCGGTCGGCACCGAGGATTATGCGACGCCGCCGGAGATGGCGCGTTACATGGCTGATAATATTCCCGGCGCCGAACTGTTCATCATGGAAGGCGTGCGGCATTTCACGCCGCTTGAGGTGCCGGGTGTGATTGCCGGGCACCTTCAGGAACTGGCCAAGGCGGTTTGATTTCCAAATCGCCTAGAACTTGCCCCTCATCCCCCTGCCGGGACCTTCTCCCCGTTCTGACGGGGAGAAGGAAGCAAGCCGCACCGCTTTCCAGAACCTCAACGATCAAGCGGGGCACGTCCCCTCTCCCCGCGAGCGGGTTAGGGGCCAACGCTGCCTGCGAAGAACGCAAACCTACTCCTTCACCGCACCGGTCATCGACGACACGTAATAATCCACGAAGAACGAATACAGGATCACCACCGGCAGTGAGCCGAACAGCGCGCCGGCCATCAGCGATCCCCATTCGAACACGTCGCCGCGCACCAGTTCCGTCAGCACGCCGACCGGAATCGTCTTGTTTTCCGACGACTGGATGAAGGTCAGCGCGTAGATGAACTCGTTCCATGAGAGCGTGAAGGCGAAAATCCCGGCCGAAATCAGGCCCGGCACCGCCAAAGGCAGGATGATCTTCGTCAGAATCTGACAACGGTTTGCGCCATCAACCAGCGCGCTTTCCTCCAGCTCGAACGGGATCGAGCGGAAATAACCCATCAGCAGCCAAGTGCAGAAGGGAATGAGGAAGGTCGGATAGGTAAAGATCAAGGCCAGCAGCGAGTCATACATTCCGAGCTTGAAAACGATGAAGGCGAGCGGAATGAACAGGATCGACGGCGGCACGAGATAGGCCAGGAAAATGACGAGGCCTATCGACCGCGAGCCGGTGAAACGCACCCGCTCGATCGCATAAGCGCCGAAGACCGAGGCGAACAGCGACAGGGAGGTGGAGCAGACCGCCACCAGCATCGTGTTCCATAGCCAGCCCGGATAGGATGTTTCCAGAAACAGATATTTGATGTGCTGCAGCGTCGGCCCGACCACCCAGAAGGGGCTGTAGTTCTTGTAGTCGGTCAGCTGGTCGTTCGGCTTAACCGAGGTGATCGCCATCCAGTAGAACGGGAAGAGCAGCACGAAGACGAAGACCGCCATCGGCAGATAGACCATTACCACCCGCCGCGGCAGGCGGTTCAGATAGCTCATGCCCTCGGCATTGTCGGTCAGGACTTCGTTGGCGGCGTTTGTATTGGTCGACATTGTGGTTCTCCCAAGCAATTCCAGCAAAAGTGCATCGCGGTTTTGCGTCCGGAATTGCGTAAAACAAAAGAATCGAGAGCGTTTCGGTGAAGCCGAAATGCTCTAGTCCTGACCGCCCTGCTGCCATTTGCGGCGTTGCAGGCCGAAGAAGCTGAACATGATCGCGCCGAGCAGGAAGGGCACCATGGCAACGGCGATCGCCGCGCCCTCGCCGAGCTGCCCGCCGGGAATGCCGCGCTGGAAGGACAGGGTCGCCATCAGATGCGTGGCATTGACCGGGCCGCCCTTGGTCAGCACGTAGATGAGCTGGAAATCAGTGAAGGTGAACAATACCGAGAAGGTCATGACGACGGCGATGATTGGCGTCAACATCGGCAGCGTCACATGCCGGAAGCGCTGCCAGCTGGTGGCGCCGTCAAGCGAGGCGGCTTCCTGCAGCGAAGCCGGAATGGTCTGCAGGCCGGCCAGCAGCGAGATCGCCACGAAGGGAATGCCGCGCCAGACATTGGCCAGTATCACCGAGATGCGCGCATTGGTCGGATCGCCCAGGAAATTGATCGGGCTGCTGATCAGGCCCATCTGCATCAGCGACCACGAAACGATCGAAAACTGTGCGTCGTAGATCCACCAGAAGGCAAGGCCGGAGAGCACGGTCGGCACGACCCAGGGCAGCAGCACGATCGCCCGGAAGAAGCTCTTGAACGGCAAATGCTGGTTCAGGAGCAGCGCCAGCCAGAGGCCGAGCGCGAATTTCAGCACCGAGGCGACGGACGTGTAGAGCACGGTATTGAAGACCGACAGCCAGAAGACCTTGTCCTCCATCAGGTACTGGTAGTTTTCCAGCCCGATGAACACCCCGTCGCGGCCGATGCGCGTGTCGGTAAAACCGAGCCAGACGCCGAGCCCCAGCGGATAGGTAAGGAAGCAGATCAGAAACACCGCCGCCGGCAGCATGAACAGGAAGCCGAGCACGTTGTTGTTCTGCAGCAGCGAAGGCCTGCGCGTTTCCCCGGATTGCACCGTCGACATTGCTTATCTCCAGATTGCCGTTTGTCTTTTCTGGGAAGTGGCGGACCGTGATTGCCCCTCACCCAGAGAGCAGCAAGCTGCTCTCCACCTCTCCCCGCGCGCGGGGAGAGGGAACTTGCGATGCTCGGCGTCGAGGCCGAGGGTAGCCGGCGCGGCATATGCCCTTCTCCCCGTCAGAACGGGGAGAAGGTGCCGGCAGGCAGATGAGGGGCAAACATCAGATATGATTGCCCCTCATCCTTGAGGCGCAGGAACTAAACCCGGTAATACCGGTTCGCCCGGCGCTCGGCTTCCTTCATCGCGTCTTCCGGTGAAAGCTGGCCGGTGACGGCTGCGGCATACATGTCGACCAGCACGTAGTCGGCCATGGTGGATGCCGAGGCGTAACCCAGCGGGCCGGCATAGCCGTTCGGGCGGAGCGTTTCCGAAGCGCGGGCATAAGGCGCGTGGATCGGGTCGGCGGTCCAGATCAGGTTCTTGGCGAACTCCTTGAGCGGCTGGCAGCAATAGGCGCTGGAGCCCTGGATCCAGGCATTCATCTGGTCGGCTTCCATCATGAACTTGATGTAGGCCTTCGCCGCTTCCGGATATTTCGTATGCTTGAAAAGCAGCAGCGAGCTCGTCTGGTGCAGCTCGACGCTCTTGCCGACCGGGCCGATCGGGAAATTGGTCGAGCGGATATCCTTGGCGATTTCGGCGAGCTTCGGGTCCGCCTTCGCGGCATAATAGACCGAAACGCCGTTGGCGATCAGCGACACCTGGCCGGCCAGGAAGGCGCGGTTGTTGTTGATGTCCTGCCAGCTTTCCGTGCCCGGAATGAAGGTGGCGTAAAGCTGCTTGGCATAGTTGATCGAAGCCAGCGTTTCCGGGCTGTTGATCGTCACCTTGCCGCTTTCGTCGACCATCTTGGCGCCGTGGCTCCAGAGCAGCCAATGGGCATAGTTGTTGCCGTCGCCGACGGCCTTGCCGTGCGGGAAGCCGGCGGGGGTGCCCTTGGCCTTCATCGCCTTGCAAAGCTCGAGGAAGCCTGCCGTATCCTTCGGGAATTCGCTGAAGCCGGCAGCCTTCATGTGGCTGTCGCGATAGACGACGGCGTTGCCGATCGCCGCCAGCGGCATGGCAATGAACTTGTCGCCGCGCGAGGCATAACCCTTCACGCCGTCATACCAGCCACCATATTTGCCGCCGAGATAATTGGCGAGTTCGGTGAGATCGGTCAGCTTGTCCGGATACTGGTGCGCATCGTCGAACCAGCACATGACGAGGTCCGGGCCGGAGCCGACGTTTGCCGCAACCGCTGCCTTGGGGCGGATATCTTCCCAGCTTTCCTTGTCGACGCGGACCTGAACGCCGGTCGCATCGGTGAACTTCTTGGTATTGGCGAGCCAGGCGTCTTCGTCACCCTTCACGAACGGCGTCCAGCGCAGCAGGCGCAAGCTGGCGCCGGCCTCCGGCTTGTAGGCCGGCTCGGCCTGGGCAAACGAGGGGCGAATGCCGAGGCCGGCAACGCCCGCCACGGTTGCCGATGCAGCCAGAAAGTCACGTCTCTTGATCGTCATGATATTCCTCCTCTTTGAAAAGCGGGAGCGAACTCTCCGGCATTCACCTCCCGCTGGGCGAACGCGGCCTTAGCATCCGTAAAACGGAATGCGTGCCGACCGGCAGATGAGCGGGGAGACTCCTCCTCTCCCGCACCTCCGCCGGACAGCGTCAGTCTGTCAGCCTCTGCCCGCTTTCGGCATCGAAGAGGTGAACATGCGAGGCGTCGATCGCGACGCGCAGCATTTCGCCCGGCCGCGCGGTGATGCGCTCGCGGAAGACACAGGTGAGATCGCTGCCGCCGAGCCTCAACGTCAGATGCGTCTCGTAGCCGGTCGGCTCCAGCACGACGATTTCACCGGGCAGACCATTGGCATCGAGCGAGATATATTCGGGGCGCAGGCCGTAAACGAGGTCACGGCCCTTGGCGGCGGCCGGCGAATTGGCGACCGGCAGAGCCGTGCCATCGGCGGTCAGGAAGCGCGTCGGATCGTTGGCATCGAGCTTGCCCTTGATCATGTTCATAGCAGGCGAGCCGATGAAACCGCCGACGAAAAGATTGGCCGGCTTGTCGTAAAGCTCCAGCGGCGTGCCGATCTGCTCGACGATGCCGTCATGCATGACGACGATCTTGTCGGCCATGGTCATCGCCTCGATCTGGTCGTGCGTGACATAGACCGTCGTCGTCTTCAGCCGCTGATGCAGCTCCTTGATCTCGGCGCGCATGGCGACGCGCAGCTTCGCATCGAGATTGGACAGCGGTTCATCGAACAGAAATACTTCCGGATCGCGGACGATGGCGCGGCCCATGGCGACGCGCTGGCGCTGGCCGCCGGAAAGCTGGCGAGGATAACGGTCGAGCAACTTGTCGAGACCGAGAATGCCGGCGGCGTATTTCACCCGCTTCTCCGCCTCGTCCTTCGGCGCCTTGTTCAGCATCAGCGAGAAGGCCATGTTCTGCTGCACGGTCATATGCGGATAGAGCGCATAGTTCTGGAACACCATGGCGATGTCGCGTTCCTTCGGCGGCAGGGTGTTGACCACCCGCCCGCCGATCTTGATCTCGCCGCCGGAAATGTTCTCAAGCCCCGCCAACATGCGCAGAAGGGTGGATTTGCCGCAGCCCGAAGGGCCGACCAGGATGACGAATTCCCCATCGGCAATATCAATGTTCACGCCCTTGATGACCGGAACCGCCCCGAACGACTTCCGAACATCCGCGAATTGAACGCCTGCCATATTCCCTCCTCCCAGATTCCAAGCACGACCTGCTATGCTTTTGTATTTTCGTTATTCCTGCCGGCAGCGAACCGCCGGTTATCCGCGCCCGACAAAGGGCATCTTGGTGGCCATCACGGTCATTGTCAGAACGTTCGCATTGAGCGGCAGGCTTGCCATGTAGACGACCGCATCGGCCACATGCGCCGGATCGATCGTCGCTTCGGCGGCGAGCGTGCCGTTGGCCTGCAGCACGCCTTTCGAAATCTTCGTAGTCATGTCGCTCGCGGCATTGCCGATATCGATCTGGCCGCAGGCGATGTCGAAGTTGCGCCCATCCAGCGCTGCCGATTTGGTCAGCCCGGTGATCGCATGCTTGGTCGCCGTATAAGGTGCCGTGTTCGGCCGCGGTGTGCTGGCCGAGATCGAGCCGTTGTTGATAATGCGGCCACCCTGCGGCGTCTGCGCCTTCATTAGCCGGAATGCCTGCTGGCTGCAGAGAAAAGCACCGGTAAGATTGGCCGCGACGATGGCGTTCCAGTCTTCGAAGGACTGTTCCTCGATCGGCACATTGGGCACGTTGATGCCGGCATTGTTGACAAGCAGATCGAGCCGTCCGTATTTTTCCGAGACCGTGTCGAACAATCCCCGGACCGAGACCGGGTCGCCGACATCGGCAGTTACGGCGAGATAGTCCGCGCCGGTTTCCTTGCCGAGCTCAGCCGCCGCCTTTTCCAGCACATCCGCGCGGCGACCGGAAATGACCACCGTATAACCGGCGGCACCAAGCGCCCTGGCGATTGCCCGGCCGACGCCGGTTCCGCCACCGGTAACGATGGCGATCTTGGAAACGCCGCTCATGCGATCCTCCCGCCGAGCTCATCCTCGATATGCACCTGCAGGATCTGGTCGAAATTCGTCTCGGCCTTGAAGCCAAGTCCGGCTGCGCGGCTGGCATCGAACTGCGTCGGCCAGCCGGCGACGATGCGTCCGATCACCGGATCGGCCTCGCGTTTTATCAGCGCCACGGCCTTGTCGCCGGCCACACGGCGCAACGCCTCGATCTCTTCGCCGACCAGAGCCGATAGGCCTGGCATGGTGAGGTTTCGGCGCGGCCCGATCTTCGCCGTATCTATCGTCGCCGCATGCACGAAGAAACCGACCGCAGAACGGGGGCTTGCAAACCAGTGCCGCACGTCCTCGTTCACCGGCAGCACGGCTTCCTTGCCGACCAGCGGCTCGCGGAGAATGTTGGAGAAGAAGCCGGAGGCCGCCTTGTTCGGCGTGCCGGGACGCACGCAGATCGTCGGCAGGCGAATGCCGATACCGTCGAAAATGCCGCGGCGGGAATAATCGGCCAGCAGCAGTTCGGCGATCGCCTTCTGGGTGCCGTAGCTGGTCAGTGGCGTCGTGAAGAATTCATCCGGAATGACCTCCGGGAAGGGCGTGCCGAAGACCGCGATGGAGGATGCGAAGACGACGCGCGGCACATAGGTCGATTTCAGGCCCTGCTGACGGATCGCATCGAACAGCGCTCGCGTGCCATCGAGATTGACGGAATAACCCTTGTCGAAATCCGCTTCCGCCTCGCCCGAGACGATGGCGGCGAGATGGAAGATCATGTCCGGGCGGGTCTCGATCAGCTTGTCGGCGACGCCGGCCTGAGCGAGGTCGATCACCAGCGCCGTGGACACGCTTTGCAACGCCTCCGGCACTGGCGGCTGGAACGCGTCGACCAGCGTCAGGCGGTCGATCGCGCCGCCGAGCACCTGCGGCTCGCGGGCAATCCGTTCGACCAGCTTGCGGCCGATCATGCCTGCCGCACCCAGAATCATTACATGCATTTCGGCTTCTCCTCCCAGTTCCGCCGCATCATCTCGTTTTGTCTCGATGCCACGGATCCGATGTTTCTCCGTTCGAATTCCCGGCATCCGTCACGCTTTGCGCGACGTCATCCTCTCCTTAAAATCCTGCAGCCACTGCAAACCTTCATCCGTGGATCTGGCCGGCCGGTACTCGGCTCCAATGGGGCGGTCGTAGCCCAGCTCTTCCAGAAGATTGAGAATGTAGCGGTAATCGATCTCCCCGTGATCCGGCTCCCGCCGGTCCGGTACCGACGCGATCTGGATATGTCCGATCGAATTCAGATACGCTTGCAACCTGCGGGTCAAGTCACCTTGCATGATCTGCAGATGGTAGCAATCGAACATAAGTCTGATGTTCGGCGTGCCGATCGCCTCGATGATCTCCAGCGCCTGCTCCGATGTCTGCAGGAAATAGCCCGGTGCATCGCGATGGTTCAGCGGCTCGATGAGGATGATGATATCGGCCTTTGCAGCAAGCTCGCAGGCGTATTGGAGGTTGGCTACGAAGGTCGCGCGGCCAACTTCGCCGGAAGATTTGCCTGCCATGACGTGGACATTCGGCGTGCCGATCGCAGCCGCATATTCGATCGCCTGCTCGATTGCGCGGCGCGCTTCATCCTCGCGGCCGGGAACAGCCGCAAGCCCGTTATCGCCGGCCGCGACATTGCCGCGTGTCGTGTTGAGACCGAGCATGATGAACCCGGTTTCCTTTAGCGCCTCACGAACGGCCTCGACCGGAACGTCATAAGGATAGTGGCATTCGACCGCATCGAAACCAGCGGCCTTGGCGGCGCGGATCGCATCGGGAAGCGGCAGTTCCTGCCACAGAAAGCCGAGATTGGCGGAAAACAGCGTCATCTCAATCCCACTCCACATCATAGGTTCGGACGATATCGCCGATCTGCGCATTGCTGAGCAAGGACGGATTGGCACCACGCGTCAGCATGGCGAGCTTCGCGGTCTCCTCCATCTCCTCGATAGCGTAAACCGCCGCTTCAAGATCCTTGCCGGCTACGACCGGACCATGAGCTGCCAGCATCACCGCACTGCGCCTGCCGGCCAGCCCGCGGATTGCGTCACCCATCGCCGGATCGCCCGGCATGAAATAGGGAAGCATTTTCACCTTGCCGAGCTTCATCACCGAATAGGCAGTCAGCGGCGGCAGCATGTTATCTTCATCCACCTCCGGCAGCAGCGACAGCGCTACACAATGGCTGCAATGCAGGTGAACCACAGCGCCCGTCTTGCCCGGCCGGGTTTCGTAGAAGGCGGAATGCAACGGTATTTCCTTGGTCGGCTTGTCGCCGCCGCTTTGTTTTCCATCCACCTCAAAGCAGGAAAGCCGCGCCGGATCGAGCCGGCCGAAGGAACTGCCCGTCGGCGTAACCAGAAGCCGTCCGTCGGAAAGCCGTGCCGAAATATTGCCCGAAGACCCGGCCGTCAGGCCGCGATCGTAAAGCGACTTCGCCATCACGCAGATGTCTTCCCTGAACCGCGCTTCCTCGCTCATGCGGCCTCCAGCAGCTTGAACGCATCCTCGAAAAAGGTCTCGGAGCCAAAATTGCCGGATTTCAGCGCCAGCGCCACCCGCTCGCCTTCGACATCCGCAAACACCCATGGAACGCCGGGGGCGATTTCCGGGCCGATTTCCAGCCGGGTGATGCCGAGCGCCTGGGTGATCGCACCGGATGTCTCTCCACCGGCGACCACGAAACGCCGCGCACCATTCCGAAAAGCCTGTTTGGCCAGACCGGCCAATGCCTGCTCAACGATATAGCTCGCCTTTTCGAGACCAAGCGTCTCCTGCGCCTTGCGGACCTCTTCCGGTTCGGCGGTCGCAAAAATAAGCTTCGGCTGGTTGGCGGCCTGCTGTTGCAGCCACTCTCGCGCGGCACCGGTACCACCGTCCTCCAGCGCAACGGGATCGAGCCGCAGGCTTGCATTCTTTCCGGCATAATAGGCGACCTGCCTGCGGGTCATGGCCGAGCAACTGCCGGAGAACACGACCTGGCCACCTTCCGGCACTTGAGCCGAAAGCTTCCCGGCAGGCGCAGAAGTGAGCCCCTGCTCGACATAAAATCGTGCCAACTGGCCGGCGATTGCGCTGCCGCCGGTCGTCAGCGGCATATCGGCAGACGCTTCGGCAATTGTCTTGAGGTCATCGTCGGAGACGGCATCAGTGACCATGTGCCCGACACCTTCGGAAGCCAAAGCATCGAGCCTTGCCCTCAAAGTCGCCCCCCCTTGCGCTACGACGAGACGGTTGGCGAGACCGACTTTGCGCTGGACCTGCGGTTGAAGCAGCCGCACGAGGCTAGAGTCGCGCATCGGCGTCAACGGATGATCCTTCATCGGGCTTTCCGACAGAAGCTGTTCGCCGACGAAGAGATGCCCCATGAAGATGCTGCGGCCGTTTTCCGGGAAAGCCGGGCAATAGATGGTCTGCTTTGCGCCAAGCTCGTCCATCAGCATCTCGGCCACAGGGCCGATATTGCCCTCCGCCGTGCTGTCGAAGGTGGAGCAGTATTTCCAGAAAAACCGCGTCGCGCCGGCCTTCTTCAGCCATTGGAATGCGGCACGGGCCTGATCGACGGCATCCTTCGCCGGAACCGTCCTGATCTTCAGCGCAATGACCTCGAAGGCGGCGGTATCGATGTCATCCTCGGCCGGCACGCCGATCCGCAGCGAAACCGGCACGCCGCTGCGCGAAAGCAGCGCCGCGAGATCGGTCGCGCCGGTAAAATCGTCCGCGATGCAGCCGAGGACAGTCGCCATCAGGTCTGACCTTCCATGCCGGGCAGGACGGCACCGCTCTTCTTGGCCAGAACCTTGGCCACAGCCGCGTCGTCTTCCAGCCCGAGGCCCGCTTCGGAGGCTTCCTTGAACAGGCCGAGCGCGGTCGCGGCGAGCGGCGTGACCGCCCCACTGCGGCCGGCCTCCGATGTGACGATCCCAAGATCCTTGACGAAGATGTTAACCGCCGAACGGGGCGTATAATCACCTTGGACGATATGCTCTCCACGGTTCTCGAACATCCAGGAAGAGCCGGCAGACACGCGCAGCACGTCGTAAAGCGTCTGCAGGTCGATGCCGGTCTTGGCGGCCAGCGTCATCGCCTCGGCGGTCGCGGCAATGTGCACGCCGGCGAGAAGCTGGTTGATCATCTTCACCTGCGAGCCGGGACCGGGCCGGTCTCCCAGGCGAAAAACTTTGGCTGAAACCGCATCGAGCGCGGCCTGCGCCTTGGCGAAGGCTGCCTCGGAACCGGAGCCCATCACCGTCATCTCGCCGGAAAGCGCCTTTAGATGCCCGCCGGAAACCGGCGCATCGACGACCAGCATGCCGGCCGCTTCCAGTCTTTCGGCAATCGAGATCGTGGCGCTCGGCGCCATCGTTGTGCAGAGAAGGAAGACAGTGCCGGCAGAAGCGGCGTTCGCCGCACCGTTCTCCCCGAAGAGCACGTCCTCTGCCTGGCTGCTGTTGACGACGAAAATGAAAACGGCATCCGCTGCTTCAACAGCCTTGGCCGGCGTCGTGCAGACCTTGCCGCCCGCCTCTTCAAAACGCTGCAATATCTCGGCGCGGACATCACATCCCGCGACGGCAAATCCCACTCTCAGAAGCGACAGGGCAGCACCCCATCCCATCGAGCCGAGACCTATGACAGCTGCTCTCCTCACGTCCTGCACGGCCTATCCTCCCCAGGCGCCACACAAGTGTCTGATATCAATGTTATCGATACCGGTATCGGTAACAAAGCGTATTTTTGTGACTTATGTCAAGAGCCGGTGGTTTCACTTTATCCACAATGGGCCTATGACTTAAGTTGGCGCCGGCTTACATCGCGCCTGGTCAGAGGATGCCTTTGGGGATGCGCAAATCCACTCTGGAAGAAGTTGCCGCAGCGGCCGGCGTCAGCAAGATGACCGCCTCGCGGGCGTTGCGTGGCACGCCGGATGTGTCGTCCGAGACCCGGCAGCGGGTTCTGCAGGCGGCAGAACAACTGAGTTATATCGGCAACCGGCTGGCACTGTCGTTATCCTCCCAGCGCACCAATCTCGTCGCCGTCGTGGTGCCGAGCATGTCGAATATCGTCTTTCCCGAAGTGCTGGCCGGCATTTCAGCCGGGCTGGAAGGTTCCGGCATGCAGGCGGTGTTCGGCATTTCCGATTATGACGCGGCAAAGGAGCGCGAGATCATCCACGACATGCTGTCCTGGCAGCCTTCGGCGATTATCGTCACCGGCCTCGACCAGCCGGAAGAGACGGTGCGAATGTTGAAGAGCGCCGGCATTCCGGTCATCCAGGTGATGGATCTGGACGGAGATCCGATCGATTTCAACGTCGGCCTATCGCACGGTCGAGCAGGCGAGGAAATGGCGCGCGCGCTGGTCGGCGCAGGCCGCAAACGGTTCGGTTATATCGGTAGTGCGCTGGAACGGGATTTGCGCGCGGCAAAGCGCAAGGCTGGTTTCGAAAAGGTGCTCAAGCAGAACGGCTTGCATTTCGTCGAACAGCAGATCGACAGCACTTTCTCCTCGATCGCGCTCGGCAAGCGACTGACGACCACGATGCTGGCCTCCGTGCCGGACCTCGATTGCCTGTATTACACCAATGACGACATGGCGACCGGCGGACTCTTCGCCTGCATGGAACTAGGTGTGGCGGTGCCTGAAAAGCTGCTGATCGCCGGGTTCAACGGCCTTGATCTCGCAAGTGCTTTGCCGGTGCGGATTGCCACTTCCCGCTCACCGCGTCGGGTTATGGGTGAGACGGCGGCAAGGCTGGTGCGGGAGGCGATTGCCGATCCTGATGGCAGCCACCAGAAGACGATTGCCTTCACCCCGGAGATTACCGGAATCACCTGACGAAAAAGCCAGCAGAGTGATCCGCCGGCTTTCGATGTCTTCAGATCATGGATCTTCAGAGAATATGTGTGCCGCCGAGGTTCTGTACCGCACGGCGGGTCATGACAGCGACGAGATGCGCGCGATAATCGGTCGGCGCATGCATATCGCCCATCATCCGCGACGGGTCGATGGTCAGGCCTTCCAATGCTTCGGCGGTCAGACTTTCAGTGAGACGTTCTTCGGCTTCCGTCCAGCGGAACACGCCTTCGTTGCCGGCACCGGTGATCGCCACACGGATATGCCCGTCGCGATGTTTCGACACGAAAGCTGCCGCCATTGAATACCGCGAGGCCGGATTGCGGAACTTGGCGTAGCCGGCGATCTCGGGGATATTAAATTCGATGCGCACGAGAATCTCACCCGGTTCCAGCGCCGTCGTGTAAAGTCCCTGGAAATATTCCTCGGCCGGAATTTCCCGGCGATCGGTATGGACGGTCGCATCGAGCGACAGGACTGCAGACGGGTAATCCGCCGCCGGGTCGTTATTGGCGGTCGAGCCGCCGATCGTACCCATGTGGCGTACCTGCACATCGCCGATCGAGCCGGCGAGACCGGAAAGCGCCGGAACGACCGCCTGGATCTCCTTCGATGATGCGACGATGTGATGGCGCGTCGCAGAACCGATAATGACCTTGTTGGCCGTGACCTCGATACTGGAAGCAAGTTCCGGGATGTTACGCACGTCAATCAGATGCTGGGGTGCGGCAAGGCGCGATTTCAGCGTCGGGATCAGCGTATGTCCGCCGGAGAGGTAGGAAGCATCCTCCGAACCTTCAAACAGTTCAATGGCTTCCGAAAGGCTCATAGGCTTGTGGTAGGTGGTTGCGTACATTCTGGTATCTCCCTTCCCTACCGGTTATTCGGCGGCTTCGACCGGCGCCGCGGTTTTGGCGGCGCGGTGCTTGCCGGCCGCATCCAGCACCGCCTTGACGATGTTGTGATAGCCGGTACAGCGGCAGATATTGCCTTCCAGCTCATGGCGAACGGTGTGTTCATCAAGCTCGCCATCATGACGGCGGACCATATCGACTGAGGCCATGATCATGCCCGGCGTGCAGTAACCGCACTGCAGACCATGATGCTCGTGGAAGGCCTGCTGCATCGGGTGCAGCGTCGCGCCGTCGGCAAGTCCTTCGATCGTCATGACCTGCGAACCGTCGGCGGCGACGGCGAGCACCGTACAGCTCTTCACGGCGCGGCCATCGAGATGCACCGTACAGGCACCGCACTGGGTCGTGTCGCAGCCCACATGCGTGCCGGTCAGGCCCACATGCTCGCGGATGAACTGCACGAGAAGGGTCCGGTCTTCCACATCCCGCGTCTCGGCCTTGCCGTTGATCGTGATCGTCACTCGGGACATCGGCCCCTCCTCTAAAATTCCAAATGATCCCGGCCGGTGTCTGGAGCATCTGTCAGTCCGCCGGCCGAGATATGTCAGGTTATGATATTCGCATCAGCAAGCTTGTCATCCATTGCGGAGGGCAGACAGCGTCATTTTCCCTGCTTGACCGCCTCGAAGAACGAGAGGTCGAGATATTTTTCGATATCGGTCAGCTGCTTGCCGCCCTTGCCATAACGCGAACGCAGGTCGAGCACCGCCTTCATGCCTTCAGGCAGGATGTCGGAACCCGGCGTCAGACCGGAGCGCGGCGACAGTAGGCTTGCCATGATCGAAGGGACGGCTGCCGGCTGGATATCCGGCATCTTGGACTGCAGCAGGGCGGCAGTCGCTTCCCGGTTGGCGTCGTGCAGCGTCCAGGCGAGGCCCTTCAGGTATGCGCGGATGAAGGCTTTCACCGTTTCCGGGTTTTCAGCGGCATAGGCCCGGCGGGCAGCAATCGCCCCCCCCTGATAGCTGTGGAAATGGTTCGACGAGACGTCGAGAACGTTGAAGCCCGAACGCTTGGCAATGCTGGTGAACGGCTCGATCGCCAGCGTTGCTGCATGTTCGCCGGCTTTCACCGACTGCCAGCGCTGCGGAGTAGCGCCGACGGCTGCGAAGGTGACGTCCTCGCGCTTCAGGCCGCTCTTGGTCATCATGTCGAACAGCACAAAGGCGAAGCCGGTTGTCAGCGCGTCGAGCGCGATCGAGCGGCCCTTCAGGTCCTCGTAGGTCTTGACCTCGGGGGCGGTGACGATCGCCAGTTCCAGCTGGGTGGCGCCCATCAGCACGACGTAATCCGGGTTGACGCCCTCGGCGGTCGCGCCCTGGCCTTCGCCGTAAGCGACGACGTTGTCGAAGGCGGTGAAAACGATGTCGAACTCGCCGGCAGCGGTCTTTTCGGCCTGCGCGACCGAGCTCGGAGTCAGCGTTACATCAACCTGCAGCTCTTCTTCGGCAAAGAAGCCCTGTTCCATCGCCGCAAAGGTCGGCAGGTTCGGAGCACCCGGAAACGCGATAACGCGTACGGTTTTCAAATCGCTCATACTATAACTCCTCCTCAGGACGCCTTGCGCCCGTTATTCATGGCCCGCCACACGGTGGCAGGCGTAACCGGCATCTGGATGTCTTTCACGCCGAATTCCGAAAGCGCGTCAACCACGGCATTGACGACGGTGGCGAGCGCCGGCGTCGTACCGCCTTCGCCGCCGGCCTTGATGCCGAGCGGGTTGGTCGGCGAAAACACTTCGGCGATCTCGCAGTTGAAGGTCGGCATCGTGTCGGAGCGCGGCATGCCATAGTCCATCAGCGAGCCGGCCAACGGTTGCCCGCTGTTCGGGTCGATGGCACAGAGCTCCCACATGGCCTGGCCCACCCCTTGCGCGATGCCGCCATGGGTCTGGCCGTGGACGATCAGCGGATTGATGCAGCGGCCGACATCGTCGATCGTCGTGTAACGAACGATCTGCACATGGCCGGTGTCGCGGTCGACTTCGACCTCGCAGACGGCAGCGCCGTTCGGGAAGACCGGCGTATGCATCTCGTTGTCGCGGATGACGCGCAGTTTGCCGTGGCTCGCCCTGGTGCGACGGCCGAGTTCGAAAATATCGATCGTCTGGTTGGAATTCTTCAGCTTGAAGACCGCGCCTTCGAACTCGATCTGGTCGGGTGTCGAGCCGAACAGCTCGGCGGCCCGCTTACGGCCTTCGGCCAGAAGATCGGCGGAGGCCATCGCCATGACAGTGCCGGCATGGCGCATCGAACGGCCGGAATGCGAACCGCCGCCGACGCTGACGATGTCCGTATCGCCGATGACGATCCAGACCTTCTCGACCGGCACCTGGATCATGTCGGCGACAACCTGGGCGAAGCTCGTCTCGTGGCCCTGACCGCTCGGCTGGGTGCCGATGATCACTTCGATATTGCCGTCTTCCTTGATCTCGATTTCGGCGCGCTCCTTCGGTGTGCCGATCGAGGATTCGACGTAATTGGCGAAACCGCGGCCAAGGATTTTGCCGCGTGTGGCGGCTTCGGCCTTGCGGGCGTCGAACATGTTCCATTCGGAAATTTCGAGCGCGCGGTCCATGTTCTTTTCGTATTCGCCGCTGTCGTAAACCGAGCCGACGGCATTGGTGTAAGGCATGGAAGACGGCGGCACGAGGTTCATGCGGCGCAGTTCGAGCTTGTCGAAACCGAGCTGGTCGGCTGCAAGCTCGCACATGCGCTCGATGACGAAGGTCACTTCCGGGCGGCCGGAGCTGCGATAGGCCTGGGTACACATCGTGTTGGAGAACACGGCGCGGGCGCGCAGCACCGCAAAAGGAATGTCGTAGGAGCCGGTGATCAGGCCCGAACCCTTGCTGAGAGGCGAAAGCGACACGGCGCGACCGCCGACATTCGAGAGATTGTCGGATCGCAGCGCCAGGAATTTGCCATCCTTGTTGAGGGCGAGCTCGGCCTTCACGACCAGATCGCGGCCCTGATAATCGGTCAGGAAAGACTCGGAGCGGGTCGCGGTGAACTTCACCGGCCGACCGATTTTGCGCGATGCCCAGAGAACCAGGCCGAATTCCACATAAACACGGTTACGGGTGCCGAAATTGCCGCCGACATCGAAGGAGAGGACGCGCAGATCCTTCGGCTCGATGCCGAGAACCTTGGAAAGCTCGTTCTTCTGACGCACGGCGCCACCGCTGCCGGCATAAAGCGTGTAGCGCTTGGTTTCCGGATCGTAGGAGCCGAGCGAAGCGCGTGGTTCCATGGTGACACCGGTGACGCGGTGGATGTGAAAGTCGCCCTTCACCACATGGTCGGCCGCTTCAAAGGCTCTGTTCGTGCCCTCGATATCGCCGAAGGTCGTATCGATAAAGACGTTGTCGGGAACTTCGTCCCAGATGGTCGGCGCACCCGGTGCTGCTGCCTTGGCCGTATCGGTGACGAAAGGCAGCTCTTCCCAGTCGACCATGACCTTTTCGGCGCCGTCGGCGGCCTGGGCCGCAGTCTCGGCAACGACGATCGCGACTGCTTCACCGACATGGCGGGCCTTGTCGGCCGGCAGGAGGAAATGCGGACCGGTAAAAGCGTGGCTGCCATCCTTTGCGCGCAACTTCATGTCGAAATTAGTGGAGGGAACCGGATTGTGCGGCACATCCTTGATGCCATCCGCGAGGATATCCTCGCCCGTCAGAACCAGAAGCACGCCTTCGCTCGCCAGCGCTTCCGTCTTGTCGACGCCGTTGATGCGGGCATGCGGATAGGGCGAGCGGACGATCGCCGCATAGGTCTGGCCCGGCAGCGAGAAGTCGTCGGAGAAGCGGCCCTTGCCGGTGATCAGGCGGCCGTCTTCCTTGCGCGGGATCGGCTTGCCGACATGCTTGAAAAGAGCTTCCTGCACCAGCTTCATTTCCGGCGAAAGCTCAGCCGACGCAGATTTCGGCTGCTTCAGCGGATGCACGATCGCACCCGGCGCGGCGGTCTTGAGCGGGCTGTTCATGGAACCTCTTCTCTTTGAATTCGCAGCGGTTTCTCCCATCCGCCGGCATGCCTCTGTATGTCGGTCGAGCACAGCGAGATCCTGTTGCTCTTCGTATTAATGTATGACAATATGGCAGCATATTGCAATCGAAAAGATCGACTTTGTATGACAAGGCGATTGCCGCTTCGATGCCGATGGTGAAGAAATGGCGCGGGGGTTTGCCGTTCTCCCCGAACGGAAGCTCGCGCCGGTTTGGGAGTGAACTTACATGACGACGTTTGCGCGCAAGGCGCCGCTCGATCTGCAGGAGCATCTGCAGCGGCTGGAGGCTCTCGGCCTCCTCACCAAGATCCAGGTTCCGATCGACAAGGACAGCGAACTGCATCCGCTGGCCCGCTGGCAGTTTCAGGGCGGCCTGCCGGACGAACAGCGCCGCGGCTTCCTATTCACCGACGTAAAGGGTGCAAAGGGCGAGAAATACGATATTCCGGTCGCCGTTGGCGTGCTGGCTGCTTCGCCGGCCATTTACGCGGCTGGTCTTGGCGTTTCCGAAGACGAGATCGGCGACGTCTGGGTCAATGCCATGGAGCATCCGATCGACCCGATCACGGTCACCGAAGCGCCCTGCCAGGAAGTCGTCATCACCGGCGATGAACTGAAGCAGGAAGGCAAGGGCCTCGGTTCCCTACCGGTTCCGATCTCGACACCCGGCTTCGACAGCGCGCCCTATTTCACCGCGACGCTCTGTGTCACCCGCGATCCGGAAAACGGCATCCGCAACATGGGCACCTATCGTGCGGCCTTGAAGGCGGAAGACCGTCTCGGCGTTCGCATGGCGAGCCGCCTTTCCGGCGCCGGCGGTTACCAGCACTGGCTGAAGTATCAGAAAATGGGCAAACCGATGCCCTGCGCCATCGTCATCGGCTGCGCGCCGGCCGTGCTTTTCACCGGCCCGCAGAAACTGCCGATCGACCAGGACGAACTCGGCGTCGCCGGCGGCCTGATCGGCGAGCCGATCCGCATCGTCAAGTGCAAGACGATCGATCTCGAAGTGCCGGCCGATGCGGAAATCGTCATCGAAGGCCTGATAGACCCGGTCTTGCTCGAGCCGGAAGGCCCGTTCGGCGAAAGCCACGGCCATGTGGCGCTTGAAGACTTCAACATGTCGATGACGGTCACCGCCATCACCCGCAAGGCAAAGCCGGTTCTCGTCTCGATCGTCTCCCAGGTCACGCCGAGCGAATCGAGCGTGCTGAAGCGCGTCGCCTATGAGCCGCTGTTCCTCAATCACCTGAAGAAGGTGTTGAACATCAAGGGCATCAAGCGGGTCGTGATGCATGAGCCGCTGACCAACATCCGCAAGGTGATCTTCCTGGAATTCGACCGTTCGGCGCCGCAGTCGGAAATCTGGCGCGGCCTGCAGGGGGCTGCCACGCTTCAGGCACAGTGCGGCAAGATCGTCATCGCCGTTTCCGACGATATCGACAGCCGTAACGCCGATGCCGTGTTCTGGTCGCTCGCCTACCGCGCCAACATGATCGACGACGTGCATATCACGCCCTATCGTTCCGGCGGCCACGGGCCGAAATCCGGTTCGAAGAGCGCTGAAGGCACGATGCTGATCGATGCGACGCTGAAGGCACCGATGCCGCCGCTGGCGCTGCCTGCCGAACCCTACATGGTCCGCGCGCGGCAGATCTGGGAAGACCTGCAGCTGCCGCGCATCAACCCGCAGCCGCCATGGCATGGTTATTCGCTGGGCGACTGGAGCGACGTCTGGACACAGTTTGCCGATGCCGCCGTGGCCGGCGACTGGCGCCAGACCGGCGAAAACACGCTTGCCCGCCGCCAGGGCGGCATGAAACCCGAAACGCCGGCTCGCGATATCGAGAACCCCAAGGGCGGCAAGAAATAAGACAGATCGCGGCGCGGATGGTTTGGAGGCTATCCGCGCCGCCGACATTTTGAAATTCCATTCATACCTATTCAAAACTTTTGCATGTGATGCCTGGGGAGAGACGATGCTGAAGATCGGCCAGTCGCAACTGCGTTTCGAGGATGACGCGCTGATCACCGGCCGCGGGCGCTACATGAACGACCTCGCCAGCAAGGGCGAGGCGGTGGCCGTTTTCGTCCGCTCCCAGACGGCTTCCGGCACGATAGCTTCGATCGATACCAGCTCCGCGCTCGATATGCCCGATGTCCTCGGCATCATCACTGGCTCCGACCTGAAGGCCGCCGGCCTGCAACCGATCCAGCCGCGTGGCAAACATCCCGGCCCGGACGGCGGCGAAATGCGCATTCCGGCCTTTTATCCGCTAGCGATCGATGCCGTGCGGTATGTCGGTGATCCGATCGCTGTCGTCGTCGCCGAGACCAAGGAAGCAGCACTTGCTGCCGCCGAAGCCGTGATGGTCGAGATCGACGAAAGGCCGGTGGTGATCGATCCGTTGGAAGCGGTCTCTCCGGATGCGCCGCTGGTTTGGGAAGAATTTCCCGACAACCGCTGCTTTACGTTCGAGAAGGGCGACAAGCCGGGTGTCGATGCAGCCATTGCATCTGCCCAGACCGTCGTGCGCCAGCGCTTGAGAATTTCCCGAGTCGTTGCAGCGCCGATCGAGACGCGCGGCGCCATCACTTCTTATGACGAGGCAACCGGCATCTACCGCCTCGAACTCGGCACCCAGGCGCCGCATCGCATTTCCGGCGACGTGGCGCCGATCCTCAATGTCACGCCGGACAAGCTGCATGTCGTAGCGTCGGATTGCGGCGGATCGTTCGGCATGAAGAATGCCGGATACCCTGAATATCCTGCCCTGCTCTTCGCCGCGAAACAGACCGGCCGGATGCTGCGCTGGACTTCCGACCGGCTGGAATCCTTCCAGTCGGATGCACATGCCCGCGACATGTGGGTTGATGCGGCGCTGGCGCTCGATACGGAAGGCAAATTCCTCGCATTGGACGTTCATGTCCGTGCCAATCTCGGCGCGTATCTCGGTCCGGCAACCGTACATCCGCCGGTCGCCAATCTCGGCGGCATTGCCGGCGTTTATCGCACGCCAAAAATCTACGCCAAGGTGGACGGCGTCTTCACCAATACCCAGCAGACTGCACCCTATCGCGGCGCCGGGAGGCCGGAGGCGACCTATATCATCGAACGCATGATCGACCTTGCCGCCTACGAGACCGGCATCGATCGTGCGGAACTTCGCCGCCGCAATCTCGTGCCGAAGGAAGCCATGCCCTGGTCGAGCGGCTTCATCTTCACCTACGATTCAGGTGACTTTCCCGGCGTGCTGGACAAGGCGCTGGAAATGGCGGACTGGGCTGGCTTTGAGACCCGTCGCGCCGAGTCTAAGGCGCGCGGAAAACTACGCGGCATCGGCATAGCCAATCCGATCGAGATCGCCGGCGGCCCAGCCGGCAAGCCGAACCCGGAATTTGCGCGCATGGAAATCTCGCCGGAGGGCAAGGTGCGTATCCACGTCGGCTCGATGGACAGCGGCCAGGGCCACAGCACCGTCTTCCGCCAGATCATCGCCGACAAGCTCGGTCTCGATACGCAGGCGATGGAAATGGTGACCGGCGATACCCGAGAAATCCCGCAGGGCACCGGCACGTTCGGCTCCCGCACGCTGGCCGCCGCCGGCGGCGCGATCTGGACCGCTGCCGATACGATCGTCGAAAAGCTGAAGGACAAAGCCGCCGAACGGCTGGAAGCCGACAAGGCGGATATCGTCTTCGAAACCGGCGAATACCGAATCGCCGGCACCGACCGCACCGTTTCGTTCGCCGAGATCGTTGGCGGCGAATCAGCTCCGGTTTCGGCCGAGAATTTCATCGCCAATGAAGGCGCGACTTTCCCGAACGGCTGCCATATCTGCGAAGTCGAGATCGATCCGGAAACCGGCCTCGTCGAACTGGCATCCTATTCTGTCGTCGACGATGTCGGGCGCATGGTCAATCCGCTGCTGGTCAAGGGCCAGATCACCGGTGGCGTGGCCCAGGGGCTTGGCCAGGCACTGATGGAAAATGCCGTCTATGACGCGGATTCCGGCCAGCTTCTGTCGGCCACCTTCATGGATTACGCCATGCCGCGGGCCCATGATATGCCGGGCGTGGCGATTGCCGGCTATGCAGTGCCGACCGGCCAGAACCCGCTCGGCGTTAAGGGTGCGGGTGAAGCGGGGACCGTCGGGGCGCTGTCTTCCATCATCAGTGCTGTCTCCGACGCACTTCGTCCATTCGGAATAAATCATATAGATATGCCTGCAACCCCCGAGCGGGTCTGGCGCTGTCTCGAAATGCAACGTAAGGAAAAGCTTGAGACGTAAGGTCGATATATTCCATCGAAGATATCGCCTAACGGACAGGTGACGTGGCGCAACTTTCTTTGTATGACAAGCGTCCGATCACATTCGTTTGAACGCCTGCCTTCGAGGAGACACATGGCCCATCCGCTTGCAGAGCCTCTCAATCCACTCGTGCACGAGCCTGCGCCCTTGCGGAACAAGATCATGACCTCGCTGCGGCGGGCGATCGAGACCGGCGCGCTGGAACCCGGCACCCGGCTTGTGGAAAAAGATCTTTGCGAACGGCTGAATGTCAGCCGCACCTCGCTGCGCGAAGCGCTTCGCCAGTTGCAGGCTGAAGGCATTCTGACTGACCTCAACAATCGCGGCCTGACCGTTGCCGCCGTCTCTCGCGGGGATGCGGAAAACATCTACCGCATCCGCGGCGTGCTGGAACCGCTGATCGTTGAGCAGTTCATCGAGAACGCGCCGGAGGAAGAGGTTCAGAGCCTCAAGGCACAGAGCGAAATCCTGAAAAAGGCCTATATGGGCAGCAATGCCGAGGATATCGTCGCCGCCAAGCGCGATTTCTACGATCGCATCTGCACCGGCGCCCGTAACCCGATCGCGTTCGATCTCCTGAAGAAGCTGACGCTGCTCACCTCGCCGCTGCGCCGCCGTTCGGTCGTCCGTAAGGACCGCCAGAGCCAGAGCATCAGTGAGATCGAGGCGATCGTTTCGGCGATCGTCAAGCGCGACAAGGCGGCTGCCAAAACAGCGGCCGAGAAACATGTCGCCAATTCCGCTGTCTCGGCATTCAGGGCTGCTGACGCCGGCTAAAGCCCGCTCGACAGATACCGATTACAGCGCCTGCGTCGAATCTCGCCGCAGGCGTTTTGCGTTTGGCGATCTCTCCTATCGAAATCAGAATTGAATTTTGTCAACAATGGCAGGCGTCCCGCTTTGCCTGTTGCATGCTCAAATTCTTTGTCATACAGTAGTACCATCATAGTATGTTACCAATCGGAGTTCCATGCCGGGAGGGCTGGCTCCAAGGGAGGGAGTTTCAATGCTGAAGTCGATTCGCCTGCTGACCGTCGTGGCGGCCACGGCCTGTGCCACGCTTTTTGCGGCTGCCTCCGCACAGGCCCAGTCCGCTGCCGATTTCTACAAGGGCAAGACCGTCACCATTCTGATCGGCCATCCGCCGGGCGGCTCCTACGACCTTTACGCCCAGCTGATCGCACAGCATTTCGGCAAGCAGATTCCCGGCAATCCGACCGTGATCGTGCAGGGCATGCCGGGCGGCGGCGGCTCGCTTGCGGCGGCTCATTTCTACACCAAGGCAGCCAAGGACGGCACGATCGTCGCGCTTCTGCCGGAATCGCTTGCGCAGGACCAGGTTCTCGACCCGAAGAAGAGCCGCTGGGACGTGTCCAAGATGCGCTTTATCGGCCGTGCTGCCGACGTGACCTCGGTCATGATGGCGCGCAAGGACTCGCCGGTTAAGTCGATCGAGGACTCGCTGAAGACCGAATCCAACGTTTCCTGCTCCGGCCGCACCACGTCCAGCGCCCAGACCGGCGCGGTTCTGAAAGCCCTGATCGGCTCCAAGTTCAACATGGTCTGCGGTTATGACAGCGCGACCGCCAGCGCGCTTGCCGTCTTCCGCGGCGAAGCCGACCTCACCAGCACCGTCTGGGCCAACTGGTCGGTCAACTACGCCCAGCAGCTCGCTGCCGGCGACGTTGTTCCGGTCGTCCAGTTCGCCGAACATCGTCTTGCAGACCTGCCGAACACCCCGACCGCTCTTGAGCTGACCAATGACCCGGCCAAGAAGCAGGCGATCGAATTCTTCGGCGCCGGTGGCGATGTCGGCCGCGCGCTGATGACCCCTCCGGGCACTCCGGAAGATCGCGTCGCAGCGCTCTCGACCGCATTCGACAATCTGATGAAGGACCAGGGCTTCCTGGCCGATGCAAAGGCCCGCACCATCCCGATCGCCCCGATGACCGGCAAGGAAGTCGATGCCATCATTCAGAAGATCGTCGGCACTTCGCCGGACGTGGTTGCCACGCTCCAGAAGGCGATCGACGACGGGTTCAACAAGTAACCAGACGATCACCGCGCGGCGCCAACGCCGCGCGGTTCTTTTTTGGCCTGCGGCCACTTTTCCCCATCACACATTCCCAGTCTAAAACTGAAGGAGTCCTCCCATGGACCACCAGGGCACGAAGCGTTTCGTCCCGGTTGAAACCGGTGCGCCTCAATATGGCAGCGACCTGATCGCCGCCGCGATCCGGGAACAGGGTTTCCCGTATATCTGCCTCAACCCGGGCGCCAGCTACCGTCACCTGCATGACAGCCTGGTCAACTATCTCGGCAACGAGAACCCGAAGATCCTGCTGTGCATGCATGAAGAGCACGCAATCGGCATCGCCCAGGGCTGGGCGAAGATCACCGACAGGCCGCTGGCTGCCGCCGTGCATTCCAATGTCGGCCTGATGCATGCGACCATGGGTATCTTCGACGCCTGGTGCGACCGCGTGCCGGTCGTCGTGATCGGCGCCACCGGCCCGCTCGACGCCACCAAGCGCCGTCCGTGGATCGAATGGATCCATTGCACGATTGACCAGGGCGGCCTCGTCCGCGACTTCACCAAATGGGACGACGAGCCTGCTTCTCCGGAAGCAGCGGTGGAATCCATCCGCCGTGCGACGATGCTGTCGAGCGTCCGCCCCTGCGGTCCGACCTATGTGAACCTCGACGTTTCCGTGCAGGAAATCGAGCTCGAAAAGGTCCCGGCCCTGCATGACATCTCCCGCTTCAAGGCTCCGGCCGATCCCGAGCCGCCGCGCCGCGATCTGGAAGCCGCCGTCGAAATCCTCGCCAAGGCGAAGTGCCCCGTCATACTCTGCGGCCGCACCACGCGCAGCGAAGAAGGCTGGGCCGAGCGCATCAAGCTTGCCGAACTTTTGGGCGCCAAGATTCTGACGCATGTGAAGCTCGCCACCAGCTTCCCGACCACCCATCCGCTGTTCATCGGCGAGACCGGCTGGAAGCTGTCGAAGAACCTACTGAAGCACCTGACGGAAGCCGATGCGATCCTGTCGCTCGACTGGCTCGATCCCGCCGGCACGATCAACCAGGTCTTCCCGGCCGGCACGCCGAGCGCGCCGATCATCAGCGTTTCGAACGACTTCAACATCCATCGCGGCTGGAACATGGATTACCAGGGCCTGCCGGCCGTGGATGTCAACATTCCAACCGTGCCGGAAACCGCCGTCTCCCGCCTGCTCGAGGCGTTGACCCCGCTCCTGCCGGCCCCGAAGAAGTACGAGAAGCGCCGGCTCGACGCAGAACCTTCGAAGACCTCCGGCGAAATCAGCCTGATGGACCTCGCCAGGGTACTGAACCGCGTGACGCGCGACATGGATATCTGCTTGACCTCGCGTCCGCTGGGCTGGCCGGTCAATGCCAACGAGCTGGAACACCCGCACGACTATCTCGGCCATAACGGCGGCGGCGGCGTCGGTTCCGGCCCGAGCATCGGCATCGGCGCAGCGCTGGCTCTGCGCGACATGAAGTCCCCGCGCGTACCGATCGCGATCGTCGGCGACGGCGACTTCACCATGGGCAATACCGCCCTCTGGAGCGCCGCTTCGCAAGGCATTCCGCTGCTCTATGTCATCTCCAACAACAACTCCTACTTCAACGACGAACACCATCAGGCAGCCGTCGCCGTCCAGCGGGGGCGCCCACCGGAAAACGCCTGGGTCGGCCAGCGTCTTCAGGATCCGGCTCCGGACCTGCTGATGATGGCAAAGGCTCAGGGCATCGATGGCGAAGAAAAGCCGGTCACCGACATTGCCGACCTCGCGGCTGCGCTGAAGCGCGGCATCGAGCAGGTCAAGGCCGGCAAGCCATGGGTGATCGACGTCCGCGTGCCGCCGGAATATTGCCGCGACCCGATGGTCGAGCTCGCGTAAGCAGCCTCAATAACTTCCCAGTGACTAAGCCCCGTTCGCAAAAGCGGGGCTCTTTTTTTTGCCTTAAGCTCTCAGGCGTGAAAACCCGGGCCGGCAATCATGAAAACCACGGCGCCGGCACAGAGAAGCAGGACCGGGCTGAATTTCGGCCGATAGAGCAGGATGCCCGCGGACGCTACGGCGATGATCCACATCAGCACGCCATTGCCGGCGATCTGGCCGATTGCAAGGATGCCGGCCATGATCAGACCGACACCCACCGGCGCCAGCCCGTTTTCCAGCGCCGCATGCCACGCATGGCCGCGATAGCGGTTCCAGACCCGGGCCACGCCGTAGCAGAGGATGGAAGACGGCACGAAAAGCGCCAACGTCGCGATGAGTGCGCCCACCCAGCCGTCCAGCCTCCAGCCGATCAGAGTGACCAGCATCGAGCCCGGACCGGGGGCAGCGCGCGAAATCGCGAACATTTCCACAAATTCGCGGCTGTCGACCCAGTTCTGCACCTCGACGGCCTGATGCTGCAGCGGTGCGAAAATGCTCGGCCCGCCGCCGAAAGACGACAGCGAAAATCCGACAAGGGTCAGGACGAGTGGCCAGAGAATGCCTTCACGCATCTTTGCTTTTCCTCGGCCATGCCGCTGCAACGGAAAGAATGCCGACACCGAAGACCACCGGCACAAGCGGCCAATGCAAGATACCGATCATCACGAAAGTAGCGAGAAGGGCGAGCCCGGAAGAAATGTTGCGCACGGCGGAACGGCCTCCCTTCCACACCGTCATCAGCAGCAGGCCGATGGCCGCCGCAGTCACGCCGTCGAGCGCCGAGGTCAGCCAGCCGAGCCCTGCCACCTGATTGTAAAGAGAGAAAAGACTGATCACCGCAAAGAAGGGCACCATCAGAAGGCCGCAGACCGCAACGCTGGCGCCGATGAAACCGCGCTTCAGGCCGACGCAGACGGCGAGGTTGGTGATATTGGCGCCCGGCAAAATCTGGCTCACGGCAAGCGCCGAAAGGAATTCCTCCTCAGTCATCCACGGCCGCATCAGCACGACCTCACGATAGACCCAACCGGACAGGCCGCCGCCGAAACTGAAGGCGCCGATACGGCAGAACACCCAGAACAGCGAAAGCAGAGGCATGGATACGCCCGCCTGCTCCCGCCGGCCTTCAGACTGCACATTCATGATTGTTCTTTCCACAGGCCGACCGATTCCGGCCGTATCTTAGCGATAGCGTAGCAACGTGAGTCCGGGAATAGTTTTCAGGCTTAAAGAGTTAGCATGCACACAGCCGTGAACGCCGGGAGCTGCTGCGACCTTCCCACGTGCCTCTCCGGCCAGCGCCGGAAGCCGAAGTCTCCCCGCTTCCAGCTGCCGGCGGATAGCTTGCCTCAGGGGCTTTCGAGCATGGCCTTCATCCATACGACAACGGCACCCGCGCCGGCATCCTGGAAGCCGATCGCCCGATCACCGAGATAGGCCGCCCGGCCGAGACGTGGCCTCATCGCGGCAGTAGCTTCAGCACCTTCCTCCGCGGCCTTAACCGCCGCCGCCCATGACGTCTTCAACGGCTGCCCAGCCTCGATTGCACTGGCGAACGCGTCCGCCGCGGGCTGCAGCGCGTCCAGCATCGTGCGGTCTCCCGGCTTTGCGCCACCCAGTTCAGAGACGGAAGCCACCGCTCTTGAAAACGCACGCGCCCAGGCGGCATTTTCGGGAGACGAAACGTCGAGTTCGCGCGCCGCCCGCAGCAGCGCCACGGCATAGAACGGACCGGAACTGCCGGCGATCGCCCGTCGCAGCGCATTGCCCATGGCGGTGAAGGCGATTGCCGGGTTTGCCCAGCTCTCTTCCGGCAGGCCGCGGATGGCGGCAGCACCGCGCGCCATGCTGATGCCGAGGTCGCCGTCTCCGGTCCGGCTGTCGAGTTCCGTCAGCATCGGCTCCTGCCGTTCAAGCGCCGAAGCGACCCCGAGCGCGACGGATTTCAGCGCTGCAGCCAGCGGGCCGTCAACCGCGCTTGGTGCGGCAGGCTCGGCAACGATGGAAGTCTCCAATATCTTTCGCGGAGCGATCCTGCCACCGCCCGGCCAGGCCGGCGCTTTCGCCTCGGCATCCAGCCGTTGGAGGCGTTTGTCGTCGACGGAAAGCAGCGACAGCGACATGCCCGGCATTTCCAACGCCGTCATGAAATTGCCGCTCCAGGCCCGCTCGACGACGATGCCGTGATCGCGCAGCCGCTGGAATGCATGTCGCGCGACGATCGCCAGCTCCATCGGCGGCGTGCCGCCAAGGCCGTTGACCAGAAGCGCCACCCGGCTTCCCGACGTCAGGCCACTATCGGTAATAAGCGTTTCCAGAATGGAATCGACGATCGCATCGGCCGGCTCCAGCGGCACCCGGCGCACCCCCTGCTCGCCGTGAATGCCGAGGCCGAGTTCCATTTCATCCTCGCCAAGCGAAAAGCCCGGCTTGCCTGCGGCCGGTACAATGCATGAGCCGAGCGCCACGCCCATGGTGACGACCGAAGCGGCGGCCGCACGGGCCTCGGCGACAACCTCTGCCAGACTGCAGCCGGCCGCGGCGGCGGCACCGGCAATCTTGTGCACCAGGATCGTACCTGCAATGCCGCGCCGCCGCGCAGGCTCGACGATATCTTTCAAGGCGGCATCATCGGCAACCACCACCACCTCGGTCGGAATTCCCTGTGCGGTCGCGAGCTCTGCGGCGAGACCGAAATTCAGTCGGTCGCCGGTATAGTTCTTGACGATCAACACCGCGCCCTTCGGCCCCGCAACTGCAACGATTGCCGCCAGCACCGCATCGACGCTCGGCGACGTAAAGACATCGCCCGAAATCGCTGCCGTCAACATGCCGTGCCCGACATAACCGGCATGCGCCGGTTCATGGCCAGCGCCACCGCCCGAAAGCACCGCCACGGGACGCTCGGAAATACCAGGCAACCCCGCCTGGGCGACCACGTCCTCGCTGGAGAGAAGGACTTGTGCCGGGTTGAGATCGACCAACCCCTCCAGCATTTCACGAACGACATTGCGCGGGTTGTTGATCAGCTTTTTCATGGGGTTATTCCTTCAGGCCTGAAGTTCATCGCCGTGGTCAACTTGCACCATCGAAGGACAAAAGGCGATTGCTGCGCCTCTCGATCATCCTCCCTCCAATCCATAACATCAGGACGGCGACGATTGCCACGTGGAAGTGGCACGGATGATGGCTCGATGTCACGCCACGATATTCGCCCACTCATCGGGTCCAATTATGTCATACAATATTTTCATCATACAAAACTTGATCGGGCCGGTGCAGTAGTTATAGCAAGGTCTGCCGCCAAGCATGCAAGGCACGGACCGAGCCCCTGCAGCGGCCGGAATGAAGAACTAAAAAGAGAACGATAAATTGGATACGCGCAAGACCGTGCCGCTGATCGTCGCATCGGCCCTCATCATGCAGCAGATCGACTCGACGGCGATCGCGACCGCACTGCCTTCCATCGCCGAGGCGCTCGGTGAACCGGCAGTCGTGCTACATTCCGCAATCACCATCTATCTGCTGTCGATCGGCGTGTTCCTGCCGATCAGCGGCTGGCTGGCCGATCGTTTTGGCGCCCGTCGCGTCTTCTGCTTCGCAGTCGGGCTTTTCACTTTCGCCTCGCTGCTTTGCGCGGCCTCCACGGGTCTCGGCATGCTGATCGCGGCCCGGGCGCTGCAGGGGTTTGGCGGCGCCCTCATGCTGCCGACAGCACGCCTCATCCTCGTGCGCTCCGTACCGCGCGAAGACCTGATCTCGGCCATGGTGCTGATGAGCATGCCGGCCGTTGTCGGGCCGGCGATCGGCCCGCTTTTCGGCGGTTTCATCACCGGCATCAGCTCATGGCGCTGGATATTCTGGATCAACCTGCCGGTCGGGATCGGCGCCATCGTGCTGACGATGATGTATATCGAGAAGGTGCCTGTCGTCGGCCGAACCTCGTTCGACTTTGTGGGCTTCACTCTGTCGGGAGCCGGCATCGGTGCATTGATCTTCGGGCTGGATTCCTTCGCCCGCGATCTCAACGCCCATGCGCTGATCCTGTCGCTCGGCGGACTGGCGGCACTCATGCTTTACGTCATGCATGCCCGCAGATCTCCGACACCGATCCTCGATCTGAGACTCTTTCGGCATCCCACCTTCCGCTCCAGCCTGACAGGCGGCTCGCTTTTCCGCATCAGTTTCGGCGCACTGCCTTTCATGCTGCCGCTGCTGATGCAGGAAGTGTTCGGCTATACACCGCTGCAATCAGGCGCGATCACCTTCGTCTCAACAATCGGCGCCTTCGGCATGCGAACCATGACGAAACGTATTCTGCGCCACCTCGGGTTTCGGAAGGTGCTTCTGTGGAACGCGCTGATCGCCAGCGCCTCGATGGCCCTCTGCGCCACCTTTACAGAACATACCGCTCCCGCAATCATGGTCATCGTCATCATGCTGGGCGGCGTGTTCCGCGCCCTGCAATTCACCGCACTCAGCACGCTGTCCTTCGCCGAAGTCGAAGATGACGAAATGAGCCATGCCACCTCACTTTCGCAGATGTCGCAGCGCATCGCCCAGAGCGTCGGCGTCGCGATCTCCGCCGTGCTGCTCCAATACTATTCCGGCAGCTCGGACATCCTCACCAATTTCGCCTTCTCGGTATCCTTCATCATCGTCGCGATCATCTCGGCTTCCTCCTGCGTCTCCTTCTTCCTGCTACCCCAAACCGCGGGAGACCTGTTGGCCGGCAGGCAGAAGAAGATCGAGGTACAAGAAGCTCAGGCCGATACCGAGGAATAACCATGCGATCCAGGTTTCTGGAAACCTGAGGGGATTTCGCGCGGATAGACGATCAATTTTCCCTCCAAATCGAAAAGCTCGCCATCAATTTGCTGCGCGGAAAGGATATTGGCTGCTTTGAAACACGCGATCAGCTTGCTGGAATTCCGCTTGACAATTTTCCGATATAGTGGATTTTCCATCATGCAGGAAATGAGATGGACCGATGAACACGAGTTTTCGCCAGCATATTGCCGCAACACTGACGCAGATCGAAGCCGACGGCCTTTACAAGAAGGAACGGCTGATCGCGAGCCCGCAGGGCGGCAAGGTGCAGATCGTCTCCGGCTCCGGCACGCGCCAGGTGATCAACCTCTGCGCCAACAACTATCTCGGCCTCGCCGACCATCCGGACATCATCGCAGCCGCCAAGCAGGCGATGGACGAGTTCGGCTTCGGCATGGCTTCGGTGCGCTTCATCTGCGGCACCCAGACGCTGCATCGCGATCTCGAAAAGACCATTGCCAACTATCTCGGCAAGGATGACGCGATCCTGTTTGCCGCCTGTTTCGATGCCAATGGCGGCGTTTTCGAGCCGCTGCTCGGTGCCGAGGATGCGATCATTTCCGACAGTCTCAACCACGCCTCGATCATCGACGGCGTGCGGCTGTCCAAGGCCAAGCGCTACCGCTTTGCCAACAGCGATATGAATGAGCTGGAAGACCGGCTGAAGGAAGCCGACAAGGATGGCGCCCGCTTCAAGCTGATCGTCACCGACGGCGTCTTCTCGATGGACGGTTATATCGCCAACCTGCCGGCGATCGCCGAGTTGGCCGATCGTTATGGCGCCCTCATCATGGTCGACGATTGCCACGCCACCGGCCATCTCGGCGAAAAAGGCCGCGGCACCCCGGCCCTGACCGGCGTCGGCAACCGCATCGACATCGTTACCGGCACACTCGGCAAAAGCCTCGGCGGCTCGATGGGCGGCTTCGTTGCCGCCGATCAGGCGATCATCGACCTGCTACGTCAGCGCGCCCGCCCGTATCTCTTCTCCAACAGTCTGGCACCGGCAGTGGCCGCGGGCTCGATCAAGGCGATCGAAATCGCCGAGGCCGCCGACGAACGCCGCCGGCAGGTGATGGCGCATGCGGCCCGCTTCCGCGCCGGCATCAGCCGCGCCGGCTTCGAGCTTCTGCCCGGCGAGACGCCGATCATTCCGGTCATGCTACACGATGCGCGGCGCGCGCAGGATATGGCAGCGGCGCTCGACGAACGCGGCGTTTATGTCGCCGGTTTCTTCTTCCCCGTCGTGCCGGTCGGCAAGGCCCGTATCCGCACCCAGATGTCGGCAGCCCTCAGCGAAGCCGACGTCGATTTCGCAATCGGCGCCTTCGAGGATGCCGGCCGCGCCCTGGGGATCATCTGAGCATTTCCAGCAAAAGTGTGAAGCGGTTCTGCGTTCGGAAATGGGTTAAAACAAAACTTAGTCCTGAAAGGACAAAACCATGAGAGCACTTGTGAAGGCAGCCGCCGCGCCGGGCCTCACCCTGGAAGATCGCCCGGTACCGGAAATCGGCGCCGACGAGGTTCTGATCAAGATCAACAAGACCGGCATCTGCGGCACCGACGTGCATATCTATGCCTGGGACGAGTGGGCGCAGAAGACCATTCCCGTGCCGATGGTCGTCGGTCATGAATATGCCGGCGAGATCGTCGAGACGGGCGCCAATGTCCGCAACCTGAAGATCGGCCAGCGCGTTTCCGGCGAAGGCCATGTGATCGGCATGAACAGCCGCGCCGCCCGCGGCGGCCGTTACCATCTCGATCCGGAAACCAAGGGTATCGGCGTAAACATTCCCGGCGCATTCGCCGAATATCTCTGCCTGCCGGCCTTCAACGTCGTGCCGCTGCCGGACGATATCGACGACGAGCTCGGCGCGATCCTCGATCCGCTCGGCAATGCCGTGCATACCGCACTATCCTTCGATCTTGTCGGCGAGGATGTGCTGATCACCGGTGCCGGCCCGATCGGCATCATGAGCGCCGCCGTTGCTCGGCACGTCGGCGCTCGCCACGTGGTCATCACCGACGTCAATCCGAAGCGACTGGCGCTTGC
Organism: Neorhizobium populisoli; assembly: GCF_019430945.1. Taxonomy (GTDB): domain Bacteria; phylum Pseudomonadota; class Alphaproteobacteria; order Rhizobiales; family Rhizobiaceae; genus Neorhizobium; species Neorhizobium populisoli. Next base: position 269,412 of record NZ_JAHYCB010000004.1, on the reverse strand, counting down.
GGGTGAAGTCGCCGATGTCGTGCCGGTGGATGTGTCGAAGGAAGACCTAGCCAGCGTCAAGGCGAAGCTCGGCATGAAGGAGAATTTCGACATCGGTCTGGAAATGAGCGGCGCGCCACAAGCCTTCAACCAGATGGTCGATAACCTCGTCATGGGCGGCAAGATCGCCATGCTCGGCATTCCGTCGAAGCCCGCTCCGGTGGACTGGACCAAGGTCGTCTTCAAGATGCTGACGATCAAGGGCATTTATGGCCGCGAGATGTTCGAGACCTGGCACAAGATGCTGGCCATGCTGCAGAGCGGCCTAGACATCCGCAAGGTCATCACCCACCGACTGCCGATGAGCGAATACAATACCGGCTTCGATGCGATGATCAGCGGCAATTCCGGTAAGGTCGTTCTGGACTGGAAGAGCTGAAGACCCGTCTTTATTTGAGGGCTGCAATCCGTATTTTCCCGAGGATTGCCGTCCGGCGATAAACTTGATAAAATAAAGCAAGTTTATCGCCGGGACCACGCATGACCTTTCAGCCGCGAATGCAGAACAAGATCGAGGGCTTTTCCGTCATCGGGGGACTGCGTCGTCGCAACTGGAACGGCATTACCGCCGATCTCTGGGACGTCGAATGCGCCGCTTACGCCGGCGGTCACTATGTGGCGCGCGATCCGCGGCTCTTCATCCTGCTCGACCAGCGCGGCCGCGGCCGGCCGTCGGTGAAGCTCGCGCCGAAATCGAACGGGGCGCCGCAGGACAGCAGCGTCAGCCCGATTTCCTATATTCCGGCAGAAATGGACCTCTGGATCGATATTACCGAGGTCCAGTATGTCCGGCACCTCGATGTCCATTTCGATGCGGATGCGGTGAGCCGCAGGCTTCAGGAAGAGATCGATCCGCACAAGCTCAAGGATCCGAAGCTCTTGTTCTTCGACCGGCGCATCATGGGCCTTGCCGAATTGATCGCCGCCGAGATCGCCAATCCCGAGCCCCTGCACGATCTTTATGGGGATGGTCTGGCGCTTGCTCTGGTTATCGACGTGCTAAAACTGATGAAGACCGAACCGCGCAGGCGCGGGGCGCTGGCGCCATGGCAGGTCAGGCGCGTGACGGACTTCATCCGGGAGAACTGCATGCGCAATATCCGCCTGCAGGAACTCGCCGACCTTGCCGGACTGTCGCAATCGCATTTCAGCCATTCGTTCAAAGCCTCGACCGGCATGGCGCCGCACGACTGGCAGATGAACGAGCGGATGGAGCGAGCCAAGGCCCTGCTGGCCTGCGATTCGCAGCCGTTGACGGAAGTGGCCGTTGAAACCGGCTTTTCCGACCAGGCGCATTTCACCCGGGTGTTTAGAAAGCATGTCGGCACGACGCCTGCCCGCTGGCGCAAGACCCGTCGCGGCTGAGTACACAGGCCAAGTGATGCATTTTTGCAAAGATTTGCCCGGCAATTCGGATTTTGCCCAAAATCGTACAATCGTCGCAGATCGTGCCAAGCCGCAATGTTAAATCTGAGTTAATTGCTCATCTTATCGCACTGCCGCATCCAGGGGGAGCGGTCGGTGGCATCGTTTGAGTGGGGCATGACAATGATCAAGCACAGGGGCTTTTCGGCAAGGCTGGTTTTGAATGGGAGCGTGGCGATCGCAGCCTTGTGCGCCGTATGGTCCGCACAGGCGCAGGACGCCGCAACAACACTGCGGCCGATCGTTCTGGACGGCCAGGGCCAGGGCGAAATCGCAACCGGCCCAGTGAAGGGTTATGTTGCGAAGAAGTCCACGACGGGCTCCAAGTCCGACACCCCGATCCAGGAAATCCCGCAAGCTGTTTCGGTGATCGGCCGCGAAGAACTGGAAGATCGCGGCGTCGTCAACAAGGTGGACGAAGCGCTACGCTATACGCCCGGCGTCTCCACCCAGCCATTCGGCACCGATCCTGACACCGACTGGTATTACATTCGCGGCTTTGACGCGAGCCAGACCGGCGTCTATCTGGATGGCCTCAACCTGTTCGCCTACGGCTTCGGCAACTTCCAGGTCGATCCGTTCATGCTGGAACGTGTCGAAGTCCTCAAGGGCCCGGCTTCGGTTCTGTACGGCGGCGCGAATGCCGGCGGTATCGTCAACATGACCAGCAAGCGGCCGACCGACGAGCCCTATTATTACACCGAGGCCGGCATCAACACGGAAGGCAACGCCTTCGGCGGCTTCGATCTTTCCGACAAGGTCAATGAAGACGGCACGATGCGCTACCGGCTGACCGGCAAGCTCGCAGGCGGCGACGGATATACAGATTACACGAACGATTTCCGTGGCTTCATCATGCCGCAGCTGACCATCTCGCCCGACGAAGACACCAAGCTCACCGTCTGGGCCTCCTATTCCGGCCTGGATCAGGTGCATACCGGCAACGGCTTCCTGCCCTATGAAGGCACGGTCATCGACCGGCCGGGCGTCGGCAAGATCTCTCGCCGCTTCTTCCCCGGTGAACCGGACATCGATACCGGCCGCTATAACCAGACGATGATCGGCGCCGAACTAGAGCATCAATTCGAAGGCGGCTGGAAGCTGACGTCGAATTTCCGCTACGGTCATCTCGAGAAATACGAACACTTCGTCTACCCGTATCTCTGGGCTGGCCCGACCACGCTGCAGCGCATCGGCTTCGAAGGTGACACCACGGCAGATACCTTGGCCTGGGACAATCGCGTCGAAAACGAATTCGAACTCGGCGGCGCGACACACAAGATTATGGCTGGTATCGACTACCGATATTATCGCATCGACAACGTGCAAAACTCGATATTCGGCGCGGGCTTCCCACCTCAGCCGGTCGATGGCAGCATCGATGTATTGAATCCGGTCTATGGTCAGCCGCAGCCGACGATGTCGCCGCTCTATAACGAAGTGGTGACGATGAACCAGGTGGGCTTCTATGCCCAGGACCAGATCCGCTTCGGCGACGGCTGGCTGATGACGCTCAATGGCCGTTATGACTTCGTCCACACGGATTTCGATAACCAGCTCGCCCCGACCGGCAGCTTCAAGGATTCGGACGGCGCCTTCAGCGGCCGCGCCGGCCTGGCCTACGAATTCGACAATGGGCTGACGCCGTATGTCAGCGCGGCGACATTCTTCAATCCGCTGGTCGGCCGCGGCGCTCAGGGGCCACTGAAGCCAGAGGAAGGCGAACAATACGAAGCCGGCATCAAATACTCGCCGGACTTCATCAACGGGTCACTCACCGCCTCCGTCTTCCACATCAACAAGCGCAACAACACCGTCGCGATCGCCGCCCCGCCATGGACGGATCAGCTCGGCGCTGTGGAATCGCGTGGCGTCGAACTGGAAGGCAAGGTCAATATCGACGACAACTGGAAGCTTCTCGCCTCCTATGCCTATACCGACACCGAAGTCACCAAGAACGATCCCAACCCGCTTCTGGTCGGCAAATCGCTCTATGTCGTGCCGGAGCATTCGGCATCCGCCTGGGTGGACTATACCGTCACCGATGGCCCGCTTGACGGCCTGAGCCTCGGCGCCGGTCTTCGCTACAAGGGCGAGTCTTGGGCTGACGAAGCGAACACGAAGAAAGTACCAAACTCCACCGTCGTGGACGCGGCCATTCGATATAAAAAGGACGACTGGACGGCATCGCTCAACGTCACCAACCTGTTCGACAAGACCTATGTCGAAGCTTGCCGTGGCGAAGGAGCCTGCGGTTATGGCGACGCCCGCACCATCACCTTCAAGATCAGCAAGGTATGGTAGGCTACCTGATCGGATAATTTAGCAGGAAGGCCCGCGCCGGGCCTTCCTTTGTTATGAGATATTTAGACGTGACGCAATTTACCCGCAGGACAATGCTTTCCGGCGCTGCCGCCTGCCTTGCCATGCCGGGCCTCCTGCGCGCCCAAAATACGCCGCCAAGAGTTGCGACGCTCGATTGGGCATTTTTGGAAACACTAATGGCAATCGGCGCCAATGTGGTGGCTGCGACCGAGCTTCGGCAGTTCCGCCAAGTCGCGGTAAAGCCGGATGTTTCAGCGGGTACAGCAGATCTCGGCCTGCGCGGCACACCGAATTTCGAGGTGCTGCAATTTGCCCGACCCGACCTGATCTTTAACTCGAATTTCTATGCTTGGGCCGATCCGCTGATGGCGCTTATCGCGCCCGTCGAAAGCCATGCGATCTATAAGCCCGGTGAAAGCCCTTATCCGCTGGCGGAGCAGGCGATGCTGGCAATGGGTAGGCGACTTCAGCTCGACCATGCCCGCCGCTTCGTCGATGAGCTTTCGGGACGGCTTGATCGATACAAGACATTCCTAGCCAATGGTGATGGGCGGCCTGTCTTGCCGATCAATCTCGGCGATGCGCGCCATTACCGTGTTTTCGGATCGGACAGCATGTTCGGCGAAGTGCTGAAACGGCTCGGGCTGCAAAATGCCTGGCAGGGCGCCACCAGTTATTCAGCCATGGCGCCGGTCGGGATCGAGACCCTGGCGAGCATGCCGGACGCCTGGATCATTTTTATCCCGCCTCACCCACAAGATGCCTTTGACGCATTAACGCAGAGCGCTTTCTGGAAGGCTTTGCCAGCGGTTCGAGACAACCGCGTGCTGACGATCGGCTCGATCAATCCTTATGGCGCGCTGCCGGCCGCAAGCCGCTTTGCCGATTTTCTGGCGGAAGGATTTGCCCGTGTCCGGAACGGCTGACGCATTCATTCATCTACGCCGGCCATCGATGCCGGTATTTTACGCTGCGGCATTCGGCGCGGCCTGTGTGATCGCCTTCATCCTTCTGCTCGCCTTGCGGCCGCATATCCCGGCCGATCCGGCAACGGCCGAGATGCTTGACCGCATCCTGCTGTGGAATAGCCTCGCCCCCCGCGCCGTCATTGCGCTCGTCGCCGGTGCAGCCCTCGGTCTTGCCGGCGCGCTGCTGCAGCGGGTGCTGCGCAACCCGATCGCCGATGCTTCGACCCTCGGCATCGCGTCAGGTGCAGAACTGGCGCTGACGCTCGGGCTGACCTTCTCGCCGGTATTGATGGGCGCATCCCGCGAAGTTGTGGCCTTCGCAGGCGGTTTTGCGGCTGTCGCCATCGTGCTCGCGCTCAGTTGGCGGCGCGGGCTCGACCCGGTCACCGTTGCGATCTCCGGCATGATTGTCAGCCTGATCGCGGCCTCACTCAGCGTCACACTGGTGCTGTCCCGCGGCGAATACGCCATGTCGATCCATATCTGGGGTGCCGGTGCGCTGAGCCAGCAGGATTGGAGCGGCGTCCTTTCGCTCTCCCCACGCCTGCTAATCGGCGCCATCGCGGCTCTTTTGCTGATGCGACCGCTCAATATGCTCGCACTGGACGATTCCAGCGCACGAAGCCTTGGCGTGGCCCTTCAGGCGACACGGTTTGGCATTCTGCTTCTGGCCGTCTGGCTTTCTGCCTCGGTTACCGCAACCGTCGGCATTATCGGCTTTCTCGGCCTCGCTGCGCCAGCGGCGGCAAGATTGTGCGGAGCACGAACGACCGGCGAGATCATGTTCACGGCGCCTCTCACGGGTGCCGCTCTGCTCTTCCTTGCAGATTGCCTGACGCAGATACTGGGCCCGGGATTTTCCGACCTCGCACCGACCGGTGCCGCGACCGCCCTGCTCGGCGGCCCGCTTTTGCTGGCCCTATTGCCGCGTGTGCATGGTTTCTCACCGGTCACCGCGGCCTCTGAAGCCATTCTTCGGCAGATCCGAAAGCCGGCTACAGTCCTTATCCTGCTGGCCATCCTGTTCGCATTTGCCTTCATTGCAACACTTGTCATCGGTCCGACTGACCATGGCTGGAGCGCTGCAACCGGCCCGCTGTTCTTCGATCTTCTGCCATTTCGCCTTCCACGGATTCTCGCCGCGGGAGGTGCAGGCGCGATGCTCGCAGCATCCGGCTTCATCATGCAGCGTGTCACCGGTAATCCGATCGCCAGCCCTGAAGTGCTCGGCGTCTCGACCGGCGGAGGCGCGGGGTTAACGGTCGCACTCTTCCTGTTCGGATTTCCGTCGCCACCTGTCATGCTCGCCAGCATGGCGCTTGGTGCGCTCGCGGCCTTCATGGTGGTAATCGCCGTTTCCGGGCGGGCCGGGCTCGTCGCGGAACGGCTGCTGCTAGCCGGCATCGCCATCACCGCGTTTTCCATGGCGATCATCAGCATGGTGCTGGCGCAGGGTGATATGCGCAGCTTCGTTCTCCTGACCTGGATTTCCGGCTCGACCAACCGGGCCGGCAATTTCGAAGCCTTGACCGCAATGATCGCGCTCGTCGTGCTGGCTGCGCCGGTTTTCGGGATGGGGCGCTGGTTGAGCATATTGCCGCTCGGCGCGACAGTATCGAAAAGCCTCGGGCTCGGCGTTGCGGCATCCCGGCTGCTTCTCGCAACGATCGCGGCCCTGATGACGGCAATCGCGTCGTTTCTGGTCGGCCCCCTCAGCCTGACCGGGCTGATCGCCCCGCATCTCGCGCGGCTGATCGGTTTCCAGCAACCCCGGCACCAACTCGCCGCCGCGATGCTGATCGGCGCGGGCGTACTGATGGCCGCCGACTGGCTGTCGCGGGTGATAATCTACCCTTATCAGGTGCCCGTCGGCCTCTTCGCCGCCTTGATCGGCGGGCCCTATCTTCTCTGGCTGCTCGGCCGCAAGGCCTGACCGCTCAGGACGCAGGCTTGGTGTCGGCAGCAGGCGATGCAACAGCTCTGCGCACCAGCTTGCCTTCTTCGGCCTTGTAGAAATACTGGCTTGCCACCAGCCAGCCCTTCAGTGGCCGCAAGGGCGGTATGCAGGTCAGGAACATGAACGGCAGGGTGACCAGCAGATGCACCCACCAGGCCGCATGAAACTGCACTTCCAGCCAGACACCCAGGAAAACGCTCGGCACACAGGCAAAGCAGATGACGAAAAAAGCCGGACCGTCCGCCGGATCGGCAAACGAGTAATCCAGCCCACAGGCCTCACAGCTCGGACGCATGGTCAGGAAACCCTTGAACAAATGCCCCTGCCCGCAGCGCGGGCAACGCCCACGAATGCCGGTTTCCGTTGGCGAAAGCGGGGGCCACTCCGTATACATGACAACTTCCTCACAACAAACACATTCAAAGCCATTATTGAATGCATTCATTTAAATAAGGCTATGCATTCAATATGTCGATTAGCCAGAATGACGCAGTCAATCCGGGCAATGCGCCATTGATGCAATCTCATGGATTAGAAGAACGAGCCGGACATTTCCGGCGGGCCTTCCAAAGCATGGCCCATGAACTCCAGTGCCGCCTTGAGCTGCGATCTCGTGACCGGACCGCCGAGGCAGATGCGCGCGGCTTCCGGTGCAACACCCTCCACCGTGAAGGCGTCGCTCGGGACAACGCCGATCCCCGCGGCACGCATATGGCTGCCGAAGGTGGACCGGGTCCAGCCGTTGGTCAGCGGTAGCCAGATATTGAAGCTCAGCGGATCGCCGCGATAGTTGCCCTCAGGCAGGATTTGAGCGACTATCGACTGACGCACAGCCGCTTCGCTGCGGATGAAATCGAGAATGCCGTCAGCCGTGCCGTCCTCGATCCAGCGGGTCGCGAGTGCTGAGGAAAGCGGCGAGGCCATGACGCAGCCGGAGCGCATGGCGCTGGCAAAAGGCCAGGCGGATTTCGTATCCGGCGCCACCACATAAGCGAGCCGCAACCCGGCGCCGATACTTTTCGAAAGCCCGCCGATATACCAGGTCAGCTCGGGTGCCGACGCCGCCAGTGGCAGAGGACCATCCTTCGGAATAAAGCCATACGCATCATCCTCGACGATCGGCAGCCCGAATTTACGGGCAATCTCGCAGATTTGCCGCCGGCGGCCTTCGGGCATCGTCAATGTCAAAGGGTTCTGAAGGGTCGGATTGAGGTAGAGAGCCTTGGGTTTTGCGGCCTTGCAGATACTCTCCAAGGCCGAGGGAAGGATGCCCTCATCGTCCATCTCGACGCCGACAAGGTTCAAACGCAATTGCGCTGCGATCGACCGGGCGCCGGGATAGGTAATCCGTTCCGAAAGGATCGTCTCGCCCGGCTTGGCCAGGATGCCGAAGATTGCCAGCAATGCCGGATGCGCACCGGGCGTGAGGAAAACCCGATCGTGAGACGGAGAAAGCCCCCGCCGGAACAGCCAGACCGCGGCGGCCTCCTTGTCCATCGCCGCGCCGCCGAAGCCTTGGTAACGCAATAGCGAAACGAGGTCCGAAGACACTGCGGAAAGGCCATCCTGCATGCGCGCCACAAGTTCCGGATCATCCGGTTCCGGCGGCATGTTCATGGAGAAATCCACGACCTGCTTTCGGCGTGGATCGACACCTGCCCCGGCTTCCCTCGAGGGAGTTTTCTCGGTGTTTCGGCCGATCACGAATGTGCCGCGCCCGACATGGCTGACCACCAGTCCGCGTTTGCGGGCTTCGACATAACCGCGCGCCACCGTGGTGAAATCGATGTCGAGCTCTCGCGCAAGCTCCCGCTGGGGCGGCAGCCTGTCACCCACGGCAAGCACGCCGCTTTTCAGGTCGAGCGCGATCACATCGGCGATCGCCATGTAGCGGGGGCCGTCGCTGCGGCTGAGATCGGGCTTCCAGGGCTTCATGGGCGTTATCCGGCGTGACGAATTGGATTGACTGTATATTGTTGCTTTTCAACCCTGTCACGTGCAAAACTGCCGCAGGCCAGAAACTGGCCGCCACGCATTGATGGCCGCAAGCGCGCTCATAGGTAGTGCCATTCTCAAGCCGATGCAGCCGCGAGCATTTTTTATACATCGGGGCAGTTGCTCCATTAGCATGACGGAAAATGGCCCATACGCGCCGTAATTGAAACAGCGCATCCAAGAGACCCTGCAAAACTGTGCCGGAGCGAAGATTGGGCTCGATAACGGCGATAAAAAGGGAACTGGGAAATGAACAAGCTACTCGCCTCAACCGTCCTGGCTATCGGGATGTTCGGATTCGGCGCTGCCGCCAACGCGGCGTGCGGGGAGGTTACCATCGCGAGCATGAACTGGCAGAGCGCCGAAGTGCTGGCCAGCCTCGACAAATTCATCCTGACCAACGGCTACGGCTGCAGCGCCAACGTCATCGTCGGCGACACCGTTCCCACCATCACCTCCATGGTCGAAAAGGGCCAGCCGGATGTCGCGCCGGAAGGCTGGGTCGATCTTCTGCCGGAAGTCGTCAGCCGTGGCATTTCCGAAGGCAAGCTGGTCGGTGCCGCGGTGGCTCTGTCCGATGGCGCGGTTCAGGGCTGGTGGATCCCGAAATACGTTGCCGACGCCCATCCCGATATCAAGACCATTCAGGATGCCCTGAAGCACCCGGAACTTTTCCCGGATCCGGAAGACAAGAGCAAGGGCGCTGTCACCAACGGCCCGCAGGGCTGGGGCGGTACGGTTGCGACCACGCAGTTCTACAAGGCCTATGGAGCCGAGAAGGCCAAGTTCACCCTGGTCGATACCGGTTCTGCCGCCGGCCTCGACGGTTCGATCGCCAAGGCCTATGAGCGCAAGCAGGGTTGGATGGGGTATTACTGGGCGCCGACCGCGCTTCTCGGCAAGTATGAGATGGTGAAGCTCGGCCATGGCGTGCCGGCGGATGCCGCCGAATGGAAGCGTTGCAACACCGTTGCCGACTGCAAAGACCCGAAGCCTAACGACTGGCCGAAAGACAAGGTGCAGACGCTGGTGACCAAGAAGTTTGCCGACAAGGCGGGCGCCGACGTCATGGGTTATCTCAACAAGCGCTCCTGGAGCAATGCCACCGTCAACAAGCTGATGGCCTGGATGACCGACAATCAGTCCACCGGCGACGATGGTGCCAAATACTTCCTGAAGAACAACGCCGATCTCTGGACGCCTTGGGTCAGCCCGGAAGCGGCCACCAAGATCAAGGCCGCGCTCTGATCTCCTGAAAAGCAGACCCAACCCTTGTGCGACACAAGGGTTGGGATTTCCGTGCATGGATGGAGCGACAGATGGACTGGCTTACACGATTTCCTACCATGAATGACGACTCGTTGAGAGACCTGAAAAAGGCGATCGACGATGGTTTCCGCGCCTTTACCCGCGCCTACGGCGACGGTATCGAAACCTTCTTTTCGCCGTTGCAATTCTTTCTCATCCAAGCCGAACGGATCATGGTGCAGACGCCCTGGCCGGTCGTGATCGCAGTCGTCGCGCTGATCGCCTGGTTTGCCAGCCGCAACTGGAAGATCGTCGTCGGCTGTGCCGTCACGCTTCTCCTGATCGGCTATTTCGGCATGTGGGAAGACACGATGAAGACCATGTCGATGATCCTCGTCTGCACGGTTCTTTCGATCATCGTCGGACTGCCGATCGGCATCCTCATGTCGCGTTCGGAAAGGCTGCAGAACATCGTCAATCCGATCCTCGACGTGATGCAGACCATGCCGAGCTTCGTCTACCTCATTCCGGTCGTCATGCTGCTCGGCATCGGCAAGGTGCCGGGGCTGATCGCGGTGGTGATCTACGCCATCCCGCCGATGATCCGCCTTACCAATCTCGGCATAAGGCTGGTGGACAAGGAAGTGCTGGAGGCGGCCGACGCCTTCGGCTCTTCAAGCTGGCAGAAGCTTCGCGACGTGCAGATGCCGCTGGCGCTGCCGACGATCATGGCCGGCATCAACCAGACGATCATGATGGCGCTGGCCATGGTGGTCATCGCCTCGATGATCGGCGTTCAGGGCCTCGGCCAGCCGGTGCTGAAGGCGATCGCCAACCAGTATTTCACCCTCGGAATATTCAACGGCATGGCCATCGTCGGCATCGCCATCGTCTTCGACCGCATCAGCCAGGCCTATGGCCGCCGCCTGCAACGGCACATGGAGGCGGTTCACGGGTGATGACGGAGTCCGCCGGGGTTTTCTCCCTGCGATAGTTCAACGAAAAAGCCGGACGGTGTATCTCACACCGTCCGGCTTTCATTTCAGTTGCCCGCGATATCGATCAGACGAGATCGAAACGGTCGGCGTTCATGACCTTGTTCCAGGCGGCGACGAAGTCCTTCACGAACTTGTGCTTGGCGTCCGACTGACCATAGACTTCGGCAATGGCGCGAAGCTGCGCGTGCGAGCCGAAGATCAGGTCGACGCGGGTGCCGGTCCACTTGGGCGTGCCCGTCTTGCGGTCGCGGCCCTGGTAGACGCCCTTTTTACCTTCGACCGGAGCCCAGACCGTGCCCATGTCGAGCAGGTTGACGAAGAAGTCGTTGGTCAGGGTTTCCGGCGCGGTCGTGAAGACACCGTGTTCCGGCTGGCCGGCATTGAGCACGCGCAGACCACCGATCAGAACCGTCATCTGCGGCGCGGTCAGGGTCAGCAGCTGGGCGCGATCGACGAGAGCTTCCTCGGCCTTCATGAACTGGTGCTTCTTGTTGTTCACATAGTTGCGGAACGCATCAGCACGCGGCTCGAGCGGAGCGAAGGAAAGCGCGTCCGTCTGTTCCTGCGAGGCATCCATGCGGCCCGGCGTGAACGGCACAGCGACATCGGTTCCGGCAGCCTTGGCGGCCTTTTCGATACCGGCAGCGCCGGCGAGCACGATCAGGTCGGCAAGCGAGATCTTCTTGGCACCGAGACCATTGAAGCCAGCCTGGATGCCCTCAAGCACGCCGAGAACCTTGGCAAGCTGTTCCGGCTGGTTGGCTTCCCAATCCTTCTGCGGGCTGAGGCGGATACGGGCGCCGTTGGCACCGCCACGCTTGTCGGAACCACGGAAGGACGAGGCGGAGGCCCAGGCTGTGGAGACCAGTTCCTGAACCGAAAGGCCGGAGGCCAGAACCTTTTCCTTCAGGTTGGCGATATCCGCGTCATCGACCAGCGGGTGGTCGACGGCCGGGATGACATCCTGCCAGATCAGGTCTTCGGCCGGCACTTCCGAACCGAGGTAACGGGCCTTCGGACCCATGTCGCGGTGGGTCAGCTTGAACCAGGCGCGGGCAAAGGCGTCGGCGAACTGGTCCGGGTTTTCCATGAAGCGGCGCGAGATCTTCTCGTAGATCGGATCGACACGCAGCGCCAGGTCGGACGTCAGCATTTTCGGCTTGTGCTTTTTCTCCGGGTCGAACGCATCCGGAACCGTCGCACCTGCGCCTACCGCGACCCACTGATGTGCGCCGGCCGGGCTCTTTTCCAGTTCGTATTCATAACCGAACAGGTTCCAGAAGAAGTTGTTGCTCCATTTGGTCGGCGTCGTCGTCCAGGTGACTTCCAGGCCGCTGCCGATCGCATCCCGGCCGACGCCTGAGTTGAACTTGCTCGACCAGCCGAGTCCCTGTGCTTCCAGTTCGCCACCTTCCGGATCGATGCCGACGAAGGATGCGTCACCTGCGCCATGCGTCTTGCCGAAGGTGTGGCCGCCGGCGATCAACGCCACGGTTTCTTCGTCGTTCATTGCCATGCGGGCAAAGGTGTCGCGGATATCGCGGGCCGAGGCCAGCGGGTCCGGCGTACCGTTCGGACCTTCCGGGTTGACGTAGATGAGGCCCATCTGGACGGCGCCGAGCGGTTCCGCCAGCTCGCGTTCGCCGCTGTAACGCTCGTCACCGAGCCACGTGCCTTCCGGACCCCAGTAGAGCTCTTCCGGCTCCCAGACGTCCGCACGGCCGCCGGCGAAACCGAATGTCTTGAAGCCCATCGATTCCAGCGCGACATTGCCGGTCAGGATCATCAGGTCAGCCCAGGAGATCTTGTTGCCGTATTTCTGCTTGATCGGCCAGAGAAGGCGACGGGCCTTGTCGAGGTTGACGTTGTCCGGCCAGCTGTTGAGCGGCGCGAAACGCTGCTGGCCCATGCCTGCACCGCCACGGCCGTCGGTGACGCGATAGGTGCCGGCGCTGTGCCATGCCATGCGGACGAAGAGACCGCCATAGTGACCGAAATCGGCCGGCCACCAATCCTGGCTGTCGGTCATCAGCGCGGTCAGGTCTTTCTTCACCGCGTCGAGGTCAAGCGTCTTGAACTCTTCAGCATAGTTGAAGCCTTCGCCCATCGGATCGGAGCGGACGGAATGCCCATGGAGAATCTGAACATCGAGCTGGTTCGGCCACCAGTCGCGGTTACCTCTGCCCTTGGGCGTGTGTGCTACCGGACATTTGCCGGCGTTATCGCTTGATTTCGCATCCATGACGTTCTCCTTAATTGCTTTAAATGATCTACCGTCCCAAGAAGGCCTGTTCCGCAGCGTCCTATCAGGAGCCGTTTCAACGACTCCCGACCAACGCTCGCCCTCCCTTTAGAATCCTTCTTATCTGAAGCCTGCAATAAATTTAAGTTGGATTTACTGATCGCCGCGATAAGCTGAGATTATGAAAAATCTTACGCTGAAACAGCTACGGTATTTTGAAGCTCTGGCGCGCGACGGCCGGTTCCGCCGCGCAGCAGAAGCCTGTGCGATTTCGCAGCCCGCACTTTCGATGCAGATCAAGGAACTGGAAGAGCAGCTTGGCGGCAGTCTTTTCGAGCGAAGCGCCCGGGAGGTGAAACTGACCGCCTTCGGCCAACTTTTTGCATCAAGGGTACGGGACATTCTGCGCGCGGTCGACGAACTCGGCGATCTCGCCCGCGCCGCCCAAGACAGGTTCCTGACGCCGTTGCGCATCGGTATCATCCCGACCATCGCGCCCTATCTGCTGCCGGCCATCATTCGCGACCTGACCCGGACATTCGACGGCATCGACATCCAGGTGCGTGAAACGCTGACCTCCAAGCTGGTACATGACCTGGCCCAGGGCGGGTTGGACATGGCGATCGTCGCCCTGCCCGTTTCGGAGCCGTTTCTCACCGAACTCAAACTGTTCGAGGAGGAATTTGTCCTGGTGCGGCATCCGGACGACGATGGCAAGCCGGTTCCCGAGCGAGAGGCGTTGCGGGAAATGCGACTGCTTCTGCTTGAGGAAGGCCATTGTTTCCGCGATCAGGCCCTATCCTTCTGTCATGTTGGCGCGGCGCGTCCCCGCGAGGTGATGGAGGGCAGTTCGCTGTCCACTCTCGTGCAGATGGTGAGTGCCGGCATCGGTGTCACTCTGATCCCGGAAATGGCCGTATCAGTGGAGACGCGCTCGGCGCCTGTGTCGATCGCCCGGTTTACAGCGCCGCGGCCCTCCAGGACGATCGGCTTGGTCTGGCGCAACTCCACGCCACTGACAAAGCAATATGCTCTCATCGCAGACGTGATCCGCCAATCAGTGGCAGCAGTGCGCAGCCCTGTAGTAAGCGAATAAACGCCTTGGCGCTCTCTTGCAGCACAGCATCTGCACGTCCTGAAACGCGGCCTTAGCTCGTCACCAGAATAAATTTTGTACACGTGTACATTTTGTCATCGGCCTGTTATAGATCGCCCATAAGAACAGTCCCGCCGTGATGATTTACACGCCTCGACACGCAAGGGACGCATGAGTGCCAATGCCGTGGGAGGCAGCAATTTCACTCAAGGGGGAGTCAAAGATGACTATTCTGCCCATTCTGAAATCCGCCGTTCTGGCGACCGTTCTTCTCGCTTCTACCGCCGTCATCGCATCCGCCAAGGATGTTACCATCTCCGTCTGGTCCGGCGGTTCCGGCCCGAACGACAACTACCGCGTCGATGCGATCGAAATCGCTGCCGACATTCTGGAGCGCGAAGCCGCCATCCGTGGCGAACAGCTCAACATCATCGTCCAGAAGACGCCGTATAACGGCTGGGACGACTTCAAGCAGGCTCTGACGCTCGCTGCCGAAGCCAAGAAGGCTCCGAACATCGTCGCCACCGGCCATGAAGACATCGGCCCCTGGGCACAGTCGGGCCTGATCGTTCCGGTCGAGAACTATCTCGATCTGGATAGCTGGCCGCTCAACGACATCTACCCGAACCTGATGGAGATCTCCTCCTTCAACGGTACGGTCTACGGCATTCCGCAGGACGCCGAATCCCGCCCGATGTTCTTCTGGAAGCCCTATATGAAGGCGATCGGCTATACCGACGCCGACATCGAAGCGCTGCCGGCCAAGGTCGAGAAGGGCGAATACACGCTCAAGAACGTTCTCGAAGACGCCAAGAAGATGCAGGACAAGGGCCTCGTCCAGGCCGGTTACGGCTTCTATCCGCGCAACAGCAACGGCCCAGACTTCTGGCAGTTCTACACGTCCTTCGGCGGCGTGATGGAAGAAGAAGGCAAGCTGGTCTTCGACAAGGCCGCCATGCAGCGCACCTACCAGTATTTCGCCGATCTGGTGAAGGCCGGCGTCACCAAGAAGAACCACATCGGCCTGCCGGGCGACCAGTGGTGGAAGGAAGTCGCAACCGGCAAGGCCGGCATCTGGCACGGCGGCACCTGGCACTATGCCCGCCTCGTCAACCAGGAAGGCCTGAAGGACTTCTTCGGCAACGTTCAGTTCACGCTGATCCCGGCCGGCGAAGGCGGCAAAGCCAATACGCTGACCCACCCGCTCGTCTACCTCCTGACTTCAGGCCATACGGAAGAAGAGACCCAGATCGCTGCCGATCTCGTCAAGATCGCTTCCGAGCCGCGCATCAACGCGCTGCACGCCATCAAGTCGGCGCATCTCGGCATCTCGCCGTCTGAAACCAAGGTCGATCTCTACTCGTCCGACCGTTGGGCATCGGAAGCCACCGAGCGCCTTCTGCCGCATGCCAACGCCATGCCGAACAACGCTGATTTCGGCAAATACTGGACGATCATGTGGAAGAACCTCGAAGCGACCTGGACCGGCGCCAAGACGGCCGATACCGCCGTCAAGGATGCCGAAACCGAGCTGAAGTCGACGCTCGGCGCTTCGATCGTCATCCGCTGATCGGGTAATGGTCAACGGAGCGGGTCTCCCGCTCCGGCTCACGCAGGCGGCGTTTCGCTCCGCCGCCTGCTCTTCATTCGCAAGGTTGAATTGCGCGTAGCCCCTCATCCGCCTGCCGGCACCTTCTCCCCGTTCTCACGGGGAGAAGGAGAGTCGCCGCACCGGTCGCCGGTCCCCTCGCCCCGTTTACGGGGAGAGGGTGCGCCGAGCATAGCGGAGGCGGGGTGAGGGGCTGCCGCATATGCCAACGCCTGCTATCTTCGAGGCTTCCATGCGCACTTCACGAACGCTCGGCATGGTGATGATCGCACCCGCGGCGATCATGATCTTCCTGTTCTACCTGATGCCGGTCGTGCTGACCGCCATCTTCGCCATGACCAATATGAGCACCGCGACGGGGATTTCCGGCGGCGCCTGGCAGGTGACGGCGAGTGCAGTGAACCGCCTGAAGACAACCCTCCCCGAGCTTGCCAACGGCATTGCCGAACCGCGTTTCGTCATCGATGAAGACGGGTTGAAGGAGCTGGAAGCCCTGAAGCTGAAGCCCGGCTTCGCGACCGAACTGCGCGCCCAGCATATTGGCGGCGTCTATCCGTCGCGTCGCGAGGCAGAGCGCGATATAAAGGCGCTGAAGGACCGGCCGAACACCCGTGAGGTCAAGCAGATCTCCGACATCTTCAACCGTTCGGTCCTCAACACCCGTTTCGAAAGCAGAGACGCGCTGATGACGAGCCTCGACAAGCTCGGCTTCAAGCTGACGCCGGAACAGCAGCAGATCGTTTCCGACGCGACCTATACCGGCTGGGTCTGGACGAGCGAGAATTTCTCGACGATCGCCAATTCGCCGGACATGCTGCAGATTCTCATCAATACCGGCATCTATGTCGCGGTGACACTGACGCTGTTCAACGTCACCTACGCGCTCTTCCTCGCCGTCACCACGCATTACATGCCGTCGAACACAGCGTCCGTCTTCCGCGCCATCTGGCTTCTGCCGCGCATCACGCCCGTCGTCATCTATATCCTGCTCTGGAAATGGATGACCTGGGACAACGGATTCATCTCGCTGTTTCTGGCGCAATTCGGCGTGCCGCCGAAGAACTATCTGCTCGACAGCGCCTATAACGCCTGGTTCTTCGTCATCCTGATCAACGGCTTCATCGGCGCTTCGATGGGCATGCTGGTCTTTTCCTCGGCGATCAAGGCGATCCCACAGACGCAGTTCCATGCGAGCGAAGTGGACGGCGCCAGCCGCTGGCAGCAGATTCGCTATATCATCCTGCCGCAGCTCAGATGGCCGATCCTGTTCGTGACCTGCTACCAGACGCTGTCGCTGCTGGCGTCCTTCCAGGAAATCCACCTCTCGACCCGAGGCGGGCCGGGGAAGTCGACCGAGGTCTGGTCGCTCGCCGCATTCCACACTGCGCTCAACAACTATACCGGCAACCTGGAATATGGCCTCGGCGCCGCCATGGCGCTGGTCCTCGTCGTGGTCGGGCTCGTCCTGTCGCTCATCTATCTGCGCGTCTTCCGTTACGACACGCTGATCTCCAAGCCGCTGATCGAGGATTGAACATGTCTGAGAAAAGCAAAGCTTCCGCGAACTTTTCGAGCATCCCCGTCATCGCACTTCTCGGCCTGCTCAGCCTGCCGCTGGTGGTGATGTACGCCTACCTGATCCTCGACACCGTCACCAATTCCGAGCCGGGTTCGCTGGTGCCGAACGAGTTCACGCTTGAGCACTGGAAGTTCCTGTGGGAGACGCGGTCGGGCAAATCAAGCATCTGGCTGGTAACGCTCAACACCTTCATCTTCACCTGCTGCATCACAGGCGTGATCCTGCTCGTCTCGTCGATGGCGGGTTATGTTCTCTCCCGGCTCAACGTGCCGGCGCGCGGCTTCTTCCTCGCCGGCGTCATGGTGCTGCACGCCTTCCCGTCGGTGACGCTGATCATCTCGATCTTCATCGTGCTCCAGTATATCGGCCTCTACAATTCGCTGATCGGCGTCATTCTGGTGAAGGCGGCGATCGACATGCCGCTCGGAATCTGGCTGATGAAAGGCTTCTATGACACCGTGCCGTGGGAGATCGAGATGGCCGGCATCGTCGACGGCGCCTCGCGCTTCACGGTCTGGCGCCGGCTCGTCCTGCCGCAGATCAAGCCGGCGATCATGGCGCTCGGCCTGTTCTCCTTCCTCACCGGTTGGAGCGAATTCATCCTGCCGCAGGTGCTGGCACCCGGATCGCAGGTGCAGGTCCTCTCGGTCTATCTGGCGAGCCTGATTGCCGACGACAACAATTTCGATTTTGCCACCTTCAAGGCCGTCGGCGTCTTCTACGTCATCCCGGTCCTGATCCTTTACGTCTTCTTCCAGAAGCATCTCATGAACATCTATGGCGGAGGCACGAAGGGCTGATGCGTATCCTTCTCGACAAATTCTCGAAAAGCTTCGGCACGACTTCGGTCATCGAAGACATGAACCTCGAAGTCGGCTCCGGCGAGATGCTGGCGCTGCTCGGCCCTTCCGGTTGCGGCAAGTCGACGACGCTGTTTGCCATCTGCGGCATCCATCGCCCGACCGCCGGCCGCATCCTGTTCGGGGACCGGGACGTGACGAACCTGCCGAGCCAGGAGCGCAATGTCGGCGTCGTCTTCCAGTCCTATGCGCTTTATCCGCATATGACCGTCGAGGAAAATATCGGTTTTCCGCTGACGGTCCGGCGCGTGGCCGCATCCGACATCAAGAAGCAGGTCGCCGGGATCGCCGCGCTCGTCCACATCGACAACCTGCTCGACCGCAAGCCATCGCAACTTTCCGGCGGCCAGCAGCAGCGCGTGGCGCTTGCCCGCGCTCTGATCCGCCGCCCGGACGTGCTGCTCCTCGATGAACCGCTCGCCAATCTCGACGCGAAACTCCGCCTCGAAATGCGCTCGGAGATCCGCCGCCTGCAGAAGGAAACCGGCATTACCGCCATCCTCGTCACCCACGACCAGGTGGAAGCGATGTCGATGTGCGACCGGATCGCCATCATGAAGTCCGGTGAGATCGTCCAGGTCGCAACGCCGTCGCAGATGTACCAGGATCCGCGCACGGCCTTCGTCGCAGGCTTCCTCGGCAACCCGCCGATCTCCTTCCTGAAGGGCAAGGCGGCGCACGGAGCCTTCGTTTCCACCGATGGTAAGTTGCAGATGACGCTACCGGCATTGTCCGGTATCGCTGACGGCACGGCGCTGACTTTGGGGATTCGCCCGGAGCATTTCGGCACCGCAGGGAACGTGCCGGTCGAAGGCAAAGTGACATTCGCGGAAACGCAGGGCCGCGAAAACCTCTATGACGTGGTCCTGCCGGACGGCTCGGTCATCCGCTCCATCCAGCCTGTGCGCGACGACGTGACGCTCGGCGATCAGGTTCGCTGGGGTATCGACAGCAAGTCGGCCTTCGTTTTCGCCGAGGATGGGACCAGACTCTGATGCGCGATTTCTCTGCCTTCTTCCAGAAATACGGCTGGCCGGAACATAAGGGCCGCCTCCCCTTCTGTGTCGGCCACCGCGGTGCCAGCGGCCACGAGCGGGAAAACACCCTCGCCTCCTTCCGCCGCGCTGCCGAACTCGGCGCCGAAATGTGGGAGCTGGACACCCAGATGACCTCGGATGGCGTGGTCGTGGTGTCTCACGACGATCACTTGCTGCGGGTCTTCCAGCAGGACATCCACATCTCAAAAATGACCTTCGCGGAACTGCGCGCTACGGTGCCGGACGTGCCGAGCTTCGAAGAAGTCGCGGCGCTCGGCCGCGAAACAGGCTGCGGGCTTTATGTCGAACTGAAGCGTCCGGGCACCGGTCCGCTCTGCTGGCAGCATCTGCAAGACATGGAACAGCGCTTCGCCTGTCTCGGCTCCTTCGACACAGCTCAGGTGCGCGAATTGCGCGACATGGGCTGCGATTATCCGCTTTCCGTCTTGATCCGCGTCGCCCATGATCCACACAGGCTCGGCGAGGAATCCGGCGCCGATGTGCTGCATCTCTGCTGGGAAAAGGCGAGCGACACGCCGCAGGAATTTGTTACCGGCGAGCTGATGGAGCGCGCCTTCGCTGACGGCAAGGAAATCGTGCTCTGGCATGAAGAACGGCCGGATGTGCTGAAGGACATCATGGTCCTGCCGGTCCTCGGCATCTGCACCGACCTGCCGGACCTGATGCGCCAAAAGGAAGGCAATGGCTCCCGCGAACAGCGCCGCGTCACCTCCTTCGACGTCGCCCGCGCCGCCGGCGTTTCCCGCGCCGCCGTGTCCCGCGCTTTCACGCCGGATGCCAGCGTTTCGGAAAAGACGCGCCAGAAGGTCTATCAGGCCGCCAAGGAACTCGGTTACCGGGTGAACTATCTCGCCCGCAGCCTCACCAACAAGCGCTCCGATTTCGTCGGTCTCGTCGCCGCCGGTCTCGACAACCCGTTCCGCACCCAGCAGCTCGACCACCTCGCCCGCGCTCTGATCGCCCGCAATTACCGGCCGATCCTGCTGCCGACCTCCAAGGAGGCGGATAGCGCGACGGTCATCGGACAATTGCTGCATTACGCGGTTTCCGGCGTGATCATCACCTCGGACGCGCCACCCTCCTATATTTTCGAGGAATGCGCAGCGGAAGGCGTGCCGGTCGTGCTGGTCAACAAGGGCGAGGATTTTCCGTTTGTCGACCGCGTCGTTTCCGACGACCGGATGTCCGGATACCTGGCCGTCGACCATCTGCTCGAATCCGGCGCCAAGAAACTCGCCGTCATCGCCGGTGCCGCGGTTTCCTATTCGTCACGCCGACGTGCCGAAGCCTTTCAGGCCCGCTGTCAGACGCTCGGCATCGAACATTCCGTCATCCCGGTTGCCATCAACGACTATGTGCACGGTCACGACTCAGCCATGACGCTTGCGGAGATGGGCATAGACGGCGTCTTTTCCGTCAACGACTACATGGCCTGCGGCGTGCTCGATGGCCTTGCCAAAGCCGGCAAGGCTTATGGATCGGTCAAGGTCATCGGCCATGACGACATCCCCCAGGCAAGCTGGAGCGCCTACGACCTCACCACATTCGTACAGCCCTGCGACGTGCAGGCCGAACAGGTTATCGACCTGTTGACCAGCCGCATGTCCGAGCCGGATGCCGTCGCCCGGGTGGAGTTCACACCCGTGACGCTGATCAAGAGAAGAAGTGCATAAATGTCCGCATCCGCATTCGATCTTTCCGCCCTCACCGCCCGTGCCCAGGCGGCAATCGCCGTCGCCCGCCAGGTGGGCCGCGAAGCTGCTGCGTTCCGCGCCGAGGCTCTGCCGGATACCCTTGGCGTCGAGAACAAGGGGCTGCAGGATTTCGTCACCGTCGCCGACAAGCGTGCCGAACAGGCGATCCACCAGGCGCTGATCGGCCGCTTTCCGAACGATTCCTTCATGGGCGAAGAGGGCGGCGGCAATTCCGATGCAGCCGGCACCTGGGTGGTCGATCCGATCGACGGTACCACCAATTTCATCCGCGGCTTCCGCCATTGGGGCGTGTCGATCGCCTTCGTCTCGGGCGGCGAAATCCTGATCGGCGTCATCTACGATGCCGCGCAGGACAGGGTTTTCCACGCGATCCGCGGTGAAGGCGCGTTCAAGGAAGGCAGCCCGATTGCGGCCGCCCGGACAACCGATCCGAACCACGCCATCATCATCCTTGGCCATTCCCGCCGCACCAGTTTCGAGGATTATCTGTCGATATCACGCCGGCTTTACGAACGCGGCATCGACTACCGCCGCATGGGTGCTGCGGCAATCGGCCTGATCCGTGTCGCGGAAGGCGTTTCCGACCTTTATTACGAGCGCCACCTTTCCGCCTGGGACATGCTGGCCGGAGCGCTGATCGCCGCGGAAGCCGGCGCCATCGTTACCATTCCGCCGCTCGAAAGCCTGCTCGCAAACGGCGGCCCGGTCATCGCCAGCGCTCCGGGTCTTGCCGAAGAGTTTTCCTTCCTCAAGGAAATGGAAAGCCTCTAAACGAGGCTTTCTCCCTCTGGCTCACTTCTTCAGCCAGGGCGAAGCGCTGCTCCAGAAAATCACGTTCGCACCGAGATAATCCTCGGCGAACTTCTGGAATTCCTCCTTGGTGAAGGGTTTCTTCGTTTCCGGGTTCTTGTAGGTGAGCGTCGGCTCCTGCACCGCCATGCCGACATAGGCGAGCTTGCCCTTGTACCGGTTGAAGAACGGATAGGAATTCTTCATCTGCGCCTTGCGGCCGGGCACGATATCCGGCCCGCCGAGCCCGACATTGTTCTTCGCCGCATAATCGAACAGCCGGCTCATGTATTTGTGGTCGTTTTCCCATTCGCAGGGCCAGAAATTGACGTATTGCACCACCTGCGACTTGGAAAACGCCTTGCGGGCAAAGGCCAGATTTTCCATCTCGCCGGCAAAATAGGCGTCGCAGGTAAAGCCCGCCGGCGGGTTCTTGGTCGAAAGATCGATCGAGGTTTCCGGCAGGTTGACGCCATAGACGCGGCCATCGAACTTTTCCGCCAGCGCCGCCAGCAGCGCCTGATAACGCTCACGCGCCGCCGGGTTCCATTGCATCGCCACCCAGCCGTAACCGACGGGCTTGTTCTCACCCGGATTGTCGAATTGCGGCGCAAGCCCGCCGCCATAAACGTGATCGGTCATCAGATAATCCGGCACGTTCTTCGCCTTCGGCTGGAAGAACCGGTCCTGCACCTGGATGAACAGCTTCTTCTTCAGGCCTTGCACGGTCGCAAGATTGTTTTCGATCGCCGAGAAATCGTATCTACCCTTCTCGGGTTCGAGCTGGCGCCAGTTATAGACGATCTGCACGCCGCCAATATCCGAACGTTCGATCACCGCCCGATTGGCGTCGAGATTGCCGGAGCTCGTGTAGAGAAAATGTTCGGCCGCGGAAGCCGATTGAAAGGACATGATAAGGGTCAGAGCCGTGATCAGGCTGGCGGATTTCGTCATGGAATATCTCTGTCTGGAAATGACAATTGCTAGGACCGCGCCTGTCTTTCCGCCAAAATGGGCAGCTTGATGGCGACGAATCTCAATAGACCTCAACCAGAAAGTGAACTGTGCCAAAGGCGCACAGCAGAATGTCGATACATTATTACAAAACGTTAATTTGACGGGAACATTGGCCGGGTCCTTAGGTTCCGGCAGCCGCCATGATGGCGGTCAGAGGCTCGCGCCGCGGCGTATATTTGCGGAATGCGAGCCTCGTCTGAAATCCTGTTAAGCGCCAGAATCTCAGCGGAACAGCGTATCGATATAGTCGCGGCCGAGGCCGACCTTTTCATAATGGTCGCGACATAGCGCGATATAATTGTGGACATCGAAGAAGCCGTTCGGCTCGCCCTTTTCGTCCAGCCAGATAAGCGGCCCCTTCACCTGGAAGAAGACCTTCATCGGCTGGTCGCTTTCATAGGCCACCAGCGTATGCCCTTCGCCCGGCGTCTCGTAGACGAAATCGCCCGCCGTTGCCGTCCAGTCGTGCTCCAGATAACCCCATTTGCCGGAGATCGTGTAGGCGAACACCTCGTGCGGATGGTAATGGCGGTTCACCAGCCCGGCTTTCTTGGCCATCAGGATGTCGCACCACTTGTTCTGGGTCGGCGAAACCCAGAGCGGGCGAGAAGAGACCGTCTCGGTGAACGGCACATAATATCGCTCATCCTCGGTCGGTGCGTTGCTGACATAGACTTCCGGCAGCGCATCCGGCTGGAACACTTTGGTGATCGGCGCGATGTCCTTCCAGAATTCATTGCTTGCGAGTTCAGGCATGGTTTCCTCCTCCTTTTGATGTTTTCAGATGCTCATGCCGCCATCGACCATCAGCGTCGTGCCGGTGACGAAGCTCGACTGATCGGAGGCGAGATAGAGCACCGAGCGGGCGACTTCCTCCGCCGTGCCATGCCGGCCAAGCGGGATCATGGCGTTGAAGAAAGCCGTGCCATCGCCGCCGATCGCCTCGCCCAGTCCCTTTTCGACATTCAGTTGAAAACCATTGTCTATCGGACCGGGATGGATGGTGTTGACCCGGATTTTTCGCGGCGCCAGTTCCTTGGCAAGGCAGCGCATCAGGCCGATCTGCGCATGTTTGGCGGTAATATAGGCATAAACACCCGGATCGCCGCGCATGCCGGCGACGGATGAGGTAATGACGATCGAACCGCCGTCGCGCATGTATGGCACAGCATATTTGGCCGCCAGGAAGGCGCCCTTCACATGTACCTGCTGGACTTGGTCGAAAATATCCTCCGGGTAGTCCTCGATCGGTGCGACCGTGCCGAAATTGCCGGCGTTGGAAAACAGGATATCGATCGGGCCGAAACGCTCGACGGTCTTCGCGACATAGGCCTCGGCATCCAGCTTTCGTGATACGTCGGCGGCGACCAACAAGACACGATCCCGCGGCAGGGTTTCGGCAGCCTGCTCCAGCGCCCGCACGGAAAGATCGACGAGCGCGACATTGGCGCCCTCATCGAGGAAGAGCTTCGCTGCGGCAAGACCGAGACTGCCGGCGCCACCGGTGATGATGCAGGTCCTGTTGTCTAGAAGAGGCATGGGGCTCCATCGCTAAAATCTATTCCGTCATAGGTTTGCCCCTCATCCGCCCTGCCGGGCACCTTCTTCCCGTTTACATCGGGCGAAGGAGACTCGCGGCACTATCCGAGATTCCGCCACGGTCGGTAATGGAGAGAGCCGGTGCCGCATGTGTCCTTCTCCCTGCGAGCGGGGAGAAGGTCGCGGCAACCGGATGAGGGGCTGTCAGGCTCAGATCGGGTAGTGGATATGCCCATCCTGAATGGTGATCCACCTGAGTTCGGTGAACTCGGCAATGCCCGCCTTGCCGCCAAACCGCCCGTAACCGGACTCCTTCACGCCGCCGAACGGCATCTGCGCCTCGTCATGCACGGTCGGGCCATTGATGTGGCAAATGCCGGATTCGATGCGGCGGGCGACGCCCATGGCGCGGTTGATGTCCTTGCCGAAAACGGCGGCCGAAAGCCCGTATTCGGTATCGTTCGCCACCCGCACCGCCTCGTCCAGCGAGCCGACGCGGATAATCGACGCGACCGGGCCAAAACTTTCTTCGCCATAGATGCGCATCGCCGGCGTCACGCGGTCGAGCAGCGTCGCCTCGACGATCGTGCCCTCGACGCCACCACCGGCGGCCAGAACCGCGCCCTTGGAAACGGCATCACGAACCAACTGGTCTATCCGCTGCGCCGCCCGGCTATCCACCACCGAGCCGAGCGGTGTGTTGCCCTTGCGCGGATCGCCGGCCTTCAGCGTCTTCACCTTTTCGGTCATCGCGGTGACGAATTGATCGGCGATTTTCTCGTCGACGATCAGCCGCTCGGTCGACATGCAGATCTGGCCCTGGTTCATGTAAGCGCCAAAGGCGGCGGCGGCGACGGCCTCGTCGATATCCGCATCGTCCAGCACAATCAGCGGCGCCTTGCCGCCGAGTTCGAGAAGCGCCGGCTTCAGATGTCGGCCGGCGGTTTCCGCAATGATGCGGCCGACGCGGGTGGAGCCGGTGAAGTTGACGCGGCGCACGGCGGGATGGGCGATCAGCGCCTCGACGATCTCGCCCGCATCTTCCGGCGCATTGGAAATGGCGTTCAATACTCCCTCGGGAAGCCCTGCCTCGTGCAGCGCATCAACAATCAGGCGATGGGTGCGCGGGCAGATTTCGGAGGTCTTCATCACAACCGTATTGCCGCAGGCAAGCGGCATGGCGATGGAGCGAACGCCGAGAATGACCGGCGCATTCCACGGCGCCATGGAGAGGATGACGCCGACCGGCTGGCGCACCGCCATGGCAAGGCTTCCGGGGCGGTTGGAAGGGATGACCTCGCCGGAAATCTGCGTCGTCATCGAGGCCGCCTCGCGCAGCATGTCGGAGGCGAGCATGACGTTGAACATCGCCCAGCCGGCCGTCGCACCGGTTTCCGACGCCATGGCATCGACGAATTCCGGCGCCTTTTCCTGCAGCTTGTCAGCCGCCGCCATCAGGACTTTCCGGCGCGCGCCGGGTCCCATCGCCGACCATGCGGGAAACGCCTTGGCGGCAGCATTGGCCGCCTGGCGGGCATCCTCGACCGATGCTGCCGCGACAGTCGAAGCGACTTCGCCGGAAATCGGGTTCAGCCGCTCGAAACGGCGACCGTCGGTCGCTTCCACTTCCGTATTGTTGATCTTCAGGCCCAGCATGTTCATGGGTTTCTCCCTTCAGTTTGATTTCGTGACTCTAATGGGTAGCGCCGAGGAAGGCGCGCTGCACGGCGGCGTCTCCCAGCAGGGCTTCTGCGGTATTGTCTCCGCTGATCCGTCCGGCTTCCGCAAGATAGCCGCGATCGGCGATCGACAGGCTCATCTTGACGTTCTGCTCGACGATCAGCAGTGCCAGCCCCCGTTCGCGGATGCGACCGAGGCTCTTGAACAGTTCGCCAACCACGACCGGCGCCAGGCCGAGGCTCGGTTCGTCGAGCATCAGCAGATCCGGCTTCGACATCAGCGCCCGCCCGATCGCCACCATCTGCTGCTCGCCGCCCGACATGGTATTGACGTATTGCGCCCGCCGCTCCTTCAACTTCGGAAAGAGGTCGTAGACGAAGTCGCGGCTCTCCTTGGCGTGGTTACGGGCGCGCTTGGCATAGGCGCCGAGTGCCAGGTTCTCCTCGACCGTGAGGTCGCCAAACACGCCCCTTCCTTCGGGCACCAGCGCGATACCGGCTTCCACCACCTCATGCGCCGGCCGGCCGACGATCGCCCGGGTTTCGAACGAGATCGTCGTGCCGCCATCCGGCCGCGTGATACCAGCGATGGATTTCAGCAGTGAGGATTTGCCGGCCCCATTGGCGCCGAGAATGACCACCGTCTCACCCTTGCCCACCTTGAGCGAAACACGATTGAGCGCCACGTGACGACCGTAGTGCAGCGAAAGATCGGCCACTTCAAGCATGGACGTCTCCGAGGTAAGCGGTGATGACCTCACGGTCGGAAAGAGCCGTGGCCGTTGGGCCATCCGCGATCTTGCGGCCGGCATTCATGACGACGCAGCGACCGCAGAGCGCCCGGATAGCATCCATGACATGTTCGACCATCAGCACCGTGACACCGCGCGTCTGGATCGAGCGGATCAGCTCAATACCGGTCTTCAGCTCGGTGGGGTTGAGGCCTGCCAGCCATTCGTCGAGCAACAGCACTTCCGGCTCGGCAGCAAGCGCCCGGGCAAGCTCCATGCGCTTCTGATCGATATAGGTGAGGTCCTGCGCACTCTGGTCCGCCCGGTGGGCAAGGCCCACCTCATCGAGCCGCTGCAGGGCCTCTTTCCGGGCCGCCTCGCCCCAGAGCTTCCGCCGCCCGAAAGCGAGCGAGGCTATGACGTTCTCCGCCACAGTCAGCGAGGGAAGCCCGCGCACCAGCTGGAAAGTGCGGCCAATCCCCTTCAAGGCAATACGGTTGGGTGCCAGTCCGGAAATCATCTGGTCGCCGAGAGCGATCGTGCCGCCGGTCGGAGGCAGATGGCCGGAGATCATGTTCATGACCGTCGTCTTGCCGGAGCCGTTCGGCCCGAGCAGGCCGACCACTTCGCCCTGCGCCACCGAGAAGGAGACCGCGTTGACCGCGGTTAGGCCGCCGAAACGCTTGGTGAGGCCGTTGATTGTCAGAAGTTCGCTCATTCGGCCACCGCCGGCAGGTTTTCGGGCGTGGTACGGCGCCAGCGCTTCCAGTTCTCTTCCGCGAAGGCGAGCACGCCTCGGGGCAGGACGAAGACGATGGCGATGAAGACGAGGCCGAGAATAATGGAATAATGGTTGGGGAAATTGGCCGACAGCCATTCGAACAGCAGGAAAAGCGGCACCGCGCCGAGGATCGGCCCCATCAGCCGGTTCGCACCACCGAGCAGCGCCATGATCAGCGTCAGGAAGGAGATGGTCGGGTTGAAGGCGATTACGGGCTCGACATAGGTCCAGCGCGGCGCCTGGATCGCGCCGACCAGGGTGATGATGACCGACGAGATGGCGAAGAGCGCCAGTTTCACCCGAGCAATGTCGATGCCGCAATGGGCCGCCACCACTTCGTCGTCGCCGATCACTTTGAGCGCCAACCCGATGCGGCTTCTGCCGATCCACCAGGAGATTAGGAAGGTGATCGTAGCGAGCGCCAGCAGCTGCCAGTAGATGCCCTCCGGCGTTACCGGCAGGAAGATATAGCGGCCGAGCGTGCCGGCCATGTTCACCTCGTACCAGGTGACGAGCTGGCGGATGAGTTCTGCCAGGCCGAAGGTGAAGATGACGAAATAGACGCCGGCGAGCCTGAGCGTCGAGAAGCCGACGACCACGGCAACGCCGAGCCCGATTGCGCCGGCCGTGACCAGCAGCAGCGGATAGGGGATGGTTTCGCTGAACACCGCGACCGTGTAGGCGCCGATGCCGAAGAAGGCGACGGTGGCGAGCGAGACATAACGCGTCGGGCCGGAGAAAAGTGCCCAGGCGGTGGCGAGCGTCACATAGCCGAGCATGCCGAT
Organism: Neorhizobium populisoli; assembly: GCF_019430945.1. Taxonomy (GTDB): domain Bacteria; phylum Pseudomonadota; class Alphaproteobacteria; order Rhizobiales; family Rhizobiaceae; genus Neorhizobium; species Neorhizobium populisoli. Next base: position 240,977 of record NZ_JAHYCB010000004.1, on the reverse strand, counting down.
GCCGAGTGTCACGCCATAACTGTCTGCCACGAAAGGCACATATGCCAGCGCGGCGACCACGGCGAGGAAGATGGCCGGAGAAAGAAGACGGATCATCGCGCCACCCTTCCGAACAGGCCGGCCGGGCGCCAGAGCAGCACGGCGAGGAAGATGCCGTAGGTGGCGGCGAGCGTCAGGCCCGGGTCGACATAGGTTGCGACGAAGGTTTCGACGAGGCCGAGGATCAGGCCGGCCGACAGCGCGCCGATGAGATTGCCCACTCCGCCCATGATCACCACGATCAGCGCCTTCATGGTGAAGACGACGCCGGTGGTGGCGGTGAAGGTCTGGTACATCGAGATGACCACGCCGCCGGCCGCGGCCAGTCCGCCGCCGATGGCGAAAGCAAGCCTTGCGGCGCGGTTGACGTCGATACCGACGAGAGGCGCTGCAGCGGGATTGACGGCGACGGCCCGCAACGCGGTGCCCCAGAGAGTCCTGGTCAGCAGCAGATAAAGCCCGCCGCCGAACACGACAGCCATAACCAGTGCCAGCACGCGATTGGCGGCCAATGTGGTGCCGAAGATCGTCACCGGGTCGTTCAGATAGCTGTAGCTGGTAAAATTGGCGCCGAACGCGACGAGCATCACTCCCTGCATGACGAACAGCAGGCCAAAGGTCGCGAGGATGGAATCAATCTCCAGGCTCGCCTTGTCGCGGGCACGCTTGACGAGCGGGCTCATCATCACGCCATAGACCGCATAGCCGAGCGCGAAACCGGCGGGCACGGCGATAAGCAGGCCGGCGACCGGGTTCAGGCCGAGGCCGGAAAACATCACATAGGCAAGAAAGGCCGCCGCGATGATCATCTCGCCATAAGCGAGGTTCATGATGCGCGAAATGCCATATTGGAGCGTCAGCCCCATGGCGACCAGCGCGTAGGTTCCCCCGAGCACCAGCCCGGACAACAGGGCAGCGACAAGCATCAGGCCTCCTCCTTTATTCTTTGCGGGGCACGTTAAGAGTGCCGCTATTTTTTTGGCAGGACGGCAGACCTGCGTTTGCCGTGATCCGCCCCTCATCCGCCTGCCGGCACCTTCTCCCCGTAAACGGGGAGAAGGAAATATGCCGCACTGCCCTCCTTCCCATTGCCGTCGCATCGGGCACGTCCCCTCTCCCCGCCTGCGAGGAGAGGGTTAGGGTGAGGGGCAAAAGACGTAGCGGCCTAGAGGTCGCGGTGGCGACCAGTCCTCGGACTACTTCTTCTTCCACTCGCCCCGCGGCAGCATCACCTTGCTCACCCCGGCACGTTCCGTCGGCATGACGCCGACAAACTGGCCGTTCTGCCATTGCCCGGTCCACCACAGCTGACGCAGCTGATTGTCTTCGAACTTCGTCTCACCGAGCACCGTCTGAAACTTACCGGAAGCCAATTCGGCCGAGACTCCCGCCTTGTCGAGGCCCTTGCGCTTGATCGCCTCCTGCAGCATCTGCAGGCTGGCATAGGTGATGACGCTGCCCCAGTAATCCGGCGCGACCCCCGTCACCGCCTCGTGGCGTTTGCGGTAATTGGCATTCATCTGGTTGTTCGGGTCGATGCCGCCGAGGCTCATGATGCCGTTGGCGTTTTCGCCATTGTTCTTGCCATAGGCCGGGAAGCCGGTGCCGACGCCGAGATAAAGAACCTTCGGGCTGAAGCTCGCCACTTGCGACTGCTGGGTGAGCGCGAAGGTTTCCGGCGGATAAGAGAAGGCCACGAAGGCATCCGCGCCACTCACCTTGGCCTCGTTGATCATCGGCGAGAAATCGGACGTACCGGCCGGATAGGTCTTGTCATAGGAGACCTCGATGCCCGCTTCCTTGAAAGCCGGGCGCGCCGCGGTGACGAGGTCGATGCCGAAGCCGTCGGCAACGGAAATCATCGCCACCTTGCCGTTCACGACGCCGCTCTTCTTGGCATCAGCGAGGATCTTGGCAAGCGCCTTGGCGTAGTCATGGCCGCCGCCGAGCATCCAAAAACTTTTCTTCCAGCGCTTGACGAAATCCGGCGCCTTGTCGGTGACGGCCGAAACCGCGAGCTGCGGATAACCATGGCGGTCAAACAGGGGAGCAACAGCGAGGTTGAAGCCGGTGCCCCAGGGCACGAGGATGAAATCGACCTTGTCCTGCGTCGCAAGGCGCTCGACGGCGCGCACCACTTCCTCCGCAGAGGAGCGGTCGTCATATTCGATCACTTCGATCGGCAGTTTCTTGCCGTCCGGCATTTCCAGGCCGCCGGCATCGTTGACGTCCTTCACCCAGAGCTTGTAGTTCGGCAGCGTGGTAATGCCCGCGCCGCCTGCATTTCCACCGGTCTTCGAGATTGCGTAGCCGATCTTGACGGACTTGCGCTCCTGCGCCGCGGCGGTGCCGGCAAATCCGGTCATGACGCCTGCTGCGAGCATCGTGGTGGCAAGCGCCATCGTTCGCAGGACGCGCCTGCGCTGAAAGCTGTTCATGATTGTCCTCCCGGTCAAGGCCCGCTCCCGCTGGGCCGTTCATGCCGGTTCATGCCGCGAGGCTTATATTTCTCCTCCGCCGCGTGCATTTGCCGACGATTTCAGAATAGGCGCACAACCACGCCGTTGAAATAGACTTTTACAGGAGATACTTGTACTTTTCATGGATTGAGGAAAATCGGGAATGCCAAGCTTCGCACCGCCACAAAATGCTGCGCCGCACTTTGACATACACGCCCCGGCGCCAACCGAAGCACGGCTGTTTCGCGGCGCGCTGGGCGCGTCGGAATGGACATTTCGCGGAAAACGCAACCGCATCTTCCTGATCGCCTCCGGTTCCGGCCATATCAGGCTCGGGCGGCGCGAGGTGCCGCTATCCGGCCCGGCGATCATCTGGGCACCGGCCGGCGAAACGGGTTCGATCTTGTTCGAGGCCGGCTCGGAGGGTGCAGCCCTTGCCGTGCCGGATGTGACACTCGGCTCGGCCATGCCGACCGGCGCGGTGTTTGCCCAGGTGCGCGAGGCAATCGCCCGGCCGATCCTCGGCAACCGCCTCCCCGCACCCGATGCAAGACGAATGCTCGGGACGATTGCCACGATCGAACAGGAGTTGAAGGCCGATCAGCCGGGTGCTCAGGAGGTGATCCGCCACCACCTCGCCCTGCTTCTCCTCGCCATCTGGCGCCTCGCCGATCCGGTCAACGAACAGCCGCAGCCCTCGCCCCGCGCCATCGTGCGAGGCTTCGTGCATTTGGTGGAATTGCATATCCGTGACCATTGGACGATCCCGGACTATGCCAATGCATTGGGGGTCACCGCCGATCGCCTGAACACAGCAATCCGCCGTGCTACCGGCCGCACGCCGCAGGAGCTGATCCATGCCCGGCTGATGACGGAAGCGACCATGCTGCTCGACGGTTCGGCCCTACAGATCGCCGAGATCGCCGAAGCTCTCGGCTTCAAGGATGCCGCCTATTTCAGCCGCTTCTTCAAACGTATCGCTGGCCTCTCGCCGCGGGCGCATCGAGAGGGTGTGGCACTGAAAAAGATCAGGCCGGAAACGAGTTACGCGGCGTGGCCATGAGGGTCAGATGGATCGCCTTTCAGCGTCCACGACTGCCAAGCCGGCCAAAGCGAGCGCCGCATCCCGGGTTTTCGCGGCTGCGATAAAACGGCCATTGTGACAGAAACTGGCACCTTCGATCCCCGTTACCGTCTCGAGTTCACGCCCGCTCAACCCCGCCCAGGCAGCGGGAAGATCGGCGCGCAGCTCAAAACCCTCTTCCGCCCGCCGAATTCCTGTGAGGCACCAGTCGGTTTCACGGGGATGGACGACGAATAGCAGATGATCGGCGCCCGCTTTGACGATCGCCGCTCTGAACGGCATGCCGGTCGGCAGTTCGAGAACACGCCCGTCGCCAACGGAGGCTATCGCCGTCAACACCAATGCCTCCGCCCGCCTTTTTGCATGGATCACGCCGATCTTCGCTTCGACGAAGCTGCGGGCGATCCCCACTGCGGCATGGAATGCCCGGTCGGTCGCCTCGGGATCCTTCTCATCGAACACCGGCTTCAAGGTCTCGAGAAGGGATGGCAGGGTCAGGCCGGCCAACAAGCCGGCGCTGTCCGGGCTCAACGCGCCGTTGTCGACCAGGTCGATGGGCAACACGAAGCCGGCATCGAAAGCTGCATGCACGGGTTCCATGAATTCCGCCGGTACGGACAGAGCCGCCAGATAATCGCGACCGAAATGCTTCCAGACCAATCCGAACGAGCTGTAAGGCTGGCCATCGTCGCGCTGCGGCGCTCCGCGCTGATGATGATCGAAGATTCCCGAAGCCACGTCGTAAGTTCCGCCGACATCGTAGACGATGCGGTCGGCGCCTGCGGTGATCCACTCAGGCGCCCTGCTACGAACCAGTTGCGCTTCCGGGAAAAGCTGCATGAGGATGACGCTGGACAGGACTTCATCCGCATGAAAACCGCCGGAATGCGTAACGAGAAATTTCGGGCTCATGCCTGACCTTTTTGTTCGAAGATTCTTCAGCCGGCTGATAGCCAGTTTTGCATGTCTTCTCAATCCGCTCGATCACCCGACATGTCGCTTCCGCAATCAGCGTACGTCTTCGATCAACAGGACTTGAATTTTGCGGATCGGCTGGTCGCCCTACATAGGGTCTCAAGAGCTTGAGCTCGTCAGGGAGGAATCCGGTTTGTCGTTTCACAAAACCATCGCGTCTTTCGCCGTGCTGCTTGCACTTTCCGCCCCCGCCGTGGCGCAGCAGCGGGGCGGCGATGAAGGACGGGAGCGGCAGCGGCAACAGCCGTCCGAGCAAGCGGCTTCCGGCGGGCTTTTCAGCCTTATTCCGGCGGATTCGGCAACCGATCACGTCTTCAGATCGCAATCCGGCGACATGCCTTATACGGCAACTGCCGGTACGCTCGATCTTTTCGGGCAGGACGGCAATCGCACGGCAAAGATTTTCTATACCGCCTATATCGCCAAGGAGCGCAAGCCGGGGCGGCCGCTGACCTTTGCGTTCAACGGCGGACCGGGAGCGGCTTCCGCCTATCTGCATCTCGGCCTCGTCGGCCCGAAAATTCTCGAATTCGGCGCAAGCGGCGACAACGGCACGATGCCGGTGCTGAAGGACAATCCGGAAAGCTGGCTCGCATTCACCGATCTGATATTGATCGATCCGGTCGGCACCGGCTGGAGCCGGGCGGCCAGTAATGACGCTGCAGCAAGTTTCTACGGCGTTCGGCAGGATGCCGAGAGCCTTGCCAAGGCGATCGCGCTTTATGTTCAGAAGAACAACCGGCTGGATGCGCCAAAATACCTGCTGGGCGAAAGTTATGGCGGGTTCCGCGCCGCCAAGGTCGCGGTATCGATGAAGAATACGCAGGGCATGATCCCATCCGGGATCATCATGCTGTCGCCTTTGGTCGAAGGAAAGTTTCTCGCCAATTCCGACGATCCGGTCAGCGCCGCGTTGCAATTTTCGTCGCTCGCGGCTGCCGAGCTGGAGCGCAGGAATGCTTTCACGCCGGAGAAGCTGGCCGAGGCCGAACGATTCGCGATGACGGACTATCTCACCACGCTCGCCGGCCCTTCCCCGGCCGGGCAGGCGGCAGAGGGATTCTATACCCGGATTTCCGAACTGACCGGTATTCCCAAGGATGTCGTCGCCCGCACCCGCGGCTTCGTCGGCGACGTTTACGCCAAGCAGATGGCCGGCAAAGGCCGGGTTGTCAGCCCCTATGACGCATCTTATTCCGTTCCGGATGCCTATCCGGAAGATGCTTTCAACCGGAATGACGATCCGATCCTCGAAGGTTATACCCGCGCCTACGGCGCGGCCTTCGCGGCTTACGCCCGCAACGAGCTGAAATTCTCCAGTGACATGACCTATTCACTGCTGAATGAAGAGGTGAACCGGCGCTGGGAATGGAACGGCAGCCGTGGCGGGGATTCGCGCGCACTCGCCAGTGCCTCAACCGATATCCGCGACCTGCTCTCGGTCATTCCCGCCTTCCAGCTGATGATCGCCCATGGATACAGCGATGCGCTGACGCCCTACGGCGCGAGCCGTTACGTCATCGACCACCTGCCGCCGGAGCTTGCGGCTGGCCGGGCAGAGCTCAAGACCTATCGCGGCGGGCATATGTTCTACACCCGACCGGAATCTCGCCAGGGCTTTGCTGCGGATGTGAAGGCGTTCTACGAAAAGTCCGTCGCGGATTGAAGCCGATGGCTACCGACTACATCCGGTAAATCGCCGCAAGCTTTGAGAGGTCGGCGATTTTCAGCTCGGTTGCTTCCACATCTTCCCTCGGCGGCTTGAACCAGGTGCCGGCCTCGCGAATAGCGCTGGCATGTGGCTCCGGATAGCCTCCAAGCCCCAGCACCCACTGGCGCACGATTTCTCGTTCCATGCGGCCCGCAGCATAGCGGTCATGCATGGTCTTCGCCGAACTGATCAGGTCTTCAAGCCGCTTCATCAGTGTACCGAAGGCTCTTCGGCGGTCTCGCTGAAGAACGAACGAATGCCATCGCGCTCGACTGTCGCCAGGAATTCGTCGAAGGCTTCCCGATCCGTCGCGAAGGGCTCATCCCAGGTCGTGAGATCGTCTTCCTCGGTGACGACTTCCAGATTCCAGTCACCCTGTGTGCCGGCTGGGCGAAAGATATCGACAAGCACGGTCACGCCGTCATCTGTAAATTCGCCGGAAAGTTCGGAATGCTCGGTTTTCGGGACGTTGGTCTTCTTGGGCATCGGGTTTCCAGGTTGTCAGCGGCGACTCGAAGGCAACATTATCGACTTCAGATACACACATTTTATTCGAAAAGAGAGACAAGCAGACGACCTTTCAGTCGGAAGTTAATTTTTCGTCAAAGTCTTCCAAGCATCATTCGGCCTATTCCGGGAGGTAGCAGATATGACGATTGCACGCGTATTCGGCAAGCTTTCACCCGAGCAGATCATGCGGGAGGCGGAAAGGCTTGCCGCGCTTGAAAGCCTTGACATGCTGGACACGCCCCAGGACGAGGGCTTCGAGCGCTTTGTTCGGCTGATCCAGGAGATCTTCACCGTCGAGATCGGTCTCATCTCTTTCATGGACGCCCATCGGCAATGGTATAAATCCTGCGCCGGCTTCTCCATCAGCGAAGTACCGCGTGAGGAAACCTTCTGCCAGTATGTTGTGGCGTCCGAAGAGCCGATGATTGTGCAGGATGCCACGAAGGATCCGATATTTTCGCAGCATCCCGCCGTAACCGGCGATGCCCATGTCCGCTTTTATGCCGGGGTGCCGCTGAAGACGGCGGAAGGTCATGTTGTCGGCACCGTCTGCGCAATCGACAGGCGCGCCCGGTCGTTCAGCGCCCGCGACCTTAAAATCCTGGAGGAGCTCAGCGGCGCGGTCATGGATCGCCTGCTGCTGATGCAGTCCGCCGCAACAGACGGCCTCACGGGAGCGATGACGCGGCGTGCCTTTCGCGATGAAGCCGATCGCCAGCTTTCGATTGCGGCGCGTAATGCGCAAGGCCTGTCGTGCATCGTCCTCGATGTCGATCACTTCAAGCGGGTGAACGACACGAGCGGCCACGCGGCTGGCGATGTGGTCTTGAAAGCGGTCGCCGAGATCTGCCGGAAGAACCTGCGGACCGAAGACCTGTTCGGCCGGCTTGGAGGCGAGGAATTCGCACTCATCCTGCCCAAGATTGACCGTGAGGCCGCAATCGCGATCGCAGAAAGGCTGAGGGCGGCGCTGGAGGCCGAGACCATCATCATCGAGGACAAACCGCTCAAGGTGACAGCGAGTTTCGGCATCTCCGCGATCTCGATCGTCGGCAAGGACATCGAGACACTGCTCGCCCAGGCGGACGCCGCCATGTATCACGCCAAGAATGGCGGCCGGAATCGCTGTGTCTGCTGGACATCGGTCCAGTCGGAAAACACCGCCGGCACGCGCCGTCGCGTTCTGAAGGCAGGCTCGATCATCTTCAACAACCGCTGCTCGACGATCGATTGCACAATCAAGTCGCTTGGGGCAGACAGCGCCGCTCTGGTTCTTTCGAACTCTGCCGGCGTACCGCCGGAATTTGTTCTGGCGATCAAGGGCGAGGGTTTCGAGACGACGTGCAAGGTGATCGCCCAGGACCGCCAGAACCTTGAAGTGGTGTTCAAATAGCAACGCTCACGCGGCAAGAAACGACAATGCCGGTTATGTGATCCTGCGTGTGCCGCCCAGGACTTGCACGTGCTCCTGGTCGGTCGCTACATCCACCCTGCATTGATTTTCCAGAAAGATTCTGTCGCAAGATGACCAGCGAACATAAATTGTCGCGGCGCGCTTTCGTTTTGGGTTCGGTCTCGATGACCGCAGCCCTGGCGGGTTGCGCCACCACTTCCACCAAACCAGAGAACGTTCCCGTTCCCGCCCAGGTGAGCCGTCCGATCGTGCCGGCGTCCGAAGCCGAACTGCAGGCGCGCTACGCCGCGGTCGAAGACGCCGGCCATCTGATCCCGGCCGTGCCCTACGAGAAGATGGACCCGAAATATTACCGCCAGCGCGTCACCGACCCGACCGGCGAACTGCCGGGCACCGTCGTTGTCGATACGCCCGGCCGCTTCCTTTATGTCGTCGAGCCCGGCGGCACTGCGATGCGTTACGGCGTCGGCATCGGCCGTGACGGCTTTGCCTGGCAGGGCGAAGGCGTCATCCATTGGCGCCAGCCCTGGCCTCGCTGGAAGCCACCGTCGGACATGATCGCGCGGCAGCCTAACCTCGCGCGGTTTTCCGTCGAGAACGGCGGCATGGAGCCGGGCGTCAAGAACCCGCTCGGCGCCCGCGCGCTTTACATCTTCCAGAACGGCCAGGACACGCTTTACCGCCTGCACGGCTCGCCGGAATGGGCTTCGATCGGCAAGGCGACGTCCTCCGGCTGCGTGCGTCTGGTCAATCAGGATGTCATCGACCTCTATTCTCGGGTGCCCTACCACGCCCGCATCGTCGTGCATCAGGATGCGTTGAGGTCGGTTTCAGCATAAGAACCTCATGACGGCGTCGCTGGCCCGCCCGGCGATGCTGTCTTCCCGACTTCGTCTCTTGTAATGAAACCGAACGCCGCACCGAGCGAATCGGGCGAGGATTGGAGCCGAAGGATTACGCTCGACTTGGAAGACGAAACGCCGACATCTGATACGCCGACGCCGCGCATGTTTTCCTGGGCCCGCAATTCGGCGATCTACCGCCTGGAGCGGCGGATGCACACCGAAAAACAGCTATACGACGCGATTGCCCGCAAGGCCCGGCAGAAATTCGAAGGCATCAGCGACCTGCAGGTCAAGGCGCTTGCCGATTTCGCGGTGAAATTCGCCTATGACATCAAGGTGCTGGACGACGTCGCCTTTGCCGAAATCAGCACGCGCTCCGGCGTGCGTGGCGGCAAATCCAAACGGATGATCGCCCAGAAACTGTCGCAGAAGGGCATTGCCGTCGTCACTGTCGCAGAGGCCGTTGCCGATGCGGACGATTTCTATGCCGCCGTCGTCCTTGCCCGCAAGCGTGCCTTCGGCCCGTTTCGCAAAGTCGAGCTCGATGAAAAGCGGAAAGTGAAAGAGCTTTCAGCCTTTGCCCGCGCCGGCTTCGGCTTCCAGATCGGCAAGCGGGTTTTCGATATGACGCTGGAAGACGCCGAAGAGGCGCTCGATGCCGGCCGCCATCTTTGAACCCGCATTCGACGGTCAGCCGGACCCGTCAGGCCTGTTTTAATGCCGGATCGTCCATTGCCGGATTGTAGAAGAGCGACAGTGTCAGGCTTCGTGCAATCCGTTCCGCCGTGGCCATGAACCAGTCTTTCGCTTCCCGGCTTGGGGCGATGTCGTCCAGCGTTGCGGCAAACAGTTCCAGCCATTTTGGGAAAAGCTCGGCGGTCAGGTTGGAGACGCCGTGATGCGCCTGCACGGGCTTGCCGCCATAGGCGCCATTGCGGAAAGCGACAGCCGACCAGAAGCTCTTCATCTTTTCCATATGCTCCGGCCAGCGGCCGGAAAGCCGGGCGTCGAACACGGGACCGAGTTCGACATGCGCAAGCACGCGGCCGTAAAACGTCTCGACCAGAGTGCTTATGAAGGCCTGATCGATACCGATCGCCTTCATCTCGGCCTCAGCCCCTTCGCGTATCGCCGCAATATGGGCGGCGCGGCCCTGCAATTCAGTGTCCATCTCGAAACCCCGGTTCGACCGCATCAGCGGCCATACCCGATATAGGCCTCTCGGAAGCGTCTCCAAAGAACGAACTGCAGGTTGCGACGATGTGTCAGCACTGCTGCGAAGAACTAGTCGAGGTAGATCGGATTGCTGATCGCTCGCCGCAGCGGCTGGTTGGCCATGTCGACACCCTGCAATTGCCAGGGCAAAGAACGCCCTTGCAGCGCTGCCGAAAATTCCGCCATCAGCCGCTCGCGGCTCGCCGCTGCAATGATCTCGGCACGCAAAAAAGTCTTCGGACAGCCGGTGAACCGGCCCGTCCAGTCTTCCGCGCCGATCGTTTCAGTCGCAAGCACGCCGGTAGCGTCGATCCAGGCGAGCGTGTCGCCCTCCGCCCGCTTGGTCTGTGCCTCGGCGATCACCTCGCCCCGTGTCGTCGAGCCCATCGGCTCGCCGTTGGCGGTGAGAGCAAGATGCGGCCCGTTCGGGCTTTCCGTCACGTAACCGCGCCCGGCCTTCATCGCCGCAAGGATCGCATCTTCCGAAAGTTCGTAGAGCCATAGCACCGTCGTGGGGCGGGCGAGAACCAGCGGCCCTTCCGGCATCAGCCGCGCCGGCTGGTGGAAATCGCTGCCGCCAATGGCCGAAATCTTCAGGCCCGACGCAAGCCGCTCCTGATAGCGGCCGAGAGACACCCAGTTCCATGCCATCCAGTGCGATTGCCAGACTTCCATGCAGTCGATCTGCGGCAGGTCGTAATCCCACTGGATCGTCGGCTTGTCGTGATTGATCGAGAGCAGGCCGCCATGTTCGCGCACCAGCCGCGACAGCGTGTGGGCGTGTTCCGCCTTGGTCATGCGGAAATCGATCCAGTCATCGACGCCATAGACATTGGCGTGACCGACGGCGGTGGTCACCTCCATCGCCCGCACGAAAACCAGTTCCGGTGAGGAATGCGGATGGAAATAACGCCGCTGGGTGATCGTATTGTGATCGGCGATGGCGAGGAAATCGAGCCCCGCCTGTTTGGCCGCCGCATGCAGCAGTTCCGGCGAGCCTGCCGCGTCCGAATGGAATGTGTGGCAATGCAGATCGCCGCGATACCAGCCGGCACCGTGACGCACTGGGAAGGTGCGAGCCGGTGGGGGCAAGAGTTCGCGCGGCGCACTGTTGAAGACGACCGTGACCAGAACATCGGCACCGGATGACGGGACCTTGTAAAGGCCAAGCATGACCTTCCATATGCCGGCCTGGATTTCACCATGGATATAACCCGGCGTCGCGTCATCGGTCGCGACGAAGAAGCGGTCGCGCGCGCCACCGCTCCAGCCGCGAAAACCGGCCGCGGTCGGATAGTCGGTGGCGCGAGGATCGAGCATGCCGAGGTCGATGATGCAATCATCGGCCTTCGGATAACTCATCGCCACATCAATGCGCGTGGTGCCAGCTGGGATATCGACCGGCACGTAGAAATACGGATCGGCCGCCTGATCGGCGCGAGTCACGTGGACGTTGATCTCGACCATGCGTATTACTCGCCGATCTCAGGGATGCGCGCGCCGGTGTCATCGAACAGCGTTACATGGCGCGTATCGAAGGCGAGGGTCACGTGATCATCAGTGCGGATTTCATCGTCCGTGAAGATACGCGCAGTGACGCGGCCGCCATCGGCGCGTTCCATCGTAACGAGACTTTCCGGCCCCATGTTCTCGTTGGCGAACAACTTGCCGGTAATCGTGTTGGCATCGCCAGCCTCGGCCATCCGCAGATGCTCCGGGCGGACACCGAGCGTCATTTTGCCCTTGGCCGCAGCCTTGGCGATGTCATCCGACAAGGGAAGTCCCGTCAGCGTCAGCCCATCGGCACGCAACCGCAACTGCCCGCCATCGACCATTGCTTCCACCGGCACGAGGTTCATTGGCGGGTTGCCGACGAAATTCGCGACGAAGGTCGTGGCGGGACGCCGATAGATTTCGATCGGCGGCGCGAACTGCACGATGCGGCCCTTGTCCATCACTGCGATACGGGTCGCAAGCGCCATGGCCTCCGCCTGATCGTGGGTCACGTAGACGGCGGTCATCCCCATGTCGCGCTGCAGGTGGTTGAGAAAGCCGCGCGCTTCGAGGCGCAGCTTGGCGTCGAGGTTCGAAAGCGGCTCATCGAAGAGATAAACCTGGCTCGGATAGACCAGCGCGCGGGCAAGCGAGGTGCGCTGCTGCTGGCCGCCGGAAATCTGGCTCGGCAGGCGCTTCATCAGGTCGCCGATCTTCAGCACGTCCGCCACTTCCTTGGCGCGGGCATGGCGTTTGTCCTCGGCCTCGCCGCGCACCTTCAGCGGATAGGCGATGTTGTCGGCAAGATTCATATGCGGATAGAGCGCATAGTCCTGAAAGACCATGGAGATCTGCCGGTCCTTGGGGTGCAGATAGGTGACGTCCTTGCCACCAATCAGCACCTTGCCGCCGGAGGGCGTTTCCAGCCCGGCGATCATCCGCAGGCTGGTCGTCTTGCCGCAACCGGACGGGCCGAGCAGGCAGACGAACTCGCCATCGGCGATCGAGAAGCTGATATCCGGCACCGCGGTGAACGAGCCGAAGGTTTTGGAGACGTTCTGGAATTCAACTGAAGCCATGAGAAAAGTCCAATTACGACTTGATGCCGCCGAAGAACCGGAAGCCGAACTTCCAGTTCACGAACAGGTAAAGCACGATGACGGGCAGCGAGTAGATGAGCGAATAGGCGGCAAGCAGCGTGACGATCGGCGTGCCGGCCTCCGAATAGAAGGAGTAGATGGCGACTGAGGCCGGCATCAGCGTATCTTTGCGGAGCAGAATGAACGGGATCAGGAAGCTGCCCCAGATGTTCACGAAGGCCCAGACGACGACGACCACGATGCCCGGCCGGATCACCGGCAGCGCCACATCGAAGAAGGTCTGGATCGGCGAGGCGCCGGCCACCATCGCGCTTTCCTCGTAGGACTTCGGGATGGCGTCGATGAAATCGCGCAGGATGAACATCGCGGTCGGCAGCAGCCCGCCGGCAAAGACCAGGATGACGGCGAGATGCGTATCGATCAGGCCTATCGCCGAAATGATCAGGAAGATCGGCACCATGGCCGCCGAGCCGGACACGACGGAAGAAAAGAGCAACAGGATATAGGTAACCGCACGCTTGCCCGGAATGGAGGAGCGCGACAGCGCATAGGCAGCCAGCGTCGCCGCACCGCCGACGAGAATGACGCCACCGAAGGCCTGAATCAGGCTGTTCAACAGCGCGTGCATGGCAAAGCTGTTCTGGAACACCGTCACGAAGTTCGACAGCGTGAACGGCGATGGAATGGCAAGGCCGAGTTCCGCGCGCGCATTGAACGGCGCAAAAATGAACCAGACCAGCGGCAGCGCGAAGACCACGCCGACCAGCGAGGCGGCGACCGAGAAGATTGCGCGACGCATATAGATGCTGCGGGAGATCTGCATCACTCGGCCTCCGCTTTCTTCTTCTTGGCGATCTGCAGGTAGATGAGCGCGAAGGCGAGGTTGATCAGCATGATGACGACACCGACCGCCGCACCGCGACCGAATTCGAAATCCTTGAAGGCGACCCGATAGGTGTAGATCGACAGGAGCTCGGTTCGGTAAGACGGCCCGCCGTTGGTCAGGAGGAACGGCGTGAAGACGTTGAATGTCCACATGGTGATGAGGATGAGGTCCGTCACTACATGGCCGCGGATCAAAGGCAGCGCGATATCGCGGAGCTTCTGCCACGAACTCGCGCCGGCAACATCCGCCGCCTGGAAATAGCTTGGCGGGATGGACTGGAAGGCGGAGTTGAACAGCATCATCGAGAAGGCGGCGCCGCGCCAGGTGTTGAAGATCACGATCACCCAGAACGGCTGCTGCAGCAGCCAGTCGCCGGGCGGCAGGCCGAGCGAGCGCATGATCATGTTGAGCGTGCCGTTGTCGTAGTCGAGGAAAGCGAACCAGGCGAAGCCGATCACCACTTCCGGCAGGATCCAAGCGGCGATGACCGCCGTCTGCAGGAAATTCTTGAGCGTCGGCGAAACGGACTGGCTGAGCCAGGCGAGGATCAGCCCTAGCAATGCCTGCCCGATCAGCGCCGAAAAGATCACGAACTGCACCGTAAGGATCAGCGAAAAGCCGAACTGGCCGCGCGTGAAGAAGGTCGCGGGATTGAACAGGGTGAAATAGTTCTGCAGCCCGACGAAATCGGGATCGACGGCCGTGCGGCCGAGCAGCGTTCTGTTGGTGAAGGAAACGACGATCACCCAGAAGAACGGGATGATGACGAAAACGCCGACCAGCGCGGCGGCGGGAGCGAGAAACACCGCGCCCGCGCGCGTGGAAAGCAGAGAGAATTTTTTCATGCGCGATTACCCCGTGGCAGCGCCTGCCGCGACGCGGAGGCCGACTTCGCCGGCCTCCATTTGATGCTGACGATCAGAGACGGCTGATCGTGTTCTTTTCTCCGACGATCGCGGTGACCGCTTCCTTGTACTGCTTCATCGCAGCTTCCGGCGTCAGTTCGCCGGAAACGACGGCCTCGGTCATGCGCTGGATTTCGGCGGAGACCTTGTTGTAGTTGGCATCGTTCGGGCGAGCCGTCGTGAACGGCAGCAGCGTCTTGGCGGTCTCGGTCAGGAAAGGCGAGTTCGGGATCGCCACGTCATTGCGGATACGGATGGCCGGTTGGATTTCTTGGAAGGCGGTCAGCTGTTCCTGGCTGTTCATGAAGGAGAGCAGAGCCCAGGCCTCTTTCGGAGCGTCCGTGTGAGGATTGATGACGAAACCGGTACCGCCGGAGATCGTCACGAAATCCTGACCGCGCAGACCACGGCCCGGCTTTTCGGACGGCATCTTCTTCCAGGTCATGGTGTTGTCGCGGTCGGCTACCGCAAATTCCGCGCCCGGACGGGTGACGGAGCGGTAGAACCAGTCGCTTTCGATCAGCATCGCCGTCTTGCCATCGCGGAAGTTCGCGAAGGTGCGATTGCGACCGTCGCCCAGCATCTGAGCGCGCTGGTCACCCAGCTTGTCGTCGACATAAACCGTCTTGTAGAGCTTCAGCGTATCGAGAATGCCCTGGCTGGAAACGATATATTTGCCGCTTTCGTCGGTGACCTGTTCGCCGGTGCCGAGCAGTGCCATCCAGTAGCCCTGCATTGTAGTCGCCTCACCCATCGAGACGCCGGCATTGAGCTGCAGGGGGAAGCTTGCCGGATCGGCGGCTTTCAGCTTGCGGGCGGCATCGAGCAGTTCCGCCCAGGACTTCGGCTGCCAGCTGTCGGCATCGAGGCCGGCCTTCTTGAACAGGTCCTTGCGCACAAAAATCATGCGGGCATCGGTGCCGAGCGCGATGCCATAAGGCTTGCCCTGATAGCTCATCAGCGCCTTGGTGCCGTCGGAAATATGGCTCCAGCCATCCCACTTGGCGACGTCGGGACCGCCGATCTCATCGAGCGGCTTCAGAAGGCCACCTTGCACAAAGCTGGGGATCAGGAAGCCGTCGAAGCCCGAAACGTCAGCACCAGCACCGCTGGAAAAGTCCAGCGCGAGCTGCTGGGTCAGCTGTTCGTCAGCGCCGCCGAACTGCGTCAGCTTGACGGCAACGTCCTTGCCCTCGGCCTTCATCTTGGCAGTGAAGGCGGGAATAACCTTCTTCTCGATCCACTCCGCCATGCCGCTGTTGACGCCGCCGATGACGCAGCGGCAGGTGATGTTGAGTTCGGTCGCCGCCATGGCCTGGCTCGACAGCGCGATCGCCGCCGAGGCGCCCAGCAACAGAGAACGTATGCTCTTGCGCATGTGAATTCCTCCCAAAATTGGTCCGTGCCCGGACACGCTGGTGCGGTGCATCGCGGCTGCCGGAACCCTCCTCCAGACATGCCTCACCTCATCCAGCCCTTAGAGTGAACACGTTTTCATTTTTGTCAACTCCACTTGAGGGAGGCAAAACCGAATTTGACTCAAGAATGCGCAAATAATGCCTATATCCGCATATTCGCGCGGGCAATGCTTGACGCCTTTTCTTTATGGCCTCATTGTAAGTGAACACGTTTTCATTTTGATGATACAATCATGAGCGAACGAAACGACAGGAAAAGCGCCCGCGCCACAGCCGATCTCGTGGCACGCGAAGCGAATGTCTCACGCGTCGCAGTCTCGCGCGCCTTCAATCCGAATGCTTCGCTGAAGCCGGAAAAGCGCGACCGCATCCTGCAGATCGCCCGCGAACTGAACTATACGCCGGATATGGCGGCCCGCTCGCTCGTCACCCGCCGCTCACATCTGGTCGGCATGATCGTGCCGGATGTCTGTTCGCCCTGGGAGAGCCAGGAGATCGACACACTGACCACGGCGCTGCAGGCCGAAGGTTTCGCCACCCTGCTGTTCAAGGCAAAAGCCGATTTCAGCATGGACCATACGCTGCTCACCTATATGCGCGGTTTCAACCCGGACTCGGTCATCGCCTTCACCGAGAATGTCGAACCTGACGTGCTGACCGGTTTTCTAGACCGTGCCGTGCCGATCTACGTCATCTATGACGACGGCGCGCAATTCGCGGACAAGTCCTCCAGTCTCTACGACCGTCTGCTGGTGCGCCAGCGGGATGGCATCGAACAGGCGATCGCGCTGTTGCAGGGCTATGGCGTGCGCCGCGTCGCCTATCTCGGCGGCAAGCGGCAGTCGCTCGCCAACCGGGAGCGCGAGCGGATGATCACCGAAATCCTCGCCGAACGCGGCATGCAGCCCCCGACCGTCATCGACAGCGACTATACCTATGACACCGCCTATAGGGCTACGCTCGATCTCTTTCGGGTCGAGGATGGCGCCGATGCGATCTTCGCCGCCAACGACGTCGGCGCCTTCGGGGCGATTGATGCCTTGCGCCACGATCTTGGCCTTTCGGTACCGGGCGACGTCAAGGTCGTCGGCTTCGACGACATCCCACAGTCGCACTGGAAGGCCTACAATCTCACCACTGTCCGGATCGATCTCGAGGACCGCGTACGCGCCCTCGTGCGCCTCATCCTCCGGCGCCTCAGGAACCCCGAAGACGGCCCGTTGACGGAGACGCTCGGGACGCGGCTCGTCGTGCGCGGCACGGTGGGTTGAATGGAATTGATCGGCTGATTGAAATGGAAATGACAGAAAAACGCGTACATCTGGTCTTCAAGACCCATCTCGATATCGGGTTTACGGATCACGCAGAGAAGATCCGCAAACAATATCACGAGCGGTTCATTCCGCAGGCGATCGAGACCGGCGCGCATTTCTTCGCCGAGAACCCTGTCGAGCCGCGCTTCATCTGGACGACCGGCGCCTGGTTGATCTGGGATCACCTCAATTCGCGCTCGCCGGACGAGGTCAAACGCCTGGAACAGGCGATCGAGCGCGGCCTGATCCGCTGGCACGGCCTGCCCTATACGACCCATACGGAACTGATGTCGCCCGCACTTCTGCGCGCTGGCCTGTCCTATTCGCAGGAACTCGACCGCCGTTTCGGCAAGACGACGATCGCAGCCAAGATGACCGATGTGCCGGGCCATACGCTCGGTATGGTGCCGCTCTTGGCCGAAGCCGGCATCCGCTTCCTGCATCTCGGCGTCAATACCGCATCTCCGCCGCCGAATGTGCCGGATGTATTCCGCTGGCGGGCTCCGGATGGTGAGGAAATCGTCGTCATGTACCAGCGCTCCTATGGCGAGACCTATTTCCCGGACGGGATGAGCGACGCGCTGAGCTTTGCCCATACGAGCGACAATATCGGCCCGCAGAGCGTGGCGCAGACCGCCGACGTCTATCGCGAGATGCGCCACCTGGCGCCGGGAGCGGCCATCCGCGCTGCAACGCTGGAAGACTATGGCCAGCTTCTCTGGGATGCTCGCGAACGTTTCCCGGTCCTTGACATCGAGCTCGGGGACAGTTGGATTCACGGCAGCGCTACGGACCCGCAGAAGACAGCGCGTTTCCTTGCGCTTCAGCGCCTCTACGACAGGTTCGCAGCGGAGGACCTGACCCCAAACCGCCTCGCTTTCGGCCGTGGACTTGCCATGGTTGCCGAACATACATGCGGCGTGGACATCAAAACCTATCTGCGGGACGACAAGGCATGGTCGCGCAAGGATTTCGAGGCGGCCCGCGCAACGGATTATCGGTTCGCCTATTCTGAGGCCTCCTGGGCGGAACAGCGGGCCTATATCGATCAGGCTGTTTCGGCACTGGAAGGGGCAGATCGCAAGGCCGCAGATGAAGCCGTGGCCGCTCTGACGGTACCTGCTTCTCTCAAAATCAGCCGAAATTCCAAGACACTAACCGTGGGGGCATGGTCCGCCGATCTCGACCCCAAGACCGGCGACATAACCGCCATCGTCACTCCGACAGGCCGGAAGATCGCCGGTCACGACAGCTCCTTGATCGGTTACCGCTATGAAAGCTACGACGCCGCCGATATGGCCCGTCATATGGATACCTACCTGACACACCGGCAGGAATGGGCGATCCTCGACCACGACAAGCCGGGCCTTGAAGCATCCGGCGCAGGACTTTCGAAAATCTTTACGCCCTCTCTGGACGCAGCGGAAGGGGCAGCCGCAATCCTTTCGCTCCCCGATGAGGCGAGCACCCTCTTGGGAGCCGCGCCACTGGTTTCCCTGCGCTTGGCGGAAGATGGCGACGCGCTGCTTCTGACGCTCGTCATGCACGGCAAACCCGCCAACCGCATGCCGGAAGCGAGCTTCCTATCCTTTACTCCAGCTGAAACTTCGGACTGGAGCTTGAAGAAGATGGACCTGTGGCACGCCTCGGATCGAATCGCTGAAAGCGGCGGCGCCCAGCTTCAGGCCGTGAGCGCCGTAAAGGGTACATCGGCAGACGGCGTGTTGACGATCGAGCCGCTGGATACACCCCTTGTCGCGCCGCAGAGCTGCGATTTCATGACCTTCTGCACGACACGCCCGAGCTTCGCCAAAGGCATCCGCTTCAACCTGCACAATAATAAATGGGGCACCAATTTCCCGATGTGGTGCGAGGGAGATATCGTGGCCCGGTTCAGGATCGCCTATTCAGCATAAGCTTTAAAAGCAACGCCTGTTTGCCTCCCTAACCGATTGCAACCATATTCATATCTTGAGAGCAGGCTTGACAAGCCCCTCCTGCCTGTATTTTATTCAAGCACGCGGATTAGGCATTCCGCATTAAATGACTCCTATAGTCGCCGGGCAGTTTCGCCCCATGATGCCCCGCCCTTGCGGCGGGACCGCGTCATGGGGTTTTTGGTTTTTTGGGTATTCGAATGATTGAGCCGCTGAAAATCGGCATTCTTTATTCCAGGACAGGTCCTTACGGCGCGCTCGGACGCGACGCCTGGGATGCAGCGGAATTTGCCCTTTCGGAATATCGCGCCAATGGCGGCCGGCAGATCGAGTTCTGCTTTTTTGACCCACGCGCCGATCTTTCCGCCTATCTGGAAGGCGCCCGCAGCCTGATCCGCGACCAGGGTTGCCGTCACATCATCGGCACGATCACATCCTCGGCCCGCAAAGAAGTCATCCCGCTGGTGGAGAAACACGACGGGCTGCTATGGTATATGTGCCCGTTCGAAGGCTTCGAGGCGAACGAAAACGTCATTTATCTCGGCAGCTGCCCGAACCAGCATCTCATCCCGCTGTTCGATTACCTGATCCCGCGTCACGGCGCCCGGCCTTATCTCGCCGGTGCCAACTATGTCTGGGGCTGGGAAATGAACCGGCTGGCCCGCGAGCTCGTCGCCAATGCCGGCGGTGAAGTGCTCGGCGAACGTTATCTGCCGCTCGAAGAGACGGCGGTGGAACGCATCGTCGCCGACATTGCCGAGAAGCGACCGAGTTTCATCCTCAACAATTTCATCGGCCCGTCCAGCTATGCCTTCCTCGCCGCCATGCATGAATTGGGAAAGCGCGATCCGGCCTTCCTGCCGGAAAATTGCCCTATCGCCAGCTGCGACCTGACCGAATGCGAGCTGGATGATATCAAGGCCGGTGTAGCGATCGGCCAGCTTTCGGCTTTGCCCTATTTCGACAGCCTGAGCTCGGCCGAGAACCGCGCCTTCCAAGCCCGCCTGCGCACATGGCAGCCTGAGCCACGCAAAGTCTCCAGCATTTTCGCCAGCGCCTATGCCGCCGTCACGCTTTGCATTGCAGCAATCGAGGCTAGCGGCAGCGATGAGCCGGCGGCGGTTCGGCGGGAAATCGTCTCCCGCATCTGGCCGTCTGTGCTCGGCAATATTGCCTTCGATCCGGCCACCAATCACGCCGCCCTGCCCTTCCATCTCGGCCGGATCAATGCCGAAAACGGGTTTGACGTGATCGCCTCACGGCCGGCAATCGTTGCCGACCCTTATCTCGCCCGCGGCACCCAGAAGCCTACGCCGCATCTGAGGGTGGTGTCATGATCAGCCACACGCCCAATTTCACCGGCTGGAGCGCCGCCATCCTGCACCGGGAAGACAGCAATACCGAGCGACTGATGCGCCAGTTCGGCCTGCTCGGCATTCGCGCCACCCAGCAATGGTTGCCGCTCGCGGCCGCCGACTTGCCGGATATCGTTCTGGTCGATGCGGACCAGGGGTTCGACGATCTTCTGCCCTGGGAAAAGGAAAATCCGCCGAAGCCGGTCGTGGCACTGCTCGGCTCGGAAGCACCGGGCCGTATCGCCTGGGCGCTTGGCTGCGGCGCAGGCGCCATCATCGCCAAGCCGATCGCCACTTCCGCCGTTTATCCGGCACTGGTCATGGCGCTTTCGATCCACGAAGAGCGAAAAGCCGTCGCTGACAAGCTTCAGCATCTGGAAGAACGTGTCCGCCTTCGCCCCCTCGTGCATGCCGCCGTCGAGAAGTTGATGGCAGCCCGTAAGCTTGACGAGGAGGGCGCCTACCGCCTGTTGCGCGACTGCGCCATGCGTCGCCGCTTGCCGATGGAACAGATCGCCGCCTTTATTCTCGGCGGTGCTGAGCCTCTGCCGGAGGCAATCTGATGCAT
Organism: Neorhizobium populisoli; assembly: GCF_019430945.1. Taxonomy (GTDB): domain Bacteria; phylum Pseudomonadota; class Alphaproteobacteria; order Rhizobiales; family Rhizobiaceae; genus Neorhizobium; species Neorhizobium populisoli. The sequence goes on along the minus strand of NZ_JAHYCB010000004.1, from coordinate 219,749 downwards.
GTGTTGAAGTCACTCGTCCGCCAGCCCACCGCGCTGTTCGGGCTTGTCATCGTGCTGGCAGTCATCGTGCTGGCCGTTGCTGCCCCATGGATCGCGCCGTTCGATCCCGATAATCAGATGTTCGATGGCCTGTCGCTGGAAGGCGCGCCGCTGCCGCCCGGCGGTGATTTCCTGCTCGGCACTGATACGCTCGGCCGCGACCTCTTCTCCCGTTTGTTGTTCGGTGCACGCACATCGCTGATCATCGGCCTCGTGGCAAACGGAATCGCGGTCGGCATCGGCCTCCTCGTCGGCATCGTCGCCGGTTACCTGCGCGGTTTCCTCGGCACACTTCTGATGCGCTTCACCGACCTTATGATGGCCTTTCCGGCGCTGCTACTGGCGATCGTTCTCGCAGCACTCCTGAGGCCGAGCCTCTGGATCGTCGCGATGGTGATCGCCATGGTCAACTGGGTGCAGATCGCCCGCATCGTCTATACGGAGACGCGCGGCCTGGTGGAGCGGGATTTCATCATGGCCGAGCGTTCGCTCGGCGCCGGCCATGGTCGCATCCTGTTCCTGCACATCCTGCCGCATCTGATCCCGACGGCGATCGTCTGGGGCACGCTCGGCATCGCCACGACCGTGCTGCTCGAAGCGACGCTGTCCTTCCTCGGTATCGGCGTGCAGCCGCCGCAGCCGTCCTGGGGCAATATCATCTTCGAAAGCCAGAGCTACTTTCAGGCGGCACCCTGGCTGGTCTTTTTCCCCGGCGCGATCATCCTGCTCACCGCCCTTTCCTTCAATCTGGTCGGTGATGCGCTGCGCGACATTCTTGATCCGACACAGCGGGGGAGAGGCTGATGGCATTTCTCTTTTTCCGGCGTCTCGTGCAGATAGCGTTGATCCTGCTCGGCGTGGCCGCGATCACCTTCCTGCTGCTTTACGCGCTGCCGGCCGATCCGGCGCGAATGATCGCGGGCCGCAGCGCGACCGCGCAGACTGTCGCAAATATCCGCCGCGAACTTGGCCTCGACCAGCCGTTCCTCGTGCAGTTCTGGACCTACCTTACCAATCTGCTACAAGGCAATCTCGGCCGTTCCTACGCCCAGAAGACCGATGTTGCGACGCTGATTGTCGCCCGCCTGCCGGCGACGCTGACGCTGATGCTGGCCGGCATCGTCGTGGAAGTCATGCTCGGCCTTCTGCTCGGCACCATTGCCGCCGTTCGCCGCGGCGGAATAGTCGACCGGCTGGTGATGATGGCCTCCTTTGTCGGCGTTTCCGCACCGCAATTCGTCGTCGCACTGCTGCTTCTTTATGTCTTTGCAGCCACGCTCGGCTGGTTCCCGATGAGCGGTTACGGCACGTTCGCGCATGTGGTCCTGCCCGCATTGACGCTCGGCGTGCTCGGTGCCGGCTGGTATGCCCGCATGGTGCGCTCGGCGATGATCGACGTGCTGAACCAGGATTATGTGCGCACCGCCCGCGCCAAGGGGCTTTCCGCCCGCCGCATCATCTTCCGCCACGCGCTGCCGAACGCCATTCTGCCGATCATCGCCATGATCGGCATCGATATCGGCCAGTTCATGGGCGGTGTCGTGGTCGTCGAAGCCGTCTACGGCTGGCCGGGCATCGGCCAGCTGGCCTGGCAGGCGATCCAGCAGGTGGACATTCCGATCATCATGGGCGTGACGCTGACGTCTGCGCTCGCCATTGTTCTCGGCAACCTGCTTGCCGATCTCATTGCGCCGGTCATCGACCCGCGTATCCGCACCCGTTGACCGCAAACCAGAGAGAAGGGGAACTAAAATGTTCAAACGCTGGCTTCGACAGACGACTGTCGCGACCATGGTCGCGCTTGCACCGATGGCCGCCATGGCCCAATCCGTCACCCAGGGCGGCGATGTCGTCGTCACCTTCAAGGATGACGTCACCACGCTCGACCCGGCGATCGGTTACGACTGGAACAACTGGTCGATGATCAAGAGCCTCTTTTCCCGCCTGATGGACTATGAGCCGGGCACGTCCAAGCTCGTTCCGTCGCTGGCGGAAAGTTTTACCGTTTCGCCGGACGGCCTGACCTATACGTTCAAGCTCCGCAAGGGTGTAAAATTTTCGAACGGCCGCGAAATGGTCGCTTCCGACGTGAAATACTCTATCGAGCGCGCCGTCGATCCGAAGACGCAAGGACCGGGCGCCGGCTTCTTCGGTGCGATCAAGGGACATGAGGACCTGACGGCCGGCAAGGCAACCGGTCTCGAAGGCATTACCACGCCGGATGCCGGCACCGTCGTCTTCACCCTGTCGCGCCCCGACGCGACCTTCCTGCATGTGATGGCGATCAACTTCGCCTCCGTCGTGCCGAAGGAAGCGGTCGAGGCGGCCGGCGGCGATTTCGGCAAGAAGCCGGTCGGTTCGGGCACGTTCACGCTCAAGGAATGGACGATCGGCCAGCGGCTGGTGTTCGAGAAGAACCCGAACTACTACGTCAAGGACATGCCGCATGTCGACAAGTTCACCGTCGAAGTCGGCCAGGAGCCGCTGGTGGCGCTGCTGCGCCTGCAGAAGGGCGAGGTCGATATCGCCGGCGACGGCATTCCGCCGGCAAAGTTTCTGGAAATCAAGAACTCCGCCGACGGCGCCAAGATGATCGTCGACGGCGAGCAGCTGCACACCGGTTATGTGACGCTCAACACCAAGGTGAAGCCCTTCGACAACGTCAAGGTTCGCCAGGCGATGAACATGGCGATCAACAAGGATCGCATCACCCGTATCCTGAATGGCCGCGCAACGCCCGCCAACCAGCCGCTGCCGCCGGCAATGCCGGGTTACGACAAGGGCTTCAAGGGTTATGCCTATGACGTCGCGAAGGCTAAAGCCCTGCTTGCCGAAGCCGGCTTCCCGAACGGCTTCGAAACCGTGCTCTATTCGACCAATACCGATCCGCAGCCGCGTATCGCCCAGGCGATCCAGCAGGATCTTGCGGCAGTCGGCGTGAAGGCGGAAGTCCGGGCGCTCGCACAGGCGAACGTCATCGCGGCCGGCGGCACCGAAGGTGAAGCGCCGATGATCTGGTCGGGCGGCATGGCCTGGATCGCCGACTTCCCGGATGCGTCAAACTTCTACGGCCCGATCCTCGGCTGCGCCGGCGCGGTGCCGGGCGGCTGGAACTGGTCGTGGTACTGCAACAAGGACCTCGACGCCCGCGCGGTTGCGGCCGACTCGATGTCCGACCCGGCCAAGGGTGCGGAGCGCACCGCCGCCTGGGGCAAGGTCTTCACCGACATCATGGCCGATGCACCGTGGATCCCGGTCATCAACGAACGCCGCGTCGTGGCCAAGTCGATGCGCATGGGCGGTGGTGACAACATCTACATCGACCCGACCCGCGTCATCAATTACGACGCGATTTATGTGACGAAGTAAGCATTCCATTGGCGGCGGCCCCTCATACGGCTGCCGCCACCTTCTCCCCGCGCGCGGGGAGAAGGGATATGCCGCACCCATTACTTCCACCTCAACGTTGCGGAGATCACTAGTACCCTCTCCCCGCATGCGAGGAGAGGGGACTAGGGTGAGGGGCAGCAAACCGCAAGAACAGAAAACGAGGGAGACACCCATGTGCATCGCCTGCAGCCATACTATCCACCGCGCCCAGCATAATTTCGGCTGGAACCGCGATTTCGCGCCGGCCATTATCGCCAAGCCGGGCGAGACGATCCATTTCGAATGCCTCGATTCCTCCGGCGGCCAGCTCGGCCGTGATGCGACGCTTGACACGCTGAACAATCTCGATTTCGGCAAGATCAACCCGGTGTCCGGCCCTGTGTATGTCGAGGGCGCCATGCCGGGCGACGCATTGAAGGTGACGCTGCGCAAGTTCATTCCGTCCGGCATGGGCTGGACTGCCAATATTCCGGGCTTCGGCCTGCTGGCCGACCAGTTCAAGGACCCGGCGCTGCATGTCTGGTCCTATGATGCCAATAGCATGGTTCCGGCGCTTTTCGGCCCTGGCGGCCGCGTGCCGCTGAAGCCGTTTGCCGGCACGATCGGCTGCGCTCCGGCCGAACCCGGCACTCACTCCGTCGTGCCGCCGCGCCGCGTCGGTGGTAACATGGATATTCGCGACCTGACGGCCGGCGTGACGCTCTATCTGCCGATCGAGGTGGAGGGCGCGCTGTTTTCGATCGGCGATACCCACGCGGCCCAGGGCGACGGCGAAGTGTGCGGCACGGCGATCGAGAGCCAGATGAATGTCGAGGCGACGATCGATCTCGTGAAGGGTGCCAACCTGCAGACGCCGCGCTTTACCACGACGGAGCCGGTTACCCGCCATCTCGACGGCATGGGCTACGAAGTGACCACCGGTATCGGCCCGGACCTAATGACCGGAGCGCGCGAAAGCGTCATGCGGATGATCGATCTCTTGACCGCCGAACATGGCTTGAGCCCGGTCGATGCCTATATGCTCTGCTCGGTCTGCGGTGATCTTCGCATCAGCGAGATCGTCGACATGCCGAACTGGGTCGTGTCCTTCTACTTCCCTCGGATCGTTTTCGCGTGACCGGTCCTGTCGCCATCTCTCCGCCCATCCTCAGTGTCCGCGACCTCAATGTCGACGCGCGGACGCCCGAGGGGCGCAAGCCGGTGCTGCAGAACGTCTCCTTCGACCTTGCGGGCGGAGAGACGCTCTGTATCGCCGGTGAATCCGGGTCGGGCAAATCCGTCACGTCGCTGTCGATCATGGGACTGCTGCCGAAGGCATCGCTGAAGATCGCCTCTGGCAGCATCCTGCTCGGCGACCGCGACCTGACGAAATTCTCCGACCGGGCGATGCGCAGCGTGCGCGGCGGTGAGATCGCGATGATCTTCCAGGAACCGATGACCTCGCTCAACCCGGTCATCTCAATCGGCACGCAGCTGACCGAGGCGATCCGCGAGCATCAGGGGCGTGAAAACGCCGAGGCGGTCGCGCTGCAGATGCTGGATGCCGTCCACATCACCGAGCCGGCACGGCGGATGAAGCAGTTCCCGCACGAGCTTTCCGGCGGCATGCGGCAGCGGGTGATGATCGCCATGGCACTCTCCTGCCGGCCGAAAGTGTTGATCGCCGACGAGCCGACCACGGCGTTGGACGTGACAGTTCAGGCGCAGACGTTGAAGCTGATGCGGGAGCTGAAAAGCGAATTCGACACGTCTATTATCCTCATCACCCATGACATGGGCGTGGTGGCGGAAATGGCCGATCGCGTCGTGATCATGCAGAACGGCCGGATCGTCGAACAGGGCGATGCTGTCGAAATCTTCGCCCGGCCGAAGGAGAGCTATACGCAGCAGCTACTGGCAGCCGTTCCCCGCCTTGGTGCCCATGCGGGCACCAGCGGGCCGCCACGGATCACGCCGGTATCAAACGAGACCGCTGCGGCCGACCGTTCACCGATCCTGAACGTCCGCGGGCTGAATGTCAGCTACGGCAGCACGGCCGGAAAACTCTTCAAGGGCAAACCGCCGGTCAGCGCCGTGAAGAACGTGTCCTTCGACATCGCACCCGGCGAGACGCTGGGCCTTGTCGGAGAAAGCGGATCGGGCAAATCGACGACCGGCAAGGCGGTGCTCGGCCTCATTCCCTTCACCGGTCACGTGATGATCGACGGCCAGAAAATCGGGTCGCTCAGCCAACGGGAAATGCAGCCGGTGCGGCGTTCGGCACAGATGATCTTTCAGGATCCCTACGCTTCGCTCGATCCACGCATGGCGGTCGGCCGGGCGATTGCGGAACCGATGGTCATCCATGGCATTGCCGACCGGAGCGAGCGGGAAGACCGTGTGGCCGAACTGTTGCGCCGTGTCGGGTTGACGCCCGATGCCGCAACCCGTTATCCGCACGAATTTTCCGGCGGCCAGCGGCAGCGTATCTGCATCGCCCGCGCTTTGGCCCTCCATCCGAAACTGATCGTTGCGGATGAAAGCGTTGCGGCGCTTGACGTTTCGGTGCGGGCACGGGTGCTGGATCTGCTGCTCGAACTGCAGGAGACGATGAGGCTTTCCTACCTCTTCATCTCTCACGACATGGCCGTAGTTGAAAAGATGTCCCACAAGGTCGCGGTCATGCGCGACGGCTCGATCGTCGAAAGCGGCACGCGCCGGGAAATCTTCGAAAATCCGCAGCACAACTACACACGGGCGCTAATGGCTGCCGTTCCGATCCCTGATCCGCAAGTGCACCGACGGCTCGCGTGACTAAGAGCTCAAAAAGAAAGGCTCCCGATCGGGAGCCTTTCTTGGTTTCGCGAATAGACGATCGGATCAGACCCGTTCGAAGGCAACCGCAATGCCCTGGCCGACGCCGATGCACATCGTGGCAAGCGCATACTTGCCCTTGCCGAGCGACAGTTCGAGCGCCGCCGTACCGGAGATACGAGCACCGGACATGCCGAGCGGATGGCCGAGCGCAATCGCGCCGCCGTTGATGTTGACGCGGGCATCGTCATCGGCGATGCCGAGTTCGCGCAGCGTCGCGAGCCCCTGGGAGGCGAAGGCCTCGTTGAGCTCGACGACGTCCAGCTGGCTGACATTGAGGCCGACCATCGCGAGCAGCTTCTTCGAAGCCGGTGCCGGGCCGATACCCATGATGCGCGGCGGAACGCCGGCGGTCGCGCCGCCCATGACGCGGGCGATCGGGGTGAGGCCGTATTTCTTTGCCGCTGCTTCCGAGGCGATGATCAGGGCCGCAGCACCGTCGTTCACGCCCGATGCGTTGCCGGCGGTGACGGTGGCACCTTCCATCCTGTTGATGACGTTGAGCTTGGCGAGCGCTTCCATGCTGGTTGCGCGCGGATGCTCGTCCTTGCCAACCACGATCGGATCGCCCTTGCGCTGCGGAATGGTAACGGAGGTGATTTCCTTGTCCAGACGGCCGTTTGCCTGGGCAGCAGCGGCCTTGGCCTGACTGCGGACGGCGAAGGCGTCCTGGTCTTCTCGGGAAACCTTGTAGTCGATCGCAACATTGTCGCCGGTTTCCGGCATGGAATCGACGCCGTACTGCTTCTTCATCAACGGATTGATGAAGCGCCAGCCAATCGTCGTGTCGTGGATTTCGGCATTGCGCGAAAACGCGGTTTCCGCCTTCGGCATCACGAAAGGCGCCCGGCTCATGCTTTCGACACCACCGGCGATCATCAGCTCCGCCTCTCCGGCCTTGATGGCGCGGGCGGCAGTGATGACGGCATCCATGCCCGAACCGCAAAGGCGGTTCATGGTCGTGCCGGTGACAGAAACCGGCAGACCGGAGAGGAGGGCTGCCATGCGGGCGACGTTGCGGTTGTCTTCGCCGGCCTGGTTGGCGCAGCCGTAGATCACGTCGCTGACGGCTTCCCAATCGACATTGCTGTTGCGGGCCATCAGCGCCTTCAGCGGGATAGCGCCGAGATCGTCGGCACGGACGGAGGAAAGCGAACCGCCGAAACGGCCGATCGGGGTGCGGATGTAATCGCAGATGAATGCTTCGGTCATCTTATGTCTCTCACAAGCAATTCCAGGAAAAGTGTTTCACGGTTTTCCGTCCGGAATTGCGCCAAACTAAAGTGTCGGAACGACGAGATCGGCCACTGGGCCATCGACATGCAGTTTCGCACCGGTCATGGCCTGCAACTCGTCGATCGTCATCCCGGCCAGCTTTTCGCGCAGGACGAAATGCCTGTCCTTGATGTCGACCACCGCATGACTGGTGTAGATGCGAGTGATACAGCCAACGCCTGTCAGCGGAAAGGTACAAGCTTCAACTAATTTCGGGTCGCCGTTCTTGGTGACGTGTTCGGTGATGACGAAGACCTGCTTTGCGCCATGCACGAGGTCCATCGCACCGCCGACAGCCGGCACGCCCTTCGAGCCAACGCGCCAGTTGGCGAGGTCGCCGTTTTCCGCCACCTGCAGCGCACCGAGGATGGCGACATCCAGATGACCGCCGCGCACCATGGCAAAGCTATCCGCATGGTGGAAGAAGGCGGAGCCCGGCAGAAGCGTCACGGCCTTCTTGCCGGCATTGATCAGATCCCAGTCTTCTTCACCTGCCTTCGGAGATTCGCCGAAATTCAGGATGCCATTTTCGGTGTGAAAGATCGCCTGCCGGCCCGGCGGCTGGTAACGCGCCACCATTTCCGGAAAGCCGATGCCGAGGTTCACATAGGCGCCATCGACGATGTCCTGCGCCGCGCGCCAGGCGATCTGGGCGTTGGAAAGCTTGATGTCTTCGCGGGTATCGACGGTCATGCGTTTACTCCCTCATCGGCCGGAGCATAGGCGACACCCGCCCGGATGAGTTCTTCTTCCTGCTGCGGATTGGAAACCTGCACGACGCGATCGACGAAAATGCCGGGCGTCACGACCTGTTCCGGATCGATCTCGCCAGCCTTCACGATCTTCGAAACCTGCACGATCGTCTTGGCCGCGGCCATGCACATCAGCGGGTTAAAGTTACGAGCAGCCTTGTTGTAGGTGAGGTTGCCATAATTATCGCCGAGATGCGCCTTGACGATAGCGAAATCCGCCTTCAGCCAGCGTTCCTGTACGTATTTACGACCGTCGAATTCGCCGATCGCTTTTCCTTCGGCAAGCTCGGTTCCGTATGCGGTTGGCGTGTAGAAGGCCGGAATGCCGGCGCCGCCGGCGCGAATGCGCTCGGCAAGCGTGCCCTGCGGCACCAGTTCCAGCTCGATCTCGCCGGCCAGATATTTATCCGTGAAGGCGCGCGGATCGGACGACTTCGGGAAGGAGCAGATCATCTTTTTGACCATGCCTGCATCGATCATCGCCGCAATGCCAATACGGCCGTTGCCGGCATTGTTGTTGATGACGGTGAGGTTCTTCACCTTCCTGTCGATCAAAGCGTGAATGAGCTCGATCGGCGCGCCGGAGCCGCCAAAGCCGCCGATCATGACGGTGGCGCCGTCACCGATTTCGGAGACGGCTTCCGCCAGGCTCCCGATTGTCTTGTCCATAGGGGATTTCTCCTTCGTTCGATGCAACCGATATCTCTACAGAACGATCGCGCCTCCGACGAAATTGATAGATGGCCGGTAAGGCAACGGCAAGGCGATTGTGCGATATTTGACATTTGTTCGTATATCGCACAATATACTCTCATTGAAAGCTGATCCATGGAGCCCCCTCACCCGACCTCCGCTGCGCTCGGCCCTCCCTTCTCCCGTCGGGAAGAAGGTGGTTCGAAGGACCGGATGAGGGGGTCGCACGGATCGAACGTCACGACAATCAAGGGCCAACATGCAGGAAACAGATTTCGTCAGCGGCTTTGCAAGAGGCCTCAAGGTCATCGAGGCCTTCGGTGAAACCACGCCGAAGCTTGCGATTGCCGATGTGGCCAAGCTTACCGGCCTTGACCGGGCAACCGCCCGGCGCTGCCTGCTGACGCTCGCTGAGCTGGGGTATGCGGACTACGACGGCAAGTTCTTCGTGCTGACACCGAAGATCCTGCGTCTCGGACACGCCTATCTCTCTGCCACCCCCCTGCCCCATGTCGTGCAGCCTTTCCTCGACAAACTGTCGGAGGAGGTGCACCAGAGTGCATCAGCCAGCGTGCTGGACGGCACCGAAGTGGTCTATATCGCCCGCGCTTCACAGAAACGGGTCATGTCCATCAACCTGATGCCGGGAAGCCGCCTGCCGGCCTATTGCGCCTCAATGGGCCGGGTGCTGCTCGCCGCCATGCCGGAGGACGAGGCACGCACGCTTCTCAAGCAGTCCGTGCTGAAGGCATTTACGCCAGGCACAAAAACCGATCCTGCACTGCTGATGGAGGAGTTGTCACGCGTCCGGGAGCAGGGTTACGCAGTGATCGACCAGGAACTGGAACTCGGCCTGTGCTCGATCGCCGTTCCATTGGAGAATGACCGCGGCCGGGTGGTCGCAGCACTCAACATTGGCGCGCCGGCCGCAAGCGTTCCCGCCAGCGAGATGGCAGAACGCTATCTGGACCCCCTGAAAGGCGTCGCCCGGCTTTTGAAATCGCTGCTGCGTTGATTTCTGTCTACTCCAATCAGGCATGCGTGCCCGACTTATCGCACATCTTTCTCGTTATAGAGAAATGACGCAAATCATCGAGCGGACGCACTTTGAGGAGATACACCTGCGCTCCGAGGATCCGATAATGTAGCACTCATCCCTCCGCGGTCGCGCCTTCGAAGGTGCGTGGCAGCTTTTCATATCCCGAGCCGAGCAAGGTCTTGACATCGTCGGTCTGCGTTCTGCGGATGAACTCGATCAGGCTCGTTCCGGCGAAACGGATTGAGAGGCAGGCACGGTCGATGACGTAGAATTTAAACGCGCCGTCCTTGTCGCGTCGCCAGCACAGGTATTCGCCATTGATGCTGTTGCCGTAGAAACGCAGGTCGTCGAAAAAGCTGGCGACGTCCTGGCTTTCTTCGTCATAAGGCTCGAGGCAATCGAGATCGCCAACCTCGGCGCCGTCTTCCCGAAGTTGATCGACCAGCCAGTGAACCTGTTCGTGGAGAGCGTCTCCGCGAACGACAAGCCCGCCATGGCCGAACATGTTGAACGGCATTTCGATGACGAAAAGGCCGTTGGTCGTGCCATAACCGAATGTCTCGGCGAAAGTCTTGTAGGACGGCGGCAGCGCGCCGATCTCCGCCTCGACGGCGGAAATTTCCTCAGCCGTCGCCTTGCGGCTCACGTTCGAACGATCGAAAAGCTGGGTGACATCGTCGCTCATTTAGGGTCCTTTTACTTTCTGTTTTGGCGCAGACCATTCGGTACGAAGGTCGAAACCAGCATTTCGCCGGCAGAGGTTCTGGCGGTGATCGCCACCCCGGTCGGCGTCAGATTGCTACCATTATACATCGGTATCGCGACATAGGTGACGCTGCAATTCGGATTCTCGCGCAGGAACTTGCGAATCTTCCCTTCAATCCGACTCATCCCAGGATGGTTCGAGCCGTCCGTCAGCGTCACGAGATTGCGTGCGTCGCTGCCGGATCCGCCCAGCGTATCGGCCAGAAGGTGGCTTCGCTGCTGGAAATGAGGATCCCTACCGGAAAGGAATCCCGGTGGATCGAATGTCGGCGGCGACGATCCGGTGGGCCTGAGGTCTTTACTCGTCAGCGTGGCCCAGACCCCGGTCGGCCGGCCATGGCCGTCGAGCGGTCCGTAGAATGGCGAAAGACCCGCGGGGTCGACTTCGTTCAGCGGATTGTCGACATAGCCGTGCGGCCGTGGCCCACCGCGAATTCCCAGCGGATCCGGCGTTACATAGCAGGCGGCGAGGTTATCGTAATATCGGTACCTGTTGTAGGTCAGGCCCGCTTCATCGTCTTCCCACTGGCCCTGGAACCGGATCGGGCAGAACTGCGTCGCATCCAGCGTTTCCGGGTCCTCGACCTTCAGCGCGAGATTGCCTTGCGTGAACCAGCGGCCCGGCGCGTCGCCCGGCCCTGCTGTCCCTCCCGATGGTCCACGGTCGGATGCCAGCCACAGGGACGCGTCGCCGCCACCCGGCCGGTTGTCGTTGGCCACATGACCGGCCCATAGCCTGCGTATGCTGCCCCAGGTCGTATATTCGGCCGCCCAAAGCGCGATGCCGCTCTCGCTGAAAAGCTCGCGAGGCGAGCCGACGTGATCCGTAACCACATAGGACAGGCGATCGTCGCGGATCGAAACCGAGGGTTCAGCGAGGGAAAGCCCCTCCTCCGATCCGGCGGCCGCTTCCGGGTCAAGTTCCTGCCGAGCAAGCGGGCGGAACCCGCCCGGCTCGTAATGCCAATGGATCGCCCCGAGCGGCGCTCCGTCAGTGCCCAGAGGAATTTCCTCGGCAATATTATCGCCGTCCCAGAGATAAAGCGTTCCACCCGAGCGCGGCGACCGGACGTGCATGCGCTTGCTTTCGGATGTGGACAGGGTGCCTTCGCCGGTGGCAATCCGCTTCCATAGCCGCCGCCCAAACGGATCGTAGCCATATTGCCACCGCAGCCCCTCCGGCGTCTCGCATTCGACGAGCCTGTCTGCCCCGTCCCACCGATAGCGCCAGAGGCGTGGCCGGAAGCCGTTGCGCTCGACACGCCGCTCGATGACGCGACCGCGGACGTCCCAGCGAAACGACACCCGCTCACCATTCGGCCCGCGCGCCTCTTCCGGCCTTCCGCCCTTTGCCGTCAACCACTGCAGGAAGCCGGCGGAGGCCGGATCTTGTCCGCCGGTTCCGCCGGATGCCACAAGGTTCTGCGCCTTGTCGTACGTGAAGTCCTCGGCCCCGCCATCGCCGAACCGTGACTGGATGACCTGGCCATTGCCATCGTAATCGTAACGGGTTTCGCCCCATGTCACGTCCAGAACGGCAACCGGCTCGTAGCCCTGGCTCCACTGATAGGCCCTCGCGACCGCCGGCGTGAAGCCGAGTGCTGCTTCGTGCGGGGTCGGCGGCGACAAAGCCTGCTTGAGCGACGAACCAGCAATCTGACGGGTGACCTGCCCCATCCTGTCCCAGGCCTGATGCAGCACGAAGCCCGCTGTGCTTCGCCGTTCCATTTCCTGGCCGATCTGATCGCGGCGGAAATCCAGCGGCAGATGGTTGTCGATCGCAATCTGGGAAAGCGCTCCCATCGGGTCGTAAGCATAGGAGACCAGGCGCTCGCCGATCCGACGTTCGGTCCGGTTGCCGCAGCAGTCGTAAGCGCTGTCGATGCGCCGGCCATTGACAGTCTCAGCTGTGATACGGCCGAGCCCGTCTCGCTCGAAAGCAACCCCCGCCTGATGGTTCTGGGCGCCGACGATCAGGCCTCGCGAATCGTAGCGATAGGTCGATATCTGCGGCGTGGACGCACCCGGTTCAAAAACGGCCTCAGTGGTGCGCAGGCCGGTTCCGTCGAATTCGTACGCCGTGCGAGTGCCGTCAGCGAATTTTGCCTCAACCACCCGGTCAGCCGCGTCATGGGTATAGTTGATGACAAGGCCGCTGAAATCGGTTTCGCGGATAACGCGTCCAGCGCCGTCGCGCTCGAACGTCCACTTGAGACCCTTCTGGTTCTCGATGGCGATCAGCTGTGCGAGACCATCGTAGAAAAAGTGCAGCTTTCCGCCCTGCGGGTCTTCCATCTCGGTCAGGAGATTGCCGGGACCGTAACCATAGCGATAGACGACCGTTCGGCCGGCGCTGTCGGTGATGCGCGTCTCTGCCGTATCCCGGTCGATGTGCAGCGTGTGCGCCGCGCCGTCCGGGCGCACGATACGGCTCGGTCTCCAGAAATCATGGCCAGGCTGGTCGGGATATTCCAGCTTCGTCACTTCGCCAAGCGCATTGGTGATCGCGGTGATGCGATTGAACGTGTCATAGGAAAATTGTGTCTTGGCGCCGCGGAAATCCGTCTGCGCGATGAGATTGCCTCGGTCGTCATATTCACGAGTTTCGCGCAGGCCGTCATGTCGCATGATGCCGACCGGCTGGCCGCGGTCATTGTTGCTGATGTCGGTGCGTTGCGCTAACGCATCGACGATGCTGACGAGATTGCCTTTCTCGTCGTATTCATAGTCCCAGCTGCCACCGTCGTCGTCGATTGTGATCTCGAGATTGCCGTCTTCGTCCCAGTACAGGAACGTCTCACGACCGGCGGCATCGGTGATGGTCTTGATGTGGCCGTCGGGATCGTAGCGATATGCAGTGCGATTACCCTCGGCGTCGATCTCGGCGGCGACATAGCCGATATCGTCATATTCGGTGCGCTTGATATGGCCGAGCGCATTGGCCTCGGCGAAAACCGTGCCTTCATCATCAATATAGAATTTCTCGAGCTTGTCGGCGTCGCCACCAGGAAGATAAGTGGTGATGCGCAGCGCGTCGTCATAGGTGAAGCGATCGCCGTTGAACGGGCCGTTGGTCTCGACCGCGACGACACGACCGAGGTCGTCGTAGCTATGTCTGGCGCTGTAGCCGTGGCTGTAATCCTGCCGGACCTTCCTTCCGCGCGCGTCATAGGCGTAGATAACGGAGGTGCCGTAGACCGCGTCAGCCAGAATCATGTTGCCCGCGGTGTCGTAATTCCAGCGGGCGACCGTACGGGCATCCCCGCTCGCGCCCTCCAGGCTCGCCGCGATCCTCAGGTCGGCGGCGTTATAGCGAAACGAGACGCGCAGGCCCTCCGACGTGGCGATCGCTTCCAGCCTCCCATCGCCGTTGCGCGTAAACTCGACCTTGCTGCCGCCACGGGTTTCGATATGGGCGATCCGCCACCTGCCGTCTTCATATTTGTCGAAGTGGGTAAAAAGCCGTTCCTCCTTAAGGACGAGCTTGCGGTTTTCGCCAGCTGACAACTTGAGGGAGCGCACCGTATCTCCCTCCTCCCAATGGCTGGGCTTTGCGATCGGCCGGTCGAAATTGACGGGAAAGGCTTCTTCGTCGCGGTAACACAGACGCCCGTCCGCAAGCTGCACGATCGTCGCGTCCAGATTGCTGGCGCGCATGCGACCGAAAGGACCTTCCTCTTTCACCTCGAGTGAATAAACACTGCCTATGACGAGTGGGATGGCGCCGGGCAGAATAAAGGACGGATCGACATGCGCGGGAAAGCCGGTGGCGACCGAGATCGGATTGCCGCGCTTTGCGCAGCGTCCGTTGCGCCGCCGCTTTCGTCGTTCCCGTCGCTTGACGCGCTCTTCCTTCTTGGCCTGTTTCAGCCTGCGCAGCCGCTCCCTCAGCTTGCGCATGCGTTGCAGCCGTTTGCGCCATTTGAGGATCTTGCCGATGGGAATGATATCGACGACCGAGCCCGGGGCTAAAAACTCGCCGGTATCGACGACGCCGTCATTGATGGAATTGAGGATGCCACGGCTTTTGCCCGCCTCGAGGTCAGCAAGTCGTGACTTTAAATTGGTTATATATTCCGGACGCATAGTATGATTGCGGGCGATCTGCACCGGATCGTAGGTATTCTGCTTGAGGATGGCCTCCTCTCCCCGGATCTCCTCGCGCAGCATCTCCTTCTGCAGTTCCAACTCCTGGAACTGTTCTGGCGTGCCGTCGAAGTTGGAAAGCGAGTTGAGTTCCGACTGCGTTTCCGCAAGGTCCTGGTTAACCTCGTTCAGCTCGTTCTGCAGTTGCTGCTTTTCAGCGGGATCGGTCTCGTTGCGGATGGCCTGCTCAAGTTCGCGCTTCTCGGCTTCAAGATCCTTCTTTTCCTGCTGGGCTTCCTTCAGCAGCTGGTCGAGATCGACCCGCACTTTCGCGGGGGCATTAGCCACCTCTTCGCCTGTGGAACTGCCGTCCCGCGAGTTGACGTAGACCCGCCGGCCCATTCTCCAGGCAATCTGCGTTTCGCCACCATCAGGCATCTAAAGGCTCCAATACGAGAAGAACTACCGTTTGATTAGTAATATTCTTCGCCGTGGGTCTCTTTCGACCGAGGCGTTTCGACCCGGCCGGGACCCGGCCGGTTGATCTGTGCCGGATCACCGTGGCGAACCACCGCCCACCCTTCGGAAAAGACTGTCGGCGCACCGCGCTTGACCACGGCATGGCTCTTGTAACCCTTGACCACGACGCCCTTGCCGACGCCCGGCTCGTGACCCCAGACCATGCTGGTGCGCGTATTGACCTGAAAATCCTTCAGGCTGTTGTTGCGGACGGTGCGCGAGGTGCGCACTGCCGTATCGAGAAAGGCGATGGTGTTATAACCCACCGGCACCATTGCCGATCCCATTGGTGTCAAGCAGACATCCGGGGCGATCGAATGGATGAAATACGTCCCTTCCTTGCGCGCTGAAATTGGTACGCTCACGTTTCTCTCTCCAATTCCTTACAGTAGACGCCGCACGCGTCCGGGTGCGGCGCTTTCCTGACCGCGCCCGCAAGCGCCGCGAGTTCGGCCGTGTCAGTCTTGTCCGGAACGGCAAGCAGGATGGCTTCGGTAGTGTCCGGGTTGAACGGCATGCGCCAGGTCAGCTGAACCCGGCAATCAAACAGCTTTGCGGATGAAACAGACAGAAAGATCGTATCGAGATTCGGACGGATCGTCGCGATGTCGTAATCCCCAGCGTCGACCAGCATGGTGATCATCGGATCCGGCAAGGTTAGGGTAAACCGGGGCGTTCCCGGCCGCAGGTTCTCCAGGACGATCGTCAGATCGCCGGTCGGGAACTCGTTAAGGATAAGGCCTTCCGCGGCGGAATTGTTATAGGCGAAATCGTAGTCGGCAGGCCATTTCGGCGCCACAGTATCCAACCATTGCTGATCGAATGTGCCGCCGAGCTTGCGGCGCGGCAACCAAGCCGGCGGGATTGGCCCAAAACCCTCCGGCTTATAGTGGTGGGCGGCATCACGGATCGGATCGTTCAACGCCTCAATCTGCGGGGCAGGATAGCTGCCGGTCAGATCGCCTTGCTCCGGATCGAACCAGCCGCTGCCGACCGGGTTCTCTTCGAACGCTTCGATGATTGGATTGCCATGTTCGTCGAGACCCCGATCCTGTAGGCCGCCATAAGCCAGTTCATAGCGGATTGGCACTGACAGGGTTTCCTCCGGCTCTGACAGTTTCCAGCCCTTGAAAAACTTGCGGTGCGCCTGCCAATTCTTCTTCTGGTTCTCCGAAAGCCAACTTGGCCAGACCGGCATCCAGCGACGCGGTCCGGTGACGCGCAGCTGTTTCGATGCCAGCAGCCTTTCGCCTGAAAGCACGCTGACACCAGCCGTCCAACTGGAGCTTGCACGACCTTCGGGCGCAAAGGCGGTGGCGTCGACGATAATGTCGGCTCCTGGCTTGTAGGAGACGAGATCTGAAGGCTGCCTCAGCGAACTGACATTCACGTCGCCGTGACAGCGGTCGGTGAAACATAAGGGCTCCTGGTCGTCAGAGATTTTGCATCGTCCATCATCGTCGATATCGAATGCAGCCTTGACCAGGATCACGCCGAACTCCCGACCCTGATTGTCAGAGTTCGAGAAGGCGAGATGAGGGAATACCGTGGTGTTATAGAGTTCCGTCATGGCTCGCTCAGTTCAAATCGATAACTTTACCAATCTGCTGGAACGGGCCTTCGGCCTCGAAATGGAACTTCACACCCTTGATGATCACCGTCCCATCCTTCTTCATGATCATCGTCGATCTGCCAACTTCGATGACATATTCCTCCCCCACCACGAGCTTCTTGACCTTGCCGACATTCTCGATGGCCGTCTGTCCCACATTGGACACCTTGGTGGTGCCGATCTGCTCAACTTTTGCGACCCCGACCGTCGTGGACTGGAAGGATCCGACGATCGTGTTCATGATGCCCGAAAGCGGGAAAAGACTTGATGCGTCATTGCCGACGCCGCTTCCGGAGCCCGCAAGCCCCGTGCCGGCATCCGCGCGGGGACTTGGACCACCGACTACTCCTTGCCGGCTGCCTAGACCGCCGGCTCCGAGGAACCCGAGCGCCGACGACGCCAGCGTGCCGGCGAACGCTGCCAAGCCTGGACCGGCGCCAGCGCCCCCGGCAATTTGACCTGCTTGAGCGAGAAGCCCGGCTGTCTGTCCCGATAATCCCTGCACCGCGCCCATCAGCAATTGCGCCATCGGTCCGGTGCCGCCGACCACCGTATTCACCGATCCGCCGATCTCATGCTTCTGGTTGCCGGAGACTTCGACGGCCCGGTTGCCGCCGACCGCTGCAACCTCATGACGATCAACCCGCTTGACGCGATCGTTCAACACCCGCGTAGTCTGATCCTTCTGGGCGTGGAAGAACTGGTTCTCCTTGCCGGCCTCGTCCTCGAAGGTCATTTCGTTGAAGCCCTGCCCCTTGTGGGTGTTGGAGCGCAGCACCATGCGGGTCTTGTTCGCCGGGAGATCATAAGGAACAATGTTGGACGGGTTGTTGACCACGCCAGTTACCAGTGGCCGGTCCGGATCGCCATCGACATAGGCGACCATGACTTCCATGCCGATGCGCGGAATGATCTGCGCCCCCCAGGTGCCACCGCCCCAGGCTTGGCTGACCCGCACCCAGCACGTGTCCGTGCCATCCTTCTTGGCCTTGCGGTCCCAGGGAAACCACAGTTTGATGCGGCCATACTTGTCCGGGTGGATTTCTTCGCCGGCGGGACCTGCGACGATAGCTACCTGCGTTCCTTCGATGCGCGGCCGCTTCGTCTCCCGGTGCGGCGTCATCGGCACGCGCGAGGGAACCGCTTCGAACTCGTTGCTAT
This sequence comes from Neorhizobium populisoli, assembly GCF_019430945.1. GTDB lineage: Bacteria > Pseudomonadota > Alphaproteobacteria > Rhizobiales > Rhizobiaceae > Neorhizobium > Neorhizobium populisoli. The sequence continues at coordinate 201,565 of NZ_JAHYCB010000004.1, read as the reverse complement.
ATTCTGGCTCGTTCGAATTGGTCTCGTAGGAGCGGTCGACCACTGTCTGGGTCATCTTAATGACCACATGCTCCTCGTAGAAATGATCGGGATGTGCCACTTCGTAAGGGGTAAAGCGGCGGCCTGCTTCCAGAATGCGCGAGTTGGAAGCGCCGAAGACCCGGTCGTGATCAGCTTCGGACGCCTGCATGCGAAGCTTCTCGGCGCGTTCCGCTTCTTCCACCGACGATATGCGGGCGGGATATTCGTAAAGCTCGCGCTTGACCGCTTCCGGCATTTGCACAAGCGACGGCGTCATCGTGCCCGGCACCATCGACGGCGTCTCGAAGTTCCAGTCGGCGCCAGCCCGCTGTCCCGGCACATACGAGAAGAGCCGCTGCCAGTCGTTGATATGGTTGCGGTCGGAGGAGCCCTGCGCTAACCGGATCTTGCCCTCGCCTTGCGCCGAGGGCGACACTCCAAGCCATCCATTGGCCGTATCCGCGACGTGTAGCTTGTGCTTGCCGTCATCGTGGGAGAACCAGAAGAACAACCCATCTTCCTCGAAGCGTCTCAAAACATAGGCTAAATCGGTCTCGTTCCATTGCACGCTATAATGTTGTGCGGCGGGCGGTGTGATAACACCGGATGTATCGGGTGTCGGCAGGCCGTGCTCGGAGAACAGCATCTCGACGATTTGGATCGAAGTCTTGTCCATCCAGATGCGGCAGTCTGAGCGGCGCGATAGGAGCCACATCTGAGGCCGCAATACCATGGAATAGGATCTCAGCCCGCGGGTGATCGGCGGCCCTTCCTTGAGTTCCGTCACCAGCCCGTTGAATGGCCGGCGAACGGCCGATCCCTCTTCGCCGTTGCCCTGTTGCACCTCGACCGAGACATCCATCAGCCGGCCGATCAACTCCTCCGGCTTGACCACCGGCTGCTTGGAGCGGGCCGAAAGGCGAATCTCGAACAGCGACGAGACGCCTTCTTCGATTACCACTCTCTCCGGCAGTAACTGGTCCTCACCCAAGGGCGAGACGATCTTCAGGATTCGGCTTGCCTGGATAAAATCGGCGGCGGCGGAAGCATTATCCATGAGAGCCTCAATCTTTTAATCAAGAAGGGCACCAAAGGAACCGCTTGGGCGGAAACCGACTGGTGCGGGAAAATGGACGTCATGTTCGCGTCGGGAGATAGGTCCCTCACGCTGATGGTCAACCCTTAAGATCAGCGGTTGCTCGATCACTTCGCTCCTGCTTGGACCGATTGCGCCATGTTGTCAGCAAGCAAAGTATTTAAGGACGGCGCGATACGGTCGGTAGGGACGAACCTACTGTCACCTGCCAGCGAAACCATGAGACTCATCCTCCCAGCTAGATTCCGGTTTCACCATTTGATCGGTTCAGCCCGATCAGTGGCTACCTTGCGGTCACAGCGTATTTCAGCTTGCATCCGCGGCGGATTTGGCGATGGCATCAGCCACGTCAGGATACATAGAATGTCGGATTTTCATGACAATCAAATGTACGCGATAAGCCGGTGGAGACGGAGCGGCATGGTCGGGACGCGTGGCTAGTGCAGCGTTCGGCAATCCGGTCCAACGGGAAATCAACCCTGGACTTGCGATTCTTGATTGCAGCCAAAGCGAAAAGGACACAACTATAAATATGTTTTCGGCGCATCAAATGTGAGATGCGCCAATACCCACAACAATAAAGGAAACATAAGGCAGGAAGTACCAGGTGCAGCAACCGAAAGAGACAAGCTTCGCGGAAATGGGCAGACTTTGCAGCCAATACCATCCCCGCGAAGAAGGCTCCGCTACAAGAGCGGAATCTTTCCCGTATTCCTCTGGGCCTTTACCGATAGAAGACTATTCTCCCATCGTATTCTTTGACCGCTTTACGGTTGGGTTTGCGGTTCCCTGCAGCAAATCCGACTGATCCGCAACGATGGCCGCGGCCTCGTTGCGCAAGACGTCTTTAGCGTTCTTGCGGGCATTTTCCAGGGCGATATCGGCGCTCAAGCTGCGCTCGTCCGATTGCAGTCCGTCGTCATCTCCGCGAGAGGCATCGTCGTTGGCCTGCTCGCGCGCCTTGAGACGGCTGGTCATAGCGGCCATTTCGGCTTTGCGTTCAGCTTCGTTGAGTGAAATCGTGCGCTTCTCGCGCTGAGCCTTGAGTTCATTGGCATTTTCGACGAAGCGCCGGAAATCCGGATCACTGCCGGCTCGAACATCGTGACGGCTCTGCAATTGCGGGAGTGAGGCGGCGAGATTACCGGCAACCTTATATTTTGCGGGATTTATCTGCGTCCAGGGCAGCGCGTTGTCGAAGCTTGCCTCACCAAAGGTTTTCGGATCGGAGAGCGCCGGCAAGGAGATATCGGGCGTCACGCCGCGCAACTGTGTCGTGCCGCCATTGACGCGGAAAAACTGCGCGATGGTCAACTTCAGCTGGCCGAACTTCGGCTCGAGATTTTGAGCAATACGATCGAGGTTGACCACGGTCTGTACGCTACCCTTGCCAAAGCTCGGCTCCCCGATGATCACGCCCCGGCCATAGTCCTGTATGGCAGCAGCAAAAATCTCGGAAGCCGAGGCTGAGCCACGGTTGATGAGGACACCAACCGGCCCCTGCCAGGCCGGTTCGGGCAGATCGTCGCTTTCCACCTCGACCTTGCCTTCGCTGTTGCGTTGCTGAACTACCGGGCCTTTGCCGACAAAGAGGCCGGTCATGTCGATCGCTTCTGCAAGCGAGCCGCCGCCATTGTCGCGCAGATCGATGAGGACACCATCGACGTTCTCCTGCTTCAACTCACCGAGGAGTTTGGCAACGTCACGGCTCGCGCCCTTGTAGTCCTTGTCGCCCTTCTGGCGCGCCTCGAAATCCTCATAAAAAGCCGGAAGGGTGATCACGCCGATCTTGCGCGTGGCATCACCGTCTTTCACCGGAATGATGCTTTTCTTGGCCGCCTGCTTTTCAAGACTGACCTTATCCCGGACTAGGCGAATGACGCGGTGAGTTCCATTCTCCCCGGCGTCTGCCGGCAGGATATCCAGTCGGACGACGGAATCCTTCGCCCCGCGGATCATCTGAACGACCTCGTCCAGCCGGGTACCCAGCACTTCCTTGACGGCACCGTCATCACCTTGGGCGACACCGATAATACGGTCGCCGACGGCAAGCTTGCCGGATACTTGCGCCGGTCCACCCGGGACAAGTTCGCGGATGGTCGTATAGCCGTCGCGGTCCTGCAGCACCGCGCCGATACCGACGAGCGAAAGCTTCATCGAGATATCGAACTCGGCCGAAGCGGCGGCACCGAAATAGTCCGTGTGCGGATCGACGGAGGTCGTATAGGCCGCCATGAATGCCTGGAAGACGTCGTTGCTTTTGTAGGAATAAACCCGGTCGAGGATGGTCTGGTAGCGCTTGTCGAGCGTCTCCCGGATAGCTGCATCAGCCTTGCCTGCCAGCTTCAAGCGGAGCCAGTCGCTCTTGACGCGCTTGCGCCACAGCTCATTGCTTTCAGCCTCCGACTTCGCCCAAGGAGCGTCCTCGCGCACCACCGTATAATCTTCCTTCACGCTGAAATCGAAACTCTGCTTCAGTAGACCCTTCGCGTAAGTCATGCGGTCGACGATGCGCTGCGTATTGACATTGAAAATCGAGAACGGGATTTTAAGGTCTTCGCCGGCAATCGCGTCATCGATCTTCGTTCTATTGGCCATGAACTTGTCAATGTCGGACTGCATGAACAGCATCCGGTCCGGATCCAGGGACTTGATGAACCGGTCCATGACCTTGGCCGAAATCGCATCGTTGAGCGGTACCGGCTTGTAGGCATACCGCCCCAGAAACTGCGCGCTCAGATGCGCGGCCTGCCCCTGGGGCTGCTGCGGCGCCAGGACCGGGAGCGTCTTCGGCTCCTGAGCGTGCGCGGGCAATGCAACCGAGAGAATTAAGCCGAGGAAAGCATATTTTAGGCGCATTGAGCTTCGATCCCTTTGCCGCGCGAATGTTGTAACGTTAAACGTTGATCGACAATTATGGTATTTTGGCAGCCTGTTGGAAGAGTTGAACTCTTCTCCTCCTCATGATTTTACCGGAAGCTCACCCAATTCCGGCAAAAGGCTGTATTTTCTATGAGGGGCCTGCATCGAGCCTACATAAAACTGCCCGGGGGAAAGCAGTCGGAGGCGCTTCGGCTCTCGAAAGCGTCTTGACGTAATCGGCGAAATGCCGCGTCCTGTTTACGCAGGTCGGCATCCGATCGTTTGGCGAACGTTACCGGCCGCATCTTCTGTAAATTCGATTGAACAGCGTAAAAAGCGGCTCGCATCGCCCGATCGGTCAAGCCGGCTTCACATCGGACCTCTATTCTCTCTGTGAATGATCACAGGAGAACGGCATGCGCGACCTGGGGGACAAGAAAGGCATGACCGCTACAACACGCGACGGACGCGTTCTGGCGGAGGAGACGATCGCCCGCGATGCCCAGGCGCTCTCGGAGCAGCTGAAGGCAATGCGTGACCGGCTCTTTCCGCCGTCGTCGATGAAGTCTTTGCGCAGCTTTTCTTCGGGAGAGGCGGCGAAGCTGATCGGAGTATCGGATGGATATCTGCGGCAGCTTTCGCTGGCAGGAGAAGGGCCGCAACCGGAAACGGGTGTTGCCGGTCGACGCCTGTATTCACTGAAAGACATCAATGCCCTGCGCCAGCATCTTGCCGAACAGGCGTTTGCAAAAGGCAACCTTGCCAAGGCCCGTGCCTACCTGCCGCATCGGAATGCGGACATAGGCGAGCATCTGCAGGTCATCTCTGTAACCAACTTCAAAGGCGGTTCCGGCAAGACCACGTCGGCCGTGCACCTTGCCCAATATCTTGCCTTGACCGGCCACCGTGTCCTCGCCGTGGATCTCGATCCACAGGCGTCACTTTCCGCCCTGTTCGGCTATCAGCCGGAGCTCGATCTGGTCGGCAACGACACCCTATACGGCGCGATCCGTTACGATGCGGAGCAGCGGCCGCTTTCGGACATTATTCGCGGCACCTATTTTCCGGGCGTCGATCTTGTGCCCGGCAATATCGAGCTGCAGGAGTTCGAACATGTGACACCACAGGCGCTGGCGCGCCGGGAAAACGGAGAGGATTCCGGTCCTCTATTCTTCTCCCGCATTCAGGCGGCACTTCAATCCGTCGAATATGGCTATGATGTCATCGTCATCGATTGCCCACCGCAACTTGGCTATCTGACGCTTTCGGCGCTCTGTGCCTCGACATCGGTCATTGTCACTATTCATCCGCAGATGCTCGACGTTGCCTCGATGAACCAGTTCCTGTTCATGACGTCGGACCTGCTTTCCGTCGTGCGCGAGGCAGGCGGCACCCTGAACTTCGATTTCCTTCGTTATCTTGCAACCCGCTATGAACCGAATGACGGGCCGCAGGCGCAGATCGTCGGCTTCATGCGCTCTCTATTCGGGGAAAGGGTGCTGACGGCACCGATGCTGAAATCGACCGCCGTTTCCGATGCCGGGCTCACCAAGCAGACGCTTTATGAGGTCGGCCGAGAGAACTTTACCCGCTCCACCTATGATCGCGCCGTCGAGGCTATGAATGCGGTCAATGGAGAAATCGAAAAATTGATCCAAGTAGCGTGGGGTCGCTGATACGCTATACGCTGAAGATGTTTAATCGGCGGATGACAGGAAGGTTTTGAGCCATGGCCGGCAACCGGAAGAACGAATTGAAGGCACTCTTTGCGGGCGGACTTGCGCCTGCCGAGCCGGCCCGTGCCCCGGAAACGAAGGCGTCACCCGATACCGAGACAACAGAGCCGGTGCCTGCCGGAGACACTGGCGTCCTTCACCGCAATCCATCGGGCGCAGTCAAGGCTATGGGCCTTTCACTCGGCGCGATGACCCGCGAAGTGGAAGAGGCACGGGTGCTTCGCCAATCGATCAACGAAGGCGAACGCATCGTCAACATCCATCCGGATAAGATCGACGCTTCGTTCATCGAAGACCGCCTTCGGCTGGACAATCGCGACGACGAGGATTTTGCCGCGCTGATCGACAGTATTCGCGAAAACGGCCAGCAGGTGCCGGCACTTTTGCGGCCGCATCCGGACAAGAACGGTCGCTACGAGACGGCCTACGGTCATCGTCGCGTGCGCGCAGCGGCCCGTCTCGGCATTGAGGTAAGGGCAATCGTGCGCAACCTGTCCGACGACGAACTCGTGCTGGCACAGGGCAAGGAAAATACCGAGCGCCGCAATCTCACATTCATCGAGCGCGGACTTTTTGCAAAGAACCTGTCCCGACGCGGGTTCGACCGCAAGATCATCGGCGATGCGCTTGCCGTGCAGAAGAGCGAGCTTTCGCGCCTGATGGCGGTGGTCGAAAGCATCCCCGAAACGGTCATCCGCATGATCGGCCCGGCTCCCAAGGTCGGTCGTGACCGGTGGATGAAACTCGGCCAGATGCTTCAGAAGAAAAATGCCGAAGCGATTGCCAATGACGAGATGCACTACCAGCGCTTTCAGGCCGCAGCCACGGACCGGCGCTTCCAGCTTGTCTTCGATCGCCTGCTGCGCCGGGAAAAACCCGACACGCCGAAGCCGCTCGACCTGAGAGACAGCAGCGGCAGAATGTTCGCGCGCATCACCCGCGATCCGGAAGGACGCCCACGGAAGATCGAATTCGCAAAGCATGTCGATGCGGGCTTCATCGACGACACCATCTCATTGCTTGCGGATCGCTATGCCGCCTTTCTGGACGACAAGCAGCCCGGAAAGGAGTGATCCTACCGGCACAAGACCCAATGTATGCGGAGAACGGGTACGTGCAGCGCCGAGTGCTGCCAAAGGCGAATATTGACAGTATATGTATACAGATTTAAGCATGAGTGGGTGGTATCGGGGAGGCTGGGACAGCGGCGATTGGAAGGAGCATGTACGGTAATCGCCTTTTTACGAATACCTTTTTTCATTTCGGCAGACCGTCAGCGCGAAGGATTGCAATCAACATCGAGCAGTCCGAATATGTATACACGAATTCGTGAATCCAACATTTTCGGCCCGCCGGTATCGGACCGGTCCTGCAATCCGGGAACCGCCGTTAACGAAGGTATAAGATACCGGGATATCCAAGCGCTTCTACTGATTGACTGAAGGTGTGACTGTCTTCGATATAACCCTAAGGCTGTGATGGACCTTAACCGCACGGAGGAAGCGGTTCCGTCACGGGGAATTTAACCAATTCGTCTCTGGAGGAGGAAAGAGAATGATTACCAGAAGAACATTGATGGCGACCGCGGCGGTGGCATTCGGCACGCTTGCAGCCTTTTCGGCCGCAGCGCAGGAGACCGTGAAAATCGGTCTCGTACTGCCGATGACCGGCCCCTTCGCCTCGACCGGCCGGCAGGTGGAAGCCGGCGTCAAGGCCTATATGGCGCTTAACGGCGATACGGTCGCCGGCAAGAAGATCGAGATCGTGCTGCGCGATGACGCGAGCGTCGCCGATCAGACGCGCCGTATCGCCCAGGAACTCGTCGTCAACGATGGCGTCAAGATGCTGATGGGCTTCGGCCTCACCCCGCTCGCCATGTCGGTGGCGCCGGTTCTCAACCAGGCAAAGATTCCGGCAATCATCACATCGGCCACCACGTCCGCGATCATGCCGCAGTCGCCCTATTACGTCCGCACGTCGATGGGCGGGCCGCAGTCCGCCGTTCCGGTCGCCACATGGGCGGTACAGAACAACGTCAAGCGCGTCGTGACGCTGGTCTCCGACTATGGTCCAGGCATCGACATCGAGCAGGGCTTCACCAACCAATTCAAGAAGGAAGGCGGTACGATCGTCGAGGCCGTCCGCGTTCCGCTGGCAAATCCGGACTTCGCGCCGTTCCTGCAGCGCGTGCGTGACTCCAAGCCGGATGCGGTCTTCGTGTTCGTTCCGTCGGGCGTTGGTTCGCTGTTCATGAAGCAGTTCATCGAGCGCGGTCTCGCGGACGCCGGCATCAAGCTGATCGGCACCGGCGACATCACTGACGACGACCTCTTGAACGGCATCGGCCCGGCAGCCAAGGGCGTCATCACCGGTCACTTCTATTCGGCCCTACACGACAGCCCGGAAAACAAGGCTTTCGTCGCGCAGGTCAAGAAGGCCAGCAACAACATGCGCCCGAACTTCATGTCGGTCGGCGGTTATGATGCCATGACGCTCGCCTATATGGCGCTGAAGAAAACCAATGGCGATACCGACGGCACCAAGCTAGTCGAAGCCATGAAGGGTGCCTCCTGGACAAGCCCTCGCGGCCCGATCGCCATCGACCCGGCCACCCGCGACATCGTGCAGGACATCTATATGCGCGAAGTCAAGGAAGTAAACGGCGAACTCTACAACGTCGAATTCGCGACCTATCCGAAGATCAGGGATCCGAACGCGAAGTAAGCTCTGACAGGCACGCTTCTTCGGACTGATACAAGACCGTCGCAAAAGCCGGCTATTCAAGTCGGTGTTTGCGACGGTCTATTGATTCAGGGCCTTCTTCCGGCCTGTCATAATTCGGCGGCGGTTTGTAATTTGCCGCAAGCCTCCAATGTGTGGAAAGGCCAAGCGATGCTGATCATTCTCGGAGGCCTGCCCGGCAGCGGCAAGACGACCCTCGCAAGAGGGCTGGCTGCACGGATCGGCGCCGTACATGTCAAGGTCGATACGATAGAGCAGGCGATCCGCAATTCCGGCATCGGCGATGTCGGTCCAGCGGGTTATGTCGTGGCATACGCCATTGCAGCGGACAATCTCGCCGCCAACCGGGTCGTCGTGGCGGATTCGGTCAATGCTATCGAAATCAGCCGCAAGGCCTGGCAGGCGGTTGCGGCACGTAATGGCGTGAGGGCAATCCAGGTCGAAGTTACATGTTCCGATCCCAGGGAGCACCGCTTCAGGGTGGAGACCCGCGAGACCGATGTCGAAGGCCTGATCAAACCAAGCTGGCAAGCCGTGACCAACCGGACCTGGGAAGACTGGGACGACAGTACCGTTGTCATAGACACCGCAGGCAAGAACGTCTCCGAAGTTGTCGAGGAAGTTCTGATGGCGCTGCAGGATCATTTTCCCGGCCGGTTTTGATCGGCTTATAGATCGGGACAGTACAAGGGCGAGCCGGTATGTTAGGATCGCCACATCATGAATTCCCGGCCTGACGATCCCACCCCGACCATCCTTCACCACAGCCTGCGCCACCTGCGGGCCTTTCTCGCGGTTGTCGAAAGCGGTTCAGTCACGCGCGCCGCAGAAATATGTTTCGTTTCCCAGCCTGCCGTCACGCAAGCTCTTTCCAAGATCGAGAAAACCGCTGGACTGCCGCTTTTTTCCCGCACGCCGCAGAAGATATTCGCGAATGCCGCAGGCGAAACACTTGCCCGGCGCGTCACTCGCGCTTTCGGTTATCTCGATCCGGCACTCGCCGAACTTTCACCGCGGCTGACGATAACGGCAACAACTGCGCAACTGAAATCGCTGATCGCGGTGCGGGAGACCGAAAGCTTCACGCTTGCCGCCAGAAAGCTTGGCCTCAGTCAGCCGGCAGTCTATCGCGCCGTGGGGCAACTGGAAGAAGAGGCGGCGCGGCCTCTGTTCGAACGCACCTCTTACGGCATTGTCGCGACCCGTCCCGCGCAGGCACTGGCGCAGGCCGCCAAACTGGCCTTTCTTGAACTGGAGCAGGCTGACGCCGACATGGCAGAACTGACATCGGCCGAAATCGGCCGGATCGTCATCGGGGCGACACCGCTTGCGAAATCCTATGTGCTGCCGAAGGCGATTGCTGCCTTCCGCAAGCAGCGTCCCAACCTGCCACTGCAGATCAACGAAGGCCCGTATCCGGATCTGCTGCTAGCGCTCCGCCGCGGCGAGATCGACTTCCTGCTCGGCGCGCTGCGGGTCCCTGCGCCCGTCAGCGATGTGGAGCAGCGGGTATTGTTCTACGACACGATCGTTCTCGTCGCCGGCAATAACCACCCGCTGGCGGCACGGGCGAAGATTACCGGAGAGGAACTTGCCGCCTATCCATGGGTGGTCGCACATGCCGGTACGCCGATCCGCCGGTATTTCGAAAGCGTATTTGGGGATGCCGGCACTTCAGCGCCGAAGAGCATCGTCGAAACCGGTTCGCTCATCCTGATGCGCGAGCTTCTCGACAGCAGCGATCATCTGGGCTGCACGTCACGCCTGCAGGCGGAGGCGGAAATCGCCCGTGGGCTTATGGCGGCCCTTCCCTTCGATCTCTCCCATACCTCGCGGCCGATCGGTGTAACTTCACGCAAGGACTGGTTGCCGACAGCCGCGCAGCAGGCTTTTATCGATCTTCTGCCCACCCGCCCAGATGGCTGAGCTGGAACTATATTATAACCAGAACTTATGCCTCCGGCAGACGAACTGATAAACGTTCGTCGAAACTGCGGTTTATAGGAGAGAACAGAGATCGACGTCGGCGGGAGGCATATCGTCCGGAAACGGGAAACGGTGATATGTCCGGGCCACGGGAGTTGAGGCACGGATGAAGCGGCAGCGTTTCGCCATATCGCCAAGAAAACCGGAAATGGCGAAGATCACGGAAACTGACGAAAAAATGAAGATAGTGGGAGACCAAACTATCTCGTACCGTTGACTGTCGTGTATACATTCTGGATATAGCTTACCTATCGTGACGGGTCCAGGAGGCGGCGTCATCACGACGCGTCGACGGGAACGGCTCATAATAAATTCGTACCCTTGAGGAGGAGACAGACATGCTCAAGAGAAGAACCCTGATCGCAGCGGCGAGCGTTGCCCTTTGCGGCCTCGCAGCCATTCCGGCTTATGCCCAGGAAACCATCAAGGTCGGCCTCATCCTGCCGATGACCGGCCCATTCGCATCGACCGGCCGCCAGGTTTCGGCAGGCGCCAAGACTTTTATCGCCACGCATGGCGATACCGTCGCAGGCAAGAAGATCGAACTCGTCATTCGCGACGACGCCGGCACTGCCGACCAGACCCGCCGCATCGCCCAGGAACTCGTCGTCAATGACGGCGCCAAGGTGCTCGCCGGCTTCGGCCTCACCCCGCTCGCCATGGCCGTCGGCCCGGTTGCGACGCAGGCGAAGATCCCGACCGTCGTCATGGCTGCCGGCACCGCCTCGATTACCAAGGCGTCTGAATACATCACCCGCACCTCCGGCACCCTGCCGCAGTATTCGCTGCCGGTCGGCACCTGGGCTGCCCAGAACGGCATCAAGAAGGTCGTGACCCTGGTTTCCGACTACGGTCCGGGCATCGACGCCGAGAAGTGGTTCTCCAAGGAATTCAAGGCGAAGGGTGGCGAGATCACCGAAGCCGTTCGCGTGCCGCTGGCAAACCCCGATTTCGCGCCCTTCCTGCAGCGCGTCCGTGACGCCAAGCCGGATGCCGTCTTCGTGTTCCTGCCTTCGGGCGCCGGCGCGCTGTTCATGAAGCAGTTCGCCGATCGCGGCCTGACCGAGGCCGGCGTCAAGCTGATCGCCACCGGCGACGTGACCGATGACGATATCCTGAACTCGATGGGCAAGCCGGCTCTCGGCACCATCACCGGCCACTTCTACGCCACGGCGCATGACAGCCCGGAAAACAAGGCTTATGTCGCCGCCTTCAAGAAGGGCAACCCGGACATGCGCCCGAACTTCATGTCGGTCGGCGGTTACGACGGCATGGCGCTGATCTACGCCGCTCTGGAAAAGACCAAGGGCGACCCGACCGGCCCGGCCTTCATGGCTGCCGTCAAGGGCCTTTCCTGGGTCAGCCCGCGCGGCCCGGTCTCCATCGATCCGGAAACCCGCGACATCATCCAGAACATCTATATGCGCGAAGTGAAGGATGTTGGCGGCGAGCTGCACAATGTCGAGTTCGCGACCTTCAAGGATCTGAAGGATCCGGAGAAGGCGGAAGCGAAGTAAAGAACGGTCGGGCGGCAAAATCTAAGCTCGCCTTTCAGTGAGCCTCGAAGTCTGCCGCCCCCTCACCCGGCCTCCGCTTTGCTCGGCCACCCTCTCCCCAAGGGGAGAGGAGGAACGGAAGCGTTGCCGCGTCCTTCCCTTCTCCCCAGCGGGGAGAAAGTGCCCGAAGGGCGGATGAGGGGGTTCCGGGCGAGAGGCATCATCAAGATGTGTTGCCCCTTGAGCCCATCCCCATTCCCGGCGACAATACCCTCGTGATCGTAACCGCTTGAAACTCAGGCCCTAGAGAAGACCACGCATGCTGACCATCCTCTTCGACGGCATAGCTTACGGCATGTTGCTGTTCATCCTGGCCTGCGGGCTGACGGTGACGCTCGGCCTGATGAACTTCATCAACCTGGCGCATGGCGCCTTCGCGATGGCCGGCGGGTATGTCACCGTCATCATGATGAACCGTTACGGCATCTCGTTCTACTGGTGTCTGCCGGCGGCCTTCCTTGTGTCGGCTGCAATCGGCCTTATTCTTGAGCGCACGCTTTATCAGTGGCTTTATCAGGCGCCGCATCTGGACCAGGTCCTGTTCTCGATCGGCATCGTCTTCATGGCGATCGCCGCGACTGACTATTTCATGGGCGGCCAGCAGCAGCTGATCAATCTGCCGCCGGAGCTTTCCGGCCGGATGGATGTGTTCGGCGTCGGCGTCGGCCGCTACCGGCTGTTCACGATCATCCTCTGCGCGATACTCGCTGTCGTCCTGCAGCTCATCCTGTCAAAAACCCGGTTCGGCAGCCGGCTGCGTGCTGCGGTCGATGACCGCCGCGTCGCCATAGGTCTGGGGATCAATGTGCCGGTCGTCTTCGCGCTGACATTCGCCTTCGGCTCCGGCCTTGCCGGTCTCGGCGGTGCGATGGGTGCGGAAATCCTCGGCCTCGACCCGAATTTTCCGTTGAAGTTCATGATCTACTTCCTGATCGTCGTTTCGGTCGGCGGCACGTCGACCGTTTCCGGCCCGTTCCTTGCCGCCATGCTGCTCGGCATCGCCGACGTGGCGGGCAAATATTACGTGCCGGCGATCGGTCCCTTCGTCATCTACGGCCTGATGATCATCATGCTGATCCTGCGTCCGAACGGACTTTTCACGAGGGGCGGACGATGAGTGCAGTTCAACAGGATACCAACGTGACGGCCCCCTCTTCCACCGCCACTGCAGAGGCTCGCGCCGCCAAGCTAATGAAACGCCGCAGCCGGATTCGCTTCTTCGAGATCATCGTCTGGATCGCTGCGATCGCCGCCTATTTCGTGCTGCCGTCGAAAATGCTGATCCTGACGGAAATCGCCATCCTGGCGCTGTTTGCCGTCTCGCTCGATCTGGTGCTCGGTTTTGCCGGCATCGTCTCGCTCGGCCACACCGCCTTTTTTGGCCTCGGAGCCTATGTCGCCGGCCTGATGGCCATGCATTTCGTCGCCGAACCGGTGACGGGCCTGATTGTTGCCGGCATAGTTTCCGGCGTGCTCGGCTTGTTGACCAGCTTCCTCATCCTGCGCGGCTCGGACCTGACGCGCCTGATGACGACGCTCGGCATCGGCCTGATGATGGCAGAAGTGGCAAACCAGATGGCCTGGCTGACCGGCGGCGCAGATGGCCTCTCCGGCTTCTCGCCGGGGCCTGTTCTCGGCCTCTTCGAATTCGACCTGTTCGGCAAAGTGGGTTACGTCTACTGCATCGCCGTGCTGTTCGTCTCGACGATGATCATGCGCCGCATCGCCTTCTCGCCTTTCGGCATGTCGCTGAAGGCGATCAAGGGCAATGCGATGCGTTCCGCGATGATCGCCGTGCCGGCCCGAAAGCGTATCGTTACGGTCTACACGATCGCTGCAGTCTTCGCCGGTGTGGCGGGTGCGCTGCTTACCCAGACCACCAGCTTCGTCTCACCCGACGTGCTCGCCTTCCACCGTTCGGCCGACGTGCTGCTCGTGCTCGTCATCGGCGGTACCGGTTATCTTTATGGCGGTATTTTCGGCGCGGTGTTCTTCACGCTGATCAAGGACTGGCTGTCGGTGATCACCCCGCAATACTGGATGTTCTATATCGGCATGCTGCTGGTCATCCTGGTGCTGATCGGCCGCGAGCGGCTGGCCCGCTGGGTGGAATACCTGCCGGAACGCTTCTCGAAGAAGGAGGACGGGCAATGAGCGAAATCGTTCTCGAAACCAAAAACCTGAAGCGCCGCTTCGGTGCCTTCCTTGCCACCAACGATGTCAGCATCAAGGTAGAACGCGGTGCCCGCCACGCGCTGATCGGCCCGAATGGCGCCGGCAAAACGACGCTGATCAACCTCCTGACCGGCGTCCTGCCGCCCTCCGAAGGTCAGGTCTTCCTGGAAGGCGAGGACATTACCTCGCTCGCCGCCTTCAAGCGCGTCAAACGCGGCCTGACCCGCACCTTCCAGATCAACCAGCTGTTCAACGATTTCACGCCGCTGGAAACCGTGGCGCTGGCGATCGCCGAGCGGGAGGGCGTCGGCCACAATCTCTGGAAGTCCGTCGCAGGTTACGACCAGATCGTCAATGAAGCGGCCGCTCTGCTCGCCCGCTTCGGCCTCGCATCCGCAATGGGCGAGCGCACGGTGATCCTCCCCTATGGCAAGCAGCGCCTGCTGGAAATCGCCGTTGCCTTTGCCGCCAAGCCCCGCGTGCTGCTGCTCGACGAACCGGCCGCCGGCGTGCCGGAAGATGAAAGGCATGAAGTTCTGCAGATCGTTTCCGACCTGCCTGCAGACGTGACGGTGCTGCTGATCGAGCACGACATGGATCTCGTCTTCTCCTTCGCCAACCGCATCTCGGTCCTCGTCGCCGGTGCGCTCTTCGTCGAAGGCACGGTGGCGGAAATCTCCACCGACCCGCGTGTCAAAGCCGTCTATCTCGGAGAAAATGCATGACCCCGGTATTGCAGACCGAGAAACTGGTGGCCGGTTATGGCGAGGCAAGCGTGCTGGCCGGCATCAGCCTGACCATTCCGGAAGGCCGCACGCTGGCATTGCTCGGCCGCAATGGCACGGGCAAGACGACCTTCGTCAATACGCTCGCCGGCGTCACCACCCACCATTCGGGCTCGATCCACCTGATGGGCAAGGACGTGACCAAGCTTCGCCCCGACCGCCGCGCCGCGTCCGGCATCGGCTGGGTGCCGCAGGAGCGCAACATATTCAAATCGCTGACGGTGGAGGAAAACCTCACCGCCATCGCCCGCCCGGGTGTGTGGACCGTCGAGCGCGTCTACGGCATGTTCCCGCGCCTCAAGGAACGCCGCAAGAACCTCGGCAACCAGCTTTCCGGCGGCGAACAGCAGATGCTGGCCGTCGGCCGCGCTCTGATGGTCAATCCGAAGCTGTTGCTGCTCGACGAGCCGACCGAGGGCCTTGCGCCCATTATCGTCGATGAACTGCTGATCGCCATCCAGCGGATCACCCAGGGCGAAGGCATGTCGGCGATCATCATCGAGCAAAAGGCCAAGAAGGTCCTGCCGCTCACCGACGATGCCGTCATCCTCGATCGCGGTGCCGTGGTCTGGCAGGGCGCGAGTGCCGATCTTTTGGCGGACGAAAGCATCATCGGCCAGCACCTGACGGTGGAGAAAGGTGCGCGGCATTAGGCCGCTTGCTCGCCCCGCCCGGCAAGTCAGACGGCCCTTGCCTCCCGCCGCCGCCACAATAAATCCCTCATGTCCGATATGATACGAGGGATTTGATGTTCGATACGCCGTTGGAAGCACGCGAGTTCATCGAGGAACGCGTTGATGCCGATCAGGTCGATATGCTGGTGGCTAGCCTAAAGCCGGTCATCTCGTTTTCGCGGAAGGATGTGGACAGAAAGGGTGGAAGCCGCATCGGCGGGGCGCCCGATCTGCCGCCGGGCATGGCATGGCCGCGCCGCCCATTGCCGTCCAATCTGGACGAGATCGCCAATCGCGGTAATGCCGAGGCTGCCGTCGAAGTCAAAGCTCACCTCGCAGCAGGCATGCCCTATGCGTTTTTCGTGCAAGTCGATCTTGCCGAGGCCGGCGCACTCGGATCGGTCGCAGTTCCCTTGCCGGATCACGGCCGGTTGCTGTTCTTCTATGACCTGATAGCAGGCCCTTACGACACGGGTGCTGAGTCGGCGCGGGTGATTTGGGACGAAAGTCCTGCCGAGACGCTTATCGGACAAGAGATGCCGGACGATCTGAGGGCCGCAACCACCGATCATCGTAGGGAAATGAACGAAATCCATGCCCGATATGGCCAGGGTCCGGAAACACGCGACACGAATGCGCCAGAGCCCGGAACGCCCTATGGCGGCCCCACCCAGCCCGTAGCGCCCAAGACCGCTTTACAACTTTTGCCGCCGTTCAGCCTCGAATTCGAGACGACAGGCGCGCTGGCTACCACTTATACGGCCTCGTCGTCGGAGAATTCCGACGACGAAGAGTTCAAGATGGCCTATGATGAACTTTTTTATGACCTGCCGGACGGCAATCCACCGAACCAGCTTCTAGGAGCGCCGGTACCCGTGCAGGACGACCCGCGTTACGATGCGGTTGTCGTAACCGAATTCGGCAAGCAGCATTTATCGCGCGACGAATGGCAGAAAAACCGGGCGGCAGTTTTCAAGAAGGCCCGGGACTGGCAGTTGCTGTTGCAGATCGACATTCCCAAGTGGATGCAGGAGAATGGCGAAGGAACCGTCTATTTCCTCATCCGCAGGAGCGATCTCGAAAAGCGCGACTTCAGCCGCGTCGTCGCAGTCTATCAGCAGACGTAAACCGGGGCCGCACCGGCTTCAGGCGATGGCGCCGCGTTGCGCCGTTCGATCGATGGTGTCGATAACCCTACCATAAAGGGCGGCCGGCAAATCGTGCCCCATTCCCTCGACCAGCATAAGTTCGGCGCCTGAAATTGACGAAGCCGTATCCTCCCCGCAGGTTGGCAGGATCAACGGATCGTCCTTCCCGTGGATGACGAGTGTCGGCGCGGTAATCGTTACAAGCCGCGCGCGGCGGTCGCCGGCGACCGCCATAGCGGCGATCTGGCGGGCCGTGCCTGCGGGGTCATAAGCCCGCCTCGCCTCTTCCAGGACGAGCGCGCGATGCGCCTCCTCGTCGAAGGCAAACCCCGGGCCGGCGATGCGGCGGGCGAAGGCGAGGCTGCTTGCCAGAAAGCCCATCTCGTCGTCGCGCGGATCGGGGGAAGGCCGCATCATCAGGCCCATGACATCCGGCCCGGCTTGCGGCAGCGCCGGATTGCCGGTGCTCGACATGATGGATGTCAGCGACAGGATCCGGTCAGGGTATTCGCTCGTCATGATCTGGGCGATCATCCCGCCCATCGAGCGGCCGACCACGTGAGCGCGATCGATCGACAACGCATCGAGGAGACCGACCGCATCCGCCGCCATGTCGTCGAGCGTATAGGGCACTTCCGGCCGCTGCCCGGACATGAGAGTAGCAACCAAGGCACCGAAATCCGGCGGCACCAGTTGTGCAAGATGAGTCGATAGGCCGGCATCACGATTGTCGAAACGGATGACGCGATATCCGCGCGATGCGAGCTCGATGCAGAACGGATCGGTCCAGCGGATCATCTGCGTGCCGAAACCGGCAATCAGGAGAATTGCCGGATCACCTTCTCGTCCAAAGGCTTCATGGGCGATCTGTATGCCGTTCACATCTGCGATATTCATGGCCGAACACCACAAGGGCTGAAATCTGGACGCGCAATCATAAAAATGACTTCCGAAATGTCGGGTAAAATTTCCAGCCTCCGGGTATCACATTCAAACTCAAAACCATATGACGATGAAAGGTGCCAACCTGAGGCCGGCAGGCACCGGATACTCGAACTCATCTCATATTATCATTGCTGCGTCGCAAATTACTCCTCGCGCTGCAATATTTATTTGCTGCAGCACAGCAACGCCGTCAGCCAGCTGACAGATGTCAAGTTAGCCGAACAATTCGCAGACAAGATGATTTACGCAATTATCTCTTCGATAAGGCTCGTTATTCTCAGAAATTTAGACTTTTGCGCCTAATCTCTGACTGTAGAACGGGCAAGGCCTCCTCAAGGAGAGAGATATGGCAAAAGTTCTGAACACCACTTCATCGGTCACCAGTTCTGTCTGGCATCTGTTCGCCGACAGTATCGGCCGCGCAATGACCAATCTTTCGGAGAATATTCGCGAACTCCAGGACTATAAGTTCGAAGAATAAGATTGACCGCCGCCTCTGTGAAGGGTCCGATAATCCTCGGCAGCAAAGCTGCGCCATGATAGGCGCGCCTCACAACAGGCGGCAGTTACCCGCCGCCCGTCTTTCCTTTGATTGCGTCCTTACTGCTTTGGAATTCCGGCCTTCTCAATCACCGCCGACCACTTGGTGATGTCGTCGGCCAGTCGCTTGCCGATTTCCTCAGGCGTGCTGGAACGCGCCTCGACGCCAAGATCGGCAAAGCGCTTCTTGAGCGCCGGATCGGCCAGGACCTCGACAAGCGCGGCGTTCAACACCTTGATTGCTTCCGGCGGTGTACCCTTGGGCGCAAAGATCGCATTCCACGATGTTACGTCAAAATCCTTGACGCCGGCCTCCGTGGCGGTCGGCACATTCGGCAGCAGGCTGGAGCGAACCGGGCCTGACGCGGCAATCGCAATCGCCTGGTTCTGCTGTAGCGCAGCATTGAGGGCCGTCTGACTGTCAACAATGACATCGAGTTCGCCACCGAGCAGGGCCACCTGCAGATCCGGCGTCGCCTTGTAAGGCACGATGGTGAAATCGACGCCCGAGGCCGATTTGAACAGTTCTGCCGCAAGGTTCTGCGTGCTGCCGACATTGATCGTACCGACATTCAGTGCGCCGGGCTTGGCCTTGGCGGCCTCCAGCACGTCCTTCAGCGTTTTGAACTTGCCGCCAGCCTTGGTGACGAAGACGAAATCGAAATAGGCAAGGCTCGAGACCGGCACGAATTCCTTGACCGGATCAAACTGCAGCTTCTTGAACAGCGGCACGCTGATTGCCGTGCCATTGGAGAAGAGAGCCAGAGTATAGCCGTCCGCTTCAGCATTCAGTGCAGCACGCGCCGCAGTGGCGCCACCGGCGCCCGGCTGGTTCATTATGACGATCTGCCGGCCCAGTTTCTTACCGAGAGAGTCGGCCACGACACGGGCAGTGATATCGGCAATGCCGCCCGGTCCGAACGGCAGGACGAGGGTGATATCGCGTGACGGATATTTGTCCTGCGCGCCGGCGGCACCCGGTAAAGCGAGCGCCAAAGCGATGGCGACCGAAGCCACAAGCGCTCCCCGACGGCGGATGGGGCCCGCCGCCTTAAATATGTTGAACCTCATGTTCTCCTCCTCCTTGAGAGTTATGACTAATTGTTGAAACCGTAGAGACGGGCAGGATTTTTCACGAGCAGGCATTGCTGCTCTTCCGCCGTCAGCGAAAAACGGGCGACGAGATCGACCAGATCGGCCTCATCTACCGGTTCTTTCAGGTTGGGATGCGGGAAATCCGTGCCCCAAAGCGTCCGTTCAGGGCTCGTTTCGACGAGCGCTCGCGCAAACGGAACCGCCGCATCAAACGGAAAGCTGGAAATGCGCTCCGAACCACAAACCTTGACCCAGCCGTTTTCGAGCCGGGCCAGATCGAGCAATGTCTGAAAGGCCGGCTGGTCTGTGCCAAGCTTGGTGTCTATTCGCCCCATATGGTCGATGACGAATGGAAGCGGCAAACCGCGCACGATATCCGCCATTGGCATGATATCCGCCGCGTCGAAATGCAGGACCACATGCCAACCGCGCCCCCTGATGCGATCGATGACGCGGTTGAACGCGTCCATATCCGGCGCGCCGCCGAGATGCCGGACGAAGTTGAAACGAACACCTCTGACGCCGCCGTCATCGAGCTCCTGGAAGGCGCGATCGTCGAACGTATCGTCTACCACTGCGACGCCGCGATAGTTCTGCGGACGCCAGGCGATCGCATCCAGCATGGCGCGGTTATCGGTGCCATGGCAGCTCGCCTGGACGATCACCGCCCGATCAATACCGAGACGCTCATGCAGAGCAGCAAGAGCCTCCTTCGGCGCGTCTTCAGGCGTATAGCGGCGGCTCGGCGCATAAGGAAAGACGCTGCCCGGACCAAAGACATGGCAATGGGCATCGCAACTGCCGGCCGGCAGGACGAAAGCCGGCTTGCGGCGATGGGTGGGGCTCTGATCGTTCATGCTGTCTTTTCCTGTTTGATCATGTCAGCGGCAGCCCCGGTATCGGCAGCAAGGCTTCTGAAACTGGCGTAGCTCGCCTCCACCAGCTGGCCGACGGCTGCTTCTCGGTCTTCACCATTGACCGCGCCGCCGGAAAGGCGGCTGACCCGTTCCGGATTGATAAGGGCGTAATAAAGCCCGCCGAGCAGAAACTGGCTGCGCCAGACAAGCCCTTCGCGCGAAGCGCCGGGCACGCATTCGGCAATGGCCTCGATGAAGGCCCGGCTGGTCTCATCGAAGGCATCGGCGATGATCGCCTGCGCATCCGGATTGCCCTCTGCGGAGAGAACGGCACGCATGCGCGTGAATTCGGCACCGCCACCATCACTTTCCGAAGACGAGATGAAAGCCGGCACGATATAGGCCCGGATGATCGCCATCAGGCGCTCGTCCGGATTGCTGATGCGGCGCGCCTCGCCGAGCAACTCGCGACGGCGCGCATTCATCGGCTGGGTATGCCGTTCGTATATTTCCTTGAGAAGGTTGGCCTTGGAGCCGAAATGATAGGTGAGGCTACCGACATTGGCTTCCGCGGCCTTGGCGATGTCGCGCAGGGACACGGCGTGATAACCGCGGCCCGCAAACAGGGTGACGGCGTTTTTCAGCAGGGCTTCGCGGATGCTCGGTCGCATAGGATGTATGTTCAATTGTTATTACTATTTGTACAAATGTACAAATTGATCCTGTGAGTCAACCGCGGTTTGCAGAAATCACTCAAGCGGCCCAAGAATGTAATTCACATCCATCCGAGGGAGGCCGGCCGCGTATGCAGGATTTCGTATTCAATACAACACCTTCAGTGATCTTTCGGGCTGGTGCTGCAAGAGAATTGGCAAAACACGCCAGCGCAAAGCTTGGTCCCTCCGTGTTATTCGTCACCGACCCCGGCCTTCGGAAACTCGGGCTTGCCGATGCCGCGCTGGCTTCGCTTCAGGACGCCGGCATCAAGACAACCGTCTATGCGGAGGTCGAAGCAGATCCGTCTCTTGCAACGCTCGAGAAAGCGGTCGAGGCAGGCCGGGCAGCAGGTGCAACGGGTGTCGTCGGTTTCGGCGGTGGTTCATCGCTCGACGTGGCAAAGCTGGCGGCGCTGCTGATCGAATCCGATGAAGACATCGAAACCATTTGGGGTATTGGCAATGCGAAAGGCCCTCGCCTGCCATTGGTCCTCATTCCGACAACCGCCGGCACCGGGTCGGAAGTGACGCCCATTTCGATCATCACCGTCGGCGAGGAGGAAAAGCGCGGGATATCATCGCCATTCAACCTTCCGGACATTGCCCTGCTCGATCCCGAGCTGACGATCGGCCTGCCTCCAGCCATCACGGCAGCGACCGGCATAGATGCGATGGTACACGCGATCGAGGCCTATGCCTCGAAAAACGCCAACAACAATCCGCTCTCGAAAATGCTGGCAAAACAGGCGCTTCAGCTGCTCGGTGCGAATATCGAGACGGTGGTATCCGATGGTGGCAATATCGAAGCACGCGGCTCCATGCTGCTCGGTTCCATGCTGGCGGGGCAGGCTTTCGCCAATTCCCCTGTTGCAGCCGTCCACGCTCTTGCCTACCCGATCGGCGGCACATTTCACGTGCCGCACGGGCTTTCCAATGCTCTGGTCCTGCCGCATGTGCTGCGTTTCAATGCTCCTTTCGCCGGGCAGCTCTATACGGAAATCGCGGCGGATACGTTTCCGCATCTGGCAGGCAATGGCGGAAGCCAGGCTTTAACAGCAGCGTTCATCGATGAACTGGCCGCACTCGCCGCTAGGCTCGGCCTGCCTCTGCGTTTACGCGATGTCGGCATTCCGGAAAGCGCCCTGCCGAAACTTGCTGCCGATGCGATGAAGCAGCAACGGCTGCTGGTCAACAACCCGCGCGAGCTGTCGGAAGCAGATGCACTCGCCATCTATCGCACTGCGTGGTGAAACGGCGCAGCACTTACCCGATCGAATAAGAGATCGAAAATCGGCGTCAACGACGCTTCATGACCACAATTACGGCAACCTGACATGATTGTGACCGACCTGTGAGCGTGACGGTATCGGAAGCGTCATTCGCCCGATAGGACAAGCCGAAGGCGCTCACAACGGTTCACGGCACCGCCTCATTTCGGTCCGACCGGTGTCCCGTTCCGACGCAAATGTGTTTCGAATTAACTTTACCGTAACCGGCAAATTTTCCAATGGGACTATCTTCGTGGCCGGTTTGACGGCCGCACTCCCTCGCCAGTTCTGACCTAGGAGGCAAGATTGTCCACCAAGCTTTTAGCCCTGTCCGTTTTCACTCTATCCGCATTGACCGTTCCAGCCCTTGCTCAGCCGAGCCCAAGTCCGGCAATGGTACGCAAGTTCAACGACTGGGGTCTCTATTCCTACAAGGCGAGCGGCGCGACAAACTGCTATGTGCTCACAACCCCGCAACAGGCAAGGCCTGCAGAAGTCAGCCATGGCGACAACTATTTTCTCGTCGCGCCCAACCCCTCCGGCTCCGGGTATTATCCCCAGGCGATAATGGGCTATGATCTCAGAAGCGGTTCGCAGATGGTCGTCACCATCGATGGCCGGAACTTCATCATGATGCCGAAGGGCAATTCTGGCTGGACGGCAGAGGCAAGCAGCGATGCGGCCATGATCAACGCCATGAAGTCCGGCAGCAACATGACGCTGCAGGCGACATCCCAACGCGGCACCGAAACGAGCTATACCTTCTCCCTTTCGGGCATCACCGCCGCACTCGATCAAGCCGGCAGTTGCAACTGAGCCGTTTTCCTCGCTTTGTCATGACAGGCATGTTATCTGTCATGACAATATGGAGGCCAAGACCATGAACTTGCAGATACGCGATCCCCGTGCTCGCAAGCTTGCCGAGCAGCTGGCAGCAGAATTGAATATCACGATGACCGAAGCTGTTGTGGAGGCGCTTGAGGAGAAAATGCAGCGCCTTGAGAAACAGCGGGCCACAAAAACACCTTTGGCTGAACGGCACTCAGATTTCGCGGCCCGTTTCCAAGCTCTAGGCCAAGGCGAAGGCAGGGTGATGAGCAAGGATGAAATCGATGAAATGTGGGGGCACTAGTGTTCATCGACACATCGGCTATCGTGGCCATCCTTGCGTCAGAGGTCGACGGCCCCGAATTTTCCAGGCGTATGCAGGAGGCTGAGACGCTCGTGACCAGTCCTCTGGTCGTACTTGAGGCCACGATGGTTCTATCGACCCGTCGAATTGCGGACCCGCTGGCAACCGAGCGGCTGATCTTGGATTTCCTCGCAGATAGCAATGTCGCCATCATCCCGATCGAAGAAGCTGATGGCCGGATTGCCGTTCAGGCGTTCCGCCATTTCGGCAAGGGCCGGGGCCATCCGGCACAGCTCAACCTCGCCGATTGCCTCTCTTATGCCTGTGCGAAAAACCGCGGCCTGCCCCTGCTCTACAAGGGCAATGATTTCGCCCATACGGACTTTGCCAACCGATAAAATACCCACCCTCACCTATGGCTTTTTTGCGGCAGCGCCCTAGTTGACGATTGTCAAAAACGGCTGTCCCAGGTGAATGTTCTCATGTAAGACGGCATACATGAGCTTGTCGCCGCCGAAAGCCCGATGATGAATAATCCGACTGCCGAGACCGCCTTTCTTTCTCATTCCGGCGAAATGGCGCGTCTCATTGCGACCTTTGATTGGGCGGCGACTTCGCTTGGCCCGATTGGCGGCTGGCAGCAAAGCTTGAAAACCTCGATCTCGCTGATGCTGCAATCGCCGGTGCCGATCGTTTCGCTGTGGCTTGATGACGGCGTGATGATTTACAACGACGCCTATTCGGAATTTGCCGGGCGGCGTCATCCGGGCATTTTGGGTTCCAAGGTCCGTGAAGGCTGGCCCGAAGTCGCCGACTTCAACGACAATGTCATGAAGGTCTGCTTCGCGGGCGGCACTCTCGATTACTACGATCAGGAAATGATCCTCGACCGTTCCGGCGTGCCGGATTCGGCCTTTATGAACCTCTATTATTCGCCCGTTTATAACGAGGCCGGCCAGGCTTTCGGCGTGATGGCGATCGTCGTCGAGAACACCGCCAAGGTGCGCGCGGAACGGCGCCTGCAGGGTGAACGCGAACGGCTGGGCCAGATGTTCGAGCAGGCGCCTGGCTTCATGGCCATGGTCAGCGGCCCCGATCATGTGTTCGAGATGGCCAATGGCGCCTATATGCGCCTCGTCGGCAGGCGCGACCTGGTCGGGCGCTCGATACGCGAAGCACTTCCTGAAGTCGTGGAGCAGGGCTTTGCCGACATCCTTGACGGGGTCCGCACCGGAGGCGAGTCCTATGTCGGACAAGCCACGCCGGTATTGCTTGCCCGCCGCCCCGGCCTTCCCCCGGAAGAGCGCTTCGTCGATTATATCTTTCAGCCGATCTTCGATGAAGCCCGGCGCACAGCTGGCATCTTTATCCAAGGTAACGACGTCACCGACCAGAAGCGCGCCGAGCTCGCGCTCCTGAAGGAAACGCGACATCTCGAAGTGCTGAACCGGCTGGGTGCCGATCTCTCGGCAGAACTCGATCTCGAAAAGGTGGTACAGATGACCACCGATGCCGGGGTAGAGCTGACGGGCGCCCAGTTCGGCGCGTTCTTCTACAATGTCGAAAACGATGCGGGCGAGAGCTATATGCTCTACGCACTCTCAGGCGTTCCACGCTCCGCTTTCGAAAACTTTCCGATGCCCCGCAATACGGCAGTGTTTTCACCGACTTTTGCCGGCCACGGCGTGATCCGCTCGAACGACATTCTGGTCGATCCGCGTTATGGCAAGAGCGAACCGCATTTCGGCATGCCGGCCGGACATCTTCCCGTGCGCAGCTATCTCGCCGTGCCTGTAACGTCGCGCTCCGGCGAGGTCATCGGCGGTCTTTTCTTCGGCCATGCGCAGCCCGGCCAGTTCCGCGAGGAGCATGAACGGCTGGTGGTCGGTGCGGCTGGCCAGGTAGCAATCGCCATCGACAACGCCCGGCTTTTCCGATCCGCAGAAAACGAGATCGGCGAACGCCAACGTGCGGAAGAAGCCCTGCAGACACTGAATGCCGGGCTGGAGCAGCGTATTGGCACCGAAATCTCCGAGCGCATGAAAACGGAGGAAGCCCTCCGCCAGTCCCAGAAAATGGAAGCGCTCGGCCAGCTGACAGGTGGTGTTGCGCATGACTTCAACAACCTGCTGCAGGTCATTTCCGGCAATCTGCAGCTGCTTGCCAAGGATGTCTCGGTCAATCCGCGTGCCAGCCGCCGCGTCGATAATGCACTGGCAGGCGTGCAGCGAGGGTCGAAGCTCGCAAGCCAGTTGCTCGCTTTTGGCCGCCGCCAGCCGCTGGAACCGAAAGTCGTCAATATCGGCCGCTTCCTGACGGGCATGGAAGAGTTGCTGCGACGCACGCTCGGCGAAGACATCGAAATCGAAACGATCCGCTCCGGTGGATTGTGGAATGTACTGGTCGATCCGACCCAGATCGAAAACGCTCTTCTCAACCTCGCCATCAACGCCCGCGACGCGATGGAAGGTGGCGGCAAGCTGACGATCGAAGCCGGTAACGCGTTTCTCGACGACAACTACGTGCGCCAGCACGCCGACGTTCCCGCCGGCCAATACGTCATGCTCGCTGTGACCGATACCGGTACCGGCATGCCGACGGATGTGATCGAACAGGTGTTCGAGCCATTCTTCTCGACCAAACCGGTTGGCAAGGGCACAGGCCTTGGCCTCTCCATGGTCTATGGTTTCGTCAAGCAGTCTGGCGGACACATCAAGATCTATAGCGAGGTGGGCCAGGGCACGACGGTAAAGATCTATTTCCCGCGCGTTCAACGCAGCGAAGATCTGGTCACCGATGCTGATTTCGGCCCTGTCACCGGCGGCTCCGAAACCATTCTGGTCGCGGAGGACGACGAGCAGGTCCGGGCAACTGTCGTCGAAATGCTCGGCGACCTTGGTTATGCTGTCCTGAAGGCGAAGGATGCTGCGGGAGCACTGAGCGTCATCGAGAGCGGCGTGCCTGTCGACCTTCTGTTCACTGACGTCGTGATGCCCGGCACGCTGAAAAGCACCGAACTTGCGCGCCACGCTCGGGAACGTCTGCCTGATATCGCCGTGCTCTTCACCTCAGGCTATACGGAAAACTCGATCGTGCATGGCGGCCGGCTCGATCCCGGCGTCGAGCTTCTCTCGAAACCTTATACGCGCGAGGCACTGGCCAGAAAAATACGCCATGTGCTCAACAACCAGCAGCACCGCAATCGCGTGCGGGCGTCGCTCGCAGCCAAACCTGTTTTGGCAGTTCAGGGCGAAGACCGGTCTTCACGGCAAATCTACGAGGTTCTGCTGGTAGAGGACGATTTCCTCATCCGCATGAGCACCGCTGATTTGCTGACGGAGCTTGGACATGCCGTTTCAGAAGCAGCAACGGCCGAGGAAGCGCTGGTCATGATGCAGCAGCGCCGTTTTGAGGTCGTCGTTACCGATCTTGGACTTCCCGGCCTCTCCGGCGGCGAATTCGCGCATGAGGCGCGAAGGATCGCGCCGGATATCGGCATCGTCTTCGCGACCGGCAACGACCGCATTCCGGACGACGCAGCAATCGAAGGCGGCATCCTGCTCAAAAAACCCTATGGCAGTGAGGAAATCGCTGCCGCATTTCAGGCGATTACGGCACAGAGGGCAGCAAGGTAATCGACGGAATGGCCGGGAACAGGATATCCCGGCCATTCCGTATCGGGTCATTCGGCAGTTGCGTTCGCTTCGGCCGGGAAATCGGTGGAAACGGCCAGTTCCCGCCATGCGGCAAGCTCCTCGGCCACAAAAGCATTCTTCGCTTCGATCGCCTCCACCGTATCGGATCCGAACGGCATACGCAGTGGCGGGTTGGCTGCATCGGCAACCACCATCAGCGCCTTGGCAAGACGTCGCGGGTCGCCCGGCTGATTGTGGTTCATCGTGACCATCGCCTCCCGCAAAGCGCCAGTCGTCTCGGCATAGTCCTCGATAATCGTCGGGCTGGTCGACAGCGAATTCTGATCCAGGAAATCGGTCCGGAAATACCCTGGCTCGACGATAGTCACCTTGATACCGAGCGGTTCGACCTCCATGGCGAGCCCCTCTGAAATGCCTTCGACCGCAAACTTGGTCGAGGCATAGACACCCCAGCCCATATAGCTCCGATATCCACCGATCGAAGATATGTTGATGATATGACCAGCACGCTGGCGGCGAAGATGCGGCAGCACGGCACGGGTAACGGCGAGCAGGCCAAAGACGTTGGTGCGATAAACGGCTTCGACCTCGCGGCCGGAGATTTCTTCGGTCGCACCGAGAACGCCGAAGCCCGCGTTATTGACCAGAATATCGATCCGGCCGAAATGCTCGACGGCCTGCTTTGCCGCTTCAACGGCCTGCGCCTCGTCGGTGACGTCGAGCGCGACGGCCAGCAGGTTCGGGCGGTCGCCGAGAACGTCGATAACTGCCTTCGGCTTTCGCGCCGTTGCAACGACATTATCGCCACGCTCAAGGGCCTGCTTCGCGATAAGGGCACCAAAGCCGCGCGACGCCCCGGTAATGAACCACGTTTTCATGACGGTATTCCTTTCTTTAATGGCATGCCCCAGTGGCTTGCCCTGAAAAGAAACCTAATCCGCATTATCTGATGAAAAAATCTCTGGTTTTTTGATAAACTGATGAGTAATTTTCAGTAATGAACAATGTCAAACCGACCGATTTGTCCAGCTTTCTCGTCGTCGCCCGTCAGGCGAGTTTCCGACGCGCAGCCGATGAACTCGGAGTAACACCCTCCGCGCTCAGCCACACGATCCGGAATATTGAGGAGCGCCTTGGGCTGCGTCTTCTCAATCGGACGACACGCAGCGTTGCGCTGACCGAAGCAGGCCAGCGATTGTTCGATCGCCTGCAGCCGGCATTTCGCGATATCGACGACGCGCTTGACGATCTCAACGCGCTGCGCGGACGACCTGTGGGATCGTTGCGCCTCAATGCCTCGCGAATTTCCGCGCAGTTGCTCCTCCTGCCTGTCGTCACCGAATTTCTTCGGGAGAACCCAGAGGTCCAGGTGGAGATCGTTGTCGATGACGGTTTCGTCGACATGGTCTCCGGCGGCTTCGATGCCGGTATTCGTTTCGGCGAGTCCGTTGCCAAGGACATGATCGCGGTGCCGATCGGGCCGCGGCAGCGCTCCGCCGTCATCGCCTCACCCGCATTCTTCGAAAAATATCCTAAGCCTCAGGTTCCGGGTGATCTAATCGCTCTTCCCTGCATTCGTTATCGCTTTGCGAGTGGACGATATTACGCATGGGAGTTCGAAAAGGACGAGGCCGAACTCGCCGTCGAGGTGGACGGGCCGCTGACATTGGGAGATCAGATCCTGATGGTCGATGCCGCCTTGCAGGACGTAGGACTTGCCTATGTCTTCGAAGCGCAGGTTGCCGGCCATATTGCGGCCGGGCGGCTTGTCCGCGTGCTGGAGGACTGGTGTCCGCCCTATCCCGGCCTGCACATATATTACCCAAGCCGTCGGCAGATGCCTGCCCCGCTTCGGGCCTTTCTCGATCACATTCGAAAGTCTTGAATGCGACGAACACGAAGACGTCGAAAGCCGTGACACCTCCTTGATTGGCGCCTAGGCTCGGCCGGGACTAGCATCCGGCCGAACGGAGAAAACCCTATGTTTAAACGCTCTTTTATAACGACTTTCACGCTCGCCGGCCTTGGCCTCGCGACTTCGCTTACCGCCCTGCCCGCCATGGCGGCTGATACGACCCGCGTCCGTGTTCGCGGAACGATCGATACCTTCGACGGCTCGACGCTGACCGTAAAGACCCGCGAGGGCGAAACAGACAAGATCGCTCTCAAATCCGACTGGGGCCGCCGGCGTCACCACGGCCTCGGCAGAAGACATCAAGCCCGGCGACTATGTCGGCATCGCGTCCCTTCCGAAATCCGATGGGGGAGACGGTGCTCTTGAGGTGCTGATCTTCCCTGCCGCCATGAAGGGCACAGGCGAAGGCATCTCGGCTTATGATCTGAAGCCGAACAGCAAGATGACCAATGCGACGGTATCGAATATCGACCGGGGCACCAGCGGCCAGGAACTGACACTGAGCTTCAAGGGCGAGCAACGCAAGATGTCGGTACCGACCGGCACGCCGATCGTCACCTTTGCAAATGCCACGCAATCGAACCTTGTTGCCGGCGCTGCCGTTATCGTCACGGCGGAAAAGGCCGCGGATGGTACGCTTTCGGCAAGCCGCGTCGCCGTCGGCCTCAACGGCATCGTTCCGCCGATGTAATGTCGGCCGGGCACGGCTTACGGATCAAACGAACAAGTCCACCGTCAGCGATCAGATTGCGGTCGCTGGCGGCGTGAAGCCTATCAGAACAGGGTCATAGATCAGCTCTTCCAGAGTTCATAAAAATGCTGCACCGGGCCATGCCCGGAACCGACGGTCAGCGTATCCGCCGCGGCGATCGCGCCTGCCAGATAGGCCTTGGCGATAGATACGGCCTCAAGTGGTGCCGCCCCTTTGGCAAGTTCGGCAGCAATCGCGCTGGAAAGCGTGCATCCGGTGCCGTGGGTGTTTTTCGTTTCCACGCGCCGGCCTTCGAACCAATGCAGGCCGCCGGCCGCAGCCAATACATCGGGGCTATCATCGCCGTCGAGATGCCCCCCTTTGACCAGCACGGCTCTTGGGCCAAGCATCTTCAGCCTTTCAGCCTGTCCCGCCATTTCCTCTCGGGTGGTCGCTGTGGTTTCACCCAGCAGGGCCGCCGCTTCCGGCAGATTGGGCGTGACGAGACTTGCGACCGGCATCAGTTTGCGGGTCACGGCATCGATGGCATCCGGAGCCAGAAGGGGAGAACCGCCCTTCGCCATCATCACCGGGTCAAGGACGATCGGCAGCGTGTCTCGATACGGCCGCAGCATATCGGCCACCGTCTCCGCGATCTCTGCATTGGCGATCATGCCGATCTTGACCGCATCAACCCGAACATCGGCAAAGATCGCCCGGATCTGATCGGCCACGAAGCCGGCCGGTACCGTGTGCACGCCAGTCACGCCCTGCGTGTTTTGCGCGGTCAGCGCCGTCAGCACCGCCATTCCATATGTGCCGCGGGCAGAAAACGCCTTGAGATCGGCCTGGATACCGGCGCCGCCTGACGGATCGGAACCGGCGATCGATAAAACATTTCTGATCATCATGTGCGTGCCTTCGCGATTTCGTCAGCGATGCGACGAGCCGCAGCCCGCGGGTCCGGCTGTCCGCAGATGGCGGAAACGACAGCGATACCTTTTGCACCGGCGGCAAGCGACGGGGCTGCATGCTCGGCCTTCACGCCGCCGATAGCCACGGCCGGTACGGGTGCAACGGCAGCAATACGCGCAAGCCCGTCGAAGCCGATCGGCTGCTTGTGATCCGGTTTGGTCACTGTCGCAAAGACCGGACCGATGCCGACATAATCGACCACGGAAGGATCCACTCGGCGAGCCAGTTCTTCCGTTTCGACAGAAAGACCGAGGATCATGCCCCTGCCGACGCGCTCGCGAGTGACCGCAGCAGCAAGATCGCTCTGGCCGACATGAATGCCATCCGCACCGATGGCCAAGGCAGCCTCGACATCGTCATTGACGATCAGCGGCACGCCGGTGCCGGCGAGCACGGCCTTCAGCGCCCGACCCGTTTCAATCATTTGGACAGTTGATGCCTGCTTGTCACGCAACTGCACGATGGTCACACCACCTTCGACGGCAAGCCGCGCTGTTTCCACCATGCCGATTGCGCGGCAGAGATCAGGATCGAGGACCAGATAAACGGAAAGATCGAAGGTTTTCATGCCGACACCACGCGCGCTTCGGCGTCCAGCTCATCCGGCGTCAGCCCGGCAAGCCGGTCGAGAAACAGCGGAGCGAAGGAGCCAGGGCCGGATGCCTTTTCGGCCACCTGCCGGCCGACGACCGCAAACATGGCAAGCGCCGCGATCGTGGCCTCGAAAGGCATGTCCGGCGCCGTGGCAACAAATGCGCCTGTCACTCCGGTGAGCGAGCAACCCAGTGCGGTCACGCGCGGCATCAGCGCAGAGCCGCCGAGAATGCGGACGGAACGGCGACCGTCTGTGACAAAATCTACTTCGCCGGTGACGGCGACCACGCAGACGTTCTGCTGGGCCAGCACGATCGCTGCCCCTTCAGCCGCGATAACGCTATCGCCGGAATCCACGCCATGGCCACTTGAGCGGCTGCCCGCCAGCGCGATGATTTCGGATGCATTGCCGCGGATGATTGTCGGCCTCAGTTCCAGGAGCTCGGCAACGGCGGCACGGCGGTAGCTGGTGGCAAAGTGAGCAACTGGGTCGAGCACCCACGGCTTGCCTGCCTCCCCCGCGGCTTTCGCGGCTTCGATCATCCCCGCCAGAAAATCCGGCGAAAGCGTGCCGATATTGATCGTCAAAGCCGAAGCAATCCGAGCGAACTCACCGGCCTCCTCCTTCGTATGCACCATGGCGGGTGAAGCTCCGGCAGCAAGCATCACGTTTGCCGCGATATTCATCGCGACGAAATTGGTGATGTTCTGCACAAGCGGGTTTTTCGTCCGCATTGCCGCAAGAAGCTGGCCGGGTGTCTGTCGAAGGATGTCTGGCATTTGCATGTCTGCCTCGTTGAGCGGAAGGCAGACGCGGGAGCCTTGTGAAAGACCCGGACGACTCCCTCCGCCAGCATGATCTGGTTCAGGTTCAAAGGGTGCTTCTCAGCCCGACTTTCGTCGGGCGCCCCTGTCTGCGGAAAGGTTTACTGCACAAAAGGGAGTAACCGCCAGCGATTTTTTCAAGAATGCCTCTTGCAGCTCTAGTGGCTAGAGGTCCTAGAAGGGCTACTCGTTGCAAAGCGCGGAGAGCGACATGGCAAATCAGACAGCGACAAACCAGACCCGCTACAAGGTCGGCGGAATGGATTGCGCCAGTTGCGCGACCAAGATCGATACCGCCGTACGCCGCATGCCGGGCATCGAAGACGTTTCGGTTTCTGTGGCTGCGGGCACGATGACGGTGACGCATGACGGCTCGGGCGACCTGACGGCAGTCGAAAAGAAGGTAACCGGGCTGGGATATTCGGTCCGGGCTTTGGGACGGCGCGCGCCCTTTCCCATTGCAGCGAATAACGTCCAAGAGCGCGATCATGGGCATGAACACGGCCCAGACTGCAAGCAGCACGATCACCATGATGGCGGCCCCGGCCATTCAGGGCATCACGGCGCACATGATCACTCTCGCCATGCCGAACCGGAAGGCTTGCACGGCCACGACCATCGCCCAATGGAAGGCCCCTGGTGGAAGTCGGCAAAGGGGCGCCTCACCATCGTTGTCGGCATTGCACTGGTGATTGCCTATGGCATCGGCCATCTTATCCCAAGCTATGACAGCTATATCTTTACCGCCGCCATGCTGATCGGGCTCGTGCCGATCGCCAGGCGCGCGATCATGGCAGCGTTTGCCGGCACGCCGTTCTCGATCGAAATGCTGATGACCATTGCTGCCGTCGGTGCGGTCGTCATCGATGCTTCGGAAGAGGCCGCAGCGGTCGTTTTTCTCTTCCTCGTTGGTGAACTGCTGGAGGGCGTGGCGGCCGGCAAGGCGCGAGAGAGCATTCAAAGCCTCACCGCGTTGGTGCCGAAGAACGCATTGCTGGAAGAGAACGGCCAGACGCGTGAGGTGCCGGCTGCCAGCCTTGCCGTCGGCTCGACCATTCTCGTGCGTCCCGGCGACCGGATTTCTGCCGACGGCGTGATCCTTGCCGGAGACAGTGCGGTCGATGAAGCCCCCGTGACGGGCGAAAGCACCCCGGTCGCCAAAAGCGAAGGCGACAAGGTTTTCGCCGGGACGATCAACGGCAACGCGGCACTGCGCGTGCGGGTGACTGCCGCTGCCGAGGACAACACGATTGCCCGTGTTGTGCGGTTGGTGGAGGAGGCCCAGGAGAAGAAGGCGCCGACCGAGCGCTTCATCGACCGGTTTTCCCGATATTACACCCCGAGCGTCGTGGCCGTTGCCGCCCTCGTCGCAATCCTACCGCCGCTTGTTCCCGGCGCTTCCTGGAACGAGTGGGTCTATAAAGGGTTGGCTATCCTGCTGATCGGCTGCCCTTGTGCGCTGGTTATCTCGACACCGGCGGCGATTGCCGCGTCTCTTTCGGCCGGCGCACGACGTGGCCTCCTGATGAAGGGCGGGGCCGTGCTCGAAACTCTCGGCAAGATTACCGCTGTGGCACTCGACAAGACCGGAACATTGACCTCCGGCAAGCCGCAGGTGACCGATATCATTGCCTTTGGCCGCAACGCTGATGACGTATTGCGGTTTGCGGCGGCCCTGGAAACCGGTTCCAGCCATCCGCTCGCCCAGGCAATTCTCACAAAGGCAGACGACGACGAAATCGATATCCCTGTTGCAAACGAGGCAAAAGCACTTGGCGGCAAGGGCGTCACCGCGGTCGTTGAAGGACTGGATGTCTTTCTTGGATCGCCCAAGGCTGCCGCCGAACGCGTCTCCTTGCCAATGGCACATGCGCGCCGTATTGCCGGCCTCAACGATGAAGGAAAGACTGTCTCCATCCTGATCGTCGGCGGCGTACTGGCCGGTGCGATCGCCATGCGCGACGAGCCGCGCCCGGACGCAAAGGCGGGCCTGCAGGCATTGACGGATGCCGGCGTAAAAACCGTGATGCTGACCGGCGACAATGCCCGCACTGCCGCGGCCATCGGCAACGACCTCGGCATCGAAGTCCGTGCGGAACTAATGCCTGAAGACAAGCAACGCATTGTCGGCGAACTGAAGCGCGAGGGGTTCGTGGTCGCAAAGGTCGGCGACGGCATCAACGACGCGCCGGCACTCGCCGCGGCCGATATCGGCATCGCCATGGGCGGGGGCACTGACGTGGCTCTGGAAACGGCCGATGCCGCGGTCCTGCATGGCAGCGTCGGCGATATCTCTGCCATGATCGAGCTCTCAAAGCGGACGATGCGCAATATCCATCAGAACATCGCCATCGCGCTTGGCCTGAAGGCCGTGTTCCTCGTGACGACGATCATCGGCGTAACCGGCCTCTGGCCGGCCATTCTTGCCGATACGGGCGCGACTGTCCTAGTGACGATTAATGCGCTGAGGCTGCTCAAGGCGAGGATATCCTGACCGCTCTTCGCAACCTTCGTTCGAGCGTTCTCCCGAAAAACGTATTGGCAAACCATGAACACGCCGGCTTCAAATGCTGGCGTGTTTTGCTGTGCCATAGCCATACACAGCTTGCCAGCAAATACAAACATTAGTAATGCATTATATAATTCGATTTGCGCCGCAAAAAACCTACCCGTTCTGGCCCTATAAGCCGGCACATCAAAACGTCAGGTAAACCTAATATCTGTGCAGGCGAAATATGGCTACAAAGGAATGTTGTAGATATGACCCCAAATTTCTGTCCCGAACAGGCCGCAAATCTATTGCTCTTGATGGCGAACGAAGTAAGACTTAGAGTATTTTTCCTTATTTTGGAAAAGGAATGGGCTGTTACAGCCCTTGCATCAGCAGTTAACCTCAGTCAATCTGCGCTATCTCAACATCTGAAGAAGCTTCGTGACGCAAAGATTGTCAGCGTTCGCCGTGATGCGCAGACGATATACTATTCCTGCAACTCTGAAGCCGTAATAAAAGTTTGCGGAACGCTTAACGAGATATTTCAGACCGGAAACAGCGTCAGATCGGCGGTATAGAGATAGAGCCAGCCGATCTCACCGAGAGTGTCGCGCATCCCGTAGCGATCTGCAGAGGAAACGGGTTCATTCCACTCTCGTGAGCACCGCAAAGGCCTCATAAGGGCGTATTGAAATACTCTCCCCGAGACTCGTCACCGGCTCATAGTTGGAGATCAGGCATTCTCCGACACAATGCAATTCGCCAGGAAGATGAAGCGCCACATCACGACTGGAAAAATTTGCCACCACAACAAGGCGCTCCCGGTCGAGTGTGCGAGTATAGACGAACACATCAGGGTGTTGGTCGAGCCAGGATTGGAATTCTCCGTAGACAATCACCTCGTGTGACTTTCGAAGAGCGATGAGTCGCCGATAGTGATTCCAAATGGAGCGTTCATCCGCCACCTCCGCTTCAGCATTGATGGTAGAGTAGTTCGGATTGACTTCGATCCAAGGCGGCACCGTGGAAAAACCACCATAAGCCAAGGTATTCCACTGCATGGGCGTACGGGCGTTGTCACGTCCGTTTTCGTTCGCCCCTTTGATGAAATCCTCTGGTGAAAGACCCGCCTCGATGTGCAGGCGATGCATATTGAGCGTTTCAATGTCGCGATACTGGTCGATCGCCGTAAATGCCGCATTAGTCATGCCGATCTCTTCTCCCTGATAGATGAAAGGAGTGCCTTTCAGGAGATGCAGGACCGTCGCCAGCATTTTAGCGGATTCGACCGGATATCCTGTGGCGTCACCATACCGCGACAGCGCGCGTGGGAGATCGTGGTTACCCCAGAAGAGTGAGTTCCAACCGTCGTCAGCGAGCGCGTACTGCCATTTGCTAAGTACGGATTTCAGTCCAACGAGATCAAAAGGTTTTGGGCGCCACTTTCCCCACGTTTCATCCCATGCCTGGGTAACGTGCTCGAACTGAAAAACCATCGAAAGCTCGTGGCGATCCCGGCCGGAATAGAGCAAGGCAGAACCTGGCGTGGCGCTCCATGCCTCACCGACAGTGAGAATATTGCGTGATCCGAAGGTTTCCCGATGCATTTCCTGAAGATAATCGTGGAGATGCGGGCCATCGGTTACCAGGCTGCTATCCGGTTGCTTGCCGATATAATCGATAACGTCCATGCGGAATCCGGCGATGCCACGCTCCATCCACCAGTTCATCATGTCGTAGATTTCGCGACGTACAATTGGGTTTTCCCAATTCAGGTCTGGCTGCCGGCGAGAGAAGAGGTGCAGATAATATTCCCCGCTCGGCTCGTCCAACGTCCAGGCAGGCCCTCCAAAAGCTGATTTCAAGCCGTTGGGAGGTGCACTACCCGCTCCAGGCTCGCGCCAGATATAAAAATCGCGGAACGGGTTGTCTTTCCCCTTGCGGGATTCCTGAAACCAAGGATGTTCGTCCGATGTATGATTGACCACAAGGTCAAGCAGAATACCGATGCCGCGCAGCCTCGCCTCGGCCACGAGCCTGTCGAAATCAGCCAATGTACCGAATTCGGGCGCGATATCCCGATAATCGGATATGTCATAGCCATTGTCGTCCATTGGCGATTTGTAGATCGGCGACAGCCAGATCACGTCGATACCGAGCGCTTTCAGGTAGTCAAGCTTCGACGTAATCCCTGGGATGTCGCCAATGCCGTCGCCATTCAGATCGCAGAAACTACGGGGATATACCTGGTAGATGGTTGCCGTATGCCACCATTTACGTTCCAAGGGCGGAAGAGCTTGAAGGATCACCTCTGTCAGTTGATCGTGAATACCACTCACCATTGCTCCTCCAGATTGCCGGGCTCTACCAGGAACGCCAAGCAAACCCGGCGGTTCCTGTTGAACAGCATATAGGGGAGGAACGGGCTGTCATCGAATATTACAAGCAGTAATATCCGTTGACAGCTGTCAACCAGATATCTTCGTGATGCCTTTGCCCCCCTCCCCTCGATTTTCCGTCATCGCCATCACCATAAAAGATGAACCAAATCGGCTGGGCAGCGTTACGCCACAACGACATGTGCCATTCTTGAATACCGATCCCCTTGCTCTAGTTACAGTGGGGTCTATTTTTAGGGCGTAGTGATAGATGACGGACGACGAGAATAACGCGCATTCACCAGGGGTTCTTTTGCTGGAAGACGATCTTCTTCTGGCTATGGATATGGAAGACTATCTGGTGGACAACGGCCATCTGATCGTCGGTCCCTTTGGCAGGATTGCCGATGCTCTGGATGCAATCCAGCGTAACAATCTTGTGGGTGCAATCGTCGACTTGAATCTGCATGGCGAGCTTTCATTTCCGGTTATCGAAATGCTGCAGCAATATTCCGTGCCCGTTATTGTCTGCAGCGGTTATGCAGAGCTCCCGGAAATCAAAAGCCGTCTGAAAGATCTGCCGCTACTGCCAAAACCATGGGACGCAAATCGGCTTTCAAAATTGATGCGGGAAACCTTCAGCGTCAATAGCAACGCCTGAACACGGCTTCGACCTTCCCAAAGATCGATCAGACTGAAAACGCACCCGTGCCGATCAAGCATCGGCGCGGATGCGGTTGAACGCGCTTCCGGATCCTTCCGCTAAAAGATCCTCCTTATGGTCATTGATACCAATGATAATAGCACGGCCCCGACAGATACCGACTGCCCCGCACGGGACCGAGATTGAAGTGTCGTTCACGCAGACTACTGCACCGGAAAAACCAGTCGGCATTTCAATCCGGTCTGCGCATAATCGAGGATAGCTTCACCCTGAAGCTCGTATTGTACGCTGCGCTCGATCAGCGTCGTGCCAAAACCATGATCTTCCGGCGGCCTTACGGCGGGTCCATCGATTTCCTGCCAGTCCAGAGTGACGAGCGGAACCTCTGCCGTATCGTCCCTGCTCCAGGAGATCACAACGCGACCCTTCTCGTGAAACAGCGCACCGTATTTCACGGCGTTAGTGGTCAGCTCGTTGAGCACCATGCTGATGGCAAGCGCGCCTTTGGGATCGAGATGGATAAGGGGGCCGGGATTGACGGTGAATTGTTCGCCCCTACCCTGCCTGTAAGGCTCGAGCGTCCGGCGAACGACTTCGAGCAGTTCCGCTTGGCTCCAGTTAGTCTCGAAAAGCAGCGCGTGCGCATCCGCCATAGCCCGCAGGCGGCCGAGCAATACCTCGGTATATTGCTCGATGGAAAGGCTGCTGCGTGCGGTCCGCCGCACCAGCGACATCACCATCGCCATGGTATTCTTGACCCTGTGGCTGAGCTCCCGAACGAGCAGCTCCTTCTGATGTTGCGCACTGCGATGTTCGGCCTTTTCCCGCGCCTCGGCCAATGCACGCTCAACCGCTGCCGGAAGGCGGATTAGCCGCTGCTTCAGCACATAGTCGGTCGCGCCGTGCCGGAAGGAGTCGATCGCCACCTCCTCGCCCAGCACGCCGGAAACGAAGATGAACGGGATTTCCGGAACTGCCTCGCTTGCCATTTCGAGTGCCGTCATGCCGTCGAAATCAGGCAACGAGAAGTCAGCGAGAATGAGATCGAAATTCCGGCCTTGAAGAGCCTCGACGTAAGCGGCCCGGCTTTCGACGCGCGTTATATCGGGGGATGGCACCATGCTGTCCAGATGCTCCCGAATCAGCTCGCTATCGAGCGGACTGTCTTCAAGCATGAGGATGCGCGGCGCAGACCGCTGTCTTTCCGTTTGCAACATTTCAGATTGCGCCATGGCCCTGGTAACCTGGCGGCGGCTCGTTGAGCAGAGCCCAAAACACGCCCAGATCTTGAATAGCTTTGAAAAATTCGTTGAATTCGACAGGCTTCACGACGAACGCGTTCACGCCAAGCTCATAGCTCTGCACGAGATCCTGCTCCTCCCGCGAAGAAGTCAACATGACGATCGGGATATGCCTGAGCTTTTCGTCCTTTTTCACCCGTTCCAGCACTTCCAACCCATCTATCTTCGGCAACTTCAGGTCCAGAAGAACGACGGTTGGGTCGCCTGCGTTCCGTCCGGTGTGCGTGCCGGTGGAAAAAAGATAGTCGATCGCCTCGGCGCCGTCGCGGGCGATGACGATCTCGTTGGCGAGCTGGCATTTTTCGAGCGCGGTCAAAGTCAGCTCCAGGTCCCGGGGGCTGTCTTCGACGAGGAGGATTGGTCTCAGTTCAGGCAAAGGCGCGGCCTTTCGTTCGTGGTGTTGGAAGAGCGAATTCGAAGGAAGAGCCTTTGTTCAGCTCTCCCATTGCCGTGATGGAGCCGTTGTGGCGCTCGACAATACGGCGGACGAGGGCGAGCCCGATGCCTGTACCCTCGAAATCCTCCGCGCGCTGCAGTCGCTGGAAGACACCGAAAAGTTTGTTCGAATAGGTCATGTCGAAGCCCACACCGTTATCCTTCACGGCATAGACCGTTACGTCGTTCGACAATGAACCGATCACCGAAATTTCCGCCTTTTCGCGCGGGCGGGTATATTTCACCGCGTTGTCGATGAGATTGAACCAGACCTGCCGCAGCAGCGTCGCATCGCCCCACGCCGCCGGCAACTTGTCGATCGACCAGTCAACGATGCGGCCTTCGTTGCCGAGCATCACACTGCGCACGACCTCCACGACCAGCTTGTTCATGTCGACGTTCTTGTGAGTAATCGACGCGCGGCCGAGCTGGGAAAAATTGAGAAGGTCATCCACCAGCCTCCCAGCTGCGAGCGCGGAATCCGAAATGGTCTGCAGATAGTGTTTCGATTTCGGATCGAGATTGCTCTCCCGCTCGCGAAGCAGCTGCGCGAAACCGACGATATGGCGGAACGGGGCGCGCAAATCATGAGAGACCGAATAGGAGAAGGCCTCGAGCTCCTTGTTGGAGCGCTGCAGCTCGGCCGATACGGAGGCAAGCTCTTCAGCCTTTCTGAGCACGATGCCGACGATCGCACTGCGCAGGTCGCGGGCGGCGGAAAGCTGCGGCTCCGTCCAGGCCAGCGCTTGCAGTCGCACCTGTTCACGCCAGGCATCAAAGGAGTTGCGCGGATGGATGCGCCCCTCCTCCTGCACGATCTTGTGCGGGTCGCCGCCCCACTGCACGGTGCGGATGACTTCCGGCCGGAACCAGATGAGCCAGCTCGGATGCAGTTCGGAAATGCGGATCGCCACAATGCCGCTTGCCACATGCGCAAAGGCTATGGCCTCTGGCATTTCGGAACCGAGCGAGGCGGTGGCATAAATCTCGCCATCGTCGCGGCCCTTCAGCCAGTCGACGATCGCGCGTACCTGCTTTTCCTGCGGTACGGCTCCGACTGAAAGGTAGTCGTCTTCTGCGACGATCACCGCGCCGCCGGCCGCGACCTGCGCCAGGAGGTCGTCAGGACTATCGGCAAGTCCTTCAAGCCATGTCGGACCTTCGGTCATCGACGCCAGAAGACGCGCCGAAATCCGCCCCAGCTCGACGCTGCTTGCCGCATCTTCCGCATAACCTTGTGCGGAGATCCGCATGGCGAGCGACTGGACGACGAAATCGCAGGCGTCACGCACCGCGACCGAAACCAGATGCGGCTTTGCGCTGTGGCAGGAGACCAACCCCCAAAGCCTGCCATTCACCAGGATCGAGATCGACATAGATGCGGCCGTGCCCATGTTGCGCATATATTCCAGATGCACAGGCGATACGCTGCGCAGCTGCGAATGGCTGAGATCGAGCACCGCGCCGGTTTGCGGATGGGCAGCGGGCTCGATCGGAACCGGGGCATAGGAAACGTCCGGGATGAGACGGATACGGTTAGACGCGTAAAGCGCCCTCGCCTGCGCCGGAATGTCGGAGGCTGGAAACCGCAGATCGAGATAGGACGGGAGATTGCCGTTGCCGTCTTCGGCGACGACATGGCCGTTCCAATCCTTGTCAAAACGATAGACCAGCACCCGGTCGAAACCGGTGAGCCGCTGCACGAAACGGGTACCCGTTGTCAGCGAATCGCCGAGGTCCGACTGAGAGGCAAGAGTCTGCGTAAAGCCGCGCAGCCGTGGAAAGATACTTCCTGACGGCTCGGCGGTGGACCTCTCCACCTCTACGACGATCGAACTGTCCGAGCGGTGCGCCACAAGCGAAAGCCCGCGATCTGCGATATGTGTCTGGAAGACAGGTTCTTCGGATGCATGCCATTTGCGGATTTCCGGCAGAAACGCTTCAATCATCGATCCGGGCATTCCGCCAGCGACGATGGCTTCGCCGAGATAATCCTTCGCATTGGCGCTTGCCTGCAGGACGGCCATGTCGTCAGGCCGTAACACCAGCAAAGCACCGTGCGGCTGGATAGCGCCCGGGATATGAATAGGCTCGCTTGCGCATGCTTCGAGGTCTGACTGAGGCTGATACACCCACTATCCCTTTCGCTTCGCGGATTTGGCATCCGCATGAAGCCCGCCTGTCGTCCGGACGTCTTTGCACAAAAGGTAATGCGGAAGACAGGAATGTAAAGGAAGCCGTCCAGAGCTGTGGCAATCCGGTTCGCTACATTCTGGTGAATGCGGGACGGGCCAAAACGGCCGTATATCGGCGCTCAGAGTTCATTTTTGCAAATTGTTAACGTTATGAAATCGTTACCACGAAGTGACGTTATGAAACCAAAGCCGAAGTTTTGTTTCAGCACTGCAACAGCACCCATTAACAGACGTGCGGCCGGTTTGTCGCTCTTTTCTCGTCTAACGAACACCGAATCGGACAAGCCAACCAGCGCATCCGACACGTCCAAG
The DNA here is from genome assembly GCF_019430945.1 of Neorhizobium populisoli. GTDB lineage: Bacteria > Pseudomonadota > Alphaproteobacteria > Rhizobiales > Rhizobiaceae > Neorhizobium > Neorhizobium populisoli. Next base: position 159,799 of record NZ_JAHYCB010000004.1, on the reverse strand, counting down.
GCAGCGATTACAAGTCTAAAGTTTTGCGTCCACAGCTATCCCGCAAAATGCAAAAATGCCCTCCCCTACACGCCTCATGACCGACCGTGAGTGAGAACCGATCATGCGGCAGGGCGTAGAATACCGAATAATCGTGATACACATCGTTAGACCAAATTGCGGCTTGGCTGGAGTTCGATGCGTGATTGGGCCTGATCAAGGCGCGGTTGGGCGGCCGCCGCCTTCGCGACATCACACGTGATGGGCTCCGTCAGCGGGCGATCCATCTAGCGGTGGTAGCCGTCCGATCAGATTTCGACCGCTTCCCGTCGGCGAATTTAGAAATCGATGACCTGCCGAGGAGCCCGAATTTGAGTTTCCTCAATCTTCCGCTCATCCGTCCAAGTACTGGGCCGGGTTAACATTCCCCTATTTAGCATATGAAGCATCTTGGGTCGCAACCAGCAAACGAGAACTGAAAGTTCCCCGCGGGGAATGGTAGATTCATATCCGCAAGCCCTCCTGTCGATAGCGTTCCCCGCGGGGAACTTGGCCCCGGACATTTTCAGAGACAACGCCGCTTTGATCGGTCAGCTGTAGGGCCGCTATGGTTTTCCAACGCGCCGCCGCTCAGCTCTCTTTTTTGAATATTACCCTTGAGCTTCGAGAGACCGAGTTGCGGGCCGGTGGATGCGTATTCCCAGATGGCCAGAACGCTCTAGCCGTCAAAATTGAAACAACTGGGATCACATCAGCGCCGACTTGTTGCTCGATGTCATCTTAGCTGCGCTCAGAAGGAGGGATGCGGAGGAAGATGTGCCCGCCACCGATGCCCATCGCTAAGCCCGCGAGTGCCATCGGTGGCGCTGCAAAAGGCCTGCCTAGCAACATCGACGTTTGGTGGACCGCGCCAGTCGAAGAGGCCCGTCCTAAGTTGCAGTTCCCCGCGGGGAACGCTTGCCCTTAAAACAGCCTCTGCATCAGAACGATGTGCAGACTTCTGCCCATTCACCAGAGGGTACGTCAGAAATGTCGCGGCGCGTTCCCAAAGGTCTATCATGGGAAACCGTCCGCTACGCGCGCTTGCAAGCGAATAAGCAGGAACGCGGACCAACTCGCTCGAAGCAACCAAAACCTCGCTCTTAATCGAGCCGACAATAATCTAGTCTCGCCGTGGTCACGCATGGCTATTCAGGAAGAACCAACTCCAGGAAAGCGGCATCTGGTCAGCCCAACCAGTTGCCTAGAACATCTTACATCTCGGACTGACGACATCCGACGGCAACTCCAAGTCCGGATTGCCATCTGCCGCAGGAACCGGAAGAGGGGAGGGAGGAGCTGACCTTCTCGTCGCGGCCAACAAGCGATCGGGCTCTGGCGATCCATCAGCAAACGCGGCTCATCGCCCACCTTGTGAGTGACGATTTCGACGTATCGTATGTGAACGCCGTCGAACGAGTTTTATAAAAGCGAGGCCAATCTCATGCCCGCGATCTCATGGATACGCGGAGCGTTATCCCCAATCCTAAACCAAGATGCCGCTTGCCAAAGCCGTTGTCGCTTCCGAAAATCCAGCTGAGGAATCGCCCGAGCTTGTTACAAAGGCCGAGAACTTTCTTGTCGCATGTCTTGGCCATCCGATCGCCGGGACCGTTCTCACGTCGCAGCCAAAATAGTCCTCCCGGACCGCACTTTGCGCACCCGCCCGAATCGGACTATCTTCCGCTACCTACGCAAAAAATCCGAACTATCGAAATTTTGCGAAACATCACGACCGTTAATAAAGTGGTAACCATGCCGGCGCTTAAGTTTGCACGATATAAACCGAGGGCAGAATCGTGACTCGTCACTTGAGCAGCTTCGAATTCATGCAGAGCTTTTCCACGAAGCTCGAAACCGCTTTGCAAAATCTCAGCATCGCCCAGTATCCGCCGGATGCCCGGCGCGAGATGCGTCGCCTGTCGTCTGCCGAAGTCGCCTCGCTCCTCGACGTGTCGGAAGCCTACATTCGACAGATCGTCGCCAAGGACAAAGGTCCGCAGCCTGACACGCAGAACGGCCGGCGTACCTACAGCCTCGAGCAGCTTCTCGAACTTCGCATGGCGCTGTCGGAAAAAGGCCGCAAGAAATATATGAACCCGCGCCGTGTCGAAGGCGAGGAATGCCAGATCATCGCGGTCACCAATTTCAAGGGCGGCTCAAGCAAGACGTCCACGACCATCCATCTCGCCCATTATCTGGCGATGAAGGGTTATCGTGTGCTCGCGGTCGATCTCGACCCGCAGGCTTCGCTGACGGCGCTGCACGGCAACCTGCCGGATTTCGATCCGCGCGAGGGCGATACGCTCTATTCCGCCATTCGTTTCGAAAGCCCGGTGCCGACCAGCCAGCTCATTCATGAGACGCATATTGCCGGGCTCGATGTCATCTGCGCCGGGCTCGATCTCACCGAATTCGAAACGGCGGTGGCGCTTGAGATGCGCCAGGGTGGCGGCACCAGCTTCCTGCTGCGCGTCTCCCAGGCGCTCGAACAGGTGGCCAACGACTACGACGTCATCCTAATGGACTCGGCACCGTCGCTCAACTTCCTGACGCTGTCTTCGCTGACGGCTGCGACGGGTGTCATCATTCCGGTGCCGGCGCATATGCTGGACGTGGATTCGACCGGCAAGTTTCTGGAGCTTGCGTCGAGCTACATGCAAATCCTCAGCGAAATGGGTTCGTCGGCCGAATGGGATTTCGCAAAGTTCCTCGTGACGAAGTTCGAGCCGAACGATCACCCGCAGGCGAACATGACCGCGCTGATGCGCCAGGTCTTCGGTGAACACCTGCTGCTCAACATGGTCAACAAGTCGACCGCCGTTGCCGATGCACTCACCTGGAAGCAGAGCCTTTACGAAGTTCAGCGCTCGCGCTTCTCGGCACCGAAGACCTATGACCGGGCGATCGAGTCAATCAATGCCGCCAATCAGGAAATCGAAAAGCTGCTCTGGGCAGCCTGGGGGCGCGAATGAGCGCGCCGAGAACAGGAGGACCTAAATGAGCCGGAAAGATTCCAAGGGCCTGTTTGCCAACGTGCTCGGTCAGATCGATCAAACGCCCGCACCGGCACCGGTCGCCAAAACGTCGTCACCGCATCTGTTGAAGGTCGCGGCCGGTGTGCGGCAGATCCAGGAGCGGGGAGAGGTTCTCGACAAGATCCTCAAGGACGGCGAACATATTATCGAGCTCGATCCGGATGCGATTGCGCCTTCAGCCATCGCCGATCGCCTCGACGGCGCTTATGAAAGCTCGGCCATCGAAGAGATGGTCGTGTCCATGCGCGAACGTGGCCAGATCGTGCCGGGTCTCGTGCGTCCGGTGCCGGGCCAGCCGTCCACTTACCAGATCGTTTTTGGCCGTCGGCGCCTCGCTGCCGCCAAGGCACTCGGCATCAAGTTTCGGGCGATCGTCCGGCAGCTGACGGACGAACAGGCCGTCATCTTCCAGGGTGAGGAAAACACCAATCGCAACGACCTGTCCTTCATCGAGAAATGTGCCTTCGCACTTTCGCTGGAACAGGCAGGGTATCGTCGCGACGTCATCTCTGCTTCGCTATCGACCGGCAAGTCGCATATTTCCGAAATGCTCTCGATCGCCACCGCCATTCCTCGCGAGGCCTTGGTGATGATCGGGCCGGCGAGGGATATCGGCCGCAGGCGATGGGTAGAATTCGTCGAAAGATGGAATAACGCTGCCAATCCGCAGGATTCGGTTTCAGCCGTCCTGGACCGGGCAGGCTACGGACCTGATGCCGACCGGTTTACGGCGGCTCTCAAATCTTTGACACAGCCCAAGAGCTCTTCCGCCGACGAGCAGGACAAGACCTTTGAGGTGACTGCTAAAGGGCTGGTTATCGCAACCGTCAAAACTTCGAAAGCTGGTGCCCGCATGACCTTTTCCAAGGCCGTGCAACCAGGCTTCGTCGAGTTCATGAGTAAACGAATAGAAGACCTTCATGACCAGTACATGAAGGAACTGTGGACGAAAAAGGAAAGCTGACCGCAAAAGAAAAAGGCCCCCAAACGTTGCCGTCGTGGAAGCCTCTCTCATAGTTCGCACCTAGAGAATCGCATTTCCCCGAATCCCCGTCAAGAGTTTTTGGCACCGTTTTGGTGAGCAGATTTCTTTTGCCTTTGGAAAAGGTGAGGGAAAATGGAGAGTGGCTATGTAACGACGCCCTTTGGGCGGCGGGCGATGTCGCTTTGCTTGTTGAAAATCCAGCAACAGGCAGATGCCGGGAAATCGGAACCGGCACGCAACAAGTGGAAACTGTTTCGCGCGGTGTGTGAAGCACGGACAGAGCTTGGAATTGCGGATCGAGCCTTGACGGTCCTCGATGCGCTTTTAAGCTTCTATCCCGAAGACACCATATCACGCGAGCATGGGCTTATCGTCTTCCCATCGAATGCGCAGCTTTCGATCCGTGCCCGGGGCATGACACCGGCAACGCTGCGTCGTCATCTCGCCGTGCTGGTCGAAGCCGGATTGATTTCCCGTAAGGACAGTCCGAACGGCAAACGATATGCCCGCCGGGGCCGGGAAGGGCAGATCCACGACGCCTATGGTTTCAGCTTGGCGCCGCTATTGTCTCGTGCATCCGAAATCGAAGCCGCTGCCGCGCAGGCCGTGGCTGATCGCGAACTCCTTCGCGTGACCAAGGAACGGATCAGCATCTGCCGCCGCGACATCACCAAGCTGATCGGTGCCGCGATCGAAGACCACCTTCCCGGAGACTGGGAAGATGTGTTCACAGGCTTTCGCGCGCTGATCGACGGCATTCCGCGCACCGCCCCGATCGAGCAATTGACTTCCACACTCGGACAGCTTGGAAAAATCCGCGAGAGAATCATCAACCAGTTGGAAATTCAAATAAATTTGCAAAATATGAGCGCCAATGAGTCTCATATTGAGCGGCATAAACAGGATTCAGAATCCAGCTACCTTTCTGAATCTGAACATGCGGATGAAGCGAGTGTCGGCGTTACATCGAAACTTGCGCCAAGCTTACCGTCCGAATGTGACGAAGATAATGCGAGACCTGTGGATGATCGGCAAAGCAATACGCTGCGATCGATGCCTATCTCCCCCAAACCCAGCCCGATGAAGTCTCTTCCGCTTGGCCTTGTCCTCCAAGCCTGCCCGCAAATCGCCGATTACGCTCCTGGAGGCATGGTCCGGACATGGCGGGATCTGATGGCAGCGGCCGTCGTGGTTCACACCATGCTCAGGGTGAGCCCATCGGCCTATCAGGACGCTTGCCGCAGCATGGGGCCGGAGATCGCCGCAACCATCATGGCCTGCCTTCTGGAGCGTGGCGCGCATATCAACTCGGCCGGCGGGTATCTGCGGGATCTGACAAGAAGGGCGGAGCGGGGTGAGTTTGCCGTCGGGCCGATGCTGATGGCATTGCTGAGGACGAGCAAAAGCCCGGAAAAACAGGCCGGATGACGCGTGAAACAACAGGGTTGGCTTTGAGCGATCGTCGCGCGGGATCAGGTGTGGATCAGTTCTTCCGGTGCAGAAGCAGAAAGCGAGGCTCGAATGCGCTGCTTGCCGACATTGATGACGTGGCGCATGGCAGACGTCGCCTTTTGCGGATCACGGGAGGCGATCGCATGGGCGATCCGCAGGTGATTGGTGGCGACCTCGTCGATCTTTTCCGGCGAGGCGGCAGGCGAGGAGAGCTGGAAGGAGATCGCAAGAGCCGCCTCGATCAGAGCGCTTGCCGATCGCATGAAAGGATTGCCGGACATGCGGGCGATCGCCAGATGGAATTCGAGATCGACCTTGGCGATGGTTTCGGGCGTGTGAGACAGATCGTCGAACCGTGCGGCAATCGCGTAAAGCGCCACGATATCGTCGCTGGTGGCCCGGATCGATGCGGCAGCAGCGGCGGCAGGCTCCAGCGCCATGCGCATTTCGGCGAGATGTTCAATGAACTCGAAATCGAGTCCAGCCTCGACCCGCCAGCCGAGCACGTCGGTGTCGAAGAAATTCCACTGCGCTTTGTCGAGCACCCGTGTCCCGACCTTGGCTTTCGCTTCGACGAGACGTTTGGCGGCAAGTGTCTTCATGCTCTCGCGCAAAACCGTGCGGGAGACGCCAAAACGGGCGGAAAGCTCCGAATCTCCAGGGAGCAGAGATCCTTCGGGTGTCTTGCCGGAAACGATCCCGCGGCCGAGTTCCGCCACCACATGCGCGTGGTTACTGCGGCGCTTGCGTCCACTGATGGTCGTTTCCAGAAGCCCCAAAATCACACCTCCCTAAGCCGGCTTTCGGCCAGTTTCCTGTTTGAATACCAGATGATCGCACGCTGCAAGACGATGAAGACGAAGAGCAGGACGCCAATGACGATTTTCGTCCACCAGGAGGACAGAGTTCCATCGAAGACGATATAAGTCTGGATGAGACCCTGGATGAGGATGCCGACGAACGTGCCGGCCACCAGGCCGACGCCCCCGGTCAAAAGCGTGCCACCGATAACCACGGCCGCAATCGCATCAAGCTCGACGCCGACCGTCGCCAGCGAATAACCGGACGAGGTGTAGAGCGTATAGGCAATGCCGGCGAGACCGGAGAGAAAACCGGACAACGCATAGATGCCGATCGTCGTCGACCCGACCGGCACGCCCATCAGCTCAGCCGATTGCTGGTTGCCGCCGATCGCGTAGACATTCGCACCAAACCGGGTGCGGCCGGCAACGAAGGCGCCGACGATGAAGACAGCAAGCATCAGGATGGCCAGTGCGGTGAGACGCCCGCCGCCCGGAAAGCGGAAATAGAAACCCTGGATCGCATCGATCATTTCATGGCTGATCGGCACGGATTGGGTCGAGATGAGATAGGCAGCACCTCGGGCGAGGAACATGCCGGCGAGCGTCACGACGAATGGTGGGATGCCGAGATAACGGATCATCGCGCCCATCAGGCTGCCGAAGATGGTCGAGATAACCAGCACGGCGGCAAAGGCGATCAAGGGATGGACACCGAGCGAATTGACCATCACAGCGACGAAGACGCTGGCAAAAGCGATCATCGAGCCGATCGACAGGTCGATGCCGCCCGACAGGATGACAAAGGTCATGCCGACCGCCGCAATGCCGAGAAAGGCGTTGTCGGTCAGAAGGTTGCCGACGACGCGCGTCGAAAACATGTTCGGGAACTGCAGCACGCAAAGTGCATAGGCGATGACAAAAATGCCCAATGTCGTGACGAAAGGCAGGTTGCGGGAATGGATCATCGTGCCGCTCCTTCAGCCTTTTTAACCGGCTTGGTATTTGCTGCTTCAGGCTTCTTCGGCTGTTTCATAAAGCCGATGAGCGAGAGGATCGCCGGCGATTGCAGTGTCAGCACGATGATGATGATGACGGCCTTGATGATCAGGTTGAATTCCGGCGGGAAGCCGGAGACCAGAATGCCCGTGTTGATCGACTGGATGATCAGTGCGCCGATCAGCGACGCGGCGATCGAGAAACGTCCACCATTCAGCGACGTACCGCCGATGACGACGGCGAGAATCGCGTCGAGCTCCAGCCAGAGACCGGCATTGTTGGCGTCGGCGCCACGGATATCGGCGGTAACGATCAGCCCGGCGATTGCCGCGCAGATGCCGGAAATCGCGTAGACAAAGAACAGCAGGAAGCGCGCCCGAACGCCGGCAAGCGTGGCCGCCCGGCGGTTGATGCCGGTCGCTTCGATCAGGAAGCCGAGCGCCGTGCGCCGGACGAGAATGCCGATCAGAATGGCGGCCGTGATCCAGATCAGGATCGGGATCGGAATGCCGGCCAGCGCGCCGGAGCCCAGCGCTGCAAAACCGTCGTCGTTGAAGGTGAGGATGACCCCTTCGGTGATGAGCTGGGCGATGCCGCGGCCGGCCACCATCAGGATAAGCGTCGCGATGATCGGCTGGATGTCGAGAAGCGCCACCAGCACGCCGTTCCACAGCCCGCAGAGGAGTCCGACGCCGAGCGAAACGAAAACCACGACCGGCAGCGGATAACCGTTGGTGATCAGGGTCGCGGCGACCGCGCCGCAGATAGCGATGACCGCGCCGATCGAAAGGTCGATGCCGCGCGTGGCGATGACCAGCGTCATGCCGATCGTCAGCAGTGCCACGGGTGCGGCGCGTACCAGAATATCGACGAGACTGCCGTAGATGCGGCCGTTCTGCATCGAGATCGTCAGGAAACCGGGCGCGATTGCGGTGATCAGCGCCAGGATGATGGCAAGCGCGATGATCTGCGGCGCGAGGCGTTTTATGCGGCGGCTGAGACTGTTCATTCGGCCGCCTCCAGACGTGCGGAAGAGGCGATTGCCTGCATGATATTGTCAGCGGTCAGTTGATCGCCGGAAAGTTCGGCTACGTGGCGGCGGTCGGAAAGCACGATGACGCGATGCGCCACGGCGGTCAGCTCTTCCAGTTCCGACGAGATGACGACGAGCGACATGCCTTCGGCACAGAGCCGTTCGATCATCTTCAGGATTTCCGCATGCGCGCCGATGTCGATGCCGCGGGTGGGTTCATCGAGGATCAGCAGCCGGGGGTTGGTTGCCAGCCAGCGGGCAAGGATTGCCTTCTGCTGATTGCCGCCGGAGAGAAACTTGATCGGCCGGTTGGCATCCGGCGGGCGGATATCGAGCGACTTGATGAAGCTTTCGGCGAGCTGTGCCTTTTCCCGCGAGGAAATCGGCTTCGACCAGCCCTGGCGGGCCTGCAGCGCCAATGCGATATTATCGGCCACCGAAAAATCGCCGATAATGCCATCGGTCTTGCGCTCTTCCGGGCAGAAACCGAAACCGTTGGAAATCGCCGCTTCCGGAGAGGAGAGGGCGATCTCCTTATTGTCTATGGTGGCGGTGCCGCTGTCGGCGCGGTCGATGCCGAACAGCAGGAAGGCGGTTTCGGTGCGGCCGGACCCGAGCAGGCCGGCAATGCCGACCACTTCGCCGGGGCGGACGGAGAGATCGAAGGGCGCCACGCTGCCGCGCTTGCCGTAACCGGCAAACCGGATCGGCGCTTCCGCGGTCGGAGCGATTGTCTCCGCTTCCGCCTGATGCTCGCGGGTAATGTGCTGCAGCTCGCGGCCGAGCATCATCGAGATCAGCTCAAGACGGGGCAGTTCGGCAAGCTTTTTCGTGCCGACCAGCCGGCCGTTGCGCAGCACGGTGACGCGATCGGCGACGGCATAAACCTGGTTCAGGAAATGGGTGATGATGATGATGCCGAGACCTTCTTCCCTGAGCCTGCGCAGCACGGAAAACAGCATTTCGACTTCATGGGAATCGAGGCTGGCGGTCGGTTCGTCGAGCACCAGAACCTTGCCGGAAAGATCGACGGCGCGGGCGATCGCCACGATCTGTCGGATCGCGACGGAATAGGAAGACAGAAGCGCGTCGACATCGATGCTCAGCCCGTAGCGCGACAGCAGGGCTTCAGACCGGCGGCGCATTTCGCGGCGGTCGATCAGGCCGAACTTGCGCGGCTGACGGCCGAGATAAAGATTTTCCGCCACGGTCAGGTTTTCGAGGAGATTGACCTCCTGATAGACGGTGCCGATGCCAAGCGCCTGGGCTTCCGCGACATTGGCGGGTGTGACGTCCTCGCCATCGAGAGCGACCGTGCCGCGGTCACGGGTATAGACACCGGTCAGGATCTTGATCAGCGTCGATTTGCCGGCGCCGTTTTCACCGAGCAATGCATGGATTTCACCGCGCGCCAGCGTAAAATCCACGCCGTCAAGCGCCATGATGCCGAGGAAGGACTTGCCTATGCCTCGTGCGTCCAACAGAGAAGTCTTATCCGACATTCCAACTCATCCCGCAAATACCGAAGAACCGGAGCGGCGAGGGGCACCGCTCCGGTCGCTGAATGCGTCCGGCCTGTTGTAGGAGGCTAGACCGGACGACGGGAGATCAGTAGCCGAGGCCCTTCTTGGCTTCGTAGACCTTCATCGGATCATCCTTCTGCGTGTACAGCTTGGATTCCGTCTGGATCCACTTCTTCGGCTCTTTCTTATCCTTCAGATAAGCGTTGAGCGCTTCGAAGGCCGGGCCTGCCATGTTGGGGGTCAGTTCGACGGTGGCGTTGGCTTCGCCCTTCGCCATGGCCTGGAAGATATCCGGAACGGCGTCGATCGAGACGATCTTGATGTCGGTGCCCGGCTTCAGGCCGGCTTCCTTGATTGCCTGGATAGCGCCGACGGCCATGTCGTCGTTATGGGCGTAGACGGCGCAGATGCCCTTGCCGCCGCCTTCGGCCTTGATGAAGCTTTCCATGACTTCCTTGCCCTTGGTGCGGGTGAAGTCGCCGGTCTGCGAGCGGACGATCTTGATGTTGGAAGCAGCCTTGATGCCTTCTTCAAAACCCTTCTTGCGGTTGATGGCCGGCGAAGAACCGGTCGTGCCCTGCAGCTCGACGACCTTGCAGTCCTTGGAGCCGACATCCTTTGCCAGCCATTCGCCGGCAACCTTGCCTTCGAAGACCTGGTCGGAGGTCACAGCCGTCAGGTAAAGGTCCTTCGGAGCGTCGATTTCGCGGTCGAGAAGGATGACCGGGATCTTTTCTTCCTTGGCTTCCTTGAGAACCGCATCCCAGCCGGTTGAGACAACCGGTGCGATGAAGATCGCGTCGACCTTCTGGGCGATGAAGCCGCGGATCGCCTTGATCTGGTTTTCCTGCTTCTGCTGCGCATCGGCAAACTTCAGCGTGACGCCGCGCTTTTCGGCTTCCTGCTTGGTGACGGTGGTTTCAGCCGCACGCCAGCCGGATTCCGAACCGATCTGCGAAAAGCCGACGGTCAGCGAAGCTGCGGAAACGGTGGAAGCGAGAGACAGGGTGAGAACGGCCGCAGCCGTCGCGAGTGCTCTTTTCATCTTTAATCCTCCCAGAGATGATAAGCGATCTGACGGCGGCAACATGTGCATATAATATTACTTTTACAAGCGCTAATTTTTTCGATTTTACGATTTAGTGCCACGTAGCGCATCAAGCGCCATCTACAATCGATTGAATCCCTGTGGAAAAAGCGTTTTTAACCATGCATAGTAACACGCTTTTATGACAATCGTCGTTCTTGACAAGGCGCCGGGCAATCCAATAGTCGTATTATTGACTACATCGGGGACCTTGAGATATCCGATGGGAGGAGTGCGGCGCCGGGAGATGCCGTGATTATTCGGATAAGCATTGGGTGACGAAATCGATGTTGCGTATTCTTCAGGTTCGGGATGGCGCCGGAGCGCTGAGTGTTGTCGCGTGGGATGGCGAGAGCGCCGCGCGCGTCGTAAAGGGCGTTTCCTCTACCTATGATCTGGCAAGCCAGGCGATTGTCGCCGGCCAGACGCTGCGAGAGCGTATCGATGCCGCCGGTTTCGGCGATACCGTCGATCTCGACAAGGCCGCTGCCGAAGGCCGCATCGCGCTGCCAATCACCCATCCGGACCCGGCGCATTTCATCGTCGCCGGCACGGGCCTGACCCATCTCGGTTCGGCCGATGGTCGTGACAAGATGCATAAAGCTGCTGCTTCGACCGAAAAACCGACCGACTCCATGCGCATGTTCCTGATGGGCGTCGAAGGCGGTAAGCCGAAAGCCGGCGAAACCGGCGTTCAGCCGGAATGGTTCTATAAGGGCAACGGTTCGCAGCTTCGCGCCACCGGCGAAGACCTCGTTTCCCCGGCATTCGCGCTGGATGGCGGCGAAGAACCGGAACTGGCAGCGATCTATCTGATCGGCCAGGACGGCACGCCGTTCCGCGTCGGTTTCACGCTTGCCAACGAATTTTCCGACCATGTGACGGAAAAGGGCAACTATCTCTGGCTCGCCCATTCCAAGCTGCGCCAGGCGGCGCTCGGCCCGGAACTGATCGTTGGCGACCTGCCGGATCATGTTGAAGGCACGTCACGCGTTCTGCGTGACGGCAAGGCGATCTTCGAAAAGCCGTTCCTGTCAGGCGAAGCGAACATGTCGCACACCATTGCCAACCTGGAACACCATAACTTCAAATACGAAATTTTCCGCCAGCCGGGCGATCTGCATGTCCACTTCTTCGGCACCGCGACGCTCTCCTTCTCGGAAGGTATAAAGACGGAGCCGGGCGATGTGTTCGAAATCGCTGCAGCTCCCTTCAAGCTGCCGCTGTCCAACCGGTTGGCCGTCGAGGCTGCAAAGCCGGTCACGATCAAGTCGCTCTGAGAGGCAGACATGGCTCCCATTCGTCTCGCAATCGTCGGGCTCGGCAAGATCGCCAGGGATCAGCATCTCGGCGCGATCGCCGCGACCGACGGCATCGATCTTGTCGCCGTCGCAAGCCGCAATGCCCAACTCGACGGTGTCCACTGTTTTAACGAAATCGGCGATCTGCTCGCATCCGGCATCGAAATCGATGCCGTTTCGCTCTGCACACCGCCGCAGGGCCGGTTCGAACAAGCCAAGGCCGCCCTCGACGCCGGCAAGCATGTGATGCTGGAAAAGCCGCCGGGCGCGACGCTTTCGGAAGTCTATGCGCTGGAAGCGCTTGCCAAGGCCAAGGGCCTGACGCTGTTTTCCACCTGGCATTCGCGCGCCGCTGCCGCCGTCGAACCGGCGCGGGCGCTGCTTGCCAAGCGTAAGCTGAAGAGCGTTTCGGTCGAGTGGAAGGAAGATGTGCGCCACTGGCATCCGGGCCAGGCCTGGATCTGGGAGCCGGGCGGCCTCGGTGTTTTCGATCCGGGCATCAATGCGCTGTCGATCGTCACCCGCATCATGCCGGAAAAATTCCATCTGACCCGCTCGGATTTGACCTTCCCGGCCAACCGCGCAGCACCGATTGCCGCTTCGCTTGCCTTCGAAACGGATAGCGGCGTGCCGGTTTCAGCCGAATTCGACTGGCGCCAGACCGGTCCGCAGACCTGGGACATCACGGTCGAGACGGACGAGGGCAAGATCGTGCTGACGCATGGCGGCAGCCGTCTCATCGTCGATGGCGAGGCCCAGATCGTCGAAGAAGATCGTGAATACCGCAATCTCTATCGCGATTTTGTTGCGCTGGTTGCCGCAAAATCGAGCGATACCGACTTCTCGCCGCTGGTGCATGTCGCAGATGCCTTTATGTTGGGCCGACGCATCCAGACAGAGGCCTTTGAGGACTGATCATGAGCAATTCAGAGAATGCACCGTCGAACGAAATAGCCAAGGCGGGTCATAGCCGCAGCGAAGGGCGCAAACTCCGCTCGCGTGCGTGGTTCGACAATCCGGACAATATCGACATGACGGCGCTTTATCTGGAGCGCTACATGAACTTCGGTCTGAGCCAAGCCGAATTGCAGTCGGATCGTCCGATCATCGGCATCGCCCAGACCGGTTCGGACCTCTCGCCCTGCAACCGCCATCACCTGGAACTTGCCAACCGTTTGCGCGAAGGCATTCGTGAAGCCGGTGGCATCGCCATCGAATTCCCGGTCCATCCGATCCAGGAAACCGGCAAGCGCCCGACCGCCGGCCTCGACCGCAACCTTGCCTATCTCGGCCTCGTCGAAGTGCTTTACGGTTATCCGCTCGACGCCGTCGTGCTGACGATCGGCTGCGACAAGACCACGCCGGCCTGTCTTATGGCCGCGGCCACCGTCAACATCCCGGCGATCGCTCTGTCGGTCGGCCCGATGTTGAACGGCTGGTTCCGCGGCGAGCGCACCGGTTCGGGCACCATCGTCTGGAAGGCCCGCGAACTGCTGGCCAAGGGCGAGATCGATTATGCGGGCTTCGTGAAGCTCGTTGCCTCGTCGGCCCCGTCGACCGGTTACTGCAACACGATGGGCACGGCGACGACGATGAACTCGCTGGCCGAAGCGCTCGGCATGCAGCTTCCGGGCTCGGCCGCCATTCCGGCGCCGTATCGCGATCGCCAGGAAGTCTCCTATCTGACCGGCCTTCGCATCGTCGAAATGGTCAAGGAAGACCTGAAGCCTTCCGACATTCTGACCAAGGACGCCTTCGTCAACGCCATCCGCGTCAATTCGGCGATCGGCGGCTCGACCAATGCGCCGATCCACCTGAACGCGCTCGCCCGTCATATCGGTGTCGAGCTGACGGTCGACGACTGGCAGACCTATGGCGAAGAAGTGCCGCTTCTCGTCAACCTGCAGCCGGCCGGCGAATATCTCGGTGAAGATTATTATCATGCCGGCGGCGTGCCGGCGGTCGTCAACCAGCTGATGACGCAAGGGTTGATCAACGAGGATGCGCTCACCGTCAACGGCAAGACGATCGGCGAGAACTGCCGCGGCGCGATCATCGAGGATGACAAGGTCATCAAGCGTTATGACGAGCCGCTGAAGCCGCGCGCCGGGTTCCGCGTGCTGCGCGGCAACCTGTTCTCCTCGGCGATCATGAAGACCAGCGTCATCTCGCCGGAATTCCGCGAGCGTTATCTCTCCAACCCGAGCGATCCGGAAGCCTTCGAAGGCAAGGCGGTCGTGTTCGACGGTCCGGAAGATTACCACCACCGCATCGACGATCCGTCGCTCGCCATCGACGAGCACACGGTTCTGTTCATGCGCGGCGCCGGCCCGATCGGTTATCCGGGTGCGGCCGAAGTCGTCAACATGCGTGCGCCGGACTACCTTCTGAAGCGCGGGATTTCGTCGCTCGCCTGCATCGGCGACGGTCGTCAGTCCGGCACGTCCGGTAGCCCGTCGATCCTCAACGCTTCGCCGGAAGCCGCTGCCGGCGGTGGTCTCGCGATCCTCAAGACCGGCGACCGGGTGCGTATCGACCTCGGCCGCGGTGAAGCCAACATCCTGATCTCCGACGAAGAAATCGCCACGCGCCGTACGGCACTCGAGGCGGAAGGCGGCTTCAAGTATCCAAAGCACCAGACGCCCTGGCAGGAAATCCAGCGCGGCATCGTCGGCCAGATGGAAACCGGCGCGGTTCTCGAACCGGCCATCAAGTACCAGCGTATCGCGCAGACCGAAGGTCTGCCGCGCGACAACCATTGATCCAAGGACCGGTCGGCTTGCCGACCGGTCTCCGATCACCCCAGGGCGGCGGGAGGCCGCTCACGACACTGAATCCGGGGGCTCGATGGGAGCCGCCGCAAAGGAGGAGCAATCCATGCGAATGTTCAAATATCTCGCCACCGCAACGATGTTGATGGGCCTGGCCATGGGCTCGGCTGCGTCCGCCGCCGACAAGGGCCTCGTCGGCGTTGCCATGCCGACCAAGTCCTCGGCCCGCTGGATCGCCGACGGCGACAACATGGTCAAGATCCTGAAGGAACGCGGTTATTCCGTCGACCTTCAGTATGCGGAAGACGACATTCCGAACCAGGTGTCGCAGATCGAGAACATGGTCACCAAGGGCGCCAAGGTTCTGGTCATCGCGTCGATCGACGGCACGACGCTCTCCAACGTCCTGCAGCAGGCTGCCGACCAGAAGATCAAGGTCATCGCTTATGACCGCCTGATCCGCGACACGCCGAATGTCAGCTACTACGCGACCTTCGACAACTTCCAGGTCGGCGTTCAGCAGGCAACCTCGCTGGTGAAGGGCCTCAAGGCCGACACCGAAAAGGGTCCGTTCAACATCGAACTCTTCGGCGGTTCGCCGGACGACAACAACGCCTTCTTCTTCTACAACGGCGCGATGAGCGTTCTGCAGCCGCTGATCGACAAGGGCACGTTGAAGGTCGGTTCGGGCCAGGTCGGCATGGACAAGGTCGCCACCCTGCGTTGGGACCCGGCAACCGCCCAGGCCCGCATGGACGCGATCCTGTCCTCGACCTATTCCGACAAGAAGCTGAACGGCGTCCTGTCTCCTTATGACGGTATCTCGATCGGCATTCTCTCGTCGGTCAAGGGCGTCGGTTACGGTTCTGGCGGCCAGCCGATGCCGATCGTCACCGGCCAGGATGCTGAAGTCCCGTCGGTCAAGTCGATCATTGCCGGCGAGCAGTATTCGACCATCTTCAAGGACACCCGCGATCTTGCCAAGGTCACCGTCGACATGGTTGATGCTGCGATGAGCGGCAAAGAGCCGACCGTCAACGACACCAAGACCTATGACAACGGAAAGAAGGTCGTTCCGTCCTACCTGCTGAAGCCGGTGGTGGTTGACAAGTCGAACTGGAAGCAGATTCTGGTCGACGGCGGCTACTACAAGGAAGCCCAGGTCAAGTAAGGTCGTTTAAATTGTTGGCGTGCGCGGCGGCAAAGACCGCCGCGCCGTTTTGGTTATCTGGGAGCTGTCATGCTTGATCCCTCAACGAATACCGTCCCGCATCCGATCCCGCCGGTAGAAAAGCCGCCGATTCTGGAAATGCGGGGGATTTCGAAGAGTTTCGGCGCCGTGAAGGCGCTTTCCGACGTCAGTTTCGCGGTGCAGGAAGGCGAGATCCACGCGCTTGTCGGCGAAAACGGTGCCGGCAAATCGACTCTGATGAAGGTCCTGTCGGGCGTCTACCCGCACGGATCCTATGAGGGCTCGATCCTTTTCGACGGTGAGGAGCGGCAGTTCCGCGACATCAACGATTCCGAAAAGCTCGGCATCATCATCATCCATCAGGAGCTCGCGCTCATCCCGCTGATGTCGATCGCCGAGAATATCTTTTTGCACAGCGCGCCGTCGAAATTCGGCATCATCGACCGCGACGAGCGCCGCCGGCGCACCAAGGCTCTGCTCGAGAAGGTGGGCCTCACCGAAGCGCCCGAAATGCTGATCACCAATATCGGCGTCGGCAAGCAGCAGATGGTGGAAATCGCGAAGGCGCTGTCGAAGGACGTGCGCCTGCTGATCCTCGACGAGCCGACCGCATCGCTGAACGAAACGGACAGCGCGGCACTTCTGGAGCTTCTGAAGGAATTCCGCCGCCGCGGCATCACCTCGATCATGATCAGCCACAAGCTGAACGAGATCACCGAAATCGCCGACCGCATCACGGTTCTGCGCGACGGCCGCACTGTCGGCACGATGGATTGCCATGCGGGCCCGGTCGACGAGGACGAGATCGTCCGCCGCATGGTCGATCGCGATCTCGAAAGCCGTTACCCGAAGCGCGAGCCGAAGATCGGCGACGTGGTCTTCGAAGTCGAGAACTGGTCGGCCTTCCACCCGCTCCATTCGGAGCGCCAGGTGGTCAAGAACGTCTCCATGAAGGTCAGGGCCGGCGAAATCGTCGGTATTTCCGGCCTGATGGGCGCTGGCCGCACCGAATTTGCCATGAGCCTGTTCGGCCGCTCCTGGGGTCGCCATATCACCGGCACCGCCAAGCTGCACGGCAAGGAACTCGATCTTTCGGACGTCCACAAGGCGATCAAGGCGGGGCTCGCCTATGTCACCGAAGACCGCAAGCAGCTCGGCCTCGTGCTTGCCGAAGACATCCGCAAGAACATCTCGCTCGCCCATCTCGGCGGGGTGTCCAAGCGCGGCGTCATCGACGATATCGCCGAGATGAAGGTGGCGCAGGAATTCCGCGGCCGCATGCGTATCCGCAGCCACAACGTCTACCAGGAAACCGGCAAGCTTTCGGGCGGCAACCAGCAGAAGGTGGTGCTGTCCAAATGGCTGTTCACCGGCCCCGAAGTGCTGATCCTCGACGAGCCGACCCGCGGTATCGACGTCGGTGCGAAATATGAAATCTACACGATCATCAACGAACTTGCGGATGCCGGAAAGGCTGTCGTGGTCATCTCGTCGGAAATGCCGGAACTGATCGGCATCTGCGACCGGATCATGGTGATGCACGAAGGCGAATTCGTCGGCGAAGTTGCCGGCGAACAGGCCACGCAGGAAAATATCATGCGCGCCATCATGCGCCGCAAAGTGAGGGAACAATGAGCAACCCGTCGAATACCACGGCTGCTCCGCAGCAGCGCGGAACCGGCTTCTGGAAGGACAACCTTCGCGAATACGGTATGTTGATATCGCTGCTCGCGATCGTCCTGATCTTCGCCTACCTGACCAATGGCGTGATCCTCAGGCCGCTGAACCTCACCAACATCATCCTGCAGAACAGCTATGTCGTCATCATGGCGCTCGGCATGCTGATGATCATCGTCACCGGCCATATCGACCTGTCGGTCGGCTCGGTCGCCGGATTCATCGGCGGCGTCGGGGCGGTGCTGATGGTGCCGTATCACATCGATTTTGGCGTCGCGGCCCTTCTCTGCCTTATCCTCGGCGGGATAATCGGTGCGGCACAGGGCTATTTCATTGCCTATCTCAAGATACCGTCGTTCATCGTCACGCTGGCGGGCATGCTCGTCTTTCGCGGCCTGATGATCACGGTTCTCGGCAGCCAGGCGATCGGCCCGTTCGATCCGAGCTTCCAGAAACTGTCCTCCGGCTTCATCCCGGAACTCATCTCGTCTGAAGGCAGCTTCTACGTCACGTCCTTCATCATCGGCATCCTGCTAGCGGTTTTCCTTGTCTGGCAGAGCTTCCAGAGCCGCGTGCGCCATCTGTCGCATGGTGTCGAGACCGAGCCTCTGGCTCTTTTCATCGGCAAGAATGTGGTGGTGTTCGGCATCATCGCCTATATCGCCTACCTGATCTCGTCGTATCGCGGCATGCCGAACGTGCTGATCATCATGGGCGTGCTGATCGCGGCCTATGCCTTCTTCACCAACCGCACGGTGATCGGCCGTCAGATCTATGCCGTCGGCGGCAATGCCAAGGCAGCCGAGCTTTCCGGCATCAAGACCCAGCGGCTGGTCTTCTGGACCTTCGTCAACATGGGCGTGCTTGCAGGCCTTGCCGGCCTCGTGGTCGCCGCGCGTTTGAATAGCGCGACGCCGAAGGCCGGTACCGGCTTCGAGCTCGACGTCATCGCGGCCTGCTTCATCGGCGGGGCGTCCGCCTATGGCGGTGTCGGCAAGGTGACGGGTGCCGTCATCGGCGCGTTCCTGATGGGCGTGATGAACAACGGCATGTCGATCCTCGGCATCGGTATCGACCTGCAGCAGGTCATCAAGGGCCTCGTCCTGCTCGGCGCCGTCTGCGTCGACGTCTATAACCAGCGCCGCTAATCGCTGCTCACGACCGCTCTCTTACCGCCCGCTGCGACAACCGTCGCGGCGGGCGTTCCGTTTCTGGGATATGCTCGAAGACCCGCTCGTCGGTTATCGTAATGGCCATCCGGTCTTCCCAGAGGTGGCTCGCATGGTTTCTCCCCTCATTCTTGTCCTCAACCCAAGCTCGTCGGTGCCGATGACGGCGGCGATCGACAGGGGGCTGGATCGGTTACGCATTCCGGGCGGACCCGAGATCGAATGTTTCAGTATTGCCGATGGGCCGGAATTCATCATGACGGAAGAGGATATCCTCCGTTGCGGCCTGCAGATCGGCGAGGCGGTGAAAAACCGGCCGGAAGCAGCGGCGGTTGTCATCGCCTGCTACGCTCAGCCCGGCCTTCAGCATGCGCGAACCCTTACCAAAGCACCGGTGATCGGCATTCAGGATGCGGCGGTTCTCTTGGCCATCGGCATGGCGGATCGCTTCGGCGTCATCGCGCTGTCGGAGGCTTCGATTGCGCGGCATATGCGCAATCTCCGTTGGCTTGGTGTTGAACATCGGCGGGCTGGCGAAACGGTGCTGAAGCGGGAAGGGGAGGGTGACGACGCGCTGTTCACCGGGCTCGTTGAAGCCGGCCGCACGTTGCAGGCCAAGGGTGCGGACGTGGTGATCTTCGGTTGCTCAGGCTTTCCGGCGCATCGCGCGCGGTTGGAGGAAGCGCTTGGCATTCCGGTGATCGATCCGACACAGGCGGCCGTCGGCGCCGCACTGGAGCAGGTGCTTCGATGACGGTAGTGGTACACTTGTTCACCGCTATGAAAGCGCGTGTCGCGTGATACCCCCCTCTGCCCTGCCGGGCATCTCCCCCACAGGTGGGGAGATTGGCTGGGCGCACCTGCTTCTCCAAACAATGGCCGTTGCCAGTTATACCGCCAACTCGATACCTGCGTACCAACGAGGCCGTGCCTTTGATCGCTGCGCGGTAAGCGATAGCTACAGGCGAAAGGTCGTCCCGCGAGTCAATCTCCCTCCTTGTGGGGGGGATGCCCGGCAGGGCAGAGGGGGGTCTGGCGGGGTACTCCGGCCAATTTGACCATCCTCCCTGCGCGACCGGGGATAACCAGAGCCGTCGCCCAAGCATCTTCAACCACTTAACCTGCCGCTTATCCTCGCCCTCATCACCCATGCCTACAATCCCCCTCGCTTCCGTTGCCGGAGTGTTTCGCGAGACGTTCGCGGGCAGGCGGAGGCCGGCGCTTTCATCGGAATCGTAACGTGCGGGGAGGGTGGAAGAGGTGAAAGCCATGGAGCGACTGCGGAAACGTTGACGTTCCTATCAAGCATCCCCTGGCCGCCAGGTCGGGTTCGGTTTGAGCCGTGCAAGCGCAGGAGCGATCCTGCGTGCAGAGAAGGCGAGGCAATCACCTGTAGGGACCGGAAGTCCCGAAAAGACGCCGAAGGCCACGCGAATGCGGAGCCACCATTATTAAACTACTTGAGGTTCCGCATTCGTGTGGGCTCTCCGATCTTTGACATGACCACGGCGGGATACCGCGCGTGGAGGATCGGCATGCGTTACCGCAACCGATGCTCCAGCCGGCTGATGATCCGCACCAGCGGCCACAACACCAGGAGATAAATCCCTGCCGCCAAAATGAGCGGGGAGGAATTGTAGGTGAGCGACCGGGCCAGATCGGCGGAATGCAGTAGTTCGGGCACCGAGACCACGCTGGCCAGCGTCGTCAGCTTCACCAATTCGATCGTGTTCGACAACAGGTCCGGCAGCACATTGCGCACCGCCTGCGGGAACGTCACGTAGAGAAAGGTCTGACCGGCCGTCATGCCGGTCGAGCGCGCCGCCTCCACCTGTCCCTTCGGCACGCTCTTCATGCCGGCGCGAAAAATCTCGCCGAAATAGGCCGATGCATTCAGGAAGAAGGCGACGCTGATGGCGGCGAGTGCCGGCACCTGCAACCCGAGGAACGGGATGCCGGCATAAACGAAGATGATCAGCACCAGCGGCGGGAACGAGCGGAAGAAATCGATCGCCAATATCGTTGGCCAGCGCAGCGCGCGATGGCTGGAGGTGGCGAGCAGCATGGTGCCGATGCCGCCGGCAATGCCGATCGGGATCAGCACGGCGCAGAGCAGGGCGGTCTGGATGAGACCCGCGAGGATCATCGGCCAGACGCGGGCCATGACCTGGAAATTGAAGAATTCCTGGATCAGCATATCCATGTCAGTGGCCTCCCCACTGATAACGCCGTTCCAGCATCCGCGAGGCCAGGATCAGCGGCGCAAAGACCAGAACATAGAGGAAGGCGCCCATGGTGAGTGGCGTGGCGTTGGACGACATGGAGAGCGCCGAATTCGCCTGGCCGAGGATTTCGTTGACGCCGATCGCGCTGCCGAGCGCCAGGTTCTTGGTGATCGAGATCGTCCGGTTGGTGAGCGGCGGAATGGCGAGTTTCACCGCCTGCGGCAGGATGACGTGAAACAGCGTCTGGCCGAATGTCATGCCGGTGGAGCGTGACGCCATCCACTGGCCGGGCGGCACCGATGTGATGCCGGCCCAGAAGACCTCCTCGGAAAAGGCGGCTAGCACCGCGCCGAGCGAGGTCCACAGGACCACGAGGCTCGGCAATACGATACCGACATTCGGCAGGCCGAAGAAGATCACCAGGATGATGGCGAGCGGCGGTAGCGCTCGGAAAATATCGACGAAGAGGATGATCGGGATATTGAGTGCCCGGATGCCGAGCGTCCGCAGCGATGCCAGCAGCATGCCGCACGTAACTCCGGTCACGACGACCAGCAGGCCGGCGGCGATCGTCACCCAAAGGCCCTCGACGATGGTCGGCCAGTAGCGCCAGGCGATATCGGCATTGAAGAAGGTGAAAACGAAGCGGTTCCAGGTTTCCATTGGGCCGTCCTAATGCCGGACTTGCCGCAGGAACTGCCGGGTGCGCTCGTGT
Organism: Neorhizobium populisoli; assembly: GCF_019430945.1. Lineage (GTDB taxonomy): Bacteria > Pseudomonadota > Alphaproteobacteria > Rhizobiales > Rhizobiaceae > Neorhizobium > Neorhizobium populisoli. Next base: position 137,814 of record NZ_JAHYCB010000004.1, on the reverse strand, counting down.
TGCGCATTCGTAAAAATCTGCTCGGCGGTGCCGGATTCCACCACGAGGCCGTTTTCGAGGAAAACCACGCGGTCGGCGGCATTGCGGGCAAAGTTCATCTCGTGGCTGGCAATCACCATGGTCATGCCGCGGTCGCGCAGCGACTTGATGACTTCGAGCACGCTGTCGACCAGTTCCGGATCGAGTGCCGATGTCGGCTCGTCCATCAGGATCATCATCGGATTGAGCGCCAGCGACCGGGCGATGCCGACGCGCTGCTGCTGGCCGCCGGAAAGCTGCGACGGATAGGACAAAGCCTTTTCCGCCATGCCGACCAGTTTCAGGTTCTCGATGGCGCGGGCGTCCGCCTCAGCCTTCGGCATCTTCATCACTTTGCGTAAGGCAAGCGTGACATTGCCTATCACGGTGAGATGCGGATAGAGGTTGAAGCTCTGGAACACCATGCCGATCTTGCGGCGCATCTCGTTGATGTCGGTGGAGCGGGCAAGAAGATCTGTGCCGTTGAGCTTCAGCGTGCCGCCGGTCGGCTCTTCAAGCCGATTGCAGCAGCGCAACAGCGTGCTTTTGCCGGAGCCGGACGGGCCGATCAGGAAGACCAGTTCGCCGGCTTTCACCTGCAGGTCGACGCCTTTCAGGACTTCCGTCTGGCCGAAGGTCTTGCGGATCTGCAGGGCCTCCAGAAGGAAGCCCTGCGAAGCGACGGGAGACGAGCTCATCAGCATTTCGGCTCATGCGGGGTGGCGTCATAACCTTGCACGCCCGGCGCGCCGTAACCCGGGAAGATCGTCGTGGTGGACGAACCCGGCTTCGGCTCGACCTCGAACCACTTGACGTAGAGCTTGGTCAGCGTGCCGTCCTTCTTCATGCATTCCAGCGCGTTTTCGAGCGTATTGCGCAGCTCGACGCGGTCGTTGCGGGTCGGCATGGACCAGGTGAGGCCGGTCTCGTAGAGGAAGGAGTTCTTGAGGCGCGGATTGTTCTTGACCACCCAGGCGACGACCGTCGAGGCCGAAACGTTGGTATAGGCGCGACCGGCCATGACGGCCTGGACGGCATCCGTGCTGGTGGCGAAGGACTGGAACGTCCAGCCGTATTTCTCGGCATTGTCGGCCACCCACTTTTCGTAGATCGAGCCCTTCTGCACGGCGATTACCTTGCCCTTCAGGTCTTCGAGCTTGGTGATGTCGGGCTGGTCCTTCAGTGTCAGGAAGCGATAGTCGGCATCGACGAAACCTTCCATGAACAACATCTGCTGGGCACGTTCCGGCGTGATGGTCACGACGGCGGTCAGGAAGTCGTAGGTGCCCGCCTGCATGGCCGGGATGAGGCCGGCGAACTGGGTGCCTTCGACATCGATCTTGCGGCCGATGCGCTTGGAGATTTCATCGACGACGTCGATGTTGAAACCTTCGAGGCCGCCCGAGACCTTCGGCATGGCATGCGGCGCGAAGGTGGCATCGATCGCCGACTTCAGCGGCGTCTTGTCCTGCGCGAGTGCCGGCGCGGCTACGCCTATCGCCGTTGCAGTGAGAATGAGTGCGAGTGTATTGCGAAACATGGTCCAACCCCTCTGTGCTTAAGTACAAGGCGCCGCACGCTATGCTGCGTGCTTGCGGCTTCCAAGCATTCCCATTCGCCTTTCCGGTCGTGCCTTAGAAAATCCGAATGCTGATCGAAAGGCTACAGAAAACGCCGGGTTCGGACATATCCCAAATTCCGAACACAGGATGCCTTATAACGCTGCTTCCGTTCGGTCAGCCTAAAATATCATCAGGCGTCCATCAGCCCGCCATCGGCAAGGATGCGCTGCACGAGACCGGCGACGTTTTCGCTGCTCGCGCCGCGTTTCCAGGCAAGTGACAGCTGCATGTCATAGGTCTGTGGCAACGGAATGGCCGCCATCTTGTCGTCCAGACCCGATATGGCCCATTGTGGCAATAGCGCCAGATGCCCGTGTTCGATGACGAGGTTGGCGATGACGGGGATGGAGTCGATCTCGATGAAGGACAGCCGCGCCCGTTCCTCGGGCTTCAAGATATCCTCGATCAGCGTCACGAATTTCTGGCGAAGACCGCTTTTCAGGCTGGGCAACGCGATCGGCGTGCCGAGCAGCAAGCGGCGCAGGTCATGCGGCTCGACCAGCAGATCGGCGGGGCCGACCAGCGCCAGACCGGAGCGGGAGACGACGCGGTGATCGACACCCGCCGGAACCTCCACAGTGTCGAGAAGTACGATATCGTAGAGCCGGCTGTTGAGGCCGGAGAGAAGTTCCTCGGCATTGGTGCTGGAGATGAACAGAGGATTGCGCGGCTGGCGGCGAGGCCATTCTGCGGCTAAGAGGGCGAGGATGCGGGCGATACGGCTTTCGCGACCAAGCGGCGTGACCGAGCCGAGATTGGTCATCATGCTGGCACGGCGGAAACGGTCTCCGGCACGGTCGGAAATCCTCAGCCAGATGGTTTCGAGATCTTCGCTCAGCGTCAGGAGTTGCTTACCTTCCGGTGTCGGCGCCGCGCCCGCCGCGGTACGGACGAGAAGCGTCAACCCGAGATCCTTTTCCAGGCTTTTGAGCTGTCGGGTGAGCTGCGGTTGGCCGATGCCGATTTCGATTGCGGCACTGCGAATGCTGCCGGTGCGGGCCATGACGATGAAGCGCGACAGTGCCAGTAATGAGACGGAGATGCGGGCCGCATGGCGCTCGACCGATGGCTCTTCGGTCTTCGAAAGCGAGGCAATTTCAAGGATGAGATCGGCGGCGCGGGAGAGATCGCGGCCAAGGCGCCGGCCTTCCAGCGTCGTCAAAATGCGGTTGCCGACAGTGGTCGTCAGCGGCGTGGCGATATGCGATTGCAAGCGGGAAAGGGCGGCCGAAACGCTGGCGACCGGTCGCTCCAGCGCGCGCGACGCCTCGCGGACACTGCCGAGCGACAACACGTAATGCGCAATCAGAAGAGTGGCGACGTCCATTGCCCAAACTTTCAACAGAGAACTTGTCAGCCTCGCAGGCTGGTATAATTCGTTCATGATATGGGATATCCCTCGCCTCTGTAAATTCTCCTATCGTGGGTTTCATCGGGGCCGGATAACCGGATACATAGAACCAAATAAAGCGTTCAATCAGGGAGGAATGATCCATGTCGGATTTTGATCTTGTGCTGAAAGGAACGCTTGTCCTGCCGGACCGCATCGTGCCCGGCGGTTATGTCGCGGTGCGCGACGGGCTGGTGGCGGATGTCGGTCAGGGCGTAGCGCCGGCCGCCAGAGAGCGCCACGATCTCGGCAAGTCGCTGATCCTGCCGGGCGCGATCGACGCGCAGGTGCATTCGCTTTCCCAGAAGAACCAGGAGGATTTCATCTGGTCGACCTGCACGGCTGCTGCGGGCGGCGTCACGACGATCGTCGACATGCCCTATGACGAGGGCAATCTCGTCTGCTCGGCGGAAGCCGTGCGCAGCAAGGCGGCTCATGCGGGGGAGCAGGCGCGGGTCGATTTCGCGCTTTACGGCACGGTCGATCCGGAAGAGGGGTCGAAGCGCATTCTCGAACAGGTCGAGGCCGGTGTCGCCGCCTTCAAGTTCTCGACCTTCGGCACGGACCCGAAGCGTTTTCCGCGCATTTTCGCGCCGCTGATGGCGGAGTGTTTCGCGGCGATCGCGCCGACCGGGCTGACGGCCGGCGTGCATAATGAAAACGACGAATATGTCCGCTGGGCGATGGAAAAGGTGAAGGCGTCCGGCATTACCGATTACCGCGCCCATGAAATGTCGCGTCCGCCGCTGACCGAACTGCTCGCCATGAACGAAATCTACGAGATCGGTGCCGCCACCGGCTGCCCGGCGCATGTGGTGCATTGCTCACTCGGCCGCGGTTACGAGATCGCCGCCGGTTATCGCGCGCAGGGTCACCGCGCCACCGTCGAATGCCTGATCCATTATCTGACGATCGACAGCGAAACGGACGCCAAGCGTCTCGGCGGCAAGTCGAAATGCAATCCGCCGATCCGCCCCCGCGCCGAGGTGGAAAAGCTCTGGCGGCATGTCGCCGCCGGCAATGTGACGCTGCTTTCTACCGACCATGTCAGCTGGTCACTGGATCGCAAGACCAATCCGGACATGCTGGCCAACGCCTCCGGCTTGCCGGGGCTGGAAGCTATGGTGCCGCTGTTCGTCAAGGGCGCGCTGGAGCGCGGCGTCTCGCTCACCTGGGCCGCGAGGCTGATGGCGCTCAATCCCGCGAAACACTTCCGCATCGACCATATCAAGGGCGCTCTGGAAATCGGCAAACACGCGGATATCGCCGTGCTGACGCCGGAAGAGCATGTGTTCGACGCGTCGAAGACCGGCAACAACGTCGTCGGCTGGTCGCCCTATGACGGCATGACGTTGCCTTACAAGGTCGCCGCGACCTATCTGCGCGGCCGGTTGGCCTATGACGGATCGAAGGTTCTGGCGGAGCCGGGCAACGGCAAATTCGTCCGGCCGCTGCCGAGCCTTTCGCTGCAAGGGATGGCCGCATGAGCCGCAATCTCCCCGTCAAGGCAGACCGCATCGCGGAAGATATCGATGCGCTGGCCGGCATTACCGAGCCGGACAAGCCCTGGACGCGCCGCGCCTTCACGCCGATGTTCCTGAAAGGTCGGGAATATCTCACCCGCCGTTTCAAGGATGCGGGGTTGGAAACGCGCATCGACGCGGCCGGCAATCTCATCGGCTTTCGCAAAGGTAGGGAGAGCAAGGGCACGCTCATGCTTGGTTCCCATTCCGATACCGTGCCGAATGGCGGTCGTTTCGACGGCATTGCCGGCGTCATCACCGCGCTGGAAGTGGCGCGCTCGCTGAATGACGCAGGTATCGAACTCGAACACGATCTGGAAATTGTTGATTTCCTCGCCGAAGAGGTCTCGATCTTCGGCGTTTCCTGCATCGGCAGTCGCGGCATGCTGGGCCTGCGCCCGCCCGAATGGCTGGAGCGGCAGGTGGATGGCGTGACGCTGGCCGAGGGCATCAGCGCCGTTGGCGGCAATCCGTCTTTCATCGGCAGCCGCGACGATATCAAGGCGTTTCTCGAACTGCATATCGAGCAGGGGCCGGTGCTCGAAGCGGAAAAAATCGATATCGGCGTGGTGACGGCCATCTCCGGCATTACCCGCATAGAAATCCTCGTCGAGGGCAGGGCGGACCATGCCGGCACGACGCCGATGGGTTCGCGCCTCGATGCGCTGAGCGCCGCCTCGCATGTCGTGCTCGGCATCGAGCGGATCGCAACGGAACTGTCGCGCGGCCCGAGCCATTTTGCGGCGACGGTCGGCGAGTTTTCCATGGAGCCGAATGCCGCCAATGTCGTGCCGTCGCGTGTGCGGATGCTGATCGATGCGCGCGCCATCGATCCCGCCGTGATGGAAACTTTCGCTGATGCGGTGGCTGCGCTTTGCGTGGACGTAGCATCGAAGAGCGGTGTTGATATCGCCGAGCCGCGGCGCATTTCCAACAATCCGCCTTCGCTGATGTCGGACCAAGTTGTGGCGCTTCTGGAAGAAAGCACGGCCGGCCTCGGTTCCACGAGCCGACGCATGGTCTCCGGTGCCGGACACGATGCGGCTTATATCAGTCGTGTCGCGCCCGCCGCCATGGTCTTTATTGCCTGCCGTGAAGGGCGCAGCCACACGGCGGAGGAATGGGCGGAAAACGACGCTATCGCGCTCGGTGCGGCGGTCCTCTACGAAACGGTCTTAAAGCTGGATAAGCAATAAAGGAGCAAGGGCATGGGTCGGATTCTGACGGAAAAGGATGTCGAGGCGGCAGTGCGCGGCGGCTCCGTTTATGCGGCGGGCGGTGGCGGCTGGGCCGATCATGGCCGGATGCTCGGTTATGCAGCGGTCAGCATCGGCAAGCCGGAACTGATCACCATCGACGAACTGGACGACGACGAATGGGTTGCGACGGCTGCGGCGATCGGCGCACCGGCTTCCACGACCAATTGGGAAATGCAGGGCATTGATTACGTCAAGGCCGTGCAGCTTCTGGAAGACGCGCTTGGCGAACAGGTCTCGGCGCTGATGATCGGCCAGAATGGAAAATCCTCGACGCTGAACGGCTGGCTGCCGTCGGCCATTCTCGGCACCAAGGTTCTGGATGCGGTGGGTGACGTGCGCGCCCATCCGACCGGCGACATGGGCTCGATCGGCATGGCGAATTCGCCCGAACAGATGATCCAGACCGCTGTCGGCGGCAATCGCGCCGAAAATCGTTATATCGAGCTCGTCATCCGCGGCGCCACGGCAAAAGTCTCGCCGGTGCTGCGCACCGCCTCCGATATGTCCGGCGGCTTCATCGCCTCCTGCCGCAATCCGCTGCGGGCCTCTTATGTCCGCGACAATGCCGCGCTCGGTGGTATCAGCCTGGCGCTGACATTAGGCGAGGCGATCATCGCGGCAGACGCGAAAGGCGGCCATGCGATCATCGATGCGATCGTCAAGACGACGGGCGGGACTATCCTGACCGAAGCGGAAGTGACGGCGAAATCGGTCGTCTACACCAACGAGGCCTTCGATGTCGGCACGCTGACGCTCGGCTCGGGCGACAAGGCTCTGACCATGCATGTGATGAACGAATACATGGCGGTGGACGATGCCGGCGGCAATCGTCTTGCCACTTTCCCGGACATTATCGCGACGCTGTCGCCGGAAGGCGAGCCGATGAGCGTCGGTCAGCTGAAGGTAGGTATGCAAGTGTTTCTGCTGCATGTGCCGAAGACGCTGATCCCGCTGGCATCGAGTGTGAAGGACCCGTCGGTCTATCCGATCTGCGAGAAGGCTCTGGGGATTAGTATCGCGGATTATGCGCTGGCTTGAGTGATGTGAGACGGTGCCGCAGGTTAAGCCCCTCCCCCTTGTGGGGAGGGGTTGGGGAGGGGACTTCACTTTAGAAGAAAGACCCCTCCCGCCTGCCGGCCACCCTCCCCACAAGGGGGAGGGTTTAAGATCGCTGCACCCTCACACGATCGCCAATCCGCTTGAAAGAATGAGGCTCACCCCCTCACGACTCCGAGGAGACACAATCATGCCCAAGCCAAACCCGCGTCACCCGAATTTCCCGATTCCCGGCGGGCCTGAGCTGCGCGCCAAGGGCTGGCGGCAGGAGGCCTTGCTACGCCTCCTCGAAAACGTCCTCTCCGTCGGTGAAGACCCGGACAATCTCATCGTCTACGCTGCCCTCGGCAAGGCGGCCCGCAACTGGCCGGCGCATGCGGCGATCGTCAAGGCGCTGAAGGAGATGGACGAGGATCAGACGCTGATCATTCAGTCCGGCAAACCGGTGGGCCTGCTCAAGACCCATGACAAGGCGCCGCTGGTGATCATGGCGAACTGCAATATCGTCGGGCAGTGGGCCAAGGCCGAATACTTTTATGAACTTCAGGAAAAGGGGCTGATCTGCTGGGGTGGGCTCACTGCCGGCGCCTGGCAATATATCGGCAGCCAGGGCGTCATTCAGGGCACCTATGAAATCTTCATGCGGATCGCCGAAAAGCGGTTTGGCGGCACGCTGGCCGGCCGATTCGTGCTGACCGCGGGCCTTGGCGGCATGGGTGGTGCGCAGCCGCTCGCCGGCCGCATGGCCGGCGCCGCGATCCTTGTGGTCGATATCGATCCGGAACGGGTTGCCAAACGCAAGTCGATCGGTTTCCTCGATGAAGTGGCGCCTGACCTCGATACGGCGCTTGCCATGATCGATGCGGCGGTGAAGGAAAAACGCGCCGTCTCGATCGGCCTCGTCGGCAATGCCGCAGATATCTATCCGCAGATCGTCAAGCGCGGCATCGTGCCGGATGTGGTTTCCGACCAGACCTCGGCGCATGACCTCGTTTACGGTTATGTGCCGAAGGGCATGAGCCTTGAGGAAGTGCGTCGGCTGCGCAAGGAAGGCCAGGGCCAGCTGATGGCGGCGAGCCGTGCCTCGATCGCCGATCATGTCCGCGCCATGCTGACCTTGCAGGAAAAGGGAGCCGAGGTCTTCGACAACGGCAACCTGATCCGCACCCAGGCGAGAGAGGGCGGTGTCGACAACGCTTTCGATATTCCCATCTTCACCGAAGCCTATTTGCGGCCGCTGTTCGCCCGCGCGATCGGCCCGTTCCGCTGGATGGCGCTGTCGGGTGAGGAAAGCGATATCGCCCGCATCGACGATCTTGTGCTTGAGCTTTTCCCGGGCAATTTCATCGTCACCAACTGGATCCGGCTGGCGCGGGAAAACGTGCCCTTCGAAGGCCTGCCGGCCCGAATCGCCTGGCTCGGCCATGGCGAGCGCACGAAACTGGCGCTGGCGGTCAACGAATTGGTGGCGAAGGGCGAGCTGAAAGGCCCGGTCGCCTTCTCGCGCGACCATCTCGATGCCGGTGCCATGACGCATCCGAATATAATGACAGAGAACATGAAGGACGGGTCTGACGCGATCGCCGACTGGCCGTTGATCAATGCCATGACCCTTTGCTCATCGATGGCCGACCTCGTCGTCATCCATTCCGGCGGTGGCGGTTATGCGGGATACATGACCAGCGCCGGCGTGACGATCGTTGCCGACGGCACGGCAGCCGGTGCCGAACGGCTCGCGCATTCGATCACCAACGATACGTCGCTCGGAATCATTCGTTATGCGGATGCCGGATATGACGAGGCGATCGAAGCTGCGGCCGAGCATGGCGTCGGGCATATCCGGCTGGGCTTGTAACACACGTTTTTCGTCCACGGAGACCGCAGGCCAGCGGGTAGTATTTCGCGCCATTGGCGCGGCGTTCTCAGAACAGCCTTGGCCTGCCTACCGTGTCGAAAGCGGTGGCGGGGGTGGCGGTGTGGTCGGGCCGGGACCGAGTGATCGCTGGACCATGACGCTATCCGCCCAGCGGCCGTAACGATAGGCTACTGCCGGCAGCAGACCCACGCGCACGAAGTTGAAACGCTCGTGCAGCGCGAGCGAGGCGGCGTTGTCGGCATCGATATAACCGATGATCTGCCGGAAGCCCGCGGCGGCGCAGGCATCGATCAGCCCGCGCAGCAGGCGGCTGCCGATGCCCTTGCCGATATGGTCGTGATGCACATAGATCGAATGCTTGACCGTGTAGCGATAGGCCGGTCGCTTGCGGAATAGAACCACATAGGCATAACCGACCACCTTCCCGTCCACTGTCGCGACGATGTGGGGCAGGCGCTTGCTTTTCAGGTTCTTGCGCCGGTCGCGCAGATCGTCGGGTTCCGGCGTATCGCTGTCGTCGACGCCCTCCTCGATGCCGCGGCGGATATGCCGGCGATAGATCGCCAGCATCGCCTCCACATCCGCATCCCGAGACGGACGAATGACCACTTCCTGCTGCATGCTCGTTTCCGTTTCCGACATCGATTATTCCGCGGCGACGTAGGTGTAGAGCCGCACGCGGCCCGACGTATCCGTTTCGCGATAGACGCCCTGGATTTCCACTTCAAAGCCCGGGAAGGTGTTGAAGCAGGTTTCGAACATCTTGAGATAATCGATCATCGGCTGCGCCTGTTCGGTCAGGCGCTCGCCCGGAACGATGGTGGCGATGCCGGGCGGATAAACGACGAACGGCGTCGTGGCGATCCGGCCGGTGATCTCGCCGATCGGCAGATAATCGACATCGTTGCGGACGAGACAACGCGCCGCGTCATGCGGCGACATGGCCGCCGGCGGCAGGTGGGCGGCGGAGAACTGCTTCGTCTGCAGCGCGCTGACATCCGCCTCGCGGAAGAAGCGGTGCATGTCGGCGCAGAGATCGCGCAGGCGCACGCCGGCATAACGGCCCGGCCGGCGGCGATAGAATTCCGGGATCACCTCTTCCAGGAGCGCATTGTCGTCATGCAGCTTCTTGAAGGCGACGAGGCCGCTAATCAAAGTGCCCGCCTTGCTCGCCTCGACGCCCGGCGTCAGCAGGAAAAGCAGGGAATTCAGGTCGTTTTTTTCGGCGACGATGCGGTTTTCGCGCAAGTATTGCGCAACGATCGGCGCCGGAATGCCGTGGTCGGCATAAGCACCGGTGCGGCGGTCGAAGCCTGGGGTGAGCACTGTCAGCTTGTTGGGGTCCGTCATGGCGAAACCGGCATGCATGTCGCGGAAACCGTGCCATGCGGCATCCGGTGCCAGATGCCAGAAGGCCGGATTGGTCGCCAGCTGGTCGGTGGCGATGCTTTCCCACGGCACGTCATGCGCGGCACCGGGGCTGGAAACGTCGGGGATAGACACCCGGTCCGGCACGAAGGGTTCGAAGAACCAGCGGCGCTCGACGCGGGATTCTTTCTCTTCGAATTCCCGTCGCACGGCGCGCATCTTCTTGCGCAGCTCGATGCCGAGGCGGATCGTGTCGTCCCACAGCACTTCGCCGGAACGGCCCTTCATCATCTGCGCGCCGACATCCAGCGAGGCGAACAGCGGATAGAAAGGCGAGGTCGAGGCGTGCTGCATGAAGCTTTCGTTGAAGCGGCGATGCTCCACGCGGCGCTTCTGGCCGGTAATGTGCCGGTCCTTCATGTGGATCTGCGACGCCTGGGAGAAGCTGGCGAGCTGCTTGTGCGTGGATTGCGTGGCGATGATGCCCGGCGAATCCGGCCCGAGGTTCTGCAGGCCCATGGCGAAGCGGCCGGCATAAAGCGGGTGAAACTTCATGAAGCCGGCCCATGCCTCGTCGAAGAGGATGTAGTCGCAGAGATGGCCGATGCTTTTGAGGATCATTTCCGCGTTGTGGATCGTGCCGTCATAGGTGCATTGCTCGACGACGGCGACGCGGAACGGCCGCGGCTTCTTCCAGGCCTCGGGGTCCTTGACCAGCGGATTGGTGCGGATGCGCTCGCGGAGCATATATTCGTCCAGCGCCGCGAAATCCATCGGGCCGATCAGGCCATAGGCGTTGCGCGCGGTCGGCACGTAGATCGGGATGCCGCCGGAGATCATCAGCGCGCCGTGATGGGCGGCCTTGTGATTGTTGCGGTCGAAGAGAACCAGATCGCCATCTGTGACAAGAGCGGAAAGCGCCACCTTGTTGGAGGTGGAGGTGCCATTCAGGACGAAATAGGTTTTTTCCGCGCCGAAGATTTTTGCCGCTTCCTTCTGCGCGGCAAGCGCCGGTCCCTCGTGGGTCAGGAGGTCGCCGAGATCGAGCACGGAATTGTCGAGGTCGTCGCGGAACACCGCTTCGCCCAGATGCTCCATGAACACCCGGCCGATCGGGCTGCGGCTGTAGAAGACGCCGCCATTGTGACCGGGGCAGGTCCAGAGCTGGTTGCCTTCCTCGGCATAATCGACCAGCGCGCCGAAGAACGGGGTTTTCAGCGTCTCGGCATATTGCTTCAAGCGGCTGATCAGGTTCTTGGCGATGAAGCCGGGTGTTTCCTCCGACAGGAAGACATATCCGTCGATGAAATCCAGCACCTCGACAGGAACGTCCTCGAAACGCTTGCCGCGGATCAAAAGGAGGATCGGAAAATCCAGCCCGCGGCGGCGCATCAGGTTGATCAGATGCGAGGTCTTGCCTTCAAGGCCTTTCTTGCCCCAGTCGACCATCATGCAGCCGATCGCGGCATCGGTCTGCACCACCACTTCGGCATCGTCCAGAGTCCGGGCGCGGACCACTTCGAAACCGGAGCGCTCTATTTCCGCGACGATCTGGTTGTACCGCGCGCCTTCCAGATCCTCGTTGTCGAAAGAGGGGGTCGCGAACAGGAAATTGAAGCGTCTGAAATAGTCCATGAGGGCCTCCGCTATTGATCCGACTGGAGGTTTTGACGCTTTTTATGACAGGGTTGTGACTGGGCGGCGATTTATTAGACGCAGATACCTGTTGGTCCCCAACGCTCTCGCGGTATAGCCGTGTATGGGCAAGTCAGAAAGAGCGGAACCGGTTGCTCCGCCCCCCTTCCAACCACGTCTGATCAAAGCAGGTCGCGGCCCGCTAAATTCTTCATCAGCGCCGAGATCCCGAACTCCCAGGCCGGGCAGTCGGTGGAAAGCCGCACTGTATTGCGCAACGTACCGAGCGCCGGCGAGGAGATTTCCACCACGTCGCCGATCTTGTGGGTAAAGCCCTGGTTCTTGACGTCACGATCTTCGGTCGGCGCAAACAGCGTGCCGAGGAAGAGCATGAAACCGTCCGGATATTGATGGTGCTTGCCGCAGGTCTGGCGGACGAGATCGAGCGGATCGCGGCTGATCTGCGACATCGAGCTCTTGCCGTTGAGCACATAACCTTCGAGGCCGGTGACCTTCAGGTCGAGCTGGGCGTTGCGGACGTCATCCAGCGTATAGGTCTGATCGAGCAGGCGCACGAACGGGCCGATCGAGCAGGAGGCGTTGTTATCCTTCGCCTTGCCGAGCAGCAGGGCGGAGCGGCCTTCGACGTCACGCAGGTTGACGTCGTTGCCTAAAGTCGCGCCCTTGATCTCGCCGCGGCTGTTGACCGCCAGCACGATTTCCGGCTCCGGATTGTTCCAGGTGGAGATCGGGTGCAGGCCGACATCGGCGCCCCAGCCGACCGAGGAAAGGACCGGCGCCTTGGTGAAGACTTCCGCATCCGGGCCGATACCGACCTCCAGATATTGCGACCACATGCCTTCCTTGATCAGCGCTTCCTTGACATTGGCGGCCTGCGGCGAGCCCGCCTTCAGATCGCGGAGGCTGCCGCCGATAATGGTGCTGACCTTCTCGCGGATCGCCGCCGCGCGATCGGGATTGCCGGCCGCTTTTTCCTCGATCACCCGCTCGATCATCGATTGCGCGAAGGTGACGCCGCAGGCCTTGACGGTCTGCAGGTCGGCGGGCGCCAGAAGATAAGGTTTTGCCGGGTCCGGCTGGCCGATACTGTTGGCAGCGATCTCATCCAGCGTGCCGAGGCTCTGGCCGCCGGCGCTGCGCACGAACTCGGCGGCATCGTCGCGTTCCAGCAGCGCACTCATCGTCGGCGCTTCGCGCGAGGTGATGTCGATCAGCTTGCCGTCACGCAGCGTCACGAGGCTCGGGCCGGAAACGGCCGGGTTCCAGACGCGGCCGACAAACAGGCCATTGATGGTCGTATCGATGAGATGATCGGTCATGTCGGTAAATCGCCTTCCGCTTTCGGCATCAAGATAAATCAACGCGGCTCCCTGCGGACCCTCGCTCCCGGGCGGTACCATACGGTCCCTGCCGATTTCCGAAAAGGCCGATCTTGCTGGTTTCGGACCTTAGCCGCAGGCGCGCGCAATCATTTGTGATAGAGCAGGATCATCAGACCGCGGATCGTTTGTTTCGATCGGTTGACGATGCGGTGCGGCACGTCGGCGGCATAGCGGGCGGTCTCGCCGATATCGAGTGTCTTCGTCACGCTGCCGCTGGTGATCTCGAAACCGGAGGTCAGCGCGGTGAAATGTTCGAAAGCGCCCGGCGCATGCGGGGCGCTGTCGAGCATGCCGGATGGGTCGATCTCTACATCATACCATTCGATCGAGCCGGCAAGCCGCGGCGGGCTGAGGATGCGCAGACGGCAAAGCCCGTCGGCGCTGCGAATTTCCGGCGTGTGGGAGGCGGAGGTGATTTCGATCGAGCCGTTTTCCGCCGGCACGGCCTTGTCGTCCAGGAGTTCGGCGATCTCGATCTTCAGCGCCCGTGTCATACCCCATAGCACGGCGAAAGTCGGGTTGGCCTGGCCGCGTTCGATCAGCGACAACATGGATTTCGAAACGCCCGAGAGTTCCGCAAACTGCGTCAGCGTCAGCCCGCGCAGCTTGCGCTGACGCTGGATGATGGGGCCGATCTGCGGTGCGTCGATATTGTCCTGATCTTCCGACATATCTGTTGCTGTAGAGCCTTTACACGTTGTGTTGCAACAGTCTTTCGCTATGCCCGAAGCTCAGTCAAATCGCCGTGGCCGAAGATCGTGGGGAGCAGGAGGGGCGCCAGAGCCCTCCTGCGGTCGGTATCGTCTCAGTCTTCGATCCGCTCATGGGCGTCGGCCTTGCCTTTGGCCCAATAGCCGGCGGCCTTGATCCAGCTCAGCGGGTATCCCCGTTTTTCGACAAGGTAGGCCCGCACGGCACGCGCCACGGAAGCTTCGGCGGCGACCCAGATGAATGTCTCCGGCTCCAGTGCGATCTTCTCGAGGGCGGCAATGAGACCGGATTCGTCGGTCGCCCGGGAAAGCGGGCGGTGAACCCAGATCGTCTCGAGCTCGGCGCGCGTTTCAAAAACCTGCTGTTCTTCGGACCCCGCAACGGCTGCGATGCTGACGATCGAGGTGCCGGCCTCGGCTTCCTCGATCCGCCTTCCGATTGCCGGCAGGGCCGTTTCGTCGCCGATCAGTATCCAGCGCCTGATACCGGAAATCACCGCAGATCCGCGTGGACCGCCGAGCGCGAGCGTGGTGCCCGGCCTGGCGTCCAGCGCCCACTGGGTTGCCGGTCCGGCTTCGTGGACCGCGAAATCCAGGACGAGAGTTTTCGCATCGTTGTTGTAGCGGCGCGGCGTATAATCCCGACGCTCCGGTTCGCCTTCGGCCGCCGGCAGGAAAATCTTGACATGGTCATCCGGTGCGGCACTGATGAAATCCGCAAGATCATCACCGACAAGAGTGATCCGCAGCATTTGCGGCGTCACGTATTCGACGGCCGAAACGGTCAGCGAGCGGCGCTTCAACTCGTGGCGGACGCGTTCGATACGTGGGGCGGCAGGGGAGGTGGATAGGTCGTTCATTCTTCAGTCCTTGTACTAAGGCTGGACGCCCCGATCTGCCGGACATGACCGCGCAGACCGAAACCGGCCAAGCCCGATCGATCATGCGCGTTGAGTGACGTTAACGCTTACGTGCAGAAGGCCCGATTGCGCACTGCAGTGTGTCCCTGACATAGGCCCGAAAGTGGATTATTGCAATCCAGTATTTTGGCCAGTATTTTCGCTCAGAACGAGAGGTCGAGAACCCGCCCTTCGAACAGGCGGTCGCGCGATCCTTCGAGATGTCGGCGCATCAGGTCGCGGGCTTCCTCGGAGCGGCCGTCGGCCACGGCGCGAAAAATCTCCTCGTGTTCGTCATAGACCTGCTGCAGGCCGGGCCGCGGTCCCATCAGCGACAGGCCGTGCAAGTGCATGCCGACGGCGATATGCGCTTTCAGCGCCTCCATCGACGCCGTGTAGAAATGATTGTTGGCCGCTTCGGTCACGGCGCGGTGGAAATTGAAATCCGCCTCGGTGCGATGCAACTGGTGGCTCGTCGCCTCACGCAATTCGGCGAGGGCTGCGGCAATCTTCTCGATCGCCGCCTTGTCGCGCCGCTGGGCCGCAAAAAACGCGGCGGCCGGTTCGATCGTCAGGCGGAATTCGTAGCAGCGCTGGATATCGGCAATCGATTTGACCGGCGAATAGGCAAGCTGGGAAGCGCCCGACGCCTGGGCGCTGACGAAAGTGCCGGCGCCCTGGCGGGAATAGATCATGCCCTGTTCGCGCAACCGGCTCAACGCATCGCGCACGACGGGGCGGGAAACGCCGAGCATGGCGGCAAGCTCGTGTTCGCCCGGCAAGCGGCTGTCCGGCGCGTAATTGCCGGTGCGGATGCGCTCCTGCAACTGGTCGAGGACGCGATCGACAAGTTTCACGGTTCGGCCACGCTCGGTCTTTGCGCCTGCCGTCACTCCTGTCTCTCTCCGTGCGCCTTCAGCCAGTCGGTCTGTCATTCTTTTCCATCACACGGCCTGACGGGTTTCAGGCGCTGTTTCGATTGCTTTTATCAGAGTTTGCGGCGTGCCGAAGCCCCCAGACTTCACTGCAACCCGGATTTGCCGTCCGTTTTCCAACAGGATTTCGCACCAGGGCACGCCGGGTTCTATCTCGCCCTTGGGGATCAGCACGCCGGCTTTCAGAATTCGCAGCAATGCAAGGGCAGTATCGCCGCCGCCGGTGATGACCGTATCCGGTGCCGCAGCCTGTATCAGGCCATGCGCGGCGCGGCCAAAACGGTTCGCGACAGCGGTGCTGTCCTCGGTCATGTCTCCCGTGCAGCGGAGAAGCGCGGGCAGATCGATATCCGGCCGATCCGGCAGCGCACCGGACGGCGCATGCAGCACCGAGGCGAGCCGGCCGCTTTGCGTCAGCGCTTCCATCTGGGCTTCCGTGATGGGGTCGCGTGAGCCGATGGCGAAAAGTGTTTTGGATGAAGGACGGAAGATCGCCGGTCGCGCACCCGGCCTGCGGAGCTTGCGGGCCAATGCGAGGCCGAGCCCGCGTGCGCCGACCGCCACGGCATCGCTCCAGTCGTGATCGGCGAGTATCCGGTCCAGATCCTCGTCCGTCTGCGCATCGGCGATAATGAGATCGGCCCCTGGACCAGCAAAAAACGGCAGGATCGGCAGGGGCGTCTCCACCCCGCGGCCGGTCACCGCACCGCCGCGAGTAAACCGCTGCTGATCGGGAATGGCCGGCGCCACGACGAGCTTTCGATAGCCGAAGGCGCGCGCCAGAGCCTCGCTTTCGACCGCGACATTGCCCTTAAGGCGGGAATCGATCTTCTTGAAAACGAAAGCGGGTTTGGCCATCGCGATGCCGATTGCCGCAAGCCCGACCCGCGCGGATGCTTGTTGCGGAGAAAGTGCGCGGGAAGCGGTGTTGACCACCAGCACATCCGGCGCGCTGCGAAGGGCTGACGGGATGTTTTCGACATCGACCGCGACGGCCACCGAAAGCCCCGCCGCGACGAAGGGCGTGCCGGTATCCAGCGCGCCCGTCAGATCGTCGGCGATGATCGCGACCGTTATTCCCATCAGCTCAAACCCGAGTTCACGGCATGACAGGCAACGAGATGGTTCGGCCGCGCCTCCTTCCATTCTGGCACGACCTTGGAACAGACATCCATGGCTATCGGGCAACGGCTGTGAAAACGGCAGCCGGCAGGCGGATCGAGCGGGCTCGGCACGTCGCCCTGCAGGATCTGGCGCTTGCGGTTGCGCTCGTGCTCCGGGTTTGTTTCCGGCACGGCGGAGAGCAGAGCTTTGGTGTAAGGATGCAGTGGGGTCTGGAACAACGCATCGCGCGGTGCCAGCTCCGCCAGACGGCCGAGATACATGACACCGACGCGGGTGGAGATGTGCCGCACCACGGCCAGATCGTGTGCGATGAACAGATAGGTGAGGCGGTATTTCTCCTGCAGATCGAGCAGTAGGTTGATGATCTGCGCCTGGATCGACACGTCGAGCGCCGATATGGCTTCATCGCAAACGATGAATTTTGGCTGGCAGGCGAGAGCACGAGCGATGACGACGCGCTGGCGCTGGCCGCCGGACAGTTCGTGCGGATAACGCGAGGCAAACCGGGTCGGCAGGCCGACATCCTGCAAGAGCGCGGTGATCTTGTCTTTCAGGTCCGCCTTGGTGGCGAGCTTGTGGAAGAGCATCGGTTCGCCGATCGCCTCGCCCACCGTCATGCGCGGGTTGAGCGTCGAATAGGGGTCCTGAAAAACGATTTGCAGGTCGCGGCGGAAAGGCCGCATGTGCTTTTCGTCGAGCCGGGTAAGATCCTGGCCCTTGTAGATGACCTTGCCGCCGCTGGCGCGGTGCAGGTTGAGGATGGTGAAGCCAGTCGTCGATTTTCCGCAGCCGGATTCGCCGACCAGCGACAGGGTTTCGCCCTCGTGGATATCGAGGCTGACATCGTCCAGCGCATAGACGGTTGCAGCTTTTTCACCAAAGGCGCCAAGCTTGACGTGAAAGTGCTTCACCAGATTTTCGACGCGGAGCAGGGGTTCGGCACTCATCATGCGGCCTTCAATGCTGTGTTGACGGCGAAACAGGCGGCGCGGTGGCGGCCTTCGGAGGAAATCGGCTCGAGCTTCGGCACCTCCCGCAGGCAGATATCCATGGCGAGCGGACAGCGCGGCGCAAAAGGACAGCCGGCCGGGCGGCGACCGGGTTCGGGCGGCGTTCCGCCGATCGAGCTGAGGCGGGCGGCGGGCGCATCCGACAGGGTCGGGATCGAGGCCAGCAGGCCGCGCGTATAGGGATGGCTCGGATTGGCGTAGAGGTCATCGACGGGGGCATCCTCGACGACGGTGCCGGCATAAAGCACCACGACGCGGTCGGCGAGCCCGGCGATCAGCGCCAGATCATGGGTGATCCAGACGACCGACATGCCGAGCTTGTTGCGCAGGTCCTTCACCAGATCGACGATCTGCGCCTGGATGGTGACGTCGAGCGCGGTGGTCGGCTCGTCGGCGATCAGGAGCTTCGGATCGCAGGCGAGGCCGATAGCGATCATCACGCGCTGGCGCATGCCGCCGGAAAGTTCGTGCGGATAGGCGTCCAGCCGTTCTTCCGGGCCGGGAATGCCGACGAGGCGCAAAAGTTCGACAGCGCGCTTGCGGGCATCGGCCTTCGACATCTTGCGGTGATAGATCAGCGGCTCGCAGAGCTGATCGCCGACCTTCATCACCGGGTTGAGCGACGTCATCGGGTCCTGGAAAACGAAGCCGATATCGCCGCCGCGCACTTTGCGCAGCTCTCTGTTCGACATGGTTTGGAGGTCGCGGCCGTTAAACTCGGCAGTTCCCTTGGTCACCTTGATCTTGTTCGGCAGGAGCCGCATCAGCGAGAGCATTGTCAGGCTCTTGCCGCAGCCGGATTCGCCGACCACGCCGAGCGTTTCGCCCTTACCGACATAAAGATCGATGCCATCGACCACCACGGCCGGGCCGCGGCGACCGTCGATTTCGACGGTCAGGCCTTTGACGTCGAGAAGGCGTTCTTGTTTGTTCTGAGCGGTCACTTCGAACCTCGCGGATTGAGAGCGTCGTTCAGGCCATCGCCCAAAAAGGAGAAGGCGACGGAGGCGAGGCCGAGCACGAAGGCCGGTGCCGCCAGAAGATGCGGATAATGCTGCCAGACACGCAGGCCGTCGGAGATCATGTTGCCCCAGCTTGGAGTCGGCGGGTTGACGCCCACGCCGAGGAAGGAGAAGGCGCTTTCTAGCACCATTGCGGTGCCAAGGCCTGCGCTGACCGAGACGATCAGCGGTCCGAGCGCATTCGGCACAACGTAGCGCATCATGATGATGCGGTTCGGCAGGCCAAGCGCCATGGCGGCGGTAATGTAAGGCCGGCTGCGGATCGACAGGACCTGCGCGCGGACGAGACGCGCATAGGGCGGCCATGAGATCAGCGCCATCGAGCCGAAGACGAGGAAGAAATCGATCCAGATCGTTTCGCGATAGAAGGGATTGAGGGTCGCCATGTACTGGGCCTCCATCCATTTGGCGATCGGGTTCTTCAGCGAGGCGTTGATGACGACGACTAGCAGCAGGTTCGGCACGGACATGGTCATGTCCGTCAGCCACATGATGACCCGGTCATAGGGGTCGCCGAAAAAGCCGGCGATGGCGCCGAGTGTCGTGCCGATCGCAAGCGCGATCGCCGTCACCACCACCGCGACGAGGAAAGCGGTGCGAGTGCCATAAACGACGCGGCTGAAGACATCGCGGCCGAGATCGTCGGTGCCGAAGAGATGCAGCAGCGACGGCGCCTGGTTGCGGGCGTCGAGATCCTGGCTGAGGAAATCGAACGGCGTCAGGTAAGGACCGAAGACCGCTGCGAAGGCGAGCACGACGATGACGCAAAGGCCGAAGATCGCGAGCTTGTTGCGCTTCAGGCGATGCCAGGCATCGCGCCACAGGCTGACCGGCGGCTCGTCATCGGTGATGATGGGATTGGTCTGAACGAGCGTCATCGTCAGCGGCTCCTCTTGGAATCGTTGGCGCGCGGGTCGAGCAGCGGATAGAGGATGTCGACCAGAAGGTTGGAGATCATCACCAGGAACGAGCCGATCAGGGTGATTGCCAGGATGACCGGGTAATCCGAATTGATCAGCGCCTGCACGGTGAGGCGGCCGAGGCCGGGCAGGCCGAAGACCAGTTCCACGAAGATCGCGCCGTTGACGATGGTGATCATGATCAGGCCGAGCTGGGTGACGACCGGCGTCAGCACCGGCCGCAGGATGTGGCGCAGTGCCACGATGACTTCCGGCACGCCCTTGGCACGGGCGGTGCGGACGAAATCCTCCGACAGCACCTCAATGACTGCCGCGCGCGTCTGGCGCACGATCAGCGCGATCGGCTGGAAGGAGAGGACGAGCAGCGGCAGCAGGATACGCACATCGAACACGCCGCCCCAGCCATAAGGCACGCTCGAGCCCGGCAGGATGACGATCAGCGCCACCATCAGCAGCGGGCCGGCGACATAGGCCGGGATTGCCCAGAGAAACAGGGCCGAACCGAGGATGATATAGTCGGTCTTGGTATTCTGGTTCAGCGCAGCCAGCATGCCGAGCGGAATGGCGACGACCGCCGTCAGAATGACGGAACAGAGGGCAAGCTGGAAGGAGACGGGTGCGGCGGCGCTGACCAGCGCCCAGACGGAACGGCCGTTGCTTAGCGAGTTGCCGAACTTGCCCTGCAGCAGGTTCCAGACGTAAAAACCGAACTGTTCGATGAACGGCTTGTTGAGGCCCGCACTTTCGCGGATCGCCTCGATGCGCTGCGGATTATAGGCGACATCGCCCGGCGCGCGCAGGAAGATCAGCTTGATCGGGTCGCCGGCGCCGTAAAAGGCTAGCGCATATACCGCCAGCATGACCAGCAGGACGGATGGAATCCAGATTGCAAATCGAGTGGCTACATAACGCAGCATCGCCAAACTCCTCCCGCATGGGCCGGAAACCGGTGGCGATGGCGGTTTCCTGACGCTTTCATGCACGTTGATCGCGGTGCAGCGGCATCGCGAGGTATTTTTGAATTTCCAGTCCTTGCAGAGACCGTTTTCTAAAAGGCTCGCCCCTCATCCGCCTGCCGGCACCTTCTCCCCGCAGGCGGGGAGAAGGGAAGACGCCGCGGCCGTTCCCTCAAATCGAGACGTTGCGCAAGGCACGTCCCCTCTCCCCGTCAGAACGGGGAGAGGGTTAGGGTGAGGGGCAAATTCCAACCACAGTAAGCTGACGACCGGCCTCAACCGATCGAAATCTCCCAAGGCTTCGCCACTTGCCAGTCGAGGTTCTTGTCAATGCCCTTGACCGACTTGGTGGCCCAGCGCGACATGGCCTGAGCGTACCACGGGATGAAGGCATAGTCTTCACGGAAGGCTTTCTGAGCCTCCTGCGCAAGGGCTACACGCTTCGGATCGTCGGCCGCCTTGGTGGCAGCCTCAGCGAGCGCCGAGTCCACCTTGGCGTTCTTATATCCGCCCATCTTGTTCTGCGCGTTGGACGAGGTTGAAGCGATCGAGCCCTGCAGGTAGGAAACGGCATCCGGCACGCGGGTGCCGACGTCGTCGCGGAAGATCTGAACCGCATTCTGGTCCGGACCGGCATAGCTGTCCTGCTGCGGCTTCATATCGACCGCAGTGATGCCGAGGTTCTGGCGCCACTGTTCGGCGATGAACTGCGCCGCCGCCTGAATGGCCGGGCCGGACACGCCGACGAAGAGAAGCTTCGGCAGACGCTCGGGGCCGCCGTATTTGGATTCCTTCAGGAGCGCCTTCGCTTTGGCCGGGTCATACGGATAAGGCTCGAAACCGGAATTGTCGGCGCCCGGAACCGAGTTGATGACCTGGTCGGTCTTCTTGTGCGGGCCGTCCGGATAGGAGGCTTTGATCAGACCGTTGCGATCGATCGCCATGATCAGCGCCTGGCGCACCTTCGGATCGTCCATCGGGGCGCGCGACGTATTGAACCAGAAATGCTGGCTGGTCGGGATCAGCGGGCCGTCGGAAAATTCCTTGCCGAGGTCCTGGACGATGGTCGAGGTGATAAGTTCCGTATGGGCGTTGAACTCGCCGGACTTGATCAGCGAGGTGGCGGTGACGTTGTCTTCGATCGAGGTGATTTCGATACGGGCGAGCTTCGGCTTCGGACCGAAGAACTTGTCGTTCGGCTCGAACGTGAGCTTGCCGGCGTCGAGATCGATCTTGGTCAGCTTGAACGGGCCGGAATAGACGGCCTTGCTGTCCGGCATGTACCAGTCCTGCACCTCTTCACCATCCTTGCCGCGCGACTGCGAAGCCTTGGTGATCGGCGCGATATGGTTGGCAACGCGCATGAAGAAGATCGGATCAGTTTCCGACAGTGTCACGACAACCGTGCCTTCGTCCGGGGTGGCGATGCCGGAGATTTCCGTCGCCTTGCCGGCGCTGACATCCGCATAACCGGTGACCTTGGCGAGAACCTGATCGGCGCGCTGGTTCTTGGTGTTCGGCATGGCCGAGACGTTCCAGGAGCCCTGCACGTCCTTGGCAGTGATCTTACTGCCGTCGGAGAAGGTAGCTTTGGGGTCGAGCTTGAAGGTCCAGACCTTGCCACCTTCGGACGGCGTCCAGCTGGTGAAGACGTAAGGATGGATCTCGCCCTTCTCGTCGAAATACATCGGCGCAGCCCACCAGATCGAATTCCAGCGATAGGGAACGCCGCCGCCGCGCAACGGCGACCAATCCTGGTTGAAGGCCGGATTGGCGACCTTCAGGACCTGCCCATCGGCTGCCATAACGATGCGCGCATTGCCGCCGAAGACGGATGCGGCGATCGTCGCGCTCAGGCCCAGCTTCAGCGCATCGCGCCGGGAAACTTGCATCTTGCCGGCAGAATTGTCTTGTTTCTTGGTCATCCGATCCTCCCACGTGGAAATGCGGGCCGTTTTCCTCCCGGCCGCAATGTGGACCTAACACTCGCGCGATAATGTAAATATGTCAATCTTGTTTCTTGAAATTTCCACTGCTTCACGAGAAGACAAAAAATATCTATAAAATTCAAATAATTGCGGAGTCATCGAAAATTCCGTTTTCATTCAAGCGTTGACAACTGCCCATGTTTGGCGTCAGAAACGCGGCATGTCGCGCTCGCAAAGAGCTGTGGAGCGCCGCCATTTGTCAGGCGGTGCGGGATCGGGAGGATAACATGTCAGACAATCACGCGATTTCAGGCGTCTTCTGCGCCGCCGCCACGCCGGTAGATGCGAGTGGCGCGCCGGAACTTGGCCTGTTTACCGCCCATTGCAAACGCCTTCTGGCGGAAGGCTGCCACGGCGTGGCGCTGCTCGGTACGACCGGCGAAGCCAATTCTTTCTCGATCACTGAGCGCCAGACAATCCTCGAAGCCGCTTTGATGGCCGGCATCGCGCCGGAGCAGCTGATGCCGGGCACGGGACTTGTCGCTATTCCCGATACGGTGGCGCTGACCAGACATGCGCTCGTCAACGGCGTCACCAAGGTCGTCATGTTGCCGCCTTGCTACTACAAAGGCGTGAGTGACGATGGGTTGTTTACCGCCTATTCGCAAATCATTGAAAAGATTGGCGATGATCGCCTGCGGATCGTGCTTTACCACATCCCGCAGGTCTCCGGCGTGCCGCTGTCGATCCCGCTGATCGAGCGGCTGGTCAAAGCCTTCCCGAAGACGATCGTCGGCATCAAGGATTCCGCCGGCGATCTTGCCAACATGCAGGCGATCGTCGCGGCGTTGCCGGGCTTCTCGGTTCTGGCCGGCGCCGATCCGCTGATGTTGCCGCTGCTGAAATCCGGAGGCGCTGGCTGCATCACGGCCACCTCCAACCTCGTGGCGGATTCGTTGCGCACGATCTTCGACAATGTCGCCGATCCGGCCAAGGCGGCTGTGGTCGATGAGGCGCAGGCGCGGATCAACGTCTATCGCACGCTCTCCAATTCCTATGTGCAAATCCCGACGATCAAGGCGATGGTTGGCCTGAAGACCGGTGAAAGCGCGTGGCGTCGTGCCCGTGCACCGCTGATGGCGCTCAGCGATGCCGAATTCACCGATCTTTCGGCGAAATATGCCGAACTCCCTTAAGTGGTTGATCTGTCATGACCTTTACAGCGCTTGACCCTTCCGAAGTTCCAGCCCTGATGACCGGCGAAATCGGCCCGAACGGCTCCGGCCGTTCGGACGCCTATCTGCCATCCCCTTGCGTCCAGAACCACGCGGCAAACCTCGCTTTTCTCGCCGATGGCACGCTGACCTGCGTCTGGTTCGGCGGCACGATGGAGGGCATGGGTGACATCTCCGTTTACATGTCACGTCTGGCACCTGGTGCAACGACCTGGTCGAAGGCCGAAAAGCTCAGCGACGACGCCACGAAATCCGAGCAGAACCCGCTGGTCTTCACCGCGCCGGACGGCAAGGTGTGGTTGCTCTACACTTCGCAGACATCCGGCAATCAAGATGGCGCAGTTGTCAAGAAACGCGTGTCGGCTGATGGCGGCCGCACGTTCGGCGCGCCGGAAATCCTCTGTGATATTCCCGGCACATTCATCCGCCAGGCAATTGTGGTGAATGCCGACGGCAACTGGCTCTTGCCGGTCTTCCGCTGCCTGACTGAAGCGGGGCGCCGGTGGACCGGCGATATCGACCGCGCCGGTGTGCTGATTTCGCGCGACGCAGGGAAAAGTTGGCAGATGGTCGAGGTGCCGGACAGTATCGGCGCAGTGCATATGAACATCGTGCCTTTGCAAGGCCGCGACATGGTCGCCTTTTACCGCAACCGGTTTGCGACGCGCATCCTGCGCAGCCGGTCCAGCGACAATGGACTGACCTGGAGTGCGCCGGAGCCGACGGAACTGCCGAACAACAATTCCTCCATCCAGGCATCACGCCTGAAAGATGGAGCAATTGCAGTTGTTTACAACCATTCCGACGCCGGCATGTCGGATGCCCGGCGACTTTCGCTTTACGATGAAATCGAAGGTGATGATGGCGAAGAAGCTGTATCGGAGCCGGAAGCCGCGCTGCGCACAAACGGTGCCGTCTGGGGCGTGCCCCGGGCTCCGCTGAGCCTTGCCATTTCCCGCGATGGCGGCGAGACGTTTCCGGTCCGCTTCGATCTCGATACCGGCGATGGCTACTGCCTCAGCAACAATTCCACCGACATGCTGAACCGCGAATTTTCCTACCCCTCGGTCATTCAGGGACCGGGTGGCGTTTTGCATATCGCCTACACCTATTTCCGCCGCGCTATCAAATACGTGCGCCTGGAGCCTTCGTTTTTCGAGATTTAACAAGTTCTGACAAATCTTGGCTGTGTTGCTCGCCGTCGTTGTCTGGTGGATGGCGAGCGGCTAGTGTTACGCTTTCCCATTAAATTCGTTGAAGAAAACTGTACCTCAAGGCGGGGTTTCTCTGTCGGCGAGTGGTGTGAATATCGTGAAATGGCCATATAGCGCTTGCCAAGTCTACGCGAAGGATATAACAAATTTACATCTAATAGACGCAGACGAAATGGTCAGCGTGGGAAGAGGTAAAGCGCATGGACACTTTGAGCAAGCCGATCGTCATGGTCCGGCCGCCGGTGATCGAATTCGGTGTCGGCACCGCCGAACGGCTTGGCGTATGGGCCGAGCAGCGAAAGTTCACGCGCATTCTGGTGATTTCCGACGCTTTTAACGCGCCGCGCGCCGATGCGCTGGGCCTGAAGGGCGAGGTCACGGTATTCGGCGAAGTGCGCGCCGAGCCGGATACCAACGACCTCAACAAGGTTCTCGCCGCCGCCAATCAGGCGGATGCCGATCTGATCGTCGGTTTCGGCGGCGGCAGCGCCATGGATCTTGCCAAGCTTGCCGCCGTTCTCGCCGGTTCCTCCCAGACATTTGCCGAAGTCGTGGGACCGAACAAGGTTGCATCCCGAGGCAAGGCGGCATTGGCGCAGGTTCCGACCACATCCGGCACAGGTAGCGAGGCCGGCATCCGAGCGCTGGTCACCGATCCGGCCACCCAGAGCAAGCTTGCGGTCGAGAGCATTCATATGCTGGCCGATATTGCCGTCATCGATCCGGCGCTGACTTTCTCCGTGCCGCCGCGCATCACCGCCGCCACCGGCGTTGATGCCATGGCCCATTGCGTCGAGGCCTATACCAACCGCAAGGCCCATCCGGCGATCGACCTTTACGCCATCGAAGGCGTGCGGCTGGTCGGAAAATATCTCGCCCGCGCCGTGGCCGACGGCAATGATGCGGAAGCCCGCGCCGGCCTGTCGCTCGCCTCGCTGTATGGCGGTTATTGCCTCGGCCCGGTCAATACGGCGGCCGGCCATGCGCTGGCCTATCCGCTCGGCACCCGCTGGCACGTGGCGCATGGCGCGGCCAATGCGCTGATCTTCCCGCATGTCCTGGCCTTCAACACGCCCGCCGTACCGGAAAAGACGGCGGCGATCCTCGATGCGCTCAGCCTCAAACATTCCAGCACGGTTGGTTCAGTCTTCGAGGCGGCGCATGCCTTCTGCGCCTCGCTCGATATCGAGATGAAGCTTTCCAAGGTCGGCGTGCCGGAAACCGATCTCGGCATCATGGCCGATGACGCCTTTGCCATCCGCCGGCTTCTCGATAACAATCCGCGCGACCTGTCTCGCGCCGATATCCTGGCGATCTACGAAGCGGCATACTGAAAATCATAGGGAAGGGCATCCGATCATGAGCAAGAATACGCGCATCGCGGTCACGTTAGGCGATCCGGCGGGCGTCGGCCCGGAAGTCATCGTCAAGGCCCTGACGGCGCTGCCGGAAAGCGAGCGCGCATTTTTCACTGTCGTCGGCAATGTCGAGGCGCTGGAACGGGCGAACAAGTCCTGTGGAACCGCGCTCGCTTTCTCCACCACGCCGAAGGCCGGTGCGATCACTGTCGATGAAGTGCCTCTCTCTGGGCCGCTGCCGGAGATCGGCAAGGTCAGCGAAATCGCCGGCGATGCTTCGGTGCGTTATATTCGCCGCGCCGTCGAAATGGCTCTGGCGCATGATGTCGATTGCATCGTCACCGCGCCGATCAACAAGGAAGCGATGAACCTCGCCGGCCATCATTACGACGGCCATACGGGTCTTCTGGCGCATCTCACCGGTTCGAAAAGCTCCTTCATGCTGCTCGCCTCCGAGCGGCTGAACACCATCCACGTTTCGACGCATATTTCGCTGAAGGGCGCAATCGAGCGGGCGAAGACGGAGCGGGTTCTGGCGACGATCGAAGCCGGTCACCAGCATTTCCTGCGGATCGGTAAAAAGGCGAAGATCGCCGTTGCCGGGCTCAATCCGCATTGCGGCGAGAACGGCCTTTTTGGCACCGAAGATACGGAATTCCTCGCTCCGGCCGTCGAGCAGGCGCGGGCCAAGGGCATCGATGTCGTCGGGCCGATCTCGGCGGATACCGTATTTGCACGCGCCTATAACGGTGCTTTCGATCTCGTCGTGGCGCAGTATCATGACCAGGGTCATATCCCGATCAAGCTCGTCGCTTTCGATAGCGCGGTGAATGTCTCGCTCGGCCTGCCGATCGACCGTGTTTCGGTGGACCACGGCACGGCCTTCGACATCGCCGGCACAGGCAAGGCGAACCACGTCAACATGTTGTCGGCGATTTCCTATGCGCGGCTGATTGCCGGCGGGCGCACGGATGCCTGAATTCGGCGTTTGAATCTGGCAGCTAGCGCCGGCCGCCGTCAGGACAGGCGGCGGCGATAAACGAACCACGCCGCGCCGGTGCTCATCAGCGCCATGGCAAACCAGGTCAGTGCATAGACCAGATGTGAATTGCGGAACTGGACGATGGTGAGTCCGCCGATCGGCAGACCGCCCGGATTTGGCGTTGCATCGGCATCGATGAAGTAGGGGGCGGTATTTGCCAGCCCTGCCGCTTTTGCGATCGCTGCGACATCGCGGGAATACCAGCGTCCGTTTTGCGGATCGTTGGAGCGCAGGAAAGCGCCGTCGGGTTCGGTGATGCGCAAGAGGCCTGTGATCTGGACATTGCCGGTGATTTGGCCCTCGGCCCGTGAGGCTGAGTCGCGGCGATCGGCGGGCACGAAGCCGCGATTGACGAGGACCGTGGTTCCGTCCTTCAGAGAAAGCGGTGTTACGACCCAGAAGCCGGCGCCGCGTTCCGTCACGGCTTGAACCAGCACTTCCTTGTTGTGATCGAAGGTGCCTGTTGCGGTGACATGGCGGTATTCGTCGCGGTCGGCGGTGATGGCTGACCAATCGGCAGGTGGCTGCACGGCAGCGGCATGCACGCGGGCGTCGACGCGGGCGATCAGGTCGAGCTTCCAGAACAGGCGTTGGACTTGCCAGGTGCCGAGAGCGAGGAACACGAGCGTCAGGAAGAGAAGCGCACCGGTGAAGATGAGGCGCGGGAGGGATGATGGAGAGGGCATTGGGTGTTATACCCCCCTCTGTCCTGCCGGACATCTCCCCCTCAAGGGGGGAGATCGGCCAAAGGCTTGCTCCCCGTCCTTACTTGAACGTTCGCGACAAGCGAAAGGGTGGATGTTTGCGAGGCGGCGCCCCATCCAATCTCCTCCCTTGAGGGGGAGCTGTCCGGCAGGGCAGAGGGGGGTAATCACGGGCACAGCACTCTCGCCTCTTACAAACAGCCTCACGGCATGTTCTTCATCATCTCCGGCGACATGGGCATCATGTTGGTATTGAGGTGATGCATGACCCAGAGCGAGCCGGCGAGCATGATGCCGACGATGACGATGGTGAAGAGCAGCGCCATCATCGTCCAGCCGCCTTCCGAGCGCGGGTTCATGTGCAGGAAGTAGATCATGTGGACGACGATCTGAACGACGCCGAAGGCCATGACGAAGACGGCGGTCGTCAGCTTGCTGTCGAAGACGCCGCCCATGACTAGGATGAACGGGATCGCCGTCAAGACGACCGACAGGATGAAGCCGATCATGTAGCTCTTGAACGAGCCGTGGCCGGCCCCGTGACCGTTGCTATGGCCGTGATGGGCGTGGCTTGCGCTCTCGTGGCCATGGTCATGAGAAGATGCGTGGGGCTGCGAACTCATCCGATATATCCGATCAGGTAGACGAAGGAGAAGACGCCGATCCAGACGACGTCGAGGAAGTGCCAGAACATCGAAAGGCACATCAGGCGGCGTTTGTTCTCAGCAATCAGACCGCGCCGCGCCACCTGCACCATCAGCGTGATCAGCCAGATGATGCCGAAGGTGACGTGTAGACCGTGGGTGCCGACCAGCGTGAAGAAGGACGACAGGAAGGCCGAACGGGTCGGGCCGGCGCCTTCATGGATCAGGTGCGCGAATTCGTAAAGCTCGAGGCCCAGGAAGATCGCCCCGAACACGCCGGTAATGCCGAGCCAGAACAGCGTCTCGGCCTTGGCGCCCCGCTCCATCTGCAGCATGGCGAAGCCATAGGTGATGGAGGAGAGGAGCAGCATCGCGGTATTGATCGCCACGAGCGGCAGGTCGAACAGATCGGCGGGCGAGGGGCCGGCCGCATAGTTGCGGCCGAGCACGCCGTGGGTGGCGAAGAGGACGGCGAAGATCAGGCAGTCGCTCATCAGGTAGAGCCAGAAACCCAGCATGGTGCTGCCTTCCGGGTGGTGCTCTTCCGTCACGTAGAACTGCGGCTTTTCGTTATCCAGATTGGCGCTGTGGACGTGTGTTTCGCTCATGATCTCAGGTCCGGTCCGCGAGCAGCTTGGAGCGCGCGTCCTCTGTTGCGGTCACGGTTTCGGCAGGGATGTGGAAATCCCGGTTATAGTTGAACGTGTGGGTTATCGCGGTGGCGATCAGCGCCACGAAGGAGACGGCGGCCAGCCACCAGATGTACCAGATCAGCGCGAAGGCGAGCACGATGCTGATGCCGGACAGGATGACGCCGGTGCCGGTATTCTTCGGCATGTGGATCGGCTTGAAGCCGCCGAGCGGGCGCTCGTAACCGCGGTTCTTCATGTCGTACCAACCGTCATGATCGTGAACGACGGGCGTGAAGGCGAAGTTGTAGTCCGGCGGCGGAGACGAGGTCGACCATTCCAGCGTGCGGCCATCCCACGGATCGCCCGTATCATCGCGCAGCTGATCGCGGCGCAGGATGCTGACGCCCATCTGGATGATGAAGGCGAGAATGCCGATGGCGATCAGGCCGGCGCCGAAGGCTGCAATAACGAACCAGATCTGCAGCGACGGGTCTTCGAACTGGCTGACGCGGCGGGTGACGCCCATCAGGCCAAGCACATAAAGCGGCATGAAGGCGAAGAAGAAGCCTATCTGCCAGAACCAGAAGCTTACCTTGCCCCAGAAGGCGTCCAGCCTGAAGCCGAAAGCCTTCGGCCACCAGTAGTTGACGCCTGCCAGCAGCCCGAACAACACGCCGCCGATGATGACGTTGTGGAAGTGGGCGATCAGGAACAGCGAATTGTGCAGTACGAAGTCGGCCGGCGGAATGGCCAGCATGACACCGGTCATGCCGCCGATGACGAAGGTCACCATGAAACCGACGGTCCACAGCATCGGCACGTCGTAGCGGATACGGCCGCGATACATGGTGAAGAGCCAGTTGAACATCTTCGCCCCTGTCGGGATCGAGATGATCATGGTGGTGATGCCGAAGAAGGCGTTCACCGAGGCGCCCGAACCCATCGTGAAGAAGTGGTGCAGCCAGACGAGGTAGGAGAGGATCATGATCACGCAGGTCGCATAGACCATCGAGGCGTAACCGAAGAGCCGCTTGCTGGAGAAGGTCGCAACAACTTCCGAGAAGATGCCGAAGGCCGGCAGGACGAGAATGTAGACTTCCGGATGGCCCCAGATCCAGATCAGATTCACATACATCATCGGGTTGCCACCGAGGTCGTTCGTGAAGAAGTTCGTGCCGGCATAACGGTCGAGCGACAGGAGCACGAGCGTTGCGGTCAGGATCGGGAAGGTCGCGACGATCAGGATGTTGGTGCAGAGCGCGGTCCAGGTGAAGACCGGCATTTTCATGAAGGTCATGCCCGGCGCGCGCATCTTGACGATCGTCGCGATCAGGTTGATGCCGGACAATGTCGTGCCGACGCCCGCCACCTGCAGGCCCCAGATGTAATAGTCCACCCCGACGCCCGGACTGTAATCGGCGCCCGAAAGCGGAGGATAGGCCAGCCAGCCCGTGCGGGCAAATTCGCCGACGAACAGCGACATCATGATGATGATCGCCCCGGCCGTGGTCATCCAGAACGAGAAATTGTTGAGGAAGGGGAAGGAAACGTCGCGCGCGCCGATCTGCAGCGGCACGACATAGTTCATGAAACCGGTGACGAAGGGCATCGCCACGAAGAAGATCATGATCACGCCATGCGCGGTGAAGATCTGGTCGTAGTGATGTGGCGGCAGGAAGCCTTCATTGCCGTTGAAGGCGATCGCCTGCTGGATGCGCATCAGGATCGCGTCGGAAAAGCCGCGCAGCAGCATGATGATGGCGAGCACGATATACATGATGCCGATCTTCTTGTGATCGACGCTGGTGAACCAGTCGTGCCAGAGATAACCCCAGAGCTTGTATTTGGTGATCAGTGCCAGAACGGCGAGACCGGCGATCGCAACGCCGATGAAGGTCACGACCAGGATCGTCTCGTGATAGGGAATGGCATCGAGCGTCAGCCGCCCGAACAGGAATTGCGTAAGCGAAGTATTACCGAACATGGGTTTCTACCGAATCTCGTTCAGGGCTTGGCCGGGGCTTCGTTGTTGAGCTGCGCTGGTGCCGCGCCGCCCTGATTGTTGTGCTGCATGCCGGGCATGTTGTGCATGTCGTGCTGCGTGGCCGGCTTTTCAGCCGGGCTCTGCGATTGGTCGCTGCGGGCCGGTTCGCCGGTGGCCGGGAAGGTTGCGGCCGGGGCGCCGTGCGCGGCTTCGCCGGCATGGCGATTGTCGTGCTCCAGCTTCTCGCGGTTTTCCTGGCTTTCGGTTCCGGCGCCGCCCATCATGTCGATATGCATCATCTCTTCCATGCACATCTTGCCGGGCGTGGCGCACATGTTGAGCACGGCCCTGTAAAGCCCGTCCTCGACATTGGCGTAATAGCGCACCGGCTCCTTGGAGCTCGGCTTTTCGAGTTTCAGATAGGCATCGCGGTTCAGCGCCGTGCCGTTCTGCTTCACACGGGCGACCCACTGGTCGAAGCCGGCCTGATCGACGCCATGGAACTTGAAGCGCATATGCGAAAAACCGTCGCCGCTATAATTGGCGGACAGGCCTTCGTATTCGCCGGGCTTGTTGATCACGGCGTGCAGCTTGGTTTCCATGCCGGGCATGGCATAGATCATCCCGGCAAGCGCCGGTACGTAGAACGAGTTCATCACGGAAGAGGCGGTGATCTTGAAATTGATCGGCACATCCACCGGCGCCGCCATCTCGTTGACCGTGGCAATGCCGTAATCGGGGTAGAAGAACAGCCATTTCCAGTCGAGCGCCACCACTTCCACATTGATCGGCTTCATCTCGGCCGTGACCGGCCGCTGGTCGTCGATTCGGTCGAGCGGCCGGTAGGGATCGAGCTTGTGGGTGCTGATCCAGGTGACGGCGCCAAGCGCGATGATGATAGCGAGCGGCGCCGACCAGATGATCACTTCCAGCCGCGTCGAATGATGCCATTCGGGATCATAGGGTGCCTTGGTATTGGTACTGCGGTAACGCCAGGCGAAGAACAGCGTCAGGAACAGGACCGGCACGATGATCAGCAGCATCAGCACGACCGATATGACGATTAGGTCTGCCTGCTGCTTGGCGATGTCGCCCGAAGGCGACATGACGACCAGATTGCACCCGGAAAGCGCCATCAAGGCCAGGAAAGCGAATAACCGTCCGACGAATTTCAACTGTGGAGTCATCTCGGGCTCGAATTTGCGTTTTGTCTAACTGGGAGTAATCGCGTTCAGGCATCGGCCGGAATGAGGTCGTTCGTCGCAGTGCAGCAATCTGTCGCGGTGCAGCAAAAAACCGCATGGCCAAAAAAACCGTTTTGCTGCACCACCCTGAATGCTCGGTATCCGCATCCGCCAAGTCGCAATCTAGTACAGTCAGTTGTGCTGACCAGAGGCTGTACGGGGTGAGATGCAACATAGCGCTGCAAAATGTCAGGTTTTTTAAGCCTTGTTCCTTGATCTCCGTTGCGTGTTGATCAACATTTCAAGGATGAGGCGAACCATCGCCAGGAGGAATTCATGACCACGGTCGTCAATCCCGCACCCCATGGGCCGACTTCGTCGGGCCTAGAACGTGACGCCCGTCACATGCACGACGACAAGCCGATCTCGCCGGGCAGCATTGCCATCGGTGTGGTCATCGGTCGCATGTCGGAATTCTTCGACTTCTTCGTGTACGGCCTGGGCTCGGTCCTGGTCTTCCCGAAGCTGATCTTTCCGTTTGCCTCGAGCCATGCGGCTGCGACGCTGATGTCGTTCGCGATCTTCCCGCTTGCCTTTCTGGCGCGCCCGGTCGGTTCGTTCGTCTTCATGTGGATAGACCGGAATTACGGACGCGGCACGAAGCTGACGATCGCGCTTTTCCTGCTCGGTGGCTCGACGGCGTCGATCGCCTTCCTGCCGGGATATGAGACGATCGGTTATTGGGCTGTCGCCCTGCTGGCGCTGTTCCGCATGGGCCAAGGCTTTGCACTCGGCGGCGCCTGGGATGGTCTCGCCTCGCTTCTTAATCTCAACGCCCCTCCGCATCGCCGTGGCTGGTATGCGATGATCCCGCAGCTCGGCGCGCCGATCGGTTTTGCGCTGGCCAGCATCCTGTTCGGCTATTTCGTCGCCAATCTCTCGGAAGCGGATTTCCTCGCCTGGGGCTGGCGTTATCCGTTCTTCGTGGCATTTGCGATCAACGTCGTGGCGCTGTTTGCCCGTCTGCGCATCGTCGCCAGCAAGGAATTCGGCGCTGCCATGGAAGCCAACGAGCTGCAGGCCCGGCCGATCTTCGAGATGCTGAGCAAGCACGCCAATGACGTGATTCTCGGCGCGTTCGCGCCGCTTGCAAGCTTTGCGATGTTCCACCTGGTGACGATCTTCCCGCTGAGCTGGGTCATCCTGAATGGCGGCCAGTCGGCAGCGCAGTTCCTCTGGGTGCAAGTGGCAGGCGCGGCCGTCGGCGTGGTCGGCATCGTGCTGTCCGGCGTTATCGCCGACCGGATCGGCCGCCGCAGCCAGCTGATGTTGGGTGCCGTGCTGATCGCCATCTTCTCGTTCTCGGCGCCGTTTCTGCTTGATGCCGGCGGCAAGGGGCAGGATGCCTTCATCCTGATCGGCTTCTTCATCCTCGGCCTCACATTCGGCCAGGCTTCGGGCTCGGTCTCGTCGCGCTTCACCCAGTATTATCGTTATACCGGTGCGGCCCTCACGTCCGACCTTGCCTGGTTGGTCGGTGCCGGTTTTGCACCGCTTGTGGCGTACGGTCTCGCGACCAATTTCGGGATCATCTTCATCGGTGGATATCTGATCTCGGGTGCGATCTGCTCGCTGGTGGCGCTGAGCCTGACGCGGGTGCTGGATCAGAGCAACGAGCCGGGGCCAAATAAGGGCTGAGATACCAAAAGAAAAAGCCGGGCTAAGCCCGGCTTTTTTGTATCTAGCGAGCTGCAGAGTTTGCGGCCCCCTCACCCGGCCTCCGCTCCGCTCGGCCACCCTCTCCCCAAGGGGAGAGGAAGATCGGCGACGCTGCGGCATTTCCCCTTCTCCCCAGCGGGGAGAAGGGGCCGGCAGGCGGATGAGGGGGCTACAAGCTCAGTTTCAAGCAGCCTTCTTCTTCAGCGTCGGCCGCGTCGCAGCAGCCTTCTCGACCATTGCCGTCACTTCGGCGCGACGCGCACCCGTCAGCAGCATACGCGGCATGCGGACGCGTTCCGAACCGCGGCCCATGATCTGCTCGGCGAGCTTGATCGACTGGACGAGGTCGTGTTCCGCATCGAGATGCAGGAGCGGCATGAACCAGCGATAGATGGTGCGGGCTTCTTCCCAGTCGCCGCGGGCGGCAGCGGCAACGAGCGCCACCGATTCCTGCGGGAAGGCGCTGGTGAGGCCGGAGACCCAGCCCTTGGCGCCGAGCATCAGGCCTTCGAGAGCCACGTCGTCGAGGCCGGCGAAGATGTCGAAACGATCACCGAAAGCATTGTGAAGGTCGGTGAAACGGCGCGGATCCGGCGCGCTTTCCTTGACGGCCTTGATGTTCTTGACACCTTCGAGCTGCTGCAGCACTTCGTTGGTGACATTGACGCGATAGGCCGGCGGGTTGTTGTAGAGCATGATCGGCAGCGAGGTGGCTTCCGCAACCGCCTTGAAATGCGCGACCAGTTCGTCCGGCTTCGGCACATAGACCATGGCCGGCAGCAGCATCAGGCCATCGGCGCCGAGCTTTTCAGCGTCGCGAGCATAGGCGATCGCACGGCGGGTGTCGAATTCGGAAACGCCGGTGACGACCGGAACGCGGCCGGCGACGACTTCGACGGCGGCCTTCAGGATGGTGCGCTTTTCTTCCGGATCGAGCGAGTTGTTCTCGCCGCAGGTGCCCATGACGATCAGGCCGTTGACGCCGTCGCGCACCAGCGCGTCCTGCACGCCCTGCGTCGCCTTCAGGTCGACGGAGAAGTCTTCATTAAATTGTGTCGTGACGGCGGGGAAAACGCCGGTCCAGCCTGTGGTCATTGCGGGAACTCCTCTGATTGATAATGTGTCGGTTGGTTTCAAGCGAAAGGTTCAGCCGGACCCTTCGATGGTTCGGTGAACCATTTCGGGCCGGTTTCGGTCATGTGGATATGGTCTTCCAGGCGGATGCCGAAGCGGCGGGGATAAACGATCATCGGTTCGTTCGAGAAACACATGCCGGGTTCGAGAACCGTGGCATTGCCACGAACGACATAGGGCTCTTCGTGGATTTCCAGGCCGAGCCCGTGGCCGGCGCGGTGCGGCAGGCCGGGCAGCACATAGTCCGGGCCGAGACCGTGTTTGGCGAGCACCTTGCGGGCCGCATCGTCGAGGCTGCCGCAGGTGGCGCCGAGCTTGGCAGCGTCGAACACGGCTTGTTCGGCCTCGCGCTCGATCGCCCAGGCGGTCGCAAATTCCTGGGTCGGCTCTTCCATCACATAGGTGCGGGTGAGGTCTGAATGGTAACCGTCAAGCCGGCAGCCGGTATCAACCAGCACGACATCGCCCGGCTGGTAGATCTGCTCGCCATCGGCGCCATGCGGCAGCGAGGTGGCGATACCGAAGGAGACGATGCAGAAGCTGGAACCGCTGGCGCCGAGCGCCTTGTGCTGCTGGTCGATGTAACGCACCACTTCGGAAGCCTTGACGCCCGGCTTGATGAAGGCATGCGCGCGGCGATGCGCTTCCAGCGTCAGGCCCATGGCATATTCGATCAGCGCGATCTCGGCTTTGGACTTGCGGATGCGCATTTCGCGCAGCAGCCGGCCGCCGTCAACCAGGCGGTCTTGGCCGAAAACGCCTGCAAGCTGATGATAAACGAAGAGCGGCAGGGAATCGTCGAGCGCGAGCTTACCGCCGGCCGACATCAGCGAAGCCACGAGTGCGGCGCTCGACTCGTCCTCCTGCCAGACAGCAATATCGCCAGGCAGATGCGGCAGGCTTTCGACGCGGCTTTCCTCGAAACCCGGCGCAATGAACGTCACCGAATTCGGCGTCACCAGCGCGCCGACGAGGCGCTCGCTTTGATGCCAGACGAGGCCGGTGAAATAGCGCAGGCTTTCGGTGGAACCGAGCAACACGCCGCCAAGGCCCTTTTCCGAAAGCGTTGCCTGCAGGCGCGCCAGGCGCTCGCGGCGCTCGGCATCGGTGATCTGCGGTACGGGATGGGACCAGGCCATGTTCGCTCCTCTACGAAGTGTATTCCCTATACATCTTTGTATTTAGTTTGTCGACAAGAACTTGCGGCACGCCGCGTCGCTGCCGGCAAACTATTTAGAAATCAGCGAAAACGGCCGATATCGAACGGGGTGAGATCAATCGAAGGCTTGCGGCCTGCAGCAAATTCGGCGACCAGACGGCCGGTCGCTGCCGATTGCGTGAGCCCGAGATGGCCGTGCCCGAAAGCATGGATGATGTTTGGCGAGCGGCCCGACGGTCCGATGACGGGGATGCAATCCGCCGTCGAAGGACGGAAACCCATCCACTGGCGCCCGCCTTCGGTCTTCAGCTCCGGCAGGAACATCTTGGCCTTTTTCAGCATCGCTTCGGAGCGCTTGTAGTTCGGCGCCAGTTTCAGGCCGCCGAGCTCCACCGCGCCGCCGATACGGATGCCGGTCGAGAGCGGTGTGACGACGAAGCCGTGATCGTTGAAATAGAGCTGGCGTTGCAGCGGAAAAGCTCCGGGCGGCAGTGTCGTGTTGTAACCGCGCTCGGTTTCCAGCGGTACGAAATCGCCAAGGCTCGCCGCCACCGATTTCGACCAGGCGCCACCGGCAAGAACCACGGTCTTCGCTTCAAGCGCCGGACCGTCCGCCAGGATCACGCGGGCGCCGGAAGCGGTCGGTTCGATCGCCTTGACGTCGCCGGCCCGCAATGTCGCGCCGCGCGAGATGACGTTGTCTACGAGGGCCTTGGTAAATTCGTAAGGGTCACCCACCTGCAGGCCATCGGGTGAGAAGATGGCGTGCTGGATATGCGGCGCGAGTCCCGGCTGGAGCTTCTCGATCTCGTCGCGGCCGATGCGCTCAAATCCGAAACCCGCCTTGCGCTTGCGCTCCCAGTCGGTGGAGGCGGAAAACAGGCTCGCCTCGCTGTCGTAGAGATCGAGCGTGCCGGTGCGGCTGACCATGTTGCCGAGGCCGGTGCGGTCGATGACATTCAGCCATTCGGCGCGGGCGAGCGGCATGATGCTCGCGTGGACCGCGACGGTGCGCTCAAAATTCGAACGGGCACTGGCGCGCCACAACCGCCAGAGCCACGGCACCATGTTGAGCGCATAGGATGGCGGCAGGCTGAGCGGGCCGAGCGGATCGATCAGCCACTTCGGTGCTTTGCGCATCATGCCCGGTGCGGCGATCGGGATGATTTCCGGAAAGGCGAGAATGCCGGCATTGCCGCTGGAAGCGCCGCGCGAGACTTCGCCGCGCTCGACGAACGTCACCGTGCGGCCATCCTGCTGCAGGTAATGCGCCGTCATAGCGCCGATAATGCCCGTGCCGATGACAAGCGCATCGATCGAGGGATTGGTCATGGGTCTGGTCCTTGGAAGCGAAGCGGGGTGCTATTGCACCGAAAGATCGATCGGGTTGTCGAGTTCGCGGGCGAGATAATCCTGGATCTGCCGGACGATCTGGGCGGCATGCTTGACGGCGAGCTTGTCGGCGAGATCCACGTCACGCGCCTCGATCGCGGCGATCATCTCTTCGTGCTCGTCGACATATTGCCGGGGCAGGCGGTCGTCGAAGGTGCGATAATAGAGCCTGAGGATACGGCGACCCTCGTCGAGCAGCCGGGCGAAGAAACCGGTATAATAGGCGTTGCCACCGAGATCGGCGATCGCCACGTGGAATTCGCGGTTGGCCTCGATCATCGCGAAAGCATCATGCGCTTCGACGGCCGCAGCAAATTCCTGCTGCCGCTCGCGGATCGTCGCCATCACCGCCGGCCCACCATGCATGGCAGCGCCTCTTGTGGTGACGCGGTACATCAGTGTCAGCGCGTCGAAGTAGGTGGGAAGCGAAGCGAAATCGATTGCCGCGACGATCGTATTGCGGTTCGGCAGCGTGGTGACCAGCCCTTCGCCGGAAAGCCTCAGCAGCGCTTCGCGGATCGGCGTGCGCGACATGCCGAAACGTTCGGAAAGGCGCACTTCATCGAGCGGACTGCCCGGCTGCAGCGCCATCGCCAGTATCTCGCGCCTCAATACTGTATAGACATTCTGGGTGCCCGAGCCGCGCGGACGAGGAGTATCTGCTTCTGCCACCTGCTTTTTCGCCATGCATGCCTCCGCTACGAGAACCGATGACTATTCATTGCATACATCTTGTCGACAGAAAATACCCACTTTGGGATTATTTGTGCAGGTTATAAAGCTTCCGGCTGCATTGAAAGCCGGTAAATTTGACGCTATATTGCGTCTGAAAGCGTGGCAAAGCGGCAGGAAAACATTTATGGCCCTTATGCAATATTCGGAAGCGGGTTTTTTCGCACCTCGCAAGATTGCCGAAATCCTGCGCACGACCAGTGAGGAAGTGGCCAGAACCGCAGGTCTCGGCAAGGATGCCGTGCAGCGCCGGGAGCGTGTCCATTCCGACAAGACGCAGCGTAGACTGCGGGAGATGATGGAAGTCGTCAACAAGGTCGAGCCACGTTTCGGTTCGGCGCTGATGGCCTATGCGTGGTACCGTTCGGAGCCTCTACCGGGCTTTTCCGGCCAAACGGCGATGCAATTGGTCAAGGCCGGTCGCGCCGACGACGTTCTCGAATATATCGATGCGGTGGATGCCGGCGTGCACGCCTGACCATGCGGTATCGCGGCCCGTTCTATCGCGCCCTCAACCCGGTTTATGCGCGCGAGCCTTTGTCCGGCAAGGGCGCGGAGCTTTATGGCGGCCGGTTCAATGCAAAAGGGGTGCCGGCGCTTTATGCGTGCCTGGCGGTCATCACCGCGCTGCGTGAGGTCAATCAGGTCGGCAGCCTTCAGCCGACGACGCTGGTCTCCTACGATGCCGATATAGAAAAGGTCTTCGACACGAGAAACGACGCCGCATTGAAAGCGGAGGGTGTCGATCATTCTCTCCTGGCCGATCCGGCGTGGCGTCACAGGATGAAAAAAGAGGGTATCGCCCCGACCCAACTTTTCGCACAAGAGCTGGTGCAAAAGGGATTTCAGGGCCTGCTGGTAAGAAGCTTTGCGCCCGGCTCGACCGCCGAGGATATCAATCTCGTCCTGTGGACGTGGGGAAACGAGCTGCCGGCGCGTATGACGCTGATCGATGACGAAAACCGTCTGTCGCGCTGAAAGCGTCAGTGCCGCATGTTCGCCGCCATGGCGATCGGCTTGAGCGGGAATTCGTCAAAGACCCGATAGCGGCGGCGGCCCATATTCTTGGCCTGGTAGAGAGCAAGATCGGATTGCGCCAGAAGCTGTTCGAACGGAGCCTCACCATAGCAAGGCCGACGGAGGCGCCGATATCGATGCCGGCTATGTCAACGTCGCTTCGGGTCGCCGCGGCTGCCTCGACCACTCGCTCCGCAAGGGCGCAGGCGTTGTCCATCGAGACATGGTCGAGGATGACGACGAATTCATCGCCGCCGGTGCGTGCGGCAAAGCCGTTTGTGGGCAGGATGGCGGCCAAACGGGCGGAAAAGGCGCGCAACACCTGGTCGCCGATATGATGCCCGAGCCGGTCGTTGACCTCCTTGAAATTGTCGAGGTCCACATGCAGCACGGCACTAAAACTTTCCGGCGTGCCGCGGGCTGCGAGAAACTGATTGAGGGCGTGGCGGTTCGGCAGGCCGGAGAGATAGTCGTGCAGGGCCGAATATTCGAGCAGCCGGTAGCTTTCTTCCAGCTGCTGGGCGCGGCGGATCAGCTCTTCCTGCATCAGCACGTCCGAGGTGACATCCCATTCCGCGCCGATATAGAACGGGACGCCGTTCTGATCCTCGTAATAATGCGCGCGGGAACGCAGGTACCGCACCTTGCCATCCGGCAAAAGAATACGGAACTGCGAGGAATAACTGCTCTTGGTGCGGATCGCATCGTCGAACTCAGCTGACGCCTGGTCGCGGTCCTGCGGGTGCACGTGATCGATCCAGACGATGGTGGCGTTGACTTCCACCTCGTAGATCTCGCAGAGGCGCTTGTCCCAGACCACTTCATCGGTCACGAGATTATGCTCCCAGATGCCGATCTGCGATGATTCCAGCGCAAGGGCAAGCTTGCGATAGAGCCGTTCCGCCCCTTCCGCTGTCCTGTCCCGAAACGCCTCCGTCGTCACTGATCGCTGCTCCCGTATCCGCGCTGATTCGATACGCTATGAGAAAGGATTGTACGACAAATGTGCAGTCCGAATTCTCATTCATGCGCTTTCAGACGTTTTCTCATGATATTCTAATGGAAGATTCTCAACAGGCTCTTGTCGAATACCCCTAAAATTGAGTGGTTTGTGCTGTTATCAGCCGGCCCGGTGACCCCAGAGGTTGACGACCAATATTCCGACGACAATGCAAAAGAGCGCCGCGACGTGGTGGACGTCGATCCGTTCGCCGAGCAACAGGATGCCGGCAATTGCGGCCAGCAACGGAGTGAGGAAGGTGAAGACGGAAAGCTTGGTCGCGGAATAGCGGGCGATCAGCGCAAACCAGACGAGAAAGGAAAGGGCTGCGACGATCACCGTCTGGTAGGCGAGAGAGGACCAGGCTAATAGCGAATGCGGCACCGGCAGGGGACCTTCGAAAGCGAGTGCTGCGCCGGTCAGCAGCAGGCATGACGTACCGAGCTGGTAAAGCAGCGTCTGGGCGGCGGGTGCCCGGCCAAGCCCGCTTAGGCGGATCGCCAGCGTCGTCATGCCCCACAGGATGCCGGCTGCGAGCGCGCAGGCGTCTCCGAGGAATTTGGTCGGATCGACCGAAACCGAGGTTCTCAGCACCAGAGCAGTGCCGACGAAGGCAATGACGATGCCGAGCCATCCCGCAGGAGACAGCCGTTCACCCGGCATGAGGAAATGTGCCCCGATAGCCACGACAAAGGGCGCCGTATAGAGAAGCAGGGCTGCACGGGCCGCGTCTGTATAACCCAGCGACAGATAAAGCAGGCCGAATTCGACGGAAAACAGCGTGCCGACGATGACGCCCGGCCAGAAGAGGCCTTTCATCCAGGTCAGTCCGGCATAACGAAACCAGCCGGCAAGAAGCGCTGTGGCACCGATTGACCGAATGGCCGATTGCCAGAACGGCGGCACTTCGGGAATGACCGCCTTGATGGAAATCTGCTGAAGAGCCCAGAGGGAGCAAAGGACAATCATCGCCAGAACGGCGAACGTATCGAGGGACTGTTTCCTGATCATGTTTGGATCATGCAGATCGCAGCGATTTCTGCCACCGGAAAATCGCTGTCGGAAGGGACATTCCGTCAGCCGGCGTTGACCTTTCTGCTGCCGGCGTCAAGATCGCGGACGATCTCGTGTGCGATCCATTTTCCGGCAATGATCGCGCCTTCGATATAACCGGGATAGGAGAGCGCAAGTTCGGACGAGGCGAAACGGACGGACGCCAGACCTTCCCGCAGGATGTCCTCGGTGTCGGGCGCATCGAGGCGGGTGACGACGTCACTATAGGCACCGTCGCTCCAGGGATCGTTCACCCAATCGCGAATGTAGATATCACGCGCGCTACCGCCTTGCGGGCCGAAAGCCGCCGTCAGCTGTTCGCGGATGAAATCGACAAGTTCTTCTTGCGGCCTTTTGTGCCAATATTCGGCCTCCGGTCCGCCGATGAAGATGACCTGGCCTGCATAGTCGCCGCGGCTGGCATCGCACGCATAAAGCCCCTGTGGCTCATGCCACATGACGGCGCCCGAAAGGCCCTTTTTATGCCAGAAAGGCTCGTCGTAGCTCACCAGCACCTTGATCGACAGCCCGGGGGACCAGGCACCGAGCGCATGAAGTAGGCGTTCGGGCAGGGCAGGGGCAAAATCGAGCTTGTGGATCATGACGGGCGGGACTGCAAGTACCAGCCGCCGGGCCGAAAAGCGCTCGCCGCCTGCTGTGACCGCAACGCTTGTGTCCGAATGCTCGATATGCGTCACGGGCGTGTTCAGTTTCAGCCGATCACCGAGCGTGGCTGCAAGCGTGTCAGCAACAGCATGCACCGTTTCCGGCAGAAACATCTCCATCTCGGAATAGGTATTGGTGATCCGCCGGTCGTTGGAGGCAAGCCAGGCGAAGGAGACCTCCTCGGGCGAGCGGCACCA
Source organism: Neorhizobium populisoli (assembly GCF_019430945.1). Classification (GTDB taxonomy): domain Bacteria; phylum Pseudomonadota; class Alphaproteobacteria; order Rhizobiales; family Rhizobiaceae; genus Neorhizobium; species Neorhizobium populisoli. The sequence continues at coordinate 95,093 of NZ_JAHYCB010000004.1, read as the reverse complement.
AAGGCCTTTGATCAGCCGCAGAAAGCTTTTCCGGACGTCGGCTGACACATCCTCCTGGCGTGCCACCCAGTCGGCGACCGTCAGTTTTTCTAGTTCGGGATCATCGGGGCGGGTGGCGATCATTCGGTCGCGCAACGCATCAACCCCGCGCCAGCGCTCGTAACCCTGTTTCTGCGAGATCGGCGGCCGGTAGATGGTTTCACCGTCATAGTGGGTCATGACTGGCTTCCTGCCTTGGGCGGCGATCAGGCTCGTAAGTTCAACCATATCCCGGCAGAAGAACTGGCCACCGGTATCGACGCGGGTGCCGCCGGAAAGCACGGTGGATTCGACCTTGCCGCCGACCCGGTCGCGAGCTTCGAGAAGGACTATGTCCTTGTCTGCCGCGATCAGCTCGCGAGCCGCGGTCAGCCCCGTGAAACCTGCTCCGACGACGATGACATCCCGCTCGACCATTGCATTCGCCTTCCAATCGCTGGCAACGACATCCACTCCTGTCATTTATGCCGAGCAGGCCGCGCTGTAACGTCCTAAATTTGCCGACGATGTTTTGCCGCAGCGGCTTTCGTCGTGTCGTCTATTCTTCTGACCGGCCCGAAGCCTCGCGGTCACCGACGTATCGTTTGGCCAGCGGAAACGAGGGAAGCCAGGCCTCGCGGCGGATGGTCCAGAGTTCATAGGTCGGCGTCAGCTGGTCGGGAGCATCCAGCGATCCGAGATTGACCTCCGTCTCGTCACCGCTCAGCGAGAAAACCGATGAGCCGCAGCTTGGACAGAAGAACCGCCCGGCATAATCGCGCGCCTCACCCTCTATGGTTACGGCTTCTCGAGGAAATATCGCGGAAGCATGAAACAGCGCTCCGTGATGTTTGCGGCAGTCGAGGCAATGGCAGATGCCGACGCGGTAAGGGCGGCCCGATGCCACGAATCGGAGTTTGCCGCAAAGGCAGCCGCCGGTGAACCGATCCATATCGTGTCTCCTGATCCTCAGCACGCGAGAAATCTTACAGTGCCAAGGGTCGTCCAGGCAAATTACAGCCTGCCGCTTGGGCGAAGTGTCGAACGAGACCGCCTAAAAAAGCAGCTTTTCGGCTGGATGCGGCATTTTTAGCATAACTATTGGTGGAAAATGCTTGGCAGGGACCCTGCAAACGATCATTGTGGCGCCGGGATAGGATACCCGGAAACCCTGTTCGAGAAGAAAGTCAGGCAGTTGAGCAAGGCACCGAATGCAGCGGACAAAGAGGTAGGCAGGCGTATCCGCCTTCAGCGGCGGGAAAAGAAGCTGACCCAGCCGCAGCTCGCCCATTATGTCGGAATTACCTCGCAGCAGCTTCAGAAATACGAGAGCGGCATCAATCGCATTGCCGTCGGCAAACTGGTTGAGATCGCCACCGTGCTGAAGGTCGAGATGACCGTATTCTTCGACCGCATTCCCACCGTCACACCTTCCAATGACAATGACATTGAGAGCGCCAAATTCGATCTTACTCATGATGCGCTGCTGATGAGCACGGCCTTCATGCGCATTTCGAAGCCGGCGCTTCGCAAGCGGCTCCTGGAGCTGGTCCAGACTGTGGCCGCCAAGGAAGCCGAAATCGGCCTCCAGATGGATGAGCTTCGCCCGCAGCCGGTCCAGCAGCCGGCGGAGTGATCAGCCTCGAGACAATTCGTCTTCCAGCGCGATCTTCGTCTTGTTGCGGAAGATCGCGTTGAGCTTGGCGCTCTTCTGGTTTTCCGGAATGATGCCTTCCCAATCCAGCGAAAGCTGCAGCAGGGCCATGTTGGTCAAGTGGACCACCGTGGAAAGGTTGAGCTGTTCCGCCTCCTTGTTAACGGCGGAAAGCGTACGGAAAAGCCGGGCATAGGCATCGCCGGCGAGGTGGGGCTGTAGATCAATCATTCGCGCTTCCTTGCGGCGAGCCGATCTCGCCGCGTAGTTTTTCCCAATGGGCCGTTCTCGCGAACGTCCAGGGGAAGTTCCTTTCAGAATTGTCGATAGCGTCCAACCAGGACAGGACGGCAATCGCATCCTCGCGTTTCAGCTCCACCTTGTGGAGCCTGATGTCGCCGAAGATCGCCGCGGCCCGCAGGGGGTCTGCAAAGTCGCAGCGGTCGAGGATCGTTTTGTAGGTTCGCTCGGTGTAGTGCATGAAATTCGCCGTCAGGAAGAAACGCTCCCGTTCTACGGCGGTGATCAATCCCATGCGTGCGAGCTTGTGCATTGTGGCTTCAAAATCGACGCGTGGCATCGAGAGCGGCATCCAGCCCAGGTCTTCCGGACCGTGGATCAGCGCCACCGCTTCGTCGTCGATCAGGCGGCCGTCCGCATAGTCCTGATAGACCCTGCCGATGCCGACCATGCCGAAGCTTTCGCATTCGGCAGCGCGAAGTGCGCCCATGCTCGAACCGCCGCCAACCTCGATGCCGCAGCTCAGAGCGTAGAGGATTTCCTTGTGCCAGACGGACGCGGATTCACCGAAATATCCGTCGATGAGAGCTATGGCGCGGGCGCCGTCATCGACGGCCTTGAGGATATCTCCGCGGGCGGCCGGGCCGCGAAATACGAGCGCCGGATACTGTCGCTGCATCGCGCGGAAGGAGGAACCGAGGCTGGGGCCAACGAAAACGACTTTCAATGCTGCGACCTCCGGATGGTGTTTGCCGCCCGGATGCCGAGCTGCATGTACTGGCCGAAAAGCTCGACCTCCAGGCCGGGAACGATCACACGCACGACCGAGACCGGCAGGCCGGCATCCTGCATCGGCACGGCGATGACCTGCCGGATGCCGGCGAGCTTCAGCCGCCCGAGCAGGTGTCTGATCGTGCCATCGATCGATGCATGACGGCTGGCGCCGATATCCAGGTCGCGATAGGGCCGCACCCGCTCTGAGGACAAGGCGAGCAGCTTCCCGAGCCCATTGTCGGCACGCATATGCTGGTAGATGCGGGGCGAAAAATCGTCACGGCTGCCGGCGATTGCCGTCAGCCTGCTCTGGGCGGCTTCGGTGATGGCCCGCAACATGGCGCGCACCGGATCCGGATGGCAGCCACAACCGCCGCAAATCTGGCTCCAGCGTGCATCCGCCCGCTTTGATGTGGAGTCGGGAATAAGAACCGCCAGGAAAGCAGGCACTTGCAGGTCCGTCGTCATATCGAGCAGTACGAGCTGCAGGCCAGCCTCGCGAATGCGGCCGAGCATGATGTCCAGCACGGCGTCTTCGACCGTCGAGGGGTCTACGAGGCAGTCAGCGAGTTCACGTTCGGATTTCAGCTGGGCGATCGTCCAGGCGTCGCGCTCGATCAGTTCGCACAGACCGTGCAGCAGAGCTTCGGACTGCGTATTGCCGGAAGCGAGCCCGTCGCTCGACTGCTCGAAGCCGGCCGGACGCTCTCCGCGATGGTCCATGCCTGCCAGCCACCAAGGCACCATGACCTGCTGTCCGGACAGGACATCGAGACCGCCGACCCAGGGGATGGAGCCGCTGCCGATCTCGGCGGGCACGCATCGCGCCGTGGAGTGTAGGTCGATCATCGGGGTGCCGGACGATGCGATCTCCGCAACGGTCGCAGAGGTCATGACGGGAGGGGCGATTTCCGCAATGCTCGTTTCGAGCGCTTCCATGGCAGCAGATGCGCGGGCGGCATCGGGATCGACGCCTTTGCCCTGAAAGACCGACAAAGTGTAGCTGTTCGGCCGCGTCGCGAAAGCGACGGGAATGCCGACGGTATCGAGCCCGGTCAGGAAGCCGACGCGGGTGATGCCGAGTTCGCGGAAGAACGGCTGGATAGCTTCGAACGTGGCGGCGGGCGAAATGCGGCGGTCGTGATAGCTGCTGAAACCTTCCTCGCGAAGCGTCAAGGAAGCTGCAAAATTCTGGATCGTCTGGAGCGAAGGCTGAAGCTGCATGGTCATATCCGCCCTGCGGAGCCTCCGGTTGCCGGGATGTCCACTGACGGGAATGCGCTGAAGCGCGTCATGCCTGTCAAAGGTCGTCGACCCATCGTGTGCCCGCTCCTGTCAAAACTCCGATACCGATCAAGAGACCAGAGCGACCGTGACTTGGGCGTGACAGGCCCGGCAGAGGCAGTGGGTTGGTGTTGAAAGGATGCGTGACAGAGAGGGTATTCGACGGCCATTAGCGACCGCCGATGCAAGCGAGACACGCCCGGAGCAGCCGGCATGGCCCCAGGCAAGACGCATTACTGGTATCTCATCGCATGGGTAACCTGGGCGAGCGCATTCGGCGCGATCTCGATCTTCTGGCCGAGAACGGCTTCGGCGGCAGCGGAAAACCGCAGGGTCGGAGCCGAGCCGGTGGTTTCAGTCTTGGATGCCTTGAACTTCGTTTCCATGTTTCTCTCCGCGATTGGGCAGCATGAGGCTGCGTTGCAACGCGAGAGCATCACACCCGGTGTTATTTCGGCGTGACAGGGGGGCTTATGTAAATCGGGCGTTTTTCACGCCAATTTGTAAATGTCACGCCTGATCAGGAAAGACCGGCGCGTTGCAGGCCCTCGATCAGCAGCTCGGAATGGCCGGGATCGCGATCGGGCACGAAATAACGGATGTCTTCGCTGCGGAAATCGGGGAAATTCTCCCGTACGACAGCCGCATATTTGCGCGCCGAAACCGCGTTGCCGGCCATCGCTTGGCTGGCGGCGAGCAGGCGGGATGTCGCGTGCTGGTCCTTGACGGGATCGAGGGTTTCGATCGCCTTTTCGTATTCCTGGCGCACGTAATGGGTGGAGCCGAGAATCCAGTAATAATAATCAGGCGGCAGCGGGTTCAGCTTGAAGGCGGCGAGCCCGAGATCCAGCGCCTTGTCGAGATCGCCGGCATGCGAAAGCGCATCGGAATAATCGATCAGCACGTCCGCATCGCTGGGATTGAGGTTCTGCGCCTCCTCGAACAGGTCAAGGCTTTCGTCGAACCGGCGGCGATAGAGCGAGACGAAGCCGAGTTCGCGATAGGCGCGGCCGCTGCCCGGATCGAGGCTGCGGGCAGCGCGGGCCGACTGGTTGGCGATATCGAGTAGCTCGTGATCCTTCATGCCGCGCACCAGCCATTCCATGCCGAGCGAACGGGAAACGCCGGCATGGGCCGGCGAGAAGGTGTCGCAACGCTTGACCGCCGATTTGAACCATTTGCGCGCCTGCCGGAGCTGCTGCAGGTCGGTGCCGGCCAGATGACGCTTGCCTTCGAGATAAAGCCGGTAGGCGGAAGGGTCGACATCGTCGAGCGAAGTTGTCAGCTCGTGCCGCTCGATGACGTCGGTGAGCGACGCCGCGATACGGCGGGCAAGGCTGCCGAGCGACATGCGCATGCGCTTCACGTCGAGCGGCAGATCGATCGCCCATAACACTTCGCCGGTCGCAACCCGCGTCAGCCGGCAAGTCGCCGTGATGTCCTCGCCGTCGCCCTGGATGGTCACATAGACAGAATAGTCGAATTGAAGGTTGCTGAGCGGTGAAGCGGCGCCATGGCCGCGGTTCGCCAGTTCGAAGCTGGTATGCGCGGCAATGATCTTGAAAACGCGCTGGTGGCTGAGCCCGATCGTAACGTCTTCCAGAAGCACCCTGCCGAGCCGCTGCACCAGCGGGTCCTGCATGATCGTCTCAGGGGGCAGGATGACGACGCGGGGCTGGGCGGGAATGATCCGTTCCAGCGGTGATTGCGGTTTATCCGCGGTCGTGGCCGGCCGCATGTCGACGATGCCCAGTTCGCGGGCAAGCTGCATGGTGGCGGGTGTCGGTGCCGTGGAGAAGTCGGCGCGAAGCTGATCGCGGCAGCGTGCAAAGACTTGGCGGGCGGCTGTAAGATCGCCGCGCCGCGCATGATGGTTCATCAGCGCCCGGGCTGCGCCCTCATGGGCGGTATCGAGCTCGACAAGCCGCTCGGCCAATCGAGGCAGTGAGGGAGAGTGTCGAATGGAGGCGTCGGCCAGCAGGCCATCGATCAACGTAACGCGCCGGTCCGTAATCTTGCGGCGTGCATCGGACAGCCAGTCCTCGGCGCCACCGGTCGGCGTTTCCGCCGATTCCAGTAATTCCCCATGAAATAAAGGCTGTTCGAAGCTTACTGCCGCCGCGGCGCCCATCAGGGTAACGAGATCGCATTCGAGATCAGGCAGGGCGAGCTGCAGCGTTTCGTTTTCCGTACGGACAAGCGCGCCGGCATGGGTGCCGAGCGCCTTGGATATGCGCGCGAGCAATTGTCGGAGGCTGTTGGCGCGCTTTTCAGCCTCATCGGAAGGCCAGAGCAGTCTCCGGACGGTCTCCCGATCCAGTTTTGCCTGCGGCGCCATCGCCAGCATGGCCAGCAGAAAATAACCCTTTTCCGGCAAGGCGATAGCTTGTCCGTCAAGCATGGCAGACGGGCGGCCCAGCAATCGGATTATTGTTATATTACTCGCCGACATTCTGTTTATACTGAAAGCCGAACCGGTTGTTCCGGCTTTACTGCTCTATGGCTGCGCGCGGTTGCAATATTGAAGCTTGCTTGCTCTGTATTAAAGACAGGTCGCACGAGCTTCGTCAAATTTATCTCGGCACTTTATCTCGCTTCACCACATTTTTTTTGGATTTTGCGCACCAAAGTTCTATCAATAATTGTTTATCGGTGCTTTTGCATCCTATCCGTCAGCGGCGACGAACGTTTTCTTGTCAGGCCCACTGACGAGCATTGACAGCCATCACGGCTTCGGTATTCTGTTATTAAATTGCTTATAACATAATAACGGAACAACGAAACGGGAGCTATCAATGAGAATGAAACTCGCATTCCTCGTCGCCACCGCGCTTGTCGCTATGCCATCCTACATGATGGCGCAGGAAAAGGGCGGCGTCATCAATGTCGCAACGATCGGCGAACCGCCGACGCTCGATCCGATGACCTCGACGGCCGACCTTGTCGGCATCGTCACGCAGCACATCTTCGAAACGCTCTATACGTTCGACAAGAAATGGAACGTCACGCCGCTGCTCGCCGAGAGCCTTCCGGAGGTGACCGCCGACGGCAAGACCTATACAATCAAGCTCAGGACCGGCATCAAGTTCCATGACGGCAGCGACATGGCCTCCGACGACGTCGTCGCCTCGCTGAACCGCTGGATCAAGCTCGCCTCGCGCGGCAAGCAGGCTTCGGGCTTCATCGAATCCGTCACGGCTTCCGATCCGGCGACCGTCGTCATCAAGCTAAAGCAGCCCTATGCGCCGCTCGCTTCGCTGCTCGCTTTCAACAACTCCGCTGCGATCATCATCCCGGCCGAGAAACAGGCCGACACGATGACCGATTTCATCGGCACCGGCCCTTACATGCTGAAGGAGCGCAAGGCCGACCAGTATATCCAGCTTACCCGCTTCAAGGATTACAAGGCTCGCTCCGGCGACAGCGACGGTTATGGCGGCGCGCGCAAGCAGTATCTCGACGAAATACGCTTCGTGCCGGTGCCGGATGCCAATACCCGTGTCGAAGCTGCCGTTTCCGGCCAGTACGACTATGTCGATAGCCTGCCGGTCGAATCCTTCGATAAGCTGAAGGCTTCCAAGGCGACCCAGCCGCTGCTCCTGAAGCCGTTCGGTTATCCGGTCTTCGTCTTCAACACGGCTGAGGGCAATACGAAGAATGTCGCAGTGCGCAAGGCGGTCCGCCAGGCACTAAGCATGGAAGACATGCTGGCCGCCGCTTTCGGCAGCAAGGATTTCTACGCGCTGAACGGCAATATCTACCCGGCTCCCTATACCTGGGCGACGGATGCCGGCGTGAAAGGCAATTACAACGTCGCCGATCCGGAAGGTGCGATGAAGGCTGCGAAGGCTGCCGGTTATGACGGCAAGCCGATCCGCATCCTCACCAGCCGCCAGTACGAGTTCCATTACAAGATGGCGCAGGTCGCCGCCGAGTATCTGAAGCTCGCCGGTTTCCAGGTGGACATGCAGGTCGTCGATTGGGCAACGCTCACCCAGCGCCGCACCGACAAGGCGCTCTGGGACATTTACATTACCCACAGCCCGTTCCTGCCGGAACCGGCACTGATCGGTTCGTTGTCGGCAAGCTCGCCGGGCTGGTGGGATACGCCGGCGCGCAAGTCGACCGTGGATGCCTTCTCGGCGGAATCCGATCCGGCGAAGCGTGTCGCGCTCTGGGCCAATGTCCAGAAGGCGGTCTATGACGAAGCGCCGTTCATGAAGATCGGCGACTTCAACGCCGTGTCTGCGATGTCGACCAAGCTCTCGGGCGTTGATCCGGCTCCGTGGCCGTATTTCTGGAACGCCTCGATCAAGAAGTAATATCCTCCCGGATGGCGGGTGCCGGCCTCGGCCGGCATCCGCTCCCGACCGTGTCCGCTTGAAGGACAGGCAAGCGGCATAGGAACCGCCCATGATACGTTACATCCTCCAGCGCCTCGCCGGCATGATCGTCGTGATGTTCCTCGTCGTCACGATCGTCTTCGTGATCGTGCGCGTAACGCCCGGCGACCCGGCGGCCGTAATGCTCGGCCCCGATGCGACCCCGCAGGATGTCGCCGACCTGCGCACCAAGCTCGGCCTCGATCAGTCTATCCTGATCCAATACGTCTTCTATATCGGCCAGCTCCTGAAGGGCGACCTCGGCCAGTCGATCTTCCTCAACATGCCGGTCACCTCGGCGCTGCTGGATCGTGCAGAACCGACCTTCTTCCTGACGATCTTCTCGCTGGCAATCGCCAGCATCATCGCCCTGCCGATCGGCATCTATGCCGCCTACCGGCGCGGCTCGTTTGTCGACCAGGCCTCGACGACGATCGCCATGCTTGCCGCCAGCATTCCGAGCTTCTGGCTGGGCCTCATCCTGATGCAGTTCTTCGCGGTGCGGTTCAACATCTTCCCGGTCTCCGGTTACGGCGGACCGGGCGCGAGTTTCGCGACCCGCATGTATCATCTGACGCTGCCGGCCTTCGCGCTCGGCCTCGTTTCCTCGGCGCTGATCCTGCGCTTCACCCGCGCCTCGATGCTCGATGTTCTGGGCGACGACTACATCCGCACTGCCCGCGCCAAGGGCCTGATCGAACGCAAGGTCATCCTGAAACATGCGCTGAAGAATGCGCTGATACCGATCCTCACAGTACTTGGCCTGACCGCCGCCGTGCTGATTTCCGGTGCCGTGGTGACGGAAACTGTCTTCGGCCTGCCGGGCGTCGGCAATCTCGTCGTCTCCGCAGTCCTGCGCCGCGACTATCCGGTGATCCAGGGCGCGCTGCTGGTCATTGCCGGCCTTTACGTTCTCATCAATTTCGCGATCGACATGCTTTATCTGCTCGTCGATCCCCGTGTCCGTTACTAAGAGGGGAGGGCCACCGATGACCGATATCGCCACCACCGCCCCGAAGCCCGCAAGCGAGACGGCAAAATTCCTGCGCCGCCTGTTGAAGCGCAAGACCGTCGCTGCAGGCCTGATCGTGCTGACGATCTTTATCCTGCTCGCGGTGCTCGCGCCCTGGATCGCGCCCTATTCGCCGTCCAAGCTTTCGATCGTCAATCGCTTGAAAGCGCCGAGCGAGATCTATTGGTTCGGCACCGACGAATTCGGCCGCGACGTCTTTTCGCGCACGATCTATGCGGGACGGCTGTCGTTGCTGGTCGGCGCTGCCGTCGTGACTTTGTCTGCTGTGATCGGCGTGACGCTCGGCCTGCTAGCAGGCTTCTTCCAGAAACTCGATACGCCGATCGCCAGACTGATCGATGCAATGATGGCGTTTCCGGATATCCTGCTCGCCATCGCACTGGTTGCGGCGCTTGGCCCATCGTTGACGACCGTCATCATCGCGCTGTCGATCGTCTATTCGCCGCGTCTCGCCCGTATCGTCCGCGCCTCGACACTGGTCATCCGCGAACTGCCTTACGTGGAAGCGGCCAAGGCGCTCGGTATCTCTACCTTCCACATCATGACGCGCCACGTGCTCCGAAACCTCGTGTCGCCCATTCTGGTGCAGGGCACGTTCCTGTTCGCCAGCGCCATGCTCGCCGAAGCCGGCCTTTCTTTCCTCGGCCTTGGTGTCAGCCCTGAAATCCCGACCTGGGGAACCATGATCGCCGCCGGCCGCCAGTATATCGGGCAAGCCGACTGGATGACCTATTTCCCGGGCTTTGCCATCATTTTATCCGTGCTGTCGCTGCAAATGGTCGGCGATGGATTGCGGGACATGCTCGATCCCAGACTTCGAAAGGACCTCTGATATGACCGGTGAAAAAGCGGGCAAGCCGCTCCTCCTCACCAATGTGAAGCCGATGGCTTTTGGTGCCGGCTCTCCGGATGCCGCGACCGACATTCTCGTTGGCGCCGACGGCAAGATTGCCGCCATCGGTCCGCAACTCGCAGTTCCGGCCGATGCCGAACGCGTCGACGGCAAGGGTGCCTGGATTTCCCCCGGTTGGGTCGATCTTCACGTGCATATCTGGCACGGCGGCACGGACATCTCGATCCGCCCGTCCGAATGCGGCGCCGAGCGCGGCGTCACCACGCTGGTCGATGCCGGGTCCGCCGGTGAAGCCAATTTCCACGGTTTTCGCGAATACATCATCGAACCGTCGCGCGAGCGCATCAAGGCCTTCCTGAACCTCGGTTCGATCGGTCTCGTCGCCTGCAACCGCGTCGCGGAGCTGCGCGATATCCGCGATATCGATCTCGACCGCATTCTCGAATGCTACGCCGAGAACAAGGAACATATTGTCGGCATCAAGGTGCGTGCGAGCCACGTCATCACCGGTTCCTGGGGCGTCACCCCGGTCAAGCTCGGCAAGAAGATTGCCAAGATTCTTAAGATCCCGATGATGGTGCATGTCGGTGAGCCTCCGGCGCTTTACGATGAAGTGCTGGAAATCCTCGGCCCCGGCGACGTCGTCACCCATTGCTTCAACGGCAAGGCCGGCTCTTCCATCATGGAAGACGAAGACCTGTTCAACCTGGCCGAACGCTGCGCGTCGGAAGGCGTGCGCCTCGATATCGGCCATGGTGGCGCATCCTTCTCCTTCAAGGTGGCGGAAGCGGCGATCGCACGCGGCCTGCTGCCGCACTCGATTTCGACCGATCTGCACGGCCATTCGATGAACTTCCCGGTCTGGGACCTGGCGACCACCATGTCCAAGCTGCTCTCGGTCGGCATGCCCTTCGATAAGGTCGTTAACGCCGTCACCCACGCGCCGGCGGAAGTCATCAAGCTCGACATGCAGAACCGCCTGTCGGTTGGTAGCCAAGCCGATTTCACCATCTTCGACCTCGTCGATTCCGATCTGGAAGCCACAGATTCCAACGGTGACGTTTCGCGCCTGCAGAAACTATTCGAGCCGCGTTATGCGGTCATCGGATCGGAGGCGATCACATCGAGCCGCTATATTCCGCGCGCCCGCAGACTTGTCCGTCACAGCCACGGTCTTTCGTGGCGGTGAGCGGTATTTTTCAGAAATAAGGCATGACAGGAGTTTACGTGAACACGTCTCCAGCAAAGGCTGCACCGGGTCTGACACCTGCAGCACAAAACCCTTACGATCGGCTGACGGCGCTTGGCATCACCTTGCCGCCATCGCCGCCGCCGATCGCCAATTTCGTCACGCATGTGCGCGAGGGCAACATGCTTTACCTCTCCGGCCAGGGGCCGCGCGAGGCGAACGGTCACCTTTATTCCGGCAAGGTCGGCGGTGACGTGACCGTCGATCAGGCCTACCAGCATGCGCGGCTGACGGGCATCAACCTGCTCGCGGTCATGCACGATGCGCTCGGCGATCTCGGCCGGGTCAAGCGGGTGGTGAAGCTGCTCGGCATGGTCAATGCCGTGCCGCATTTCGAGGATCATCCGAGCGTCATCAACGGCTGCTCGGACCTGTTCATCGAAGTGTTCGGGGAGGCAGGCCAACATGCCCGCTCCGCCGTCGGCTTTGGTTCGCTGCCCGGCAATATCACCGTCGAGATCGAGGCGATCGTCTCGCTAAAGGACTAAAGCAATTCCAGCAAAAGTGAGAACCGGTTTTGCGTCCGGAATTGCGGAAAACATAGAGGGAAAGCATTTCTGCAGGAAATGCTCGAAGGAGACCGGCTCAGTGGTTGCGCCAGCCCATCAGCTTTTCGATCCTTTGTGCGGCGGCACGTACGTGTTCCGCATAACGGGTTTCGTCGGAAACCACCTTCTGTTCCGGCAGTACGATGGAAATGGTCGCGACGCACTCGCCGCTCCGGTCGCAGACCGGCGAGGCGATGCAGGCCACCGCGTAGTCGGATTCCGCCACCTGGATCGACAGGCGCTCGTCAAACGCCTTGCCGGCGGAGTCGGACAGCGTGCGTGCGTCGATCTCGGCGCGGCCGGTGGGCGAGGTTCGGGCGCAGCGCTTGAAAAGCTCGATCCGCTCGCCTTCCGCCAGATGCCCGACGAGCAATCGGCCGGATGCCGTCCAGTTGAGCGGCACCCGGGTTCCCACGCGCGAGGCGACCTGATAATGGCTCGGGCCGTCCGCCATGGCGAGCACCAGCATGAAATCGCCGTCGCGGCCGCAGACCTGCACGGTTTCGCCCGCTTCGCGGCAAAGGTCGTGCATTTCATGGGTGGCAACACTCATGAAATCCAGCGAGCGGGCGTAAGCGAGGCCATAATGGTAAAGCCTTGCGCCGAGCCAGATCGAGCCGTCCGCATTGCGGGCCAGCATGTTCTTTTCGACCAGATCGTCGATGATGACATAGACGGTGGACAGCGGTGCCTTGACCGCCTTGGCGATCGCGTAGGCCCCGGCAGGCGAACCGGTTTCGTACAGATAATCAATCACCTGCAGCGCACGGTCGATGCCGCTCACACGCGAGCGGCGCGCGCCTTTGCCTTCGGTTTCTTCCGGGGAAGCGGCGTCTTCGGAAAATGCTGCGGGAGAAGTCTTCGCGTCCAAATCAAACGCTCCTTATCTGAATTTGGGAGCCTATTACATTACTATGGTATAGCTGTCGATGATAAATTGCAGCGGCCAGCATCTGGAGAGAGATAGAATGTCCGAGGATATACGCACCAAGATCGGGCTTCGCCCGGTGATCAACGTTTCCGGCACGATGACCAGCCTCGGCGCATCGATCGTGGTTCCCGAAGCCGTCGCGGCGATGGCGGCGATCCTGCCGCAATTCGTCGAGGTGAACGACCTGCAGCGCAAGGCAAGCGCCATCATCGCCCGGTTGACGGGCGGCGAGGCGGGTTTCGTCACGGCTTCCTGCTCTTCCGGCATCAGCCTTGCGGTCGCCGGCGCCATCACTGGCAACAACCTGCTTGCCATCGAGAAGCTGCCGGATGTCGTATCGGAGAAGAACGAAGTGCTCGTCCAGATGGGCCATGTGGTGAGCTACGGCGCACCGGTGGATCAGGCGATCCGGCTTGCCGGCGGCAAGGCGGTACTGATCGGTCAGGCGACCTCGACGCACCGTTACCATATGGAAAACGCCATCACCGAAAAGACGGCAGCCGCCGTTTATGTGGTGTCGCATCATGTGGTCGATTACGGCCTGCTGAACCTTATCGAATTCGTCGAGATCGCCCATGCCAAGGGCGTGCCGGTCATCGTCGATGCGGCCTCCGAATATGACCTGAAGCTCTTCCTGGCGCAGGGTGCGGATATCGCTCTCTATTCCGGCCACAAGTTCCTCGGCGGCCCGACCTCGGGCATCGTTGCCGGCAAAAAGGAGCTCGTCCGCAACGCCTTCTTGCAGAACATGGGCATCGGCCGCGGCATGAAGGTCGGCAAGGAAAGCATTTTTGGCGTGATGGCGGCGCTGGAAGCCTGGGAAAAGCGCGACCATGCCGGTATCCGCGAGCGAGAGACGGGCTATCTCAACCTCTGGAAGGAAACGCTGGATGGCCGCCCAGGCATTACCGCGCTGATCGAGCCGGACCCGACCAACAACCCGCTCGACCGCATGCGGGTGATCGTCTCGGCGCCGGAAGCGCATATCACCGCCTGGGATCTGGCTTCGGCCCTCGGCCGCGGCGAGCCGCCGATCATCGTCCGCGATCACGAGGTGGAGCATCACTATTTCTACCTCGACCCGTGCAACCTGCATCCGGGACAGGAGAAGATCGTCGCGACGCGGCTTTCGGAGGAGCTCGACAAGGCGCGGGCTTCGAACGAGATCATCGCGACGCCAATCGAGAACCGCAGCAAGCACCGGTTCGACGGGATGCTGCGCTGGCCGGATTGAGGCTTTCCCTTCTCCCCTTCGGGGAGAAGGTGGCCCGAAGGGTCGGATGAGGGGGCAAAGCCTGCAAGGCTTATAATTGAGCGGTGCGCCGCGCAGCCCCCTCACCCGGCCTCCGCTATGCTCGGCCGCCCTCTCCTCGAGGGGAGAGGAGAAGCGGCGGACGTTGCTGCATACTTCCCTTCTCCCCAGTGGGGAGAAGGTGCCGGCAGGCGGATGAGGGGGCCACTCCCTCAAACCTTGCGACAAGCAAATAACAAGGGAACGACCATGACCACCACCGAAGCCAAAGCCGTCATCCCGGTCCTGTCCGTCCAGAACCTCACCACCTCGTTCAACGTGGATGGCGAATGGAAGCCGGTGGTGCGGGACGTTTCCTTTTCCGTCGCGCCGGGCGAGACGGTGGCGATCGTCGGTGAATCCGGATCCGGCAAGTCCGTCACCTCGCTTTCCATCATGCGCCTGCTGCAGGAGGGTACGAGCCGCATCGAAGGCAAGATTCTGCTCGGCGGACACGACCTTCTCGCTCTGCCCGAACATGAAATGCGCAAGGTGCGCGGCAATGACGTGTCCATGATCTTCCAGGAGCCGATGACGAGCCTCAACCCGCTCTTCACCATCGGCGACCAGATTTCCGAGGCGCTGCTCTGCCATAAGGATATGTCGGCGGCGGAAGCCAAGGCCGAGACCATCCGACTGCTCGAAAAGGTGCGTATCCCTTCTGCCGCCTCTCGTTTTGACGAATACCCGCATCGCTTTTCCGGCGGCATGCGCCAGCGCGTCATGATCGCCATGGCCCTAGCCTCTAAGCCGAAGCTCTTGATCGCCGACGAGCCGACGACGGCGCTCGACGTGACGATCCAGGGCCAGATTCTCGACCTCATCAAGATGCTGCAGGACGAGGAGGGGACCTCGGTCCTGTTCATCACCCACGACATGGGCGTGGTGGCCGAAATCGCCGACCGAACCGTTGTCATGTATCGCGGCGAGCAGGTGGAAACCGGTGAGACGGCCGATATCTTCCATCGCGGCAAGCATCCCTATACACGTGCGCTGCTATCCGCGGTGCCGGTACTTGGCTCGATGCAGCAATATGAGCGGCCGCTGCGCTTTCCGGTCGTCAACAACGCCACCGGCGCTTCCGATACGCCGGTCGAGGTGCCGGATACGGTCGCGAAGGATAAGCCGATCCTTGAAGTAAAGAACCTCACCAAACGTTTCGACATTCATTCCGGTCTGTTCGGGCGCGTCAGCGGCCGGGTGCATGCGGTCGAAAACGTCTCCTTTGATCTCTTCGCGGGTGAAACCCTTTCGCTGGTGGGGGAATCCGGTTGCGGCAAGTCGACGACCGGCCGCGCCATCATGCGGCTGATCGAGCCGGAATCCGGTTCGGTGAGGGTCGAGGGCCGCGATGTGCTGGCGCTCGATCGGCGGCAGATGCGCGAGATGCGCAAGTCGGTCCAGATGATCTTCCAGGACCCGTTCGCGTCGCTTAATCCGCGCATGACGGTGGGCCAGGCGATCGCCGAACCTTATCTCGAACACAAGATGGGCACATCGAAAGAAGCCAAGGACATTGTCGCCGACATGCTGCGCAAGGTCGGCCTGACGCCGGATATGGCAAGCCGTTATCCGCACGAGTTTTCCGGCGGCCAGCGGCAGCGCATCTGCATCGCCCGGGCGCTGGCGCTGCAGCCGAAGGTGATCGTCGCCGACGAGAGCGTCTCGGCGCTCGACGTGTCGATCAAGGCGCAGGTCATCAACCTGATGCTCGACCTGCAGCAGAGCCTCAACCTCGCCTTCCTATTCATCTCACACGATATGGCGGTGGTGGAACGCGTCAGCCATCGTGTGGCGGTGATGTATCTCGGTGAAATCGTCGAGATCGGCCCGCGTGCCTCCGTCTTCGGCAATCCGCAGCATGACTATACGAAGAAGCTGATGGCCGCCGTGCCGGTGCCGGACCCTGACCGCCGGCGGGAAAAGCGTGCAGGGGCCGCCGACGAACTGAAGAGCCCGATCCGCGCGGCGGATTATGTTGTGCCCATGAGAGAGTTCCGGACCGTCTCGGACGGACACCTTGTCGCCGTTTAAAGTGGCGGTCGGAAGGCCGTCTCAGGCTTGGCTGAAAGCCTCTGGCGGTCAGAGAGCCCGCCGGGCCAGTGCATGCTCGACACCGGCCTCGATATGCACCGTCAAAATCTTGATGGCGGTCTTCTGGTCACGCTTCAAGGCTGCGTCCAGCAGTTGCTGGTGCTCCCTGGAGGCGATTTCTCCACGATAGGACAGCGCGACCATCTGATATCGCAGGTATTTGTCGAAAACGGCGGAATGAGTTTCCATCAAAAGCTTTGAGCCGCAGGCCGAGATTAGCGCCTGATGGAATTCCCAGTCATACCGTTTCCAGTCTTCCGCGCGGCTGGTATCGCCCGTCGCCATCAGCTGTTCCATCCGGGAAAGCTTGTAATGCGTGGCGACAAGCCGCGCTTCCCATTCCATCTCGCCGCGTTCGAAGGATTGTTCGAGCGCGTGGGTTTCGAGAAGCAGGCGCAAGGCGGCGATTTCCCTGAGGTCGGTCGCCGAAATCGGCGAAACCTCGAAACCGCGCTGGCCTTCGGCAACCACCAGGCCTTCCGAAGAGAGCCGGTTGAGGATTTCGCGCAGCGTGCTGACGCTGGTCTCGTAGGTTTCCTTGAGCGAATCGAGCTTCAACTTCTGAGCCGGCGGCAGGCGTCCGAAAATGATGTCGGCACGGATGCGCCGGTAACTGGTTTCGGCAACGGTTTCGGTGGTGATATCCGGCAACATTCGATCTTCTCAGATGTTTTCACGATCCTCATAGATCATGTGATTTTCTAAATCTATTTCAATCTTTATCGAATGAGGCTGCGATGAAATTCCTCATAGGATTTCTCCTTATCGCATCGGCATGCCTTCCGGTCGCAAGGCCTTCTTGAGCGCTGCAATCCGGAAGATGGCGTTGGGTGCGCCATAACCCGCATAACCGCGTCGCTCGACGATTTCGAAGAAGAAACCTTCTCCATAGGTCATGCTGTAGAGCTGGAAATATTCGCCCTGATCGTCACGGTCGTAGAGGATATTTTCCGCCTTCAGCCGCTCGGTGAGTTCCGGCTCGAGCCCGAACCGGGCTTCGACATCGCCGTAATAGTTCGGCGAGATGGCGAGCGGTTTGAAGCCGTTCTTTCGCAGAGCTTCGGCGGTGGCAAAGATATCGTCGGTATGGAAGGCGAGGTGCTGGACACCGGAGCCGAACTTTTCCGCGATGAAATGCCCGGCCAGCGTGCGCCGGTTTTCCGCGCCGTTCAGCGTGATGCGCAATGCGCCATCCGTGCTTTCCACCACCTGGCTGCGCACGACGCCGGCCGGATCGATAATGTCGACCATCGGCGTTTTGCGCATCTCGAAGATCGAGGTGTAGAACAGAAGCCAGGTCAGCATCTCGTCATAGGCGACCGTCTGGGCGATATGATCGACCCGGATAAGGTGAGCGGGTTCGATAGCTTGATCCTCATCGACCGTTACGAAATCGATCTCGGAAAACCGTCCGAGTTCGCTCTTGCCATCGATCAGATAGATCAATCCGCCGCCGACCCCACGGATCGCCGGGATCCTGACCTCGCCTTCCGCCACCGGCTGTTCGAACGGTTCGGCGCCGAGCGCTATTGCCCGGTCAAGAGCCTTCTGAGCGTCGTCTACCGAAAGCGCCATGGCATAGGCGGAAGTGCCATGCACGGCGAAGGAGGCATTGGCGAAACCCTTTTCGTCGGTGTTTACGATCAGCCGGATATCCCCCTGTGCGTAGAGATAGACTTTCTTTGTTCGGTGCTTGGCAATCTTTCGAAATCCCAGCGTTTTCAGGATGCCGATGAGGTCGGCCGCATCCTTCTCATCCGCTGAAAACTCCACAAAGCCGACGCCCTTTACCGGGGCGCGATCCGGCATCGGAGCGACCGTCAGTGTCGTCACATTCGGGCTGCGGCGCACCTGGTCGCCGAGATAGATCAGCGAGCGATGGCCATCGGCTGCTATCGAGCGCGTCGAGCCGCCGCGGAACTGGTCGTTGAAGATTTCCAGCGAGAAATAGCCGTCGTAACCGGTCTCGGCGATGGCGGTTGTGAAGGCTGTCACCGGCAGATCGCCTTCGCCCGGCATGTTGCGGAAGTGGCGCGACCAGTAGAGCAGGTCCATGTCGATCAGCGGCGCATCGGCCAGCTGGACGATGAAGATCTTGTCCTTCGGGATCGAGCGGATCGAATTGATATCGATCTTGCGTGACAGGGTGTGAAAGCTGTCGAGGATCAGGCCGATATTGGCATGATCGGCGCGGCGGACGATTTCCCAAGCGTCGCGATGGTCGTTGATATGCTTGCCCCAGGCAAGCGCCTCATAACCGACCTTCAGGCCCCGTTTGGCGGCGCGGTCGCCAAGCTCGCGAAAATCGTCGGCCGCGCGGTCGATGCCGCCGAGCGAGACGGGTGAGACGTTTGAGCAGACGAGGACGAGATCGGTGCCGAGTTCCTGCATGATGTCGAATTTGCGCTCGGCGCGGTCGAACGTGCGCTGGCGCAGATTGGCGGGCATGCCTTCGAAGTCGCGGAAGGGCTGGAAGAGGGTGATCTCCAGGCCGAAATCGCGGACCATCTGCCCGACATCCTTCGGGCTGCCGTCAAAGGCCAGAAAATCGTTTTCGAAGATTTCGACGCCATCGAACCCGGCGCTGGCGATTGCCTCCAGCTTCTCCGGCAATTCACCGCTGATCGACACTGTCGCGATCGAGGTCTTCATTCTGATCTCCTCCAACCAGGCTCTTGTTTTCCTCACCCTGCCGGAGCAGGACGGTTTCATACTTTATGGATCAATGTTCATGCCGAAAATGATTTTATCATAGATTATCAAAAAACTCTGTTGATTTAAAGATGCTCCCGTGGCAGTTTTATTTCGTCGTCAGCAAACGGAGTGCTGGCAGGGTCTCATTTGACCGCTCGAGGAGGAGCAACATGTTCGAGATGAAGTTGAAGCGCCGCGTTGCGCTGTTGGGTGCTGCTGCCGTCATGGCAGTCGCATCGTTTGCCGGTCCCGCTGCTGCTATTACGCCGGCTGAAATCAAGGCAAAGGGCAAGCTGGTCGTCGGCATCCAGGGCGACAACCCGCCATGGGGTTTCGTCACCAGTGGTGGCAAGCAGGACGGTTTCGACGCTGAAATGGGCGCGCTGTTTGCCAAGGAACTCGGCGTCGAGGTGGAATTCGTGCCGCTCGAAGTCAATAACCGCATTCCGGCCCTGACGTCGGGTCGCGTCGACGTGCTGTTCGCCACCATGGCGATGCTGCCGGATCGCGCCAAGGCCATCCAGTTCTCCAAGCCCTACAATGCCAATGCCATCGTGCTGATCGGCCCGAAGGACAAGTCGATCAAGACCAATGAGGACATGGCGAACCTGACGATTTCCGTCGCCAAGGGTGCGGCTCAGGATACGCAGGTCACCAAGAATGCCCCGGCTTCCGCCACCATCCGCCGTTACGATGGCGATGCACCCAGCATCCAGGCGCTGGTCTCCGGCCAGACCGAAGCGCTCGGCGGCAACATCTTCTACATGGACCGCGTCGAAAAGGCCGTTCCCGGCAAGTTCGAGAACAAGCTGGAATTCCAGAAGCTTTATAACGGCGCCGGCACCCGCCTTGGCGAAAAAGAGATCAACGTCGCTCTGAACACCTTCATCGACAAGATCCGGGCAAACGGCGAGCTGAAGAAGATCTACGACAAGTGGATGAAGGTGCCGGTTCCGGAATTCCCGACGACCCTTGAAGGCATTCCGTTCACTGCGAACTGAGCCTTACGGACCTCTCTAGATCACATGTGACCTGGCATTGTGGAAACACGATGCTTCAGCCGGCGCTGCCAAGCGGCGTCGGCGAGCCTGAAAGCATGACTTCGGAGCATGGCAATGAGCAAGACGATCTTTGTGCTGAACGGCCCCAATCTCAACCTGCTCGGCGAGCGCGAACCGCATATCTATGGCTCGACGACGCTGGCGGACATTCGCCGGAACTGCGAGGCGAAGGCCGAAACTCTGGGCTTCAAGATCGATTTCCGCCAGACGAATTTCGAGGGTGAATTGGTAGAATCCATTCACCAGGCCCGCAAAGAGGCCTGCGGCATCATCATCAATCCGGCCGCCTATACTTTCACGTCGATCGCGCTGCTCGATGCGTTGAAGACGTTTGACGGACCGAAGATCGAGCTGCACATTTCCAATGTCCATGCCCGCGAGAGCATCTACCACAATTCGCTGATCTCCCGCATCGCCACCGCCATTATGATCGGCTTCGGCGCGCGGGGTTACGAACTGGCCATCGAGGCCATGGCCGATATGGCGAAGGCGTCCTGATCTTCAGGATGCTCCTGGGATAACTGGGTGTCCCATAGGAAAGACCCCGTAGGAACGACGATGAACTACACACTGGATTTCACACCGGTCATCGAAGGCATGCCGAACCTTCTGACCGCATGTCTCGGCACGTTCGTGCTGGCGATCTGCGGCATGCTGCTGGCAACCGTCATCGGCATCGGCGGCGTCGTGCTGCGCACCTCGAAGATCAAGGCTTTGCGCTGGTTGGTGATCGGCTTCGTCGAGATCATTCGCAACACGCCGTTCCTGGTGCAGATCTTCTTTATCTACTTCGCGCTGCCGCTGGCCGGTCTCAGGCTTGATCCGACGCCGACGGCGATCATCGCGCTCGGCATCAATGGCGGCGCCTATGCGATCGAGATCATTCGCGGCGGCGTGCAGTCGATTTCCAAGGGGCAGGTGGAAGCCGGTCTGGCGCTCGGCCTGCACAAGGCGCAGGTTTTTCGCCTGATCGTGTTGAAGCCGGCGCTGAGGGCGATCTTCCCGTCGCTCACCAGCCAGTTCGTGCTTCTCACTCTGACCACCAGTATCGCTTCGGCCATCTCCGCCTACGAGCTGACCTCCGTCTCGCAGCGGATCGAATCCGACAGTTTCCGTAGCTTCGAGGTCTATTTCACCGTGACGGCCTTCTACCTCGTCATCTCCTGGCTGATGATGCGCCTCTTTGCATTCTTCTCGGCCCGTTATTTCGCCTATCCGGTCAAGTGAGGAGACGATCATGGGTCAAGATGAATTCCTCTTCCTGCTGATGGGTCTCAAGTGGACGGTAGCACTCTCCGTGGTCGGCTTCGTCTGCGGCTGTATCGCCGGCCTCGGGATCGCGCTGGCGCGCACCTGCGGTTCCCGTCCGGTCGAAACCGTGGTTTCCGGCTATATCGCCATCTTCCAGGGCACCCCGCTGCTGATGCAGCTTTTCGTGGTCTATTATGGGCTGGCGCTGATCGGCATCAAGGTGGATGCCTGGGTGGCCGTGTCGGTCGGTCTCACCCTGCATGCCAGCGCCTATCTCGGCGAAATCTGGCGCGGTGCGATCGAGGCCGTGCCGAAAGGTCAGACGGAGGCCTCCAAGGCTTTGGCGCTGAGCTATGTCTCACGGATGAAAGATGTCGTCCTGCCGCAGGCGCTGCGCATCTCGCTGCCCGCCACGATCGGCTTTCTCGTTCAGCTCATCAAGGGTACGTCGCTCGCCTCGATCGTCGGTTTCACCGAGCTGACCCGTGCGGGCAATATCATTTCCAACCAGATCTTCCAGCCTCTGACGGTCTTCGGGATCGTCGGCATCCTCTACTTTATCATGTGCTGCCCGCTGACCATTTATGGCGCCCATCTCGAACGCAAGTTCGCGGCGTCGGCGAGGTGACCATGAATCGCAAGCTCTCACTTTCTCCGGAGGCTCTTCGATGAGCGACATCTCGACCACCAAGGCCAGCGCCGAGACGATGATCAGCATGACTGGCGTCGCGAAATGGTATGGCGCGTTCCAGGCCCTGAACGATATCAACGTCTCGGTGCGCAAGGGCGAAAAGATCGTGCTTTGCGGCCCGTCCGGGTCCGGCAAGTCGACGCTGATCCGCTGCATCAACCATCTGGAAGCCTATCAGCAGGGCGAAATCCGGGTCGGCGGCATTCTGCTCGGCCATCAGGCCAAAAGCATCGACGCGGTGCGCCGCGAAGTCGGCATGGTGTTCCAGCAGTTCAATCTTTTTCC
This sequence comes from Neorhizobium populisoli, assembly GCF_019430945.1. Classification (GTDB taxonomy): domain Bacteria; phylum Pseudomonadota; class Alphaproteobacteria; order Rhizobiales; family Rhizobiaceae; genus Neorhizobium; species Neorhizobium populisoli. The sequence continues at coordinate 72,760 of NZ_JAHYCB010000004.1, read as the reverse complement.
GCATCTCACCGTGCTGCAGAACTGCATGCTGGCGCCGATGCGGGCACTGGGGCTCGGCAAGGCGGAAGCCGAAGGCCGGGCGCGGCAGTTGCTGGAGCGGGTCAAGATCGCCGAGCAGGCGGAGAAATATCCGGCCCAGCTTTCCGGCGGACAGCAGCAGCGCGTGGCGATCGCCCGTGCTCTCTGCATGCGGCCGCAGGTCATGCTGTTCGACGAGCCGACCTCTGCGCTCGATCCGGAAATGGTCAAGGAAGTGCTCGACACGATGATCGATCTTGCCCGCGAAGGCATGACGATGATCTGCGTCACCCACGAAATGGGCTTTGCCCGCCAGGTCGCCGACCGCGTCATTTTCATGGCGAGCGGCGCGATCGTCGAGGAAGCGCCGCCGGTCGAGTTCTTCTCCAATCCCAAACACGAACGCACGCGGAAATTCCTGGGCGAGATTCTCGGGCACTGACGGCCGATACGACTGAACAAAGCTCCTGAAGCCAGACACCGCCGCGGGCTGCCGCGGCGAATGCCCAAACTTGCCCGGACTTCAAAAGGTAAAGGCCGATGATTAACGGCAATACGAAACTCATCGCTCATCTCGGCTATCCGACGCACACGTTCAAGGCGCCGCTGATCTACAACCCCTATTTCGAGAAGAGCGGCATTGACGCTGCCGTGATCCCGATGGGGTGTCGGTCGGAAGACTATCCCGCCTTCCTCAGGCTGGTCTTCAAGCTTTCGAACATTCACGGCGCACTGGTGACCATGCCGCACAAGATCACCACCGTGGGTCTGCTCGACGAGGTGTCGAAAAGCGTCCAGGTGGCGGGTGCCTGCAATGCGGTGCGGCTGAACGCCGATGGCAAGCTGATCGGCGACATGTTCGACGGCGAAGGTTTTGTGCGCGGCGTGCTGCGCCGGGGGAGGCAGATCAACGGAAAGCGCGGCATCATGGCGGGCGCCGGCGGTGTCGGCTCCGCGATTGCCGCGTCGCTGGCGCAGGCCGGCATCGCGGAGCTCGCCCTTTACGATGCCCACGCGCCGATGATGAACGAACTCGCCGAGCGGCTGCGCCTTCACTATCCGGAGGTGAATGTCGTCACCGGCGTGGTCGATCCGGACGGCTATGATATCGTCGTCAACGCCACGCCGCTCGGCATGAAGGACAATGATCCGCTGCCGTTCGATGTCTCACGCATTTCTCCCTCCGCTTTCGTCGGCGAAGTGGTATTAAAGCAGGAAATCACGCCGTTTCTCGCCGCAGCCCGGGCACGCAGCTGCGAATTCCAGGTCGGCATCGACATGCTGTTCGAGCAGATCCCCGCCTATCTGGAATTCTTCGGGTTTCCGACGACGACTGCCGAATATCTTCGCGAAATCGCCCATGTCTGAACTGATCTCGATCCTGAAAGGAAGACTTCCGTGACCCAGAAAATCGTGTTGATGGGAGCAGGGTTGATCGGCCGCGAACACGCCATCCTGCTGCGCGCCAATCACCGCGTCGAGCTGGTCGGCATTGCCGACATCTCGGAAGCCGGCAAGGCGCTGTCGGAAGAGTTCGGCGCCCATTATTTCACCGACATGCGCGAGATGCTGGACACGATGAAACCGGATGGCGCAATCATCGCCTTGCCGAATGCGCTGCATGTGGAAGCAGCGCTCGCCTGTATTGAACGCGGCGTTCCAAGTCTGGTGGAAAAGCCGATCGCCGATAGCCTTGATGCCGCAAAGCTGCTGGTGGAAGCTGTCGAGCTGACCGGCGTTCCAGTCCTGGTCGGCCATCAGCGCCGGCACAGCCCGGATATCGCCAAGGCGCGGCAGCTGGTGAGCGAGGCCGCGCTCGGACGTCTCGTTGCGGTCAACGCCATGTGGATGACCGACAAGCCGGAACCGTATTTCGATGCCGCATGGCGACGCCAGCCGGGTGGCGGTCCGCTGCTGATCAACCTCATCCACGATATCGATTGCATGCGCTTCATCTGCGGCGATATCGAGCGGGTGATGGCTTTCACGTCGAATGCCGTCCGCTCGTTTGAAGTCGAGGATACGGCAAGCGTCAGCGTCTCGTTCGCCAACGGCGCGCTCGGCACGTTTATCATGAGCGATACGGCGGTCTCTCCTTACAATTGGGATACCGCGGCCGGCCAAGCGCTGTACTTCCCGCATCAGCCGGAAAATACCTATTTTCTTGCCGGCACCAAGGCTGCGTTGTCGATCCCGTCCATGGATATCTGGCGGCATGAGACGGAAGCGCATCACTGGCAACATCCGCTGCTGCGCCAGCATGTGACGCTCGACGGCAGCCGCGCCTATGAAAACCAGCTCAACCATTTCGCCGACATCATCGCCGGCAAGGCGGAGCCGCTCGTTTCGGCCCGCGACGGGATGATGACGCTGGCGACGGTCCTGGCGATCGCCAAGGCCGGTCGGGAAAACGGCGTCGTGAATGTCGCGGACATGCTCGGCTGACCATTTTCGAATAAGGTCGAGGCGACGGGTTCGGCGCCTCGATAAAGCCCCGGGGCGATTGCGTTAAAGCCGGCGGCCGCTCGCCTTGTCGAAGAGATGGACCTGTTTCGGGTCGATCGATATGCCCACCGTGTCGCCGAAGCGGATATCGATCCGCTCGCGGAACAGGCAGGAAATCTGCTCGCTGCCGCAATCGAGCTTGGCGAAAATTTCCGAACCGGTGCCTTCGACGATCGCCGCACGGCCCTGGATGCCCTGATCGCCGACGCGGATATGCTCCGGGCGGATACCGTAGACCAGCGGCCGGCCGGCGAACTCTTCCGGCGTTGCATTGGCCGGCAGCGGCAGGATCAAGCCCTTGTCAGTGCGGAAAACGCCTTCCTCAACCTTACCTTCGAGAAAGTTCATCGACGGCGAGCCGATGAAACCAGCGACGAAGAGATTTGCCGGCCGGTCGTAGAGATCGAGCGGCGCGCCGACCTGTTCGATATTGCCGTCATGCAGCACGACAATCTTGTCGGCCATGGTCATCGCTTCGATCTGGTCGTGCGTGACGTAGATGGTCGTGGTGCCGATGCGCTGATGCATGGCCTTGATCTCACCGCGCATCACGACGCGCAGCTTGGCATCCAGGTTGGACAGCGGTTCGTCGAACAGGAAGACCTGCGGATTGCGGACAATGGCGCGGCCCATGGCGACACGTTGGCGCTGGCCGCCGGAAAGCTGGCGGGGATAGCGGTCGAGCAGCTTTTCGAGGCCGAGAATTTCGGCGGCTTTCTTGACCCGCTGCGCGGTGTCCGCCGGGTTAGCCTTCTTAAGCTTCAGGGCAAAGCCCATGTTTTCCTCCACCGTCATATGCGGATAAAGCGCATAATTCTGGAAGACCATCGCGATGTCCCGGTCGCGGGCCGGCAGATCGCTAACCTCTCGGGCGCCGATACGGATCTGGCCGCCGCTGACCTCTTCGAGGCCGGCGACCATGCGCAGCAGCGTGGACTTGCCGCAGCCGGAAGGACCGACCAGCACGACGAATTCGCCATCGGCGATATCGACGCTCAAATCCTGGATGACGCTGACCGCGCCGAAGTGCTTCTGAATGTTGTGAAGGGTAACGGGTGCCATGGGATAATCCTGATCTGTGTTCTGCTCAGCCGCCCTTGACCGCACCAGCCGTCAGGCCCGCGACGATCTGTTTCTGGGCAAAGAGCGTGAGCACCAGCACGGGGAGGGTGACGATCAGCGCGGCTGCGGCAAGTGGCCCCCAGCTGACCTGTTCAAAGGAAAGCATGTTGTAGACGGCGACCGGCAGTGTTCGCGTGGTGCGGCTGGCGAGCACGATGCCGAAGACGAAGTTGTTCCAGGAAAAAATCAGCGCCAGGATGAAGGCGACGACGATTCCTGGCTTGGCGATCGGCAGCGCCACAAGGCGAAAGACCTGCCAGGGCGTCGCGCCGTCTATGCTGGCGGCTTCTTCCAACTCCATCGGTGTCGTCTCGAAATATCCGATCATGATCCACACGACGATCGGCACGGTGACGACGAGATGGATGATGATCTGCGGCCAGAGCGTGCCGAGCAGGTTCATCCATTGAAACAGCAGGAAAAGCGGGATGAGGAAGGACAGGCCGGGCGTCATGCGGGCGATCATGATGACGATCGCCGCCCGCTCCGCCTTCAACCGCGCAATGCCGTAACCGGCCGGCACGCCGATAATCAGGGCGAGCAGGGTCGCGGCACCCGTGACCAGCACGGAATTCCAGAAATACAGGAAGAAATTATTCTCCTTGAAGACCTGCACATAGTTCGTCCAGGCGAAGTTTTCCGGGATCAGGATCGGCGGATAAGCGCCGTTTTCGATCTCGTATTTGAGCGACAGGGAAATCATCCAGATGAAGAACAGGACGACCGGCGAGACCATAACAAGTGCCACGAACAGGAGGCCGATGCGGTCAAGCGTTTTGCGTTTCATCAAGCGTCGGGTCATCAGCGATCTACCACATCCGACCAGTTGGTCCGCGCCCGCACCATCATCAGCACGAAGGAGAGCGCGATGATGATGACGAAGAAGATCACCGCCATCGCCGAGCCGTAGCCGATGTCGTAATAGGAGAAGGCGGTGTTGTAGAGGTAGATATTGATCGTTTCCGACGCCGTGCCTGGGCCGCCTTGGGTCATCGCATAAATGATGTCGAAGCTCTTGATCGCGTCGATCGAGCGGATGATGACGCCGATCATCAGGAAGGGGGCGATCATCGGCAGCGTCAGGTAGCGGAACTTCTGCCAGGCATTGGCACCGTCGATTTCGGCGCTTTCATAAGGCTCACGCGGCACGGCGGCTAGCCCGCCGAGCACTATCAGCATGATCAGTGGCGTCCACTGCCAGGTCTCGACGATGACCAGCGAGGGGATGACACTGTAACGATTGTAGATCCATTCCTGCGGGCCTATGCCGACCAGCGACAGGAGATAGTTGAGAACGCCGAGCTGCGGGTGGAACATCATGGTCCAGACCAGTGCGATGGCGACCGGGGTCGCCATCATCGGCATGACGAAGACGCCGCGCAGGAAGCCCCTGAGCGGGAATTGAGCATCGAAAATCAGCGCTGCGAGCGTGCCGAGAAACAGCGGCACGACGACGGCCAGAACCGTGAAGATCAGCGTGTGCCAGAGCGATTCCCAGAAGCGAAAATCGGTCGCCAGCCGGATGTAATTGTCCAGACCGGCGAATGTCTGCTCCTGGCCGAGCGTCCAGCTGTGAACGCTCATCCAGAGAGTGAAGACCCAGGGGAAAACGATGACCGCCCCGATGACGATCAGGGCCGGAACGACGAAGGGCCAGTAGTTGGGAGCAAGCCTTGCCGGCTTGCTCCCCTTGACGCCTCGTTTGTCCGCTGCTGCTTCGATGCTCACGGAGGCCATTATCCCTCGCTCTTGGCCAGGACCGGTTCGAACTGCGCCGTTGCCGACTTGAGTTCCGCCGCCGGGTCTGCGCCGCCGATCATGTTGGTGAGGCCGACGCCATAGATGTCGCGGAACTCGGTAACCGGGATGATGACCGGCAGCGCGAGCTGCGAGACTTTGCCGGACGCAGCAACTGCATCCACCCAGGCGCCGGGCATGGTGACGCCCTTGCGGACTTCCGCGTCATTCAGAACCGACTGGCGGAACGGAACGCCGGCACCGGCTTGGAGGAGGCGGGCACCCATTTCCTTGGAAATGACCCACTGGCAGAACAGATAGGCGGCTTCCTTCTTGGTGCTGGCGGCGACAACGCCGATACCGTCACCGGTGGTCGCCGCTGCCTGCGCCTTCGGTCCCTTCGGCATGACGCCATAACCGACCTTGCCGACGACGCGCGACTTGGTGGGGTCTTCAAGCGGCGGCGCGAAACCGACGCCATCCAGCCACATGCCGACCTTGCCCTGCAGGAAGGCCGACTGGGATTCCGCCCAGTTGAAGCCGGAAATGCCGGCCGGTGCGGCTTTGGTCATCAGGCGCTGGTAAAGCTTTGCAGCTTCGACGGCGCCTTCGGACGTCGTCTGCAGCTTGCCGTCGGTACCGAGCGGCGTTGCTCCATAACCCAGCATCAAGGTCGTCCAGACCGGAACGTTGGCGTTCTTCAGGCCGCGGGCGACGAAACCGTAGGTATTGGTGCTCTTGTCGGTCAACGCCTCGGCGGCGGCGGCCATTTCCTCGAAGGTCTTCGGATAGCTGAGGCCCTTCTTCTCGAACAATTCCTTGTTCCAGTAGACGATCCAGTAATCAACCGAGAAGGGCAGGGAGCGGATCTTGCCGTCCTTGTCCTTGGCGAAGGTCATGCCGGCTTCGGCAAAATCGCTTTCGACCAGCGAAGGATCGGTCAGCGACGGATCCTTCAGGAAGCCGCTGATATCGGCCAGCCAGCCGCCTTTTTCGAACTGGCGCTTCTGGACGTGGTAGCTCAGGTGGATGACGTCGAAGCTCGGCTTGCCGGAGGACAGCTCGATCGTCGTCTTCTGGCGCTGCTGTTGCTCAGGGGTTGCTTCTGCGTTAACCTTGATGCCCGTCAGGGCTTCGAATTCGGCCAGATACTTGATGATCGTATCGCCGCGTGGGCTCTTGACGAGGTTCACCTCCAGCGTCGTGCCGGCGAACTTTTTCCAATCGACGGCAGCCGATGCCGGGCGTACGCCGGCAAGACCGGCTGCGCCCAATGCCGCCGATCCGGCCAGAAAGCCGCGGCGTGTTGGATTCCAGAATGAAGATGACATGCTACTCCCTCCTCTTATGTGCCGGATACTCCAATGTCCGGCGGATTTTCCAATGTCCTAAAGTCTGGTCGCGCGATCCCGCGCGTGGTTGATATGTGCCACGAGCGCTGCGACCGCCTCCTCCGCGGATCGCCGCTCGATCGCGCCCAGCACTTTCAGATGTTCGTCCATCACCGGCCCTACTCGTCCATCGATGCGGAAGCGTTCCTGGCTGATCAGCCGCATCTTGATCGAATTGACGCGATAGGCATTCGAAATGATCGTATTTCCAAGCGCATCGATGAAGGCATCATGCATGCCCCAATCGACCGTTTGCGCATGTAATTCCAGTTCATGACTGTCATTGCCGCCCTGGATAGCTTCGGCAATTTCACGATGTTCCTTCAGCATCTTCGCGATCACCTGATCGGACGCGGTGCCCACAAAAAGGGCTACTGCTTCCTTTTCCAGAAACAGCCGAAGCTGAAAGGCTTCGCGGATCAGGTTCAGGTCGATATGGGCGATCTGCAGCCCGCGCTGCGGCACGGTCTTGATCAGCCCCTCGGCCTCCAGACGCGGCACGAGTTCGCGAATGGCACCCAACGGAAGTCCGGTCAGCTCTACCAGCCGGCGCTGCGAGACGAATTGGCCCGGCCGAACGTCACGCGCCAGAAGATGGTGCGTAAAGCTCTTGTAGGCCCTTTCGCGCAGCGTCGATGGCTCCTCGCTCTTGGCTTCCATGGAGCGCCCTTCGTCCATCCGTTCAGGCAGCCTTTGACCGAAACAGCGCGTCGAATGCAGAGGCGAGCTCGCGCTGCCCTTCTTCGGTGATCGGCAACAGCGGCGGGCGCACCGCCAGCCAGGACGGATCATCCGTCAGGTAGGCGGTCAGCGATTTCACGGCCGGCGTTACCGGATATTTCAGCATCTCGACGACGAGATCGGTGACGCGCTGGTCTTCCTGACCGTCCACCGCCATGCGGCGGACTTCGCGGGGCGCGAAATTCGCAACGCCGGAAATCGCTCCCTGCCCACCGAGCCGCACACCTTGAGCCAGATGCCTTTCGTCACCGATCAGTATCATCAGGTCGCCGTGTTCCTTTAGAAGCTTTTCGGTGAAACCCCATTCACCGCCGGAATCCTTGACGCCGGTGACGACGCCCGGAAAGGCCTGGCGCAACCGCGCGATCAGCGAATGGGTCAATGGTGCCATCGTGACAGACGGGATGTGATAGACGATGATGTCCCGCGCCCTGTCACCCAGAAGGGTGAAGACCGCAGAATACCAGCCGAATAGGCCGTCTTCGCTGACATTCTTGAAATAGGAGGGCGGGGCGAGGAGGATGTTTCGCACCCCCTTCGAGAGGGCGTGACCTGCCTGATCGGCAGCATCTGCTGCCGCATCGACGAGAACGCCTGCAACGATCTGGTTCGGCGCGACGCCGCCCGAAATCACCGCATCCAAAACGGCTTCACGCTCACGGGTTCCGACAGAGCAGCCTTCGCCCGTCGTGCCGAACAGGGCGATACTGGCGCAGCCCGCATCAAGGCTGCGGCGAGCTTGCGCAACCATGGCGCCAAACGCGATGCTGCCGTCTTTTTCGAAGGGAGTCGCAAGTGCGACAGAGAGACCGAAGCGCATTTTGAAATTACCGAACCTCATTGTGACAAGCACAGTGTTTGCACGCTGACATGTCAGGTGCAACAACGCATTTTGATGTGTTTTGAGGTGTGCAGATGCGAAGAACTGACCCGATAGTGTCGATTCGAATGGAAAATGAGTTTTCCTGCTGGTCGCGACCAACAATATGAAAAGGACACAAACAGAGGAGCGAAGACCGGCATCGTGTTAATACCGCGATGGCTCTTGGGCATCGGTAATGTCTATGGTTCGCTGACGCCAGATGGCACGATATTCGGCCAATCCAGCTTGTTTCAGAGGTTGGATATCGATCGGCTTTCCTCCTGTCGGTCCGCTTCCTGCTAGCAATGCAGCGCCTTGGCTTGTGCCGGTCGAGCCTGCGAGTGCGAAGACCTCGCGATTGGTCAAGGCAGCAAGTGCCGCAAGGTAGTTGCTGTTGAGCGAGAAGGGGCCTTCGACCAGTATGGGACCTTTGGCGCCGATCAGTTCAAGGCAGGTCTCGGTCATCAGGGCAAGGTAGAGATAGGCGGTGGCCCAGCGCTGCGGCGTCGATGCCCCGGCATCGTTGATCCATCGCCGCTGGCCTCCCGGAAAGGGGCCGGAGCCCGCCGTGAGGTTGGGGAGCAGCATGATCTGCCTCTCGATTGCCACCGGCATGGCGTCCATGGCGGCGGCCTGATCGAGTTCACCGAGTTCGGCGGTGAGAATTTCGAATTCCCGGCCACCCATGAAACGGGAAGAGGGCACGGCGCGGCCATAGGCATCGACGTTGGCCAGCGCATCGCGGCGCGGATCGAGATGATCGAGATCGCCGCCGACCGCGAAATTGATCACCCAGGTGCCGGTCGAGACGACTGCAAAGGGCGGTTCGCGGCCGATCAGGTGCGGCAGCAGCGAGGCGTTGGAATCGTGGATGCCGCAATAGACCGGGACTGTCTTTTCAAGGCCCAGCCTCTTCACAATTCCGGGCAGAAGCGGGCCGAGTTCATCGAAGGCCGACCGCATGGGGGCCATGAGATCACGAAGGTCGAGCGCATCCACAAGTGAGGAGTAATCTCCATCACGCGGGCGCCAGAGATCGGTGTGGCAACCAAGCGAGGTGACCTCGTTTGCCAGAACGCCGGTCAGCCTGAAAGCCCAGTATTGCGGATAGGTCAGGATCGCGCGGACACGGGCGAAGTCCTCCGGAAAGACGGCCTTCTGATAGTGGATCTGGGCGCCGACATTCAGCCCGCCGGAAAGTGCGGGCGAAAAGGTTTCCGAAAAAGGCGGCCGGAGATCAGAGTAGGCCTTCTGGATGTCTTCCGGATAAATATGCTCGTAGTCGAGCACAGGCATGGCGAGATCGCCGCTCGCATCCAGCAGAACGGCCGAAGCGCCGTGGGTGGTGATCGATATGGCATCGAAACCGAGTTCAACTGAAAAGGCCGCCAGAGCCTCAAGAGCGAAAGACCACAGCGCTTCGATATCGTAATGCGGGTAGGGCGGCCCGGTAAGCACGCGGTTCGGCACGCGGCGTTCGGCGATTTCCGTTCCGGTAGCGCAGTCGAGCACGACGACCTTGGCATTGGTCTTGCCGATATCGAGAACGGCGATCTTCTTCGCAACACTCATGGCAGGTGAAAGACCGTCACGAGATCGGCGGCGATGGGCGAATTGTCCGGATTGGTCTCCATGATATCGGCCATATGCGCCCACCATTTTTTCATGACGGGATGATCCGGCAGGCTCGCCATCGTATGGTTTTCTGGCCGGGTCAGGACGCCGAACAGGATATTGGTTTCGCGGTCGAGATGGATCGAATAGTCGCTGACGCCGGCTTCGTGCAACAGGGCGACGAGTTCCGGCCAGATTTCGTTATGGCGCTTCAGATATTCCGCTTCCATGCCGGGATGGAGCTTCATCTTGAAAGCATGCTTTTCCATTTTCATCTGCTCATTTCCCTGACGCGGCGGGCGATGATCGGCACGGCGATGGTGACGATCAGTAGCAGCCCGACGAAGATTGACATGACGATGCCCGGCACGTTCAGGAGCCCCAGCCCAAAGGTGACGAGGCCCATGACGAAGGCGGCGATGACGACGCCGGCAATCGTGCCCGCGCCGCCGAGAATCGATATGCCGCCAAGCACGACCATGGTCACCACTTCCAGCTCCCAGCCTTGCGCGATCGAGGGACGTGTGGAGCCAAGGCGTGACGTGAGGCAGACGGCGGCGACACCGGACATCAGGCCGGTCAGCAGAAACAGGATGAACTTTACCCGCTCGACCGGAATGCCGGAAAAGCGTGCGGCGAATTCATTGTTGCCGATGACGAAGACCTGCCGGCCGAAATTGGTGGCATGCAGCAGAATGGCGAAGGCAATGGCGAGTGCGATGAACAGAGCGAATTCGAAAGAGAAGACCCAGACGACGTAACCCTGACCGAAGAAAGCGAAATCGGCTGGATATTTGCCGTAGGCCTGGTCGCCGAGCACGATATAGGAAATGCCGCGGAATAGGCTCATCGTGCCGATCGTCACGACGATCGAGGGCAGGCGAAGGCCGGAGACGAGCAGGCCGTTGAAGGCGCCGCAGGCGAGCCCCACGCCGATGCCGATCCCTACCAGTCCGGCGGTGCCGACGCCCATCTGTGCAGCGGCGCCCATCGCGGTCGAGGCGAGCGCGATGATCGCGGCCACCGATAGGTCGATCTCGCCGGCGATGACCAGCAGCGCCATGGCGAAGGCGATCATTCCCTTTTCGGTGAAGTTGAAGGTGGCGTCGGAAAGATTCCAGGCGTTCAGGAAATAGGGCGAAGCGAGCGAATTGAAGACGAAGATCAGCACCGCCACGCCGAACAGCAGCACTTCCCAGCTTGCCAGGATGCGCGAGGTTTTCGTGCCCAACCGATCCGGGATCACCCGTTTTGATTCTGCGACATCGCTCATGCGGACGCCTCCTGATGATGGGCTGCTCGATCACGCAGAATGATGCGGCCTGCCTTCTTTTCCGCCCGCGCGTTGAAGACGACGGCGAGCACGATGACGATGCCGGAGATCGCCATCTGTGCGAATGGCGAGATGCCGATGACGGGTAGCGCGTTCTTGATGACGCCGAGGAACAGCGCACCGAGCACCGCGCCGCCGACCGAGCCGATGCCGCCGGCAATCGATATGCCGCCGATGACGCAGGCTGCGACCGTATCGAGTTCGAAACCGGCGGCGATATCCACATAAGCGACCGCGTAACGCGAAACCCAGAGATAGCCGGACAGGCCAGCCAGCGCGCCGGAAAGCACGAAGGCGAGAAACTTCGTCCGGCCGATATCGATGCCGGCATAAACGGCGGCTGTGGGATTACCGCCGGAGGCATAGGCGGCGCGGCCGAAAGGCAGGCGGGTCAGCACGAACCAGGCGCCGATGACGATCGCGATGGCGATCCAAGAGAGGACGGGCAGGCCGAGCAGGGGAAGACGCGGGATGTTGAGGAAGGGCGGCGTCATCTGATGTGCGTTGACCCAGCCGCCGCCCGACAGCACGAAGGCCATGCCGCGATAGATCGTGAGCGTGCCGAGGGTGACAACGATCGACGGCATTTGCAGCGCCCAGACGAGATAACCGTTGATCGCGCCGAGAAAGGCGCCGATACCGATTGCCATAACAATCAAAAGCGCCAGCGGCAGGCCGGGAAAAGCTGCGTTGGTCATGGCCACCGCCATGCCGGTAAAGGCGAGATTGGCCGCGACGGAAAGATCGATCGATTTCGTCAGGATGACCGTCATCTGCCCGAGCGCCAGGATGATCAGGATCGAGGTGTCGTTGAAAATGTTGGTGAGGCTTGCGGGCGTCGCAAACCCTTGGGCGCGGGTTGCAAACCCGGTGATCATGATGGCGATGATGAGGGTGAGCAGGATTTCGCGGTTCTTGAAGAGGCGCTGCATCATATTCTCCTCAATGATTGCCGGTCGCGGCGCGAACGAGCAGTTCGGCACTTAGCTGATCGCGCTCGAACAACCCGGCCATAAGTCCCTCGCGCATCACCATCACCCGGTCGGACATGCCGAGGATTTCGGGCAGTTCGGACGAGACCATGATGATCGACAGGCCTTCGGCGGCGAGTTCCCCGATGAAGCCGTGGACGGCAGCCTTGGAGCCGATGTCGATGCCCTTGGTGGGTTCGTCGAGGATGATGACCTTCGGCTGCGTCGCCAGCCATTTGCCGATCACCACCTTCTGCTGGTTGCCGCCCGACAGCGTACCAACGGGAACGGAAAGGGCCGCGGCGCGCAGATCGAGTCGCTCGGCATATTTGCGGGCCAGCGAAAGTTCGTTGGCGGCCTTCAGGAAACCGGAGCGGGAAGTCTTTGTGAGCGAGGGCAGCGACATGTTCTGGAAGATCGGCATGGGCAGCGCCAGACCATGGCGGCCGCGCTCTTCCGGCACGTAGACGATGCCGGCGCGGATCGCGTCGCTCGACGAGCGGATGTCGATCGGCCGGCCTTCCAGCATCAACTGCCCGGCGGAAGGACGGGTGATGCCGAACAGCGACTGGCAGAGTTCGGAACGCCCGGCGCCGATCAGGCCGTAAATGCCGAGGATTTCGCCGCGGCGCAGTTCGAAGGAGATGTCGCGAAACTCGGTCGGATGGCAGTAGCGCTCGACGGCAAGAACCGGTGCGCCGATCTCGACCGCCACCTTGGGGAAGACATCCTTGACGTCACGGCCGACCATCAGGCGGACGATCTCGTCCTGCGGCGTATCCTTTAGCCGGCCCTGGCCGACGGCGCGGCCGTCGCGGAACACCACGAAGTTTTCAGCGATCTCGTAGACCTCATCGAACTTGTGGCTGATGAACAGGATCGCCTTGCCCTGCCGCTTCAGGCCTTCGACGATGCGGAAGAGATCATCGATCTCCTTGCGGGAAAGGGCAGCGGTCGGTTCGTCCATGATGACGATGCGGGCTTCCACCGACAGCGCCCGGGCGATTGCCACGAGATGACGTTGGGCAATTGAGAGATCGCGGAGGCGGATGGTCGGGTCAATATCGCTCTCGAGTTCACGCATGAGCGCTTTTGAGCGGTCGTTGATTGCGCGCCAGTCGATCGTTCCGAACCGGGTGCGCGGCGCGTGGCCGAGAAAGATGTTTTCGCTGACGGTCAATTCGTCGAACAGCACGGTTTCCTGGTGGATGGCGGTGACGCCGGCATCGATGGCGGCCTGAGCGCTGTGGAAGGCGATCGGCTGGCCATCGATGAACATCTCGCCTTCGTTGGGGCGATAGATGCCGGTGAGAATCTTGACCAGCGTCGACTTGCCGGCGCCGTTTTCGCCGATCAGGGCTGTGACTTGGCCGGGGTAAAGCGTGAGGCTGACGCCATCGAGCGCCTTGACGCCGGGGAATATCTGGCTGATGCCGCGCATTTCCAGGATGGGGGCGGGGGCGGCCAGCTGTACCGGGCGAGGGGAGCCGTCTTGGATTTTGGTAACGCCGTTTATCATGCGTGGCCGTTATTTTTGATGCCAGGAATTGGAAGCGTCGTGCCGGGCGGCCCCCTCACCCGGCGTCCGCCTACGCTCGGCCACCCTCTCCCCGACGGGAGAGGAGGGAATAGCGATACTGCGGCACCTTCTTCTTCGCGGTCAGATGGGGACGTTGGCGATGCCACATCTTCCCTTCTCCCCAGCGGGGAGAAGGTGCCGGCAGGCGGATGAGGGGGCTACATGCGCCTGCCGTTCAATATGTGCCTAAGCCTCAGAAAATCTTCGAAAACTCGTCGATGTTCTTGGCATTGTAGACGAACGGATCGGCCATGGCCGCCTCACCATTTTCGCCGATCTTGATCGAACCCATGCGGCCGGCCTTGATGTCCGAGCCCGGCTTGCCCGTGGCATCGCCCTTGACGAGGTGATAGGCGATCTGGGTGGCCGAATAACCGAGGTCGATCGGGTTCCAGATGGCGAATTCCTTCGTCGCGCCCGACTTGATGGCGCCCGCCATTTCGGACGGTAGGCCGAGGCCGGTGACATAGACCTTGCCGATCATGCCGGCATCCTTGACGGCCTGCGAGGCAGCGAGCACACCAACGGTGGTCGGAGCGACGATGACCTTGACGTTCGGCTGCGACTTCAGGAGGCCCTGGGCTTCGCGATAGGACTTGTCGGCGAGGTCGTCACCGTAGACGGTGGTGGCGAGGTTGAGGCCTGGAAAGTCCTTGATCTGCTTCTTCATCTCGGCGATCCAAGTGTTCTGGTTCGTCGATGTGGTGGTGGCAGACAGGATGGCGAAATCGCCCTTGCCGCCGTCCAGATGGTCCTTGGCGAGCGTCAGGCACATCTTGCCGATCAGTTCGTTGGACGACGGGTTCAGGTGCATGATGCGGCCTTCCTTGGCGACCGCCGAATCCCAGGAAATGACCTTGATGCCGCGCTGTGCGGCCTTTTTCAGCGCCGGAATGACGGCGTCCGGATCGTTGGCGGAGATCGCGATTGCATCGACGCCCTGGGCGATCAGCGAGTTGATCACCTCGATCTGGCCTTCGGCGGTGGTCGATGTCGGGCCGGTATAGATCACCTGCACGCCGCCCAGTTCCTTGGCTGCTTCCTGCGCACCTTTGTTGGCGGCCTCGAAGAAGCCGTTGCCGAGCGATTTGACGACGAGTGCGATCTTCATGTCGGCAGCACCGGCTGCCGTGGTCATTGCGGCGAAGGCAAGCGCCACGCCCAGTGCTAATTTCTTGGCAAGTTTCATTGTTCAGTCCTCCCAGTTGAAAAGTTCAATCCTTCTCCCGCCAGCCGCTCCTCATGCGGCGGACGAGGAATCCTCCTTCACCATGTCCGCGGCCGCGGCGCCGGCGATAATCAGCGTCACGCCGGCCTCTTCGATCATCCGCGCCGCATCATCCGAAATTCCGTCGTCGGTAATGATCGTCGTCACCCGTTCCAGCGGGCATAAAATGAGGCTCGAACGGCGGTTGAATTTCGACGAATCCACCATGACGATCAGCTCTTCGGCCTGATGCATCAGTTTCTGTTCGCTCTGGATCACTAGCGCATCGCCTTCCATCACGCCGAGCGGGCCGATGCCCTGTGCGCCGATGAACATGCGGCGCGCATAAAAATTGCGGATCGCATCGTTCTCGAAGGGCGACAGGATCAAGCTCTGCTCGCGATAGATCGCGCCGCCCGGGATCGTCACCGTGCTTTTCGAATGTTTGACCAGATGTTCGGCGATGGCGAAGGAATTGGTCATCACCTGCAGCCGACGGGCCGACATGAAATGCACCATCTGAAACGTCGTCGTGCCGCCGTTGATGATGACGCTGTCGCCCTCGTCGCAAAGCTCGACGGCGCGGCGGGCAATCGCCCGCTTCTTGTCGATATTGACGCCTTCCGAAACTCGGAAAGAACGAGCGGCAAGCTGGCCGATCTGCGGCGGGTGCACCGCTTCGGCTCCACCACGCACACGCCGGAGCTTACCCTGCACATGCAATGCCGCAATGTCGCGCCGGATCGTGGCTTCGGAAGCCTCGGTCAGCTCGGCAATATCCTGCACGGTGATCACAGGCTTTTCCTGGATCGCGCTCAGGATGATGCGATGGCGTTCACGTTCGTGCATGGGGCTCCTCCTAAGCATCAACTATTACTTGAAATTTACCGTTGTCAATCAGAAACGATCAAATTCGCTTTTATTGCGCTGCACAATGAAAGTTTGTGATCGTTTTTGATTGACATGTGTTGCGGCGATGCGCGATACCCATGGCAGGGAGATGGCGGCTGTTTGCTGCCGTAAGCCGAAATATTGGGAGGACAAGCCATGTCGGGCCAAACCCGCCTTCTCGAAAACCATTGGGATGATTCCTATGCCGCCAAGCTCGATGAGCCCGGCAAACTGCTCTATCGCTCCAACCTGCTCGGCGCCGACAAGCGCATCACCAATTACGGCGGCGGCAATACGTCCGCCAAAGTGATGGAGACCGACCCGCTGACCGGCGAAAAGGTCAAGGTCATGTGGGTCAAGGGCTCGGGCGGCGATGTCGGCACGATTAAGCTGGACGGTTTCGCGACCCTCTACATGGACAAGCTCGAAGCGCTGAAGGGCATCTATAAGGGCGTCGAGGACGAGGACCGCATGGTCGGCTTCCTTCCGCATTGCACCTTTAACCTCAATCCACGCGCTGCTTCAATTGATACGCCGCTGCATGGTTTCGTGCCCTTCACGCACGTCGATCACATGCATCCCGACGCGATCATCGCCATTGCCGCTTCGAAGAATTCCAAGGAACTGACGCGGCAGATCTTTGGCGATGCGATAGGCTGGCTGCCCTGGCGTCGCCCGGGTTTTCAGCTGGGCCTCGATGTCGAAGCCTTCGTGAAGGCCAATCCGAATGCCAAGGGCGTCGTGCTGGAAAGCCATGGCCTGTTTACCTGGGATAACGACGCCAAGGCCTGCTATAAACTGACGCTCGAGATCATCAACAAGGCGATCGAGTGGTTTGCCAAGGAAACGGAAGGCAAGACGGTCTTCGGCGGTTCCGTGACGAACAGCCTGCCGGCGCCGGAGCGACGGGCGATCGCGGCGAAGCTGATGCCGGAAATCCGTGGCCGCATCGGCAAGGCGGAGCGCAAGCTCGGCGATTTCGACGATCAGGACGCGGTGCTGGAATTCGTCAATTCGAAAGATCTGAAGCCGCTCGGAAACCTCGGCACGTCCTGCCCGGACCATTTCCTGCGTACCAAGATCCGGCCACTGATCGTCGATTTCGATCCGGCCAAGCCCGATGTCGATGCGGTCATCGCCGGCCTCGACAAGGCGTTGGAAGATTACCGCGCCGACTACGCACGTTATTACGAAGCCTGCAAACACGACAACTCGCCGAAGATGCGTGACCCGAACCCTGTCGTTTTCCTTATTCCCGGCGTTGGTATGTTGTCCTTCGCGCGCGACAAGGCAACCGCCCGCATTGCCGGCGAGTTCTATGTCAACGCCATCAACGTGATGCGCGGCGCGTCTACCGTTTCCGAATATCAGGGCCTGCCGGAGCAGGAGGCCTTCGACATCGAATACTGGCTGCTCGAAGAGGCCAAGCTGCAGCGCATGCCGAAGCCGAAAAGCCTCGCCGGTCAGGTGGCTTTCGTCACCGGCGGCGCCGGCGGCATCGGCCGGGCGACGGCCTCGCGGCTGATGGGCGAGGGCGCCTGCGTCGTGCTGGTGGATATTGACGGCGCGGCTTTGGACGCTACCAAGGCGGATTTCGAAAAGTCCTTCGGCAAGGATGCGGTGCGCGGCGTGCTGCTCGACGTCACCAGCGAAGTAGGCGTGCTGGAAGCGTTCTCCGAAGCCTGCGTCGAATTTGGCGGCGTTGATATCCTCGTCTCGAATGCCGGCATTGCCTCCTCGGCTCCGGTCGAGGAAACGACGCTTGCCATGTGGAGCAAGAATATCGACATCCTGGCGACCGGTTATTTCCTCGTGTCGCGTGAGGCCTTCCGGCTGTTCCGTCGGCAGAAGCTCGGCGGTAACGTCGTCTTCGTCGCCTCGAAGAACGGGCTTGCCTCGTCGCCGAATGCGTCCGCTTATTGCACGGCCAAGGCTGCCGAAATCCATCTCGCCCGTTGCCTGGCGCTGGAAGGCGCGGATGCTGGTATTCGCGTCAATACGGTCAATCCTGATGCGGTTCTGCGCGGTTCGAAGATCTGGAACGGCGAGTGGCGCGAACAGCGGGCTGCCTCGTCCAAGATCGAGGTTTCGGAGCTTGAAGAGCATTACCGCAAGCGTTCGATGCTGAAGCTCAATGTGTTTCCGGAGGATATTGCGGAGGCGATCTACTTCCTGGCGTCGGACCTATCCGCGAAATCGACCGGCAATATCATCAATGTCGATGCCGGGAATGCGCAGAGTTTTACGCGCTAGTCGTCGTCGACCGGCTTGCCCCTCACTAACCCCCTCCCCGAACGCGGGGAGAGGGGACGTGCCTCAAGCGACGCTGGTTTGAATGGAGAGGGTGCCACGATTCTCCTTCGCCCCGTTTACGGGGAGAAGGTGCCCGGCAGGGTGGATGAGGGGCTTTGGGAGGAACACATGACAGAACTACAGATCGCCGCGGACATCATCTCCGCCGAAAACGACAAACGCTCAAAAGCGCTCACATCTGATTACGCCGCACTCGGCGAAAATTTGTCGCGCCGTGGCGTGGACATCGACGCTATCACCAAAAAAGTCTCGGAATTTTTCGTCGCCGTCCCCTCATGGGGCGTTGGCACCGGCGGCACCCGTTTTGCCCGCTTTCCCGGCCAGGGCGAACCACGTGGCATTTTCGACAAGCTCGACGATTGTTCGGTCATCCATCAGCTGACCCAGGCGACACCGACCGTCTCGCTGCATATCCCGTGGGACAAGGCCGATCCGAAGGAATTGCGGGCCAGGGGTGATGCGCTGGGCCTCGGTTTCGACGCCATGAACTCCAACACGTTCTCCGACGCCCCGGGCCAGGCCCATTCCTACAAATACGGCTCGCTCAGCCATACGGACGCGGCAACCCGCGCCCAGGCGGTCGAGCACAATCTCGAATGTATCGAGATCGGCAAGGCGATCGGCTCCAAGGCGCTGACAGTATGGATCGGCGACGGTTCGAATTTCCCGGGCCAGAGCCATTTCACGCGCGTTTTCGAACGTTACCTCGCGTCGATGGCGGAGATCTACAAGGCGCTGCCGGACGATTGGCGGCTGTTCTCCGAACACAAGATGTATGAGCCGGCATTCTATTCGACGGTCGTGCAGGACTGGGGCACCAATTACCTGATCGCCAATACGCTCGGCGAAAAAGCCATGTGCCTGGTCGATCTCGGCCACCACGCGCCGAACACCAATATCGAGATGATCGTCGCGCGCCTCATTCAGTTCGGCAAGCTGGGCGGCTTCCATTTCAACGATTCCAAATACGGCGACGACGATCTGGATGCCGGCGCGATCGAGCCCTATCGGCTGTTTCTCGTCTTCAACGAATTGGTCGATGCCGAATATCGCGGCGTCAAGGGTTTCCATCCGGCCCATATGATCGACCAGTCGCACAACGTCACCGATCCGATCGAAAGCCTGATTTCCAGCGCCAACGAGATCCGCCGCGCCTATGCGCAGGCATTGCTCGTCGATCGCAAGGCGCTCGATGGATATCAGCAGGAAAACGATGCGCTGATGGCATCGGAAAGCCTGAAGCGTGCTTACCGCACCGATGTCGAGCCGATCCTCGCGGAAGCCCGGCGGAGGGCCGGCGGGGCGATCGATCCGGTCGCGGCATATCGCGCCAGCGGCTATCGCAAGAAGGTTACGGCGGAGCGCCCGGCGTCCTCTGCCGGTGGCGGCGGGATCGTCTGATAGGGACCTTCGGAAGCCGCTTTACAGCTATATGACGAAAATGAAAGAAGGCTGGAAAACTCTGTAACCGGCCTGACACGAGAGAGCTCTAAGGAAACTCGCACCTCGCCTTCGCAATTGCGAAAGGCGCTCGCGAGACCGGAGAGCTGCCGTGAAGATCATCCAGATTACCGATACCCATTTCAGCCCGGAAAAGCAGCATTTCAACGGCAACTGGGCGCCGCTCCTGAACTGGATCGAGGACGCTCGCGCCGACCTGATCATTCATACCGGCGACCTGACCGTCGATGGCGCCGACAAGGCTGAAGACATCACGTTCTGCATGGACCTGATGCGTCAGGTCTCGGTTCCGATGCTGATCGTGCCCGGCAATCACGATGTCGGCCACATGCCGGGTGGCAGCCAGCCGGTCAATGCCGAGCGTCTGAGGCGCTGGCGCGATCTGGCCGGCCCGGACCGCTGGTTCCATGACGCCGGTGAATGGCGCTCCGTCGGCCTCAACTCGCTGATCCTCGGCCATGAGGACGACGAGGAGCAGGCGCAGTTCGAATGGCTGCGCGAAACGCTGGAAGACCGCAAGGGCCGTCGCATTGCGCTTTTCGCCCACAAGCCGCTGTTCGTCGATGCGCCGGATGAAGGCGAGACCGGTTATTGGGGTGCCCGCCCGAAGGAACGCGCCCAGCTCTTCGACCTGATCAAAGCTCATGACGTTGCGCTTTACGCCAGCGGCCATCTGCATTGGGCCTGGCAGGGCCGTCATGAGAACATGGCGCTGACCTGGGGACCTTCAGCCGCCTTCGTCATCGACAAGCTGGAGCGAGAAATGCCGGGCGAGCGCCTGATCGGCGCCGCGGTTCACACGTTCGGCGACGATGTGCAGACAGAGATCGTCGCCGTGCCGGGCATGACCGCCTATGTCATCGACGACGTCATCCACGAAGTCTATCCGAGCCCGGCCAAGGCAGAGGAGGAAGCATGAGCAAGCTTTCTCTCCGCAACATCCACAAGGCCTTTGGCGGCAACCAGATCCTCAAGGGCGTCAGCCTCGATGCCGACGAAAACGAGTTTATCGCGCTGGTCGGCCCGTCCGGCTGCGGCAAGAGCACGCTGCTGCGTATTCTCGCGGGTCTCGAAAGCGCCGATGGCGGCGAGATCGTCGTGGGTGACCGCGACCTTTCGCCGGTGCCGGCCGCGGACCGCAACATCGCCATGGTGTTCCAGTCCTACGCGCTTTATCCGCACCTGACGGCTGCGCAGAACATCGCCGTACCGCTCGTCATGCGCAACCTGACACGTGCGCAGCGCCTGCCGCTCGTCGGCCCGCTGGTGCCCAGCCAGCGCAAGGCGATCGCCACGATCAAGCGCGAAGTGCGCGACATGGCCGTCTCTTTGAAGATCGATCATCTGATGGATCGCAAGCCCGGCCAGATGTCCGGTGGTCAGCGCCAGCGCGTCGCCCTCGGCCGCGCCATGGTGCGCCGGCCTTCCGTTTTCCTGATGGACGAGCCGCTATCGAACCTCGATGCCAACCTGCGCGTCCACGCCCGCGGCGAGATCGTCGAACTGCACCGCCGCGCCGGCGTGCCGACCATCTATGTCACCCACGATCAGGCCGAAGCACTGTCGATGGCCGACCGAGTCGCCGTGATGATCGGCGGCGCGCTGCTGCAGCTTGCCTCGCCGCAGGTCATCTATGATGATCCCCAGCATATCGAGGTGGCAAAGTTTATCGGCCAGCCGCGCATCAATCTCTTCGCCTCGCAAGTCGCTGAGGATGGCATGGTGGCAATGGGTAACACTCGCCTGCGGCCCGCCGAGACGCTTACAGCCGGCACGCCGGTGACGATTGGCATCCGTCCGGAATTCGTGGCCGTCAGCCGCAATAGCCAGCACGGCCTGCCGGCGCATATCGATCGCGTCGAATTCCTAGGCTCCGAAATCATCCTCTATTGCCGCCTCGATGCGGTCGGCGAGAATGTCATCGCCAAGCTCTCGCCCTCCGAAGGTGCGGGGCTCGCCGCCGGCATGCCGGTGCGCCTGCAATTCGACGCGGATCGCCTCTTCGTTTTCGCCGAAGACGGTCGCCGATTGCCCTCACTGCCGGTGAACGCGGATGTTGCGCTGGAGACGGCCCATGGCTGAGGCGATTGCGGCTCCCGGTCTGATCGGCAAGTCGTCAGCGCGTTCGACCGCCGAACGGCGCGAGGCACATTCCGGCTGGATGCTTTCGCTGCCGGCGCTCGTGCTGCTGTTCATGTTCATCTTGCTGCCGGTCGCCGCCGTCATCCTGATGAGCTTTACCGATTACGAACTCGGTTATACCGGCTTCAAATGGGTCGGCGTTGAGAACTACGCCGACCTCTTCACCAACCGCACCTTCAAGCGATCGCTGTGGAACACCACGGTCTACACCGCGATCGTCGCGCCCGTTTCGATCTTCATGGCGCTCGGGCTTGCCATGCTGATAGAAAGCGAAGGCATCGGCCGGTCGTTCTTCCGCACCGCCTATTTCCTGCCGGTGGCCTCGCTGCTCGTCGCCATGGCGACCGTTTGGCAATACCTTTTCCACCCGACGATCGGCCCGGTGAATGCACTCCTTCGGCTCGTGGATATCGAGGGTCCGAACTGGCTCGGCGCGTCCGGCTATGTGCTCTACGGCCTGTCGATCATCGGAGTCTGGCAGTCGGTCGGCTTTAACCTCGTGCTCTTCCTCGCCGGCCTCACCGCCATCCCGCGTGAGCTGTATGCGGCCGCGCATGTCGATGGCGCCCGGTCGTCCTGGGACCGCTTCCGGCTGGTCACCTGGCCGATGCTCGGGCCGACGACGCTGTTCGTCACCACGATCAGCATCATCAATGCCGTCAAGGTGTTCGAAACCGTCAAGACGCTCACCGAAGGCGGGCCGAACAAGGCGTCCGAAGTGCTGCTCTTCACCATCTATCAGGAAGGTTTCGTCTACCTGCGCGTCGGTTACGCCTCCGCCATGACGGTCGTTTTCCTGCTCATCCTCGTGATCCTGATGTTCCTGCAATACCGGATCCAGGACCGGCAGGTGCACTACTCATGAACGCGAACACCTTCACACTTGGTCGCGCGCTGCGCCTCTTCATCGTGAGCTTCGGCGCACTAATCTTCCTGGCGCCTTACGTTTTCATGATCTCGACGGCCGGCAAGGCGCAGAGCGACATCTTTTCCTCGTCGCTCAACCTTATCCCGCAGAATCTCTCCTATGTCGCGAATTTCACCAAGGCGCTGACGCGTGTCTCGATGACGACGCTGCTGTGGAACGGCGTCGTGGTCTGCGCGCTGATCTTCGTCATCCAGGTGGTGATCGCCATTCCCTGCGCTTATGCGATGGCGAAGCTGAAGTTCCGCGCGGCGCGGGTGATGATGGTGCTGGTCATGCTTGGCCTGCTGGTGCCGATCCATGCCACCGCGCTGCCGATATACGTGGCTTTCGACCGCGCCGCCCTGCTCAACAGCTATTTCGCGCTGGTGGCACCCTTCACCATCTCGGTCTTCGGCATCTTCCTCTTCCTGCAGTTCTTCCGCGCCATGCCGGACGACCTGATCCATGCCGCTCGGCTCGACGGCATGTCGGAGATCGGCATCATCGCGCGTGTCATCGTGCCGAATGCCTGGCCGGCGATCACCGCCTTCGCGATCTTCTCGGTCGTGGCGCACTGGAACGACCTCTACTGGCCGCTGATCGTCATCTCGAACCAGTCCTATGCCACCCCGCCACTCGGGCTTCTCTATTTCCGGGCAGCCGAGGCCGGCGACGATTACGGCGCGCTGATGGCCGCTACTCTCATCATCACCTTTCCGCTCGTCGCGGCCTTTCTGCTTGCCCAGAAGCGCTTCGTTGAGGGCATCACCATGACCGGTCTCAAGGGCTGACCGGCATTCAACTCTCAGGAGAACATGCGATGAAGCATTTCACCAAATTCCTCGCCACAGCCGCGGTCGCCATGACCGTGTCGTTCCCGGCATTCGCCGACACGACGCTGACCGTGCATTACCCGATGCCGGGCTTCTTCAAGGACGTGATGGACACGATCTCTAAGAAGTTCATGGAAGAGAACCCGGATATCAAGCTCCAGTTCGCCAACCCGTCCGCCACGTATGAAGAAGGCATCCAGCTGATCATGCGCCAGGCCGGTACCGCAGAAATGCCGGACCTGACCTTCATCGGCCTGAACCGCCTGCGCATGGTGCAGGAGCGTGACCTGCCGGTCGACCTCGGCCCGTTCCTCGCCAAGGAAGGCGACGTATCGAAGCTCGGCTTTTCCGACACGCTCCTGAAGATCGCCCAGGTCAAGGGCAAGCAGGTCGGCCTCGCCTTCGCGATGTCGAACCCGATCATGTACTACAATGCCGATCTGGTGAAAGCTGCCGGCGGCAACCCGGACCAGCCGCCGAAGACCTGGGACGAGGTCATTGCCCTCGGCGCCAAGATCAAGGCGCTTGGCAACGGCGTCGAAGGTATCGACTTCCGCTGGCAGGGTGACGACTGGATGTTCTCCGCGCTGCTGTTCGGCGCCGGCGGCCAGATGCTGAGCGACGACGAAAAGTCCGTCGCCTTTGCCGGTCCGGAAGGCGAAAAGGCTGTCGCCGTCCTCGACCAGATGGTCAAGAAGGGTGGCCTGCCGATCTTCACCGCCGCCGCTGGCGAACAGGCCTTCTTCGCCGGCAAGGTCGGTCTTGAATTCAAGACCACCGGCGCGCTGCGCAACACGATCAAGAGCGTTGGCAACAAGTTCGACCTGCGCACCGCCCAGATCCCGCTGATCGACCCGGTCAACGGCAAGCTGCCGACCGGCGGCAATGCCATTGTCATCCTGACCCGCGATGCCGCCAAGCAGCAGGCCGCGTGGAAGTTCGCCAAGTTCGCCGCCGGTCCGTACGGTTCCTCCGTCGTCGTTCCGGGCACGGGCTACGTTCCGAACAACGAACTGGCCGCCAAGTCGCCGGAATATCTTGGCAACTTCTACAAGGAAAACCCGCTCTTTGTTGCCGGCCTGAGCCAGATGAACCGCATGGTTCCGTGGTACGCCTTCCCGGGCACCAACGGCGTGAAGGTCACCCAGACCATCGTCGAAAACCTGTCGCGCGTCGTCGAACAGCAGGCCAAGCCGACTGAAGCGCTGAACGACGCCGCAGACGAAGTGAAGAAGCTGCTGCCGCGTAACTAAGCGATCTCTGCCTTAAGGATAAAAAGCCGCCGCTTCCCAAGGGAGGCGGCGGTTTTCGTTTGTTTGGAAATGTGAGCCGGTGCGACACGATCAACGTGGATAGATGCTCGGGACAGGCCCGAGCATGACGGCGGAGATAGTGGCTATCTTGGCAACTTGGCAAACGGTAGCGTCCGGCTGATCCTAGATTGCCCGCACCGTCCCGCCGCGCCGCATCGTATAGGCGAGATCGAGGTGGCGGGCAGGGGCGGCGTTCTCGGCAATGTCGAGTAGCAGCGATGCGGCTGCGGCACCCATGCTGGCATCAGGCATCTCGACCGTCGTCAGCGGCGGGTCCATCAGCCGCCCGATGGCAATCCCGTCAAAGCCTGCAACGGAGACGTCGCCCGGCACGGAAAGCCCCTCGCGCCGCAGCGAGCCGATGACGCCGAGCGCAAGAAGATCGTTGGAGGCAATGATCGCGGTCGGCGAGGCGGTTGCGAGCGCTGCGCTGAGATCGAGGTGGTCGTAACCGTTGACGAACGAGATCTGCACCGCTTCGAGCGGTGCGATACCGTGATCGACCATCGCATCGCGATACCCTTCATGCCGGCGGCGGGCGCGGTCGGAGCCCGCAAAGCTACCGGATACGAACAGGATGCGGCGATGGCCGATTGCGATCAGCATCTGCGTCAGTTCGCGGCCGGCATTGCGATTGTCCACGGTCACGGCGGCCGGAAACAGCGCGGTCGGCAGGTTGTTGAGAAGCACGGTCGGCGGCAGCGACGGCATCAGCGCGACGCTCGTTGCGGGATCGCAGACGGTGAGGATCAACCCCGTCGGCCGCTCGTTGAGGAGCGAGGCAACCGCATCCGCCTCGCGCGCCGGGTCGTAGTTCGATTGGGCGATCAGCACATTGTGGCCGGCCACCAGCATACGGTTCTGGATGCTGGACAGTGATGAAGCAAAAACGGGATTGGTGATGCTTGGGATCAGCACGCCGATCACCGGCCGGCGGCCCAGCCGGCCTGCCGACGCATTTGCCGGGCGATAACCGAGTTCGGCTGCCGCACGGCGCACCTTGCGCACCATGCCATCGCTGACATTGCCGCGGCGGCTGAGCGCCCGGCTCGCGGTCGCCAGCGAACATCCCGCCCTTGCCGCCACCTGTTCCAGCGTCGCCATCGAAAAGAAACCTTCCGTTTGTCGGCCTCGATGCCGCGGGCGGCAGGTTTCTCCTCGATATGTTAGAGTTTTATGTCAGAGAAACGTATTCGCGGCATGCTCCAGTCTGTCAGCGGTCACCCAGGCGATGCCGACCGACCGGGAGTTGCGGGTTCAGAGCCGGTTTTGCAGCCGCTCGATTGCGGCATCATCGAAGCCGAGCGTAACGAGATAATCCCGGACGGTGCCATAGTGCAGACGGATATGATCCAGCGCCTGGCGCATGCTGCGGGGCTCGGAGGCGAGCACGATATCGACCAGCGCTGCCGGCGTGCCGCGACCAAGTGCCCGTTCGCGAAGTTTTTCGATCAACGGACCGGAAATCGTCGCGGTCAGCGCATAGTCCTCGATGATCGTCGCTTCGTCGACGCCGGCATTGGCGAGCAGGAGGGCGGAGATGACGCCGGTCCGGTCCTTGCCGGCGCTGCAGTGGAAAAGTACGGCGCCTTCCGGTGCATCGGCGATGATGTTCAGCACTTCTGCGATGGCCGGCTGGCAGTTGTCGATCGCCTGGCAATAACGGTCGCCCATGTCGAAGCTAAGGGTTGATTCCGCCATCATCTCGACCGGCGCCAGCGCCGAAAAGACCGGCGTATTGTGATAACGCACACGGTCGTGGCCGACGAACGGATTGGCCTGCGCGGCGATCTCATGGGCATTGCGCAGATCGATGACGGTTGCCAGACCGTGACCGAGCAGCGCTTCGATATCGGCCTCACTCAAATCATGCAGGGCATCGCCGCGCAGCACGGAACGCCAGCGGGTCGAGCCGCCGTCTGCCGTCTTGTAACCGCCGAGGTCACGGACATTGTGGGCGCCCTCGAGCGCGATCAGTCGGTCATGGATGAGCATATCAGCGGATTCCGGATTTCATGAAGGATTCGATGACGTGGCGTTGCAGGACGAGGTAGATGATCAGGATCGGCAGGCTGGCGAGTGCTGCGGCTGCCATCAAGGGTCCCCAGAGATTGCCTTCCTGCGTCATGAACATCTGCAGGCCGATCTGCACGACGGAGTTTTCCGGTTTGCGGGAGAGAAGCAGGGGCCAGAAATATTCGTTCCAGGCGGAGATGAAGGCGATGATCGACAGCGAGGCGATCGGAGCGCCCATGTTCGGGGCAACGATCTGCCAGAGGATCTTCCAGCTTTTCGCCCCGTCGATGCGCGCTGCCTCCAGGATCTCGGTCGGGAAGGAGCGCATGGCATGGTAGAGCAGCAGCACCGCGAAAGCGTGGCTGGCATTCGGCAGGATGAGGCCGGTCAGCGTGTCGAGCAGGCCAAGCTTTGAGGCGAGCACGTAGTTCGGGATCATCGTCACCTGGAAGGGGACGAGCCAGGACAGTGCGATCAAGCCGTGGATGACGCCGGAGAGCCGCATTTTCCAGCGCACCAGCGCATAGGCAGCGAACAGGCCGGTCACGACCTGCAGGCCCGCGGTCGTCGCCGCCACGACCGTGGTGTTGAACAGCATCTGCAGCATCGGGATGCGGGTCAGCACGAAAACGTAATTGTCGAGCGTCGGATTGGCCGGCCACATCGCGGTCGAAAAGATTTCGTTTTCCGGGCGGAGTGAGGTGACGATCATCCAGTAGATCGGAAAGATCGACAGGACCGACAGAACGATCATCACCACATGCACGGCGATACGGCGTGTCTTGCCGCCGGTTTCGGCGGTCAGCGAGGCGAGCGGCTGGTGGTCGTGTGAAGTGTCAATTGTCATAGACCGCAAACCTCTTGGTCAGCCACATGCAGCCCGCGGCGAGAATGGCGAAGCCGAGGAAGGCGATCATGCCGGCGGCCGAACTCCAGCCGGCCGACATGGTCTGAAAGCCGTATTCCCACAGCAGGTAGAAGATGTTGGTGGTGGATTTCAGCGGGCCGCCATTGGTCAGCACGTTGATATAGGCAAAGCTCCACTGCGCGCCGAACAGGATGGTCATCATCGACAGAAGCAGGATGGTGGGCGACAGAAGCGGAAGACGGATATCGCGGATGATGCCCCAGCGGCTGGCGCCATCGATGCGCGCCGCCTCGATATAGGACGGGTTGATGCTGGCATTCGCTGCCGAAAACAGCAGCGTCGAGAAACCGATCAGCTTCCAGCCGGTGATCCAGGTCAGCGTCGCCAGCGCATAGTTCGGATCGGTCAGGAAACCGATGCGGCCGAGGCCAAGCTGTTCGAGACCGAGCGTGATCAGGCCCTGGTCCTCGTTCAGCAGCCAGCGCCAGAGGATGGCGGCGACGACGGGGGCGACGATCATCGGCACGAAGATCAGGCCGCGATAGATCATCCGGGCGCGGCCGGTCAGGTCCTGCGTCCAGATCGCCACGAAAAGTGGGATGATGACTGACATCGGGAAAAGGCCGAGGATGTAATAGAGCGTATTCCAGAGCGCGTTGCGCATCTCGGGCAGCGCCATCAGACGCTCGTAATTCTTCAGGCCCACATAGCGCGGTGTGGCGGTGGGCAGCATGTTCCACTGGTAGAAGGAAAGCTGGAAGGCTTCGACCAGCGGGATATAGGTCCAGACGAACAACAGCACGAGCGCGGGGGTGAGATAAAGCCAGGGTGAAATGGTGAAGGGCTCGCGCTGGCGGCGTATCTTTGCCGGCGCGCGGGCGATCGTCAGCGGTCTGGCGAAATCTGCCTGAATATCGGTCATGGTTGGTCCATCCGGGTGTTTTTCAAATGCCGGGCGGTAACAAGCGAGCCCGCCCGGCATTCTTTCCTCGTGATCTCAGGCCTCCGGAAAACGCCGCGTTTTCTGGAGGCCTTCGTCTGCGTCGAGAGTTTTGCCCCTCATCCGCCTGCCGGCACCTTCTCCCCGTTCTGACGGGGAGAAGGCCACAAGCCGCGGCCTTTCCGTTCCCTCTCCCCGCTTGCGGGAAGAGGGTCAGGGTGAGGGGGCAGCCTTACGTGTTTAAGGCATCAGATCCTGAGCCTGCTCCTGCGCAGTCTTCAGCGTCGCTATCGGATCACCCGAGCCGAAGACGGCTTCGCGAACCGAGTCCATCATCATCTTCTCAACCTGACGGTAGTTCGGGCCGGGGAAGGCCATATTCGGGGTCAGGCGATTGAGCTGCTCCAGGTTGGAACGGAACATCGGGTTTTCCTTCGCCCACGGACCGAGCTGGTTCGGATCGTCGACGATATCGAGGCGCAGCGGCAGGTAGCCGATCTTGCTGGTGATGATCGTGTAGGCATCCGGGCTGGTCAGGTATTTCAGCAGCTCGTAGGAGGCGCGCTGTTTGGCCGGGTCCTTCGAGAAGACGAACAGCGCGCTGCCGGAGTTCGTCGGTGCCGTCGGCTTTTCGCCGAAGGAGGGCATCGGAGCAAGGCGCAGGTCGAACTTGCCGGCAGCCGACTTCTTGACGCTGGAAAGAAGTGCGGTCGTGTAGAGGAACATACCCATGTTACCGGCAGAAAACGTGTCGGAGGCGCTGGCCGGATCGATCTTGGCATGCGCGCCGCTCTGAACCATGTCGCGCATCGTCTTGACGGCTTCGGCAGCGTTCTTGTCGGCGAAAGTCAGCTTGTCGCCTTCACGCACCTTGCCGCCGTTCGACATGACGATCGACTGGTAGACGAACGTGCCGTCGGTCGGGCCGTAGGCGCCCGGGAAGAAGCCGTTCTTGCTGGTCTTTTCCTTGATCGCCTTGCCGGCGATGGCGACGTCGGCCCAGGTCTTCGGCGGGTTGTTCGGGTCGAGGCCGGCAGCCTTGAAGAGGTCGGCATTGTAATAAAGGATCGGGGTGGAGAACGTATAGGCGAGACCATAGGTCTTGCCGTCGACCTTGCCGAGTTCCAAGCCCTTGGGGAATATGCCGGTCAGGTGTTCCTTCAGTTCGGCCGGGCTGACCATGTCTTCCAGCGCATTGCCGCCGAGGTCGGAGGCGATGAAGATCAGGTCGCGGAAGGTCAGCTGGGCGACGTCCGGCTGTTTGCCGGCAACGACATCGGCCTGAACGCGGTTGATGATTTCGTTGGAGGGGACGGCGATCGTCTCCACCTTCACGTTCGGGTTCTTCTTCTCGAAATTGGCAATCAGCTCCTTGGTGGCTTCGGAACCAGCGCCGGCGGAGGCGAGATTGTAGTTGTAGAAGGTGATGGTGACCGGCTTGTCGACGGTCTTCGGCATTTCGGCGAAGGCGCCGAAGGGAAGAAGCGACGTAGCGGCCAGCGTCGCCATCAGCTTGAGAATGGTTCTGCGCAGCATTTGCGTGTCTCCGGGAGGGTAGGATTATTCGGCGGCGACGGGCATTGCCCGGGCCATCAGAAGTTCGAGCGGATAGGTGTTGAGTTCGGCGCGGTCGGACGGCAGCGGCACGAAGGCCATGGTGAGGCCGGACGGGCGGATGGTGCCGATGCCGAAGGAGGCGCCGCGGACCATGCGCAGGATGTCGGTGCGCAGGATATCGGTCGCGGCATGCTGACCGGTGCCGACGACGACCGGAATGCCGTGCCAGACGGAAACGCGGTCATGGTGGATATGGCCGCTGAGGACGCCGATGATGTTGCGGCCCTTCAGCAGTTCACGGAAACGTTCGGACTGCGGGAAGTGGATGGTGCGCCAATGGGTGGCGTCCGCCTCTTCGCCGAGTGCCGGCGGATGATGGACGACGATCAGCTTCGGCAGTTCCAGGTGCTTGTCGAGGGTCGATGCGAGCCAGTCGAACTGTTCCGGATCGATCGTGCCGCCGATCAGGCCCGGCGTGGTGGAGTCGATCGTGACGATGTGAATGCCGTCGATGATCGTATCGTGGTCGTAAGGCGCGTCCGGATCGACCGATTCGACGCCCATGCCCTCGTAGAAGCCGGGGCGGGTATCGTGGTTGCCGAGCGCGTAAATCACCGGAACGTCGATCTTGGCGTCGATGATTTCCTTCAGCCGGCGGAAGCTTTCCGCATCGCCACGGTTCGTCAGGTCGCCGCTGGCGATGACGAATTGCGGCTTCGGCGTCACGGTCGCGACGAGATCGAGCACCTTGTGCAGCGTCTCGGTCGTGTCCGAATGCAGATGGCTGTCATCGGCGGTGCCGATATGCAGGTCGGTAAGATGGATGAAGGTGGTTTCGCGGCGCATCGGATGCCTCCTGAAGGGCAGTTTCGTCAGGAGGATCGATAGGAGCGGTTTGTTTCCCGGTCGTGACGGATTTCGAATGCCGTTCGAATTGATCGTGGAAAGCTTAAATGGGGCGGCGGAACATCGGCGCGATCACCTCGATCATGCGGGCGATGACGAATTCGGGATCGTCGAGATTCATGCTGTGATTGGTGAGGATTTCGGTGCGGGAACGGCTTCTCGTTACCTGCGAGCGGATGCCGAGCGCCGAGTTCAGCCGCCAGCCGATATCCACCTCATCCAGCCACGGCGCAATCCGCTTCAGAGGCGGGATGAAGGCCAAGTGATGTTCGACATTGTCGATGATCTTGCGGTAATGCGGACCGCCCTCGCGATGAGCCTTTGCCATCGAGGTGAAATGCGACAGGACCGGATAGCTGGATGACGGATCGAGGCTCCAGCGGATCGACGGGCCGACCAGTGCCGCAATGACCTCGTCGAGATCGGCAGGCTCGGGCGCCCGGCGATCGATCGCCTTGCGTAGCAGGCTCAACCGCTCGGCATTCAAGCGGCGGTAGACGCGCTCAGCGACAGCCGCGATCAGGGCTTCCTGCGATCCGAAATGATAGACGATCGCCGAAGGCGTCGCATGCGCTTCAACCGCAATCTTGCGTGCCGTCAGCTCCTCCAGAACCTCGGATTCACATAACAGATGCTCGCAGGCATCCATAAGCCTGATAGCGGTCAGATTGGTGCGGCCGTGCATGCATCGCTCTCCGAACGGAGAATATAATGAACCCGTTTCGTGTAGGGCGGATGACAGCGGCGGAAGGGTGTCGCTCGGATGCAAATTCGGTTGAGGCGATCCTGTCCATTGGCCCGCGTCGCGAGAGCACCATCACCCGTTCGATCCTTGTGCGGGCTCCCTCCCGCTTACGTCAGGACCACCGGCGCCCAGTGGGATATTCCGCTTGAATTTACGCTCACGCCTTTCCCGGCAAGATGGCGCGGTATTAGCTGCGACCACACCGGGAATGATGTTGATCGGGATTCCTCTTGCGGTGAGAAAAGCGATTTCCCTGGAAGCTGCTGAATCATCGACTGTCAAGCGCACGACATTCTTGCCGGCATTTGCAGATGCCGCCATTGCTTCGATGATATCGTCCGAAGCCGTGATCTTCAAATCTTGCCGGCGCTCTACAGGCCGCCGTTCTGCCTCCCGGCGGGCGAGCTCCAGCACGTCAGGGGAAATTCGGTCATCGTACAGAATGATATCGGCAGCCTGCAGGGCGCGGACAGCCTTTAGGGTCAGAAGCTCTGCGTCGTCTGGATGGGTGGCGATCAGCGTCGCACGGCCCTTGCCGTTCTGTGCAGCTGCCACGGCGGTCACATCTGCAAGGATGGCTGCTTCGCTTCGGCCGTCGGGCGCCGGTCCGAAAGCGCGATGGACGAAGCGTTCCCAGAAGCTTCGGCGCTGCTGTCCCGGCAGAAGGCGCTTGTTGATCGTCTCGCGCAGAGATTGGGCGATTTCGGCCCATGCCTGAAGGGATTGCGGCAGCGATGTTTCGATACGCCGCCGGATCGCCTGGGCGAGAACCGGCGCCGCGCCGTCTGTCGAGATCGACACCACGACCGGCGAGCGGTTGACGATCGAACCGAACTGGAAACGGCAGAAGGCCGGCTTGTCGATGACATTTACCGGAACGCCGGCTGCACGCGCAGCACTCGCCAAAGCCATTGCATCGGCTTCGTCCTCGCAGTCGGCGACTGCGAGTTCGGCGCCGGCGAAAATGCCACGATGCCAGGGCAGGGCGTGATGGATGAAACGGCCGCCAGGATGTTCTGCCGGCCGCGCGATCAAGACCTCGAACATTTCGGACAGCTTCTGAGCATAGACATGGACCTCGGCCCCGCAGGCCGCCAGAAGCTCTGCCTTCCACGCCGCGGCATCCGAGCCGCCGGTGACGATGACGCGTTTGCCTTCTAGAGCCCAGAACACCGGCAGTTTGGCGAGTGGCGCCATGCGGGCGCTTCGTGTCCGCTCATTCCGCGGCAACGGCAAGACATCCATCAATGATCCCCCTGATTTCGGAGCGACAGGAGCCGCAATTTGTGCCGGCATTGGTTTGCCTGCCCACGGCTTCGACGCTATGGCAACCGCTGCGGATAGCGGACACGATCTGGTTGACCCCGATCGAAAAGCAGGAGCAGACGGTCGCGCCCGGGTCCGGCTGGTCGGCCCCTGGCCTGCCGGCGACAATTGAGAAGCGCCTGCGCATATCTGAATGATCGGCCGTCAGCTGGCTGATCGCCCAGTTGCGGGCGACGGCGACGGGTTGGCGGGCCAGGAAGAGTGCGGCAAGCAGGCGCGGACCTTCGAAAAAGGCGAGCCGGATATCGCCCGATTGCAGGTCCGCATAACCGATCGGTTCTATCCCGGCCGCGATATCGAAGGTCCCCCGGCACCAATCGGTCCAGTCTTCGACCATCTCCTTGAAGCCGAGTTCGATCCGCCAGCCGCCATCGGCCCTGGCCATTGCCCAATAATCGGCGCCCAAGGCCACCGGTTTTTCGATGGACACGGCAAAGCCGTAAAATGCGGACGCGAATAGCCGGGCTGCGATCGCCACGTTCTTGGAGGCGGGCTGGCCAGAGATTGGATCGGTCAACGAGGTCACGAGCGCATCGATCCGCGCCTTTGCGGCGAACTGGTCGTTCCAGTGCATGGGAACAAAGACGTTGCCGCGTGCCTGACGCTCGGTAACGAGAGCCCGAATGATCACCTGGCCATGCGGGCTTTCCAGCTCGACAAGGGTGGCATCGCGAATACCGAGTTCGGCCGCATCCCACGGGTGGATTTCTGCGAAGGGTTCGGCGATATGGCTTGAAAGCCGGGCACTTTTGCCGGTGCGGGTCATCGTGTGCCAATGGTCGCGGATGCGGCCAGTGTTCAGCGTCAGCGGGAATTTTTCATTGGTGCGGTCGGTAGTTGGCGCCTGCACGGCAATGAAACGCGCCTTGCGGTCGAGGTGGTAGAAGTCGCCGTTTGCGAAGAAGCGGGTATCGCCACATCCCTCTGCCCTGCCGGGCATCTCCCCCACAGGATGGGTGTTTTTCGACGACGCCGGCCATTGGAAAGGCAGGAGCGCGTCATATTCACCCGCGCTGATTGCCGCCGCTGCGCCGATATCGAAATCCCGGCTACCGTCATTCTCGAAAGCCGAGAGCGCCGCATGTTCTGCAAAGATATCCGCAGGCGATTGATATTCGAACCCGGCAAATCCCATTCGCCGGCCGACTTCGGCCATCTGCCACCAGTCGGCCCTTGCCGTTCCGGGAGCGGGTAAAAATCGCCGTTGGCGGGAAATGCGGCGCTCCGAATTGGTGACCGTGCCATCCTTTTCGCCCCAACCGAGCGAGGGCAGCAGGACATGCGCGTGGCGAGCGGTGTCGGTATCGCGCAGAATGTCGGAGACCATAACGAAGGGACAGGCCCTTATCGCTGCTTCCACCACATCGGCATCCGGCATCGAGACGACCGGATTGGTGGCCATGATCCATAATGCCTTGATCCGCCCATCCGCGACGGCGCGAAACATATCGACGGCCTTCAATCCGGGTTTTGAGGCGATTGTCGGAGAGGCCCAGAAGCGCTGCACCCGATCCCGATCCTCGGCGCTCTCGATGGCCATATGGGCGGCCAGCATATTGGCAAGCCCGCCGACTTCGCGGCCGCCCATCGCATTCGGCTGGCCGGTCAGTGAGAAAGGTCCCATGCCCGGACGGCCGATGCGGCCGGTGGCAAGGTGGCAGTTGATGATGGCATTGACCTTGTCGGTGCCGGACGAGGACTGGTTGACGCCCTGGCTGTAGCAGGTGACCACCTTTTCCGTCGTCTCGAACAGCCTGAAAAATTCGCGCAGCTGCATGGCCGGCAGGCCCGTGCGCTCCATCAGGTCGATGAAGGAAAGGGCGGCTGCAGCCGCGAAGGCTTCGGCGAAACCTTGCGTGTGGGCGCCGATATAGTTCTGGTCGATCGCCGGGCTGGTGGAAAGATGTGCGAGCAGGCCCATGAACAGCGCCACGTCGCCATCCGGCCGGATCGCCAGATGCAAGTCGGCAATATCGCAGGTCATCGTCCGGCGCGGATCGATGACGACGATCTTCATTGCTGGCCGCGCGGCCTTGGCGGCGGCGAGGCGCTGGTAGATCACCGGATGGCACCACGCGAGGTTTGAACCGGTGAGGATGACGAGATCGGCAAGCTCGATATCCTCGTAGGTGCCGGGCACGGTATCCGATCCGAAGGCGCGACGGTGGCCTGCAACGGAAGACGACATGCAGAGACGGGAGTTGGTGTCGATATTTGCCGAGCCGATGAAGCCCTTCATCAGCTTGTTGGCGACGTAATAGTCTTCGGTGAGCAACTGGCCGGAGACGTAGAAGGCGACAGAATCCGGGCCGTGTTCTGCGATGGCTTCGGAGAATTTCGCCGCGACGAGGTTGAGGGCTTCGTTCCAATCTGCCTGACGGCCATGGATCTCCGGATGAAGGATGCGGCCGTCGAGATCGATGGTTTCGGCAAGCGCCGAACCCTTGGAGCAAAGGCGGCCGAAATTGGCGGGGTGGTCGGGATCGCCTTTGACTGTCACTGTGCCCGTATCCGCTACCGTGACGATGACGCCGCAGCCGACGCCGCAATAGGGGCAGGTGGTTTTGGTTTCAGTGGGCATAGTGCCCTCTTATGCGGAATTGGATGAGGCTACCCCCCTCTGTCCTGCCGGACATCTCCCCCACACGGGGGGAGATTGGATGGAGCAACGGCGTCTCGTCCCACTTTCGGACGGTGCAAAGGTCACGGGCGGTCGGTTCAGGGCGATGGATGAGCCGCGAGTCGATCTCCCCCCTTGTGGGGGAGATGTCCGGCAGGACAGAGGGGGGTAACTCGGCGCACATCCGCCCGCTACTCCGCCGCCACCATCATCACATTCTCCAGCGCTATCGAAAGCCGACCACCCTCGTTGCGCACCGGGATCACCCGCACCTCCCCCTCATCCGCGCCAAGCGCCTTGCCGGTTTCCAGCGAGATCACCCAGTTGTGCAGCGGGCAGGTCACCGCATTGCCATGCACGATGCCTTCGGAAAGCGGCCCGCCTTTGTGCGGGCAGCGGTTCTCGATCGCATGAACCTCGTTTTCGCCGGTGCGGAAGATGGCGATGTTCATCTGTGGGGTTTTCACGCAGCGCGCACCGCGCAGCGGGATGTCGGAAATGTCGCCGATCGGATACCAACCCATGTCCATCTCCTTCACTCCGCCGCCTGATTGAAGCCGACGGTCGCCATCGGCTTGAACTCGTGCTTGTCCTTGCCGGAGACGCGCTCCGACCAGGGATCGACCTGGGCGAATGTCTGGGAGAAGACGAAGCGCTCGTAATAGGCCTGTCGCTTCTCGGTATCGGTCATGATCTGCCGGCGGATTTCGTCGAGACCGACGCGCTTGGCCCATTTGTAGATGCGCTCGAGATAACGGCCCTGTTCGCGGTACATCTGTGTCAGCGCCACGATATGCTCGAGCGCCTCATCCTCGGTCTTCACGAGGCCGAGGACTTCCGTGCCCTTGATATCGAGGCCGGCCGCGCCGGCGAAATGGATCTCGAACCCGGAATCCACGCAGATGACGCCGATGTCCTTGCAGGTTGCTTCAGCGCAGTTTCGCGGACATCCGGAGACGGCGAGCTTCAGCTTTGCCGGCGTCCAGGAACCCCACATGAACTTTTCGATGCGGATACCGAGGCCGGTGGAATCCTGCGTGCCGAAACGGCACCAGTCGGAGCCGACACAGGTTTTGACCGTGCGCAGTCCCTTGGCATAGGCCTGGCCGGAGATGAAACCGGCTTTGCCGAGATCAGCCCAGACGGCGGGCAAATCCTCCTTCTCGATGCCTAAAAGGTCGATGCGCTGGCCGCCGGTCACCTTCACCATCGGGATTTCGAACTTGTCGACCACGTCGGCAATCGCCCTGAGTTCCTGCGAATTGGTGACGCCGCCCCACATGCGCGGCACGACCGAATAGGTACCGTCCTTCTGGATATTGGCGTGGACGCGCTCGTTGATGTAGCGCGACTGGTAGTCATCGGCATATTCATCCGGCCAATCGCAGACGAGATAATAGTTGAGCGCCGGCCGACATTTGGCGCAGCCGCAGGACGTCTTCCATTCCAGTTCCTGCATGACGGCCGGAATGGTCTTCAGTCCCTTCGCCTTGATCAGGCGGCGCACATCGTCGTGGCCAAGCTCGGTGCAGGGGCACATGGGCGACACAGCTTTTGGATTATAGGCGTCGCCCAGCGTCAGGCTCATCAGCTGCTCGACGAGGCCGGTGCAGGTGCCGCAGGAGGCGGAAGCCTTGGTATGGGCGCGCACTTCGTCCAGTGATGTGAGGCCCTTGGCCGTGATCGTCGAGGTGATTTTGCCCTTGCAGACGCCGTTGCAGCCGCAGATTTCCGCATCATCCGGCAAGGCTGCAACGGCCGCCATAGGGTCCAGCGGGGCGCCCCCCTGATAGGCCTGGCCAAAGATCAGGGTGTCGCGCATCTCGGAAATATCGACAGCCTTTTTCTTCAGGTCGTTGAACCATGCGCCGTCGGCGGTCTCGCCATAGAGGACGGTGCCAATGATGCGGTTGTCCTTCAGGACAAGGCGCTTGTAGACGCCGGCGGTGGCATCGCGCAGCACGATTTCCTGCCGGTCGTCGCCATCGGCGAAGTCGCCCAGCGAATAGAGATCGATGCCGGTGACCTTGAGCTTGGTCGGCGTATCGGAATGCACGAAGGCCGGTTTGCTATCGCCTGCAAGATGCGAGGCGGCAATACGGGCCATTTCGTAAAGCGGCGCGACGAGGCCGTAGACCATGCCGCCCACTTCGGCGCATTCGCCGATGGAATAGATATCGCCATCCGAAGTCTGCATGCCGGCATCGACGACGATGCCGCGATTGACGGCAAGGCCCGCGTCCTTGGCGAGCCCGGCGCTGGGACGAATACCGACTGCCATGACGACGAGTGTGGCAGGGATGAT
Source organism: Neorhizobium populisoli (assembly GCF_019430945.1). GTDB lineage: Bacteria > Pseudomonadota > Alphaproteobacteria > Rhizobiales > Rhizobiaceae > Neorhizobium > Neorhizobium populisoli. The sequence continues at coordinate 34,537 of NZ_JAHYCB010000004.1, read as the reverse complement.
GGTGCCGTTGTCGAGTTCGACGCCTTCCACCCTGCCATTGCCGATGATTGCCTTGGTGTTGGCCTTGCAGATCACCTTGATGCCGCGGCGTTGCAGCTCCGTCTGGAGAAGATAACCGGCCGCCGGATCGAGTTGCCGTTCCATCAGGCTCGAGTTGACATGCAGGACCGTCACATCCATGCCGCGCAGGGCCAGGCCCGCAGCGGCCTCAAGGCCGAGCAGGCCGCCGCCGATGACGATCGCCTTTTCGCGGGACTGCGCGGCGAGCAGCATTGCCTGCACATCGTCGAGATCGCGATAGGTGATGACGCCCGGCAGGTCCTTGCCGGGAACCGGAATGATGAAAGGCACCGAGCCTGTGGCGATCACCAGCTTGTCGTAGCTTTCGGTGACGCCGTGATCCGAGGTTACGGCCTTCGTGCCGCGATCGATCGCAACTATCCGATGGCCTTTGTAAAGCGTGATGCCATGGTCAATGTACCAGCCGTCGCCGTGGATGACGATCTGTTCGTAGGACTTTTCGCCTGACAGCACCGGCGAGAGCATGATGCGGTCGTAATTGACGCGCGGTTCGGCGTTGAAGATGGTGACGGCGTAACGGCCGGGCGCCTGTTCGAAGAGATGTTCCAGCATGCGCCCCGGCGCCATGCCATTGCCAATGATGACGAGTTTTTCGGTCATAGGTCGTTACTCCGCGGCTTCGACGAAGCGGTGGCGCTCGTAGAGGAATTTCAGGACGGCCTCGCGGCACTTCAGATACGTGCGGTCGGAGGCGAGTTCGATGCGGTTGCGTGGGCGTAGGATCGGCACTTCAAGGATTTCGCCGATGCGGGCGGCCGGGCCATTGGTCATCATCACGATGCGGTCGGAGAGCAGCACGGCTTCGTCCACATCGTGGGTGATCATCACCATCGTGTTGCCGAGCCGGGCGTGGATTTCCATCACGGCATCCTGCAGATGGGCGCGGGTCAGGGCATCGAGCGCCCCGAACGGTTCGTCGAGCAGCAGAATCTTCGGTTCCATGGCAAGGGCGCGGGCAATGCCGACGCGCTGCTTCATGCCGCCGGAGATTTCCGAGGGGCGCTTATCCTTGGCATGCGCCATCTGCACCAGGTCGAGATTGGCCATCACCCAGTCGTGCTTCTCCGCCTTGGTCTTGGTGTTCTTGAAGACCTTGGAGACGGCGAGATTGACGTTTTCATAGACCGTCAGCCAGGGCAGCAGCGAATGGTTCTGGAAGACCACGGCGCGTTCCGGGCCGGGATCATTGACCTCACAGTTTTCGAGAAGGACGGCGCCCTTCGAGACCGGCGTGAGGCCGGCGATCAGGTTGAGCAGCGTGGACTTGCCGCAGCCGGAATGGCCGATGATCGAGACATATTCACCTTTCGAGATCGTCAGGTTGATGTCCTTCAGGACTTCGGCGCGCATGCCGCCGCGGTCGAAATGCTTGTCGATATGGTCGAGCTTGAGATAGGCGTTCATCATGTCGCTCCTATGCGCCGCGGGTGACGAGTTTGCCGGCTGCTGCCACGAGCTTGTCGAGCGCGAAGCCGACGACGCCGATGTAGGCGAGTGCGACGATGATGTCGGGCAGGCGCGACGAGTTCCACGCATCCCAGATGAAGAAGCCGATGCCGACGCCGCCAGTCAGCATTTCGGCAGCAACGATCGCCAGCCACGAGAGGCCAACGCCGATCCGAAGCCCCGTGAAGATGTAGGGTGCGGCAGATGGCAGCATGATCTTGAAGAAGAATTCGAACTGGTTGAGCCGCAGAACCTGCGCGACGTTGCGATAATCCTGCGGGATATTGCGCACGCCAACGGCGGTGTTGATGATCACCGGCCAGATCGAAGTGATGAAGATCACGAAGATTGCTGAAGGGTAGGCATTCTGGAATGCAGCCAGCGACAGCGGCAGCCAGGCGAGCGGCGGCACGGTGCGCAGTACCTGGAAGATCGGATCGAGGCCGCGCATCGCCCAGACCGACTGGCCAATGATCGCGCCGATAATGACGCCTACCACGGCCGCCATGCCGAAGCCGTAGGCGACGCGCTGCAGCGAGACGAGCACGCGCCAGCCGAGGCCGATATCCTGCGAGCCGTAGTTGAAGAACGGGTAGGCAATCAGGTCGTAGGCCTCCAGCCACACGCGATGAGGCGAGGGCAGCGAGGCATCCGGCGAGGAACAGAGGACCTGCCAGACCAGCAGGATCAGAGCCAGGACGACGAGGGGCGGGGCGATGTTCTGCAGCGTAGTCGCGCCGATGCGCTTGAAGTCAACGCGACGCGGCGTCTGTTTTGCCAAGTGGACGACGTTTGCCGGTCTGGGTGTCGCCTTTGGGGTGGCAATCTCATTCTTTGCCAATGCGGACATGGGTTATTCCTTTTAATTCAAGTGCATGGCGTGAAAGCGCCCCTCACCCAGAGAACAGCTCGCTGCTCTCCGCCTCTCCCCGCGCGCGGGGAGAGGGGACGTGCCCTGCGCTACGTAGGAGAGGGAGAGAGACAGTGCGGCATGCGTGCTTCTCCTCGTCAAAACGGGGAGAAGGTGCCGGCAGGCGGATGAGGGGCAAACTCGACGCATCACGACGCGGCCTTGATCGACAGGCTGTCGAGATAGGCGGAGGGGTTTTCCGGATCGAAGACCTTACCGTCGAAGAAGGTCTCCTTGCCGCGCGAGGATGAGGCCGGGATATCGGCCGCGGCAACGCCAAGTTCCTTGGCTGCTTCGCGCCAGACGTCGTCGCGGTTCACCTGATCGACCAGCTTATTGATGTCGGTATTCGGGGCAAACGTGCCCCAGCGGATGTTTTCCGTGACGAACCAGCTGTCGTGGCTCTTGAACGGATAGGAGGCGTGGTCGCGCCAGAACTTCATGAAGAGGTCGGTACCCTTCACGTCGTGGCCGTTGCCGTAGTTGATGTCGCCCTTCAGGCGGCCGAGCACATCCTTCGGCGGCACGTTGAACCACTGCCGACGGCCGAGAATGTCCGCCATCTCCTCCTTGTTTTCCATCTTCTCCGCCCATTGCTGGGCTTCCATGATGGCCATCAGCAAGGCCTTGGCGGCGTTCGGGTTCTTTTCCAGCCAGTCGGCGCGAATGCCGAGCGCCTTTTCCGGATGACCCTTCCAGAGCTCGCCGGTCGTGGCGGCCGTGAAACCGATGCCCTGGTTGACGAGCTGTTCGTTCCACGGCTCGCCGACACAGAAGGCGTCCATGTTGCCGACCTTCATGTTCGCCACCATCTGCGGCGGCGGCACGACGATGGTCGAGACGTCCTTGTTCGGGTCGATGCCTCCGGCGGCGAGCCAGTAGCGAATCCAGAGGTCGTGGGTGCCGCCCGGGAAAGTCATCGCGACCTTCACCTCGTTGCCGGTTGCCTTCTTTTTCGCGAAGGCTTCCTTCAGCTTCGAGGCGTCGAGCTGCACGCCGGTCGAGGCATATTCCTTGGCGACTGAGAGACCCTGGCTGTCGAGGTTGAGGCGAGCGAGGATCGCCATCGGCACCGGCTTGTTGTTCTGGGTTACCTTGCCGGTATGCATCAGATAGGGAAGCGGCGAGAGGATGTGGGCGCCGTCAATGCCGTTTGCGGCGCCGCCGAGCACGAGGTTATCGCGCGTCGCGCCCCAGGAAGCCTGCTTGGCGACATCGACTTCCGGCAGGCCGTGTTTGTCGAAAAGGCCTTTTTCCTTGGCGATGATAAGGGGGGCGGCATCGGTCAGCGCGATATAGCCGAGCTTGATGCCCTTCACTTCAGGCCCCGGGGCGGCGGCAAAAGCGCCGGATGGGAACGCGGTCTTGATCGCGCCTACAAGGGCAGCGGTGGCGGTTGTCTTGAGCATGCTGCGGCGGGAGATGCCGGTCGTCAAAATCTTCGTCATGCGCAGGTTCCCTCTGCTGCCAGGTTCGGGCTGGCCGGTTTTCAGGCACAAAAAAACGCCGCTCGGAGATTGCGCCCGCGGGATAAGGAGGATTCCCAGGCAGCAAAAACCTTGCGACGTCGGTGTCTTTTGTAAGCGCTTATGCCGCGCTCATCTGCACCGATCGCCGTTGACCGGTGCAAGAGTTAGAACGCAAGAGGCGTGCCAGTTTAAAAAATCTGGACCATGTGGTTGAAAATAAACTGAAATATCGTCTTTTGGGAAATGGATAGATTTTGCGCTTTTAATTTCATCGCGACTATTTTGTGCGCTTGCTAAATCCAAGACGCGTAAATGATGTGCAGTGCACTTTGAAAAATCAGACGTCCTGCTCTAAGGAATGAATGGGCGGCGGGCTGCTTACGGCAAAATTTTCGACATAGGCGCCGATGGCCCCGGGGTCGAAAACATGGCCATCCATGAAGCGGTCGCCACTCTTTATCCCTTCCAGGCCATGATCGGTTTCCGACGGGCCGATGCCGAGTGCGGCTTGATAAAGGTCCGGCCGATAGGTGCCTGCGGCAGCGCGCAGGCCCTCTTCGCTGAGCTGCGCCTGTCCCCAGCGGATCATCTGGCTGTAGATCCAGAGCGCATGTCCGGGTTTCGGATAGTTCGCAAAGTCGCGATGGAACCTGAAATAATCGGGAATGATCCGGCGGTTGCCTTTGGCATCCAGGCTGAATTCGCCAGCCAGCACATGCCGGATGATCTCGACCGGAGCCGCTATATAGCGCGGATCGGCCAGCGCTTCGGCAAGCGCATCATGGTTTTCAGCGGCATCACACCAGTGCGCCGCTGCATCCAGCGCGACGATCAGGCGTGAAACGATTTCCGGATGGCTTTCCGCCCATTCCGGCCGCATGGCGACGACCTTTTCCGGGGCAGACGGCCAGATATCCTGCTTCGCGGCGACGATGCGGCCGACGCCTCGTTCCGAAGCGATCATGTTCCACGGCGCCCCGACGCAAAAACCGTCGATCGCTCCAGCGACGAGAGCGTCGGACGTGAGCGGTGGCGGCACGACGACAAGCTTGACGTCCTTGTCCGGGTCGATGCCGCCGGCGGCCAGCCAGTAGCGGAATTCGTAATTGTGGGAGGAGAACGGATAGGTGACGCCCAACATCGGCAGCGGTTCGCCGCGCGCTTTCATCGCCGCGAGCACTTTCGCGAGCGCTTTTGCATTCTCCAATGCGCTGGCGTTTTCCGAAATCCCGCCCACTTCGCGCATGCGCTCGAATAGCCGTGTCGAGAGCGTAATCGCATTGCCGCCGCGGCCGAGCGAAAATGGTGTGATGGTCGGTGAGGGATTGGAGCCGAGACCCAGCATCGAGGCGACCGGCATGGGAGAGAGCATATGGGCGATATCGAACTGCCGGAATGCAAGGCGGTCGCGGACATTGGCCCAGGAGACATCCTTGACCAGATCGAGCGTCAGGCCTTCTTTACGGGCAAACCCGAATTCGGCGGCAGCGATCAGAACCGAAGCGTCCACGAGTGGAATGAAGCCGACACACAGCACTTTCGGGCCTTCGCCATTGGAACGGAAAGGTGCCGCAAGATTGCTCCCGGGTAGGTCGATACTGCTCATCATGTTCATTTCCGGCTCTCTCCCGGATATTCCATCATCTCGGAAACCCAAATCACATCAGAAGTCCTGCGGCGGTAACGACGCTCTGGGCAATTTCGGACATCTTTTTCTTTTCGTTCATGGCGGTCTGGCGCAGCAATACGAAGGCATCCTCCTCGGAGAGCCCGCGCATCTTCATCAAGATGCCCTTGGCGCGGTCGACGACCTTGCGTTCTTCAAGTGCCGATTTGGCTTCTGCCAGTTCCCGCTGCAGGCGGCTGAAAGCGTTGAAGCGGCTGACCGCCATGTCGAGGATCGACTTGACCCGTTCTTTCTTCAGCCCATCGACCACATAGGCGGAAACGCCCGCCTCCATCGCAGCCTCGATCTGTGCCGTATCCGAGCGATCGACGAACATGGCGATCGGCCGGCTCACCGTCCGCGTAAGCTGGAAAAGATGTTCCATCATATCGCGGTTGGGGTTTTCGATATCGATGACGATCACGTCAGGCTTGGAAGTTTCGATAATACGCGCGATGCCGTTCACTTCCTGGACGACCGTAACGTTCTCATGCCCCGCCTCTCGCAATCCTTCCTCGATAATGGAGGCGCGGATGGCGTTTTCATCGATGACCAGAATGGTGAGATCGGAGGCCGGCATGCTTCAAGTGTTGCCGCAGTGCAGCATTTTGGCAAGGCCCAATATGCGATAAAATGTGCCTCTTTCGAAATTGCACATAAAGAGGGCAATTCCTGAGGTCTCATGCCATATCTTTGAAGTGAGGTTTTTATGGAGTGATCGAAGAACACATCATCGGGTATTGATCGCCAGCTGATCGTTCGGGATCACAGTTTGAGAGGGGATAACAGCAAAGCGGTCGAAAAGATCGACACTGCCCATCTGTCCGCCCTTCAGCATCAGGGTCATGCCATCGCGAGCCGGATTGTCGCTTCGGCCGGTGGAAATCGCGACGCCGGGCGAGAGTTGCCCGCCATAGGCCAGCCCCCAGAGCCCGAGATTTTGGGCAAGATGGCTGGACGTGTCGCCGCCGGCGGCGATCAATCGGCGGACCGGGACCTGATCGAGCAGGCGATCGACAAAACGGCCGGTGGCTTCCGCAAGTTCGGCATTCGCACCTGAGATCGAGGCCGGGTTTTGCGGTGCTGTGGATAGCAGCACATTGCGCTCCTCGCAGAGCGAGAGGCAGATTTTTGCTGCCAGTCGTTCGCGATAGCTTTCTTCGCTGACGAAACGCTCGGCATCCGCTTCAATGCGGATATAAGCTGTCGCAGCCTCCACCTGTAGGTGCGTAAGGGGCGACAGAGAGCCGGCGACAGCCAGGACGGGGCCGCTATCGGTCGCTGAGAAGGCCGGTGGAGAGGCTGCACGATCTTGATAGACAGCCTCTGCCACGCTGCTGGCTCCGGCAATTATAAACGAACCTTCCTCGGCAAACCGGTTGAGCGCCTTGCCGATCGTCGCGATGTGGTCCTGTGTCAGCGCATCGAAAAGAATGTCCGCCTGCGCTTCCAGCGTAGTGTCGCCGGCATCCAATGCGGTCCACGGCACTAGCGCGATCTCACCGGCGCCAAGCGCCTGCAAGTGCCGGCGCAGATCGGCCTCGGTCATCGGCGTCGAGGGGTGGCGACTCATGGTCGGATGCCGGTCGAGGCGGTGGACGCCGCTTGCGCCGCCTGCGGCAAACAGGTTGCCGAAAGCGCAATAGCGACCGAGCGAAGGCTGTCCCCCCAGGATGAAAGCCTGCTCGCGGCTGACGAAACGGCGCAGTACCCTCACCGCCACCGCGATATTGCCAATTTCGGGCGCGCTATCAAAGGTCGAACAGCATTTGTAATGCAGGAGCCGAATGCCCGCTTCGGCAAAAAAACGGCCGACCGGTTCCAGTTCGGCTTCCATCGCAGCCGGCGACATGGTGCGTGCCGAACCGGCGATGCCGATGGCATCGAGTTCGCCGGCCTGCGCCAATTGCCGTTCGGATGGTGGGCCAAGAAAGAGGAAGGCCTTTACCCCACGTAGCGACAACGTCGCCAAAGTGTCCGTCGCGCCGGTGAAATCGTCGCCATACCAGCCGTAAAACGGGGTTTTGGCCGGCATGCTCATGCAGTCTTCCCGAAGAAGGCGAGTGCTTCACGCAAAGGTTCCGATGATCCGGCCGCCTCTTCCAGCGTCTTGCCGTCGCTCATCGCCCGGAAGGCCGCGCGGATGCTTTCGATCCCGGCTGCTGGTCCGCCCGGATGGCCCATGATGCCGCCGCCCGCCATGAACAGGAAATCGTCGCCGCCGGCGGCCTTCCAGGTGACCGGAACCGTGCCTGCCCATTGGCCGGAGGAGAAGGCCGGCAGGACACGGTCGTCGGACTGGTCGTCGAGAGCGGAAAGGCACATGGCCGTACTGTCGATCACTTCGCTGTTTTCCTGCGCGAACTTGCCGTCCAGGCCATGCACATGCATGTGGTCGACGCCGGCCAGCCGCCAGAGAACCTGATAGGCCCCGAAACCGATACCCAGAACATCGCAACGGGAGAACGCGCCAAAACCGTTGCGGTGGCCGTGGAGCGCCAGATCGGTGGAGCGCCGCAGCGTCTCGACTGCAGAAAAACCGCACCAGTTGAGGTTCGCCATCACGCAGGTTCCGCCTTCGCGCGCTACCTGATCGGCATGGCGGCGCATCGCGTCCGTCTCGTCGGTAATGTTGAAAGCAATCATCACGCGGCGGCCGAGATGGTCCTCGGCGCGTTTCACCGCAGCCATCACAGCCGGGATGCGCTCGGCAAGCGGCGCATGTACCGGATTGGCGGAAATCTCGTCGTCCTTAATGAAATCGACGCCGGCAGCGCATAGCCGCTCGACCAGCTTGCCGGTATCTTCGGCCGTCAGCCCGACATTCGGCTTGATGATCGAACCGATCATCGGTCCATCGGTGACGCCCATCAGTTTTCGGGTGCCGGCGATCCCCTGTTTCGGCATCGCGTATTGCCGTCGCCAGGAGGCGGGCAGGGTGATGTTCTCCAGCCGCAGCCCCGTCACTTCGCCGAGATCGTAGAGATTGCCGGCAACCGTCGAGGCGAGCGCTGCGAGGTTGACGCCGATATTGTCGATCGGGAAGCGGATTTTTACCGTGGCGCGATGCGACCGGGCGGAGATGCCGCGGCGGTTCAGCCAGGCGCTCGGCAGGGTCGGGAATTCGACCTCGCCGAGATCCTCGATGCCGATCACCTCTGCACGGGCGCGAGCGCGCAGATCGTCCGTTTCGCCCTCGACGCGGATGAACGTGCCGGAAGACTGTTCGCCGGCCATGATCTCCGCCACCTTTGCTAGAGGCAGAGGCGTTTCGATCAGATAACCGGCGGTGAAATGCGTGTCCGTCACCATGCGCCTCAGATCTTGGAGAGATCGGGGAAGGGGCGAACCGGATCCTTGCCGTCCCAGTCTTCCGACGCTTTGCGGATCGCATCGAACATGCGGCCCTTTGGGCCGGCAACTTCCGAAAGCTCGATCACCGTGCCCGGATGATAGTGGGTGTCGAAATAGATGAAGCGGCCGTTTTCACCCACTTCGCCGCTCATGACCGGCTTAAAACCTTCCTTCAGCAACCGTTCGAGATCGGCGTCATAGCTGTCCGTCCAATAGGCGACGTGCTGCAGCCCGCGATGGCCGGCATCGCGAAAGTCCTTGTACATGGACGGCACGTGGTTACGGGTCTGGATCAGCTCGATCTGCAACTCGCCGGAATTGGCGAGCGCCACCGAATTATGTGGCTGATAGCTTTCACCGTTATAGCGATAGTTCACGATCGGAACTTTCGGATTATAGAAAAACGGACCGACGCCGAGTACGCGGCTCCAATAATCCATCGCCGCTTCGATATCGTCGACGACATATCCCGCCTGGCGGATCTTTCCGAAAAAACGGCTCATGTGATGTCTTTTGCTTTAATTTTCTGATGTGATTTGATGGACGGCGGAATACCCCGTTCCGCCGTCCGGGAGGCGAAGATCAGGCGAGCGAGCCGACGACGCTTTCGAGAGCGCCCCAGGCTTCCGCACCGAACTCCTTGCTCCACTTCGAATAGAAGCCGCCGGTTTTCAACTTGGCGCGGAAGCTGTCCGTCTCGACCTTGTTGAAGCTCATGCCTGCCTTTTCGAGATCGGCCTGGACGCCCGCATTCAACGCCGCGATATCGGCGCGCTGCTTGAGGCCGGCTTCGTTGATGGCGCGGGAAACGACCGTCTTGATATCGTCCTTCATGTCCGACCACTGCCGGCCATTGGCGATGAACCAGTAACCGTCCCAGATGTGATTGGAGAGCGCGCAGTTCTTCTGCACTTCGAAAAGCTTGGCGACCTGAATGATCGGCAGCGGGTTTTCTTGTGCATCGACGACCTTGGTCTGTAGCGCAGAATAGACCTCCGAGAACTGCAGGCTGGTCGGCGAAGCGCCGAGCGCGGAGAACATGTCGATCGACAGCGGGCTTACCGGAACGCGGATTTTCAGGCCCTTCATGCCGTCGGCATTGGTGATCGGTGCACCGCTGGTCGTGGTCTGGCGGAAGCCGTTATCCCACATCGTCTCCATGGCATAGAGGCGGGAATCGGCAATCTTTGCCCGCACCAGCTTGCCGACCGGGCCATCCATGGCCTTCCACACCTGGTCGTAATCCTTGAACGCGAAGCCGACGGCATTGAGCGCCGCAGTCGGAACCAGCGTCGCGATGACCAGCGAGGAGGGCGTGAAGAAGGTGAGTGCGCCACCCCGAACCTGCGATAGCATGTCGGTATCGCCGCCGAGCTGGTTTGCAGGGAAAATCAGCATCTCCACCTTGCCGTCGGTTTCCTTGGCAATCCGTTCAGCGGCTTCCTTGGCGCGAATGTTCAGCGGATGGCTGAGCGGCAGGTTGTTGCCGTAACGCAGCTGGATTTCGGCGGCCTTGGCAAAACGCGGGATCGAAAATACGGCGCCGGCGGCAGGTGCTGCGGCCAGGCCCTTGAGCAGGGTGCGCCTGTTGAGTGTCATCGTCATCTTGTTCCCTCCCGATGAAAAAAGTCACTTCCCAAGCCGGAAATTCGATCATATGAATGATGAAGTCAAACATGAAATCTGATGTAAATTGATGTAATCCGATGTTGTTAGATACGCTTGAACCCATCGAAATCAACCGTCGTGCCACCATTGTCGACGTGGCGCGGCATGCCGGCGTCTCGACCGCGACGGTCGATCGCGTGTTGAACGGCCGGCAGGGCGTGCGGGCGCCGACAGTGCAGCGGGTGATGCGATCGGCCGCCGAACTGGGCTATGTCGAGGAAGATGCGTTGAGTGCCGTCGCGCCGCAAACGCTCGCCAACATCTCCTTCCTGCTGCCGGCAGGGACCAACCGGTATCTTGCACATCTCGGCCGCTCGATCGTCGAACAATCCGCACTTTTCCACAAACATGGCATCAAGCCGTCGGTGGAATACATCAAGAGTTTCAATCCGGAGGCTCTCGCAGTGGCGCTGCAGCGGCATGGCCGCTCGGCGGATGGCATCGCCTTCATGGCGCTGGAGCACCCTGCAGTGCGGGAGGCGGTGAACCGGCTTTCGGCCAAGGGCGTACCGACCGTGACGCTGATTTCCGACATCGGCAATGCCCAGCGCTCCGCCTATCTCGGCCTCGACAATCGCTCGACGGGACGGCTCGCCGGCTATCTAATTGCCCGTTTCGTCGGCAAGGCGCCGGCCAAGGTGGCGATGATCGCCGGCAGCCTCAGCTATCGCGCTCATGAGGAGCGTGAGATGGGTTTCCTGCATGTGCTGAAGGAAAGCTACCCGCATATCGAAGTGGTCGGCATCCGGGAGGGGCATGACGACGAGAACATGAACTACCGGCAGATGCGCATGCTTTTGAGCAAACATCCCGATCTCGCCGGCATCTACAATATCGGCGGCGGCGCGAGCGGCGTCGGCAAGGCGATCAAGGATGCACGGCGCGAGGAATCTCTGGTCTTCGTCGGCCATGGCCTGACGCCGGATACCCGCGCCTTCCTGATCGACGGCACGATGGATGCCGTCATTACGCAGAACCCGAACGATACGATCAGCCGGGTTGCTCGGGTGTTCAAGAACCTGCGCGATGGCAGGCCGGCGGACGAGGATGTCGAGCCGCTACGCAGCGAGGTGATTTTCCGGGAAAACCTGCCGTGAGTGGGATGCCGCGAGCTCCCTCTCCCCCCTTGCGGGGGAGATGTCGCCAGCGGCGACAGAGGGGGTGGTTCAGCATATTCGACAGTCGGGTTTGTGGCACCACCCCCATCTGTCAGCTCCGCTGACATCTTCCCCGCAAGGGGGAAGACAGGAATTTGCGGCACCCGCATCAGTTAGTTTCGAATTCAAGGAGACGGCGTCGTAGTGATTACCGCCGGGGAGGACATAAATGGCAATCAATTCAGACGTGATGGACGACCTGCCGCTGATGGAGCTGCAGCAATCGGCGCCGGGTTCCTTATGGATGCGGCCGGTGGAAGTGGTCGCGGCGGCGCTGCTGACATTCATCATCGGCATTCTTCTCGTCGGCGTCACGGCGCGTTACGTGTTTTCCTCGCCGATCATCTGGGGTGATGAAACCGCATCGCTTGCCTTCCTCTGGCTTGCGATGCTGGGCGCGGCAATCGCCATCGACCGCCATGAACACCTGCGCCTGACGGTTTTTCTGCATCTCCTCAGCGAGCCAAAGCAGAAATTCGTCACCACGGTCGGCCTGCTTCTGACAGCCGTCTTTCTCGGCAGCCTGCTTTATCCGGCAATCGATTATGCGATCGAGGAGAGTTATGTCACCTCGGCCTCGTTGCTGATCCCGATGAGCTGGCGTGCGTCGGCGCTGCCGGTCGGCCTCGGGCTGATGCTGGCGATCGTCATCCTGCATGGGGTGAGGATCGGCAATATCCGCATGCTGCTTGGTGCGGCGGTGCTAGTCGGTGCGGTCGGCGGCGCGCTGTTTGCGCTGGAGCCGGCGCTGGCGGCACTCGGCAACTGGAATATCGTCGTTTTCCTGGTCTTCGGCGTCGGCATCCTGCTTGCCATGGGCGTTCCGATCGCCTTCTGTTTCGGCCTTGGCGCTTTGTCCTTCCTCACCTTTACCAGTTCCGTGCCGATCTTCGTCATCGTCGGCCGCATGGATGAAGGCATGTCGAGCATCATCCTGCTTTCCGTGCCGATCTTCGTTCTGCTCGGCTGCATTCTCGATGCGACCGGCATGGGCAAAGCGATCGTCGAGGTCTTGGCCTCCATGCTTGGCCACGTCAAAGCCGGCATGTCCTATGTGCTTCTCGGTTCGATGTTCCTCGTCTCCGGCATTTCCGGCTCGAAAGTCTCCGACATGGCGACCGTCGCACCGGCGCTCTTCCCGGAAATGAAACGTCGCGGCCACAAGCCGCCGGAAATGATCGCACTTTTGGCGACCGGTGCCGCCATGGCGGAAACCGTGCCGCCGTCGATCGTGCTGATCGTGCTCGGCTCGACGGCAGGCGTTTCGATTGCCGGCCTGTTCACCTCCGGCTTCGCCATTGCCATGGTCCTGCTGCTGGTTCTGGCCGTTCTCGCTCGCTGGAAGTCGCGGCGTGAATCCATGGCCGGTGTGAAACGCGCATCGCTCAAGAATATCTGGAAGGCGATCGTCGTTGCCGCGCCCGCGCTGCTTCTGCCCTTCCTGATCCGTAGCGCCGTCGGCGGCGGGGTCGCGACGGCGACGGAAGTTTCAACAATCGCCGTGCTCTACGCACTGATCATCGGTGCGACGCTTTACGGCGGCATCAGCCTGAAGAAGCTTTACGGCATGCTGGTCGAAACGGCGGCCTTGTCCGGCGCCATCCTGATTATCCTCGGCTGTGCTTCCGCCATGGCTTGGGCACTGACCCAGACCGGGTTTGCGTTCAAGCTGGCGCAGGCGGTGACCGATCTTCCGGGCGGCTGGCTTACCTTCATGGGTGTGACGGTGCTGATCTTCATGGTGCTCGGCTGCGTGCTGGAAGGCCTGCCGGCTATCGTGCTGATGGCGCCGATCATGTTTCCGATCGCCAAGACGCTCGGAATCAACGATGTACATTACTCGATGGTGGTGGTGACGGCGATGAATGTCGGCCTGATCGCCCCGCCGATCGGCATCGGTTTCTACATCGCCTGTAAGATCGGCGGCGTGCCACCGGACGATGCGATGAAGGCGATCTGGCCCTATATCGGCGCATTGCTGATCGGCCTGTTCCTGATTGCGGTCTTCCCAATCTTCTCGACAGCTTTGCTCTAGCCTTCAGAGCCTGTCGGAATGAACTGACCAGCGGCCCGAATTCCCGCGGCCGCTGGTATGGGATGAAATGCGCGCCTTGGTCGATCAGGACGAGCACAGAGGACGGCAGCGCGGCGTGAATTTGCTCCGCGTGATAGCCGGGTAGAAGCCAGTCCTGTCCGCCGGCCACGACCAGTGTCGGGATGTTGATTTATTTCAGATAGGACGAGGTGTCCGAGCATGCCCTCGATCTGCAGCGCATAGGCATGCAGCACAATATGGGAGCTCGGCAGCGGGTGTGGGATTCTTCGGCATTCAAAGACGCACGACAAAAAGCCGGGCGCGTAACACCAATTTTCACAGTTGGCTCAAGATCTCTACGACATCAAGCCAGACAAGTTCAGCGGATCAGCGTGCCTTGTGTCCGGCAAAAGCGTGATCGTGCGGATCGTCTCTTCGGCGATACGTTTTTCGCTGTAGACCAGCGGCACGTATACCCCTTTCGACCAGATCTCTGCGAGATCATCGTAATGCGGTGAGCGCGGGTCGCCGGACTGTCCCGGCGTGTTGACGCAAAAACTATTGTCCCAGTTGCCGACATCCATGACGAGGCGAACGGAGGCGCCGGCATTGACGCCGAAATCGCTCATCCGGTAGCCGGCATGCATGGCAGTGGACCGGCTGCCGCCGACCGGTAGAGGGCCGACATTCCAATCTGCGATGTTTTCGGCCTTTACGCGACTGGTCGCATGTTCGAACAGCGCTTTGTGCAGGTGACCCCACTGCCAGGTGACCGGATCGGCGCCGAGACGCTTTTCGCAATCGGCAAAGCCGGCAGAAAGTGTCAAGAGCATCATGGCATCGCGCTCACTCTCATCCCAGCGGGTGCCCGTCTCAGACAGGAGCGTGAGCATGCGGTCGACGTCGCCCGGCAGCAGCAATTGCCGCACGATCGGGTTCGGCGCAACCCTCGCGAGCAGGGCGGGGCGCAGGTGCTTCATCCACCAGACTTCGAATAGAGCAGCGCAGCCGCTTGTCGCTTCAAGGCGATGATCCCAATCGCGGAACATCACAAGCGCCCGCTGTTGCTCGGCAGTTAGCGGTTGACGGCTGGCAACTTTTTCCAGAACGCCGCAGATGACGGCGGCCGGGCGGGAATAGGTATCCGTTTGAAGCGCCATCGATGCTTTCACCGTATGCTGCGGATCGGCGCGCAGGACGGACTTTATCCGCTGCGCACGGCTGACTTCCGCCCATTCATGACCGATCGACGGCGCCTTTGGATCGCGGTTGGCGGGCAGGTTCATCTCGTTGGCGGAAGCGACGAAACCCTCGGCCGGATTGTATTTACGTGGAAGCTGGTCGGCTGGCAGGAAGCCGTCCCACTCACGCGAACCGTTTCCCGGTACCGGCAGCAGGCCTTCCCAATTGTGCCGTACCGGCGTGAAGCCTGCGGTGAACCAGCCGATATTGCCGTCCATGTCGGCGCTGACATGGTTGACGGAGGGAGTGCCCCAATGATGGAGCGTTTCGGAGAAATCCGTCACGGTCGCCGTGCGCATATAGGAAAGGCTGCCGAGATAGGCGGCCGAGCCGGGAGACAGCCAGACGGAACGCATGGCAATCGCTATCCGCTTTGCCGGGTTTTCGTACAGGATCGGGCCGTGGCGGGTGAAAGAGAGCGTCAGCGTCTGCTCGTCATAGCCTTTTACCTCGAAGGTTTCGGCAACGCGGCTGATCGTTTCCCAGCCATCGCCATAACGATATTGCTCCGGATCGCCGTCCTTCGTCTCATAGACATAAACGTCTTCCTGATCCGCGCCGAAAATGGTGAGGCCGAAGGCGATCTTGTCGTTGTGGCCAAGTGAAATCCCCGGTGCAGTCGGCTCACCGGTGCCGATGGCGTTGAAGCCCGGGGCTTCGAGATGCACGAGGTATCGCAGCGACGGTACGGCATGGGCGCGGTGCGGGTCACTGGCCAGGATCGGCCGGCCGGCCTCGGTGCGCGAACCGTGGACTGCCCAGTTGTTGGAACCTTCTTCCGCGACACGCTGGATGATATCGCCGAGATCGGTCACCTCGGTCCATTTCCAGACATCGTCGAGTGTCGCGGCAAGGCGGGTCTTGTCGAAGGTGACGGGTGCGGTCGCGAGCTTGAAAAGGCGGGTCGCTTCCAGCGGAATGTCCGCAAGCACGATGCCATCGGCCGGCTTCGGCTGGACAGGAGGATCGATCTCGTAGCGCAGCAGATCGGTTTCGGCGTCGGCCAGCGCCATGATGTTGGCGCGCAGGATTTCCGAGAGACCGTTGCGGGTCAGCGCATGACTGCGGACACGCACGACATCGGACGGCTGCCAGAAAGCAGGCTTGGTGCCGAAGACGGCAAATTCCGGCGGAAGGCGGGAAGGCTCTGCCTCGCAAAGTGCAATATAGGCATTGATGCCGGCGGCGAATGCGATGCAGATCGCCTGCGTATCCGGTGCGTAGGAAGTCCATTCGGGCGCCATATCGCCGCGATAAAGAAAGTGCCGGGCAGCATGATCCTGCGCCAGGTAGCCGGGGCCGAAATCGGCAGCCAGCAGGCCAAGGCCGCGCTTGCGCCAGAGATCGAGTTGCCACAGCCGGTCGCGGGCGGCATTGAAGCCCTGAACGAAGAACAGGTCTTTTTCGCTCGCGGCCTTGATATGCGGGATACCCCAGCGATCGACCCGAATTTGCGCCTCGGCATCGAGGCCGGCGAGGAGGAGAATTTCGTTCGTCGGGGCTTCGGTCATGGGGTTCTCTGTTGCAAATCAGGCGTGATGGCAGGCGACGCGAGCACCGTCCGGACGTGAAGTCAATTCCGGCCGTTCCTTCGAGCAGATTTCCGTCGCGAGCGGGCAGCGCGTGTGGAAGGCGCAGCCGGACGGGATATTGGCCGGGCTTGGCAGCTCGCCGCCCAGTATGATCCGCTCCTTCGACCGCTGCACGACGGGATCGGCTTCCGGTACGGCCGACATCAACGCCTTTGTGTAGGGGTGCTTGGGATTGGCAAAGAATGTATCTCGGTCCGCCATCTCCACGAAGCGGCCGAGATACATCACCACGACGCGGTCGCAGATATGGCGAACCACACCGAGATCGTGAGAGACGAAAAGGTAGGAAACGCCGGTGCGCTTCTGCAGCGCCACCAGAAGGTTGAGAATTTGCGCACGCACCGAAACGTCGAGCGCCGAGACGGGTTCGTCGCAGATGACAAGGTCCGGTTCGAGCGCGAGTGCACGGGCGATGACGACACGCTGGCGCTGACCACCGGAAAACTGATGCGGATAACGATCGGCGAACTCGGGCCGCAAACCGACCTGCTGCAAAAGCGTCGCGACGTGTTCTTTCAGCTCCCTGCCCTTGGCGACGCCGCGAACGATCAGCGGTTCGGCGATTGTGGCACCCACGGTCGAACGCGGGTCGAGCGATAGGGCAGGATCCTGGAAGATCATCTGCACCTTGCGTCTTATATCGTTGAGCTTCTTTTTGTCGGCGCCAACCACTTCCTCGCCACTCACCCTGACGCTGCCGGACACCGGAGCCTGCAGGCCGACGATCGTATTGGAAAGCGTGGACTTGCCGCAGCCGGATTCGCCGACGAGCGCCACCGTTTCGGCACGGCCGATTTCCAGATCGACGCCATTGACAGCTTTCACCACCGGACCGGGCGAGGACAGGAAGCCGCCACGGCCGCCGAAATGGACCGCGACATCGCGCAGCTCGAGAACCTTGGGCGCGTCGCTCATGCCGCTACCCCGCGGATTTCGGCCATGCGGTCGATATGCCAGCAGGCGGAGCGGTGGCCGCTCTCGCCGCTCTGGAAGAGCGGCGGCTGTTCGCTACGACATTTGTCGGTCACCAGCGGACAGCGGTCCGCGAACCGACAGCCGACGCCGAATTCGCTCGGCGTCGGCACCGTACCCTCGATCGTCGCCAGGTCCGCCTTGGGCGAGTGATCGAGCTTCGGTACGCTGGCCAACAGGAGGGCCGTATAGGGATGTTTTGGAGCGGCAAAAAGTGCGTGGACCGGCGCGATCTCAGCGATGCGGCCGGCATACATCACCGCCACTTCGTCGGCGATATCGGCTACCACGCCCATATCGTGGGTGATCAGCACGATCGCCGTGCCACGCTCGGAGACCAGTTTCTTCATCAGGTCGAGGATTTGCGCCTGGATGGTCACGTCGAGCGCTGTCGTCGGTTCGTCGGCGACCAGCAGGCGAGGGCCGTTGATCAGCGCGATCGAGATCATGATGCGCTGGCACATGCCGCCGGAGAGCTCGAACGGATATTGATCGAGCCGCCGTGTCGGATCGGGAATGCCGACATCGACCAGCATCTGCCGCGCCTTTTCATAGGCTTCCGTTCGCGACGCACCCTGGTGGACGCGGTAGGCTTCGGCGATCTGCGAACCGACCGTGGTCAGCGGATCAAGCGAAGCGCTCGGCTCCTGGAAGATGATCGAGATGTCCTTGCCGCGCGCCTTGCGGAGCTGCCGTTCCGACATGGCGCCGAGGTCGGTGCTTTCCAGCATGATCCGGCCACCTGTGCGTTTGGCTGCCGGCGGCAGAAGACCGAGCATGGCGTAGGAGGTCAAGGACTTGCCGCAACCCGACTCGCCGACCAGCGCCATGACCTTGCCGGGCGCCACGGTGAACGAGATATCGTCGACGACGTTGGCACCACCGATCTCGATGGTCAGCCGGTCGACGGATAATAACGGGTTTGCGACAGCATTCATCGGTCAGACCTTCTGGGTGCTGCGCTCGGGGCGCTTGTAGTTGCCGATCGAATTGCCACCGTCGACCGAGATCACCGCGCCGGTAATGAAGGCGGCCTTCTCCGAGCAGAGATAGGCGATCGCACCTGGCGCGTCTTCCGGCCCGCTGGCGCGGCCGAGCGGAATGTTTTTCAGCATGTTGGTCACGTACTCGTCGGAAAGTTCGCTGACTTCGCTGCCCGGCGCGAAGCCCGGTTCGACGACATTGACGCGGATGCCGTATTCGGCAAGTTCCATGGCAAAGCCCTTGGAAAGCCGCTCGACGGTCGTTTTGGACGTGCAATAGGGAACGCCGTTCTGCGTCATCTTGCGGGCGGCGCCTGAGGAGATGTTGACGATGGAGCCCTGCTTGCCTTCGGCAATCATCAATTTGGCAAATTCACGCGACAGCACGAAGGGCGCACGCACATTGACGTCGAAGACGCGGTCCCAGTCGGCAAATTCCATGTCGAGCAGACTGAAGCGGGTATAAATGCCCGCGTTGTTGACGAGGATATCCGGCGCTTTCCATTCGCGCTTCACGAGATCGACAAGCTCGAGCATCGAAGTATCGCTCGTCAACTCAGTCGCGTGCAGCAAAACCTTCGAGTGGTCGAAGCCGAGCTCTTCCACCGCCTTTTCCAGCCCGTCCATGCGATTGTCGCTGAGGCAGAGTTTTGCGCCTTCCTTGGCAAAGTAGGCGGCAATCCAGCGGCCGAAAATGCCAGCGGCACCTGTGATGACGATGGTCTTGTTTTCGAATTCCATGGCAAACAACCTTTAGCGAGCGCGGGAGCGCGGATCGATCTCGTCACGCAGCCAGTCGCCCAGCACGTTGACGGAGAACACGAGAAGGAAGAGGCAGACACCGGGGAAGGCGACGATCCACCAGGCCCGTTCCAGATATTGACGGCCGACGCTCATGATCGAGCCCCAGCTTGCCGCCGGCGGCTGGATGCCGAGGCCGAGGAAGGAGAGGCCCGCTTCCATCAGGATCATCAGGCCGAATTCAGCCGTCGCGACGATCAGCAGCGGACCGGCGATATTTGGCAGGATGTGATGGAAGAGGATGCGCCCCGCACCGGCGCCGGCGAGTTCGGACGCCTTGATGAACGGCAGGTTCGCCACCTGCAGCGTCTGGGCATAGGCAACGCGGGTATAACGCGGCCAGCGGGTAAGGCCGAGGACCAGAACGAGTTTCAGGAAGCCCGGGCCGAGAACGGCGACAGTCAGCACGGCCAAAAGGATCGCCGGGATCGACATCATAATGTCGACGAGACGCATGATGACGATCTCGATCTTGCCGCGGAACCAGCCGGCCACCATGCCGAGCGTCACGCCGACGAGCGAAGAGACGACGACGGAGAGAATGGCGACCGAGAGCGAGACGCCGGCGCCATACATGGTGCGGGACAGGAGGTCGCGGCCGAGATCGTCGGTGCCCAGCCAATAGGTGACGCCGCGCAGCTCGAAGCCCGGTCCCTTGAGGCGTGCAAGCAGGTTCTGTTTCGCGGGATCGGCCGGTGCAAGCCAGGGCGCGAAGATGGCGATCAGCACGATCGCCAGGAAGATGATCGAGACGACGATGACCGAGATCGGTATACGACGCAGGCGGTTTCCAAGGGCGAGGACGGCGGTGTTCATGTTCTACCTCCTCAACGGACCAAGCGGATGCGCGGATCGACGATCGCGTAGACGAAGTCCGCGAGCACGCTGGTCAGCACGTAAACGAAGGAGATCAGCAGCACGATGACCTGGACGACCAGGAAGTCGCGCGACTGGATGGACTGGATGGCGAGCTGGCCGATGCCCGGCCAGGCAAACACGGTTTCTACAATGACGGCGCCCGCAAGCAGGTTGCCGATTTCGAGTGCGGCGATGGTGATGACCGGGATTGCCGCATTGCGCAGCACATGCCGGAAGACCACCGAGCTCAATGACAGACCACGGGCGCGGCCGGCGCGGACATAGTCCTTGCCGAGTTCGTCAATGATCGAGATACGGGTCATGCGGGCGAAGGTCGACATCGAGATCGCCCCGAGCGCGATCGACGGCATGATCAACGAGGCGAAATCGCCGGAGCCGGAGGTCGGCAGCCAGCGTAGCGTCACGCCGAAGAAGAAGATCAGCACGATGCCAGAGAGAAAGGTCGGCACGCTCTGGCCGGTGACGACGATCGCCGTCAGCAGCCGCTCGATGACAGTGCCGCGGCGGGTCGCCATGATGATCCCGGCCGGAATGCCCATGCCGATCGCCACCACCAGCGCGCCGGCGGCAAGCATGATCGTATAGGGCACGCGGGA
Organism: Neorhizobium populisoli; assembly: GCF_019430945.1. Taxonomy (GTDB): domain Bacteria; phylum Pseudomonadota; class Alphaproteobacteria; order Rhizobiales; family Rhizobiaceae; genus Neorhizobium; species Neorhizobium populisoli. The sequence goes on along the minus strand of NZ_JAHYCB010000004.1, from coordinate 13,686 downwards.
GAGCACGATATCCAGCGCCGGCACGCGCTGGACCACGGAGACGCCGAAATCCAGCTGCGTCAGGCCGCCGAGATATTCGAGATATTGCACATAGATCGGCCGGTCGAAACCAAGCTGGCTGCGCAACTGGGCGATCATCTCGGCCGATGCGTCCTGCGGCACGAGCAGCAGGGTGGGATCGCCCGAGAGATGCATGACGACGAACACGATGGTGAGAACGCCGAAGATCGCGATGATCGCCTGTATCAACCGTTCTACGGCGTATCTCAACATGATCGTGATACCCTTACTGCTGCCAGCTCATGTCCATGACGAACATGGCTTCGTTGGCGGTCGGCTGCCACTTCAGCTTCTTGGCCGCGCCGTAAAGCGCATAAGCCTGATAGAGGCCGAGACCCGGAACGTCGTCCTTGATGATCTGGTAGGCTTGTTCGTAAAGCTTCAGGCGCTCCTTCGGGTCGAGGATAACACGGGCCTTGTCGACGGCTTCATCGAACTTCGGGTTCGAATATTTGGCCCAGATGCTGCCGGTACGGAACAGCGGGAAGATCACGCCGTCGACGTCCTGGCAGGCGCAGGACCATGCGCCGAAGGCGAGACCGCCGGCATTGGCCGGATCGCCCTGACGGCGCTTCAGGAAGGTGGCCTGGTCGCTGGAGGAGATTTCCACCTTCAGGCCGGCTTCGTTGACCATCTGCTGGATCGCCTCGACCGTCGCGCGGCTATAGGCCGGCGAGGTGAGGAATTCGACGGTCTTGCCTTCGGCACCGGCGGCTTTCACCAGTTCCTTGGCCTTGTCGAGATTGTACTCATAGCCCTTGATCTTGTCGGTATAACCAAAGACCGGCTCGGCACCGAGCACTTCCACCGGCTTGCCGTAACCTTCGAGCAGTGCTTCGACCAGCGCCTGACGGTCGATTGCGTAGGCGATGGCCTGACGGACGCGGATGTCCTGGGTGACGCCGCCCTGGGCGTTGACGAAGAGGTAGCCGATACGCTCGGTCGGGACCGAGAGGACCTGCGAATTGCTGTCGCTCTTGATGCTTTCGGCCTGATCCGGCGGTACTTCGCGGATGAGGTCGGCCTTGCCGGTCTTCAGGTCGGCGATGCGGGTGGAGACGTCAGGTACGGTGCGGAAGACGACCTTCTGGAACGGCGGCTTGGCGCGCCAATAGCTCGGATAGGCTTCGAGCTCGGTCTGCACGCCCTTCTGCCAGTTGGTCATCTTGTAGGGGCCGGAACCCATCGGCTTGACGTTGAATTCCTGGTCGCCGACTTTCTCGACATAGGCTTTCGGGACGATCGACAGCTTGACGAGCTGGGCAAGCAGCGCCGGATAGGCGGACTTGGTGGTCATTTTCACGACGGTCGGGCTGGTGGCCTCGGCCTTGGCGATCTGGTCGAACTGCGAGAGCTGCGGGCTCTTCAGCTTCGGGTCGATGATGCGGTTGATCGAGAAGGCGACGTCATCGGCGGTCAGCTTAGATCCGTCCTGGAAGGTCACGTCGTCGCGGATCTGGAACTCGATCGTCTTGTCGTCGATATATTTCCATGACTTGGCGATCTGCGGAACGATCTCGCCCTTGACGTCACGTGTCAGCAGGTTGTCGAAGATGTTGCGGTAGATCGTGTAGCTGTCCGTGTTCCACTGCAGATGCGGATCGAGCGTCGCCGCATCGTTCGGCAGGTCGATGGTCAGCGTGTCCTTGGTCTGGGCGAATGCGGTCGACGCGGTGAGCGCCAAAAGCATTGCGGCGATTGATGTGAATTTTGCAGACATGTTCCTTACCCTCATTTTCCTCTGTTGCTGCTGCATTCCTAGTCTGTTCTACGCCGCCTTTTCAGCGGTCTTCAGGCCTGCCTCGTCGGCGCAGTAGCGTGCTAGTTCCGCATGCGTGCAGAACCAGACATCGCCCTTCGATTTCGCGAGGCGGATGATTTCTTCAAGAATGAAGATACGCGACCGGTGGCCGACATGATGCGGGTGCATGGTGAGCTGGAAGAGACCTTCCTCTTCCCAGGCGACTTCCAGTTCGCGTGCAAAAATATCGAGTACCATGGCCGGGCCGCCGTAGGGGCGGGCGCCGGTCATCCGATCCATCGCCACATAAGGCGCGTCGTCGCGGATCCACTCGACCGGGATTTCGACGATGCCAGTCGGCTCGCCGTCTTCCAGAAGCTCGTAAGGCTCCTCGTCGGCCATCAGGGATGAATCGTAGAGCAGGCCCATCTCGCGGGCGATCTTCAGCGTATAAGGGCTAAAATCCCAAGAGGCGGTGCGCATGCCGACAGGGCGCGTACCGGAGAGCTTTTCAAGAACGTCGGCGGCCCGGAAGGCGAGGTCGCGTTCCGTCTCTTCGTCGAGACGGGAATTGAACTCGTGAATCCAGCTATGGATGCCCAGCTCGTGGCCGGAGGATGTGACAGTCTTGACCTCCTCCTCGTTAATCATCGCCGAGACCGCCGGCATGAAGAAGGAAGCTGGGATGGAATACTTCTCCAGGAGCCGCAGGATACGCGGCATGCCAGAGCGGGCGCCGTACTGGCCGCGGCTCATTGTGCCGAAGGACATGCCACCGTTTTTCAGCTCCATCGTCTCGTGGTCGGAATCGAAGGAGATTGCCACTGCCATGCGCGCGCCGTTCTTCCATTTGCTCGGCCGCAGGGAGCGCCCGGCGCGCACTTTCTGAACCTTCTGTCGCCAGACTGTATCCGACCACTTCCAAGGTTCGGAGACATCGTTTTGCTTATTCGGGGCGTTCATGAGATCGTTTGTCCTCCGGCGCGCAGTCTGCCATTGCGTAAGCAAGAATGGACTGGCTGCTTTATAGGCAGAATTGTTATGAGCCGATCCGGTAGCCAGCAATGGGGGTTTTGTTCACATCCATGAACTCTGAAGTGAAAAGTGCCGGTCGGATTCTGGATCTCCTGGAATATATGGCTTCGCGGCGTGAAGCCGTGCCGCTGTCGCAGATCGTTCGGGACCTTGAATTCCCGAAAAGTAGCGCTCATGGTCTGGTGCAAACACTGTCGGCGCGCGGTCATGTGGTTCAGGACGATGCCGGCCGGTATATGCTGGTGGAAGCGAGCCGTCACGGCTTTCCCTTCCGCCGCCATGAGGAGCCGCTTGTGGTTGTTGCTCAGCCCTTCATGGAGAAGCTTCGGGACGAATCCGGTGAAACCGTTCTGTTGGCCACGATGAACGCCCATTGCGACGTACGCCGGCTAGCGAAATGCGTGAGCCGTCATCGGGTGCGCTACGATGTAAACCTCGATGCGGCAATCGCTGCCTATTGCACGGCGACCGGCCGCGTGCTGCTTGCCTATGCGCCGAAGGAAGCCCTCGAGCATTATCTGGCCCGCGTTCAGCTTCTCTCCTATACCCGCTACACCGTCACCGATCTGGACGGTATTCGCGACATGCTGGTGAGGATTCGCCGGGATGGCTACGCGCTCAACAATGAGGAATTCGTCACCGGTTCCACGGGCCTCGCAGCGCCGATCCATGATGCCGGCGGTTCAGTCGTTGCAGCCCTCAATCTCGGCATGCCGACCATTCGTTATGTCGAACGGCGTGAGACGCTGCTATTGATGGTCCGCAGCGCGGCGGACGATATAAGCCGCGCTCTTGGTTATCGCCGCTGACAGGCCCGTAGGTCGCGTGTAGCGGCTAGAGGCGCAATCTTCGCTCGATCAGATGAGATCGGTCTTCTTCAAGACTTCCGCGATCGCGGTCCCGATAATGCGGGTGTTCGCTGCGTCCAGATGTATGCCATCGACCAGCGATGCTTCTGCAATGCCGGCGGCATCGAAAAACAGGCATTTCCGTTTGTTTGCAACCGCCTTGTAGAGAGGGGCGAGGAGCAGGGATTTATCGATCTCCAGCCCTTCCATCAGGGTCGTCATAGGCGGAGCCGGCTGACGAAAATGCGGCGGGCTGACGATCACGATCTCCGGCGCGGGGCGCCCTTTGCCGTAGTCGAAGGTGGTGACGATTTCCACGAGCCGCTCGATGCCTTCGGCGGAACCTTCCGCGGTGCCGCAGACATGCGGTTTCAGGTCGTTGGTCCCGAGCATGAAAACGACGAGGTCGAGCGGCGAATGGCTGGCGAGCAAGATGGGAAGGATGTTTGCGCCATTTCGGTCGATATTCGCTGTCCGGTCATCGAAACATGTCGTTCTTCCGGGCAGACCTTCCGCTATGACGCGAACATCATTGAAAGCAGCTTCCAAGGCGCTCGGCCACCTGTCTTCGAACGCGTATCTGCCGCCCTGGGGATTGGCTCCCCAGGTCAGGCTGTCACCGAATGCCAGAATCTGTTTCATCGACCTTTTGTCCAGATTTCCTGCTCAAACCGGTTATTCGCGCCAGTTCAGAAAGCGCCGTTCGATCCGTCCGATCACGAAGTTTACGATCAGGCCCATGATTGACAGGATCGTCACGCCGGCAAAGAGCTTCTCGAGATCGTAGAGCGAGCCCGCTTCGAGGATGTAGGAGCCGATGCCATATTGCGCGCCCAGCATTTCGGCGGCGACGAGCAAAATGATGGCGATCGAGATCGAAACCCGCAGGCCGGACAAGATCGCCGGAAAGGCGCCGGGCAGAACGATCTTGCGGACGATCGACCACCAGCTCAGGCCGAAGCTCTGGCCCATGCGGATCAGCGAACGATCGACATTGTCGACCGCGCCGAACGTGGCGACAACGGTCGGCGTAAACGTGCCGAAGGCGATCAGCATGTATTTCGACATTTCGTCGATGCCGAACCAGATGACGAAAAGCGGCAGGAGAGCGATCTTCGGGATAGGGAAGAGTGCCGCGACCAGCGGAACGAGGCCGGCTCGGACATAGCTGAACAGGCCGATCATCACGCCAAGTGCGACACCGACGGAGATACCGAGCGCCCCGCCGACGAGAAGCCGCTGCAGCGACGGGATGAGATGTTTCCAGAGACCGCCTGTCTGCCACAGTTGCACGAGCGTTTCAAAAACGGCGGTCGGGCGAGGCAGAGTGAGGTTGGTGATGAAGCCGGTGCGGGTGCCGATTTCTGCGAATATCAGCAGCGCCACGAAAACGGCAATTGCCACGCCGCGAACAGGCTTCGGCGCAAAGCCGCCGCCGCGGAACGGTACGGGCTGAACGACCGAACCGGTCTGGCCGGTATCCCTGTCGTTCGAAATCGTGGATTGTGTCGAAAGCGTGCCGGCGTCAGACATTGATCAGCTCCTTGTCCGCGGCAGCCGCTTCCTCGCGCATCAGCTCCCAGAGCTGTTTCTGTTTTTCGTCCAGCACCGGATCGCCGAGATGCCGTTCCGACAGCGGGATATCGATATCGACGATCTCGCGGATGCGGCCTGGGCGGCGGGAAAGCACCACGACGCGGTGGCCGAGCCGGACGGCTTCGTTCAGGTTGTGGGTGACGTATACGGAGGTGAACGGCTGGCGGGTCCAGAGTGCGATCAGATCGTCCATCAGTAGTTCCCGAGTCTGGCTGTCCAGCGCCGACAACGGCTCGTCCATCAGCATTACCGCGGGGCGCACGGCAAGCGCACGGCTGATCGCCACACGCTGGCGCATGCCACCGGAGAGCTGCTTGGGCAGCGCTTCGCGGAATTCCGAAAGACGTGTGCGCTCCAGTACGTTGGTGACGATATCGTCCATCTTGCGCCGAGAAAGACCGTGATCTTCCAGCACGAGCTTGATATTGCCTTCCACGGTGCGCCAGGGCAGCAGCGCGAAGTGCTGGAAGACATAGGTCAGCGGATTGAGACAATCTTCCGGCGGCTGACCGATCTGCAGGATTTCTCCCGACGACGGGCGCTCAAGTCCGCCGAGAAACCGCAGCAGGGTGGACTTGCCGCAGCCCGAAGGGCCGATCAGGCAGGCGATCTGGCCCCGTGGGATATCGAGCGAGAGATCTCGGATGACTTCGACGGAACCGTAATGATGATTGATATTTTTGAGTTTCAGGTCCATGCGGCCTCACTGCCGGAGGCCTTGAAAGGCCTCCGGTCCTGGGCGCCAGGCGATCAGATCGTCTTGACGTAGGATGTATCGAAAAGCTGGTCGTTGGTGATGGCATCCTTGACCATGCCTTCGGCCTTGAACCATTCGAGCTGCTCGACGCAGCTCTTCAGCGAGATCGCCATACCCTTGTTGACGCGCATCGCACCCTCGATGAGGTTCTGCTTGGCGGTTTCGAACGGGCTGTCGGCTTCGACATATTTGTAGACGAGCTTGGCCAGGGCATCGCGCGTAGCATCGTCTGCGGTCTTGTCGACGAAGGCGGCGTTATAGTCGTCGATCGCCTTGGAATAGGCGGTGATGAAGGACTGGGTCAGCGCCCGGTCGTTCTTGGCGTTCTTCGTCGAAGTGAAACCGGTCGTCACCTGATAGTCCGGCGCATAATCAGAAACGAGACCGATCTTCTTGGCTGCACCTTCGCGGATCATCTTGTTGGCCACATTGGCCTGGATCGCCCAGGCATCGATCTGGCCGGTCGACAGCGCGCCGACCACGGCGCCGAGCTTCTGCAGCGGGCGAAGCTGGATGTCAGCGAGCTTGATATTGTTGGCAGTGGCGATCTTGTGGGCCATGAAGTGGAAGGACGAGCCCGTCGTGGTGATACCGAAGCTCTTGCCGGCAAGTTTGGACGGATCAGTCAGACCGGCTTCGTAAGCCTTGTTGGAGGCAAGGATGACCGCGCCGACAACGCCCTTTTCCTCGGTCAGCGCGCCACCGACCACCTTGACCGCATCCTTCTGCGCCAGGCTGATCAGGCCGCCGCTCATGGCGGTCACGCCGAATTCCGCATCACCCGAGGCGATCGCGACAGCCATCGGCTGGGCGGCTTCAAAGAACTTCAGCTCGATATCGAGGCCTGCATCCTTGAAGTAGCCGCGCTCGTAAGCGATGAAGCTCGGCGCATGGCTGGCAAGGTTGAGGACGGCGAGATTGCGCTTTCCGGCGGCCAGCGCCGGCATGCCGAATGCGGCTGCGGCGCCGACGGCGCCCATGCTGATAAGTGCCTGACGGCGGTTCAGGGCAAAAGTCATATGGGGTCTCCTCCAATGTCGACGCGCTTGGCGGCGTCATATCATCTCAGTGTCACTCAACGCCTTCGAAGACAATGAATAATCATGGTGCCTTCAGCAGCACGCGGGCCTGTCATAAAGTCGCATATTCCAGAACCTGTGTTTGTCAAGCTTTGACGGGCAAAGCAGCCCAGGTGATCCCATTTGCGGCTTACTGTTCCGTTTCTCGGTGTAGGCGATGTCTTCGAGCTGACAGCACATGTCACGCTGCCGATATGTTTGGATCATAGAAGGCGGCGCATCAATAGGCGCAATGCCACCAAGAGAATTCCGGAAAGGTTCAAACGGGCTATGGTTTCCAACGGTTCGAACGCGCGTCATGTCATCGTCGTGGGCATTGATGGCTTGCGTCCAGACATGATCAACGAGAAGACGATGCCAAACCTGACCGCCATGCAGGCCCGTGGTGTTTCCAGCAAGGATCACCGCACCGTATTCCCGAGCGAGACGCGTGGTGCGCTAACGGCGCTGGCCAGCGGTGCCCGCCCGGAAACGACTGGCGTTCTCGGCAACGAATTCTATTCCCGCGACGGCTCGGACCGCCTGACGGGCACCGATACGATCCATGATTGGCGCGCCGGCGACAGGCGTATCATCGGCGGCATGGTGACGGCGACCAATCTGTCCGAAACTTTTGCCAAGAGCGGCAAGTCCTTTGCAGTGGTCAATTCGAGTGGGCAGGGCTCGTTTACGGCGCTCAACTGGAAAGGCGCCGATTGGGGGCAGGTGGGCTATAACGTCCGCCATCCCGCGATCGCCTTCCCTCCGGAACTCGCCGTCGATGTCGCCGAACAGCATCGCATGCCGGCCCATGGCCTCGACCGTGGTGCCGAACGCCAGGCCGTTGCCGTTTTCACCGATACCGTATGGCCGGCGAAAAAGCCGGATGCGGCGATCATCTGGCTGACGGAGGTGGACAGCGCCTCGCATCGTTATGGTCTCGGTGCCGAAGGCATGCTGGCTTCCATGAAGGATTGCGACGAGGCGATCGGCAATCTTCTGGAGTGGCGCGACAGACAGCCGGAGAAAGATGATATCGTCATTTTCGTGACCTCTGATCACGGCCATTCGACAATCAACGAGTTCATCTCGGTCGGAGATGCGCTTAAACAGGCCGGCATCGCGGCCGATACGAAGCTGGATGACGATATCGATGTCCTCTATCGACGCGGCCGTGCGCCGGGTTTCTGGCTTAAGAAATTCGACCAGGGCCTGCTGCAGGGGGTCTTCGATGCGCTTGTCGCCCAGCCTTGGTATGGCGCGACTTTTACCCGGGCGATCGAACCGGGCGCGCATGAGGGCATCATCCCCGGCACGCTGGCCCTGGAATTGACGGGCGCCGCTCATCGTCGTGCGCCGGATCTCTACATCAACCTCAAGGGTGACAACGACGCGGTCAACGAGTTTGGCGTGCGAGGCACTTCGATCTGTGATGCCGGTAGCTATAGTGGTATTCCGCTCGGCGGCGGCTCGCATGGCGGCCTGCACTGGAGCGAGCTTGCAGCGGTGTTGATCGGCGAGGGTGCGGTGCTCAAGCGCGGCGGTCAAGTCGTGGCATCGCGCACCGCGATTTACGATATCGCGCCGACTGTTCTCGAACTGCTGGGTGTCGAACGCGCCGCCACCATGACAGGCCGGCCTATGTTCGAATTGTTCGAGCATGGGCAATCCGTGCCGGCGCCGGTCGTTACGGAATATACCGCCGCGGTCGATGGCAAGATATCACGAATAGTTATCGGCCAGGTGGAAGGCCGGTCCTATGTGGATCAGGCCGATTTGCAGGCCTGATCCACTTTTGCTGCTGCGCATCCGGTTGGCAGGACGCGCAGGTGCCTCAATTCAAGAGGCTGTCAATTTCGATGCACTCCGATGCTCGGAGTTTAAGCTTCCCGTCAGAACGTTTTGCCGAGGCGGGCGTCGACGGAATGGCTGTTGCCGCCACGCAGTGCGAAGAACAGGAAAATCGCGGCCCAGAGGATCGATTTCTCGGCACCCGCCAAGCCTTCCGCACGCACGATCCCATGGAAATAGACCGTGACCAGCAGCACGATCATCGCGGCGAACGAGGCAGGGCGTGTGAAAAGGCCGATCGTGACCAGAATACCGCCGAAGAATTCCGTCGCCGCCAACAGCGGCGACCAGAAGACACCCGGATAAAAGCCGAGGCTTTCGACCATGCCGATGGCACCGAAAGGATTGCTGATCTTGCCGAAGCCGTGCGTGACGAGCAGCACGCCGGCTGTAACACGCAGGATCGTCTCGACGATCTCATGCGTCGAGGTGTAGACGGGGGTGAGGGCGGGAATAAACAGGCGAGAGCGGGTGGTGGAATGAAGAGCCATGGGGAGGACCTCTTGTCTTTGGGGGCAATGATTTCTCTACAGCGCCAAATTGCCTCTCGGTGATCCCAAGTCGAGATGCGTGCATTCAAAAACTTGACTATTTAAGGTGACATTATTGTGAGACTGATTTGAGCAGTCACGAAAGGAAAACCGATGGAAAAACCGCGCATCACGATTCTCTATTGCACTCAGTGCAACTGGCTGCTGCGCGCCGGCTGGATAGCGCAGGAGCTTTTGCAGACCTTTGACGACAGTCTGGGCGAAGTGGCGCTGATTCCAGGCACGGGCGGCAATTTCGAGATTCGCCTGAATGGCGATTTGCTCTGGGAACGCAAGCGCGACGGCGGCTTTCCCGGCCCGAGAGAATTGAAACAGCGGGTCCGCGACGTAATCGACCCCGACCGCGATCTCGGTCACCTGGACCGTAAAACCCCGGAAACCGGTGAAGCCTAAGGCTTTGCGCCATGTGGATAAAAAAGTTTTTTTGAGACTGACACGGAAAGTTCAAAAACCCTGTTGACTTGAAGAACCAGCCCCCGTACATGGCTCTCCGTCGCCCAGATGGCGGAATTGGTAGACGCGCCAGCTTCAGGTGCTGGTACCCGAAAGGGTGTGGAGGTTCGAGTCCTCTTCTGGGCACCATTCCGGTTTCAGACCGTCCTAGATGGTCCAGAAGCAACATAAAAAAGCCCGGTTTTCCGGGCTTTTTTATTGTCTGACGTCCGGTGACGTCCCGTTGCATCCGAAAGTTTTGTTGGTAGCATCGTTGGTGCTTGGCAGAAAATGCCAACAGCGGCTTGGCCCGATGCCAACAGAATTCCGGCTGGATACCAACATGGCGCTCACCGACACCGCCCTAAAGGCCCTGAAACCAACAGAAAAACCAACAAAGCACAGCGACGGCGGCGGGCTGCATGTTCTGCTTTCGCCGCAAGGCTCGAAGCTGTGGCGCCTGTCCTATCGTTTCGACGGCAAACAACAGACGATGGCGTTGGGCTCATATCCGGCCGTGACGCTTGCCGATGCGCGCCGACTGCGGGAGAACACCAAGGCCCTCCTGGCCAAAGGCATCAACCCTTCGCATCATGCGAAACTGGAGCGCATCACCAAACGAGCCAGCAATGCCGTCACATTCAAGGCGGTGGCGGACGAGTACCTTGTGAAGATCGCAAAAGAGGGCAAGGCCGACACGACCCGGAACAAGAAAGAATGGCTGCTTGGTCTTGCCATGTCCGACATTGGTTCGCGGCCCGTGTCCGAAATCACCGCTGCCGAGATCCTTGTTCCGTTGCGAAGGATCGAAGCCAAGGGCAATTATGAAACGGCCCGGCGTGTGCGCTCCACCATCGGGCAGATTTTCCGCTATGCCATTGCCACGGCGCGCACCGACAACGACCCGACCTTCGGGCTAAAAGGCGCCCTGACGGCGCCGGTTGTCTCGCATCGGGCCGCCGTGACCGGCAAGAAGGCATTCGGCGGCTTGCTTCGCGCGATCTGGGCCTATGAGGGAATGCCGGAAACGCGCATGGCGCTGCAATTGATGGCCCTACTTTATCCCCGCCCCGGCGAGCTTCGCCAAGCGGAATGGAGCGAAATCGATTTCGACAAGGCGATCTGGACCCTGCCGGCGTCGCGAATGAAGATGCGCCGCGAGCACCGCAAGCCGCTGTCGGGCCAAGCCTTGGCAATCCTCGAAGAGTTGCGCATGCTGACCGGTGACGGGAAGCTGTTGTTCCCCGCCGTTACGTCTCGCACCCGCACCATGAGCGAAAACACGATGAACAGCGCACTTCGCCGGATGGGCTTCACCCAAGACGAGGCGACGTCCCACGGTTTCCGGGCAAGCGCTTCCACATTGCTGAACGAAAGCGGCAAATGGGCGCCGGATGCGATCGAAGCAGAATTGGCCCATGTCGGCGCTGACGAGGTTCACAAGGCCTATCACCGGGCGCTCTATTGGGAAGAGCGGGTGAAAATGGCCGATTGGTGGGCTGGGGAAATCCACAAGATGAAATCACAGGTGGAATAGGGTCAATATTGAGCAACTGCCTCTTCTTCTGTCGTGGCTGCCGCGTCTATTATCCTGCATCGGCAGCGGGACGGAATCGGCAATGCCAAAACTCGAACCCTTGTGGGCACTTGACCCCGTTTTTTACCTGATCTTGCAGCGCTACCCAATCTTGCGGTTCGGCGCTCGCACTGAAAGCGTTGGAAAAAACTATGATCCGGATTTCGAGGAAAAGCGGGAGACGGCCGAAGAGGAATCCAAAGCCTATCGCGTCGAACTGGAGCAGCTTCCGACGGTCGAACTGAAAGCCCGAATCGCCGATGCCCGCAAGCGCGAAGCGGAGATTATCGCCGCGTCGAAAAAGCGCTTGGAGGACGAGCGCTTCTACAATCAGCCGGAGAGTACGCCCGATTTCAAATACTGGGCGAAGTTGTCCTATTGGTCCCTTGAAGAAATCGTCGCGCTCAGCCTTGGCCGCGACCCAAAAACGGTAAACTGGCAAAGCATCGGCCGTTTCTATTCCGAGTCCGAATTCGTCCGCCGATACGAACAGCATCGCACCATCGTCAACCGTGCCAAAGCCATGGGACAATTGTGGGAGCAGACCATTCCCAACGTGGCAGTCGCATGGGCTCGCCGGATGCGGATAGAGATCCCCGACCAACTTGCCGCTGAAATTGACGCGCTTGGAATTCAAGTTGCTGACTGGAAAAGCCTTTTCGATCAGCAACAGGAGGCATTCTCCAAATTGAGCGCTAGCCTTGCTGAAGAGCGGGAAAAATACCTGCTAGCGATGAACGAAAGATCGAAATTTCAAGAAGAATATTCTGCACAGGCCAACAGTACGATTACGGGATACCAGACGTTAGTCGAGAGCCTGAAGGCCAAAAACAAAGAACTATCTGAAGCGCTGGGCCGTCTCCAGAAAGACGAAGCCGATGCAGGCAAGCGTGATATTGGCGTGCGCGAACGTGAAAGTCTGTTGAAGCTTGTCATTGGCATGGCCATAGGCGCCTACTGCTTCAATCCAACAATGGCGCGAAATTGTGCGACAGCGGACATTGAAACCGACCTCGCCACCCGCGGCATTCCCCTGGATGCCGACACCATCCGAAAATACCTCAACGAAGGCAAAGCCTTGCTGCATGGCGAGGTAACCGAATAGCACCTTCCAAAACCGAATTCGGTTTGACGTAAACCGAATTCGGCCAAGCCCACTATCGGCCGACTTAAAACCATCTCGTTTCAACCAAGACGAGATGGCACCATGCCGAACAACACCCATTTCCCTACAACCGGCTTCGTCCGGCTTTCCGCAATCATCGCGCCGAACGGGCCGATCCCTGTCAGCAAGTCCACATGGTGGGCGGGCATCAAGGACGGGCGGTTTCCGAAGCCGGTAAAGCTTGGCCCGCGCATCACTGCATGGCGGGTGGAAGACATTCGATCGCTTATCGACAGCGGAGGCCGGTGAATGGCCGGGCGTCGTCCGATCCGGCGGGCGATCAAGCAGCATTACAGCTACACCACCGAGGAAGCGGCCCTTGTTCTTGGTGTGGCGAAGGGCAGCGTGCGGCGATGGCTAAAGGCGGGATTGCCGCACCTGGCCGACCAACGGCCCTTCCTGATCCTGGGAAGCGATTTGCGCGCCTTCCTCGACAAGCGGGACAAGCCGAAGCAGCGATGCGGGCTGCATGAATTCTACTGTTTCCGTTGCCGTGAACCGAAACCCGCTGCCGGTGGATTGATCGACTACACGCCACGCACGGCCCTTAGAGCAGTTCCCTGTCTGACTGAATCGAATGGCTTTGCAAATCGCTCGCGTTCTGATTCAAGCTATCTGCCGATGGAGGTCGGCAGATATGTCGAAAGCCCTTTCCGTTGATCTTCGCATACGCGTGCTTGCCGCCGTTGACGGCGGCGCTTCACATAGGGAGGCTGCCGAGCGTTTCGGCGTTAGTGCGGCCAGCGTGAGCCGTTGGCGTAATCTACAAATCCGGCAAGGAAACGTTCGTCCCGGTCCGCTCGGTGGCGACCGTAGCTCCCACAAGATTGAAGCTCATGCCGATGTGATTATGGGCTGGCTCGGAGAGCACCGGGATGGAACGCTGTTTGAGCTTCGTAACGCTCTTGCGGGCCAAGGCATCATCGCGAGCAAATCGTCCCTGCACCGGTTTTTGGTTCGGCACGGCCAGACGCGCAAAAAAAGACTGGCCATGCGGTAGAGCAAAGCCGTCCCGA
>NZ_JAHYCB010000039.1 GCF_019430945.1 Neorhizobium populisoli | reverse complement strand
TTGGAAGGACCGACCCGCGAAGCACCATAATGCGGCGACCTATGTCGACCGCGTAGACGACCATGCTCCCGGCAAACAACGCCCTGCACCCAAAAGGCGCTTGCAAATATCGCTATTAGACGACGGTCTTACCTTTAGCCGACCTACACCCGTAGAATTGAACGTGTTGAAGACCGCCGAGTGATCAATGGTATTCTTTAGCGTTTCAGAGCCGGATCGTCTTGGCGCGACGTACCGGAACGTTATGGCCGCGCACGACGCTCTACACTCGGTTTTCCCGCTAGCGCAACGCTGGTGTCTGGGATCGTCTTCTGCACGCCGTTTCGAAGCGTTACGATGGCGATATCGTGATCATCGCTTCATCCTGTCCGCATTCACCAGCATGGTGCCAACGCTAAGAAGGGCGATCCGCAGAGCCTTGGATGGGTCATTCGCGTGACGGCCTAGCCGTAATGGGCCGGCGCTTCGAAGACTTTAGCCGATTCGGCGTTAGCTTCGACTTCCCTAGGTAAGGAAATAACTTGCGGAGGCGATAGTTAGGGGACCTTGGTCTTATATGACTAAAAGAGATGCTTACTGGGAAAGAGCTCAACCTCGCACATTCTCGGCGACTGGAAAATTAAAAGTCAGCCGGTTCAACCTCAACAGTGAGAACGCGCGGTACAGCAACCCTGCCACTCGGTGCCGATAGCGCATCTCGAAGACATTTGAAGCGATCCAAGCGATTGAGACAACGATCACTAGAGCCACGGCGATCGCGAAATTTATGCCTATTATCGGCGTTAAAAGCCCCATAATGGCGAGGCCTATAACTTGGTGGAACAGGTAGATCGAATAGCTATAGTTGCCGACCCAAACTATGATCGCGTTACGACATAGTAGCTTATCGGCGAACAGAACGAGCGCCAGTATCGCGAGAAACTGAACGTTTTGCTCGAATACGAAAGCATCGCTGTTGATAGCTATAACTGAAAATGCCACGGCCAAAGCGATCAAGGCGTTTAAGACGCCGTCCTGCACTTTTCCCGCTAGGGCTACACCGATCGCGAAGAATGGAAGGTACTGAGAAATCAAGAGGCCATGTAGAGCTTTACTCAGGACACGAAGATGGGCTGAGCTGTCGAAATCAAGGGGAACTCCGGGGGCACGATCGATGAGTAATATTGCAAGATCTGCCGACGCCACCACGACAGCAACCGAGCAGAACGCGGGGATGAAGCGTTCCTTGAAGGCCACCGCAAATAGGCCGATCATGAGATAAAACTTGAGTTCCACAACAATGGACCAATAAGCGCCATCCACCCAAGTGAACCCCAAGTCTTCAAGAAAGAACAGGTTGCCGATGAGGTCAAAGAAAGTGGGCTGCTTCTCAAAGAAATCATGCTGGCCCAATACCACGGGCGGCTGCAAGAATTGGATAAAAATGAAAACGGTGATGGCTGCCACTATGAACAGCGGCCAAATGCGGGCAACACGCTTGGCGTAGAATGCCGCCACGTCTGAGGTTTTAACAAGCGAGTTAGTGATCAAATAACCAGATATGATGAAGAAGATCAGAACGCCGACCTTGCCGATCTGTAACTGGAGCAATGGCGGCGACGACGATCCGAAGGCCTCATGGGGCACTCTGCTTAGGTAGTGATAAAGTACTACGAGTGCGACTGCGATGCCGCGCCACATCTGAATGAACCGACTAGTGGAATCGTTCATTGTTCTCTCCGGTCGACTGTCTGGTTGCGCCGGAACATACTGAATGTGAGCTCATCTGCAAGTTTATGATACGGCTTAGCAATTTTAACCTTAACTGTGGGGGTCGATTAGCGGCGCCGTGGCGGCGTAAAGATAATAAAATCATCTGGAGACGAAGCGTCTCGCCGCGCCCCGCGCGAGCCTTGAACACAGACTTTAAATGTCCCACGCAAATGCGCCGTACTATCTCGCGACGACTTTCTCCGCCGCGCAAATAGGAGACCGCAATCATATTCCAGGACTTGTCGATGGAACTATTTTGGATGATCGTTCCGATTCAAAGCTTCGTGCAGAGACCATTTTGGTGCGGCAATATGCTATTCGGTCGGAGCATTCTCCAATGAGGCAATAATCTCACCAGATCCTGTTCAATCTGGGTTATATCAAGCGACCTTGAAGTTGTTTGTACATTCCAGGGCGGTGAAGCGAGGCTTCAAGGCTCCAGCTGCATCCCATGCAGTATCGATTTTCGGTTGGCTGGGCTACGCAGCATGGCCTTCAGCTTCGAAATGAGTTCTCGATTGGATTGAAGTCAGGGCCACAGGGTACAGTTACATGAGCGTCGCGCCGGCGTGTTCGATGGCTCCACGCATCCTTAGGTGTAGGCATAACGAGTTTACCCTGTCGTGCAAACGTTAGCCGAGTCGATAGGTGGTTCGGATTCAACCATGTTGCGCGCCAACTTTATTCATCAGCGCTACGGGCCGAGCGGAAACGATCTGTGCTTTACCTCAACTGGCCAATTGCGATGAAGCTCACGTCTAGCCTATCTGGGCGTGAGTATTTCCAATGTACTTTTCACGGAAAAACCCCCATCGCTCGTCCATGGATAGGCGATCACAGATCAGGGCGACGCGAACAACGTGGGAGTGAAACATCGGGAAACCTTAATCACTTACCAAGCTTTTATACAGCCCGACGCGCGAACTCTGTCTGCATGGAAATCCATGAACTATCTCCTAGCGGTGCACTTTCTCGTCCGCATCCCCCTGCTCAGTTCCGTTTAGAGACCAACTGTTTACCCTGATGACAGTAATTTTCGGCACAACCGCAACCGCTATGATCCAACGTGATAGCTCTTCTGCTGCGACTCAGCCTGATATCGCAGGAACGATTCATATGCATCGGTTATGCCCGCCTTCAGGCCAATCCTCGGAGCCCAACCGAGACTTCGAAGCTTTTGCGCGCTCATCAACTTGCGGGGTGTACCGTCAGGTTTCGACAAATCGTGCACTATATCGCCCTTGAACCCGACAACGTCAGAAACGAGCTGGGCCAGCTCCAAGATTGTTAGGTCGTCGCCAGAACCAACATTCACATGAACGTCCGCAGAATAGGTCTTCATCAGGAAGATGCAAGCATCCGCACAATCATCGACATGAAGGAACTCGCGCCGAGGGTTGCCCGTACCCCATATCGTGATATTAGTCTGCTTGTGATACTTCGCCTCGTGAGCCTTGCGGATCAGGGCAGGCATAACATGACTAGTTTTTAGATCGAAATTGTCTCCAGGGCCGTATAGATTTGTGGGCATAGCGGAAATGAAGTCACGCCCATGTTGCATACGGTAGGCTTGGCAGAGCTTGATGCCGGCGATTTTGGCGATCGCATACCATTCGTTTGTGGGCTCGAGGGAGCCAGTTAGGAGAGACTCCTCGACAATCGGCTGTTCCGAATACTTCGGATAGATGCACGATGACCCCAGGAACATCAGCTTCTCCACTCCAGTGGCATGAGCGCTGTTGATCACGTTGGCCTCAAGAATGAGATTTTCATAAATAAAATCAGCGGGATAGGTGTTGTTAGCTAAGATGCCGCCCACTTTTGCCGCAGCTAGGAACACCACGTCTGGACGGTTCTTTTCCATCCACGCTTCAACCTCGCTCTGTCGGGTGAGGTCGACTTGCGCACGGTTTGCAAGCAACACCTCACATCCTTCGGCTGCCAACCTGCGCACGAGGGCCGAACCGACCATGCCCCGATGTCCCGCGACATAGACTTTTTTTCCCGCGAGCGGGTAGATGACTTCAGGCATGAGACAGACCCCTATTGCCTCCAGCGGTTGGGACGTTGCGCGCCATAACCTTCAGATCTTCGCGGACCATTTCAGCCACCAACTGATCAAGTTTCGTTTCGTGTTTCCAGCCGAGCTTATCATGTGCCTTGGCCGGATTCCCGATCAGAAGATCAACTTCCGTTGGGCGGAAGTACCGGGGATCGATTTCAACGACGCATTGACCGGAAGTGGTATCATAACCCTTCTCGTCGATGCCCTCGCCGCGCCATTCGATCGGCATGCCCACCTTGACAAACGACTTTTCGACAAATGAACGGACGGTGTGTGTTTCGCCAGTTGCCAAAACGTAGTCATCAGGCTGATCTTGCTGTAACATCAGCCACATTCCGCGGACATATTCGCGAGCATGACCCCAGTCACGTTTGGCGTCCAGATTGCCTAGAAAGAGCCTTTCCTGCAAGCCGAGATGAATCGCAGCAGCCGCCCGGGTGATCTTGCGTGTCACAAACGTCTCACCGCGGATTGGGCTTTCGTGGTTGAAGAGAATACCGTTCGAAGCGTGAAGGCCGTAGGCTTCACGGTAGTTCACGACGATCCAATAGGCATAAAGCTTGGCAACAGCGTAAGGCGAACGCGGATAAAACGGCGTTGCTTCGCTTTGCGGCACCTCTTGAACCTTACCGTAGAGCTCAGATGTCGAGGCCTGGTAAAATCGTGTCTTCTTAGTCAAGCCGAGCAAACGAATCGCTTCGAGAAGACGCAACGTTCCGGTACCGTCAGCGTTGGCAGTATATTCCGGCGTCTCAAAAGATACCTGAACGTGGCTTTGCGCCGCCAGATTATAGATCTCATCCGGCTGTGTTTCCTGAACGACGCGAATGAGATTGGTAGAGTCAGTCATATCCCCGAAATGCAGGATAAAGCGCGGATGCTCAACATGTGGGTCTTCGTAAAGATGTTCAATCCGACTTGTATTAAAAGAGGATGAGCGCCGTTTGACGCCGTGAACCGTGTATCCCTTGTTTAGCAAGAGTTCTGCGAGATAGGTCCCGTCTTGGCCAGTCACTCCCGTGACCAACGCCACCTTACCTTCACCAGTTTTTTTCTCGCTCATGCTCAAACCTCTAAAGCCTTCGGATTGCCCGCGTCTAAATTGATTCGACAAAGTAAAGGCTCAAACTGCCTCCGACCTTGCGCCGCCGGTTGGATCGAAGCCCTTGGTACTATCCGAAAATTGATGTGAAAGCACAACCGTCCATAACCCCGTGCTTTTGAACGATCCGCGATAAAAGCGGCGCCGAAAGTGGCGGTCAAAAGTCTGCTGCAACGCTGAAGGCCGATCGGAGCTCACAGGAGACGTCCTTGCATATCGAAGATATCAGCGGAGTGTCAGTTGAATGTGATCAACGTACGCTTCAACTTCATAGGTAGCATCCCATTTAGCTGGATGTCGCCAGTGATTTGTGGTATCGCGATAAGCTGCCTCGTGCGATATCTCTTGCGGCTAATCGGAAGTCTCAAGAAGCTTTTGACGCACCCTTCCACATAAAAAATCAGTCAGTGAGACGCAACGCTTTATCAGAAGCCTTTGCCTCCACGGAGTTCTGAGAGGATCGTTCCAATCATGATCCGTACATCAAGCAAGATTGAGAAATTCTCGATATAGTATAAATCGCTCGCAAAACGGGCTCGTGCCCTCCCGGGCCGGTCAGTTGGGCCGCGTAAGCCTCGCATCTGCGCTAATCCGGTCATGCCTGGCTTTACTGCGTGTCGATCGTGGTAATTCGGAACGAGTTGTTCATAGGGAATGCCCGCAGCCAACATACCGATCGCATGGCAGCGTGGCCCGACAAGCGACATATCTCCTATCAAGACATTCAGCAGTTGCGGCAGTTCATCAATATTAGTTTTGCGAATAAATGCTCCAACCCGAGTAATGCGGGGATCGTCCCTGACAGTTTGATTAACCCCACTTGAATCGCCAAGAGCTGTACGCATCGATCTAAATTTGAAAACGCGAATTTTGCGGCAACCCTTTCCCCAACGAAGCTGCGTAAACAGCACAGGTCCAGGGCTGTCTATCCGAATCGAGAGCGCCACAAAAAGTAAAACAGGAGCGAGAATAATGAGACTGGTTCCAGCAACTCCGATGTCGATGAGACGCTTTACCAGTGCCTGCAAGCAAGTAAAAGCTTTCGGAGCCATCAATACTGGCTCTTTTACGGAATTTTTCTTCAGGCAGAATGAGGGCTCTTCTATTTTAGATCTGGCAACGTGCGCGCCATTATTGTTACGCTGTGAAACGCTCAAGCTCATCACCTCCATCCAAGGCCGCACGGCCGCTTGCAGGGACGCTTCTATAAGACAATCTAGCGGTGGCGTCATCAGAAATCTAACGGAAATTTAACGATGTTATGCATCTTTCTCGCTAGACCAAATTTTTGCCTGAGAACTGGGTGACTCATCTCACAAGATGTAGGTATCAAGGGTTGCTAGGGTTAAAACCCATTGATCGCGTTGATTTGGCGTAGCAAATCAGATTCAAGTTTCCAGTCAACGGATTGGAGGCTTGGATGGGCCGGTTGTTTTGGCTGTCGGATCAACAATGGGCGGTCATTGAGCCGCTGTTGCCGAGGAACAAGGGCGGTGCTCGCCGGGTCGATGATCGTCGTGTGATCTCCGGCATCATCCATGTTCTCAAGGTCGGGTCCCGGTGGTGCGATTGTCCGGTCGACTATGGCCCTTCGACCACGGTCTACAACCGCTTTAACCGCTGGTCTCGCAAACGGTTCTCGACTGACTTGGTCGAGGCGCTTGCGACGTCCGGCGCGGTCACCAAAAGCACCTCCATCGACAGCACCTACGTCAAGGCGCACCGCTCGGCCGATGGCGGCAAAGGGGGGCGAAAAATCAAGCTATCGGGGCCTCGCGGGGCGGGCAAACCACGAAAATCCATGTTCTCACGGACGTGATCGGCCGCCCGTTTGCGTTCATGCTGACAGGTGGTAATGCCGCTGACAGCCCGGTCGCGCCACACTTGCTGGCTGGTCTGAAGGGCGCCAGATATCTCCTGGCAGACAAGGGATACGACGCAAACAGTCTACGAAAGCGGCTGCGCCAATCGGCAATCGTCCCAGTGATCCCAGGCCGCTCAAATCGTAAGCGCCCGATCCGGTATGACACCAAGCGCTACAAGAGCCGCCATCTCATCGAGAATGCCTTCTGCCGCCTGAAAGACTTCCGGCGCATCGCAACGCGTTACGACAAGCTTGCCAGAAATTTCCTATCTGCGGTCGCCTTGGCTACCCTCGTCGCCTTTTGGCTATGTTTGATGGTGTGGAACGGCCCTTCGCGCCGGCATCAAGGATGCCTATCGTGGTGACGCCAATCGCAACGAGACAGAGGGAACCGCTCCATGGAGAAGATTACCACAATTGGACTGGATTTGGCCAAGTCGGTCTTTCAGATCCACGCCATCACTGAAGGCGGCCAAGTCGCTGTCCGCCGTGCCTTGCGGCGATCACAGGTGTTGGAGTTCTTTCGTCACATTGAGCCATGCCTTGTCGGAATTGAAGCATGCGGGAGTGCCCACTACTGGGCCAACGCGATCGGCGAATTCGGCCATACGGTGCGGTTGATGCCGCCAGCGTACGTGAAGCCCTACGTCAAACGTAACAAGACCGATGCCGCCGATGCGGAGGCGATCTGCGAGGCGGTCACGCGCCCGACAATGCGCTTCGTGCCCCTCAAAACACCGGACGAGCAAGCTGCCGGGATGGTTTTGAAGACCAGAGAGTTACTCGTGCGTCAGCGAAGCCAGACAGCGAATGCGATGCGTGCTCAAATGGCCGAGCTCGGGATCGTCGCCGCTACCGGCATGACTAGTATTGCAAAGCTCGTCGCCATTTTGCGTGACGATCGTGACGGTCGTCTACCAAACTCGGCCAGAGCTGCGCTTTTAGAGATGGCCGATCAGATCGAAAGGCTGACAGAAAGGGTCGAGGTGCTCGACAGTCAGATTGTCGCAGCAGTGAAAGCTGATGATGCCGCACGCCGTTTAACAA
>NZ_JAHYCB010000038.1 GCF_019430945.1 Neorhizobium populisoli | reverse complement strand
CTGAGCCCACCTTGCCTACTATCCGTCGAGCCGTCATCAGCGCACTCGCCAGACCGATGACGACATTCCGATGTCCCCACTGCAAAGAGCAAATTAGAACCGCAGAATCGATTCTGCCAAAGTAGTGTTAGGACGTATGTCTTATGCCCATCGGACCTTTGTTCAGGTGAAATTCAAAACCGCCGCGCTACGTAAGCCGTCTCGCTAGGGAGGCGCCGATGTTCGAAAAGATATTTCTGCCCATCATAGGGCTAATCACCCTCATGTGGATCGGGGGCATTGCGGGGCTGCTCTATTTCCTCGCCTAGAGTATCTCCGACAGGCGAGCCTTTATGTGAAGGTTCGGTATTACGCCGGCGGTGTGGGCCGCCTTGTAAACCTCCCGGGTGCCTTGAAAGGCCGCAGCCCACATCAGCACGCTGGAAAGCAACAGTATCAAATAAACCTGAACCTTCATCGCATTTCCTCCCGTTATGAAAATGTATCATTTCGGAACGCGCGTCCAGTCACGTCACATGGACTCGTTTCAACATCGGCGTGACGCGGATGGTTGAATCACTTGTGCAAGCAGCTATCTTCTTCCCGTCACGAGGCGCCTGTCCCCCGCAGCGGTTTGTTTAGCGGCAACCTTCGTGGTCTCGTGACACTTCTTACTCAGATGGCTGATGCGATCAAAAGTAGCAAGGTTTGACGCTCGAGTGACGATGGTGTGACGCTCTCTGTGCAACGGTATCGGTCGGGCTCTTCCTGTGGCCCTAGACCTCCATAAACCCCTCGCAATACCCCGCGAGGGGTTTCTTTGGTCTTGAGAGAAGATGATAGGGCGCAGGGGCACTGCCGCGATGGTAAGGTTACTGCGTAACCGCATTTGGTGGATCAAGTTGCCGTACTTGAGGCATCAGATATGAGGGCCTATCGAAAGAAGGTCTTCAATGAGTATACCAAGAGCAAATTCCGTCCGCTCCCTTCGTATCAGCTACCGACGCCGCTCGCGGCGGAATGTTAAGAATGTCCCATCATCGATGCGGGTCGTGCTGCACGTTCGTGTCCCATCCTTAACTTTCGAACAACCATCACTTCCGTCTGAGTTTCCTTTGGAACTGTCAGCCTGATAGCGATCTGGCACCGCAGTGACCTAACCCGTCATACCCCTTTGCGGTAGAGGCCAGCGCGGCTATGTCGGCGTTGGCCTCGCATGAAGCGATGATAGGCGCGGTGGTTAGGCGATTTGAGTATCTATTACCCGCCAGTTGTGCGCATGCTGATTTTCAAGGAGATCACTATGCGCTTTTCGGCTTTGACGATTGCCGCTCTCGTAACCCTCTCCAGCGTGGCGCTTGCTAGCGATCCCCCAACCAAAGTAGTTCTGACCTCGGACGCGGCCGCTCAAGAGTTTGCGGGAACCGTTCAGCAAGGCATGACGAACTCTTTCACCTACACTTCATCCACTGTCAATGCCGCGTGAATCTTCCCCAGAAGGAGGTGCGCACAAATTCTTGGACTGCTTATACTGCAATCCCAAGTCTCCGGCGGTATCCGGCTGGGCTGATCCCGCCCAATGAGATCTTTATGCGATGCTGGTTCGAAGGCCCCAAGCCTTCAGGGAACACCAGCGCTTTGTGCGATGTAGCAAAACACTGGCCGCCTCGAAGAGATAGCTTCGCAACAGGCGATCTCCCCATCGCGAGACGTGACCGACGGTGTCCGTCTCGCCGGATTGCTTGCGTCGTGGCGTCAGGCCCAGATAGGCACCTACCGAAGTTGCACTTCGAAAGCGTGAAGGGTCGTCGATAGTATGGCGGAAGGTGAGTGCCGTCACGACGCCGATGCCCGGCACGGTCATAAGCCGCTTGGTCGTGTCGTCTGCTCGAGCCATCCGTCGGATCTGGCGGTCCAAACCCTCAAGTTCTCGGCACACATGCCCATGCACGGAAAGCAATGGTAACAGGACCGGCCAGAGCGCGTGGCCGTCCCCGGCCAATTCGGTGACGCATCGCTGGAATTGTCCC
Organism: Neorhizobium populisoli; assembly: GCF_019430945.1. Lineage (GTDB taxonomy): Bacteria > Pseudomonadota > Alphaproteobacteria > Rhizobiales > Rhizobiaceae > Neorhizobium > Neorhizobium populisoli. The sequence goes on along the minus strand of NZ_JAHYCB010000038.1, from coordinate 7,025 downwards.
GCGATGGCGCGAGGGAAGATTAAACCGCATTCCTTCAACATCGATCGGACCTGATTTTCGAGATCGCGTCGCATCGTCACGAGTCGAGACCGCGCAACCAGTACTGAACGAACCTGTTGGCTGGCCTCGCTCTTTACCGCAACCTCGCGATACCAACCGATGCGAACCAACTCGGCCAAACCACGAGCGTCGTTCTCATCACTTTTGTTCATCCGAACTGACAAGACAGCATGGGCGTGACGCGCGTCTATACAAACCACTGGCACGCCGATCCGCTTCAGTTCATGCCAGAGCCAGCTCGACATCGCACCGGTCTCGAAGCCAACGCGTTCCGCATCTGGGGCCTTCTTCGCCAGCAGAGCGGCCAAAGCTCCAGGATCCGACTACGCGCGGCCCTCGAAAATCATACGGCCGTTCTCGTCAACGACACAAACGGCAGTCTCCTTCTGTGAGACGTCCAATCCGACATATTGTTTCATCGCGATCTCCTCCCGTTGATACTGGGATCAGTCTGCCACGACAGAGGCGACTGGGACATGCCGGTAGCAATTACGTCATCGTTCGGAATGTCGACCCCTTATCGGCGGCCAACATTCCATGCCGAAACACACCCGATATCCGCGCAAAACGAACTGAAGCGGTTTCAGTCGCAGCGAAAGCTCCTTCTTATTATGCTGAATTAAAAAAATGAAGTGACTGAGGTGGAACGGATCGCTGCTCCCTATTTGACGACAACGGCGAATTGTCCCGCCTTTTGCTGGTTACCCTAAGTTCTACATTATTTCGCGGAGTTCGTTCCCGCCGAGTTTTCTACCGGGGCAACTGTCCGAGTATCCATCGGTTATTCCCCTCGCTGCCGCAACCAAGACACCTGAGCCTTGGCGATAGCGGCGCCAGGTATAGACTTCCCGAACCGGCGCTCCAGATCACCGCGGACAACCCACTTCCAGTATTTCGGCGCGAACGTGTGTATGGATCGAACAACAAGCCACCAAGGTACAGAAGCGCCCGCATTTGTCTGTACGCCTTGAAGGCGCACGCTGTTGACGCCGAGAGGTGTCTCGCCTATATTCGATCGATAGATGGAGGGCGACATGCCGAGCATAGCGAACGAGAACAGTGAGCGTATGAGTTTGAGAGTTCCTGCCACGGCCAAGGCTAAGCTGGTGCGCGCAGCAGCACTTCGTAATACCGATCTGACGAATTTCGTAACCCAATCCGCATTGCGAGAAGCGGAGGCTGTGATCGAAGAAGCCGAAGCGATCAAAGTGTCGAAGCGCGATCATCTTCGCATTCTTGAGCTTCTGGAAAATCCGCCCAAACCCAACGCCAAGCTGCGCGCGGCAATTGCCAGCTTGCCTGACAGCCTATGACTTTACCTACATGGCATGAGGAGCCGATCGCCACGTCTCACGGTCGGGCGGAGTTCGATTGCGGCGACGCTCATATGAACGAGTTCCTGCTCCGTTTTGCCCGACAAAGCCATGAGCAGAATGCCTCGAAGACCTTCTGTGCTATCGATGACGCAGTACCCGACCGCATTCTTGGGTTCTATACAATCGCGCCTTCAGCAGTCGAGCACGCAACTGTGCCCGATGCAATGACACGCGGTCTTGCCCGCCATGAGGTGCCGGGCTTCAAGCTTGCACGACTGGCTACCGACCGCGCGGTTGCCGGGCAGGGACTGGGAGGCCAGCTCCTAGCCGCCGCAGCGCTGCGCTGCCTCCGACTTGCAGGAGAGGGCGGGGGACTTCTACTGATCATCGATGCCAAAGGCGAGCGCGCCGCCAACTGGTACGCCTCCTATGGCGCCGAACCGCTGAAGGACAAGCCGCTGACTCTCGTGATGCCGCTCATCACCTTCGCGGCCGACTTGCGGGGTAAGGGTCTTCTTTAATCCCCATGATACCGGCACTTCTATGTTTCGCCATCGGACATGGCTAAGGGTGGTGCGCCTGGAAGCGACCGCACCGGTATATCCTTGCGATATGCTATCCGTCGTCCAGTTCAATTCAGACCGGAGCATGGTCGCTGGTGCTCCCATCCACGCGCGACCTTGTCGACGCCGCCGGTCTGTTATCGGCCCCATATCAGCTGCTCTCCAGTGCAAGTAGCTGCCGTTTCAGGGAAATTCGGCGCGATCCTGTCGGCCAAACGACGTGGTCGGCGGTTCAAGTCCTTTCAAGGCCCTCAGCTCGGGCAAGGCCGTTACCTTGGCACTTTCCATTTGCAGTGCATCGCAGAGGCTCAAAGAATTGTCGTCACAAAGTCGATAAACGCCCGAACCTTCGGCGCGAGATTCTTGCTTGATGCAAACAGCACCGAAATCGGCGGACCATCTGCGGCAAAAGCCCCGAGCACCTCGACCAAAGCGCCCGACCTGATGTGCGGTTCTGCCATGTAGGTGTGAAGTTGCACAAGGCCGGCACCCGAAAGTCCGATATCGATCATGGCGTCCGGACTATCGACACTCAAAGTTCCCTCAACCTGGCGCTCGAAAGGCTCACCCGTCTCTGGTTGGGTAAACCGCCAGGGAGCAAACTCGGGACCGTAATGCGATACCCGCCTTACGCAGTTGTGGTTCCGAAGGCCGTCCACACTCGTCGGCTCGCCATGGGCTGCGAGATATGAGGGCGCAGCGCACACGACGTAGCAAACGGTTCCGACCCTCTTCACCATCAACCGCTCATCGCGCGGCTCACCGATCCGTACCACTGCATCAAGTCCGGCGGCAATTGGGTCCGTCAGTGTATCAGCGAAGGTGGCGGCAATGCGCAGTTCCGGGTAGATCGATGTCAGCTGTCCCAGGGCCGGCACGATCTTCAGCCTTCCCAGCGCGGTTGGCATTTCGATCCGTAGGATGCCGCTTGGGCGAGCGGCACGCGCGCGCATGTCCTCCTCAGCCTGATCGAGATCCTTCAGGATTGCGCTACATCGTTCGAAGAAAAGCTTGCCCTCTTCCGTCATGGTAAGAGAGCGCGTGGTGCGATGAAAAAGTCGAAGGTGCAGCCGCTCTTCCAGCCGCGCAACGCTCTTGCTGATCGCTGACGGCGAGACGCTTAAGTCGCGACCGGCGGCGGAAAAACCACCAAGCTCAGCCACACGAACGAAAGCAACGATACTGCCAAGCCGATCCGACGCCAAATCTCGATCTCCCTGACGCTCCATTAGTGACTTACAGGAACGAGTGCAAGGACTGTTGGGCATCTACTGCCCGATGTCGAATGCACATATTTCTCCTCTCATCGAACGATCATAGGAGATCCAAATGAAAAACGACCTTACCGGAAAACTTGCCATCGTCAGCGGCTCAACGGCCGGCATTGGCCTTGCCATCGCCACGGGGCTTGCCACTGCTGGTGCCGAAGTGGTGGTCAATGGCCGTACTGAGGAGCGTGTGCAGAAGGCAATAGAGATTATCCGCGAGGCAGTCCCGACAGCCATCCTCTCAGGCGTAGCATCCGACATGTCGACCGCTGAAGGTGCGGCAAGGCTCGTTGCTGCTGCTCCCGAAGCCGACATCCTCGTTAACAGCGTCGGCGCTGCTCTATTTAAGTCCTTTGAGGATCTGACCGACGAAGACTGGCTATTCATTTACCAGCTCAACGTCATGAGCGGCGTGCGTCTTACCAAGCATTATCTGCCGGAAATGGTGAAACGCGGGTGGGGGCGTGTCGTGTTCATCAGCAGCGAGTCCGCGTTGAACCCGCCGAAGGAAATGGTTGACTACGGCATGACAAAAGCTGCCCAGCTGGCTGTATCACGTGGTGTCGCGGAATTGGCGGCCAAGTCTGGCGTGACGGTCAATTCTGTTCTGCCAGGGCCAACACGTTCGGAAGGCTTTGGCAGTGTGTTGGAGGGTATCGCCCAGCAAACCGGCCAGACGATCGAGGCGGTGGAGAAAGGCTTTCTCGAGCAGAACCGGCCTACCTCGCTCCTCGGCCGCTTCTCGACGACGGAGGAGATTGCCAACATGGTCGTCTACGTCTGTTCCCAGCAAGCATCTGCCACGAATGGCACTGCACTCCGCGTCGATGGCGGTGTCGTTCGTTCGATCGCGTGAACGTTTAGAAGGCCGGCGTTGGCCGGCCGCCGCCCCGGCTGCGCTGCAGGCCGCAGTCTGATCGCCATAATCTCCAATGTCGAGGCCACACAATTGCATGGTTCAGGCTCGGCGCCGCCGGTAGGCCGGCACGCGAGCGCAAAGTAAAAGGACAGGCCTTATGCCTTCGAAATCCGGACTTGAACTAACCCGTCGCAGCTTCGTCGGTGCGGCGGCAACCGGGGCACTCGCCGAGCAGGCACTGCCCGCAGTCGCAAAAGCACACCAGATCAATTCATCTGGCGCAGGTGCGAAGCTTACAACCCCGGGTGCCTTCTGGCCAGACGGCGCGAGACTGGCAATCAGCATTTCCCTGATGTTCAAGGGGACCGGGCAGGCGATTTCCGGCGCTTGCGGCGCCCTGCCGGAACCGATCAAACCCGGCCTTCCCGATCAAGCGACGAATGCCTTCTTCGGTTATGGCGTGAATGAGGGCATTCCGCGAGCGCTTGATCTGTTCGATAAGCACGACATCAAAGTGACGTCGTTCATGATCGGCAAGGTGATAGAGCAGAACCCGGACTTGGCGCGCGAGATTGTTAAACGAGGTCATGAGGCAGGCGCGCATGGCCAACTTGGACGGCGTCCTATGATCTACCACCCGAGGAAGAAAAAGCGTATATCAAGCAATCCGTCGATACCATATGCGTATCACATCAGCCGGTGGGCTGGAACGCGTATTTTATGCGCAACTCCATTCACATATCGGAGACACTGCAAGATCTCGGATTTCTCTACAGCATCGATGAGCCAAGCCGGGACGAACCATTCATTATCCCGGTTCGCAATCGGGACTTTGCCATATGCCCTACACACTGCATATGAATGACATGAACTTCCCGTTTCAGGGCTACGATCCCCATGCGCACGAACAAGCGCTGCGCGATGAATTCGACCAGCTTTTTGAGGAAGTTGCAAGCAGACGCCGGATGACGGTGATCGGCATGCATGACCGGTTGAGTGGCCATGCAAGCCGGATCCGTGCGTTAGACCGCTTCTTCACCTATGCCAAGAGTCACGACGATGTCTGGTTCGCGCGAAAGGACGAGATCGCGCGCTGGGCTCTGACACAGCGCGAGTTCACGCCAATCGTGCATCGGGGCCCCCCTTGGAGACACGGTTGCCATGAGCCGTTTGACCAGCTTCTTGCAAAGATGATGCCTCGTGTCGTCAATGGAGAAAACCATTGCTGGCCACCGGAGCGGCGCCTGACGCCACACTGAGATGCTCTCCCATAGACCTCATTGAGCGGCTCCATTGGCGACACTGGACACTTCCGGAAACAATAAGTCGAAGCTGATTTCGCTTAGCTTCGACGAGAGACTCGGATTCCAGAAGCGAACGTTCCCGCCCGATCCGGTGACGACGGAGCGGACCACAGAGCTATGGCCGAAGAAGAAGGCCGCATCCGAGGCGCCGCGGCTGCTTTGACCCCAATCTGTATTCCAAGGCTTACGTGGCTTTTGTCCCAGCATCAAGGTCGCCAGACAATTGTCATTGCAAAGGCCGTTCGGAACCAAGTCGACGGTTCGAGCTGGTTCAAGAGCGTGCGACTTGGTATTCCGGAGGGACTGGACCAGAGACTGGGAAATCGCTATTTCCCAGGCTTGGGGCGAACGTGAGGAAGTCGCCGCACCACCTCTTAGTATATCGAGGCTTCTCCCCGTGAAAAAAGTTCAACGCAGTTTTGTTGTCGAATACAAATCCGGCCGACAGAAACTCCACCCAAAATCGGCCTCCATCTGGGGCAACATGGATCTCAAGCCCGTAGCTCGCGATGTCGAGGAAGATGCGATGCCATTTGTGGCGGATATGCCTGTGGTGAAAAGGTCCAACGGCGACAGGTCTCCATCGACAGCCGCGTCGGCAGTGCGTTTGTCGACGCCACCGATTGGGCTGCACACAACAGCGACAGGGGAGGCAATCATGGCCGACGACATCGACACGATGACCGAAACTGATGCGCCGGCCGTTGTGGAAACGTCAATCACACCGAAGAAGCGGCGCAAGCCTCGGGCAAAAAAGGCGAGTTCAGAAGTCGCCTCCGTCGAGATTGTAACAGAATCGGCGGTCGCTTCAACCGTCGCGCCTGAAAAGCAGAGGCGCGGACGCAAGGCCAAGTCGATCGACGCCACCGGCAGCGCAAAGCGCGCACCTGTGAGACGCCCTCCAAAGGCTGTTCAAGTGACCTCCGTCTCGCCAACAGAACCTGCGATAGCGGCGGCGGGTGACGAGATGGCGGATCTCTTCCAGCTGGAAGAAGAGAACCAGAGGCTGCGCAAGCTCCTGGCTGAAAAGCTCCGTGCTGAAAACGCCGATATGCGCAAGCGTCTCAAGCTCGATTGAGAAATAACTGGCGGCCAAAATCGCTGACCGCATTCCCATGGTTATCGATACGGTATGCTGAATGGTATTCAAGTCCGGCACTCCGGCGGAGATGCCAAGCCGGTCTCAACAAGGGCGAGGCCGCCCATAAGTTGAAACGCGCGGTCTTCTTCCACGAGCGGGGCGAGATCCGCGACCGGTCGTTCGAGAGCCAGGCGTTCCGCGCCTCTGGACTCAACCTCGTGGTCAGTGCGATCGTCCGCTGGAATACCGTCTATCTCGACCGCGCAATCACGCAGCTAAAGCGAGCGAGTCGAGACATTCCTGATACTCCGTCGAAGCGCATCTCGCCGCTCGGTGGGGGACACATCATCTACACCTGAGATGCAGAGCATCGGATGCCGCACGGATTTCGATCGCTTCGTATGTCAGCCGGGCTGCGGCGGGTTGCATAAGTACTTAATCCGTTCGCCTTATACCAACCGTCATTGATCAGAACCCTTGTGCCCAGTTGCGCCTTCCGATCGACATTATCTTCCACGGTCGGTCCTGCAGTGTTCGCCAAGCGTAGCAGCAATGATCGACGATATCCTCGTAT
>NZ_JAHYCB010000037.1 GCF_019430945.1 Neorhizobium populisoli | reverse complement strand
ATCGGCTCGATACTCTTGCGGTCACCGGGACCAATAAGCCCGGACACGTAAAGAGGGCACATCTGTCGCCGCTTCTTGTGTCCGAGCTTCTCCAGAAATGGCTGCAAAAATGCCGAAAGCTCCGTATCCCAATCTGCCATGTCGCGCCCCCAAAGGAAGAGAGCACAAATCATCTCAAACCAGCCTTGCCCGAATCTGCCAAAGTAGTGCTAGTTCCCGGCCTATTTTGTCTAATGGCGTGCCGAGCAGCAATCAGCTCGACCTAGTGGACACTGGCAATCAACGTCGGATCAGTGTTGGATGTAGTCAGATGATCATAGACTCCCGCACCGACCCGGATGATCACGACCCACATCGCGATCGATACGCAGAATACACCGATCAGGTTGCGAAAGCGTGGCGTCATTTGAGCCTCCCAGGTGACATGCAGCCATCATCGGCAAAAGGTCTTTGGGCCTCGTGAAGAAAAACGGTTAAAGACTCGATAAGTTCGAAATTTGGAAAATAGACGCAGTCAGTGACAGCATGCCGCAATCGTGAGGTCGGCGAGGACCGGGTCTGCTGGCATGAATCCTGCGGCAGATTAGCAACAGTCAGATCTAACTGCGGCGAACTCGGTTAATGTTACGTAGTCAGCATTAAATCGATGTATTACTGGTTTACCCCTGTATAGGGGAGAATAAGGGTGCTTAACTGGTTTCAGCGATACTGGGTCCGCCGCGACGAGTATGAATCAATGCGAGCTTCGCTTGAGACCCAGATCACCTTGCTGGAGGCTGCACTCGTCAAGTATGAGAGCCAGCTCAATGCGCCGAGTGATGTGGCAAATGTTAGCTTCGGGCTTTTGGAAAGGTTGAAATCCAAAAACCGTGGGGCTTGAGTAGTCGAAGTGATTACCCGGCAGCCGATATCACCCTGTCGTGCAGAAAACACAGTGCGTCCCGCAAAGAACAAACACGATTTTGACCCTATCCGCGCGCCATCGTCAGTTGGGGTGCATTCGAAGATCGGTCACGACAGCGTCCATAAGATCAGTGCGATGATAATCGCCCACATTACGAGCGAGGTGAGAAGAACCAACAAATAATTGCGAAAGCGCTTTGTCATGAACGCATATTAGACGGATCGCCGCCATGGTTCACGCGCTCTTAAAGGTGACAGTTAGTCACCTTCATAGAGATGACCCGAATTTGTGTCCCGATTTTGGAACCGCCCCGAATTGACACACCGGTCCTGTGGATTACGCTGACTGATATTGGACGGCTTGCAGCACCTCGATATTTGAATAGCTTGAGATTAAACGTGAGCGACGTTCGAAGGCCTGTGATGCGGGCTAGGAGCAGGCGGACCTGCCAGTCGGTTTTCAAGGAAGGAAGGTATGAAGTATCTGCTTATGATCGTGGCTTTGTGCGCGATCCCGACGGAATGCTTTTCGCAACAACACCGAAATCTCGACATCGGTCCGAATGGTTCCGGTGGCTACTCTGGAACCTATGGGCGCCAGAATTTCGAAATACAGCCCAATCAGCCCGTACGCAGACAGGATCGCCGTTTTTCGTCACCGCCCGCCGTTGTGTTGCCTGACGAGGGCGTGACTGGAAGAACATACAAGAGATGTTACGTCACCGGTAATGGGAATAGAATTTGCCGATAAAGTTCTTGCTTTACTCCATACAAACGAATGCTTAATTCGGTAGTATCGGTTCATCAGGCATCTCGAATGCCGGTAGGGATAAGTCGCGATGCGTGTTGTACTTTTAATAGTTTTTGGCTTGGCGGCATGTGGATCGGCTTTAGCTGAGGTCAAATCCTCGATGCGCATCGCGACCGAGGCGGAAATCCGAATGGTGTTGCGCGGAACCAGTGAGCTCAAAGCAAGCAAAAATGGTTGGGAGTACCGGCAAGGTTCGCGTGTCGGTTACAAGATCTCCAACGGACAGATGTGCGTTTTCCAATCGGGTCGCCAGTCCTGCTTCACAATGTATTATGACGGCAAACGGCTAGAGATGATGGATAAGCGCGGCAATCGCGAATTTTTAAACTGAAGGTCTGCACGTCCATAAGCGACCGGTAAATTCGACACCATCGCGAGCTGTTCAATTGGAACGGCCGCGGACCGCAAAGGCGATGAGCATAGCCGCATGGTCGAGGAACAAGTCCTTTCATCGTTGGCGCAGGTCTTCCTCGTTGATTGGCGCGCCAACTCTTCAGGCATTTTCAATTTGGATGACGTACTGGCCTTTGTTGGCCGTAAGCTCGATCTGGATCGACCTCTCTCAAGTGATGAGCGGCATATTATCAAAAACTACCTCAATCTAAATGCTCATGCCGAGCCAACGATGGATGAAATCCGATGGCGCTAATTGGCACGGACGGAACTTCGCAATGAGCATCCTGTTCTGCTTGTCACTGTAAAACCGGTTCTTCGGAAGGTGGAGTTAAAACGAGGTCGGACTCTCAGCAGATCTTCTCGCTATCTTATGCGATTATTTTTGCTTTAAGGCCAATCGCATACGATAGTAGTTCTGGGCGTCGATAGTTGCTTTGGCGTCACACTGCTTTGAGCCAGCAGCCAAGCTCGCCACGTCCGAAACAGGTCTTGAGAGTATGATAGGCGCCTCTCGAGTGTAGGCTCTGCCTGGTAGCGCTCGCCAGTTGGCAAAAAACACACCGATCTCGTCGCCCATCGCATCGAAATAGCTGACAACGATACAGACCTGGTCGTCATCAGATGAATCCTCGTTGCGGAGGGTAATCCGGGTCGTAATCGTACTGGAGACGGAATCTGCGCGATACGCGATCTGATAAAACTGCTGCCGTTTCCAATCCCACCGATCGCTGATGATATCGCAATACCCGTTTTGGACAGGCCTACAATCGGCGATGTTTCGCACGCGCCAGACATAATTCTTCCAGCCGTCGACTTCGGCAGCCGGGTTGTGGTCACTCGAAAGTAGACCGAGAGCGATCGATAGCTCCTTGAGTGTCGGCATCGCGATCCGTCAACCTTACATTGCTCGGTGTTCTTGCGCTTTAATCGAAGCGCGAAACTTTCAATCTTCGTTCTGTCTCCGGCAGCTGTGGCAGCTTCTCCGGGTAAGGCCGTTCTGGATCGACAAGCCGCCATTCACGTTCAAGCTTGTCAAAATATATTTCTCCGCAACGCATCATCCATCGTAAGCTCCTTCAGACGCAGTACCGATAAGCACACGGATCGACTTTTTTCACAACACGGTTCGGTGATTAAGATTAGCGGAGAAGGTTAAGTATAGAGGTACCCGGTTGCTTGAACTAACGACTTCCGGTCACAGCTCTCCGGTACTGTGATCCATATCGCTTTTCTGATTTTTGTAATGGTCGACGCAAATCGAGGTTGCTTCGCCCGTCAGCCAAGCGCGGACCGTATGTGTCATGAGCTGATGGCGCTAAACGCTGGGATATCAGCGATTAGGCTGATCTAGGTGTTTGGTCCCGTCCTTGATCGTTCTGACCATGCGTTCAGCCTGCCCATTGGTCCATGGATGATAAGGCTTGGTCTGACGGTGCTCGATATCATTTGCTGAGCATACAGCGCCGAAGATGTGATCGACGAAACCACGTTCTGCCCGCCTGTCATGCTGCACGAACTGGACGCCGTTATCGGTGAGAACTGTGTGGATTTTGTAGGGTACCGTTTTGACCAAAGCCTTGAGGAAGCCGGCTGCTACAAGCTTTGTCGCCTTGCGATAGATTCTGGCGACGACGATCTTTGAAGTGCGATCGACCGCGACAAAGAGGAAGGCCTTGCCGCCCTCATATCGCAATTCTGCAATATCGATATGGAAATAGCCGATTTCGTAGGATTTGAACCGCTTGGGCTTTTCACGATCCGGCTTAGGAAGACGGGAGATACCGTGGCGCTGCAGGCAGCGATGAAGGCTTGAACGGGACAGATGTGGGATCACATCTTTCAGAGCAATATAGACGTCATCCAGTGGCAACCGAGCCTGCACTCTCAATGAAACAATCGCGGCCTCTTCAAGTGCCGACAAGACCGTACTTCTGCGCTCTTTGGGACCCATTGCGTCATCCTCGACGCCTGGCCGAGATCGCCATTTCCTCACCGTTTTTTCGTTGATGCCGTACCCCCGCGCGAGCCCCGCGGTTGAAGCTTTCGATCGCTGTAACTCTGCTCGAATGGCGTGCGTGGTCTTGGCGCTGCCGTTAAGAAATTGGCCCATAGAGTGTCCCTCTGTGATCGCGACAATGATACGCCATCACACTGTGGGACTAAACACCTAGCGGGGTCAGCGCGTTTTCGGTCTGACCGACGGAACGGCATCTGTTGTTCCGAGCCTCCAGGCTTCGGCGGACGAATGGTGCTGTCCGGCATGCCAGCCACGATGAATTGAAGCCTCGTAATTGAAAGGTGTGGCAGCCCCTCGACGCCGGAGAATGGTGGTTGAGGCGATGCAGTAGCTTATGCGCACGTTTGAAAATTTCACCAATCGCATGATCCTCGATCTGCGTATTTACAGTGGCAACGCCTGTGAATGTTTGACCTGCGCGAGCGCAAAACTCGACTCGATCGAGGCAACGCCGTCGAGCCGGGTCAACTTCTGCTTCAGAAACATCTCGAAGGATTCAAGATCTTTGGCGACCACGCGTAGAAGATAGTCTCGCTGACCAGTCATCAGATAGCATTCGACAATTTCCGGCCACTTTGCCACCGCGGTCTGAAACCGATCGAGCTCCTCTTCTCTCTGCCGCTCGAGCTTGATGGAAATGAACACGGATATCGGCAAGCCCACTTTTGCCTGGTCGACAACCGCTACGTAACCCTTTATCACGCCCGCTTCGCGCAGCGACCTGACCCGTCGTGCACAAGGCGACTGCGATAGGCCGACAAATTCGGCGAGCTTGTCGGTCGTCGTATGCGCATCCTTCTGGAGTGCCGCCAAAATTTTTCGGTCAATTTCGTCGATTTCCTGTTTTGGCAAAATTCCCTCCAAATTTTCCACAGCACGCACAGTTTGAGCTAAAATTGAATCCTAGCCCTACCCCATTTAGCCACAAACCCTTCCGTGTCTCTGCTAATTTTTGCGCGTCACGACGGGGAGGTCAACATGACATCGAGGCTCGCATATCTTGAGCAGCTGGAACGGAAGGTTCTTTGGCTTGCAACATGGATGATTCACAATGCCAATCATGTCCGCGAAAATGACGGCGGGCTGAAAGTCGGGGGGCATCAGGCATCGTCCGCATCACTTTCAACTGTGATGACGGCGCTCTACCTCGCGGCGTTGCGACCCGAAGACCGCGTGGCAGTCAAACCGCATGCAAGCCCGGTCTTTCACGCAATCCAGTACCTGTTCGGCAACCAGACGCTCGACAAGCTGGAAAACTTTCGGGCATGGAAGGGCGCTCAATCCTATCCGTCTCGTACCAAAGATGTCGACGACGTCGATTTCTCGACCGGATCCGTCGGACTCGGCGCCGCTCAGACTGTCTTCGCCTCGCTTGTGCAGGATTATCTCCACGCGAAGCGCCTCGCCAGAGGGCGGCCGGCAGGAAAGATGGTGGCACTTGTCGGCGACGCCGAAATGGACGAGGGCAATATTTTTGAAGCGTTGCTTGAAGGCTGGAAACAGGGGCTTCGCAACACCTGGTGGGTGGTCGACTATAATCGGCAGAGCCTCGACGCCGTCGTCCGTGAGGGTCTTTGGGAGCGCTTCGAGGCAATATTCCGAAATTTCGGGTGGGATGTCGTCGTTTTAAAACATGGCAGCCTGCAGGAGGCGGCGTTCCGGGAGGAAGGCGGCGCCGCGCTGCGCAACTGGATCGATGCGTGCCCGAACCAACTCTATTCGGCGTTGACGTTTCAGGGAGGTGCCGCCTGGCGAAAACGTCTCCTTGAGGACCTCGGTGACCAGGGCTCTGTGACCAAGCTGATCGAGTGGCGATCCGACGCAGAGCTCGCCGCCCTCATGACAAACCTCGGTGGACACGATCTTCCGCAGCTCCTTGAGGCGTTCGAGGAGGCGAGGGGACATGATCGTCCGGTCTGCTTTATCGCCTACACGATCAAAGGATATGGCCTCCCGCTCGCCGGCCATAAAGACAATCATGCCGGCCTGATGACGCCAACGCAGGTCGAAACCTTGCGAACATCGATGAACGTCCGTCAGGGGCACGAATGGGAGGCTTTTGAAGGGCTCACAATCGCACCGGGCGATCTTTCGAAATTCCTCCGCGATGCGCCGTTCAACGCCGCCGGGCGGCGGCGATATTCCGCATCGAAGGTCGCAGTCCCAGCCCGACTGGACGTGGCGATCCAGCCCTCGATGTCGACGCAGCAGGGGTTCGGCCTGCTTCTGCACGAGCTCGGCAAATCAACGAGCGAACTCGCGGGCCGGATCGTCACGACATCCCCCGATGTGACCGTCTCTACCAATCTTGGCGCCTGGGTCAACCGGCGAGGGCTGTTTGCGCGCGACGAGATGTCTGACCTGTTCCGGAAGGAGAAAATTCCCTCCACATTCAATTGGGATTTTTCACCTGCCGGCCAGCACTTCGAACTCGGTATTGCCGAGATGAACCTTTTCCTAAACCTCTCCGCGCTTGGCCTGTCCCATTCACTGTTCGGCGAAAGACTGCTGCCGATCGGCACGCTCTACGATCCGTTCATCGAACGGGGGCTCGATGCGCTGAACTATGCCTGTTACCAGGATGCGCGGTTTATCATCGTCGCCACGCCCTCCGGTATCACCCTGGCTCCAGAGGGCGGCGCTCATCAGTCGATCGCAACGCCGTTGATCGGCATGGCTCAGGACGGTCTTGCGAGTTTCGAGCCCGCATTCGTGGATGAGCTTGCGACGATGCTACGTTTTTCGTTCGACTATATGCAACGCTCCGGTGATGCCGGCCCGGACAAGGTAACCTGGCTGCGTGACGCCGTCGGTGGTTCGGTCTATCTGCGGCTCTCGACGCGCTCTGTCGACCAGCCGAAACGCGAGATATCGGACGAACTTGCGCAGGACATCGTCAATGGCGGCTATTGGATGCGCAAGCCGGGGCCGAACGCCCAGATCGTCGTCGCCTATACCGGCGTCGTCGCACCCGAGGCAATCGAGGCGGTCGGTCTGATGGCGGGAGATCGTCGCGATATCGGTCTGTTAGCCGTGACCTCCGCGGACCGGTTGAACGCAGGCTGGACTGCAGCGCAGCGCGCCCGAGAGCATGGGTTGGCGCATGCCCGTTCGCATGTGGAAAGACTTCTCTCTGATTTGCCATCCCATTGCGGCCTGATCACTGTCGTTGATGGGCATCCGGCGACCCTGGCTTGGCTCGGGTCTGTGCATGGCCATAGGACGCGCTCACTCGGCGTCGAGCATTTCGGCCAGACCGGGACGATCGCGGATCTTTACCGGCACTATGGAATAGACGCACAGGGAATCCTGTCGGCCGCCCAGGGTCTAACCATCGGCAAGCCGCTTCGACACCTGAGGTCGATTTGATGGAATCGATGTTGGGATTCGAGAGACGGCGGGCGGAGGCTCGGCTCGGCGGGGGCAAGAAGCGTATCGAAGCGCAGCATGCCAAGGGCAAGCTGACCGCCCGCGAGCGCATCGAACTTCTGCTGGACGAAGGTTCGTTCGAAGAATTCGACATGTATGTCACCCACCGCGCGGTGGATTTCGGCATGGCCGAACAGAAGGTCGCCGGCGATGGCGTGGTGACCGGCTGGGGTACGATCAACGGCCGTCAGGTTTATGTGTTCTCCCAGGATTTCACGGTTCTCGGCGGTTCGCTGTCGGAAACCCATGCGCAAAAAATCTGCAAGATCATGGATATGGCGGTGCGTGTCGGCGCGCCGGTGATCGGCCTGAACGACTCAGGCGGCGCCCGCATCCAGGAAGGTGTGGCCTCGCTTGCAGGTTACGCGGAAGTCTTCCGCCGTAACGCGGAAGCCTCCGGCGTCATCCCGCAGATTTCCGTCATCATGGGTCCCTGCGCCGGTGGCGCGGTCTATTCGCCGGCGATGACCGATTTCATCTTCATGGTGCGCGACAGTTCCTACATGTTCGTCACCGGCCCGGATGTGGTGAAGACGGTGACTAACGAGATCGTCACGGCGGAAGAACTCGGCGGTGCGCGTACCCACACCCAAAAATCCTCCGTCGCAGACGCGGCTTTCGAAAACGATATCGAGGCGCTGGAAGCGGTCCGCCAGCTTTTCGATTTCCTGCCGCTCAACAACCGCGAGAAGGTTCCGGCCCGTCCTTTCCATGACGATCCGGCTCGCCTCGAAAACCGCCTCGACAGCCTGATCCCCGACAGCCCGACCAAGCCCTACGACATGAGGGAGCTGATTTACGCAATTGCCGACGAGGGCGATTTCTTCGAGATTCAGGAGGCTTTTGCGAAGAACATCATCACCGGTTTCATCAGGCTGGAGGGCCAGACGGTTGGCGTCGTCGCCAACCAGCCGATGGTGCTGGCCGGCTGCCTCGATATCGACTCATCGCGTAAGGCTGCCCGTTTCGTGCGTTTTTGCGATGCCTTCTCCATCCCGATCCTGACCTTGGTCGACGTGCCGGGTTTCCTGCCCGGCGTGGCGCAGGAATATGGTGGCGTCATCAAGCACGGCGCCAAGCTGCTCTTCGCCTATTCGGAAGCGACCGTGCCGATGGTGACGCTGATCACTCGAAAAGCCTATGGGGGCGCCTATGACGTGATGGCGTCCAAACATATCGGCGCCGATTTCAATTATGCCTGGCCGACGGCCGAGATTGCCGTCATGGGTGCCAAGGGCGCCACCGAAATCATCTACCGTTCGGAACTTGGCGACCCGGAAAAGATTGCCGCACGCACCAGGGAATACGAAGAGCGTTTCGCCACCCCGTTCGTGGCCGCCGAACGCGGCTTCATCGACGAAGTGATCATGCCGCATTCCTCCCGCCGCCGCATCGCCCGCGCTTTCGCCTCCCTGCGCAACAAGCAGGTGACCACGCATTGGAAGAAACACGACGCGATTCCGCTTTAGTGCGGGTGATGGAGCGCCCAAATTCATGTTCAAGAAAATCCTCATTGCCAATCGCGGCGAGATCGCCTGCCGGGTCATCAAGACGGCGCGGAAGATGGGCATCAAGACGGTGGCGGTCTATTCCGATGCCGATGCGCAGGCGCTGCATGTGC
>NZ_JAHYCB010000036.1 GCF_019430945.1 Neorhizobium populisoli | reverse complement strand
GAGGGCGATCTCGCGGTCAAGCATCAACCCCAGTCTTTCGTCGAAGCTCAGATCATTTCCATGAGCCTGCTCGAGGAGCTCGCGATAGGCCGTTGCCATGCCGGCCAGACCAAGCGCATTCATTTGCCAAAACCGGAAATTGCAACGCAAGAGGCCGCACCTTCTGATGAGGGAATGCCAGCGAGGGTCAAGCCCACGCGTATGTTATCGGAGAGAATTCTTGCCGATCGACATAGCCGCGAAGCAAAAATGGCTCTTTCCCAACTTGCTCCAGCTGAACAGGTCGAACAGCTCTGCAATCTCGAAGCCATGGCGCAGGTCGGTCGTTGGAGTAAGGATTTTCTTCCGGATCGGGTCATTGCCTATGCGATGGCCGACACGAAACTTGAAGGAAATTCCTTTTCCGCCAACGGGGCAGCGGTGCATAGCAAGCAGAATTGGTACAACATTCAATTCAAGTGCGACCTGACGCCAGACCATAAAAGAATTGAAGCCTTCGAATTCACCGTGGGCGATCCAATTTCCAGAGAGGATTGGTCGGAACGTAATCTTCCAGATGAAAGTCTGCAGTTCGATTGACCGGTTCCACCTTGTCGTTGTTCATCAGCAGCTTTGGCGGCGCAGTGTGGCGATGATCCTGACATTCGCGCAGGCTGACCACTGCGATTTGCTAAAAAGCAGACCGTGGTTGACAAGCGCGCGAACGAGACGCATTTTTATGCCATGATCGCAAACGTAAACCTTACCCGCCGTAATTCCATGACCTCCGGTTATCCGGCGGGCGTTGGACTGTTGGCGCGGTAAAGCGTTTCATCATTCATCCAGCCCTGCCGAGACGAGCAGGGCGATGAAAGGCCTGCTCTCCCGCTTTAACAAGGAGAACAGCATGCCGCCTGAAAAAGATGCGCCGGTCCAATCACAATTCCATATCCACGATGTCGTAATCCGTGGCTCGCGCCCGCAGGACGCCGAAGCCATAACGGAAGTTCTCAACCTGCCTGGCGTGCGTCACGGTACTTTGCGCCAGCCGTTTCAGAGCGTCGAGAGAACTCGCAAATATATCGAAAGCGCTTCGCCTTCAGATATTTTGGTCTGCGCCGAATGGCATGGCAAGATCATCGGAAGTGCCGGCCTTCATCGCAAGAGCGGCCGGCAGCACCATGTCGCGAGCTTTGGCATCGGCGTGCACGACGAATTCGCAGGAAAAGGTGTCGGGACGGTCCTTCTGAGCACTTTGATCGATACGGCCGACAAATGGCACGACATTAGGCGCATCGAACTGGATGTCTTTGTAGATAATACTCCAGCGATCCGGCTCTACGAAAAGTTCGGTTTTGTCCACGAGGGCACATTGCGCCAGAACGCTTACCGTAACGGTGAATACGTCGATGCGCATTTCATGGCCCGACTGCGCTGACCGCAAAAATACTGACATTTGCCACGGTCGATTGAGACTGCTTCGGAAGAAGCCCTACGTTGTCTTCGTCGTCCCTGCCGATCTTTTTAATCAGAGTTGCCCATGTCAATTTCAGATGCGATTTATCGTCCCTTTGAAGCCATGATCCGACCGCTGGATATTCCCTATCAGCCTCTTCCCTCGAAGGGGCCAGTGGCGGTCCTTCTGCACTTCATTTCGATGTTCCGGGGTGTTCTTATTGCTCTGGCGGTTTCCTCCATGGCAATTGAAGCCATCAACCTCAGCATTGTCTGGGGGCTTTCCGTCATTGTCGACGGCGTAACCGAGCAGGGCGCTGCGACCTTCCTGCGAAACGAATGGCCGCTCCTGACTTTTCTCGGGCTGCTGCTGTTCCCGGCCCTGCCGATCGCATCCTTCCTCCTGAACACGCTCCAGTCGCATACGCTTGGGGTCGGGATCTCCTTCACCGCTCGGTTGGCGACAATATTCGTTATGGCCGGCCGGACGCGACACAGCAGGACGTCGAACATGCAACGAGGATGGCAAAAGCCGATGGCTTTATTGCCGATCTCGCCGATAGCGAGGGCCGTAAGGGCTATGAGGCTTTCGTGGGCGATCGGGGTATCAAGCTCTCCGGCGGGCAGCGCCAGCGTGTCGCGATCGCCCGTGTTCTCCTAAAGAATGCGCCTATCCTTGTGCTTAACGAGGCGACCTCCGCTCTCGACAGCGAATCCGAAGCGGCCATTCAGGAAAAGCTCAATCTGGTAATGGAAGGAAAGACGGTCATCGCTATCGCCCATCGCCTTTCGACAATTGCCAGGATGGATCGGATCGTTGTGCTCGATCAGGGACGCATCGTAGAAGAAGGCAGGCCGGACGAACTAATCGGACAAGACGGACTTTTTGCCCGCCTGTGGAAACGCCAGACCGGTGGCTTTATTCCTGAAGATGCCGAGTAGCCAAGCAGCATGATGAGCGAGTTCAAATCCAGCGTTATCCGCGTCAAAGCCCTCGGCCTCCATTGGCGCGGCACCCGACTCTTGGCGTTCGAGGTATATGACCGTCACGGGACGCTCAAAGGCGTACGGCCGCTAGGGGGAAGCATTGAGTTTGGCGAAACCGCAAAAGACGCGGTCGTCAGAGAGTTCAAAGAGGAAGTAAATGTCGACGTGTCCGTGGTCGGAGGCCCTGTCACCCTCGAAAATGTATTCTCGCATGATGGCCAAAGCCGGCACGAGATCTTGTTCATTTTCGACGTTGCGTTCCCATCGGGAGCTTTCGACGGACAGGAGCGCATCCGATTTCAGGAAGACGATGGCACTTGGTTGGCAGCCGCCTGGTATGATCCGCGGGACCTCGATGTCGATGGGAAACCTGATCTATATCCGAAGGGTCTGAAATCATGCCTGTCGCTTGGGGCGATTGGAGGAAGGAGCTCGACGGAGTGAAGTGTGCTCCGGCGCGGCATCCGGAGTCTTCGGAAGACGCAAACAGCATTAAGAGATGACATGAACGATCTACCGATTTCTGATGTGGCGAAGCGGTGGAATGAAAACGCCGATCAGTGGACACGAGACGTACGCGACGGGTTCGATGTATATAGAGATCAGTTCACGTTCCCCGCCTTCCTCGCCGCGTTGCCGCCAATTGATGGGTTAGATGTCATCGATTTCGGGTGCGGGGAAGGCACGAATACCCGCGCCTTCGCTCGGCTTGGTGCACGTGTGACCGGCATTGACCTGTCAAGCCGCATGATCGGGCACGCCAGGCAGACGGAGGAAGCGGATCCGCTTGGCATTCAGTACCACGTCAACTCGTATAGCGACCATTGCGGGATAGCGGACGAGTCCTTTGACGCGGTCCTTTCAACAATGGCATTGATGGACGGACCCGATCTGGCCGGCGCTATGCGCGAGGCATACCGTCTCGTGCGGCCAGGAGGCTTCATTCTCTTCAGTGTCCTACATCCCTGTTTCATCACGCCGGGGCTTGGCTGGGAAAAGGACGTCGATGGGCAGACGACCGGTCTTCGGGTCGCTCGCTACTTCGATCGATCATCTTTCACGGAGCACTGGCGCTTCGGGAATCGCCCGAAGGACGAGGATGTAATACCGTTCGCCGTGCCCAGGTTTCCGCGCACGATCGGCGACTGTCTCAACGCCGTTGCCTCGGCCGGTTTCATCCTAACCAACATCGAGGAACCTCAACCCTCCCTTGCTGCATGCGAAGCTGTCCCACGGTTTGCACGCTGGCGAGACCTTGGCGCCTTCCTGTTGCTGGTTATGGCGAAGCGGCCTGAAAATTAGACGGCAAGTTCTAACAATCAAAGCGCCGCGGATTTCGTTGCGAAAATTAGGCGTATCGCATGCCAAGTCATCGCGCGTGCAAGAACCTCGCCTCAGCACGTTCCTAAGCTATTAGCGACGGCCCCGCTGGATTTGGAATATTCCATCTAAAAGCAATTCGCCTCTTTCAGATAATCAATAACGGTGCTATTTCTGGCTAGACAGCCTAGCTAGATCGGAGCAGATTCATGGATTGGCAGCTGCAGGACGCTAAAAACCAGTTTTCGAAAGTAGTGCAAAAAGCCCGCTTTGAAGGCCCGCAAGAGATAACCGTGCGTGGCGAGCGCACGGCCGTTGTCTTGTCCGCAAAAGACTATGACGCTTTGCGCGCAGGGCGACCGACTTTGGTCGATGACCTGCTCGCCGGTCCGCCTTGGGATGACGCCTTCACCGACGCGGTCGACGCGCGAACCAAAGTCTCAAGCCGCGACGTAGCCTTCTGATGTATCTAGTGGATACGAATATCGTCTCGGAGGCAAGGCGGGGCACGCCGGAGGCGGCCTCGTGGTTGCGCTCGGTCGCTCCTCTCAGCGTTCACTTGAGTGCGCTGACGCTTGGTGAGATCATGCGCGGTATTGCCTTGAAACAAAAATCAGATCCCAAGGCTGCGGCACATCTTGCCGAATGGCTGCGCAAGCTACGCCACGATCATGCTGACCGCATTCTCACGGTGACCGACGAGATCGCAGTCGAATGGGGCCGCATCGCTGCAATCCGGCCGCGCGGCGACATCGACGGGCTGATCGCAGCCACTGCAATTGTCCATGACCTGATCCTCGTCACTCGCAACGTCAAGGACTTTGAGGACACAGGCGCAGCCGTGATCAATCCATGGGAAGTGTGAGATGAGCGACGTTCTCGGTGGGCAAGCTGTGGCGGACGAGCCTTCCATTTCTAGAGCAGAAATCCCCTCCCCTGCCCCGCAACCGGGTCCCAGCCTGTCGGGCCACCTGCAGGATCTCACCGATCGCGCTTGGAGCTACGTCGAGGCAGCCAGCTCGATCAACACTAGAAAAGCCTACGCATCCGACTGGAAGCATTTTTCTGCCTGGTGCCGTCGCTCCAGTCTTTCCCCCCCTCCCCCCACATCCGCAGACCGTTGGTCTCTACATCACAGCCTGCGCCTCGGGATCCGCCGAGCGCGGCGCCAAGGCAAACTCCGTCTCGACGATTGAGGGGCAAGAACAAGAGCTGCTCCAAATCGTACGCTAAGGATCAGCAACGCAATATTACTACGCACCCACGATAAATGAGACAGTTGACAATTAAGCACCTCACTGTCAATAAATTGCTATGGATGCGACAGAGAACCGTTTCAATGCTACTCAACTAGCCCACCTGGCCGGGGTTTCGGAGCGCACCGTAAGATACTACGTGCGTGAGGAGCTCATTGACCCGCCGTCCGGCAGAGGTCGCGGCAGCCATTTTGACCACGGTCATTTGGCGCAACTCCGATGTGTGCGGATGCTTCAAAATAGCGGAATGAGTAACGCCGACATCCGTATCCACCGACAATCTATAGGAAGTCTCTTGGCGGAACGCGGTATTCCGATCGAGGAAGCCGAAAGCAACTGGGCCAACTTCAGCGCTCAATCTGCGGAATTCCATAAGATTATTGCGGGCGCACGGCCCATGCCAGTCGCCGAACTGGTCACAAGGATCCGTGTCGCCGACGGCGTCTTTCTGATGGTCGATCATCCCGTTCGGTTGCCGTCGCCGGAGAAGTTGTCAGCCGTGGTCAGCGCGGTTCGTATCGCATTTGCACTATCCGATCACCGGGACGAGGGCAATGAGCATGTTCCGCAGCGAGAGATAGATGCTGTAAAGCCGCAGAGGTCATCATGAACAGTTTGCAGATGGAAGCCGGCAAGGGCAGCTTCCAGTTCTTCGATGCTGTGGTGAGCGATCAGCGGCACATGCGGGTATTCTACTTTCGGCCGGTATCAAATGTTCAACACGCGCGTATCGTCATCGCCATGCATGGGCTGGACCGCGCAGCATCGGACTTCCGAGATGTGCTGGTCAAAGGGGCGGAGCAGCACGGGATAATTGTCCTGGTGCCGGAATTCGACATCGAAGCCTTCCCCGACGTCTATGCCTATAATTACGGGAATGTCAGGTCTGCTGCAGGCGCGTTTTTGCCGCAAGACAGATGGTCCTTCGGGATAATTGATCGCTTGTTCCAGCACGTCCGCGCCGGAGTTGAGTCCAAACGCACGACGTTCGGTTTGTTCGGCAATTCCGCCGGCTCGCAATTCGTCCTGCGCTATCTTGCATTGACCCAAGCATTGACGCTCGATCGGGCGGTCGCGTCGAACAGCGGCATTTACATGCTGCCGGATATCACCGTCGAATACCCAAGCGGCATGGGTGGTCTGGATCTCGATCAAACCTCCCTGCGCCGGTATTTCGGAAGGAGGTTGACAATATTGCTCGGACAAGGGGATTCCGACAGTACTGCCTTCGATCTGCCACGTGACGAAGAGGCCTTGGCACAAGGCCCACATCGGCTCGCGCGAGGCCTCTGGCATTTCGATTTGTGCAAGCAGGTCGCCGGTCGCCTTGGTAGCCCTCTTGCCTGGACATTGAGGACTATCCCAGGAGCGGGACACGTAGATCAGCGCATCTTCGACACAGCTCTCGATATCCTTGGCGGATGATCGACCCGTTTGGCTTTGATCTTTGTCAGGCCGCCCGCAAAAGGCGGCCAGGGAGACGTAGGGTTCTGTAACCCTGCGGCATTTGCTGCTCACTGTCCCGAGAGTAGATGCCGGTCAGATTGATGTGGTCCCAACCAAGCGGCGAGACATGCTTGATGAGGGCGTCAGGAATGTTGCGTCCGTTCGTCCGCAAATGGGCGACGGCGCGGCTTAAGTAAACCGTATTCCAGTGCATGATAGCGCTGACGACGAGGTTGAGACCGGAGGCCCGGAACGCCTGACTGTCGTACGAGCGGTCACGGATCTCGCCGCGTTCGTGGAAAAACACCGCGCGTTTGAGCTGCGTGCGAAAGCTGGCGGATGGGATTATCGAAGAGCAAGTGCGCGAAATCGGCGAGATGAAATCATTGATCGCAGAACTGGAGGCTCATCCCGCCCCCGACAATGCGCCCCACCTTCCATCCTATCGCCAGCGAGGCGCCCCGCCGCCGACACAGTGAAGTGTCACGCTGGCGAAAGCTGATCCAAATGGTGCTCTAGGCGAGAGACAGCGCCCGCTTAACCTCATCAAGGGGAATTGTTCCTGGCTGCAGTTTCTCCCGCACCATGCGCGCTGCGAGTTGACAGAACCAGGCATTAGCCGGCGCTGGGATGGCGTGCAGCCTTCCCAGCAAAACAACTTCGCCGTTGAGATAATCGGTCTCGATGGATCCCGTGGACCGCGCAAGGCTTTGCGTCGATGAGCTTCCTGCCCGGCTGAAACCCGGGACGGACGCAACGTTCATCAGCTTCCCGCGGTTGGGATCGGAGTCACCGACACCCTGCCACTTGATGCCCGCAGCGGTGAAAACCATCTCCGCCTCTTTACGGAGAATGTCGGTAACAGGTGCGGTATCGCCCTGGCCCCCGCATGCAGCTTCAACAATATTGCTGAGGTTCAAAAGGAGCTTTCCATATTTGGCCTTCATCACGTCTGGCGACACAAAGGCTGGGAGGCCCGCCGCAGTGAGCGTCTTCGCGACGGCTTCATCGACACTGTCGCTCCCATGCGGATATCGACCAAGGTAGAAATATCCCGAGTGCGGTGACCCGAACGCGACGACCTCACCAGGCGTAACAAAGTCGGTCGGCATCATGACGCTCACACCATGCACGTTCGCAAAATGCCGGAGTGCCCTGCGCTCGTTCTCGACCCCGTTCTGGAAACAGAAGACCGCTTGGTCCCCAAGGCCGGCTGCTGAGAGTTGTTCGATAACCGCGCCCATATGCTGGGTCTTCGTACAGACCATCACCACATCCTCGGGGCGAAGCGTGATCGCATTCGGCGTTTCCACGCATTCGAAGCGACGGATCTCGGTTCCCGCGGGCGTGCGCAATGTCAGCCCGTTCGCCTGGATCGCCTTCAGCTGCTGGCCGCGGGCAATCCCGATGACCTCCTCCCCGGCAGCAGCAAGTGAGACGGCAATTGTGCCGCCGATTGCACCCACGCCATGGATAATGAAACGCATGTTAGAAACCTCATACGGGCGATAGGAGAGCCCCAATTCCCGTTTGCATGCTAAATGCTCCTGACAGTCTGTGTAAAGCAGCCATGGACGATGTGCGAAAATTAGGCATATCGCATCCCATATCCGTGCGGGAGCAACTCCGCCGCTGAGCGATATGTACTCCCCTAGGATCAGAAAACTCCCTGCCCAAAAGCATTATTGGACGTTATGCTCATTATTGCGGGTTTCAGTATGTCGCGGACAGGCATTTCGGTAAGTCGCGGACACTGATTTCACTAAGTACGGGACAGTGATTTCAGTAAGTCGCGGACAGTTATCTCGGCGGAATTAGATCGATTTTCGTGAGCGCCGTTCTGGCACTTTGCCCTCGTGGTTTGAGCGAGGACATGATGCCCAGGCGGAAGCAAGCGAGACATACTGACGTGAAGGATATCCGATCGATCCTGCGGCTTACGTTCGAGCAGGGATTATCGATACGCGCCGTTTCCGAGCGGCTGAAGATCAGCAAGACATCGGTTTCGACGTACCTGCTGCGGGCAAAGGAAGCCGGGCTTGCGGTCTGGCCTCTACCTCCGGGCCTGGACGAGGACGATGTTCTTGAACATCGACTATTCCGCCGCATGGGACGGCCTCCACGCGATACTGTCGAGCCGAACTGGCCGAAGATGGCCAGCGAACTGAAGCGCAAGGGCGTCACGCTCCATTTGCTTTGGCAGGAATACCGGGAAGCTCACCCGGATGGCTACGGGTACACCTGGTTTTGCGGCCGGTTTGCTGATCACGAAAGCCGAGTCAGGCCCACCTACCGCAGCCGTCATGTTGCTGGTGTCGCGATGGAATGCGACTATGCCGGCCATACGATCCCGATCATCGATCCATCCACCGGCGAGATCCGCGCGGCGCAGATCTACGTCGCGGTGTTGAGCGCGTCGCAACCAACGTTCGCCTATGCCAGCTTCAGCCAGAAGCTGCCAGACTGGATCGAGGCGAACCAACGGGCCTTTAGTTACTTCGGTGGCGTGACGAAGACGACGATCTGCGACAACCTCAAATCGGCTGTCGCCAAGGCTCTTTGGTTCGAGCCGACATTGAATGCGACCTTTGCCGCTTTCGCTGAGCATTACGACACGACTGTGGTTCCGGCACGCCCTCGGCATCCTCGCGACAAACCCTCCGCTGAAGGGACGGTTTTAATCGTCGAGAGATGGGTCCTGGCGAGGCTCCGAAACGAACGGTTCTTCAGCCTTGTCGATCTCAATATCCGCATCAGCGCTTTGATCGAGGACCTCAATACCCGAACCATGCGGCGATATGGAAAATCTCGCCGCGCATTGTTCGATGAAGTCGAACGCTCGCAGCTCAAACCATTGCCTTCAACGCCGTTCGAATATGCGGAATGGAAGAGCGCCAAAGTGCATCCCGACTATCACGTCGAAGTCGACAAGACCTTCTATTCCGTACCGCATGGGCTGATTGGACGACGGGTCGATGTCAGGCTGACGTACCGGGTGGTCGAAATCTTCTTCGACCACAAACGAGTCGCAAGTCACATCCGGAGTTCGCAGCGTTCAGGCCACGTCACCGTCAATGAACACATGCCCAAGGCGC
>NZ_JAHYCB010000035.1 GCF_019430945.1 Neorhizobium populisoli | reverse complement strand
GGCTCCGTCGAAGTCCGACCGTAATGAAAGCGCTGAACCCATCGCAAACCTCCTGTTTGCGCCATCGATTCAGATTCGTCCGGCTTTGGGAACCCCAAGAGTCAGCATCAGTGACAACTGGTATTAGGGGGACGGGAAGTTCGTTACAAAACGACGGCTCCCACGTCTTACAATGATAGGTTTTGGCGCCACCCTTGTTCTAATCCTTCATCCCTTTTAATGACGGACGGAATCTATGGATCAGACGTTTGAACGGCAAAACGCCGGGGAGGCGTCCCTAGCATGGTCCAGATTTCAGAAGTGACGGCCACGAAGACGCCGAGGTTGATCGCGAATTTCTACCCGATGCTGCGCGTCATGATCACTTCAGGAAGGCGTGAGGCCATGAGAAATCTTGCCAGCTTGTTTTTATTTATCGCTTCATGCGGTGGCTGGATCAATCACATCTACGTCTGCTTTACGGAGAAGACTTGGGGCTTCCTGCTTCTCGGCGCCCTGTTTTTTCCTCTTGGAATTAATCATGGGATTGGCGTCTGGCTTTTGGGCTTATGGGACATATTGTCCCGAAACTGAGTTTAGGACGGGCCTCTTCCATAAGCACGATGAGAATTTGCGAGGATATGCCAATATGGGAATGGCGATCCTGAGGACGCGACCGATTGTCAAAGCCGAAGCACAGAGAAGAAGAGTCGAGATTGGAGCGGTTATTCAGGCAGGAGACAGGCCACAGCTTGGCGATGTCAACCATGGTCTGGTTCTCGACGATTATCGTCGTGTCGCGGAAGTTCTAAACCCGGTCCGCTTTGAGGCCTACCGTCGCGGTTTGTTCGTGTTACCGGCTCCTTATGACCAAATTGATGAAACGCTGGCTTGGATCCGGCGTTTCGATTGATCAATTGTGAAGCTGCTCGCTATACCTCGAGTAGCTGACGTTCCAATATCCCGTCACACAGCATGCCTGCCGAGCCGCATCCGCTCGATGATGTGGCGGCCGGAGCCTTCCACGTGGCGGCCGATGGCGCGCGCCGCCCCTTCGGCATCCTGTGCCTTGATGCAGGCGATCAGTTCGCGGTGTTCGTCGAGCACGTTCGACTGGCGGCTGAGCGAGGTCGGGAAGCCGCGGCTGATCGCCCAGAGAATGTGGCGGTGCCGCACCCAAAGATCGACCGCGTGGCGGTTGTAGTGCCGGTCGTACATCAGCCTGTGGAACTGCAGGTCGAGATTGGAATGTTTCATCTCGTCGCCGAAATTCAGCGCCTCGATCTCCGCCTGCAGGCGTTCCAGCTCGTCGATATCGGCCTGAGTCGCGATGCCGACGAACCAGCGGGTGAGCGCCGGCTCGATCAGCACTTCGATCTCGCAGATGTCGCGCACGAATTCCTCATCGATCGGCCGCACGCGAGCGCCGCGGTTCGGCGTCATGATCACGAAACCTTCGCCGCGCAGCTGTTGCAGCGCTTCGCGCACCGGATTGGTCGAAGTGCCCATGCGGCTGGCAAGTTCCGCCACCTTTAACCGTTCATTGGCTTTCACACGGCCGTGGATGATGTCGTCGCGCAGGCGCTCGTAGATCGAGGAACCGGTGTCCTCGACCAAATCGTCCCGGTCGGCAGCCATTTGCCGGATGCTGGTGATCGTGCTCATTGATTTGGCTTTTAATGCACTTGTCCCCGCTTTGCCAAGTGCAAAACATTTTCATTTGTACATCGATATTGACAAAGAATGTACGATCTGAAAGTTTTCGTGCAACACGAAGGTCGCGAAGACCTGCGATTGGGAGGATCCCGGCTCGACGCCGGTACAGAGGAGGAGAGAATATGGGTTACCAGCAGAAGCTGCGTGGCCTCGTCCTGTCGACGGGGCTTTTGACGACCGCGCTCATGGGCACGATGGCCTGGGCGGCGGATTACAAGCAGGCACCGATGCTTGACGCACAGGTGAAGGACGGCAAGATTCCCGCCGTCGAACAGCGCCTTCCGGAAAAGCCTTATGTCGAAACCATGATCGACGGCGTCGGCAAATACGGCGGCACGCTGCGCACGACGATCCTTGCCAATGGCGACCAGTACAACCTCACCCGCACGATCGCCAATGAATTGCTTGTTCGCTGGGATCCACAGTGGAAGAAGGTCGTGCCGTCGCTGGCCGAAGAATTCAAGGCGTCCGATGATGCAACCACCTACACGTTCAAGCTCCGCAAGGGCCTGAAGTGGAGCGATGGCCAGCCGTTCAATGCCGACGACATCATGTTCTGGTACGAAGACGTGTTCATGAACGCCGCACTTTCGCCGGCCAAGAACCCGACCTTCACGGTGGCCGGCAAGCCAGTCAAGGTGACCAAAATCGACGACCTGACGGTCGAGTTCAAGTTCGAGTCGCCCTACGGCCTGTTCATCCAGCAGCTCGCCTATGGCCAGGGCCATCTGCCGGTCATCTATCCGAAGCATTACCTCCAGCAGTTCCACGAGAAGTACAACAAGGACGGCATTCCGGCGCTGCTGAAGGCCAATCCGGCCGCCGGCGACTGGGTGGCGCTGTTCAACTCGAAGATCTCGCTGACCTTCCAGCCACAGTTCTGGCAGAATCTCCAGCTGCCGACGATGAACCCGTGGATTCTGACTACGGCCTATGCCGACAGCGACCGCGTCGTGGCGACCCGCAACCCGTATTACTGGAAGGTCGATACAGCCGGGAACCAGCTCCCCTATATCGACGGCATCACCTGGGCCAAGCTCGACGACCCGCAGCTGATGGCGCTGAAGATGACCTCCGGCGAGTTCGACTTCGCCTTCCGCCACATCAACAATGCAACGTTCAAGTCGGTGCTGTTCGATGGCCAGAAGACCGGCAATTACAAGTTCGTCGACGTGAAGGACCTGCCGGCCAACGACGCCGTTATTCTGCTGAACCTCAACTCCACCGATCCGGTGAAGAAAAAGATCTTCCAAAACAAGGACTTCCGCATCGGCCTGAGCCAGGCGATCAACCGCCAGGAAATCATCGATCTGGTCTGGGTCGGTCAGGGCGCCCCGGCACAGGTGGCGCTGCAGCCGGAACACGAGTTGTTCAACGAGCGCGAAGCCACGCAATATACCAAGTATGACCCGAAGGCTGCGGCGGCCGTGCTCGACACGGTCCTGCCGAAGAAGGACGCGGAAGGTTTCCGTCTCGACGAGACCGGCAAGCGTTTCACCATCAACTTCATGGTGGCGGATGTCTTCGGCCTGTCCTACCCGGACGTGATGCAGATGGTGCAGAAATACGCCAAGGATGTCGGCATCGATATCCAGCTGCGCACCACCGACCGGGCCCGCCTGAACACGATGTGGTCGGCCAACGAGCAGGACGCCTATATCTGGAACTGCGTCGGCGGCCTCTCGGAAGTCTATACCGATCCGCGCTGCTACATGCCGTTCCAGAAGGCCGACATCTTCTTCGCCATGAAGTGGAGCGAGTGGTATTCCAACCACGCGACCGGCGAAGAACCTCCTCAGGCGATCAAGGACCTGATGGCCGCCTATGACAAGGTCAACGCCGCCGTCACCGACGACGACCGTCGCCAGAAGATGAAGGATTTCCTCAATCTCTCGGCCGACAACTTCCTGAACATCGGTATCTCGCGCCCCATGCCGAAATACATGATGACCTCGACCAACCTGAAGAACGTCGTGAACGGTATTCCGATCACCGGCAACCTCTGGCACCCGGCTCCGACGCTGACCCAGTGGTATTTCGACAAGCCTACGAAATAAGTCTCCTCCCGAGACTGGATGGGGGGCGGTCGAGAATGACGCCTGCCCCTCATCGGCCTACCGGCACCTTCTCCCCCGTAATGACGGGAGAAGGAGAGATGCCGCACTCTCTGAAGTCCCCTCTCCCCGCGTGCGGGGAGAGGGCTAGGGTGAGGGGCCATTCGCTTACGCGCCGCCGCCCGACCTTTCCGGCTTAAACCGAACGGCAAGAAAATGCTCCGTTACATCATCAAGCGGCTGGTGTTTGCGATACCGACTTTGTTTGCGGTTTCCATCATCGCCTTCATCATTATCCAGCTGCCGCCGGGCGACTATCTGACCACTCTGCTGGCCGACTGGGCGAGCCAGGGCGGCGCGGTGGAAGCCGGCACGGTCGCGGCCATGCGCGAGCGCTACGGCCTCGATCAGCCCATGTATTTCCAATATTACAAATGGATGTGGGGCATTCTCACCCAGGGCGATTTCGGCATTTCGTTCGAACTCGGCAAGCCGGTAACGGAACTGATCTGGAACCGCCTCGGTTTCTCGCTACTGTTGTCGCTGCTGACACTCTGCTTCGTCTGGGCTGTCGCCATTCCGATCGGTATCCTGTCGGCGGTTCGGCAATATTCGATCTCCGATTACGGCGCGACCTTCCTCGCCTTCTTCTTCCTGGCCGTGCCGGATTTCCTGATGGCGCTGTCGGCCATGTACGTGATGTCGGCCTGGTTCGGTCAAAGTGTCGGCGGCCTGTTTTCGCCGGATTATATCGACGCCGGCTGGAGTTTTGGAAAGCTGATCGATTTCGCCAAGCATGTCTGGCTGCCGGTCATCGTCATCGGGCTAGGCTCGCTTGCGGCACTCGTCCGCATCATGCGCGCCAACCTGCTCGATGAACTCTCCAAACCCTATGTCACTACGGCGCGCGCCAAGGGCATGTCGGAATTCGAGCTTTTGATCCGCTATCCGGTGCGGCTGGCGCTCAATCCGCTGATCTCGACGCTCGGCTGGATCCTGCCGGCGGTCATTTCGGGCGAGATCATCGTCTCGGTCGTCATGAGCCTGCCGACCACGGGACCGCTGCTTCTGCGCGCCCTGCTGGCACAGGACATGTATCTCGCCGGTTCGCTCATCCTGCTGATTTCGGTCCTGACCATTATCGGCACGCTGATTTCGGACATCCTGCTCGCTCTCACCGACCCGCGGATCCGGTTCCAATGACAGACATCACCAATCTTCCGCCGGATACCGGCCCGTCGCTCGACCTGCGCAACAAGGACATTGCCGTCGCCGGCCAGTGGCGCCTGTTCTGGCTCAAGTTCAAGAAGCATAAGATCGCGCTCGTCTCGCTCGTCGTGATCATCTTCATGTATCTCGTCGCGGCATTCGCGGATTTCATCGCGCCCTTGGACCCGAACGCAACGAATGCGCGCTTCACCTATGCGCCGCCGCAGATGCTGTCGCTGTTTCATGACGGCTCGTTCCAGCCCAACGTCAAGCAGCTGAAGATGACGCTGAACACCGAGTCCATGCGCCGCGAATTCCAGCCGGACCCGGCCAAGCCGATCCCGGTCGGTTTCTTCGTCAAGGCGGCGCAGCCCTATGACCTGCTCGGCTTCATTCCCATGCAGACCAAGCTGTTCGGCCTCACCAATCCGCAGATCGGCGACAGTCTCTATATTTTCGGTGCCGACCGTCTCGGCCGTGATATCTTCAGCCGCGTCGTTCACGGCGCGAAGATCTCGCTCTCCATCGGCCTTGTCGGCGTGTTCATGAGCCTCATCCTCGGGGTGACGATCGGCGGCATTTCCGGCTTCTTCGGCGGCTGGCTCGATCTCGGCATCCAGCGTGGCATCGAACTCCTGCGCTCTATCCCGACCATCCCGCTGTGGATGGGCCTTGCCGCCGCGATCCCGGTCGGCTGGCCGCCGCTCCGGACCTATTTCATCATCACCCTGATCGTCTCGCTGATCGGCTGGACCAGTCTGGCACGTGAAGTGCGCGGCAAGTTCCTGTCGCTCAGAAGCGAGGATTTCGTCATTGCCGCGCGGCTCGACGGGATGAGCGAGATCGGCATCATCTTCAACCATCTCGTGCCGTCCTTCATGAGCCATATCATCGCGACGCTGACGCTCGCCATCCCGTCGATGATCCTTGCCGAGACGGCGCTGTCCTTCCTCGGCATCGGGTTGCAGCCGCCGATCATTTCCTGGGGCGTGCTTTTGCAGGAGGCGCAGAACATCCGCGCGGTCGCGCAGGCGCCATGGCTGCTGTTCACGCCGGCCGCCGCGATCGTCATCTCGGTCCTGTCCCTCAACTTCCTCGGCGACGGCCTCCGCGATGCCGCAGACCCATACGAGTCCGTGTCATGAGCAATAACGATACCATTCTCAAGGTCGAGAACCTCAAGACCTATTTCCCGACCCGCATCGGCATCTTCAAGGCGGTGGACGGCGTCTCCTTCGAACTGAAGCGTGGCAAGACGCTCTGCGTCGTCGGCGAGAGCGGTTCCGGCAAATCGGTGACCGCCCGCTCCATCCTGCAGATCGTCGACCGGCCCGGCCGCATCGAGGACGGTTTGATCGAACTGACCCGCGCCGATGGCTCGGTGACCGATCTCGCCAAGCTCGACCCGCGCGGAAAAGACATCCGTTCGGTGCGCGGCAAGGAGATCGCCATGATCTTCCAGGAGCCGATGAGTTCGCTGTCGCCGGTGCATCGCATCGGCACGCAGATCGGCGAGGCGCTGCGCATCCATTTCGGTATCCGTGGACAGGCCCAGCGGGCGCGCGTTCTGGAGCTGCTCAAGCAGGTGGAAATCCCGCGTCCCGAAACGGCGATCGATCGCTACACATTCGAGTTTTCCGGCGGCATGCGCCAGCGCGTGATGATCGCCATGGCTCTCGCCTGCAATCCGCAGGTGCTGATTGCCGACGAACCGACGACCGCGCTCGACGTCACGACGCAGGCGGAAATCCTCGACCTGATCAAGAGGCTTCAGCAGAGCCACGGCATGTCGGTCCTGTTCATCACCCACGACATGGGCGTGGTGGCAGAGATCGCCGACGAAGTGATCGTCATGTATCGCGGCAAGGTGATGGAGCGCGGGCCGGTCGAACAGATTTTCCACGCGCCGCAGGACGATTATACCCGCCGGCTGATCGGCTCCGTCGTCAAGCTGGAGAAGAAGGCTGAGGTCCGCCTGACCCGGCCGGAAATTCCGGCGGAGGCGGCGCCTTTGCTTGACGTGAAGAACCTCTCGCTGACTTTCGCTTCCGGCCTGAAGGCGGTGGACGACGTTTCGCTGATCGTCCGCCCTGGCGAAACACTCGGCATCGTCGGCGAAAGCGGCTCCGGCAAAACCACCATGGGCCGCTGCCTGTTGCGCATTTACGATCCGCAGGCGGGCGCGATTGCCTATCGCCGCCCGGATGGCAGCACGGTCGATCTGCGCACCGCCGACAAGGGCACCTTGAAGGAAGTTCGCCGCGAAGTGCGGATGATCTTCCAGGACCCGGTCGGCTCGCTCAGCCCCCGCAAGACGGTCGGCCAGATCATCGCCGAGCCGCTGAAGCTTGCCGGCGTGAGCGGCAGCGAACTGGAGCACCGCGTTGCAGAACTGATGCGGCAGGTCGGCCTCGATCCCGCCTGGCGGGAGCGGTATCCGCACGCATTCTCCGGCGGTCAGCGTCAGCGCATCGGTATTGCCCGCGCCATTGCCGTCAAGCCGCGGCTGATCATTGCCGACGAGGCGACGTCGGCACTCGACGTATCGCTGCGTTCGCAGATGCTCGACCTGATGATGAGCCTGCAGGACCAGCTCGGCCTGTCCTACGTGTTCATCTCTCACGACATGTCGGTGATCCGCTACATGTGCGACCGCGTCGCGGTCATGTATAGCGGCAAGATCGTCGAGACGGGCGAGACCGATCAGGTCGTCAACAACCCGCAGCACGATTACACGCGCGCGCTGCTCTCGGCCATTCCGCATCCCGACCCGCGCGACCGGCGCATCCACAAGCGCTTCCGCTACGACCCCACGCTTAAGCCCTCGGGCACAGTTTCAGCCAACGGATAAGTCATGAAAATTACCGACGTCAAAATCATTGTCTGCTCGCCGGGACGCAATTTCGTCACCGTCAAAATCTTCACCGACGAAGGCCTAACGGGTGTGGGCGACGCGACGCTGAACGGCCGCGAAAAGGCGGTCGTCGCCTATCTGCAGGATCATCTGGCGCCGCTGCTGATTGGTCGCGATCCCTCCCGTATCGAGGATATCTGGCAGTATTTCTACAAGGGGGCCTACTGGCGTCGCGGCCCGGTGACCATGGCGGCAATCGCCGGCATCGACACTGCACTGTGGGACATCAAGGCCAAGGCCGCCAACATGCCGCTCTACCAGCTGCTCGGCGGCGCCAGCCGCGAGAAGGTGTTGTGCTATACGCATGCGCAGGGCACCGATATCGCCGAGGCCGTCGAAGCGGTCGGCAAGCGGATCGAGCAGGGCTACAAGGCGATCCGCGTTCAGGTCGGCATTCCGGGCCTGCCGGATGTCTATGGCACCGGCAAGAAGTCGGTCACCAACAATGCATCCGACGACGCCTTCCCGCATGAAGAAGTCTGGTCGACCTCGAAATACATGCGGCATGTGCCGAAACTGTTCGAAGCGGTTCGCGAAGCCTACGGGCCGGATATCGAACTCCTTCACGACACACACCATCGCCTGACGCCGATCGAAGCGGCGCGCCTCGGCAAGGATCTCGAATTCGCCCGGCTGTTCTGGCTGGAGGATACGGTGGCCGCCGAACATCAGGAAGGTTTCCGCCTGATCCGCAAGCACACCACGACGCCGCTTGCCGTCGGCGAGGTGTTCAACACGATCTGGGACGCGCGCCTGCTGATCGAGGAACAGCTGATCGATTATATCCGCACCACGACGGTGCATGCGGGCGGCATCACCGCACTCCGTCGCATCATGGATTTCGCCAGCGTCTATAACGTTCGAACCGCCTGCCACGGGGCGATGGACATGTCGCCGATCTGCCTCGGCGCCAACCTGCATCTCGACCTCTGGGTCCCGAATTTCGGCATTCAGGAATATTCCGGCTATCTGCCGGAAATCCTCGAAGTCTTCCCTAGCGCCTGGAGCCTCAACGATGGTTACCTGCATCCGGGTGAGGCGATCGGCCACGGAGTCGATATCGATGAAAAGCTTGCGGAAAAATATCCATACCAGCGCGCCTATCTGCCGGTGAACCGTCTCGAAGACGGCACTCTTTGGCATTGGTAATTTCGGGGGAAGAGATGAAGATCACTGCGATCAAGAGCTACGCCGTCAAGGTCGGCATCCGCAACCAGCTGCTGGTGAAGGTCGAGACCGACGAGGGCATTCTCGGCTGGGGCGAAAGCGGGCTTTCCGGCCGCGAAAAGGCGGTTGTCGGCGCGCTGGAGCATTATGCGGAGTTCCTACGCGGCCGTGATCCGTTCAAGATCGGCGCGCTATGGCAGGAAATGTACCGCAGCCAGTATTTCGAGGGCGGCCGGGTATTGCAGGCGGCGATCTCGGCAATCGATATCGCGCTCTACGACATCAAGGGCAAGGCGCTCGGCGTGCCGGTCTACGAACTGCTCGGCGGCAAGCAGCGCGATCGTATCCCGACCTTCGCCACCACATTTGCCGAACCCGGCCCGGCCATGGTCGAGCAGGCGCAGATGCTGGTCGAGCATGGCTGGACGGCCATGCGCCTCTCGCCCTCCGGCCACGAGCACAAGGAGATCTACGAGCCGCGCGAGCATATCGCCACCACCGCCAAATGGTGCGTGAAAACCCGCGAGACGCTGGGCGACGATGTGGTGCTGGGCATCGATTACCACCACCGGCTTTCGGTGGCGGAAGCCGCGAGCTTCTGCCAGAAAATGCCGAAGGGCACGCTCGATTTCATCGAGGAACCGATCCGCGACGAGTCGCCAGGTGCTTATGAAGCGTTGCGGCGGATGACGGACATCCCCTTCGCAATCGGCGAGGAATTCGCTTCGAAATGGCAGTTCCAGCCCTATATCGAACGCGACATTCACCAGTTCAACCGCCTCGACGTCTGCAATGTCGGCGGCCTGACGGAGAGCATGAAGGTCGCGGGCTGGAGCGAAACGCATTACGTCGACATGATGCCGCATAATCCGCTCGGCCCGGTCTGCACCGCTGCGACGGTGCATTTCTCGGCAGCGGTGCCGAATTTCTCTTGGCTCGAAACCCGCAACAGCCCGGCGGAAACCCATCTCGGCTTCGATAATTCGGAGTTCTTCCCGGTTCAGCCGCGGCTGGAGGGGGCCTACTATCCGGTGTCGAATGCTCCGGGTCTCGGGGTGGAGGTCAATGAGGAACTGATCGCCAAGCAGAGTTTCGAGTTCTGGGAGGCGCCGCACCTGCGGCGGCGAGACGGCTCGTATACAAACTGGTAAAGCGTTCGATGAAGCGATCCCTTGCAAGCTGGCTTGCACAGGGATCACGAGATCTCCGCTAAACATGTTACCGTATCGAGAGTTCGCGCCAAAATTGGCAGTATCCGGCGTCGTGAGGAGCCGCAAAGTGATAGTCGTTACCTATCTGCTTGCAATCGGGATTATGCTTCTGTCTTCAACATGCCTTCTGGACGAACCGAAGCAGTACCTCGTTGCGGAAGAGGCTACTTCGTACGGGCGGGGCCCATAAAGCAGTGGTTTTGGGTGCGCCTGGGGGTGGTTAACGGACGATAAAACGGCGTGTTGGGCTGGAATATCCGAAAATAGTCTTCCATTTCAATCACTTATCTAATTTTTTCAGTTTTATGAATCTTCGTTGTTGACGTTGTGTGGAGTGGCCCTTATAACCCGCTTCACAGAACGAGGGCGGCGGCGCTGCAGGCGACGACTTCTTTTGTTCTGGAAAAATCGCTAAAAGTTGGCTGAGATGCTGCTGGGACCGGATTACGGTTTGGTCTCGAAGGTAACT
>NZ_JAHYCB010000034.1:8959-11459 GCF_019430945.1 Neorhizobium populisoli | reverse complement strand
GCGTATGCGAAGATCAACGGAAAGGGCTTTCGACATATCTGCCGACCTCCATCGGCAGATAGCTTGAATCAGAACGCGAGCGATTTGCAAAGCCATTCGATTCAGTCAGACAGGGAACCGCTCTAAATCCGGAGAAGAACAAGCCGCCGGTATGGTCTCGAAGACGCGAGAGTTACTTGTCCGGCAGCGAAGCCAGATGTCAAATGCCATATCGGCTCTATTCTCTCGGAAGTTTGAGCCTCCGGCAAACGCGGTGCGGTTCAATCACGATGGCGGCGGACTTCTGCATCCAAGCGGTCGAGGTGGCACTTGCGCGTTGAGGCAATTCTGACATCTACACGGACCAAGGATCGCAGTTCACGTCAATCGACGTCACCACCATATTGAAGAGCGCCGAAATCGCCATCTCGATGGACGGCAAAGGGTTCGTGGCGGGATAACGTCTTCGTCGACGGCTCTGGCGGTCAATCAGAATGGCGGAAGCACATAAAAATTTAGATTATCAAGTAAATGAAAATTTAGATTAAATATTAGATGGTCCGAAATAAATACATAATATGGTGTGTGCGTCGAAACAAATTAAGAAATCATAATGAGCGACGCGAAGAATTATTTGGGTATCGAAGGTTACGGCGCTGAGACGGTAGGCGGTATTGGAGGCCGCATTATTCACGTGACAACGCTCGCCGATAGTGGAACGGGATCGCTCCGCGAAGCGCTTATGGCCGACGGTCCTCGCCTAATTGTATTTGACGTCGCCGGCCAGATTGATCTGAAATCACAGATTCTCGTCGAACATCCCAACGTTACAATAGCTGGCCAGACAGCGCCCGGTGACGGTATCACCATTTCAGATGATCGCATCCGCATCAAGACGAGCGAAGTGGTCATACAAGGCGTGCATTTCCGACCCGGCGATGACCCCGATGGCCATAATCCGAGCGACCGCGACGGACTGATGATCGGGACAACCGATTTCGAGCTCAGAAATATCGTAATCGATCACAATAGTTTCACATGGGCGACCGATGAGAACGTCTCAATCAATGGTTCTGTCAGAAGCGTTACATTCTCGAATAACTTGGTGGGGGAAGGTCTCAGTAAAAGCATCAATGTGGAAGGGGAACACAGCAAAGGCTTGCTGATTTCGAACTGGGACCAGATGAACGGTGACGCTAATGGCTTTATCACCGTCATTAAGAACCTTTTTGCCCATAATAATGACCGCAATCCGGAGATCCGTGCGGGGCAAGAAGTCGAGATTATCAACAATTACATTTATGACAGTGGCCGCGCCGAACGGAGCATCGCAGTGGGCGGCGGCTCCCTCGGATCCCTGCTGACCACTGTCGACATCATTGGTAATGTTGTAGATTATGGGCTGAGTACAACCAAAATAAATCGCGGCCCCATCACGGTCACTTCCATGGCGGATGGCAGCGCTGTCTATCTCTATGACAATCTACTTGTCGACCGGGTCACCGACGCCAGTGGCAACCAGATCCAGACGAGCCTAGTTTACGACACTGGTGGCGCAAAATTCATTACTTTGTTGGACAACACATCTAGCGGTGCCGTCGTACTCGACTCGTCTCAGGTCCGAGACTATGTTCTCTCCAACGTCGGTGCGAACCCCTTCGACCGTGATCAAACCGACACTCGAATCGTAAATAGCGTAATAAGTGGCACAGGCGTACTCGTTAACAAGACTTCAGAGGTTGCAACAGGTACTGCATTCACGCCGACAATAGCTCGCGACACCGATGGTGATGCCATACCTGACTGGTACGAGAGCCTCTGCGGAACGGATCGGAACGTTTTCACCGCATACAGCGACTTTGATCACGACGGCTATTACGATATCGAGGAATATTTTCATGACTTGATAGCAGGACCTGGTAATAACGTTATAAAGTCGGTTGGCGCGATCATCACTTCTAATGTAGCACAACAGTTATATCGCTTGTCGGCCACCGGGAACACCCTTATGCTTCTTCCGCAATTTACAATTGCAGAAGGAGACAAGCTCGAGATTAGCGGCTTCTTGGGCGACATGAGGGATGCCGTAAGGGAGGACTACATCGACCTAGCTTATGCTTGGGGCAAGACTTTTATCAGTGTCGATCGTGACGGATTAGGCTCCAAATATCAGCTCGAGCTGATCGCTGAAATAGATGGCCGGGTAAGCGAAGCCGAGCTCGCTAGTTCTCTAAGTCTATTTGGGGAAACCTATAACACTGACATGAATGTTGTGATAGGGACGGTACAGGCGGATAGGATTGTCGGCCTTAGTTGCGCCGACGCGATCACTGGTCTTTCTGGCAACGATACGCTGACCGGAGGGGCTGGCGGGGATATTCTTGACGGTGGAGCCGGCAACGACGCCCTGAGTGGTGGCGCCGACGGCGACACTCTGCTCGGAGGTGCCGGCACGGATAAACTCGATGGTGGCACGGAGGCTGACGTCATGCGTGGCGGCGCCGACAACGACACCTATATT
>NZ_JAHYCB010000034.1:0-8861 GCF_019430945.1 Neorhizobium populisoli | reverse complement strand
GTGTCCTTCACATTGGGCGCTTTCGTCGAGAACCTGACGCTGACGGGCAACGCCTGCGCCAGCGGCACGGGTAACGATCTTGCCAACAAGATTACCGGTAATGCGTCGGCCAACATCCTGATTGGTCTTTCTGGCAACGATACGCTGAGCGGAGGGGCTGGCGGGGATATTCTTGACGGTGGAGTCGGCAACGACGCCCTGAGTGGTGGCGCCGACGGCGACACTCTGCTCGGAGGTGCCGGCACGGATAAACTCGATGGTGGCACGGAGGCTGACGTCATGCGTGGCGGCGCCGACAACGACACCTATATTGTCGATCATCTGGGCGACCGTGTCATAGAGACTAATCAGTATAATGGCAGCGACGACGGCGGTATCGACCTTGTCAACAGCTCGGTGTCCTTCACATTGGGCGCTTTCGTCGAGAACCTGACGCTGACGGGCAACGCCTGCGCCAGCGGCACGGGTAACGATCTTGCCAACAAGATTACCGGTAATGCGTCGGCCAACATCCTGATTGGTCTTGCTGGCAACGATATACTGAGCGGAGGGGCTGGTACTGATACGCTTCGTGGAGGTCTCGGCGAAGACACTCTTACAGGCGGTGCGGGTGTCGACCAGTTTATATTCGACACCGCAGTCAGTTCAATCGGGAGTGTAGACAGGATCACCGATTTCACGGCAAATGTAGATCAGATCCTTCTGGAAAAATCCGTCTTCGGTGCGCTGATCGCTGATGATGCCCTTGGGCATCTCTCGAGTAACCAGTTCCATATCGGAACACGAGCAGAATCTGCCGACGATCGAATTATCTACGATCCGACGAGCGGCAAGCTCTATTATGACGTAGACGGGATGGGAGGTGCCGACCAACTTCTGTTTGCGGTCACAAATTCAAAGCTCTCGATCGGCGCGCACGACTTCGTCATAATTTAGGTGTTTAGATGTTTAATCCCACAGTGTGATGGTGTAGATTGTCGCCATCACAGAGGGGCACTAAATGTGCCAATTTCTTCAAGGCAGCGTTAAGACACGTACGCCATTCGAGCAGTGTTATAGTGATCGAAAGCTCCAGCCCGGCGCTCCCGCGGCGATTTGGCATGATGGCCACAATCACATATGTCTTCACCCTCGACCATGTCGCAAAGATGCTCGGCGAGGACTTGGAGCTTCTGCAGGCGATCGTCTCGAACCCCGACAATCTCGCATACGGGAGCATCATCAGTGTCATTGAAGGCGACGATGCATCGGTGACCGCCTTGACCGACGATGGTATCGACGAACTCACACACATGCTATCAGAGGCACGCAGGTGTCCTGCTACTTGGGCCGAATTCCTGGACGACTTTGCAATCTTCGCGAATCCAGATGCGATCGCTCGTATCAAAGCAAAATCTACGCGGTAACAACCGGGCCGTTACCTTACGGGTTAAGGCAAATCTGTCATCTACACGGACCGAGGATCGCAGTTCACGCCCATCGACTTCACCGAAATCGCCATCTCGATTGACGGCAAGGGTTCATGGCGGGATAACGTTCTCGTCGAGCGGCTCTGGCGGTCGATCAAATACGAGGGGTCTATCTTTACGCTTACAAGACTGCATCTAAGGCCCGCACTGGCATCGGCCGCTATCTGACCTTCTACAATAGCCGACCTCCACACTCATCCCTCGACCGACAGTCGCCGGATCAGCGCTCATTCAACGAGCTGGCACCAACGAAGGTGGCGATTAAAGGATACGTGAAAGCCTCTCCTTAATATGCTGGTTTGATATAATACCCGCATTTTGCGACGCGCGATAAAGGTCTCGGGCGCCATTAAACGACACCACCCACATGATCAGGCTTAACAGCGTCGTGATGAGAAAAATCTGAACTTTCATCATCTCAATTTGGTTTTAGAATTTGGCGAGGATAGGGTACTTATGCCCCCCAAAAAATAACCCTTAGTTCCTTTTGGGATTGTTCCCACCTAAATGACCTGCACTTCAAGATCCTCTGATGTAGCTAGTAGCACCCGACGGCCGCGGTTGAGCCCGCTTATCTGAGAGCGGTCCAGTCAGTTAAAATCACATGCAAATTTTGGAGTCGATCGGCAACACACCCTGTAGATGCCGGAGAGCACCGTTGAACCCGGTTGCGACAGCCGGGGTGACTTAAAGTAATGATTTACGGCAAGCTTATCCTCACGCGTCCAGATCGCCGACGGCACGCCGCAACGCATTCGTGACAAAGGCAGCAACATATGCCGGGCGAAGAAGCCTGATTGGTTGGTGAATGGCGATCAAACGACGAGCGCAAACACTACCTGTCCAGCTTGCTGGCCGATGCGACATTGAAAGCGCTGGCGGTCGCCATCAAGGCGAGATTGATTTGCGAGCAAGCGCATCAGCAGATGAAAGAGGAACTCGGCCTCGACCACTTCGAAGGCCGATCATGGCAAGGGCTACATCGGCATGCCCTGATGACGATGATCGCCTATGCCTTCCTCCAGCACCAGAGACTGCAGACTGCAAAGGGGGAAAAAAGAAGCGACAAATACGCAAAGGGCTGCCTGAGCCCACCTTGCCCGCTATCCGTCGAGCCGTCATCAGCGCACTCGCCAGGCTTCCGATCAAGGTCAGCATCACTCCCGGCAACGCCCACGATCTAACGGCAGCCAGCGAATTGCTCAACGACCTTGCTCCTGGAGGTATGCTGCTTGCTGACAAGGCTTATGATGCCGACTGGTTGCGCACAAGCTACGGCCGGGCGGTCTTGGGCGAACATCCCTCCCAGGGTCAACCGAAAACGACCCGTCGTCTTCAGTCCGTGCTTTAGAAAAAGCGAATGCCATCGAGCGATTCTTCAGCAAGCTCAAGTGCTACCGCCGCGTTGCCACCCGATGCGACAAGTTGGGTGCTACCTTTCTCGCAATGACGAAACTGGCTTGCATTCGTTTGTCTCTGCGCCATTACGAAGTCCCGGCGTAATCCCGACCTGCCGTTCGGTAGACAAGAGCGCGACCATTTCGTCGAGTGTCACGTCCTTGCGCTGTTCGATCGTGAGCGCTACGAACAGCCCACCTTTCCTTTTGTGATCGAGGCCGCGAGATAGGCTCCG
Organism: Neorhizobium populisoli; assembly: GCF_019430945.1. Lineage (GTDB taxonomy): Bacteria > Pseudomonadota > Alphaproteobacteria > Rhizobiales > Rhizobiaceae > Neorhizobium > Neorhizobium populisoli. The sequence continues at coordinate 5,759 of NZ_JAHYCB010000034.1, read as the reverse complement.
TCATCGACAGGAGTTGGATGGGATGGTTGGAGATCGCGCTGATGCCATGCTTGGAGTCATGGATGAAGGCATGCATGAAGCCAGGCATGATGGAAGGTATCGACGGATCGAGGTTATCACGGGTCGACGTCAGCGGCGCAATTGGACCGATGAAGAGAAGGCGCAAATTCTTGCGGAAAGCGCGGAAACTGACGTGAACGTCTCGGCTGTTGCCAGACGCTGGGGCGTCAATCGCGGTCTGCTGAATGTCTGGCGTCGCGAAGCCGGACTGACCTCTCAACGATCTGCGAAAGCCTGCACGCAGCAGGCGATGTTCGTGCCGGTTACGGTGGTTGGCGAAAGGCCGTCTTTCGAGAGTTCGCCGTCGGATGTGACCCACTACGCCGCCGGTCGTATTGAGATCGAGATTGCTGGTACGCGGATGACCGTGATCGGGTCGGTGGCGCCTGAGTTAGCGCAGGCGATCGTGGCGGCGTTGCGAGGGCGCCGGTGATTGGTCTTTCGCCAAATGGCGTGAAGATCATGGTCGCCACGCAGCCTGTCGACTTCCGACGCGGCATGAATGGCCTCGTGGCGCTGGTGGCGTCGGCACTTGCGGCCGATCCCTATTGCGGCGACGTATTCGTATTCCGTGCCAGGCGTCTGGATCGTCTTCGCTACATTTACTGGGACGGATCCGGCATGATCCTGACGACGAAGTGGCTGGAGTCGGGAAAGTTCGCTTGGCCGCCGATCCGGGACGGTGCCATGCAAATGACGCGTGAACAGTTCGCACTTCTGGTGGCCGGTATTGACTGGACAAAGGTGAAGCAGAGCTTGGTGAAACGCCCTTCAAAAGTCGGCTGATCCTATTGGTTTTGCTTGAAGATTCTATCTTTCGTGGTAGGATTTGTCATGCCGCTTCAACCCGAGCCCTTGCCCAGGAATTTTGCGCAACTGACCCGGATCATTCTCTCGCTCAACGAAGAGAATGCTGATCTCAAGGCGCGTGTGGACTTCCTGGAGCGCCAGCTCTTTGGTGCGAAGTCGGAAAAAATGGCGAGCATCGACCCGGCACAGGCAAGGCTCGACTTTGGCGAGACGAACGACACTTACGTCGCGGCCAATGATGATGTCGCGCCGGTGGGTAGCGATAAAACCAGGGCACAGCGCTCGCCGGCTCGCAATATCGGCCACTTGCCCCCACACCTGGCGCGGTATGACGAACTCATTGAACCAGAGAGCAAGATTTGCCCTTGCTGCTCGTTCGAGCTTCATTGCATCGGCACTGATATCAGCGAGGCGCTCGACATCGTCCCTGCCATTATCCGGGTGAAACGGACGATCCGGCCCCGTTATGCCTGTCGGGCATGTGAGAGCGCGATCGTACAAGTGCCCGCACCCGCACGCGTTATGGACGGCGGCATGGTGACCACGGCCTTTGCTGCTCACATCGCCGTGTCGAAGTATGCCTGGCACCTCCCGCTTAATCGCCAGGCCCAGATGCTGGCCTCCTGTGGCATCGTCATCGATCGTGGCACGCTCGGCACCTGGGTCATGCGGGTCGCCTGGTGGCTTGAGCTTCTCTACGATGCGCTGACCGCATTCATTCGTTCCCAGCCGAGGGTGTTCTGTGACGAGACGCCGCTGCCTCGGCTCGATCCCGGACGCAAACGAACCAAGGTTTGCCAATTATGGGCGCAAGCGGTCGATGATCGCCCCTGGAATGGTCCGGCCCCGCCGGCGGTCGCTTATACCTTTGCCGAAAGCCGCAGCGCCCGCGAGGTCGAGGGTCAACTGTCGGCGTTTGCCGGCGTGCTGCAGGTGGATGGCTACCAGGCGTATAAAACCTTGGTTAAACGACGCGGCAAAAGCAACATCGCTCCCATGCGATTGGCATTCTGCCTGGCCCACGCCCGTCGAAAGTTCGTTGATGTCGTTAAGCTGACGGGCTCTTCCGAAGCCTTGTCGATCTTTGCCAGGATCGCAGAAATCTATCGGATAGAAGTAAAGCTACGTGGAGAGGACGCCGATACTCGGCTTATCGGTAGGCGCCGGGAAGCTGGTCCGATCATGGAGGAGCTGAAGGCCACCCTGATCGGTCTGTGTGATGAAGTGTCGTCGAAATCGGCACTTGGCAAGGCGATCGCCTACACACTCAACCACTGGAGCGGCCTGACAGCCTTCCTCGGCGATGGTCGCATCGAGGTCGATTCTAACATCGTCGAGCGTTCCATGAAGTCCGTGGCTCTAACGAGAAAGAACTCCTTGTTCGTGGGCAACGAACGAGGGGGAAAGTCCTTCGCCATCCTGGCATCACTCGTGAACACGGCAAAGCTGAACGGCGTCGATCCTGAGGCCTGGCTTGTCGATGTACTGGAGCGCATCGTCTCCGGTAACTTGAAAGCCAATGAGATGGAGAGCCTCTTGCCCTGGACCTGGAAGGCGAAGCGTGACGCGATCAACCACCAGGAGCGGCGGGCCGCATGACACAAAACAGCCGAGAGGCGACGGCGCGGCCGAAGCTCGATGACGACGCGTTCGAAGCGTTTATCAGAAAACGTCGCCCGCCATCACCAATCGGATCGATGAGCGGGCTTGATGGTTATCTTACGGCTTTAATCATTGGCCCAAAGTTCATAGACCCACGGATGTGGATTGCGGAAATCACCGGTCCGGATGCGCTGAACCTGCCGATGGAGACAACCGAACATCAAGCCGTGCACACGATCGTCGCGGAGTATAATCGCATATCTGCCGGCCTTTCCGAGACGCCAAAAGAACACCGGCCAAGGTTCACCAAGGTTGATGACCAAACCTTTGATATCTTCGACTGGGATATCTGCTTCTTGATTGGAACACGCTACGCACCGAGGCTCTGGCAGCCGGTTCTGCGGGGTCATGCCGCCACCGGAGATATAATTGCGCCTATCCGCAGGCTCGGTGACGCGAAAAGAAAAGCAACTCATCAGGATGCTGCTGAAGTCGCCGAAGCACTCTTCAATATCCGAACCTACTTCATGCCCAAACGGGTAAAGCAGAAGCACTGAAACGGACCATAACCCTGGACGTCAATCCACGAATGCATGGGTAGTTCGTCGCGCTCACGTTCGATCAGTTCGAGGACGAAAGCCTCGTGCGCATCCAGTGCCGATGCTCGCTTCCAACCTTGTGGTCGAGAAGTTGGCTCACCGTCCTTCGCTCTTGCGATCGAGCGGATCGCAGTAGAAATGCCAACCTCGAACCGAGCAGCTGCCTGTCGTGCCGACAGGCCAGAAGCAGACGCTTTCAACAAACGCAATCGAAGGTCATCGTCCAATGCTCGTGCCATCATCCACCTCTTCGCTGTGGATGTTGAATCAGCTGCGCATCGCCCAGTCGCATCACGATTGGTTCGTTGATCGCCGGATTCGCTCTAGCGAAATGATCGGATCAGGCGATCGCACCCAAGATACAGGATCTTTGAATGCGGCTGACGACTTTTGCTGAGAAGGGCACGCAGCCGAATTCAGTTTCGGCATTTTGAAAATGACGCTTCCCTGAACCAAAACAATGCTTTATTTCTTGTAGCTCTAAATCGGGGCGATAGGCTTGCGGGAATCATGATGGCACCGGGTGAGGGGTGTTTAAATGGCCAGAGCGACAGATGAAAGCGACATCAGTTTCAGTATCAAGCAACGCAAAGGAACCGAAACAGAAAAACAATCGACCGAATATCTCGCTCAACTGGCAGAAGCGCGTAGGCGCGTTGCGATGCTTCGTGAAAGGCTCCTCTCCCTAGGCATCGGAACAGAGGATTGGGAGCAGGGGCTTGATCGGCTGAGCGGCACCCGCCATTAGGAAACAATCTGTCGATAATCGCGAACCGGTCCATAAATTAACGACAACAAAGCAAGCCGCCTTTGCAGATTTCTGATTTGCACGTAGCTGACAGAGAGCAAATACGGCGTATGTCGTGCTTCCTGCACTTGGTGACACCTTTTATTGATCCCACGCACTCACTATAGTCAAAAATGAAAAATTTTACCCGCGACTGGATCCTTTGGAGTGCAGCTTTTATCTTCGGTATCGTCGCATTAAACTGCGGGATACTGATGCACGCGTATCGCTTGCAGGATGAGCGGCAAGCAAAGCAGCGAAAGCAAATTTTGCAAATGGATTCGCCGCCGTCGTCTGGCCCGATGGAAAAAAACCAGCGAATACGTTAGAGTTGAACGAGAGGCGAGAAAAGCCTCTCATGGTGCGCCGCGAAAAATTGTTTGCAATGCCGCATTATTGCCCGATATCATGTGGAGAGTTTTTGGCGCAGATCAACAATTCATGGGGCAAGACATGACGTTTATCGAGCTACAATCCCGGCTTATCGATGGCTTCGACTATCAAGAGGAAGACCGTTCTCTTCGCGTATTTCTCAGTAATGGACAGGTCCGAGAATTCGACGATATCTCGAAAGGAAAGGTTGAGGGCCTAAAATATGCCAAGTCTCCGGGTGAATATTACATGACGGTATTGCGGCCATTGCAACAACATTGAATTAGGAATAAGTCTTTTGGCACTGACAGTTAGGGTCGATCATCGCTGTTAAGATCAAGAGACTATTGCGTAGCAGCGTCGGGATGGGCAAGAGCTCGCTTAATTGGAGATTATTTCAGTTGTTGTGAATGATAAGCTTGAGCACCAGCGCCTTTCCTGAGGTTAATCAATCGAGCCCCATGGGGTGCTTGAGATATGCTTCAAGGTGGCGTTTCTTTTTCGAGATGTTCGTCTGCGACGACTTCGCGAACGGTTAGCCAATCCTATGTACACTAGCCAATCCTTGTACAATGGACGTTCCGAGGAGCGAGTGCGGCTCGATCCGCACCTGCGATAAACCAGTAGCGCGCAACGAGCGGGCGACAAGTCAACAGTGCTACTGCTGGTCGTCAGCTAGGAGCAGGTTATCGCCGTATTTCACATCGAGCGATGTACGATTGCGGCCTGCAATCCAACCCGCAGATCCATGACTATTGTACAGCGAAGTTTTGCGTACTGGTCTGAGATGTTCCACCGCTTCCCCGAGAACCCGACGGCGTCATATCCAAAGGCGGATAGCAGACATTCACCACATCCGTCCGGGAAGGATAGGGCGAGCGATAGTCAATCCGCAAAAGCATGCATTCCTCAAGGCGGGTAACATGTGTCGTCCGCACCCTAGTGCTTGAGTCCCTGTAGCCTTCAATCAGGTCGGCGGACTGTGACGGCATCGCAGTCAATAAAACGCACAAAGGAAACGCCGCTACCGACAACTTTTTCATGAGGTACCCTTCAGTTCGGTTCACTGGGAAGATTATCTCGCCAAGCGTAAATGTCGAGCCTGTACCGCAGGTATTCAGCAAAACCTTAGCATAATAATTATGATCACTGAGGTCGTCATCATTATTGGTCTGCGCACTTCGGCTTCACATCGAGAGAGACAGAGGAGACACAAGATCGTCACCCTTAAACCGACCTGTTCATTAGCACTACTTTGGCAGAATCGATTCTGCGGTTCTAATTTGCTCTTTGCAGTGGGGACATCGGAATGTCGTCATCGGTCTGGCGAGTGCGCTGATGACGGCTCGACGGATAGTAGGCAAGGTGGGCTCAGGCGGCCCTTTGCGTATTTGTCGCTTCTTTTTTTTCCCGCTTTGCAGTCTGCAGTCTCTGGTGCTGGAGGAAGGCATAGGCGATCATCGTCATCAGGGCATGCCGATGTAGCCCTTGCCATGATCGGCCTTCGAAGTGGTCGAGGCCGAGTTCCT
>NZ_JAHYCB010000033.1 GCF_019430945.1 Neorhizobium populisoli | reverse complement strand
CCGCCGGCGACCAACATCGTCGACAGACAAAAGCTCAATGGGGGAAATCACTGTAGCGCATGACATAAGCCATGGACTTAGAGCTAATCAACAAGTCAAGAAAGACGGCCTTCGCCGCAGGCATACGCTGAGCTGCGCGGTCTCGACGCCGCCGCTCGCATGGCCGGAAGACAGGCACGGTCAGCGCCATTGATCGCCGACATGCGGACTTGGCTCACGCATCACCGTGCCCGCGTCGCGGGCAAGTCGCCGCTCGGAGAAGCTCTTGCCTATGTCGCCAAATACTGGGATGGGCTCTGCGTCTACCTGACCGACGGTCGCGTCGAGATCGACAACAATTCCGGCGAACGAACCATCAGGCCAATTGCTCTCAATCGGAAGAACGCGCTCTTCGCCGGACATGACGCTGGAGCGGAGAACTGGGCGATCATCGCCTCGCTGATCGAGACGTGCAAGCTCAATGCCGTCGATCCGTATGCATATTTGGCCAGGACCCTGACCGCCATCGTCAATGGCCACAAGCAGAGCCGATTAGGAGAACTCTTGCCGTGGAATCTTGGTGGTGTGATATGTGCTCAAAGGTTCTATCGCCGAGACGCAGACGATTGACAGCTTACAACTCATAGAGGTAGCTCTGGACCACCTTGTCTGAGCAGCGTTATGGCCGTCAATATTCCGAACTAGGACCACTTTCCCGATATTGGCGATCAGGAGATTGCCAGTCTGGGCGTACCTTTTGCATTTGTCTCTGTTTTCGATCACTGGCTGACCGAAGCGGAATGTACGGCGACAAATTTGTTCACCTATGAAAGTGCCTTAAAGGCCAATCAACTTCAGGATTATTTAGCCGGGGAGAGAAAATTTCTCGCGCTCTATAATCATCTCGGAAACGCCGGCACCATCGTGAACTTTTCAGGAGTGCTTCGGCCCATAGTTTCCGCAAGCTCCGAATTTCAACGCATACTGCGGCGCAGTCTGCGCGAGGCTCGGTTCATGGATATATACCTTGAGGGATATGGGGTGCGCATCCTTGGGAATTATGACCGCACCGATGTAATTATCGCGGAAACATGCGAGCAATTAGATGTGCTGGAAACGGAAATCGCTCGATTCGACCTTCACATGCTGCGTAAGTAACATCGGCTGCCAGCTCGTTTTGGCGCATAATTCCGATCCACGTCATGGCTGGCTCTCGACCCTTCAAACCCGTCCTGGTCAAGGCGGTGTGCCCGGAACAACGCTTACGGCCTACTCCGCAAAGCCCGAACTAAAAGCTGTGGCCTGAAAACACCGCTTACGGAGAGGCCTCATAGGACGGCCGAGGAGCCGGTTCGAACACGCGACATCGTCAGTTATGGGACAGAAGAGCAGCCAGTCGGCGATAGAAGCCTGCGCAAGGGCATTTGGAGTTAACGAGTGCCGCACACCTTGGACCTGTTACACTGCCGCCGTCGACCATGTAGAAGCTAGTGAAAGGTCGGCTTGACTCAAAAACGTGGTTTTTGCGGCATCCCGTCTGGCACCAACGACAATAACTTGGGCAAATCCTCGTCTATTCAACTCTGATTTTGCATGCTGTAATAATGCTGCCCCAGCATCCTGCAACGGTCTTTGGCAGTAACGCAGAAGTCATCGATCAAAGCAGTTGCCCCACCGGGATCGTATACTGGCGGCGTCGGAAATTCTTGTGCGATAAGAAAACCAACAACCGATAGGCTCTCGACTGCAACAAGAAATACAATCCGCTCATCGGCGAACAGCTTTTCAAACCATGGAAGAGTCGAAGCTGTTGAGGTAACTACAAAATGAAGACCTGAGCTGTGAACAAGAGATCGACTGTCGGAATTTCGTAGACGACCTACGAGTCGATGATCCTCCGGTTTTGGTACTTGAAATTCCGACGATCCAAGAGAGCCGCCCTCGCTCTGCGGGGAGAAGCGGTTCCATGATAGGCCATTCCGCGTCGGTTCGGTCTCCACGCGCCATCTTCGCCTCCTAAAGAGCAGCCTTGAATCAGACCATACCTGATTTGAATAGACACTTTAGCAACACGACCTATACCATCAAGCCGAGATGCGAAGCGACATCGGATATACTCCAGACAGTGTTGTCTGCAAAAACAAAGAGCTCCACGCCATCAAACGTTGTTTGCGAACTTGCTGGACCAGCGGCCGTGTACCGTCCATCTGATTCTTGACTCCACTGATAATCGGCTGCGTTGGCTAAAAGCAACGTCATATCGAAACCATTTCCGCCGTCGATGGTATCAATGCCCCCGCTGACAAGAAGGAATACGTCGTCACCGTCGCCACCTGTGATCTGGTTATTGTCCTTACTTAGCGTTATGACGTCCGCATAGTCGGAACCGATAACGTTCTCTATAGACCTATACCTGTCGTGTGCGGCAAGGCCACCATGGCCGGTCCCCTTGACCAGATCGACCATTACTGAAGATGTTGACGTACTGTAGTCAATAGAATCTGAGCCCAAGCCACCCATGAAGCGCTCGCCACCGTTGCCTCCTGCAAAGAAGTTATTACTCGGCGTGCCAGGGACGACAATTTCCAAAAAATTTAAGAGAGATGTGGTCGGAATCGAAGAAGTCTCATAATTTTGTGGCTTTAGGCCTGTCCCGAGAAATGGCACATCCGGAGTGCTTGAAAGAAGACCCGTTCGATTCCATTCAACGGGCAAAGAAAAGACCTCGCCATCGACGTCGAAGGTGAACCAGTCAGTTACCACAACGCTATGGGTTTCCTGATGAGAGTGTTCTTCATAATCGATTCCATCCCCTACTACGCTAATCCCTCCGGCGCCATCGTAAAAGCCGCCGATCGTCAGATTGAGTAACGGATTACTTTGCACGTGAATGTTGAAGGAGTTGCCGAGTGCCGACTCGCGTATATTGATTTTAACGTCAGAGTCGCCTTCCATGACGAATTCGCGAGTAATCGTATTGACTAACGTGTCCGTTACCGCGCTGACGTTCGACTGAAGCATGTCTCCGTCCCATAGGAATTCAGTCGATATCGTTGGGACCGTTGTCTCGTCCAAGGATCCGCTTGTCAAATCTAAGCCGTTCAGCTGAAAACGATCGGAAGCATCCGGGTTGAGAATGATGTGCGTGTACGGATTTTCGCCAGCAAGGGAATTCATGTAGTCGAACAATTTTCCCGTCGACAAAGCCGCAAGCGTAGAGTCATTCAAGTCGGCGCCTACGTCCAGCAGGAGAACGTGCGCGGCTGTCTGAAAATCGAAGACATCCGCTCCCGCCCCGCCCCATATCACCGCGGTTCCGGAAGGCGTCAGCAGACCATCTTGAGGAAGGGATGTGATATGGATCACGTCATTTCCATCGCCCAGGGAAACAATATCATCACCCCCCGCTATGAAGACCGTATCCACCCCATCACCACCGAAGATAAGATCATCGTCCTGATCTACCGTTTTCACCCCCAGCGGTATGGCTGAGTCAGTTTCGCGGGTTCCAGCGAAGATGTTGTCATCGTCGCTGCCCCCGTCGAGCCGATCGTGCCCCGCACCACCGATCAGCAGATCGTTATCCCAGCCTCCGTAAAGACGATCATCCCCATCATGTCCCCGCAATTCGTCTTCACCAGCAAAACCCATGATCACGTCGCCGGCCTCGGTTCCAGACTCCAGGTCGTCGGATGGATCGTTACCGATCAAAAGCCCACCAGTATCCAGGGTCAGATCGTAATTACCGTAATCATTAGATTCAGCTAAAAGCGACTGTGCTGCTACATCTGCGATCAACAACTCATAACTTGAAACCTCCGGATCGCTCACGTTTACAAGAGCGGCGTGGATCGCGGCGGCAGTATCTGTTGGCCCCCCTGAAAGCAAATCATCCCAGAGAGCCTGCTTCTCAGCTGTGGTCGTCAACCAGTTCAAAGCCTTATTAGGTGTCCAGGCGTCTCCCGACACCCCGTGACTGTTGAACACCGACTCATGATAAATCTGGACCACGTCGTAGGTAAGTTCTTCGCCTGGATGAAGAGGAGCGTCTGACAGGCGCGCAGCAAGATCTGCCCGCATCAACTCAAGGCCAATTGTCGCTAAAGTACTGCTGTCGATATCTACCTGTTCAAGAGCAGCGCTTTTGAGAAAGAAAATATTTGCGATGCTTCCGGCGGTGGTATCGTTGTTAACCACGCCCAGGGCAAGCTCGGGATACCTATAACCCCAGGCAGCCAATTGCTCATAGTAGGCAATGCGGTCACCAGCGTCAGCATGTTCCTGTAAACGTGCGAAGTCGGAGTCAGTCAGCATTTTCGGCATGTCATTCCCCTCTGAACTGAGTGATACAATTAATGAGACTTTGAGTAGTTGATCGCATTGATTTCCAGTCGCCTAGATAGTCTCGACTGTAATTAAACCTAACGCCAATGCCTTCAAAGTATGTATAGTGAGAGCATTGCGGGTATGTATTATCGCCTCTTTTTTTGCGAGAGCAGATTATTACGTTTTCGGCATCGTCCGATTTTGATTCCAATACGTCTATGCTTGATATTTTGTTGTTCGGGAATTTCCGAGAGACGAGTCCAAAACGATCTGGCTCTAAATCGTTGATGTAGCTCTCATTGTTGAAGGCGGTCCTGATAGAGGCGCTGACAACCCCATCGAGGCTTGCGTATTCCCAGACCAAGATGCTTATCCAATCTTGGTTCCCAGCTCTGATTTTTCCGCGCATATCTGCCATTGCGTAGGGCGCGGCGGTCTTGCGATCTGCGTATAAGCGCAGCGTTCCCTCTCGACCAAGCTCTCCGTCCTCAGGATAGGGCGGAGCACCCAGATATTTTCTTGGCACAACTATTGGAACCGGCGGTTCTTTAGTTCGCTTCAGCAATCCATGGATCAAAGGTCCGGAGTTTCGAAAAAAAGGACACTGATCATTCACACCGGCATTAGCTATCGAGCAGTACAAATAAGACGCTAAGCTGATAGTTATAAAATTGTGCGTTAATCTACTGACCCGTCCAAACCCTAGCACTATATTCTCCCATTATAAAACACTGAAAAATATTAGTCCAACAAAGCATTGGCGTCGTGCCGCTTTACCTGCGGCAGTAGTCACGCATCCTGGGACACGATATCCGTACGCGTCGAAATTGCAACTCGAAGTTATAATTTTTTTGCGTCGTCTCGCCTCGCCGGGCGACAGGGACGGTTCGCGTCATTCGTCGTCGACATGCATACGTGGCTCGTCCATCACCGTGCCCGTGTTGCGACCAACTCCCCACTCGGCGAGGCTTTGGCCTACATTGCGAAATACTGGGATGGCCTGAAGTTATTCTTGACCGACGGCCGCATCGAGATCGACAACGACAGCGTGGAGCGATCCATCCGGCCGATAGCCCTAAATCGCAAGAACGCACTCGTTGCGGGGCATGACGCAGGAGCCGAGAACTGGGCGACCATCGCCTCGCTCATCGAAACGTGCAAACTCAATGCCGTCGATCCACTAGCCTATCTGACCAGCATACTCACCGCCATCGTCAACGGCCACAAGCAGAGCCGGGTTGACGAGCCAATGCCGTGGAATTACTGGGAGCGAACATACGGCTGAAGTCTGCTACCGGCCCACTGGGGCAATACGGGCCAGCCTATGCGGAAGACGAGATCACACAAGTAGGTACGCCATCCTTGCGAAGCGCTTGTAGGTAGAGGAGAAATTGGTCCTCATCCCGACTAACAGGTAGCTTTGCCTTAATGCCTGGAAGATGAGTCACCATAAGCTGAAGTGCCCGCTTTTTGCCGCTGACGTCATCAACATCCTCGACCCTCTGGCTGATGGCCTCCAGCATGAGCAGTGCCGCTAAGTGCCGTATATCATCGGCTGCTGGACCTTCGGCATACTTGCTGTCTGCGCAGGCGAGATAGGCGGCACTAATCCTCTTCAAAGTTGCATCCGGGTTGACGCGGTAGGCCGTAAGCAATCTTTCTTGCTTCGCGTATGCGTCGCTCGGTAGAAAAAATGCCCTTCCGATAGATGTCGCGGAACCGCCAACAACTAAGAGAATAGCAAGAAGGAGGGGTGTTCTCATGGCAAACCTCGCTGGTCGACCAAATCTACCATCGCTCAGTTCAGTATTCGTTGCGGATGAGTGGACATTTTTATCCATCAAAGTTGCTGGCAGTCATCCTGCACGACCGCTTGGTGGATTCTTACCAATCTGTGAGAATGGTAGTCTTCGGACCCCCCAACGTGCATTGTTAGCGGCGTTTTCCTGACACATGACCAAGCTCAACTGGGCTTTCCGAAAGATGCCGCGACGACATGGCAAGAATGCGCCAATTGCAGACCCGGCAAATCCAGTGATCTCAATGCGCGGAACGTATCAATGGAAGTTCGTTATGGATGAGGATGTCTCACACCGACTAATTGAGCAGCGGTTGCGAAATCGGATGATCGAAGCCATCGGTGTTCTCGCTCGGGGGAACGAAGGGCTCATTGAATTCAAATACAATGAATTCTTCTTGAAGTTCTATGATTTATGGGATGAGGGGCGTCTGATTGTGTGGCCGAATAGCGCGTTCACGGAAGAGGAAGAAGATGCGATCAATGCACTAGGGCGGATGCTGGATGACATCATGGAGGAAACGCTGCACTTCCAAAGTGAGGCGGAGTATCTTCGGTCGGGATGCCCTAAACGGGTCCCCGGTGCTCTCCGAGCCAGGCCATAATCACATCGGCATGAGCTTCAATCTTGTGGGAGCTACGGTCGCCACTGAGCGGACCGGGCGAACGGTTCCTAGCCGGATTTGTAGATTACCGCAAACGGCCCACGCTGGCCGTACTAACGCCGAAACGCTCGGCAGCGTCCCTATGTGAAGCGTCGCCGTCAACGGCTGCAAGCACGCGTATGCGAAGATCAACGGAAAGGGCTTTCGACATATCTGCCGACCTCCATCGGCAGATAGCTTGAATCAGAACGCCAGTGATTTGCAAAGCCGTTCGATTCAGTCAGACGGGGAAGCACTCTAGCCAATCCTTGGCACCCATCGGATTTCCCTATGTCTTGCTGTTAGTCAGATGGGAGGCATGAGCCTCGACCGTCAGATTGATTGAGCGGCCGCGCGACATCGGGTCCCAACCTGCATCAATGGCGGAAAGCACGCTGTGCCTCACCATTTCAGGCGAAATCTTGGGCCGCCGCCGGTAAGGCACGCCATCTCCCTTGGCATAGGCCATTCGACAACTGCTTCCATCTGCATGGCGAACTACAAATGTAAGCCCCTTCCATGTCGTCGCACCATTGCGGCTCACGATAAATGCGCCATTCAAATTTCTGCCGGTCGATTTCCGCAACTCCGCCAGCGTCTCTTTTAAATCGCTTTGTCATGATAAAAAGCCTCGACCGAATGGGTTGTTCAGCTCACAGCTACAATTGGATAAGGAAAGGCAGTTCATAAAGTTGCCGATCATGGTAGTCTGCGGCAACGCGTTACCTTAACGGCGCTACGGGAGTGGCTCAACGGGAAATGCTATCTCGGACGCGGCTTTATTGGATTTGCAGAAAGTTGAAGCCCATGACTAAGCACTTTATGGGTTTGTCATTATTCAGTATCATATTGAACTGCGTACTCTTTAATGATTTCATTTATAAATGCGATCCTAGTAATGTACTATATGTAATATCGCTGAAATCGTGCACGACTATGGGAGTTTCTACTGGTACGTCCATTCTCGTAATAGTGCTATATATGATGGCATCACTATTTTCCGCCAGTCGGAGCTTCGCTGATAAAATGATAGTCGAACTCATATCCGTTGCATGTATTGCGTTTCTTATCATCTTTTACGAAATGTTCATAACCTCACGAAAAGACTGCGGAATATTTCTGCAGATCGAGAAATTAACGATGAGTGGCCAGTTTTTTATTATAATGTTACCGACATTTTTTCTGGGAGTAATATTGGCTGCCGACGCAAAGCTGGCGAACTATAGGAGGGGTATGTGATAAGTCGTGACCCTCAAGGATGCGGCCCTCCCGTAAACCTTCCAGTCATACTTCCAAGCCTCCGGCATTCAATCATAGTGACAGTTTTCCCACCATTGCAGACCGCACCTGGTGCACCACCGAATTTAGGCAGCAATTCGTCGATGCGGAGGCCTTCTGCTATTTGCTGTCCATCGATCCAGGTTATTCCTTTGTGCGATATCTGTCGTAGCGATCGCTAAGTCTGCACCCTGTCTAGATAAGCTCGACACTTATCGGTTGTTCTGATTGCGATGACTATTTCGACTCCTACGCGCTGACCATACGTAAAGGCAGGTGATCAACGATATCACCCCAAGTAAGAGAACGGAAATCGCAATATGCGCAACGTAATGAAACGGTGCCTGTTCATATGTTTGCCATCCATGCCGCCTGACATACACAGCCCCATAAACAAGAACGGTATATAGGGGAGTAGAAAAAAGCAGGATAACCGCGACCGCGAACATAGCCGCGGCCACTAGCCTTAGCATCTCCATCATTTATGTTTGCCCCCTATATGCTGCGGCTTAGCTGATATAAACGGTTCCTGTTTCACTCCTCTTAACCCGATATCACACGCACAAAACTCTTTATGCGAGATTGTTACATGGAGGGGACTGTTTGCTGATGGAACAAGCTGTGTTCCGTCGCATTTGGAATGTCCTACAGATCGTGTGGATCATAAGTATCGCTCGACCTGTCATCCACTGCCAAGGTGGCTAACCCATCGGTCGCGACGGGAAGCCCCACCGCACTAATTGGCGCCGTCCTCGAGCTGTGGGTCGTCGGACGCGTCCATATCAGATCCGCCGGCGCACCAGCAACGGCCGGGACATACACACCAGGCCGCACGTCGTCAGCCCCGACTTTTCGGGAAGAATCCAATGCGAGTTGCGGCAGTAGAAAAAACAAGCTCCGGCAGTGCGTTCCGAATGAACGTCTGGGTCGTGTCGTCAGGTCAGCACGTAGTGAAATTTCAAAAATTGAAGGTGGTCGGCGGGCGACACGTCCGGAGCACGATAGGCTGTTCCCAGAGGCATCTTCACCAGGAGATGCAAGATGTCTTCGCTGTGGAGCTATCTGGCATCGCGGTCAAGCCGGTTTAAAGCGGCTGGATGGGACGGATCAGTTCTCCCCATAGAAGACTTGGCAGTGTTTCTTTCTGAGATGGTTCTTGGGAAGAAGGCGTCAGCCAGTCACTTCGACATCGAATCGAGAAGTGGAAGAGGGGACGTCTTCGATCTGGTCATTCAGTTCGCCGACAGGCTGTTCGAAATGGAGACGATCAGTCCCGAGGATTTTCTTGCACAGTACCCACAGCCCTAAATGCGCGCTCCGCCGCTTTGCGCCTACAGCGTTATTCCATCTTGTAGAACCCAGCAGTTTTTTCATATGGTCGCGCTTAAAGATCGGTCGGCTGTGAAAGATAGCGGTATGCTCAACTCGGTTATGAATAATACCAAGTGGGACGAGGTCCGCTTGGCAATGTATGCGCTCGATCCGAGCCCGACGTGGAGTACACTAGTAACGAATGGCCACAGTTACGGCCCTGATGGAGAATGGTTCTATCACTTCCGCGACGGTGGATATGAAGACATCATCTATGTCGACGTCCACGTGGCCACATCCCAACAACGTGAACTCGTTCAATATGCACTGAAGAAAATCCATGTGCCGGGCGAGGAGACAGCCGACGGTTTCCGTGTTTTCGGCTCTATCGAGCGCGGTCAATTCATCGACTACATCTGAATCGTAATTGCGTGTTCGGCAATATCTGACTGAAGGACTGCTTAGTCCATCGGCTGGAATGTCTCCTTTGGGCCGCTTCGCGCCATACTCACCCCTTGCGCAGAATGAACGCTGCGAGGTCTTTCACTGATTTGTCGGGGTCGTTGGTTAGGTGTTGTGCGCAGGTGCGTGAAAGTTCTGCGGGAATTGTGCGGCGGTCGGCGCATTGCAGGACTGTGCGACGCACGAAGGCGGAGCGGTCTGTTATTGCCATGCTGGCAATCAGTTCCGGCTGTGGGGCAATATCGAGGGCTCGGCTGGTGTAGACTGGAACGAGTTGGGTAATGTTGTAGCGTTTGTCCAGCCACTTGCGCTCATAACCGGAGCGCCATCGAGCCGTGCCTTCCAGCAGGGT
The DNA here is from genome assembly GCF_019430945.1 of Neorhizobium populisoli. Classification (GTDB taxonomy): domain Bacteria; phylum Pseudomonadota; class Alphaproteobacteria; order Rhizobiales; family Rhizobiaceae; genus Neorhizobium; species Neorhizobium populisoli. The sequence continues at coordinate 2,036 of NZ_JAHYCB010000033.1, read as the reverse complement.
TTCCACGGCAATGGCGCGAACGATGGGGTTTGTGGCGTGGCTGGCGATGTCACTTAGATACGTATCCAGCCACGGGGTTCTCAGCCCAAGCCGGAAGGCGGTTGGCACTGGCCCGGCGGTATTGGGCATCAGGAGCGTTGCAAATTCCGCGCTGATATCCGGTCTCGTCATCAGGCTTCTGGCAAGCGTTTGCCCGGCGTCATTCCAGCGGCCCCACTCGTCTTGACGGGGAAACAGCGTGAGCGTGACCTTTGCCAGCACGTGTGGTGGCGTGACGGGCAGCACGCGCTCCACGCAGCGGTTGGCGCTTTTGCGCACCTGCACGGCCCAGTCATTCATGCGAAACAGCACGGCTGCCACCCAGAAGGGCGAGACAAGCCCTTGCGTGATCTTCTCCAGCGCCAGTTCACGCAACTGGCCATTGCCATGAAACAGGAACAGCAGCTCCAACCCCGGTGTGTTGTGCAGCTGGTCGCGGTGGCTGAGAGGTGTTATGAGGCTTTTCCAGAAGGGCTGGGTTTTGACCGCACCGAACAAGTTTGCCTCGTTGCGAATGGCCCCTGACACAAGAGTGACGCTGAGCGGGGACAGGTCATCCAACAGGCTAATGACTGTCTCCACCTCACCCTGCAGCGCCTTGCCGTTATAGAGCTTTTCGCCAACAGCATTGAGGGCTGCTTTCAATTCAACACTCATGACGGGAGGTTTGGTTTTCATGCTGCTGCTATTCCGTATGTGGCGCTGAGACATAAGCGCTGCTTGCCATTATAACAGTGCGATGGGTAGGTTAGGGTGCAAATCGGCACGGCTTCCCAATGCCAATACGCATGATAACGCCTTGTCATCCCTCACGTTAGCGGGGAACTTTCTGTACGCTTGATCACAGAGCGTCAATGGCCACTATGAGGGTTCGAACCTGCTTTTTCGCATTCGGCCAACAATGACCGCTTCGGGCCGACTGCCGTTATGTCTCTGAAGCGCCATCTGCGGTGATTGCAGGACTACTCGCCACAGTTTACTGAAGACTGCCCTGCCCACTAAACCGGACGCCTTCATGCCCACGCCTCACATCGCGTCAGATCGCGCCGTGATGCCGTCCGGCTGGGGGCTAGCTATGAACTTCTCGAACCGGCTGCTATCGTGACGCCCTGGACTGTGCGGCGACCGAACGGGAAACGATGCTCGGCAAATTGCTACCTATGATGAAAATAATCTGGACTATGAGTATACTCTTTGCGAGCGCCGCGGTGGGCGCAGTCCAGGGCTGGGAAAGTTACGGCGTGATTGGAGCCATTGCTTTGGGCTTCTGCGGGCTAGTGATTGGTGGGCTTTTGAGCTCGCCCCTTCTGTTGTTGCAGCTTCTGAAGTAGGGCGGGATACGCCGATAATGCCTACAGCATACCCCGCTGCCAAAACTCGCTTCTGCCTCACGCTAAATTGCGTTCATTTGGCTAGACTAGAAATGTGTGAATGGCACTGTCGTGGTCTCGCTTCGCCGCTCTTGTCCTTGCGCGTAGCGGGGCAGATCGCTGATAGCTTCTTCAAATGCACCTCTGATTTCGGTCTGGCTGAAGTTGCGGTCCCACAGTTCGGTCATCAGCGAGACTATGATGTGGCGTAGCGGGTTTCCAGGATGGCCGTCTTGAGTTGAGATCGCCGCACAACGCAAGGCGAAATTTGATGCAGCCGTAATGCTATGAGCGTCCCATGGTTCTTCGGTCAGATGAGGCATATCTTATCTCCATATGTGCAACGACATATACACGTGAGCTTTGAGCTTGTCGCTTTGAGCCGAAAACACACCCCACCGCCCCATCATCGGGCTCGACCGCTTTGCGCCGATACCGTTGAAAAAGGCGGTGTTGCTGTCAGTGCGAAGTTCTGATTCACTCCTTCTAGGGATTTAGGATATAGCGCGGCAATCAGGATGAGACGCGGGCGACAATCTGGATGAGATTCTTAGGTCGCGGTCGGGATCAAGTTATCATGCTGATTGCCGCTGACAAGTTCTTCGTCGTCTTCTGATCGCCGCTCCG
>NZ_JAHYCB010000032.1 GCF_019430945.1 Neorhizobium populisoli | reverse complement strand
CAAAGCGCTTACATCACCGCGATAAATCCCAAACGGATTTACGCTTGGCGCGGGGTGGAGCAGCCCGGTAGCTCGTCAGGCTCATAACCTGAAGGCCGCAGGTTCAAATCCTGCCCCCGCAACCAAACAAAAATGCCGCCGCCAAGGCGGCTTTTTTGTTGGCCCACGCGGTGAGGATTTAATCCCTCAGAAGGCCCACGCAAAAAAGGCATAGCCAATCCCCAAAACAATAAATCGCACTACAAACAAAGCGCATGTCGGGCGCCTGCCGGATTCCTCCCAAAACCTCCAGAAAATGTGAAAAAGACGCACGATCTCAACGCATCAAGCCGCTCGAGGCCATAAATGCAGTCCTCGTACGCAGGCACAAAAGAACTGAGCTTAAGGCAACATCAATGACCGAACGAGGCAATGACGCTATGGCGATCACTCGGATAGGTCAAAACAACATGCGTCACAAGCGAGCCCAAATGCCACGTCCGACGCTCGACGAACAAACACGCGCTGCCAAAACCGATGTCGAGATTATGGCTTACCAAGTCCGACGCGCCGACGGCGCCTATCCGGTGCTCGCCCGCGCTCCAGGAAATCTCGTCCAGCAACCAGCGGCCAGGCGGCACGCTAACAAACGACATATCCACGGCGGAAGGCACCACAGAAACGTCGATCAAGCGTTCTTCGTAACAGAGCGCCATGCCGCCGCTGTAATGGACGCAGCTCAGCGCTAATACCTTTTCGGTATGGGAAGGGAAACCAAGACCCAAATCCGCGGCTGTACGAGGGCGTAAAGCACGCGAAATGAGGCGATAGTCATAAGCCAGACCGAGGCTCTCGACTTCTTCCCGAATATCCCGGATTTCCAGAACCGCGGATTGTGAGCGGGGGTAAGAGACGAATGTACCGGACTTCTTGCGCCTCTCGATCAATCCAGCCTGAGACAGCTGTGTCATGACCTTGTTCACCGTCATTCGCGAGCAGCCATATTGTGCAGCAAGATCCATTTCGAACGGTAGGTGGTAACCGGGTGGCCATTCGCCGGAGCGAATTCGGCCTTCGATATCGTTCAAAATGCGCTGGTGAAGTGTAAGGGTATCTCGGCGGTCTGACACGCGTATCCGCTTTCAAATATTTGTATATCAAACCATGTAATATGCTTCGTCACCGGGCCGAAATGAAATCTGCGGGGGCGCTGGCTGTATTGGCGATCCTGGCGCAGCGCCGGATTAGGCCTGACGCGAACTCCCTGACTTCAGGTTCATCCAGCCAACAGATCGACCATGACCGACTTGAAACGCTTCTCGATTTCCCTGCGGCGTTGATGACGACCATTCTCCACCTGCTTACTGCCGGCAACCCAGACGCTGTCGACAGACGCTGCGCCGGCAAATATCCAGCTGTCGAGAAGTGCATCGCCAGATACATGGCTCATCTTGCTCACATCGAGTGAAACGATATCCGCCGCGTTGCCGACATCAAGACCGCGGGTGCTCCCTAGGGCGGCGTTCCCGCCTTTTAGCGCTTCATCGAACAGCCTGCGCCCTGTGGATTGCCCGCTATCGGCGATGACATTGCGACTGTGCCGGGAAAGACGCTGGGAATATTCAAGCGTTCTCAATTCCTCCGGAAGCGAAATCAATACGTTGGAATCGGAACCGATACCGAAGCAGCCGCCGGCGGCCAGGAATTCCGGGGCGGAGAAGATGCCGTCGCCGAGATTGGCTTCGGTAATCGGGCAAAGGCCGGCAATCGCGCCGGTGCGCGCCATGCCGTGAGCCTCTTCCGTCGTCATATGCGTGGCGTGGATCAGGCACCAGCGCTTGTCCACCGGAGCATTTGCTAGCAACCATTCGATCGGCCGGGCGCCGGACCAGGCGATGCTGTCCTGTACTTCCTTCACCTGTTCGGCGACATGAATGTGGATGGGGGTGTTGCTGCCGGCCAGTGAAATAACCTCGTCGAGCTCCTCTTGGGTCACGGCGCGGAGGCTATGCGGTGCGATGCCAAGCTCGGCCCCCGGCAGTTTCGACGTGACGTTCCGGCAACCTTCCAGCAAACGCGCAAAACTCTTCGGTGAGTTGATGAAGCGCCTTTGGCCGTCCAGAGGTGAAGCGCCGCCAAAGCCGGAATGGGCGTAGAAAACGGGCAAAAGCGTGAGATTGATCCCGGTCTCGGCACTTGCCGCACCGATCCGTTCGGCCATTTCGGCTATATTTCCGTAGGCCCCGCCATCCTTGTCGTGATGCAGGTAATGAAACTCGCCGACGCGCGTAAAACCAGCTTCGAGCATCTCCATATAAAGCTGCGCGGCGATGGCTTCGACATGATCCGGGGTCATCGACAATGCAAAACGATACATGACAGCGCGCCAACTCCAGAAACTGTCGTCGGCCGGGCCGCGGACTTCCGCAAGGCCAGCCATCGCCCGCTGGAATGCATGGCTGTGCAGGTTCGGCATGGCCGGTAAGAAGACCCGATGGGTCTCGTCTTCCGGCCGAGGCGGAACATCCGTATCGATTGCCGCAATTTTTCCGTCGATGAGCATCAGCCGGACATTCCGGCTCCATCCGCCCGCCAACAGGGCCGTTTCAGCATGCAGCAAAGTCGTAGCCATCGTTTTCTCCCGAGCCCGGTTGCGAAGCGTGCATAGAAAATCGCTTGTCACCGCAATATTATGTATATACATGTTATCGCCGGGAGGAAAGACATCATGCTGACGAGCGGCGATGAAACTGCAAAGGCCCCTGGGGCCGATCGCGCCACGGTTTGGGTGAATGCGCGCATTCTGACCCTCGCTCCGACCGAAGGTTTTGTGCCTGTCGAGGATGCCGCAATCGCCGTCCAATCCGGCCGTATCGTTTTCGTCGGGCCAAGATGTGCTCTTCCTGCCGCGCTTCAGGCGGCCGAACAGGTCGATTGCGGCCGTCGCCTTCTGACCCCTGCCCTCATCGATTGCCACACCCACCTCGTGTTCGGTGGCGATCGTGCCATGGAATTCGAGATGCGGTTGGCGGGTGCGACCTATGAGGAAGTTGCCCGTGCTGGCGGCGGTATCGTCTCCTCCGTGAAGGCGACCAATGCGCTGTCGGTCGAGGAGCTTGCGAAGGCCGCGCTGCCCCGCCTCGATACGCTGCTTGCCGAAGGTGTTTCGACCGTGGAGATCAAATCCGGCTATGGTCTCTCCATCGAAGGCGAGTTGAATATGCTGCGCGCCGCGCGGCTGCTCCAAAGCCTGCGTTCCGTCCGCATCGTCACATCCTATCTCGCCGCCCATGCAACGCCTGTCGAATACAAAGGCCGGAACGGCGACTATATTTCCGACATCGTATTGCCGGGGCTGGATCGTGCCCATGCCGAAGGTCTGGTGGATGCGGTCGATGGTTTTTGTGAAGGTATAGCCTTTTCCGTCGAGGAGATGCGCCGCGTCTTCGACCGGGCCAGAGCGCTGGGCATTCCGGTAAAACTTCATGCCGAACAGCTCTCCAATCTCGGCGGCGCCAGGATGGCGGCGAGATATGGCGCTATGTCGGCCGATCATCTCGAATATCTGGATGCAGATGGTGCTACGGCCATGGCTGCTTCCGAGACCGTAGCGGTTCTGCTGCCGGGCGCTTTCTACGCCATCAACGAAACGCGGAAGCCGCCGGTCCAGTTGTTGCGCGATGCGGGCGTGCCGATCGCGGTGGCAACGGATTGCAATCCCGGCACCTCGCCGCTCACCTCGATGCTGCTTGCCATGAATATGGCCGCGACGCTGTTCCGCCTGACGGTCGAGGAATGCCTGTCCGGCGCGACGCGGGAGGCTGCACGTGCGCTCGGTCTGCTCGGCGAGACGGGCACGCTCGAAGTCGGCAAGTCGGCCGATTTCGCCATCTGGGATGTCGAGCGGCCGGCGGAACTTGTTTACCGCATAGGTTTCAACCCGCTGCATTCCCGTGTGTTCAAAGGACAAATTTCGAAAGGCCAGCAGGTATCCGCATGACGATCATCCTTCATCCCAGCAAGGTCCCACTCGCCGATCTGGCCGATCTTTACTGGAATGGCGGCGCAGCGCGCCTTGATCCGTCCTTCGATGCGGCGATTGCCAAGGGTGCCGCCCGCATCGCCGAGATCGCCGCCGGCAACGCACCGGTTTACGGCATCAATACCGGCTTCGGAAAACTCGCATCGATCAAGATCGACAGCGCCGATCTGGCAAAGCTGCAGCGCAATCTGATCCTTTCTCATTGCTGCGGCATCGGCAGCCCGCTGCCCGAAAATGTCGTGCGCCTGATCATGGCGCTGAAGCTCATTTCGCTCGGCCGCGGTGCTTCAGGCGTGCGGCTGGATTTGGTGCGGCTGATCGAGGGCATGCTGAAAAAAGGCGTCGTCCCGGTCATCCCGGAAAAAGGATCAGTCGGCGCATCCGGCGATCTGGCGCCGCTTGCCCATATGGCAGCCGTGATGATGGGTGAGGGCGAGGCGTTCCTTGAAGGGCGGATGATGTCGGCCAGGGATGCGCTTGCCAAAGCTGGACTGGAACCGGTCGTGCTGGCTGCCAAGGAAGGTTTGGCGCTGATCAACGGCACCCAGACCTCGACGGCCCTAGCACTCGCCGGCCTGTTCCGTGCGCATCGTGCGGCCCAGACGGCGCTGGTTACAGGTGCGTTGTCCACCGATGCAGCCATGGGTTCATCCGCTCCTTTCCATCCGGATATCCATACGTTGCGCGGCCATAAGGGCCAGATCGATGCGGGTGCGGCACTGCGCACCCTGCTTGCTGGCTCCGAGATCCGTGAAAGCCATATCGAGGGCGATGAGCGGGTGCAGGACCCTTATTGCATCCGATGCCAGCCGCAGGTCGATGGCGCCTGCCTGGATCTGCTGCGCCAGGTCGCCCGCACGCTGGAGATCGAGGCGAATGCGGTGACCGATAATCCGCTGGTACTCTCCGACAATGAGGTCGTTTCCGGCGGCAATTTCCATGCCGAACCGGTGGCCTTTACCGCAGACCAGACGGCGCTTGCCATCTGCGAAATCGGCGCAATAGCCCAGCGGCGCGTTGCGCTGCTCGTCGATCCGGTACTTTCCTATGGTCTGCCGGCATTCCTTTCCAAGAAGCCGGGGTTGAATTCCGGCCTGATGATCGCCGAAGTCACGTCTGCCGCCCTGATGAGCGAGAACAAGCAGATGTCGCATCCGGCATCGGTGGATTCGACCCCGACCTCCGCCAATCAGGAAGATCACGTTTCGATGGCCTGCCACGGCGCGCGCCGGCTTCTTGCCATGACCGAAAACCTGTTCGGCATTCTCGGCATCGAGGCGCTCGCGGCAGTGCAGGGTGTCGAGCTGCGCGGCCCGCTGAAGACCAGCCCGGAACTCCAGAAGGCGATCGGCGTACTGCGGTCGGCCGTGCCTTCGCTGGAAGACGATCGCTATATGGCGCCGGACCTGAAGGCTGCTGCCGAACTCGTCGCATCCGGTGCGTTTGCTGCTTCCATCTCGGCCGGCATCCTGCCGGTTCTGGAAGCCTGAGCCTGGCCGTATCGCAAACATAAATCAGAGGGTAAACAGGATGACCAATCCGCGTCACAACATTCGCGAAATCCGCGCCCCGCGCGGCAACGAGCTCAATGCCAAAAGCTGGATGACCGAAGCTCCGCTTCGGATGCTGATGAACAATCTCGATCCGGACGTGGCGGAAAACCCGCATGAACTGGTGGTTTATGGCGGCATCGGTCGCGCCGCCCGTACCTGGGAGGATTTCGACCGCATCACCGCCGCGCTGAAGACTTTGACGGAAGAGGAAACCCTGCTGGTTCAGTCCGGCAAGCCGGTCGGCGTGTTCCGCACCCACAAGGATGCGCCGCGGGTGCTGATCGCCAACTCCAATCTCGTGCCGCATTGGGCGACCTGGGACCATTTCAACGAGCTGGATAAGAAGGGGCTGGCCATGTACGGCCAGATGACCGCCGGTTCGTGGATCTATATCGGCACCCAGGGCATCGTGCAGGGCACGTACGAAACCTTCGTGGAAGCCGGTCGCCAGCATTATGACGGCAATCTCAAGGGCAAGTGGATCCTGACCGGCGGGCTCGGCGGCATGGGCGGCGCGCAACCGCTCGCAGCCGTCATGGCCGGCGCCTGCTGCCTGGCCGTCGAATGCGACGAGACACGCATCGATTTCCGCCTGCGCACCCGTTATGTCGACGCCAAGGCGAAGACGCTGGACGAGGCGCTGGCGATGATCGACCAGTGGACCAAGGAAGGTGAAGCCAAGTCCGTTGGCCTGCTCGGAAATGCGGCTGAAATCTTCCCGGCACTCGTCAAGCGTATGAAGGCCGGCGGTCCGTGCCCGGATATCGTCACCGACCAGACCTCGGCGCATGATCCGCGCAACGGTTACCTTCCGGTCGGCTGGACGGTCGAGGAAGCCAGGGCGAAGCGGGAAAGCGATCCGAAGTCGGTGGAAGTCGCCGCTCGCGCCTCGATGAAGGCGCATGTCGAAGCCATGGTTGCCTTCTGGGATGCCGGCGTGCCGACGCTCGATTACGGCAATAACATCCGCCAGGTTGCCAAGGACGAGGGCTTGGAAAACGCCTTCGCCTTTCCGGGTTTCGTGCCGGCCTATATCCGCCCGCTCTTCTGCCGCGGCATCGGCCCGTTCCGCTGGGCCGCACTCTCCGGCAATCCGGAAGACATCTACAAGACCGACGCCAAGGTGAAGGAGTTGTTGCCGGACAACAAGCATCTGCACAACTGGCTGGACATGGCCAAGGAGCGCATCTCCTTTCAGGGCCTGCCGGCGCGCATCTGCTGGGTCGGTCTTGGCGATCGCCACAAGCTCGGCCTCGCCTTCAACGAAATGGTCCGCAACGGCGAGCTTTCCGCCCCGATCGTCATCGGACGCGATCATCTCGATTCCGGCTCCGTTGCCTCGCCGAACCGTGAGACGGAAGCGATGAAGGACGGCTCGGATGCCGTTTCTGACTGGCCGCTTCTCAATGCGCTTCTTAACACTGCGTCGGGCGCCACCTGGGTGTCGCTGCATCACGGCGGCGGTGTCGGCATGGGCTTTTCGCAGCATTCCGGCATGGTCATTTGCTGCGATGGTTCGAAAGATGCCGATCGCCGTCTGGAACGTGTCCTCTGGAACGATCCGGCGACCGGCGTCATGCGCCATGCGGATGCGGGTTACGATATCGCGCTCGACTGCGCGAGGGAAAAAGGCCTGCGCCTTCCCGGAATTCTCGGCAATTGATCCCGCATGGCCCGGAAAAGTGGCCTCCGGTTTTCCGACAAGGACCATGCGGAGCTGAAAAAATGAAAATTCTTCGCACCGCCGATTACAAACGCATGCCGTGGAAGAACGGCAAGGGAGAGACGGTAGAGATTGCCGTCTTTCCGCCCGGCGCGTCGGTCGCTCACTTCGATTGGCGCATCAGCATGGCGACGGTTGCGGAAGATGGACCATTCTCGATTTTCCAAGAGATCGATCGTACGCTGTCGATCCTGAGCGGAGAAGGCATCGAGCTTTTAGTTGCCGGGCAGGAGCCAGCAATCCTGCGTCAGGAGACGCTGCCTCATGCGTTTGCGGCAGATGTGGCAACTTCGGCACGGCTGCTTGAAGATACCGTCGTCGATCTCAACGTCATGACGCGGCGCGGGCGGTTCACGCACAAGGTCAGCCGGCTATCCATCGAAAACGAAGTCTCGATAATCGCCGCCAGCGTGGTGACTGTCGTCTTTGTGGCGGGGCAATGGCAATGCGGCCCTGAGGAACTTTCCGATCGTAATGCCGTGCTGCTGGAGCAAGGCGAGACCGGCGTGTTCAAAGCGGCTGAACCGGCAAATTCCCTGCTTCTGATCGAAATTCAGCCCTGCGAGGCGGCCCTGTACCGCGCGTGACACTCCCGGCTTGCCGAACCTGAAAGCGGGGCTTAAGCAGGTAATCCGAATATATCCGGGAAGACGTGAGCATGGCGACGAGCAATTATTTTTCCAGCGTGGGCGGCCTGCCGCCGCAGACGCAGACCCTTTCCAGCAAGGCTGTTTTTACCACTGCCTATGCGGTGATCCCGAAGACGGTCATGAGCGATATCGTCACCAGCGTCCTGCCGCACTGGAATGCGACGCGCGCCTGGATCATCTCCCGTCCCCTGAGTGGTTTCGCAGAGACATTTGCGCAATACATCATGGAAGTGCTTCCCGGCGGCGGCAGCGAGCGGCCGGAGCCGGACGCTTGCGCCGAGGCCGGCATTTTCGTCGTCGACGGCGATATGACGATCACCCTGGATGGCAAGCCGCATGCGTTGCGCGCCGGTTCCTTTGCCTATCTTCCGGCCGGCTCGAAATGGACGCTGACGAACGACAGTGCCGCAGCCGTCCGTTTTCACTGGATCCGCAAGGCTTTCAAGGTCGTCGACGGGCTGGAGCCGCCACCGCCGGTCTTCACCCATGAGGATGAATGCGAACTCAACGCCATGCCGGATACCGAAGGCAAATGGGCGACGACGCGTTTCATCGACCCGGCAGACGTGCGTTACGACATGCATATCAACATCGTCACTTTCGAGCCGGGCGCCATCATCCCCTTCATGGAAACCCATATCATGGAGCACGGACTCTATGTGCTGGAAGGTAAGGCGGTCTATCGGCTGAACCAGGACTGGGTGGAGGTCGAGGCCGGCGATTACATGTGGCTGCGTTCCTATTGCCCGCAGGCCTGTTATGCCGGTGGTCCGGGCCGTTTCCGCTACCTTCTCTACAAGGACGTCAATCGCCATCCGGAGCTTCGCTACTGAACGGAGCGGATTGGCCATTGGTCTAGGCGCCGGCAGTTCCCTCCGGAACGACAAGGCGCTACATAATGCCCTAGCGAATACCGGGAGTGATCATGCGCGCAGTTCTGGGTGAGGTCGAAAGACGGCGGGCCGAAGCGAGGCTTGGCGGGGGCGAGAAGCGTATCGAAGCGCAGCATGCCAAGGGCAAGCTGACCGCGCGAGAGCGCATTGAAGTGCTGCTCGACGAAGGGTCGTTCGAAGAATTCGACATGTATGTCACCCACCGCGCGGTGGATTTCGGCATGGCCGAACAGAAGGTCGCCGGCGATGGCGTTGTGACCGGCTGGGGCACGATCAACGGCCGTCAGGTCTATGTGTTCTCCCAGGATTTTACCGTTCTCGGCGGCTCTCTCTCCGAAACCCATGCGCAAAAAATCTGCAAGATCATGGATATGGCGGTACGCGTCGGTGCGCCGGTGATCGGGCTGAACGATTCCGGCGGCGCCCGTATCCAGGAAGGTGTCGCCTCGCTCGCCGGTTACGCCGAAGTCTTCCGCCGCAACGCGGAAGCCTCCGGCGTCATTCCGCAGATTTCCGTCATCATGGGTCCCTGCGCCGGCGGCGCGGTCTACTCTCCGGCGATGACCGACTTCATCTTCATGGTGCGCGATTCATCATACATGTTCGTCACCGGCCCGGATGTGGTGAAGACGGTGACCAATGAGATCGTCACCGCTGAAGAGCTCGGCGGCGCCCGCACCCACACCCAGAAATCCTCCGTCGCAGACGCGGCCTTCGAAAACGATATCGAGGCGCTGGAAGCCGTCCGCCAGCTTTTCGATTTCCTGCCGCTCAACAATCGCGAGAAAATGCCAACGAGGCCTTTCCACGACGATCCGGCCCGGCTCGAAAACCGCCTCGACAGCCTGATTCCCGACAGCGCGACCAAGCCCTACGACATGAAGGAGCTGATCTACGCGATCGCCGACGAGGGCGATTTCTTCGAGATCCAGGAGGCTTTTGCGAAGAACATCATCACCGGCTTCATCCGCCTCGAAGGCCAGACGGTCGGTGTCGTCGCAAATCAGCCGATGGTGCTGGCCGGTTGCCTCGATATCGATTCATCCCGCAAGGCGGCCCGTTTCGTGCGTTTCTGCGATGCCTTCTCCATCCCGATCCTGACCCTGGTCGATGTGCCGGGCTTCCTGCCGGGCGTCGCGCAGGAATATGGTGGCGTCATCAAGCATGGCGCAAAACTGCTGTTCGCCTATTCGGAAGCGACCGTGCCGATGGTGACGCTGATCACCCGCAAGGCCTATGGCGGTGCCTATGATGTGATGGCGTCCAAACATATCGGCGCCGATTTCAACTACGCTTGGCCGACGGCCGAAATCGCCGTAATGGGCGCCAAAGGCGCTACCGAAATCATCTACCGTTCGGAACTTGGCGACCCGGAAAAGATCGCCGCGCGCACCAGGGAATACGAGGAGCGTTTCGCCACCCCGTTCGTCGCGGCCGAACGCGGCTTCATCGACGAAGTGATAATGCCGCATTCCTCCCGCCGCCGCATCGCCCGCGCCTTCGCCTCTTTGCGCAACAAGCAGGTGACGACGCATTGGAAGAAACACGACACGATTCCGCTTTAAGCCCGAGGAAATCCGCCAGGGGCCTTCCTATATCCTCACCGTCGCTTTCACCCATGACGCATTGATGCGCCGCTTCGAGAACAAGGATAGATTTTTTATGACTGACAAATCTCCCGCCGACAATTTTCCGGTCGGCTACGAACCCGACAAGGTCTGGACCTGGGAACAGGGCAATGGCGGCGCGTTCGCCAATATCAACCGCCCGATCGCCGGCCCGACGCATGACAAGGTCCTGCCCGTCGGCAAACATCCGCTGCAGCTCTATTCGCTCGGAACGCCGAACGGCGTCAAAGTCACCATCATGCTCGAAGAGCTGTTGGCGGCCGGTCATGAGGGCGCGGAATACGATGCCTGGCTGATCAAGATCGGCGACGGCAACCAGTTCGGTTCCGGCTTCGTCGAGGTCAATCCGAACTCGAAGATCCCGGCGCTGTCGGACCACGCTCCGAAGGGCGGCGGCGAGCCGATTCGTGTTTTCGAATCCGCCTCGATCCTCGTTTATCTCGCCGAAAAATTCGGAGCCTTCCTGCCGACCGAGCTCCGCGCCCGCACCGAGGCGATGAACTGGCTGTTCTGGCAGATGGGCTCCGCACCCTTCCTCGGCGGTGGTTTCGGCCATTTTTATGCCTATGCGCCGATCAAGATCAAATACGCGATCGATCGTTACGCCATGGAAGTGAAGCGCCAGCTCGACGTGCTCGACCGCCATCTTGCCGATCACCAGTTCCTAGCCGGCTCGGAATATTCGATCGCCGACATGGCCATCTGGCCGTGGTATGGCAATCTCGCTCAGGGCAAGGCCTATGGCGATGCCGGCGATTTCCTCGATGTCGGCAGCTACAAGCATCTGCAGCGCTGGACGGAAGAGGTTTTCGCCCGCCCTGGCGTGAAGCGTGGCCGCATGGTCAACCGCGTTTCGGGCGAGCCGTCCGAGCAATTGCATGAACGCCACGACGCCTCGGACTTCGATACGAAGACCCAGGACAAGATCGCCAAGGCGTAAGAACAAAGCATACGAAGGAAGAATGACATGGCCAACCTGCCCGACATGACGAAACACCGGGGCTTTCCATCCGGAATGCCGGGCACGGGTGTCCAGTTCATCATCCGCCGTGCCAATCCGAGAGGGGTGACGCCTGTCAAGGCGCTGCCCCGCAAGGCCCGGCCCGGTACCAAGGAACATGCCATCGACGCAGCCTTCCTGCATGCGCTCTGGCATCACTTTGGTTTTGAACCCTTTGAGCGCGGCAATCTTGATGCCGCGCGTCTCAACCTTCTTTTCGGCCGCGAAGTGGTGGCCGCGGACAAGAATTTCGATCCGCTGTCCTACGAGTCCATGCTTGTCATCAACGAAAAGGTCGCGCGGCAGAGCTTTCCAGAATCCTTCGGCGACGTATTCGAGGTGTGATGGGCGCTCTGGATCGGATCACCGGGAACTGGGTCTATGGCGGCTCGCTGGCCGGCCTTCTCTTGTTGGCGCTGACGCCACTTTTCGTCACCGCATGGTCCTGGCCGCTTGTTTCGGTTTTCCTGCAGTTGCCGGTTTATATGCTGCATCAGTTCGAAGAACATGATGCCGGGCGTTTCGGAGCCTTTATCAACGCTCAGATCGGTGGCGGCCGAGTGGTCCTGCCGGATAGCGCGATTTTCGTCATCAACGTGCCGGGCGTCTGGGGTATCAACGCCATCGCCCTTTGGCTTGCAGTTGAAAGCGCACCCGGCTTCGGGCTTGTCGCCGTCTATCTGACGCTGGTCAACGCGATTGTGCATATCGGCCCGGCGATTGTGCTGCGCCGTTACAATCCGGGGCTCATCACGGCCATTGTGCTTTTCCTGCCTTTGTCGGTCTGGGCCTTGGCAGAGGTCTCCGCATTGCCGGGCACCGGTTTAGGCCATCATGTTCTGGGTCTGGGATCAGCGGTGCTGATCCATATGGCCATCGTCGCCTATGTTTTTCGCAACAAGCGCCGCAATGCGGGATTGAAAGAAAAGATCGTCTGAGATGTTCAAGAAAATCCTCATTGCCAATCGCGGCGAGATCGCCTGCCGGGTCATCAAGACGGCGCGGAAGATGGGCATCAAGACGGTGGCGGTCTATTCCGATGCCGATGCGCAGGCGCTGCATGTGC
>NZ_JAHYCB010000031.1 GCF_019430945.1 Neorhizobium populisoli | reverse complement strand
TTGCCAGGCTGGACGGGCGTTTCCCGCGGCTCATCGACAAGCTTGCACGCGTTCATCTGCTGGTGCTCGATGATTGGGGAACCCATACCTTGAACGATCGGCAGCGCCTCGATCTGCTGGAAATCTTCGAGGAGAGATATCGGCGAAAGTCTACCCTGATCACGGCCCAGCTTCCCGTGGCCGCCTGGCATGAGATGATCGGTGAGGCGACTTTAGCGGATGCGATCCTGGACCGTATTGTTCACAACGCCCACCGCATAACGCTCGAAGGTGACAGCATGCGGAAGCGGAAAACACCAACGCTCTTGACCGGCGCCGAAATAAACGAAATCAATCACCCCTGACAGAAACCAGGCTGGCGGAACTCGATCGAACCCGCTGTCCGCGACTTAGCGAAATGCTTGTCCGCGACTTGCTGAAATCGCTGTCCCGATTCATTGAAATCCGCACATTATAAAGAAATGGCCCAAATCATCGAGCAAAACAGCGAAATTCACGTCGAGGAGGCCTCAGCGGCATCTCTCAGCACGGCGGCTGGGCATGATGTTTCCGCGCCGGAGATGTCGACGTATAACGCCCTCCCCCACTTACTGATCAGGATCAGGCGCCCGCGCATCTTGCCAGCCTCGCCGATCGCGCCTGGGGATACGTCGCAGCGGCGAGCTCCGCCAACACGCGCAAAGCCTACGCCGCCGACTGGAAGCATTTCTCCGCCTGGTGCCGCCGATCCCGCCTCACTCCCCTCCCCCGCATCCGCAAACTGTGGGCTCTACATCACGGCCTGCGCGTCGGGTGCTGCCATGCGCGGCGTGAAGGCAAATTCCGTATCGACGATCGAACGTCGTCTCTCCGCCATCTCCTGGAACAATGCACAGCGTGGCCTCTCGGTCGATCGCAGGGACCGACATATCGCCACCGTAATGGCGTGACGAGTATCCGCACTCATTCGGCGGTCAATGCGTCTCCGAACAAGAAAGCAGCGATGCTCTTCAAACTTGCTGGATGATCTCGTGGGTTGAACTAATGGCCCAACGTTAATATCAATGAGGCGTGGGTAAAAACCTTACATGCCACCCACTCAAGCCCGATCAGCAATGGTCGGCTTTTTCTATTAGAGCAGTGCCGAAACTACCGCGATGGCTCCGAACATACCCGCTGACACTGCGATGATAACATTACGACCTCGGAAATCGCCATACATGAGGTAGCCCACGGTTGCGCCGACTGCTGCGCCACCGGAGATCAAAGCCATCAGTACAAGAATGTTGTCCATCGCGCCCACTAAGACAGGGGAAAGGCCCGCCGGTGCATCAGCGAGCCTCTCTCTCGATCAACGAAGAGAAGCGATCAATGGAGCCAGAAACCGCTTCGATTACCTAACTGAACAAACGGCCGATTGTTTCTGTCCGAAAGCGTACCGACTACTGCCGATTTTTCGGATAGCCGCGAGAGATACGAACGCTACGGTCGGCCTCAGCGGCGGCGGCGATAAACGCCTCACGTGCCGTCTCTGCATCGGCCTTACCTTGAAGCACTGCAAAACAAGTTGCCTTAGCAGCAGCCAGTGCCTGGCCTTTTTCCAGCGGCCAGTCGAGGACGAGCGTTCAAGCGGCTGCATCTGTGTCGGCTATGGTCTGATACACGCCCAAGCGTTTGAGTTCGATTTCGACAGGTTGTCCCCAATCCCCACGCATCATACCAGTTACTCCGCTTACACGTATGCCGATTCAACAAGGGCAGCGAAGAATCGCTCCGGTTGAAACGAATCAGAGGCGGGGCTATCACAGGTTCGCTGATGAATAGCGTTCCCACGTGGAGTTCATGCTCTCCAACGTCAGCACAAACTAAACCCGGTCCCTCCTATGGCCGGGTTTCTTTTTGCGTTTAGGTAAGCAAGCATGGACTAAAGGCCCGGCTGTAAGATGAGAACCGATGGGTACTATTTGTGCGCGAATTCAGTCATTGGCTGGCTGGTAACGGATAAGGTCGTGAGGTGTGGAGCCTGACCTTATCCGTTTAACAAATGTTATTTGTCAGGTATCGTACCGACGACAAATCAGATATTCATGCTTCTGCGACCAACGAGATGCGGCTTGTAATCGTAACGGGGTGATCTGGCTCATGCTGGACACCCCGTTTCGCATTATTGATGACGCTTATAGTCGTCCAACAGACAGCGAACATTTCCAGCATATCCACAGATCATACACATGGACGCTAATGAAGATGTGGCTAAACTGGAGGCTTCAATAGCCGCAGGCCGTTGTTGGGCAAAATCTTGATGAAGCCTCGCGATCCAAAGCAAGCAGCGCGTTGACCAGTTCATCTTGCGAGAAGCCTTTGGGTACGAGCGGGATGCCAATCTCGTAGAGGCTCAGCGCCTTTTCCGGTTCTATTTTCAGTTCGCGCAGCAGGTCGATGATGGCCTGCCTGACTTCTTCCCAACGTTCCATGTGTCTCCGGAGGCCTTAATTAGACTTCCCTAAAATATGGAATGGCAATTAACAAAGCATCCCTAGACCTCATCAAAAGGCAGAAGGCTTTCGCGCTACTGCTTACATCTGCCTGCAAAAGTTCCTACTATTGGATACGGCACCACCAATGGCCTCACACGCTCAGACGTTGGCAAGAAGACGATCACACAGGCAGATGCCGAACGGCTCCTAGCGGACGACGTGAAGCGTTTCGAACAGGCCGCTGACCGGCTCGTCAAGGCGAAACTCTCTGACAATCAGCGCGGCGCACTCGTCTCGTGGACCTATAATTTAGGCGAAGGAAAATCTCGCTGCTTCGACCTTGCTCAAGTACATCAACGCAGGCAAGCCCATCGCTGATATCGAGCGCAGTTGGCTTCAATGGAATAAGGCCACAGTCAGGGGTGTGAAGGTCGCGCTTGCCGGTCTTACGACACGTCGCCAAGCCGAAATCGCATTGTGGAAGACCCGCTAATGCGCAATCGGTTCGAGGAAAAGGGTGCGAAGACGTGGGGCCAAAATTCCAGTACGAGGCCGAACGCCTCTCGTACACGGTGCAGAAGAAGTATTTGCCGGATTGGATCGACGCCGCCAACAAGCGGAACGTGGAAGCCAAGGGACTATTCACGGCAGAGGATCGCGCCAATCACAAGGCGATCCGTGCGCAGTACCCTGACTGGGAAGTCACGATCATCTTTCAAAAGGCTGACCGCAAAATCACTAAGACTAGTAAGTCGAGTTATGCCGACCGGTGCGACGGCAACGGCATCAAGTGGAAGCAGGCGTAACAAGTTCGTCATCAAGCGTACAATCTGTTGCGCGTCTTCAAGGAATCACTAATTAAGCGCTTGCCCAACGATGGCGCGTTGGGAAACGGTGCGCTGACTATGATCACAGGCGAGCCTCGGCGGACGGAGGTTGGTGGGCATCCTTCGTCTGCCTCGCGCCAATCACGACCGCAACCCTTTGATCATGTCGACTAATGCCGGAAGCAGTTCCGGCTGCATGATCGCGACGATCACGAAGATCACCACGATTGAACTAATGGACACTGTGACTTTGAAAAACGAAATTTCCATTTGACCAAAACTCCTGTTTCACGAGGTCGATTCAACATCTGGCCCTAATATAAAGTGAGCATCGAAAACGAGGAAAAATGTCGCCGGTTTTTTTTGTAAATGACCGGCTTACACACAGGAAGCGGTGGATTATGGGGATTACTTGCGCGGCTCTTCCTTCTTCATGACCTTGATACGAGAGCCGAGCGCCCGCAACTGGTCGAAGATAAAAGGCTCACCCGGCGCTTTAGTCCGATCACGATAAGAAGCCTGAATACGTCCGACTTGACGCCCTTTGAGGTTGCGCAGCCCACACACACATGGCGTACAAGCACTTCTAGGAAGATAAGGCAGCGGATGGCGTTGATGACCACTCCTATTGGGAGTTGATCAATGCAGTATGAATCGCATCTTTTTTAATGGATGGTGTCAGTTGTGGGCAATTGCTTGGTGTGTGGCCGCCTCTCTTGTGAGTGTGACCGAGGTTCTCGATGTCCCGCCCCTGGCGGCGCTGCGCTGATCTCGCCGATACTCTTCATTGCTCTCGGGCCGCGGTGCGGCCGTTCCCAGGCGGGTTTGTTTGTTTAGCGGAAGCCGAGGGGCTTCGCCCCTTCTCTCCCCGAACAGGTCTTCCGCCCAGCATCCTCCGCTGCGCTGCGTTCCGTGCAGCCGGTTCCCCGCGAAGACCTGTTGTCCGCTTCGGGCCCCGCCACTCACGCGGCCCCGGGAAGCAGGACGCAGGTCCTGTTTCCGTGAACCAAGGAAGGGTAAATCCCATGAACATCATCATCATCATGCCGCAGAAAATCAGCGCGGTCGCAGTCGGAGGCAAGCTCCCTCTGCCAAGCTCGCAACTTTCTTTCGCCTCTTCTGTCTCTCAACACTGAAGTGTTTTCCACGAGCGTCTCCGAAATTTTTCTATAAGCAACTTATTCCAGATTTGCTCGATCCGGCAACGATCTGCCGCGCGGTCCCAGTAGTTGCGAAAAGAACGACATTTCCGTTGCAACCTCGAAACGTACGATGTCTTGGGCAGCGGCGCGAGCAGCTGTCGTGAGAGCGGAAGACCTAACGACAGACCATCGAATTTCTGATAAACGTCTCTCGGAAAGACTTATCGGACGTTTTCCTCATTGTAGTGAAATGGCGCAAATCATCGAGCAAAACAGCGAAATTCACGTTGAGGAGACCTCAGCGCCGTCTCTCAGCACAGCTTCCCTTGGTGAGGTTTCCTCGCCGGAGGTGTCGCTCGATAGCCCCCTCCCCTCTTCCGTCGGCAACGATCAGACACCGGCCCATCTCGCCGGCCTAGCTGATCGCGCCCGGGGTTACGTCGAAGCCGCCAGTTCCGCCAATACCCGCAAGGCTTATGCCTCGGACTGGAAGCATTTTGCGGCTTGGTGCCGGCGGTCCAACCTGGCTACCCTCCCGCCACACCCACAAACCGTCGGCCTCTATATTACCGCCTGCGCCTCCGGCACGGCCGAGAGAGGAGCCAAGGCCAATTCCGTTTCCACAATCGAGCGCCGCCTTTCCTCTCTCAGTTGGAACTATGCACAGCGAGGTCTCTCGCTCGATCGCAAGGACCGGCATATCGCCACCGTGATGGCCGGCATCCGCAACAGCCATGCCAAGCCACCGGCCCAGAAGGAAGCGGTCATGGCTGAAGACATCATCGCCATGGTCGAAACACTCGACCGCGGCACTCTGCGCGGCCTGCGGGATCGGGCCATGTTGCTCATCGGCTTCGCTGGAGGTCTTCGCCGCTCCGAGATCGTCGGCCTCGATCTGAAGGCCGACCAGACTGAGGAAGGTCGCGGCTGGATCGAGATCCTCGACAAGGGCATGCTTATTACCCTGCGCGGTAAAACCGGATGGCGAGAGGTCGAGGTCGGCCGCGGCTCGGCCGATGCGACCTGCCCGGTCGCCGCAATCGAGATCTGGATCAAGTTCGCTAAGCTGGCTCATGGCCCCCTGTTTCGTCGAGTAACGGGGCAAGGGAAGGCTGTCGGGTCGGAGCGGCTGAACGACAAGGAGGTCGCTCGGCTTGTGAAAAGGGCCGCAATGGCCGCAGGCGTTCGCGGTGATGTCAGCGAAATTGAACGCGCCTCCAAGTTCTCCGGCCATTCCCTCCGCGCGGGCTTGGCCTCCTCCGCTGAAGTCGACGAGCGCTACGTACAGAAGCAGCTTGGGCACGCATCAGCAGAGATGACACGCAGATATCAACGGCGACGTGATCGTTTCCGGGTAAATCTGACCAAGGCATCCGGGCTTTAGCTGTCCCCTCCCCTGCCGTTCACGCGCTTGCAGAAAACTCGCTATCGCATTATAGTCACCATAGTCATTTTGGTTATAGGTGAAGCGATGCAAACATCAACGCACGACGATAAAAGCTGGACGGTCGCTGGCGCGAAGGCAAAGCTCTCGGAGGTCATGGAGCGCGCGCAATTGGCACCTCAGACGATTACACGCAATGGAAAGCCGAGCGTGGTCGTCGTTTCTGCAGACGAGTGGCAGAAGAAGACTGGGCGCAGGGGATCGCTTGCGGAATTTCTGTTGGCATCGCCTATGCGCGGAGCGGATCTGGATCTTCAACGTCAGCATGACGAGCCGCGTGACTTGTCGTTATGAGACTGCTGCTCGATACGAATGTGCTGTCGGAAGTTACCAAACCTAGCCCAGCTGAGGGTGTTCTGAGATGGATTCACGGCTTGGACGAAGACCGCACGTTCATCAGCATCGTATCGATTGCTGAAATTAGACGCGGCGTCGCGTTGATGGATAGCGGACGAAAGCGCGATGCCCTGGGCGAGTGGCTCGCGCATGATCTGCCTCAGCGGTTCGAAAATCGGATTATTCCACTGGAAGCGCCCGTCGCCCTGGCCTGGGGCGATCTCATGGCGCTTGCCAAGCGAAGCGGTCGTGGGCTTGCCTCGATGGACGGGCTGATTGCAGCTACCGCCGTCGCTCATCAGTTGACGCTTGCGACACGCAACACCAAGGATTTCGAGGGCTTAGGAGTTGATATTTTCAACCCATGGGCGGCTTGATTAACCCCGTGTTCGTCGGTGGAAAGGATTAGTCTGCATGCTCTCATACAGCTTGCTCAAAAACCACGCCGGCATCCTGCTCGTCGGATACCACACGTCCCTGACCTGGCTGCGAGGTCGTCCACGAGGTGAATGACCGCTCACGGGTTATTATAGACAAGGAAGGCTCGTTTCTGGGCCTAGCCTACGATGTGCGCAAAGCCGTTGAGCGGCAACGTGAGGTTATCCAGCCGCCAAAGCATTTGGAGGAAATCGGTGTTCGATACGGTGTCCAGATCCTCTGGCCAGTTCTTCTGCTGCAGCAGAGGCTGTTGAGGCAAGCCCCGGTGGCAAGGAGTTACGCCCGCGGCAGATCACCTACAAGAACGAACGCCCGCTCGTGGATGAAGATGGCATGCTACGTTATCGGGCCAGTAAGCTCGACTACGATGCCTGCGCCCTGAAACCAAGATGCTGCCCGAACTCTCCGGCGCGCAAGATACCACGCTCCATCCATGAAGGCGCTCGCGATATGGCGCGTGCATCAGAGGAAGAAGGTCGAGATGCTTTTTGCCCACCTGCTCAAACGCATCCTCAGACTGGATCGTCTGCGATTACGAGGGCCGAACGGAGCGCGTGATGAGTTCCGCCTCGCAGCAGCAGCCCAAAACCTCCGGAAACTCGCAAAGCTGATCCCGCCACCAATGCCAAGACCGGCGTGAAGGGAAATACGACACGCCCCGACAACGGAAGCGTCTGAGCAAGATTAGCACGCGCCTTTTTCAACAGTATCGGCCGATAACGGACCCCGCCGCCAATCATCGCTACCGAATGGAGAAGGAATAAGCGCAGGTCGTCTTGCTTATCCAAGCATCGCGAGATTGATGAAAGGAAAGTTTGACGACCTCGCCAGCTCGGGCGCGCTCGACACGCGTTGCGGGAAATCTGCCGAAGTTAGTTACGAAGCCATGTTCGGCGTCCGAGCTTACCTCTGCGCCACAGTCCTCGTTACGTGCTCGGATGATCACCGTGACGAGGCGGTCAGTGGATGAAGTGTAGGTGAAAGAGTTCGCCATGCCTTGCTGCACGGTTCCCGTAAACTCTTGAGCAGCCCCGTCCGAGGTCAGAACCACTTTGGTTGGGGGATCGCTAGCAAGCGCCACGCTGGAGAGGGTTACGAGAGCGGCAATCGTCAAAGCCGAAGAGCGCATAGTGATCTCCTTAAAAATCAGCATGCGCACAACTTGCGGGTAATAGATACTTAAATCGTTTAATCCGCCCGCGCTATCATCGGGCGGGCCTTGATCCATGCCGTCATGATTGCGGCGCTGACTACGATCGCTAGGGTGGCCAACGCGAGGACGGGAATGGTTAAAAACCGAAACTCAGCCGTATCGCGGAGCGTCTTCGTGCGCTTTGGTAGACGATCAATAGAATAGGGCATTCGCGATGAGCTCCAGGTCGTATCATCTTCGGCTATCTTACTGAGATCGTGCTGTCATCCCCAAAATGGGTGACGGCCCCAGCGCAAATCATCGCGGTCTATAGATGCACAGGATGGTGCCCCCGCCGAGGAGTTGAACCTGGATCTGCTACAAACGAGGTAGCTGCTCTGACGTTGAGCTACGAGGGGCATCGTACTGTCACGGCAAAGCTGCCTGTCAGTTTTGGGGGCCACCCGAACACCGACCAGCCACCGATAACAGGAGCGGTGGCTGGTCGAGCAGTTGAAGAAGGCATTCAGGGGAATGGACTTCCTCTAGGCTCGGGGGTTGAGCCCGCTCTACAAGTGTCTCGCGGGGATATCGTTCCAAGCCCCGCGCCCGATCATCGCTCACGACGGCTTATGGCGCGGTGACACCGATCCCAATACTCGCCAGACCTTGGCCGAGGCCGTCATTATGGTTGCGCTGACGATGATCGCTCTGTCTTCGAGTATCTTATCGACATCAGCAGCTTGAAGCTGGCGAAGAGGGGCTGACTGCGCACCTGATGCGAATCCGGAGCTTATTGCCCGGCTGCGCGAAGGTTTTCTTGGGCAAGCCCTCCAGACTTCTTCGGTTCTTACGGCACTGTTGATCTCTGGTCGCCTGAAGAATGCCGTTGACTGAAATGCTTACTTGATGGCCGGGTCGTTGTCCGCTTTGGGGCCGTAAGCGGACCCAGCACCCAATAATCGCCGACGACCGCTTGCGCCAATAGGGGAGTCGAAACAGGATTAAGCAGAGGTTGGCAACCCGGTCGGCCTTGGAGGTCTCCCAAATGAAATGCTCATCGCTCCTGTTGATCAGCGCCACGCTAGCCGTTGCAATGGGCGCGCACAGCGACGCTGCAACGTTGGGCAAATCTTTTCGACAAGGGAGAAGTGGCATCGTCCAACTGCTTGCATCGAACGACATGCATGACCTTCACTTGGTTACTGCTACGCCGACATCATAGAGGAACGAGGAGTTTTATCCTTGAACTGCACTGAAGTACTTGAGCGCGTTCGAGAGCTGGCGAAGGGCATGGGCGTCGCCCTACAAGAGGGCGGGTTCATTGAGCATGATTTAGAGGGGATTGTCCGAGAAGCATGGGCTCTGATCGAGAAGCGAAAACCGAACTAGAAGAACCAATCGATATTCAAGATCAGCTTCGAACCTAAAAAACTGCCCCGTCGCCATTCGTCGATCGTCGGGGGCATTCGCCGTTCTGTCAGTAAATCTTCAGTCTTTTATGAGAAGCTCCCATCATCATGTAACTCTCTCGACGGGAAAATCTCAATGCGTTTTGCGCTCGCCCTTGTCGTCTTCGCCAGCTTAAGCCACCCAGCGATTTCAGCACCGATCGACGCTCTTACTAAAGCCGAAGAAAAAGCCTACGAGGCTTGGGGCAAGCTTGGCTTGACTGAAAGAACCTTCACCTTCGTGACGGAGCCATCGCAGGGGTACGGAATTTACCAAGAGAAGCAAACCAGCATCTTCAAGCCTGGCGAGAAGGTCATCACATACGTTGAGCCGATCGGCTACGGTTGGAAAGAGTTGCCCCATGACATGTATGAACTGAACTTCGTCTCAGACGTGAAGATCAAAGCAGCAAATGGGGACGTAGTCCTTGACCAGAAGGGCTTTGCGAAAAATGTCCTGCAAAGCCACAATGCGAACATGGAGTTCTCAATGGACTTTACCCTGACTCTTACCGGGGCCCCAGCTGGAAAGTACACTCTGACCTACACGATCCACGACATGAGCGGTGACCAGAAGTCAAGTTTCGAACAGGACTTCACGATCGCCGCAGATTGATATCGGTAGCGTTTATCGCATTCCTCTCGCACTCTTCTTCAGGTCTTCTGATGCCTTGATATGCGAGTGGGCAAGACCCGCGAACGGTGCCTTCAACGTCTGATACGGCCTCTCGGCGGCCTTCCGCCAGGGATAGAGTGGCCGCGGCCTCACCTGGGCGGTCGGCATCCCCAGATAAAGAAGTGGCGCGGCTCGTGAAGCGGGCGGCGATGACAGCCGGCGTGCGTGGAGATTTGAGTGAGATTGAGAGGGCTTTCAAATTTTCCGGCCACTCGCTGCGCGCAGGCCTCGCCTCTTCAGCCGAGGTCGATGAAAGATACGTGCAGAAGCAATTGGGCCACACCTCGGCCGAGATGACGCGGCGATATCAACGTCGACGCGACCGCTTCCGCATCAATTTGACGAAAGCGGCCGGGCTATAGTTAGCCCCTCCCCTAATCCAGGGTAAGATCTTAAGGGGAGATTTCGGCGCCGAATTCCGCCTCTCAGCCCATCAGTTGAAACTTGAAGCTAAAGCATCACACAAGACAGGTTCCAGGGTATGGCTTCAATTTATCGATCTTGGAGTAAACCGTGTAAGGCCTCATGTTCAGGCCCGTTGGGTTTCAGTGCGAGGAAGGCGTCGACCGACCTGCGTGTTTCATGCCCGCCCGACGCGGGATTGGCGCGATGTAGGACAAAGGCATCTTCACGCTTGCGCTGACCGCATAAGAACCAGCGGTCGCCGTTGGAGCTCGCGGCGAATTCAATCTGCTCTTCCGGTTCGCAACGTTCCTCAGCAGGCTTCTGGTCCAAGCGATGCGCCTGCCCGAGAGAGATCGTCCCTTGATCCGCCAGTTCGCCAAGGCCTTGAGTGTCATCGCTGGTTGTCGAAGCGGGATACCCATCCGGTTGAATCATGCCGGACCGGATCTGCTCGATGAGAGCGGTCTCCGCCGCGTGGTCCGCTCCCGCTTCGGGCTTCAAGTCAAGCGTCGCGTAGTCCGCTCTTCTTAGAAGCTTGCGAAGAAGAGACTGTTTCACGCCGGTTATGTTCACCATAGCCAACCCTCCGAGATTAGGAACAGGATGAAGACGAAGCTTGTAATGGCGACAGCTACGGGAGCGGCGCTGGAAGGGCTTGGGCCAAAATTTTTAAGGTGAGAAGCATCGTCTCTCCGTGAATGCATCGTCCAAGCAGCGGTCGATCCCCGATGATAGCCCCTTATCACGCGGGCTATGGTGCTCACTTCCGGCGCCGAGAAGGACGTATCGGTTTCAGCTCAATCGGCTTTGCTTCGCGCAATTGGCGCAGGCGCTCGGTTTTGCGGATCCGGTCGGCCGCTTCCGTTTCAATG
The DNA here is from genome assembly GCF_019430945.1 of Neorhizobium populisoli. GTDB lineage: Bacteria > Pseudomonadota > Alphaproteobacteria > Rhizobiales > Rhizobiaceae > Neorhizobium > Neorhizobium populisoli. The sequence goes on along the minus strand of NZ_JAHYCB010000031.1, from coordinate 1,760 downwards.
ATTTGTCTCGCGGCTTGGCTCGTGGTCGCAGCCTTATCGCGTGCGGAGATCTTCTCGGGCTTGAACAACTCCTGCGTTGTCATGGTCATGATAATCCTCTTCGGTGTGTAGCTCGGACGCATCCGAGACGTCGACGGTTGGATCGAAGCCGGAGACGAGACCGGCCAAAAACGAAAAGGCCGGGCGCTAACCCGACCTCTCACAGTCACTCAGCTCTGCTGCCAGTACATCCGTGGTCAGCGGGGCGAATGAAAACTTAAGCTGCCTGAAGATTTTCGGCCGAGCTTTTGCCGGACTTACGGTCCTGGACAACCTCGTAGGAGATCTTCTGGCCATCCGAAAGCGAACGCATTCCGGCGCGCCCGACAGCAGACGCATGGCCGAAGACGTCCGTGCTACCGTTATCCGGTTGGATGAAGCCAAAGCCTTTGGTGGAGTTGAACCAATTTACGGTACCACTCGTCATCATGATTTCCTTTCAAAACAATCGTTGGTTCCCGCGACGCCTTGCGGGATAAGATCGATGATTTGAGAGGAAATCCGACGGGAGCGGGGCTCCAGACCAACATCACAAGCAATGGTCGATTACCAATATATGGGTACAAGCTCTGATTTTACAAGGGCGCGCCGGATTTATGTTCAGCCCACAGAGAATTCAACCGCTCCGTCTGTCGCTCGCACCATCAAACGATTAAAGTGATATCCACGTCGACATCCATCGACACGAACGCGTCCGCAGCACCGATAAACGTTCCCGACACAGGCGTAAGCTGGGTAATCTCGCGTGCGACGGCCATCGGGATCAGGTTGGCGCTTCCAATGCCCCTGTTTGTCGGATCGAATCCGATCCCTCCTGCACCCGGGAGGAACACCTCAACCCATGCATGGGTCGATCCGCCCGATGACGAACCGAAGAGGGTGCTCGCTGGGTTATAGAGATATCCAGAGACGATCCGCGCCCCGAGCCCAAGAACCCGGACAGATTCGGCAAGGAGTGTCGCAAGGTCCCGGCAGCTCCCGGACCTTAGACGAAGGGTCTCCAGCGGAGGCTGTGTTCCTTCAATATCTCGCGGCTGATAGGCAACGCCGTTCGCAACGCCGGCGCTGAGGTCCTTCAGCAGCGACAGCGTGTCGGTCGAGTTCCCCATAACGAAGCCCCTGACCCACTGCTGCAATTCGCCAGAGGGGTCGGGATACTGAGCATCCCTGAGAGAGCCAAGATCCTCCCAATCCTGATCGTTGTAGCGGAATTGGTAGGTTATGCCCGACGCAGCGATGTCGAACACCGGCCAGGCTTGCGATTTCAGGTCGACGTTGGCATGGCTTATGATCTCCAGCTGCTGCGTCGGCTCCGAGAACGTCAGGGTCGCAACTGCATTCCCAAATACATCCGTAGCCCAAGCCACCCAGCCTTCCGGCGAGACGGTGATCTGGTGATGTTGCAGCAGAAGATCCGGCCCTTCGCGCGGTCGTAGCAATAGCCGATAAGGCAAGAGTTGAACGGGACATCGGTAGCGGTAGTTCGTTCGGTGCTTTATGGAAAGCTTTGCCATTTCCGCTCCTCGCGCCGAAGTACCCTAAGCGCGTATATGTTCAGGGCGGGTTTCTCCCTTGGGGCAGCCACGGACACCTCATCTCATAAGCCCTGCGGATCGCAGCGCACTCTCGATGACGTCCTGGACATAGTTCGTGACCTCCTGGCGATCATCGCCTTGTCTTTCGTTGGAGGTCGCGGTGCTAGCATCGGGTCTGGCGCGACG
>NZ_JAHYCB010000030.1 GCF_019430945.1 Neorhizobium populisoli | reverse complement strand
GGCAAGCACGCGTATGCGAAGATCAACGGAAAGGGCTTTCGACATATCTGCCGACCTCCATCGGCAGATAGCTTGAATCAGAACGCGAGCGATTTGCAAAGCCATTCGATTCAGTCAGACAGGGAACCGCTCTAAAACCGTCGATCTTGTCGGCTTCATTCGCTGTTCCGAGTCCCATCGCCCAAGATGCGCCTGAGAAAAAACCCGCCGCTTGTGGCGACGGGCTGGATTAAGTTCTAGCGACTAACGGCTTAGCGAAAGCTTGATAGCTTGCGGGTCACTTTTTGGTGGTGCGGCTCGACTTGCCGCCGCCGCCGGTAGTCTTTGCATCATTGCCTTGACCATGAAGGGTGCCGCCAAGGTGGCCCCCGCCACTTGTGTGCTCAACCTGTCGTTCGGCGCGCTTAATCTGGGCCGCAGCATCTGTCTTTTTCATGAGAGACTTTCGGTTGTAGAATGAAAAGAGCGCGCAACACTGCACCGGCTCTCGTCATCGCCGCTTCGAAGCCCGAGGCCACTACATCCGTGGTCAAAGGTGTGAAGCGGCGGCGGCAATTGCGAGCACTGAATGGTTCAGCGCTCATCAGCAATGCCGATAGCAGCTATATGGGCAGGCAGAGCCTCCGAAACAATAGCGCGGGCAGACGCACCATTCTGTCTTCTGGCGTATCGGCGCAGTGTTGCGGACCGGAGAAATTGCCCCGAGGTAAGTGCAAAGACTAGCCGTTAAAACTTTATTCTTCACCTAATGAATACGGGAACCACTTTCACAGGTAATCGCCACGGTCACTCCCATCATATGGTAATTTACGCCAAAAATTCGCACCAGAACGATACGCGGAGAAGACCCAGAGTATGACCGACCGAACCTCACGACACCCGCAATTCCCCGCCACCGTGCATTGCTGGTCTGACGCTCTTGAGAACCAGACCTTTAACTCGCTGTCAAAGGCACTAGACTACTGCAGGAAGAACATGGCCGAGCTGCCGGCGATTGAAGTGTTCGTGCACTGTGGGGTTCCCGATCAAATCATCAGCGGTGACGAGCTGGAAGCGCTCTTAAAGCGCAAGCGCCGGAGCTTAGCGTAGCATTTGGCGGTCGCGTTATCATCGCTCACGTTGGGGCGCAGACAAATTCTCATCTAGTGGAGGCCACTGGTCACAGCCGTCCTCCGCGGCGCAGTGAGGACAAGGCATTGCCGGCTTGCCGCACGGGCAGCTATGAGTGCCGATACCAAGCTTCGCCGGGTGGCCTTCGCAGACCCACTTAGTATCCCGGCAGAGGCGACACACGATCATCGCCGTGGTCCTTCCCATTGATGAGGCTATCGGAACCACTTCTCTGCCGCGGCGAGCAACTCGTGCTCATCGCAGATACCATCCTGGAATAACCGCACGAGCAGCATTGCTAGTTCATCTGGGTGTGTATCGTGTTCCGGTATCACTTGCGCAAAGACACGCTCCAGCAGAGCCAGATCACCGGGCTTCAGGAAGACATCGGAAGGAATTCTGCCGCGCATGACTAAAGATATCGCGTGGATCGATCCTTAGCAACAGTTCCATGGCCGGCAGTCAGGACCTCATGCATGTATCCTCAGCAAGACGGAACTCGGAACTTTGGATGTGTTGTTGTCCTTTGCCTTGTCCGACTGAGCCTTTTCCTGGATTTCCGCTAACGGTGAAACGCTCGACGACGAAGACCGGTTTGGGCCGATACTGTTGAAAAAGTCCGCGCGGACCCCTTTCAATCTGATTTAGAGCCAAATCGGCGGAATGAGATCCTCGAATTTGCCAATTATGGATGAAATCAGCTCATCGAGATGTCGTAAACACTGTCGGCGCAATCCGATTTCAGTGCCTGCCCAGCCGGGAATGCCTTTCTGACTACCAAGATCCAAGGTTCATCCCGCCTTGGAAACGATGACAAGCCATTCAATTGTTAGCCGTCGGGGGCGGTGGGAAAGCTATAGCGACCTGGTTGAGCAACGTCGTCACCGCGGTGATCAGCTGAGCCGGTACAAATGGCTTGTGGATCAGGACGCTGTTCGGCACACCATGCGCGGACCATTCAGCCGCACTGTCGGCGGTCATGTAGATAACAGGCATAGCCGGGACCAGCTCGCGCACCCGATGCCCCACATCCCAGCCGCTCGGGCCTTTGCCAAGACGGATGTCGGTGATGACGCCACAAAACCGACCGGCATCCTCATTGATAATTGCCAGGGCAGCAGTGCCATTGACAGCTGTTACAACATCGAATCCGGCCCCGGTCAGAGTTTCCTCCGCGTCCAGCATAAGGATAGCGTCGTCTTCAGTCAGCAACAGGAGATGCTTGCTAATTTCGGTCATTGCATTCCTTTTCTCAGACAAAAAGCCCCAGGCTACCATTAGTCTCAAGCGTGGGGCGACGCTAGAGCGGGCTTCCCCTTACGCGGTTCCCCTCATCCCGGCCATGGCTTTGACAGTTGCGGTTGGGAGGTTGACAAAGAGAAACCCATGATGCGTTCGTATCCCCGTTCTGTGTTGCCGTAGCGCCCCCGAAAGAGAGACTGCAGACGTGCGCGATCAAGGATCTCAAAATCCATGCGCAGTAACCGGATCAGGTGTCGCCCCTCAAGCCGGCTAATCGCATCTGTGACACTGGCCCGGCGGATGCCCAGCATGATCGCCAGAAAATTATGGGAGAGGTGGATGTGTTCTTTTCCCACACGGTCCTGGCACATCAGCAGCCACCGCGCCAGGCGCAGCTCGATGGCGCCTGCGGCATTGGCTGTGGCGGTGCTGGCGACCTGATCGTGAACGGTGCGCGCGTAGCGTGGGAAGAAGGCCTTGAGCGTGCTGCTGCTCTCGATCGCGGCGACAAACCGCTTGGCCGTGATACGCGACATGCGGCCGGGAATCTGGATGAAGGTTTCCATGGCGGATCGATCGTCACCATAGAGGAGCGGTAGGCCCGTCATGCCCTCTAGCCCGGTAACGCCCATTTCTACGGCAAGGTTGAACGAGCCTGACTGCAAAACTACGGAAGCCACCGCACTTTCGGGGAAATGGACATGCGTGATCGGCTTGCCTGCCTTCTCGATGCTGAAGCGAAGATCAACGTCCATGGGCTCAAAGGGTTCAAGAAGTCGGCGGTCCTCTTCACCGAGATGCGCCAGAAGAAGGTTACGATAAACGATCCCACTCATGTCACGACCTTCCTTACTTTGGCTGGTGAAATGGGAATATTCAAAACAAGTTCCAGAGGAGTACGAACGAAGGATTCCTGCAATAAGGGGGTAAACAGGGACCCTCCATTCGGCCGAGGAGCGGTTTTGAGGGGCTACGTCTGGAACAGAATGTCAGATCAGCATGGGCCAAAGGGGTGAAGCCGGGTACGGTAGGGGACTAAGCTGAATCTTTGATCCATCTCAACGCTGGCGAGACAGGCTTTCGGCAAGGTGACGGTGGCTCCATCGCGGGCCTGTAGAGCGAGGGCCCTTGAAGTATCAACTTATAATTGAAGATCACGAGCAACGTGTCGCGGCCGAAGATCTCGAACTGACCGATTTGGAACTCGCGGCGTCGGAAGCTCTCCTCGGCTTCCGGGAAGTACTTGCCGACCATATCCGCAGCGGCAAAGCGTTCACGATAAACGCCATCCATATCGCCGATCACGTGGGTGAGATTCTTGCAACGGTTAACCTCGGTAAAGCCTTATCAGGAATCGTCGAGATCCATGGCTTAGCCAACAGCCAAAACGGGTCTGAACTCGGGCTGGATGCCATCGTGGCTTCCGAAATATGGCGGGAGAAGTAGGGGTCCACTTTGTCCCCTCTTCCCGCGCCTTGAAGAAATTGTATCATCGGCCGCTCAGGTTCAGCTTACGCTGTAATACGCTTACATTCCGGTTTGAGTTACGCTGCCTGTTTTAGCCGCTCGACAACAATTTCACATTTGAAACCGCTTTTTGAGTAGCTGGTGGTGATCGTGGCTCCGACCTGAACCGCAAGGACACGCTCAATCATTCTGGTACCGAACCCGCTCGTCGTCGGAGGCGTCGCAGGAGGTCCTCCTGATTCTTCCCAGAAGAAGATCAACCCTTCGCCATTCGTTCTGCTCCAACGGATGGTTACGATACCATCCTGTGAAGACAGCGCCCCGTACTTAGAGGCGTTTGTGCATAGCTCATGGATCGCCATGCTGAAGGCAAGGGCCTCTTTTGATTTCAGCAAATAAGATTGGCCTTCTATAACGAACCTGGAGGAGCTGTCCCTGTCAAACGGCTGCGTTGCTTTCACGACGATCTCGCGCAGGTCTGCCGAGTGCCACGAGTCGGCCGTCAGCAGATCAAAAGCATTTCCCATCGCGGTCAGGCGGGCATAAAAGGAATCGAGCGCTCCAGGATCCATACCCCCTCGACCCAGCGTCTGCCTTGCAACTGATTGAACGGCGGCAAGGATGTTCTTGACGCGATGGCCAAGCTCTCCGGCAAGCAGTTCCTGCTCCCTCCGCGAAGCTTCGAGTTCATCCATGAAGCGGTCGATTGCGAAACCAATTTCACCGAACTCGTCCGTAGTCTCCATGCCTGTGCGTTCGCTAAGCCGGCCTTCGTGCCAATGGCCGAGCGTAGACGTGATCCTGCGCATCGGACCGGCAATTGCGCGTCGGCTCGTCTGCCACGAGAAGAAGAGGCTCGCGAGGATCGCGACGACCGCGGCCGCTACAGCCACCGCCGTCGCCATGCGAACCGGACCATAGATCTCTTCAATAGAGACGCCAGTGCTCAAGTAGAGGCCAACAGGCGCGGAAACGAGAGGAAAATACGCAAGAATTCTTCTTGTACCGTCCTGGCTCGCGACTTCAAGTGTTCCTGGAGTTGGTTCGTTCACCAGATGAATATATTCCCGAGGTATCGATGTCCCTACAAAACGCTCCGGGAGCGGATAACGCGTTATGATCGTTCCTTCTCTGTCCGCCAGTGTTATCGATGAACCTGGCGAATAGCTTCGCTCTGCGACGCGCTGCTGCAGCCAATCGAGATCGATTGACAGGCCGACAACACCGAGCGTGGCTCCCGTGTCGTCAGTTAGACGCAGAGCAAGAGGCAAGGCTGCCTTTCCAGTGACCCGGCTCTTTATGTAGGTCGAAATTGCTAAATGGTCGGATGCCAGAGCTTCCTGAAAATACGGTCGGTCGCGCAACGACAGACCAAGTCCTTGACTATCTTGGCGGCAGCGGACGATGCCTTCCTTATCGATCACGCCTATTGTCGCAACACCGGGCAGGCGCTTGCTGGTGGAGCGGAGCAAGGATGCGCATTCGACTGGGTCGAAGTTGCGAACCGCGGGGGCGGACGATAGCGTCATCAGGACGTTTTCAAACCCGCTGACGATGCGTTGTATTTCGAGCGATGCGAGTTGGCCATTTCGAAAAACCTGATCCGCTGCTTCCTGCTCCCGCGCCACCTTCAATGAGAACAGAATGTATGCAAAGGCCACCATCATCGGGATCGTCGCAGCAAGGATCAAAAGAAGAAGCCGTTGAGAAAGTCTCAGCCGCATCGAACTTCTCCTCGGGAAAGAGTGGCGCGGTCACGATAAGTACATGCCAGCCTTTCGGGGCGCAAGAAGGCGGAATGTAATGGTCATGGAGGATGTGAGCTTATTTTGCGCTTCGGGGCGGGGACCCAAAGCCCCGGTTAACATCCGTGCGGGCGCAGCGGCCACAACTTCACTTTTCCAGGAGTTCACAGCACGGTCCGGTTACCGCGCCTGATAAGATCGGAAAAAGATGATAGCTCAGGGATGTCTGCCTGCGCAGCGATCAACTGTCGCCGTTGCTCTATCCGGCGGAGCTTTATCTTGCAGGTCCGCCAACTTCGAGGCAGGCGCCTCACCAATCCTTCGCGGCTGATCCATCCGGGTGATCTAAGCTTTGAAGAGGAATGGTCAAGTCGGTTACTGGAGCCTTGGGTTTGTTTTTCGCCAGCGTGGAGCCTGAAGACGCCGGGACCTATAGTAGAGCCGAGCCGACGAGTTTGATTTCGCGTTCGACGCTCCGTCGTCTTCATCGGGAGGCAGGTCAATCCAGAGGTCGACATGCTCGTTCTGCTTGGAGCGCAATGTCACTCAACATCACGTCCATGTTCGCAATCAAGCCATCTCATCGCGGGAGTGACTGTAAGCCCGTGCGTGAGGATGGAGACCAACACGACCAGTGAGAGTATGACCCATAGCCGATCTATATCCTGAAAGTTCCCGTGATTGATGCCATAGGCGAGGTAGTAGAAGGATCCGACACCCCGAATGCCGAAAAATGCGATGGTGACTTTCTCCCCCGCTGTCGCCTGGCCGCCAATGAGTCCCAGTAGGGCGGTGAAGGGCCTCACGACCAGCAGGATCAGCACGACGGCGAGGATGTCGGTCCAACCCACTCCCGACAGCAGTCCATTTACGATAGCGCCGCCGAAGGCCAGCAGCAGAAGCATCATCGTGATGCGTTCGATCTGCTCTGTAATATCGTGCATGTCTCGCTGGAAATCATGATCTCGGTGCGTGTTGCGCAAGGTAAGGGCAGTTACAAAAACGGCGAAGAAGCCATAGCAGTGGAGTATCTCAGATACTCCGTAGGAGACGAAGGTGGCGGCGATTGCCACCAGACCATCACCCGTTTTCGCGAGCGTATCCCCGGGCATCTTGAAGGTCACCCATCCGAAAACCTTTCCGACAACCCATCCGCACACGATCCCCGCGATGATTTCCCAGAACACGTGGAGGGTCAGCCATTGCATGAACCATGACTGGTCGGTGGCCGCAGCGAGACTAAGAACAATGGCGAGATGAACAAAGGGGAATGCCAGGCCATCATTGAGACCTGCCTCGGACGTCAATGCGAATCGCACTGTGTCTTCTCCTCCCTCCTGCGGGCCAGCGACCTGTATATCGGCTGCAAGAACAGGATCGGTCGGGACAATACTGGCAGCCAGAAGAAGCGCCCCGAGGGCACTGAAACCCAATAGACTTGTACCAATGAACGTGATGGCCAGGATACTCAGTGGCATGGTGATCAGGAGTAGCCGCCATGTCACGGCCCATCCCCTAAAGGAAAAACGTCTGTAAATCTTCAGTCCTGCCCCCATCAGGGCTACGATGACGACGAACTCCGTCAGCCGTTCGGTCGCGTAGGGATAGGTTCTTGGCGACGGATCTAATTCGAGGAATGGGACGGCATAGATTGGTCCACCTATGCACAGACACACGATGGGCAGTGACAGCGGAAGCCGTCGCAGCGCGAGGGGTAACCAGGCAACGAGCGCGATGAGGAAGCCAATTCCCGAAAGTGCCAGTGCGTATGGATCAGGCTCCCACCATTGAACTAGCAAACTCCGAACCTTGTGCGCAACGCTCACTCCCTTGTCGTTTTCTTGCGGAGCGCTGACGTTAGCCTTCCGCAATGCTCGTAGTTGAGCCCCTGAAATCTCTCAACAACGTTGATGTTCCCCGCAGAGGATCGAACCGCGCCATGCAGCCAACTCAACGGCCCGACCTTGACGTCATGAGACTGATCAGGTGCCAGGGTAGCATGGGCTTCATCGGGATCCGTCCGTGCTAGTTCGGCCACGCAGGGCAGCGCGCGTCAGCGTTACGGAGACGATGGCGCTCTTCGACGGCACGAGGGAGATCGGATTTCGTTTTTATGGACTGCAGAGACGGTTCCGACCTGTGTTTTCGATCAAGTCTGGCGCAGTGCGTGGCGGAGAAACGCGACAGGGTCCTGAAGAAGTATTTGGATAAGTTCACCAATCGTGTTGAACCGTGCGTTATCGATCACTGACCTGCTGTCGCGGCGAATGCCGAGAAGGCCCGGATGTTCTAGCTCTTTCAAAAATGGAGGCTGATGATCGACGGAAGGAGCAAAGCAACCGGGTAATCCTCCTCGCAGCACGTGCTTCGTCATCAGCCACCGGGGAGATGTTCTGGCAGATTGACGACAAACTTCGTCCCTGCTCACCCATCCGGGGGATTACCAAATATGGAACATAGGCTACGAAGACGAGCATCTTCAACATGAGGGATCCTGAATGAACCGCATCATCGTCGCCGCCACTGTCGCCATCGGAATTCTGTCACTCCCACTTACTTCGGCGCAGGCCCAGACCGCTACGAAGCAGACCTCCTCGAAAGCCCAGTCATGGGATGGAACGTGGTCGGGCATAAGCAGCGCCGGCGGACGAACCACCGTGAAGATCGCCAATGGCAAAGTTGCCTACTGGACGAACAACGGCTTCCCGCGTCCGAAAGCAACGGGATCCGCGAAGGGCAGTTCCGTGAGCCTCGCCGACAACAACGGCTGGAAGGGCACGATGACGATGCAGGGAGAAGGCAAAGCGCGGATCTCGGCCGCCGGCATCGGTAACGACGGAAAGCCTGCGAAGAACACGGCGCTCCTGACCAAGGAGTGACGACACCTTCGGAGATAGGACGCGCGCTACGCGGTCATCCGTATCTGTCGCCTGCCATAGTGAGCCCTGCTGCCAGTCTGGAATTCGCCGACGAGGCGGGCGAGCTCATCGCCCACTTCGACAAGCCCTCTGCAGGAAGCGTTCGTCTCTTCCATGAGGGCGGCATTCTGCTGGGTGATATGGTCCATTGCCCGCACTGCCGAGTTGATCTCGCCTATCCCCGAAGCCTGCTCTCGTGCTGACTGGGCGATCGCCCCTACGTTCTGGTCGATCTGGGAGACCTTGCTGCCGATGGTCACAAGGGCTTCACCTGTTTTTCCGACGAGTTCGACCCCCTTCCGGACTTCGTGCCCGGACCTGTCGATGAGTTCCTTGATCTCCTTAGCGGCTGCGGCGGACCGCTGCGCGAGCTCGCGCACTTCCTGGGCGACGACGGCAAAACCCTTACCCTGGTCGCCCGCACGTGCTGCCTCGACGCCGGCGTTGAGGGCGAGCAGGTTCGTCTGGAAGGCGATGTCGTCAATCACTTCGATGATGTCGGTCATCTTCTGGGACGAGGCTTCGATATGGTTCATGGCCGCGACGGCATCCTGAACCACGGCCTCGGACTTCGTTGCCTCGGCGGTCGTGTCCCGCACCATCTGCTCTACCTCGCGTGTCCGGACGGCGGACCGTTCCGAGATCGTGCTGATCTGCTCGATTGCCGCGGCGCTCTGTTCCAGAGCCGAAGCCTGCTGTTCGGTACGGCGCGCGATGTCGTCGGCTGCACCTGATATCGCCGAGGTCTCGGAACGGACGCGGTCGACGGAGGCTTCAATCCTGCCCATCGCTTGTGCCAGCGCCTCGACGGAGGTGTTCAGGTCTGCCTTCAGAGTGCCGAACTCCTGGGACAGCTCCTGATCGATCCGCGCCGTCAGATCTCCTTGTGCAAGGCGTGACAGAGCGGCGGAGAGCGCGGCAAGAGCATGCTGCTGCCGCTCCTCCCCTGCTTTGCGGTCAGCCTCGGCCTTGTCGCGCTGGGCGGCTAGCACCTCTAGGTAAACAGAAATGCCGAAATCCATGTCGATCAGGGCGGCCTTCATGACGGCGCTCATCTTGCGTTTGAGAGCGGTGGCCTGCTTTCTATGGAGGAGGCCTTCAAGTTCGGATGAAATGAGCGCCTTGACGATCCCGTCGAGAATCAGGGCGTAGCCGCCAATATACCAGCGAGGCTCCAGGCCAAGGCGTGCATGGGTGCGTCCGACCGTAGTGACAGCCTCGACATATTCGTTTCCGAACTGGCCGGTCGCGATGGACTTCCAATGCGAGGCCTGGCGAGACTTCGCGTGATCGACATGCTGAGAATTGGAAAAGAACTTCGAGGTTACAGGATGCCGCGTCGCCTTGCCGTAGAAAACCTCAAGTGCGCCTCCGACTGCGTCGGCAATCAGACCCTGGGTGTCCCTGAGTGCGGCTCGCGCATCGGTGTCCAGCCCGACGAAATCCAGTCTGTCTTCAATGTGATCAGTGTTCGACGCGCCCATTGGTCCCTCATGATTTGCTCACACACATCCTGCGCATCGACATGGTTAATGAATTCTCTTGAGCGACTGCTAATTAAGGTGAGCAAGAAGTTGTGCGTCGAACTGAATCTGCGGCAGAAGACTATCGGCGACATGGCGCGGGGTAGACAAGCCTAAGTATATCTACTGACTGCCTCATCATCTGATTTCACTAAAATATTAACAGAAGTCGGTCACGATCGAGAAAATCGCAACCGATCGGATCCAATTACCATGGCTAGCTTCCTGAGTTCCGCTGCCACTACCGTTCTGGACGCACTGGATCTTTCCTTCGCGGTCATCGAATTCGACCTCGACGGCAACATACTGAAGGCTAATAAGAATTTCTGCGACTTGATGGGCTATTCGGAAACCGAGTTGCGTGGGAAGCATCACCGGATGTTTCTCGATAGTGAATACGACGTTTCGCAGGACTACGCAGCATTCTGGAGCAAGCTGAGGCGCGGCGAATTCCTGTGCAGCGAGTTCACTCGCCTGGCGAAAGGCGGAGCGGAAATCTTCATCCGGGGGAACTACAACCCGATCAAGAACCGTTCTGGGAAAGTCCTCAAGATCGTGAAGTTCGCGAACGATATCACCCAGACCAAGATGCATGGAATCGACACCGGTGCCAAGATCGAGGCGATATCCCGTGCGCAGGCCATGATCGAGTTCAAGACCGATGGAACAGTGTTGTCTGCCAACGAGAATTTCCTCAATGCTCTCGGATAGTCATCGGAGATCGTCGGCAAGCATCACAGCATGTTCGTGGATGCATCCTTTTCGGCCAGCCCGGAATATACCGAAATGTGGCGCAAGCTCAATTCCGGGGAACTGCTGGCGGGTGAATTCAAGAGGATCGGAAAAGGGGCACGGAGCGTCTTCATACAGGCTTCGTACAACCCGGTTTTCGACTTCAAGGGCAGGGTCATCAAAGTCGTCAAGTTTGCGACCGACGTCACCGAACGCGTCGAGAATGTCGAGCGGCTTGCCTCTGCATTGACGAGCCTTGCGGATGGCGATCTCTCGCAGACAATCTAAACATCCTTCATAAACTCGCTGGAAAGATTGCGGCGCGACTTCAATGCGGCATCAACGAAGTTGCGCGCAGCAATGAAGACCGTTATGACCAATGCTGAGACCATCTCTGCTGGAGCGCACGAGATCCGCACAGCCGCTGACGATCTGGCGAAGCGCACGGAGCAACAGGCTTCATCAGTCTAAGAGACGGCTGCGGCTCTCGAAGAGATCACGACCACAGTAAAAGATTCCAGCCGCCGTGCCGAGAACTCCGGCCAGCTTGTCGGTCGCGCAAAAGATCACGCGGATCATTCGGGCAAGATCGTCAGCGAAGCCATTGTCGCAATGGACAAGATCAACCAGTCCTCTAGCGAGATTTCCAACATCATCGGTGTCATCGATGAAATCGCCTTTCAGACAAATCTCCTCGCCCTCAACGCAGGCGTCGAAGCAGCGAGAGCGGGTGAGGCCGGAAAGGGGTTTGCCGTCGTTGCACAGGAGGTGCGAGAACTTGCCCAGCGATCGGCATCGGCAGCGAAGGAGATCAAGACACTGATCACAGCTTCCGGCGCGCAGGTTGCGAGTGGCGTGACTCTGGTCAGCAAGGCTGGCGAGGCTCTCCAGCAGATTGCGGGTAACGTTCAGGAAATCAACAAGGACATCGGGGCGATCATAGAGTCGGCCCGCGAACAGTCGACAGCGCTGGGTGACATAAATCGCGCCATCAATCTCGTCGATCAGGGGACCCAGAAGAACGCAGCCATGGTGGAGGAGCAGACGGCGGCTAGCCACGGGCTGGCTGAAGAAGCCAAAGCTCTTTTTGCACTCCTGGAGCAGTTCCGCTTCGACGATCGGATCAGGTCATCGCGTACGACGCCCGTTCCCTCAGTGGAGAAACTTCCCCGCTGCGGCCAACCCAGAAGTTCAGGGCGCATGGAAATGCAGCTCTGAAAGCGGAATGGAGTGAGTTTTGACAACGCGACCCTAGGGCGGTCAGATTTAGGACGCTTCTGCGACTGGGAATGCCCATGGCAATATATGGGTGAAGCTGATGAAGAGCATCACGCAAAGCAATGGGGTGACAATTGGTCAAAATCCAAGAAAAAAAGTCCCGATACGAGGCAATGGTGGTCAGTCCACGAGGGGTGTGGACTGACCACCAGATTAGGTTATCGCGCCGCCTCGCGATTCACCTGGTGAACCATTACGGAGATATTCGGTATTATAAAGATGGTATTTGCACGTAGTTGAAATGCGTGCTGGCGGGGTATCTGCCCTTAAGCGCACTCGTTGTGAGCAAAGTTAGTAATATTTCATATACTAAAGTTTGGACCGGCTTAGCCTAGCCAAAGATGATAGAATTTTCACCAAAATGATTTGCTTTCGTGTGGCAGGGGTTCCATTCCATCGGGGAGAATACATGAGCCGCAACAGTGTGGAGATCATTGTACGCGACGGCCGCTGGATCGTGCGCGTCATTGAACGTGGGGAAACGTACGAGGAGGACTTCGGCATCGAGGAGGGCGCGCGCTCCTGGGCCTCCGGGCAGATTATACGTCTCAGGACTAAGGCCGTACCAGGGGATGAGCTAGCCTTTGCTGGCCTAGATAGTTTGATCGGGCATGGCACGTGAACGCAATCCCTGGCATTGGGTTTGATGTGGCAAAGGCCGCGCGGCTCCTTCATGCGCTGAGCAATCCTGTTCGCTTTCAAATCGTCTCCCTGCTGAGGAGACATGATCTCGATGTAGGAACTCTCGCGGAATCCGTCGGCCTTGCACAGTCCCCGACCTCCCAGCATCTGCGAATCCTGCGGGACTGCGAGGTTGTTACAACACGACGGGATGCGCAGCGGGTCCTTTATTCTCTGCTTGATCCAGGTGCGGCGCAGATTGTGGAAACCTTGAGCGCTGCTCTGGGGATGCCTCAACCTTGGGGAACGTCGGCAAAGCGGTCCTGATGAGGTACGCTCCCGCAATAAGCTGTGCCAACACTGCAGTCCAGAACCAGGTTTGCATAGGTCGCCTCCAATCAACCCTCCTCGAACGGGAGAGAAGGTTTCCGGTTCCGCAGGTCGCGGGACGTGGTAAGTTCCCCGTTAATTGAAAGTGAACACGGATAGCGCTGTGGTCTCGAACCCGGGTGCGGGTAGAGGTTTCAGCGCGGCGCCCTTGTCCGCTCGGTCTTCGAATACGACGCTGATTGCTCTCGCTGTTATATCCGTGTTCCACCAGGTGACAGAAAGTTGCGCCAACGGCTCAAGGCACGTCTGCAGGCGCTCATGTTGATGGCATGATTCACCGTCTCGGCGACCACTTCCTAGCTGCGCGGCGGGCTTCGCGTCTTGCGTCGTCAAGAGACTCGAATTCGACACCCTCAGAGTCCCGCTCGTTTATCTGGTCAGCTTCGACATGGAAAAAGAACCGCATTTCATTGACCTCGACGAGTAATACCAGTTGTCACTGATGCTGACTCTTGGGGTTCCCAAAGCCGGACGAATCTGAATCGATGGCGCAAACAGGAGGTTTGCGATGGGTTCAGCGCTTTCATTACGGTCGGACTTCGACGGAGCC
>NZ_JAHYCB010000003.1 GCF_019430945.1 Neorhizobium populisoli | reverse complement strand
CCTCACTCGGCGATCGGATATAACGTCCCGATTGACCTGCATAATCCCGGTGGTGCAACCAGCCAGCCATCGTGATCAAAGCCGGAAAACTCCAGCTTTCGGCGATCCAAGGTTCGGTCTCAGAGCATGCGGAATGCATTCACCATCCACCTGCGATCGAATTTCCGGAAGCGCATCAGATTTGAATGCGCGTGCCTGGATATAAAGACGTTCGAAGGGAGAGCTGGGCGTGGGAATTGCGAAATCCGCCCGTAGAAGAATTCCGGGCAGAAGAAACCGACCATCATGAACGCGAGACAAGCGCGTCGGCAGCTCTATTCCGGCTTCAGCAAAAGCTTTCTGCAATTTCATCGGTTTCAATATATGGCCGGAACCCTTGGGTGCTTCCTCGGTCTCTGACGTAAATTCCATAAAAACCTCCCGCTATAGAGCGCCTATAGCGGGAGATGAAGCCGTGATACAAGCTATCGTAACGATGCCGAAGGACGAACCTGCCTAACCTTTGCGAGTAGGCCTCAACGCGCCGCCCAGTTCGCGCCTCGTCTGAAAATCGTCTTCATCTGCGGCACGTCGAATTCCTTCGCCTGGTGGCCGAGCGAAGAATAGAACACCCGGCCCTGACCGTATTTGCGCTTCCAGACCACCGGCATCACGACGCCATCGATCCAGTAGGCGTGGTCGCCGGTAAACGTCGTGGTGGCGAGCACTTCGTTCGACGGGTCGACATGCATGTAATACTGCTCGGACGTGTAAGGGAAATCGGTGATCCCCTCCATCAGCGGATCATCCGGTCGGGTCACGTTCACGGTATAATCAATGATATTGCCCGGGTGCGCCACCCACTGACCGCCGATGATGAACTGGTAGTCGACCGATTCACGGAACGCATCGCCCGCGCCGCCGTGATAACCGGCGATGCCGACGCCGTTTTTCACGGCTTCGGCGAGGTTCTTCACCTCTTCCTTCTCGATCTTCGACATGGTCATGATCGGCACGACGAGGCTCAAATCATGCACTGAAGGATCGGCGAAGGCCTCGGTCGAATGTTCGACATAGACCTTGAAACCGTCTTCCTCGAGCATGGTCTTGATGATTTCGGCGCATTCCTGCGGTTCGTGGCCGCTCCAGCCGCCCCATACGATGAGTGCTTCACGCATTTTAGTCATCCTCCAGATTATTTCGCGAGCTTGCCGTCGACGAGCGAGTCGGAAAGCGGTGCCGGCCGCTCGGTGGCGGTGGTGATCTTGACGGTGCGGCCTTCATCTGCGGCCGTGTGGAAGGCTTCCATGACTTCCAGCACATGCAGCGCCAGATGGCCGTTCGCCCGGTGCGGGCGGTTGGAGCGGATCGCATAGGCCATGTCGGCGACGCCTATCGAACGGAAATTGCCGTCCGCATAAGGCGCCGTCACCGGCTGGTCCTCGAACTGGCCGCCCTTCTTCAGGTAATCGACCGGGCCGCCGAAGCGGTTCGGGTCCGGCACCAGCAGCGTGCCTTCGGTGCCGTAGACCTCGATCGGCACATGCTTGTGACCGGCGACGTCGAAGCTCATGGCAATCTGCACGACCGCACCGTTGGCAAAGGCCATGACGCCCGCCACGTGGGTCGGGATGTGGACCGGGATTTTCTGGCCGTTGCGCGGTTCGCTGGTGATCAGGCGCTCCTTGCGCGGGATCGTCGCGAAACCGGCAACCTGGCTGACCGGGCCGAGCAGGTTGACAAGATCGGTGATGTAATAAGGACCCATGTCGAGCATCGGGCCGCCGCCGACTTCGTAATAGAAGTCCGGGTTCGGGTGCCAGCGCTCATGGCCGGGGTTCATGAAAGTGGCGGTGCCGCCGACCGGAATGCCGATGACGCCCTGGTCAATCAGGGCGCGGGCCGTCTGGTGGCCGCCGCCGAAGAAGGTGTCCGGCGCCGCGCCAATACGCAGGCCCTTGGCCTTTGCAGCCTCCGCGAGCTTTTTTCCTTCTGCGAAATTAATGCCGAGCGGCTTTTCCGAATAGGTATGCTTGCCGGCGGCGAGCGCCTGCAGGCCGACGGCGACATGTGCCTTCGGAATGGTCAGGTTCAGGATGATCTCGACCTTCGGGTCGGCGAGAAGCTCATCGATGGTCCGGGCCGTCAGGTTGAATTCGGCGGCCTTTGCCTCGGCGATCTCGCGGTTCAGGTCGGCCACGCCGCGGATGTCGAGGATCGGAAAAAATTCCGTCATCGCCTTCAGGTAGGCGCCTGAAATATTGCCGCATCCGATGATGCCGATACCGACTTTTTCCATCATTTCCTCCCGATGGCGTGTGGTTTGGAGCGCGTCAGAGCGCCGGGCCCGTGGTGTTCCAGGGCGATTCATAAAGCTCGTAAAGTGCGACGGCGGCCGCTCCCTGCGCCCAGAAATCGTCGGACGAGTCGTCGAAGACGAGTTCGCTGACGCCCCGGAGCGAAGGTGGGATGGCAAGCGCATAGGCATCGCGCAGGCTGTTCAGGAAAGGTTCGCCCAATGCCAGCGACGAGCCGACGAGGATGACGCGCGGCGGCGCAAACAGCGTGACGATATTGGCGATGGTCAGGCCCACCGCCTCGCCGGCGCGCACGGCCGCCCCGATCAGCCGGTCGTCATCAGCCTTGATCAGCGCCTGCGCATGGGTCATGCCACGGCCGAGGCGCACGGCTTCGGCAAAGCGGCCATCCGCCTGCTGCTCGCCGAGAATGGCGCTTTCACCGGCCTGGCTGGACAGGCGGTTGACGCCCTGCTGGCCCATGCCGAGCACGAGGTCGCCGAGATTGTGGCTGAGGCCGCCAGCGCCGCGGAAAAGCTTGTTGCCGTGCAGTACGCCGAGGCCCAGTGTCTGCTCCAGCGAGATCAGCACCATGTCTTCCAGATCGCGCGCCTTGCCGAACCAGTGATGGGCCAGCGTGATCGCATGCGCATCGCTTTCGATGATCGTGCGGGTCGACAGGCGAGCCGACATGTCTTCCGCGAAATCGATGTTGATCTCGCGGAAGATCGGGCTGGAGCGGATATGGCCGGTGCGGTGTTCGATGACGCCCGGAAGCGTCAGGCAGACCCGGTCGACATCCTCCAGCGACAGGCCGGCATCGACGACGCAGCGGCGCACGCCGTCTTCCACCAGATCGGCGATGACGGCGATCGGCTGGCGGTCGATGCGGATCGGCAAAGTGAGCTTGGAGAGCACGTCGCCGCGGAAATCGGTGACGGCGAAGACCATGCGGCTCGCCGCGATCTTGGCGCCGACGACACGCGCCGCATCCGGATTGACCTCCAGCATGACGCGGGGCCGGCCGCGCACCGCCTCGTTGCGAATGTCGCCTTCGTGACGGGTCAGGATCAGGCCGTCATCCAGCAGCGAGCCGGTGATGGCGGACACCGTGGTCGTGGAAAGCTCGGTGCGCTCGCTGATCTCCACTCGAGAGATCGGGCCAAAGCGTCGGATCGTGTCCAGCACGCTGAGGCGGTTGATGGAGCGCATCAATTCGGGATCGGCAGTCTTCATCGTTCCGTGCGGGCACCCAAACCCAAACAGCACCTGATTTTATACGCGGTGCAAATTAAATTCGCCCTGTTCTAAATCCGAATTTCGCAAATGCGCAACAGGAATTTCCATAAAAGCCCGATTTTTACGCTCCCAGTGCTGCTTGTTTGGGCAGGCTATTGACAGATCGCTAAAGCTTGCGATTATTTAATCCGGGTTACGGAATTAAAAGCGCTACGGGAGGAGTGCCAATATGCTGACCATCACGAATAAGGGAATCCGTCTTCTGTCCGCCGCCACGGTCGGTGCCGCCGCGTTCTGCGCGAGCGTCGCGACCGCTTCGGCCGACGTTACCATCCGCTGGATGTATGTCGAGGCGGTTCCTGCAACGATCGCCGTCTGGACCAAGATCGGCAAGGATTTCGAAGCCAGCCATCCGGGCGTCAAGGTCGAGATGCAGTTCCTTGAAAACCAGGCGTTCAAGGCCAAGCTGCCGACGCTTCTGCAGTCGAAGGACGCGCCGAGCATTTTCTATACATGGGGCGGCGGCGTCCTGAAGGCGCAGGCCGATACCGGCTCGCTGCGGCCGATCAATGCCGGGCTCGACGCCGATGGCGGCAAATGGCGCAAGTCGATCAACGCTTCGGCGATCGACGGTCTGACCTTTGACGGCAAGACCTATGCATCGCCGTTCAAGAGCGGCCTCGTATCGTTCTACTACAACAAGGAACTCTTCAAGAAAGCCAACGTCGATGCGTCGAAGATCGCCACTTGGGATGATTTCCTCGCTGCCGTCAAAACGCTGAAGGGAGCCGGCGTCACGCCGATCGCCGGTGGCGGACGCGACAAGTGGCCGCTGCATTTCTACTGGAGCTATCTCGCCATGCGTGAAGCCGGCAAGCAGGGCTTTGCCGATGCAAAGGCCGGCAAGAACGACGGTTTTGCCGGTAAGCCCTTCGTCAAGGCCGGCGAGCTGATGGCCGATCTCGGCAAGCTCGAACCCTTCCAGAACGGCTATCTCGGCGCCACCTGGCCGGATGCGCTGGCAGCCTTCGGCGACGGCCGTGCGGCGATCATCCTCGGCTTCGAGAATACGCTCGCAACCCAGGCTTCCAATTCGACCAGCCGCAAGGGTCTGTCCGAGGACAATATCGGGCGTTTCGCCTTCCCGGTGGTCAAGGGCGCGCCGGGCCTTGCAACCGATAGCTTCGGCGGCCTGAACGGCTGGGCGGTCACGAAGAACGCTCCGCCTGAAACCGATGAGTTCCTGCGTTACATGGCGGGCATCGACGTGCAGAAGCTGCTCGCCAAGGAAACGCAGATCATGCCGGTCGCCATCGGCGCCAGCGAAGCGGTTTCGATCCCGCTCCTCAAGGACGTTGCTGAAACGCTGGCCAAGGAAAGCTGGCACCAGAACTTCCTCGACCAGGACCTCGGCCCGAATGTCGGCGCCATCGTCAACGACATGAGCGTGGAAATCGTCTCCGGCGGCACCAAGCCGGCAGCTGCCGCACAGCAGATCGAGGACGCCTATTCCCTCGAGCGCAAGTAAGCGTTTCCCACCGGCGCTCCCGCTCCCACAAGGCCCTCGGCCCAGGGAGCGCCGGCTTTTCCTTCGCCTGATGCCGCCTTGCGCGGCCCCCGGGGTACGAAAGACTGATGACCGATACACTGATATCCGGCGCCGCCGCGCCATCCAGATCCGCCCGCTCCGCTCCGATGCGCCGCCGGCGTTCCATGGCCCACAGCAAATGGCCGGTCCTGATCCTTTTCCTGCCGCCGGCACTGCTGCTCTTCACCGTGCTGGTCATCCTGCCGATGGGCGAGGCGGCCTGGTATTCGTTCTACAACTGGAACGGTTACGGCAGCCCGACGCAGTGGATCGGCTGGCGCAACTACCAGCTCATTTTCCGCAACGGCGCCTTTACCCAGTCGATCATCAACAACGGCCTGATCGTGCTGATTTCGGTCCTGGTGCAGATCCCGCTGGCGCTGTGGCTGGCAACGATGATCTCGTCCAGGATCAAGGGCGCGTTGTTCTTCCGGCTGATCTTCTTTCTGCCCTATGTGCTTGCGGATGTGGCGGCCGGCATGATCTGGCGTTTCGTTTATGACGGGGATTTCGGTCTCGTCGCCGGCATCTGGCATTTCTTCGGTGCGGAGCCGCCGTTCTGGCTCGCCGACAAGGATGTGGCGATGTATGCCATCCTTGGCGTCATCGTCTGGAAATATTTCGGTTTTCACATGATGCTGTTCATCGCCGGCCTGCAGGCGATCGACAAGAGCGTGCTTGAAGCCGCCGATATCGACGGGGCGACGGGCTTCCAGAAATTCCGTCTGGTGACGCTGCCGCTGCTGGGCTCAACCGTGCGCCTTTCGGTCTTCTTCGGGGTCGTCGGCTCGCTGCAGCTTTTCGACATGATCATGCCGCTGACCGGCGGCGGGCCATCGAACTCGACGCAGACAATGGTGACCTTCCTCTACAATTTCGGGGTGACCCGCATGCAGGTTGGGTTCGGCAGCGCCGTGGGCGTCGTGCTGTTCGTGATCTGCGTGACGCTCGCCTTCACCTACAAGCGGGTATTCATGCGCAATGACTGAGATCGCAACCGCACAACCCATCGATGCCTCGAGTGCGCCGAGCTCCGGCCAGCGCATGCGGGCCGGCACCAAGATCTATATGTATGCCTCGCTGATCATCGTCGCGGCGATCGTCATCGTGCCGCTGATCAGTACCGCACTCGGCGGCTTCAAGACGCTCGGCGACCTGCGCGGCAATCCCTTCGGCCTGCCGGACGAATGGCAGTGGGCCAATTACGGTGATATCATCACCAGCCAGCGCTATTGGCTGCAGATGGGCAATTCGCTGATCATCGCATTGCTCACCGTTTTCCTGACGCTGACCTTCAGCGGCATGGCGGCGTTCTGCTTCGCGCATATCCGTTTTTTCGGCGCCAATTATCTGGTCAACTACTTCCTGATCGGCCTGATGTTTCCGGCCGCAACCGCCATCCTGCCGCTCTATATCCGCATCCGTGATCTGGGGCTGGTCGATACCTATTGGGGTGTCGTGCTGCCGCAGGTCGCGTTCGGCATGGGCGCCAGCATCATGCTGTTTCGCAACTATTTCCGTAACCTGCCGTCGGAACTGTTCGATGCGGCCTTCGTGGACGGCTGCGGCTACATGCGGTTCTTCTGGCATGTGACGATCCCGCTGTCGCGGCCGATCATCGCCACCGTCGGCATCATCTCCTTCGTCGGCAGCTGGAACAGCTATATTCTGCCGCTGATCATGCTGAACTCGGAGAGCCGTTATCCCTGGCCGCTCGGCATCATGATCTACAAGGGCGAATTCAGCACGGAATGGCAATTGGTGCTGGCCTTCATCACGCTCACCATCCTGCCGACCATCATCGTCTTTTTCCTGGCCCAGAAGCACATCATCGCCGGCTTGACCGCCGGTGCCGTGAAGTCCTGAGCCCGCATCCGGAGTAACCAATATGGCATCCGTCGAACTCAACACTGTCCGCAAAGCCTATGGCTCGCTCGAGGTCATTCACGGCGTTTCGCTCTCCATCGAAGACGGGCAGTTCGTCGCGCTGGTCGGCCCGTCCGGCTGCGGCAAGTCCACGCTGCTGCGCATGATCGCCGGGCTGGAGGAAATCTCTGGCGGCGACGTGATCATCGACAACGCCGTCGTCAACGATCTGACGCCACGCGAGCGCAACATCGCGATGGTGTTCCAGTCCTATGCGCTTTATCCGCATATGACGGTGGCGGAGAATATGGGCTTCAACCTGCGTCTCTCGGGCGCGACGAAGCAGGTGATTGCCGAGCGGGTCAATGAGGCGGCGCGTATGCTCGACCTGATGCCGCTGCTTGACCGCAAGCCGGCGCAGCTTTCCGGCGGCCAGCGGCAGCGCGTCGCCATGGGCCGCGCCATCGTCCGCAACCCGGCCGTCTTCCTGTTCGACGAGCCGCTGTCCAACCTCGATGCCAAGCTGCGCGTGCAGATGCGTTCCGAGATCAAACAGTTGCATCAGAAGGTCGGCACGACCTCGATCTACGTCACCCACGACCAGATCGAGGCGATGACGCTGGCCGACCGCATCGTCGTGCTCAATCAGGGCAGGGTGGAGCAGGAAGGCACACCGATGGAGCTTTACCGCAAGCCGGCCAATCTCTTCGTCGCGGCCTTCATCGGTTCGCCGGCCATGAACCTCTTGGACGGCACGGTGGATGGCGAAGGCGGCGAGGCGGCGGCGCGTCTGGGCGACGGCACCGCGATCCGCATCGCACCGGACCGCAAGGTGAAGCGCGGCCAGGCGATCAAGATCGGCCTGCGTCCCGAACATCTCGGCCCCGGTGCCGGCGGCAATGCGCTGGCCGGACAGACGCTGCTGGTGGAGCCGACGGGCGCGCAGACCCATGTGGTCTTCGACCTCGCGGGCCAGCCGGTGACGGCGATCGTCGATGGGGAATACCCGGCCCGTTACGGCGCCCGTTTCGAAGCCAATATCCCGGCCGAGCAGGTGCATGTCTTCGACAGGGAGAGCGGCATGGCCCTGTGACGGGGCCATTTACGTGAATGCGGAAAGCCCAGCGCTGCCTGCTGCTTTGAAGGGGGCATCCGAGTGAAGATCGCTTACCTGGCGAGGACGATCAGGTACGCTGCCTGAACGTGCGGCTGGCATTGCACCCATTCGGATTGTGACCGCCAGAGGAAGTAAGCGGAGTTGATCGCTGGTATCGTCGCCTTTGCTATGCCAGCCTGCGCCTTTATTTTTGTTGCTGAAGAAATTGCTTCGGTCGTCCTCAACGCGACGACTTCGGAAGACAGGACTTTTTCTAACCGGCCAGGGGTAACCATCGGCCTCTGGACCTCGACGTTCGGCGGTTCGGTCTCGCGTTCGTCATTCCGGTGGCGAAGGCTTCCCGGGCGAAATTCGCCGCTACGATCCGGGCTTTGCGAAAACCGCTTAAAACGTCTCCAATCGAATATCGGCTTTGCGTGAATTGGCGATGATGAAGCGGCCGTTCGGTAGGTCGTTGCCGTCGAGTTTCCAGGCGATCGCGGCTTCATCCAGACCGAAATGGATCCAGCGCGCCAGCAGCCGTTCGCGCAGCACATCTTCCTCGGGACCGACGAAGATGGTGAGGTCGAACATCTCGAACAGCCGCGACCACGGGGCTTGATCGATCAGCAGGTAATTGCCCTCGGCCAGCACGATATGGGTTTCCGGCGAGACCGGCCGGGCCGAGGCGATGGCGATTTCGCGGGAGCGATCGAAGACCGGGACGAGCACTTCCTCATCGCCCTGCCGCACGGCGCGCAGCACATCGGCGAAACCGCGCACGTCGAATGTTTCCGGAGCACCTTTGCGGCGCAGTAGGCCGCGGGCTTCGAGAATGCCGTTGTCCATGTGAAAACCGTCCATCGGCAGGACTTCTGCGGTCTCACCTCGGGCCAGCAACGTCTCGTGTAGCGCATCCGCCAGCGTCGATTTGCCGGCACCCGGCGGTCCGGCGATGGCGACGATGAAGCGCCTCTTGTCTGCGGCGCGATCGATGACGGTGCTGGTGATCTCGTCGAGTGTCATGAAAAATCCCTGCCTTCTTAAATGCAAGGCTATCGCATATGGCACGTAGCCCCTCATCCGCCTGCCGGCACCTTCTCCCCGCTCGCGGGGAGAAGGAGACGAGCCGCACCGTCTCTTGCACTCTCGGCCGTAGAGAAAGGCACGTCCCCTCTCCCCGCAAGCGGGGAGAGGGTTAGGGTGAGGGGCTTTTTCATGTGATTGCCCCGCTCATTTAAGGCAGGCATAACAAACATGTCTGGCGGATAAAAGCAGAGAAGAGATGCGGGTTCCTATTGGCTGTTTTTCGCCGCCTGCAAAGCCTGCCAGACCCGGTGGGGCGTGGCCGGCATGTCGAATTGCTTGACGCCGCCCTGGCGCATGGCGTCCATGACCGCATTCATTAGCGTCGGCAGCGCGCCCGTCGTGCCGGCTTCGCCGCCGCCCTTGACGCCGAGGACATTGGTCGGCGAGGGGGCCGGCTTGTCGAAGAAGCGCGGCGTCGGCATGAAGTCGGCGCGGGGCATGAAATAGTCCATGAAGGTGGCCGTCAGCAGCTGGCCGCTTTCGCGGTCGTAGATGATGTGTTCGCCCAGAACCTGACCGGCGCCCTGCGCAAGGCCGCCATGCATCTGGCCTTCCAGCATGGTGTGGTCGAGAACACGGCCGGCATCATCGACGCCGTTATAGGCGATGACGCAAACCTCGCCAGTCGTCGGATCGATCTCCACTTCGGCGACATGCACGCCGCCCGGAAAGTTGCGTTCCGGCTGGATCGAGCCGAGCGTATCGAGCGCATTGCCGTCCGCGGTGATGTTGCGGGTGGCGAGCTCCAACAGTGTGATCGACAGGTTGGTGCCGGCCACCTTGTAGTGGCCGTGGTCGAATTCGATGTCGCTTTCCGATGCTTCCAATGCCTCGGCGGCAAGCGCCATGCCCTTCTTGACGACTTCGCGAGAGCTGACCGTCAGCGAGGCGCCATGCGAAGCCATGGTGCGCGAACCGACCGAGCCGCCGCCCTTCAGCTTGTGGGGCGCCATCAGGCTGTTGGCGCGCAGGTTGATCAGGTTTTCGTCGATGCCGAGGGCGTCGGCGACAAGGCGCGGCAGGATGGTTTCGTGGCCCTGGCCGGAGGAGCCTGACAGCGTGTAGATCGTCACCGTGCCATCCGTCTCGAAGCGGATTTCGGTCTCTTCCGGAAACTGGCCGCCGCCGGAGGGTTCGATGAAGATGCCCATGCCGATGCCGCGCAGACAGCCGCGGGTTTCCGATTCCCTGCGGCGCGCCTCAAAACCCTTCCAGCCGGAGACATCAAGCGCCTCGTCGAGCATCGCGACATAGCTGCCGCTGTCATAAACGGCAGTCGGGGTCTTGTAGGGAAAGGCGTCATCGGGGATGAGATTGCGGCGGCGGATTTCGATGCGGTCCATGTCCATATCGACGGCCGCCTGATCGACCAGGCGTTCAACGAAATAATTGATATCCGGGCGTCCGGCGCCGCGATAGGCGGCAATCGGTGCGGTGTTGGTGAAGGCCAGCCGGTTCAGCCCAAAAACGACGGGAATCCGGTAACAGCCCGTGGCCGTCAGCATCGGGTTCAAGACGTTGATCAGTGCGCCGGCCGGCGAATGATAGGCACCGAGGTCGCAGAGGACATCGAGGCGCAGGCCGAGGAAATCGCCTTCCTCGCTCATGGCGAGTTCGCCGGAGAGCCTGACGCCGCGGCCATGATAGTCGCCGAGGAAGTTTTCGGTGCGGTTGCCGGTCCACCGCACCGGGCGACAGAGCTTCTTGGCAGCCAGCATGATCGCCGCATATTCCGGATAAGGGCCGCCGCGGATGCCGAAACTGCCGCCGACATCGCCCATATGGTGTTTCACCTTTTCCGACGGATGCCCGATGAAACGCGCCATGCCATCGGAAAGCCCGACGCCCTGGCTGGCGGAATAGATGTCGAAGACATCGGTGCCGGCATCGTAGACCGCCATGAAGGATTTGAGTTCCATCGGATTGGCGGCGACGCGCTGGGATTCGACGGTGAGCGTCGTGACGCGGGCGGCCTTGGCGAAAGCTTCGTCAGTGGTGGCCTCGTCGCCGAAACCGTGAACGAAAACGAGATTTTCCGGCACGTCGTCGAAGAGCTGCGGCGCACCGTGTTCCAGCGCCTCCGCCGGGTCAACGATGACCGGCAGGTCTTCGTATTCGACGACGATGAGTTCGATAGCATCGGCTGCCGCATCGACGCTGTCGGCGATGACGACGGCCACCGGTTCGCCGACGAAACGCACTCGGTCGGTGGAAAGGGCGTAACGTATGGGCGCCTTGACCTTCGAACCGCCGATGCCGGGAAGCGCGAGGATCGGGCCGGGGGCAACGAGATTGGCCTCCAGCGCGTCCTCGCCGGTCAACACCAGATGCACGCCCCGAGCCTCCAGCGCCGCGTCGATATCGACGGAAACGATGCGGGCATGCGCCTGATCGGCGCGCAGGAAGACCGCATGAAGCTGGCCTTCCAGTGTCTTGTCGGCGGTATAGGAGCCCTGTCCGGTAACAAGCCTGATGTCTTCGCGGCGGCCGGCGAAGACGTGCTGATCGTTTGCCAAATTCTACTCCCGAGGCAGACCACGTGTCAGCCTCGCTGACATCGGCCGCGACGCTAAGCCAGCCGCGGCAGTTTGACAACGCTATGGAATACTGTCGGACAAGATTGGCAGGTGGAGGTTTCCTGGCAGGCGGGCTTGAGGCGTGGGGTATCTGGCACCTCATCGCCTCTATCCACGTCGAACTTGTTGCAATGGCTTAGATCCTCGGGACAAGCCCGAGGATGACGGGAGGATAGGATTCCCTGAAAAAGAGGCCCGCGCCAAAAAAATCGGCGCAGGCCTGCAATTTCGTCAGATCACCCCGCCGAGCGGACAAGATCTTCCGCCTGGCGCAGCGCCATGATCACACGGTTCTGGCCGCGCACCAGCTGGGTTTTGGCGAAGCCGAGCTTTTCCGCACCGAGCTTGTCGAGATCGGCGGCAGTCGAGATTGCCGGCAGTTCCGGGATCGGCAGGGCTGGGTCGTGGCGGAAGCGCTGTTCGCGGGTGTAGTTGAGCGGCACGAGGATGCGGGCGAGCCGCTGGATCACGTGGTTGGCGCTCTTGGCTTCGATCTTGCCGCTATCGATGCCGGCATAAAAGGCGGCAAGCGCTGCGGCGAGGGATTCGACGGCCTTGCGAGTCGGTGAAAGGTCGAAGCGGTCGCCGGCCTTCTTCTGGTAGGTATCGACCGTGTGGAGGAATTCCTTTGCGGTCGCGCGCCAGTCGAAAGGCAGGATTTTTGCGTTGGCATTGCGCAGCACGGCCAGCAGATAGACCTTGATATCGCGCAGCAGGATGTCCTTGTCGGCGATTTCGAGCGTATCGTTTTCGGTGTGCCAGGCGATGTTGGCGCCGCAGCCGCCGACCGTGTAATAGCCCTTTTCCTCGCGGTCCCGCTCGGTCATCGTCGAGGAGAGCATGAGATAGCTCGACAGGCCGATATTGTTGAACGAGTAGTCGCCGGCGCGGTGCGGGCGCTCGGCTTCAGCCTTCTTGCCGGCCACTTCCTCGATGACGTCGGAGAGGAAGCCTTCGGTTTCCGTCATCATGCAGAGGTTGATGAATTCGGTCGCCCAGCGGCAGCCGGGGCTGTCGCAATTGACGGAAGCGACGCAATTTTCGTCGAGGTCGAGGGCGAAATTGTCCGAGAACCAGGTGGAGCCAGCATAACGGCCGGTCGAGTGGCCCGGCCACCAGCAAATGCGCACCGAGCGCTTCAGCTTGTCGCGGTTGGCCCAGAGGACGCGGGCGATTTCCAGCATGGTCGCGTCGCCGGTGGCGTTGTCGCCCACGCCGACATCCCAGCTGTCGAGATGGCCGTGCAGCAGGATGTATTTTTCCGGCTCGTCGGTGCCCTTGATGAAGACTTCCGGCAGTTTCGACTTGAACCAGCCTTCTTCCATGTCGGCAAACACGGTGACTTCGGTGCCGGCCTTGGCGAGTTCGATCAGCGCATCACCGCTTTCGCGGTTGACGGCGACGGCGGGAATGGACGGCTTGCGCGGCAGGTCGTCGAGATCGGGCGTGCCCCAGACGGTGGTGCAGGTGCCCCAGTGGATATCAACGCCGGGATTGATGGCGATGACGCCGACGGCGCCTAGTTCGGTGAACTGCGAAACGAGGCCCGGATTGGCGAAACCTTCCGACAGGACGACCTTGCCGCGGACCAGTGCACCCATTTCGCCGCTGCCATCGACGGTCTTCTCGAACATGGTCGAGATCGCCTTCGGCTGCCCGCTTGCAATGTAGACCAATTTGCCCTTCACGCCGTTCTTGGCGTCGAGCGAATAGGACGGCGGCTTGGCGCGGAACGTCTTGCCGCCCGCTTCGACGCGGGCCAGCGCCGGCAGGCTGAGATAGAGGTCAGCCTCATGCATCTTGACCTCGACGCCCTGCTTTTTCAGGCGTTCGGCCACCTCGTCCATGGCGCGGTTCACATCAGTCGGATGTTCGCGCTTGTAGGTCGCGAAGCTTTCCACCAGCGCCCAGGGTTCATCCAGTTTCACTGCTCCCAGAACAGCGGATTCGATCTCGTTCATGCTCAGAACTCCCCTTTTGTTTTATTAGATGAAACATCGTTTCATAAAACATCAAAACGCTAACAGAGGTTTTTCAACCCGGCAAGCGGCTTCTGAGGGCTAAAAATCGCACTGACGAAAACGGGCGCTATAGCGCCCGCGAATTTTCGTCCGATTGAGATTGTGATCTATGAGGGCTCAAGCCATTGATTTCATGCGGCTGCTTTCGCCCGGCCCATGGATTGAAAGTCGTTCGGAAATCTCCGCGGCAGCGTCCATGGCGGCCTTGAGATAGGATTCCCGGCGCTCCTCGTCGAAGCGAACTACCGCACCGGCAACCGATATCGAGGCGATCACCGTACCATCGGCACCGTGGATCGGAGCGGCGACCGAAAAAGCGCCGTCGTCGAGATCGTTGACGACGATATTGTAGCCGTTCGCCCGGATGCGCTCAAGCAACTGGCGCAGCTTGGCGCGGTCGGTGACGGTGTGCGGCGTGAAGGCTTCCAGCGGCTGGGCAAGAGCGGCGTCGACTACCGACGGGTCTGCAAATGCAAGCAAAAGCAGCGATCCGCCGCCGGCATGCAGCGGCCCGTTGCGGCCGGCCTGGGCGAAAAGGCGGATGGAATGACGGCCGGCGCGGGTTGCCAGAACGTAGGTCTTCAGGCCTTCGCGCACCACGAGGTTAATGTTTTCGGAGGTCTTGTCGCGCAACTCGTCCATAACGGGACGGGCGGCGTAAAGCAGCGCGCCATCCTTGCCGAGACGCTCGCCGAGCACGCCGATGCGGTAGCCGAGAGAATATTCCGCGTGATCGGGATCCCGCGATACGAAGCCACGCTCCTCCAGCGTGTGCAGCAGGCGAAACACCAGGGATTTTGTCATGCCGAGCGATTTCGCAAGCGACGTTACCCCCTGTTCCGGACGGTCGGCCAGGGCTTCGAGTAGAGCAAGGGCGCGATCCACGGCCGCGATCTTGTAATCTTTCTGTTCGGTCACCGACCGTCTCCTCCGTGATCCCAAAATGGGCATTCCAAAATGATGCCTAAGCTTCTTGCAATCTTCTGGGAATGTGATTTACTCCCTCAAAATGCGAAACGATGTTTCACAGAATAAAACATTGCACGTTGCGATGCAACCGCTCCCGCCTACGCCGCAATGAAATCTGTGGATTTATCCGTGCCTCAATACGCGCTGGGCGTGTTGAGGCGAGAAGCGTCGGATTTGCCAGGCAAAGGGGAGCAACCCCTTGCCGATAAAAGAGAATAGTCAAGCTATTCAGAGGAGAACGACGATGAAGTCCGTTTTGAAAAGTGCATTCGCAGCACTTGCGGTGACAGTCATTGCTCTGCCCGGGCTTACCTTTCCCGCCTGGGCCGGCGATCAGATCCGCAAGATCACCATCCTGTCCCGGCCGCAGGCCGGCCAGCAGGCAGAATTCCAGTCCGTTCAGCTGATCGCTCAGGAATGGCGCAAGCTCGGCCTCGATGTCGAGGTCCACTCCATTCCGTGGGAGCAGATGTCCGACGAGGTCTGGTACAAGCGCGACAGCTGGGATTCGACCGCCTGGCAGATGGTCGGCCGCCCCGAGCGTTCCGATCCGGACGAGCTTGTCTTCAACCTCTTCCATTCTTCGACGGCTGAAAACGGCTACAATTTCGCCGGCTATATCAACAAGGATTACGACGCGACGGCGGAAGCGCAGCGCGGCGAGATCGATCCGGCCAAGCGCAAGGCGCTGGTCATGAAGGCGCAGGAAATCCTCTCCAAGGACCAGCCCTACATGATGCTGGTGCATCCGAAGTCGACCTTCGCCTATGACAAGACCGCCTGGAAGCCCGACACGGTCGTCAACCAGAGCGGCATCGGCATCCGCAACTTCTGGACCTTCGATCAGATCCAGCCGGCCGGCGCCAAGAAGGACCTGATCATCAACTCGTCCGACAATATCAAGTCGATCAACCCACTCTATATCTCGGGCAGCGTCGACAGCTGGATCACCGACCTGGTCTGGGATCGCCTGTTGCGCGTCGGCCCGGATGGCCTGCCGAAGCCGTGGGCTGCTGAAAGCTTCACCTGGAAGGACGGCACCACGATCGACGTGAAGCTGAAGGCCGGCATGAAGTGGCATGACGGCAAACCGGTCACGGCTGATGACGTGAAGTTCTCCTTCGAGGCTGCCGCCGGCGGTGAAGCGCCGATGTACAAGCCGTTCGCTTCCAACATCGACACGATCGCGGTGAACGGCGACGTCATCACCTTCAAGCTGAAGAAGCCGGCGGCGTCCTTCGTGACCTCCAGCCTTGCCAAGGTCAACCTGATCCCGAAGCATGTGTGGGAGCCGATCCTTAAGGATCTCGCCACCAAGCCGGAAACGGCCGAAAGCTATCAGGAACAGATGCCGATCGGTTCCGGCCCGTTCAAGTTCACCTCCTGGGCGAAGAACGAATCCGTGACGCTGGCCGCCAACAAGGATCACTTCGCAGCACCGAAGATCGATCGCTGGATCCTGCGTATCGTGCCGAACCCGGAAGCAGCGCTTGGCATGCTGCGTTCGGGCGAAATCAACTTCATGGGTGAGTGGACGGGCGATCCGCAGGTTCTGCTCGACGCATCCCAGAAGGATGGCGACCTGGAAGTCGTTTCGACCGTCGACATGGGCTTCCGCTACATCGCCTTCAACGAACGCCGCGCGCCCTTCAACGATGCCGCTTTCCGTCTTGCTCTTTCGCAGGCAGTCGATCGTCAGTTGATCGTCAAGGCAGCCTACAAGAGCTTTGCGGTCGGTTCGAACTCGATCGTCTCCCCGGCGCTCGAATTCTGGCATGACAAGTCGGTCGTCGATGGCTTCAAGACCGGCCAGGCGATTGCCGCCAAGACTTTGAAGGATGCAGGCTACACGCTGGAAGGTGGCAAGCTCCACTATCCGGGCGACAAGAAGGAAACGATCGCCGCCAAATAAGGCCCAGCGATCTTTCCTAAGCCTAGCCTAGCGATCCTTAGGCTTAACACTTCTCTGGGGAGGCGGGTTTACACCCTCCCGGTTCCGCCTCCCTCCTTTGCCTGACGCTTGACATCGGTTTTCCCTCCCCCAAGGGGGCTCCCAAGAGCCGAGCCAAGAGAAGGATGTTTTCAGATGGGTAATTTCAAGGCCGTGGGCAGCAGGTTGCTGCAGCTCGCTCTTGTTCTGTGGGCAGTGGTGACCATCCTGTTTCTGATGTTCCGGCTGATGCCGGGCAATCCGATGGCCGCCTATATCGACCCGACATTTACGCTGGAGCAGCAGCAGCAGCTGATGGCCCAGTTCGGCCTCGACAAGCCGCTGTGGCAGCAATACCTGATCTACCTCGGCAATCTGCTGCAGGGTAATCTGGGTCAGAGTTTCCGGTACCGCGTGCCGGTCGGCGAGCGCATTTTCGAGCTTCTGCCGAACACGCTGATCCTGACCTTTTCATCGCTGATCATCGCCTATGTCTTCGGCATCCTGGCCGGCGCCTATCTCGCCTGGAAACGGGGCAGCTGGGTGGAGCAGGCAGCCATTCCGATGGTGCTGACCACCCGTGCCATGCCGGAATTCTGGCTCGGCATGGTGCTGCTCGCGATCTTCTCCTTCTCGCTCGGCTGGTTTCCGGCGGGCGGCACGCGCAATCCCGGCAACGAATATTCCGGCCTTCTCGATCTCTATACGTCTCGTGACTTTCTGGCGCATCTGGCGCTGCCGGCCGCGACGCTGGCCATCTACAGCCAGGGCCTGCCGCTTCTCCTGATGCGGTCGAACATGCTGGATGTGATGAAGGAGGACTTCGTTACCATGGCGCGCATCAAGGGCCTGTCGAACTGGACGGTCGTGGTGCGTCATGCGGCCCGCAATGCGCTGCTGCCGGTCATGACCTCGTTTGCGATCGCCGTCGGTTATCAGCTGCAGGGCAATGTCGTGGTGGAATCCGTGTTCTCCTGGCCGGGGCTTGGCCGCGAGCTGGTCAATGCGGTTGCCGCCTCCGATTATCCGCTGGCGCAGGGCGCTTTCCTGATGATCGCGCTGGTCGTGATCTTCATGAACCTTCTGGCCGACCTGCTTTATGCCTTTCTCGATCCAAGGATTTCCCATGCCTGAGATCGCTGTTCAGAAACCCATAGGCATCAAGCGTCCGAACATTCTCGCCCGTCTCTTTCGCGCGCTCCGGCTACCGACCAACGATCCGTTCGCGGTCGCCGGCCTCCTGATCTACCTGATCTTCATCGTGACGGCGATTTTCGCCGACAGTATCGCCACGCATGACCCGACCGAAATTCTTTATACCCCGGCCTACGATCTCGCGGCGGACCTCCGGCCGGGGCAGGATGGTTTCATCATGGGAACCACCAGCCTCGGCCGGGATATCTTCTCGCAGCTCGTCTATGGCAGCCGTTCGGCGCTTCTGATCGGCGTGACCGCTGCATTCATGGTGGCGCTGATCGGCTCGATCATCGGGCTCGTTGCCGGCTATTTCGGCAAATGGGTGGATGCGGTGTTGATGCGGCTGGCGGATATTGCCTTCGGCATTCCCTTCCTGCCCTTCGTCATCGTGCTCGCCGCCTTCCTGAAACCGTCGATCTGGAATGTCGTCATCGCCATGGCGCTGGTCCTGTGGCGCGATACCGCTCGCGTCATCCGCAGTCAGGTTCTGACGCTCAGGACCCGCGGTTATGTCGAGGCGGCGAGGGTGGCAGGGTCGTCGGACTTCAAGATCATCCTGCGCCATATCGCGCCGAACATCCTGCCGCTCTCCTTCCTCTACGGCTCGATCGCGATCGGCTGGGCGATCCTGACGGAAGCCTCGATCAGCTTCCTCGGCTTCGGCGATCCGGATTCGATCAGCTGGGGCTACATGCTGCAGGATGCGTTTGCCAGCCAGGCGCTCGCCAAGCAGGCCTTCTACTGGTTCGTGCCGCCGGGCATCTGCATCATCCTTGTCGTCAGCGCGGGCTTCTTCATCACCCGCGGATATGAAAACATCCTTTTCCCGAAGTTGGGCCGATGACAGAACCGCTTCTCTCAGTACGTGACTTGCGGGTCAGCTATCAGGTGGGGCGCAATTTCGTCCATGCCGTGGATGGCGCGAGCTTCGATGTGCCGCGCGGTTCGATCACCGGGCTTGTGGGTGAATCCGGTTGCGGCAAGACGACCGTTGCCCGTGCCCTGACCCGCGTCATTGCCGAAAACGCGACGATTTCCGGTGGGCAGATCATGTTCGACGGCAAGGATCTGGCAAAGATCCCCGAAAAGGAAATGAACGCGCTGCGCTGGCGCGACATCGCCTTCGTGCCGCAGAGCGCGATGAACTCGCTCGATCCGGTCTATACGGTCGAATACCAGCTCGGCGAGGTGCTGCGCCGTCGTGGTGGCATGAACCGGAAACAGGCAAGGGCACGCTCCGAAGAGCTGTTCGAAATGGTCGGCATCGACCGCGGACGGCTTGCGGACTACCCGCATCAGTTCTCCGGCGGCATGCGGCAGCGCGTGGCAATTGCCCTGGCCCTGGCGCTGGATCCCAAGCTGATCATCGCCGACGAGCCGGTGACGGCGCTGGACGTCATCGTGCAGCGGCAGATCCTCGATCAGCTGAAGGAGCTGCAGACGCGACTCGGCATCTCAGTCATTCTCGTGACGCACGACATCTCTGTCGTCGCCTATATCTGCGATCGGACCGTCGTCATGTATGCCGGCAAGGTGGCCGAGTCCGGCACGATGCACCAGACGCTGACGGCGCCCTCGCATCCCTATTCGATGGGTCTGCGCAATGCCTTCCCGGATCTGCAGGGTGCCGCTTCCGGCGTCCTGACGCCGATCGAGGGCGCGCCGCCGAACCTTGCAAATCCGCCGGCCGGATGTCGGTTCAAGCCGCGCTGTCCTTTCGCGCTCGACATCTGCGGTTCGGAGCCGCCGGTGATCGATGTGGCGCCGGGACATCCGGTGCTGTGCCACCGCGCAAAGGAAAGCGCATCCTTACGTATAGAAGCCGCCAAGACGGAGACCTGGATGGCCCCGGCATGACGACTCCAACCAATACGGTCACGACCAAAAAGCCCGATGTGCTCGTCTCGGTGAATGACGCCAAGCTGCACTACGCCGTGGGCGGCGCGTTTGCGGCCATGCGTGGCAAGTCGACAGTGGTCAAGGCGGTCGACGGCGTGAGTTTCGATATCCGCCGGGGAGAAAGCGTCGGCCTGCTCGGCGAATCCGGTTGCGGCAAGACCTCGATGGGTCGGCTTCTGCTGAAACTGGAAGACATTACCGGTGGCTCGATCCATTTTGGCGGCGAGGAGCTTTCCAAGATCCGGCGCAAGGAGTTGAAGAGTTTTCGCTCCAAGGCGCAGCTGATCTTCCAGAACCCGTTCGACGCGATCAATCCGCGTTTCAGCATTCGGCAGACATTGGCGGAGCCGCTGGAAAATGCCGGTATTCCGAAAGCCGAACGCGAAGATCGCATCATCAAATCGCTGGAACTGGTGAAACTGCCTGAGCCGGCGCAATTCCTCGACCGGTATCCGCACCAGCTTTCCGGCGGTCAGCTGCAGCGTGTCGTGATGGCGCGGGCGCTGATCCTGCAGCCGGAATTCGTGGTGGCCGACGAGCCGGTGTCGATGCTCGATGTGTCGGTGCGCGCCGGCGTGCTCAATGTCTTCCGCGACGTGCGCGACCGGCTGGGACTGACGGCGATCTATATCAGCCACGATCTGGCGCTGGTGCGTTACGTCTGCGAGCGGACGATCGTCATGTATCTCGGGCGGATCATGGAGGACGGGCCGACCGAGGACATCGTCCACGAGCCGCTGCACCCTTACACCAAGGCGCTGGTCGCCGCCGTGCCGGTGCCCAATCCGGACCAGAGCCACGACCCGCTGCCGATCGGCCGTGGTGCGCCGGACCCGCGCAATCCGCCGTCCGGCTGCGTTTTCCGCGACCGGTGTCCGGCCGCGCATGCGCGTTGCGCCGCGGAAGTACCGCAGCCGCGACCTGTCGGTTCCCGGCTTGTCGCCTGCCACCTGTTCTGATCGGAGTTTTTCGAATGTTAGCCGCTACCTACACACGCACCGGTCCTGCCGCGGAGGTTCTCTCCGTCGGCGAGATGGCGGCACCTGTCGCCGGCCCCGGTGAGGTGCTGGTGCGCGTGCATGCATCGGGCATCAACCCGGCCGATGTGAAGCGCCGCGGTGGCTGGCGCGGCATGGGCATGGGTCACCCGCTGGTCGTTCCGCATACGGACGGCGCGGGGCAGATCATCGCAGTCGGCGAGGGTGTCGATCCATCGCGTATCGGCGAACGCGTCTGGATGTGGAATGCTCAGGGCGGGTATGGTGAGGCAGGCCGCGCTTTCGGCACCGCAGCCGAATTTATCGCCATTGCCTCGCATCAGGCGGTGAAGCTGGCGGACAGCCTGACCTATGCCGACGGCGCCAATCTTGGCGTGCCGGCAATGACCGCCTATCGGGCCGTTTTTGCCGATGGCCCGGTCACCGGCCAGACGATTTTCGTCAATGGCGCGGCCGGCGCGGTCGGTCATTTTGCCGTGCAGATGGCGGTGGCCGGAGGCGCGCGGGTGATCGGAACGGTGAGCAATCCCGAAGCTGCCGCGCATGTGGTTGACGCGGGCGCTTTTGCTGCCCTCAATCGCAAGACGGAAGACGTAACCGCCCGCATTCTTGAATTGACGGGCGGGCAGGGTGTCGATCGCATTGTCGAGGTGGATTTCGGCGCCAATCTGGAACTCGACGCGGCCGTGCTGAAGCGCAACGGCACCGTCGCCGCCTATTCGTCGTCCAGCAACCCGACGCCGGTGCTGCCCTATTACGCTTTCGCCAGCAAAGGCGCCAACCTGCGTTTCATCCAGGGTTTTCTGATCCCGGAGGACCAGCGGCTGGCCGGTGAAAAGATGATCGCGAACATGGCCGATGTCGGCAGGCTTAAGGTCGCGATCGGCGCTACGTTTCCACTTTCCGACATTGCCAAGGCCCATGAGCGCGTCGAGCGCGGCGGCCTCGGCAATGTCGTCGTCCTGATCGGAGGCGCCGGATGACGCCTCCTTCCACCCATTCCAAGGCATTCACTGAGGGCTCTGACATGTACAATCCACAAGAGCGTACGAAACCGGAAGGGACCGTCTGCGATCCCGTCTCGCTCGAAATCATCCGCGGGGCGATTGCCGCCGCGCAGTCGGAAATGGAGGCGCTGCTGGAGCGCACGGCGATCTCCGCCTTCATCCGCGAGAAGAAGGACTTTTATACCGCTCTGTTCGATGGCGATGGCGTGATGGCGGTCGGCTCCATGGTGCCGGTATTCGGCGACATGACCGGGCCGGTGTTCGACAAGTTCCCGGCCGATACGATGAAGCCGGGCGATCTCTACTGGTATAACGACTGCTACGGTTCACGCGGCGCGGTGTCCCACTCCAACGACCAGGTGCTGCTGGCGCCGGTCTTCAAGGATGGCAAGCGTTGCGCCTTCGTGATGAGCTGGGCGCATTTCGCCGATATCGGCGGCATGCGGCCGGGTTCGATCAGCCCCGATGCCACCGATATCTATCAGGAAGGCATCATCATCCCGGTCACCAAATTGATCGATGGTGGCGTCACCAACGAGGCAACGCTCGATATCTTCCATCGCAATTCCCGTTTCCCCGAACAGAGCATCGGCGACATGCGGGCGCTGATGGCGAGCGTCGATGTGGGCGTCAAGCGCATCGGCGAAATCCTAGATCGGTTCGGCTCCGACGTCGTCGGTGATGCGCTGGCGCAGTTGCTAACCCGCACGCGTAAGCTCGTTCGCACCAAGCTTGCCGAGACCTTCGACTACGGCACGCACCGGTTCACCGATGCGATCGACACGGACGGCCACGGTAACGGGCCGTTCAAGATGCGTTTCGCGCTGACCCGCGAAAAGGGCGCTGACGGCGAGGACCGGTTCATCTTCGATGCGACCGAATCCGACGACCAAACGCCGGGGCCGGTCAATTTCCTGATGAACCGTGGCGTGCCGGGCATGGCGCTCGGGCTGTTTTATCTCGGCGGCGATCCGGCGCAGGTCTGCAATGCCGGCGGTCCGCAGGCGCTCAATGATGTGCGCCTTCGCCAGGGATCGTTCCTGCAGCCGAATTTTCCGGCCTCGCTCGGCATGCGCGGGTTGACGATGATGCGTGTGCTTTCGGCGCTGAACGGCTTGATCAATACCGCGGGCGGCAAGGCGCCGGCTGCCAATTCCGCCTATGTCATCACCATCATGCGCGGCAATTATAAGGATGACGCGGGCGACCTGAAGCGCTTCCTGCTGGCGGATGGCATCGGTGTGGGTTACGGCGCTCGGCCGAATGCGGATGGCATAGACGCCGTCTATTTCGTGGCCCAGGAAAACTATCCGGTCGAATTTCTCGAGGTCGGTTATCCGGTGAGGTTGCGCACTTACGGTATCGTCAAAAATTCCGGCGGGGCCGGCAAATTCCGCGGCGGTTGCGGTATCATTCGCGAATACGAGATCCTCGCAGAGGACATGATGCTCGCCGTGCGCATCGACAGCGTCAAGAACCCGCCCTGGGGCATTCATGGTGGCATGGGTGGTGGCACCGGCCGCGTCACCATTAACCCCGGCAAGCCGGACCAGCGCATTCTCGCGCCGCTTTCGGACGGCAACAAGCTGGTCAAGGGCGACATCCTGCGCATGGAGACCGGGGGAGGCGGCGGCTACGGCCATCCGTTCGACCGCGATCTCGACGCGGCTCTCGAGGACGTTCTCGGCGGTTTCGTCAGCACCGAAGCGGCCGAGCGCCTCTATGGCGTCGTCATGAACGGCAACAAGATCGATGAAGCGGCGACGGCAGCACTGCGCGCCAATCGTCCCGCCACCCGTGCATTCCATCGTCAGGAGTATGTCGATGTCCTCGCTTGAAACCTCAGTTGATACGTCCTTGGCAGTCGCAGTCGATATCGGCGGCACTTTCACCGACGTCGCGCTTCTCGACCGCGCAACCGGCAAGGTCTGGCGGGCAAAGACACCGAGCGTGCCCTCCGACCCGTCGGAAGCATTCCTGAACGGCATCCGGCTGGCGCTGGCCGATGCGGGCCGTGAAGCCGCATCGCTCGGCCAGGTTCTGCACGGAACGACCGTCGCCACCAACATGATCCTGGAAGACAAGGGCGCCCGCACCGCTCTTGTCACCACCCGCGGCTTCCGCCACGTGCTGAACATCGGCCGGCAGGATATTCCCCGCAAGGCTAACCTCTATACCTGGGTGAAACCCGAACGGCCGGTGCCGGCCTCGCGCATCGTCGAGGTGAATGAGCGCATCGCGGCCGGCGGCGCCGTGATCGACGCGCTGGACGAAGCCAGCGTGCGCAAGGCGGCGGAAGCGATCCGCGGCATGGATGTCGAGGCGGTCGGTGTCTGCCTGCTGCATGCCTTCGCCAACCCGGCGCATGAGAAGCGCGCGGCCGAAATCCTGCGCGAGGAACTGCCGCATCTCGCCGTCACCACTTCCACCGACGTGCTGCCGGTGGT
Organism: Neorhizobium populisoli; assembly: GCF_019430945.1. Classification (GTDB taxonomy): domain Bacteria; phylum Pseudomonadota; class Alphaproteobacteria; order Rhizobiales; family Rhizobiaceae; genus Neorhizobium; species Neorhizobium populisoli. The sequence continues at coordinate 673,660 of NZ_JAHYCB010000003.1, read as the reverse complement.
GCGTGAGTTCGAACGGACGCTGACGACGGTGCTGAACGCCACCGTCATGCCCGGCGTCACCACCTATGTCGGCCGGCTGGAAAAGCGGCTGGAGGATGAGAAGGTCGCGGCACCGCTGCTGCTGATGCAGTCGAACGGCGGCGTGGCCGGCGCCTCGACCATCCGGCAGGCACCGGCGCTGACGGCGCTGTCCGGTCCCGCCGCCGGCGTGGTCGGTGCGCGCTCGGTTGCGGCGGTGTGCGGCATCAAGGATATCATTACCGTCGATATCGGCGGCACCAGCGCGGATATCTGCCTCATCAAGGATGGCAAGATTGGTCTGACCCAGAACGGCAAGGTCGGCGAATGGCCGCTGCCGCTGCCGATGGTCGATATGGTGACGATCGGTGCCGGTGGCGGTTCGATCGCCAAGGTGGCGGATGGCACACTCTCCGTTGGCCCCCAGAGCGCCGGCGCGCGTCCGGGTCCGGCGGCCTATGGTCATGGCGGGCAGAACCCCACGGTTACCGATGCGCATGTCATGCTCGGCCATCTACCCTCGAAACTGCTCGGCGGCCGCATGGCGCTCGATGTCGAGGCGGCCCGCAAGGTCGTGGACGAAAAGGTTGCCGGCCCGCTCGGGCTCTCGACCGCTGCTGCAGCGCGCGGCATTCTCGCCATTGTCGACAACAACATGGTTGGCGCAGTGCGTGTCGTATCGGTCGAGCGCGGACATGATCCGCGTGATTTCACGCTGATGCCGTTTGGCGGGGCAGGCCCGCTGCATGGCTGCGCGCTGGCCGAACTGCTTGGCATCACCCGCGTCCTGATCGCGCCCGCACCGGGCATTCTGTGCGCCGACGGTCTGCTCGCCGCCGATCTCAAGGCCGAGTTCAGCCGCACGCTGCCGAAGGCGGGTGCTATCGATGTCGGCACTGCCAACGGTATCATTGCCGAACTGAAGAGCCAGGCGACCGCATGGTTCGAGACGGAGGGCGTTGCCGAAAAGGACCGTCGCGTGCAGACTGTAGCGCTGCTGCGCTATCACGGTCAGGGCGGCGAGCTTGCCGTGACCTGGGGCGAGACCCGCGAGGCGATCGAGGCTGCCTTTGCCGCCGAGCACAAGGCGCTTTATGGCTTCACGCTGGATACCTCGATCGAGCTTGTCACCCTGCGCGTCGAAGCGGCCGGCATCACGATCGAGCCGCCGCCGGCAAAGCTTGAGACTGGTTCTACTGTGACGCCGTTCGACCATGCTCCGGTGCATTTCGAAAGCGGTTTGACGAGCGTTCCGGTCGTCGATCGCTCCACGCTTGGTGCGGGTGCCACGTTCGCGGGCCCGATGATCCTTACCCAGCTCGATACGACGACGCTGGTCGCCCCCGGCTGGACCGGCATGGTTCACCGGTCCGGCGCCCTTCTTCTGACCCGCAAGCAGGATGCATGACATGACCGAACAGCAGGCCGATCTGGACCGGATATTCGCCCATATCGACGAAAACCGCGAAAGCTTCATCGAGCGGGTGATGGACTATGTCCGCCACCCCTCGATCAGCGCCCAGAACAATGGCATCAAGGAGGTTGCGGCGATCCTTGTCGATATGCTGAACGGCATGGGCATGGAGGCGACGACCATTGCGACCAAGAACCATCCGATGGTTCTCGGCCGCATGGAAAAGCAACCGGGCAAACCGACCGTACTGCTTTACGGTCATTACGACGTGCAGCCGCCGGAACCTTATGAGCTGTGGGACAGCCCGCCGTTCGAGCCGACCATCCGCAACGGGCGCATCTATGCGCGCGGCATCGGCGACAACAAGGGCCAGCATTTCGCGCAGCTGATGGCGCTGGAATCGCATCTGAAGATCACCGGCGAGCTGCCCTGCAACGTCATCTTCCTGCTCGAAGGCGAAGAGGAGATCGGCAGCCCGCATATTGCCGAATTCGTGCGCGAACATGCCGACAAGCTGAATGCCGCCGATCTGGTCGTTACCTCGGATGGGCCGCTGCATGAGAGCGACACGCCGATCATCACATTTGGCGTGCGCGGGGTGGCGTCTTTCGAGTTGCGCTCCAAGACCGCCAATCGCGATGCCCATTCCGGCAATTTCGGCGGCGTCATGCCGAATGCGATCTGGAAGCTGGTGCATCTGCTCGCCACCATGAAGAACGAGCGCGGCGAGATCACCATCGACGGACTGCATGATGTCGTCGTGCCGCCGACCAATATGGAGCGCGACGCGGTGGACAAACTGCCGCTCGATCTCGATGCGATCAAGGCCGATCTCGGCATCAAGGAACTCGACCAGCCGCTGGACCGCGGTTATTTCGACCGGCTGATGTTCCATCCGACGCTGACGATCAACGGCCTGCATGGCGGTTATGGCGGGCCGGGCCAGAAGACGGTTCTGCCCTGTGAAGCGTTTGCCAAGTGCGATATCCGGCTGGTCGAAAGCCTGACGCCGGACTACGTGTTCGAGAAGGTGCGGGCGCATGTGGAGAAGCACGCGCCGGACGTGGAATTCGTGCCGCAGAACGCCATGCTTCCCTCCAAGACACCGATGGACAGCCCGTTTGCACCGGTGATCCAGGATGCGATCTTCACGGCGCGCGGGGTGGAGCCGCTGCTTTATCCGACCGTGGGTGGGTCGCTGCCGGATTACGTGTTCACGAAGATCCTGAAGAAGCCGGCGTTTGTGGTGCCTTATGCGAATGCGGATGAGGCGAACCATGCGCCGAATGAGAACCTGAAGATCGACTTGTTTATCGACGGGATCAAGACCGGGGCGGCGCTGCTGACGAAGCTGGGTGAGATGAAGATGTAGGGCCGAGCAGCCCCTCATCCGGCTGCCGCCACCTTCTCCCCGCCCGCAGGGAGAAGGAGATGTGCCGCACTGTTCTTCTCACTCTCTGACGGAGGCTTGGGGTACGTCCCCTCTCCCCGCAAGCGGGGAGAGGGTTAGGGTGAGGGGCAAACGCCTAACTTATTTCATCACATCAATCACAACGCGCCCGCGCACCTTCCCGGCAACGATATCCTCCGCCAATTGCGGCAGATTCGACATCGGCTCCACCGTCGTCATCTTGTCGAGCTTCGCCTTATCCAGATCCCGCGCCAGCCTTCCCCAAGCTGCAAGCCGCTGCTCCCGCGAGGCCATCACCGAATCTACCCCGATCAATGTCACTGCGCGCAGGATATGCGGCAGCACCGTGCCCGGAAGGTCCGCCCCACCGGCAAGCCCACACGCCGCAATCGCTCCACCGCGCACCGTCTGGGCCAGCGCATTCGCAAGCGTCGTGGAGCCGACGCTATCGACACCGCCTGTCCAGCGTTCCTTCTGCAGCGGGCCGCCCTTTTCCGACAACGTGGCGCGGTCGATGAAGTTCGTGGCGCCGAGCGAAGCGAGGTAGTCACGGGTTTCCGGGCGGCCGGTGGAGGCGGTGACGTTGTAGCCGCGGGCGGCGAGCAATGCGATCGCCACCGAGCCGACGCCGCCGGCGGCACCCGTTACCAGTACCTCGCCGTCGCCTGGCTTGATCGAGCCCCATTTTTCCAGCGCATCAACGCAGAGTGCCGAGGTGTAACCGGCGGTGCCGATCGCCATGGCCTGTTGCATAGAAAAAGCATCCGGCAGCGGGATCAGCCATTCGGCCTTGACGCGCTGGTAGCGGCCATAGGTGCCCCATTCGGTTTCCGAGAGGCCCCAGCCGTTCAGCACCACCTTGTCGCCGGGCTTCCATTCCGGCGAGCGGGATTCGACGACGGTGCCGGAAAGGTCGATGCCGGCGATCATCGGCATGCGGCGGGCAATGCGACCCTTGCCGGAAATGGCGAGGCCATCCTTGTAGTTCAGCGTCGAATAAGCGATCTCGACGAGGACGTCGTTGTCCGGGAGTTCTGCGATCGAGATGTCGCGGAACACGCCTTTCGGCTTGCCGTCGATGGCGTCGATCACCATGGCTCTGAAGGTCTCTGTCATGAAATCTCTCCCGGTTTTATGATGGTTCAGGCGGAGGCTGGTGTGGCCTCGCGTTTGGCACGCGCTTCAAGCACGGCCGAATATGTTTCCCGCACATAGGCGAGCAGACGGGCCAGAGCATCGGCGGCCTTGGCCGCATCGCGATTGCTTATGGCATCGAGGATTTCCTGATGCAGCGATGCGACCTGCCGGCGCTCGCGGACGCGGAAGACGATCATGTTGGTGATCGGGATGAAGGCCTCGATCACCGTGTACATCATCAGCTTCATCGGGCCATTGCCGGTGGATTCCACCAGCGCGCGGTGAAAGCGCACGTCGGAGGCACAGAAATCCTCGTCGCTGATCGCCTCGTCTTGCTGCACGGCGATTTCCGCCTGCATGGCGGCAAGATCAGTTTCGCTGCGGTTTTCGGTGGCGAGGCGGCAGCAGACGGTTTCCGTTTCCAGCCGAGCGGTGATGATCTCTTCAATATCGAAGGCGCCGATGCCGACCAGCAGTGTGGCGGCACCGGTGATCGCCTTAGACAGGCCTTCCGGATCTGGTCGCTTGACGAAATTGCCGCCGGTCGGGCCGCGCTTGGAGTGGATGAGGTTCTGGGCGGCAAGGCGTTTCAGTGCTTCGCGCACAGTCGGGCGGGAAATACCGAAGCTTTTGGCCAGGTCTTCCTCGGTCGGCAGGCGCTCATCCACCTTCAGGCGGCCATCCATGATCGCCGAGCGGATATTGTCGGCCACCTGTTTGGCAATGCCCGTGCGGACAACCTCGTCATATTTGAGGATCATGTCGTTGCCTTCCCCAAAGCGTGCCGGCCTGTTCCGGCCGTATCTCCCATACAAGTCATGCCACGCCCTAATCCGAAAAGCTATCGCTATTTAAATATAGGTTTGACAAATAGAAGATTGGGAATAACGTCTCTTGCAAAGCCGCCAAGGCAAGGGGAAGAATATGCGCGAAATGGCTGAGGCCCGGCATGATGCCGTGGCCGATCACGCCCGTACAAATGGGAGGGTATCCTTGTCCGATCGCGCATCGTCCGACCGCGTAAACCAGTTGCTTAAAAGCCTTGAAGGCAAGCTCGATTCCGCGGCCATTCTGCTCGGAGATGCGATTTCCGAAGGGTATGCGGCCGATGCGACGGCCAAGGGGGCGATGCCGCTTGCGGTGCTGCGCCCGCGCAATACGCAGGATGTTTCTGTCATTCTCGCCGCCGCCAATGCGGTCGGTCAGCCGATCGTGGTGCAAGGCGGGCGCACGGGCCTGTCCGGGGCTTCGCGGCCGGAGGCGGGTGAGGTGTCGCTGTCGCTGGAGCGGTTGAACGGCGTGGACGCGATCGACAAGGCGGCGCAGACGATCATTGCTGGGGCCGGCACGCCGATGCAGATCATCCAGCAGGCGGCAGATCACGAAAACCTCTATTTCGGCGTCGATATCGGCGCACGCGGCACGGCGACAGTCGGCGGCAATATCGGCACCAATGCCGGCGGTATCCGCGTTTTGCGGTACGGCATGTACCGGGCGCAGGTGATGGGCGTCGAGGCGGTGCTGGCGGATGGCACGATCATCTCGTCGCTCAAAGGCCTGCCGAAGGACAATTCCGGTTATAACCTCAGCCCGCTGTTCATCGGTACGGAAGGCACGATCGGTGTGGTCACCCGCGCCTGCCTGAAACTGCATCCGAAGCCGAAGATCGAGCGCAATGCCTTCGTGGCGCTGCCTTCGCTCGCGGCGGTGCAGGAGCTTCTGGCACGTCTGCGCGTCGAGCTTTCCGGTCTGCTGTCTGCGTTCGAGCTGCTGTTTCCGAACATTTACGAGAAGACCGTCAATTACATGGGCATCCGCCCGCCGGTGGAAACCGGTGCGGGCATGTATGCGATGATTGAGATCCAGGGCCAGTCGCCGGATCAGGACAATGAGCGTTTCGAGGCAGCCCTTGCGCAGGCGATTGAAGATGGGCTGGCGACGGATGTCGTGCTGTCCAACTCGATGCGAGAATCGCAGGCGCTCTGGGCGATCCGCGACGGCATCAACGATTTCCTGTTCAGCAATGGCGTGCTGATCGGCTTCGATATTTCCGTGCCGCTCGGCCGGATGCAGGAATTCTTGGACACGGTGAAGGTGCCGATCGACGCGATCGATCCCGAGAACCAAACCTATATTTTCGGCCATATGGGCGACGGCAACCTGCACTATTGCATGTTCACCGATCACTATGAGGCGATCGCCGAAGTGATCTTCTCCGGTATCCAGAAGGTCGGCGGCGGGGTTTCGGCCGAACATGGCATCGGCACGGACAAGAAGCACTATCTGAAATACGCCCGAAGCGAAGCCGAGATTGCCACGATGCGGCGGATGAAGACGGCGTTCGACCCCAATTATATCCTCAATCGCGGCCGTGTCTTCGAGGCGCCAGCCTCGTTCGGCGGGGCGCTGGAGCAGCACTAGATGTCCATTCACCCGACACCGGATACCCTTTCCCAAGATCGCAAGATAAGTCTTGATGATCGCTATACGCTGGAAAAGGGCCGTATCCTGGTGTCGGGCACGCAAGCGCTGATCCGCCTGCCGATGATCCAGCGGAGCCGAGATCTGACCAAGGGGCTGAATACGGCGGGTTACGTTTCCGGCTATCGCGGCTCGCCCTTGGCGAGCTTCGACCGTGAGATGGGCAAGGCGAAAAAGTATCTCGACGCGGCGCATATCAAGTTCCAGCCAGGCCTCAACGAGGACATGGCGGCGACCGCCGTCTGGGGCACGCAGCAGACCGGCATGTTCCAGGGCGCGCGTTACGACGGCGTGTTTGCCATGTGGTACGGCAAGGGGCCGGGCGTCGATCGCAGCATGGACGTGATCCGGCATGCGAATGCCGTCGGCACCGATCCGAATGGCGGCGTGCTGCTTCTTGTCGGCGACGATCACGGTGCGGTGTCCTCGACGCTGCCGCATCAGAGCGAGCACAATCTGATCTCCGCCATGGTGCCGCTGCTCTCGCCAGCCGGTGTGGGCGAATATGTCGAATACGGGCTGCTTGGCATTGCCATGAGCCGCTATTCCGGTGCCTGGATCGGTTTCAAATGCCAGACGGAAATCGTCGAATGTTCGGCGACGGTGGATCTCGATCCTGAGAGTCCCAAGATCATCGTTCCGGATGAGACGTTTGCGCCGGATGGGCTGTCGCTGCGCTGGCCGGACGGGCCGCATGCGATGGAGCTTCGGCTGGAGCGGAAGATGCTGGCCGTGCAGGCTTTTGCGCGCGCCAACAAGATCGATCGCTCTATTTGGGGTGGGGATGGTCGGGTAAAACTCGGCATCGTCTCGACCGGAAAATCCTGGCTTGATCTGATGGGTGCGCTGGCGTTGCTCGGCATCGACGAGGTTCGCGCGAGGCAGCTTGGCATCCGGCTTTACAAGGTCGGCATGGTCTGGCCGCTGGAGCCACAGGGCATTGCGGAGTTTGCGGCCGGCGTTGATGACGTGCTGGTGGTGGAAGAGAAGCGCTCTATCCTCGAAGACCAGATCAAGGCGCAGCTCTTCAACCTGCCGGATAGCCAGCGTCCTCGCGTGTTCGGCAAGGTTGGCGAAACGAATGAAACGCTGCTGCAGGCGATCGGTGAGATCAACACGCTCTCCGTCGCCCGCGCCATTCTCTCGCGGCTTGGTGTGCTGGATGACGATCTGGCCGCCAAGGCGCGTTTCGTGGATGAGATGACGGCGGCGCTTGGCCTAGAGGCGACGGCGTTGAAGCGCGAGGCGTATTTTTGTTCCGGCTGTCCGCACAGTGTTTCCACCCGCCTGCCGGCCGGTAGTCGTGCCTCTACCGGTATCGGCTGTCACATGATGATCATCGGCAACGAGGATCGCAACACCTCGACCTTTACCCAGATGGGGGGTGAGGGCGGGGCGTGGATCGGGCTTTCGCAATTCACCGACGAGAAGCATATTTTCGTCAACATGGGCGACGGCACCTATTTCCATTCCGGCCTGCTCGCCATCCGCGCCGGGATCGCCGCGAAGGTGAATGCCACCTACAAGATCCTTTATAACGACGCCGTCGCGATGACCGGCGGACAGAAGCATGACGGTGACGTCACGGTGCCCGGCATTGTCGGGCAGATGCTGGCGGAAGGGGCAAAGCGCGTCGTGGTTGTCGCCGAGCGGCCGGAAGTCTGGCAGGGCAACCTGCCGCGCGAAGTTTCCGTCCATCACCGTGATGAGCTGGATGCCGTGCAGCGGGAGTTGCGGGAAATTCCAGGCGTTACCGTGCTGATCTACGATCAGGTCTGTGCCGCCGAAAAGCGCCGCCGCCGCAAGCGCGGCGCGTTTCCGGTTTCCGACAAACGCGCGTTCATCAACGAACTGGTCTGCGAAGGATGCGGCGATTGTTCCGCCGTTTCCAACTGCATCTCGATCGAGCCGCAGGAAACCGAGTTCGGCCGCAAGCGGCGGATCAACCAGTCCAGCTGCAATACCGATCTGTCCTGCATCAAGGGTTTCTGTCCGAGCTTCGTCACCGTCGAAGGCGGCAGTGTCCGCAAGCCGGCGGTGAAGTCGAAACAGGTGAAGATGGACGATCTGCCGTTGCCAGTGTTCACGACGGATTTTTCAAAGCCCTACAGCATGCTGCTCGCCGGCATCGGTGGCACGGGTGTCATCACGGTCAGCGCAATCCTCGCTCAGGCGGCGCTGCTCGACGGTTTGGCGCTGGTGACGCTGGACCAGACGGGATTGGCGCAGAAAAACGGCTCCGTCGTGTCGCATATCCGGCTGGCGAAGGACCCGGCGCAGATCAACGCGGCGCGGGTCGGGCCGGGCGAGAGCGATCTGGTGCTTGGCTTCGATATCGTCGTGGCGGCGCAGAAGAATTCGTTGGCCTCGTTTGCCAGGAACAGGACGCGGGCGGTGATCGACGATCATTTCGCGCCGACCGCTTCCTTCGTGAAGGACACGACAATCGATTTCCGGCAGGAGGCGACGCTGAAATCGCTGCGCCGTGCGGCGGGCGACGAGGCGGTGGAGACCGTTGCGGCGACCGATCTGGCGACGGCGCTGATGGGCGATGCGATTGCCGCCAACATGTTGCTGCTCGGCCATGCCTGGCAACGCGGGCTGGTGCCGATCAGCCTTGAGGCGATCGACAAGGCGATCGAGCTGAACGGTACGGGCATCGCCATGAACCGCGCCGCTTTCGGCTGGGGTCGGCGGGCGGCTGTGGATGTCGCGGCCGTTGCGCGCGAGGCCGGTCTTGTGAAGGCGGAGCCGAAGGCCGACATGCCGGAAGAGATTGTTGCGAAGCGCGTTGCTTTCCTCACCGATTATCAGGATGCGGCTTATGCCAAGCGTTATGCCGATCTGGTTGTCGTTGCCCAAAATGCCGAAACGTGCTTGCGCGGCATGACCGGATTTGCCGAAGCGGTGGCGAAAAACGCCTTCAAGCTGATGGCCTACAAGGACGAATACGAGGTTGCCCGGCTGCATAGGGATCGCAGCTTTGAAAAGAAGCTTGCCGAGCAGTTCGAGGGTGATTTTAGGATCAAGCACCACCTCGCGCCGCCGCTTTTCTCGCGCAAGATCGATGGGCGCACCGGCCATCCGGCCAAGATCGCCTTTGGCGGCTGGATCAGATCTGCCTTCGCAGTGCTGGAAAAGCTGAAATTCCTGCGCGGCACTGCCTTCGATCCGTTCGGCCGCACCGCCGAGCGGCGCATGGAGCGGCAGCTGATCGAGGATTATTTTGCGCTGGTGGCCGAGCTTTCGTCCGGACTGGAAGCCGGCAATCATGCGCTTGCCGTCGAACTCGCCGGCCTGCCGGATATGGTTCGCGGTTTCGGCCCCGTCAAACTCTCCTCCGTCGAACGGTTCGACAAGCGTAAGGCCGAGCTTCTGGCCAAATTGCGTGCCAGCGAACCGATGACTCATGTAGCCTGAATTCCCGAAAGCGAGTTTCCTTAAAATGACCGGCATGACCCAGAAGATCATCATCGACACCGATCCCGGCCAAGACGACGCGCTGGCCATTCTGCTGGCGCTGGGAAGTCCGGAAATCGACGTGCTGGGCATCGTCGCGGCGGCCGGCAACGTGCCGCTGTCGCTGACCAATGTGAACATCCGCAAGGTTTGCGAGCTTGCAGGCCGGCCGGATGTCAAGGTGTTTGCAGGCTGCAGCCAGCCGATGTCGGGCACATTAGTCACGGCAGAATACGTGCATGGCGCGACCGGCATGGATGGCGCCGACCTGCCCGATCCGGTGATGCCGCTACAGGAGCAGCACGGCGTCGATTTCATCATCGAGAAGCTGATGACCGAGCCTACCGGCACGGTGACCGTCTGCACGCTCGGGCCGATGACCAATCTCGGCAAGGCGATTACCAAGGCGCCTGAAATCGTCGGCCGCATCAAGCAGGTCGTATTGATGGGCGGCGGCTGTTTCGAAGGCGGCAACATCACGCCGGCGGCGGAATTCAACATCTATGTCGATCCGCAGGCGGCGGCCGTGGTGTTTGGGTCGGGCGTGCCGATCGTGATGATGCCGCTCGACGTGACGCACAAAACGCTGACGACGCGCGCCCGTGTCGATGCCTTCCGGGCGATCGGCGGGCATTTTGCCGAGGTTCTGGTCGGTTGGCTGGATTATTTCGAGCGTTTCGACGTAGCGAAATACGGCAGCGAGGGCGGGCCGCTGCATGATCCGAACGTGATCGCCTATCTGTTGAAGCCGGAGCTTTATTCCGGCCGGCTCTGCAATGTGGAGATCGAGACGGAATCCGAACTGACCAAAGGCATGACGGTTGCCGACTGGTGGGGCGTGACCGGCCGGCCGAAGAACGCGATGTTCATGCGGGATGTGGATGCGGATGGGTTTTATGCGCTGCTGACGGAGCGGCTGGCGGGGATTGCGGCGCGGCGGGCGGCTGCGTCTGCTTGATGCTTCGCCAAGCCTTTTCTCTGCGTCATCTCTGTGCTTGTCACAGAGATCCAGCCCGCTCAAGTCTTTGAGCTGAAAAGAGTCTTTCGCCGGGCAGACGCGCGTCGGCTGGATTCCTATGACAAGCAAAGGAATGACGGAGAATGGGACGAGCGTCTCCCTCCAACAATGACGTCGGCTCTATTGCTGAGTATTTCTTGGAATGATCAGCGCATCCAGCACCCGCACGCTCTTATCTTCCGGCAATACCGCGACCGGATTAAGATCGATCGCCTCGATATCGTCGCCGTACTTCGCCGCAAGATCCGAGAGCTTAACCAGCAATTCGGCCAGCGCCTTGCGATCGGCTTTTGGTGCACCGCGATAGCCTTCCAGCAGCGCGGCCAGTTTTGTCTCGCCGATCATTGCGTCGGCGCGGGCGAGGTCGATGGGCAGCAGGTCGAACGCACTGTCCTTGACCAGTTCCACCATCACCCCACCGATGCCGACCACGAGGCCAAAACCGAAGGGGTCGTGGCGGACGAGGCCGACCAAGGCTTCGACGCCGTCCGAGATCATTTCCTGCACGGAGACGCCGCGCAGATCGGCACCCGGGGCGTATTCATGGGCGCTCGCCATGATCGTCTCGAAGGCGGTGCGGGCCTCGGCTTCGGAAGAGATACCGAGCTTCACACCACCGGCTTCGGTCTTGTGAAGGATATCCGGAGATTCGATCTTCATCACCACTGGGAAGCCGAGCCGGGTTGCGGCTTCGGCGGCGGCATTGGCCGTGGTGACGAGCTCTTCCTTCGGAACGGGCAAGCCTTCGGCGGCAAGCAGGGTCTTGGCTTCGCGCTCGGTGAGGGCATCGGCGGGCAGGGATTTCGTTTCCGGAGCGGTTCTGCCGGGCCATGAGACGGTTCGATCCTGAGCGATCAGGCTGGCAATCGCGGTCAGCGTGCTTCTCGTTCCTCGCAGAACCGGCACGTTCGGCAGTTTTGCCTCGACGTCGGAATGATGGCCGGAGGAGAGGTTGCTCATGAAAACGACGGGGGCTTTGCCGGTCTCGGCATAGGTGGAAATTGCCTCTGCGATGCCGAGATATTCGGAGGCGCAGAGGTCGTCGAGGCCGGCGGGCGCGTCCTGCGCGGCGACGATCAGGCCGATCGACCGGTCGTCGGCGAGGGCATGCAGCACGTCGCGGTAGATATCGCCATTGGCGAAGACAACGCCCGTTGTGTCGAGCGGGTTCTGAGGTGTCGCGAAGGGCGGCAGCAGGGTTTTGATCTTGGCCATGGTTTCCGGCTGCAGGTCGGGCAGCGACAGGCCGGTTTCATCGGCAATATCGGAGACATGCGCCACACCGCCACCGGAGACGCCGACGATGGCAACGCCGGGTTTGATGGGGCGCTGCTTCAGGTTCAGGCAGAGTGTTGCCGTTTCCATGAAACCGTCCATGTCCGGCACTTCGATAATGCCGACCCGCTTGAAGAAGGAGCGATAGGCCTCGTTGCTGCCGGCGAGCGAGCCGGTATGGGCTGCAGTCGCCTGTGCGCCGCGGGCGGAGCGGCCGGCGCGCAGAGCGATGACCGGTTTGCCGGCGGCGTGCATCTTTTCCATCGCGGCAGCCAGTTTTTCCGGTTCGCGAATGGCTTCGAGTACGATGCCGACGGCGCTGGTGGCTTCATCGGTCGCCAGGAATTCCAGATAGTCGGGAATATCGGTTGCGGCGCTGTTGCCGGAAGAGACGATATGGCTCAGCCCGAAGCGGCCGGTATTGCCGAGCGCGATAGCGCTGGCGCCGGAATGGGAAAGGATCGCGAAGCGGCCTTTTTCCAGATTGGTCGACAGGCTTGAGGAATAGAGCGCGGCGCCCGAGCCTAGGTTGAAGAGGCCAAGGCAGTTCGGGCCGCAGATCGCCATGCCGTAGCGGTCGGCGATTTCGATCAATTGGCTTTGGCGTTCGCGGCCGGCTTCGTCCAGTTCGGCGAAACCGGAAGCGAGCACGACGGCGGCTTTGACGCCGATGCTGCCGGCTTCTTCAAGCGCTGAGATGACCTTATCGGCGGCGATGCCGATGACGGCGACGTCGGGAGGCGTGTCGAGGGCGGAAAGGGAGGGGGCGGCCTGGTAGCCGAAGACATTTTCAGCCTTCGGATGAACCGGGATGATCTTTCCCTGATAACCAAAGCGCATCAGGTTTTTCATCACGTAGCTGGAGGAGGCGTCGGCGCGCTCGGTGGCGCCGACGACCGCGACGGATTGCGGTGCCATCAAAGCCCGCATCGAATGGATCGTGTTTGCGGGCATTGGTGCTTCCTTAGTCGAGACCCTTGAAGGGGTTGTCGCGGAAGGCGAGGTATTCCTTCAGCGACATCTTTGCGAGGTTGGCCATCCAGTCGCGGCCCTGCTTGGTCACGTGAAGGGCGGCGATCGCCTCGATATTGTACTGGAAGGACGGCATCAGCCCGGCGACCATCTGTTGGTTGTTGATCGAGGCCTTGGTGTATTTCAGTGCCGGCAGCGGCATGCGGGCGAGCTTGCGGGCCAGGTTCTCGGTCTTTTCCTTCAGCTGATCGGCAGGAACGACCTTGTTGATCAGGTGCATGCGCAACGCCTCGTCGGCATCCACCATGTCGCCGGTGAACATCAGCCAGCGCACGTCGCGGGTGGCGAGCAGCCAGGGCATCATCAGTGCCGGCGGGCCGGAATTGTGGCGTACTTCCGGCTCACCGAACTTGGCGTTATCGGCGGCGATGGCGAGGTCGCAGGACATCATCAATTCGAGAGCCCCGGCCAGAGCGTAACCGTTGACTGACGCAATGACCGGGATCGGGGCGCGCCAGATGTTGAGCAGCGCCTCGGCATTTTCGGTCATATCCTCGCGCCAGAAATCGATATCGACATCGAAATCGCCGCCCTGCAGGTCATAACCGGAGGAAAAGGCGCGGCCGGCGCCGGTGATGACCAGCGCGTTGACATCCGGATCCTCCACGGCGCTTTTCAGCGCCGCGTCGATCTCGCGGATCACCGTCTTGTTCATCGCGTTCATCTTTTCGGGGCGATTGATGGTGATCGTCGCGAACTTGTCAGTCTTGTCCTTCTCGTAAAGGATCGTTTCGTACGTCATGGCAGTTCCCCTTTTATTGAATGACTTGCCCTGATTTCGGAACTGATCGTCCGGCCTATTTGCCGGACTTCTTCAGCTCCGCATAAGCGACGGCCATTTTGGCGGCCAGCCGGGCATTGTTCTTTACCAGTTCGATATTGGCCTTCAGGCTTTCGCCCTTGGAAAGCTCGTTGATGCGGGCGAGCAGGAAGGGCGTCAGCTCCTTGCGGCCGATGCCCTTTTCGTCGGCTTCGCGCACGGCATCGTTGATGGTGCCGTCGATGAATTCCGGGGTGAGGGCGGCCGCTTCCGGGATCGGATTGGCGATCATCAGGCCGGTGTCGGTGCCGAGCTTGTGGTGCAGGAACATGGCCTCTGCGATCTCTTCCGGCGTGTCGAGCCGATGGTCGGCCTTGTAACCGCTTTTACGGGTGAAGAAGGCCGGGAAATCCTCGGTGCCGTAAGCGATGACGGGCACGCGCTGGGTTTCGAGGAATTCGAGCGTCTTGGCGATGTCGAGGATCGACTTCACACCGGCGCAGACGACGGTTGTTCTGGTGCGGCCGAGTTCGGTCAGGTCGGCAGAAATGTCGAAGGTCTGTTCGGCGCCGCGATGCACGCCGCCGACGCCGCCGGTGGCGAAAATCTCGATGCCGGCGAGATCGGCAAGCAGCATGGTGGCGGACACGGTGGTGCCGGCCGACTGTTTCTTGACCATGGCGACAGCGAGGTCGCGGCCGGAAGCCTTTACCACGCCCTTGGCCTGGGCGAGAGCGTCCAGTTCATGGCGTTCGAGGCCGACGCGGAGTTCACCGTCGATGACGGCGATGGTTGCCGGGATCGCGCCGTTTTCGCGGATCACGGCTTCGACGCCAAGCGCGGTTTCGAGATTGGCCGGGTAGGGCATGCCGTGGGTGATGATTGTCGATTCCAGCGCCACGACCGGGCCGTCGGCGGCGATGGCATCGGCGACTTCGCGGCTGAGCTTGGGTTTCAAAAGGGTCATCGGGGTATTCCTCAAGTGTTATTTTGGAAGCATTTTTCTGGCCCGGGCGCTTATCCGGCGAGACGGTGCATATTGGCTTCCAGGAAGCGTTCGGAAAGTTCGGTATGGACGCTGGCCGTGCTTTCGATCGTCAGCGTGCCGAGCAGCGCGCCGGTGCGGGCGGCGGTGTAAATGTCTTCGCCATTCAGGATGCGGTGCAGCGTGCCGGCGATCATCGCGTCGCCTGCGCCGGTGATATCGACCGGCGTGGCGCGCACGGCGTTGAAAGTGCGCACACCTTCGATGCCGGCTACGGCGATACCGCGCGGACCCATGGTGACGACGGCCTCGCGAGCGCCGGCGGCCTGCAGGGCAAGGGCCGCTTCCTTGGCGTCGTCGATCGTCTCATGCGCCTTGCGATGCAGGACGGCATTCGCCTCGTCGATATTCATGAACAGAAGATCGATGCCGGAAAGGTCTTTTGGCAGGCGGGCGGCCTTGGGCGTCGAGACGGCGTCTATGGCCAGCTTGAAACGCGCTCCCTGGCGCTTGGCGATCAGGGCGGCCAGCGTCTCTGCCGGCACGTTGGTATCGCAGAAAACCCAGCTGGCGGCGGCGAGATGTGGCCAGATGCGCTCGAAATGGGTGGGCAGAAGCAGGTCGAAAATGCCCATGTCGGCAATGCCGAGCACGAGGTCGCCCTTGGTGTCGAGGATCGCCGCGTATTCCGCCGTCGGGCGCTCGGTCGTGGTGACCATCTGGCTGATATCGATGCCGCGGTCGCGCATATATTTGAGCAGCGCGTGTCCGCCTTCGTCATCCCCGACGATCGAGACGAAGCTCGTCGTGGTGCCGAGAAGGGCGAGGTTTTCCGCCACGTTGCGGGCAACGCCGCCCATGGAGCGGATGCCATCAACCGGATTGGAGGTTTCGAAAACCAGATCCGCCTTGGCGCGATATTTCCGGTCCAGCACCGCGCCGCCGATGCAGACGGCCCGGGTTTCCGCCGGCATCAGGTAGCCGCGGCCGAGGATATAACCCTTCTGCATGAGCTGGACGATATGCGCTGCAACCGTAGAGCGCGCCAGACCCAGCTGGCTGGCGATTTCCTGTTGGCCGGCGAACGGGTTGTCCCTGATGATCGCCAGGACCGCAGCTTCCTGGGGGGCGAGGTCATCCATCTTGAGTTGTCTTTCCGGCAAAGCACGCCTTAAAACTTTCGTTATTTTTGATATGGACAACAACAGATGTTTTTGTCAACATCTGTTTGTCAGATGACGTGATGGAGGTGTGCGATGTCGAATTCGAGTGCCAACCCCGTATCATCCGGAGCCGCCGTTCCCGGCATTCCGGTCATCGATGTCGGTCCCTTCATCAGACAAGAAGCCGGCGCTGCTGCTGTGGTGAAAGCCATCGAGACCGCCTGCCGCGATACCGGTTTCTTCCTCGTCACCGGCCACGGCGTTTCGCCGGAGATCACGTCCCGGCTCTACAATCTGGCCCGCGCTTTCTTCGACGAACCACAGGACTGGAAGAAGACGATCGGCCGCGGAACTGGCGTGAACGGCGGCGTCGCCTTCTCGCCGATCGCCGAAGAGGCGCTCGCTGCGACGCTCGGCATCAAGACGCCGGGCGACTACAAGGAAAGCCTGAATTTCGGGCAGAACCTGCCGGGCGATGCCTGGCCGAGTGTACCGGCCGGGCTGGAGCAGGCGTTTCGCGACTATTTCAAGGAAATGGAAACGCTGTCGAAGCACATGCGCCGCATCTTCTGCCAGGCGATCGGGCTCGACCAGGATTATTTCGAACCGTCCTTCGAAAATCACGGGTCGGCGCTGCGGGTGATCAATTATCCGGAACAGAGCGAAGCACCGCTGCCGGGCCAGATGCGCGCCGGGGTGCATACCGACTACGGCTTCATGACCATTCTGCGCTCCGAAGCTTCCGCTGGCGGCCTGCAGGTTCGCAACCGCGAAGGTGAGTGGCTGGATGCGCCATCTATTGATGGCGCCTACGTGATCAACATTGCCGATGCCTTCATGCGCTGGACGAATGACGAATGGGTTTCGACCCCGCATCGCGTCGCCAATCCGCCGAGTGGGTTCAAGGGTACGGCGCGCCGTCAGTCGATCCCGTTTTTCCTCAATCCGTCGAAGGAGACGGTGATCGAATGCCTGGCCCCGTTCGTAAAAGACGGAGCAAAATACGAGCCAATCACCTATGGCGAGTATATCGACCTGAAGACGAAACAGGCTTTCTCGAAAGGCTGAGGACGCACTAATCTGAAACAACGCAAGGGCTGAAGCGGAATACCGCCAGCCCGACCGATCAAGGATCGAAAAAAGGGGAACTGCCATGATGGATTTGACAAGGCGGCAGACGCTCGCCGGAATGGGTGCATTCGCTGCGGCCGGTATGATGGGCCTTCCCGCGCGGGCGCAGCAGAAAACGCTGGTCGTGCCGACGCTCGGCGGGGTTTGGGAACAGTATTGGCGTTCGACGGTGGGGCCAGCCTTCACCAAACAATCCGGTGCCGCGGTGACGCTCGA
Organism: Neorhizobium populisoli; assembly: GCF_019430945.1. Classification (GTDB taxonomy): domain Bacteria; phylum Pseudomonadota; class Alphaproteobacteria; order Rhizobiales; family Rhizobiaceae; genus Neorhizobium; species Neorhizobium populisoli. The sequence goes on along the minus strand of NZ_JAHYCB010000003.1, from coordinate 656,160 downwards.
TGTCGGCAACGGTCGCGTTTTCGGCGCCAACCTGCGCGCTGCCGGCGTCGCCAAGCCGCCCTATTCGATCGTGATGACCAATGAGGTCTTCGCTTCCGGCCTGCGCAAGGAAGGTTTCTTCGAAAAACTCGACCTCACCAAGCTGCCGAACTATGCGGACCTTTATCCGCTCGCCAAGAAGACGGATGGCTGGGGCGCGATCGGTGCCGTTTCTCCGATCGGCATCGGCTACCGTACCGATCTCGTGAAGACGCCGCCGAAGAGCTGGAAGGATCTCTGGAGCAATCCGGAATTCAAGGGCAAGATCGGCCTCTATAATTTCGCTAACAGCGCCGGCAAGATGGAATTGCTGCTGTTCTCGAAGATCTTCGGCAAGGACCAGTATGATGTCGATGCCGGCTTTGCGGCGCTTGCCAAGCTCGGTTCGGTGATTCAGGTCGACTTCAACCTCTCGACCGGTCTTGCTTCCGGCGAAATCGTCGTGGCGCCGTTCGATTTCGGCGAGATCGCCCGCCTCAAGAAGCAGGGCCTGCCGGTCGATTGCATCATTCCGGAAGAGGGGATGATCATGTTCGACCAGACGATCAACATCCTCGCCAACGCGCCGGAAAAGGAACTGGCCTATCAATACGCCAACTTCCTGCTGTCGCCCGAAGTCCAGACGATGATGGCGAAGGAGTTCTTCGTCTCTCCGACCAATTCCAAGGTGGCGATCCCGGCCGATCTCAAGGCCGACGTGCCGATTTCCGGCGCCGATATGGACAAGATCCTCACCTGGGACTGGAATTTCGTCAACGAAAAGCAGGGCGAACTCGCCGAACGCTGGGCGAAGACCATCAAGTGATTACTCCGCTTGATTTTCTCCAGACGTCTTTCCCCCGCTGCGGTCATGGCTCGTCGTCCCAATCGACGGGCTGTGGTCGGCTTTTTGGGCACGAATTGAAAGTGGAATTCCATGACAGAGGTTAGCATCGAAAAGCTGACCAAGGACTACGGGCAGGGTCCCGCGGTCAACGCCATCTCGCTGAAGATCGCCGAGGGCGAGTTCATCTCGCTGCTTGGGCCTTCCGGTTGCGGCAAGACGACGACATTGAAAATGATCGCCGGGTTCGAAGATGCGACCGCGGGTGCAATCCGCTTCGATGGGCGCGATGTGGTGCATGTGCCGGTCGAAAAGCGCGATATCGGCATGGTCTTCCAGAACTATGCGCTGTTTCCGCATATGACAGTGGAGCAGAACCTCGCCTTCGGGCTGGAGATGCGCAAAATCCCCAAGCCGCAAATCCGCGAGAAGATCGCCAAGGTGCTGGATATGGTGCAGCTCGCCGGTTACGCCGAGCGTTATCCGCGCCAGCTTTCCGGCGGTCAGCAGCAGCGTGTGGCGCTTGCCCGCGCATTGGTCATCGAGCCGAAAATCCTGCTGCTCGACGAGCCGCTCGCCAATCTGGATGCCAAGCTGCGTGAGGAGATGCGGGTCTTCATTCGCGACCTGCAGCGGCGCGTCGGGATCACGACGGTCTATGTGACGCATGATCAGGCGGAAGCCATGACCATGTCCGACCGCGTCGTCGTGATGTTCGGCGGGCGTATCGCGCAGATGGGCACGCCGTCCGATATCTACGAGCGGCCGGCCAATCTGGAGGTTGCCGAATTCGTCGGGCAGGTGAATATAGTTCGCGGCAAGGTCGGCGGCGGGATGGTTTCCACGGCTTTTGGCGATGTGCCGGTGACCGGTGGGCATGCCGATGGCACGGAGCTGATGCTGGCGCTGCGGCCGGAAGCCGTCGAGCTTCTGCCGGTCAATTCCGGTGCTGCCGGCGTGCCGGCCAAGGTTCTTTCCAGCTATTATTCCGGCAGTCTGGTGGATTACCGGCTGGAGCTTGCGGGTGGTGCGACGGTCAACGTGCAGACCTTTCCGCGCACACGGTTTGCGGATGGGGAGCAGGTGCTGGTGCATGCGCCGGCTGAGCGTTTCTGGCCGTTGGGAAGTGCCGCATGAATGCCGCTCCCGCCAAAAAGGGTCTCGGACCGCTCTTGCTGATCGCGCCCGCTGCGGTGCTGATCGGCGTGTTCCTCGTGCTGCCCTATCTCAATATCGTGGTGATGAGCTTTCGCATGCCGGGGCAGGGCACGCCCTATGCGCCGGGCTTTACCTTCGGCAATTACGGCAAGTTCTTTGCCGACAGCTTTTACATCATGCAGGTGGTCAACACGCTGTGGATCGGCTTCCTGACGACGTTTCTCTGCCTGGTGCTGGGTTATCCGGTTGCGTGGCAGCTGGCGCGGGGCAATTCGGCGTTTCGGGCTCTGGGATACGCACTGGTTCTGTCGCCGCTGCTGGTCGGCATCGTCATCCGCAGTTACGGCTGGACGATCCTGCTCGGCAATAACGGCATCATCAACCGGACGCTCTCGAGCTGGGGCGTGATCGATGGGCCGTTGCCGCTGATGTATAATGCGCTCGGCATCATCATCGCGCTGGTGCATGTCTTCCTGCCATTCATGATCCTGCCGATCATGAGCGCCATTCAGGGCATCGATCCCTCGCTGGAATTGGCGGCACGATCGCTCGGTGCCTCCAAGCTCACCGCGTTTCGCCGTATCACGCTGCCGTTGTCGCTGCCTGGCATGCAGGCGGGCTGCATCCTCGTGTTCGTGCTGTCGCTCAGCGCCTATGTGACGCCGTCACTGATCGGCGGCCTGCGCGTGAAAACCATGGCGGTGACGGTGGTCGATGCCTTGATCGATACGTTCCAGTGGCCTTTCGGTTCGGCCATGGCGCTGATGCTGTCGGTTACCGGCGCGGTCGTGGTGATCATCTTCGGGCGGCTGACCGTCATGAAATGGAAGGCTTGAGCCATGTCGAAACCCTTCCTCACCCTCTATTGCCTGATCATCTACGCTTTCCTGCTGGCGCCGATCGCGGTCGTCGTGATCGCCTCGTTCAACTCCGGCGCGTTCCTGACCTTCCCGCCGCAGGGCTATTCGTTCCGCTGGTATGTGGTGTTCTTCAACAACGAGGTGTTCATGCGGGCAATCCGCACCTCGCTGGGGATCGCGGCGATCACAATGGTGATTTCCGGTATCATCGGCACGATGGCGGCGATGTTCTATGTCAGCCACGCGGGGCGGCTGAAGGAAACAGTGCGCATCGCGATGCTGGCGCCGCTGCTGCTGCCGGAGGTGCTGACCGCGATCGCGCTGCTTTTCTTCGTCTATTCGGTCGGCATCGGCACGCAGACCATGTTCGGCATGGTCGTGGGCCATGTGCTGATCACGCTGCCGTTCATGTTCATCAACGTCTCTGCCTCGATGGAAAGCTATGATCCGTCCTGGAGCATGGCGGCGCAGAGCCTCGGGGCAGGGCGGTTCACCCGCTTCCGGCGGATCATGCTGCCGCTGATCAAGCCGGGCGTCATCGGCGGCTGCCTCTTCGCCTTCATCATCTCTTTCGATGTCTTCACCATTTCCTTCCTGCTGAAGGGCGTGGGCATGTCGACATTGCCGATCCAGCTTTTCGATTATCTCAGGACGAATTTCACGCCGGAAGCGGCGGCCGTTTCGACCTGCTCGATCGTGCTGACGATGGCGGTAGTAGTTATTTCGGAGAAGGTGCTGGGGTTGAGGATTCATCGGTTTTAGGGCGCCGGATGAGAGCTGCGCCCTATTGGCTTTTCTGCATCTTCTCCCGTTCTTCCGGCAGAGCTATCACATACGGAATGCGTAAGGTGCGTAGGGCTCCGAATGATCTCCCCCCTTGAGGGGGAGATGTCACGATAGTGACAGAGGGGGGTATCGTCGGTTCTACAAATTCAGTGCCCAGCGGATGTGAGACACCCCCCTCTGCCCTGCCGGGCATCTCCCCCTCAAGGGGGGAGATAGGCTAGGCGCGCCGTCGCAATCTCCATGGACTATCGCCTTCCGCGTATGGGTAGGGGCAGTCACCTGGCGTGAAGCTCAATAAACCTTCCCACGTGCCGTCACCGGCCAAAGCACCTCCACCCGACCATCCCTCACCCCGACATACCAGTCGTAGAGATTGCAGGTCGGATCACAGTGTCCCGGCACGAGGCGGAGCTTGTCGTTGAGCTTCAGCGCGTCGTTCGGGTCCTCGATCTTGCCGTGCTCGTCGGAAGCACCGACGAATTTCAGGTCGGAGCGGTCAAAGACGCTCGGCAGGCCGCTGTCGATCGAGTGAGCCTTCAGGCCAGCATCGCAAACGGCGCGGCCGGAAGCGGGTTTGCTCATGATCGAGGTCAACACGAACAGCGCGTGTTCGAAGCCGCCGACGGTGCCGTTGCCTTCGTCGGTGCGGACGCGGGCATAATCGGCATCCATGAAGATGTAGGAGCCCGGCTGGATTTCGTTATAGAGGCCGGAAGCGGCCTCGATCGGATGCGTGCCGGTGCCGGCGCCGGTGACGATCTTCGGCTCCAGGCCGGCTTCTTTCAGCAGATCGGCAGTCAGGCGAGCCATGCCGGTGGATTTATCGATCGCTGCGCGGCGGTCGGCGGGGTCATAAATGTGCTGCGCGCTGCCGTGATAGGCCTGGATGCCGATGAAGGCGATGTTGGGGGCGGCAGCCACCACCTTGGCCAGTTCGACGGCCGGGGCGCCGGCCTCGACACCGCAGCGGCGGGCGCCGCAATCGATTTCCACCAGAACGTCCAGTGTCACGCCATGCCGGCCGGCGGCTTCGGAGAGGGTCGGGACGACCGCGGCGTCATCGACGCAGACGGCGACCTTGGCGAGTTTTGTCAACCGTGCCAGCCGGTCGATCTTCTTCGGGTCGGAGACTTCGTTGGCGACCAGCACATCCGTGACGCCACCCCGTACCAGCGCTTCGGCTTCCGAAACCTTCTGGCAGCAGATGCCCACCGCGCCGCCCTTTTCCATCAGGTAGAGCGCGATATCCGCCGATTTATGCGTCTTGGCATGGGCGCGCAGTTTCACGCCCATCTTCTCCGCATAGTCCCTCATTCGGGCGACGTTGCGCTCGAAGGCGTCGAGATCGATGATCAGGGCCGGCGTCTGAATGTCGTCGATCGAGGCGCCGATTTCGGCCGGTACGTCGAAGCCGATTTCAAGGTCTTTGGGGGAAGCGGTCATGGGGAATATCCGTGATGTGATGCGCCGACGATAGGGGGCTTGCCGGATGCAGGCAATCCCTGCAATCTCCGCAGCATTCGCGTCCGTCCTCCGATAATCCTCGAAAGGATCGTCCATGACCCCCGAATTCCTGATCACGTCCCTGATCGTCGTCGCGTCACCCGGAACCGGCGTGCTGATAACGCTCGCCGCCGGTCTTTCCCGTGGTGCAAGGGCGAGCCTCATCGCCGCCTTCGGCTGTACGCTCGGCATCCTGCCGCATATGGCGGCAGCGATTTCCGGTCTTGCCGCGCTCCTGCATGCCAGCGCGCTCGCCTTCGAATTCATCAAATATCTCGGCGTCGCTTACCTTCTCTACATGGCCTGGCAGGTGCTGAAGGAGAAGGGCGCTCTGACCGTCGAGACGGACAGTGTGCCGAAATCCAATATGCAGGTCATAGTGTCTTCGGTGCTGGCCAATGTGCTCAATCCGAAACTGTCGATCTTCTTCTTCGCTTTCCTGCCGCAGTTTGTCGGCAAGGACGAAGCGACGCCGATCCTGCAGATGACGGAACTCAGCCTCGTCTTCATGCTGATGACCTTTGGTGTGTTCGTGGTCTACGGCCTGTTCGCGTCCTCCGTGCGCAACCAGATCATCTCCCGCCCGGCGATCCTCGCCTGGATGCGCCGCACGTTTGCCGCAGCCTTCGTGTTGCTCGGTGCCCGGCTGGCGCTGACGGAGCGTTGATAACATTCTATTACCTGGCGCGTAATTGAGACGGCGCGCCGGCTCCCGCATGATCGCCTTGTTCTCAGAAAACGAGACGACAACAGGAGATAAGACATGACCGACACGACCACACATGCCAAACGTTATATCGCCATCTGGAACGAAACGGATGTCGCGCGCCGCAAGGAAATGATCGCCGATGCCTGGACGACGGATGCTGTCTATGTCGATCCGCTGATGCGCGGCGAAGGCCATGATCAGGTCAATGGGCTGGTCGAGGTCGTGCAGAACCGCTTTCCGGGTTTTCGCTTCGAGCTGCTCGGCACGGCCGACGGTTATGGCGACAACCTTCGCTTCTCCTGGGGTCTCGGCCCGGCCGGTGCCGACCCGATCATCAAGGGCACAGACTTTGCCGTGCTGGAAGGCGGCCGGCTGAAGGCGGTGCATGGTTTCCTCGATCTGGTGCCGGCTGCCGCATGACGACGCTGACCGCCGCTCTTCCGAAAAGCCGTCCGCTCGGTGATTTCCTGCGCGACTGGCGCCGCCGTCGGCGCATGAGCCAGCTCGATCTGGCGCTGGAGGCGGACATCTCGCAGCGCCACCTGAGCTTCATCGAGAGCGGCCGGTCAGCGCCCAGCCGCGATATGCTTCTGCATCTGGCGGAGCGGCTTGGCGTGCCGCTTCGCGAACGAAATCCGATGCTGATTGCGGCGGGTTTCGCGCCGGTCTTTACGGAGCGAAAGCTCGACGATCCGGCACTGGCGCCGGCGCGTCGGGCGATCGATATGGTGCTGAAAGGGCATGAGCCGTTTCCGGCGCTGGCGATCGACCGACACTGGACGGTCGTCGCCATGAACGCCGCTTTGCCCCCATTGCTGACCGGCGTCGAAGATAAGTCGCTGCTCGAAGGACCGGTCAACGCCTTGCGGCTCAGCCTGCATCCGCAGGGACTGGCGCCCGATATTGCCAACCTTCGCGAATGGCGCGACCATCTGTTGGAGCGGCTGCATCAGCAGATTGCGGCAACGGGCGATCCAGTTCTGCGCAGGCTGCTCGATGAGTTAGCGGCCTATCCGGTGCCGGAAAACGCGCAGAAGCCCAGCCGGGATTTCGCCGGCATCGCCGTGCCGATGGAGCTTCGTACCGAGAGAGGGCTTCTGTCTTTCATCTCGACCACGACCGTGTTCGGCACGCCGGTGGATGTAACGCTGTCGGAGCTTGCGGTGGAATCCTTCTTCCCCGCCAATGACGAAACGGCCCGGCTGCTGCGCGAGATGGCAGAGGCCGGGCCGTCGAAAATCAGCGAATAGTTTAGCGGATCAGAATTCCGTCCACTGGTTCTCTGCCGTCGCGGCTGCAGCGGCACTGCCGCCGAAGGACTTCGTGACGCGCTGGGCAAGCCGGCGGGCTGGGGATTCCTGCGGGGCGGCATTGCGGCCGGCAGGAGCCGGAGCCGAGCCATAGGCCGGGCGCTGGGCGTTGAAGCGCTGGCCGCTTTCGGCAAGTTTGAAGCGCTCGATCAGTTCGCGCAGCTTGGTGCTTTCGGTGGCGAGGTTGGCGCCGGCGGCGTTGGTCTCTTCCACCATCGCGGCGTTCTGCTGGGTCACCTGGTCCATCTGGTTGACGGCCGAGTTGACTTCGGCGAGGCCGACCGACTGTTCGCGGGCGGCGGTGGCGATCGCGTTGATATGCTCGTTGATCGTCACGACATGGCCTTCGATCGTCTTCAGCGCATCACCGGTTTCGCGCACCAGCTTCACGCCGTTCTGAACCTCGACGCCGGAATTGCGGATGAGGTCCTTGATTTCCTTCGCCGCATTGGCGGAACGCTGTGCGAGTTCGCGGACTTCCTGGGCGACGACGGCAAAACCCTTGCCGGCTTCACCGGCGCGTGCCGCTTCGACGCCTGCGTTGAGGGCGAGAAGGTTGGTCTGGAAGGCGATCTCGTCGATGACGCCGATGATGTTGGAAATCTGGCCGGACGACTGTTCGATGCGCTGCATGGCATCGACCGCGTTGGCGACCACCGTGCCGGACTTGGCGGCACTGGAATTGGCTTCGAGAGCGATCGCCTTCGCCTCGTCGGCGCGCTTCGAGGAGTTGGAGACGTTGGCAGTGATCTCGTCGAGCGCGGCGGCGGTCTGTTCCAGCGAGGCGGCCTGCTGTTCCGTCCGCTTGGAAAGATCGTCGGCGCTCTTGCTGACTTCACGCGAACCGCCGTCGATCGAGCCGGCGGAGGTCGAGACTTCCGAAAGGGCGGAGCCGAGGCGGGAGACGGCAGCGTTCAGGTCCTCACGCAGCGCTTCGAAATCCGGTGCGAACGGTTCGGTGAGCTGGAAGGCGAGGTCGCCGGAGGCGAGACGGCGCAGACCGGCGGCGAGGCCGGAAGTCGCTTCCTGCAGGCGGCCCTGGGCAGCGGCTTCAGCCTCTTGCTGAAGGTTGACGCGGTCGGCTTCCGCCTGCGTACGGGCGGCTTCGGCTTGCCTCTGCAGATCGTGGTTGGAGATCGCGGCCTGGCGGAAGACTTCGACAGCGCCGGCCATCGCGCCGACTTCGTCCCTGCGGCCCGCGAAGGGGATCTCGGTTACGGTGTCGCCGGCAGCGAGGTTGCTCATCGAGGCGGTGATTTTCTGGATCGGGCGTGCAATGCCGGTCAAAACATAGATGGCCGAGCCTGCAATCAGCACGAAGACCACACCGAGGATGACTTCCATGGTGACGAGTGCAGAGGCGTAGGTGGTTTTCGCCTTGATCGTTTCGTCCGCTGCCTCGTCGGTATTCGTCTTCACCAGCTTGTTCACGGCTTCCATGACCGGCTGGATGGTGATGCGCATCTTTTCCATCTCGACGCGGGCGCGAGCATCGGAAGCCTTGCGCGAGAAGCCGAGCATTCTTTCGCCGGCCTGCTGATATTTGTCGACGCCGCCCTGGATCTTGTCGATAAACTGCTTTTCCTCATCCGAGGAGATCAGCGGGCGATAGACATCAAGCGCCTTTTTCAGCGTCTCGGACTGCTGAGCTATCAGCTTTTCGGCGGCTTCCATGCCGAAATCCGAGGTCGTGGTCAGATGTCCCATATAGGCCACCGTCATGCCGAGGATCGCGGTCTCGATATTCTTCGAGGCTTGCACGCTCGGCAGCGAATTCTCGGAAATCGTATCTAGATTGCCGGCGACGTTCGACAGCGAGGAAATGGCTGCCCAGGCGAGAACGGCGATCAACGCCGCAATCGCGCCGAAGACGGCGATCAGCGAGCTGCGGATGGAAAGGCGGGACATGATGCGGCTCCGGAATGGTGAAGCCAAGGCGGTTGGCTTCGCGTTTCTCACGCCGAGATCTGATATCCGGCCGTGCGGGGAGGTGAGCCAGCCTCATGCCAACCCTTGGCGCCACACCGGACGGTAGAGGCGCGATGGTTGCGGAAGCTAGGCGAAACTGTTTAACGACAGCTTGCCATTTTGATATTATAAAACGCATTTTGTTGAAATTTTAAGGGAAGATCGCAAAATCCCGGTTCGGGTATCTCTTTCATTTAAAAGAGCAATATTCGGACCAGCGAGGTTCGAGTAGCAGGATACCTGTTATTTGACGGATGATTGAGAATTCGTTCAGTCGCGATGCGAAATCTAGCCATCGCTCACTACCCAAAGCTGAATGGAAACCGGTTTATTTTCCGGCCCTGAGCCCGTCCATCAGGAGGCCGATCAGCCGCAGCGAGCGGTCGCGCCATTCGGGCGAATCCGGGATCGAATAGATGCTGGCGAGCGCGTGCATGACGTCGGCCGTATCCATGTCGCTGCGGATATAGCCCTGTTGGCTCGCCGTCTTCAGCAGGCTGTCGAGCGCGCCGCGCATATTGCCGAAACCTTCGGCAAACAGCGAGGAATTGCTGGTCATCAGGATGCGCAGGCTGTTCGACATGCCACGCTTGGTGGCGATGTAACCGACGAAACGGCGCATCCACTCTTCCAGCGCCACATCCGGCGAATGTTTTTCGGCGAGTTCGCGAGCGGCTGCGGCAAGGCTTTCCAGCTCTCGGCGATAGACGACTTCGACCAGATGTTCGCGGGTCGGAAAATGCCGGTAGAGCGTGCCGATGCCGACGCCTGCCTGTCGCGCGATATCTTCCAGCGAAGTCTCGACGCCCTTTTGCGGAAACACGACGGCGGCCACCTCGATCAGCTTGTCGCGGTTGCGGCGCGCATCGGCACGCAGCTTTGTCGGTTCGGCTGCGGTTGCTGCTGTTTCAGTCGTTTTCGGCTCGGCCGAGTCCAAAATCACGGCTCCTTCGGGATCGGGGCTTGACGAATTTCGCCAAGCCATTAGTTTAATCGGAGGCGCCTCCGTTTATTTGGAGTGCCTTCCTCTTCTTAATCCAGAAGTCTGCAGGATGTCATTCCTAAAGTCAGTCGGGCCGAAACGCACTCGGCGCGTCCTTCGGAGAAAGACCAATATAGCGCTTGGTCGACCGTAGACCAGACCTAGTTATACCTGAGATATCTCATTCTCGTGAAAATGGCAGGAGCTTGATCCATGACACGAACCATCCATCTTTCGCTCGACATCAATGGCGAGCGGCGCGAGCTCGATGTCGAGCCGCGCGTCACGCTGCTCGATGCGCTGCGCGACCATCTGGCTTTGACCGGCACCAAGAAGGGCTGCGACCAGGGCCAGTGCGGCGCCTGCACCTGTCATGTGGACGACAAGCGCGTGCTCTCCTGTCTCACCCTGGCGGCCCAGGTCGAGGGCCGTCAGGTGACCACGATCGAGGGACTGGCAGACGAAAATGGCGTGCTGCATGCCGTCCAATCCGCCTTTATCGAACATGACGCCTTCCAGTGCGGTTATTGCACGCCGGGCCAGATCATGTCGGCGGTTGCCTGCATCCGCGAAGGCCATGCGGGTTCGGACGCGGAAATCCGCGAATACATGTCCGGAAATCTCTGTCGGTGCGGGGCCTATAACAACATCGTCGTGGCGGTTCGCGAGGCTGCAAAAGCCGTCTCCGCGCCGGCAAGAATGGTGGAGGTGGCCTGATGCGCGATTTTTCCTATCTCCGCGCCGCTTCCACGGAAGAAGCAAGCCAAGCCGCGCGTGAGGCCGGCGCCATGCTGCTGGCCGGCGGCACGACCCTGCTCGATCTCGCCAAATGCGGTGTGGCCGAGCCTGATACCGTGATCGATATCACTCACCTTTCCGGTCTCGGCGGCATTGCCGTCGATGCAAACGGCGCGATGATCGGCGCGCTTGCCAAGATGGGCGAGGTCGCCGACGATCCCTTGATCAAGGCGGCATTCCCGGCGGTGGCCGAATCCCTGTCGCTTGCCGCTTCGCAGCAATTGCGGAACATGGCGACGATCGGCGGCAATCTCTTGCAACGCACCCGTTGCACCTATTTCCGCGATCCGGCCGTTTTCCCGGCCTGCAACAAACGCAATCCGGGATCCGGCTGTTCGGCCATGGGCGGTGTGACGCGCAATCATGCGGTTTTGGGCACCAGCGAGGCCTGCATCGCCAGCAATCCGGGCGATCTGGCCTTGGCACTGGTGGCGTTCGACGCGGTGATCGAAACCGGTAGCCGCAAGGTAGCGGCCGACGATTTCTTCCTGCTGCCGGGTCATACGCCGGAGAAGGAAACCGTGCTTCAGCCCGGCGAGATCATCACGGGCATCAGCATTCCGGCTTCGGCGGCTGCGAAGAACTCGACCTATCTGAAGGTCCGCGACCGGCAGTCTTATGAATTTGCTGCGGCAAGTGCGGCGGTCGGCCTGGAATTCGAGATGGATGGCAAGACGGTGCGGGATATCCGCGTCGCGCTCGGTGGCGTCGCCACAAAGCCGTGGCGGGCACGGGCAGTCGAGAAGGCATTGATCGGCAAGGTTCTCGACCTAGTGGCGATCGAGAAGGCCACGAAGCTTGCGATGGAGGGCGCCGTCTCGCATGGCGACAATCATTACAAGATCGATCTCGCGCCGCGTGTCATCGCCCGCGCCATCATGAAAGTTGCCACGTCGAATGTTGCCCCCTCGAATGTTGGAGGTCTCGCATGACCATCATGGAACCCCGCAAACACGGCGATGCCTCTGACGGCATGATTGGCGGCCGCCAGTCTCGCTTCGAAGGCAGCCTGAAGGTGACCGGTGCTGCGACCTATGCGCTGGAATATCCCGCCGAAAACCTCGCCCATGCCATCCTGGTGCAGGCCACGATCCCGGCCGGCAAGGTTGTTTCGGTCGACAAGGCCGCGGCGCTCGCAGCGCCGGGCGTGTTGATGATCCTGACGCCGGAAGACGATTTCGGCATGACGGTCGCGACTGACTGGGGCGGCAACCGGCCGGACAACCAGCCCTATTACCCGCTGCCGCGTGACGTGAAATACAACGGCGAACCGATCGTCGCCGTTGTGGCGGAAAGCCGCGAACAGGCCTTCGAGGCCGCCAAGCTGATCTGCATCCGCTACGAGGCCGCGCCGCATGTCGCAAGCATTGCCGATCCGAAGGCCGGCGAAGGTCAGGTGATGGACAACCTCACCACGAAATGGGGCGATGCCGAGGCCGCTTTCGCCGCAGCTCCTGTCAAGATCGAGGGCGAATATCGGACACCCCGCGAATACCATGTCGCCATGGAGCCGCACGGGCTGACGGCGAAATGGGATGGCAACGAGCTGACGATTTGGGAGCCCAGCCAGTGGTCGCACGGCATGGCGCGCACCTATTCGGAATGGTTCAACATTCCCTATGAGGATGTGCGGCTGATTTCGCCGTTCATCGGCGGCGGTTTCGGCTCGAAGGGCGGCGCGCTGGCGCATGGTGCGGTCGCAGCCTTTGCGTCTCGCAAGCTCGGCCGGCCGATCAGGCTGGCGTTGACCCGTCCGCAGAATTTCACCAATTACGGTGGTCGTGCCGCGACCTATCAGTCGATCAAGCTCGGCGCGACGGAAGACGGCATTCTCCAGTCGATCATTCATCGCGGCGCCAGCGAAACTTCGACCTATGCGACATGGCCGGAGCAAACCGGGGCGGCGACGCCGATCCTCTACAAGGTGGAGAACTTTTCCTCGCAGCATCGCGTCGTGCCGGTGAATTCGGTCACGCCCGGCGCGCTGCGTGGGCCGGGCAAGAACCCGAGCTCCTTCGGTATCGAAAGCGCCATGGAAGAGCTTGCCTACAAGCTTAACATGGACCCGCTGGACATCCGCCTGAAGAACTATAACGACTTCGACCGTCAGTCGAACAAGCCGTGGTCGACGCGCCGGCTGCGCGAGGCGCTGACAGAAGGCGCGGAAGCGTTCGGCTGGTCGAAGCGCAGCCATGCTCCGCGCTCGATGCGCGAGGGCAAGACGCTGATTGGCTGGGGCATCGGCTGCGGCACGTTCCCGGTCATCCAGGCGCCGAGCGAGGCGATGATCCGCATTCTCGGCAATGGCCGTGTCGAGGTCGTCAGCGGCGCGATCGACATGGGGCAGGGGACCTATACGATCCTGGCCCAGACGGCAGCCGACGTGTTCGGCATTCCGGTCGATCAGGTCGAAGTGCATCTCGGCGATTCCCGCCTGCCGGGTGCGGCGATTGCCGGCGGTTCGATGTTGGCCGGTTCGATCCTCGGCGCCGTCCACAAAGCGGCGACTGCGGCGCGCGACGAGTTGATCGGACTGGCGCTGAGCGACGCGAAATCGCCGCTGCGTGATACCGGTGCCAATACGCTCGCCTTCGCCGGTGGACGCATCACCCCGCCGCGCGGCGAGGGGCCGTCGCTGACCCTGCCGGAACTGATGGCCGCCCTTGGCCGCGAGCAGCTGGAAACCACCCGCAACACCCTGCCGGACGGCGCCAGCGCCGAAGAGCAGCGGCAGGCTTGGACCACCATGGCCAAGGTGCAGGGGCCGACCATGGGCGAATTTTCCATGCACAGCTGGTGCGCCCATTTCGCCGAAGTCCGCGTCGACGAGGATTTCGGCACGGTGCGGGTCTCCCGCATGGTTTCCGCCTTCGATTGCGGCCGGCTCTACAATCCGCGCCTCGTCGAAAGCCAGTGGCGCGGCGGAATCATCATGGGCATCGGTCAGGCGCTTCTCGAAGAGGGTCTTGTCGACCTGCGCAACGGCCGTACGGTCAATGGGAATGCCGGAGACTATCTGGTGCCGACCAATTCGGACATTCCGGATATTCAGACGATCTCCGTCGGCGTACCGGATTACAATGCATCCGCCTTGGGAGGCAAAGGTGTCGGTGAGGTCGGTATCGTCGGCGTTGCAGCCTCGATTGCCAATGCGGTGTATCACGCGACCGGCAAGCGGGTGCGGGATTTGCCGATCACGCTGGAGAAGCTGATCTGATAGGCCCACAGACAGCATCAGAGGTATGAATGCGATACCAAATTCAAAGGCTGATTCTGAAGAACGGGAACCTGTTGAAGGAGAAAGATCTGGAAAGCGAGTGTCCCGTCTTAGAGGCCGATATTGCTCCAGTCGTAGGCGATACTATGGAGGTGACGGCCTTTGGTCGTCATTTCCCGGTTGAGGTCGTTTGGGGGAATTGGCCGGGTCGCGAACACGATCCGGCCTTTGTGATCCGTTTGCGCGTGAAGGAAATCTAGTTTTCCGCCCGGAGGGTATTCCAGCAGGGCGTAAGATTATGTCGGGTTTGGTATTTGCAAGATACCCCCGGCAAACCGTTCGGCCAGTCGTTCCTTGCGAAAATGCTCGGTCACGAAGTCGACGAAGGCGCGGGTCTTTGCCGGCAGTAGCGTCCTGTTGGCATAATAGATCGAGATCGGTCCGATATCCGCATACCAATCCGGCAGAAGCCGGATGAGCGTGCCGTTTTCGAAATGCGGCAGAGCATCCGCCATGACGATCATGGCGACACCGACGCCAAGGCATGCGGCGCGGGCGATCGCGGCGGGATCGTTCAGCACGATTTTTTCCGGCAGCAGCGTCTGCATTTCCTCGCCGCGCATGTTGCGCATGGTCCATTGACGGACGCGGCCGGTATTGGCCGAGCGAAGATGGATTCCGTCCATATCGGCTAGGCCTGCGGGGGCGACAGGCATGTTTCGGCCCGCCATATAGCCGGGAGACGCGACGGCGACGATATGCGCCGGCCCCAGAACCCGGGCAATGACGCCGGATGCAAGTTCGAAGCCGCCACCGATCGCCGCGTCATATCCTTCTGCAATCAGATCGACCTGCCGGTTTTCAAACGTCCATTCGGGACGGATCAGCGGGTAACGTGCCAAGAAATCCGGCAGGAGCGGCAGGATGTAGTCGGTGCCGAAATGCGGGCTCATGCTGACCTTGAGCAGGCCGGACGGTTCCGGGCCTTGCGAAGAGGCGCCGGCGATCGCCGTCTGCAGTGCTCCGACATGGTCGCGGATTTCCAGCAGAAAACGTTCTCCGGCCTCCGTCAGCGCAAGCCTTCGCGTGCTGCGCTGGAAGAGGCGGATGCCGAGGTTTCGCTCCAGCATCGCGACATTGCGGCTGACGGCGGCAGGCGTCAGCGACAACCGGCGCGCTGCAGCCGAAAAACTGCCGTGTTCGGCGCTGCGGATGAACGATTCGAGATTGGCGAGGTTTTCCATAAGTCGATCATTTCAATGATTGCTTGAAGATGATCTCCATTATTAGCGTCTAATCGGCAAGTGATCCAGATACGATATCCGGTTCATCGAAACGCGAACGGAGTATCGCATATGTCCATCGGTATCATCGGCGCCGGCAATATCGGCAAGGCTTTCGCGCGGGTCCTCGCACGCAACGGCATCCGCGCCACGATCGCAAACAGCCGCGGTCCGGCCTCGCTCGAGGGCCTGACGACAGAATTATCTCCCTGGATTTCTGCAGGCACAGTTGAAGAGGCGGCTGCCGCCGATATCGTGCTGGTTGCCGTTCCCTGGGGGAAGTTGCAAGAGGCGCTGGCAGGGTTGCCGGGCTGGAATGGCAGGATCGTGATCGATGCCAATAACCCGGTGGTCATGCCCGGTTATCAGCTGGCGGAACTTGGCGGGCGTACTTCCAGCGAAGTGTTTGCCGATTTCGTGCCGGGCGCCCGGGTGGTGAAGGCTTTCAATCATCTCTTTGCGAAATTATTGGAAGCGGATCCCGCCGCCGAAGGCGGCAAGCGGACGGTGTTTTATTCGGGTGATGATGCCGCTGCCAAAACCGACGTCGCGACGCTGATCGACAAGCTCGGTTTCTTCAGCATCGACCTCGGATCATTGGCCGTCGGCGCCAAGCTGGCGCAGTTCCCCGGCGGTCCGTTGCCGGGGCTGAATCTTGTTAAATTTGGCTGATATCAGTCGTCCGAATAACGCTGTTCAGCCCATGGATCGCCGCGCATGTGATAGCCGTTCTTCTCCCAGAAGCCGGCGTGATCCATGCCGACGAAATCGATCCGCTGCAGCCATTTGGCGCTTTTCCAGAAATAGAGGTGCGGCACGACGAGCCGCACCGGCCCGCCATGCTCTTCCGTCAACGGCTGACCTTCCCATTCGGTGACGATGATCGCATCGGACGAGGCGAAATCGGAGAGCAGAAGATTGGTCGTGTAACCGTCATAGCTGGTCAGCATCACGGCGACGGCCTGATCCATGGGGTCGACGATATCGAGGAAATCGTGGGTGGAGACGCCTTTCCAGTTGTTGTCGTAGCGCGACCATGTCGTCACGCAGTGGATGTCGGAGCGCATCTCGCTCTGCGGCAAAGCCTGGAAGGCGGCCCAATCGAAGGTCTTCGGATTGTTGACGAAGCCGCGGACGTCGAGTTTCCATTGGCGGGTCGAGATGCTCGGCTGCTGGCCGAGATCGAGCACCGGCCAGTTCTTGACGAGGTGTTGGCCGGGCGGCAGGCGATCGGTTTCCGGGCGCGTGATGCGGCCGGTCAGGAACTTGCCCTGTTCGGCCCATTTGCGCTTGGTGATGGTAAGCTTCGAATCCGCTGCTTCTCCGGGAGAAGAGATTTCGTCGGCCATATGCGATCCTCATGTCCTTGCGTTCACCGATAATCTGTTAAACAAGAGGGGCAATCAATCGTTCTGCCTGGATATATCGATGCCCGCATTCAATCCTCTGGTCGAGAAACTCTCCCCGCCGCCCGTACCGTCCGTTGCCGCCTGGGGGCGTGCCTATGACGGATCGAAGGGGCCGCTGATCGACCTGTCGCAGGCGGTGCCGGGTTATCCGGCGCATGCGGAAATGCTGCGGCTGCTCGGCGAGGCGTCGTCATCCACCGCTTATACCGGCTACGGTCCGATCGAGGGCGAGACGGAGTTGCGGCGCGTTTATGCGGAACATGTTTCGGAGGTCTACGGCGCGTCGCTCGGGCTCGAAAATACCCACATCACCTCCGGCTGCAACCAGGCCTTCGTCTGCGCGGCGATGACGGTGGCAGGTCCCGGCAATACGGTGCTGATGACCGAGCCGTTCTATTTCAACCACGAAACGACGCTGGCGATGGTGGGCGTCAAGACCGCCTTCGTGCCCTGCGCGGCGGAAAACGGTTTCCTGCCGGATCTGGTTGGCATCGAAACTGCGATCACACCGGAAGTGCGCGCGCTGGCGCTGGTTTCGCCCAACAACCCGACTGGCGCGATCTATCCGCCGTCGCTGCTCGAAGCGATCTTTAAGATCTGCCGCGAAAAGGGCATCTGGCTGATCCTCGACGAGACCTATCGCGATTTCCTGCCGGTGGCAGGCCAAGCACCGCACGGCCTTTTCAGCCTTTCCGGCTGGGAAGAGACGTTGATCAGCCTCTACAGCTTTTCCAAATCCTTCTGCATTCCGGGTCACCGCCTCGGCGCGATCACGGCGGGCGTCGAGACGGTCAACCAGATTGCCAAGATCATGGATAATCTGCAGATCTGCGCCCCGCGCGCCGCGCAAGGGGCGGTTGCCAAGGCGCTGCCGTTGCTCGCCGATTGGCGCGAGGAAAACCGCAAGGAGATCGGTCGCCGGGCCGCCGCACTGAAATCGGTCTTGCGCGCCGTCAACGACTGGAAGCTCGATGCCATCGGCGCCTATTTCGCCTTCGTGCGCCATCCATTCCCGGACAGAAGCTCGGCGGAAGTGGCGGAAAAGCTAGCGAAACAGGCCGGTATCGTCTGCATTCCGGGCGCCTATTTCGGTGACGCTCAGCAGGATTATCTGCGCTTCGCCTTCGCCAATGCGGATGTCGAGACCATAACGCGGCTGGAAGAACGTTTGAAGAACTTTTCGCTGTCTTGAGGACCGTGGCCCGTATATAACGGGGCATGGTTCAAAGAGCAGGCAGCGCCGATCTTCCGCTTCATGGCGGCCGGGTTCCCCGGTGGCTGGGCGAGCGCATGACCAAGCTTGGGGCGATCATCACCCAGGCGATCGTTTTGGAATATGGCCGCGACGAGTTGCTTCGGCGGCTGGCGCATCCGTTCTGGTTCCAGTCCTTCGGCTGCGTGATGGGCATGGACTGGCATTCGTCCGGCATCACCACCAGCGTCATCGGCGCCTTGAAGCGCGGGCTGACGCCGATGGCCGGCGAGCTCGGCATCCATGTCTGCGGTGGGCGCGGCAAGAACTCGCGGCAGACGCCGGACGAGCTGATCGCCATCGGCAACCGGGTTGGCATCGATGGCGGAGCGCTGGCGCAGACCAGCAAGCTGGTCGCCAAGGTGGATAGCGCGGCGGTTCAGGACGGGTTCGACCTTTACCTGCACGGTTTCATCGTCACCGACGATGGCAAATGGGTGGTGGTGCAGCAGGGCATGAACGGCGATACGCAACAAGCCCGGCGCTATCACTGGCTGTCGGAAGGCATTACCAGTTTCGTGGATTCCCCTCATGCGGCGATCGAGGGGCGCAAACAGGGCGAGATCGTCAATCTTGCCGACCACCGAGCTGATCAATCGCGAAAAGGCCAGCTCGATCTTCTCGCTACGCTTGGGCCGGATCGTATCGTGCGCGAAGTCGTCGCGCTTGATCCCTTATTGAAGCCGAAGGAAAGCGCGCAGCCGATGCTGCCGCATCTTATCATGCCGGCGCACCACGATGTTCGCGAAGAGAACGTCAACATGAAGCGGCTGCACGGGACGCTTGCGGCAGCCGCCGATCGTGGGCCGGAGGACTTCGAGCAGTTGCTGCTGATGCCGGGCGTTGGTGCGCGCACCGTCAAGGCTTTGGCGATGGTGGCGGAAGTGGTGCATGGCGCGCCCTGCCGTTTTTCCGATCCGGCGCGATTTTCGCTGGCGCATGGCGGCAAGGATCGCGAGCCATTTCCCGTGCCGATCAAGGTCTATGACGAGACGATCCGAGTAATGAAATCAGCCGTCGGCAAGGCGCGGCTGGGGCGCACGGAAGAGTTCGAGGCGCTGAAACGGCTGGACGATCAGGCGCGGCAGCTGGAGCGGTATGTGACGGGGCCGGACCTCAAGGAAATCATTGCCGGCGAATACCGTCATTCGCATGAATGGGGCGGGCGCAGCGTCTTCGGTTTCGAGCCGCCGCCGGAGGATGGTGTCGAGAAGCGTCGCGGCTGATCCGGAACGATGGTCAATCCGGCGGGTTCTCCTGAATATCTGAAGGGAGAACCGTGATGGAAAGCAAGGATACCAGCCGGGAGGCAACCCGCTTCGGCAGCAGCCAGCCAAGCGTCGCCAAGAGCTCAGGCACAGGCGAAAGTCCCTCCAAAAAATCGGCTAACCCCTCGACGCTTCAAATCAACAAGGCGCGAAAAGATCGTGGGGTAGAGAGTGCCGTAAAACGGGAAGATCGTGTGGCGGACGCAGGCGACGCAGGAAGCTGACAGGCTCACCTGCAGCGCTCCGCTTTTCTTTGAATTGCGAAGCCGCTCAGGATATTTGCTTGTGCGCAATGCCGGAAGTGCAGCCTTTCGCACGTCTGTTGGAATTGTTCTAGGCCGTCGCGCCGACGGTATTCGTCTGGTGGATTTCGATCAGCGACGGACCTTTGTGCTGCCGGAATTTCTGTAGCGCGGCCGGAAGCTCCTCGACATCGGCCAGCCGCATTGCAGGCAAGCCGAAGGCTTCGGCGATCTTCAGGAAATCCGGCGCAGACGGGTTCACACCTTCCGGCTCGATGCCGTTATCGACCATATAGGTCTCGATTTCCTGGTAACCGTCATTGTTCCAGACGAGGAAGATGACGTTGGCGCCGGCGTCCTTCGCGGCACCGATTTCCGCGATGGTAAACTGGAGGCCGCCGTCGCCGGTCAGGCAGACAACCGGCGTTTCCGGCTCGGCGATCGCAGCGCCTAGGGCGGCCGGCGGGCCGTAGCCCAGCGCGCCATAACCCGTTGCGGCATTGAACCAACCATGCGGCCGACCGGCTTCGTAATAGAGGTTGCCGGCATAAACGGCCTGCGTACTGTCGCCCACGATGATCGCACCGGGCAGGGTATCACGGATCGTATCCAGAATGCCGATCTCGACGCGCATCTTTGGCGTCAGTTCCGTCTGTGCCGCCGCGCGGGTTTTGGCTGCACGCGCCGCGCCGTTGGCCTGCGGACGGTTGCCGGTGCCGACCGCGGTTAGCAAGTCCACCGCGGCATTTTCCGCTGAGGAGAGGATGGAAAGTGCTGCCTGCGGACCGCGGGCGAGCTGGGCGGCGTCGATATCGATGCGGATCAGGTTTTCGAGGTCGGGAAAGCCGTTATCGGCATACATGTCGTAATCGGTCTGGCCCATCTGGGTGCCGAAGGCGAGGACGAGGTCGGCATCAGCGATCAGCGTGCGGACGGATTTGAGGCTCGGGCTGGCAGGCACGGAGAGCGGATGATGGGCGAAGGCACCGCGGGCGTTGGTGGTGGTGACCAGCGGTGCGTCCAGCCGTTCAGCGAGTGCTAGAATCTCCTTTGCGGCAGGGACGGCGCCGCCGCCGACTAATATAACCGGCTTTTTCGACGAGAGGCAGCGGGAGGCGGCTTCGTTGATCGTCGCTGCATCGGCACGCGGGCGGGCCGGCGCGATATTGCGCAGGCGCGGCGGCCTGATCGGGGCGACCATAACGTCGGTGGGGATTTCAATATGCACCGGTCCCGGCCGGCCGGAGCGGAGGATGGCGAAGGCGCGTTCCATCACGTCGGCCAGGTCTTCGGGTTCATGCAGCGTGTGTGACATCAGCGCTAGCGTCGCCATCATGCCGCGCTGGTCGGGCAATTCATGCAGGCGGCCGCGGCCGTGGCCGAGTGTGGCGCGGGCGTTGACGCCGGAGATGACCAGCATCGGCACCGAATCCTGATAGGCCTGCGCCATCGGCGTGATGATGTTGGTGAGGCCTGGCCCTGTGATGACGAGGCAGACGCCCGGTTTGCCGCTGATGCGGGCATAACCATCCGCCATGAAACCCGCACCCTGTTCGTGGCGCGGGGTGATGTGGCGGATCTTCGAGGCGGCGAGGCCGCGATAAAGCTCGACGGTGTGGACGCCGGGAATGCCGAACACGACATCCACGCCATTGACCTCCAGGAGGTCGATCAATGTTTCGCCGACCGTCTTGAGCTTATCGGACATGCGGGGCTGCCTCCTTGCGCGAGGCGATGCGGCTTGCGAGATCGCCGACGCGGCCCATGGCGGTCGCGACGACATCTTCCGGCACCGTCAGCGAGATGCGCAGGAAGCCCGCGGCCTGATCGCCAAACGAGGTTCCGGGCATGACTGCGACCTTTTCCTCGCGCAGCAGTTCCCAGGCGAATTCTTCGCCGTTCAGGCCGGTGGCGGTGACGTCGAGGAGGATGAACATGCCGCCTTCCGGCGCCATCGGCTTGACGAGATTGCTGCCGGCAAAGGCCTTTTCGACGATCGCGGCGCGGCGGCGATAGTTTTCGCGCATCACGTCGGCGGTGTCGAAATGTTCGGACAGCGCCTTGGCAGTCATGTCGGAAATGAAGGGCTGCACGCCGAACAGCATGGTTTCGGACACCGGCAGCAGCCTTTCGCAGAATTCTTCCGGTCCGGCCGCCCAGCCGGAGCGGAAGCCCGGAGCGGCATGGGATTTCGAGATGGACGAAACGACGATGGTGCGTTCGGCAAGCTGTGGCATGTCGAAGGGCGAGGCAAACGCGATGCCTTCGAAGATCAGCTGTTCATAGACTTCGTCGCAGACGATCCACAGATCGTGCTTGCGGCAGATTTCGCCGATCGCAGCGATTTCGGACGCCTTCAGCACGGCACCGGTCGGATTGTGCGGAGTGTTGAGCAGCAGAACGCGGGCTTCCGGCGTGATCGCCCGTTCCAGGTCTTCGGCCTGCAGGTGGAACTTCTTTTCCGGGCGGAGCGGCACGGGGATCATATGCGCGCCGGTGGAGGCGATGACACCTTCGTAGGTGGCGTAAAGCGGATCGCCGACCAGCACACCGTCGCCGGCTTCGACGAGGCCGGTCATGACACTGTAAAGCGCGGTCTGGGTGCCGGGGAAACAGAGGAAATTGCGTTCTGTGACGCCGGCGCGGCGCTTTGAATATTTCTCCACCAGCGCGTCCAGCACTTTCGGCTCGCCGCGGCCGTTGGAATAACGGGTGCGGCCGGCATACATGGCGCGGGAGGCTTCATCGAGCAACGCCTTGTCGGGGGCCACGTCCGGTTCGCCGATCGTCAGCTCGATGATCTCCTCGCCGGCTGCCTTCATGCGCCGGGCGGTGGTATGGAGCGCCCAGCGGC
Organism: Neorhizobium populisoli; assembly: GCF_019430945.1. Classification (GTDB taxonomy): domain Bacteria; phylum Pseudomonadota; class Alphaproteobacteria; order Rhizobiales; family Rhizobiaceae; genus Neorhizobium; species Neorhizobium populisoli. The sequence goes on along the minus strand of NZ_JAHYCB010000003.1, from coordinate 633,699 downwards.
CGGAGCCGAGATGGGCGAGGCGGTCGGTGATCGAGGCATAACGCATCGAGTATTTCCTTATACTGTCATTGTTCTGCGGAGAGCTCGCCGGGTGCAAGGCGCAGCAGCGCCTCCACGGAGGCAAGCGCGTTATCCGCCAGTTCTCGGTCGCCGAACAAGTCGGCGGCCAGCGTTCCTTCCAGCCACAATCCGTCGACCAGCGCGCTCAGCGCGATCGTCTGGGCGCGGCATTGCTGTTTGCTCACCTCGCGGTTTTCCTCGCGGAAAAAGGCGACGAGCAGGGTTTCCAGCGCCTCAAGAAAGGCGAGATAGTTTTCGCGATGGATCGCCGCAAATGTCGGGTCGATCTGGATATGGCTGATGAAGGCCGCCCAGAGCGACAGCGTGCGCGGATCGGTGACCGGCGGGGTGACATTGGCGATAATGAAGCGGCGCAGGCGCGATTTCGCCGTCTCGCCTTCGATCGCTGCCGCGATGGCGGTCTCGGTCATGCCCATCATCACCTTGCGATAGGCGGCTTGCAGCATCTGGTCCTTGCCGGCGAAATAATGCCGGATCAGCCCGCCGGTGACGCCGGCACGCATGGCGATCTGGCGCACCGTCGCACCCTGGATGCCGAATTCGGCAATGCAGTCCAGCGTCGCGGCGATCAGGTCCTCGCGCCGCTCGGCCTCGCTCGCCCGGTGGTAGGTGCGGCGGTTCACCGTCATCTCCTGAGGACGGGGCGGGTGAGGCAGGTCGGGCCGCCCTCGCAGGCGATGCAGAGCGCGTCCGCCTCGAAGGTCTCGACGACGCAGCCATGTGCTTCCATCACTTCCCTGGTGATCGAGAAACCGTCGACCATGATGACGTGACCGGGGCTTGTCGGCAGGACGTTGAGGTTCAGGCCGTTGCTGTCGTGGAACTCGCTTTCGGGAGCGTGGATCAGCGTATAACCGCGATCCTGCAGCATCAGGTAGAGAGCGGCCGGCATCAGGGGCGCGTGGACGAGAGCCAGCCTTTCGGCGAGCGGGCTGATCACCGACATCAGATGCAGGCAGGCTTCGACACCCTGCCAGAGCGGCAGGTCGAACCCGAGCACGGTGACGCCGAGCGGTTTCAGGATGTCCTGAAGCTGGTCGATGCCGGATTGGTTGGTGCGCACGCCGCGGCCTACCGCGAGAGTATGCTGATCGACCCAGACGCAGTCACCACCTTCGACGGTACCGGGTGCCACGATGCGGCCGAGCACCGGCACGCCGGCTGCGGCATAGGCCTTTTCATGCAGGTCCGGTTCGACCGAGCGCAGCGGTTTGCCCATGCGCAGCAGGATTGCGCCGTGATCCGTCATCAGCGAAGGGTCGTGGGTGAACATGGAGTCGGCCAGGCCATCGCCATCGTCTTCCATCCAGATGATCTCGGCACCGGACTTTTCCACCAGGCCGGTAAATTCTGCGTGCTGGAGGATCGCCTTTTCCGCATCGAAGGTCGGCCCGTAATGCCATTCCTGTGCTTCGGCCCTGCGCAGGCTGTCGCCGGGGCGGCGCATCAGGACACGCAGAAGCGGCGTCGACATGGCTTGAGAGCCGTAGGCGTTCATCAGGTTCTCCCCCTCAGGAAATGGCGACGGCAGTTGCCCGTCTCTTTTTCGGAATTGAGGCTTATTATACGCTTGAATAATTGCCGCACAAGTGCCAGACTTCTTTTCACAGGGCCGCGAAACCAGCGTCGCGAGCACCATAAAACATAAGCTGGGGGAACAGTGAAAATCAGCGGACTGGGTGCTCACGCGCCCGGCGGTTACGGTATTTCATGGCAGATTCGGCGCAAGCCATAGAAGTCTCCAACCTCCACAAACGTTTCGGGCCTCTCGAAGTGCTGAAAGGCGTTTCGCTGACGGCGCGGCAGGGCGATGTTATCGCCATTATCGGCGGCTCCGGCTCCGGCAAATCCACCTTTCTGCGCTGCATCAACATGCTCGAACTGCCGAGCGCCGGCACGGTGACCATTCACGGTGAAACGATCGCCATGAAGAAGGACGGGCATGGCGGGCTGATGCCGGCCGACCGGCGTCAGGTGCAGCGGCTGCGGTCGCAGCTCGGCATGGTGTTCCAGAGCTTCAATCTGTGGCAGCACATGACGGTGCTGCAGAATGTGATCGAAGTGCCGGTGCATGTGCTGAAAGTGCCGAAGGACAAGGCGATCGAGACCGCCGAGGCGCTGCTGCGCCGTGTCGGGCTTTACGAGAAGCGCGATGCCTATCCGGCCTTCCTTTCCGGCGGGCAGCAGCAGCGGGCGGCGATTGCCCGGGCGCTCGCCATCCAGCCGCTTGTCATGCTGTTCGACGAACCGACCTCGGCGCTCGATCCGGAACTGGTTGGCGAGGTGCTGACCGTCATCGGCGATCTGGCGCGCGAAAAGCGCACGATGATCCTCGTCACCCATGAAATGAAATTTGCCCGCGAAGTCTCCAACCACGTCGTGTTCCTGCATGGCGGGGTCATCGAGGAACAGGGACCGCCGGACGCCATTTTCGGCGCGCCGAAATCGGAGCGCCTGAAGAAGTTCATCAGTTCAATTCACTGACCAAACCGCAAAACACAACAATACCAAAACAGGGGAAAGATCATGAAGACCATTATCAAGACAGTCGCCCTCGCAATCGTCCTCGGTACCGCCGCTCTCGGCGTGGCGCAGGCCCAGGAAGTCAAGGTCGGCTTTGCCGCCGAGCCCTATCCGCCCTTCACCTCGCCGGACGCGAGCGGCAAATGGGTCGGCTGGGAAGTGGATTTCATGGACGCGATCTGTGCTGAAGCGAAGCTTAAATGCGTCATCACCCCGGTTGCCTGGGACGGCATCATCCCGGCGCTGACGACGAAGAAGATCGACATGATCATCGGCTCGATGTCGATCACCGACGAGCGCCTGAAGACGATCGATTTCTCCGACAAATATTACAACACGCCAACTGGCGTCATCGGCCAGAAGACCGACAAGTTCGAAGCGACGCCAGCAGGCCTGAAGGGCAAGATCATCGGCGTGCAGGTCTCGACCATCCATCAGGACTACGCTACCAAATATTTCGGACCGGGCGCCGCCGAGATCAAGGAATACCAGACGCAGGATGAAGCGAACCAGGATCTGGCCGCCGGCCGCGTCGATGCGGTGCAGGCGGATTCCATCGCGCTCGACGCCTTCCTGAAATCGGATGCCGGCAAGTGCTGCGATCTGAAGGGCTATGTGAAGGACGATCCGGCCATCCTCGGCCAGGGCGTCGGTGTCGGCCTGCGCAAGGGCGAAGCGGATCTAAAGACCAAGATCAATGCCGCGATCAAGACGATCCGTTCCAACGGCACCTATGAGAAGTTCTCGAAGAAGTATTTCACCTTCGACGTCTACGGCAAGTAAGCGCCAGTTCCCCGGATGCCGTCCGGTCTCGAACTCCTTTCTTTATCGCCGCCCGGCTGGGGCGGCGTCATGCTGGCCGGGCTTGCCGCTTCGCTGCAGCTTGCAGTCGGCGGGTATCTGCTTGGTCTTCTGATCGGCATCGGCGGGGCTTTCGGCAAGCTTTATGGCGGGCCGATCCTGCGTGACCTGCTGGAGGTCTATACGACGGTCATCCGCGCCGTGCCGGAACTGGTGCTGATCCTGCTCCTCTATTATGCGGGCACGGATGCGGTGAGCCAGCTCTTCCTGCTCGTCGGTCTGCCGGCAGTGGATATCAGCGGGCTGGCGGCCGGTATTTTCGTCATCGGCGTGGTGCAGGGCGCCTATTCCACCGAGGTCTTGCGCGGCGCGATCAAGGCCGTACCGCCGGGACAGATCGAGGCGGCGCGGGCCTACGGCATGTCGCCGCTTCAGGCATTGCGACGAGTGACGCTGCCGGCGATGCTGCCCTATGCCATTCCCGGCCTCGCCAATCTATGGATGATCGCCACCAAGGATACGGCGCTGCTTGCCGTCGTCGGTTTCAGCGAGTTGACGCTGGTGACGCGTCAGGCGGCGGGTTCGACCAAGGCCTATATGACCTTCTTCCTGGCGGCCGGGGCGCTCTATCTCCTCGTGACGCTTGTCTCGAATATCATCATCGCGCTGATAGAGAGGCACGCCCGGCGCGGCATGCCGAGGACGGGGTGAGGTCATGAGCGAAGAAACCTCCATTCTGCCGGCCTATATTCCGCCCAAGGCGCGCAGCCTGTTCGAGCCGCACCGGCTGTTTCTGATGGCGGTGTTTGCGGTCATCATATTCTGCGCCGCATGGTTTATGCGCTGGGACTGGCTGCCGCGATATGGGGGACGGCTGGCCTATGGTGTGTGGCAGACGTTGGTCATGCTGTTCTGGAGTTCGATTGTCGGTTTCCTGCTGGCGGTGCCGATCGGGCTCGTGCAGGTGACCGGGCCGCGGCCGCTGGCCTGGCTTGCCAAGGGGTTCTGCAGCATCATCCGCGGCACGCCGCTGCTCCTGCAGCTTTGGCTGCTTTATTACGGGCTCGGCTCGGTTTTCTCACAATATCCGGAGCTGAAATCCTCGTTTCTCTGGCCCTATCTGCGGCAGGCCTGGCCCTATGGTTTCGTCACGCTGATGATCTCGTTTGCCGCCTATGAGGGTGAGGTGATGCGCGGGGCATTTGCCGGCGTGCCGCGCGGCGAGCTGGAGGCGGCGCGGGCTTTCGGTATGGGACGCTTCACCATGTTCCGGCGTATCTGGCTGCCGCGGGCGATCCACAGGGCGCTGCCGACGCTGGCCGGTGAGACCGTGCTGCAGCTGAAATCGACGCCGCTGGTGGCGACGATCACGGTGATCGATGTCTATGCGATTATCTCGCGCGTCCGGCAGGATACGTTCCTGACCTATGAGCCGCTGCTGCTCCTGGCGCTGATCTATCTCTGCCTCACCGGCATTCTCGTCGCTGCCTTCCGTTTCCTCGAAAGCCGCATCCCGACCCGGGAGGCTTGATCAGCGACGCCCGCCGGCAAGTCTTGCCGCTTCCGGCCTTCGTCTGAGGATCAGCATCGAGGCCGCGCCGAAGGCCGGGCCGACCGCGAGCAGTACGAAAGTCCAGCGCCAGCCGCCAAGCAAGGCGGCAATATGCGGCATCAGCCAGATCATGAAGATGGTGAGCGCAAAGCCCATGCCCATCTGCAGCGATAAGGCAGTACCGATATAGTTGCGGTCGGCAAGTTCGGTGACGGCGGCCGAGAACTGCGCGGAATCGCCGATGATCGAGATGCCCCAGACGATCACCACCAGCGCCAGCAGCCAGAACGGGCCGTCGAAGACGAAGCCGATCAGGAGTGCGCAGATTCCGGAGACGATCATCATGCCGGCCGTGGTAGCGGTGCGGCCGAAACGATCCGACAGCACGCCGCCGGCAAAACAGCCGGCCACGCCTGAGGCGACGGCGATGAAGGTCAGGAGCGAGGCCTCATGGCTCATGCCGGTGCCGCCATCGCCGAGTGCAGCTGTCAGATAGGCGAGCAGCCAGGCCCACATGGCGTAGAGTTCCCACATATGACCGAGGTAACCGCCGTTGACGAGAATGAGGTTGCGGTCCTTCAGAACCCTGCCGATTTGGCGCGGGTCGAACAGCGCCTTGCCGAACGGGTAGGGACCTTCGCGGGTGAAGATGAGGAAGATGACAGCGCCGATGATGGTCGCGCCGCTCGAAAGGCGATGACATTGTGCCAGTCGACGGTGGACGACACGCCACGGAAGAGGTGCGGCAGCGACGAGCCGGCGGTGATCGCGCCGATGACGCCCGCCAAAGCCAGTCCGCGGCCGGAGATGAACCAGGTGGAGACGAGCTTCAGCGCCGGCGGATAGACGCCAGCGAGGGCAAAGCCGGTGACGACGCGGCAAAGGATTGCGCCAGTCGGGCCGGGTTCGAGCAGCATGGCGGCGTTGGACAGGCCGGCGAGCAGCGCGGAGGAAGCCATCAGCCGGTTCATGCGGATGAGGTCCGGCAGGTTGAAGAAGCTGGCGGAGAGCGCGCCGATGACGAAGCCGATCTGGACGCCATTGGTGAGCCAGGCGGCGGCACTTTCAGAGAGCGACCATGCGCGCTTGAGTTCCGGTGCGATGGCGTTGGCGGAGAACCACGTGGCGAAGGAGAGGACGACGGCGATGCAGAGGATGGCGAGCATGCACCAGCGGTGGGGGGTGGGGGTGTCGGCGGGGAGCGGGGTCAATGCCGGGTCCCTTCTGCTGCTTCGTCGATTATGTTGGGGCTGGTGAGGCGAGCTCCCTTCTTCCCCCTTGCGGGGAAGATGTCAGCGGAGCTGACAGATGGGGGCGGTGCCACGAATTCGACGGTCGCATATGCTGCACCACCCCCCTCTGTCCTGCCGGACATCTCCCCCACAAGGGGGGAGATTGAATCGTGGCACGGCTTTGCCCAACTCGACCTTTGCTGTTGGAGCGAGGTTGGCGCTTCCAGCCAATCTCCCTCCTTGTGGGGGAGATGCCCGGCAGGGCAGAGGGGGGTATGACACGGCACGCCCTGCAAGATCATCGAACCTCTACACCCGATACTTCGCCGCCACATGCCGTCCCGGCAGTCTCGGCGCCCCGAACAGCTTCTCCCGGAACGTACCATCCCGATAACCGGTCTTGTAAAGCCCGCGCTCCTGCAGGATCGGGATCACCAGTTCGATCACATCGTCAAAGCATTCCGGCACCACCGTCCGAGACAGATTGAACCCATCCACCCCGGCATTGTCCATCCAGGCCGCCAGATTATCGGCAATCTGTTCTGCCGAACCGATCATCGGCGCCTGACGGCTACCGAGCACCATCTGTTCGAGCAGCTTGCGCTTCGTCCATTGCGGGCCAGCGGTGCGGGTCATCGCCTCGACATTCGAGACGATCGCCGTGCTCTTTCCTGTCTCGATCGGCTCGTCGAGATCGTATTTGGCGAAGTCGATGCCGAGCGAGGCGGCGGCATGCACCAGCGCGCCTTCCGAGCTGGCATAGGCGCGGTAATCCTCGAATTTTTCGCGCGCTTCCTTCTCCGTGCGGCCGGTGACGATGGTGGCGCCGACGAAGACCTGCACATCATCCGCCTCGCGGCCGTATTCCACCGCACGGGCGCGGATGTCGTTGACGATGCTCTTGACGCCCTCGACCTTCTGGCCGTTGACGAAGATGCATTCCGCATGGGTGGCGGCGAATTGCCGGCCGCGGGTGGAGGAGCCGGCCTGATAGAGAACCGGGGTGCGCTGCGGCGAGGGTTCGCAGAGATGCAGGGCGTCGAGATTGTACTGCTTGCCCTTGTGGGTCACTTTGTGGACCTTGGACGGGTCGATATAGGTGTGGCCGGCACGATCGAAGACGACCGCGTCGTCCGCCCAGCTGCCTTCCCAGAGCCGGTACATGATTTCCATATACTCGTCGGCCAGATCGTAGCGATCGTCATGGGCGGCCATGCCGTCGAGGCCGATCGCCTTGGCGGCGCTGTCGAGATAACCGGTGACGATGTTCCAGCCGATCCGGCCGCCGGTCAGATGATCGAGTGTGGACATGCGGCGCGCGAAAAGGAAGGGCGGTTCGTAGGTGAGGTTCACGGTGACGCCGAAGGCGAGGTGCTCGGTGACCGCCGCCATGGCCGGCACCAGCATCATCGGGTCGTTGACCGGCACCTGTACCGCTCCCTTCAGAGCCGCCGCGCTGCTGCCGCCATAAACGTCGTTGATGCCGACCACGTCGGCCAGGAAGATGCCGTCGAACAGGCCGGCTTCCAGCTTCTTCGCATAATCCGTCCAGTAGCGCAGTTCGGCATAACGGTGCGACTGGTCGCGCGGATGCGCCCACAGCCCCTGCTGGATATGCCCGACCGTGTTCATGTCGAAAGCGTTGAAACGGATTTCGCGCTTATTCCCCATAACATCTTCCCCTATTGTAATTGCGGACGAATGGCGTCTCTTATAAGATGTATTTGTCTACTATAGAAGACGATCGGCGAAAGGCAAGCGGCTTGCGAGAGATGGAAAAAGACCCGGGTCAGGCGATCGCCATGCGTGTGAAGATCGAGCGCGAGGCCCGCGGCTGGTCGTTGGCGGAGCTTGCGGAACGATCCGGGGTCTCCAAGGCAATGATCAGCAAGATCGAGCGTAGCGAAGCCAGCCCGACGGCAACGGTGCTTGGCCGTCTTTCCGGGGCTTTTGGTCTGCCGCTTTCGGTCCTGCTGGCATTGGCGGAGCGAGAGCAGGAACGCGTGGCGCTGGCTGACGAACAGCCCGTGTGGAAGGACCCGGAAACCGGCTATACCCGCCGGGCCGTATCGCCGCCGAATTCGCTGCTGGAATTGATCGAAGTTTCGCTGCCTCCGGGCGTGCGGGTGCCCTATCCTGCCTCCGCCTTTGCCTTTCAGCACCAGCAGGTCTGGGTGCTTTCAGGGGTGCTGGATTTTCAGGAAGGGGCTGCGCGGCATCATCTGAAGGAAGGCGATTGTCTGCTGCTCGGCCCGCCGGCCGATTGCGTCTTTCATAATCCTGGCATGGAGCCTGCCCGCTATGTGGTGGCGCTGACGCGGCGTTGATCTTCTCCGGGGGAACAAGGGGCTGGCCGGCTTGTTAACAGCCCGCACCTTTCTTTCCAGACACGGAGAATCCCCATGGTCCTCAGAGCGATCGCCTTTAATGCCACGTAGAAATCCAGCGATGGCGAACCTTCCTCTACCGATCGCATGATCGATCTGATCGCGGTGGCGCTGCGGGATGAGGGGATCGAAACCGAGACGATCCGGCTGGCCGACCATAACATCAAGCCAGGGGTGATGTCCGATGAAGGTCCGGGCGATGCGTGGCCGGCGATCCGCAAGATGGTTCTCGATGCAGATATCCTGATCTTCGGTACGCCGATCTGGATGGGTCAGACCTCCAGCATCGCCAAGCGGGCGCTGGAGCGCATGGATGCCTTCCTCGAAGAAAAGGACGAGCAGGGCCGCATGGTCTCCTATGGCAAGGTCGCGGCGGTCGCCGTGGTCGGCAACGAGGATGGTGCGCATCACGTTTCGGCGGAAATCTATCAGGCGCTCAACGATGTCGGTTTCACGATCCCGGCGAATGCGGTCGCCTATTGGGTCGGCGAGGCAATGGGCAGTACCAATTTCGTCGATCTCGAGGAGGTGCCGGAAGTGGTGACAACCACCGTCGACATGCTGGCAAAAAACACCGCGCATCTCGCCCGTCTCTTGAAACAGCAGCAATATCCGAGCCTGACATGAGCCCCAAAGAAAAGGCGCTTCCCGGTGAAGGGAAGCGCCAGTCGGGGAGGGTACTTATGACGCGTCGGCTGCGTGGAGGTTCAGCAGCCAACACGGCCTGAACACATGATCGTGAGTTTTGTTCCCGGTCTCGATCACAATCTTGCGTCTGTGTCGCGCCTGCAATGGAACCGAAATCATCCCCTCAAGGTTGTCGGATGCCGGGCTGCTGTTATGGTGCCAGCGGGGCCGGGAAACGCGGGCATGGCAGAAAGCCACGCCGTCATCTGGGAGGATGAGATGTTCGGATCGAAGCCTACTTTTTCCGATCGCGAGGATGCCGGACGACAACTGGCCGAGGCCATGCTGGCTCATCCGATGCATGATCCGGTCGTGATGGCCCTACCGCGCGGTGGCGTGCCCGTTGCCTTCGAGGTGGCGCAGCGACTGGGTATTCCACTCGACCTGCTGATCGTCCGCAAGATCGGCGCACCCGGTCATCCGGAATATGGTATCGGCGCGGTGGTGGACGGCAAGGAGCCGCATGTGGTGATCAGCGAAGAGGCGGCCCGGCATTTCCATATTCCACCAGGCTATATCGCCACGGAGCGCGACCATCAGGTAGCCGAGATCGAGCGGCGGCACCGGATGTATTTCGGCGAGGACGAGCCGGAACAGCACGATCATTCGGGCCGCGATATCATCCTTGTCGATGACGGCATTGCCAATGGCGGCTCGATCCGCGCCGGCATTCATGCACTGAAGGAGATGGGGGTCGGTACGATCCGTATCGCGGTACCGGTCGCGCCGCGGGATCTGCTCGAGACGCTGAAGGAGGAGGTAGACGAGATCGTCTGCCTTTCAGCACCCGAGAGGCTTGAGGCCGTCAGCCGCCACTATGGCGATTTTTCCGAAACGACGGATCAGGATGTGGTTCGTTTGCTGAAGGAAGCGCGGCGGGTCAACAGAATGATCCACTGACGCTCAGACCTCGACCGTCACCATCAAGGGCAGATGATCTGACGCAAGGCGCGCAAGTGGCGTGGATATGACGCGCGCCTCGACCGGAGTCACCTCGTCCGACACAAAGACATGATCGAGCCGCATGAACGGGAAGCGGGAGGGATATGTGGCTTTCGGCTTTTCGTTTACCGCGGCGACGGCGTCCGTCATGCGACGGGCGAGCGCCCTGTAGGTCGCCGTAATGGACGGCGCGTTGAAGTCGCCGATCAGGATTTTCGGCCTGGCCCGGCAATCGGGGTGGCTGAGCCATGAGGAGCCGAGAAGGGCGCCCACCTGGCGCATGCGGTCGCCGCCGAGCAGGCCGAGATGCGTATTGAAAATCTGCACCTTGCATTCGCCGATCTCGACTTCCACCCAGACCGCGCCGCGCTGCTCGCCATGCGAAGGCAATTCGCCGCCCTTCACCATCCTTGCCGGCAATGCGGTGAGGATCGCATCGCCATATTTTTCCTCGGCGACCGTGAGGGCGGGGTGGAAATGGAAGCCCATCTCCACCAGCGATGCTATGGCGTGTGCCTGGTCGATGCCGCCGGTGCGGCCACGGCCGACATCCAATTCCTGCAGACCGATGACGTCCGGTTGTTCGGCAGCGATGACCTTGGCGATGCGCGCAGGATCGAGCTTGCGATCCGTGCCGATGCAGCTGTGGACGTTATAGCTGAGAATTTTCAGGCGCTGCTTTCCGGCCGGAACCGGAAGAGCGGAGACGGAGGGCGTCGGTTGGATCATAGCGCTGGGAACACCTTCGCCCTGTTTTCGTTCCGTTTAACAGAGGGCTGCCTGATGCAGAGCCTGTTGCCGGAGTGACCATGATAGCCAGACGCCATGCCATCAAATTCCTTGTCTGCGCAGCCGTGTGTCTTGCCGTGTTTCTCGTGTATCGCAGCCTTGGCCGCTATTCGGTCGACGAGATCGAGCAAAGCGTCCGGTCGATCGCCGGCCTGCGGCTCGCATCCGCCTTTGTCTTCGTCATCCTGTCCTATTTCTGCCTGACCATGTTCGACGCGCTTGCCGTGCGTTATGCCGGCAAGCCGCTGCCCTATGCGAACACGGCGCTCGCATCGTTCACGGCACTGTCGATCGGCCACAATGTCGGAATGGCGGCACTGAGCAGTGGCGCCGTCCGATATCGTTTCTATACCCGCTGGGGGCTGACAGGCGAGGATATCGCCAAGGTGATCATCTTCTGCGGCGTCACCGTCGGTCTCGGTCTTATGACGCTGGCCGGACTGGCCCTGCTGCTTCAAGGCGGTGGCGCGCCGGATTTCCTCGGGCTCGATCGCGACATGCGGATCGCCCTCGGCTTGGCCTGTCTTGCCGGCCCGGCCGCCTATCTCGCGCTGTGCGCTTTCGTTCGCCGGCCGCTGAAGATCAGGACCTGGCGTTTCGAACCGCCGCGGCTTTCCCTGGCCCTCGGCCAGATCGCGATTGGCACGCTGAATTTCGCCTGCGTTACCGCTGCCATCCACCAACTGCTCGCAAGCTTTACGGACGCGGGTTATCTGCAGGTCGCGAGCGCCTATGTGACCGCCAATATCGCCTCGCTGATCAGCCACGTGCCGGGTGGGCTTGGCGTGCTGGAGGCGACGATGCTCGGTATCCTGCCGTCTACGGCTTCGATCGGCGCGCTGGTGGCGTTCCGGGTCTTGTATTTCTTCGTGCCGCTGACGGTCGGCGTGCCGACCTTCCTGATTTCGGAAGCCTATTATCGCCATCGAGGGGGCCGCTATTCAGAGCAGACGGTGATGTGAGAAGCGTGCAAAGACGCGCCGGAACCAGGTCTGGATTTCCGGAATGGGCCAGAAAGGCTGTTTCGGATCGACGATGCCGGTGCCGAACAGCGAGACCGTTTCACCCTTTGCAAGATCGACATCGAAGGATCGAAGGCCGCGCGGCTTGACGTTCAGCCGGTCGACCGCTTCCACCATCGAGCCGGTCTCCTCGATCAGACGTGCGACCTCGGCCGGTTCGGTATCGAGATGTTCGGCGAGCAGGTCGTTGCGCAACGCCAGGATGGCTTTGCGAGATCTGAAATCGCTGGTCTCGAAAGCAAGGTCGGATTCCGTATCCAGGCCCTCGGAACGATTATTGAGGTTGGACGATCCGACGCGGACGAAACGGTCATCGACGATGATCAGTTTCGAATGGACGATGATTTCCTGCTCGCCGCCCTTGCCGTCCGGAACCGCGGCGTAAAAGACGCGCAGACGGTTGTAGCGATCGGCGCGCTTGAGGCGGCGGATCAGGCGATTTCGATTGTTGCCCATCATCAGCTTTTCAAGGAAGCCGTGGGATTCCCGCGTGACGATGACGATGATTTCCGGACCGTCAGTTTTGCGCAGGCGCTTCGCCAGCGTTCGCGCGACGCCGAAAGAGGCGAGATATTGCGTCTCGATATAAAGATGGCGTTTGGCGGCCTTCAGCGCATCATGCGTCAGGCGGATCGCCTCGCGGTGGCCGCGGCGACCTTTCCACTTCCAGGGTTCGGTGAGGGCCAAGCCCGTATTGCAGTCGGTGACAGTCGGCTCGAGGTGGTCAGGCCAGGGGTTTTCGCCCGGCACCTCGAAAGGTTCGAGCACTTCATGGGTCGCCTTTCTCCAGCGACGGCGCACCAGATCACCGATCAGCTTGGCCGTGCCGCCGGTGATGATGGTCTGCATGTCGTGGACGGGACCGTAGGGCGTGCCATCCGGCTGCTTGCGGAGCGGATTGATGACAGCATGGCTGCGGTCGTCCCAGCGACGTGCGGTCAGGTCGATACCGCCGAGAAAAGCGGTCTTGTCATCGATCGCAACGATCTTCTGATGATGGCTGGCACGCAGCGGATGGTCGAAATCGAATTCCAGCCGAATGCGCGGATGGTCGCTCCAGTCCATCTTGCCGAACATTCTGAGGCTTTTGCCGGAATAGACCGGCCCCATGCCCCAGACGAGCACGCGGACTTCCAATGCAGGTTTTTGCTCGACCAGCCGGCGCAACAGCATTCCAACCGTCTCGCTCCCCGGATCGCGGGGATCAAGACGGATGTCGGGATTGAAATCCCAGCCGACGATGAAGATCGAACGTTCCGCTCGCGGCAGAACCTGTGAAAGGCGGCGGAAATAATCCTCGCCATCAATCAGCACGGCGAGCTTTTCGGCTCGCGCGCTGCGCCAGGCATTGCGGCCGGGCTTGATGATAGGGTCGAATGAGATTTCCGCTTCCCGGAAAGGAATCGTCTGATTTGTCACGTCCACCTGCGCCACCTCGTCATATTCTGACGGATGAACGCAGGAGATTTGAGCTTTGTTCCAGAGACGCGGATTGGCCGACGAGGCTTATTCAACCAGCGTCGTCAGCTGCGGGTGGTCTGCAGCGAAGTTGCTGTTTCTGCCGCCGAAGAATTCGATCGCGGCAACCAGACCGGCGAGGATCAGGACTGCTGCGACCAACAGTTTCCAAAGTCCGGCTTTCGGGGGTTTTTCGGTCGTGACGTGGTTGGTACTATTTTCTATTCGCATGTGACTGTGCATGTTCATCATGTACCTCGCGGCGCTTAGACGCGCCAGCTTTTCTCAATCGATCGCTCAATTGCCCGGCGGCTGTAGGCCGGCGGATTCGGGTTTTCATCCGGATTGGGCAAGGGCGCTTCGTCCGGAAGTCGGTCCGGTTCCGGTTCGTTGATCGGTGGCTCCGGTGTCCAGCCAGGTGGCGGCATCGGCGGTTGCTCGCTTGGTTCGCGAGGATTAGGGATCATGGATATACTCCTTATTCCTAAATCCACAACAGCCCTGTTGGGGCATTGTTCCCCGCAAATTGTCGCATCAGCGATTGATCGAACCCGTCTGGGTCTGATCGGTGGCCGGTGCCGGGTTCGGTTGGGGATTCTGGGCCGTTTCCGTCGAAGGACCGGTCACGTAATAACCGACCGCGAGCATCAGAAATACGACGATGATTGCGCCGAGAACGGTATTTGCCTTGGTGGTGCGTGTCATAATCCTAGCCTCTTTGGCTGTTCAATACGCATCGGGACAATTCATGACAGGCGGCAAATGTTCCGTATCGGAGGCCATAAACGGAACCTCGCCTTCGTTCAGGGGTTGAAGCTCCGCAATTGTGCCATCCGCCTTCCGAGCACGAAACGACGTGGAGATGCGAATGACCCATGCCCGAGACAATTTCCTGGCCTGGCTGCGCGCGGCGCACGCCATGGAAGAGCAGGCAATCACCATGCTTACCGCCCAGTCGCGGCGGATCGAGAGCTATCCGGAGTTTAAGCAGCGCATCGACGATCATCTCGCCGAAACCATCAAACATGCGCAGGTTCTGAAGGAAATGCTCGACCGGTATTCCGCGACAAATGGGGTCCTCGTCTTGAAAGACATGGCCGCACGGCTTGCCGCGCGGGCACAAGGGGTCGGCGGCATGTTGAACAATGACGAGGTGGTGAAAGGTGCGATGAACGGTTATGCGTTCTCGCACCTGCAGATCGCGCAATATCGCGTGCTGATCGCCACTGCCGACGAACTGGACGAGCATCAGGCAAGAGATGTGTTTGAAGGTATCCTGGCCGAAGAGGTCGCCATGGCTGACTGGCTTGAGACCAATCTCGACGTCATTACCCGCGTGTTCCTGATGCGCGATGAGCGCGATCTGCTGGCGAAGAGATAGTCGCCATATGGAAAGTCAGCCGGCCGCTATTGGACTTAGCGGCCAGCACGGGTCAACTGCGTGATACAAGGCCATCCAGCTGGATTTGCAGGTCCTTTTCCTCCCGCACGCCTTGCTGGTAAAGCTGTATGATCTGAGCTGCGAGGTTGCTTGCACTCAAGCTTCCGCCTGTAATGCCGCGTTCCACGCACCAGCCGTCGAAGATGCGTTGCAGGAACGCCAGTTCATTCGGCTCGAAAGTATTCATTGCGGGTGCCGGGTTCATTTTCCGTCTCCCCTGAATGGGGGCGAAAGCGCGTTCGGTCTTCCAGTCGCCAGCGCCCTTTTCCCATAGCTGGCAATGACAGGAGTCTACTCCTTATCCCCCCTGTTGCAAGGGAGGATATGTCGCATGCGGGATATCGGGCGGGTTTTGGACCCTTCTCACCCAGTCGTGAATGCCTGTGTTTTTCGAGATTTCCCAGGCCCAATCTGGTTATTCGTTCAACCATCAGGACGGCTGTTTACTCGTCCAGATGATTGGATTCGTGATCGTGGTATTGTTCGGTCTGTACCGTCTTGCCATCCAGCCCGCGCTCACGCGAATGCTGCGCCTTGTCGCGGTTTGAAAGCACCATGTTTTCGGGGAGGATATCCTTATCGATATCCGTCATCGCGCCGCTTCCGCTGCTTTTGCCGTGACCTGCGGCACCCATGTGTTTCGAGCTGGCATGTGCCATGAGGTTTGCCTCCTGGGTTTTTTCTTCATCCAAAGACGAAACAGCCAAGCCGCTATTTTGATCCGGTAATTTTTTTCGAAAGGCGAAGATCAGTCGGTTTCCAGCAGGAAATAGGTGGTCGGGCCGGAAGGGGTATCATTGGTCAGGTCGAAGCGTAGCGGACCGTTGCCGCTTCTGAGCGGCGCCTGAACGGTGCCTTCCAGACTGACCGGCGAGAGCCGCCAGCGGCCGGTGCGCTTCGGGAAATCGACGGAAACGGTTCCCTTTCGGATCAAAGCCGGCAGGTGGCCGAAATCCCCGATCACCTTCTCGTCCTTGTCGCGAAAACGCATGCCGGTATTGCGTGCGTCTGTTGCGAAGATCAGCAGCATGCGTTTGCTGTCCGCCAGCGAGGCGGCGTCGTCGATGGCCGAGGCGGAGAATAATGCTGCGCCATCGGCACGTTCCAGTCTCGTGGCGCCAAGATCGATCGGGGCATCGAGCGCGGTGAAGGCAGCAGCCTCGGTATGCGGCGTCGAGAGCGTCAGGCGCCGCTTGTCGCGGTCGAGCAGCAATTGGCCGGTATCGCTCTCGGCAATGCCCTTGTCGAAATCCGTGCGGTTGTTGGCCGGCAGAAGGCCTGCCTTCTTGAGTTCGCCGAGCGTTTCGACGGCATCGGCCTGATCGCGCGGCTGGTTGATGGCGAGCGGTTCGCGCAATCCGTCGGATTGTTTGAGGCCGATGCCGGAAACGAGCGACAGAACCGTCAGCACGCTCGGCTCATAGGCCTGCATATTGTTGCTCAGGTCTTCCTCGCCGCGCACCATGAACGGGATGCGGGTCGGCGATGTTGCGACGTCACCGCGGCGGAAGAGCAGGGCGCCCAGCGTTTCCCCGGCCCGGGCGACCGGGTCGAGCGCAATGGCGTAAGGCAGCATGGCGCGCTTGTGAGGATAAGGTTCGCCATAGGCGAGCGCGATCGGACCATGGGCGTGGCGACAAAGCGCGTCCCAGCCCTGCAGCGCCGCATAGGCCGGCATGACGAGGCCGCCTTCGTAGCGGTATTTATTCCAGAACAGGTGGTCCCATTCGCTGATCATGAACGGCTTGCCGAGCCAGCGGCTGGCGGCGGCGGCGCGCATGTAATTGGCGGCATCGGCGAGCGAGCTTTCGCCCTTGATGCTGGCGCCCGGCTCGTAGCTCATCACCCCGTCCTGATAGGTATTCATGGTGACGGCTTGCAGGTCCTTGCGGGTGAGGCCTGTCTGGATGGTCGGCCAGTTGTTGTAGTCGCTGATGATGCCGCGATAACCGAGATCGCGGACGACCTTGGTCATGCGGGCGATATTGGCTTTTTCGGCCTCCACATAAAAAGCCTGCAGGTCGCGCAGGCGCGGGTTCGGAACATAGCGCTCTGCCGGCATGCGCACTGAGGCATTTTCCAGCCGCTCGTTCGCCTTCAGATCGGGCCAGACGGCGCGCAATGCCTGGGTCGAGCCGTATTTCTTGCGCAGCCATTCGTTGAACGGCTTTTCGAGACTGTCAGGATAGGCGCGGCCGGGCTTGTCATGCACGACCGTCTCGAATTCCATGCTGTTTTCGTTGGCGAGGATGAAGACGCTCAGCGCATCGTCGCGGATGGGAGCGACGCCGGTATAGGGATTGACCTTGGTGAAGATCGCCGTGACCAGCTTCTTCCAGTGTTCGAAGGGCTTGTCTTCGAAATTGACCTCAAGCTTCAGGCCTTCGGAAGGTGACCAGCGGTCGTCGAAATTGCCGTAGCCGCCGCGCCAGGAAGTCAGGCCTTCGACCATCCAGTAGATGCCGTTCTTCTTCAGCGCCGCCATGAGATACTGGATGCGGTCGAGGATTTCCGGGTTGAAGTCGAAATCCTTCTTCTGGCCGTACATCAGGCTTCCATCGAGAAAATGGAAACGCGCCATGTTGTAGCCGTGCATGGCCAACTGCCTGGCGTAGATGTCGGCGTCCGCATGGTTCGGAAAACCGCCGGAAGCAGGGCTCCAGGCCAGCGAGGCGCACATCATCGGGGCGGGTTTGTCAGGGGTGTCGGCGCGCGCCAGACGGCCGTTCGCGCCGATCGTCAGCCGGTTGGCCGGGCCGATCGGGTCATTGGCCAGGAAACCGGAAAAATCGAGCGGGCTGCCGGGCGAGATGGTCAGCGAGACTTCGCGGACCGGCAGCCAGTCAGCCGGCCAGGCTGCGGTTGCCGAGGCCGTGAGCGCCAGCGTCGCCGTCAGGAGCTGCACCAGTCTTGTCATCCGCATCTCCGATCTGCCGGCTTTCCACCCAAGCGCCGGGATCGCGCCGCGGGCCGAAAAAGCCGAAGGGGATCGCCGCGGTGTGAAACAGCCAGGCGACGACCGTATAAAGCCCAAGCGCGAAACCGCGCTTGCGCCAGGACATCAATGCCACGATCGCGGCAAATATTCCTATAACAGTTGCGAGAGCAGCAAGTTTGTTCGCGATGAACAATAGCAGGCCGAGCGAGAACAGGATCCAGCAGGAGACCAGCGCCCAGAGCTTCAGCTCGGGCAATTCCTTGATCAACTGGCCAAAATACGGTTTTCCGGCGGAAGCGCGTAGCAATTCGCCGATGCCGAACATGTATTTGGTCTGCCAGCGGCGGACCAGCAGCTTGTAGGAATTGACCGCATGGCCGTAATGCCGCACGAACCGGCGGTCGAGGCGGTAGAGCTGCCAGCCGGAATAGCGCAGCCTGACCCCGAGATCGAATTCCTCGTAGCCATGCAGGTTGCGGTCGGTGAGATAACCACTGGTTTCGATCGCGGCACGGCGGTAGAGCCCACCGCCGTTCATGCGATCGATCACGCCGATGCGGTTTTCCGGCGCATTGCGCTGGACGCGGCGGGTGTATTCGAGATTGTCGAGCATCATCTCCTCGACATGACCCGTCACGCCGCCGGCCTTCGGGTGTTTTTCGAGATAGGCGATCGCTTCGGGCAGAAAATCGGGGTCGAGATCCATGTCGCCATCAAGCAGGCAGACGAGGTCGAAACGCGCGTACTGATAACCGAGTTGCGGACCGATGCCGCAGCTCGGCCTGGCCGGGCTTTCGATCTGGACGATGCGCACGGGATAACGCGAGGCGATCTCGATCGTCGCATCGGAAGAGCCACTGTCCGCAACGATCACCTCGCCCTGACCGCCCGGAAGGCCGGCCAGCGCGAATTCGACCGTGCGGGCAATGCGTTTCGCTTCGTTCAGCGTCTTGATGATGACGGATACGCTCAAGGCTTTTCCTTCGTCTTCTTCTTTCCGACCACCGAATTATAGACTGCCAGCGTGCTTCTGGTGATGGAAGACCAGGCATAGGTCTTCTCTACCTCGCGAATGCGCGCGAGCGCCACATCCTGACCGAATGGTTCGTCGATCTTGCGTTCCAGCGCCTCGGCAAGGGCGTCCACATTGCCGGCCGGGAAATAGTCTTCAGGCGGCAGATCGACTTCGTGATTGGCGACGATATCGCTGGCCAGAACCGGCAGGCCGTAGCTCATCGCTTCGAGCAGCGAGATCGGCATGCCTTCATGGAGCGAAGGCAGCACGAAAAGGCCGGCCTGCGAGAAGAGCGCCGCCAGATCCTCGCCGCTCTGGAAACCGGTCAGCACGACATTCGGCACGCGGGCCGCCATCGTCTCGATTTCCTTGGCATAGGCGGTGCGCTGATGATCGGCGCCGCCGACAAGAACGAGCTTCCAATCCGGCCGGTTGAGCTTCTCGAAGGCGGCGATCAGGTCCGTCTGGCGCTTTTCCGGCACGAAACGGGCAACCATGACGATATAGCGGCGGCGTTGCAGCTCGAAACGGTTCAGCGTGTCCTTGCCGACAAGGCTCGGCCGCACGGTGACGCCGTTCGGGATATGCGCGACGCTGCTGCCGTAACGGTTCTTCATCGTATCGGTGACGTCGCGGGACACGGCGATGCGGCCGTTCGCAAACATCATCGACAGGCGTTCGCCAAGCCGCAGGATGCGCTTCGCCAACGGGCTCCACTTTTCACGGTCGTAATCGTAGCCGTGATGGGTGATGATGACCTTCAGGCCGAACAACCGGGCGAAGGGCGCCAGAAGGCCGGGACCGATCGCGTGGATGTGCAGCACATCCGGCCGGTGGACCGCCGCATGCAGCACGCCCATGAACGTATGCGCGATCGCCTCGAACAGGATGGATTTCGGCGCCCATAGCGGAGTAACGCGGATGCCGCGCCAGACGATCGACTTGGTCTTTTCCGGCAGATATTGCCGGCGGCCGAGGACTTCGACATCCCAGCCGCGCACCGCGAGTTCCTGGCCCAGCATTTCCACATGCTTCTCGATGCCGCCCTGCAGGTTCGGGACACCGCGCAGGCCGAGCATCATGACACGGCGGCGGACGGCATCCCGGCCGATGATTTCGACCGGCGGAGCGATTTCGGGAAGATGTGGAGAAAGGCGGGGCGTCTGGCTGAGGATGACGCGCTCGACGCGTTCCGCGCCGGCCTGGTTGGCATGCGGCAGAGGCTGTGCCTGCTGCAGAGGCGAATGGATAGGTTCCAGCGACCCCAAATTGCCGGGGAGCTTCCGCGCAGATTGCGGATGCCTTTTCTTCGAAACGTGGGTTTTCTTTTGCATATCTGCGGTGCCCAGAAATCATTTCCTGGGTACCGGTTCTACGGAAGGAACCTTCCTGCACTCGTAAGTAATTCGGTAGGATTTTATCGAAGCTGTTCGGTTATTGGGCAAACGGTTAGAAAAATTTGCGGACACCCGACCTATTTCGGGAATCCTTGTTTTTCAGCGTCAAAAGCCGGTAAGACTTTGGTAAAGATCAAGTGTCCTCTGGCGATACGCATCGCGGGAGAATTCCTTCGAGATCCATTGCCGGCCGGCAAGGCCCATGGTCTTGCGTTCTGCCGGCGAACGGGTGGCAAGTTCGGCCATTGCACGCGCGAGATCGTCCGGATCGCCGCTCCTTGCGGTCAAGCCCGTCTCGCCTTCGCGGATCATTTCCGGAATGCCGCCGATCGCCGTCCCGATCACCGGGCGGCCGAGCGCATAGGCCTCCAGAACGCTGATCGGAGCATTCTCGAACCATTCCGACGGCAGGATCAACCCGCGCGACTGACCGATCAGGCCAAAGAGTTTCTCGCCCGTGAGATAGCCCGCGAAATTAACGTTTGCACCCGTCGAGGCCGCCAATTCCTTAAGCATGGTCTCTTCCGGCCCGGTGCCGGCGATGACCAGTTTCGTGCCTGCCTTGGCGGTAGCGCGGATCAGCGTGGCGATGCCCTTTTCCGGTGCCAGACGTCCGGCAAAGACGAAATAGTCACCTTCCGTCCATTCGGTCGAGAAAGCGTCTACATCGACGAAGTTCGGCACATGCACCAGCTTTTCGGCCGGCCAGCCCCATTCTATCAGCTTTTCCCGGTAGAACCGGCTCGGCACGGCGATGCGATCGACCTTGTTGCGGTAGAGGCCGAGCGTCCGGTGCAGCATGGTTTCGGCAAAGACAACGGTGCTCAGGACCGTGGAGCCCTTGACGCAGCGGTTCAGCGCGACGTTGTGGATGCGGCCGCCCTTGCAGTCCTCGCAGATGCGGCCATCGCGCAGCATCTTGTAGGAGGGACAGGCGAGTTTCAGGTCATGCGCCGTCATCACCACCGGAATGCCGGCATCCTTCAGCGTCGAAAAGATCGACGGTGAGATATGGTGGTAGATGTTGTGGGCATGCGCGACGTCAGGCCGTGCCTTGTCGATCAGGCGCTTGAGATTGTTCTGCGCCTCGAAGGAATAGATGACCTTGGTCGCCTGGACGATTTTGTCCTTCAGGCCGATCTTGCGGCCGTATTCGATCTCCGAGACGAAATAATCCGACCAGGGGGAGGGCAGGTTGTCTTCGTGCTGCATGGCAAAGGGCACGACGTCCCAGCCGATCTCCTCGAACAGCGCGGTATGGTCGAAGAACACCGCCTCTGCGCCGCCGCGGCGGTAGAAGTAGTTGTTGATGTTCAAAAGGCGGCGCGTGGCCGAAATGGTGGAGTGGGCGTTCATCGCGATCCCGCCTGCCAGCCGAGCGCGTTGGTCGCTGCCGTCACCGTCATCACATCGCAGCCGCTTTTGACCGCATGAGCGACGAGGCGTTCGAAGGTTGCCGGCGTGCGGCCGTAAGGCGTCGGCTTGTCGGCGATGTCATGGGTGAAGAAGACCAGCCAGCCGGGGTTCTGGGCGACATCGTCGATCCAGCGGGTCAGGCCAAGCGAATGGTCTTCCGGCTGGCGGATTTCGACGGCTTTCAGCATCAACGGATCGACGGCGCCGCGATTGATCGCCTCGCCGCCAGCGCGGCAGGTGAGATAACGGCGGGCGAGTTCGCGGCGGGCGAGCGGCCATGCGGCGTTATAGGGAAAGGCGAAATTGTCGGTCGGGCGGGTGATGCCGGCGTCGAGCAGATACCGCGCATTGGTATCGAGGTCTTTCGCCAGCGCCGAGCCGTAGGAGCGGATGCGGTTATGCGAGAAGGTGTGGCAGGCGATTTCGTGGCCGCGCCGGAAGAGTTCACGGCAGCCCTTGCGGTCGATCAGCGTCCGGTCGGGCTCGACACGCGATTCCAGGCCGCCGGCAATGTAGAATGTGCCGTGAACGCCGTATTTTTCGAGGATCGCTGCGCCGTTGGTCAAAGCGGTATCGGGTACGTCGTCGAAGGTGAAGGTGACGATCGGCCGGGTCGTGGCGACGGTGCGGCTGCGCGGCGCCATCTTCCAGATCAGCCGGTTGCTGACGCGATCGACGAGGCCATCCACTTTTCTCAGAAGATCAGGCACGGGCGATTTCCCTTTTCGGCGATGCGGGTTCTTCCATATGGGCGGCATTGGCTTCGTAACGAATGCCGAACAGCGCCATGCAGAACAGGAACCAGCCGATGATGTAGCCCGCCGAGCTTTCGTAAAAGAGGCTTTCGAGGCAGACGGTAAAGATCATGTAAAGCCAGATGCGCAGGAAGAGCCGGCCGGTATGGGTCAGCTTGCGGCCTTCTCGGGTGATCTTGGCGAAACTCCTCAGCGGCACGGCGAAGAACCAGATCAGCGACAGGACCAGCGCCGGAATGCCGCCGATCAGCAGGATTTCGACATAGGAATTATGGGCATGCGAAGCCTGGATCGCCCAGGTCTCCAGACCTTGCCCGCCATAGACCATTTCCGTCGTACGCCAGAAGGATTTGAGCCCGAAGCCGGTCATCGGAAATTCGGAAATGGCATTGAAGGCGAGTTTCCAGATGTCCGACCGGTTCGTGAACGTGGCGTCGATCCCCATGTTCGTGACGATTTCCGAGAGGCTCGGGTTGAGCGACGAACCGACCGCAAAGAGATTGAGCGCCGCGACGCCGAGGAACGATAGCGGCATGCGCAGAAACGGTATTTTCTCGAACACCCACCCGACCAGGATGATCGCCGGCAGCATGGCGGACGCGGTCTTGCCGCCGGTATGCATCAGGAAAAACGTGGCGCTGGCGAGGATCACCAGGCCGACGATCCGCGACCATGTACGGAAGATGAAGATGCCGCAGAAGGAGAACAGGACCATGGCGGCGGCGGCATTGTTCTTGTGGGGGAAATACCCGCGCCACAGACCGGCATGCATGGGCTCGGCCACATCGGCGGCGGAGTGGATCGAATAGAAGGGCAGGAACTTGATGCCGTAATAGGCAAGCCCGATACAGGCGAGTGTACCGACGGCCAGAAGCTTGGCGAAGTGTTTTTCCGAACGCGGCAGGAGCAGGATTGCGTTGGCGCCGAGCACGATCAGCGAGGTGACGAACAGTGCCTTCAGGCTGTTGAACGAATGGTTCGAAACCAGCGAGACGAAGACCAGCCAGAGGAAAAGCAGCGAGAGCAACCAGCGCGGCTGTAGAAAGGTGCCGCGCATGGGCGTCGCCAGCCCGCAGCCGAGCGCGCCAAACGGCAGGAGGATGAACAGGAGCTGGTTGAACTTGTTGGAATTGTCCGTCGTGATGCTGGCCGAAGACAGGACCGTCAAGTCGTAGAACGGATTGAGGGAGATTGCCACGAACAGGAACAGCGCGATGAACAGCAGCGAGCCGATCACACCGCGGTAGTCGGCACGCGTGGTCTCCTGGATCGGTATCGCCGCGGCTGCGGGGCTGCGCATGGCTTTACCCCTCAGGCATATCTCTGTTCGTAAGCGAAGCGGCGGCGCGCCTGGGAAAGATGTCCGAGGCCGCCGAGCAGCAGGGCAAGGCCGGTGCCGAGCATGAAGCCGCCGACCGCGCCTGCAGCCAGCAGGATGATGGTGCGTGGCGGCCAGCTCTTGGTTTTCGGCGGAACCGGCGGCGAGATGACGCGAACGTTGCTGGTGTCGATCTGCTGGCGTTCGGTGATCTGGTGCGTACGGCCGAGATAGGTCTCGTAGACCGCGGCCTTGGCGCGCGCGTCACGCTCCAGCTCGCGCAGACGAACCTGCGCGTCGTTATTGGTATAGACGGTCGAGCGCTCCGTATCCGCCTTACCGCGCAGGCCGGCAAGCGTCGCGCGGGCCTGATCCGCGTCGGTCCTGGCGGTTTCGAGAATGCGGTTCGCCTCGTCGGCGATCGCTTTTTCGAGGGCTGCCTTTTCCGATTGCATCGAGATCAGCCGGGGATGGCGGGCGCCATAGGTCAGCGTCGTCGAGCCGATCTGCTGCAGCAGGGTGTTGTAGCTGGCGCGCAGCGTCTGCATGCTGACGGAATCGAAGATCGTAGCGGTCGCGGTACGCCGATCGGCGACGGCCGAGCGCATCTGGTTATAGCGGGATTCCGCCTGGATCAGCTGCTGCTGGGCGTCGAGAACCTGGGTGTCGAGTGCCGTCGAGATGCGGGCGCTGGCCAGTTCGCCGGTATTGGATTCCTGGATATTGTTGTCGCGCTTGAACTGCTCGACCTTTTCCTCGGCGTGGGTCACCGAGGACCGCAGCTCGTCGAGGCGGCTCGTCAGCGTTGCGGCGACGCGGCCGGCGCTGTCTGCGGAGGAGGCAAACAGTTCCTTTTCAAAAGCGCGGACGATTGCTTCGGAAATCTTGATCGACTTTTCGGGATCTTCGGCCCAGACGGCTAGGGTGACCACGAAGGAGCGCTCCTCGCGCATCGCCTTGACGCGATCCGACAGCTCCATCAGGACGGCGAGTTCCTTGTCGCCCGGCGGCTTCTCGCCGGAGAACAGTTTCATCAGGGGCGCCAACGGGCTCTGCCTGGTGAATTCCGGATCGTTGGTCAGGTCAAGATCGGCGATCGCCTGGCGCAAGACGTTGCCGGAGGTCAGCACGCGAAGCGTGCTTTCAACTTCCAGCAGCTGGGAATCCCGCTGCGGATTGGACGAGAACACGTCGTCGTTGACGACGTTGAGGTTCTGCGGGTCGATGATGATGTCGGTATAGACGGTGTAGCGCGGCGTCGCCATGGTCGAATAGAGGAAGGCCGAGATCATGCCGATGATCGTCAGCAGGATGATCCAGCGCAGGCCGCGGCGCAGCCACAGAAGAATATCGCCGATACCGATCTCGGAAAGGCTGCGCATCTGGGCGTTCAGCAATTCGTTGAAGGAATTTGTCTGCGGCTCGGGAGCTGCATCGTAACGGGCAGCTGCCTTGGGCTCTTCCTGCCGGCGATCGCGATAATCCGGTGCTTCATCGTGATAGTCACGACGATCATACCGTTCGTTGCGGTTCCAGCGGTCTTCGCTTTGCAAGGAATGGGTTTCCGGCCGAGCGGATCGCTCGGCGGGGCGGTCGTCTTCCGGCCACTGATCGTTCGCACTCCAGCGATCGCGAATGGCCCGGCGCTCGTCAGCCATGCGACGCTCGTCCGCGGCGCGGCGGGCTTCTTCTTCCGCCCAGCGATCGGCTTCAAGGCGGCGGTTTTCCTCGGCCTGCCATTCATCTTCGATGCGGTCGAGAAGGGAGCGACGGGACGGGGGCGCACTGCCGCCACGGGCGGTATCGCTCGCATACGACGCCGGCCGTCGGTTTTCAGGCTCCCTGGGCCGGTACATGCACACCTCCAGCCGATCGGCCTTAAACCTAAGGCCGTATTCCCAAACAATAAACTCACCCATCTCTAGGCTAGCAGGGTGAATATCGAGTTAATTTTAGCTTTATCGAAAGTCCGTAAGGAGACGGCTCCAGCTTTCCGAAGCAAGTCCTCCGACAAAGATATCGCCGCGCATTGCCGCCTCGCGGATGTCGGCGTGCCGGGTGACCATGCAGAAGTAACCGCGATGGCGGAAAATCATCTGCCTTTGGCGCATCAGCGCATTCATCAGGAAGGGTTGTGCCTTGCCCTCCGCGGCGGCATAACCGGCTTCGGCGAGATCGGCGAACATCTGCGAGACCACGTCGAGCTCGCGGCCCTCAAGGCAGAGCACGTTCAGCACATGCGCCATTTCGCCTCGGCGGCCGAAAAACAGGTAACAGCCGATCGTCTCGCCACGCGCATTGGAGACGGTGCGGCAGCGGAGTTCACCGAGCGAGGTGTTCTGTGCCGCAATCTCCATCAGCCAGGCAAGGTCGTCGCGTGACCAGTCCGGACGGATGGAAAACCGTTCCGTCATCGGCCCGGTGCAGGCAAAGAACTCGTCGATCCCGGCATCGGACGAAACGATGCCGACCGGCCGTTCGGGCATGAATGTCTTGAAAACCTTGCGGAGCAATGCGTCGACGGGTGCGAGCAGAGGCGAGAGCGGCAGGCGCCGCAGGAGCGGCAGCTTTTCGCGCAGCCTGTCGAGGCCGGCCTGAAGCGGCCGGAAGGTGCGGCGCCATTCGAGGCTGAGGATGGGAAGCGTGACGCCGCCGGCAATCGTCGTATGATCGGCGCTGACGGGAGAGGCATTGTCGGTGAAGCAGAGATCGGGCCGCAGGCGGATTTCCCGGGCCAGCCGAGCGGCACCCGCAAAGCCGAGCTTGCCATCGGCCATGAAGGCGCACATCAGCCGCGCGGTAATCCGGCGGCCGCAGGCATAAAACGGCATGGGCAGGGCGAGCAGCGCGCTGTCGACGCGGCCGGACTTATCCTGATGCACCATGCTGCCGTATTCGGGCGTATAGCCCGGATTTTTCATGAAAACATTGTCGAGATAGTCGAGGAGGTCCGGTCTCGGCTCCTCGTTCCGGCCTCGAAAGGCTTTGTTGAACAGCCTGCCGACCGACTTCAAGTCCGCCTCTTCCATCGCCCGGACGCCGCGCGATGGTTCGCAGGTCTGCGGCGCGGGCTCTTTGTCGGAGATGGAAGGGCTGGGAACGAGGCTCATGCGGCAACGTCTCCGGCAGTGCCGGTCTGGGAGGCGACTTTTCGGCTTTTGGCGACGACGCGGAAATAGACGGCCCAGGCCGCGAGGGCCATGAGGGTCTCGATGACGTAATACGAGATGAACGTGCCGGTCGGCGGCGCATACCAGGTGGCCCAGGCCGCAACGCCGGCGCCGATCAGGCTGCCGAGGCCCATGACGGTGGCGCGGGCGCCCTGATTGCCGGAGGCGCCGAGCGCTTCGACCGCGATCGCCCAGCAGCCGACCGGGATAACGACCCAGCAGAGTGCGCGCACGAACAGCACAAGCGAGGTGTAATCATGCCCGAAGAGATAGGGCAAGATCGGCGCGCAGATGAAGACGGCTGTCGCTGCAGCGATGCTGATCGCCAAAGCCGCAAGGAAAAGTTTTTTGACGCGGTCCGTCGCCTTGTGGATGCCGCCATGGCTGGCCTTTGCCGTGCCGGGATAAACAATGCGATTCATGGCATCGACAGACAGATAGCTGCTTTCGATAATGCGGCGGGCGACGCTGTAACTCGCCATGATCTCGGCGCTGGCGACGATGCCGAGGACCAGAAGGTCGGCATTTTGGCGGGCGGCCTTCAGGATGAAGGGGATCGAGAAGAACAGGCCGAGACGCAGCTCTTCCCGCACCAGCTTGAATTTCGGGCGGCCAAGTTTCCTGAGCGCCAGATAGCAGAAGAACAGCATGACAGCATGGGCGGCAAACTGCCAGACGATCCAGCCTGCGAGCGTCGAGACGCCGAAGGCAAGGCAGGCGAGGACTGCGGCAGCCGTGCGGATCAGCGCAAAACCCATCACCACCTTGTTGGCGGAGCCGAAATCGGAGAACGCGATGAAGACCTGTTCGGAAAACAGGATGCAGCGCACCAGCACGATATTGGTGATCAGCATCGCCGTGATTTCGAGGCCGTTGACCGCGCCGTTCGTCGAGATGTCGAAGAAATAGGGCAGCGCGATCGCGCCGATGATCACCAGCAATACGCCGCTGACCGAGATCAGCAGGATATTGTGGCCGAGCATCGCCGGATACATGGAATGGTCGCGTGCGACGCGACGCACCAGGCATTCGGTGCCGCCGACGCCGCAGAGATGCACGGCAATCGCCGAAACGGCGGAAATCGCCACGAACAGGCTGAATTCATGCACGCCGAGGAAACGGGCGAGGATCGCGAAGGTCAGAAGCTGCGCGGCCGACGAAACGATCAGGCTGCCGCCGGATGCCGCATAGGACATCACCATCGGCAGAAGCGCGCGATAACGCGGCAGTTTTCCGAGTGCGCTTGGCATGGTCATGCCCGGCCTCCTCTGGCTGTATTGAGATTGCGGACATCCGTCTGCCGCCGGGCGGCAAAATTCTGGAGCCACAGCTGGGTCGAGAGGATGCCGACGAAGGCGGCGTTATCACGGAAGCCGGAAACCGGCTGCGTGCGGCATTTCTGGTGCAGCTTGGCGACGGCGCGGCTGTTGAACAGGCCGCTGGAGGCAATCGCCTGCTCGCCGAGAAGTTCGGCGACGTAGGGCTTTTCGTTGTTGCCGGCGAAAGAGCGGCTGTCCGGTGCGCGATAGGGCTGTTTCGGCCGCTGGCTGATGATCTCGGGCAGCACGTCCTTGGCGACTTCGCGCAGGATGTGTTTTTCGCGCAGACCTTTCAGCTTCATGCCCGGTGCGAGCTTGCCCGCAAATTCCACGACGCGGTGGTCGAGGAAAGGAAAGCGGCCCTCGATGCCACGCGCCATCGCCACCCGGTCACCCTGGCTGGAGAGGATGTAGCCCGGCAGCAGGAAGCGGCTTTCGAGATATTGCGCCTGATTGAGCGGATGCCAGCGGCGGAAATTGTCCGGCAGGCGGGAGGCGAGGTCTTCGGCGGCGTCGTAATTGCCCAGCGTCGAGCGCAGGTCGTCGGAATAGAAGATTTTCGCCGCAGCCGTGGAGCGGAAGCGCGGACGGTGCGAGAAGAGCGGATCATCGAGCCTGTCGCTGCCGGTGGCGAAGAAGGCGGCGAGATATTCTGCCGATTGCTGCTGCAAGCCGGGCAGGTAAGGATAAAGTTTGCGGAACAGATGCGGTCTGACCTTCGAATCCGGCTGGCGGACGGAAAAGCGGCGCACCTGCGCCTCGCGAAAAATGTCGTAGCCGGCGAAGATTTCGTCGGCGCCTTCCCCGGTCAGCACGACCTTCATGCCGGCGTCGCGAACGAGGCCGGAGAGGCGGTAGAGCGGGGCAGGAGCGGTGCGCAGGACCGGGCGTTCGGTGGCGCGGATGACATCCGGAAAACTGCCAGCGATGTCTTCCGAGCCGCTCAGGACGGCGCGGTGATTGGTGCCGAGTGCGCGGGCGACAGCCAGCTGGAATGCGCTTTCGTCATGCTCGGCATCGTCGAAGGTGACGGAAAACGTATTGAGGCCGTTCGGCGCCATCGGGGCGGCGAGCGCGGTGATCAGCGAGGAATCGAGGCCGCCGGAGAGATAGGCGCCGACGGGGACATCGGCGCGCATGCGAAGCCGCGTTGCGTCGGTGAGAAGGGCGCGAAGTTCTTCTTCCGTTGCCTGCTGGTCCAGCGGACGATGATCGCCGGCATCGGGGTAATCGAGCTGCCAATAGGGGCGGGTTTCGATATGTCCACCGACGATAGTCATCAAATGGCCGGGTTCAAGCTCGGAAATACCCTTGAAGGCGGTGCGCGGTGCGATTGGCGCCCAGAGCGTAAAGATCTGGTCGAGTGCGATCGGATCGAGTTCCGCCTCGATGCCCGGCACTTCCAGCAGCGCCTTTACTTCGGACGCGAAGTAAATCATGCCTCTATGCTCTGTGTAAAAGAGCGGGCGAACGCCCATGCGGTCGCGTGCTGCAAACAGCCGACGCTCTTTCGCATCCCAGATCGCGAAGGCGAAATCGCCATTCAGCCGGGCCATGCAGGCCTCGCCGTCAAGCGCATAAAGCTGCAGCAGGACCTCGGTATCGCTGCCGGTGCGGAAGGTAACTCCGCGGGCTTTCAGCTCTTCGCGCAACTCGACGTAATTGAAGATTTCGCCGTTAAAAACAATCGTGTAGCGGCCTTCAGCCTCCGTCATAGGCTGCTGGCCGTCGGCGAGGCCGACGATCGACAGGCGGACATGGGCCAAGCCCGCGCCGGGCGTGGCAAATACGCCCTGACCGTCCGGGCCGCGATGCGCAATCGCATTCGCCATGGATGACAACAGGGTTTCCGGCTGACCGGAAGACCATGCTTCACCAACGAAGCCCGCAAAACCGCACATCTGTTTCCATCATGAACCAGGGACAATACCCAAGCTCATAGACGGAAATGCTTGCTGCTTTCCTTAAGCGATCGGTAAAATTTGAATCCTGTGCAAAAGAGGTTCACACCGGCTTCATGCCGAGCACCACCGTCGGCCAGAATTCCGAGACGGTCGGATGGATCGGAACCGCCCAGCGCAGCTGATCATAGGTCGCTTTCACATTCATCATGTCGAGCACGCCGTGGATCGATTCATCGCCGCTGGTGCCGAGAATGGCAGCGCCGAGAATCTCGCGTGTATCTGCATCGGCGATGAATTTCATCAACCCCTGCGTCTCGCCCTTTTCGACGGCACGTCCGACACGCTTCATCGGCAGGCGGCTGACCAGTACCTTTCTGCCAGACTTCTTCGCCTCGGCCTCGCTCATGCCGACGCGGCCGAGCGGCGGGTCGATATAAAGCGCGTAACCAACCAGACGGTCTGAAACCTTGCGGTTCTCGCTATCGAAGAGGTTAGCGGCGACGATCTCGAAGTCGTTATAGGCGGTGTGGGTAAAGGCGCCGCGGCCGTTGCAGTCACCCAGCGCCCAGATGCCCGGAACGTTGGTGGCAAGGTGGTCGTCGACCTTGATGTAACCACGGGCATCCAGTTCGACGCCGGCCTTGTCGAGGCCGAGATCGTCGGTATTCGGGCGGCGGCCGACAGCGAGAAGCACGTCGGAGCCGATCACTTCCGGTGCTCCGGCGCTGACATGCACGACGATGTCCTCGCCATCCTTGCGGAAGCGGATGTCGTCTGAGCCGGTGCGGACGGTGATGCCCTCGGCCTCAAGGATTTCGCGGATCGCGTCGGAAATATCCTCGTCCTCACGGCCGACGAGGCGGGAGCCTTTTTCGACGACGGTGACTTCAGCACCGAAGCGGCGGTACATCTGTGCGAATTCCAGGCCGATATAGCTGCCACCGATGACGATCAGGTGTTTCGGCACCCGGTCGAGCATGACGATGTCGCTATTGGTCATATAGGGAATATCGTTGATGCCCGGAAAATCCGGGATCGTGGCGCGGCCGCCGACATTCAGGAAGATTTGCGGTGCGGTGAGGATTTCGTCGCCGACGCGGATGGTGTTCTTGTCCTCGAACCTTGCATGTCCGCGGATCAGCGTGCAGTTCGGCATGCCTTCCAGCCAGCTTTCATTGCCCTTGCGGCTGTCGAGCGTCACCTTGTGGGAGCGGCGCATCACCGCCGGCATGTCGATCTTGACGGCGCTGTCGAGCACCACGCCGTAATCGGCGCCGCGGCGGGCGAGGTGGGCGGCATAGGCGCTGGCGACCAGCGTCTTGGTCGGTTTGCAGCCGGTGTTGACGCAGGTTCCGCCGACATGTTTGCGCTCGATGATGGCAACCTTCTTGCCCGCGTCGTTGAACCGGCCGGCAAGCGAAGGGCCGGCTTGACCGGCCCCGATGATGATCGCGTCATACGCCGTCATGCGGCGACCGGTGCTACGATGGACGAGATGATCAGATAGGCGCCGATGATGGCGACGGCGTCTTCAATGAAGGCGGCCGGCGGGTCCTTGCCGAAGCTGGCGGCCAGCCTGCTACGGACAGCCGCGCCGCCATAGGTGCCGATCACGGCGCCGATGATACCGGCGATCAGGCCGACGATCCAGCCGCCGGACGGAATGCCGATCACAGCACCGGTCAGCGCACCCATGATCAGGCGGGCGCCGAATTGCTGCGGCACCTTGCGGCTTGGCGTCGAGGGCAGCTGGTCGGTAACGAGTTCGACGAGTGCGAGAATGGTGAAGATGCCGACGGCCCAGACGGAACCCATGAAGGCGAGCCAGGAGCCGGAAAGATTGAGCCAGCCGAGATAGGCCGCCCAGGCGATTGCCGCAGGCGCGGTCATGGCGCGCAGGCCGGCGATCACGCCGATCAGAAGTGCAAGTACATATACCATAAAATACCCCCTTGATGTGCCGTTGCCGGCATTTGATCTGGCCCCACCCGGGAGACTGTTCCCGCGTGGGTTCCCGGTCAAGTAAAACTTGTATAAAGGCCGCTCAGGCGCGTTTCTTGTAAATCCTTGCAGTCTGATGCAAATTTTTGTGGCAGCCATTAAAATGCGCGAGGCGATCTCGCCATGGATTACAGCTTGAGATCGCGACCTGGGGAGGAGCCGGCCGTTTTGAGATATCGCATTCTTCTGCCTCTGATCGCGCTTCTGGCGATCGGCGTGGCGCTGGTCTCCAAGGGCAGCGACATCGTCGCGCGCAGCTATATGGAAGAGGCGGAATTGCAGGCCGGCACGACGTTGCGCCTGGCAGTCTCGGCGCTCGACGGGCATCTGAAGCGATATGAGGCGCTGCCGGCACTGATCGCCGACCAGAACAATATCGAGGCGCTGATCTTCGATCCGAAGAACCCGGGCCTGCGCGCCTGGACGAATGCCTATCTCAAGGACATCAACACGCTGCTGAAATCCTCGGACATCTATGTGATGACCATGGACGGCGAGACGATCGCGGCCAGCAATTACGATTCCCCCGTCTCCTTCATCGGCGAAAATTTCATCTACCGGCCGTATTTCCAGGAGGCCGCGGCGGGCAAACAGTCCCGGTTCTATGCGCTCGGCACTACGTCGCTGAAGCGCGGCTATTATTTCGGATCGCCGATCGAGATCGACGGCACGATCCGCGGCGTCATCGTCTTCAAGGTGGATATCGACAATATCGAGGATAGCTGGAGCGGCGGCGGGGACGACCGGATTTTCGTGTCCGATCCGGAAGGCATCATCTTCATGACCGGCAGTCCGGAATGGCTTTATGCCAGCATCCTGCCGCTGACGCCGGATAGGGTCGCCCGCACGGAAGCCTCGCGGCGGTATGCGGATGCCAAGCTGCGGGAACTGCCGGTTCGAACTGGTTCCTTTGCCGGCCGTGACGTGATGATGATTTCCGACGGCGGCGTGGAGAAGGAATATCTCGTCGTTTCGCAGCCGATGCCGGATGCCGGCTGGACGGTGAACGTGCTGATGGATACCGGTTCGGTCCATTCGCAGGCGACCACGGCGACGATGGCTGCGGTGCTGACGCTCTGCCTCGCTTGCCTGGCATTGGCGATCATCATTCAGCGGCGGGCACGGCTCAACGAGCGCATGTTGCTGCAGGCGGAAGCGCAGAGCGAGCTGGAGCGCCGTGTCATCGAGCGCACCGCCGATCTTGCCCGCGTCAACAGCCGCATCGAGGAAGAGATCGCCGAGCGGCGGTTGACGGAGCAACGGCTACGGCAGACCCAGGCGGACCTCATCCAGGCCGGCAAGCTCGCAGGCCTCGGGCAGATGTCGGCTGCGCTGTCGCACGAGCTCAACCAGCCGCTGGCTGCGGCAAAAACCTATTCCGAGACGACCGGCGTGCTGATCGATCTCGGCCGCACCGAAGAGGCGCGGGACAATGTGAAGCGCATTTCGGCGCTGATCGACCGCATGGCCTCGATCAGCAAGCACCTGCGCAATTTCGCCCGCAAGCCGAACGAGAAGCTCGGTGCCGTGGCGATCGATGATGTGGTGCGCGATACGCTGGAGATTGTCGCGGCGCGGCTGAAGACGGCGGATGCGGAGCTGGAAGTGAATATTCCGGCGACGATACCGGCGGTGAAGGCCGGCGCGGTACGTCTGCAGCAGGTGCTGGTCAATATCATCACCAATGCCGCCGATGCTGTCGAAGGGCTGGATGACCGGCGCATCAGCGTTGCAGCCGTCCAGCAGGACGGCAAGTTGACGATCTCCGTGCGGGATCGCGGGCCGGGCGTGGCAGGGGCGATCCGGGAGCGTATCTTCGATCCGTTTTTCACCACCAAGGGCGTCGGCAAGGGGCTGGGGCTCGGCTTGTCGATCTCCTACAATATCATCAAGGATTTCGGTGGCAGCCTTTCGGTTACCGATCATCCGGAGGGCGGGGCAGTCTTCCTGATCGAGCTGGATGTGGCGGATAGCAGTCTTCTGGAAGCGGCCGAATAATGGAAAAATCAAAGTGACTGTTCAGAGGGTACTCCTGGTCGACGATGAAGAGGAACTGCGCCGTTCGACGGCCCAGGCGCTGGAGCTGTTCGGCCTCGAAGTCCAGACCTTTTCGAACGCCGACCACGTGCTGGAGTTGATCGGTTACGGTTTCGACGGCGTCGTCGTCAGCGATATCCGCATGCCCGGCATAGACGGCATGACGCTGATGCAGCGGGTGCGGGAGCTTGATGCGGAAATCCCGGTCATCCTGGTCACCGGCCATGGCGACGTGCAGCTTGCGGTCAAGGCGATGCGGGAAGGGGCCTATGACTTCCTCGAAAAGCCGTTCACGCCGCAACATCTCGCCGGCATCATCCGCCGCGGGCTGGATCGGCGCGGGCTGGTGCTGGAGAACCGGCGGCTGAAGGCGGTTGCCGGTAAACGGGACGACCTCGAGACCCGGCTTCCCGGCAGAACGCAGGGCATGGTGGATCTGCGCTACCGCATTCGTGCTATCGGCGCGGCGGATGCGGATACGCTGATCATCGGCGATACGGGTGTCGGCAAGGAAGTCGTGGCCCGGGCGCTACATGATGTCGGGCCGCGCGCCAACAAATCGTTCATCGCCATCAACTGCGCGGCGCTGCCGGAAAATCTGATCGAGAGTGAGTTGTTCGGCCATGAGGCCGGGGCTTTCCCCGGTGCGCTCAGGCCGCGTTATGGCAAGTTCGAGCATGGGCGGGGCGGCACAATCCTGCTCGATGAGATCGGTTCGATGCCCTTCGACCTGCAGGCGAAGTTTTTGCGCGTGCTGCAGGAGCGGGTCATCACAAGGCTCGGCTCCAACGAGACCGTGCCGCTCGACGTGCGCTTCATCGCGACCAGCAAGGTGGATCTGGAGGCGGAAGTGGCAGCGGGACGTTTCCGGGCTGACCTGCTCTATCGGCTGAATGTCGCGACGATCCATGTACCGGCGCTCTCTCAGCGGCGGGCGGATATTCCACTACTCTTCCTGCAGTTGGTTCGAGAAGCAGCGGCGCGCTATGGCCGCGAGGACATGGACGTGCTGCCCGACGTGATCTCGTTGATCGCTCAACGCGACTGGCCGGGCAATGTACGTGAGCTGCGCAACGCCGCCGATCGGCTGGTTTTGGGGCTTGATGCCAAGCCCGCCGATACAGCTGGCCTGCCGGGTGCGGTGAAGGACGGCGCGGGCCGACTGGCGGACAAGGTCGCCGCCTTTGAGCGTAACATCATCGCCGGGGAGATCGCCGCGCATGGCGGGGCGTTGAGGCCCGTCTACGAATCCCTCGGCATTTCCCGCAAGACGCTTTACGAAAAGATGCAGAAATACGGGCTCGACAAGAAGATGCACGGTTTTGAGAATTTGCTTCAGGACGAACGCGACGGCTGATCCTTCAGTGAATCCGCACGCCTTGGCGCGTCAGTTCCTGCTGGACGGCAGTGATATCGACATCGTTCAGCGATCGGCCGGAGCGTAGCGCAAGGGCTGCGGCAACCCCCGCTCCCTGACCGGCGACCGCGCAGCAAGCCATGTTGCGGGTGGCGGCATGGGCGATGCGGTCGCCGCCGATGGCGCGGCCGGTGACGAGCAGGTTTTCCACGCCCTTCGGCAGCATGCTGCGATAGGGAATATGCATGTAGCGGCCGGTGGTCGGCAGGATCAGCACGCCGTAGCCATCGATGAATTCCGGATAGATGCCGATCGTATCCTCGAAACGAGCTTCGTTGCGGACGTCGTCCTCCGTCATGTTGTAGGCGGCATCCAGCTTGCGGGTGTCGCGGATGCCGATCGTCATGCCGAAATTGCGCAGACGCGCACCTTCGCAGCCAGGCGTGTAGCGGCGTAGCGCTTCGATCGCCAGCATGGCCTGTTTGCGGCCCTCGATCTCGAAGCGGGTCATGCTGTCGGGATCGGTGCCGTCGCAGCCGGCCAGATGCACGAGGTTCATATAGGTGAGTTCGCCGGTATCATGCATGGCGCCCCAGGTGCCGGCGATGGTGTTGAGATGGGCCGGGATGACGCCTTCGCGGATCGCCTGGGCGAAGGGTTTTCCAAGGAAGGGCGAGAACATCTTGTCCTCCTTGCCGGAGGTCTCGATCTGCCATTCGCCGGTCGACCAGTCGCCATAGGTCTGCGGGTCGGAGCGGACGCCGGCGAGGAAGGCGCGCTTGTCGACGCCGGCGAGATGGAACATCACCGAAGCCGCCTGCATGGCTTCGACCGGCGTCTTCATCACGGGCGCGCCGGCTGCTGTGGCGATGTCGGCATCTCCCGTCGCGTCGATCACGTATTTTGCTAGGATCGCCTCGCGGCCGGCCTTGGATTCGGTGATGATGCCGGTGATGTGGTTGCCGTCCATGATCGGCGCCACGAACTGGCGATGCAGCATGGGCGTGATGCCCGCTTCCTCCACCAACCTGTCGGCGACCACCTTGAAGCCTTCCGAATCCAGCTCGTAGCTCAGCGACTGGCTTTCCGGCACGGCAGCGCCCATCGCCTTGGCGCGCTCTTCGAATTCACGGCCGATGCCGCCTGCCTCGACGGTCTTTTCGTGTCGGTACCAGGCAAACCCTTCGACGCCCACGACGGTGATATTGCCGCCGAAACAGCCGAAGCGTTCGACCAGCGTCACCTCCGCGCCGGCACGGGCGGCGGCGAGTGCGGCGGCAAGGCCGCCGGGACCGGAGCCAACCACCAACACCTCGGTCCGGCGGATAACCTCTACGCGGCGGGCGGGCTCGGTAATGAAAGCGGCTGGATCGGACACGCTGGTTTCGCCTGTGAAATGGACAAAAGGCCGGTCATGAAAATGTAACATAAGCCAGCCGGGCAAGCGCTTCGGGTCGCGAAGCGCCACGCCTTATCCCAGGATCGGCATGAGCTTTGCGAGGTGATGGGTGGAAATCCACCCGCGCTTTTGGCGTGTTGTTTCCGAATCCACCCATGCTGCGGCGCGTCATCCGCAGAAATCCGAATTTAAGACTTCCGCAACGATTGCACGCGCTGCGGGCGTTCCGGCAAATGACTGGCAGAGTAGCGCCGGAGGAGAAACGTGCGCCCGCTCTGGCCATTCGTTTCATCCTGGAGGACCCCCGATGAAAATCCTGAACGCCGTTCTCGGCGCTACCGCTCTTGCGGCGCTTTCGCTCGTTTCCGCCGTTGCCAATGCAGCCGGTTATCCCGAGCGCCAGATCACCATGATCGTGCCGTTTGCGGCCGGCGGCCCGACCGATACGGTTGCCCGTCTCGTGGCTGAAAACATGTCAAAGACGCTCGGCCAGCAGATCGTCGTTGAAAACGTCGGTGGTGCCGGCGGTACGCTGGGTGCAGCCCGCGTCGCCAATGCGGACAAGGACGGCTACACCGTTCTCCTGCACCATATCGGCATGGCGACCAGCGACTCGCTTTACCGCAAGCTGCCCTACAAGACGCTCGAAGCCTTCGATTATGTCGGTCTCGTCACCGACGTTCCGATGACGTTGCTCGCCCGCAAGGACATGCCGGCGAATGACCTCAAGGGTCTCGTTGAATACGCCAAGGCCAACAAGGACAAGGTCACCGTCGCCAATGCCGGTATCGGTGCCGCTTCGCACCTTTGCGGCATGCTGTTCATGAGCTCGATCCAGACCGCGCTCGTCACCGTTCCCTACAAGGGCACGGGCCCGGCGATGACCGATCTTCTCGGCGGCCAGGTCGACATCATGTGCGACCAGACCACCAACACGACGAAGCAGATCCAGGGCGGCACGGTCAAGGCTTACGCCGTGACCTCGCCGGCTCGCCTCGACGTCCTGAAGGACGTTCCGACCGTCAAGGAAGCCGGCCTGCCGCAGATGGAAGTCGGTATCTGGCACGGTATCTACACGCCGAAGGGCGCGCCGAAGGAAGCACTCGACAAGCTTTCCGGCGCTCTGAAGGTCGCTCTGGCCGATAAGAACATCGGCGCCCGCTTCGCCGAACTCGGCACCAAGCCGTCGCCGGAAAGCGATGCGACCCCGGCCGCGCTGAAGGCCAAGCTCGAAAGCGAAATCGCCCGCTGGAAGCCGGTCATCGAAGCTGCTGGCCAGTACGCCGACTAAGCTCCT
The DNA here is from genome assembly GCF_019430945.1 of Neorhizobium populisoli. Taxonomy (GTDB): domain Bacteria; phylum Pseudomonadota; class Alphaproteobacteria; order Rhizobiales; family Rhizobiaceae; genus Neorhizobium; species Neorhizobium populisoli. The sequence goes on along the minus strand of NZ_JAHYCB010000003.1, from coordinate 595,461 downwards.
GCCTGGGCTGCCTGCTGAAAAGCGTGACTCGCGGATAGAGTTTGAGACGCAGCAGCACTCTTAACCCTCCCCCTTGTGGGGAGGGTGGCCGGCAGGCGGGAGGGGTTTTCTCTAAAAGAAAGATCCCCTCCCCAACCCCTCCCCACAAGGGGGAGGGGCTTACCCGCAGCACCGCTCCATTCCTTCGGAGACACCATGAATTCCCAGAAAATCGACACAACCAACCTCATATGCGGCCTGTTGCTGATTGCGACGGGCATTTTCTTCGCGCTGGAATCGCTCGATCTCGAGCTCGGCACGGCGTTGCGCATGGGGCCGGGGTATTTCCCCTTCATTCTCGCCTGCGTGCTAATCGTGCTCGGCGGCGTCATCCTCTTCCAGGCCTTTCGGATACAGGGCGAAGCCATGGGCTCGTTCGCCTGGCGGGGCATGCTGTTCATCCTGCCGGCGCCGGTCATCTTCGGCATGACCGTGCGTGGGCTCGGCTTCGTGCCGTCAATCTTCATCTGCGCGTTGATCGCATCCTTCGCGTCACAACGCATGAAGCCGTTGATGGCGGTCATCCTCTCCGCGGGGCTGACGGTCTTTTCGCTGCTGGTCTTCAGCTATGGCCTCGGCCTGCCTTTCCGCACCTTCGGGCCTTGGTTGGGCTATTGAGCTCGACGTCTGGGATTATTGACACATGGAACTGTTTCATAACCTCGCGCTCGGGTTCTCGACCGCAACTTCACTCGCCAACTTGTTCTTCTGCCTGATCGGCGTGCTGCTCGGAACGCTGATCGGCGTTCTGCCCGGCATCGGCGCCACGGCGACCATCGCCATGCTCCTGCCGATCACCTTCCAGCTTGAGCCAGTCTCGTCGCTGATCATGCTCGCCGGCATTTATTACGGTGCGCAATACGGCGGCTCGACCACGGCGATCCTGATCAACATGCCGGGCGAATCCTCGTCCGCTGTGACGGCGATCGACGGTTACCAGATGGCCCGCAAGGGCAAGGCCGGCGTTGCTCTGGCGACAGCCGCCATGGGTTCGTTCTTCGCCGGCACGGTCTCGACTTTCCTGGTCGCGATCTTCGCGCCGCCGCTGACCACCATCGCGCTGAAGTTCGGTGCAGCCGAATATTTCTCGCTGATGGTTGTCGGCCTCGTGTCGTCGATCGCTCTGGCACACGGTTCGATCATCAAGGCGCTGGCCATGGTGGCGCTCGGCCTGTTGCTTGGCCTGGTCGGCACTGACATCTATACCGGCACGCCGCGCTTCACGCTCGGCATTCGTGAATATGCGGACGGGCTGAACTTCGTGGCGGTCGCGGTCGGTGTCTTCGGTATTGCGGAAATCCTCCGTAACCTCGAAAACGAGCAGACGCGCTCGGTGCTGATGTCCAAGGTCAGTGGCCTGATGCCTTCGAAGGAAGAGTTCAAGGCGATGGTCGGGCCGGTGCTGCGCGGCACGGCGGTCGGGTCCATCCTCGGCATCCTGCCGGGCGGTGGCGCGATCCTTGCGGCCTTTGCCTCCTATACGATCGAAAAGAAGGTTTCCAAGAACCCGCAGGAGTTCGGCCACGGCGCGATTGCCGGTGTCGCAGGTCCGGAATCGGCCAACAATGCCGGTGCGCAGACCTCGTTCATCCCGCTTCTGACCCTCGGCATCCCGGCCAATCCGGTCATGGCGCTGATGATCGGCGCGATGATCATCCAGGGCATCGTGCCCGGCCCGAATGTCGCGACCGAACAGCCGGCACTGTTCTGGGGCATCATCGCCTCGATGTGGATCGGCAACCTGATGCTGGTCGTCCTCAACCTGCCGCTGATCGGGCTGTGGGTGAAGCTCCTGACGATCCCGTATTACGTGCTCTTCCCGATCATCATGGCCTTCTGCGCCATCGGGGTCTACAGCGTCAATTCCAACGTCTACGACCTCTATTCCGTTGCCTTCTTCGGCCTCATCGGCTACGTGCTGTCGAAACTGCGCTGCGAGCCTGCACCGCTGCTGCTCGGCTTCGTGCTCGGTCCGCTGCTCGAAGAGAACCTGCGACGGGCGATGATCCTGTCGCGCGGCGATCCGATGACGTTCGTCACGCGGCCGATCAGTGCAGGGCTGCTGATTTTTGCGGCGCTGGTTCTGGTGGTCGTGTTCCTGCCGAGCGTCAAGAAGAAGCGCGAAGAGGTGTTTGTCGAGGAGGAGTGAGAAGTCTGGTTCCCCTTGCCGGGAGCCTTCAATCTCCCCCCTTGCGGGGGAGATGTCGCCTGCGGCGACAGAGGGGGGGTCAACAATCTCCCCCGTCGAATTTGGAGCACCACCCCCATCTGTCAGCTCCGCTGACATCTTCCCCGCAAGGGGGAAGAAGGGTGGATGCCGCACCCTCACACCGTCTGCAACGCCTGCAACTCCCCGACCGGCGCCGGCCCGCCGATCCGTTTCAGCAATAACTGCCCCATCAGCAACCCCGCCTCGGTCAGATCCTCATAGATCGTCTCGACCCGCGGCCTGATCTGGTCGAACAGTCCTGACGTCTGCTTGGCGACCAACTGGATATCCTTGCCGAGTTCCAGTTTATGGTCATAGGCGGAGGCCATGACAGCAAGCGCGGAAACCTCACCGCCGCAGATATAGCCGTCCGGCCGCTCCGGCTCGCCCATGCGCCTATAGAGATAGTCCCGGATATCTTCGGACTTGCTGTCCAGCGTCACGCCCTTGGCGATCTCGAAACCGATGCCTTCCTCGCGCACTGCCGTCATGAAGCCATGGCGCATGTGCTGGGCGAAGGTGAAGCGGTCCGGTGGCAGGATGATCGTCAGCTTTTTCGCGCCGGCCTCTATCAGCTTGCGGGCCGCCTGGTAGGCGAAGGCGTAATTGTCGTAATCGACATAGGGGTGGGCGGTCGCAAGCTCCGTGCGGCCATGACAGATGAATGGAAAGTTGTTTTCCATCAGAAGCTTGACGCGCTCGTCGCTGGGCTCGGTGCGAGTGAAGATGATGCCGTCGGCCATGCGGTTGCGCATGATGTGGCGCACCGGATCGATCTGCGGCGTGTTGAGGAAATGCGGGGTGATGACGAGGTGGTAGGCGGTGCCGCGTAGCGCCTCCGTCAGACCGTTGATCATCGACGTGGCATAACCGAGGATTTCCTCGTGCGGGTCGAGAACCAGGCTGATGACATTGGTGCGGCCGGTGCGCAGGCGTTGTGCGGCCCGGTCCGGCAGATAGCCGAGCTCTTCCGCCACCTGCCGGACGCGCTGTCGCGTTTCCAATGCGATCTGCGGCGCATCGGCGAGCGCGCGCGACACGGTCGTGACGGCAAGTCCCGTCAACTCGGCAATCGTCTTCAAGGTCGGCTTTGCTTCCGCGCCGGTTTTTTCGGTCGCCCGATCCGGCTGCGCCCGCAGACGCCTGTCCTCCCCCTTGTCCTCTGGATCATCCAGCGACATATGCTCTCCTCCTCCGACCGCTCCCAATTCGGAGCGGGCATTATCTATATCGTTACAAATTTTTCAAATCCCGCCAGAAAATTTTCTCGTTTATCGAGGAAAACTTTTGGAATTGAAAAAAATCTTCTGTAATTCAATAGGATAGCGTTGTTGCAGTGTTCTGCAAAAATCTCCCAGGAGCGGGTTGACACCACCCGTATTTATATCGTTATAAATCGCCATATCCGGAGAGGAGCCCGGATGCAAAGGGAGATTCTCGATGAATATTCGAATGATTACCAAGCTCGCTGCCGGTGCAGCGTTGATCGCAATGACGGCAGGTGCCGCCAAGGCTGCCGAGCAGGTCGAAGTCCTGCACTGGTGGACTTCGGGCGGTGAGGCAGCTGCTCTCAACGTCCTGAAGGAAAACCTGCAGAAGCAGGGCGTTGCCTGGAAGGACATGCCGGTTGCCGGTGGTGCAGGTTCCGCTGCCATGACCGCGCTTCGCGCTCGCGTTACAGCCGGCGACCCGCCGACCGCTGTCCAGCTTCTCGGTTTCGACCTGAAGGATTGGGCCGAAATGGGCGTTGCGGCAAACCTCGACGACCTCGCCAAGAAGGAAGGCTGGGACAAGGTTATTCCTGCTGCTCTCCAGAACTTCTCCAAGTATGACGGCCACTGGATCGCTGCTCCGGTGAACATCCACTCCACCAACTGGCTGTGGATCAACAAGGCTGCTCTCGACAAGGCCGGCGGCAAGGCCCCGACCAATCTCGACGAGTTCCTCGCTCTGCTCGAAGCATTCAAGGGCCAGGGCCTGACCGCGATCGCTCACGGTGGCGTTCCGTGGCAGGACGGCACGATGTGGGAAGCCGTCGTTCTTTCCGTCGGTGGTCCGGAATTCTACAAGAAGGCCGTTCTCGACCTCGATCCGGCTGCCCTTTCCGGCGACCAGATGAAGAAGGTTTTCGACACGATGTCGAAGATCCGTACCTATTTCGACCCGAGCTTCTCCGGCCGCGAATGGAACCTCTCGACCGCCATGGTCATCGAGGGCAAGGCCGGTATGCAGGAAATGGGCGACTGGTCCAAGGGTGAATGGCTGCGCGCCAACAAGAAGCCGGGTTCGGACTTCGTCTGCATCCGCTTCCCGGGCACCCAGGGCTCCGTTCTGTTCAACGCCGACCAGTTCATGATGTTCGACGTTGGCGGTGACGCTGAAAAGGCACAGCTCAAGATGGCTTCGGCCGTCGAAGATCCGGCCTTCCAGATCGCTTTCAACACGGTCAAGGGTTCCGTTCCGGCCCGTACCGACGTCTCGAACGAAAAGTTCGACGATTGCGGCAAGAAGGGCATGGCGGACCTCGCCGAAGCTTCTTCCAAGGGTACGCTGATGGGCTCGCTGGCTCACGGTTACGCTCAGCCGGCTGCCATCAAGGAAGCCATGCTCGACGTCATCACCCAGCACCTGAACGGCCAGCTGACCACCGAAGCAGCGCTGAAGCGCCTGCCGGAAGCGGTCAAGGCTGCCAAGTGATCGGCTGAAGTTGCCAATCTGAATTGTGAGTGGTCGGGAGTTGCTCCCGGCCACTTTTCGAATTTTTTCCTGTCTGGTTTTTACCGGAGGTCATGATGACGACAATCGAGCCGGCGCCTGTTATTGCGCCGCAGAGACAGAGCCGCGGTTTTGCGGATGGATTGCGCGATGCGCTGCCGAAGATCGTGCTGGCGCCGTCGTTCGCGGTGATCCTGGTGTTCGTTTACGGCTTCATCCTCTGGACCGTCTATCTATCGTTCACGACCTCGCGCATCCTGCCGGTCTATAAATGGGGCGGTTTCGACGCCTATTATCGCCTCTGGGGGCAGCCGAACTGGTATGTCGCCATGCAGAACCTGGCGATTTTCGGTGTTCTCTATATCGGCATCTGCATCGCGATCGGCCTGTTCCTGGCGATCCTGATGGACCAGCGCATCCGCGCCGAAGGCGTGCTGCGGCCGATCTTCCTTTATCCGATGGCGCTGTCCTTCGTGGTCACCGGTACGGCCTGGAAGTGGTTCCTGAACCCCGGCCTCGGGCTTGAGCACACGATGCAGAACCTCGGTTGGACCAGCTTCAAGTTCGACTGGCTGGTCAATCCGAACATGGCGATCTACACCGTCGTCATCGCCGGTGTCTGGCAGGCTTCCGGTTTCGTCATGGCGATGTTCCTCGCCGGCCTGCGCGGCATCGACGGTGAGATCGTCAAGGCGGCGCAGATCGATGGCGCGTCGACCGTGGCGATTTATCGCCGCATCATCATTCCGCTGCTGCGCCCGGTCTTCCTGTCGGCTTTCATCGTGCTGGCGCATATGGCGATTAAATCCTACGACCTGGTCATCGCGCTGACCGGCGGCGGACCGGGTAACGCGACCGAACTGCCATCCACCTTCATGTATTCCTACACGTTCACCCGAAACCAGATGAATGTCGGCTCAGCCAGCGCCGTGATGATGCTGATGGGCATTACCGCAATCATCGTTCCCTATCTCTATTCGGAACTGCGGGAGAGAAAACAATGAGCGCCGGCAACGAAACCGTCAGCGCCGGCCAGGCCAACGCCGCCCGCTACTTCATCTATGCAGCGCTGATCGTGCTTGCGGTCGTCTATCTGCTGCCGCTTTACGTCATGCTCTCGACGTCGCTGAAATCGCTCGACGAAATCCGCGGCGGCGACATGCTGGCGCTGCCGAAGGCCCCGTCGATCTCCGCCTGGGTGAAGGCCTGGGGCGAAGCCTGCATCGGCGTCTCCTGCGTCGGCATCAAGGGTTATTTCTGGAACTCCATCAAGATGGTCATTCCTGCCGTTTTGATCTCGACGCTCCTGGGCGCGCTGAACGGCTACGTGCTGACGAAATGGCGTTTCCCGGGCCACAAGATCATCTTCGGCATGATGTTGTTTGCCTGCTTCATTCCGTTCCAGGCGGTGCTGATCCCGATGGCGCGCCTGCTCGGTCTGATGGGCCTGTCGAACTCGACGACCGGCCTCGTCATGGTCCACGTGATCTATGGTCTCGGCTTCACGACGCTGTTCTTCCGCAACTATTACGAAGCTTTCCCGGATGAACTCGTGAAAGCCGCGATGATCGACGGTGCCGGTTTCTTCCGGATCTTCTGGCGCATCCTGCTGCCGACCTCCGGTCCGATCATCGTCGTGACGATCATCTACCAGTTCACCAATATCTGGAACGACTTCCTGTTTGGCGTCTCGTTTGCAGGCGGCGAAGCCTCGCCGATGACGGTGGCGCTCAACAACCTCGTTTCGTCTTCCACCGGCGTCAAGGAATACAATGTCGACATGGCGGCAGCGATCTTCGCGGCCCTGCCGACCCTGTTCGTTTATGTCGTCGCCGGACGCTATTTCGTGCGCGGTCTGATGGCCGGCGCCGTGAAGGGATAACCGCACATGAGCTTTCTTGAAATCAAGGACATCCGCAAGAAAATCGGCAGCAACGAGATCCTGAAGGGGATCAATATCGAGCTGGAAAAAGGCGGCTTCCTGGTGCTCGTCGGCCCGTCCGGTTGCGGCAAGTCCACATTGCTCAACGCGATCGCCGGCCTCCTGCCGCCGTCCTCGGGTGATATCGTCATCGATGGCCAGGTCGTCACCGATCTGCATCCGTCGAAGCGCGATATCGCCATGGTCTTCCAGTCCTATGCGCTCTATCCGAACATGACGGTCGAGGAGAACATCGCGTTCGCGCTGGAAATGCGGGGCGTTGAGAAGGCGCAGCGCGAAGCGGAAGTGAAGAAGGTCGCCAAGACCCTGCAGATCGAGCACCTGCTGAAGCGCCGCCCGAGCCAGCTTTCCGGCGGCCAGCGCCAGCGTGTCGCCATGGGTCGTGCGCTGGTGCGCCAGCCGCGCGTCTTCCTGTTCGACGAGCCGCTCTCCAACCTCGACGCCAAGCTGCGCGTCGAAGTCCGCGCCGAAATCAAGGCGCTGCACCAGAACACGCATGCGACGATCGTTTACGTCACCCACGACCAGATCGAAGCCATGACGCTCGCCACCAAGATCGTCGTGTTGAAGGAAGGTCAGGTGCAGCAGGTCGGCACGCCGGCGGAGATCTACAATCGCCCGGCCAATCTCTTCGTCGCGGACTTCATGGGGTCGCCGGCAATGAACATGCTGAAGGGCAAGGTATCCGGCGGCGGCATTGCGCTGTTCGGCAATGACGGTATCAAGGTCGCCATGCCGCCATCCGTGACGGCTAACCTGCCCGACGGCAAGGAAGTTATCCTCGGCCTGCGCCCGGAGGCGATCACCGATAGCGGTCTCGTCGATCCGAAAGTGGTGTCCGTCGCGCAGATCGAGGCGGATGTGACCATGGTGGAGCCGACCGGCTCCGACACGTTCGTGACGGGCAGGATCGATGGTGCGAGCTTTACCGCCCGCACCCGCGCCGATCTGCATGTGGCGCCGGGTCAGAAGTTCGCCTTCTCCTTCAATCTCGACAAGGCTGTCGTCTTCGATCCGCAAACGACCCAGCGGATCGATTGATAATTGACGATCGTCAATTATGGAACATTTTTTATCGATTTAAATCAATGACTTGAGAATCCGTGGGGAACAATTCCTCACGGGTTCGTATTTTCCCGGTCCTGTTTGAAACCGAGGAGAAGTCATGTCGCTGACCCGAGATTTCACGCCGTTCGACTCGCGCAACGAACCGTCTGCGCATCCCGCCCGCCGCGCGTTTCCCAAGTCCTGGGGCGCTGAATATCTGGGCAATTCGGAAGTGTCGTTCCGTGTCTGGGCGCCGGAAATCGAGCGGTTGCGCCTGCGCATTCATGGCCGCAATCGCGAGATGCTGCCGGCCGGAGACGGCTGGTTCACGCTGACGACCGAAGGCATCGAGCCCGGTACGCACTATCAGTTCATCATGCCGGACGGTCGACTGGTCGCCGATCCTGCGTCCCGCGCGCAGGGTGGAGGCATAGATGGCCCGTCTCTGGTCGTCGATCCGGCTCATTATCACTGGAGCCGTCGCGACTGGAAGGGGCACGCCTGGGAAGAGGCGATTCTCTATGAGATCCATATCGGCACCTTCACCAAGGAGGGTACCTTTCGTGCGGCGATGAACCGTATCGAGGAGCTGTCGGCTCTCGGCATCACCATGTTGCAGATCATGCCTGTCGGGCAGTTTCCGGGAGAGCGGGGCTGGGGTTATGACGGTGTTTTGCCCTATGCGCCGCATCATGCCTATGGATCGCCGGACGACATGAAGGCCTTCATCGATGCCGCACACCGGCACGGCCTGTCTGTCATGCTGGACGTGGTCTACAACCACTTCGGCCCGCGCGGCAGTATGTTTGACCCCTATGTGCCATCGTTCTTCGATCCGGATCGCGATACGCCTTGGGGACCGGCGATAAATTTCTCGCAGCGTCAGGTACGACAGTTCTTCATCGAGAACGCGCTCTACTGGCTGGAAGAATACAATCTCGACGGGTTGCGGTTCGATGCGGTCGACCAGATCGTTGATGATGTCGCCGACATGCATTTTCTGGCGGAACTCGGAGAGCGGGTTCGCCGTGAAGTGACCGGCCGTCGCCGCCATCTGGTGATGGAGGATCATCGCAATATCACCGGCTATCTGGAGCGGAACGTCGCTGGCGAAGCATTCTCCTATGACGCGGTGTGGAACCACGATGTCCACCATGCGGCCCATGTCGCCGCGACCGGTGAAACGGTGGGGTATGTCTCGACTTTTGCGGACAATCCCGTGGCGCATATGGCAAAGGGGCTGGCGGAAGGTTTCGTCCAGCAAGGTCAGGATTTGCGCGGCGAACAAAAAGGTGAACCGAGCGGCCGTCTCTCGCCCGTCGCCTTCGTCAACTTCCTGCAGAATCACGACCAGATCGGTAACCGCGCCGAAGGTGAGCGGCTGATTTCGCTGGCCGATCCTCAGATGTTGCGGGTGATGACGGCGATGCTGATGCTGTCGCCGCAAATCCCCATGCTGTTCATGGGCGAGGACTATGGCGAGCGGCAGGCCTTTCGCTTCTTCAGCGACTATTCGGACGCGCTCGCCAAGGCGACCTGGGATAATCGCATCAACGAGGCGGCGCATTTCGGCGGCGTGCCGGCGCATGTCTTGAAGCCCGAGGATATTGCCGATCCTAACGATCCGAGGACATTCGAGGGTTCGAAGCTGCAATGGGAGCATAGCCGCGATGGAGACGCCGTCATTTTTCGGACGAAGCTGGCCGAGTTGATCGCCAAGCGCCGTACGCATGTCATCCCCGGCCTGCGCGCCGTGCGTCCTCATTCAGGCCAGATATTCGAAACGGACAGGGCGGTCATCGCCATCGACTGGCAGCTGGCTGACCGGATACTGCAGCTGCGTGCCAATCTTTCCGGTCAGCGGAAATGGGTGCCACCGGTGCGAGGCGACATCTTTCACGCAGAACCCTGGAATCTCAGCGCCATCGAGGGTCTGCCGGGTCATTCCATGATCATGGCCGTTTCGCGGACAGAACGGGAGCGTTGATCGGAAAAGGCGGAACAATCCCGGCAAGGGGTGGTTCTGTTTATGTCTCGCGGCTGGCGGGACCAATCCAAATCCGAGGAGACAAACAATGGCGAATGGCAATTTTCCCCAATCGGGTGGGTATCGAAACGATCGCTCCTCCGGGGAGCGCGACTTTTCCCGCGACGCGTCAAGCGAATATCGCCCCGGTGATACCGGCTACGTGCGTGATGACGACCAGCAGCGCGGTCGGGATCGATTTGCCGGTAACCGCAATGCGGGGCGCGACGAGAGCGATCATTCACGTTTCTCCCGCTATGGCCGCGGTGAACAGTGGGCGAATGATGATTTCGGCCATGAAACCGGCTACGGCGATACGGAGCGGTCTCAGGTCTGGGCGCGCGAATCCTATCGCGGCCGTCCGTCCTCCTTCAGCTACGAGCCTGACCGCAACCGGGTGAACCAGGCCTACGGTGATCGTTATGGCTCCGATGACCGTTACGGCAGCGATCGCAGCCGTGGATCGGACGATTACGGCCGCAAGCGCGGCTTTATGGAGCGCGCTGGCGATGAAGTCGCATCGTGGTTTGGCGACGAAGATGCCGAGCAGCGCCGGATGATGGATGCTCACCGTGGCAAAGGGCCGAAAGGTTATCAGCGTTCCAATGCTCGTATCGAGGAAGACGTCAACGATCGCCTCAGTGACGATCCGATCCTCGACGCCTCGAACATCACCGTCACGGTCAAGGAGGCCGAGGTAACGCTTGACGGCTTTGTTTCGAGCCGTTGGGACAAGCGCCGCGCGGAAGACATCGTCGATGACATTTCCGGCGTCAAGCACGTGCAGAACAACCTGCGTGTCAATCTTTCGTCGACCGATACCCTAACAGGGTCCACCACAATCTGATCTCTAACCATGCTGCCGCGGGGGGACTGCCCCGCGGCCGAGGGAGAGCAGGCAGGAGAATACATGAAGACCAGTACGGAAGAGATTCATAAGGACGCGCAGGGTCAATTCGCCGTTTCCAAAAAAGGTGCGACGAATGATGGCGTCTCGAGCGCCAAGCCGAGAGTGATCACCGGTTCTGATGACGCGACCATCCACAGAAATCCGCCCGGCCAGAAAAAGCCGGAAAAGGATTGGTCGGCGGGCTTTGATCCGACTGAAAACCGCCGGAACGACTGATTTGGCCGGTCCAAAATCGCATTTGCCGGTAAAAACCGGCTGCAGAATATCAATTCTGCAAGGCGAAGTGTGCATTGCGCAGACGCATCGCTGGCAATCAATTGTTGGCCACGGTTGTAAAACAAGCTAGAAATGCCTCGCTGCTGAAAAAGCAAAGGGCGGGACATTGGAATGCATATGCTGGCGGGTGGTACAGGCCCCGCTGCAGGCAGTTATGGTAAGTGCGTGAAATGTTGAGGATTTCACGCTTCTTTCCGACCGCGCCCATCGGCGCTTATCTGGTCGCGCTCGCGGCCGGTATCGCTCTCCCCTTGTTGATTTTCGTCGCCTACCTGATGTTGGAACTGGAAGCCAACGAGCGCGAAATCCTTGCGAACGAGACCGCGGAAGACGCCCAGCTCATCGCGCGATCGGTCGATCGCGAGCTGCAGGACATGACGACCACTCTTCGGCTGCTGTCCAATTCTCCTGAGCTCGAACGCGGCGATCTGCGATCATTTCACAATCGCACGCAAAACAGCCTTCGATCGAATTCCCTTTATGTACTGGTGGTGAATGAGGACGGACAGCAGCGCCTCAACACCCGTGTGCCGTTCGATACGCAGCTCGGCAAGACGTCCAATATGGCTTCGCTGGGATCGGCGCTCAAAACCGGCGTCACCGAAGTTTCGGATGTGTTTTACGGCGTCACGAGCGGCAAACACGTGTTCAACGTCACCATGCCGCTGCCGAAGGAGATTTCCTATTCCGGCGCTGCGATGATCATGACGCAGAATTCCGAAGACCTGCAGAAACTGATCTCCACCGAAGGGCTTTCCGCCGGCTGGACCGTTGCCGTCGTCGATGGGTCCGGGCAGGTCGTGACCTCGGTCGGCGCGCATGCCCCTGCTGCGGGGTCGCCATTCCCGCCAGACACCTTAAAGCTGATGACCGGCTTCAAAGGCACGATCGAGGATGTGGGCGGCAAGAGCAAGCAGATGTACGGCTATTCGCAGATCACCGGCTGGACCTGGAAAGCCGTGGTCTGGGGGCCGATCGATGCGGCGCAGGCTTCGATCCTGACCACCTGGCGCCAGCTGATTGCCGGCGGCGTGATCTTCCTGACCGTCGGCATGCTCATTGCCTGGCTGGTCGGCCGCCAGTTGCGTATCCCGATCCGGCAGATCGCCGAAATGGCGGAGCGGATGGGCAAGGGCGAGATCGTCCCGCCGGTGGAAACCAAGATTCGTGAAGCCAATCAGGTCGCCATCGCGCTCTCCAATGCTTCATTCGACCGAAGCCAGGCCGAAGATCGTATCCATCTGATCCTGCATGAATTGGTCCATCGCACAAAAAACATCCTGACGCTGGTACAGGCGATGATGCGCCAATTGGCGCGGCAGGATACGACGATGGAAGAGTTCCAGAAGGCGATCGGCAATCGCCTGCAGGGGCTTGGTAAATCGATCGAGGCGCTTGCCAAGGAGCAATGGGCCGGGGTTTCCATCCGTCGCGTTGTTGAAATTCACATGAGCACTTTTGCCGAGGTGGCTGACCGCGTCGAGCTTCAGGGGGCAGATTTTACCCTCAAGGCTGAGGCGGTGCAGAATCTCGGCCTCATCCTGCACGAGCTTGCGACGAATTCGGTCAAGTATGGGGCGCTCTCTGTGCCGCAGGGAAAGGTCCGGATCGCCTGGAAGGACGTGATCGGGGAAGGCGAGGAGGAGACGCTTCTTCGCCTTGTCTGGGAAGAGAAGGACGGACCGAAGGTGCTGAGCGAACCGTCGCGCACCGGCTTCGGTACGACCATCATCAAGCGCCATGCGGCCGCAGCCTTTTCCGGCCATGTGGATGTCGATTTCCGGACGAACGGCCTGTGCTGGATCCTGACAGCGCCAAGATCCTCCTTCGAGCGCGGCGAAGGAGCTGAAAGCCTGAAAGACATCGCGATTTGAACCGCTTGTGATCGCCGCTTGCGGAACCTGGAAGCCGTCCTGCCGTTAAAGCGGCCATGGACGCGATGCTCACGACGATCGATATCGATCAGGATTCTCTCGAAATCATTGGCCTTACCTATGTCAGCGACGCGGAGCCCGGCATTCGCCGTCTCAAGCGCGGCAAGGGGTTCGCCTACCGCCTGCCGGATGGAGCGTTGCTGAACGATCCGGAAGACCGGCTGCGGATATCGGCGCTTGGGCTGCCGCCAGCCTATGAGAATGTCTGGATCTGTCTCGATCCGCGCGGCCATCTGCAGGCGACGGGTTATGACAGCCGCGGCCGCAAGCAATATCGTTATCACCTCGACTGGCAGAATTTTCGCAGCGAGCGGAAGTTCGATCAGCTGGCGCGGTTCGGCGAGGCGCTGCCGCGCATCCGCAGCAAGGTGAAGCGCGATCTGGCGCTGGGTCTCGACAAGTCGGATGCGGTTATCGCCGCACTGGTGGCGCTGATGGACGCCACGCATCTGCGCGTCGGCAACCGGCTTTATGCCAAGGAAAACAAGACCTATGGCGCCACGACGCTCCTGAAGCGGCATATGAAGCTCTCCGGCGATGCCATCCTGCTGCGCTTCACCGCCAAGGGCGGCAAGCGGGTGCAGCACACGCTCAAACATCCGCGGCTGCAGCGCATTCTGGAAGAGATTTCCGACCTGCCTGGTCGCCAGCTCTTCTCCTGGCCCGATGAACAGGGCGTGCCGCATCCGGTCGATTCCGGCCGGCTCAACGCCTATCTCGCCAAGGCTGCGGGTTTCGCCGTCTCGGCCAAGACTTTTCGCACCTGGGGAGGCAGTCTTGCAGCCTTCATGGGCGCCTGGGATTGGGTCGAGAGGGAGGAAAAGCGTCCAAAGATCAAGATGATGGCGAAGGTCGCGTCGGAAGCTTTGCACAACACGCCGGCCGTTTGCCGGTCGAGCTATATCCATCCGAGCATACTGGCACTCTCGGAGGATATTTCCCCACTTGAGAAGATCATGAACGATAAGACGGTCCTGAACGGGCCGCGTGGGCTGCGCGCCGATGAGCGGCGGCTGATGGCTTTTCTGAAAGAAGTTTCCTGAAACGCTTTTTCCGGATGGCCGCCCGCGAGGAGAAGCGGGCGGCCTACAGCGCCATGGACCATGCAGGGCGCTGTAGAACTTTAAGGGAAGATGGGGCTGGCCTAAATCAAGCCGCCCGGCGATTGTGGCGTCCTTCGCGGACCTCTTCGACGATCTTTTCGACGAATTGCGGCAGGTCCTTGGGCGAGCGCGAGGTGATGATGCCGTTGTCGACAACGACCGCCTCATCCTTCCAGGATGCGCCGGCATTGCGGATATCGGTGCGGATCGAATGATAGGAAGTTGCCTTGCGGCCGCGTAGTGCATCGGCTTCCACGAGCAGCCATGGTCCATGGCAGATGGCGGCGACCGGCTTGCCGCTCTTGACGAAATCGCGCACGACCTTCACGGCATCCTCGTTGACCCGCAGGAGGTCCGGATTGATCTGGCCACCGGGCAGGACGAGTGCATCGAACTCCTCGGCGTTGACGTTTTTCGCCTCCAGATCGACCGTAACGGTATCGCCCCAGTCCTTTTCATCCCAGCTCTTGATCTCGCCGGTCTTGATCGAGGCGATCTTCACGTTGGCGCCGCGCTTTTTCAGCTCTTCCAGCGGCACGCGCAATTCTGACCTTTCGTAACCGTCGGTCGCGAGAATCAGGATGGATGCGGATTGAATGTCGGTCATGCTCGTTCCTTTCGTCAGTTTCTTATAGGCCCGGCCTTAAAGGCGGCCGGTGGAGAGGTCCCGGCCATTGATGGAGGCGGGGACGGAGATTTCTTCGCGAGGCGCCTTGGGCAGCGGAAGGACGACGGCGTCCGGCACCACGACCTGCAGTTCTTGCGGGCGCGATACGGCAAAAGTCTTTTTCTCGGTCGAACCGGTAATCCGGTTTCTCAGGATCTTGAAAAAGTGTCGCATGATCGTTCTCCCGTCGCGAAACGAGGGCGTCATGCCCTCTCACAGGAAGCAAACCCATCGCTTTCAAAATCGTTCCAAGTTTTATCGAGCTGTAACGGAAAGTTACTTTGGGACTCGGAACAAAATCATAGGTGGTACGTTTGCCGCCGAATATTTCGCGGCACAGGTCGCCGCTCTCCGGGTGAGTGCTGAATGGATGATGACCGCTTGACCGGCGCGTGCCGGCCAATCCGATCAGAAGAACGTATCGTCCGTCAGGGCTCAGACCGGAATGGCCGCACGAAGGCGGTTGCGAGCCTCTTCCTCCTCTGTCCGTTTCTTGTCAGCTGTTCCGGCATCCAGTCGGCGCTCGATCCCGCCGGTCGCGAGGCAGCCGATGTGGCGACGCTGTTCTTCACCATGCTGCTCGGCGGTGCGATCATCTGGGCCGGCGTGGTCGGCCTGCTGTTTTATGCAGCCCGCAAACGGCGTGTTCATTCGGAAAAGAATGCTGGCCGGCTGATCCTCTGGGGCGGCGCGGTGTTTCCGAGCGTCGTCCTGCTGGCGCTTCTCTCCTATGCCGCCTGGTTGATGCCGAATGTCCGACCGTGGTTTCAAGGAGCGGATGGCGGCATGCGGCGTATCGAGGTAACCGGCGAGCAGTTCTGGTGGCGGGTGCGATATCTTGATGCCGGCGGCGCAGTGGCCTTCGAAACGGCCAACGAGGTGCGCGTGCCGGTCGGCGAACGGGTCGTGTTCTCACTGAAATCGCCGGATGTCATCCATTCCTTCTGGATTCCTGTTTTGGGCGGCAAGATGGACATGATCCCCGGCCGCGAGAACCGGCTGACGCTGCAGGCGGAAAAGCCCGGAACCTATCGTGGCGTCTGTGCGGAATTCTGCGGGACCAGCCACGCGCTGATGGCTTTTACCGTGCATGCCATGCAGCCGCAGGATTATGAAGCCTGGCTTTTGGCGCGACGGGCTTCGTCCGGCGTGCAGGATGCGGAAGGGCTGGCACTGTTCCTCAAGCATGGTTGCGCTGCCTGCCACACGGTTGCCGGCACCGAGGCGCAGGGCAAGATCGGGCCTGACCTCACGGCCTTCGGCGAGCGCGGCTCGGCCGGCGCGGGCACGCTGGCGAACGAAGTAGAACATGTGGCGCGTTTCCTGCGCGATCCCGGACGCATCAAGCCGGGGGCAAAGATGCCGCATTTCACCATGTTGCCTGAAGCGGAGACCGACCGGATCGCCGCCTATCTGACGGGGCTGAAATGACGGTGGAGCTCGGCAACTTTTCCCCCGAAGAGCGGGCAGCGCAGGAGGAGAGGCTCCGCAAGGTCTGGGAGACGCCGAAGGGGCTGCGTTACTGGACTTCGGTCAACAATAGCGAGATCGGCCTCTGGTATGGCGTGACCGCCTTCGTTTTCATGCTGTTTGCCGGGTTGCTCGGGCTGTTGATGCGCCTGCAGCTCGTCGTGCCGGAGAATGATTTCATCTCGGCGGAGCTCTTCAACCAGGCGTTCACGCTGCATGGCACCGTAATGATGTTCCTGTTCGCCGTGCCGATCTTCGAGGCGGTGGCGATCTTTCTGCTGCCATCGATGCTTGGCGCGCGCGAATTACCGTTTCCGCGGCTTTCCGCCTTCGGCTTCTGGAGCTTCCTGCTCGGCGGCGTGTTCGTCTGCGGCTCGATCTTCTTCAACGCCGCGCCGAATGCCGGCTGGTTCATGTATCCGCCGCTCGCCACCGACCACGAATATGCCGGCATCGGCGCGGATATCTGGCTGCTTGGCCTTTCCTTCATCGAGGTGGCGTCGATCGCGGCGGCCGTCGAGATCATTGTCGGCATCATGAAATGCCGGGCACCCGGCATGCGCATCAACATGATGCCGATGTTCGCTTGGTATCTGCTGATCGTCGCGGGGATGATCCTCTTCGCATTCCCGCCGCTGATCGCCGGCGACATCCTGTTCGAAATGGAGCGGATGTTTAACTGGCCGTTCTTCGATGCGACGCGCGGTGGCGATCCGCTCTTGTGGCAGCACCTGTTCTGGATTTTTGGCCATCCGGAGGTCTACATCATCTTCCTGCCCGCCATCGCGCTGATGGCGATGATCGTGCCGACCTTCTCGCAGCGGCCGATCGTCGGATATTCGTGGATCGTGCTGGCCGCCGTCGGTACCGGCTTCCTGAGTTTCGGGCTCTGGGTGCACCACATGTTCACCACCGGCTTGCCGCAGATCTCGCTCGCCTTCTTCTCGGCAGCGTCGGAGGCGGTGGCGATCCCGACCGGGGTACAGATCTTCGTGTTCATCGCCACCATGCTGGCCGGCCGGGTGATCTTTTCCGTGCCGATGCTGTTCGGCGCTGGCGGGTTGATCATCTTCGTCATCGGTGGACTGACGGGCGTGATGGTGGCGCTGGTGCCGTTCGACTGGCAGGCGCATGACACCTATTTCATCGTCGCGCATTTGCATTACGTGCTGATCGGCGGCATGTTGTTTCCGGTCGTGGCCGGCATCTATTATTATTTCCCGTTCGTAACGGGAAAGACGCTTTCCGATGCCTGGGGCAAGGTATCGTTCTGGCTGATGTTCATTGGCTTCAATGTCGCGTTTTTCCCGATGCATTTTTCCGGCCTGCGCGGCATGCCGCGGCGGGTCTTCACCTATCCGGCGGATATCGGCTGGGACTGGTTCAACCTGATCTCGACCATCGGTGCCTTCATCTTCGCAGCCGGCGTCGCGACCTTCGTCATCGATATCCTGCGACCGAAACCGAAGCCGAAGGAGCGCAACCTCAATCCGTGGAATTCCGGCACGCTGGAATGGACCAACGATCCGTCGGAAAGCTGGGGCATGCGCTCCGTGCCGATCATCACCAGCCGCTATCCGCTCTGGGACCAGCCGAACCTGCAGGCGGATATCGAGGCGGGGCGCTTCTATCTGCCGGACGCGAAATCCGGCAAGCGCGAGACGCTGGTCACCTCGGTACTGGATGCCAAGCCGATCCAGTGCATGCGGGTGGGTGGCGTTTCCTATGTGCCGATCATTGCCGCTCTCGCACTCGGCGGGGTCTTCATCGCGCTGACCTTCCACTGGTGGATCGCGACGATCATCTCGGCGGTCATAACGTTCATCGCCATCATCTGGTGGCTTTGGACCGGCACCGCACAGATCCCGGAAATGCCGGAAACCGATGTCGGGCTCGGGCTGAAACTGCCGATCTATGTTTCCGGCCCGGCCTCGGTCGGCTGGTGGGCGATGTTCATTACCATGGTCGGCGACGGGACGGCGTTTGCGAGCCTGATCTTCGGTTATTTCTTCTACTGGACGATCCACTCGGATTTCACCGGTGCAGGTCCCGGACCGGGCGTCTTCTGGCCGATGGCGGCGCTTGTCCTCTATCTCCTCGCCTGGGTACTGACATTGCTTGCCCGCCAGCTGAACGAGAAGGGGTCGCTCGGTGCTCAGGCGGCGCTCGTCGCTGCGGTGATCATCAGCCTTGCTGCATCTGCAGCCGGTCTTGCGGGACCGTATTTCAGCGGTATGGACCCGACCGCCAATGTCTATCCCGCGACAGTCTGGATCGTGGCGATCTGGACCGTTACGCATGGCGTGGTCGGCGCGATCATGCAGCTTTATTGCCTCGCCCGCAGCCTCGCGGGGCGGATGACGGCGGAATATGACCAGGATATCCGCAACGTCACGCTCTACTGGCATTTCATGGCCTTCACTGCCGTCGTCACCTTCGCGGTGATCGGCCTGTTTCCGCTGGTGGCATCATGAAGAGCTTCATCCCGCGCGAGGTCGAGACGCTCTGGACGCTGTTTACCGCGCCGGTCGTCTGGGCACTGCATTTCGCTGCCTGCTATGCGACGGTCGCGGTGTTCTGCGCCAAGCGGCTGCCGGCATCGTTCAGCTTCGATAGCGTACGGATCGTGCTTTTCGTCGTGACGTTGATGGCCTTGGGTGTGATCGTGTTTGCTGCCTGGCTTGCATGGCGACAATGGGGGTTCGGCGACGATGATCCGCCGCATAACGAGCCGACACGGGATTCCCGCTTGCTGTTTCAGGGGTTTGCGACGCTGCTGCTTTCGGGGCTGAGTTTTCTCGCGGTGGTCTATGCGGCGGTACCGTTGATGTTCATTGCGGAGTGTCAGCCGTGAGGGATGAGGGACGGAAGGTGGTGCGGCAACCTCCTCTCTCCCCCCTTGCGGGGGAGATGTCGCTGGAAGCGGCAGAGGGGGGTGGTTCAGCACACTCCACTGTCGGGTTCGTGGCACCACCCCCCTCTGTCAGCTCTGCTGACATCTCCCCCGCAAGGGGGGAGAAGGGAGATCGCGGCTCTGCCGAACTTTCGCATCGCCCGTCGCGGCTTGCAGCTCTGATCATGGGTTCAACTGTTCTTCTCGCCCTCTGGGCAATCCTCCTCCCATTCTCCGACCGTTCATCCTTCTCTATTCACATGATCGCCCATATGGGCGTCGTCGCCGGTGCCGCTCCCCTGATCGCCATCGGCCTTGCCGGCACCCGGTTCGATTTTACCGCCCGCCAGATCTGGCTCAGCCCCTTGCTCGCATCGGTCATCGAACTCTTTGCTATCTGGGGCTGGCATATCCCGGCGATGCGGGCGCTGTCGGAAAGCTCGCTTCCGTTCGCCTTTCTCGAGCAAGTCGTCTTCCTCATCGCCGGGCTGACCCTCTGGCTCTCCTGCCTCGGCGGTTGGCAAGCGGGGCGCGAGGAGCGGCGGCTTGCCGGGACGTTCGGGTTGCTGTTCACCTCCATGCATATGACGCTGCTCGGCGCGCTGCTAGCGCTTTCGCCGCGACCGCTTTACGGTGAGGGGGAGGTGAGCTGTTTTGGCGTGACCCTGTCCGCGGCAGCCGACCAGCAGGCGGGTGGCGTTGTCATGCTGCTTGTGGGGGCCGTCGTCTATCTTGCCGGCGGCGTCACCCTGCTTGCGCGCACGCTGAATGCGCCGCAGCCGATGGAAGACAGCAGCCGATAGGGGAGGGAAGCCATGACGATCCGTTGGAAATACCTGATCATTCTCATCGTGCTCCTGCCGCTCCTCGGTCTCGGTTTTGCGTGGTCGGGGCTGATGGGCGTCAGGGCCAGCACCGGTCATTGGGCGGCGACGGACTGGTTCCTGCATTGGGTGATGAAAAACTCGGTGCGCACGGCGGCCCTTTCGGTCGACGTGCCGTCGCTCGACGATCCGGCGCTGGTGCCTGCCGCGGCCGGGCATTTCGAAAGCGGATGCGCCATCTGTCATGGCTCGCCGGCGCAAGGCCGGTCTGATGCGGTGCTGGCCATGCTGCCACCGCCGCCGGATCTGAAGGAGAAGGTGCCGAGCTGGAGCGATGCTCAGCTTTTCGAGATCGTCAAGCATGGCGTCCGGTTCACAGGCATGCCGGCCTGGCCGACGCAGATGCGTGACGACGAGGTCTGGGCCATGGTCGCCTTCCTGCGCAAGCTGCCTCAGATGGATGCCAATGCCTATTTCCAGGCCTCGGGCCTGCACGGTATCGGTCATGCGGGCGAGGTCTCGCCGCTGCCGATCACCTGCGAGAGCTGTCACGCCGACAAGAAGCTGAACAATGGCAGCATCATTCCGCGCCTCGCCGGCCAGTCGGAAGCCTATCTGCTCAACAGCCTGAAGGCCTATGCGGCGAAGCAGCGCCCAAGCGGCATCATGGAAGTGGCCGTCGGAACTTTGCCGGAGGAGGGGTTGCCGGAACTGGCCAAATATTATGCGGGGCAGAAATTGCCGCTGCGTCCGGCTCAGCCATCCGTTGATCCGACGCTTGTCGCCAAGGGCCAAGAGCTTGCCGAAAAGGGAAGGCCGGCGGACAAGGTGCCGGCCTGTCTCAGCTGTCACGAGAAGCCCGGCGGCAATCCGGCCTACCCGCGCATTTCAGGACAGAACACCGCCTATATTGCGCGGCAGCTTCATCTTTTTCAGACGGGTGTAAGGGGTGGTTCGCAATTCAACCACCTGATGACCGAGGCGGCGAAAAATCTGAAGGAGGAGGATATCACGGCTCTCGCGACCTTCTTTGCCGGCCGCGAGAGCGTGGGGCCTTGAAGGACAGGCCGCTCTCCTCCCCAGGAGCTCAGTGCGGGCGCTAAACCGGAATGACCATCATGTAGCAGACGGCGATCATCAGAACGAAGCCTGCGGCTTCAACCCATTCCTTGACCATAGACGCCTCCCATTGCATCGCTGGTGATTGAACGCAGTCAAAACATTCTAGTTCCACGAAATAGCCATAAACGTGGCAGGTTTGCCTTAAATGTGAAATGGCATAGTTAACAAGGACTAACGGCTATCTGCCTCCGCCCTGGCACGGGCGGCCTCCAGGATCGAACGGACCTCGCGGGCCGCGGCATTTTCAATCGCAAAAGCACTGTCCGGCGACAGGCCCGGATCTTCCTCATTGTCCTTGAATGTCGCGTCGTCGCGAAGCCGTTTCAGGAATGTGGTGATCGTCACTTCGCCGCCGATCATGGCAGCCAGCATCTCGATCATCAGCTCCCGCTGGGCGTTCAACCTGCCCTCCAGTTCCTCCAAAGTCTGCGTTGACATGGGCTTCCTCCTTGTCCGGTTCGTCGGTTCTGACGGAGATAGGGGAGGGAGGTCGGGAGGGAACAATCGGCTGGACCGAAAGTTGAACCTTGCGAAAAAGATAGAGACTGGAGGCGAGCATGATGGAATTTGCCAGATCGGGCGGCGAAAATGGCGGGCGCGACGTGCGCGACAGGCTGATCCTTGCGCTCTATGCCCAGCTGAAGGCCGAGCGCCAGACGCGTGAGGCGCTGGAATATGTCATCCGTAAGGGCGCCATCTCGCCTGAGGTCTTGGAAGCGATCGCCGGTGACCCGGTACCGGTGGCGACTGCGGAAGACGTCGCAGCAGTCGAAAAGGTCATCGCACTCGATGCCCGGCGCAGGACTTCCGCATCGGCTCAGGGAAGCGATCAAGGAGACGCGCCGCCGGCCGGTTAGCAAGGAGGCAACTGCCTGCCTTTACTGTTGAAATGTCACGGAACGAAATGCTGTGCCGCAGCATTGTGAGGGAAATTTCTCTCAATGGGTGTGGCATGGACGCGAAATCAAATCACTTCGTCGTGGAATCCGGCTCCTGGCAGCAGCTTGGCGCGAATTATGACGGGGAGGGCGTAAATTTTGCGATCTTCTCCGCGCATGCGGAACGGGTCGAGCTTTGCCTCTACGATCCCAGCGGCAAGATCGAAATCGCCCGCCTGACCCTGCCGGAATACACCCACGAGGTCTGGCATGGATATGTACCCGGCTTGAAGCCCGGCGCTCTTTATGGCTATCGCGTCCATGGTCCCTACGACCCGGAAAACGGCCACCGTTTCAACCCCAACAAGCTGTTGATCGATCCTTACGCCCGCGAACTTGCCGGCGACGTGGAGTGGAATGAGGCGCATTTCGCCTACGACCTGCTGCATCAGGACAAGGACCTGACCTTCGACAGCCGAGACAGCGCGCCGTTTACCCCGAAATGCCGGGTGATCGATCCGAACGAATTCGACTGGCAGGACAACAGCCGGCCGAACGTGCCGTGGTCGAATGCCATTGTCTACGAGACCCATGTGAAGGGCTTCACCCAGCTCAATCCAGGTATTCCGAAGGAGCTTCGTGGCACCTTCGAGGGCATGGGGCACAAGGCGTCCGTCGATTATATCAAGAGCCTGGGCATCACCTCAGTCGAACTGATGCCGGTGCATGCCTTCCCGGACGACCAGCATCTGCTCGACAAGGGACTGAAGAATTTCTGGGGCTATAATACGCTTGGCTTCTTCGCACCGGCCTCGCGTTATTACGGTCCGCGCGGTATCCAGGGTTTCCGCGACATGGTGCGGAGTTTCCATGATGCCGGCGTCGAGGTCATTCTGGATGTGGTCTACAACCACACGGCCGAGGGCAACGAGCTTGGGCCGACGCTCTCCTTCAAGGGCATCGACAACTTCTCCTATTATCGCACGATGCCGGACCAGCACCGGTATTACATCAATGACACGGGCACCGGTAATACGGTCAACACCTCGCATCCGCGGGTGCTGCAGCTCGTCATGGATTCGCTTCGCTACTGGACCGAATACATGCATGTCGACGGTTTTCGTTTCGACCTCGGTACGATCCTGGGCCGTGAACCGGAAGGGTTCGACCAGCGCGGCGGTTTCTTCGATGCGGTGACGCAGGATCCGGTTCTGTCCAAGGTGAAGCTGATCGGCGAGCCTTGGGATATTGGTCCCGGCGGTTATCAGGTCGGCGGTTTCCCGCCCGGCTGGGCCGAGTGGAACGACAAGTATCGCGATACGGTGCGCGAATACTGGAAGGGCACCAATGTCTCGACGGATTTTGCCGCCCGCCTGCTCGGCTCCGGCGATCTCTACGACCAGCGCGGCCGCCGGCCCTGGGCGAGCGTGAATTTTATCGCCGCCCATGACGGTTTCACCATGAACGACCTCGTCTCCTACAATGAGAAGCACAACGAGGCGAATGGCGAGGACAATAACGACGGCCATAACGACAACCATAGCTATAACTACGGCGCCGAAGGCCCGACCGAGGACGAAGGCATCAATGCGGTCCGCGACCGGCAGAAGCGCAATCTGCTCGCCACTCTATTGTTTTCGCACGGCACGCCGATGCTGCTTGCTGGCGACGAGTTCGGCCGCAGCCAGATGGGCAACAACAATGGTTATTGCCAAGACAGCGAAATTTCCTGGGTACATTGGGAAAACCTGCCGGAAACTTGTGAGGAACTGCGCGAATTCACGCGCCGGATCATCGAACTGCGCCACAAGCAGCCGCTTCTTCGCCGCGAGAACTGGCGCGACGGCATGGATATCAAGTGGTTCAATGCCGGCGGCGGTTTCCAGCAGCCAGAACAGTGGGACGACGGCTCGACGCTCGGCGTCTATATCGGCCGGCCGGATCTCGAGCAGGAAGAGGGCATCTGGCACGACGTGCTGATCCTGTTCAATCCGTTCGAAGGCAATGTACCGTTCCGCATTCCGCAGTTCGGCGAGGGTGGCTGGGTGCTTGAGCTCACCACG
This sequence comes from Neorhizobium populisoli, assembly GCF_019430945.1. Lineage (GTDB taxonomy): Bacteria > Pseudomonadota > Alphaproteobacteria > Rhizobiales > Rhizobiaceae > Neorhizobium > Neorhizobium populisoli. The sequence continues at coordinate 571,343 of NZ_JAHYCB010000003.1, read as the reverse complement.
TCCGATCTCGCCAAGCGGGGCCTGACGATCACCAAGGAGAAGGACTTCGAGCTCGAAGGCCGCAGCCTGGCTCTGTTCCGGAGGCCGTGAAAACGGCCTTCAGCTCTCAAAGAAAAACCGGCTGAAAAGCCGGTTTTTTTGTTCTCTATAGTGGAGTTTTAAAGCGCTGAGCGGCGTATCTCGCCAGTCGATGTCACCTGGCCGGATTTGCGCACGAGGTTGGCGTAAACCGCCGCATATTGCTGGGCGCTACGTTCCCACGAGAATTTTGCCTTCATGCCCTGGTTCTGCAGACGCGCCCACATCTTAGGTTCCTGATATGCGTGGAGAGCGCGGCGAAGCGCCAGCCGCAGGCCGTCGGTCGTGACGGGATGGAACTGGAAGCCGGTTGCCACGCGGGCGGACATCGCCGCGTCGTTGGCGTCGATAATCGTTTCCGAAAGCCCGCCGGTGCGCGAGACGACCGGAACGCAGCCATAGCGCAGGGCATAAAGCTGGGTCAGGCCGCAGGGTTCGAAGCGGGAAGGCTGGACGATCGCGTCCGATCCGCCGTGGATCAGGTGGGCGGTCGGTTCGTCGTAGCCGATATGCACGGCCATCCGGCCCGGGAAGCGGGCGGCGGTATCGCGCAGCAGCTTCTCGACGTCACGGTCGCCCTGGCCGAAGACAATGACCTTGCCGCCATTGTGGATCACCTCGTCAGCGGTTTCGGCAAACATGTCGAAACCCTTCTGCCAGGTCAGGCGGCTGACGGCGGAAAAGACCGGTCCGTCGCCGGAAGGGTCGAGGCCGAATTTCTCCAGAAGCACATCGCGGTTCTCGCGCTTGCGGCGAAGCGTGCCGATGTCGAAATTGCGCGGCAGATGCGGATCGGTCGCGGGGTCCCAGACATCGAGGTCGATGCCGTTGACGATGCCGCGCAATACGGAAACGCGGGCGTTCAGAACGCCATCCATGCCCATGCCGAAACGCGGGGTCAGGATTTCGCGGGCATAGGTCGGGCTGACCGTGGTGATCGCGTCCACCGTCTGCAGGCCGCCCTTGAGGTAGCTGATATCGCCGAAATATTCCATGAGGTTCATGGAATAGGCCTGCGGTGGCAGGCGCAGTTCGGGCATGATGTTTTTGGAATACTGCCCCTGGAAAGCGAGGTTGTGGATCGTCAGGACTGCCGGTGTCATGCAGCCGCGGTCGCGCATGTAGACAGAGGTCAGTGCCGATTGCCAGTCATGGGTATGGACGAGATCCGGCACCCAGCCGGGCAGGACGCCGCAGGCGATTTCCGCCGCCGCCAGCGAAAGGGCCGCAAAACGCTTCCAGTTATCGGGATGATCGACACCCTTTTCGTTCACATAAGGCCCGCCCGGCCGGTTGAACAGCGCCGGGGCATCGAGAACAAAAAGGCTCAGGCCTTCGATACGGGTGTGGAGAAGAGAGGCGCGCTCTCCCAACAGATCGTCGAAGACGACGAGCGGCATGGCGCTTTTCAATTGCTGGAGAACGCCGGGATAACCAGGGATCAGCGTCGTGGTTTCGATGCCGAGCGGTTCGAGGGCCTTCGGGAGGGAACCGGTAACGTCACCCAACCCGCCGGTCTTCACGAGAGGGAAAATCTCTGAAGTCACCGACAGGACTTTCATTGCCGGAATTCCCCCCTTTGCATAAGCAGTTTCGCGCTTCCGACCGGTGGCGAATTTCGGTTCCTCGATCGAAAACAGCGCATTCATCATAACGTCCTCAGCTTTGGGTCAACGTTCTCCATTCGAACATCCGGAAGCATGCCGGAGTTCCTGAAGGAGAGCGGATCAAGACGACGCAGGAACGCAACAGTCATTTCTGTAAATCCAGGAAATACGAATCCGCATCGCGGCGAGGATGAATCGCCGCGAGTGACGAGATTGCTGAAAATGTTTGGTGTTCCGGGCGACCCTACTCGCCGGCCGGAACTTTCTTGGAGCTCTTCTTGGCCGGCTCGACGGCCGCCGGCATGGCTGCCGGTGTTTTGGAAGCCGTCTTGTCGGGCGAAGCTTTCGAAGCTGTTTTTGCTACAGGCTTTGCTGCCGTCTTCACTGGCTTGGAAGTGTTGGCAGGTTTGGAAGCCGCCGCCTTTGTCGCCTTGGGTTCAGCCAGAGCCTTTTTGGGCTTTACGGCTGCCGGTGCCTTTAAGGAAGCGGTTGGAGCCTGCGTCGCATATTCAAGCTTCGCCTGTTCCCAATGTTCCCGATCCTTGCCGGTCGGATAGCCTTCCTGCTCCCACAAGGCGTATGCACGCCTTCTGATCCATTCGTCTTCGGATTCCGCCATTATTGTCTCCATTCGCCCAATCGCCCCAACGAGTGCGGCGCGGAAAAGTTCCTAGGTGAAAAAGAAAAACACGAACACGGCCAAGGGGACGCGGCCTTTACCCGTAAAAAATCAAACCCGGCGGGAACCTTAGGCTTGTGAGTTTGTTTGTAGCCGCCGGGAAGGAGACACATTACAATGGAAAAATACTGCGATATTGTTCCACACGCAACCGGGTGGGTGTATGTGATCGACGGCGTTCAGTCCGTATCATATTATCACACCTATGACTTGGCGATGGATGCCGCGAAGGCAAAACTGGCGCGAGATGGCCTGTTTGAAGGCAAGATATTTCGCCGACAGGCCCTGAACGGGGACATGCTTCCAATAACCGTGATTGCGACGGGGCAGGGAGCGGCCCGGATCAAGCCGGGATTCCACGCCTGACACGCATCTGTGAAGTGAAAAGCCCGGTTGTGACCGGGCTTTTTTATTGCGCTGCGGCGAAATGTCTTTGCTGCGCAGCATCGATTTTTCCGAAACAGCCCCCAAAATCACCAGATGAGGCTGTCCCGGTTTCGTTACCACGCGGTTCGACTGCAAAACCGCCATCCACCTCGGCTCAGAGATTCGCCGTTCAGGCTGCCTTCTGAGCGGCAGTGTTGACCGCGGATTTGGCAAGCGTGGTGAGCGCTTCGTCGGTCTTCGACTCTTCGGCCAGCGTCTGCTCCAGGAGAGCTGCCGCGTCCTTCAGGCCGAGCTGCTGAGCCCAGGCGCGCAGCGTGCCGTAACGGCTGATCTCGTAATGCTCGACAGCCTGGGCCGCAGCAAGGAGGCCGGCATCGAGGGCCGGGTTGCCCTTGAACTCCTCCATGACTTCTTCGCCTTCCGACAGGATGCCTTCGATGGCATCACAGGTCTTGCCCTGGGCGCGTTTGCCGATCAGCTCGAAAACCTGTTTCAGGCGATCGATCTGGCCTTCGGTTTCTTCCTTATGATGCTGGAAGGCTGCCTTCAGCTTTTCGTCCTGTGCCGCCCGGGCCATTTTCGGCAGCGCCTTCACGATCTGGCGCTCGGCATAATAGATGTCCTTGAGGGTCTCGTAGAAAAGGTCGTCGAGGGTCTTGCTGGCCATTGCTCTCTCCTTGGTTTTTATGGGTTTTTCAATGGTAGGCATTGCGAGGCATCTAACTGGATAGATGCCTCACAGGTTCCTCAAAAAAATCAGTGCCTCTCAGGTGCGATGCGCAGATTGTTATGGAAGGCGGTCACACCTTCGATCTCGAGCACGATCTCTTCGGCACGAGTCTTGTCGGCGAGATGGGCAACATACCCCTCCAGGGTCACGTCGCCCCCATCCACCTTCAGGTTCAGCCCTTCGGGATTGAACGAAGTATCCTGGTTGAGCTGCTCTTCCACATCATGCGCAATCAGATCGTCGGAGCGCTTGGCGGCTCCTTTATTGATCTTCCTGTCCTGTTCCGGTCCCTCTGCGAAGATGTTTGCTTCGCCTTGAAGATAACCGTCCGGGCGGCTTTCGGCGGGACCTTCCCAACGAGGCCATTGCGAGGTCTCGCCGGGGCGGCCGGCTTTCGGCTGCTCATTTTTCATTCGGCTTCTCCTTGTCAGGGCATGATCGCCCGCGTCCGGAAAACCCCCGGTTGTCGCAAAGGTTCCGTGGAAAAGCGCGGAACCTAATCGCATAGCGTGCGTTTCAGCGTAAACTAAAAGAATGCCTTCTTATGGAATGCCTAGGGAGACTGACATGCAGGACCGGTTAAAGATTTATCGTCTGGTGCCGATTGCGCGGGCAAAAGACCCCAATTGGCAGAATGCGACATCGCATGGCGAAGTGATCGTCAGGGCGAAGACGGCGGGCGATGCGCGCATCGTTGCGTGCCAGGCCGAACTTGATTTCATGGAAATCGATGCAGCACCCTGGGAGGGGACGTCCACGGATATGGCGAGCGCATTTCGCAGCGACAAGCTCTATTCCGTCATCGAAGACAATAGCGGCCGCTTCGTGCCAAATGGGCCGCGCGAAGTGATCGGCGGCCGCGTACGCGTCGACAACCTGATTTCAACGCAGCTTTGACAGGGCAGCTTTGACAGGGAAGTGAGGAAAGGGTCAGTCGGCGTTTTCGAGCTTGTCGCCAAGCGCCTTTTGCAGGTCCTTCACAAGCTCGAGCAGCCGATCCGGAACCTCTTCCTTCTCGATTTCGGTAAGCAGGACGGAAACCTGCCGGCTGACCCGGCGGCCCAATCTTGCTTCCTTTTCCGCAAACGGAGTGTTCTGCTTCGCCATCCCGACCTCTGACGCCATATCCATCGGCAAGTCTGCCGTACCTAAAGTCCGCCCCGAAACCCTATCTCCATCCTCCATACAGCAAGACCGTTAACTTGCGATATCTCGAAAAAGTCACAGGCAATAAATGAAATAGGGCACCCTCCTATCAAGGAAGGCGCCCTATTTGTTCCAGAAAAAATGGAACAGTGTCAGTGTTTCGGCGGCCTGGGGGTGCCGGTTGGAATAGACGTGACGGTTGCCGAGACTGGATCGCTGGCCGGGAATGTATCTTCCAGGCCCTCGTCGAGCTGCTCTTCCAGATCACCCGCATGGCCCTTTTCACGGGCCGATTGCTCGGCTGTCTTCTTGTCCCATTCCTTCTGCGGCGCGTTCGGTGTGTTGTTCATGCCCATGGAAATGCCCTCCTGTGCTGGCGTTGCGGGGGAAACGGTTTGCTCCGACGGTTTGTTCCGGAACCGTTCGGCACCCGCATTGGTTATTCGATGAAAATCAGGTATTTCGCTTCAGGAGTGGGTTGATGGCGCCGCGCGTTTTCTGGAAAGGCTATCTCAAGCTTTCGCTGGTCACCTGCAAGGTGACGATGACGCCTGCGATCTCCGAAGGTGCCAAGGTTCGTTTCCACAACATCAATGCCAAGACCCATAACCGGGTGATGAGCATCTATGTGGATTCTGTGACCGGCAAGGCGGTCGACGACGATGACCAGGTGAAAGGTTATCCGAAGGGTGAGGATGATTACGTCCTGCTGGAGGATGAGGACATCGAGGATGTCGGGCTCGAGAGCACTCGAACGATCGATATCGAGACGTTTGTCCCGGCCGATTCGATCGGCTGGATCTGGTACGACAGGCCGCATTATCTGGCGCCGGACGACGAGGTGAGCGCCGAGGCCTTTGCCGTCATCCGTGAGGCGATGGCCAAGACAAAGACCGGCGGCATCGCCCGGCTCGTCATGTACCGCCGCGAACGCGCCGTACTCCTCCTGCCGAAGGACAAGGGCATCGTTGTCTGGACGCTCCGGTATGGCAACGAGGTGCGCGATGCGGATGATTATGCTGCGGACAAGCCGAAGCAGAAACCGGAATCCGACCAGCTGAAGCTGATGATGAAGGTGATCGACGAGCGGACGAAGACATGGTCACCTGCCATGGCGGACGATCCGGTGCAGGACCGGCTCTTGGAGATAATCTCCAAACGCAAGAAGGGTCGAAAGACGAAAAAGGTCGAGGACAAGGCGCCGGAGCGGAGCAGCAATGTGATCGATATTACCGCGGCGCTGAAGAAGAGTTTGGAGGCGGAGAGAAAATCGCCGAAGCGGTGAGGGGAACTCCCTCTCCCCCTTGCGGGGGAGATGTCGCCAGCGGCGACAGAGGGGGTGGTTCAACATATTCGACAGTCGGGTTCGTGGCACCACCACCCCATCTGTCAGCTCCGCTGACATCTTCCCCGCAAGGGGGAAGATGGGGCGCGCCGCAGCGCTTTACTTTCCCTTGAACTTCAACACCACTTCCGCCTTGCGAAAATCACCCCAGGGGTCTCGTGTCTGCTGCGCGATCCGCGCCGGCGTGTTCGCCACCGTGAAATAGTTAGGCCCGATGGCGCCACCCAGTTCATCCCATTCGAGCGGCATGGAAACCGGGGCGCCGGGGCGGGCGCGGCTGGAGTAGGGGGCGACGGCAGTGTTGCCTCGGCCGTTTCTCAGGTAGTCGATGAGGATCTTGCCCTTGCGTTTCGACTTGGTGATGGTCGAGACGTATTTGTCCGGCGTATCGCCGGCCATGCTGTCAGCCAATGCCTTCATCGCGTCCTTGACCTCCGGCCATTCGGCTTTCGGCTTCAGCGGCGCCACCACATGCAGGCCCTTGCCGCCGGAGGTTTTGACGAAGGCGGTGAAGCCCATATCCTCGAAGCGCCGTTTCACCTCGTGGGCGGCAGCAATGATCTCCGTCCAGGAGACGCCATCGCCGGGATCGAGGTCGATATTGACCATGTCCGGCTTTTCCCAATCATCCAGCGTCGAACCCCAGGGATGGATTTCCAGAGCCGCGCCCTGGACAAGCCCGAGCAGGCCGTCGAGGTCGCGGATAGTGATATATTCATCGGTCTTGTCGGTCGGGTCTTTGACGAGGACCGCATTCTTGGTCATGCCTTTCCAGCCGTGTTTCTGAAAGAAGAGCTGGCTGGTAATGCCATCCGGCCCGCGCAGCAGCGCCAGCGGCCGGTTGACGACGAACGGCGCCATCAGCCGCCAGACTTCAGTGTAATAGTCGGCCAGTCCCGCCTTCGTCACGCCTGCATCCGGCCAGTAGACCCGGTCGGGATGGGTGAGATTGACCGTCCGCTTCGGCGGTTTCTTTTCCTCGGTGGTATTCACAGGCCCGCCCTCCCGGACGATCTCCTTGGGATCCTTGTCTTCCCGAATGCCGCGGAAGGAAGCATGCCGGATATGGGCATCCGCCGTCCAGCCGCGAAATTCGACTTCCGCCACCGTTCCGGGTTCGACGAAAACGACATCCTTCTTTTCCAGGCCGGTGAGCTTTTCATCGAAGGGGTTCTTGCCGGTACTCAGGATATCAAGACGCTTGAACAGCGATTGCGCCACCGCATTGGAATAACCGGTGCCGACGCGGCCGGCGTGGCGCAGCTTGCTCTTGTCGTAGTAACCCATGACCAGCGAGCCGATCGCCTTCGAATTGACCGAGGACGGTACATAACCGGCAATGACGAATTCCTGCCGTGCGGAGCATTTCGACTTCACCCAGTCGCGGCCGCGGCCTGGGCGATAGGGTGCGTCGGATATTTTCGAAATGACGCCTTCGAGGCTCAGCCGACAGGCGTGTTTCAGAACCAGCCCGCCTTCGTCATCGAAATGTTCGCTGTAGCGCAGGATCGGGCCGGAGCCCTTCAGAAGGGTTTCCAGTGCTTCCTTGCGTTTGACGAGCGTTGCGCCGGTGAGGTCGTATCCGTCGAGATGCAGAAGGTCGAAGGCGAAGAAGGTGAAGCGGTCATCGCGTTCCTCGCTCAGGTCCTGCTGCAGGAGGGAGAAATCCGTGGCGCCGGAGCCAGCTTCGACCGCCAGTTCGCCATCGATGATCGCCTGTTTCAGAGCGAGCTTTTCGAAGGCGGAGACGACGTCCTTGCCGAATTTATGAGTCCAGTCGAGGCCCGTGCGGGTGAGAAGCTTCACCTCGCCGTCGGCGATATGCGCCTGGAGGCGATAACCGTCGAGCTTGATTTCGTGTACCCAGCGCTTGCCGGAGGGGGCGGCCTTGACCAGGGTTGCCAGCTGCGGCTCGATAAAGTCGGGAAGTTTGGCTTTTTTCGCGCCCCTGACTTTCGAAGTTGCGACCTTCTCCGCTTCCGGCGCCGGCGCTGTCTTGGCGCTCGCCTTGACCACCTTCTTTTTGGCGGTGGGTTTGCGGCCCCAGATTTCATCGAGCGTCTTGCCGGTCTTCACCGAAAGCGGCAGTTCCTCGAGAATGTCTTGATCACCTTCGGTGCGGGCAAATTCGTCTTCGCCCTTGATCAGCAGCCAGTTTTCGCGCTTCTCGCCTTGCTTCTGGCCCATGCGGACCAGATGCCAGCGACCTTCGAGCTTCTCGCCTTTGAGCGCAAATTCCATATGGCCTTTCTTGTAGGCCTTGTGCGGATCGCCGATCGGCTCCCAGGTGCCGCGGTCCCAGAGCAGTACCGCACCGGCGCCGTAATTGCCCTTGGGGATCTGACCTTCGAAACCGCCATAGTCGAGGGGATGGTCTTCTACATGTACAGAGAGCCGCTTGTCGCCCGGCACGAGGCTCGGGCCGCGGGTCACGGCCCAGCTTTTCAACACGCCGTCCATTTCCAGCCGGAAATCATAATGCAGGCGGGTGGCGTCGTGTTTCTGGATGACGAAACTGTTGCCGCCGGTCTTTGCTTTTTTCCCGCGCGGCTCCGGCGAGACCTCGAAATTACGCTTCTCGTGATAGGTTTCGAGCGCCATGCTCAGCCGGCCTTTCTCTGCGGTGAGGCAGTTTTACGCGATACAGTTTTCTTGGCGGCGGTCTTCTTCTTCGACGTCTTCTTGCCGGTGGACGACGGGCCGGCGCTCTGACGCAGGGCATCCATCAGGCTCGAAACCTTTTTTGGCTCGGGCTTCGGCTTCTTCTTCAGCTTACGACCTTCGATCTTCGCCTTGATCAGTTCGGCGAGAGCCGCCTCGTAGCGATCGTCGAATTTCTCCGGATCGAACTTGCCCTTCTTGGTATCGATGATGTGCCGGGCGAGATCGAGCATTTCGCCTTCGATCTTGAAGCTCTTGATGTCGGAAAAGATCTCCCTGGCGGGTCGTACCTCGTAGTCATAGTTCAAGGTACTGGCGACCATGCCTTCGTCGCTCGGGCGGATCAGCAATGTGCGGTAGCGCCGGAACAGCACGGTGTGGGCCAGTGCCGCGACGCCTTTTTCCTGCAGGCCCTTGCGGATCAGTTCGAACGTTTCCTGGGCGGGCTTGTCAGCCGGCGCCAGATAATAGGGGCGGTCGAGAAAGATCGTGTCGATGCCGTCGCAGGGAATGAAGGCTTCGAGCTCAAGCGTCTTGTCGCTTTCCGGTACGGCCGCCTTCACCTCATCAGGGTCGAGGAAGACATATTCGCCGCTCGCGACCTCATAACCTTTGACGATATCGTCGTTTTCGACCGGTTTACCGGTGTCCGAATCCAGCATCTGGCGGCTGACGCGATGGCCGGTTTTCCGGTTGATGATGTGGAAGCTGACCCGATCCGATGTGGAGGCGGCTGTATAAAGTGCCACGGGGCAGCTCAATTCACCGATTTTCAGATAGCCCTTCCAGTTTGCACGCGGTGCCACGATCACAACTCCGGCTGAAACTTCTCACAAGCTCTATCAACAGGCCGTTGTGGCGCTTTGTTCCGGCAGGTGGATCGCGAAATCCTGCGTTGCTTATGAACACACGTTCATCTTCTTGGAACCAAATCGCCGGGGCCTGCGTTTGCCACCGAAATTCCAGGCCATGTAGACTTCGGAGGGGTAGGCAACGGTGTCTGAATCACAGTTGAACAGCGATCCCGCCCGTGCAGATATAGTGAAGCTTATTCCGGCTCTCCGCGCATTTGCCCGTACTTTCTGCCGCAATCCAACCGATGCGGACGATCTTGTGCAGGAAACCTTGATGAAGGCGCTTGCCAATCTCGACAAGTTCGAGCGCGGCACCAAGCTGAAAAGCTGGCTCTTCACCATCATGCGCAATACCTTCTACACGCGTGCGAAAGTGCTGGGGCGTGAGGCCCCGGGTATAGAGGATAACGTCTCCGGCGATACGCCGATCGCAGCCAACCAGGAGATGGCGGCCCGGGCGCGGGAGGTGCAGCGGGCGCTGCAGAAGCTGCCGGCGCATTATCGCGAGGTGCTGACGCTGGTCGCCATCCTCGGTGAAAGTTACGAGGCGACGGCGGAAATTTGCGATTGCGCGGTCGGTACGGTGAAAAGCCGGCTTAACCGCGCCAGGCACCAGATATTGCAGGAATTGGGAGAGGAGGCGGGCTGAGCCATGATGGCAAGGCCGCCGCTCACACGTGGAGGACACCCCCATGAAATTCACTCTTATCGCAGCGGCCATCGTTCTGGCGACGATCGCGCCGGTCTTTGCCTTCATCTAGATGTCTTTGCCTTCATCTAGATAAAGACCCCGCTCACGCAGGGTCCTGATCCAGTTCCGGATAATGCCGGAATATGCCCGACTCGTTAAAAGCGAGCCGGCGTTTTGATGCGAGATAGGCTTTGATATTCGGCCGCTCCCGCACCACGTCGCGCAGTTTGGCGACGTTCGGATATCTGTCATCGAAATTCTTCATCGCCCGCGGGAATGCGTAGGAGAGACCTTCGGCGATCTGGAACAGCGATAGGTCGACATAGGTCAGCGCGCCACCGACCGTATAGCCGCTGCCAGTCGGGTTGGCCGCGATGATGCGCTCGAAATAGCCGACGAATTTCGGCACCCGGTTCTTGAGAAAAGCTTTCGAGCGCGCCTTGGCCTCGTCTTTCTGGTCCTCGTAATAATCCATGGTGCTGATCGGATGATGGGTATCATGCACTTCCATCATGAAATCAGCGATCGTCAGTTGCAGGCCGTTGGCAAAGATGCGGCCGTTTTCGTCCTTTGGCGCGAGGCCGAGTTTCGGGCCGAGATAAAACAGGACGTTGGCGACATGCGAGACGACCAGGTCGCCATCCTTCAGGAACGGCGGCGCAAACGGCATTTCAGAACCATGTTTGCCATGCATGAAATCCATCATCTTGTCGCTGCCGCCATCTGTGCGCGCCACATCGACATAGTCGGCGCCCGCGTCTTCCAGCGCCAGGCGCACATATTCGCCGCGGCCCTGAAGGCCATCCCAATAATAGAGTTCGTAAGCCATTATCTCTCCAAAACGTCTGCGATTTTTGTTTATGTCTTCAATGATGCGGGTTCTGTTCAGTTCCCTATCCGTGTGACAGTTCCGTTAAATTTGCATGGCAGCCCTGCGGCCTGGAACCTTTGCGCAAAGCTTGTGTTGACGGGCAGGACGCAGGGTTCCCACGCGCCCGAAATCCATCCGGACAGGGTTCAATCATGGCAATCAATATCACGGCGGTCCTTTTCATTCTGATCGGGCTCGCATTGGCCGTTGGCGGCGGCCAGTTGGTGCTGCTTGGCGGCAGCGCCTATTATCTCATTTGCGGGCTGGGTTTCGTGCTCACCGCTGTGCTTCTTTTCATGCGCAAGGCGATCGCGTTGCGCGTCTATGCGGTCCTTGTGATTGCCTCGCTCATCTGGGCGGTATGGGAGGTCGGTTTCGACTGGTGGCAGCTTGGGCCGCGCGGCGGCCTCATCATCATTCTCGGCCTCTGGCTGCTGACACCCTGGATCCGCAGACCTCTCGGTTTCGTAAGCCCGACCGGCATGCGCTACGGTGCAAGTGCTGCGCCGCTGGCGATTTCCGTCGCGATTGCGGTTGCGGTCGCCGTGCTGTCGATGTTCTTCGATCCCTATGACCAGAGTGGTGACCTGCCGGAGCAGTCGGTTGCAGCCGCGCCGCCAATGGGCGGCAATGTCCCGGCCGGTGAATGGCATCAATATGGTCGCACGCCCTACGGCCAGCGTTATTCGCCGCTCGACCAGATCAAGGTGGAGAATGTCGCCAATCTCAAGGAGGTCTGGCGTTACCAGACCGGCGACGTGAAGCGGCCTGACGATGTGGGCGAGACCACCTATCAGGTAACCCCGCTGAAAGTCGGCAATTCGCTTTATCTCTGCACACCGCACAATCTTGCCATCGCGCTCGATGCGACGACCGGCAAGGAAAAATGGCGCTACGATCCGAATTCCGGAATGAACCCGGACCGGCAGCATCAGACCTGCCGCGGCGTCAGCTATTACAAGGATCAGGCCGCCGCTCCCGGCAGCGCCTGCGCCGAGCGTGTCTATCTGCCGACATCCGATGCCCGGCTGATTGCACTCGACACCAAAAACGGTCAGGTCTGCAGCAATTTCGCCGACAAGGGCACACTGCAGCTTACCAGCGGCATGAAATACAATCCCGCCGGTTATTATTACTCCACCTCGCCGCCGGCCATCGTCGGCAACAAGATCATTATCGGCGGTGCGGTCAACGACAACTATTCGACGCAGTCTCAGTCCGGCGTCATCCGCGCCTTCGACGTCAATTCCGGACAGCTGATCTGGAACTGGGATGCCGGCAATCCAAGCCAGACCCAGCCTCTGCAGCCGAGCCAGACCTATACGACGAACTCGCCGAACAGCTGGTCGGTGTTCAGTGTCGATGAGGATCTGGGCCTCGTCTATATCCCGCTCGGCAACCAGGTGCCGGACCAGCTCGGCATGGGCCGCAGCGACAATGTGGAGAAATATTCCTCCTCAATCGTCGCGCTCGATATCAATACCGGTGCCGACAAATGGGTGCGGCAGTTCGTGCATCATGACCTCTGGGACATGGATGTGCCGGCCCAGCCGGTGCTGCTCAACTTGAGCAGGCCCGACAACTCCGTCGTGCCGGCGCTTGTCGGCCCGACCAAGCAGGGCGACATCTACGTCCTCGACCGCCGCACCGGTGAGCCGATCCTTCCGGTCACCGAAGAGCCGGCACCGGGCGGCGCTATCCCCGAGGACCGCACCGCGCCGACGCAGCCGACTTCGGCACTCACCTTCAAGCCGAAACCGCTGGAAGAGCGGGATATGTGGGGCGTCACGCTGATCGACCAGATGGTCTGCCGTATCTGGTATCACCAGTATAATTACGAGGGCCGCTACACGCCGCCATCGCTGAACGGCTCTATCATCTATCCCGGCAATTTCGGTACGTTCAACTGGGGTTCGGTTGCGGTCGATCCGGAACGACAGGTGATGTTCGGCATGCCGACCTATCTCGCCTTTACCTCGAAACTCGTGCCGCGCGCCGATATCCCGGCAAAGGGCCAGGGCGAAAAGGGCAGCGAACAGGGTCTGAACCGCAATGAGGGCGCACCTTACGGCGTCTATATGGGACCGTTCCTCGGTCCGCTGCAGATCCCCTGCCAGGCGCCGCCATGGGGTTATGTCGCCGGCGCGGATCTGCGTACCGGCAAGATCGCCTACAAGCATCGCAACGGCACGGTCTACGACATGACTCCGCTGCCGCTGCCTTTCAAGGTCGGCGTGCCCGGCATCGGCGGGCCTATGATCACCAAGGGTGGCATCGCCTTCCTCGGTGCGGCGGTCGACGATTACCTGCGCGCCTACGATCTCACCAACGGCAAGCAGCTTTGGGAAGCCCGCCTTCCGGCCGGCGGCCAGGCGACCCCGATGAGCTATGCAGTGGAAGATGGACGTCAGTTCGTGGTGATGGTTGCCGGCGGGCATGGTTCGGTGGGGACGAAGCCGGGCGATTACGTGATCGCCTATGCGCTGCCCAGGTGATTGATCGCATATAACGAAAAAAGGCCCGGAGCAGTTCTCCGGGCCTTTACTGTTCCACCATCCACCGGTAATCCGGTCCTATAACGGCCGCGGTTCATTATTGAAAAACGACGGCGACGTCGGGCGGATAAGGTTGCGGACATCCATCACGCCCGGAACGCCGCGTGCGACTTCCTCTGCCCGGCCGATTTCCTCCGGTACCTGGACCATGCCGGCAAGCGTGACTTCGCTTCCTTTGACGGTGACGGTCACATCGCTGGCATCGACGCCGCCGGCCGAGGCAAGGGCGTCGGAAACCGCGCCTTCGAGCGTTGCCTGAGGCGGAAATTCCGTTTCGATTTCGGGCAGTTCCTCATGGAAATGCTGATGTTTGAAAACCATTGTCGTTCTCCCGGTTGATACCGGGAAAACAACGCCCTTGCCGGGCGAAAGGTTTCAGCCGCCGCTGGCGAGCACGCTTGCGATGATGTCCTGCAGCTGGTTCTGCGAAAACGGCTTCGGCAGGCGGGGCAGACGGTTGTCGCCGCCGGAGGGGAGTTCCGCATAACCCGTTGCCAGGACGACCGGCATGTCGGGCCATTCCTGCCTGATCGCGGCGGCGAGTTCGGAACCCGTCATCCGCGGCATCGAATGATCGGTAATGACGATGTCGATCTTGGCGCCGGCCTTCAATTCCTTGAGGGCATCGGCGCCGCTATAGGCCTCGATCACGGTATGGCCGAGATCTTCCAGCATCAGCGTCGTATTCATCAGCACCAGCGCATCGTCATCGACGGCAAGCACGGTGAAATTGCCGTTCGGCATTTCGGTGGTCGGGGGCATTTGCGTCTCCGAGATTTGCGGACATTCATCTGGTTCTGCGGCGGGCAGAAAAAGCGATACGGTTGTTCCATGGCCTTTTTGACTGTCGATCGTCAACTTGCCGCCCGACTGTTCGGTCAGGCCCTGCACCATGGACAGGCCAAGGCCGGTGCCTTTTCCCACGCCCTTGGTGGTGAAGAAAGGCGTGGTGGCGCTGGCGCTGGTTTCCTCGTCCATGCCTTCGCCGGTATCGGAAACCCAGAGCCGCACATAACGGCCGGGCTTCAGCCGCTCCGTCTTTTCGTGGGCCATGAATTCTTCGGCGGCGATGGTAATCGTGCCGCCATTCGCCATCGCATCGCGGGCGTTGACGACGAGATTGAGCAATGCGCTTTCGAGTTGCACCTGATCGGTGACGATGCGCGGCAGTTCCATCGGGAACCGCGTTTCGATATGCGTCGCGCTGCCTACCGACCGGCGTATGAAATCCATTATGCCGGTGACCAGCATGGCAAGGTCGACCGCCTGCATGTTGAGTTCCTGGCGGCGGGAGAAGGCAAGCATCCGTTGGGTCAGCGCCGCGCCGCGTTCGGCGCCCTGAAAGGCGTTGTCAAGAAGAGGTGCCAGACCGGGATCGTCCGGCAGGCGCTTTTTCAGGATTTCCAGGCTACCCATGATCGCCATCAGCAGATTGTTGAAGTCATGGGCGATGCCGCCGGTCAACTGGCCGATCGCTTCCATCTTCTGCGACTGGAACAGCTCCTCGCGGGCCTGGGTCAGCGCCTTCTGCGTTTCCAGCTTTTCGGTAATATCGCGGGTGATCTTGGCGAAACCGAGGATGGAGCCGTCTTCGCCGTGAATGGCATCGATGATGACATGCGCCCAGAAGCGGGAGCCGTCCTTGCGCTGGCGCCAGCCTTCCTTCTCCATTCGGCCTTCGCGTCGCGCCGTTTCCAGGCTGTTCTGCGGTTCGCCGCGCTGGCGATCTTCATCGGTGTAGAATTGAGAGAAGTGCTGGCCGACGATCTCGGCGGCCGAATATCCCTTGATCCGTTCCGCGCCGACATTCCAGTTGCTGACATAACCGTCGGGGTCGAGCATGTAGAGGGCGTAATCCGTGACGCCCTGAACGAGGATCTGGAATTGCCGCTCGCTGCTCTGCAGCTTGGCTTCGGCGGCTTTCCGCTCGGTCAGGTCCCGGGTGATCTTGGCAAACCCGAGAAGTTCGCCGTTTCTGCCCCAGATGGGATCCATCACCACATGAGCCCAGAAGCGGGTGCCATCGCGGCGAACACGCCAGCCTTCGGACTCGAAACGACCTTCACGCACGGCGGTTGCGATCGCACGCTCGGGAAGGCGGGCAAGGCGGTCTTCATTGGTGTAGAAACGGGAAAAATGTTCGCCCAGAATTTCCCAGGCCTCATAGCCCTTGAACCGCTGCGCACCGGGATTCCAGCTGACGATATTGCCATCGGCATCGAGCATGTAGATGGCATAGTCCGTGATCGCATCTACAAGAAGACGATAACGCTCCTCCCCAAGCAACGACACATCGTAACTTTGCGGCATGCTCATCAAATGTCCCCAGCCGCGTAAGCGCGGTTTGACTCCCTTTAACGTGAGTCTTGTCCTTTGGTTCCATCGGTTGTGATTTTTTGTCACGACCTGGAACACCTTTCTCGGTCGATGGTCGAGTTGACATTTGACGACTTTCGCTTTACGAATGACGAAAATTGAAATTCATCAGTCGTAAAGCGAAAGTCGTTACGGACATGGATAGCACCGAACAGATTGTCGATTTGGCCCGTCAGGAGAACATTACCCGCATCCTCGATACCGCGGAGCGGCTGTTCAAGCACTACGGCTATACCAAGACCAATGTGGCCGACATTGCCAAGGATCTCGGCATGTCGCCGGCCAATATCTACCGTTTCTTCTCCTCGAAGGCAGACATCCACAAGGCGCTTGCGCACCGGATGCTGGAAGCCGGCCGCACCGTGGCGCGTGCCAATGCCGCACGCCCGGCGAGTGCCACCGAACGCCTGCGTGACCATTTCCTGCAACAGCATCAGATCACCGTGGAAACCTTCCTGCATGAGAACAAGGTCCACGAGATGGTTGTCGTCGCCATCGAAGAACAGTGGTCCGTCGTCGAAGATCATATCCGGCAGCTGCAGACGATTGTTGCAGGCATCATCCGTGAAGGGATCGATGCCGGCGAGTTTCGCGAGCAGGACGAAATCCTCGCATCGGAATGCATGTGCGCAACCGTCGTCTCGCTCTGCCACCCGCAGATCGTTGCCGAATGCCTGATCGAAGACCGGCGCATGACGCCGGCCGATCTCGTCGAATTCGCCCTCAGGGCTTTGAAGTAATCATTGAAATAGCAGTGAACAGCAACGGGCGCCGGATGCGCCGCTTTCAACCACCTTATGGAGTGGGGACCATGTTTTCGTTCGCAAATGGAAAGACCGCGTTTGTTTCCAAAAGCCTTCTCGTCGCGGTCGCGCTCGGCGCGCTGACGGCCTGCTCGGAAGAGAAGAAGGTGGAGGCGCCGGAAATCGTGCGCCCGGTCAAGGTGGCCGAAGTGTCCGAACCGGACATTGGCCGCAAGCTCGACTATTCCGGCTCGGTGCGCGCCCGCACCGAGATGAACCTCGGTTTCCGGGTCGCCGGCAAGATGACCGAGCGGCTGGTCGATATCGGCCAACGCGTCAAGCCGGGCGATGTCCTGGCCCGCCTCGATGCGGTCGATTATCAGCTCGCCGTTCGTCGCGCCGAGGCTGATCTTTCCGCAGCCACCAAGCAGGTCGAGATTTCCGGTCTTGCCCGCCGCCGCGCCGAGACGCTGGCCGAGAAGAACATTTCTTCCCAGTCGCAGCTCGAGCAGGCACAGCTTGCCAACGACCAGGCGATTTCCCAGAAGGAATCGGCGCAGTCGGCGCTCGATCAGGCCCGTAACCAGGTTGCCTATACGGACCTGAAGGCCACCCAGACCGGTATCGTCACCACGGTTTCCGCCGATGCCGGCCAGGTGGTCAGTGCCGGTACGCCGGTCGTTACCGTCGCAATCGACGGCGAAAAGGAAGTCCAGGTCGCAGTACCGGAAATGGACATCGGCAATTTCAAGCCGGGCAAGACGGTCAAGGCGCGTTTCTGGTCGGCCACCGACTTGGTGCTTGACGGCAAGGTCCGCGAAGTCGCCGGCAGCGCCGATCCGCAGTCGCGCACTTTTGCCGTCCGCGTCAGCCTGCCGGAAGACGGCCGCATCCTGCTCGGCATGACCGCCAATATCGCCGCCGTCGAAGACAATGCCACCCCGACGTGGTCGATCCCGCTGGCAGCCCTTGCAAAGCGTGGCGATCAGCCGGTCGTCTGGATTGTCGATCGCCAGAAAAGCGTGGTAAATTCCCGCCCGATAAAAGTTGCAGATTTCTCCGACAACGGCGTGCGTGTTTCCGAAGGCATCGCCAAGGGAGACCTGGTCGTTTCGGCCGGCACGCAGTTCATGAAAGAAGACATGAAGGTGAAGTTGCCGCAAACGGTCGCTTCCCGCTTCGGCACCGTCAGCAGCCAGACCACAGCCTCTATCCAGCCCTGATATCCCTGCGCCTGTTTGTTTTCGCGATTTCGGACGCAAAGCACCGCACGCTTTCCTGGAATTGCCCTTAAAGGACCAAGACCATGAGCTCCTCTCATCAGGCCAACCCGCTGGACAAGGGTGGATTCAACCTGTCTCGCTGGGCGATCGGCCACCCCAGCATCGCCCGTTTCCTGTTCGGCCTGATCATCGTCATGGGTGCGCTCGGCATCATGAACATGGGCCAGAAGGAAGACCCGGATTTCACCTTCCGCGTCATGGTCGTGCAGACCATCTGGCCGGGCTCCTCGATCGACGACATGCAGAACCAGGTCGTCAACAAGATCGAGCGCAAGCTGCAGGAAACGCCGCATCTCGACTGGGTAAAGTCCTATACCCGCGCCGGCTTTGCGATCACCACCGTGCAGATCAAGGGTGATACCAACACCGCGCAGGTGAAGGACGCCTTCTATCAGGTCCGCAAGAAGATCGGCGATATCCAGCAGGATCTGCCGTCCGGTCTGCTCGGCCCCTATTTCAACGACGAGTTCGGCGACACTTACATCACGCTGAACGCCATCGTCGGCGAGGGCTACAGCTATCCCGAACTCAAGCAGTTCGCCATCCAGGCCCGCGACATGCTGATCGCGACGCCGGGTGTGGAAAAGGCCGTCATCCTCGGCGATCAGCCGGAGAAGATCTTCATCGATGTCTCCTCCAAGGCGCTTGCCGAACGCGGCCTGACGGTTCTCAACGTTCGCGATGCACTCTCCGGCCAGAACAATGTCGATCCCGCCGGCACCGTGCAGACGGCAGACCGCTCGGTTCGCATTTCCGTCGAGGGCGGACTGACGACGCCGGAAGAGATCCGCGAACTGCGCCTCAAGGCCGGCAATCAGGTCATCCGGCTTGGCGATATCGCCACCGTCAAGTCCGGTCTCGAAGACCCGTTCCAGCGCAAATACCGTTTCAACGGTCACGACAGTGTCCAGCTCGGCGTCGTCATGGCGCCCGGCTTCAAAGTCACCGACGTTGGCCATTCCGTCGAGGAAACCTACAAGCGTTTCGAACAGACGCTGCCTGTCGGCGTCGAGGTGCAGCAGATCTCCAACCAGCCGGAAGTGGTCACCGAAGCGGTCGGCGAATTCACCCAGGCGCTGATGGAGGCGCTGGTCATCGTGCTGGTCGTCTCGCTGATCTCGATCGGCTGGCGCTCGGGCATCGTCATCGCGATCGCCATTCCCCTCGTTCTCGCCGCGACGCTCGCCATCATGTTCTACATGGGCATCGAGCTGCAGCGCATTTCGCTCGGTGCGCTGATCATCGCGCTCGGCCTGCTTGTCGATGACGCGATGATCGTCGTCGAGATGATGGAACGAAAACTGGAAGAGGGCCTGCCGCGCCTCGATGCGGCGAGCTTTGCCTATTCCTCCACCGCCTTCCCGATGCTGACCGGCACGCTGATCACCACGGCCGGCTTCATCCCCGTCGGTTTCGCCGAATCCACCGCCGGTGAATACGTACGCTCGCTGTTTTTCGTCGTGGGCATCGCCCTCATCGTCTCCTGGTTCGTGGCGGTCTACTTCACTCCATGGCTCGGTTACATGATCCTGAAGCAGCGGGCGCATGTAGGCACCCATCACGATGCCTATGACACGCGCATGTATCGTGCCGTCCGGCATGCCGTCGGCTGGTCCGTGCGTCACAAGGCGATCGTGCTTCTCCTGACCCTGGGTACCTTTTTCGGCAGCCTCTGGTCCTTCCAGTTCATCCCACAGAGCTTCTTCCCGCAATCGTCGCGTCCGGAAATCCTCGTCGACATGTGGCTGCCGGAAGGCACCGCGATCGAGGAAGTCGAACGTCAGGCCAAGGCTTTGGAAGACAAGGTTCTGCCCGACCAGGACAAGACTTTCGTCGCCACCTATATCGGCGAGGGCGCACCGCGCTTCTTCCTGCCGCTCGACCAGCAGCTCCGCAACCCGAACTATGCGCAGCTTTTGATCATGGCCAAGGATGTCGATGCCCGCGAACGGCTGATCCTCAAGCTGCGCGATACGCTCGCCAAGGACTTCCCGACCGTGCGCGGCAAGGTCGACCGCCTCTTCCTCGGCCCGCCGACCGGCTGGCCGGTGCAGATGCGCGTCACCGGTCCCGATAAGGCCGAGGTTCGCCGTATCGCCGATCAGGTCAAGGAACGCTGCTACCAGCAGCCGCTGTTCGGTGCGATCCACGACGACTGGATGGAGCCGGTGACGGGCATGAAGCTGGTCATCGACCAGGACCGCGCCCGTGCTCTGGGTGTCACCTCGCAGCGCATCCGCCAGATGCTGCAGGCTGCCACCAATGGTGCGCCGGTCAGCGACTTCCGCGAAGGCGAAGAAACGGTCTCGATCGTCGTCCGCGAACCGGATGCGACCCGCGACCTGCTCTCCGCAGTCCAGTCGGTCTATATCCCGACGGACTTCGGTGGCTTCGTGCCGGTCTCGCAGGTTGCCAAGATCGTTCCCGTGCAGGAACAGGGCATCGAATGGCGCCGCGACCGCCTGCCGACGATCACCGTCAAGGCCACCTTGCCGGATGGCGTCGAACCGACCCAGGTCTCGCTCAACTTCTACAACTCGATTGCCGACCTGCGGGCCGCATTGCCTGCCGGCTACCATGTCGACATTCAGGGTGGTGCGGAGGACGCGGCCGAAAGCCAGAACTCGATCGCTGCCAAGGCGCCGATCATGCTACTCGTCATCCTCGTGCTTTTGATGATCCAGCTGCAGCATTTCGGCAAGGCGCTGCTGGTGCTCTCCACCGGTCCGCTCGGCATCATCGGTGCGGCGGGTGCGCTGCTCATCACCGGCGCACCCTTTGGCTTCGTGGCGATCCTCGGCGTCATCGCGCTGCTCGGCATCATCATCCGCAACTCGATCATCCTTGTCGACCAGATCGACCAGGACATCGCCGCGGGCATGGAGCGCATGGAAGCGATCGTCGGCGCCGCCGTCCGCCGTTTCCGGCCGATCATGCTGACGGCGCTCACCGCCGTGCTGGCGCTCTACCCGATCTCCCGCGGCGTCTTCTGGGGTCCGCTCGCCTATGCAATGATGGGCGGCATCCTGGTGGCCACCGTGCTCACCATCCTCGTGTTGCCGGCCGCCTATGCGCTGTTCTTCGGCAAAGAGAAGAAGGTGAAGGACGATCGCACGCCGGCCAATACGCAGGGCGAGCTGTTCGATGAGAAGCATGAGATGCCGATGGCGGCGGAGTGAGGCTGGGGGTAGGGCGAAGCAAGGTAGAGTTGAGCGGATAGTACCGAGCCCGGAGCCCCCTCATCCGACCCTCCGGGCCACCAACCGGGGACGGGTCGCTTGCCCCGTCCCGTCCTCCGGACCCCCGCTGGGGAGAAGGGAAGTTGCCGCAGCGTTGCCGATCCTCCTCCCCTTGGGGAGAGGGTGGCTGAGCGTAAGCGGAGGCCGGGTGAGGGGGCTACGGGCTCGGCGTTTGCGGAACCCTAACTTCGCCGCAAAAACGCCCTCTGGTTCTCCTTCACCGCCTCGAAAATATAATCCGTCACCATCCGCACCCGCGGGATCTGCGTCAGGTCCCGATGCCGCATCAGCCAGTAGGAGCGTCTGAGCTCCACCTCTTCCGGCAACACGATTTCCAGCTCCGGCAATGACCGGGTGATGAAATGCGGCAGGACGCAAAGTCCCAACCCGTTCAGCGTTGCCGTCAACTGCGCGAAAATGCTCGAACTCTGGAAGCGCGCCTTGATGCCGGGATGGATATCGCCGAGATAGTCCAGCCCCGGCACGAAGATCATGTCCTCGATATAGCCGATGAACGGATGCGCCAGCAGGTCCTGCCGGTGGCGGATCGCCGGCGCGCCGGCGAGATAGGATTTCGTCGCATAGACGTTGAGGCTGTAATCGGTGAGCTTTTCCGTCAGATACGGCCCATCCTTCGGCGGATCGAGCGAGACGGCGATATCTGCTTCCTTGCGCGATAGCGACATGATCTGCTGGATGGTCACCAGTTCCAGCGTGATATTGGGATGGGCATCGCAGAAGCTGCGGATCTTGTCGGCGAAGAAGAAGTTGGCAAACCCTTCCGGTGTCGAGAGGCGGACGACGCCTTTCTGTGCCGTGGTGCCGGAGAGGAGGTCGGCCTGCAGGCGGTCGGCCTCAGCCTCTATGCGCTCCGCCGCCTCGATGAAACGCTGGCCGACGCCGGTCAGCACGTAGCCGCGCGGATTGCGTTCGAAGAGTTTGACCTTCAGCGAAAACTCCAGCCGGTCGATGCGGCGGGAGACCGTGGCATGGCTGGTGCGCAATTGCCGGGCCGCGGTCGACAACTGTCCGGTGCGCGCCACAGCCAGGAAATATTGCAGGTCGTCCCAGGTAAAGTTCGGATTTGACGTCACAATATCCCTGTCTGTTCAAAAACGCACAGATGCTGTTTGCAATTAATTGCAGGTACCTGCTTGCGTCAACGACCGATTTAAAGAACCATACGCGAGATATCGGCTGCCTTGAGGAGGGCGGCTCATCAATTTTGAACAGACCTTTTGGCAAAATTCGACCTATCCTTTGGCAAAATTCTCTGGGAGGAGAAATCATGCGGAAGACTATTCTGGCGTCCCTGATGGCGTTGCTGGCAAGCGGCACGGCCTTCGCTCAAAGCGCATCCGACGGCAAGGTGAAGATCGGCATCCTGAACGACCAGTCGGGTGTTTATGCCGACTTCGGCGGCAAGTCGTCGGTCGAGGCTGCCAAGATGGCGGTCGAGGATTTCGGCGGCAAGGTTCTCGGCGTGCCGGTCGAGATCGTCGATGCCGACCATCAGAACAAGCCGGACGTCGCCTCCAACATCGCCCGCCAGTGGTACGATACCCAGCAGGTCGATGCGATCATGGAACTGACCACTTCCTCCGTCGCACTTGCCGTTCAGGCAGTCGCCAAGGAAAAGAAGAAGATCGACATCGTCACGGGTGCGGCGACGACGGACTTGACCGGCAAGGCCTGCAGCCCCTACGGTTTCCATTGGGCCTATGATACCCACGCTCTGGCTGTCGGCACCGGCGGCGCGCTCGTCAAGCAGGGCGGTGATACCTGGTTCTTCCTGACCGCAGACTACGCTTTCGGTTATTCGCTCGAACAGCAGACCGGCGATTTCGTGAAAGCCAATAACGGCAAGATCGTCGGCTCGGTGCGCCATCCGTTGTCAAGCCAGGATTTCTCGTCCTTCCTGCTGCAGGCCCAGTCTTCCGGCGCCAAGGTGATTGGCCTCGCCAATGCCGGCCTCGATACGGCTAATGCCATCAAGCAGGCAGCCGAATTCGGCATCACCGCCGGCGGCCAGCGGCTTGCCGCTCTGCTCTTCACGCTCGCCGAAGTGCATGGCCTCGGCCTGCAGGCCGCGCAGGGCCTGACGTTGACGGAAGGTTACTACTGGAACCTCGACGACAAGAGCCGGGATTTCGCCAAGAAATTCTTCGCCCGCACCAAGAAAATGCCGAACATGATCCATACCGGCACCTATTCGGCTGTGATGCAGTATCTGAAGGCGATCCAGAAGGCCGGTACCGACGAGACGGAAGCCGTCGCCAAGGCGCTGCATGAAATGCCGGTCGACGATTTCTTCGCCCGCGGCGGCACGGTCGCCAAGAACGGCCGCATGATCCACGACATGTACCTGCTGCAGGTCAAGAAACCGGCAGAAAGCAAGGAGCCGTGGGATTACTTCAACGTGCTCGCCACCATTCCCGGCAAGGATGCCTACATGGATCCCGCCAAGAGCGGCTGCGATCTGGTGAAGTAATGGCGGTTTCCGCAACAGCAATGAACGAAGAGCCGCGGGTGGTGCTTTCCGCCCGCGGCCTTTCGAAAAGCTTTGGCGCGTTCCGGGCGGTCAACCGCGTCGATCTCGACATCCACCATGCGCGCGTGCATGCGCTGATCGGCCCGAACGGCGCCGGCAAGACCACGGTCTTCAACCTGTTGACCAAGTTCCTGCAGCCGACAGAAGGCACGATCACGCTTTTGGGCACGGACATTACCAAGACTCCCGCCGACAAGGTGGCGCGGATGGGGCTTGTCCGTTCCTTCCAGATTTCCGCGGTTTTCCCGCATCTTTCGGTGCTCGACAATGTGCGCATCGCGCTGCAGCGGCCGAATGGGCTTTCGACGCAGTTCTGGCTGCCGACCTCGGCGCTGAACCGGCTGAATGCCCGTGCCGACGAGTTGATCGAGGCTGTCGGCCTGAAGCGGGAGCGTGATGCGCTGGCCGCCGACCTTTCTTATGGCCGCAAGCGGGTGCTGGAGATCGCCACGACGCTGGCGCTCGATCCCCAGGTCCTGCTGCTCGACGAGCCGATGGCCGGCATGGGGCAGGAGGATATCGGTACCGTGTCCAGCATCATCCGCGACGTGGCGAAGACCCGTGCGGTGCTGATGGTGGAACACAATCTCTCCGTCGTCGCCAATATCTGCCATCAGGTGACCGTGCTTCAGCGCGGCGAGATTTTGGCGGAAGGCGACTATGCAACGGTTTCCCAGGACGAGCGTGTACGGCTCGCCTATATGGGCGCGGAGGAAGCGTGATGGCGCCCTTGCTGCAGGTTTCCAATCTGAATGCCTGGTATGGCGAAAGCCATGTCCTGCACGGCGTCAACATGACGGTGGGCGAAGGCGAGACGATCACCATTCTCGGCCGCAACGGGGTGGGCAAGACCACGACGCTGCGCACCATCGTCGGCATCATCCGCGAGCGGAAGGGCGAAATCCGCTTTGCCGGCAAGGATATGGCTAACGTGCCGCTGCACAAGACGGCGCATCACGGCATCGGCTTCGTGCCGGAGGAGCGCGGTATTTTCTCGACACTGACGGTCGAAGAAAACCTGATGCTGCCGCCGGTCGTGGCGGAAGGCGGCATGTCGCTCGACGAGATTTACGAGCTGTTTCCAAACCTTAAGGAACGCCGCTCCAGCCCCGGCACCAAACTTTCCGGCGGCGAGCAGCAGATGCTGGCGATCGCGCGAATTCTGCGCACCGGCGTCAAGCTGCTGATCCTCGACGAGCCGACCGAGGGGCTTGCCCCGGTCATCGTGCAGCGTATCGGCGAGGTGCTGAAGACGCTGAAGGCGCGCGGCATGACGGTGCTGCTGGTGGAGCAGAATTTCCGCTTTGCCAGCCGCGTGGCCGACCGGTTCTACCTGATGGATCACGGGCAGATGGTGGCGGATTTTCCGGTGAGTGAACTGCCGGGGAAGATGGATATGCTGCACAAGGTTTTGGGGGTTTAGAGGATGACGGCTTTTGTTGGATATCCCGATCTCGCGGGCCTCTGGTCGTCGCATGTGGACGTTGGGCGGTGCGGCGTATTCCCTGTCTTCCCCCTTGCGGGGAAGATGTCAGCAGAGCTGACAGATGGGGGTGGTTCAGCACATTCGACCGTCGGGTTCGTGGCACCACCCCCCTCTGTCGCCTCTGGCGACATCTCCCCCGCAAGGGGGGAGAAGGGGGGGTGCCGCACCGCTCCTCTCCCAATTTCCAAGTGGAGCCGCCCATGACCATGATCTTCGGCATCCCGCTGCAGGCCTTCCTCGGCCAGCTGCTGATCGGCCTGATTAACGGCTCCTTCTACGCGCTGCTTTCGCTCGGCCTCGCGGTCATCTTCGGCCTGCTCCGCGTCATCAACTTCGCCCATGGCGCGCAGTACATGCTCGGCGCCTTTGCCGCGATGTTGATGCTCGACTACCTCGGCATCAATTACTGGTTCGCACTCATCCTCGGCCCGATCGTCGTCGGCCTGTTCGGAGCGGTGATCGAGCGCACCATGCTGTCGCGGCTTTATAAGCTAGATCCGCTTTACGGCCTGCTCTTCACCTTCGGCCTGGCGCTGACGATCGAGGGGACGTTCCGCTATCTCTACGGCTCATCCGGCCAGCCTTATGCCGTACCGCCGCAGCTGGCGGGCGGGACGAACCTCGGCTTCATGTTCCTGCCGATCTATCGCGGGTGGGTGGTCGTGGTGTCGCTCATCGCCTGTATCGGCACCTGGCTGTTGATCGAAAAGACCAAGCTCGGCTCGTATCTGCGCGCCGCGACGGAAAACGCGACGCTGGTGCAGGTATTCGGTGTCAACGTGCCGCTGCTTCTGACACTGACCTATGCCATCGGTGCCGGGCTTGCCGCCTTTGCCGGCGTGCTGGCGGCGCCCGTCTACCAGGTCTCGCCGCTGATGGGGTCGAACATCATCATCGTCGTTTTCGCAGTGGTCGTGGTGGGCGGCATGGGCTCGATCATGGGCGCCATCGTCACCGGCTATATGCTCGGCATCGCGGAAGGGCTGACCAAGGTGTTTTATCCGGAAGCCTCCAGCATCGTCATCTTCGTGATCATGGCGATCGTGCTTCTGATCCGGCCGGCCGGCCTTTTCGGAAGGGATGCGTAGGATGAGCGAGATGACCCACGGCACCTCTGCAACAGCCCGCACCGAACGTTCGGCCAGCGCCTCGAAGACCTATGCGGCCTTCCTGATCATCGGGCTTGTCCTGCTGATCGTCGCGCCGGCCTTCTTCTATCCGATCTTCATCATGAAGCTTCTGTGCTTCGCGCTCTTCGCCTGCGCCTTCAATCTGCTGCTGGGTTATACCGGGTTGCTGTCTTTCGGCCACGCGACCTTCTTCGGTGGGGCTGCCTATTTCACCGCGCATGTGGTGAAGGAATGGGGCTTTTCGCCGGAACTCGGCATTCTGGTCGGCGTCGTCGGCGCGGCCTTGCTCGGGCTCGTCATGGGTTATGTGGCGATCCGCCGGCAGGGCATCTATTTCGCGATGATCACGCTCGCTTTGTCGCAGATGTTCTTCTTCTTCTGCCTGCAGGCGAAGTTTACTCATGGCGAGGACGGCATCCAGTCCGTGCCGCGCGGCCATCTCTTCGGCTTTATCGATCTCAACAGCTCGACCAACATGTATTATTTCGTGCTGGCGGTGTTCCTGATCGGCATGGTGATCATCTGGCGGTTCATCAACTCGCCCTTCGGCATGATCCTCAAATCGATCCGCGAAAACGAACAGCGCGCCATTTCGCTCGGTTATTCGGTCGCCCGTTACAAGCTCGGCGCTTTCGTCATGTCTGCGGCGCTGGCGGGGCTGGCGGGTGGCACCAAGGCGCTGGTCTTCCAGTTTGCGACGTTGACGGATGTCGCCTGGCAGATGTCCGGCGAAGTGATCCTGATGACGCTGCTCGGCGGCATCGGCACGCTGATCGGCCCGATCTTCGGCGCCGGCCTCGTGGTGACGCTGCAGAACTATCTGGCGACATCGCAATTCCCGGTAACGATCGTCACCGGCATCGTGTTCATGGTCTGCGTGCTGGTCTTCCGGCGCGGCCTGATCGGAGAATTCTACGCCTCCCGGCTCGGCCGGAAGCTCGGTTTCGAGCACAGGAGGTGAATATCAAATTTGCCCCTCACCCTCACCCTCTCCCCGCTCGCGGGGCGAGGGGACGTGCCCTACTGCGACGTTATTGGTGAAGGGGAAGGTTCTGGCCACAGGTCCTTCTCCCCGTTTTAACGGGGAGAAGGTGCCGGCAGGCGGATGAGGGGCAGCTACGGGGTGGCTGGAGAATACGGGACAAACAAGCTGACATGGAAAATTTTGATTATATTATCATCGGCGCAGGCAGCGCCGGCTGTGTGTTGGCCAATCGGCTTTCGAAAGACCCGGGCAATCGGGTGCTGGTTCTCGAAGCGGGCGGCAACGACAATTATCACTGGGTGCATATTCCCGTCGGCTATCTCTATTGCATCAACAACCCGCGCACCGACTGGTGCTTCACCACCGAAAAGGAAGAGGGCCTGAACGGCCGGTCGCTCTCCTATCCGCGCGGAAAGATCCTCGGCGGCTGCTCGTCGATCAACGGCATGATCTACATGCGCGGCCAGGCCTACGACTATGACATGTGGCGGCAGATGGGTTGCACCGGCTGGGGCTGGGACGATGTGCTGCCAATCTTCAAGAAGAGCCAGGATTTCTACAAGGGTGCCGACGATATGCATTCGGTCGGCGGCGAATGGCGTGTCGAAAAGCAACGTCTGCGCTGGGCGGTGCTCGAAAGTTTCCAGAAGGCGGCGGAAGAGGCGGGTATCCCTATCGTCGACGATTTCAACCGCGGCAATAACGAGGGCTCCAGCTATTTCGACGTCAACCAGCGCGCCGGCATCCGCTGGAATGCGTCCAAGGGGTTCCTGAAGCCGGCGATGAAGCGCGGCAATCTCACTGTGCTCACCAAGGCGCATGTGCGCCGGCTGATCATCGACAACGGTGAGGTGCAGGGCGTCGAGTTCCAGCACGATGGGGTCGCCAAGAAGGCTTTCGCGCGGAAAGAAACCGTGCTCAGCGCCGGTGCGATCGGCACGCCGCATGTCCTCGAGCTTTCCGGTGTGGGCCGCGGCGACGTGCTTTCCAATGCCGGCGTCGAGGTGGTCAAGGAAGTGAGGGGCGTCGGCGAGAACCTGCAGGACCACCTACAGCTTCGGATGGTCTACAAGGTGACCGGCGTGCCGACCCTAAACGAAAAGGCGTCGAGCCTTCTCGGCAAGGCGGCGATCGGGCTCGAATATGCGCTGAAGCGTTCGGGGCCGATGTCGATGGCGCCGAGCCAACTCGGAATTTTCACCAAATCCGGGCCGGACAAGGAAACGCCGGACCTGGAATATCACGTCCAGCCGGTATCGCTCGACCGGTTCGGCGAGCCGGTGCACTCCTTCCCGGCGATGACGGCGAGTGTGTGCAACCTGCGGCCGGAAAGCCGTGGTTCGGTGCATCTGAAAAGCCCGGATTTCGCCGCCCAGCCGGGCATTCATCCGAACTATCTCTCGACGCCCGGAGATCGGGATGTGGCGGTGAAATCGATCCGCATCACCCGCGAGATCGTCAAGAGGCCGGCCTTTGCGCGCTACAATCCGGAGGAATACAAGCCGGGGCCGAGCTACGAGACCGAAGCCGACCTGGAGAAGGCGGCGGGCGATATCGGCACGACGATTTTCCATCCGGTCGGCACGGCCCGCATGGGCGCAGATCCGGACAGTGTCGTCGATATTCGGCTGAAAATGCGGGCGCTTGGCAAATTGCGTATCGCCGATGCCTCGATCATGCCCAATATTACCTCGGGCAATACGAACTCGCCGACAATCATGATTGCGGAAAAAGCGGCGGAGATGATCTTGGCGGATAATCGGTAGGAAAGGGAGTTTGCCCCTCATCCGCCTGCCGGCACCTTCTCCCCGTTTTGGCGGGGAGAAGGACACTCGTGGCGAACTATCCGTCCCTCTCAAAGGTGGCGTGGGGCACGTCCCCTCTCCCCGTCAGAACGGGGAGAGGGTTAGGGTGAGGGGCAGCTTGATATGAAAGAACGAGAATGGTCAATCCCATAACCCAAACCGACGAAATCCTCCTCGACCGCATCGGCTCGGCCGCCATCATCCGGCTCAACCGGCCGAAGGCACTGAATAGCCTCAACCTTCCCATGGTGCGGGTAATGCGGGATGCGATGGAGCGGTTTGCTGGCGATCCGGCAATTTCCTGCGTCATCCTGAAAGGCGAGGGTGATCGCGGGCTTTGTGCCGGCGGCGACATCCGGGTCATCCATGAGGCGGGCAAGACCAAAGATCCGGAAGTCACCCGTTTCTGGCGGGAGGAGTTTCCCGTCAACTACATGATTTCCCGCTACGAAAAGCCCTATGTGGCGCTGATGGACGGGATCGTTATGGGCGGCGGTGTCGGTATCGCCTCGCATGGCAAGCATCGGATCGTCACTGAGCGGACGCGGCTTGCCATGCCGGAAACAGGCATTGGTTATGTGCCGGACGTCGGCGCGACCTGGCTTTTGCCGCGGGCGCCCGGCGAGATCGGCACCTGGATGGGCCTGACCGGCGAGATTATCGGCGCGGCGGATGCGATCTATGCCAATCTCGCGGACGTCAACGTTCCGTCCGACCGGCTCGGGGCGCTGACCGAGGCGCTTGGTGAGCTGAAGGGTGGCGCCTCCGACGAGCAGGTGAGGGCGGTGATCGAGCGGTTTGCCGTGGTGCCGGAAGGCGGCCAGTTCGTGGAGCATCGCGAGGTCATCGACCGCGCTTTCGGCTTCGATACGGTCGAGGAAATTGTCGCTGCGTTGGCCAGAGAAGAAGGTGAGTTCGCGGCGAAGACGCTGGAGATCATCTCGAAACGTTCGCCGACCAGCCTCAAGCTGGCGCTGAAAATGCTGAGGCTCGGGCGGCAGAGTTCGAGCCTTGTCGAATGCCTGGAAAGGGAATTCACCGCCGGCTCCGAAATCCTGCGCAATCATGATTTCTACGAAGGTGTACGAGCGGCGATCATCGACAAGGACCGCAATCCGCAATGGCGGCCGGCGCGGCTTGAGGAGGTTCGCGATGCCGATCTCGAACCTTATCTGGCAGTAAAACATCCAGTTCTGTTTCCGGATCACAGGCTTTAAGAATAAGAAAAGGACGAGCGGTTCCCACTCGCCTACAGGAGGAAGACATGACCAGGATTGCATTCGTGGGCCTCGGCAATATGGGCGGGCCGATGGCCGCCAATCTGGTGAAGGCGGGGCATCAGGTTTCCGGTTTCGACCTCTCGGAAGCTTCGGTGAAGGTTGCCGTAGAGGCCGGTGTCCGAGGTACTTCCGCGTTATCGGATGCGGTACGGGATGCCGAATGCGTCATCACCATGCTGCCGAAGGGTCAGCATGTGATCGCGGTCTGGCGCGACCTTACCACGCTGCTGGCCGAAGATACGCTGGTCATAGACTGCTCGACGATCGATGTGGAAAGCGCCCGCAATGCCCACAAGCTTGCCGAGGTGATGAACTGCATCTCGCTCGATGCGCCGGTTTCCGGCGGCACCGGCGGGGCCGCAGCCGGCACGCTGACCTTCATGGTCGGCGGCTCGGAAAAGGCCTTCGCGCTGGGCAGGCCGATCCTCGAGGCCATGGGCAAGAAGATCGTTCATTGCGGTGCCGCCGGCGCGGGGCAGGCCGCGAAGATCTGCAACAACATGATCCTGGGCATTTCGATGATCGGCGTCTGCGAGGCGTTCGGGCTTGCAGAAAAACTCGGCCTTTCGCATCAGGCGCTGTTTGATGTCGCCTCCACGTCGTCGGGCCAGTGCTGGTCGCTCACCACCTATTGCCCGGTGCCCGGCCCGGTGCCGACTTCGCCGGCCAATAACGACTACAAGCCCGGTTTTGCGGCGGCGCTGATGCTGAAGGACCTGACGTTGTCGCAGGAAGCCTCGAAGCAGTCGGGTGCCGCAACGCCGCTCGGCGCGCATGCGGCATCACTTTACGAAGAGTTCGAAAAGGCCGGGCATGGCGGCGACGATTTTTCGGCGATCATCCATATGTTGCGGGAAAAGGCCGGAGGTTGAAGGCTCTTACGGCTTTGATGGCTGCGCGTGATCGATCTTGTAGAGCTGCGCAAAGCCCTGATCGGCGATGAGATGCACGTTTGAGACTGCCGGCATCGGCCCGCCCGGATTGGGCATGTCTGCGTTCATCACCAATATATAATCGAAGCGGTTGTTCCAGTCCCGCATATAGGGTGCGATCTCGTAGATCTCATCATTCAGCATATGGACGGGAACAGGCATGCCTTCCGGCACCGAGATATCCTTCCAAGGCTCCTTGACCCGCAGAGGCTGTTTGCCGGCTCCTGTAAAAAGATAGGGCATGAAGGCCTGCCGTTCCAGGATCGCCAGAGCCGGGTAATGCAGGTAGCTCTTGTAGATGCCGCCGACATTGCGCCCCACCGGGGCAGCCAGCATGTTGTCGGCAATGATATCGTGCTGCAGCGGCAGGACGGCCGAACCCGGCGGCACGTGCTGGAGCACGTTTTCGACCGACCTGACATCGGCAGATCGAGCCACCCAGACATATTCGACGAAGGCGATTCGCGAGGCGACCACTAGTAAAACCAAAGGCAAAACGGCGGATTGCAGCCGGCCGGCCACATTCGGCCGTACGCCCACGACGGCAGCGAGCGCCATCATGCAGGGGAGGCGATTGTCGATACTGCCGGTATCGAACGCCTGCGTCGGCATGATCGTGGAGAGAAGGCCGGTAACGATGGCGACGAGGATCAGGCCCCAATGGACCTGCAGCATGCCACGCCGGGCCGTTTCCCGAACAATGACGAACAACAGGAGGACGTAGACGATATCCAACCTGAAGTCGTAGGTTCGGAAATAGGTGAAAAGCAGCATCAATGATCGCAGCGGCGACGGGTTAAACCAGCGCATGCTCTCAAGGATCGACGCACCATTGTCTTCGCCGGGCAATGGCGGGCCAAAAAGCAGAAGGGCGATCAGCGGAACGAAAACGGGAGCGACCGCGATGAGGACGCGGCCGGTCGCGGCAAAGAACGCCTTGCGCTCGCGCAGCGGCGCCCAGGAAGGCCCGAACTGTAGCGCCGCCAGCAGCGCCGTATAGAAAAGCAGACCGAACGGATGGGCAACCAGCATGATGGCCGCGCAGAGCGCGCGTATCCCGAACAAAAGAGCCTTGCCCCTATCCTTCAGACAGTCGTCGACATAGGCGAATATCAATGCCAGGCCGAGGCTGATCGAATAGCTCAGAAAACCGAACAGATAGACCGAATTCCACGCCAGGATGAAGCACAGCAGCTGCCACCAGTGAAACCCGCCGAAAAGCCTGCGGTTCAGCAACGTGACGCCGATCGGCGCCATCAGCAGGCCGAGCGCCATAACGAACGGGCCGATGAAATTCATCGATGCTATATTGCCGAGTGCGACCGCGATCAGATCGATGGCGATATTCGTCCAGGCGACGTTCCAGTCGACCGCGTAAAAAGCGGAAAGTTGCGGGTTTTCGATCGCGCCAGTCATCAACCACAGGCGTACATAGTGGCTGGCATAGTCGGTCATCGGTGGAAAACGCACCGATAGAACCGGGATCAGCGAGGCGAGCGAGGCCAGGACGATGCAGAAAGCGACGCTCCGACTGGATGAAACCGCGGCTCTGCCGCCGGTTGCCGGTTCGGTCTCCGTCATTTCGGATGCGGCCGTCATCTTGCCCCCTTTCGCGATGTCCGCTTACTGGGGGCCGGATAGTTTTCGACGACTTTCTGCAGGCTCTGGATATCGCCGGAAATGTCGGCCTTGGTTTCCTGGCGACGGATCTGGCCGATCATGAACAGCGGGCGTCGTCTGACTTCCTGGACGAGGCGCCCAAGATATTCACCGAAGACGCCCATGACGAAGAGCTGCGTGCCGGCGAAAAAGGATGTCGAAACCACCGAACTTGCCCAGCCGGGTACCGAATGCCCACGAACCCATTGGGTCAGCGCAAAGGCGAGGATGGCGAAGGCGAAAGCCGAAGACAGGAGGCCGAGCCAAACCGCGATGCGCAACGGCTTTGTGGAAAAGCTCGTCAGCGCGTCGATCGCCAGCGATGCCAGCTTGCGCAACGAATATTTTGTCGTGCCGGCAAAGCGGGCGTCGCGCGCATAGGGAAAGGCTGTCTGCCGTCCGCCGATCCAGCTGATCATGCCGCGGATGAAACGGTGCTGTTCCGGCATCTGGTTGAGGATATCCACCACGTGCCGCGACATCAGCCTGAAATCACCCGTGTCCTGCGGGATCGGCACCGACGAAAGCCGGTTGAGCAGCCGGTAGAACAGGGAGGATGTGAAAAGCTTGATCGGCGATTCTCCAGCCCGCTCTATACGCTTGCCGTAAACCACGTCGGATCCCTGATCCAGAACCTTGACCATCGCGGGAAGCAGTTCGGGGGGGTCCTGCAGGTCAGCGTCGATCAGCAACACACGTTCGCCGCGGGTCAGGGAAAGCCCGGCGGTGACGGCGAGCTGCTGGCCGTGATTGCGGAACATCTGAACGCCGACGATATGGGGGTCGCTGTCCGACAGTTTTTCGATGATCGACCACGTGCTGTCCGAAGAACCGTCGTCCACCAGCACGATCTCGTACTGGTCCGTGACCGCCGCGCAGGCGCGCGACATGCGGCCGGAAAACTCTTCCAGAACCGCTTCTTCATTATAGCAAGGTGCGACGACGGATAACTGGAGCTTGCTCATGCGAGCAAACTAGTTTTTGCATCTTAAGATAGATTTACTTCTGTCAGTTCTGGAATGGTTATTTCGAGCTTATCGTGTCTCTATTTCGTGAAGAGTGCTCCGGCGCCGAAAGAGACCCGCAGGTCTGCCAGCCCGGCCGAAGCGTTTCCACCAACGCATCCGGCCCACACCGAAGACATCGGCATGGTTGGGAAAGGGGCAGGCAGTGTGTAAGGGGTTGGAGTTGGATATGATCTGCCTGCCCCGACCGTTTCGATGATCTTGAGAGCATGGACGAACTCGTTCGATCACTTCCGCAGCCATCATCGGAACCTAAGTCCTTGAACCTGGAGGACGCCGGTTCGCGAACCCGGTTCCCATCCGATGACGCGCCAAGTATGGAGCAGGCCGCCAGGGTGGGGATAAAATTGGTGAGGCGAAATGTGTAAGTCATGGTGCGGTAAGCGGATTCGATTTTTTGGACACGCAAAACGTCCCCGCCCGGCGCATGCGGTTGAAGGCTGATCCGGTGTCTTCGAGGGTTGATGATCGAAAAGCGCGGCGGATGATGAGGTGAGGATGGTCAATCCGGCAAACGGCGCCACGGAGCGCGATCCGGCGATAACGGTGCGCCGTATCCTCAAGGTCAATCATGCCGGCGAATTTGGTGCGATCCGTATCTATGGCGCGCAGATCTGGATGGCCCGCCGGCTGTTTCCGGACATCGTGCCGGCGCTGTCGCATATGCGGGAAGATGAGATCGAGCATTGCCGCCTGTTTCGCGAGGCGATGCCAGCCAGGCAGGCCAAGCCCTGCCGCGTGATGGCCTTCTGGAGCCTCGGTGGTTTCGTGCTCGGCTTCCTGACAGCGCTCGGCGGCCGCAACATGGTGTGGATCTGCACGGAAGCCGTCGAGAGCACCGTTCACCGGCATCTGGAGGATCAACTGGCGTTTCTCCACGCCAGAGACCCGGAACTTCACAGTCTTATCGCGTCGATCCAGGACGAGGAGCTGGCGCATCTGCGCGAAGCCGAGCAAAACCAAACGAGGCGCGGCCTTGGTCACAAGCTGCTTCTGCCGGCGATTGCTTCGCTCACCGATCTGATGATCTGGCTCTCGACCTGGGGCGATTCAAGCTGGATGCGCGCCGAGATGGCGCGAGCGAAGGGCTGAGATCGCGTGTAGCGCGTCTGTCGTTCACAGACGTCGCTGGCAAAAACGCCGCCAATCATGGCGGAAATTGGGCGAAATTTCTAATTGCTATACTCGGCGAAGTTCGCGGTTTCTCGCGGCTTGTATCGTCTCCCGGTAGACTTCACGTCATATTCGAACACCCGGAGACTTGCATGACTCGCTTTCTCGTCCTCACCGCTCTGGCCGTAGCGTATTTCGCCGTCCTGGCTGCGCAGCCGGCGCTGTCTGCGGAACAGAAGCTACTGAATGCGTCCTACGACGTGTCGCGTGAGCTTTTCGTGGCCGAGAACGAGGCTTTCATCAAGAAGAACCCTGGCGTCACCATAGATCAGTCGCATGCCGGCACGTCGAAGCAGGCGCGCTCGATCGTCGAAGGGCTGGAGGCTGATGTCGTCACCTTCAACCAGTCGACGGATATCGATTTCCTCGCCAAGCAGGGTTTCGTTTCGAAGGACTGGACGAAGGCTTTTGCCAACAATGCCTCGCCCTTCTATTCCTTCCCGTCCTTCCTGGTGCGCGCCGGCAATCCGAAGAACATCAAGGACTGGGGCGATCTGGCGCGTGACGATGTGCATGCCGTCTTCCCGAACCCGAAGACCTCCGGCAATGCCCGTTATACCTATCTCGCAGCCTATGCCTGGGCCAAGGAAGCCTACAAGGACGATGCCGAGAAGATCGAGGCTTACATCACCAAGATCTTCAACAACGTTCCGGTCTTCGATACCGGCGGCCGCGCCTCCACCACGACCTTTGTCGAGCGTGGCCAGGGCGATGTGCTGATCACCTTCGAGGCGGAGACCCGCGGCATCGTCAAGCAATATGGTGCCGACAAGGTGACGAGCGTTATTCCGTCGGTCAGCCTGCTCGCCGAATTCCCGGTCGCGGTCGTTGATAAGGTTGCGAAGAAGCATGGCACGGAAGCCCTCTCCAAGGCCTATCTCGACTTCCTCTACACCGAAGAAGGCCAGCGCATCGCCGCCCAGTTCGGTCACCGCGTCAACAATGAAAAGGTGGCCGGCGAGTTCAAGTCCGAGTTCCCGACCATCCGCCTCGTGAAGGTTGAAGACACGTTTGGCGGATGGGACAAGGTGCAAAAGGAGCATTTTGCTTCGGGCGGCACTCTCGACAAGCTGTACGGCAGCCGCTAATCGGCAATCTGACGTCGCATTTGATCTCACCCGGCGGGTTTTCATCCGCCGGGTTTTGCTATGGAACGAGGAACTGACCGCTTGAGACGCAATATCCTGCCCGGATTACGCCTGTCCCTGGGTGTGACGTTGTTTTATGTCGGCCTGATCGTCGTGTTGCCGATCGTCGCGCTCATTCTCAAGGCGGCGAGCCTCGGCCCGGAAGATTACTGGCGGATCGTCTCTTCGGCACGCGCGCTGGCGAGCTATCGGGTAACCGTGCTGGCGGCGCTGGGGGCGACGGTCTTCAACCTGTTCTTCGGTCTGGCGCTTGCCTGGGTTCTGGTGCGCTACCGGTTTCCCGGCTGGCGGCTGGTGGATGCCATGGTCGACCTGCCGTTTGCGCTGCCGACGGCGGTGGCCGGTATTTCGCTGACGGCGCTGTTTTCCGCCAATGGCTGGTTCGGTTCTGTGCTGGGCAATCTCGGCATCACGGTTGCCTATACGCCTCTCGGCATCATGATCGCCATGTGCTTCACCTCGCTGCCGTTCATTGTGCGCACTGTGCAGCCGGTGTTGGAAGATCTCGATCCGGCGCTGGAAGAAGCGGCGCAATCGCTCGGCGGTTCGGACTGGGCGATTTTCCGCAAGGTCATCCTGCCCTTGTTGACGCCGGCACTGCTGGCCGGCGTGTCGCTGTCGTTTGCCCGCTGCCTGGGTGAGTTTGGCGCGATCATCTTCATTGCCGGCAACAAGCCCATGTCGACGGAAATCACGGCACTGCTGATCTTCATCCGCCTTGAGGAATACGATTATCCGGCTGCTGCCGCGATCGCCTCCGTGCTGCTATTGACCGCCTTCGTCATGCTGGGGGTCACCAACTGGCTGCAGGCGCGGGCGCTGCGTTATACGGTGAAGGGATAATTTCATGAGCGCCATCTCTTCCCGCCGTAAACCGCCGCGCGTCGGCGATCAGCCGCTTTTCCGCCGGGCGCTGATCGGCATCGTGCTGATCCTCGTGGCGCTGATCATTGTCGCGCCGCTCGTCGTCATCGGTGTCGAGGCATTTTCCAAGGGCTGGGCGGTCTATCGCGATACGATCCTGCATCCGGATACGCGGCATGCCATCATGCTCACCGTGTTGGCGGCGCTGATTGCCGTGCCGATCAATACTGCCTTCGGCGTCGCGGCGGCATGGTCGATCACCAAGTTCGATTTCTGGGGCAAACGGTTTCTGCTGGTGGTGATCGAGATACCCTTCTCGGTCTCGCCGATCGTCGCCGGTGTGGCCTATCTGTTCGTCTACGGCCTGCAGGGCCTGTTCGGTGAAATGCTGGATGCCTGGGACATCAAAATCCTGTTCGCGATCCCCGGCGTCATCCTCGCCTCGATGTTCGTCACCGCGCCGTTTGTAGCACGCGAACTGATCCCGCTGATGCAGGCGCAGGGGCGCGATCTGGAAGAAGCGGCGACCTCGCTCGGCGCATCCGGCTGGCGGACGTTCTTTTCGGTGACGCTGCCGAACGTCAAATGGGCGTTGCTTTACGGCGTCGTACTGTGCAACGCCCGCGTCATGGGCGAGTTCGGCGCGGTCTCGGTCGTCTCGGGCAATATCCGCGGCCAGACCAATACGCTGCCGCTGCATATCGAACTGCTTTATCACGATTATCAGGCGGCGGGGGCGTTTGCCTCGGCCTCTATTCTGGCGTTGATCGCCGTCTTCACCATCATTGCCAAGGTTGCCCTTGAAAAGCAGGGCGCCGGTCGCGTCCAGCCTGCTGCCAATTCCGCGGAGAATGCATCATGAAAATCCGCCTCGACCACGTCATCAAAACCTTCGAGACTTTTCGCGCCGTCAAAGACGTGTCGCTAGAAATCGAAAGCGGCGAGCTTGTCGCGCTGCTCGGCCCGTCCGGTTCCGGCAAGACGACGATCCTGCGCATGGTGGCGGGGCTGGAATATTCCGATAGCGGCTCGATCCATTTCGACACCCAGGACGCGACGGATATTCCGGTGCGTGATCGCGGCGTCGGTTTCGTCTTCCAGCATTACGCGCTGTTCCCGCATATGACGGTGGCGGAGAACATCGCCTTCGGCATGAAGGTCTCCAAGGTGAAGCGCGAGAAGGCAGCGATCGAAGCTAGGGTCACCGAGCTTCTGCGGCTGGTACGGCTCGAAGGCCTCGGCGACCGTTTCCCGGCGCAGATTTCCGGCGGCCAGCGGCAGCGTGTGGCGCTTGCTCGTGCGCTTGCCGTCGACCCAAAGGTTCTGCTGCTCGACGAGCCGTTCGGGGCGCTCGACGCCAATGTTCGTCGCGACCTGCGCCGCTGGCTGCGCGAAATCCATTCGGAACTCGGCATCACGACGATCTTCGTGACGCACGACCAGGAAGAGGCGCTGGACCTCGCGGACCGGGTGGTGATCCTGAAGGACGGCCAGATCGTTCAGCAAGGCACGCCGGAAGAGGTGTGCCGCGATCCGAAGTCGGCCTTCGTGATGAAGTTCCTGGGCGATGCGAATGTGATCGCCGCGGAAGTGCGTGACGGCAAGGCCTATGCCAGCGGTGCGGCGATTGCGGTTTCCGGTTTGCCGGATGGCAAGGCCGAGCTTTATGCGCGCCCCGCCGATCTCGACTGGGCGCTGCAGGGGCCGGGTATCCCGGCCAGCATCACCCGCGTGCTGGACCGTCCGGATGGCCGGCGCGTGCTGGCGACGGCGGAGACCGGCGAGCATCTCGAGCTCGATGTCGAGCCGGAGCGGAGTGTGAAGGCTGGCGATGGTGGGTTCGTGACCCTGCGGCGGGCGAAGGTGTTTGCTGTTTGAGAGTGTCTTGCCGCTGGCTCCCTTCTTCCCCCCTTGCGGGGGCTCGAAGAGCGGGTTGAGACCCGTGGCTCAACCCCGGCAGTCAGCGGAGCTGACAGATGGGGGTGGTTCAGCACATTCTACGTCGGGCTTGTGGCACCACCCCCATCTGTCGCCTCTGGCGACATCTTCCCCGCAAAGGGGAAGAAGGGAGTTTGCCGCACCCTCTCGTTTCTACCGCGTCGTTGCCCTGCAAAGCGCGACATGCGCCCCGCGCATACCACCTCATCCTTTGACTTTTGCCCCTCAACCCTATACGGACGGCGCAAACGTTCGGCTGCGATCGTTGCAGCCTTGGCGCTTATGCGCATGCAAATCCGAAAGACAGGTAGATGACTGATTACAACGGCGCCGTTCCGGCGATCGCACAGGCGTTGGAAAAGCGCGGTTACGAGACGCTGACCCCGGTACAGCTGGCGATGCTCGACCCGGCGCTCGTTACCGCCGATGCGCTGGTGTCGGCCCAGACAGGCTCCGGCAAGACGGTCGCCTTCGGTCTCGCCATGGCGCCGACGCTGCTCGACGGCAAGGACCGGTTCGGCCGCGCCGAAGCGCCGCTCGCACTCGTCATCGCCCCGACCCGCGAGCTTGCCATGCAAGTGAAGCGCGAGCTGGACTGGCTTTATGCCGAAGCCGGCGCGATCATCACCGCCTGCATCGGCGGCATGGATATCCGCAACGAGCGTCGGGCACTGGAGCGCGGCGCACATATCGTCGTTGGCACGCCCGGCCGTATCTGCGACCACATCCGCCGCAATGCGCTGGATGTTTCCGAGCTGAAGGTTGCCGTTCTCGACGAAGCCGACGAGATGCTCGATCTCGGTTTTCGCGAAGACCTCGAATTCATTCTCGAGTCTGCGCCGGACGACCGTCGCACGCTGATGTTTTCGGCTACCGTGCCGGCAGCGATCGCCAAGCTTGCAAAGAGCTACCAGCGTGATGCGGTGCGGATCAGCACCCAGGCCGAACAGAAGCAGCATGTGGACATCGAGCAGCGGGCGCTGCTCGTCACAGCGCATGATCGCGAACATGCGATCGTCAACGTGCTGCGCTACTATGAGGCGCCGAACGCGATCGTGTTTTGCTCGACGCGTGCTGCCGTCAACCATCTGCATGCGCGGCTTTCCAACCGCAATTTCTCCGTCGTGGCTTTGTCCGGCGAACTGACCCAGAACGAGCGCACCCATGCGCTGCAGGCGATGCGCGATGGCCGCGCCCGAGTCTGCATCGCGACCGATGTCGCCGCCCGCGGCATCGACCTGCCCGGCCTCGAACTCGTCATCCATGCCGACCTGCCGACCAATTCGGAAACGCTGTTGCACCGTTCGGGCCGCACGGGTCGTGCCGGCCGCAAGGGCGTCAGCGCACTGATCGTTCCGGTAAACCAGCGCCGCAAGGCCGAGCGCCTGCTGATGGGCGCGCAGATCGAACCCACCTGGGCGCGTCCGCCTTCGGCTGACGAAGTCGTCGCCAGAGACGAGGAGCGGCTGTTCGCCGATCCGATCTTCGAAGAGGCAGCCAAGGACGAGGACGAACAGGCGCTGATCGGAAAGCTCATCGAGCGTTTCGACGCGACCAAGCTCGCAACCGCCTTCGTGTCGCTTTATCGCGGCAAGAATTCCGCGCCGGAAGATATCGTCGAAGTTTCGCTCGATGGTGCGCGCAAGCCCCGCGAAGGCGGTGCCAATGCCGGCGATCCGGTCTCGCGGCCGCTGACGCCGCGCGGCGATTTCGGTGCGGCCGTGTGGTTCTCGCTCTCGGTCGGCCGCAAGCAGCGCGCCGAGCCTCGCTGGCTGATCCCCACCATCTGCCGCAGCGGCGATATCACCAAGAACGAGATCGGCGCGATCAAGATGCAGCAGGACGAGACCTTCGTGGAGATCGCGGCTGGTCATGTCGAGCGCTTCATGGGCAAGCTCGGCAAGGACGGCATGATGGAGCGCGGCATCCGCGTGACGCGTCTCGAGGGCGTGCCGGATTTCACCAAGTTCTCCCGCGAAGCGCCGGAAGAAGGTTATCCGCGCCGCGAAGGCCCGCGTCTCGACAAGCCCTGGAAGGAAAAGTCGTTCAAGGATGGCCCGCGCAAGGACAAGCCGTTCCGCGATAAACCCGTCGGCGACAGGCCAGCAGGTGATCGGCCTACAGGTGATCGGCCTTTTGCCGGCAAACCCGCCGAGAACGGCCCACGCAAGGAATGGCAGTCGAAGAGCAAGCCGGCTGGCGAGAAGGTGAGAGACGAGCGTCGTATGGATGACGAGGTCTGGGGCGATGCCAAGCCGAAAAGCGATTTCGGCAAGGGCAAGCCGGCTCGCGCCGACAGCCGGGGGGCGGAGACGTCGGCAAAGCCTTACAAGAAGAGTGGCGACAAGCCGTTCAGCAAGGACGCGGGCG
The DNA here is from genome assembly GCF_019430945.1 of Neorhizobium populisoli. Classification (GTDB taxonomy): domain Bacteria; phylum Pseudomonadota; class Alphaproteobacteria; order Rhizobiales; family Rhizobiaceae; genus Neorhizobium; species Neorhizobium populisoli. The sequence goes on along the minus strand of NZ_JAHYCB010000003.1, from coordinate 529,752 downwards.
ACCGGCCGTTCAAGAAGAAGCCGGGTGGCGCCGGCGGCCCGAAGAAGTTCGGCGGCAAGGGTGGGTTTGATAAGCGGAAGTAGGGGTTTGAGATGGTGCCGCGGGCTCCATTCTTCTTCCGCAAGGGGGAAGATGGAGTTTGTGGCGCCGCTCCCGTCCCGATTAAACCGTGGTCAGCTCAAACCCGCTCGTCCCCAGCACTTCGCCATTGACAAACAGCTCCACCTCATGCCGCCCGGCATAATGCACACGCGTCGTGAAATCGCGGATCGCCCGGCTGATCGCAAGCTCCGCCGTTGCACCCGGCGCCAGCGTGATCTCCTTCCACTTGAAAACCTTCTTCGACGTGCCACCGGCCTTCTTCACGTAGTGGACCGCATAGTCGATCAGCAGCTTTTGCGGCGCTGACGCTGTCGAAGTAAGCCTGGCTGCAATCTTCACCGCGCCGCCAAGTCTCAGCGCTGACGGCGTCACCGAAAAATCCTCGATCTTCACCTCGGCCTTGTGGCCGGCGCCGAAGAGATGCAGCGCGCGGGTGTCGCCTTTCTTGATCAGGGTGCGGAGCGCCTGTTTCATGATCCAGGCGGTACGCGGATCATCTTGGTCCCAGTCGGCGATCTTGTCGAACACCCAGGCCGGGTGGTCCTTGGTGATGTCGTTCAGATGGTTGGCGACGGATTTACGCACATAGAGGCTCGGATCGCTCTTCAGGTTTTCGAGGATCGCTGCGACTGGCGACGGATCGGCAATCAGAGACTTGAGCTGAAACGACCAGGGCAGGCGCGGGCGACAGCCTTCGCTGGAGAGCCGGCGCACATGTTCGTTCTCGTCCTTCGACCAGCGCTGCATGACGTCGAGCGTCCGCGCCTGATCCTTCAGCAGGAAATGCCGGATGGCGAATTCCGAAGAGCCGAAGCGGGTGAAGAAGGCCAGTGCTTCCATCGACAGGTCGAAATGATCGTGGCCGTAAAGCGCCACATATTCCGGAAGGGTGATGGAGGCGAAACCGTGATTGATGCGTGGCGCGAGCGCCCGCAGAATTTCGATATTCTTTTCGAAACCGCCCGGCAGCACGGCGTGGAAAGCGACCGCGATCTGGCGGAGGCGCTGCATGATGCTGAGGCTATCCAGACCTTCGGAGGCGAGTGACAGGAAACGCTCTTGATCGAAAGCCGGATGGATGGAAGCGGTCTCGGTTGCGAAATGGCGGAGCCGGTCGCGGTTGAAGATTTCCTTCAGGAGAGGTGCTGCTTCCGCTTCGGCCATGATGCGATCCAATTGTTCATGTTTTGTTTTTGGTATTCGACTCGGATTGGATCGGCAAGCGTAAAAGAAAACCGGCCAAGGCAGAGCGCCGGGCCGGTTTTCAATTTCTATCAATTTCAAAATTGCCCCTCACCCAAACCCTCTCCCTGCTTGCGGGGAGAGGGGACGTGCCACATGCAACGCCGTGAGATGGCAAGCGAGTGCGGCATATTTCCTTCTCCCCGTCAAAACGGGGAGAAGGTGCCCGGCAGGGCGGATGAGGGGCAATTTACGCGAACTCAATCAGCTCATCTGCGAAACGAAGCGGGTTTCCAGATAGGCTTCGGTGGCTTCCGAGCCGCCTTCCGTGCCGTAGCCCGAGTCCTTGATGCCTCCGAACGGCACTTCCGGAAGGGCGAGGCCGTTGTGATTGATCGTCAGCATGCCGGCTTCGAGATTGCGGCTGAGCAGGTGCGCGGTCTTGACCGAGCCGGTGAAAGCGTAGGAGGCGAGGCCGAAGGGCAGGCGATTGGCTTCTTCGATCGCGTCTTCATAGGTCGAGAAGCGGTTGACGATGGCGAGCGGGCCGAAGGGCTCGTCGTTCATCATCTTGGCCGAGGTCGGGACGTCGGCGAGGATCGTCGGCTCGAAGAAGTAACCCTTGTTGCCGATGCGCTTGCCGCCGGTCTTCAATTCGGCGCCCTGCGAAACCGCATCATGGATCATCTCTTCCATGGCAGGGATGCGGCGATCGTTGGCGAGCGGGCCCATGGTGATGCCGTCTTCGAGGCCGTTGCCGACCTTGAGTGCCTGAGCGGCCTTGACGAAACCGTCCATGAACTTGTCGGCGATGCCATCCTGCACGAGGAAGCGGGTCGGCGCGACGCAGACCTGGCCGGCATTGCGGAACTTGGCCAGCGAGGTGACTTCGATCGCCTTTTCAAGGTCGGCATCGTTGAAGATGATCGCCGGGGCATGGCCGCCGAGTTCCATCGTGGCGCGCTTCATATATTTGCCGGCGAGCGCCGCCAGATGCTTGCCGACCGGGGTGGAGCCGGTGAACGAGATCTTGCGGATGACCGGATGGGCGATCAGGTATTCGGAGATTTCAGCCGGCGTGCCGTAAACAAGGTTGACGACGCCTGCCGGAATGCCGGCATCGACGAAGGCGCGGATCAGTTCAGCGGGCGAGGCCGGGGTTTCTTCCGGTGCCTTGACGATGATCGAGCAGCCGGTCGAAATTGCTGCGGAGAGCTTGCGGACGACCTGGTTGATCGGGAAGTTCCACGGGGTGAAGGCGGCAACCGGGCCGACCGGCAGCTTGATCGCCATCTGCGAAACGCCGGAGAAACGGGACGGGATGATCTGGCCGTAGGTGCGGCGGGCCTCTTCGGCGAACCAGTCGATCGTATCGGCCGCGTTCATGATCTCGATCTTCGACTGGGCAAGCGGCTTGCCCTGTTCGCGGGTCATCATGTAGGCGATCTGGTCGACACGCGAACGCATGACGTCCGCGGCCTTGCGCATCAGCTTGGAGCGGTCGAGCGGCGAGGTGTCGCGCCAGACCTTGAAGCCCTTTTCAGCGGCTTCCAGTGCGAAGTCGAGGTCCGCCTTGCGGGCGTGGGCGATCTTGCCGATCACCTCTTCGGTTGCCGGGTCGATGACCGGAAGGGTCTCGCCGCCGATGGCATCGCGCCATTCGCCGTTGATGAGAAGTTTGACGTCGGGATAGGTCTGCATGGGATCCACTTTCGGTTTGAAAATCGCGAAGGGCGGGCCGAAGAGCGTTGTGGAAGCCTTCTGGAGCCGCCGGCAGATGCGCGGAGAATTCCGGCCCTTGAGTTAGGATATCCGCCGTGGGTAATCAACGGCGAAGACAGGCTTTAATGCGAATTTTTTGCATTAAAGCGATGTTACAGATAAGGCGGGGTGACGGCGCTGACGACTTCGCAGCGCTCGGTGCCGACATTGCGATAACGATGCGGCTGGCGGCTGTCGAACAGGAACGCATCGCCTTTCTTCAGGATGCGCGTCTGGTTGCCGACGGTCAGTTCCAGCTCGCCGGCGACCACTACGCCACCTTCTTCCGCCTCGTGGCTCAGCATGGTCTCGCCGGTATCGGCGCCGGGCTCGTAGAACTCGTGAAACACCTGGATGCTGTGGGATTTCGCGTCACCCACCTGCAGCAGCGTCAGCGCGCCGGTGGAAAGCGGCGTCAGTTCGTCGGCGCGGTAGAAAATCTGGTCGACCGGCGGCAGGGTCAGCGCGAAGAAATCGGTCAGCGGATAGTTGATCGCTTCCAGGATCTTCTTCAGCGAGGCGACCGAGGGGCTGACCTTGTTCTTTTCGATCAGCGAAACCAGCGAGTGGGTGACGCCGGCCTTCATCGCCAGCGCCCGCTGGGAAAGTCCATGACTTTGCCGCACCAGTCGGAGCCGCTCGCCGACGTTGAAACCGCCACCGGCGTCTTCCGCCGTCTGTTCCATGGCGTGCATTTTGGGATTCGACCTTCTTATTCCAGCATGTTGCACGCCACTGATACACCGAAGGCGGAAATTTCGCCAATGACGAAAAACGGCGTGCGGTGTGAGGCTATTTGAGATTTTTTTCAGATGGGTGTCGGATCGCTGAAAGTGCCTGCGTCTTTAAGGCATGGTCGTGATCAACGGCCGTTCGGCAAGCTTTCAAAAGGGAGTGATGAAATGGCAAAGAACACGATCTGCGTATGGTACGACAAGGACGCCGAAGAAGCCGCCCGCTTTTACGCCAAGACTTTTCCGGACAGCGCGGTCGGCAAGATCACCCATGCGCCGGGCGACTATCCGGATGGCAAGCAGGGCGATGTGCTCGTCGTGGAATTCACGGTTGCGGGCGTCGCCTGCATCGGCCTGAACGGCGGCCCGGTCTTCAAGCACAACGAAGCGTTCTCCTTCCAGATCTCGACCGAAGACCAGGAAGAGACCGACCGCTACTGGAACGCTATCGTCGGCAATGGTGGCCAGGAAAGCGAATGCGGCTGGTGCAAGGACAAGTGGGGCGTCTCCTGGCAGATCACGCCGCGCGTGCTGACGGAAGCGATGGCGGCCGGCGGTGATGAGGCGAAACGAGCCTTCGCCGCGATGATGAAGATGCAGAAGATCGACGTCGCGACGATCGAAGCGGCTCGCCGCGGTTAAGGAGAAAATCGATGGATAAAATGAGTGACGGCCACACGGCGGTCGAACGGAAATCCGAGCGCGAACTTGCCGTGACGCGCAGCTTCGATGCTCCGGTTCGCCTCGTTTTCGATGCGTGGACCAAGCCGGAATTGTTCATGCTGTGGTGGGCGCCGAAATCCAGCGGCGTGCCGCTTCTCGCCTGCGAGATGGATATCCGCACCGGCGGCGGCTACAGCGTCACGTTCGGACAGGATGTCGAAAACTCCATGACCTTCTTCGGGAAATATCTCGAAGTATCGCCGCCTTCGCGTCTCGTCTGGACCAATGACGAAAGCGAAAACGGCTCCGTCACCACGGTCACCTTTGAGGAAAAGGACGGCAAGACGTTGCTGGTGCTGAATGAGCTCTATCCTTCCAAGGAAGCGTGCGACGAATCCTGCGCCGGCATGGAAGGCGCGATGCCCGAGCAGTTCGGGCAGCTGGATGAGCTTCTCGGCATGTTGGGTGCGAACGCCTGAACCAGCAATCGTTACATGGAAATAAATCGGCCCGGCGCGCTGGAAGCGGCTGGGCCGATTTGTTGAAAGCGCAAGGCGCACCTCATGGATCATGCTGGAATGAAGAAGGGTGATGTCGCTGTTATCGAGAAAGCGCGCTGGGGCAATCGCAGCGCTGACAAGCACAAAAGATCAGATTAGCGTCTGCACCGGAGCTACGCTTTTAATGTGATTTTTTTTGGAAAATGCAGATTTTTGTAGAAAATTTAGTTTCTTTCCGTAAATTGAGTTTTGCGAAAAAAATGAGGATTATCTATGAATTCTGCGCTTTTGAAAAATCTTCTTGTGGACGTGATGCATTTTGGGTCGTCACAGGTTCATCGCAAGAAGCTCGCTTACTACCTGGGCCGAACAAACATCACGTCAAATGCATGGTCCTCCGTGCTTGATGAATGGGTCGATCTTGGAAACGATCGAAACAAGCTCTATTATCTGGAGTGGGGTGACACATTCACATTTTTGGCTAGTGCGGCGTTGAAGGCGGACAATTAAAAAAAAGCCCGGTCGCGCTGGCGCGGCCGGGCTTCTGCTGTCGATGATTTATAAGTCTTTGGCTCAGAAAAACGCCTGAATACCCGTCTGGGCGCGGCCTAGGATCAGCGCGTGGACGTCGTGCGTGCCTTCGTAGGTGTTGACCGTTTCCAGGTTCTGCGAATGGCGCATGACATGGTATTCGATCTGGATGCCGTTGCCGCCGTGCATGTCGCGTGCCTGGCGGGCGATATCGAGCGCCTTGCCGCAGTTGTTGCGCTTGATGATCGAGATCATTTCAGGGGCCATCTTGTGCTGGTCCATCAGCTGGCCGACGCGAAGCGAACCCTGCAGGCCGAGGGTGATTTCCGTCTGCATGTCGGCGAGCTTCTTCTGGTAAAGCTGCATGCCGGCGAGCGGCTTGCCGAACTGCTTGCGGTCGAGGCCATACTGGCGGGCGCGGAACCAGCAGTCTTCGGCGGCACCCATCACGCCCCAGGAAATGCCGTAGCGGGCGCGGTTGAGGCAGCCGAACGGACCCTTGAGGCCCGAGACGTTGGGCAGGATCGCGTCTTCACCGACTTCGACACTGTCCATGACGATTTCGCCGGTGATCGAGGCGCGCAGCGACAGCTTGCCGCCGATCTTCGGGGCAGACAGGCCCTTCATGCCCTTTTCGAGCACGAAGCCGCGGATCTCGTTGTTATGGGCTTCCGACTTCGCCCAGACGACGAAGACGTCGGCGATCGGCGCGTTGGAAATCCACATCTTGGAACCGCGCAGGCGATAACCGCCCTCGATCTTTTCGGCGCGGGTCTTCATGCCGCCCGGATCGGAACCGGCATCCGGCTCGGTCAGGCCGAAACAGCCGATCAGGTCGCCCGAGACGAGGCCTGGCAGGTACTTCTTCTTCTGTTCGTCGGAGCCGTAGGCAAAGATCGGGTAGATGACCAGCGAGGACTGGACGCTCATCATCGAACGGTAGCCCGAGTCGATACGCTCGATTTCGCGGGCGACGAGGCCATAGGCGACGTAGGAGGCGTTGGCTGCGCCGTATTCTTCCGGCAGCGTCACGCCGAGCAGGCCGGTCTGGCCCATCAGCTTGAACAGGCCCTTGTCGGTGGTCTCGTCGAGATAGGCTTCCTGGACGCGCGGCAGAAGTTCGGACTTGGCGAAGCTTGCTGCCGAGTCACGGATCATCCGCTCGTCTTCGGAGAGCTGGTCGTCCAGCAGGAAGGGGTCACTCCAGGAAAAGGCCATGGGTCTGTCTCCAAGTTTCAAGGTTGAAGGAATTATCTCCACGAGCGTCTCAAGAGCAAGCACCGTTTACTCAATCGGCCATGATCTATAGTAATAGGGCATGGTCAGCCTTTCGCGAAAACTGCTCCCCTCCACGTCGGCGCTTGCCGCCTTCGATTCCGTCGCCCGGCTTGGCAGCTTTTCGGCGGCGGCCGAAGAGCTTTCACTGACGCAAGGAGCGATCAGCCGGCAGGTTTCCGGGCTCGAGGAGCAATTGGGCATTGCGCTTTTCGACCGGACCAGCCGTGGGGTTCTGTTGACGGCCGCAGGCGAGGACTATGCCAAGGCGGTGGCCACGGCACTGGCGCAGATCCGCTCCGCTTCGCTCGCCGTCATGACCAAACGGCATAGCGACCAGCTGAACCTTGCCATCCTGCCGACCTTCGGCACCCGCTGGCTGATGCCGCGCATCCCGCAATTCGTTGCCCGGCATCCGGAGATTACACTCAATTTCGCGACGCGGATCGGCATGTTCGATTTCGACCGCGACGGGATCGACATGGCAATCCATGTCGGGCCTATGGGTGAAAAGGGGCCGGACTGGCCGGGGGCGGAATGCACCTTCCTGATGGAGGAAATGGTGGCGCCGGTCGCTTCGCCGGCTTTTCTCAACACCCATCCGATCGGGAAAGGCGAAGATCTGTTGCGCATGCCGCTCCTGCATATGGCGTCGCGGCCGGGGGCATGGACACACTGGTTCGAAAGCCTCGGGGTGGCGGGAACGCCGGCGCAGGGCATGCGGTTCGAACAATTCGGCAGCGTGGCGCAAGCCTGTATCGCAGGGCTGGGCGTGGCATTGATGCCGCTGTTCCTGATCGATTCCGAACTGGCGAGCGGGCAGCTTGTCGAAGCGTTTCCGCATCAGGTGCGTAGCCCGAGTGCGTATTACGCGGTGGCGCCGGTGAGCAAGGCGAGCTTTCGGCCCGTGGTTGCCTTCCGGACATGGTTGCTGGAAGAGGTCGGGCGGTATGGGGAAGAGGTTGTGGGGTGGTAGACCCTGAGGTCTAGTCTCGGTCTGCTTCTCCGCATCTTCTGAGAATGTCGTCGACAACGGAGACGAGCGGCGCCGTGGCGTCTATCACCGTGGCGTTTGCGGGAATGTCTTCCTTCGTCGTGTGAAGCCGGATGATCAGCTCCTGTTCGACAGGCCTTCCGCCGAACTCGTCCTCTGGACGGTTGGTGAGCCGCGCCTTCAGCGTATCCAGATCAACATCGAGAACGAAGACTTCGTCGAAAAAGTCGATGAAATGATGGAAGTTCCGCGATCCGCCGCAGAAGAACGTGATTGACCGGCTTCGATCGGCCATCAGAGACTTCACCTGATCGACGTCCCAGATATGGTGCCTGTGTATGAAGGCTACATCCAGTGCATCCTGCGCGGAACCTTCCAGCCGTTCGCCAGTCTGCGGATCGCCCCGATAGGCCAGGTCACGATCTCCATGGAGGACGTGGTATCCGCGGCGTTGCAGTTCGGTGGCGACGGACGTCTTTCCGGTGCCGGACACGCCTTCGATCAGATAGTTTCTGACGCCCATTTCTACTCTCGTTCGATCGATGGAAGCCTTGGCGTTCCGTTGCAAAGCGCTTCCGCCTTACAGGACAAGGATGACAGAGAGATTTCCGCTAATTGCTCCGATGCCGCCTAAAGCGTAGGCCGCACTCCCAGCCAATCCGTCGCCGCCTCATAAGCCAGCGCCAGTTCCAGCACCGCCTTGTCTGCTCGCGGCCGTCCGATGATCTGGATACCGTTCGGCAACCCATTCGTCCCAAATCCCGCCGGCATTGCCGCCACCGGCAGGCCGGCCATCGAGGCGGGGATCACCACCTCCATCCAGCGATGATAGGTGTCCATCGTACGGCCACCGACCTCTTTCGGCCAATGGGTCGTCGCGTCGAAGGGGAAGACCTGCGCCGATGGCAGGATCAGGTAGTCGTACCGGCCAAAGACTGTCAGCAGATACTGATACCAGGCGCTGCGGCGTTTCGAGGCGAAATGCACCTCGCGGCCGGTCATGTCGAGGCCGCGTTCAATTTCCCAGATCATTTCCGGCTTCAGCAAAGCGTGCCGGGTCGGGTCGTCGTAATTGTCGCGCTGGCTGTTGGCGGTCAGCCAGCTTCGCAGCGTCGTCCAGGAGCGCCAGACATCCGCCATGTCGTAGTCCGGAACGATCTCATCCACCGTGCAGCCGAGCTTTTCGAAGACGGGCATGGTGGAGCGGCAGAGATCCAGCACGCCGGGCTCATAGGGCAGGTAGCCGCCGAGATCGCCAAGCCAGGCGATGCGGGCGCCTGCGAAATCGCGGTTTTCATCGGGCGTCAGGTCTTCCGTTGCCAGCGAATGCGGGTCACGTGGGTCGTAGCCGGCCTGGGTGGCGAGCAAAGCGGCGGTGTCGCGCACGGTGCGGCCCATCGGCCCGAGGGTGGAAAGCTGGCCCATGAAGAGTTCCAGCTTCAATGATACCGGGATACGGCCGTAGCTCGGGCGAAAGCCGACGACATTGTTGAAGGCGGCGGGATTGCGCAGTGACCCCATCATGTCGCTACCATCGGCGATCGGCAGGAGATGGGCGGAGAGGGCAGCGGCCGCGCCACCGCTGGAGCCGCCAACAGTCTTGGTCAGGTCGTAGGGGTTTTTCGTGGTGCCGTGGACCGGATTATAGCTCTGCGAGCCGAGCCCCTGTTCCGGCGTATTGGTCTTGCCGATGATGATGGCGCCCGCCGCGCGAATGCGCTCGACCATCAGCTCGTCCTTTTCCGGCACGAAATCGGCGAAGATCGGCGAGCCGTAGGTGCACCGGATGCCCTTTACCTCGCAAAGATCCTTGATGGCGATCGGCATGCCTTGCATCCAGCCTCGCGAGGTGCCGGCGGCGAGTTCGGTATCGCAGGCGGCGGCTTCAGCCAGAAGGGATTCGGTGTCACGCAGGCTGACGATGGCGTTGATGGCGGGGTTGAAGCGCTCAATCCGGTCGAGATAGGCTTGCATCACGGCGACGCTCGAGGCGCGTCCATCATGGATAGCTTCCGACAGTGCCGTGGCGGAAAGCCCCGTAATTTCATCATTCTGCATGAAAACCCCTCCTGCTTTTGGAGAGATTTCCATCTGTTCGGTTGCGGCAAGTCAAGGCATCGAATGGGGATATGTCACGCGAGCTTCACAAACGACTCGACAAGGACACGTGTTCAAAGTATTTTGCTTAAACGATTAAGCAGGGCTGCCCATGGCCATTCCCCGTTCCGGACCGAATATGAGCGCGATCGCGGCTGCCCTCGGGGTGTCGGCGGCGACGGTATCGAACGCGCTTTCGGGCAAGGGCAGGGTATCGCCGGAACTGATCGAGCGCATCCGGGCAAAGGCGGCGGAACTCGGTTATGTGCCGAGCCTGACGGCTCGGGCGCTACGCACGGGTCGCACCGGGGTTCTCGGCATGGTCCTGCCGGATATCGCCAATCCGCTCTTCCCGCAGATCGCCCAGGCGATCGAAAACGCCGCAGCCAATGCCGGTTACGGCGTGTTGATCGCCGACTCCCGCGGCGATATCGCCACCCAGACCGAAGCCATCAACCGGCTTCTGGAACGCGGCATCGATGGCATGGTCATCGTTCCCCGGCGCGGTACGCGCATCGCCGATGTCGGCTGTCCGGTCGCGGTGATCGACACGCCCTCAACACCGGGCAATACGGTTGCTGCCGACCATTGGGACGGCGGGTCGCAGATGGGCCGACACCTCGCCTCGCTCGGCCATCGCAAGGTTCTGCTGGTCGGCGGCAATCCCAATTCCAACGTGCAGAATGATCGCATTGGCGGGCTGAAAGCCGGTCTCGGCAACGAGGCGGAATGCGAAGTGCTGTGGATCGAGAAGGTCGAGGCGGTTTCCGGCGCTGGCTGTCCGCTGGGTCTTTCGGCAAAGGCGGCGGAAGGTTTTACCGCCTTTGCCGCGCTTTCCGATCTTTCCGCGCTCAGGGCGCTGACGGAATTGCAGCGCGGCGGCATCAGCGTGCCGGAAATGGTCAGCGTCACCGGTTTCGACGACCTGATCTGGTCATCGGTCGTGACGCCGGCGCTGACGACGGTGCGGATGGACATGGGAACAATCGCCGACCTAGCGATCGCCGCTCTGATCCGCGTCATCGAGCCGGATGGAGAAGCCGAGCCGGAAGCTGCCGGCCATGTGGTTTCCGAGACAGATCGCGTGCCGATGCAACTGATCGTCCGGCAATCCACTGGCGCACCTTTAAAATCGCATGCCCAGAATAAAACGACAGACCAATAAACCGACAGCAGGAGAACTTCAGATCATGAACGCCACCATGCAAAAAGCCATTCTCGCATCGGGCACCGCCCTGATGCTCACCATGGGTGCCGCACAGGCATTCGCCCAGGAAAAGACGCTGACGATTTCCGTCTATGCGCTGGCGCAGGACGAATACAAGCAGCTCGTCTACGATCCCTTTGAGAAGATCTGCGGCTGCAAGCTGGTCGTCGAAACCGGCAACAGCGTCGAGCGGCTGGCCAAGATGGAAGCCAACAAGGCAAACCCGGTCATCGACATGGCCGTCGTTTCCATGGCCGATGCGCTGGCCGCCTCGCGCGCCGGACTGATCGACAAGATCGATACCTCGAAGCTTGCCAATTTCAACAAGCTTTACGACGTCGCCAAGGATCCGAACAAGGACGGCATGAGCGTCGGTTACACTTTCTACGCCACCTCGATCGCCTATCGTTCCGACAAGATGAAGATCGAGTCCTGGGCCGATCTTTTGAAGCCGGAATATGCCAGCCACATCGCCTGGCCGAATGTCACCACCAACCAAGGCCCGCCGGCGCTCTACATGCTCGGCCAGGCACTCGGCAAGGATACGCCGGACCTCAAGGCCGCCATCGAAGCCGTTGGCGGAAAGAAGGACGAGATCGTCACCTTCTATGAGAAGTCGTCGCAGCTGGTGCAGTTGATGAAGCAGGAAGAGATCTGGGCAGCGCCGATCGGCCGCTTCACCTGGGCTCCTTTCACCAAGCTCGGCCTGCCGGTCGCCTGGGCAACGCCCAAGGAAGGTCAGACGGGCGGTATGAACGTGATGATCATGCCGAAGGGCGGCAAGAAGTCCGAACTCGCGCTGCAGTTCATGGATTTCTGGCTTTCCACCGACATCCAGAAGGCGCTTGCCGAAAAGTTCGTCGACAGCCCGGCCAACAAGGACGTCAAAGTTTCCGACGAGATCGCCAACAATCTGACCTACGGGGAAGAGACGGCGAAGAGCCTGAAGCTCATTCCTTCGGCCACCGCGCTCGATCAGCGGGCTGGGTGGGTGAAGAGCTGGAATGAGAAGGTGGGGCAGTAAGGGCGACGCTTGAATTGCGGGAAGGGCGGGCTCCACGTGCTGACGCACGTCACCCCCCTCTGCCCTGCCGGGCATCTCCCCCTCAAGGGGGGAGATCGACCCGCGGCAAGGTCTCGCAGTTCTCAATGTTCACGATTGGATAATGTCGGCGCGCCCAGCCAATCTCCCCACCTGAGGGGGAGATGCCCGGCAGGGCAGAGGGGGGCTGGCACCCGCCAACGCTGAAAATGTAACTACACCTTTCGCCCGAATTTCAGGCGGAAGAGGATTGTCACCGGAGACCACCACCAATGTTCCAAAACAGGGCCGAAGCGCTTGCACTTGCGCTGCCTGCTGCGATCTTCGCGGCGGCGGTGTTTCTTGTGCCGGTGGTGATCCTGCTCTCCGACGGTTTCCGCAACCCGGCCGGCGGCTGGACGATTTCCGCTTACATTGACTTCTTCTCCAGCCCGCTGAACCAGGCGGTCTTCCTGCGCACGCTGAAGCTCGGCGCGCTGGTGACGGTCGTCTCGGCGGTGATCGGATATGCGGCGGCGTTCGCGATCGTCAATCTGGAACCCGGCATGAAGGGCAAGGTGACGGGCCTGGTCGTGCTGCCGCTGATGATTTCGCCGGTGGCGCGCACCTATGCGTGGATCGTCATTCTCGGCCGTACCGGCATCGTCAATCAGGCGTTCCAGGCGCTGGGCATCAGCGACGTACCGCTGCGCATTCTCTTCTCCGAAACGGCGATCTTCATCGGCCTGCTGCAGCTTTTTCTGCCGCTGATGATCATCTCGCTGATCTCGGCGCTTGAAAACATGCCGAAGGATGCTGTGCCGGCGGCGCGGGTGCTCGGCGCCAACTGGTTCCAGGTGTTCTGGAAGGTCATCCTGCCGCTCACCAAGGAAGGTCTGGTCGTCGGCGGAACGCTGGTCTTCACCGGCTGTCTCACCGCTTATATCACGCCGGCAATCCTCGGCGGTTCCAAGGTGCTGATGCTGGAAACGCTGATGTACCAGCAGGTTTCCGTCTCCAACAATTTCGTCGCGGCGAGCGTCATCGCCTTCATCCTGATCGTCATGAGCTTTGCCGCGAATATCCTCCTGAAGCGCGTCGCCACGGCCCGCAACAAGCAGCGGAGGGCCGCAGCATGACCGTCGCACGCAGCCTCTTCATTCCGCTCGTCCTGTTCCTGGTGATCGCCTTCCTGATCGGGCCGTTCCTCATCATCGTCGCGGCATCGTTCTCGGCCGGCGAGACGCTGGCCTTCCCGCCGCAGGGTTTTTCGCTGCGCTGGATCGCCAAGGTCTTCACGGTCGAAAGCTTCCGCGCGTCCTTCGGCATGTCGATGTTCCTGGCGATCGGCGGCACGCTGGCGGCGCTGGTGCTCGGTATTCCAGCCTCCTACGCGCTGTCGCGCTACAAGCTGCCGGGGGCGGAAATCGTCCGCACAATCGTCTCGGCACCGATCATCGTGCCGGGCATCATCGTCGGCCTGGCGCTGCTGCGCTACATCGTCGTGCCCTTCCAGATCGGCATCACGCTGGCGCTGTTCATGGCGCATACGGCGCTGATCCTGCCCTATGCGGTGCGGGTCGTATCCGCCAGTCTTGAGAACCTGCGCTCCGACATTGAAGAGGCGGCGGTTCTGCTGGGCTCCTCGCGGCTCGGCGCATTCTTCCGGGTGGTGATGCCGAACATTCGCGGCGGCATTCTTTCCGCCTTCATTCTCGGCTTCGTCACCTCGTTCAACCAGGTGCCGGTGTCGCTGTTTCTTTCCGGTCCGGGCGTGCGCACCATGCCGATCGACATGATCGCTTATATGGAAATCGTCTTCGATCCTTCCGTCGCCGCGCTCTCCTCGCTGCTCGCCCTGATGTCCATCGGCATCGTGTTCGCCGCCGAACGTTTCCTTGGATTCTCCCGCTATGTCTGATGCGTCTTATCTCTCCCTTCAAAAGCTGACGCTGACCTATGGCGACAGTCCCGCCGTGCCGGATCTCGATCTCGATATCCGCAAGGGCGAGCTGATCGCGCTGCTCGGCCCATCCGGTTGCGGCAAGACCACGACGATGCGGGCCATCGCGGGGCTGATGCCGGTCAAGTCCGGCCGCGTGCGGCTGGATGGCTCCGATATTACCCGCGTTCCGGCCAACAAGCGGGCCGTCGGTCTGGTCTTCCAGTCCTATGCGTTGTTCCCGCATCTTTCCGTCTACGAAAACGTCGCTTTCGGCCTGAAGCTGAAGGGCATGCGTGGGCAAGAACTCGATGCCAAAGTACAGTCGGGCTTGAAGTCGGTGGGCTTGTCGAATTTCGCCAATCGTCGCCCGGCAGAACTTTCCGGCGGTCAGCAGCAGCGCGTGGCGCTCGCCCGTTCCATGGTCATGGAGCCGAAGGTTCTGTTGCTTGACGAGCCGCTGTCCAACCTCGATGCCCGCCTTCGTCTGGAAATGCGCACCGAGCTGCAGCGCGTCCAGAAGGAGACCGGCGTGACGATGATCTTCGTCACCCACGACCAGGCGGAGGCCTTGGCGCTGGCCGACCGCATCGTCGTCATGAAGTCCGGCAAGATCGAGCAGATCGGCTCGCCGGAGGATATCTACAATCGCCCGACCTCGTCCTTCGTCGCCGATTTCGTCGGCTTCGAGAATATTTTCCCGCTGGAAAACGGGAAGCTCAAGACGAGCGGCGGCCTCATCAATCTTTCCAGCCAGCCCCCTTCAGCGGCGGGTCTGGCCTGGCGGCCGCGTATGGTAACTCTGGGAATTGGTCCTTTCCGAGGTACTGTGCGCGGCACATCCTTTGCCGGCGACAGCCGCGAATATCTGCTGGATACGCCGATTGGTCCCATCAAGGCCGAAGTCGAGGCGAGCCAGCCGGCATATGCGCTGGGTGCCGAACTTGTCTTCGATCTGCCGGCCGAAAAAGCCGCGCCGCTGGCTCGGTTTGCGTAAGGAGCGGCTGACATGGGCATCTGGATCGATACAGATATGGGCTTCGACGACATCGCCGCGATCATGGTCGCGGCGCATGCGGGGCTGACGATCGACGGCATGTCGCTTTCCTTCGGCAATGCGCCGCTCGCCAATGTGCGCCGCAACGCGGCGAGTGCCGCCGCTGCTTTCGTCTGGCCGTTTCCCATCCATGTCGGTCGCGAAGTGCCGGTGCTCGGCCAGCTGCAGACGGCGACCAATGTGCTTGGCGATACGGGCATTCCGACCGTCGGCAAGGCGCTTCCGGAAGCGCCCGACACATTTAACGAGGATGCGTTTGAAGCGCTGTGCGCCTGGCTTGAAAAGAGCGAAGGCGAGCGACGCATCCTGGCGCTCGGGCCGCTCACCAATATCGCGGCGGTCGCTTTGGCGCGGCCGGATCTGGTTGCGAAGATTACCGATCTCACCTGGATGGGCGGCGGGCTGACGGCCGGCAATCACACCGCGTCGGCGGAATTCAACGCCTTTGCCGACCCGGAAGCGCTGGCCATCGTGCTGGCTCACAACATCCCGTTCCGGATGATCGATCTGGATCTCTGCCGCAAGGTTCTTTGTTCACCGGAAGACGTGGTTCCGGTGCGCGAGGCTGGCGGTCGCAATGCCGAACTGGTGGCGGACCTTTTGGCCGGTTTCGTTGCGATCGCCACAAGCCGCGGTCGTCCGGCCATGGCACTTTACGATGCCGTTGCGGCGGTGGCCTTTGCCTATCCCGACCATGTGACCTGGCGCGAGGCGCGTATCGACATCGAGCTTTCCGGCGGGCTGACGCGCGGGCGCACGGTGGTCGAGGTGCGGCCCGGCCGTGTCGAATTTAATGCCGCTTACGGCGCCGAGATCGACGTCGACAAGGCGAAAGCCATCATTCTCGAGACATTGCGTGCGGAGGCGAGCTGGTGAAGAATATTATCTCAACGGTACAGGAATTCACCGAACCCTCCTTCCGCGACCGGGTGGTCGTTGCCGCGCGGGGTGACGGGCCGTTCGACATTCTGATCACGGGTGGCACGCTGGTGGATGTCGTCACTGGCGAGCTGCGCGCGGCCGATATCGGCCTTGTCGGTCCGGTCATTGCCAGCGTGCATGAGGCCGGCAGCCGTTCGGATGCGGCCGAGATCATCGATGCGACCGGCACGTTCATCTCGCCCGGCCTGATCGACACGCATATGCATGTCGAAAGCTCGATGGTGACGCCGGCGACTTATGCCGGTGCGGTTCTGCCGCGCGGTGTCACGACGATCGTCTGGGACCCGCATGAATTCGGCAACGTGCATGGCACGGAAGGTGTGTCCTGGGCGCTGGAAGCGGTGAAGCCGCTGCCGTTGCGCGCCGTCGTGCTGGCGCCGTCCTGCGTGCCGTCGGCGCCGGGTCTCGAAGTCGCGGGCGCCGATTTCGGCCCGACCGAAGTCGAGGAGATGCTGTTCTGGCCAAAGATCGGCGGTCTCGCCGAGGTCATGAACATGCGCGGTGTGATCGACCGGGAACCGCGCATCAGCGGCATCGTCCAGGCGGCGCTGGTCTCCGAAAAGCTGGTTTGCGGCCATGCCCGCAGCCTGACCGGCCCGGATCTCGCAGCCTTCATGGCGGCCGGTATCACCTCCGACCACGAACTGGTGTCCGCCGAGGACTTCATGGCGAAGCTGCGCGCCGGCCTGACGATCGAGCTGCGCGGTTCGCATGATCATCTCCTGCCGGAATTCGTCGAGGCGCTGAACACGCTCGGCCACCTGCCACAGACGGTGACGCTCTGCACCGACGACGTCTTTCCGGACGATCTGGTCCAGGGCGGCGGGCTGGACGACGTGGTACGCCGGCTGGTGCGTTATGGCCTGAAGCCCGAATGGGCGCTGCAGGCGGCAACGCTGAATGCGTCCGTGCGCATCGGCCGCGCCGATCTCGGCCTGATCGCTGCCGGCCGCCGCGCCGATATCATCCTCTTCGAGGACCTGAAGGATTTCCGCGCGCGGCAGGTGATCGCCAGCGGCACGCCGATTGCCCGCGAGGGCAAGATGGTGGTTGAGCTCGTCAAGACCGATCCGTGCGTGCTGGAAAATTCCGTCAAGCTGAAGCCGCTTTCGGCGGAGGATTTCAAGCTGCGTTCGGAAGGCAAAAAAGTTCGCCTCGCGACCATCGATCGCCCGCGTTTCACGCGTTGGGGGCAGACGGATGCGGATGTCGTTGACGGTTTTGTGGTACCCCCGGAGGGCGCGACGCTGATCGCCGTGACCCACCGCCACGGCCGCGCCGACAGCCGCACCCGTCTTGGGTTCCTGACCAGCTGGGGCACGTGGAAGGGTGCTTTCGCCACCACGCTTGCCCATGACAGCCACAACCTCACCGTCTTTGGTTCGGATCCGGCCGATATGGCCGCGGCCGCCAATGCGGTGATCGAGGCCGGCGGCGGCATGGCCGTAGCGATCGGCGGCAAGGTGGTGGAGCTTCTGCCGCTGCCGCTTTCGGGCCTCGTCTCCGAAGCGCCGATGGACGAGGTGGCCGACGGCTTCCGCAAGATCCGCGCCGCGATGGACAAGGTTGCCGACTGGCAGCCGCCTTACCTGATCTTCAAAGCCTGTTTCGGCGCGACGCTCGCCTGCAATCCCGGCCCGCATCAGACCGATCGCGGCATTGCGGATGTCGCCAAGGGCACGGTATTGGAATCTCCTATCTTGGAAGTTCTCGAATAGGAAAACCAATGCAGCCGCATGATTTCTGGCAGGAAGTCCATCCGTCCGGCACGTTCGATCGGGTAGGGCCGTTTTCCGGCTTCTACCCCGCCAGCCTTGATGACGGCAGCCAGATAAGATTGCCGATCCGTCCATTGGCGGATGGCGAACATGCGCTGGCCTCGCTGATCATCAACCAGGCGAGTTTCGACGTGCAGGATGCGCTGGCTGCCGATCTGGCGCCGAAGCTTGCGGCCTATCGACCGGAAGTCATCGTCGGCCTGCCGACACTCGGGCTGACACTGGCTGCGGCGGTTGCCCGCTCGCTGGGTTTTGCCCGATATGTCCCACTCGGGACCTCCAAGAAATTCTGGTACGACGAGACGCTTTCCGTACCGCTCTCTTCGATCACTACGCCGGAACAGCAGAAACGGCTTTACGTCGATCCCCGCATGCTGCCGCTGATCAAGGATAAGCGCGTCGCGCTGGTGGATGACGTTATCTCCTCAGGCACCTCGATCGTTTCCGGCCTGACACTGATGGCCTCGCTCGATATCGAGCCGGTCGTTATCGGAGCGGCCATGCTGCAGTCGGAACGCTGGCATGGAAAGCTCGATGCCTTCGGTCCGCAATGGCGGTCGCGTGTTGCCGGCGTATTCAGGACGCCGATGCTGAAGAAGGCCGGCGAGGGCGCCTGGACGGCCTAGAGACGGGGTGGGGCAATTTGAGCCTTGCAACAGTCGTTCGGCTGGCTAGGATCGCTGGATAACTCACCTCGGGAACAATCATAAAATCGGGAATAGGTTCATGGAATTGGTGTTCGACGGCCATAACGACGTGCTTCTGCGGCTCTGGCGGAATGCGAAATCGGGCAGCGACCCGATCGCCGAGTTCAGGGACGGCATCACGAGCGGCCATATCGACGGCCCTCGTGCCAGGAAGGGCGGTCTCGCCGGTGGCCTTTGCGCCATCTACATTCCTTCCGGCGAACTGGTGCTGAAGGAGCCGGATGCGGACGGCCATTATGTCACGCCGCTGTCCACGCCGCTCGACCATCTTCCGTCGCTGACCATCGCGCTTGAAAAGGCGTCGATTGCGCTGCGCCTCGACCAGGCCGGTGCATGGCGGCTCTGCCGCTCCACCGCTGAAATCCGCAGAGCAATGGACGACGGCATTTTCGCCGCCGTCATGCATATGGAAGGCTGCGAGGCGCTCGATCCCGATCTCGACAATCTTGAAGTGTTTTATGCCGCCGGCCTGCGCTCGCTCGGCCCGGTCTGGAGCCGCCACAACATTTTCGGCCATGGCGTGCCCTTCGCTTATCCGATGTCGCCGGATACCGGTCCGGGTCTGACAGACGCCGGTTTCGAGCTAATCAAGGCCTGCAACAGGCTCGGCATCCTGATCGATCTGGCGCATATCACCGAGAAGGGTTTCTGGGATGCCGCGAAGGCCTCCGACCAGCCTTTGATCGCCAGCCATTCCAACGCGCATGCGCTGACGCCGGTCGCCCGCAACCTCACCGACAAGCAGATGGATGCCATCAAGGAAGGCAATGGTCTGGTCGGCCTGAACTATGCCGTGACCATGCTGCGTGCCGACGGTCGCGACAATGTCTCGACGCCGCTTTCCGACATGGTGCGCCATGTCGATTACATGGTGGAGCGTATGGGGATCGACTGCGTGGCGCTTGGTTCGGATTTCGACGGGGCGTCGATTCCGGAAGAAATTCATGATGCTGCAGGAAATCAAAATCTGGTTGCGGCGCTCAAAAACGCGGGATACGGTGAAGCAGAGCTAATAAAGCTATGCCGGGAAAACTGGCTCAGAGTTTTGGGGAAGGCCTGGCACGAATAAGGTCGGTTTTCCCCGGAGTTCCAAGAACTGGTCCAAAGAACCAAAGGGGAAGACAGACTATGCTTCATTCATTCAAGGGACGAATCCGTCTGCTGACGACGGGTGCTGCGCTGGCGGTCATGATGGCTGCCGCACCGCAGGCCTTCGCAGTCACGCCGAAGGATACGCTCGTCATCGGCCTCGCCTTCGACGACATCATCACGCTCGATCCGGGCCAGGCCTTCGAATTTTCGGCCGGTGAAATCAACGGCAACAGCTACGACCGCCTCGTTCGTCTCGACATTGCCGACACCTCCAAGGTCAAGCCGGACCTTGCCGAAAGCTGGACCGTTTCGGACGACGGCCTGACCTACACGTTCAAGATCAAGTCCGGTCTGAAATTCGCCTCCGGCAACCCGATCACCGCGGAAGACGTCGCCTATTCCTTCGAACGTTCGGTCAAGATCGACGGTCCGCCGGCCTTCATCCTCAACCAGTTCGGCCTGAAGAAGGATAACATCACCACCAAGGCCGTCGCCAAGGATCCGAGCACCTTTGTGCTGACCGTCGATCAGGCCTATGCGCCGTCCTTCGTGCTGAACTGCTTGACCGCAACCGTTGCGGCCGTCGTCGACAAGAAGGTCGTCTCGCAGCACGTCACCAATGACGATTACGGCAATGCCTGGCTGAAGAGCAATTTCGCCGGTTCCGGCCCGTACAAGATCCGCGAATGGCGCGCCAATGAAGTGGTCGTTATGGAGCGCAACGATAATTACTGGGGCGAAAAGGCGAAGCTCAACCGCGTCATCTATCGCCACATGAAGGAAAGTACGGCTCAGCGCCTGGCGCTTGAGAACAACGACATCGACGTTGCCCGCAACCTCGAGCCGAACGATATCGACGCAGTTGCCAAGAAGGGAACCGCAGTCACCAGCACGCCGAAGGGCTCGGTCTTCTACTTCAGCATGAACCAGAAGAACCCGAACCTGAAAAAGCCGGAAGTCGTGGAGGCGATGAAATATCTCGTCGACTACGACGCGATCGGCGCGACGCTGATCAAGGGTGTCGGCGAGATCCACCAGACCTTCCTGCCGAAGGGCCTGCTCGGCGCGATCGACGACAAGCCGTACAAGCTCGACGTCGCCAAGGCCAAGGAACTGCTTGCCAAGGCCGGCCTGAAGGATGGCTTCTCGGTGACCATGGACGTGCGCAACAACCAGCCGACCACCGGCATCGCGGAATCGATCCAGCAGACTTTCGCCCAGGCCGGCATCAAGATGGAAATCATTCCTGGCGATGGTAAGCAGACGCTGACGAAATATCGTGCCCGCACGCACGACATGTATATCGGCTATTGGGGCGTCGATTACTGGGATCCGAACTCCAACGCGGAAACCTTCACGTCGAACGTCAACAACGCCGATGACGGCACGTCGAAGACGCTCGCCTGGCGTAACGCCTGGGACATTCCGGAACTGACGAAGGAAACCAAGACCGGCTTCCTGGAGCGGGATTCGGCCAAGCGCGCCGCGATCTATCAGAATCTGCAGAAGAAGCTTCTGACCAGCGGTCCGTTCGCGCTGATCTTCCAGCAGACGGAAGTCGCCGGCGTGGGGAAAGGCGTGAAGGACTTCAAGCTCGGCCCGACCTTCGACACCAACTACGTGTTCAACGTTTCCAAGGACTAAGCCGGAAACGGCTTCCCGGAGCATCCTGCGGTGCTCCGGGATCTTTGAGTTTACACGCCGTGCTGTCTGGAAATCGGTTTCGATTTTCGACCGACGCTGTGGCCTGAAAGGCGGAATCCTTGACTTTACCTGAAACAAGCGTGGCGACACGGCGTAACCGGCGCCGTGCTTCCTCTGCTGCAACCTCCGTCCTGCGTTTCGCGGTGACGGTGGTTACGACCATTTTCGGCCTGCTGCTGGTGACCTTCTTCATCGGCCGGATTATTCCGATCGATCCGGTGCTGGCGATCGTCGGCGACCGCGCGCCGGCGCATCTCTACGAGCGGACCCGTATCGAACTGGGCTTGAACCTGCCGCTTTACGAGCAGTTCTGGATTTATACGAAACAAGCGCTTACGGGCAATCTCGGCACCTCGGTTCTGACCAGCAATCCGGTGCTCGAAGACATCAAGCGCGTCTTTCCAGCGACCATGGAGCTTGCGACGATCGGCACGCTGATCGGTGCGATCCTCGGCATTCCGCTCGGCGTGCTGGCGGCCGTGCGCCGCGGCAGTTTTGCCGACCAGATCGTGCGTGTCATCGGCCTGATCGGTTATTCGGTGCCGATCTTCTGGCTTGGGCTGCTTTCGTTGGTGTTGTTTTATGCCCAGCTGCGCTGGGTGGCTTTCCCGGGCCGTGTCGATATCGTCTACGAATACAGTTTCACGCCGCAGACGGGTTTTTATCTGCTCGATGCGACCATGCAGGGCCAGTGGGATGTTCTCTGGGACCTTTTCCTGCACATCGCGCTGCCGGGCTCTCTGCTCGGTTATTTCTCCCTTGCCTATATCAGCCGCATGACCCGCTCTTTCATGCTGAACGAGCTGTCCCAGGAGTATGTGGTGGCTGCGCGGGCGAAGGGCCTGTCCGAGGCGCGGATCATCTGGTTCCACGCGCTGCGCAATGCCGCAGTGCCGCTGGTGACGGTGATTGCGCTGTCCTATGCCAACCTGCTCGAGGGCTCGGTCCTGACAGAAACCATCTTCTCCTGGCCGGGGCTTGGCCTCTACATCACCAATTCGCTGCAGAATGCTGACATGAACGCGGTTCTGGGCGGTACGCTGGTGATCGGGGCCGTCTTCGTCGGCATCAACATTTTCTCCGATCTTCTCTATCGGACACTCGACCCTAGGACGCGTAGCCGATGAGCACCGTGGAGAACCTGAAACCCTATAGCCGCGAATGGCTGCTTTCCGACCGACCGACCTCGCGCAAGCAGGCCCGGCTTGGCCGCGCCTATATTGTCTGGCGCCGGTTTGCGGAAAACCGGCTGGCGCTTTTGGGGCTGGCCATCATCGTCCTGCTGGTGCTGGTAGCGGCCTTCGCGGATTTGCTGGCACCGCATAATCCCGTGGTCGGCGACCTGCGCAACTCGCGCCTTCTGCCGCTCGGTTCGGAAGGGTATCTGCTGGGTACGGATGATCAGGGTCGCGATATCCTGTCGCGACTGATCTACGGCTCGCGGTTGACGCTGCTCGTCGTCGTGCTGGTGGCGATCATCGCGGCACCGATCGGGCTCATTGTCGGCACGGCCGCCGGTTATGCCGGTGGCTGGGTCGATGCGGTGCTGATGCGGATCACCGATATCTTCCTGGCGTTTCCGAAGCTCGTGCTGGCGCTGGCGCTGGTCGCGGCTCTCGGGCCTGGGATCGAAAATGCCATTCTCGCCATCGCCGTCACCTCCTGGCCGCCTTATGCTCGGATCGCCCGTGCCGAAACGCTGACTTTCCGCAATTCGGAATTCATCTCGGCCGTGAAACTGATGGGCGCTTCGCCGATGCGCATCGTGTTGCGGCACGTCATGCCGCTCTGCGTTTCGTCGCTGATCGTCCGTGTCACGCTCGACATGGCGGGCATCATCCTCACCGCCGCCGGCCTTGGCTTCCTGGGCCTCGGCGCCCAGCCGCCGCTGCCGGAATGGGGTGCGATGATCGCGTCGGGCCGTCGTTTCATCCTGGACCAGTGGTGGGTTGCTGCCATGCCCGGCGTGGCGATCCTGATCGTCAGCCTTGGCTTCAACCTTCTGGGCGATGGTCTGCGCGATGCGCTCGATCCGAAGGAGGCCGGCCAATGACCGCTCTCCTGACCGTCGACGATCTGCGCGTTACCTTCCCGACCCGCACGGGCGAGGTTCAGGCGGTGCGCGGCGTTTCCTTCACGCTCGGCAAGGAACGGCTCGGCATTGTTGGCGAATCCGGCTCCGGCAAGTCGCAGACCGGCCGCGCCATCATGGGCCTGACGCCGGGCCACGCAAAAATCACCGCTAAGAAGCTCGCTTTCGGCGATCGCGATCTCCTCAATATGCCGGCGGCGGAACGGCGGGACCTGCGCGGCAAAAAGGTCGCGATGATCTTGCAGGACCCGAAATATTCGCTGAACCCGGTCATGACCATCGGCCGGCAGATCGTCGAAACGCTGAAGACGCATGAGAAAGTCTCCGGCTCCGAGGCAAAGGCGAGAGCGCTTGCCATGCTGGAAGCGGTACAGATCCGCGATCCGCAACGCGTTTTCGACCTTTATCCACACGAGGTTTCCGGCGGCATGGGCCAGCGGGCGATGATCGCCATGATGCTGGTCTGCGGCCCGGAGCTGCTGATTGCCGACGAACCGACCTCGGCATTGGACGTGACGGTGCAGCTCGAAGTGCTCGGCATTCTCGACAAGCTGGTCGCTGAACGAGGCATGGGTCTGATCTTCATCTCCCATGACCTGCGCCTCGTCTCGTCCTTCTGCGACCGCGTCATCGTTATGTATGCGGGGCGGATCGTCGAGGAACTGTCTTCGGCAAACCTTGCCGAAGCGCAGCATCCTTACACCCGCGGGCTGCTCAACTGCCTGCCGACCATCGGTTCCGACCGGCATCCGCTGCCGGTTCTCGACCGCAAGCCGGAGTGGTCGCTATGACATCAGCTCTTTCGATCCGCGACATGGTCGTCACCTATGACGAGTTCAATGCGCTGAACCATGTCAGCCTCGATGTCGGCCAAGGCGAATCCTTTGGTATCGTCGGCGAGTCCGGGTCCGGCAAATCGACATTGCTGCGCGCCGTTGCAGGGCTCGCGACATTTCAGCAGGGTACGCTGAGCGTCAGCGGCCGTTCCTATTCAGGTCGTCATCGGGACAAGGAATTCTACCGCACGGTCCAGATGGTATTTCAGGATCCCTATGGCTCGCTGCATCCGCGCCAGACGGTGGACCGGCTGCTGCTCGAACCCTTGGTGATCCATGGGTTCACAGATGTGGAGACGCGGATCAGCCGCGCTCTCGATGAGGTCGGCCTCGGCTCCGGCTTCCGGTTCCGCTATTCGCACCAGCTTTCCGGCGGGCAGCGCCAGCGTATCGCCATTGCTCGCGCCCTGATACTGGAGCCGAAAATCCTGCTGCTCGACGAGCCGACTTCGGCGCTCGACGCCTCGATCCAGGCGGAAATCCTCAACCTTCTGGAACAGGCGCGGCGTGACCGGAACCTGACCTTCGTCATGGTCAGCCACGACCTCGGTGTCATCAGCCATATGTGCGAACGGTTGGCGGTAATGAAGAATGGCGAGGTTGTCGAGACGGTGCCGCGGAAAGCGCTGGAAAATCGCGAATTTTCCGCCGATTATACGCGCCAATTGCTCGTCGCCAGCGAAGGTTTCCGCAGGAGCTAACGGGCGCTTTGGTTTGATAGCAGGATCGCATGCAGCTTCGCGCGCTTATGTATTTCGATGAACTCGTGCGGACGAATTCCATGCGGGCGGCGGCGGAGAATCTGAATGTCGCCGCCACCGCCGTTTCGCGGCAGATCGAGAATCTCGAGCACCATTTCGGCACGCCGCTGGTGGAGCGCAGCAATCGCGGTATCAAGCTGACGGCGGCCGGCGAGCTTCTGGCGGCGCGTGCTGGCAAGACGCTGCGGGAGTTGGAGCATGTTCACCAGCTCATCGACGATCTGCAGGGCCTGCAGCGGGGCAGGGTGGTGATCTTTGCGAACGGTGCCGTCGTGGCGAACCTGCTGGCGCCGGTTCTGGCGGAATTCAGCCTGCGTTATCCGAAGCTTCGTTTCGAAGTAGCCATCACCAGCGCCCGTGAGGCGGTCGAGGCGCTGGCCGCCGCAGAAGCCGATCTGGTGGTGACGCTGTTCGCGCCAAAAATTTCCGGCGTGAAGGTACGGGTGCGCTCCGAGCTGACCTATGACGTGATCATGGCGGCGGATCATCCCGCCGCCGGCGCCAAGGAGTTGACCTTGCGCGATCTGGTGCGGATGCCGTTGGCGCTGCCGGACAAGAGCTTCAGCGCCCGTCAGGCTTTCGAGGATGTGTTTGCCAAGGACGGGCTGACGCTCGATCCGGTCTTCGTCACCGGTTCGCTGGAAATGTTGAAAGAGCTGGTGCTGCGCCGCGCGGCCGTCACTCTTCTGCCGGCGCTTGCGGTGCAGCGGGAAATTCAGGCCGGGCAGCTAACGGCGGTGCCGGTCGTCTCGGGCAGGGCGGTGCGGACGCCGATCGATCTTTGCGTCGCGCCGGACCGGCAGCTATCGTTTGCGGCGGGCAAGCTGGTGGATTTTATCGAAGGTTTTATGCGCGGGGCGGATACGAGAAAATCGGGGCGTCGCAAGGCAGTCGAATAAAAGCATTTTCGTGTAGCGTTTTCGGCTACACAGAGAACACAAAATTCTGCATTGTGTGTGCACCTGCGAAATGACACACTTTTGGCAATCACCGATCCCGCAGGTGCCGATCAGGCTGGGTCGTAGTCCAAAAAGGGGATTTTGATGGGCAGGATGACGTTCTGGGGTTCGGCCACTATGCTAAAGGGGGCCGCCTTTGGTCTCGCCATGGCGGCCGGCGTATTTGTCGTGCAATCTGGTGCAGAGGCTGCGCCGAAAACCGCGCTGACGGTCGGCATGGCCGTCGAGCCGACCGGGCTCGATCCGACGATTGCCGCCCCTGTCGCGATCGGTCAGGTGACCTGGCAGAACGTTTTCGAGGGCCTGACCACCATCGACAAGGCCGGCAAGGTGCAGCCGCAGCTCGCCGAAAGCTGGCAGATCTCGCCAGATGGCAAGACCTATACGTTCAAGCTGCGTCAGGGCGTGAAGTTCCATAACGGCGTGGCTTTCGATAGCGCTGTCGCAAAGTTCTCGCTCGACCGCGCTCGCGGTGCAGATAGCGTCAATCCGCAGAAGCGTTATTTCGCCTCGATCGAGACGATCGAAACCCCGGATGCCGGCACGCTGGTGCTGAAGCTGAAGCAACCGGCCGGCAGCCTGCTCTACTGGCTCGGCTGGCCGGCCTCGGTCGTCGTCGAGCCGAAATCCGCCGCCGACAACAAGACGACTCCGGTCGGGACCGGGCCTTTCAAGTTCGTTTCCTGGGCCAAGGGCTCGAAGGTCGATCTCGCGAAGAATGCCGATTACTGGAACAAGTCGGTTTCCGTGAAGCTCGATACGGCGGCCTTCCGCTTCATCGCCGATCCGCAGGCGCAAGCTGCGGCGCTGAAGGCGGGTGACGTGGATGCCTTCCCGGAATTCGGCGCGCCGGAACTGGTGAAGTCGTTTGAAGGTGACAAGAAGCTTGCGACGGTGATCGGCAATACCGAGCTGAAGGTCGTCGCCGGCATGAACAATACCCGCAAGCCGTTCTCCGACAAGAAGGTTCGGCAGGCGCTGATGATGGCGGTGGATCGCGCCACCGTCGTGGACGGCGCATGGTCGGGTTACGGCACGCCGATCGGCAGCCATTACACGCCGAACGATCGCGGCTACAAGGATCTGACGGGCGTTTATCCATTCGATGCTGCCAAGGCCAGGGCGCTGCTGGCGGAAGCGGGATTCTCGAACGGCTTCACCTTCACCATGAAGGCGCCGCAGATGGCCTATGCGCAGCGTTCGTCGCAGATTCTGCAGGCGATGTTTGCGGAAATCGGTGTGACGATGAATATCGAAACGACCGAATTTCCGGCCAAATGGGTGGCGGATGTGCTGAAGGCCGCCGATTACGACATGACCATCGTCGCCCATGCGGAGCCGATGGATATCGATATCTATGCCCGCGATCCGTATTACTTCAACTACAAGAACTCGGCCTTCAACGACATCCTCGCCAAGGTCGAGGCGACGTCCGATGCCGCTGAACAGGAAAGGCTTTATGGCGAGGCGCAGACGATCCTCGCCAACGATGTGCCGTCGCTGTTTCTGTTCGTGATGCCGAAGCTCGGTGTTTGGGATGCGAAGGTAAAGGGACTTTGGGAGAACGAGCCGATCCCGTCGAATGTGTTGACGGATGTTTCGTGGGCAGAGTGACGGTTTGATGGGGTGGGATGGCGAGCTTGCTGCAGATTTAACCCCCCACAAGGAGGAAGGGCTAACCCGCCGCACCCTTATCCCAAAAATTAAGCCGCAGCGGTGCCACCAACTCCCGTCTCCCCCCTTGCGGGGGAGATGTCGCCAGAGGCGACAGAGGGGGGTGGTTCAGCAAGTTCTACCGTCGGGTTCGTGGCACCACCCCCATCTGTCAGCTCCGCTGACATCTTCCCCGCAAGGGGGAAGAAGGGGAGCTTGTGGCCAATGATCTCCATCCTCCTCCGCCGAATCCTTTCTCTCCTCGTCACCCTCCTCGTCGTCTCCCTGCTGATCTTCTGCGTCATGAATCTCCTACCCGGCGATCCGGCGTCGATCATGCTCGGAACCTCGGCAAGCCCGGAAACTCTGGCGGCGTTGCGCACTCAGCTCGGCCTCGATCAGCCGCTTCCGGTGCGGTATCTCGCCTGGCTGACGGGCATATTCCACGGCGATCTCGGCCAGTCCTATACCTATGGTGTGCCGGTCGCGGGGTTGATCGCTGAGCGGCTGGCGGTCACGTTGCCGCTGGCGCTGATGGCCATCGTGATGTCGGTCGCCATCGCCGTGCCGCTCGGTGTGCAGGCAGCGCGTAGGCATAATGGCGTTTTCGATTTCTTGGCCGGCATCTTCTCTTATGTCAGCATTGCCGTGCCGGCTTTCTGGGTCGGGCTGCTGTTGATCATCGCCTTTTCCTCCATGCTTGGCTGGATGCCGGCGGGCGGGTTTCCGGGGTGGGGTGCCGGGTTGCTCGCGGGTCTGCAGGCGCTGTTGAAGCCGGCGATTGCGCTGGCGCTGCCGCAGGCGGGCGTGCTGACGCGCGTTGCCCGCGCCGCGGTGCTGGAAGTGATGAACGAGGATTATGTGCGCACGGCGCGTGCCAAGGGGTTGAGCGATGGGGTCGCCATCTGGCGGCATGCGGTGCCGAATGCGGCTATCCCCGTCGTCACCATGCTCGGGCTGCAGTTCACTTTCCTGATTGCCGGCGCGGTGCTGGTGGAGAACGTCTTCAACCTGCCGGGGCTTGGGCGGCTTGCCTATCAGGCGCTGTCGCAACGCGATATCATCGTCATGCAGGATGTCGTGCTGTTCTTCTCCGCTCTCGTCATCATCATGAATTTTCTGGTCGATCTCGCCTATCTGATGATCGATCCGCGGCTAAGGGCTAATGCCCAATGACGAGAGCGCTGCGCCGTCCCGTCTTCCTGATCGGGTTCGTTATTACACTGGCGCTGTTTGCCGTGGCCCTGCTGTCGCTGGTCTGGACGCCTTTTGCGCCAGCCAAGATGAACATCGTCCACAAGCTCAAGGCTCCGTTCGATTTCGGTTTTCTGGGTACCGACCAATTTGGCCGCGACGTCGCGTCGATGCTGATGGTGGGCGCTTGGAATTCGCTGTCGACCTCGATCCTTGCCGTGGCGCTCGGTGCGTCGGTCGGCACGTCGGTCGGCGTTATTGTTGCGATGCGGCGCGGCTGGCTGGAACTGGTGGTGATGCGCGGCTGCGACATCATCTTTGCGGTGCCGCCGATCCTGTCGGCGATGATGCTCGGGGCGTTTATCGGATCGGGCCGCTTCACGGCGATCATCGCGATCGGCACGTTCATGGTGCCGGTCTTCGCGCGGCTGACATTGGGCGCGGCGCTGCAGATCTGGACGCGAGATTATGTCATGGCGGCGATCGGCATCGGGCGGTCGAAGACGAAGATCACGCTGGTGCATGTGCTACCCAATATTTCCAACCAGATCATCGTGCAGGTGACGATCCAGCTGGGTCTCGCGATCCTCACCGAAGCCGGACTTTCCTTCCTCGGTCTCGGCATGCCGCCGCCAAACCCTACCTGGGGGCGGATGCTGGCCGATGCGCAGACGTTTTTGGGGCAGGCTCCGTGGCTGGCGCTGCTGCCGGGTCTGGCCATCGCGTTTGCGGTGTTGGGCCTCAACATGCTGGGCGACGGCCTGCGCGACCTGCTCGATCCCCGCGATAATTGATGATTTCGACAAAGAAGATATTCCGATGCATGACCTCCTGAAGCTGACGATCCGCGAAATCCTTTCCCTTTATACGGCGAAAAAACTCTCGCCTTCGGAATATTGGTCCGTCATCGAGGATCGGGTGACGGCTTTCGAGCCGCATGTGCAGGCGCTTTATCTTTATAACCCCGAGAGCGCCCGCGCCCAAGCGGGGGCTTCCACCGACCGCTGGATGCGGGGTGAGACGCTTGGCATGCTGGACGGTATTCCGGTGACGCTGAAAGAGCTGATCGCCACTAAGGGCGACCCGGTTCCGCTCGGCACGGCAGCAGTTGAACTGGTTCCTGCCGCCGAAGATGCGCCGATCGCAGCGCGGATGCGGGAAGATGGCGCAGTGATCTTCGCCAAGACGACCTGCCCGGATTACGGAATGCTGTCCTCGGGGCTATCGAGTTTCCATCACTTGAGCCGCAATCCGTGGGACCTGACGCAGAATCCCGGCGGCTCCAGTGCCGGTGCTTCCGCTGCCGGCGCTGCGAGCTTCGGGCCGCTGCATATCGGCACGGATATTGGCGGTTCGGTACGCCTGCCAGCCGGCTGGACGGGATTGTTCGGCTTCAAGCCGAGCCATGGACGCATTCCGGTCGATCCGTTCTTTGTCGGCCGCTGCGCCGGGCCGATGACCCGTTGCGTCGAGGATTCGGCAATTTCGATGGCGACACTGTCACGGCCGGACTGGCGCGATGGCACGTCATTGCCGCCGAACGACTTCGACTGGCTGGATTTCGATATCGACGTGACGGGCATGAAGATCGGGCTGATGCTCGATGCCGGCATCGGCTTGCCGGTCGATGCGGAGGTCCGCGACGCGGTCGTCGCAGCGGCGAAGCGGTTCGAGGCAGCGGGGGCGGAGATCATTCCGGTCGGGCCGGTGCTGACCCGCGTCATGCTGGACGGGCTCGACAATTTCTGGCGGTCGCGTTTCTGGGGCGATATCGAAAAGATGCCGGAAGAGCGGCGGGCGCTGATCCTGCCCTATATCTATCAATGGGCGGAAGGCGGCACCTATATTTCCGGTGTTGAAGCGGTGCGCGGCTTCAACCAGACGATCGAGATGCGCAAGGCCTGCGGAAAACTGTTTTCGACCGCCGACGCGGTTCTGTCGCCGACCAATCCGATCGTTTCCTACCCGGCCGAATGGGCCTCGCCAACCAATGATCCGGCGCGGCCGTTCGAGCATATCGGCTTCACCGTGCCTTGGAACATGTCGGAACAATCGGCCGCTTCGATCAATTGCGGCTTCTCGTCCTCGGGCATGCCGATCGGGCTGCAGATCGTTGGGCCGCGGTTTGGCGATCTCCTCGTTCTGAAGCTTTCCCGCGCCTTCGAACAATGGACCGGCGGCATCAGTCACTGGCCGGAGCCGCCTGCGATCTGAGCCCTCAGTGAAAAGCATTTTTAGGTTCTTCGAGGCTTTTCAGGGAACCATCACGGTTTTGCCGCGTTCACCGGCCGCAGCTTGAAAATTGCGGCGCGCTCGTCACGCGCCTTGCGAGGAGGTGCCGAATGAACGGTTTTTCTCTAGGCGTTGGGTGTTCCGATCCTCGCGACCATTCTCTTTGACGTTTTTACGCGTCATTTGATTTTTCACAACGCCGGCGCATCACCTTGCGCCCAGGATTGATCCGACCAAAGGAGATCGACATGGCAGCTACGACCACCACGACCGGTACGCAGTCCGACTTCAGCCGCAGCCGCAATGGCGTCACCCCGCCCGGCGACATCGAAGCGCAGCTGCAGCTGCTTCGTGAAGATATTTCAAATCTTGCCAAGACGGTTGCTGCCGTCGGCAACGAAAAGGCCAGCGAAGTGAAGGGCAAGGCCCGTCGCGCCGCAAGCGAGGCAGCCGACGCATCTTTTCAGATGGTGGAAGCGGCCCGCGAACAGGCCCTGTCCTACGAGCGCGATCTGGAACGCCAGATCCGCACCAATCCGATCCAGTCTGTCGCCATCGCCGCCGGCGTCGGCTTCCTGTTCGCGCTGCTGACGCGCCGCTGATGATGACTGGATTAGGCCCGCTTCTGGCTTCGCTCGCCGCGATGGATATCGCGGCGTTTACGCGCAAGCTGAAAAGGAACGCCATTCTCTACGCCTTCGCGCTTGTCTTTTTGCTGACGGCCTATGCGCTGGCGGTGGCCGCTCTTGCCGTTTATCTCGGGCAGATATGGGGCTTGCCGGTCGCGCTGCTCGCAGTTGCCGGCGGCGCACTGGTACTCGGTCTCTTCATGTTTATCTGGGTCGCCTTGGCGAACCGGGCGGAAGAGCGCCGCAAGCGCGAAGCGGCGGCTACCAACAGCAGCAAGGCGATGATGATGACGGTAGCGCTTTCCGCCCTGCCGATCCTCGTCAAGTCGCGTCCGCTGCTT
This sequence comes from Neorhizobium populisoli, assembly GCF_019430945.1. Taxonomy (GTDB): domain Bacteria; phylum Pseudomonadota; class Alphaproteobacteria; order Rhizobiales; family Rhizobiaceae; genus Neorhizobium; species Neorhizobium populisoli. The sequence continues at coordinate 497,766 of NZ_JAHYCB010000003.1, read as the reverse complement.
CTGGCATCGGTGGCTGCGGGGCTTGGGTTCCTGGTGATGAAAAACACGTCATCAGCGGCACGTTACAACGAGCCAGCTGAATGAATGATCGGCTTCAGATAAACGGCCGCCTGCCTTCAACGGGCGGCCGCCACTCCGCGACACGATAAAGCCTTTGCGCATCCAGCACTTCGCAGCCCCGGTCTAGCCAGCGGATCAAGCCCTGGTCGGCAAGGGTGCGGAGTGTTTTGTTCGTGTGAACCAGCGACAAACCAAGCGTATCGGCCACGTGCTGCTGGGTCAGTGGCAGGGCGAACGATTTTTCCGGCGGCGCATCGCTTGTCGCCCTGATCCGCGAATCCAGGAACGCCAAGAGATAGGCCGCGCGCTCCCGGGCGCTGCGCCGGCCGATGCTGAGCAGATGTTCGTCAAGCATGGATTCTTCGCGCGCAGCCAGCCAGGTGATGTCGAAGGCAAGCGAGGGGTGGGTCTGGAAGAGGACCGGCAGCTTGTCGCGCTCGAACATGCAGAGCGTCATCTTGGTCAGCGCTTCTACCGAATGCTGCATTTCCCGCATGACATTGCCCTGCAGGCCGACGAGATCGCCGGGCAGAACGTAGTTGAGAATCTGCCGGCGGCCATCCTCGAGGATCTTGTAGCGGAAACCCCAGCCTGCCAGCACCGTATAGAGCTGCGGATTCTGTTCGCCCTCCCGCATGATGGACATGCCGGCCTCTGCCTGCAGCTCACCCACTTTCAGGCTTTGGATGAAGGCGAGCTCTTCCGGAGAAAAATCACGAAAATTCAGCCTGCGACGCAGGGGACATTGTTCGCAGGGTATGCGCGTGGGGCCGACAGATTTGGGATTTGCCATTGGACTCAATAAGAAAGCTAAATTGAACAAACCATAGTCGGCTGTTTTCCGGCCGTCTGTGTCATTTTTAAATGACCCCGCATAGTTTCGGTGATCTAGGGCAATTAATTCACTCGGATCAGGCCACGCTGTTGCGCATTCTCATTGTCGACCTGGAATACCTCGTGGCCATGGAGGCGGAGCGTATCCTGACGGAAAACCTGGACGGCGAGATGGTGATTGCCATGCCGCGGGATTATCCGGCCGTGCTCGAAACCCAGAATTTCGATGTCGTGCTGATCCATGCAAGCCTGGTGAGAAGCCCGGAGGCGGTGCGCCGCCTGAACGCAACGGAAGCCGGTGTCGTTCTTTCGACGCTGATGGACGAGGAAGCCGTGGACGGCTTTGCAGAATGGCCGGGCGTTGTGGTCGTCTCCAAGCCTTTCGACGATCAGAAACTTGTCGCGGCAATCAAAAACGCCGCCCGGAACTGACCGAGCGGCGTGTTTTAAAGACGGCTGCTGTTTTCGACCTGTCAGCTGCCGAATGCACGGGCGGTGATTGCCGCATCGCCAGCATCCGGACCGTAATCGCTTTCACCCGAAACGCCGAGCAGCTCCTGCAGGCGTGTGCGGGCGCGGGAAACACGGCTCTTGATGGTGCCGACCGCACATCCGCAGATCGCGGCAGCCTCTTCGTAAGCAAAGCCTGCAGCACCGACCAGCACGATCGCTTCGCGCTGATCGTCCGGCAGCTTATCCAGCGCTTTTCGGAAATCCTGCATGTCGAGACGGCCGTATTGTTCCGGATGAACGGAAAACCGCTCGCTGAACAGGCCATCGCTGTCCTGAACTTCACGGCCGCGCTTGCGCATCTGGCTGTAGAATTCATTACGCAGGATGGTGAAGAGCCAGGCGCGCATGTTCGTACCTGCGGTGAAGCTGGTCTGGTTCGCCCATGCCTTCATGATGGTATCCTGCACGAGGTCGTCCGCCTTGTCGTGCCGGCCGGTAAGGGATACCGCAAACGCACGAAGGTTAGGAAGGGACGCCAGCAGGTCGCGCTTGAAGCCGCGATCGTCGATCTCGCCTTCTTTGCTCATTTTACATCCACCGACTTGGCATTCTTTTCGGCCTGATCCAGGCGTTCCAGTAATTCCATAAAGCGATCTGGAATACCTTCGTCCTGTACAGCGTCGTAGAATTCGCGCAATTTACGGGAAATGGATGCGTTAGGCTGCACCGCTCCGGGCCTGATTTCTGGTTGAATTGAGGTCATCTCGTCTTTTTTTCGGTTGTCTTCACTCATCACGCGGGCAGCCTGTTACGGTATCGTCGGGCAGGAGAATTCCTGGGGGCAAAAAAAGTTCCATCCTTGCGGAACTTTTTTTGCATCCCCACGTTCATATCAGGTCAATTGCCCGCTGGGCACAGGGGAGATTTTTTGTATGTCACTCACCACACGCGTTGCGTCTCACCTTCCGTATCTGCGTCGGTATGCACGCGCCGTCACCGGATCGCAGACTTCGGGAGACGCTTATGTCGCCGCGGTCCTGGAAGCTTTGATCGCAGACGTTTCCATATTCCCGGAATCGTCGAAGGACCGTGTTTCGCTTTATAAACTATTCGTTGCGATCTTTGGTTCCACCAACATCGAGATCCGTCCGATCGACTCGCCCTTCGCCTGGGAACAGCGCGCTGCGGCCAACCTCGCTTCGCTTCCCTCCCAGGCGCGGCATGCGTTTCTGTTGATTTCGGTCGAAGGCTTCTCAGTCGAAGAAACCGCTGAAGTGCTGGATGTCAGCGTAAGCGAAGTGAACCGGCTGCTCGACGAGGCAACTCGCGAAATCTCGCGCCAGGTCGCGACAGACATCATGATCATTGAAGACGAGCCGCTGATCGCGCTCGACATCGAGCAGATGGTTCAGGACCTTGGCCACCGCGTCACCGGCATTGCCCGTACGCACAAGGAAGCGGTGTCGCTGTTCAATACCTCGCATCCCAAGATGGTGCTCGCGGATATTCAGCTTGCCGACGGCAGTTCGGGTATCGATGCAGTCAACGAAATCCTGAAATCCTCCACCGTTCCGGTCATCTTCATCACCGCCTTCCCTGAGCGGCTGTTGACCGGGGAACGGCCGGAGCCGGCGTTCCTCGTCACCAAGCCGTTCAATCCGGATATGGTGAAGGCGCTCATCAGCCAGGCATTGTTCTTCAACGAGGCGGTCAAGGCAGCGGCCTAAGACAACGGCTAGGCAGGTAAGCAGGAACAAATATCACATGGCGGCGTTTGACGGGGCATCATCCCGCAAGGAGAACGTCATGTTGTATTAGGCTCTTGTCTTCCTGCTCGTAGCCATATTGTCGGCGCCTCTGGCTTTGGCGGTATTGCGGGAACGGCGGCAGGTATTGCCAGAATCCTTTTCCTCATATTTCTCCTGCTGCTTGTCATATCGCTTATTGCCGGGTTGTTCCGGCGTGCTTGACGCCATATAAAACGTCAAATGCTCATAAATCCGGGGGCCGCTTCAGCGGCGCCCGGCTTCCCCGAAAGCCCGCAGACGGAGTGTGGAAATTGGTGCATCCCCTGACATGGCAGCAAGCTGGTCAGAGTGATGATAAACTACGCGAATTTTTTGTCCCGGCGCTTGTCGATCTCGGCGCGAGCATCATCATCCAGGATGCGAAGCGCAACTATCTCTTTGTTACCAACCTCCCGGACGCGTGGTCGATCAACGGCGTGAAGATGCCGACCGACGTCCTTCTGTTCGGAGAGGATGTCGGCGCAAAGCTTGCCACCCTGAAGGATGGCCTCATCCAGCCCGGGAAAAAGGGACATGCCGAGATTACCATCGGCACTGAGCAGGTTTTCGAATTCCGTGTTCAGGCGGTCGAGTTCGGCAAGGGCGGGCTGCATTTCGTGACCACGATCGTCGATCGCTCCGAGGAGCGTCACCGCGAGCGCCTGCTGAGAGCGCTGTTGCGCGAAGTCAGTCACCGGTCGAAAAATCTGCTGGCGATCATTCAGAGCATTGCGCTGCAGACGGCGCGTTATTCCGGCTCTCTGGAACTCTTCCTGCATAAATTCCGCGGACGGCTTTATTCACTGTCGCAGAGCCAGGATCTGATCACCGATTCCAGCTGGCGCGGCGCCTATTTCTTCGAGCTGGTCCAGCAGCAGACCGAGAAATATCTGCCGGAAAACAAGCATCTGGTGCGTGTCCATGGCGATAACCTGCTACTGACGCCGAATGCCTCGCTGCATCTCGGACTGGCGCTGCACGAACTGATCGTCAATGCTGTCAGCCATGGGTCTTTGCTGCGGAGCGGCCGGGTGATCAACGTCACCTGCACGCGCATGCAGGTAAGCGGGCATGACTCCCTTGAACTCGTCTGGGACGAAACGCTGGACGGAGGCAAGGCTTCCAAGGAAGGCGATGAAGCGCTGAAGGCGCATTTCGGCAGCACGGTTCTCGAACGCGTCGTGCCGGCCTCGGTCAATGGAAAGGCGACCTACGTGATCGCCCATGACCGTATCAGCTATCGGCTGGTTTTCCCGCTGGAAAGCGGTGGCGAATAAGCCCGCACCATTACGAATGATGAGCTTTCGAACGAGCGGCGACGCGCATATTCCGATCGCGTGAAAAATGCGGCTGTATTTGGTGAATGTGGGATTTTCTAATGCCCAAAACTGAGCTGGGTCGGTTCCGATTTGACGGAGCCGACCCAGTTCGTCTCTTCGAGGGGGATTGAAGAGTATGTCCGAAGGCTTTGTAGGGCGGGGGACGGGGGGTCGCCTTCAGACACTGATATAACGGACGTCCCGGAGTTAGGTTCCGGCAGTTTCGAAAAAATTTCGATTTTTTTTGAAAGCCGTTTTCGGCTTGTCGCGAAATAAAAATGGCGGCCGAAGCCGCCATTTTTATGACTATGTGTCGGAGCGACGAAGCTAGTGCTTCAATGCTCTCGGATCGAGCGCGTCACGGATCGCGTCGCCCATATAGTTGACGCTCAGCACCGTCATCGAGATTGCCAAGCCCGGCCAGAGCACGCGCGATGGCGTGAGCTGCATGAAGTTTGCGCCGTCGAAGAGCAGACGCCCCCAGGTGGGGAAGTCCGACGGGAAACCGAGGCCGAGGAAGCTCAGCGCCGATTCCGTGATGATGGCCGCCGCAATGCCGAGCGTCGCCGAGACCATGATGGAACTCAGCACGTTCGGCAGGATGTGCTTCAGGATGATCCGGTATTCCCGCATGCCGCTGGATTTCGCCGCCAGGATGAATTCCTGGCTTTTGACTGAGAGCACGTCGCCGCGCACGATGCGGGCGGTGTGCATCCAGCTGGTGATCCCGATCACGAAGACGATCAGGATGAAGATGCCGGTTTCCGGTCCAAAGGCTGACCTGAGCGTATCGCGGAACAGCATCAGGATGACGAGCAGCAGCGGCAGGAGCGGCAGCGCCAGGAACAGGTCGGTCAATCGCATCAGCGGATTGTCGAGCCTGCGGAAATAACCGGACAGCACGCCGACCAGCGTTCCGAGAAACAGCGCCAGCAGCATCGCGGTGATGCCGACGGCGAGCGAGATGCGCCCGCCGGCGAGAACCTGCGCCAGCATGTCCTTGCCGAGATTGTCGGTGCCGAACGGATGCGCCAGCGAAGGCCATTGGTTCTTGTCGCGGATGTTGATGGCGTTGGGAGCGACCGTATGGATATACGGCCCGACAAACACCGCAAGAACGATGAAGGTGAAGATGATCAGCCCGGCGACGCCGCCCTTGTGAGCGCGGAACTGCTTCCACATGTCGGCGAGGGCGGAGCGGGTGGGGGTGGCCGCCTTGGCAGGCGGCGCGCTGGTGATTGTCGCATCAGTCATAACGGATCCTCGGGTCAAGAATGCCGTAAAGTACGTCGGCGATGAGGTTGAAGAGCACGATCAGCACGGCGAAGATGAAGGTCAGCGTCTGCACGAGCGGAATATCCGCACCCTGCACGGCGGTGATCAGCAGCTGGCCGAGCCCGTTCACACGGAAGATTTGCTCGGTGATGATGGCGCCCGAGAAGATGGTCGGAACGCCGAGCGCGATGACGGTGACGACCGGGATCAGGCTGTTGCGCAGCACGTGGACGAGCAGGACGGCCTTTTCCTTGACGCCCTTGGCGCGCGCCGTGCGGACATAGTCCTGATGCAGGTTGTCCAGCATCGAGGCCCGCACGAAACGGGTGATCTGCGAGGCGTTGAACAGCGCCAGCACCGTCACCGGCAGGATCATCTGCTTCACCTGCAGCAGGAAGCTCGAGAAGTCGGTGACCACGAGATTGGTGTCATAGACCGACGGGAACCATTGCAGGTAGGAGGAGAAGATGACGATCATCAGCACGCCGGTGAAGAAGGTCGGGACCGAGTAGCCCACCATCGCCAGGAACGTGCCGATCTGGTCGAAGACCGAATACTGTTTATAGGCCGAGATGACGCCGATCGGGATGGCGATCATCACGCCGAACAGATAGGCGAGGCCGACGACCCAGAGCGTCTGCGGCAGGCGCTGAACGATGAGATCCACCACCGGGCTGCGTGTCGCCCAGGAAAGAACGCGCATGCGAGACCCGTCGCCGAACTGCCAACCGGTCAGACGTTCGAGGATATTGAGCGGTTCATTGATGAAGAACTGCTGCAGCCAGTAAAGATAGCGAAGGAAAAAGGGTTGATCGAGACCGAGCGATGCCCTGATCTGCTCTCGAACCTCCGGCGGGATCGTCAACGGCAGGTCGCCGGTGGGATCATTGGGTGCCAGATCGAGAAGCGCGAAGATAGCGAAGCTGATGATCAGCAACGTCGGGATTGCAAACAGCAATCGCCGCAAAGTGTATGTGAACATTCAAAAAGTCTCCGGGCTACGCGGGAGAAGAAAAATGCGGCCGCCGGGCCTGCGCGAAGGCAGGCCCGGCGATCGTCATTACTTCGCGCGCGACCAGTCGGCGACGTTCCACAGTTCAGAGTCCCAGCCATTCATCCGGACGCCCGCGAGCTTCAGGGAATGCGAGGAAACCTGACCGCGATGGACGAGCGGGATATGCGCGCCTTCCTCGGTCAGCATGTCGTTGAGCTTCTTGGCGAGCTCGGCGCGCTTGGCGGGATCGCCGGTCTTGGAAAGTTCGGCTACGCCCTTGTCATAGTCTGCGTTGCAGTAACGCGGAATATTCTGGCCCTGCCAGCCGTTGGACGGGCTCGGCGCCTTGTCGCACAGCCATTCCGCCAGATACTTTTCCGGATCCGTGCCGTCGAAGTTGTTGGTGTACATTTCGACGTCGGCATAGAACTTCTGGAAGGTGTCCGGGGATGCCGGGTCGCCGCCGAAGAAGACGGAAGCCGAGGCGTTGCGCAGTTCAGCGCCAACGCCGATTTCCGCCCACCATGCCTTCACCAATTCCTGGGTCGCCTGGCGAACCGAGTTGGTGGAGGTCGAGTAGAGGAAGTTGAGCTTCACGCCGTTCTTGGCGCGAATGCCGTCCGAACCCTTCTTCCAGCCAGCATCGTCGAGCAGCTTGTTGGCGCCGGCGACATCCTGTTTCAGGCACCAGCTGTCGTTCTTGGTCGAAGCGACTGCGGCCGGAGCCGGAACGATGTTGCAGGTTTCCTTGCCGGCTGCACCGTAACCAGCTTCGACGATGGTCGTGCGGTCGATGGCGAGCGAGAGCGCGCGGCGAACGGCCGGATCGGCAAGCGACGGATGCGGGCCGGCTTCCTTGGTGGAACGCTTGGCGCCGAGTGACGGGTCGGCATTGTAGCGGTTGAGCACGATACGCTCGACCTGGGTGCCGAAGGCTGTTTCCAGCTTGCCCTTGCCGGCGGCAACCATCTTGGCCAGCACTTCCGGCTCGACCTGCATGTTCCAGCCGTAGTCGAATTCGCCGGTTTCCAGAACCGCGCGTGCTGCCGAAGCCGCATCGCCACCACCCTTCAGGGTAACCGACGCGAAGGCCGGCTTCTTCGGATCGCGATAATTGGTGTTGGCGGTCAGCGTGATGACGTCGTTCGGCTTGAATTCCTTGACGACGAACGGGCCGGTACCGACCGGGCCGAAGTTTGCGGCCGTGCAACCCGGAGCCTTGGCGCCGACGCAGTTTTCGAACTGCTTTCTCTGGATGACCGGGGACTGCGCGCCGACGAAGGCGCTGTAAGGGTAATATTTCGGCTCTTCGAACGAGACCTTGACGGTGTTCTTGTCGACGGCTTCGACGCTCTTGATACCCTGATACTGGGCCTTCTGGGCGCAACCGCCATCCGGGGCCGTGCAATATTTCCAGGTGAAGATCACATCATCGGCGGTGAACGGCGTGCCGTCCGACCACTTGACGTCCGCCTTCAGCTTCCAGGTGATCGAGAGCATGTCCTTTGCGACGCCGCCATTTTCCAGCGTCGGAATCTCGGTGACGAGCATCGGGACCAGGTTTGCCTTCTCGTCGTAACGAGCGAGCGGCTCGATGACCATAGAAGAGGCGTAGACTTCCTTCGTACCGCCCGAGAGGTACGGGTTCATCGTTGATACGGCCTGCCAGAAGAGGATTTTCAGGTCCCCGTCGGTCGCGCGGTCAGCGTGCGCGACCGAGCCTGTGAAGGCTATCGCGGCGACGGTGCCGGCCAGGAGGAGTTTGAGGTTTTTCATGCAGTTATTCCCCTTATCGTTCTCTTATGAGTTGTGTGTTGGCCACCGATCAAGCCGGCTTATTGTGCCTCGTAGAACTGCAAGGTCGAGTTCCTCAACTCTATGACTTTGCAGGGTATTTTTCGTCTTTCCTCCTCAAAATCATGCTTAAGAACATATTTCACCGTGTCGCCTAGAGCGAGCATGATCAAATTTTGAGCCATCTAAGCATAGGCCTATTTTCCGTTCAAGGCCGAAAATTGAAGCTTGCAAAAACCTGTCCGAGCGTCGCAATATCCCGCCGGGAACCGCCCCGACCAGGGTGGAAATATTAGAAAAACAACGGGGTTATCATCATGCCGGTCATCAATCGCGTCGCCGAAATGCAGGATCAGATTGCGGAGTGGAGGCGCCACATCCATGAAAATCCAGAGCTGCTCTACGACGTTCACGAGACCTCGAAATTCGTTGCCGAGAAGCTGAAGGCTTTCGGCGTCGATGTGGTCGAAACCGGCATCGGCAGGACCGGCGTGGTCGGCATCATCAAGGGCAATCTCGGCGACGGCCCGGTCATCGGTTTCCGCGCCGACATGGATGCGCTGCCGATCTTCGAAACCTCCGGCAAGCCCTGGGCGTCCAAGACGCCGGGCAAGGCACATTCCTGCGGCCATGACGGGCATACGGCGATGCTGCTGGGTGCCGCGCAATACCTCGCGGAAACCCGCAATTTCAAAGGTTCAGTCGCGGTGATCTTCCAGCCGGCGGAAGAGGGCGGTGCTGGCGCGCTCGCCATGATCAACGACGGTCTGATGGAGAAATTCGGCATCGAGGAAGTCTACGGCATGCATAACGAGCCGCGGCTTCCGGTCGGCAGTTTCGCAACCCGCAAGGGCGGCGTCATGGCGGCCGCCGATACGTTCGAAATCACCATCAACGGCCGCGGCAGCCATGCGGCCCAGCCGCATAATTCGATCGATCCGGTTCTGGCTGCCTCGCATGTCGTCGTCGCCCTGCAGTCGATCGTCTCGCGCGAAATGGACCCCTTGAAGTCGCTCGTCGTGACGGTCGCTTCGGTTCATGGCGGCGACGCAAACAACGTCATCCCGGCTTTCGTGAAGCTTGGCGGCACGGTGCGCACGCTGTTGCCCGAAACCCGTGAATTTGCCGAAAAGCGCCTGAAGGAAGTGGCCGAAGCGACCGCGATCGCCCATGGTGCGACGGCGGAAGTGAATTATCGCCGCGGTTATCCGGTGACCTTCAATCATGACGAGGAAACCGATTTCGCCGTCGAGATCGCCTCCAAGATTGTCGGCCCCAAGGCGGTGAACACCGGCATGGCGCCGCATATGGGCGCCGAAGACTTCTCCTACATGCTGGAAAAGCGCCCCGGCGCCTTCATCTTCATCGGCAATGGCGACACTGCGAGCCTGCACAACGCGGCTTACGACTTTAACGACGAGGCGATCCCCTTCGGCGTCAGCTACTGGGTGACGCTCGCCGAAACCGCGCTTGCCGCCTGATTTCTCGAACCCTTTAGGAGTTTCCCATGCTGCTTACAGGTAGTTCGATGGAAACGGGCGGTGGTTCGGTGACCCCGATCCTGTCCGTCCGCAATCTTTCCACCTCGTTCCGCGTCGCCGACGAATGGCGCACCGTGGTGCGCAACATCTCCTTCGACGTCGCGCCGCGCGAAACGGTGGCGATCGTCGGTGAATCCGGCTCCGGCAAGTCGGTGACCTCACTGTCGATCATGCGGCTTCTGCCCAAGAACTCGAGCCGGATCGAAGGCCAGGTCTTTCTCAACGGTCGCGAGCTTCTGTCGCTGCCGGAAGAGCAGATGCGCCGGGTGCGCGGTAACGAGATCTCGATGATCTTCCAGGAGCCGATGACCTCGCTCAATCCGATCTTCCCGATCGGCAAGCAGATTTCCGAGGCGCTGACCGTTCACAAGGATATCAGCAAGGCAGAGGCCAAGGCGGAGGTCATCCGCCTCCTCGAAAAGGTCCGCATCCCGAACGCCAAGAACCGGTTCGACGAATATCCGCACCAGTTTTCCGGCGGCATGCGCCAGCGCGTGATGATCGCCATGGCGCTGGCGTCAAGGCCTAAGCTACTCATCGCCGACGAACCGACGACGGCGCTTGACGTGACGATCCAGGGCCAGATCCTGGATCTCATCAAATTGCTGCAGGAAGAGGAGGGCATGTCCGTTCTCTTCATCACCCACGATATGGGCGTGGTGGCCGAGGTCGCCGACCGCACCATCGTCATGTATCGCGGCGATGCGGTGGAGACCGGCGAGACCGATGACATCTTCAAGCGCGGCAAGCATCCCTATACACGGGCGTTGCTTTCCGCCGTGCCGCGGCTTGGGTCGATGGGCGAGCGCAAGCTACCGTTGCGTTTCCCGATCATCGACGTGAAGACCGGTGAACAGCAGCCGCTGGCCGATGTCACCGATACCGTCGCCAAGGGCAAGACGCCGATCCTCGACGTCAAGGACCTGACGACGCGGTTCGATATCTTTTCCGGCCTGTTCGGCCGCAAGTCGGGCGCGGTTCATGCGGTGGAGAAGGTGTCTTTCAACCTGTTCGAGGGCGAGACTTTGTCGCTTGTCGGCGAATCCGGCTGCGGAAAGTCGACGACCGGTCGTTCCGTTACGCGGCTGATCACGCCGACCAGCGGGCAGGTCATGCTCGACGGTTACGAGGTGATGAAGCTCGACCAGCCGACGCTGCGCAAGATGCGCCGGTCGATCCAGATGGTCTTCCAGGATCCGTTCGCCTCGCTCAACCCGCGCATGAGCGTCGGTTCGGCTGTCATGGAACCGTTCATCGAGCACAGCCTCGGCACCAAGCAACAGGCGCGCGACAAGGCCGCCGGGCTGATGGAAAAGGTCGGCCTTTCCGCCGACATGATGAAGCGTTTTCCGCACGAATTTTCCGGCGGCCAGCGGCAGCGTATCGCCATTGCGCGCGCGCTGATGCTCGACCCGAAGGTGATCGTCGCGGACGAAGCGGTGTCGGCGCTCGACGTGTCGATCAAGGCGCAGGTCTGCAACCTGCTGCTCGACCTGCAGCAGAGCCTAAACCTCGCCTTCCTGTTCATCAGCCATGACATGGCGGTGGTGGAACGGGTCAGCCATCGTGTCGCGGTCATGTATCTCGGCGAGATCGTCGAGATCGGCCCGCGTGCAGCGGTGTTCGAAAACCCGCAGCATCCCTATACGAAGAAGCTGATGTCGGCGGTGCCGGTGCCGGATCCTTCGCGCCGACGGATCAAGCGCAACATGTCCACCGACGAGATCAAGAGCCCGATCCGCCCGGTGGATTACGTGGTGCCGAAGCGGGAATATCGCGAGGTGAGCGCGGGGCATATCGTGCAGGTGGCTTGAGGACTGCTAATCTCCTCTATCTATGAGTCAACACGCGCCGGCTTCCACCGATGGTGGGAGCCGGTTCCTGTTTTGACCGCATAGGGGAGATGTGCTGGTGAAAGCCTATGATATCGAGGTGCTCCACCGGGGTGTGGAGAGGTCGCCCGACTGCCACGGGTGGCTGTTTGGCCTGCCGCCGAGCATTACTCCTGACCAATGGCCGCTTGACCCAAACAGCGGTTATCCGCTGATGCATGGTTTCACGCTGTTTCTGCCGGAAGATTATCGCATATTAGGGTCGGATGTCGTCGCGTTGAGTTTCTTCGGGACAGCGCCCGACCACTTCGACGGGGCGCCTCTCGAGGTGAACGGAATGCGGGAAAAAGTCGAGGCCATGCCCGCCCACCCGCGGCTTCACCGCATGACTGATATCGTCTTCTGCGAGTTCGCTTTAATCCTTTTGACGCGCGCCGAATTCGACGGTCCTCTGTGCCTGCCGCCGGAGCCCATCGTAGAGACGCCGCATCCTCCCCTGTGGATGACGATAGGCGCCGGCGCCTCCTACGAGAGAACGGGCGGATACGAGGCGGAACCGGGCAGCTATCTCATGCGCATGCTCGGCGAGAAGTCGCCGCCGGATCTCACCTATACGCGGAAAATTCGTCTGCGGCCGCGCGCAAACGACCCCAATGCCGGCAAGCCGCCTATCGACCGATGGGGCCAGGATCGCGGAGACTATGAAAGTCCGTTCTTTTCGGTGGAAGAGTATCAGGCGGCCGGCATCGTGACCGAAGACGGTGAATACGTTTCCGGCGCCACAACCATACGCCCGTGGGCGCAAGACTATCTACAAAACCATATCGGCGGAACGACGGTCGCATCTGATGTTCCTTACAAAACAGGTCCTTGCTACCTTGAGTTCGAGGAGTGGTTTGGCGGCTATAATTTTGGCGGACGCAGCAGATTTCTCGATCTTGGCAATATGAAAATCAGCTAGGTGCGGCGGGTTGTGGCGCTGCGGACCTGCCACCAATGTTCCAGTCGTTTGACAGACTGTCAGAAATCGTGGCAGCAACAGGCGGAGGAGAATTTTTGCCATGGCAAAACGGTCTGATACCCAGGGACGGCTCGATGATGCGGCAAGGGCCGGTTGGCTCTATTACGTTGCGGGCCGGACCCAGGACGAGATCGCGGCGGCCATGAGCATTTCGCGGCAATCGGCGCAGCGGCTGGTGTCGTTGGCGGTGGCCGAGCGGTTGATCAAGGTGCGGCTGGATCATCCGATTTCCGCCTGCCTGGAATTGGCCGAAGGGCTGAAGAAGAAATACGATCTGAAACATGCGGAAGTGGTGCCGAGCGACCCGGCCGGCGTTTCGACCACGGTCGGGATTGCGGAAGCCGGCGCTGCGGAAATCGAGAAATGGCTGAAGCGGCCGGACCCGATCGTGGTCGCGGTCGGCACGGGGCGGACGTTGAAGGCCGCCGTCGACCAGCTGCCGCCGATGGAGTGCCCGCAGCACCGCATCGTGTCGCTGACCGGCAATATCGGGCCGGATGGTTCGGCCGCCTTCTACAACGTCATTTTCTCGATGGCGGACGCGATCAAGGCGCGACATTTTCCGATGCCGCTACCGGTTCTCTGTTCGTCCGCCGAAGAGCGGGAGACTTTGCATGACCAGACTTTGGTACGCTCGACGCTGGCGCTCGGCGCCCAGGCGGACGTAACCTTCGTCGGTATCGGCGAGCTCGGGCCGGATGGTCCGCTTTTGGTGGACGGCTTCCTGAACAAGGAAGACATGCAGAAATTGCTGCAGGTCGGCGCCGTCGGCGAGATCTGTGGCTGGGTTTACGATGCCAAGGGCGAGCTTCTCGACCACTGGATCAACGGTCGCGTCGCCAGCGTGCCGATCCCGCCTCGGGAGACGTCATCGGTCATCGGAATCGCGCAAGGGCGGAAGAAGCTGCAGGCGATTTCTTCTGCTCTCAAGGGCAATCTCATCAATGGTTTGATCACCGATGAGGCGACTGCGGGGCAATTGCTCGCACGCTGAGCAAAAAATTATTCTAGTCAAATCAACAGGATGACCTATGTCCGTTGCAATGCAGCGACGAATGGCGATTGACTTTTTGCACCGTTTTATGGGTAATTGCTCACGGGCAAAGCGAATGCTCGATATTCATCTTCTGGGAGGAAGATATGACATTGAAGACGGTTTTGCTGGGCGCATGCTCGGCGCTGGCCCTTGCCGGCATTTTCTCCACCGCCGCCTCCGCGGAAACTCTCACCATCGCAACGGTCAACAACGGCGACATGGTCCGCATGCAGGGCCTGACGTCGGAGTTCACCAAGGCTAACCCAGACATCCAGATCAACTGGGTCACTCTGGAAGAAAACGTGCTCCGCGAGCGCGTCACCACCGATATCGCCACCAAGGGCGGCCAGTACGACATCCTGACGATCGGCAATTACGAAGTTCCGATCTGGGCAAAGCAGGGCTGGCTGCTGGAGCTCAACAAGCTCGGCGACAAATACGACGCCAACGATCTGCTGCCGTCTATCCGCGGCGGCCTGACGATCAATAGCAAGCTCTATGCGGCACCGTTCTACGGCGAATCCGCCATGATCATGTACCGCAAGGACCTGTTCGACAAAGCCGGCCTGAAAATGCCGGAAAACCCGACCTGGGACTTCATCGGCGATGCAGCTCGCAAGATCACCGACCGCAAGGAAGGCGTGAACGGCATCTGCCTGCGCGGCAAGGCCGGCTGGGGTGAGAACATGGCGTTCATCACCGCGCTCGCCAACTCGTTTGGCGGCCGCTGGTTCGATGAGAAGTGGAATGCACAGTTCGACCAGCCGGAGTGGAAGGCTGCGTTGACCTACTACGTCAACATCATGAAGGACGCAGGTCCGCAGGGCGCTTCCTCGAACGGCTTCAACGAAAACCTGACGCTGTTCCAGCAGGGCAAGTGCGGCATGTGGATGGACGCCACGGTTGCGGCTTCCTTCGTCTCCAACCCGAAGGACTCCAAGGTTGCCGACAAGGTCGGTTATGCGATCTTCCCGGTCAAGGAAGGCATGACCAACCACGGCAACTGGCTGTGGTCGTGGAACCTCGCCGTTCCGGCGTCTTCCAAGAAGGCCGACTCTGCACAGAAGTTCATCTCCTGGGCCACCAGCAAGGAATACACCCAGCTTGTCGCTTCCAAGGAAGGCTGGGCGAACGTTCCTCCGGGCACGCGCACCTCGCTCTATGAAAACGCCGACTACAAGAAGGCAGCTGCCTTTGCCGAGCCGACGCTCGCTGCCATGAAGGCCGCCGACATCACCAAGCCGACCGTGAAGCCGGTTCCGTACACGGGCGGTCAGTTCGTGGCGATCCCGGAATTCCAGGCGATCGGCACCAATGTCGGCCAGCTCTTCTCGGCCGTCATTGCCGGCCAGTCGACGGTTGACGATGCGCTGACCGCTGCCCAGACAGCGACCTCGCGCGAAATGAAGCGCGCCGGTTACCCGAAGTAAGCCTCCCGCACTGCGGACCGCCTGGTTCATCCGGGCGGTCCGATCAGCGACTGTCGCATAGAAAAAGCCTTATAAAACAAGAAAAACAATAGCCGCCTGCGTCGTCTCCTTCCCCAAAGAAAAAGGCGCAGGCATTTTTAGGGAGGGCGTCGAATGGCAACGCAAAACACAAAGACGTTGGCGCGCGCGATGATGGCGCCCTCCGTCCTGCTTCTTCTGGTCTGGATGATCGTGCCGCTGGCGATGACGCTGTGGTTCTCTTTCCAGAACTACAATCTGCTCGATCCGACCCAGACAGGGTTCGCGGGCCTCTTCAACTACGAATTCTTTTATACGGACCCGGCCTTCTTCCAGTCGATCTGGAATACGCTGGTGATCGTCGGAGGGGTACTGCTGATCACCGTCGTCGGCGGTATCGCGATCGCGCTGCTGCTCGATCAGCCGATCTTCGGCCAGGGTATCGTTCGCATTCTGATCATTTCACCCTTCTTCGTCATGCCGCCGGTGGCGGCACTGATCTGGAAGAACATGATCATGCATCCCGGCTACGGCGTGTTGGGTGACATCAACAGGTTCTTCGGCTTCGAACCCGTGGACTGGTTTGCGCGCTACCCGCTCTTTTCGATCGTAGTCATCGTCGCCTGGCAGTGGTTGCCGTTTGCCACGCTCATCCTCTTGACCGCCCTGCAGTCGCTTGACGGCGAGCAGAAGGAAGCGGCTGAAATGGACGGCGCGAACTTCCTGAACCGCTTCATCTACCTGGTGCTGCCGCATCTGGCGCGGGCGATCACGGTCGTCATCCTGATCCAGACGATCTTCCTGCTCGGCGTCTATGCAGAAATCCTGGTCACGACCAATGGCGGCCCCGGTTACGCCTCTACCAATCTCGCCTTCCTGATCTATCGGACCGCGCTTCTCGGCTACGACGTCGGCGGTGCTTCGGCAGGCGGCATTATCGCAGTCGTGCTCGCCAATATCGTCGCCTTCTTCCTGATGCGCGCCGTCGGCAAGAATCTGGATCGGTAGGAGGACATCATGGCTCGCTCAGTCACCACAAAACACAAGGTCATCGCGACTATCGCCGCATGGGTCGTCGCACTGATCATCTTCTTTCCCATCCTCTACACGATCATCACCAGCCTGAAGACGGAGCCGGAAGCGATTGCCGGCTTCAACCTGATCCCTTCCTTCACGTTGGAGAGCTACATTACGGTCCAGACGCAGCGCGATTACTTCACGCCGTTCATGAACTCGGTGATCATCTCGGTCGGCTCCACCATCCTGGCGCTGATCGTGGCAATCCCAGCCGCCTGGGCGATGGCGTTCTCGCCGACCAAGCGGACCAAGGGCATCCTGATGTGGATGCTCTCGACCAAGATGATGCCGGCGGTCGCGGTTCTGGTGCCGATCTACCTGCTGTTCCGCGATTTCGGCCTGCTCGACAGTCGTATCGGCCTTACCGTCATGCTGATGCTGATCAACCTGCCGATCGTGGTCTGGATGCTCTACACCTATTTCCGCGAAATTCCGGGCGAGATCCTGGAAGCGGCGCGGATGGATGGTGCAGGGCTCTGGCAGGAGATCGTGCATGTGCTGACGCCGATGGCGGTTCCGGGCATTGCTTCGACGCTGCTGCTCAACATCATCCTCGCCTGGAACGAGAGCTTCTGGACGATCAGGTTGTCGACGACCAATGCAGCGCCGCTGACTGCTTTCATCGCTTCGTTCTCCAGTCCGCAGGGCCTGTTCTGGGCAAAGCTTTCGGCAGCATCGACCATGGCGATCGCGCCGATCCTGATCCTCGGCTGGTTCTCACAGAAACAACTCGTTCGCGGCCTGACCTTCGGCGCGGTTAAGTAAGGAAAACGGACATGGGCAGCATCACGCTCAACAAAGTGTCGAAGGTTTTTGGCGAGGCGAACGTCATTCCCTCGATCGACCTCGAAATCAACAATGGCGAGTTCGTCGTCTTCGTCGGCCCGTCGGGCTGCGGCAAGTCCACGCTGCTGCGCCTTATCGCCGGTCTGGAAGATGTCTCCGGCGGCCAGATCATGATCGACGGCAAGGATGTGACGCAGGCCGCACCTGCCGCCCGTGGTCTTGCCATGGTGTTCCAGTCCTACGCTCTTTATCCGCATATGAGCGTCAGAAAGAACATCGCCTTCCCGCTCAAGATGGCGAAGATGGATCAGTCGGCGATCGACAAGAAGGTCGAGGCTGCTGCCAAGGTCCTGAACCTCACCGACTATCTGGAGCGCAAGCCGTCGCAGCTTTCCGGCGGTCAGCGTCAGCGCGTCGCGATCGGCCGCGCCATCGTCCGCGAACCGTCGGCCTTCCTGTTCGACGAACCGCTGTCGAACCTCGATGCGGCACTGCGCGGCACGATGCGTCTCGAAATCAGCGATCTGCACAACCAGCTCAAGACGACGATGATCTATGTCACCCACGATCAGGTGGAAGCCATGACCATGGCCGACAAGATCGTGGTTTTGAATCGCGGTAATATCGAGCAGGTCGGCTCGCCGCTGGACCTCTACAAGAACCCGCGCAACCTGTTCGTCGCCGGCTTCATCGGTTCGCCGCATATGAATTTCGTCGACGGTGCTTATGCGCAATCCAAGAACGCCAAGATGGCCGGCATCCGGCCGGAGCATCTTGGCCTGTCGAAGGACAGCGGTCTGTGGACCGGTACGGTGAAGGTTGCCGAACATCTCGGCGCCGACACGTTCCTGCATCTCGATGTCGACGGGATCGGTCCGGTGACGGCGCGTGCCGGTGGAGAGTTCGGCGCGCATCATGGCGACCGGGTTTACCTGACGCCTGACGAGTCCAAGCTGCATCGCTTCGATGACAAGGGGCTGACCATCAGGGCCTGATTTTTGCGGGGTTTAACACGCCGCCGTCATGCTCGGGCGTGTCCCGAGCATCTAAGCCGGTTCAGCAAAGTAGACGTGGATAGATCCTCGGGGCAAGCCCGAGGATGACGGCGCGGGAGGGGCACCGTATCGTCAAATCGGAGCCTCGCGATCGAGGTCGAGATGCTAGCCTGATTGATTGGGTTCGAGATTTCTCGGGCCGCACTGGAGTAAAGAGAATGACCGTAAAACTTTCGCTGGCGAGCTTGAAAGACGTGGCGCGCACCGCTGCGGTGCCGGCTTACGATCCGAAAAGCCTCACCCCGGGCATTCTGCATTTCGGGGTCGGCAACTTCCACCGCGCCCATCAGGCGATCTATCTCGACGACCTGTTCAACACCGGCAAGGCGCATGACTGGGCGATCATCGGGGCAGGAGTGATGCCGTCGGATGCCGCCATGCGCGACAAGCTGAAGAGCCAAGATTTCCTCACCACCGTCGTCGAGCAGGACAATAACAAGACGGCTGCCCGCATCACCGCGCCGATGATCGACATCATCGCGCCGGGCGAGAGCGCTGCTCTCATTGAAAAGCTCGCCGATCCGGTGATCCGCATCGTTTCGATGACGATTACCGAGGGCGGCTATTTCATCGACGCGGCAGGTCATTTCAACCCGGCCCATCCGGCCATGGCCGAGGACGGCCGGAACCCGGCGAGCCCGAAGACCGTGTTCGGCCTGATCCTCGCCGGTCTCAAGATTCGTCGCGAGCGCGGTATCCCGCCCTTCACCATCATGTCCTGCGACAACATTCCCGGAAACGGCCATGTGACGGAAAATACCGTCATCGGTCTGGCAAAACTTTCCGATCCGGCTTTTGCGACCTGGATTCACGAAAACGTCTCTTTCCCGAATTCGATGGTCGACCGCATCACACCGGCCACCGGACAGCGCGAAGTTGATATCCTGAAGAACGACTTCGATATCGACGACAACTGGCCGGTTTTCTGCGAAGAATTCAAGCAGTGGGTGATGGAAGACAAGTTTCCCTCCGGCCGCCCGCGGCTGGAAGAAGTCGGCGTGCAGTTCGTGCCCGATGTCGCGCCCTATGAACTGATGAAGATCCGCATCCTGAACGGCGGCCATGCGACGATCGCCTATCCGGGCGAGCTGCTCGACATCCATTTCGTCCATGAGGCTATGGAGCATCCGCTGATCCGCGCCTTCCTGGCGAAGCTCGAAAAGGAAGAGATCATCCCGATCGTGCCGCCGGTGCCGGATACCAAGCTCGACGATTATTTCGATCTGATCGAGCGGCGGTTTCTGAACCCGAAGATCGGCGACACCATTCCGCGGCTGGCGCAGGACGGTTCCAACCGCCAGCCGAAGTTCATCCTGCCTTCGACCCGCGATCGTCTGGCGCAGGGCAAGGATATCGTCGGCCTGTCGCTGGTCTCGGCGCTGTGGTGCCGTTACTTCACCGGCACGTCGGATAGCGGCCGCAAGATCGTCTTCAACGACGCGAGCGCCGACAAGCTTCACGAGGCGGCGCTGAAAGCCAAGGATAACCCCGACGCCTTCCTTGCGTTCGACGAGATCTTCGGCGAGGTTTCGCAGTCCGAGCTTTTCCGCAAGCGCTTTGCGCATGCGCTGAAAACGCTTTGGGAGCAGGGAACGGCAAAGACGCTCGAGCTCTATCTCGCAGATAGGCTCGTTTAACAGCGGGCAGGGAGAGTGACGTGGCGCAGGCGGCAGGACCACTGGTAATCTTCGATTGCGACGGGGTCCTCGTCGACAGCGAACCGGTTTCCGTCCGTGTCCTCGTCGATGCGCTCGGCCGCCGCGGTCTTTCGATGGATGAAGCGGAGGCCTATCGCCGCTTCCTGGGCCGCAGCCTTGGCACTGTCACCAAGACGATGCGTGAGGAATTCGGCATCGAGGCGGACGATGCGTTTCTCGAAGAGATGCGCCGCGATCTCTATGCCCGGTTCCGCACCGACCTGCAGCCGATACGCGGCATTGCCGATGCGCTCGACGGGCTCGATATACGCCGTTGCGTCGCCTCGTCCAGCCAGCCTGAACGTATCCGTCTGTCGCTGACGCTGACCGGGCTGATCGACAAGCTGGAGCCGAACATCTTTTCCGCCAGCATGGTGGAGCGGGGAAAGCCGGCGCCGGATCTCTTCCTGCATGCGGCAAATGAAATGGGTGCCGATCCGGCGGATTGCATCGTCATCGAGGACAGCCCCGCGGGCATCGAGGCCGGGCATCGCGCCGGCATGACGGTGTTCGCCTTTGTCGGTGGCTCGCATGCCACGGTTCCCGGATATCGCGAACGGATCGATGCGCTTTCACCCGAAGTGGTGTTTGACGCGATGCCGGATTTGCTCCACCTTGTCCGAAAACATATAGAGGGCCGCAGCGGCTCCCTTTCGCGTCAGGCCTGAGGCCGGCTGAGGGGCGAAGCGGACTTGAGGGACAGGAAACAGAGCCGGATGCGTGATCACCTCGTTGCGGTCGATATCGGCACGGGCAGCGCCCGCGCCGGCGTCTTTGATCGCAAGGGGAACCTTCTCGCCAAGGCAAAACACCCGATCCTGATGTTCCGGCCGAAGGAAAATCACGCCGAGCACGATTCCGAGGATATCTGGGCCGCCGCTTGCCGCGCGGTGAAAGAGGCGATGGCGGAGGCGGGTATTGCGGCCTCCAGTGTAGCCGCGATCGGTTTCGATGCCACCTGTTCGCTGGTCTCGCGAGACCGCGATGGTCAGCCGCTCACTGTTTCCACCACCGGCAAAGCCAATCAGGATACGATCGTCTGGCACGATCACCGGGCGATCAGGGAAGCGGATCAGCTTTCTGCAACTGGCCACAAGGTGCTGGAATTTTCCGGCGGCTCGTTGTCGCCCGAGATGGAAATGCCGAAGCTGATGTGGCTGAAGAAACATCTGCCGGAAAGCTGGGCGAAGGCCGGTTATTTCTTCGATCTCGCCGACTTCCTCACCTGGAAGGCGACAGGTTCGCCCGCCCGGTCCCGCTGCACGGTGACGGCCAAGTGGAATTATCTGGCACATGAGACGCCGGGCTGGAGCGCCGATTTCTGGGCGCTGGCAGGGTTGGAAGATCTCGCCGAAAAGGGCGGGCTTTCGGACGAAACGGTCGGTCCCGGCAAGAGCATGGGGCGGTTGAGCCTGCCGGCGGCGAACGAACTCGGTCTCGATACCGAAGTCGAAGTCGCGCCCGGCATGATCGATGCCTATGCCGGTGCTTTCGGGGTTCTCGGCGGTGTTTCGGGCGGCGACAGGCTGGAAACCAGCGTGGCGCTGATCGGCGGCACGTCGAGCTGCGTGGTGGCTTTTACCAAACAGCCGCGACCGGGCCGCAGCCTCTGGGGGCCGTATTACGACAATGTCTTTCCCGACCACTGGCTGGTGGAAGGCGGACAATCGGCGGCGGGCGCGCTGCTCGACCATATCGTTCGCATGCATGCCGCCGGCGGTGAACCGACTACCGACCTGCATGCCAAGATCATCGCCCGTGTCGGCGAATTGCGGGATGGACAGGAAGGCGGTATCGCCCCCGATCTGCATGTCCTGCCGGATTTCCACGGCAACCGCTCGCCGCTCGCCGATCCGCATGCGACGGGCGTCATCAGCGGGCTGACGCTCGATACGTCCTTCGACGGGCTCTGCCGGCTTTACTGGCGCACCTGCGTGTCGATCGCGCTTGGGATCAGGCACATTCTCGATGTCATCGCCGATTATGGATACCGGTTCGAGACGCTGCATGTGACCGGCGGTCATGTGAACAATCCGCTGCTGATCGAGCTTTATGCCGATGTAACGGGCCGCAAGGTGGTTATTCCCGAAAATCGTGATGCGGTGCTGCTCGGCACTGCGATGGCGGCGGCGGTGGCGGGCGGAGTTCATAAGTCGCCGTTTGAGGCGGGGCAGGCGATGGATGGCGGCGGTGTGGAGCGGTTGCCGGATGTGGCCCGCGCGCCAGCATACGATCGGGATTACCGGCGGTTCCTGGCCATGGTGCGGCATCGCGATGAGCTGCGGGATATGCAGTAGGCCAGCGTTATGCCCGGTCGACAAGCTGCCGTCATCTAAGGTTCTTCGACACGGCCCCCCGAAACAACCAAATGAGGTCCGTCCATTTCGAAGAATCGCCAATCTTCCGCCTTCGAACCGGCCGGCAGAATCTGCAGGCGGTAACCGCCCGACAGGTGAATATCGATATCGCCATAACGGCTTGCCGCGACGGCCTCGACGAAAAGGCTATCCGTGTTGTTGATATGAGAACGGGTAGCTTCGTCGTAACCTTTCAACAGATTGCCGATCCGGACGCACTGGAGATTTCCGTCCCGTTGATCATCCTCGTCGATTTCCGCATCGTCTGGGGGTGGTTCGAAAACATCGTCGCGCCCCGTGACGATGCCTCGGCTATCGACAATGCGCCAAGGGCATTGAACATGTAGGGCATAATCCCCGACCGTCCCTTTGCCGGACGGGTGGGGACGGATACTCCCAAAATGGAATCCCTTCATATCGGCGGCGTTGCGTGCGATGCTCAAAGGCATGCCGAGCAGCGCCTGCAGACGCACTTGAATCAGCAGCTCGGTTTCAGACGCTGTTGATCTCGTGTCTTCGATCACTGCTTCGTCTTTACCAGTTTGTATTTCCCGTCATCCGAGACAAAGCTTCCGTCGGGCTGCAGCATCAGCGTGAACGCCCAGTCCTCGCCTCCGGCGAATATCAGGTTGATTTCGGAGATCTGCCACATGCTGATCTTGGTTTTCCTGACGGCCGCATTGCAATCTTTGGAAACTGCGAGTGCGTAGACGTCCTCGGAGTCCGGAAGCAGCCGGTCTGAAAGCTGGATGCCGCAGAGCGGCTTGCCCTTCTTGTCGGAGAGCGTCCAACTCGTACCCAAGAGGTTTTTGGCCACCGGCACGCTTTGCATCGCGCCCGGTTCCGGGATCAGATAGATGCGCGGCGTAATACCCTCCGGCGTGCGCCATGGACCGCCTTCCTGCTCCTCGAAGCTCATCATCACCTTGCGGGTCGCATCGCGAAGATCGAGAGTGCCGTCTCCGAAGCTCCAGGAATAGACATTGTCGTGCAACGGGCCGGCGCAGGGCTTTTCTTCCTTCAGCGCGTAGCCGCCGATCGTCTTGGCTTTTTGCAAGGTCAGGCGGCAGCCGGGTGAGCCGTCTTCGGATGCGACGAGCCACAGGCCGGTGGTCGCATCGACAATGTCGTCACTGACCTGTGCCGCAGCGATCGAGGAGTAAAGCGGCATGGACAGCATAATGAATGCGAACAAGGTTTTCAGTCGCAGCTTCAAGCTTAACAGCATCGTTATTCCCCCGCCCAAGAATTACGGCGCCAATAGCTGCCAATAATTCAGTTAGGCGCGACGATATTCGATAAAGCCCGAGTGTCAAATGTCATGTGGCAAGTCTCAGTCGCTGCGCTTCGCCAGATAAGGCAATGCGAACATATACAGCCCGCTGAACAGCAGCAGAAACAGCGGAAGGAGGGGGGAATAGACGATCCACGCCGGCGGCTGGCCGAAGGCCATGGTGGCGAAGTTGGCAGCCACGGTGAGCGTGAAGATGATCGAGATCCAGCGGTGCGCCTGCCGGATGGCTTTGTTGAAGGTCATGGATGTCCTCTCCCAAACTGCGTCGGGTCATGGTCGTCGTTGAAGGGCTGTTTTCGAAACGGTTTCAGTCGAGGCTGGCGGTGAGCGTATCCAATTTTTCCAGGAAAGCCTGCCAGCCATGGCGGGCGCCGTGGAAGGCTTGGGTCTGGTCGGCGAGGAAGCCGGCCTGTTCCATGCGCAGGTGAGTGCCCTTTGCTGTCGGCGTCAGCGTCAGTGTCACGACGCTGCGCAGATTGTAGGCGCGGTCCTCGTGGACGTGGTTCCAGGTGTAGGAGAGCTGCTTTTCCGGCTCGACTACCAGCACTTCGCAATCCAGCACGCCGCCCCATTCGCCGCGCAGGTTGAAACGGTGGCCGACAGTGGGCGAAAAATCGTTGTTCATCAGCCATTCGGAGATCAGATGCGGCTGGGTGAGCGCGCGCCAGAGCTTTTCCGGCGGATGTGGCATTTCCCGCTCAACGATGACTGTCCGGGTTTCGGTTGAAATATCGGTCATTGGTCCATCCTGTTCAGCAGATCTTCGAGCGCATCGAACTTCTTTTCCCAGAAGCCGGTCATTTCATGCGCCCAGTCGATGAGGGGAGCGAGTGCGGCATAATCCGCGCTGTAATGAGTCTGGCGGCCATCGGCGCGGTCGCGCACGAGGCCGGCGCGTTTCAGGCTGGCGAGGTGTTTGGAGACGACCGGCTGGGAGACGCCGGCACCCGTGGTCAGGACGGAGACGGTTTTTTCGCCTTCGCGGCAGAGGCGCTCGAAAATCGCTCGCCGCGTGGGGTCGGCCAATGTCTTGAAGATTTCGTCGCGCGTGGCCGTCACGTCAATTCATACCTCGTTGGCTATGAATTGACGTATAACCGGATGGCTATGAATGAGTCAAGCGACAATGCGATCTGAAGTGCGCTTGTTGCCGGGACTTCGAAAACCTACATCTCTGCGGCACAACTGGAGACGCCGATGATCCTCGACGCCGCACGCCTTTCGCTGACCAACCTTTTTGCGCCCGAGACACGCTCCGTGTTCTGGAAAACGTTGGGGCTGACATTCCTGGTGTTGATCGGCATCTGGTTCGGATTGCGGGAAATCTTTGTGCTTTACGCTTGGCCGTGGTTTGCGGCTTTCTTTCCCGATCTGCCGGATTGGGCTGGATGGCTGACGCTGTTTGCAGCGATCGCAGCCGGTATCGGGCTGGCTCTGGCCCTTGCGTTGCTGATCGCGCCGATCACGGCGCTGATCGCCGGTCTTTTCCTCGACGACGTGGCGGAGGTGGTCGAGAAACGCGATTACCCGAACGATCCGCCCGGCAAGGCGCTGCCGATGGGGCAAGCGATCCTCGGTTCGATCCAGTTCCTCGGCGTCGTCATCGTCGGCAACATCATCGCACTGTTCCTGCTGTTCATTCCCGGCATCAACCTGATCGCCTTCTTCATGGTGAACGGTTATCTGCTCGGCCGGGAATTTTTCGAGTTTGCGGCGATGCGGTTTCGTTCACCGGCGGAGGCCCGCGCCTTCCGGTCGAAACATTCCTCGACCGTGTTTATCGCAGGCCTGCTGATCGCTTGTTTCCTGGCGATCCCGATCGTCAACCTGCTGACGCCGCTTTTCGCCGCCGGCCTGATGGTGCATCTGCACAAAGCCGTTTCGAAGCGCGATTCGGGCTTCAGGATTTAAGCCGGCAGGGCCGAAGCGTCATACATGGCGGCGAATTCAGCGCTCGGCGGGATCGGCTTGATGATGTCGATCAGCACGCCGTTCGGATCGGCGGTGATGAAATGCCGCTGGCCGAAATCCTCGTCGCGGATATCGCGGCGGATCGGCAGGCCGGCAGTTCTCAGGCGATCGTAGACGGCATCGACATCCTCCACCTCGAAGTTCAGCAGCAGGCCGGAAATCTTGCCGCGGCCGGATTCCGGGATCGTCTCGTGGCTGCCGTCGAGGATGGCGAGCGTGACATTGTCGCTCTCCCTAGATTGCAGGTGGACGTACCAATCGGCAGAAAACAGCGCCTCGAAGCCAAAATGCTCGATGTAGAATTCTGCCGTGCCGGCAACGTCGTCGGTCATGATGACGGGGTAATAGCTGGTCGCTTTCATGGCTTTCGCTCCTTCAAATTTTAAGATACATTCAGCCTGTATGTTTTATATAGATACATTCTGCCTGTATGTAAAGAGGAGATGCGCCATGCCGCGCAGCAATCGTGAACGCACCGATGCCACACGCACCGCGCTTCTGGATGCGGCGCGCTCGCTTTTCGTCGAGAAGGGATATGCGGAAACAGCGACGCCGGAGATCGTCGCTAAAGCCGAAGTGACGCGCGGGGCGCTCTATCATCACTTCCCGGACAAGAAGGCGCTGTTCTGGGCGGTGATCGAGCGGGAAGCCGGTCAGGTGGCTGAGGATATCGAGGCGTGTTCGGCGGAGGCTTCGTCGGCGCGCGAGGCACTGTTGCAGGGCGCTTCGGCCTATTTCGATGCCATGGCGGTGCCGGGGCGGGTGCGACTTTTGCTGCGGGAGGCGCCGGCGCAATTTGCGATCGATTCCGGGCAAGGAGAAGACCCGGCGGAATCCGGCCTCAAGATCGGATTGTCGCATCTTATGGCGAACTCGCCGAAACTAGCGCTTCTCGATCCATTGACGGTGCTGATCTCGTCCGCCTTCGAAAAGGCGGCGATGGCGATCGATTGCGGCGAGAGCCGAACAGACTATGAGGCAGCGATAGCAGCCTTACTCGACGGCCTCGCCGATTAGCTGCTGCGGCAGTTCGACGAGCGGGGCGGGCACGTCCATCGTCTTTTCCGGCGAGCGACAGATGTCGGCGATCACGCAGCGTTCGCATTCCGGCTTGCGGGCTTTGCAGCAGTAGCGCCCATGCAGGATCAGCCAGTGATGAGCGTGGAACAGGTACTGGTCGGGGATGACCTTCAACAGGTTCTCTTCCACCTCGTCCGGCGTCTTGCCAGGCGCCATCAGCAACCGATTGGCGATGCGGAAGACGTGGGTGTCGACGGCCAGCGTCGGGATGCCGAAGGCCATGGACATGACCACATTGGCGGTCTTGCGGCCGACGCCCGGCAGGCGGATCAGCTCTTCGCGGGTCTTCGGCACTTCGGAGCCGAATTCGTCGATCAGCATGCGACAGAGTGCGATGACATTCTTCGCCTTGTTGCGATAAAGGCCGATCGTCTTGATATATTGGGTGACGCCTTCCTCGCCCAAAGCCAGCATCTTTTCCGGTGTATCGGCGATCTTGAAGAGGGCGCGGGTTGCCTTGTTGACGCCGGCATCGGTCGCCTGGGCGGAGAGTGCCACGGCGACGACCAGCGTGAACGGGTTGACATGCTCAAGTTCGCCCTTGGGTTCCGGCCGCTGGATCGAAAAACGGCGGAAAATCTCCACCATTTCCTCTTTCGAATAGGCGGATTTGAAGCGCTTCGGTTTCTTCGCCGCCCCGGTGCCGGAGACGCGATTTGACTTTTGCGAAGGGGTGGTTTTGGATTTCGGTTTCGGAGTCGCCATATCTTTCTATAGGCATTCCCCATGAAGGAAAGCAACGTGGACCTGACAAGGGACATCTCCAACGATCAGCCCGTTTTTGCGGCCGAACTGACGCCATACCGCTCGCTCGGCAAGACGGGCTTTCGTGTCGTGCTGATCCTCTGCGGCGCCATCTGCGCCCTCTATGGCGGCTTCTTCCTGATTACGGGTGCTTATCCGATCGGCTTCTTCTTCGGGCTGGATTTCCTCGGCCTCTATATTGCGCTGAAGATGAGCTATCGCTCCGGCCGGCAGCGGGAGGAAGTGACGGTGTCGCGCACCAATCTCTCCATCCGGAAATTCTCGCCGGCGGGGCAGATGGTCGAGCATCGGTTCAACCCGTTCTGGGCACGTTTCCTCGTCCAGCGACATGACGAATTCGGCATCATCCGCATGTCCGTGACGGGCGAGGGCAGGGGGACGGATATCGGCTCCTTCCTCAATCCGGATGATCGCGAAAGCTTTGCCAAGGCGTTCAAGGGGGCGCTGGCAACCGTCAAGCAACGGCTTTGAAACCTGCGCAAAATAGGCGAAAACCTGCAAGAAACGGGTGGTTTCGGCAAAGCCGAGGGAGCATTTATGGCGCATGAACGAAACAGCCGAAGACAGGCGCCGGATGCGGCGCCAGGCGCTGTCGAGGAGAGACAAGCCATGAACGCACATTCTCAGATTGATCTCGCAAAGATCACCACCCCCGCCATCGACATCACCCCGGATGGCTCCGATTACGAAACCGTTCGTCGCGTCATCGAGATGCTGACCGTGGATTATCGCAACCAGCCGTCTCTGGAGGCGATCGCCGCCGAACTCGGCCAGTCGCCGACGCAGTTGCAGAAAGTGTTTACCCGCTGGGCCGGCCTGTCGCCCAAGGCCTTCCTGCAGGCGATCACGCTCGATCATGCCAAGCGGTTGCTCGGCAAGGAAGAGCTGCCGTTGCTGGAGGCCTCCTATGAGCTGGGGCTTTCGGGTCCGGGCCGCCTGCATGACCTGTTCGTGACGCATGAAGCGATGTCTCCCGGCGAGTGGAAGGCGCGCGGCGGCGGGCTGGTGATCCGTTACGGTTTCCATCCGTCGCCCTTCGGTCAGGCATTGGTAATGGCGACGGAACGCGGCCTCTCGGGTCTCGCCTTCGCCGATATCGGCTGCGAGGCGCCGGCTTACGAGGACATGGCGCGGCGCTGGCCGAATGCGGAATATATCCATGATCAGGAGGCGACCGCCCCTTACATCCGCCGCATCTTCGACCGGCAGCAATGGTCCTGCGACCAGCCGCTCAAGGTCGTGCTGATCGGAACCGATTTCCAGGTGCGGGTCTGGCAGAGCCTGTTGAAGATCCCGTTCGGCAAGGCGGTCACCTATTCCGACGTCGCGTCCGATATCGGCCAGCCGACGGCGAGCCGGGCGGTGGGAGCGGCCGTCGGGGCGAACCCGATTTCGTTCGTTGTGCCGTGCCATCGGGCGCTCGGGAAAAGTGGCGCGCTGACCGGATATCACTGGGGGCTGACGCGCAAGCGGGCGATCCTCGGGTGGGAAGCGGGGAATGCATAAAGCGTTGGTGCGGCGCTGATGTCGTGCCGTGTGATACCCCCCTCTGCCCTGCCGGGCATCTCCCTCAAGGGGGGAGATGCCCGGCAGGGCAGAGGGGGGGTACCCCATCCCGCAGCATTCAATGTGTCCGCGATCCAGACTGAAGCCTACTCGGTCTCCGCCAGCCGCAACAGCTCTCTCGCCGCCGTCTCATCCGTAAT
Source organism: Neorhizobium populisoli (assembly GCF_019430945.1). GTDB lineage: Bacteria > Pseudomonadota > Alphaproteobacteria > Rhizobiales > Rhizobiaceae > Neorhizobium > Neorhizobium populisoli. Next base: position 468,584 of record NZ_JAHYCB010000003.1, on the reverse strand, counting down.
CAGCGTATTGCATCCCACCCTGCGGATCGTTGCCCGGATCGCCACGGCCCGATGCGCGCCGCCGGAGGAAAGCACGATATGCTTCGCCTTCTTCAGCGTGTCGAGGTCGACAGACATCACCCGCTCGTTGAGCTTCTGATCGACCGAACGTCCTTCCTCGTCGAGAAAATTGAACATCGTGTCGCAGACGCAGCCGGCGGCGATCAGCCGGTCGAGTTCGGCTTTGGAGATGAAGCCTTCCGAAAGGGACGTGGAATGCGGGCCGATATCGCCGCAGCTCACCACGGCGAGGTCGAGGTTTTCGGCAAGATCGTAGATGGCGTTGAGGCCGCATTGCTCGATCAGCGCCCGCTTCGTCTTGACCGAGTCGACCAGAAGTGGCGCGAGGAACATGTAGCATTCCGCGCCGAGCTGGCCGGCGAAGCGCCACGTATAGTCGATCGGGTTGGTCTGGTGGACGGCGACGATGCCGCCGAGCAGCGAGACGACCTTGCAGTTCTCCCGCCGCGGGGGGCGGAAACTCGAGAGCGAGGCAGTCATGGTGCGGCCCCAGCCGACGCCGATCGTCATGTCGTCCTGTACGACTTCGGAAAGGAACTGGCCAAGTGCAAGGCCGACGGCACTGGCGAGTGCGGTTGCGCTGTCGTCTCGCGGGGCGGGCACGACAAGTGCTTCGTCCAGCCCATAGGCCTTTTCCAGTTGCGTCGAGAGTTCGACACAGCCGTCGATGCCTTCGCTGATCCAGATCTGCACTTCCGAACGCTTCATCGCCTCGTCGAGCAGGCGGATTACCGTCGAACGGCTGATGCCGAGCCGTTCGGCGACATCTTTCTGAGTCAAACCCTGGTTATAATAGAGCCAAGCCGCCCGCAGCCTCAGCGATGCCGCATCGGAATAGGCGGTGTGGGTCTCGCGTCTGAGCCTCGCCAAAATGCCTCTCCCGTTCTGCTTTATGGGCCATGGTGAACAACATCCCAGATATTTGTTCCGATTGAAACATATGTCAATTCATCAGGACAAATGTCTTGACTTCTTAACCAATGAGGGTCGATAGTCCATGCCAACGCGTCTAGGTGCGAGATGGAGGAGCCAATTCGTACGCCGGGCGTTCAAGCTTTAACGCTTTCCAATCGAGGAATATTCGGATGACGTCGAAACTAGAGCAACTCCGTTCCATGACCGTGGTCGTCGCCGATACGGGTGACATCGAGGCGGTTGCCCGCCTGAAGCCGGTCGATTGCACCACCAACCCGTCGATCGTCCTGAAGGCGATCGGTACGCCGGTCTTCGCCGACAAGTTCAAGGAAGCCGTTTCCTGGGGCAAGAAGCAGGGCGGCCAGCCGGACGGCGTGGTTGCCGCCGTTGCCGACCGTCTGGCGATCTCCGTCGGTGCCGCGCTTTCGGAACTGGTCCCGGGCCGCGTTTCGACCGAAGTCGATGCCGACCTTTCCTTCGATACCAAGGCCTCGATCGACAAGGCGCACCAGATCATCGCTTCCTACAAGGAACGCGGCATCGAGCGTGACCGTATCCTGATCAAGCTCGCCTCCACCTGGGAAGGCATCCGTGCCGCCGAAGTGCTGCAGAAGGAAGGCATCGACTGCAACCTGACGCTTCTCTTCGCCCAGGCCCAGGCGATCGCTTGCGCCGAAGCCGGTGTTTTCCTGATCTCGCCCTTCGTCGGTCGCATCCTCGACTGGCACAAGAAGGCATCCGGCCAGGATTACACTGCCGAGACCGATCCGGGCGTCGTTTCCGTCCGCAACATCTACAACTACTACAAGGCCAACGGCATCAAGACGATCGTCATGGGCGCCTCGTTCCGCAATGTCGGCGAAATCGAAGCGCTGGCCGGCTGCGACCGCCTGACGATCGCGCCGAACCTGCTCGACGAGCTGGACAAGGCAGACGGCACGCTGGAGCGCAAGCTTTCGCCGGAAACCTTCAAGGCAGAGCCGATGCAGTCGCTCGACGAGAAGTCTTTCCGCTGGATGCTCAACGAAGACCAGATGGCGACCGAAAAGCTTTCCGACGGTATCCGCCTCTTCGCAAAGGACCTCAATGCGCTGCGCGAAATGGTCCGCAAGGAACTGCAGGCTGCAGCTGCCTGATACTGTTTTCCACCGCCAGTACAAACGAGCCCGTCGCAAGACGGGCTTTTTTGTTGCTTAATTCCGCCCTGAACTGACGATCGTCACTTTCATGGTTAACTGAAAATTCAAAACAAATTCGTAGCTTTAACGGCATATCTCGTCGATTCCCTTTTGGGACAATGGAGTTTGCCATGGCCGGTGTGCCGTTTGCCCGCATGATGTCGAATGCCGCAATATTGGAAGCGCTGAGCCGGTCACAGGCAATCATCGAGTTCGATATGAACGGCACCATTCTGGATGCCAACGAGAACTTCTGCAAAGCAGTGGGATATTCGCTGTCGGAAATCGTCGGCAAGCATCATCGCATTTTCGTTGATCCGACGGATGCAGGCTCGAAGGACTATGCGGATTTCTGGCGGCGGCTGGGCACCGGTAAGTTCGATCAGGGCAAATACAAGCGCTTCGGCAAGGGCGGCCGCGAGATCTGGATCGAGGCGACGTACAACCCGATCCTGCGTGGCGGCAAGCCCTACAAGGTGTTGAAGTTCGCAACCGATATCACCACCGCGCGCAAGCGGGCGCTGGAAGATCGCGGCAAACTCGACGCGCTTTCCCGCGCGCAGGCGATCATCGAATTCACGCCGACCGGCGAGATCATCACCGCCAACGAGAATTTCTGCACTGCCCTCGGCTATTCTCTGTCGGAGATCGTCGGCAAGCACCATTCGATCTTCTGCGAAGCGGATTATGCGCGTTCGACTGCCTATCAGCAGTTCTGGCGCGATCTCGGCACGGGTAAATTTGCAGCCGATCAGTTCACGCGCGTCGCCAAGGACGGCCATCAGGTCTTCATCCAGGCATCCTACAACCCGATCATCGACGATAGCGGCAAGGTCTTCAAGGTCGTCAAGTTCGCGACCGATGTCAGCGAGCGCGTCAAGGTCGTGAAGGAGCTTGGTGCCGGCCTGTCGCGGCTTGCCGATTGCAACATCCGCCAGACGATTGACACGCCGTTCATTCCGGAATTCGAACCGCTGCGGCGCGACTTCAACGCATCGATCGGCGCTTTCCAGGAAACGCTGATGGGCGTCCTGAAGCAGACCAACACGTTGAACGGCAACGGCAAGGAAATGCACGAGGCGGCCGATCAGCTGTCTCTGCGCACCAAGGAACAGGCTGCTTCGCTAGAGCAGACATCTGCGGCACTGGAAGAAGTGACCGCAACCGTTCGCTCCTCGTCTGCCAATACCGACGATACCCGCAAGCTCGTCAAGAACGCGCTGCAGTCGGCCTCGACGTCGTCGTCGGTGGTTCAGGAGACCATTACGGCGATGCAGCGCATTGAAGGCGCGTCGGCCGAGATCACCCAGATCATCGGTGTCATCGATGAGATCGCCTTCCAGACCAACCTTCTGGCACTGAATGCCGGTGTCGAGGCAGCCCGTGCCGGCGAGGCGGGCAAAGGCTTCGCAGTCGTCGCACAGGAAGTCCGCGAACTGGCCCAGCGCTCTGCCAAAGCGGCCAAGGAGATCAAGGGTCTGATCGAAAATTCGGGTCGCGAAGTCACCGAAGGTGTTCGCCTCGTCGACGCGACCGGCGTGGCGCTTCACGAGATCGAGCAGTTTGTCGCTTCGATCGACAATAACATGCAGACGCTCGCCACGGCGGCGCGCGAGCAGTCGGTCGGTCTCTCGGAGATCAACAACACCGTCGCGCAGCTCGACCGCATGACGCAGCAGAATGCGGCCATGGTGGAACGGACCACGGATATCAGCCTGGAATTGGCGACCGGCGCAGAACGGCTGTCGGAACTGGTCAACCACTTCAAGCTCAACCGCCGCTCGGCGATCCGCGAGAATGACTCTGCTGCTGCCGGCGGTGCGCCGCGCAAGGTTGCCTGACGTAAATCCAACAACCAAAAAGAAAAGCCCGCCATTTGGCGGGCTTTTCTGCTTTCAGATTACGTTTATCAAGCCGGCTGCGGCACGGCGTTGGCCGAACCGGGCTTGCGAAGCAGCATGACGGAGACGGCGGCGATCATGCACATGACGCCGGCAATCTGCAGGGCGGGCATGTAGGTGTTGAAGTCGCTTTTGAAGTAACCTGCGCCATAGGCGGCGGTCGCGGCGCCCAGCTGGTGGCCGGTGAACACCCAGCCGAACACCATGCCGGCCTTTTCGCGGCCGAACTTGTCGGCGGCGAGCTTCACGGTCGGCGGGACGGTGGCGATCCAGTCCAGGCCGTAGAAGACGGCGAAGGCGGAAAGCTCGTAGAAGCTGAAGCCCGAGAAGGACAGGTAGATCAGCGACAGGCCGCGCAGGCCGTAATACCAGAAGAGCAGGATGCGGTTGTCGTAACGGTCGGACAGCCAGCCGGATGCGATCGTGCCGAAGAAATCGAAGATGCCGAGCACTGCGAGCATTCCGGCAGCGCCAACGGGTGCGATGCCGGAATCACCGCAGATCGAGATCCAGTGCGTCTGGATCAGTCCGTTGGTGGAGAGGCCGCAGACGAAGAATGTTCCAAACAGGACCCAGAAGGTGCCGCTGGCGGAGGCGCTTTTCAGGGTGATGAGCGGCGATGCCAGCGTGGTCAGAAGCTTGTGATCCTGCTTCGGCGGCTTGTTGACATTGGTTTCGCCATAGGCCGGCAGGCCCATATCGGCGGGGTGATCGCGCATCAGGGCGAGCACGAGCAGCATGGCGACGGTGATCGCGCCTGCCGTCAGCATCAGCGCCGTGCGCCAGCCATAGGTTTCGCTGAGATCGGCCAGAAGCGGCAGGAATACGAGCTGACCGGTGGCATTGCTGGCGCTGAGCATGCCCATGACGAGGCCGCGGCGTTGGGAGAACCAGCGGGAGGCGACCGTTGCGCCGAGCACCATGGCAGTCATGCCGGTGCCGACGCCGATGACGATGCCCCAGAGCGCCACGAGCTGCCAGATCTCGGTCATGAACATCGATACGACGATGCCGCCGAGAATAAGCGACAGCGCGGTGACGACGACCTGACGGATGCCGAAATGGTTCATGAAGGCTGCCGCGAAGGGAGCGAGCAGGCCGAACAGCATGAGGCGTATGGCCATCGCCGAGGAGATGTCGGCGATATCCCAGCCGAACTCCTGGTGCAGCGGCTGGATCATCACGCCGGCCGAGCCCATTGCGCCGGCCGTCGCCAGCATGGTCAGGAAGGTCGTGGTGACGACCACCCATCCATAATGCAGGTTTCTGCCGGCCATCCAGCGGGCAGCGATGTTTGAGAGCATGTCGGAATTCCCTTTCCTGATCGTCACCGCTGCGGCGGTATTGTGTTTCGGGTATATACCCGCGTTTGGTTCAAAAAATCACAGAGCTGCGAGCAGTTCCTGCAGTTGTTTCGTCTTCTCGGCCCCAAGCCGGGCTTCGATATTATCCTGGACGCTATCCCAGAGCGGAGCGCCTTCGGTGAGGACCGTATGGCCTTTCGGCGTGACTTCCAGCATGGCCTCGCGCTGGTCTTCGCCATGGCCGATGGTGATCAGGCCCATACGTTCCAGCACCTTGGCATTGCGACCGACGGTCGAGCGATCGAGTTCGACCCTTACGGCGAGATCGGTGAGCGACACAGGCGCCGTGCGGTTGATGTTTCTGAGCAAGCTGAACTGGCCGATATTGACACCGAGCGGCGCCAGGACATCGTCGTAATAGGACGAGACCTTTCGGGAGGCTTTACGCAGCAGGATGCAGTGGCAGGTATCGCTTGGCATGGCGCGGGTATATACCCGCAGTTCGATCCGCGCAAGAGGGGTGCGAAAAATCAGGATGCGGTGCGGGCGATGAGCGACGTCTTGATGAAGGCGAAGACGAAGAGCGCGGTCATCAGCAGCACGATCGTCGGTGCGGGGGCGCTGTCCAGGAAGAAGCTGAGATAGATGCCGGAGACCGAAGCGCCGACGGCGATTGCCACGGATGTAATCAACATGGCGGTGAAGCGACGCGTGAGCAGGAAGGCGATAGCGCCCGGCGCGACCAGCATGGCGACCGAGAGAATGATGCCGACGGCCTTCAGCGCACCGACGACGGCCAGCGACAGGACGGCCAGCAGGCCGTAATGCAGCAGGCGCACCGGCAGGCCGATCGCCTTGGCGTGCTGCTCGTCGAAGGAATGGACCAGCAGGTCCTTGCGCAGGATGACGAGGAAAAGCGTTGCCACCAGCGCTATGAGCCCGGTCTCGATCAGGTCCGACGCTGCGATGCCGAGCATGTCGCCGAACAGGATATGGTCGAGATGCACATCCGCCTGCACCTTGACGTAAAGCACGAGGCCCAGACCGAACATGCCGGAAAAGACGATGCCGAGCACCGTGTCTTCCTTGATGCGACTGTTCTCCTTCAGGAAGCCGGTCATCAGCGCGCAGGCCATGCCGGCGACGAAGGCGCCGACCGAGAGCGGGATCGCCAGCATATAGGCGATGACCACGCCCGGCAAAACCGCGTGCGAGACGGCGTCGCCCATCAGCGACCAGCCTTTCAGCACCAGAAAGCAGGAGATGATCGCCATCGGCACGGCGATCATCAGCGTCACGATGAAGGCGGATTGCATGAATGGAAGCTGGAAGGGCAGGAGCGCCAGTTCGAGAAACTCGCTCATGCATTGTCCTCCAGCGAGGCCCGGATGCGGCGGCGGGCGGCGAGCATGCCGTGTTTCGGCGCAAACAGGAAAGCGATGAGGAACAGTGCGGTCTGCAACACGACGATGATGCCGCCGGTGGCGCCGTCGAGGAAATAGCTGAGATAGGCGCCGATGAAGCTGGTTGCAGCTCCGATGCCGAGGGCCATCAGGATCAGCCGCTCGAAACGGTCGGTCAGCAGATAAGCGGTGGCGCCGGGCGTGACGACCATGGCGATAACGAGGAAGGCGCCGACCGTCTGCAGGGCTGCAACCGTCGAGGCGGCAAGCAGGGTGAAGAACAGGATTTTCAGCAAATCCGGCTTCAGGCCGATGGCGCGGGCGTGGTTCTCATCGAAGAAGGTCAGCATCAGGTCCTTCCATTTCAGCGCCAGGATGACGAGGCTGACGCCGCCGATGATGACGAGCTGCAGCGTGTCCTCTGGCGTGATGGCGAGGATATTGCCGAGCACGATGGTCTGGATATCCACGGCCGTCGGCGACAGCGACACCATGAACAGGCCGAGCCCGAAAAAGGAAGTAAAGATCAGGCCGATGATCGCGTCTTCCTTCAGCCGCGTTCGCTGGTTGAGGAAGAGCATGGCGCCGGCCGCCAGCCCGCCGGAAATGAAGGCGCCGATCGAAAACGGCAGGCCGAGCATATAGGCGCCGGCAACCCCGGGCACGATCGCATGGGACAGCGCATCGCCGATCAGCGACCAGCCTTTCAGCATCAGGTAGGCGGAGAGAAAGCCGCAAACGCCGCCGACCAGCGCGCTGACCAGAATGGCGTTGCGCATATAGCCATAGGTGAAGGGTTCAATGAGCGTCTGAAGCATCTGCCTTCACCTCGGCTTGAGGGCTGCCACTCTTCTCCTTGCCGTTCTCGCCATAGATGACGAAGGGCCGTTCGTCGTCGCTGATCACCTTGACGCGGCGGGTATCGGCATCGTTATGCAGTTCCGAGCCGCTCAGGATGAAATGGCGGAGAACGCCGCCAAAGGCCTTTTCGAGATTGGCTTCGTTGAACGTATCCTCCGTCTTGCCGTAGGCGATGACTGTGCCTTTGACGAAAACGGTGCGGTCGCAGAAATCCGGAACGCTGCCGAGATTGTGGGTGGAGACCAGCATGACACGGCCCTCATCGCGCAGTGCCTTCAGGAGTTCGACAATCTGTTCTTCGGTGGTCACATCGACGCCGGTGAACGGTTCGTCGAGCAGGATGACCTGGCCTTCCTGCGCCAGAGCGCGGGCGAGGAAGACGCGCTTGCGCTGGCCTCCCGAAAGCTCGCCGATCTGGCGTTTGCGATATTCCTCCATGTTCACCCGGCGCAAAGCCTCGGTGACCATGTCCTTGTCGCGGCGTGAGGGAATGCGCAGGAAATTCATGTGGCCGTAACGGCCCATCATCACCACGTCCTCGACGAGAACCGGGAAATTCCAGTCTACCTCTTCGGCCTGCGGCACATAGGCGACGAGGTTCTTTCGCAAGGCCTCCTTGGCCGGCATTCCGAGGATTTCGACGGAACCCTGTGTGAGGGATACAAAGCCCATAATTGCCTTGAAGAGCGTCGACTTGCCGGCGCCGTTGACGCCGACCAGCGCGGTGATCGTGCCTTTCGGGACCGTGAAGCTTGCCTGCCGCAGCGCTGTATGGCCATTGCGATAGGCGACCGTAACGTTCTCAAGCGCCAGGCCGGCGCTGACCGGCTTCACCTTGCCCATCATCATTGCGCCAGCCCCTTGGCGATTGTCTCGCTCGTGACGCGCAGCAGGTCGAGATAGGTCGGCACCGGGCCATCCGCTTCGCTGAGCGAGTCGACGTAAAGCACGCCGCCGTATTTCGCGCCGGTTTCGGAAGAGACCTGCTTGGCCGGCTTGTCGGACACGGTGCTCTCACTGAAAATCACCTTCACCTGATGCTCGCGCATCGCATCGATGACGGCGCGCACCTGCTGCGGCGTGCCCTGGCTGTCGGCATTGACGGGCCAGAGGTACAGTTCCTTCAGGCCGAAATCGCGGGCGAGATAGGAAAAGGCGCCTTCGCTCGTCACCAGCCAGCGATGATTTTCCGGCAGCTTGCCGAGCTGGTCGCGGATCGGCTGCACCATTGCCTTGATCTTGTCGGTATAGGCCTTGGCATTGGCGGCATAGACATCAGCGTGGGCGGGATCGACCTGGGCGAGACCCTTGCGGATGTTCTCGACATAGATCACCGCATTGTCCGGCGACATCCAGGCATGCGGGTTGGGCCTGCCCTGGTAGGCGCCGCCGGCAATCGCCATCGGCGTGACGCCATCCGTGACCGTGACGCTTGGTACCTTACCGAGATTGGCAAGGAATTTTTCGAACCAGAGTTCGAGATTGAGGCCGTTGCGCAGCACCAGATTGGCATTGCGCGCCCGCAGGATGTCGCCCGGCGTCGGCTGGTAGTTATGGATCTCCGCACCGGGCTTGGTGATGCTTTCGACTACGGCCGCATCGCCCGCGACATTGCGCGCCATGTCGGCGATGATCGTGAAGGTGGTCACCACTTTCGGCTTTTCCTGGGCGAGCGCTGCGACGGGAAGGCCGATCAGGAAGACGGCGAGGCTTGCGATTTTTCGGAGCGACATGCGCTGTCAGATCCCTTGTTGCAACTCATTCGCATTTTAATCTAACGGCGTTTTTCGGGCTGTCAATGCTATTGCAACTCATTCGCAAAAACACGCAAGGATCGAAATGGCACGGTTCGGCAATGAGGAATGTTCGGTAGGAGAGTAAAACTGCGCGGCCGATTAAAGCTTCCTCAACATGAATGAGAGAGTATCCGGGCGATATTCCATCCTGTTGTTTTGCGTAAATGGAGTTGATCATGCCGGAGTTCGGCTTGTGAAGGGTCTCAAGTTCCGGTTTTCCAAGAAGCTCATCTTCCTGATGATGGGCAGCGTGGTCGTGCTCGGCGGCGGCAGCGGCGCTGCGGCAGTCTTCATCGGCACAGACAAGATTCTCGGCCCCTCCTATCTGGAGATCAACGGGCTGAAATGCACCACGCTCGATACGGTCAAGATCAAACGCGATCAGCGCTATTGGGTGCGCAAATACGTGGTGAGCGACGAGCCGGGCGACAGCATGGCGCGTATCCGCACCGCGTTGCGCGTTGCCAAGGCGGTGCAGGAAAAGGAACATGCCGATCTCGTGCAGGTCGCGATGGTGGACAAGTCCGGCCCGACCGACCGCGCCCGCATGCGTGGCCGCACGATCGGCGCGCAGGTGGTCTATATTCCCAATCTCGCCAAAGCGCCGGAGGGCGCCAGCGCGCAGACCTATTCCGCCTATTATCTCGATGGCAACGCGGCACCGGACGGCGAGTTCTACGGCATGCGTGTCGATCTGCCGCTTGAAGACGTCGAGGCGCTGACGGCGCGTTTAACCGACAAGGCCGATTGTATCGATCCTGCCGCCGCAGCACCTGCGGGTGAACATGGCGCAGCGAGCGGCCATGGCGAAAAGCCGAAAAAGGGTGGTGGAGACCACGGCAAGTCGTCCGGTCATGGCGAGAGCTCGGGGCATGGCGAAGCCGCTTCCGGCCATGGCGAAGCCTCCGGCCATGGTGCGGCGCCGGCTGCCGAAGGGCACGGAGCACCGGCTGAAGGCCATGGCGAAGAGGTTGCTGCCAAGGAGAGCGGCGGCTTCCTGAGTTCCATTACCGGCATGATTTTCGGATCCAAGAAGGAAGAAGCGCCAGTCGAAGGCCACGGTGCCGAGTCGGCACCGGCCGACCATGCCGCTGCACCGGCGAGCAGCCATGACGCGCCTACGGCAGATCACGGCACCGCGGCTCCAGCTGCCGCTGCGGCCGACGCACATGGCAGCGAAAAACCCGCGCCGCCAAAGGCCGCGCCGGCTGAAACGGCTGTTGCCAAACCCGCGGCAGCAGCCGATCATGGCGAAAAACCCGCCGCTCCCAAGGAGCAGGCTGCCGCCGAACCGAAAAAGGAAGAGGGCGGTTTCCTGTCCTCCGTGACGAGCATGATCTTCGGTGGCGGCGAAGCGGAAAAACCTGCTGAGAAACCAGCAGAGACCCAGGCCGCCAAGGCGCCTGAACAGCCGGCCCCCGAGCCGCGCACCTCCGCAGAAGGCGGCAAGCGCTGGTCCAAATCCACCGATGCGGACGCGATCCATGCAGAGGCTGCACCGGCTGACGCGAAGCCTGCAAATGTCGAAGCTGCGCCACCTCCGGCCAACGGATCGAGTGCGGCGGATGCCGCCGGCGCTGCCTGGCTCGCCAAGATGCGCGGTCAATCCGGTGCGGCACCTGCCGCAGCCCCGGCTCCGGCGTCTGCAAAACCGGCCAAGCCGGAGCAGGAAGCTTCGGCCAAACCCGCCAAGCCGGTACATTGATCCTCTTCACAAGGCCGGCTTTGCCGGCCTTGCTGTTTCTTGAGGCACCCGCTAAAATCCCGGTCGTCGAAAAGGACCAGAGACGGCATTGGTAAGCCCGTCTCCTTCCTTCGGGAAGCTCCGTGCCGCCTATCCAGGCGGACCCGCGGCAAGCAACCGGCGCAGTGCCGGCGGCTTGGCGTGCGATCGGTTCGTGTTTCGGTTTCGCATCTCCCTGCCGTCCGCATTGCGCCTCCTTAAACCGAAGGAGAAAGCCAATGCCCATTATCCGTGCCCAGAGCGGCATCGTCACGCAGATCAATGTCTTTACCGTTCCCGAGGGAGGCCAGGAGCAGCTCATCGCCTATCTCAGCGATGCCGCCCGGATCGCGAGCGAAGTGCCGGGCTGGATCTCTGCCAGCCTTCACCGGAGCCTCGATGGAACGAGGGTCGTAAATTACGCGCAGAGCCGGGATATCGACGCGGCAAGGCGCGTCATTGATCGCCTGCGGAGAGCGGGGATGATCGATGGCAACAAGGCTTATGGGGAAGCCAGTCCAGGACTTTATGAGGTGGTGTTTGCGCTGGAGGGGTAAGAGGTGCGTCGAGCCACACTCGGCCGTCCTCCGGACCCCTCTGAGGTGTTCGGAGGATATATGCTGCAAGGCATCCAGCTTAGATTATAGCAGATGCATCCCACAGTCCGTCCGGGAAATACCTTCTCTTCTCATATTGCTCGTAGAAAATCGTTCCGTGAATTCCGACGGCGTCACGTTTCTCGATTCTTCTGGCCCAGATCCTTTTGAAGATCTCATCGAAGAAGTCTGTCTTGGTTTCGTCCTGAACGATATCTTCGATGAAGACGACTTCGCCGCCATCGGGAAAGATGGCGGCGAATTCCTCGTCAGTGGCCTGGAAGATATCGTAGGTACAGTTTTCCGCACCATCGATTATCTGGATGTTCTTAATCGATCACCTTCCGCTCCAATCAGTCCTGCTTGTTGCGCCGCGCCGGGAACAGGATGATGTCGCGGATCGACGGGGAGTCCGTCAGCAGCATGACGAGACGGTCGACGCCGATGCCGAGGCCGCCGGCCGGCGGCATGCCCTGGTCGATGGCATCAAGGAATTCGTCATCGAGCTGCTTTTCCTTCTCGCCGCGGGCATGGGCCTGCTCGAGCTGCTCGACCATGCGCTTGCGCTGCTCTTCCGGGTCGTTCAGTTCGGAGAAGGCGTTGCCCAGTTCCCAGGCGTTGCAATAGGTCTCGAAACGTTCGACGAGGCGCGGCTCTCCCGGCACTTCCTTGGCGAAGGGCGAGATGTCCTTCGGGAAGTCGATGACGTGGCTCGGCTGGATCAGCGTCGGCTCGACCTTCTCTTCGAAGATGAAGGCCAGGCATTCGCCCCAGGTCCAGTCCTTCTCGACCGCGAAACCGGCGCCCTTGGCGGCGGCGCGGGCTTCTTCGTCGGTCTTCATGGCGCGGAAATCGAGGCCGGTCGCTTCCTTGACGGAGTCGGGCATCGAGACGCGCTTGAACGGACCCTTGAAGGACAATTCCTTGTCCTGGAATTTGAACTCGGTCGAGCCGTGGATCGCCATGGCGAGCTGGCCGAACATGCGCTCGACGAGATCCATGATGTCCTCGTAGTCGGCATAGGCCCAGTAGCACTCCATCATCGTGAATTCCGGATTGTGCCGGGTCGAGACGCCTTCGTTACGGAAGTTGCGGTTGATCTCGAACACCTTGTCGGTAAGACCGGAGACCAGCGTGCGCTTCAGGAACAGTTCCGGCGCGATGCGCAGGTACATGTCGAGCTTCAGCGTGTTGTGATGCGTCTTGAACGGCTCGGCGGTGGCGCCGCCATAGACCGAATGCAGCATCGGCGTCTCGACTTCCATGAAGCCGTCGTTTTCCATGAAACGGCGGATCCCGGAGACGATCTTCGAACGCTGCTGGAAGCGGAGCTTGGATTCCTCATTGGTCATGATGTCGAGGTGGCGCTTGCGATACCGCAGCTCGACATCCGACAGGCCATGCCACTTTTCCGGCATGGGGAGCAGCGACTTGGTCAGCATGATGATCGACTGGGCGTTGATCGACAGCTCGCCGCGCTTGGTGCGGCGCACGGTGCCGGTAACTCCGATGATGTCGCCGATATCGATGAGCGACAGCAGGTCGCGCGCTTCCTGCGGCGTCACATCCTTGTGGGAGAAGATCTGGATCTTGCCGCCGGCGTCATGGATGTCCATGAACATGCCGGAATTGCGCGAGGAATAAACGCGGCCGGCAACCGTCACCACGTCTTGCGTCTCGACGTCGGATTCGAGGTCCTTGTATTTCTCGGCCAGCTCGCCATTCGTCATCGTGCGGTGGAAATGCGCCGGATAAACGTCGCCGATCTTCTCGCGAAGGATGGCAAGCTTCTGGGCGCGCACCTGCGTGGCGTCGGAGGAGAGGGCGGGTTCGGTCGTGTTGTTGTCGGTCATAGTTCTCGCCTTCTTCGGGCTTTGTTCGTTGCGGCCACCCCCCTCTGTCCTGCCGGACATCTCCCCCACAAGGGGGGAGATTGATTGGAGCACTCTCCCCACTCTAACTGCAGCCGCTGTCAACTCAGCATTCGACGCTGAAGGAAGGCGGGCGCTTTGCCACTTGCCAATCTCCCTCCTTGTGGGGGAGATGCCCGGCAGGGCAGAGGGGGGTATTTCAGCATGCCGCCGTTACCGGCAGCACGCGCTATTACTTTCCGTCGCCCACCATCGAGGCAACAACCGTCGCAGCAACCTTCAGCCGCTGGCGAACGACCGAGCGGCCGAGAATAGCCATCGAGTCAAACAGCGGCAGCGAGCGGGACGAGCCGGACATGGCGATGAACAGCGGCGGGGTGACGACGCGCAGTTTCTTGGCCAACTTGTCGGCGATCGCGCGCAGTTCCGCATCGATCGACTCGACATTGAACTCGATCATCTTCTCGAAATCGGCCTGCACGGTGTTGATGATTTCCAGCGTTTCGGCCGGGCTGGTCTTCAGGCTGGCGAAAGAGGCCGGCGTCAGGCCGATATCGGAGGACAGGAGGAAACCGGCGAGGTTCGGCAGTTCGCCGAGCTTGGAGATGCGGCTCTGCGAATGCTTCAGGCCTTCCGTCAGGCGCTGGTTTTCCATCGCCCATTCGAGCGTGCGGGCGACGAATTCTTCCGGCGACAGCTTTTCGCGGATCCAGCGGCCATTCAGCCAGTCGAGCTTCTGGATGTCGAAGATCGCGCCGGCCTTGGAGAGGTTTTCCGGATCGAATTTTTCGGTCAACTCGTCCATGGTCAGCAGTTCTTCGCCTTCGGCGATCTGCACGAAAAACAGGCCGAGGAAGTTCATCAGCGCTTCCGGCAGATAGCCGAGCGCGGAGTAGTAGCTGATCGAGGTCGGGTTCTTGCGCTTCGACAGTTTCGACTTGTCGGCGTTGCGCATCAGCGAAAGATGCATGAACACCGGCTGGTCCCAGCCGAAATAGCGATAGAGAAGAATGTGCTTCGGCACGGAGGCCAGCCACTCTTCGCCGCGTGCGACGTGGGTGATCTTCATCAGATGGTCGTCGATGACGTTTGCCATGTGATAGGTCGGCATGCCGTCGCCCTTGATGAGGACCTGCATATCGACCGAATCCCACGGGATCGACACGTCGCCGTAAACGCCGTCGGTGAATTCGCAATTGCCCTCGGTCGGGATCTTCATGCGGATAACCGAGCCTTCGCCTGCGGCCAGACGTGAGGTGACTTCCTCGGCCGAATAAGTCAGGCAGAGACCGTCATATTTCGGCGGCTTGCCGGCGGCGCGCTGGCCTTCGCGCATCTGCTCCAGGCGCTCCGGCGTGCAGAAGCAGCGGAAGGCATGGCCCTTGTCGAGCAGGTCCTGCGCGTAGGGCTGGTACATGTCCTTGCGGTCGGACTGGCGATAGGGACCGTAGGGGCCGCCGACATCCGGGCCTTCGGCCCAGGTGAGGCCCGTCCAGCGCAACGCGTCGAGCACCTTCTCTTCGAATTCGCGCGTCGAACGGGTCGCATCGGTATCCTCGATGCGCAGGATGAATTCGCCGCCGTTCTTCTTGGCGAAGAGGTAGTTGAAAAGAGCGATATAGGCGGTGCCGACATGCGGCTCGCCGGTGGGCGAGGGGGCGATGCGGACGCGCGGGGTCGGGTTGATCATCGGTATTCTCGATCTCAAGGCGCGCGGATGGGCGCCAAGCCTGTTTTGACAATGTGGATTGTCGCAGGCTTAGGCCATATTCAGCCGACAGCGTCAAGATTTTTGGGCCGAAACCTACCTCTAAGACTACCTGACCGGCCAGACATACAGCAGGGCCGGCACGCTGATGAGGATGATCAGGAAGGAAAGCGGCAGGCCGAGGCGCGGGTAATCGGAAAATTTGTAACCGCCGGGGCCGAAGACCAGCGTGTTGCACTGATGGCCGACGGGGGTGAGGAAATCGCAGCCGGCGCCGATCGCTACCGCCATCAGGAAGGCCTCCGGCCGGAAGCCGAGATTGGTGGCGAAGGTCGCGGCGATCGGGGCCATGACGAGCACGGTGGCGGCATTGTTGAGGAAGGGCGTCACGGCCATGGCGGTGACCAGGATCAGGCCGAGTGCGCCCCAGGCCGGCAGGTTCATCGCTACCTGACCCAACCACCCGGCGATGAGGTCGCTGCCGCCGGAGGTTCTGAGCGAATCCGAGACGGGGATCAGCGCCGCCAGCATGACGAGGATCGGGCCGTCGACGGATTTGTAGATATCGGCAAGCGGGATGGCACGAAAGACGACCATGCCGAGCGCTGCGGCGAAGAAGGCAACGGGGACCGGCGCAAGGCCGACGGCGGTCGTTGCCATGGCGAGCGCCAGGATGACCAACGGGATGAAGGCGCGGCGGCGGGTGCCGAGCAGCACCTCGCGCTGGGCGAGCGGCAGCAGCGCGAAATCCTGCATCACGGCGGGCAAGTTCTTGCGGCTGCCCTGCAGCACCAGAACGTCGCCGGCGGCAAGCGTCAGGCTGCCGAGGCGTTCCTTGACCCGTTCGCCATGCCGGCTGATCGCCAGAAGGTTGACGCCGCGGGTGTAGGATAAGGCCATTTCCTTGGCGGAAAGGCCCTTCAATTGCGATTCCTGGCTGATGATCGCCTCGATGGAAATCACGTCTACCTGGTCCTGACCGTTTTCCTTCAGCGGCTTGCCGGACAGTTGCAGCTTTCCGCCGGAGACGACGAGGTCGAGCGCTTTGGACGGGCCTTCGAGCAGGACGACGTCGCCCTCGCGCAGTTTCAGATCGGGGAAGGGAGACATGCGGGCGGTGCCGCGCAGAACCGCGATGGCGATCACCTCGCCGTCGCCGAGCTTCAGGAGTTCACCGATCGGTTTTTCGACGACCGTGGATTCCGCAGTGATAATGACTTCCGACGTGTAGTTCTTGATCTCGACGGCTTCTTCGATCGAGCTGTTCTGCTTGGTACGGCTCGGTACCAGCCAATGGAAGAAGATCAGGAAGGTGATGCCGACGACACAGAGGATGACGCCCATCGGGGTGAAGTCGAACATGGTGAAGGACGTGCCGGTCAGCTCCTCCCGGATGCGCGAGACGACGATGTTCGGTGAAGTGCCGATCTGCGTCATCAACCCGCCGAGGAGCGCGGCGAAGGACATCGGCATCAAATATTTCGAGGGCGAGGCGCCGGATTTCTTTGCGAACTGGAAGGCGACCGGCATCATGATCGCCAGTGCGCCGATATTCTTGATGAAGGCGGACAGCAGCGCCACGACGATCATCAGGAGCGCCAGCTGGGTATGCAGCGAACTAATGTTTGGGAAGAATTTCTTGATCGCCATATCGACGACACCGGACCGTGCGACGCCGGCCGAAACGATCAACGCGCTGCCGACGATGATGACAATATCATCGGAAAAACCGGAAAACGCCTTGTCCGGCGGCACGATGCCGACCACGACCGCCAGCACCAGCGCACAACACGCGACGACGTCATAACGGAACCGATCCCAGATGAAGACCGCCATCATCAGCGCGATGACGGAAAAGGCGAGGATCTGCTGCGTTGTCATGCGGCTCCGGCGGGTCTGAGGCAGGGAAGAATTTTTGCCTTGAAGGACGTTTGAGAGAATTATGTCGCTCTCGCGCGGCGTATCAATCCCGGTAAGGTCTCAAAGTTCCGGCAATCGGCTGGACAATCAAAGCGACAGGAATAGTTTGGGCCGCAAACCGATTTTGTATTCTCAGGAGATTTGCGATGAGCGCTGTTTTGAACATTCCGGTGAAACTGGCCGACGGTCGCGAGACCTCTCTCAACGAGTTCAAAGGCAAGGTGATGCTCGTCGTCAACGTTGCCTCCAAATGCGGCCTGACGAAGCAATATGAGGGACTTGAGAAGCTCTATGAGGACAAGCAGAGCGACGGTTTTGTCGTTACCGCCTTCCCGGCCAACAATTTCATGGGCCAGGAGCCCGGCACCGATTCCGAAATCGTCGAATTCTGCCAGCTGACCTATGATGTGAAATTCCCGATCTTCTCGAAGATTTCCGTCAAGGGTGACGACCAGCACCCGCTTTACAAACAACTCACCGGTTCCAGCATCCCGACGACCGGTGACGGCCCGATGAAGGAAAGGCTTCGCGGTCATGGAGTAGTTGTCGCCGACGGAGATATTGTCTGGAATTTCGAAAAATTCCTGATCGGCCGTGATGGCGAGATCAAGGCCCGGTTTGCGCCCGATGTGACGGCCGACGACAGCCGGCTGGTCGAGGCGGTGGAGAGGGAATTGAAGGCCTGATATAAAAAGGGCGCCTGCGGGGCGCCCTTTTCGCATCTAAGATCAGTGCAGCGTGCCGCCGCCCTTGGACTTATTCTTGGCGCGGGCGCTCTTGGCGAACATGTTGAGCGCTTCGACGCCGGCCGAGAAAGCCATGGCCGCGTAGATATAGCCCTTCGGCACATGCACGCCGAAACCTTCGACGATCAGCGTGCCGCCGATCATCAGCAGGAAGGCGAGCGCCAGCATGACGATGGTCGGGTTCTTTTCGATGAAGTTGGCCAGCGGCGTTGCGGCGAGCAGCATGACGGTGACGGCTGCTAGGACTGCGACGATCATGATCGGCAGATGCGGGGTCATGCCGACAGCGGTGATGATCGAGTCGATCGAGAAGACGAGGTCGAGGATGAGGATCTGCACGATTGCCGCAGAGAAGCTCATTTTCACGACTTCCTTGCCGGCACCCACCAGGTCTTCCTTGTGGTCGACCACATCGACGGAGTGATGGATTTCCTTGGTCGCCTTGTAGACGAGGAATACGCCACCGGCGATCAGGATCAGGTCCTTCCATGAGAAGCCGTGACCGAAGGCCTCGAACAGCGGATTGGTGAGCTGGACGATCCAGGCGACCGTACCGAGCAGGCCGAGACGCATGACCAGTGCCAAGCCGATACCGATCTTGCGGGCGCGTTCGCGATGTTCAGGTGGAAGCTTGTTTGTCAGGATGGAGATGAAGATCAGGTTGTCGATGCCGAGCACGACCTCCATGACCACAAGTGTAACGAGCGCTATCCAGGCCGCCGGGTCTGCTACGAGCGCTGCAATGTCCATCCATATCTCCTGTTTTCAATCCAAACGCGTAATTGCGTGCCGCATTTAAGATGCGGCCCCTCAAAAACAAGAGAAGGTTGCGGCCAAAGCGACCGGAACTCAGACCGTTTCCATCTTTTTTGCGATCACGGATGCGTTATGATTACCATAGGCTGCCATGAAGACGCGAATTGCACCCGTCACCGTCCGTTCGAGGTCTTCCTGCGGAGGGACGTCCTGAAGGTCGCCGAACAGCCGGAACTTGAAGTAGGTGCCGCTTACCATGTCGATGAACTGGCGGGCGGCGAGATCGGTATCCTCTACCTTCAAATTGCCGAGTTCAACGTGGCGTTTAATGAAATCTTCGAGAACTGTGCGCACATTATGCGACGGTGAATTGAAAAACTGCTGACAGATGCTCGGCAGGCGATCCACGACACCAATCACGGTGCGCATCGCTTCGATCACTGCGGGGGCAGTAATATGCGTCGTGAAGCCCATGCCGAAGCTGTAGAGCCCGTTTTCCACCTCCTCGCTGCCGGCGAGAATATCGCGCATGCGGAGCGTGATCCGTTCGCGTTCACGCGAGATGATCGCGGAAAAAAGATCTTCCTTGTTCTGAAAGTAGACGTAAATCGTCCCCTTCGAAACGCCGGCTTCACGGGTGATGTCGTTCATACTGGCGGCATCGAAGCCGAGCCGCATGAACACCGCCTTGGCGCCGTCGATGATCTGTTCGCGCTTGACCGGGTCTTCGCCCGCCGCGAAACGACCCGCAGGCGCCGCCTCGGTCTTTTCAAGCTTGCGTGTCTGCCTAGCCATGGTGATACCTTTTTTAACCTTTTCGAACCGAGCGGTTCGATTGCTCTTGATATGTGGTATGGAAAGGTCTATGTCAAGCTCAACGAACCGATCGGTTCGATGAAACCCGACGCTCCCAAGACGGTATCAAGACAATGACGGCTTCTCAAAATACGGGCGCACTGCGCGCCGTGACGACGGATAACGCTGGCCCGGTGGAAGCCGAAGCGCGCAAGACCGCGCCTGCTTCCGAAGCTCCTGCAGCCGCCGAGGCGGTTGCGGCGCCTGCCGCCGCGAAGGAGCCGGAAAAGAAGAAAAAGCGTGGTTTCGTCCTTCCGATCATTGCGCTTGCAGTCCTCGCCGGTGCCGGCTGGTATGGTTATAACTGGTGGATCGACGGCCGGTTCATGGTCTCGACTGATGACGCTTACGTCGAAGGCGATATCGCTGTCATCTCGCCGAAGGTTTCCGGTTACGTCGCCAAGGTGAACGTCGTGGAAAACCAGGCCGTCAAGGCCGGTGATCCGATGGTCACGCTGGACGATGGCGACTATCAGCTCGCTCTGCGCAAGGCGCAAGCGGCAATCGAATCCGCCAAGCTCGCCGTATCGCGCATCGATGCGCAGATCGTCGGTGGCGAGGCTGCCGTCAAGCAGGCGCAAGCCCAGCAGGGTGCGCTCGAAGCTGCCGTCCGTGGTGCCGAGATCAACGAAAAGCGTGCGACCAGCCTGCAGCAGAGTGCTGTCGGTACCGCCGCCTCGCTCGATAGCGCCCAGATTGCCCTGGAACAGGCCCGCGCCAATCTCGTCGCCGGCCAGGCTGCGGTTTCCTCCGCGCAGGCCAATATCGGCCTTCTGCATGCACAGCGTGACGAGGCGGTCAACACGATCCGCACCCAGGAATTGGCTCGTGATCAGGCTCAGCGTGATCTGAACTTCACCATTCTCAAGGCACCTTATGACGGCGTGATCGGCAATCTTGCCGTCCAGACCGGCGACCTCGTTTCGGTCGGCAAGCGGCTTGCATCGCTGGTGCCGCTCACCGAGCTTTATATCGAGGCGAATTTCAAGGAAACGCAGCTCGCCCATCTGGAGCCGGGTTCGAAGGTCCGTGTTCATGTGGATGCGTTCGACGAACACACGGTGGAAGGTACCGTCGTCTCGATCGCTCCGGCTTCCGGCGCCGTCTTCTCGATGCTGCCGCCGGAAAACGCCACGGGCAACTTCACCAAGGTTGTCCAGCGCGTGCCGGTCCGCATCTCGCTGCCGAAGGAAGTCCTGGAGCGTGAGCATCTGCGCGCCGGTCTCTCGGTCGTCGTGGATGTCGATACGCGCACGGCGCCCGGCGCCGGTGCAGCCAAGTAACCGCGGTCGTCAAAGAGAACCAAGGAGAACGGCCATGGCAACCGCAACGGCCGTAGCAGGGGCAGGCCCAATCGATCCCCCCATGGATCGCCGCAAGGTCATTGCGTTCTTCGCAATGGTGTTCGGCATGTTCATGTCGATCCTCGACATCCAGATCGTTTCGGCCTCGCTTGCCGAAATCCAGGCCGGCCTTTCTGCCGGCTCGGATGAGATCGCCTGGGTGCAGACCTCCTACCTGATCGCCGAAGTCATCATGATCCCGCTGTCGGGCACGCTGGCGCGGATCATCTCGACCCGCTACCTCTTCGCGATCTGCGCGGCGGGCTTCACCATCTCCAGCGCCCTTTGCGCTACCGCGACGAATATCGAGCAGATGATCGTCTACCGCGCGCTGCAGGGCTTTATCGGCGGCGGCATGATCCCGTCGGTCTTCGCGGCCGCCTTCACCATTTTCCCGCCGTCGAAGCGTGCCGTCGTCTCGCCGATCATCGGCCTTGTTGCAACGCTCGCGCCGACCATCGGCCCGACCGTGGGCGGCTATCTCAGCAATTCCTTTTCCTGGCACTGGCTGTTCCTGGTCAACATCATCCCGGGCATCCTGGTGACTATCACCACCTTCACGCTGATCGATTTCGACAAGCCGCAACTGCACTTGATGAAGCGGTTCGACTGGTGGGGGCTTGCCTCGATGGCATTGTTCCTCGGCTCGCTGGAATACGTGCTGGAAGAGGGCAATAACAAGGACTGGTTCAGCGATGAGCGGATCGTCCTCGGCACCGTCTTCATCGTAGTCGGCGCCGTCGTGTTCTTCTGGCGGGCTTTCAAGATCGAGTTTCCGGTCGTCGATCTGCGCGCCTTCAGCAATGCGAATTTCGCCTTCGGCTCACTGTTCTCCTTCCTGATGGGCGTTGGCCTTTACGGGCTCACCTATCTTTACCCGGTCTATCTCGGTCGCATCCGCCACTACGATTCCCTGATGATCGGCGAAACCATGTTCGTTTCGGGTATCGCAATGTTCGTCTCGGCGCCGATCGTCGGGCGCCTGTCGACCAAGGTGGACCTGCGCGTATTGATGGCGATCGGGTTCGGGTCGTTCGCGCTCGGTACCTATCTGATGACCGGCATCACCGCCGATTGGGATTTCTGGGAACTGTTCCTGCCGCAGGTCCTGCGCGGCTTCGGCATGATGATGTGCATGGTGCCGATCAGCAATATCGCGCTCGGCACGCTGCCGCCGCAACGCATCCAGGGCGCATCGGGCCTGTTCAACTTGACCCGTAACCTCGGCGGTGCCGTCGGTCTTGCGATCATCAACACGATCCTGACGCAGCGTACCGACGAACATTATGCAAGGCTCTCCGAGCATGTGAACTACGGCAATCCGGCAGCGATGAACTGGCTGGACAGCGTCGGTGCCAATTACAACACGTTCGGCCTCGACGGTTCCACTGTGGCGCTGCAGAAGATAGCTGGCATCATCACCCAGCAGGCCTGGCTGCTCTCGTTCATGGATGTCTTCTTCATCCTCACGGCCGTGTTCGGAAGCCTGATCTTTTTCGTCTTCCTGATCGCCAAACCCGCCCGGCAGGGCGGCGGCGGCGGAGGGCACTGACCACCATTTCACTCCTATCCACCGCCGGAAGGGGCCGCCGCGAAAGCGACGGCCCTTTTCGTTTGGGGCACATTTTTATCCACTTTTGAGTGACGTGCCGCAAATTCTGATTTACGTACCTCAAAAATTGGGCTACGACCTTCCTCGGAGGAGTTCATGAAGCCCACTGTCCACGACATCGCGAAGATCGCGGGCGTCAGCCTTGCGACAGTCGACCGGGTGCTCAACGGCCGCCCCGGCGTGCGTGCGGTGACGAAGGGCAAGGTCGAGGAAGCGATCGCCTCTTTGGGCTATGTGCGCGATCTCGCCGCGGCAAACCTTGCAAAGAGCCGAACCTATTCCTTCGTCTTCATCCTGCCGGCCAACGACAACTCCTTCATGATCGGTCTGCATGAAGAGGTGCGGGGTGCAATTGCCCGTTCCAGTGCGGACCGTAGCGATATCCGCATCATCGACGTACCGCCCTTCGATGCTGAGGCGCTGGTCATGGCGCTGGAAAGCGTGCTGCTCGATAAACCGGCTGGTGTCGCCTTCGTGGCGCTCGATACGCCGGAAGTGCGGGCGGTGACCGAAAGCCTCAAACAGGCCGGCATTCCGATGGTCGCGCTGGTGTCCGACCTGCCGGATTCCGCCCGCGATCATTATGCCGGTATCGACAATATCGCTGCGGGGCGTACCGCAGGAAGCCTGCTCGGGCGCTTTCTGGGCGGTCCGTTTGCGCGCGATGGCGAGGCGACGGTCGCAGTGCTGGCCGGTTCGATGCTGGTTCGCGACCATCGCGAACGGCTGGAAGGTTTTTCGGCAGCCATCAGCGAGGCTTTCCCGAACATTTATATCCTGCCGGTTCTCGAAGGGCGTGACGATCCGGCGCTGGCGGAGACGATGATTTCCGATGCACTGCGGCGCAACCGGGATATCGCCGGCATTTACAGCCTCGGCGCCGGTAACCGCGGCATGATCCGCGCCATCCAGAAGGCAGGCGTCGCGCGGCGGCCGATCGTCATCGCCCATGAACTGACGGCATCGACCCGTTCGGCGCTTTCGGACGGCGTCATCGACGCGGTGCTGAACCAGGATGCCGGCCATGAAGTGCGCAGCGCCATCCGCGTGCTGAAGGCCAAGGCGGACGGCCTGCCGGTTATCGCAGCGCAGGAGCGCATCCGTATCGACATATTCTTGAAGGATAATCTGCCCTGACAATCGGGCAGTTGAAGACGCTCCTTCGGGGCGTTGCTGATAAAAGGCCGTAAATGCGGCACAGTAAGGAGTGACATCATGTATCTCGGTCTCGATCTCGGCACGTCCGGCGTCAAGGCGATGCTCATCGACGGCGATCAGAAGATCATCGGTTCGGCGAGCGGTTCGCTGGAGGTCTCGCGCCCGCATTCCGGCTGGTCGGAACAGGAGCCGGCGCATTGGATTCGCGCGACGGAAGAGGCGGTCGCCGGCCTCAAGGCCAAGTTCCCGAAGGAGCTTGCCGCGGTGAAGGGCATTGGTCTTTCCGGCCAGATGCACGGCGCGACGCTGCTTGATGCCGACGACAAGGTGCTGCGCCCCTGCATCCTTTGGAACGACACCCGTTCCTACGAAGAGGCGGCGGCGCTGGACGCCAATCCGATCTTCCGCAAGCTGACCGGCAATATCGTTTTTCCGGGGTTCACGGCGCCGAAACTTGTCTGGGTCGCCAAGCATGAGCCGGAGATTTTTGCCAAGGTTGCCAAGGTTCTGCTGCCTAAGGATTACCTGCGGCTCTGGCTGACGGGCGAGCATATTTCCGAGATGTCGGATTCGGCTGGCACGTCCTGGCTTGATACCGGCGCCCGCAAATGGTCGTCCGAACTGCTGGCTGCGACAGGCCTCTCCGAAAAACAGATGCCTTCGCTGGTCGAAGGTACCGAGCAGGCCGGCAAGCTGCGCGGCGAACTCAAGTCTTCCTGGGGCATTTCAGGTGATGTCGTCGTCGCAGGCGGGGCAGGGGACAATGCGGCCTCGGCTTGCGGCATGGGCACGGTTGCTGAAGGCCATGCGTTCGTGTCGCTCGGCACGTCCGGTGTTCTGTTTGCCGCCAATGCTTCCTACCTGCCGAAGCCGGAAAGCGCCGTTCACGCCTTCTGCCATGCGTTGCCAAAAACATGGCACCAGATGGGCGTCATCCTGTCTGCCACCGATGCGCTGAACTGGTATTCGCATATCGCCGGCAAGTCGGCTGCGGACCTGACGCAGGAGCTAGGCGATGCCCTGAAGGCGCCGACCGGCGTCACCTTCCTGCCGTATCTCTCCGGCGAGCGCACGCCGCATAATGATGCGGTCATCCGGGGCTCGTTCATCGGCCTCGAGCACGAGAGCAGCCGTGCGGTGCTGACGCAGGCAGTGCTTGAGGGTGTCACTTTTGCGATCCGCGACAATCTCGAAGCGCTGAAATCGGCCGGGACATCTATCTCCCGGGTGACGGCGATCGGTGGCGGTTCGCGCTCGCGTTATTGGCTGGCCTCGATCGCCACCTCGCTCGGCGTGCCGGTCGATATTCCGGCGGACGGCGATTTCGGTGCGGCGTTCGGCGCTGCCCGATTGGGGCTGATCGCGGCGACTGGGGCTGATCCGGTGGCGATCTGCTCGCAGCCGAAGACGGAGGAGACGATCGATCCGGTGGCTTCGCTGAGTGGCGCTTATGAGGCCGCTTATGCGCGATATCGGGCGGCCTATCCGGCGATCAGAGCGCTGATGAACTGATAAAATTGCCCCTCACCCTAGCCCTCTCCCCGCGCGCGGGGAGAGGGGACGTGCCTCGCTCAACGATGAAGGGGACGGATAGGTTGCCGCGATTGTCCTTCTCCCCGTCAGAACGGGGAGAAGGTGCCGACAGGCGGATGAGGGGCTCCCGCACTATACGACACAACAATCCCAAGGAGGACTAAACCATGAGCACAGGCTTTTTCGGCGACATCCAGAAAATCAAATACGAAGGCCCGGACAGCACCAATCCGTTTGCTTTCCGCCATTACAATCCGGACGAGATCGTTGCCGGCAAGCGGATGGAAGACCATCTGCGGTTTGCGATCGCCTATTGGCACACTTTCACCTGGCCGGGCGGCGACCCGTTCGGCGGTCAGACCTTCGAGCGCCCGTGGTTCTCGGACACGATGGAAGCGGCGAAGATGAAGGCAGATGTCGCCTTCGAATTCTTCTCGCTGCTCGGGGCGCCGTTCTACTGCTTCCATGACGCCGACGTGCGTCCGGAAGGCAATAACTTTGCCGAAAACACCAAGAACCTCAACGAGATCGTCGATTACTTCGAGAAGAAGCAGGCCGAAACCGGCACCAAGCTTCTGTGGGGCACGGCGAACCTCTTCTCCAACCGCCGCTTCATGTCGGGTGCCGCGACCAATCCGGATCCGGATGTGTTCGCGTTCTCGGCTGCGACGGTCAAGGCCTGCATGGACGCCACCAAGCGTCTCGGCGGTGCGAACTACGTTCTGTGGGGCGGTCGTGAAGGTTACGAGACGATCCTCAACACCGACTTCACCCGCGAGCTCGACCAGCTTGGCCGCTTCCTCAACCTCGTTGTCGAGTACAAGTACAAGATCGGCTTCGAAGGCACGATCCTGATCGAGCCGAAGCCGCAGGAGCCGACCAAGCACCAGTACGACTACGACGTCTCGACCGTCTACGCCTTCCTGCAGAAGAACGGCCTCGACAAGGAAGTGAAGGTCAATATCGAGCAGGGCCACGCCATCCTCGCCGGCCATTCCTTCGAGCATGAAATCGCCATGGCGAACACGTTCGGCATTTTCGGCTCGATCGACATGAACCGCAACGACATGCAGTCCGGCTGGGATACCGACCAGTTCCCGAACAACGTGCCGGAAATGGCGCTGGCCTTCTATCACGTCTTGGCAGGCGGCGGTTTCAAGAACGGCGGCACCAACTTCGACGCGAAACTGCGCCGCCAGTCGCTCGATCCGCAGGATCTGCTGATCGGCCATATCGGTGGCATGGATTGCTGCGCCCGCGGCCTGAAGGCTGCCGCCAAGATGATCGACGACGGCGCACTGAAGGCTCCGCTCGACGCTCGTTACGCCAAGTGGGATAGCCCGGAATACCAGAAGATGCTGCGCGGCGAATACAAGCTCGACGACATCGCTTCCTGGGTCGAGAAGCAGAACATCAACCCAGAGCCGGTTTCCGGCCGCCAGGAATATCTGGAAAATATCGTCAACCGTTACGTCTGATTGGTTTTCGAGAACGAAAAGCCCGAGCTTCGGCTCGGGCTTGGATTGCTTATAGAGGCCTGAAACCTCTCCTCCGTCATGCTCGGGCTTGTCCCGAGCCTCTGTCCGCGTTCAATGCGTGGTGATGTGGTTAGATTCTCGGCACAAGGCCGAGGATGACGCCGGTTTCCAGTAAACGCCTCAACGAACGAAGCCTGAGCGCGGCTTTTTTCACGTTCATCTCAGTCGATCGGCGGGCCGGCAATTCGTGCAGGTGTATTGATGCGCCTTCTGCCGGGCTGGGTAATTGCGACCATGCGGATACATGCTGTCTATCCGCCATATCGCGTTGAAGATAAGCGCTTTTGTGCAGCTTTTGACTGAGCGTATCGCCGGTCATCCGGACCTTGCGTGCCGAACATTACGTCTGTGTTTTCGGGGCCGTGACTCACGACGCAATCACACGTTTCTTGCTTTACGTACCTCAGAATTTAGGCTAGCTTTTGGCCTGGGAGGAATTCAAGTGCTGTCTGCTATCTACAGGTGTGCTGCTGGCGATGCGGCGTTCCGGTGCCGGAACGTGCGTCCTGCTGTTTTGACCGGTGCCGGCAGATGAGCGCGGCTGTTCCTGGTGCAGTTGCACCTCTCTTGGAAGCGACAGGCCTTTCCAAAACCTTCAGTATCGTTGAAGTCCTCAAGGATATCAATATCACCGTCCGTCCGGGTGAGGTTCACGCCATCATCGGCGAAAATGGCGCCGGCAAATCGACGCTGATGAAGATCCTGGCCGGCAATCAGCCGCCGACGCGCGGTGAGATGCGATTGGGCGGCGAAGTCGTGAGCTTTTCCGGCCCCGTCGATGCGGAAAGCCGTGGCATCGTGCTGGTGCACCAGGAAATCCTGCTGGCGCCCGATCTCACCGTCGCCCAGAACATCTATCTCGGCCGCGAAATCCGCAAAGGGTTGACGCTCGACGACCGCACCATGAACGAGGGCGCCGCCAAGGCGATCCGCGATCTCGGTGGCGATCTCGATCCACGGACCATCGTCGCCAACCTTTCGATCGCGCAGCGGCAGCTGGTACAGATCGCCCGTGTTCTGCTCGTGCCGCACCGCATCGTCATCTTCGACGAGCCGACCGCTTCACTGACGCCGCATGAGACCGAAGCTCTGCTCAAGGTCATCAAGGATATCCGCGCTAAGGGCGTCGGCGTGCTCTATATTTCCCATCGCCTGCCCGAGGTGAAGGAGATCGCCGACCGGGTGACGGTGCTGCGCGACGGCCGCTTGATCGCGACGCATGACGCGAGCGAACTGCAGCCCGCCGACATGGCGCGGCTTATGGTCGGGCGCGATGTCGCAAAGCTTTATCCGGATCGTCACGCGGCGGAAGTGCGAGAGGTCGTGCTGGATGTCGAGCATTTCAATGCGCCGGGTTATGCGCAGGATGCGTCGTTCAAGCTGCGCAAGGGCGAAATTTTGGGCTTTGCTGGGCTCGTCGGTGCCGGGCGCACGGAGCTGATGGAAGGTATTGTCGGGCTTCGAACAGGTCGCGGTCCGGTTCGCCTCAACGGCAATCCGGTTGCTTTTACCGATGTACATTCCAGCCTCAAGGCCGGCATTGCCTACCTTTCGGAAGACCGCAAGGGCAAGGGCTTGTTGCTCGCCAAGGACCTGCTGGTCAACCTGACGCTTGCCTCGCTGAGCAAGTTCACCGGTCTTTTGCAGATCGACCGGAAAAAGGAGGCGGCGGCACTCGATCAGGCGATCCGTGATTTCGATATCCGCACCGGCACCAAGAACATCCTGGCCGGTCAGCTTTCCGGCGGCAACCAGCAGAAGCTGTTGCTGGCCAAGATGATGATGCTCGATCCGCAGGTCGTCATCATCGATGAGCCGACCCGTGGTATCGATATCGGCAACAAGGAACAGATCTACAAATTCATCGCCAAGCTGGCTGAGGAGGGGCGTTCGATCATCGTCGTGTCCTCCGAAATGCCAGAGCTGATCGGCATCTGCGACCGCATCCTCGTCATGCGCTCCGGCCGGATCGTCGGCGAGGTGACGGGAGACCACATGAACGAAAACGAGATCGTCCAGCTGGCAACGGGCGTCAAATCCGGGGAGGCCGCCTGAGCATGACATCCGTTGCCACTGATACGACGAAGGCGCCGAAAACGTCGCGCGATTGGGATATGGCGGCGATCGCGCCGTTCATCGCGTTGGCGCTGCTGCTGGTGCTCGGTTATTTCGCCAATCCGAATTTCGTCTCGATCGCCAACCTTTCCAACGTCGTCACCCGCAGCGCGTTCATTGCCATCATCGCGCTCGGTGCAACCTATGTGATGACCGCCGGCGGGCTCGATCTTTCGGTCGGCTCGATGCTCGCTTTCGTGGCGAGCCTGATGATCATGTTCATGAATTCCGGATCGATCGCCGATCCGATGCTGATGCTGCTGGCGGCCATGGGCGTGGCGCTGGCGCTCGGCGCCGCTTGCGGATTGGCGAACGGGCTGATCACCACGGTCGGCCGTATTGAGCCTTTCATCGCCACGCTCGGCACGATGGGGATTTATCGTGGCCTCACCTACTGGCTTTCCCAGGGCGGTGCGATCACCGTTCGCGATCGCGATCTGCTGACGCTCTACCGGCCATTCTATTCGGGCTCGTTGCTTGGCGTACCGGTACCGATCATCGTCATTCTCGTGACGACCGCGATCTGCGCCTTCATCCTGTATCGCACCCGCTATGGCCGACATGTGACCGCCGTCGGGTCGAACGAGGACGTGGCAAAATATTCCGGTATTTCGATCAACAGGGTCCGCACGATCACCTATGTGATCCAGGGGCTCTGCGTGGGGGTCGCAGTGCTGCTCTACGTGCCGCGGCTTGGCTCGACGTCGGCCACGACCGGCAGCTTCTGGGAGTTGCAGGCGATTACCGCCGTCGTGGTCGGCGGCACGGCGCTTCGCGGCGGCGTCGGGCGCGTCTGGGGCACGGTCTGCGGCGCGATCATTCTGGAAGTGGTCGGCAATATCCTGCTGCTTTCGAACTTCGTCAGCGAATATCTCATCCAGGCCTTGCAAGGCGCGATCATCATCATCGCCATGCTGGTGCAGAGGTCGCTGATGCGGAAATAACATCGGCTGCGGAGGCGGCCGATGCGGGGCGAAAGCCCCGATGATGGAGGGATTGATCGGGCTTATGGGTCGCGCCCGGTCTTGAAATCAAAGACCTGGAATAAATTGTGGGAGAGAGAAAATGCGTAGAAGAACTTTCGGGATCGCCGCTGCGGCGCTTGCCGCTTCGGTTGCGATTGCCCCCAGCTTTGCGCTGGCGCAGGACAAGAAGGTGACGATCGGCGTTTCCATTCCGGCAGCCGACCATGGCTGGACCGCCGGTGTCGTATTCCATGCCGAACGCGTCGCCAAGCTCCTGATGAAGGAGCATCCGGGCCTCAACGTTATCGTCAAGACCTCGCCGGATGCCGCATCCCAGGCGAACGCCGTGCAGGATCTTGCCGTTCAGGGTCTCGACGCACTGGTCATCCTGCCGAACGATCCGGACCAGCTCGTCAACTCGATCAAGGACGTCAAGGACAAGGGCACGTTCGTGGCGCTCGTCGACCGCGCGCCTTCGGTCAATGACAGCACGATCCGCGACCTTTATGTCGCCGGCAACAACCCGGCGCTTGGCCAGGTCGCCGGCGAATATATCAAGAAGAACACCCCGGACGCTCAGGTCGTCGTCATCCGCGGTCTGCCGATCCCGATCGACCAGCAGCGCCAGGACGGTTTCGACAAGGGCATTGCCGGCTCCAAGGTCAAGATCCTCGACCGGCAGTTCGGCAACTGGAGCCGCGACGACGCCTTCAAGGTCATGCAGGACTTCCTGACCAAGCATCCGAAGATCGACGTGGTCTGGTGCCAGGACGACGACATGGCCGTCGGCGTTCTCGAAGCCATTGCCCAGGCCAAGCGCACCGACATCAAGTATGTCGTCGGCGGCGCAGGCTCCAAGGACATGGTCAAGAAGGTCATGGACGGCGACAAGATGATCCCGGTCGACGTTCTTTATCCGCCGGCAATGGTGGCGACCGCCATGGAACTCACCGCCGGCAACTTCTTCGACAAGGTTCCGGTCAGCGGTACCTATATCCTCGACGCCACGCTGGTGACGAAGGACAATGCGAAGAACTTCTACTTCGCCGATTCTCCGTTCTGATCATTCTCCGGGCGCGCTTGAAAGAGCGCGCCCGTTTTCATGTCCGCACGATACGTTTCAGCCATTCCCCAGGAGGAAATCATGAAGACCATCAAGGGCCCCGCCATCTTTCTCGGCCAGTTCGCGGGAGATGAAGCACCGTTCAACTCCTGGGACGCGATCACCAAATGGGCGGCGGAAAAGGGTTATGTCGGCGTGCAGGTTCCCACCTGGGCCGGTCAACTGATCGACCTGAAGAAGGCCTCCAGCTCCAAGGATTATTGCGACGAATTCGCCGGTGTCGCGCGCAACAACGGCATCGAGGTGACCGAGCTTTCGACCCATCTTCAGGGTCAGCTCGTCGCCGTGCATCCGGCCTATGACGAAGGTTTCGACGGTTTCGCGGCGCCGGAAGTGCGTGGCAATCCGAAGGCGCGCCAGGCCTGGGCTGTCGAGCAGGTCAAGATGGCGCTCACCGCTTCCAAACATCTCGGCATCAAGGCGCATGCGACCTTCTCCGGCGCGCTGGCCTGGCCCTATCTTTATCCTTGGCCGCAGCGCCCGGCCGGTCTCGTCGAGACCGCGTTCGACGAGCTTGCCAAGCGCTGGACGCCGATCCTCAATCATGCCGACGAGTGCGGCGTCGATGTCTGCTACGAAATCCATCCGGGCGAAGACTTGCATGACGGTGTTACCTTCGAGATGTTCCTGGAGCGCGTGAAGAACCATCCGCGCGCCAACATGCTCTACGATCCGTCGCATTACGTGCTGCAGTGCCTCGACTACATCGACCATCTCGACATCTACAAAGACCGGATCAAGATGTTCCACGTCAAGGACGCGGAATTCAACCCGACCGGCCGGCAGGGCGTCTATGGCGGTTACCAGGGCTGGGTGCAGCGCGCCGGCCGTTTCCGCTCGCCGGGCGACGGTCAGGTCGATTTCGGCTCGATCTTCTCAAAACTGGCCGCCAACGATTTCGATGGCTGGGCCGTGGTCGAGTGGGAATGCGCGCTGAAGAATTCCGAGGATGGCGCACGCGAGGGTGCCGAGTTCGTCAACGCGCATATTATTCGCGTGACGGACAAGGCGTTCGACGACTTTGCGTCGGGCGGTACGGACGAAGCGGCAAACCGGCGGATGCTGGGGATTTAATGATTTTCGCCGTGGAACCCCCCTCTGCCCTGCCGGGCATCTCCCCCTCAAGGGGGGAGATTGGCAAGATGCAAGGGCTTCCCGCTGTAACCAGCGTTTGAGTAAGGCGAAACGGCGCCGCAATTCGATCTCCCCCCTTGAGGGGGAGATGGCCGGCAGGCCAGAGGGGGGTGGATGCTCTCCGAAACATCTAATTTTCGAGGAGAGACATCATGGCAATCGAAGGCAAGGACGAACAGGCGCGGGAGCCGCGCATCCGGCTTGGAATGGTAGGCGGCGGAGCCGGTGCGTTCATCGGCGCGGTGCATCGCATGGCGGCGCGGCTGGATGACAAGTTCGATCTCGTCGCCGGCGCGCTGTCGTCGACGCCGGAAAAGGCGATCGCTTCGGGCCGCGATCTTGGCCTCGATCCGTCGCGCACCTATGGCAGTTACAAGGAAATGGCGATCCGCGAGGCGCGGTTGAAGGACGGTATCGAAGCCGTCTCGATCGTAACGCCGAACCACGTGCATTTCGAAGCGGCGAGAGAGTTCCTGAAACGCGGCATCCACGTCATCTGCGACAAGCCGCTGACCTCGAACCTCGCCGACGCCAAGAAGCTCAAGAAGGCGGCGGATGAAAGCAATGCGCTGTTCATCCTCACCCATAACTATACCGGCTACCCGATGGTGCGGCAGGCCCGCGAGATGGTTGCCAATGGCGATCTCGGCAAAATTCGCGTCGTGCAGGTGGAATATCCGCAGGATTGGCTGACCGAAGCCGTCGAGCAGACCGGCGCCAAGCAAGCCGTCTGGCGCACCGACCCGGCGCAATCCGGTGCCGGCGGTTCGACCGGCGATATCGGCACGCATGCCTATAACCTCGCGGCCTTCATCACCGGCCTGACGCTGGAAAGCCTTGCCGCCGATCTCGACAGTTTCGTCGAGGGCCGCCGTCTCGACGACAACGCGCATGTCATGCTGCGTTATGAAGGCGGCGCCAAGGGAATGCTCTGGTGCAGCCAAGTGGCGCCCGGCCACGAGAACGGCCTGAAAATCCGTGTCTACGGCACCAAGGGCGGTATCGAATGGGTGCAGGCCGATCCGAACTATCTCTGGTTCACGCCGTTCGGCGAGCCAAAGCGGCTGATCACCCGCAACGGCGCCGGTGCTGGAGCCGCCGCCGGCCGTGTTTCGCGCATCCCATCCGGTCACCCGGAAGGTTATCTTGAAGCCTTCGCGACGATCTACACGGAAGCGGCGCACGCCATCAACGCCCACAAAAAGGGCGTTGCGGTCGACAAGGCTGTGATCTACCCGACCGTGGATGACGGCGTGAAGGGTGTAGCCTTTGTCGAGGCCTGCGTGGCGTCTTCGAAGAAGAACGGGGCTTGGGTGAAACTCTGAGGACCATTCCTCACCCTCTCGTTCCTAGAGGGTGAGGTTCTGCCTCGTTATACTCAGCTGAGATATTCGACGCCGGAAACCCCGATAAGGCCGCCCGAGGTGCTGGAGACCTTTGCCCGCGCCCTTATCGGTGCCGCTTTCCAAGCATTCGCAATGCATTCGAATGTTTCGTCGCGGAGATAGAAAAGATAGTGGCAGTTGCCGTGTCCCGGCATCGATTGCCAGTCATCCGGTTGATCGCGCAACGGGTCTTCGCCGGCAATCTCGTAAAAATGGCCCCAAGCAGGCGCAAGCCTTCCATAACGGCACTGGCCGCGATACCAGCCCTCATCGTTGAGGTCGCTGAGAAGCCAAGCATGACAATCAGTAAAGGTCAGTTTTATCGCCGCAGATTCTTCGCCTTCCCGGGACGCTACGGTGACGAGGAGTCGTAATTCCAGCGTCAAACCATCGATCGAAATCTCCGGCAGGGGCACATTTGGCTCAACATTCCAATCGGTGTTAAGGCGGATGAATTGTGGAGAGGTCATTCGACTGTTTCGATGTCAGTGGGTTGGTTTCACTAAATCGTTCTAGCGACTCTTCAAGTGATTGTCTGTGGCCAGCTCATTCGAACATCGAGCCGAGGCGGATCACCAGTCTGCGCTCGAAGAGCTGAGGGCGCTCGAACATCCAGCTGAGCGCTTTGGCGGTTTCCCAGCCTTTCTTATAGGGCCTTTCGCTGGTCAGGGCGTCGAAGACGTCGCAGACGGTGCAGATTCGGATGGGCAAGCTGATCTGATCTGCCTTCAGGCCGAGGGGATAGCCGCTGCCGTCCAGCACCTCGTGGTGCAGCCGGCAGATGTCGAGGATCAGCTCGGGGACGTCGGGAAATTTCCTGAGATGCCGATAGCCAAGTTCGGGATGTTCACGTACTATCTTGAGTTCTTCCAGGGTCAGGCTACCGGGATTGTTGAGGATGGCGTTCGGGATCAGGAGCTTGCCGACATCATGCAGCATGCCGGCCTGACCGATCATCCGGGCTTCGGCATCGGACATGTCGAGAAGGGTGGCGAGTTTTCCCATGAGCGCGCTGACGGCGATCGAGTGGATATAGGTCGCCTCGTCCTTTGTTTTCAAACGTGTCACCTCCAGAAACACATCCGGTGCGCTGTCGATCATTCGAATCGCAGCGTCTGCCGCAAGCCCAATGTCGTCGAGGTTCAATTCTCCAGCGCCCGCGGCATCCAGTCCGCGTCGGGCGGTCTTCAGCGTTTCGCCGATAGCGGCTTTCATCTCCGCGGGAT
Organism: Neorhizobium populisoli; assembly: GCF_019430945.1. Lineage (GTDB taxonomy): Bacteria > Pseudomonadota > Alphaproteobacteria > Rhizobiales > Rhizobiaceae > Neorhizobium > Neorhizobium populisoli. Next base: position 433,859 of record NZ_JAHYCB010000003.1, on the reverse strand, counting down.
TGCTTGACGGTTTGGTTAGGGGATTGGCTCGCTCGAGGAGGGCGGTTACGTCGATGCGGCTTCTGGAGCAGTTTACCAGAACAAACTGAGCCGACGTGTTCCTTATGGCCTGCAGCTCAGCATCGGATTCGAGCATGAAGCGGCGGCGCTTGAACTCGGAAACGGGGCACTCGATCCCCTCGATATACATGCCCAGACGAACCACATTCTTGGAAATGCGTATTGTCAAATCCAACATCCCCCCGATTTTTCCAAGATTGCTCCTCAAAATATAATAAATTACTGATTTTGCATGTTGCGCTTTCAATATTGCTCCGATTATTCGGAGAATAGATTGCGTTTCATTTGGGGCTCTATTTCAGGGTGTTTCTTTGAAGAATGCCTCTGATAAGTGCGCCATTTTGCACGGCCTGGTTTGGGAAATCCTTGCGAAACGCTGTACATCGTCGCTCCCCTTGGCTAAACCACCGGCTAAAATCTGCGGTTTTCCGGCGCTGCAACGATACAGGATGACAAGGCATGACGATCTCCAAGACACCCGATCCCAAGGCCTTCGCTTCTCGTTTCCCTGGCGACTTTCTCTGGGGTGTTGCAACTGCCGCTTATCAGATCGAAGGTTCGACCAAGGCGGACGGGCGCAAGGCCTGTATTTGGGATGCGTTTTCTAACATGCCGGGCCGGGTATATCAGGGCCATAACGGCGACGTTGCTTGCGACCACTACAATCGCTGGGAACAAGATCTTGATCTGATCAAAGACATGGGTGTCGAAGCCTATCGTTTCTCGATTGCCTGGCCGCGCATCATTCCGGATGGCACAGGCCGCATCAACGAGAAGGGGCTCGATTTCTACGATCGCCTGATCGACGGCTGCAAGGCGCGTGGCATCAAGACCTATGCGACGCTTTACCATTGGGATCTGCCGCTGACGCTGATGGGTGACGGCGGTTGGGCGGCACGCTCGACGGCTTATGCCTTCCAGCGTTACGCCAAGGTGGTGATGGCGCGGCTCGGCGACCGGCTGGATTCGGTCGCGACCTTCAACGAACCGTGGTGCATCGTCTGGCTCAGCCATCTCTATGGCATTCACGCGCCGGGCGAGAAGAACATGCAGGCGGCGCTTGCCGCCATGCACCATGTCAACCTGGCGCATGGTCTTGGCGTCGAAGCGATCCGCCATGTGTCGCCGACCGTGCCGGTCGGTCTGGTGCTGAACGCTTCGTCGATCATTCCGGGTTCCGACAGTCCGGCCGATCTGGCGGCCGGAGAACGCGCACACCAGTTCCACAATGGTGCCTTTTTTGATCCGGTCTTCAAGGGCGAATACCCGAACGAATTCCATGAGGCCCTCTCCGACCGCATGCCGGTGGTGGAAGAGGGCGACCTGAAGATCATCAACAAGAAGCTCGATTGGTGGGGTCTCAACTATTACAAGCCGGACCGCGTGCATGATGATGCGGAACGGAAGGGCGATTTCCCATGGACGGTCGAGGCCAAGCCGGCGAGCGACGTAAAGACGGATATCGGCTGGGAAGTCTATTCGCCGGGTCTGAAGTTGCTCGTCGAAGACCTCTATCGCCGTTACGACCTGCCGGATTGCTACATCACGGAGAACGGCGCCAGCTACAACATGGAGCCGGTCAATGGCGAGGTGGATGACCAGCCGCGCCTGGACTATTACGTTGAGCACCTCTCGGTCGTCGCCGATCTGATCAAGGACGGTTATCCGATGAAGGGTTATTTCGCCTGGAGCCTGATGGACAATTTCGAGTGGGCGGAAGGGTATCGGATGCGCTTCGGCCTCGTGCATGTGAATTACGAGACGCAGGAGCGGACGGTCAAGAAAAGCGGCAAGTGGTACCGCGACCTTGCCTCGGAATTCCCGAAGGGCAACCACAGGCCGGGTTGATCTCGCAGTTGCGAGAAGAATTTTTCTGGGATATGGGATAATTGAAAAATCATCCCTGTCAAATGGGCGCGTCTGCGGGCATTTATGCGGCATCCAAAAGAAGCCGCCCGGCTTCCTGTACAACCGCCGAAAGCTGATCGACCATGCTCCGGAACGTCATTTGTCATCGAATGTGCCGTCTGGCCAAATGAAGTGAAGCGGCGAAGTTTCGCCGGGATGACCAGACCAATTCTGAGAGCTTAAAATGACGATCTCCCAAGCCGCGGCTCAAGTCGCGCCGGCCCCGGTGGCCGTTTCCACCCCGATGGTGGCCTTCGAAGCGGTCACGAAACGCTTCGGTAATGACAGCAATCAATTCACCGCGCTGGATGGCGTCGATCTTACCGTAGCCCGTGGAGCGATCACCGGTATTATCGGTCGCTCCGGTGCCGGCAAATCCACCTTGATCCGCCTCGTCAACGGGCTGGAAAAGGCAACGTCAGGCCGGGTTGTCGTGGACGGTATCGAAGTCGGTGGCTTGCCGGAGAGCGGGTTACGCGATCTGCGCCGCCATGTCGGCATGATTTTCCAGCACTTCAACCTGCTGTCGTCGCGCACCGCCTTCGACAATGTGGCGCTGCCGCTGGAGATTGCCGGTCTCGACCGAAAGCAAATCCGCGACAAGGTCGCGCCGCTTCTCGATCTCGTCGGTCTCGGTGACAAGTCGGATCGTTATCCGTCCGAACTGTCCGGTGGCCAAAAGCAGCGTGTCGGCATTGCACGCGCGCTTGCGACTTCTCCGAAGTTGTTGCTCTCCGACGAGGCAACATCGGCTCTCGATCCGGAAACGACGCAGTCGATCCTGGCTTTGCTCAAGAAGATCAATGCCGAACTTGGCCTCACCGTTCTGCTCATCACCCATGAGATGGAGGTGGTGAAGACGATCGCCTCCGATGTGGCGGTGATCGATCGCGGCAAGATCGTCGAGGCCGGGCGTACGTTCGATGTCTTCACCGGTGCCAAACACGAAACGACGCGATCGCTTCTGTCCGCCGCCGTCGGCACGCAGCTGCCGGAATGGATACGCGCAGGCCTGAAGCCGCAGCCTTCGATCGGCGATCGCATCCTGGTGCGGCTGATCTTCTTCGGGGATACGGCCTTCAAACCGCTGACCGGGCGCCTCGTCGCCGAACTTGGCGCCGACGTCAACATTCTGGCCGGCAGTATCGAGGAAATTGCCGGCGAGCCCTATGGTTCGCTGGTCGTCGCCTATCCGGCTGATCCGGCGGTCATGCAACGCGCCAACGAGTTTTATGCCGCAACCGGTCTCGCCACGGAGGTGCTCGGTTATGTCGCTTGATATGCTTATCGGCCTTCTCCTGAAGGCGCTGAACCAGACCGCACAGATGGTGGCGATCGCCGGCCTGATCGGCTCGCTGATCGGCCTGCCGATCGGGGTCTTTCTGGCGACCAGCGGCAAGGGCGAGCTTTTCCCGGCGCCTGTCGCCAATCGCATTCTCGGCGCCATCGTCAACGCGACGCGGTCGACGCCGTTCATCATTCTCGTCGTGGCGATCATTCCGTTTACGCGGTTCGTCACCGGCACGTCGATCGGCACCTATGCGGCGATCGTGCCGCTGACGATCGCGACGATCCCGTTCTTCGCCCGTCTGGTGGAAGCGGCGATCCGCGAGATCGACAAGGGGTTGATCGAGGCCGCCCGCGCCATGGGCGCCACGCCGCTGCAGATCGTCTTCAAGGTTCTGCTGGCCGAAGCCCGGCCGGGCATCACGCTGGCCTTCACCATGACCATCGTCAGCCTGATCGGTTATTCGGCCATGGTCGGCGCGGTCGGCGGTGGTGGTCTCGGTGATCTCGGTATCCGCTACGGTTACCAACGCTTCATGCCGGATGTGATGCTCGCCGTCGTCGTGGTGCTGATCGTGCTCGTGCAGCTCGTCCAGAGCGCCGGTGACGGACTTGCCCGCCGCTTCGACAAGCGCAACCGCAAAAACTGATCGCTCAAAAAACTGAACCTTCAGTCCTCCCAAGACTGGACAACAAACGAACCTAAGGAGACATCCATGAAGAAGCTTATCCTGGCGGCTGCTTTCGCTGCCGCTGCCGTCACCTCCGCTCTTGCCGAAGACATCAAGATTGGCGTCACGCCCGGCCCGCACGCCCAGATCATGGAAAAGGTCAAGGAAGTTGCGGCCAAGAAGGGCCTCAACATCCAGATCCTCGAATTCTCGGACTACGTCGTTCCGAACCAGGCGCTGGCCGATGGCGAGCTGCAGGCCAATTCCTTCCAGCACAAGCCTTACCTCGACAACCAGGTTGCCGACCGCAAGTACGACCTCATCAGCGTCGCGCAGACCGTCAACTTCCCGATGGGCATCTATTCCAAGAAGGTGAAGAACCTCGCCGACCTGAAGCAGGGCGCGACCGTTGCCATACCTAACGATCCGACGAATGGCGGCCGCGCGCTGCTGATCCTCGCCGACCAGGGCCTGATCAAGGTCAATGCCGCCAAGGGCCTGAAGATCGGTCCGGCCGACGTGACCGAGAACCCGAAGAAGATCGAGTTTGCCGAACTCGACGCCGCGCAGCTGCCGCGCTCGCTGGATGACGTCGATGCGTCGGTCATCAACACCAATTACGCAATGGAAGCCGGCCTCAACCCGAAGACCGATCCGATCGCCAAGGAAGGCGAAAAGGCTCCCTACATCAACATCATCGCCGTCAAGGCGAAGGACAAGGATGCCGCCTGGCTGAAGACGCTGATCGAATCCTATCACAGCGATGCCGTGAAGGACTTCGTCAACACCCAGTTCAAGGGCGCCGTGATCGCCGCCTGGTAAGATTTCGGGCTGTCAAAGAACAGTCGAATTTTCGGAAAAACTGTTGAGCCAGCCTTCGTTTCGGAGGCTGGCTCAGCTTTTTTAACGGTATCTGAAGGAATGCCCGCGAAGGATGTGGTTCTCTACGGGGATCTTTCATGCGGCTCATTCCGTATCGCTTTCGCCGCTCCGCCAAACTCGGCCGTCGCTCTCAAGTGACGTCGATGCTGCTTGCCTTTGCGGTGGTTGTGACCCTTGTCACGATCTTCATTCTGACGGCACTCGATCGTATCGCCGATTACGCCAACCGGCTGGATGACGGGCGGTCTCGCGAAACGACGCTCGGCGCCATTCAGACATTCGAAGAGCAGCTGCACGCGACGCTGAACGACTACGCCGCCTGGGACGATGCAGCGCAGTTCGTTTACGCCGATGATCATGAGTGGATCGCCAGCAACTACGGCGAGATGACGGTCAATAGCGACCTCTTCGACGTCGCGCTGATCATGGACGCGCACCAGAACGTGCTGATGGCTTATCAGGACGGCCATCCCGTCAGTTGGCCGCCGGAACGGTATTTCGATACATCGCTGCCGACCTTGTTCGACAAGGCGAGTACCACGGGCGGTCAGACCGCGCCGGAGGCCACGGGATTTGCCCAGACCGAGACCGGGGTTGCTGCTGTCGGCGTCGCGTTGATCCGCCAGAAATCCGGCGAGCTCGATCAGCCGCCGCAGGGCCGCCGTTATCTGGTTTTCGCACGCCATCTCGATCGTGAAAAGATCGAGAAGCTGGCACAGACTTACGTCATCGGCGGGCTGCGGTTTGTCCAGGATGGCGAAAATTCCGGCCATACAGTCGAAATCCGCAACGTTCACGGCAAGGTGCTGACGCGCCTTTCCTGGCTTTCACGCCTGCCGGGCGACTTGGGTTATGCGGAAGTGCGGCCGCTTGTTTATTGCGCGCTTGCCATGGTCGGCCTGTTTTTCCTGCTGCTGTTCGTCAGCGGCAGCAACACGCTGGATCGTCTGAAAGCCGACGAGGCGGCGGCACGGCATCTCGCCATGACCGATCGGCTGAGCGGTCTTCTGAACCGCACGGGTTTCTTTGCGGCGCTCGATGCGCTCGTTGTCGAAAGCAGCCACAGGAACGAGCATGTAGCGCTGCTTTATCTCGACCTCGACGGCTTCAAGGAAGTCAACGATGCCTATGGTCATGGCACTGGCGACAAGCTGATCCGCGGCGTGGCGGCCGGTCTGAAGGCATTGGTCGGGGATCGGGCGGTTCTGGCACGCGTTGGTGGAGACGAGTTTGCAATCGCGCTGTCGACCACGGATCTGGCAAGGGTCGTAGACGCGCTGAGCGACCATATTCTGGGATTTTTCGACGAACCTTTCGTGATCGGCGAACGGGTCGCCACGATTGGTACCTCTATCGGCGTGGCGATCTCGCCGCGCGGCAGAATTGCCGGCGAAGAGCTGGTACGCCGTGCGGACATGGCCATGTACCATGCCAAGGAGACCGGCCGCGGCCGCGCCGAATATTACCGGCCGGAAATGGACGCGCAGCGCGAAGAGCGCAATATGCTTGAAATCGATCTTCGGATTGCAATCGAGCGGCGCGAACTGACGGTGGTCTACCAGCCCGTCGTCGAAGCCTCGACATGGCGGCTTGTTGGCGTCGAAGCGCTGGCCCGCTGGAACCGCAACGGATACGGCCCCGTCTCTCCGGACATTTTCATCCCGATTGCGGAATCAACCGGCCTGATCGACCAGCTCGGCCTGTTTGTGCTGCACAAGGCCTGCGAGACGATTGCCATGTGGCCGGAGCTCAAGGTGTCGGTGAATATCTCACCCGGCCAGTTCCGCGACCCGGCGTTTGCGCTGCATGTCGGCTCCGTTTTCCGCAAGACCGGCACGGATACATCCCGCGTGACGCTGGAAATGACCGAAGGCTATTTTATCCAGAGCCCAGAGCGTGCCCGTGCGGCGCTCGCCAAGCTGAAACAGCTCGGCGTGAAGATCGCGCTCGACGACTTCGGCTCCGGCTTCTCCAGCGTCGGTTACCTGCGCCAGTTCGGCTTCGACCGGATGAAGATCGACAAGTCGCTGCTGGATGCATTGTCCGAAGGTACCCGCGCGATCGACATGCTAAATGCGACCGTGGCGCTTGCCCGTTCACTGGATATCCCGGTGACTGCCGAAGGCGTGGAGACCGAAGCGCAGGCGATGCAGCTGAGGCTGACCGGGTGTGATGAATTGCAGGGATATCTCTTCGGCAAGCCGATGTCGGTTGAGGAAATCGACGAGATTTATCGAGGTGGAAGACGTCCAAGGGCTGTCGGGGCGGCGTGAAGCGCTAGGGCTGACAACACACATTGTCCGCAGAGGAGCCTTCGTGACATCACCGCTGTTCAAAATCCTGCGCCAGCTCGACGAGGCAAAGATCCACTACTTCATCGAACGGCATCAACCGGATACGGTCAATATTACTGCGACGGTCGTTGGGCAGCGTATCGAGATAACGGTTTTTGAGGATGATCGTGTCTGGATATCCCGCTTTATTGGACACGAAGGCATTAAAGACGAAGACGCCCTGCATAAGATTATCGAGCAGACTCGACTCGATAATGAACTGACCGAGCAGGCACGCGACAAGACCTAAAGAAATTGCGGAACCTTGGCCTTCAGTATGTCGACGAGAACGGGATCCATGAAATCGTAGTCGTCGGGGATATGAAGGCAGATCAATCGCTTGCCGTTCATCGCCGAGCGATACTTCTTCAGCAGCTTGTTGCGATGCGCCTTCTCCATCACGAAGATCACATCCGCCCATTCTATCAGCTCGTTGGACAGCGGGTTTTCCGCATCGTTGTTCGTGCCGGCCGAGGAGGTTTCGATGCCGGGCCAATCGGCAAAAACCTGCTCGGCGGTCGGGCTGCGCAGCCTATTCTGGCTGCAGATGAACAGGACGTTTCTGGTCTTCATCCGCCGATATGCTTCTCGCCGCGCTTCTTCGCCAGCGCGATCTGCAGCTGACGCTGGCGATAGCGGAGGCGGTCGTCTTCCGTGCGGCTGTGGTAGCAGTTGGAGCAGGAGACGCCTTCCTCGTAAAGAGGCGAGGTGATCTCTTCGGCCGTGATCGCGTTGCGGCAGGCATGGCAAAGTTTGTGGTTGCCTTCCTTCAGCCCATGTTCGACGGAAACGCGTTCGTCGAAGACGAAGCAGGCGCCCTCCCACAGGCTTTCTTCCGGTGGCACTTCCTCGAGATATTTCAGGATGCCGCCCTTGAGGTGGAAGACCTCGTCGAAGCCCTTTTCCTTCATGAAGGCGGTCGCCTTCTCGCAGCGGATGCCGCCGGTACAATACATGGCGATCTTCGGCTTGTTGTGCAGGCCGGGATTGTTCTTCACCCAGTCCGGAAACTCGCGAAACGTCTTGGTCTGCGGATCGACCGCGCCCTGGAAAATGCCGATCGCCGTCTCGTAGTCGTTGCGCGTATCGATGACGATCGTTTCCGGATCGGAAATCAGCGCATTCCAGTCCTTCGGATCTACATAGGTGCCGACGATCCGGTTGGGGTCGATGTTCTCGACGCCCATGGTGACGATTTCCTTCTTGATACGCACTTTCATGCGCAGGAACGGCATCTTGGACGCGCGGCTTTCCTTGTGCTCGAGCTTTGCGAGCTCCGGCTGCGCGCGCAGATAGGCAAGAAGTCCGGTAACCGCCGCATCCGTGCCGGCGACGGTGCCGTTGATACCCTCGTTCGCCAGCAAAAGGGTGCCCTTGATGCCGTTTTCGTCGCAGAAAGCCTGCAGCGGCTCGCGGAACGCTTCGCAGCGTTCGAAGCGCGCGAAGTGATAAAGCGCTGCCACGAGAAATGCACCCGTCGGTTCCGGGCGGGGAGAGGTCTGGATTTCGGTCATGGCGCTGAAATACAGCCAGATGCCCGGCGGCGCAACGGCTCCGTCCGTCATTTTGCCGCGATGTGATACCGGATTGCTTTAGCCGATCAGCGCTTGCTCTTCGTCCGGTTCGAACTGAGGCTTGGCAGCCTTGATCGGTTTGCGCTTCTTGCGCGGAATGGCGCTCGCCCGCTTCCACAGGACGGCAATCAGGTCCGCCTCGTTGTCCGCGCCATCGGCAAAGACTTCGTGGGCCTTGTCCAGCGCTTCGATCCGCAGCGTCTGCTGACGGGTTATGATGGCGCCGAGAATGAGCGCCAGTGTGTCGCCGGCGCCGAACAGGTTGGGGTTCTCATCGACCAGGCCCGTCAGGACAGAGAGATCGTGCTCATGGCCAAGTAGTTCGACCAGCAGCTTGGCTTCCGCCTGTTTCGCCCGCATCGCCGACGGCCAGATGTCGCGCAGCAGCGAGAGATGCATCCAGTAAATCTGGCCCGATTTGCGCAATTCGTGAAAGACCTCGGAATCGGCATGTTCCTCGCAGCCCGCAAGTGCCGAAAGCGCCTGCAGGCGCTGCTTTTTCCAGACCTTTGCAAGGCGCTTCGCCGTCTTGTGCGGGCCGTCGTCGAGATTGAGCTCGCCGAGTGCCGCGGTCGCTTCGTGGCAGGCATCGGCTGCGGCGGACATTCGGGCGGGCAGATCGTGTTCTTCGGAGGCAATACGGTCGCGGCGCTCCGTCAGTGCCTTGGAGGCAACGCTCAGCGCGGCGAACTCTTCCCGCGAGCCGGCGTAAGAGGCGAGGTAGTCAACCGTTTCGACGAGCGCCGTCGCGTCGCGCACGGCTGACAGGGTCTGCGCCATATCGCGGATGCGGGCATTCTCCCGGGCGCGAAAATCCTTTGCATCGAGCTGGATCAGGCGATAGAGGGCGCGCACCCGCTTGAAGCGCTTGCGGGCCTCGTGAACGGCTTTGTGCGGCCCGTCCGGTTGCTCCTCCAGAAGGTGGATCGCATGCGAAAGCTGGCTTTCGGCGACCGAGCGGATTTCGGCCGTGAAGGATTTACGGGGCCGAAGGCGATAAGGCATCAACGAGTTCCTTGCTCAAATCCTCGGTGGCCATCACGGCGTTCGAATAACGCCGGTCTCCGGTGATCTCCTGGCCGACCCAGGATGGAATATCCGGCTGCGCAGTTTCGCTTTCCAGTTCGACTTCTGCAACGACAAGACCGAGATAAGTGCCGCCGAACACGTCGACCTCCCAGGTATATCCCTGGTGTTCGATCCGGTGACGGGTCTTTTCCAGCACGATGCCGGTGGCGCATTTCGCCATTTCCTCGGCATCGGCAAGCGGGATTTCGTATTCGAATTCGTCGCGCGCGACGAGGTTCTTGCCGAGCTTGATGGTGAGTTTCGCGTGCCTGCCATCGACGATACGCACCCGCACCGATCTGTCTTCAGCCGCCGCGACATAGGCCTGCAGGAAACGGGAGGATGTCGACGCGGCATCGCGCCAGTCTTCGCCGGTTACCAGAAACTTGCGCTCGATTTCCTTGGCCATGCCGTCCCTTCGCGTACCCACCGGGAGCAACCGTAGTCCAAAGGCTTTGTCCCGCAAAGCCATATGCGCGCAGGACCGGTTTTTTCTCGACAACGGTGGTTGCGGACGTTATTTCCTGCGGCAGATTTCAATCGTTTTAGCGGAGACCTTCCATGACCGGCAAAACCGAAAAGCTGCTTTCCATCCTGAAACTGCAGCCGGTGGTGCCGGTGCTGATCGTCGACGATGCGAAGTCGGCAGTCGGCCTCGCAAAGGCGCTCGTCGCCGGTGGCCTGAGGGCAATCGAGATCACCATGCGCACGCCGGCCGCACTGAATGCCGTGAAGGCTGTTGCCGCCGAAGTGGAAGGCGCCAATGTCGGCGCCGGCACGATCCTCAATGCTCGCGACTGGGAAGCGGCCGTCAAGGCCGGCTCGACCTTCATTGTTTCGCCGGGTGTTACCCCGGGCGTTCTCGCGGCTGCCAAGGATTCCTCCGTGCCGCTTCTTCCGGGTGCGGCGACTGCCAGCGAAGTGATGACGCTGCGCGAGGCCGGTTACGACGTGATGAAGTTTTTCCCGGCCGAACAGGCCGGCGGCGCTGCTTATCTCAAGGCGCTGTCGTCGCCGCTCGCCGGCACGCTGTTCTGCCCGACCGGCGGTATCTCGCTGAAAAACGCCAATGATTATCTTTCGCTGCCGAACGTCGTCTGCGTCGGCGGCTCGTGGGTGGCTCCGAAGGAGCTGGTTGCCGCGGGTGACTGGGCGGGCATTACCAAGCTCGCTTCGGAAGCTTTTGCGCTGAAGGCCTGAGCTTCAGATTAAGCAATAGGTTCGGCGCGATCGTCTGGGAGGAGCGATCATGCACAAGGGATCATGTCTTTGCGGTGCGGTGAGCTTCGAGATCGAAGGTGACCTTGCCGCGCCCGATGCCTGTCATTGCTCGAAATGCCGCAAGCAGACCGGTCATTATCTGGCAACGACAGACGTGCCGAGGGATCGGCTGACGGTTCACGGCGCTGAGAATGTCAGCTGGTATCAGTCCTCCGAAAAGGTGAGGCGCGGGTTTTGCAAGACCTGCGGCTCGTCGCTGTTCTGGGATCCGCCGCATCGGGACTGGATGGGCGTGGCAATGGGCGCGTTCGACACGCCGACGGAAACGCATTTGAAGATGCATATCTTCGTGGCGGACAAGGGCGACTATTACGACATTGCCGATGGGCTGCCTCAGAACCAGAAATGAACCAGCAGAGACACGTCAAAGTGGTATGTTGAAGTGTTGAGCGGGCTTCATGACTGTATTTTCAACCCGTCTTTGTAATTTCACAATCGCATTCCTATCTTCCTGCTCAAATGCTTTGAGGGAGATCAAGCGATGTTCGACGCGAAAAAACTTCTCGACCAGTTCCTGGGGTCGCAAATTCCGGGTCTGTCTGGAACGGTGAAGGATCGGGCAGGGCAGGCGGGCCAGCTTGCCAAGGACAACAAGCTCGCCACCGGCGCGATCCTCGCAGCCGTCCTCGGTACGAAGACAGGCCGTCAGCTTGCGGGCAATGTGGCGACCGTCGGCGGCATCGCGGCGATAGCCGGCCTCGGTTATCTTGCCTACAAGAACTACCAGTCCGGCAAGTCGCCGGAAGCCGTACAGCAGCCCGCACCGCAGGCTGAAACGCCGCTTCTGCCGCCGCCGGCCGATTCTCCCTTTCATCCGCAGTCCGCTCAGCTTTCCAACGATTTCGCGTTGACGTTGATCCGCGCGATGATCGCCGCCGCAAAGGCGGATGGTCATATCGATGCCTCCGAGCGGGCCAATATCATGGACAAGGTTCATGCGGTCGATCTCGGGTCCGAGGCGGAAGCCTTCATCCAGAATGAACTCGCCAATCCGGTCGATATCGATGATCTCGTCGCGGCCGCCCGCACCGAGGAGCAGAAGGTCGAGCTCTACGCCGCGACCCGCCTGACGATCGATCCGGATACGCGCGCCGAACGCGGTTATCTCGATCTGCTCGCCGGCCGTCTCGGCCTCGACGATGCGCTGATCGACCATATCGATGCGACGGTTTCGGCTGCGAAGGTGAAGGTCTAGTCTTTCGGGACCAGCCTGACGGCGGTGCCGGTGGCGGCAACGAAAAGGATGCCGCCGCCCGAGCCTGTCGATAATTCGTTGAAATCGAACTTGATGCCGATGATCGCGTCGGCATCAAGTTTGGCGGCGGCAAGACGCAGCTCGATCAGGCAGGCAGTACGCGCATCTTTCAGCGCTAGTTGCACCGTACGGCTGCGGCCGCCGAAGAAATCGCGGAAATTGGCGGTCCTTGAATATGTTAAGCCCGACCGCGGCTTCGGAGCCGACGATATCGATGATGCCGTCGATCTGGCGGTTGGGGATTTCATTTGTCGTGGAAACGATCAGCGCCAGAACGCGCGGATCATTCAGCTCTTCCGGCGTCGGGACTGTTTCGATCTCCTTGATCGCCGAGGCCATGCGCCCGGCTTCCGCTTTTTCGCGGCAATCCCGGCAGCGGCCGCCCTTCAGATCACTGAAGCTGACGTCTCTCTCGCATGATGTGCAGACTGGCATTCGAACCCTCCTGTCACCTAGTCAGAGGAAAGCAGAGGAATGGCCCAGTGTCCAACGAGAAATTGGGACGATCGGTCGCCCGGCGGCGCGCGTGCTCCCGGTTGCGTTTCGTCTGATGCTGTCCTAAGCCTCTTGGCTTCGAACAGAGGCTTCCATGCGCGATCTCAAGAATTACAAAGTTTCCGCTCCCGGTCCCGTCACCCTGAAGGGCCGGTTTCTGACGCTAGAGACTTACGATCGGGAAAAGCATCTCGCAGGTCTCTGGGATGCGCTGGGCGGGGCCGAGGCGATCAACGATCTGCTCAAATATTTCCCGAACGACGATTATGCAACGGCGGACAGTCTGGATCTCTGGCTGCAGTCGATTCGCCAGAGCGGCGGTTACGTGACGCTGATCGCGATCGAGAACGCTTCGGGCAAGATCGTCGGCATGGCGAGCTACATGCGGCCGGATCCGAAAAACGGTGTGATCGAAGTGGGTTCCGTGGCGCACGGGCTGGCGATGAAGCGCTCGCCGATGTCGACCGAGCTGCATTACCTGATGGCGAAACATGTCTTCGAGGGGCTGGATTACCGCCGCTACGAATGGAAGTGCCATAACGAAAACGAGCCGAGCAAGGTGACCGCGCGGCGTTACGGCTTCACCTTCGAAGGTGTTTTCCGCCAGCACGTCATCTCGCGCGGCGCCAACCGCGATACGGCGTGGTTCTCGATGATCGACAGCGAATGGCCTTTGATCAAGGCCGGTTTCGAAGCCTGGCTTTCGCCGGATAATTTCGATGCGAGCGGCCAGCAGAAGCGCAAGCTGGAAGATATCCGCGCCGAGCTTGCGAAGGACGTAGCATGACGCCGGAAGCAAAATCTCAGGCGATTGCCGCGGCCGTCATTCTCATCGTGGTCGGGCTCGTCATCTATTTCCTGCCGACCATCGTTCTCGGCATCGCGCAGTTTTCGCCGGTGCTCGGCGTGATCGTCGGCACGCTGCTGCTGCTCGGTTTCTTTGCGATCTTCTGGCTGCGCGCCCGCTACCAGCGGCGCAAATAGGCAATAAGCGAGCGGCGCACGCAGCGCCGCTCGCTTCATCCGCATCAGGCCTTTGCGGCGATGCCGTTCAGTTCCTGCATCGCGTCTTCCGGCAGATCGAGATCGGCGACGGCGAGGTTTTCCCGCAGGTGACCGACCGATGACGTGCCGGGGATCAGCAGGATATTCGGCGAGCGCTTGAGCAGCCAGGCGAGTGCCACCTGCAGCGGCGTCGCGCCGAGGCGGGCTGCAACATCCGACAGCGTCGAGGACTGCAGCGGCGAAAAGCCGCCGAGCGGGAAGAAGGGTACGTAAGCCGTGCCTTCGGCCGCCAGCTGGTCGATCAGCGCATCGTCTTCGCGATGGGCCAGATTGTACTGGTTCTGGACGCAGACGATCTCGGTGATCTTGCGGCCATCCTCGATCTGTTTGCGAGTCACGTTGGACAGGCCGATATGCTTGATCAGGCCCTTGCGTTGCAGTTCGGCCAGCACCGTCAGCGGTGCCTCCAGTGAACCCTCCGCCGGGCCATGGACATCGAACATGGCGCGCAGATTGACGACTTCAATCACGTCGAGGCCGAGATTGCGCAGGTTGTCATGGACGGCAGCTTCCAGGTCTTCGGCTGAGAATGCCGGGTTCCAGGATGCGTCTGCACCGCGACGTGCGCCGATCTTGCTGACGATCACCAAGTCCTGCGGATAGGGGTGCAGCGCCTCTTTGATGATCTGGTTGGTGACGTGCGGGCCGTAGAAATCGCTGGTGTCGATATGATCGACGCCGCTTTCGATCGCCTCGCGCAATACGGCGAGCGCCGCATCGCGGTCCTTCGGCGGGCCGAACACGCCCTTGCCGGCGAGCTGCATGGCGCCGTAGCCCATCCGCTTCACTGTGCGATCACCGAGTTTGTAAGTACCTGCGTTGTTGATGCTGGACATGGTGTCTCTCCTTTTCAGCTTCGAACGAGAGATAGGCCTGATTGATCCCATGAAAAATGGGGTATAATCCGGACGGGCTGTACGGGGAAGCGAACAATGAAAGTCGATCTGGGCGATCTCAATGCTTTTCTGGCGGTGGCACGCGCCGGCGGGTTTCGGGATGGTGCGCGCGTCAGCGGCGGCAGCGCCTCCGGTCTCAGCGATGCGGTGCGCAGGCTCGAGGCGCAGCTTGGGGTGCGGCTCCTCAACCGGACCACGCGTAGCGTATTGCCGACGGAGGCAGGACAGGGACTTCTCGATCGGTTGAGCCCGGCGCTCACCGAGGTTGAGGCGGCATTGGACTTTGCCAGCGGTTTTCGTGATCGGCCGGCGGGCACGCTGAAGCTCAATGTGCCGGTGAGTGCGGCCCGGCTGGTCCTGCCGCGGATCATACCCGGTTTTCTCGCAGCTTATCCGGATATCCGGCTGGAGATCATGACCGATGAGAGTTTTGTCGATGTGATCGCGGCGGGCTGCGATGCCGGCATTCGCTATGACGAGCGGTTGGAGCAGGACATGATCGCGCTGCCGATCGGCCCGCGCATCCAGCGGTTTGCCAGTGCGGCGTCATCCGCTTATCTCGACCGCCGGGGGCGGCCGGAGCATCCGCGCGATCTTCTTGTCCATGACTGCATCCGAGGCCGTTTTGCGAGTGGTGCGCTGATCGTCTGGGAGTTCGAGAAGGATGGCGAGGTTGTGAAGGTCGATCCGAACGGTCCGCTGATGGTGCAGCCCGGTGGCGGGTCCGATCTTGCGGTGGATGCGGCGATTGCCGGCACCGGAATCATATCGCTATTCGAAGACTGGCTGCGGCCCTATTTCGAGAGTGGAGTTTTGGAGCCGGTATTGAAACCCTGGTGGGTGCAGTTCTCGGGGCCGTTTCTTTACTATCCCGGCCGTCGCCTCGTGCCGGCGCCGTTACGCGCCTTCATTGACTATATCAAGGAAAACGGAACTTGGGACTAGCCGCCGATGCTTGTGCTTTGCAGCGATGCGCCAAGCAGCGACAGGCCAACCAGAAGCACGAAGAGTGCGCCGCCGATCTCTATGGCATGGCTGATCCGCCGACCGGTGCGCGAACTCGGGCCGGCGATCTTCAGCGCGATATCCTTTGCCGAGACGGCTAGAATCGCAAGGATCGCGACGGTGATTGCCGTGCCGACAGACATGGCGAAGACGGACAGGATGCCGCCGAGATAAAGGCTGTTCAGCAGCGAAAAGCTCATGACAAGGATCGCACCGGAACAAGGGCGCAGGCCGACCGCGATGATCGCCGACCACGCCTCCCGCAGGCTGAAATCCTTGGCTTTCAGCATCTCGGGATCGGGCATATGGCTGACGCCGCAGGTTTCGCAATAATCGCGGTCACCCTGGTAGTCGTGATCGTCGATCTCCACCGCCTGGAATTTCAGGCCCGTCGAGTTTCGCCCGGTTGACGGGGCGTTGAAGAGCATGGCCGTTGCGGTTTCGGGCACGCGGACGACGCGCATGCGTAGCGCGCGGATTTTCTTCACCAGCAGCCAGGCACCGAACAGGGCGACCAGTGCGAAACTGGCAATCTCCATTGCCTGGGTCGCTGCCGTCATGGTGATGCCCGACCCGCGCAGCACGAAAAAGGCGGCACCGACCAGCGCGATCGCCACCACACCCTGCAGCATGGCCGAGATGAAGGAAATGACGATGCCGCGCTTCAGGGCGATCTCGTTGGCGATCATGTAGGAGGAGATGACGGCCTTGCCGTGGCCGGGGCCGGCGGCATGGAAGACGCCATAGGCGAAGGAAAGGCCGATCAGGCCATAAAGCGCCGAGGGGTCTTGGCGCATCGCTTTCAGCGCGCCGGTGAGCGAGCGGTAAAAAGCCTGCTGATAGTGGTTGATCCAACCGAAGAAGGGACCAAGCGGGCCGCCGATGGAAAACGACGGTTCGGCCGAGCCGACGCCGAGCGGGGATTGCGCATGCGCGACGCTGGCGACTGCCAGCAAAGTCAGCGCGGCAAGGGCGAAGGCACGGCGGTTGTTCAGCATGTCACTTCCAGCCGGGTGGCGAAGAGTTTGGTCATGTCGGTGCCGGTCGGATCATTGAAGAAGGCGTCCGTCAGGCTGGCGCTGTTCTGCGAGATGATTTCGTCCGGGTCCGGCCGCACGACCTTGTGCTGGCACTTTGCAAAACCTGCGCCTTTGGCGATGAGGTCCTTGTCGGTCGGGAAGTCGATCGAGGTGTACATGGTCGGGTCGTAGATGCCGAAGGTAAGGCGGCCCTTCAGCTGCACCGGCTTTTCGGGCTTCACGGCGAAGATGACGAGAAGCTGGTTGCCGTCCAGCGTCGCGTGGATGACATCCGGCTTCGTCACGCCGACGCTCGCGCCATTCACCGTGATGGTGGTGAAATAGTGATAGTCCGCAAGCGACTTGCGCATCGTCTCACCGAGTTCTGCGAGTTCCTTGGCGTCGAGCTTCAAATCGGTGTTCTTGTCGAAATCGAGAAGCACGCTGGAGGAGAAGACCTCGTCGAAGCGCCAGACATTCTGGAGCTCCGCGACATTGCCATCGGCGCCCGCGACGACTTCGAGCCTTGCTTCCGCGAAGATATGCGGGTGGGCGAGGGCGGGCAGAGGGGCGGCGCAGAATGCCAGCGCTGCAAGGGTCAGTCTTCTCGATCGCATGCGGCGTTGTCCTGGCTTTTTAACAAATGGATTTACCCGGAGCCCCCTCACCCGTCCTCCGCTTCGCTCGGATACCCTCTCCTCGATGGGTAGAGGGGGACGGTGGCGTTGCGGCTTTTCCCTTCTCCCCTAGGGTAGAAGGTGCCCGAAGGGCGGATGAGGGGGCTCCGAGTTGATTCCTATATCTCGTCCGTTTGTGCTTTGCAGCGTAAATAGGACGGAATTTCGACTCACTTCCAAGTGGTCAGGGCTGCTGGCGACGGAACCAGGCTGCGAGAAAATCGACGAAGCTTCTGACCTTTGCCGGCAGATACCGACGATGCGGGTAGACGGCATAGATGCCGCGGTCTTTCGGAATATATTCGTCAAACAGCGAGACGAGTTCGCCGGTCTGCAATGCATTGGCCGCGATGAAATCAGGGACGATCGCAACGCCTAAGCCGGCGCGGGCGGCGCGCAAGGTCGCTTGCGGGGTATTGATTTCGATCGGCCCGGCAACGGCGACCGAAATCGTCGAGCCGTCGGTGTCCGTGAACCGAACGCTATTGTGCCAGCGCAGATTGGTGTCGATGATGAAGGGGACGCGGTTCAGGTCCTGCGGATGTTCGAGCGGGCCGTATTCGGCCACGAAATCGGTCGTCGCGACCGCATAGACCCGAAAATCGGAGAGCTTGCGGGCGATCAGGCCGGAATCCTCGAGCTTGGTGATCCGGATCGCGAGATCGAAGTTTTCCTCGATCAGGTCGACGAACCGGTCTTCCGCGACGATCTCCAGTTGGACATCTGGATGACCCTTGGCGAAATCGATCAGTGACTGGCCGACTTCCGCATCGATGAAGGTGCGCGGTACGGAAACGCGCAGGCGCCCCTTCAGATCGGCATTGTTCTCGCGCACCAGGTCGGCGAGATTGTCGATCTCCTTCAGGATGTCGGCAGCGGTGCGATAATACGTATGGCCGGCCTCGGTCATGGAGAACTGGCGGGTCGTCCTGTTGAGGAGAAGCGCGCCCAGATCGTCCTCCAGTTCGCGCACATATTTGGAGAGCAGCGCCTTGGATCGACCGGTCCTCCGGGCTGCGGCTGAAAAGCCTTCTGCTTCAACCACATCGATGAAGGCCCGCATGCGCGTCAGCGTATCCAAATGTCACCCCATTGGTTCTGCGAATTTTTAGGTGGGATGTTCTCTTTCCATGTGCAATGCGAATTTTCGATGAAGGTCAAAAAAACTCTTGATTATGACCGCGAATATTCTTATCTCCCGGTCAGCCCAAAGTCGCACGTGCCCGTGGGTGTCCGCCGACCCTCTATTTGGTGAGGTCATCGGTAAGGTACCTGGAACTAACCCCTCCAGTCGCTATTCCGGCCATCCGGGAAATGCGAGGACATCTGAAGCAACGACGGTGCGGGCCTTTTTGTTCTCTCCCTGCTTTCCATCAGCGGGGGTTACTGAAGAGGCACACCATCATTGCCGGAAGTGCGGTAGGGACCTCCCTCCAATCCATGGCAGACAAAGCCGGATCATTGTCCGTGGCAGGACGTTGATCTACTTACCGCGCGTTTGAGCGTGTCAAGGTACCAGTGTCTCCACCGACTGGTCCTGGCGCATGTTCATTCGTCCTTTGTCCTCCGGTTCATAGCCGGAGCCTTGAGATTTGAAGGGACTGACCCGTGACCACTGCTCGTATCCTCGATTTCATCAAGACCCGTCGTCCGGAAGGCCCGTGCCTGGTTGTCGATCTCGACGTCGTGCGCGACAATTTCCATGCGTTCCGTCATGCCCTGCCGGATAGCGCGATCTACTATGCGGTCAAGGCAAACCCGGAACCGGCAATCCTCAAGCTGCTCGCCTCTCTCGGCTCGAGCTTCGATTGCGCTTCCGTCGCCGAAATCCAGATGGCACTCGACGCCGGTGCAACGGCCGACCGCATCTCCTTCGGTAACACGATCAAGAAGGAGCGCGACATCGCTCGTGCCTTCGCGCTCGGCGTTGGCCTCTTCGCCACCGACAGCCATGAGGAAGTCGAGAAGATTGCCCGTGCTGCTCCGGGTGCGAAGGTATTCTGCCGCGTGCTGACCGATGGTGAAGGCGCCGAATGGCCGCTTTCCCGCAAGTTCGGCTGCGTACCGCAGATGGCCGTCGACGTTCTCGTCTACGCTCACCAGCTCGGCCTCGAGTCCTACGGCGTATCCTTCCATGTCGGCTCGCAGATGACCAAGGTCGATGCCTGGGATGCGGCTCTTGCCGATGCCAAGCGTGTCTTCGGCCAGCTCGCAAAGCAGGGCATCGTGCTGCAGATGGTCAACATGGGCGGCGGTTTTCCGACCAAGTACCTGCGCGACGTGCCGAAGGCCGAAGAATACGGCAAGGCGATCTTCGCTTCGCTCCGCAAGCATTTCGGCAACAACCTGCCGAAGACGATCATCGAGCCGGGTCGCGGCATGGTCGGCAATGCTGGCGTGATCAAGGCTGAAGTCGTCCTCGTGTCGAAGAAGTCCGACAACGACAACCACCGTTGGGTTTTCCTCGACATCGGCAAGTTCGGCGGTCTCGCCGAAACCATGGACGAAGCCATTCGTTATCCGATCCGCACCGAGCGCGACAGCGACGAAATGGAGCCCTGCGTTCTAGCCGGCCCGACCTGCGACAGCGCCGACGTGCTGTACGAGAAGAACATGTACCCGCTGCCGATCACCCTTTCGATCGGCGACGAAGTTCTGATCGAAGGCACAGGCGCCTACACGACCACCTATTCGGCCGTTGCGTTCAACGGTTTCGACCCGCTCAAGGCCTACGTCATCTAAGGCGTTTTGCTGGTCTGACGTGACCTGATTGCCGCGGCCCCCGTTCCTCCAGGCGGGAGCCGCGAATTCACAATGATCCTCCGATACCGTCTGAATCGGTTTTGAGTTCGGGAGGCCAAGATGGCCACTGTTCTTGATTCTGTCCGCGCCCTGTTTGCGCCGAACAACACTTTCACCATCGATGCCGAAAACCCGGCTGACGTCGTGGCTCGCGAAACCCTGCTCGATCGCGTCATGGGCGCCGATCGCCGCAAGAAGTCGTCGGAAAAGATCCGCCGCAACCGCGTTCCGGCCGAAGGCCTGGCGCTGGTTGCCCGTGACAGCCATGGCCATGTCATCGGCACGGTGCGCCTGTGGAATATCGAGGCCGGTATTTCGCCGGACGGCCAGGCGCTCGAAGCCTTGCTGCTCGGCCCGCTGGCGGTCGATTGCGCCCATGAAGGCAAGGGCATTGGCGGCGCGCTGATGCGTGCGGCGATCGCTGAGGCTCACAAGCGCGAGCATGGCGCCGTTCTGCTCGTCGGCGACGCGGCTTATTACGAGCGTTTCGGCTTCTTTGCCGACAAGACCCGGCATCTCGTCATGCCCGGCCCGTTCCAGCGCGAGCGCTTTCTAGCGCTTGAGCTGAAGGCCGGCTGGCTGGAAGGTGCCGCGGGCATGATCGTTGCAAGCGGACGCAAGCTGGCCTGATATAAATCATTCCAGAGGCCTCGCGTCTGAACGATCTGTCCCCAAACCGCCTGCTCTGCGAGTGCACGTCTTGAGTGCTTGCGGGCAGGCGGTTTTGTTTTAATTGTTTAGTACAAATCCCGTAAACAGGCGTCGGTCATCTTCCAGGTTTGATCATGGTGTAAGCCGCGAAGCCGCCGTCTTAACTATATGATAATTGCCGGTGAGTTTTGTTGGACTTCGGATTTAAACCTTGTAGTTTGGGAAAAATTTCAAGGAGATCGGTTTGAAGCAGGTTAATATACCAGGGATTGAATTGCGTTGTTCTAAATTTGCTTTGGGAACTGCCTCGCTTTTCAATGCTGGAAGCAAGGATAAGCGGTACAGGCTGCTTAAATCTGCGGTTGATGCCGGCTTCACCCATTTCGATACTGCGCCTTACTACGGTTTCGGCGCTGCGGAACGGGATCTCAACCAAGTCCTGCGAGAGCATCCAGATCTCACGGTCACCACCAAGGTTGGAATCTACTCGCCAGGTGGGGAATCTCAATTCGACACTGCGATCTTTCTCAGGAAGGTTGTCGGCAGGCTGATAAAGCCGATTTCTAGGCCGACGAAAGACTTCGGTCTTTCGCGGGCGAAGGTTGCCCTGGAGCAGAGCCTTAAGCGGCTCGGGCGAGACCATATTGATGTCTACACCCTGCATGAGCCGGATCCTGAATCATTCAGAACCGATGAATGGCTTTCCTGGCTTCAGGATACAGTGAAGTCCGGCAAGATTCGATATTTCGGTATCGCAAGCACGATAGACCGAGTGGGACCGATCGCGGAAGAATGCATTGGTCTTTGCCAATATGTGCAGGTGCTTGACAGCCTGGAAGGCCGGGAAGCTGATTTGCTGGGTCGCTATGGCCTGCCGATGCAGGTTACCTATGGTTATGTGAGCGGCGCGCGCAAAAACGGCAGTACCGCCTCTGTCGAACAGATTTTGTCCGACGCGTTGAAGCGCAACAAGGACGGTGCCATCCTCGTCAGCACGCTGAAGCCTGAACGTATGAAGCAATATGCGAGAATCGCAGAGACGGCCCAATGATCAAGGACCTCGCCGGTGCGAAGGCGGCTGAGATCACGGCCGAGTTTCTGATAATCGGCGGCGGGACCGTCGGCTTGCTGACCAGTGTATGGCTGGCGGAGGCCGGACATAAGGTCGTATGCCTTGAATCCGGTGGGTTTCACCAGGAGGAGGACGAGCACCCGCTCAACGAGGTCGTCCATCTGAAGTCCGTTTACAGTGGCGCTGCGCACGGCCGATTCAGATGTATCGGCGGCACATCGACAAGATGGGGTGGGGCGCTCATACCGTTTCAGGAGGCGGATCTGAAGGCGGCCGAGTGGCCTATTTCCATGCGCGAGCTCGACCCGTTTATTCCAGGAATACAGGCGCAGTTCGATCTTTCCGGCGGCGATTATGACCTGCCTGAATTGTCCTCGCCTACTCATGTCGCGCGCCTCGCCAAATGGCCTCCCTTCAAGAAAAGAAACGTTTTCAATCTGTTACAGGAGAAGGCAAGAACGCTGCCCAATCTCGAGATCTGGCTGAATGCAACCGCGACGGATTTTTCTGTTCAGGATGGTTTGTTGCGGAAGGTCCGGGCTCGGACGGTTTCCGGTGACGAGTTGTCGGTATCAGCCGATCACATCATCATCGCTGCAGGAGCCATCGAGACCACCCGTCTCGCATTGCTGATGGATTTTCAGAACGGGGAAATCGTATCCCGCACTTCGCCGGCACTGGGACGATATTTCAGCGATCATCTCTCCGTTCCAGTCGGGGAAATGGTGACGCGGGCGCGGGCCGAGTTGAACCGGCATGTCGGTTTTCGTTTCGAAAGCAACGGGACGATGCGCAATCTGCGCTTTGAACTCGGTCAAGACGCCGATATCCGTGCTGCTGCCCCTGCCAGTTTTGCGCATATTGCCTTTGAGACTGACGGTAACGGCGGATTTGACGTTTTGCGTAACATATTCCGCAGTTTACAGAAAAGGCGGCTTCCCGGCGCGTCGGATATACTCGGACTTATCCGCACCGCTCCCTGGTTGATAAGGGCGGTGTGGGCAAGGTTTTACGGCAAACGCTTGCTGTTTCCAGATGGAGCGAAGCTGCCGGTGCATATGGTTATCGAGCAGGAGCCCTCGCAGGAGAACAGGATATCCCTGTCGAAAAACAGGGAGGATGTGTTTGGCAAGCCTTTGGCCGAGATTACCTGGACGGTTACCGACAGCGACAAGGCAAATCTGACGCACGCAGTCGATGTCTTCCAAGCCATGTGGCGCAAGCTCCCGTTGTCTGCTTCGACCGAATTCATGCGGAAGCCGGAAGGTGCAGCAGAAGGGGAAATGGCGCTCGGTGGCGGTATCTATCATCCCACTGGCTCCACGCGCATGGGACGGACTCCAGATGAGGGTGTCGTCGATATCGACCTGCGAATGTTTGCTGTCCCAAATGTTCGTTTGCTCGCGACCTCTGTTTTGCCCACTGGTGGCGGAGCCAATCCGACGATGATGTTGCTGCTCCTGGCGGCACGCTACGTGGCCCAGGTTTCAAAATAGTCGATACGCCTGGAGATCATCGCAGCTGCATGAGGCAGGTGCGATAATCTGATGATCGTAATTCTCCGGGCCGAGAAAGCAGTTTTGCGTTGAACTAGACGGGGTCCTTCGCCCGGTATTCCGGAGGCAGGATGAAGATCTCGTCGGCGCGGCCGTAACCGCCGTCCTTGACTTCCTCGATCAGCACCATGGTATGCGGCCGGGCTGCTTCGGAGAAATACTCCACCAGCATGTCCGTCGCACGGTGCATGATTTCTTCCTTCTGGGCACGGCTCAGCGCGCCTTCGGGGGTTTTGATGTTAATGAATGGCATCGGTTTTTCCTTTCTGTTTTCTCAGATCATGCCGCCATTGGCGCGCAGCACCTGACCGTTTATCCAGCCGCTTTCCGGGCTCGCCAGGAAGGACACGACCGAAGCGATGTCGTCCGGCTGGCCAAGACGGCCAAGCGGAATGGTGCCGACGATCCGCTGCACCAGTTCGTCCGACTTGCCGTTCATGAACAGCTCGGTTTCGACCGGGCCGGGGGCGACGGCGTTGACGGTGATATGACGCTTGCCGAACTCCTTCGATGCGACATGCGTCAGGGCTTCGACGGCGGACTTGCTGGCGACATAAGCGCCGTAGCCCGGGCCATAGAGGCCGACGGTGCTGGATGAAAAGTTGATGACGCGGCCGCCCTCGCGCAGGCGTTTTCCCGCTTCGCGAATGCCGCGGAACACGCCGGTCACGTTGGTGACGATGTGCTGGTCGAAAAGCGCGTCATCGGTATCGGCCAGCATGGCGAACTTCATGATGCCGGCGTTGTTGACGAGAATATCCACGTGGCCGAATGCCTTTTCCGCGGCGTCGAAAAGATCGCTCATCGCCGTTGCTCCGCCGACATCTGCCTGCACGGCAATCGCCTTGCCACCTGCAGATTCGATTTCGGCCACGGCTTCGTCGGCGGCAGCACGGCTCGATGCGTAGTTGACGACGACGGCAATGCCGTCATTGGCAAGGCGTAGCGCGATGGCTCTGCCGATGCCCTTCGATGCGCCGGTAACGATGGCGACGCGTTGTTCGTTGATGCTCATGACATCTCTCCTTGGTTGGTGACCAAGAGATATGCCTGACGCCAATTCAGAACAATTGCCGAGCAATTGACATCAGAATTCGTCTGTGCTGAACAAGGTCATGGATCGTCTCGACCGCATGCAGCTTTTTACCAGGGTCGTGGAGCGCCGCAGCTTTTCCGCTGCGGCGACCGATCTTGGCTTGGCGCGCTCTACGGTTACGGAAGCGATCAAGCAGCTGGAGGAGGGTGTCGGCGCGCGGCTTCTAGAGCGTACGACGCGCCACGTAACTCCGACCCTTGATGGCCGTGCCTTCTACGAACGTTGCCTGGCGATCCTTGCCGAAGTGGACGAGGCGGAAAACGTCTTTCGCGATGCGCAGCCGCGTGGTCTGCTGCGGGTGGATGCACACGGGCACCTAACGCGGACCTTCCTGCTGCCGCGCCTGCATGAGTTCCTGGAGCGCTATCCGCTGCTCGACCTGCAGATCGGACAGGGCGACCGGCTGGTGGATCTGGTGCGGGAAGGGGTGGATTGCGTCATCCGCGCCGGCGAGGTCGATGACAGCGCGCTGATCATGCGGCGGCTCGGCACGATCGGCGAGATGACCTATGCAAGCCCTGACTATATCGCGAGACACGGCATGCCGGAGCATCCCGATGCGCTGGAAGGACATAAGGCCGTCAGTTTCATCTCGTCGCGCACCGGGCAGATCATCCCGCTGGAGTTCATGGTCGGCGGCGAGCTGCGTTATGTGACGCTTCCAAGCCGGCTGACGGTCAACAATTCCGACACGATGGTGGATCTCGCGCGACGCGGTTTCGGGCTCATCCAGGTGCCGCGTTATCGGCTTCAGAAGGATGTCGAGGACGGGCTGCTGGTGGAAGTGCTTCCCGATTTTCCGCCGTCGCCGACCCAGCTTTCGGCGCTCTATCCGCAAAACCGCCAGCTTTCGCCACGGGTGCGCGTGTTCATCGACTGGATTGCCAAGGTATTTGCCGACGCAGGGCTCTAGCGCGGCCTTTCCCTCGGCGTTTTCGGCTCTATCTGGTGCGATGAAACTGAGGAGCCTCCGATGCGAATCGCGCCCCTGGCGATATTGTCGGCAGCCGTGCTGCTGAACCTTTCCACATCCGTCTCGCAGGCGGCCGATGCCACCTTCAGATCGCTGATGGTGGAACCGGCGGTGACCAAGGACGACGCCTGCCGCAACGGAATCATTGCCCATCGCATCGAGAAATGGCGGAAGAAGGATTCCTTGGCATCATCTTCGTCGCAGGCTTTCATGAGCGTCGAAGAGATCGTCAAGGACGTCATGCCGGATGCGATCAGATCGCTTCAGGATCAGGGTTGCGATCCCCGTTACCTCTGGGGTTTCATGGCCTGTACAGGAATTGATGATCCGGGCGTCAAATCGGAATACATCGTCCCGAGCGGTGTCACTGCCGAAACCGATGAGGAAATGGCGATCATCATGAAGGAGTGCGTCGATGAAATCGGAGCTGCAGGCGTGTCCCCGGCGCTTTGAGCGCGGTGTTCGTCACAACCCTTCATTTCCGCGTGAATCCGGATTTCGCGCCATATTCGCGAACGATGTCCCGCTCTAGATTGCGGACATGATCACACGCCGCGCAACGCTTGCCTCGCTCCCGTTTATACTCGCCGCCGGCCGCAGCTTCGCGCAGCAACCGGTGCCACAGCCGCCGGTAACGTTGAAGGCGGTTCTTGACGGTGCGGCGGAGCTTAAACCGCTCAAGGTCGTGCTGGTCTCGCGCCATGGCGAGATGCTGGCGGAGCGCGCTTTCAACGGCCGCGCCCTGGACGCATCCAGCAATATCAAATCGGCCTCGAAATCGATCATCTCCTGCCTGGTCGGCATCGCCATCGACCGGAAGCTGCTGGAAGGACCGGAGCAGAAGATCGCGCCTATCCTCAACGCGGATTTGCCGCGCGATGTCGATCCGCGCATCCACACGGTCACGATCGGTAACCTGCTCTCGATGCAGGCAGGCCTGTCTCGCATGTCGGGACCGAATTACGGGCGCTGGGTCGCAAGCCGCAACTGGGTGCGGTTTGCGCTTTCGGAACCCTTCGATGGAGAGCCCGGCGGTTCGATGCTGTATTCAACCGCCTCGACCCACCTGCTTTCCGCCATCCTGACGCGTGTCGGTGGAAAATCGACGCTGGCGCTCGCCAATCAATGGCTAGCACCCGTCGATGGTTTTCGTATAGGCTCCTGGGAGCGCGATCCGCAGGGGATTTATCTCGGCGGCAATCAGATGGCCATGACGGCGCAGTCGCTGCTTGCCTTCGGCGAGCTTTACCGCAATGGCGGCAAGGCGGCCGACGGGCGGCAGGTCGTTTCGAAAAGCTGGATCGATCAATCCTGGACGCCGCGGACCAATTCCCGCTTCTCAGGCGATGGCTATGGTTATGGCTGGTTCCTGCGCAATATCGGCGGCGAAGACATCAAGTTCGGCTGGGGATATGGCGGGCAGATGGTCTATATCGTACCGCGGCTTGGCCTGACCGTCGTGATGACCTCGGACGACAGCGGCCCTTCCGCCCGCAGTGGATATAGAGATGACCTGCATTCGCTGCTTGGCGAGATTATCGGCGCGGTCAGGCAGGCTTAAACCGGTTTTCACTCAAGTTTCAGCTATCGGCCGTACTCGATGGGAATCTGATGATGCGCTGTTCCAGTGCAGAGCTGGAACAGCGCGAATTTATCGTTTGAAAGATCAGGCGCTGATATCGATCACGCCACAGTCGCCGGCTTCGGAGCCAAACGCGATGAGCTTGCCGTTGGCGCTCCAGTTCATGCCGCTGATCGCGCCCTTGCCGGGCCGACGCAACAGCGCCTCCTTGCCGTCCGCCAACCGGACGCCGAGGATCATGCCGTCGATAAAGCCGATGGCCAGCACCTCTTCCGCCGGGTGGAAAGCCACCTGGGTGACCATGATATTGGCGCGCGTACCGAGTTCCTGCGGCGCCTTGCCCATCGGTCCGTCTTTCGACGAAAACGGCCAAACGATTGCCGCCGGTGCGCCGGACGAGGCAAGCCACTTGCCCTTCGGCGACCAGGACAGTGACTTCACCTTGGCCGGATAACCGGTCATCCGCATATGGCGGTTTTCGCCCGGTTTGCCGTCCAGCTTCCAGCCATGCAGGGCATTTTCCTGCATCATGGTGACGAGGAACCGGCCGTCCGGAGAAAAGGTGACGCCGGTATGGGCGCCCTTCCATTCCAGGTCGACCGGAGCGCCGTTGGTGCCGACCCAGTGCAGCGTCACGCCGTTATAGCGGGCTGCGGCGACGCGCATGCCCTTGGAAGCGAAGGCGAGACCTTCGACGCTACGCTCCTCGGTAAATTCCTTCGTCGTGCCGTCGGCCAGCTTCACGAAAGTCGATTTGCCATAGGCATAGGCGACCGCATTCTGCGGTCCGCCGGCAACGACGTTGATCCATTTGCGGGGTGCTTCGGCGACGAGCGTCGCGCTGCCGTCGGCACCGATGCGCAGAATCTTTCCGTCCTCGCCGCCGGTCAGGAGCGACGCGCTGTGTGGATCGCGAATACAGGTCAAAAGGCCTTGATGTGCCTCGGTAACCTTGTCGCCGCCGTCGAGCCTGTGGATCGTACCGGCGGCGGTCGCGAAGAAGGGAATGTCGCCGAGGAAATGGGCCGCGACGACATGGCCTTCGAGATCAAGCGGTGCAACTGTGGGCATTACTCGGCATTTCCTCTCGGCATGACATTATCCGAGCACCGCTTTACACGTTTTGACATCATGCTGCAGTGGTTACAGCCTGGCAGGCCAGAAAACTCTTTTCGATCTTGTCGAAATCGAGATCGCGGCCGATGAAGACCAGACGGCTTTCGCGCTTTTCGCCATCCTTCCAAGGGCGCTGATGATCGCCCTCGACAATCATGTGGACGCCTTGAACGACATAACGTTCCTCATCGCCCTTGAAGGCGATGATTCCCTTCAGGCGTAGAATGTTCGGGCCTTCCGCCTGGGTGATCTTCTGGATCCAGGGGAAGAAGCGCTCCGGGTTCATCTCGCCGCCGCGCAGCGAGATCGACTTCACCGTCACGTCATGGATCGGCGACATGGCACCATGTTCGTGATGGTGATCATGATCGTGGTGATGATGGTCATGATCGTGAGCATGGTCGTGATGGTGGTGGTCGTGGCCATGATGATGGTGATCATGATCGCAATCCGGACCGCAGACATGGTCTTCATGATCGTGATCGAGGAAATGCGGATCGTTTTCGAGCGCACGTTCCAGATTGAAGGCGCCCTGGTCCAGCACGCGAGCCAGATCGACACCGGAACGGCTGGTCTTGTAGACACGGGCGGCCGGGTTGATGGCGCGAACGACGTCTTCGATGATGGCCAGCTCTTCCGGCGAGACGAGGTCGGTCTTGTTGATGACGACGACGTCGGCAAAGGCGATCTGGTCTTCGGCCTCGCGAGAGTCCTTGAGGCGTAGCGGCAGATGCTTGGCGTCGACGAGAGCGACGACCGCATCGAGCTCGGTCTTGGCGCGGACGTCATCATCCATGAAGAAGGTCTGGGCGACCGGGACCGGATCGGCCAAGCCGGTGGTCTCGACGATGATGCCGTCGAAACGGCCGGGGCGGCGCATCAGGCCTTCAACGACGCGGATCAGGTCGCCACGCACCGTGCAGCAGACGCAGCCGTTGTTCATCTCGTAGATTTCTTCATCGGACTCGACGATCAGGTCGTTGTCGATGCCGATCTCGCCGAATTCATTGACGATAACCGCATATTTCTTGCCGTGGCTTTCGGACAGGATGCGGTTCAAAAGCGTCGTTTTGCCTGCGCCGAGATAGCCCGTCAGCACGGTGACGGGAATGGGCTTTGCGGCGACTGTTTCGGTCATGGGAAACCTCGAGGATATGGGAAGCGTCCGGCGGGCGCGGGTTGGTCTGCCCCATATAAGAGCAAGCCGCAGCGAGTTCAAAGGGTTTCGATGTTATAAAATCACATCAGGGAGAGGTCCACGTCAGAGCGCTATGGACAAGATCGCCGATCTTGCATCCGTCCGAGCAAAATCGCCGCCGATATAGAGACGCGGGCAGTCGAATTCTTTTGCCGTAGCGTAAGAAAAGCAATCGCCGAAATTGAGCGAAGCTTTGAAAGTTTTTGCCCCACTGGGCCTATGCGACCGCGGCTCTTTATGCCCGTATCTCATCCACCGTCACAATCTCCTGGTCCATCTAGTTGGTCCAAGATAGATCAAATTTCAGTTCTTCAACTTTTGGTAAAGCGACTTAAATCAAACCGCGCCACATCTTCCAGCAATTCAACAAAGCCTTTGACCGAATGTGCCACAAGCCGTTCGCCACGTTCGGCCGTCGCCGCTGCCGCATCGCCTGCCACGCCTTTCTCGTTCAGGTCGGACATTTTCCAACCGAATGCATGCGGGCCATAGGCACGCAGATGTTTGAACGACGTCGCAAAATCCGACTGACGCGATGAGAAAGCCTCTGCCTTTGCCATATTCACCCGGTCCGGCCACATCGCCAGCATGACAGACGTTTCGATGTCGCCGCCGTGGATGTCGATCGCCTTTTCCTCCGGCGATATCCACCCTTCCGGCTGCCCGAAACGGGTCCAGCTTGTCGCGACGACCAGCATGTTGAAGCGCACGCGTGCTTCAGTCGCGACAACCGTCAGAAGCGGGGAATTGCCGCCATGGGCGTTCAGAAGGACCAGCCTGCGGATGCCCTTCCGGTTCAGGCTCTCGGCAATGCCGAGCCAGCGGTTCACGGCTTCGTCGAAGGCAAGCGTTTTGGTGCCGGCAACATCCATGTGCTCGATGGAATAACCGACGGGCTCCACAGGCAGGAAAGTAACGGGCAGATTCGCCGGCAAGGCCTTGATGATCCGTGCGACCAGACTTTCGGCGATCAATGTATCGGTCTCGAACGGCAGGTGCGGACCATGCTGTTCATGGGCACCGAGCGGCAGGACCGCGATCCATCCGGCTCTTTCTGTGGATGGCTTCGTCGTATCATTGTCATGATAGTGAGGCAGGGGGGGCAGCATCTGGCGGTTACTTCCCGGTTTCGCTATGTATGTGAGAACGTTAGCGTTACAGATACAACGCCACCTTCGATGGGTCAAAACAGGCGGAGCCGATGAGCAAGAAGAAGGGTGACAAGAAGTCGAAGTCCGGAAAGAAGAAAGACCTTGAGGGCCTGTCGGCCATCGATGTCGCACCGGCGATCACCCAGACGGCACGCTCCATGCGCACTGCGCTGAGCCGAAGCCTCGGCGATAGCGGGCTTTATGCCGGACAAGACGGTGTTGTGCTGACGCTGGCGGAAGAGGATGGAATGACGCCCGGCCAGCTCGCAATTCGCCTCGGGGTCAAGGCGCCGACCATGACGCGCACGATCGGCCGCATGGAGGCTCAGGGGTTTCTAGAGCGGCGTGCTGACGGAACCGATGGACGACTGACCAAGGTCCATCTGACGGAGGCCGGGTTGAAAAGCATCGAGCAGATCGGTCGCTCCGTCGCTGATTGCGGCGCGCTTGCCGTCAAGGGCTTCTCTGACAAGGAAATCCGTACTCTTCTGAAGCTGTTGCGTGCCGTTGAGCACAACCTCCAGCCGGTGGATAGTGAAGACTAGCCGTTTTTACACCCCTGGTTTCGCTGGAAAATTGCTGTCACAGGATTGTCGCACGGAATTAAATTGTTTATTTAAATTTTAATTCCGGCGCCGAGAGGATGGCGCCCTGCCGTTTATGAGTGGGGAAAATGGCGCAAAAGATCAAGTTGTCGACGATTGCCGAGAGCCTCGGTCTTTCTACTGCCACCATTTCACTTGCTCTTCGCGACAGTCCGCTCGTGGCAGCGGACACGCGTGAGAAAATCAAGGAACAGGCCCGCGCGCTCGGCTATATCTATAATCGCCGTGCAGCCAGCCTGCGGACCTCGCGGTCCGGCATTATCGGTGTCGTGGTGCACGACATCATGAACCCGTTCTACGGGGAAATCCTGAAGGCGATCGAGAGCGAACTCGATCGCAGCCGGCAGACCTTCATTCTCTCCAACCATTACGATTCGGTCGAAAAGCAACGAACGTTCGTCGAAACACTTCTCCAGCTTGGCGGCGACGGCGTCATCATGTCGCCGGCGATCGGCACGCCGCTCGAAGATCTTCGCCTGGCGGAAGAAAACGGCATGCCGGCAATTCTGGTTGCGCGTTCGATGGAAGGCGTCGAGCTGCCGACATATCGGGGAGATGACAGTTACGGGATTTCGCTCGCAACCAACCACCTGATCGGCCTTGGACATCGCACGATCGCGATGATCGGCGGTACCGACCAGACCTCGACCGGTCGCGATCGCTATCAGGGTTATGTCAATGCGCTGCGCAAGGCAGGTATCGAAGTCGATCCGAACCTGCGCATTCCCGGGCCCCGTTCGATGCAGGGCGGGTTCGAGGCTGCGGTGCATTTTCTCTCTCTGCCGCAGAAGCCGACAGCCGCCGTCTGCTGGAACGATCTTGTGGCGATCGGCCTGATGAACGGGGTCGCCCGTGCAGGCCTGGTGCCGGGCCAGGATATTTCCGTGACGGGCTATGATGATCTGGAGCAGGCATCGATCGCAACGCCGGCACTGACGACGGTCTGGAACGGACAGGCTGAAGTGGGACGGCTTGCGGCGCGGGCATTGCTAGACCGGTTGGTCGGAAGCCACGAGCCGGACGGTATCCATCTCATCAAGCCTGAAATGCGTATTCGTCAATCGACCGGCATCTGCAAGCCGCGAACCTGATCTTAGCTCTGCCGTGAGCCGCTAGTCATCTTGAAATACACGGCTTGAGAGGGTGTCGTGGGCGGCCTACGCGGCCACGTTAGTCAGCGTCTTGCGGGCTGCGTATGCGCGGACGGCATCGCCAAATGCGCGGAAGAGGGCCGCTGACGGGGCGTCGGTCTCCGCCCAATATTCCGGATGCCACTGGACGCCGACGGCGAAGTTCTTCGAATCGATGACCGATACGGCCTCGATCGTGCCATCCTCGGCGGTCGCCTCGACTTTCAGGCGTGGCGCGGTTTCGGCAATCGCCTGGCGGTGCAGCGAATTGACCTGCACTTCGCCGGTCAGACCAAGATAATTGGCGATGCAGGAGCCTTCCTGCACGAAGACCGGCTGGCGGATCGCGTACATGCCGTCGCGTTCCTTCACGTCCGGCTTGCGGTGATCCCAGATACCCGGTTCATCCTGGATTTCGCTGGCGAGCGTGCCACCTAGCGCCACGTTGAGTTCCTGGATGCCGCGGCAGATTGCCAAAAGCGGAATGCCGCGATCGATCGCCCGGCGGATCAGCGGCAGCGATGTTGCGTCGCGCGCCGGATCGAAGGGACCGTCGGCTTCGGTTGCCTGCTTGCCATAAAGCGACGGGTGGACGTTGGTAGCGGAGCCGGAGACGAGCAGTCCATCGACCCGATCGAGGATCGCGTCGATCTCGTTGCCCTCTTCGAAGGCCGGAACGATGAATGTCATCACGTCCGCGACTTTCAGCGCTGCCTGTACATACTGGTTCGGAGTCGCATGCCAGATCGCTCCGTCCAGCTGACGAATATCGGCGGGCAGGGCAACAATCGGCTTGGGCATCGGTATCTCCGGTCGGCAGGCGGTAAGTTCGTGATCAAGATGTGATGCAGGAAGCCTGTGTAAGTCAAGATTGGCGGAAGTATGGATGACGGTTTGTTTGCCCAAAGAATGAGCATTTCCCTTTGAAATCTTTCATGAATCCGGTTTCAACCGGATATCTACGAAAGTCTAAGATCAAAAGGCCTTGCCACATTAAGGAATATTAGCCGCGCCGCTTGCAACCCTTGGAGCAAAATGTTTACCTCGCAGATAAGCCGGGGGAGTGGGAACGGAAACCCTGCGGTTTGTCTCTATGGGAGGAAATTCATGGATCGTCGTACATTCTTCAAAAAGGCTGCCGTGACCGGCGCCGGGGCCGCCGCCGCATCGGTGCTGGCAGCTCCCGCCATCGCGCAGTCCAATCCCAAAATTACCTGGCGTCTGACGTCGTCTTTCCCGAAGTCGCTGGACACCATTTATGGTGGCGCTGAAGACATCGTGAAGCATGTTGCAGCTGCAACCGACGGCAATTTCACCATCCAGCCGTTCGCCGCCGCCGAAATCGTGCCGGCTATGCAGGCGCAGGATGCGGTGAGCAATGCCACCGTCGAAATGTGCCATACCTGCTCGTATTATTTCGTTGGCAAGGATCCGACGTTTGCGATCGGTACCGCCATTCCCTTCGGCCTTAATGCCCGCCTGACGAACGCCTGGTTCTATCAGGGCAACGGCAATACGCTGATGAACGAATTCTACGCCAAGCATAACGTCTATGGTCTCCCGGCCGGCAATACCGGTGCCCAGATGGGTGGCTGGTTCCGCAAGGAAATCAACACTGTCGACGACTTCAAGGGCGTCAAGATGCGTATCGCCGGCATTGCCGGCAAGGTTCTCGAAAAGCTCGGCGCCGTGCCGCAGCAGATTGCCGGCGGCGACATCTATCCGGCGCTCGAAAAGGGCACGATCGATGCGGCCGAATGGGTCGGTCCTTATGATGACCACAAGCTCGGCTTCTACAAGGTCGCCAAGTATTACTACTATCCGGCCTTCTGGGAAGGCGGCCCGACGATCCACGCCTTCATGAACCTCGACAAGTGGAACCAGTTGCCGAAGGCTTATCAGGCGGCGCTCTCGGATGCCTGCGCTTTCGCCAACACCAACATGATGGCGAAGTACGATCTGAAGAACCCGACTGCGATCAAGCAGATCGTTTCTCAGGGTACGACATTGCGTCCGTTCAGCCAGGAGATCCTGGAAGCCTGCTACAAGGCAACCCTTGAGGTCTACAAGGATATCTCGGCCACCAACGCCGATTTCAAGAAGATCTACGAAGACCAGGTCGCCTTCAAGAAAGAAGGTTACCTCTGGATGCAGCTGTCGGAATACACGTTCGACACGTTCATGATGATCCAGCAGCGCAACGGCAAGCTCTGATCGTTTCGATCCGCAGATATGGAAAACCCCGGGCCTTCGGCCCGGGGTTTTTATTTGCTCATGGCAGCAATGGTTGCGGCCGGTTGTGTCGCCTCGACAATTGCACCTGATTATCTATGATTGCAGCGTTCGAGGGCTGAAGCAGCACGCTCCTAGACCCATCGGAGCATCGGTGAAGACGGGCTTCACCGACTTAGGCAAGAGCCTTGCTCTCGAACTGGAGGTAGTGTGATGTGGAAACCACTGAGCATTACGTTGCTGTCTAGGAAAAGCCGGACAAGCTGGTCAATAACCGTCCGGCTCTATTTCTTACGCAGATAGCAAAGGCGGGCAGAGTTCGCGCTCTGTCCTCAACTCCAAATATACGATTCCCTTGTTCAACTGACAAGGGAAGTCGCTTTTACGGATTGATCTTCGGCGGCTCACCGAAGTTCGGCATTGCCGGAGAGGGGGCGCCGCCGGGCTGTGCCGGGGCACCGTCCATCGGGGGCAGGCCAAAGTTGGGCATGCCGCCGCCGTTGCCGGTGCCGAAGCCCGGGACTTCGATCTTGATCGTGTTGAGATCGACATCCGGTGCCTTGTCCAGCCAGTAGGTGACGGATTCCGGCCAGAAGATGATGATCGCGACCAGGATCAGCTGCATGAACAGCCACGGAATGGCGCCGAGATAGATATCCTTCGTCTTCACGGACTTCGGCGCGATCGACCGCAGGTAGAACAACGCGAAACCGAACGGCGGATGCATGAACGAGGTCTGCATGTTGACGCAGAGCAGCACGCCGAACCAGATCAGGTCGATGCCGAGCGCACTCGCCACCGGCGCCAGCATCGGCAGGACGATGAAGGCGATTTCGAAAAAGTCGAGGAAGAAGGCCAGGAAGAAGATGAAGATGTTGACGAAGATCAGGAAGCCGATCGCGCCACCGGGGACGTGAGACAGCAGATATTCGATCCACAGACCGCCATCCATGCCTTGGAAGACGAGGCTGAAGCAGGTGGCGCCGACCAGAATGAAGACGACCATGGAGGTGATCGTCATGGTCGAATGCATGCCCTGCTTGATCAGGTCCCAGCTCAGGCGGCCGTGCATGGCGGCAAGCACCATGGCGCCGACGACGCCGAGTGCGCCCGCTTCCGTAGGCGTCGCAAGACCCATGAAGATGGTGCCGAGCACGAGGAAGATCAGCACGATCGAGGGGATCATGCCCCACAGGACCTTCATGACCAGGGCCATGTTCAGCTCGCCGCGTGCTTCGAGCGGCAGCGGCGGAACGTCCTTGGGACGGAAGATCGACAGGCCGAGGATGAACAGCAGGAAGATACCGACCTGCAGGATCGAAGGGCCGATTGCGCCGAGATACATGTCGCCGACGGAACGGCCGAGCTGGTCGGCAAGAACGATCAGCACGAGCGACGGCGGGATGACCTGGGTGATCGTGCCGGATGCGGCGATGACGCCCGTGGCGAGCCGCGGGTTATAGCCGTATTTCAGCATGATGGGCAGGGAGATGACGCCCATGGTGATGACCGAGGCGGCAACCGTGCCGGTGATTGCGCCGAGAATGGCGCCGACCAGGATGACGGCATAGGCAAGGCCGCCCGGAATGGCGCCGAACAGCTTGCCGGTACCTTCGAGTAGATCCTCCGCCAGCCCGCAGCGCTCCAGCACGGCACCCATGAAGGTGAAGAAGGGAATGGCGAGCAGCAGGTCGTTCGAGATGATGCCGAAGATGCGCAGCGGCAGCGCCTGCATGAAGGCGAACTCGAAATGGCCCGTGGCGATGCCGAGCAGGCCGAAAAACAGGCCGACGGCGGAAAGCGAGAAAGCGACCGGGAAGCCGTAGAGCATGAAAATGATCATGCCCAGGAACATGGCCGGCGGCATTATACCGTATTCGAACATTAGCGGTTATCCTCCGGTCGGGGCGTTATTGCAGCGGTTTTTCGTAGGTCGTATCGACCTGGAGGACGCCCATGAGGCCAGCGGCACGCTTGATGAGCTCGGATATACCTTGAAGTGCGAGCAGCGCGAAGCCGGCTACGAGGACAAGCTTGATCGGCCAGCGGATCAGGCCGCCGGCATTCGACGAGACTTCGCCCTGCGCGTAGGAAATGGTGAAAAACGGCAATGCCAGCCAGGCCAGATAAATGCAGGCCGGAATGAGGAAAACGGTCAGGCCGATCGCGTCGATCCAGAGGCGAACCCGATCGGAGACGGCGCCGTAAATGAGGTCGACGCGTACATGTTCGTTCAGCTTGAGCGTATAGGATGCACCGAGAAGGACGATGAAGCCGAAAAGATACCACTGGATCTCGAGCCAGCCGTTCGAGCTGTAATTGAACAGGTAGCGGATGATGGCGTTGCCGGCACTGATAAGAGTGCAGAAAAGAACGAGATATCCAGAAAATTTACCGACGATTTCGCTGAGACCGTCGATGAAACCGCTTAATTTCAGTAGTGCAGCCATGGCTTCCTCAATTCTGAAAACGGGTCTCCTTTTATCCCGCCCGTCTGGGAAGGCGATGTAAACCAAGGTCTAAGAAAAGGAAAGTGCTAATAGACCGTGCTTTCGTCTATAGAAACCTGTGGCGCGGCAGGCTTTCCCGGCGTTTTGGCACCGCCGCTTCCGGTGCCGCCTGAGATGTCAGGCAGCCATGCGGTGAGCCAGCTCAGGCGACTTTTGAAAGATTCTAACGAGTATGTTTTGAATTTGTTGAGCAAGTTCCGAACTACCCCCCTGATGTTGGGGGTGAAGCGTCCCGGGAACAAGCAATTCTTAAAGGGTTTTCCGCACTGTCAATCGGAAGCCAAGGGATGAACCCGATGAAAGAGATCGAAGCGAAGTCGTTGTCGACAGATGTCTATCTGTCCTTCGTTGCGTCGCTGTTTGGAAATCGCGGAACATTGTGGACCGGCGTGGTCGTTCACGTTGCCTGGTGCACCCTTATCTATGTCTATAGCGGCTCGCTTTTCTATCTTCTGTTCGCAGCCGGCTTTGCGGCCGTTTTCGCCTATCGCATCTATTGGTTCTATCGTTTCGACAAGGTCGACAAGCCGTCGCTGAACCATCATGAGATTGCCGCTTGGGAGCAGCAATACGTCATCGGTGCCTTTCTGGCTGCGTTCATGCTGGGCGTTGCGAGTGGTTATGCCATCCTGGTGCTGGAGAACCAGTTCATCGGCTTCACCTGCGTTGCCATGACGCTTGGTTCGATGATGTCCGTCGTCGGCCGTAACTACGGTTCTCGCATTGCCGTTGACCTGCAGACGCTCGGCTGCTGCGGCCCCATCCTGATTGCCTGCCTGTTCACCAACGACATCTATCTGGCGTTGATGTCGCTGCTCCTCATTCCCTTTGGCCTCACGACCCGCTCGATGGCGAACGGCGTGCGCGACTTCCTGTACGAAAACGTCATCTCCTCGCGCAAGATGTCGATCATCGCCAGCCGTTTCGACATTGCGTTGAAGACAATCTCGCATGGTCTTGTCATGCTCGACGGTGACGGCCGCATCCAGGTCATCAATCGCCGTGCGCGCGATCTTTTGGGCCTCGACAAGAAGACGGAACTGAAGGATCGGGATTTTGCGGGCGTGCTTTGTGAAGGCGCTGAAAATGCGCCGGAAGCCATCCTGCGCCAGCTCTCGAAGCTCGGCGACGGTTCGCTGGAGCGTGCGCTGTTCACGTTCAAGAACGATCGGCACCTGGAATTTTCGGTGAGCCCGCGTTCCGACGGCGGCGTCGTGCTGATTTTCGAAGATGTCAGCGCGCGTATCGCGGCTGAAGAGAAAATCCTGCACATGGTGCAGTTCGACGCGCTCACCGGCCTGCCGAACCGTGGTCATTTCGCCGATCTTGCGGCAGCCAAACTTGCCGATCGCGGCGAGGCGCTGGCGGCACTTGCGGTTTTCAACGTCGACGGCTTCAAGCATGTCAACGACATGCGCGGTCACGTCATCGGTGACCGCCTTCTTGCGGCGATTGCCGGACGGCTCTCCACCATAAAGTCGGAAAAGCTTCTGACCGGCCGCCTTGTCGGCGACGAATTTGTCGTGCTCCTGACCGGCGGCGAAGACAGCTGCGATATGGAACGTCAGATTCGGATGATCCATACGGAAATCCAGGGCGACTATATGGTCGAAGGCTCGCGTCTGAGCGTTTCGATGAACAGCGGCTGCGTTATCCTGCCATCGCAGGATTTCGAGATGGAGAACTGGCAGATCAAGGCCGATCTGGCGCTCAACCATGCGAAGTCCGCCGGCAATGGCACGCTGACCGTTTTCCGCGCCGAGATGGATGCACAGTATATCGATGAGCAGCGCCTGCGCGCAGATCTGCGTCTTGCGATCGACAATCACGGTCTGCACGTCGCCTATCAGCCGATGTACCGCCCCGATGGTTCGGGGATCGAATGCAGCGAAGCCCTGGTGCGCTGGCGGCATCCGGAACGTGGCATGGTCGGCCCGAACGTCTTCATCCCGATGGCCGAGGATATGGGGCTCGTTTCGCATGTCACCCGCTTCGTTATCGATCAGGCCTGCCGGGACTGCGCGAGCTGGCCGGACAACATGGCCGTATCTGTCAATCTGTCGATCCAGGACCTGCGCAACGACGATATCGTTCACTACGTCGCCGACGTGCTGAAGCGTTACGAGCTGGAGCCGTCCAGGCTGCATCTCGAAGTCACCGAAAGCTGCTTCATGGATGAGCCGGTGGCGGTAAGCGCCATCCTCAACCAGTTCCGCGCGACGGGCGTGACGATCGCGATCGACGATTTCGGCACGGGTTTCTCCAGCCTCAGCTATCTCGACTCCCTGCCGCTCGATATCGTCAAGATCGATCGCGCCTTCATCCGCAATATCGCCGACGACCAGCGCAAGCTGAAGCTGCTGCGCGGCATCGTCCATCTGTCGCGCGAACTCGGCCTCAAGATCGTCATCGAAGGCGTTGAGACCAAGGAGCAACTGGCGCTGATCAATCGCCACCGCTTCGCGGATCTGGTCCAGGGTTATGTCTTCTCGATGCCGGTTGGCGCCGGCAGGATCATCGAGCTGGTCGCTGAAGCTTTGCCTGCCACAAAGGTTTCGAACATGCGTCGTGGAGCCAAGGCATCCAACAACGCACCGTTGAGGGCTGCTGCCCGCTAATGGCCTGAAACGCGACGAAAGTGTCTCGGTCCCTGCCTAAATTTCAGACAGTGTTAACAGTTTCCCGCATGGCGTAAGTCATTGTTAACTCTTTATTAACCATAGATTTTAGAAATTTGTTAAATTCTCTCAGCTTTTGTTGCGGTGCGCACTGCTTTTAGGGTTAATCCTTGGTTAAAGCCCAAGGAATGACCGCGATGCCGATTGATAAATCTTTTCTTGATGGAAATTTTTCAGCCAAACTCCTTTCCACTCTCGATCATGTGGAATACCGCCGCATCGAAAGCCATGAGGATTTCGAGGATGTCGCCCGGTTGCGCTACAAGGCTTACAAGACGCATGGCGTCCTGCCGGTCAACGCGACGCGATTGATCGACGAGATCGATTTCGACCGCAATGCCCATGTCTTCGGCGTCTATTATGACGAGGAACTGGTCAGCACGATCCGGCTTCATTATGTGACGCCGGAGCACCGGGTCTGCCAGTCGATCAGCATATTCCCGGAAGCGGTGAACGAGATGCTCGATGCGGGCATGACCCTGATCGACTCCGCGCGGTTTGCGATCGCGCCGGAATTTGCCAGCGAACTGTCAGCCATGCCCTATCTTACCGTGCGGCTGACGCCGGTTGCGGCGATCTATTTTGATGCGGACCGAGTGTTGCAGCCGATCCGTCCGGCCCATGCGGCATTTTATCGCCGCTTCTTCTATGCACAGCCGATGGTCGCGCCGCGGCGCATCCCGACCTATGATTTCGACCTGATGTTGCTTGCCTCGGCAACCCGCGAATTGCGCTCCAAGATGATGAAGCGGTTTCCGGCTTTCCAGTCCGAAGCCTACGAGCGACGGATGTTGTTTGCGCGCCCGTCGAATTTCGAGACTGCGCCGCTAACCATCCTGCCGACGGCAAGGATTGCCGGGCGGCCAGGTTCGTCGGAAATGTCCTATCTCGGCTAATGAATCCGCGGTCGCGCGTACCGCTCGGGCATTCGAGCGGCATTGCGCTTTCACATCGGTTTGTGTAAGGCCTGAAGGGAGGTCCGGCATGCCGATTGCGGCGTGATTCCGGATATCGAAGAGGGTTTTCCGCCGACGCCATCTTATGCTTTCGCGATGCGTGCGGCTGATCAAGGAGACGGGACTGATGGACAATCACCAGAGCGGACCGGTGGAAACTGGCGCCCCCATGGACTACGCCGAACATGACCACACCTACAACATGTTCCTTGCCGGCGCGAAATGGGGCACGATGATCCTCGTCGTCCTGATGATCGCCATGGCAGCCGGCTTCTTCGGCGGTGCGGGCTTCATCGGCAGCTTCATCCTCTTCGTCGTTCTCAATGTCGCGGGTGCTTTCCTGCTGCGCTGATACCTGACGCCAGCTTGCCACTGGCCCGCAAGTTGAAGCGAAGATCGTGTACGCTGGGGAGGCGTAGATTTTCGCTCATTGCGGAGGTGGCAAGCGCCCGCTTGGGAGGCGATCAATCGCCCCTGTAGGTATCGACTGGGAGGAGACAGTCTTTGGCGAAGATCGTATTTGTATGCCGCGAAGGTTCGGATGAGCCTCGTGTTGCCGCCTCACCGGAAACGGTGAAGCGGATATCCGCCCTCGGCCTTTCCGTGATGGTGGAAAAGGGCGCCGGCGAACGATCTGGCGTTCCGGATGCTGAGTTCGAGGCTGCGGGCGCGCAGATCGCAAGCTCCGGCGATGTGGGCAAGGCCGATATCGTTCTCAGGGTCAACCGACCCACATCGGCGGAAATCGCATCCTACAAATCCGGCACCGTCGTTTTCGCCGTCATGGATCCCTACGGCAATGAAGCCGCGCTGGCGGTCATGGCCAAGGCAGGGATCACGACATTCGCCATGGAACTGATGCCGCGCATTACCCGCGCCCAGTCGATGGACGTCCTGTCGTCCCAGGCAAACCTTGCCGGTTATCGCGCCGTGATCGACGCTTCGCATGAATATGGCCGCGCCATGCCGATGATGATGACTGCCGCCGGCACCGTGCCGGCCGCCAAAGTCTTCGTCATGGGCGCCGGTGTTGCCGGTCTGCAGGCGATCGCGACGGCTCGCCGGCTTGGCGCCGTGGTCTCCGCGACCGATGTTCGCCCCGCCGCCAAGGAGCAGGTCGCCTCGCTCGGCGCCAAGTTCATTGCCGTCGAGGACGAAGAGTTCAAGGCTGCCGAGACTGCGGCTGGTTATGCCAAGCCGATGTCTGCCGAATATCAGGCGAAACAGGCGGCACTGGTCGCCGAGCACATCGCCAAGCAGGATATCGTCATTACCACGGCTCTCATCCCGGGCCGCCCGGCGCCGAAACTCGTCAGCCGCGCCATGCTGGCTTCGATGAAGCCAGGTTCGGTCGCCGTCGATCTGGCCGTCGAGCGTGGTGGTAATGTCGAAGGTTCCGAAAAGGGCAAGATCGCTTCCGTCGAAGGTGTTGCCGTGATCGGTTACGCCAATGCCGCCGGTCGCATCGCGGCTTCTGCCTCGGCGCTGTACGCTCGAAACCTCTATGCCTTCCTGGAGACGATGGTCGACAAGGGTACCAAGGAATTCGCGGTCAAGCTCGACGACGAGCTCGTCAAGGCGACCATGCTGACCCATGATGGTGCCGTCGTTCATCCCAATTTTGCTGCAGCCGCGGAAGCTTTGGCCGTGCCGATCCCGGCAACGGAACCGGTCGCCACTGATATAGAAGCAAAGCCCGCCAAGCCGACGCGCTCGCGCAAGAAGGCTTCCGAGACTGAAACGGGCGCAGGCGCCGTTACCAAGGACGAGCTGTAATGGCGAGTGAAGCTATGGACAAGGCGCTGGAACAGCTCGATCAGGCCGTTACCACCGTGATCACCGCGGCCGCCCAGGCGCCGGAAGCCGCGAGTGCCGCGACCGGCGGCGCGATCGATCCCTTCGTCTTCCGGTTCGCGATCTTCGTCCTGTCGATCTTCGTCGGCTATTACGTCGTCTGGTCGGTGACGCCGGCGCTGCATACGCCGCTGATGGCCGTCACCAACGCGATTTCCTCGGTTATCGTGGTTGGTGCGCTGCTTGCCGTCGGCGCTTCGGCGGCGGGCTTTGCCACGGGCTTCGGTTTCGTGGCGCTCGTGCTTGTCTCGGTAAATATCTTTGGCGGGTTCATGGTGACCAGCCGGATGCTCGCCATGTACAAGAAAAAAGAACGCTGACGGGTTCTGGGGGGAATATGTCACAGAATTTCGCAGCCTTTCTTTATCTCGTCTCCGGTGTCCTGTTCATCATGGCGCTCAGGGGCCTGTCGCATCCGACGACCAGCCGCAAGGGCAATGTCTACGGCATGGTCGGCATGGGCATCGCCATCGTCACCACGCTTCTGCTGGCGACGCCGAGCTTCGGCGGCTTCATGCTGATCATTCTGGCGCTCGCCATCGGCGGCGGGGCAGGGGCCTATATCGCCCGCACCATTCCGATGACGGCGATGCCGCAACTTGTTGCAGCCTTCCACTCGCTGGTCGGCCTTGCCGCCGTGATGGTTGCGGCCGCGGCACTTTATGCTCCGCATTCGTTCGGCATCGGTGAGATCGGCCATATCCATGGGCAGGCGCTTGTCGAAATGGCGCTGGGAGCGGCGATCGGTGCGATCACCTTTACCGGTTCCGTCATTGCGTTTTTGAAGCTCGATGGGCGGATGTCCGGCAAACCGATCATGCTGCCCTACCGGCATTTCATCAATGCGGGGCTGCTGTTGCTGGTTGTCGTGTTCATCTTCGGCCTGGTGCAGACCGAAAGCCATATGGACTTCTGGCTGGTCGTCATTCTGGCATTGGCGCTCGGCGTGCTGATCATCATCCCGATCGGCGGCGCCGACATGCCGGTCGTCGTGTCGATGCTGAACTCCTATTCCGGCTGGGCTGCCGCCGGCATCGGTTTCACGCTCGGCAATCTG
The DNA here is from genome assembly GCF_019430945.1 of Neorhizobium populisoli. Taxonomy (GTDB): domain Bacteria; phylum Pseudomonadota; class Alphaproteobacteria; order Rhizobiales; family Rhizobiaceae; genus Neorhizobium; species Neorhizobium populisoli. Next base: position 390,164 of record NZ_JAHYCB010000003.1, on the reverse strand, counting down.
GCGCTGATCATCACCGGCGCGCTGGTGGGTTCGTCCGGTGCGATCCTGTCCTACATCATGTGCAAGGGCATGAACCGCTCCTTCATCTCCGTCATTCTGGGCGGTTTCGGTGGCGAGACGGCATCTGCCGGCGCTGACGACGGTGTGCAGCGGACAGTGAAGCAGGGCTCGGCCGACGACGCGGCCTTCCTGATGCAGAACGCCTCGAAGGTGATCATCGTGCCGGGTTACGGCATGGCGGTGGCGCAGGCGCAGCATGCTCTGCGCGAGCTTGCCGATACCCTGAAGGGCCACGGCGTCGAGGTGAAATACGCCATTCATCCAGTGGCCGGCCGCATGCCCGGCCATATGAACGTGCTGCTCGCCGAAGCCAACGTACCTTATGACGAGGTTTTCGAGCTGGAAGATATCAATGCCGAGTTTGCACAGGCAGACGTGGCCTATGTCATCGGCGCCAACGACGTCACCAATCCTGCGGCGCGCGACGATAAGTCTTCGCCGATCTACGGCATGCCCATCCTCGACGTCGACAAGGCAAAAACCTGCCTCTTCATCAAGCGCTCGCTCGGCTCTGGTTATGCCGGCATCGACAATACGCTGTTCTACAAGGACGGCACCATGATGTTGCTCGGCGACGCCAAGAAGATGACGGAAGACATCGTCAAGGCGATGAAGCACTGAGGCGCGTCAGCGAAAACTACCGCTTAGTGAGTTGAAGCCCGGCTTTGCCGGGCTTTTTTATTACAACGGATCATGTCACAGTCGGCTTAGCAGGAGGCCGATGATGGCGACGATGACCGTATCTATCTCCGATCCGATCAAGGACTGGATCGACGAGCAGGTTCGCAGTGGCGGATATGCAAGCTCGGATGACTATCTGAACGATCTCGTGATGCGGGAACGCCTTCGGCAAGGCGAAGAGCTGTCGGTCGAGGAACTGCGCCAGATGGTGGCGGCTTCACGCGAGAGCGGCATAGGCACACGCGGCGTTGACGAGATTTTTGCCGAGGCGGAAAAGATCGTCGCACTGCGGAAAGCAAGACGTGCCTGAATTCAGACTGACGCGCCGGGCGGATAAGGACATGCTCGACATTTTCGTATTCGGTTTGGAGGCCTTCGGCCATCCTCAGGCGCGAAAATATGCGACAGAGCTGCAAGCCTGTTTCATGCTGCTTGCCAAAAATCCTAGAATGGGGCGTGTCGCAGCGGCGCTAGGCTCGGAAGTTCGCCGGCACGAACACCAGAGCCATGTCATTCTTTACGAGATAGCCGAATACGGCATTCTCATCCTTGGCATCGTTCACAAGCGAAATGCGCGACGCCTGACTCCGCATTGATCATAAAAGCTGCGCAAGATTTTCCATGACCGTTCCCACCCGACACCCCTACAATTTCGACCCCACTTGCGGCATGAGGCTAACCGAATTGCAAGCCGTCGAGCCGCCAGATGCGCCATCCGGGTTCGATGCTTTCTGGCAGGAGCGCTACAAGCGGGCTATGACCGTCGATCCCGAGCCAGGCCTGCGCAAGAGCGCGATCGACCATCCGAAATGGCATGTTTTCGATATCGTCTATATGTCGACCGGCAAGTTCCCGATCGGTGGCTGGCTGCTTTTGCCGAAGCAGGGGGAGATCCAGCGCGGACTAGTCGTCGGTCACGGATATGGCGGGCGGGATGCGCCCAATCTCGACATGCCGGTCGAGGAAACGGCTGTCCTGTTTCTCTGTTTTCGCGGCATGTCGCGCAGCGCCCGGCCGCCGATTTCGAGCGATTCCAACTGGCACGTGCTGCACGATATCGACAAGCCGGACCGCTATATCATCGGTGGCTGCGTCGAGGATCTGTGGCTGGCGGTCTCTATGCTGCTCGCTCTTTACCCGTGGCTCTATGGTCATATCGGCTATAGCGGCATCAGCTTCGGCGGCGGCATCGGTGGGCTGGCGATTCCTCACGACAACCGCATCGACCGCGGTCACCTGTCTCTGCCGACATTCGGGCATCAGGAACTCAGGCTGACTTTACCGAGCGTCGGCAGTGCCGCCTCCGTCCAACGGTACCAAGCGCAATACGGCAATGCCTGGCCGACGCTGAAGCTGCACGATTCGGCAGTCGCCGCGAGCCGCATCACCCAACCGATGCTGATGAGCCTCGCGCTTTTCGATCCCGCCGTGCCGCCACCCTGCCAGTTCGCAATAGCCAATGCGCTGTCGAAGGATGGGCCGAATTCAAAATTTAATGAAATCTTCATCCTGGATGCCGGGCATTTCGATTATCCTGAATGCGCCGCACAAAATGCGGCTCTCGACGAAAAGCTCCGACAGTTCTTCAGGGTGCCATGAATCGCGAATACCTGCGCTGGTACAGTCCTCGGCTTCATCGGGATATGGAGCTTCTCGTTTTCGGCCATTCCGGCGCCAAGGTATTGATGTTTCCGACCCGGGACGGCCGGTTCTTCGAATATGAGCAGCTTGGAATCGTCGAAAGCCTTGCGGAAAAAGTCAGGGTAGGGCAGCTGCAGCTCTATTGTATCGAGGGGCTGGCAACCGAGACCTTTTACGGATCGAATTGGCACCCATCCGAACGCATCCGGCGCCATGCGGCCTTTGAGGCATATATCCTCAACGAAGTCTTGCCGCTGATGGCGCAGAAGAACCCGCATAACTGCACGATCGTGCAGGGCTGCAGCCTCGGCGCTTTTCAGGCGGCAAGCCTCGTCTTCCGTCACCCGCATCTCTTCCACAAACTCGTCGCTTTCTCGGGTCGCTATGATCTGACGCTGAAAGTGGAGGCTTTTGGCGACCTGTTCGACGGCTATTACGACGACAGCATCTATCATCATATGCCGTCACATTTTCTGCCCGGCCTTTCGAGCGAGGAGCACCTTGCCAGCCTGCGGCGAATGGATATCGTGATGACGATCGGCAATGCAGACCCATTCCTCGACAATAATCGGCAATTCAGCCGGGTCATGTCCGAAAAGGGTATCGGTCATCAGATGCATGTCTGGGATGGCCGCGCCCATCGAGCGGGCGCATGGCGGAAGATGGCGGCGCTTTATATCTGACCGAAGATCGACATATCCGACCGAAAATCGACGGGCTGCCTGCGAGCCGCGAGGCTCAGTCCTTTATCCCTCGAGGCCTATCGGTCTTTCCGCTAAAGAGCGAGTGCTCGCTCCTTCGCCGCTTTAGGTATTGCCGCCGGAGCGGGTGCGGGCGGCGCCATCGACGGCGGGCTTGTAATTGGGGTCGATCCGCACGGCATGCGAATAGGAACGGTAGGCGCGCGACTTGTCGCCGCGGCGTTCATAGACCAGCGCCTGGTTCGCCCAGGACTCGGCGACCTTGTCGTTCATCTCGATGGCGCGGTTGAAGTCCGCGAAGGCATTGTCGTCGTTGTTCAGTGCCACATAGGAAATGCCGCGGCCGTTATAGGGTTCGGGCGAGCCGGGCGACAGCGAGATCGCCTTGGAGAAATCGTCGATTGCCTGGTCGTGCTGGCCGCGCAGCTGGAAGATCAGGCCGCGGCCATGATAGGCGCGACCGTCCGTTGTGCTGAGCTGGATGGCGCGGTTGAAATCGTTGAACGCCTCGTTGGTGCGGCCGTTCTGACGATAAAGATTGCCGCGGCCGATATACGCGACATCATAATTGGCGTTGATCTGCAGAGCGCGGTTGTAGTCGTTCGCAGCGTCGCCCGGGCGGCCCATGTTGCGATAGACCAGTGCCCGGTTGGCGTAGGCCTGATAGAACTGCGGATTGAGCTGGATGGCACGATTGAAATCGTCCAGGGCGCGGGAGAATTCGCCACCGCGGCCATAGGCCGTGCCACGGACGTTATAACCCTCCGGATCGCTCGGATTGGCATTGATGACTGCGGAGAGCGAGGAAATGTTTTCCTGGCTGCCCTGAGCGCGGTCGACCGTGATCACGTCCGTCGAGCTCGTTGTGGAGCAGGCGGACAGTGCCAAAGCTGCAAGCAGGACCGAAGCAAGAGCAGTTTTGCCACGAATGGGAAGAGCGCTGGTCGAAAGGCCGGAAATCAGAGTTCCACGATTGAGAACGGCGGTCTTGGCGGCCATCAGGCGCATTTCCTCATAGCGGTAAGGCAGTTTCCATCCGTCTGCGTGCCGTTTGATAAACCGGATCCCGTCTTCCGGTTTCAGTACGCAGCCGATATTACTTCAAATCAAAAGAGCGGCGGCGCCCATGTCGCCACCGCCCTCAAAAGCACATGAAAACGTCGAAAAAACGACAGCTCAACGAGCCGGGCGTGCGACGCGCGGAGGCGAAGGAAGCAGGCCTTCGCGCTGCATGCGCTTGCGAGCCAGCTTGCGGACGCGACGAACGGCTTCAGCCTTTTCACGAGCGCGCTTCTGCGACGGCTTCTCGTAATAATCCCGCATCTTCATTTCGCGGAAAATACCTTCGCGCTGCATCTTCTTCTTGAGAGCGCGGAGCGCCTGATCGACATTGTTGTCGCGGACAAGTACCTGCACGTGAATCCCGTTCCTTTGGTTTTGGTTGCTCGCCGGGAATCACAGGGAATTCGGGGCGAAATAATAACGTCCGCTCGGCGTAGGCCGTGCGATTGGTGTGTGCAGATATCAGATGAGTCTGTGGAAGTCCAGACGCCGTGGCGCAAACAGTGGTGAAATTAACGCTACGCTGCCTGTCGGGGAGGTTTGTCGAAACAATCTTCTCTTGCGTCGCAAAACGGCCATTGCGACGGATATTGATTTGCGATGGGTATGGCACTACCCAAGACCGATCCGATCGTTGCAGGAGAACAAGGCGAGATGCGCAGATATTCGGTTTTCGCCATAGCGCGCGAGGCGATGCGCGCCCATAGGGGCTGGGAGGCGCAGTGGACTTCGCCGGAGCCGCGTTCAAGCTATGACGTGATCATCGTCGGCGCCGGCGGACACGGGCTGGGAGCCGCCTATTATCTCGCCAAGGAGCACGGCATCACCAATATCGCGGTGATCGAGAAGGGCTGGCTCGGCGGCGGCAATACCGGCCGCAACACCACGATCATCCGCTCGAATTATCTCTACGAAGAGAGCATGGATATCTATGAGCATTCCCTGAAGCTGTGGGAAGGCCTGAGCCAGGATCTCAACTACAACACCATGTATTCGCCTCGCGGCGTGATGATGCTGTCGCACAACACGCATGATCAGCAGTCGTTCAAGCGGCATATCAATGCCAACACGCTTTATGGCATCGATAACGAGTGGCTGACGCCGGAACAGGCGAAGGCTTTTGTGCCGGTTCTCGATATTTCCAAGACGGCGCGTTACCCGATCAACGGTGCCGCTTTGCAGCGACGCGGCGGCACGGCGCGTCACGATGCGGTTGCGTGGGGCTATGCGCGCGCGGCGTCGGATCGCGGCGTCCATATCATTCAGAATTGCGAAGTGACCGGCATCCGTCGCGGACCGAATGGCGAAGTGCAGGGCGTCGAGACCTCGAAGGGGTTCATCGGCGCGAAGAAGGTCGGCGTTTCCGCTGCCGGCCATTCGTCGGTGGTGATGGAGATGGCGGGCGTTCGCGTGCCGCTACATTCCAACCCGCTGCAGGCGCTGGTGTCGGAGCCGCTGAAGCCGATTTTCCCGTGCGTCGTCATGTCGAACACGGTGCATGCCTATATCTCGCAGTCCGACAAGGGCGAGCTCGTCATCGGCGCCGGTACCGATCAGTACAATTCCTATTCGCAGACCGGCGGGCTGCAGATCATCACACATACGCTGGACGCCATCTGTGAGCTGTTCCCGATCTTCCGGCGCGTCAAGATGATGCGCCAGTGGGGCGGCATTACCGACAACACACCGGACCGTTCGCCGATCCAGGGCGTCACGCCGGTGCCCGGCCTGTTCGTCAATTGCGGCTGGGGTACTGGCGGCTTCAAGGCGACGCCGGGTTCTGCGAACCTGTTTGCCTATCTGATCGCCAAGGGCGAGCCGCATCGGCTGGCCGCCGGCCTGACGCTCGATCGCTTCCGCACCGGACGGCTGATCGACGAGGCTGCGGCTGCCGCGGTGGCGCATTGATGCTGACGGCGGTTCTCCTTTCGGCAGGCATGGCAAGCGCGGCGCCGGTCGTGCCGGTGGGGAATTTCGTTCCGACTGAGAAGGATTTTCGCACCCAGAAGATCCATCGGCTGCAGGGCGAGACGGAATGGCCGTTTACTGCCGACAAGGGATTGATGTTATGCGCGCCCAGCTGGCAAAATCGGTTGGTCTATTTCGTTCCCGAAGATGCGGGCGGTAAGAATGAGGCGCCGCTGGCGCTGGATTACGGGCTGGCGACGATTGCCCTGATCAATATGGGCCGGGCATCTGCATTCCGGCCTTACGAGAATTTCGAACAATTCGTGAAACGGCTTGCTCCTTATATCGCGATGGGCAAGCGGCTTTGTGATCAACCCGCCGGAACCGACCTTCCGGACAGTGCCTTCTAGGTGGACCAACGATGCTTCTGATCCATTGCCCCTATTGCGAAGAAGATCGCTCGGAACTGGAATTCCGCTGGGCCGGCGAGGCGCATATCGCCCGGCCGGAAAACATTGCGGCGATTTCGGACGAGGAATTCGCGGAATTCTTCTTCCTGCGCAACAACGAAAAAGGCCTCACCTATGAGCGCTGGCGGCACATTCACGGCTGCGGTCGCTTCTTCAATGCGGCGCGCGACACGGTGAGCGACAGGTTCCTGATGACCTACAAGGCGGGCATGCCGAAGCAGCCGATTCCGGTGATGGAAAAAGCCGTGGCGATTGCTGAGGAGAAGACCGTCGAAACGTGGGAAGCTACGGAAGGAGATGCCCGATGAGCGGTTCTTCCAAAAATCTCGGCGCGTTCCGCATCCAGGGTGCCGGCCGCCTGACGCCGGCGCGTACGGCGCGCTTCACCTTCGACGGCAAGAGCTATACCGCGATGGAAGGCGACAGCGTCGCCTCGGCGCTTCTGGCGCATGGCGTGCATCTGCTCGGTCGTTCGTTCAAGTATCACCGTCCGCGCGGCGTGCTTTCCGCCGGGCCGGAAGAGCCGAATGCGTTGCTCGACGTTTCGCGCGACGCATCCCGTCGGCAGCCGAACGTGCGCGCCACCGTGCAGGAAGTGTTCGACGGCGCCAAGATCGCTTCGCAGAACCGCTGGCCGTCGCTGGCCTTCGATATCGGGTCGTTCAACGATCTTCTGTCGCCGTTCTTTGCGGCCGGCTTCTACTACAAGACCTTCATGTGGCCGCGCGCCGCTTGGCATAAGCTGTATGAACCTTTTATTCGCCGCGCCGCCGGTCTTGGTGAGGCGCCGAAGGAAGAGGATGCGGATCATTATGCCGGCCGTTACGTCCATTGTGACGTGCTGATTGCCGGTGCGGGTATTGCCGGCCTGACGGCCGCACTCTCGGCCGCATCGACCGGCGCTTCGGTCGTCCTCGTCGACGAACAGCCGGAAGTCGGCGGCGCGCTGCATGCCGATGCCGCAACCACGATTGACGGCCAGAACGGTTATGACTGGGCACAGGCGACGGCGGCGAAACTGAAGGCCATGCCGAATGTCGCCGTGCTCAACCGCACGACCGTGTTCGGCTACTACAATCACGGCTTCCTCGGCCTCGTCGAGCGCGTTACCGATCACGTTGCCCGTCCCGGAAAGGACCTGCCGCGCGAGAGGTTGTGGCAGGTGCGGGCGAAGAAGGTGGTTTTGGCGACCGGTTCGATCGAGCGGCATATGGTATTCGCCAATAACGACCGGCCAGGCATCATGCTGGCGTCTGCGGCGCGCACCTTCCTGAATCATCACGGCGTCGCCGTCGGCCGGCGCATCGGCGTTTATACGGCGCATGATTCCGCTTATGAGGCTGCCTTCGACCTGAAGCGTGCCGGCGTCACGATCGTCGCGATCGTCGACAGCCGCGAGAAGCCGGGTGAGGCTGTGCTGGCGGAAGCCCGTTCGCTTGGTATCGACGTCCTGACCGGCCACGCGGTCACCAATACCGGTGGTCGCCGCCGCATCAATTCGATGACGGTGGCGCGCAACGGCAATTTCGACGTGCGCAAGATGCCGGTCGATGCACTGATCGTATCCGCCGGCTGGACGCCGTCCGTGCATCTCTTCTCCCAATCGCGCGGAAAGCTGCGCTTCGACGAACAGAACCAGCGTTTCCTGCCGGATATCTATGCGCAGAACTGCGTTTCCGTCGGCGCCTGCAACGGTACGGACGATCTGGCCGACCTGATCGACGAAGCGATCCGTGCCGGTAGCGGTTCAGTTGCGGTGTCGGGTGAAAACCGTTTCGAATGGACCGGCGGCATGATCGGTGCGGCCGAAAGTGCGGGGCCGGAACATGCTGTCAAGGCTTTCGTCGATTTCCAGCATGACGTGACCGCCAAGGACATCCGCCTTGCCGTGCGCGAGGGCATGCACTCGATCGAGCATATCAAGCGCTTCACCACCAATGGCATGGCGTCCGACCAGGGCAAGCTTTCCAACATGCACGGCCTGGCGATCGCCGCCGAAATGCTTGGCCGACCGATCCCGCAGGTTGGCCTCACCACCTTCCGCGCGCCCTATACGCCGGTGACCTATGGGACGCTGGTCGCACATTCGCGCGGCGACCTGTTCGATCCCGCCCGCAAGACGCCGATGCATGATCTGGAGACGGCGGAGGGCGCCGAATTCGAGGATGTGGGCAACTGGAAACGCGCCTGGTATTATCCGCAGCGCGGCGAGGACATGTTTGCTGCCGTCAACCGCGAGTGCAAGACGGTTCGTGACGTGGCCGGCGTGTTCAACGGTTCGACGCTTGGCAAGATCGAGGTTGTCGGCCCGGATGCGGCAAAATTCCTGAACCTGCTCTATACCAATGCCTGGGATACGCTGAAGCCCGGCAAGGCGCGTTACGGCATCATGACCCGCGAAGACGGCTTCGTGTATGACGATGGCGTCGTGGGCCGGTTGGCGGAAGACCGTTTCCATGTGACAACCACGACCGGCGGTGCGCCGCGCGTGCTGCACCATATGGAAGACTATCTGCAGACGGAATTCCCCGATTTGCGCGTTTGGCTCACCTCGACGACCGAACAATGGGCGGTGATTGCGGTTCAAGGGCCGAAGGCGCGCGAGATCATCCAGCCCTTCGTCGAAGGCGTGGATATTTCCAACGAGGCCTTCCCGCATATGAGCGTGGCGGAATGCCAGGTCATGGGTGTGCCGTCGCGGTTGTTCCGGGTGTCGTTCACCGGCGAGCTCGGTTACGAAATCAACGTGCCGGCGGATTACGGTCCGGCCGTCTGGAAGGCGATCTGGGAGCGGGCGAAATCGATGGGCGCCTGCCTCTACGGCACGGAGAGCATGCACGTGCTGCGCGCCGAAAAGGGCTATATCATCGTCGGACAGGACACGGACGGAACCGTGACGCCGAACGATGCGGGCCTCGACTGGGCAGTCTCTAAGAAAAAGATGGATTTCGTCGGCATCCGTGGCCTCAAACGACCGGACCTCGTGCGCGATGGTCGCAAGCAGCTCGTCGGCCTCATTACCAAGAGCCCGAATATCGTGCTGGAGGAGGGCGGCCAGATCGTTGCCGATCCGAACCAGCCGAAGCCGATGAAGATGCTCGGCCACGTGACCTCCGCCTATTGGTCGGAGAATTGCGGCCGTTCGATCGCGCTGGCGCTCGTCGCCGGCGGTCGATCGCGGATCGGTGAAACGCTTTATGTGCCGCTCAAAGACAAGACGATTGCCGTTGAAGTGACCGACATGGTGTTCTTCGACAAGGAAGGAGGCCGCATCCATGGTTGATTCTGGGATTGAAATGGCAACGCGTACCTCATCGCTTTTCGGCCTGCATGGCGGCTCGTCCGCTGTCCGCCTCGAAGCTGCGCCGGCCGCCGAACGGATTTCGCTGCGTGTCCACGCCGAGAATGTTTCCGCGCTTTCCGGCGCTCTCGGCGTCGACCTGCCGGTAAAGCCGAAGACATCGGCATCGGCCAATGGTCGCACGGCGCTGTGGCTCGGGCCGGACGAGTGGCTGGTGATTGGTGAAGGCGGCTACGACATAGGCAATAGCCTGATGCAGGCAGCGGCGAATTCCGGTGCGCTGCATTCGGCGACCGATGTTTCCCATCGCAACGTGGCGATCCTGGTTTCGGGACCCGGTGCTGCGGCAGCGATCAATGCCGGTTGCCCGCAGGACCTGTCGTTGAAAGCGTTCCCGGTCGGCGCCTGCTCGCGGACGATTTTTGGAAAGATCGAGATCGTTCTACTCAGGACCGCCGAAGATGCCTTCCGCGTCGAAGTCTGGCGTTCGTTTTCCGACTATGCCTTCGGCCTTTTGGCAGAAGGCGCGCGGGATGCTGCCCTCTAAGACGTTCGCCTAGCTTGACTTGATCCAGAGGAACCGCACTCTCGTCTTCAAAAAGACGGGAGGGTTTTATGATTGGATTTCCTTTGATCGCGCTGGCCGTGATTGCCGCGATGGCGGGCGGGGTCATTGCCGCGAAGCTTTCGAAGATCGAGATCTGGAAGGGTGCTTTGGTCAGCGGCTGCGCGGCCGTTGCAGCTCTGTTGGCGTCTTTTGTGCCGGGTGTCGATCGTGATCTTTCCATGCCCATGGCGGCGTTGATCGCGGCCGGTATCGTCGGTGCGATGATCGGGCTGACACCGGCGCGCACCGCCAATATCGCAATCGGCGCGGCGCTGCCGCCGCTCCTCGGGTTTCTGCTGATGGAACTCGGTCTTTAACTCCAGCCCTTCCACTTCACCCAGCGACCGTGCGGATCGACGCGGGCGAGTTCGCGGGTCTCGCCGGTCGGCCAGATCTGCAGGCTGAGCGAGGCGCTGTTCGGTTCGCCCATCATTTCCATCTGCAGGCGTGCCAGCGGCGCTTCCGCCGTCGCGCGGCTGCCGGCCTCGGCGATGATCGATTCCCCGAGTTCACGAAGCTGCGGCGGCAGATATTGCCAGGCGATCGAGTGGAAAACGACATGCACCGTGCCAGGTCGGAGCGTCTTCAGCCGTTTGTCGCGCAGCCAAGCCAGAGCGTCACCTTTTTCGACGAGCGCCTTGTGCTGCCGGGCGATATCGAGCGCTGCGCGGGTGCGGATGACGCGGTCGGTCTGGTCGGCCCAAAGATAGGAGAGAAGCCGCAGGCTGTCTTCCGGCGAATGCGGGTCGAGCGGGTTCAAGTCGCAGCCGGCTCGGTCCTGCACGATGATTTCGGCGCGGGGCGGGTGTCGCCCTTCCCAATCCGGCTTGAGCTGCACCGGTGAGGCGGGATCGCCCCAGAGGAAGCCGCCGAGATCGTAGCGGTAACGGTCCCAGTTGAGGTTGAGGCCCATGCTAGCGCCGAACTCCGAGAGGATCAGCGGTTTGCCCAACAGATCCGCGATCGTCAGGAACCCCGCAAGCAGGGCGCTGGAGCGGCGCACTTCATTGGTCTGCGGCGCGAAATTCAAACGCTCCAGGATGAAAGCTTCGTGCGTGTCGAAGGCATTGCGGATCGCGGCCCAAAGCGCGTCGTCGCTGACTTCGTTCGGCGGATACGCCGCCTTCAGGTCATCATCCTTGCCGTCGATGATCAGCGCATGCAGCGCGCCGGCAAGGCGGGTGGGGACGATGTCGCCACGGGTGGTGGGGTCGTTTTCCCAGCTCAGTATCCGCTTTCCCACCGCGGTGGAGCGATCGAGATGTGCCAACATCAGCTTGCCGAGGCGGCTGGTGAACGGTGAACCCAACAATTCGCCGGCAATGACCTGCTCGCGAAAAGCCTGCCAGATCTGTTCCTCGGTAACCATTGGATCACACTCCCTCGGGGCGATCCTTCGGGTCGAACTGGACGATCGTGATCCAGGTGGCCGTCATCGCCGGTTTCTTTTCGTTTTCGATCTCGACCGAGACATCGTAGGTGGTCATCAGCATGCCGGCGCCGCGGAAGCGGGCATCGGTCAGCGTGAAGTGGCCGCGCACCCGGGTGCCTGCCTTGACCGGAGACATGAAGCGGACGCGGTCGAAACCGTAATTGATGCCCATGGTCTGCTCGCGCACTTTTGGTACGCAGTCGAAGTTCATGGCGGAGAGCAGCGAAAGCGTCAGGAAACCGTGCGCGATAGTGCCGCCGAACGGGCTTTCCGCCTTGGCGCGTTCCTCGTCCACATGGATGAACTGGTGGTCGTGGGTGGCATCGGCAAACAGGTTGATCATCGACTGATCAGCCATGATCCAATCCGAAACGCCGACTTCCGTACCCACCAGGCCCGGCATCTCGGAGAGCGAAATTTCACGCATTCAACACCACCACGCGACCTCACCACATTTCAAATTCCGGGCCGGACTGTACTCGTTTTGAATGGGTTGGCGAGCGGTTTTTTGCAGTGCATCATTCTTCGATGCAAAAGCGCACCGAACGCGCCGGCAAAACCTGATTCCACAGCTCGCGGGAGGGGAAATGCTTCCAGCCCCACCCGGGCAGGGCGAAGCTGGCTTCCTCATGGCCGCGGTTGAAGAGCATGGCGATGCGGGTCAACTTGTCGGTCTGGCGGTCGAGCGTTTTCAGCACCATGCCGAGCACGGGGTTGGACGGGTTTTCCCAATCGCCTACCTCCATCGGCCGGCCGGCGGTGTTCAGCCATTCGATATCGCCTTCGCCTGTGAAGAATCCGGTTTCGGAGAAGACGGCGAAGCGTTTGCGGAACGCGGTAAGCGCTGCCGTGTGCTCCACCAGCGTCTTGTCGATCTTCGTCCAGTCGAACCAGGTGATGATATTGTCCTGGCAATAGGCGTTGTTGTTGCCGAATTGCGAGCGGCCCGCTTCGTCGCCCATCGTGAGCATCACCCAGCCGCGGCTGGCGAAAAGCGTGGAGATGAGGGCGGCGACGTCCCGGCGGCGGTTTTCGAGGATCGCGGCATCGTCGGTCCGGCCTTCAGCGCCGTTGTTCCAGGAATAGTTCTCGCCGTGGCCGTCGCGGTTTTCTTCGCCGTTCGCCTCGTTGTGCTTGTGCTCGTTGGAGACGAGGTCCATCAGCGTGAAGCCGTCATGGGCGGCGAGGAAGTTGACGGTGCGGCTCTTGCCGGATTTCTCGAAGACATCCGATGAGCCGGCGAGGCGGGTCGCAAGTGCCCCGGTCGTCCATTGGTCGCCACGCCAGTAACGGCGCATGTCGTCGCGGGCGCGGTCGTTCCATTCGAGGAAGGCGGCCGGAAAATTCCCGAGCTGGTAGCCGCCAGGGCCGATGTCCCAGGGCTCGGCGATCATGATGCGGTCCTTCAGAGCCTCGTCGGCGAGCATGGCTTTCAGCGTCTCGCCCTTGGCGTCGAAACCCTCCGCCGTCCGGCCGATGACCGGCGCGAGGTCGAAACGGAAACCGTCAATGCCGGCATGCACGACGAAATGGCGCAGCGTATCGACGATCAGCCGGCGCACGGTCGGGTGGTCGCAGGCGACCGTGTTGCCGGTGCCGGTATCGTTGACGAGATGGCCCGGTTCGCCGGGCACGGACCGATAATAGGTGCGGTTGTCGAGGCCGCGCATGGAGAGCGTCGCACCGTGGCGGTCGCTTTCGCCGGTATGGTTGAAGACGAGGTCGAGGATGACGCCGATGCCGGCCTGATGCAGGGTGGCGACAGTTTCGCGCAGTTCCTTAACGCCGCCGGGACATAGCCGCGGATCGAGCGCCATGAAGCCGACAGGATTATAACCCCAGCCATTGGTGAGGCCAAGCGGCGGCAAGTGGCGCTCGTCGATCCAGGCGGTGATCGGCATCAGCTCGATGGCGTCGACGCCGAGCTTTTTCAGGTGCGCAATGATCGAAGGATGGGCGAGTGCTGCGACGGTGCCGCGCTGCGGTTCCGGGATGGCGGAATGCAGGATGGTGAAGGGGCGGACGGCGATTTCGTAGATGAAGCCGCCGGACGGCAGGAGCGGTTTGCCGATCTTGGCCAGCGGGTCACGGGTGATGACGGTCTTCGGGACGATGCTCGCCGTATCAACGCCGAAAAGCGAGAGCTTCGCATCGTGGCGGAAAGGGCGGTCGAGTTCGCGGGCGTATGGGTCGACCAGGAGCTTGGATGGATCGAACCACGAGCCGTTATCCGGGTCGTAGGTGCCCCAGGCGCGGTAGCCGTAACGCTGGCCAGCGACGACGGCCGAGACCGTGGCGCGATGGATGTCGTCGCGGCCTCGGATGAGACGATGGCGGGCCGTCTCCTGCTTTCCTTCCGCGTCGAAGAGGCAGAGTTCGATCCGTTCGGCATTGCGCGACCAGACGGCGAATTCCGCGCCGTCTGGTGTCAATGTCACGCCAAGTTTTGTGGCGGCCGGTTTTTGCATCGTCTCTGGGGCCTCAAACAGCTATTTGGTGAATGTGATTTCCTGAATATGGCCGGTTTTCATGTCGATATGGCATATGTGACCACTGAAGGAGTAGGCGGAAAGCACTCCATCCAACAGTTCCACCTCGGTGAAACTATCGGGACGGCCAGGAGGCGTGCATTCCCATATGACGCGACCTGATCTGTCACAGCCAACCAAATTCCGGTCAATGCCCTGGAGCGATCCCTCCTGTTTTAACAGAAGTACCGTGAGGTCATCCGAAACGGGGAGAATCTTCTGTGCAGATCTGAGCGAATACGGCTCCATTCAAACCCTTCGGCGCTTGATCCTCACGTAATAACCGTTGGCGCATCGCGTCCGCTACGCTTCTTGAGTTCGGAAATCTCGTCCGCAACCGCGATCAGATCGGCCAGCGCTTCCTGCGTATCAATGCCGTGCTTTGCCGCATCCGGCTCGTAGCGTTCGACATAAACGCGGATCGTCGCGCCCGACGTGCCGGTACCAGAGAGGCGGAAGACGACGCGGGAACCGCCTTCGAACAGCACGCGGATGCCCTGGTTCTTGGAGGAAGAGCCGTCGACCGGATCGTGATAGGCGAAGTCGTCTGCGGCAGCGACCTTCAGCGCACCGAAGGTCTGGCCCGGCAGCGAGGCGAGCTTGTCGCGAAGCGCCGTGATCATGCCGTTGGCGGCTTCGGTGTCGACTTCCTCGTAATCGTGGCGGGAATAGTAGTTGCGGCCGTATTCGGCCCAATGCTTCTTGACGATCTCGGCAACGCTTTCGTTGCGGGCGGCCATGATGTTCAGCCAGAAGAGCACCGCCCAGAGGCCGTCCTTCTCGCGCACATGGTCGGAGCCGGTGCCGAAGCTTTCTTCGCCGCAGACGGTCGCCTTGCCGGCGTCGAGCAGATTGCCGAAGAACTTCCAGCCGGTCGGGGTTTCGTACATGCCGATGCCGAGCTTTTCGGCCACGCGGTCAGCGGCTGCGCTGGTCGGCATGGAGCGGGCGATGCCGGCAATGCCCTTGGCGTAACCGGGGGCGAGCGTCGCGTTGGCGGCGATCATTGCGAGGCTGTCTGAGGGCGTCACGAACATGCCCTTGCCGACGATCATGTTGCGGTCGCCGTCTCCGTCGGAAGCGGCACCGAAATGCGGACCGTCCTTGCTCATGACGTCGTCATAGAGGTCCTTGGCATGGACAAGATTCGGGTCCGGATGGTGGCCGCCGAAATCCGGCAGCGGGGTGGAATTGCGCACCGAGCCTTCCGGCGCGTCCAAGCGCTTTTCGAAGATTTCGACCGCATAGGGGCCGGTGACGGCGCCCATCGAGTCGATGGCGATACGCACACCGCTCGCCAAGAGAGCGCGGATGGCGCCGAAATCGAAAAGCTGTTCCATCAGTTCGGCATAGTCGGCGACCGGATCGATCACTTCGACTTCCATGCCGGCGACCTTGAACGAGCCGATTTCATCGAGATTGACGTCGGCCACGTCGGCGATCTTGTAGGAGCTGATCGTCTTGGTATGGGCGAAGATCGCGTCGGTGATCTTTTCCGGGGCGGGGCCGCCATTGCCGATATTGTACTTGATGCCGAAGTCTTCGGTCGGGCCACCGGGATTGTGGCTGGCCGACAGAACGATGCCGCCGAAGGCGTGGTATTTGCGGATGATGTTGGAGGCGGCCGGCGTCGAGAGAATACCCCCCTGGCCGACCATGACCTTGCCGAAGCCGGCAGCGGCGGCCATCTTGATCGCCTTCTGGATGACTTCGCGGTTGTAATAACGGCCGTCGCCGCCGATCACCAGCGTCTTGCCGGCGAAGTCTTCCAGCGAGTTGAAGATCGCCTGGATGAAGTTTTCCGCATAGTTTTCCTGGGCGAAGACCGGCACCTTCTTGCGAAGGCCGGACGTCCCGGGTTTCTGATCCTGAAAGGGCGTGGTTTCAACGGTCTTGATCATGGTCAGGATCCTTTTTTGGCAAGCAATGTCTTGTAGAGGTCGGCATAAAGGCCGGCGCTCTTTTCCCAGGAAACGTCGGACTTCATGCCCTGCTTCTGCAGGGCCGTCCAGATTTTCGGCTCGTGATAGAGCTTTACCGCCCGGCGAAGCGCCCGGCGCAGATTATCGGTGGTGATGGGGCCGAAGGCGATGCCGGTGGCGGCTTTCGCTGCAAGTGCTGCGTGGCTCGCATCGATAACGGTATCGTTCAGCCCGCCGGTGCGCGCGACGACCGGCACACAGCCGTAACGCAGGCCGTAAAGCTGGGTGAGGCCGCAGGGCTCAAAACGGGAAGGGATGACGATCGCGTCGCTGCCCGCCTGCATCAAGTGGGAGAGCGGCTCGTCATAGACGGACAGAACCTTGACCCGGCCCGGATGGCGGGCGGCTGCGGTATGGAAGGCATTTTCCAGTGCCTTGTCGCCAGAGCCGAGTACGGCAAGGCGGGCGCCCTGGGCAACGAGCTCGTCGGTACAGGCGGCGAGCATGTCCATGCCCTTCTGCCAGGTGAGGCGGGAGATGACGCAGAAGAGCGGGCCGTCGTCCTGATCGAGACCGAAACGCTCGGCTACCGCTTTTTTGTTGTCGGCGCGGGATTTCAATGTGGCGGCAGTGTAATGCGCCTTCACGGAATGATCTTTGGCCGGGTCCCAGACGTCGGCGTCAATGCCGTTGACGATGCCGTGCAGGTCTCCCTGGCGCAGATTCAGCAGGCCTTCGAGACCCATGCCGAATTCTGGCGTCAGGATTTCCTCGGCATAGGAGGGGCTGACCGTCGAGATCGCCCAGCTCGTCTGCAGGCCGGCCTTCAGGTAACCGACGCCGCCGAAATATTCGACGCCTTCGATGCCATAGGCATGTGGCGGCATTTCCAGATAGGGGAAGATGTCGGCGCCGTATTGGCCCTGGAAAGCGATGTTATGGATGGTGATGAGGGTCGGAATTTCCGGCGCTCTCGAATAGCGCATATAGGCCGGCACCATGGCCGCCTGCCAATCATGCACATGCACTACATCCGGCCGCCAGCCTTCGTCTTGCCCTTCGGATGCTCCCCTGGCCAGGATGCCTTGGGCGATCATCGCACCGGCCTTGGACAGCGCCGCGAAACGCCGCCAGTTGTCGAAATGGTCCTTGCCGGTGGCATCCGCATAAGGGCCACCCGGCCGGTCGAAGAAGGTCGGCGAATCGAGAACGAGGAGATCAAGCCCCTGATGATGCACCGACAGCAGATCTGCCTTGGCGCCGAGCAGGCTTTCGAAGCTGTAGATCACCTTCGGGTCTTCGATCACCCGCATGACGGCCGGATAACCGGGCATCAGCGTCTTCACGCTGACGCCGTGGCTTTTCAGGGCAAGCGGAAGCGCGCCGGCTACATCTGCCAGCCCGCCGGTCTTGACCAGCGGATAGACTTCGGACGCGACCGAAAGAACCTGCATGAAAATGCTACTCACATCCTGGTTTGTGGATTCACAGATCCAGCTTGTCGATCATCGCCTGAGTGATCAGGCAGATACCGGTCTCGGTGCGGCGGAATCGCTTGGCATCGAGTTCGGGGTCTTCGCCGACGATCAGGCCCTCGGGGATGGTTACACCGTGATCGATGACAACATCGCGGAGCTGCGCGCGGCGGCCGATACGAACATTCGGCAGGACTACGGCGCCGTCGAGGCGAGAATAGGAATTGGCCCGCACGCCCGTGAACAGAAGACTGCGATTGAGCGACGAACCGGAAATGATGCAATCGCCCGACACGACTGAGGACGTCGCCGAGCCACGGCGGTCTTCGTCGTCATGCACGAACTTGGCCGGCGGAGTGATTTCCGCATAGGTCCAGATCGGCCAGGATTTGTCGTAGATGTCGAGGCCGGGCACGACTTCCGTCAGGTCGATATTGGCCTGCCAATAGGCGTCGATTGTGCCGGCATCGCGCCAATAGGGCTCGCGCTCGAAATCGGAGCGGACGCAACTGTCGGCGAAGCGGTGCGCAACGGCCTTACCGTGTTCAACGATATAGGGAATGATGTCCTTGCCGAAGTCGCGGCTGGAGCCGGGCGTGACCGCGTCCCGCTTCAAAATGTCCATCAGGAACTTGGTGTGGAAGACATAGATGCCCATCGAGGCCAGTGCGAAATCCGGGTTGCCCGGAATGCCCGGCGGATCGGCCGGCTTTTCGACGAAGGCGATGATCTCGTCCTTCTCGTTGACATGCATGACGCCGAAACCGGTCGCTTCCATGCGCGGCACTTCGAGGCAGCCGACGGTGACCTGCGCGCCTGAATCCACATGCTGCTGCAGCATGTATTCGTAGTCCATCTTGTAGACGTGGTCGCCGGCGAGGATGACCATGTATTCGGGTGCATAGGCCTCGATGATGTCGATGTTCTGGTAGACCGCGTCGGCCGTGCCTTCATACCACTGCGTCTCTGAGACGCGCTGGGAGGCGGGCAGGATATCGAAGCTCTCGTTGCGCTCGGGGCGGAAAAAGTTCCAGCCGCGCTGCATGTGGCGGATCAGCGAATGCGCCTTGTATTGCGTCGCCACGCCGATGCGGCGGATGCCGGAGTTCAGCGCGTTCGACAGCGCGAAATCGATGATGCGCGCCTTGCCTCCGAAATAGACGGCGGGCTTGGCGCGGCGGTCGGTCAGTTCCTTGAGGCGGCTTCCCCGGCCGCCTGCGAGGACATAGGCCATGGCATCACGCGAAAGGGGCTGAATTCTCTTCTCGTTCATTCGTTCCTCCCAGAATTTACTCAGGCCAATGGTCAGATCTGTTCAAGTTCAAGCATGATGGTCGCGAGCGGCGGAAGCGTGACTTCGGCGTAAACGGTTCCTCCCGCATTCACTGCCTGAACGCGACCGCCATTGCCCTTGCCGCTGCCGCCGTAGATCTCGGCGTCCGTATTGAGGACTTCCCGCCATCTGCCCTCGTTTGGCAAGGGGATGCGGAAATTTTCCCGGTAAACGGGCGTAAAATTGCTGATCACCGCCACCGGCTTTTCTCCCGGCGCCATGCGCAGCCAGGCGAAAACGGAATTTTCCGCATCGTCGGCCACCAGCCAGGTGAAACCTTCGCCTTCGCAATCGCGCGCATGCAAGGCGGGCTTGGAGCGGTAGCAGAAGTTCAGGTCGCGCACGAGGCGGCGCATGCCTTCGTGCGGGTGATAAGCGAGCAAGTTCCAGTCGAGCGAACGGGCCTCGCTCCATTCCGACCATTGGGCGAATTCCTGGCCCATGAAGAGTAGTTTCTTGCCGGGGTAACCCCACATGAAGCCGTAATAGGCGCGCAGGTTGGCAAATTTCTGCCAGTCGTCGCCAGCCATCTTGGCGATCAGCGAACCCTTTCCGTGGACCACCTCGTCATGGGAGAGCGGCAGCACGAAGTTTTCCGAATAGGCGTAGATCAGGCCGAAGGTGAGTTCGTTGTGATGGTGCTTGCGGTGAACGGGCTCACGCTTCAGATAGCTCAGCGTGTCATGCATGAAGCCCATGTTCCATTTGAAGCCGAAGCCGAGGCCGCCTTCATGGACCGGGTGCGAGACCTTCGGCCATGAGGTCGATTCTTCGGCGATCGTCATCACGCCGGGATGGGCGGCGTAGGAGAGCGAGTTCATCTTCTGCAGGAAACGCACGGATTCGAGATTTTCGCGGCCGCCATATTCGTTCGGCACCCATTCGCCCTCCTTCCTCGAATAATCGAGGTAGAGCATGGAGGCGACCGCATCGACGCGCAGGCCGTCGAGATGGAACTTCTCGGCCCAATAAAGCGCATTGTTGACGAGGTAGGACAACACCTCGTTGCGGCCGAAATTATAGATCGCCGTATTCCAGTCCGGGTGGAAACCCTGGCGCGGATCGGCGTGTTCGTAAAGTGCGGTACCGTCGAACTGGCGAAGGCCGTGGGCGTCGGTCGGAAAATGGGCGGGCACCCAGTCGAGGATGACGCCGATACCGACCTTGTGGCAGCCGTTGACGAAGCGGGCAAAGCCCTCCGGTTCACCGAAGCGGGCGCTCGGGGCAAAAAGACCGGTCGTCTGATAACCCCAGGACGGGTCGAACGGATGTTCGGTGATCGGCAGAAATTCGATATGGGTAAAGCCCATATCCGTGCAGTAGGGGATAAGTTCAGCAGCGAGCTCGTCCCAGGATAGAAAGCCGCCATCCTGTTTCTTGCGCCAGGAGCCGGCATGCACTTCGTAGATGGAAATCGGCTGGCGACGATGGTCGGCCTTTTTCCAGAATTCCAGATGCGCGTCGTCATCCCATTTCTGGGAAAGTTCCGGCGTGGTCATGGAAGCGGTATTTGGCCGAAGTTCGGCACGGCGGGCGTAGGGGTCGGCCTTGAGCGGCAAAACCACGCCATTCTTGCCGACCACCTCGAACTTGTAGGCTGTGCCGGCCCGAATGTCGGGGGCGAAGATTTCCCAGATACCGGTATCGGCGCGCAGGCGCATGACATGCCGGCGGCCGTCCCAGTTGTTGAACTCGCCGACCACCGAAACGCGCTTGGCATTCGGTGCCCAGACGGCGAAGTGAAAACCTTCGACGCCCTCGTGCTTCATCGGGTGCGCGCCCATCTTGTCGAACAGGCGCAGATGCGAGCCCTCGCGGACGAGATAGTCGTCCATCGGTCCAAGAACAGGTCCGAAACTATAGGGATCGGTCACTGCCCATTCATCATCGCCGCGGCGGGCACGGTAGCGAATGGGCTGCAGTTGCGAGGCATTGACGAGGCCTTCGAAATATCCGGCATCGTGGCGAAGCGTCAATTCACCGAGCTCTGTCCCATTCAGCGCGAGAACCGTGACGGCTTCCGCACCGGGAATGAAGCAGCGGGCCCTGAAACCGCTCCCGAGCTTGTGCAGCCCGAGAACGGCAAAGGGATTGGTATGCCTGCCTTCCAAAATCGCCTCGATCTCGGATAACGGAATTTCGCCGGGGGCTCTTCCGTCATCAACGACGCGGGGCGATTTTTTCATCAGGCTCTCCAGATTTCCGACGCGTACTGACGAATGGTTCTGTCTGAAGAGAACCATCCCATCCGAGCGGTATTCTTGATGGTCTTGGAATACCATGATTTAGGGTCGGACCAGATTTGGTCAACGTTGCGCTGCGCTTCCGCGTAGGCATCGAAGTCGGCGGCGACCATGAACCAGTCGTGGTTGAAGATGCCGTCGATTAGGCCGGTGAAGCGAGAACGATCGTCCGGCGAGAAGACACCCGAAGAGATCGCGTTGAGGGCCTGAGCCAGTTCGCGCGACTTCTCGATGATGGCGCGCGGCTGGTGGCCTTCGTCACGAACCTTCTGGACCTCGTCGGCGGTCATGCCGAAGATGACGATATTGTCTTCACCGACATGATCGCGCATCTCGACGTTAGCGCCATCGAGCGTGCCGATCGTCAGTGCGCCGTTCAAAGCGAACTTCATGTTGCCGGTGCCGGATGCTTCCATGCCGGCAGTCGAGATCTGCTCCGAGAGGTCGGCGGCCGGAACCATGACTTCTGCGAGCGAGACGTTGTAGTTCGGCACGAAAACAACCTTCAGCAGGCCGCGCACGGCCGGGTCGTTGTTGATCGCGCGGGCCACGTCATTGGCCAGCTTGATGATCAGCTTGGCGTTGTGGTAGCTCGGCGCCGCCTTGCCGGCGAAGAGTTTTACGCGCGGGACCCAATCCTGTTCGGGATGCGAGCGGATCTGGTCGTAGAGCGATACCGTCTCGATGATGTTGAGGAGCTGGCGCTTGTATTCGTGGATACGCTTGATCTGGATGTCGAACATCGCCGACGGATCGATGCGGATGCCCATGCGGCTGCCGACGAGATTGGCAAGCTGCACCTTGTTCGCGTGCTTCACGGCGGCGAACTTTTCCTGGAAGGACTTGTCGTTTGCGAACCCGTCGAGGTCACGCAATGCTTCAGTGTTGTCCAGGAACTTGTCGCCGATCGCTTCCTGCACCAGCGAGGTGAGGCCCGGATTGCACTGCATCATCCAGCGGCGGGGCGTGATGCCGTTGGTCTTGTTGTTGATGCGGGTCGGATAAAGCGTGTGAAGGTCGGAGAAGACCGTGACCTTCATCAGGTCGGTGTGCAGCGCCGAGACGCCGTTTACCGAATGCGAACCGACAAAGGCGAGGTTGCCCATGCGCACGCGACGGTCGCCGCTTTCGTCGATCAACGAGATCGAGCGGATCTGGCTGTCGGTGAAGCTCTTCTGTTTGCGGGCCTCGAGCAGGATTTGCGCGTTGATCGCATAGACGATCTGCATATGACGAGGCAGCAGGCGCTCGAAAAGCGGAACCGGCCAGGTTTCCAGCGCTTCCGGCAGAAGCGTGTGGTTGGTGTAGGAGAAGGTCTTGCGGGTGATCTCCCAGGCCAGCTCGAAATCCATGCCGTGGATATCGGTCAAAAGACGCATCAGCTCGCTGATCGATACGGCCGGGTGCGTGTCGTTGAGCTGGATCGATACCTTGTCATGCAGGTTGGTGAAGTCCGGATATTGCTGCAGGTGGCGACGCAGAATGTCCTGAAGCGAAGCGGACGAGAAGAAGAATTCCTGGCGCAGGCGCAGTTCCTGGCCGGCCGGGTTGGCGTCCGCCGGGTAAAGAACGCGGGTCAGGGCTTCCGCCTTGTTGCTCTCGCGCAGTGCGCCGATATGGTCGCCGGCATTGAAGGCATCGAGCAGGATCGGGTCGATCGGCTGGGCAGACCAGAGGCGCAGCGTGTTGACGCGCTTGCCGCGCCAGCCGACGGCCGGGGTGTCATAGGCCATGGCGATGACGCGTTCGGCCGGCTTCCAGACGTAGCGCGGGCTTTCGTCATAGGCGCCGACGGTTTCTACCGTGCCGCCATAGCCGATTTCGTAGGAGCTTTCGCGACGCTCGAATTCCCAGGGGTTACCGTGGGCGAGCCAGTTTTCCGGCAATTCGACCTGCCAGCCGTCGGCCATCTGCTGACGGAAGAGGCCGTGGACGTAACGGATGCCGTAACCATAGGCCGGGATATCGACGGTCGCCATCGATTCCATGAAGCAGGCGGCGAGGCGGCCGAGACCGCCGTTACCGAGTGCGGCATCCGGCTCGAGGCCGGCGATGACGTCGATATCGACACCGAGCGAGCTGAGCGCATCGCGGATTTCCTGCATCAGGCCCATATTGGTGACTGCGTCACGCATCAGGCGGCCGATCAGGAATTCCAGCGATAGGTAATAAACGCGCTTCTGGTTCGTCCGATAGGCCTTGCGGGTCGATTCCATCCAGGTGTCGATGATTCGGTCGCGCACCACGAGGATCGTGGCGGTCAGCCAGTCATGCGGCTTGGCGACCTTGGCATCCTTGCCGATGCGGTAGGTCAGGCGCTCGATGATTTCTTCCGCCATGATTTCGGGGCGGGAGCTGCGGGGAGCCGGCTGGGGAATTTCGACCGGAGAAGGGGTTTTATTCATGAGTCGCCAACTTTCTGGGGAGCGAGGTGATAGCGTCCGATTCAGTCCATCCGGCATGATGTAGCGAGACAGTTTATGCACCGTTATGACACTGATGCAATGATCGTTTTATCTTTGCATGTTCCCAAGTGTTTTGATGCCGCAAACAGCAAAACGCCCCGCCGGTGAAAGCGGAGCGTTTTAAAAAGATCGTCTTGTCCTGGATGGACCAGTGTATCTTGGCGATCAGTTTGTCAGGCGGGTCGTGGTCTTGGCGGCTTTCTCGGCGATTTCGCCGAAGTCGGTGATCAGCTGCTGCATGTTGGTCGGCTGATAGTAGTTTTCGGTGCCGCTGGCGCAGTAGCTCAGAAGTTCCTTGCCCTTGCTGGGCGCCATGAATGCCACGGTGAAGATGATGATGCCCTGTTCGCTGCCGTCGATCTTGCCGTTGCCGTTGGTATCGCCGTCAAGCTTGGCCTTGTCGCAAAGGTCCCGGACCTTCTTGTCCAGCGCGCTGTTCCAGCTGCTGCTTCCGCCGGTCATTTCGCCATCGGTCATCAGAAGGATGTAACGCTGGAAGTTGGAATGACTCTTGCTCTGATGGGCTGTCGCCTCAGTCGTGTTCGTCTTCTTCAGCGCGTCATAGGCAATCTGCATCGCGCCGCTTGCATCGGTGCCGCCGGTCGGTACGGACGGAAGCGCGCTGACATAGGTCGAGGCGAAGGTCGTGCCCCAGTGCATGCCCGTCGCTGCCTGCGTCGAGTCCGTGTAGGAAACAGCGCCGACACGCACGAGGTTGTTCTTCGGGTCGGACGTGTTCAGCGACTTGAACAGGCCGCTTGCCGCAGTCTGCAGAGCCTGAATCTTGCGGATATAACAGGGGTTCGAAGGCTGCAGGTATGCCTGGTATGCCCAGTTGGTTTCCGTGTAGTTGATGCAGAGCGAAAGAAGCGGGTTCTTCTCATCGGTCACGAATGACATGGAGCCGGAGCGATCCAGCGCCAGATACATGGAAATTGCAGTTTCCGAAACGCTGGTGCTTCTTGCCGAGCTTGCCACCTGCACCTTCATGGTCTTGCCGGCAAACATGCTGGTCATGGCATTGAGCGGCATGTCGTAGCTGCTCGTCATGGAGACGTCGAAGATTTTTCCGGCTGTGTCGGTCGTTTGCTTAACGTCGACGGTTGAGGCGTCGCGGATCGCCTTGTCGAGAGCCGCAAGTTCTGCAGGCGTCTCCTTGCCGGTCTTTACATAATCGATGAGCTGGGAGGCCAGGAAGTCCTTGGCGAGTTCTTTCGAGTCGGCTTCATTGGTCCCCTTGGCAGCCATGGAGGATGCGGCCGCGAGGGCTGCAGAATCGGTCAGGCCCTGCAACCGGCTCTTCTGTTCCACGGCGCTTGTGACGTCGATCGCAACGCCTGCAACTGCCAGGAGAACCGGAAGCATGATTGCCGTCATGATACCGAAATTGCCGGAGCGGTCTTTCATCAGCTGCGGAAAGAGAGAATGCGCCATGATAGTCCCCAAAAGCCGTTCAATTCATTTGAACCAGAGTGAGGGAGTTTTATCGTGTGCGAGTGTAGGAAGGCCTAAGCGGTTCGCTGCAATTTTAGCGATTCCCAAGAATATACGCTTCAGCGAATATAATTCAGGATTTCAACGGAATGACATCGACCGCCTGGATGGCCTTCTGGTTGCCGTAGCCTTTCAATACGCCGATGACGGGCGCTATGTCGGCATAGTCGCGCCCATAGGCGACGACGATATGGTCGCTGCCGGCTGGAATGTTGTTGGTCGGATCGAGTTCGATATAACCCATGGTTTCGCCACACCAGACGCGCACCCAGGCATGCATGGCGTCGGCGCCTTCCAGCCGTTCCTTGCCCGGCGGCGGAATGGTGCGCAGGAAGCCGGAAACGTAGCCGGCCGGAATGCCGAGGCTGCGGAGCGCGACGATCATGATATGCGCGAAATCCTGGCAGACGCCGCGTTTCAGCCGGAAAGCCTCCTTCGGCGTCGTATCGACCGTGGTCGCTTTCGGATCGTATATGAAATCCCTGTAGATGCGGGCACAGAGTGACAGCGCGACCTCCCGCACCGTCTGGCCGGGTTTCAGGACTTCCTTGGCATAGGCTGCGATCTGCGGGTCCTCCGGCAGGCGCGGCGAGGGGGCAGCGAGATGATGCGGCGATGACGGGTCAACCGACCAGACTTCCGCCAGCTCTTCGCCGAGCTTGCAGAGAAGCGGCGAGAAATCTGCGGTCATCGAATGGGCTTCCACCTGGACGCGTGCCTGCATACGGATATCGAGACGCTCATGCGGCGCGCGGAGCAGAACGGATGTCGCCTGTTGGCCGAAGAAGTCGATGAAGGTCGTCTTCTCCTCGGCATTCGGTGTGACGGTAACGGAGCCGACGATCAGCCTTTGCCGGTCGGGCAGCGAAAGAGGCAGAACGCGGATCACATGGCGGGCGCCGGACGCCGGCACGTCATAGACATAGCCCATATGAAGGGAGAGATCGTAGAGCATGGGCGGTTCTCCTCCCTTTCCAGGTTAGTTGAAGTAAGTCTGGCCGAGAAGGTCGGACAGCTTCTCCATCTCATTTTCGAGCTTCTGGTAGACCTCTTCATTCATCGCCTCCGGCGTCATTACGGCAAGGCCGGAATGCAGGCGCAACGCTTCACGATAGAACGGTGACATCTGGCCGTTCACGTAAGCGTTCGGCAGTTGCTCCACCTCGTTACGGATCTCGTTCAGCTGGAAAAGGATCGAGCGCGGATTGAGCGGATCGAGCGCCAGAAGGTCGGCAACCGTCAGGCGGGCGGTATTGACGTTATAGCGGCGGCGGTGGGTCATGACGCTATCGCCGATCTCGATGAGCATATCGAGTGAACCGTCCGGCGCATCCGGGCCGGACATGTGGCCGAGCAGGCGGGTCATATGCATGCCGCGTTCCAGGTGGCGACCGATCGACAGGAAACGCCAGCCCATGAAGCGATACATGTTTTCATGCACGAGGCCGGCAAAGCCCGCGAGCTTGCGGAGAAGCACGGTCATGGCATGCGCTGCGTCGTCGCCCGGCCGCACCTTTTCATGGAAACGGCGGGCGGTTTTCGACAGGTCTGTCAGCGCCAGCCAACCATCCGGCGAGAAGCGGTCACGCAGGTTGCTGGCAGAGTAGATCGCGCTGTCGATATTGCGCAGGAGCGGCGTCGGCACCGCCTTGGTCATCTCGATATCGATGCCCTTCAGGTAACGGGTGATATCGGCGAGCAGCGGGGCGTTCGGATCGGCGGATTCCGCGTAGCGCAGATGCCAGGCGCGCAGGATGCGCAGCGCTCCTTCGGCGCGCTCGATATAACGGCCGAGCCAGAACAGGTTATCGGCTGCGCGGCTCGGGAGCGAACCCGGCATGTTACGGGTGAAGCTTTCTTCCGGCGGCAGCAGCGACGGTTTGGCGACCGGCTTGTCGGAGACGATCCAGACGTCGGCAGCGGTGCCGCCGGCCTGCATGGCGATCGCCGCCACATCATCGCCGGAGCCGATCCGGGCAAAACCGCCCGGCATGATCTGCCAGCCGCTTTCGGTGCGGGCGGCAAAGACGCGCAGCGACATCGCCCGCGGAACAAGCTTGCCATCGACATAGGCCGGGGTGGTCGAAAGCGTCACAACTTCCTGGCCGACCAGCTTGGCCCCCTCATTCGTCAGCCACTCGCCGACCGTATCCTTGGCGGTTTTGCGGAGCGACGAGCCGAGGACGGACTGGCCGTTGTCGTCGAAGAAGGGCAGGCGGGAATAGGATGGGCCGATAACCATCCGCTCGATATTCTTGGCGACGTGCTCCCGCTCGGTCTTCTGGCCGCACCACCAGGTGGCGATCGACGGCATGATCAGATCTTCGCCGAGCAGTCTGCGACAGACGGTCGGCATGAAGGCGAGGAGGGCGCGGGTTTCCAGAATGCCGGAGCCGAGCGCGTTGACGAAGGTAACGGCGCCGGAGCGTAGCGCCTCGACCATGCCGGGCGTGCCGATATGGGAGTTCTGGTTCAATTCCAGCGGATCGGCATAGGAAGCGTCGAGGCGACGCCAGAGCACGCCGATCGGCTTCAGGCCCGCGACGGTGCGGACCATGACGCGATTGTTGACGACGGTCAGATCTTCGCCTTCGAGCAGCATGAAGCCGAGATAGCGGGCAATATAGGCGTGTTCGAAATAGGTCTCGTTGGCCGGGCCGGGAGACAGAACCGCGATACGGTCCTCCGGATATTGCTTGTGCCCCTGAAGCGCATCGCGGAAGGCGCCGAAGAAGGAGGCGAGGCGATGCACATGGCTTTCGGCATAAAGATCGGAAAAGGCGCGGGTCGTCGCAACGCGGTTTTCCAGCGCGAAACCGGCACCGGAAGGCGCCTGCGTGCGGTCGGCCAGAACCCACCAATTGCCGTCTGGGCCGCGGCCGACCTCGAAGGAGCAGAAATGCAGGTAATGGCCGCCGACCGGTTTGACGCCGACCAGCGGGCGCAGGAATTCCGAATTGCCGGCGATCAATGCCGGGGGCAGGATGCCCTCCTGCACCAGCCGGTTTTCGCCGTAGATATCGGCGATCAGGGTTTCCAGAAGATCGGCGCGCTGGGTGAGGCCTTTGCAGACCGTCTCCCACTCTTTGCCGTCGATCAGGACGGGAATATGGCTGATCGGCCAGTTGCGCTCGCCACTGCCCTGGGCTCCGTAGGTGCGATAGAAGACGCCGGCGTCGCGAAGATAACGGTCGGCACGGGCAAAACGCTCGTGCAGTTCGCCTTCGGTCAGGCGGCTCAGGTGATTGATGAGATTGCGCCAGACCGGCCGGATCTGGCCGGTGGCATCCACCATCTCATCGGCGATTCCGGGCAAGGCCGCATAACCGAGGATAGGGTCGATGCCGACCTCCCCTTCAGCTACCCGTTCTGTTGCCGGCCCTTTGGACATCGACGTTTCTTACACCTCTAGTTCTACACACCTGCCGGCCGGCGCAGATCAAGCGTCAGCGGAAATTCCGGCGATGGCGTTTCGGCGGAGAGCGCATAACGCCCCGCCGTGTGACCCCATGGCTCGAACCGGGCAAGCCGGCGTGCTTCCGCCTCGTTGCCGTTGACCGGGAAAGTCTCATAATTGCGACCGCCCGGATGGGCAACATGGTATCTGCAGCCGCCCACAGATCGGCCGGACCACGTATCATAGACATCGAATGTGAGCGGCGTATTAACCGGCAGAACCGGGTGCAGGCCCGAGGCCGGCTGCCATGCCTTGAAGCGGACGCCGGCGACCGAAACGCCGGCCGTGCCAGTCTCCTTCAGAGGCACCGCGCGGCCATTGCAGGCGACGGTATAGCGCTCCGGATTGGCGGTATCGAGCCGTACCTGCATACGTTCGACCGACGAATCGACATAGCGCACCGTGCCGCCGATCGCCCCTTCCTCGCCCATGACATGCCACGGCTCCAGAGCCTGCCGCAATTCGAGCTTGGCGCCCTCATATTGGACCTCGCCGCAGAAAGGGAAGCGGAATTCAAGCTGCGCCTCGAACCATTCCGGCCGGAAATCAAAGCCGTTTTCACGCAGATCCTGCAGAACTTCCAGCAAGTCGGCCCATACATAGTGGGAGAGCATGAAGCGGTCGGCAAGGGCTGTGCCCCAGCGCACGAATTTGCCTTGAGCCGGGTTCTTCCAGAACCGGGCAATCAAGGCGCGGACCAGCAATTGCTGGGCGAGCGACATGCGGGCATTCGGCGGCATTTCGAAACCGCGGAACTCGACCAGCCCGAGCCGGCCGGTCGGACCATCCGGAGAGAAGAGCTTGTCGATGCAGATTTCCGAACGATGCGTATTGCCGGAAACATCGGTCAGGAGGTTGCGGAACAGGCGGTCGACCAGCCAGGGCAGCGGTGGCTGGCCCTGTCCGGGGGCAGGCACCTGCGACATGGCGATTTCGAGCTCGTAAAGCGTGTCGTGGCGGGCCTCGTCGACGCGAGGCGCCTGGCTGGTCGGGCCGATGAACATGCCGGAGAACAGGTAGGACAGCGACGGATGGCGCTGCCAATGCAGGATCAGGCTCTTCAGCAGATCCGGGCGACGCAGGAACGGGCTGTCATTCGGATTGCTGCCGCCGACCACCACATGGTTGCCACCGCCCGTGCCGGTGTGGCGGCCATCGATCATGAACTTGTCGGCACCGAGACGGGTCTGGCGTGCCTCGTCGTAGACCGCGGTGGTAATTGCCACGCATTCGTTCCAGTTCGAGGCAGGATGGATGTTGACCTCGATGACGCCGGGATCTGGGGCCACGCGCATCACGTTGATGCGTTCGTCCTGCGGGGGCGTGTAACCCTCGATATGGATCGGCAGGCCGATCTGTTGCGCGGCCCTTTCGGCGGCGGCGATGAGATCGAGATAATCCTCGATCCGTTCGACCGGCGGCATGAAGACGCAAAGCCGGCCATCGCGCGGCTCGACGCTCATGGCGGTGCGGACGGCGCCCCTGATATCGCCCGCCGAGCCGGTGATATTCTGCTCGTTGCGGTCCTGCTGGGGGTCGCTCGTCTTGCGCGATGCCTCGGCCATGGCGCGGCCCGGCGCGCTGTAGTCCGGCAAGGGCTCGCGGGGGATCGAGGGGTCCGCCTGGTGGATATAGGGATATTGCGAGGGCGGAACGTAGGGGAGGGTGCCGAGCGGCATTCGGAAGCCGATCGGGCTGTCGCCGGGGATAAGGAAGATCTTGCCGCGCCGGGTGCGCCAGCGCTCGCTCACCCAGCGGCGTCCGCCGGCTCTCGCATTCCACGCCTGAACGGGAAGGATGTAACCAGTCGGCACGGTGAGGCCACGTTCGAACACCTTGGCGATGCGGGCGCGTTCCTCAGGGCTTTCCAGCTTGGAGTTGGACGGATCGACATTTTCGGGAAGGCTGCCCTCCTTGATGATCCACTCCGCCGGATCCTCGAAGGCCGGGATGACCATATCGCTCTCGATATCCAGCTCGGAGGCTATCGCGACGATCAATTCTTCCGCCTCTTTCGCGGTAACGTTCGTGTCCTTGCCTTCGGCGGCAATCAGGTCCGGATCTTGCCAGATCGGCTTGCCGTCCTTGCGCCAATAAAGCGAGAAGGTCCAGCGCGGCAGGCTTTCGCCCGGGTACCATTTGCCCTGTCCGTAATGCAGGAAGCCGCCCGGCGCGAATTTCTCGCGCAGTTTGCGGATCAGGATATCGGCCTTGTCGCGCTTGGTCGGGCCGACGGCGGCCGTATTCCATTCTTCCGATTGGAAATCGTCGATAGACACGAAGGTCGGCTCGCCGCCCATGGTGAGGCGGACGTCCTGTGCCGACAATACGCGGTCGACCTGCTCGCCGAGATCGTTCAGAGCATCCCAGCTTTCGTCCGAAAAAGGCTTGGTGATGCGCGGATGTTCGGCAACGCGCGACACTTTCATGTCGAACTCGAACGAGGTTTCCGCCTCGCCATAGAAGCCGCCGGAGATCGGCGCGGCGTTGCGATAATGGGGTGTTGCAGAGAGCGGAATATGGCTTTCGCCGGTCAGCAGGCCGGAGGTCGGGTCGAGGCCCACCCAGCCGGCGCCGGGCAGATAGACTTCGCACCAGGCATGCAGGTCGGTGAAATCGACTTCCGTGCCGGACGGGCCATCGAGCGCTTTCAGGTCCGGCGTCAACTGGATCAGGTAGCCGGAGGTGAAGCGGGCTGCGAAACCCATATGCCGCAGAATCTGGACCAAGAGCCAGCTCGTATCCCGGCAGGAGCCCTTGGCGGCGGCAAGCGTTTCCTCCGGCTCCTGTACGCCAGGCTCCATCCGGATGACGTAGCCGATTTCCTGTTGGAGGCGGGCATTGAGCGCGACGATCATGTCAACCGTCGGCTGGTCCGGCGTCCAGTCGAGCGTTTCGAGAAAGGCCTTGAGGAGCGGCGTCGCCGGCTCAGGCTTGCGGTATATGGAGAGGTCTTCGACGAGCGTTTCCGGATATTCGAAAGGCCACCTGGTCGCGTGTTCCTCGACGAAGAAGTCGAAGGGATTGTAGACCGTCATGTCAGCAACGAGATCGACCTCGATCTTGAACTCGGTGACCGGGTCCGGGAAGACGTACCGGGCGAGATAATTGCCGTAAGGGTCCTGCTGCAGATTCACGAAATGATTTTCGGGCGTGACCTTCAGCGAATGGCTCAAGACCTTGGTGCGGGAATGGGCAGCGGGCTTGAGGCGGATGATTTGCGGTCCAAGGCGGACGGGCTTGTCGTAGATATAATGGGTGAGGTGGTAGATACTCGCCTTGATCGACATACTGACCCTTCGTACCCCTTGCGCCGGCCTTTGGATTTGACCGATCCGTCATCGTTGCATGGATTTTGTGCGCTGCACGAGAATAATGCAAGGCGGAATCAGAGTATGTCGCTTGCAGACAATACCGGTGAATTGCGTAGGTGAGACGACCGATGGAGGTGAAAGCGGTGCCGCTTGGCAGACTGGTGATTTATGTCAGAGACGTCGAGGAAATGGCTCTCTTCTATGAGACGCATTTCGGGTTTCGGGCGCTGCGGCTGCCGGGCGACCGGATCGTCGAACTCGTCGCGCAGGATGGCGGGGCGAACATCATGCTGCACCCGGCTGCGAAGAGCCAGAAAATGGGGCAATCACTGGTGAAGCTGGCCTTTGATGTCGAGGATGTCGAAGGTTTCTGCCGTCAGGCGAAGGTAAAGGGTCTCGATTTCGGCTCGATCCACAAGGCGGACGGTTATGTCTACGCCAATGCGAAAGACCCGTGCCAGAATCCCATTTCGATATCCAGCCGTGCTTTTCGGAAGGTGGATTGAAAGAGAGCGGGTCCCGCGGCGGAGGTTCGCGGGACCCGCATCTTGGTCGGCCTGTTGTTGCTTTTATGCGGCGACCGGTTGAACGGATTTTGCGCCGGTCATGAAGGCAACGGCATCCGACATCGTATGGTCCTTCGGATTGATGACGGTAAGGCGCCGGCCGAGGCGGTGGATATGGATACGGTCGGCCACCTCGAAGACATGCGGCATGTTGTGGGAGATGAGCACGATCGGAATGCCGCGTGAGCGGACGTCAAGGATGAGTTCGAGCACCTTGCGGCTTTCCTTGACGCCGAGCGCGGCTGTCGGTTCGTCGAGAATGATGACCTTGGAGCCGAAGGCGGCGGCACGAGCCACGGCCACGCCCTGACGCTGGCCGCCGGAGAGGGTTTCCACCGCCTGATTGATGTTCTGGATGGTCATCAGGCCCAGTTCGGACAGCTTTTCGCGGGCGAACTTATCCATCGCCTTGTGATCCAGCTTTCGCAACACCGAGCCCATGAAGCCCGGTTTGCGCAGTTCGCGGCCGAGGAACATGTTGTCGGTGATGGAAAGCGCCGGCGAGAGCGCGAGGTTCTGATAGACCGTCTCAATGCCGGCATCGCGGGCTTCCAGCGGCGACTTGAAGTTCACCACATTGCCCTCGAGTTTGATCTCGCCGCTATCGGGACGGATGGCGCCGGAAATCGCCTTGATCAGCGAAGACTTGCCGGCGCCGTTATCACCGATGACGGCGAGGATCTCGCCCGGATAGAGGTCGAAATCGGCGTTGTCGAGGGCGGTCACCCGGCCGTATCTCTTGAACAGGCCGCGGGCTGAGAGGATCGGTTCTGCAGTCTGCATTATCGTCTCCATTACACGCCTGCCTTTCTGATCCACTGGTCGATGGCGACGGCCGCGATGATCAACCAACCGGTCAGCATAACTTTCCATTGCGGGTCGGCGCCGAGCATGTTGAGACCCATCGACATGACGCCGACGAGCATGGCGCCGAACAAAGTGCCGAGGATCGAGCCGCGTCCGCCGAAGAGCGAGATGCCGCCGATCACGGTCGCTGTAATGGCCTGAAGATTGTAGTCGGTCACCGCGGCGGAGGGCGAAACCGAGCCGTTGCGGCCGATCGAGACCCAGGCGGCAAAGGCGGCGATGACGCCCGCGATCGTATAGACACTGAGCAGCACCTTGCGGGTCTGGATGCCCGAGAGCTTTGCCGCTTCCGGATCGTCGCCGACGGCATAGACGTGGCGGCCCCAGGCGGTGTGGTTCAGCACGTACCAGAGAATGCAGACCAGCACGACCATGGAGATGACGCCGAGCGTCAGGATGGCGCTGCCGAAGCGGAAATTGATGGCAAAGAGATGCAGCAGCGGCGCATTCGCATCCACATCCGCGTCGCGGATCGTCTGGTTGGCGGAGTAGATGAAATTCGTCGCCATGACGATATTCCACGACCCCAGCGTGACGATGAAGGGGGGCAGCCTGACGATTGCGACCAGGAAGCCGTTGAAAAAGCCGCAGACCCCGCCGGTGATGAGCCCGGCCAGGATGGCGATCGGTGTCGGCAAGCCATAGGTCACGGCGAAATTGCCCATGATGACCGCCGAGATGACCATCACCACGCCGATCGAAAGGTCGATGCCGGCAGTCAGGATGACCAGCGTCTGGGCCGCACCCAGAATGCCGACGACCGCGATCTGCTGCAGGATCAGCGTCAGCGTGTAGGATGAAAAGAAGCGCCCGCCGATCGTCAGTCCGAAGATGAAGACTGACAGTACCAGCACGATCAGCGGCACGGCGGCCGGCGTCGAGTGCAGAAAGTGCTGGGCACGTTTCAATGGGGATATGTTCTGGTGTTCGAAGGAGGCGACGTTCTTGTCGCTGCCGTCGAGCGTGCGCTCGAACTCCTGTATGCCGCTCATGCTTCCTCCTCCTCTGGTTTTTTGGTGGTGGGCCGGCCAGCCCCTTCTCTCCCCCTTGCGGCGAGAGATGCCTGGTAGGGAGAGTGGGGGTGGTTCAGCACATTCTACCGTCGGGTTTGTGGCACCACCCCCATCTGTCAGCTCCGCTGACATCTTCCCCGCAAGGGGGAAGATGGGAGTGTGCCGCACCGTTTCCCGGCCCTTCGCTTACGCTTCGGGCGTTCGGACTTCGAAATGATTCACTGGATCATTTCGTCGGCTTTGCCGACCAGTCCTCACCCCCAGCACTTGTCGGTGCCTTCCTTGACGCTGATCGACTTGACGCCGGAGACCGGCTTGTCGGTGACCAGCGAGACGCCGGTGTCGAAGAAGGATTTGCCTTCGGTCGGCTTCGGCTTTTCCTTGGTGTCGGCGAACTTCTTGATCGCCTCGATGCCGAGCGATGCCATCAACAGCGGATATTGCTGCGAGGTGGCGCCGATCTGGCCATCCTTGACCGACTTGACGCCCGGGCAACCGCCGTCGACGGAGACGATCAGCACGTTCTTTTCAAGGCCGACAGCCTTGAGAGCCTGGTAGGCACCGACGGCGGAAGGCTCGTTGATCGTATGGATGACGTTGATGCCCGGATCCTTCTGGAGAAGGTTTTCCATGGCCTTGCGGCCGCCTTCTTCGTTGCCGTTGGTCACGTCGTGGCCGACGATGCGTTTATCGGTCTCGTCGCCGATCTTGTCCGGGTTCTTGGGATCGATGCCGAAGCCGATCATGAAGCCCTGGTCGCGCAGCACGTCGACTGTCGGCTGGTCGGGTGTCAGGTCGAGGAAGCCGACCTTGGCGTCCTTGGCTTTGTCGCCCATGGTTTCCTTGGCCCACTGGCCGATCAGCTTGCCGGCGAGAAGGTTGTCGGTGGCGAAGGTGGCGTCGGCCGACGCGATCGGATCGAGCGGGGTATCGAGCGCGATGACCAGAATACCGGCATCGCGGGCCTTCTTGACGGTCGGCACGATGCCCTTGGTGTCGGATGCGGTGATCAGGATGCCCTTGGCACCGTCGGCGATGCAGCTTTCGATCGCCGCGACCTGGCTTTCAGAGTCGCCGTCGATCTTGCCGGCATAGGACTTCAGCGTCACGCCGAGTTCCTTGGCCTTGGCAGTCGCACCTTCCTTCATCTTGACGAAGAAGGGGTTGGTGTCGGTCTTGGTGATCAGGCATGCAGAAACGCCCGCGGCCTGCGCCGGTGCGGAAAAGGCGACGCCGAGTGCCAACGCACCGAAGGCGGCTGAAAGTACGGTTTTCTTCATGGGTCTCCTCCCGAGAGTTTTAAATCTGTCCCGCCATTCTGGCACTCAGGCCGTTGGCGATCCGATGGTTGGGCACGAGTGCCATCGAAGTTGACGGGCGCCTCCTCCAAGCCGCCTCATGCCCTTAACAAGGCTCATTAAGGCGAAATTCAAATCGCCTGTCAATAATTAATTCCGATTGAATTATTTATCTGTCGTGGCATAGTTTCACCTTAGGAGGAACCAAATCCCGCCTGCCGCGACATGTTGCGTCTTGCAGTTCTGGCCCGGATACCGAAGAAGGTATTCGGACCACAGCAAGGCATTCCTCGCGGATATAGGGGGAGAGTTCCGGGAGGAAAGGCCAATGTCCGTATCGGACGGCATGGAGCAGGGGCATGCGCCGCTCGGGAATTTTACCGGCGGTTCGAACCAGGTGCGGGTGAGGGCCTATAACGAGAGGCTCGTGCTTTCGCTTGTCAGGCTCCACGGCTCGATGTCCAAGGCGGATATTACCCGCCGCAGCGGGCTGTCGGCCCAGACCGTTTCCGTCATCATGCGTTCGCTGGAAAAGGACGGCCTGCTTCTGCGTGGCGAGCCGGTACGCGGCAGGGTGGGCCAGCCTTCGGTACCAATGCGGCTCAATCCGGATGCGGTCTATTCCTTCGGGATCAAGATCGGCCGGCGAAGCGCCGATCTGGTGCTGATGGATTTCGTCGGACGCATCCGTCTGCAATATCACGAGACCTATGCCTATCCGGTGCCGGAGAAGATCATCGAGATCATCGCGTCGGGCATCGCCCGGCTGGAAGCGGGCTTGAGCGCCACCGAGCGCGACCGGATTGCCGGCATCGGTATTGCGGCTCCTTTCGAACTCTGGAACTGGGCCGATGAGGTGGGCGCGCCGCAGGACGAGATGGATGCCTGGCGGGGCGTCGATCTTCAGGCGGAAATTTCCGGGCGGGTGCGCCATGCGGTCTATCTGCAGAACGACGCGACCAGCGCCTGCGGGGCGGAACTCGTCTTCGGTGTCGGCCCCTCCTATCCGGATTTCGTCTATTTCTTCATCGGCTCCTTCGTCGGCGGCGGTATCGTCCTAAACTCGGCGATCTTTTCCGGCCGCACCGGCACGGCAGGCGCCGTTGGTCCCCTGCCGGTGCGTGGCAAGGGCGGCGAAACGCGACAGCTGCTCGATATCGCCTCGATCTTCGTGCTGGAAAACATGCTGAAAGAGCGCGGCATCGATCCGCAGCCACTGTGGTATTCCGCCGACGACTGGATCGATTTCGGCGAGCCTCTGGCGCTGTGGATTTCCGAGACCGCCAATGCGCTGGCGCAGGCGATCGTTGCCGCTGCCTCGATTATCGATTTCGGCGCGGCGATCATCGATGGCGGTTTTCCCGCCTGGGTGCGCAAACGGCTGGTTACCGCGACGATCGAGGCTGTACGGCGGCTCGATCTTCAGGGCGTCATCATTCCGGATATCATCGAAGGCCGGGTCGGTTCGCATGCCCGCGCCATCGGCGGCGCCAGCCTGCCGATCTTTGCGAAATACCTCACCGACCAGAGCGTGCTCTTCAAGGAAGTCTGATCGTTTCCAGCCTGCGCAAGGTTGTCGCTGGCAATTGCCGGGCGACTTGCGTCTCTCCACATCTGTACAACGGCTTGCCGCATGTTAAGGGTGCGGCACTCGCATTGATCCATGCACAGGAGCTCGTGAAAGATGTCGCAAACCCCGGAAGCGGAATTGCAGAACTACGAGCTCTCTCTGGGCGGTCAGCTAAAAATGATGACCAGCGCCTTCTGGAATACCGAAGTGCGCAACCGGGTTCTGGTCCTGACGGTCGCGCTTCTGGTCGTGATTTTCGCGACGACCTACGCGGCCTACAAGCTGAACGAATGGAACGGTCCGTTCTACGACGCGCTGCAGCGGCGCGACATGCCGGAATTCCTCAACCAGCTTATGATGTTCGGCATCATCGCCTTTTCGCTGACGCTGCTCAACGTCATCCAGCAATGGCTTAACCAGATCGCGGCGATGCGGATGCGCGAAGGTCTGGCGCGCGATCTGGCCGATGTCTGGCTGGTGCCGGGGCGGGCGCTGAAACTCTTCGGCGCCGGCTCGATCGCCAACAATCCGGACCAGCGGCTGCATGAAGACACCCGCATCCTGGCGGAAAACACCACGGCGCTGGCAATCGGCCTCGTCAACTCCACCATCCTGCTCGCAAGTTTCATCGGCGTGCTCTGGGCGATCTCCTCGGATTTCGTGTTCAAATTCGGCGACCATACGATCTCGATCCCCGGATATATGGTGTGGGCGACCATCATCTATGCGCTGCTCGGTTCGGTCCTGAGCAATGTCGTCGGCGCCCGTCTGCCAAAGCTGAATGCGGACCGTTATGCCAAGGAAGCCGACCTGCGCGCCGCGCTGGTGCGGGCCAACGAGAACCTGAAGCCGATCACGCTGGCGCGTGGCGAGGCAAGCGAGCGGGAGCGTGTTCACGGGGCCATCGACGGCGTGCTTGAAATGCTGCGTCAACTCGCCTGGGCTCTGGCGAACCTCACCTGGGTTTCGGCGGGTTTCGGCTGGCTGGCGCTGGTGGCGCCGATCATCATCGCGTCGCCGATGTATTTCTCCGGCGGCCTGACCTTCGGTGGGCTAATGATGGCGGTCGGGGCCTTCAACCAGGTCAATCAGGCGCTGCGCTGGTATGTCATCAATTTCAGCGTCATTGCCGATTGGCGGGCGACGCTGACGCGCGTATCCTCCTTCCGCAATGCTCTTCTCGCCATGGATACACCTGCCAAGGAGGGCGAGGTCATCGTCTATCGCGACGCCAAGCCGGACGAGGGGATCCGCATTTGCGACGTCGCCGTGTTCGGCGAGCCCGACAAGGGTGCGACCGGCCATGGCATCCAGACGCGCGAGGGCGAATGCACGATCAAGCCCGGCGAGCGGGTGATGATCAATGGTGATCCCGGCGCCGACCGGCACCTGTTTTTCCAGGCTCTCGCAAAAATCTGGCCCTGGGGGCGCGGTGAGATCGCCATGCCGGCTGCGGCCAGCATGATCATGATGCCGCAGGATGGTTACCTGCCGACCGCAACGTTGCGCGAGGTGATGACCTATCCCGCCGGCATCCCGGATGTCACCGACGAGGCTATGGTCGATGCGCTCGACAAGGCCGGTCTGGAGCGGCTGATCGAACGGCTGGACGAGGTAGAGCGCTGGGACCGGCTGCTCGACAAGGACGAACAGGCGGCGCTGCAGATCGCCAATGCCGTGATGCGCAAGCCCGAATGGCTGATCATGGACGACGTGCTGGAAGGTCTGGAGCCGGAGACGCAGCAGAGGCTGCTCGACGTGCTCGAAGGGCTGGAAAACACAACGATCATCTATATCGGCCGCTCAGAAGAGTATGCGAAGAAATTTTCGCCGAAGCTTTTCCATCTCGCGCCTTTGCACCCGCACGAAGATCATCATCACCCGGATCGTAAAGCCGATCAGCCGGACGCGGCCGAAGACAAGAAGGACGGAGCTTGAGCATGGGCAGGCATCTGGCAAAGACCGGGCAATGTATCGTTTGCGGTCGCACATTCCCGATGGCGAAGCTCCACAAGGTGGGGCTGCTCAGGCCGAAACTTCACGAAATGCTTTGCGCGGAGGTGAAGGACTGCACGGATGAAAGCCTGATCTGCGATGACGATCTTGCCCGCTATCGCCGCCTTTATGTCGAGAGACTTCTGGAGGAAGAGCGCGGCGAGCTTTCGACGCTGGACCGTCAGGTGCTCGAAAATTTCGAGAAAGGCGCTTCGACCGTGCAGAACAGCGCCGCCACGACGCTCGAGCGCAATCCGACCTTTGGAGAAAGCGTTGCCGACAAGGTCGCGACCTTTGGCGGCTCCTGGACTTTCATCCTCACCTTCCTCGGCATTCTCGTCGTGTGGATGGGCATCAATATCGTCGGCATCTTCTCGCAGCCCTTCGATCCCTATCCGTTCATTCTCCTGAACCTCGTGCTTTCCTGCCTTGCCGCATTGCAGGCGCCCGTCATCATGATGAGCCAGCGGCGACAGGAGGAAAAGGATCGGCTGCGCTCCGAGAACGATTACATGATCAACCTGCGCGCCGAACTGGAAATCCGCCAGCTGCACGAGAAGATCGACCACCAGATGGCCAAGCAATGGGAAAGGCTGACGGAGCTGCAGCAAATCCAGATCGACCTGCTGGAGCGGCATAACGGAAACGGACAGCATTGATCGCGTGTTAAAATCCCATGCATTCCGATTATCACTCCATCTATTCTTAAGAGCGGCGTGCTAATTCCGTTGTGCCGCCGATTAAATCATCTGCGGTTCACTCCTTTCAGGATTTCCAGATGAAAAAAGCCCTTCTGATTGCCATGCTCGTTCTGGCCGCGCCGGCGCTGGCCCAGGCGAAGACCCTCAAGTTCCCGAGCGACAAGCCCGTCGCCAGCATCACTATCCCCGACAGCTGGGGCCCGAAGGAAACCGATACCGGCGTCGACGCCACGTCCAAGGACGGTGCAGTCTATCTTTCGGCTGACACCGCTGAACTCAAGTCGATGGACAAGGTCGTTTCCGATGCGATCGACTTCCTGGGCGAAGCCGGCGTGACCGTCGATCCCAAGACGCTGAAAGAAACTCCGGTCGAGGAGTTCAACGGCATGCAGATGACGACGCTCGACTGGGACGGCACGGATAAGGACGGCCCGGTCAGCGTCGGCCTCGCCCTCATCCAGACGACGCCGACCAAGGGTCTTGTCGTCACCTATTGGGGCTCGAAGGGCGACGAGGAAAAGCACCAGAAGGAACTGGTCGACATCCTGCTGTCGATCAAGCCGATCGTAAAGTAACAGACAAAGCGGCGGCGATGTTTCCGTCGCCGCTTTTTCAGTCGCCGATCCGATCGGCGACTATCCCACGAAGTCGTGGATGATCCGGGCCACCTCTTCCGG
The DNA here is from genome assembly GCF_019430945.1 of Neorhizobium populisoli. Taxonomy (GTDB): domain Bacteria; phylum Pseudomonadota; class Alphaproteobacteria; order Rhizobiales; family Rhizobiaceae; genus Neorhizobium; species Neorhizobium populisoli. The sequence goes on along the minus strand of NZ_JAHYCB010000003.1, from coordinate 349,383 downwards.
CAGTTCGAGCTGCAGCATATGGCCGCTTTCCACCGTCATCGACTGCCATGACGGGTCCGCGCTCACCTTTTCATAGATGCCGGAAAAGATCGCCGACTGGTCGATCGGGGCGGAGACATAGAGCCGTTTTTCAATCTTCAGATAGGCGCCGGTGAGCCTGATCTTCTGGATCATCGAGGCCAGCGGATGCGGTGAGCGGCTGGTCATGTAATGGCGCAGATGCTCGGGCACTCGCGTCGCATGGCGAGCCGGCGGCGGGACGGCGATGCCGCCGAGTTCGCCGGCCATGGCAAGATTGGCGAGCGCCACTTCCGGGCCGAGCAGGTCGAGCGCCGACTGGCCATTCTCGGGCAGGAAAGCATCGAGATAGGTCAGCGTGCGGATGCGCTCCACATAACGGTCGGCGACGCCGGTGATGACCATACCGCCATAGGAATGGCCGACGAGGTCGAACTCATCGAGGCCTTCGGCTTCGATGAGGCCCGCCACGTCGGCGATATGTGTATCGAGATTGATCGAGCCGGACAGGAGATGGGTGCGTTCACCAAGTCCCGTTAGGCTCGGCACGAAGACGTGATGGCCCATGCCGCGCAGAATATCGGCCACCGGCGTCCAGCTTGCGCTCGAACCCCAGGCGCCCTGCACCAATACGATCTTGCGGCTCATTCTGCGATCTCCTCCACCCGAATGAATGCCAGTGTTTCCCATTCAGCGGAAACCTCGTCAATGCGACAGGCGAGGGGACAAGCTAGCGCCACATGCCGCGCATCTTCGCGGTGATATCCATGCGGACCTGATGGCGGGCCTGGCGTTCGGCTGGAGACATGGGCGCGACGACCGGCCAGGCGGCGGTTTCGAAGAACTGCAGCAGCGTCGCCGGGATGAAGCGGGTGCGGGCCGCATAAACGTGCCGGTCGCCCTGCGACGCCTGACCATGCACGAAGAAGCGCTGCGGGGTGATAAGATGCAGGTAGTCCTTGGCGCGCGTCATGGCGACATAGAGAAGCCGGCGTTCTTCCTCGATTTCCGCCGTCGAGCCGACACCGAGATCGGAGGGGATGCAGCCGTCGACACAGTTCAGCAGGAAGACCGAGCGCCACTCCTGGCCCTTGGCCGAATGGATGGTTGAGAGGATGAGGTAATCGTCGTCGAGCAGCGGCGTGCCGGATTCTGCGCTCGTCGCATCCGGCGGATCGAGCGTCAACTCGGTGAGGAATCGTTCGCGCGACACATAGCCGGAGGCGATCTGCTCGAGCTGCAGCAGGTCAGCCTTGCGGGTCTCGGCATCCTCGTGGATGCGGGCGAGATGCGGTTCATACCACTGGCGCGCGAGACCGATTTCGGAAGGCCAGCCTTCGCCGCGGCGGATGGCTGCGAGCATCTCCACGAAAGCCGGCCAGTCGGCGCCGGTGCGCGGCGGTGCGGGGATTTCCTGCAATGCTGCGAGCGGCTCGGGATCTGTCGCGATGGCGTCGAGGATTTTGCCAGCCGTCTGCGGGCCGACGCCGGGGATGAGCTGCATCAGCCGGAAGCCGGCGACGCGGTCGCGCGGGTTCTGGGCAAAACGTAGCGCCGCCAGCATGTCTTTCACATGCGCGCTATCGAGGAATTTCAAGCCGCCGAATTTCACGAATGGAATGTTGCGGCGGGTGAGTTCGACTTCCAGCGGACCAGAATGGTGCGACGAGCGGAACAGCACGGCCTGCTGTTTCAGCGTCATGCCGGTTTCGCGATTTTCGAGGATCTTCTCGACGATGTAGTTTGCCTGCTCCGTCTCGTCCTTGACGGCGACGAGGCGGGGGCGCTCTTCGGATTCGCGATCGGTCCACAGGTTCTTGGTAAAACGCTCGCGGGCGAGGTCGATCACGCCGTTGGCGGCGGCAAGAATCGTCGTGGTCGAGCGGTAGTTTCGGTCGAGCGTGACGATATTGGCTGGCGGATCGAAGGTCGTCGGAAAATCGAGGATGTTGCGGATCGTCGCGGCGCGGAAGGAATAGATCGACTGCGCATCGTCGCCGACCACGGTCAGGCCTCTGCCGCCCGGCTTCATCGCCATCAGCACGGAGGATTGCAGCCGGTTGGTGTCCTGATATTCATCGACCAGCACATGGTCGAAGCGGCCGCCGACATCCTCGGCGATCACCGGATCGCTCATCATCTGCGCCCAGTAGAGCAGGAGATCGTCGTAATCGAGGACATTCTGGGTCTGCTTGGCTTCGACATAGGTGGCAAAGAGTTCGCGCAGTTGCTTTTCCCAGCTGGCGCACCAGGGGAAATGCAGTTTCAGCACTTCGTCGAGCGGCGTTTCGGAATTGACCGCGCGGGAATAGATGGCGAGGCAGGTGCCCTTGGTGGGAAAGCGGCTTTCGGTTTTCGAGAAGCCGAGTTCGTGGCGCACGAGGTTCAGCAGGTCGGCGGAATCTTCCCGGTCGTGGATGGTGAAATCCGGGTCGAGGCCGATCTGTTCGGCATGCAGGCGTAACAGGCGGGCGCCGATGCCATGGAACGTGCCGGCCCAGGCGAGCGCGTCGGTCATGACGCCGGCCTTTTCGCCCAGGACCTGGCGACAGATGCGCTCGACGCGGCGGGCCATTTCGGAGGCCGCGCGGCGGGAAAAGGTCATCAGCAGGATGCGGCGGGGATCGGCGCCGGAGACGATCAGATGCGCGACGCGGTGGGCGAGCGTATTGGTCTTGCCGGAGCCTGCACCGGCGATGACCAGAAGCGGACCGGCCGGACCGCCATTCGGCACGTCCGAGCCATGCTCCACCGCGCGACGCTGCGCGTCGTTCAATTTTTCCAGATAAGCGGCTGCGGCCATGCCTGTCCCGATGGGTGTGTTCCCGATGTGTTCGGATGAGGCATAGCTGATTCGTTTGGGAACAGGGACAGCGCTTGCCTTACACACCGGGCTCAGCAGGCTTTGGATACAGGTTTAATCGGCGGCAAAGCGTTCCAGGGTTCGATAAACCTTGGAAAGGGGCAAATTGAGTTCCTTGGCAATGGAGTGGGAGCTTCGTCCGGCCGAGCGGAGAACCATGGCCATATCCAGCCATTCGGGTTTTGCCATCGTGTTCTTAGGGTATCTTCGCCTGTCGACCGGAATGTCCTGACAGTGACGCACGACGAAGCTTCGTTTGTATCCCAGCTTGGCGGTTATCTCATCGAGCGTGAAGCCCTTGTACCGGAGATCCCGCACCTCCTTGACTCGCAGAGCCAAGGTTGCAGCTTCAAGTTGTTCGATTGTCAGTTCAAGCTCAGCCATTTCCGATATCAGAGCTGCGATGATCGTGGCTAGTTCCGGGGTCTGTTCAAGAGTGGACAGCCTCTCGATATCATCCTCGATGCGGCGCAGGCGAACCAGCATCGCATCCCTTCGCCCGGAGTTATTATCTGCCATCCTCTCCTCCAAGGTAACATGCTGATCGCCTCACCAATCAACAGTTGTCTAATACCTGGGTAGACATGAGTGGTTAGTCAAACGAAATTTAGTCTTTTTGCCTGTATATCAGGGTATTTTAGGTGCGATTTGCGGGATATCCCGCGACGGATGTAGTTCAGTCAATTTAGGCCGAAATTATACCTGATTCCGATCAGCCAATTCATATCTGATTTCTTCCGCTCTAGCATGCAAATCCGCGATCGGATTGCGTGCCGCCATGACGAAGGCGTGAGTATCGCTCGACCAGTAGACGAGATTGAGGCCGCTGCGCTGTTCGGTGCGCATTTTTTTCGAGCCGGCGGTGGAGGCGATAATACAGAGCGCGACAGGACCGTGCTGGGGATCGAGATACATGATCTGGCCAAGCGGTTTGCCGTCATATTCCAGAACTTGCGTGCGGCGCATTTCCAGCCCACCGAGGCTCATCGCGAAAGGGTCAAGCTGCAGGCCGAGGCGTTGGCTGGCGTGCTGCAACTGGGCGGTACGCTTGCTTTCCTCGATCGTCATATTGCGCAACGTTTCCGGTGTGTAGAGCGCCAGATATTCGGCTACTTCACCACGCCAGTCTGCTTCCTCGTCTGCGGAACGCGATGAGGCAAGGTTTTGGACGGCAATGAACGCGCGGTCGAGCGCGATGCCGGAGACGAGGCAGCCGAGTGCCGCTGCGATCAAGCCACGGCGGCTGATGGATCGAGCCGGCCTGACCGTAGTCTGCGGGGAGGGGATGGCCGCCAGCATTGCTTCCAGCTTCTGTTGCGGCGCCTGCCCGAGCAGCGGCTCGAAGCTTTCGGAAAAGGGCAGATCGCTTTGTCTGAGCGTGGCAAGGCGCGCGGCCGTGCCAGCGTCTGCGGAGACCGCGGCTTCAACTTCGGCACGTCTGGCAGCGTCGAGTTCACCATCGAGATAGGCGACCAGCAGTTCATCCATCGGGGTTTTGGTCATTGTGCTTTCCCCCGGCTGGGAAAGGTGGAGGTTTTCGGCTCGCTGGTTGCCTCGGCAATCCGGGCGCGGGCGGCGGCAAGACGGCTCATCACGGTTCCGACCGGGATCTGCAGCACATCAGCCACTTCGCGATAGGAAAGGCCTTCAACATAACACAGGAAGACGGCGGAGCGCTGTGCTTCAGGCAGTGCGTGGACATGGTTCATGATCTGCACGGCAAGAATATGGGTTTCGGTTTTGGCGGCGCCGTCGAAAGTCAGAGTCTCGCTGGCCTCGACAAAGCCCTGGCCTTCGCGAACCCGTCGAGCGCGCACTTCGTTCAGCCAGATGGAATGCAGAATCGCAAAAAGCCAGTGGTCGAGCCGTGAGCCCGCGGCGAACTGGGCGGAGCGTTCCAGCGCGCGGACACAGGTCGCCTGCACGAGGTCGTCGGCGGTATCGCGATGATGCGACAGCATCACGCCATATCGCCACAACCGCGCCAGATACTGGCTCAGTCCCGTCCTGATGTCCTGTTCGCTCGCGATGGGAGCCTCCACGGCTTGTCGCAAATGTGCGACCCTTTCCGTCGCTTAGCGCCGATCGAATGGTGGCGTCCATAGATTCTGGAAAAGGTGAGCAAAAAAATCCGAATATTTTTCGCGCTGGCGTGTTCACCCCAATATCCAGTGCCGTGAAAGCGGTCGCCGTCTTACCAAAATGCCGTCCTGACGGCCGTGCTGAGTACAATTGAATTATTGATCGGCCGGTGGCGCAGTAAAATTGCTGCCGGTCGCGTATCCTATTGTAAAAAATTAAGAATTCACGGATTTGTTATTCTTTTTCGTCAAATAAACTTGACCGTAAATGTCGGCTTTGGCTAAGAGGGCTGCGTCATATTCATTCGCGGAGGCGATCTTGAAAACTTCTTCCCTGCTGGCCGGCGTTGCGCTTGCTATTTCCTTCATCGCGGCTTCCTCGCCGGCTTCGGCCCAGGTCAAGGACAGCATCACCATCTACAACGCCCAGCATGAGGGCCTGACCAAGGAATGGGCGCAGGCCTTTACGGAAGAGACCGGCATTGCCGTCACCATCCGTAACGGTTCCGACCTCGAAATCGGCAACCAGATCGTCCAGGAAGGCGCGAACTCGCCGGCCGACGTATTCCTGACCGAGAACTCGCCGGCCATGGCACTCGTCGACGGCAAGGGTCTTTTCGCCCCTGTCGACCAGGCGACTCTCGATCAGGTTCCGGATGGCTTCAAGGCCGGCAACGGTCATTGGGTTGGCGTCGCCGCCCGTTCTACCGTATTTGCCTATGACAAGCGCAAGCTGAACGAAGGCACGCTGCCGAAGTCGATGCTCGATCTCGCCAAGCCGGAATGGAAGGGGCGCTGGACCGCGTCTCCGTCGGGTGCCGATTTCCAGGCCATCGTCGGCGCGCTGCTGCAGCTGAAGGGCGAAGAAGCGACCGCTGCCTGGCTGAAGGCCATGAAGGAAAATTCGACTTCGATCCGCGGCAACTCGACTGCGATGAAGGCCGTCAATGCGGGTCAGTTCGAAGGCGCGCTGATCTATCACTACTACTGGGCTGGCGATCAGGCCAAGACCGGCGAGAACAGCAACAACGTTCTCTTGCACTACTTCAAGAACCAGGATCCGGGCGCATTCGTGTCGATCTCCGGCGGCGGCGTGCTGGCTTCGTCGAAGCACAAGGAACAGGCCCAGGCTTTCCTGAAGTGGGTTACCGGCAAGGGCGGCCAAAAGGTTCTGCGCGACGGCACCTCGTTCGAATACGCCGTCGGCAAGGGCGAAGCCTCCAACAAGGCGCTCATTCCGCTCGCAGACCTGCAGGCTCCGAAGGTCGAGCCCTCGACCCTCAACAATGCCAAGGTCACCGACATGATGACCGCTGCCGGACTCCTCTAAAAAGTCTGCTTTGATAAGTTTGCTCTAAAACTCAGCAATAGATATTGCATGGAGACATCGCAGGGCGTACCTGCGATGTCTTATTCTTCTCAGGTCTGCAATGACGTCCACCACCGAGACCATGTTTTCGACTGCGCCGCGCCGCCGCTCTCCCGCGGGTTCGTCCTGGACGCTGACGATTGCCGTCGTGGTGGCCCTTCTGGCCCTTTTGCCGCTCGGTTTCGTGCTCTGGGCAACTGCGGCGACGGGCTGGGATACGGCGATCCAGCTGATTTTTCGCGGCCGCGTCGGCGAACTTCTCACCAATACCGTTCTGCTGATCCTCTTTACGGTGCCGATCTGCACTGCTCTTGCGCTGGCACTTGCCTGGCTGACGGAGCGCACCGATCTCCCCGGCGCCCGCTTCTGGTCTTGGATGGCGGTAGCGCCACTCGCCGTTCCGGCCTTCGTGCATTCTTATGCCTGGGTCGGCATGTGGCCGGCCATCAACGGCCTCGGCGCGGGCGTGGCGATCTCAGTCGTTGCCTATTTTCCGTTTCTTTATCTGCCGATCTCCGCAGCGTTTCGGCTGCTCGATCCGGCGCTCGAAGATCAGGCGGCCTCGCTTGGCCTGGCACCCTTTGCCGTCTTCCGCCGCGTCGTGCTGCCGCAATTGCGGCTGGCGCTCTGCGGTGGGGCGCTGCTGATCGGCCTGCATCTGTTGGCCGAATACGGTCTCTTCGCGATGATCCGCTTCGACACGTTCACCACGGCGATCATCGACCAGTTTCAATCTACGTATAACGGCGTTGCGGCCTATATGTTGGCTTTGGTGCTGGTGCTCTGCTGCTTCGTGCTTCTGGGCATCGAGGCCGGCTTGCGTGGGCGCCGGCGGTATGCCCGGCTTGGGCCGGGCGTTGCCCGCCATGTGAAGATCGCCAAACTCGGCGCCTGGAAATACCTGCTCCTGCTGTTGCCGATTGCCACGGCCGCCTTTTCGCTCGGCATTCCGGCGCTGACCATAGCCCGTTGGCTGATCGCTGGTGGCTGGAGCATCTGGAACGTCAGTGAGGTCGGTCTTGCCCTGTGGCAGACACTGGTCATCTGCCTGATCGGCGGCCTTGCAACGACAGCCGCCGCTGTGCCGATCGCCTGGCTTTCGATCCGCCGGCCGACACGTGCCAGCCGTTTCCTCGAGGGCTGCTATTATCTTGCAAGCTCCATGCCGGGCGTCGTCGTGGCGCTGGCGCTGGTCACCGTCACGGTGCGCGCTATCCTGCCGCTCTACCAAACGGTCGCGACCATCGTGCTCGCCTATGTCGTGATGTTCCTGCCGCGCGCACTTGTCAGCCTGCGCGCCAGTATCGCACAGGTCCCGGTGGAGCTGGAGCATACGGCCGCGTCGCTCGGCCGCTCGCCAGGCAATGCTTTGTGGTCCACCACCGTGCGACTTGCCGCGCCGGGTGCAGCGGCGGGCGTGGCGCTCTCCTCGCTCGGCATCATGAACGAACTGACCGCCACTCAGATGCTGGCGCCGAACGGCACCCGCACGCTCGCCATGGCTTTCTGGGCGCTGACCAGCGAGATCGACTATGCCGGTGCCGCGCCCTATGCGGTGCTGATGGTCGTCTTCTCCATGCCGCTGACATGGCTTCTCCATCATCAATCGAAAAAGATCGCCGGGCGATGACGCTTCTCCAACTGACCTCCCTGCGGAAAAACTATGGCTCCGTTGCAGCACTCGACGGCGTAACGCTTTCCGTGCCGGCCGGCAGCCGCACCGCGATCGTCGGGCCTTCCGGCTGCGGCAAGACCACGCTCCTGCGTCTCGTTGCCGGTTTCGACCAGCCGGACAACGGCACGATCACCTTCGACGGACAAGTGCTGGCCGACGGCTCTTCACATGTGCCGGCCCATAAGCGTGGCATCGGCATCGTGGCACAAGATGGTTGCCTCTTCCCGCATCTGACGGTGCTGCAGAATATCGGTTTCGGCATGACCGAAGACCGTGCTGCCAAGGAAGCGAGTGCCGCCGAGCTGATGAGCATGGTCGGCCTCGACCGTGCCATGCTCGCCCGCAAGCCGGACCAGCTTTCCGGCGGCCAGCAGCAGCGCGTGGCGCTCGCCAGAGCGCTTGCCCGCAAGCCGCGGCTGATGCTGCTCGACGAGCCCTTCTCGGCGCTGGATACGGGCCTGAGAGCTGCTACACGCAAGGCGGTGACGGATGTTCTCAGCGCTGCTGGCATCACCACCCTGCTCGTCACCCATGACCAGGGCGAGGCGCTTGCCTTCGCCGATCAGGTGGCGGTAATGCGCGCCGGCAAATTCGCGCAGGTGGGAAGCCCGCGCGACGTCTATTCGCGGCCCGTCGATCCGGCAACGGCTGCCTTCCTCGGCGAAGCGATCGTCCTGCCGGCGGAGATCGCAGATGGACGCGCGCAAAGCCCGCTCGGCCTTCTGCAGGTTGATGATCTAGGTTATCGCGGCCGGGCAGATATCCTGTTGCGCCCCGAACAGATTTCCGTCGTGGCAGAAGGCGAGGGGACGGCCGGCACTATTTCCGAAATCAACTTCTGCGGCCCGACATCGGATGCCCGCATTGCGCTTGGGGAAGGGTTTTCCTTCCGCCTGGATATTCCCAGCCGCGAGATGCTGCTGCCGGGAGATGCCGTTAAAATCGGTGTATCCGGCAAAGCTCACGTCTTCCGGTAGGCCTTCTCCACCCTGCTGAAATCAGAGTCGATTTCGTCGCTAATCAGCATGTTCCCGATGGAACCCGGGAACCCTGCTTCACGTTATCCGGCCATCAACGTGAAGGAATAATTCCATGCTGAAATGGGCGCTTATTTTCCTGGTCGTCTCGATCGTTTCCGGCTTCCTCGGCTTCTCGGGCGTTTCTGCCGCGACGGCCGGTATCGCCAAAATCCTGTTCTTCCTGTTCCTGGTGGTCTTCCTGATCTTTTTGGTACTGGCGCTCATGGCCGGTCAGGCCATCATGTAATTTTGGAAAACGCTGCCGCAAAGCCACCCGCATTCAAGCGGTGGCGATTTCCTTAAATCATCCGAAAACAAAAAAGCCCTGCCGAATTTCTCAAGGCAGGGCAAAATTGGGGAAAATCCACGCCACTAAGCGTGGGCAAGTCGCATTTGGCATATTTCCTGTCGTCCGACGAGGGCGATTCCGGATGATTCGGTACGGACAGCTGAGAAAATAGACGGATTGCCGACGCAAATCTTAAAATTTATGGAGTCTAGCGCTTTCTGAGGTACGGCAGCGCTGCCGCGAAAGCTAAAGTTCCAGCTGCCAGCAGCAAGATCGACCATTCTGTCAGATACCGTATATCCAGTCCATCTGCCCGATATTGCGAGTAAAAACCCTTTCTGAACAGCATAACGATGTGACAGATGGGGTTTAGCAGAAGATAGTCTTTGAATGGGGTGGGAAGCCCGTCCGGAAGGTGAAACACACCTGAAAGAAGCAGGAGAGGTCGCGTGACGACCGTATAAAGCTTTTCGTAAAGTGGAGAGTAGAAAAAGAACGCGCTGTTTAACATTCCAACGCCGAGGGCGAGCGTCCACGCAAAAGTCATCGCCAACAGGATTGGCGCAAAATTGATTTCCGTCACCTGACGGACATCTATGTGGCAGACGGCGAGGATGATTGACGAGACGACGATCCAAGTAATCGCTTGCAATAAAAACCGTGCGATGACCGGATCGATAGGCGAAACGATCGGATATGATAAAAGGCTTCTATTCGCATCGACAGCCTTAACGACATAGGTTTCTGTCGCTCTGTAAAGTTGGAAAGCAAGATATCCCGTAGCAAAAAACAGAATATAGCTGCTTCCGATGGGCGGGACATGGGAAATAGCGCCAAACAATACGCTCATTATTGCGATATAAGCCGCCGGCTCGAGAAACGACCAGATGTAGCCGCCTGGGTTATTGCCGTAACGCGTTGCCATTTCTCTCAAGAGAAACGCAGCTACGATCCGGATATGGTCTCTCATATATCGCATGCACATCTCGCCAAGAGGTGGTGGTGTCATTCTTATAGTCCGATTGCAGCTGGTCTATCAAAAGAAATCGGCCGAATCGGGATGGGTATGACGTTCTGGGATATTGGCGGTTTTCTTAAGGATGCCGCAGGAGGAACGCTTCTGATGGCGCCGCCGTCCTGCTATGCATTGCGCTGTCGTATGTTTAGATGGCTCCTCAGAGCCCCCTTGTTCGAGCCGTTCGCTCAGGGCGACTGCATCGCGTAGGCTTCGAAAATAGCAGTGCATATTGCCAAGGATAGATCAGGGGCCTCTGCCGGCGGGGCGTCCCAGACCTGAGCCCGATAGACTTCACCTTCCCAAGTGAAGGCGACAGGTGTTCCAGGCATAAGTGTTTCAGCCAAAGCAACGGCTTCATCAAGGTTGCGGGTGTAGTCGGGCATTTTTGTACGCTGACCACTTTTATCGATGAAGACTGGGCTGACTTTTTCGGTTTCTCCGGGCAGTAGCTGCTCGAAAGTCCGACTATAGCCGGCCAACAAGCCGATCATGATGTCGAGAGTCCGATGGGGCGCCTTCGCTTTTTTGAGGCGGCGCAACACTTCGTTTACATCATCCACAATCTGCCCTCGCTCTTCTGATCGGAGAACGTTGGTTCGTATCAGTCTTCTGATCTTTTCGGAAGACGTTGGGATATTGCGGAGGAGATCAATGGACGGTCTCAGGTTTGCTTAACCCATAGAGCCCTATGGGCCACCCGTTCGCACCGTTGAACGAAAAGCAAAAGGCCCCGTAAAAACAGGGCCTTGTGAGGTATCAGATGGTGGGCGTGACAGGGATTGAACCTGTGACCCCTACGATGTCAACGTAGTGCTCTCCCGCTGAGCTACACGCCCATCCGATGTCGGCGCATAGACCATACAGTAATCGGGTCGTCAACTGGTTTTGTGAGGAATTGCGAAGCTTTTTTGAAAGGCGCGCATTTCCGGGCATTTGAAATGAAAAACGCGCCGGTGAAAATCGCCCGGCGCGTCTAACATACTGTTTTATTGTGTTGTCCAGCGAGAATCGATCCCTTTTCAGGTCGATTCGAGCGCGAGCTTTGCCTCAAGCGGCGAGAAGTTTGTTCACTTCGTCGACGAGGTCGCGCAGGTGGAACGGCTTCGACAGAACCTTGGCGTCCTTCGGAGCCTTGCTGTCGGAGTTCAGCGCGACGGCCGCAAAGCCTGTGATGAACATGACCTTGAGGTCCGGATCGAGTTCGGTCGCCCGGCGGGCGAGCTCGATACCGTCCATTTCCGGCATGACGATGTCGGTCAGGAGCAGCGAGAAGGGCTCTTCGCGCAGCCGGTCGTAGGCGCTTGCGCCGTTGTCGAAGGACGCGACCTTGTAGCCCGCCTTTTCGAGCGCCTTCACGAGGAAACGACGCATGTCGTTATCGTCTTCGGCGAGAAGGATTTTCTGAATCATCTCGATGACCGTCATCCAATGCAATTTTAAGAGTTTTAGAGGCTTCTTACACTGCCAAAGCGCGGTAAACATCCGTTTAATGGGCGGATAAGAAGGTTTGATAGGGTATAGATAGTATGGACTTCACGTCGGGCAACTGGCAACATGAGCCCTTCAACAAGTTCATGACATGGTAAAGGCAGGATGGATTGCATAGCGGGCGATTTTGAACACTTCGAAGTGAGGGAGCCCGTGACGCAGACTATCCCCTTCGTATTCAATTCGCCTCATAGTGGCCGGATCTATCCTCCTGAATTCCTTGCATCTTCCAGTCTCGATGCGTTGGCGATCCGGCGTTCTGCCGACCATTTCGTCGACGAGCTGTTTGCTGATGCGCCCGAACTTGGTGCGCCGCTTCTCGTCGCCCATTTCCCACGCGCTTATCTTGATGTTAACCGGGAGCCCTACGAGCTTGATCCGCGCATGTTCGACGGGCCGCTGCCGTCCTATGTGAATATCGGTTCCATGCGGGTGGCCGGCGGATTGGGCACCATTCCGAGGATTGTCGCCGAAAATATGGAAATCTATCGCCGCCGACTGCCGGTGGGCGAGGCGATGTCCCGGATCGAGACGATCTATAAACCCTATCATTCCTGCCTGCGGAAGCTGATCGCCCGCACGCATGCGCGCTTCGGCACGGGGATTTTGATCGATTGCCACTCGATGCCCGGCAATATCCGGCTTTCAGGCTCGGATATCCGGCCGGATTTCATCATTGGCGACCGTTATGGCACCAGCGCCTCCGTCGAACTTTCGCGGGCCGCCATGCATTTCCTCGAAGGCATGGGTTTTGCCGCCGTGCGCAACAAGCCCTATGCGGGCGGTTTCATTACGGAACACTATGGCCGGCCGGTGCGCGGCCTGCATGCGCTGCAGATCGAGATCAACCGCTCTCTCTATGTGGATGAGGCGACGTTGGAAAAACGTGCCGAATTCCCGCTGATTGCCGCCGCGCTGTCGACTTTCATGCGTCAGATGGCGGAATTCGTCATCGATTTTTCCGGCTCCAGCAACGCGCTCGCGGCCGAATAACATCCCTACTTATCCACAGGATGATGACCTCTTCGCAGAGGTGATGGCTGGTGTTCGCGAATTGCGGGCAAAAAAAACCGCGCTTGTGGGCGCGGCTAAGTCTAGGGAGGAAACACCCAAGGAGGGTATTTACAGTCAAAGACTGTAGGATGAACTTAGTGCTGCATTGCACAAATGTCAAGCATGTATTTTTTGTGACTAAATTTTCATCATTTTTTGCGGGTTTGATAAAATTTGCAGCAGCCATTGCCTGAAATTTGTTTTTCGTCCTGTGGATAACCGAAATCGGTTTTCAGGAGCGAGCCGCTGTTTTAGAAAAGCGCATCCTGCCCACCAGAGGTTCATCCATGCTTCCCGACCGCGATTTCTTCGATGCGTTGGCCGATGCGGCCAAGGCCGAAACCCTGCCGCGCTTCCGCACCGGCCTTTCGGTCGTTAACAAGGTCGAAGGGGGGTTCGATCCCGTGACGGAGGGGGATCAGGCGGCGGAATCAGCGATCCGTGCGCTCATTACCGCAAGGTTTCCTGATCACGGTATCCTTGGAGAGGAGCACGAAAATATCGGCCTCGACCGAGAGAACATCTGGGTGATCGATCCGATTGACGGTACGCGCGCGTTCATTTCCGGCCTGCCCCTCTGGGGCACGCTGATCGGGTTCCAGTCCAGCGGTCGGTCCGTGATGGGCATCATGGACCAGCCCTTCATCGGCGAACGCTATTTTGCGGACGGTAAGCAGTCCTGGTATCGCGGACCGGATGGCGAACGACAGATTTCCGTGCGTGATTGCGGCAGTCTTGCCAATGCCACCCTGTTCACCACTTCACCGCACATCTTCACCGGCGAGGACCTTACCAAATACCGCTCGGTCGAGGAAAAGGTGCGGCTCTTCCGTTATGGCTGCGATTGTTATGCTTATGTGCTGCTTGCGGCCGGCCATATCGATCTCGTCGTCGAAAACAGCCTGAAGCCCTATGATGTCGGTGCGTTGATCCCGATCATCGAGCAGGCGGGCGGCATCATCACCACCTGGGATGGCGGACGCCCGGAGAACGGCGGTAATATCATCGCTGCAGGCAGCAAGGCTGTTTACGACGAGGCAATGAAGCTATTGGCCGGAAGGTAATAAGACGGCTGCATATGCGTGAGTTTGTCCCTTGGCCCGCAAGCGGTTGAGGGGCAATTTCAAACCCTGCTCAAGCTGCCGTTTCAGACAGCCCGTAACGACCGTCCTCCCCGGGCATAAAGGCCTCGATCGCGGCTATCAATTGGGCGCGGTAGATGTCGCGGTCCTGGAAAAGTTCGTGGCGGGCGCCGTTGACGGTGACGAGCTGCCCGGCTCTGAAATTGCGGGAAAGTTCCTCCTGCGCTCGGTAGGGAACGATGCCGTCCAGCACTGGCGCGAGGATCAGCGTCGGAATGGTAATCTTCGTCAGATGCGATTGGTGCGCGGCGCGGCTCATGGCGCGGAACGTCTCATGCAGCCAACGGGCGGTCGGTGGGCCGATCGTCAGCTCCGGGTGCGCGGCGGCAAGCTCCATGTTTCGATTGAAGCGAGCGGCATCCGAAGTCAGCGGATTGCCTTCGAAAGCGCGGCGGTTCATGTCCTTGCCGAGCTGAATGCGGCCAAGCCCCGTCCATGCCATGCTGCCGGCGACCGAGCGTATCAGACCTTCCGGAACGCCCTGGCCGGAGAGCGCCACATAAGGGGCATTCAACGCCATCCGGCTGATGCGGTTCGATAGGCGTGGAGCGGCCGATAGCGCGATCAGCGCGCCGGTCGAATGCCCGACGAGAAAGAAGGGCAGGCGGGCGTCGGGCAGGACGATGTGCTCGAGGAAGATCTCGAGATCCTTTTCGTAATCGGAGAAGCGGCGTACATGGCCCGCGCGCGCATTTTTTGTCAGCCGGTCGGAGCCGCCCTGACCGCGCAGATCATAGGCCGCGACCCAGAGGCCCATGGCGTTCAGGTCGCGGATCGTTTCGAAATATTTCTCGATACATTCGTTGCGGCCCTGCATCAGTACGATCGTGCCGATCGCCGGCGAACGTTCGGAGCGGAAGAGGCCATAGCGAATCTTTGCGCCACGGTGGCCGGTAAAATACCCCGCCGTATAGTTCTCGGGCGGCGGATTGTTCGGCATCTGACGGAAGATATCGTCTTGGGGATTTGCTGCTTCGCTCATAGAGGTAAGCGACAGCAGAGCGGTGATGACGTCAAGGAAAATGTGTGGTGTCGCAGCATACTCCCTTCTTCCCCTAGAGGCGGCTCGAAGAGCGGGTGAAGACAGCCGGGTTGGCGCAACGAACCCGACGGCAGAGATTGCCGAGCCATTCAGGCTATCAACGCTGGCGAAATCTTCCCCAAGGGAAAAAGGAGGTTGCTGCACCGTTTCCGGCTACTTATTTCCTGGTGCCGGCTGCCAGCATGAAGCCATCAAAAAATGCCGCCAGCTTTTCATAGGCATCAAGCGGCAGGATCTGCGCAACATATTGGTCGGGACGAACCACGACCATGCAGCCTTCGCTGCGGTCGATACCGCGCAGCTCGAAGATGTCACTGCCGCCCTTGAGGTCGGGGCAGAACATCTTCTCGTAGTCGCGAAGGCCGAGCTTGCCCTTGGCGGGAAGAAGCAAAGGCGGCATGGCCTCGACCTGCAATTCGCGATGCGCCTGCTGGAAGACGGCGCGGACATCGAGGATCGCGTCGATATCACCGCCTGTAGGCGTGTATTTCTTCACAGGTGAGGAGGGCGCGTTTGTCAGAAAATCGCAAAGTGCCGCAAGCGGTGACCCCGGCTGTGCCCGGTCGCCGGCTCCGGCGAAGGCATAAAGCCGCCATCGGCCGTCGGCTTTCGCCGCGTGTCCGAGCTCCATCGGCTTGGCGTCCCCGAGGCGGATGACAGGCGCGGAATGGAAACGGGCGCCGATCGCAAAACCTTTGGCGAGATGTTGGTGATTTGCCTCGCCTGTGAGCCTCGACGGGCTGTAGCGGGTGGCGGTGCCGGCGGTATAGCGGCCGGAGCGGACGAAATATTGCTGCACCTCCGCCGGATCGATGCCGGCCGGATTGGTCGCGGATTTCAACGGCGCGCTCAGCATTTTCGACCATTCGCGATCGAAATCGATCAGCTCGTTGGCGATCGCCTGACGTTCGTCGGAATAGCTGTGCAGCAGCTCCGGAGGCGAGCGGCCCTCCAGCACGGCGGCAAGTTTCCAGCCGAGATTGAAGGCATCCTGCATGGAAACGTTCATGCCCTGGCCGGCTTTCGGGCTATGGGTGTGGCAGGCGTCACCGGCAATGAAGACATGCGGCAGGCGCGTCGCAACGTCATCTTCCGGTACGTCGTCGAACTTGTCGCAGAGCCGCTGGCCGATCTCGTAGACCGACCACCAGGCAACCTCACGGACGTCGAATTTATGCGGATGCAGTACGCGCTGGGCGGCGGCAATCAGGCGGTCGATGGTGATGTTCTTGGCCGCGACGCGTTCGTTTTCGGCAAGCTTGTCGAGTTCGACATAGATGCGGACAAGATAACCGCCCTCACGCGGGATCAGCACGATACTGCCTTCGCCCGCCGACTGGATGACGCATTTCAGGCGGATGTCGGGAAAATCGGTCACGGCCAGCACATCCATGACGCCCCACGCCTGATTGGCGGAATCGCCCTTCAATTCGCGGCCGAGCGATTTGCGGACGGCGCTGCGGGCGCCGTCGCAGCCGACGACGTAACGCGCCTTGACGGTCTCGATCTCGCCTTCGTGGCCGGTCTCGGTGCGTTCGAGCCTGACCGTGACGGGATGGTCGCCAGCGGTTGCCGACGTATCGACATCAAGATCGGCGAGGCGGCGCGCATAATGTGGTTCCAGCCGGCTTGGCGAGCGGCGCATGGTTTCAAGATAGAAATCGTGGACGCGCGCCTGGTTGAGGATGACATGCGGCATTTCCGACAGGCCGTCCTCGACATCCTGGATACGGCCGTGGCGGATGATATTGCCGCGGTTCGCGTCATCGGGTTTCCAGAAGGCGGTCTCATTGACCCAGTAGGATTCCTTCAGCACCTTTTCCGCAAACCCGAATGCTTCGAACATTTCGAGCGTGCGGCAGGCGATGCCATCGGCCTGGCCAAGCTGCAGCGGGCCGGGTTTCTGCTCGACGATCGCGGTTTTGATGCCCGGGAAAGCAGCGAGCTGAGCCGCGAGGGTGAGGCCAGCAGGGCCGCAGCCGACGATCAATACGTCGACTTCGGTCGGCAGAGTTTCGGTCCGCTGCAATGCCTGTTCCGAGGGTTCGGAAAGGCCCGGATCGCCGGTGCGGAAGCCGTTGAAATGGAACTGCATGCCGTGTCTCCTCCAAGACCGTCGCGGACAAGTTGGGTGTCGGATATCGACGCCGGCAGCTACCCGCGGTTAAAGTGGGCAACGGTACAGCAATTGCCCGTCGCGATAATTGATCAGTATGCTGATTATCAGTATACTGTCAAGCGTTGCCGCGGATGTGGAGATGTGGGTGAGAGACAATAACGATATGCCGGGGCATCTCGCCCGACGGTTCCAGCAGATTGCGGTGGCAGTGTTTCATGCGGAGGCGGAAGCGGCCGGTTACGACCTGACGCCGGTGCAATATGCGGCTCTCGCTGCGATCAGCGCCAATCCGGGCATCGATCAGGTGACGCTTGCAGGCCTCATCGCCTACGACCGCACGACGATCACGGGGGTGGTGGATCGGCTGGCGCAGAAAGGACTGATCGAGCGTCAGGCAAGCAGCCGTGACCGACGGGCCCGCGAACTGACGATTACGCCGGAAGGTTCGAAGACACTCGAGGGGATCACACCGGCTGTCGAGGCGGCGCAGCAATCGATGGTGCGCGGACTGACGGCCGAGGAAACTGACGACCTGATGCGGCTGCTGCGTAAGGCGATTGCCGCCGGTAACGAACTAAGCCGGGCGCCCTTGCGCGGGATGCCCATGGAGAACGACAGGAAGACATCATGAGTGCCACGGTCCTCGCGGATCAGGTGACGACCATTCCGGTTCTGCAGACCGATCGTCTGATCCTTCGTCCGCCGGAAATGAAGGATTGGCCGCGCTACGCGCAATTGATGGCCTCCGACCGTTCGGTCTATCTGGGCGGGCCGCACGGCGAAACTGCCGCTTGGGGCATGTTCTGCCACGACGCGGCCCTGTGGCCGCTGATAGGGCACGGCGCGCTGATGATGGAGGAGCGCGAAACCGGACTTTGCCTCGGGCAGGTCGGTATCAACCACGGTCCTCTGTTTCCTGAAAAGGAGCTGGGCTGGTTCGTTTATCCGGAGGCCCAGGGCAGAGGCTTTGCCTATGAGGCAGCCATAGCTTTGCGTGATTGGGCTTTCCGTGTTCGCGGCCTGGAAACATTGGTGAGTTATATCCATCCAGACAATGTCCGCTCCATCCGGTTGGCGGAGCGGATGGGGACACTGCGCGATGCGGATGCGGCTCGCCATGACCCTGCGGATCTGGTCTTCCGGCATCTGCGAAACCACGTGCTCTAACAGTTGGTGCGCGGAAAAAAGCCGGAACCGGCGGTATCGGGGGACCCGCAAGGTTCCGGCGAGCAAGGGCTGAAGTGAAGGGACGAAGTGAACTTCAGCCGTGAGAGGCAGTCTGCCTTCCAATGATGCGTTTGTAGCAAGGCCCGTGTGAACGGAGCCAAAACCGGCCGTTCACGCGGGGTTCAAGAACGCGGCCGGCTTTCCGAGCGCTATAACCTGGCGAAGCTAGGGCTTGGGCGGAGGTTCGGCACCGGCCTGTCCGGGCTCCGCGTGACCGGCGGCGTCGGTGGGGTGGGGGTGATCCGGGTCCGGACCATGCGTCGTGTGGTAGATCGCCGGGCCTGCCGCACCTTCATGACCGTAGAGCGCGATATGCAGACCCCAATAGGACGAGACGAAGATCACCAGCGCCGCTGCGATTCCTGCCGGAACGCCGACGAACATTCGCTCGAAGGCCGGCATCAGCGGTTCGTCGCGCGTGTGGTCGGCGGCGATGGAGACGATGACGGCCATGATCAGCGCGTGACCGATAAGATCGACGCGGCCGAACGGATAGACCGCCGCATTGAAGATGACGAACAGGGCGATCGCCGACAGGCGCCTGACCAGTGGCGTCCAGAGAAGGCCGAAGCCCATGGTGAATTCCGCGATGCCCGCCATCGGAATGAAGACGTCGCGCGGCATGCCGAAGGTCAGGAACGGCTTTTCCACGACGAGCGGATAGAACCAGTCCGGATAGGCGAATTTCTCAAGGCTCGACCACATCAGCGCGATCGCCACGCCCCAGCGCAACGCCTGGAAACGGTATTGACGCCATTTCTCATTGGGCGAAGCTTCCAGCACTAGATACACGGCGACGCCGAGACCGAGGGCGAGATAGTCGAGCAGATGAAAAATGTCGTAGTCACGCAGCGCCAGGAGCCAGAGCAGGACGATACCGATGCCCGCGAGAGGCTGGGTGGTGCGGAAGAAGACCAGCATGGCGATCAGCAGCTGCATCCAGGAGATGAGCTCCGACGGCGTCTTCAGGTCCGGCGTCAGGTAAACGCCGCCGACTGCAAAGATGGCGATGAAGAACGCGCCGACCACCACTCGGACGAAATCGTCCAGCCGATTGTAGAGCGGGTCGGTCAGGCGGTCGAGGCCGCTGAGGATCACTTCGCCGCCCGCCGATTTTTCGACCACACGGGTGGCGAGGAAAAACACGAGGACAAGGGCGATCCCGATCCAGAACCATGCATTGCTGAGCATGGAAGAGATAGGTTGCGGCGGGGCGCCGACGATATAGGGGGCGAACCATTTGACATGGGCGGCGGCCGGCCCGGCGCCGGTCCCGGTAAACAGAGCGAGGGCGGCGAGGAGCCGCCCGGTATTGCGAATGCCAGACATGGCTTTGTCCCCTGGTTGCAAGATCGTAGGCGGCAGATCCCCATCCAGTCTGCCTACGATTTTAAGAGCAATTATTTGTGACTGAGTGTTTGATTTCCGTCAATTGCCGACCGGTTTCCGAAGGTCCGGTTCTTCGTCAAACGCGAATTCACGAAGGGCTTGAACCGCCGAAAGGTCGTCACCATCTCATGTCTGCAGGCGCCGATGAGGGCCTGCCGAACGGCTCCGGCATTGCCATTACGGGATGCTGAATGCCACACCCAAACCGCAACGTCGCTTCAAGAGAGGACACCATGCGTCACGTCGATTTTTCGCCGCTCTATCGTTCCACCGTCGGTTTCGACCGCCTTTTCAACCTGCTCGACAACCGTAATCCTGCCGACCAGGCTCCCAGCTATCCGCCCTACAATATCGAGCGGACCGGCGAGAACACCTATCGCATCACCATGGCCGTTGCCGGCTTCGACGAAACCGAACTTTCGATCGAATCCCAGGCCCATGCGCTGACGGTGAAGGGTGAAAAGAGCGAAGACGAATCCGCCGACAAGAGCGAATTCCTGTATCGCGGCATTGCCAAGCGCACCTTCGAGCGCCGCTTCCAGCTTGCCGATCATGTCGAGGTCCAGACCGCTTCGCTGAAGAACGGCCTACTTCACATCGATCTCGTCCGGAATATTCCGGAAGCCATGAAGCCTCGCCGCATTTCGATCGCTGCCGACGCCGTTGCGCCGAAGACGATCGAAGCCCAGATCGCTCCGCAGCAGGTCAACTGATCCTCCCCCGCCAGCCGATGCGCCCTTCGGGTCGTCGACTGGCAAAGACTGCAAGCCGCAAACGGCCCTTTCCTGGTCTCCGGGGAGGGGCCGTTTTTGTATGCGCTAATCACACGCCCGGAGGCAAATCGGTAGAAAACGCGATCTCCTTCTGGGCCCGGATGGCTTCAAGCCTTTCAGACAGGGCGCGCTCGATCATCATGTAGGAATCGCTGCCCAGCACCAGGCGCCTGGGAGCCGGGTGCTGATTGGCGCTTTCGATGATAAACTCGACCATCTTTGCCGGATCGCCGATCGGCAGCCGCGAGGTGTCGGCAAGGATCTTTCGGGTCATGCCGGCAGGGGTGTTTTCATAGGCCTCAAGCGCTGGCCCGACCCGGGCGCTGCCGAAGCGGAAATTGGTTCGGGCACCGCCCGGCTCGACAATCGTCATGTCGATACCGAAGGGGGCGACTTCCTGCGCCACCGCATCGCAGAAACCTTCGATACCCCATTTGCCGGCATGGTAAAGCGAGCCGCCCGGAAGCGTCGCCTGGCCGCCAAACGTGGAAATCTGGATGATCCGCCCGCCACCCTGGGCGCGCAGATGCGGCAGCGCGGAGCGGATCAGCCGGATAGGGCCTTCCAGATTGGTAGCGAGTTGGTGATCGACCTGTTCGTCGGTCAGTTCTTCCGCCGCACCGAACAGGCCGTAACCGGCATTGCTGACGATCACGTCGATCGATCCGAGTTCGGTGAATGCGCGATCGACGACCGAGCGAACCCTCGACAGATCGGTCATATCGAGCTCGGCCAGCCAAAGGTTGTCGCCGTATCGGGTCTTCAGGTCGTCGAGTGCATCCATTTTTCGAAGCGTAGCCGCCACGCGATCACCGCGTGACAGCAATTGTTCCGCCATCAGACGGCCGAAACCGCTGTTGGCGCCGGTGATGAACCAGGTCTTACGAAACATGTTTATACTCCATTTTATAACTAACTTGTTAGTTATAAAATGGACCTGTCTAACCGTTTAGTCAATTGCTAGGATTTAAAAAAGAATCGGAGGCTGTCGATGCGCAATGCGGAGGCGACGCGGGAAAAGATACTGGATGCGGCGCTTGCGGAATTTTCCGCCTATGGCATTGCCGGTGCGCGGGTGGACCGGATTGCCAAGACCGCGGGCTGCAACAAGAACCTCATCTACATTTATTTCGACAGCAAGGATGGGCTGTTTGCCGCAGTTCTCAGCAAAAATCTGACCGGCGCCTATGAAGCGGTGCCGTTTACACCCGATGACCTGCCCGATTATGCCGCAAAAGTTTTTGATTTTGCGATGGCAAACCCCGAGGTCATGCGGCTGATGGCCTGGTTCAATCTCGAACAAAAACCGGACGGGCTGCCGGCTCGACAGGAGGCGGCCGACGCAAAGATAAAGCAGATCAAGGCCGCTCAAGATCGCGGTGAACTGAACGGCGCTTTGCCGCCCGCATTCCTGCTGACGTCACTCATGACGCTCGCCACCGCCTGGACGGCGGCCGGAGCCTTCGGAGGCGGGCTTGACCCGGATGCAAAAGAAAAGCCGGAGCGTCTGAGAGACCATATCTCCGAGGCTGTCCGGCTTCTTTCCGCAAACAAGACTGGACGCTGAGGATCAGGCGGCGGCCTGGGCGGCCGCCGTATCCTTCAGCTTCAGCCGATTGGCGTATTTCTGGGCGATCACCGCGCAGGCCATCAACTGGATCTGGTGGAAGAGCATCAGCGGCAACACGATCGCGCCGATCGAGGAGGACTGGTTGGCGAAGATGGCATTTGCCATCGGCACGCCGCTTGCCAGCGACTTCTTCGAACCGCAGAAGGTTATGGTGATCTCGTCTTCCTTGTTGAAGCCGAGCAGGCGGGCGCCGAACATGGTGATGCAGAGAACGACGGCGAGCAGCGCCATGTCGACGACGATGACGACGGCGATATCAGTGGCCGAGAACGTATGCCACAGACCCTCCATCACCGCTTCCGAGAAGGCGAGATAAACGACCATCAGGATCGAGCCGCGGTCGACCGGGGCGAGGATCTTCTTCTTCGAACGGATCCAGTTGCCGATCCAGGGCTGCAGGATCTGGCCGACGACGAAGGGCAGCAGGAGCTGCAGCAGAATGCTCTGCATCGCATCCCAGGAAAAACCGCCATTGCCGGTGGTCGAGAGCAGAAGACCGGTCAGCAGAGGTGTCAGGAACATGCCGAAGATGTTGGATCCAGACGCTGCAACGATCGCCGCCGGGACATTGCCGCCGGCCATGGAAGTAAAGGCGATCGACGACTGCACGGTGGACGGCAGCACGCAGAGGAAGAGAATGCCCATATAAAGCGGGGCGGCCAGCACACTTTCCGGAATGAAGCCGATCATCAGCCCGAGAATCGGGAAGATCGCGAACGTCGTCAGCAGGATGGTCAGGTGCAGGCGCCAGTGCAGGATGCCGGCAACGACCGTGTCGCGCGACAGGCGGGCGCCATGCAGGAAGAACAAGAGGCCAATAGCAATGTCGGTCGCCACATCGAACCATTCCGCATAGATGCCGTGAATCGGCAGGACGGATGCAAGAATGACGGTGCAGATCAGGAGGACCGTGAATCGGTCTGGCAGGAAGCGGCTCATGGACGGGATTCCTCGAATTTGAGGCTTCCCATCTCGCTTATCATGAAGCAGGATGCAAACACTAACAGTTATTACGAAAGCCGATAGGCATGTTGAATCTATCGCATCTCAGCAGTTTCGTCATGCTGCAACAGACGGGCAGTTTTACAGAAACAGCGTCGCGACTGGGCATCGGTCAATCGACCGTGACGCAGCATATCCAGCGGCTGGAAAAATCGCTCGGCAAGCAGCTCGTGTTTCGCGATACGCATCAGGTGCGGCTGACGGCGGAGGGCGAGGCGCTGCTGGGATACGCGCGCGGCATGCTGGATCTCAACGGCAAGGTGGCTTCGCTATTCGGGGAAAGCCGGCTGCGCGGTCGGCTGCGGCTCGGGGTTTCGGAAGACGTGGTGGCAAACCGTCTGACGTCCATCCTGGAAGACTTCATCCGGCTTTATCCGCTGGTCGATCTGGAGTTGACGGTGGCGCTTTCGGCCGTGCTTTACCAGATGCAGGATGTCGGCGATCTCGATCTCGTACTCGCCAAGCGGCATCTCGGCGAAACCCATGGGCGGCTGCTGTATCGCGAGCCGCTGGTCTGGCTGGCGCGGGATCCGGAACATGTCTTGGCGCGCGGTGATGCCTTGCCGCTGATTGCTTTTCCACCACCGTCGATCACCCGGCGCGTGGCGCAGGAAGCGCTCGACCGGGAAAAGATGTCGTGGCGAATCGTCTGCACCTGCGGCAGCCTCAGCGGGCTAACGGCAGCGGCCAGGGCGGGCATGGGCGTACTGGTGCAGCCACGCAGTATGGCGCCGACCGGGCTGAAGGAAATTCCGGCTGAAAGGTTGCCGGTTCTGGAGGATGTGGAATTCGTGCTGGTGCCGAGGCGTGGGGCGGACGCGGCACTCGTGGAGGCGCTGTCGAATTTGATCGTGGCGAAGATCGCGCCGCAGCGGGTGGTTTAAGCTACGTCTTCGTGGTGATCTGGTATCATTCGATGATACCGCCTCTTGATCTTCATTGGTATCTCTCTATGATACCAATGCTTGGAGCTGTTTGATGATCATTTCCCATAGGTCGGATTTGACGGAAAAAGTGGCCCTTGGGGTCGCACCAAAAGGCTTCCCGGCAGATTTGGTTCGCGCCGCTCAACGCAAGCTTTCACTTTTGGATGACGCTACCCAACTGTCCGACCTGCGGCTTCCTCCCGGCAATCGTTTGGAGGCTCTGAAGGGAAACAGAAAAGGCCAGCACTCTATTCGCATCAATGACCAGTGGCGCGTCTGTTTCGTCTGGACGCCAGCCGGTCCCGAAAATGTGGAAATCGTCGACTATCACGACTGATAATGCACCCCTAGAAACAAGGAGGTTTCAAATGGCACTTGGTTCCCTGCTTCCCGCTATTCATCCTGGCGAGATATTGCGTGAGGAATATCTGTCTCCTCTCAACATGACCTCCTATGTTCTTGCGAAAAAGCTTGGCGTCCCGCGCACGCGAATCGAACGCATCATTGCTGAAAAGAATGGCATTACGCCTGACACGGCCCTTAGGTTGGCGAAGTTCTTTCAGACGTCTCCGCAGTTTTGGATGAACATGCAAGCAAGCTACGATCTCAAGATCGGAGCCGAGGCGCTTAAGGATCAACTCGCGGCGATACCTGAGCTTAAGATCGACGCTGCTGCTTGAGGAGGCGATATGGCTCGTTACAATGACAACGGGCCATATCGATCGTGACGCAGCAAGCCGGGGACTTCATCCCGCTTTGCAGATTGCCAGGAACTGATCGACATCCTCTTCCGTCGTCGCAAACGACGTTACCAACCGGATCAGCGTCTCGTCTTCCTTCACCGGTTCCGCCATGTTGAGCGGGGTCGGCCAGCCGTAGAACTTGGCGCCCTTGGCTTCTGCGGCTTCGGCCGAAGCCTTGTTCAGCACGGCAAAGATCTCGTTCGACGTGGTGTTCCAGGCGAGGCGTGCGCTGTTCTGCGAGCGGATGCCGGCGCGCAGGCGGTCGGCCATGGTGTTGGCATGGCCTGCCGTGCGGAGCCAGAGGTCGTCGGTCAGGTAGGCGTCGAACTGGGCGGAGATGAAGCGGGTCTTCGAGAAAAGCTGGGCTGCGCGCTTGCGGATGAAGGCGAAGTCCTTGGCGAGGTCCTTGTTGAAGAAGACGATTGCCTCGGCACACCAGCAGCCGTTCTTGGTGCCGCCGAAGGAAAGGATGTCGACGCCGCTCTTCCAGGTCATTTCGGCAGGGGTTGCGCCGAGTGCGACGACGGCATTGGCGAAACGGGCGCCGTCCATATGAACAGGTAGGCCGTTATCCTTGGCGATCTTGGTGATCGCGGCGGTTTCCGCCAGGCTGTAGACGGTGCCGAGTTCTGTCGCCTGGGTCATGGTGATGGCGGCGGCGCGGCCGTGATGCAGCGCGTCCTGCGGGAAGCCTGCGATCTTGGCGGTCAGCTTGGCCGGGTCCATCTTGCCGTCTTCGCCTTCGACCGGGATGATGCGCATGCCCGAGAAGAAGTCCGGGGCGCCCAGTTCGTCTTCGATCACATGCGCTTCCGAGTGGGAAAACGCGACGCCGCCGATGCGGGCGACGCTGGCCAGCGACAGGGAGTTGGCGGCCGTGCCGGTCGAGACGAAGAAGACGGAGACGTCATGTTCGAAAACTTCGGCAAATCGCGCTTCGACTGCCTTGTCGAGATCGCTGTTTCCATAGGCTGCCGCGAAGCGGTTGGATTCCTTGGAAAGACGGTCATTGATGGCGGGATGGGCGCCGGCCCAGTTGTCGGAAGCAAAAAACATGAAAGGACACCTTGGAAGGATTGCAGTGTGAAAACGCGAGCCGGACATTAAGGCTTTTGATCAAGTAATCAACGGGCGAAAACGCGCGCTGCGCCGCGGACCTATCTTCGCGGCAATCATTTGAATATCGTGAGCGTCATCCGGTAATTAAATTTCGCGCTTACGAATTTTCTCGCAATCTCCTGTCGTTCCCGCCTCGGGATTTTCAAAACTCGCTCTTGTTAAGCTTTCTAAACTGTGCGATAGAAAGTGGGAATTAGGACAGACATGCTGTCCTAATTTTGGGCTTTGAGAGTCAAGTTTGATGCTCTTCCCCGATGACCTGAGTGCCGATCCGGGTTATGCTGCGCCGCAGAGCTGCAGCTGACGCTGGAGCGGCGCCATCGCATGAATGAGGGATGGCGGCCTTGTTGTCATCCGTAAGAGATATTGAAGAGCCACTTTGCCCGCGCTGGATGCGGCCAACAGGAGGAATGACGATGACGAAGATGATCTCCGAGATGCAAGGCGCTGACGCCCCGGTCTCCGCTGAGACCAAAGCCAGCGTTCCTTTTGTTGCCTCCGGCATTCCGGCCGCGCAGGGTCTTTATGATCCGCGCAACGAGCACGATGCCTGCGGCGTCGGCTTCATCGCCCATATGAAGGGCAAGAAGTCGCACCAGATCGTCAAGGACGGCCTGTTCATCCTCGAAAACCTGACGCATCGCGGTGCTGTCGGCGCCGATCCGCTGATGGGCGACGGTGCGGGAATTCTGGTGCAGATCCCAGACCGTTTCTTCCGCGAGGAGATGGCCAAGCAGGGCGTCACTCTGCCGAAGGCCGGCGAATATGCTGTCGGTCACTTCTTCCTGCCGCGCGATGCCGAGCAGATCGAGCATTTCAAGAAGGTCATCGTCGAGACGATTGCCGAAGAAGGCCAGCAGTTCATCGGCTTCCGTGACGTACCGGTCGATAACTCATCGCTCTCCAAGGCGCCGGAAATCGCTGCTACCGAGCCTTATCACCTGCAGGTCTTTATCGGCGCTGGCCGCGATGCCGCGACGAACCACGATTTCGAGCGCAAGCTCTTCCTCGTCCGCAAGGTGATCTCGAACCGCATCTACGACCAGTTCGGCGGCCAGGAGACCGGCTTCTACCCGGTGTCGCTGTCGTCCTCGACGATCGTCTATAAGGGCATGTTCCTGGCCTATCAGGTCGGCGCTTATTACAAGGACCTGGCCGATCCTCGGTTCGAGACGGCGGTGGCGCTCGTCCATCAGCGTTTCTCCACCAACACTTTCCCGTCGTGGAAGCTGGCGCACCCATATCGCATGGTCGCCCATAACGGTGAAATCAACACGTTGCGCGGCAACGTCAACTGGATGGCGGCGCGTCAGGCGTCGGTTTCCTCGCCGCTCTTCGGTGACGACATTTCCAAGCTCTGGCCGATCTCCTACGAGGGCCAGTCGGATACGGCCTGTTTCGATAACGCGCTTGAGTTCCTCCAGCGCGGCGGTTACTCGCTGGCGCATGCCGTAATGATGCTGATCCCGGAAGCGTGGGCGGGCAACCAGTCCATGTCGAAGGAGCGCAAGGCGTTCTACGAATACCATGCGGCCCTGATGGAGCCGTGGGATGGTCCGGCCGCCGTCTGTTTCACCGACGGCAAGCAGATCGGCGCGACGCTCGACCGTAACGGCCTGCGTCCGGCCCGTTATCTCGTCACCGATGACGACCGCGTCATTCTCGCCTCCGAAGCCGGCACGCTGCCGGTACCGGAAGAGAGCATCGTCAAGAAGTGGCGCCTGCAGCCGGGCAAGATGCTGCTGATCGATATGGACAAGGGCCAGATCATCTCGGACGACGAGCTGAAGACGGAGCTTGCGACCAAGCATCCCTACCAGCAATGGCTCGGCCGCACCCAGATCATTCTCGAGGACCTGAAGCCGGTGGAGCCGCGTGCGCTGCGCCGCGACGTCTCGCTGCTCGATCGCCAGCAGGCCTTCGGCTACACCAGCGAAGACACCAAGATTTTGATGTCGCCGATGGCGACGACGGGTCAGGAAGCTGTCGGCTCGATGGGCACCGATACGCCGATCTCGGCCATGTCGGAAAAGTCGAAGCTGCTCTACACCTATTTCAAGCAGAATTTTGCGCAGGTCACCAACCCGCCGATCGACCCGATCCGCGAAGAGCTCGTCATGAGCCTCGTGTCGTTCATCGGTCCGCGGCCGAACATTCTCGACCATGAGGGCATGGCGCGGGCAAAGCGCATGGAAGTGCGCCAGCCGATCCTGACCAATGGCGATCTCGAAAAGATCCGTTCCATCGGCCATGTCGAGGACCATTTTGACACCAAGACGCTCGACTTCACCTACGATATCGAGCGCGGCGCCGAAGGCATGCCGGAAATGCTGGATCGTCTCTGCGAGCGCGCAGAGGCTGCGGTCAAGGGCGGTTACAACATCATCGTGCTCTCCGACCGCCAGATCGGTCCGGACCGCATCGCTATTCCGGCGCTGCTCGC
The DNA here is from genome assembly GCF_019430945.1 of Neorhizobium populisoli. Taxonomy (GTDB): domain Bacteria; phylum Pseudomonadota; class Alphaproteobacteria; order Rhizobiales; family Rhizobiaceae; genus Neorhizobium; species Neorhizobium populisoli. The sequence goes on along the minus strand of NZ_JAHYCB010000003.1, from coordinate 320,955 downwards.
GACCGCTGCTGTGCATCACCACCTGATCCGCAAGGGCCTGCGCACCTCGGTCGGCCTCGTTGTGGAATCCGGCGAACCGCGCGAAATCCATCACTTCTGCTGTCTCGCCGGCTTCGGCGCGGAGGCGATCAACCCCTATCTCGCCTTCGACACGCTGACCGACATGCACATGCGCGGCGAGTTTCCGAAGGAAGTCGATTCCACCGAAATCGTCTACCGCTACATCAAGGCGGTCGGTAAGGGCATTCTGAAGGTCATGTCCAAGATGGGCATTTCGACCTACCAGTCTTATTGCGGCGCGCAGATTTTCGACGCGGTCGGCCTGTCGTCGGAACTGGTCGCCCAGTATTTCTTCGGCACGGCGACGTCAATCGAAGGTATCGGCCTCAACGAGATCGCCGAGGAAACCTTCACCCGTCACAAGGCTGCCTTCGGCAAGGACCCGGTTCTGGCTTCGACGCTCGATATCGGCGGCGAATACATGTACCGCATGCGTGGCGAAAGCCATGCCTGGACGCCGGATGTCGTCGCGACCCTGCAGCATGCGGTGCGCGGCAACAGCCAGGACCGTTACCGCGAATTCGCCGAGATGGTGAATGAGACGGCGGTCCGCATGAACACCATTCGCGGCCTGTTCAAGATCAAGAGCGCCGAGCAGATCGGCCGCAAGCCGGTTTCGCTCGACGAGGTCGAACCGGCCGTCGATATCGTCAAGCGTTTCTCGACAGGCGCGATGTCTTTCGGCTCGATCAGCCGCGAGGCGCATACAACGCTTGCCATCGCCATGAACCGGATTGGCGGCAAGTCGAACACCGGCGAGGGCGGCGAAGAGAGCGACCGCTACATGCCGCTGCCGGATGGTTCGCAGAACCCCGAGCGGTCGGCGATCAAGCAGATTGCCTCCGGCCGCTTCGGCGTTACGACCGAATATCTGGTCAATGCCGACATGCTGCAGATCAAGGTAGCGCAGGGTGCCAAGCCCGGCGAAGGTGGTCAGCTGCCTGGTCACAAGGTGGATGCGACGGTCGCCAAGACCCGTCACTCCACGCCGGGCGTCGGCCTCATCTCCCCGCCGCCGCACCATGATATCTACTCGATCGAAGATCTGGCGCAGCTGATCTACGACCTGAAGAACGTCAACCCGACCTCGGATATTTCCGTCAAGCTCGTCTCGGAAGTCGGCGTCGGCACGGTTGCGGCCGGTGTCGCCAAGGCGCGCGCCGACCATATCACGGTTGCGGGCTTCGACGGCGGCACGGGTGCGTCGCCGCTCACCTCGCTGAAGCATGCCGGTTCGCCTTGGGAAATCGGCCTTGCCGAAACCCAGCAGACGCTGGTGCTGAACGGCCTTCGTTCGCGCATTGCCCTGCAGGTTGACGGCGGCCTGAAGACCGGTCGTGACGTCATCATCGGCGCGCTGCTCGGTGCCGACGAATTCGGCTTCGCGACGGCTCCGGTCATCGCCGCCGGCTGCATCATGATGCGCAAGTGCCACCTCAACACCTGTCCGGTGGGCGTGGCGACGCAGGATCCGGTCCTGCGCAAGCGCTTCAAGGGCACGCCGGAACACGTCATCAACTACTTCTTCTTCGTCGCCGAAGAAGTGCGCGAAATCCTGGCATCGCTCGGCTTCACCAAGTTCGACGAGATCATCGGCCTTTCCGACATGCTGGAAAAGGACGACATGCTGGCGCACTGGAAGGCCCAGGGTCTCAATTTCTCGAAGATCTTCCACAAGGTGGAAGCTCCGAAGGCTGCCACCTACTGGACCGAGCGCCAGAAGCACCCGATCGACGACATTCTCGACCGCAAGCTGATCGAGAAGGCGCAAGCCGCGATCGAAAGCAAGGAACCGGTGGTCATCGAAGTGCCGATCAAGAACGTCGACCGCTCCGCCGGTGCGATGCTCTCCGGTGCGGTCGTCAAGCGCTGGAATCAGAAGGGTCTGAAGGACGATACGATCCACGTGACGTTGACGGGTACGGCCGGCCAGTCGTTTGGCGCCTTCCTTGCCCGCGGCATCACCTTTGATCTGGTTGGTGACGGAAACGACTATGTCGGAAAGGGTCTCTCGGGCGGCCGCATCATCGTGCGCCCGCCGGAAAACTCGAAGCTCGTCGCTGAGAACTCCATCATCGTCGGCAATACCGTGCTTTACGGCGCGACGACCGGCGAGTGCTATTTCCGCGGTGTGGCCGGTGAGCGGTTCTCGGTGCGTAACTCGGGTGCGATTGCGGTCGTCGAGGGCGTGGGCGACCACGGCTGCGAATACATGACCGGCGGCATCGTCGTCGTGCTCGGCGAAACGGGCCGCAACTTCGCGGCCGGCATGTCGGGCGGCGTCGCCTATGTGCTCGACGAGCAGGGCGATTTCGCCAAGCGCTGCAACATGGCTATGGTCGAACTCGAGCCGGTTCCGGAAGAGGACGACATGCTGGAAAAGCTGCACCATCGTGGCGGCGATATCATGCACAAGGGACGTGTCGACGTTTCCGAGGACATGACGCGCCACGACGAGGAGCGCCTCTACCAGCTCATCTCCAACCACATGCATTACACGGGCTCCACCCGCGCCAAGGACATCCTTGATCGCTGGACCGAGTTCCGCCCGAAGTTCCGCAAGGTCATGCCGGTCGAATATCGCCGCGCGCTGGTCGAGATGGAACGCATGCGGATGGGTATCGCGGCCGAGTGACTTTAACAGGCTCTGAGGCTGTGATATGCTGATGGCATATCACAGTAGCGGAGGGTGCGATGAACGAACATTTGAGGGAGTCTCGAGAGGATGGTGGCGTTACCGTCAGTATCTTCAAAAATGGTCGCAGTCGTGCAGTACGGATACCGAAAGAGTTCGATCTGGATGGCGACAAGGTCGTGATGGTCAAGCAGCCCGATGGTTCGATTCTCGTTCGAACGGCGATCACAGCTGGGCTGATCGACTATCTCAGGCAGGCTGAAGCTTGGACTGGGGAAGATTTTGTCGCGAGCGACGACGACCTGGCGCCGCTTCACGAGATCGACCTGTGATGCGCTTCATGCTTGATACCAACATCGTTTCAGCCATCGTTCGTGATCCTCGCGGGAGGGTGTTCGAGCGGTTAGCTGAAGTGGGAGAAGAAAACGTCTTCATCAGTATCATCACCCATGGTGAGGTCTGGTACGGCGTCAAGAAGAACGGGTCGGAAGAATTGTCGCGTAAGGTGTCTGCTGTCACGCGACGGTTCTACGTGGCGCCGCTCAATCTGCCGACCGACCAGCGTTATGCCGATATTCGGCTGGCGCTGAGACAAGGAAATAATATCGGTCCGAACGACCTCTGGATCGCTGCTCATGCTTTGGCATTGGATGCGGTCTTGGTGACGGACAACGAGAAAGAGTTTTCCCGCGTGCCGGGATTGAAGATTGAGAACTGGCTGCGGTAGCGGCAAAGTAGAGGTTTAGACATGGGCAAGGTAACGGGTTTTCTGGAAATCGACCGCAGCGTGGCGAAGTATCAGCCGGCGTCGGATCGTATCCGCCATTTCCGCGAATTCACCATTCCGATGTCGGATGCGGAAGTCACCAAGCAGGCGGCGCGCTGCATGGACTGTGGCATTCCCTATTGCCACGGTCCGACCGGCTGTCCGGTTCATAACCAGATCCCGGACTGGAACGATCTCGTCTATAACAACAAGTGGGAGGAGGCGATCCGTAACCTCCATTCCACCAACAACTTCCCGGAATTCACCGGCCGCGTCTGCCCCGCGCCTTGCGAGGAAGCCTGCACGTTGAATCTCGAAGACACGCCGGTGGCGATCAAGACGGTCGAGCAAGCAATTGCCGACAAGGCTTATGAGCTGGGTTACATCGTGCCGCAGCCGGCCACCGTGAAGACGGGCAAGAAGGTTGCCGTCATCGGTTCCGGTCCGGCAGGCATGGCGGCGGCGCAGCAGCTTGCCCGCGCCGGCCACGAAGTGCATGTCTATGAGCGCGAGTCCAAGGCCGGCGGCCTGCTGCGCTACGGCATTCCGGACTTCAAGATGGAGAAGAACTTCATCGACCGCCGCGTCGAGCAGTTGACGGGCGAAGGCGTGACCTTCCATTACGGCGCCAATATCGGTGTCGATATCCCGGCTGAAAAGCTGATCGCCGAACATGACGCGGTCGTTTATTGCGGCGGTTCGGAAACCCCGCGTCCGGCCGGCATTCCGGGCGCCGATCTCAACGGCGTTTACGATGCCATGCCTTACCTCGTGCAACAGAACCGCCGCATCGGTCGCGAGAACATCGACAGCGTCGCCTGGGCAGCCGAGCCGATCCTGGCGGGTGCCAAGCATGTCGTCGTTGTCGGCGGTGGCGATACGGCGTCCGACTGCGTCGGTACGGCCTTCCGCCAGGGTGCCGTGAAGGTAACCCAGCTCGACATCCGCCCACAGCCGCCGGAAAAGGAAGACAAGCTTGCCGTCTGGCCGTTCTGGGCCACCAAGATGCGCACTTCGTCCTCGCAGGCAGAAGGTGCGGTGCGCGAATTCCAAGTGGCAACGCTTGAATTCATCGGCGAAGACGGTCAGCTCACCGGCGTGCGTTGCTGCGAAGTCGATGAGCGCCGCAAGCCGATCGCCGGCACGGATTTCATCATCAAGGCTGACCTCGCCTTCATCGCCATCGGTTTCTCGGGCCCGCTGATGGACGGCATGGTCAAGGAACTCGACGGCAAGCTCAGCCTCAATGTAGATCGGCGTGGCTCGACCAACGTCATCGCCAACGAAAAAGATTACAAGACCTCAGTCGACAAGCTCTGGACGGCAGGCGACGTGCGCCGTGGCCAGTCGCTGGTGGTCTGGGCGATCCGCGAAGGCCGACAGGCTGCGCGGGCGATCGACGAGGCGCTGATGGGAAGCTCGGTTCTGCCGCGGTGAATTTTTGAGAGGCATCGTTGACGTTTGAGTCAGATGCCTCCTCTGTGCTGCACATCTCTCCAGCGAGTGGGCAGTCTCGTAAAATGTTGGGTGTTGCGGCACACTCCCATCTTCCCCCTTGCGGGGAAGATGTCGCCATTAGCGACAGATGCGGTGGTTCAGCAATCTCCACCGTCTGGTTCGTGGCACCACCCCCATCTGTCAGCTCCGCTGACATCTTCCGCGCAAGGGGGAAGAAGGACGTCCGCAGCACTGCCGAATTTCAGCACGCAATTGCCTGATTAGCTTAGGTAGGGCCGGCGTTTCGATGCGCCGCTCTACTGCGCCACCTTCACCTTGTAATCATCTACCCGCCCAGCCGGCGGTGGCGCCAGTTCGCCGCGTTTGACCAGCTTGTCCCTTGGCGTTTCCACCGCAACGACCGGCAGTGGCGCGGCGCCCAGAAGATCCTTGCCGCCGTCGAGTTCCGGATCGGAGAGGCTGATCGGCACTGCCGGAACCGTCTGGCCGGCGGCGTTCGGAAGCGTGGCGAGCGGCGGCAGGTTGGTGCCGTCGAGTTTGACGAGATCGGGGCTCGCCATTTCGCCCACATGCCGGCGGACGAATTTTTCAACATAGAAGGCAAGCTTCTGCTTGCCGGCCTTGGTGAAGATAATGCCGTCGGAGCCGCGCAGGCGCACCTGCTGGCCGTTGACGTCCGAACCGGTGGTGATGAACTTGCCGTCCTCGTCGACGAACCCTTCCCAGATATCGACGAATTCACCGCCGACCTTCTCCGTTTGGGCGCGATAGATGGCGTTCAGCGTCACTGCATCCGCCATCATCGAGGGAGACTGAAAGGACGGCAACCCAACCCAGAGAAGCGGGATTTTGCGCGCCGAAACGGTACCGGCGATCTTTGCGACGCGCGCCTCATATTCCTTGAACCACGCATCGGTGCGGAATTTTTCAGCCGTATTGCCGATATCCATCTGCTGGCGGTCGTTGGCGCCGATCATGATAACGACGACGGACGGCTTCACGTCGTCCAGTATGGTCGGAAGCTGCGCTTGCCAGTCGAAATGATCTTCGCGCACCAGACCCGAGGCAACGTCGCTTCGGTCAGTGACTGCTACCCCCGGCGAGGCCGCAAAGGTCGTATCTAGTTCGCCGCCGAGGCCGCCGGCCATGAAATCGCCGACCACCAGCACATCCTTGGCATTTTCAAGTTTGGCGACGGGCTCGATAACCGCCGGCGTAACCGGCGCCTGCGGACGTGGTACTGCTGCACGACCAGTGCCGGCCGGGCGGCTTCGCTGCGGGCGGGAGGGAACGTCGACTATGGAGCCATCGCGATAATAGCGCCGTTCGTACCGCTGGTTTGGCTCATCACGGTCGTAGCGGTCATACCGGTCGTTTCTGTCAGAACGCCGTTCGTAACGCGGTCCGCCGAACAGCATGTCGAGAAGGTTACGGCGCGGGGCAGGTTCCTGGGCGCTTGCCGGAACAGGGGCAAGCGGCATCGCGACCGCCAATCCAAAGGCAAGGCAAGATACGCGCATCCATATGCTGTTTCGCCAGGATCTAGCCAAAGACGTCATGCCTCCCAAGCGGCTCGATGCGGATTCCATGCTGTGCCATGGCGTCTGAAACGATGTGGAGCATCGGGTCCGCTTGTCAACGCAAAGCTTTGAGAAGCTGCTGCGAAGGCTCCCCGCTCTGCTGCATGCCGAGCCGTTTCTGAATGGCGGAAATCGCGGCCTTGGAGCCAGAGCCGAAATTGCCGTCGACCTCGCCCTCGTAATAACCGAGCTCCTTCATACGGTGCTGCAGCTCGAATTTTTCCTTGATGTCGAGCGTGCCATCCGGCCGCGGCCAGCGCTGCTGCACGCCGCCGACGCCGGCGATCTCGTCTGCCAGAAGGCCAACGGCAATCGCGTAGCTATCCGCTGCATTGTACTTCTTGATGGTGAAGAAGTTGGCGAGCATCAGGAAAGCCGGACCATCGGAGCCAGCCATCAGCTTCAGCGTGGCGCGATCGGCGCCGCGCGGAAAATTCTTGCCGTTGGGGCGTGCGAAACCGAGCTTCGCCCACTCACCGAGCGTTTTTGTCTGGCCTTCAAGCTTTCCGGCACCGGCCGGCAATACGGCTTCGTAACCCCAGGTCTTGCCGGTAGTCCAGCCGTTCTTGGCCAGCAGGTTGGCGGAGGTCGCCAGCGCGTCCGGCACCGAGTGCCAGATGTCGCGCTTGCCATTGCCGTCGGCATCGATCGCGTAAAGCAGGTAGCTGGTCGGGATGAACTGCGTATGGCCCATGGCGCCGGCCCAGGAGCCGGTCAGCTGTTTCGGCGTGATATCACCGGACTGCAGGATCTTGAGAGCGGCGATCAGCTGGTTGCGGGCGAATTTGGCGCGCTTGGGATCGCCCCAGGCAAGCGTTGCAAGCGCCTGCGGCACGTGATGCAGGCGATCCGGCTTCTCAAGCGCTGCGCCATAATTCGATTCCATCGACCAGATGGCGAGAAGGATATTCTTGTCGACGCCGAAATGGCGCTCGATCGCATTCAGCGTCGAACCATGCTTGGCCGCCATCTCGCGGCCGATCTTCACCGTGTAGGGGTTCACGCGGGAATCGAGATAATCCCAGATGCGCGACTTGAATTCCGGCTGGTAATTGGCCTTGTCGAGCACGTCCTGATCCGGCTCGGAAATGCCTGCGAAAGCACGATCATAGGTGGTGCGGCTAATGCCGGCCTTAGCGGCCGTGTCATAGAATTTTACGACCCATGCCTTGAAACCGGCGTCTGCCCGAGCATCTATCGGCATTGCCGCGGTCAGCCCGGCAACCAGGGAAAGAAAGGCTCCGCGCAGGAGGTTGATGCGAAACGTGCTCATCGGCAGTCGTGTCCATTCTTCTTTTAACCAAGCCTTGCGGCAAGAGTGGCATGCGGCTTAACGATGTAATAACAAAATAGGGTCAACAAATTCTTTACCATGGAAACGCGATCAAAGGCAGTCTTTGCGAAATCGTAGCATTTCGTATTTAGACGCCATGAATCGTACAGTTTGCACAATGATGTGCTTTTCAGGAGGCATGAGTGGCACAACAACAGAAGATCCGTAAGGCAGTCTTTCCGGTAGCAGGTCTGGGCACGCGCTTCCTGCCCGCGACCAAGGCGGTGCCGAAGGAAATGCTGACGGTCGTCGACAAACCGGTCATCCAGTATGTGGTGGATGAAGCGGCAGAAGCCGGGATCGAACACTTCGTATTCGTGACCGGCCGCGGCAAGGGCGTCATCGAAGACTATTTCGACATCCAGTTCGAGCTCGAGCAGATGCTGCGCGAGCGCAACAAGAATGCGGAGCTGACGCTGCTCTCGCATATCCTGCCGAAGGCCGGCACGGCGAGCTTTACCCGCCAGCAGGTGCCGCTCGGCCTCGGCCACGCCGTCTGGTGCGCCCGCGATATCGTCGGCAACGAACCGTTCGCCGTTCTCCTGCCGGATATGATCATGTCGGCCGAGAAGGGCTGCCTCAAGGGCATGGTCGATCTCTACGAGCATAGCGGCGGCAACGTCATCGCCGTGCAGGAATGCGATCCGGAACAGGCCCACAAATACGGCATCGTCGGCGTGGGCGACGCGATCGGCGAAGGTTTCAAGATCACCCAGATGGTCGAAAAGCCGGCCAAGGGCACGGCGCCTTCCAACCTCTACATCAATGGCCGCTACATTTTGCAGCCGGAGATTTTCAAGATCCTGGAAACCCAGGAACGCGGTGCAGGCAACGAAATCCAGCTCACTGACGGCATGCTGGCGCTTGCCAAGGGTCAGGATTTCGCAGCCTATCCGTTCAAGGGCGAGACCTATGACTGCGGCGCCAAGGATGGCTTCATCCTGGCAAACCTCGCATTCGCTCTGAAGCGCCCGGACATCCGTCCGGCGATCGAGGAGCCGATGAAGGCGCTGCTCGCTTCGCTGAAGTAACATTTCTGCATCCCGCCGAGGGATGCCGAGACCACGTCACGAAAACCCCTCCTAGCGCGGCTATGAGGGGTTTTCATTTGAACCGCCGATCATGGTTATCGGCGAAACCGAATGGCGGCCATACATTCTGAGGCAGTCAAGGATTTCCGAAGGCCTGTGACCCTCCTGCTGCCGAGCCGGTAATAATCTCCAAAACTATTCCCTGGTTGCGGCACGCTGGACCTGTGTCAGGCCTACTTTTCGCGCAATTATTTCGAGCTGGGGTCTATCGCTTCAACGTCAGGCCGACACCGGCGCGGACGATGCGGTCATTGGAGCCGCCGCCGCTGGAGCGCTCATATTCCACGTTGCCGGTCAGATCGAGATAGCGGTTGATCGCCCAGCTGAGCTCGGCGCCGCCGACCCAGACGGTTTCGTCGCTCATACCGCTCGGAAAATCGCGCAGCGTGGCGGTGCTGGTCAGGCGGGCGACGAGATTGTCGCGCAGTTCATGCGCCACGGCGGCCGTGAGCTGGTATTCCACCCAGCCGCTCTGGCGGGGTGTCGTCGAATCCTGCACGGTGGTGCGCAGGCCGAGATCGACATCCGTGCCGCGTTTTGGAGACCAGGTGGCATTGCCGTTGAAGGTCACGGCGCCGATCGATTTCAGGCGGCTGTCCTGATAATCGACCACCTCGTAACCTGTGCCGACCTCGCCTCGCAGTTTTTCACCAAGGTCGAACTGCACGCCGGTCCTTGCCGCGTAGCTCTGCGATGAGCGCTGATAGCCCGAGAAATCGCGACGGCGGTCATAGAATGTGTGGCCCGTTCCAACTTCCAGGAAGGGTATGATTGCCGGCGAGAGTTCGTAACCGAGGCGAAGCCTTCCGTCGATGCCGGTATTGTTGCGGTCCTTCATGCTCAGTGTCGAGCCGTCGGACAGTTTCGCATCCGTATAGTCCGATCGCCTCAGGTTGAGTGCCGCCAGGCCGCGGACCTTGCCGAAATCGCGCTCGATCGACGAACCTGTGGTGAACTGATGCAAGCCGGACTGTGTTGCCGCGCCGCCGACTGCGTTCGGATCGTAATCGTCTTCGCGGGTGAAGCTGTAGCCGCCGGTGATATGAGCGATCGTATCGTTGGAAAGGTCGAGCCGCAGATCGGCGTTGATATTCGCCTCCGGACGCTCGCCCTGCTGGCCGCCGCTGATATTGCGTTCAAACGTGCCTTCACCGGTGACGGTCAGCGAATGGCGCGACCAGTCGGAGGAAAGCGTGCCGCGAATGCCGGTCGAGAGATAGTCGCGTCGGGTCTTGGCACTGTTGGAGCGGGTGATTTCCGTATCGATGCCCTGGCTGATAGACGGGCGCAGCAGAAAACTGCCGACGCGGATGCCGGTCGGATCGCCAGGCTCGCGCGGCAATTCCTGGGACTGAACCGGCGTGGTGCCGGGATCCAGATCCTGCTCGGTGGGCTGGTTGAGATCGTCCGCATACGGCGGTTCGACATCGGCGTCCTGGTTGCCATTGGCTGGAATGGTGCCGGTGGCGACTGTCGCATCGGGTTGGGCTTGGGAATTGCTGGCGTCTGTTGCCGCCTGCTGGCCTGTGCGGGTCTGAGATGTCGTGGTGCCGCGAAGTGCGCTGCTCGTGCCAACGGCTGTCGCATCCGCCGCGGAGGGAAGGGCGCTGCCTTGTGCTGGAAATACCGTACGGTTCGATTGTGTTTGCGCCGAAACAGGAGAGGTGAGCGCTGAGCAGGCCAGCAACAGTGCAAGCGCAGCCTTCTGCCGCGCGCGCGTTCTGCCTTTTGCTGTTCTCATCGTCATCAATGCGGTCCGCGATCGGAATTATCTGCCCAGCGGAAAATTCTGCATTATCGACATACACTGCTGATTTGCGGGTAAGTGTATGTTTTTTAATGCGTTTCTTCGCGCATGAGTGCTTTCTTAAACTATCTAAGGAAAAAGCAAATTTATGGTTAACGGATTGTGAAAATCCCGATGCTCGCGGCGAAAGAGCGATCAACGGAAGAGTGTCAGAATGTTCTGGGAGTCGCTATTGGCGATTGTCAGCGACTGCGTCGCCAGTTGTTGCTGTGTTTGAAGAGCCTTCAGACGGGTAGACGCTTCGTTCATATCGGCATCAACCAGCCGGCCGACGCCGCTGGTGAACGAATTCGACAGTTTGGAAACGAAGTTATCCTGCAGCTCGATGCGCATCGACATCGACCCGAGCCTGGAAGCAGCCGAGATCATCTTCTCCAGCTGACCATCCGTAAAATAGATCAAGTTCTCCATGACCTGCTTGTCGGTGGCAAAGTCGCCAAGGCCGATCGAATTGGGGCTGAAGTAACCTTTGTAGTCGTCGAGCTTGGTAATATCCAATTCCGAGACAGAGATGCCTTTCGCCAAAGCGATTGTACCATTGAGGGGAACAAATGAATTGGTATTGATCTCGAATTCATTCGATGTCGTCGAGAATATTGTGAAGAGATAGGCTCCACCCATCTCCATCACATAGGTGCCCCTGGTGCCGTCGTAAAATACGCCGTCAGTGGAGGCCTGCTGCCAAATTCCTGGCTCAAGCTCCCGCCATTCAACGTTCTTGGAATAGAAGTTGACCGTATCGATACGCGACCAGCGCTCGATACCGTTTGTATCTTTAACCTTGCGCACACCATTGGGTGGGCCGGTGTCGAGGATGCCGGCATCGCCGCCCGAAAGGTCATAAAGGACATTGGTTTCGTTGAGCGTGACATCGATCGTGCGGATCGAGACATTGCCATCGGCGTCGCGCGTGAAGTTGCCGACGACCCGTTTTGCGATGTCATCCGAAGCGTAGTTGATGCCTTTCACGGCATCGTATTTTCCGCTCAGGTCGGCTTGCAGCCAGTTTTCGCCGGAGAACGAGGCGGAGGCCGCGATGTTCTTAAGCTGGTCTTGGAGTTGGGTGATTTCTTCTTGGACTTTTGATTTGTCTACACCTGGCTCCGTCGCTGCGACCAGCTTGTTCTTGATTTCCTGGACGACATCGATTGCCGATTCCATGGCTGTATATGCAGTGTCGACCTGAGCTGCACCCAGCCCCAGCGCATCCTGTACCGCTGCCAGTGCCCCGTTGTCCGAGCGCATGGTCGTCGCGATGGACCAATATGCGGCATTGTCCGACGCTTCGCCGACCCGCATGCCCGTCGAAACCTGCTGTTGTGTGTGCAGCATTTGAGTGCTGATCGACCGGAGTGTTTGAAGCGCGGAAACGGCGGCTGAGTTGGTAAGGATGCTGGTCATTGATTTCTCGAATATCTTTAAGAATCAACGCTTCATGCGCTTGCTGGCCGCCAGGATAAGTGGCGGTGATGGTTAATGACCGGTAAATTTTTTCTGCAACTTCCGACACCCTTCCACTGTGGTGGTGCGGTTCGGCGCCGCCTTGAGTGCGAGTGGAAGCCTGGGTGATTTTCGCTCGCCTTGCGTTCCTTATGCGCGCTTTTGTCGGGGGCCTCCGCTCCTGTTTATTGTGCTGGCGCAGCAAGGATGTCCAAGGTTTCGGACAGGTCAGCATCCTTTGCCGGCGCTAACCTTTGTTTTGGCGCAACAAGTGTTGCTCTGACCATAACAACGCTTGGTTTCTGTGCGGGAACTCTAATGCAAGTTCTGTGCGGTGCGATAAACCCGTAGACTTGGCATTTAAAAAGGATTAATCCATTCGGCATGATCAAGAGAGCTTTGCAACTCGTCGAACATGACGTTGTCGATTCCGCTCTGCGGACAATTGCCTTTGGGAAGCAGGGGCTTAATGCGCTTGAGATAGCGCTTCAGAATGGCCTCGGCGAGGCATTCCGTAATGCGGCTGAAATCATCGGCCGCATTGATGGTCGGGTTGTGGTCACAGGTGTCGGCAAGAGCGGACATATCGGCAGGAAGATAGCCGCAAGCCTTGCGTCCACCGGCACTCCGGCATTCTTCGTGCATCCCGTTGAGGCTAATCACGGCGATCTTGGCATGATTGCCAGCGGCGACGTGGTGCTCGCACTCTCCTGGGGCGGCGAGACGGCGGAGCTGCAGGGTATCCTTTCCTTCACGCGACGTTTTTCCATTCCGCTGGTTGCCCTTACCTCGGGAGCCGCTTCCACGTTGGCGCGTTCCGCAGATATCGTATTGCTTCTCCCGAAAGAGCAGGAAGCCTGCCCGCATGGCCTTGCGCCGACGACATCGACACTGATGCAGCTCGCCGTAGGTGATGCGCTCGCAGTGGCATTGCTGGAAGCGCGCGGTTTTTCTGCAACCGATTTCCGTGTCTATCATCCGGGCGGCAAGCTGGGTGCTATGCTGAGCCATGTGAGCGACCTGATGCATGGTGGCGAGCGTATGCCTCTTGTGAACAAGGGCGCGCTGATGCCGGACGCGATCGACGAGCTGTCGCGCAAGCGGTTCGGCTGCGTGGGTGTTCTCGATGATGACGGCTGCCTGTGCGGCGTGATTACCGATGGCGATATCTCGCGACATCTTGATCTCGATCTTCGTCAGACGCTGGTCGACGATGTGATGACCCGCAATCCGAAGACCGTCGGTAAAGATACCCTGGCGACCGCTGCGATGGCGATCCTTAACAAACACAGCATTGCGGCTCTTCTCGTCATAGATGAGACGAGACGTCCGGTTGGCATTGTGCATTTCCACGATTTGCTGCGCGTCGGCGTCGCCTGACGCCCTTGCTTTAGGCTGCTTCGACGGTGAGGTCACGGCCGCTTGCGGCGGTGACCTTCACTCGTGTGCCGGACGGCAAGTCCGGGCCCACGACAGTCCACCAGGTATCGTCAAGCCGGATACGCCCATGGCCTTCGGCTATCGGCTCATGCAAGGTCGCGGTGCGGCCTATCAGGCTTTCGCCGCGGCGATTGAGAAGCGGCTCGTCGCTCGTCTGGCCACGGCCGGCATAGATCCGGCGTCCCAATATCGCGAAGACGACGGAAAGCACGGCGAAAAGCAGCAGCTGAATATGCCAGCCCCAGAGAGCGGTGTCCCAAAGCGCAAGCGACAGCGCGCCGACGACGATCGCTGCCGCGCCGATCCAGATGAGGAAGACACCCGGAACGAGCAGTTCGGCGACCAGAAGGAGGAGGCCGAGTATCCACCAGCTCCAGGGTCCAAGGTTGACGACGGCATCATGCAGCATGTCAGGTCTCGTCGGATGCCGGAGGATTGAACGGATTGACTGCCGGCGTGTTGCGCGAGGTCATCGGCGGACGGGAAGAGGCCGGCGGGCGCGGCTGGACCACCTGGCCGGAACCGTCGCCGAACACTTCCTTGGCGATTGCGCCGATGCCACCGAGCGAGCCGATGATCGACGAGGCCTCGAGCGGCATGAGGACGATCTTGGAATTCGGTGCCTTGCCGATTTCGACAAGCGCCTCGGTATATTTCTGGGCGACGAAATAGTTGATGGCCTGCACATCGCCGGAGGCGATCGCTTGTGAAACCATCTGCGTTGCCTTGGCTTCGGCTTCCGCCAGTCGTTCGCGGGCCTCGGCCTCGCGGAAGGCTGCCTCCCGCTCGCCTTCGGCCTTCAGCACCGCTGCCTGCTTGGCGCCTTCGGCGCGCAGGATCTGGGCATTGCGGAAACCTTCTGCTTCAAGAACCTGGGCGCGCTTTTCGCGCTCCGCCTTCATCTGCCGGCCCATGGATTCCACAAGGTCTGCAGGTGGCTGGATGTCCTTGATTTCGACGCGGGTGACCTTGATACCCCAGGGGTGTACCGCCTGATCGACGACGCGCAGCAGCCGCTCGTTGATAACTTCACGGTTGGACAGCAGTTCGTCGAGATCCATCGACCCCATGACCGAGCGGATATTGGTCATGGTGAGGTTCTGGATGGCGTTTTCGAGATTGGAGATCTGGTAGGCGGCCTGTGCCGGGTTGAGCACCTGATAGAAGGCGACCGCGTCAGCCGAAACGCTGGCATTGTCCTTGGTAATGACTTCCTGGGTGGGAATGCTCAGCACCTGTTCCATGACGTTCATCTTCGCGCCGATGCGCTCGATGAAAGGCGTCAGGATATTGAGGCCTGGCTGAAGGGTGCGCGTGTAGCGGCCGAAACGTTCAACGGTGTAGGAATAACCTTGTGGCACGGTCTTCACGAGCGCGAACAGCAGCAGGATCGCGAGGATTACCACCACAATCACGAAGATATCGAAGCCACCCAGATTGATATCCATGAAACTTTTCCTCCATCTCAGGATAGGCCTGATCCTATTCAAGGGAGGAGGCATTCACAAGCAAGGTTGTTCGGCCGCAGCATTTGAATATGTGGCGGCAGGCAAATCGCGAGCCCGCTTCTTTGAAAGGATACGGCGAGCTCGCGATCGCGTGAACTAGAAACTCACGCCGAGCGCATCCACCACTCGCTCGATCTTGTTCGCGAAAGTGTCGGAAATGGCGTCTGCGAAGAGCAGCCCAACAGCCTTGTTCTTGTCGCTGAGTATGATCGAGCCCGAATCTCCTGCCGCGGACATCTTCGTCATCTGCAACTGGTCCTTGAATATGCGATCGCCATCGGGATAGCCGCTGGCCCTGACCGTGGCGTTCGTGGAGCGCACCTCGCCGGTGGTCGCTTCGGTGGTTCGTCCACATTTTTTGACGCTCATTTTGTCGGTCGCCTTTTCGGTGCCGGTGATGTCGCCGTAAGAAATGGTCCCTTTCTTCACGTAGTCGTCGGCAGGCTTGCCGATGGTTGCTAACGCAACATCGAGATGTTCGGTCAAAACGCCGACAACGTTTAGGGCGATCACGTCGTCCAGTTTTCCGCCATCACCCCGTGCCTGCTGAAGGATGGGGTCCCCGTCTTTGGCTGCGCCCCCGTAAAGGACGTGCCAATTGGAAATGATGCAAGCGTTGCCCTTATACTGGACTCGAGCGCCGAGCGTGCCTGACCAATTTCCGGCCGCAGGTCCGCAACTGTTGCCTCCCAGGGCAGGGCGCAGCTTTCCAGTGAAACTCCGCACCTGGATTTTCCCGACGATGCGCTTTCGAACGGGAATAGTGGTGGCGCTCCGGGTTAACACACCGGAGGCATCAGGGATGGCCAGTTCGACAGGTGCTACGGGAAGCGAAAAATCCCCCGCCCTGGAAGAGGCCGGATCTCCGACGAGCTCGGAGTCGACCAGGCCGATCTCGATGACGTACTCGCCGTTTTCATCCTGAATGACGCTTATCAGGCTTACATTCGGATTTGCCATGACCGCATCGGCATGAAACGCCAATGTGCGGTCGGCCTCTTCTCTCGTTGCCATGGATGATATCCTTTCTCGGAATGGATTTGTTCATATTTTCAGTTGTCGGCCATAGGCTCGAAAAATGTTGGGCACAGTCCGAAGCGGCCCGATGCGATCAGCTCAGCAGCCTCGGCCGAATCCAGCTGCATCAGGACGTTCCTACTATCCAGCATGACGACGATTTCTCCCGTGCTACCGAAATCAAGACGGAGAGGCGTCTGCAGCTTGAGGGCCGAGGGATCGTATTGCGAAGGTGAAATCGCTCCGTAGCCGGCATAATATGTCTCCCCGATGGTCCAGGAGTAGCTGAGGTTTGGCTGTGCCTCGATCACCGAGACGGCATTGCCGGGTTGTCCGATCCCGGCGGCGATTTCGATATTGATGCCTACGGTTAACCCACCTGACGGAATATCCGCAGATGTTTCGATCACCATGCTGTCCGATGCCATTTCATGCGTTGGTGTAAAGGGAACGAGCTGGTAGCCCGTTCCTTTTTGCTCCAGGCGCACGGCGGGGGCCGTGCCGCTTGGCGCGAGGCGCTGAGCGACGCTGACGACCTTGTCGGAGAAGAGCTTTCCCGTATTCGACCAGACGTATTCGTAGGACGCCTGCCATTGAAGGGCTGCGAAGCTCTCGCTAAGCAAAAGTGCGCTGAACCAGGCGACGGGAGATGGGTCTGGGGATTTCTGCATCTCCGGCCAGATTGCAATACAGGTGCGGCTAGGGCCTGCGTTGATCAATGTCGCGCGGAAAGATCTCGCCTCGGCCATTCCCATCCCCCGTCTAGTGCTCCGGCAGGTTGGCTACCGAAGCAGCTTCGGATTGATGCGCAGGGCATGCGGAAGCTTCTCACTGCCGCCGGCTTTGAGGTAAGCGGTATTGACCTCCTGGAGAGAGGCAGTCGTCCACTTATTATCCGGTCCGAGGATTGCGCACATGTCGTACACATTCACCGGAAATTTGATCTCCTCTTTCTGACCGATCTGCTGCGTATCAAGCACCTGTCCCGCCACATAATCGCCGAAAGTGACCCAGTAGGTCGGATGCGGGGTGAAGCTTGCAATGATGTTCGGCTGTGCCGGTACGACGAAGGTGCCGCTGCCGGCACCGGCGGGGGCGCCCTGGATGCCCATGTTGATGCCGATCGCCGCCGTGTGTAACGGGATGGTACCGTCCTGATTGATATAGAGCGTGCCGGGAGCACTCCCTGTGGTCAGATTTTCGAAACTAAAGGCAGTGTTGGATTTGCGGGTGAAATCGACGCTGTTTGCAGTCTGCAGATCGGCGTCCCATTTCTGGCCGGCCTTGAACAGGACGCCCGGGGAAAGCTTACCCATCTGACTCCACACGAACTGATAGTTGATGTTCCACTGGAAGGTGACCGAAGTCGTAGAGGCGACCGGAAAGGCGAACCATGCCAACGACATGACGCCCTGCATGGTGATATTGGGGTCTTCCTGGTAGCAGCAAAAGCTCCAGTCGTTTTCAGAGTCATTGATGAAGGTCAGGGAATAAGTGTTCGACATGCCTGCAATCTCCTCGGTATATGACGGGTGGAGCAACCTAATAGGTTGTGCATGCGAATATTGACAATTTACGGTTATGATGACCATTCGTTGTGTGTAACTGATGGTTGATTTATTGGGTTTTGTTTTACTCTGGGTTTAGGGCTGCCGGTAAGTTCTCAATTGCGGTATTTCGGAAACGATTGCGATGACCAATTGAGTTATGTGAGCTGGTCGACTTCGTAAATTTTCGACAAGGTCGATCTCGATATGGTCCAATCGGTGTTGCGGCCATTCCGACGTGCTCTTGCCCATCAACAGCCAGTCAAGCGAGACATTCAGAAGATCCGACAACCGGCAGGCGTGGTCGATCGACATGGCATGCCCCTGTCTCCATTTTGAAACCGCGGCTGGCGAGATTTCCAGTGCTGCGGCAAGGGCCATCATCTTTCCCTGATCGCGCGCGATCATCGCCTGGTGAAGCCGCTCTCCGCGTTGCCTGTCAATCGATCCCGCAGACATTGCGTTCTCCATTTGTTCTGATTTATTTATGCGCACAAACGCGCATTGGTTGCAATAGGTGCAACTGAAAATCCGGATATAGTATCAAATTTTTGGACTATTGCCGATTTTCTTTGGAAATTTAATAGGGAAACTCTGCCGCTTACGCCGAAGAGGAACCCCGGTTCAAATCATGAATGCAATCATGGATTGTATTATTGTTCCGCAAAGATCCTCAACCCATCGTGCTTGAAAACAATTGGACGCCAGGCAAAAGATCAATGTGCCCTTACGCCCAGCCCTGCAGCTCGCGGCGCACGACCTTTTCCAGCACCGTCATGCCGTCTTGGCTGTCGTTGAGGCATGAGATGTGGACAAATTTCTCGCCGCCGTGATGCAGGAAGCTTTCGGCGGCTTCCTCGGCAATCTCTTCGAGCGTTTCAAGACAGTCAGAGACAAAGCCGGGGTTCATGACGGCGATGCGCTTGACACCTTCCGAGGCCAGCTTCTCGACCGTCTTGTCCGTATAGGGCTGCAGCCATTCTTCCGGGCCGAAACGGGACTGGAAGGTGATCATGAAGTTCTGGTCGGTAAGGCCGAGCGCTTCCTTCAGCAGGCGGGCGGTTTTCTGGCAGTGGCAATAATAGGGGTCGCCCGCCTTGAAATAGGATTGCGGGATGCCGTGGAAGGAGGCGATCAGCATTTCCGGCTGCCAGTCGAGCGTCGCAAGCTTCTGGCGGACGGAGGAGGCGAGCGCTTCGATATAAGCCGGGTCGTCGTGATAGGGCGGCACGGTGCGCACGGCCGGCTGCCAGCGCAGTTTCATCAGGTGTTCGAATGCCTTGTCGTTGACAGTAGCGGTCGTCGAGGCGGCATATTGCGGATAAAGCGGGAAAAGGACGATCTTCTCGCAGCCTTTTTCCTTCAGCGCATCGATGCGTTCGGCGATCGACGGCTTGCCGTAACGCATCGCCCAGTCGACCACGACATTGGGCAGGTCCTTCAGGCGTTCGGCCATCAGCTCGCCTTGGCTGCGGGTATAGGTGCGCAGATAACTTTCGTTGCGCTCCTTGTTCCAGATCGCCTCATAGGCCTTGCCGACTTTTTGCGGACGCTTGTTCAAGACGATGCCGTAGAGGATCGGATACCAGTAAAGCCGCGACCACTCGATCACCCGCTTGTCGGAGAGGAATTCCGCCAGGTAGCGCCGCATCGACCAATAGTCGGTGCCATCAGGCGTGCCGAGATTGACGAGCAGCACGCCGACCTTGCCGAAAGACACTTTCGGATGATCGGCTGGCATGGAGGCGGAATGAACGGTCATTCGGATGCTTTCGGTTAAAGCCAGAACATTTCCATCGCAGAGGGGCGGGCGGAAATGCTCCGTGTCTTCTGTTTGCGTGGTCCCAGCGACAAAGCCGGTTCCCACGGTCGCGGGAGTTGCTCTTGCCGAGCGTTACGTGCGTCCTGGTCTGGCGGATTACTTAGAAATAAAAATCGGCCCGGGAAAGCCCGGGCCGAAACGAGTATCGGGACAAATCGTCCCAATGCATGGCGGGAGGCGCTGACCCGAACCTTGGTCCGGGTCAAACGGCTTCGTTCAGCCGTTTACTTGGCCGGCAGTTCGAGTTCGTCGCCGATCTCGATATGGTTCGGGCGGCGCAGCTTGTTCGCCTTGGCGATCTCGGTCCAGCGCTCGCCGGAGCCGAGCTTGCTGGTGGCGATATCCCAGAGCGAGTCACCCTTGACGACCGTGTACTTGGTCGGGCCGGCGGGCTGCGGAGCGGCAGGTGCCGCCGGAGCAGGCTTTGCCGGTGCGGCAGCCATGGAGTTCTGGGCCGGTGCGGCAGGCGCCATCGTATTCGGAGCCGGTGCCATCGAGTTCTGAGCCGGAGCTGCCGGAGCTGCCGGCTTGGCCGGGCTTGCCGCCATGGAGTTCTGAGCCGGAGCGGCCGGAGCTGCCATGGACGGAGCCGGTGCCGCGGGGGCAGCCGGTGCGGGAGCAGCAGGCGCTGCCGCCATGCTGTTCGGTGCCGGTGCAGCAGGGGCGGCGGCGGTCGGAGCCGGGGTTGCTGGAGCAGCTGGGGCGGCCGGAGCAGCGGCAGCTGGCGGAGCGGCCGGGGCCGGCTTCGGAGCAGGCGTATAGCTTGCCGGCGTCAGGTCGGTGATGCGGCCGTCCGTATAGGGCTTGTAGGGGTTATGCGAGGCGACGAACTCGGCGGTGACATCGGCGAGGTCCGGACCGTAGTCATAGGCGTTCTTGCCGCCGGTCTTGAAGATGGCATAACCATCACCGCCGGCGCGCATGAAGTTGTTGGTGGCAACGCCATAGGTCTTGGCCGGATCGATCGGCACGAACTTGTCGCCTTCCTTGACTTGCACGTCGCTGACCTTGGCATTGGCCGGCTTGCCCTTGTCGAAGGAGAACTTCAGGCCAGCGACCTGCGGGAAGCGGCCGGCGCCGTCGTCGATCTGGCTGACGCCGTTTTCGAGCGCCTTGATGATGTCGGCGCCGGTGAGCTGGAAGGTTGCGAGCGTGTTCTGGAAGGGCAGAACGCTGACGACTTCGCCCTGGGTGACTTCGCCGGCATCGATCGAGGCACGCAGACCGCCACCGTTCTGGATGGCGATGGTGATGCCCTGATCCTTGGTGCGGGCGAGCATCGCGTCGGCGACGAGGTTGCCCATCGAGCATTCCTTGGCGCGGCAGACACGACGATCGCCGTCGATCACGCCTTCAGACGCACCGACGATCTTCTTCTTCATGTCTTCGATCGGCTTCTTCAGCTCGGCGACGCGGGCAAGGAAGGCCGGGTCCGGCGTGATCGACTTGTCCATCAGGATCGGCTCGCCATCGGCCGACTTCACGACGCCAGCGTCATCGAAGACGATTTTGATGTCGCCGAGATATTTGGAATACTGGTAGGCCTGAACCACCGGAACCTTGTAGCCGCCCGGATTGTCGGACCAGGTCGGGTAGGGACCTTCGGCGCCCTTGGCAACGTTCGACAGGAGCGTGTGGGTATGGCCGCCTACAACGACGTCGACATCCGGGATCTTGGCGATCATCTGAAGGTCGCGCGGGTAACCGACATGGGTCAGCGCGATGATCTTGTTGACGCCCTGCGCCTTCACGGCCTGGACGGCTTCGGTGATCTTGGCGACGTCGTCGGCGATCGTGATGTTCGGGCCGGGATTGGCGATTTCGGCGGTGTCGTTGGTGACCGCGCCGACGATGCCGATCTTCTGGCCACCGACGTCGAGAACGAGGAACGGCTTAATGCGGTTGCCGATCTTGGCGGCAGCGGACGGCACGACGTTGGCGGTGACGACCGGGAACTGGATCTTGTCGAGGAAGGTGGCGAGAACGTCGTCGCTATCGTCGAATTCATGGTTGCCGACGGTCATGGCGTCGAACTTCATGGCGTTCAGCGCTTCGGCTTCGGCAGCACCCTTGTAGGTCGTGTAGAAAAGCGAACCCTGGAAGTTGTCGCCGCCGTTCAGCAGGATGACGTTCTTGTTCTGCGCCTTCAGCGCATCACGGGTCTGGTTGATGGCGGTCAGCAGGCGGGAGGCGCCGCCGAAGCAGACGCCCTTGCCTTCATCTTCAGCCGAGCAGGTGGAATCCGTCGCGTTGATGGATTCGAGGCGCGAGTGGAAGTCGTTGATGTGCAGGATATTGAGTTCGAAATCGGCGAATGCCGCGCCGCTTGAAAGGGCCAGGGCCGAAGCGGCCATCAGGCCGGTCCTCAATCTCTTCATCATCTGTTCTCTCTCCTGTTTTATCGGCTCGCTCATCGGCCGCCGCGTTTCGGATTGTTCTAACGTCCCACCGTGACAATCGTTATACGACCATGTTTTCATCATGGCCGGCCCGTTTCAAGGGAAATGTGACAGTGCTGCATTTCTCTTGATCTGCGCGCCAAACGCGAAAACCCCGCTTGCGCGGGGTTTTCCAGTCTTGCGAAATGTCAATTCCGGCTCAGCCGCGGCGGGCGAGCGAGAACTGGGCGCCGCTATCCTGCGTGCAGTTGAGCTGCGTCGGCGTGACGAGCGAGCAGTTTACGCGTGACTGGGTCTTGCGCACCAGTGACGTCATGTTGATCTCGACCAGTGTCGGCGACAGGCTGACATAGTTGCCGGAGGCGAGCAGCGTGTTGCTGTCGCTGGAACGGGTGGTGAAGGTGCCGCCCTGGAACTGCGAAACGATGCCGTTCGGATCGACCCAACTGCCCTCGACGCCCTGCGGCTGAGCAGACGGCTGAGGCATCCGGTCCGGTGGCGGGGAGGACACGCAGGCGGTCAGGCTGGCTGCAGCGATGAGCACGAGGCTCGCTTTCAGTTTCATCATGGGTCTCCCGCGATTCGGTCCTGATCTGATGGCAGACCATGCCGCCTGACGTCTATGTAACGCAAGATGTGGCCTTGAAAAGGCGAGGGTTTTCCAATGCACAAAAAAAGCCGCCTGAAGGTGCAGGCGGCTCGTTTTTGAGGCTCGCCGGATTAGCGGACGAGGATGTTCTTGAACTGCCATGGGTCCTTGGTGTCGATGTCTTCCGGGAAGAGGCCCGGGCGGCCATCGAGCGGGGTCCAGTCGGTGTAGTGACCTTCGACCGGGCCGAGATAGGGCAGCTGCACTTCGAGGCAGCGCTTGTAGTCGATCTCGTCGGCTTCGACGATGCCGGCCTTCGGGTTTTCCAACGCATAGACCATGCCCGCGAGAACCGCCGAGGTGACCTGCAGGCCGGTGGCGTTCTGGTAAGGCGCGATGCGGCGGGTTTCTTCCAGCGACAGGCGCGAACCGAACCAGTAGGCGTTCTTCTCGTGGCCGTAGAGCAGTACGCCGAGTTCGTCGAGACCTTCGACCAGCTCGTGTTCGTCGAGAACGTGATGAACCGGCTGCGGCGTGCCGCCATTGCCGAACATTTCGTGCAGCGAGAGGACTGCGTCATTGGCCGGGTGATAGGCGTAATGGCAGGTCGGGCGGAAGGTTACTTCGCCGTCCTTGTCGCGCACCGTGAAATAGTCGGCGATCGAGATGGACTCGTTATGGGTGACGAGGAAGCCATACTGCGGGCCCGGGGTCGGGCACCAGGTGCGCACACGGGTGTTGGCGCCCGGCTGTTCCAGATAGATGGCGGCCTTGGAGCCCTTCTTGTGCTTCTTGGCATTCTTCGGCATCCATTCTTCATGGGTGCCCCAGCCGAGTTCGGCCGGCTGCATGCCTTCAGAGATGAAGCCTTCGACAGACCAGGTATTCCAGAAGACGTTCAGCGGCTTCGGGTTCTTGGTGAGCTGGGTGTCGCGCTCGGCAATGTGGACGCCCTTGACGCCAAGCTTCTTCATCAGCTTCGCCCAGCCTTCGCGGTCGTGCTGATCCGGCTCGTCGAACTTCAGGCCGGTGTCATTGGCGAGGTTGACCAGCGCCTGCTTGACGAACCAGGACACCATGCCCGGGTTGGCGCCGCAGGTGGAAACGGCAGTCGTGCCGCCCGGGTTCTTGGCCTTTTCCTTGCGAAGGGTTTCGCGCAGCGCATAGTTGGTGCGGTCGGCGTTCTTCATACCCTTGTCGAAATAGAAGCCGAGCCAGGGCTCGACGACGGTGTCGATGTAGAGGACGTCAAGCTTGCGGCACATCTTCATCAGGTCGAGCGAACCGGTATCGACCGACAGGTTGACGCAGAAGCCTTGGCCCTTGCCTTCGGTCAGAAGCGGTTTCAGGAGATCCTTGTAGTTCTCCTTGGTCACATATTCCTTGATGTGACGGATGCCATGCTTCTTGAGAATCTCCATGTCGGAGGGAATCTCGCGCGGGTCGATGACGACCATCCGGCTCTTGTCGAACTTGAAGTGACGTTCGATGAGCGGCAGCGTGCCGCGGCCGATCGAGCCGAAGCCGATCATGACGATCGGGCCGGTGATTTCGGCATATACCGGATGTTTCGTGTCTGACATGTCTTTCTCCTTTGGATCGGCGACCGTTCAGGTCGCTGCCCCCGCTTCTTCGGCAGTGAGCGAAATGCTGAAACCGCGATTTCGCGGGCTCTAGATCATAAATTTGCGTTACAATAAAGGGCCTGCTTGTGACAGCAATAAAAAGGCGATGCGTTTATTCCGCCTCGACCGGATTTCCGGCGATTTGCCGCAGCAGGTCGACAAGCTCGGCGCGCTTTTCCGTCAGGCCCTTGTAGTCGATCTGGGCGTCGCTCATCGCTTGCAGTTGATCGGCGAGCGATGCGGCAAGCCTTGGCGCATCCGGCTGCCTTGAGATTGCGGTGACCGGATCGAGATAGATGCGGATTGTGAAGAGGATGTCGCCCGAGACCGGCATCTTGCGTAGCGTCTGTCGTTCGACCCTGAGATAGGCACCTTCCGGCGGAATGGGTGCGGTCTCGGAACGAGGCTGAGGCGCGGGGCGATAAAGTTCGTAACCCCAGTTCACCGACCAGTTCCAGCGCTCGACGAAACGCTGCGGCGAAAGGTTGTCGAACATGCGGTTGATCAGCCCGGCATTGCGGCTACCGCCCTGGAAATCCGGCACCGGCGCGTGCACTTCATCCATGACCTTGCCGAATTTTTCCGACAGCGACCAGGAGGAGGGGAAGGCGAGGAAGGCGGCAGCGATGCGCCAGCCGGCTTCGCCCCTGCGCATGATCACGAGGTCGTCCTGCACAAGCAGGCCGGCGCGCAGGAGGGGCGGGATGGAGATGTCGGCCAGATCTAGTTCAGCGCCCGCCAGCCGCATGATGTTTCCATCCCGGCAATAGGCCGCCGGATGATGCGACGGGAGATAGACGCAGAGTGCATCCAGGATCTCCTGCTGCGCGTCTGCCGTGTCCGGTTCGGCGCGAAAAACCTGTTCGCCATGTTCGGCAAACAGCCTGCGTTTCTCCGCCAGATGGTAGGCAAGATCCTCGTCCGGTTCGATCCAATAGTCCGGATCGAGCTGCATAAGGCCGATCGTGAACGGCTTCGAGGAGCCGTCATAGGGCGTATGGACGAGGGGTCTGTCGTTCATGTCGGTCCGGCGCGAAAGTCATCTTCGATTCTTGTACGGCAGTTTCCGCTGCTTGTAAAAATCCGTTGCGAAGACTTGGAACATCGCCTTGCAGCCCTACAAACACCGCAGTCGGGAAAATTTGCGCCGGGCGGCACAGGGGTATGGGATGCAGATTTTACGGCTTGAAGAGGCGAGCGAAACCGATGGCGATCAAAGAGATCTCGCCTATCGGGCATACTGGCTCATTTTCTGGGTCATCATTTTCCTGGGGTGCGGCATGGCGGCGGCAGTCGCATCTCCAATGAGCCGGGGCTGCGATCTGGAAAACCTCAAACACTATCCGATGTCTCACGCGCTTTAGGCGCGGTCTATCAAGATCACGTCACCCAACCTGTTTTTCCGCGAGCCGGATAGCAGCCTGAACTACGAAACCATGATGGAAGCCGAGGGCGCAGAAAGGCTCAAAGCGGCGCTGTCGCGTGGACTTGAAACCTACCCGCCGAAGGAGTGGCCCATCCTTATGCTGGCGGCAGCCGATAACTGGACCAACGCCCCGGACGGCCTCCTAATCTTCTTCGTGTTGCCGAACAGCGTTTTTGTCGATGATCTGATTGCGGTACTCGATGCAGAGGGACTGGCGGCCCACGCCGCATTGCCGAGGTAAAGGGGGTGGCGCTTACGCCGTGGCAGTGCCCTGGTGAAACACCATCCGCCATTTGCCATCCGCATCAAGACGCCAGAGGGAACTGCGGTTGGTGAACTGACGGCTGCCGTCCTCTTCGGTGCGGATGCCACGATAGACGGCAAGTGCGACATTCTCCGCAATCACCGACACGCTGAAATCAGCAATATCCGTATTGTTCAAACCGGCCTCTGCGACGAGGCGAGTGATGATGTCTTCGAACGTATAGGCGAGGCCGGAGCGGCCGAATTCGCGAAAATCCGGCGACAGGAGTTCGCCGATCTTTTCTGCTGAGCTGCGGACCTCACGGGTTTGCAGCGCTTTCTCCAGCACAAGCAGGTGATCGACGAGGTCCTGTGGCGCGGCCGTCACCGGCCGGCCTTTGCGGTCTTGGCGCGGGCTGCCGGGCGGGGGGCTTCGATCGGTTTTTCCGCGCGGGCGATTTCGCCGATGAGTTCGGCGGCGATCAGGCCGCGCAGGGAGTTGCCGACGAAGAAGCGGCGGCCTTCGAGGTCGGTGGGCTTCAGGACATGGCTTTTTGCGCGGCCCTCGCGGATCAGGTCGGCGCGCAGGATGCCGGGGAGCAGGCCGCTGGAGATCGCCGGTGTTGCCAGTGAGCCATCAGGTTGTTCGACGAAAACATTGGTGATCGTGCCTTCGCAGACCTCGCCGCGCTCGTTGAGCAGCAGGACCTCGTCGGCTTCGTCAGGCGTGAATTCGGCGCGGGCGGTTTCGTAAAGCTCGCGGCGCGAGGTCTTGTGGCGGCAGTTCGGATCATCGGAAGGCATTGCCGTCCTGGCGACCCGTATTTTCCAGACGGTATCGGCGGCAAGCGGCGCAAACGGCGTGGTGGTGATCTCGACCTTGCCGCGATATGTCATGACGAGGCGGACGCGGAGCGGCGTTTCGCCTTCTGCCACTGCCGCGGCAAGCTGCTTTTGCACATCGGCTGGCGGCTGGCGGAAGCCGAGCGCATCTGCCGACCGGCTCAGCCGGCGCAAGTGCTGGTCCAGGCGCAGAAACCCCGTGCCGGGTTCCCATCGCATCGTTTCGATCAGCGAGAAATCCATTGATCGCCTACTGCAAAGCGTGCCTTCAACAGGCATTCATCATATTCGGCCTGCGCCTCCGAGTCGAAGACGATTCCGCCGCCGGCATTGAAGACCGCTTTGCCGTCGTTGAAAAGCGAGATCGTGCGGATGGCCACCGAAAAACGCATCGGGCCTGCCGGATCGCACCAGCCGATCGCGCCGCAATAGGCGTCGCGCGGTTGGTCTTCCAGCCGGTGGAGGATCTGCATGGCCCATAGTTTCGGGGCTCCGGTGATCGAACCGCAGGGGAAAAGGGCGGAGAGGATTTCAGGGAAGCCGATTTCGGGTCTGAGCTTCGCCCGCACATGGCTGACCATCTGGTGGACGGTCGGGTAGGTCTCGATCTTGAAAAGTTTGGGCACCGAGAGCGTGCCGACCTCGCTGATGACGGAAATGTCGTTGCGGAGCAGGTCGACGATCATGCGGTTTTCGGCGAGCGTCTTTTCGTCGGCGAGCATGCCGGCGATGATCGCATCGTCCTCTTCTTTCGTGGCGCCGCGTGCGGCGGTGCCCTTCATCGGGTGGGTTTCGATGAAGCGGTCCGTATCGACGGAGAAGAAGAGTTCCGGCGAACGGGAGAGGATCAGCGGGCCGCCGGCTGCCTCGGTAAAATCGATGAAGGCGCCGTAGCGCACCGGCTGGCGGGCGGTGAGCGACCAGAAGGCGCGCAGCGGATCGCCCTGCCAGCGGGCGGTGATCGGCATGGTGAGATTTGCCTGGTAGCAGTCGCCGTTGCGCAGGTGCTGATGCAGCTTTTCGAAGCGCTCGCGATAGGTCTCGAAATCCCAGCCGGCGTGGGGGGCGGTGAGGAAGTTGCTGTCATTGGCGGGGTAGGCGGCAGCCAAAGGGTGCTCATTGCCGGCTGGGGCGTCGAAAATGCCCATGGCGAGGAGGGGTGTCTCGCGGCCTTCGGCCATCAACGGGCGGAGCTTGTCCTCGAAGACGTAGCCTGCTTCGTAGGAAATGTAGCCCGCCAGCCATTTTCCGTTCAGGCGCGCTTCCTCCAGGCGGCGGAGGGCGGGCAGGATCTCGGCGGCGGTTCGGGCGATGACGATTTCCTGCGGCTGGTCGAAGACCATGCTTTGAGCCGCGGGGTCGTCTCGGAAGAGGGCAAAGGGGGTGGCGTTTGTCATTCTCGGCTAAAACCAAATGTTTCGCATTCAATGCGAGCGTTTTTGGCGGCGCGCAAGGGGCGAGATTTCCCTTCTCCCCAGTGGGGAGAAGGTGGCCCGAAGGGTCGGATGAGGGGGCCAAGTCCTACGACGCCAAGGATTAGGCGTCACTCCCCGTCGCCCCCTCATCCGCCTGCCGGCACCTTCTCCCCGCTGGGGAGAAGGGATTTGCCGCACCGCTTCTGCCTCTTTCGGCGCTGAGTAGGGCACGTTCCCTCTCCCCGTCATAACGGGGATAGGGGTAGGGTGAGGGGCAACTTCGATCAACAGGATGGGAGCGTTAGACCTTATCCCCGATCCAAAGCCTCCAGCTCATCGATCAGCCCCTCAATCATCGACAGTCCCTTAGACCAGAACGACGGATCGGTGGCATCCAGCCCGAACGGCTTCAAGAGTTCCGAATGGTGCTTCGTCCCGCCGGCCTTGAGGAGATCGAAATACTTGTCCTGGAAGCCCGGAGCCGCGTTCTGGTAGACCGCATAAAGCGAGTTCACCAGGCAGTCGCCGAAGGCATAGGCATAAACGTAGAAGGGCGAGTGGATGAAGTGGGGGATATAGGTCCACCACGTCTCGTAACCTTCCGAAATCTTGATTGCCGGCCCGAGGCTTTCGCCCTGGACGGAGAGCCAGAGTTCGCCGATCTGTTCGGCGGTCAGTTCGCCTTCCTTGCGGGCCGCGTGGACCTTTCGCTCGAACTGGTAGAAGGCGATCTGGCGCACGACCGTGTTGATCATGTCCTCGACCTTCTGGGCGAGCATCGCCTTGCGCTCGCGCTTGTCCCTGGTCTTTTCCAGCAGCGCGCGGAAGGTCAGCATTTCGCCGAACACGGAAGCCGTTTCGGCCAAGGTGAGCGGCGTCTGGCACATCAGCGCGCCCTGGCCGCCGGCCAGAACCTGATGCACGCCGTGGCCGAGTTCATGGGCAAGCGTCATCACGTCGCGCGGCTTGCCCATGTAGTTGACCAGAACATAGGGATGGGCCGAGGGTACGACGGGATGAGCGAAGGCGCCCGGGGCCTTGCCGGGACGCACCGGCGCGTCGATCCATTCCTCATCGAAGAAGCGGCCGGCGATATCGGCCATCTCCGGGGCAAAGCCGCGATAGGCGTCGAGAACGGTGGCCTTGGCGTCGGTCCAGGGGATGAGCGCATTCGGGGTTTCCGGCAGTGGTGCGTTGCGGTCCCAGAAGTTCAGCTGTTCCATTCCGAGCCATTTGGCCTTCATCGCGTAATAGCGATGGGACAGGCGCGGATAGGCCTGGGCGACGGCTTCCGCCAGTGCATCGACCACCTCGCGCTCGACACGGTTTGCCAGATGGCGGCTATCGGCGATGTCCTCGAAGCCGCGCCAACGGTCGGAGATTTCCTTGTCCTTGGCGAGCGTATTGGTGATCAAGGTGAAGACGCGGAGGTTTTCACCGAAGGTCTTGGAGAGTGCCGCAGCCGCCTTGGCGCGGGTTTCCGGCTCCGGTTCCTGCAGCATGTTGAGCGCCACTTCCATCGGCAGCTTCTCGCCGTCGATCTCGAAGCGCAGTTCCGCCATCGTCTCATCGAACAGGCGATTGAAGGCGGCGGCCGAGGTCATCGATTTTTCGAGGAAGAGCTGTTCCAGCTTGTCGTCGAGCTGGAAGGGCTTGTCCTTCCTGAGGTCGACGATCCAGGGGCGATAATGGCCGGCCGCGGGATCGCGATCCATGCAGGCATCCACCACGGCGTCATCGACGCGGTTCAATTCGAGCGCGAAAAACAGGAGATGTGCCGACATGTCGGTCAGTTTCGCCTGCACGTCGCCGTAGAACTTGCCATTTGCCGGGCTCGAAGTGTCGGCGAAATAGGTGAGGCCGGCAAACGAGCCGATCTTGCCGATCAGATCGTCCATCGCCTCATATTCCTTGAGCGCCTCGCCGATGCCGCCGGCGCCCGTCTTCGTTGCAGCCTCAGTGAGCTTGCCCTTCCATTTATCCTCGAAGGCGACGGCCAGCTTGCCGGCCTTTTCCATATCGGCGACAAATTCCGGAGCGTCTTTCGCGGCATAAAGATCGGAAAGTTTCCAGACCGGCAAAAGGCCGAGCCCGGCGTCCGGCGCTGCGCCGCCAGCGGCAGTTGCGGCGGCAATTTCGGGGAGCGCGGGGTGGGACATCTTCATCGCGTTGTTCCTTCCTGGATCTGGTGCGTCTGTTTTCCTTGCCGGCCGTTAAAATGCAAGTCTTTCTCAAAAGGGGATGTTCAAGCCTTTCTGGCACAACCGGCAGCATAAGAGCCCATAAGGGGGCACGATGAACGTAGCCGGGAGCCGAGCATGATTGCGCAAATCCTTGTTGTCGATGACGATCCGATCCAGCGTCGTCTTCTGAAGAACGCCGTGGAACGTTACGGCCATGCCGCGCATCTGGCCGAGAACGGCCTTGCGGCACTCGAGTTCCTGAAGCAGACCTCGGTCGACATCAATGTCATCGTGCTCGATCTGATGATGCCGGAAATGGACGGTTTGACCTTCCTTGCGGCAGCCCGCGAGCTCGGCATCGACACGCCGGTCATCGTCCAGACGGGACAGGGCAGCATCGAGTATGTCGTGCAGGCCATGCGTGCCGGTGCCTTCGATTTCGTCGTGAAGCCGGTTTCGCCGGAGCGCATCGGCGCCTCGATTTCCAATGCGTTGAAGCTCGACCAGAAGGAATCGAAATCCCGCGCCGGCCGCCGCCAGCGGACGAGCGCCGTCGGTTTCGGCGACATCGTGTCTGCCAGCCCGGATATGCTGCGGGTCATCGACCTTGCACAGCGCGCTTCCCATTCCAACATCCCGGTCGTGCTCGAAGGTGAATCGGGCGTCGGCAAGGAAATGATCGCCCGCGCCATCCAGTCCAACGGCGATCGCGCCGGCAAGCCGTTCATCACGGTCAACTGCGGCGCCATTCCGCATAATCTGGTCGAGAGCATCCTGTTCGGCCACGAGAAGGGTGCCTTCACCGGTGCGCTCGAAAAGCATACCGGCAAGTTCGTCGAAGCCGATGGCGGCACGCTGTTCCTCGACGAGATCGGCGATCTGCCGCTCGACGTCCAGGTGAAGCTGTTGCGCGCCGTGCAGCAGGGCGAAATCGAGACCGTTGGCGCTGCCAAGGTCCAGAAGGTCAATGTCCGGCTGATTTCGGCGACCAACAAGGACCTGATCGAGGAAGTGCGCGCCGGCCGCTTCCGTGAAGACCTTTATTATCGCCTCAACGTCTTCCCGATAACCATTCCGGCGTTGCGCCGCCGCAAGGAAGACATTCCGCATCTTGCCCGCGTGTTCGCCGAGCGTTTCTCGATCGAGCAGAAGCTTGCAAAGACGCTGTCCGTCGGCCCCGGCGCCCTGGCGCTGCTGACCGCCTATGACTGGCCGGGCAATATCCGCCAGCTGGAAAACGCCGTGTTCCGTTCGGTGGTTCTCGCCCAGGGCGACGAGCTGACGGAAGCCGATTTCCCGCAGATCGCCGCGCAGCTTCCGGAATTCCGTCCCGAAGAACTTGCCGCGACTGCCGTCATGCCGACGCCATCGGCCGCTGCCGACCAGGCTGTCAGGGAAGCATTGGCGGAATCTCCGGTCTTTGCCAACGGCCCGCGTGCCGGCAAGCCGGACCCGAAGGCGATGCTTGCCGCAGCTTATCCACAGGCTGAAAACGTCATCATCAGCACAGATGAGACCGGCGAAGTGCGCAAACTGGCCGATGTGGAGGAGGAGCTGATCCGTTTCGCGCTGAAATTCTACCGCGGCCAGATGAGCCAGGTGGCGCGCAAACTCGGCATCGGTCGCTCGACATTGTACCGGAAACTCAAGGATTACGGCATCGATCCGGACGATCCGCTCAAGGAGGCGGCGTAATTATACGTCGCCAACTTAAGTATTTGCTTCGTTAGGAAGCGTTAACCCTCACGCAAGCATGTCCTACGTTTTACAACAACCCGTTTTTTAACTAGGGGGCTTTTTTTACAGCCCTTTTTTCTTTTCTGCTCTCAAGCCTGTGCTCGCCCTG
Source organism: Neorhizobium populisoli (assembly GCF_019430945.1). Lineage (GTDB taxonomy): Bacteria > Pseudomonadota > Alphaproteobacteria > Rhizobiales > Rhizobiaceae > Neorhizobium > Neorhizobium populisoli. Next base: position 288,882 of record NZ_JAHYCB010000003.1, on the reverse strand, counting down.
ATACTCCAACGGCTTTAAATCCAGAGTTGCAATCGCAACAAGGAGATATTGCAATGGTTGGATTTCGCGTTTGGGGACGAATTGATGGCAAGCAGTTCGATCAAGTCTTCAAAACGGTCGCAGAGTGGCGCGTTGAGCGCAAGATGATCGAAAACGTCTGCAAGCTCGTCGTCATCGGCATGGCAAGCGTTGAGGTGGCAGCATGAGACTGCTTACCGACGAATTGAAGGCCAAGTTGATCTCCAATAATGTGGAAGCACGTGAGGCCGATCATATCCCGGTGGTAAAACTGTTTACGCCATGGGCTGCGGCAACATGGATTCTGACGGAAATGGAACCCGATGGCGTGTGCTTCGGCCTTTGCGATCTCGGCCACGGCACGCCTGAACTCGGCTATGTCAGTGTTGAGGAATTGGAGCTTCTCACAGGGCCGCATGGATTGCGTGTTAAACGCGATCTCCACTTCCGAACGGATAAGCCGCTGAGCGTTTGGACCGAAGCGGCAAGGCGTGCGCGAGAAATCGTCGTACCGAAATAGGGAACTAACGGTCCGTAATGCCGTTATCTTTACGAACAGCGAAGCCTAGTCAGTGACGCGGTTCAAAATGGAAGAGCCCGGTGTGCAGCCGGGCTTTTTCTATTTCAATGTGCCTGCGCAGCGTTTTGCGCCAATGCGGCTTGTCGCTGGGCGATTTCTGAATTTCGCAGGTATAGCCGGTGCATGGTCTCGGCTACGGCTTTCTCAATCGGCTGTCCCAACAGTAGGTCGGGATCATCGGCGAAAGCGGTGATCGTCTGCGCGATCAGTGCTCGGTGTTCGGGGCCACGGATATGATAGCGAAGCGCATAACGCGACAGCATTTCTTTCAGAGCCTGACGCTCGTCCGACGAATGGGTGAGAAGTGATTTGAACATGGGGTATCCCGGCTATGCAGGCGGGAGCAACATGACTCTCAGGCACCAGCGCCTACTATCTCGTGTGCCGGTGATGTTCCCATTATACTGTCTTGCAGATCGGTGTCTGTGTACTTTGACATAGCTGGAACATTAAAGGTCGATGGTAACGCCGTCGAACTCCGCATCGGTCTCGCGGCGAACGCGTTTTGGTTTGATCCAGTGCCACCAGATGCTGTCAGCTACACGTAGCCATGCCCATGCGAGAACCGGACCGAACACCAGCCAATATGCGAGTGCCAGCAAGCGGATCGCGCCGATGTAGTGGAAGAGGTCTGCTATGGTCATACGCGTGTGCTCCTGCAAAAGCAGCAGCCGTATTGCCACTGCTTTCAAAGGGCGAGCGCTGACGCAGGCTTAGTTAATGGACTTTTGGCTAGTGTAGCCTTCGAGCCATGACTGGTGTTTGACTGGCTCGCTGTCCTGCCGAAAAGGATTGTCAGTCCGCTGCAATCCGACTTTCGCGCTTGCACGGCCTTCATCAAAACAGAAGGCGTCCTTGATAGCGCGGCTGTCACCGTAACCTAGATCCATTTTATCACGCATAAGATGTTGTCCCGTTTCCCGGCCCTCTAACGCGGTTAAATCGATTCAGTTCCCTAACGCGATGAGCTATCACATTTAGTCGAGGTGCATCATGTCTGCTGCGACCAGCTTCCTCGAAAGAACAGTTCGCCCTCATAAACTGGCTTGCCGGTGACATCACGGACAGCGACGCGGATTCGAGTTGCGTCATCAGTCGGCATCTCTTCCTTTGCGATATCGGTGAGGATACGGGAGACTTCGCGGCGGATTTGATCGGGTCGATCCATCTCGATCCCAATCTCGTCGCGCTCTAACCCATGGCCGTTGATCACGTCGAAAAAGAACCTTGTCATCTTGAACTCCTACAGGCTGATGGTGTCGAAGTCCTATCCTGGGCATTTGTTCCAAAGGACAGAAAGCCCTGCTAGGGAGGTAAGGAAAACCTAGCAGGGCTTCGTTTTAGGAGTAAAAGCTATGGCGTGCTTCCACAAATCTATTTAGCGGTTGACGCTATCGCAGCGGCACGATCCGCCGTCAGCGCGGCGATCCATTGCGCCTTGCTGAGATTCGTCGTCTCGGTGAATTCGACTATCTCTTTGTTTTTGGGTACTCGCTTCGCTGCCCGCTTTGCGATTTCTTCTGGCGACATCTTGTAGCCCTTTGGCCTGGCCATGTAGCGTTCTCCGTTGTTGCGGAGATATTTACGTCAGCTGAGCGCAGCTAGTCCGGGCTATCATTTTCCCTTCTTCTTCCGAAAAGTGGCCGCCGTCTTGGCAATGCATCCGACAAGCGATTTTGCGCCGATCTTTTCATAGCCTAGGGCATACATCCGTTGGCCGACGAGATAACCAGCGGCAATGGTGCTTTCGTTGTGACCGCCATAGTCCTTTCCCAAGGCGCTCGCGATTTGGGGATCGATCGGCTCTAATGCGGGGTCTGCCCTTTGCCGTTGCATCTAACATCAAGTCGGTATTGTCGGGCTTGTTGATGATCAGTTCGATTTGCCGGTAGATCGGATCGCCATCGGAAACTGGCGTTTCTTTGAAATATTTCTCACCTGTAGCGACCAACATGGCGATGATGTCGTCTGCCTGTCGCAGGTTCAGCCGTCGCAGCCAGTGACGCTCTATGACGCGCTGGCGGGCATATTGTCCGGCTAGGGCAGGGAGGATAATGAACCCGGCTCGAAAACCGCAATATCTTTATTTGCTCATGTAGCAGATTTTAATTTTGGCTCTCAAAACAGGCATCGCTTATAAATAGGATGTGATGCTTGGTCTGGAAAACGAAGTCATTACAATAACTTCGTGCAAGACCAACGCATTCTTTTCTTGATGATCAGTTGAAACGGTCCCGCTTGTTTCCAGACCCAAGCGGGACTTTTTCGTATCAAGAAAGGAATTCTGTAATGTCTGGAAAACTTACCGCAGCCAATATCCTAGCGCAGATCAAGCGCAACACATTGGAGAAGGCGAAAACCCACGCAAATGAAATCAACCCTGTCATCCTCGATTGGGCAATGACTGAGCGCGCATCTATTAAGAGCGAGCGCGGCAATGACTTTTTTTCGGGCCAAGGCGCGCATTCATTAAGTATTAGAAGTAGAGAGAAGTTACTTAATAGATGCGCGCCTGATGGCGCTGACAACGCATCTAGCGAAGTAGTTTCTTCCGACCTGCAATCGGGAGAGAAGGCCCGCGCGGATGCTCGGTCGCACCCAACGACGGCGAGTGAAGCCCGCGTGAATTCGCTCTGCTCATCCACACGACAAGACGAAGTCACTAATGGCTGCGCGGAGATGGACCCCCAGGATGACCCCGCCGGGCAGCACGTCGATTTCTACGAGATCAAGACCGACTTGTTCGATAATACGGGCAGGGGCAAGAAATCGACGGTCCACCGCGCAAAGCTGATGATCCGTGCCGAGCCGACCACGTCGGCAAAAGAAGCCGACGTTTTCATGCTCGATTTCTATAACCGCAGCCGCGACATCAACAAGCGCCTCAAGGAAATGGAAGTCGAGAACCATGCTTGGTACCTCGGTTTCAAGGCGGAGTTCAATCGGTATTCGGAAATGCTCGTTGCGTGGGAAATCCCGCCGAAGCTGGCCGTGCTGAAGGAACTAATCATGGATGACGGCAGTAGCGAGATCGTCGGCTACGGCGCTGGCATCATGTTCCAGGTGAAGAACCAAGCCCCGACCGTGATCTTCTTCTACGGCGCGTCACGCTTTGAGCTGGTGTTGGATTTAGAATTCAACCGGACACCGGGTAGCCCGATTTTCAAGAAAGGCATCTACCGCGATCCCGCTCGCCAGCATCTGGACGTGGACCTCACTGCGACGAAGAAGAAGTTCAAGATCAAGACAATGAAGGATTTCAACTGAGCGGGTTGGAGAACGGTCGTTTCGGAGCCGTTTCCCGCCTCAAAGGTAGCAGTCGGATTAAATACAAGCGAAGACAAAACACAAGAAGGAGATAACTCCCATGAAAGACAATACGAAGCTGGTCGCAGACATCAACAGCGCGATTCAGTCACTCGACAAGGCCATCACCGCTTACCATGCCGTGATGATGCCGCAGCCATACGGCTCGACGGAACCGATGTCGCTCACATTCTATCCTATGGACCTTCTTACGAACCTGAAACACGCCGTGCGCGAGGTAGTAAGCAAACGGATCAGTGCTGACGAGACAGCACGCATTCTGAATCTTGGTCTCAAGAAGGAGAGCAAGTGATGGGTACGAAGAAGGGCCACAAGTTCAGCGAACAGGCAGTCGAGAATATGAGACAGGCCCAGCTAAAACGTTGGCAGCGTATTCGCGAACTGATGGCCCATGGCGAAGAACACGACACAATCCTTAATGCAGTCCCGCGCAACTGCAAGCACGATGACAAGTCACTGCTAGAGAAGGTCGCAGATTTCATCACGAATTTGAAGTAAGGAAACCATAGTGAAAGTCTACAATATCAACATTTTTATGGGACTGGACGAGGAAGAGAATCCAACACCACTCGAAAAGGGACCGACAACACCAAAACGTCTCGATCCAATTGCCGAACTAAAGCAGTCAGCGGGTCCGATCCAAATCGAGTTCACCAAGCGATTTCAGAACAGCAACATTCCATATCTGGATTTCAGCCGTGGTGATCGCCGCTGGCTCAACCTGCTACTGGAAGACCTACAGCGCATTTACATCGCCAGCCCCACCGATGCTGTGATCATGAGCGGCAAAGCTCCGGTGCGTCCTCGTGATGGCTCCAGGCAGTCGTGGCAGGAATTCATCGATGGGATGGTCAGCGACAAGGTGAAGAAGGGTTTCGATTTCACGGAAGGTCAGTTGAAGCATTTGCCCACGCTGATCGATCTGCTCAGCAAGGGACACAAACTGGCGGGTTGCGGCTCGCTTGTGTTCGTTGAAGCAGAGACAGGGGCGGTGTTGGCATGAAAAAGGAGTCGATATTCGAGAACAGGAAGAAGCGTCTGCTTCGCGAGTTCGCCAAGACATTTCCCGGCAAAGAGCTTCCGGTCACTGATTCGGAAGTCGAGTTCTATCTCGAAGAAGAGCAGCATCTCGCACGTCGAGCAATCGTCGCATATGATTTCAAAGCGCGATATCCCGCCGAGGTTCTGGAACATCACGACCAATTCGAAGCGTTCCTGAACGACCGCAGCAGGGTAGATGTGTGGCACGACGAGCGCAAAGCAGTATGGGCTGGCGCGAGAGTGATCCGCGCTTATGGAGGCACAGCATGACCACTTACACGAAGGTCACAATCGGCACGCGCACAGTGTTCGTACCCGTCGAGCAAGCTCCACAGCCATTGCCAAAACCAGCACAGCCGAAACCGAAAGCACCATATGCGAAGCGGATCGGCAAGAAGTACGGCGAACGTAAAAATTGGTGGTAAGCAGCCGATGTTGATCCCGAAGAGAAACGGCAATAATAGTGAGGCGTGGTGCAGCCAAACGTACCGCTAACTTCTGCCCGATCAGCAATGGTCGGGCATTTTTCATCGGCGCAACAAAAAGCCCGCCGGATGGATGACAGCGGGCTTTTCGTGTAACAAGCGCCGACTACGGGTAACATCTCGGCACCCGATGACGATGCCGCATCACGGTTAACATAAGGCTAATACGGAGAGCTGGTTGCTTCCGCTAGGCCCACGCCGCCCAAGCCAGCATGGCCAGTACAACCGCCAAGATCAGAATGAAATCGATGCTCATACAATAGCGAAGACCCGCTCAGGAGATTTGAGCGGGCCTTGCTTCGTCATTCCATTACAAGGAGAAACGCCGCCGAAGGGCACTCGGATTGGCGTCCCGTATGTCTAACAGCGACTACGCCGGAATGTTTCTGTCCGCTAACGTACCGAACTACTGCCGATTTTTCGGATAGCCCCGAGAGATGCGAACGCTACGGTCGGCCTCAGCAGCGGCGGCTATAAACGCCTCACGGGCGCTTTCCGGCTCGGCCTTACCTTGAAGCACGGCAAAGCAGGTTGCCTTAGCAGCGGCCAGTGCCTGGCCTTCTTCCAGCGGCCAATCAAAGACCAGCGTGCGGGCGGCTGCATCTGTGTCGGCTATCGTCCTGTACATGCCCAAGCGATCAAGCTCAATCTCGACGGGCTTTTCCCAATCACCACGCATCATGACTCGTACTCCCAACATACACCTATGGCGATTCAACAAGAGACGAAATGATTCGTTCCGGTTGAAAGGAATCAGTAATCCGTGTATGTCAGGGATGCTGACAAGCATCGACCTCTCTTGTGTGCTTCCCAAAGTGTCAGCGTAGTTCCAAACCCGGTCCTCCAAAGGCCGGGTATCTTTTTGCGTTTGGGTAAGCCAGCAGTGACTAAGCGCCCGGTTGTAAAATGAGAATCGAGGGGTACTATTTGTGCGCGAGTTCAGCCACGGGCTGGCTCGTAACGGATAAGGTCGTGAGGTGTGGAGCCTGACATTATCCGGTGCTACCGAGCGCAGCTTCGATTAAATCGGTCGTTAGGCGCGCGGCGGGCGTCGTGACGCGACGAAAACAAACAATCCGATTGCGGCGAAAATAATCAGCCCTGTTACAGCGGCATATGTGGCCCATGGTGGCCCGTCATTGATACAAAGCCCAGCCGTTGCTGAAATTTGCTCTTGCATTTCCTCACCTGTGCGCCTTGCTGGCAGTGTTCACCGCTCATTGCGTCATTTCCGACGGGCGTTTTCTAACGATATGAGTTTGGTAGCGTCAACGAAACGTTTGTCCCGATGAGGTGCTAGGGTGCAGCAAGTCCCGTTTTTAACATAAGTTAATTGCCCGGTAGCGCACCGACAACAAAACAGATATTGAGCTTCCCGCGATCCAACGAGATGCGGCTTGTAATCGTAACGGAGTGATCTGGCTTCTGCCGGTCACTCCGTTTTGTTTTATTCACCGGCCTAATATTCGTCCAACAGACGGTGAACATCACCCGTACATACACGGGATATCTACCGAACACGAACTTACGGTTTGCTAAGATCGGGGAAGCAAGTTTCCACAGATAAATTTCAGAACCTATTGTCCGAATAGGAATCCGAGCTATATTCAAAGTAGCGCATTCAAGCGCGAACCGGATAAATGAGTGAGCCCGCGGAAGCGGTTTACTGGAAGGTCTCTATACTGGTTGGGATCTTCGTAGCTTAGATAAGACGAAACCAGATGTAGTTTAGTTTCTCTCGGACACATTAGAACCCGAAGACCGGTTTACAAAAGGTCCCGCATGACGGGACACGCGGACGGCCAGTACTGTCACACAAAACCGGGAAGCGAAGCGACATCTTCAACGAGTTACAGGACCCTCGATGGACGTATCGTTCATTCTCGGGCGTGTGGCGCGGTTGGGGATGTATTTCGCTGATGCCCCCGCTACCGTCATCATCGCTCTCGCCTTTGCAATAGTTGTCGTGATGATCGTCGCGGCAATCATTATGCGTTGTCTTGACCTCCACAAGGTCAAGTTATTTGGCCTGGAACTTACCGCCAAGACGAACGATAACGCGCCCGTTAAAAGAGACTGTAGTCGCCTAGCGTTGCCGGCTAGGGTTTCCAAACGTGCGACTAGGGTGAAGCCAAAGGAAGATCAGTCAAATTGATCGACGGCGTGTTGAAACGGCCAATAGCCTCGCCGGTCGTCTTGAGCGTCTTGAGGATAGCTGGAATATCTCGGGCTTCATGATCGCGCCAGGACAGCACGATCTTGCCGATGGGGATGCCCCGACGGTCACGGACACCGCATTGAACCATCTCGACGCTGCCTAGGCTTTTCAATCCCGCTCGCAGGTATGGCGATGAAATCTGATCGCGTCGCCAGTACCCGCATTCGGTAGCCTCGGCATTTGGAAAAAGTACGGCATTTGTTTCCGCGCTGATGCTGTTGGGGATTTTCTGGAAGTCATCGGGGATAAAGGCGATGCCCTCTTTTACGAAGGGGCAATGGACATTCGCATAGTTGAAGGGCACGCCGCCAAGGCCATAACTGCCATTGCTGAATGTCCAAAACGTAGCACGGTCGGCATCCAATTGCTTGCCAACCTCATCGATTGCCGCACAGGTCAGTTTATCGCGGGGAATGCTTTCCTGTAGTCGCTTCGCTTCTTCTTCCGGTGGAATAGGCACAGCGATGGGTTCGATTATCGAAGACTGCGAGCTGGTGAAATACTCGACCAGTTTGAATGTTCGATCAGGGTCGGACAGTGCGACATATCCAAGCAGACCAATACCCGCGAATAAGCCAATGAGATTAAGACCGAATACGGTAGCCAGTGGCTTTCGCGTAAGCGTGTCGATGAATGACGCGAACGCCGAACTGATATTAGAGAGGTCCATACAATGCCTTTAAGAACCGAGGGATGCTCGAATATTTAAACGCAGACAGCGGTTTGAAGCCTCATATGGAGCAGGTTGGTAAATACCACGAAGTTTAATCACGAAGGTATTTTCCAATGACAAAGCGAAAAGACAGTCCATTCAACCTACTCACGCCTGAAAGCTTCACGAAGGCGCTTCAACTACGCGCACAAGGATATTCGTTCAACGACATTGGTAAGATACTGAACGTCGAGCACACGAGCATCTACAGAAAGATGAAGACGCAGGAGACAATCCAACGCGAGTTCGGAAGACTGCACAGAAAGCAGATGGTGCAGGATTACATTGCAGCACGGAACGGTGGCAGTGATCTATGAGAAACCGACTTGAAGAGAAGGTAGCAGCGCAACTAGGTCCAACCTATACCTACGAAACGCACAAGCTCTCCTACACAATTTCACACACATACATTCCTGATTTCATCGATGAAGCCAATAAGCGGATTGTCGAAGCGAAGGGGAATTTCCCACTAGAAGAGCGCACTAAGATGTTGGCAGTCAAGAAGCAGAACCCTGACTGGCAAATCGAAATGGTATTTCAAAATCCGAAAGCACCGATCAACAAGGGAAGCAAGACGACCTACGGCGACTGGTGCGACAAGCATGGTATCGCATGGAGGAAAGCATGAGTATCAAAGCAAAACTCGCAGCGAGGATCAAGCGGCTTCCGAAGCCAATCAAAGATCGCGTCCTAAACGTATTATTCAAAATCCTGAAGTTTCTTGCTTACAATCACAGGCAAGCGAATGATGGTCGTCTCTTAGAAGCCAGCACCCAATACGATCACTTCATCCGAATAGAACGCGAAGTGCCCTACAGCATTTTCAGGGGTTTCAATAAACGCGATCCCGATGTGCAAGCGGATCAAATCCTTGAGGTTGTCGGCTGGGACCTCCGCAATGAGACGGCAATCAAAAAGTGGTACTTCGAATTGGTCCCCACGACATACGAATTTCCTAACGTCACGTTCAAACTCAGTGGTTTCATCGCGTTTAATACGAAGAACGAAATGGTGCTGTGGAAGCTGGCGAATGGAGGTGATGCATGAGCAGAGCCATTGGCAAACACTTCGGCACGATCAAGCAGCAGAGACAAATCCTAGCGGATTGGGCAGCATGGGAATACGAGATTGACCGCTCACAACGCCTCTCGGCACATGCTAATGCAGCCGCAGGGCTTTACGGTCTATCCCGCGCAGTCCTCGCGCCTAGAAGTTTCAATACCAGTATGGGCGATTATCATCGTATCCTCGACCTAGCAGAGAGCCGATTGAAGATCGCGGCGAGTATCGGCAGTGTCGTGGACATTTCGGCAACCAGCGTAGGCCAGGACGCGCTTTGCGTAATCGACGCGGCCCGAGCCGGGGCACAATTTGGATCGAAGCAGCGAATCCGCGACAATCTCGTGGCATACGATTTCATGAAGCGCTTTGGCCGCGACGTAGACGTGAGCGTAAGCAAGACAAGCCTCTTGCGGATAGCTCCACCAAATCCCGCGAGCAGTATCGAAGACCTCGCGACGATCTTCCTCAGCCCCACATACGAACCCCTTGTACTGGCGAGTTTCAAAGACCCGGCAGATGCGATGGTCTACAGGCTGGCAATCTAAAATTGCCGGGGACATATCACCCTCAAGTTTCCTCCCCCGATTGCAAGCTGGTATATTAGCGGCGTTGGAATCGGAGGACGGCAGTGTACGAAATCTTTGCGCTTTTACTTGATAAGTTGACGAGCCGCACGGCAGGCGCGGTTTCATTCTGCGTCGGCTTCGGTATGACACTGCTCGAATACCTTTATGCGAACCCCAAGCCCGAATATTTCTTTCAGATCGATATATGGGCCGTGGCGACATTCGCCGGTGCATCCGCCGTTGTCTTCCGATCAATCGCGACATGGAAAACTGCATACGAGAAAAGGCAATCAGAGGGCGCCTATGGTCGGGCCAAGGCTAAGCGGGTCGAGCAGGCGGCCCTTGCAAACCTCGACCATCTTCCCAAGCAGGAACTTGAAGCTCTGTTGCATTGGCTCCGCGAGGGTAAGCAGCGCATTCATGTCCAGTACAAGACCGACCTCATGCGGGAACTGCTCGGCCATTACATTTTTGTCGAGACAAAAGAACTCGGTGATGCTTGGTCGTCCGGTATGTATGCGATCCATCCCGCGATATGGGCAAGGCGCGACGAAATCTTAGAGAAGTTTAAAGGCGTTGAAGGGCGTATCACTGACTTCAGAGGACGCAGCCGAGTTTAAAGCGGTCAATGCCGTGGCGCACTAGCGAAGATCAATCCGGCGTGGCTTGTAATTGACCAGCCGCATGAACTCGTAAAAGCTGGCTTCATTGGGGAACGAGACCGCGAACAGGCCTTCCTCATCATCGGTGTGATAAGGGAAATAGGTGCCACCGGCTTTCCGAACGCATTCCATCGTCTTGCTGAAACGATCCGGGCCGACATGCCCGAAATGGAATGAACGCGGCCACGGCTTATCCTCGATCCGAATTGCCCGCTTCATTCTGCAATCACCGCTATAAGCCGCCGGTCAACAGCGGCGATATCCACGATAGACCGTTCCTCGTTTAGCACCCAGACAAGTTCAATCGGTTTCAGGTCGCGGAAGACAAACCGATAAACGGCCATCGCGCCAAGTTGCGTACCACCGTTTTCCGCGAGCATTTCGGCCCGCTGCGCAATCGCGGCGAGATGGCATTCCTCGGCAGTCTCGGCAAACCAAAGCAAGTCATCGGAACCCGGCGACATCTGGTAAGCGTATAGAATTGTTTCCACCGGCCACTCCCGCGAATCTCACGCACAGGTATAGTGGCGTTGATACGGGTTGAAAATTATAGAATCCTACATAGGCGATGGAATGATGAAAAAGAACGGCTGGCTGATATTCGGCTTTGGCGCGACCTTCGCCTACACAGTCGCGGCGATTGGATTTGGCTTCATCGAGGTCGATTTTATCAAGAACTTCGCCGCCTTGCCGCTCAACAATCAAGGCGATGCACTCGCCGGATTCTTCGCGCCACTGGCATTCCTCTGGCTGTTCGTCGCGACCATGATCCAATCACAGGAACTTGCGCTGCAACGAAAGGAAATCGCGGACAACCGCGCAGTAATGCAGGAGCAGTCCGATGCTGCAAAAGAGCAAGCCGAACAGGCGAAGGAACAGGCAAAGTTTCTAGAGGCTCAAACAAAAGCGATGCAGGATCAAACAGCGCTGATCATTGAACAGGTCAAAATTGCTAGAGATAATTCCGAACGGGAGAGTAGGCTTGCGCTTTTCGAAAAGCGCATCGAAATCTACAACGCTCTTGTCGAGTTGGATCGGCTCACTTGGCACCGTCGCATGATAGACCATACGCATGTGGACAGAGTTTGGGAAATTTCGCGACGAGCAGAGTTTCTTTTCGGTACAGAAGTAGTTGACTGGCTGGACAGTGTTGCAGAAAGCCTTGATTACATAAGAACCGAGTCTTCAAGGCTGGACGAGTTTGATAGCGGCATCATGGTGCTTGGTCCGAAGCGGACACCAAGTAAGGAAGAAGCCGAACTTGAGCAGAAAGTCAAAGAGGAATTATCATGGGCAGTTGAACAGTTTTGGGGGGTAACTTTAAAGGAAAAATTGGGCGACTACCTGTCTCTTTATAGAGAAGATCAACCGGAACAACAGTCAAACAACGATGCATCCTATTTGCAGCGCGTAGGAACAGATAATCAGCCGCCCGCTACAATATAGCACGATATTTCCGATGAAATGGTCAGAAAACCGTAGGGCATAATAGTCTAAGCCTTTGCAATCATAGGGCAACCGAAAAGGCTTCTTGCCCTTCATTCTTTTCGGCAGCAGGAACGAGCAACGCACGTTGTTTGTGCCGAAGGAGAATGCAACCAATGCAACCTGCAACTTATGTCGCGTATTATCGCGTATCCACACAGAAGCAAGGGCAGAGCGGATTAGGGCTTGAAGCGCAACGCAATGCTTGCCAAGTGTATCAGCCAATCGCGGAGTTCATCGAAGTCGAAAGCGGCAAGAACGATGAACGTGAGGAACTAAACAAGGCAATCGCATTCGCTAAAGCGAACAAGGCCACACTGATCGTTGCCAAATTGGATCGCTTGTCTCGTCGTGCAAGTTTCATCATGAATCAGATGGACGAGGGCTTGAAGTTCCGTTGCGCGGACATGCCAGATGCAGATGAGTTCCAATTACATCTGTTTGCGATCCTCGCACAGAAGGAACGCAAGATGATAAGCGAGCGCACTAAAGCAGCATTGCAAGCGGCAAAGGCACGAGGCGTTAGACTCGGTGGTGTTCAAGCGGAGAAAGCCAATGCGATGCGGAGCTATGAAGAAAGCATTCTACCAGTCCTTAAGAGGCTCATAGACAGCGGTGTTGAAGGGCCAGCAGCATTGGCACGTAAGTTGAACGAAGACGGTCACAGAACGCCCAATGGTGCTCTATTCGTATCCACGCAAGTATCTCGCTTGTTGAAAAAAGAGTTGGAGAAATAGGAAGATAACGCTCGCCCTGTTCGATCAAAGGCTATTGATAGAGAGGCACAGCAGCAACGGTGCTGCTGGTGCAAAGGTAGATCGAAATGGCAAACGCTTTGGAAGTTCTCAAGTCCGCAGCAACGACTAGCCCGGTTGGTGGTCGTAACCCGCTGGAAATCTTCAACAGCAAGATCGACACGCAGATCGCATATGCTGGTCAGGTCAAGGACGGCAAGCAGATCAGCAGCAGGTCGCTGTGGTTCCGCAAAGACGGTGCTGGATATGTTGTGCGGATCGGACGCAACGGATTCGAAATCGCTGGCAGCAAACTGTTTAAGGCTGCTGATCTCGATGCGGTCGCGGAAGTGTTGAAGGCTGCGAAGGACGTAATCAACTCGGACAAGGAGTTGCAAGACAAGATCGCAGTCCACTCGATGGAGCGCAGCGAACGGCTTAAGGTTGGACGTGCAAAGTCGAAGAAGGCAAAGACCAAGTAAGCGTACGGTCTGATTGCGCAATCGGACTTAGCCCGGTCGGAAACGGCCGGGCTTTTCCATGCTGTGTTTGGCCTGGCTGTGTAGCTGTCGAGCGTAGGGCAGGGGAGCGCGTGCATTGCAGCAGCAGGACCCACAGGAGCGTCACACAGCGCGTTCGCGGCTGTCCTTGCTGCCAAGTAGCGCTGAGAGTTCCCGCGCTTCCTTGATGCCTCTATAAGGTGGTTGCATACGGACCCCCTATACACCCCCTGCCGCACAGGCAAAAATATCTATCTGTACAGATTCCATTTGATACGGCTCTGCAGTTTTCCGACTTCATGCCCACAACGGCGTTCAGCGCACCCGATAATCCTTAAAATTATTCCATTTTTTGGACTTAAAAGTTAATCTGATCCTGATAGGCGATCCCGAGACGGCTTGACAGAGGCTCATATCTTGACTGACCGCATTTTTCCTTTTCTGCTAGGCTGGATCGTGTCAGCGATGTTCACGATGGTTTCGTTCGGCCTCGGTACCGGTTTCGCGATCGGTGGCAATTATGCGGGTCGCGTAATAGAACCGGATTGGGCTGTCTTGCTGATCGGCCTAGTCGCGGGTTTTATCATGACGCTCCTGTTTTTTATGAGCGCTCGATACCGAACCGGTCTGCCCGTTTTCACTGTCCACGTTGTCGGGATTTTCGCCGCAGCCGGTATCAGCTTTGCAATATCCGAACACGCGCTGGGTCAATCGGCTTCACGATATAACCTGCTGACCGAGAATTGCTATTACGTCAACGTTCCCGTCTATAATCTGATCGCTGGTAAACTAATTCAGATCAATGACTATAAGTTGTTGGTACGTTCAAGCCAGATTGTGAGTATGCGGCAGAACCTGTCGGGGTCAAAAGAGGTTCAAACGATCCCGCAGTAGGGATACAGCGCGTGTATTGTTGCTCGGGTTGCAACTGATACGATTTAGAGAATATCCGGTGATATCGCTGCACAAATATTACATTCCGCACTTAATCGTTAAGCCTGCAGCAAGTTTGAGGAAGATTATCCCGCCGAAACCACAAGACCACTTTTTAGCGATCACCAATATGAGCAATTGCGAAGATTACCCCGACGCGGTGGAACCCAAAACTGTGTCAGAAGAGTACCTTGCCAACCTAATCGAATACCGTCGCCGTCTCACCCGGCTCTATGAGCAATTGACCGTCCTCAACGGGATGATCGAGGAAAATCAAGCCGCTATCGATCCAGCTTCGCAAATCCGGCACTAGTTGTCCAACTTCCCCTTAGCCATTCGTAACGCCCGTAGCCGCTCGGTCTTTTCGCGCGATTCCTGCAACCATTGCCGGGAAGCTTCCTGCGCAAACCGGGTGGTCTCTTCATGATCCCGGCGTTTGCGCTCGGTCTTGGTCAGGTCAGGTTCTTGCTCGTCCATCTCGTACCTCCGTCATTCCGAAATAGAGCTATCGGCATTCATGGCAATGGTTGGTTTAAATTGCCGAGAAGGCATTTTATGACGGCAGCGAAAAGTGATTCGTTTCGATAAGATTCAAGAGTTTGGTGTCCGCAGGAACACCAAATCGGTGAGTCAATTCGACTCTTATCAGGTCAAGAAGATTTTTATTTTTTCTGTGAATAGTTGTTTGAAATGTTTGCCAAATTCGAAAGCCATTGATTCCGCAACGATTCTCCGTGAAGGCCACTGTGACACTTGAATCACGGTCGCCTAGTCAACGCCCGGCTCTTAATTTTGCGTAAAATTCATCATTGATCTTGCGAGATGAAGTCTCGCATTATGCGCGAAGGCCGAGACAAAACGACGGTGCTCACAACACCTTAACGTCGTCGTCCCGGCCTTGGTACGGCAGTCAGTACAACTGCAACCGCGCGAGGGGATGATTTGGCTGCAACCGGTCATCCCCGAGCGGCCTTATCATCGTATAGTTTCGCGGAAATCGCAAACACCGCTTTGCCACACCGGCAAAAAAATCGAAGGAGGATTATTCTGCGGGCTTCTCGTTCGCCATGAATTCGTCGATCCGCCTTTTGATTTCTTCCGGCGTCATCTGGCTTGCTGGAGGCGCGGGTTTGATAGAGGCCGCATTCTTTGCCGCGTTGTCCGCCCGGACCTGTTCAAGTGATCGCGAGCCTTCCGGTGTGCATAGGGGCGCCTCGGTCAGGCTAACAGCCTTGCAGTATGAAACAGCGCCAGTCCGTACGTCGATCCGCAAACCACCGCGATCATCGCCAGTAGTCTGATATCGTGGCGATGTCAGCCACATGCTGGCTGCGATCAACAATCCGGCGAGAAGAATGGCTAGTGGCTTCATGCTAATTTCTTAGCACGAACCTGTTCCCACTTTCTAAATTCTCCTGCCAATGCCGCCCGCTTCGCTTCTCGTCGCGCCAGCTCGTCAGCCTTCTTTTTCGCAGCCTTCTCTACCGGAACAGGCTTAGGCCGTGGCTTAGGCTTTACCTTGACCGGCTCTGGCTTGGGTTTCGGCTGAATCGCTACCTGCCTCTTAATGCGCGGGAATTGCCACTCCACGTTATCAGGGGCGAATCCGAACCTGGGGTCAACCGGCGCAAGCAAACGCCTGTTCTGTTGATTGGGAGTCCGGTCCCACATATCCGCGATGAACCGATCTTCGCTGTCACGCCATGCCGAATAGACGAACTGGCCGGTTGCCATGATCCGTTTGTATTCGTCGCGGAGAAACTTGTTCTTGTCCATGCGGGGAGCTTAATCCACCGCACGGAACAGATCAAGAACTTGAATCAAAAAGCCCCGGCTGTGAACCGGGGCTAGTGATGTTAGACAACGATGTCGCGGTTATGGCCTTCTTGCTGCCATGCCGTCCCCTGGTGGTCATGATCGAAGAGGAGCCAGACAATGTGTCGATCCTCACTCGCGTTTTTGAAGTAGACCCGGACGATGGTCGGTGACACTTCGGCATGAGCAGCAGCCGTCCGGGCCGCGTCCATAATCGTACTGATGTAGTCTGGCGCAACATCAGAGACATCGTAGGCGAGCCGGACCGCTGACATCATCAAGGCGCGATTGAGCTCTCCCTTGTCTTTGTGTGCGCGTGCACCTAACTCGCAAAATCCGCTTTCCCCGTTGCGCCAGACTTCAAGGCTACCCTTATAAAGACCGCCCGAGGTGAATGATTGAACGACCGCATTTTGCGCCTCGGTCGGATCGACAGATTTGTTGAAATAGTAGGCCATGTAATTGCGTCCTTCTCAAATCGAAAATCAGGCCAGCGGATACTTCAGTTTGAACAGAGCCGCGATTTCTGGCTCTGTGATCGCGACAGTCAAAACCGTTTGCCGACTATCGACTGTTTCGAGCTTTATCGTGCCGATGCGAACCCACGCCGCACTCCGAAGTCCTCTATCAAATTCATCCATTAGTTCACTCGCGATCTCCTCATTGGTGCCCTCCGCGATAAGGTACGGCTGGAACAAAACCGCGCCTTTCTCCCAGTGTTTGAGAGCGCCTAGAACAGACGTGATGGAATGGGGCGAGCGATAAGAATCAGTTGTTGCGGTACGCGTCACTGTCCATGTGTCGCCAGTATTGCGCCCGTTTACCTCGGCCTCGATGGCGAAGGTTTTCGCCTTTATGATGTCACGCACAAGCAGGTGTAGTGCGGTAGTGGAAAAGGGATTGTCTAGCATTTCGTTCGCTTCTCGTTGTGCCAGCGGAACGACTGTCGAGAGTTACGCGCACGACAGACCGTTCACGCCAGCGATTGCTGTGTGATTTTGTCTGTCGAGGGTCTGCCAAACTCGACTACGGCGCCTTTAAAATCGCTGGAAGAGGACGCGTTTAGGCCCAGCGAAGTGTCTCCCGCACTAAGCGGTCCGTCTGGTCTCAGGGACGGCAAGACAGTGAACGAATTCACTATGGCCGCCGATATAGCCGTCGATTTCGGCCGATGCAAGGCAATCGTAAATCTATGGTTAATTTCAGGAATTGCCGTCTTCGTGCTGGATTACCCGCACTGCCTCGACCTGGCCCTCGATGACATTCGCACGCGACCCCGCACGCGCCAGCAAGTCGGAAATGCCCGGACCTACGTCCAGCGTCATCTTCTGCTCCTGTGCGGCCTTCGACATATTGAACGATAGGATCGTCTCCGCAGCTTTCAGCCGAACCATGTCGTTCTTGCTGTTGTCGCGGAGCCATTCCAGCGTCTTGAGGGAAGCCGGGCTCATTTCCGCCGCCGACAGTTTAAGCTCAGCAGCCAGCACCGGCCTGCCATTCGGGTTACGGCTAGGCTGACCCTTCTGCGTGCCGATCCGCTTCAAGCGCTCGTGCTGCTCTGGCGTCACCTTCAAATCTTTTGCTCGTTTTGTGCGATCTCTCGTTGCCATTATTCCTCCACCACTCGACCGCCAATCTTCGGCATCGCAAACAGCGCATCTGTGTCATGAGTGAAGTCGATACGGAAACTATCGTCGGTCACATCGTAGATGGTGAAGTCGGTGATATCGCTGGAACGCAGCCAACCACCATGTCGAGCATCAGCCCATTGCGTGATCGCTGCAATGCGAGCATCATTATCAACTTGAGCATTCGGATCGATTTCGAACCACTTTGCGAGCGAACCGCGCTTGTCACCGTTCGCGATGTTCATATGTACCTTCATGTCGTATTAACCTTGGCTATTCGCCTCTATAGGGGTTTACCCTTTATTTAAAAGCGGACAGCTAGAAAGTGCATCATATCGGAACAAGCGCGGATGAACTGCGCAATGAACAGGGAAGGGCAGACTAATGGCAAAAGCAACGACACCAGTATCCGCAAAAGATCGACTCAAGGCTCGACTGACGCCACCGCCGAGCAAATCGGCAGGGCCGCAGGATCGCATCAAGGCGCTTATTGAAGAAGCGCAGAAGCAGATTGAAGCGCTCGACAGGCTGGCTAAGTTGAAGACCGCCGACGAGCAGCGCAAAGCAATTATTCCGCAAGCTTCATGGATCAAAGTCACCGACCACAATAAGTTCGTCATCAAGATTGGTCGCTTGGGCTTCCCGTTCTTCGGCGAAGAGGACAAGCATTTTAAGGCAGATGGAGTTGATGAAGCGAAAGAGATCATCAACGACATTAAAGACCTCGCTCGCGAAGACGAGGAGTTTCAAAACGCGATCCGCGCTTACAAGCCAACTCCTAAGAGTGGCACCATTGTTAAGTAATCGATCCACATTGATGACAACAGAAAAGCCTCGGTTCGCCGGGGCTTTTTGCATTTGAAGCTCTCAAACACAGGCCGAAGGTAAATATCCCGATTACAATAGTCGGTTGATATTTCATGGCACTCACACAGCAACAGCAAGCGGAGCAGGATGCTTTTATCGCGCTTGTTGGTGAATGGCATAAGGACATCGCGTTCTTTGCCAACAACGTTTTTCAGGTCGAACTCACACCCAAGCAGATCGAGTTCGCAAAGGCATTCCAATCCAGTCGCCAGATCACATTCCGTGGCGGTGTAGGTTTCGGCAAGACAATGGCGATGAGTATCATCGTCTGGTGGTCGCTCGTCACTCACGATGAAGTGCAGGTTACAATTTTCGGTCCAACCGAAGGCCAATTGAAGGGCGGTATCTGGAAGGAACTGACATCGCTCTACGGCAAGATGGACAAAGCGCTTGCCGATGGCTTCGAAATGACCGCCACTCGCATTAGCAGAAAGACCCGCAGTTCGGACTGCTTTGCAGAGTTTCGCCTTGCCAACAAAGACAACATCGCAGCGACACGCGGTATCCACAAGCGCAACAACTTCGTACTCGTGGATGAGGCAACAGGTATCGAGCGCGAAGTCTTCACGGATTCGCTCGTCAACATCCTAACCGACCCAAATCCTAAGCTCTGCTTGGTATCCAACCCGAACAAGTTGGACAGCTATTTTTTTGACACCTTCTACGGCGACATAAGCGCGGACTGGACAAAGGTTCACGGCGCAATGATCGACGGGCGTCAGATGACGCAGGAGAAGGTTGATCGCATTGCCATCCAGTACGGAGGCAAAACCGCACCTCGTTATCGTGCGCTTGTACTTGGTGAATTTCCACTAAGCGACGAAGACAGCCTTATCCCACGCGAGTTTGTGGAAGAGGCAATCGACAACGAAGATGCAATTCCCGCAACTGGCTCGCCTATCATCTGGGGGCTTGACCCGGCTGGCAAAGGTGCTGACCGGTCCGTGCTTTGCGTTCGGCAGGATAACAAGGTCATCAAGTTTCACGAATGGCGGAACTTGGACCCCGCACAGTTGGCGACACAGGTTCTCGACTTGTGGAAGCTGACGCCAGCAAAGGACCGACCAAACCAAATCTGTGTCGACGCGATTGGTCTCGGTAATGGCGTGGCCGCTGTTTTGAAGCAGTGGAACCTGCCAGTGCTCGCCGTGACAGTCAGCAATAAGCCAACCCGCAAGCAAGACCTCTACACGAGGCTTCGTGATCAGCTTTGGTGGGAATGTCGTGAATGGCTGATGGACGGCAATCGCTGCATCCCAAACAACCCTGACCTGATCCGCGAACTTTGCACGCCAACGTACGAAGAGTTCCCAAAGATCAAGGTTGAAGACAAGCCATCGATCAAGCGCAGGCTTGGCATGTCGCCAGACCTTGCAGACGCCATGTGTCTGACATTCGCAGGCAACTCGCAACGGTTTAGCGGCAGATGGGCATGGAGCAACACAATCCAGCCATCCGATCTAAGAGCGTTCGAATAAGCGCGGAACGGTAAATATCAAATAACCAACACCTCAACTAGAACGGCAGGCCAACTGTCGCGAAAGGCTGCATTGGCAAAAAAAACCAAGAAAAATACCATCAAAGATGACGACCTAGCCAATATTGTCGCACGGATTGCAAGCGACGCTGTCGGCGTCTCAGCAACTACAATCGACAATGCGTATCAAGAGAACTTCCGTCTCTACATGCGCAAGCCGATGGCGGGTGATGAACGTATCAAGGGCCGATCCAAACATGTCAGTGGTGAAGTCCTCACACATGTAGACTGGTCAACGGCGCAGCTTGTTCGTGTAATGGACACACAACGAGAGCCGGTCAGTTACCTACCTAATACACCAGCCCCGCAAGACGCAGCACTTGCAAGGCAGATGACGGAAGTCGTCAATCACATTCTCCGTCAGAAGAACAAGCACGTTGGCGTTCTCATGCCGGTTGCGAAGAACGGGTTCATTCACGGCCTTGGTGTCGCGATGGTTCGTTTCGAAGCCAAGGACGAAGAAGGCAAGCCGCAGCTTGTGAAGGGGCTGACCGATGAACAGTTGGTTCCTTATTACGAGCAGGAGAAGGCCGGTCAGATTTCCGATATCGAGGCAAGCGAAGTTGAGGCGAAGGATGCGCCGCTGCCCGCTGGTGTTCCCGAAGAACTCGGCCCGATCCTCAAAGCTATGCAGCCTCGTCTCTGGGACATTAAGTTCCGCAAGAAGAAGCGCGTGGTCTGCTTGGACATCGTGCCGTTGCCCCCGGAAGATTTCATCGTTTCCAAGGACGCGGATTTCGATCCTCAGACCGGAGGTGTCAAGGCTCGCCTGCAGGGCCACAAGCGACAGATCAGCCGCGCCGACCTTCTCGAAATGGGATACGAGCGCGAGAAGATCGGCCGCATTAGCAGCGGCCAGGACGACGAGAAGGGCCTTTCGCTAGAGCGCTCCGAAGTTACCGGCTTTAGCGGCGGTGATAGCAGCGTCAGCGACGACGTGACCCTGTACGAGATTTACACGAAGATCGACGCAGGTAGCGGTCAGCGCCGTCACTACCGTTTCGTGCTTGCCGGTGACTTGCAGAACAGCCCTGTGCTGCTTCATCACGAGGAAGTCAGCAAGCATTACCCATATGCGGCCTTCTGCCCATATCCGACCCCGAACACGCTTTTTGGTCAGGGCATCGCAGAGCGTATCGGCCCGGAGCAGGCAATCATCTCCAAGATGAAGCGCTCGATTTTCGATAACCTCAACGCCCACTCCAATCCGATCAAGATTGTGAACCCGGAAGTGACGAACGTGGATGACGTTCTGAACCTGTATCCGGGCGCTGTCGTTCGTTCGACCGATCCAACTGGCGGCATCACCTATAATCAGCAGCAATTTACCGGCATGAACGCAATGCCAGTGATCGACGCGCTTTCGCAGGGTATTGATTTCGCTACTGGTGTCGGCCCAAGCATGATTGCGTTGAATCCCGGCGACATGGCCGAAACGGCGACCGCTGCAAGTCAGCGTGCCAATGCAAGTCAGCTTTTCATGGAACTGGTCTGCCGCTGGTTCGCGGAGACGTTCTACACGTACCTGAACCGTCTCATTGTCGATGCTCTCGTCAATAACCCGGAAGACGCGCAGCTCTTTATCCAGCGCCTGACCGACCAATTCGTGCCGATCCAAATCGATGATTGGGACCCGGATATGGATATCGCGACGAACGTAGCGTTTGGTGTGATGAACAAGGATTTCAACTCGCAAGCCCTCAACATGATCCTCGCCCAGCAAATGCAAGCGATGAGCATGGGCTTCGTTAAGCCGCAGCAGATTTTTAACACGCTGACCAAGATCGCGGAGAACGCCGGTTTCACTAACCCGGCTGAATTCTATCTCGATCCCGCGCAAAATCCTGCACCACCTCCACAGCCTCCGGTCGATCCGAACGCGGGCCTAATCGAAATCGAGAAGGTGAAGGCTCAGTTGAAGGCACAGGCGGACCAAGCCGACCGCGAATTTGAGATGCGCAAGTTGATCGTGACGAACGACCTAGAGCGTGATCGCTTGGAACAGGACAAGTACCTGAAAGCAGCGGAAATCCAAGCCAAGTACGGCGCAGATATTCAGATCGCGCAGATCAACGCGGCACAGGCAGCGCAGCGCAATGACGTTGATATGGCGATGGCGCAGCAGGAAAGCCAGAATCAAGCAATGCAGCATTTGGCGCAGATGAAGCAGCAGGCACAACAGCCGCAAGCTCCACAGCAACCGCCAATGCCGCCACAGGGGCAGTAATATGAGCCAAGAAATCATTGATCGCGGTCAGGCCGCAAAGCGTTTGCTCGAAAATCCCGATTTCGTATTCATCGCTGAACAGGTGCGACAGGACATTTTCACTCAGTTCGTTCGAACGAATGTCGCAGATGCAGAGAAGCGAGAGAGCCTATTCAAGGTGGTCAACGGACTGGAAACGCTAGTCGCGAAAGCCCGTATGTATGCGAGTGACGGAGATATCGAACTCACGCGCGACGCGTCAATTCCAGACGCATAACCGCAGTCAAAAACGCTGGCTCACTAAATACGATAAGATCAATATATTTGTGAGAATAGCACATGGATTCGACCAACAATCCCGATGAGGGAACTGGTGACTCAGTGGCAGAAGCCGCACTAAACATCGAAAGCCTTTTGGACACCGACAACGGTACAACCGAAGAAGTAGATGCTGATGGAGCCGATGAGGCTCAAAACACCGAAACTGATGAAGTCGCTGATGAGGTGGAACAATCCGATGAGGACTCCGATAGCGTCGAAAACGATGGAGACGAAGACGGTGAAGGCGAGACAGACAATGCAGATGTCGCCGCTGCTAAGGACGCTGAGATTGTTTTCGAAGTCGACGGAAAGCAAGTCAGCCGAAAAGAAGCGGTGCAGGGGTATCTACGTCAAGCCGACTACACGAAGAAGACACAGGAACTGAAACAGCACGTGGCTCGCTACCAAGTGCAGGAACAGAACTTTGATCAACTCCGTGCAGACGTTGCGCGTGAGGTTCAAGAAGTTAAGAACCGCATCGCACGAGAGTTCCAATTCAATGAGCCTGATTGGGGCCAGATGATCCAAGATGATCCCGCTGGCTATCTACAAGCAAAGCATGATTGGGACCGGAAGCAGGCAGCAGTTCGTGAACTTCATACAATCGAACAATTGCAGGCAGAGAAGAACGCAAAGTGGCAGCGCGAGCAGTTTGCTATCCAGCAAGCCAACGCACTTGAAACACTATCGACCAAACACCCTGAGTTCGCGGACAAGCAGAAAGCACCCGCATTGCTTAACGGTCTAGGCGAGTTTCTTGTAGATGCTGGTTTCACGGCTGAAGAGATTGAAGGCATTGCCGATCATCGGATCATGGACATTGTGTACCGCGCTTACAAGAGCGGACTGGTTCAGAAGAATGTTCCGCAGGTCGTCAAGCATTTCGAGAAGAAGCCGCCAGTGACCATGCCCGGTGCTAGTTCGAAGAAACTACAGTCTTCGACCGCAGATGCCGCAAAGCGTGAGGCTCAGAGACTAAAACAGAGTGGTTCGCTCAATGATGCACAATCCTATTTGGAGAGCATGATGAAGGGTCTCACTCGCTAATCAGCATAGACTATAAGGAGAAGCCAAAAATGGCCATTACACTCACTACCGCGCTGAAGAACATTAACGAAGACCTCGCTAATACGATCAGCAACATCGCCCCTTCCGCAACTCCGGTTTACACAAAGATCGGCAAGACGAAGGCATCCCACACTTATCACGAAGTGCTCGTAGACACGCTCGCTGCTCCTAACAAGGACAACGCACGCGCAGAAGCAGCCGACGCTCTCGTTCCATCGAACGCAGTTGTCAGCCGTGTTGGTAACTTCACGCAGATCGTTGCGAAGGAAGTCTCTGTTGCTGGTACTGTTGACGCCGTAAGCACAGCCGGCAAGGGCGAATTCGCACGTCAGCTTGCAAACGTAATGAAGGAAGCAAAGACAGACATCGAAGCGTCCATCGTTTCGGGTAACGCGTCTGTTGCCGGTGCTACTCGTAAGAGCGCTGGTATGGAAGCATGGATCAAGACAAACGCTGTTGAAAACGGCGGCTCGTCCACTCCGGGCTTCTCGTCCACACTCGTAGGTGCTCCGGTCGCTGGTACGCCAGTCGTTGTTACAGAAGCAATGGTTCAGACCCTTGCACAGAACATGTACAACAACGGCGCTGAGATCAAGGAACTGATCGCAAGCCCACTGATGAAGACAAAGCTTTCGGCTCTGCTTTCCGGTAATGCAAGCCGTTGGAATAACGCAAAGGACAAGTCTGCTACTTCGGCAGTTGATTACTACGCTACGGACTTCGGCGAATTCGCTATCAAGCCGCACCGCATGGTAAGCAACAACACCGTAATTGCTTACGATCCTGAACTTTGGGCTGTGGCTACACTTCGTCCGTTCAAGACTGAAGAACTGGCTAAGACAGGCGACGCACGTAAGGTTCAGTTGCTCACAGAGTTCACTCTGGAATGCCGCAACGAAGTCGGTAACGGCAAGATCGCAGGCATCAAGACTGCCTGATGACTAAGGGATGGGGGCCAAGTGCCCCCATTCTCCTATCGCCGCATAAAAACAAAAAGACGAGGCGAACAAATGAATCTCGATAATTTCACCAATGGTGACATGTTTCACGATACGCGCACTGTGCTGTTCATCGATGAACCCGGCTACCGCGTTTGGCTCACCAACTTGGGTAACGGCGAGATGGCCGTTCAAGAGCAGTGGCCGGACGTTAAAGCGCTTCTCGATCACAACGCGGCAGAAGCAGCAGAATTTTCGCGGAATCAGAAACTAGGCGATATGGTCAAGGTGGCTTCGGTTCCACAATGGCTCGTCAATCAGTGGGAAGAAGAGACGCAAGGCGACAAGGCTTTGCTACGCCGCAAATTGAACGACCCGGATAACGCCAAGTTCCGCACGAACGGGATGAGGGTGTAACGATGGCCCTGGCCAATTATAACGATCTTCAATCGACTATCGCAGATTATGCACTCGGCATCACAAGCGCCGATCCGATCAGCACGTTCATCGCGCTAGGCGAGGGCGATGTCTTTACCCGCGTAAAGCACTACCTGGCCGAAACTACGATCACGACCAGCTCGACCGCAAATGCGATCACACTGCCGGCCGATTTCTCCGAAGCCCGCTCTATCACCGTTGACGGTATCAAGGCCAAGCCCGTTTCGATTTACGGTGCGAAGCTCTATGCGGGCGAAATCGGCTATCTTCAATCCGGCAATACGTACGTCTTTGTTCCCACGCAGGAGACACCTCGCGTGGTCGAACTGACCTACTATGCCAAGCCCCTTGCACTGTCGGAAAGCAATCCATCTAATTGGCTGCTCACAACCTTTCCGGCAGTGTACCTTCATGCGAGCCTAGTGCGCGCTTATCGCTGGCGTCGAGACGCAGACAGCGAAGCAGCCGAGAAGGCTTCTCTTGAGGAAGCCCTTGCACTGCTAGACGCAGATCATCGCAAGGCAGTCCATAGCGGCAATCCGATCATCATGAATGACGGAGGCTTGTTCTATGCTAATTGATAGCACGCTCGGCCAATGGCTTCCCGACCTACCCGATTACAATAATCCCGGCGTGACGACCGCTTATAACGTGGTGCCTTCCGTAGGTGCCGCACAGGGCGCAGTGACGTATCAGCCATTGAAGGCCGCATCACTGTATTCGACAACGACGATGGTAAGCCGCCCGCTCGGCTCTGCAATCGGCAAAGACAAACTCGGAAATGCCAAGGTCTATTCGGGCTGTGCAACGCGCCTCTATAAGATCAACACGGCAACCCGCATGTGGCAGGACATTTCGCGTGCGGCGTTCTACACGACCGCAGAAGGCGAGCGTTGGGAGAGCACCGAGTACGGTAACGGCATCTACCTCACGAATTATTCAAACGAAATTCAGTACATCAACAAGGACGTAGACACGCAATTCGCCAATGCTACGACCCTCGTGCAGGCACGTCACATAGCTACGGTGAAAGACTTTATCGTAGTCGGCAACACCTATGACCCGCTAGACGGCGCAGTTCCATTCCGTGTTCGCTGGTCTGGTCTCGGATTGCCTCTGAGTTGGGATTTCTCACAGGCGACGGGCGCTGACTTCCAAGACGTATACGGCTACGGCGCTGTCCAGGCGATTGTCGGCGGTGAGGCCGGTTGGTTGATCATGAGCGACGGCATCGTGAAGATGACTTACGTCGAATACCCGTATTGGTTCCGCTTCGATCCTGTTCCGAATGCCAAGGGCTGTGCAGTCCCACAGAGCGTCATTCCTGATGTCGAGGGCTTTACCTACTTCATCGGTGATGACGGCTTCTATGCTATGGATCAGCGTAGCGGCGCAACGACGCCAATCGGCTCGGGCAAAGTAGATCAGTTCTTCCTCAACTCAGTGGATACAGGCGCTTACCAGTATATGACGGTTGCGGCTGACCCACGCGCAAAGCTGATTTACTGGTTATATGTGAGTGCCGCAGCAACCGATGGCACGCCCGACAAGATGCTGGTTTTCAACTACCTGACCGGCGCATGGTCCACTGCCGACGCAACGGCGGATTACATTTTCAACGCGCTGTCGTTGGGATGGACAATCGAACAACTCGACACGTTCGGCACCATCGAGCAAGTCCCATCATCGTTCGATAGCCCGCTCTGGGCCGGTGGCAACGCCATGCTTTGGGCGATGAAGCAGAACGGTTCGATCTACGTTTTCGGCGGCTCGACGCTGCCAGCGCGGATCGAGACCGGAGAGCAATGGCTCTCCGGCACAATCAAGGCGATGGATCCACGTGCGGGGAATGGCGACCGTGCAATCGTGCATGGTGTGCGTCCGCTGTTCGACGGAGCCGGTGCAGACGTAGACGTGTCCGTAGGTACTCGCAGTCTCAGCAATGACGCAGTGGTTTGGACGAATGCGCAGGATATGCATGGTCAAACTGGCTTCGCATATTTCCGCACTCATAGCCGATACTTCCGCTTTCGGTTGAGCTTGGAAGCAGGCTGGTCAAACGCGATGTCTCTGCAAATTGAAGCCTCTATGGCCGGAGGTAGGTAAATATGCAGGGGCCTAGAGACGTAACAAACCCACAGCAATTGAAGGTCGCGTTGGATCAACTAGTCCGACAGTTCGACAACACAGGAACGGTCACACTCACTTTAAGTGCGGCAACGACTGTGGTTCAAAACGGCAAGGTCAACCCCAACAGTGTTGTTGTCCTGACGCCAAGAACAGCGAATGCAGCGGCAGCAATTGCATCGACATATGTCACGTGCGCAACTGGATCGTTTACGATCACACATGCGAACTCGGCAACAACAGGCAGAACATTTGGATATGTAATCCACGGAGTGTAATGGCAAGGAAGATCGATACAGCGGTAGAATTCACAAGCGAGTTGAACCGTTGTCTTCCATGGCTGATTGAAGCTCTTCACCGTGCCCAAGAGCAGATCGATTTCAAGGACATATTGAAGGGTCTCGTAGAGCGAGAATATCAATTGTGGACCACTGAAAACGCAGCGGCAATCACCTCGATTATCACTTGGGAGGGCAAGCAGGTTTGCTGCTTGTTTATGATCGGCGGCGTTAAAGGCAAGTCACTCAAAGAGATACTAGCCGCTCGTTCAATACTTGAACCATACGCAAAGAGCAAAGGCTGTTCCGGGTTGCTCGGAAAAGGTCGGGCGCAGTGGTTACAAGCGCTTACTCGCATTGGATTTCAAGAAATTCAACACGTCGGAGATACTGACAACATTTATTTTAAAGGAATTTGATCGATGGGTGGACCTAAAGAGACAACAACAAAGGTTGAACCGTGGGACGGCGCAAAGCCTTACCTAACCGATGTTTACAAGCAGTATGATCAACTCATCAAGGATGGCGCTCCGAAGCAGTGGAGTGGTCCGACTGTCGCTGATCAATCCGCAGCAACAAAGACTTCGCAAGCGCAGACACAAGCCTATGCGACCAATCCGAATGCATCGGCTGGCCTCAACGTAGCGGCAAACGCAACGAAGAACATCACTTCCGGCAACTTCGACCAGAGCGGCAACAATGCGCTCAAGGGATTGCTAGGTGGCGTTAACACTGGACCGAACCCAGCGACCTCCGGTGTCAATAACTTCCTGACGGGAAATCAATTTGCACCCGGTCAGTCCACATTGAACGCCGGTATGAATTACACGAACGCGGCTTCCGGTCTGCAACAGCAACAGGCACAGGGTCTTGCGGGTGCGAACAATCCGGCACTGGCTAATTTGCAGGCGACTGCTTCCGGCGCAAACATCGGCAAGAACCCGTATTTGGATCAGGCCGTTGGTAACGCTACACAGAAAATCGCAGATCAACTCGGCAACGTAACCAATCCGACGATTGCCGGTGGTGCCGCTGGTATGGGGCGTCTCGGATCGAATGCATCTGCAAGCCTGCTTAATAACGCGCAGGGCGCAGCGGCAGAGCAGATGTCGAAGGTCGCAACCGACATGTATGCGAACCAGTACAATACCGACGTGCAGAACATGCTCGGCGCGAACAGTCAGTACGGCAATTTCTATAACAGCGATGTCGCGAACCAGCTTAATGCAAACTCCGCATTGGCCGGTACGTCGAACTCTCAGCAGAGCCAACGCACTGATGCGGCGAACGCGAATAACAGCCAATACAATGCGGGTCGTGATGCACAATTGGCTGGTCTCGGTTTGCAGAACAACATGTATCAGCAAGGCGTTGCGAACCAGTTCACCAATGCAGGCTTAAAGGCCGATGCAGCGAATTCGCTCAATGGCAATCAGAACTCACAAGCTGGTTTGCAGTTGTCGGGCGCTGGTATGGCAGGCGATCAGTACAAGAATGGTTTGCTTCCGGCTCAGGCTCTCGCAGAACTCGGTCAGACGCAGGACACGCGTAACCAGAACATTCTCAACAACAATATCCAGCGCTACGAACAGCAGCAGCAGCAGGGTCTTACGAACCTCGGCAATTTCACCAACATTCTCAATGGTGGCAATTACTCCAATACGACCACGCCGGTCTACAACAATACGGGCGGTCAGATTTTGGGCGGCTTGTCTACGATCCTCGGCCTGTTCGCTTCCGACCGTCGCATCAAGAACGTGCTGGCTCATACCGGCTTCGACCGTGGCATTCCGATCTACTTGTGGACCTACAAGGACGATCCAGAGCAGCGCGTGTTCGAAGGCCCGATGGCGCAGGACGTGGAAGAAGTCATGCCAGAGGCAGTCGTCGAGTTCGGCGGTATCAAACAGATCGTCATGGATCGCTACATGGAGGCCGCGTAAATGGCAGACATCGATTTTCTCGAACTTCTCAAGAAGGCGCTTGAGGGCAATGGCGGTATTGCTCCCATTCCTCAAGCCCGCCCTGATATGCAGGAACAGCCGCCGATGCCATTAGCCGCTGCAATGCCACAGGAGCCAAAGCAGGAGCAGGGCGGTTTCTTCTCCGGTCTGCTTCCCCAAGATCCAACTAAGCGCGAAGCTCTCGGCAATGGTCTGTTGAATGCCGGTGCGGCCATGATGGTTGCTGGTGGTCCTAGCGTTGGCAGACCGACAAACTTCTTGCAGGTTCTCGGTTCGGGCGTTGGCGCTGGTGCGCAGGCTTACCAAAACTACCGCAAAGACGCTTCGGAGATCGGCATTAACGACGCCAAGATCGCAGCGGGTAAGGCCAAGTTGTCTCAGGAGCAGGCTGCAAAGCAGTTTGCTGGTGGCCTTGGTTCGCCTGCAATGGGCGAGGCCGTCGATGCTGATACCGGCTATTCCGTGGGCCAGCTTAAAAAGTTGTTCCAGTTCTATATCAGCCAGAGCGAACTTTCCGCCGCTGGTGGCATTCTCGACAAGATCAACCGGCTCGATGACGAACGCGCTAAGGACGGCATGATCCGTGGTGCTGATGGCTCGTACCGTAACGCGCCGGGTCTCGTAGCTTCGCAGGCACAACTTGAGCAGGGCAAAGCAGCTGGTCGGGTGTCGGGTGAAGAGAGTCAGCGCAAGACCGATGACATTCGCGAGTACGAGTACGGCAACGACAACCCCGGTTTCGTGCAGCGTCAGGATGAGTTGTCAGATAGCAAGCGTCAGGCTAATCGCTTGCAGAAGACTGGCGCATATATTGATCCGAAGACGAACACTCGCTTCAACGGCTATTTCGATAACGCGACCGGCAACACCATCTACAAGGATGCGACAAACGCCACTGTAAGCGATCCCGCAGTAATCAATCGAATGGTTGAAGACACTCCGGGTCGTACAAAGGCGAATATGAGCGATCCAGTTGTGAAGGACGAGCGCGGAGCAGAAGCAGCGCTTGCACAAGCAGCAGGTCGCACTCAGCAATCCATCGGCACTGTTGATCGTATGCTGAAACTCTCCGACGACATCAACAAGAATTCGTGGTTTGGCACTGGTGGTTATAACGGCACTGCAAAGATGCTTGATGCGTGGTTGCCCGGTGACAACTTCTCTGGTTCGACGCGTCAGGAACTCGACAACCTCATGCAGGATCAGATCAAGGGCGAAATCGAAAGCCTGCGTGGTCTCGGCGCTATGTCGGATAGAGACTTGGCGGCAATCCAAGATCGCGTGTTGAACGGCAATCTCAATCCCGCTGCACTCAAAGATATTGCGGATCGTATGCGCAAGATTTCGCAGTACAACGCCAACAAGTACGAGGCTTGGAAGAAGTCAGGTCAGACTGATGAATTCCGTTCGTGGAACTTCAACTTCGACAAGGACAACTACGAAGGCTTCATGGGTGCGAAGGAAGAGAAGAAGTCAGACGAGAAGCCAAAAGCAGAGGGTAAGCCAGCAGCAACGATAACTATGGGTAAGACCGTAGTCGGTGAAGACGGCAAGCAATATCGCTTCAAGGGCGGCAATCCAAACGACAAGAAGAATTGGGAGCCAGTCATGTAACTGGCTTCACCTCAAGAAGCCCGGCAAACGGGACAAGGTGGAATGTGAGAAATTACATCGTTTATCGAAACCAAGGCGCTACTCGTAATCGACCACTCGATGACGATCTAGTTGAGCGGCTCGGCTACTTGCAGGACATGGGCGTGACCATGGAAGTTTTCTCCGGTGGTCAGCCGGGGAAAGCCGAGGGTGGTGCTCGCGTCGGTTCCGTTCGTCACGATCACGGCGGCGCAGCCGATGCCTTCTTCTACAAGGACGGTCGAAAGCTGGACTGGTCGAACAAGGATGACTTGCCGATATTTCAGCAAATCGTTTCGCAGGGCAAGGCCAACGGCATTACCGGATTTGGCGCTGGTGACGGCTACATGCAAAAAGGCTCCATGCATATCGGCATGGGCACACCCGGCGTCTGGGGTGCTGGTGGCAAAGGTTACAATGCTGCGCCCTGGCTAAGATCAGCATATGCGGGCACTGCTTTCGACCCTAGCAGCGTTACCGCTGTCGCACAGTCCACAGGAGGCTCTTCCAGCGCGGTGAGCGATTCTAGCGACCCAGCAGTGCGGGCGCTACAGGCGCAAGCCCTAGCGCAAAAGCAGGACCCTCAGCCCGCTCCTACGCAAACGCCTACACCTGCTCCGCAGCAGACAGCATCGGCGGATACGAAGAAGGCCGACGAGCCGCTGTTCAAGTTGCCAAAGTTGTTTCCTGACAAGGTTCTTGGCGTCGACACGAAAAAGGGTCTCAACGTCTTCGGTGCGTTCGGTGACATGATCGCGAAGCAGGACGAGGCGAATAATCAGCAAGCACAACAGACGGCCCAAGCCGGTGCTGCCCGTCGCAATTCCGCTCAGCCAGTGCAACTCGCCGCTAATCCGGCGCAGGCTCCGCTATTCGGGCAGGGGGAAATGGACCCGGCAATGATGGAAGAATTGAAGAAGAAACTGCTTGCGCAAAGCCTAGGTGGCCTTGGTGGTCTTGGCGGATTTGGGAGGGTTTAATGCCTAATCCATGGGAAATGAATTGGTCCGGTGAGGACGAGAAGAAAGGACAGCCTGTAGCTCGAAATCCTTGGGATATGGAGTGGAGCAACGAGGCTAAGGCCGAACCTGAACCTGCACCGGAAAGAGAGCAAGGCATGTTGTGGCCTGTAAGTTGGAACAAGGAAGACGGTTCCGATTATTCCTTCGACAGCGATGCTGGTCTGCTTGGAGCTATGAAGCGCTCGTTCATGGCACCCGGTGATGCGATGGCAGGGAAGTTCGATCCTATGTCGGACGAGGGTATCGGTCGCGCACTTGAGTTCGCCGGCACGTTCGGTGGTGGCGCTACAAACTTTGGTCGTGCCGCTGCACCTATTGCGAAGACGGCAGAAGAGATCACGGTTGATCCTCGTGGCGGTATCGGTAACACGCTCCGCAATCTCGTGGTGGGTGAGGCTGATGACCCCGCGCTTATTCGCCAGCGCATCGATGACTTGAAGGCCGTAGGCGTCGAGAATCCGACAACGGGCATGGTTTCCGGTTCGAACCGCGCAGCATGGAAAGAGCACGCGATGAGCCCGACAAATCGCCGTGTTGCGGAAGCGCAGCAAGCCAGCGTCGGCAAGGTCGAGGATAGCATTAGTGGCCTTGCAGATCGCATGGCAGCGGAAACGAACCCGACAGCACGCCCGACGACTATGCAGGACTTGAGCGGTCGTCTCCTAGAGCAGGCAGAGCAGGTTAAGCAGGCCCAGGTCGCAGAGGCTAACCGCCTCTATGGCCGTGTAGGTGAATTGACAGGTGAAGCGCCCGCCGTTGGCGATGCAAGCCGCGCAGCATTGGCGAAATTGCAGGAGGCAAAGGCTGGACTTTCGAACAGCGCGAAGCTGACAGAAGGCCCGCATTTGAACAAGGCGATCCGTCATGCAGAGGCCGTTGTTGCCGATCTCAATTCGGGCGCATCCTTCAATACGCTGAAAGAGGCTCGCACCTCACTCGGCGCGTTGATGAGCGACCAGTCCGTAAACCCGGTTCTGAAAGGCCATTTGCAGAATATCCGTGCCGCTCTCAGCGACGACATGGCCGCAACGGCTCGCTCTTCCGGCGATGAAGCTTTCGGCGCGTGGAAAGCCGCCGATGACTTCTACAGGGGCTTCAAGGACAACGAGACTGGTTTCGGTAAGAAGTCGGACGTGTCGAAACTGCTGAATAAAAACGAGGACAGCGCTCTCAAGTTCACAATGGGTATGACCAAGGAAGGCGCTGCGCGACTCCGTAATATCAAGTCCCAGATCGTGAAAGAGAACGGTCAGGAAGTATGGGACCGCACAAAGGCAACAATGTTGATGGACGCGGCTACAGATGGCGCGGGCAATGTCAGTGGCAGCACATTCATTCGTAACTTCGCCAAGTATGCGCCGGAAGCAAAAGATGAACTATGGGGTCCTGTTGGCTCTGTACATCGCGACAATATCGAACAGATCGCTCGTGCAGCCGAGACAATGAAGAAATACAAAGCGAAAGCGAATGGATCGAACACCCAGAACCATGCAGAGGCTAACCGCGATATCACCCCCGGAAAAGACAGCCTCATGTGGGCCGCAGTCGGTGGCGTGAAGGCATTCGCAGCAAGTGCAGCGGCTAAGACTGCAAACGGCGTGTCGCGTTGGTATCAGGCGAAGTTGTTGACCAATCCACAGACAACGGAATGGCTCGCAACTATGCCGAAATCGGTCATGCAAAAGGGCGGTCTTTCTGGTCACGTCAACAAGCTGCTCGAAATCGGTCGATACACCAGTGATCCGCAAATGCGCGTGGCAATCAACGAGTACCTAGCAGCCGCCGGATACGAGGGCCAAAACAGCAGATCGCGTTAAATACGATACGGGCAAAGCCCGATCACCCAATAAGAAAAACAATAAGGTGGTGACGAATGGCAGACTATTCTGCAAGTTCATGGAATGAGGTAGATGCCTCGAATACCAGTGCAAGCCCCGATGGTCTGCCAACTGGTGCGCAGCCTAGCGCACTTGCTCCGCGACTCAGAGCAATGGCCGGTGCTGCAAAGCGCTCGTGGGATCGCATCAATGCCGCAACGACTTCCACAGGCACGGCAACTGCAAGCATCCTGACTTATTCGCAGGGTCCAGCGTTGTATTTCAAAGGCGAGCGTTTTGCGTTTTGGGCAAACGCAACGAATACCGGCGCGCTGACGATCAATATCAACGCGCTTGGCGCGAAGAGCATTCTCCGACCAAACGGCACAGCTTTGGTGGCCGGTGATATCACCAACGGCACTTTTACCGAAATCGTGTACGACGGCACAAACTTCCGCATCGTCAATTCGGTGCAGGCAAGCCCTACATTCACCGGCACAGTGACTGCTCCAACCTTTAGTGGTGCGTTCAGCGGTTCCGGTGCTGCGATCACTGGTTTAAATGCATCGCAGTTGACGACTGGTACTTTGCCAAATGCGGTATTGAGTGGCGCGTACAACGGCATCACCAATCTCGGTATGGCTGGTACGCTAACGAACGTTACGAACAGCGAAGCGCTTCGATTGCAAGCTGCGACTACTGGCAACGATCCGTTCATCTCGTTCTATGAAGCCGATGGCACGACACGACGCGCTTATATCCAGCATCGTGACGGCGCAGGTAACGGTAACGGTATTCGCCTGACCACAGACGCTACAGGCGACTTTCTGAACCTAACAAACGACAATACGACATCAGCACTGGTCCTGTTCGATTCCAGCGTAGGCGCGTATTACAAGGTTTGGCACGAAGGCAATGATGGTGCTGGATCGACACTGGAGGCAGATACAGTCGATGGCTATCACGCTACAGGTCTTTTCCGAAACAACGCAGACTTTTCGACAAGTGGCAATCTGACGATCACAAACAGTGCGCCTTACATCGTTCTGTCGGACACGACTTCTGGCTCCTATAACACGCGCATCGTGGTAGATGCCAATAACTGGCTACTGCAAAAGCAAGCAGATGGTTCGACTACATGGACAACGTTCATGCAGTTCGAAATGGACACGACCAACGCCTACGCCAATGGCTCCCAAATCTGGACCAACGACAACGTAACTGCTTCTTCCCTCACTACGAAACTCGGCTACACACCTGCAAACCGAGCAATCGTGCTTACAGCGGGTAACGGTCTGACTGGTGGTGGCGGTATCGACACAAACCGAACCTTTACACTCGGCACGCCAACTGCAATCACAGCGTCATCGACGAACAGCGTAACAGCGACATCCCATACACATGATTTCGATGTGGCGTCGTTCATCTACACAGGCTCGTCATCGAGCAACGTCACGTTCCCGCTCGGCACATATATCGCCGTCTACAGCGGCTACATCGATCTCGCGGCAAGTGCGACAGTTCGATTGGGCACGTCGGGAGATTTCTACACAACCGGTTCAGGTGCGGTCGTCACAGGTACATGGCGTACTCGCGGCGCTGTTGGTCAGGATCGAATGCTGTTTCAGAGGGTTTCATAATGTCAAAAATTCATCAGATTCACAAGATTACTGCCACAGCAGAACCCGACGTTTATATCATCGACCTCGACTTGACCGATATGGATGGTGAAGTCGCCCGCTGTGATTATTGCACGCGACCGGGAGACCCTTATGGGGCTAATCCGGAAATTCGAGAGTGGCTTACGGCTAATTCAGGTTCGTACACGATTGAGCCGTATGTCGAACCGACAGCAGATGAAATCCGGGCCAATATGCGGTCGATCACAAAGCGCCAGCTTTCGTTGGCATTGATCCGCAATGGCTTCTCATTGGCGGCGGTGTCGGCTGCCATTGCAGCGATGCCGGAAGGGCAAGCGAAGGACGAGGCCGAAATCGAGTGGGAATATACGACCGATTTCGAACGCCTCAACCCGACCCTTCTAAACGTTGCCAGCGCACTTGGGCTGACGCCGGAACAGGTCGATGCAATGTGGGAACAGGCGCTTACGATTTAACTGTCGATTGCTGCTTTCCGTTTCGCTTTCAGTGCGACGACATCAGAATCATTGAGGCGGGGGTTCTTTGCTCCCGCCACTTTCTTATTCCGCGCCATGATGAAGTTGGTGATCACCTTCTTCCGCTCTTCCGAAACACCGGTCTTGAACTTGTCCACAGACACACCGCCGCGTTCGGCTGCGATGCCGTCACGAATGGCATCGGTAACGCTATCGAGCTTGCCGTCTTTGAAGTGGTACGCGAAGAGGCCATTGGCGAATACAAGACTGGCCGTGCCCTTTACGCTGTCGAACACGAGCAGGTCGTAGAGATATTTCAAGGTTGCGTTGATTCGAGACCGGCTTTGATAAAGCTCTGCCTCGCTCATGCCGGGCCATGCTTCCCGCTCTTTACGGATCGCCGCGTCTGCATCACTAAAGTCGTCCTGGGAGCCGATCAGGATCGATTTGTTTTTCTCCGCTTCATCAAGCCGCTTCTGTGCCGCTGCCTTATCCACCTGCATCTGATCGAGCGCTTTGTGAAGGACTTGAGCGGAAGCAGCAGAAACCATCGCCAACTGACTGACAAGATTGATTTCCTTCGCCTCGATCTCGGCCAGCATTGCCCGCGACGACAATATTACCTCGTCTAGTTCCTTCATTTTCGGATCGATATCGAAATTGCCTGCGTAGTCGCTGATCCCGAATTCGCGGATCGTATCCAACGCCACAGCCTCCAAGGCTTCGTACATGAAGACCTTCTTGCCGACCGTGCAGTTATTGCCACGCAGGTTATTGTAGCATCTTAGATAGGCCTTGCCGCCGTTTTTCGGGCCTTTGTAATTGATGGTCATGCTGCCACCGCAGTGAATGCATGTAGTCAGGCCGTTAAACAGGTTCGTGAACCGATCACCTTTCCGGCCGCGATTGACCTTCCGCTGTCGATTGCGTTGAGCTGCAAGAAAAGTCTCTTTGTCGATCACTGCCGGGTAATAATCGGGAATGGCGTCAGCATACTGCTCGTATTTGCCGTTCACCCGTTTGCGGGGAACGAACACACCGTAGGTCGCATGATTGTCGAGAACGTCACCGACGACTGTCTGATGCCATCCATTAGATGAGGCGCGCATCGGTTTCAGTCCGCGCCGGTTCACTTCCTTCGCGATTGCCATCTGACCCATGCCGCTTTTCGACAGTTCGAAAATCAAGCGAATCGTATCGGCGTGGTCGTTGAGCTCGTAATCGATTTCATGCCGTGACCGTTTCGTCTGTCCGATCCAGCCAGGAACGATGTGCGAGAACTTGCCTTTGCCTTCCAGCGCGTCGGCCCGTCGTTTTGCCAACGCATCATGGGCGAGGTCGCTTTTTCGCTGGCTCTCTTCATGCGCTCGCGCCTGTTTTGCGAGAATCAGAATCAGTTTGGTCCAGTCGTCGCGAAGGCCGCGAGATGAATAATGCTGCTCGTCTTCGATGGTGACGACATCGATTCCCGCGTTGAGGATGCTGACGAGAATTACTTGCGCGTCAAGTGGGTGTTGTCGCGAAAGACGGTCGAGACTTTCCACAAGTAAAATACTGCCGTGTGCTATCCGGCCAGTTCTCACCAGTTCTAAGAAACGCCCTAGCGCGCCTTCCGTAAGGTTCGCGCCAGAGAAGCCTGATTTACCTATATCCGTCAGGTTCAGGCTTTCGTCTAATACTAGTCCATGCTTTCGGACAAATTTAACCGACAAATCCATCTGACGGGCGAGGGAATTGCCTTCAAGTTGCTTGGCCGTACTCATCCGAATATAGGAGTAGGCGATCGTATTCGGCTTGAATTGCATTGCGGGTGGGCTCACTTATCTCGCGTTAACTCTTTGCAGGATATGATTAATCGGCAGTTAGCGCTGACGGTCATGTTGCAAAGCAAGTTACACGCAAGGATGTCCTGTCACCCTTTGTCAATCTGGCGTTAGTCAATTATTGACTATACGCACAAAGCTTGTACATGTGTGGCACATTTGCCATCGTGTAACCGCAATTGACAGTCATTTAGGCGACGTCGCACGTTGTCGACAGGACGGGGATCGTTTTGCCGGATCAGAATGCAAAAGAAACGCTTTCGGGTGAGAAAGCGCTCGGCGACTTTGCCGGGCTTTTTGGAATTCTCGCCAAGCGCGTTGCCATCGCAGCTCTGTTGATGCTGGCGGTGTTGCCTGTCCTGTTCGTTTCCGCAGGCACGGCATCGGCGCAGGACAAGAGCCTGAAGCTCTATTTCGTGCATACCGGCGAAAAGGCCGTCATCACCTTCAAGCGTAACGGCAAATTCGATTCGCGCGGTCTCGCGCAGATCAACCAGTTCCTGCGTGACTGGCGCAAGAACGAGCCGGCCAAGATGGACCCGCGGCTCTTCGATCTCGTCTGGGAAGTCTACCGCCGCTCCGGCGCGACCGATTACATCCACGTTGTTTCAGCCTATCGTTCTCCCGCCACCAATAACATGCTGCGCACCCGCTCGCGCGTGACCGGTGTTGCCAAGAACAGCCAGCACATGCTCGGCAAGGCCATGGACTTCTTCATTCCGGGCGTAAAACTTTCGACCCTGCGTGGGCTTGCCATGCAGATGCAGGTCGGCGGCGTCGGTTTTTATCCGACCTCCGGTTCGCCCTTCGTGCATCTCGATGTCGGCGGCGTGCGTGCGTGGCCGCGCATGACGCGTCAGGAACTCGTCCAGATCTTCCCGAACGGCAACACCATCCATCTGCCCGCCGACGGCAAGCCGTTGCCGGGTTACGATACCGCGCTTGCAGATTACAAGAAGCGCGTCGGTGCCGACTCGATCCAGATCGCCGCGACGGCGGGCGGCAGCATCCGAGGCGATTCTTCGCCGCGCCGAGCGCCTAACCTGCTTGCCTTCCTGTTTGGCGGTGGCGGTGCCGACGAGGAAGAAGATAACGAAGAAAGCTCTGCGCCGGTTCAGGTCGCGCAACGTCCCGCCCGTGCAGCGCCTGCTCCCGCAGCTGATGATGAAGACGATTCTGCGCCCGTTCAGGTGGCTTCGGCTCCGGCTGCAGCGCAGCAGCCGACGATTGCTGCTCCGGTTCCGCTGCAGCGTCCGGCATTCCGTTCCGACGTGCCGCAGGGCAATGCCCAGCAGGCCAGCCTGGCGACGGCTCTCTATTCTCCGAGCCGCAATGCTGCCCAGGAAGCGCTTGCCATGCAGGCCTCCGCTCCGGCTGCGACAGGCCAACAGCCGGCGGGCGAGACGTTTGCCGACCTTTCCGGCTACAAGATTCCGGTTCCGACCCTGCTTGGTCCGCGTGGCCTGAAGGGCGATGCGGAGAGCGGTGTGATGACCGCTTCCGTCGGCCAGATGCCGGGGCTTGAGAATATGGCTTCGATCCCGCTCCCGTCGCAGCGTCCGACGCCTGTAACCATCCCGGCTCCGGCGGCAGCGCCTGTCGCTGTGGCGAAGGCTGAGGAACAGCAGGAGCTGACGCCGGAACTGGTTGCAGCACTTGCCCAGAGCGTAGAGCCGCAGCGGGCGCCGACACCGTCTCCCGTTCAGACGGCTCCGGCCGTTGCCATGCAGGCTTCCGCCCCGATGCCGGCGCCGGTTCAAAAGCCGGTTCAGACCGCAGCGATTTCTCCGAAGGTCATCCAGCCGTCGTCCAAGAACATGCAGTTCGGTGATGGTTTCGACGCGCCGAGAGCACCTGTTGCAGCCTCTGCAGCTACAATGCCGGTCGTTCCGGGCAAGGGTAGCCGGTCTGGCCAGCCTGCTTCGCAGCCGGCCCAGGCCTCCGGCACTGGTCAGCTGACCGGCGATATGGTGGCCAAATGGGCGGTGAACAATAATCGTGTGGATGCCGCCGCTTCGATCAAGGCGCCGCGTGTCGTCAGCCGTACGTTGAATAGCGAATATGCGGCAGGTTATTCCGGTGGCGGCTTCAAACCGGTTGCAGCGGCCGCTGCCATCGACACCGGCCGTTTCGGCAACTGATCATCCAGATTTAGAAAACCGGTACAGGCATCAGTGATGCCCGTACCAGGTATAGGTACCGTCCTCACGAAAGGGCGGCCTCATGTTGAGCGGTTCGAAGCGCCGCTCTGCAATGGCTTCCGCGTCTGAAAAGATGGTCTGGAGACGCCTCGTATCCTGCGCCATATTTGCAAGTGCCGCATCGAACCGTTCAAAGAGGCTATTCGCCCCGCTTTCCGAACTCGGGGCCGGCGCTTGCGGCGCAGGCGTGATCGACATCCTGACCCCGACATTCAACTGAAAACGCGCGAGGCTGAGGCCCGCCGTCGCGAGGCGCCGACGCACCAGCGGCCTCGGCTCGGTCGCAATCACCAGCCGGAAGGCGTTCTCGATCGAGGCCTTGCTGGCAGGAAGAGCACGGATATCGAGGATATCGTTGTTGATCCGCTCGATACGGGTGAATTCGATAAACGCCTCGACGAGTTCATGCGCCTCGGCGAGGATTTCGCTGTCCGACAGATGGCCGGCATTGCGGACCGGATATTCGTAGGATGTAGCCATGTCGACTCCTTCGACATAGCAACGTGCGATCAGGTCAAAAGGTTGCCGCGGGTGATGTTTGCGACATGACCGGCCCCGTCATTTCGGCAAATTCTTTACGCAGTCCAGGATATTCGTCCTGCAGACAGGCACATCTGCCCGCGCCGAAGGATCCTCAAGCCAGCGCCGATAGGAGGCGCGTATCTCGACATCCTTATAGTTGAAAGTCTTCGCCTTCTTGGCGATACGGCTTGCTTCGAGCGCTTCCGGCGTCACTACCATGTGGAAGGCGAGCTCGGTGAATTTCCAGGGCTGCCAGCCTTTTCGATGCTCGAAAACACGGACATGAAAATACGGATCATCGGGCCGTTCCGGCAGAATTTTATAGATCGCTGCCCAGCGTGTGACATTGCCGGTCGCAGACAGGACGATATCGGCCTGTTGCTCCAGCGTTTCGGCCTGCGCCGCTGCAGCCGAGGAGATGCAGACAAGCGCCGTGAAACACATCGATCTCAGATAGCGGGGCATCCGGACCTCCTCAAACAGCATGCAGACGATGAGCATCATATGCGCTGCTCAAAGCGTCACATCGGGCGCTGGGCGGCAGAATGCTCAGGCGAAGGCGGTCGTCGGCCGCCAATGGCAGATTGTCGATCAGCCAGTCGAGCACCGCATTGCGATCTTCCGAAGCAGCCAGCCGCAAGGCTTCGTATCCCGCAAGACCGCCGAGCTGTTTTGCGAATGGGCCGTCGCCATTCACATCGTCAAGGACCTTGGTTCGCAATGTATCGAGTTCTTTGAAACTCGAAGCCTCCTGCGATGCGGGAAGAGGGCTGATCCGGACCGCAGCAAGTGCATCCGACGGAACAGGCTTCGGCCGGCGTCGAAAGAGGCCCGTTGTGCCGAGCCTGGCATAGTTGCCTCCAGCGAACATCCCGGTGATTTCGGCAATTTGCACCGCCTGCCTGGAGCGGAACGAATAGCGTACTGCCTGGTCCGGCACGCCTCCGCTTCCATGGCAGATGGCGATGACTGCCGGCGCGCCGGGTGCGAGATCGGCAGCAACGACGAAGGGGATGTCGAAAAGCGCAAATGTATCGGCATCGGCGGGCACGGCGGCTTCCACCAGTGCCTCGCCCTGGGTCGAAAATTCCTGGCCGGCCCTGGCAACATGGAGAGAGGCAAAGGCCGGGTAATGGCGGTCGAAATCGATCGGTTTGGGCGGTTTCGGAGTGTGGCGGTAAATTTCGTCCGTCGCGGTCGCCTCCATGAGGCAGTCGAGATCGGGCGGACGCTTGGCCGGCTTGATCTCGTGGAGAGCGCCTGGCTGAAACTGTACGACATAGTTGGGCAGCGGTTCAAAACCATCGTCCCTTGCGCCAGGTTCGGCGCTCCATTCGACGGCCGTCACGGTGACCGCGTAATCTCCATCGGGAATATCGATCCAGAATTCCTCGTTTTCCGAGGGTTGAGTCATCTGTTCGACGCCCGGCAAGGTATCGGTATTGTCGATGAATACCCGGCCATGGCGCACACGATAGGGAAAGGTCCATCGCGGCCCGCAATAGCGTTCTTCCCGCTCGGTCAACGGGCCATCGGTGATGCGGACGGCAAAGCCGCCATCGCTGCCCGTACACCATCCGATCAGGCGACCGGCAGCGCTTTCTGCGGGAAATATGAAGGGTTCGGAATACCAGGCGATCGGCCATTCGCGGGCATGGGCCAGATCGTCCGGATGGAAAAGTACGATATGCGCCACGTCGGTCGAAACCATCAAGGTCTTCGAAAATCCGGCCATCAATGTCGTCCCCTCATTGCGCGGCCGAGCGGACCACGCGGGGACATATAGGCTTGAAAACCG
The DNA here is from genome assembly GCF_019430945.1 of Neorhizobium populisoli. Classification (GTDB taxonomy): domain Bacteria; phylum Pseudomonadota; class Alphaproteobacteria; order Rhizobiales; family Rhizobiaceae; genus Neorhizobium; species Neorhizobium populisoli. The sequence continues at coordinate 246,441 of NZ_JAHYCB010000003.1, read as the reverse complement.
ATAGGGGGAGGCTGCTTTCCGCTATTTCAGGGGAGCTGGCGGGCTTTTCCATTGCAATAAAAAACCCGCCTTGCGGCGGGTTCCTGGATCCTATCAGCAATGGTAGGCGATCAGGCGGCGTCCTGCTCGCCCGGGCCTTCGATCATGCCAAGTGCGGCGAGGTAGGTGTCGAGAATCAGGTCCTCTTCCATACGCTCCTGGTCGTCTTTCTTGCGAAGGGCGATGACCTTTTTCATGATCTTGGTATCGTAGCCCATGGCCTTTGCTTCGCCGTAGACATCCTTGATGTCGTCGGCGATGGTTTTCTTTTCTTCTTCGAGACGTTCGATACGCTCGATAAATGCGCGAAGCTGGTCGCGGGCGACGCCATGAGCATCAGACATCGGGGCCTCCTGATCGTGAAATTGATGGATTGCTGGTCAACTGCCGAAAAGCCGCCGGAAGGTCAAGCATAATCCGCCTCAAGTATGATAATCGACCCGAGTTCAACCGTGGGCCGGCTTGTTGACTTCGAATGCGGCTTTTTGTGCGTCGCTGGCCTGACCCTGGTGCAGATTTTTCCAGTCCTCGTAAGGCATGCCGTAGACGATTTCCCGCGAGGCGTCCTTGGAAAGATCGGCGCCCGCTTCATCGGCGGCGTCCTTGTACCAGTTCGACAGGCAGTTACGGCAGAAGCCGGCAAGGTTCATCAGGTCGATGTTCTGAACGTCGGTACGCTCTCGCAGGTGCTGCACGAGCCGGCGGAAGGCGGCGGCTTCGAATTCGGTCTGCTGTTCCTTGGTCAGGTCGGTCATGGCAATACCTCGTGATTGGCTTCAAGCCGGGTAGGGGCCGGTGCGCGACGGAAAAATCCGGTATTCGTGCAATGTGGGGTCGGCGTTGAGCGACTTGAAGATGGGGGCGAGCCTTTCCGCCCAGGCGGCAATGCCGGTCTCGTCACCGATCAGGTCCTGTCGGACTTCGAGCAGCGCATGCGCAATGCCCGCCCTCATGCAGTGCCGGTACATGGTATCGCCCTTCAAGGCGCCGTCATAGGGCTCGTTGTCACCGACGACGATATCGCCCGGCCGGTTCAGCAGGTCGAGAAACGGCGTAACCGCGCGGTGATCGCTGTCCCAAAGAACAGCGGCGTGCCAGGGACGGGCAAAGCCCTTCCAGAAGGGCGTGAAGGAATGCAGCGACAGGACAAGCGGTGCGCGGCAGGAAGCCGCGGCTTTTGCGATCGTCCGGTCGACGGCCTGATGGTACGGGCGGTGATACGTATCGAGCCTAAGATCCCATTCCGCCTGCGTGATCGGGTGATTGCCCGGAATGATCGCGCCGTCGGAGATCTTCATGATCAGCGTCGGATCGTCCTCACCCCGGTTCGGATCGATCAGCAGGCGGGAAAAGCAACCCAGTACTGCCGGCACGCCGAGCATGGCCGCCAACTGCCGCGTCAGACCTTCGATGCCGATATCGAAAGCGATATGGCGGTGGAAAGCGCTCTCGGGGAGGCCGAGACTGCCATAGGCAAACGGCAGGCGGTTCATGGCGTGATCTGCCAGAAGCACCATGCCGCCGTCATAATCGCCGTCTATGATTTCGAAAGGAATGAAGTCCTGCATGGTCGAACGATCGGATCAGCGGTGAGACGAGACGGGTGTTGATGGCACGGGCGGAGGCAAGTCGCAAGCGTTTGAGGAAGTGCTTGTTCGTTGTAATTGCAACGATTGGCGGGACTAATCGATTAGACCTTCGTTGACTTTCAAGCGTTGCCGCGCGAAGAAAGTGCTTCACGAATAACCATGGAGTCCTGACGGAAACCGTGTCGAAAAAATCCCCGAAAGCGTATCTTCGTTCTCTCGTTTCCGCTCCGGCCGCTGTGGCCATGCTGGCGTGCGGCATTCCTCTCTTTGCCGCCGGCGCAGCGCATGCGGATTTCCGCGTCTGCAACGGCACCCAGAACCTCGTCGGCGTAGCCATCGGTTATCGCGCGGCGGAGGGCTGGACGACCGAAGGCTGGTGGCAGGTGCCGGCATCCACCTGCGCGACGCTGATCGAGGGCGAGCTGGCGTCGCGTTATTATTATCTTTATGCCGAGGATGCGGCCCGTGGCGGCCGCTGGACCGGCGGTGTCAACATGTGCGTCGCCGAGAACGAGTTCAAGGTCGTCGGCGTCAACGATTGTTTCGCCCGTGGCTTCCAGCGCATGGGCTTCAAAGAATATGACACGGGCCGTCAGGGCAGCTGGATGGTCCAGCTTTCAGACACGCCCGGCACGCAAGAAGGCCAGAATTGATGAGGCGCTATCGCAAAGTTAAAATCCTCGCGACGCTCGGACCGGCGTCCTCCGAAGAGGACATGATCCTGAAGCTGCATGAGGCGGGTGCGGATCTTTTCCGCATCAACATGAGCCATTCGAGCCATGAGATGATGCGGACCCTGATCGGCCGCATCCGTGCCGTCGAAGCCAAGTCCGGCCGCCCGATCGGCATTCTCTGCGACCTGCAGGGCCCGAAGCTGCGCGTCGGCAAGTTCAAGGACGGCAAGGTGGCGCTCAAGGTCGGCCAGACCTTCACGCTCGACAACAAGGATGAGCCGGGCGACGAAAAGCGCGTCTTCCTGCCGCATCCGGAAATTCTGGAATCTGTGAAGGCGGGCGATCGTCTGCTGATCGACGACGGCAAGCTGGCGTTGAAGGCCGAGAAGGTCAACGGCAAGAGCATCGTCTGCACGGTTGTTGCCGGTACCAGCATTTCCGACCGCAAGGGCGTCAGCCTGCCCGACACGCTGCTCGGCGTCGGCGCGCTGACCGAAAAGGACCGGACCGACCTCGATGCGGCACTCGCCACCGGCGAAGTCGACTGGGTTGCGCTCTCCTTCGTGCAGCGCCCGGATGATCTTGCCGAAGTACGCAAGATCGCCCGTGGCCGCGTCGGCATCATGTCGAAGATCGAAAAGCCGCAGGCGCTCGAGCGCATCGACGAGATCATCGAGCTTTCCGACGCCGTCATGGTGGCGCGCGGCGACCTTGGCGTCGAAATGCCGATCGAAGCCGTTCCGGGCATCCAGAAGCAGCTGACGCGCGCATGTCGCCGTGCCGGCAAGCCGGTCGTCGTCGCGACGCAGATGCTGGAATCGATGATCACCTCGCCGGTGCCGACCCGCGCCGAAGTTTCCGACGTATCGATCGCCGTTTTCGAAGGCGCCGATGCGATCATGCTGTCGGCCGAATCCGCGTCCGGCGAATATCCGGTCGAAGCCGTTTCGATGATGGCGTCGATCTCCCGCAAGGTGGAAGACGACCCGCTTTATCCGAGCATCATCTACGCGCAGCGCGCCACGCCGGAAGCCACCGGTGCGGATGCGATCTCGCTTGCCGCTCGCCAGATCGCCGAGACGCTGCGCCTTTCGGCCATCGTCACCTATACCTCGTCGGGCACGACGGGCCTGCGTGCATCGCGCGAGCGGCCGAATGTGCCGATCATCGCGCTTTCGCCGATCGTCCAGACCGCCCGTCGGCTGTCGATCTGCTGGGGCATGCATTGCGTCGTCACCCATGACGCGACCGATCTCGACGATATGGTGAACCGCGCCTGCCGCATCGTCGTGTCGGAAGGTTTCGGCAAGCCGGGCGACCGCATCATCATCTCCGCCGGCGTGCCGCTCGGCACGCCCGGCGCCACCAACATGCTGCGCATCGCCTATATCGGCTCCGACGGCCAGACGGGCGTCTGAGAGCCAGCAGGCACACATGCAAAAGCCGCCGGAGCGATCCGGCGGCTTTTTTCATGGACATAAGAGGCTGAGGTCAGATCGTGATGCTGGTCGTCGGTGCGGTAGAGACCGCGTTGGTTACGGCGCCGACGGCGGCGTCGAGATTCTGGGTGCCGGGAACGGCTGCGGCATTGCGCTGTTCGCGCAGATTTCGGGCTGCCTCCTCCAGCAGGGCTTTGATCTGTTTGGCAATGGTGCTGAATTCCGTTGCGGTACGAATATCGTCCTGTGAAAGGCTGGATGTGCGCGTCGGCTTGTTGTCGTCCATCACGTCCAGATAGGCCCGTTCCGCCTGAGATGCCTGTTCTTCGCCGGCATCGGTTGTGTCACCGGTGGATACGTCCGGTTGCTGCTTATCGACTGCGGGGGCAGTATTGGTCGTGGGCAATTGTCCGGTAGCATTACCTCCCAATGCGTCGGCGAATTCCCGGGCGGCGGCTGCCACGACAGTTCCCAGCTGGGCCGCAAGGCGCGCGACGACCTCCGGATCCATGCCCCAGCGCTGCATGAATTTGAGCTGTTCCTGGGCATCCTTCAGCTTCTGCTTGGCACGGGCCTTGGCGTCGTCATCGGCTTTTGCCGTGGCTTCGGAAAGCTTGGTCAGACCATGGATGAGGCGGTCGTATTTCTCATAGGCCGGATCGGTTGCCTGATCCTCTGGCACGCTCGGGCCGCCAGACGCGGCATTCCTGTCGATCGGATTTGCCTGATAGTTTCTGCCGATACCACCGATTTCCATAAACGCCTCCGATTCCATTTTGCTGAACCGTGGGGCGGGTGGCTTGCGTCAGGCTGATTGTATTTCAGTTGTGCTCGACTGAAAGGTCCATCTCCGAACGGCCCGGTTGCGCGTGGGGAGCGATCCTCGCTTCGGCCCGGCGGGCCAGCGCCTGAATGTCGCGCGGCAGCCCGGCGAGCTTTTCGATCGCGGCGATCGCCACGTCGGTGACGATATAGTCCGGCTTGTGGCCGAGATTGTGGATCCAGACGAGTTCGGAGCCCGCGATATCGCGTGCAAGACCCTTGGAGTGGATTTCTTCCGCGACGATCTCATCCGTATCGCCGGTGATGATTACGGTCGGGGCGGTGATTTCGCGATAGCGCGGCGAGATGCGTTTCACATAGTCGTTGAGGTTCACGACATCGACCGCGTTGTTGCGGAAATTGTCGGGCCTCAACACCAGCGCCGGGGCGCCGTCTTCGAGATATTTGTCCGGCCGGGGATTGGGGTGGAAAACGGAGCGGGTGGCACCGTCCATCAATACAAGACCGGCGGGCAGGGTGAGGAGATGGGTGAAGAGCCAGCCGAGATAGGGCTTGGCCGTGACATCGTAATACCAGTCGACGCCGCCGTTCCAGGGGTGGGTGGCAGGCGCCAGTAGCAGCAGCCCGGCAGTCTTCTCCGGATGGAAGACGGCGAAACTGGCGGCAATCGCGCCACCGAAGGAGTGGCCGACGATGATCGCCTTTTCGATCCCGTATTTCTCCATCAGCCGGGCGATCGCGGCCGCCTGCCCATCTGGGAAGTCGTTCTCCGGGCCACCCCGTTCGGAATAACCGTGTCCCGGGCGGTCGACGAAGAGCATTTCGGCGCGGCCCTGCAGCGGCTTCAGGAATGCGGTCGTCTGGTCGCGGAGATTGCCGCTGGCGCCATGAATGAAAACGATCGGCGGCAGGTCGGCGCCGGCTGGCTTGGGGATATGCAGGGCATTCAGATTGTAGCCGCCGATATCCGTCAATTCGCCGATATTCGGGAATTCGGATTCGATGGCGCGTGCCTTCCAGAATGTGAAGGCAAGGCCGATGGCGATGAGGCCGGCAAGGGCGAGGGCAAGGAAAATCATGAGGGAGCGAACCGGATGCGTCAGGTACGGTTTCCGGCGATCTTTTCGGAGATCTTGGATACGGCCTCCTGGGCGTCGCGATCGGCCGGATAAACGGCGAGGTAGTCTTCCCAGGCCTTCAGCGCCAGCTGGTCCTTGCCGGATTCCATGAGAATGCCTGCCATGCCGGCAAGCGCGCCGAAATGGCGAGGCTCACGCTTCAGCACCTCGGCAATGTCTGCCATCGACTTGCGGCTATTGCCCATCGTGTAATGAAGCGTCGCACGACGATTCCAGCCTTCGGGATAGGCGGGGTCGAGCACCGTCACCTGATCTAGGAAATCGAGTGCTGCGCCATTGCGCTTTTCCTTGATGGCGGTCGCGGCCCACTGCATCAGCAGGTTCACCGTGGCGCTGCCCGAATCGCCCATGTTGCTGGCAATCTGGCTGGCGATGCCTTTGGCCTTTTCCGGATCGCGCTCGCGCTTCAGGGCATCAAACAGCGGATCGAGCGGATTGGGAGCCTTGGCCGGTGCAGAGGTCTGAACGACAGGGGGCTTCTGTTCCGCAGGAACGGCAGGCGTCGCGGGAGCGGCCGTCTGAGCGAGGGTGGCTGAAGCGGCGAAGGTCGCGGCCAGGAGCGGGAGGCTGAAACGAAAATAGCGCATGCGGTTAAGGTAAACCGCATGCGCCGAACTTCAAACCAGAAATATCACGCTATCGACAATTTGATCGGCTCGCAGTCCGCGTGGCCGAATGCCGATATCAGCCCTGACGGGCCTTGAAGCGCGGGTTCTGCTTGTTGATGATGTAGATGCGGCCCTTGCGGCGAACCAGACGGTTGTCCCGGTGACGAGCCTTCAGCGCCTTGAGCGAGTTCTTGATCTTCATTGTACTGATCCAGCAGTCTGTGGGCCGTTAAGCCGCTTGTCCTATCAATCAAAAGCGCGCCGCCAAGTTTCTTCGAGGGGCGCGCTCTCAGTTGGGCGTGCAGATAACCCGAGGGAGGTTACATGTCAACCTTGTGAAGGTGATTTCAGCGGCAGAACAAGGGAATTCACCGGAGATCATATGCCGTTCGGATACCAGATGCCGCGCCGAAGATGGAAGCCCATGTTGGGCCGGACGTGGTTTTCCTCGATATCTTCATATGCGACGGATTCTATGGAGGCGATCCGGTCAAGATAGTCAGCGGTGCTGAGCGTCTCGGCGAGAACCGTTCGGACATCAGCGGAATCAAGAGCTGTTACGCCGCATCCAAGCTGGCAGCCAACCGGGTAGTCATTTTCGACGAAATGTACCCAGTATGTCTGCATGTCGGCTCTTCAAGTCCGTCAGGCTTTCGCCGTCAGCTCCGTTACATGCCCCATTTTGCGTCCGGGGCGGGATTCCGTCTTGCCGTAGAGGTGGACGAGGACGTCCTTTTTCTGAAGCCAGGCGGGAACGTCCAGGATGTCGTCGCCGATCAGGTTGGTCATCACGCAGTCGGAATGGCGGTGCGGATTGCCGAGCGGCAGGTTTGCCACAGCGCGGATATGCTGCTCGAATTGCGAGACGATGCAGGCCGCTTCCGTCCAGTGGCCGGAATTGTGGACGCGCGGGGCGATCTCATTGGCGATCAGCGTGCCGTCGGCCATGACGAAAAATTCCATGCCGATGACGCCGACATAGTCGAGCGCGGCGAGCAGCTTCTCGGCCGATTCGCGTGCGGTCTTCGCAGTTTCGTCAGAGATGCGAGCGGGAAGGGTCGAGGTATGCAGGATGCCGTTCCTGTGGATATTCTCGGCCGGATCGAAACAGACGACCGTGCCGTCCTTGGCGCGGGCGGCAATGATCGAGACTTCGCGCTCGAAGGGCACGAAGCTTTCGAGAATCAGCGGCACCGAGCCGAGCGCCTCATAGGCGCCGGCCGGGCTTTCGTCGGCGGAACGGAAAACGCGCTGGCCCTTGCCGTCGTAGCCAAGCCGGCAGGTCTTCAGGACACCCTTGCCGCCGAAATCGGCGAGCGCCTTTTCGAGGTCCGCCTGGCTGTCGACGGCATGGAATTTCGCCGTCTCGATGCCGCAGGAGTTGAGGAACCGCTTTTCGACCAGGCGGTCCTGCGACACTTCGAGCGCCTTGGCCGGCGGATAGACCGGCACAGAGCGCTGCAGAGTTTCGGCAGCCGTGACCGGCACGTTCTCGAATTCGTAGGAGACGACGTCGCAACGTTCCGCCAGTTCGGCAAGGGCTGCAGGATCGTCGTAAGCCGCGGTGATCTGCGCATTGGCGACCTGAGCGGCAGGGCAATCGGCTTGCGGCTCCAGAATGATGGTACGGAAGTTCAGCCGCGCGGCGGCCATTGCCAGCATGCGGCCAAGCTGTCCGCCGCCGATGATGCCGATCGTGCGGACTGTCCCGGTGTCGGTGGTCATAGTGTCCCTCACGGAGCCTCGTCGATCGGGTAGTCTGCGACCGAGGCGGTCTGGCGGGCGCGCCATTCGTCCAGCCGGTCGGCAATGCCGTCGTCATGGAGGGCGAGCACGGCTGCGGCAAGCAGGGCCGCATTGATCGCACCGGCCTTGCCGATCGCGACGGTACCGACCGGAATGCCGGCCGGCATCTGGACGATCGAGAGCAGGCTGTCCTGGCCGGAGAGCGCCTTGGACTGGACGGGCACGCCGAAAACCGGCAGCGGTGTCATGGAAGCGGTCATGCCGGGCAGGTGGGCGGCACCGCCTGCACCGGCGATGATCACCTGGAAACCCTCGGTGCGGGCGCCCTTGGCAAAGGCCATCATCCGCTCCGGTGTGCGATGTGCCGAAATGATCCGGGCTTCGTAACCGATATCGAGCGCTTCCAGCGTATCGGCGGCGTTCTTCATCGTTTCCCAGTCGGACTGGCTACCCATGATGATGGCGACGGCGGGTCTTTCGGCCATGGTCGAGCTCTTCAAGCGATGATGTCTGGGATGATCTGGTCTTCGATCTGGGTCATCTTGTCCTTGATCGAAAGTTTCTTCTTTTTCATCCGCTGGATGCGCAGAGCCTCGCAGCCGACCTGGATCATGGCGTTGATGGCTGCATCGTAATCCTCGTGCTCCTGGCGGAGTTTTGCGAGCGCCAGCCGGTTATCCGCCTGTTCCTGATCTGCCATGTCTCAGTCCCCATGCTCATGCCGGCTATTTCAACTCTCGCCAGCTATTTGCGCAAGCCTCTACCACCAAACCGTATTAACCGCTAGTTAGCCGATGCCACGAATTTGCCCCCTTGAAACCATGATTTCTCCTTCGACAAACGCCGGCGATCGTGTCACACTTCCGTCGTAAACCTGAAGCCTTGGCAGAAGGGATGCCGAGGCAGGTGACCAAGGAAGGAACATGCCACATGACCGTCCAGGCTCATATCGCATCGCTTGAAAAGAAGCATGGAGATCTCGAGGAGGAACTCCAGGCAATTCTCGCTTCTCCCTCTTCGGACGACCGGGAGATTGCGGATCTCAAGCGCCGCAAGCTGCGTCTCAAGGATGAGGTGCAGCGTCTCAAAGCCTCTACGCGTCACTAATTTCTCAACGGGAGAAGATAGCCGCCCAGCCTCACGTCTGATCAGTTAAGAGGCTCTCATACGGCGGCAAAGCCAATCATCAAAGATTAGAAAAACGTTCTGGTCGTGGCCGGGATAATCCCGAAGGTGACTTGCAAACGCCAGGTCACGACCAGAACTCAACTCACGACCAGAACTGATCCAGCCACAAATTGAGCTTGTCGAACCCCTTCGCATTCACCGAATAGATTCGCCGCGTGCCTTCGGCCGTGACGTTAACGAGATTGCTGTCGAGCAGCGCCCTCAGGTGCTGCGATACCGCGGGCCGGCTGATCGGCAGGCCCTGCGCCAGTTCGTTGACGGTTTTCGGCGAACGCCGCAACTCCTCCAGCAAATACCGCCGGTTCGGATCAGCTATGGCTGCAAAGGGATCAACGGTTGTCATGCCGCGAACTTACGGTAAACACCTGATATCGGCAAGAATTTTTGTGCGTCGCAGCAATAAGTTCTGCCTTATTCTGTGTCGCTGTTTTAGCTACGCGGCGCGCTGCTTTTTGATCAAAACGGCAACCCATCCCAGAGCAGCTTGAGGCCGGCGAAAAAGGCGAGCGTATAGGTCATCGGATAAAAGACCTCCGCCTTCAGATGCTTGACCACGGCCGCGCCCATCATCGTCGCGACAAGAGCCACCGGCAGCAGGGTGGCCGAGATCGTCAGGTTTTCCTGGTCCAGCGCGCCGAGGAAGAAATAGGGGATGACCTTGACCGCATTGACGATCGCGAAAAACCGGATGCTGGCGCCCGTATAGGATTTCGGGTCGAGCTTCATCGGCAGAACGTAAATCTGGAAAGGTGGTCCGCCCGCATGGGCGACGAAGCTCGCATAACCCGACAGCGCGCCCCAGAAAGTGGCGGCCGCCGGACGATGCGGCAGCGGGGCGACCGGCCGGCCGGAATTCGGGCCGTAGACCTGCCAGAAATAACGCACCGTGAAGAGGATGGTGGCACTGGCGATGACGAGGCGTAGCGCATCGTCGGAAACATAGGCCGAGGTTGCCCAGCCGAGCGCAATGCCGATAATGCCGCCGGGCAGGATGACCAGCAGCGTCTTCCTGTCGTTATAATGCCGCCAGGACCAGAGCGCGACGATGTCCATCAGGATGAGGATCGGCAGGAAGATCGCCGCGGCCTTGACGGGATCGACGACCATCGACATCAACGGCACGCCGAGCAGGCCGATTGCGCCGCCGATACCTCCCTTGGAGAGGCCGACGAGCAGGACGGCGGGAATGGCGAAAGTGAAAAATGTCAGTGTAAGAGTGTCGGGCATGAAATTTTCGACAGGAAATCTTCGACGGGGCGGGGCGGGTTGATCCTTCAGTCACTCCGGTCTATCGAATCGTCACGCATAAAACGAGTGCGGATATCGCCGAAGCGGTCCGCCTACACGGAAAAAGAAGAAGATGACCGGATCGGAATATCGCTGCCGCCTCGTATTGATCGTGCCGGAAGGCGACGATGCTGCGGCAATCGCGAAACAGCTGGAGGAGGCGTTGTCCGGCGGCGACGTCGCGTCGGTGATCGTCCCGCAATACGGGCTTGACGATCAGGCCTTCCAAAAGCGTGCCGAGCAGCTTGTCGAGATCATTCAGGCTGCGGGTGCCGCCGCGCTGATCGCCGGCGATACCCGCGTGGCCGGACGCGTCAAGGCTGATGGCCTGCATATGACGGGTGCGATCGGCGACCTCGAAGACGCGATCTCAAAGTTCTCGCCGAAGCTGATCGTCGGTGCAGGCGGTGCGGCAGACCGGCATCAGGCGCTGGAAGTGGGCGAACATCGGCCGGACTATATCTTCTTCGGCAAGCTGGACGGCGACATCAAGCCGGAAGCGCATCCGAAGAACGTGGCGCTCGGCGAATGGTGGGCATCAATGGTGGAAATCCCCTGCATCGTCATGGGCGGCACGGATGGCGCTTCTGTTTTGGTCGTGGCCGAGAGCGGTGCAGAGTTCGTGGCCTTGCGGACGGCGGTATTTTCGTCTTCGGAAGGGCCTGCGAAGGCCGTTGCCACAATCAACGCCATTCTGGACGAAAAAGCGCCACGGTTTGAAGCTTGATGATCCGCATGCTGTGGAACCGACCATACCATCGTCTGATTCTGAATGGATTGCTGGCAAGCTTTTTGGCGACGTCGGCGATTCCCTCCATCGTTTTTGCCCAGTCGAGCACACGGCCGGTCACACGGCCGGTGGAAAGCGATACCCAACAGATGAAGATGGATCGGGCGGAAACGCAGCAGGTGCCGGGGGCTTCGGGTGATAAGGACAGCCAACCGGACGGTCTCGTGCCCTCCGGTGGCGTCGAGCTTTATCGGCGCATGGGGGCGGCTCTGCCGCCGGCGCCGGCCGAAAAGCCTTATAACGGACCGGTCGATGAAGCCTACGGCGCCTACCAGCGTGGTCTTTTCGTGACGGCGCTCGACAAGGCTCTTACCCGTGCCGGGGAAGGCGATGCTGCCGCGCAGACGCTCGTTGCTGAAATGATGACCAAGGGGCAGGGCGTCAAACGCGACGCCAAGACAGCCGCATTCTGGTATCAGAAGGGTGCGGCCGGTGGCGATCCCGCGGCGATGTTCCAATATGCCATGCTTCTGATGGCCGGCCGCGACATGCCGCGCGACAAGAAGCAGGCCGACGATTACATGCGCAAGGCGGCAGAGGCCGGCAATTCATCCGCGCAGTTCAACTGGGCGCAGATCCTCGTTTCCGACAATCCCGGTGAGCGTGGCCTGCGTCTCGCCTTGCCTTATTACGAAAAGGCGGCCGTCCAGGGCGTTGCGGATGCGCAATATGCCGTGGCGCAGCTTTATGTGGCGTTGAAAGACTTGCCTGCTGCGAAAAAGGCGGAAGCCCGCAGCTGGCTTGAGCGCGCTGCCAAGGCCGGGTTCGACACGGCCCAGCTCGACATGGGAGTCTGGCTGGTCAACGGTGTCGGCGGCAATCAGGATTACGACAAGGGCTTCGAGTGGATGCGGGTCGCCGCGCTTCGCGGCAATGTCGTTGCCCAGAACAAGCTGTCGCATCTTTATATCGATGCGCTCGGTACCCGGCCCAATCCGGTCGAGGCCGCGAAATGGTACGTGCTTTCGCGTCGTGCCGGGCTGCAGGATGCCGCCCTGGAAGATTTCTACCTCGGCATCAACGAGGAAACCCAGAAGAAGGCGATCGACGCGGCGAACAAGTTCCGCCGCGGCGCGATATTGGTGGCGCCGCAGCCGGGGCAGTCCCTTCAATAGGGCTGCCGCGGCCGCTTTGCTTCTATCATTGCCTGAACAGTGACAGGATATTCTGCGAGTCGTTGTTTGCGATAGACAGCGATTGCGTGGCCAGCTGTTGCTGGGTCTGCAGAGCCTTGAGACGGGTCGATGCCTCGTTCATTTCGGCATCCACCAGGCGGCCGATGCCGCGATCGATCGAATCCGTCAGTTTCGAAGCATAATCCTGCTGGATGCTGATGCGCATCGAGACGGAACCGAGCTTCGCCGCCGCACTCGTCATCTTCTCAAGCTGCTTGTCGGTAAAGTCGACGAGGAAGCCGATCAGCTGATTGTCCGTGACAAAGGTACCGAAACCCATGCCCAGGTTGAACGCGCCGCCCAGTTCGCGATAGTCATCGAGCCTGGTAAGGTCGAGCTCGGAAACGGAAACGCCGCCGACGACCGAAAGTGCGCCAGTGGCAAAGGCTCCCGTGCTGACCGCGTAGTCGTTCGCGACCGTCGAGAAAACCATCGGCACATAGCCGCCAGCCACTTCCTTGTAATAGGTGCCCTGCGAGCCGAGGGCATAATTGCCGTTGCTATCCGCACCCTGGTAGATATTGCCACCGAGGTCCTTGTATTGGTGATTGTAGGCGGAAAGGGCGATCGTATCGATATTTGCGAAGCGGTCCTGGCCTAGGGTGTCGGTTATCAGGCGCACACCCTTCAGGACGTTTGCGTCCAGAAGGCCGGCATCGCCGCCGGACAGGTCGAAGAGCACGTTGTTCTCGTTCAGCGATACGCTGATCGTCTTCACCGACACATTGCCCTTGGCATCGCGCGTGAAGGATCCGACGATCTGTTTGTTGACTTCGCTGGAGGCGTAGATATCGCCGGAGTTCGTGTCGAACCTGCCGCTGATATCCGCCTGCAACCAATTGTCGCCGGAGAAGGATGCGGATGCGGAAATGCTGCGCAGTTGACCTTGAAGCTGGGTGATTTCTTCCTGAATCTTGGTCTTGTCGACGCCCGGCTCAAGTGCTGCAACGAGCTTTTTCTTGATTTCCTGCACGACGTCGATGGAAGCTTCCATCCCGGCATAGGCAGAATCGACTTGGGCTGCACCCAGGCCAAGGGCGTCCTGAACGGCGCCGATCGCTCCATTGTCCGACCGCATCGTGGTGGCGATCGACCAGTAGGCGGAGTTGTCGGCAGCCTTGCCGATGCGCAGGCCGGTGGACACCTGCTGCTGCGTATCGGTTAACTGGCTGCTCAGGTAGCGAAGCGTTTGAAGCGCAGCCACGGCTGCCGCGTTTGTCAGAATACTTGACATTAGATCTCTCTAAGATTTTGAAATATAATGATTTTACGCGTGGAACTGATGGGTTAAGAGGTGATCTACCTTGGTTAATTCCAAGTTAATGGAACGACGTGAAATATATTGGTTGTTAAGGGTTTGGGCGTTCCGGAGGGCTCGATATCCCGGCGACGAGGTGCCGGGATACCGGATCGGCCGCGCTTGCCTTTCGTCAAATTAAGCCAGACGGCTTCGGCAGCTTCATGCCGAGGCTTTTTAACGCTGAATACGAATCACCGCCGTCAAATCCGGGCGCAAACCTCACGCGACTTGAATTTCCCGCCGTTTTGTGGTCTTGAAGCCGCCCATCAAAGAAAATTTGCAAAACACGCCGTCCCGCGTTGCCTGTCGGGACACTCCCAAGGATTTCCCGCATGGCCCGCTCCGCCCTTCTCAATGTCATGGTTCAGGCTGCCCTCAAGGCAGGCAAGTCGCTTTCACGCGATTTCGGCGAGGTGCAGAACCTGCAGGTTTCCGTGAAGGGACCGAGCGATTTCGTGTCGCAGGCCGATCTGAAGGCCGAAAAGATCGTCCATGACGAGCTGATGAAGGCTCGCCCGACCTATGGTTTCCTCGGTGAGGAAAGCGAAGAGGAAAAAGGCACCGACGGCGCGCATCGCTGGATCGTCGATCCGCTCGACGGCACGACCAACTTCCTGCACGGCATTCCGCAGTTTGCCGTCTCGATCGCGCTGGAGCGCAATGGCGAGATCGTAGCCGGGGTGATCTTCAATCCGGCGACCGACGAGTTGTTCACGGCCGAAAAGGGCGGCGGCGCCTTCATGAACGACCGCCGCATTCGCGTCGCCGCGCGCCGCGTGCTGTCCGATTGCGTCATCGGCGGTGGTGTTCCGCATCTCGGCCGCGGCAATCACGGCAAGTTCCTCGTCGAACTGCGCCATGTCATGGGCGAAGTCGCCGGCATTCGCCGCATGGGGGCCGCTGCGCTCGATCTTGCCTATGTAGCCGCCGGACGTTTCGATGGCTTCTGGGAAACCGACCTTTCGCCGTGGGACATGGCTGCCGGCATTCTGCTGATCCGGGAAGCGGGCGGTTTTGCCAGCGATATGAAGGGCACAACCGACATTTTCGGCAGCCGCAACATCGTTGCCGGCAACGAGCTGATTCAGAAGGCGCTCGTCGAAGTCGTAAACCGTCCGGTTCCGACGCGCTAAGGGCGGTACGCTTTACCGCGGCAAAGCGGCCACAGCAGTCGATAGCCGACTGTTTTCCCTTTGCTGCACACTTCAATTCGTCGCAATTTTACACTAGCCTCCGGCGCGGCAGAATACCGGAGGCAAAGGCATACCCATGGCGAATGCGAGAGTGGACGATCTGGCAGAATCCGAAACGCGCGGCGGCTATGCCCACAAGCTTTCGAACCCTGCGTCCTTCCTGTGGACGATGGTGATCTTCCTGATCATCGTCGGGTTCGTCGCCTCCATCCTTTATCGACAGGCGGCCCATGCCTTCCAGACCAATCCGGGCCTGAACGGCCTGATCCTCGGCGTTCTGGGCATCGGCATCATCCTCGTTTTCCTTCAGGTCATCAATCTTGTGCCGGAAGTGCGCTGGTTCAACTCGTTCCGCGCTGCCGGCAGTGCCGACAAAGTGGGCCGCGAGCCGAAGCTCCTGGCGCCGATGCGCACCCTGATCGGCAGCCGCCGACGCATGTCGCTGTCCACCGTTGCCTTCCGCTCCATCCTCGATTCGATCGGCACCCGGCTCGACGAATCGCGCGACACGTCGCGCTACCTGATCGGCCTTCTCGTCTTTCTCGGCCTGCTCGGCACGTTCTGGGGCCTGATTGAAACAATCGGCTCGATCAGTAACGTCATCGGCGCGCTCGACCCGAATTCCGGCAGCTCGAACGACGTTCTTGCGGCGATCAAGAGCGGTCTCGCCCAGCCGCTGGCCGGCATGGGCACGGCGTTCTCGTCTTCGCTGCTCGGTCTTTCCGGTTCGCTGATCCTCGGCTTCCTCGATCTGCAGGCCGGCCGTGCGCAAAACCGGTTCTATACCGAACTTGAGAACTGGCTTTCCTCGGTCACTGATGTCGGCTCCGACATGCCGGTCGCTGCGGCGGAGACGATCGCCAGCGGCTCTTCGGAAGATATCCGAGCCCTGACCGAACAGCTTCGCGCGCTGGCCGCCGCACAGGCGAAAGCGCCCGCCGGGGTGCCCGATGGCGCGTCCAACGACCGCTCGCTCGCCGCCATGGCCAATCTAGCGGAAGGCATTCAGGGTCTCGTCAAGAACATGCGCAACGAGCAGCAGATGCTGCGCGACTGGATCGAGGCGCAGCAAGAGGAATCCAAGGCGCTGCGCCGCACGCTCGACCGGTTGTCGGACAAGATTTCGGCCGACAAGATCGGAGGGAAGTAAGCGATGGCGCTCGCCAAGAACCGCCGTCGCGAGCGGGGTGTCGATTACTGGCCGGGCTTTGTGGACGCGCTTTCCACGCTGCTGCTCGCCATCATGTTCCTGCTGACGGTCTTCGTGCTGGCGCAGTTTCTGCTGTCCCGCGAAATTACCGGCCGCGACGAGGTCTTGAACCGGCTGAACAGCCAGATTGCCGAACTGACCGAGCTTCTGGCGCTGGAAAAGGGCAATGCCCAGGATTTCGAGGACCAGCTCGCCAATCTGCAATCGTCGCTCGCCACCGCTGAAGCGGACCGTTCGCGTCTTCAGCAGTTGTTGAACCAGGGCACGGGTAACAGCGATGCCGCTAATGCGCGGATCGGCGACCTAACCAATCAATTGGGCCAGCAGCAGCAGCTCAGCGCCCGCGCTGCAAGCCAGGTCGAATTGCTGAACCAGCAGATTGCAGCGCTTCGCGCCCAGATCGCCGCCATCGAGCAGGCGCTGCAGACCTCCGAGGCCAAGGATGCCTCCTCGCAGGCGCAGATCTCCGATCTCGGCCGTCGCCTCAACGTGGCGCTGGCGGCCCGTGTGCAGGAGCTCAACCGCTATCGCTCCGATTTCTTCGGCCGCTTGCGCGAGATTCTCTCGGATCGCGAAAACATCCGCATCGTCGGCGACCGTTTCGTCTTCCAGTCGGAAGTGCTTTTCCCGGTCGGAGGCAATGAGCTCGATCCGGCCGGCAAGGTAGAGATGGACAAGCTTGCCGCAGCCCTTCTCGACCTCGCCAAGGAAATCCCGGCGGAAATCAACTGGGTGCTGCGTGTCGACGGACATACGGACAATTCGCCGCTTTCCGGCACCGGCCGTTACCGCGACAATTGGGAGCTCTCATCGGCCCGTGCCACTTCGGTGGTCAAATACCTGATCTCCAGGGGCGTGCCGGCCAATCGCCTGGTCGCCGCCGGTTTCGGCGAATTCCAGCCGATCGCGCCGGGCGACACGCCGGATGCGAAATCGCAGAACCGCCGCATCGAACTGAAGCTGACCGAACGCTGATGGCCGAAGTAAAGCCGGATATGGCTGCGGTGTTGAAGGCTGTTGCCGAAAGCCCAAAGCGTGACAACAGTGCCTATCACAAGGCGATGGCGGAAGCGCGAGAAGCGTTCCAGGCCGCCGAGGCGGAGCTTGGCGGCCCGGTGACGGTGAAGACCAAGGCCAAGCTGAAGAGCAACGGCAAATATGTCGTGAAATGGGTTTTCGAACGGGCGGAGTGAACCGCCCTTCGAAACTCAGGCGCTTGCCGGCGCGATGCCGTGTGGCTCGGACGTGAAGCCTAGTCGTTCCAGCCCGCGGCGCACTTCCGGAGCGTTCATGAACAGTTTCCACAACAGGCCCGAGCGGTAGTTCTCGATCATCGAGATGATCGGTCCCTGGTCGATGGCAAGATAGGTATTGGCGATCCAGCCGGTTTTCGGCACGAAGGCATCGGCGAAACCGAAGCGGCCGAGCAGTTTGCCGTCCTGATAATCGAGCATGGCGCGCAGGCCGCTTTCGGCCTCGACAGGCAGGAACGGGAAGCTGGAGAGGGCAGCGGTCGGGGCGATGACGCCCTTGTCGAAGGTCGGCGAATGGGCGCCGTAACCTTCCTGGCCGTCGGAGGCAGTCAAGCCCCAGACGCCGGCAGCGCGATATTCCGGCACGGCCGCGCAATAATCATGGTTGATATGCGTATGAGCCACGGATTGCGCGAAATAATCGGTGCAATAACGGTCGCTCAGCCCGCGCGGGTCGATGGCGCAGAAAGAATATTGCGTCAGGAACAGCGGGCCGCCATAGGGCTCGCCGAGCGGCAGGACGGTGCCGAGATAGGTATTGCCGTTCACCATCTCGCCCGAGCGCGCCCAGCCCTTGTGATAGTTTTCCGGCTTGATCGGGTGGGTCTCGGAACCGGCTGCCAGAACGTAAACAGATAGTGCCTCGTTCCAGCCGCGGATCGGCAGGTTCATGATCCAGTCGTGGTCCGGGCTCCAGTGCCAGAACAGCGCATCGTCCTCATCGCGTGTGTACCAGCTCCATTCGACCGCGGCGAACAGGCGGTTGATACAGGTGCGAAGTTTTTCTTCCTGCTGTTCTTCTGCGGCGAAATATTCCCGTGCGCTGATCAGGCCCTGCATGAGGTATGTCGTCTCAACTAGATCGCCGCCATTGTCCTTTTCGGAGAAATGCATGGCGGCACCGGTGTCGCCGTCGATGAAATGGGCGAAGGCGCCGTGAAAACGGGGGGAGTGTTCCAGATGCTCCAGCATCGTCGTGAGCCGCTCCAGCGCGGCCTCACGGCTGATCCAGCCTCGCTCCGTGGCAACAACGATCCCCATGATGCCAAAACCGACACCGCTGACCGAGACGATATTAGGAGACGGGTCGCCATTGGCAAAGCATTTATCGAAGGCCAGACCGCTTTCCGGATGCGCGCCCTCCCAGAAGAATCGAAACGTCTGCGACTGGACCTTGTCGAGGCAGTCATCGAGGGAGGCGGGCGGCGCGACGGTAACATTCATGGGCACTGGCTTCTCGAAGTCTTCAGGTTGGCTTCCAACACGTAGGCACATCGAGCGCGGTATTCACGCCCCGACCGGCCGGGACATGAACACATCGACGTGACGATCAGAGTGCCGATGCGCTCTGATGCTCGATATCATGAAATTGCAGCCGGGCAAGCTTGGCATAGAGCCCGCCCTGGGCGACGAGGCTCTGATGCGTGCCTTCTTCGACCACCTTGCCGGCTTCCAGCACGAGAATGCGATCCGCTTTCAGCACGGTGGCGAGCCGGTGGGCGATGACCAGGGTCGTGCGGTTCTGCATCAAGCCATCCAATGCCTTCTGCACCAGCGTTTCGCTTTCCGCATCCAGCGCCGAGGTGGCTTCGTCGAGCAGAAGGACCGGCGCGTCCTTCAGGATGGCGCGGGCGATCGCGATGCGCTGGCGCTGGCCGCCGGACAGCGTGATGCCGCGTTCACCGGCCAGCGTGTCGTATCCCTGGTCGAGTTTCGAGATGAACTCGTCGGCCTGAGCGGCAACCGCCGCGGCGCGCACGGCTTCGCGCGTGGCATCCGGCATTCCGAAGGCGATGTTGTCGTGGATCGAGGCGGCGAAGATCGTCACGTCCTGCGGGACGATGGCAAGGCGCGAACGGAAATCGTCAAGCCGGGCCTGTCGAAGATCGACGCCGTCGAGTTTTATGGTGCCGGCGGATGGATCGTAAAAACGCATCAGCAGCGAGAAGATGGTGCTTTTGCCGGCGCCGGACGGGCCGACGATGGCGACCGTTTCTCCGGATTTCACCTTGAAGGACAGCGAATTCAGCGTGATGGCGCTGACCCGGGCGGGATAGGCGAAGGAGACTTGTTCAAACTCGACTTCGCCGCGCGGTGGAGCGGGCAGCGCGACGGGCGTTTCCGAATCGCGGATGGCCGGCACTTCCTGCAGCAGTTCGCTCAGGCGCTCAGCAGCACCTCCGGCAGCGGAAAGCTCGCCCCAGACTTCGGAAAGCTGGCCGAGGGAACTCGCGACGATGACCGAATATAGCACGAACTGGCCGAGTATACCGGCCGTCATCGTGCCGGACAGCACGCTCTGCGCGCCATACCACAACACGCCGACGATCGAGCCGAAGATCAGCAGGATGCCGAAGCCGGTCAGCAGGGCGCGGGCCTTGATGGAGGCGCGAGCGGCGCCATAGGCGTTTTCCACCGTGCCGCCGTAACGGCTGCTGGCAATGGTTTCGGCGCTGAAGGCCTGCACCGTACGGGTGGCGCCGATGGTCTCCGACGCGAAGGCGGAGCTTTGGGCCAGCATATCCTGCGCGTTGCGAGAGCGCTTGCGCACCGAACGGCCGAAGCCCACGAGCGGGAAAACGATCAGCGGAATGGCGCCGAGCACCAGGGCCGAGAGCTTCGGGCTGGTATAGATCATCATGCCCATCGCGCCGAGACAGAGGATGGTGTTGCGCAGCGCCTGTGAGGCTGCGGAACCGAAGGCAGACTTGATCTGCGTCGTATCGGCGGTCAGGCGCGAAACGATCTCGCCGGACTGATTGACGTCATAAAAAGAGGGCGACAGCCGGGTGATATGCGAAAATACTTCACGGCGAAGATCCGCCACGACGCGTTCGCCGATGGTGATGACATAGTAGTAGCGCATGGCGCTGGCGACAGCGAGAAGCGTCGCGAGCACCAAGAGCATGCCGAAATAGTTGTTGATGAAATGCCCGTCAGCGGAGGCGAAACCGTGGTCCACCATGCGGCGCACGGCGAGCGGCAGGGCCAGCGTGGTGGCAGCGGCCAGCACCAGGAAAAAGGTTGCGAGCCCGACCATGCGCCGGTATCGCGAGAGATAGGGGAGGAGTCGTCCGAGCGGCCTTAGCGCCTTGCCTCGTGCCTTGGTTTCTGCGGGCTGGGTATGGGAGGCGTCGGACAATTTTCCCTCGGATTTCATGCTGCTTCTGGGGCGCTTTTCACAGCGCGCGGGTACTTGTAACTCCGGCCACCTTCCTGTATAGGCTCCGCATCCAATTGGGAAGCCGTGGCCGGGCAGGTCTGCGGCTTCATTTATTAAAGAGGTTTCTCGCTCGCAATTGCGACAAATGGACCTCGCAGAGCAGGAACATCGACATGAAGGCTGGCATCCATCCCGACTACCACACGATCAAGGTCGTCATGACCGACGGCACCGAATACGAAACCCGCTCGACTTGGGGTTCGGAAGGCGCCACCATGAACCTCGAAATCGACCCCAAGTCCCACCCGGCTTGGACCGGCGGCAACCAGCAGATGCTGGACCGCGGCGGTCGCGTTTCCAAGTTCAACAAGCGCTTCGGCGGCCTCGGCCTCTAATCCGCTTCTGGACAGATTTATAAAAAGCCTGGCGAAAGCTGGGCTTTTTTGCGTTTGGGCTTTGTCCAACGAAATGGGCGGCCGTTGAATTTGTGCGAATTATACGTATAATTTGGATATGTCGCGATGGAGTGGTGTCATGGCAAGGGTGAGCTCACTTGAATTCCAGCGCCGGTTCGGCGAGGTCCAGCATCAGGCGCAGCGGGAACCGGTGGAGATAACTAGACATGGCCGAAGGGAATTCGTGCTGATGTCAGCGGACCAGTATGATTGGCTGAGGGCTGCTGCTCAGCGGTCGCATGCGACAGGCAGCGCGCTGGATATCGTTGTCGACGCGGTAGAGCGCGCTGAGATAGATCCGGAACATGCATCACTCGACGAGCTTTTGAAGTAATTATCGTCAATGGCGCTTCCCGACCCGAAGCCCGGAATGGTTATTCGCTACGACTATGTCTGGGCGCATGATGAGGCTGCGAGGAGAAACCAAGGCAAAGATCGGCCCGCCTGTCTCGTTGCGGCAAGCGATAGTTTTGCCCGCCCGCGTTATGTCGTCCTGCTGCCCATCACCCACAGCCCGCCTTCCGTAAACACGATTGGAATTGAAATCCCCGCCAGGGTGAAGGCGTTTCTCGGTCTCGACGATCAGCCGAGCTGGATAATCGTCTCGGAGCACAATATCGACGAGTGGCCAAATGGTGGTTTGACGCCTGTGCCCGGCGGCGGCGGCGAGTTCAGCTACGGCTTCATTCCACCCGGACTTTTCTCCATCGTCAGGGTGAAATTCCTGGAATTGGCGAGAGCAGGAAAAAGTGCCGGCATCAAGCGTGATTAGGTCACCTGATTTCGCTAAGCACAAAACGAAAAAGGCAGGCGCGAGGCCTGCCTTTTAAAAATCTAAAAATCTGGATACCGACAGCTTCGATCAGCCGCCGAAAGCGGTCTGCAGCAGGTTCTGCTGGGCGCGAACGCTGTTTTCGTTGTCCGAGACGACGGTCGGATCGGACGGACGGTAGATTTCGCGATCGAGAAGCGCAACGCGGTTCTGCAGGCGCAGCGAGCGCTCGACCAGATCACGGAAGCCTTCCGGCAGGTCCAGCCAGCCCGGCGCGTTGCGGTCGACGTTGAAACCGTCGAGGCGGACCTTGTTCTTTTCGGAGAGAACCTGTTCGCGGCTCATCTCGCCATTGTTGACGGCGCGCTGCAGGAGAAGCCAGGAAGCCATCTGCATGAGGCGGGTGGTCAGTCGCATCGACTCGGCGGCGTAAAGCACCGATGCCATGCGCGGCAGAACCTTGGAGGCGGCGCGACCCGGACCGTCGAGATAACCCGCGGTTTCTTCCACAAGCGCCATGCCTTCAGAGTACAGCGCCTTGAACTGCGAAGAGGCAGCGGCGCGGCCGGCAAAACTGACAGTGTTCAATCCCTGTTCGGACATCGAGGTCATCCTGCTAACGCAATCACATTCAGGCAATGATGCCGGCGACTAAAAGTTCCCCGGCCGTTCTCTTTGACCTGAAGATGATACTTATAATGGAAATCCGCAAGACGTTTCTTAAGGAAAGGTTAATACCCACAAGAAGCGGTAAACGCGGGTCAACTTCCTGAAATGGGACGTATTTCCGGACTTGCCAATACACCGCCTATGGCCGGAAGGCGAGAGCTGCCGTTACGTCAGCTCACGGTGTAGTGAAGGGAAAATTACCGAAATCCAGCGGTTTTAAAAAAGAAGAGCCGCGGGAAGGCGGCTCTCAAGGTAAAACAGGGAGAAATCAGACCATTCGCCGAACGGTGAAACTGTCTGAGTCCAGGAGGCCTGGACGGTTTTATATTCTCTATTAATGATTAATATTCCGTTAAAGATGAGAAGAAATACTTCAGTGCCTCCCGGAAATTCTTGAGGGTTTGCGGGCGCAGCGTCTATGATCTGCGTATGCGTAAAAACGATGTGATCCATCGCTGGACGCGGATGCGGTCTCGATCAGGATTTGAAAATGCTGTCGGCAGCACGACGGCCGGCCGCTTTCCGGTCTTTTTCGGCGCCGAGACGCTCGATTTCGCTCCTCAGCAAAGTGATTCGCGCGTCGAGTTCGTCAACGGAGAGCATCGAGAGATCCGAGCCGATCTCGTGGGCGGTCGGCTTTTTCGGGCGGTCGTCGTCAAGGAATGTCATGGCGCGTCCTTCCGAGCCTGGCCTTCCGGGTTCGCCTTGGCGCGCGGATCGAGCGACAGGCTTTCCGGCGTTGCAAGCTGCGAGGGCGAGCTCGGAGCCGTCTGGTAGGAGCCGCGCTCTTCCACCGGCACCGGCGCGCGCATGCGGCTGCGGATGATGGCATAGGCAGTGATGAGGGTATGCGCCACGGCGGTGACCATGAACAGCGCATAAGGGCCGGCCCAGGTCATGACGGGGCCGCCGAGCGAGGGGCCGATGATCGTGCCGATGCCGTAAAGCAGGAGCAGGCCGCCCGACACTTTCACGAAATCTTCCGGCGCGGCGAAGTCGTTGGCGTGTGCGACCGCGATCGGATAGAGCGCGTTGGCCGCGGCTCCGTAGACCGCCACCAGCGCGACGATCCAATAGACATGCGTGGGCTGGATGATGACGACGGCAAGGCCGGCAAGAGCCGCCGCGGCGGAAAGCGCGGCCAGCACATGGCGGCGGTCCATGCGATCGGAAAGCCGGCCGGCGGGGAATTGCATGATGGCGCCGGCGAAGATGGTGATCGAGACCATTGCCGCAACTGCGCCGTGATCGAGCCCGGCGCGGGTGCCGAAGACGGCGCCGAGCGTACCGTATGCGCCGTTGGCGACGCCGATCAGCAGGATGCCGATGCAGGAGATCGGCGAATTGCGGAAGAGGGCGGGGATATCCAGACGCGCGCGTTTCAGCGGCTGCGGCGAGGCGGCCTTGGAAAGCGTCGTCGGCAGTGCGGCGATGCAATAGAGGATGCCGCAGACCATGAAGAGGATCGGCGTGTTGATATCGGCGAAAGGCACCATCAGCTGTCCGCCGACGACGCCGAACAGCGTGATCGAAATGTAGAACGAGAAGATCGTGCCACGGCTTTCCGGCGTGGCGCGCTCATTCAGCCAGCTTTCGATGATCATCGAGGTGCCGGCGGTGCAGAAGCCGGTGATGGCGCGCAAGAGCAGCCAGGCTTCCTGGTTGACGATGATGCCGGTCAGAAGCACGTTCAGGCAGATCAGCGACAGGAAACCGGAAAAGGCGCGCACATGACCGATGCGGCGTACGACGTTCGGCGCCACGAAACAGCCGATCACGAAGCCGGAGGCCCAGGTGGTGCCGAGGAAGCCGAGCACCTCGTTCGAATAACCTTCCTGCGAGCCGCGCACCGGCAGAAGCAGGCTTTGCAGGCCGTTTCCGAGAAACAGGAAAAGCGTACCGCAAAGAAGGGCAAGAACCGGGAGGAGGTTGCGTCTCATCTGTCTACTGTCAGCTCTTATGCGCGCGTCTGGAGGGGTTCACATGCAAGCATTGTTGCATGCGGATGAACCGAGCGTTAACGAAAGCGAAGTGGATCATGACTTCCCCGAATCCCCTCACAGCTATCTGTGGTGGAGGGGAAAAATGTCCAGCCTGTGGCGGTTCGCGAAAGAACAACCTGATGACGAAAACAATCTCGGTTCTGCTGATCCTGGCGATGGTGATCCAGATCATCAAGCCGCTCGGACTGCCTGGACTGAGGCGCCGCGGGGATTTTTGGAAGCTCGCCTTGTTCGCTTTCGCGATCTGGAGCGTGGCGCTGATCCTGCGCGAGTTTACGACGCTCTAAAGCGTATCGCGCTTTAGATTTTTGTTTGTCGCATGTCGTCGTCGCAAAACCGCTGCACACTTTTGCGCGACATGCTTAGACCTCAATCGATCCGCGCATGACCGAAATGCAGCGACCGGTGATCCGCACGTCGGTAACCTTGCCGGCCGTCTTGACCACATCAAGCTGGATCACGCTGCGACGGCCCATCTCGACGCCCTGTTCGATGGTGATCGCCACCTTTGCACCGGCCTCCGCAATATTGGTCACGAGGAAGGCACCGAGTGCCGCCGACGCGCTGCCGGTGGCCGGGTCCTCGATGACATTGTCGAGCGGCGCAAACATGCGGGCGCGGATGCGCCAAGGGTCTGCGGCATCGCGAACGTAGAGGAAGAGCGAAAAATCGCCACGCGTCGCAGGGTGTCTCGCCGCTGCTTCGTGGAAGATGGAGATATTCGGCCGGGCTGCCGCCAGCGCCTCCAGATTTTCCAGTTCGGCGATCGCGAAGAGCAGGCCGACGGATGCGAAGACGGGGTTATGCCCCGCTGTGCGGATCGCAGTCACATCGATCGAGGCGCAGCGGGCGACCAGATCCGGGTCCACCTTTTCGCCGGTCTCAAGCGGGCGAGGCGCCCGGATAGTCGCGCCAATGACAACGTCAGCCTCACGCAGAAGCTCGATCTTGACGAGACCGGCGATCTCCTCGAAGCGCAAGCTGTCTTCAACCGGCTTGCCGAAAAGCTCCGGCCGGCTGCCGAGTACGAAGGCGGTGCCGACATTCGGATGGCCCGCAAACGGGATTTCTGCGGTCGGCGTAAAGATGCGCACGCGGGCGCTGTTTGCCGGATCCTCCGGCGGCAATATGAAGGTGCTTTCCGCATAGCCGAATTCCGCTGCGATCTTCTGCATATCTTCGGTGCTCAGCCCGCGGGCATCGGGCACGACGGCCAGCGGATTGCCGGCAAAACGCTCCGAGGTGAAGACATCGACGGTGACGAAATCGGCTGTTGGCATGGGACAACTCTAAGGACGGTGGATGGCGGGATTTAAACGTTTCGCGGCTTTCGCGACCAGCGAATGTTTTTGATCGTCTCCATCAGCAAAACGAAAGTGCCGGTTCAGGCCAGACCGTGCTCCTGCATCGCCTTGTCCTCGTCGCCGGTGATATAGGCAAAAATCCGCGGTTCGCCGTCGGCGATGGTGACGAAGTAGAAGTTGGTGAAACGCACGTTGCCGCCTTTGCCGGCCTTGTTGACATAGGCAAAGTCCCAGCCGATTTCGGCCAGTGCGTGGAGGTCGTTGAGGACGGTGATCTTGATGCCGGTAATGTCCATCCGCTTGCCGCCGCATTGCCGGTAGCGGGCAAAACCTTGCGGGATGACTTCGCGAAAAGTCGCGTCATTGGCTCCACCGAACACAGCCTTGGGCGTCGAGCCGACGAAATAGGATGCGAAGAACGAGGCCACGAGCGTGGCATGCACTGATGTCTCATCCTTCAGGGCATCGTTGCTGAGACGGCCATAGTCATCGAAGAGCTGCCGAACCCTGGCTTCCAAATCCGTCATCGCTCCACCTCCATCGCCGAATGAACGCGAGACCGGTTGGTTCGGTTCACGCCGATGTTACAGCCGCGCGAAGGACCGTGGAAAAACGAAAAGGCCGCTCCGGTGGAGCGGCCTTCTTCCTCCTCTGAAAAGGCGACGGTTTGCGCGCCTTTTCGGAATATCAGGACTTGTTGACGCTGGCAGCGTAGATCTGATCGATCGTCTTGGCCAAGCTCGCGTCGAAGTCCGCATCGCTCATGGAGACCTGCAGGTTTTCCGCCAGGGCGCGCGAGAAGCTCGCGATCATCCCGTGGTTATGGCTAAGCTTTTCGCAGGCGTCGACAGTGCTGTAGCCGCCGGAAAGGGCAACCACGCGGATGACCGACTTGTGGGCGACCAGCGGCGCGTAAAGATCGGCAACCGTCGGGATCGTCAGCTTGAGCATGACGGTTTCGCCGGCGGGAAGCTTGTCGAGTTCTGCCGCGATTTCATCGCGAAGAATGGTTTCGGCCTCCGCCTTGGTCGGGCTCTTGATCAGAACTTCCGGCTCGATGATCGGCATCAGGCCCTGAGCGATGATCTGGCGCGCAACTTCGAACTGCTGCTTGACGACGGCTGCGATACCGGTCTTGTCGGCATGGGCGATCACCGAGCGCATCTTGGTGCCGAAAATTCCCTTTTCGCGGCCGCGGATCAGCAGTGCATCGAGATCGGGCATCGGCTTCAGCGTCTGAGCGCCGTTTTCCTCGGCATTCAGGCCCTTGTCGACCTTGAGGAAGGGCACGACGCCACGCTTTTCCCAGAGGAAGGACGGAACGGCCTCGCCATCGACGTCGCCATCCATGGTGCGTTCGAACAGGATCGCGCCGATGACCTTGTCGCCCGTGAAAGCCGGTGCGCTCATGATGCGGACGCGCATGGCGTGGATCAGGCGGAACATTTCCTCGTCGCCGCTGTAGTCGGACTCGGACACGCCATAGAGGCGCAACGCTCCAGGTGTTGAACCACCGCTCTGGTCCAGCGCCGCGATAAATCCGGGCGCGGAACTCATCTTGTTCAACATCTTCGCGTCCACCATTCTACACTCCTGTTCCCTAAAGTTGGCGCGAAACGCGCACACATCCCAAAGCTGCCATCCGCGGATAACAGAAGTCGTTTTAAAGTGAAATGCACCCCTAAGCTACTGAAACGATTGAATTCATTTCAATCGTTTAAAATATCTAAATATTTTAAAATCAGTGAATAACGAAGTGCGCCGCTCTATATGCAACATATTTCGTTGCAGGCGTATGACTGACAGGCGACCGACATAACCGATCAATAGCCCGCTTCTTTCTGGTGGCGGATGGCCAGCAGGCTAATTGTCTCTGCATCAACCCGGTAGAGAACAATGTAACCGCTATCCCCGAATTTGACGAGCCATTCTCTGTATCCCTCCTCCATGTTTTCTGCGTGCCGGCCGATATGCGGCTGCTCGGCAAGGATCTTAACGCCGGTGCGGATGGCGTGGATAGCGCGCTTTGCAGAATCGGGATTTTTAGGGGACAGAAATCGGTAAAGGCGCTGGACGTCCCGGAGGGCGGCAGGTGTCCAGATTAGCCGTGGCATGCGGGCATATCCGCATCTTCGCCCGCTTCGAGCTTGGCTAGCCAGGCATCGACTTCGTCGAGCGTCAGATGCATGCCGCTGCGCTGGTATTCATCCCAGGCATCTCGCGCCTGCTGACGAAACGCTTCGCGCTTTTCTTCCCGCTCGACATATTCGGCAATTGCTTCCCGCATGACCCAGTGTGAACTCCGGCGGCGCGCTTGCGCAAGCTGCTGGACGCGTTCTTTCAGATCGTCATCGAGCTTGATGGAGGTTGGCGTCGCCATCGTGCCGGCCTTTAGTCGAAGGTAATACCTATCGCTACCTTAGCGTATCGAATGCGTATTGTCGATGCGCCGATAGCAGACGACGCATCGACAAGATGAAGTCAGGCCGTCTTCGAAAGCACCGAAACGCCCGGCAGTTCCTTGCCTTCCATCCATTCGAGGAAGGCGCCGCCGGCCGTCGAGACGTAGGAAAAGTCGTCGGCCACGCCGGCGTGGTTCAGCGCGGCTACCGTATCGCCGCCGCCCGCGACGGAGGTGAGCTTGCCGGCCTTGGTCTCGGCCGCTGCGTGCTTGGCGGCCGCGACGGTTGCGGCGTCGAACGGGCTGATTTCGAAAGCGCCGAGCGGGCCGTTCCAGACGAGCGTGGAAGCCTTGGAAATCCATTCGTTGACGGCTTCGATCGACTTCGGACCGACGTCGAGGACCATGGCGTCGGCGGGGATCGCGTCGATGGCAACGACTTCATTGGCGGCACCCGCCTTGAACTCGCGGGCGATGACGCCGTCGACCGGCAGCACGATGGTGCAGTTGGAAGCCTTTGCCTCAGTCATGATCGCCTTGGCGGTCTCGGCCAGATCGTGCTCACAAAGCGACTTGCCGACATCGATGCCCTGTGCGGCAATGAAGGTGTTCGCCATGCCGCCGCCGATGACGAGAGCGTCGACCTTCTTCACAAGGTTCTGCAAGAGGTCGATCTTCGAGGATACCTTGGCGCCGCCGACGATGGCGACGACCGGGCGGCTCGGATTGCCGAGGCCCTTTTCCAGGGCTTCCAGCTCTTCCTGCATGGTGCGGCCGGCATAGGCCGGCAGGTGGTGGGCAAGGCCTTCCGTGGAGGAATGGGCGCGGTGGGCGGCGGAGAAGGCGTCGTTGACGAAAAGATCGCCGTTCCTGGCGAGCGCTTCGGTGAAGGCCGCGTCGTTCTTTTCTTCAGCCTTGTGGAAACGGGTGTTTTCCAGAAGCAGGATTTCGCCGTTCTTCATGGCCGAGACGGCCTGTTCGGCATCCGGGCCGATGCAATCGGTGGCGAATAGGATTTTCTGGCCGAGCACTTCGTTGACGGCCGAGAGGATTTGCGACAGCGACAGGTCCGCGGACGGGCCATCCTTCGGGCGGCCGAAATGGGCAAGCAGGATGACCTTGGCGCCCTTCTTCGACAATTCGAGAATGGTCGGCGCGACGCGTTCGATGCGGGTCTTGTCCGTTACCTTGCCATCCGCAACAGGGACGTTGAGATCGACGCGGACGAGTACGCGCTTGCCTGCGATGTCGGTGAGATCGTCGAGTGTCTTGAAGGCCGGCATATCCTGATCATCCTCTTATATAGAAATTCGCGCGGACCATACTATGCCAGCCTCCTGACGCAAGCGGATATCGGGCTGCAAAAATTCTTGGTCCTAAGCTGCGGGTGGCGGCGTTGCGCGCCGATCCGGCACCGTCTTGCCGCGGTATTTGCGGATCAGGTCGCGGATACGATGGGCGATTTCCCGCATGTTGATGAAGATCGGCAGGTTGGTTGTGGGTTCGACCGGTTCCAGCGAAATGCCGATCGAGCGGATATGCTCCTCCTGGTCGTCCAGTTCGCGGACGATCAGGATGATCGAGCCGAAACGCATGCGATCGGCATATTCGACCCGGCCGCCAAGGCGTGAGGTGATCAGGTCACCGACCGTCATATTCTGCTCGTTGGCGGAGAGCAGGCCGGGGCCATAGGCTGCATCGAGCTCCTTGGCCGGACGGTTCGGCGAAATTGCGAAGGCGCCGAAAAACTCCGCGTCGTCTTCGTCAACCGGCACCTGGCTTGCGAAAATGCGGTCGAGCAGTTTCGAATAGGCGGGCGAGATGAACAGGTAGATCTGGTCGTTTTCCTTCAGCCGTCCGGCATATTGGTAGCGCATGCTGCGGCCGTCGCGGATGACGAGCGAGGGCATCGCCCAGCGCGGAATGCGCTCACCCTTCAGGATCGGGCTGTCCTTCATGACGCGGTAGGAGATCAGCTCGTGATGAGCGGTGCCGGGCAGGTCAAGTTCCACCTTGTCCACGGCACCCATGCGCGGCGGAATGATCAGGCCAAGCCAGTCGGCGACCGGCTTGATGGTCCAGCCCTGAACGAGCAGTGAGACCAGCACGATGATGAAGGTCGTATTGAAATAGACCGAGCCGTTTTCGACGCCGGAGAGGATCGGCATGATGGCAAGCAGGATGGAGACGGCGCCGCGCAGGCCGACCCAGGCGAGGAAGCCGGTTTCCTGCTGGGTGAAATCGAAGGGCAAGAGGCTCAGCCACACCGCGACCGGGCGGGCGACGAAGATCAGGAAAAGTGCAAGCCCGACGGCGGGCAGCAGGAGGCTCGGGAACTGCGAAGGGGTGGCGAGCAGGCCGAGCACCAGGAACATGATGATCTGCGCCAGCCAGGTCAGCCCCTCGTTGAAACGGACGATCTGCTGCTTGGCAAACATCTTGCGATTGCCGGACACCATGCCGGCGACATAGACCGCCAAAAAGCCGCTGCCACCGATCGCGCCGGTAAAGGCGAAGACGAGAAGCGCCAGGGTCAGCACGAAGATCGGCGCCAGGCCGCGGTCGGAGGTGAAGCGGTTCAGCACCCAGACGATCATGAAGCCGCCGCCCAGGCCGCAAAGGACGCCAAGCCCCATTTCCTCCAGGAAAAGTACGAGGAAATGCACGTCGAGGCCGGAAAATCCCTGGCCGGTGGCCAGCAGTTCCGCCAGCGCGACGGTGAGGAAGATCGCCATCGGATCGTTGGTGCCGGATTCGACCTCCAGCGTCGAGCGCACCTTGTCACGAATGTTGATGCCGCCGA
Source organism: Neorhizobium populisoli (assembly GCF_019430945.1). Classification (GTDB taxonomy): domain Bacteria; phylum Pseudomonadota; class Alphaproteobacteria; order Rhizobiales; family Rhizobiaceae; genus Neorhizobium; species Neorhizobium populisoli. The sequence goes on along the minus strand of NZ_JAHYCB010000003.1, from coordinate 215,458 downwards.
TGCGCAACAGGAAAAACACCGCCGCCGCATCCGTCGAGGCGACGATCGAGCCGAGCAGCAGCCCTTCCAGCAGCGAGAATTTCAGGAACAGCGAGGCGGCAAGTGCAAACAGGCCGGTGGTCAAAAGGACGCCGACGGATGCCAGCGCGATCGACGGGGCCGCGGCGATGCGGAACGAATGCATCGGCGTCATGAAGCCGGAATCGAACAGCACGATGGCCAGCGCCACCGAACCCAGCATGAAGGTGAAGGAATAGTTTTCAAACGCGATGCCGAGGCCGTCAACACCGGCGAGCAGGCCGATCGACAGGAAGACGAGAAGGAGGGGGGCGCCGAAGCGGAAAGCGAGCAGGCTCGACAGGGCGGCGACCAGCACCAGCACCGTGCCGACCAGCAGGATGATATAGAACGCCTCCACCGACTAAATCCCCTTCCTTCTGCACCTCACTCGATATGGGTTCCTCATCCGCAGCCCCGAAACAGGAACTGTGCCACACCGCAACGCGGCCAGCTAAGACGAGGCTTTGAGTACCCGGCAGGACACCAGGCGATTCGATGCAACCATTTGAATAGGGAAGAGCAATTCCGGCAAGAGCAGGGCGGCCAAGAAAAAAGACGGATTCATGCCTTGGTGCAGATGGCTTTTCAAATATCGGAGAGCCCACACGAATGCGGAACCTCAGTTTAGTTTAGGTATGGTGGCTCCGCATTCGCGTGGCCTTCGGCGTCTTTTCGGGACTTCCGGCCCCTACAGGTGATTGCCTCGCCTTCTCTGCACGCAAGGTTCCCTTAGCGCTTGCACGGCTCAAACCGAACCCAACCCGGCGGCCAGGGGGACGCTTGATAGGAACACACATCCTTTCAGACATGCGCTCCATGGCTTTCACCTCTTCCACCTTTCCCGCACGTTACGGTTCCGATGAAAGCGCCGGCCTCCGCCTGCCCGCGAACGTCTCGCGAAACACTCCGGCGACGGAAGCAGGGGGATTGTAGGCATGGGTTTGATGGGTGGGGAAATTTGGAGGCGATTTTTTCCAAATGAGCAAAATCCGCCACCAACCTTGGGCAGCTTTACGTCAATTGCGGTCATGTGTTAAGCCTTCTAGGTGTCTGCCCGAACCTCATCCGCGATCCAGTTCCGGAATGCGGTGACCTTTGGGTGTTGACCGTTCCCGGTTCGGTAAACGAGGTCGTAGCCCCATTCGACATCCAGCTTGGACTTTGGGAACAGCGCAATGAGACGCCCTTCGGCAAGGTCTTCGGCCACCAGTACGCTCCGCCCGAGCGCGACGCCTTCGCCTCGAATAGCCGCTTCGATGGACATGCTACCGTGGCTGTAGCCTGGACCGCGTGTCTTTGAATAGGATAGTCCAACCGACGTGAACCACCGCTCCCAGGTCGCGGTCATGCCGATCTCGTGAATGAGCTGGCATTTATCGAGGTCAGCCGGATCGGTGAGCCCACCGACCTGTGTCAGATAAAATGGGGCACATACCGGCGACACCGTCTCGTTCATGATGCGCTCGGCCGTCGCTGCAGGATAAACGCCCGCTCCATAGCGAAGAGCAACATCGACCTGGCTCTTTGTGAAGTCCACTGCGATGTCCGTGACTTCCAGATGCACATCAAGATCCGGGTATCGCGCCATCAGCCTATGAAGACGGGGTGTCAGCCACTTGCTGGCAAAAGAGACACCGGAGCTGACGACGAGGCGCGTTGTATCGCTGCGGCTTCGGATGGAATCCGCCTCGCGGGCAAGTTCGGACAGAAGCCTCGTCACAATGCCGAACAAGGAGCTTCCTTCTTCGGTCAATTCGATCTTTCGGGTCAGCCGACGAAAGAGCGGAACCCCAAGATGCACTTCCAGCGTCTTGATCTGCCGGCTGACAGCCCCATGCGTCAGATGCAGTTCTTCGGCCGCTCCTGTCATGGATAGACGCCGCGCAGTCGCCTCGAAGGCGCGAAGGGTTTGCAAGGGAAGTTGGTCGGGCATAGCACCTACGCGTGAACAGAGATCACGCATCCTGTGAAGAACAATCGTTTGTCAGCAGATAACGAGCAGAGCATATGAATGACAGATTTGCACGCTTCTTCCAACGATTGAACCAGCTATATGACCCAAACCGTCGCCACCAACTTCAAGACGTCTGCGTCCACGAGAAGCATTGCTGCGATGGTCCTGCTCGCCGTCATGTGGGGGCTTTCGATCCCGATCACCAAGCTCGGCCTGGAAACGGTCCCGCCGTTAATGTTCACCGCCATGCGATTTCTCGTCGCGGTTCCCATATTGCTCATCCTGGCAACGGGACGTCTTCGGGTGCCGCTTCGGGCGGTTCCGAGCATCGTCGCTCTCGGGGTGATGGGCATCACGCTCGGCAATGTCGCCCAGTCATACGGGGTGCAAGGAACGTCGGCCTCCGTCGGCACCATCGTATCGGCGACCATTCCAATCTTCATCGTGATTTTTGCCGCAGTGCGCCTTGGCTAATCTGTGGCAGGCAGACATTGGGTCGGCCTCGTCGCGGCTTTCGGGGGCATCGCCTTGGTGGCAATCGGTAGCGGATCGGGCGTCGATGACCTATCGAAGACAACGGTGACAGGGGTCGCCTGGATGCTGGTTTCGGCGGTCGCAATCGCCTTCTACTACATCTGGAGCGCTGAGCTGACGGAGAAGTACGGCACGTTACCAGTTGCGGCTTGGAACGCGCTGGCAGGCCTCATCGCGATCTTGCCTCTAGCGGCTGTCGAGATGGCTGACACGCCCTACCAGATCACTGTTCAAGCCCTTTGGACGGCGATCTATCTTGGCGTCATGGTGACTGTCGCTGGCCTTCTGCTGTGGCTCTACATTCTCCGCGCCGTTCCGGCCCGCGTTGCTGCAAGCGTCCAATATCTTCAGCCAGTCTTCGGGATCACCGCTGCCTCGCTCATGTTCGGGGATCGGCTTGGTGGCTTGTTTATTGCAGGCGTGATCGTGATTCTGGTTGGCCTGGCTCTCGCCGTCTCGAACAAGCGGGTTGTCCCTGAGGAAGTGGTCACGCACGAGTAGCCCCAGTTCCCCACCGCTCTGTTATTCCAGGAGCGGATTGGCCTGCCCCTCGGGGCGGGCCTTTTTATGCAACGGCCGCAAAGGGTCGAAAATCGCCATTCGGCGGCGGATCTGTACCTCATAGGCAGACCTCGGATCGTCTTCGCAAACGCTATGGCCGTGTCCGACATGCGGTTGGAGAAGCCGCATTCGTTGTCTTACCAGGAGAGGATACGCACGAAATTGCCTTCCATGGCCTTGGCCTGGTCGATCGCGAAGATCGAGGAGTCGTGGTTGAAGCCGCGGGAGGCCAGCAGCTCGTCGGCATAGCCGAGGATACCCTTCAGGTGCGGTAGGACGAGGCCGTTCGGGCGGCCGCTGATGGTCGGTGATCTTTCGGGCCAAACCGATAATCGCGGTCACGATGCCGGCCGGAATTCGACCTTGGAGCCCAATGCCTCCAGCTGATCGCGCAGCCGGCGCAACTGGATGTGCGAGCCGCTTCCGGCCGTGAACTCGCCTGCGGCCGCAAGCGCCAGGGCCTGTTTCAGGGGAAGCCCCAGCGCCTTGCTGACGACCTGCACCACCTGCAACTTGTTCTGACCGGGATCGGTCACGATGAGATGGCCGTCTTCGTAGTCTTTCAAATCGTAAGTGGCGCCCAGGGTTTCCCGGAGGTTTTCGCTCTCGGCTTCGGCGCGGGCGATCTGCACTTCGTGCCAGAACGGGTTGGAAATGTCGGTTTCCGCTTCCAGCGCTGCCGAAAACCGTTCGCTGTTATCTTCCACGTGCTGCAGGGCGGACAGTATTTCGGCAAACCGCGAAAGGTTCGGGGCGATCGGTGTTGCATCCCATCGCCCTGCACCATGCGGTGCGTAATAGACCGGATAGCCGCTGTCCCGGTCGCCGGCGTCTATGATAAAGGGATCGTCAAGCGCGTTGAGGGCGATGACATACCATCCGGGCTGCCAGGCGCCGGTTGTCTGCGCCACTAGGCTCTTGCCCGTGACGCCATGGCTGCGGAAGCCGATCTGCAGGGCATCGAAGCCTTCGGGGTCGGGATAGAAGGCCGGCAGCATCGCCTCGCCGACGATCAGGCGGGCGGCAAGGAATTCTCCGACCAGTGGGGAAAAACGTTCGCTGAAGTTTTCTGGAGCGGATGACGCCATCGGGACTGCTGCTCTCATTCGTATAAGGGGCGGACGTTAGAGTAGCGGCGCCCGCCGTCACGGCAATGCCTGCCGGTGACGCGATGATGCGCAAACAAAAACCCCCTCCCTTGTGGGGAGGGGGCGATATTCTGCCGATGCCACCCAAAGGCGGCCTCTGCGATCCTCAGATCGTCTTGGCGAAGGCCACAGCCGTGTCGGACATGCGGTTGGAGAAGCCCCACTCGTTGTCGTACCAGGAAAGGATACGCACGAAATTGCCTTCCATGACCTTGGTCTGGTCGATCGCGAAGATCGAGGAGTGGCTGTCGTGGTTGAAATCGCGCGAAACCAGCGGCTCGTCGGTATAGCCGAGGATGCCCTTCAGCTTGCCGTTGGCGGCGGACTTGATGGCTTCGACGATTTCTTCGACCGAGGTTGCCTTCTTGGCGACGAACTTGAAATCGACGACGGAGACATTCGGGGTCGGCACGCGGATCGAGGTGCCGTCCAGCTTGCCCTTCAGATGCGGCAGGACGAGGCCGACGGCCTTGGCGGCGCCGGTCGAGGTCGGGATCATCGACAGGGCTGCAGCGCGGGCGCGGTACAGGTCCTTGTGCATCGTGTCGAGCGTCGGCTGGTCGCCGGTATAGGAATGGATCGTGGTCATGAAGCCGTGGTCGATGCCGACCGCGTCATCCAGAACCTTGACCACCGGAACCAGGCAGTTGGTGGTGCAGGAAGCGTTGGAGATGACCAGGTGGTCCTTGGTCAGCTGGTCGTGGTTGACGCCGAAGACGACCGTCAGGTCGGCGCCGTCGGCCGGAGCCGAAACGATGACGCGCTTGGCGCCGGCCTGGAGGTGCAGGGCGGCCTTGTCACGCGAGGTGAAGATGCCGGTGCATTCCATGGCGATGTCGACGCCCATTTCCTTGTGCGGAAGGGTTGCCGGATCCTTGATCGCGGTGACCTTGATCGGCTTGCCGCCGCCAACGGTGATCGTGTCGCCTTCGATCTTCACGTCGGCCGGGAACTTGCCGTGGATCGAATCGTAGCGCAGCAGGTGGGCATTGGTCTCGACCGGGCCGAGGTCGTTGATGGCAACGACTTCGATGTCGGTGCGGCCGGATTCGACGATGGCGCGCAGAACATTGCGGCCGATGCGGCCGAAACCGTTGATGGCAACTTTTACAGTCATGTCATTCTCCCGAAAATCTAGCGTTCAGTGCTGGCGGGGCGCATCCTGTCAGGCGCGCCCCTTGTAGTCTTGGTGTCAGGCAAGTGCCTTTTCGGCAGCTTCGACGACCGCTTCCGCGGTGATGCCGAAATGCTTGAAGAGATCCTTGGCCTGGCCGGAGGCGCCGAAGGACTTCATGCCGATAAAGGTGCCCTTGGGGCCGATGAAGTGATCCCAGCCCTCGCGGACGGCCGCTTCAACGGCGATCTTGACCGGCGAATTGCCGATGACGGCGTCCTGGTAGGCTTCCGGCTGGTCGAAGAAGAGTTCGACGCAGGGAACGGAGACGACGCGGGTCGAGATGCCCTTGCCATTCAGCGTTTCAGCAGCCTTCAGCGCCAGTTCGACTTCCGAACCGGAGGCGAAGACCGTGACCTTGGCATCCGCCGAGCCGGAAAGCTCGTAGGCGCCCTGGGCGCAAAGGTTCTTCGCTTCGTAGGTCTTGCGGGCAGGCGTCAGGTTCTGGCGGGTCAGCGCCAGGCCGGACGGGCGGTGCCGCTCATGCAGCGCCAGCTGCCAGCATTCCGCCGTCTCGGTCTCGTCGGCCGGGCGGAAGATCAGAAGGTTCGGGATGGCGCGCAGTGCGGCGATCTGCTCGACCGGCTGGTGGGTCGGGCCGTCTTCGCCGACGCCGATCGAGTCATGGGTCCAGACATGCACCAGGCGGATGCCCATGAGGGCGGCCAAGCGCACGGACGGACGGCAATAATCCGAGAAGATCAGGAAGCCGCCGGCGTAGGGGATCAGGCCACCGTGCAGCGAGATACCGTTCATGGCCGCAGCCATGGCATGTTCGCGGATGCCCCAGTGCATGTAACGGCCGGAGAAATCGGTCGGGGTGATCGACTTCATCTGGCTGGTCTTGGTGTTGTTCGACGGGGTCAGGTCGGCCGAACCGCCGATGGTCTCGACGACGATGCCGTTGATGACTTCGAGCGCGTCTTCCGAAGCCTTGCGGGTGGCGACGGTCGGGTTGTTTTCGGCGATCTTCTTCTTGAAGCCGTCGATGGCGGCATCAAAGCCTTCCGGCAGGTCGCCAGCGAAGCGGCGGACGAACTCGGCCTTCTTGGAGGACGTGTCGAGGCGGCCTTCCCAGGCCTTGCGGTCGTCGACGGAGCGGGTGCCGGCCTTGCGCCATTCGGTGAGAACGTCTTCCGGAACAACGAAAGCTTCGGATTCCCAGTTCAGCGACTTGCGGGCGGCAGCGATTTCCTCGGCGCCGAGCGGCGAACCGTGAACCTTGTGGGTGCCCTGCTTGTTGGGGGCGCCGAAGCCGATGATGGTCTTGCAGGCGATGAAGGTCGGGCGATCGGACTTCTGGGCGGCTTCGATGGCGGCCGAAATCTGGTCGGTGTCATGACCGTCGACTTCGATCGTGTTCCAGTGGGCGGCCTTGAAGCGCATGATCTGGTCGGTCGAATCCGACAGCGAAACGGCGCCGTCGATGGTGATCGAGTTGTTGTCCCAGAAGAGGACGAGCTTGTTGAGCTTCAGGTGGCCGGCAAGCGCAATGGCTTCCTGGCTGATGCCTTCCATGAGGCAGCCGTCGCCGCACAGCGCATAGGTGTGGTGGCTCTGCAGGTCGGAGCCGAATTCTTCTTCCAGCTTGCGTTCGGCGATCGCCATGCCGACGGCATTGGCAATGCCCTGGCCGAGCGGGCCGGTGGTGGTCTCGATGCCCGAGGCATGGCCATATTCCGGATGGCCGGCGGTCTTGGAGCCGAGCTGGCGGAACTGCTTGATGTCCTCGATCGTCATGTCCTCGTAACCGGTTAGGTAGAGGAGCGAATAGAGAAGCATCGAGCCGTGGCCGGCAGACAGCACGAAGCGGTCGCGGTCGGCCCAGAGCGGGTTCTTCGGATCGAACTTGAGGTAGCGCGAGAAGAGCACGGTTGCGATGTCGGCTGCGCCCATCGGCAGGCCGGGATGGCCGGAATTGGCCTTCTCAACAGCATCCATGGCAAGGAATCGGATCGCATTCGCCATCCGGTTATGTGTTTCGCTATTGGTCATGGCAAATCCGCTTTTTATGGGTGTCGGATACGATCCCATCTAAGCCGTCGTTCTGGCTCCGGGACCGCCTGAAAGCGGCTGATCCTTAGCAGGTGCAACGCGCAAGTCAACAAAAGCAAAGTATGTTGAATCGGTTGAGAAAGAAAGTTTTGTGCGGCCTGCCGAAATTGTAGGCAAGGGTAACGAGCGAAGCAAATATAGCTGACGATCCACAGCTTGAAGCGCTGGAAACCCCCTTGGTTGATTGACCGCTTCGGAGGCCGTGAATAGTCTTCGGCGCTTGTTGGAAGGGGAAACCGTGCCGATTCGGGACTCCTCGCGTATCGACAGGAAAACGCCCTATGCCGGCTGAAAAGACGATCGACATGGCTATCACGCAGCTCCGAGCCGCCATAGGCGGGCTGGAGAGCGCCGTCGATGCGCGCATCGAACGGCAGCGCGACGCGCAGGACGTGGAGGGCGAGGTTCGCCGTGTGCATGCGGATCGGTCGCGGCTGGCGCAGGAGCTCGACCAGTCGCAATTCCGCGCCAATCGTCTGGAAGAGGTCAACCGCGAAGTATCGCGGCGGCTGGTGACGGCGATGGAGACGATCCGCGCCGTGCTGGATCGCTGACGGGACGCTTGGGATAGGGAACGCGCATGGCTCAGGTTACGGTAATGATCGACGGCAAGGCCTATCGCATGGCCTGCGAGGAGGGGCAGGAGCCCCACCTGACGGAGCTTGCCGGCCGTTTCGACCGTTATGTCGGCCATCTGAAGAGCCAGTTCGGCGAGATCGGCGATTTGAGGATCACCGTCATGGCCGGCATCATGATCATGGACGAGCTTTCGGAAATGACCCGCAAGCTCGGCCTGCTCGAAAGCGAGGTCGCGTCGCTGAAGACGAACCGCGACGGGTCGCTCGAAACGCAGCAGCGCAACGACCAGCAGGTGGCCTCGGCCTTGAGTGAACTTGCCGCGCGGCTGGAAGGCTTGACCGCAAAGCTGAATGGCCGCACGCCTGCCTCAGTGAACTGATGGCTGAGCAGGGCGATCATGTTCAGCCCTCTTCGCCGCGCATCAGAATTATTCTCTCGGCGGGGTTTGCGGGCGCGTGCTTTCTGCTCATGCTTTTCGCCTGGAGATTGCTCAGCGGGTCCGTGGGGCTTTACGGGCCGAATGGCCAAGGCCAGCCCTTTCAATGCGATCTGCTGATGAGTTCCGGGAACGATGACGAGATTTGGGCCATGGTACTCGTCTTGCTCGTAATCCCGATGACGATCCGGGTATTCAGATATTCTAAATACGCTTCCTGGGCAGAGTTGCTGCTCTATGTGTTTATCGTGAATATCTATCTCGGTCTGACCCAGCGTCTGGGGGGATGCGGTGATATTCTCTATACGCTCTCTCTGAATCTGAATTTCGACCTGACCATGATGGCTGTCTGGTTCCTGGTAGGCTTTGTCGTGCTGACTTTTTCTTGCATCCAGGGGCGCCGTAGCGCCAGGCTCGCGCGATGACTGCGGCCTGATTAAATTAGCGCATGCATATCCGGCGGCACTGGCGCGGGACGTTCTTTATCTCTATATCTGAGTAGCGGTCTGCGCCTCACGACAGGAACCACAATCCCTGGGGCCATACTCGATCCAAAGGGAGCTGTCCCTGACCAGGCCCGTGGGCTTGGACACACGGCGCCCACCTACGTTTGTAGGCACCCAGGATCGTAAACATCCATCGGTTGCCGTGGATCGCTCTCTCGTTTTATGCCGGTAGACGTTTGGTCAATCGGCTTTAATACTTTCGACAATTCTAATTTATTTACCATGCCGGCCATTTGATCGCATTTGGCCCAGCGTCATGCATGCTTCCTTAATTTTCTTTTCAGTCCGGAGGCCTATGTTCCCGGCATGCGCATTAACGAAATCACCAACTGGGCCTATGGCGTCACGGTCGTGCTGACCGTGCTCTCGGGCGGTGCGTTCATGCTGTCGGCATATAGCGCGTCCCAGGAACGGGTCGCCATCGAAGAGCATCGCGCACTGGATGATCTATCCGACGAGCTTGCGATCGGCGCCGAGGAGCGGACGGATGCGGCGAGGCTTTATGTCATTCGCGGCGAAGAGCGACATCTTGACGATTTCAAGGATGACGAAGCGCGCGAGACGAGGCTCGAGGGCGCGATAAAGGATGTTCGTGGGTTGGGCGCGGCCGATGCGGAATTGGCGGCACTGACGGAAGTCGAGCAGGACGCCGATGCGCTGGATCAGTTCGAGCGGGATGCCATCACGGCTTACCAGAATGGCGACAAGGCCGGCGCACAGCAGACATTGTTCGGTGTCGAGCATGAGCGTTATCAGTCATTGCTATTGGAGAGGGTCACCCGTTTCCGCGAGCTCGTGAAGGCGCGCACCGAAACGGCGGTGGCGCTCGCCCAGGCGCGCAGCGATTTCTGGGGGCTTGTCGCCAAGACGATGCTCGGCATCACCGGTGCATTGTTCATTGCCGTTCTCTATTTCGTGCTCAAGCGCCGCGTCTCCATGCCGCTGACGCGCATGACCGGCATCGTCACCCGCCTTGCCCGGCAGGACTACGCGGTGGAAGTGCCGCTCGACCGGCGCCGCGACGAGATCGGCGAGATGAACCAGGCGATCCACATTTTTCGCGAGAACGGGCTGGAGCGCGACCGGCTGGATGCCGAACGCCAGGCCGACCAGCGTACCAAGGACCTCATCCTGCAGATGATGCATCGGCTGCAGGCGTGTCAGGCACAGGTGGAGCTGGCGGATGTCGTCTCGCGTTTCGCGCCGCAGATCTTTCCCGATCTCTCCGGTCATCTCTATGTGCTGAACGAGAGCCGCACTGTGCTGGTCAAGGTCGGCACCTGGCTGGAGCCGCAGCATTCCTCCGACGCTTTCCCGACCAGCGCGTGCTGGGGCCTGCGACGTGGCCGGCCTCATCTGAGCAATCACGGTCACGGCGACATTCCCTGCCAGCATCTCGGCGAAAGCGACACTGCCGGCCTTTGCGTTCCGCTGACGGCGCAGGGGGATACGATCGGTCTCCTATATTTCGAGGAGCGTCCAGGCCATGAAATGGCACCGGAAAGCGCACGGCTCTATCTGGAACTGATCGCGGAAAATATCGGTCTGGCGGTGGCAAACCTGCAGCTGCGTGACCGGCTGACCAATCTGGCCGTGCGCGACGCGCTGACGGGCCTTTTCAATCGCCGCAGCCTTGACGAGACGCTGCTGCGTTTTGGCAAGGATCGGCCGGAAGTGCCGCTTGCCTGCCTGATGATCGATATCGACCGGTTCAAGCGCTTCAACGACGAGTTTGGCCATGATGCCGGCGACATGGTGATGCAGTATGTCGCGCAGATGATGCTGGATACGGTCGGGAAGGCGGGGACGTGTTACCGGTTCGGCGGCGAAGAATTCACCATCCTTCTGCCGAATGCGGAAGAGACGGTGGCATTCGACATTGCCGAGCGGCTGCGAGAGAAGATCGCCACGACGCCGCTGTCGCATGGAGGCCGTATCCTCGGCCTGGTGTCCATCTCGATCGGTGTGGCGGGTTCACCTGCGGAAGGCCCGGTATCGACACTCGTCACCCGCGCCGATGCGGCCCTGCTGCAGGCCAAATCTGCCGGGCGGAACCAGACGATCGTCGCGGGCACGCACAAGCTCGGCGAACTGGGCAGCCGCAATTCCGCCTGAACCAGCGATCGGTTACTCCGGCCGTCTTCCGACTATTTATCATGGTCTGCTTGACAAAGCGCATGTTGCGACCACCTTGTTGCCGTCCTGTTCGCTTACTCTCCTGATTTGACTGGCCGGCCTGTCCCCATGCCCTTTTCCAATGCATCTTTCGCCCGATCCTCGCTGCTGATGCTGGTCATCGGCAGTGCCATTCTTGTCGGGATCGTGCTGTCGTCCTTCTTTCTGGCGTCGAACACGAAGAGCTATTTCCAGGATGTGGTAAAGCTGCGCGATGTGCGCAGTTCGGCGGCCGATCTCGTGCTTTACCTTCGGGCGGCGGAATCCGGTCAGCGCGGCTATCTGCTGACGCAGGACAAGGAGTTCCTGACGCCCTTTACCAATGCCATGGCGAATTTGCCGAAGGCACGCGATCGTTTCAAGGCGGCCCTTGCCGCTCAGGGAAGCGTCGATATTCCGATATCGGATCTGGATCGCTTGTTGTCCGAAAAGATGCAGGAGATGGAAAGCACCGTCGATCTCGGCAAAAGGGATGAATTTGCCAGCGCGGTTGCCATCGTCAAGGGTGCCTACGGCCGTCAGGTCATGGAAGGCATCACGGCAATCATCGGCAAGGTGATCCGCGACATGGACGGCAAGATCGGCGCCGGTGTCGAGGAGCTGAACGATTCGGCATCCTCGCTGCAATGGTTCACCATCGGTGGCGGTGTGGTAATCCTCCTGGTGCTCGGCGGAGCGATCGCCATCGTCGCACAACATGTCCGCGAGCTGCAGCATGCCCGCAGCGAGGTGGAAGAGTTGAATGCCGGTCTGGAGGAGCGGGTCAACGAACGCACCGAAGATCTCATCCAGGCCAACCGTGAAATCCAGCGTTACGCCTATATCGTTTCGCACGACCTTCGTGCGCCATTGGTCAACATCATGGGTTTCACCAGCGAGCTCGACGCGACGTTGAAATCGGTCGGCGCCTATGTCCTTGCGGACGGTGCGCCGCTTTCCGAGGCGGAAGTGCGCGATGCACGTCTGGCGGTGCAGGAGGATCTGCCGGAAGCGATCGGCTTCATCCGCTCTTCGACGAAAAAGATGGACGGGCTGATCAACGCCATCCTGAAGATTTCCCGCGACGGCCGCCGCGAGCTGAAGCCGGAGCGCGTCAATCTGCAGGAACTTCTGGAAGCGACCGCCGCGAGCGTCTACCATCAGGTGAACGATGCCGGAGGCGAAGTGGATATTTCGGTGGCTGCAGCGCGCGGCCTTATTACCGACAGATTTTCCATGGAGCAGATTTTCGGCAACCTCTTTGACAATGCCGTCAAGTATAAGCATCACGACAGGCCGCTGAAGCTGTCGGTCAAGGCGGTTCCGATCGGCCGTGGGGCGATCAAGGTCGAGGTTATCGACAACGGACGCGGGATTGCGCCCGAGGATCATGAAAGAGTTTTCGAGCTTTTCCGCCGCTCGGGTGTTCAGGACAAGCCGGGCGAAGGCATAGGCCTTGCGCATGTCCGATCATTAGTTAGAAATTTAGGCGGTGAGATTACGGTCACGTCCACATTGGGCGGCGGGACGACTTTCGTCATTCGCCTGCCCACGGATTTGTCCCAGTATGTCAGGAGTAACGGGTCATGAAAGCAGCCGGCAAGGAAGTCACCATCGTCATGGTCGAAGACGATGAAGGCCATGCGCGCCTGATCGAAAAGAATGTCCGTCGCGCCGGGGTCAACAACGAGATCGTGCCGTTCACCAACGGCAACGAGGCGCTCGACTACATTCTCGGCACGGACCGCGCCGGCACCGCCAATGCGGACCGCTACCTGCTGATCCTTCTGGACCTCAACCTGCCTGATATGTCGGGTATTGACATCCTGGAGAAGGTAAAGTCCAACCCCCATTCGAAACGTCTGCCGGTCGTGATCCTCACGACGACGGACGACGAACGCGAGATCCAGCGCTGCTACGATCTCGGAGCCAACGTTTATATTACGAAACCCGTCGACTACGACAGCTTTGCGCATGCCATCCGACAGCTCGGGCTGTTTTTTGCCGTGATGCAGATCCCCGGACAATAACGAGACGATGCCGCATACCATTCTCTACGTCGATGACGACCTGGCCCTTGCAAGGCTTGCCGAACGCCAGTTCGGCAGGGCCGGGTATCAGGTCATCCATGCCATCGATGCGGAGTCGGCGATGGTGGCGATCGAGAATGGCGGCATCGATATTGTGGTCCTCGACCACTATCTGAAAACCGGCACCGGGCTCGACATCCTGCACACGCTGAAGGAACAAGGCTCGGACATGCCGGTCATCTACGTGACCGGTTCCAGCGATGCGACGATCGCGATCGACGCGCTGAAAAGCGGCGCGTCGGACTATGTCATCAAGACGGTCGGCGAGGAATTCTGGCCGTTGATGGAAAGCGCCATTTACCAGGGCCTCGCCAATGCCGACCTGCGCCGCGCCAAGGAAAAGGCCGACCAGGAAATTCGGGTCGGCAAGGAACGCGCCGAAGTGCTGCTCGCCGAGGTCAACCATCGCGTTGCCAACAGCCTTGCGCTCGTCGCGGCACTGATCCGCCTGCAGGTATCGAGCAGCAAGAACGATGCGGTCAAGGAAGCGCTGTCGGAGACGCAGGCGCGCATTTCCGCGATCGCGGGCATGCATCGCAGCCTCTACACGTCCGACGACGTGCGCCATGTCGAGATGGACAAATATCTCGGCACGCTCGTCAAGGAAGTGCAGGGCACGGTGAACGACCAGCAGGGACCGTCGATCCGGCTTGAAGCAGAATCGGTGTCGCTGACATCGGACCGCGCGGTATCGATCGGCATGATCGTCACCGAGCTTCTGACAAACGCCCTGAAATACGCCTATCCTGCCGGTTCGGAAGGTGAGGTGCGCGTCGTTTTGAAGAAAACCGGCGAGGGCAGTGCGCTGCTCGCTGTCGAGGATGATGGTGTCGGCTGGCGTGAGGGCGACGTGCCGAAGGGTACCGGACTGGGGAGCCGCATCGTCAAGTCGATGGCCGCGACGCTTGGTTCGACGATCCACTATGTGCCGGTTATTGCCGGCACGCGTGCCGAGCTGACGGTCACCCTCCACTGAATTTTCGTGATTTTTCTGCAACAGATTTCGCATCGCATTGTGTTCCGGCCATTGCAATGACCGGGCTGCGACCCTATGATTTCATGAGAGCAAGGAACGATGCATAGTTCCGAGAACCGATAGCCGGTTTTCCGAACTGTGCGTGAAACCTTGCCGGCGCGGCGTTCCAACCGCTATCGCCTGAAGGCATTTTCCGTCTCCTTGCAACATTTTCGAGGGCGGTGTGTTTCGTTTGGCGTGCAGGATATTGTCCCAGCTTAAGAGCTCCTTTTGTTAACCGAAATTCTCATCGTCGTTGCACTCACCGTCCTGAACGGTGTTCTGGCAATGTCGGAACTCGCCGTCGTCTCCTCCCGTCCCGTTCGCCTTAAAGTCATGGCCGAGCAAGGCAACCGGGGAGCGGCGACAGCCATTCAGCTGGCCGAAGATCCCGGCCGCTTCCTTTCTTCCGTCCAGATCGGCATCACGCTCGTCGGCGTCCTGTCCGGCGCCTTTTCGGGCGCGACCCTCGGTACGCGCCTGACCACCTGGCTGGAAGCCCAGGGGATGGCCGATAACCTGGCCGACTGGCTGGGCGTTGGCACCGTCGTCGTGTTCATCACCTATCTGTCGCTGATCATCGGCGAGCTCGTGCCGAAGCAGATTGCGTTGCGCGCCCCCGAAGCGGTGGCCGCCCGCGTCGCACCGGCCATGAAGCTGGTGGCGATGGTCGGTGCGCCGGTCGTCTGGTTCCTCGATATTTCCGGCCGTCTGGTGCTGGGCCTGCTCGGCCAGCGCGGTGAATCGAGCGACCGGGTGACCGACGAGGAAATCCGCACCGTGCTCGCCGAAGCCCAGAGCGCCGGCGTGATCGAGACCGGCGAATCCGAGATGATCTCCGGCGTCATGCGGCTTGCCGACCGCACCGCCCGTGGCCTGATGACGCCGCGCCGCGATGTCGAGGTGATCGACACGGAAGACAATCTCGATGAACTGCGTGCCCAGCTGCGGGCGACGACCCGTTCGCGTCTGCCGGTTCGCAAGGGTTCGTCAGACGAGATTCTCGGCGTGCTGTTCGTCAAGGACGCCTACGATTTCATCGCCGGCGACAAGCATTTCGAAGTCAGCACGCTGATGCGCGAGGCGCCCGTCGTCTCCGACCTCACCGGCGCACTCGACGTGATCCAGGCGCTGCGCAAGGCGCCGGCGCATCTTGTCCTGGTCTATGACGAATACGGCCATTTCGAAGGCATCATCACCTCGGGCGATATTCTCGAAGCTATCACCGGCGTGTTCCAGGAAAACGAAATCGAAGAGCCCGCGATCGTGGCGCGCGACGACGGTTCGTTCCTGATCGCCGGCTGGATGCCCGTCGACGAGTTTGCCGACCAAATGGGCATTCCGGTGGGCGACGATCCGGGTTACGAGACGGTCGCCGGCTTCGTGCTGGACGAGTTGAAACATCTGCCGGAACTCGGCGAGAAGTTCACCAGCCATGGCTGGACCTTCGAAGTCGTGGATCTGGACGGGCGGCGTATCGACAAGCTGATCGTCACTCGGGCGGACAAGGACTGATGAGCGACGCATCTCTCAGTGCGCCTCTCAAGGCGGAACTGCGCGCCGGGCGGCTTGCCGCTCGCGACGCAATCCCGCCGGTCGAGCGTATCGAGAAAAGCCTGGCGCTCGCATCGCATGGGCTGGACACGATAAAATTCGAAGCCGGAGCGATCGTCTCCGGCTTTTTGCCGATACGGTCGGAAGTCGATACAAGACCGCTGATGGCCTATCTCCGCGACCGCAGCGCGCGGCTTTGCGTGCCGGTCATCCTCGATAAGCAGACGATTGTGTTTCGCGAACTGGTGCGGGGCGCGGAACTTGTGGCCGGTACTTTCAGCACGTTCGGGCCGGGGCCGGATGCGGAAGAACTCGAGCCGCAGGTGATGCTGGTGCCGCTCTCCGCATTCGACGCCGCCGGCCACCGGATCGGCTATGGCGGGGGCTATTACGACCGCGCGATTCAACGTTTGCTTGAAAAAGGCCTGAATCCGATGCTGATCGGCATTGCGTTCGACTGCCAGGAAGTGGCATCAGTTCCCGCTGAACCTCATGATATCAGACTGAATGCGGTCCTGACCGAAAGCGGCTACCGGCCCTTCGGAGAGTGGGACCGATAGATTGGACAGACATGCGCCTTTTGTTTCTCGGTGACATGGTGGGCAAGACGGGCCGCACGGCGGTCTGGGAAAAGCTGCCCGGCCTCGTCTCCGACCTGAAGCTCGATTTCGTCATCGTCAACGGCGAGAATGCCGCCGGCGGTTTCGGCATCACGGAAGACATCTTTCTCGAGACGATCAATGCCGGCGCCGACGTGGTGACGACCGGCAATCATGTCTGGGACCAGAAGGAGGCGGTCACCTTCGCTGGCCGCCACGACCAGTTCCTGCGGCCCGCCAACTATCCTTCCGGCACGCCCGGCAAGGGATCTGGCCTGTTCTACGCCCGCAACGGCGCGCGCGTCATGGTCGCCAACATCATGGGCCGGGTGTTCATGCATCCGGAACTCGACGACCCCTTCAAGAGCGCCGAGGCGATCCTCGATGCCGCGCCGCTGAAGGAGCAGGCGGATGCGATCATCTTCGATTTCCATGCGGAAGCGACCAGCGAAAAGCAGTGTTTCGGCCATTTCGTCGATGGCCGCGCCAGCCTCGTGGTCGGCACCCACACCCATGTGCCGACCGCCGACTATCAGATCCTGAACGGCGGCACGGGCTACATGTCGGATGCCGGCATGTGCGGCGACTACGACTCGTCGCTCGGCATGGACAAGGAAGAACCGCTCAACCGCTTTATCTCAAAAATGCCGAAAGGCCGTTTCGAGGCGGCCAGCGGCCCGGCGACGATCTGCGGCCTCGGCATCGAGATTTCGGATTCGACCGGTCTGGCGGAAAAGATTGAGCCGCTGCGGATCGGGCCGCGGCTGGCAGAGACCATTCCGAGCTTCTGGCGGTAGTTCACCTGCGCCTGTTGCTGCGTTTGGTGCCGTCATAGAAGCCGTCCGGCTTCTTTGCGACCCAGGCGATGAATTTCTGCATTTCCGGATGATCGAGCAGCGCCTCGATCGTCGCATAGGACTTTTCGAGTTCGGCTTCGGAAAACAAAGCATGGATCTGTCGGTGGCAGATGCGATGCAGGAACTGCGTCTGGCGTCCGCCACGGCTTTTCGGCACGAGGTGGTGTTCGTCGCGCTGGTCCTGCGGGATCAGGCGATTGCAGAGCGGGCAGATTTCCGGCTCCGGCTGCTGATACCATGAGACGACATCGTTTTTGTGCTTTCTCGCCATGCTTTTCCCGGCCCGCCGCTATAGCGGCATTCCGCTTTCGATCAGTTTCCTGAAATAGGCAATGCCATAAGGGATTGCATCGTCGTTGAAATCGAAACGCGGGTCATGCACCGAGGCGGTGTCGCCATTGCCGATCAGCATGATATTGCCCGGCCTTTCCTGCAGCATGAAGGCGAAATCCTCCGAGCCCATCAGCGGTTCGAGTTCGGCGTTGACATTGGCTTCCCCGACCAATGCCCGCGCCATCTCGACGGCGAACTGCGTTTCGCGATCATGGTTGACGGTGGGCGGGTACATGCGCCGGTAGGCGACAGTGGCCTTGGCGCCATAGGCCTCGGCTACCTTTTCTGCGATGGTCGTCACGCGGGCTTCGATCAGATCCTGGAGTTTCGGGTCGAAGGTCCGGGTCGTGCCGACCATCTCGGCAAATTGCGGAATGACATTGCCGGCCTTGCCTCCATTCAGGGCGCCGACACTGACGACGGCGGATTTCATCGGGTGGACGTTGCGGGAGACGATCGTCTGCAGCGCGAGCAGTATATTGGCGCCGACGACGAGTGGATCGACACTGGCATGCGGTGAAGCGCCGTGTGCGCCCTTGCCCTCGATGCGGATGCGGAAACCATCCGCCGAGGCGGCGATCGGGCCGCTGACCGTCGAGAACTTGCCGATGGAAAGGCCGGGCTCATTATGCGTGGCGTAGACTTCGTCGATACCAAAGCGCGACATCAGCCCATCGTCGACCATGGCCTTGCCACCGCCGCCGCCTTCTTCGGCGGGCTGGAAGATCATCACGGCGGTTCCGTCGAACTGGCGGGTGGCGGCGAGGTCTCTCGCCGTGCCGAGCAGCATGGCGGTGTGGCCGTCATGGCCGCAGGCATGCATTCTTCCTGGTATCGTCGATGCCCAGGGAAGGCCGGTCGTCTCCTCCATCGGCAGGGCGTCCATGTCGGCCCTGAGGCCGATCGCCTTGCCGCTCGTCTGCGTCCGGCCATGGATCACACCGACGACACCTGTTCGGCCAATGCCGGTGACGATCTCGTCACAGCCGAATTCCTTCAGCTTCTCGGCCACGAATGCGGCTGTTCGGTGGACGTCGTAAAGCAGTTCCGGATGCGCATGGAGGTCGCGGCGCCATGCGACGACGTCACTGTAATCGGGCTCGTTGGATGTCGCATCGGTCATCGTCCTGCTCCTTTCGGGTGCCCGGAGAAACTGCCCGCAATGGCAGAAGGTTTCAACCGGTGCCCTGCCGATCTCGACCCTGGCATGAAACGGGTGGGCGGCGCCAATATTCGGATCTCTAGTGTCTTGTTGTCGAAAATACCGGAGATTCCGATGTCCTCTCTATTGGCGCTGCACGCGATCGCGGCCGAACGCGGCGATGGCCTTCATCCGAAACTTCTGGACGCGCTGAGGCAACAGGAGGCGAGGCCGGCGGACGGGCTGACGCTTGTACCGCTTCCCGGCCTTGCCCTGGAGCGGTCGCCCGTCAACGAAAATGATCAAGGCTTGTTGCGTCCGGTAAGCCACGCCTCGAACCCGGCAATCGAACTTACGCTACCATCGAGAACCGCTTCGTAGACCAGCGCGCTCGACGCCGGTCGGCTGCCCTTCGGCGTATTGGCGGCAAGCTCAGCCTTAATCGCAAGGATGGTCCTGCGGATATCGTCGGTCAGGCGCGGAGCCAAGGTTTTCAGATGGGCGATGTCAGGCTGGCGCGCCGGTTGGTCGACGAACCATAGGTCGAGGTTCCAGTCTTCGTCCCTTTCGGATCTATAGGTAACGGCGAGGTAGAGCCCGTCCGGATAGGCATGCGGCTCAACATTCCAGGCGCCGGTATCGTTGCGATAGCGCACGGCGCCGATCCGTTGATCGAGCATCAGTTCGGAGGCAATCTCGGCGATCGTCCGCCGCGTTGAGGCATCCAGGCGGTCGCAGATGGTGGTGATGTCAATGTCGCGAAGAACCATCAGGCCGAGAGTTGAACTTCCGACACGCACCGGCTTCCCGGCCAAACCCAGCAGCCTTGGCAGATCCAGCTTTTCGACGATCGTATCGGCCTGCGCCTGGAGAGCGGCCTGGCGTTCGAGAATGTCCGGCATGGTTTCAAGTCTCCAGGAACGGGCGGCGCTTGCCGCCCGAGGCCGTGCTATCGACGTCAGAGGGTCTCTTCGAAGAGCGTCAGCAAGCGCTTGAAATGGCGCTCGGAGCCGGCTTCGTCGTAGACGCCATGGTCCGGCACGGTCCAGCCATGCGCCATGCCGACGTAGTTTTCCATGGCGTGATCGACGCCGGCAACGCGGAAGGTTTCGGCGAAGCGGGCGGATTGTTCCGGCGGGAAGCTGTTGTCGATGCCGGAAACGCCGACATAGACGCGAGCCTTGATCTTGTCGGCAAGGCGGTGCGGGCTGTTTTCGGCGTCGCTTGCCAGACTGCCGCCGTGGAAGCTTGCGGCAGCGGCGATCCGTTCCGGATAGTTGGCGGCAGCGGTCAGCGCGCGGGCGCCGCCCATGCAGTAACCGACGACGCCGACCGGGCCGGATGCGCCTTCCGCATCGAGCGCGGCGATGAAGGCATCGCCGTCTTTCGCCGTCAGTTCCTGGGTGGTCGCGGCCATCATGGCGCGGATCTGGGTCTTTGACTCTTCCTGGCTGAAGGCCGTCTTGGCATTGAACGGGCCGTAGGCGCCGGAGCGGTAATAAAGGTCGGGAACCAGCACGATGTAACCGGCATCGGCGATGCGCTGGCCCATCCAGTAGAGGGCTTCTCGCGGGCCGAATGCATCCATGTAAATGATGACGCCCTTGGACGTTGCTGCGCCGTTGGCAGACTTGATGACGGCTGCCTTGGCAATACCGTCGGCAGTCCTGATCTCAATATCTTTCTTCATGAAAAACTCCTCTCGACCCTTGCAGCAGACGGCTTCAAGTCGCTGCATTCTTTCAATAGTCAATTCTATCGCCCCAACCAATGACAGAATTGTGAGGGTGCCTGTTACACTTCGTGCTGGACCGGTCTTTTGCCTTGCCGCATCTTTTCAACAGGGAATGGGTGCGTTCTTGAGGATGGTGGCATGAGGCTGCGAGCTCTGGCATTCGGGTTTCTAGGCGGGGTTTCGGCCCTGTTTCTGTCCGCCTTCACGGCTGCCGCGCAACAGGCGGAAATGCCGATCAGCCAGTGTCAGGCGATTGCCCAGAAGCTTCCCGGAGTCACCTATGCAAGCTTCAATCCTTCCGGCGTCCAGTTCGCCCAGGCGAAGAAAAGCCTGACGCTTTCGGAGAAGGAAGAGGTGAAGATCACCTTCGTCGGCCATTCTACCTATTTCATCGAGACGCCGGAGGGGGTCGGTATCGCCACGGATTACAGCGGCGTCTACTCACCCTCGAGGCTGCCGGATGTGGTGACGATGAACAAGGCGCACTCAACCCACTATACGCTGCAGCCCGAGCCTGGCATCCAGCATGTGCTGCATGGGTGGAGCGATGTGCCGGGCGAGAAGGCGAAACACCAATTGATGGTGGGGGACGTCTATATCCGCAATGTCGTCTCAGATATTCGCGACTGGGGCGGCGGCATCGAGCAGAACGGCAATTCGATCTTCATCTTCGAAGTCGCGGGCCTTTGCATCGGCCACCTCGGCCATCTGCATTTCGAACTGAACGAGGCGCAATATACGGAGATCGGCCGTCTCGATATCCTGATGGTACCGGTGGATGGCGGGTTGACGATGGGGGCCGACAGCATGAGCCGCGTCGTGCAACGGCTTCGGTCGTCGCTTATCCTGCCCATGCACCGGTTCGGACCGCCGCTCGATCGGTTCCTGGGAATGTTCGGCACCAAGTTCGACATTGCCTTTGCAAAGGAAAAGACGCTCAGGGTCTCGATGCGCAGCCTGCCGAAAAAGCCGACAATTCTGGTACCGCAGGGGCTGTAAGCCCCCGCGGAAGGCCATCTCGTCAGTGGAATTGCGGGAAGGCGAGGTGCTGCTTGACGCCGACATCCGGCATCTTTTCGTCATGCAGGTTGGCTTTGGCGATTTCCCAGCCGAATCTCAGCGTGCTGTCGGTGGAGGCCCAGATTTCGGCATCTTCGACGCGCAGCGCGAGTAGGGTGAGCAGAGGGTCTTCCTTGCCGTGCTCGAACCAGGCAGCCGTTACAGCGCTCCAGTATTCCTCGATCTTGGCCGGATCCTTGCGCACTTCCAGCCGGCCGGCAAGGCAGGCATGATAATCATGCTTCTTGCCGATAACGCAGAAATGCGCCATGGCGCCCGCGCCGACTGCCCGCACCAGATCGGTATCGGTCTTGGTGAAGAACCAGATGGTGCTGGCCTTCGGGTCCGCATTCGGCGCCATCGGCTGCATATGCATGTGCGATCCCTCGATGCCGAGCATGCCGGCATGGATGCCGCCGATCTCGTCCCAGAGCTGGCGTTCGGGTGCTTCGCGGGCTTCGGTCAGGCTTGCCATGGATTGTCTCCTTGTTCTTCGTTTGCTTCGAAGATCAAACGGCGAGCTTCGATTCTTGTTCCGGCAGCTGATAAGGCTCGAAACCCTTGTTTCCACGTCAGGCGCCGTATGACGGAAAAACCTTGAACGGCTGCGGCTTCGAAATTATAAGGCCCCATTCCCAAACAAGCTAAAGCGTTACAGGGGTGCCATGGCTGGCCATTCACAGTTCAAAAACATCATGCACCGCAAGGGCAAGCAGGACGGCATCCGTTCGAAGATGTTCTCCAAGCTCGCTCGCGAAATCACCGTTGCGGCAAAAACCGGTCTTCCCGACCCGAACATGAACGCGGCGCTTCGCCTGGCCGTCCAGAACGCCAAGGCGCAGTCCATGCCGAAGGACAATATCGACCGCGCCATCAAGAAGGCGTCCGGTGCCGACGGCGAAAATTACGAATACATCCGTTACGAGGGTTACGGTCCGGGCGGCACGGCGGTCATCGTCGAAGCGCTGACCGACAACCGCAACCGTACCGCTTCCGTCGTTCGCTCGACCTTTGCCAAGGCCGGCGGTGCACTCGGAGAAACCGGTTCGGTGTCGTTCTCCTTCGACCGGCTGGGTGAGATCACCTACAAGCCGGGCGCTGGAGATGCGGACAAGGTCATGGAAGCGGCGATCGAGGCCGGTGCCGAGGACGTTGCCAGCGACGAAAACGGCCATGTCATCCTCTGCGGTTTTGAGGATCTGGGCGAAGTCTCCAAGGCTCTGGAAGCCGTGCTCGGCGAAGCCGAAAGCGTCAAGTCGATCTGGAAGCCGCAGAACACGATCGAAGTGGACGAAGAACGCGCCCAGTCGATCCTGAGGCTGATCGACACCCTGGAAGACGACGACGACGTGCAGAACGTCTATTCGAACTTCGAAGTTTCCGAAGAAGTCATGGCCAAGCTTTCGGCCTGATTTTTCGAGGGTTGGATGAAATAGAAACGGCACCGCGATTGCGGTGCCGTTTTTTTGTTTTTGGGAGTTTGTGGCTGCCCCTCATCCGGCTGCCGCCACCTTCTCCCCGCTTGCGGGGAGAAGGACATATGCCTCGATGCTTTCGGCAATCTCAACCGTTGAGCTGGGCACGTTCCCTCTCCCCGCGAGCGGGGAGAGGGTTAGGGTGAGGGGCAACGCCGCGAACGATCAGAACAGCTGACGCAGCGCGACGAACAGCACGAACGAGATCGCGATCGAGGCGGGAAGGGTCAGCACCCAGGCGAGCAGCATGTTGCGCACCGTCGACCACTGAAGTCCCGAGCCGTTCGCCGCCATCGTCCCGGCCACACCGGACGAAAGCACGTGGGTGGTGGAGACCGGCAGGCCGAGATGGTCTGCAGCGCCGATGGTGATCATCGCGACCATTTCCGCCGAGGCGCCCTGGCCGTAGGTCAGGTGGGTCTTGCCGATCTTTTCGCCGACGGTGACGACGATGCGCTTCCAGCCGACCATGGTGCCGAGGCCAAGAGCGAGCGCCACAGCGACCTTCACCCAAAGGGGGATGAACTTCGTCGCGTTGTCGACAGCGCCGTGATAGGCCTTCACCGCATCGAGATCGGCGCCCTGCATCGGCAGGAGCTTGTTCTTGTCGATGAGCTTCAGCGCCTCGCCGATCAGGTAGACGTCGTTACGCATGTTGCCGACCAGCGAAGTGGGCACGGCTTCGAGCGTCGGGAATTTCGAAATCTGGTCGCTCGACGAATGAATGAATTGCTGGAGAGCAACCGTCGTCTGGTCGTTCCAGGTCTTGTTCTTGACGGCGCTGGAGACCTCCGCCTTGGCATCTGTCACGGTAACGCCGGGCTTTGCATATTTCTGCAGAGAGGTTTCGACGGCGCTCGATGCCTGCAGGTAAGCCTGCACGTATTTGGCATCGGGCGTGCGGTTCAGCGCAAATGCGGTCGGCACGAGGCCGATGAGGATGAGCATGATGAGACCCATGCCCTTCTGGCCGTCGTTGGAACCGTGCGCAAAGGAAACGCCGGTGCAGGTGAAGATGAGAAGGCCGCGGATCCACCATGGCGGCGGCTTATTGCCTTTCGGCTCCTCGTAAAGCGCCTTGTTGCGGACGAGAACCTTCATGACCAGCAGCAGGATGGCGGCGAGGCCGAAGCCGACGACCGGCGAGACGAGCAGCGAGGTGCCGATGCTGGTCGCCTGCGACCAGTCGACGCCGCTTGTCGCGGTGCCCTGCGGAGCGAGGAACTGGTTGGCGAGGCCGACGCCGATGATCGAGCCGATCAGCGTGTGCGACGAAGACGACGGCAGGCCGAGATACCAGGTGCCGAGGTTCCAGATGATCGCGGCGAGCAGCAGGGCGAAGACCATGGCGAGGCCGGATCCGGAACCGACTTGCAGGATGAGCTCGACCGGCAGCAGTGCCAGGATGCCGAAGGCGACCGCACCGCTGGACATGAGAACGCCGAGGAAGTTGAAGAAACCGGACCAGATGACGGCGAGTTCGGCCGGCATGGAGCGGGTGTAGATGACGGTGGCGACAGCGTTTGCCGTGTCGTGGAAACCGTTGACGAATTCAAAGCCCAGCGCGATCAGCAGGGCAAGACCGAGCAGGGCCCACGGAACCGAAGTCGCGACTTCGAGATCCTGCGACAGCGCATAGCCGACATAGCCGAGGCCCCCGAGAATGACGATCAGGAAAATCGGCAGGAAAACCTTGCCGAGGGAGCTGCGATGTTCGAGGGGATGATAATTGGAGGAAGCATGAGAACTGGAAGCAGTTGCGTCTGTCACGTTGAAAACTCCACGTTGGCCGGACTTAACAAAGGGTAAATCCGGCCGGTGAAACTCTTGTGACGCATACTATCGCTTAGGTTGTGAGTGCTTGCCGCTCCATCATGGGCAGGCTGGCGAACAGTTCCACCGAACGCAGCCGCGTTTCGATATCGTGGATCGGCATGGAAACGATCAGCTCGTCGGCCTCCGTCTCTCCGAGGAATTCCTTCAGGTGAGCCTCGACGGTCTGCACGGAACCGACGGCTGCATAGCGCAGGGTATGTTCCACATTCATCTTTTCCATCGGCGTCCAGAAACCTTCCATGCTGTCGATCGGTTTCGGGAAGCGGGTGCGGACGTTCTTTCGCAGATTGACGAACTGCTGTTGCGACGAGGTGAAGAGCTTCTGCGCTTCCTCATCCGTGTCGGCTGCGACGCCCATGACGCCGACCATCACATAGGGCTTGTCCAGTGTCAGCGACGGCTGAAAGCGGTCGCGGTAAATGGCGATCGCCTCCATCAGCATGTCGGGTGCGAAATGCGAGGCGAAGGCATAAGGCAGGCCGAGTGCCGCGGCTAGGTGGGCGCTGTAGATGCTCGATCCCAGCAGCCAGATCGGTACGTTGGCCTCCATGCCTGGCACTGCGAGCAGGCCCTGGTTCGGCTCCGGTGTGCCCAGAAGGCGCTGCAGTTCGAGAATGTCGTGGGGGAAGCTTTCGGCGCCGGCCTCAAGATTACGGCGCAGTGCGCTGGCGGTGCGCATGTCGGTTCCGGGAGCTCGGCCGAGGCCAAGATCGACGCGGCCGGGCAGAAGCGCTTCCAGCGTGCCGAACTGCTCGGCGATCACCAGTGGCGAATGGTTGGGAAGCATGATGCCGCCAGAACCGACGCGAATCGTTTTCGTGGCTGCGCCCACATGGCCGATGACGATGGATGTGGCGGCGCTGGCAATGCCCGGCATGCCGTGATGCTCGGCAAGCCAGAGCCGCTTATAGCCCTCTTCCTCGGCCTTGATGGCGAGGCGGCGAGACTGATCGAGCGCTTCGCGCACCGAATAACCTTCGCCGATCGGCGAAAGATCGAGAATGGAAAAGGGGATCATCGGCAGGTCCTGAAGAAATAGGTGATGGAGTGCCTCACCTATTTAGGCAGTCGTGTCCAAAAATACGACCCCTTCCGAATGCGCTATTGTAAAGGGTTCGCGCAGGACCTGCCTCCGGCTTTGCTACCGTTCGCCTGATTATTTCACCAATCGCAGGTGCGAGCCTCGTTTCGGCCGCGTCACGGTGCCTGGCATGGTGATGCTGCCCTGCGTCAAGACCGTGACGGGAGTGAAGCGGCCGGCGTGATGATCGAGCGCGCCGATCTCCCGCATAATGCGGTCGGCCCGAACGGCAAGGGCATCCAATGCAATGCTCTGGTCCCGGCCGTTCTTGGCGAGCGACAGGATCGACAGTCTGACAGCGGCGACCTTCTCGATCTCTTCGGAGGAGCTTGCAGCGATCGTATCCAGATGCCCCTTCAGGGCATCGGCATAGATCACCATCGCGTCGAGTTCGGCTTCAGCCTTATCGATAGACCGGCTGCCGTGTTCTGCAGCTTCCGCTGACTGCCGTGACAGGAGAGAAATTTCCCGTGCGACCTCTGCAGTCTCTTCCGCAAGCGCGCGGAAGCTTGCGACGATCATATCCGTTGCACCGTCGGCGAGCCGGCTTTCGTCATGTGCGGCCTCAATGCCGGCGTTCATGGCCAGTATGTTGGTCTCGAAGGCGATCTTCCGCATGAGTTCGGCGACGGGCTCGATCCTGAGAGACGCATCCTGCACACGGGCGACAGCCTCGGTTGCCGTATTCATCACCTCTTTTGGCCGGCGGATATCGATCCGCGCATTATAGGCAATATTGGCGGTATGCTCCGCCTGCATCTTGCGCATCCGCAGAGTCTCGGCGAGCGATCCAATATCGGCAACCGTCTTCGCCAGTATCGAACTTTGCCGCAGGCTTCCGTGCATTGCCGAGGCGGAATCGCTTTTCAGATCCGCGCAAGTGGAATGGAGCAGATGGGTGCCGTTCTCGATCCTGTCGAGCTTGTCCTGGAGCGAGGTCATGGCGTGATTGAAATCCGCGCGCAGGCCTTCGAATTCCTCCGGAAAGCTCATGTCGAGCCGGCTGCGCAGGTCTCCGGCTGCAAACCGCCGCATGGCGTGATCGACCGCATCCACGACCTCTTTCAGCGCACTTACCCGTCGATTGGCGGCCTTAAGTTCGCGGGCATGCTGATCGTCGCGCTCCGCGGTCTGCTGGTTGCGCTTGTCACGCTCCTGGTCGTCCTCGACGAGGCGGGCAAGGTTTTCGTGGGAAAGGCGTTCCAGTTCGCGGGCAATCTCGCCGATCTCATCCTTTCGCTGAAGATGTTCGGGGGCGATCGAGTTGCCATCCGCGAGCCCGGACAGATCACCAGTCAGCGTTTTCAGCGCACCCAGCGTGCGGCCGGCAAGCATGATCGTTACCAGCGCCGAGAGAAACAGGACACCGATGATGAACGACGTCTGCAGCGGGGTCGCATCCTTGGCAGAGTAAAAGAGCAAGGCGGCAAATATCCCATTCTGTATCAGGACAAACCCTGCCACCTTTAGGGAAAGGGAGTGATGAGTGTTGGACATGACTGCCTCCTCGCATCGCGTTCCAGCCGTGAAAATCCAACGCGCGAGCCCGTCCGGCGTTGCTTCCGGGCCGGGTGAGGCAGGGCAAAGCTTCCCGTCGTGGTAAACGAAAGGTAAAGAGCGACTCGATAGCGTTTTCGGTTTGTTCACATTCTCGTGGCACTGATGGTGGTCAGAGGATAGAGTGCACGCATGACACAGACGATTCGCATTATCGGCATCGACCCGGGGCTTCGGCGCACCGGTTGGGGTGTTATCGAAACGCTTGGTAACAGCCTGCGCTTTGTCGCGTCCGGCACTGTGACCTCGGACGGGGACATGGATCTCGCTTCCCGTCTCTGCCAGCTGCATGACGGGCTCGCCGAGGTGGTGCATGCCTATCAGCCGCACGAAGCGGCGGTCGAGCAGACTTTCGTCAACAAGGACGCCGTCGCGACGCTGAAGCTCGGTCAGGCGAGAGGCGTGGTCATGCTGGTGCCAGCGCGGGCGGGCCTTCCCGTTTCGGAATATGCGCCGAATGCCGTCAAGAAGTCGGTCATCGGCGTCGGCCATGGTGAAAAGCAGCAGATCCACATGATGCTGAAGATCCTGATGCCGAAGGCTGAATTCAAGGGCAACGACGCGGCAGACGCGCTCGCCATCGCTATCTGCCACGCCCATAATCGCGGCGGCCACCGCATGCGGCAGGCACTCGCCGGCTAATTTGTTCTTGACTTGTTCCGTTTCGGAGATTAGGTAATACCTGAGAGGTATTACCATGCGTGTCACCGAAAAAGGCCAGGTTACGATCCCGAAGGAAATCCGCGACCGATTGAATATCGGACCGGGCTCTGAGGTGGATTTCGTTGCGGACGAGAAGGGGGCAAGGCTCGTGGTTGTGTCGAGCGGGGATCATGCTCCTTCCAAGGACGACTTCGAGACGTGGCTGAAAAGCAGGTCCGGCACGTTCGATACCGGCGGCATGACGACGGATGAGTTCATGGAGTTTCTGAGAGGACCGCGCGATGATCTCGGTTCTCGTTGATACCAACGTTTTCATCGATGTCTTCGGGCCGGAGACGCAATTCAAGAAATGGTCCTCCGACACCATTCTGGCGCTCAAGGAGGAATCGCAGTTCATCCTGACACCGATCGTCTGGGCGGAGCTTTCCAGCATGGCGCCGAGCGAGGACGAGTTGGCCTTCACGCTGGCCAGGCTGAACCTCGTGCGTGAAGCACTGCCGTTTCCTGCTGCATACCGGGCCGGAATGGCACATATGCAATACAGGCGCGCCGGCGGCCTACGAGATCGGACCCTGCCCGATTTTCTGATAGGCGCACATGCGCTTATCCGCTCCCATCGTCTCCTGACCCGCGATGCAGCCCGTTACCGGGCATATTTCCCATCACTCGACATCATCTCTCCCGAAACCCATCCCCTTTAACACGGACGCATTTCATGATCGGCAAGCTCAAAGGCACCATTGACGAGATCGGCGACGACCATGTGCTCGTCGATGTTCATGGCGTCTGTTACGAAGTCTTCTGCTCGTCGCGGGCGCTTTCGAAAATGGGTTCGGTGGGCGAGGCGATCATTCTCTATATCGAGACCTATGTGCGCGAGGACCAGTTCAAGCTCTTTGGCTTCCTCAGCGCCCTGGAGCGGGAATGGTTCAACCTTCTGCAGAGCGTGCAGGGCGTGGGTGCGAAGGTGGCGCTTGCTGTGCTTTCGACCCTGACGCCCTCTGAACTCGCCAATGCGATCGCGCTGCAAGACAAGACGTCCATCTCACGTGCGCCGGGCGTCGGTCCGAAGGTGGCGATGCGCCTCGTCACAGAATTGAAGAACAAGGCTCCGGCATTCGCCGGCGAAGCGTCCGCCAATCTCGGTCTCAAGCAGGAGATCGGCGAGGGTGTCGCCTCCGCACCGGTGGCAGATGCCGTTTCGGCCCTCACCAACCTTGGCTATTCCCGCGATCAGGCCGCCAACGCGGTTGCCGCGGCCTTGAAGAACGGCGGGGAGGGAGCCGATAGCGCCAAGCTGATCCGGCTGGGGTTGAAGGAATTGGCGCGGTAAAGCGATCACGGCTGCGAATCCACGATACGTCGTGTATGACTGAAATCGAGTTTCGAACGGAAATACCCTTATGACCGAACCCGCCCGCCTGATTTCCGCTGAAAAGCGGGGCGAAGATCTGGATGTGACGCTGCGGCCCCAGTCGCTAGACGAATTCACCGGCCAGGCGGAAGCGCGCGCCAACCTGAAGATTTTCATCGAAGCGGCGAAGGGGCGCGGAGAGGCGCTGGACCATGTGCTGTTCGTCGGTCCGCCGGGCCTCGGCAAGACGACGCTGGCGCAGATCATGGCGAAGGAGCTCGGGGTCAATTTCCGCTCCACTTCCGGCCCGGTCATCGCCAAGGCCGGCGACCTTGCGGCGCTTCTCACCAATCTCGAAGAACGAGACGTGCTCTTCATCGACGAAATCCACCGCCTCAATCCGGCGGTCGAGGAAATCCTCTATCCGGCCATGGAGGATTTTCAGCTCGACCTGATTATCGGCGAGGGGCCTGCCGCACGCTCGGTAAAGATCGATCTGTCGAAATTCACGCTGGTCGCGGCAACGACGCGGCTTGGTCTCCTGACCACGCCGCTGCGCGATCGTTTCGGCATTCCGGTGCGCCTGTCGTTTTATACCGTCGAAGAACTCGAGCTGATAGTCCGGCGCGGCGCGCGGCTGATGGGGCTCGGCATGACCGATGACGGCGCCCGCGAGATCGCCCGACGTGCGCGTGGCACGCCGCGCATTGCCGGCCGCCTGTTGCGGCGGGTGCGCGATTTTGCCGAAGTGGCGAAGGCGGAAGCCGTCACCAGGGAGATCGCCGACGAGGCGCTGACGAGGTTGCTCGTCGACAATATGGGTCTCGACCAGCTCGACAAACGGTATCTCAACATGATCGCCGTGAATTTCGGCGGCGGTCCAGTGGGCATCGAGACGATTGCGGCGGGGCTTTCGGAACCGCGCGACGCGATCGAGGATATTATCGAGCCCTATATGATCCAGCAGGGTTTCATCCAGCGCACGCCGCGTGGCCGTGTTTTGACCGCAAATGCGTGGAAACACCTTGGACTACAGCCGCCCAAGGATCTGGAAGCGGCGCAGTTCCGGATGAGTCTCGAGGATGACTGAGTGATATCCCGTCGCGGGTTTCTGAAGACGCTGGGCGGAGGCTTCGCGGCACTGATGGCGCTCGGCGGTTATGCCGTGGCCGAGCCGTTGGTTCGTCTGGTGACAACCCGATACGCGTTGACACCCCGCAGGTGGACGCCGGGATTGAAGCTTCGTGTTGTTGTGCTCACGGATTTTCACGCTTGCGAACCCTGGATGCCGGCCGATCGTATTGCATCGATCTGCCGAATGGCAAACGAGCTGGAGCCGGATATCATCTGCCTGCTCGGCGATTTTGTCACGGGCATGCGGCTCATCACCGATCGGGTGGCGCCGGATGCATGGGCAGAAGCGCTGACAGTGTTGAAAGCGCCGCTCGGGGTTCATGCGGTACTCGGTAATCATGACTGGTGGCAGGATGACGCTGCCCAGAGCGGAACGTCCGATGCGCCGTTTGCGCGCGCCGCGCTGGAGCGCGCCGGCATCCCCGTTTACAGCAATCGGGCGATCCGGCTGGAAAAAGACGGACATCCTTTCTGGCTTGCAGGGCTGGAGGATCAGATCGCTATCCTGCCGAGGCGCAGGTCCGGGCGCTGGGCTCAAGGCCGAGACGATCTGGGCGGAACCCTTAAACAGGTGACTGACGATGCGCCGATCATCCTCATGGCGCATGAGCCGGACATTTTTCCCAGCCTTCCGTCCCGTATTTCGCTGACGCTTTCCGGTCATACACACGGCGGCCAAGTGCGGATTCTCGGATATGCACCTGTTGTGCCGTCCCGTTACGGGTCGCGTTATGTCTACGGTCACATTACGGAAAATGGTCAAGATCTGATCGTGTCCGGCGGCCTTGGCTGTTCCGGCCTACCGATCCGTTTCGGGTCGCCACCGGAAATCAATCTGATCGAACTGGGATGACCATGGCCCGCACGCGCATCCGCATCAAGACCAAGTCGAAGAACGCATTCCAGATGCGCATTGCCGGCCTCGGGTTTCGCAACGGTTACGTACTGGTGCATCGGGCGATGCATGAGCCGTTCTGGACCTTTCCCGGCGGGCGGGCGGAGATCGGCGAGACGTCGGAAGAAACGCTGAAGCGCGAGATGATCGAGGAACTCGGCGTCGAGGTGAAGGTCGGGCGGCTGCTCTGGTCGGTCGAGAACTTCTTTCATTACGAGGACCGCGACTGGCACGAATTCGGGCTCTATTATCAGATGGAACTGCCGGAGCATTTTCCCTTCCATCCAACCGAGATCGTGCATCGGGTAATGGACGGGCATGAGCTCGAATTCAAATGGGCGCCCGCGACCCGTGCGGCGCTGAGGGAACTCGACATCCCGCCCTATTTCATTGCCGAAGAGATCGAGAACCTGCCGGAGACCCCGAAACATCTCGTCTGGCGAGATGGCGATCTCGACCTTAAAACCTGACTTCTGGAACATCTTTCCGCGTTTCTTCGTTTTTCAACCGAGAAGGGAGAACGCCATGCAGAAAATCGAAGTCGGAAACGAAGTCGAATGGAAATGGGGTCGCTCGAAAGCGGAAGGCAAAGTCGCGGAAAAGTTTACCGACGACGTCGAGCGCAAGATCAAGGGTAAAGCGATCAAACGGCACCCGGATGCCAAGGAGCCTGCTTTTCTGGTGAAACAGGAAAACGGCAATCGCGCCCTGAAAAGCCAGTCGGAGCTGAAGAAGACCCATGTCTGACCAGTATATCGACCATGTCCCGCCGCCAGATGTCGCCCAAGCTGCCGAAAAAGGTCTTGAGCTGCGCGCCCGGTTCCGTCGCGGCGGCACCACGCTCGGCATCGCCCGTGCCAAGGATATCCGCAACCGCAAGCCGCTTTCGGAAAAGACCGTGCGCAAGATGGTCAGCTATTTCCATCGCCACAAGACGGACAAGCGCGCGGACAATTTCGGCGACGACGACAATCCGTCGACGGGCTATATCGCCTGGCTGCTCTGGGGCGGCGATCCCGGCCAGCAATGGGCTGAAGAGCACAAGAGGGCGATCGAGCGTTCCAAGCAGGAGGGCAGGATGCAGCGTTATCAACAGTAGATGCGCATCCCGGCGTATGTTGTCCGACCGCGATAAGGCCGCCGGAGCGTTTCCGGCTGGCCTTTGCTATCTTTCCTGCTAGTGAAAGCCCGGTTGCACTTGCGGCTTAGACGCCATGGATGTGCATCGAGGTTAGGGCAGGGCCATGCAAGGACACAATTTTTCTTTATCGGGCGATCTGATCGAGGGCGGCCACCGGCTTGCGCAGCGGGTCTATTACGAGGACACCGATTTTTCCGGCCTGGTCTATCACGCCCGTTACCTGCACTTCCTCGAGCGTGGCCGCACCGACTATCTGCGCTGCCTGGGCTGCGAACAGAGTGCGCTTCTCTCCGCGGATGAGGAAGGCCTGGTCTTCGTCGTTCACCGCATGGAGATCGACTTCAAGCAACCGGCCCGCATGGACGATATCCTGACGATCCAGACGGTGACGGAGAAGGCCGGCGGCGCAAAGATGGTGCTGAACCAGGAAATCCGCCGTGGTGAAACGCTGCTGATCGCCGCCAAGGTGGTGATCGCCGTCATCAACAAACATGGCCGTCCGCGACGTCTGCCGGAGGCGATAGCGGAAAAGTTTCTGGGCAAGCAAGCCGATTGACGGTCCTTCGGCGGCTTATTGGCCGCCGCATATATGCTGGGAATCGCCCATTGCCCAACTCTGTCCCGTGCGCAGGTTTGTCGTAAGGTAACCACGGCCACGGTCGTCATCGGGCGGGCAGCGATGCGGAATTGAAATCAGGCACATGGTAACTTTGTCACCGGGCCTGGAGCTTATCAGCGCTTCCTCACGCGCGTAGGAAACCTGGTATCCATCGTTCGCGAATTCGATGCCCGTGCCGCTATCAAAATCCTCGGATTTTGGAGGCGTGCTGCCCTCGAGACGTGGATGAACTTCCGTCACAGTCGTGCTCACGCATTTGCCGAGTGTGTTTGGCAGGCCGGTGAGGGGAAGTTTTCGCCCGGCTGCGATCGATCCTGCGGTAATCTCCTTCGGCAAAGCATCAGGACCATTGAGCGTTACCAAAATCGCGACATAGGTCGCGAGAACGCATGCGCGATCAGAGCCGCAGCTCTTGCGATCGGCCTGAAAGTCCCGGGATGCCTGGAGCGCCGTTTCCGGATCGTCTTGCTTGGCTGCGAGATAGGCATCGCCGAGCCGCGTATCGAGGGACGAGATGAGGGGATCGTGACAGACGACTTTTTCATCGGGCGAGAGGGACGCCTTGCAGCTGAAAGAGGCGCCATGAGCCGAATTGGCGGCGAGCAATAACAGGAGAATCACGAAGGTTTGTCTCATGTCGTCTCCAGATATGCCGGATGGGATGTTTCCGCTCGTGCCGAGCTTTGTTCAAATCCCGTTGCCATTGCAAGTGCAGTACCGGCAGATATCTTCGAGGCAGCGCCGTAACGCATTTTTAACGATAATGTAGTCTTAATGGCCACAGAGGAATTTGTGCAACGCACGCCTTCCTTTGACCAAAATTGAAAGCGAGAAGCCAAAGCTTATAAACTCAGGGCATCTGTGGGTTAAGGCGGGCGCATTCGGCGATCAAGACATATTCGCGGAAGCGCGCTTTTGAACCCGCCCGGTCTTTCAAAGCCGGGCGTTTGGATTCGGGGATAGTGGATAGATGGAACATGTAGGTTTGGCGGCAGCGGCGAGCGAAGTGAGCCTTTGGTCGCTGTTCATGCAGGCCGGTCTTGTCGTCAAGCTGGTCATGATCGGTCTTCTCGGCGCGTCCGTCTGGACCTGGGCAATCGTCATTGACAAGTATATCAATTTTGCCAAGGCCAAGCGCCAGTTCGACCAGTTCGAACAGGTCTTCTGGTCGGGCCAGTCGCTTGAGGAATTGTACCGCTCGCTGGCCGAGCGCCAGAACAACGGCCTTGCGGCGATTTTCGTGGCTGCAATGCGCGAGTGGAAGAAGAGTTTTGAGCGCGGCGCGCGTTCGCCGATCGGCCTGCAGATGCGTATCGACCGGGCCATGGACGTCACCATGTCGCGCGAAGCGGAAACCTATGAGGCTCGCCTCGGTTCGCTGGCAACGATCGGTTCGGCCGGTCCGTTCATCGGCCTTTTCGGAACCGTCGTCGGTATCATGACCTCGTTCCAGGCGATTGCCGGTTCGAAGTCCACCAATCTTGCGGTCGTTGCACCGGGTATCGCGGAAGCGCTGCTCGCCACCGCGATCGGCCTCGTGGCCGCTATTCCGGCGGTTATCGCCTACAACAAGTTCATGGGCGATGCCGGCAAGCTGTCGGGCCGCATGGAAGGCTTTGCGGACGAGTTCTCGGCCATCCTGTCGCGCCAGATCGACGAAAAGCTGCAGGCGCCGCGCCAGGCAGCGCAGTAACAACGGTCCGGTCTCAAGGAGTAACGTTTCATGGGCATGTCGGCCGGAGGAGCAAAGGCATCGGGTGGCGGTCGTCGCAGGCGCGGCGGGCGTCGCGGCGGTGCGATCAGCGAAATCAACGTCACGCCGCTCGTCGACGTCATGCTCGTGCTTTTGATCATCTTCATGGTCGCCGCACCGATGATGACGGTCGGCGTGCCGATCGACCTGCCGGAAACGCAGGCGAAGGCGATGAACTCCGATACGCAGCCGATTACCGTCTCGGTCAATCCGAAGGGTGAAATCTATCTGCAGGAAACGCCGATCGCCCTCGAAGAGGTCGTGCCGAAGCTGCAGGCGATCGCCACGACCGGCTATAACGAACGTATCTACGTGCGCGGCGACACCACCGCTGCCTATGGCATGGTGATGAAGGTCATGGCCCGCATTTCCGCCGCCGGTTACAAGAATATCGGCCTCGTGACGCTTCAGGAACAGGCGAAGTGATCGAAGCACCATGAAGGTCAGTCTCGGCACATCGCTGGTTCTGCATACGGTGGCGCTAGGTTTTGCCCTGGTGTCGCTCAGCGCCCCTGCGTCTTTCGAAGTCGCGGATGTCGAAGCGCTGCCGGTCGATATCGTGCCGGTGGAATCGATCACCCAGACCCAGCAGGGTGACAAGAAGGCGCCGCCGAGCACCAAGCCTTCGCCGAAGGAAACCAAAAATCAGAAGATCGTCGAGAATGCCCAGAATGCGGGCGAGAACAATGTCGATCTGAAGACGCCTCCGACGCCGGTGACGAAGCCGACGCCGACGGAGGTCACGGCTGCCCCGAAGCCGACCGAGCGGCCGACGCCAACTCCGACGCCCGACCAGAACCAGGTCAAGGATATCGTCAAGGAAGAAACGGCGCCTAAGCCGACCGAGGTTGCCGCCCTGCCGCAGCCGAAGCCGGAAATCACCCCGCCGCTTCCGAAGCCTGAGCCGACCCCGCCAAGACCCGAGCCGACGCCCCCGAAGCCGGAAGCCGCCAAGCCGACACCGGCGCCGGTGCAGAGCGAAAATACGTCCGAGACTGGCGAACTGCCGCCGCAGACCGCGACGCCGATTGCCAAGCCGACCCCGCCAAAGCCGCCGGAACCGCCGAAGGAACAGGCTAAGCCCGCCGAAAAGCCGACGCCGGCAAAGCCTGACGTGGCTGCCGCCAAGCCTACCGACGCGCCAAAAACCGACGCCAAGACGACCGCATCCGTGAAGCCATCCGACAAGAAGGAAGGCAAGCAGCAGGAAACGGCGAAGTCTTCGTCTTCCATGGCCAGCGATTTCAACGCCAACGACATTGCCGCCCTGCTGAACAAGCAGGACGCCACCGGCGGCGGCGCCAAGCGCTCGACGCAGGTCGCTTCGCGCGGCGATACGAAGACGATCGGCACCGGCCTGAGTTCCAGCGAGATCGACAACGTCAAGGGCCAGATTCAAGGAAACTGGGCGCTTGTCGGCGGCCTGACCGGCGTTGCCGAAGTCCGCGTCAAGATCAGGGTGCAGCTCGATCAGTCGGGCAACATTATCGGCGAGCCGGAAGTCACCGCGACCGGCGGTCCGGAAGGAACCCGTCGCGCCGTCGAAGGCAGCACCAAGCGTGCGCTGATGAAGTCGGCACCGCTCAAGAATTTGCCTGCCGCCAAGTACGAAGGCGAAAAAGGCTGGAATGTTTTGGTTTTGAACTTCGATCCTTCGGAGTTCGCATTGTGAGCCGGCAGGTATGGAACCGTTCGAACGGAACCTGCCCAAACTCTCGTGTTAAGCTGAAAGGCTTGTTTATATGATCAAGAGCTCTTTTTTCCGCGCCGTAATGGTGGCTGCGGGGATGTTGACGGCCTTCGTTGCCGCCACCCCGGCCAGTGCCGAAGTCGTGATCAACATCAACAAGGGTAACGTTCAGCCGCTGCCGATCGCGGTGACGGACTTCCTGTCGAACAACGAACTCGGGCCGCAGATTTCGCAGGTGATCGCCGCCGACCTGCAGCGTTCGGGTCTGTTTGCGCCGATCAACAAGCAGGCTTTCATCGAGAAGATTTCCGATCCCGGCAAGACGCCGCGCTTCGAGGACTGGAAGGTCATCAACGCCCAAGCGCTGGTCACCGGCCGCGTCACGCGGGAAGGCGATGGCCGTCTGCGTGCCGAATTCCGGCTTTGGGACACTTATGCCGGCCAGCAGATGACCGGCCAGCAGTTCTTCACCCAGCCGGAAAACTGGCGCCGCGTCGCGCATATCATCGCTGATGCGATCTACAAGCAGATCACCGGCGAGAACGGCTATTTCGACAGCCGCGTAGTCTTCGTTTCCGAAAGCGGCCCGAAGAATGCCCGCCAGCGCAATCTGGCGATCATGGACCAGGACGGTTTCAACGTCCGCATGCTGACCAATACCAAGGATATCGTTCTGACGCCGCGTTTCTCGCCGAGCCGTCAGGAAGTCACCTACATGTCCTTCGAAGGCAACCAGCCGCGCGTCTACCTGCTGCAGCTGGAAACCGGGCAGCGCGAAGTGGTCGGCAATTTCCCGGGCATGACCTTCTCGCCGCGCTTTTCGCCGGATGGCCAGAAGGTCATCATGAGCCTTCAGCAGGAAGGCAATTCCAACATCTACACGATGGACCTGCGCTCGCGCACCACGACGCGGCTGACCTCCACCTCGGCGATCGATACGTCGCCTTCCTATGCGCCGGATGGCGGACGCATCGCCTTTGAAAGCGACCGCGGCGGCCGTCCGCAGATCTACGTCATGAACGCCGACGGCTCAGGCCAGACGCGCATTTCCTTCGGCGACGGTTCCTATTCGACGCCGGTCTGGTCTCCCCGCGGCGACCTGATCGCTTTCACCAAGCAGTCGGGCGGCAAGTTCTCGATCGGCGTGATGAAGCCGGACGGTTCGGGCGAGCGTATCCTGACCAGCGGCTTCCACAACGAAGGCCCGACCTGGGCACCGAATGGGCGCGTCCTGATGTTCTTCCGCCAGGCGGCGGGTGCCGGTGGGCCGCAGCTTTATTCGATCGATCTGACCGGTTACAACGAGCTGCAGGTCAAGACGCCGTCCTACGCTTCCGACCCTGCCTGGTCGCCCCTTCTCGAATAGGGCCGGTTTTCGCCTCTTTCCCGCCCCATTCTCCTGAGAAAGGGCGGAAATAGGCACTTTGGAAGGGTTTGTTAACCATAACCCTTCGCGCATGGTTAACCGAGCCCGGTTAGAGTCTGGAAACCGTAATTCTGGCAACTCTGAAAATTACTGATCTAAGGAGAGACCGGCCATGAGCCGCATCGATACCCCGGCGATGAGCCGCATGCAGACCCTCGCTCGCAATCCCGCCGTCATCGCGCTCACGCTGGCCTTGGCGCTTGCCGGTTGCGCCAACAAGAACAACCTGCCGAACAATGCCAACGAGCTTGGCCTGAACGGCAAGAACGGTGGCCCTCCGGGTTCGCAGCAGGACTTCACGGTCAATGTCGGCGACCGCATCTTCTTCGACACCGACTCGACCTCGGTTCGCGCAGACGCCCAGCAGACGCTCGACCGCCAGGCACAGTGGCTGCAGCGTTACCCGAATTACGCGATCACGGTCGAAGGCCATGCCGACGAACGCGGCACCCGCGAATACAACCTGGCGCTCGGTGCGCGCCGTGCGGCCGCCACCAAGGAATACCTCGCTTCGCGCGGCGTTCCGGCAAACCGCATGAAGACCATTTCCTACGGCAAGGAACGTCCGGTCGCCGTTTGCGACGACATTTCCTGCTGGTCACAGAATCGTCGCGCTGTCACGGTTCTTGGCGGCGCCGGCATGTAATTCGGTCTTTCGCCCGGCGGGCGAAGATTACCGGAGCATTAAAAAAGGCGGTCTTTGGGCCGCCTTTTTGTTTTTTCCTTAGTTTGGCCCTGATTTGTGGGATTTTTGATCGCGAGCTTGGTTGCTTTTTGCCGGCAGATTAGAAAAATCCTTGTCTGCACCAAATCAGGTGCAGACTTAACGAGCAGGACGGACACTCATGAAGAAAATTGTCTTGGCAGCGATGCTGGGGCTGATGGCGACGAGCGCCCCGGCTGGGGCTTTCTCTCTGCCTAAACTCTTCCAGGGCACTCAGAGTTCTGTGCAGCAAGCTCCGGCCGCCCCGCAAGAGGCGCCGGTGATTCTTGCGCAGAGCAACGATGCCGTTCGTAACCAGCAACTCCAGGAACAGATCCGGCAGTTGAACGGCCGTATCGAGGAAATGAGTTATCAGCTGCTGCAGATGCAGGAGCAAATCCGCAAGACGCAGGAAGACAACGAATTCCGTTTCCAGGATCTGGAAAAGAAGAAGAGAAGCGATCTGGGCGACACGGCTGGGCAACCAGCCGTGGCGTCCAGCCGCCCTCCCGCCGCGAATGGCGCTTCTCCGTCCCAGCCCGCGCCATCCGATGATGTCGCACGTATTATCGAACAGCCCGGCAACAACGGCGCCGGGGCGAACACGGGCGGCTCGACCACCGCTCCGCCGCCGACCACGCTCGGCTCGATGGATTTCGACCAGAACGGCAATCCGCGCGGTGCCAACCGCAACAATGCCAACAATTCCGCTGGACTTCCGGGTGTGGAGCTCGGAGCACGACCGCAGGGCAACACGCCGGCGACGCCGAGCCGTCCGGATCCGCAGCAGACCGCATCGCTCGGCTCCGAAAGCGATACGTACCAGGCCGCCTATAACCACGTTCTTTCCGGCGACTATTCGCTCGCGGAGAAGGAATTCTCGGGTTACATCCAGGCCTATCCGAAAAGCACCCGCATTGCGGACGCGAATTTCTGGCTTGGCGAAGCGCAGTATTCGCAGCAGAAATACAACGAGGCGGCCAAGACCTTCCTCAACGCCCACCAGACCTACGGCAAGTCGCCCAAGGCTCCGGAAATGCTCTTGAAACTCGGCATGTCGCTTGCGCAGCTGGACAATACCGACACTGCCTGCGCGACGCTGAAGGAAGTCACGCGCCGTTATCCGAGCGCGTCCAAGGCGGTGCTTGCCAAGGTCAGCAGCGAACAGAAGCGCCTGAGCTGCGGCTGACGCGGTCGCGCCCGTGTCTGCCGGTTTGACGCTTTCTCCGCAAAGAGCCGCAGCGCGGTTTCTCGCTACTATCGCCAAGCCTGCCCGCCTGCTGGTGGCGATTTCCGGTGGGAGCGATTCCGCCGGTCTGCTTCTTGCCCTTGTTCAAGCCAATGCCTCCGATTCGGACGTTTTCATCGACGCCGTGACGATCGATCATGCGCTGAGGCCGGAATCGGCAGATGAGGCTGTGTCTGTCGCCGCATTCTGCCGTCGGCTCGGCGTGCGCCATTTCATCCGTCGCTGGGATGGGGAGAAGCCCAGGACCGGGATTTCCGCTGCATCCCGCGAGGCGCGTTATCGGCTGCTGATGGATGTCGCTGACGAAATCGATGCCACCGCGATCCTGACGGGCCATACGCTTGACGACCAGGCCGAGACGGTGGCCATGCGAGCGGCGCGCAACGAGGGGGAAGGCAATCTCGGCCTTGCAGGCATGGCCGATGCCGTGCTGCTCGACCGCCGCCGCTGGCTTTTGCGGCCGTTCCTTCACTGCCGCCGTGCCGATATCCGGGAGCTCCTCGCCGAGGTGGGTGAGGGATGGATCGACGATCCGAGCAATCAGAATATCCGCTATGAGCGGGTGAGGGTGCGAGAACGGCTGTCTCAGGAGGCCGTTTTCGATGATCATGCGATTATCCGCGCCGGCTTGCGCCGTACCGAGCTTTCCGATGCGGCGTCGTTGTGGGTCCGGAGCCATCTAGCGATCAGTCACGGCGTGCTGGCCCATGTTTCTGGCGAAGGACTAACCGAGGATCCCGTCGTGCTGCGCCATGCGCTCGCCGTGTTGTCGGCTGTGCTGGGGGGCAGGTCGTATCTACCAGCCGGTGAAAGCATGGATCGCGTCATGGCTTTCATCGATGGCGGCCAGCCCGGACGGATGACGGTCGGGAGAGTGATCTTCGATTTGCGCCGCGACGGCCTTTATGTGGTGCGTGAGAACCGCGGCATGATACCGCTGCATATTGCTGCGGATAGCTCGGCGGTTTGGGACGGGCGGTATCGGATCGTGAATGATGGAGAGTGCGAGATCGCCGTTGGTCCGCTGGCACCGGGTCGCGAAGAGGCGATCGGGCTTTTTCCCGATGTGCCGCCGGCGATCGCGATGCGGGCGGCGACTGCGATGCCATGTATCGAGATATTTGCCGGGCGCGCCGACGGTGCGGCGTCCCCTTCTCCCCAGCGGGGAGAAGGTGGCCCGAAGGGCCGGATGAGGGGGCCAAGTGCTCCGACCTCGCTATCAAGCGGCATTCCGCGGAGCCCCCTCATCGCCTCGCATTCGCTCGGCACTTCTCCTCGTTGGGGAGAAGTGGGAGCGAACCTCCAGCGCGGAATTCCTTCATTAACGGATACCCAGGAAGGGGAAGGGGCTCCACGCTCCGTCTCTCCAAAACCCCGCATCCTTCTCACTCCCACCCTTGGTCCCTTCGACCGTTTTTTGCCGCAGTTTGACGTTAATCTTGCAAACCAATTCGTGCTTTTGCTCGGATGCGACGATTTTCCCCCGCTGCCGATTAAGGATTGTGCGCGGAAAAGCTAGGCGAAGGTTCTGCGTCGCCTTGGCAAGCCGGTGCCGCAACCCTATGTTATGCGGCAAGCAAGGCGGTCGCCGTCAGAAGCTGATCGTCACAGTCCGGGGAGTTCAATGAACCCAAATTTTCGTAATATCGCCCTCTGGGTCGTC
Source organism: Neorhizobium populisoli (assembly GCF_019430945.1). Taxonomy (GTDB): domain Bacteria; phylum Pseudomonadota; class Alphaproteobacteria; order Rhizobiales; family Rhizobiaceae; genus Neorhizobium; species Neorhizobium populisoli. The sequence goes on along the minus strand of NZ_JAHYCB010000003.1, from coordinate 173,675 downwards.
ATAGCCCTCTTGCTGGTCGCTTTATTCAGCATGTTCCAGACGGCACCGACGCAGACAAGCTCGCGTGAGGTTCCCTATTCTCAGTTTCTGAAGGATGTGGATTCGGGGCGGGTTCGGGATGTCGTCGTCACGGGTAACCGCGTTCTCGGTACCTATACCGAAAGCGGCACCGGCTTTCAGACCTATTCTCCCGTCATCGACGATACGCTGATCGAGAAGCTGGCCGCCAAGAACGTCAACATTTCTGCCCGCCCGGAAACGGACGGGTCTTCCGGTTTTCTCTCCTATCTCGGCACGCTCCTGCCGATGCTGCTCATCCTCGGTGTCTGGCTGTTCTTCATGCGGCAGATGCAGGGCGGCTCGCGCGGCGCGATGGGTTTCGGCAAGTCCAAGGCCAAGCTTCTGACAGAAGCGCATGGCCGCGTGACTTTCGAAGACGTTGCCGGTGTCGACGAAGCCAAGCAGGATCTGGAAGAAATCGTCGAATTCCTGCGTGATCCCCAAAAATTCCAGCGTCTCGGTGGTCGTATTCCGCGCGGCGTGCTGCTCGTCGGTCCTCCGGGTACCGGTAAGACGCTGCTCGCCCGTTCCGTCGCCGGCGAAGCCAATGTACCGTTCTTCACGATTTCCGGTTCGGACTTCGTCGAAATGTTCGTCGGCGTCGGTGCATCCCGTGTGCGCGACATGTTCGAGCAGGCCAAGAAGAACGCGCCTTGCATCATCTTCATCGACGAAATCGACGCCGTCGGCCGTCATCGTGGCGCAGGCCTCGGCGGTGGTAACGACGAACGCGAGCAGACGCTCAACCAGCTGCTCGTCGAGATGGACGGTTTCGAAGCCAATGAAGGCATCATCCTGATCGCCGCGACCAACCGTCCGGATGTTCTCGACCCGGCACTGTTGCGTCCGGGCCGTTTCGACCGCCAGGTCGTCGTGCCGAACCCGGATATCGTCGGCCGCGAGCGCATCCTCAAGGTGCATGCCCGCAATGTTCCGCTGGCACCAAATGTCGATCTGAAGGTTCTGGCCCGTGGTACGCCTGGTTTCTCTGGTGCGGACCTGATGAACCTCGTCAACGAATCCGCTCTGATGGCTGCGCGCCGCAACAAGCGCCTCGTCACCATGCAGGAATTCGAAGACGCCAAGGACAAGATCATGATGGGCGCGGAACGCCGCTCGTCCGCTATGACCGAAGCCGAAAAGAAGCTTACGGCCTATCACGAAGCCGGCCACGCCATCACGGCGCTCAAGGTCGCGGTTGCCGATCCGTTGCACAAGGCGACGATCATTCCGCGCGGTCGTGCGCTCGGCATGGTCATGCAGCTGCCGGAAGGCGACCGCTATTCCATGAGCTACAAGTGGATGGTGTCGCGCCTGACGATCATGATGGGCGGCCGCGTTGCGGAAGAGCTGACCTTCGGCAAGGAAAACATCACCTCGGGTGCATCCTCGGATATCGAGCAGGCGACCAAGCTTGCCCGCGCCATGGTTACCCAGTGGGGCTTTTCCGACGTGCTCGGCCAGGTCGCTTATGGTGAAAACCAGCAGGAAGTCTTCCTCGGCCATTCCGTCTCGCAGTCGAAGAACGTTTCGGAAGCGACCGCTCAGAAGATCGACAACGAAGTGCGCCGCCTGATCGACGAGGCCTATACCGAAGCCCGCGCGATCCTGACCGACAATCACGACCAGTTCGTCGCGATTGCCGAAGGCCTGCTCGAATACGAGACGCTGACGGGCGACGAAATCAGGGCGCTGATCAAGGGTCAGAAGCCTGCGCGCGACCTCGGCGACGATGCGCCGCCGGCCCGCGGTTCGGCTGTTCCCTCGACTGGTTCCAAGAAGGACGAGCCGAAGGGTGGTGAAACCGGCCTCGAGCCGCAGCCTCACTGAGGACAGGTTCCTGGATTACACACCGTCGCGGAGCAATCTGCGGCGGTTTTTCTTTGGAACCCACTCGCGTGTTGGTAACGGGATATAAGCGATTTTTGCGCTAATTTATGTGCTTGCGCCCGCGAACTATGGCATGAGCCAAGCTTCCGGTTCGTGTGGCCGTCGAACATCATGCAGGTCCAATCCCTGCGAAAGCCGCGCCATGCAGGGTGCGATGACGAAGGAGCATTTATGACACGCCGCTATTTTGGCACGGACGGCATTCGCGGACAGTCCAACATCTTTCCGATGACGCCGGATCTGGCGATGCGCGTTGGCATTGCCGTCGGCACGATTTTCCGCAACGGCAGTCACCGCCACCGGGTGGTGATCGGCAAGGATACCCGTCTATCCGGCTATATGCTGGAAAATGCCATGGTGGCTGGCTTTACCGCCGCCGGCCTCGACGTCTTCCTGCTCGGCCCGATTCCGACGCCTGCCGTCGCAATGCTGACCCGTTCGCTGCGCGCGGATGTCGGTGTGATGATTTCCGCGTCCCATAACCCCTACGAAGACAACGGCATCAAGCTGTTCGGCCCGGATGGCTACAAGCTGTCCGACGAGCTGGAAATGCGCATCGAGGAACTGCTCGACAGCGACCTGCATGCCCAGCTTGCCAAGTCTGCCGATATCGGCCGGGCGAAACGTGTCGAAGGCGATATCTACCGCTATATCGAGCACGCAAAGCGCACACTGCCGCGCGACGTGACGCTGCAGGGCCTGCGGGTTGCGATCGATTGCGCCAATGGCGCCGCTTACAAGGTCGCTCCGCTGGCGCTCTGGGAGCTCGGCGCGGAAGTCGTGACGATCGGCAACGAACCGAACGGTACCAATATCAATCTCGATTGCGGCTCGACCAGCCCGGCCAACCTTCAGAAGAAGGTGCATGAAGTGCGTGCCGATATCGGCATCGCGCTCGATGGCGATGCCGACCGGGTGATCATCGTCGACGAGCGCGGCGAGATCGTCGATGGCGACCAGCTGATGGCGGTGATTGCTGAAAGCTGGGCGGAAGATCAGAAGCTGACAGGCGGCGGTATCGTTGCGACGGTCATGTCAAATCTCGGCCTGGAACGCTTCCTGAACGGCAAGGGGCTCGATCTTGCCCGCACCAAGGTCGGCGACCGATATGTCGTCGAGCATATGCGTAACCACGATTTTAACGTCGGCGGCGAACAGTCCGGCCATATCGTATTGTCGGATTTCGGCACGACCGGCGACGGCCTGGTGGCCGCTCTTCAGATTTTGGCCCGCGTGAAGCGTCTCGGCCGACCGGTCAGCGAAATCTGCCACCGGTTCGATCCGGTGCCGCAGCTCTTGAAGAACGTCCGTTTCTCGGGGGGCAAGCCGCTGGAGGAGGCCATCGTGCGTGAGGCGATCGCCGATGCGGAAGCCGAGCTTGCCTCCAAGGGGCGCCTCGTCATTCGCCCGTCCGGCACCGAGCCGCTGATCCGCGTCATGGCGGAAGGTGACGACCGCGCCCAGGTCGAACGTATCGTCGACGGCCTGGTCAATGTCATCGCCAATGCGCGCAGCGCTGCCTGATCGGAAGCAAGTGCCTAAAAAGATAAAGCCGGCGGAAACGCCGGCTTTTTGATTCGCGAAAGTTCTTTGGCCTGACCCGCAGAGGACGCCGTTACGGGCGCGGGGCTCCCGCCAAGGAGAAATACACGTAGGCCGCCAGGAAGAAAGCTACGATGCCGAGCGCAACCAGCAGCTTTTTCAACCACGGCGGCGTCTGCCGCGGAGGCTTCGGTTTTTGCGGGCGCTGAAATTTGATGACGTTGTCGGACATGCCGTCTTTCTTAGACCTCATCGATAGATTTGCCAATGCGACTGTTTAGAACCGATATCATGACTTTCAGCCGCATAATAAAGAGCGTCGGTTCAGCCTAAATTAGAGAAAACACCTGGTAAACAAGCATGGTTAAGCAGGGCTTAACCTTTCTCCGTCATGATTCATTGCGGATCAACCCGATGGCTGTGCGCTTGCCTGCCATATGCGAGACGAGCTTTGGAGATGAAGCCATGAAGAAGTTTCTGACCAGCGCCTTTGCGCTGGCGTTGACGGTAAGCGCCGCCAATTCCGCCGACCTTTACCAGCCGCAGCCGGAACCGCTCCAGGACGCGCCGGAAGTGACCGTGCAGGAAGCCACCGGCTGGTATCTGCGTGGCGATGTCGGCTACTCGTTCAAGAAGTCCCGCGGCACCGAATTCTGGCAGGGCACCTCGACCCCGGGCGTTGCTCAGGCCGATTTCACCCGCTCCTCGCTGCGTGACGGCTTCACGCTCGGCGGCGGCGTCGGTTATCAGATCAACAGCTATCTGCGCAGCGACGTCACGTTCGATTATTTCACGCGCTCGAAGTTCCGCGGCGGCACCAGCGGCGTCTGCGCCGGCGGCATCGCCTGCACCTCGAACGACAGCTCCAACATGAACGCCTATTCGCTGCTGGCGAACGTCTATGTCGATCTCGGCACCTACGGTTACTTCACGCCTTATCTCGGCGGTGGTATCGGCGGTACCTACGTGAAGTGGAACAAGCTGCGTAACACGATCTGCGACGATCCGTCCGTCCCGGGCTGCTACTCGACAGAACACGGCGGCAAGGGTGGCTGGCGCTTTACCGCAGCCCTCATGGCCGGCGCGTCGATCGACATTACCTGCAACCTCAAGGCCGATGTCGGTTACCGCTTCCGTTACGTGGATGGTGGCGACATGTTCGGCTACGCAGCCGGCGGCGGCCCAGGCCGCGACAAGGGCTTCTACAGCCACGAAGCACGCGTCGGCGCTCGCTACATGTTCGGCGGTTGCGATGCACCGGTTGCCTACGAGCCCCCGCCGCAGCCGATCGTCTACAAGTAATTCTTTCAATATCTTGCGAAAGCCGCCCATCGGGCGGCTTTTTGCGTTTGGTCAAGTTTTAAGCGTTAACGATGTATTAAGAATTCAATTCAGGTTGCCCGTCCCGGTTGCTATGGTCGGCTGTAATCAGTCGGAGACGTTGGCATGGTGCCGGCATTCCAAATTGCGATATTCGATAGACTCGAAAACGTTTCGAGCGACTGGCCGCGCGCTGCGCAGGCCGAAAACGGCGCGCGTTTCCACGCCTTTCAGACCGTTACCTTCCTGACCGCCTGGACCAACAGTTTCGGCCGCTCCGGGCGGCGCAGCCTGCATTTCGTCGAAGTGCGCGACAGGGCAGGGCGTCCGGTCATGTTCGTGCCGCTCTGCATCACCCGTCGCACCGGCGCCGCCATCCTGACCTTCATCGACAACGACGCGGCCGATTACAACGCGCCGATCCTGTTTCCGGTCGGTTTCGAGTGGACGCGCAACGTGATGGAAGGGCTGTGGCGTCAGATCGCCTCGAAGCTGCCACCCTATGACGTGCTGGAACTCGACAAGATGCCGGCGGATATCGACGGCCTCGTCAACCCGCTGGCGCTTCTGAGCAACGGCGCGCATGCGATCTCCTGCCACGGAACCGACCTGCGGCGCCCGTGGAGCGAGGTCGATGCGGCCTATCCGAACCGCCGCACGGTGCTGCGAGGCGCCCGGCTCCTGAACGACAAGGCGCCGCTGGAATTCTGCGTGGCGCGCCGGCGTGACGAGATGGATGAGGCGGTGGCGACGATGCTGCGCCAGAAGCAACAGCGATTCGAGCAGACGCGCGTACCGGGTTTCGAAACCGACCGCGACAAATACGACTTCTTCAACGAAGGGACCTATCTCTTCGCGGAGGAAGGAATGGTCGTGCTGTTTTACCTGAAGGCCGGCGACCGCATCTTGGCGACCAACTGGGGCCTTGTTGCGGGCAGGCGCTTCCACGGCATCATGACCTCCTTCGAAGGCGGTGACTGGGCGAAGTTTTCGCCGGGTAGCATCCTCAATTATCGCGTCGTCGAATGGCTGCATCGCGAAGGTTTCGAATGGCATGACCTTGGCGTCGGCGACGAGGCCTGGAAGCTCAAGGCCGCGCGGGCGTTCGAACTGACCCGCCGCCGCTCGGCCGCAACCGTGCAGGGCTGGATCTATCTCCAGCGTCGTACCGCAATGATGCGGCTGAGGGCGACTCAGATCTGGCAGAAGGTCCGGCCACTTAAATGGATGATCCTGCGCCGCCTGCGGCAGGGCACTCTGGCTCTATTTGGCCTCGATATTTTATTCGACGTGATTTTTACAATCGCGGCAACGGCTTAGCGCGCAATTTTCGCAATGCCCGGCCGCCCGTTGCGGCAAAAATCTATCCGGTAGCGACATCGGCCGCTTGACTGCGAAAACCGACAGGCATATCCACAGCGGCGGGACACTCCTCCCCAACGAGGAGCCAATTACCTGGAAGGGTATACATATGGCCGATGCCGCCGCAAAGCCGGACCTCCGTCCGAGCAATACTCATTTTTCTTCTGGCCCTTGCTCGAAGCGCCCCGGTTGGTCGCTCGAAGCGCTTTCCGATGCCCCGCTCGGTCGTTCGCACCGCGCCAAGGTCGGCAAGGCAAAGCTCAAGCAGGCCATTGATCTCACTCGCGAAATTCTGAACGTGCCGGCGGATTACCGCATCGGCATCGTGCCGGCTTCCGATACCGGTGCCGTCGAGATGGCGCTCTGGTCGCTGCTCGGCGAGCGCGGCGTCGACATGGTCGCCTGGGAAAGCTTCGGCGCCGGCTGGGTCACCGACGTCGTCAAGCAGCTGAAGCTCAAGGACGTGCGCAAGATTGAAGCCGGTTACGGCGAACTTCCGGATCTTTCCACGGTGGATTTCGACCGTGACGTGGTCTTCACCTGGAACGGCACCACTTCGGGCGTTCGCGTTCCGAACGGCGACTTCATTCCGGCAGACCGTAAGGGCCTGACGATCTGCGACGCCACCTCGTCGGCATTTGCGCAGGACATGGATTTCTCCAAGCTCGACGTCGTCACCTTCTCCTGGCAGAAGGTTCTGGGCGGCGAGGGTGGCCACGGCATGCTGATCCTCAGCCCGCGTGCCGTCGAGCGCCTGCTGTCCTACCAACCGGCCTGGCCGCTGCCGAAGATTTTCCGTCTGACCTCGGGCGGCAAGCTGATCGAAGGCATCTTCACCGGCGAGACGATCAACACGCCGTCGATGCTCTGCGTCGAGGATTATATCGATGCGCTTCTCTGGGCAAAGCAGCTCGGCGGTCTCAAGGGCCTGATGGCCCGCGCCGATGCCAATGCCAAGGTGATCTTCGATTTCGTCGAAGCGAACGACTGGATCGCCAACCTGGCCGTCGAGCCGGCAACGCGTTCCAACACTTCCGTTTGCCTGAAGATCGCCGACGCTGACGTCGCCGCACTTAACGCCGACGCCCAGGAAGCCTTCGCCAAGGGCGTTGTCGCCATCCTCGAAAAGGAAGGCGTCGCCTTCGATATCGGCGCTTACCGTGACGCTCCGTCCGGCCTGCGCATCTGGGCTGGCGCGACGATCGACGAAGCCGACATGAAGGCCCTGATGCCCTGGTTGACCTATGCGTTCAACACGCAGAAGGCCGGGCTCGCCAAGGCCGCCGCGTAACGATCGCGTATCGGCTCCGCTTCGGCGAAGCCCATTCTCTATTCCAGTTCAGAACCCCTTATCAGGAGCCCGCATCCATGGCACCTCGCGTTCTCGTATCCGACGAACTTTCGGAAACCGCCGTCCAGATTTTTCGCGATCGCGGCGTTGAAGTCGATTTCCAGCCGAAGCTCGGCAAGGACAAGGACAAGCTTGCCGAGATCATCGGCAATTATGATGGCCTCGCCATCCGTTCCGCTACCAAGGCGACGGAAAAGCTGATCGCTGCCGCGACCAACCTCAAGGTCATCGGTCGCGCCGGTATCGGCGTCGACAATGTTGACATCCCGGCCGCCTCGCGCCGTGGTATCATCGTTATGAACACGCCGTTCGGCAACTCGATCACTACAGCCGAGCATGCCATCGCGTTGATGTTTGCCGTTGCCCGCCAGCTGCCGCAGGCCGACGCCTCGACGCAGGCCGGCAAGTGGGAAAAGTCGAAGTTCATGGGTGTCGAAATCACTGGCAAGACGCTCGGCGTCATCGGTGCCGGCAATATCGGCGGTATCGTCTGCCGCAAGGCGATCGGCATCGGCATGCATGTCATCGCCTATGATCCCTTCCTGTCCGCCGAACGCGCCCAGGAAATGGGCGTCGAGAAGGTCGAGCTGGACGATCTGCTCGCCCGTGCCGACTTCATCACCCTGCACGTGCCGATGACCGACAAGACGCGCGGCATTCTTGGTGCCGAAAACCTCGCCAAGACCAAGAAGGGCGTTCGTATCATCAACTGCGCCCGCGGCGGTCTGGTCGATGAGGCAGCCCTTGCCGAAGCCATCAAGTCCGGCCATGTCGCGGGCGCCGGCTTCGACGTCTTCGAAGTCGAGCCCGCCACCGAAAGCCCGCTCTTCGGCCTGGAAAACGTCGTCTGCACGCCGCATCTCGGCGCTTCCACCACGGAAGCCCAGGAAAATGTCGCCCTGCAGGTCGCCGAACAGATGTCGGACTACCTCGTCAAGGGTGCGGTTTCCAACGCCATCAACATGCCGTCGATCACCGCTGAAGAAGCGCCGATCCTGAAGCCGTTCATTCGTCTTGCGGACGTGCTCGGCGCTTTCGTCGGTCAGGTCACCGAAGATGCGATCAAGGAAATCGAGATCCTGTATGACGGCTCGACTGCCGGCATGAACACCAAAGCGCTGACCAGCGCGGCTCTCGCCGGCCTGATCCGTTCGCAGGTTGCCGACGTCAACATGGTCTCGGCGCCGATCATGATCAAGGAAAAGGGCATTATCCTGTCCGAGGTCAAGCGCGACAAGTCGGGCATCTTCGACGGGTACATCAAGCTCACCGTCAAGACCGATACGATGACTCGCTCGGTTGCCGGCACGGTATTTTCGGACGGCAAGCCGCGCTTCATCCAGATCAAGGGTATCAACCTTGACGCCGATGTCGGCGCCAACATGGTCTATATCGCCAACACCGACGTTCCCGGCATGATCGGTTTCATCGGCACGACGCTCGGCAATGCCGGCGTCAACATCGCCAACTTCCATCTCGGCCGTGACAAGGAAGGCGGCGACGCGATCGCCCTGCTTTACGTCGATGGTCGCGTGCCGGACGATGTGCTTGCCAAGCTGACGGCAAACTCGGCGATCCGCCAGGCAAAGCCGCTGGCGTTCAACGTCGATTGAGGCTGGGGAGTTTTCCTCCACAGAAGCTATTCCTTCCAAGCAAAAAGCCCGGCACCCTGTGCCGGGCTTTTTGTTTATCCGGCTCCCTGCGACCTTTTGCGCGATCAACTTTCGTTCAGGTTGTATTTCTGGCTATTGGCTCCCGTTTCAAACTCCATTATCTACTTCGGCGGGAAATAATGACGGCGCCACTAAAATTGTCACCCGGCCGTCGCTATATAAATCGGGAACCCCGCGCTCATGCGGGCAAGAGGAGAAAGTTATGTTATCCAAACTTCGGCGCTTCAAGCAGCTGTTCGCGGTCGCTGCGATCGGGATGGCGGTTTCCTTGTCCGCCGTTGATTTTGCGGAAGCACGGCGCGCCAGCGGCGGCGGTTTCGGCAGCCGTGGCACGCGCACCTATTCCGCGCCGGCCACCACGAACACCGCGCCTTCGGCGCCGACTGGCATCAACCGCTCGATGACACCCAATACCCAGCAGAACGCTACAAACCCCGCAGCGGGCGCTACGCAGCCTGCCCAGCCTAGCCGCGGCCTGTTTGGTGGCATGGCCGGTGGTCTTCTCGGCGGTCTGGCACTCGGCGGCCTTCTCGGCATGATGATGGGTAATGGTTTTGGCGGCATGGCCGGCATGCTTGGCATGCTGCTGCAGATCGCCCTGATCGCCGGTCTCGCCATGTTGGCCTTCCGCTTCTTCGCGCGCCGCCAGCAACAGGCGAGCGGCGGTGCGGCCGGTGGCTCAAATACCGGCTTTGGCCGACAGAACAACGCCTATGAGGCGCCGCATCAGAACCAGCAGTCCGGTGGCGGCTTCCAGATCCCGAAGATCGGCTCGCAGGGCAATCATGGTGGTTTCGGAAGCGGCTTTGGCGGTTTGGGTGGCGGCAATGCGCCGGCACCGCGCCAGGCAGGCCCGGAAACCGACGAGATCGGCATTACCAACCGTGACCTCGGCCATTTCGAGAAGCTGCTGACCGATGTCCAGAGCGCCTACTCGGCCGAAGACTATGCGAAGCTTCGCAACCTCACCACGCCGGAAGCCATGTCCTATCTGGCGGAAGAGCTTGGCGAGAACGCCACGAACGGCCTGAAGAACGAAGTTCAGGACGTGAAGCTGCTGCAGGGTGATCTTGCCGAATCCTGGCGCGAAAACGGTCAGGACTATGCGACGGTGGCGATGCGTTATTCCAGCGTCGACTACATGAAGGACCGCAATACAGGCGCAGTTGCGGAAGGCGATCCGAATTCGGTCACCGAGACGGTCGAAGTATGGACCTTCGTCCGCAAGCCAGCCAATGACTGGAAGCTCTCGGCAATCCAGGCGGCTGCGTAAAGCAGCCTGCCCGAAGAGCTAACGGCCCAGCAGCGCGACGGTCTTTTCGTCGCGCTCACCATGATAGAACTGTTCGAGGGCTCGTCCGAAAGGCGAGCCCTTTTCGCTGACCGCTTCAAATAGCGTCATCGAGCTTTTGAATTTCATGTCGTCCGGAGAGCCGAGAATGGCATGCGCCGTAAGGTCGCCATGGGCGAGCATCGCCTCGGTGCATTCGACAAGGCGGGAACCAAGCAGCGGATTGTCGAGATAGGCTTTCGCCTCACCCTTGGAACCGATCGCGAAGCGCTGCGACATGATCGAGAAGCCGAGGCCGGCGATCTGCGGGAAGATGTACCACATCCAGTGGGAGCGCTTCTTGCCGGCTTTCAGTTCGCCGATCACCTGCGCATAGACAGGGGCTTGCGCATCGACGAAGCGCATCAGATCGAATTCCATATTCACCGTCCTTCGCCCTGTTTGCTTCGTTCACCCCACGCCATGAAGCCTCTCAATCATGAAATTTTTACGGCCGGGGTTTTCCATGCTGCATTGCACCCTAGCTGACGGGGCATGGAACAGTTCATTCAGGAATTCAGAAACGACACCGCCTGGCTGCCGGGCTGGCTGGTCAGCATGGGCGTGCTTGCCGCCGCATTTTTGATCGGGCTCGCTATCCAGCGCTTCGGATTCCGGTTTCTGACGCGACTTGTCGAGAACAAGGATCTGTTCTGGCGTTCGCTGGTATCGCGCACCCGCCGGCCGATGCGGCTGGCGATTCTCACCTGGACGCTTTCCTTCGGCGCGACGATCGCGCCACTGACGGAGACACAGGCTGACGTCATCCGCCATCTCCTGCTGCTTTGCTTCATCATCGTCGTCGGCTGGATGGCGAAGATCGCTCTGCATGTGTGGATGATCGTTTATCTCCGCCGCTTCAAGCTCGATGCGGAAGACAATCTGTTGGCGCGGGCGCATGTCACCCAGTCGCGGATCGCCGAGCGGATCGCAAGCTCGATGATCGTGGCGATCACCATCGCCGCCATGCTGATGACCTTTCCGGCCGTGCAGCAATATGGCGTCAGCCTGCTCGCCTCGGCCGGGGTCGCGGGCATCGTGCTTGGCCTTGCGCTGCAGCCGGTGCTGAAGAACATCTTTGCCGGCATTCAGCTCGCCATCACCCAGCCCATCCGCATCGACGACGCGCTGATCGTCGAAGGGGAGTGGGGCAATGTTGAGGAGATCACATCGACCTATGTGGTGGTGAAGCTATGGGACTGGCGGCGGATGATCCTGCCGCTCAGCTATTTCATCGAAAACCCGTTCCAGAACTGGACGCGGGAAAGCTCGGCGCTGATCGGCACGGTGATGATCTATCTCGATTATTCCGTGCCGGTCGCCGTGGTGCGCCGAAAGGTCGAGGAGATCGCGGCGGCCTCCAAGCTCTGGGACAAGCGGGTGGTCGCGGTGCAGGTGACGGATTTCAAGGAAAACGTCATGGAAATCCGCATCCTGGTTTCCGCCTCCAACGCGCCCAAGACCTTCGATCTGCGCTGCGAGATGCGTGAAAAGATCATCGACTTCATCCAGCGGGACTATCCCGAAAGCTTGCCCCGGGTGCGGGCGGAAGGGCCTGCCAATGCCAATGGTGCTGTCGTGGCGCAGACCGTGCGGCAAGCTTCGCTATCTTGAGCTGCGGAGCGTGTTTGTTTCGCGTTATATGCTTTTTAGTTAATACGAATTCACAATTGCGGTGACCGTGATGCTCCGGTTATGTGTCATATTGATACGTATAGCCGAGACACCATGATTCAAAACCCCGAAAATCTCATTCCGTTGATGGTGTTCTTCATTGCGATCTACTGGTTTTTTCGCTGGGTGGTGTATGACATGAACCGCCCGGCAGGCGAGGGGCGTCGTACGCAGATCTGATTCTGCCAAAGATCGCGACCGTGCCGCTCCTTGCGCAGGTCCCAAATCCTTTCTATATCCGGTGCAGAATAGCCCTTCCGGCGGACGATCCCGCGTCGGGCCTGGAGATTTTCGTTTTTGTGCCCGATGGAATTATCAATCAGGGCCGGGCGACGAGATGTTAGAGAGAGTTCCGTGAATAGCTTGGATTTTGACAAGAGGCCGGAAGACACACGTGTTGTCGTTGCCATGTCGGGGGGAGTGGACTCCTCCGTCGTTGCAGGCCTGCTCAAACGCCAGGGCTATGATGTGCTCGGCATCACGCTGCAGCTCTATGACCACGGCGCTGCCGTGCATCGCGCCGGTTCGTGCTGTGCGGGCCAGGATATTGACGACGCGCGCCGGGTTTCCGAAACGCTTGGCATTCCGCACTACGTCCTCGATTATGAAAAGCGTTTCCGCGAAACGGTGATCAATCCGTTTGCCGAGGCCTATGCGATGGGCGAAACGCCGGTCCCCTGCGTCGCCTGCAACCAGACGGTCAAGTTCGCCGATCTTCTGGCCACCGCGCAGGATCTCGGTGCGGATGTGCTGGCGACCGGTCATTATATTCGTTCGTCCGCCAATCCGAGCCCGGATAACCCGAGCCGCCGCGCGCTGTTTCGCCCGATCGATGCCGACCGCGACCAGAGCTGGTTCCTGTTTGCCACGACGCAGGAGCAGATCGATTACCTGCGCTTCCCGCTCGGCAGCATGTCGAAGGCGGAGGTGCGGGCGCTTGCGGAGGAGATGGGCCTCGTTGTTGCCAAGAAGGCCGACAGCCAGGACATCTGTTTCGTGCCGCAGGGCAAATATGCCGACATCATCAACAAGGTGAAGCCGAATGCGGCGCTGGCCGGCGATATCGTCCATATGGACGGCCGCGTGCTCGGCCGCCACGAGGGCATCGTCCATTACACGATCGGCCAGCGTAAGGGCCTCGGTGTCGCGACCGGCGAGCCGCTTTACGTCGTTTATCTCGATGCGCGTTCGCGCCGGGTGATTGTCGGCCCGAAGGAGGCGCTGGACACCCACCGCGTTTACCTGCGCGACATGAACTGGATCGGCGACCGGGCGTTGGCGGAAGATGCCAAGCAAGGCTTTGCCTGTTTCGCCAAGGTGCGCTCGACGCGCCCGCCGACCCCGGCGACAGTGCATTGCGACGAAAACGGCGTTTATGTCGATCTGGCGATCGGCGAGGCGGGCGTGGCGCCCGGCCAGGCCTGCGTGCTTTATTCCGCCGAAGGCGCCGATGCCCGTGTCTACGGCGGCGGCTTCATCGATCGTTCGGAACGCGCACCGGCCGCGGAAGCTTCTCTGAAGGCTCTGCTTTCCACGCCCGTCGCGGCCTGAACTAAAGACCTACGGCGGCCTGAAGAGTGGCTTGAACAATTGCCGCCGGATTTTGCCAAAAGCCTGCTTGACACTTTGGTGACGGGCGACTTATAAGCCGCACGACCGATGCGGACGGAGCCTTTCAGGCCTTCTTCCGGTCCCCTGTGGCGGGGTAGCTCAGTTGGTGAGAGCGCGGGATTCATAACCCCGAGGTCGGCAGTTCAATTCTGCCTCCCGCTACCATTCAGTCTTTCCGAAATATGTTATTCCCACCAGCAGTAGGTTTGGAACGCGTGGCTTGCGGTTCCATGCACGTCTTCGCTTGTCTTTCTTCCAGCTATGTAGCCGCTGCTCATGCACTTGCATCCCGCGGGCTGTGCTTTTCCGCGATAAGAGCTACCGCCATCCAGAGGAGAGCCAGCCGTGGCGGTTAGCCTGCTGTGCCGGATAGGCTGATGCAAGTCCTTCGTCCAGCACCTGGAGGCGTACGGCGGGCTCTACCTCGGCACAGCTTGGATATCTTAGCGTCTGTAGCGAAGTGCATCGATCAGAATGGAAAATGCGGCGCTCTGGTGCCGGCGGCTGGGATAATAGAGGTGATATCCAGAAAACGGTTCGCACCAGTCATCGAGGACGCGAACCAGCTTGCCGCTTTGTAGATGCTCTCTCACCGCGTCCTCCGGCAGATAGGCAAGCCCGAGGCCGGCAAGTGCGGCGGTCAGCGAAGCGGCGGCCGTGCCGACCACAAGCTGGCCGTCGACGCGGACACGCAGGTCATGGCCATTCTTTTCGAATTCCCATGCATAAAGCCCGCCGTAAGTGGGGAGGCGCAGATTGATGCAGCAGTGCGCGGTCAGATCCTGCGGAGCTTTTGGCGGCTTGTACACGGCGAAATATTCCGGCGAGCCAACCACCGCCATGCGCAAATCGGGGCCGATCGGCACGGCAATCATGTCTTGAGCGACCATCTCTCCCGGCCTCACGCCGGCATCGATGCCGCTGGCGACGATATCCGTCAGTCCATAGTCGATGATGATCTCGACACGGATGTCCGGATAGTCCGGCAAAACTTTTTGAAGCGTTGGCCACAAAGCGGCGGCGGCAGCGCTCTCGGTCGTCGAGATGCGGACGGTTCCCGAAGGCTTGGCGCCGAAAGTATGCAACGCTGACAGCTCGGTCTCGATTTCCTCCAAACGCGGCCCGATCGTACGCAGAAGGTGTTCGCCGGCTTCGGTGGGTTTGACGCTTCGCGTCGTGCGGGTGAGCAGGCGTACGCCCAATCGATCCTCAAGGTTGCGAATGGTTTGGCTCAGCCGCGACTGCGAAAGACCGAGCTGAGCGGCGGCGCGCGTGAAACTGCGTTCGCGTGCGACAACCATGAAGGCGGTCAGGTCGTTCAGATGATCACGCATTCATTCGTATTCCCAATAAGTACATGCAGAATTTAGGTGATTATCCGGCATGATCAAATGCTTATTTTGATCATGCTCGACAGCGAGAGAGGGAAATTCCCGTCCAGATCGGCTCCGCCGTGCGGCAGCTTGTCCAAGAAAGAAATGCCATGAACACTGAACCCACGAACGCCCGAAAATCGTTCGGCGATATCGCACCGCATCTTGCCGAACTCACCGACAGGGTCCTGTTCGGGGACGTATGGGAGAATGACGCGTTTTCACCACGAGACCGCAGTCTTGTCACCATCACCAGCCTGATTGCACTTTATCGCATCAACGAGATGCCGTTCCACTTGAAGCTGGCGCTGGAGAACGGCGTCACGCGTGACGAGATTATCGGCGTCATCACCCACCTGGCTTTCTACGCCGGATGGCCGCCGGCCATGACGGCGCTGCAGATTGCACGCAAGGTTTTCGACGAAAACCCTGCCTAAAAGATCCAGGACTGAATTCTGGCCTAATAGCTTGAGCACTGAGGAGAAATGGAATGCAGAAACGCAAACTCGGACGGGGTCTTGAGGTGTCGGCGCTGTCGTTGGGCGCAATGGGCTACGGCAAGGCGCGTGAACTTCCCGATCGGGCGGAAATGATCGCTTTATTGCGCACGGCGGTCGATCGCGGGATGGATTTCTTCGATACTGCTGAAGTTTACGGGCCACTCACCAATGAGGTGATGGTTGGGGAGGCGTTGGCGCCGGTGCGCGGCAAGGTGAAAATCGCGACCAAGTTCGGATGGGATATCGATCGAGATACCGGTGTTCACCATGGCGGCGTCAACAGCAAGCCCGATCATATCCGCAAAGCCGTTGAAGGAAGCCTCAAGCGCTTGAAGGTCGACACAATCGACCTCCTTTACCAGCATCGCGTCGATCCCGAGGTGCCCATGGAAGACGTCGCCGGAACGGTCAGGGACCTAATCGTGGAGGGCAAGGTCCGTTGGTTCGGTCTTTCCGAGGCCGGTGCAGCTTCGATCCGGCGTGCTCACGCGGTGCAGCCGGTGGCCGCGCTCCAGAGCGAATATTCGCTTTGGACACGCGAGCCTGAAGCCGAGATCCTTCCCGTACTTGAGGAACTGGGCATCGGTCTGGTTCCCTTCAGCCCGCTCGGCAAAGGCTTCTTGACCGGCAAGATCGATGCTGGAACCCAGCTCGATCCATCAGATATGCGCAACAGCATTCCGCGCTTTGCGACCGACGCCCGCGAGGCAAACCAACGTTTGGTTGACCTGATAAGACATATCGGCGCAAAGCACGGTGCCACGCCGGCCCAGGTCTCTCTCGCTTGGCTGCTGGCACAGAAGCCATGGATTGTGCCGCTGTTCGGCACGCGCAAGCTGGAGCGTTTTGATGAGAACGTCGGCGCGTTGAAGGTGACGCTGACCCAACAAGATCTGGACGAGATCCAGGCTGCCAATATCAAAGTTCAAGGCGCGCGTTATCCGGACGAACATCTGCGCCGCGTCGGGCTGTGACGAGCCTGCGCCGAGAGCTCGGGAGCCCCAAACGGGGCTCCACATAAGCGGACGGAGCACCGCGGTCGCGCGGGCAGTGACCGCAATCATTGGCCCGACATTATTCTCGCAACGGCTGAAGGACTTATGGTCTAGAGACGGGCGCGATCATGTGAGGCTATATGCGTCTACCAGCCTTTTCGCAGCATTCACGTGGCCTGACTGGAGCGCTCGATAGCGGCCTAGTTCACGCCTGCAGAAGACGGCTCAACTTCCCTTTCGGCTCAAGAATGCGAACCATTCCCCTCATTCGATCATGCCGGCTTTCTTTACCAAACCGTATTCTCCACGCAAGTCGAGTGTAAACGGGATGCCCTAGCTTGGTTCATCGCCGAAGGACGAAGACAGCATTCGTCGCTCGGAAGGCAATGTTTCCAGAGGGGATTCCCATGCGAATGATCGTCGTCGCTGCCGTGTTCAACGTGATCCTGCTCATTGGCTTCATTGCCCTGGCGCTTCCGATCGGCGTCACGTCGCAAGCGTGTGGCCCTGTCGTCGCGGACAAAGCCGGATATTGCCACCATTGATCGCTCGCCACTGCCGGCAATCGTGAAGGCCCCGCGAGCGGGGCCTTCGTGTTTGGGACGATTATTCGGTATCGTTTCCGTCCTGTCCGTTCTCAGCCGTCACCTTGGCCATGCCTGTCTGACCGTCGACCGACACGGTCTGGGACCCAGAAGCCGACATCAGTTCGATTTCGAAAGTTGGAGCGGTCTGCTCGTTGTCGAGTGCGGCATTCACGGCCTTGCCGCCGAATTTCTGCTCGGCCGCGGATATCGCTTCGCTGAGCGAGACCTTGGCGCCACCGAGTTTGGCGAATTCGGCCGCATCGTCCTGTCCATCATTGCCCTGCGCCGCCGACGCGGCACCTGCGCCGATCAGTCCGATCACCAGGATCGCCATGAATGCGGTGTGGAAAGCATTGTTGGTCATGTTCAGTCTCCCGTTGTTTCGGCCCGCCATTGGACCGCCATAACGGTGCCGCGCTCACATCAGCCTGGTCTGTCCATGCGCTTACCATTCCGTAAGCGGTCGTTCGCATTTCGCGTTTCTTACGAAACCGTAAGTTTGCGGAAAGGTGGCGGCGATTTTTCGGGCCTACGGGTTGGTCGACTTGGTCGCATGTTACCCGGACAGGATAATAAATGCCGGACTACCTGATTGCATTTCTGCTCGGTGTCGTCGAAGGCCTCACCGAATTCATTCCCGTCTCGTCGACCGGGCATCTTATTCTTCTGGGACATTTTCTGGGGTTAGAATCCGCCGGAACGTTCGACGTGCTGATCCAGCTGGGCGCGATCCTCGCCATTCTTCTCGTCTATTTCCAACGACTCGTCGAAATTGCGATGGCGCTTCCCCGGGATCGGCGGGCGCGGCATTTCGTTCTGTCCGTGCTGTTCGCATTTCTGCCTGCAGCCGTCATCGGCGCCCTTGCGCATGATTTCATCAAATCGGTGCTGTTCGAGACGCCGATGCTCATATGCATCGTGCTGGTCCTGGGCGGCATCGTTCTACTCGTCGTGGACAAGCTGGAATTCAAGCCCCGTTATCACGATGTCATGGACATTTCCTGGCCGGCGGCGATCGGCATCGGGTTCTGCCAATGCCTGGCGATGATCCCGGGAACGTCGCGCTCCGGTGCCACGATCGTCGGTGCGCTGCTTCTGGGCGCCGACAAGCGCTCGGCAGCGGAATTCTCCTTCTTTCTGGCCATGCCGACCATGGTCGGGGCCTTCACGCTGGATCTCTACAAGAGCCGCAACGATCTCAGCCTGGATCAGGGCGTGCTGATCGCCATCGGGTTTGTGACGTCCTTCGTCACCGCGCTGTTCGTTGTGCGCCGGCTTCTCGCCTTCGTGTCGCAGCGCGGATATTCGCCATTCGGCTGGTGGCGCATCGCCGTCGGGCTGCTCGGTGCCGTCCTGCTTCTGACGGTCGGGTGACCGTGCGGTTCGGGCTCATGTCAGATGCCGAACCGATAACCTCCATTCCACCGCCGTCTCAGGAGCATTCGTGCGTCAAATTCTTGTGTCGATGACGGCATTCTGGTCGCGGGTTCGTTCGCAGGGACCTACCGGCCCGGCCATGGTCATCCTCGCATCCGGCGCGGGGTTCGTCTTCCTGTGGCTCGCCCGCGAATTGCTGGAAGGTGACACTTTCGCCCTCGACCGGTCCATCCTGCTTTCCTTGCGCAGGGCGGGTGATCTGTCCGTTCCTATCGGGCCTTCCTGGCTGACCCATGTGATCACCGATATCACCAGCCTGGGCGGCACCACCGTCCTCAGCCTGGTCACCATCGTTTCCGTGACCTATCTTCTGATGACCGGGCGCAGATCGACGGCATTGCTGCTGCTCGCCTCGGTGATCGGCGGCTGGGCATTGAGCAGCGGCCTGAAGATCGGGATCGGTCGTCCGCGGCCGGATATCGTGCCGCACCTGATCGAGGTCGGCGATCTCAGCTTCCCGAGTGGCCATGCGATGGTTTCGGCCGCGACCTACCTGGCGCTCGGATCGATCCTGTCCGGATTGCAGACGGGCCGAGCCGAAAAAGTCTTCGTTCTTGCGGTGGCCGTGGTTCTGACGGTCGCCATCGGCCTCAGCCGGGTCTATCTCGGCGTTCACTATCCGTCGGATGTCGTGGGAGGATGGTGCGGAGGAGCAGCATGGGCCATTCTCTGCCAGCTGGTCGCGCGCCGCTCCGGTCTTGCCAAGGGCGAGGTTTCCCGGCACGAGACTTGATATGAGCAAGACCAGTATCGACAGACAGCCTCATCTCTCGGGCTCAGTTGAAGTCCTCACCGCGCGCTTTCCCGCTTCGGACAAGGTCGAAGCCATCGAGTTCGAACTGCAAGGCGGCACCTGCACGGTTCTCACCGGCCCGTCGGGCATTGGGAAAACCACGCTTTTGCGCCAGATCGCCGACCTCGATATGCATGGCGGCGAGGTGTTTCTGGGTTCGGTTTCCCAAGCGCAGATTCCCGCTCCCGCCTGGCGGCGCAACGTCATGTATCTTGCCTCCGAAACGGGCTGGTGGGCGCCGCAGGTGCGGGATCATTTCGCGGTCACGGATGAGGTCCTGGCGATGATGCAGAAATTCGGCATGAAGCCGGAGAAGCTGGACATGTTGCCGGGCCAGCTTTCGTCCGGGGAGCGTCAGCGCATGGCTTTGATCCGGGCGCTTTCATACAGCCCCAAATTTCTTCTGCTGGATGAACCGACTTCGGCGCTCGACCACGAGAGCGTCCTGAAGGTCGAGGAGGTATTGACGGAAACGAAACGGGCGGGCTGCGGCATGCTGATCGTCAGTCATGACGCCGCGCAGGTCGAACGGCTCGCCGATGCGCATATCGTGATGCGGGCGCGCTCATGACCATCGTATTGACCCCGCTGGAGCTCGGACTGGCTGTCGCTCTCGTCGTGCTTTCGGCGAGCCTGTCGCTTTTCCTGTCGCTCGGCTTCCATCGGAACCTGTTATGGGCGGCGGTCAGGATGATCGTGCAATTGCTGCTGGTCGGTGTCCTGTTGCGGTTCGTGTTCCAGCAGAATTCCGCCTGGCTGACGATCCTGATCTTCCTGGCGATGGTGACTGCCGCAGCCTACGAAGTCGGAGCGCGGCAGCCGCATCGCCTGAGGGGCCGTTGGCAATTCCTGATCAGCGGAGTGTCCGTTTCCTTCTCGACCATGGTCGTTTCGGCTTTCGCGCTCCTGACCGTGCTCGGTTCGCGAGACTGGCTCGAACCGGCGCATGCCTTGCCGATCGCCGGCATCATCCTCGGTACGGCGATGAACTCGGCGAGCATTGCGCTCAATGCTCTTTTGTCGAACATCAACAATGAGCGCGTGCCGATCGAAGCGCAGCTTGCCTTGGGAGCTACGCGGCTTGCGGCACTCTCGCCGCTGATGAAGCGGGCGATCCGGGCCGGCATCATTCCGGTCATGAACCAGATGGTGGGTGCCGGCATCATCACCATGCCAGGCATCATGAGCGGGCAGATCCTTGCCGGCCAGGACCCGCTGGAAGCCGCCAAATATCAGATATTTCTGATGCTTCTGCTGGCGGCAAGCGGCACGGCCAGCGTCATCGCCGCCGTTTACCTGACTGCGCTACGCTTCACGGACAAACGCCACAGGCTTCGGTTCGACCGGATCGTCTGATCGCTTAGCCGCCAGTCGTCCGTGCGAGGGTCGCTTCCAGCTTCTCCCAGCTTTCGTCCATGGGATAGGCGGCTGAAAGATAGGGAATTCCGAAGTGGCCGTAACGGATCGAGAGCTGTTTCTCGGCGTCTTTCGCATCGATGCCGGTGATCTGGTTGAGATAGATCGCCGAGACGAGCCCGGTGCGGTCCGAGCCGGACTGGCAATGAACGAGGATCGGCTTCGGCAGGTCGCGCATGAGGTTGGTGAGCTGGGCCATCTCTTCGACGCTCAACTCCCGCGAGGCGGACATGCGGAAATCGACATGCGTGAGGCCAAGCTCGGCGGCCTTGGCGACCTCATCGCCATACCAGGCCGCATTACTGTTTTCGCCACGCAGATTGACGATCGACCTGATCCCGTAATCCTTGGCATAGGATGCGATCTGCGCGGCACTCGGCTGGTTCGAACGATAAAGCTCGCCGGCGATCACTTCATGGAAGTTGCCCGTCAACTGCAGGATGCCGAGATAGGCTCCGAACGACAGGCCGCCGATCAGCAGGCCAAGACCGGTTCGTTTCAACAATATCTTCATGCCCATTTGCCTTCAATAATCCGATCATACGCTGCCGCGCAACGGCGACAACCTGAATGTCTTCGTTCTCGGTTCAAGATGTCGTGGCCGATGGGAAGGTCATGCTCACCCGCAGTCCGGGAGCATTGTCCTCCAGCCTGATTTCGGCGCCGTGCAGGTCGGATATCGCGCGCACCAGGCTGAGCCCCAGTCCGTTGCCCGGCGTCGTGCGGCTCTTGTCGAGACGGTAAAGGCGACGGAAAACCTTGTCCCGCTCGGCGGCGGGAATGCCTGGGCCATCGTCGCTGATCGTCGCCAGGATTTCACTGCCATGACGTGCCAGGCCGAGTGAGATCACCGTCCCCGCCGGGCAGTGATTGATGGCGTTTTCGACGAGATTGACCAAAAGTTGCGTGAGCAATTCACGGTCGCCGCGGAGCATGGCGGGATCATCCGGAAGCGCTTCCAGTCTCAGTGTCTGGGCATTGTCTTCGGCGACGCTGCCATAAATATCCGCGACTGTCGCCATGATGGCGGCGAGATCTATGGGCTGGAACCGCGTTCTGCGGCTTCCGGCTTCTATCTGCGAAATGCGCAGCAAAGCCTCGAAGGTCGCGTTGAGCTGATCGCTTTCGGCAAGGGCGTCTGTCATCAATGAATGGAGTTCGGGCCGATCCTCGCTGCGGGAAGCAGCTTCCTCGATCGTCAGCCGCAGGCGGTTCAGCGGCGTCTTCAGCTCATGGGCGATATCGGCGCTGACCTGCCGCATGCCCTCGACGAGCCCGGAAAGCCGATCGAGCGCCTGATTGATCTGCATCGACACTTCATCGATATCGTCCTTGCGTCCGTGAAGCGGAATGCGCGTGGCGAGTTGGCCATTGGAGACGTCGATCATGGTTCTGGCAATGCCGTCCATGCGCCTCTGCGCCCGGGAAGCAAGAAACGCGCCGCCGGCTATGGCCACCGCAATGGTGATGACCAGCGCCCAGCCGAAGCTGACCAGAGCGATTTCTTGAAGGTCGTCGGTTTCGGTAAAGCTCTGGCCGACGACGAGGCGATAGCCGCCGATCGTGCCGTTGTTGACGCGATAGATCGTGTCGCCGGAAAGCCCGATCTGCGGCGCGGTGACGGTCGATAATCCATCGGGAAGGGCCGGGGGCGTAAAGTTTCCCGCCAGGCGCTTTCCATCGCGATCGACCAGCGAGAAGACCCGATCCTCGCTATTGCTCAGTCCTGTATAGGCATTGATCGTCGAAACCAGGTCCTCGACATCATCGACGCCGTAGGCTGTCGACGTCACGGAGTAGATTTCGCTGACGGAAGCATCGAGCGCACCCGCCAGTTCGCGTGCGAGAAGCTGGTAGGTGACGACGCCGGAAATCGCAAAGGCGGCGACGAAAAGGAAACCGAATGTCAGCGCCAGCCGAAACGGCGTACTGCGGAAAAGACTACCTCGGTGCATGGAGGCTGTAGCCGGTATTGCGAACGGTGTGCAGCAGCGGCACGTCGAATGGCTTGTCGATCTTGGCGCGCAGGCGGCTGATATGGGTCTCGACGACGCTGGTCTTGGGATCGAAATGGAAATCCCAGACCCGTTCCAAAAGCATGGTCCGAGTCAGGACCCGGCCTTCGCCGCGCATCAGCACTTCCAGCAAGGTGAATTCCCGTGGCTGAAGCTCGATCGTTTCGCCTCCGCGTCGGACCTGACGTTTGACGATATCGAGTTCAAGATCCGCGACACGCAGGACAGTCACCTGTTCCTGGGCCGGCGGGCGTCGGCTCAGCGCGTTGACGCGGGCAAGAAGTTCGGTGAAGGCGAAGGGTTTGACGAGATAGTCGTCTCCACCTGCCTCCAGCCCTTCGACACGGTCGTCGACGCCGCCGACCGATGTCAGGAAGATGGCCGGAATCTTGACGCGGGCGGCGCGCAGCGCCTTCATCAGCGACAGGCCATCGAGCCCTGGAAGCATGCGATCGACGACCATCACATCATAGGCTTCGCGGGTTGCCTGGAAGAGAGCGTCCCGGCCGTCGGGGATAACGTCCGTCACGTGTCCGGACTCCGCGAAGCCCTTGACGATATAGTCGGCCGTTTTCCGATCGTCCTCGACGACTAGGATGCGCATATACTCTGCCTCGTGACGAACAGGCCAAAATCCTGGCATGGATGATAGCAGGAGAGGCGGTCCGTCGAAAACCCGGATCGCCAAGATAGATATTTCAGCGGTTGTCTCACGGGCCGAAGGGCTTCTGGATCGCCGCGATCAGATCCGTGACGGCACGTTTGGCTTTCGCCGCGACCGGCTTTTTCGCACGCAGGCTGGAAATCGCCTTGTCGGCGGCATCGTCGACCACGCCCCAGGCGGTCTTGTCTCTATGGTAGAGGTCGCTCTGCGCCGCATCCCAGGCGGTCTCGAAATCCGTGATGCGTTTCTGCGCGGCCGCGAGGTCACCCTTGTCGACCAGGACGA
Source organism: Neorhizobium populisoli (assembly GCF_019430945.1). Lineage (GTDB taxonomy): Bacteria > Pseudomonadota > Alphaproteobacteria > Rhizobiales > Rhizobiaceae > Neorhizobium > Neorhizobium populisoli. The sequence goes on along the minus strand of NZ_JAHYCB010000003.1, from coordinate 149,797 downwards.
GCGTATCACGGGCGATCGTCTCGAAGGAGGAAAGGTCTCCGAGGGAACTCTGTGTCGGTGCCGCATAGGCGGCGAAGGGCAGGAGCGCGGGCGAGACGACCAGGGGCATGGTCGCAAGGCTCAATGCAAGAAACAGTTTCTTCATGGGTGTCTCCGGTTTGGCGATAGATCATCGATCTCGCAGCCTCACCATGCCGCCCCAACTTTACGCGCACTTCGCGCTGCCTTTACGGATCGGTAAACTAGCGACGATCCGCCGATCGGGGTGGATCATGCGGCAATATCCGACACCAGGCTCGACAAAACGCTTTTGCGGCTCGGGCAGGTCCACCTTACGAAACCGTATGCTCGCGGCAAATCGCAGGTATGAGCAGTCCTCTAGACCGGTGACATCCGGCAACCAACCGAGCCGGATCGATCACCGGTTCGACAAGCAAAAGGATGTCGCAATGAACAGGATCATTTCCCTCACCTTCCTCGCAGCTCTTGCCCTGACGGGCGCAGTTGCCTCCCGCGCCAATGCCGCCAATGTCCCTTGCGAGGAAATGCTCAAGGACATGCGCGCCGCCAAGGCGACGGCCAAGCTCAGCGATGCCGACATGAAGAAGGTCAACGAGCTCGAAACCAAGGCGGTCGAGCGCTGCAATGCCGATGACGATGCCCGGTCGGACAAGTTCCTGACCGATGCCATGGCTCTGATGGGCAAGTAATACGCTCTGTTGCGAAATTGGAGAAAACATTATGTCGGTCTCATATGCATCACCGGCTGCGCCGAACCGCGTTCCCGAAGCGACGGTCGATTTCTGGCTGATCAAACTCATGGCGGTGACCATGGGCGAGACCGCCGCGGACTATCTGGCGGTCAACCTCGGTCTCGGGCTGACTGTCACGTCGGTGATCGTGGCCGCCATCCTGGTGGTCGCGCTGGTCATGCAGTTCGCCCGGAAAAGATATATCCCGTCCGTTTACTGGACCGCCGTTGTCCTGATCAGCGTGGTCGGAACGCTGGTGACGGACAATCTGGTCGACAATTTCGGGGTGGCGCTGGAAACGACGTCGATCGCCTTCACCATCGCGCTCGCGGTCACCTTCGCCGTCTGGTACGCATCGGAGCGCACGCTTTCGATCCATTCGATCGTCACCGCCAGGCGTGAAGCGTTCTACTGGCTGGCGATCCTCTTCACCTTCGCGTTGGGAACGGCAGTGGGCGATCTCGTCGCTGAGGTTTTCGCTCTCGGGTATCTGACGACCGGCATCCTGTTCGGCGCCATCATCGCCGCGATCGCGGCCGCCTATTACGTCCTCAAGATCAACGGCATCCTGGCCTTCTGGTTGGCGTATATCCTTACCCGTCCGCTCGGTGCATCGTTCGGCGACCTGCTGTCGCAGCCGCTCGAATATGGCGGTCTCGGCTTCGGCACGATCGTCACCAGCCTGCTCTTCCTCGCCGCCATCGTGGCGCTGGTGGCCTATATGACCCTTCGCAGCAAACCGGCCGACGGCGACTGGCAGGTGGCCAAAAAAATCTGACCTAAGCATTCCGCAAGCGGGTTCAGCCGCATGGAACCCGTCTGCCGAGAGGAGTGTCTCGCCTGAAGAAGGCGGGCACTCTTTTTTTGCTTCAAGGCCCATCGTTGACGATGCCGATCCGGCCTTCCGGGAGCACATTGCCGAGACGATTGCGCGCCTGGAATGTCAGGTCGTTATCGCTGTCGACCTTGAAACCGTACAAGAGGGGCACGCAATCGGTCGCCGGCTACATTCCAATAAACGATATGACTTTTGCAAGCGCTCCCACGAAGAGGATTTTCAATCTCAGGTTTTATTCAGGAAGCGCCGTGCTGATACGTTGTTGGCTTAACTGAGAAATCTTGCCGCTCGCTCAATTGTAGGCAGCAATATAAGTAGACAACTTAATTCATGTTATTTAGAAGCCAGTCTATTGGGAGCTGGGATGGACGCTTGATCAGGCTGTCCAATCTGTACTGATGTTTAAGCGATGCCTCTCGGCACCGCCGCGAGAACTCGGTCGCGATCCAATGTTGAATATGCCGTTGCTCTGAGAGGGCATCAAATAGAACGATCGAGGAGAGCTGAATGTCTGCACTAGTTCATCGCGTATGGGAGGCGGTAACCGGACCGTTCCTTCTCGCCCTGTATCTGATCGTTGCCCTGGCGGGTACGATCGCGTCGGCAACGGCGCAGGAGAAGATCACCGTTACCGATCTCGCCGGCCGCACCGTTCAGGTGCCACATGGCGCCAAGAAGGTCATCCTCGGCGAAGGGCGCATGTTCTATGCGACCGTTGTCTTCGATAAGGACAAGCCATTCGAGCAGCTGGCAGCGATCGGTGACGATCTTCCGAAGTTCGATCCGGATACCTGGAGCAAATATCTTGCCCGCTTCCCGGACGCGAAGAACGTGCCGATGATCGGTGCCGCTGCCTCGGCCGACTTCAGTGTCGAAAAGGCGCTGCAGCTCGATGTCGATGTTCTGGTCGTCACGCTCGGCTTCTACGACAAGATCAAGGAAAGCGGCATTATCGACAAGCTCGAAAAGGCCGGCGTCCCGACGGTCTTCGTCGACTTCCGCGAGCGGCCGACACAGAACACCGTTCCATCCATCCTGTTGCTTGGCCGTATCTTCGGCAAGGAAGCGCAGGCTCAGGCTTTTGCCGACTACTACATGGCGCAGATGCGTCGCGTCTACATGGGCATTTCGAGCCTGAAGGCCAATGAACGTCCGGTCGTTTTTGCCGAGCGCGCTGCCGGCCTCGATCCTGCCGTTTGCTGCGATACGTTCGGCAACTTCAACTTCGGCGAATTCATCGCAGAAGCCGGCGGCTTCAATCTCGGCACGAAATATGTGACCGGCGTCAGCGGCCGCCTCAATCCGGAGGCCGTCATCGTCGAAAACCCGCCCTTCATCGTCGTCACCGGTGCAAACTGGTCGAAGTCCAATCCCGGCAACAAAGGCGTGTGGCTTGGATACGAAATGTCCGAAGAGGCTGCCAACAAGCAGCTGCAGGGACTGATGGAGCGAACCGGTTTTCCGGAGCTGAAGGCTGTCAAGGACAAGAACGTCATGGCTGTCTATCACCAGTTCTATCAGAGCCCGTATCATTTCGTTGCCGTGCAGGCTCTTGCCAAGTGGCTGCATCCGCAGCGTTTCAAGGATCTTGATCCGCAGGCGACCTTCAAGGAACTGCACCAGAAGTTCCTCCCGATCGATGTCAGCGGCGTCTTCTGGACCACCCTGAAGTAGTCACGACAGCACGGAGCGAGGGCGCGCGATGCGCCTCCGCTCCAGCCCCGTTTTTGTAGTTTTTGATGGGTAACGAACGAGTTGCCTTCAATCCATTCCAGCCGGACAGGATGATGGACCAGACCGTGACCGTAAGAGCAGGCGATCGTTATCGCCAGCGAATGATGCGCAAGACGTTGTTCGTGACCGGAGCCTTCGTTCTTCTGGCCGTTGCGATATGCGTCGATGTCGGCGTCGGGCCTGGTTTCTTCACCCCGATCGAGGTGCTGACTGCGCTTTTTTCTCCCGGCAGCGTTGAGCCGAAACTTGCCATCATCGTGTGGGACGTACGGCTGCCGGTTGCCGTCATGGCGGTTCTGATTGGCGCTATGCTCGGCGTTGCAGGCGCGCAGATGCAGACCATCCTCCACAATCCGCTGGCCGACCCGTTTACGCTTGGTGTCTCATCTGCGGCGAGCTTTGGTGCGGCACTGGCGATTGCGCTCGGCATCGGCCTCTGGCCTGCCGGCGGGACGTTTTTCATCGCTTTCAATGCGTTCGTCTTCGCGCTTGGAACGTCATTGGTCCTGTTCATGTTCACGCGAATGCGCGGCGTGACGGTCGAGACTTTCGTTCTCGTGGGGATCGCATTGTTCTTTACGTTCAATGCTCTCCTGGCCTTCATCCAATATCAATCGTCGGAAGCGCAGCTGCAGCAGATCATCTTCTGGATGATGGGTAGCCTTGCGCGTGCGAGCTGGACCAAGATCGCCATATGCGCGAGCCTGCTCTTGCTGCTGGTGCCGCTCTGCTGGGCTCGCAATTCGATGATGACGGCGCTTGCCATGGGCGACGACAGGGCGGCCAGCCTTGGCGTCCCCGTTCAGCGGCTAAGGCTTGAAATGCTGGCCAGTATTTCTCTGCTCGCAGCGACGGCGACAGCTTTTGTCGGAACGATCGGCTTCGTGGGACTGGTCGGTCCGCATATCGCCCGCATGTTTGTCGGCGAGGACCAGCGATATTTTATCCCGGTCTCCGCTGCGGCTGGCGCGGCTATCCTGTCTGTCGCCTCCACCTTGTCGAAGGCGATCACTCCGGGCGTCATATATCCGATCGGCATAATCACCGCCTTGGTCGGCGTCCCCTTCTTCCTGAGCCTCGTGCTTTCCATCCGGCGGGAGACCTGGCGATGAGCCTCGCGATCAAGGGTTTGCGTTTTGCCTATGGCACGAATGTCGTTTTTGACCGTCTCGACGCCGCGCCATTCAATCGTGGAGAGATGACGGCACTCGTCGGTCCTAATGGTGTGGGAAAGTCTTCGCTGTTTCGAATGATCGCGGGGCATCTGAAACCTCTCGAGGGTGCCGTTTCACTCGATGGCGTCAACATCTCGACGCTACCAGACCGGCAGCGCGCCGAACGCGTTTTCCTGCTCAGCCAGCATACGGCGATGCGAGCGGCGCTCGCCGTGTTCGACGTTGTCCTTCTCGCCAAGCGCGGCTGGCAGGGTGGCAAGGCAAGCGATAGCGACGTCAGGCAAGTCGAGGAAACGCTCGATCTGCTCGGCATCGAACATCTCTCGGATCGGCTCATCACCGAATTGAGTGGAGGCCAACAGCAGCTCGTTGCACTTTGTCAGGCTTTGGTACGCGATCCGCAGGTCCTGTTGCTCGACGAACCGACCAGTGCACTTGATTTGCGCCGGCAATTGGAGGTCCTGAGCCTGGTGCAGAAGATTACCATTGAGCGGAAGATCATCACCATTGCGGCGCTGCACGACCTGTCGCTCGCATGCCGGTTCGCCGATCGCTTCATGCTTATCAGCCGGGATGGGGTCGTCGCGGACGGACATCCGGAGCAGGTTCTGCGAAACGACATGACGGGCAGGGCCTATGGCGTGAGGATAGAAATCGAACGGAATGCCAAAGGCAATCTGTTCGTCCATGCAGAACTCGCTTCCTAACGCCGGCTCGCAAACAAAGCTTCGGCGCAAAAGGCCGACATGATCGTCCCGGTGAGCTCGCGCGGCTGGCCAATCAGCTCATCCACTGTCTGGTGGCTTTACCCACGTCAGCTGCAATGATGGGTAGCGACGACTGTCAATCACATCAGGCCGTATAAGGACCGAAGCTGTCACCAGCTCCGGTCCTTTTGATGTTAATGTGATGCGCCGGAACCGCCGATTGCCGCGATGGAGAAGGGCTGGCCTTCGACGTCGATCGTGCGCGTTTCCTTCAGCGTCTGCGCATCGACCACCCTGACCAGCGAATGGCGCGGATCGGTGACGACGATGTGCCCATCGGCGACTGCAAGACGCGGGCGCGGGTCGCGCCAGTGGCCGTCCTTGCTGTAGGGCTCTGTCACCTTGGCTTTGCGAACGATCTCGCCTCTGATGACGTCGAGCACATGAAGATCGCCGTCCTCAGTGAGGATGTAGGCGTTGCGCGGCGTGGCGGGGTCGAGCAGGAAATCCACCCGGCGGGTTGGAAGCTCGATCAGTTTATAGGGCTGTTCGCTGTCCGGATCGACCAGGACGAGCTTGTCCTCCCCGTAATTGCCCAGGAAGAACTGCATCGCCTTTCCGCCGAGAAGCGTGCCGGTATAGGCTTTCGGGAAGTTGGTGGGATAAGGAAGCATTTGGAGCTTCGGTCCATCGATTCCGCCGGGACGGGCGATCAGGATGCCTTCCTTGCAGCCGAAAGCCACCAGCCGTGCCGACGTGGCTTCGCCGTGGAGATCGGTGCATTTGGCGGTATCCCCGACCTGTTCGCCCTTTTCGTCGAGCACGCGAAGGCCGATGCGCGGTGGAAGTTCGTCCGGTTTGGTTTCGACGCTGGTGTCGGGAACCGATACGAGCACGAAACGGCCCATGGTTACGGCAACGCCATGATGCGGCTTCGTTGTATCGACCGTGCGAACGCTGGCTTTGCCTTCGAGCAGTGCTTCCTCGTCGATGATTTCCGCCTTGCCGCCGCGGTCGTAAAACAGGATTGCATGGTCGTCATGCGGCACGACGTGGAAGGGCCGTTTACCCTCGAAGGTGACCGGCAGCAGGCCGACGTCGGAAACATGGAGATCGCGGTGCTCGCCATGATCTGAAAACGCGATTCCGGTCTTGATGACATGCACGATGTCATGGTCCGACTGGGTGACGAAAAGCGTCTTGCCGGAAGCGCTCGCCGTCAGGGCGGCATAACCCGTGGTGTCGTAGCGAGCGATCTCATTGCCTGTGTGAAAATCGATGGCGCGCACGATCGGCGCGGTGTGATCTGCGACGAACAGTCTCCAGGCCTTGGTCGTCTCCGTGAAGTCTTCCGCCCGGGATGCGCCGGTGCCGAAGACGATCGTGGCTGCCGCTGCGGCCAGTAACCTGCTGCGGATCGAAATCTGTCTCATGAGTTTCCTTTCTGTTGTTGGGACCGTGCGGGCGCTCGCAATTGGCCGCGCCGCAAATTAAATGTGATGTTATGACGTTACATCATTGTTGACGGATGTAATAACATTACGTATTCAGTCGCTGTCAACCCCCGAGGACGCGATGAGCGACATCTGTCTGGAATTCAAAAATCTCACCCTCGGCTATCAGGGGCGGGCGGCCATCCATCACCTGAATGGAACGATCGAGCGCGGATCGCTGACAGCAATCGTCGGAGCCAACGGGTCGGGCAAGTCAACGCTGATGAAGGGGATCGCCGGAATATTGAAGCCGATCGGCGGCACCTGCATGTCGAGAGGCCGGCGGCTCGCTTATCTGCCGCAGCAATCCGAGCTCGACCGAAGCTTTCCCGCCCGGGCGATCGACCTCGTCTCCCTCGGTCTCTGGCAGCAACGAGGCCTGCTTGGCCGCATCACACGGAAAGATGGGGAAAAGCTTGCCGGTTGCCTGGCTGCCGTCGGTCTCACCGGCTTTGAGAAGCGTCCTCTCGATAGCCTGTCCGGCGGACAGCTGCAAAGGGCGCTTTTTGCCCGTACCATGTTGCAGGATGCCGATCTGATCCTGCTGGATGAGCCGTTCAATGCCGTCGACGAACGGACGGTCACGGATCTGGTCGCGCTGATCGGGCAATGGCGTGCCGAAGGCCGAACCATCCTCTGCGTACTTCACGATCATTCGCTGGTAGCAGAACATTTCCCGATGACGCTGCTCATCGCTCGCGAGCTTGTTGCCTGGGGGGCGACCGGCGAGGCGTTGACGCGCGACAATCTTCTGCGCGCCCGCAATTTCCAGGAGGCTTGGGACGCGAAGGCTGGCTGGTGCGAGGCACCGCAGAGTGCCGCATTTCACGTACATGACGATATCGCCCGGAGCCGCGACCGCAAGCATGGGGCCGCCGCGCATGGTTGAGTGGTTGATATCCCCCTTCCTGCAATATGGCTTCATGCAGCGGGCGCTGTTCGGCTCGATCGTGCTCTCTGTCAGCTGCGCGCCGGTCGGGGTGTTCCTGATGCTGAGGCGCATGAGCCTGACCGGCGACGCGATGTCCCATGCGATCCTGCCCGGCGCAGCACTCGGCTTTCTTCTTTTCGGGCTCGATATCCTGCCGATGACGATCGGTGGCCTCATTGTCGGCCTGCTGGTGGCGCTCGGTTCGGGCGTCGTGTCCCGCTTCACGGTGCAGAAGGAGGATGCCTCGATGGCGGCCTTCTATCTGATATCGCTGGCGGTCGGCGTGCTGCTCGTGTCCTGGCACGGTTCGAGCGTCGATCTGATGCACGTCCTGTTCGGTTCCGTTCTGGCGCTTGATGACGAGGCTCTTTATCTGATTGTCGGCATCGCCGTCACGACCTTCATCACGCTCGGAATCTTCTGGAGAGCGCTGGTCGCCGAATGCCTCGACCCGCTCTTCCTGCGTTCGGTCAGCCGGATCGGCGGGCCGGTACATTTCTTGTTTCTCGTGCTCGTGGTGCTCAATCTCGTCGGCGGCTTCCAGGCCCTCGGGACGCTGCTCTCGGTCGGCCTGATGATGCTGCCTGCCGCTGCCGCTCGCTTCTGGTCGAATGACGTGCGCAGCCTTTGTGCTGCGTCCGTCCTTATCGCCGTCATTTCCTCGCTTGGCGGTCTGGTCCTCTCCTACCACGCATCGATGCCGTCAGGCCCGGCGATCATCTTCATTGCCGGCGCGATCTACCTTTTCTCCGCTTTGGCTGGCCGTCGGGGAGTGCTCGCGAGCTTCCTCGTTTCCGCCCGCCACAAGACAGCCTGATCAACAGAAGGAGTTTTCCATGTTCAGGACGCTACGCCTTGCCACATATACCAGTCTCATCGTCATAGGCGGCCTTGCCTCAACCGCTTCCGCGGCCGACCTCAAGGTCGTCGCCAGCTTCTCCATCATCGCGGACCTTGCCAGGAATGTCGGCGGTGATCTCGTAGAGGTAAAGACGCTCGTACCCGTCGACGGCGATGCCCATACCTATGAGCCGCGCCCCGCCGATGCCGCATCGCTTTCGGAAGCGAATGTCGTGCTCGTGAACGGGCTGGGGCTTGAAGGCTTCATGTCGCGGCTGATCAAGACCAGCGGCACCAAGGCACCGATCGTCGAGGTCAGCAAGGGCGTGAAGCCCTTGAAGGGCGAGGGTGAAGAGCATGGAGAGAGCAAGGAACATGCCGATGCTGATCAAGATGGACACCACCACGGCGCCTTCGATCCGCATGCCTGGCAGGCTATCCCGAATGGCGAAATCTACGTGAAGAACATCACCGACGCCTTCTGCAAGGCGGACAAGGCCGGTTGCACGACGTTCACGGCCAATTCGCAAGCCTATCTCGCAAAGCTGAAAGCTCTCGACAAGGACGTGCAGGCGGAGATCGCTGCAGTTCCGAAAAACAAGCGCACCATTATCACCTCACACGATGCCTTCGGTTATTTCGAACACGAATACGGTCTGAAATTCCTGGCACCGGAAGGGATTTCGACCGAAGCCGAGGCTTCAGCGGCCGACGTCGCAAAGCTTGTCGATCAGGTCAAGGAAGACAAGGCTTCGGCGGTCTTCGTCGAGAACATCACCAATCCGAAGCTGATCGAGCAGATTGCCCGGGAAACAGGCTTGAAGGTCGGCGGAACGCTTTACTCAGACGCGCTGTCCGGTGCGGATGGTCCCGCCTCGACTTACATCGACATGTTCCGCCACAACGTAAAGACCATGAAGGCCGCGATGCTCGGAAGTTGATCGATACACCTGCCCGGCCCGCTGGCCGGGCAGGTACCGGCTTCGTTCGAAATCTTGAGGCTGACTGAAATGTTTCGTCGGTTATCCGCGGGACAGAATGCCGAAGGGCGACACGGACCGCAGATCAGGATCGACCACTCCTGTTCCCGTGGACACCCGCGCTCCGCTCATGCTGTAACCGTAATCGAGCACCCTTACGCCATCCATGATGAAGAGTTGCGTCTTCTCCATGCCTGGCTTCAAAGCTCCGGTAATGGTGACCACTTCGTAGACCTTGGAAATGCGGAAGGGCTCGTTCGGGACGACCCGGACCAGCTGGTTCGGCGGGGGTGGGGCACTGTGGCTGCATGCACCCGCCCACGGAACCAGCATGAATTCGTAAACGAGGTCCCTGTCCTGATCGATCGGCAGGATGAAGCCGGTCAAGGCAATGGTTTCAGCATCGTTGCGCCAAACCATAGTTTCGCCCTGGGCGCGGCTCGAAGCCATGCCGGGTAGGGGCAGGTCGGCATTCGATTGATCGGCGGGCCTGAGTGCGCTCCACTGAAGGGATTGCGGTCCGGCAACCGCACCGGACGCCATAAAGGCCATGGCGGTTGCGATCGCGACGGATTTCAGGCGACCAAGGGCGGCGCTCATTATTGCGTCTCCGTGAGCTCAGATGGCTGGGCAAACTTAGCGCTGCAGTCGGCTCGGTTCCATCCTCATTTTCGCCCGGTCGTCAAAATCGTCCGATCACGGCTATCGTGTCTGAATGCAAAGAGGAGCAATGCTTCAGTTCAAGGCACCTTCGCATATGGGTGTCGGGCGGGGCGGCGGAGCAGGATGATCATGCTTGTACTGAACGATAACCGGCTCAAGCTTCTCCTTCTTCCAGAATGTCGGCGAGCCGATTTCCTTCAGACAGGAGGCATTCCAGTAAAGTCCGTTGCGGACGGGCGATTGGCCTGCGGCAACTGTCTGGGCGACAGCCTGGATATCGTGTGATTCCGGATAGATATAGACCGTAGTTGGATTGTCCTTCACCATGGAAAGGACCTGCGGCGTTTCTTCCGGCGACCAGCTGGTGCAGCCGTCACTGCGCCCGCCCGCATAGGTCACAAGCTTTCCAAGCGGAACGTAACCGTCGCGATTGGCGTAGCTGCTTTCCGGTTTTTTCTGCATGCATATGCCGGACACGAGAGCCGCGGCGTGTCCGCCGATCGCGCGCTGCCGCGCATTGGCCGTTTCGCCCATCCCGTCGAACTGTACGAAGGAACGGGTCAGGATCGTTTCATCCCTGGCTTGCGTGCGATAATAGCCCTTGAAAGACGTCTTGATTTCGTTCGTCAGATAGGCTCCGCCGGCGGTGAGGTTGGAATCGAGCGCATTGCCGAAGTTTTTCGCGCATTCCCGGCCGTTGGAAAAGTTCACGATGCCCTGCAGATTGCGGCCACCGCCATGCCCGGCAGAGATCACGCGAAATGATTGCTGGGTCTCGCATATCACGTAGAATCGTCCGCCCGACTGGCCGTCGGTGAGATCGTTCGGCCGGGTGGCGTCCATCGCGAAATAACACCCATTTCGCACTTTGCCTTCGGCGACCTTGGACAGATAAAGCGTACGGGATCTCTCAAGCACGGTGAGCGCAATCTGGCCTTTACCTTCGCCAACATGGCCCATCAGCCAGCCGGGTATCGTGGCGCTTCCTTCTGTGGCAGGTTTTTGTGCTGACGCTGGTACGGCGAATATCAAGGCGAGAACGCCGACTATCCCGGCAAACGTGGATTTCTGGAGCATGGTTCAATCTCCCGCGGTGATCAACGTGCGTTTCACCGTTCAAAGCAGATGTCGCAAATCCTGAACAGGCTTCAGCGATGATGGTTGAGAAAGCCTTAACTCCGTAAGATGCAGCGTTGTCGCACCCGCTTCTCCATTCTCAACGCTGCGACAGATAACAGCGTAATTTCGAAACCTCCAGAAATTAAATAACGATATAGAGATGTCTTTATGTGAATTGACCAAGCGATGATTTTAGCCTGATGTCAAAACTCGCTGTTGTCGCTGGCGAGAACGCGCTTCAACGACGGGCAGCTCTGGATCAATCCCGATTGCGGTTTCAAGACGCGAAAATGGGACGAAGTCAAACCCGCTTTGATCAACATGGTCGAGGCAGCCCGCAAGCTGCGCGCCCGGACGGCGAGGGACCGCGCCCTGGAGACGGCATGAAGCGGGAGTTTCCATCATCAGGGGAGCCGGCCGGAGGGCCGGCTCCTGCCGTCCTCATCGACATCGTCTTTCCCGGCGACACGAACCATCACGGCACATTGTTCGGCGGCGCTGGCCTTGCATTGATGGACAGGGTCGCCTTCATCGCCGCCACCGATCCGAACTTTGCCGAGCTTGCAGGAAAGGAAGTTTCCTTGATCCTGGCGACCATCGAGGTGTCCGAAGTCCGGGCGCCCTTTGACGAGTTCCAAGAGCGCGGCGTGGACATTCCCCAGGTTCCGACAAAGCAGCCTTGGGGTGGGACCGACTTTCATGTCCGCGATCCCGACGAAAATGTGATTTCCTTCGTGACCTTTGAATAGCCGTGAGTTCGATGGAGATCAGCCGGCCATCCCCAACATTGTTGACATCTCCACATCATAGTCGTTGACGGAAATTTCGCCTCGTCTACTATATCTAGTGTTCGAGGTTCTTCCGATTCGCGTCGGAAGCTAAGACGGGAATCCGGTGCGTTATGGCCATGATGGACAGAACAAGACCGGAGCTGCCCCCGCAACTGTAAGCGGCGAGCGTTCGACCAATCAGTCCACTGATGCGAAAGCATTGGGAAGGCCGGTCGGATGTTTTGACCCGCAAGCCAGGAGACCTGCCTTGCAACGAAAAGGTCCACGGGCGGGGTGTCCGGAAGGTCGCGGGTGTTGCGCGGAATGTTGCCGCGTATGCCGCTACCCCGAATATTCCGCATGAGCCACTTCGGGGTGAAGTCCTATGTTCCTGCGTTTCTATCCATGTCAGCGCGAATGACGGGCGTCTAAAGCGCGTCGCGATCTTTCAGATTCGCAACCGCACTTTAGGTTCTTGTTTTTGAGCATGTCTTTATCCCGAAACCGGAACCACTTTCGGGAGACATGCTCTAGCGTCCGGCAACCGGCTGCGGCTGCCTTCATCTCTCAATCATGTCGCACGGACATCGGCGGGTGTTCGAACGATTTCCCATGCCCGTCAGATACGAGGAAGACCATGAGCATTATCGTCTACAGCAAGCCGGCCTGCGTTCACTGCACCGCGACCACCCGCGCGCTCGACCGGCAGGGGATCGACTATACCGTCGTCGACGTCTCCACCGACTCCGCCGCCTACGAGCTTGTCCAGGGGCTGGGCTATCGCCAGGTGCCGGTGGTCGTTGCGGGTGAGACCCATTGGGCCGGCTTCCGACCGGACATGATCAGCACGCTTGCAGCCTGAGGCTCGAGGAGTGTCGAGCGCGATGGGCGAGATCGTTTATTTCTCCAGCCGATCGGAAAACACCCATCGCTTCGTCGAAAAACTACGTCTTGCCGCCCGGCGCATTCCGTCCGGTCAAGCCGAGGCGTTTCATGCAAGCTCGCCCTACGTCCTGATCATTCCGACCTATAGCGGCGAAGGCGGCAAAGGGGCCGTTCCAAAACAGGTGATCCGCTTCTTGAACGATGCGGACAACCGGAAAAACATCCGGGGCGTGATCGCCGCCGGCAACAGCAATTTCGGCGCGACCTTCGGGATCGCCGGCGACATCATTTCTGCGAAGTGCCAGGTGCCGTACCTTTATAGGTTCGAGCTTCTGGGCACCGAGGAGGATGTCGTCAACGTCAGACACGGATTGGAACGATTTTGGACGCGACCACCTTCGAAACACCGATGAAGACATCGGAGTCGGACCTCGACTATCACGCCCTCAATGCGATGCTGAACCTCTACGACGAGCATGGCAGGATCCAGCTCGACAAGGACCGGCTGGCTGCCCGGCAATATTTCCTCCAGCACGTCAACCAGAACACCGTCTTCTTCCATAACCTTCGGGAAAAGCTCGATTATCTGATCCGCGAGGGCTATTACGAACAGGAGGTGCTGGACCAGTATTCTTTCAACTTCGTCCGCGATCTTTACGACCACGCCTATGACAGGAAGTTCCGCTTTCCGACCTTCCTCGGCGCCTTCAAATACTACACCAGCTACACGCTGAAGACTTTCGACGGAAAGCGTTATCTCGAGCGCTACGAAGACCGTATCTGCATGGTGGCGCTGGCGCTAGCCCAGGGCAACGAGATGCTGGCGAAGGACATGGTCGACGAGATCATTTCCGGCCGTTTCCAGCCAGCGACGCCGACCTTCCTCAATGCCGGCAAGAAACAGCGCGGCGAACTCGTCTCATGTTTCCTCCTGCGCATGGAAGACAACATGGAATCGATTGCACGCGGCATCAATTCCGCTCTGCAGCTTTCCAAGCGCGGCGGTGGCGTGGCGCTGTCGCTCACCAACATCCGTGAGGCCGGCGCCCCGATCAAGCAGATCGAGAACCAGTCCTCGGGCGTCATTCCGGTGATGAAGCTGCTGGAGGATTCGTTCTCCTATGCGAACCAGCTCGGGGCGCGGCAGGGGGCGGGCGCCGTCTATCTCAACGCCCATCACCCGGACATCATGCGTTTCCTCGACACCAAGCGCGAGAATGCCGACGAGAAGATCCGCATCAAGACGCTGTCGCTCGGCGTCGTCGTGCCTGATATCACCTTCGAACTCGCCAAGAACAACGAGGACATGTACCTGTTCTCGCCCTATGACGTGGAACGTGTCTATGGCGTTGCCTTCACCGAAATCTCGGTGACGGAAAAGTATCGCGAGATGGTGGCCGACTCCAGAATCAAGAAGAAGAAGATCAAGGCTCGTGACTTCTTCCAGGTCATCGCCGAAATCCAGTTCGAAAGCGGTTATCCCTACATCATGTTCGAGGACACGGTGAACCGCGCCAACCCGGTCGCCGGCCGCATTTCCATGAGCAATCTCTGCTCGGAAATCCTGCAGGTCAGCGATGCCAGCGAATATAATGACGACCTGTCCTATAAGCATATGGGCAAGGACATTTCCTGCAATCTCGGTTCGCTGAACATTGCGGCGGCGATGGACTCGGCCGATTTCGGCAAGACGATCGAGACGGCGATCCGGGCGCTGACCGCCGTTTCCGACATCAGCCACATTTCGTCGGTGCCCTCGATCGAGAAGGGCAATGACGACAGCCATGCGATCGGTCTCGGGCAGATGAACCTGCACGGATATCTGGCCCGCGAGCGCATCTTCTACGGTTCGGACGAAGGCGTCGATTTCACCAACATGTATTTCTACACCGTGACCTATCACGCCATCCGCGCCTCCAATCGGCTGGCGGTCGAACGCGGTACAAGCTTCAAGGGCTTCGAGAACTCGAAATACGCGTCCGGGGAATATTTCGACAAATACACAGAAGTCGAATGGAGGCCGGCGACCGAGAAGGTGGCTGAGCTGTTCGAAAACGCTGGCATCCACATCCCGACGCAGGAAGACTGGCTGGAGCTGAAGGGCGCCGTCATGGAAGGCGGGCTCTACAATCAGAATCTGCAGGCCGTGCCACCGACCGGCTCGATCTCCTACATCAACAATTCGACGTCCTCGATCCATCCGATCGTTTCGAAGATCGAGATCCGTAAGGAAGGCAAGATCGGCCGCGTCTATTACCCGGCCGCCTTCATGACCAACGACAATCTCGACTATTACGAGGATGCCTACGAGATTGGTCCGGAGAAGATCATCGACACCTATGCGGCGGCGACCCAACATGTTGACCAGGGGCTTTCCCTGACGCTGTTCTTCCGCGACACGGCAACGACCCGCGACATCAACCGGGCGCAGATCTACGCCTGGAAGAAGGGCATCAAGACCATCTACTACATTCGCCTTCGCCAGATGGCGCTGTCCGGCACCGAGGTGCAGGGCTGCGTTTCCTGCACGCTCTGAGATCGGGAAAGACAATGAATATCCAATTAAAGAACAAGCCTGCAAAGGCAGCTTCGGCCGTGCGCGCGATCAACTGGAACCGTATCGAGGACGAAAAGGACCTCGAAGTCTGGAACCGGCTCACCGGAAACTTCTGGCTTCCGGAAAAGGTGCCGTTGTCGAACGACATCCCCTCCTGGGCGACGCTGAGGCCGGAG
This sequence comes from Neorhizobium populisoli, assembly GCF_019430945.1. Classification (GTDB taxonomy): domain Bacteria; phylum Pseudomonadota; class Alphaproteobacteria; order Rhizobiales; family Rhizobiaceae; genus Neorhizobium; species Neorhizobium populisoli. Next base: position 134,177 of record NZ_JAHYCB010000003.1, on the reverse strand, counting down.
GAGCAGCAGCTCACGATCCGCGTCTTTACCGGCCTGACCTTGCTCGACACGATCCAGAACGGTGTTGGCTCGGTGAAGCTGATGGGCGACGCTGTCACGCAGCACGAAGAGGCCGTGCTTTCGAACATATCCTTCATGGAGGCGGTTCACGCCCGTTCCTATTCGTCGATCTTCTCGACTTTGTGCCTGACACCCGATGTCGACGATGCCTATCGCTGGTCCGAGGAAAACGAGTTCCTGCAGCACAAGTCCGCGATGATCATGGAGCAATACGCGACCGATGATCCGTTGAAGAAGAAGGTCGCCTCCGTCTTCCTCGAAAGCTTCCTCTTCTATTCCGGCTTCTATCTGCCGATGTACTGGTCGAGCCGTGCCAAGCTCACCAATACCGCCGACCTGATCCGGTTGATCATTCGCGACGAGGCCGTGCATGGCTATTACATTGGCTACAAGTTCCAGCGTGGACTGGAAAAGCTTTCCGAAGAGCGTCGTCAGGAAATCAAGGATTTTGCCTTCGATCTCCTGCTGGAACTCTACGACAATGAAGCCAAATATACCCAGGCGCTTTATGACAGCGTTGGTCTAACCGAAGACGTCAAGAAATTCCTGCACTACAACGCCAACAAGGCGCTGATGAACCTTGGTTACGAGGCTCTGTTCCCGGCTGAAGCCTGCAAGGTCAATCCGGCGATCCTCTCGGCGCTCTCTCCGAACGCCGACGAGAACCATGACTTCTTCTCGGGCTCCGGTTCCTCCTACGTCATCGGCAAAGCAGTGGCGACAGAGGATGAGGATTGGGATTTTTAATTTATTGAGAATTTCGATGGATTGATCCACCGCTCCATCACCCGTTTTGTCTGAAGAATTTTCGCCCGATGTCAGCGAAAACGCTTTACGAGACAAGTTCGCCTATGACTGGCTCCCGCTACCATTCTACAAACTCCCGATATCGACACTCGCGACGGCAAACGTCGCGAGTGTCGATGTGTAGCCTTATTCATCTCCCGCGTTGTCAACCAAAACCACAAGCTCGTTGATTACATCGAGTGCTTCGGAAAGCATGATCATCACTTCGTCCTGCGTCACGTCCTCGAAGTTCTCCAAGGCATTGGAGAGTTTGGCGACGATATCGGCGCTCAATCCACGGGCGGTTGAGAATGGCATGACGCGCTCTCCTGAGTTCAGGCTGGGATTTTCGCCGATCATCCTGGCGAGTGCAACAGGCGGCCACTCGTGTTAGCGCCTGACTTAACAGTCGCGTCGGCGTCCTAACCGCGGATGATATCCTCGTAGGCCATGCCTGCCTGCAACACGTCCTCATCCTGGTTTGCCTTGCCGGAAAGCATAAAGCCGACGGGCATGTCGGCATCGCCTGTGCCGCAGGGAATGGATATACCGCACCAGTCGAGGAAGTTGCCGAAGCCGGTGTTGCGGAGCGTCTTACCGTTTGCGGCAAAGAAAGCCTCGTCGTCCTTCAGGAGCGGCTCGATCTTCGGCGCGACATGCATCACCGAAGGCATGGCGACCAGGCGGTTGCCGATCAGAGCCTCGGTCGCGGCCGTCATGCGGGAGCGGGCTTCAATGATGGCGATATAATCGGCAGTCGATGTTCTCTCGCCAAGGCGGGTGCGGGCGACGACGCGATGATCGATATCGGCGGCTTCGGGGCCGGCCAGCTTTTCGCGGTGGAGCGCAAAGGCTTCGGCTGTCACCATCGGTCCGTATTTCGCCATCAGCTGCGGCAGTTCGTCGAAGGCTGGGAAGGCAAGACGGGTCACGGTGCAGCCGGCCTTCTGGAGGCGCTCGACCGTCGCCTCGAAGGCAGCGACCACGCCCGGCTCGGCGCCATCGAAGACGCCGTTGATGGGGATGACGATATCGAGGGGCCGGATCGGCTTGCGCGCCGTGGAGGGCACGCCAAGGCCGCGCATGGCGGCGTCGATCCAGACCGCATCCTGAACGGTGCGGCAGAGGGGACCGAGCGAATCGAGGCTTTTCGCCAGCGGATAGACGCCGTCCATCGCATAGCGGCCGCGGGTGGCCTTGTAGCCGACAGTGCCGTTCAGCGCCGACGGGATGCGGATCGAGCCGCCGGTATCGGTGCCCATGGCGACGGGCACAAGGCCCGCGCCGACCGCAACGCCCGCACCGGAGGAGGAGCCGCCCGGAATACGCGGCGCGTCCTTTCCGCGCGGATTATGTGGCGTGCCGTAATGCGGGTTGATGCCGATGCCGGAAAAGGCGAACTCGCTCATGTTCGTGCGGCCGATGGCGATCATGCCGGCCTGTTTCAGAAGGTCGACGACAGCGGCGTCCTTTGCTGCAGGGGCCGCGGTCTTCAGCACTTTCGAACCTGCGGTGGTCGGCAGGCCCTGGATGTCGAACAGGTCCTTCCAGGCGATTGGAATGCCGTCGAGCGGGCCGAGCGAGCGGCCTTCCTTGATACGCTTGGAGGAGGCCCTTGCTTCGGTGAGTGCGCGTTCCTCCAGGAGGGTGATGAAGACGGCCTTGTCGGGCCAGGCCTTGATTCCGGCGAAAACCTGCTCTGTAACCTCGACCGGATCGACCGCGCCGGTCTGGATCAGCACCGACAGCTCGGCAATCGACATGGCTCCGTAGGATTTCGTCACGGCAATCAATCTCCCTCATTCAAAAACAGCGGATCAAATGTGTAGCGGATATTTTTTCGATGAATAGACGATTTATCGATGCTAGGGCTCACGGAACTTCGGCGCCAACTCCGAGTTAAGCCGAACGGCTCATTGCGAGAAAGAGGCGGGATCAGCCCATGCGACAGATCGTTTTCATCGGTGCACTTGCAGGATTGCTGGCAGGCTGCAGCGTCAGCAGCGAGCCGATCGAACCCAGCTATCAGTATGGGCCTGGCATACGCCCGATTCCCGGCAGCATTACCTATGGCGGGCAGCCCAGAAACCCGACACGCAAAGCGCCGGTCGGCAGCCCCGTCGATCACGAATTCTACGATCAGGCCGGCAACCGCGTCTTTGAGACATATCTGATCGAGCCGGATCGCAGCCTCAAGCTGGTCAGCCGGCGTGTCTGCCGCGCACCGTTCTGCAATCGCTGAACGGGTTTATCCGTCAATCGCCGCCCAGGCCCGCTCCGTGGCGATCGGCTCGTCGGTGGTGATCTGGTCCGGCTTCAATCCCATCAGTGCCGTGAAGTGTTTCGCCTCATCGGCATCGAACCCCTCGTCCGGGCTCTGGAGGTTGAAGGTCCAGGCATCCACCAGCTTGCCGGCGTCGCGACAGAGGCCGATCAGGTCGAGGCCTTCTGCGGCGGCGCGCAGGATAAGCGGCCAGGCAAGGTAGATCGTGTCCGGTTCAGTCCGTCCCGCGAGGTCGGCGCGAAGGTCTTCTTCGACTGCCTTGAGGCCGTTTTCGCGATAGATTTCAATCAGCTTGTCGGTCGGGTCGATACCGCGCTTCAGGCTCGGCAGCTGTTCCTTCACGGCGAGGATGAGATCGAGATCGTGGCCGCTGATGATGATCGAGGAGCCGGCACCGGCGAAATATTCGGTCAGATGCGCCATGCCACGTTCGCCGATCACCGCCAGCTCGTCCTTCATGTCGAACTGCAGCAGGGCCTCCGGATGCGCGGTCTGAAGCAGCGAAGCGAGATCCTCGCTGAGGATTGGATGGTGGCCTCCGGCTGTCAGTCGCAGCGGACGGATATCATCCGCCGCGGCTTGGCGTATCAGGCCATGACCATTGGTTTCGCCCTCAAGTTCTTCATCGTGCAGGACGACAAAACCGCCATCGCTCCGGACGCGGAGATCGAGTTCGGTCGATGCGCCGAGGCGGAAACCTTCCGCCATGACTTCAGCGGAAAAAAGCGGGTCGTTGAAGCTGCGCCGCAAACGATGCCATTTCAGCCGGGTGAAATGGCCAGCATGGCGGATGCCGAGGCCGGAAAATGCGCGAGTCATCGGGATTTCCTTGGGTAGGCCGGGAGATTCGATCAACCGTAGACTATGCATTTCCGAGTAACTGACATAGACCGAATCTAAGGTTTCCAACCGTTGATTGGCAACCATGCACAACCCAGAGACCGGCAAGAGACCGGCCACGCCAGCAGAGGCAGACGGAAATGTCACAGGATTCCGATTGGGCGCCGCTTCCCCCCACCAGCACGGGACTGCGCTGCCGCTGCCCGCGTTGTGGCCAAGGCAAGCTGTTCAGCGGATTCCTGACGCTAAGACCGCGATGCGAAGCCTGCGGGCTTGATTATTCCTTTGCCGATCCGGGCGACGGTCCGGCTTTCTTCATCATGGTTTTCGGGTGCATTCCCGGCATCGCGCTGGCAGTGTGGATGGAGACGAGTTTCCAGCCGCCGTTCTGGGTGCATCTGCTGATCTCGCTGCCGTTCCTGCTGATTACCTGCCTTTTGCCCATGCGGCCGCTGAAGGGCTGGATGGTGGCGAGCCAATATGTGCACAAGGCCGGCGTCGGAAAGCTGGACAGAGCGTCAAAAGACGATCCCTGAACTCGCCGGCGCGCCTTCCACGCACTATTCTTTTTCAAGTTGTGGAGCCTTCTGCGGAACATCCGCGGACTCGTTCAGTTGGGAGTGTGAATTCCCAACGAATAAAGGACGTTTCCGTGGCTCAGTACCCCGCTCCGCCTTTTCCCGAACAGCAGCAGCCGATGCCGGGCTTTACCGGCCTGATGGATCCCGTGCCGGATCATGGGGAGCAATCCTATCGCGGTTCAGGCCGGCTTGCCGGAAAACACGCCGTCATCACCGGCGGCGATAGTGGAATCGGCCGGGCAGTGGCCATCGCCTATGCGCGAGAAGGCGCGGATGTATTGATCTCCTATCTCGATGAAGACGAGGATGCCGAGGATACGAAGCGGCTGGTGGAGGAAGCAGGGCGCAAGGCCGTGCTGGTGCCGGGTGACATCAAGACACCGGCGCATTGTCGGGCGATCATCGAGCGGGCAGTGAAAGAGTTCGGTGGCATCGATATTCTCGTCAACAATGCAGCCCATCAGGCGACGTTTTCGTCGATTGAGGACATTACCGACGAGGAATGGCAGCTGACATTCGAGGTCAATATCCATGCCATGTTCTATCTGACCAAGGCGGCCGTGCCGCACATGAAGCCGGGTGGCGCGATCATCAACACGGCCTCGATCAATTCCGACAGTCCGAACCCGACGCTGCTTGCCTATGCGACGACCAAGGGCGCGATTCAGAATTTCACCGCCGGGCTGGCGCAGCTTCTCGCCGAAAAGGATATTCGCGCCAATGCGGTGGCGCCGGGACCGATCTGGACACCGCTCATTCCCTCGACCATGACAGAGGACCGGGTGAAAAATTTCGGCAATCAGGTGCCGATGAAACGGCCCGGCCAGCCGGCAGAACTGGCGACGGCCTATGTCATGCTGGCCGATCCGCTGTCGAGTTATGTGTCCGGCACGACGATCGCCGTCACCGGCGGCAAACCGATCCTCTAAGCTTACGCCTTTAGAGATATCGAGGATCTTACCCCAGACTTCCTCCTCCCAAACGAGAACAGCGGCGGCATCTGCGTATGCCGCCGTTCTTGTCTGCACGAAGAAAATCGTCAGGTACGCCGGCCGACCTCGCGGGCGAGATCCTCGAAACAGAATTTCGCGCCTTCCTGATGCGCCTCGTTGGCGAGCAGCAGGAGCCGGATCGGAAAGGCGACCGCTTTCTGGTGGGAGCTGGAAACGCTGAGCGGTTTGTTGTCGGCGAGCACCGTGCGTTCGGTCGCCTGCAAGGCATCCTGGATTTCCTGATGCGAAAGGACATCCTTTTCTACCAGAAGCCGATTGATGGCGGCGACGGCGAGATAAAGGCCTTCAAGCTGCGGATTGGCGGTGTTCATGGCTTCCCCCTTGAGACAAGACCTCGGCTGCCATCCTTCGGACAGGCCTCGGCGCGATGTGGGTCAACACAGCCGCGCGTTGTTTGTTCCAGAGCTAATTTTCCCGGAACTTTTCGGGCCTCCCGCCGTTCAAATTTACGACATTACAAGGAGAACGTCATGAACAGCATCGTTTGGTTGGTCGGCGCAGTCGTTATCGTCATCGCCGTTCTGAATCTCGTCGGATTCGCTTGATTTCATTTATAAAAAGCTCGGAACTTAAACTTCCGGCAGAGAATCAAAAGGCGCCGCTCCGGATGGAAGCGGCGCCTTTGTTTTGAGGTTGGCAGGAAGCTCGGATCACTCCGCGAGAAGCAGGGCGAAGGGGTGTTCGTTGAACACCCAGTTGACGGCAATCCGCTCCTTCGGGTCGATCACCTTTCCCGTGCAGATGTCCTTGTAGCGGCGATTGGCGAGGCGTGGCGGCAGGATGATCTCCGTCTCGGCCCAGCGCTCCTGCCGGGAAGGGGCAAGGCCGGCATGCAACGCGCTGAAGACAAGGCGCGGCGCCACCACGACCAGGGCCTCGTCATCCTCCATCGCCCGCGCATAAGCGACAATATTGCCGGCGCGTTTGCCAGCAATGGAAAGCGGAAGATAATCACCCTTTCGGAACAAGGTCGGCGCTTCCTGGCGCAGGCGCAGCAGAGTGGCGATAACGTGCTGCTTCAGGCGGCCGCTCTGCCATTCTTCCTCTTCGCCGGAGGCAAGCGTCTGCTTTTCCAGCAAGCGCTTCTGCAGCGTGCCGAAATCCGGCTCCCGGCGATTGTCAGGGTCGACGAGGCTGAAGTCGAGACCTTCGCTGCCCTGGTAGATATCAGGCACGCCGGGGGCGGTGAGCTTGATGATCGTCTGGGTGATGCCATTGACGAGGCCCGCTCGGGCCAAGGGACGGAGCGTATCAGCGAAATCGGCAAGGAATGCCTGATTGTCGGCAGATAGCATGTGGCGGGCGTAAGCGATGACGGCCTGTTCATACGCTTCGTTGCTATCGCCCCAATTGGTGCGCAGCTTTGCTTCCCGCAATGCCTTTTCGACATAGGCGATAAACCGCTCTTCGAGCGCTTTCAGGCCTTCCCGGTCTTCCGAGTGAAGGTCGACGGGCCAGACGCCCGCCAAGGCTTGGTAGAGCATCCACTCGACCGCCGGCTCGGGTGCGGGGCCGTCATCCAGGATGTTTACCGCGCTTCTGTTCACCGCCCGCCACCGGCTGACCGCGTCGCTCCAGATTTCCGGAGCTTCGGTTATGGCATAGAGGCGCGCACGGGCATCCTCTCCACGCTTGGTGTCGTGGGTCGATGTGCCGGAAAGCGCATCGGGCTGGCGCTCCAGGCGGGTTTGCATTTCCTGATGGAAGCGATCGAGCGAAAAGGCGCGTGGCAGCGGTTCGGCGCCGACTTCGTTCAGCGCCAGCGCCATGTGTTGGCGGAAGAACAGGGTGTCCTCGACCGATTTCGCCATCAACGGACCGGTCAGCTGCTGGAAACGGGTGAGGAAGACGGCCGCCGTGGCGGCAACGGAGGATTCCACATCGCCGGTCAGAATGCGCTCGAAAAATGCGAGCGCCGGTTCATCCGGTGAATTCGGCCCTCGACGGATTTTTTCCAGAACGGCAGCGAGCATTTGTCGGCCCTCCGGCGGCAGGCCCTGGCGGGTGCCGTATGTCCGATAGACCGGAAAGCCGATAAGCAATTCGCGCAGGGCCGCTTTCAGCGCATCTTCCGGCAAAGCCGAATCGCGATCTTCCGTCTGGCCGATCTGCCGCGCGAGTTTCAGCAGTGTTGCAACTTCGCCGGCGAAGTTCTTGTCCGCCATCAGCAATTTTGCCGCGCGCAGCTCGGTTTCCATATCGATCGGCTGGCCGGCGACCGTATCGTATGCGGCGCGCAGTTCATCCAGTTTCTCACCATCCACCAATGCGTCGCTGACGGCGGAAATGAATTCGTAGCCGGTGGTGCCGGAGATCGGCCAGTCGGCCGGGATATGTTCTCCTTCGCCGAGGATCTTTTCCACGGTGATGTAGCAGTCCGGTCCGGCCTCACGGCGCAGTTGCTCCAGATAGGCTTTCGGATCTGCAAGGCCGTCGACATGGTCGACGCGCAAGCCGTCCACAGCGCCGGAATGCACGAGTTCGAGGATGAGCTTATGCGTGTCGTCGAACACCGCTCCATCCTCGACGCGGATACCAGCAAGGCCGGTGATCTCGAAGAAGCGGCGATAGGAGAGGTCGCGCGGCGCATCCCGCCAGGACATCAGCCGGTAGTGCTGCTGTTCGTGCAGTTTGGCTATCGCTGCCTTGTCCGCAAGTTTGAGGACTTCGGCTTCTCGGCCCGAATAGGTCTCCGGATTGAGCGGATAGAAGGTTTCGTAATAGGCGAACGCCGGTCTGCCGGTTTTCGGATCGGGCTTCAACGAAATCTCGCCGGCCCCCAATACCGTCTCGAACGTGTCGCCAAGAAACGGGAGCGTCAGCTTGCGCGACCAGTCGATATCGAAATGGCGGGCGTAGCGGCTCTGTTCGCCGTGTTCGACGACATCGCGCCACCACAGGTTTTCCAGTGATGCCGCCATGTGGTTCGGCACGATATCGAGGATCAGGCCAAGCCCGGCAGCCTTGAGCGTTCTGGCCATGCGCTCGAAACCTTCGCGACCGCCGATCGACGGTTCGATCTCGTTGGCATCTGTCACGTCATAGCCGTGGGTGGAGCCGGTCGTGGCGGTGAAGATCGGCGAGGCATAGAGGTGGCTGATGCCGAGACGTTTCAGATAGGGCACCAGCTCCGCGGCGCGGTCGAAGGTCATGCCATTGCGGAACTGGATGCGATAGGTGGCGGTCGGGATGTTCATGCGGGCCTTCCGGAAACTTCGAGGCGGACAACGGTGGAGTTCGGCGGGAGGTCATGTGTCTTTTCAGGCCAGGCGAAGATAGTCTCGCCGGGCGCATCGGGAAGGGGCTGTGGTTTTTCGCCGATGTTGAGGGCCAGCGAGAGCCGGCCTTTCGGAAAGGTCCAGGAGACGGCGAGGAAGCCCTTATCCGTTTTCACCACCTTGCCGCTTTCGCCGCCGGCAGTGGCGAGTAGCGGGACGATATGCTTTTGACGGAGCGCCAGCAGGTCCTTCGTGAATTTCAGCCAGTCCTTGCCATCTTTCGAGTCCGGCTTTTGCCAATCAAGCGTGGAGACTTCGAAGGTCTTCTTTGCATTCGGATCGGGTACGCTTTCGCCCTCGTGACCTGCATGGCCCTGAAACTCCCGGGCCCGGCCTTCGCGCACGGCCTTGGCAAGATCACCGAGAAAATCGGTGAAGAACAGGAAGGGATTGGTCTCGCCATATTCCTCGCCCATGAACATCAGCGGGATATGTGGCGACAGAAGCAGCGTGGCGAGCAGGGCCTTGGTGCGATCGGCGCCGGCAAGTGAGATCAGCCGTTCGCCCTGTGCCCGGTTGCCCACCTGATCATGGTTCTGGATGAAGTCGACGAAAGCGACGGGCGGCTGGCCGGTGCTTTTGACACCGCGTTTTTCGCCTGTCTGAGGCGAGACCTCGCCCTGATAGGCAAACCCTTCGGCCAGCACACGAGCGACCAGTTTCTCAGGGTTTTTGGCGAAGTCCTTGTAATAGGCATGTGTTTCACCGGTCGCGAAAACATGCACGGCATTGTGGAGGTCGTCGTTCCATTCGGCGGTGAAGAGCGGCGCCGAGCCATCCCCATTGCGCGGATGCAGGAAGGTGATGTTGCGGGCGTCCTCTGTGGTCAGGTGGATCGGCCGGTCGGTGATCTCGGTGCGGATGCGCCTGGCGATCTCTTCGAGGACATGCTGTTCCGAACTATCCTCGATCTGGTCGATGGCATCGAAGCGCAGGCCGTCGAGCTGGAATTCCTCCAGCCAGTAGAGCGCGCATTCGCTGATATAGCGCCGAACCGGATCGACGTCATAGGCAATGCCGGCACCCCAGGGTGTCATGCGTTCCTTGTGGAAGAAATCGGGCGCCAGCAGTGGCAGGTAGTTTCCTTCCGGGCCAAAATGGTTAAGCACAATATCGAGCACGACGGAGAGGCCGAGCCCGTGGGCAGCATCGACGAAGGCCTTGAAATCCTCCGGCGCGCCATAGGCCGAATGAGGGGCGTAAAGCAGCACGCCGTCATAACCCCAGCCGCGCTTGCCGCCGAACTGGGCGAGCGGCAGGACCTCGATCATGGTGATGCCAAGGTCGGCCAGATAGGGCAACTTTTCGATCGCCGCGCGAAATGTACCCTCCGGGGTGAAGGTGCCGATATGCAGTTCATAAACGACCGTCTCCTCCCATGGCCGGCCCTGCCAGTCGGGGTGTTGCCAGTCGTAGCTGGTCGGGTCGATGACAAGGGAAGGGCCGTTCACATCGGCCTTCTGGGCGCGGGACGCAGGGTCCGGTACGACCATGCCGTTTGCGAGCACGTAATTGTATTCCGCGCCGGGCGAGACGCCTGTCGCCAGCAGTTCGAACCAGCCGTCATCACTGCGGGTCATTTCGGCATCTTTGCCGTCGAGGCGGAGCGTAACGGTTTCCTGCCCGGGCGCCCAGAGCCGGAACCGGACCTCGCCGGCCGCAACATATTCGGCCCCCCATGATTTTGGATAGACACGAAACTCGGCGGCGGCGCTCAAATCCGACATATGCTCATCTGTTCCTGCTGAAAGAGCCCGGCAAACGATCAAATCGCATTGTGGTTCCATGGTGCCGCTGCGACGAAATAAAATTGCTGGAACTCGCAATAAATAACAAGTTCGCGGGAGTGGCCCGCCGGCTGATCCGGCCCTAGATTAGTTGTCATGCATACGGTTTCGAGGAGGAGATCATTGCATGCTGACAGATGAGGAGGAGCTCATCCGCTCCACCGCCGCTGAGTTTTCCCGCGAGGTTTTGAAACCCGGTGCGGCTGCGCGCGAAAAGGCGCATGCGATCGAGCCGGACGTGCTGCGCCAACTCGGCGAACTCGGTTTTCTCGGGATGCGCACAGCCGAAGAATGGGGCGGCGTCGGCTGTTCCTACGTAGCTTATGCCTGTGCGCTGATGGAAATCGCTGCCGGTGACGGCGCCGTCTCGACGCTGGTCAGCGTCCACAATTCCCCCGTCTGCTCGCTCATCGATGCGCATGCGTCCGATGCCCAGAAGGAAATTTTTCTGCGGCCGCTCGCGGAAGGCCGGCATATCGGCGCGTTTGCGCTGACGGAAGCCGATACCGGTTCCGATGCGGCTGCGATCCGTACGCGGGCGACGAAGGACGGTAGCGATTACCTTATCAACGGCTCGAAGATGTTCATTACGTCCGGCAAGATCGCCGGGACGGTAATCATCTTTGCCGTCACCGATCCTTCCGCCGGTAAACGCGGCATTTCCGCTTTCGTGACCTCCACCGATGTTCCGGGTTTCTCCATCTCTAAGATCGAGGACAAGCTCGGGCAGAAGGCGTCCGACACTGCGGCATTGATGTTCGACAATCTGCGCATTCCTGAAAGCCAGCGCATCGGCGCGGAAGGGGCGGGGCTGAAGATCGCGCTGTCGGGTCTCGAAGCCGGCCGCATCGGCATTGCTGCGCAATGCGTCGGCATGGCGCAGGCAGCGTTCGACGTGGCGCTGACCTATGCCAAGGAGCGAAAGACCTTTGGGAAGATCCTGCTGGACCATCAGGCGATCGCCTTCCGGCTGGCCGATGCCAAGACGCAGATCGAGGCGGCGCGGCAGCTTGTTCTGCATGCGGCACGGCTGAAGGATCGCGGTGAGCCATGCCTCGACGAAGCCTGCATGGCAAAACTGTTCGCCTCAGAGATGGCCGAAAAGGTCTGCTCCGCGGCGATCCAGACGCTCGGCGGCTACGGCTATATTTCCGATTTCCCGGTCGAACGCATCTATCGCGATGTGCGGGTCTGCCAGATCTACGAGGGCACGTCCGATATCCAGAAGATCATCATCGCCCGCGGGCTGGCGAACTGAGGAGGAGCGGGATGCGGATCGAAGGCGGAAATTTTCTCGTCACCGGCGCAGCCTCCGGCCTTGGGCTCGCGACGGCTAAAATGCTTGTCCAAGCGGGCGGTAAGGTCGCTCTGCTCGACCTCGATGAAAAGAACGGGCCGGCACGGGCTGAAGAGCTTGGCGCGATTTTCGTGAAGACGGATGTGCGTAGCGGCGAGGCTGTCGAGCAGGCGGTTGCCAAGGCGGAAGCCACCAATGGGCCGATCCGCGGTGCGGTCTGCTGCGCCGGTATCGCGCCTTCGGAAAAGGTGCTCGGCAAGCAGGGTGTGCATGCGCTCGAAAGTTTTACCCGTGCGCTGGAGATCAACACGATCGGCACGTTCAATGTGATCCGGCTTGCGGCGCAGGCGATTGCGAAAACCGAGCCGAACGAGGAGGGCGAGCGCGGCGTGCTGGTCGCCACCGCATCGGTCGCGGCATTCGACGGACAGATCGGGCAGGCGGCCTATTCCGCCTCGAAAGCGGCTGTTGCCGGCATGACGTTGCCGATCGCCCGCGAACTGGCGCGCGACGGCATTCGCATGATGACGATCGCGCCCGGTATTTTCGAAACGCCGATGATGGCGGGTTTTTCCGACGAGGTGCGTGCTTCGCTCGGCAAGTCCGTACCGTTTCCGCCGAGGCTGGGACGCCCGGCGGAATATGCGCGGCTGGTGCGCGACATCATCGAAAACCCGATGCTGAACGGCGAAGTGATCCGCCTCGACGGGGCGTTGCGCATGGCTCCGCGTTGAGGCGCAAAATTCTCGGTTCTTTGGGAGGAGAAACGGATGACGGACAATATAACGGGACGACTTAGCCTGCATGTGCCGGAGCCGGAAGTACGGCCCGGCGGCAAGCCGGATTTTTCCAATGTGACGATCCCCGAAGCGGGTTCGGTGCGCCGACCGGAAGTGGATGAAGATCCGGAACAGATGCGCGATCTCGCCTTCTCGATCATCCGCGTCCTGAACAGGCAAGGCGAGGCGGTCGGCCCCTGGGCCGGGTCGCTGACCAATGACGAGCTGATGGAAGGCCTGCGGCACATGATGTTGCTGCGCGTCTTCGACCAGCGCATGCTGATGGCACAGCGGCAGGGCAAGACCTCGTTCTACATGCAGCATCTTGGTGAGGAGGCGGTCTCCTGCGCCTTCCGCAAAGCGCTTGTGCAGGGCGACATGAACTTTCCGACCTATCGGCAGGCGGGCCTGTTGATCGCCGGCGGATATCCGATGGTCGATATGATGAACGAGATCTATTCCAACGATGCCGACCCGCTGAAGGGCCGGCAGCTGCCGGTTCTCTACTCCTCCAAGGAATACGGCTTCTTCACGATCTCGGGCAATCTCGCCACACAATATATTCAGGCTGTTGGCTGGGCGATGGCATCCGCCATCAAGAACGATACCAAGATAGCTGCCGGCTGGATCGGCGACGGCGCGACGGCGGAGTCGGATTTCCATGCGGCGCTGGTGTTCGCCTCGACCTACCGGGCGCCGGTCATCCTCAACGTCGTCAACAATCAATGGGCCATTTCGACCTTCCAGGGGATTGCCCGCGGCGGCTCCGGTACGTTCGCGGCGCGGGGTCTCGGCTTCGGCCTGCCGTCATTGCGCGTGGATGGCAACGACTATCTCGCCGTGCATGCGGTCGCCAAATGGGCGGCGGAGCGGGCGCGGCGCAATATCGGGCCGACGCTGATCGAATATGTCACCTATCGCGTGGGGGCGCATTCGACCTCCGATGATCCTTCCGCCTATCGGCCGAAGGAGGAGTCGGAGGCTTGGCCTCTTGGCGATCCGGTCATCCGGTTGAAGAACCACCTCATTCAGGTCGGTGCCTGGAGCGAGGAGCGGCATGTACAGATGGAGGCGGAAATCCGCGATACCGTCGTCGCTGCCCAGAAGGAGGCGGAGAAGCACGGCACGCTGCATTCCGGCGGGCGGCCTTCGATGCGGGATATGTTTGAGGGCGTCTATGCGGAGATGCCGCCGCATCTGAAGCGGCAGCGGCAGCAGGCGGGGGTTTGAGCGGATGGAGATGATCAATATGCACGCCTCGTCCGCACCTACTATGGCTGATTGGAACGACAGGTCGCGCCTCCTGCCGATCTCCCCCCTTGAGGGGGAGATGCCCGGCAGGGCAGAGGGGGGTAATGCTCCCACATATTCGGCCGCTGCGTTTGCTGAACCCTCGCCACCCCCCTCTGTCGCCTTCGGCGACATCTCCCCCTCAAGGGGGGAGATTATTGGGAGTTCGCCGCACCGACCGAATCCCATCCGCGAAGCTCGTTCTATTCGCAAGGAGGCCTCCCCATGCCACGCATGACGATGATCGAGGCGATCCGCAGTGCCATGGACGTTTCCATGGAGCATGACGACGACGTGGTCGTGTTCGGCGAAGATGTCGGTTATTTCGGTGGCGTTTTCCGCTCCACACAAGGCCTGCAGCAGAAATACGGAAAGACGCGCTGTTTCGATGTGCCGATCAACGAATCCGGCATTGTCGGTGCTGCGATCGGCATGGCGGCCTATGGGCTGAAACCCTGCGTCGAAATCCAGTTCGCCGATTACATGTATCCGGCCTATGACCAGCTGACCCAGGAAGCGGCGCGGCTGCGTTACCGCTCGAATGGCGATTTCACCTGCCCGGTGACGATCCGCATGCCGACCGGCGGCGGGATTTTCGGCGGGCAGACGCATAGCCAGAGCCCTGAGGCGCTGTTCACCCATGTCTGCGGGCTGCAGGTCGTGGTGCCGTCCAATCCTTATGATGCCAAGGGCTTGCTAATAGCCTCGATCGAGAACCCGGACCCGGTGATCTTCCTGGAGCCGAAGCGGCTTTATAATGGGCCGTTCGACGGACACCATGACAAGCCGGTGACGTCTTGGGCCGCGCATCCGCTCGGCGAAGTTCCGGCGGAATATTTCACCGTGCCATTAGGCAAGGCGGTCGTGCGTCGGCCGGGTTCGGCGGTGACGGTGCTGGCCTATGGCACGATGGTGCATGTGGCGGAAGCCACGGCGGAGGAGACGGGCATCGATGCCGAGGTGATCGACCTTCGCACGCTTCTTCCGCTCGATCTGGAGACGATCGTTGCCTCGGTGAAGAAAACCGGGCGCTGCATGGTGGTGCATGAGGCGACGCTGACATCCGGTTTCGGAGCGGAACTGGCGGCGCTGGTGCAGGAGCATTGTTTCTACCACCTCGAGGCGCCGATCGTGCGGGTTGCCGGCTGGGACACGCCTTATCCGCATGCGCAGGAATGGGATTATTTCCCGGGACCGGCGCGTGTCGGCCGGGCATTGCGCGAAATGATGGAGGCTTGAGATGGGCGAAAAGATCATCAAGCTGCCGGATGTCGGCGAAGGTGTTGCTGAGGCCGAACTTGTCGAATGGCATGTGAAGGTCGGCGATATCGTGCGGGAAGACATGGTGCTCGCCGCCGTGATGACCGGCAAGGCGACGGTCGAAATTCCTTCGCCGGTGGAAGGCGAAGTGACCTTCCGGCATGGCGAGATCGGCGACGTGATCGCGACGGGAACCGTGATCCTGAAGATCAGGGTCGCGGGCGAGGACGGAGAAAGCGAGGCGGAGCCGCATGTCGAGGTGCCGCCGCAGGCTTCGGCATCACAATCCGTCCCGTCCTCTTCCCCTGAAGTTAAAGGGCAATCCGAACCGGTTGCCGAGCGGTCGAAGCCGGAACCAGTCCAGAGCACGGCGGCACAGGCGGCCCCGGCAAAATCTGCTGCCACGTCCGGTTCCGGCAGAGGCAGTGTTACAGGGCAAGGCGTGCCGCGTGCGGAAGGTGAAAAGCCGCTTGCGACGCCCGCCGTACGTCTTCGCGCCAAAGATGCCGGCATCGATCTGCGGCAGGTGTCTGGCTCAGGCCCGGCGGGCCGCATTACCCATGAGGACCTCGATACCTTCCTGAGCCGCGATAGCGGTGGGGCGGTCGTAGCAGGCTTGCAGCCGAACAAAAGCGTCAACGAGGTCAAGGTCGTCGGCCTTCGCCGCCGGATCGCCGAGAAGATGGCGCTTGCCAAGTCGCGCATCCCCCACATCACTTATGTGGAGGAAGTGGACATGACCGCGCTGGAAGAGTTGCGTGGCCGCATGAACGGCACGCAAAAACCCGGTCGCCCGAAGCTCACCATCCTGCCCTTTCTGATGCGAGCCATAGTGAAGGCGATCGCCGAGCAGCCGGGCATCAATGCGATCTATGACGACGAAGCAGGTATCATCCGTCAGTTCGGCGGCGTGCATATCGGCATTGCGGCACAGACGCCTTCGGGGCTGGTCGTGCCCGTAGTGAAGCACGCTGAGGCGCGCGATATTTTCGACTGCGCCCGCGAGGTGGCTCGGCTTTCCGATGCTGCGAAGAGCGGCACAGCCCAGCGGGAGGAGCTTTCCGGATCGACGATAACCATTTCATCGCTCGGCGCTATGGGCGGCATCGTCTCGACGCCGGTCATCAACCATCCGGAAGTGGCGATCATCGGCGTCAACAAGATGGCGATCCGGCCGCATTGGGACGGCACGCAGTTCGTGCCGCGCAAGATGATGAACCTGTCTTCCAGCTTCGACCACCGGGTGATCGATGGCTGGGATGCGGCGACTTTCGTGCAGCGGCTGAAGTCGCTCTTGGAAACGCCGGCGCTGATATTCGTAGACGAGTGAGGTGAAAGAAAAACAATGAAAGAGATCACCTGCAAACTTCTCGTCATCGGGGCCGGTCCGGGGGGCTATATCTGCGCCATCCGGGCCGGCCAGCTGGGGGTGGATACGGTCATCGTCGAAATGGCGAAGCCCGGCGGCACCTGCCTCAATATCGGCTGTATCCCGTCCAAGGCGCTGATCCATGCGGCGGACGATTTTCACAAAACGGTGGCGATGGCGGCGGGCAAGAATGCCATGGGCATTCGTGCCGAAAACCCGAAGATCGATCTCGCCAAAAACATGGCCTGGAAGGACGGCATTACCGGTCGGCTGACCAATGGCGTCTCGGGCCTGCTTAAGAAGGCCGGCGTGAAAATCGTCGTTGGTCGGGCAAAATTCCGCGATGGCAAGACGGTGGCGGTGGAGACCGAGACCGGCGAACAGATCATCCGCGCGGAAAACATCGTCATCGCCACCGGCTCAGTGCCGGTCGATCTGCCGGCGCTGCCGTTCGGCGGCAAGGTGATTTCGTCGACGGGGGCGCTATCGCTTTCCGAGGTGCCGCAAAAGTTGGCTGTCGTGGGCGCGGGTTATATCGGCCTCGAACTCGGCATGGCCTTCGCCAAGCTCGGTTCCAAGGTGACGATCGTCGAAGCGCTCGATCGCATCCTTCCGCTCTACGATACGTCGCTGACGCAGCCGGTTTCCAAGCGGCTTGCCGCACTCGGCATCGAAGTTCTGCTCGGGACCAAGGTCAAAGGCATGTCCTCCAACGGCGACGCCCTGCTGGCGGAAACCGGCGAAGGCGAGGAAAAGCGCATCGCCGCCGACAAGGTGCTGGTGACCATCGGCCGCAAGCCGTTGACGGAGGGCTGGGGCCGCGAGGAACTGGAACTCGACATGGTCGGTCGTTTCCTCAGGATCGATGAACAATGCCGCACCTCCATGCGCGGCATATACGCGATCGGCGACGTCACAGGCGAACCAATGCTGGCGCACAGGGCTATGGCGCAGGGCGAGATGGTGGCCGAGATCGTTTCCGGCAAGCGCCGCTCCTGGGACAAGCGGGCGATACCGGCCGTGTGCTTCACCGATCCGGAAATCGTCTCGGTGGGATTGTCGCCGGACGAGGCGCGGGCGGGTGGGCGCGAGGTCAAGATCGGTCAGTTTCCGTTTGCCGCAAACGGGCGGGCGATGACGCTATCATCGGAAGAGGGGTTCGTGCGCGTCGTGGCACGGGCGGACAATCATCTGGTGCTTGGAATCCAGGCGGTCGGGGCAGGGGTGTCGGAGCTCTCCGCCGCCTTCACGCTGGCGGTCGAGATGGGCGCGCGGCTGGAGGACATTGCCGGGACGATCCATGCGCATCCGACGCAATCGGAAGGGTTTGCGGAGGCGGCGATGAAGGCGCTGGGGCATGCGTTGCATGTATGAGCCAACCCGGTCTCAGACGTCGAATTGCGACGCGATATAGACAAGCGGCGACCCCGCGGCATACTGGCGTTTTTCATGGAGGCATCGATGAAGCGGTGGATTGCCACAGGGCTTGTATTGGCGACGATACCGACAACGGTTCTTGCCGAAAACCGTTGCGGCTGGCTGATCAATCCGACACCCCGGAACTGGACCCTGGTCGATGCGGAGAACGAATGGACCATCATGGTTCAAGGCGGGTATTCGGCCAAGGGCATGGACAAGATCAGGGATATGGCCGAGGGCGAATATGTCCGCATGAATTACAGCCATGGTTATGCATGCTTCTGCATGAATGTCTCGACCAGCAAGGATGGCGGCATCACCCAGATTTATTCATCTCGCCAATTGTCGTTGTCGACATGCAGGCGCGATCCAGCTCTCTCCGAGCCGGGAGACGGCTGATGAAATGCCTGCGCATCTACGCCACTCCAGACGGTGAGTCGCATTTTGGCGAAATTGAATTGCCGACGACCAAGAGGTCGGTACACCCTGATGCTGCGCCGTTTGACGTCACCGCCAGTTATCTGGCTTCCCGCGTCCGTTTAACTCACATTCCGGCTGGCATGCGAGAGGTTGCCTGGCACACGGTGCCGGAACCCGTGCTTACTGTCAGGCTGAATGGCTCGGTTGAATACGAGACGAGTGATGGAGACGTGCGTTACGTTCAGGCTGGCAGCTTTGTGCTGGTTGAAGACACGCACGGCAAGGGACATTTGTCACGTCACTCTCCAGAACCGCAAACGGTCATTTGGATATCACTTCCGAACGGACTCGATCTGCCGTCGATGTAGTCGGTTTGGTACGTTACCGCACCTCAAGAAGAGGCCTGCCCGCCGGCTTATTGAGGTGCAAGGCGACACTCTAGACTGGAGCGCCGTCGGGCAGGTGTTGCATCTCTAAATGGTATATGTCTTTGTCCCGCTGATCAGTGGACCGAGGAAAGAGACGATGGCGGCATCTGTGGGACATGCGACGCGTCAGGCTCCGTTGCCGGAGGTGATGCAGGGGCGCTGGGTTGCTGCTGATGATCCGTCCAGCGAACTGATCATCGAAGGCGGCGAAATCACCTGTTATGGAGCCCGCGTCGAATATGATTACAAGGAGATCAGCACCGTTGATGATGTGCCGGTGGTCAATCTGAAGGTTTTGGACCCGGCAAAAGAAGACGACTTTCAACGCGCCAACATCGTCGGCTTGGCATTCCCGCCCGGTGGCATCCTGCACGTCTGGAACGTCAAGTCCGGCGATGAGTTCGTGCGCCCTGGCCAGTTGCTGGAACAGGAGTAAGGACGAAACCATCCAGCCCAATCGGATGCGGTAGGCTGGACTAGGCTGCCGCGATTGGCTAGGTCGTCAATCAGTGACATCAGCATGCGGCGCCGCGCCGCTTATGGCGTCGTGAATTACGACACGATTGTTGATGCGATCACCGCGTCTTGGCGAAATATGATTGGTTAGGCAGCGGCCTACAACTCCAGCAGTGCATACGGTTTGCCCGTCGGCTTCTCGATATGCGAGGCGACGTTGTAGACAGGCGCCCCGCCGGGGGTTTTGCCTTCATATTTGCCACGGTGAGCATGGCCGTGGACGACTGCCTTGACGGGGAATCGATCGATGGTTTCCGCAAGACGCGACGATCCCAGGAACGGAAAAATTTCCTCCGGCTCACCTTCCACTGTTTCGCGGATCGGCGCGTAGTGCAACACCACCATGGCCCGCTCCGAACGAACCTGCCGAAGCGCGTTTTCGAGCCGCATGGTTTCCTCGACGCTTTCCGTCACCATGGCCTTGATTGCCGGTTCGCCGAAGGAACCGAGCATGTGGCGGCCAAAACCACCGGCAAAGCCCTTGGCGCCGGCGAAACCGACGCCGTTGATCTCGACCGCCTGGCCCTCCAACAGATGGACGCCGGCTTCCTTCAGGATGTGGGTGACTTCCTCGACGCAGCCGCATTCGTAGTCGTGATTGCCGAGCACGCCGACGATCGGGATGGAGCAGGACCGTAGATCGGCGGCCAGCAGTTCAGCTTCCTTGACCTTGCCGAGGTCGGTTAGGTCTCCGGTCAGTACAAGGATGTCGGCGGCCTGCGAAATCTCGGTGAAAAGGTCCTTATAGGAAGTCGTGCCGTGTTCCTTCACGTGCAGGTCTCCCATGGCGGCAATCTTCGCCTTGCCGGTTACCTTCTTTGGTTCAGCCTTGCTGGTTTCCTTATTTACCTTTTCCGGTGCCTTGCTCACGCCGAGCCTCCTTTTGCAATTTCTTCTTCCGCGCCCTCGCGCAGATCGCCTTCACCGCCCACGTCGGCAAAGCCCCATTCCTTTACGTCGATTTCGAAATCCACCCGGCTGAACATGCGGCCGCGGCAGATTTTCATCTGGGGCAGGGGTAGCTCGCGCTGTGCCTTCAGGCGGTCGAGCAACTCGTCCAACAGCCAGTCCGGTACCTTGTCGCGCTCGGTCGGATAGATCCAGCGGAAGTTCAGGAGATGGATCAGAAGCACTTCCCAATGCACTTCCATATGGTTCAGCAACCGTTCCCAGTCGACCTGGTCATGCGCGCGCAGGATCATATGGACGATGTCGCCGCCATCGTAACGATGGCGAAGCTGCACGAAGCATTTCGACCAGATGAGCTCGGTCGGGGCGATGATGCGCACTTTATGGCCGTTCATCTCGATCTGACGGGCATTTTCGAACCAGCTATCGCTGATCGGCATGGTGCCGTTCGAGGCAGCGAAGATGACGTCGAAGAAGTGCTTGCCCTTCTTTACCTTGCCCAACCAACGGTCGTCCTCCACCTCGATCTCATAACCCTTTTCCTTGAAATGGGCGAGGATGCGGGCGTAGTCGCCGGCCTTGCAGAATATGTCGAGATCCTTGGTCTGGCGGGTAATGCCCGTATAGGCACTGATCGCGAACGTGCCAGCAAGCAGAAACGGGATATGGCAGGCGACCAAATCTTCCAATGCTTGGGCGACGAAGGCTTCGGAATCGGCATCGGCGAGATACGGGGCGGCCTTCACCTCCATGCCTGGCATGGTGTCGATGGGGTGGGTTGCCTTTTCCCGCGACGGCTTTGGCGCAAGGTTCTGGGCGGTGTTCACGTCGGCATTCATCGAGCTTCTCCGAATGTCTGTCGGCGCGGAAAATAGAGGGATGGGCCGGAGGTTGATGCTTCCGGCCGCTCTCTGCCGGTTTCAGCGCTCGGGATTGTCGGCATTTGCCATCGGGCTGGCACGGCCATCCGGCTGGTCGCCGTCTTGGCGCTGTTCGCGGTCCTCAAGATCGGTCTTTACCAGAAACGTGTCGATATTGCCGAGGCGTGCAGCTTCTTTCAGCGCTTCCGGGTTTGTCGTGTCGAGCTGTTCGTGCTCGCTGTCATTCAGTCGTTCTTCGGGTTTGGTCTTGCGCATCTCGGCCATGTCAGTGGTCCTTTCTTTTTCGGCATCACCGCGTGACGCCGTTGGAGAGAAACCCCCGGAGAGGCTGGGAAGTTCCGTTCACCACATCCGGAACCAAATCCATGCGGCTTTGTTGGATTTGCAGATGTTCAGAAGGAGGCACTTCATGCCGGCAAAATCAAAGGCACAGCAGAAGGCCGCAGGTGCGGCTCTTGCTGCCAAGCGTGGCGACATCAAGAAGAGTGAGTTGAAAGGCGCCTCAAAGGGGATGGAAAAATCCATGAGCGAAAAGCAGCTCGAAGACTTCGCTTCCACGAAGCGCAAGGGCAAGCCGGAGCATGCCCCGCATCACTGACTGACTTCAGCCTCCGGTCCGACCCCGGAACTTCCCGGAAAGGCGAGCGTTTGTTCAAACGCTTGCCTTTTTCGTGAAACTGCAGCCGGAAGATATGGGAGGAAGACATGCCGCCGGAAGAGCTTGACGCGACGCTGACCGCGCTGCCGCTGAGGATTGGCGTCTACATTCCCGACGATCTGATGGAGGACTGGTTTGCGCCCGGCACCGGCATGAAGCCAGTCAGCGATATCGCCGTGAAAGCGGCGGAAGCCTATGGCCGCAAGTTCGAATGCGAATTCAAATATTATCCGGAACGGATGGAAGGCGTGTTCTGGAAATGGGTGCCGGCCATGTAAAGCCGTTTAAGCATGCCAGCGGATTTGGGGAGGGGTCGAGGAGGCGCCGTGCGCTTCAAAGATCAATTGCTCTTCGCCGCAAGTGCAATGGACCGGTCCGCCTTTCAGCACAGCGGCGCCTCTCTCAATGGTACAACCGGGAGCGCGACATGTGGCTGAAACGTTCAAACGTCAGCCGCCGGCCAGTTCCACAGGGTCTGCCATTAGGGGTAAACGGGCAGTCTTCGAATTGGTTCCGAGAAAAACGTGATTCGGCCGAATATTTTTTGGCCGGATCACCAAAGCTCACACGAGGTATCCGAAGATCTCCCTCAAAGGGTGGCGTAACGACCGCGCAACGCCTCGAACTTGGCCAATTGCTCTCCGATCAATTCGCGGTTCTCGTCGCGCTTGACGAAGACCTTGAACATGGCGGAGCCCTTTCCGTTCATGAACCAGATCGAGCAGGAGCGACGGCCGTGGAAGGCGCGGTCGACGAAGGTGACCGACGCGCAATTGTCCTTCTTGATATGACCGCCGATCGGGCTGTCGCCATGAATGTTGAACCAGCCATGGCTTTCCGAACCGGCCGGAAGAGTACCGTCGATCTCGGCGACCACATCCTCGGTATGGACGAGGAAAAGGACGATGCCCCATGTGGTCAGCTCGTTCCAGATATCCAGAAAATGTTCCTTGCCGGCAATCACGGCAGCGCCTTGCGGCAGAATTTCCAGAATTTCGGCCGGCGTCACGTCGGCATTCGAAGCGATGGCTTCGACGATGCCGTCCGGTTTTTCGGCAAGGGCTGCGAGCGCCCGCTCGCGACGCTCTGGCTTGATGTCGGCAACAGCGTTCATCGCGGCCTCACGCAGCGTCGGCGCGTACGCCGTTCTTGTCTTCGTGAATGATCACTTCGAAACCTTCGAAATGCGGGCCGGACAGATATTCGACCTTGCCGCGGTTCTCGCCGGCCTTCGCGTGGGCGGCACGGAACTGTTCGGATTTCGTCCAGGCCTGAAAATCTTCGAAGGTTTCCCAGACGGTATGCGAGGCATACAGAGCGTGATCTTCGGCCTTGGGGCCTTTCAGCATGTGGAATTCGACATAGCCCGGCAGTTCCGCAAGGCGGCCCTGGCGGCTGCGCCAGATAGCTTCGAACGCCTCTTCATAACCCGGCACCACGCGGAATCGGTTCATCGCGATATACATAAATTCATCCCTCACTAAAGTTTCATTTTCGGCTCAAGATATCTGTGGCCGGGTGTCTTGAAAAGCCGAAAAAACTTGCGTAGTCAACTCAAGTTATCGGCGGGCGCCAGCGATCTTCGATCTGCAGTCTGCGCGTTCGCCTGGGCAATAAAGGGGCATGGATCATGGGATTTTCGATGACGTTTCGCGTTTTTTTGACCGTCGCTTTGTTCGGCGCCGGCCTCGTTGCAGGCTCTGCGGCGGCGGCGGACAAGGGTAATCCGGACGCCAAGCGCATCGTCTCGATCGGCGGCACGGTCACCGAAATCCTATATGCTCTCGGTGCGGAAGATCGCATCGTGGCCCGCGACTCCACCAGTTTCTACCCGGATGCCGCCAATGCCAAGCCGGATGTCGGTTACATGCGGGCGCTTTCGGCAGAAGGCATTCTCGGCCAGAAGCCGGATCTCATCCTGATGGAAGAGGGTTCCGGTCCGCCGCCGGTGCTGGAAATCCTCAAGGCCAGCGAAGTGCCGATGGTCGTCGTGCCGACGCCGCCTGATGCCACCAAGATCGGCCAGAAGATCCGCGATGTCGGCGCGGCTGTTGGCCTTTCCGACAAGGCAGCGGCGTTGGCCGCCAAGACGGACGATGACTTGAAAAAGCTTGCGGCCGATGTGGCGAAAATTCCGGGGCCGAAGAAGAAGGTTCTGTTCGTCCTGTCGCTGTCCAACAACCGTGTCATGGCCGGCGGTGCCGGAACCGAAGCAGGCGCGGTGATCGAGATGGCGGGCGGCATCAATGCTGCGCCGACGATCAACGGTTACAAGCCACTTTCGGATGAGGCGGTGATCGCGGCACAGCCGGATGTCGTGCTGTCGATGTCGCGCGGCGATCATTCCATCACGCCGGAACAGGCCTTTGCATTGCCGTCGATGCAGACGACGCCGGCTGCTGCCAACAAGGCGCTGATTTCCATGGATGGCCTGCTGCTGCTCGGTTTTGGCCCGCGCACGCCGGAGGCTGCCCGCTCGCTCGCCGCGCAGATCTATCCTGGGGCGGTCAACTGATGATGAAGGCGCTGGCCATGCCTTTCCGCGCCTCGGACGATGGGGACCGGACGCGCCAAGGCGCGGCAACGCTCGTGCTGCTGGCAGTGCTGCTCTTCATCGCTTGCCTGATCTCGCTGGGCGTCGGGCCGACGGGCGTGGGTCTGAAGGACCTCTGGGCCTATGCGACGGGTCACAGCGCCAGCCTTACGACGCAGGAGCGGGTGATCCTCGAAGCGGTGCGGCTGCCGCGCACCGCGCTCGGCCTGCTGGTCGGTGCGGGGCTTGCCGTATCAGGCGCTATGATGCAGGGGCTTTTCCGCAATCCGCTGGCCGATCCCGGCATCGTCGGCGTGACCTCGGGCGCCAGTCTTGCCGCGGTGACCGCTATCGTTCTCGGAGGAACCGTGCTGTCGCCGATGGCGCTGTTTTTCGGGAATTATTTCCTGCCGCTGATGGCGTTTTTCGGTGGCCTGCTCAACACATGGCTGCTCTACATGATCGCCATGCGTGCCGGGCGCACATCCACCACGGCGCTGATCCTTTCCGGCATCGCCATCGGCGCGCTGACGGCCGCCATGACCGGATTGCTGATCTTCATGGCCGATGACCGGCAGCTGCGCGATATCACCTTCTGGAGCTTGGGATCACTCGGCGGCGCGACCTTCGGGCGCGTCAGCTCGATCCTGCCTTTCGTCCTGGTCGTGCTTGCCATCATGCCCTTCGTGGCGCGCGGGTTGGATGCGCTGATCCTTGGCGATGCGGCAGCCTTCCACATGGGCATTCCGGTGCAGCGCCTGAAAAAGATCGTCATCGTCGCCGTGGCTGCGGCCTGCGGCGCGTCGGTTGCTGTCGCCGGTTCGATCGGCTTTGTCGGCATCGTCGTGCCGCATCTGCTGCGGCTGACCATGGGTCCGTCGCATCGTTTCCTGTTGCCGGGCTCGGCGCTGGGAGGCGGGGCATTGCTATTGATCGCTGACAGCGTGGCCCGAACGGTGGCGGCACCGGCCGAATTGCCGATCGGCGTCATCACCGCGCTGTTCGGCGCGCCGATTTTCCTCCTCCTGCTGCTCGGCAGGAACGGAATCGGCATGAGGGATGTGCAATGAGCGATGCGATGATCTCCGCTACGCATATCACTGTCGTGCGTTCTGGCCGTAAGCTCCTCGACAATGTCGGTGTCGATCTGGAGCCCGGCAAGTTCACGGTGGTGATCGGCCCGAATGGCGCCGGCAAGTCGACGCTGATGAAGGTGCTGTCAGGCGAAATGACGGCGGATATCGGCCACGTTTCCTACTACGGCACGAGCGTCGATCTTTGCCAGCCGGTCGATCTCGCCAAGCGCCGGGCTGTTCTGCCACAGGCAACGCAGCTTGCCTTTCCCTTCACTGCGCTGGAAATCGCCCGAATGGGCGCGGTCGCACACGGCGCGCTCAATCCAACTGAGGAAGGGCGCAAGGCTTTGTCGCGTGTGGGTTTGCGCGGCTTCGAGAGCCGGCCCTATCCGTCATTGTCAGGCGGCGAACAGCAGCGGGTGCAGTTTGCCCGCGCGCTGGCGCAGGTGCCGCAGCCCGTCGCGGACGGTCTGCCGCGGGCTCTGTTCCTGGACGAGCCGACGGCAAGCCTCGATCTTGGCCATCAGATTTCTGTGCTGGAGATTGCCCGGGATTTTGCATCCGCCGGCGGCATCGTGCTCGCCATTCTGCACGACCTCAATCTCGCAGCCGAATTCGCCGACCATCTCGTCGTGCTGAACCACGGACGGGTGGTAGCGGAAGGTCCATGCGCCGATACCGTCAATGACGACATCATCTCTGCCGTCTATGGCATTGCCGGTACCGTTGGCCGCTTGCCGGCCGCGCATATCCCGTATGTTCTGCCGCAATCGCGGCATCGCTGATCAGGCGCCGGGCTCCGGCCGTGTGACAACGAAGATCGCCGGGCCGATCATCAATGCCGCAACCAGCACCGCCCTCCAGAAGGGCGGCGAGGTGCCTAACCAGAAGATCGCATAGCTGATCGACATCATCACTACCGCGGCGATCTTGGCGCGGCGCGGAATGGCGCCGTGTTTGCGCCAGTTCTGCAGCGTTGGCCCGAATTTCGGATGGTTCATCAGCCAGGATTCGAGCTTCGGCGACGAACGCGCGAAACAGGCGACGGCGAGCAACAGAAAAGGGGTTGTCGGCAGTACCGGCAAAAACGCTCCAACGATGCCGAGCGCGACGAAAAACCAGCCGAGACAAAGGAAAAGCAGACGCATGAAAGGCCCATCAAATACCTGAGCATGATAGACAGGTTCGAAGAAAACGTCTTCGAAAAATATCAGGCTGCGGCTATTAACTCCATCTGAAGCCCGGTCTTCCCATTTGCCTTTCGACGGCTATATTGCCGCCCAAGTCAACGGCCTCCAGGAGATACCGTGTCGAAGAAGAAAGTGCTTGTCGTCGGCGGGGCCGGCTATATCGGGTCCCATACATCTCTGGTGCTGGCGGAAAGGGGCTATGAGCCCATCGTCTTCGACAATCTTTCCAATGGTCATGCGGAGTTCGTTCGATGGGGCGAGCTGGAGCAGGGAGATATCCGCGATCGCGCACGGCTCGATGAAGTGTTCGCCAAGCACAAGCCGGATGCGGTTCTGCATTTCGCAGCGCTGATCGAAGTGGGTGAATCGGTCAAGAACCCGGTCAGCTTCTACGACAACAATGTCATCGGCGCGCTGACGCTGCTGTCGGCAGCGATCGATGCCGGCGTAAAGGCTTTCGTGTTTTCGTCCACCTGCGCGACCTATGGTCTGCCGGACCGGGTACCGATGGACGAGACGCATAAGCAGGCGCCGATCAATCCCTACGGCCGCACCAAGTTCATCATCGAGCAGGCGCTGAAGGATTATGGCACCTACAAAGACCTGAAGTCGGTGATGCTGCGCTATTTCAACGCCGCCGGTGCCGATTTCGAGGGCCGGATCGGTGAGTGGCATACGCCGGAAACGCACGCGATTCCGCTGGCGATCGAAGCCGCTCTCGGCCGTCGCCAGGGTTTCAAGGTTTTCGGTGACGATTACGACACCCGCGACGGCACCTGCGTGCGCGACTATATCCATGTGCTCGACTTGGCCGATGCGCATGTGCGGGCGGTCGATTATTTGCTGGCCGGCGGCGAGACGGTCGAGCTCAATCTGGGTACGGGAACCGGCACGACAGTGAAGGAATTGCTGGCGGCGATTTCCGACGTTTCGGGCAAGCCGTTTCCGGTTGAATATGTCGGCCGGCGCGAGGGCGATTCCACCTCGCTGGTCGCCAATAACGACAAGGCGCGGGAAGTGCTTGGCTGGGAGCCGCAATATTCGCTCTCCGACATTATCCGCTCGGCCTGGGACTGGCACTCGCGTTCCAACCACGTGCTGCAATAGGGAATAGATATGGCCAAGCTGGTCCATTCGATGATCCGCGTGCTGGAAGAGGCGCGCTCGGTCGAGTTCTACGACAAGGCATTTGGCCTGAAGGTGGCCGATCGCGTGCCGTTCGACGGATTCACGCTGATCTATCTTGCTAATCCGGAAACCGGTTTCGAGCTGGAATTCACGGTGAATACCAGCCGCACCGAACCTTACGATCTCGGCAACGGCTATGGCCACCTGGCAGTCACGGTCGAGGATATTGAAGCGGAATACCAGCGCTTTACCGCTCTTGGCTTTACCGTCGGCAAGCTGGTCGAGATGCCGCATGAAGGCAAGCCGTTCGCGCGGTTCTTCTTCGTGACCGACCCGGATGGTTATAAGACGGAAGTGATCCAGCGCGGCGGGCGTTTTAAGTAAAGGAAAGAAGCCATGGCGGAAGGCGATATCAAGCTCGAGGAAAGCTGGAAGTTCGCGCTCGAGGCGGAGTTTTCCGATCCTTACATGGCGGAGCTGAAGCGGTTTCTCGTCGCCGAGAAACAGGCCGGCAAGCACATCTTCCCCAAGGGTTCGGAATATTTCCGGGCGCTCGACCTGACGCCGCTCGACGAGGTGAAGGTGGTGATCCTCGGCCAGGATCCGTATCACGGTCAGGGCCAGGCGCATGGGCTTTGCTTTTCGGTCAAGCCCGGCGTGCGCATCCCGCCGTCACTGGTCAATATCTACAAGGAAATGCAGAGCGATCTCGGCATTCCGCCCGCCAATCACGGGTTTCTGGAGCATTGGGCGGAGCAGGGTGTGCTGTTGCTCAACAGCGTGCTGACGGTAGAAGAGGGCAAGGCCGCCGCACATCAAGGCAAGGGCTGGGAGCGCTTTACCGATGCGGTAATCCGCACCGTCAACGACGAATGCGACGGCGTCGTGTTCATCCTATGGGGTTCTTATGCCCAAAAGAAAGCAGCCTTCGTTGATACGGAACGGCATCTGGTCATCAAGTCGGCGCACCCGTCGCCCCTGTCTGCCCATAACGGCTTCCTGGGGTCGCGGCCGTTCTCCAAGGCCAACGAATACCTGCAGTCGATCGGCAAGGACCCGGTCGATTGGCAACTTCCGGATCGTGTCTGATCGGTGAACGATCGGTCATCGTTCGTCAACAATAAGCGAACAATGCGTTCGGATGTGATCGTCTATCCAATTCGACCCTGATCGACCAAATATCACTCCAGAACAACGGGCCGCCGGTGCGGCTCTTGAGAAGGAGTTTAAAATGCTCGACCAGATCAAAGGCCTCCACCACGTCACTTCGATGGCTGGCAATGCCGGTACCAACAACAAGTTCTTCACGGATACGCTCGGCCTGCGCCGGGTCAAGAAGACCGTCAATTTCGACGCTCCGGATGTCTACCATCTCTATTACGGCGACGAAACCGGCACGCCCGGCTCGGTGATGACCTACTTCCCTTTCCCGCACATCGCCCGTGGTCGTCCCGGCACCGGCGAAGTCGGTACGACGCTGTTTTCGGTGCCGGAAGGCACGCTCGGTTACTGGACCGACCGGCTGACCAAAGCCGGCGTTGACGGTCTGAAGGCCGACAGCGCCTTCGGTGAAAACCGTCTGCAGTTTGCGGGTCCGGATGGCGATGGTTTTGCCCTCGTCGAAGTGAAGGACGACAAGCGTGCTCCCTGGACCGGCAATGGTGTCGGCGAAAGCGAAGCGATCCGTGGTTTCCACTCCGCTTCGTTCCGTCTTCGCGATGATGGCGCCACCAGCGAGCTGTTGAAGTTCATGGGTTACGAACAGATCGATGCCAGGGATGGCGTGACCCGCTTCGGCATGCCGGGCGGTAACGGCGCAGATTTCATCGATGTCGAAACCATGCCGAATATCAGCGGTGCTCGGCTCGGCGCCGGTTCGGTCCATCACATCGCCTTTGCGGTCGACAACCGTGAAAAGCAGCTCGAAGTCCGCAAGGCGCTGATGGATACCGGCTACCAGGTCACGCCGGTCATCGACCGCGATTACTTCTGGGCGATCTATTTCCGCACGCCGGGCGGCGTGCTGTTCGAAATCGCCACCAACGAGCCCGGCTTCGACCGCGACGAGGATACCGCCCATCTCGGCGAGGCTCTGAAGCTGCCCTCGCAGCACGAGCACCTGAGAAGCGAACTTGAAAAGGATCTCGAGCCGATCGCTTAAAGGCTTCGAGTTCAAGGAGATCAAGATGAGTTACGACAGCTATGTGCACCGGGCACGGCCCGGTGCACCGGGTGCGCCGATCCTGTTCGTCTTCCACGGCACCGGCGGCGACGAGAACCAGTTCTTCGACTTCGGCTCCCGACTTCTGCCGGGCGCCACGGTGATATCGCCACGCGGCGATGTTTCAGAACACGGTGCGGCCCGCTTCTTCCGGCGCAAGGCGGAGGGCGTCTACGATTGCGACGATCTTGCCCGGGCGACCGAGCGGATGGGCGAGTTCGTGACCGCCAATCGTGAGCGCTACGAGTCCTCGACCGTGCTTGGCCTCGGTTTCTCGAATGGCGCGAATATTCTCGCCAATATTATGATCGAGAAGCCGGGCCTGTTCGAGGCAGGCGTGCTGATGCACCCGCTGATCCCGTTCCAGCCGGGCGACCGGAAGAACGAAGAAAAAGCGCATGTGCTGATCACCGCCGGCCAGCACGATCCCATCTCGCCGGTGCCGCTGACTACCGAGCTGGCCGATTACTACAAGCGGCAGGGCGACGCGGTCACGCTGGAATGGCATTCGGGCGGTCATGAAATCCGGCCGAACGAGATCGAAGCGGCCAAGACGTTTTTCCGACCCTATGGTGCCTGAAACCAAAAACACCCGGCTTGACCCAAGCCGGGTGTTTTCGTCTGCCATGCGGCGGTGGATTTATTTGCGCGGCGTTGCCGTGCCAATGATATTTTTCGAGATTGTTGGCTTGGTGCTGCTCTCTTCTTCGTCACTCTCATTGCTGGCGCTTTCGCTGTTGTCGCCGCTTTCCTCCTCGCGGAAATATTTGGCGACGGTCTGCGTGTGATATTGCATCAACTCGTAGCAATAGGTGACTTCGCGTTCGTCGGCTGACCAATAGGCGTTCGGCTCGCCGCATTCGGCGGCCGTCAGCTTGATGCCGTCCTTCAGCACGTAGAGGCTGGAAAGCAGCTCGCTGAGAAGATCGAGCACCTTCGCTTCCTTGACGAGGTCTACATAGTCCTTGAGATCCTTGGTCTTGGCGGGCTTGTAGGTGATCGTGAACTTGCTCTTCTTGTCGCCGGTGCGCAGATGCGGCTTCAACACGCCGAACCAGCTGTCATGCGCTTTCTGGAATTCGCCGGCGCATTCCTGGCGGCGGTTCTGCGGCATCTCGACATCGTCGGCGGACTGCTTGAACTTCTTCGGGTCCTTGCCGACCATCAGGCAGACCATGTTGAAGGCGCGTTGGCGGTCGAGCCCATGGGCGTCCCACAGCGCCTGTTCCTCTTCGGCCGCTTCGCTGGCATCGGCGGAAAAGGTCCAGCCATCGACCGAGTCGATCAGGGCCGTATCGAAAACATCGTCATCAGCTTCGAGAAGCAGCAGGGTGGAAAGCGTATCCACCGCATCCTCTTCACGGCCGAGAACCGGCAGGCCGAATTCCGACACCAGCAGATGGCCAGCCTCGTGGAACATGAAGAACAGCGCATTGCCGAAGGCGAATTCGACGCTGTCTTCGATCTGTTTTTCGGAAAGATCCTTCAGGTCCTGCTGAAGCGTATCGGCGTGGGCGGCGGAAGCGGACATTGCCAGCAGGCCGGCAAGAGCGCCGGCGCGGGCATAATTCAGGAAACTGCGTCGCATCGAACATTCTGCCTTTCGTGAACGTTGGCCCGCACGTGACCGCGAGCGCTGCGGGATGTTGCCTGCCGCCTTGCATTCTCTACTGACACAGAGAGCTTAATTCTCGATAAATTCTTGGTATATAAGCATAAACTGCTATTTCGAAACGCTTTTCCAAGCTTCGTTTCGATTGTCCTGCCTGCGATGGTTAGGAAATTCCTAAATCCTGTCGCCGCTCGCCGAATTGCTTCTTTAGAGTGAGGAGTTTTACTTTGGTCCAAAGCCTGGTCGCAACTTTTCGGAAAGCATGTGAAGCATAACGGATTCACGCGCTGCACGAAAGTGTGAAGGCGCTGGTAACAGGTTGTCGCAGCTGCACCGATTGTTAATGGCTCGAAGAATATATACATGCTTATCATCAGCAAGCTAGTTTTCCGCCATGCCCAACAATGCCCCGACCCTCGGCTTTCTCCTGAATGACGTTGCGCGCCTGTTTCGCAAGCGCTTCGAGCAACGGGCGAAGGATGTCGGCCTGACAAGGGCACAGTGGCAGACGATCGCCTATCTCGCCCGTTGCGAGGGCATCCATCAGAAGGCACTGGCGGAACTGCTTGAGATTTCGCCGATCTCGCTGATGCGGGTGCTCGACAATCTCGCCGAACGCGGCTTGGTCGAGCGTCGTCCGCATGAAACCGACCGGCGGATCACGCTGCTTTATACGACCGAAAGCTCGCGCGCTTTGCTCGACGACGGCCGCGCGCTCGGCGAGGCGACCCGCCAGGACGCTCTGCAAGGCATCTCGGACGCCGACCGTGCCCGACTTTACGAAATTCTAGAACAGATGAAATCCAACCTCGTCACGGCCTGCCGCATGCCGGCCGACAAAGCTTGAAGACGTTCTCCCATGACCGACAATTCCGCACGTTCGCCCGAAGCTGGTTCCGAAACCAGCAATATCACCGTCCTTGAAACCGCCAGCCAGCCGCTGCCGGAAGTGCCGAAGCCGAAGAAGCGCCGCAGCCTCAAGCGCCCGCTGCTGTTTGCGCTTCTGCCCGTTGCGCTCGTGGTGGGCGGTTATTATTACGTCGAGGGCGGGCAGATCATGTCCACAGACAACGCCTATCTGCAGGCCGATATCGTCGGCGTCTCGACGGATGTCGCTGGCACCGTCGCTTCGGTCAACGTGCATGAGAACGAAGAGGTGAAGCAGGGCCAGACCCTCTTCACCCTGAAGCCGGACAGTTTCAGGATCGCGCTTGCTGGCGCGCAGGCGAAGCTCGGTGCCGCCCGCAACCAGCTTCTGAACCTGCAGGCTTCCTACAAGGAATCTCTGACCCAGATCGCCCAGGCGCAGGCCGATATTCCCTATTACCAGACCGTGCTGGAACGCCAGCAGCGGCTGATCTCGGGTGCTGCCGCCACGCAGGGCGCCTATGACGATGCTAAGCACAATCTCGATGCAGCCAAGCAGAAAGTGGATGTCGCGCAGGCGCAGGCCCAGTCGACGCTTGCCCAGCTCGGCGGCAATGCCGATCAGCCGATCGAGCAGAATCCGATCTATCTGCAAGCCCAGTCGGCGGTTGACGATGCGCAGCGGCAGCTGGACGACACGGTTGTCAAAGCGCCGTTCGACGGCATCGTCACCAATGTCAGCGCATTGCAGATCGGCAGCTATCTGGACGCCGCGCAGCAGGGTTTTTCGCTGGTTTCGACCAGGGACATGTGGATCAACGCCAATCCGAAGGAGACCGAGCTGACCTATGTGAAGCCCGGCCAACCGGTGACGATCACCGTCGACAGCTATCCGGGCGTCGAGTGGAAGGGCCAGGTCGCCAGCGTCAGCCCGGCTTCCGGCGCAAGCTTTGCGCTGCTTCCGGCGCAAAACACCTCCGGCAACTGGGTGAAGGTCGTGCAGCGCATTCCGATGCGGGTGACGATCGATACGGCAAGCGCTGACTGCAAGCCGCCGCTGCGCGCCGGCATGAGCACGGTGGTGGACGTAGATACGGGCCACAAGCGCGGCCTGCCGGAATTTGCCCAGAAGCTGGTCGATATGTCGAAGGCCTACGCACATGAGTAACACGGCTTCACCAGCGGCATCCGCCGTGGTGGCCAATCGCGGCGCTATCACGGCCTGCGTCATTCTCGCCGTTATCATGCAGGCCCTCGACACGACCATCGCCAACGTGGCGCTGCCGTATATCCAGGGCAGCGTGGCGGCCTCCGCCGACCAGATCAACTGGGTGCTCACTTCTTATATCGTCGCCGCGGCGATCATGACGCCTCCGTCCGGCTTCCTTGCCGCCAAGTTTGGCCGCAAGCGGGTTCTGCTCGGGGCGATCACCGGTTTCGTCGCCGCTTCCATCCTATGCGGGCTTGCCCAGTCACTGCCGCAGATCGTCGGGTTCCGCCTGATGCAGGGCCTGTTCGGCGCGGCTCTCGTGCCGCTGTCGCAGGGCATCATGCTCGATATCTATTCCGTGGAAGAGCGTGGCTCGGCGATGGCGCTGTTCGGCGTCTCGGTCATGGTTGGTCCGGTGCTCGGGCCTGTGATCGGCGGCTGGCTCACCGACAATATCAGCTGGCGCTGGGTGTTCTACATCAACGTGCCGATCGGCGCGCTCGCCTTCTTCGGAATTACCGCATTCGTGACCGAAACGAAGATCGATGCGCAGGCGAAACTCGACTGGTTCGGTTTCGGCATGCTGTCGATCGCGATTGCCTCGCTGCAGCTCTTCCTCGATCGCGGCCAGCAGCTCGACTGGTTTTCGTCGAGCGAGATCATCGTCGAGGCGCTCGTCTGCGCCAGCGCCTTTTATCTGTTGCTCGTCCACACGTTCACGACGGAAAAGTCGTTCATCAATCCGCGGCTTTTCCTCGACCAGAATTTTGCCGTCAGCATGCTGTTCATCTTCGTGATCGGCGTCACCTATCTCGCCTCGCTGGCGCTGATGACGCCGTATCTGCAGTCGTTGATGGGGTATCCGGTCATCACTGCCGGCATCGTCATGGGACCACGCGGGCTCGGCACGATGGCCTGCATGTTCCTGGTCGGCCGGCTGGTCGGCAAGGTGGATACGCGCATCCTGCTGTTCCTCGGCTTCTCGATTACCGCCTGGGCGATGTACGACATGATGGGCTGGACGCCGGATGTCTCGCAATGGACGATCATCTATGTCGGCTTCATCCAGGGCGCCGGTCTTGGCTTCCTGTTCGTGCCGCTGACGACGATCGCCTTTGCGACGCTGCCCGCCCATATGCGCGGCGACGGCACCGGCCTTTACAACCTGTCGCGCAATATCGGCTCCAGCGTCGGCATTGCCGTGGTTTCGGCGCTGCTGGTCGAGAATGTGCAGCGCAATCATGCGGACATGGCGAGCTACATCACGCCGTTCAATCCGATGCTTCACACTAAGGCTGCCGCAGGGCTTGACCCGATGACGGCCACAGGTGCTGCCTCGCTCGACAATCTCATCACGCTGCAATCGACGATCATCGCCTATATGGACGATTTCAAGCTGCTGATGATCATGTCGCTTGTGGTCATGCCGCTGATCCTGGTGCTCAGGAAGCCGGCAAGGCCACCGGTGGTGGATCATAGTGCGGCGATGGAATAGTTCGTCTAACGTATCCGCACCAAAATTGCCCCTCACCCTAACCCTCTCCCCGCATGCGGGGAGAGGGGACGTGCCTAGCTCGACGTTGGAGAGGGACGGATAGGTTGCCGCGATTGTCCTTCTCCCCGTCAGAACGGGGAGAAGGTGCCGGCAGGCGGATGAGGGGCAAATGCCCTCACTTTTATACTTCCGGGCTTGCCGCGGAAATTGTGATCGCCGATAGTGCCTCACCATTTCCGCGTCGCATTCCGGGAGGTCGACCATGAGCAACCATCTGAAATTCTTCATTGACGGCGCCTGGGTCGAACCCGCTATCCCCGTGGCGCTCGATGTCATCGATCCGTCGACCGAAGAGGCCTATACGCAGATCGCCCTGGGTTCCAAGGCGGATGTCGACAAGGCGGTGGCGGCCGCCAAGGCTGCTTTTACCGCCTTTTCCCAGTGGTCGCATGCGGAACGGCTGGCGCTCCTGAAGCGCATCCTTGCCGAATATGAAAACCGCTACGAGGATATCGCCAAGGCGGTTTCGCAGGAGATGGGCGCACCACTTGCCTTCGCCCGCGATGCGCAGGCGGCTGCCGGTCACGGCCACCTCAAGGCGACGATCGAGGCCTTCGAGAAATACGAATTCACCGAACAGCGCGGCAGCACGCTGGTCGTCAAGGAGCCGATCGGCGTCTGCGCGCTAATCACGCCGTGGAACTGGCCACTCAACCAGATCACCTGCAAGGTCGGCCCGGCAATTGCCGCCGGCTGTACGATGGTGCTGAAACCTTCCGAGATCGCGCCGATCTCCGGCATCATCTTTGCCGAAGTGATGGAAGCCGCCGGCACGCCGAAGGGCGTCTTCAATCTCGTCAACGGCACCGGCCCGGATGTGGGCCAGGTAATGGCCGGCCACCCGGATGTCGACATGGTTTCCTTTACCGGCTCGACACGGGCCGGTATCATCGTCGCGAAGACCGCTGCCGATACCGTGAAACGTGTGGCGCAGGAGCTTGGAGGCAAATCGCCGAACATCGTCTTGCCGGATGCGGATTTCGAAAAGGCAGTGACGGACGGCGTGACCACTTGCTTCGGCAATTCCGGCCAATCCTGCGACGCGCCGACCCGCATGCTGGTGCCGGCCGCACGTCACGAAGAGGCGCTCGGCATCGCCAAGGCTGCGGCTGAGAAGCTGACAACCGGCGATCCGCGCACGGAGGGCGTCGATCTCGGGCCTGTCGTCAGCCAAATCCAGTTTGACAAGATTCAGCGGCTAATCGAGGCCGGCATCGCCGAAGGCGCGACACTCGTCACCGGCGGTCCGGGCCGGCCGGAAAACCTCAACCGCGGCTATTACATCCGTCCGACCGTGTTCGGTAACGTCACCAACGACATGACGATCGCGCGGGAGGAAATCTTCGGGCCGGTGCTGTCCATCCTGCCTTACGAGAGCGAGGAGCAGGCGATCGAGATCGCCAACGACACGCCCTATGGGTTGGCGGCTTATATCCAGGGTGAGCTTGGCCATGCCCGCAAGGTCGCGGCGCGGCTGCGTGCCGGCTCGGTCTATATCAACGGGCCGGACTGGGATCTGTTTGCGCCATTCGGCGGCTACAAGCAGTCCGGCAACGGGCGCGAATATGCTGATTGGGGCATTCATGACTTCCTCGAAATCAAGGGTATTGTCGGCCATGGCGCCTGATCCGAAACGGACCTTCAATCCGCCTTCTGTGCGAAAGCCGTTCGGCGGATACAATCACGGCCTGCTGGTGCCGCCCGGCGCCAGCCTGCTGGTGACCTCAGGCCAGCTTGGCATTTCGACCGAGGACAAGATCCCGCCTGGTGTCGCGGCTCAGGCCGAACTCTGCTTCCAGGCGATCGGCGCGATACTCGACGAGGCGGGCATGACCTATGCGGACGTCATCCGCATTGCCGGCTTCGTCACGACCCGTGAGGATTTCCCCGCCTATATGGCGGTGCGCGACCGCTATACGCTCGATCCGAAACCTGTCTCGACGCTGATCGTGGTCGGCGGTTTCACTCGGGCGGAATTCCTTGTCGAGGTGGAGGTTACGGCGGCGAAAGTCTTTTAGTTCGGCCGTAACAATTGACGCTATGATTATCAGCCGCATTTCAATGATTGTGAGCGAGATTCATTTTTTATTGATCACGCGATCGTTTTTACTGATTTTAAAAGTTCCATACTTGTGATTTGCCAGAAATCGGCACCTGCCCTTAAGTATTCTTTGAGCTGAAAGGGGTATCAGCTTGTTACAGGGGCAAAGAGTGGGGGTTTCAATGCGCAAGTTCTTAGGTGCAGCCGCAGCGCTTGTCTGCGCGCAGTTTCTCGCGCCTTCGGCGTTTTCCGCAAGTCTCGTCGCCAGCGTTAGTCTGGACACGCAGACGATGACGGTCAGCCAGGATGGCATCGTCACGCACGAATGGAAGGTCTCGACCGCGCGGCCGGGTTATTCGACACCGGTCGGCGTCTGGAGCGCCAAATGGCTGTCGCGCGATCATCGTTCGCGCAAGTATGACGATGCACCGATGCCGTTCGCGGTTTTCTACAATGGCGGTTATGCCGTGCATGCGACCTTCGAGACCAAACGTCTCGGCCGTCCGGCTTCGCATGGTTGCATTCGCCTGCATCCGCAAAACGCCGCCACCTTTTTCTCGCTCGCCAGCCAGTATGGCCTGTCGAACACGCGGATCGTCGTCAGCCGTTAGTTTTGACCTGTCGAGCGGTTCAGCTTGCTGCCAACGCCATGAATGGGCGTTGGCAAACCTGTGTCGCTATATCAATAACCGCAGCCTCTGAGCTGCTGTTCATATTGCCGTGCCATGTTGGCTGATTTCTGGGCGGCGCCGCGAATGCCGCTGGTGAACTGACCGCGTTCGTAACCCGCATGGCCGGCATAATAGGCGAGGTAGAGGTTATATCCGTCAGTCAGCGGAATGCCGTTCTTCTGGCTGCTGCGATGATGATACCAGCCGACAAAATGGATGGCGTCGCCGAAATCGCTGCGGCTGGCGCTCCAATGGCCGGTATCGGCCTTGTAGGTGGCCCATGTGCCGTCCAGCGCCTGCGCATAACCATAGGCCGATGAAATGCGGCCCCAGGGAATGAAGCCGAGAATGTATTTCCGCTGCGGTTTGGCATAGGGCTGGAAACCGGACTCGACGTAGATCGTCGCCATCAGGATCGGCACCGGCACGCCGAATTCGCGCTCGACACGCTTGGCCTGCCGCGACCAGTTGTTGAAAAGACCATCCCGCTGCTCAAAGATCGCGCAGGCATTGTTGATCCGGCTCGGCGCAGAGGCGCAAGCGGACAAGGTGATGGCCATGAGGGCGATGAAAAACGCAATACGCATCGCACTATCTCTCTGTGTTCCGAGAGATTAATGACAGGTAAAATTTAAAGAAAAGTTTAACGGGTTTGCGAGGGGTATAGCGAGGTGGCGAATGACGTCAATACTGGAGACGGAAAGGCTTCAGCTCAGAGAGGTCATCCAAGCTGATTTGCCGGTACTGCACCAGATTTTCAGCGACCCCGAAAGCATGCGCTACTATCCGAGTGCTAAAAGCTTCGAGGAGACCGTTACATGGTTCGAGAAGCTTGCCTTCCGTAGTTATCGCGAGCATGGGTTCGGCCTCTGGGCCATCGTGGAAAAGACAAGCGGTGAGGTGATTGGCGATTGCGGAATCACCATTCAGCCCACTTCCCGTGGCTTGGAACCGGAGATCGGCTATCATTTGCGGCGGGAATATCTCGGTCGCGGTTATGCTTACGAGGCGGCGTCTGCCTGCCTAGATCATGGTTTTGGGACATTGGCTCTTGACCGCATCGTCTCGATCGTCAGCCCGGAAAATAAGCCTTCACAGCGGGTCGCAGCGCGAGTGCATCAACGATGGGAAATATATCAGACGACTACCAAAGCAGGACTTGAGGTAGATAGGCTGTTGTTCATCAGCGAAAAGGGAAGGGACAAATCATCAGGTTCGTGCCCAAATGCTGAAACGCGCATAGCGATGGTGGAGCCCGATGTCTTAGCCTTGATGCGCCAAGGCCAAACGTAAACCTAAAATCGCTCCATTTCCCGCTTCACCTTGCCCAGAAACGCAGCTCGCGTTTCCGGCGTGCAATTGTTCATGTTGTAATGCGCCAGGAACTTCACCGCCCGAGCCGGATTGGTCTGGACCCTCAGCACCCGTTTCGCCAGTTTGCGCGGCGGGTCGCCGGCCAGGAAGGCGCGCCAGCGGGTGGCGCCGTAGGTGGTGATGACTGCGACCTTTTCGATATGGAGCTTGCGGGTCAGCACGCCGTCCTTCAGTTCGAAGGTGATGCCGGGGAGCCAGACTCGGTCGAAATAGCCTTTCAGCATGGCCGGCCAGCCGAAATTCCAGACGGGGGTGACGATGACGAGGCCTTCCGCTTTCTGCAGGCGGTCGACATAGGGTTTCACCAGCCCCAGATTGTCCGGGTAGGTGTGGTAGATCATCCGGTCATGGCGGGACATGACCGGATCGAAGTTTTCGGCATAAAGATTGCAGTCATCCACCTCATGCCCGGCCTTCTGCAGGCTTTCGCGAGCCTGCCGGTAAAGGGCATTGCTAAAACTTTCCTCGACCGGATGAGAGTGGATGAGCAGGACCCGCATCAGCCGTCTGCCACTGCGAGGCCGGGGAAGAGGTAGTTCTTGCCGGCGGAGAAATCGAAATCGGGATTGTCCCAGGCGATCATTTTGCCGGGGTTCAGCAGGCCCTTCGGATCGGTTTCCTTCTTAAAGGCGAGCTGCACGACGTCGGTCTGTTTCATGCCGCCTTCTTCCAGCGTGTAACGGTGCGGGTTGAAGATCGGGCAGCCGTGGTCGCGGTGGATCTGCATGATCTCCTCCAGCCGCTCTTTCGTCGTGTAACGGACGAGCGGCAGACCGGAGCACTGTATGCGGCCGTCGAATTTTATGAATTCCAGGTGGCCGGGCACTTCGTCGCCGAAGATTTCCGTCATCTTCTGCACCTTGGCGACATGGTCCGGACCCGGATACTGGACCTGCAGATAGGTGAAACCGGGATCGACCTTCAGGGCGCGCAGCGTCGTATGGTTCCAGGCGAGTTCATAGGCATGCGGGATGCCCTTCATGCTCTCCACCTTGTCGGAGCGGAACAGGATTTCGCCCTTCTGACGCTCGGTAAAGGCGGTAAACGCATCCATGGAATGCGGCGCGACCATCAGCACGCAGATCGACTGGCCGCGATGGCGGATGAACGGCTTGTGGCGTGGGAAATAGTCGTAGGGGATCGGAGCGGCGATCGGGGCGATTTCCTTGACGAGGATGCCGTTCTTATGGCCGATCGCATCGCCGAAGCGCACCGCGTCCATGAAATCGTCGTAACCGACCAGCACATCCACCCAATCGTAAGCCGGTGCGAGCGGCATCTCGACCTCGACGATGATGCCGTTGGTGCCGTAGGCATGGGTGACCTTCTGCAGGTCCCAGGCGGTAAGATCGAGCACGCGCGGCTCTGCTTCCATGGTGACGACGCGCAGGCGCAGGATATTGCCGAGATCGCGCAGGCCGCCCCAATGGATCGAGCCGACGCCGCCGGAGCCGCCAGCGATGAAGCCGCCGATCGTCGCCGTCTGGGCGGTCGAAGGGTGGAAGCGCAGTTCCTGGCCGGAATGGGCCTTGGTCTGGCGGTCGAGTTCGGCGATCACGATGCCCGGCTCGGCAATAACCCGGCCGGGATGAATTTCCTTGACCTTGTTCATGTTGATGAGGTTCAGCACGATGCCGCCGGAGAGCGGCATGGCCTGGCCGTAATTGCCGGTGCCGGCACCGCGCGGGGTGACGGGCACGCCATGCGCGAAGGCGACCTTCAGGACCTGGATGACCTCTTCCTCGGTCTTCGGCGACACGACGATATCAGCCGTTACGCCATCGAGTTCTTCCTTGAGCAGGGGGGAATACCAGTAGAAGTCGCGGCTCTTCTGGCGGACGAGGGCTGGGTTGTCCTCGATCGCGATGCCTGCGAGTTCCTGTTTGATCTTGGCATAATCCGGCATGTTATTTTTCCTTTTGGACCACGCGCTTGGCCGAAAACCGGCTTCCGCTTTTCGGGTGCATGGTCACTTGTCCAAAATGGGGTCCAGGTCACGATAATCCGGCAGGCGACGGTCGATGCCCTTGCCATTCCGCATCACGATGCGGTCGGCCTGCGGACGGGAAAGGAATTCGCTCCAGCGGCGGGCGCTGAAGAGGACGAGGTCGGCGGGCGAGCCTTCGGCGATGACGCCGATATCCGGCCGACCTAGGATTTCTGCCGGCGTCGAGGTGACGACACGGGCGGAGGTGTCAAGCGGGTGGTCGAGATGCAGGATGCGCACGGCCTCGCGAAAGACTTCGACCGGGTCCATGTCGCCATAGGCGTAGAAAGGATCGCGGGTATTGTCGGAGGAGACGGCGGTCTTGACGCCGGCGGCGGTCAGTTCGTGAAACAGCGTGACGCCGCGCCAGCGGGGGGTGCGGCCCGCATGGCGGTCCTGCAGGTACATGTTGCACATGGGCAGAGAGACGACGGAAAGGCCGGCTTCGGCGACCTTGTCGACGACGCGCTTGGCAACTTCATCGTCCTGCCTTGCCAGCGAACAGCAATGGCCGACGGTCACCGAGCCTTCGAAACGGTTGCGGATCTTCGCCTCGGCTACCTTTTCCAGCGCCAGAACCTGTTTGTCTTCGGTTTCGTCGACATGCAGGTCAATATCGAGGCCGTTGTCTGCAGCCGTGCGCATCAGCAGGTCGAGGCGGGCGTCGAGGTCCGGCCACATCTGCGGCACGCCCCCGAGCAGGCCGCCGTGTTCGGCGACGACCGAGACGAGATCGGCGAAGAATGCCTCGTCCCAGATATTGTCCATCGGGAAGAGGGCTACGGCCTGTAGCTCAATGCGGCCTTTCCATTCGACCCGCATTTCCGAGAAGACAGGGAAGGAAATGCGCGGCTGGGGAGGCAGGCTGTCGAGATGGGTGCGGATCAGCTTGGTGCCGTGCGCATAGGCCGTCTTCAGCGAGAATTCCATGCGGGCGCGCACGTCATCGGCCGACCAGTTCGCCTCGCGGTCGGCTCGGACATTATTGAGTGCGCCGATAAAGGAGCCGTCGGGGTTGCTGCGGCGGTCCCAGATATGGCCCTTGTCGAGATGGGTATGCATATCGGCGAAGCAGGGCCAGACCATGCCGCCCAGCATCTCGGCTTTCGGCAGATCGGCGGGGGCAGTGCCGGCGGGCAGGATCTTTTCGATCCTGCCATCGGCGATAATGATATCCGCATAGATCAAGCCTTCGCGGTCGCGGGCGGCAAAACCCTTGACCAACACCGCCGGTAAGGTTGCATCGGTCAGTACGAAACGTGGGGCATCCGGAAGTGTCATGAAACCAGTCATCAGTTTTCTCTCTTCAGGCTGCTTTCATGCCAGCGATGCAGGCTAAGCCAGGAAATGAAGGACGTGATGGCGAAGATCACCACGCCGAGCAGCGAGAGCAATACCAGGGCCGCAAAAAGCCTTGGAATATTGAGACGGTATTGCGATTCCAGCAGGCGGAAGGCGAGGCCGGAGCCTGCACCTGCAGAGCCTGCCGCAAATTCGGCGACGACGGCGGCGATCAGTGCGAGGCCGCCGCCGATCCTGAGGCCCGTCATGAAATAGGGGAGCGAGGAGGGCAGTTTCAGGTAAAGCAGCGTCTGCCAGCGCGAGGCACCGTAGAGATCGAAGAGGTTGAGCAGGTTGTGGTCGACGCTCTTCAGTCCCTGCACCATGTTGGACAGGATCGGGAAGAAGGCGACAAGGAAGGCGCAGATCAGCAGCGCGACCTGGGTGGTCGGCGCGTAGATCAGGATCAGCGGCGCGATTGCCACGATCGGGGTGACCTGCAGGATGACGGTGATCGGGTAGAAGGCCGTCTCGATCCATTTCGACTGGACAAGGAAGATGGCGATGCCGACACCGCCGATCAGCGCCAGCGTCAGCGCCTGCATGGTGATCTGCGTCGTGACCCAAAGCGCCGGCCAGAGCGTGCCCCAGTCGTTGTAGAGCGAAGTGGCGACAGCGAGTGGGCCGGGCAGGATATATTGCGGGATGCCATTGGCTGTGATGATCAGCTGCCAGAGCAGGATCAGCGCGACGACCACACAGATGGGGATGATCGTCCGCAGGATCGTTTCGCGATTGCGTCCGAAAAAGCCGGGTTTAGGCGGGGCGAGGGGCTGTGCTTCGCTCATCAATGTTCCTCCCCGCCGATCGCCTCGAGCAGCATGTTGGAGACTTTTTCGCAGGCCTGCCGATAGTCTTCCGAGGTGCGGTAATGGGCGTCGCGGCTCATGCTGGTGACGAGCGGGAAATCCGCATGCACCCGGCCGGGTCGCGCCTTCATCACCACGATGCGGTTGGAAAGATAGGCGGATTCGAAGACGGAATGGGTGACGAAAATGACGGTGATGCCGGTTTCTCGCCAGAGCCGCAGCACATCGTCGTTCAGCTTCTGGCGGGTGATTTCGTCGAGCGCCGCGAAGGGTTCGTCCATCAACAGCAGCTTCGGCTTGGTGACGAGCGCGCGGGCGATCGAGACGCGCATCTTCATGCCGCCGGAGAGTTCACGCGGATAGGCCTCGGCAAAATCCTGGAGGCCGACGGTGGCGAGTGTCTTCATGATCTCGTCGCGGGCGGCCGCTTTCGAGACGCCGCGCAGCTTCAGCGGCAGATAGACATTGCCGAACACCGTCTGCCACGGCATCAGCGTCGGCTCCTGAAATACGAAGGAAATATCGCCTTCCGGCAGACCTTTGGAGTTGATGCGCGAGCTTGGCCAGTCGATCGAGCCGGTCGAGACGTCGCCAAGCCCGGCGATGATGCGCAGCGCCGTCGACTTGCCGCAGCCGGAGGGGCCGAGCAGGCTGACGAATTCGCCACCCTCGACGGTGAGCGACATGCCGGAGAGTGCGAGCGTGCCGCTCGAAAACATCTTTGAGACGCTGCGCATCACGACCAGCGGGCGTTTGCGGGCATCTCCGGGTGCTGGCATCAGCGGGGCTTGAGGTGTGGTCATGCTTCACTCGATCAAGGGAGCGCTTCACCTTTCCCGCCAGGAAAGGTCCTCGGCGCAGGTAAGCACCTCCCCCTTGTGGGGAGGGGTTGGGGAGGGGACATCACTTGGAGTGAAAACCCCTCCCGCCTGCCGGCTACCCTCCCCAC
The DNA here is from genome assembly GCF_019430945.1 of Neorhizobium populisoli. Lineage (GTDB taxonomy): Bacteria > Pseudomonadota > Alphaproteobacteria > Rhizobiales > Rhizobiaceae > Neorhizobium > Neorhizobium populisoli. The sequence continues at coordinate 89,758 of NZ_JAHYCB010000003.1, read as the reverse complement.
AAGGGGAGGGTTAAGTTTGCCGCACCGCCTATGCCTACTTCTTCAACGCCATTCCGACGCCCTTACAGACGAACTTGGTGGAATAAGCCTTCTTGTAATCCAGATCGGCTGGCTCGACGTTGATTGACACCATGCTATCGAAGAATTTCTTGTAGCGCTCGTCGGTCATGCAGCCGATACCCTTGGTTTCGGCATCGCCGGAAACCACGATGCCATATTCCTTCATCTTGGCGATGGAATAGGCGATCTGGCCATCTGTCATTTCCGGATTGTCCTTCTTAATCAGGTCGTTGGCGGCTTTGTTGTCGCCATAGAGATAGCTATACCAGCCCTCGATCGAGGCATCGACGAAACGCTGCACGACGTCGGGTTTCTTGTCGATCATCGGCTGCGTGGTGGTGATCATCGTCGAATAGGGGCCGTAGCCGGCATCGGCGATCAGGAAGACTTTCGGCTTCCAGCCGGCCTGTTTTTCGATCTCGTAGGGCTCCGAGGTCAGATAACCCTGCTGGGCGGATTTCTTGTCGGCGATGAAGGGGGCCGGGTTGAACGTGTAGGGCTTGAACTGCGCGTCGCTGAAGCCTTTGAAGTTCTTCTTCATCCACTCGAAATAGGTAACGTAGCCGTCCTTGCCCATGAAGATCGAGCCGGCCTTGGCGAGGTCCTCGAACTTGTCGATGCCGACATCCGGATGGGCCATCAGCACCTGCGGGTCCTTCTGGAAGATCGAGGCGACGCTGACCATCGGGATGCCCTGCTTGACGGCATCCATGTCACCCAGCGGGCCGCCCATGTAGAAATCGACCTTGCCGGCAATCAGCAATGCGCGGTTGGCCGCGTTCGGACCGCCCTGGACGATCTTCACCTTCAGGCCATGCTTCTCATAGGTGCCGTCGGCGACGGCCTGATAGAAGCCGCCATGCTCGGCCTGGGCAAGCCAGTTGGTGCCGTAGGAAACCTCATCGAGCGCGGCCGCGGGCTGAGCGGCGAATGCCGCCGCACTCAAGCCGAGCGCGGCCAGAAAACTCTTCATCGTCAATGTATTGGACATGGTGAGCTGTTCCCCTGTTAAACCGTGCGGCATCGTGAGAGCCCTTGTTTTCTTGCATTTGTACGGTTGCGTTGCTCTTTGAAAAGCATCAAATTTCGTGCGCATTGATGCCTTTATGGCATCGCTTCAATTTTGATCTGCCAAATTGTGCGGCATGATCAAAAAATATGCAACGAGGTTCGGTTCAAAATGCTGCACTCGCGAAAGCTTCAATATATCGACGAGATCGCCCGCTGCGGTTCGATCCGCAAGGCGGCAGCGCGGCTGAACGTCGCCTCCTCGGCGATCAACCGGCAGATCCTGGCTCTGGAAGAGGAGTTGGGTGCGCCGATCTTCGAGCGCATGCCGCGTGGGTTGAAGCTGACGGCGGCGGGCGAGCTCTGCATCGAGCATATCCGTGAGGTGCTGAAGGCCTATGAGCGCACCGAGGCGCGCATCCGCGGACTGAAGATGCCGCAGGCGGGCAAGGTGTCGCTGGTCGCGACGGTCGGGCTCGCGTCCGGGCCACTTCCGGAGGTCATCGCCAATTTCGTCAGGCAGCATCCACGGGTGCGGGTACATCTGCGAAATGACGGGCCGTCCAACACGCTGCAGCCGGTACTGGCCGGCGAGGTGGATCTCGGCATCGGCTTCAATATCGCAGCGACGCCCGGAATCCGGACGCTCGCCAATTTCGACATCCCCATTGGCGCGGTACTGCCGCCGGGGCATCGCTTGGCGAAGGAGGAGGGGCCGGTCGATCTGGTCGAGGTGGCGCAGGAGCCGCTGGTGCTGGCGCAGCCCGGCACCAGTCTGCGCAATATCATCGATCTCGCCTTCTCACCGCTGTCGGTGCCGGTCGAGCCTGTGGTGGAAAGCAATGCTTCGGACATGCTGAAGAAGCTCGTAAAGTCCGGCATCGGGCTGACGCTGCTCAATCCGCTCGATGTTTTGCCGGAATGCCGGCGCGGGGAGTTGGTGTTCCGGCCGCTTGCCAATTCGCATGCCCGTCATCAGCCGATGAAGCTGTTTGCCCGGTCGCGCACCGCGCTGGACACGGCCACCAGCCTGTTTCTCGAATTCCTGCTGTCGGAGCTTGGTGCAATGGTCGCGGAACTACAGGCCAAGGGGCATGTGCCGCCGCAGCCGCGCGATATTCAGCGCGAATAGAGTTCGGAGAGGTCGAATTCCTCGAATTCGCGCAGCATCTCAATGAAGCCCGCGACCTGATGGCGGCAGATGGTTGCGCCCTTTTCCGCCGTGCCCTTGGAAGCATCGCCAACAACGCCGTTCGGGTTCAGGTCATGCGCAAGCCAGGAGAGAACATGCGGCGGGGCGGGCTGCATGAATTTCGAGCGGGTTTCGGCAATCGAGACGAAGTTCTGCGTCTTCTCCATCCGCACCAGTTCTGGCCGAAAATGCAGCATCAGCGAGGTTTCGACTTCGCCGCCATGGATGCCGTATTTCTGCTCGTGGTCGCTGATCAGGCCCGGCGGATTGCCGAAGCGGCCCCATTGCGTGCCGATCACCGCCATCTGGTGGCGAACGCGTAGCTCGCGGCCGACAATGCTCATGATATCGACATTGCCGCCATGCGAGTTGACGAAGACCAGTTTGCGAATGCCGGCTTCCGCCACCTTGGCGCCGATCGCTGTCCACATGGGTATGAGCAGTTCCGGGCCGAAGGACAGCGTGCCAGGCCCGTAGACATGCTCGTTGGCCTTGCCGATTTCCTGGGTGGGCAGGACGAGGATGTCGAGCTCTTCCGGGCGCTGCGCCTTTAGCTCGGCAATCATGCCGTTGCCGATCGCCACGTCGGTTGCGATCGGCAGGTGCGGGCCGTGCTGTTCGGTTGAGGCGATCGGCAGGATGGCGATCGTCTTTTCAGGCGAAAGATGTGCGAAATCGTAGGTGGTGAGTTCGTTCCAGTAAAACGGCTTGCCCATGCTCTCCGCACCCTTCTGTCCATATCGGCACAGGGTTAGGAGATCGGCCGCGTCTCGAAAAGCATCATTTTCCGCCCAGGGCGGTGCCTTTTTGCGTGCGCCTCGATTGCCGTCTGTGCCAAGCCGGGAAAAAATTCGATTTCAATAAAATTGCACCTTTCTGCTTAAGCGGGCCGAAAACCATCCTGCGTATGTTTGGGTCATGAAGAAACGAGGCGGCGAAAAAGTCGTCCATTTTGAAGCAGGGTGCAGTTCCATGATCAAGAAGCTTGTCATTTCGGCGGTCGTCCTGGCTGCCCTGATTTCCGCCAAGGAATCCCACGCGGCCGGCGTTGCCGGTTTCGCCCGCGGCCTGTCGTCGATGATGACGGCACAGATTCACACGTCGGATGTCCCGACGGCAAAGCCGCATGACGCGGCGAACGAAGGCGTCCTGACACTCGATTTCACCAAGCGTCGCGAACTCATGAACGTCAATGCCAATGTCAACGGCACGATGGCCGAGCTTGACGGTTATCTCGACAGCATGGCCGGCGGTTTCTCGTTGGCTCAGGCCAATGGCTGCACCGATTGCGCCGATCTGAAGCGTGACCAGCTGATCTCGCTTGGCTGGTCGGACAAGGCGATGCGCGTTGCCTATGCGGTCAACGGCGAAGGCGTCGTCGAGCGCGTCCTGGTCATCAATACCGACCGCGGCGACGTGGTCCTCGGCTCCGCTATCGAAATGCCGGCCGAACGTCTTCCGGCTGCGGCTCAAAAGAGCGCGGCACCGGCCAAGCCTGCCTTTCTCGACCTTTAAATCCCTGCGCGACTGCCCTGCGCTGGACCTGCCTCCATCGGGGCAGGCTTTGACCCGCCTTCGTTAATGGAGGCGGGCTTTTTTCGCTTTCTATTTAACTGCCGGCTTGCCCCATTCGGCGATCGCGATGCCGCCGAGCGCCAGGACCAGGGCGATCACGTGGAAGAGCTGCAGTGCCTCGCCGATGATGGCGACCGAAAGCAGGGTGCCGAAGACCGGTACGAGGTTGATGAACAGGCCCGCCCGGTTGGCGCCGATCTTTTCGACGCCGACGATATAGAGGACCTGGGCCACCAGCGAGGCGAAGAGGGCGGTGTAGATCGCCACCGTCCAGCCCGTCTGGTCCGGCCAGATCAGCCGGCCGGTCGAATATTCCCAGATGACGAGTGGAATGGAGAAGATCAGTGCGACGAGAGCAGGGATGGCCATCATCGTGCGCCAGTTGATAACCGGACGCCAGCGCAGCGCCACGGTGTAGATCGCGTATCCAACGATGGCGATCATCATGATCGCGTCGCCGATATTGACGGTCAGCGTCATCAGCGTCCGGAAATCGCCATGCACGGCTGTGAGCAGCCCACCGATGAAGGTCAGCGTGAAGCCAAGGATTTGCGCCCAAGAGACCTGCATTCTGAACAGAACAAAATTCATCACGAAGATCAGCATCGGGATGAGTACCTGCTCGACCGTGACGTTGATTGCCGTCGTATAGTTCACCGCTGTATAGAGCGCGGCATTGAAGACGACATAGCCCATGACGCCGAGGAAGACGAGGATAGGCAGGTTCTTGCGGACGACCGGCCAGTCCTTTTTGATCTGCGGCAGCGAGATCGCGAAGATGATGGCGACTGCGATGAACCAGCGCCAGAAGGTCAGCATCATCGGGCTGATATGGCCGACGGCAAGCTTGCCCGCCACCGCGTTGCCACCCCAGCAGAGAGTCGCGATGATAAGGGAAAGATAGGCTTTCTGGTGCAAGGGAAGGCCTCCGGCGCCGGCTGACAAAGCGGCGCTATGAGCTGCAGGTAGGGCGGACGGCGTCGGAAATAGCCCGCTGCTCACGCTTTTGTCACGTAAAAAGCTCCGCCAAGTCACAAACAGGTCGCTTTCCTTTGCCCAAGGCATTATAGATGCGGCCGTTTGCAGTAGGGCATTCAGCGTGTGATAGGCCCCATTGCTGAAATCGGAGTAGCGTAGCGACCGTATGTCAGATCGATATACGGGCGGTGCGCGTATGGTCGCGTGGGGCATTTGCCCACAATACAGGCCCGTAAAACAGGGATTGGATATGACGAACGTAGTCGTGGTTGGTTCGCAATGGGGTGACGAAGGCAAGGGCAAGATTGTCGACTGGCTTTCCGAACGCGCCGATGTCATCGTGCGCTATCAGGGCGGACACAATGCCGGCCATACGCTCGTCATCGACGGCGTCAGCTACAAGCTGGCACTTCTGCCCTCCGGCCTGGTGCGCGGCAAGCTCAGCGTCATCGGCAACGGCGTCGTGGTTGATCCGCACCACTTCGTCGCCGAATTGGAAAAGCTGCGTGCCCAGGGTGTTACCGTAACGCCGGAAATCCTGCGCATCGCCGACAACGCGCCGTTGATCCTGTCCCTGCACCGTGATCTCGATGGCTTCCGCGAAGACGCAGCGTCCAACAGCGGTACCAAGATCGGCACGACCCGCCGCGGCATCGGCCCGGCTTATGAAGACAAGGTTGGTCGCCGCGCGATCCGCGCCATCGATCTGGCCGATCCAGAAACCCTGCCGGCCAAGGTCGACCGTCTGCTGACCCACCACAATGCGCTGCGCCGTGGCCTCGGTCTGCCGGAAATCTCGGTCGATTCGCTGGTTGAGGAACTGACCTCCGTCGCTGACCAGATCCTCCCCTATGTCGATCAGGTCTGGCGCATTCTCGACGACCAGCGCAAGGCCGGCGCCCGCATCCTGTTCGAAGGTGCGCAGGGCGCGCTTCTCGACAACGACCACGGAACCTATCCGTTCGTCACCTCGTCCAACACGGTTGCCGGTCAGGCGGCTGCCGGTTCGGGCCTCGGCCCGACGGCAATCGGTTACGTGCTCGGCATTACCAAGGCTTACACGACCCGCGTCGGCGAAGGTCCGTTCCCGTGCGAGCTGCATGACGAGATCGGCAAGCACCTTTCGACGGTCGGCCGCGAGGTCGGCGTCAACACGGGCCGCCCGCGCCGTTGCGGCTGGTTCGATTCGGTTCTCGTGCGCCAGACGGTCAAAACCTCGGGAATTACGGGAATCGCGCTCACCAAGCTCGACGTGCTCGATGGCCTCGACGAGCTGAAAATCTGCATTGGCTACAAGCTCGACGGCAAGGAGATCGATTACCTACCGGCCAGCCAGAGCGCCCAGGCCCGCATCGAGCCGATCTACATCACGCTCGAAGGCTGGAAGGAATCGACGGTCGGCGCCCGCAAATGGGCGGATCTGCCGGCCCAGGCGATCAAATACGTTCGCCAGGTCGAGGAATTGATTGGCGCGCCTGTCGCCCTACTTTCCACAAGCCCCGAGCGGGAAGACACCATACTTGTGACCGATCCGTTTGAAGATTAAGGTTCACAATTGATTACCTATCCGGCCGGCCGTAAAAAGCCGGCCATCATGAGAAAGTGCTGATGGCTGATTTTGTTGCGGTGATCCGACGCGCGGTCGATGGTTTGTCTAACAACACGCCGGAGATGCGCGCGAAGGTTTATGACAAGGCTCGGGGTGCCGTACAGCGGCAACTCGAGAACATGAAGCCGCGCCCGCCGGAAGACATGCTCCGCCGGCAGATGGAAAAGCTCGAACAGGCCATTCTGGACGTCGAAGGCGAACATGCGGAAGCATTGCCTGCCGAAGAGGATGATGCAGCCGCTGCACAGCCTGTCGCCGAAGCCCCAGTAGACGAACCTGCTGCGGCAGCAGAGCATGATGCCCAGCCTGTCGAGGCGAGCGCACCGGAGCCCGTCGAGGCTGCGGCCGAAGAACAGCCTGTCGCCCAGCCAGAACATGTCGAGCCCGAATCCGTTCCTGCCCCGGTTGCGACCGATGCGCCGCAGGCTCCGGTGTTTCGTGAGGACGATTACCAGGAGCCGGCCAAACCTGCCGAGGCGGTTGCCGAACACTATCCCGAGACCCATGACACGGCTCCCGTTGAGGAGCCGGTGGTTTCTCACGAGGAGCAACCGGTAGAGCCTGAAGCTCCCGTTGCCGAAGACGTTGACGCCGCGCCGCAGCAATATGGCGACTGGCGCGACGACGTGCCGGAGGAAGAGCCGGTATCGGAGCCCGCCGCCGAATATCGTGAGCCAGAGCCGGAGGTTCGGCCTGAAGAGACGACGTTCCAAGCGGCCGAAGATTATCAGCAGCATGTCGAGCCGGCTCCCGCTTTTGAGCCGCAGCCCGCGCCGGTCGAAGACGATTTCCCTTATCCGACACGTGGCGAACAGGTCGCCGAGCCGGCCGCACCTGCAGCGCCGGGCGGCTGGTTCGATCTGCCGACGCCGGGCGGGGCACCGCAGCCTGTCGAACCCGCCAAGCCGGTGGAAGAGCAGCTGTACGACGCACCTGCAAGGCCGATCCAGACCAGACCGGTCGAAGCAAAGCCTGTCGAAGATTGGGGCTGGGATACGCCGGCCGTAGCTCCGGCCCAACAGGCGCATGCCGCAGCCGTGTGGGACGACGTACCGGAACTGGTTCCGACCGGCCCGGTCGAACCTGTCCATCACGGCGCCAAGGCCGAAGGCATCGATGCGCATTTCGACACGGAAACCCATGTCAGCGCCGATGCGGTGCGCATGCCCGCCGTTTCCGAGCTGCCCGATCTCCCGCCAACGACCCCTGCTGCTGCCGCTGCGGTCGTTGCCGTAGACCCGTTTGCGGATCTGCTCGATCAGCACACGGTGGTATCAGCGGAGCGCAAGCAGGTTGATGATATCCTGTCGCCCGCTGCCGCTCCTGAAAAGAAGGCGCCGGCCGACGACAATCCCTGGGGTGACCTCGAGGAGCTGATCGGTTTCAACAAGGATGGTCAGGCCGCCGGTGGCGCGCGTAGCGCATTGCATACCGATGCGGATGCCGACGATCTGATGCATGCACCGGCCAAACCCTACCGGGTCACACCTGTGCGCAAGCGCAATTATGCGGGGATCATTCTGGCGGTTGTCGGCCTCGCCGTGCTTGGCGGTGGCGGTTATGCCGTTTGGCTGAACCGCGATTCGCTGAACGACATGGTCGACGGGCTGATCGAATCGAGCCTGTCCGCCGGCAGCCAGACGGCGCAGCAGGCTCCGGCGCCGGCAAATCCGCGTCCGAACACTCCGGCCCCGGCCGCCAATACGCCTTCGACGCCGGCAACGCCTACGAATCCGGCCACCCCTCCGCGCAACAATACGGCGAGCAACACGCCTGCGCCTGCCTCCGGCGGGCCACGCCCGGCAGATGGCGCGACCGCGAACACCAAGTTCACGCAGCGGCTGATGGCGGACGGCAGCGAAACCGACAGCGGCCCGGGCTCGGCCGGCAATCTGGCGCAGAACGCGGAAGGCCAGTCGGTCGCACAGCTCAATTCTCCGCCCGGAACGCCACAGGCTCAGCCGGCTGCACCTGCTACGCCCGCACCGGGCGCCACGGCCCCGGTAACGCCTGCTCCGACCACACCTGCTCCGGCAACACCCGCTCCGGGTGCGGCCAATACGCCTGCACCGTCTCAGACGCCGGCCACGACGCCTGCCGTCGCGGGCGAAAAGATGTTTCTCTACGAAGAGCGCATCGGCCAGACTGCGCCGACGGCGATCGACGGTTCAGTGTCCTGGTCGCTGCAGCGCGAGCAGGCCGCCAATGGCAAGCAGGAACCGGTCATCCAAGGCCGCATCACCATTCCGGGCCGCGGCCTGACGGCACTGGTGACGGTGAAGCGCAACAGCGATCCCTCGCTGCCGGCGAGCCATCTGATCGAGATCGTTTTCGCCGTTCCGCCGGATTTCGAAGGCGGCGCCATCGATAGCGTGCAGCGCATTGCGATGAAATCAACCGAACAGGATCGCGGCACCGCACTGATCGCCGTGCCGGCAAAGATCACCGATGATTTCCACATGATCGCGCTTAACGACTTCCCGGATGCACGCGCGACCAATCTGGATCTTTTGCGTACCCGCAGCTGGATGGATATTCCGGTTGCGTATCGCAATGGTCGCCGAGCGCTCCTGACCCTTCAAAAGGGGACTGAGGGCGAACGGGTGTTCAATGACGCGATCCGCGAATGGGGCACGCTCGGCCCGACTGCCAGCGGCCAGTAAATCTCCTGGATCTTTCCGATCTTGAAATCCGCCGTCGAATTCGCCGGCGGATTTTTTGTGTGTTTCGCGCTGTCTTCCCGGGGCCGGCCAGAATGTCGCGTTGACACTTCCCGCACCGGACGCGAATGAGGGACATGCGCTTTTTCCGGCAGATCATTGCGGACATGACGAGCGGCGGCCTGCTTGCCGCCGTGATCGCCGTCATGCTGCTTTTGCAGGGCGCGATCGGCGGTTATGCGCAGGCAGCGACGGCGGCCGACGATCCCGGTGTCATCTGCTCCTTGCATGGGACGGAGACCGGGTCGCATAAGCAGACGGATGGCAGTGAAAGGCGCGATTGCTGCCTGACCGCGTGCCGGATCGCTGCGGCATTCACGGCGACGCTGCCGGCTAAGAGCCCGGCCATCGTTTCCCGTCTGCCGGTCGTTTCTGACGTTCTCGGCATTCCGCCCGGCGACTTCGTCTCGCCGCATCGGCTGGGGCTGGCGCGAGATGCGCGTGGCCCACCACCCGTTTCCCTCTGACACGTTTTTCAGACCGGCCTCACGCCGGCTCAATCCTGTCATTGCGGAGATCTCCATGACCGTTTCCAGCGGCACGGCAAAACCGTCGCCAGTTTCCACCGACGCATCCTCATTCCGGTTGCTGATCACCAGGCTGCATTTTTATGTCGGCCTGTTCATCGGCCCCTTCATCTTTGTCGCCGCTTTGAGCGGCACGCTTTATGTGCTGACGCCGCAGATCGAAAGCTGGCTCTATCGGGAGCAGCTGCAGGCCAGGACTACGGGCGAGGCCCGGCCGCTTGCCGACCAGCTTGATGCCGCACGAGCGTTTATCGGCTCCGGTCCGAAATTCTTCGCCATCCGCCCGGCTCCCGAAGAGGGGCGTACGACGATGGTGATGTTCAGCCAGGCGGGCCTGAAGGAATCGGAGAGCCGCGCCATTTTCGTTGATCCTGCCTCACTGGCGATCCAGGGCGATCTGATTGCCTATGGCACGAGCGGTATCCTGCCGTTCCGCACGATGCTGGACTATCTGCATCGCAACCTGCTGCTCGGCAATATCGGCCGGAACTATAGCGAGCTCGCGGCCTCGTGGCTGTGGGTCGCGGTTCTGGGCGGGGTGGCCCTGTGGTTCTGGCAGCGGCGCTTGGTGCGTCCGGCAAAAACGAAGCAGGCGGCGGCGAAGCGGCTGCATAGCCTGATCGGACTGTGGATCGGGCTTGGCCTGCTCTTTCTCTCGGCAACGGGACTGACGTGGTCGCGTTTTGCCGGGGATCATATCGACCGGTTCCGCAGCGAGGTCGGCTGGGTGACGCCGTCCGTTTCATTGTCGCTTGGTCCGGCACCGGATACGGCGCCGATGGGCGAACATGCAGAGCATCAGGCAGGTGCGGAACATGGCGGCATGGTGATGCAGATGCCGGAGCCGGAGATATTCGCAAAAGCCGATGCCGTTCTTGCCAGCGCCCGCGCCGGTGGCATCGATTCCGGCATGGTCGAGGTGCGACCGCCAAAGGCAGCCGGTCAGGCCTGGACGGTGCGCGAATACGACCGGCAATGGCCGACGCAGGTGGATACGGTGGCGGTCGATCCGGGCACGATGGCAATCACCAGCCGGGCGGATTTCGAAACCTTCCCGATTATCGCCAAGCTGATCCGCTGGGGCATCGATGCGCATATGGGTATTCTGTTCGGCGTGGTGAACCAGATCGTCATGGCGGGGCTCGGCATTTCGCTGATGGCGATGATCGCCTATGGCTACCGGCTCTGGTGGCTGCGCCGCCCGGCGCCGGGCAGCGCGCCGAGATCGCTGATCCGGGCCTGGTCCTATCTTTCACCGCGCGGCAAGACGGTTTCCGTCATCATTGCCGCGGTTTTCGGGCTTTTGCTGCCGCTGATGGGCGTCAGCCTGATCGCTTTCGTGCTGGCCGATCTGGTTCGCTGGGGGCTTTCCGGCCTGATGGACAGTGGGCAGGCAAAACCCGCCCGCTGACGGTCTCAGATCAGCGTATGGCCCGCGGCGGCGAGCAGTTCGTCGGCGCGGGCCTTGTCCGCCGTCTTCACCAGCAGATAGTCGGTATCGAAGGTCGAAACCGCGAAGATGCCGATCTCGTTTTCCGATAGCGGCCGGATGACGGAAAGCAGGATGCCCGTCTCGTCGAAGGCGAAAGGCCCCTGGAATTTGTAGCAGGTCCAGCCACCGTCATGCTTGACGTCGGCGGGTATGCGTTCCGCCCGGCAAACGACCGAAAGCTCTTCGTCGCTGCGGCTGATACTGACGAAGCCTGCGCCATCCGCCCAGACGGGAATGGCGGCATCATGGGCCATTCGGGCAATGGCGTAATTGCCCTCGAGTTGCTTAATGGTGACGTGTGCTGCCATTGGCTTTCCCCTGTTCTAGCCCTGTCAGATAAAGAAAAGGGGCCGCCAAGGCAGCCCCTTTCGATCATTTCATTCGAGCCGATTATGCATCGACGACGCGCAGTGCCTTCGCCTGGGCCAGCGCTTCGTTCTGCACGGCTTCCTGCACCTTTTCGAAGGCGCGGACTTCGATCTGGCGGACGCGCTCGCGGCTGATGTCGAATTCCGACGAAAGTTCTTCCAGCGTCACCGGCTCGTCCGAGAGGCGGCGGGCTTCGAAGATGCGGCGTTCGCGCTCGTTCAAGACGCTCAGCGCCTTGGAGAGCATGCGGCGGCGGGTATCCAGTTCGTCCTGCTCGATCAGCACGTCTTCCTGGCTGTCGTGGTCGTCCACCAGCCAATCCTGCCACTGGCCGGATTCGCCTTCGGTGGCGCGGATCGGCGCGTTCAGCGAAGCGTCGCCCGACAGGCGGCGGTTCATGGAAACCACTTCCTCCTCGGAGACGTTCAGCTTGGTGGCGATTTCCGTCACCTGATCCGGCTTCAGATCACCTTCGTCGATCGCCTGGATCTTGCCCTTGAGGCGGCGCAGGTTGAAGAAGAGGCGCTTCTGGTTGGCCGTCGTGCCCATCTTCACCAGTGACCACGACCGCAGGATATATTCCTGGATCGAGGCCTTGATCCACCACATGGCGTATGTTGCCAAGCGGAAGCCGCGTTCGGCATCGAATTTCTTGACGGCCTGCATCAGGCCGACGTTACCTTCAGAGACGACTTCGCCGATCGGCAGGCCATAACCGCGATAACCCATGGCGATCTTCGCCACGAGACGCAGATGGCTCGTTACCAGCTTATGGGCAGCGTCGCGGTCACCATGCTCGGCATAACGCTTTGCGAGCATGTATTCCTGCTGCGGCTCCAGCATCGGGAACTTGCGGATCTCGTCGAGATAACGATTGAGGCCGGCTTCGCCGGCAGTAATGGAAGGCAGATTGTTGCGGGCCATAAAGCACCCCTTTCCGAACGTTGTCGGCTCCCTCTGGTATCAGCTTTTACAGGCTTAAGGCGAACCGTGCTGGCGCGGATCATTTCCGATCCCGCACCGAGCCATGTGACAGATAAGTACGGCAGAACAGTGATTCAAGGGATCACAGGTTTGTTATACCATTACGTATCTGTAATATTCGGCCTGCCTTGAAATCAACGATAGACGCGTTCCGAAAAGGCCCGCATGCCCGACCGCACCATCAGCTCATAGACCATGCGCCGGCTGATCGGATTGTGCAATCGCGCCACTTTCGAGCCAAGGAATTCGGTTTCCACATGGTCGAAAGCCATGAGGTCCGGAGCCTCGGCGATCGCCCGGTAATAGAAGTCGTGGAATTCCCGGCGGCAGACATAGGTCTTGTATTTCGTCATGCAGAAAGTGGCAAACGTATCCTTCCGTTCGCGCAGGAAATCCGAGACGCCGACGGTGACTTCCGGCCAGGCGGGATTGAACGTGTCGTCGAAGGCGATGATGCCGTGGTCGGCCAGCGTATCGGTCGCCAGCGCGCCGTCTGAGATGACGTGATGCAGCATGTGGCCGCCATCAATGCTGAAAAAGCGGGTACGGCCGATCTTGTCGGTGATCGCATTGGGCAAAAGCCTTGTGCTGTCGCCCTTGATGATCAGTTCCTCATCGACAGGCAGACCGAGGCGCCGGCCGTTCTCGAGGAAGCTCTCATACTGGTCCGGCGCATCGTCCGGCTTGTCGTCCATATCGAACAGATCGATCGCCAATACCTTGTCTTGGCCGTTGCAGACTTTCTTGAACAGGAAGTATGAGCGTCCATAGAACACTCCGATCTCAGCCACGCCTCCAGCCAATCCGTTTTCCTGCTGCGCTTGCAGAAGGGACAAAAAGACCAGCGCATCGGGCGGGTCGATATAACCTTCGACAGTCTGCAGATCTTGAAAAATGAATTTGCGGAAATTTGAATTCATATCCTGCGCTTCCTCAGTGCTTGCTTCGAAAGAAATGGGCTTCCATTCGAAATGAGTGGGCGGAACGGGATCAAGAAAAAAACGATCCCCAGCCGGTCTGAACTTCGTTCATGGGTGTTTCATTTTGCATTGCAGCAAGTAAGACAAATCGAGCAAAAGTTTGGCGGCCGCCTAAACTGTCCGATTTCACGGAAATTCTGACTTTCGATCGGATTCAACTTAACCTCGTCTCGGTGGGTTGGTTCCCGAATTTGTCAGAGGCATTTCCGTTCAAGACCATGCGAGGCGTTAAGGCGATGCTGGCTGTGATCTGCGTAAGCCTGGCTTCGCGAAACGCCGATGTCCTTCAACTGATCGTCGCTAAGCTCCAGCAGCGCATTGCGGTTGCTGCGCTGGCGCAGTTTTCTCAGCAACAATAGGGCGATGCGGCCGAAGATAGAGCGTGGCACGACCGGCACCAAGACCTTGTTTTCACGAGCCTTGATGGTCGGGGCAAGCGGCAGCTCGATGGCAAAGTCGCAGCGTTCCGAAGTACGGTCGAAGACCGCCCGGTTCTCATTCTTCATTGGAATATCTCCTTGGATGATGCCTGCCGATCAACATGTCGGCGGCTGAGGGCAGGGCGGGCGGCGATGCGCCCGCCCTGCTGGTGTCACTCGATTACCGAGCGCTCAATTGCCGATGGGCTGGGAGCGGGTGGCCGATTCGGCCTCACGCAGCTTCTCGGCGCATTCCTCGCAGCAGACTTCGACGGTCTTGCCGCCGATCGTTACTTCGATGCGGTTTTCGTCGAGTTCGTAATCGCAGGCGGCGCAGGTATTCTCTTTCATGATGTCATCTCCCGTGTTGAGGTTACGAGGAGAGAGAACCACGGAGGCGGCCTGCACCGCTGTCAGAATCTTTAGCGACTTTCGAGGGGAGCTATCTCAAACCCGCAAAACGCTGAAATTCCGCCGGCGTGCGGCCATAGGCCTGCCGGAAGGCGGAGGAGAAATGGCTGTGGCTGGAAAAGCCGAGTTCGAGGCCAAGCTGGGTGAGGTCGTCATAGCTGCCGAGCAAATCGAGCGCGCGGGCGAGGCGCAGGCGCAGCTGGTAACGATAAAGCGGCGTGCCTTCGACCTGCTGGAAGACCTGGGTGAGATAGACCGGCGAAACGCCGGCCTCCTTGGCGATCTCCGCAAGCGTCCAGCGGCGGGCGAGATCGGAAGACAGCGCGAGCTTGGCGCGATCGACAAGCTTCTGACGACCGGCGCTGGCGGTCGCGGCGCGCGCCGTCCTTATGCCGACGGAACGGCGGACCAGCATCATCGCCAGCGTCTCGGCTTCCAGGGGTTCTGCCGCTCCACGCATCAGGCCATGGCGGATGAGCGCGACAAGTGCCTGAGCGCGGGCGTCGATCAAAAGCCGCTGTTTGTTGAAGACGAAGCGCGAGCCTTTCGGGTTGCGGTGTTCATTTGGAACGAGCTCTTCCAGCATGGCATCGGGCACATCGATGCTGAGGCAGGAATCGCCGCCTTCGACGGGGTGGCTGATCTGGTAGCCCTGGTCGCTGTTGAAGAAGACGACCTGATTGGCTTCGGCCACCGTGTCGTCGCTGCCGACATGACGCATGAACACGCCGCGATAGGGAAAGACGAGGCTCGTTGCATGCGAACATTCCTCGCCGCTGCGATGCCGGCAGGCGCCGTCGCAGACGACGTCACGCACCTGGATCAGGTCGGTGTCGAGCAATGTCTGGCAGGTGAACTGGCTCATGCGGGCCTCGTCGGTTGCGATCCTCTATAGCCCATAGGACGATCGTTCACTAGATGTTCCGACATGCCGGAATCGATTTCTTCAATGCGAAGTCGCAAAGCGCGGGTCGTCGAAGAGGGCGCGGGATACCCGCCAGGATTTGCGCAACGGAGCGCTCTCGCCCTTGAACGTGCTGTCGAGCGGTTCGCAGGCTTCTATACGGTCATGACGGAAATGGCGAAAGTCCTGGCGCAATTCGCAGAAGGTCGCCAGCAGGACGCCTTCGATATAATAGATAACCGCGATCGGCCGGACGATGCGCGTAGTGCTGATGCCTTCTCCGTTGCGATAGGAGAGTTTCAGCTTGCGCTCCTCGCGGATGGCGCGGCGGAGCACGCGAAGGTCGACGGTCGCGTCCGGGATCGCGTGCCACGGCGAGACGAGGAGGTGGGTTTCGTCGATCGGCGGCTCATGGGCGGGGCGGATCGCACCGATCTTGGCCATGACGGTGCCGCCTGCCTCTCGCAAACTTGTGTCTCCAGTCCGGGCAATCAGCGACAGGCCGACGGTGATGGCTTCGATCTCTTCTGGCGTGAACATCAGTGGTGGCAGGTCAAAGCCGCTGCGCATCACATAACCGATGCCGGCTGCGCCTTCGATCGGTACGCGGGCGGACTGAAGCGCGGCTATATCCCGGTAGACGGTGCGCTTCGTCACCTCCAGCCGGGCGGCGATATGGTCGGCCGTCAGCGGTGCGTGGGCGGCGCGCAAAAGCTGGACGATTTCGAACATTCGGCCGGAATTCGGCATGTCGCAGGCCTCCAATTGCGCCCCAACTCAACACTGTTGACAGGATGTTGTCAGCAGCAATCTGATAGGTCCTGTTTCTAAACATCCTGTTCCGCGAGAATCCCATGAAGCTGTCGCCCTATGTCACCGGCCTCGCGCTGGTCCTTGTCTCCACGATCATTCTCAGCACGGCCGGGCTGATGGCGCGCATGGTTTCACTCGACAGCGCAACGATCGTCGTATGGCGCGGGCTGGCGGGCGGTGTGGCACTGTTTTTCGTGCTGTTTGCATCCTCGTCCCGGCGCAGCCTGACGGCGCTTGCCAATCTTGGTCTGCCGGGACTGGCTGTGGCGGTCCTGACCGCGATCGGTATGACCTTCTTCATCATCGCCTTGCAGACGACGAGCGTGGCGCATGTCTCGATCATCTTCGCCACCTGTCCGTTCGTCGCGGCGGGGCTGGGGTTGCTGATGCTGGGAGAGCGGCCGCATCGCGGCGCCGTCATCACCAGCATCGTTGCTCTGGCCGGCGTAGTGGTCATGGTTGGCATCGGCGAGGCCGGCGGTCTGTTCGGTGATCTGATGGCGCTGCTGATGACATTCTGCATCGCGCTGACCACCGTGTTGGTGCGGCGTTATCCGGAACAGCCGGTGCTGATTTCCGCCGGGCTGGCGGCGTTTCTCAGTGCGATGGTTGCGCTGCCCTTTGCCTCGCCCTTCACCGCCTCCGGGCATGATATCGCTATCGTCACCTCTTTCGGGGTGGCGGGCTTTGCGCTCGGCATCGGCCTGCTGCTGCATGGGGCAAAGCTTTTGCCGCCCGTGGAGACGGCATTGATCGGCGCGCTCGATGCGCCGCTCGCACCCCTCTGGGTCTGGCTGCTCCTCGGCGAACGGCTGGACAGGGCAACGGTGATCGGCGGCACGGTCGTCATGGCCGCTGTGGTCTTCCACGTGCTGGCGGATCTCAGGCGGCGCGATGCCGTCGCGAGGGCTGCGCGAAGTTAAGCGCGCAGCGCCTCGATCAGCTTTTCCAGATCTTCCGGCATTTCGGCTTCGAACTCCATCACCTCACCGGTGCGGGGATGTTCGAAGGCGAGGAGGAAGGCATGCAGCGCCTGCCTTGAGAAGCGGTTGACGACCCTTTTTGCCTCTTCGGGCAGGCGGTTGGCCTTGGTCTTGAAGCCCGCCGAATAATCCGGATCGCCGATCAGAGGATTGCCGACATGAGCCATGTGGACGCGGATCTGGTGCGTGCGGCCGGTTTCCAGGCGGCATTCGATCAGCGAGGCGAGTGACGTGGCATCGGGCGCCTCGTGGAAACGCTCCAGCACCTCGTAATGGGTGATGGCCTCGCGGGCATCTTCGCTGTTCTCACGCTTCACGGTGCGCTTGGTGCGATCGGCGCCGGAGCGGCCGAGCGGTGCGTCGATCGTGCCGCGCAGCGTGCTCGGGCGGCCCCAGACGACGGCCTGGTAGGCGCGTTCCAGCGGGCCGGTGCGGCCATGGTCGGCGAACTGGTCGGCGAGGTGGCGGTGAGCGATGTCGTTCTTGGCGACGACCATCACACCGCTCGTTTCCTTGTCGAGCCGATGGACGATGCCCGGTCGCTTGACGCCGCCGATGCCGGAGAGGCTGTCACCGCAATGGTAGATCAGAGCGTTGACCAGTGTGCCGTGCCAGTTGCCGGCGGCCGGATGCACGACGAGGCCCGCAGGCTTGGCGACGACGATGAGATCGCTGTCTTCGTAAAGCACTTCGAGCGGGATGTTTTCACCCTTCGGCTGCGGGTCTTCCGGTTCGGGAAGGTCGAGCTCGATCCTGTCGCCGACATTAACCTTTTTCTTCGGCTCGATCATCACCTTGCCGTTCAGCGTCAGGGCACCCTGTTCGATAAGCGCCTTGATGCGACTGCGCGAAAATTCGCCGTCGAAAACCGAGGTGATCCACGCGTCGATCCGGCCTTCGGCGTCTTCGCCGGCGGTCAGGACTTTCCTCTCGCGCTCGTTCTCGTTAAAGGGTTCGTTCATTCAATCATTCCGATAGCAATCCGAAAAACCAAGGACGCCCCCATGCCCCAACCCGAAGTCGAGGAAAAGGAAGAGCCGCTTGATCCGGCAATGGAGAGAATCCGCCGGAAAATGGTGCTTCTGCAGCTCGTTTCGGGCGGTATCTTGTTCGTCTGCTTTATGGCTGTCCTCGCAGCGGTTGTCTACAAGGTCTCGCTGCGGCCTTCCGAACCGGCCGCGACGATTGCCACGAATGGCGGCTTTGCCGTCCCGTCCGGCCAGCCGCTTGCGGTAACGGCCCAGCTGCCGGCCGGCTTTACCGTGCAGTTCGTTTCCACTTCGGGCGGCCAGATCACCTTCTTCGGCCAGCTGAACGGCGGTCAAAAAGTGCTGGTATTCGATATCGCCGCCGGCCGCATCGTTGCCGACGTCACGGTCGCGATCCCGAAATAATGGCACCGGTCCGCATCAACGACGCGGACGACCCGCGGATCGCCGAGTTCCGGTCGATCCGCGAGCGCGACCTGACCGGCCGGGAAGGCCGGTTCATCGCCGAAGGAACCGTGGTGCTGCGCATGCTCGCCGCAGCACATCGGCGGGGCGGGGGTTTCGTGGCGGAAAAGCTGCTGCTGCTCGAGAACCGGGTGGCGGGGCTTTCCGAAATCCTTTCAGAATTCTCCGAAGATATCCCGGTCTATGTCGCTTCCAGTTCTGTTCTCGACGAGATCGCCGGCTTCCATTTGCATCGCGGCGTATTGGCCGTTGGCCAGCGCCGTCGGGAGCGGACGGCGGTCGAGCTTATTGCTGATCTGCCGCTTAAGGCGCTGGTGGTCGCTGCCTTCGGCATTTCCAACCACGACAATATAGGCTCGATCTTTCGCAATGCTGCGGCCTTCGGTGCCGATGCCGTGCTGCTCGACCAGTCCTGTTGCGATCCACTCTACCGCAAAGCACTGCGCGTCTCCGTCGGATCGGTGCTTTCCGTTCCCTATGTGCGAAACGGATCGACTGCGGAGATCCTTTCGGGGCTGACGGAAGCAGGTTTTTCGATCTGGGGGCTGTCTCCGGCAGGGGCGGTGGAAATCCGCAACGTGCCGGCGTCCGACCGCATGGTCCTGATCACCGGAACGGAAGGCGAGGGATTGCCGGCGGATATCCTTGCCCGGATCCAGACCGCACGCATTGCGCAGGCGCCCGGTCTCGACAGCCTTAATGCGGCGACTGCGACGGGGATCGCGCTTTATGAGATAGCGATGGCGCAGGGACGTCTTTAGACGCCCGTCGGATTTAAGCGCTGTAGTTTATCGGACGCTTTCCTGCGCTTCAGCCAACGTTTTCTTGGATTTCGCAGCGAGGCTTTCGCGCTTGCCGCTTGCCGATTTGCCGGAGAGAATTTTGTGGATCGGTGAGGACTTGCCTTCGAGAGACGCCGTCATCGCCACCATGTTGGCCGCAATTGCCGCCATTTCCTGGCGGATGGCGTCGTCGTTGCCGCTTTCGCCGGCAAGCAGTTGCTCGGACAGGGCAGCCGCGCGGGCATGCGCATCGTCGGCAAGCATAGTGACCTGCGGCCCTGCATCCGGGAGACCGGCAAGACGTGGCGGCGGTGACGCTTCCGGCTGAATTGGCAGTTCGCGCAGGTTGATATCCTCGGGCGTGATCTTCTTGCGGGAGATACTCTTCATGCCAGGCCGGGCAAGCGTCGTATCCCGCAGCACCCGGCTTGCATCCCGCGCTTCGGCATTGGCAGTTTTCAGCTTGTCGCGCAAGCGGGCGATTTCCTGCAGACGGCGCTCCAGGGTGGTCTCGCGGTCCGCCCGGTCGGCGATTTCACGCGACAGCTTGTCTTCCAGACGATGCAGGCGGTTTTCTTCCTGCTGCAGGCGAACCTCGGCATCCTTGGCGCGGGCGGTCAGCAACCGCACGTCGTTACGCAGCGTGTCACGCTCATCGCGCAAGGCCGAAATGCGGAATTTCAGGTTCTCGGCCTCGGTGCCGTGGGTGGAGAGGTCGATGCGGAAATTGTCCGCTTCCGACATCATCAGCATCTGCCGTTTCTGCAGGCCGTCGATCTCCATTTCCTTGGAGGCGATGTTCTCTTCCGTCTGTTCCAGCGCTGCCTTGAGCTGCTGGATGTATCCGTCTTCCTGCCTGAGACGCGAGCGGGATTCAGCCGCCTCGGTATCCATCGTGTCGATCTGCGCCTGCAGATCGGTGTTTTCGCTCTGCAGCCGCCGCGCTTCTTCGGCGAGCGCGTCGTTCTTGAGCTGAAGGGAGACGGCCTTGTCCTTCTCCTGCACCAGCTCCTGTTTGGTGCGGGCGTTCTCGGCGGCATAGACGGCGCGGGCCATGTCGCGCTGGGCGCGTACTTCCTGCGGGCTGATCGGCAGCGTCGCTTTGATGCGGTTTTCGGTATAACGAACGACGCGATGATGGATCGCCGGCGCGACGAGCATCGCGAACAGAGCGGCGCTCAGGAAACCCAGGCCGAACAGGAGAGCAAATTCGATCACGACGACGCCGTTTCACTGGGATGGGAATATGTCTGCTTTTTAAGCATGAGCGCATGCAAGCGGCAAGCGCCGCATGGCGAAATGACAGTTAAGTCGCGCGATATGGTAAAATGCATCGGGTCCCCTCCGTTGCCCGGAGAGGATAATGTCCGATCTCAGAAAGGGTTCCAGGTGGGTGACTGGGTGAGCTTCAGGTAGCCCACATTGATGCCGAGGCGCGCACCGAGGCCGGTGCGGATCGGCACAAGGATGACGTTGTTGTTGCGCAGCACGGTCATGCCGACGCCGGCGACCACGAAAGCCGAGCCCGAGACGCCGCCGAAACGGGCATAGAGGCTGTTTACCGAGGGGAGGTCGTAGACCAGCATCATGGCGCGGGTGCCCTGGCCGCCGTAATCGATGCCGAGCGAAGGACCCTGCCAGAAGACCGGATGCTGGCCGGCATTCTTCGTATAAAGCTCGCCCTCGCCATAGGTGAGGCCGGCGATGAATGCGCCCGAACCCTCCTGTCCCAGGATATAACCGTTCGGCAGGCCGTATTTCGAAAATGCGTTCTCGACGACCTTGGCGAGCCCACCGCTGGTCGAGCCGAAGAATCCGTGACCGGCATCGACGATTTCCTGCGCCGAATACTGGTTCGCACCCTGTTGGGCTGCGGCAGGAGCGGCGAAGAAGGTCGCGGTTGCGATCACTGCAAACATCGTCGCGCAGAAGCGTGCGAAGGCGGAATACGTGTGGATGCGCATAGTCAGACCCATCGATTGTATCATCCAGAACCATGCCTTTCGCATCATGCTTAAGGCTCCCTCATTTTGCGGGTATGGTCTTAACAATCGGTTTACCAAATATGGTGTCATTATGGCCGCGGATGTTCCACCATCTCCACGCAATGTTAGCGTGGTATGCGAAATCAGGCGCTATTCGCGAAACAGGAGACATGAATGCCGAAGAACCCGAACCTTACCCTTGCCGGGCCGGATCTCGCGGCGCTTCTGTGCAGCAGGGTCTGCCATGACGTGATCTCCCCGGTCGGTGCGATCAACAACGGTCTCGAGCTCCTCGACGAGGGCGCTGCCGACAGCGATGCACTCGACCTGATTCGCACTTCGGCGCTCAATGCTTCGGTCCGCCTCAAGTTCGCCCGGCTTGCTTTCGGGGCCTCCGGCTCGGTCGGCGCCTCAATCGATACCGGCGAGGCCGAAAAAGCCGCCATGGACTTTGCCGCTGCGGAGAAGAAGACCGAAGTGACCTGGAGCGGTCCGCGGGCGATCATCCCGAAAAACCGCGTCAAGCTGCTGCTCAATCTCTTCCTCGTCGCTTATGCCGGCATTCCGCGTGGCGGCTCCGTCGAAGTGGTGCTGGAAAATCCGGAATACGACGCGAAGTTCACGCTTACCGTGAAGGGCCGGATGATGCGCGTACCGGCCAAGTTCGTCGAGATCGCCAACGGCACGCTGGAAGAGCCGATCGATGCCCATTCGATCCAGCCCTACTATACGGTTCTCCTGGCCGAAGAATGCGGCATGGACCTGAAACATGTTGTGTCCGAAGACAAGATCGTCTTCATTGCGGAAACGGTCGCCGCCTGATCTTTGGTGATATCTTGAAGTTGGCCTCGGAACACCGAGGCCTGCTTTGTTTAGGTAACCATTCATTAGCGCACTCCCCCTAATGTGAAATTCCTGGTCCCGAGAGGGGCGGCTGGCATCAAGGGGGAACGCGATGCAGCGGTTGATGATCGCCGACGGTTCGGATGTCGTTCGAAAAGTGGGCAAGCGTATTCTGTCGGAACTGGGTTTCGTGGTCGTGGAGGCCGCAAGCGCGCAGGAAGCTGTATCACGCTGCCGCGCCGAAATTCCCGGACTGCTGATCGTCGACGCCGCTCTCGAGGGTGCTCTCGACCTGATCGCCCAGGTGCGCGCCATGCCGAACGGCAAGGGCGTGCGGATTTTCTACTGCGTGATCGAGGCCGATCTGAAGAAGATGATGGTCGGTAAGCGCGCCGGTGCCGACGATTTTCTGCTGAAGCCGTTCGACCGCAAGATCCTGACTTCCGTTTTTGCCGGACTTGCACAGGCGGCTTGAACCCCAATCACCGGACGGATTGACTGCGGCAGCATCGGCTGCCGTTTTTTATTGAGCCCTATATTTTGCGCAAAACAAAACGCCCGCCGGGATGACCAGACGGGCGTTTTTGATAAGGGGAGGGCGGCAGATCAGGCGGTTTCGGCGAGCTCGGCGCCATCCGGCTCGCGCAGCACGTAGCCACGGCCCCAGACGGTTTCGATGTAGTTGGCGCCGCCGGCAGCATTTGCGAGCTTCTTGCGCAGCTTGCAGATGAAAACGTCGATAATCTTCAGTTCTGGCTCGTCCATGCCACCGTAAAGGTGGTTCAGGAACATCTCCTTGGTAAGGGTCGTACCCTTGCGGAGCGAGAGGAGCTCCAGCATCTGGTATTCCTTGCCCGTCAGGTGGACCCGCTGGCCGCCGACTTCGACGGTCTTGGCGTCGAGGTTAACGATCAGTTCGCCGGTGACGATGATCGACTGGGCATGGCCCTTCGAACGACGCACGATGGCGTGGATACGGGCAACCAGTTCGTCCTTGTGGAACGGCTTGGTCATGTAGTCGTCGGCGCCAAAGCCGAGACCACGGACCTTGTCTTCGATGCCGGCCATACCCGAGAGGATAAGGATCGGCGTCTTGACCTTCGAAAGTCTCAGAGTGCGGAGCACTTCATAACCCGACATGTCGGGGAGATTGAGGTCGAGAAGAATGATATCGTAGTCGTACAGTTTACCAAGATCGACGCCTTCCTCACCGAGATCGGTGGTGTAGACGTTGAAGCTTTCCGATTTCAGCATCAGCTCGATGGACTGGGCCGTCGCGCTGTCATCTTCGATGAGTAGAACCCGCATATTTTTCCCCTTTACCGCCGCGTAAGGTTTTTTTGCCCCCTTACTCGATACGGATCCAGACTGTGCCTGATTTGGAAGCTGCCACTAAATGGTTAACAAATTATGAGCAAGCCTGACAAGGTGCATCATTTCGTTAAGCAAAATTAGTATCAACCTGTTTTCTTTTGAGGATTGGCCATCACCAAGAATGAATCAGCAGATGAGGAAAACCTGCTAAGTGATTCATTCGACTCAGACATTGTCGAGGCCAAATCGGCCCTGGCATTTACCTACCCTTAAACGATCGGGCTTATCATTAATGATGCCCGTAAACGAAAGGTTAACGCGGAGGCCAAATTATTAACGCCGCGGAAATATTTTCGGTCCAGAGTGTAACAATCTGGATACAGGGCCATGGGTCTCGCTATCCACGGAGTATTGCGTATGAAGTCGCGTGACAGCCTGGTTCGCCTGAAATCATTTCAGGTTAACGAAAAGCGTCGTCAGCTGCAGCAATTGCAGATGATGATGGCCGAATTCGAGCGAATGGCTAAAGAGCTCGAGCACCAGATCACTCTGGAAGAGAAAAAGTCCGGCATTACGGACCCGAATCACTTTGCTTATCCGACCTTTGCAAAGGCGGCACGCCAGCGCGCGGACAATTTGCAGGTGTCGATTCGCGAATTGAGAGTTCAGCAGGAAGCCGCCGAGCTTTCTCTGGAGGAAGCCGAAGCGGAATTCGCTAAAGCCTCTGCTCTCGAAGAACGTGATGGCGGAATGCGCGCCCGCGCTTAAAAACGGAGCGGGCCGCACGATACGGAAGAAAAATGCGGGGCGGCGCCTAGGCGCCTGCGCCCCATTTCCGTTTTTAATTTTCCCGTTAACGTTTCCCGGCTGATTGCCGGGCCGAACGGGTCGTCATTTCAGGATATCCTGCCATTCCGGATGGCGCTGCACCTGTGCCTTGAAGAACGGGCAGAGCGGAATGACCTTCCATCCACCTTTTCGAGCTTCCTGCACGGCGTGTTCGGCGAGCGCCTGGCCGACACCCTTGCCGCGAAGAGCATCCGGGACGCCTGTGTGATCGATGATGATCAGTTCCGGAGAGGCGCGCGAATAGGTCATTTCACCGACATGACCATCGACTTCCGCCACATAACGTCCGCCCGATTTGGTTTCTTCATCCGTGATGTTCATTCCAGCCTCGCTTTCATCTCTTTATCGATGATGTAATACGGGACGGGCCGAACGGAAATAGTCGCGGGCGAAGGTACGGGGTGACGGAGCGTCAATGAAGAGAATGAAGATCTGGCTTGGGCCGGTGCTTTTCCTGACCGCCGCGGTCTGCCTCGTTCTCGGGCTTTTCCTGCCGATCATCCGGTTCGACACGCTCTATTTCTTTGAAGAAACGCCGTCGCTGATCGAACTCGTGGATGCACTCTTCCGGGATGGCGACATTGCCCTGTCGCTGGTGGTCGGTTTGTTCTCTATCGCTTTCCCGGTCGTCAAGCTGGCCGGAATCGGTCTTCAGCTTTGGGGGCGAGGAGGGGAGAATGGGTTTCTCCGCCGCGTGATGCCGCATCTTTCCAAGTGGTCTATGATGGATGTGATGCTGGTGGCGATCGTGGTCTTCGCGGCGAAAAGCAGTGGTCTGGCAAGCGCGGTTTCGCAGCCCGGGCTTTGGTTTTATGCGGCTTCCACCCTGATCGCAGGCCTGTTGCCTGCGCTGGTTTCCGCCCCTGCCGAAGAACCTCCGGCTGCATAATACCACAGGCAAACTGAAAAGTGCCGTTGCATCTCTCTGCAGCGGCACTTTTGAATTTCCCCGGGCATTCCGGACGGGGAGATCTCTCCCCGCGAATTCGACGCTAATGGCGATATTGCTGGATGCGTGTGGTGCGCAAGCCAGCAAGGCCATGATCGTTGATGGAGGCCTGCCAGGACAGGAATTCTTCGACGGTGAGCGTATAACGCTCGCAGGCTTCTTCCAAGCTCAACAGGCCACCTCGAACCGCGGCTACCACTTCTGCCTTCCGGCGGATAACCCAGCGGCGCGTATTGGCCGGCGGAAGATCCGCAATCGTCAGCGGGCTGCCATCGGGGCCGATGACATATTTAACTCGGGGACGTATCATTTCGGTCATTGGACTCTCTACACAACACAAGACCACGTCGTAGAGCCTAGCGTCCCAGTTTTAACATTTGACTAAACAGGTCGCGGCATTTGTCGAGACTGTGACGATAATCGCATTGCGTGTCCCAGCTTGGGGCAATACGGCCTGGATTTCAGGCCCTGAAACGCAAGCGGGCCGCACGAAGGCGGCCCGGTCAAAACGGAAAAATGCAGTGATCAGAAGCCCTTGCCACCGCGAACTTCGGCAAGGACGGTGCCGAACATGATGCGCAGGTCGAGCAGGACCGAAAAGTTGTCGATGTAGTGGAGGTCGGAGGCTATGCGGGCGCGCGCCTTGCCGGGACGGTCGGTCGGGCCGCGCAGGCCGCGCATCTGTGCCAAACCGGTCATGCCCGGCTTCACCGAATGGCGGCGATGATAGTTCGGAACGAGATCCTCGTAGGGAATTCCGGCGGCGAGCATGCCGATCGCATGGCAACGGGGGCCGACGAGCGACATGTCGCCCTTCAGGACGTTCAGGAGCTGCGGCAGTTCGTCGATATTGGTCTTGCGGATGATCGCGCCGATGCGGGTGATGCGCGGATCGTTCTTCACCGTCTGGGCGACACCTGTGGAATCGCCAAGGTCGGTGCGCATGGAGCGGAACTTATAAACGCGGATTTTGCGGCAGTCCTTGCCCCAGCGCACCTGGGTGAACAGGGCAGGGCCGGGGCTGTCGAACCGGATCAGAAGCGCCACGAGCAGCAGAACCGGCGACAACACGAGGATTGCCGTCAGAGATATGCCGATATCGATCATACGCTTCATGGCAGCCTGTAGCGGAAAATCACGGCTGACGGGCAATGCTGCGACCGCGGCTTCACGAATTTCCACTGGCCTCGGCAACTGCAGTTCCCTGCTGCTGGAAGGCATATAGACGGTATTGTTGTGCAGATCAGAAACGCTCAAACCAGTCACCCGCATGATACCTTTCCAGCCCCCGCCGGCAAGCAATGACCCTTAATATAACACCTTATCACGCGAGTCATCAGCAAAGTTAATGACTGGTTAACGCTGAAGATAGTCTTTTTCGCGCTGCGGTATCAAAGCATCGCTAAAGATAACTCCGTACGCGAACCACCAATCAGGAGCTGTGCGGTACCAGCATGCCCGAGAGTGAGGTAATCGCCCGCAGAAAGGGAGAAAATCCCCATTGAGGACTGCATCTGTGGTCCGCCGCTAACGCAATCCAAAGAAAAAAGCGTCTGCGAGCCGTTCAGTAAAAGTGTGGTAGTGTGACCGGAAGAGCTCAATACTGCGGCATTTAGTGCCACCAGATAGAGGCCGGCGACCGGGATGACCACGCGATTTCCCCCGCCGGCTGCCGCCGCGCCGAGGGTAAAGCCACCCTGTTGCAGCGCGAATGTCGTGAAGCCGCTTTGCTGGCCGGCGGTCGGCGAAAAGCTGGTTCCGGTGCGGTAGGCGCGAACCGCAGGTTGGTTCGGCCGGCTGACATGGCCGGCGGCGGAGATCGAAAGGCCGGTCTTCCAGGTAGTGCCGTCGCTGACCTTGATGGCGAAATCGTTGCTGCCGGCAAGGCCCATTTCGGCGCGTCCGGTCCAATTGGTCTGGAAGAGGAGGGACGCGGTATCGCCGGTGGCGGCCTTGTTCACCTTGATCTGATGGCCATTGCCAGCATGGGTGAAGAGGCTTGCCGGGGAGGCGATTGCCAAGCGGTTGGTGGCGTCGGGCGTCGTGCCGATGCCGAGGCGGTCGACATTGCCTTCGGAAGGCAGGGGGATGTCGCGCCAGCCAGGATCGGAAAATACCTTGAGCTTCTCGAGCGATTCAAACCAGGCGCGCCAGCCGCGGTGAGGTTCGGCAAGGCTCCAGTGTCCGTCCTGCCAGGAGGCGATCCGGCCGGCCTTGCCGGTCCATATGCCGGTCGGGGTTGCTGAGATCAGGTAGCTGCTGCCTTCCGCCGGCGCGGAGGGCGGAGCGGACAGTTCGTCGACGATGGTCAGATGCACGAGCGCGTCGAGCTTCAACAGCGCTTCATTGTGAGTCACGTGCTTCTGAGCCTGCGAAGGCAGGATGAAGGGGATCGCGAGATTGTTGGTCGTGTCGGCCATCGTCTTTCTCCATTGCGGGTGGCCGGAGTCTAGGGGCAGCGGATGGGGCGGGGACGTTGCGCCAAGCAAGTGCTTGATATGGTTTGTACGGGGGCGGCAATCTTGCCCCATTATTGCCATGCGGGGCTGGTCGTGATTGCACTTGTCCTTTATCCCGCTTATGCGCTTAGACTCGCATGTTCCAATGCGGGCACCTTGAAGACGCTCAGTGATTGACGGGATCGAGAATGCGATATTCGGCCTATTCCATCTTCAAGCAGGCGCTATCCGGCAATCGACTCTGGCAGCCGGCCTGGCGCGAGCCGCAGCCGAAGCCGCATTATGATGTGATCATCGTCGGTGGCGGCGGGCACGGTCTTTCGACGGCCTATTATCTTGCCAAGGAATTCGGCATCACCAATGTCGCGGTGCTGGAGAAGGGCTATATCGGCTCAGGCAATGTCGGCCGCAACACGACGATCATCCGCTCCAACTATCTGCTCGAAGGCAACAACCCTTTCTACGAGTTCTCGTTGAAACTCTGGGAAGGGCTGGAAAGCGACTTCAACTATAATGCCATGGTCTCGCAGCGCGGCATGCTGAACCTTTTCCATTCCGATGGACAGCGCGACGAATATGCGCGCAAGGGCAACGGAATGCGCATGCATGGCGTCGATTCGGAACTGCTCGACCGGGAACAGGTACGAAAGCTGGCGCCCTACCTTAACTTCGACCATGCGCGGTTCCCCATCATGGGGGCGCTTCACCAGAAACGGGCCGGCACCGTGCGGCACGATGCGGTCGCCTGGGGATATGCGCGAGGCGCCGATCAGCGCGGCGTCGATATCATCCAGCATTGCGAAGTAACCGGCATCCGCCGCGAAAACGGCGTGGTCGTCGGCGTCGAGACCACCAAGGGCTTTATCGGCTGCAACAAGCTGGCGCTGGCGGCGGCCGGCAATACGACGACGGTCGGGCGCATGGCGGATCTGGAACTGCCGATCGAGACGCATGTGCTGCAGGCCTTCGTCTCCGAAGGTCTGAAGCCGGTGGTCGATCACGTCATTACGTATGGCGCGGGACACTTCTATATATCGCAGTCAGACAAGGGCGGGCTCGTGTTCGGCGCCGAGATCGATTTCTATTCGTCCTATGCCCAGCGCGGCAACCTGCAGACCGTCGAGCATACGATGGAAGAGGGCGTGTCGCTGATACCGGGCCTGTCGCGCGCCAAGGTGCTGCGCAGCTGGGGCGGCGTCATGGACATGTCGATGGACGGTTCGCCGATCATCGACCGAACCAGTATCGACAATCTCTACCTGAACTGCGGCTGGTGCTACGGCGGTTTCAAGGCGACGCCGGCCTCCGGGTTTTGCTTCGCCCACCTGATTGCTAAAAACGAGACGCATCACGTCTCGCGCTTCATGCGGCTCGATCGCTTCGAGCGCGGTTATACGATCGACGAGGCGGGCCGTGGTCCGCAACCTAACCTTCACTAAGATGCCAAACCTTCATTGAGAGCTTCTCCCCATGGCAAGCCTGATCACCTGTCCGCATTGCGGCACCAGACCCAAGGAAGAGTTTTCGATCCGCGGCGCGGCCGGGCCTGAGCGTCCGTCACCGACCGCGAGGGACGAGGACTGGCATCGTTATGTCTATGTCCGAGACAATCCCAAGGGTCGTTACCAGGAACACTGGCACCATGTCGCCGGCTGTCGCCGCTGGTTGGTGGTCGATCGTGACAACCTTTCCCATGAGGTGTTCGGCGTGACCGATGCGGCGGAATTCGAGCGGGCAAGGGTGGCGAAATGACATCCTTTCGTCTCACCGCCGGCGGCGCGGTCGATCGCGATCACGCGCTGAATTTCACCTTCGATGGCAAGGCCTATAAGGGCTTTGCAGGCGATACGCTTGCTTCGGCGCTGCTTGCCAACGACCAGATGCTGATGGCGCGCAGCTTCAAATATCACCGACCGCGTGGCGTAGTGACGGCAGGTTCGGCCGAGCCGAATGCGCTGATGACGTTAGGCATCGGCGGGCGAACGGAGCCGAACGCCCGCGCGACGGTGACCGAGCTGTACGATGGGCTGACGGCGAAAAGCCAGAACCGCTGGCCTTCGTTGAAACACGATTTCGGCGCGTTCAATAGCGCGCTGTCGCCCTTTCTCGGCGCGGGTTTCTACTACAAGACCTTCATGTGGCCGGGGCTGTTCTGGGAAAAGTTATACGAACCGCTGATCCGCCGCGCCGCCGGGCTCGGCAAGGCGGTCATGCAGGCCGATCCGGATCGCTACGAGAAATCCTGGGCGCATTGCGACCTGCTGGTGATCGGTGCCGGTCCGACCGGCCTGATGGCGGCGCTTGCAGCCGGCCGTGCCGGAGCGCGAGTGATCCTGGCTGACGAAGGGTTCCGTTTCGGCGGCTCGCTTCTGTCCGAAGGCGCATCAATCGACGGGCGTCCGGCTGCGGAATTTGCAGCTTCGATCGTCGGCGAACTTTCGGCGCTGCCGAATGTCACGCTGATGCCGCGTACCACCGTATTCGGCTGGTATGACGACATGGTGTTCGGCGCCGTCGAGCGGGTGCAGAAGCATGTCGCGGCGCCATCTCCCGATCTGCCGATGGAGCGGATGTGGCGCATCATTGCCAAACAGGCGATCCTGGCCACCGGTGCGGAAGAGCGGCCGCTGGTCTTCGGCGGCAATGACAGGCCGGGGGTGATGACTGCCGGCGCGGTGCGGACCTATCTCAACCGCTTCGGCGTTGCGGCCGGCAAGCGGGTCGCGATCTTCACCAATGGCGGCTCCGGTTATCGAACGGCTGCCGATCTTCTGGCGCAGGGCATCGAGGTGGCGGCGATCGTCGATGCGCGGGCGCAGTCAAACGACGCCGCGCCACAGGATGTGCGGGTGATGCGTGGCGGCTCAGTCATCGCGACCAAGGGCCGGCTGCGAATCGACGGGTTGATTGCGGAGCGCTCCGGTCTGGACGAGGTGATCGCCTGCGATGCGCTTGCCATGTCCGGCGGCTGGTCGCCGATCGTGCATCTGATGTGCCAGCGTGGCGCCAAGCCGGTCTGGTCCGAGGATAAGCAGGCGTTCATGGCGCCGGACGTCGGCGGCACGTTCGCCGCGGCCGGTTCCGCGGCCGGTTTCGACACGATCTCCGTCTGTCTAAGGGATGGTGCGGCCAAGGCGCGTGCGGCGCTCAAGGCGCTCGGCAGGCTGGTCGGGCCGCTGGATATTCCGGATGTGGAGGGCGAATACGATCCGTCCTTCGCGCCGCTCTGGTATGTGCCGGGGGCGAAGGGCAAGGCCTTCGTCGATTTCCAGAACGACGTGCATGTCGGCGATCTCGGCCTCGCGCAGCGCGAAGGCTTTCGCCATATCGAGCATACCAAGCGTTACACGACCGCCGGCATGGCGACCGATCAGGGCAAGCTCGGCAACGTCAATACCGTCGGCATCGTTGCCGGCATGCGCGGCGTCTCGCCGGCCGAGATCGGCACGACGACGTTTCGGCCTTTCTATACGCCGGTTTCGTTCGGCGCGATGGCAGGTACTGCGCGGGCCGAACACGCGGCTCCCTTCCGCACCTCGCCGCTGCACGGCTGGGCGCGCAAGAACGGCGCCGTCTTCGTCGAATCAGGCCTCTGGCACCGTTCCGCCTGGTTCCCTCAGGAGGGTGAAAAGACCTGGCGCGAAAGCGTTGATCGTGAAGTGCTGAACGTCCGGGCCAATGCCGGGCTCTGCGACGTCTCGACGCTCGGCAAGATCGAGGTTTTAGGACGAGGCGCGGCGGAATTTCTCGACCGCATCTATTCCAACGGCGTGTTGAAACTGCCGGTCAGCAGGGCGCGTTACGGGCTGATGCTGCGTGAGGACGGGATCGTCTTCGACGACGGCACCGTGAGCCGTCTTGCTGAAAACCGCTATGTGATCACCACGACAACCGGGTCCGCGTCCGAGGTGCTTTCGCATATGGAATTTGCGGCGCAGACCTTCTGGCCGGAGCTCGACGTCCGGTGCGTTTCCGTCACGGATCAATGGGCGCAGATGTCGCTTGCCGGTCCCAAGGCACGGATCATCATGGGACGGGTCGTGCAGGACGATATTTCCGACACGTCCTTCCCGTTCATGAGTGCGAAAGAAGTGACATTACGTGGAGGTCTGAAGGGTCGGCTCTTTCGCATCTCCTTCTCCGGCGAACTGGCTTACGAGCTCGCCGTGCCGGCAGGTTACGGCGAGGCGGTGGCGGATGCTATCATGGAGGCAGGCCGCGAGGAGGGCATATGTGCCTATGGCGTCGAGGCTCTGAATGTGCTGCGCATCGAAAAAGGCCATGTGACGCATAGCGAACTCGAAGGCCGCACCACGGCGGATGATGTCGGCCTTGGCCGGATGATGGCGATGCAGAAGCCGGATTTCATCGGCAAGCGGCTTTCTACCCGTTTTGGGCTGACCGCAGCCGACCGTCTGCAACTGGTCGGCCTGAAGCCGATCGAAGCGGATAAGGAAATCAAGGCCGGCGCGCATCTCCTGAAAGATCAGGCCAAGCCGTCGCTGGCGAACGACCAGGGCTTCGTTTCATCGGCCTGCTTCTCGCCGGTGCTCGGTCATTTCATCGCGCTGGCGCTCCTGAAATCCGGTCGCGAGCGTTATGGTGAAAAGATCGTCGTGTGGGATGGGCTGCGCGGCACGGAAGTGGCCGCAGAAGTTTGTTCCGCCGTCTTCGTCGATCCCGAAAATCTCAAACTGCATCTTTGAGGACCCGCCGATGTCGTTTCATGATCTCTATCGGCATGTTCTCGAAGACCTCGTGACCGGCTTTTCGACGGACCGAAATGCCAACCATCTTGCTGTCGCGCGCCGGCCGGCGATCCTTTCCGTGCTGGCCGCCGCGGGACAGGAGACTTCCGTCGCGGAAGCGCTGCATGCCGTGGAAAACGCCGCGCCGCGCTTCTGCGGCCCGTCGGAATGGCTGCTCGTTTCCCGTACGCTTAGTGCCGAGCACCTGGCTGATGCTCTCTTCGATATCCGGGGCGCATTGGTCGTCGATCAGAGCGAAGGGAAGGTCTTGCTGTCAATCTCAGGCCCGGCGGTGAGGACCGTTCTGGCAAAATGCGTGGCCGTCGATCTGCATCCCGAGGCCTTCGCGATGGGACAATCCGCCAACGCCTTGATCTGCCATTTGCCGGGAAATATCGCCCGCACCGGCGATGATGAATTCGAGATCGTAACGCCGCGTTCTTTTGCTGTTTCAGTCTTCGAAGAATTGTTGGAAATGGGTCGTGAACACGGCCTCACGCGTAATTTTACGGAATAGGCGGCGGTAAAATCCGCGGTTGCGATTTTAGTTATGTAAGAGATGCGGTTTTAAATTTCGCCGACGATTTTCGCTGGCTAATTTTTCGTCGAAAACTGCCTGATTTTTGGAATTTGTGATCTTTGTCGCGCCAGGGTGTTGAGAAATGCCGCGATTTCGCCGCCCTCTCGGCTTTTTGTCTTCACATTTCTTACGAAACCGTTATGGAATGCCGCTAAGAATGCAAGAACCCGCAAGGGCCAGAATACAGAGATGCGACCCAATAAGAGGTCCGCATCCGGGGGAAAATATATGGAGTATTTTATCCAGCAGCTCATCAACGGGCTGACTCTTGGATCCATCTATGGCTTGGTGGCTATCGGCTATACGATGGTTTACGGCATCATCGGCATGATCAACTTTGCCCATGGTGACATTTTCATGCTCGGCGGCTTCGCTGCCCTGATCGTCTTCCTCATCGCGACATCCTTCTTCGCCGGCATTCCGGTGGCGCTGCTCCTGTTGCTGATGCTGGTCGTCGGCATGCTGATGACGGGCCTGTGGAACTGGACGATCGAGCGCGTTGCCTATCGTCCGCTGCGCGGTTCGTTCCGGCTCGCGCCGCTGATCACCGCGATCGGTATGTCGATCGTGCTGTCGAACTTCATCCAGGTAACGCAGGGTCCGCGCAACAAGCCGATCCCGCAGCTGGTGACCGACGTCTACCATATCGGCGACATCACCATCTCGCTGAAGCAGATCATCATCGTCATCATCACGGCGGTGCTGCTGTTCGCCTTCTGGTACATCGTCAATAAGACGCCTCTCGGCCGTGCCCAGCGCGCCACCGAACAGGACCGCAAGATGGCGGCACTGCTCGGCGTCGACGTCGACAAGACGATTTCGATCACCTTCGTGATGGGCGCCGCACTCGCCGCCGTCGCAGGCTGCATGTACCTGATGTATTACGGTGTCGCCTCGTTCAACGATGGCTTCATTCCGGGCGTCAAGGCGTTCACCGCGGCAGTTCTAGGCGGTATCGGCTCGCTGCCGGGCGCGGTTCTCGGCGGGCTGATGATCGGTCTCATCGAGTCGCTCTGGTCGGCCTATTTCACGATCGCCTACAAGGACGTCGCGACCTTCGGGCTCCTCGCTTTCGTCCTGATCTTCAAGCCGACGGGTATTCTCGGCCGGCCGGAAGTGGAGAAGGTCTAACATGACGACCCAAGCTGAAAACACTTCTTCCGGTCTGATGGCAAAGGCCGTCAAGGAGGGCATCTTCGCGGGCTTCATCGCCTTCGGCATGTTCCTCCTCTATGTCGGCATCGAGACCTATCAGAACATCGACAACCAGCTCGTTTGGCGCACCCGCTGGGGTCTGCTGGCGGTCTTTGTGGTCGTCGCGGCAATCGGCCGGTTCCTGACGGTTGCCTTCTTCAAACCGATGGTCGATCGCCGCAAGCTCGCCAAGGCGAAGACCGGCGTTCTGGAAATTTCCAGCGAGAAGAGCTTCTTCCACAAGCACTTCCTGAAGATTGCACTGATCGCCCTGCTGCTCTACCCGATCGGCTCGGTCATGCTGTTCGGACCGCAGGGCTCACTGAAATATGTCGATAACTTCGGCATCCAGATCCTGATCTACGTGATGCTCGCCTGGGGCCTCAACATCGTGGTCGGCCTCGCTGGTCTGCTCGATCTGGGCTATGTCGCCTTCTATGCGGTCGGCGCCTATTCCTATGCGCTGCTGTCGGCAAACTTCGGCCTGTCCTTCTGGGTTCTGCTGCCGCTCGCCGGCATTCTGGCAGGCTTCTGGGGTGTCATCCTCGGTTTCCCGGTCCTGCGTCTGCGCGGCGACTACCTGGCGATCGTGACGCTTGCCTTCGGCGAAATCATCCGCCTCATCCTTATCAACTGGACGGATGTCACCCGCGGCACTTTCGGTATCTCGGGCATCGCCAAGGCTTCGGTTTTCGGCATCTGGTCGTTCGACGTCAGCTCGCCGAACTATTTTCCGAAGGCGATGGGCCTCGCGACCTCGTCTGCGTGGTACAAGATCTTCCTGTTCTACATCATCCTGGCGCTCTGCCTGATCACCGCCTACGTGACGATCCGCTTGCGCCGCATGCCGATCGGCCGTGCGTGGGAAGCGCTGCGTGAAGACGAGATCGCCTGCCGTTCGCTTGGCATCAACACGGTCGCGACCAAGCTTACCGCTTTCGCCACTGGCGCGATGTTCGGCGGTTTTGCCGGCTCCTTCTTCGCCACCCGCCAGGGTTTCGTTTCGCCGGAAAGCTTCGTCTTCCTGGAATCGGCCGTCATCCTGGCGATCGTCGTTCTCGGCGGCATGGGCTCGCTCACCGGCATCGCGATCGCGGCGGTGGTCATGGTCGGCGGCACCGAGCTGCTGCGCGAGATGGAATTCCTGAAGCTGATCTTCGGTCCGGACTTCACGCCCGAACTCTACCGCATGCTGCTTTTCGGTCTGGCGATGATCATCGTGATGCTCTTCAAGCCGCGTGGTTTTGTCGGCTCCCGTGAACCGACCGCCTTCCTCAAGGAGCGTAAGGCAGTCTCCGGCAGCTTCACCAAGGAAGGTCACGGCTGATGGCTTCCGGAACGAATACGATGAACGATACGATCCTCAAGGTCGAACACCTGTCGATGAAGTTCGGCGGCCTGATGGCCATCAACGACCTCTCCTTCGAGGCCAAGCGCGGTGACATCACCGCGCTGATCGGTCCGAACGGCGCAGGCAAGACGACCGTCTTCAACTGCATCACCGGCTTCTACAAGCCGACGATGGGCATGATCACGATGAAGCAGCGCGAAGGGAAGGATCACCTTCTCGAGCGGCTGAGCGATTTCGAGATCACCAAACATGCCAAGGTCGCCCGTACCTTCCAGAACATCCGCCTGTTTTCCGGCCTCACGGTTCTGGAAAACCTGCTGGTGGCGCAGCACAACGTGCTGATGAAGGCGTCGGGATACACGATCCTCGGCCTGCTCGGTCTGCCGGCCTACAAGAATGCGGCCAAGGCTGCGATCGAGAAGGCAACTTACTGGCTTGAAAAGGCCGATCTGGTCGATCGCGCCGATGATCCGGCCGGCGACCTTTCCTATGGCGCGCAACGCCGTCTGGAAATCGCCCGCGCCATGTGCACCGGTCCCGAGCTGCTTTGCCTCGACGAACCGGCCGCTGGCCTGAACCCGAAGGAATCGCTGACGCTGAACGCGCTGTTGCGTGGCATCCGCGACGAAGGCACCTCGCTGCTCCTGATCGAGCACGACATGTCCGTCGTCATGGAGATTTCCGACCACGTCGTGGTTCTGGAATACGGCCAGAAGATTTCCGACGGTACGCCGGACCATGTGAAAAACGACCCCAAGGTGATCGCCGCCTATCTCGGCGTTGAGGACGACGAGGTGGAAGAGGTGATTGCGGAAGTCGAGAGCGAAGGAGGAGCGCACTGATGGCCGGTGAGAACCTCCTGAAGGTCCAGGGTGTCGAGACCTATTACGGGAATATCCGTGCGCTTTCGGGCGTCGATGTCGAAGTCAACAAGGGCGAGATCGTCAGCCTGATCGGCGCCAACGGCGCCGGCAAGTCGACGCTGATGATGACCATCTGCGGCAGCCCGCAGGCGAAGACCGGTCAGGTCATCTTCGACGGCGAGGACATTACCCGCCTGCCGACGCATCTGATCGCCCGCAAACGCATCGCCCAGTCGCCGGAAGGTCGTCGCATCTTCCCGCGCATGACCGTTTTGGAAAATCTCCAGATGGGCGCCAACCTGGACAACCTGAAATACTTCAAGGAAGACGTGGAGAAGATTTTCGTGCTCTTCCCACGCCTGAAGGAACGTCAGAGCCAGCGCGGCGGCACGCTTTCGGGCGGCGAGCAGCAGATGCTGTCGATCGGACGTGCGCTGATGGCGAGGCCGAAGCTGCTTCTCCTCGACGAACCGTCGCTCGGCCTTGCACCGCTGATCGTCAAGGGCATTTTCGAAGCGATCAAGAAGCTCAATCAGGAAGAGGGCCTCACCGTCTTCCTCGTCGAGCAGAACGCATTTGCCGCGCTGAAACTGTCCGACCGGGCTTATGTCATGGTCAACGGACGCGTGACGATGTCGGGATCCGGCAAGGAACTTCTGGCCAATCCGGAAGTCCGTGCCGCCTATCTCGAAGGCGGAAGGCACTAGGAGATCGAAGATGCAGGGACTTTTCTTTGAAGAAGGTGACGGCGTCCACCTGGTGTTGCGCTTTGCCGTGGTGATCCTCGGCTTCTGGACCGCATGGCGCACCGGCAAGGCCGTCGCCGAAGGCTGGGGCGGTCTGGCAACCGTCGTGATCTATACGCTGCTGCTCGGCGTCGTGATGCGTTTTCTGCATTACGCCCTGTTCCAGGGGCCGTTCATCAGCCCGTTCTATTACGTCATCGACGTAGTGCTGCTGCTGGCGTTTTCGATCTCCGGCTTCCGCATCCGCCGGACGCGACAGATGGTGCAGAACTACTATTGGCTGTATGAGTCTGCATCCGCTTTTTCCTGGAAGAAGAAAGATTGACAGGCAGGCCGATCTGTTCTCAGATTGCTGCAGGTCAATCCTGAATGGAACCTAGAGTGGAACAGTTTCCGGCATGATCGCGGTGGGTATCGCGCCGGCATATCAAAATCTAACCCGCTTAAAAAACTGGGAGTAAATCAATGAAGAAGTCTCTTCTTTCCGCTGTTGCGCTGACCGCCATGGTCGCTTTCAGCGGCAACGCATGGGCCGACATCATCGTCGGCGTCGCTGGCCCGCTCACCGGCCCGAACGCAGCTTTCGGCGCCCAGCTCCAGAAGGGTGCTGAACAGGCAGCTGCCGACATCAACGCTGCTGGCGGCATCAACGGCGAGAAGATCAAGATCGTTCTCGGCGACGACGTTTCCGACGCCAAGCAGGGCGTTTCGGTTGCCAACAAGTTCGCGTCCGACGGCGTCAAGTTCGTCGTAGGTCACTTCAACTCGGGCGTTTCCATCCCGGCTTCGGAAGTCTACGCTGAAAACGGCATCGTTCAGGTGACCCCGGCTTCCACCAACCCGACCTTCACCGAGCGCGGCCTGTGGAACACCTTCCGTACCTGCGGCCGTGACGACCAGCAGGGCGGCGTTGCCGGCAAGTACATCGCCGACAACTTCAAGTCCGGCAAGGTTGCCGTCGTTCACGACAAGACCCCGTATGGCCAGGGCCTCGCTGACGAAACCAAGAAGGCCATGAATGCCGCTGGCGTCAAGGAAGTCCTGTACGAAGGCGTCACCCCGGGCGACAAGGACTACTCTGCTCTGATCGCCAAGATGAAACAGGCTGGCGTCACGCTCGTCTACTGGGGCGGTCTGCACACCGAAGCCGGCCTGATCATGCGTCAGATGAAGGACCAGGGCATCAAGGCTCCGATGATGTCGGGCGACGGTATCGTTTCGAACGAACTCGCTTCCATCGCTGGCGACGCTGTTGACGGCACGCTGATGACGTTTGCTCCGGATCCGCGCAAGAACCCGGCTGCCAAGGAACTCGTCGAGAAGTTCCGCAAGGCTGGCTTCGAGCCGGAAGCCTACACGCTGTACTCCTACGCTGCCCTGCAGATCATCGCTCAGGCTGCTACCAAGGCAAAGTCCACGGACGGCCAGAAGGTTGCTGAAGCCATGAAGGCCTCCGGCCCGTGGAAGACCGCGATCGGCGATATCGGCTTCGACAAAAAGGGCGACATCACCCGTCCGGACTACGTCATGTACAAGTGGGGCAAGGGCTCCGACGGCAAGTACACCTACACCGAAATGGCCGGCAAGTAAGACTTGGCCGCCATCTTGGATGGAACAGGAAGCCCGGCAATGCCGGGCTTCTTTGCGTTTGGGACCGGCACAGCTACCGGCGAAGCCGCTCCAGAATGAAATCGGCCCGCTCGGCAACAGTGACTTTGGGCAGGATCACCGCCTCGTAACCGAGCAGGGCATAGGCGCCGAGCAGGCGGTCGTATTCGGCAATCGCGTCCGTGAGGCCATGCCGGCGGTCGGCGTCGGTTCGATAGATTTCCGGCCAGGGCGGGGTGAGGAAGACGCGGTGGTGGTATCGGTGAAGCTCGCCGAATTCTGCTAACGCCGGTTCGCCGGTGGCGTGCTGCAGCGCGCCGGCCGCGTCGATGAGGCCGCGATCGAAAAAGGTCCAGCCGGAAAGGCCAGCCGCAGCAGCTCTGTCCGCCAGCGCCATGTCGACGGCGCGCCGGGCGAAGGCAGACAGATCGATCCAGGGGAGGGCGTCGCCGCCGGCTGCCGTCTCTTCGGCGAGGATGCGCCGGCCGGGTTCTTCGACAGTGGCGTAGCCACGCTGGGCAAACTCGGCGCGCAATGTTGATTTCCCGCCGCCGGAGCAGCCGGACAGGATGACGAAATTGTCCATTCGTCGTCTCTTTCAAAAGTCATGGATGGGAGCGCGCCAAGCCACGCATGGACCGGGTTCGCGCAAGAGGCCGGTTTCCAGCAGGTGATTACCGCAGGCGCCGCGACACCATTTTCGTCGCGGGGAGGTGGAGGCCGACATCCTCCGTTACCTTCAACCATACTCTGCCGCTGGCCGGATGGAAAGTGACCCAGCGGGCAAGATCGTCGCCGAGGCTTTCGTCAGTGATGTCGATGCCCTCTGCCTGCAGGAAGTCGCGCGCGAAGGCGGCGTTCAGCGCGCCCGCGTCCTCACCATTGGGGCAGCGGGTTCGGCCGCCATACAGTTTTGCCCTTAGGGGCCGGCGGTTCGATCTGCGCCCACGCACGGCGTCCACCAGTGAACGCATGGCGACGTCGCCATAACGCTGCTGCCGTTCCGTTCTGTCCTGATGTCCGCCGTTCGGAAGGATGAAATGGTTCATGCCGCCGATGCCGCTTTCGGCATCATAGATGCAGGCGGAGACGCAGGAGCCGAGAACGGTAATGAAGATCGTCTTCGGATGTTCGGAAATCGCCGACTGGCCGCCAAGGATGTGAACAGGCTGGTAATTCATCAGATTCATCGGACCGCCAATGCAAGACAATGGCCGTCAGTCTTGTCTCAAAGCATGAATCGCGCGGTTGCAACCCTACCACTAACTATCAGTGGTAATAAGTGCGTTCTTGCACTCGTTTTATAATTGTAGCGCCTTGTTGCGGGCGGAGCGCGTAAACATCCGTTTTTCAGCCGTCGACGCGGCTGCACGTGCCGGCAAGATTCTCGGGTTTGAAATTGGCAAAATCCGCCGCCGGTAGCGGGCCTGCGGTCATCAAGGTGAAGTCGAAATTGGACCGGCTGTCGGATCCCAGCACATACTGGCGGTGTACGCGCAGGAAGTTGAGCTTGATCCGCTTGTAGCGTTCCGGGGAAACCATACGCTTGATGCGCAGGAAGGCGAGGCTTGCCTGCGGCGCGTCGGGATGGCCGGCGAGCGCGACGACGCGGCTTTTGTAGAAGCTGATACTGTCGGTGAGGCATTGGATTTCGAGCCAGAATATTTCCGGCGTCCGGGCAATCCTGCCGATCGCTTCTCGCAAGGTGGCTGCCGATCGCAGCAGCGAACATTGCAGGATGGCGCCGCCCAGGGTGACGAAAGCGACCCGCTTGCCCTGCAGGATATCGGGGTTTTCAGCGAGCAGCCGGCCGATCGTGTGGGCCGCGACCGTTGATCCCATGCTGTGGGAGGTGATGACATATTCGTCGGCGTCGTCTTCCAGCACCGTCCGGATGTCCGTGATGCAGGTTTCGATCCACTGGTTGACTTCGGGCCTGTCGAGCCTTGCCATGGCGACGGCCAGTTCCCAGTCGGCTAGAAGATGCAGGGTATGGAGCCTGCGCAGAGCCGGTGCATAGACGAAGCCGTGGACCGCCACGGCGAGCGGCAGGCTCCAGGCGTAATTCCACACCCCGATATTCAGGAGAAACGGCAGGCCGGCGATAACCAAGCCTGACAGGCCGATCAGCATCAGCATCAGGAAAGGGAAAATGAAGAATAGGCCGAAACGCCAGGCGTGACGGAAATATCCGGACAGTCCGCCTTGCACCACGACGCGGAATGCTGCGGCATAACCGGCGAGG
Source organism: Neorhizobium populisoli (assembly GCF_019430945.1). GTDB lineage: Bacteria > Pseudomonadota > Alphaproteobacteria > Rhizobiales > Rhizobiaceae > Neorhizobium > Neorhizobium populisoli. The sequence continues at coordinate 48,764 of NZ_JAHYCB010000003.1, read as the reverse complement.
ATGCGGGTTCGCATCGGCTTGCCGTTGAGGCTTGCGACGAGCGAGGCGTGGTCGAAGCAGTAGACACGGCTTTCCGTCAGATGGCCGGCATGCTGGCACGATATGTCGAAATATGCCGTGGACGCGGCGCGCTGAACCGGGCCGACATTGGCGGCGAACCCCCAGGTCTTTCCACTTTGCGCCGCCGAGCGCGCATATCGGTCATGATGCAGATTGGCGTCCAGCGGCTCGAAGCCTGGAAAATGCAGCACGATACGCTTCTTGACGAGCCTTTCCGGACAGTCTTGGTCGGGGTGCGCGGAAGGGATGCGCGGCTGCAGCGCTGTGGGGCTCATGATGACTCTTACGCTTTTCCAGGTTCACGTCTGGCAAGATAAAGGATACCGACCGTCGGCGAAATCCCTGTGGCGACAGCCTTGCATGTTTCGGATTAAGGCGGGCTTAACCATGGAATTGGGGCAAAACATCGCTGATCCGATGAAAGTCCCGATTATGCATCTGCCGGGAAGGTTCTAGCCGGATCGCTCCTCGCCGTGAAGCACATGGGCGGCCTTGACTGCGGCAGAGGCGCGGTTCTCGACGCCGAGCTTCACATAAATCTGTTCCAGATGCTTGTTCACCGTGCGGGCGGATAGGCCGAGGATATCGCCGATATCCTTGTTCGCCTTGCCCTTGGCGATCCATAAAAGCACCTCGGATTCCCGCTGGGTGAGGGGGAAATGCCGGCGCAACACCTCGTCGTCCGGACGGCGAATAACGGCGGCGGCCAGCCGGAACAGATATTCGTCGGCACCGATCGCGCCGAGGAAGGAAAATTGTAGTCCGGCTTTTGCATCGTCTGCCAGTGCGAAGGCCGCTTCGCGGGCAAAGCCCGGCCTGTCGCGCTCCGCCATCCACAGCGCGATACGGCGGGCGACGATATCGAGCCCGTCGTCGCTGCCGGTTGCGGCGTTGACCAGTCGCGTGGCCTGCGGCGTCGACCAGTGGATCGCGCCATTCGCCTTGACCGCCAGCAAATGCCGCCCGGCGGCATCGAGCGCCACGCGAGCACTCTGGGCGGAGCGGGCGTTGGAAAGGTGGACGCGGATGCGGGCGCGCAGTTCGTCGATATTGATGGGCTTGGTCAGGTAGTCGACGCCACCGGACTCGAGCGCGTTGACCACGTGCTCGGTTTCGGTGAGGCCGGTCATGAAGATGACCGGCACCTGCGTCACAGCGGCATTGGTTTTAAGCTTGCGGCAGGTCTCGAACCCGTCCATGCCGGGCATGACCGCGTCGAGCAGGATGAGGTCCGGCGTGATGCGCTCGACGATGTTGAGCGCCGCCTGTCCGGATGTGGCGATCAGAACCGAGAAGCCGGATTTTTCCAGGGCCTCGGTGAGGAAGCCAAGCGCCTCTGGGCTGTCGTCCACCAGGAGGACGATGTCGCGGGGCAGGGCGGCCTCAGCCATCGGTCGTCTTCTCCATATCCAGCCTAGTCAGGAATTTCATGTAGCCGGCGATATCGAAGGCTTTCACATAAGCTCCGGCCTCTTCGGCAAAGCGCCGATGTTCCTCCGTCTGGGCGAGATCGGCGAGCTTGGCTTCGATACCGCGCACATAACCGATTTCCCCCAGCCGCAAAAGGTCTTGCACGTGGTTGGCGCCCGGACTTCTGACCGGTGGCCTGGGACCGGCCGGTATTGGCAGCGCCGTTTCGTTTTCATAGACCCAGACGAGACCGAGATGGGCCGCAAGCTTGTCGGCCAGCCGGCGGATATCGACCGGCTTGGCGATCGCGTCATTGTGGCCGTCGGTGCCGGCATTCGCACTGGCGCCATCGCCAATATTGGCCGACAGCATGACGATCGGCGCCGTCTGGCCGGTCTCGCGCAGCTTTTCGACCAATTGCCAGCCGCTCATGCCGGGCATGGAGATGTCGACGAGGAAAAGGTCCGGTGTGACGCCTTCGATCAGCGTCAGACAGTCCGGGCCGCTATTGGCGGTGAGCACGACGAAATCCATCGGCACCAGTACTTCGCGCATCAGGTCGCGATGGTCCTCGTTGTCGTCGACCACGACGATGGTGCGGCGTGGGCCGGTATAAGAGACGATCTTCTTTTCCGGTGCCGGCGCGGTGTTTGGCCGTTCGATGGCCGAGAGCATCAGTCGCACCTTGAAGATCGAGCCTTCGTCCTTGATGCTGGCGACGGCGATCTCGCCGCCGAGTGTATTGGTCAGCAGCCGGGTGATGGTGAGGCCCAGCCCGAGGCCCGGCATCGGGCGGATATTGTCGGCTTCGCCGCGTTGGAAGGGTTCGTAGATTCGCGTCAGGTCCTTTTCGGCAATGCCACGGCCGGTATCCGAAATGGTGAAGGTGGCGACCTGGCTGCGATAGGCGACCTCGAAGCGCACCTTGCCTTCGTCGGTGAACTTTATGGCATTCGACAACAGGTTGACGAGGATCTGGCGCAGTCGCTTTTCGTCGGTGCGGACATATTGCGGCAGCGCTCGCGCGCGTTCGTGCTCGAAGCTCAGGCCCTTGGCCTGAGCCTGCAGGCCGAACATCTCGACGATCTGGTCGAGGAAGTCCTGGATGTTGATCTCGTTGGAATAGACCTGCAGACGGCCCGCCTCGATTTTGGAAATGTCGAGCAGGCCATCGATCAGGCCGGATAGGTGGTCGGCGGAGCGCTTGATGACCTTGATCGCCGACTGGCGTGGGGCGGGAATGGTCTCATCGCGCTCGAGGATCTGGGCGTAACCGAGCACGGCGTTCAGCGGCGTGCGCAGCTCGTGGGAGAGGCCGACGACGTAGCGGCTCTTGGCGCGGTTAGCGGCTTCAGCGGTTTCCTTCGCGTCCTGGAGTGCTGCGTCGGTCTTCTTGTGGGCGGCGATTTCCTTGAGGAGCAGCGTGTTCTGGCGGGAGGATTCCTCTTCCGCTACCACACGGCTGTCATGGGCCAGCACATAGAACCACGAGACGATGCCGGCGAAGATGGCGAAGACGAAAAAGACGATGAAGATCGTGCCGTAAATCACCTCCGCATTGGCGGGTGCGGCAAGCCCGACCTGATAGGCGATCATGGCAAGCACGGCGCCGATCGCCGAAATCGCCAGAACCGCAGTTGTAGCGTAGCGGCCGAGCCTTGTTGTCAGCCGAGCGATGACGCTTTCCGGCAGCACCGCGCGAGCAACCGTGCCGACCTGGGTGTTCAGTCGTGCATGCGGCTTGCACATGTCGTGGCAGCGGCTGTCCAGTGAACAGCAGAGCGAACAGATCGGCGCGGCATAGGCCGGGCACCAGGCCATATCCTCGTGCTCGAACGTGTGCTCGCAGATCGAGCAGGTGATCGAGCCAAGGGTTTTCCAGCTCTGGCGCGGCTTGCGGGCGAGGTAATATTTGCCCTTGGTGGCGAAGGCGATGGCGGGCGACAACAGGAAGGCGATCAGCGTCACATAGGTGGCGAGCGATGCCATCAGCTGCCCGAACAAGCCGAAATGCGCCGCAAGCGCCACGCCGGCGGAGCCGAACATCGAGCCCAGGCCTACCGGATTGATGTCGTAGAGATGGGCGCGCTTGAACTCGATGCCTTCTGGCGACAGGCCAAGTGGCTTGTTGATGAACAGGTCGGCCGAAATGGTGCAAAGCCAGGCCATGGCGACGATCGAGAAGATGCCGAGCGTCGCTTCCAGCAAGCGATAGATGCCAAGCTCCATCAGGAGCAGGGCGATCACCACGTTGAAGACCAGCCAGACGACGCGGCCGGGATGGCTGTGAGTGAGGCGCGAGAAGAAGTTCGACCAGGCGAGCGAGCCCGCATAGGCGTTCATCACGTTGATCTTCAGCTGCGACACGACGACGAAAGCGGCCATCAGCAGAAGAGCGGCCGTCTGGTTCGGGATCATATAGCCGAAGGCGGCGAGATACATATGGGCCGGGTCTGCTGCTTCTCGAATTGGCGTTCCGGTCGCGAGCGTCAGAACGGCTAAGAAGGAGCCGGCGAGTAGTTTCGGCACGCCGACGACGACCCAGCCGGGGCCGGCGAGAAACACCGCCAACCGGTGCCGCCATTTGCGCACACCTTCGGACGGCAGGAAGCGCAGGAAGTCCACCTGCTCGCCAATCTGCGGCATCAGCGCCAGGATGACGGCGGAGGCGGCACCGAACTCGACGAGATCGAAAGGGGCGGGGCCAGCGACCTGCGCATTGGAATGGCCGATACCGGCAAAGGCCCGCCAGAGGTCGAATTTTTCCCAATCGAGAAAGGCGATGAACACGAAGGGCAGAATGTTCAGCACGATCCAAAAGGGCTGGGTGACGAGCTGGAACCGCGAGATCAGCTGCACGCCGTAGATGACGAGCGGGATGACCACTGCGGCGCTGATGATATAGCCGATCCAGGGCGGGATGCCGAAGGCGAGATCCAGCGCGCCGGTCATGATTGAGGCTTCGATCGCAAACAGCATGAAGGTGAAGCTCGCATAGATCAGCGAGGTGATGGTCGAGCCGATGTAACCGAAGCTCGCGCCGCGGGTGAGCAGATCGATATCGACGCCGTGGCGGATCGCATAACGGCTGATCGGCAGGCCGATGATCAGCATGGCGACGGCGGCGGCGCAGATCGCGAAAAACGCGTTGGTGGTGCCGTAGGAAAGCGTGATCGCCCCGCCGATCGCCTCCAGCGCCAGGAAAGAGATGGCGCCGATCGCTGTCTGCGAGATGCGGCTTGAGGAAAAGCGGCGGGCGCTCTTGGCAGTGAAGCGCAGTGCATAGTCTTCCAGCGTCTGGTTGGCGACCCAACGATTGTATTCACGCCGGATGGGGATGATGCGTTGCCGCGCTGCCATGCCTATTTTCTAGCGCCCCGAAAGAAATGTCTGTCCTTTGGGCACTTTCGGATTTGGCGTCGGGTTTTGCAAGCAAAGATGATGCGGTGCGAAAAATCGTCACCGCATCATCGGGTCGGTTTCGGCTTAGACTGTGCTGCGCGTCGGGCTGATGACGATCTCGTTGGTATCCACATCTTCCGGCTGGTCGATGACATGCAGGATGGCGCGGCCGATGGCGTCCGGCTTCAGGGCAATGCTACGGAAGCCGGTCATCATATCGGCTGCGGCTTGATCGGTGATCGTTTCGGCAAGTTCGGATTCGACCACGCCGGGATAAACGCAGGTAACCCGCAGCTTGTCACTTTCCTGGCGCAGTCCATCGGAAATGGCGCGCACGGCATATTTCGTCGCACAGTAGACGGCCGAGGTCGGATAGACTCTGAGACCGCCGATCGACGAGATGTTGATGATTTGGCCGAAACCCTGAGTGTCCATCACCGGCAGGACGGCGGCCACGCCGTACAAAACGCCGCGGATGTTGACGTCGATCATCCGGTCCCATTCCTCGACCTTCAGCGACGCCATCGGCGAGAGCGGCATCAGGCCGGCATTGTTGACGATCACGTCGATGCGGCCGAACTCGGCCATTGCTGCATCGGCAAAGGCTTGGAAATCCTGTCGGTCCGTGACGTCGAGCCGCTTTACCAGGACCGTGCCGCCAAGAGCACGCAGTTCCGTGGCAAGGTTTTCAAGGCGATCAAGCCGGCGGGCGCCGAGCACCAGTTTAGCGCCGGCAGCGGCCAGCACGCGGGCGATACCTTCACCGATGCCGCTGCTGGCACCGGTGATGAGGATCACTTTTTCGGTAATGTCGGTCATGTTGTTTTCCTCTGTGAGCAGCGGGATGCGCTGCAGGCAGAGGGGTTATGAACCGTATGAGGTGGCAGGCGGTATCAAGCTTGTCCGGACTTGTTGCCTGATCGTCCGTATGCTCGGTAAATCCTACAGGCCCGGGGCGCTGCTGCAATATCGCCACGAATTTGCACAATCTCTTGCAAGGCCTTGCAACTGCGCAGCCGGCTACCATGTGAAAGCATGGAACCTTCTAAACCTTCGCAATTCAATCAACCTTTAAGTGGCTCCCGTGAAACCGTCTTCTCCCAGCCTCCCAGAACCCCAACAGGATTTCGCCACCACCGGCATCGCTCCCATGGACCGCCCGAGCGCGGTCACACGCTTCTTCATGGGCATCGTCGCTTGGGCCGAGCAACTGAATTTCAAATATGCCAAGCTCGGCAATCCGCCGGTCTATGACAACGCCACCTTCCCATGGGCGAAGGACATCGAGAAAGCCGCGCCGGCGATCCGCGCCGAACTCGACCGTATCCTGCTGCGCAAGGACGAACTGCCGACCTTCCAGGACATTTCCACCGACGTGAAGACGATCTCGAGCGACAAGGGCTGGAAGACTTTCTTCCTTCTCGGTTTCGGCGTGAAGTCGGAGCAGAATATCGCTGCCTGCCCGGATACGTGGACGGCGATGCAGAAGATTCCTGGCCTGACCACCGTGATGTTCTCGATCTTCGAGCCGGGCAAACATCTGCCGGCGCATCGCGGGCCTTATAATGGCGTGCTGCGCCTGCATCTCGGCATGATCGTGCCGGAGCACAAGGGCGATGAACTCGCCATCCGCGTCAAGGACCAGATCTGCCACTGGGAAGAGGGCAAGGTGTTGATTTTCGACGATGCCTACGAGCACGAGGCCTGGAACCACACGGACAAGACCCGTGTCGTTCTGTTCGTCGACTTCGTCAAGCCGCTGAAATTCCCGGCCCGTTTCGTCAACTGGGCGCTGATGCACATGGCGATCTTCACGCCCTTCATCAAGGAAGGCCTGGATAATCACAAGGAATGGGAAAAGAAGTTCTATGCCCAGGCCGAAGCTTGGCGCAATCGGCCGGGCACGAATTGAACGACTGCTAACTACTCTGGCCGTTACTTGAGCAACGGCCAGAGTGACGCGACGAGCAGCAGGCCCATGGCGATATTGAACCATTTGAGCCGTGCCGGATTCGTCAGGAAGCTGCGCAACGCCACGCCGAAGCCGGCCCAGACCGCGACGCTCGGCAGATTGACGATGGCGACGACAAGCGTGATCAGCAGGACCGACACGAACGGGTTTTCAGCGCTCGCATAGGCTGCCATGGCGGTGAGGCCGGCGATCCAGGCCTTCGGATTGACCCATTGGAAGGCAGCCGATTCCAAAAGAGTAAGTGGGCGTGCGCTGTCGGATTCGCTGTTCGGCACGGCGCGGGACATGGCGATGCGCCAGGCGAGATAGAGAAGATAAGCTGCGCCGGCGATTTTCAGCGCCACGCCGATCGGCGGATAGGCGTGGATCAGCGCCCCGAGACCGAAGCCGACCGCCAGCAGGACCGACGAGAGACCGACCGTGATGCCGAGGATTTGCGGCACGGTGCGCCAGAAGCCGAAATTGGTGCCAGAGGCAAGAAGCATGAAATTGCTTGGACCCGGCGACACGGAACCGACAAGCGAAAACAGGGCGATGGCGAGGATGGTCTCGTAAGTCATGGTAAAAGCTCCCCGCGCGGGGAGTGCGTGTCCCAGCGGCGTTTGAATCTCGAATGTTTGGGTCAGGTCAGAGCAATTTTTGCTCTATAGATGGCGGACGCTCAGCTTGCCGCCCCATTTGCCGTTCAGATAGTCGCAGACCAGCGTACGGTGGCAATGATGTGGCTTGTCTTCCGAGCAGAGAAGGCAAGAGCTGTCGAAGGCTTCCGGCTTAAAGTGATTTTGCACCTGACGTTCCACCATCAGGCTCATGAAATCGTTCCGGAAAACGTCCCAGTCGCCCTTTTCTTTCTTGAAGGCAGTCATCAATTCTTCCGTCGGCGCGAGCAGCGGTTCATGGACGTAACCCGCACCGCAGATCGTCTTCAGAAAGTAGGCGAGGTCATCGGATTTGGCAAAACCTGCAAGCTGCGAGGTGTTGTGAAGGCGCACATCGAGAACGCGCTTGACGCCGGCCGCCTTGATACGACCGAAGAAATTCTCCGCGGTCGTCTTGGTGAACCCGATCGTCGTCACGTTCATGCTCATGCGCCAATTCCTCTTTCGATACGAGCATCATGGCGTAGCGGGGTTCAGCCTGCTACTGTCAATATTGACATTCGCGATAGGGATTTTGCCATGAAGATTCAGGTTCTGGCGCCGGAGGGCGTGTTCGATACCGGGCTCAGCGCCATCCTTGATGTTCTGGGGACCGCAAACGACATGGCGCCGGCCACTTCGCTTGGGCGGGCACCGTTCGAAATCTCCGTCGTCGGCCTGCGCGAAAAAGCGCTGACGGCACAAGGTTTTACGGTGCCGCTTTCAGGCGCTTTCGATCCGCAGGCGGGCGGTTGGCTGATTATTCCCGGCATTGGTTACCGGACGCCGGAAACGCTGGTGCCGGTGCTCGACCGGCCGGATATTCGCGATGCCGTGCCGGCGATCCGCGAGGGAAGGGAGGCGGGAATGAACATTGCCGCTGCCTGCATCGGCACATTCATTCTTGCCGAAACCGGAGCTCTCGACGGCGAGAAGGCGACGACGACCTGGTGGCTCGCGCCGCTGTTTCGCCAGCGCTATCCGAAAGTTCGTCTGGAGGATGGCAATATGCTGGTAAAGTCCGGTTCGTTCATCACGGCTGGCGCAGCACTTGGCCATATGGATATGGCGCTGTGGTTCGTGCGGCAGGTCAGTCCGGAGCTTGCCAGTCTCGTCGCAAATTACCTGATCGTCGACGCCCGCCCGGCGCAATCGGCCTATGTCATTACCGATCATCTGGCGCATGCCGATCCGATGGTGGAACGTTTTGAGCGCTGGGCTCGGGGCAATCTCTCGGAAGGCTTTTCTCTGAATGATGCGGCCGATGCGGTCGGGGCCAGCAAGCGGACGCTGGCGCGGCGTCTGCAGCAAGTGCTGGGTAAAACACCGCTCTCCTATTTTCAGGATCTGCGCGTCGAAAGGGCCGTGCATCTGTTGAAGACCAGCGACAAGAGCCCGGACGAGATCGCCGACCTCGTCGGTTATGCCGATGGCGTGACGTTGCGAGCGCTCATTCGCCAGAAGCTCGGGCGCGGGGTGCGTGAAGTCAAGGCGATGAACTGATCAGACTTCCTTGCGCCTCAGCAGGTAATCCAGGCCGCCGACCCGGAACCAGCGATAGGCGTATCCATCCAATAGCAGCCGGTGCTCGCTGTTGTTTTCTGCCTCGCTATTGCCGCCATCGGCTATGTCGATCAGCCGCTCGCCATGTTCACCGAGGCCTACGGTGAAGGTCACTTCGATCGGCTTGGAGTGGAGATTGTGGATGACCAGCACCGAATTGCCGCGCCAGTCGTAACGCAAAGCCAGCACGCCGTTGTCGCTGGTTTCGATCGGTACGCATTCGCCCCAGCCGATTTCCGGGGCTTCCTTGCGCATGCGGATCAGCCGTTCGGTCCAGTTGAGCATCGAGTTTGGATCGCGCCGCTGGTGGGCGACGTTGAGATATTGAAAACCAAGCGGCCCTTCGCTGATGACCGGCAGGACCGGTTTGTCATTCTTGGTGAAGCCGCCATGCGGTTCCGTCGACCATTGCATCGGTGTGCGGGCGCAGTTGCGCTCCGGCAGCGACAGGTCGTCGCCCATGCCGATCTCGTCGCCGTAACGAATGACCGGCGTGCCGGGCAGTGAGAACATCAAGCTGTAAGCGAGTTCCAGTCGCCGGCGGTCGTTGTCGAGCATCGGCGCCAGCCGGCGGCGGATGCCGCGGTCGTAAAGCTGCATGTCCTTGTCCGGGCCGAATTCCTCGAACACCTTCTGGCGCTGCTTTTCGGTCAGTCGGCCAAGATCGAGTTCGTCGTGGTTGCGCAGGAACAGGCCCCATTGGGCGGTTGCCGGGCGCTCGTAGGTTGCCTCGATCGCTTTCGCCAGGGGGCGGGCATCGGCGGCGGCCAGAGCGTAGAAAAGCGACTGGTTGACGTGGAAATTGAACATCATCTGCATCCGGTCGCCGTCTTCGCCGAATTATTTGAGGTTCTCTTTCGGCACGACATTGGCTTCCGCGAGGATGATGGAATCGCCGAGCCGCCATTGCAGGAATTCGCGGAAGGTGCGCAGCATCTCGTATTGCGGCTTGGGCGTGGTGACGTCGGCGCCCTTTTCGGCGATCACGAAAGGTACGGCATCCATGCGGAAACCGGAGACGCCGAGCTGTACCCAGAAACCCATGATCTTCAAGATTTCCGCCTGCACATGCGGATTGGCGGTGTTGAGGTCCGGCTGGAAATTGTAGAAGCGATGGAAGTAATATTCCTTGGCTTTCTCGTCATGGGTCCAGGTGGTTTTCTGAACGCCCGGAAACACCATGCCTTCATCGGCATTGGCGGGCTTCTTTTTCGACCAGATATACCAGTCGCGATAGAAGGAGTCCGGATCGCTGCGGGCTTCCTGGAACCAGGGGTGCTGGTCGGAGGTGTGGTTGACGACGAGGTCGATCAGCACTCGGATGCCACGCTGCTTGGCGCCGTGGGTGAATTCGACGAAATCGCCGAGCGTGCCGTAACGCGGATCGACGTTGTAATAGTCGGCGATGTCGTAACCGTCGTCGCGCTGCGGCGAGGTCTGAAACGGCATCAGCCAGATGGCGGTGACGCCGAGGCCGGAGAGGTAATCGAGCCTGCGCTGCAATCCCTGGAAGTCGCCGATCCCGTCGCCATTAGCATCCATGAATGTCTCGACCGACAGGCAATAGATGACGGCATTCTTGTACCAGAGATCGTTGATCACAAGCGGGCTCCTCGGGCGGTTGGCAGGTCCGGGAAGGCAAGCGCATAAACGGAGGAAAGGTTCCCGCCATGGAACCGAATTGGTTCCGGTTCGCATGGCGGGTTTTATCGTCGGATCAGACCGAGCGGGTCAGGCCGCCGTCGACCTTGAGGTTCTGGCCGGTAATGTAGCCGGCGCCCTCGGATGCGAGGAATGCGACGGTCGCGGCGATTTCGGCGCTGGTGCCGTAACGTTTCATCGGCACGCTGTCGCGGCGCTGCTCCGTTGCCGGCAGGCTGTCGATCCAGCCGGGCAGCACGTTGTTCATGCGGATATTGTCACCGGCATAAGTGTCGGCGAAGACCTTGGTATAGGAGGCGAGGCCGGCGCGGAAGACAGCTGAGGTCGGGAACATGGCCGAGGGTTCGAAGGCCCAGGCCGTCGAGATATTGACGATCGAACCGGATTTCTGCGCTTTCATGATCGGCGTGATGAGGCGGACGGGACGGATGACGTTCATCAGGTAGACGTCGAGGCCGGTATGCCATTGTTCGTCGGTGATCTCGGTAATCTCCGCACGCGGGCCATGGCCGGCGCTGTTGACCAGCACGTCGACCCGGCCCCACTTTTCCATCGTGATGTCTACCAGTCGCTTCAGATCATCGTTCGACTGGTTGGAGCCGGTGACGCCGAGACCGCCGAGTTCGTTGGCCAGCGCCTCGCCCTTGCCGGAGGAGGAGAGGATAGCAACCTTGTACCCATCTGCTGCAAGCCGCTTTGCCGTTTCGGCGCCCATGCCGCTGCCGCCTGCGGTTACGATCGCTACTTTTTCCGTCGCCATGTGATGCTCCTCAAGAATGGAAAACCGCGCCGGAAGCGGCGCGAGCCATTATCGGTTGATAGCACCACGGCGATCGTCGCGCACGGGATGCCAGATGGAAATCTCACGTTCTTTCGCGAGCAAATCCGGAAGCGCGGCATGCCAGGTTTCACGATAGGGACGGTTGATCTGGACGTTCAGCACGTCGTCATGGTCTTCCCAGGTCTCGTAGAGCATCATCTGGTTTTCGTCCTGCGGGTCGACATGCAGCATGGCGTTGTGGAACATCGGTTCGTGGCGCATGGCATCCAGAATGCCGTTGAGAAGGGTCATAAAGCGGCTGCGTTGTTCGGCACGGATATGGAAACGGATGAGATAGGTGACGGGCATGGCCGATCCTTTCGTGTTCGGGAACTGCCATTTGGGATAGAGGCCGGAATGCGCCGGGTCGATTACCTGAGAGGTAATATGTATCGCGCTGAAAAGACCGCGACGGGGCAGGCGTTGGCCGTTACCCGAAGAGGGTCAGGATGGTCTGGGCGTCGGAATTGGCGATCGAAAGCGATTGTACCGCAAGCTGCCTCTGCGCCTGCAGCGCTTTGAGCCTTGTCGACGCCTCGTTCATATCGGCATCGACAAGGCGGCCGATACCTCGTTCAAGGCTGTCGGTCAGCCTGTTTCCAAACGCCTCCTGCATTTCGATCCGCGACTGAAGCGATCCCAGATAAGCGCCCGCCGATATCGACTTCTGGTGCATCTGGTCGAGAACGTAGGTCATCGTCGGAAAGTCGATATTGGGATCTGTGACGTCGATATCGAGGATATCGATACCTTCCGGCGGCAGCGTGCGGGTCAGAACTGGTTGCTGAATGGTGATCTGTTGTCCAGCGAGCGATGGGATGGCCCGGAAGAAGATATCCGGCGCTCCGCCGACGGTTTCCATCAGCACGTCGGATGATGGCTTGTTGAGAACCGTTGCCTGATAGAGGACTTTCAGCCAATCGGCGGTGTTTTCGATGTCGCCATCATAGGCGTATCCCGGCTGACCTCCCAGCGCCTGATCGACGACGCTCTTGGTGACCACGAATGCGTCATCGAATGTGCCGACCGAAAACGAGACGGTGATGACATCGAACTGCGTGATCGTGAAAGGCTGGCCCAATGAAGGGCCGGGCACGTCGCCGTAACCCGAGTTGAAGTATCCCTGCAGCCCGCCCATCGTGCCGATGCCATGGCCCAGATTCGGATCCGGCGTCTTTTGCAGAAGGCCGCCGCCGCCATCCTTGAACAAAGCGAGTTTCGACAGATCGACATCGAGGGTCTTGACCGAGACGTTTCCGTTTACGCTGCGGATGAAAGATGACGGGACGGTGGTCCTCGCCGCATTGTTGCTTGCCGGGCTTCCGAGATCCGGCCGCAGCCAGTTCTGTCCGGCGAAGCTGGCGGAGTTGGAGATCGTGACGATCTGCTCCTTCAGTTGCTCAAGTTCTTCTTGGATTTTCTTGCGGTCTATGCCGTCTTGCTGGGCGGTAACCACCTTGGACATGAACTTCGACAATATATCGGCCGTCGTCGCCATGCCTTGATAGGCCGTGTCGACCTTGGCGGCTCCCAGGCCGAGAGCATCCTGAGCTGCCGAGAGAGCGCCCTTGTCTGATCGCATCGTCGTCGCGACCGACCAATACGCCGCATTGTCGGAGGCACGGCCGACCCGCAGGCCGCTGGAGACCTGTTGCTGTGTATCGAACATGTGTCGGTCGATGGAGCGCAGCGTTTTGAGCGCAGAAATAGCTCCAGCATTCGTCACGATGCTGGTCATAGAACCTCGGTACTGTAAACAACTCCTCAGGCTCTATACGAGCTGGTTACTTATACAGCAGATTTGTGGTTAATATATCGTGAGGGTTGTAGCTGACATTTGAGTTTTTGCTCCCCTCCGGCCTAAAAGCTCCGCCTTGGCCACACGAACCCAGCGCCTGAGCCGGCGCTTCCAACTTCTCCCCCTCATGTACGTCATTTTGCGTATGTGGTTTTGCGCTGCAGCAACCGATAGTCGCCTTAAGCAACGGTTAAGGTCTTCGTTGCTTGAGCGAACAAGAAGAGGGGTTCGACCAATGAATTTCAAAAAGAAACTGGGCGGCGCGATGCTTGCCGCCGTGATGTCGACGACGGCGTTTCACGGCGCTTTCGCGGCCGACGACACGATCAAGATCGGCGTTCTCCACTCGCTGTCCGGCACGATGGCGATTTCCGAGACGACGCTGAAAGACGTCATGCTGATGCTCGTCGAGCAGCAGAACAAGAAGGGCGGCGTTCTCGGCAAGAAGCTCGAAGCCGTCGTCGTCGACCCGGCTTCCGACTGGCCGCTGTTTGCCGAAAAGGCCCGCCAGCTGATCTCCAAGGACAAGGTCGCCGCCGTGTTCGGTTGCTGGACTTCGTCGTCGCGCAAGTCGGTCCTGCCGGTCTTCGAAGAGCTGAATTCGATCCTGTTCTACCCGGTCCAGTACGAGGGGGAAGAATCCTCGCGCAACATCTTCTACACCGGTGCCGCTCCGAACCAGCAGGCTATTCCAGCCGTCGATTACCTGGCGAAGGAAGAGGGCGTGAAGCGCTGGGTTCTGGAAGGAACCGACTACGTCTATCCGCAGACGACCAACAAGATCCTCAAAGCCTACCTGATGTCGAAGGGCGTTGCCGAAGCTGACATCATGATCAACTACACGCCGTTCGGCTTCTCCGACTGGCAGACCGAAGTCTCCAAGATCAAGGCCTTCGGTTCCGCCGGCAAGAAGACCGCCGTCGTCTCCACCATCAACGGCGACGCCAACGTGCCGTTCTACAAGGAACTCGGCAACCAGGGCATCAAGGCCGAAGACATTCCGGTCGTCGCCTTCTCGGTCGGTGAAGAAGAACTCGCCGGTCTCGACACCAAGCCGCTGGTCGGCCACCTTGCCGCCTGGAACTATTTCCAGTCCGTCGATGCGGACGTGAATGCCGAATTCATCAAGGAATGGCACGCGTTCACCAAGAACGACAAGCGCGTTACCAACGACCCGATGGAAGCTGCCTATATCGGCTTCAACGCCTGGGTTAAGGCCGTCGAAGCGGCCGGCACGACCGATACCGACAAGGTTCTCGACTCGATCATCGGCGTTTCCGTTCCGAACCTTTCTGGCGGCACCTCCACCGTCATGCCGAACCACCACATCACCAAGCCGGTGTTGATCGGTGAAATCCAGGCGGACGGCCAGTTCGACATCGTCCAGGAGACGGCTCCGGTCGTCGGCGACGAATGGTCCGACTACCTGCCGGACTCCAAGAACCTGATCTCCGATTGGCGCAAGCCGATGGCCTGCGGCAACTTCAACGTCGCTTCCGGCAAGTGCGGCGGCAAGGGTAGCTGATTGGGAAATTGGGCGCTGATAGCCCCTCACCCTAACCCTCTCCCCGTAATAACGGGGAGAGGGGACGTGCCCTGCTCGACGTTGAGATGGAGGGCACGGTTGCGTCAAATGTCCTTCTCCCCGCTCGCGGGGAGAAGGTGCCGGCAGGCGGATGAGGGGCCATTGAGCCCTCCAACCGCAGCCACACGGGGGACAACAGCATGCTTATCCGTCTTTTCAGCCTGATTTTTCTGATCCTATCCTTCGCCGCGCCATCCTTCGCGCAGAGCGACCCGAAGCCGTTGATCAACCATCTTGCCAAAGCTGACTTCGCCGAGGCCGAAGCCCTGCTCGGCCAGATCGCCGCGACCGGCGATACGCGCGTCGTCCCGGCGCTGCAGGCCTTCTCCGACGGCGATCTCTATTTCCGCAAATCCGACAATCTCGTCTTCATCGGCAAGGCGGCAGGGGCCGGGTTCGACCTGATCGACCCGGTTACTGGTGCTTCTGCCGGCCAGGCAGCCAAGAATGCCGTCACCAAGATCAAGATCAACAACAATCTCCGTCGCGTTATACGTTCCGCCATGGGCGGGCTGACGCTGATGAGCCCGGATCGTGGCGTGCGCCTTTCGGCTGCCGATGCCGTGCTACGTTCGCCGAGCGCCGAAAACCTCGATCTTGTCGAAGCCGCGCTCGCCAAGGAAACCGACAGGGAAGTCAAGGCCCGCATGGAGGAGGCGCGTGCTGTTTCGGTTCTTTCGTCCGACCGTTCCGTCGATGAGAAGCGCGGTGCCATCCAGACCATCAAGGCTCTCGGCGGTCGTAATGCGCTCGGTATTCTGGGCAGTGTATCGGGTTCGATCGATGCCAGCCTCAAGCCGGATCTCGATGCGGCGATTTCCGCGATCCAGAGCGAACAGCAGCTTTGGGACATGGGCCAGAACGTCTGGTACGGACTGTCGCTCGGTTCGGTCCTGCTGCTGGCAGCGATCGGGCTTGCCATCACCTTCGGCGTGATGGGCATTATCAACATGGCGCATGGCGAAATGGTCATGCTCGGCGCCTATTCCACATTCGTCGTGCAGCAACTCATCCGCGACCATGCACCCGGCCTTTTCGACTGGTCGCTGGCGATCGCGCTGCCGGTGGCCTTCCTCGTCACCGGTGCCGTTGGTTTCGTCATCGAGCGCGGTATTATCCGCTTTCTCTATGGCCGGCCGCTCGAAACCTTGCTTGCCACCTGGGGTGTTTCACTCATCCTGCAGCAGACGATCCGCTCGATCTTCGGCCCGACCAACCAGGAAGTCGGCAATCCGTCCTGGATGTCCGGTTCTTTCCCCATCGGCGGCATGACGATCACCTGGAACCGCATGTGGATTATCGTCTTCTCGCTGACGATCTTCTTCGCTCTGCTCTTCGTCATGAAGAGGACAGCCTACGGGCTCAACATGCGCGCCGTCACCCAAAACCGCCGCATGGCGTCTTCGATGGGCATCAAAACTCCCTGGGTCGATGCGCTCACCTTCGCGCTTGGCTCCGGCATTGCAGGCATTGCCGGCGCGGCGCTTTCGCAGATCGACAACGTCTCGCCGAACCTCGGCCAGAGCTACATTATCGACAGTTTCATGGTCGTGGTGTTCGGCGGCGTCGGCAATCTCTGGGGCACGCTGATCGCGGCGCTGTCGCTCGGCGTCCTGAACAAGTTCCTCGAACCGGTCACCGGCGCCGTGCTCGGCAAGATCCTGGTTCTGGTCCTCATCATCCTCTTCATCCAGAAACGTCCGCGCGGCCTCTTCGCGCTCAAGGGAAGGGCGGTCGAAGCATGATCACCAGCTTCATTCATCGCGCGCTCGAAGGAAAGATCGTCGTCGCCGTTGCCACTCTGCTCGGCATTGCGGTTCTCGTGCCGGCGCTCAACCTGCTGACCCCACCTGACAGCGCTTTCCACATTCCCACCTATGTCATGGCGCTGTTCGGCAAGTATCTCTGCTATGCGCTTCTGGCCTTGGCGCTCGATCTGGTCTGGGGTTATTGCGGCATCCTTTCGCTTGGCCACGGTGCCTTCTTCGCGCTCGGCGGTTATGCGATGGGCATGTATCTGATGCGCCAGATCGGCCCCCGCGGCGTCTATGGCAACCCGATCCTCCCGGATTTCATGGTGTTCCTGAATTATAAGGAACTGCCGTGGTTCTGGCATGGGTTCGACTGGTTCGTCTTCGCCATGGTCATGGTTCTGCTGGTGCCCGGTCTGCTCGCCTTTATCTTCGGCTGGTTCGCCTTCCGCTCCCGGGTCAACGGCGTGTACCTGTCGATTATCACCCAGGCGATGACCTATGCGCTGCTGCTGGCCTTCTTTCGCAACGATATGGGTTTCGGCGGCAATAACGGCCTGACCGATTTCAAGGATATCCTCGGTTTCTCGGTGCAGGCCGACGGCACTCGTGCGGTTCTATTTGCGATCTCGGCGATCATGCTGTCGCTTTGCCTGATCGTCGCGTCCGCCATTACCCGCTCGAAGTTCGGCAAGGTGCTGGTCGGCGTGCGCGATGCGGAAAGCCGGGTGCGCTTCCTCGGCTTCCGGGTGGAAAACATCAAGCTGTTCACCTTCGTGGTTTCCGCGATGTTTGCAGGCATTGCCGGCGCGCTGTTCGTGCCGCAGGTCGGCATCATCAATCCGGGTGAATTCGCGCCGGCCAATTCGATCGAGGTCGTCGTCTGGACGGCAGTCGGCGGGCGCGGCACGCTGATCGGCCCGATCATCGGTGCCATCCTCGTCAATGCCGGCAAGAGCTTCTTCACCGGCGCTTTCCCGGAATTCTGGCTGTTTGCATTGGGCGGCCTGTTCATCGCGGTAACGCTGTTTCTGCCGAAGGGCATCGTCGGAACGATCCAGCATGGGTTCAGGACCCGCAGGGCTTACAAGGCCGCCGCCGAGGCCGAAAAGGGCAGGGATGCTCCGGTGGCCATCGCCCAGGCCGCGGAATAAGGGAGCGCAAGATGAACACGATTGCCGAAACCAGAACCAAAAGCCTGCTCTATCTCGAAAACGTCTCGGTCGCCTTCGACGGCTTCAAGGCAATCAACTCGCTGTCCTTCGTGGTCGAACCCGGCGAACTCCGTGCGATCATCGGCCCGAACGGCGCCGGCAAGACGACGATGATGGACATTATCACTGGCAAGACCCGGCCGGACAGCGGTACGGTGCTTTTCGAGGATTCGATCGATCTCACCAAGAAGGATGAGGCAGACATCGCCCAGCTCGGCATCGGCCGCAAGTTTCAGAAGCCGACGGTATTCGAAAGCCATACGGTCTGGGACAATCTGGAACTGGCGCTGAACCGTGATCGCGGCGTGTTCGGCACGCTGTTCTACCGGCTGACTGCGGAAGATAAGACACGCATTGAGGAGATCCTTGAAACCGTTCGCCTGACGCATCGGAAAGACGAATACGCCGCCAACCTGTCGCACGGCCAAAAGCAATGGCTGGAAATCGGCATGCTGCTGGCGCAGGAGCCGAAGCTTCTGCTGGTCGACGAACCGGTGGCTGGCATGACGGACGCCGAGACGGTGGAGACCGCGATCCTGCTCAAGGAAATCGCCAAGACGCGCTCGGTGGTGGTCGTCGAGCATGACATGGGCTTCATCCGCGATCTGGGTGTGAAAGTAACGTGTCTGGCGGAGGGCTCGGTGCTGGCGGAAGGATCGATCGACTTCGTGTCGAGCGATCCGAAAGTGATCGAAAATTATTTAGGACGGTGACGTGAAACTTCCAGTCTTGAACCTCACGGTAGAAAACGCTCTAAAACGGTCGGGTTTTGCTTTGGGGTTTCAGCATGGCTTTGCTTGGTATTCTGGTTATGGCGATCGGCGGCGCTGCCGTCTGGTACTGGCGTTTGAAAATGGCGCGCGAGGCGGGAAGCGAGATCATCGATTCCGTCGAGCGGATGCGGGGTGCCTATAAGCGCCGGCAGTTCCGCAAACAGGCTGAAGCGGCACCGCTGGCTTCGATTGCCGATCCGGCGATTGCAGCGGTCGCCTTCTTCTTCTGCCTGGCGAAGGAAAAGCCGATGTATCTCGATGCGGCGAAGGGCGTCATCCGCAACCGCATGACCGGGATCATCCGCCCGGCGGATATGGATGAAGTGCTTGTGTTCGGAGAATGGGCCTCAAAGAACGTCACCAGTCCGGAAGATCCGATCCGCCGCTTCCGCGACCTCTGGATGAAGGCGCTCGACATGCATGAGCGGCAGCAGTTGATCGGCATGGCCGAGGAAGTCGCCGAGGTCGGTGGCGAAAGAACGAAGGAACAGGAGATCGCCCTGCAAACGCTGAGGCGTACTCTGATGAACTGATACGATAACGGGTGAACGGGATGCTGACAGTCAACAACGTCAATCTACATTACGGCGCGGCACAGGCTCTGCGCGGTGTCTCGATCACTGCGGAAATGGGCAAGATCACCTGCGTGCTCGGCCGCAACGGTGTTGGCAAGAGTTCGCTTCTGCGGGCTGTCACCGGCCAGCATCCGGTCAGTGCCGGCACGATCAGCTTCCAGAACGAGGTGCTGAACGGACTGCCGCCTTATGTTCGCGCCAAGCATGGCATCGGCTATGTGCCGCAGGGCCGCGAGGTCTTTCCGCTCTTAACGGTGCAGGAGAACCTGCAGAGCGGTTACGCGCCGCTGGCCCGCAAGGACAAATTCATCCCCGACGAGATCTTCTCGCTCTTTCCGGTCCTGAAAACGATGCTCGGCCGGCGCGGCGGCGATTTGTCCGGTGGCCAGCAGCAGCAATTGGCGATCGGTCGGGCGATGGTGACGCGGCCGCGTATCCTCGTTCTCGATGAACCGACCGAAGGTATCCAGCCGTCGATCATCAAGGATATTGGCCGGGCGATCCGATACTTGCGCGATTCTACCGGCATGGCGATCCTGCTTGTCGAGCAATATCTCGACTTCTGTCGCGAGCTTGCCGACCAGGTTTACATCATGGATCGCGGCGAGATCGTCCATGAAGGAGCGGCCGAAACATTGGATACGCCGGAGGCTAGACGCCACCTTACGGTATAATCCGTACCCTATTTTCATATGTGAAAGTTTGGAGTGCGTCGCAGCAAATCAATTGTATGCAGGGGTATGACCTTGTGCTAATTAACGGTCGTCGAAGCAAAATTGATAAAGATCAATGTTTTCGACGCCGAGTTCCTGCACATTGATGAAAACCCCTGCACCCATGATGAGGCGCTGATGGATTTTGCTTGCGTAGCCGGTACCTTCTCTCGTTCCGCTCTTAGCCGCATGATGGCGGTCGGAGCTGTTTTTCTGGGCGCCATGACCGGTAGCGCCCTTGCAGGCTGCGGCCAGCCGATGCAGCCGGGCCGTCACCAGATGACCATTGATGCCGATGGTATCGATCGCACTGCCATCTATTTCATTCCGTCTTCCTATACCGGCAAGAGCAAGGTTCCTGTCGTATTCGATCTGCACGGCAGTCACAGCAATCCGAGTTCGCAGCTCGACCGCAGCTCGTGGGACAAGGTTGCGGAAAAGAACGGTTTCATCGTCGTGGCGCTGCAGGGCAGCCTGACGGTCGGACCTAATCAGAACTATGCCTGGAATGTCCCGTTCGTGACGGCGCAGCAGGGCGGCCTCGACGAGATCGAATATATCGAAGACGCCGTGGAAGAGGTGAAGGAAGACTTCTGCGTGGATTCGGCTCGCATCTATGCTTCCGGTTATTCCGGCGGCGGCCGCATGCTCTCGGCTTTTCTTTGCTCCGGCCATGACGAATTCGCCGCTGCCGGCTTCGTGCATTCGCTGCGCGCCGGCCGTCCGGTTGAAACCGACGGCAAATGGGGTCCGGAAGCGGCCAACTGCAATCCGGCGCGGCCGATCTCGATCATGGCGTTTGCGGGCGTCAAGGACGAGTCCAACCCTTATGCGGGCGGTGGCAGCACCTATTGGCAATACGGCTTCAAGACGGCGATCCAGCGCTGGACCGAACTCGACGGATGCAAGGGCGCCGCGGAAGCGAAGACGATCGATGGTGTGACCTTCAGCACCTACGGCACCTGCAAAAACGGCGCGCGCATCGCATCCTACGTTTTCGCTAATGGCACCCATGACTGGCCGAAGCCGGCGCCTGCGACAGAAGCCGTGCTGGCTTCCGCCAAGGAAAGCTCGGCCGCGGTTACCAAGGTTGCCGCCATCGTGCCGGCCAAGCCTGCCTTCGACGCCAATGTTGATCCGGCTTTCCGGATGTGGGACTTCTTCGGCAAGGCCGACAATACGGAAGTGCTCGCCACTGCTGCCCCGGCCAAAGTCGTGAAGTCTGGCACGGGTGTTGCATCGGCCTGCACGACCGAAGACGAAATCCAGGGACGCACGTGCAGCAACGAGCCGATGAATATGCGCCGCAGCGGGCAAGGGGTACAGGACGCCTTGTAACCAAGGCGTTCGGCGGGCGCACAAGGCTTGCCGAATTCTTCCAGGAAGGCTGCTCAAAAATTCGCCTTCCGGAAACTTTTTCGCCTGAAATGGAGGCGATCCTCATCAATACGTCAGGGGGACTGACGGGCGGCGACGTGATCGAATGGTCCGTCGCCGCATCCGATTCCACCCATGTCTCGGTCACCACCCAGGCGAACGAGAAGATCTACCGGGCTGCTGCTGGTGCGGCATCCGTTTCCACCCGAATTACCGTCGGCGAGGGCGCCTCCGTCCATTGGCTGCCGCAGGAAACCATTCTTTTCGACCGGTCCTCGCTGACGCGGCGGCTGGATGTCGATCTTTCCGAAAATTCCGAATTTCTGGCCGTCGAAGCGGTGCTGCTCGGCCGCAAGGCGATGGGTGAGGCGGTGGCGAACGGCACGTTTCGCGACCGCTGGCGCGTGCGCCGTTCGGGCCGGCTGATCCATGCGGAAGAGATGAAGTTCGAAGGGGAGATCGAGCGGCTTTCTCAAGCCGCGGCGGTGCTTTCCGGGCAGGTGGCGTTTGCCACGCTATTCTATGCCGGGCCGCTCGCCGAAGCGCTTTTCCCGAAATTGCGCCAATGCCTGGATGGCACGGCCGGCGGAGCAAGCCACTGGAACGGCAAGCTGATCGCACGTCTTGTCGCGCCGACTGGCTATGAGTTGAGAAAAATTCTGACACCGGCAATTTCCGTATTGCGTAACGGAGCGCCAGTGCCGAAAGTCTGGAATATCTAGAGTTTAACGCGGTGCCCTGATGAACCTGACGCCCAGAGAAAAAGACAAGCTTCTGATATCCATGGCGGCGATGGTCGCCCGCCGCAGGCTGGAGCGCGGCGTCAAGCTGAACTATCCGGAAGCGATCGCGCTGATCACCGATTTTGTCGTCGAAGGTGCGCGCGACGGCCGTTCGGTCGCCGACCTGATGGCGGCCGGCGCCGGTGTCGTCACCCGCGACCAGGTGATGGAGGGCATCGCGGAAATGATCCACGACGTACAGGTGGAGGCGACGTTTCCGGATGGGACGAAGCTTGTGACCGTACACGAGCCGATCCGCTGAGGAGGACGTCATGCTGGAACTGCGACCCAATTGCGAATGCTGCGACAAGGATTTGCCGCCCGAAAGCCGGGAGGCGATGATCTGCACGTTCGAATGCACTTATTGCGTCGATTGCGCCACCGGCACGCTGGCCGGCATCTGCACCAATTGCGGCGGTGAACTGGTGCGTCGCCCGGTACGTCCATCGGAGAAGCTCACGAAGTTTCCGGCATCCACGAAACGTGTTCTGAAGGCCGAGGGCTGCGCGCCCAAGGCGGCCTGACCCGCCTGAAGGAGACCATCATGATTCCCGGTGAAATCATTGCCGCAAAAGGCGAAATCGAGCTGAATGCCGGCGCCGAGACAATAACGATCGAGGTGTCCAATACCGGCGACCGGCCGGTGCAGGTGGGCAGCCACTACCATTTCTTCGAAACCAACAATGGGCTTGTTTTCGACCGCGACAGTGTGCGCGGCATGCGGCTCGATATTCCGGCTGGTACGGCGGTGCGGTTCGAGCCGGGACAGAAGCGGCAGGTCACGTTGATCCCGCTTTCCGGTAGCCGTACGGTCTATGGGTTCCAGCAGAAGGTCATGGGCAAGCTTTGAGGTTTGCGCAGGCAAAATTGGTCAAGGGAGATACCAATTGAAGATCGTTTTCACGGGCGCGGTTGTTTTCGGCGCGTTGTTCGCATTGCCGGCCATGGCGCAGCAACCGAAGGTCAATTGCAAGAAGGCCGAGACGCAGATGGAGATGACCTACTGCGCCGAGCAGGATTACAACGCGGCAGATAAGGCCTTGAACGCGCAGTATCAGGCTGCGCGCAAGGCGACGAAGAAATGGGATGTGGATGCCGCCACGGAGCAGCCGGCATCGGATGCGGCGCTGGTCGCGGCCCAGCGCGCCTGGGTCGCCTATCGCGACGCCCATTGCGAGTCCTACGCATGGCAGTCGCATGGCGGCAGCATGGAGCCGCAGTTGATCTACGACTGCTCGGCTGACCTGACCCGCAAGCGTACGCTCGACCTCAAGGAATTGACCGAAGCCTTTGGAAACTAAGTTTTCCTGAGCATTGAATTTCCAAACCGAACGAATGCTTTTTGAATAAGTCCGAGGTAGACTAACCATGCCCCACAAGATGTCCCGTGCCTCTTATGCCTCGATGTTCGGCCCGACCACCGGCGACAAGGTGCGGCTCGCCGATACCGAACTGTTCATCGAGGTGGAGAAGGATTTCACCATCTATGGCGAAGAGGTGAAGTTCGGCGGCGGCAAGGTCATTCGCGACGGCATGGGACAGAGCCAGGCAACACGCGCCGAAGGAGCGGTCGATACCGTCATCACCAATGCTCTCATCGTCGATCATTCCGGTATCTACAAGGCGGATGTCGGCCTGAAGGACGGCCGCATCCACGCGATCGGCAAGGCCGGCAATCCGGATACGCAGCCGGGCGTGACGATCATCGTCGGCCCTTCGACCGAGGCGATTGCCGGCGAGGGCAAGATCCTGACAGCCGGCGGGATGGACGCGCATATCCACTTCATCTGCCCGCAGCAGATCGAAGAGGCGCTGATGAGCGGCATCACCACCATGCTCGGCGGCGGTTCCGGCCCGGCGCACGGGACGCTGGCGACGACCTGCACCGGTGCATGGCATATCGAGCGGATGATCGAAAGTTTCGACGCTTTCCCGATGAACCTGGCGCTTGCCGGCAAGGGCAATGCCTCGCTGCCGGCGCCGCTGGAAGAGATGATCCTTGCCGGCGCCTCGTCGCTGAAGCTGCATGAGGACTGGGGCACGACGCCGGCGGCGATCGACAACTGCCTCACGGTGGCAGACGCCTTCGACGTGCAGGTGATGATCCATACGGATACGCTGAACGAGAGCGGTTTCGTGGAAGACACGGTCGCGGCCATCAAAGGCCGCACCATTCATGCCTTTCACACGGAAGGTGCTGGCGGCGGGCATGCGCCCGATATCATCAAAATCTGCGGCAATCCGAACGTCATTCCGTCCTCCACCAATCCGACCCGGCCTTACACGATCAACACGCTCGACGAACATCTCGACATGCTGATGGTCTGCCATCACCTGTCGCCGTCGATCCCGGAAGACATCGCATTCGCCGAAAGCCGCATCCGCAAGGAAACCATCGCGGCGGAAGATATCCTGCACGATATCGGCGCCTTTTCGATCATCTCCTCCGACAGCCAGGCTATGGGCCGCGTCGGCGAGGTGGCGATCCGCACCTGGCAGACGGCCGACAAGATGAAGCGCCAGCGTGGACAGCTTGCGCAGGAAACCGGAGACAACGACAATTTCCGTGTGAAGCGCTACATCGCCAAATATACGATCAATCCGGCGATCGCGCATGGCGTTTCGCATGAGATCGGCTCGGTCGAAGTCGGCAAGCGCGCCGATCTCGTGTTGTGGAGCCCGGCTTTCTTCGGTGTGAAGCCGGATATGGTGCTGATGGGCGGCTCGATCGCGGCGGCCCCGATGGGCGATCCGAATGCCTCGATCCCGACACCGCAGCCGATGCATTACCGGCCGATGTTTGCCGCCTATGGCAAGCTCAGAACCAACTCCTCCGTCACTTTCGTGTCCCAGGCTTCGCTCGATGCCGGCCTTGCCCACAAGCTCGGTGTCGCCAAGAAGCTGGTGGCGGTAAAGAACGTGCGTGGCGGCATCTCCAAGGCCTCCATGGTCCACAATTCGGCAACGCCATTTATCGAGGTCAATCCGGAGACCTATGAAGTGCGTGCCGACGGCGAACTGCTGACCTGCCAGCCGGCCACGGTTCTGCCGATGGCGCAGCGTTATTTCCTGTTCTAGGGTGATTTCGCACCTCGGACATATGGAATGATAAAAGTCTTTCGCCGATTTCTGGTCGCGATCCTGGCGGTGATCCTTATCATGGCGGCCGGGACATTCGTGCCGCGACCGCTGTTTGCACCGGCGCGAGAGGCTGCGTCGGCGGGGAGCCGTCGGATCCTGGTTCTGTCCAATCCCATTCACACCGATATCGCCATCCCCTTGTCGGACGATACCCGTGCGGCCTTTGCTTTCATCGGCGAAGCCGGTGTTCCAACCGCCGATCCGGCGGCCAAATGGCTGATCCTCGGCTGGGGCGGCCGCGCCTTCTATCTGGAAACGCCGACCTGGGCGGAGCTCAAGCCGCTGCCGCTATTTCGTGCCCTGACGATCGACAATTCGGTGATGCATGCGGAGGTCTTTGGCGGCATCGACGAGACGCATCCGCTGGTCACGCCGCTGGATTTGAGTGCAGCGGAATTCCAGCGGCTCGTGGAATTCATCCAGGCGAGTTTCACGCGGGAAGCGGGTGAGGTCGCGGTGATACCGGGTGCCGGTTATGGCGCCTCTGATCGTTTCTTCGAGGCGAACGGATATTTCAACGCCGTCGTCGGCTGCAACACCTGGACGGCCGCGGCCCTGCGCGCCGCCGGTTTGCGCACCGGCCTCTGGAATCCGTTGCCGCAGACGCTTAACGTGTCGCTCAAGCTTTTCAATTGACCGGAGTTTTCCATGCAGCACATCCATTCCTATCGTCCGGCCGGCGAAGTGTCCGATCCGCCCGTCGATATCGTCACCTTGCCGCATGACCTGCGCCACCTGCGCCGCAAGCTGCTGCATCTGTCGAATGGCGACATGGTGATGCTCGATCTCAAGGAAGCGGTACTCTTCCATCACGGCGACCGGCTGGTGCTCGATAATGGCGATACGGTCGAAGTGCAGGCGGCGCCCGAAAAGCTCTTCGAAGTGAAGGGTCGCGATATCGTTCATCTGATCGAACTTGCCTGGCATCTCGGCAACCGGCATCTTTCGGCGCAGATCGAGGAAGGCCGCATCCTGATCCTGCGCGACCATGTCATCCGTTCCATGCTGCAGGGGCTCGGTGCCACCGTGACGGATGTCGAAGAAGGCTTTCAGCCGGCTCGCGGCGCCTATCATTCGCATGGCGGCCACTCACATGACCACGGACATGAGCCATGACCATCACCATGATTGAGCCGGCATGAACCAGGGCCTCGATACCCGGGCGCTGCTGCGGCTGATGGCATGGCTTTCCCCGGCTTTCCCGATCGGCGGTTTCGCATGGTCGGGCGGGCTGGAAAGGGCTGTTGCCGATCAGCTGGTGAAAAATGCGACCGATCTCGAAGACTGGCTTGCGACGCTGATGCGGCACGGCTCGTTATGGAATGACGCGGTGCTGTTTTCTGAAGCCTGGCGGCATTTCGAGGATGCAGCAGCGCTGGCGGAAATCGCCGAACTCGGCCTGGCGATGGCGGGTTCGGCGGAGCGGTTTGCCGAGACGGCATCGCTCGGCAGCGCTTTCGTGACGGCCGCCTCCGCTTGGCCGGCTCCGATGTTGGAATGCTTGCCGGCGGACCTGCCGTTTCCGGTTGCGGTAGGGGCGATTGCCGCCGGACATGGCGTGCCGGCAGACAAGGCGCTGGCCGCCTTTCTGCATGCCGCGGTGTCACAGGCGGTGTCGGCCGGTATCCGGCTCGGTTGCTGCGGGCAGGCGGATGGCGTGAAAATCCTGGCGGTTCTCGAAGCTTCGATCGCGCAGCTTTCCGAGCGGGCTCCAAGCCTGACGCTAGACGATCTTGGCGGTGCAGCGGTGCAGGCAGAAATCGCGTCCTTGCGGCATGAAACCCAGCATTCGCGGCTTTTCCGCAGTTGAGGGCGCGCGTAAAGCTCTTCTCGAAAATCATGAAAGGAAGACCCATGAAATCGGCAAACGGACCGCTTCGCGTCGGCATCGGCGGACCTGTCGGCTCGGGCAAGACGGCGCTCACCGAAAAACTCTGCAAGGCGATGCGCGAAGATTATTCGGTCGCCGTCGTCACCAACGATATCTACACGAAGGAAGATGCCGAGGCGCTGGTCCGGATGCAGGCCCTGACCTCGGACCGCATCGTCGGCGTTGAGACGGGCGGCTGCCCGCATACCGCCATCCGTGAGGATGCGACGATCAATCTGCAGGCGATCGCCGGATTGAACCAGCGTATTCCCGATCTAGATGTGGTCTTCATCGAATCCGGCGGCGACAATCTGGCCGCGACCTTTTCGCCGGATCTCGCCGATATCACCATCTACGTCATCTCCACCTGCCAAGGCGAGGAAATCCCGCGCAAGGGCGGGCCCGGCATTACCCGCTCTGACCTGCTGATCATCAACAAGAAGGACCTGGCGCCCTATGTTGGCGTCGATATCGACGTGATGGACCGCGACGCATCGCGCATGCGCGAGATGAAGCCGCACGTATTTACCGACCTGAAGCGCGGCGAGGGTGTTGACCATGTCGTCCGGTTCCTGAAAGAGCAGGGCGGGCTCTGAAGGGAACGGACCGCCGATGCTTGAACTTCTGAAAATCCTGCTGGCGCGCTGGTTTCCGCCGAAGCCGGTGGAGCCGGCCGAAGACGTTCCGGCCATGATCGACCGGCAGGATGCGGCGGTTGAAATCCGCAGACTCGTCTGGAGCGGGTTCGAGCCGCAGGATGCGGTGCTGGATATCGTGCTGGAAGGTTATCCGGCCTCAGCGGTCGTGACCGATATCGACCGGCAATGGTTGAGAGCGGATATCGACCGTCAGTTCGGGGAGAAGCGCGACGAGGAGCGCAGCTGGCCGGCGCAGACGGACTGGGACCGGCTGGATGCAGCCTTTGTCGAGCTTCGCGCATCCGGCATCGTCGCGCTGCACGATGCGGGGATGACCCAATCGGATGGTTTTGCGGATGTGGCCGAAGAGTTCCAGATGCGGCGTGAGGTGAATGTCGCCTCTTCCGGTTTCGTCTTCTACGGCGGTGAAGACGTCCAGGCCGCGCTTTCCGACGAAGAACTCTATCTGACATTCGGCGCCTTCGAGAAGCGCAACGAGAACACGCCGGCCATTGCCCGGGAGATCACCGCGGCACTGACGAAGCAAGGGCTTCGCTCCAGCTGGAGCGGCGATATCGGCAAGCGAATGCTGCTCAGCCCGTTCGAATGGCAGAAGCGCAGCCCGGAAGGCGAAACCGCCAACTGACGTTATCGCGATCAAACCAGCCGGATGATTCCTCAGTTATTCGTCAGATGAGACGCCGCAACAACCCAGAATATGGCGAAGGCGTGACCGCATTATGTTTTGCTTAAAAACTCAACGGCTGATTGAGAGGCGCGCAGGCGAGAAAAAGTAGCGCCGCCCCGATTTTTTTCGAGCGTGGTATCCACAATCTTCGCGATCATTTTAAATCGTTTGAATTGTTGATTTGTCGGGATTTTCCCGCACAGGTGGATTTGCAGGGATCGGCCTCGCGGGCTCCTTGAAAATCGTTAGCCAGTTAACATTTGTCAATTTTTTACATCGCTGCCATTTTTTGCATGGTAGATCATTTCTGGTTGCCGCCGGTAAGGCACGCCAGGAGGGTGGATTTTCCGGGGATCGAGCAATTTTGTTTTTTCATACCCTATCCGCGAGGATGTTTGTCCTCTCGGGTAGCAACCGTTGTTTTTAATTCCGGCACCGGCGTGAAGTCCTGGCTCGGCCAAGGTTCGGTGTGCGTGAACAAACCGGAGGATGATCATGACGAGACCTGTTGCAGTCGACGACGATTTTTCCATGAACGTGAAGAAGCAGATTTTCAAAGGTAATCTGCTGAAGAACGACTATGACGTCGACGGAGACGACGTCTTTTTACGTTTCTTCGACGGTGTCCGGGTGGGCGACAAGGGTGTTCCAACCGTCGACGGCACTTATGGCACCTTCACCTTCGATGCCAACGGCAAATTCACCTATGAACTCGATCTTGATAACCCTGCCGTTGCCGGTCTTGGCAAGGGCGAGGCGCTGATCGAGAAGGCGACCTACAAGATTTCCGACGGCCATGGCGACACCGATGTCGGTTATTTCTCGCTGGTGATCAACGGCCGTAACGATGCGCCGGTCATCACGTCTGCGACAGACATCATGGTCGCCGAAAACGAGATCGATACAGGCCTGACCGTCACAGCGACCGATCCTGATGTCAACGACACGCTGACCTATGGCATTGTCGATGGCGGCGATTCCGATCTGTTCACGATCGATCCCACGACCGGCAAGCTGAGTTTCATCAATGCGCCGGATTTCGAGAACCCACTCGATGCCAATGGCGACAACAGCTATCAGGTCACGGTTTCCGCCAATGACGGCCACAAGACTGTGGTTTCGGCAGTCAGCGTCGAAGTGACGGATGTCATCGAACAGGTGGCGACGCCGCGGATCAACGAGATTCATTACGACAATGCCGGCGCCGATAGCGGCGAATTCGTCGAAATCCGGGTAACCGCTGGCGAAGACGTCTCAGGCATGCAGGTCGAGTTCTACAATGGCAGCAACGGTGCGCAATATGGCAACGTGGCGCCTGTTTCCGCGATGAGCATGACCTCTGACGGCACCTATGACTATTACGTCCTGAACCTGCCGCAGGACGGTATTCAGAACGGTTCGCCGGATGCCCTTTCGCTTTCGAAGAATGGCGAGGTGATCGAGTTCCTGAGCTATGAAGGAACGCTCACCGCCACGAACGGCACTGCAGCCGGTATGGCGTCCACGGATATCGGCGTTTCGGAAACCACGTCGACGCCGGCAGGCCAGTCGCTGCAACGCACCGGTGATGGCCCGACCGAATGGACCGGTCCGGTGGATGCAACGAAGGGCGGCGCCAATGACGGCGATACCGGGCCGGGCGAACCCGGCACCCCGATGCTGATCTCCGAGATCCAGGGCACTGGCACTGCCAGTCTGGTCGAAGGCCAGACCGTCAAGGTTTCGGCGGTCGTCACCCACATGGTCGCCGACGGTTTCTTCCTGCAGGAGGAAGCATCCGACAACGACGGCAATGCGCTGACGTCCGAAGGCATCTTCGTCTTTACCGGCGGTACGCCGACGGTGGCGATCGGTTCGCTGGTGGAATTGAGCGGCACGGTCGATGAATATTTCGGCCTGACCGAACTCACCGACATTTCCGGCCTGACGACGGTCTCGACCGGTCATGCCCTGCCGGACTATGCCGATGTCGTACTGCCGAACGCGACGGCGGATGCGCTTGAAAAATTCGAAGGCATGCGCGTCTCGCTTTCAAGCTCGAATGGCGAAGATCTCACTGTCACCGGCAATTTCAATCTGCAGCGTTACGGCGAAATCGAAGTCAGCGCCGGCCAGAAGGTTCAGCCGACGCAGGTCTACGATGCGCAGACGCAAAGCGGCGAGATCGATGCGCTGACCGAACAGAACTCGCTGAACCGCATCATCATCGATGACGGCATTACCGCCCAGAACCCGGACGAGTTCAAATATATCGGTGTCGATGCGGCCCATGGCGACAACGGCAATGGGTATCTCGACAGCGGCGACCATTTCACCGGCGATGGCCCGACATTGCGCAACGGTGCCGAGATCACCGCGCCGATCAAGGGCGTGATGACCTACGGCTTCGACAGCTACCGTATGAATGTCGATGGCCAGCTTTCCGTCGATGAGGCCACGAATTCCGGCGTCCGCACGGATGCTCCGGCCGATACCGGTGGCGACCTCACCGTGTCGAGCTTCAACGTGCTCAACTATTTCACCACGCTCGGTGATCGCGGCGCGGTGACGGAAGCGGATTTCGCCCGCCAGACTGCAAAGATCGTCGATGCGATGAAGACCATTGATGCGGATGTTTTCGGCCTGGAGGAAATCCAGAACAACGGTTTCGGCAGTGAATCGGCGATCGCCACATTGGTGGATGCGCTGAACGACGCCTATGGCTCGGACGTCTATGAATACGTCACCTACGAAGACCACGCCACCGGCGCCACGGCCACCAAGCTCGGTACCGACGCAATCACCTCCGGCCTCATCTACAAGACCGGCGAGCTGACCCTGACGGGCAGCGATTATCTCGAGTTCGACGACGGGGCGATGCAGCGCAATCGTCCGTCGGTCCTCGGCACGTTCGAGGACAAGGATACGGGCGAGGTCTTCTCCGTCAACGCCAACCACTTCAAGTCGAAGGGGGCAAGCGGACTGACCGATGCCAGCGACCCGAACTACGATCAGGATGATGGGCAGAGCTTTTGGAACGACGTGCGGACAGACGCGGCCAATCAGCTGACCGAATGGCTTGCCTCGGACCCGACAAAGTCCGGCGATTCCGACGTGCTGGTCATCGGCGACCTGAACTCCTACATGAACGAGGATCCGATCCAGGCGATCGAGGCTGCGGGTTACGCCAATATCGTCAAGGACATGATCGGCGACGATGCCTTCAGTTATATCTTCGATGGTCAGTGGGGAACGCTGGATCATGGCCTGGCCAGCGAAACGCTTGCAGGGCAGGTCACCGGTGCCACCGAGTGGCACATCAATTCCCAGGAGCCAAACCTGCTCGCCTATTCGACCGAGTTCAAGGATCCCGGTTTCTACAGCGCCGATCCCTATGCCGCTTCCGACCATGATCCGCTGATCATCGGCCTGAAGCTCGGCCAGAACGACTGCGTACTCGCTTAAGCGGGATCGCAAAAAAATTGAGGCCGGTGGCCCCTCGAGGACCACCGGCCTTTTTGCATGCCATCACCACCCGCCCGTGGAACGGCACGCAGCTCGAGACGACCGGATCCGCCAATCCGGTGTCGTCTCACTCTTGCCTCATGAACTCAAACTGAACTTGGTGCTGTCTAAAGCGCGTGCCTTAGATTTCGCGCAGCGCGCCGACGTCACCGACTTGGATGACACGGCCGCGGACTGTGACGCCCGTCTTGCGGAGCGTCGAGAAGGCGCGCGACAGAGCTTCCGGTGCAAGACCGAGCTGGCCTGCCAGCAGGCTCTTCTGGAAGGGCAGGCGGATCGCCGCCGGACCACCATCCACCGGACAGCGATTGAGGATGTAATTGGCTACCCGTTGGGGTGCCGTATGCAACCTGTCGTTGGCGATGCAGTCCATGGAGGCCTGCAGGTGACTGGAGAGGGACATCATTACCGCCTTGGCGACATCCTTCTCCTGCTCGGCCAAGTCTCGAACGGCTTGCATGTCGAATTTGGCGAGCGTCACCGCTTCCGCCGTCTGGGCGTGGTAGCGATATTTGGTGCCGCCGTAGAGCTGGCATTCGGCGAAAGTATCGCCGGGCGCGCAGATGCGAATATCGGCTTCGCGACCTTCACGGTTCAGGCGATAAAGTCGTACGTAGCCACTGAGAACACAGTAGAAAGCGTCCGCATTGTCACCTTCGCGGAAGATCGATTTCCGGTTCGGCAGACTTGCTACGCTCATCGCGGAGAGCATCCGGACGAGGGAACTGCCGCTCAGGCCGGTGAGGAAAGGAGTCTTCATCAAGACCGCCCGATCCCGGCTGCTGAGCTTGAGGTTTCCGTTCATCATGTCGGTGATCGCTTCCATTTTCCGTGTGCCGCTACGCATTCCTGATGGTTCATAAATAACAGGATTATGAAAGCGCGTTTTGACATCGATCAAATTTGAGAAATTTTTCTGCAATTTCTGCGCGCGCACGAAAACGCCGGGCGTTTAGCCCGGCGTTAATGGAAAACTCGTTCCGACTGGTTTATTCGGCGGCCATCGGCGGCAGGCGCAGCACGTTGCTGCTGGCCTGATTGCCCGGCTGCGCTCCGGAGCGGTCGTCGTTGGCGCCGGTCTGGCGTTCGAGCTGGTTGAGGCGTTCCTCCAGCGTCGAGATCGACTGGGCCTGGCGACGCGTTTCCTTGCTGAGATCCTCGTTGGAGAGACCGAGGTCTTCCTGTTCCTTCTTGCCGACGAGGCGGCCGAACAGCCAGCCGAGCAGGCGGGACAGGTCGTCCATGATCAGGAAGAAGGACGGCACGACGAGCAGCGACAGCACGGTCGAGACGATGATGCCACCGATGACGGCGATCGCCATCGGAGCGCGGAACGAACCGCCTTCGCCGACGCCGAGCGCCGAGGGCAACATGCCGGCCGACATGGCGATCGACGTCATGATGATCGGCTGAGCGCGCTTGCGGCCGGCCTCGACCATGGCATGGACACGTTCCAGGCCATGACGCTTCATCTCAATGGCGAAATCGACGAGCAGGATGGCGTTCTTGGTGACGATACCCATCAGCATCAGGATGCCGATCAGGACCGGCATGGAGAGCGCGTTCTGGGTAACGATCAGCGCCACCGCCACACCGCCGATTGCGAGCGGCAGCGAGAACAGGATGGTGAAGGGCTGGATGACGTCCTTGAAGAGCAGGATCAGTACCACGAGCACCAGCATCAGGCCGAGGATCATGGCGTTGACGAAGCCCATGACCATTTCGTTCTGCACCTTCGCGTCACCGGCCGCGGCGAGGCGCACCGACTTCGGAAGCTGGGTTTCCGCAACGATGCGCTGGAACTCGGCAGTGGATGTATCGAGCGCGGTGCCGAACGGCACATCGGAACCGATGGTCACGACGCGGTTGCGGTCGTTGCGCTTGATCGAGCTCAAACCTTCCGCATAGTCGATATCCGCAACCGTATAGAGCGGAACGCTGGCGCCGGATGCCGTCTTGATCTTGACCGCACGGATGGCTGCCAGATCGCGCCGCATATCAAGCGAGGCCTGGACGCGGATCGGGATCTGCCGATCGTCGAGCGAGATCTTCGCAAGGTTGGCATCCGCATCGCCGATCGTGGCAACGCGGACCGTCTGCGAAATCTGCTGCGGCGTGATGCCGAGGCGCGAGGCCTCGTCCATGCGCGGGCGGATCTGCAGTTCCGGGCGGGGCAGGGCACCATCCGATGACACGTTGGCAAGTACCGGCGAGGCGCGCAGCTTCGATTCCAGAATGCCGACAGCCTCGTTCAGATCTTCCGCGTTGGAAGACAGGAAGTTGAACGACAGATCGCGTTCCGCACGGTCGTTGACCTTGGAGATACGAACATCGGGAATATCTCGAACCGCCGCGAAAATATCCTTTTCGACATCCCATTGCGGACGCGTGCGGCCGTTCTCCTTCATCTTCGGAACGAAGTCCCTGACGATCGGGATCGAGCCGAGCCCCTTGTTGACGAGGGTCTTGACCAGCGAATGGTCGATATTGCCCAGGATGACGCGCACGGTTGCGCGTCGCAGTTCGAGATCGCCCTTCGGCGAGGCGCCGCCGAGGATGAAGACGCTTTCGACGCCGTCGATATGGCGAACCGCATTATAGATGATGTCGGTCGAGGCCGCAGTCTCATCCAGCGTGGCATTCGGCGGCAGTTCGACGGAGAGAACGACGCGCGAGGAATCATCCGGCGGTAGGAAGCTGCCGGGAACCTGCGAGAGCAGCATCATCGAGCCGATCAGGAAGCCGATGGCGGCCAGAAGGGTCGTATAACGCCAGTACCATTTGCGGGTCGTGCCGGTGACGAGCCGGGTATAGCCCTTCATGATCCAGCCATCGTTGTCGTGGTGGTCGTCATGCGCCATGCCGTCTTCCGAACGCATCAGATAGGCGGCCATCAATGGCGTGATGAGGCGCGCGACCGCGAGCGAGAAGAACACGGAGAAGGCGACTGTCAGGCCGAACTGGATGAAGTATTGGCCCGGAATGCCCGGCATGAACGAGACCGGCACGAAGACCGCGATGATCGTGAAGCTGGTGGCGATAACGGCAAGGCCGATTTCGTCCGCCGCTTCGAGCGCTGCCCGATAGGGCGTTTTGCCCATCTTGATATGTCGTGCGATGTTCTCGATCTCGACGATCGCGTCGTCGACGAGAATACCGGTCGCCAGCGTCAGCGCCAGGAAGCTGACGAGGTTGAGCGAGAACCCCATCAGGTCCATGATCCAGAAGGTCGGGATCGCCGACAAGGGCAAGGCTACCGCCGCGATCAGCGTGGCGCGCCAGTTCCGCAGGAACAGGAAGACGACGATGACGGCGAGGACCGAACCTTCCACCAGCGTATGCAGGGCTGCTTCGTAGTTGCCGTAGGTGAAGTAGACAGAGTCGTCGACCATTTCGATCGCGACATTTGGGTTGGCTTCGCGCACGCTCTTCAGGCTCTCGGCGACCGTCTCGGACACCGAGACTTCGCTGGCACCCTTGGCGCGGAAGACGGCGAAAGTGACAGACGGCGTGCCGTTGAAGCGCGAGAAGGACTTCTGCTCTTCGTATGTATCGGTGACCGTGCCGAGCTCGCGCAGCTTGACGAACTGGCCGTTCGGCAAGGTGATCGTCGTCGCGGCAAGCTGTGCGACATTGCGGGCGTCGCCTAGCGTGCGGATAGTCTGTTCGTTGCCGGCCACCTGGCCTCGGCCGGAGCCCAGATCGACGTTGGTGCCGCGCATCTGGGTGTTCACGTCGGCAGCGGTAATGCC
This sequence comes from Neorhizobium populisoli, assembly GCF_019430945.1. Taxonomy (GTDB): domain Bacteria; phylum Pseudomonadota; class Alphaproteobacteria; order Rhizobiales; family Rhizobiaceae; genus Neorhizobium; species Neorhizobium populisoli. The sequence goes on along the minus strand of NZ_JAHYCB010000003.1, from coordinate 13,076 downwards.
ATAGGCATCGAGCTTGGCCGGGTTCAGTGCCACACGGATTTCACGGTCGGCGCCGCCGTAACGGTCGATCTTGCCGATGCCCGGCTGTCCCTGAAGCGCGCGCTTGACGGTGTCGTCAACGAACCAGGACAGTTCTTCGAGTGTCATGTTTGGCGAGGAGACGGCGAAGGTCTGGATTGCCTGGCCCTCGACGTCCACCTTGGAAACGATAGGTTCCTCGATGCCGGCCGGCAAGTCGCCGCGAATCTTGTCGATCGCGTCCTTGGTGTCCTGAACGGCTTCTTCCGTCGGCTTTTCGATGCGGAAGACCACGACCGTCTGGGACTGGCCGTCGGTCACCGTCGACTGGACTTCGTCGATACCGCTGATCGAGGCGACCGCGTCTTCGACTTCCTTGGTGACTTGCGCCTCAAGCTCGGATGGCGCGGCACCGCTCTGGGTGACGGTGATCGAGACGACCGGCACGTCGATATTCGGGAAACGGGTGATCGGCAGCGAATAGAAGGACTGGATGCCGACGTAAAGCAGCAGCGCGAAGGCCAGCAGAGGCGCAATCGGATTGCGGATCGACCATGCGGAGAAGTTCATGGGGAGGTAACCTCGGTTCGCGCTTAGTTCGAAATCGTGCCGGGTTCGGCGGGTACGGGAGCGATCTTGTCACCGTCGCGCACAAACGCGCCGGCCTTGGCAACGACGAGGTCGCCGGCCGTCAAACCGCTGACGACCTGAATGAAGCCGCCATCCTGGATGCCGGTCTCGATCTTCACCTGCTTGACGACGTTATCTTCCACCTTGCGAGCGGTCGAGCCGTTGCGGCCACTGGTGACGGCGGAGAGTGGCAGGGCCAGCGCATTGGCTTCGCTGATGACGATCTCGGCACTGGCATACATGCCCGAACGCGCGCCGCTTTCATCGTCGATGACTATATGCACCGCGCCAAGGCGGGTCGTCGCATCGACCGTCGGCGAGATGAGGCGGACCTTGCCCTCGATCTTGGTGCGGCCGCCGGCAAGGGTAACCGTCGCCTTCTGACCGAGCTTGATCTTCGGGAGATCCGATTCCGACAGATCGGCCACGAGTTCGATCGCGCCGTCCTTGATAATGGTGAAGAGCGGCGAGGTTGCCGCGCCGCTGGCAATCGCGCCGACCTTGGCGCTGCGGGCGGAGATGATGCCGGCGACCGGCGTCTTCACGCCGGTGCGGGCGAGCCTCAGGTTGACGTCGTCGATCTGCGCATCAACCACCTTGATGTCGGACTGGCCGACGGTGACGGCCTGCTTGGCGGCGTTGAGGCGCGCTTGGGATACTTCGAAAAGCGCCTGGGACTGTTCGACCTGCGACTGGGTGCTGGTGCCGCTCTGGCTCAGGCGCTGGGTGCGGTCGCGCTGTCGGCTGGCATCGGCGAGGTTGGCTTCCGCCTCGATCACCTGCGCCTGGTATTGCGCGACGCCGGCTTCGGCCTTCGCCTTATTGGCTTCGTACTGGCTCTTCTGCAGAAGAAGTGCGTCCTCGTTCAGCGTCGCAAGCACGCTGTCGGCCTTCACTTCGTCACCTACGTCTGCCTTCAGCGTCTTGATCGACAGGCCATCGACCAGCGGCTGCACGAAGACTTCCTCAATCGGCTTGACGGTGCCGGTGGCGATGACGCGATCGGTGAGCGGTTTCTGGACCGCTTCCGTCACGATGATCGACGGCAGCTTGATTTCCTTCTGGGCCGGAGCGGGTGCGGCAGCCTCCTGCGCGAGCGCCGTGGACGCGCAAAGCGCAATCGCGAGGCTCACGGTGATCGAGAGAATCGGAGCGCGGGCAGACTTCGGGCGAGCGACATTCTGGGACGTGCGAAACATGCGATAACTTCCGACCTGAAAAGGGGCAAATATCTCGCTGGGAACCTATCCGGTTTTGCGTGCCCCCTCCAGCACGCGATATCCCGAAATCAAGGTGGTAACCGTTAAAAACAGTTACAAGACCGGCAGCGAAAGATTCATCAAGGCTGCCCTTTTACGTGTTTGCGTTGCACAAATCAATCCGCATCCGTTATGGGATGGATGAGTTTTGGTTATGCTTTACGTAAATAAAATTCGAAAACGCGCAACCGTGTGGTCGCGCGTTCTCTTAAAGTGAACAATCGGCAATTATTATTTCAGCGCGGCCTCGGTTACATCGGCCGTATAGGCGCCTTCCGGCTTCTTGGTGATGATCTTCTGATCAAGAAGCGCCTTCACGGTGCGATCATAGGTCGCCATGTCGAGCTTGCCGGTGCCGATCAGTTTGGCGACTTCGCCCATCATGCGCTTCTGGTGGTTTTCGTCCTGGCCGCCATTGTCCATGACGATGCCGGCGGCTTCATCCGGATTGGCGATCGCGTATTTCCAACCCTTCATGGAAGCACGGACGAACTTGACCATGGTTTCCTTGAACTTCGGATCCTTGAGCTTGGTTTCGTTGACGTAAAGGCCGTCTTCGAGCAAGTCGTTGCCAAGCGCCGTATAGTTGAAGACGAGCAGGTCGCTTGCCTTGAAGCCGGCATCGATCGCCTGCCAATATTCGTTATAGGTCATGACGGAGATGCAGTTTGCCTGTTTCTGGACGAGCGGCTGCACGTCGAAGCTCTGCTTCAGCACCGTTACGCCGCCGGTGCCGCCTTCGGTCGGGAGGCCGAGCTTGTTCATCCAGGCAAAGAACGGATATTCGTTGCCGAAGAACCAGACGCCGAGCGTCTTGCCCTTGAAGTCGGCCTCGGTCTTGATCGGGCCATCCTTCGGGCAGATCAGTTCCAGGCCGGATTTCTGGAACGGCTGGGCGATGTTGATCAGCGGCACGCCCTTCTCACGGGCGACCAGTGCGCCACCCATCCAGTCGACGATGACGTCTGCACCACCGCCGGCGATCACCTGCTCCGGGGCGATGTCCGGGCCGCCCGGTTTGATCGTTACGTCGAGGCCTTCATCCTTGTAGAAGCCCTTGTCCTTGGCGACAAAATAACCGCCGAACTGGCCCTGGGCGACCCATTTCAGCTGCAGCGTCACCTTGTCGGCAGCCATCGCCTGGGCTGCCGCCAGCGACATTGCAATACCCATGCTTCCGGCCATGAGCGCCTTCATGATCTTCTTCATTGTCGTTTCCCTCTGTGGTTATGCCGGCTCCGTTGGGTCGTGCCGGATTTTATCGCCTAACCCCCACGGTTAGACGGATGCCAGAACGTCGTCGCTCTTTCGAGAAGTGCCACGACGCCATAAAAAACCGATCCGGCCAGCGCCGCAACCGCGATCTCGGCCCAGACCATGTCGACATTCATGCGGCCGATCTCGGTGGAGATGCGAAAGCCCATGCCGACGATTGGCGTGCCGAAAAATTCCGCGACGATCGCGCCGATCAGCGCCAGGGTGGAATTGATCTTCAGCGCGTTGAAGATGAAAGGCATCGCGGCCGGCAGGCGCAGTTTCATCAGCGTCTGCCAATAGTCCGAAGCATAGGAGCGCATCAGGTCGCGCTCCATGGCGCCCGAGGCGGCGAGGCCTGCGACCGTGTTCACCAGCATGGGGAAGAAGGTCATGATGATGACGACGGCGGCCTTGGAGTGCCAGTCGAATCCGAACCACATGACCATGATCGGCGCCACACCGATGATCGGCAGAGCCGAGACCATGTTGCCGATCGGAATGAGGCCGCGGCGCAGGAAAGCGAAACGATCGGCTAGGATCGCGACGACGAAGCCGGAGGCGCAGCCGACGATGTAGCCGATCAGCACGGCCTTGAAGATGGTCTGCTGGACGTCGGCCCAGAGGATCGCAACGGAGCCGGCAATGCGCGTGCCGATCGAGGAGGGGGGCGGAAGGAGGATGAAGGGAATGCCGAAACCGCGGGTAATGGCTTCCCAGATGATCAGCAGCCAGGCGCCGAAGATGGCCGGGATGAGCAGCTTGAGAAGCCAGCCGAGGCCGGTCGAACGGGTTTCGATCTGTGAAAGCTCGGACACCGACGCCCAGGCCAGCAGCCAGCTTGCCGCGATCAACAGGAAGAAGCCGGCGGACATGTAACCTTCATTGCCGGCAACGCCTGAAAGCAGCATTGCCGCTGGAATGTGGGCGCCGAGAAAAAGCACTACGGCACGCAGGGCAGGGCCGCTTTCTTCTATTGCCTGCATGAGGACCACGACGACAACCAGTATCGCCGCGATCGTCATGCCGTTGCCGACGGGATTGGCGGCTTCGGGCAAGGTGAGCGGCAGGCGGGTTAGCGCGGCCACGGCCAATATGCCGGCGAGGAGGGATTGCCAGTGCCGAACGAGCCTCTTCATGCCGGCCTCCCGCCCATGGCGCGATCGACGATTTTGGCGATGATCCCGACGATAGTGACGAGCAGGGCGGCCAGTACCGAACCGGCGATCAGCGCCGACCAGATGTCAATGGTCTGGCTGTAATAGGCGCCGGCCAGCAGTTTCGAGCCGATGCCGGCGACCGCACCTGTCGGCAGTTCGCCGACGATCGCGCCGACAAGGCTTGCCGCGATCGCCACCTTCATCGAGGTGAAGAGGAAAGGGATCGAGGCGGGCACACGCAGCTTCCAGAAGGTTTGCGCGGCGCTGGCATGATAGGTGCGCATCAGATCTAGCTGTATGAGTTCGGGCGAACGCAGGCCCTTCACCATGCCGACTGCCACCGGAAAGAAGGACAGATAGGTCGAGATGATCGCCTTGGGGATGAGGCCGGTGATGTTGATTGCGCCCAGCACGACGATGACCATCGGCGCGATCGCCAGGATCGGTATGGTCTGGGAAGCGATGATCCATGGCATCAGGCTGCGGTCGAGCGCCTTCACATGCACGATGCCAACGGCGATCAGGATGCCGAGCAGCGTGCCAAAAGTGAAGCCGGCGACCGTCGAAGAGAGCGTAACCCAGGCGTGATAGACGAGGCTGCGGTTCGAGGTGACGCTGCGCATAAAAGTGTTCTCGACGAAATTGCTGACCACCTGATGCGGCGCCGGCAGGATCGGTTTCGGCTGCGACATGGTCTTGCCGATGAATTCCATCGTGGTCGAGGTGACATTGCCGCGCCGGTCGAGATCGCGCTGGAAGGGGGCGTTCATGAAGTAAGCGCCGACATACCAGATGGTGACGATGACGAGGAGAATGGTGAGGACAGGGATGATGCGGTCGCGGAGGGTGTCAGGTTTCATGCGAGCTCCTTTTTCAGAAAAGGAGTGACGTGCTGTTCGATTGAAGTGAAGACGTAGTCGGGGCCGTCGAGAACTTGATCGTTGTCGAACCGCAAGATGGTGAAACCCTGGCTTTTGAGGAATGCATCTCTGCTGATGTCATGCAGACGACCATGGGCCGTTTCGTGGCTATCACTGTCTACTTCGACAACAATGCGAGCAGCCAGCCAAGCAAAATCGGCAATATAGGAGCCGATTGGGGTTTCACGCCTGAAGCGTGCGCCATAAGGGCGGAAGTCGCGTAACATATCCCACATTGCTGCTTCGGCTTTAGTAAGTTCGCGTCGAAGTGTTTTGGCGCGTGTTCTGGTTTTAAAGGCGATGTTGGAGTGCGGCATCTACGCTCGCTCCCGTATATCGGAAAGGAAGACCCCTCCCCAACCCCTCCCCACAAGGGGGAGGGGCTTCCCGTGCAGAGCCGCACTGCCCCAATCAATCGTTCCTTCTGGTCGCGCCATTTTTAGGGAGATGATGAAGGCGCGGCAGGTTAAGCCCCTCCCCCTTGTGGGGAGGGGTTGGGGAGGGGACTTGCCTCTGTCACAAAGAGAAGCGATCTGTCGATACAAACTATTCCTCATAACTATGCCCCGCTCTCAGTCCCTCGCGCACCCGATGCGCGATCTCCAGAAACTCCGGCGTTTCGCGGATTTCCAGTGGCCGTTCCTTGGGTAACGTTGACTCGATCACATCCGTCACGCGCCCCGGCCGCGGTGACATGACGACGATCTTGGTGGAGAGATAGACGGCTTCCGGAATGGAGTGCGTCACGAAACAGATGGTCTTTTCCGTCCGCGCCCACAGCTTCAGAAGCTGCTCGTTGAGGTGGTCGCGGACGATCTCGTCCAGTGCGCCGAAGGGTTCGTCCATCAAGAGCAGATCGGCGTCGAAGGCGAGCGCGCGGGCGATCGAGGCGCGTTGCTGCATGCCGCCGGAGAGCTGCCAGGGATATTTCTTGCCGAAGCCCGCGAGATTGACGAGGTCGAGGGTACGTTCGATGCGGCTGGCGCGATCCGCCGCCGAATAGCCCATGATTTCCAGCGGCAGGGCGATGTTCTTCTCGATCGTGCGCCAGGGATAAAGCGCCGGTGCTTGGAAGACATAACCGTATGAGCGGGATTTTCGTGCTTCTTCCGGCGACATTCCGTTGACGGTGATCTCGCCGGACGTGGCCTTTTCGAGGTCGGCGATGACCCGCAGGAACGTCGTTTTGCCACAGCCGGACGGGCCGATGAAGGAGACGAAGTCGCCCTTTTTCACCTCCAGATCGACATTCGACAGGGCATGGACCGGCCCGTCACTGGTCTCGAAGGTGAGACCAAGTTTTTTTGCCGAGACGACGGAAGACTGATTTTCTGCCATGTTCACCCAGTGTATCTGATGGTCGTTCCCGGACTTTCCGTCCCATTATTATTGGAGCCTGCACCATGTCATCTATTCACGACCCCGATTGCAAGCTGATCCGGCCAAGCGAGACCTATGCGGGAAAGCAGGGCTTTTCCTATATCGAAGGCATTTCTGCCGAAAGCGCCGGCGCCAAGGGTATCGCGATGATGCTGCTCACGGTACCGCCGGGCGGCCGCGCCAAGGCACATATGCACGAAGCGCATGAAACGGCGATCTATGTTCTGTCCGGCGAGGTCGATACCTATTACGGCGACCGGCTGCAGCACTTCGTCGTCACCAAGGCCGGCGACATGTTCTACATTCCCCCCGGCATGCCGCATCTGCCCGTCAACCGCGGAAAAGAGCCCGCCGTTGCGGTGATTGCCCGGACAGATCCGAACGAGCAGGAAAGCGTCGTCTTGTTGCCGGAGCTGGAAGCGCTGGTGCCGGCTTGAGCCTATCTGCATAATGCAAGCGGTCCCCAGTGGATGGCTGCGTCCGAAGTGAAGCCGATCATATATCCTTTCGGACCGAATGAGAGCTTGGCGGTATCATCCGTGCCGCCTTCCTCACCCTCTTCCTGGCAGGAAACCGTTGCCGTGAAATTTTTGCCGTCGGTTTTGAGGATCTTCTTGAACTCGCAATAGGAGGCGGCCGTGGTGATCGCCTCCGATGTCAGCAGGAAGAAGTCGTCCGATCCGCTGGATTCGCCGGTTCGCGCATAGGTGCAACCATCCTTGTTCCCATAGCTGCCCTTGATCGGCAGGGTTTCGGCCGCAGCGCTTGTCGCTGCGGCAGACAGAAGAAGCAAGGTCAGAAAGCCGCTGCGCATCGGTTCACACCCCGCTCGCCGGAATACCCGTCCGCTCCACCTTGCGCGGTGCGGTCAGTTCCTTCCAGGTCGACAGCGCCTTGTTGACGGCCTGGAACGGCTCGCGCTTGACGAAGGACCCATGCCCTTCCTGCGTCTTCACCGTTGATTCCTCGATCGCCACCACGCCGCGGGTCAGCGTATAGCGAGGCAGGCCGGTCACCTGCTTGCCTTCGAAGACGTTGTAGTCGATGGACGATTGCTGGCTCTTGGCCGCGATCGTCTTCGAGCGCTTCGGATCCCAGACGACGATATCCGCATCGGCCCCGACCAGGATCGCGCCTTTACGCGGATAGACGTTCAAGATCTTGGCGATGTTGGTGGAAGTCACCGCCACGAACTCGTTCATGGTGATGCGGCCGGTGGCGACGCCATAGGTCCAGAGCATCGGCATGCGGTCTTCAAGCCCGCCGGTGCCGTTCGGGATCTTGCGGAAGTCGCCGAGGCCTGTGCGCTTCTGTTCGGTGCTGAAGGCGCAATGGTCGGTCGCGACAACCTGCAGCGAGCCGGAAGCGAGGCCGGCCCAGAGACTGTCCTGATGCTGTTTGTTGCGGAAGGGCGGTGACATGACCCGGCGGGCCGAATGATCCCAGTCCTTGTCGAAATATTCGCTCTCGTCGAGCGTCAGGTGCTGGATCAACGGCTCGCCGTAAACCCGCATGCCATTCTGGCGCGCTCGGCGGATCGCTTCGTGGGACTGTTCGCAGGAGGTGTGCACGACATAGAGTGGCACGCCAGCCATGTCGGCGATGATGATGGCGCGGTTGGTCGCTTCGCCTTCGACTGACGGGGGACGCGAATAGGCATGTCCTTCCGGCCCGTCATTGCCTTCATCCATCAGTTTCTGCTGCATTGCGGCGACGACATCGCCGTTTTCGGCATGCACGAGCGGCAGGGCGCCGAGTTCAGCGCAGCGCTGGAAGGAGGCGAACATCTCGTCGTCGTTCACCATCAGCGCGCCTTTGTAGGCCATGAAATGCTTGAAGGTGTTGATGCCGTGGTTGAGTACGACAGCCTTCATCTCGTTGAAGACCTGCTCGCCCCACCAGGTTACCGACATGTGGAACGAGTAATCGCAATTGGCGCGCGTCGCCTTGTTGTCCCAGCGCTTCAGCGCGTCGAGTAGCGACTGGCCGGGATCGGGCAGACAGAAATCGACCACCATCGTCGTGCCCCCGGCAAGGGCTGCCCGCGTGCCGCTTTCGAAGTCGTCGGAGGAATAGGTGCCCATGAACGGCATTTCGAGATGCACATGCGGATCGATACCGCCCGGCATGACGTAACAGCCGGTAGCGTCGAGCGTGGTGTCACCGGAGAGGTTCGGGCCGATCTCGATGATCCTCCCGCCTTCGATCTTGACGTCCGCCTTGTAGGTCAGGTCGGCGGTAACGATGGTGCCGCTTTTGATGACTGTGGTCATGGTTATTCCCCTGTCTTGAATTGCTTATCTAGTCCAAGGTTTGAAGGTGCCATTGCGCATCAGTTGACCGTCGTTCTGCCCAAGCTCTCTCGGGCAAATCGAGAGTTTTGATGATGTCCGGATGGCGATCCACCACACACTCCAGACATGCCAGACGACAAGTCGATTCATCGAAGTGGTTGTCGCCACCGCATAGGAACTGCCAGTCTCCGCCTTCATCGTGAACAACGTGGAGGATGGGTAAGCCATCTTCCATCACGTGAGTGCAGATGAAACACTCCAGATGGTGATGAGTGTGGGCACTCACCCCACAATCTCCGCTGTCTCCACCACAGCGTGAAACAGCACGTCACATCCGGCGGCAGCCCATTCCTTGGAGATTTCCTCCGCCTCGTTGTGGCTGAGCCCACCGACACAGGGACACATGACCATCGTCGATGGCGCGACCTTGGCCGCCCAGCAGGCGTCGTGGCCGGCGCCGGAGATGAGGTTCATGTGGCTGTAGCCGAGCCTGTCGGCGGCGTTGCGGATGCGCTCGACCAGTGTCGGGTCGAAAGTGACCGGGTCGAAATGGCCGACGGCCTCGACCGAACAGCCGACGCCGAGCGGGGCGCAGATTTCCGCGGCACCCGCCTCGATCTTGGCGCGCATGCGGTCGAGCTTTTCCTGGCTGGGCGTGCGCAGATCGACGGTGAAGACGACCTTGCCGGGCAGGACGTTGCGGGAATTCGGGGAGAAGAACACCTGACCGACACCGGCGACAGCGCCCGGCTGTTCGGCCATCGCCACTTCCTGCACCATTTCCAGAATACGGCCCATCACCAGGCCTGCGTTAACGCGCATGGTCATCGGCGTCGAGCCGGTATGGGCTTCCTTGCCGGTCAGCGTAAATTCCAGCCACCACAGGCCCTGACAGTGGGTGACGACGCCGATCTGCTTGTTTTCTGCCTCAAGGATCGGGCCCTGTTCGATATGATATTCGAAATAGGCGTGCATCTTTCGGGCGCCGACCTCTTCGTCGCCCACCCAGCCGATGCGCTTCAACTCGTCGCCGAAAGTCTTGCCTTCTGGATCCTTGCGGGCATAGGCGTAATCCATGGAATGCACGCCGGCGAAAACGCCGGAGGCGAGCATGGCGGGGGCGAAACGGGCGCCTTCCTCGTTGGTCCAGTTGGTGACGACGATCGGGTGTTTCGTCTTGATGCCAAGGTCGTTCATGGTGCGGACGACTTCCAGGCCGGCCAATACTCCGAGAACGCCGTCATATTTGCCGCCGGTCGGCTGGGTGTCGAGATGGGAGCCGATATAGACGGGCAGCGCATCGGGATCGGTGCCGGCGCGGGTGGCGAACATCGTGCCCATCTTATCGACGCCGATCGTCAAACCTTCGGCCTCGCACCATGTCTTGAAGAGGTTGCGGCCTTCTCCATCGGCATCCGTCAGGGTCTGGCGGTTGTTGCCGCCGGCAATGCCGGGGCCGATCTTCGCCATGTCCATCAGCATGTCCCAGAGACGGTCTCCGTTGACGCGCAGGTTCTCGCCCGGTGCTGCCACCATCTGATTGTCCTCACCTGTTCTCGCCCTTTTGCGGGCGGTCTGCTTTTACGTTCCCATCGGTCCCTTCCGTCTCACATCGGAGCGGCGGAAGTTCGGCATTGCGTTTGTTTGGCTTGTCGCCGATAATTTGACCGGTTGGTAAAACATTACAATTTCCGTGGCCTCACTCAAGCCGAAAATGACGAAAAATCCAGAGGAAAATCTGGCCCGTCCAAAGGGAATGTAGGCAGCGCGGAAACGAGGCGACTAGCGGCATGGCAGTTCCGAGAGCGGCGAAGACACAGCGGCGCACGCGCATTCAGGGGGAAAAAGAAGAGCTTATCCTCGAGGCGGCGCTGGACGTGTTTTCGGTCAGCGGTTTTCGCGGCACGACGATCGACCAGATTGCCGAAGCCGCCGGCATGTCGAAGCCAAACCTGCTTTATTATTTCCGCACCAAGGAGGCGATCCATCGCCAGCTGATCGACCGGGTTCTGTTCACCTGGCTGGAGCCGCTCAGGGCGTTTAATGCCGAGGGCAATCCCGAATCGGAAATCCGGTCCTATATCCGCCGCAAACTGGAAATGGCGCGCGACTTTCCGCGCGAGAGCCGGTTGTTTGCGAATGAAGTTCTGCAGGGCGCTCCGCATATCGAGGACGAGCTGAAAGGCCCGTTGAAGGAACTGGTCGATGAGAAGGCGGAGGTGATCCGCGCTTGGGCGCGCGCTGGCAAGATCGCCAAATGCGATCCCTATCACCTGATCTTCTCGATCTGGTCGACGACGCAGCATTATGCCGACTTCGACGTGCAGGTGCGGGCGGTGCTGGGGCAAAGCTATGCGGGCGAGGGGCGGTTCGAGGATGCCGCCCGGTTCCTGGAGCAGCTTTTCATGGATGGGTTGCGCGTTCGAACGAGCTGAACACGATCCCGCGTTGCGGGCAGCCGACTTGTCTCAAGTTGGTAACTCCTGTATTTGACGTCTGTCGCGAAAAGCGACCGCTTTCCTTGATCCGCCGACAGGCGCGAGTAAGCAGGTGAACGAATTGTCGTTCATGCGGTCGAGTACAAGCCATTCATGCTTTCCAGCGTGGATCGGCCAGCGTTTTCCAAAGCAACGAAACGCCTGAGATATCGGGCCTAATCGCAGGTTTTCCCGTGCCTTTCGGCATCGCGGACCTGCGTCGATCGGAACGCGTCATGAATAAACCGCTTGTCGTCATCTTCACCGCCATTGTCCTCGATGCCGTGGGCATTGGCCTCATCTTTCCCATCCTTCCCTCCCTGCTGCAGGAGGTTACCCATACCGATGATGTAGCCTCCTATATCGGCCTGTTGACTGCGCTTTACGCCGTCATGCAATTCGTCTTCGCGCCGGTGCTGGGTGCGCTCAGCGACCGGTTGGGGCGGCGGCCCATACTGCTTGTCTCGATGGCGGGTGCCGTCGTCAACTACCTGTTTCTGGCCTTCGCGCCCAGTCTCTGGATGCTGCTCATCGGCCGCATCATCGCCGGCCTGACCAGTGCCAATATCTCCGTTGCGACTGCCTACATCACCGATATATCACCGCCGGAGACGCGTGCTCGCCGGTTCGGGCTGTTCAATGCCATGTTCGGCATGGGGTTCATCGTCGGGCCGGTGCTCGGTGGCATTTTCGGCGACCATTGGCTGCGGTTGCCGTTCATCGTGGCGGCGATCCTGAACGGTCTGAATCTCTTGCTGGCCTACCTGCTTCTGCCAGAATCGCGCACGCCGACACGCGAGGCGATCGATTTCGCCGCGCTCAACCCGCTTCGACCGCTGCGTTGGGTCTTTTCGATGAAGACTGTCCTGCCGGTCGTTCTGATCTTTTTCATTTTCAGCGCGACCGGTGAGGCCTACGGGACCTGCTGGGCGCTCTGGGGGATGGATGCCTTTCACTGGAACGGGTTCTGGATCGGTCTTTCGCTCGGCGCATTCGGTATCTGCCAGGCGGCGTCTCAGGCGTTTCTGCCCGGTCCGGCGGTCAAGCTGCTCGGCGAGCGCGGGGCGATCCTGACCGGCATTGCCGGCGTCTGCGTGGCCCTGATGGTCATGGCGCTGGCGACCGAGGGCTGGATGACCTTTGCGGTCATGCCGCTTTTCACACTGGGTGGCATCGGTGTCCCGGCGCTCCAGTCCCTGGCGAGCCGGCAGGTCGAGGAGGGCCGGCAGGGGCAATTTCAGGGCGTGCTGGCCTCGGTGGTCAGCCTCGCCTCGATTGTCGGGCCGCTGGTGTTTTCGAGCTTCTATTTTGTCTTCCGGGAAGAATGGCCCGGCGCAATCTGGCTGGTGGTGGCAGCCGTCTATGCGGTCAGCATTCCGCTGGTAATAGGGCTCCCATTGGCGAAACCGACGGCATCCGCTGCCTCTTATACCAGTTGTCACTGATGCTGACTCTTGGGGTTCCCAAAGCCGGACGAATCTGAATCGATGGCGCAAACAGGAGGTTTGCGATGGGTTCAGCGCTTTCATTACGGTCGGACTTCGACGGAGCCAGGTTGCGGCTTCTGGCTCGGCAGACACGCGATTCCGATCAGGCGCGGCGGCTTCTGGCAGTTGCATCGATCTATGATGGCGGCTCACGCGCCGATGCTGCCCGGCTCGGCAGCGTGACAGTTCAGATCGTG
>NZ_JAHYCB010000029.1 GCF_019430945.1 Neorhizobium populisoli | reverse complement strand
GGAACCACTCCAAATAGGCAGCATCGAAATCCACGACGAAATTGGCCCCAAGGTCGATGGGGTAAGCTTGGCAGCTGCGATTTCAGCCATAATACCTCTCGCGGAGGTCGTGCCTGAAGTTGACCTGGGCCCGGATATCGACAGCAGCCACAACATCTGAGGCCAGGGCGCCCCTCGCGAGCGATGATGGCGCGCGGGTCTCCGGTCTGTACTTTCGCCGAACAGATTACCGTCGACGCGCTATCTTGCACGCCGGACAGCAGGCGGAGTCTTTCGTTTGACCTCATCACTCAGGTCAGGGAACGGCTTCCTGCCAAGGGCATTGCAAATGACTTGCCACTCGCGGCCGTTCATCCACTTGAAACCGATCGCATTGAGCGCACTTAGCGCCTTGATATCAGCGAGCGTGTGGAACCCGCGAATCTGCAGCTCACGTACAAGGGCATGGTTCAGGCCAAGCGCGGAGATCATCTTTTCCATGGTATGAAGACTGCCATTTCAACATTCCCAATGCAACCGCGCCACCGGGTCGCCGCCAGCCTTGAACCACAGGTCGTCGAGATCGATTTTTGACAGATATCCTCTGCAGAAACCGCTTCAGCGCTGCATCATTTTTGGAACATCCGGGATCGCGGCAAAGGTAGGGCCGTAAACAAGCTTAGCGTCACTGGGTGACTGAGCGCCGATCTAAAAGGCTTTCGGCTACTTTGGCTAAGCCTCGAAGATCGCCTAATCGCGGCTTTTCGTGAGCGATGATAGGGCGCGGGAGTCGATCAGCCCTCCGATGATGAATACGCTAGACCTTCTGCAGGACGTACGATGAGCGGCAAGCGATCTGGCTGGAAGGCTGATCGTCCCTGCGGTGAATCGGATTTTCCGCCAGCCTCACACAAGGCCGCTACTTTCATATTCCCGCCGCAGCTTCGATCACATTTAGGAGCAGCAACGATAGGGCCGGCCCGCCGCCCGGGTCGGCCCGCCTCGCACCCCTTAGACCGACCTGATCGCGATGCCGGGTAGCTCGAGCGCGAACACGGCAAATGCCTACAGCCCTACCTCCTCCCTAGCCGAATTGTCCAAGCTGGAGGAGGTGACAAATGCTCAACCGATATCGGGGCCGCTGGAGGGACGCCCTAGGGGATGCAGCAATCGCTCCCCTTGCTGCCCTCGCAATCTTTCTGGCCCTTTTATCTGCCTGCATCTTGTTGGTCGTTGGTCGGTGAGCTTTGCCAGAAGAAGCTTGAAGGTATTTGGCGGATGCGATGATTGGGCGCGGCCGCGGTGGAACCTGTGGCCGGGTTGCTGGTTTGCCGTTCATGTTTACGCTTGTTAGCTTCACAGCCGTCACGATAGGCACAGTTGTGCTCGGCATCGCCATGTCGATAGCCTTAAGACATAGACTGGTGTCGGTGGTGATGATTGTTGCTGGACTTATTGGCGCCACATATGGCTTCATCGATGGTGGCAGGGATACGATTTCTAATCCGCCGGACGTTACCCTTCCTGCCGGGAAATAAGGATCTCGTCCGCGCCAACGGTCGTCATTGTAGCCGGCCGTGTGAGCCACAGGATGCGGATCAGCAGACAGGGCAGCCTCTTAGCGCCAAGACGATACTTCCACGCTCGGCGATCTACGGCGACAGCCTGCCATGCGGCTGTCCCATATTTTAGGCTCCTGTTGCGGATCGTAACCTCGACGGGAATTAGGGCTTCATTGCTTCGACCAGGATAAAAACTGGCATCCCGACGCAATCAGCCGTCGCCAGGATAACACAACCAAGTTTAATCAAATGAGCCCGACGAGCTTTTCTGGAATCCCACTGATAAGCCATGAATCACTCCATTCTCCCGGTAATACAGCTCGCAAGGGAAGGCATGTCGAGAGGGCTGGAGCGCGGTTCCTGTGGACATTTCCGGACTTCGTCCCGCAACACCGCAATAGGTGGCGGACTAGACCGTCATCTCTCCCGCATGGACAAAACAAAGCTTGTTGCCTTCCGGGTCACGGCAGTACGCGGCATAGAAGTCATCGGCGTAGTGCGGCCGGAGGCCTGGAGCACCCTCGTCACAGCCGCCATGGTCCATAGCGGCACACCAGGCTTCGTCGACGGCAGTTTGAGAACGCACAGCGAAGCTGACCTGTACACCATTCCCCGAGGTTGCCGGCAGACCATTGATTGGTCTGCGGATCGCGAACTGCGGCCAGCGTTTGCCGGGCCGGTTCCAGATGACGCCTGCCGGATCTTCGGGATCCCAGTCGCCGTTTCGCCGGAGGTCGAGCAACGCTAACACGGCGTCGTAGAATGCCACCATCGTTTCCAGATTCCGGGCCCCGACCATCACGTGGCTGAACATGCCTGTTTCCTTTCTGGCTCAAACGACAGGTCGCCTGGTCAGACTAGTGATCATTGATCGACGGCAGGAAGTTCTCGACCTGTTTCCTGTCGTCTTCGCTCAGCGCCTCGACCTTCTCTTTCCAGAATTTAGCAGCCTCTTCCGGCTCATCCTCCCATTTGCGGGTATCCGTGATGTTGTCATCGATCTTCGACTTGCGTGTGCCACCGAGGCTTAGATAATGCTGCGCCAATTTCAGGGAGGGTGTATCTTCCATGAGTGCTATCTCCGTTCTGTCTCATCTGAGGAACTATCGCGCGCGGCTGATTAATCCAGAGAGGGCTTGGGATCGGGCGTCCTGAACAAGCCTGCGAGTGGCCACGTGACAAGACCGCTTGCGAAGAGCGGTAGCCAGACGATGACAGGCTGCAGAGCAAGCCGTGGGACGTGATAAACCCACGTGAGCAGGTTCACATCTGTCGCCGTCAGACCGTCAAATGCGTGCTTAATATTCGCCGGGTAGACGCAAACGGCGTAGAGCGCCAACCCTATCGCGGCGAGCCTGAGCGTCCGTCTGTTCCACAGACCAACAGCGCCAGCAAGCTCGCACACGCCGGTGGCTAGGATGACGATCTGCGGCATTGGTACCCATCCCGGCGTGATCGTCAGGAACGGCGCGGGCCAGGCGATGTGAAGTATCCCTGCTAAGCCGTAGAATATCGACAAGCCAATCCGCAAGCGCCGACGCCAGGTGCCGGTCGGATGATTTGGCCTCATCGAAGGAACCCCAGGATCGCAGCCGCGAGATCGTCCGGGCTTTCTTCTGCGACGTGATGACCGCTGTCGATACCATGACCTTCAACATCGGTCGCCCAGTCGCGCCAGATTGAGAGCGGGTCACCATAGATCTGCTCCAGGTCATCGCGCGTCGACCACAAACATAGCGCCGGACACTGCACCTTTCTGCCGGCCTCGCGATCTTCGCGGTCATGCACATGATCAATCCGCACTCCAGCGCGATAATCTTCGACCATGCCGTGCACGACATTCGGATCGTGTAGGACACTAACGAGGTCGTCGAAGGCCTCACTGCCCATGTCGTCCGGCGAGAGTTTACTGTACCACGCCATCGGGTCGGCCAGGATTGCCCGCTCCGGCTTTTCTGGTTGAGCAAAAAAGAACCAGTGATACCAGTCGCGAGCGAATTTCCAGTCGGCGCGCTCGAGGTGTTCGACAATAGGTATGCAGTCCACGACGACGAGCTTCTGAATAACCTCCGGGTGGTCGATCGCCATCCGAAACGCTGAATAGCTGCCGCGATCATGGCCGACCACCGAAAACCTGGTGTGTCCGAGCTGCTCCATCAGCTCGACCAGGACGATAGCCTTTTCGCGTTTTGATGAATGCCGGCTATCCTGCGCATCAGGCGGCACGTAGGACCGACCAAAGCCCGGCAGGTCAGGGCAGATGACCGTGTGAAACGGTGCGAGTATGTCTGCCACCTGTCCCCAGGTCATATGGGTGCGGGGATGACCGTGAAGGAGAAGGACCGCCGAGCCCTGCCCTCCCCTTCTCAATCGTATGACACCGCGTGACGTTTCGAGCGTTTCCAGGGTGAAGCCGTCGAACATTGAAGTCAGTGAACCGACGCTGAGGTCGGGGCATTTGTCATCAGGGACCAGGGCCCGACGTAGGAACCGATCAGTGAGGTCGCGAGGTCGTCCGGAGATCGATACCCACCGGGGTAAAGCTCGCTTGCTGCTTGCGCCAGGACTTCGAGCATCCTCTCTTCCGGGTCGACTTCATAGAACCGGAACCAGGCGGCAAGCGCCCTAGATATCACCGCGTAATCGACGACATTGACTGAATTGTTCACCACGAAGGTTCCTCTGGCAATGGAAATAGGCCGGCATCGGGTGGCTTCAAGGACGCTGGTCGTTATGGAAGCAATTCGTTTGAACCGCTATGAACAATGGAGAAACGACCTGACCATAGATAACGACCGGTCGTCGATGGGTAGATCGATTACCGGTGCTGCGCGGTCCAGCTCAGAGGAACAGAGGGAGCAGGATGATCAGAAAAGCGGTCGCGGCCGATGAGGCCGCCATTCGTGCCTGTGCGGAGCAGGCCTACGCGCGTTATGTCGCCGTGATCGGACGCAAGCCCGCACCCATGGTCGCCGATTATGGTGCTCAGATCGCCGCCGGCCTGGTCCATGTGGTGGTGAGCGAGGGTGAAGGATTGCAGGGCTTCATCGTCTTCTTTCTGAAAAACACAGCAATGCTCCTGGAAAATGTCGCCGTTCGGCCAGAAGCCGCAGGAAAGGGGATGGGCAGGTCGCTGACCGCATACTGTGAGGCAGAGGCACAGCGGCTCGGCCTTACCGCTGTGCGTCTCTATACCAATGAGAAGATGGTCGAGAACCTGTCGATTTATTCAAGGCTCGGTTATGTCGAGACTGGCCGCCGCATCAAAGATGGCTTCAACCGCGTCTTCTTCGAAAAGCGCCTCGACTGATCGCCACCATTGACCACCAAGTCGCATTGGGCAATTCACCAGGCGTCGTTACCCATGGCACCCTTCCGCCGCGTCACAGCGCAAGGCAAGCCGTCGAAACATCGCGGGTTTCCCGCTCGCGATCAGGAATACAGCAGAGCGTCAAACGTCTCCCTCAAGAAGTTTCGTAAAAACGAAAATCCCGGTGCGGGAGGAGGTGCACCGGGTTTTCGATTATGACTGACAACTTGGGAGGAGGAGTGCTGCCAGTCGGACAAAGCGGCCCGGGAGGAGTTGGGCGGCTTTGTTAAGGCAACATAAACTGCAGCGCACCCACATTCAAGCAAATATTGTGCATTGCAGCATTTCAGCGACTGGGTCTTAGCCTCCCTGAGGCTCACCTGGCGCAGCGAAAGCAGCGCGGGGCATTGAGAGCTTGATAAGGAGTCCGTCCGGCAGCCAATCTCTGGCAACTTCCGCATTGAGAGTGCGGACGATCATCTGTTCCAGCCTCGTGCCGAAACCGGCATCTTTCGGTCCCGTGTTGCTGGAAGATCGTCCACCAGATTCAAGCCACGAGATCTCGAATGTTTCGCCGCGTGCGGCCAGAGTCATGTCTAATCGCCCTTCGGCACTGGATAGTGACCCGTATTTCACCGCATTGGTCGCATATTCATGAAAGAGCAGTGCGAGGCTTGTCACCCTCTCGGCGCTGATCGGCACGTCTTCACCATGGAAGCGCCACCGCCCTTCCTCACCATCGTCATATGGGGAAAGCAGGCTGGCCAACAGCTGGAACAGGGTCGTCGAACGCTCCTGAAACGCTTCGTCGCCTGTGAAGCTCGGAAGTGTCATCTCGTGCGCCTGCGAGAGCGCGACAAGACGGTCTTTCATAGTCGAGGCGAGTTCACCCGGAGTCTGCGCCGTGCGCGCCGCAAGCGTGATGATGCTGCCTGTGATGGCAAACAGGTTCTTGACCCGATGATGCATTTCCCGAAGCAGAAGATCCTGGCGTTCCGCTGCACGCTTTCGCTCGGAAATGTCCCGGGCTATCTTGGAAGCCCCGATAATCTTGCCGTGACTGTTGCGGATCGGCGAGATGGTCAGCGATATGTCGAGCAAACTGCCATCCTTGCGGCGCCGGATGGTTTCGAAGTGATCGACCCGCTCACCCGCATGGATGCGCGCCAGGATCGCCGGCTCCTCATCGAGCCGATCTTCGGGAATAAGCATGGTGATCGGTCGTCCGATTGCTTCCGCAGCGGTGTAGCCGAAAACGCGCTCAGCGCCCTTGTTCCATGTCGTAATGATCCCTTGCAGCGACTTGCTGACGATAGCATCGTCGGAGGACTCTACAATCGCCGCGAGGAAGGAAGCCGCATCCTGGCTCGGCTGAGCGGCGTCGACACTCGCTTGCAGCTCCTGCAGGCGGGTTTCCGCTCCTTCGCCATCGCTGCCAAATTCTCTGTCTGCCATAGGCGGCCACATGTCCTTAAGTCTCGTCGGATGAAAATGAAGGAAGCCCCTAGCCTTGCCGGGAACCATAGCGCCCCACCGGAAGAAATAAAGCCTTTTGTGTGGCACGACGGTTGCAAAATCGTGTGACGGTCTTACGGTGCGGCCGAACCCCACATCCTGGACGGCAAACCCGATGAATGAACTTCCGAGACTATCGACCGGCATTTCCGGTCTGGACCCCATTCTTGGAGGAGGCCTTGTCGAGGGCGCATCGTACATCATCCAGGGTCACCCGGGTGCCGGCAAGACCATCTTTGCCAATCAAGTTGCCTTCGGCAACCTTTCACGTCGCGGCAAGGTGCTTTACGTCACCCTTCTCGCTGAGACGCATGATCGGCTGTTTCAGTCACTTGGCACGCTTGAGTTCTTCGACAAAGCGCATCTGGGAATCTCAATCACCTACGTCAGCGTCTTTCAAACCCTCAGGGATGAAGGCCTTTCCGCTGTTGTGAGCCTGATCCGACAGGAAATCACCAGGCAAGAGGCAACGCTGCTGGTTTTCGATGGCCTTCTGAGCGCCCGCGATCGCGCCGACACGCAGCTCGACGTCAAGACCTTCGTCGCTGAAGTCCAGAGCCAGGCGGCGTTTGTCGGCTGCACCGTCTTGTTCTTAACCAGCACCCGGATCGCGGAAGACAGTCCTGAACATACCATGGTCGATGGCGTTATCGAGCTTCACAACGAGCTCGTCGGCGTTCGCTCGGTCCGGCGCCTTCAGGTGAGGAAATCACGAGGAAGCGCCGCCCTCGGTGGCTACCACCAGTTCGAGATCACTTCGGCCGGAATAACCGCCTATCCGCGCATGGAAGCAATGCTTGCACCGATGGTTGCCGCAGATGATCATAGTGCTCCCCCTCCCCTCTCCAGCGGCACAGAAGGGCTGGATCGCTTAATGGGTGGTGGCCTGCCTCGGAGCTCGGTCACGCTGATGTTCGGTCCGTCCGGGTGTGGGAAGACCGCAATGGGCCTCAACTTTTTGAGCAAGGCAAATAAGGAAGAACCGGCCCTTCACTTCGGCTTTTACGAGACCCCTGCGCGCCTCCAGGCGAAGGCCCGGGCCTTAGGCGTCGATCTGGAGAAGCCACTTGGGTCGGGGGCCTTGGAAGTGATCTGGAACCCCATGACGGAGAACCTGCTCGACAAGCTCGGGCATCGTCTTCTCGATGCGATCAGAAGGCGTGGCGTCAAGCGCCTCGTGATCGATGGTCTGGGCGGTTTCGAGCGCGCGGCTGTGCACCCGCCGCGGCTTGTCGAATTTTTCGCAGCGCTGATGAACGAGATACGTCGGCTCGGCGTTACCACCATTGCGACTTGGGAACTGCGGGACCTGTTTGGCCCGACTGTGGCCGCCCCGGGTTCGGAAATTTCAAGCCTTCTGGATAATCTCGTGATGCTGCGCCATGTAGAGATCAACTCGCAGTACAAGCGAACCATATCGGTCCTCAAGGTCAGGGACAGCGCTTATGAGCCGATTATCCGGGAGGTCGCATTCGGACCACAGGGAATAGCGGTTTCCACGCCGCTTGAGGCAGTGACCGGTGCAGCCACGGGTGTGGCGACGCCCTCACGAGATTGATTTGATGTTTGGCTAAGAGAGCATGAGCAGCAACAGATGCCATTGATCGTAATTGCTGAGGATGAGTTTCTGATCGCGGACGTTCTGGCCATCATGCTGGAAGATGCCGGTTACGAAGTCGCCGCGGCATCGCATGGCAAGGCAGCACTCGCCCTCGTGCGCGAAAAGCGCCCCTCGCTGGTAATCACGGATTTCATGATGCCCTTGATGACGGGCCTGGAGCTTGCTCAGGCGATGCGCAGGGATGGCGAGCTAACGCACATTCCGATCATCCTGGTGAGTGGAGCACAGGGAAGCATCGGCCGCGCCCACCCGGATGTGTTCGATGCGGTACTGGATAAGCCTTATAATGAGAAGAAGTTGATCGCCGCGGTGAAAGCGCTCCTGACGGAACCGGGTTGAGTTAACGCGTCGTATGATGGATTTTCCGCCAGACGCGGAACAGGCTTGCCCCCCGATAGTTCTCAGCTCATGACACAGGAACCTCAAAAACACCTGGCAAACGTAATCCGGCACTACGCGTGCGATCCCGTCGCCGCGGGTCAACTGCGAAGGCTTCCGGTCTTCGCCCTCCCCTACGACTCGACCGAGACGTTTCAACGACTGTTGGAGAAGCTGGACCAGGCGGAGCGAGGTCAGGCTGCGGGTTCTGCCTGAACGCGATGTGTTCTGCGTCTCGACCTCAAACAAATGCTCTTGGATGAAGCCTGCCACTTACGTGCACCCCAAAATTCTCGCGCACCTGGAACCATAACGCAACTTTGGCCTTATTGCGGCAGATTGCTCGGATCGCGCATCAAACGGCGAGCAGGGTTCCGAGCAAGCAGAGTACCAGTGGGTGTGCGTGATGGACTTGAAACTGCTTGAAACGTTGTCGGAAATCGCGCATGTGGTCAGTGAAATCAGGTGCCTCAACCATCGCAATCAGCAACTGGTTGAGGGCCTAACAGCGATTGAGGCAGAACGGGAGCGAGAGCGCCAGATACTTGTTTCGCTTGTCACGGAACTCGAGGCAAGGCTGGTGGGATCATGTTCCGCCGCCGCGTAAGCCGCGCGAGCACGGGCCGGCCGGAAACGCGACGGTGAAGCTCCCCATTTTTACCCGAGAGGGGTTATGGTAGCAGTCGTCTCGAAGCTTGTAGGCTCGACCGCTTTAGGAGGGCTCAGTACTTTCTCGGCGAATACCCGAATGAGCGCATTATAGTCGACCGCTCTCTCGATGAAACCCATATGGTTTGCGCCGCTGAACAGCTGTAACTGAGCCCTGGGGATATACTGGGCAATCGTATTGCTCGCTTCTGGGAGCGTTACGATATCCATCTCGCCTCCAAGGACCAACGCCGGGACAGAAATCCGTGGCAGCGCAGCGGTCGCATCCCATCGAAACATCGCTAGGTCGCCACGGGCTTGCACCGAGGGCGAGTTGACGGTCATCAGCCATGCCGTGTGATCAAGTTGGCTGCGCGTGACGTACCTGCCAAAGCCGAGCCTTGCCGTAAGATGCGCCGAGCCGCTCAGGTAGCTCTGCCATGACATCAGCCACGTGATGGGCTTGAGAGCTATCTGAAGCCAAAGCATCGGCTCGATCAGTGGCCACCGAAGCGCCCTGAACAGCGGCCCCAGAACGATGGTTTTCAACGGGTTCGTATACGTCGTGTTGACAAGGACGATACCTGCGACACCCTTCTGCTGAACGGTCGGATCATTGCGCAACAGAGTTTGGATTGTCATCCCGCCGATACTATGCCCGACGAGAAGAACCGGCCGCTGGTGCCGGTCGAGCAAAATCTTGAGATCTGCGGCAAAAGCGCTGAGGCTGATTTCGGTGGCCGTCGATTTGCCGAGGCCCGGCAGATCCCATGTCACGACCCGGAAATCCCGCGAGAGATCCTGAACAGCATACTGCCAGACCGTGTGGTCAAGCGACCAGCCATGGGTGAGGAGGATAAGGGGAGCGTCGGGCGGTCCGAACTCCTGGACGTTCAGCCTTTCTCCATTGGCACCTTCAACCACTATGCCGACGCCATTTTTCCAGACGACTGGGGCAGGGTCAGGCTTGGCGAGCAGTAGCAGATACAGAAACCTGCCGAGGAGGGACCATAACGTCAGGATGCCACCGCACCACAGACGCCAGTCGTCTCGATGAAGCTCAACCGTGCCGTCGGGGCGGCGCATTAGTTCGCCCTGGTGCCAGCTCCACAGGAGGTAGATCGCGGCGGCGAGAATGAGGAGCGAGATGATTGAGAAAATCGGGCGCAGGAATGTCATGAGCTTCTCCAGGTAGCGGAGCGCAAACTTGCGTAGTCGTCGTTAGTTCCGGCCTCGCCAGGCGTCTGTTCAGCATCAAATAATTATCGCTGCATTAGCGATGCTGATTATTGAGACGCCGAAGATGGCGCAACGGCTCCAAGTCCTTCTTGGTGGACTCGATCGCCATACGTGGAGAAAGCTGCCGAGGGCACTGGACTGAAGACTGCCAACACGACTGCGACCTCTTCGGCTTCGTTGAAGAGGCGATTGACGTACTTTCGCTGCGGGGTGCAAACCGCCGACGTTTATCGATGTAGATTGTTGCTGCGATGAGAATTTGAAGTGTATCTTAGTGTCAGATGCGCCAGAAACTGGGGAAGGAGCAGCCATGGACGTGAGATCTACCCGGAGCAAGTCGTCTAGCAGGTCGCCGCGGTTTTACTGGTTGGCATGGCTGTTCGTCATCGCTTGTTTCCTGCCGCCGACGATCGCCCTCTACCTGGGCCAACATCCATGGTTCTCGCTGATCATAATGGCGGCACCCTTGTTCGCACTTGCAAGTGTCTTCGGCCTGATGTCTGAGGTATGGGACATTTCACCGACCTTCGTTGCTCGGCGGGAGGCCCGCTATCAAAACCGGCATGCCAGAGACGCCTACACCATTCCTGTGCAGTTCGAGACGGTCAAGGCTTTGCTTCCAGGATTATCGCGGTTGCGCGTCATCCGGACTGATCTAAATCAGGAGATCGGAGCGTGGAGCCTGAAAATGATACATTCGCGAACCTAGGACTTGGGAACTCGAGATCACAGTCCACCCCCTGACGTACAGATAGCCTTGCGATGATCGCGCCCATGGCACATCGCAACAACGCGTCGTCAAGCGTCACGCCGTAGAACTTGATACGTTAGCCTCTATGCTGCCGCTTGAGCGCCGAGACGAACTTCGGAGCTGTTGACGGATCGATGCCTAAACGCTGCGTCATCTCGTTCAGTCCAGCATGGGGATGACACACTCAGGGTTCTGGTCTGCACCCGAGGCGTTGCCGCTGAAATTTGTCGAACACATATCAAGAATCAGAGAAACGTGGGGCCAATCCAGATCACAGAATGCCGGATGACGTGAACGAAAATCTGCAACGCCGAGGTTTTCTCAATTCAAATTGGTCGGCGCTCACCGGATCGAGCAGGCTTCACGGCCTTCGTCTGCTATGGCAGCCGTTTGAGCGACTCTCGTAGCTGATCAGGCGAAGCAGTGATCGACGACTGCAGATGCACGGACACGGCTGCCACCGCTCCCCGCAGGCAGTGTTTTGTCATTCATCGCTCTGGCTTAAATGCCATCGCCCTCAATCGCGGTGCTGGCGGCTTGACGTACCGGTGATGTCCAGGTGAGCTTGTCTTGTGCCGGCGCCGCTCCATCTCTAGGGCAAATGCATCGAGGCGGGCTTCACGCGCACTACGCTGAAAGATAGACATGGCGACTGGAACTGTAAAATTTTTCAATCACGACAAAGGGTTCGGCTTCATCACGCCTGATGCCGGGGGCGGCGACGTCTTCGTGCACATCTCAGCTGTCACCAGCGGCGGTTCGTTACAGGATGGGCAGAAGGTGAGCTATGAGCTCGGCCAGGACCGGAAGACGGGCAAGTCGAAGGCCGAAAACGTACGGCCGGCCTAAAGGCGCTCTTAAAAAATAAAGCAGTGTTGGATTGCAGCGGCAATTCAGACCCATGAGATAGAAACTTGCCAGTTGAGATTGAAAAGGAAATTCCTCGTTAATAACGACCGATGGCGGGGCTCGGCTCGCAAGACGCTGCACATTGCCGACCACCTGATCGCCAGGTTCGAGAGCGGAAAAGCGCGTGTTTGCTTCTGCGAGAACGCGGCTACCCTGACGCTGAAGGGCCTGCGCCGTGGTGCCTCACGGAGTGAATTCCATGTCCAGTTGTCGCGACAGGATGCTCTGTCCATGGAAGAGGAGTTTTCCGCGGGGCCGGCGCTCGAGAAACATCGTCACGAGGTCGACTTCGGCGGCCTCACCTGGCAGGTCGACGAATATCTGGGGCCGTTGGCCGGCCTCGTAACGGCCGATGTGGAGCTGCCGGATGAAGACGCCGTTCCTGCTTTGCCTGCTTGGGCAGGGCGTGAGATAACCGGCGACCCCACGTTCTCATCGGGCAGACTGGCCGAACTCATTCGAGAGGACCCAGCGGACGCTCGGGCATTTTTGATAGCGGCAAGGTGATCCACACGAGATTGCCTAATTCTTTTCTCCGTTGCCTTCGATCGGAACCTCATGACCGCTGTTGCATCCTTTGTTTATCGCGCTGGCGAGCGTGCCGAGGAACTTCCCCTAACAGATGAGCAGTTCAAGCATACGGATGGCGAATTTGCTTGGATCGGTATCGCCGACCCGACAGTCGAGGAAATGACGCGTCTGAAGGCCATGTTCAACTTGCATCCTCTTGCAGTCGAAGATGCGCTGAACGGGAAGCAGGTGCCAAAGGTCGAGGTCTACGGCGATCAGCTCTTCGTCATCATCAAGACAGCCCATCTGGAGGGTGACAAGATCGCCTATGGTGAGACCTGCATCTTTGTCGGTCGGCACTACATCGCCTCGGTTCGCCAAGGATCGGCGAAGTCCCACAAGGAATTGCGCGAACAGGTCGAGCAGTCGCCCAAGCTCCTCGATCACGGCCCCGATTACGTTTTGCACGGCGTTATCGACTTTGTCGTCGACGGCTACCTTCCGATGGTGGAGACGCTGGAAGACAAGGTGCTGGAGATGGAGAAGCACATGCTGATCTCCTACCTGGAGCGCCAGCAGATCAGGCGGCTGTTCCGGATGAGGCGGCAGGTGATCAAGTTCCAGCGCATTTTAGGGCCAATGGGTGAAGTCGTCGGTAAGCTGGCGAACCTGGAGCTGCCCTGCATCGACGACAATGCCAAAGCCTATTTCCCGACATTCTTGATCACGTCCGCCGGGTCGAATTCATGATGTCGGGGCTGCGTGAAGTCGTCACTTCTGTATTCGAAGCGTCCAATCTTCTCGAACAACAGAGGCAGGGTACGATTACCCGTCAGCTCGCTGCTTGGGCCGCGATCCTGGCCGTGCCGACGGCAATCGCCGGTATCTACGGGATGAACTTCGAGCATATGCCTGAGCTGAAGTCGGAGTACGGCTACTACGTCGTCATCGCGATGATTATTATGCTGTGTGCGATCCTTTACTACCGGTTCAAAAAGACCGGATGGCTGTATCCGCCCTTAGAGCGGTTCCCTTTCATGCTGGATCGTATCCGCAGGAACTGAAGTAGTTTCGGGCTTCCTTTGGCTCGATGAGTTCTATGCTCTTTCCGATCCTGTCCCACAGTCCTGTTACGGTTCTCTGCAGCTTTGCGCAGCAGTGCCTTCAGCTTGGAGAAGGCCTTCTCTATGGGATTGAAGTCCGGGCTGTATGTGCGGATTTCGGTGAATCGGGACAGCGATTTCAGCAAAGTCGCGGACAAGCATTTCGCTAAGTCGCGGACAGCGGGTTCGATCGAATTCCGCCAGCCTGGTTCCTGTCAGGGGTGATTGATTTCGTTTATTTCGGCGCTGGTCAAGAGCGTTGGTGTTTTCCGCTTCCGCATGCTGTCGCCTTCGAGCGTTATGCGGTGGGCGTTGTGAACAATACGGTCCAGGATCGCGTCCGCTAAGGTGGCCTCACCGATCATCTCATGCCAGGC
>NZ_JAHYCB010000028.1 GCF_019430945.1 Neorhizobium populisoli | reverse complement strand
GATCGCTTGCCGCTCATCGTCGAAGAGGTACGGTGACACTACGATAGCCTGCCCAAAGGTGGCGGCAGTCTTGCCTTCCTGACAGATCTTTTGCACCTCAGTTCGCGGAAGCGTTGAGCCCACGGCGCGAACTGACGTTGTGCTCGTGGCACGGCCTCCTAGAGTTTAAAGGGCAGACAGGAACCATGGCGACCGTTTCCATACGGCTTAAGTCCGAGTGCCGTGGGACTTTAGCCTCATCGTCGGCCTGAGTTTCGGGCCTGCCATGTGCCGCTAGCGTCATCAGACTATAGATAACGGCGCTTGCCCTGGCTCCGTCAGCGGCATTGCTGAACAGCCATGATTTTCTTCCGGTCGCAAAACTCTGATGTCGCGTTCCAGAATGTTGTTATCGATCGACATCCTGCCGTCGCTGATGTAGCGCGTCAGGTAATCCCATTGGTTCAGGGTGTAGGACACGGCATCGCCTAGCTTGGTATCCGGCACGACCTTCGGCGCGATATTGTCGAGCCACGACTTGAGTGCGGTCAGGACAGGCAAGCTATGCTGTTGCCTGAAACGGTGAACGCAATCGGCTGCGTTACACCGGCGTTGGTCGCACCGGATGGCGAATCATCGATATCGATCCTGTCGACAATCCAGTGTAGTTGCTCGGTCGACAGGAACCCCTCGGCGCGTCCATCGGAACCTGTCTTCAGTCAACCGCTTCAGGATCAACACAAAGCCCGACCAACGGTCCCGCTCGGTCGTATACCTGGTCGCTCTTCAAGTTTCTCAGTACGGCGTGCCATCCTTATGAACAAACCGGCCATCGGCGTTGGCGCTCATCATGTCGACATCGGAACAGGTCGTTAGATCATCTCGATGGCGCGATCCGATTTCCAGGTAGACCGCCACTTCCTCTGACTTGTTGATCATGTGGTGGCCATTGCGGGTCCCCTTCGGAAAGGCCGCGCAGTCGCCCGCACGAAGCACTGTTTCACCTGAATCGTCGACGAGCGTCAGTTCACCCTCGATTAGGTAGATGAACTCGTCTTCGTGGGAATGCCAGTGTCGCTGGCTCGACCAGTTGCCCGGTGGCAGGCTTGTGAGGTTGACACCGAAATCCGCCAGTCCGCCCGCGTCACCGAGACGTCGACGCAATCGTTCGGCACTTGCGGCGTTGAATTCGGGCGGATAGCCCGTTCCTTTCTGCAGCGGAACAGCAGTGATCTCGACCTTGGGCATAGCGACCCTCCTGTGATTGGCATTTGAACACGACCAATTCCCACTGCCAAGGTCTGCTCGGGGCCGAAACCGGATATCAGTGTCAACGCCGCGTACTTTTCCTCCGGAGCGCCGAAGTAAAATTCCTCACTTATGCCGACGTGGACGCAAGGGAGAATTGTTTATATTTCGGCGGCCGGCCCCGTGGCTTTTGTCGTAGAGCAAATGCTGGCGGCGTGATGAGGGCTTGCTTCATCCGTCTATCCAGGTCCGAAATCTGCCTCGGGTGGTTGTCGACCCGTTCGCCGAGCGGAGCGTAATTTTGCTTCCGGGTCAATGCCACCATTGGGCATGTCGTCTCTTTTGCCATCTATCCCCATGCCCTTGTCACAGCTTTTGCGATTATCAGTTCAAACTAAAGACGCCCGGAGGCGGTTGATGGACCACGATGCTTGCGCTCCCTCGGAGTTCTAGGCATTAGTAATGCGCCGCTCTGCCGCTCGTACCAGCTACGCGGCCAAGCGATCAAGTTTAACCACCCACGTTGCTCAGGCGGCAGCCGGTCAGGCTCATTTCGTTCTTGATGCGAACACACGAAAAGTCCTGAGCGCTGAGAACGCGGATGTTCTCAACCATCCTGCGTCGCTTCAGGTCTGTTCCGCCGCATTTCGCCGGTTTCATGGGCGGCGGGATGATAAATTCCAGACCGCGCCGTAAGAAGGTCGCGCACGGTCGCCTGCTTCTCGGCCGCCGAGAGGGACGGCGGCCTATCGTCAATGCCAAGATCGACAAGGGTGCCGGCAAGACCGATCCGGCCCTCTGAAACCGCGATGTCGTAAAGAGCGCTAAGCAAGCTCTTGCGAACAGATGCAACATTCACTCTCAGAGATACATTGTCCCAACTGGCGATCACTTTGCCGTTCTGCACCACCATGACGGCTGTGGGCTGGAGATCGGCGGCATAGTTCTGGGCCGCCTTCAGGCTTTCGATAGACCAGCCGGCGATAGCTGGATCAACGTTTTGCCACGGCTAAGATCTGGCGTTTCCTGCCGGAAGGCAAATTAGAACGCCGATCAGCACAGAAATGACAACACGCATGGGAAGCCTTCGATCGTTTGATGTCGCTAAAATCCCGAATTTCGCTCGACATGTTAGCCTGACTTTTGCAGTGCTGCAAAATCAGGATTTTCGCGACATGAACGTGTAATCGGGGCCGAAGGCCGGCCCCGATTATTGATGATCAGCTAAATTAGGTTTCTGTCATCACTTCTCGGATCACCTTCTATATGGTGAGGATTGTAGAGATCGTTGCGAGCCTTTCTCCGCCACGGCCGCGCAAGACTCTCCGGGTTGGTTTCGATATCCGCGACAGCGATAGCGGGTAACCCGTTCATAGGGCACTGCACTGCCCACTGACCATCCGCCGAAGCGATTCCCGAGGGAGTGGTCGTGCTCTGGGGTGCGAGAGTGGAAAAGCTGATCCAAAAGGTATTGCTTGCGGCATGCCCCAACACCTCAGCAGCAAATGCCGGAGCACCAGAAGCGGTTTCTCCTGCTGTCGAGAACAGGACGCAATCGACATTGAGCTTCTCGTATTCGAGGAAAATTTCGGGATAGTGCGCTTCCATGCCGACCGCGCAGCCGAAACGGAACCCGTCCACCTCAAAAGTCACGGGGGTCTTCCCAGGCGAGTACATGAACGAGATTTTCGTGTTCGATAGCAGGCGCTCATCGTAGCGCGTCACCAGCTCCCCACGATCGGAAACAACATACAGGCTGTTGTGCGGCCGATGCGGCGAGGAGAGCTCATGAACAGAGCCGAATATCGTCCAGAGTTTAAGCTCGCTCGCGAGTCTTCTGGTCTCTTCCAGTTCCTCGCGCAAAGCTCCCCATTCGAAGCGCGTCCAATCGGAAGGCCCGATTTCTCTCGGTCCGGTTTCGGACATGATCCGTTTATGTGGCCAGCAGGTTGTCCCTTCCGGGAAATGTAAAAGGCGAGCCCCGGCCCTATGGGCGTCACGCATGAGGCTGCGCATCTCCGTTCCACTGGCATGAAGCGCCGCAACGTCACGGGGATCATTGAACAGGGATGTTTGGGCTACAGCCATCCGTATTGAACGGATCGCAGGCTCGTCCGAAGGTTGGCGGATATGTTGGAGAGCTGCGGTGTAAGATTCGCCGGTTTTGGCAGCACGGGCACGCACACGGCGTTTAAGATTTCCGTTTTGGGTCATAGTCTGGCCTTTCACGTCCCGAACGCAGTTCCCCAGCAACCCATCCGGTACGATCGGACCAAGACAAGCGACCCGAGACAGAAGTCCCTTTGCCTCCGTTCAAGACCATGCTGGGGAAGGTCTAGGAGGTTGGGCGCAGGCCACGCCAAGACAAGATTGTCGGCCAAGTGCCGATTCGTCAAGCCGTCGCTAAAATCCCAAGGTTTGTCCGGCATAGTAGGGGGACTTTTGCAGCACTGCAAAATCAGGGGTTCTGCAACGGCATGGATGCTTCGATCAATCTCGTCCAGTAGGCGACCCCGTAGGGAATCGCTGCATCGTTGAAGTCGTAGGTAGAGTCGTGCAGCCCCGCGGTGCTGCCGTTGCCAAGCAGCGCAATATTTCCGGGCCGTTGTTCGAGACTTCTGCGAAAGGCGAGCATGGCTTCTACCGCCCCAACCGGACATTAAACGCACCGCTCCGTTCCGGGCATCGATATGGACAAGCTCGTGTAAACGCGATGGCCCGTCATGGCCTTGTTTACCGGAGTTGTCGCTAGTGCTCGCTCGCCCAACCAACATGGTTTGGATATACACCGCGAAATCTATGGTGGGGTTGGAATCATCTCTTGTTCGACTTATGTTCACTCTGAGGCGGCATGATCGATGCCGCGAGGAGGTGGCATGCACGTTGTTCGCTTTTTCCCGATTGGAAACGCCGATACCTGTCTCATCGAACTCACTAACGGGCGGCGGGCGCTGTTCGACTTTGCCGACATGCGCGATCCTGACGACGATGATGATCTACGATGTGATTTGGAGCAGGAGCTACGCGACTGTCTCGGTGACGATAAGGAAATAGATGTCGTCGCTTTCACCCATCTAGACACCGATCACTGCGCTCGCGCTAAGGAGGTGTTCCATCTCGAGCACGCGGCAAAATACCAAGGCGGAAGCCGCATCAAGATCAAGACGATGTGGGTTCCGGCAACCGCGATTCTTGAAACCGGCGTGAAGGGGCAAGCGCGGACGCTGCGTGCGGAAGCCAGGCATCGGTTCAAGGAGGGCAAAGGCATCCGGGTGTTCGGACGGCCCGAGAAGCTCGATCAGTTCCTGATCGACAATGACTTAGACCCCGCGAAGCGCAGGAACCTGATCAGCGACGCCGGTACGCTGTGCCCCGAGTTCAATCTCGAGCATGACGGCGTCGAGTTCTTCGTGCATTCACCGTTCGCTGAGACCTGCGGCGACAAGGTCGAGTATCGCAACGGTTCGGCGCTTTTCATGCAGGCGACGTTCCAGGTAGACGATCGCACGACGAAGATGATCCTGTCCGCCGACGTGCCACACGAAGTGATCGACGACATCGTGCGGATCACACAGTATCATAAGAATAACGAGAGGCTTGAGTGGGACATCAACAACGTGCCGCATCACTCCAGCTACCTGTCGCTGTCCGACGAGAAAGGCGAAGAGAAGACCATCCCCGTCGACCGCCTTAAGTGGCTGTACGAGACGCAGGGTCAGGCCGGCGGCCGCCTGATCTCGACAAGCTGCCCAATTCCTAGTGAGGACACTGTCCAGCCGCCCCATCGTCAGGCCGCCAACTACTATAAGCAGGTGGCCAAGGACCTTGGCGGCGAATGGATCGTTTCGATGGAGCATCCGAGCAAGTCCAAGCCGAAGCCAATTGTGATCGAGATCGGCGGCGACGGTTCAAAAGTCCGCAAGGTCGCTGGCGGCACCTCAGCACTCATTAGCAACGCAGCGCCTCGGGCGGGTGCCTGAGCCGTGCCCAATGAGGCTGAAGAACTCCGATCCCGTCTTGCTCGATCCGTCGTTCGTTACATTACGACGTCGGTCGACCATCCGTATTGCAGTCTCCTGTCCGCCCATCGTGACGGCGTGGCGGATGTCGTTGATATCGAAGTAGAGCCGGAGCTTGCGCAGGACCGCCGGGTCGCAATTCTTCCACAGGAACCAATACGGCTCCTCTTCTTCACCGAAGATGACAGCATTGAGCCGTCCGTCCGTTCGCTTCGTGAAGATTTCCCTTTGGGCCAGGTCCATACCAGTCTCGATCGTAGTGCTGATGGTCTCGGCTTATGCATATGGGAGGAAGGCTGGCCCGATCTGTCGAGCACCTTGACCGGCCAGATGCTGATCGAGCGTATCCGAGCCTGGTTCACCCTGATGGCCAGCGGGAAGTTGCACGGTGACGATCAACCGCTAGAACCTTTGATACCGATGACATCGCATACTCTCGTCATCCCGCCCGGCGCCATAAGGGGCCCGTGGCATATCGAGAAGTCTTTCAAGGACGCGGGCACCTACACGTTGCTGATGTCCGACACGGCGCCGGAACTAGGGGTGGTAGACACCGGATTCGCAATCTTCCACCGTGAACTGCCACACCAAGTGCACCGCGCTCTGGGACGCCGTCCATACGATCTCGGCGCGCTGCAAACCCTACTTGAGACGTTCAGCATCGATCTTGTCGCCGACCTACGACAATGGTTGGCTCAGGGAGATCAGACGGTCCGGGCGCACGAGCGCCACCTGCTCCTTATATTCGCCATTCCCATGCGTCGAGCAGAAGATGGACCCGACGAAGCGTTGGAGGTCTGGGCTTATACCGGCGGCGAGACGCTGGCGGTCTTCGGCGAGACACTCGGCGCGACTTTTACCGTCGTGCAGGAAGGGGGCTCGATCACGACGCCTGCACTGCTGAGCGCGAGACCCCTCACCGATTTGACGTTGATACCGATGCCTGGATGGCGCGTTGTCCAGAGGCTCGATCGCGCCACCGCCCGCGTCTACGCCGGCAGGGGGGATGCTCCGGATTTAAAGCTGGTGGGGATCGGTGCCGGGGCTATCGGCTCTAACGTGGTGATGAACACTGTACGGGCCGGCATTGGTGAATGGACCATCATCGACGATGACGACGTCCTGCCCCACAACACCGTGCGCCAGATCCAGACCAATCCCTGGGTCGGCTACCCAAAAGCGCTCGTGCTTGCCGCCGAATCCAATCAGGTACTAGCGCAGAGCGGCGTCACCGGTATTGTCGAAAATCTCCTGCGGCCCGGGGATAAAAAGGACCAGATCGCTTCAGCGATGAAGGAGGCCGACCTGACGGTCGACTTCAGCGCATCCCCCGCCGTCGTCGGGCATCTGGCGGAGAGCGACCTAACACGGGCTGCGAGCCTGTTTTTCAGCCCGGATGGATCAGACCTTGTATTGCTTGCCGAGGATAGGAAACGAGCGCTCCGGATCGACGAGATCGAGGCGCAATACTTCTTAAAGGTGGCCACGGATCGTCGCCTAGATGGGCATTTGGCAGCGGCTCGGCTGGACAGGATTCGCTACGCAAATGCCTGTCAGGATCTCTCACGCCCGCTGCCGCCTTGGCGTGTTCAGATGCTAAGCGGACTCGGGAGTGGAAAGCTCATAGAGCTTTTAGCAAAAGACGCGGCAATCGCGAACATTTGGAGGCTGGATTCCGTCAGCGGCGGGGTCATACCTGTCCCGCTCAGACTTCACGGAGTGCAAAGATTCGAGGCGGGCCAAATCAAGATTACCGTGTCCGGACACGTCCTCGACACCGTTCGGACGCTACGTGGGAAATGCAGCCCAAATGAAACCGGCGGCGTACTATTGGGAACCTACGACGTCGTGCGTGGCGTGGTCCACGCTCTTGCTGCGCTTCCCGCCCCTTCGGACAGCAGACAGGCGCCGACCTACTTCATCCGCGGGGTGAAAGATTTGCAGCCTCTGGTCGAGCAGCTTGCGAAGTCGACAGCAGGTCGTCTTAAATATATCGGCGAATGGCATAGCCACCCGCAACATGTTGCGGCCCGGCCAAGCAGCGATGATGAAAAGGTGTTCGGGCACCTGAGTTCCCACCTCGAGCCGACTGGATCGCCGTTCGCCATGATGATCACCGGCGCGGAGGAGACGTGGTTTAGGATAGGTTGGGCCGAGCGCGGTCAACTGGAGGGTGTTCTTAGCCATGGAGCCGGCTGACGGTCCTTCAGACCTGCCCGACGATTTTGGCCGGATCGGCCTTGCGCTGTCCGGCGGTGGATCGCGAGCGGTGGCGTTTCACCTTGGCTGTCTACGTGCCTTGCACAAAGCTGGACTGATCGACCGGATTTCGACGATCTCGGCCGTGTCCGGGGGAAGTGTGATCGCAAGCCTGTACTGCAGCCATCCCGGCGATTTCGAAGCATTCGAGCGCCGCACCCGCGAGTTGCTGCGGTCTGGCTTTTTATGGCCATCAATCGCAACAGCCCTTACGACCTTGGAAGGACTGAAGGCGATAGCGACCTTCGCTCTCTTACTGCTGGATCGGACCCTTGCCCTCCTCGCGAGATGTCTGCTATTCCCCGTGAAAGCCCGTGTTCAAGGTTGGACTTGGCTGCGGATTTCGCCGGTTGTCCGGAGGGCTAGCCGAACGACCATTTTGCGACGTACGTTCAGCCAAGCGTTGGGACACCGTAAGTTAACCGACCTGCGTCCAGACCGTCCACGACTGGTGGTGGTCGCCTGCGAACTTAGAGCCAAGGCCGCTATCTATTTCACGGCCGAACGGATTCACTGCTGGCGGTACGGATCGGCTTCGTCCGTGGGCGTCGATCTAGCTGAGGCGGTTTCGGCTTCAGCTGCCTATCCGCTTGCTCTTCCCGCGATTGATCAATGGATGATGTTCGAGAAGAAGGGACAGACGGCAGCCCAGCGAGTCACGCTGACCGATGGCGGCGTCTACGACAATCTGGGCCTGTCCGTACTTTGGCCCGATAGAGACCCGACCATAAGCCTGGACGTCGGGGTTCACGACCGGATCATCGCCTGCCGCGCCGGCGATGCCCTCGATGTAGGCGATCCCGCGTCGATGTTCTTTCCCCGACTGAAAGCAACGTTCGAGAGCATTTTCGCCCGCGCACAGAATCAGTCGATGAAGCGGCTGTATGACCTGCTGGACGCCGGGCAGCTCAAGGGCTTCCTACTACCCTATTTGGGCCAGCTCGATGACAGATTGCTTGCACCACCCGTCGATCTGGTCTCCCGAGAGAGCGTAGTCGGATATCCGACCAACTTCTCGGCCATGCAGCCCGAATGGATTGAACGCCTGTCTCTTCGGGGTGAGCAGCTCGTAATTGCATTGCTTGCGGAACGATGGGCGGAATCACTGTCGGCATTCTCAAGAGCGAGGCCAGGCCCTACCCCGGAGAGCAGGGGTGAGGCGGATTGAGATCCACTACGGCGGCGTTGTGGCGGCAACGTTGATCGCTGTCGCGGAACTTAGGAGTTTTGCGAACCCGTGCCGGTCACGTTAGTTCGTTTTGCGGCTCTCCTGGGAACGCATGTCCTTCAGCGCCTTGATAATGTCGGCGTCCGTTTTATCGGCCGCGCACATGCCTGTAGCCGTCTCACCGAAGTCGACCATATCATGATAGTCTGGAGCAAGAGCCTTCTCCAGTGAGAGGATTTCGGCCTTAACCCCCTGCGTTTGTAAGGCATCGTCATATTTCTGGTGGACGGCAAATTTCACATTGGTGTCGCGAGGATCAAAAACATCAAAAACCCGCCGCTGATCATCGGGAGGTACGCTGTTCAGCGACGCAATAGGATCGAGGACGATAGGATTGTTCGTGTCAGGGCTATTGTAAGTGGCTAGGTAGTCCCGAAAAGCACCGGATGCCGAAGACAATATCGCGCACTGGATATCAGTTCTGTGGTTGAGCATTTCTGCGACAAGGATTCCGCCGCCGCTATGTCCACCCACAGCCCATCGTGCAATCCCGTACCTTTTCTTGAGTGCGTCTATACCAGCGGTGACGATATCAGCTTCTATCTGTCGTTCCCGCATCGTGTAATGCCGGCCTGCACTGCCGTAACTTCCGGGACGACCGAGAAAAATGAAAGGAACTCCAAATCGCTCGGAAAGTCTTTGTTGCTGCCTGATCATGGCATCGACACCCAACCCCTTGAGGCGCTTATCTGGCGGGCTCTCATGAGCGCCCATGATGTCGCCGTGGAGCCAAAGCGCCGCAATAGGGTTGCTATCAGGCTTTAGGTTGGCGGCAAAATATCTAAGGCAGTAGTGCTCGCCTGCCGCTTCAACCCAAACTGCGGTATCCTGCGTTTCGAGATCAGCACAGGCTTCCCGAGAATAGGTGATCCCCTTTGCAGCGGCACCAGGATCGAACATTTCTCCGTTCGAAACTGACTGGCTGAATGCGAACGACGTGCTTGCAGCGAAAACGGCTAAGGCAAGAGCATGCTTTACAACATTGTGGGACATGGGTAGCTTCCGATCTTGTTGCAGGTACAAGGAAATCAGCAACGAATCCTTAGGCCCTCTTGTGTCCACCCAATAGGACATAAAAAATCTGATTAAATTTAATGTAAATTCTTCATTAATTCGAAGTTGTCGCAAAATTCCCGATTTTAGTTTCGATTTTGCGGCTGATTTTTACAACGTTGCGAAACAGGCAATTTTTCAACCCGATCTGAGGCTCTATAGACCAGCAGCTTTGGTCAAATTGATCCGGAAGCGATCACGCCGCCGCTGATATCTTCGGGTCATCTCCGCCGATACATGGCCAAGTTGCTTCTGAACGTAGCGTTCGTCGACCTCGGCGGACGAGGCGAGACCTGCGCGAAGGGAGTGGCCGGAGAACTTGAAGACTCGCTCGATCTCGCTGAGATCGTCGCGCACGCCTGCGGCCATAGCCGTCCGCTTCACCAGTCGCGCCACTTCCTTGTCATTCAGCCGCTTCGACCCGACAGCTTTGCCCTGGCCCGTAACCCGTCGGAACAGCGGGCCGTGGGCCAGTCGGGCGATCTTGATCCAGGTCTCGACCGACGCGACCGGGCAGGTGGCATCAGAGGATCCTCGCCCCACCTCAACTTCGCGCCATCCGGTTTTGCCGCGAAGGGTAACGAGCATGCCTTGATCGAGGATCTCGATCCAGCCCCGCCCGTCTTCTGTCTGGTCTGGTTTAATATCGAGACCACAATCTCCGAACGGCGCAGGCCGCCAGCATAACCAATTAGCAGCATCGCGCGGTCGCGCAGACCGCGAAGCGTGCCGCGATCAAGGGTCTCGATCATCCCGATGATGTCTTCTGCCAGTACCGCCTCCTTCTGCACGGGACGGCGCGCGTGACTTTTGCGGATGCCGGATAACACCGTGGCGATATGCCGGTCTCTGCGATCGAGTAACAGGCCGCGCTGGGCGTAATTCCAAGACAATGAGGACAGCCGACGCTCGATCGTCGATACCGAGTTTGCCTTCATCCCGCGCTCGGCCGCCCCCGAAGCGCAGGCGGTGATGTACAGCCCGACGGTTTGCGGATGCGGGGGGAGGGGAGCGAGGCCGGATCGGCGGCACCAGGCGGAAAAATGCTTCCAGTCGGCGGCGCAGGCTTTGCGCGTGTTGGCGGAGCTCACCGCTGCGACATAACCCTTGGCGCGATCGGCAAGGGTGGCGAGATGAGCCGGTGTCTCGTCCTCGCCAGCGAGGGAGGGGAGGGGGCTGTCATCCGACACCTCCGACGCGGCAACATCACGCCGGGCCGCCGTGCTGAGAGACGTCGCTGAGGTCTCCTCGACATGATTTTCGGTGTTCTGCTCGATGATTTGGGCCATTTCTTTATAATGACAAATACGTCCGATAATGCTTTTTGGGGTATGCCTTCGGTGAAGGCCGCCTTGTTAGGGAAACGTGCGGCTGTGATCTTGCACTCTTACGAGTGAGCTAAAGAGCGCATTGAGCATCCATGGTACAGGCAGTCTTGTTGACGTGGTCAGAACGGCGCTGGCGGTGGTCGGCAGATGAGCGTGCCGAGATATTGACGGCGGCATTCTCACCCGGAGCGGTCGTTTCGCAAGTGGCTCGCCGTTATGACGTTTCGGCGGCTCTCATTTAGACGTGGTGTCGGCAATCGACCGTTGAAATCTCGGCACCGAGGTTTGTGCTTTGTCACGATGGGAAGGCTTGACCCGTTTTGTCGACGACGGCCGTATTGAGATCGACTCTAACATCGTCGGACAATCCATCAGGCCGATTGCCCTCAATCGCAAAAACGCACTATTTGCCGGTTCTGACACCGGGGCAGAACATTGGGCAACTATCGGGTCACTTGTCGAAACTGCCAAGCTCAACGATGTCGAGCCGCTCGCCTATCTCTCGGACATCCTCACCAGGATCGTCAACGGCCATCCAAATACTCAGATCGATGACCTGCTGCCATGGGCCTACTGTAACCGGTGTTCTGCCCCCACATTGCCCGCTGTCGCCTGATCTGTGATCGACCTATCCATGGATGAAGAACGGAGTTTCTCCATGGAGACTACACTGGAGTTTCTCACAACCAACAAGCCTGGACGTGAGGTTCACCGACACTGGCCTGACGAGGTCAAGGCGAAGATCGTTTCGGAAAGTTTGCGGCCCGGCATTACGGTCAATGAAGTTGCGCAGCGCTATGGATTGCGAGCGAACAGCCTTTCCACCTGGCGGACGATGGCGCGGCAGGGCAAGTTGATCCTGCCTGCACCGGAGGATGCGGTAGAGTTCGCGGCGGTGATCGTCGATCCACCTGTTTCGGAACCGCCGCCGAAAGCGATTGGTCGCCCCGAGATCGTCGTTGGCTCTGTTACGATCCGTCTTGAGGAAGGAGCGTCTGCTGCCCGGATAGCTGCCATTGCGCGTGCCCTGGCTGCGGCGACATGATTTTCCCATCGAACCGCGTGCGTATAATGGTGGCGACCAAACCCGTGGATTTCCGCAAGGGTCATGACGGCTTGGCGGCGCTGGTGAAGAACGAGCTGCACAAGGACCCGTTCACCGGAACGGTCTTCGTGTTCCGGTCGCGCAAGGCGGACCGGTTGAAGCTGATCTAATGGGATGGCAGCGGGATTGTGCTGGCCTACAAGAGGCTGGAAGAGCACAGCTTCACCTGGCCTGGCATCAAGGATGGACTGATGACGCTGACCCACGCCCAGTTCGAAGCCCTGTTTGCGGGCCTTGATTGGCGGCGGGTTCATGCCGTCCAGACGAGGACGCCGGAGGCTATCGAATAGCTGCGGCACGATGACTCAGCACGATAGATTCCGAAGGCAAAACGGGCCGGGATTTGGTAGGTTCTGGCCATGCTCGATACCGCCGATCTTCCCGATGATGTTGCTGCCCTGAAGGCGATGTTGATTGCGGCGCGGCTAAGCGAAGCAGGCAAGGATGCCCAGATTGCCCGCAAGAATGAGCGGATCGAACGGCTTGAGAAGCTGGTCGCGGCCTTCAAACAGGCAGCCTTCGGGCGCAAGTCCGAGAAGACCGATCCCGACCAGTTCGATCTTGCACTGGAAGACCTGGAAACGGCCATGGCCACGATCCATGCCGAAGAAGAGGCGGACGCTCCTGCTGGAAACAGGGCCACCAGGCCACGCGCGACCAATCGCGGCTCTCTGCCTCAGCATCTTCCCCGTGTGGAGGAGATCATCGAGCCGGAAAGCCTGATCTGCGCCTGCGGCGGTTGCCTGCATCGCATCGGCGAGGATGTCTCCGAGCGGCTGGACGTGATCCCGGCACAGTTCCGCGTGATCGTCACCCGTCGCCCCAAATATGCGTGCCGTGCCTGCACAGATGGAGTCGTTCAAGCTCCGGCTCCAGCACGGCTGATCCAGGCAGGCCTGCCGACGGAAGCGACCGTCGCCCATGTGCTGGTCTCCAAATATGCCGATCATCTTCCGCTTTACCGACAGGCCCAGATCATGAGCCGCCAGGGTCTCGATCTTGACCGCTCGACGCTTGCCGATTGGGTCGGCAGGGCGGCATTCGAACTTCGTCCGGTCTTCGACGCTCTGATCACCGATTTGAAGCGCTCGACCAAGCTGTTCATGGATGAGACCCGTGCGCCGGTGCTCGATCCCGGCTCCCGCAAAACCAAGACCGGATACTTCTGGGCGCTTGCTCGTGACGACCGACCTTGGGGCGGACGTGCTCCACCCGGCGTGGCTTTTATCTACGCGCCAGGACGTGGCGGGCAGCATGCCGAACGGATATTGCAAGGGTTTACAGGCGTGCTTCAGGTCGACGGCTACGCTGGATATAATCGGCTGATCGCCCCGGATCGTATCGGTCCCGACATCAAACTCGCCTACTGTTGGGCGCATGCTCGTCGCAAGCTGGTCGAGATCACTCGCACCGGCTCGACACCGATTGCAGAGGAAGGCGTGAAGCGGATCGGTGAACTCTATCGCATCGAAGCTGAGCTGTAAGCGTCCGGTGAGGGCCGCCGATCAGGCCGCTTGAGCGCGGACAGCAGGCGGTGTCCAACTCCTCAGAAGCAGTTGCTCCAGCCTGGTAATTGGCGTGTCGTATCCATCCGGCGTAGGCCGCACCGCTTATGATTTTGGCTGGTCTGCCATGATGCGCTCGATCTTTTCCTGATCGCATTGCTCGTTGGCAAGGAACTGGCGAATGCCTCCCTCCCAGGTGCGGATGTCGTCGAGGAATTCTTTTAGGCTCTCGACGCCCCGGTCGGTGAATGTCGTGATGCCCTCTTCGCTGCCGTCATGGGCATGGATCATCTCGCCATAGTCGATATTGTCGGAGTTGCGGGCGATTTCCTGGATGAGTTCGAGATTCTCGCCGATCAGCGTGGCGACGTAGCTGATCGTGTAGACATACGTCGGGCGGCCCATCAGGCGGCCATCTGTCGGCCGCTGCCAGCGGCAGACCAATTCCAAGGCAGCAGTTCCGGCAGTCGTGATACGGGAATGTTGGGCATGCGGGCGAGGATATCCGCCAACCAGGCCTGCGGATCGATATCGTTCATCTTAGCCGTGACGATCAGGGAATACATGAAGGCAGCACGCTCGCCGCCGCGCTGGGAGCCAGCGAATAGCCATGCCTTTCTTCCGAGAGCGATCCCGCGCAGGGCGCGCTCTGCCGCATTGTTCGACATGCAGAGCCTGCCATCGTCGAGGAACCGGGTGAAGGCTTCCCAGCGCCCGTCCTTCTCGAACATGTAATTGATCGCCTTGGCGACGGGGTTGTGCTTCGACATCTGGGAACGCTGGGCCATGAGCCAGTCGTGCAGGTCCTCGACAAGCGGACGAGTATGCTGTTGTCGGGCAGTTAATCGTTCCTCTGCGGACGTCCCGTTTATGCCGCGCTCGATCTCGAAGAACGCGTCGATACGGGCCACTGCTTCAAGCGCGACAGGCGATATCTCATAGGCAGGTTTGCCTTTGCGCACGTTGCCGGCGATGTCGGCCAACTCGAAGAACTTGCGTCGCGCGTGGCTCCAGCAGAGCGCGCTGATGACAGCCGCGGGGTGGCGGTCGGCGCGATAAAGATCGTTGTAGCCGCCATAGGCGTCCGCCTGCAGTATGCCGTGCCATCCGGCAAGATGCGTGTTGGGATGAGTCTTCTCCCTATCCGGAGAGAAGTAGAAGAGTGCCGCAGGAGGCGCGCCGCCCGCGAAGGGACGATCATCGCGAACGTACGTCCATAACCTTGCCTGCTTCGTTGCACCCCTGGCCAGCAGCGGCACGGTGGTGTCGTCGCCATGAAGCCGACCGGCGGCCAGCACATGGGCGCGGATCAAATCATGAATCGGCTGCAGCGCCGTTGCACAGGCTCCAACTTGGTCGGCCAGCGTAGAGAGGCTGAGATCGACGCCCTCCCTGGCGTAGCGCTCGGCCTGGCGGTTCAATGGCTGGTGCTGGCCGAACTTCTCGAACAGGATCGTCGCGAGCAGGTTCGGTCCCGCCCATCCGCGTGGTGTCGCATGGAAAGGTGCCGGTGACTGGCTGATCTTCTCGCAGTCCCGGCAGGTGAACTTCTCGCGCACCGTCTGGATCACTTTCCACTGGCGCGGGATCACCTCCAGCGTCTCGGTGATATCCTCGCCCATCTTAACGATCCGGGCTGAGCCACAGCAGTTGCAGGTCGAGGGTGCCTCGATGATCAGCCGTTCGCGCGGCAGGTGCTCGGGAAACGGCTTGCGGACCGGGCGGCGGCGTTCAAAGGCTGGAACTTGCACAACCTCCGCCGCCACGCGTTCCGCGGCGATCTCGTCCTCGGTGGCGTCGGCCTCAAGTTCTTCGAGCTGCAATTCCATCTGGTCGATCAGCCGGGCGCGTCGTTCCGAACTCTGACCATATTGCTCGCGACGCAACTTGGCGATCTCGAGCTTGAGGTGCCGGATCATCGCCTCGGACGTCGTTACGACGGCTCGCACCTGCGCGAGATCAGCCTCGGCGGAGGCGGCACGCGCCTCCGATGCCGCAAGCGCGGCCCGTAACCTGGCTATCTCCGAAGCAGCATCGTCCATGGCCGAAAGCTATCATGCGGTTGGTCGAAAGCCCAACAAAAACAGTAGAATGGTAGCGATCAGCCTGCCGTCGCAGGTCGTTGCGTCCAGCGTGGATTGCGCCAGTCGATCCCTTCCAGAAGATAGCCGAGTTGCGCCGCCGACACCGGCACGGCGGAGCCATTCTGGCTAACCGGCCAGATGAA
The DNA here is from genome assembly GCF_019430945.1 of Neorhizobium populisoli. GTDB lineage: Bacteria > Pseudomonadota > Alphaproteobacteria > Rhizobiales > Rhizobiaceae > Neorhizobium > Neorhizobium populisoli. The sequence goes on along the minus strand of NZ_JAHYCB010000028.1, from coordinate 281 downwards.
CTTCCCTGCCTCCAGACGCTTCAGGTAGAGCGACATGCCGACGCCGTCATGCCATAGGACCTTGATCAGGTCACCTTTGCGACCTCGAAAGCAGAAGACCTCGCCGCCATGCGGATCGCGGCCAAGTCCTTGCTGAACCTTCAGCGCCAGGCTGTTCATGCCACAACGCATGTCCGTCACGCCGCCCGCAATCCACACCTTCACCCCGGGCGGAAAGGCGATCATGACGCATCCAGAACCGGCAACAGCCGAGCAAGGATAGTTGGATCAAGCGAAGCCGG
>NZ_JAHYCB010000027.1 GCF_019430945.1 Neorhizobium populisoli | reverse complement strand
CATACGAGGATATCGTCGATCATTGCTGCTACGCTTGGCGAACACTGCAGGACCGACCGTGGAAGATAATGTCGATCGGAAGGCGCAACTGGGCACAAGGGTTCTGATCAATGACGGTTGGTATAAGGGAGCTTCGCCCACGGGACTGTTTGCGGGAAGCGATGTCGCGCTGCGCATGGTTAGAGGCATGGTCTGGCCTTCTGCCCATACAGCGCACTGACCGAGCCGGAACTTTTTTCAGCATGGGTGGCCGGCTACCACTCGCTGGGTGACGAGGACTAGAAAGGCACCTGGCTCCGGCGGTCGTACCTAACGTCGGTTCTTCAACGCGATCGCGAGAATGATGAGGACGAAGGCCGCGAGCCTTAGGAGATACATCCAGCTCCTCTCCTCAACCGGAAGATCGGAGAGGGCAAGCAAAGCCTGGTTGGCGGCCAGTAGCCAGAACGCGGCGGCAAAGGCTGCAAAAAGTTGATCGCGTGTGCGAACCCAGAATCGAATGAAGAACAATCCGGAAACCAGAAAGCCCATGGTGATGAGGCCGGAAACGAAGGCGAACATTTACTCCGACTCCCAGACCAGGCCGAACAGCAATACTCCAACGGCTATCAAAGAGGCGGCATGCCGCCAGGCTTGAAAATCCAATTGCGGGAAAATCAAAAGGTCAAATAATACCGCGAGGTTATTGAGGGACAGGAACGCGAAGCATAGGCCGGCCCAAAGCAACAGGCGTGTTAAGGACCGCCCGTATCCTCTTAGGAGGAGCCAGGTACAAGTACCACTTGCCACAAGGCAAAGAAGATAGATTGCCACTTGAACGATCTGGTTCACTGCGGGTCTTTCCTTAAGAGGAAGGCATTTGAAAACGAAGTGAGTTTGCCATTTGAGCGCCCGACGATTATGCGTCTTATCTGATTTGGCCGAGCGCGGTACTCATCGTCAAGCCTCGTCAAAAAGGCGGCAAGGTCAGGCGACACTGTGGCATAGCGGAAATTGCTGTCCCCCTCATCGACCAACAGCCCAGCGCCGCCAAGGCAACGCACCGACTGAGTGACCACCAGCTCGCTGCTGCGTAGTTCGGAAACCAGTTCCGACGTTGTCCATCGCCGATCCGGCTGTGCCTGGATGAGCAATAGCAACTCGAGTGACCACACAGAATCGAAACAGCTCTCGACCATCTCGACAAAGTCTGACTCTGAACTCACATCTCTTGACATCCTTAGCGGTTTAGAATCTGGCGGTGGCGGGATCAACCCTTTTGAACATTTTTTGGCGTAGCCGGCGTTAGAATTCACAAGACAGGCAGTTCGAGACAGCCGAGGAATTACACTGCCCCGGTTAAACTTGGTCCGCCTGAAGTCCCTATTGTCAATGACATGGTTTTCCCCATAACTGACGCTAGGTATAGGGCGTCGAACGGAGGGGTTTTCAATGAGCGGGCAAGGCAGCGGAGTTCAGCGCGATCAAGAGATAGAGGGTTTTGAGGAACAAAGCGTGACGACACTTGGAGGCAGCGATGCTCGCGCACTCCTGGATGCGTTGCTTGCCATGCGCAACGGCGATTTTACCGCCCGCATGCGCTCGGACCTCACGGGCATAACCGGAAAAATCGCTGACACGCTCAACGATATCATCGCCGCCAACCAAAAGATGGCCTCTCAGCTCGAGAATGTGGGCCAAGTGGTCGGACGAGACGGTCGGACGAGCACCCGGGTCCGTTTGGGACTAGCCGGTGGCTCATGGTCGGATATGGAGCTTTCGATCAATACGCTGATCGATGATCTTGTCTGGCCGACGGCTGCCGTGACCCGAACGATTACCGCAGTTGCCAAAGGTGACCTGCTGCAGACCGTGCCTCTCGATGTCGATGGACGCCCACTCAAGGGCGAATTCCTTCGCTCGGCCGAAATCGTCAACACGATGATCAAGCAGTTGAGCGTGTTTACGTCGGAAGTTACGCGCGTTGCCCGCGAGGTGGGCACAGATGGAAAGCTCGGTGGTCAGGCCCAGGTCCCTGAAGTCACGGGCGTATGGAAGGACTTGACGGAGAGCGTCAACTCCATGGCATCCAATCTAACGGCGCAGGTTCGAAATATTGCCGAGGTCACGATCGCCGTGGCGAACGGCGACCTTTCGAAAAAAATCACCGTCGATGTCAGAGGCGAAATTCTGCAGCTGAAGGAAGCCATCAACACGATGGTGGATCAGCTTCGTTCTTTTGCATCTGAGGTTACGCGTGTCGCTCGTGAAGTCGGCACGGAAGGAAAGCTGGGGGGCCAGGCTCTTGTTCCGGGTGTTGCCGGCACCTGGAAAGATCTGACAGACTCGGTCAACGCTATGTGTGGCAACCTTACCGCTCAGGTGCGCAATATTGCTCAGGTCACCACAGCAGTCGCACGCGGAGACCTTTCGCGTAAAATTACGGTCGACGTATCGGGTGAAATCCTTGAGCTTAAAGAAACCATCAACACGATGGTCGATCAGTTGAACGGCTTTGCCGGCGAAGTGACCCGTGTCGCACGCGAAGTTGGCACCGAGGGCCGGCTTGGGGGCCAGGCACAAGTGCCGGGTGTTGCTGGCACCTGGAAGGATCTGACTGACAATGTCAATTCAATGGCATCCAATTTGACAGCGCAGGTTCGAAACATCGCGGAGGTTTCGACCGCAATTGCCAACGGCGACCTGTCGAAGAAGATCACGGTGTCGGTTTCGGGCGAAATCCTGGAGCTCAAGGAAACCATCAACACGATGGTCGACCAGCTCAACGGCTTTGCAGGTGAAGTCACACGCGTGGCTCGTGAAGTCGGCACCGAGGGCCGCCTCGGCGGGCAGGCGCAGGTACCCGGCGTTGCCGGAACCTGGAAGGATCTGACAGATAACGTGAACTCCATGGCATCGAACCTGACCGCGCAGGTGCGTAACATCGCCGAGGTATCGACAGCGATCGCCAGCGGCGATCTGTCGAAAAAGATCACCGTGGATGTGAAGGGCGAGATCCTGCAGCTGAAGCAGACCATCAACACTATGGTCGATCAGTTGAATGCGTTTGCTTCAGAGGTCACGCGCGTTGCGCGCGAAGTGGGTACCGAAGGCCAGCTTGGGGGCCAGGCAAACGTCCGTGGCGTCGCGGGCACATGGAAGGACCTGACCGATTCCGTGAATTCGATGGCGTCGAACCTCACGGGTCAGGTACGAAACATCGCCGAAGTAGCGACCGCCGTCGCTCAAGGCGACTTGTCAAAGAAAATCACCGTAACCGTTTCAGGGGAAATCCTGGAGCTCAAGGAAACCATCAACACGATGGTCGACCAGCTCAATGGTTTTGCTGGAGAGGTGACGCGTGTTGCGCGCGAAGTCGGCACGGAAGGACGGCTCGGGGGGCAAGCCAACGTGACCGGCGTTGCCGGCACATGGAAGGACTTGACGGATTCGGTCAACTCAATGGCTGGCAACCTGACAGCACAGGTTCGCAACATCGCGGAAGTATCGACGGCGATCGCCAATGGCGACCTGTCGCGCAAGATCACGGTTGATGTGAAGGGCGAAATCCTACAGCTGAAGGAAACCCTCAACACGATGGTAGACCAGCTGAACCGGTTCGCCTCGGAAGTCACGCGCGTCGCCCGAGAAGTCGGCACTGAAGGAAAGCTTGGCGGTCAGGCTCAGGTCCCAGGCGTTGCCGGCACTTGGAAGGATCTCACGGAAAACGTAAATTCCATGGCCTCCAACCTTACGGGCCAGGTCCGCAATATCGCTGAGGTCACCACCGCCGTGGCGCGCGGAGACCTATCGCGCAAGATCACTGTCGACGTGAAAGGCGAAATTCTCGAGCTGAAAAACACCATCAATACGATGGTGGATCAGCTGAACGCCTTTGCCGGCGAAGTGACGCGTGTCGCCCGCGAAGTGGGCACCGAAGGCAAGCTCGGTGGGCAGGCCCAGGTCCCGGGCGTTGCAGGCACTTGGAAGGACTTGACCGACAGCGTCAACTCGATGGCAGGCAACCTGACGGCCCAGGTCCGCAACATCGCCGAGGTCGCGACGGCCATCGCCAATGGTGACCTTAGCCGTAAGATCACCGTCGACGTGCGTGGCGAAATTCTGCTACTCAAAGATACTCTCAACACCATGGTCGATCAGCTTCGCTCATTTGCGGGCGAAGTGACGCGCGTCGCCCGCGAAGTGGGCACCGATGGCCGTCTCGGCGGACAGGCCGTCGTCCCAGGCGTCGCTGGCACGTGGAAAGATCTGACCGACAACGTGAACCTGCTTGCCGCAAACCTTACCACGCAGGTGCGCAACATCGCTGAAGTGACCACCGCGGTGGCAAGGGGCGACCTGTCACGCAAGATCACCGTCGATGTAAAGGGCGAGATTCTCGAGCTCAAGAACACTATTAACACGATGGTGGACCAGCTTAATGCATTCGCGGGCGAAGTGACGCGCGTCGCCCGAGAAGTCGGCACCGAAGGCAAGCTCGGCGGACAGGCTCAGGTCCCGGGCGTGGCCGGGACTTGGAAGGACCTGACTGATACCGTCAACGTGATGGCCGCCAACCTCACGGAACAGGTGCGCGGCATCGTCAAGGTGGTCACGGCAGTAGCGAACGGCGACCTCAAACAAGACCTCACCGTCGCCTCTAAGGGTGAGGTCGCGGCGCTGGCCGAAACCATCAACAATATGACGAATACGCTCGCGACCTTTGCAGACCAGGTGACGACGGTTGCCCGCGAAGTGGGTGTCGAGGGCCGGCTTGGCGGCCAGGCTAATGTGCCAGGCACCGCCGGCACATGGAAGGACCTGACAGGCAACGTCAACTTGCTTGCCGCGAACCTCACGACCCAGGTCCGCGCCATTGCTGAGGTCGCGACCGCCGTTACCAAGGGTGACCTGACGCGATCAATCCAGGTCGAGGCGCGCGGTGAAGTCGCGGAGCTGAAAGACAATATCAATACCATGATCGGCAACTTGCGTTTAACGACCGACCAAAACACGGAGCAGGACTGGTTGAAGACCAACTTGGCACGCTTCACCAATATGCTGCAGGGCCAGCGGGATCTCACGCTGGTTGGTAAGCTACTTCTCTCGGAACTGGCGCCGCTCGTCGGCGCGCACCAGGGCGTCATCTATCAAGTCGACGCTGATGAGCGCTTCCCTTCGCTCTCGTTGCTCTCAGCTTACGCCAATGGCCTGGAGACCGCACATCCGCCACGGCTGGAATTTGGTCAAGGCCTCGTGGGTCAATGCGCGGTCGACACGCGCCGTATCCTGGTCACCAACCTTCCGGACAACGTCGTGCCGATCAGCTCGGGCGTGTTTTCCGCGCTGCCGAAAAGCGCGATCGTTTTGCCGGTTCACTTCGAGGGACAGGTCAAAGCGGTCATCGAGCTTGCCTCCGCCGGCGACTTCACCGATCTGCAGTTGACCTTCCTGGATCAGCTGACCACCTCAATCGGGATCGTTCTCAACTCGATCGAAGCGACGATGCAGACCGAAGGTCTCCTGAAGCAGTCGCAACAGTTGGCTACCGAATTGCAAACGCAACAGCGCGAACTGCAGCAGACTAACGAACAGCTAGAGCAAAAAGCGCAGCAGCTCGAGGAGCGCAACGTCGAAGTCGAGGCGAAAAACCAGGAGATCGAGCAGGCCCGTCACGCGCTGGAAGAGAAAGCGACCGAGCTTGCCCTGACCTCGAAGTACAAGTCCGAATTCCTGGCCAATATGTCGCACGAGCTGCGCACGCCCCTCAATTCAATCCTCATCCTCGGCCAGCAACTAGGGGAAAATCCCGATGGCAATCTGTCGGGCAAGCAAGTCGAATTCGCTAAGACGATCCATGGCGCAGGCACCGACCTCCTGAACCTCATCAGTGACATTCTCGATCTCTCTAAAATCGAGTCGGGGACCGTTTCTGTCGATGCGGAGGAAATATTCATCAACAATCTTCTGGAGGTAATGTCTCGGCCGTTCAGGCATGAAGCCGACAACCGCGATCTGGGGTTTGCGGTTGAAGTCGGCCCAGAGGTGTCGAGAAGCATCATCACCGATTCCAAGCGTCTCCAACAGATCCTCAAGAACCTGCTTTCAAACGCCTTCAAGTTTACAGCGCAGGGCGGGGTTACCCTTCGTGTCACCTCTCCCACCGAGGGATGGACGGCCGACCATCCGTCACTCAAACACTCGCCTTCGGTGATCGCCTTCGAGGTTTCGGATACCGGCATTGGCATTCCGCTCGAAAAGCAAAGGCTCATATTCGAGGCTTTTCAGCAGGCTGACGCGTCCACGAGCCGCAAGTATGGTGGTACCGGGCTCGGTCTTGCCATCAGCCGCGAACTGGCCAACCTTCTCGGTGGCGAGATCCAGCTCCGCAGCGCTCCTAGCGTCGGCAGCACGTTTACTCTGTTTCTGCCGCTGACATATGTTGGCGCAGCATCGGTGCCTATAACGTCCCGTCCTGAGCCCACTAATGTTGTTCAACTTGCGGAAGCGGCCGCCGCTCGCCGCGCCGAGAAGCCGGTTGAACAGGTAGAAGATGACCGCCACCACCTTCAAGCCGGCGATGCAATCCTGTTGATTGTCGAGGACGATGCCCACTATGCCAGGGTGCTGGTCGATCTTGCACATGACAGCGGCTTCAAAGCAGTGGTCGCGAACCGCGGCAGCGAGGCGCTCGCGCTGGCACAAGAGTATAAGCCCGCGGCGATCTCGCTCGACATTTTTCTTCCTGACATGCTGGGATGGACGGTGCTCAGCCAACTGAAACAACAGGCTGCAACGCGCCATATCCCGGTTCAAATCATCAGCCTTGACGAAGACAGGCAGCATGGGCTGACGCGAGGCGCCTTCGCGTTCATGAGCAAGCCCACGACTAGCGAGAGTGTTGGGAGGGCATTTTCGAGGCTCAAAACATATGTTCAGCCTCGTCGTAAAACTCTTCTTCTCGTGGAGGATAGCGAGGCGGAGCGCTTGAGCGTTACGGCCCTCCTGGGACATGACGACATCGATATCAAAAGTGTGGCCACGGGTGCGGATGCCTTGGCCGCCCTCAAAGGCGGTTCCGCCGACTGTGTCGTTCTTGATCTGTCGCTCCCTGACATGTCCGGCTTCGAAGTGCTCGAAAAAATCCGCGACGACGATGAGATAAGCGAAGTCCCGGTCGTCGTATTCACCGGCCGGGAACTCTCTCCGGAGGATGATGCGCGTCTCCACACGATGGCACGCAGTGTCGTCGTCAAGGGTGTAGAGTCGCCGGAGCGCCTTCTCGACGAAACAGCTCTGTTCCTCCACCGCGTGGTTGCTGACATGCCACCCGCAAAGCAGTCGCTGCTGGAGGAACTTCACAGCTCCGACGAGGATCTGCTTGGAGAGACCGTTTTGCTGGTCGATGATGACGCCCGCAACATATTCGCGTTGAGTAGTGTTCTGGAGCGCCGGGGAATGCGTGTCTTAACCGCGACGACTGGGAGCGAAGCGATCGAAGTTCTTCAAAAGGAGCCCTCCGTCGCGATCGTGTTAATGGATATTATGATGCCGGGAATGGACGGCTATGAGACGATGCAAGTGATCCGCTCAGACTCCAGCTTCCGTCGTTTGCCAATCCTTGCCTTGACGGCAAAAGCGATGAAGGGTGACCGCGAAAAATGTTTGGAAGCCGGGGCTTCCGATTATCTTGCCAAGCCCGTCAATACCGAGCAGCTCTTGTCGGCGCTGAGAATGTGGCTTCACCGGTAGGAGATGATCATGAACCCTGTGAACATTCTACTTGTGGACGACCAGCCAGCAAAACTGCTGAGTTATGAGGTTGTCCTCCAGGAGCTTGGCGAGACGCTTCTTAAGGCGCACTCTGGAAGAGAAGCGCTGGAGCACCTCCTGCGCAACGACATCGCGGTGATCCTAGTCGACGTTTGTATGCCGGAACAAGACGGCTTCGAACTCGTCAGCATGATCCGCGAGCATCCTCGCTATCAAAATACGGCGATCATTTTCGTGTCCGCTGTGATGATGGCAGAGCCGGACCGGTTGCGAGGCTATGCTGCCGGAGCCGTCGACTATGTCTCTGTGCCTATCGTGCCAGAAGTATTGCGCGCCAAGGTACGGGTCTTTGCTGACCTTTATAGGAAGACCAGAGAACTGGAGCGGTTGAACGCAGAGCTGGAGGAACGGGTCAGAGAGAGAACCGCTGAGCTCGAAGCTTCCTCGGCCGAGCTGCGCCAGCTCAACGAAGAGCTTGAACAGCGTATAGATCAGCGCACGCGGGAGCGAGAAGATGCACTCGCGCAATTGTTCGAAGCACAGAAGCTCGATACGATCGGTCAGCTCACCGGCGGCGTTGCGCATGATTTCAACAACCTCCTGATGGCCGTCTTGGGCAGCCTGAACCTACTCAAGAAACGTCTTCCTGCCGACGAGAAGAGCGACCGTCTTGTCAAGAACGCAATCCAGGCAGCGGAGCGAGGCGCGTCACTCACCCAACGCCTGCTGGCGTTTGCCCGCCGCCAGGAATTGAAGCCGCAGGCTGTCGACTTCCCCCAGCTATTTGACAATATCGAAGATCTCCTCGGCAAGGCGCTCGGTCCGGGTGTCGGGGTAGAAAACCATATCTCAAAGGATCTGCCACCGCTTTTGATAGACAGCAATCAACTCGAGCTCGCACTGCTCAATCTCTTCGTGAACGCGCGCGACGCCATGCCGGATGGCGGAACCATCACTGTCGCTGCTACTGAAGATTCATCCCGAAGACCGCCCGCCCTGAGGCCAGGGCGATATGTGAGAATCTCGGTATCCGACAACGGTGCGGGAATGGATGAAGCAACCGCGTTGCGCGCAGCAGAGCCGTTTTTTACGACAAAAGGGCTAGGGAAGGGCACCGGGCTTGGCTTGTCGATGGTTCATGGTCTCGCGGCCCAGTCTGGCGGAGCGCTGGAGCTCTCGAGTGTCGAGGGTGTGGGGACGACAGTTTCACTGTGGTTGCCGATCGCTGAAAATCAGGGACTTCCAACTTCCGTCGGGACCCAATCACTGGAGAGTGAACTGGTGAGAAACCATTCGCTATCCGTCCTCGTAGTGGACGACGACGCCCTCGTATGCATGGGCACTGCTGCGATGTTGGAAGATCTTGGTCATAGAGCGATTGAAGCGTCTTCCGCCTCAGTGGCGCTTGAACTGTTGGCCTCCGATCAAAAGTTCGACCTTGTGATAACGGATCATGCCATGCCGGGAATGACGGGCGCAGAGCTTGCCCGGCTCGTTTATTCATCGTACCCAGATTTGCGCGTAATCCTCGCCTCGGGCTATGCAGAGCTACCTGACGGTCACGGCCTGATAGACCTATTGCGGATGACTAAACCGTTTACCCAGGAACAACTGCACGCGGCAATCCAGCGGGCGTTGATGGAAAAGGCGAATGCCGCATGAATTTGTAGGCAGCGATGACCTACTATCGCGATCAGCTTTCCAGGGAGTGACAGCTTCAAAGATTGCTGCCCGAGCACGAGCAGCAGCCAAGTGGAGAATGAAGACGTCGAAGGTTTAATCCGTTCAAGACCAAGAAATGCGTAAAACCCTCCAAGGAGCGAGATTGTCATCTAGACCAACGTGCGGCGGGATGTGGCCATGATCGGGCAGCTTTAAGGTCATGCGGCCCTGGCTGCGACTGCGCTTAGATAGTATTAGCGCCGCGTCGACCTAGGACCCGGGCCTGAGCGTCGCAGCTTGCGAAGTCTTGCGACCGCTCTCGATGAGCGCCTGCGTATACGCCTCACGGGGAGCAAGGAAGACGTTCTCTGTCCTGCCCTGTTCGACGATCTCTCCATGTTTCATGACGATCGTCCGGTCGCAGATTTGCCGGATGACGGCGAGATTGTGCGAGATGAAGACGTAGGTCAGGCCGAGCTCCGACCGCAGCTCCTGCAGGAAGTCCAACACCTGGGCCTGGACGGAGATGTCGAGCGCCGAGGTAGGTTCGTCGAGGATCAGCAGCCGCGGGTTCAGCGCGATGGCGCGGGCGATGCAGACACGCTGTTTCTGGCCGCCGGAAAGCTCATGCGGGTAGCGGTATTTGAACGATTTCGGCAGTTGCACGATGTCGAGCAGCGCTTCCGCGCGCGCCTCGATATCGCGGCGGCTCATCGAAGTCTGGATGCGCAGCGGCTCGCCGATCGCATCACCGATCGTGTGACGACCGTTGAGTGCCGAATGCGGATTCTGGAAAACGAACTGCATATGGCGGCGCATCTGGCGGAGCGGTTCACCGGCAAGACCGGTAATGTTGGTGCCGTCGAAGATCACGTCGCCGGACGTCGGCTCGATTAGGCTTAGCAGCATGCGCGCCAGTGTCGATTTGCCGGAACCGGATTCGCCGACCACGCCGAAGATTTCGCCGGTTTTCACCGAGAGGCTGAGCGAGTTGACGGCGGTGAACTCGGCGCCTGACTGGCTGCGATAGACTTTCTTGAGGTCGATAGCTTCAAGGAGAATCCCTGGCTTGGCAGGCTCCGTCGCGGCCGGCTCGGCGGGAAGCTTTTCAGCAGCCGCGTCGATATCCGGCACAGCTGCCAACAGACGCTGGGTATATTCGTGCTGCGGGCGATTGAGGATGTCGGAGGTCAGGCCCTGTTCGACGATTTCGCCCTTGTACATGACCGCGCAGCGTTTCGCGATCGTGGCGATCGCGCCGATATCGTGGCTGATCATGATGACGGTGAGGTTCAGCTTTTCGACCAGCGAGTTGATCAGGTCGAGAACCTGTGCCTGAACGGTCACGTCAAGCGCGGTGGTCGGTTCGTCGGCAATCAGGATATCCGGCCTGCCAGCCAATGCCATGGCGATCAGCACGCGCTGGCGCATGCCACCGGAAAGCTGGTGCGGATATTGCGAAAACAGCATGGATGGGTTCGGCAGGCCAACCTGATCCAGAAGTTCTTCAGTGCGGGTTCGGCGGGCCGCCTTGGAGGACACGCCGTTGACTGCGGCCTTTTCATGCGCGGCGATGACATCGGCGATCTGTCGCCCGACCGTGAAGAGCGGGTTGAGATAGGTCATCGGGTCCTGGAAGATCATCGAGATGCGGATGCCGCGGATCTTCGTCCAGTCCTTTTCCGACAGGTGAGTAATGTCCTGTCCATCGAAGGCGATCGAGCCCTGCAAGACCTTGGAATTGCGCGGGCCGATGCCGAGCACCGAGCGCACCAGAACCGTCTTGCCCGAGCCGGATTCCCCGACGATGCCGAGCGTATCGCCACGGTTTACGGTGAGGTTTATGCCCTTCAGCACATGCACCGCACCATCAAAGGTCGCGATATGCAGGCGGTAGTCTTTAATATCAAGCAAAGGTTCGGTCATCTGTCGCGGGTCCTTGGGTCGAGAATGTCGCGCAGGCCGTCGCCCAGCAGGTTGAAGCCGAGAACGGTGAGGAAGATCCCAGCGCCCGGGAAGAGCGAATACCACCACCAGTCCGGCATGTAGGTGCGGGCGACCGAGATCATCGCCCCCCATTCCGGTGCCGGCGGCAAGGCGCCGAGACCGATGAAGCCGAGGCTGGCAGCCGAAAGGATCGCCATGCCCATGTCCATGCTTATCTTAACGATGATGGGTGACAGGCAATTTGGCAGGATGTGGTGCCAGAGGATCCACGGCGTCTTGGCGCCGATCGATCGAGCGGATTCGACGAAGAGTTCTTCCTTGACCGAAAGCGTCTTTGCCTCGACGAGGCGGACGTAACCAGGCCACCAAACGATCGCCAACGCCAGAACGCAGTTGGTGATGCCGGGACCGAGAGCAGCCACGATCGCCAAAGCAAGCGCGAGGCCGGGAACGGCGAGGAAAAGCTCGGTGATGCGCATGATGACGGCGCGCACCCAGCCGCCACTATAGCCGGCGATGATGCCGAGCGGCACGCCGATAATCGCCGCAAGACCGGTGATGATGACACCGATCCACAGCGAAGTGCGGGCACCCATGATGACGCGCGAGAAGATGTCGGCGCCCATTTCATCGGTGCCGAACAAATATTGCGCGCTCGGCGGCTGAAGCTTGGCGGACATGTTGATCGCGCCGCTTGCCGCTTCAGGATAGGGCGCCAGCAGCGGGCCGAAGGCTGCAAGCAGCAGGAACAGCACGACCAGCGTCAGGCCGAGCATGGAAGAGAAACTCTTTCGGAACATGTGGGCGTAGAGCCGCCACTGGCGGATCTGGCTGGCATGTCGTTCGCGGAAGGTGAGGGGGCGGTTGGCTTCCACCGATGTCTCCACCGGGGTTTCGATCGAGGTTGCCGTCATTATGCCCTCCTGAGGCGAGGATCGATCCACGCATAGGCCAGATCGACGAGGGTATTGGCGACGATGAAGAAGAAGCCGATCATCAGCGTGACGCCGACGACGGGCTTGAAATCGGACGAGAGCGCGGAGGATACGGCATAGAGGCCGATACCCGGCCAATCGAACACGGTCTCCACCAGCACGGTGGAGCCGAGCATCCAGCCGAAGCGCAACCCGATCATGGCAAGCGTCGGCAGCATGGCGTTCTTCAGCGCGTAGAGCGCGACGATACGGTAGGAGGCGATGCCGTGGGCGCGTGCCGCGACGATGTAATCGGACTGCAAAACCTCGATCATCTCGGCGCGGTTGACGCGCAGGATGGAGGCGAGACAGGGGAAAGACAGCACGATTGCCGGCAGGATGATGTGCTGCAGCGAGGTCCAGAAGGTCGAGAAGCGGCCGGAAATCAGGCTGTCAACCAGCAAAAGGCCGGTATAGAATTCCGGTGGCCGGGTGACGAGTGGCAGCCGCCCGGAGACCGGCAGCCAGCCGAGATCGACCGCGAACATCAGCTGCAGGATGATGCCGAACCAGAAGGCGGGCAGCGCCACGCCTGATATCGAGAAGATGCGGGTCACATGGTCGAGCGGCCCATCCTTGTAGACGGCCGACAACATGCCGAGCGGCACGCCGACGATGATGCCGAGAAACATTGCGACGAAGACCAGTTCGAGCGTTGCCGGCGCATAGCGCATCACCTCTTCCAGCACCGGCCGTGTGGTGACGATCGAGGTGCCGAGATCGCCGCGGGCGAGATCACCCATATAGACGGAGAACTGTTCGGGCAGCGACTTGTCAAGGCCGTACTCGCTGCGGATAGTCGCTACCATGTCCTCGGTGGCGTTGGGGCCGGCCACGAGGCGGGCCGGATCGCCGGGCGCGACATTGGTGATGAGGAAGGTCAGCGCGGCAATGCCGATCATCGTGCCGACCAGGGTCAGCAATTTTCGGAAGGCGAATGTCAGCATCGTCTTCTCCGGTGATAGTTCGAGATAAATACGCATAGCCCGAAACTGGGGAGCCAGGCCATGCGCCATTCTGGCTGCTGGATGGAATCGCAGCCAGTGATTATTCGGCCTTTACCCACAGCGGGTAGAGATCGACTTCACCCGTGAAGCGGACGGGGCTGAACTGGAAGCCCTGCAGATAATCGCGTCGGGCCCAGCGGCGGTTCTGCAGCATGCCGAAGACTTCCGGCTGGTCGGCGACGATCTGGGTCTGGATATCGGCGTAAAGCTTGGCGCGCTCGTCCCAATTGGACGAACCGCGGGCCTTGTCGATCATCTCGGAAACCTGCGGGTTGTCGTAGAACATCATCGCGAAATACTGGCCCCAGCTGTTCTTGTGATACTGGTAGGCGACGGCATCCGGATCGGTCGAAACCGGGGTCGTATAGACCGAGGTCATGGCCGGCGCGGTTTCGACCTTGGACCCGTTGGCAACCATGTTCGGCCACTGTTCCGGCTTGATCTCGACATTGATGTTGAGCGGCTTCAGGCTGTCGAGCAGCACGAGGCCGATGCGGCGGGCTTCTTCGAGACCAGCGACGTGAACGTAGGGCAGGGTGATGCCGCCGTTCGCATACCCGGACTTGGCAAGGTATTCCTTCGCCTTGGCGAGGTCTTTGCGCGGAATGCCCGGAACCGACACGAAGCCCTTCATGGCATCTGGCAGCGGGCTCGTTTCGAGCGATGCGGCGCCGTTATACACCTGGATCAGGGCGTCGTAGTCCATCGCATAGGCGATCGCCTTGCGCAGGTTGATGTCGGCAGTCGGGCCCTTCTGGGTGTTGAACTTGATGCCGAAAGTCGTCATGCCCTTGTGGTCTTCGATGGCGATACCCTTGGCGCGGGCGATCTGCACATAGTCGTCCGGCGTCAGGCCTTCGACGATATCCGCTTCGCCGCGCTGCAGTGCTGCCTTCTGGGCGGCCGGTTCGCGGATGATCTTGAAGATTACGCCGGCCGGGCGGTTATTGCCCTGCGGCCAGCCCTTCCAGTAATTCTCGACGGATTCGACTTCATAAAGGACGTTCGGTTCCCAGCGGCCGAGCTTGAACGGGCCGGAGCCGGCGGCATGGTCGGTCAACCATTTCTGGCCGTAGTCGCCGTCCACTTCATGCGCCTTCACTTCAGCCGGGTTGACGATGTACCACCAAGGCAGGAACGAGAGGAAGGGCGCGTAAGGCGCCTTCAGGTCGAACTGGACGGTATAATCATCGACGACCTTGATGCCTTCCGGCGCCATGAAGTCTTTGAGCATCCAAGCGACGCCCTTGTTGACCTTCAGGCCGCGCTCGAAGGAATAACGGATGGCTTCGGCATTGACCGGATCGCCATTGTGGAACTTGGCGGTCTTGACCAGATGGAAGGTCCAGGTCTTGCCGTCGGCGCTAGTTTCCCACTTCTCGGCGAGCCACGGCTTGATGTCGGCCGGGTTGCCTTCGTACTTCACGAGCGCATCATAGACGGCCTGCTGCAGCATGCGCGTAGACCAGTCGTAGCGGACATGCGGGTCGAGAACCGGGATCGCCTGGCGGCCGCCGAAGACGATGACATTGCCCTTGTCGGTGCGCTCGAAGGCGCTGGCCGGCGAGCCGAGGACGGACGAGGCCAAAAGCCCCGCGATCGCGATATTCCTGAAAATCTTGCCGAACATTTCGTTCCCTCTCTTATTAAGACGGCTTGGGGTTGAATTCAGATCATCTGGCGGACTATGCCGGCGACGAGGCGGCGCGACAGCAAAACGGGGGCATCGACGGCGCTGCGGGCGGCTTCCAGCATTGCGGCCGAATACCCCATGCAGTGCATGACCACGAGGTCGCAGCCTTCGAGCTTTTTGGCGCTCTCCGCCATCGCATTGCCAGCGTAGGGCGAGGCTGCGACAAGGCGCGGCTCGCCGCTGAACACGTGGCGTTCCTTAAAATCGTTGATCTGGCGCTCCAGCGGCACGATCACGCCGAGCTGGCGGGCGGAGGCGGCCAGCGCCTCGACGGTCGTATCAACGATGCGCTGAGCTTCGACGACAAGAGTGTTTTCCAGCGGATCGATCCGCGTGCCGGTGCACAGAAGCACGATGAGGTCGAAACCTTCGCTATCGATCTTCTTCAGAAGCACGTTGAGCTTCTCTTCCGTTAGCGCTTTCGAGGAGACGATCTCCTCGCCGCTGTTGAGGCGGGTCGCAAAGGAATGCTCGCCGTCTTTAGCGCGCATCGCGTTAAGTTCGGCCGGGCTCATGCCGTCCAGCACGCCGAATTCCCGGAAGTCGACACGGCCCGCCGGCAGGCCGATTGTGATCTCGGCCATCATTTCCGGCACCACGTCGATACGTGGCGTCTGGCCGATGGTTACGAATGCGATCTTGGATGTGGAAGGCATGCTCTCGTTATTCCCTGCATGGCATCGTTGGCAGGGAGCCTAACGCCCGGAAGCGCGGCTTCACTATAGGGTAATGCCCTTAGAGCGACATGATTCTGACATGTTTATTACGATCAAATTTTAGGCAAAACGACTTTTCACGGCACCTTTCTTGCGCAAACCACAAAAGATTTTGCCTAAAATGGCTTGATGGACTTAGGGGTGCCCTGCGGCCACGACCATGCGGATGAGAGCGTTGGAGGAGGTGACCTCCATCTTGCTCATCACGTTGGAACGGTGGATTTCTACCGTCTTCGGGCTGATGCCGAGCTGACGGGCGATCGCCTTGTTGGAAAGCCCTTCGGCAACCAGCGACAGAACCTGCCGTTCCCGGGGCGTCAGCTTCAGCAGCTTTTCTGCAAATTCCGGCGGAACGCCGGGC
Organism: Neorhizobium populisoli; assembly: GCF_019430945.1. Lineage (GTDB taxonomy): Bacteria > Pseudomonadota > Alphaproteobacteria > Rhizobiales > Rhizobiaceae > Neorhizobium > Neorhizobium populisoli. The sequence goes on along the minus strand of NZ_JAHYCB010000027.1, from coordinate 4,899 downwards.
AGCGTCACCGGGTGTGTTCCGTGCAAAAGTAGTCGGATCGCGCTGGCAACGATGCGGCGGGCGAGCACCACCGGCTTGCCGCTGGCCTTGGCAACCATCTGCCGGTCGACTTCGGTAAAGCTCACGGAATTCAGGACGATGATTTCCGAATCTGCCAGATCGATCAGCGCGCTGGCCAAAAGCTTCTTGTCGCCATCCACAGCGTAGCTGGCGCTGATCTTGTAGGGCGCCAGCGCCGGGATTTCGAGCTCGCCGATCTGTTGCTGCAGCGGCTGGATAAGGCCGACGGCGGAGCCGTGCGCGGCGAGCGAAATCACCGTGGATTCCATGGCGCGTTGCGCATTGACGGTCGGGCAGGTGCTCTCGAAATCTCGAAAGAGACCGGTCGAAAGAATGACCACGAGATCGAATTCATGCGGCTGGAAATTGGCGGCGATCTTTGCCATGCGTTCGGCGATACGCGGCTTGGACACGATGATATCGCCACCATCCGCAAGGCGGGTCAGTATGCTCGTTTCGCCGGGCTTCACGCGCAGATCGTCGATCTCCGCCTTGGTAAGTCCATCAAGCGCGCCGATTTCGAGCGCTTCGATTGGAATATCAAGATTTTCCAGCATGTCGCCGATAATGTCCGTGCGCGGCGACTGACCGACACTAAGGAACATCACGCGATGACGGGATTCCGCTGCTTCCGGTGAGGGCGAAGACGGATTGTATGGGCTCTTCGTCACGGGCAGGGAATCGGTCCTTTCGATCGTCTCGGCCTGATGGTTTTAGGCATGCTCAAAATCAAGGCAAGCCCATCCTAGGGGCAGTCCCCTATAGGCATGTCTCGCCTCTCATGGCTAGGTTCTAGCACATTCTTCGGAGGTAAACATGATCCGTGATTTCGAAGCGGGCGAGATCGACCCGCTTGCCGTTGGCGCCTGGATTCTCGGCACTGGTGGCGGCGGCAGCCCCTATCTGGCGCAGCTCAACCTGAAAAAGCTCTACAAGGACGGCAAGCGCGTCAAGCTTATTGATCCGGCAGCACTTGACGACGGCGATGCCGTTGCCGTGGTCTCCAAGATGGGCGCTCCGCTCGTCGGCCAGGAGCGTCTGGTGGACCCGGCGCATCTGGCTCGTGCCATGCAGCTGATGGAAGAATATACCGGCCGCAAGTTCCGCGCCGTGATGAGCGTCGAAATTGGCGGCGGCAATGCGCTGTCGCCCTTCCTCGCTGCCGGCATGCTGGACATCCCGGTCGTCGATGCCGACGCGATGGGCCGTGCCTATCCGGAAGCGCAGATGACGAGCTTCGCGATCGGCGACCTGCCGATGTATCCGCTGACCCTGGTCGATTGCCGCGACAACGAAGCCGTCGTCGCCAAGGCCGCGTCCTGGAAGTGGATGGAGCGCATTTCCCGCAAGATCTGCACCGAAGTCGGTTCGACCGCCGCGACCTGCAAGGCGCCGCGCACCGGCAAGGAAGTCAAGGACTGGGGTGTTCTCTACACGGTCACCAAGGCGGTCAGCCTCGGCCGCGCCGTGCTCGATGCCCGCGCTGCCCATACCGATCCGGTTGCGGCCGTGCTCGCCCATGAAGGCGGCAAGACCCTCTTCAAGGGAAAGATTGCCGACGTCGACCGCGCCACGACCGGCGGCTTCCTGCGCGGCTCGGCCACGATCGAAGGTCTCGACGACGACCGCGGTTCCAAGGTTGAATTGGCCTTCCAGAACGAATGGGCGGTCGCCTTCCGCGACGGCCAACCGATCGCCATGACGCCGGATCTGATCTGCCTGCTGGATACCGTTTCGGGCGAAGCGATCGGCACCGAGACGGTCCGTTACGGCCAGCGCGTGACGGTCGTCGCCCTGCCGGCGCCGGACGTTCTGACCAGCCCCAAGGGTTTGGAACATGTCGGCCCGCGCGCCTTTGGTTATGATATTGATTTTAAATCGGTGTTTGCAGCATGAAGCGGATCGGAATTGACGTCGGCGGCACCAATACGGATGCCGTGCTCATCGATGGCGAGAAGGTTCTCTCGGCCATCAAGTTTCCCACCACCGCGGATGTGATGCAGGGCGTGGTCAACGCCATTGGCCACGTCGTGTCCTCGCAGGCGCCGGGCGCTTCGCCGGTCGACGCCGTGATGATCGGCACGACGCATTTCACTAATGCCGTCGTCGAGCGCGCTCGTCTGGAACGCGTTGCGGCGATCCGCATCGCCATGCCGGCCGGCGCTTCGCTGCCGCCGATGATCGACTGGCCGGATGAGCTGCGCGACGCAGTCGATCCGCTGTCCTTCATGGTGCATGGCGGCCACGAATATGACGGTCGCCCGCTGGTGCCGCTCGCCAAGGACGAAATTCGCGACGCCGCGATGAAGATCCGCGATGCCGGCATTTCCTCCGTCGGCATCACGGCACTCTTCTCGCCGCTGACGGCGGAATGCGAGCTGGAAGCAGCGGAAATCGTCCGTTCAATCATTCCGAATGCGCGCATCACGCTCTCCCATACGCTCGGCCGTATCGGCCTCCTGGAACGCGAGAACGTCACGCTGTTGAACGCGGCTCTTCAGGGCCTCGGCCGCAAGACGATCGACGCCTTCAAGGATGCGCTGATCCAGGCCGGTGTGGACGCGCCGTTCTACCTTACCCAGAACGACGGCACGGTGGTTCTGGCGGATATCGCTGCGGCCAACCCGGTCTACAGCTTCGCCTCCGGCCCGACCAACTCCATGCGCGGTGCGGCCTTCCTCACCGGCCTCAAGGAGGCCATGGTCATCGACGTCGGCGGCACGACGTCCGATATCGGCTGCCTCGTCGGCGGCTTCCCGCGTGAAGCCAACAATGTCGTCGAAGTCGGCGGCGTGCGTACCCTGTTCCGCATGCCCGACCTTCTGCCGATGGCGCTGGGCGGCGGCACGATCATCGATCCGGAAACCCGCAAGATCGGCCCGCGCTCGGTCGGTTACCGCATCACCGAGAGGGCGCTCGTCTTCGGTGGCGATACGCTGACCACGACTGACGTTGCCGTGGCTGCCGGCCTCGTCGAAATCGGCGACCGCGACCGCGTCAAGCATCTCGACAAGGCGATGGTCGCCGACCTTCTGAAGCGCATCGAAGCGATGGTGGAAGACGGCGTCGACCGGATGAAGACCTCGGCCGAAGGCGTGCAGCTGATCGCCGTTGGCGGCGGCGCGTTCCTCATTCCCGAAAAGCTGAAGGGTGCGAGGGAAGTGCTGCGCGTCGAGCATGCTGGCGTTGCCAATGCACTCGGCGCCGCCATGGCGCAGGTCTCCGGCGAAGTCGACCAGGTATTTTCCGACATGTCTCGCGACAAGGCGATCGCCGAAGCGGACCGGATCTCCCGCCAGCGCGCGGTCGAAGCCGGTGCCGATCCGAAATCGATCGTCACGCTGGATACGGAAGACATTCCGATCGCCTATCTTCCAGGTGACGCTCGCCGTGTGCGTGTCCGCGTCGTTGGCGACATCGCATCTATGAAGGCCGAGCAGAAGCGAGCTTCTTGACGAGGTCGGCCTACTATAGCCTAGCATCGAGATTCGGCTCCCTGGTCGAACCTCGGGACCTGCGGGCGATGATAGGAGTGTCCAGGTAGTTAATTTACTACTAAAGCGTGTCGCGCTATTCTGCCTCATAGCCAGCTGCCTTGAAGAAGTTTCTGCATTCCATGACGGCCAAGAGGCTGATGATGTCACCGAGCGTATACGTTATCGCATCGAAACTGCGACCGGCTCGCCTTCGTGCCTTAGCTAATTGCTCATAGTAGGCGACGCGGTCACCAGCTTCAGCGGCAGGCCGTTTCACCTATGGCAGTAGTCATGCATCCTCATACAGGATATCTCTAGGGGTCGAAATTACAACTCAAAGTTAGGATTTTTGGCGTCGTGTGACTTATACCAATCGTCATTGGATCTGACTTTCGGGATTCCCAAAGTCCGGCTAATCTGAATCTCTTGTGGAAACGGGAGGTTTCCGATGGGTTCAGCTATTTCGTTGCGGTCGGACTTTGATGGGGCCAAGCTGCGGCTTCTGGCGCGGCAGACACGTGATGCCGATTAGGCTCGACGGCTTCTGGCGCTCGCATCGATCTATGATGGCAGTTCGCGTGGTGACGCCGCTCGGCCTGGCAGCGTCACGGTTCAGATCGTTCGCGACTGGGTCGTCCGTTTCAATGATCGGGGTGCCGACGGCCTGCTCAATGGCAAGGCTCCCGGCAAGCCTTCGCTGTTGAACGACGAACAAGAAGCAGCCTTGGCGCGAGCTACTGAACGCGGGCCGACCCCGTATCTGGATGGGGTCGTTCGATGGCGTCTGTGCGATCTGGCGCAATGGATTTGGGAGGCATTCCGGGTCTCGGTGAGCGAGGTGACGCTGGGCCGCGAGGTGCGGGCCATGGGGGATCGCAAACTTTCGGCTCGCCGCCTGCATCATGCGCAGGACGCCGAGGCAGTAGAAGCATTTAAAAAAATTTCCCCACCGCAGTGGCGGAAATCGCCGCTGGCCCAGCCAAAGGCAAAATGATTGGAATCTGGTTCCGTGCGTCGTCCTTCCGGCACGGTCTTGAAGAGCGGCTCCACCGCCTGCCCCATCTCCCTTCCGTTGGCATAGGGCCAAACGTAGTTGTACGTTCGCCGCTGATCAGGAGTTCCGTGAGCATAGGTGCGGCGAAAGCGGTCGGTACGCCGCGCTGCATCGGCCCAACTTGGGCGGGGAAGACGAACTTTAGCCCGGTGGTAATGAAGCCGACAGGTTCCTTCGGCTCGGCTTATACCAGTTGTCACTGATGCTGACTCTTGGGGTTCCCAAAGCCGGACGAATCTGAATCGATGGCGCAAACAGGAGGTTTGCGATGGGTTCAGCGCTTTCATTACGGTCGGACTTCGACGGAGC
>NZ_JAHYCB010000026.1 GCF_019430945.1 Neorhizobium populisoli | reverse complement strand
CGCCCTGACGCAGATCATCCGGGCAGTGGAAGCAGCATGATCGGGCCTGGGACGGGCGTTCGGGTCTATCTTGCTTGCGGGATCACGGACATGCGCAAAGGAATAGAAGGCCTGGCAGCCCTTGCACCTGCGCCAGAAGCCAACGGGTGGCGCGGTATTTGCCTTTCGGGGCAAACGAGGCGATCGATTGAAGCTGCTGTATTTTGATGGCCAAGGCTTCTGTCTGTACTACAAGATCTTGCAGAAAGGTCGATTCCCATGGCCTTCGGCGTCCGACGGGACGGCGCGACTGACGTCGGCCCAACTGGCGATGTTGTGGGAAGGGATCGATTGGCGTCGTCCGGATTGGGGAGCGCCACCGGCTCGTGTCGGGTGATTTTATCCCTCTGAAACCACTCGTTTTTATGGCAATTTACCCTGACTTGTGGTAGTCAGGATCATGTCAAACGCGACGGCAAATCTTCCGGACGATCCAGCCTTTCTCAAGGCAATGATCACCGCGTTGCAGGCGGAAAACGCGAAGATGTCGGCGACGTTGCAGGCGCACGACCAGTTAATCCAAACACTGCGGCTACGCATCGCCAAGCTGAAGAAACAGGTCTTCGGCAAGTCTTCCGAAAAGATCGAGCGTGAAATCGAGCAGTTGGAACTGGCGCTTGAGGATCTGTTGATCGCCGCCGCTGAAGGCAGTACGTCCCCGATCGATGAAGCCGATGAGACCGCGTCTGTTGTGCCCCTGGCGGATGCGTCGGAAAAGATCATGCGCCGACGCCCACGAGTGTCGGACACGGCGGTCCGCGAGCGCCGCGAATTGGATCCTGGCTCCTGCTGCCGGAATGCGGCGGTGAGTTGCGTCTTGTCGGTGAGGACGCCAGCGAAATCCTCGACATGATTGCGGCTCAGATGAAGGTGATCGAGGTCGCCCGATTGAAGAAGTCCTGCCGCTGCTGCGAGAAGATGGTGCAGGTGCCTGCGCCCAGCCGCCCGATCCCTGGCAGCATGGCGGGCGCTGGCCTCCTGGCGTACATTCTGGTCTCGAAGTTCGATGACCATTTGCCGCTATACCGCCTGAACGAGATCTTCGCCCGTATGGGTGTCGACATTCCCGACAGCACGATGGTCGATTGGTGTGGTCGCGCCATGCAGGTCCTTCAGCCTCTCATCGCACGGATCGAAGCTGCAATCATGGCAAGCGACCTGCTCCATGCGGACGATACCCCGATCCGGGTGCTTGATCGCTCGCTGCGAGACAAGGGCTTGGGCAAGGGTGTGAAGAAGGGCAGGCTCTGGACGTATGTGCGCGATCAACGCCCGTGGGCTGGCACTTCCCCGCCCGGTGCAGTCTACTACTTTGCGCCTGACTGGAAAGAAGAGCACGTTCATCGTCACCTCGGGCAATCAAGCGGCATCCTTCAGGCTGACGGCTACAAAGGATACGGGAAGCTGTACTCATCTGGAGCGGATGGCCTCTCGCGCTTTAAAGAAGCTGCCTGCTGGGCGCATTGGCGGCGAGGCTTCCACGACATCTGGACATCGAACAAATCCGAGATCGCCCGCGAGGCTCTCGATCGTATTGGTGCTCTTTACGACATCGAGCGTGGCATCAACGGCCAGCCTCCTGAGATCCGGCTTGCCGCGCGTCAGATGCAGAGCAAGCCCAAGGCTGAAGCATTCCGCCACTGGGCCGAGGCTCAACTGACCCGCATTCCTGGCAAAAGCGATCTGGCTGCTGCGTTCCGATACGGCTTGAGCCGCTGGGCATCGCTCTGCCTGTTCCTCGAAGACGGTCGCGTTGCGATCGACACGGATGTTGTTGAACAGCCCCTTCTCAGCCTTTTTGTGGTTTAGGTGGCCTATCTCTCCAGGCTTCGACCATGGCTGCGTAGGCTGCCTCCGCCTGTGCAACGAGCTCCATCTCTCGATGGCGGATTTCCTTAATCCAGTAATCGCGGGCGGGACCAGCTGGCCCATGTGCTTTGGCTGCGCCGGCACGCAGTTCAAGCTTGCGCATCTTCATGGCAACAAAGGCGGGCCGAGCCCATCTGTACGGAGCTTCCTTGGTTAGCAACTGCCAGATCAGATTTGCGATCTTGCGCGCCGTTGCGACCGCCGCGACGTTGAGGCCTTTGCGGTCCTTGATCCGAAGAAAGAAGGCACGCAGCGGCCCCGGAACCGACGCGGCCGACCAGGCAGCTTCAATCAGCATCGTTCTGGCAATCGCATTGCCCTGTTTCGAGATGCGGCCATGGATTGCTCCGCGATCGCCGGACTGGCGCACCCGCGGGGTCAAGCCGAAGTAGCTCGCAAGCCGGTCGGGCGTCGGGAACCGGGAGATGTCGCCAATGGCGGCTATCACTGCCGTGGCAACCACGGAATTTATTCCGGCGATCGTCATCAGCTTGCGCGTGCGAGTGTCGTCGAGCGCAAGTCGCGCCATGGCGCCATCCAGCTTTTCAAGCTTCCCCTTCAGCCAGTCCAGTTCATCGAGATGGCGGGCGAGGAGGTCGCGCTCTGCCTTGGGCAACGGGGCCGTCGAGAGCCAGTCCCTGCCGCCTTTTCCGAACAGATGTCCCGAGTATTTCGGCACGAGATTGGCGTGGAGAACGGCCTGGACCCGGCTCTTCACCCGTCGCACTGATCGCACGAGCGCTGCGCGCTCCGAGACGAGACGACGCAGGTTTAGGGTATCGTCATCCGCGGCCCAGACCTCTGGCAAGAAGCCGGCGGCATGAAGCTGCGCCAGAATTCTCGCGTCGACTTTGTCGGTCTTCACGCGCGCGTGGGCGATGGCCTTCACCTGAAGCGGGTTCGCGATAACGACCTTGGCCACGAAAGGCGTCAGCAACCTTACGATGGCCGAGGTGTTCCCAGTCGCTTCCAGTATAACTTCGGCATCTTTTCGAAGCTTCTGCCCAAAGGCCACCACAGCGTCGTAATCCAGTTCCACCCGGAATTCTTCTGTGACCTTGCCCCGGTCAAAAACCGCGACCTGCGCAAAACTTCGATGCGCATCCATTCCGATCGACCGCATTCAAAATCCTCCATGTTGTTAATGGGGGAGTGCGCGGGCTGTGCGACATCTACGGATACGCGCTCGCAGCGCAGACGGGATAGTCGCAGGGGCGGCCAGATAACAACGCGAGCTCGCAGCTCAAAGTCAATTCGGCCTGCCCGCTTCTTCGCACTCCGACGCCCCTGTCCCGACACGACAATTCTAACATGACAGGATAGAATCTGCCGAGCGTTCGTGGGGCGCCGATGGCAACATGCCCGATAACAATGCCGCTGAGCGGGCCCTGCGTCCGATAGGTGTTGGAAGACGCAACTGGCTTTTTGCGGGAGCCGACACGGGAGCGGAAACGTTGGCACGCGCCATGACGATCATCGAGACGGCCAAGATGAATGGTCTTGACCCGCAAGCCTATCTGGCTGACGTGCTCGATCGTATCCACGATCACAAGATCAATCGGTTAGACGAATTGCTTCCGTGGAATTGGGCCCCTATTACCGCGATCCGCGCTGAAGCTGCCTGATGGCCACCATCACATATGTCTTTACCCTCAGCCATGTCGCAGAGATGCTCGGCGAGGACGTGGAGCTTCTGCAGGCGATCGTCTCGAACTCCGACAATCTGACATACGGGAGCATCATCAGTGTCATAGAAGGCGACGATGCATCGGTGACCGCCTTGACCGACGATGGCATCGACGAACTCACACACATGCTATCAGAGGCACGCAGGTCTCCTGCCACCTGGGCCGAATTCCTGGACGACTTTGAAATCCTGGCGGATCCAGATGCGATCGCTCGTATCAAGGCAAAATCTACGCGGTAACAACCGGGCCGTTACATCATATGGAAGTTTCTAGTTCCAGAGCTAGGCGCAGACATAGACGCTCACAGTTGGTGAATCGTCTGTCCGCAATACAGGGGCCAACGCTACCGACGCCAGATGGGGTCTGCTTGCCGCTTACCTACATTGGAATGGGTCGACTGGTTCAACCAACGACGCGTCATGCCGCCCATCGGAAACATACCGTCAGCCGAAGCCGAAGAGCAGTATTCCGCCATGCTGCACGAACCGGCTATGACTGCATACCTTAAACCAAATGGCCTACGGAAAACCCGGTGCGGTTCACTTGGATAGAAATGGCACCACTATGGAGTGAGCATTTTACATTCGGGCTTAACAAAACTATCAACTGTTAATCGACCCATCACACTCTCAACTAGAGCTTTCAACCCTTCACGCGCGCTCGCGCGACAGATTGTCCGTAGGTCTGCTAGGATCAAATCGTTAAGACGACTAAGCGTTAGATCGCCAACTTTCGAATAAAGCAAGAACCGCCCTTCCGTAACCCTTTCTTCAGCCGGAGCATATTTCTGAGATAACTCTAAAAATAGGCGAAGTTCTTCAGGTTGCTCAGCTATGGATTGCCTAGTCATCGCTAAGCGGAGCCAAAAGTTACCATTGGTCGGCTGACAAGACAGAGCTTGAACAACAAATTTATCTGCTCTGAGCAGCGAAGCGGACCACCCGTCGTAATCAGTTCGACTGTTTTCGTTGTCTAAATTTAACAGCAATATTGTCAGTGCCGCTTTGATGATGTCACCTCTGCATTCGCGGGTGCGCACTAGAACCTCTGTGCTCTCGGCCAATTTCTGAACCGTAATTCGGTCGACGGCTTCACCACTTTCAACTTTTGCAGCCGAGCGGAGAAGTCCTCCATATTGCGCGGTACGCCTAACTTCGCTGAAAGAATTGTAGGAAATAATTACTATAATGCAGATTAGGACACCGTGGCGAAGCGTCCTGCGACGAATACCATGCATCTTATTACTCGTTTGGAAGTACTTTTAGTACTTCGGGCGTCTTATTACTCATTTTGGTAGTACTTTGAGTACTCTGAATAGTAGTATTCCGTCGACCCGTATGAACGATAGAGCTTCATTTTTTCTTGGTCGACCTTATTGAGAATAACACCGAGACATTTACGTCGTATTTCATCTTCGTCGCTTAATAGCTGTCGAGCCACGCGCCGCGTCGTGCTACCCCATTCCGCTACAAATACAAAAGCATCGATACGCGAGGCAATTGCTCTAGCATCCACGACAGGACCAAGAGGCGGCAAATCAATTACAACGTAATCCGCTTGAGAACTGAATGTCGTCAGCAAGGATCGCATTGCGTTGGAGGCCAGAAGCTCCGACGAGTGAGGTATACGATGTTTGATGACCGCTGGCATGAAGGAGAGCTTCGTCCGCGGATTATGCAGAAGCAGACCCGAAGGTTCGACGTTTTCAACTAGTGCTTCAAGTAGACCCGCTTGCGCATGCCGACCGATTGCGCGGGTAGTGCCTGGATTACGTAGATCCCCATCGATCAAAATCGTTCGACTACCTTGGTTCGCAAGTAGTTCTGCGAAATTAATTGCGATCGTGGATTTACCTTCGCCTGGCAGAGAGGAAACAACACCGATTATCTTACACTGTTTGTTTGGCAGGGCTAAATCCGCAGCCAGTTTAGCGCTGCGCAAGGCCTCCGCAAAAGATGATAGCGAGTGATCGATCACGTAATTGGATATAGTACTCAATTTTACAATCGACTGAGGATGAGAAATCTGTTCAGCTGAGGCTATACGAGTCCCGCTAACAAGTGGCGCTGTTCCAAGAAATTCAAGACCCAAAGTATTACGAACATGATCGCCGGTTCGGAAGAATCTGTCGCGAAATTCGCGGAACGCACCTAGGCCGCTTCCAACTGCTGCTCCAATAACGCAAAATAGCGCCAGCACTACCCCCTTGCGGGGATGACTAGGAGCGGTCGCCGGACTTGCTCGGGTAATAATCCTAGCCTCCGTCACAGGAAAGGATTGCTGTTGAACAGCTTCCTGGTATCTCTGCAAAAACGTCTGATAAAGATTTTTATAAGTTTCCGACTCACGCTCTAGTTCACGCAACTGTACTTGGGTTTCATTCGCGGTCGCGCTTATCCCGGTTGCTTGAGCAACACTTTCCGTTAGGCTCTTCTCACGGGCTTTGGCAACATTCAAATCACTCTTGTAGCTTTCGGCAATACGATTCAGCTCCTCAAACATCAGCCGCTGGTATTCTGACATTTCGCTACGTAGCCGGATTGCCTGTATATGGTTAGCGCCCAGACGAGCGGTTATCTGAGCTTCCCTTTTAGAGGCATCGAGATACTTTTGCCTCAGTTCGTTAGATACTGTGCTGGCGAGGACGTCAGTCACTACAGCGTCACCTTGCCCAGACGCTATGATCTGCTGAATGCGCTGCAGTCGCGCTTCAGCCTTCGCACTGTCGGACTGGGCAACAATCAACGCGCTATTCAGCTCAGACAACTGCTGATCCGCAACAAGTACAGAACCCGCTGAGACTAGCCCATTTGCCGTCCTAAATTTTTGTACGGCCAAATCTGAATCAACAGATTTCTGCCTCAACTCTGCAATTCGATCCTGCAGCCAATCACTTGCCCGGCGGGTAGCGTCGTACTTTGAATTCAGTTTATCTATGAGATATGCATCCCCGAAAGCATTCGCAATTTTGGCGGCCAATTCCGACGAAGGGGATAGATAATCAAGCTTGAGAACGTATGTGCGACCGACCCGTGTTACATCAAGTTCCTCGAGCAATTTTTCAGCTGCAGCCTGCCGCTTACTAGCGAGGTCATTCTCCGGCACGTTGTCGGAAGCAAACCAGCCCGATACATCCGACAGCGACCTTATTGCATTTAATACCTTGGTTGGCAGCGATCCCGGTGTAACCTGAAATACGGGGTCTCCTACAAGATTTAGCTTGTCCACGACTGACAAAGCGATCGTATCAGAGCGAAAAACCTCGACCTGGCTAAGGACCGACCCCTCGTCATCAAGAACAGCTCCTCCGATGGAAGACAGTTGACCTGCTAGTTGAGTATTGCCACGATCAATAAGCACCGTCACGGATGAACTATAGTACGGGACTGCGGTTAGTAGGTAAGCGAAGCCAAAAATCGCGCCCACACCCATCGCGCAGAGTAGTACAAACCACTGTCGTCTTGCGACGCCAACAAGCGCCTCGAAATCAATCAAGTCCGAACTTGCAGATCTGTCCGCTTCATCAATAGGCGTACTGTGGAAATCCCTGGTGTGGAGTTGCAAGCCCACTCACCCCTCTAGCCATGCGCTGAATAATTATCGGATGCGATTAGTTCGGGCTTATCAACAGCACCGTGGTTGAGCCGGCTCCCGCACCCGCAAAGAAGCGTGAACTCGCGCCAGCACTGAACGCCGAATCTCCTGCGGCAGTACCACCAGCACTTCCTGGCAGTCCATTCAAACCACCACCAGGCGTACCGCCACCGCCAATCGCGCCCGCGGTTGCGGCCGACGGTCCACCTGCTCCCGCTGCGCCAAGGGCAGCCGTCTGCGTCTCGGAACTCGCCCCCAAAAACGCTGTGACGAAAGCGGAGTTGCTTGCGCCCGCCACCGCCTCCTGAATACGAGCAGCATACTCAGGATTGACGGCCGCACAGGATCTGGCCGCCCGAGCTAGGCCCGCGCCTATTGCCGCAACTTGAGCAGGGTTTGCCTTTGACAAGAGGCCGATTATCGGCGCCAATGTTTCGGCGCTAGTGCCCGCCAGACCGCGGACCCGATTGGCTAGCGGTAAGCCCGCAGACGGAAACGACGCTAAAAGTCCTTCCGGATTTGACAGAAAAGAGCTCACGTCTGCCGCATCTAGCGCAGCTGGCGCCACGAAGCAGCTAGCACGAACCCCTTCCCCGGCGGCTACCGGTACCGACGTCATCGCCTGCGCAAAACCGTCGGCGCTTTGGCCGCATACAATCGTCGCGCCGAAAATAACGGCAATAAACCTATCAACTCTTCGAGCAACCATTTTCATCCTCGCGGCAAGGAGCAAGTTCCAACTTTCTTTGTATAGGATGCTTTTACGCCCAATACAAAGGCAAAATACGTCAACTCAAACCCCAAACCAAATATACTTAAGGCCTCAGTTCTCTTACGGCATCACGAGCGGCGACTGCGTCGGACGGCACCCCTGCTGCGGTTGAAGTAACCGAATTGAGGATGTTCAAGAACTTTAGGAGCTCAACCGAGTCCGAATTCGTGACGTAGATAATGTCCTTGTCCTGCATTGGAAATTTCTGCACTGCAAAGAACATCGAGGGATCACGGAGGTTCGCTCTAAAGATGACAGGAATTGACTCAGCGTTAAATCGCGAAACATCCACACCCAGCTTAGTCAGTAACGATTTGCTGACGACGCGGTACAGCATGACTTGCGAGGGGTCCGCTCGGGCATCCAGCAAGCCGCCAGCCTTGCCCAGCGCCTCACCAAAAGTCAAATCGGATTCCTCGAAATCGAACCGCCCGTTAAGACCTGAAGCTCCAAACGCCAAATAGGTTCGCCGCTCCCGATCGACTAGGATCGTATCACCTGGTGCGACGTAGATGTTTTCAGTTGGCGTCGCAACCAAGTGGTCATAGTGGATCGTCGCGCTGCGGCCACGACGCTGCAAAGTAATGTAGGTTTCGGTACCGGGTGCACTCAATCCGCCAGCCTCCGAAATCACATCGAGCACACGCTCCCCCGCCTCAGTCAGCTCCACCTTCGTAGGCTCGCGAACGTCACCCAGCACAGAGACTTGGGCAGACCGGCTACTGATCTTCGTTATAATTGCTTGTGGCTCGATAGCTCTGTTCGCTAACCTATTTTCAATGTCCGACTGAACATCCTCTACCGGGCGGCCGGCCGCGCGAAGGCGGCCAGCATAAGGTACACTGATTGTACCAGAGCGATCGATCGTCTGTTGCGGCAAAGATACATAATTTCCTGGGCGGCTACCTGCGTCGCTCGGAATAAACAAACCGCCTGATTGAGATTCAAAAATTGAAACTTGAACTACATCGCCGACTCCAAGCGGAAGCGACGGTACACTCCCTCGCCCTCCACCGAACCCTCCAGCTAGCGAGGTCGATACCGTCTCGGAAACGAAACGTAACAAAGCTTTATTTATATCAACGAGAACGTAATCAATATTAGCGCCGGCTTTCTTATCGGCAGAGGCGACTTTCACTGCCGCATCGGCTTCGACGCTGCGAACATTAGGTCCAGCACTGGGTAGTGAACTACATGCCGAAAGCGCCCACACGACTGGCAAGAGCAACAATGTGCTTTGAACGATCCGCAATTTCATCCCCTAAAAACCTTTACAGACCCATTATGCTATTCAAAACCTGAAAGCCAGCGCGATGTTAGTCACCTAGACAAAAGTTAGCTCACCGTCAGCCGACTGTTGCCGTGACGGCACAGTAAATTCATAACAACATAGTATTAAGAGCTACATAACCCACGTTGAATGTTGAGTGAGCATTCGCGCCCACTCACATAATGGTCAAGTTGGGCGCTTGGCGTGGATACCGTGTGGCCTGTCGGAAACTAAAAGACGCCTGACTTTGCGGGCGAGCGGAGGGATAAAGTTGCGGCGGGAGCGAATATGGCAGCGACGACCATCGCTAGTCCTGAGATCTGAAGTGAAAAATCAAATGCCGAATGAATGGCAATCAGAGAGAGAGAGGCCAGTCCAATCTCGGCACCCATTCGCATTCGCCGACGCCGTTTTAGTCCGAGAACAAAAATGCATGAAAGCCAAATCACAACGATCACGACCATCACGACGAAAAATGCTCCCAAGGACACCATGCCCTCCAAATACACGTTGTGCGCTTTATCCCATACACGTCCGATTCCGCATCCTGCATCTCGATAAGCTGGAAAGACCTCTTGAAAGCTTGACAATCCGGAGCCGAATGGGAACCGATCGCTTATAGCATCCCAAATTCCCGGCAAAACGCAGAACCGGGCATCGGCCACGCCTTGGACTTCCGCACGCAAAAGGACTCGGCCCGACAAGGAAAACACTGATAACCCTATCAGTATTGCGAAAAGCCAGCGCCTATAACGACTTGGACGACTTGTCGTCCTAGGGAGCCGTTTGTTTCTGTTGCCTGCGAACAAAACTACAAGGATTATCAATGCAATAAAGCTCGACCCGATGCCGGCTCGAGACTTTGTCAACATCAGTGCAACAAGGCTCGATAAAAGAAGCGCGGTGTAAAGCCCTACGATGTGTAGTTGCTTGATTGTAATAGAATCCGACCTTCGCCCGGAATGCAATCGCAGTAATACTCCAACGAGATCGATTTTTTGAAACTCTCTTTGAATCAAAGCCCATTCGATGAGGAGTACAAGTCCGAAAAACGTTGCGGCTGTGTTTCGGTTGACGAACGGAGCCGTAAGGCTGTCCAGATAGGCGATCTTGATCCCAAGCAATAAGGTATGCGGAGCTAGCATAAATTGTAAAATTGAACCAATTGAAATCAGACCGCCTATGAACGCGATCATCTTTAGAGCGAGCATTGCTCGCTCGTCGCTGCGAAACAACAAGAGTCCGCACACGAACACCCCAAGGGGCACAGTTATTCGCGAAAGGGCTGCCCAATCATCCGCAACTGTGACGGATATTGTTCTGTTCATCACCGAGGTGATTCCCAGCACGTCATCCCAGGCTGGGTGGGTGATCATTTCTGGGAGAAAGGACGCGGATTGAAATATCAAACACGTAAAGACGACGAAAATCAAACAAAACACTAAATAAATCGTATTAATCGCGGATTTTGGCATATCTGTGAATATTATATTAATCAATATTATGAAAAAGAATGGGAAAGAAAGCACGGTTGACGTATTTATATCCGACGCGCCGCGATTTAAAAGCGCTAATAGTATGCTACTAACATATATGCCAGTCGCCATATTGAGAAAAACTGGGTGAAATTTGTAGATTAAGTTCGGCGTGGTGGGAGAAGCCATATGGGTCGTTGACATGATTGTCGAGCGTCGCCTTATAGAATCGCAGGCTTGCCAATAGGCGGCCGCAGATAACACCTGTTTCCTTCACCTTAACAAAATTGCCTGCAAAGAAATAGTCTATGCATCACCGCTAGCACAGGCATCGGCGCTGGCCGCCTCGGTAAATAATTCCGAGACTGCCGCCGTCACGTGAATAACAGAGCATGCGACGAACCGGTGCCGTCGCAGAACTGCAACAACAGACATCTCGACGCTGTGACGCGACAATATGAGCTGTTCCTCGTCGCTCCATTGCGGCAGCCTCCTCCGGTGAAACCTCAAGCCGCTGCACCACCCCATCGGCCTGGAGCGTTTCCCTATTACGTTAGATCATACCGCATGATTGCCGCTTACGTGCAATCAAGGTGACGGATGCAGTTCACATGCTCAAAAGCGCAACATCGGCGACATCTGCCGCAAATCGGACGGCTGTTAAAACAATAAAGCTCACGATTATGCAAACTATCTGTAAAATGCCCCATATGTTTCCGTCTTGAGCGGTCAGAACGCCTCGCCCAAGCGCTTACAATTTCACTTTCTACGAAGCACAGTTTTTTCAATTTTGGAAATTATTTTTCTCATACGATTAGGCGCCACTTCACGGACCTCTTTTACCGCATCAAATGTCCAAGCCGGAAACACGAATAGGAGGAGTAAAAGATATGCTATGATTCCCAAAAAGACACCGAGTGCCAGCTGGAGCCAAACATTTACGTGGCCTAGAGCATACATCACAGAGACAACAATGCCGAACATTGCGGTGGCACAGGTCGCAGGTGCAGCAAGCTCTTTAGACATTTCGCTTACCGACAACTCAATACTTGGTGGCCGAAGGTAAAAATGAAGCCAAGCCATAACGACCGCCTGCAATACTACGGCTCCAGCAACGTAATCTTCCCCGAAATTAGCCGCCGAGCCAATTAATAGAGCGCTGATGACAAGCTCAACTAGAGCGAGGTCCCACAATCGGCGAGTAGCTCGATGAGTTTTGAAAACCATCACAAGCACAATACGGATTGTCACGGGGATTATCTGAAAACACAGAAGCATCATCACCGGGCCACTCTCCTGCCATTTCTCCCCGTAGAGGATACTTGTCAGCGGGAGAGATATAGCCGCGACACCATAGAATGCAGGAGCCACAACGAGAGTTAAAGCCGCAGTAATCTTCGCACAATTCGCAACTGCGCCGGCATTGCCCAACTTTGATAAAGTTGTGAGCAGCACGTTCGCGATCGGATCGACCAAAAGGGAATTTAAAACTTCAACGATTCTGGCACCGACACGATACACTGCCAACGACGCCGGACCGCCAAGGGTTGCCAAGGCCATTTCGGGGGCACGGGAAGATAAGTATGTGACAAGCCTCGCCAATACCAATGGAGCCGAATAAACCGTTATCTGACGTGCGTAGCTGAATGAAAAAAGAATTTTAGGGACGAACGGCTGTTGGATCACAAGAACTAAGGCAGCGCCCATAATACCCAAGACCCTTGAATAGATGAGAGCCCACGCCCCCCAACCATTGAGCGCCAACATTATGGCCACTACACCAGTAAGCAATCCACTTGCGGCGTTTCTCGTAGCTGCCACTTTGAACGCATAATTCCGGCGGATGATAGCAAAATTAAGTATTGTTCCGCAGCCAATTAGTATAGTCGGCGACATTGCTAGAATGTACGCGTCTACCGGTCCGCCATATATTGATTCCACTAAAGGACAAACGACCACGTTAAGAATTAATACCAATGCAAATCCGTAAACTAAAGAGAGCCAGAAAGCCGTACTCTTCGCAACGTCGTCAAGATTTTCCTCATCTTCTCTGATGAGAAAATCCACAATTCCATCCTTAAATAACATGCTAAAGACATTGATCACTAGGATCGCCAGCATAGCGAAACCAAACTCTTCAAGACTTAATTGTCGCGCTAATATGATGAAAACGATCAAACTTAATATTTGATTAGAAAAATTTGCCGCTGATAGCCAAAATATGCCAGCAATGGTTTTTATCTGCAGGCTCATCGGGCAAAGTCACTAAGTTGCGGGAAGAGCACGATCTTTTCGCTTTCTATATATGCCCCCACTCCTGATCGCTCGACAATCAACTGTCTAGCTCTTGTGCCAATTTCAGAAGCTTGATCGCCCCTCGCCCTATGAATGGCTCTGGCAATACTATCACTACTTACATCGTCAGAGAGATAGCCAGTGACTCCATCCTCTATAAGATCATTAATGCCCGGAATGTTCGTACCTATACAGATCATACCAGCACACATGCTCTCAATAAGCACTTTTGGAAGGCCCTCGTGGAGGCTTGGAAGCACGAAATATGTGTAATGACCCATCATATCTGCAACTTCTTGATTGTCCCGGCTCCCGAAAAATTCGACTTTTGCACCCGCATCAGCAGCGACCGTTTCGAGCTCACCCCGACTGTCCCCGTCACCGACAATGTGAAGCGTGAAATTCGCTTTTGCAACAGCTGCGATTAATGCCTTCAAATTCTTCTGAGGTGTCAATCTGCCGACGTAAAGAAGAGCCGAGTCGAATTTATAAATGTCTCGGCGGCGAAAAAGATTAGTATCAACATACGTGGGAATAAGTCGCACGTTAGCCGACGTCTTGCTAACCTTTCGAACATAGGCTTCAGCGGAGTTCGACGTCACAATAACGGCATCTGATGCTCTAAAAACCGCTAACTCCAACAGCCGAGCAATCGAGCCGGCCAATCTTTTGCCATTCATAAAATGGCGCTTTGATAGCACATATCCGAGCCGGATAACCAATCTGCGTGGAGTAGTTAGCTTCGCGATCAAGGCAGACCAACTACCACTTATCTGATTGGATTTATAAACGCTCGCTCTCCGCAACGACCCTTGATGGAGGATAGGGCCGAAAATTGAATACATCAACTTTCTACCCAGTATCGAGCTCGCCGGCGGTGGAAGGAGTTTCACCTTATCAGCGAGATGGCCAGACCTAAATGCCCTAGCCAAAACATGTTGGTCGGTGCGTCCATAAGTAAAGACGAGGACCTCATCGCAAACGCCCAAACTGATGTATTCTTCAATATAAAGCAATTCTCTTTCGAGAATTCCCTCCCCCTGCCACTTTTTAAGTGAACCGCCAAAGGACAGAAATAACGCTAGAATTCGTTTTTCGACCAAATCACCCACCCAATCGATGAAGCCTGTGTTAATGTTCAGCGGTACGAGCCGCGGTACTCTCAAAGTAAGGAGATTTGTAGATTTCTGCTACCACGGACTCTATTACATGGTCCCATGTCTGAAAGGCCCCCGCTGGGGCTGTGAAATGGTTCGGATTTTCTAACGCGCGTCTCAATGTCGCTGCGAGGGCAACGTCGTCGGAAGGAGCGAAATAGAAATGGTTATTAAAGCCGAGATCGCGGTTCGCATCGATGTCAGACAAAGCTAGAGGCACGCCCATTTGAATTGCTTCCAGGACTGAGTTAGACATGCCTTCGTGTATTGAGCAATTAACAAATACAGCTGCCTCAGCAAGCTGCCGTAACACGGCGTCACGCGGCAGCGCACCAGTAAAGCTGACATTGCTGAGCTTTCGTTCCGAGATATAATTGACCAGGCGATCATACTCAGACGTGCGGTCCGGCCCGCCGATTATACGTATTTCGACGTCCTCGCCTAAATGCTCCGCCGCGGCACAGAGAACTTTATAGTTTTTCTGTGCGGTAATTCTACCGACTGCGACAACAAGCCCGGTGGTCCTGAATTCTCTACCGCCTACGGGTTGATGCGTTACGCCATTGCGAATAACAGTGGATTTCACCCCGACGGTTGCAAGATGATTTTGAAGGGTCGGCGACACTGCAATAACGGAGTCCGAAAAAAGAAGCATTCGCTCAGAAAATCTGAAGAAGATCTTCGCTAATCGACCCCATTTAGGTAGATGATAGTCAATTGACCCAGTGCGTGAAACAATCCAAGGCCGCCTACCCACAATACTACGCAGTCTGATGATCAAACTTAAGAAAGCAGAGTTAATTCCCAGAAGAAGAACCGCATCGTATCGACCTGAAAGGCATTCCTTTAGGGCCCACACGTAGTAGAATAACTTATCGGTACGAAGAGAGCTCGATTTTGGCGCTTGAACTGCATGGACTTTCGAAAACCGAGGATCGACAATCGGCGCCAAAGTAATGATAGTGATATCGAATTTGGATTGAGCATGAGCGCAAAACTCCTCTGCAAACTTCTCGACTCCTCCTTCCTTCCCCCCGATCCCCCGAGCGCCAACCATTAGTAGTCTAGGATTACCGGCCAAGTCCAAGTCGCCTTCTTAACTTACGCATCCACTGTGGAGTAATATACAAGCTGACATACTGCAAAATCGTAGCTAATGTATACCGCACATCCTTTAACTCCGCAGCGTGAATTAGCCGCGCAGCAAAGGAGTATAACATCTGCGTTTTACGCTTCTGCACAGTGATAGAGTTCGGTGAATACATTCTATCAACCAACGGCACATCGATGCATGCGAATCGAGCCCCAGCACGGCTAAACCTCAAGTACAATTCATAGTCTTGAGCATATCGAAATAGCGGGTTATAATTTCCCAGATGTACTACCAATTCGCGTCTGTAGGCGACCGAAGATGCAACGATAAAATTCTTTCGCTTCAGCAACGAAACAATTGCCGATTGCTCTGTTGGTCCTTCGATGCTCCAACGATTCCCTGCCTCGTCCAAGCCATTCGCAAAAGAGAACACGAGATCCGTGTCTGGATATCTCACAAAGTGTTCACGCACTCTCGCCAACCGAGAACCAGAAGGTAGGTCATCATCATCATTTCTGATGATAATCTTTCCGCGAGCTTCATTAACACCGCGTATCAAGCTGCGGGTTAAACCTAAATTCGTCGAATTTGCTAATACACGAACTCGCTCATCGGATGCGAGGGCACCAAGTGAACCTGGAACGTCAAAGGATGGATCATCGATAACCAACAGGATTTCGAAGTCATTTCCATTGTCAGAAAGAAATCGACCTACCACATCTGACAGACGGGAAGATCCTATAGTACAGATCAATATCGAATAAAGAATCAATCAAACCTCTGTCTCTATGAGGACCAACAAAAACCACAATGACGGGCCAACTCTCATCAAGCCAACCCGCCATTGCCACCTATTTAAGAAACCAAAATGTCGCCGCTTTGAACAACGCTAGGAGCAAAATGCGCTAGAAGAACGGCGTCAACTCCACCACTTCCATCGGCATCATAGCTGAGGGAGTGGGACTTCGTGTTGTATACAAACTGCGCACCAGCACCATCAGCGATGCCCTGGGCGTTCGATACAAATAGTGCTTCGTCATCATAACCATCCGAAGCAAAGAAGACCAGTTTGTCTACACCTGAGGTAAAGTCACGGATGTAGTCGACCCCATTGTCGCCAGTCGCGTTGAAAATGAACTGGTCTTCTCCCTGCCCCCCGAAAAGTTGATCATTGCCCGCGCCGCCGCGTATATGGTCGTTCCCATCCAGACCAGCTATCTTGTTAGCACTTGCATTACCAGTCAGAACGTCATCGTAAGCGGAACCTTCGAGATTTTCGAAGTTTTTGAGCGTGTCCTGCCCGGCCCCACTCAAAGCTTGCTTCTCTTTGCTGAGATTAATTATAACGCTCGCGGCAGCATCTTTATAGCTCACGATGTCTACACCGTCGCCTCCATCTAAGTAGTCATTTCCTTCGCCACCGTTGATGACGTCATCGCCAGCACCACCGTTGATACTGTCGTTACCGCCCCACCCAAACAGCGAGTTATTACCACTATTCCCTTTTAGTGTATTGCTCAGCGCGTTTCCGGATCCATTCAAATCCTTCAAACCTTGAAGTTCGAGATTCTCGACATTTGGCCGCAGAGTATAGTCAATAAATGATTTGACTGTATCTACACCGCCGCCCACTTCCTCGATAACTACATCAGAAATGTTATCAACAACGTAAGTGTCATTCCCTTCACCTCCGATCATCCTGTCGGTTCCCTCTCCGCCATCCAGGAAGTCGTTTCCCTCTCCGCCCAGCAAGGTGTCGTTACCATCCCCGCCGCGGAGATTGTCGTTTCCAGCGCCGCCATCGATGATATCGTTGCCGACGCTCCCATAAACATTATCTATATTCGCATCACCGACGTAATCCTGTCCGGCGGTCATATTGAAAGTCACCATCTATCTTCTCCTTGTTTGCTAATCCAGCGCCATTCATTAAGTCGACGGCACCGTTATCGAGAAAATACACAATTTCTTTCGACACTCAATAAAATTTACGCTTGTTTAACTATGTTCAGAGATAAAAGCATGGCGTGTGATCTGAAATCTCCATTTCTTGGAGGTAATGATACCGGCTACATTTGTCCTCGAGCCAAACATCCTGCATTGCACGCTATGCGATCTCAGGCATGTCGCAAACATGTTGAATTTTAATTGCTATATCGGCGACTTTTCGACGCTTCAATGTTAATTTTATTGCATCATCATAACTGATAAAAGTATAGAAGCGAAAATCTAATTTCGTCACAATCTATCTCCAGGCACGGTGATCCTTTGAAAGAAATTATCTTTCTGAGCAGGTGCATACATTTAGGTCGACCTAGTTGGCTTCATGGCGAAATATTATTTTTTGCGAACACAGCGGAAAATGTCATGTTGTGAACACGAGAGTACATGTTGTTGCTATCGATAGAGCATGCTAATGTCTGCTAATTGCGTCGATGTGGCATTATTGCTTCCGAAGGCTGCTGACCTATCACCGCTCCCAGTGGCATAAGCAAAGAGGTCTTTTCCAATAATGGCGCGGTGCTGCGAATTCCGACCGTTTCGATGGGTTGGATTAGTCCGTGAAAGGCTCTTTATTGATAGAACGGAAGTGGTCCGGCGCGCCTAGGAACGCGTTCAATCGCTCAAAGATAAGTCGGGCTGAACATCCCGGAGTGTTTTAAATATGCGATTTGGTCAAACCTTAGTCACTTCCTCCGTTTTGCCGACGCCGGTATAGGTGAAGCCATGCGCCTCGACTTCCGGCGCACGATAGACGTTGCGCAGATCGACGAGGATCGGGCTCTTCATCACAGACTTCAGCCGTTCGAGGTCGAGCGCACGGAATTCGTTCCACTCGGTCACGAGAACCGCCACATCCGCGCCTTCCGCAGCCTGATAGGGGCCGCTGGCAAACTCGATATCCATCATCTGTTTGGCGTTTTCCATGCCTTCCGGGTCATAGCCGGAGACGATCGCGCCGGCATCCTTCAGCGTCTGGACGACGGCGATGGCCGGGCTGTCGCGCATATCGTCGGTATTCGGCTTGAAGGTGAGACCGAGCACGGCAACCTTCTTGCCGCGCACGTCGCCGCCTACCGCCGCAATGACCTTGCGGCCCATGGCGCGCTTGCGGTTGTCGTTGACGGCAATCGTCGTCTCGATCAGGCGAACCGGTGCGTCATAGTCCTGCGCAGTCTTGGCCAGCGCCAGCGTATCTTTCGGGAAGCAGGAGCCGCCATAACCCGGACCGGCATGCAGGAACTTCGAGCCGATACGGCCATCGAGGCCGATGCCGCGGGAAACGTCCTGTACGTCGGCGCCGACGCGCTCGCAAAGATCCGCCATTTCGTTGATGAAGGTGATCTTCATCGCCAGGAAGCCGTTTGCGGCATACTTGATCAGCTCGGACGTACGACGCGAGGTGAAGAGCAGCGGCGACTGGTTGAGGTAGAGCGGGCGATAGACTTCCGTCATGACAGCGCGGGCGCGCTCGTCGGACAGGCCGACGACGATACGGTCAGGGCGCTTGAAATCTTCGATCGCCGCGCCTTCGCGCAGGAATTCCGGATTGGAAACGACAGCGAAATCGGCTTCCGGATTGGTTTCCCGGATAATGCGCTCGACCTCGTCGCCGGTGCCGACCGGCACGGTGGACTTGGTGACGATAACCGTAAAGCCCTTGATCGCAGCAGCGATCTCGCTGGAAGCTGCATAGACATAACCAAGGTCGGCATGGCCGTCACCGCGGCGCGAAGGCGTGCCGACGGCGATGAAAACGACGTCTGCTTCAGCGACGGCTTCGGTCAGGTCCGTGGTGAAGGACAGGCGGCCGGCCTTCACATTGCTCTCGACGAGCGCGTCCAGGCCGGGTTCAAAGATCGGGATAATGCCCTTCTTCAAGGCCTCGATTTTTTCCACAGCCTTGTCGACGCAAATGACATCGTGCCCGAAATCCGCAAAGCACGCACCAGAGACCAGGCCGACATAACCCGATCCGACCATTACAACTCTCATCTAGGCCCCAACAAGGAATAAAGTGAAGTGAAATTACCTGGTAGCCTTATGGCGCACACTAGCAATTTGCAAGATAATTTATTGCGATGAAGACTGCGTTCGACTAATGTCGGACTAGGTCAATTTAGTTTACACAGATCAAAGACTGAGATTGCAGTTATATGTCCAACCAACTGATCTTTAAAGGCGTAGCGGATGGTTCGCTACGCAGTACTGACGGCTTATTCGAGCAATCGAAATCCGTTACCATTATACTAGGGTAACATTAATGGCTGGAACGGTCGGATTGTAAAATGGTGCTGCCCTATCTAATTCAAAGTGTCTGATGACCTTTACCGTCCACAATGCGTGCACCCGGGTCCAGCGGCAGCCTGTCGGAAGAGCCTAACCGGTTTTTTCGACTGTGAACATTTTAACCACTTCACGAGTAGGAAATTTACAAAAGTGTTAATAAAATATTTTATTAGCGGCACGGCAGGTTTCATCGGCTTCCATCTGGCGCGGCGCCTCCTGGAAAATGGCCATGAGGTGATGGGCTTCGATGGCATGACGCCCTATTACAGCCTTCGCTTGAAAGAAGCGCGCAATGCGGGGCTCGCCCAGTTTCCGTCCTTCAAGCCCGTCATCGGCATGCTGGAAGACAAGCCGCTTCTGGAGACATCCGTCGCCGAATTCAAGCCGGACGTGATGATCCATCTCGCCGCCCAGGCCGGCGTCCGCTACAGCCTAGAAAATCCCAAGGCCTATCTCGATTCCAATCTCGTCGGCTCGTGGAACGTGCTGGAGACCGCCCGTGCCCATGGCGTCGGCCACCTGATGCTGGCGTCCACCTCTTCGGTCTATGGCGCGAACCCGCAAGTGCCGTTCCGCGAGATCGACAAGACCGACGAGCCGATGACCTTCTATGCGGCGACCAAGAAGAGCATGGAGCTGATGGCGCATTCCTATGCGCATCTCTACAAGCTGCCGGTCACCGCCTTCCGTTTCTTCACGGTCTATGGTCCTTGGGGCCGGCCCGACATGGCGCTCTTCAAGTTCGTCAAGGCGATGATCGAGGACCAGGAAATCGAGATCTACGGCGAAGGCAAGATGAGCCGTGACTTTACCTATATCGATGATCTGGTGGATTCGATCGTCGATCTTTCGGCGATATTCCCAGGCGAAGACAACCGCGTGCCGGATATCGATACGCTGTCCGCGCAGGGCCCGTTCCGCGTCGTCAACATCGGCGGTGGCCAGCCGGCAGGATTGATGAATTTTGTTGAAACGATCGAGCGCATCATGGGAAAACCCGCCAAGCGCAAGATGCTGCCGATGCAGAAGGGCGACGTGCCGCGCACCTTTGCCAGCCCTGATCTGCTTGTCGCACTCACCGGTCGCAAGCCGGAGACCGGGCTGGACGAGGGCGTCAAGGCCTTCGTTCAATGGTATCTCGACCACCGGCACGAAATCGAATGATCTCATAACGGACGGAGGCGAGTATTTGCAGCCCTTGTTACAGAGGCGACTCGGTTTATACGTTTAGTGGTCCCCTAAATCGCCGGACACAACCTCCCGCGTGTTAAGTGTTAGGGATAATGCACCCATTATTCCCAGTCACATACCTCAGACAAAATCGCTGTCTGGTCGCGAATGTCGCCGTCGTTGAACGACTGGCGAGAAGCTCGCCATCGTGCAGGAAATCTATGAGCCCGATGTCACCGTCAGCACCGTTGCCCGACGGCATGGCATTCAGCCGAACCAGTTGTTCACCTAGCGCAAATTAGCGGCACAGCGTGCGCTGACGGCGACGGCATTGCAGGAAGAGGTCTTCCCGGTATCCAAATACAGAGCACGTCCGAACCAGGTGAGAGAGTTTCAGCGCTCCTTGGCAAAAAGACGATGGAAGGCTTAATCCTCAAAGAAGTGCTTGAGATAGCATCATGGCAGAAAAACATCTGTTGCGCTCGCTCTCGTTGCCGAAGGACCTGTGCTGACTGCCATGCGGATCTGTCGCATCGACTTGCGCACTGTAGTGGCGAGGCCATCGCCCATGTCGCGACAACCGAGGGCATCAAGAGCGAGGACGTCCAGGACCTTGTCATCACAGCTGTTGAGAACCGTTTCGGTCTCGTCAACAAACTTCCAAAGTCAATCGAATGGCTGACGGTCAAGGGCTCCTGCTTCATCGCAAAGGAAACCAAAACGCTGCTCATCGATATCGGCACGGAGCGTGTTCAACGCTCGTTCGCAGTCCCCAATCCAACGGAATGGCCGAGGCCTTCGTCAAAACCTTCAAGCGCGATTACGTCTCGGTGAACCCCTTGCCGGACGCCATGACCGTCATCGCGCAACTGCCCGCATGGTTCGAGCACTACAACACACTTCATCCTCACAAGGCACTCGGCTATCGTTCTCCGAGAGAGTTCTTGTCGAGCAGTCAGACGGATATGCGCAGCGCGGGGGCCGCCGAATGATGGTGTTTGACGTGGTAGACGATATCCAAGGAGCCGTGATCGTCGCCCTTCTGGCCGAACTCGGGCGAAACGCCGACACGATTGGCTTCGTCGTTCAAGGCGACATAGCGGCGGAAGGAAAACAGCTATTAGACCAGATCGAGAGTGCGAAAGTCAGTGACAGCATTCAGCAGTCATGGCCCGGCACAACGCTTCTTAACGGCTTTGGCAGGGTCTTGGAGTATCACATAAACCCATCGGTTCTAAAAGCTATGACCGACTTCGCTAGTGGATTATTTGATTGGTCCAAGAGGTCGTTTCCTGAGGACCTGTTCATGACGTCAGGAACAACAGTTTTACTGGAAACAGTTGGCCACGAGCGGGCGGCTTTCGTCCGATCTGAGGAGATGTCCCCCTACTTCAAAGCCTTGTCAACGACGGCATAATAGCCGTCTATCATCAAAGTCTCTAAACCGATCCTGCCCGGAATTTATGGGGCGAAGCTTGTCGATGTCTAGATCATTCGCTTGGCTTCGCGTTTACCCAAAGCATTGGATAGTGTAGCGCGTCTTTCCCTGATCACTCTAAATCATCGGCTGCGTAAGACGACGGCGACGATAAAGTCAGCCGCAGCCTTACTGTATGCTGCATCAACCATCACAGTCAGCAAGCGGAGCGCACGACCGTCATATATACCCAAACGGTCCCTAAGCGAGGCATTCTAAACACAGTCGGCGGATTTTAAGCCACCCAACTTCAAATGAGCATTGCAAAGTGCTTCTACGATCATCATTCGTCCAAGCCTGTTTTTCGAGAAAGGATTTTCAGGCTCAATAAAGACCGCCTCACCTGTCTGAACCGTCTCGCCATCAATACTAGGTGGAACGCTAATTATTCGCCCCGATCCCGTCATTACATTTTCTATAGTTAGTGCCGTATAAGCATCGCGCCGCGCTGGACGAGACCCGACCGACGCCAAAATCGATTTGAGCATAGCATGCGCCTCGTCCCCGACAACATCTTTCCGATAAACTGAGTGCATTCCTGGGCAGTCATCTTCTTTCAAAACAGGCTGCCTTGTCGCTTCATCCACAAAGCGATATTGCTGAAGTCCTGCCCGCGTATCTTTTCCCGGTATAAAGATATTTCTCCAAATGTAAAAATTGGGCTGATTACCGGTGCAGTTTACGAATATTTCCGAAGAAGAAAAGCCCGGATTTACAACGGCGTTCCTGTAAAGTGAGACTTGAGTGTTGGGGCTTATCCTAGGATTTCTGTCGTTGTTGTTGGCAAACAAATTATCACTGACAGTAACGTCGTAGACACCTGAACCAATTAGCATACCCTTCGAATGTTCGCCTTTTGGATGGCCAGCTCTACTTAAAGAATTTGCTATAAGTGAACTACGTATCAAGACGGATTTAGTTCCGGCATGGAACACACTTAAATTCTCATCAACTCCCCACTCTACTGTCAAATTTTTCAGTGAAACTCTCTCTATTGGACCATGTTTAAATGGGTTTCCCCCGATTGCGATTCCGTCTCGGTTTTCGGCCAAAGTCGGATTTGATGAGGGTCCGGTACGGATAGTAAGATGACTAAGGCAGACATCGTGCGTTCGCACCCTTAGCGTTGCTCCGATCAAACTTATGCCAGGATCCGGCGCACTCTCACCAGCAATGGTGATGAATGGTGTCGTGATCTCTACGTCGTCATCTAGAAATATACTGCCGCCGACGCGGAAAATTACAATCTTTGGTCCTTTTACTTCCAAGGCTACTAGCAGACCCGTTGGAGACCGAGGGTCCAAATCGTCAACATAGACAATCTTAGATCCTTGGACAGCACCGCAGTCGGACACAGTTACGTTGGTATCCGCGTCGTCACCCAGCACGCTCGATAACATAGCGCACCATATCGCCATTGCGCATGCAACGACTATATGCACTTTCATCTCATTACTCCGTTTCGCTTTTTCAGATAATGCGATAAATATGGCAAACTGGCCCAAACGAGCGTTCTAATGCTATGAAATCAAAATATCAATTGTCGCCTCAATCGGTTTATGGCATATCACTATTAATTGTTATGATGGTGTCAACTTACTTCGTACGACTAAGCATAGCGGGATTGCCAATCCGAATCCTAATATTACTAATTATGGTAATATTTATGTTTCTGCAAAGTCAAACTCGCTTCATAGCGGCAATAGTAAAAATGCACCGCATATTGCTATTGATAATCTATTTTGCGGTTTGCGCCACTTTATCAAGCTTCCTCAATGACGTCCCGTTCGAGTCAATTGTGAATCAGCTCGTTGAGATCCACTTCCAAGCTATAGTTTCACTGATTGCATTTCATGTTATATGCTCTTATTTAGGACCATCGAGGTTTTATGTGTATTTTTCGATCCCTATCGCGATTTCAGTGGCGATTGCGGCGATGCAATTTCTTGGTTTTACTCCAGCATGGTCTCTCTACGATGTCGTGGCGTCAGTCCAACCACAAAGTACGGAAGAGCTAGAGTTCCATGACCCACATTACCGCGCACTGGGCCTTTCTTATAGTCCTGTCCACCTAGGAACACAGATTTCGCTGGTATTTGCACTATTTTTTGGTGTGCTGGCGAGGCAGATCGGCAAACATAGCCTATTTCGTCGGCTTGGACAGCGCCGAGTGTTTGCGGCAGTCCTTCTCTTTGTAGTCGCCGCCTTGGTCAGCGGGAACCGCTCTCCCCTCCTCGGAATAATATGTTTCTTAGGGGTCTACCTGTTCCTTAGCCGGCCAATTCTAGCTACTCTATTTGTATGCCTTATACCAGCGTTTATTCTTCTTCAGCCTCTGGTTGTAGACATCTTAAACTCCACTGGAGTGCGCGCTTTCAACACTGAAAACAGTTCTGGAGAGGGCCGTGCCGCGTTGCGTGCGTTCGGAACCATGCTTTTCATTGATCGGCCCTTCGGGTATGGGCTAACTTTCGAAAGCACGCAATACTGGTGGAGATATTGGAAAGAGATCCAAGGATATGAAAATCCTGAGGCCATCACACTACACGCGTTGCATAACTTCTACTTGGTGACCTTGAACAAACACGGAATTTTAATGCTGCTTCCGCTGTATTGGGTTTTTCGAAAAATTGTTCGCAACGCGACCTCGCTCCTGGGCTTTATACCATATGCTATACATTGCTTTTACCACAATTCGGGCCCAACTAATGGCGACTTTATGTTCTGGTTTATTATACCAGTCTTCTCGATATACGCACTTGGGGGAAGTCAGCGTGTCCAAACAAATCCGGACCGTGTAATTCACACAAGAAGATTTGGTTATCCTCAAAATTCAAGCGGTCCGTAACTGCTTGGGCTCAGTCTGCTCAACGCGAATTCCTGAGCCTAGATGCCGGACCAGCGCTCAGCGACCTTTGCCAAATAAATGGCGGCAACCCACGATCACGAAGTTGGAATGGGGTCACGAGTGGACCGGCCCCAAAAAATATCAATCGGGCAACAGCCTTGGGCTGCTATGGTGGAATAGATGCTTCTTTAGAAGCTAGCGGTGTTTGTCCAGGCCGTGGACTCGTAATGGCGGAGAGTCAAACTAGAGCGGTTCCCTGTCTGACTGAATCGAATGGCTTTGCAAATCGCTCTGGTTCTGATTCAAGCTATCTGCCGATGGAGGTCGGCAGATATGTCGAAAGCCCTTTCCGTTGATCTTCGCATACGCGT
>NZ_JAHYCB010000025.1 GCF_019430945.1 Neorhizobium populisoli | reverse complement strand
GGCTCCGTCGAAGTCCGACCGTAATGAAAGCGCTGAACCCATCGCAAACCTCCTGTTTGCGCCATCGATTCAGATTCGTCCGGCTTTGGGAACCCCAAGAGTCAGCATCAGTGACAACTGGTATAAGCACACTGAGACACTGCAGGCGGCCCTTGCAGCGCGAACGTTGCTCGTCCACGAGGTCGACCACCGTGTGAAGAACAATCTTCTGACAATGGCCTCCATCGTCAAGCTACAGGCTCGCATCACAAAGGACGACGTCCAGAAGCGCACTTTGATGTCCGTTCTTAATCGGGTCGAGGCGCTTAGCACGGTGCAGCGGAAGCTGTTTACACTCGATGATGTCTCACGTTTCGATATTGCCGACTTCACCCGAGAGATGGTGACGGATCTCGTAGGTGCCGTTGGGCGCGACGACATCCGGCTGACCCTCGACCTGCATCCTGTCTACGTGCCGGCCGTCAAGGCGACGCCTCTCTCGCTTATCGTCAACGAACTCGTCGGCGATGCCGTTCGTCGCGGGCTGAGCGACGGCGGAGGCGACATCCACGTCGTCGTCAAGCGGCTCAACGGTCACTTCCTGATCCGCGTAGAGGACACGTCGATCCCGGTCGAGGTCGATAAGGAAAGCGCGGAGGTCGGGCGCATCCTCCTCGAGACGTCTGCAAGGCAGGTCGAGGCAAAAATTGAGAAGCAGGTGGACGGGCACAGGACTACGGTCGACGTGACCCTGCTGGTAGACGCCGCACAGGAGAATGCACATTGAACGTGATGATTGTCGAAGACGAGATGCTGCTCGCCATGGAACTGGAGAGCGAAGTCGAGATGGCTGGACATCAGGTCGTCGGCATGGCTGTAAGCCAGACACAGGCCCGTAAGTACTTGCAGGAGAACAGACCCGATTTCGCGTTCGTCGACATCCATCTCCAGGATGGACCGACGGGAATCGACGTCGGCCGCGATTTGGCTGCCGTGGGTGTTCCGTTCGTATTCGTCAGCGGTAACATCAAGCGCATCCCGGACAATTTCGCCGGGGCGCTCGGCGCCATTGAAAAACCCTACACCGTAAACGGAATGAAGAACGCGCTTGCCTACATCTCGGCAGTCGTCGCAGGCGACTTCGACGTCGAACCACCAGCCAGCCTCGTTCTAGCGGAAGATGTGGCTACCGCGTCCTTGAGACGGCACGGATGAATGGTGCCAAGAAGGAGGAGGAGATGTCGGACAGTCGAAAGATCTGGTGGAGATGTAGCCCCGCGACGCGGCGCTGGTCAATGAGCTCGTCACGAAGGGCGCGGACCGTCTGTCCGTCATTTATGTGATCGAGAAGGAGGCAGCAGCCCTCAGCCTTCAGCCTGGACCTCCTATCCCAACGGCGAAAGATTGTCTCCGACTACGCCGACCCAGCCTCGATTGGCACAGTGACGGTCGTTCGAAGCCCTGGCCGGTTGTCTTCTTCGTCGAGGTGACCCTTCAAGCGGTCTACGAGCGCAGTAAGCATCTTCGCGCCGAAACCGACACGACCTTCCGACGGCTTTTCATTTCCTTTGTCGGAAACAATAAGCCTTATCTTGCCGCGGTACTGCTCGAGCTGGATGGCCAGCGCACCTGGACGCCCGCCATAGGCGAATTTCTGCGTGTTGATGACCAGTTCGGTCAGGATCAGGCCGACATTTACCGCCCGGTCGGTCGAGATCGATGGGCGCGAGGTCGAGTTCGAGGTGGCGGCCCCATTCCGCGTCCATGGTCGTCTGCATTTCTTTGACGAGATCTTCCAGATAGCGCGACAGATCGATCACCTCGATCTGTCATCGGCATAAAGCCGTCTATGCAAGAGAGCGACGGCGTTTAGCCTGCGGTCGGCCTCGGCAAGCTGAAGTTTGAGTGCCTCATCCCCGGATGACTTTGACTGTAAACGAAGAAACGCAGCCACAAGCTGAAGGGAATTCTGAACCCGATGGTTCACTTCCTTCAAGAGAAAGTCCTTCTGCCGCAACAGGCTTTCGTTCTCCCTCACTGTCGTTGTCAGTTCCTCGTTCAGAAGACGAAAGCGACGGTTGTTGCGCTGTTCCAGCATCAGCCGGACAATACGCGACGCAGCGCCGACTTCAGCATGGCTCCATGCGCGGGAGTGTCGTCTCACCGTCTCCCTCCATTCTTCGAAGGACTTTCTTGGATGGAGCACCGCCGTCGGGTCGGCCGGTACGTCCTTGTGCGGGTTTCCAGCCCATTCGAGGACCTTTAGGTGTTCGGCGCGAAACCACATCAGGATGGTAGGCACTTCCGTGGACATGGTGACTGCAAGCAGGCCGCTTGCTAGGTCCGCATAGGCGGCGGCCGATGGCATCGTCTTGGACAGACTGTCCGTCGCCACAGGCTCATGGCCGCGGGATGCCGCACGAATTCGGCGATCGCTCGCACGTCGATCTTGTCGGGATGCCTTCCGGAAACGAAAAGGTCTCCACCCTGGGCTTACCCTGGCACCCCGGGGATGGTCGTCACGGAAGCGGGCGGGCAACGGTAGCTGAGGTCATTGACGTGGGTCTTCCCGTTGCGGCTCAAGGACATTAAGCCGGAACTCAAGCTAACTGGCCGGAAGGATGTGGGTCGGCCTCGCGCGGAAACCGCAGGGCCGCTGCATCATTCCGCTGACGGGTTTCGCCGAAGCAGAAGGCCCGAAAGGACGCATGACGAGGACGTAGTTTCCCATCGCGACGATCCGATTTTCGCGTGGTCGGGCTTTGGCGGGTCAGCGACGAATGGGGCCTATATACTCCGGGGTGATGACCGATGCGAACGAGGCAATCGCGCCCGTCACAAGCGAATGCCCGTCCTGCTTTACCGCGACGACTACGAAAGATGGGTGCATGGCAGTTTCGAGAGGCAATGAATTTTTCAGAACCGGACGTTTCCGCCAGAGCCGATTGTCATGGATCGCACGACGTTGCTGTGGGCTAAGAAAAAGGCGAACGCCGCGACGCCACTACTTTTTTGAAGAAGGACGGGAAACGGAAAGGCTCGCCGTTTGAGAGCGAGCCTTTAGAAGTCGCACCGAACTGTGGAGGAGATCGCGGTGCTGTCATAAAAGTACCGCGACCTGGTAGGTTTCTCGCGGGTTCGCCCTCATTCTTCGACGGCTGGAATAACGGTCACCGAAAAACGCGTTCCCGGTGAAATTAAGACCCATTCCGGCTCCCCGCCGAGCTGCTTGCTGAGCGAGGTGATTAGCTTGACACCGAGGCTTTTCGTGCCGCTCGCGTCGAAATTCTCCGGCAGCCCCTTACCTCTATCCTCGACCGTCAAGCGGAGAATGCCGGCGTCTACCGCATCCAAAGAGACGGTCACGGTTCCGCGCTGATCTGGAAACGCGTACTTGATTGCATTGGTAACAAGCTCGTTCACGAGGAGGCTTATTGTGACCGCCTGGTCCGTGCGGATGGCCAGGTCAACGCCACGACAGCAAATCTCGATCCCATCGGTTGACGCGGCGAGCTGCTCGCAGAGTTCTTTCAGGAAATCATTCGCATTGACGGACTTCGCCGCGCTGGTTCTCCAGAGCCTGTCATGGACCGCGGCAACCGTCTGAACGCGGCGTCCGGCATCTCTCAGAGCCTGCGTGACACCCGCATCCGCCGACATGCGGGCCTGGATCGACAAAAGGCCGGCGACGACGCTGAGCGAGTTCTTCACGCGATGACTGGCCTCCAGCGTCAAGACCTCTTGATGCTTTAAAGCTTCCCGCACAGCCTCGTCGCGTTCTTCGCGTTGAATGGCAACGCCGAGGATCGAGGCGAAGCTTTCGAGAAACGCGACGTCCGCCTCGTCGAAATGCCCTTCGCTCGGAGTGTCGACTTCGAGTACGCCGTAACGTGCGCGGTCGGTCTGGATGATTACGTTGAGGGCGCGTCTGATGCCGTGTTCGACCAGCAACGTCGGTGTCCGAAACCTTTCCTCGTTTGCCAGGTGGTTCGAGATCACCGCCTTTCCGGTATGATATGCATAGCCCGCGGGACTTTCCATGTCGTCGCCCACGGTGGCCTGCCCGACCACCCCCGGTTTCCAGCCCACGCCCGCGGCGACGATGAACCCCGCGCCGCTCCCGATGTGCTGGAGGTATTTCGCGTGAGCGACGTCGACACCTGCTGCGGCGAGCCTGGTCGCCTCCTGAAGGAGATCGCCAAGATCCTCGCTCTTGAGCGCGAAATAGCCGAACTCCGCTGCAATCCGTTGCTGGCGGAGCCTGTAGTCGAGTTCGTCGGTCACGAGCCTGACTTCCGGCCGTGGCGAGGTTTCTTCATGGATTTCGAGCTCGGCCAAAAAGATTGTCCCAGTTGCTGCGTCGGAAAGAAACAGCGTGGCCGCTCGCTAGTTCCACGGCTGCTGTAATCCGCGGGAGGCGGGCGCGGGAGACAGGCTTGCCCATGGCGCGCCACCGCCCTATGTGACAAATGGATATCGTACCGGATGACGTGGTATTCCTGCTCCGGCGACCAGCAAAGTGCAGGAACAATCAGCGCATGTTCAATTATGCCACTGACTTCGCGGCCATCCTTAGCGGAATGCCCCAGCCCTATCTCGTGCTCGGGCCAGACCTCCACATTGTCGGAGCAAGCGACAGCTATCTGACGCTCACGTCGCGCACGCGCGACGACATCGTTGGCCGTCACATCCTCCAAGCGTTTCCCGAAAATCCCGACGAGGCCGGGACGGTGGAGCAGGGCCCGCTAGAGGTCTCGCTCCGGCACGTGCTCGAGACGGGAAGGCCCCACGAGATGGCGGTGATCCAGTATGACATACCGCGGATTGGCGGCGGCTTTTCCCAAAAGTTCTGGACGCCGATCCACACGCCTGTTCTCGGCGACGACGGCAAGGTCGCCTTCATCATCCAGAATCCGATGGACGTGACGGAAAGCGTGCTGCGAAACCGCGAAGCCGATGCAAGACTGCGTGTGGCGCTCCACGCAGCCGATCTGGCATCTTGGGAATACGAGCCGGAAACGGACACATGGCGCAGGAGCCACGCTGTCGACGATCTTTTCGGCTTTCCTCCTGGCGAAGGTGGCCCGGTTGCGGCCCCTTTCTTCGCCCGGATGCATCCGGACGATCTGCCCGCGGTCATGAAAGCGATGCGCGACATCGCGGAATTTCCCGACCAAACAGTGATAAACTTCGATTATCGCATCCAGCTCCCGACGGGAGACACAAGACACGTGTCTTCGCGCGGCGAGGTGCTTCGCTCGGCCAGCGGGAAGGTCAGGATGATCGGCGTGCTGATGGATGTTACGACGGACCGACAAAGGGAAGCCGACCTGGCGGCCGCGCTCAGGCAGCAGGAGCTTCTTCTTGCGGAGGTCAATCACCGGGTCAAGAATAGCCTCCAGCTCGTGATCAGCACACTGCGCCTGCAGGCGCGACGCCTGCATTTTCCGGTAACCGCAAGCGCGTTCGAAGAGGCGATCGCTCGCGTCCAGGCTATTGTTTCGGTTCACGAGCGCCTTTATCGGAGCGGAAACGCGCTTGGCGTCGACATGGCAGCGCATCTTGGTAAGCTCTGTGTCGACATCGTTGGCGACATCCAGGCTGACAGGTTGAGCGTTCACGTGGACGAGATGGAGTTTCCTCCCGAGCGGGCGATACCGCTCTCGGTGATCGTGAACGAACTCCTCACGAACTGGCTGCGGAGTGGCTCCGGTACCGCGAGACTGGCGCTGAACAACGTAGGCGATAGTGAGGTCGAACTTCTTTTCGCGGTTTCAGGAGAGAAGCGTTCTCAAATAAGCGAGCTGGGCCTGAAGTTGATTACCACGATGTCGGCGCAGCTAGGGGGCGTTTTCACCGGCGGTGACAATGGCGATGGCCATGTCTCCGTTCTTAGATTTCCGGCGACGGAGGCGTGATGCCGCTCAGGATCATGATCGTCGAAGACGAAATGCTACTCGCGCTCGATCTGGAGGACATGCTTCTCGAGGCCGGGTTCACCGTCGTCGGCCAAGCGTCCGATATGGCACAGGCCATCACACTCGCCGAGCAGCAACATGGCGCGGTCGACGTCGCCATCATGGACATAAATCTCGCCCGTGGATCAAATGGGGTGGAGACGGCCGGAGAACTGAGAAAACGATGGGATATTCCGTCTCTTTTTGTTTCCGGAAACCTCGACGAGGTCACGCGGGAGCGGGCGCGACAGTGGAGCCCGGTAGGTTTCATCGGCAAGCCTTATTCGGAGCGTGAGCTCCTTTCCTCACTTGCCGGGTTTAAAGGTTCTTAGAGGGGGCCGTTGGCGAAGTCCTTGAAAGCCACTGATTGCCATCCGCCCGCTTTTGGCTAAGTATCTATCCGGTCGGATAATAAACGGATAGATCGGGCCGCTATAAACGCTTTACCTGAGAGATACGTGACGCAAGAACCTTTTACCGACAACCAAGTCCTTGATCGTCGCCTCGAGTTGCTGGAAGCGTACAACGTACTGAATACGCCGGCGGAACCGGAATTCGACGATATCGTCCTTATCGCGTCCGAGGCGTGCCGCACTCCGGTTTCCCTCGTCAGCCTCGTTGAGGACGACCGGCAGTGGTTCAAAGCCAGAATAGGCTTCGAGGCGTGCGAGACCCCCCTCGATCAGTCGGTTTGCGCCCACTCGCTGTCCAGCCCCGATCTCCTCATCATTCCCGATCTGGCGCTCGACGTCCGGACCCGGAACAACACCCTCGTCACCGATGATCCACATATCCGCTTCTACGCCGGCGCGCCGCTCGTCTCCCCTGAAGGCATCGCGATTGGCACCCTTTGCGTCATCGACACCGTACCGCGTCCAGAAGGCCTCGACGCGTCGCAACGAAGAATTCTAACCGCCCTCGCCCGACAGGTGATCGTGCACCTGGAAGCCCGACGCCTTTCCCATCGCAAGGATGAGCTTTTCAAGCGACAGAAGGGCGTCGCCGCCAACATCAGGGCTGATGCCCACCGCAATATGGCTGCCCAGGAGGCGGGTCGCATCGGAACGTTCGAGATAGACATTGCTACGGGGACTGTTTCCACATCCCCGGAATTCTGTCGTATCTTCGACGTACCGGTCGCCAGCACCTATCCCACTTCCACATTCGAAGCCATGGCGATCGACCAAGGCATCCAATCCACCGATGCGACGCGCGCCGATGGGTCCGCTCTGACGGACGTGGAATACAGGATCAAGACACCCCTCCGTGGTATCAGGTGGGTAAGCCGCCAGGCGACATTTGACCGGGACGAACGCGGCAGACCCGTCACGATGCGCGGGACGGCTCAGGACGTTACCTTCCAGAAGCGCTCAGTTCTTCGCGTCCAGGCACTTCTAGACCTCGGCGACCGTCTCCGCGAACTCGACGCCATAGAGGACATGACCGTTGCCGCTTCCGATCTTATGGGAAAGGCCCTCGACGCCGTCCGCGCGGGCTTCGGCATCGTCGACTACGCCTCCGAGTCCATCGTCATCCATCCCGATTGGCACGCGCCGGGCTACCCCAGCGTCGCTGGAAGGCACTTCTTCCGCGATTACGGTGCGATCATCGGCGATGTGAACGCGGGCAAGACGGTGGCGATATCTGACGTCGGAGCCGATCTCCGACTGGCGGACCGTGCCGAGCGGCTCATCGGCCTCGGCGCGAAAGCAATCGTTCTCGTGCCGATCCTTGACCATGGCCGTTTCAATCTGATGGCTTTTGTTCACTTCGACGAGCCGCGAAAATGGACAGACGACGAACTGAACTTTGTGCGGAACTTCGGCGACCGTGTTCAAAGTGCCATAGCACGGCGCAACGCAGAGGCCGAGCAGGCCCTGATGAACAGGGAAATTGGCCATCGCCTGAAGAATTCCTTTGCGATGGTACAGGCGATCGCCACCCAGACGCTACGGCCGGTGACCGAGCGCCAGCATGTGACCGCGTTCCAGCAACGTCTCTTCGCCCTCAGCAAGGCGCATGATATCCTGCTCAACGAGCAGGTGGGCGCGCCGTTCGGAGCTATCGTCGCCAGCCTCGGCGAAACGCTCGGGATGGAGGGGAGGCTTCTGGCTGAGGGGCCTCCGGTCATGCTCGGCTCGCGCGGAGCGCTGTCTCTGGGGCTTCTTCTCCATGAGCTCGGGACCAACGCCCTAAAATACGGAGCATTCTCCGTACCGGAAGGTATTGTCAGCGCCAAATGGGTAGTCGACGGGTCGGGGACAGAGCCGATGTTACGTTTCTCCTGGTCGGAAACGGGAGGCCCCCCACCAAAGCTTCCAACAAGCCGCGGTTTCGGGACAAAACTGATCCAGATGGGCTTGATTGGAACAGGAGCCGTTACAGTCAGTTATGAGCCGCCTGGGTTTTCGGCGAAGATGTCGGCGTCCCTGCAGCAACTACAACAGGCGAACTGAGATCAATATGGGACAATCAGCTCCACCCCGCATGCCGGTCGTCCTCGTCGTCGAGGATGAGCCGCTCCAGCGTATGATGGCAGCAGACCTCGTGGAGGACGCAGGATTTGACGTCGTCCAGGCGTGGGGTGCCGACGAAGCGATCCGCATTCTCGAAACCCGCAGCGACATCCGCATTGTGTTCACCGATGTCGACATGCCGGGCAGTATGGACGGACTGAAGCTCGCGGCGTCCGTCCAAGATCGGTGGCCTCCGATCCAGATCATTGTGACCTCCGGCTATTTCCGGCTGGCTGATATAGACCTTCCCCCGCACAGTGTGTTTTTCAGCAAGCCATACCAGCACGAAAAGCTCACGGCCCAGCTACGGAAGATGGCGGCCGTCTAACTTTGGGCTGGTTCCGACAGCGCTATATCCGACCCCGGTTTTAAATGTACGGTAGCATACGGAGGGGCAAAGCCAGCCCACCCTTCTAGTGTCATGTCATCGTTCGCAGACGCCAAGGGCGCGGACAGCTGCGAGCTAACTCCTTTTGCCCCAAAGCAAGAGGAATGGACTAAAGGCCTTCGTTTTCTCCGTTTCGCAACGAGCTCTTATGTCGCATACCTCAAGCGAACTTGCCTTGACGATGGCGTGTACCGAGCGGGTCGAGATGCCGAAAGGTTTCATGATCGGGGCCCCGGGACGCGCGATTGACTGTATTTATTTGCTCGAGGACGGTCTCACCTTCGTCGTTTCGGTGTCCCGCAGGACACAGGGCGGAAGCGGGAATGTTCGGCTCCAAGGGTTCCGGCCCGACCCCTCCCGCCGCGGGGTCTTCCATTACCTACCACGAAATCGTCATGCAAGGCCGCGGGCATGGGTACCGAATGGCGGTAGAAGGTCTGTGGTCCCTGACGCCGAACTGCCCGCGGTTTTGGCATTGCACAGTCGGTCGGCGCACAAGCCCAGGTGTCCTATACGGTGCTCTCGAACGCGGTTCATCACCCGGTGCCCGGCCGGGTCGCTGGCTACTCATGTGTCATGATCGGCTGCGCGGGGACGAGCTTTACATTACGCACGACTTCCTCGGTTTGGTGCTTGCAGTTCGCAGACCGAGCGTGACAACCGCGCTACATGTTCTCGAAGGCAATGGCTTGATCCGGAGCGAAGGCGCCTGCGTCGTTATCAGGGACCGACCCGCCCTCCTCTGCTTCGCGCGTGATGCTCATGGCAAACCGGAAGAGGTGTTCCCAATACTCTTTCCGCTGCGCCCCGACCGGAGCTCGCCAGACTGAAGTCCAATTGCCGCGGGTGGAGAGGAACGCCACCTGTTCTTTCAAGTTCAACGCAGCGAGTGTCGAGGGTGTTGCGGGATTAAGCCCGATCCCAAGGGCTTCCGGGCGCATTGACATAGCAGAAGGTCCTGTTCGACAGTAGCGGAAAGGTGAACCGGGTGGCAGGATGATAAACACGATAGCTGGAACCCACGACGGAATCCTGGTGGCCCTGGCGGTGTTGATCGCCGTCGCCGCCTCCTACACTGCTCTCGATATCGCTGCCCGGATTGGCCTCGCTTCAACGCGGCTTGGCGCATATGCCTGGCTGGCCACCGCTGCGATATGTATGGGCGGCGGGATCTGGTCGATGCACTTCGTGGCGATGCTCGCCTACGTCGTTCCGGACATTGCGGTCTCGTATGATCCCTACCTCACCGTATCCTCTCTGTTGATAGCCGTCCTGGTAACCGGCGGTGGCTTTGCGGTGGTCTCGCGACCGACTGCCGGGCCGATCGCGCTTGTCCTCAGCGGTCTGGTCATGGGGGCGGGCGTTCTCGCCATGCACTATATCGGCATGGCGGCGATGCGCATGCACGCGACATTGTCTTACCAAGCGACGTGGGTGGCGGTTTCCGTGTTCATTGCGATGGGGGCGGCGATCGCCGCGCTCTGGCTTGCGTTTCGCGGTGGCAGTTTCCTGCAGAAGGGACTTTCTGCACTGGCCATGGGTCTGGCGATTTCGGGAATGCATTTTGCGGGGATGCGGGCCGCCTCGTTTGGGATGCACGAAAGCATGGATGGCGGCGACGGAATGGCGAGCGTCGATCAGGGAACGCTTGCGATGTCGATTGCGGCGATCACCTTCCTGATCCTCCTCGCCGCCATCGTCGCGGCCATGTTCGACAGGCGCTTCGCCGCACTCGCCAGCAAGGAATCGCTGGCTTTACGGCGAAGCGAGGAGCAGTTCCGGTCACTGTACCGCCGCACGCCGCTGCCCCTCCACTCGCTGGACACCGAAGGCAGGATCGAGGACGTGAGCGACGCATGGCTGTCGCTCCTGCATTACGACAGGGAATCGGTCATCGGAAGGCCGCTTATCAACTTTATGACCGAGGAGTCTGCCCGGCGGAGAATAGCGGATTGGAAGAAACTCCCGGAGCTTGGGGAACTGCGGGACCGGGAATACAGACTCGTTACCCGCGACGGCGAATTCATCGACGTCCTCTCGACATCGCAGGTCGAGCGGGACGAAGAGGGCCGTTTCGTGCGCGCTGTCGGCGGACTTGTCGACGTCACCGCGCGGCGGAAGGCGGAAGAGGCGTTGCGGCAGGCCCAGAAGATGGAAGCCGTGGGGCAGCTAACGGGCGGTATCGCGCATGACTTCAACAACATTCTGGCGGTCATTCTCGGAAGCCTCGAAATGGTCCACAAACGCGTTCAGCCAGACGAGCGGGCGGTGCGGCTGATCGACAACGCCCTGGAGGGGGCGCGGCGCGGAAGCGCTCTGACCCAGCGGATGCTTTCGTTTGCGCGGCGACAGAGCCTTAACCCGCAGGCGGTGGACCTGCATGCTCTGGTGGCGGGAATGCAGGATATGCTGGAACGGTCGCTCGGGCCGCGCGTGTCGCTTCTGGTCGAGCTGCCTTCCGGGCTACCGCGGATACAGGCAGACCCGCACCAGCTCGAAATGGCCTTGCTCAATCTAGCGGTCAACGCCCGTGACGCCATGGAGGAGGGTGTCATCAGGATCGTTTCGGAGGGGGACAAACCGCGTCCCGCCAAACTTCCAGAAGGGCGTTTCTGCTGCCTAAGCGTCATCGACACGGGTGAAGGAATGGACGAGGCGACCCTTACCAGGGCACAGGAGCCGTTCTTCACCACGAAAGGCGTCGGTCGCGGTACGGGGTTGGGCCTCGCAATGGTGAGCGGTTTCGCCGAACAATCTGGCGGCACGCTCGATATCACGAGCCGGAGGGGCGAGGGCACACGGGTAGACATCTGGCTGCCGCTCGCTGAACCGTCCGCTCCCCCTGTCCTACCGGAGGTCGCGAGAACAATTCCCGAGCCCGACGCATTGAAGGACAAAGTGATACTGGTTGTCGACGACGAGCCGCTCATCCTGATCAACACCGAAGCGATCCTGCAGGAGGCGGGGGCGGTTGTCCGCGCGGCGACCTCGGCGGTGGAGGCCCTCGAACTTATCCGTCGGCATAAGGACATCTCCTGTGTCGTCACCGACTACGCAATGCCAGGGATGTCGGGAGCGCAGCTTGCGGCAGCCGTCCGGGTCAAGGTCCCCCATCTGCCGATCATCGTGGCAACGGGGTACGCCGAGGTTCCTGACGAGATTAAGCAGTATCTGCGGCTTCAAAAACCGTTTACGGCGGCAGAACTGGTCGGCGTGATCTCGATCGCACTCACGAACCCCTCGGCGGAGATCATCGATTTTCCCGTCAGCCGACCCTAGACAACACCGATCGATCCGAGTGATGACTGTAGGTAGCGACGAGTGATCTCACGCACCTTGTCATTATCTGCAATCGAGGAGGAACGGGAACTCGATGGCAACGCCGAGCCTTCGACATTTATAGCTTCCTGATGGCATCCCTGAGGGCCGCGTCGAAGATGAGGCTTTCAGAATCCATGACAGCGGCCTTGGACAGCATGTGACAGTCAGCGAGATCGACGAGAGCCGCCGCCACCTCTTCCTTCCTCCATCCGGCATCCTCCGTCTGCGAGGCCAGCGCGTGGAACGCGGTATCGATAGCCTCCTGGCAGCTTAGATGTCTGTCGGGGTGTGTTATGGGCAACTTGGGCGCAGAAACGTCAGCCATGCCAAATGTAATCGAGTCGGCAGGGGCCTCTTCAAGTGCTGCTGTAAGAATATAAATTACACCGTCGGTTAGTCGATACATCTTCATTGAAACAACACCGTCGCAGGAACATTCAAGGATCAGATAGGAGACCTCATGGACGACACTCGATATCCCGGTGCGGACACTCCCGAGGCGCGACTGGCGCTGTTCGATTTCGCTTTCCAGAATGCTCCGAGCGGTCGCAATGGTTGACCTCGAAGCAGGATCATCCGCGGAAACGCCGTGTTCGCTTGCATGACAGGAAGATCCCTTCCGGAACTCGTCGGCGTCGCGTTCGCGGACTTCAACCATCCCGAAGACATCGGGGCCGATTTAGCGTTGTTCGATGAGGTGCTGGCGGGAAAACGTGACGGCTGTGCGGTCGAGAAGCGGTACGTCCACCCTGACGAGTCGTCCAGGTCCGCATTCATGTTGCGGCGATGAGAGATGCAGATGGTGGGGTGGCGAGGTTTATCTCTCAAATCGAGGAGATCACGCGGCAGAAGCAACCGGAAGCCGATCTTGTAGAACGGGCCGCACAGCTCGAGCTCGCCATGGAAGCCATCCGGGGCAGTTTCTGGCAAATGGACTATGCGGCCTATGTCGCACCACCCGATCCTTCAGCAGCCGCTGGAGCGTTTCCACCAGAAGTCCGTCCGTGGTGGACCCGAT
Organism: Neorhizobium populisoli; assembly: GCF_019430945.1. Lineage (GTDB taxonomy): Bacteria > Pseudomonadota > Alphaproteobacteria > Rhizobiales > Rhizobiaceae > Neorhizobium > Neorhizobium populisoli. Next base: position 15,811 of record NZ_JAHYCB010000025.1, on the reverse strand, counting down.
GGACATCCGGTTCCGATGCCCGGCCTAGCGAACTAACGGCACAGTCGGTGCCTCCTAACGTCCTGCGGAGGCGCTTCATCGTCTTGCAGCGCTATTCACGTGCACTATCTGATGGAGATACCAGCCACGCGAGATGACCATGGCCAGCCCGTACGAAACCTTGGGCGTCAAAAAGGACGCTTCACAGAAGGAAATCCAATCCGTCTACCGCAAGCTCGCCAAAAAGTACCACCCCGATCTCAATCCGGGTGACAGTTCGGCGGAACAGAAGTTCAAGTCCGTCTCCGCCGCGTATGCAATCCTGGAGGACGAAGATAAGCGAGCGAAGTTCGATCGAGGCGAGATCGACGAGAACGGGGTCGAGCAGGCTCCGCGCAAGTACTACCGAGAGTACGCGCAGGGCAGAGATGCCAGCGGCCGGTACCGGAATTCCGGAGGCTTCGCGGACTTCGGCGACGGCGACGATCTGTTCTCCAGTTTCTTCTCCGGGGCACGCGGCCGGCGGCAGCAGACGGTGCGCGGGGACGACCTGCAGTTCAAGCTCGAGATATCGCTTCTAGACGCCGCGAACGGGGGGCCGAAGACCGTCACGCTCCCAGGCGGATCGACGCTGGAGCTGCGCATCCCGCCAGGCGTGCGGGACGGACAGGTCCTGCGCCTTCGGGGGAAGGGCAGCCCCGGCTTCAACGGAGGACCGGACGGCGACGCGTTGGTCGAGATACAGATCCTGCCGCACAGGCAGTTCGTGAGAGATGGTGATAACGTGCAGATCGAGGTCCCGATCTCGGTTAGGGAGGCCGTCCTCGGCGGTAAGATCGAAGTTCCGACGCTATCCGGTGCCGTCTCCGTCACAGTGCCGGCCAACACGAGCACAGGCAGGATCCTTCGCCTGTCCGGCAAAGGCTTTCCCAACCGCCACGGCGGGCACGGCGACCAGTTCGTGACACTGAAGATCGTGCTGCCGAGCTCCCCGGATCCCCAGTTGGAGGAGTTCATGCGCGGATGGGAAGGCGGTCGGAACTTCAATCCCCGGCGGGCTTAGGAGGAACTGATGGACGAACTCGAATTCTGCCGTGTTCTGGAAATCGAGACGACCACCCTCGACCTATGGGTCGAGGAGAGGTGGATCATCCCTGAAAACCACGCAGCGATCGCCTTCGGAGATGTCGACGTCGCCCGCGGCCGACTGATCTTGGACCTCGTGAGGAACATGGGCGTCAACGATGCGGGCGTCGACATCGTGGTCGACCTGGTGGACCAATTGCACACACTAAGGGAGCAGATGCGTCTTGTCATGGACGCGGTCAGGCTGCAGGACTTCGAGGTCCAACAGTCTCTGCGCCGAGCGCTGGATGGCATGTGATCGAAGCACGGGTGGTGCCAGCCTGTCACGTCGGCGTGCCGCTCTCGCGTGTCATTTCGATCATTGTCGGCCTGAACCCCAGGGAGGTGAACAGCGCCTGTGCAGCCTCGTTTCGATGCGCCGTAGAGAGCACCACTCGTTCCGCGCCCATCTGCTCTAGCAAGGTCAACCCCGCGCGCAGAAGCAGCCGTCCGATCCCGTTCCGTCTCCTGGCAGGATCCACGAACAGATCGTAGACGACGCCTGCCGGGCCGCGAAGCGACATGTAGTCGGTGCCCTCAACTCCTGCCCACACGTATCCAGACAGATTATCCTCTGTCAGTGCGACAAGGAGGACGGTCTCCGGACGGCCGATCTGGCTTCGCAGGAACGCGGCGTATGCGGCGGGGGTGCCAGGTGTGGGAGCAATAAACCTTCGCGGGTCGAATTCATGATGGAGCGCGGTCAAGCGCGCGCCGAAGCCGCCGAGTGCACGGACGTCGGCCGCGGTGGCGGGGCGGATCTGGGTCGGAGAGGAAGGGCCATCTTTGGACATCAATCTTGCCTCGTTCATCGGAAGTCGGGGTCGAGCAACGCGACGCACTCCGTGTCGTGGGGGTGATTGTCGCTGGGGTCAAAACTGTAGCGCATTACCTCAATATCGCCCGCCACTTCGCAGATACTGCGCCAGCCTCGTGTTCCATAGAAGCGCCGCCGGTCTGCCTTCGAGGTCAGATAGATATCTGGACGTCCATTTGCACGCGCTTTTCCGATCGCAGCCTTCAGGAGCGCGCTTCCCCATCCGCGTCCCCGGTATGACTCGTCGACCCACAGACCAGAAAGCCAGGGAGACAGATCGCGGCGGGGCTCCATGTTGCTCTCGACCACTGAGACGGTGCCGATGAATGTTCCCTGTTCTTGGGCGATCAGCGTGAAAGGGAAGGGGCCACCCGCCACGCTGGCCTCGACCTTCGCCCTCACGTGCGCGAAGGTGCGCTCGTCCCGCCACCATTCCTTCCAGAGGCGGTGCGCGGCCGTGTGCGCGAACCACGGACATTCACGCAAGTCGGCAATTGTCATCAAACTGAACTCGGGAAGCTGGATAATGGAGAAACGGTTCGTTTTAGTTCGGTCTTCCGCCGCCCATCAGCCAGAGAACCAGAAGTATTCCGCCGACGACGACGGCTTGAATGAAGACGCGGAGCTGCATGAGCCGATTGGACGTGCTCTCATCCCGGCCGCCTTTCCGGTTGAAGAACAGCTTCATCAAGACCATCAATCCGACGGCGCCAACGATTATAAGGATGGTTAAATTCCACGGCGACATCAGTCGAACACCGTCAAGGCTTGGTCACCGTGTTCCCGGACGGTTCGGTTCACCGGATTCTGGTTGCCGCTTCCGCCACTCGCGTGAGGAGTGCTGTCAGTCGGAGCGGTACCGCCTGCGGAAGTGGTGGAGCTATTCATCGCTGCCGGGTTGTTGTCGCCGGCAGGTGGCTTCGCTGTCTGCTCTGGCGGGGCATCGGTGGCTTCTCCCCACCATTCGGCGGCGCCCCATGCGACGAAAGCTAAGATAAGGCCGCAGATCAGGACAGTGAGTACGGGTCTTCCGGTGCGACCCTGTCTCGCGTCCGTTGTCGAAGCCGTCGGAGCCTGCTCCGTGTTCCTGACTCTCGCCACGGGTCTCTCCCAATCTCGCTGTCTTCGTTCGACCGGTCGGCGCCGTTTCGATGTCCAGAAGCCACATGAACATCTCTTCGACGTCTAAGTTCCATCGGCTTTGGCCACCGGGAAATCTTTGTCCTCCAAGCCTTCGACAAGCGGAACAAGACGACGGTGCGGAGGTTTATGATCGGCAAGAGATATGGATGGCAAATGGCAAAAATACCTGATCCCTTGAGCGCGAAAGACAAAGCGACCGAGTACCAGCTTCAAGGGCGACCGAAGGCTAACAAGAGCCGGGCGAAAAGCATCGCAGGCGTAATCGTCACCGTCATTCTCGTCGTTATTGCGTTGACCGTGTTGCTCCGAGGCAATGAAACCGATCCGGCTCCTACCGGGTCACCTGGAACGGGAATCAACCGCAAGCCTGGTCCGGCAAGCGATGGGTCGTAAAGTAGGCGAAAAAAACGCGAGCGACAGTCTCGGCGGCCTCGACGACTTCGTAAAATGTACGATCTCTACTCACGCTGAGCTATGCTATCGGTGAACCGGCGGGGCCAGATACACTGGATCGATAAGGTCAACTATTGCCTCTGTCGCAAGTGCGGAAACGACATCGGCGCCGCTCCCACCGCAAACCGAAACGGCGATCGTGTCAAATACGGTCCCGCCTCACATGCAATCGGACGCCAACTCAGAAATCGACAAGCGGGCCTCTATAACGGCACGGGCTAGATCTGGGAAGTCGACGCCTGGGAATCTTTGGGAACGACTCGATAGGCTGGCTGTTGGGGAAGAGCGGTCGATCACGGCCGCCGTAAAAACTCAAGGAGAAACACCATGGCCAATCAGGGCGGATCCCACGAGCAGCACGTCAAAGCAGGTCAGCAGAGCCACAAGAACGCCGATACCAAACAGGCGTCTTCGAAGAGCGAACAGCAGGCCTCCGGCAGAGCGAATACGTCGGGCAAGGGAACACAGGGCGGCTCGCACGAACAGCACGTGAACAGCGGTAAACAGAGCCACAAGAACAGCCACTGAGCGCTGACGAGTTTCAATGACGAAAGAAGGCCGGCATACGCGGCCTTTTTTTATGCCATAACCCCTCCAAGCAGGATTGCTGCGTGTCGAAATGGACGCTGATGAAGTACGAGGCCTCGCTTGAAAAATCGTTGGGAACTGCCGGGAGAGATGACCGAGCCGCAGGTCGAGGAAATCGTCCGGCACCTGGTGTGCCGGAACCTCACTGAGGACGACGTTACGAGCTCGTCGCTTTTCGCCGACGAACCAAGCGCTATATTTGCTCGACCGCGTGGATGCTTCTACCATCATCAACCCGTATTATGTCGCGCGCCTTGAGGAGTGATGGGCCTTTTTTTGCAGGCTTCAGGCAGCCTTCAGGGTAAAGTTGGGAGCCGCAAGACTTTCAAACGCCGGCCGAGCAAGGAAATACCCCTGCATCAGATCGACACCAAGATCCTGCAGGGCCTGCAGCTCACCGATCGTTTCGATGCCCTCGCAAAGTGGAGTGACGCCAAGATCGTGAAGCATGGCGACGGTATGTCTCACAATTTTTTGGCGCGCATCATCCGTATCGATCCCCCGGATTAATGCCATGTCGAGCTTCGCGATATCCGGCTGGAAGTCCGCCAGCAGACCTAGACCGGCGTGGCCAGCACCAAAGTCGTCGATCGCCGTACGAAAGCCCATGTCGCGGTAGGTCCGCAGGATGTTAAACAGATGCGCGGTGTCCAGCTGCTCGCTCTCGGTAAACTCGAAAATAATGTTTCGGATTGGAAAATGAGTGCGCATCGCCGCCGCGAGCGTCAAGCGAATGCAGGCACGGGGTTCGTAGACTGCATTCGGCATGAAGTTGATCGACAGGCCAACACCGTCATCAGGAGAATAAAGCCCTGCTGCAAGCTCGATGGCCTTCACCCGGCATTGCTGGTCGAACGCATAACGGTTTGAGGCGTCCACCGCCGACAAAACCGAGCCGGCACCTTCGCCGGCCGGGCCACGTACCAGCGCCTCGTGCGCGAAAATGGTATTGGTGCGGAGATCGACAATCGGCTGAAAGGCCATGGAGAAGGGAAGATTGAAGGCGTTGCCATTACGGCATTCGACACATGACTTGGACATGAGTAGGCTCCGGATTGATATCCAAGCATATCAGGAAACCGTAAATAATTGACGCCATTGGTGATGCGAACTTTCGCGCTATACCGATAGAGGCCGGTGAGAAAGGCCGCCTCGTGGCGGCTCGCGGCGACGATTGCATTCGCAACGGTAACATCCTATTCGCATCTTCGCTCTTGACTATGGCTTGCTTGAGAGTTCCCACTCATGTGGAACCGAAGTCACGAGCTCCTTGAGGTCTTTCGGGTTTACCGAGCCGGGCACTTCTTTCCGTCCGAGCACAGCCGCGGTTGCAAAAGCGACCATGCGTTGGCCTGCGAACTTCATGTTCGCTGGGTTCTGGGTCTGCAAAATATGGGGTCCTAGGAAAACCGAGATATCCTTCAAACCGTTCGCGCGCTGGTAGGTGTCGAACGAACCTTCAAGCCCTTCGACATAGTCCCAGGTGCCCTTAATGATCTGAAGTGCTGGCCATTTATCGACGTTGGCCGGCACGATGGAGTCGACGTAGTAGGTGGTATTGAACTCGACCCTTAATGCGCCTTCGACCGCATCGTGCCCTGCCAGGCGATACCCAAGCCCAGCGGAATTCGGGCCATACAGGATTGCGCCCTTGATGTTGGACAGGCCGACTGCTTTCGCGCAAGTCGGCTTCGCGAGGTCATAGTTGCAGTTCTCGACGAAGTTTTTATGCATGAACCACTGCGTCGCGTAAGAACCGCGCGAATAGCCGCCGACAACGATAGGGATGTTTCGGAATGATGCGCCGTCTCGCAGGAGAGTAGCTGCGGCTTCTCCCTCGACCGTCTTGCCGTCAGGTCCAAGGATACGCAGTCCCTTGCCTTTTTCGAGCTGATCAAGTTCCCGGAACATATCATTGGCTTGTTCTGCGGTATTGAAGCCATTTCGACCGCCTGAAATCCCGTTCCCGCGACGGTCCGCGATCAACACGTCGAATCCGGCTTGATTCAGATCGGAGAGGAAGCCGCGCCAATAACGGATGCCTGGTTCCTCCGTTCGCGCGTCACTCTTTGCGGGCGTATAGTCTCCGCTCGTTTTATCGACGGTGAATGGTGGCGTCTCGGAGTTGTCGATCGCGGTGAACTCACTGCCGCCGCCATTGTTCATAATGACGAGCGCCCGGACCTCCTTGCCAGAGCCATCCGGCACGCCGTGGCCACGCATATACCAGCCACGCAGCTTGATGTCGCCGCTGAGCTTCAAGTGTTGCTGCTCGAAACCGTCACGCGGTACCGTGAACTCCACGACGAATGTGCGCGGCTCCGCGCTCGATATTGCCTCTGAATAAGGCGGTTTGCCGAAGTAAGCGGGTCGACGAATATTTGCCAGATCAACAGGACCGTCGAAATCAATTACGCCATTTTTATCGACGGTGCCGGTGTCGCGCGGCTCGAACTTGGCAAACGCTTTCGCAGCAGTCATTATCTTTTCGGCACATCCCGGGTCGGTTTTGCACGCCGCCCACTTCTCTCGAATTCGACCATCCGAGAAATCTTTGATATAGAAATCCGCAGGGGCGATGCCGAGTGGCAGGAGCTGGTTGGTCAGTGTGAATGGCAGGCAGACCTTTTTGCCGTCCCAGTCCGCGGTATAACCTGGCAGTTCGCCATTCCGATCGACATTGACGCGAGCGCTGCAATCCGGTGTCGGTGTGCCCTTATTTACTAGTGGCTTACCTGTCGACTGAGCCCATCCGGATGACCCGGTTAGGGCCTCCAATAAAGTTATCGTCAATACAAAGGTCATACGCGACATCGATTTCCTCCCGAATTGTTCCTCAGTCATCGGACGAAGGATTTATCAAGGGAAATAGCGGGCGGTGGGCAGCCGACCAGTCGAAAGACCTTCGATAATAGAATTTCGTCGGCGGACTCGCTGCGAACGGCGTTGACCGGGAGCGAAGGGCGGTAATTGTTGTCCATCAGGTTGGTTTGAGAGGCCAAAATGCCAACAGGTACAGGCAAATTTTTTCAAGGATGACAAAGGCTTTGGCTTCATCACGCCGGAACACGGCGGCGCAGACGTTTTTGTGCATATCTCCGCCGTCGGACGGGGGTAACGATCGATCATCTTGATCAGCCAGGTGACCCTTGACGCGGCGGCATTTGCTTTCACGACAACAGAGCGTTCTTCAATCCCTGCCATGGGACAGTCCGTGCCGTGACCTTTACCGGCCGTACTGCCGCCGTCGCATCGGACCGCGATCTGCATAAAAAGATCGTTCAAGCGTTGGAGGTGCCGTCGACTTCGCCCTATCTAACGATCGTCGCCACCACAGGACCGCCATGCTTTTAATTTCTGGCCTCACCAAGCACTACGCCTCGGCAGAGGGACCGGTCGAGGTTCTGAAAGGCATCGACTTTCAATTGCGATCGGGCGAAAGCGTTGCGCTGACTGGAGAGTCTGGGAGCGGCAAAAGCACGCTTTTGCACCTGGCAGGCGGATTGGATCGCCCAGACGCGGGGACGATCAACCTCAACGGAAAGGATGTGACTAACCTCGATGATAAACAGCGGGCGGGTTACCGGCGCTATCAGGTCGGCATGATTTTCCAGCAGTTCAATCTCATCCCATCGCTGGACGTCGCATCCAATATATCCTTTCACGCCCGTCTCGCAGGTCGCCACGATCCCTTGTGGCAAGAGCAGCTTGTCGAGGCTCTTGGCTTATCCTTGCTCCTCACGCGCTATCCGGAACAGTTGTCCGGTGGACAACAGCAACGCGTCGCCATTGGCCGGACACTTGCCGCGAAGCCCTCTCTGGTGCTCGCCGACGAACCGACGGGCAACCTCGACGAGGCGACAGGTGATAACGTGCTGGACCTGATGCTCTTACTGACCAGAAGTGCCGGACTTGCCCTTTTAATGGTCACGCACTCCAGCCGGTTGGCAGATCGCCTTGATCGAAAGGTCATTCTGCGCGGCGGCAAGATCGTCGCATGAGTGGCATCGCGTTTTGGGCGCTCATCTCCCATTGGCGACGAAAGCCACTACAGTTCGCGACGCTGATCTTGGGTGTCGCGCTGGCAACCGCGCTGTGGACCGGTGTGCAAGCGATTAATGCCGAGGCGAGGGCGAGCTATGCCCGCGCCGCGTCGGTTCTTGAGCAGAATGAGCTTACACAGTTGGTACCGCGAGACGGTGCGGTAATACCAATTGCGACGTACGCCCGGTTGAGGCGGGATGGCTGGGCCGTGTCGCCGGTCATTGAAGGCGAGTATCGGGTTGGGACGATCCGGCTCCGGTTGATCGGGATTGATCCGCTCACCGCGCCGCCGGGGACGGGCGTCTCACCAATCGGCAACGGCAAGGACTTGGTCGATTTCATAAGCGTGAAGGGACGGTTGATTGTCTCGCCGACAACAGCGCGAGCCCTCCAGGGCAAGGTCGATATTGCGCTTAACGTCTCTGATAGCCTGCCCGATAACGCGGCGTTCGCTGATATCTCTGTTGCCGACCGCCTCCTTCAACGAAAAGGTAGTGTGACGCGTCTGGTCGTTTCCCCCGGTCGGAAAATCTCTGCCGCAGCTCTTAGCGCTATCGATCCCGAGCTGCAGATCAGGGAAGCCGGGGAGCAGCCAGACGTCGCGCGGCTCACCGACAGCTTTCATCTAAATCTCACCGCTTTCGGCTTCCTCTCGTTTATCGTCGGGCTATTTATCGTCTACGCGGCAACCGGACTCTCCTTAGAGCAGCGGCGGGCGACGTTTCGAACGTTGAGGGCCGTCGGAGTGTCGCTGCGGTCATTGGTGGCAATGCTAATCTTCGAACTCACGCTGTTCGCTTTAGCTTCTGGGGTGATTGGCGTCGTCGCCGGATATTTCCTGGCGACGGCGTTGATGCCGGGTGTGGCGTCGAGCTTGCGAGGATTATACGGCGCGGCGGTTCCCGGAGTTGTTACGCTCCGACCAGAGTGGTGGGTCTCGGGACTAGCGATTGCAATGATCGGAACAGCGATGGCATCCGCAAATAACTTCCTCCAGATATGGCGTATGCCGATCCTGGTGGCGGCGCAGGCGCAAGCGTGGGCGCGCATGTCTGTCTTCGCCCTCCGTGCCCAAGCGATCGTCGGCGCGGCCCTGCTTTGCCTCGCGGCTATTCTCATAGAGGTCGGCAGTGGCTTGATCACGGGTTTTACGGTCCTTGGTTGCTTGCTGCTCGGTTGCGCCCTGCTGTTGCCGTCAGTCTTGTCGTTAGTTCTAGGGCTGATCGCACGTCGGTCCGCGGAGCCGTTGACGAAGTGGTTCTGGGCGGACACGCGGCTGCAAATGCCAGGCTTATCGATGGCTCTTATGGCGCTGTTGCTGGCGCTGTCGGCAAACATCGGGGTAGGGACGATGGTATCCAGCTTCCGAACGACATTTCTGGGCTGGTTGGACCAACGTCTAGCCGCTGAGCTCTATGTTACGGCGCGAGATGAAACGGAGGCATCGCGCCTTCGGCAGTGGTTGCCCGGACGCGTCAAGGCGGTCCTGCCCATCTGGAACGTCGAAGGTCAGGTGCTGGGCCAGAGTTTGCAGATTTTCGGCGTGGCTGACGACGCAACATACCGCGATGAGTGGCCAGTCCTGGTCGGTACTGATAATGTTTGGGAAGAGGTCACGGCTGGACGGGGCGCGCTTATCAACGAGCAGCTGTGGCGCGGAAAGAAGCTGTTTGTCGGCCAACCACTCGCCTTGCCGAACGGTCTGAACGTCGTGATCGCAGGGGTCTACTCGGACTACGGCAATCCAGCGGGTCAGGTGATCATCGGCATAAAGACCCTGGAGCGGTACTTTCCCGAGGTCTCGAAGCTGCGCTATGGGCTGCGCGTCGATCCTATGCGGGAAGAAACGGTCCGAAATTTACTTGTCCACGAGTTTGGGCTTCCTGCTACCAGCATTGTTGATCAAGCCGCGCTTAAACGGCAGTCCCGTGCGGTGTTTGAGCAGACATTTCTTGTGACAGGGGCGCTGAATGTGCTGACGCTTGCCGTGGCTGGGTTCGCGATGTTCTCCAGCCTGTTGACGCTTTCGGCTGTTCGACTTCCGCAACTAGCGCCAGTGTGGGCAATGGGGTTGAGGCGGCGAGACCTCGCCATCGCGGAGCTGGCGCGCACCTTGGCTCTATGGACCGCGACCTTCGTGGCGGCCATTCCATTGGGCTTGGGACTGGCCTGGGTCCTTCTCACCATCATCAATGTCGAAGCTTTTGGTTGGAGATTGCCGATGCAGATATTTCCGCTCGACTGGTTACGACTTGGGGCAATTGCGCTCCTGGCGGCGCTTGTTTCCATGGCGATTCCGGTATGGCGGCTCGCAACCCTCCTGCCAGCTCAACTTCTGACGGTGTTCGCAAATGAACGCTAGACAGATACTGTTGACGATAGCCTTCCTCGTCACCGCAATGACAAGCGATCTTTTCGCTCAGGGGTTCGCTGGCTTGGGCTCGACGGCAGAGGGCGGTTTCGCAGTTCCGACAAGAGGTTCCACACTCGCGTTTCCGCGAGATCATGGCGCTCATCCAAACTATAGGGTTGAATGGTGGTACATCACGGCGAACCTTGAGGGTGCAGACGGCAGGACGTATGGTGTGCAGTGGACGCTTTTCCGTTCGGCGTTCGCGCCGGGTAATGCTGATGGGTGGGCCGATCCGCAAATCTGGATCGGCCACGCCGCGATCACGACCGTTGATCGCCACTACGTGGCCGAGAAGCTTGGGCGTGGTGGGACGGGACAGGCAGGGGTCGAACTCGCGCCATTTGAAGCGTGGATCGACGACTGGTCGATGAAGCAATCCCTCGATGAGAGGGGCGACCCATTAAGTCAAATTGACCTGAATGCAAGTGGGAAAGAATTTCGATATCAGCTCACGCTATCGGCGCGTACCCCGCTCGTGTTGCAAGGTGATAAAGGCTACTCCGTAAAGTCCGCGAAAGGACAGGCCAGCTATTACTACTCGCAGCCATTTTATGAGGTCAGAGGCTCCCTTTCGATTAGCGGGAAGGCTGTGCAGGTTTCCGGGAAGGCGTGGCTCGACCGCGAATGGTCGTCGCAGCCGCTTGCTGACGACCAAACGGGGTGGGACTGGTTTTCGCTGCATCTGCCGTCTGGTGACAAGATCATGGCCTTTCGCCTGAGGGATGACGCGAGCGGCTTCGTGTCCGCCAACTGGATTACTGCGGACGGCGAGACCCGTCCATTGACTCGTGACGATATCACTATAGAGCCGCTTCAATTTGCGAAGGTAGAAGGACGGGACATACCTGTGGTTTGGCGCATTCACGTACCGGGCCAGCAGCTCGACATCACAACCAAGCCTTTGAACGAGCAGGCTTGGATGAAAACTTCGACCCCCTATTGGGAGGGGCCAATCACATTTTCTGGATCCGCAACTGGAGTAGGATACCTGGAGATGACAGGGTACTGAAGCGCAACAAGATTGGAACGGTCGTAAGGGATACTTAGTATCGCCCTAAAGCTTTAAGTGTAGACGGTTCGTCCGTAACTTATCGCCGCTCGCATCGCCTTAAACGATGCCCAGGCCGAAGGCGCCACAGGTCCCCCAGACGGTCGGCAAACAGACTTCCGGCAGCCGCAACGAGCATCAGCATCATCCCAAACAAACCCTGTTGGGTGATGGCTTCGCCAGCGACAATCGCGCCGACGCTGACCGCGATTGCGGGCGAAACGAACGCAAAGCTACCTGCTTTCGCGGGGCCGATGTCCCTTAACAGCTGCATGTAGATGCTGTAGCCGATCAGGGAACCGAAGACGACGAGGAAGGCCCAGCCGGCGATCGCTTCCAAGGTCCACGCCGCGAAAAGGTCGGCGGTATCGATAGGCTCGAACCACAAGGATACAATCAACAAGATCGCCCCGCCGATCAGCGTTGTCGACCCGGACAGCATGACGCTCCCGTAACGGGTTATCAGCGGCCGTGCGAGGACCGAGCCCCAGGCGGACGATATGGCGGCCCAAGCCACCGCACCGATCCCCATGGCCCGCATGAAACCCCGTGTTTCTCCGTCGGTTAAGGTCGGAGAAAACAGGACGATCAAGCCAGCGATGCCTATGACCATGGAGACCGCGCCGATCAGGCTCCAGCGCTCCTCGCCCAGCCCAAGACCGAAAGCCAACAACGCTAGCGGCGTCAGCGACATTTCAAGCACCGCTGCCGTTCCCGACGGGACAAACTTCATGCCCCAGAAGAGCGGGCCATAGCACAAGGAGATCATCAGAACGCTGACGACGGTGAGACGCGCGTAGTCGCGTCTTCGCAACTTCTGCCTGCCGCTCTTTCTGCTCGCCCAGCATAACAGAAACAGCCCGGCGGCGATGAAGCGCGTGGCAGCGAACAGCATCGGGGGTACGGTATCCACGCCGAACTTGACCGCGATCCACGTTAGACCCCAAACAAGGCAGAGGACAAGAAACTTGATGGAGTCTGCCGTGGAAGACATATCGGCTGTGCCTGTAACGGTTAAAATAGCTCTATACCGTTACGAACACCAAAGGGAACGATAGGTTCCTGTCCATGGCCACTTCGACATCAGATATGCCGCTCCGCGGTGGAAACCCAGCTCTCGACTTCACCAATACGCTCGACAGCCGTATCGGCCGCTACGGTCCGGACTTTCTGAAGTCGGCCGACGACCTCGTGATCCTAGCGGAGCGGGCAGATGTTATCGATGGACCGACAGCCGTGATGCTGAACCGGGCCATCTCATTGAACCCTGAAAGGGCGCAGGGCAATATCGACGACAGCCTTACCCTCCGGGAGGCGATCTATGCGGTGTTTCTTAGCGAGGATCGCGACGAGGCATACCCCGCTCAGCCGCTCGCCGTCCTTTTCGACGCTGCAGAACGTGCGCGCGCGCGTCAGCGACTTTGCCGAGGTGAGAACGGTTTTACCTGGGAGGCATCAGTTGAAAGCATCGGCGACCTGAACGGCCTGTTTGCCCTCGCCGCAGCCGACCTTCTGATCGCACGGGAGCGACGCCGCCCGGTCAGGGAATGCAAGGGCGACAATTGCGGCTGGCTTTTCCTCGATACCTCCAAGGGGGGGCGGCGTATGTGGTGCTCGGAGGCCAGTTGCGGCAGCCACAGCCGGGTCAAACGCTTCAGGTCCGAAAAGGGACGATAGTCAACCCGATCTGCCGCGGCCGCAAGAAGGAAGTATGGTACGCTCAGCTCAGCCGCGCATGCTCCCGGCCGGATCGGGCATCTGGCCCGACGATCCCGGCATGGAATTCTGGCGCGAGGATCTGATGGCGTTCGGCAAAGGCTGCGAACAGACCGCGCACAGTTTCCGCTTCGATATCACCCGCGATGGCGGCGGAGCAGGCGTTCCTCGCGACCGTGTAGGATCTATCCCTGACGCTAGTCGGACAGTCGGCCAGGTAGCGAAATGCCTCCATCACCGTGCTGATCTTCATTGGAAATCCCAGTCCAATCAAATCGTGACTGGCTTTGAAAAACGATCGGGGATCATCTGTATCTCCTTTCCCAAGTCCCGATTGTCTGCTTTCAAGCGGCTGGAGGCGCTCTCTCGGGCGCCTCCAGCCTGTAGTCAAATGGTGCGGGTTGCGAGCTTCGGCTTGTTTTCCAGGCGCTTCAAAGCGCGCGCAAGCCAGCCCGAGGTGACGCCAGGCGCCTTGATTTTCCGACGGCGCTTGATTTCGACGACGAAATGTTTTCTTGGCTGCCGCATCATGGCGCCCTCACGCAACCTGCCGCTCGGCTTCGATCTGAAGCGGAGCCGCGGTATCCTGTAGCGCACTGCCGATAGGGATCCTGCGCGGCTTCATCGCCTCGGGGATGTCGCGTTTCAGCGTGATGGTCAGAAGACCATGGGCAAGCGCGGCGGTTTCGACCCGGACATGATCGGCAAGCTCAAACCGGCGCTCAAACGAATGGGCGCCGATCCCGCGATGTAGATACTCACCCTCGTCATTCTGCGACTTGCCGCCCTTGACAATCAGGACATTGCGCTCCTGTGTGACGTCGAGGTCACCTTCGCCATAGCCGGCAACCGCCATGGTGATCGCGTAATCGTTATCACCTGTCTTGACGATGTTATAGGGCGGCCAGTTGTCGACGGCCTGCAGACGCTGAGCGTTGTTGAGAAGATTGAAGACCCGGTCGAAGCCAATGCTGGACCGATAAAGCGGTGCGAAGTCAAATTCGTTTCTCATGACCAAAACCTCCTTGAAGCGAGTTGGAAAGGAGACGCATCACAAACCTGCGCCTCCGGTTCGCCGACCCCTTGTCTAGGCTGCCGACGCAGTCGATTTGGTTTTTCAGTTTTTTCCGTTCAAGGGGTCGGGCAAAAAAAATTCGAGCGAATTTTGACAATACCCGGTCGACCTTCGAAGAGATGACTGACGTAGCTCACTCAGTCCAAAGTGTTTAGCAGTTCGTGGTTTGGAGATGTGACGCTTCCGACTTCGGAAATGGTGCGGCCGCGTTCAGTTCGGCAACGACTATTTAAGCTTTGCTCAAGGCAATCGTGGCGGCGCATGACCATCCACAGCGCCACACTTGACGATCACCGGCACTGCGCCCTTTCAGGGCACCGCATGCGTCGCTTGCTCTGTTGCTACATGAGCTAACTACTAATGCCGCCACGGCGTTATACCTTCCGGAACGCCGCCTGGCGATCGGTGCCTCAGCCGCTTGGCCCTTTTTCGGCGCAGAGGCCGGAGCTGGCGGGAAGACTTTCCATTGTCTTGAGTGATTTGGATGGCAACGAGCTCGGCCGCGTAGCTCCCAGAGAGGCGCCAGCCGGCAGCACGACGCCGGCCGCAAGAACCTGCACAAGGCCGTCGGCAGGGCTGCCACGCTTAGCTCTTCCCTTCATCAGGCAGTACGCTCCGTCTCGCTTCTGACCGAGCTGGACCAGAGCTTGTCGACGTCCGAAAGATCGCCGACGATCTGCCGCTGCGGCGTCGGCACGTGACCAGCAGGTCGGGAAGGGCAACCAGATCATGGCGGCTGGCTAACTACGTTGCTGGCCAATGTTGATTTAGCGCTGAACGACACCGAACAGAGGTGGCGAGAAGCAACGGAACATTTATTGCGGGGATGTGTTCGACCGGAAAGGAGAATCACATGAATGTTATATGGCTGATCGTTGTTGCGGGTGGAACTGCGGCACTCGGTGGTGCAATTGCTTTTGGAATGTTCAATCAGAACCCGCGCCGCACGACGTTTGCTTTGTGCGGTGCTGCTATCGTAGCCGTGATTGCATTGGGAATAGGTGTGTTCGTGGCGCGAGTCCCGAATACGGCGCCAAGCAACCCGCCGAGCCCATCCGGCAACCAGTACGACACTCCGGCTCGGCCGTCGGATCAAAATGCACTCCCTGGCACTGGTCAGCCCAATCGCTAGTAACGCTATCGAGCCGCGCCAAGCCGCTGTAAAAAGAACCGACGGGGCACGTAGACCCGGTGCCTAATGACACGTCATGGCGCTAGATGATAACCTTCAGCGGCATTGGGCAGAAACTTAGGCTTTTTCCACCGTTCTAAAATCGAGACAATAATACCAACCGTCATTGATCAGAACCCTTGTGCCCAGTTGCGCCTTCCGATCGACATTATCTTCCACGGTCGGTCCTGCAGTGTTCGCCAAGCGTAGCAGCAATGATCGACGATATCCTCGTATGA
>NZ_JAHYCB010000024.1:6016-32928 GCF_019430945.1 Neorhizobium populisoli | reverse complement strand
GTTCTTCGAGCTGCAATTCCATCTGGTCGATCAGCCGGGCGCGTCGTTCCGAACTCTGACCATATTGCTCGCGACGCAACTTGGCGATCTCGAGCTTGAGGTGCCGGATCATCGCCTCGGACGTCGTCACGACGGCTCGCACCTGCGCGAGATCAGCCTCGGCGGAGGCGGCACGCGCCTCCGATGCCGCAAGCGCGGCGCGCAGTCTGGCTATCTCCGAAGCAGCGTCGTCCATGGCCGAAAGCTACCATGCCGCTTGTTAAAAGCCCAACAAAAACAGAGGAGTGTTCGCGATCAGCCTGCCGTTGCAGGTCGCTGCGTCCAGCGTGGATTACGCCAGTCGATCCCTTCCAGAAGATAGCCGAGTTGAGCCGCCGACACCGGCACGGCGGAGCCATTCTGGCTAACCGGCCAGATGAACTTCCCTGCCTCCAGACGCTTCAGGTAGAGCGACATGCCGACGCCGTCATGCCACAGGACCTTGATCAGGTCACCTTTGCGACCTCGAAAGCAAAAGACCTCGCCGCCATGCGGATCGCGGCCAAGTCCTTGCTGAACCTTCAGCGCCAGGCTGTTCATGCCACAACGCATGTCCGTCACGCCGCCTGCAATCCACACCTTCACCCCGGGTGGAAAGGCGATCATGACGCATCCAGAACCGGCAACAGCCGAGCAAGGATAGTTGGATCAAGCGAAGCCGGGATCGTCAGGCGACGACCGTTCGACAGGCCGATCTCGATCATCCTGTCGTCTTCAGGCCGCCGCGGGGCCATCTCGAAAGATGCCGCCGGCGGCGGCGAAATCGAAAGCGGCACAAAGCCCGTTGACGCGGAAACGTGCAGAAGCCCGCTTCGGTATTCCCGACGCCAACGGGTCAACAAAGACCGCGACAATCCATAACGCCGCGCCGTTACCGAGCCCTGCCGGAAGCCTTGCAGGCTCTCCTCGACGATCCGAACCTTCTCTTCGTCCGACCAATCCCGCCGGCGACCAACATCGTCGACAGACAAAAGCTCAATGGGGGAAATCACTGTAGCGCATGACATAAGCCATGGACTTAGAGCTAATCAACAAGTCAAGAAAGACGGCCTTCGCCGCAGGCACACGGCGATCGTCTCGAACTCCGACAATCTGACATACGGGAGCATCATCAGTGTCATAGAAGGCGACGATGCATCGGTGAGCGCCTTGACCGATGATGGCATCGACGAACTCACACACATGCTATCAGAGGCACGCAGGTCTCCTGCCACCTGGGCCGAATTCCTGGACGAATTTGAAATCTTGGCGGATCCAGATGCGATCGCTCGTATCAAGGCAAAATCTACGCGGTAACAACCGGGCCGTTACGCTGCACGAAGTCAAAGAATTTCCCCTAATCCCACGTCGAACAGGGCACAACTTGGCGCAGAATCTAGCGACTTTTAAACTGGTTAAATTCGCTGCGGTCGCGGCCTCGTCGGCTTTAGATAGCGCGGTTCCACAAAAGTTAAGCCTGTCATCCCTATAGCCGTTCAGCTGCCGCGGCAGTACTCTGTGTGCCGGGAAAGTTGTTGCGCGGTTCCGCGGGTTAATGAAAAGCACTCTTTCATGTCGCGTTTTGGGGACAGATTTAGGCCTTTTGCTAACCGTCTTCCTTCACGTGAGGCAAACGTGTTTTAGCCTAAAACAATCCGAGCACATTTGGAGATCCAATCTTGCCCCGTATTGTCACGTTGTTCGCTGTATTCTGCATTTCGACAGTCGTCTGGTTCAGCCTCGCCCGAGGCAGTGTTGAGTTCTACCACCACTTCGCCAGCCAAGACACTGGTCCGGCAATGACCGCCAGTATCGATTAAACGCAGCACTGCACCGCATCGTCGCGCACCAGCAGGGAACCTCCTATGCCACACAAGCATCTTAAGCGGCTCATGGCCGATCGTTCCGGAAACTTCGCCGTTTTGTCCGGCCTCATGTTACCCGTCCTCCTCGGGTTCGCCGGCATTGCAATGGATGTGACGCATGTAATGGATGAGAAGAACCGGGCTCAAGGATTAGCTGATGCGGCTGCGCTGGCCGTAGCCTCCGCGATGGCGGAGGACGGGGATATGAGCGCGAAAGAAGCGGAGGGCCTAGGTCTCAATTTCTTCGTATCTCAGTCGCTGGCCGCGGATAGCAGCATGACGCCGGAACAAAGGGCCGAGGCTGCGATAAGGCTCAAGGAAAGCACCAAGCTACAAACGTTTACAACATCCGCCGGCAACGCCCAAACGTACGATGTGCGTATCACATCGAACTACGACGTGCCGATGAATGGCTTGAGCTCCGTGCTCGGGTTCAAGACGCTGCGTATCGCAGTTGACAGTAGAGCATCGAGCGGCAGACAAGGCAACGCCCTTTCGATGTACCTGGCTCTCGATGAATCAGGCTCTATGGCGTGGGACACGACGACGGTCGACCCGGTTACCCCGACCAAGAAGGTGAAGAAGCAGCGCAAGGAGAAGTATCCTTGCCCGGGCAACGAAACTCAATCGTGTGAACGCGTTGTTGACGAATGGGTGGATGCCCCGAGCTACATCGTAAAAATGGCGTCGCTTAAAGCAGCAGCTGGAGTCATGTTTGACGAACTGAAAAAGGCCGATCCAAGCACAACTCTCATTCGGGTGGGCGCGGACTCCTACGATGACAAGACGAAATCCGAGCAGAAGATCGCTTGGGGCACCAACGATGTGAGCAAGTACGTCAATAAGCTTCCAGATAAACCCGATGGCGGGACAGATGCCAGCGGTGCGCTGACGAACGCCTTGGCTGCTCTTAAAAGCGCGAACACAACGGAAAAGTCGGCGCACGATGGGAAGACCAACAAAAGCTTCGAACGCTTCATCGTCTTCATGACCGACGGCGAGATGACAGGAAACAGTGGGCTTTGGAATCAAAAAATACACGATCAAGTTTTGGCTATCTGCCAGCAAGCAAAGAATGACAAGGATGCGGCAGGAAACGGCATCAAGATCTACACCATCGCTTTCATGGCTCCAGCAAAGGGCAAGGAACTCCTTGAAGCCTGCTCAAGCGGGAAAGATGATTACTATTATGAGCCGAATAGTATGACCCAGCTCGTTCAGACGTTTGGCGAAATCGCGCGGAAAGCTGCCAAAACAGGAACTCGGTTGACAAACTGATGCGTCGCATAGTTTCGCTCGTATCAGCTATCAAGTTTTATTGATCGACAACCTGTCTCGGCCGATCATAGGAAGCCATTCAAAAAGCCGAACGGTCGAAAATACGGTTCGGATCGAGACGCATGCAAAGCAGCTCTAGGACAGGATATTTGACGCTGTAGTCATGAATAGCGCGCTCTACGACTAGCGCAGTCCTTTCGAGCGGAGCCCGCGCCCGTGAGAGCCGGCATCGGTCGCGGCGATCGTCCCCGTTCGCTTGGTACGAAAACATACCTCGTTGTTCCAGAACGCTTGTGAGCATTGCCCATTGCGGTGCTGGCTACCCCACTACCCAACTGGCGCCGTCAGACGACCGACGTCGCTCATGCTATTAGCTTCGGTCGTCGCCTGGCCATGTGGCGGTTTTCCTGATGACCAATCCTTACGTCACTGGTACTTTCCTTGATGTCTAGGTGGCGAGACGCTGGTTGACAGCTACTTGTTCTCGCGAACAGTTGATATGGGCCGATAGGAAACCGATGGCGTCGATAAGTGGCGCGTGGATGGGATACGCCCTGATCCATCGCCTTAAGCCAATGGCTCGCCACGCTCCTGAATAAGTTTGATCGTGTCGCCAGCGGCGTTCGATGCATTCACCTGAATGCTATCTACCGAGAGAAGTGGCCTGACCGGCAACCGCCATTAATTGTAATTCCACTTGAACCGCCTGTAAAAATAGTTCTGCTTGCTGACGGACCTCTTCCTCAACAGCCCCGGCAGCTTTCAGTATGGCAACGAAGCGAAGCATCTCTGCTCTCCAAAACTGGTCCGCTTCGCCGCCGTGAAGATTATTAAGTCGGGCGGCGCATCGCTTTACCTCAGCCAGACGACGATCGGCGGGGAACTGCAAAACGGACATCTCAACCTCATCCGGCGAATCGAAAACAAGGAGCAGGTTCGCCGGAAGGCGTTCATAAATTCTAAATGAACAAGACCGTTACAATCGAACCTTATTGGCTATCGGTCAAGATCGAGTGCAACGTCCGGAATTCCAACACAACATTATACGCCTAACGAAAATCCTCTCACCGTCGCGGTGACAGAGATCATCGAAAAGCGAAGGACTTTGAGCTCGGTGTCGATGCCGCCGCAGTGCGCCTTGCCAGGATGGCGAGCTTCGCCAGCTTTGTTTGGGAAACGATCGTTTTCTGGACGTCGAAAACATCATAGCTGGGCTCCGACGCGCTGAAAGGCAAAGCCGAACCCGATGAGGCCCTCAAGGCCTTTATCGCCGTCGCTGCTGATGCTGATCTCAGCGTCGTAAGTCTCAACGGTATGGGCGGGCTTTCGGCGACGGCTTAATGCACGCTTTCGGGCAGAAACATTGGTGCTGGCTAAAGGTCACAAATTCGAAGCGTCGAAATATCGCCATTGCTCACCGCTTCTCTCTGTTGATCGACAGAAAGGCCCGCTTAGCCCTCGGCGGGCTTTTCTCCGTTGTGTAGATGACCCGGAACTGACCCGCTACAGTCCGAGTCCTGCCGATCTGGTCCGGTGTACGCCTTGTGGAATAAATGCGAACTCGCCAGCCAGCCCAAGCAGGTCGGCGGCCAGATGCAGTGTGGAGAGCCACATCTCGGTTCCCTGAAGGCTCGCCGCCTGTCCGTCGGCAAAAGCGAAGCCACGACCCGTACTCCACCGCTCGGGCGCCCGCAGGATGACCGTCTCGGCGACGGTTTCAGCCTGAGCGCGCATGAAATCCGTCTGCTTCAGGCATAACCAAAGCGGATGCACCGTGTCGAGCAGGTTGCAAGCCGTGTAGGTTGCTCCGGAAAATCCGCCATTGCCTCGGTAATGTGACAAAACGGAATTGATCGCGGCCTCCGGCATGGGCACCGGAATGCCAAACTGGGCATAGGCTCCGCGGGTGATACGGTAAAACCCGTTAACTGGTTGCAGCAGGCCCTGTTCTGCGGTCGGTTTTCCCCATAGTCCCGTCGCGCGGTCCACGTGGGTCGCCAGCCAGCCGATGAGTATTTCCTTTCCGCGACCGCTCTTGAAATAGCGCGCGTTGAAATACAGCGCGGTCGCAATGGCGTCAATGCGGTCACCGCAGCGCCATGCTCGGTTGTCCCAAGGCAGGCCTTCCAGCCAGCCGAAGAGTGCCGGCGCGTCGAGTTCCACCCCGGAGATCGGGTGGGACGGCCGATCCCCAAGGATCTCCAGCACATATCCGATCGCAAGGACGTTGTAGAGGGCAAGCGAATCCTCGCGAATATCCGCTGCCGGGTCGGGCAAACGGTAGGGATCCGGGAAAAATCCGTTCGACGGATCCTGCAGCGACCGCAGGCGATCGATGATCGCCCGCGCTTCGTCGCGCTTCGGAACCTGACCGAAACCGGCGGCAATCTCGATCGCGTCGCATTGATGACGAATGGCCTTGCGGACCACTCCGTCGGCCTCGGCCGAGACATATCCGTCAGGCGTCTCGTGATGGGCCAGCATGTCGCGCCACTCAGCTTCCGTGATCTTGCTGATCCGCTTGAGGGCTTCTTCGGCCTCACCTCGCCGCGACTTTCCGGCAACCGCCTCGCCGCGCCGACGAACGACCTTGGCGGGAACGCCGGCTGCGATCGCCAGTTTCGGTATATCTCTGGTCACGACGGCACCCGCCGCGATGACCGCTCCGTCTTCGATGGTCACGCCGTCGAGGATGACCGCATTGGCGCCGATCCAGACATCGTTGCCGATCGTGATGCCGAGCGTCTCATGCGCCTGATCGTTGATCGGCACATTGGGATCATCGAAGCCGTGATTGAATCCGACGATCGACACCAGCGAGGCGATGCGCACGCCGTTTCCGCACCGCACTTTTCCGGAAATGCAGGCATAGGGGTTCACCGAGCAGTTGGATCCCAGCTCTACCTCGCCCCGCACCAGTGCGTGACCGGCGATCCACGATCGTTCACCGACGACAAGAGATGAGGTGAAGATACGGGCGTCGCGCGCAATATAGGCGCTGTCCGCGATCCGCGCACCTGCAGAACGGGCGAGTTCCTGTTTGTGCGTCCTCTGCTCCTCGCCTCCGATATCGTCTGGCTGGCGTTCCCAGGTCAGGAATTGCAGTCTTGCCTCTCTCTCCACCTCTCCGACGCGATGAGTTCCGGACATTTCCCGATCCATCTGCAATTCCTCACTCGTCTTGACTCATCGTCCGGGCTGTCGACTCCTCGACCGGTCGGTCAAAGACAACGATGAGCGTCATCATACCAATTTTCGCAACCATCCGAATGATGGCATACAGCAGACAAATTTTGACGTCCACTGGTAGTTTTTGAACTTCATCCGCTCCGTATCCGAAAGGCGAAGAAGGCACTCGACCCATTTGGGTGTTGAAATTGATCAAAATTTGTCATACATGTTTGACGAATATGGCGAAGTTCCGTCTTGTTTCGCCTGCTTCGCATCATGGGGATTGCGCGTGACCATCCAGATCAAGGATCGCAGCAAGGGGCCGGGATCGCTCGTTTCGAGAGTTGGTGAAAGCCTTCGGCAGGCGATTGCGAGCGGTCAATATTCCCCGGGTGACAAATTGCCGAGCGAAATCGAACTGACCGAAACCCATCGGGTCAGCCGCACGGTCGTTCGCGAGGCGGTAGCGGCTATGAAGTCGGACGGGATCGTCGAGGTTCGACAGGGGGCCGGAATTTTCGTCCTCGATCAGGAGGCGCAGCTCCCCGCCAGCCGCAGGATCGACAAGGCGCGCGTTTCGTCGGATCTGGAAGTGCTAGAGGTCCGGGCGCCCCTGGAAATCGAAGCGGCGGGGCTTGCCGCGATGCGACGCTCGCCGGCGCAGGAAGAAGCGATCTTCGAATGTCACCGGCAGATTCTGCGATGCATCGAAAACGACGAGTCGATCCGGGATTCGGATTTGGCGCTGCATTTCGCGATCGCGGACGCCACCAACAATCCGCTGTTTCGGCAGCATCTGGAATTTCATGGCGCCGCGGCCATTCCCCAGTCGAAAGTGGTGCCCGATCCCCGCCCCGCCGAGCAGACCGCCTATCGGCGAAAGATCCACAAGGAACACGAGACGATCATCATGGCGATCTCCGACCGTGACGAACAGGCTGCCCGCGACGCGATGCGCGACCACCTGCGCGGCAGCCAGCTTCGCTATCGCGATCTGCTGAGGGACTTTCGCCTGGCCGCCTCCTGAGGGTCTAGCGCGGCAAGCCGCCGTGCCTGGCCGGCGATCAGTCCACCTCGCGACCCCAGACTTCGAACTGCGTCAATGCCGGAAAGGGCGACGGGTCATCGGCCTTGACGAGGCTATGCAGCCGCACCCATTCGACCGTTCTTTCCGGGATCGCAAAGGATTGGGCGGCACCCGATTTCATCAACGAGAAAGATGCGGTCTTCCCATCGGAAAAGGTAACGCTGGCCTTTTCCCACCACGCATCATGCGGAAAATCCGCCCGCAGGTAGAAAACGATTTCGTCGATCCTGACCGGGCGCCCGAAATCCAGCGTCAGCGCCGCCTCCGGATCCCGGTTGATGCCCCAGCTCGTATAGGGCCAGAAGCCATGGTCGTGGTTCGCCTTTTCCCCATCGATCGCATTACGGGCCGCGAAAACCGCTTCTCCGCGCGTTTCCACATTGGCCTTGGCATGCGGGAACACGGACGAATTGGCATGGTCATCCCACGGATTGAGCGCCAGATTGCGGCGAGGAGAAATTTCCTCCGGCCGCGCTTGGCGCACGCAGAGCCGATGGATGTTGCCTTCGAAGGCACGCGGCGAATAGGGAACGCGCCTTGCACCGAAGGGGACGCCGAGCGCATAGGCCTCGCTCTTCATGTAGACGAGCGCCGGCGACATTGCGTCATCGAGTGCGAGCACGAGATGACCCGGTTCGGAAGCCTCGACGACGACCTGATCGCCTTCGTTATAAACGTCGCGATAGACCAGATAGATCTCGTCCTCGCCGGTTGCTTTGGCCAGAACGTTACCCTCAGCATCCAGGACTTTCAGTATCAGTTCCATTCTCGTCCTCCTCAGACGATACGCAGTTTCACGCGCGCTCCGGCGAAGGGAATGCGCAATCGATAGATTTTCGAGGGCCAGGAGATGCGCAGGCGGGCGTCCTCGATATCGATCTCGTCGACTTCAATCGCTCCGACGCCATCCATTTCGATATGACCGAGACCTTCGAGCTGAATGGTTCGGCCGTCGACAGCCGGCTGCACGGCGGTCATCAGCGACAGCACCGCCAGCAGATCGCCGTCATGAACATCGTCAATCTCGATATCCTGCCCGCGCCGAAGCGTCACGATGCGCCTGTAGCTCCTGACTTTCGCGTCGGCCGAATAGGCGGACGAAATGTCGAGCGACACCCGCGCCGCCACCTCGCTGAACACCACCTCCACGTCTCGCGCGGCGAAACCGGCACCATCCGACTGCATCACGCCGCCGAATGTCGGCAGGTTGTGGAAGGCGGATTGCATGGTCCAGATGTCATAGCGCTGCGCGGAAAACGTCTTGGCCGTGTAGGTCTCGACGCCGACATCGATCAGCAGCGGCATCCCGTCCTTGTAAATCGTCAGGCTGCCGACATCGTTGTGATTGTGGCTTTCGCCGTTGCTGCCGCCCTTGAGGGCCAGCGCATAACGATCATCACGGGCGACGAAAACTCCGATGCCCGGATAGAAGATATCGCCCGCAGCGACCATTCCGGTCTCAGCCTTGATTTGCGAACCGACAAGAAGCTCCTGCACCCGATACCAGAGGTTCCATTCGTCCGGCAGGTGCGGCTTTTCCGATGACAGCCTGTCATTCGCGGCGAACTGCGCCAGCGCATCCGACCCCACGGCCCTGCCGAAGAGGTATTCACGCACGCTGCACGGCTCGATTACCGCTGCGGAATCTGCGAAGTTGAAATAGTGGTGCCCACTCACATGCATGTTGAAGATATATTCGGCCATGTTGCGTATCTTGCTATCCGCCCAGAGCGTCGACATGCTGCCCGGCGCAACCTGATCCAGGACAGTCATCGCGCCTGCCATGCATAGCGCTGCATGCCGATAATAGACGACCCCTTCCTCGCAGGCGCCGTCGGGGGCGTAGTCCTTGGCAAACGCATCCAGGCCGGAAAGCGCCTTTTCCACCACGCCTCGACGCAGCGCCTGATCCGTCTTCAGACAGAAGGCAGACAACAGGACGTTCTGGGTTATCCAGGCCGTCCAGTTGTTGACCCGCTCGGCGCCATTGCCCATCCACCAGAATTGGCGGCTAAGATAAGGTGTTAGAATGCGGGTTTGCACTTCGTGTCCAATGCGGGCGCAAATCAGCGGACTGACCTCTTCAAGCTGTTCGCCCAGCAAGGCGGAAATGGTCGCCAGCAGGGCGCCCGTTTCCGCGGCAAAGAGGTCAATCACCGGCCGTTTGACATCTGGCAAGGCAAACCTTTGCCCACCGCGCTCATAGGCATTGTGAGCCGGAAGCTGCCATCCGCTTTCTTCGCAGATGAGGAAAATGCCATCGACGATGGTGTCGATAAAGCGCCCCCTGGCCTCGAGGAGCTCGGCGAGGACGAGATCGTTCAGTTTTCGCCGGCGTGAAAAATAGAGTTCCTCGAAACGCGACCGGTTGCCGTTCAAGGCATATTCCCGATAGTCCGACGCCTTGATGTCCGACCATGGCAGGTCAAGCGCTACTTCCGCATCCCCGACCACCGCTTTGCGCATTTCCGTCGCTACGGCATCCCAGGCGGCGCGATCTGAGAAAGAGGCGCCCGGGGCAAAGTCCACCAGAACCGACGGCAAATCTTCCGCTATTTCGATGAACATCCGGGTCTACTCCACGCCATTACCAGCGATGCTGAACGGCGACCTATCATACGTATTTTAAGATGACCACAAATTCATACGACTTATCCATAACTTGTTTGACCAATGACTGAGATGTGCTATGTCCTCCTCACGGCAAGGGTGCGCGAGGCGAATGATTTCGTTCAAGCGCATCGCTGCCTGTCTGGCCCCGGCCAGGCGGAGGCGCCGCTTCGAGGAGGAATAGGGTGTCCATGTCGAATTCGACCGCCGCCGCAAGTGGCGCGCCGGCCACGGCTCGGCGGCCCGCGAAAACCATGTCGCGGCGCCGGCGCCAGGTGCAGAATGCGCTGGTCGCCTATTCCTTCATTGCGCCGAACTTCCTGGGCTTTGCCGTCTTCACGCTCGGCCCGATCCTGTTCGCATTCGTACTTGCTTTCATGCACTGGGACGGATCGAACGCGATCACTTTCGCGGGCCTCGACAATTTCTGGCGGCTGTTCGAAGATAAGGCTTTCATCGCGGCCTTCTGGAATACGATCATCTACACGGCAGTCTCCGTGCCCGCGACGCTTGCTTGCGCGCTGGGTCTTGCGGTTCTCCTGAACCAGAAGATCTTCGGACGCGATTTCTTCCGCACCGCGATGTTCTTTCCCTATGTCGCCTCGCTGGTCGCGGTCGCCGTGGTCTGGAACATGATCTTCAACCCCGAAATGGGGCCGGTGAACATGATTCTCTACACGCTTGGCCTCGACCCGAAGGACATGCCCGGCTGGGCGGCCGACCGCCATTGGGCGATGGTCACGGTCATCCTGTTCGGCATCTGGAAGAGCATGGGCTATTACATGGTCATCTATCTGGCCGGCCTGCAGGGCATCAATTCAGAGCTTTACGAAGCGGCCGATCTCGATGGCGCCAATTCCTGGCAGAAGTTCCTCTATGTCACCGTACCGCAGCTTGGGCCGACGACCTTCTTCGTCACCGTCATGCTGACCATCCAGTCGTTCAAGGTGTTCGACCAGATCTACATGATCACCCAGGGCGGACCCGGCACCTCGACCCTCGTGCTCGTCTATCACATCTATAACGAAGCCTTCATTTCCTGGGATCTGGGTTATTCCAGCATGATCGCGCTCGTCCTTTTCTTCCTCGTGCTGGCGGTCACCGTCGTGCAGTTCCGCCGCCAGAAGGAGGACTGAGCCCATGAAGATCGCCGGATACAGAGTCAAACCCAAGACGATCGCAGTCTACCTGACGGTCATCGTCATCACCGCCGTGATGCTGATGCCGTTCGCCTGGATGCTGTCCGCCTCGCTGAAGCTCAGCCGCGATGTGTTCGTTTTCCCGATCGAATGGATCCCGTCCGAGCCGCGCTGGCAGAACTATGTGGATATCTGGACGAAGATCCCGCTGGCGCTGTTCATCTACAACACGTCGAAGCTCACCATCATCGTCACAGTGCTGCAGCTTCTGACTTCGAGCTTCGCGGCCTATGCCTTCGCCAAGCTCGACTTTCCCTACAAGAACACGCTGTTTCTCGGGTATATCGCCACGATCGCCATGCCCTGGCAGGTCTATATGGTGCCGCAATTCCTGCTGATGCGCGAATTCGGGCTGAACAACACCCATCTGGCGCTGATCTGCCTGCAGGCCTTTACCGCCTTCGGCGTGTTCCTGATGCGGCAGTTCTACATGTCGATCCCGACAGAGCTTTGCGAGGCGGCGCGCATCGACGGCATGAACGAATACCAGATCTGGGCGAAGATCATGCTGCCGCTATCGAAACCGGCACTGTCGACGCTGACGATCTTCACCTTCGTCACCACCTGGAACGACTTCCTCGGCCCGATGATCTACCTGACCAAGACCGAGCTGAAGACGATCCAGATCGGTCTGCGCATGTTCATATCGCAATATTCCGCTGAATACGGGCTGATCATGGCGGCTTCCGTCGTCGCCCTCATTCCGGTGCTCATCGTCTTCCTGTCGCTGCAGCGCTTCTTCGTCGAAGGCGTCGCGTCCTCGGGCATCAAGGGTTAAGTTCATGAATGCCGTCATGCCGACCGTTCCCCAGGCGATCACAGATGCCGAGGTCAAGGCAGCGCTCGATATCGCCGTCGCGCAGATCCGCCGCAACCTGCCGACATTCACCTATGCGTCGCAGAACCATTCGAGTGTCGGCAACATCTATCCGGCGGTTGCCAACGACCAGTGGACCGCAGGCTTCTGGCCGGGAGAAATCTGGCTCGCCTTCGAGCATACCGGCGAGAAGACGTTCCAGTATGCGGCGCAGATCCAGGTCCAGAGCTTCCTACATCGGATCGAGAACCGCATCGAGACCGACCATCACGATATGGGCTTTCTCTACTCGCCCTCCTGCATCGCTGCTTGGAGACTGGTGGGTGATGAGGATGGCCGCAAGGCCGCCATTCTCGCCGCGGATCAACTCATCGAACGCTTCCAGCCGACCGGCCAGTTCATCCAGGCATGGGGCCGCAAGGGGGTGACCGACGAATACCGCTACATCATCGATTGCCTGCTGAACCTTCCCCTGCTCTATTGGGCAACACGGGAAACCGGCGATCCGAAATATCGCGACATCGCCCTCATTCATGCCCGCACGACGCTGGCGAACTCCGTCCGCCCGGACGATTCCACTTATCATACGTTCTACATGGATCCGGTCACCGGCGCGCCGGTGCGCGGCGCGACCAAGCAGGGATACAAAGACGACAGTTTCTGGGCACGCGGCCAGGCCTGGGGCATTGCCGGCATGGCCTTGTCCTATCGCTACGAGCGGATCGACGAATATCGCGACACGTTCGAGCGGCTCCTGAATTTTTATCTGAACCGACTGCCGGCTGACATGGTGCCATACTGGGACCTCGTCTTCTCCGACGGCGACGGCGAACCGCGCGACACATCCGCGGCATCGATCGTCGCCTGCGGCGTGCTCGAAATGGCGGACATGGTCGATGACGACACCGCCGCCCGTTACCGCGATCTCGCCCGCCGCATGATGAAGAGCCTCGCCGATCATTACGCGGTCAAGGACCCGGCCGTCTCCAACGGGCTTGTCCTGCACGGCACGTATTCGAAGAAATCCCCCTACAACACCTGCCGCGGCGAAGGCGTCGATGAGTGCGTCTCCTGGGGTGACTACTATTACATGGAAGCCTTGACGCGCCTTTCGCGCGTCTGGTCCTCCTACTGGTGAGAGACCTGAATGGCCAGCATTTCCCTCAAGAAGCTCAACAAGACCTACGGCGCGCTGACAGTCGTACACGATATCGACCTGGAGATCGCCGACAAGGAATTTATCATCCTCGTCGGCCCCTCCGGCTGTGGCAAATCGACGACGCTCAGAATGATCGCCGGTCTCGAAGAGATTTCCAACGGTGAATTGGTCATCGGCGGAGACTTGGTGAATGAAGTTCCTTCGAAGGATCGCGACATCGCCATGGTCTTCCAGAACTACGCGCTCTATCCGCACATGACCGTCTATAAAAACATGGCGTTCGGGCTGCAATTGCGAAAGGCATCGCGCGAGGTCATCCACCGGAAGGTTCAGGAAGCAGCAAAGATCCTCGATATAACCCACCTCCTGAACCGCAAGCCGAAGGCGCTTTCCGGTGGACAGCGCCAGCGCGTCGCGCTCGGCCGCGCCATGGTCCGTAACCCGGCCGTCTTCCTGCTCGATGAACCGCTTTCGAACCTCGACGCCAAGCTGCGCGGCACGATGCGCGCCGAGATCACCAAGCTGCACAAGCGGCTCGATGCCACCTTCATCTACGTCACCCACGACCAGATCGAGGCGATGACGATGGCCGACCGCATCGTGGTGATGAAAGACGGGCACATCCAGCAGGTGGACACGCCACAGAACCTTTATGATCGGCCGGTCAACATGTTTGTTGCAGGCTTCATCGGTGCGCCGCAGATGAACATGCTGCCCTCCACCATCGAACGCCGCGGCGATGGCTATGCCGCTTTGTTCGACGGCCGCGAACTGCCACTGCCGGCCCATTTCGACAAGAACCGTATCGAACCCTATGTCGGCCGCGAACTGGTGATCGGCATCCGCCCGGAAAACCTCCACGAATTGCCGCCGGCCGATATCGCATCGGAAAACCTCGCGCCGTTCGATGCCGTCGTCGAACTGGCAGAACCGATGGGCTCGGAAGTTCATCTCAATCTCACCGCCGGCGGCCGCAACCTCATCGCGCGCGTCTCGCCGCGCTTCAAGGCGAAGATCGGCGACGGGGTGAAGCTGGTCGTCGACACGACAAACATGCAGCTTTTCGACAGGGAAACGGAGCGTTCCATCCTCTACTGAGGCGGGCACGGACAAAACGCTTAGGGAGCAACGGCCATGCGATGGCTGCGGGACACGTGGACGAAGGAAGGGCCGGGCATTCCGAGGAATGCGCCGAAGAAGACCGGCCTTGCCCTCTGCGCAGAAATCTTCGCCCGTGAATGGTGGGAGATGGTGAAGCTGAACATTCTCTTCATCCTGGCCAGCCTTTTTGTCGTCACTATTCCCGCGGCGATTGCCGCGACGGCCCGGATCTCCGTCTCTCTCGTCGAAGACCGGAACATTTATCTGCTGCGGGATTTCACCGAAGCTTTCGCGAAATATTTCGTCCGCGCCACCCTTTGGGGTCTGGCCTTTGCCGCGGCGATCGGCCTCGGGATCTATGCAATAGCCACCTACGCACACAACGCGCGGGAAAATCTGATACTTGCCGCGCCCCTGACGGTCGCAATTTTCGCGACCGTTTTCATCGTCGTCATGGCCTGCCATCTCGCTCTGCTGATGGTGATGGGCGACATGCCCGCGCTGCAGCTTCTGCGGCTTGCCGCAACGGCCTCTCTCATCCGCCCGCTGCCAGCGCTTGCCGCACTGGCCTTCGTGGCCGCGCTGTGGCTCCTGCATATCACTTTTTATCCCGTGTCCGTCTTCATGCCGGCCACGCTCAATTTCTCACTCGGAATGTTCGCCGTCGCATTTGGCGTCCATCGCTCGGCAGAGATGGTTCTGAGCCTCTGGCCCGCCGCTGACGTACATCGCGAACAGCATGCACATGACGCATCGCATACCTAATCCAGACACACTTCAGGGAAGGAGAACAGAAATGTATTTGGAGAAATTCGGGAGATCCGTGAAATTCGCCGTGGCCGGCCTGGCGCTGGCCACATCGACCGCCGGCGCGGCTTGGGCGCAGTCGCCGGTGACGCTGAAATGGGCGCTGTGGGACCTCGACAAGACGACCTACATCAAACCGCTCATCGAGGCCTACCAAGCCAAGCACCCGAACGTGAAATTCGAGCCCGTCGATCTCGGCTCGCAGGACTACCAGCAGATGATCGCCACGCAACTCGCCGGCGGCGCCAAGGACCTCGACATCGTCACGGTCAAAGACGTTCCGAACTACGCGAACCTGGTTCGCGCCGGCTCGATCGGCGACCTCTCCGGATTCATGACGGAACAGAAGATCGACGCTGTCTCGTTCGGCGGCCTCGTCGACGAACTCAAGATCGACGGCAAGGTCTATGCACTGCCGTTCCGCTCGGACTTCTGGATCGTCTATTACAACAAGGACATTTTCGACAAAGCCGGCGTCGCCTACCCGACCAATGACATGACCTGGGCTCAGTTCGATCAGATCGGCACGAAGCTTGCCGGCGGCATGGGCGCCAACAAGGTCTATGGTGCACTGTTCCACACCTGGCGCTCGACGGTCGAGCTTCCAGGCATTCTCGACGGCAAGAACACCCTGGCCGGCCCCGACTATGCCTTCCTGAAGCCCTGGTACGAGCGTGCTCTGGCGCTGCAGAAGGCCGGCGTCGTGCCGTCCTATGCTTCGCTGAAGACCTCGAACACCCATTATTCCGGTCCGTTCTTCAACGGCACGATCGGCATGCTGCCGATGGGCACGTGGTTCATCGGCACGCAGATCGCCAAGGTCGCATCGGGTGAATCCAAGAGCAAGAACTGGGGCATCGTGAAGTACCCGCATCCGGAAGGCGTCGCCGCCGGCACGACCGCGGCGCAGGTCGCGTCGCTCGCCGTCAACGCCAATTCCAGCCACAAGCCGGAAGCGCTCGACTTCATAAAGTTCGTCACCGGCCCGGAGGGTGCGGCGATCATCGCATCGACCGGCACGATCCCGACCGTCCGCACGCCGGAGGTCACTGCTAAGATCACCTCGCTGCCGGGCTTCCCGCAGGACCAGAACAGCAAGGACGCGCTGCAATCCGGCAAATCCTTCCTGGAAATGGCAGTCACCCCAAATGCCGCCAAGATCGAAGTGGTGCTGAACCGTGCGCATGACTCGATCATGACCGACAATGCCTCGATCGCTGACGGCTTGAAGGAAATGACCGACGGCGTAAAGGCCATCAAGTAATCGGGACTACGGATGCGCCCGCGGGAGTCTGTGCTTCCGCGGGTTTTCTTTTGTGATGACGAACGGACTGCCCGTGATCTACGACCCCGCAACCGCCAATCCCCTCAATGGCAACGCTCTCGTGACACGCGATGACGTTGCGAAAGCGGTGCTGGATCTTTTCAAGCCGCTTATGCCGTATTTTTCGGATGGCCGAGCGCGCGTTCGGCTCAGTGCAACCGGCGCGCATTTCGATCGTGCGGCGGCCGATCTCGAAGGGTTTGCGCGGCCGCTCTGGGGCATCGTCCCGATGGCGGCCGGCGGTTATAATTTTCCATTCTGGAGCCTCTACCGCCGTGGTCTCGCCAACGGCACCGATCCGTCACATCCCGAATATTGGGGAGATATTTCCGACCGTGACCAGCGCCAGGTGGAACTCGCCGCCGTCGGCTTCGCAATCGCTATGGTGCCGGAACATATCTGGGAACCGCTGACCGACGAACAGAAGCGGACCATCTCGGCCTATCTTGTGTCCGCGCGAGACAAGGAATTCATCCACAACAACTGGAAATACTTCCGCGTCCTCATCGATCTAGGCCTGACGCGCGCAGGCATCCCTTTCGACCGGGCCGGGACCGAGCGCTATCTCGATGAAATTGAGGCCTTCCGCCTCGGCGAAGGTTGGTATCGCGACGGACCGGTGCAGCGCGTCGATCACTATATTCCTTTCGCGATGCATTTTTATGCGCTGATCTATTCGGTGCTCGCAAAGGACGACACGAAACGCAGCGACGCCTATCGGGAACGTGCCAAAGCCTTTGCCCCCGATATTCGCCATTGGTTCGGTCCCGATGGTGCGGCTCTCGCCTTCGGCCGCAGCCAGACATACCGGTTCGCAGCCGGCGGGTTCTGGGGCGCGTTGGCGTTCGCGGGCGTCGAGGCTTTGCCCTGGTCCGAGATCAAGGGCTACTACATGCGCCACATCCGCTGGTGGTCGCAATTGCCGATAGCCGACCGGGACGGCGTTCTATCGATTGGGTATGGCTATCCGAACCTGCTGATGAGCGAGAGCTACAATTCCGCGGGATCGCCCTACTGGGCGCTGAAGTTCTTCCTGCCTCTCGCCCTGCACGCCGACCATCCGTTCTGGGCTGCCGAAGAAGCGCCTTCTCCAAACTTCAGCGATCCGGTACCGCTCGCGGAACCTGGCATGGTCGCCATGCACACGCCGGGCAATGTGGTCGTTCTCTCCTCTGGTCAGCAGCACGACAAGATGCGCGGTGCCGCCGAGAAGTACTCGAAATTCGCCTACTCGACCCGTTATGCCTTCAATGTTGAAGCCGACGACCGGCATTTCGCGGCAGCGAGTTTCGATGGCATGCTCGGCTTTTCGGACGACGGCGTGCATTTCCGCATCCGCAAAACGCTGGAGGAGGCGATGATCGCCGGCGACAAGCTCTATTCGCGCTGGAAGCCGTGGAGCGACGTGACAGTGGAAACATGGTTGATCCCGGCCAATCCCTGGCATATCCGCATCCACCGCGTCGTCACGCCTCGCCCAATGAAAACAACCGAAGGCGGCTTTGCCATTGAACGATCGGATTTCGACCACGATCGTGCCGAACAGGCGGAAGGGCTTGCGGTCTGGCGGGGGCACGGCGACATCAGCGCCATTGTCGACCTCTCGCCAGGCACTCGGCGTATCGGACATGCGATGAGCCCAATCGCCAACACCAACCTTATTCACGCCAAGACGAACCTGCCGCAGCTTCGCGGAGAGATTGCTGCTGGGACGACCGTGCTCGCCGCTGCGGTGGTTGCCCTACCACATGATCCAGAGAATGCGATCGTCCTGGACGCAATACCTCCTCTTCCAGATCCTGAGGAACTCAGGCTCCTGTTGCGGTATTCAGCACAATCGACACTTTAATATGATCCGAGCAACCTTTCGGGTTATGGCGTCCTTCGGGAACCACGCTTTGAATTGACCTCTCTTTCGCGGCCTCTTCTGCTTGTTCCCAGCAAATCGAAATCTCCACGAAAGCAGCTGACATGCGATCTTCGCATGCGACGGTAGCGCTTGCAGCTCTTGATGGGATGTGAACCGACGGTCCGCTGTTGTAGATCGGATTCTCCGATGGTCTTAGAATATTGGCACTTTCCAGGGGGCGGCGAGCTGCCACTTCCAGCAGCAGTTAGCCGGTCGTGCATACCATGATCTAACGGCCGGATCTGCCGGGAGCGTATTTTCTGGCGGCCAGTATATTGCTCCGGATAAAGTGCTAGAAGTCGCAGCCTGGCAAATCCGCACGCGAGCGGAATTCCGTACAGCTATAGAGAATGTTGCGGAATTCCGCTCGCATGTGTAGAAGACATCCATGCGGAATTCCGCATTATTGTCACAATAAAGCGGGATTCCGCATGTCACATACCGTTTTCCAGTCGTTGGGCGTACAACTGCTTGCAGCCCGTAAAAAGCGTGCCCTAAGCCAACCGGCACTCGCCAAGCGACTTGGCCGAAATCGTGCCCGGATATCGGAACTTGAACGTGACCTGGCCAACAATCGCTTGGGCAGGGACCGTCTAACTTTGTTTGCCGATCTCTGCGATACGCTTGATCTCGTTCCCGTGCTCATCCCAAAATCGCGCATGGAAAGCGTGCGGCTGCTGGTCGATGACGTACCTGCTCCAAGACATGCGACCGAGGTTCCGAGAGCTTTCGACGAGCTATTCATCGACCTTGACGACGATGAGACAAGGGAAGGGTAAATGGCAAAAGCAGCGGCGGTTCTTGGCGTCTTCATGCTTGACGAAAAGGCGGGTCTGCCCGGGCCGGAACTCTGACGCGCGACGCCGATGGTGCGGTGTCCTTCGTCGTTGCGGAAAGCTTCCTGCGGGACGCGACAAGGCCAATCCTCAGTCTCGGCTGGTATGATCCGGATTCCGACCAAGGGACACGCGAAAGGCTAGCCTCGCGGGGAGACAAAATCGGGCTGCACGGAAGGTTGCCGCCCTGGTTTTCCGGGCTTCTGCCTGAAGGAGCCCTGCGCGACCTGGTGATGACGGAAATGGGGCCGGGTGATCACGACGAATTCGACGTGCTGACCCGCCTCGGAGCGGACTTGCCCGGCGCGGTGCTCATTGTCCCGGAGACCGACATACCGGCGTCGGCAGGACCGCTGGACCTCGGAAAGGTCCATGGCTTTAAGGCGTCTCTTCCCGAAGGCGCGGTAAAATTTTCGCTGGCAGGCATCCAGCTGAAATTTACTGGCAACCCGGATGGCGACCGTCTGACAGCAGCAGCCCGGGGAGAGACTGGTCGTAACATCATCAAGCTGGGCAGTGAACGATTTCCCAATCTTCCCGAAGTAGAGTTTGCCGCCATGCAGATGGCAAGCGCCATGGGCGTCAGAACCGCGCCGTGCCGGCTCATCTCTCGCGACGCGATCCAGAATGTACCAGCCGAATTGCTACAGCACGGCGAAAACGTGCTTGTCGTGGAGAGGTTCGACAGATCTGCAAGCGGGCGCATCCAAATCGAGGACGCCGGCCAGGTTCTCGGCGCTGTAGGTGACCGCAAATATACGATGGGTACGACCGAAACGGTCATCAACATGGTTCGCCGTTTTAGTACCGATCACCGTAACGACGTTCTAGAAGCCGTCAGGCGTGTCGTCGCCGACGTGCTTCTAGGAAATGGCGATAATCACCTGAAGAACTGGTCCTTCTATTTCCCGCAGGCCGGCCAGATTAGGCTGTCGCCCGCCTACGATATCGTGCCGATTGTCCTGTATCTCCCCCAGGACGAGATGGCATTGCGCTTCGTCAGGACGCATAATTTCGATGCAGTCAGCTTGCATCGTTTCGAACGGGTTGCGAGCTTTATACGGCTGGATCCAAGGCTCGTCGCGCGTGAAGTCGAGCATGCTGTCCGGCAAGCCTTAGAAACTTGGCCAAAGATTGCCCCCGGTCTTTTGGGGACCCGACTCTTCGGATCGAGTTCTGAGGCGGCTCGACAAGTTGACACTCGTCCATGAGGTCCGTCTAAGGATCGGACTATGATGGAGGTCGCGTAGATCGTCGTAACGATGACGATGCGCGACCATTCAGCTGCGTATCCGCGCTCGATGTCAACGGCGTGGGGGTGCCCTTACAGCTCCTGAAGGGATAAGGATCTCCGCCGCGCTATTTGCTGGGGCGAATAGTTTATTGCGTTGTGTTCAAGGCTAATTGATCGCGTGATGGGAGAAAAAGATTCAGCACAGGATATCGTAGCGCTATACTCTAAGCTCCAGAAGAATGAGAACCTGTGACTGCCTTGCCACAACGGCGATGGAAAGATGCGGCAGTGGCTCGAGCAGCGAGGTGCGAAATTCTCATTGAATAATGCGAGCTACTATGAAACGGCCACTCAATCCTCGACGGGCCGCTAAGGTTCAGATCTTGCGCAGAGAGACACTCTCCCATACTGAAATCCGACGAGTTGTCTCTTTAGCATAAACGCGGTGGAGCAATATCCCAAGAAGAAAATAGCCAGCACTCTTGTTTCTCGGATGATGCCGTAGTCGGTTCTCCCGGACTTAAGTCCTACATCATCGTCAATCAAAGCTTTGTTAGCGACCGCTTAAGGGGTTTTTGTTTTGATTTTCAACAGGGCTTTCGGGGCAGTGGCATGTTGAACTTCAAAAAACTTAAGATTGCATATCGCACGGTGATACTGACCATCGTGGCAGTCACGTCTCTCCTTGTCGTGAGCGCTATATTTTTTGCCGAGCGATCAGTTGAGCAAGGGCACGCTCGAAAAGTCGCCGAGCTCGAGGCTTTCGACCGGTCAGTGTCGGAGCTGGATACTCTGTTTCTTCAGGTCCGACGTTTTGAAAAGGATTTCCTCCTTCGCAAGGATGAGCAATCTATTGCAAACCACCTGCGTTTATCGAACCAGCTTCTGAGCAGCATCAAGACACTGGAGACGCAAATCAACCAACAGGAGTTGAGCAGGCTCTTAACTGCGATTGGCGACAGCTATTCCAGCTACGGCGCGAGTTCGATAAGCTTGTCGCAGCAAACAAGAACCTGGGCCTCGATCCGAATTCAGGGCTTGAAGGGGCGATGCGCCAATCCGTGCACGACTTGGAGGAGACCCTGACCAGCAGCGGGAATGCAGCAAGTCAGGTGGCCATGCTCACGCTTAGGCGGCATGAAAAAGATTTCTTGCTTCGACGAGACGGAAAATGGTGACCGCGCATCAGGACGTTATAGACAAGCTCTCGGAATTTCCGGCAGATGCGTTCGGCGGGCCTTTGAAGAAAGCTGAGGCCTTGAAGGCGCTCGGTGCTTATAGCACGTCTTTCAACGCATATGCGGCTGCAGCCGGCGTTGAAACCTCTGCTCGAAAAGCCGTGTCGGATGCATTCAGCAAAGTTGACCCGATCCTCCAAAATTTTCACGAGGCGATTTCCAAGAGCAGGAATATCCAGGAAGCAGC
Organism: Neorhizobium populisoli; assembly: GCF_019430945.1. Lineage (GTDB taxonomy): Bacteria > Pseudomonadota > Alphaproteobacteria > Rhizobiales > Rhizobiaceae > Neorhizobium > Neorhizobium populisoli. Next base: position 11,088 of record NZ_JAHYCB010000024.1, on the reverse strand, counting down.
CGGGCGTGCGAGCGAGTCTCGAGCAATCCTTTTTGCTTCGACGGCCGTTTTAGCCTTGATCGGCCTGTTGCTTTTCCTTTCCACATCCATTGGGCGCTCAATCTCACAGCAAGTGGTTCAGATGGCTGAAGCGATGCGGCAGATGGCGTCAGGCCATCTCGAAACGATCATACCATGCCTAGGAGACAGGACAGAGATCGGCAGCATGGCCCTGGCTGTGGATATCTTCCGCAAGAATGCTCTCGAGAACCAGCGTCTGGAAAGCGAGGCGGAGAGGCAGCGCGATTTGGCGGAGACACAGCGCCTTCGTACAGTTGAGTCCGACAGACTGCGGTCGGAAGAGATGACAATGGCAACACGCGGTTTGGCTCAGGGCTTAAAACATCTGGCGGCTGGCGATCTCACGTTTCAGCTCAGGGAGACATTCGCTCATGAATTCGAGGACCTGAGATCAGACTTTAACAGCACCATCACCCAACTGCGTGAGACGCTGGCTACCGTCGCGCAGGCGACGGACGCTATTGACACAGGTTCGTATGAAATCAGTGCCAGTGCACAGGATCTTTCGAAGCGAACGGAACAACAAGCTACCTCCCTTGAGGAAACAGCTGCGGCTCTCGATCAAATTACCACAAATGTCGTCAATTCGACGAAACGCGCGGAGGAGGCCCGGACTTTCGCAATCCAAGCAAATGATAGTGCGACAAAGTCAGGCCAGGTGGTCGCCGACGCCGTCACCGCTATGGGACGCATCGAAAGCTCTTCGGGTCAGATATCAAAGATCATCGGAGTGATTGACGACATCGCTTTCCAGACCAACCTACTCGCTCTCAATGCAGGGGTTGAGGCTGCACGAGCAGGTGAAGCAGGGAAAGGTTTCGCAGTTGTTGCTCAGGAAGTGCGTGAACTGGCGCAGAGATCGGCGCAGGCTGCGCGCGAGATCAAAGATCTGATAGGGAAATCTGCGGTTGAAGTCGAGACAGGGGTCCGTCTGGTTCGTGAGACGGGCACAGCGCTGCATAAGATCGAGACTTTCATAAGCACAATCAATCACCACATGGAGTCGATCGCGACTTCGGCCAAGGAGCAGTCTGTTGGTTTGTCAGAGGTCAATACTGCGGTAAATCAGATGGATCAGGTCACACAGCAAAACGCGGCCATGGTCGAGGAAGCCAGTGCAGCGGGTGCCACACTTGCGAACGAAGCGGGGAAGCTGCGCGACCTTCTTTGCCAGTTCAAACTCGGTACTTCGGGTCGTGAATCGGTAAGAGCTTCCGATAAGGCACCATCGGAAATGCGAGCAGCTTGACTTCATCAATAGCGCCGCCACGGTCTCTTACACTTGCTCGTCCTGACGAGCGTGTAGGCAAAAACGGTTCGTTGTTGAAGTGGCTGAATGTTATACGGCTTAAGCGTCCGCGCCAGGTCTTGAAACGCTTTAGATCTAAAGCAGGTGTAACGTCGAGAATGAACTTCCGCCAAGTCAACTTGGACGGGCTCATAAACGATCCCCAGGCTTGAAAGACCGCCATCGCGCAAGGTACAGCATGGAAAGCGCCTCCTGCAACGGCGCCCAGCATGGCCGCTCCGCGCAGCACCGCTTCCTTTGAACGAGTTGCGTCCACTCGCTTGCCGCAGGAATCGGCCAAAATCTGGCGGACCAGATCATGCTGCCCGGCGCAGCCGCACGCACGATGAGCAATATAGTCCAGGACGACGCCATCGTCCGGCCGCTGGCAATCGGCACCCGGATATGGAACTCGACCTCCCGCATTCTGCACAAGCTCGCCGACAAATCGCTTGGCATGATGGGTTTCATCATCCTCGCCATCCTCGTTGTGGTCGCGATCTTTGCGCCGCTGATCGCGCCTTACGATCCCGCGGCCCAGACATTGAGCGACGCGCTTCAGCCTCCGAGCTTCGCGCATCTGGCCGGCACGGACGAATTCGGACGCGATATCTTCAGCCGCTTCGTCCACGGCACGCGCATCACGATCCAGACGGTCCTGTCCGTCTCGGTGATTGTCGGCCCGATCGGCCTGGTAATCGGGTTGTCGCAGGCTTTTTCGGCGGACGCACCGATGCTACCCTGATGCGCGCCACAGATATAGTCCTGTCGTTTCCCTCCTTGATCCTGGCGCTTGCCTTCGCCGCTGCTCTCGGGGCAGGCTTGGGGACCGCGATCGTCGCCATTTCGCTGACCGCCTGGCCACCGATCGCCCGGCTCGCACGCGCCGAAGCACTCGTGGTGCGCAACGCGGATTACGTGGCGGCGGCCCGGCTTTACGGCGCCTCACCGTTACGCATTCTGCTTCTCTATATCGCCCCGATGTGTATTCCCTCGGTGATCGTGCGGCTGACGCTCAACATGGCAGGCATCATCCTGACCGCGGCTTCCCTCGGCTTCCTCGGCCTTGGCGCGCAGCCGCCGCTGCCGGAATGGGGCGCGATGATCTCCAGCGGGCGAAAATTCATGCTCGATTACTGGTGGGTCGCTGTGATGCCCGGCGTCGCAATTCTGCTGACCAGCCTCGCCTTCAACATCGCCGGAGACACGCTTCGCGATCTATTGGACCCGCGCCATGCCAGATCTTGATGAAACGCCCGTCCTGTCGGTTCGCGACCTGAATGTCCGCTTCGGCCGAAACTCTATTCCGGCGGTCTCCAAGTACCCGAGGCCTGATAGCCGCGATGCCGGATCCCAAACATCCCGTCCGCCGTTTAACAGTCCTCGATCGCAAGTCCATCGAAGTGGAGACCAAACCATGATCAAGGTCGAAAACCTCGATGTCGTCTATGGCTCCAAGGATAATAGCGTTCATGTCATACGGGGTGTCAGCTTCGCCGCAAGTCGCGGCGAAACGCTGGGCATCGTCGGTGAATCCGGGTGCGGCAAGTCGAAGGTGCTGCGTTCGCTTGCCGGCCTCGAGGCCGCATGGACTGGATCGATATCGTTCAACGGCAAGCCGGTCGGCAAGGTGCGGACACGCGAAGAGCTGAAACTTGCACAGATGGTGTTTCAGGATCCCTACGGCTCACTGCATCCGCGCCACCGCATTGGAACCGCACTCGCCGAACCGATCAGGTCTATGGGGGCCGGCGACGGTTGGGCAAAGGTCGCGGCGGCACTGCAACAGGTCGGCTCGCCTGCGCATTTCGCGAGCCGTTTCCCGCATGAACTATTTGGAGGCCAGCGTCAGCGTGTAGCGATTGCGAGCGCCCTGATTCTGTCGCCGCCAATCCTGCTTCTCGACGAGCCGACTTCGGCGCTCGTTGTATCGATCCAAGCGGAGGTACTCAATCTGCTGGCGGACCAGCGGGAGGAACGCGATCTGACGTTCATCCTTGTAAGTCACGATCTCTCCGTCATCTCCCACATGTGTGACCGAGTCCTCGTCATGCAGAATGGGGTAATTTTCGAGGAGCTCACAAAAGAGGATCTTCAGGCGGGGGGACCCACGCGAGCTATTCTCGGGAACTGTTCAAGGCCAGCTTTCTGTAGCACGCTGTGTCGCGAAGTCTTTATCGATCTATGGCGGCAACCACAGAAGTGCTAGCCTTTGTATGTGTATTCAATTTGCAACTGTTGTCTGTAGATTAATCAAGATCCCCCAAATGGGTGATGCTCAAGACAGTGCAACCATTTCTAGCTGCCCTAACCAAATTTCCGAAGTTTGCTAACCTACTCGATGTTAGTAATTCGGAGTATCTTACAGGGGCCAGTTATGACCGTCCATAAATTCAGCGATTTCGTTAATAGTGCGGTCGTTTTTGCTCCTGGTGATGTCATTGATTTTGATCAAGGCGGATCCGCTAGCGATTTTCGTTTTACCCAGGATTTGAATGGTGTCTTGGTCAGTAGCAGCTGGGGCTCGTTAACGCTTCTGGGTGGATCTTTGGGTGGGGTCAGCTCATCCAATTTCATCTTCAGCGATGGGAGCCTGGCACTTTTCGAAGGCGATGGGCCGTCTCTGTCAGGCGGGTCTGCAAACGACTATCTCGATGTTCGCCAAGTGGCCGACGTCGCCGCAGATGCAGGCGGCGGCGATGATATGATCTATGCAGGCAGCGCCCTTACCCAAGGAGATGCAATCGCGGGAGGCGCCGGTACCGACAAGCTTATTCTAACCGGCAGTTATGATGCACCGGTGGAGTTCAATGCGACGACTGTTTCAGGGATCGAGACAATCGTCGTCGAGCGTGACAGTTCGGTCTCGCTTGTGCTTGCCGACGAGACTGTAACGAGTGCCCAAGGTGGTCACCTGGAAGTCGACGGTACGGCTCTCTCTGAACAGGATGTCCTGGTTGTTGATGGCAGCGCGGTCTCAGGAGGTCCGATTACGCTGACCGGCGGCTCTGGCCAAGACATTCTCACCGGTGGAAGTGGCGCTGACACCCTGTCCGGCGGTGACGGCAAAGATGTCCTCAACGGCGGCGGTGGGAACGACACAATCATTGGTGGTCTGGGTGGCGACATATTGACTGGCGGCGAAAGCGACGATCGCTTCGTTATCGGGTTTGCGTCTCCGCGAGGAGAAAGTTCCTCTGCCGAGGAAAGCCTGTTCGATCACATCATCGATTTCGAGGGAGCTGGAAGTGCTGGAGGTGATTTGCTCGATCTCCCGTCCTTTTGGGAAGGACTGCCACTCGTTTTCGCGGGCGAATGGGACTTCAACTGGTCGAATGATGGCAGTAACGGCATACAGATGAACCCGGACTGGGTCGGCGACGGGATGATCGACGTCATCTGGAATCGTGCGGGTTCCAATGTGGAAATCTGGCTCGATGCCAATGACGACGGACAGTTCAGCGAGGGCGATCTCTTCATTGTCCTCGAGAACGTCTCGGAACTCGACGAAAATGATTTCGCGGACAACTTCATTGCTTGGCGCGGGACTGTCGGTGACGACATCGTCAGTTTTGATGGAAGAAACGATCTTGCTTACGGCCTTGACGGCAACGACACCTTATCTGGCGGTGATGGTGCTGACCAGATCTACGGCGGTTCGGGCAACGACACGCTGGATGGCGATGCGGGCGACGATCGGCTTGTCGGCGGCGATGGAGACGAC
>NZ_JAHYCB010000024.1:0-5920 GCF_019430945.1 Neorhizobium populisoli | reverse complement strand
CTGAACGGCGGCAATGATGCTGATACGCTCCATGCGGCTTACTGGGACACCGACGACGTCGGCTCGATCAACACCCTCAACGGCGGTGCGGGCAACGATTACCTCTACGGCAATGAAGGCCGCGATACGCTGAACGGCGGAGCGGACGACGACTTTCTCAGCGGCGGCAGCAACGACGACATCCTGAACGGCAATGACGGCACCGACACGCTCTATGGCGAAGAGGGTGACGATGTGCTCGACGGGGGCTCTCTCGCCGATCAGATGTTTGGCGGGAACGGCGACGACACCTACTACGTCGATGTCGCCGGGGACACGGTTGTTGAATACGACAATCAGGGAATCGATACCGTCCGGACAAATCTCAGTTACACGTTAGGTTCGAACGTTGAAAACATTATCTTGGGGGGCTTCTCCAACGTCAACGGTACCGGCAACGGACTGAACAACGAGATCACCGGCAACGGCGCTGCGAACAAATTGAATGGCGGGGCAGGCAACGACAAGCTGAATGGTGGTAACGGAGCCGATGAATTGGCCGGTGGCACTGGTGCCGACACGCTGATTGGTGGCCAGGGCACCGATGTCGCAATCTATGCCGGCGACAGGTCGTCCTATGTCGTGTCGTCGTTGAGTGACGGCACCTACAAGGTGGTCGACCAGCGTTCCGGGAACGGTAAGGAGGGGACCGACACTGTATCGGGCGTGGAGATCCTGCGTTTTGCTAATGGATCGTTTGCAATCGGCGATCTCGTGCAAGACTTGGCGCCAGTCTCCGTCTCGCTGTCGAACCCATATGTCGTCGAAAACGCACTTGGTGGCACCATTGTCGGCACCTTCTCGGCAACCGACCCGGAAGGCATGGCGCTCACCTATTCGCTGACAGATTCCGCAGGCGGCATCTTCAAGCTTTCGGGAAACAAGCTGGTCACTACAAAGGCGCTCGACTACGAAACGCTGAAGTCCGATACCGTCACCGTCGCAGTTTTCGACGGGGTTAACACAACAACGACGACTTTTACCATCGGGATTACGGATCTCAATGAAGCCCCGGCGACCGTCGCACTGTCGAACGCCAGTGTCGCTGAGAATGCCGCCGCTGGAACGACGGTCGGCATCTTCTCGGCAACCGATCCGGAAGGCAAGACGCTTTCCTATACTCTTACGGATACTGCTGGCGGCATCTTCAAGCTCTCCGGCAACAAGCTCGTCACAACGAAGGCACTCGACTACGAGGCACTGAAGTCCGACACGGTTTCGGTCGCGGTCTCCGACGGGGTCAATACAACGACGAAGACTTTTACCGTCGGGATCACCGATCTCAATGAAGCCCCGGCGACCGTCGCACTGTCGAACGCCAGTGTCGCCGAGAACGCTGCCGCTGGAACGACGGTCGGCACCTTCTCTGCAACCGATCCGGAAGGCAAGACGCTTTCCTATACTCTTACGGATACTGCTGGCGGCATTTTCAAGCTCTCCGGCAACAAGCTCGTCACAACGAAGGCACTCGACTACGAGGCACTGAAGTCCGATACGGTTTCGGTCGCGGTCTCCGATGGGGCCAATACGACAACCAAGGTCTTCACAATCGGGGTTCTCGACATAAACGAGGCACCGATATCCGTGACGTTGTCGAATGCCAAGGTTACTGAAAACGCAGTCGCTGGCACCGTGGTCGGCGCTTTCTCGGCGACCGATCCGGAGGGCAAGGCGCTCACTTACAGTCTGACAGACACTGCCGGCGGAATCTTCAAGCTCTCCGGCAACAAGCTGGTGACTACGAAACCGCTGGACTACGAGACCCTCAAGACGGATACCGTAACGGTTGCAGTTTCTGACGGTACCAACGCGACCAAACAAACCTTCACTATTGGTGTCACGAACGTCAATGAGGCCCCTTCCTCCCTTACCTTGTCGGCATCAGCCGTTGCTGAAAACCAGAAGGTTGGCACCACGGTCGGGACATTCGCGGCTGTTGATCCAGAAGGCGGCAAGCTGACCTACAAGCTCCTTGATGGTGCTGCGGGCCTTTTCAAACTGGACGGCAACAAGCTCCTGACTGCGAAGACGATTGATTATGAGAAAATCCAAAAAGACACCGTCCAGATCGAAATCTCAGACGGGACAAACAAAGTCACCAAAGTTTTCGCGATAAGCGTTGTCGACGTCGCCGAAACCATAAAGGGCTCCAATAAATCCGAGACAATCACGGGAGGTATCGGAGCCGACACGATTGACGCGCTTGACGGAGACGACAAGCTGTATGGCGGTAGTGGCAACGACGTTCTCAAAGGTGGTCTCGGCAAGGACTTCTTGGTTGGAGGCGCGGGTAGGGACAGCTTTGTCTTCAATACCAAGCTCGGTTCGGCCAACATCGACACGATCAACGATTTTAGTGCCAAGGATGACTCGATTTGGCTCAGCGATGATGTCTTCACAAACGTCGGAAAGGTCGGCGACCTCAAGCCCGATGCACTCTACATTGGCACCAAGGCGCACGATACAAGCGATCGCGTGATCTACGACAAGGCATCCGGCAAGCTCTGGTATGACGCCGATGGAAATGGCAAAGGTGCCGCTATTCAATTCGCGCAGATTGATAAAGGGTTGTTGCTGACGGCCGCGCATTTTGACGTTCTTGCATGACCGAATTAGCAAATGACCAGGATTTAGGGGGACTGGAGAGAAGAGCAGCGCTACAGCATGCGCGACGAACCCCATTCCGTAGCTGGGGAATATGCGCTACAGCTTCACACCGTGAACGTCGGCTCGCTCACACGGATTAGCGAAGCGAAATTGCTTCGCTAGATGTCCCAAAAGGGTTGCTCGCAAGACAACGCCGCGTGCGAAGGGTTCTTGGGTCGGCTGAAAACCGAACTCTTCTATCCACGAGACTGGAACGCCATGACGATCGAACCGTTCGTCGCCGAGGTGGATGCATATATTGGATGGTACAATGAGAAGCGTATCAAGATATCGCTGGAATCGCTCAGCCCGGTTGAGTATCGTCAGAGCCTGGGTCTGAACTTATGAAGCGGTCCAACTCTTTATCCGCACCCCCAAGGGGTCAACATTCCGAGCCGATTGACAATCAAGACGGTAGAACCGAACGAAGCGAATAGCGAGATTGGCGCTCCTTAGGCATCAGAGAAGCAATCTATGGGCCGCGTCATGCAGGTTACCCAATGCCGGTCCGTGCGTCCGGATGTCATTATCCCCGTCGAGAACCTGATCTGATACGCGACGGCTTTTCCTTTGGACTTCCGTTCGATCACGTTCGTGGCGGCTGGGCTTTGCTTATGCCGGCGGTCGATCATTTCTTTCCGCCCAGCAACCCCGCCTTGCCGAGCGCACCGGATTAAAAATCATTCTCCAGTGTCAGTTCGCCGATCTTGGCGTGCGTGTTTTGACATCCACCGTCGGAGCCGCCGGTTCCGCCTTGGCTTCATCGCCGAAAGCGCCCGTCGCCCCCTCAAGCAGCTGATCTTTCCACTGTTTGATCTGGCTGGCGTGTACATCGAACTGCTGGGATAATTCCACCAGCGTCTGCTCACCTCGGACGGCCGCGAACGCCACCTTTGCCTTAAAAGCCGGGATATGGTTCCGGCGCGGTCGTCTCGTAATGGTCTCTCCTGTTCCCGGCATCTAAGCCGACGTCAGGCTGAAATTCCACTTATCCCCGCTGTCGAAATTTCCCGAGCCACCTCTGGTCACCCACTCGGGTGAGGATCAATCCTGGGCACACAGGGGCGTTATATGAAAAGAACAGTTCTACTTCTTTCGGGTTTGCTGGTTGCGACAAGCGTTTACGCAGCGGCCGAGAGGCCGGCGACCGAAGCCGAAATCGAAAAGATCGCCGTTGGCAAGATAGTGAACGGGCGGATGAGCTATGGCAAAGACGGAAGCTATAGCTACGCTGGTGGCGACAAGGGGAAATATACGAATCCTCCGGCAGAACTTGCGTGACCTTTTCGACTGGCTTCAAACGATGCGATCGCATAGTTACCGATGGAAGCAGATACACCTTGATCAATGCGAAGGGCGATCGCTTCCCTTACGGAAACTAACATCGGCAGGCTCTGTATCTATCCTGTTCAACCGTCCGGCAGCAGCAGCACGATCGCACGCTTTCGGAACGCTCTTGCTGCCGCGCGGCTAGACGTGCTTTCATTGGGTCAGACAATGGGCCAATGAGGTATGATGTCGACCGAGCTGTCCTCGCTTCTAGCGCAGATTTACGAAGCCGCCGTAATCCCGGAGAAATGGCCAACTGTCATTCTGTCCGTCGCCGAGCATTTCGACTTTTGGGGTGGCTGGTTTTTTGCGACCGATCATGTTCATCATGAATGGATAATGTCGGACAACGTCAAGCCGGCGGTGATGGAGTTTCTGAGCGGAGGATGGGCTGCTCGCGATGAACGGCTTGGACGGCTTCTTGCCGCAGCACCCAATGGCTTCTTTCGGGATCAGGACCTTTTTACCGAAACGGAAATAAATTCGATGCCGCTTTACCAGGAATTCCTGTTTCCGCGCGGTTTCGGCTTCGGCGCGGCAACGATCATCGAGACGCCTGGCGCTAATCGGATCGTGCTCGCGCTGGAGCGTCGCTTCGAAGCCGGGCCTGCCGATCCTCAAGCGCTCGCCATGCTTGATATCGTTCGACCTCATATTGCACGCGCCATCATGCTAACCAGTTATACGCTCTCCAACAACGCGCAGATTGCAGTCGAGGCGCTGGACGCAGTCGCAACTCCCGCAGCGGTATTAGGCGCAGATCGCAAAGTGATTGCGATCAATATCGGGCTGGAGGCTCTCAAGAGCCAGTTCAAGGCGGGAGCGCTGGGGCGGATGAACCTAGCGGATAGATCCGCAAATGCGCAGCTCATTCAGGCCATGAGTGAAGTCACAACTGATTCCGGCTCCTCCGTTCGCTCCATCGCGGTTCCTGGCCGAGATGCGGAACCAGCTTGTGTGGCGCATGTCATCCCGTTCCGCGGCCGATCCAGGGAGATATTCACAGGAAGCCAAGCTTTGCTTGTCGTTTCCCAGCAGGATCGAAAGGTAGCGCTGAACGATGCCGTGCTCAAAGGCTTGTATGACCTGACTCCGTCTGAGGCTGCGCTGGCGAAGCAACTTGTTGCTGGAAGATCCCTGGAGGAGGCAGCATCGGGTCTCGGTGTTTCGAAAGAAACCGTCCGTAGCCACCTCAAGAACGTGTTCATCAAGTCCGGCGCCCGATCGCAGACCGAACTGGTCCGGCGACTATCCGGATTGGGGACACCAAACTATGTTTGAAGAGCACTACGGCGGCGATTGGCACTAACTGCCTGATAAGCCGAACGCCATGAAGAGGCTCGAACCGCAGGCCTGGCTGATGCAGCCTTCGTTCATTGAGAACGAGTGCGTTTGAAAACAGACATTTGCCGGGGATTTTTGTGATTGCCGGCCGTCACCTCACGCAGCTTTGCCTTGCCGATGATGATGGCGCCGGCCGTCCCAGGGTGTGCGGGATAGGAGCCAGACCACGCGCCCTTTGCACGTAGGATGGCTGCGATCGCTATCGACGCACAATGATCTCCACGCGTCTGTTTCGCTGCCTCCCCTCCGGATCATCGCTGCCGTCCGTGTGAACGTTCGTCGCCCTCGGCCGCGACTCCCCAAATCCGAGTTCGATAACCTTGCTTGGCTTCAGCCGAGCATGGCGCTACTCGGGATCAGCAAGACCGAAATAGCGCAGTCGATCAAACGCAGCGTCGCGTCAGGGATCGCGCGAAAAAACAATGCCAAGAACGAGCCTTATACCAACCGTCATTGATCAGAACCCTTGTGCCCAGTTGCGCCTTCCGATCGACATTATCTTCCACGGTCGGTCCTGCAGTGTTCGCCAAGCGTAGCAGCAATGATCGACGATATCCTCGTA
>NZ_JAHYCB010000023.1 GCF_019430945.1 Neorhizobium populisoli | reverse complement strand
ATTCAATTCGTCGACGGTCTTGTCGGCAGTACCATGCCAGACGGATACCGTGGGCCACGCGCCAACATGCGTCGAAGCCAAACGGAGCTGCTCCTGAAGTCGTTCGCGGGAGGGCATGCCGTGGCCCCGCATTCGGTCGAACGCCTCTGGGACGTTTGAGGCAACGCCATAGGGCAGACCCGCAATGATCGCTCCTCCGGAAAACACCTCCGGATAAGCGGCAAGCATGGCGTTTGCCATGGCGCCGCCCGCTGACAGCCCGGTGATGAACACTCTTGTGGGATCGACACGGTGGTCAGAAACCATCCCGTCGATCATCTCACGGATTGAGCGGACCTCTCCGCGATCGCGTTCAATGTTGCTTTCGGAAAACCAGTTGAAACAAAGGTTAGGGTTGTTCTGGCGGGACTGCTCAGGAAATAGAACAGCGAAACCAAATTCGTCCGCCAATTTCGACCACCCCGATCCCGCGTCGTAGCTGGCCGCGGTCTGGGTGCAGCCATGCAGAACAACGACAAGAGCAAGCGGTCCCGATAGATGGTCGGTTTTGGGAGCATAGTACCAGCCAAGGAGGTTACCGGGATTAGCGGTCGTAATCTCCAGCCGCTTTAGTCTGGTTGGACCCACATCCATCACCGGATTGGTACGGTATCGCTGCAGCCGCTGCAATGTATCCGAAAGACTTCTCATGGAGCATCCTCGCTAATCGCGGAATGCCAATCGACGTCCCGGATATTCTAGGTAATGCTGCACCGCACAATTGCAAGTGCGGAACGCCGGATAGAGATCGGCCGGCGGTGTCGCAAACACCACATAAGCCTAAACCGGCAGACAAGGCTGCTATAAGGCCTCCTTATGGGCCTGCCCGGTTTATGTAAAGTCGTCGACCGTTAGCGTAAATGACGAACGGCGGTTGCGCTTATAAGCCTTGGCCGCAACATCCTCGATCGTCGGTCTCAGCCTGTCAAATGCGTCGAGACAGTCCGCTTCCACGAAGCCGCGATCGGGCATTTTCATCAAAACGGCTGCCTCGACAATAAACCGGACTTCGAACATGCCATCATAACCATGAAAGCGGACTGTGTGCTTCACGTCATCAAAACTGCGGCTTCTATTTGGAAACTGAAGGGCCATATCTTTGTCCATACGAGTGCTGTCCTGCGTTTCAGCAACGGCGACCTTGTCCACGACCAGGTATCGAACCACGGCCAATCGATCCACGGGCGATCTACATCGCCGCCATGTCATCCAGCAGATTTTGCGAAAGTTCGCCAATCGCAACTTCCGCTTCCTCAAGCGTCCATCCGACGCCCTCGGCGCGCTTTGCAAGAGCCGCCAGCGGTGGCACCAAGCTTCCACCCGCCGCCTGAACGACCTCTTCGGGCTTCAGCGTCGTAGCCAACTCCAGAAACACCTGCTCAAGAGCTTCCTGGCAACGGATATCCCTGTCGGGATAATGGCCAGGTTGCCGTGGCTTGTTCAATACAAACATTGTGCGCTCATCTCAGGCTGTGGTCCCTTCGAGGGCGCTGACCAAGGTGGACCTGCCCGGCGCAGTGCGCGTTCTGTCAACGCCAGCAGTCGCCTGTTTCGCCAGATGTCGCTCTAGGACGAGGAGGATCTCCCCATCGCCGGTCTGGTCGAACTTTCTGGCAAAGAGATTCGAGCTGGTTTTAAGTTCGGCGGCGTCCGCATTTTCATAGGTTCTGGGGCGCAGTTTGATGCCACCATCGGGAATCCAGTCGATCATTCGCAAATCGTCATTGTTGATCTCACTCTCGATCGCGCAGTTCATCATCACCGTCTGGAAAAATCCCTCGTCGGCGATCAGCGTGTTTTCGTAGAATGCCTTGTAGCGATCGACGCTCGGTTCGCGGCAGACGAACTCGCAGAACGCCCTGATCACGATCATCCACTGATTGCCGATATAGGGTGTCACGTCCCTTAGAAAGGGTCTTGAACGCGCGGTGCGCTGAGTGCTTTCGTCCAGCTCGATCACATACTCGCTGACACGATGCATCGTATCCGGGCGGTCCAGATCCCGGTCCAGCACCTTGATGAACTCGCGATCCGGATTGACATCGAGATAGGCCATGATCTGCTTTTGCGGCTTCAACGGGAAGTCCTGGTCGCTCAGGTTGATGAAATGGCTCCATTCGCCCATTCCGAGCAAGCGTCCCATACCATGTAGCTCCGCGTCCACCAGGCTGTAGCCACCCCAGATCGCCTTTTCGCTTTGGATCATATCGGCGTTTGAATAGGGACGCAGGAAATCTCTGATTTCGGCTTCGAGATCGATTCCCGAGTTCTTGTCGACATGGTGACCTCGCTGGCGAAAGGCAGTGCAGGACATGGAGCGGAATAGGACATCATAGCTTCGATCCTTTCAGACTCGCACCGGGCAGCGAGCAGCAAGACTAATCTGCTTTCTGTTGTTTGGTTCGGGGACACGGGCGCAGGCGCGCTAGACTCGGTGCACATGGTACCTTCAGAGACAAGTATCAGTCGTGTCTCATATGAAGGGCTCCGAGCAGTCGGAGCCCTCTACGCATAATCCGCGAGCTTCCTTGAGGAAGACTACATCATGCCGCCCATTCCACCCATGTCAGGCATGCCACCGCCGGCGTCCTTCTTGGGAAGGTCGGCGATCATGGCCTCCGTCGTTACCAGCAGACCTGCGACAGATGCTGCATTTTGCAGGGCCGAGCGAACCACTTTGACCGGATCAACAATACCCATTGCGATCATGTCGCCATATTCAGACGTTTGGGCATTGTAACCGAAATTGTCGGTGTCACTTTCGAGGATCCGGCCGACAACGATCGAGCCTTCGTCACCGGCATTTTCCGCAATCTGGCGTACCAGTGACTGCAAGGCTTTGCGGATTATGGCGATGCCAGCATTCTGATCGTCGTTCTCACCTTTGATATCGAGGACGATCGAGGCGCGCAGCAGGGCAGTCCCACCGCCGGGAACGATGCCTTCTTCGACAGCCGCGCGGGTTGCGTTAAGCGCGTCGTCGATGCGGTCCTTCTTTTCTTTCACCTCGATTTCCGTTGAACCGCCGACGCGAATGACTGCGACACCGCCCGAGAGCTTGGCAAGTCGCTCCTGCAGCTTTTCGCGGTCGTATTCCGAAGTGGTTTCCTCGATTTGGGCCTTGATCTGAGCAACGCGACCGTCGATATCGGCCTTGCTGCCAGCGCCATCGACGACGGTGGTCGCTTCCTTGGTGATCGAGACCTTCTTGGCGCGGCCAAGCATTTCAAGCGTAACGGTTTCCAGCTTGATACCGAGGTCTTCGGAGATGACCGTTCCGCCCGTCAGGACAGCGAGATCTTCCAGCATCGCCTTGCGACGATCACCGAAGCCCGGAGCCTTTACGGCGGCGATCTTCAGGCCGCCGCGTAGCTTATTGACAACAAGCGTTGCGAGAGCTTCACCCTCGACATCCTCGGAGATGATTAGCAGCGGTTTGCCGCTCTGCACGACGGCTTCGAGGATCGGCAGCATCGCCTGTAAGTTCGAAAGCTTCTTCTCGTGCAAAAGCACGTAGACATCGTCCAGTTCAGCGACCATCTTTTCGGCGTTGGTGACGAAATAGGGGCTGAGATAACCGCGGTCGAACTGCATGCCTTCGACGACCTCTAGTTCGGTCTCCGCGGTCTTGGCTTCTTCGACAGTGATCACACCCTCATTGCCAACCTTCTGCATCGCCTCCGCGATATACTGACCGATTTCCTTCTCGCCATTCGCCGAAATCGTCCCGACCTGGGCGATCTCTTCTGATGTGTTGATCTTCTTGGCCTTGGCCAGCAGATCCTTGACCACGCCAGCCACAGCCAGGTCGATACCGCGCTTCAAGTCCATCGGGTTCATGCCAGCTGCAACGGCCTTACCGCCTTCGCGAACGATGGCCTGGGCAAGAACGGTAGCAGTCGTGGTGCCGTCACCTGCTACGTCGTTAGTCTTGGACGCCACTTCGCGCACCATTTGGGCGCCCATGTTCTCGAACTTGTCGTCCAGCTCGATTTCCTTGGCGACGGTGACACCGTCCTTGGTGATCCGTGGTGAACCGTAGGACTTGTCGATCACGACGTTACGGCCTTTCGGACCAAGCGTGACTTTGACTGCGTCAGCGAGAATATCGACGCCGCGTAGCAGTTTTTCGCGCGCATCACGGCCGAATTTAATTTGTTTGGCAGACATGGAAAAACTCCCGGGCTCATCGCCCAATGGTCGTCATGAAAAACTAGCGGTAGGGCCGAGGATCAGGCGATAACGCCCATCACATCGGCTTCCTTCATGATCAACAGGTCTTCACCGTTGAACTTGATCTCGGTGCCGGACCATTTGCCGAACAGAATGCGGTCTCCTGCTTTAACATCAAGCGGTACAATTTTTCCGCTTTCATCGCGCGCACCGGCGCCGACAGCGATGATTTCGCCTTCCTGCGGCTTTTCCTTCGCGGTGTCCGGAATGATGATCCCGCCTTTGGTCCTGGCCTCAGCCTCGATACGGCGCACGACGACGCGGTCGTGCAACGGCCGGAAAATGGTGTTCAACATTTTGGGGTTCCTTTACGAGAATACGACCAAATGACCGATCCCGATATCCACTCTTAGCAGTCTTGCGTTGAGAGTGCTAGCACTCATTCGTGCCTTGGTAGTGTTAGACCAGAAACGAGTGGGTGGAGACGAGCCTTGATCCCTCCGTCACCACAATAGCGGATATGGACGCATTTATCCGCAAGTGCAGGAACTCACCGAGGCGGAACGGGCCGAATTAGGCGCGCTATCTGCTCGTCATGAGCAGCTACAGGGACAGACTGAGGCACATGGCGAAGACGACGGGGCTGTCAAGGCAGACGAGGCCCGCCTTGATGAGCTTGAAAACTACATGGAGGCGATCAGGAAACCGGGTCGGATTTATGCGCCCGATGAGAAGTCGTTGGCGGGATGCATCGTCTATCTCGACCACGGCGGTGCGGTGACGGTCGCGCCAGGGTAGGTCAAACCCGAGGACAAGGCAGCGCTGGAACGGTTGCGCCGGTCCCGTCACGAAGGCGGGGAGGCAGGAGATGGAGATGAGGCGCTGCCCCGGCCGAGAAGGAGCAGGTTGCGCGTCATCCGAACTGATCTCAATCAGGAGATCTGAGCGTGGAGCCTGAAAATGATACATTCGCGAACCAAGGACATGCGAATTTGGTGATCATAGTCCGCGCGCTTACATACAGACAACCCTGCGTTGACCGCGCCGAACTGCTGACGGATCGGGATGTCGATACGCTGCGGCACCTCGTCAACCAAGGCATCGGGAATAACAAGCTCAGGGCGCTCACCTCCGATCTCGCCTATCTCGAAGCCTGGGGACTGGCCGCGACCGGAAAGTCTCTGCCCTGGCCGGGCGCCACGGCTCGGCGCCGATGTACTACTGCTGGGTCAGCTGCCCCCGCTTTCCGTTGACGCCCATTCAGTGTACGGTCGAAAGTGGACGGACGGCACCCCAGAATCGAGCAGAGCCAAAAGCGCGAAGGAAGCTCTTACGATCTATTCGCTCAATTTCGCCTTCAGCCACGTTAATTGCTGTCCGTATTGGAGGCCCATAAGCGGGCAATCGTAACGCGTCATATATTGCGTCAGATACTGACCGCAAACTTGACCGGTGAGAAATACAAACGTGTCTTCGCTCAGGCTGGCCAGCCCATCAAGGCGGTTTTTGACGCGGAGCGCCCAATCACGCCGATCCGCGAGGGCCATGTATTTTAAGCTCTTGTCGTAAGCCTCGATTTCGTCTCGAAGCCCGAGAACCCCGTACTTGGCCGATAAAATAAAAATTGCATTTGGTGAAAGCGACCTAGCATAATCAAGGGAAAGTTTGAAAAGATCTCCCCGGTACATATGCTCAGCCGCATCACTGGCGTCATTGTTTGTTTTGCCACCTGCGATCAAGACTACTGTTTTCACTGCTGTTCTCCAGCCACTTCACTTGTCTTAGTGCTACGCCTCTGCGCGTTGACGACCTCAATATAGATCTGAGCTGCTCGGCGGATCGTGCATAAGGTGGCGAAGTGGCCTTGTGCTAATGGATGAACTCTGCCGGATCCACCTCTGGGTGGTCACTCTGGCAGGCCGACGGAAGCGTATCTGCTAAGTTTCGGACGTGCAGAATAAGACTGATATCCGATGGCTATGCACTCTGCCACCGGCCCGGGATGAACCGCCGGTCTTAAGAAGTCCTACCTGTTCTCTCACGCAGCAGTGCGCAGCCCGTTTTCGCGTCAGTCTGTCACACCTGGTCGTGTCCTTCCCCTTTTGCCCAACATCCTCTTAACGATTTTCTGGCGTCACAAACAGGTGCTTTTGTGCCTGAGCCGTTCGGCCAGTTTGTAATGCGTCGTTCTTCGGTTGCCCTTCATCGCAAGGCAAGGCGACAAGGAGTCTTACGGATCGTCCTTGTTAGGCAACGAGGCCAGGAGACGTCGGTAACCAGGCACTCGATGATTGACCATTCTCTGAAATACGTTTGAAGCGGAAGATTAGGCCGCTGTGGCTCCTTCGGCAATCGCCGTCCTGATCGCGCCGATAGCGTCCCGAACCGTGACGATCGAGTCCACCGCGTGGTCATCAAAAGAAACCGAGAATTCCTCCTCGAATTCCATCACTAATTCCATGACCGACAGTGAATCCATGCCAAGATCGTCAGTAAAAACGGCGTCGTCCGCAACCTCGGCCGCACCCTTATCCAGATAGCGGGCGATAACGTTCTTTGTGCGATCAGCGATTTCGTCCATGTTCTCAACTCCATGAAGCAGTTACACCGCTCCTTCCGGAGCTCCAATGCATATAGATTGACAACATGCCTTTTGCGAGGTTGGGCCCGCTGTGAGCATCTCGCCCAGACCGTCACAACTCGCCCTGAGGAACGCGGCGGTCGTTGCCCTCCAGTCGCTTTGGCACGAACGTTAGAACAGCGTCGTGGAAGTCCTGTGGAGTTCGCTTGGTTAGGTCGGCCTTGAGCTTCGCAAATGCCTTCTCGATGGGGTTGAACTCGGGACTGTAGGGAGGAAGGTAAAGCAACCGGCATCCGGCGTCTTCGATTTGCGTGACGCACGCCTTCCGCTTTGTGAGCAGGCAAATTGTCCATGATGACGATGTCGCCCGGTGCCAAGGTTGGAATGAGAACCCGCTGGACATAGGCCTGGAATGCTACCCCGTTCATCGCACCGTCCAAGACCATAGGTGCGGTCATTCCGGATAACCTGAGCGCTCCGGTAAACGTCGTTGTTTCCAATGGCCGTGCGGGACCGGTGAGCGGCATCGATCTTCGCAAGGCGCCCGTCCGCGAAGCCGAGGCATCTCCGTGCTCAGGCCGGTTTCATCGATGAAGACGAGCCGCGCCGGATCGAGATCGAGTTGGCCGTCGAACCAGTCCTGACGACGTTCAGGAGGTCAGGACGCTCCTGCTCCAATGCATGTGCGGTCTTTTTTTGAACGTCCAGCCGCGCTTTCGCAGCCGGACGTCAAGCGCACTGCGGCCGATAGATACGACTCTGTCCTCACGCAATCGCAGAACCATCTCGTTGAGCGTGATATCCTTTGCCTCTTCGATCATGCCGCTGATGAAGTCCTCGTGAGCATCCAGGCGTGAGCCACCGCGTCGGCCCTGCTTCGCAGGCGTCAACTGACCCGTCCGTGCACTGGCGATCCAGGCGATGGCCGTTGAAATGCCAACTCCAAATCTGGCCGCCGTCGATCGCGCCGACATGCCAGCGCGTGACGCAGCCAGAACGCGGCTACGAAGATCATCACCGAAAGCTCGGGTCATACTGCCCCGACCAAATCAACAGTCGGGGCCCACGAATGAAGAAGTAGTCAGAGTGGTCTATGCGGCTGCTGAAGCCAAAAATTTAGACTTGGATTAATTCGTTTCTCTGTTCGCGGAGGCGGATATTTCTTGTACCTACCTTCGGGACTTAAGTGGATCGGCGCGGAAGTCCGACAGCCGATGGAAGGCCTCGGCAAGCCGTTTCCTGACTTTCACAGGGAACTTCTCCAGGTTTATTCGACCGGGGACGGGGTGGTCATAGTGGAACTAAAGCTACAAGGCACCCATCAGGGTGACTTTATGACTCCCGGCGGCGCCGTTTTGCCTGCTACAGGCAAGAGGTTTGACGTTCCATGCTGCGACGTTTTCAAAGTCAAAAATCGCAAAGTGCAAGCCTTCCACTGCTACAATATGCGGTCAACATGGCTCGATCAGCTTGGCGCATCCACCGACGGAAACTAGACTTGAGGCCCCCGATCATAGTGCCCCGGGTCATCCGAGGCTGATCCTATGGATGGTGTCAAGGCACATCACCGGGTCCACGCCACGAGGTTAATCCAACTTACCGAAACTGGCTGGTTTGTAAGAAGTGTATGAGGCACCGACGCTGCCTGCAGTGTAGTCCGACCCATATGATTGAAGGAATTGTAATGTTTTAGGTGCCAGCGGCAGCACTGGCACCCTTCTCGTAGAAAACTTGCTCGCTCATGGTCACGATGTTTTGGCGGTTGGCCGCTCTCCGGTATCCGGGGCGGCAGAAAGTCGAAACTTGACTCACGTGTTTGGGAATATCGGCGATCGAACGTTCATCCGGCAATCATTGGAATGTTGTGATGCCGTCGTGTCATGTCTTGGGCAGAACAGAGCGTCGAAAAGTCAATTTGCTAAGCGGACGTCGCCTCATAACCTTCTAAACTCGACTACACAAATAGTAGTAGACGCAATTAGCCAAAGTAAAAAGCATTTCGTATATATGAGTGCTTTTGGTGTGGGCTCAGACTTGCGCCGCCATTCCATAGTGTTTCGCACGGTGCTTAGGGTGACAAGCATCGGTGACGCGTACCGAGACCATGCGAACGCTGAGCGGACAATCAAGGCATCGGGTATCGATTGGACCATAGTGCGACCCGTCGGTCTCACGGACGAAGACATCGAGGTTCCGCTCATTGATAAAGGCAACGAATGGTCATCCTTCGAAACTGCATCCAAACGATCGGTTGCCGCATATCCGGCTCACTGCATCGAGAGACGGGATCCGTTGCACCGGACCGTAACGGTCGGAAGGTCAACTGGTGCCGGAACCGATCGTTAAAAGACGGAAACATGAGTATTCAGTTTGAACTTTAGGCGTTGAGCTCCATTGCCAGGATCCTGGGCCTATCGCCTACGACGCTCTACAAATGGGCAGACGCTTTTAAGCGGGCCAATAACCGGCACGGATCTTACGTCTTTAGGGGTGTCGGGCACTACGAGATGTATGATAAGACCCCTTTCATTAACGAAGTTGTCGAAAAGCTAAGCGAATCTTCCCAGCATCTCATCGAGGAGATTGATGGGTTTGCGGATTCTTCCATCCGGTACTTCCTCCGATCGGTAGCACAGGCATGCTAAGCGAGGAAGCTGCACCGCTGGCGAAAGGCGTGACCACCGAGGACGGTGGTGGTGTTGTCGTTTTGCATTTATTCGAGAGCTCGACATCCACCCTTTGCAATAAGTTAACCTGCACTTTGTTCATGATTGGGCATTCAACTTGAGGTCCTGGAGGCGGTTTTGGCTTTAATGTGAGATTGACTTCGATAAGAGAGATGACTGCCTATTTGCCGAAACCGTAACGAGAAATGCCAGATATTACCTAAGGGTTATTTTCAGCTTGGGAGCATCGAGCGGCAAATCGCATCGAAAATATTTAATTAATGCCATGATCCATTTGGACGGCGCATTGTTACAAGTTCTCTGGCTGCGGCCGGGAGCATTTAGGAAACCAAGCCTGCACCAACCGTGATTACTCGGCTGGCGCCGATACGTGCGTGACGCCGAGGCAACGCTGGCGGCACATGGAACCGAAGTCATTCACGCGACATCGACCGACCGGCTAGGAGCGGAGTATACATGACCAGCCGGTGGGATATGAACTCTATAAACAGCCGCACGCGCTTCGTTTTGCGCGTTTCCCCCTGCGTGAGGATCCAGATCGTCGCGGATGATTTCAGAGCGATTCCTGGAACTCTCTCCAGCAGCTGATCGGCATCTCCGACGAAACAGGGCAATCTTGTCATGCCGATCCCTTGCCGTGTCGCAGCAATCTGCGCGTCCGCATCCGGCGTTCGGAACGGAACGCCTGTAGCGCGCACCTCCCCTTCGGCGGCCCAGGCGGGGAGAGCCTGATCGCTGAGGACGATGGGCCGGATTGGATCCTTCGCGCCGGCACGCCAACCAGCCAGCCTATCGCGCGACATATAGATACCCGCCAACAAATCAGGGCCTTTCAAGGCATGAAGATTGAGCGGAAGGGTTTTGCGATCGGCGACCATCCGGATCGCCACATCCGCCTCCCGATTGGTCAGATTGACGACCTCGCCGGTCGATGCGAGTTCCATCTCGATATCCGGATACAGACGCGAGAATTCGGCGATATCGGGCATGAGCAGGTGTGTCGCGAGGAACGGGGGAAGCGTCACCCGCAGAAGACCGCGTACACTCTGATCGCGCCCGAGGACGCGCGTCTCAAGTTGGTGCGACGAGGCTTCCATCTGGTTCGCAAACTCGAGAACCTCCTCGCCGGCGGCCGTCAGGCGGTAACCCGAAGGCAGCTTTTCAAACATCTGCGTGCCGAGGCGCTCCTCGAGCTGAGCAATGCGCCGCAACACTGTCGCGTGGTTGACCCCCAGGCTTTTTGCGGCCGCCCTCACGGAGCCGCCACGCGCAGCGGCAAGAAAGTAGCGAACGTCATCCCAGTCGATCATGGTCCATCCTCGCGCCAGTTGGGCGGCTTCCTCCGACCAACATACCTTACTGGATCGCGTTCGCGCCCAGTATTCCAGCTGCAGGCGGATCGTTTCCGCACCATGGATATGCGCCAATGCGCACTCACCGCCGAGCGCCGGCGGACCCACATCGGGGCTGTCGGAGGATGTCTCCGCAAAGCGATGACCTGACACGCGACACAAGGATGGAATGACATGACCAGATTGGATGGAAAGACCGTCGTGATCACGGGGGGCGCCACCGGTATTGGCCTCGCCGCCGCCAAGCGCTTCATCGAGGAAGGCGCCTTCGTCTTCATCTACGGGCGTCGGCAAGAAGCACTCGATGCGGCTGTTGCCGCACTTGGACCGATGGCCCGCAGCGTGAAGGGCTCGGTCTCCGATGAGGCAGATCTTGATCGGCTCTACGCGGCGGTCAAAGCCGAGCGAGGAAGCCTCGACATCGTCTTCGCGAATGCGGGGGCCGGAAGTCCGCTTCCTCTCGGCCAGATCACCACCCAGCACATCGACGAAACTTTCGACACAAACGTGAAGGGCACGATCTTTACGGTCCAGAAGGCGTTGCCGCTGATGGGCATGGGCGGTTCGATCATCCTGACGGGATCGAGCGCCGGGACCACCGGCGCCCCGGCATTCACCGCCTACAGCGCCAGCAAGGCGGCCGTGCGCAATCTCGCCCGGACCTGGGCGGAGGATCTCAAGGGTACCGGTATCCGGGTCAACGTGCTGTCTCCCGGTGCTACGGCGACCGAACTCGCCAAGGAAGCGCTTGGAGAGGAAGGCCAGAAGGCCTACGGCGCGATGACGCCGCTCCAGCGCATGGCCGATCCCGCTGAGATCGCGGCCGCGGCCGCCTTCCTCGCATCAGACGACAGCAGCTTCATGACCGCCAGCGAAGTCGCCGTTGATGGTGGCCTCGCCCAACTCTGACACCGGCGCGGTTCCGTGCCTCAACTCATCCACAACGAAGGACAAATGATCATGAACGCACTCAACGGTAAAATTGCAGTCATCACGGGCGGAAGCAGCGGCATTGGCTTGGCGACGGCTGAGCGTTTCGTGGAAGAAGGCGCGCAGGTGGTGATTATCGGGCGGCGCGAGAAAGCCTTGCAAGAGGCTGTAGCGCTCATCGGGAAAAACATAACAACAGTCGTGGGCGACGTCTCTCGCCTGGAGGATCTCGACCGCCTCTACACCACCGTGAAGGATAAGCACGGTCGTATCGACGTTCTCTTCGCCAACGCGGGCGCTGGAACTGTTGCGCCGCTCGCTGCAGCTTCGGAGGCCCATTTTGACCAGACCTTCGATGTAAACGTGAAAGGCATGTTCTTCACGGTGCAAAAGGCCCTCCCTCTCTTCAAGGATGGCGGTTCGATCATTCTGAACTCGTCGGTTTCGAACGTGAAGGGGTTGCCAGCGTTTAGCGCCTACGCAGCCAGCAAGGCGGCCGTGCGCAGCTTTGCGCGGTCTTGGACCATGGAGTTGTTGGACCGAAAGATCCGCGTCAATACGATGAGCCCGGGCGCTATCGAAACCCCCGCCCTGGCGACAACAACCGGCCTCACCGCCGAACAGGCCGAAGCGGCCGTTGCCCAGTTTACCTCACAGATCCCGATGGGTCGAAGGGGCAGGCCCGAGGAAATAGCGGCTGCGCTCACGTTCCTCGCCTCCGACCAAAGCTCCTACATCACCGGCATAGATCTCGCCGTTGACGGTGGTTGGGCACAGGTCTGACCCGGCGGCGACACGGAGAGCATTATGAGCTATGCAATAATTGGCTTCGGCCATATCGGTCAGGCGCTGGCCAAGGCGTTTTCCCGCAACGGTATCGAAGTATCTGTCGCAACCGCGCGCGATCCAGAAAGCTTTGCGGCCGAAGTGGCTGCGATCGGACCAAAAGTGATTGCCAAAACGCTAGCGGACGCGGTCAAGGCGGACGTCATCTTCTTGGCGGTTCGTTTCGAGGCGCATCCGGAGGTCGCGAAAGCGCTGGCGACCTGGCAGGGCAAGACGATCATTGATGTGACCAATGCCTTCGGCGTTCCCCCGGAGGAGCTAGGGGGACAGCCATCTTCTAAATTCGTCGCACAAGCCTTTGCCGGAGCAAAAATGGTCAAGGGCTTCAACCATCTCGGCGCTGCCACCCTTGCCCAAGATCCAGCCGTACCTGGTGGCAGACGGGTGGTGTTCCTGGCCAGCGACGACAACGCCGCCGCAGACGAGATTGGCGCGCTTGCGGAAAACCTTGGTTTCGCGCCGATCAAGCTTGACGGACTGTGGGAAGGAGGGCTGCTCGTCCAGGCGCGGGGCAAGAGTTGGGGACACCTGATCTTCGAGGACCTGGTGAAGTTCGCTTGATGGACACCACAGTTCAGAAACGGAGAAATTCTCATGAGCACTGAGAGGAATATCCAGACCGTGAAGGACTTTTTCGCCGCGATTGGGCGCGGCGACACGGAGGCACTGCTGGCGCTGGTCAGTGAGGACATCGAGTGGATCATTCCAGGCAAGGATTGGCCGCTGGCCGGAAGCTACCGCGGACACGTGGGTCTGGCGGAGCTGCTCGATAAGACATCCACATCGATGGAAACTGCTACGGAGCCCCGGGAGTTCGTGGCGAATGGAGAGCGGGTTTTCGTCGTTGGCTTCGCCAACGGGAAAGTCAAAGCCACGAACAAGCCGTTCGAGGATGACTGGATCTTCGCCATCACGGTCCGGGACGGCAGACTGACCAGCATCCGGGAATATGTCGACACACAAGCCCTGGCGCTCGCTGCAAAGACGGATGGGTCTGGGCCAGCGTAACGTCGCCGAGTGCCGCCATCGGCTCTGGACGAGCTGTCGACGATCTAATGGACGCCCCCGTCGCTCACTAGCCCGACTGAAACTCACCTACAGGAGATACTTATGTACACCCAATCAAAGCTATCCGAGTTGATCCGCTTCGCACGGGTCAAGGCCGGCTGCACTGTCATCGACGTCCATCCGGGGGAAGGCGACTGGACGCGGTTATTCTCCGAGACTGTGGGACCCGAAGGTCGGGTCTTCAGTTTCGTGCCAGCCGAAGTAACCCATTTTAAGAACGATCCGGTCGGCCACATGCGGACACTTGCCGATGAGCCTGGGCGAGAGAACGTCGAGGCCGTTTCGGCCGATCTCGTCGCAATGCCGGAGGTCACTCAACCGGCGGATGTTGTGTGGCTGCATCTGTTCTATCACGATCTTCACACCGCGCTGATGCAGGCCAGGGGCGCAACGGCTGCCAACTTCAATCGACCCGTCTTCGACCGGCTGAAGCCCGGCGGATATTACGTCATCGTCGATCACGCCGCCGACGCCGGAACCGGGACAAGCGATACCCAGTCACTGCATCGGATCGATCCCGCGGCTGTCCGCGCGGAGGTAGAGGCGGCCGGCTTCGTATTGGACGGGGAAAGCACAATGCTGGTGAACAATGACGATCCGCACTCGGCCAAGGTGTTCGACCCCTCGATCAAGGGCGAGACTGATCGTTTCGCTTATGGGTTCGTGAAGCCTTTATGAAGCTGCCGATATCGATAAGCATGGACCGGCGCAGACCGGTCAATTCGGCGCCCGCCGGGGGTGCTAAACCTGACGACCGGCTCAGAAAGCTCGTGCACTAAGACCAGCACGCGTTCATCGTGCTGGACCCGCCGAAGGCTCTGAGTGGCACTTGATTACTTTCGATCAAAGATCTGACGCGGGCGACGGGCAACAGGAGCAAGCGTCAACAAGGCTATCCTGGCTTTGACGGTTATTTGTCGCCCTGAGCAAAAGACCGGCTCAGCAGGACTTCCAGCTCGATTTTTGCCTCATCCGACAGGTACGGCTTGAACAAGCTGGCGACCTGCTTGAGCCCCCAATCGAGATGCCGTGCTTCCAAATCGTCGATGCCCTCCTGAAGGCTCAGATATACGGCCCAGTATGTCGATACGATCCAGACGTTCGCAAGTAGTTGCGGCGTGTCCTCATCCGGTACGATGAGCAATCGTGCCTCGCGCATCTGACGAAGCATGCCTTCGACGACGACCCGCATGCCCGTGCTGAGGGCGCGCGTCGGTTCGCGCAAGGATGGACCGATAGCGAGAATGCGCGGCAGATCGCGGAATATATAACGATGGCTCCAGACGACCGAAAACCAGCGGCGCATGAAACCAGAGAAAATGCCAGGATCGGTCCTTTCATTCGAAGCAGCCTCGACCATGAAGCTGGCCGCGTCGGCCTCAAGTCGTTGAAAGAGCGCTTGGAGAAGCGTTTCCTTGGTCTTGAAGTAGTAATAGAGGTTACCTTCGTTGATGCCCACCGTCCGAGAGATCTCGGCGGTCGTCACGCGATCAGGCCCCTTCTCATTAAACAGGCCCAGAGTGGCATCCAGGATCCTATCCCGGGTGCTACCCCGCTCCGCCTTCGATAATTCGCCGGTCACCGCCGTTTTCATCATCACCCCTTGTAAAGGTAAGGTGCTCACCTTAATTCATAAGGTACGCACCTTAGAGCTACATCAACATCAGTGAACCGGCAAGGATTTAAGCCATGGACGGCACCGTTGAAAATCGCAATAAACTGAAAACCACTTTTCCCCTAACGCCGCAGTCAACGCTCGGCGCACTGCTTGCAATTGTGCGCAATCCGCTCGACGCCCTTCCACCAGCGATCTTCACGGAACCACTCGTGTTTTCGAAAACCGCTGGAGAGCTGAAGGTCTATCTTGCTGATCCCGCGCTGATCCAAGAGGCGCTGGTCAAGAATGCAGAAGCGTTGGGAAAGGGCGATCAGGTTCGCCGGGCGCTCGGGCCAGCACTCGGCCTAGGTCTCCTGACCGCGGACGGGGCGCATTGGAAATGGCAACGGCAGTCCGTCGCTGGTGCATTTCGGCACGATAAACTACTGGAACTTCAGCCGACCATGTTCGCGGCCGCGGCGCGCACGCGCGACAGGTGGATCGAGATGGGCAATGGATCAGTCGATATCGGCCACGAAATGATGCAGACCACATTCGACATCATTGTCGAGACGATGATGTCCGGCGGCCATGGCATCGAGGTTGAGCGCGTCGAGAAAGGTATTTCTGATTTCCTCAGGCCGACCGGCTGGACGTTTGCGCTCGGACTTTTGCGCGCGCCCGAATGGATACCCTATCCCGGTCGCGGCAAGGCAAAGACCGCCGTTAAATTTCTACGATCCAGCCTGCTGAACGTGATCGAGGCCAGGCGCGGACACCCGGACGAGCGCCGCGATCTCGTCAATAAGTTTCTGTCAGCATCCGACCCAGAGACCGGCCGCACGATGAGCGACGAAGAAATCGTTGACAACCTCATGACCTTCATCACGGCTGGCCATGAAACGACGGCACTTGGGCTGGCATGGACGTTCGATTTGCTGGCCCGGCACCCGGAAATCGAGACAAAGGTTCTCGACGAGATCGATACGGTGACGCAAGGTGAGCCGTTAAATGCGGAGCTTGTGTCTAAACTGACCTACACGCGGCAGGTCTTCTCGGAAGCGATGCGCCTCTATCCGCCCGCACCGATCATCACGCGCACTGCCTTGCAGGATTTCAGGCTTGGCGAATACCTCATTCCAGCGGGAACCGTGCTGATCATACCGATCTACGCGGTGCACCACCACGCATCTCTCTGGTCAGATCCTGAGATCTTCAACCCGGATCGCTTCGACCCGGAGGCCGCTAGGGCACGGCATCGCTATTCCTATATCCCGTTTGGTGCTGGTCCGCGCGTCTGCATTGGCAACGCCTTCGCGGTCATGGAAGCCGTCGCTATTCTCGCCACGCTTCTTCAAAAGGTTCGTCTTGCCGCAACCGAGCCCCAGCCTGCGAAACCGATCATGAAAGTGACGTTGCGACCGGATCGGGCACAGCGCATGAAGCTGATATTGCGCTGAAGGACCTTTCAGGAGAACCACGGCTGCGGAGGAGCATTTCCATGCTCACATCTGCGCAAAAGTTCCACTTATGCGGCCGGCATTTAGGATGCCGAGTATTGTGCTTGCTGATACCGCGATGGTAGAGCAGACGCCGATGAACTGCATCGTCACACCGATCGCTTCGTTTGGAAATAGAAACCGGCCCGTAAGTGAGACCGAAGACGGTTTCGGCAACGATGGCCGTCCCTACACCGCCGATTGCACAGCGCCGCTAAATGGGCGAGTAGACGTAAGACGCACATAAACGGCAGCGCGATCATACGGCGGCTGCTAGACTTAACGAAAGGGCCGATACTTTAGAGTGAAACCGGCCGCTCGTATTTGAGCGATGGCAGTAGCACCAAATCCGCCGCTTCCTCTGCATCTTTAAGAAGCGTATTGCGCGGCGCGCCCAACTGCGCGTGCATCGTCAGACCACGGGCAAGGTCGATGACCTGGCGCGCGCGTGTGGCGACAGGAAAGTCAGACGCCCGCTTCGACGCCGTCGCGGAAACGACGCTCCACGAGCGCCACGCCGCCATCGGGGCACGCCCGCGCCGCCACGTGCCACGCAACCAACGAACTCAAGGATCGGAAGATTAGGACCAATGTGTTGAGCCCTGGCGCGGTCGGTACGCCCATGTTCGATGGCCAGTTTCCATCCAAGAGGGTGCCGCCGAAGCCAGGCAGCAGATTACTGCGATGACACCTTTGGCGCGCCTGGCTCGCCCCGAAGAGATCGCATCCGCAGCTTTATTCCTCGCCTCGGATCTCAGCAGCTACATTGCCGGTATCGACCTTCTGGTCGATGGTGGCCTGACCGCCGTCTAGCCCATGCGGCACTTTGACGAGATCATCGAGCTGGCTGTCCAACACCAAGGCGGGCCAGAGGCGTTCGAACGAATGCTCGCTGAAACCCGACCTATGCGCCGCATGCCGCTCTGCACCTCTCCCACGAGCTCGGCGCCAGCGATACTTCCGGAATTCGCGACTTCCTAACGCTGAAAGCCTTACCAATCTGATGCCGGTACCAATGAACCCGATCAGATAGGGCTGATCATCCGCAATACCGCCGACGGAAAAGAGCAACTGGTCCGTGCGCGCTTGGGACTGCCCTCCCCGCGCTTCGTGCTCGAAAAGGCCGCCCAAGCCGATATCTGTTCCGCCAAGGTTCTCGCCGTAGAGCGAGGTCCGTTTGCCATCCTCCGACCGCTTTACGGTCACGCCCCATGCTCGCGTCGGCCGATACCGGTCGAGCTAGTCTCGATCCCGATCGTATTTTTCTTGCGCGCGTTCAAGCTCCGGACCGTAGTTCATGGCCCACGCATAAAGCGCCTCGAACGGTTGCTGAAGGGAGCGACCGAGCGAAGTAATAGTATACTCGACGCCGACGGGCGTCGTCGTGGTAAGCACTTCACGGCGAACGAGGCCATTGCGCTCCAAGCGCTTCAATGCGTCGGCGAGCGCTTTGTGCGTGATCCCGTCAAGGCGCCGCATGATCTCGTTGAAGCGTGACGGCCTACTACACAAGACTGTCAAGATCAGGATCGACCATTTGTTTGCGATCTGCTCTAGCACCGGCCTCGCTCTCTCAACGTCAAGCAAGGCCTCAGCTGTGACAGCTTTGTGGCTTTGAGATGAGCAAGCTTTGATAAGCATACCCTCGCTGGCTGCTGGCATCGATATACTCCTCGATATCTGCTTTACATATAGTGCGTAATTGACCGTAGATATAGGGCCTATATCTTTAGGCCATCATTATTGATGGAGTTTACATGAGCAGATTAGCAAACAAGATTTCTCTCGTGATTGGCGGTGTCGGTGGCATCGGCGGAGCCATTTCTCAAAGGTTCGCCAGAGAGGGAGCGCAGGTCTACGCGACAAGCCGCAAGGGTCCGGAGAGCACACCAGAGTCAGCCGGCATGGGCAGAATCCACACAATCCAGGCGGATGCCAGCGACAATGCGGATCTTCAACGCGTGTTTGAGCAGATCCGATCGGAACGAGGCCGGCTCGACGTTCTCGTCGTGAACGCGGGCCTATCAGAATATGCACCCCTTGAAGACATTTCTGAGGATCATTTCGACCGGACATTCGGCCTGAACGTCCGATCCCTCGTGTTCGCGGCGCAGGGTGCCATCGACATCATGCAGCCCGGCGGAACAATTGTGCTGATTGGTTCCATCGCGGGCGATATCGGCACGAGAGGTTATGGTGTATATGGTGCGACGAAAGCCGCAGTCCGATCGTTCACACGCACATGGGCTAACGAACTTGCTTCAAAAGGCATTCGCGTCAACGTTGTCAGCCCCGGACCGACCGATACGGCAATGATGGCGGCGGCCTCGCAGGACATTCGAGACGCACTGTCAGGCATGATCCCTCTTGGGCGCATGGGCAGACCTGATGAGGTCGCCGCCGCTGCCCTCTTCCTCGCGAGCGACGAGAGCAGCTTTACCACAGGTGCAGAAATTGCCGTTGATGGGGGTATGGCTCAGGTCTGAGGCCTGCCTTAGAGAAGCGCAGAACCGACTTCTAATCAAGATTGCGTAGGCAGGGTAAACCGCGACCGGTTCTTCCCGATTGGTGAAGCAGCCACCATCAAGGTCACAGGATTGGCCGGTTTCTCGAGGGAAGGCAAAGCCTTCCCTCGAGGAAGTAAGGTGGCAGCAGCCATGTGGCAGATCTATCGGGCATTACCTCTGCAGCGCAGCCAGTTGCCGCTCGAAGTCAGCCGGGTCGAAATAGTCCCGCCAGACAGTGATGATCCCATTTTCGATGGTGAGCGTTCCCATGACCGGCAATGTTATCGTGCCTCCGCTCACATGCCTGAAGATATCCACCCGCTCGTTCAATACCACATTGCCCGATGCCGCAATGTGGCTCACCGTCCAGTCGACAGTGAACGACGTGCCGATCCCGAAGTCACGATGGAACTTGCGGACGTTTTCCCGGCCGACAATATCCAGGAATGGCACATTGTCGTAAAGAACATCGTCGGCAAGCATTGCCAGCGCCTCGTCGATACGGTTGGCGGTCCAGTGATCGAAGAAGGTCTTTGCTATCGAGATCAGATCGTTGGTCATGGCGTTGTCTCCAGCGTCGGGCTCAGGCGAACTTGACGAAGTTGATCGCCGGCAGCGCTCCGCCGGGGAATTGGGTGAGTTTGGCGCCGATCGAGATCGGACCAAGGTCGATCCCGGCAAAGCCGAGCCTGCCGATCAGCTCTGCAACCTCTGCCTTGGCCGAGGCATCGTCGCCGGAATAAAACAGAACGCGCGCTCCGCCTTCGGCATGAGGATCGGCCGCGACGAGAGCGGCAGACAGATGGTTGAAGGCTTTCACGACCCGCGCGCCGGGCACCAGATCGGCAACAATCTCCGTCGACAGGCGCCCGTTCAGTTCAGCCGGCTTGAACAGCGGTGCTTCGATCGGATTGTTCGCATCGATCACGATCCGGCCACCCCAGTCCGGCAATCCGGAAAGGGCGGCCGGAAGTTTCGACCAAGGGACGGCAATCAGGACGATGCCCGCCTGCGCTGCAGTTTCAATCGTTCCGGCCGAAATGTGTGGCGCGAGCTCACCAACGAGGCCGGACAGGCTTTCCGGGCCACGGCTGTTGGCGATCGTCGCTGCAATGCCACTACGTGCCAGCGCCCTTGCGAAGGCTGCGCCGATATTCCCGGCGCCGATGATACCGATACTTGTCATTGTCTTTATCCTTTTGGGTTTTGGATGTGCAGGCTAGGTTCAGGCGGACTGGCCGCCATCGATATTCAGCGTAGCGCCGGTGATGTAGCCGGCGTTCGGACCGACCAGGAATGCGACCGCCGCCGCGATATCCTCCGGCTGCCCATAGCGACCGAGCGCGGCAAGGTTCTTCAGCGTTTCTGCGAACGGCCCGTTTTCAGGGTTCATATCCGTGTTGATGGCACCAGGCTGAATGACATTGACCGTGATGCCGCGTGGCCCGAGATCGCGCGCCCAACCCCGCGTATAGGCGGCAACCGCCGCCTTGGTCGCGACATAGTCGGCAGCGCCGGCAAAGGGGATGTGGACGGCGCCGGTGGTGCCGATCGAGACGATGCGGCCGCCATCCTGCATCAAGGGCACCGCAGCACGGACCGCGGAGACGACACCCTTGACGTTGATGTCGATCTGGCGATCGAAGGCAGCGAGATCCGCGTTCTCATCCCCAACCAGTCCAGTGACAAAGACGCCCGCCGAATTGACCAGAATGTCGAGCCGGCCGAAGGCTTCATGCACTTGTCTGACCAAGGATACGACTTCAGCCGGTACAGCCTGGTCGGCCTTGAGGGCAAGCGCCTTGCCTCCGGCTGCCTCGATTTCCTTAACCAGGCTTTCGGCGCGATCGGCGGAGGCTGCGTAGCTGAAGGCGACAGCGGCCCCGTCTTGAGCAAGGCGCCGCACAATGGCTGCACCGATACCGCGGGAGCCGCCGGTAACGATCGCAGCTTTGCCTGCGAGGGGTTTCTCTGTCTTGGACATCATGTTCACTCCGTTTGGTTTGATGGAGTGAAGATGGATCTATTATTCTGTCTTGATTAGCGTGGAATGGGCGATATCAATTACAAGCAAAACTTGAAGGGACGCCATGGACAGCTTCTCCAACCTGCATTCCTTCGTACGGAGCGCCGAGCTCGGCGGTTTCTCGGCCGCGGCGCGACATCTTGGCCTCACACCCGCCGCTGTCAGCCGGAATGTCGCCGCACTGGAGGCCGCACTTGGCACGCGCCTCTTCCAGCGCAGTACGCGCAGCCTCACGCTCACCGAAGCAGGGGAACGCCTGCTGCTTTCGGTTCGCGACAGCCTTGAGAATCTTCAGACGGCGATGGCCGAGGCATCGGGTGACAGCCACCAACCGGCCGGTGTCCTGAAGATCAGCATGGGGCCGACCTTTGGTATCGGCTACATCCTGCCCATGCTGCCGGAGTTCATGTCGCGCTATCCAATGATCCGACCCGAATGGATGTTCGAGAACCGGGCGGTGGATTTGGTCGCGGAAGGCTATGACGCTGCGATCGGCGGTGGCTTCGATCTCGCCCCGGGCACCGTGTCGCGCACGCTGGCGCCGGCGCATCTCATCGTAGTCGCGTCCCCCGCCTATATGCGCGGCCGGCCAACACCGGTCGATCCCGCCGGACTGACCGATCTCGATGGCATCGTCATGCGGTCCTTGCGCACCGGCCGCATCACTCAGCGCCAGATACGCAACGCGGAGGGACTGGAACTGCCGACCGCCTTGAATCAAACGCTGGTGGTCAACGACCCCGCCGCAATGCGGGCGGCAGCCGTCCTCGGACTTGGAGTCACGATGATCGCCAAGCCGGATGCCCTGCCCTATCTGGGGCGAGGAGAACTCATCCGGCTTCTGCCGGGATGGTGGGTGGATGCGGGCCCTATCTCGATCTATTACGCGAACCGAACGCTCCTGCCCTCGAAGACACGCGTGTTTGTCGATTTCGTCGCCGAGGTGTTCCAAAGGGAGAGATATGCCGAGCGGTTTGCTGGAAGTCTCGGGTAAAGCGCGGTTCGTTTGCCTCGCCTTGATGGGAGTCGAACCGCCGACCCGCTGATGCTCGGCACCAAATCAGCCACTGGGTTGAAAAAGCGTTTGGCTGCCCGATAACTACTGAGATGACAATCCGCCGAGATCTGATTATCGATCGAAAACCATGCGTAGAAGTTATTTTTGTTGATTTAAATGGAAGATGGAGCGCCATTTGAGAATTCAAATGATGCCAAACTCAGCTTGTAAACGCATGGCACTTTAGGTGCCATGCGGCCTCGTCAATACCCGCGACTGGTAAGCGGCTCATTTGAACCGAGTCATACCGATGGCCGATCAGGCAACTGTTGCGTCACGCGGCTACCAGTTCGTAAAGCTTCCATCCAAGCGGCGCAGATGCGGTGGTTCGAAGAACTGGAACGGAAGCTTCCGAAGCGCGTCTTCATTGACTTCGACGCCAAGTCCCGGATCATTCGGGACATTGTAAAACGCCCCCTGCAGGTCGGGTTGCTTCGGAAACAGTTCGCGATCATCGAAGCCCAGTCGCTCGACAGGCGATGCGCGGCATTCCAGCCAGGCGAAATTCGGCACGGCAGCCGCCAGATGGATTGTGGCGGCGGTGCAGACAGGACCAAGCGGATTGTGCGGCATCAGGTCTACATAATGGGCTTCGCTCCAGCCGGCGACCTTCTTGGCTTCCGTCAATCCGCCGACATTGCAGATATCGATGCGGTTGAACTGGTGCAGATCGCCCTCGATATACGGCAGGAACTGCCATTTGGATGAAAACTCCTCACCGATGGCAAAGGGGATCGTTGTCAGCCGCCGCAACGCGCGATAGGCATCCGGGGTCTCGTCGCGGATGGGTTCCTCAAGGAAATCGAGTGTTCCGGCAGGCATCTTCTGGCAGAACGATGCGGCCTCCGCTACGCTTAACCGGTGATGATAGTCGATCCCAAGAACGACTTCGTCCCCAAGTTCTTCACGGGCCTTCACTATCCACCGTGCGGTTTTCGCAACAGATTCCCGTGGCTCGAAAATATCGGTGCTGTGTTGTCCGGCCGGGACGAACCGAATGCAGTTCCATCCTTTCGAGACCAGGATTTGGGCCTGCTCGATCATCTCAGGGCCAGGGTCGGCAGGCGCGGTTGCGAAAGCCGGTACACGCTCTCGGTGTTTGCCGCCCAGGAGTTGGTAGACGGGCACCCCGAGTGATTTGCCCAATATGTCGTGGAATGCGATATCCAGAGCGCCGATCGCAGCGGTCAATACGCGGCCGCCTTCGAAATACTGGCTTCGGTACATCTCCTGCCACAAGGCGCCGATCCGGCGAGGGTCTTGCCCGTATAGAAATTCGGCAAAATGTTCGATTGCCCTGACCACCGCCTTTTCGCGGCCGGTCAACCCTGCTTCACCCCAGCCATAAATCCCATCTGAAGTCGTTACCTTGACGAGGAGCTGGTTTCGGTGTCCAACTCGGGGCGTGAAGCATTCGATATGCGTGATCTTCATGATGACCTAATTATTCCTTCGGGATGGCGTCTTGCCGGAGTTTGCCGCAGCCTCCAAGCGGTCAGCCCCCTCGGAACCGCGAGCGATCATGGCCATTGCGATATAACGGGCCTCGTCCGCAAAGCCCCCGAAGATGGCATTGGCGAGCGCAAGGTGAATGGTGGGGTTGGGGTCGTAGACCAGATCACGCTCTGCGAGAGCAAGGTCTGCGTTGAAGAGGGTTCGCAGCATGACTTCCAGTGAACGCCCAAGGCCTTGGAGCAGACTGTTGTGGCTCGCGCGCAAAACGGCCAGATGAAAGGCGATATCCTGCTCGATTGCGGCGATCGAGGGGGCATTTTCCATAGTCCTGGCCATCAAAAGGATGTTCTCACGCTCCTCGATCGTTGCGTTCCGGGCAGCCATGGATGCCGCTCCGGGCTCGATCAGCTCGCGTAACTGAGCGACTTCCCGGCGGAAAACCGCATGCGAATTGCGATCCTTGAGTCTCCAGCGGATGATGTCGGCATCCAGTCCGTTCCAATCTTCGGCGGCGGCGACATGGGATCCGTAGCGCCTGGCGGTTCGAACGAGGCCCTTGCCTGCGAGAACCTTGACGGCTTCTCGAAGGGCATTTCGCCCTACGCCGAAATGCGCAGCAAGGTCTGCTTCCTGAGGAAGCTGCGCGCCTGGCGCCCATTCGCCCTCGACGATCGATCTGCCGAAACTTTCGACCGTATCCGCAATAACGCCTTTGGGAAGCATCCTGATCTCCTTATTGCAAAAGCTTTAGGTCCCATCTATGACTCAGTCAAGGTATCGAGGCAGCCCGATCTGGCTCAGTTGCAGAACTGAGAGAAGCTGTCGGCAAGCCGAGGTGCCAGGCAACGAGATCATTAGGCGTACAATCGGGAGGAAACGAATTATGAGCTTGAGAATTTCCACGAAATTTCTGAAAGCGACGCTGCTTTCCGGCGCCTTGGCTTCATTCATTCCGCAGGCCGTGATGGCCGAAACGGTTGTAAAATGGCTCCACCCGGAAGCTCAGCCGAAGGTCGTTGCCGTCTGGCGGGGAATTGCAGACGCTTTCGAGAAAGAGCACCCGGGCATCAAGATCCAGATGCAGTTCTTGGAAAACCAGGCTTTCAAGGCGAAACTGCCCACCCTTCTACAATCTTCCGATGCTCCCAGCATGTTCTACAGCTGGGGTGGTGGCGTGTTGAGAGCACAGGCGCAGACCGGGATGTTGAGGGATACGACGTCGGCACTCGAAGCGTCCAACGGCGCATGGAAAGCCTCCTTGAACGCAGCTGCAATCGACGGCCTTTCCAGCAACAACAAGGTCTGGGCAGCTCCCTTCAAGGTGAGCTTGGTCTCTTTCTATTACAACAAAGATCTCTTTGCCAAAGCGGGTGTCGACGCTTCCAAGATCAAGACCTGGAATGATTTCTTGAGTGCTGTGAAGGCGCTGAAGGGTGCGGGCGTCACGCCGATCGCCGGCGGCGGCGGCGACAAATGGCCTGTGCACTTCTATTGGGGTTACCTCGCTATTCGGGAGGCCGGCAAAGAAGGCTTCAATCAGGCGAAGTCCGGCAAAGGCGACGGCTTCTCTTCGGCGCCATTCGTGAAGGCGGGCGAGCATCTGGCGGAATTGGGAAAGATAGAGCCCTTCCAGGCCGGATATCTCGGTGCAACATGGAATGATGCTCTGGCAGCCTTTGGTAATGGTAAGGCAGCAATCATCCTGGGCTTTGAAAATACACCCGGCACGCAGGCGGTCAACGCCACCGACGGAAAGGGCCAGCCGACGTCCAATATCGGGCGCTTTGCGTTTCCCGTCGTTGATGGTGCGCCGGGTCTCGCAACCGACAATATCGGTGGCATCAACGGATGGGCGATCACTAAGAACGCTCCTCCGGAGACGGAACAATTCCTGCAATACCTGAGCTCTATAGGTCCCCAGCGTATTCTTGCCAAGGAAACCCGGATCCTGCCGTCCGCAAAGGGCGCGGCCGATGTGATTGATGAACCGACGGTGAAAGAGGCTGCGAATGCCGTCGCGGCAGAGACGTGGCACCAGAACTTCCTGGACCAGGATCTTGGACCAAGCGTAGGTGCGGTGGTCAATGACATGTCCGTGGAGATTGTCTCGGGGGCAATAAGCCCGGCCGACGCAGCCCAGCAGATCCAGGACGCCTTCGCTCTCGAAGCCCCCTGACCTGGATACCTCTGTGTTGAGATGACTGGTGCCGCCTTGTTTGAATAGAACAAGGCGGCTGATGTCATGGCGCGCGTTCAGATTTTGCTCTTACCAAATCAAAAATGCTGATACAGAGGATGGGCAACAGCAGTTTCGAGCATGAAGCCCAACTTTCTCACCATATCCGCAAATACGAGCAGCCTGGTACTAAAAGGGCTTGCGTCGCCCATTCGCATCAACATCCTGCAGCTTCTCCATGACCGCGGCAAAATGAACGTCAATGAGATCAGCGCCGCATTGTCGCTGCCGCAATCGACCGTTGCCGTGAATATATTGACGTTGGAAGAAGCCGGACTGATCGACACGCACTCGGTTAAGGCGACCAAGGGCAATCAGAAAGTCTGCAGCGCCAAGTATGATGAAATCATCGTGCGTTTCGACACCCCTGATAAGAAGCCGAACAGCAACCAGATCGAAGTGGCAATGCCATTAGGCCTCTTCACGAGTTGTGAAGTGTCGGCGCCATGTGGCCTTTGCTCGCCCGAGGGTGTTATCGGTCTGCTCGATGTTCCGGACTTTTTTCTGGACCCCGGCCGAGTTCAAGCCGCACTCATCTGGTTCGGGCGCGGCAATGTCGAATACAAATTTCCCAACAACGCCAGGCTTTTGAACTCCCCAATTGAGGCGGTGGAGTTTTCAATGGAGCTATCGTCCGAAGTTCCCGGCACGAATGTCAACTGGCCGTCCGATATCACCTTGTGGGTCAATGATCGCAAGATCGGAACGTGGACGTCTCCCGGCGATTACGGCGACAAGCGCGGGGTCTATACCCCGAAGTGGTGGAAGCTCGAAGGTTCACAATACGGCAAGCTA
Organism: Neorhizobium populisoli; assembly: GCF_019430945.1. Taxonomy (GTDB): domain Bacteria; phylum Pseudomonadota; class Alphaproteobacteria; order Rhizobiales; family Rhizobiaceae; genus Neorhizobium; species Neorhizobium populisoli. The sequence goes on along the minus strand of NZ_JAHYCB010000023.1, from coordinate 8,024 downwards.
AAGACCTTCCGTGTTACCAAACAGGGCTCGTTCATCGACGGTGTCTCGATTTCCAGCGTCACCATCGACGATGTGGGTCTGGCCGATCATCATTCCATCCGGATGAAAATTGGGATCGAAGAAAATGCCCCCCATCCGGGGGGCATCAACATTTTCGGACGAGGTTTCGGCAATTACGACCAGGACATCGTCATGCGTCTTTATCTTGCCTAATCGACGTCATCACGGCGCAGTCATGCGGCAGCATTAAAGCGAACTACACTCCATGACGCCGGCGGAACCGTCACGGTTGTCCGACCGTTCCGTGTCTCAACGCTTTGCAGCTTGTGCGGGACGATCTTGTCCGGATCGTTCTTCGTGTTGCTCGCTTTAAGCTCTTCATGATGAAGCGTATGGGCGCGCTGCAGCCCCAAAGAGCCAAAACCGGTCGCGGCCACGTCGATTTGCATTTCTTCCGAAAGATGCCGGTTCAACATAAACATCGTGACGGTCTTGTCCGTCTCGGAATGCACCGCCGAGAACTTCAGATAAGGAACAGGGTCAATCTTGTCGTAGAGATCTTCTGTGTGGGTGGGATCATAATACTGGGTCGAATAGGTCGGGGTATCGACCTTCGCTCTCAGCACGTTTCCTCTGCCGAGGTTGCTGAAATCCGCGAAGGGGAAGAAGATCGTCTGGCGCCACGCCGGTCCTCCGGTCTCCGTCATGATCGGAGCGATCGCGTTGACGAGTTGGGCGAGGCAACCGGCCTTGACGCGGTCGGCGTGATTGAGGAGCGAAATGCAGGCGCCGCCGAATGCGAGCGCATCCTGCATATTGTATTCTTCCTCCAGGATCGGCGGAGCGACCGGCCAACCTTCCTTGACGCGATTATGCTCGCCACGCCGTGTGCGATACCAGACATTCCATTCGTCGAAACTCAGCATGATGCGCTTGCGAGAGCGCCGCCGTGCGGCCACAGCATCGGCGATTGCCACCACTTCCTCGATGAAGCTGTCCATCAGGTCGGGACTGGCGAGGAAGGAAGGCGTATCGTCGGCATAATTGTTGAGATAGGTGTGAAGGGATATGAATTCGACATGGTCGAACGTGTGCTCGAGCACGATCCTTTCCCAGTCGCCATAGGTCGCCATCTTACGGCCCGAAGAGCCGCACGCGGCAAGCTCGATCGTCGGGTCCGTCATCCGCATCATCTTGGCGGTCTCGGTTGCGATGCGGCCGTATTCTTCTGCCGTTTTTGCGCCCATCTGCCAGCCACCATCCATTTCATTGCCCAGGCACCAGAACTTGATGTCGTGCGGCGTCTCCCAGCCGTGTTGCCGGCGAAGGTCGGAAAGATGAGTGCCGGAAGGGTGGTTGCAGTATTCAAGCAAGTGACGCGCCTCGTCAGGCCCGCGCGTACCAAGATTGACGGCCAGCATCGGTTCGATGTCCGCCGCGCGGCACCAGTCCATGAACTCGTTGGTTCCGAAATGGTTCGTATCGACCGACTTCCACGCAAGATCGAGCCGGCGAGGGCGCTGTTCTACCGGCCCGACACCATCTTCCCAATTGTAGCCGGAGACGAAGTTGCCGCCGGGATAGCGCATGATGGTTGGATTGAGTTCCCGGACGAGATCCAGAACGTCTTTTCGGAAACCCTTCTCGTCAGCCGTCGGATGGCCAGGCTCAAATATCCCGCCATAAACGCAGCGCCCAAGGTGCTCGATGAACGCCCCGAAGAGTCGCTTGTCGGTTTCACCTATAATGAAGTCCCGGTCGAACCGGACTTGAGCCTCAATCATCTTAAATCCCTCTCAGTCACATGTAATGGGTGTCACCGCTCAAGCGGTCAGGATTGCGAATTGATGGTTTGTCGGTGTGGTGATGCTCGCGCCTGCTGGGATGCGGCGCTATCGCCAATCAGCACGCCTTGGCCGCGCGGATCTGGAGACAGGACGGCGGATTTCAGAAGCCTTGAATACTCGTGCTGCGGATTTTCCAGAACGACACGCGCCAAGCCGCTTTCGACAACCTCGCCCTTTCGCATGATGATGATCCTGTCGCTGACGTAATAGGCCGTCGCAAGGTCATGCGTGATATAGATGATCGAGACTTTCAGGTCGTCGCGAAGCGTGCGGAAAAGATTGACGATCGACATTCGCAATGAGGCGTCGACCATCGAGACCGGTTCGTCGGCGACGATCATCGAAGGACCCGGGATCAGGGCGCGGGCAATCGCGACACGCTGCAACTGTCCCCCGGACAATTCATGCGGAAAGCGCCCGCGGACCTCGCCGATCGAGAGGCCCACCTTGTTCAAAGCCGCATCGGCCGCCGCATCGAGCTGTGCCGGTGAGTGGGCATCGGTGAAATTTTTCGCCGTCATGTAAAGATAGCGATCGACCCGTTTCAGCGGATTGAATGCCTCGAAAGGGTTTTGGAAGATCGGCTGGACTTCCTTCATGAATCTTCGTCGCGCACCTCCACTACGGATCGACGCAAGATCCTGCCCTTTGAAGAAGATCGTCCCTGTTGTGGGCCGGATCATGTTGAGGACCATTCTGGCCAGCGTGGTTTTGCCGCTTCCGGATTCGCCGATGATCGTAAAAACCTGCGGCTCCTTGTCGTGGATATGGAAAGAGACATTATCCACGGCCCGAAATTCTTCGCGACCAAAAAGACCGCCGCGTTTATAGAGTTTCGTCAGGCTGTCGAGGTGCAGGAGAGGCGCGGTCATCTCGCCATCTCCAACGTTTTCGCCTCGCCCGATCCCTCATCGTTAGCCGGCTGCACTTTTGTGCTCGCAGCAAAGCATGCCACCCGGTGATCTTCGGCAAGCGTCGTCAGCGCCGGATTTTCGTGGCGGCAGATCTCCATGGCCAGAGGACAGCGGGGATGGAAGCGACATCCCTTAGGCGCATCGGCAAGGTTCGGCGGCGACCCACTCAATGCATTCCGCGACTGCGTGTCGCCGATTTTCGGCAGGCTCGCGATCAGATGAGCGGTATAGGGATGCATCGGATTGGCGAACACATCCGCCGTTCGCCCTTCCTCGACGAGCCTCCCGGCGTACATGATGCCCAGCCTGTCGGTGACATTGGCATGCACCGTCAGGTCGTGGGTCACGAAAATCATCGACGATCCGAATTCGCTTTGAGTCTCGCGGATCATCGCAAGCACATCCTTCTGGACGACGACGTCGAGTGCGGTCGTGGGCTCGTCAGCGATGATGAATTCCGGCTTGCAGAGGGTGGCGAGCGCTATGCAGACACGCTGCCGCATGCCGCCCGACAATTCGTGCGGGTAGGCACGAAGGATTTCAGCGGGCAGGCGCAATCGTTCCAGATGGTGTTTCACCGCCTGATCAAACTCAGCGCGTCCCAGATTCATATGCCGGAATGCAAAATCTTCGAACGTCTTGTGGATTCTTCGCACGGGATTGAGAACGTTCATCGAGCCCTGGAGAATGTAGGACAGATGCCGCCAGCGAATGGCGGATCGTTCCGCAGCGGGCATCGCATACAGATCACCCTTGATGAAGCTGTAGTTCACATGCCCGGCGACGATTTCAAGGGGCGGCCTGATCGCCGCGGCGATTGCCTTGATGAACGTGGTCTTGCCGCAACTGGATTCGCCGGCAACGCCGTAGACCTCATTTTTGCGAACGTGCATCGAGACCCCATCGACCGCACGCACTTCGCGATCTATGCCGAAATATCTCATGCGATAGTAGGCACGCAGATCATGCGTTTCCAACACGTGCGAATTATTCTGGACGGATGAGGCGGGGATCTGGGCCATCACGAATTCCCCATCCGATCGAGCCGGCTTCGCGGATCGATGTACTCATTCATGGAAATGGAGAGCAGGAAGAGCCCGATAAACGTCAGCGTCACGAACAGGGTAGGGAAGAAATACCACCACCAGATTCCCGACACCATTGCGCTATGCTGGTTGGCCCAGAAGATCATGCCACCGATGGTCGGCGTATCGACATCCGTGAAGCCCAGGACCGCAAGCGTGACTTCCAGCCCGATCGACCAGTTCATGTTGTTCATGAAAGTAGAAAAGACGATCGGCAGCACATAAGGCAGGTGCTCCTGGGTCACGATCCTCGGCATGGACATGCCTGAAAAGACGCTGGTGTTGGTGAATTCCCGCGTTCTCAGGCTGATCATCACGGACCGGATCAGTCGTGCATCATACGCCCAACCAAGTCCCGCCATGACAAGAGCAAGCACGAACCAGGTCATGTCGTCCCGCAGGACGAAGTAAAGGAGCACCAGAAGCGGAAACAGCGGAATGACGATGAACGTGTCGTTGATCGACATCAGAATACGATCGACAGCGCCTCCGACATAGCCCGATACCAGCCCGATCGCCAAAGAGAGAATACGGCTGATCAGCGCGACGATGAAGCCGAAGGCAAGCGTGTTGCGAATCGCGAAAGTCAGTTGCCAAAAGATGTCCTGGCCGCGCGAATTCGTACCGAACACATATTCTGTCGAGGGCGGTGCATCTAATGCGACCAGATAGGAATCGATCGGCTCGTAGGGCGAAAAGAACGACGCGACGGCGATGCCGAGGATGATCACCATGATCATGAAACCGATGGCAAACTCGCCGTTGTAACGGAAGAGGTCTCTGAATACGGCGATCATTGGCTCACCTGCACGCGAGGATCGATCAACGGGTAGATGATGTCGATGATGAAGACGGCGGCCGACACGGCGATGATGGCGATCGAGGTGATTCCGAGAACGAGCGAGTAGTCGGCTGCGTGAACAGCCTCGACCAGAAGGCGGCCTATGCCCGGATAGCCGAAAACCTGCTCGGTGATCACCGCTCCGTTGAAGATCGCACCGATCGACATCGCAAGTCCGGTAATCTGCGGCAGGAAGGCGTTGCGCATCACATAGGACGTCACCAGCCGCCTTTCCGGCACGCCGGCAAGCGACGCGTAGGTGACGTAATCGTCGGTGACGATATTGGAGACCAGAGCCCGCATGCCCATAAACCAGCTTCCGACACCGACAAGGATCAGCGAAAACGCGGGGAGGATGGAGTGGAGCAGAACACTGCCGAAGAACCGAAGCGTCCATCCGGGGTTCATGTTCATCTCATAGCCACCGCTGCTCGGCAGGATGGGCAGCATGAACGTGAAGACGATCAACAGGACGAAGGCAATAATATAATAGGGGACAGGATGAAGCCCCATCATGATCATGCCGATGATCCGCAAAATCCGGTTGCGATTGTAATAACCGGCCAAGCCGCCGATGACATTGCCGATGAACCAGCTCAAGATCGTGGAGACGGTCAGCAACCCGATCGTCCAGGGGATAGCTCTTCCAATCAGTTCGCTCACGGGTGTCGGGAAAGCCGACAGGGACGGGCCAAAATCGAGCACGGCAAGCCGTTGCCAGAAGATCAGATATTCTTCCCATAAATTATCGCCGACGCCGTATAGCTCGCGCAAAGATTGCCGCAGGAGCTCAATCGATTCCGGGCTGGAAAAGCCGAATGCGCTGACTTGCGCAACGGAATGCTCGACCGGATCGATCGGCGTCAGATGGGTGATCAGAAACGTGATGCTGATACCAACGAATACGACAAGCGCGAACTGCAAGACGCGTTTGCCCACGTAGATGACGTAGGATCGCATTGAGGCCTCATGTCCTGGAAAGAGGGTCCGCCCGGCGCTGGGACGACGGGCGGGCGCTGGTCACTTCGCCGGCTTCGTCGGTTTCAGGTTGACCATCATGTATTTCGTGTTGCCCCAGTTGGAGACCGGATTGGTATAGGGCTTGCTGGCGAGGCTCGGGAACCCGGTCCAATACGTCGTGTCCATGGTCGCGAACACGTTATAGGCCATCAGTGGAATGATCGGCATCTCGGTCGCCGCCAGCTTCAGATATTCGAGGCCGAGTTCCACGCCACGGGGATCGTCGAAATCGATCGTGCGGATCTCTTCGATGATCTTGTCCAGCCGCGGTTCAGCCCAGCGCTGCCAGTTTCGTGGCGGCTGCACCTTGCCGACATCGACGACGAACTGCGAATGCCAGCTGTCGAGGAAGAAGGACAAGTCCGGATGCCCGCCCCAGGTTTCGACGCTCCAGCCGATGAACGTATCGAAGTCGCCGACACCTCGGCGGTCGAGCATCGTTCCCTGAGCAACGTCGATATTGGCATCGATGCCGAAGCGTCGCCATTGCTGCGCAATGATCGACCCCGCCCGCGTCATGACCGGCCGCAGATCTCCTTCGACCATGACCTTTACCGTAAACGGCTGGCCGTTTGGCTGGAACCAGCGGTCGCCTTGTTTGGTGAAGCCAGCCCTTTGGAGAAGCTCGGCTGCAGCTTCGGGATCGGGTTTCCACCAGCCTCTGCCGAAGGCAGTTGCGATGTCCGCAGGATCCGACGGTATCTGCTCCTTGAGCGACGGCCGGAGCATGTCGGCGATCTGTTTGCCCATGGTCGGATCGTAGGGCTTGATCTTCCGCTTGCCGGTATCGAGCTCGAAGCCCGTCAGCCATTGCTCCATCGGTTCGAAATAATATTTCGGATAGAGCCCTGTAGGCGGCACCCCGATGGCCGAGATCGTCGCAGCACCTCGATAGGACGCCATGCTGACGGCTTTGATATCGATCAGCAACGCGAGTGCCCAACGGATATCCTTGTTTTGGAACTTCTCCAGCCGATGGTTGAAGATGACCGAAGGAAGCGTTGGATCCGGATGAGCGTAAGGGAAACCCTTGAACCAACTGACCGAAGACGGCGAATCCTTCGCAAGCGCAAACATGCCTTCAGGCGAAAGATCGTGGATGACGTCAAGCCGGTGGTTGAGCTGCTCGATGACTCGCTTCTCAGGCGGACCCGGATCGATATAGGCGAGATAGCCTGGGCCAGGTTCGCCATAGCGCGCGACTGTGGTCCGCTGCCAGTCTTCACGCTTCTTCCAGATGAACCATTTGCCGCCCCGGTCAAAATTGTGGAGCGTATAGGCACCCAGCGAGACCGGCGGATTGAAGTCGAATTTCAATACGTCAGTTACTTTTTCGAAGACGTGCTTCGGCATCATCCACATAGCGTTCCAGCGAACCGTGAATAGCGCGTGGAAGCGTGAGTTCGGCTTCTTGAGCTTGAAGAGAACCTCGGTCGGGCTCTTCTTCTCAATCGCCGCCACATTGACCTGGACCGGAGCGCTCCAGCGTAGGCCGCTGGTCTTCATGTGCGTCTCGATCGTGAACATCACGTCGTCGGCTGTGAATTCGACCCCGTCGCTCCAGAAAATACCGGAACGCAGCTTCACGGTCATTTCCGTGAAGGTTTTGTTATAGATCGGCTTTTCCGTCGCAAGGGAATTATCCCAAACGCCATTGATCCCATGGTCGGGATCAATATACCAGAAGGTGTCCATGACGTTCTGGTGAAGGCCGGTGGTTTGACCACCGGCGTTAATGGCCCATATATTGAACCATCCGGCATTCTTGATCGTGCCTTCCGGATTTTCCAGAATGAGCAACTGATCTCGGGGCAAATCATTGCCCGGCACCTGCGCAAGCGCAGGCCTGGTCGCGAGAAAAGTACCCGCAAGCCACATAAATGTCCTTCTCGAAAGCATGCCGTTTTCCTCCCAAATCCCAGCGTGCTCATCGGCTGTCCGAACGAAGTCAATGGTGAAGGATAAGAACGTCTAAGTCAACACAAATTATGATCTATATCACAAATATGGATATACAATGTAGTGGCTCGCCCTGCCTGAGCTTTTTGTCACTTTTTGTCGCGATATCGGAGAACGTAACAGCGAGCTGTTGCGGACGGAAAGAACTTCGCGGCGTGTCTAAACATCGAACAAAATTCTCCCGCCGGGCGCCAGTGTGGGGCCAGACAAGAGCAATTCGAAATCGTACGCTAATACCAGTTGTCACTGATGCTGACTCTTGGGGTTCCCAAAGCCGGACGAATCTGAATCGATGGCGCAAACAGGAGGTTTGCGATGGGTTCAGCGCTTTCATTACGGTCGGACTTCGACGGAGCCA
>NZ_JAHYCB010000022.1 GCF_019430945.1 Neorhizobium populisoli | reverse complement strand
AAGTCGTAGAAGAGCTGCGCCGGAGCTGCCTGACATCCCATCATCGTCCAATCCTCCGCAAATCAATGCGGCGATTGAATCATGACAACGCAGCACCGACAACGCCGAGTTTTTCAACGGAATCGGCCGAAAGCGGAACCTTACCCCCCATTATCTCAATCGGCCTTCCTGATTGCGTAGTGCAAGATCACCGCGCCGTTCCCGGCGATCTGTGAGGAGACAAGCGTCATCTCCGTGAGCCGATCGGCTGCTTTGAACAAGGGATTACCCTTGCCCAGCAGCACCGGCACGATGCAGATCCGGTACTCGTCGACCAACCCTTCCTTCATCAGCGAGGCCACAAGCTCTGCGCTGCCGAAGATGAAGATCGTCTTGCCGTCTTCTGCCTTCAGCTTTTTCAACTCGGAACCCGGCTCGCTGACGACCTGCGTATTATTCCAGCCGGCATCCTGCATCGTCGTCGAGACGGCGATCTTTGCGATGCGGTTCATATATTCCTTGACCGTGCTTTCGTCCTCGTCGGCATTCGGCCAGTAGGCGGCCATGCCTTCATAGGTCTTGCGGCCGAAGACCAGTAGATCGCCTTCCTTGCCGAATTGTTCGGAAAGCGCCATCAGTTCCGGCCCCCAAGCCTTGCCGTGGAAAGACAGGTCCCAAGGCGTCTCGCCTTCGAAATACCCGTCCAGCGTCATCAGATTCCAGACGACCAGCTTTCTCATGTCTTCCTCCTGAGATCAAAACCGGTTGCGTTTAGCAATCGGTTGAAAGCTAACCAAACTGATTGTAGAATGCAAGCGGTATTGGAGACGATAATGGAAGACGTGCATCGGTCGGGTTGCCCGATCAATCTGACGCTGGAAGTGTTGGGCGATCGCTGGAGCCTTATCGTCATCCGCGACATCATGTTCGGCAACCGCCGCCATTTCCGCGAAATCCTGCAGAATTCGGAAGAGAAGATTGCCTCGAACATCCTGGCGGATCGCTTGAAGCGGTTGGTCGAGCGTGGCCTTCTGACCCGCGAGGACGACCCCAGCCACAAGCAGAAGGCCATCTACAGCCTCACCGAAATGTCGATTCGCCTCATCCCGATCTTCGCGGAAATGGGCGCCTGGGGAAATCGCTTCCTGCCGGTCTCGGAAGAGCTGTCGATCCGCGCGCAGCTGCTCGAAGAGGGCGGCCGGCCGCTCTGGGAAGATTTCATGCAGGAACTACGTGTCCTGCATCTCCATGTTCCGCGCGATCCGGACAAGCCTTCGGTCTTCGACCGCCTGCGCGCCGCCTATCTGGAAGTCGTCGCCCGCAAGGCGGCAGCCGAGTGATCAATCCTTGCGGAAGATCAGGCTGGCGCCCCAGCCGGTGATGACCGCGATCAGCACGCAGAAAGCGCCGTAGAACAGCGGCCTGTCATGCGCCGCATCGGTGATCGCCTGTTCGAGGCCGGTCTTGACGACACGCAATGGCATTTCCCGCTGGAAGATCAGGTCGCCGCCCTTGAACAGATAGGCGCGCACCATGTGCATGCCGTCCGGAATATTGGCCGGTAGTTTCAGCGAGGCGCGAAACAGGCTGGAAGAGGACGAGACGAAACGCACGCCGCTCGTATCGCGCTGGTAAATCCCGCTCGATAGCTTGAGCCGCCTATAGGCATCGCGGAATTCGGTGATCGAGCCGGAATTCGGAATGTAGCCCACCGGGTTCAGCGGCATATGGGTGATGCCGACGCCGATATTGTTGAGGCTCGGGGCCTCGTCGATCATATCGATCTGGCGGGTGCTGGCGATCGAATAGCTTTCCGGCACCTGCTCGAAGGTCATCGACTCGGTGTTCATCCAGATGCCGAGCACGCGCTCCTTCTTGCGCACCGTGGCATAATCCTTCGGCCCTTCCAGCGTCACCACCACGTCATACTGGCCGATCGCCAGGAAAAGCTCGTCGGCATTGGTCAGCGCGCCGAAAATCGTCAGGTCGGCACCGCGGAAATCCGAGGTAATGGCGATTTCGCTGGTCGAGGCGCCGATCTCCAGACCTTCCTTCGTCGCCGAAGCCTGCCCAAACGGCACCTGCGCCATTACAGGCGAGGCGAGGGCGGCAAGCAGTGCGAAGGTGGAAAGGAGGCGGCGCATCAGTAGGACAGGCCCCCGACCGCAACCGAATAGATATCGTCCGGCGTGACGATCAGCCCGATCGCCAGACGGATGCCGACGGCGAGAACCAGAAGAGCCAACAGCGCGCGCAACTGTTCGCCGCGCAGTTTCTGGCCGACGCGCACGCCGTATTGCGCGCCGATGACGCCCGCTACCATCAGGATCGAGGCGAGCACGATATCGACAGAATAGTTGGTCGCCGCCTGCACCATGGTCGTATAGGCGGTCACGAAGATGATCTGGAACAGCGATGTCCCGACGACGACATTGGTCGGAATGCGCAGGAGATAGATCATCGCCGGCACCATGATGAAGCCGCCGCCGACACCCATGATCGAGGTCAAGACGCCGATGCCGAAGCCGAGGCCGACGATCGGGATGGCGGAAAGATAGATTTTCGACTTCTTGAACCGCATCTTCAAGGGCAGCCGGTGCACCCAGTTATGCTGGCCGGGACGCTTCACCGGCAACGGCTCGTTATTTTTCGCGCGGCGCAGCGCCCGCACGCTTTCGAGCAGCATCAGCGTGCCGATCGAGCCGAGCAGCACGACGTAAAGAACGGAAATGAACAGATCGAGCTGGCCGAGCCGTCTCAGCCAGGAGAAGACGAAGACGCCCGCCGTCGCCCCCGCCAGACCGCCGACAAGCAGCACGCTACCGAGCTTCATGTCCAGCGTGCCGCGCCGGAAATGGGTGATGGCGCCGGAGATCGACGAAGCGACCACCTGGTTTGCGCCGGTCGCGACCGCCACGACGGGGGGGATGTTATAGAAGATCAGAAGCGGCGTGATGAGAAACCCACCGCCGACGCCGAACATGCCGGACAGGAACCCGACGGCCGCGCCCATGCCCAGGATGATGAAGATATTCACCGACAGCTCTGCGATGGGCAGGTAGACAGTCACGGCTTGGATCCCGACGGAGGCAAAACGGCATGGAGCAGACGCCCGCGGATCGCCACGGCCCGCCCGCTGCATGGAGGGAAATCACTCCCACATGCAGCATGAACGAGGCATGAAGGGTCTTATCCGTGATGCGGTCGAGGAGCCTTCAAGTCAATTCGCAAGTATCGGATAAAGCGCTAATTTTACCGTTTTTATGGCGGCGTGATTAATATAGCGCTTCACTCCAATCTCTGTCGGGTAAGTAGAGTAAAGAAAACCTTATCTCTTACTTGTTGCGTGCCAGCAATTCCTTGACGAAGGCGTCGTTGACCTTGCCGTTCGGCTCCTGGCCGACGGAGGTCTGGAATGCCTTGATCGCAGTCACTGTCTTACCACCCATCTTGCCGTCCGGCTGGCCGGCATCGAAGCCGTTCTTGTTCAGAAGTGCCTGGATGTTGCGGATCGCCTTGTCCATATCGACCGAAGCGGTGGTCAGCGGCTTGCCGGAAGCCCATTCGTCGGGAAGGTTGACGGAATTGGCTTTCGGATCGAGCGGCTTGACCTTCCACAGGTCCACCTTGGCGCGGGCGCTTTCCAGCTGTTCCTTGCGCATCGAGTTCGCCACTTCGTCGCGCTTCTGGGCGGCGTCCTTGTCGCCGTCCTTGGCTGCGACGGCAAACCACTTGTAGGATTCTTCCAAATCCTGCTTCACGCCATTGCCACGGGCGAGCAGGATGGCGAGGTTGAACTGGCTGTCGGCGACGCCGTAATCGGCAGCCTTGCCGAACCAGCCGACGGCTACGGCATAATCCGGCTGGCCGGTGGCGCCCGAAGCGTAGAGGACGGCGAGGTTGTGCATGGCGCTGGCATTGCCCTGGTCGGCAGCCTGCCTGTAATAGGTCACGGCCTTGCCGAGATCGCGCGAAACGCCGGTGCCCTTTTCGAAAAGGTTGGCCAGGCGATACTGCGCCGGTGCAAGGCCGCGGTCGGCGGCAAGCTTGTACCAGTTGGCGGCTTCGGAGGGATCGGCCTTCACGCCGCGCCCTTCGGTAAAGCGGGCTCCGATTTCAAACAGCGCATTCGGGTCGCCATTGGTCGCAGCGTCGGCGAGCGACTTCGGCTGGATACCGGCGGGAACGACGATCGGAGCCGGTGCCTCGGTCTTCAGTGCGGCGACGAACTTGTCCTGTGCCGGCTGGTTATTGGCCGAAAGCATGACCGAATTCGGCGTTGTCGGCCGGGGATCGGTCAGATGGTTCTGCGTCATCACCGAATTCGGCTGGCTGGCTGCCGGAGCAGCCGGCTGCGGCGGCGCGAGCGGTGCTGCAGCAATTTCGCTGTCGCCGTCGGCACCATCGGTGGCCGCCTGGTTTTCGATGGTCGGGATTTCGGTCTGGCCGGTCACGTTGGCCGGGGCCACGGGCTTGGCCGGAGCTTCGATCTTGGCGGTCGGGGCCGGAGCCTTGTTGCCGCCGGTCAGCTTGCCGGCGATCGGCAGCGCCATCAGGGCCAAAAGCACGGCACCGACGGCCATCAGGATCGGCCGGCGATGCTGCGAAAGCATCGCGCCGAGACCCTTGCCGCCGGACACCTGGCCGCCTGAAGTCTTGCCAACCGAGGTTTTGCCGCCCGGCTTGCGAAGGTTCTTGGATGCGGCTGCACCCTGCGAAGGATCGGTCTCCTGCGCGGCGGCCTTGGCGGCGCGGCGCGCGGCTGCGATATAGTCGGCCCGTTCGGCGGTGCCGGTGCGGTCGCCGCTGAACTCGCCGGCGGCCTGGCTGGCGCGCACGCGTTCCAGGATTTTCTTGACGTCCGGCGCGCCCGAGCCGGGTTCCAGCAGGTCGTTTTCACGATCCGCCGGCAGCACGTCTGAAGGATCGATCGACGGCGTCGGTTCCATGAACGCGCGGCCGCCGTCCTTTACAGCCTCCGCCTTGCCGCCCGGCAGGAAGCGGCGGGACAGCTCGGTCAGCAGGCTGGTCTTGGAAGCCTTTTCCGCCGCTGCAGCCTTCGCCTCGAGCGGCTCGGCGGTCATCACCGCCTCGGCTTCGGCCGGATCGCGGAACGGCATTTCGCGGTTGCCGAACGTGGCAACCGGCTGCTCGTCCTCATGCTGTTCGACGAAATGCCCCTGCGAGAAGCTGTAATGGGTGGTTTCCGCGACCTGCAAGGGCGCGGCAGCCGGCATGGCCGGAGCGCGGCGTGGTTCGTGATATTCCGGCTCGGCATGACGGCGCGCGGGCTCGGCATAGGCCGCAGCCGTCAGGCGCTCTTCCATGCCGTCCAGCCGGTCGGCGATCTGAACCAGTGTGCCGTGCAGGGCTTCGAACGTGTGCTGCGTGCGCTCTTCGGAACCGCGCGTCAGGTCTTCCAGATGGCGCAGGTCGTCGGCAAGCGCGGAAAGTGCGGCCATGTCTGCGGCGGCAACCGGCGCGCCGCCAACCGTGTTGCGCGAATAGGCCTCGACGACGGCTTCGGCCGCCTGGCGGGCCGCCTCGATGATATATTCGTCATTGGTCGCCATGTAGTTTTCGATTGCCGCCATGCGGTTGTCGAATTCTGGCGAAAGGCCCATGGCGCCGGTCTGCGGCTGGCTGATCAGGGTCGCGAGATTGGCGATCTGGTCTTCCAGGCTGCGGATCGCATTGTCGTCGTTGCGCGGTGCGACCGTCGCCTCGTCGAGACGGGCGGCGATATCGCTCAGCCGGTCTTCGAGACGGCCGAATGCCTGCTGGTCGAGGGCCGGCTGCATGCGCGGCGAAACGTCGATCTCTTCGATACGGCGAGCCAGAAAGTCGAGCCGCTCCGCCAAAGCGTCGTTGACGCTGCCCTGTTCCAGGCCATCGATCTTGCGGGAAATATCGGCGAGGTAGTCGGAAAGATCGGCCTGGATCGGGCGCTGGGCCTGTTCCAGCATGACCGAAAGCTGTTCCAGCCGCTCTTCGAGCCTGACTGCCGCCTGTTCGTCGGCCAGCTCTTCGATGCGGCCGGTCAATGCCTCAATGCGTGCGGAAAGGGCTTCCGTCGGATCGACCTGCATATGCGCCTGCTGGCCCATCATGTCGATCTGTTCGGCCAGCGCGCCGATACGGCCTTCAAGCCGGTGCAGGAAGGACTGGTCGATCGTCGCGGCGGCCGCTGCACGGCTGCCGGCAGCGATCGCGCGGCTGATCTCGTCCAGTCGCTGGTCGAGTGTCGCGAACTGCTCGGCGATCACCGCATCGTTCGGCTGCATGCGGGAGCCGATCTGCTCCATGGCGCCGGCAACGGTGATCAGCTTCTGCTCAAGCGCGCGGATGACCGGGCTGTCGCTCATTTCGCCGAGCTGGGATTTGATATCGTCGATCCGGTAGGCGAGCGCCACCAGTTCGTCGCGCAGGGCGGCGGACTCGCCGTCAGGCTGTATGCGGTCTTCGAGACCCTGCCAGCGGGTTTCCATGCGGCGCATGGAATCTTCGCGTGCAAGCCCGTCCATGACGTGGCGCAGTTCTTCGAACTCGGCGCGCAGGCCCGCCGCTTCCGGCGTCGCCTGATAACCGAGCTGGTTGATGCTTTCGGCCATGCGGGCAAGGTCGCCGCGCAGATCGTCGGCAAAATGCTGGTCCGTCGCGGCAGACTTGATCGCACGGATTTCGCCGCGCAGCGCATTCATCTCGCGGGCGACGCCCTCGGAAATATCCTGCTTCAACTCCTGGCGCAGACTGACCAGCGCCTGAGCGATCTCGCGCATGCCGTTATCCGGCTGCTGCGGCTGCGCCACCGCGCGACGTGGCTCTTCACGACGAGGAGCAGGCGCGGGAGCGGCTGCCTGGCGCGGTTCTGCATAACGAGGGGCTTCCGCGCGGGCGGCAACGGGGCGTTCCGGCTGGCGATAGGGTTCCGGCGCACGTGTTTCACGGCGCGGGGCGGCTGCATAACGGCTCTCCTCGCGGCGCGGCTCTTCCCGCTGCGGTTCAGCCCGATAGGCATCGGTTCTGTAGTTTTCGGCGCGGCGTGGTTCAGGCGTGCGCGGACGCTCGGCCCGTTGAGCACGGCCGGCTTCCAACATGCGCTGACGCTCGCGGATTTCCGCGAGCGGGTCGATGGTTTCAGGCGGGCGATAGGAGGCGGCAACGGGTGGTGCGATCGGTGCGCGCGGCTCCGGCGGGCGGCGGTCCTGGCGCGGATCACGATAGTCGGCCTGACGCGGCGGTTGCTGCGGCTGGCGGCCGTCGCGCCCCGTACCCGACATGAGCCCTTCGATACGAGCTTCGAGCCCTTCGATGGTGCGGTTCAGCGCATCCAGGGAAGAGCGGTCGCCGTGACGGGAAGGGGTCGATCGTGATCCGTTCATGTGCTCGCTCGTTTCGACTGATGCCCCGCGGTGCCTCTCCTCGAATAACCGCGTCCGGAGCCTTCGCGCGCCCGTAAAGCAGTAATATATTAGAGGGGCCTTACGCAGGACTTGCCATATCGGCGAATGCAAAGATTTTCGAATAAATGCTTTGCGCCGCCATTGAGCCCACTATTTCTACGAAACGTGGTTAACGGCCGGTTAACTTCGGTAAAAATTTTAACCTTTTCGAGCCCGAAGAGCCGCGTCGCACCTGACACGGCGTCAGGCGGCACTATCTTCCCGATCTTTCGTCCAGCTTCGCAACTGTTTTATCCATTAGCTGTGGCTTCGGGACGGAGAAGTGGGCGGCAACGGAGTGCTTCAAGATTTCCGATGCTCACATTTGACGTTTACGCAAACGTCAATTATTTATGCTAGACAGAATGCGGGCTTTGCCGCTGGCGGGGCCCTCGGACGAGGATAGGGAGGAAGCTCGACCATGCCAGTGTACAAGGCCCCGGTAAACGACACGCTTTTCATCTTGAACGATGTTCTGGGGCTGGAGCGCTACGGCAACCTGCCGGGTTTTGCCGATGCCACGCCGGACATGCTGGAAGCGATCATCGGCGAGGCCGCCAAGGTGGCCGAAGACGTGCTGTTCCCGATCAACCTCTCCGGCGACCACGAAGGCTGCACCCGTCATTCCAATGGCTCGGTTTCGGTGCCGGCGGGTTTCAAGGACGCCTATGACCAGTATTGCCAGGCGGGCTGGACCGGCCTTGCCGTGCCGGCGGAATATGGCGGCCAGGGCCTGCCCTACACGCTGCATGCCGCGGTCGGCGAATATTTCTCCTCCGCCAACATGTCGCTGATGATGTATCCGGGCCTGACCCAGGGCGCGATTGCCGCGATCCTGGTGCATGGTTCAGACGATCAGAAGCAGACTTATCTGCCAAACATGATCTCCGGTGTCTGGTCCGGCACCATGAACCTGACCGAACCCCATTGCGGCACCGACCTCGGCCTGCTGCGCAGCCGTGCGGTTCCGCAGGGCGACGGCTCCTACAAGATTTCCGGCCAGAAGATCTTCATCTCCGCCGGCGAACATTCGATGACCGACAATATCGTGCATCTGGTTCTCGCTCGTATCGAGGGCGCGCCGGAAGGCACCAAGGGCATTTCGCTGTTCATCGTGCCGAAGTTCATGGTCAATGCCGATGGCTCGCTCGGTCGCCGCAACGGCGTCACCTGCGGCGCGATCGAAGAGAAGATGGGCATTCACGGCAATGCCACCTGCGTCATGAACTATGACGAGGCGACCGGCTTCCTGATCGGCGCCGAGAACAAGGGCCTCGCCGCCATGTTCGTGATGATGAACGAGGCCCGCCTCGGCGTCGGCCTGCAGGGTCTGGCGATTGCCGAGACCGCTTATCAGAACGCGGTGAGCTACGCCCGCGAACGCATCCAGGGCCGCTCGCTTTCCGGCCCGAAGAACCCGAACGGCAAGGCCGACCCGATCATTGTCCATCCGGATGTGCGCCGCACGCTGATGACCATCCGCGCCTTCAACGAGGCCGGCCGCGCTTTCCTCCTCTGGACCGCGCTGAAATCCGATATCGCCCACCGCTCGGAAGATGCGGCCGAGCGCCAGAACGCGGATGATCTCCTCGGCCTCGCGACCCCGATCCTCAAGGGCGTCATGACCGACAAGGGTTTTGACCACGCCGTCATGGCGCAGCAGGTTTTTGGTGGCCATGGCTATATCGAAGAACATGGCATGAGCCAGTATGTCCGCGATGCGCGCATCGCGATGATCTACGAAGGCGCCAACGGCATCCAGGCACTCGACCTCGTCGGCCGCAAGCTTGCGCTGAACGGCGGCCGCGCCGTCATGGCGATGTTCAAGGAAATCGGCGATTTCTGCGAGGAAAACCGCGCCGACGCAAACATGGCGCCCTTCACCAAGGGCCTCAAGAAAGGCTTGAACGACCTGCAGGCCTCCACCATGTGGTTCATGCAGAACGCCATGGCCAAACCCGACAATGCCGGCGCCGGCTCGACCGACTATATGCACCTCTTCGGCCTCGTGACGCTCGGCTACATGTGGGCGAAGATGGCGAAAGCCGCCCAGACCGGTATCGCGGCAGGCGATGTCCGCGCCGATTACCTGAAGAACAAGCTCGTCACGGCAAAATTCTTCATGGAGAAGGTCATGCCGGAAACGGCGATGCGCAAGGTGCGGATCGAGGCGGGTGCGGATAGCCTGATGGAACTGGCGGCGGAAGCGTTTTGAGCTTTGCCCCTCACCCTAACCCTCTCCCCGCACGCGGGGAGAGGGGACGTGCCTCGTGAAACGCTTGAGGTTGCGGAAAACGGTGCGGCATATTTCCTTCTCCCCGTCAGAACGGGGAGAAGGTGGCGGCAGCCGGATGAGGGGCCTCTCTGAGCAAGAGGCAGTCTCGAACGACAAAGAATTCAAAGGCGCCCACACGCGCCGCCCCGAGTGGGTAATAGGGAGATGACACCATGACCGAAGTCTTCATTTACGACCATGTCCGCACGCCGCGCGGTCGCGGCAAAAAGGATGGCAGCCTCCACGAGGTACCGTCCGTCCGCCTCGCCGCAAAAACCCTAGAAGCCCTGCGCGACCGCAACGGTCTCGACACATCCACCGTCGACGACATCATCATGGGCTGCGTCGATCCGGTGATGGATGCCGGCGCCGTCATCCCCAAGGCCGCCGCCTTCGAGGCCGGGTATTCCACCAAGGCTCCGGGCATGCAAATTTCCCGCTTCTGCGCCTCGGGCCTCGACGCTATAAACTTCGCGGCCGGCAAGATCGCGCAAGGCGCCGACGACATCGTCATCGCCGGTGGTGTCGAGAGCATGTCGCGAGTCGGCATGGGCATGTCCGGCGGCTCCTGGTACATGGACCCGTCGGTCAACTTCCCCGCCTATTTCATGCCGCAGGGCGTCTCCGCCGACCTGATCGCCACCAAATACGGTTTTACCCGCGATGACGTCGATGCCTATGCCGTCGAGAGCCAGAAGCGCGCCGGTGCCGCCTGGGAAGCCGGTTACTTCAAGAACTCGGTCATCCCGGTCAAGGATCAGAACGGCCTGATCATCCTCGACCGCGACGAGCACATGCGCCCGACCACCGACATGCAGTCGCTCGCCTCGCTCAATGCTTCCTTCCAGATGCCCGGCGAAATGGGCGGTTTCGAAGCCGTCGGCATCCAGGCGCATCCGGAAATCGAGAAGATCAACTACGTCCACCATGCCGGCAATTCATCGGGCATCGTCGATGGCGCCGCCGCCGTGCTGATCGGCTCCAAGGCGGGCGGTGAGAGCATGGGTATCAAGCCGCGTGCCCGCATCAGGGCTTTCGCCAATATCGGCTCCGACCCGGCGCTGATGCTGACCGGCCCGGTCGACGTCACCGAAAAGCTCTTGAAGCGCTCCGGCATGAAACTTTCCGATATCGACCTGTTCGAACTCAACGAAGCCTTCGCCGCCGTTGTGCTGCGCTACATGCAGGCTTTCGAGATCCCGCACGACAAGATCAACGTCAACGGCGGCGCCATCGCCATGGGCCACCCGCTCGGCGCCACCGGCGCGATGATCCTGGGCACCGTGCTGGACGAGCTGGAACGCCGCAACCTCAACACCGCGCTGGTGACACTCTGCATCGGCGCCGGCATGGGCACGGCGACGATCATCGAACGGGTTTGAGAATAGCGCACCCGGCGGCCCCTCATCCGGCTGCCGCCACCTTCTCCCCGCGCGCGGGGAGAAGGGATATGCCGCGACGCTGCTGGTCCCCCTCGCCCCGTTTACGGGGAGAGGGTGCGCCGAGCGAAGCGGAGGCGGGGTGAGGGGCAAGCCACAAGCGAGACAGACGATTTCAAGGGAAGAGGAAATCCCGATATGAGCACCTACAAGAATTTCACCGTCGAAACCGACGCGGACGGCATAGCACTCGTCACCTGGGATATGCCGGAAAAATCGATGAACGTCTTCACCATGGAAGTGATGGACGAGATCGACGCCATCGTCGACGCCACCGTCGCGGATGCGGCCGTCAAGGGCGTCGTCTTCACCTCCGGCAAGTCGTCCTTCTCCGGCGGCGCCGATCTCACCATGATCAAGTCGCTGTTCTCGATGCTGGCCGAAGAGCAGGCGCGCGATCCAGAAGCGGCGATGAAGAAGCTCTTCGATGCCGCCGGCCGCATGTCCTGGCTGTGGCGCAAGGTCGAGACCAACGGCAAGCCCTGGGTCTCGGCGATCAACGGCACCTGCATGGGCGGCGCCTTCGAACTGTCGCTCGCCTGCCATGGCCGCGTCGCCGCCAATTCCAAGTCGGTCAAGATTGCCCTGCCGGAAGTCAAGGTCGGCATCTTCCCGGGCGCCGGCGGCACCCAGCGCGTGCCGCGGCTTGCCAACGCGCAGGACGCCCTGCAGATGATGACCACCGGTTCGTCGCTGACGGCCCAGCGCGCCAAGGCCATGGGCCTCGTGCATCAGGTCGTCGAGCCCGCCGAACTCGTCAACGCCGCCAAGCAGATGATCAAGGACGGCCTGAAACCCGTCGCTCCGTGGGATGAAAAGGGCTTCAAAGTGCCCGGCGGCGGCGTCTGGACGCCTGCCGCAGCCCAGCTCTTCCCGGCCGCTCCGGCGATCCTGCGCCGCGAATCCGCCGGCAATTATCCCGGCGCGCTGGCGATCCTCAAATGCGTCTATGAGGGTCTGCAGCTGCCGATCGACACGGCCCTGAAGGTCGAACAGCGTTATTTCACCGAGATCCTGCGCACCACCGAAGCCTTCTCGATGATCCGCTCGCTCTTCGTTTCCATGCAGGAACTCGGCAAGGGCGCCCGCCGCCCAACCGGCCAGCCGAAGACGGAGTTCAAAAAGGTCGGCGTCGTCGGCGCCGGCTTCATGGGCGCCTCGATCGCTTATGTCACCGCCGCCGCCGGCATCCCGGTCGTCCTCATCGACCGGGACCAGGAAGCCGCCGACAAGGGCAAGGCCGTCTCCGAAAAGCTGGTGGCCGATAGCGTCGGCAAGGGCCGGCTTACCAAGGACGAGGGCGAAAAGCTGCTCTCGCTGATCACCCCCACGCCGGATTATGCGACGCTTGCCGATGCCACCCTCGTCGTCGAAGCCGTCTTCGAGGACCGCACGGTCAAGAAGGCGGTCATCGAACAGGTGGAAGCGGTGATTTCGGACGCCACCATCTTCGCCTCCAACACATCCACCCTGCCGATCACCGGCCTTGCGGAAAACTCGAAGCGCCCGGAAAAATTCATCGGCGTGCATTTCTTCTCGCCGGTCGAAAAGATGATGCTGACCGAAGTCATCCTCGGCGAAAAATCCGGCGACCGGGCGCTCGCCATGGCGCTGGATTATGTCGCGGCGATCAAGAAGACGCCCATTGTCGTCAACGATACCCGCGGTTTCTTCGTCAACCGCTGCGTCTTCCGTTATATCCACGAAGCCTATGACATGCTGATCGAAGGCGTGCCGCCGGCGATGATCGAAAACGCCGCCAAGATGGCCGGCATGCCGGTCGGCCCGCTGTCGCTCAACGACGAAGTGGCGATCGACCTTTCCCAGAAAATCCTGAAAGCCACCGTCGCGGATCTCGGCCCCCAGGCCGTCGACGAGCGCCACCTGGCGCTGATCAACAAGCTGGTCGACGAACTCGACCGCCGCGGCCGCAAGAACGGCAAGGGCTTCTACGAATACCCGGCCAAGCCCGCCAAGAAATACCTCTGGCCGGAACTCAAGACCCTCTACCCGCAGAAAAAGGCCGCGGATGTGGACGTCACCACGCTCAAGCAGCGTTTCCTGGCAACGATCGCGCTCGAAGCTGCCCGCACCATGGAAGAAGGCATCGTCACCGACCCCCGCGAAGCCGACGTCGGCTCCATCCTCGGCTTCGGTTTTGCACCCTACACCGGCGGCACGCTCTCCTATATCGATGGCATGGGCGTGAAGGCCTTCGTGGCGCTCTGCGAAAAGCTGGCCGCGGACTATGGCGAGCATTTCGCCCCGACGCCGCTGCTCAAGGACATGGCGGCGAAGGGCGAGACGTTTTATGGGCGGTTTGACCCATATGCGAAGGGGAGGGAGGCGGCGTAAGCCGCCTTTTTCTTTGTAGTGCCGATATAAGTTACCACTTTTCTGACTGATCATTCAACGCTAGGTTTCTCCGAAAGGGAGAGATTCGTTGAGCTACACGCAAAGTCAAATTTGGAAGCGGCTATTCCAAAGTAAAACATTAGCAGAAGATGAGAAACATAAAGCGGAAAAGCTATCTTCCATTTTTTCGGATATTAGAAATCAAGTTTCCTTACTTGTCGGCGAAATATCAATTGATTTATCGGGCTTTACTGTACACGATATTTCGCATGTGGATGCCCTGTGGTCCTCATGCGATCAAATAATTTCAGAAGAATACCAATTAAACCCACTAGAGGGATTTATTCTCGGTTGCGCTTTTTTATTTCATGATGCCGGAATGAGTCTTGCAGCATATCCTGGCGGAATAAAGGAAGTAAAAGAAACTAATGAATGGAAGAGGATCTGGGAGAAACTCGCCCCCGACATCTCTTCGCCGGAAGCTCATGAACGACTTACACTTGAGTTTTTTTGCGCGAACAGCACGCAAGGCGCGCTGAGTTTTTGCCATTTATAGAATGGAAAAGTAGAGACGGAAGCCGCTCTCTTATCGAAAATGTAGAAATCAGGCAGAAGTTTGGGCAATTCATTGGCCAGATCGCGGCTAGTCATTGGTGGGATTATGAATCGCTTGCAAATTCATTAAACAGAAAGATACCAGCGCCTTCATCTTTTCCCGTGGCGTGGTCAGTTGATCTTCTAAAAATTGCAACACTTCTACGTTGCTGTGATGCGGCACAGATAGATGAACGTCGCGCGCCGGGTTTTTTGTGGGCTCTTCGTAAAGGAAGACTCTCCGAGTTATCGGAGAAGCATTGGAGTTTTCAAAACAGACTTACTCAGTGTGAACGAAGAGGAGATGGCTTATATTATGCGTCCACAGGGGATTTTTTAAAATCTGAGAGCGGAATATGGTGGATGCTCTATGATACGTTGAAAATGGTAGATGCGGAGTTGAAAAATGCTGATGCATTACTGGCGAGATTTAGAAATGACGATTTGCGATTCTCAGCGCGACGTGTCGCAAATACTGATAGCCCTATTGCTCTAATAGATTCGATAACTGTCAGGGGATGGCGGCCAGTAGATACCGCATTCTCGATTTCAGATATTCCGCGTCTGGTTGAGAAGTTGGGAGGAGAGCAACTCTACGGGTCGGATAAAGTAGCGCCTTTTCGTGAGCTAGTATTAAATGCAATGGATGCGATCCGGCTGCGACAAGCTTTGGATCCAGAGGCTCCTAAAGGTTTGGTCCGGGTAGAACTGCAACGGTTTACGGATAAGTTCGTAGTTTCAATACACGACAATGGCGTGGGAATGACCTCCAGTAGTATTGTCCGTCACCTGCTCTCATTTGGGTCTAGCGGTTGGTTTTCAGATCCGGCAATAGGTGAGTTTTCCGACAATTTACCAAAAGTCGGAGATGTGGCGGGCCGATTTGGTATCGGTTTCTTTTCGGTATTTATGCTTAGTAAAAAAGTTAAGGTCATTTCTCGACGTTTTGATGAAGGCGCAAATAACACTTCGATACTTGAATTTGAGAATGGGTTAGACGAGCGACCTGTAATGAGTGTTGCCGAGGGTGTGGATCGTAAAATAGGGGGCGGCACTACAATATGTTTTGAGATAGATATTGATGACGCAAGCAGCATATTTACTGCAAGAATATCTGATATATCCAATTTTTATAGAATAATTCTCAGGAAATTTCCTTCCTCAGATATAGATATATGTTTGGTTGTTGATAGTGATGAGCGTTATATTTTGGGTTGTGATTGGAGAATTATGGATGCGTCTGAATTATTGAAGCGAATTGAGGGAAAAAACTACAATGTTAAGCTGGAGAAATATAACGATAATATTAGGCCTATATATGGAGATTCGGGGGAGATATTAGCTCGCATGTGTATTATCCCTGATAGATACAGTAGCTTTACAAACTTTGAGGCCGTCTATCCCAATGGGTTTGTGGTTTCGCAAGGAGCGGCGATCGTTGATATTAGTTTTAGGGGGATAGCGGAGGGACGCGTGACTCGTGCTTCACGGGATTCCGGAGAGGTTTTGTGGTCTTCTGACGCAATAGCGCGGTGGGCTACCGAGCAGGCAAGGCTAATTGCTGAGATTGAGGAAGATCCTGTTTTGCAGGCAAGTTGCGCTGGTTTCGTTGTGGCTTGTGGAGGGGATCCGGGGCCTTTAAAGATTTGCGAGGTGAGCCAGGGTAGTTTAAGCTTGGATGAGTTGAGAGATTACCTTCGAGAAAAGGAAAAAATCTGGATTGCATATGATTTTGCGTTGCGACAAAGGCAGTACGGTCCAGTAAAATTGTTGGATGACGTGGTATTCTGTTCCTCCGGTTTTCCAACAATTTCATCTTCTCGTGGATTTTTTTCGATAAATTCGGATAGGGAATTTATTAGAGAGATTGTTGAAAAATTGGTTGCAGCTGTTTTTGATATCGATAAGTATATTTTTGACGAGTATAACGACTGGAGGTCTGATAGAGCGTATAGATATATAGGAAATACAATTTGTTTCCATGACGAAAATGGAAAAGAATTTAAGGAAGAGGCAAAATTTTATCGTCGTGGCATGAATATCTCAGATATTTCTGAATTCAAAGTAGACCAGCAGGACCTAGAGTTCTAGGTTTTTATTTTTTCTTCTGCAACCCAGCGGGAGGTAGGTTGGCTTAGTGTTTCACCGTTAATCGGCTGCTTACATTTTTTTCATCCCCCCCATCATCCCATGCCTACAATCCCCCTGCTTCCGTCGCCGGAGTGTTTCGCGAGACGTTCGCGGGCAGGCGGAGGCCGGCGCTTTCATCGGAACCGTAACGTGCGGGAAAGGTGGAAGAGGTGAAAGCCATGGAGCGTGCGTCCGAAAGGGCGGGCACTCCTATCAAGCATGCCCTTGGCCGCCAGGTCGGGTTCGGTTTGAGCCGTACAAGCGTTAAGGGAAACCTTGCGTGAAGAGAAGGCGAGGCAATCACCTGTAGGGGCCGGAAGCCCCGAGAGAACGCCGAAGGCCACGCGAATGCGGTGCCATAAACTAAAATCTATCTGAGGTTCCGAATTCGTGTGGACTCTCCGGATGAGGAATTGAGGCCCGGTTTGCCGGGAAAAATAAAATCAGTCGTGAACACGGAGCCGAAACCGGCCGCGTGAACGCCGGTGCATGCCATCGGAGATGTAACGGAGAGAGAGCGAGGAGAAGAACAGAATGGCCAGGAGAGAAGAGGAATGCCGCCGCATCATGGAAGAAGCTGATAACGAGCCTTATCTGCCCGGACTGACCCGGGGTGAGTTCAACGTCTTGTCACCGCGCCAGCAATCCCACGAATTCCAGAAATTCTTTCAGCACGTCACGTCGTACATGGGCTTCTGGAAAACCTGCAATCTTTCCCCCTGTCACCGCGCAAGGGCCTCCAAGGGCTTTCTCACGGAGGCGCAATATAGCGGCGAACCGGGCTGGATCCCGCCTTCCCGCCCTGTGTCGGCCCGGATGGCGAACGCCATGCGGAGGTTCTGACCTGCATGCGGCAGATCGAGGGCAGGATGGAAGACGATGAGCCGAAATACGACGGAAGGCGGGATGCGGACGGAGTGAGGGAGTGGTAGGCGCGGTTGCGTTTTGCCCCACATCCGCCTGCCGGCATCTTCTCCCCGTTTTGACGGGGAGAAGGACATATGCCGCACCCACCTGCCTCCTCAAGCCCTGTCCAAAGCCATCGTCAGATCCGCGATCAGGTCATCCGGGTGTTCGATGCCGATCGACAGGCGGATGGTACTATCCAGCACGCCGATCCTCTGGCGCACATCGGCAGGCACGCCGGAATGCGTCATGGTGGCCGGGTGGCTGGCGAGCGATTCCGTGCCGCCGAGGCTCACCGCCAGCTTGAAGATCGACAGCGCATTGAGGAAACGGAACGAAGCCGGCTGGCCGCCCTTGATATCGAAGGAAAAGGTCGAACCGCCGCCCGAGCACTGGCGGGCAAAAACCTTTCCGACCGGCGATTGAGGATCGAGAAACGGCAGGAAATGCAGCTTCTCGACGCTTGGATGGCTGCGCAGGAATTCGGCCACGGCACCCGCATTGGCATTCGCCCTTTCCATGCGGATCGCAAGCGTTTCGAGGCTGCGGCCGAGCATCCAGCAGGAATGCGGATCGAGCTGCGTGCCGATCGCCCCGCGCAACGCCTTCACCTGTTTCATCACGGCCTTGGAGCCGAGCGCCGCGCCGGCGATCAGGTCCGAATGGCCGCCGACATATTTGGTGAGCGAATAGAGCGAGATATCCGCTCCATGTCCGATCGGCCGCTGGAAGACCGGGCCGAGCAGCGTGTTGTCGCAGGCGATGATCGGCGTGTGGCCCTGTTTTGCGCCGATCGCATCCGCCACCTTCCGCATCAGCGCCACGTCGACCAGGCTGTTGGTCGGGTTGGCGGGCGTCTCGATGAGGATGACCGAGACGCGGCCCTTGGCCATCGCCTCTTGTGCCGCCGCCATCACAGTCGCCTCGTTGACGCCATCGGCGAAACCGACCGCCGCGACGCCGAAATTGAGGAAGGTTTTGGCCAGCAGCGTTTCCGTGCCGCCGTAGAGCGGTTGGCTGTGCAACACGCTGTCGCCGGGGCGCACGAAGGCCATCAGCGTCGTGGCGATCGCCGACATGCCGGAGGAAAACAGCGCGCAGCTTTCCGTCTGTTCGTAGACCGCCATCCGGTCCTCGACGATCTCGCTGTTCGGGTGGTTGAAGCGGGAATAGACCAGCCCCGCCGCCGTGCCCGCCGGCGGCTCCTTGCGGCCGGAAACGAAATCGAAGAAGTCGCGCCCTTCCTCGGCCGACTTGAACACGAAAGTGGAGGTGAGAAACACCGGCGGCTTCACGGCCCCTTCGGAAAGCTCCGGATCGTAACCGTAATTCAGCATCAGCGTTTCGGGATGAAGCCGGTGATTGCCGATATGCGTCTTGGAAGGATGTGGCGCCGTCATGTTCTCTCTCCCCATCGTCGCATCCCATCGGGTGATGCGGTCTTTTTGATGAGGAGTAACCTATGTCACATCCTCTCGGGTTTCGAGATGCCGAATGGCTTTGTCCGAAGTATACCGTTGACCCGTAATGCTTCGGAAGGCTATCACTTTGGCAGTTTCGAAAACGGGAGAATGTCCGGTGAAGTGTCGGGCATTGTTGATGAAATGCCGCGTCTTTCCGCTTCCACCCAACTGTCCGCCGATATCGCCAGGCCCGCTTATGATCGGGCAGCGCTGAAGCCCGGCATCGTGCATATCGGGCTTGGGGCCTTCCACCGGGCGCATCAGGCGGTTTATACCGACGAGGCGTTGGGGAAGGTGTTCGGCGACTGGGGCATTGTCGGCGTCAGCTTACGCTCGGTCGATATCGTCCATGACTTGAGGGCGCAGGACGGGCTTTATTCCGTCGTTACCCGCAATGGCGCCGGCGATAGCGTTCGGGTCATCGGTTCGATTGTGAAGAGCCTGTCCGGCACCGAAAACCGCGACGAGATTTTAAGCCTGCTGGCGGATCCTGCGACGAAGATCGTCACCATGACCGTCAGCGAAAAGGCCTATGGGCTCGATCCGGTCTCCGGCGGGCTGGACCGCAATCATCCCTCCGTCGCGGCCGATCTCGCCAATCCGGCGATGCCGGTCGGCGTGATCGGTTATATCGTCGAGGGCCTGTCGCACCGTCATGCCGCCGGCCTTGCGCCCTTCACCGTGCTCTGCTGCGACAACCTGCCTACCAATGGCCGCATCGTCCGCCGGCTGGTGATCGAGATGGCAGGCGCGCGTGATCCGGCGCTCGCCAACTGGATTTCCGGGCAGGGCGCCTTCCCCTCCAGCATGGTCGACCGCATAGTGCCCGCCGCGACCGAAGAGGCACGCGTTCGTGCCGACAAGCTGCTGGGTGTCGAGGACCGGCAATCGCTGGAGACCGAGCCCTTCATGCAATGGGTGATCGAGGATCACTTCATCTCTGGCCGCCCGGCCTGGGAAACCGCCGGCGCGCTCTTCGTCAGCGATGTCGAGCCCTACGAGAAGATGAAACTGCGGCTGCTCAACGGCTCCCATTCGCTGATCGCCTATCTCGGCCAGCTGAAGGGGCTGGAATTCGTGCGCGACGTCATGCGCGTGCCGGAATATGTGACGCTCATCCGCCGGCATATGGCGGAGGCGGTGAAGACGCTCGATCCGGTGCCGGGTATCGATCTCGATCACTACATGGACCAGTTGATCGAGCGTTTCGAAAACCCGACCATCGCCCACAAGACCCAGCAGATCGCCATGGACGCCACGCAGAAACTGCCGCAGCGCGTTTTTGCGGGGGCGGTTGAAACGCTGGAAAAAGGCGGCGATGCGTCATCGGCGGCTTACGTTGTGGCGCTGTGGATCGCCTATGTGCGGAAGACCGCCGAGATCAACGATCCGCGAGCGACGGAGCTGAAGGCGGCGGCTGCGAAGATGACAGAGGGTGATCCGTCGGCGCCGTTCTTTGCGATGCCGGGGCTTTTCCCGCAGGCTCTCGTGGAGAATAGCGCATGGCGTGCGCGGGTGAATGCGGAGATTGGGAAAATAGTTGCTGGTTGATGCCGGAGTTTGGGTCTCTGGCTGGAGCTTTGCCCCTCACCCTAACCCTCTACCCGCTTGCGGGGAGAGGGGACGTGCCCCACGCGGCGTCGGAGAGAGCTGCATACGGCGCGGCATACCTCCCTCTCTCCGCAAGCGGGGAGAAGGTGCCGGCAGGCGGATGAGGGGCACGCTGCTCCAGCCCTTCGCTTTAGCTCAAGGCGTTTGACACTCTAAACGATCCACCGGATCGTCTCATTGGTCATGCCGACCGTGCCTCACCCCCGAAACGTATAGTCCTCAATCGACTGCGGCTTCATCTCGATTGAGAACCCCGGCATGCTCGGCGGCATATACGCCGCATTCTTGATCACGCATGGGTCGACGAAATGCTCATGCAGGTGGTCGACATATTCGATCACCCGGCCTTCCTTGGTGCCGGAAACCGCCAGATAATCGATCATCGAGAGATGCTGCACATATTCGCACAACCCCACACCGCCGGCATGCGGCCAGACAGGGAGATCGTATTTCGCGGCCACCAGCAGCACGGCCAGCACCTCGTTCAGTCCGCCCATGCGGCATGAATCGATCTGCACGATATCGATCGCGCCCTCGGCGATGAACTGTTTGAACATGATGCGGTTCTGGCACATCTCGCCGGTTGCGACCTTGACCGGGCCGATCGCCTCGCGGATCTTGCGATGGCCCGCGATATCGTCCGGGCTGGTCGGCTCCTCGATGAAGAAGGGCTTGGCGAAGGCGAGTTTCTTTACCCAGTCGATCGCCTGGCCGACTTCCCAGACCTGGTTGGCGTCGATCATCAGGTAACGATCCGGGCCGATCACCTCGCGGGCAATGGTCAGCCGGCGGATATCGTCTTCCAGATCGCGGCCGACCTTCATCTTCACATGGTTGAAGCCCGCATCGACCGCCTCCTTGCAGAGACGACGGAGCTTTTCTTCCGGATAACCCAGCCAGCCGGCCGAAGTCGTATAGCAGGCATAACCCTCCCGTTTCAGTACCTCGATGCGCTCCGCCTTGCCGGCCTCGGCCTTTTTCAGGATCGCCAGCGCATCTTCGCGGGAGAGAACATCGGTCAGGTAGCGATAATCGACGATATCGGCGATCTTCTCGGCCGGCAGTTCGGAGACGAGCTGCCAGACCGGCTTGCCTTCTTGCTTGGCATAGAGATCAAAGAAAGCGTTGACGACCGCGCCGGTGGCGAGGTGCATGGCGCCTTTGTCCGGGCCGATCCAGCGCAACTGGCTGTCTCCGGTCAGGTGCCGCCAGAACTTGCCGGGAGCCTCGGCGAAGGCCTCCAACTCCTGGCCGACCACCAGATGCCGCATCGCCTTGATCGCCATGCAGCAGATGTCGTTGCCACGACCGATGGTGAAGGTGAGACCATGACCCGTAAGCCCGTCCGTATCCGTATCGAGCACGACATAGGCGGCCGAATAGTCCGGATCCGGGTTCATCGCATCGGAGCCGTCAAGGCTTTGCGAGGTCGGGAAGCGCAGATCGAAGACGCGGAGATCGGTAATGCGGGTCATGGTGTTCTCTTGGTATCAACCAGAAGGGATTTAGATGGTCCAGCCGCCGTCGATGGCGTAAGCCTGGCCTGACGTATAAGAGGCGCCGGCGAGATAGACGGCGAGTTCGGCAATCTCTTCCGGCGTGCCGAGCCGGCCCATCGGCTGGCGGGAAATGAAAGCCGCGCGGGCGGTATCGTAATCGCCCTGTGCGCGCATGCGGTCCTGCAGCGACGGGCTTTCGACCGTGCCGGGGCAAATCGCATTGCAGCGGATACCCTGCGTCACATAATCGGCGGCGACGGATTTGGTGAGGCCGAGAACGGCCGCCTTGGTGACGCCATAGGCGAAACGGTTCGGCACGCCTTTGATACTGGAAGCGACGGAGGACATGTTGACGATCGCGCCATCCTTCTTTGCCAGCATGCCCGGCAGCACGGCGCGGATGGTGCGGATCATCGAGCGGACGTTGAGATCCAGCGCGAAATCGAAATCACTGTCAGGCATGTCGAGGATCGAGCCGGCATGCACGAAACCGGCGCAGTTGAACAGGATATCGACCGTGCCGATCTTTTCGACGAAAGCCTTCACCGCAGCCTCGTCCAGCACGTCGAGCTTGCCGGCCGTCAGGTTGTCGAGCTTCGGCAAGGCGGCGAGCAGCGTGTCGTTGATATCGGTCGCGTAAACCTTGGCACCGGCCTCGGCGAAGGCGAGAGCGGCAGCACGGCCGATGCCCTGGCCGGCGGCGGTCACGAGTGCGGTTTTTCCATCCAGTCTGATCGTCATGTCATGTCCTCGAATTGATGCAGGGCCTTAGTCGTGGTGGAAAACCTCTTCCATCATCGCCCACCACTCGCCTTCCTTGCGGCTTTCGAGCGGCGTCTGGCAAGGGATCGTGAAGGCCCACCATTCCTGGTTTTTCGGATCGGCCGCCATTTTCGCCATATCGGCTTCGAAATCGGTGCCATGATATTCCCAGGTGCCGAACAGCAGGTTCTCCGGCTCGCGCAGGAAGATCGTGTAGTTCCGGATGTTGCAGCGGGTGATGAGCTCGAGCACTTCCGGCCAGACGGCAGCGTGCAGCCGCTTGTATTCCGCCACCATGCCCGGCGCGACGCCGATCATCATGCCCATGCGTTTCATCGTCTTCTCCTCAAACCTCGATCAGCGCCTTGACCACACCGGCAGCCGGATCGGTCAGGCCTGCAAAACGTTCCGGCACATCGCCGAGCGACATTCTATGGGTGATCAGCGCCGCGGGGATCTTGCCGTCGCGCATTGCCTGCATCACCCGTTCGAAATCGGTTCGCGTCGCATTGCGGCTGCCGAGCAGGGTGGTCTCGCGCTTGTGGAATTCCGGATCGGAAAAACTGATGTCGCTGGAAACGATCGATACCAGAACATAAGTGCCGCCATGCGCGACGAAACCGAAACCGCGCTCGATGGCCTTCGGATTACCGGTCGCGTCGAACACCACGTCGAAGAAATCGCCGCCGGTGATGGCCGAAAGCTGGTCCTGGTCGTCGGCGCCGAGCTGTACGGTGGAGGTGATGCCGAGATGGTCGCGCCCGAAATCCAGCCGGTCTGTGCGGCCGTCGAGCAGCGTCACCTCGCCACCGTCGAGCAGCGCGAAAATCGCCACCGCAAGGCCGATCGGCCCGGCACCCGTTACCAGCACCTTCTGGCCGGGCTCGACTTTCGCACGGGCCACCGCATGGGCGCCGATCGCCAGGAATTCCACCATGGCCGCCTGGTCGACGGAGAGGCCATCGGCCTTCAGCACGAATTCTTCCGGCAGGCTCAGATATTCGGTCATGCCGCCATCACGGTGGACGCCGAGCACGCCGATATTGCGGCAGCAATTGGTCTTACCATTTCGGCAGGCATTGCAGTGGCCGCAGGAGATATAGGGCATGATCGAGACGGTATCGCCGGCTTCCAACCGGCTGCCGGCTGGCGCTTCTTCCACCGTCGCCGCCAGCTCGTGGCCCATGACACGCGGATAGGAGAGATAGGGCTGGTTGCCGGTGAAGATATGCAGGTCCGTGCCGCAGACGCCGATGCGGCGGAGTTTCACAAGAACTTCGCCTTCGTTGCGAAGCGGCTTGGGCCGATCTATGGCGGAAAGCTTGCCGGGAGCGTCGCAGATGATTGTTAGCATTAACTTACGCTCCGAGCCGATAGAAACGGTTTGCATTGCCGCCGAAGACATCCGCATGGTCGTCGACCGGCACGATGTCGAGGCATTGGTCAAGCCAGGCGCGGTAGTCGCCGGCAAGCCGCAACACCGGCCAGTCGCTGCCCCAGATCACCCGTTCGGGGCCGAACAGGTCGAAGATGGTTTCGGCATAAGGCCGCACCGCCTGCGGTTTCTGGTCGCCCGCCTCGGTCAGCAGGCCGGAAAGCTTGCAATGGATGTTCGGCAGTTCAGCCAGCGCCTTCATGTGGGCATACCAGCCGATGAAGCGGCCTTCCGCAATCAGCGGCTTGGCGCCGTGATCGATGACGATCGGCAGGTCGGGATGGCGACGGGCAAAATTCCACAAGGCATCGAGATGGCGCGGCAGAACCAGCGCATCGAAAACGAGCCCGTACTTGATCATCGCGGCGACTGCAGCATCGAGCGCCGGATCGTCGATCCATTGATCGTCGGCAATATCCTGCAGCATCGGGCGAAAGCCCTTGAGCTTCGGATGCTGTGCCAGTCGGGCGATATTGGCCGGCGCATCGGCCGCCTTCAAATCCGTCCAGCCGACCACGCCGAGAATGAACGGGGTGTTGTCCGCGAGGTCCAGCATGAAGGCGGTATCCGCTTCGTTCTCCATCGTCTGCACCAGCACCGTGCCATCGACGCTCGCATCGGTTAGAAGCGGCCGCATGTCGTCGGGCAGGAAATCCCGGTGAATGGCGGCAAGCTCAGCCGGCGGCCATTGGCCTACCCGGTCGGCGATCCGCCAGAAATGCTGATGCGCGTCGATCCGCATTGATCAGGCTCCCGCGCCGGGGATCGGGGCTCCGTCAGCAATCAGGCCCTTGGCCTTGAGCGTCTCCCAAAAGGAGGCCGGGATCTTTTCCGAGAACCATTTGACGTTGGAAGTGATCTGCTCGCCGGTGCGGGCGCCGGAAACGACCGTAACGACGGCCTTGTGGGCGAGCGGGAATTGCAACGCGGCGGCCTGGATAGAGACGCCTTCCGCCGCGCAGGCTTCGTTTAGCGTGTCGAGCTGGGCGAGGATTTCAGCCGGCGCATCCTGATAATTGAACTTGCGGTTTCCGGCGAGCAGGCCGGAATTGAATGGGCCGGCGACGACGATGCCGACGCCCTTTGCCGCGCATTCGTCCAAAAAGGCGAGGCTCTTCTGTTCGAGCAGCGTATAACGGCCGGCCAACATGGCGCAGTCGATATCGAAGACCTGCATCGCGTCGGCGACGATTTCCCATTCGTTGACGCCGAGTCCGATTGCCTTGGTCAGGCCCTGCGAGCGCAACTCGCCCAGCGCCTTGAAGCCGCCGCCGGTCGTCAATTGCTGCCAGTAGTGCTGGTGTTTGTCGCCGTGCGTCATGCTGCCGATATCGTGGATATAGAGGATATCGGGCTTCAAGATGCCGAGCCGCTGCTGGCTGGCCTCGAAGGACCGCATGATGCCGTCATAGGAATAATCGTATTTCGGCCGGAAGGGCAGCGGGTCGAGATAGCTGTCCTCTTCGGCGCCCACCGTCTCGTCCGGCACCATGACTCGGCCGACCTTGGTGGAGAGCACGTAGTCGCCGCGCGGCTTGTCGGTCAGCATCGTTCCAAGCCGGCGTTCCGAGCGGGTGTAACCGTAGAAAGGGGCTGTGTCGTAATAACGGACGCCCGCATCCCATGCCGCATTGAACGCGCCGGCGCATTCCTCATAGGAGGTGCGGCGGTACAGGTTGCCCATCTGCGCGCAGCCGAGACCCACCAGGGTCAGTTCGACATCGGCATGGGGAAGCTTGCGGCGGTCGGCGACACTCATCGGAAAATCCCTGGAATATGGAGGGCGCGGGCGCGCGCCATTTTCGATGCGCGCCCGCTGGAGGATATTTTTAGTACAGTACGTTCTTGGCTTCCGGCTTGTCGATATTGTCCTTCGTCACGACGACGACGCCGGTATCGACGAACTTCTCGACCTTGTCCTTGTTCATGATCTTCAGAACGGTCTTGACGCCGAGTTCGCCCATCTGGAACGAGCCCTGCACAGCGATGGCGCCGAGCGTGCCGTCCTTGACGAATTCCTGCAGGTCCTGGTTGCCGTCGAAGCCGATGGCGACGACCTTGCCGGCCTTGCCGGACTGTTTCAGCGCGCGGCCCATGCCGATCGCGGTCGGCTCATTTGCGCCGAAAATGCCCTTGAGGTCCGAATTGGCGGCCAGAACGTCGGTAGTCTGGTTCAACGCCGTCGCCATCTGCGACTGCGAGTAGAACGGGCCGACGATCGTGAGTTTGGAATTGGCCTTGATGTAATCGGTGAAACCGCCGACGCGGCCGATTTCGGAGCCGGCGCCTGCGACGTAGGACATCACGGCGATCTTGCCATCCTTGCCGACCTTGTCGATCAGCGCCTTGGCGGCCAGTTCACCGGCCTTCTTGTTGTCGGTGGCGAGGAAGGACTGGTAATACTGCTCCGCGCCCTTGGCGAGCATGGAATCGATGATCACGACAGGGATACGCGCTTCCCAGGCCTTCTTGACGGCCGGCACCAGCGCGTCCGGATCGGACGGGGCGAGCACGATAGCCGAAACCTTACGGTTGACGGCGTTTTCGACCATGTTGACCTGGTCGGCAATGGCGGATTCGGCGGCCGGACCCTGGAAGGTCATCGTGTTGCCCTTGCCGTCCGACTTGATGGCGGCATCGGCTCCCTTCTGGACGTTCTGCCAGAAGGTCGAGTTGACGGTCTTCACGATGACGGCGATTTCACCCGCCTGGGCAGAAAATGCGGTAAGCGCGATTGCGGTTGTCAGCAGCGCGGCAGCAAGCTTCTTCATGTCTTCCTCCTCTGGTGGCCTGATCGGCCGGTTTTATGGGCGCTCTCCTCTGCGCCCGTAGAGTTTTCGCGGATAAAGGCCGCGTGCCTGTCCTCAGCGGCGATTACGCAGCTGGTCGATCCAGACGGTGACCAGAATGACGAGGCCGATGATGATCTGCTGGGTGAAGGCGGAAACGCCGTTCATGTTCAGGCCGTTTCGCAGGATGCCGATCACGAAGGCGCCGATCGCCGTGCCGGAAATCGTGCCGACACCGCCGATCAGCGAGGTGCCGCCGATGACGGCGCTAGCGATCGCATCGAGTTCGTACATTACGCCCTCGTTCGGCTGGGCGGTGACGAGGCGCGACATCAGCACGCAGCCGGTGAGTCCCGCGAGCGTGCCGGACAGCACATAGGTGAAATTGACGATGCGGCTGACATTGACGCCCGAAAGCCGCGCCGCATCCGCATTTGAGCCGACCGCATAGATATGCCGGCCGAGCACCGAACGGTTCAGCATGTAGGACACGGCGAGCGCGATGAGCACCATCAGGATGACCGGGTAGGGGATGCCGGGGAAAACCACGGTCGGAAAGCCGTCGTCGCCGATATTGACGATGCGGAACAACGAGCCGTTGCCGAGTTCGCCGAAGGATTCGCCAAGACCGGAGACGGCCCGCGCGCCGGTGATCTGCAGCGCCACGCCGCGCGCGATCATCATCATGCCGAGCGTGGCGATGAACGGCGGCAGCTTTAGCTTAGTTACCATCAGCCCGTTGATGAAGCCGCAGACGGAGCCGGTGAGGATGCCGACGATCATGCCGAGCCAGACCGGCATGCCGTAATCCTTGACCGCCAGCGCCGCGACCACGCCGGCCAGCGCCAGGACCGAACCGACCGACAGATCGATGCCGCCGGTGATGATCACGCAGGTGGCGCCGATGCCGAGAAAGGCGATCGAGGTGACCTGCAGGGCGACAGTCATGCCGTTGTCGATGGTGAAGAAGGCGCTGCTGGTGGCCGAAAACACGGCGATCAGCATGAACAGGCTGCCGAGCGCCGCGAATTTCTGGATGATATCCTTTTTCCGGTCGCTGAGCGCACCGCTCTTCTGTTTGGAGACGTCGGTGATCTCAGCCATGCATAGTCCTCGCTGCGCCGGCCGGACCATAGCCCGAGGCGTATCGCATGATTTCTTCCTGGGTCGTTTTCTTGGTCTCGAGCACGCCAGTGATACGGCCCTGATGGAAGACCGCGACGCGATCCGTCATGCCGAGGATTTCCGGCAGTTCGGAACTGATCAGCACGACGCCGATGCCGTTTGCGGCCAGTTCGTCCATGATCCTGTAGATGGCGAGCTTGGCGCCGACATCGATGCCGCGCGTCGGCTCGTCGAAGAACAGAACCTTCGACTGGCGGAACAGCCATTTGCCGATGATGATCTTCTGCTGGTTGCCGCCGGAGAGCAGCCGCACCGGCTGTTTCAGCGACGGCGTGCGGACATTGAGCAGATCGACATAATCCTTGGCGGCCTTGGCGTGCTTGGCGAAGTCGATCAGCCCGAACCGGTTCGACACGGCCTCCATATTGGCGAGCGTCATATTGGCATCGACCGGCATCTTGATCGCCAGCCCCTGCGCCTTCCGGTCTTCGGAAAGATAGGCGATGCCGGCGGCGATCGCATCGCGCGGCGAGGAGATCGAAAGGGTCTGCCCGTGCAGCGTCACGGTGCCGGCATCCAGCGGATCGGCGCCGAAAATGGCACGAGCGACTTCGGTGCGGCCGGCGCCCATCAACCCGGCAAAGCCGAGGATTTCTCCCCGACGGAGCGTGAACGACACGTTGCGGAAAACATGGCCACGCGAAAGCCCTTCGGCGGACAGGATGACCTCGTCGCTTGGGCTCGACGTGCGGTCCGGAAACTTCTCCTCCAGCGAACGGCCGACCATGCGCGAGACGATCTGGTCGATGCTGGTCTCGGCAAAATTGTCGGTCGAGATATATCGCCCGTCGCGCAGCACGGTGACGCGGTCGACGATCTCGGCCATTTCGTCCAGCCGGTGCGAGATATAGACGATGCCGACGCCGGAAGCCTTGAGGTCGCGGATCACCTTGAAGAGCTTCCCGGTCTCCTGCTCGGTCAGCGAGGAGGTCGGCTCGTCCATAATGAGCACCTGCGCCTCGAGCGAAAGTGCCTTGGCGATCTCGACCATCTGGCACTGCGCGACGGAAAGCCCGCGCACGGGGCGATCCGGGCTGATATCGACGCCGAGCCGGTCGAGACAGCGTTTGGCATCGGCCCGCAGTTTCTTGCGGTCGACAAGGAAGCCGCCGAGGCCGAAGCGCGGCTCGCGGGCGAGATATATGTTTTCCGCCACCGAGAGATGCGGAATGAGATTGAGTTCCTGGTGGATGATGGCGATGCCGGCGGCTTCGGATTCGCGCGTCGAGGCGAACTGCCGTTCCTCGCCCTTGTAGGAGATCGTCCCGGCGCTCGGCTGGTAAACGCCGCTGACGATTTTCATCAGGGTCGATTTGCCGGCGCCATTCTCGCCGCAGACCGCATGCACTTCGCCGCGATTGAGGTCGAAATGCACGTTGGAGAGTGCTTTTACGCCCGGAAATTCCTTGGAGATATTGTCGAGGCGCAGAAGCGGCTCATTGCCTGCAGCCGGCACGCCACGGCCTGTCGTCATGGCAGCGCCATGCGCAGACTGGCTGGTCTCGGCCGAACGGCTTTGCATCAGATCCTCCCCGGGCAAGTTGGCCCATCCGGCCCGCAGCTCCTCCCGCTGGCCTGACCAATCCGTAAACCTGAGCCGGAAACTGGTCAAGCCAATTTTTCTGGGCCTGTCGCGGCAGGTCGGTGGAAGTCCGGAATTCGCGCCCAGGTCCAGAGGAAAGGCCTTATATTTCAGCCATATGATTTACATCTTGCTCTCCAATATGACCATGATATGGTAAGGCCACATTCTTGAGGCGCTGACCAATCCATGAACAATTCGATCAAGGCGGCCGAACCGCGGCGGCTTTATCAGCAGGTGGCCGACCAGATCCGGGGCCTGATCCAGGGCGGCCAGCTGGTGCCCGGCGCACGCCTGCCGGCAGAGCGCGAACTCGCCCAGCAACTCGGCGTTTCGAGGCCGTCCTTGCGCGAGGCGCTGATTGCGCTCGAAATCGACGGCAGCGTCGAAATCCGCATGGGTTCGGGCATTTACGTCACCGCCGAGCCGGATCGCCGTCAGTGGCAGTCGGGCTCGATGGGCGAAAGCCCTCTGGAACTGATGCAGGCCCGAGCAACCGTTGAAGGCGCGGTTATTCTGCTCGCCGCCGCGCGGGTAACGCCGGATTTCCTGAAATCGCTGCGCCAGGTACTGGACCAGATGCGCACCGAAATCACCGAGAGCCGTAAGCCGCTCGATCTCGACCGGCTGTTCCATCTGACCATCGCCAACCAGTCCGGCAATTCGGTTCTGGCCCATATCGTCGGCGACCTGTTCGACGAACGACATAGCCCCATGTCGGCGCAGATCCGCACCCGGTTCGAGACGCCCGAGACCTGGACCTCTGCTCTGGCCGAGCATGAGACCATTTTTGCCGCGCTCGAAGCGCGTAACCCGCTGCTTGCACAAACACGAATGCATGCGCATCTGGAGGAGTCGAAACAGCGCTGGATGAATTACGAGACGCGATAATCCGGCGCGGCGTTTCGGGGAGGAAACATCATGGACTTTGCAGCTTCACCCATCATCATTCTCAATCCGATCGACGATGTCGGCGTGGCACGAAAGTCCATGCAGGCCGGTGGCCTGACCGGTTATGGCGAGCTGACGGCGCGCGAGCTGATCGGCCGCGGCCACAAGGTGGCAATCCGGGCAATCCCCGCCGGAACCGAAGTGAAGAAATACGGCCAGGTGATCGGCGTTGCAACGCAAGACATTCCCGCCGGTGGCCATGTTCATCTGCACAACCTCGCCATGCTGCCCTCCGAGCACGAACACCAGTTCAGCGTCGATATCGAGGAAAAGGGCATGTTGCCGCTTGCCGAGCGGCGCACTTTCTTAGGCTTCGATCGCGGTCATGGCGGCGCCGGCACGCGCAACTATATCGGCGTCATTTCCTCGGTGAACTGTTCCGCCACGGTGTCGCGCTACATCGCCGATTATTTCAACCGGCTGGGTGGGCTCGACGGTTTTTCGAATATCGATGGCGTCGTGGCGCTCACCCATGGCGGCGGCTGCGCGCTGAATACCAAGTCGGAAGGTTACCGCCTGCTGATCCGCACCATCCAGGGTTATGCCAAACACCCGAATTTCGGCGGCATCCTGATGATCGGTCTCGGTTGCGAGACCAACCAGATCGCCCCTATCCTCGAACATTACCGCATGGAAGAAGGCGACCGCCTTCGCACCATGAACATCCAGCAGCACGGCGGCACTAAGAAGACGATCGATGCGGCGATCTCCATCATCAAGGAAATGCTGCCGACCGTGAATGCTGCTGTCCGTACGCCGCAGCCGCTCTCGAAGCTGAAGCTGGCGCTCGAGTGTGGCGGTTCGGACGGTTATTCCGGCATCTCGGCAAACCCGGCGCTGGGTTATGCCTCGGACCTCATCGTCCGCAACGGCGGCACGACCGTGCTTTCTGAAACGCCGGAAATTTATGGCGCCGAACATCTGCTGACCCGCCGTGCAATCACGCCGGATGTCGCACAAAAACTCCTGCAGCGGATCGATTGGTGGCGGGATTACACCGCCCGCAACGGCGATGAGCTGAACAACAATCCCTCGCACGGCAACAAGCTCGGCGGCCTGACTACGATCCTCGAGAAGTCACTCGGGGCGGTCGCCAAGGGCGGCTCTATGCCGTTGAAGGCCGTCTACGAGTTTGCCGAAACGGTCACCGAACCCGGCTTCGTGTTCATGGATACGCCCGGTTACGATCCGGTCGCGGTCACCGGCCAGGTGGCGGGCGGCTGCAACGTCATCTGTTTCACCACCGGCCGCGGTTCGGTCTCCGGTTTCAAACCGGCGCCCTGCATCAAGATCGCCACAAACTCCGAAATGTACGAGCACATGAAGGAGGACATGGACCTGAACTGCGGCGGTATCGTCACCGGCGAGGAGACGATCGAGCAGTCGGGTGAGCGCATTTTTGAGGACGTAATCGCCACGGCTTCCGGCAAGAAGACGCTGAGCGAAATCTACGACTACGGCGACAACGAATTCGTGCCGTGGCAGGTCGGGGCTGTGACCTGATATCCTGGGCCGGTTGATCCCGCCATCTCCGTCCGGCCGGTGTGCCGATCAGAGATGGCGGAGCATAGCTTACTGGATCAGGAAACCGAGCGGCAGCAACGGGCCGACCGGCAGAAGATCGAACGTATGCAGGTTCTCGGCCGTGAACGGCAGCGCTCCAAGCAGTTTTTCCGCTTCCGCGATGGATTCAACATTGAGTAGGAAAACAGCCCCCTTCATTTCGTCGCGCAGCCAGAACTGTTCGATCTTGCCGTCCAGATAAAGCTTCAGGGTTGCTGGCACTTCGTTCGGAAAAATCCGGTCCGACTGTTCCTGGGTGAGTGGCTTCAACGTTCCGATGGCGAGGATTTTCATGACTGGTCTCCGTAAAAGGTTTGCTGTCGTTTTCGACAAGAGCAACCTAAGTGGAGGGATCGATCGGAAATATTGTCGTTTCTGACTTTCCGGTAATCGTTTACGACAATCTGTCGTCGCCGGTACCTACTGAAGTTCGGCCCTCAATTCCTTTACGGTGCGGCCGGTATGGCGCTTGAGAAGGTTTCTGAGCGTTGCCGGCTCGGCATAACCAACTTCGCTGGCGATTTTCTCGATGTCTTGCCCGATCGAGACAAGATGCTGCGCCCGCTCCACTCGCATATCCTGGAAGAAGGCCAGCGGCGATTTGCCGAGTACGGCCTCCGTTCGGCGCTGCAGGGTGCGCGGGGTCACCGAGAGCGCTTTGGCGGCACCCTGCAGCGAGAAACCCGTTGCCAGATGTTCGCGCGCCCAGCGTTCGAACCGCTCGATCAAGGGGTCGGCATGGGCCAGGAAGTCCGGAATGATGTATTGCGCCTGGGAGGGCCGCTTGTCGATCAGCATCAGCCGCGCCACCAGTGCTGCCATTTCTGGGCTCGCCTGCCGCATCAGCCAAAGAGCGAGGTCGAGATGCCCCATCGCCGCGCCGGCGGTAACCGTCTGCTCTGCCGGCACGATCATCCGCGATTCATCCAGCCGCACGTCGGGATAACGCTGACGAAACAGGGGAGAGAGTGACCACGTTGTCGTCGCTTCCAACCCGTCCAGCAGTCCGGCTTCGGCTAGCAGGAAGGTTCCGATGCAAGCCCCCGCCAGACCGATTCCCTCGGAGCGCCATGTGCGAAGCTGCGCCATGGCTGCAATGACGTCGTCGCGTTTCAACGCTTCCAGCAACTGGGCCGGCTGTTTGGCGTTGAGAGCCGGCACGACCAGCCAGTCCGGTTTCCGCAGCGTGTCTGGAGGTTCGACCTCCATCGTCAGACCGAGTGCCGTTCGGACTTGAGGCCGTATGCCGACGACCTGAACATGGAACAGCGGTCGGCTTGAGCCCTGAATGGAGGCCAGTTCATTTGCCGTCGAAAACGTATCGAGAAGGGCAGTCAAACCGGTGTCGAAAATCCCGTCCAGGGCAAGTACCGCCAATCGCATGTCGTAAGTGACCTTTGTAAGTTCATTTACGACGACACGTTATCAGCCGGATACTGTCTGTCAAATGGCATGCCCTTCACAAGAAGAGGCGGCATTGCTGCCGCCTCAAAAAGCATCTCTGCCTGATGGCTGCCTTACCTAATGACCATCTGCTGCGGAGCATTCTGTTTCGGCTGCGGGCTCTGGCTCTTCACCGTCGCCGTGGCAGGCACGCCGAAGAATTTTTCGCGTTCGCGCCACAGGGCCGGGATGGAGAGGAGCGCAACCGAGACCAGCGCAATCGCCGTCTTGGTCAGCTCGTTCAGTTCCGGCGAACGGCCGTCGAAATAGTAGACGAAATAGACGATCGCGACGTGCCATACATAGACATACAGCGAGTGGCGGCCGAGAAGCTGCAGGTAGCGGATCGAGAAGACCCAGGTGATGCCGGCGGCGATCTTGCGGACCCAGGGCGCCTCGTGCTTTGGACCGGCAACCAGCAGCCAGGTGATCAGCAGCGCCACGGCGGCGAAGTTCAGGAGATAGACCGGGCCGAAATCGGCGCGGATTTCCATCGAGGCGAACTTGCCGACCATATGCGGCGGCATCAATTCATGCGCGGTGATCAGGCGCAGCGGCAGGAAGAACATAACCAGCACCAGGGCGGCCTTCGGAATGAAGGTGTTTTCCGGCGACAGGATATTGCTCCACTTGATCTTGCCGGCAGACGTCAGCGCGCCGAGCACCAGGCCCGAATAGAACACGATCTGCCAGCCGAACAGGTTGAACGAGGCTCGGATGCCCTGGTCGTCGGCGCCCATGATCATGTCGTTGATCGGCGTCGTGGCGATCTGCTGCAGACCGAGCTGCGCGGCCATCCAGACCATAACAGAACCGGCGATGACATAGTGCCACTTGTCGTCGATCACCAGCTTCACCAGCATCGGCGCGAAGAGCATGTAGACGATATATTGCGGCAGGATGTCCATGAAGGTCGGCTGGTAGAAGAAGGTAGCGATCGCGGCGAGGCGCAGCGGATCGTCGAAGTTCGTGTAACCAAGCCAGTTGAACCAGATCGTATAGGCGCCCGGCAAAAGCATCTGTGCAACCAGTACAACCAGTACGATCCCCATCGCATAACGATAAAGCTCGAAGGCACGGTTGTAGATTGCCGTGCGGCCAGCCGCATAGCCGTTCTTCAGCATCTTCTTCGCATAGACCATGCCGATCAACAGGCCGGACAGGAACACGAAGCCCTGGGCGTCCTCCACGAAGGCGAGCTGGTTGTGGTTGATCTTCACCAGGAAATAACCGCCGGCGAAGATGAGATGGTTGAGAACCATGAACACGAGGAAATATCCGCGCATTCCGTCAATAATATCAAAGCGTTTCATCGGTCGCGGTCTCCGTCTCTGCCGGTTCCGATGGTGGGAGCCCGTCGGTCCGTAAGGCCTCTTCGGGCCAGGAAGTCACGCGCCTAAACGTTGGTAGAAGCCGGACGGTTCCGCCAGAGAAGTGGTGAACACAACCTTCTTATGCCGTTTAGACAACACAGAACGTAAACTGTCCGTGATGACTCGTAGATGAACGGCGGGATAACCGGAAAGTGATAAGCATGCTACCTATTCGGCCGCGACACGCTTCAAGCCTGCAACCTGTGTGAGGTAGGCGCGCATGGCCGCCGGCTTCACCGGCTTGTGCTGGACGCCGATATCGTGCCGCTCGGCTTCTGCTCGCACTTCCGGCGTGCGGTCGGCGGTGATGATCAGTGCGGGAATATGCGACTGGTATTTCTGGCGCAGCTTGAGGATCGCCTCGATGCCGTTGCCGTCGTCGAGATGGTAATCGGCAATGACGATTTCCGGTAGGGGCTCACGCCCAGCGATCCCGTCTATGGCGGCGATCGAATCCGCTTGAGTGACCGTGCAGCCCCAGCCGCCGATTAATACGGCCATGCCTTCCAGGATGCGCGGCTCGTTGTCGACGCACAGAACGCGCAATCCGTTCAGCGGCTGCGAGCGTTTGCGGCGTTCCGGTTCGCCGGTCGTGCGCGCCGACTGCGGCAGCGAAAGATCGAGCGGCATCTGCACCTTGAAACGCGTGCCGCGTCCGGGCGCCGAGTTGAGCTGGACGGGATGGTTCAGGACACGCGAGATGCGATCGACGATGGATAAGCCCAGCCCGAGCCCGGCGGCGGTCTTGGCGCCTTCGTCCAGCCGGGCGAATTCCTTGAAGACGGTGCGGAATTTTGAGGGTGGAATGCCGATGCCGGAATCGAACACCTCGATCACCACCTGATCGCCCTTGCGGCGGGCACCGACCAGAACCTTGCCGTCGATCGTATATTTGATCGCGTTGGACACGAGGTTCTGGACGAGGCGGCGCAAAAGGTTCGCATCCGAGCGCACGGTGAGCGAGGTCGGCATCACCACGAATTTCAAGTCTTTTTCGCGCGCCATCGGCGCATAGTCGGTCTCGATACGCTTCAGAAGATCGTTGAGCGGCACGGAGCTCAAGCGCGGTTTCATCGCGCCGGTATCGAGGCGAGAGATGTCGAGCACGGCGCCGAGGATCGCTTCGACCGATTCCAGAGCGGAATCGATATTGCTGACCAGCGCGCTGTTGTTATCCGAAGCCCCGAGGCGTTCGACCAGCGCCGAGGAATAAAGCCGGGCGGCATTCAACGGCTGCAGGATGTCGTGCCCGGCGGCAGCGAAAAAGCGCGTCTTACCGATATTGGCCTCGTCGGCGGAGGCCTGGGCTTCGGCCAGCTCCCGGTTGACGCGGGTAAGCTCCGCGGTGCGCTCGCCGACGCGCTGTTCCAGTGTTTCGTTCGCCTGTTTCAGTGCCATGTCGGCGGCGACGCGCTCGGAAATATCTGTAAAGGTCGCGACGATGCCGCGGTCGGGCATGGCGTTGGAACGCACTTCGATGATCCGCTCGCCGCCATGGAGGACAAGTGAGAAAGGGGCGTCCAGCGTATGGAACTGCCGCACGACCGCTGCATGGTCCGCATCGGCGATATCGCCGCGGTCGGCGAGGATGCCGACAATGTCGGAGAGCGGATAACCGACCTGACCCACCTGTTCGGGCAGGTTGAGAAGGTTGCGAAAACGCCGGTTCCAGATGGTCAGCCGTTCGGAACTGTCGAATACGGCGATTCCCTGGTCCATCTGCGAAAGCGCGCTTTGCAGCATG
The DNA here is from genome assembly GCF_019430945.1 of Neorhizobium populisoli. Classification (GTDB taxonomy): domain Bacteria; phylum Pseudomonadota; class Alphaproteobacteria; order Rhizobiales; family Rhizobiaceae; genus Neorhizobium; species Neorhizobium populisoli. The sequence continues at coordinate 20,113 of NZ_JAHYCB010000022.1, read as the reverse complement.
TCTTGGTTATATTGAAGCGCCTCACTCGCCTGGTCGAGCAGCCAGGCGGTATCTGCGCTGGTATCCTCCGCCTTCTGCATTATCAGCGATAATACGAGCCGTGCCGAAGAGGAGCCGATCGCGCTGCCGAGCAGCTGTTCGGAAAAATGGATCATCGCCATGTCGGCCGGCTGTTCGTCGCTGAATGTGCGGCCGGCGGTGCGCTCGTAGTTGGAGAAGGAGCGCCGCATCCGTTCTTCGCCGAGATAACGGGCGATCGCCGCCTTCAGGTCTCCGACCGCGACACGGGTCTTCCAGCCGCGGGTGGCAAACTGCGAGCGCAGGTGCCGCTTGACGAAAATGCCGGCCTGGATGCGCTCGACCGGTCGCGGATTGCGCGACAGCGAGCCGAGCACGAAAGCGATGATATTCAGCGTCAGGCTGAAGATCGTTGCGTTGACCAGCGGATCCGTATGCGGCCCGGAAAAGATGCCGGTGCCGGGGAAGAGGAAGTTCAGGACGGCTGCCGCGACATGCGAATTGTCCGGCCCGCCAAGGCTCGGCACGAACAGCATATAGGCCCAGGCGATGAAACCGAAGCTCATGCCGAGGATCGCGCCGCGCGCATTCGCTCGCCGCCAGATCAGCCCGCCGAGCAGGGCGGGAGCGACCTGCGCAATGGCCGCGAAGGCCAAGAGGCCGATCGAGGCAAGGCCCGACTGGCTGTCGGCCATGCGGTAATAGGCGTAGCCCAGCATCAGCACGCCGAAGATCGCCACGCGGCGGATATGCAGCAGCGTGCGGGTAAAATCGTTGCGCTGGCCGGAGCGCGCCGCCATCAGCCGCTGACGCAGGAAGATCGGGATGATGATGTCGTTCGACACCATGATCGACAGCGCCACCGACTCGACGATGACCATCGCCGTCGCCGCCGAGAAGCCGCCGATGAAGGCGATCAGCGACACGACCTTCAGCTCTTCGGCCAGCGGCAGCGTCAGCACGTAGATATCGGCGTCACCGACGCCGCCGAATTTGATCAGCCCGGCAAGTGCCACAGGCAAGACGAAGATGTTGATGGCGATCAGGTAGAGAGGCAGTAGCGCGCCCGCGACGCGCCGCTCCTTCGCCGTGCGGTTCTCGACGACGGTGACATGGAACTGTCGCGGCAACAGGATGATGGCGAAGGCCGAAAGGATGGTGAGGATAACCCAGCGGCTGAGCGGCGTCTCGTAGGCGAGCGCCGAACCGACCAGCATGTTCTGCGACGCCTTTTCGAACAGGTCGGAGGGGCCATCGAACATGATGAAGAAGACCGAAAACCCGACCGTTACGAAGGCGAGCAGCTTGACCACCGATTCCATCGCCACCGCGAGGATGAGACCGTCCTGGTGTTCGGTGGCATCCGTATGACGCGTGCCGAAGATCACCGCAAAACACGCCATCATCAGCGTGACGATCAGCGGCAGGTCGAGGAAATAGAGATTGCCGCTGCCGATGCCGTAATCCGACGGATTGACCATCGCCGTGACGGAGCTGGAAACGGCCTTGAGCTGCAGCGCGATATAGGGAATGGCGCCGACCAGCGCGATGACAGCGACGATCATCGCCACAGTCGAATTCTTGCCGTAACGCGCCGCGACGAAATCGGCGACCGAGGTCAGCTTCTCCGCCTTGGCCAGATCGATGATGCGCCGAAGCAGCGGCATGCCGAGCGTGAAGGCGAGGATCGGCCCGATATAGATGCCGGTGAATTCCAGCCCCTTCTGCGAGGCAAGCCCGACGCCGCCGAAATAGGTCCAGGAGGTGCAATAGATCGCCAGGCTCAGCGCATAGACGACAGGCCTGCCGTTTTTCGGCACGCCGAAAACGCGGCTTCGCCGGTCGCCATAGCTTGCCACCGCAAACAGCAGCAGCACATAGGCGAAAGCCGAAACGAATATGACCCAGCCTGAAAGCATTGCTCCTCGCCCGCCGCAAAATCATGCGGCCACTATGAACATTAGGGGAAAAGCATTCTCTTGGAAATCGGCGCCGTCTCGTCAAAAAGTCCAATAGACGATCGCATTTAAGTCTCTGGACACTTAAGTCTTTTCACCGGTTACGAAAGCGCTATGTTGTTTTGACTGAAACCTGAAAACGGGGGCAAACCATGTCAGTTATCAGCGAATTCCGTTCATTCATCGCCAAGGGCAATGTCATCGATCTTGCGGTCGGTATCATCATCGGCGCGGCCTTTACCGGCATCGTCAACTCCCTGGTCAACGATATCGTCATGCCGGTCGTCGGTGCCATTACCGGTGGCGGCTTCGACTTCTCCAACTACTTTTTCGCTCTGTCCGGCAATGTGACCGCCACGACGCTGGAAGAAGCCCGCAAGCAGGGCGCGATCTTTGCCTATGGCAGCTTCATCACAGTCATGATCAACTTCCTCATCCTCGCCTTCATCATCTTCCTGATGGTCAAGGGTGTGAACAAGCTGCGCATGATGGAAGAGAAGAAGCCGGCTGACGCAACGCCTGCTCCGCCGCCGGCAGATATCCTGCTGCTCAGCGAAATCCGCGACATCCTGAAGACCAAATAAGCAAAAGTGATCTTTTGATCACGCCAGCAAGATTCATCATCGGAATCGATCGCTGGCGCACGGATTATCATGGGATTTTCTGGCCTGCCTGGTTTAAACAGGGCAAAACAGGTCAGGGAACCCCATGTCGATCATCACCAGCCTCAGCCCCCGTGCCGTCTCCGCTCCGGAAAGCGGCATTGTCGAGATCATCAACCACGCCCGTGGCCGCGAAGGATTGATCCCGCTCTGGGCCGGCGAAGGCGATCTGCCAAGCCCGGACTTCATCAACCGCGCCACGACCGAATCCCTTCAGGCCGGCGAGACCTTCTACACCTGGCAGCGTGGTATTCCTGAACTGCGCCAGGCGCTGAGCAGCTATTATGCCCGCCACTTCTCGGTCGATCTGTCGCCGGAGCATTTCTATGTCACCGGTTCCGGCATGCATGCGATCATGATGGCCGTACAGGCTGTTGCATCGCCGGGTGACGAAGTGATCTATTTCTCGCCCACCTGGCCGAACATCATCTCGGCGATCGATATTTCCGGCGCCCGTTCCGTCGGCCTGACGCTGGATTTCGTCGATGGCGGCTGGTCGCTCGATATCGGCAAGCTGGAAGCAGCGATCACGCCGAAGACCAAGGCGCTGTTCATCAACACGCCCGCCAACCCGACCGGCTGGACGGCCACGACTGAAAACCTCAAAGCCATCCTGACGCTCGCTCGCAAGCACGGCATCTGGATCATCGCCGACGAGATCTATGCCCGTTATTATTACGGCGCCGCCAAGCGCGCGCCGTCCTTCCTCGATATCAAGGAGGACGGCGACCGTATCATCTTCGCCAACTCCTTCTCCAAGAACTGGTCGATGACCGGCTGGCGTGTCGGCTGGCTGGTGGCGCCGCCGGAAATGGGCCAGGTGATCGAAAACCTCATCCAGTATTCCAATTCCGGCGTGGCGCAGTTCATGCAGCGCGGCGCGGTCGCAGCCCTGAACGATGGCGACGACTTCGTGCAGGCCAATATCGACCGGGCGACCAAGGCCCGCGATATCCTCTGCGATGCGCTGATCGCCACCAACCGCGTCCAGACTCTGAAGCCGGAAGGCGCGATCTACGCCTTCCTCAAGGTGGATGGTATTAACGACAGCCGTCTGGCGGCTCTCGATATCGTCGACAAGATCGGCGTGGCTCTGGCGCCGGGTTCGGCTTTCGGCAAGGGCGGCGAGCTTTTCCTGCGCGCCTGCTTCCTGCGCGATGCGGCCCAAGTCGAGCAGGCCGCCGAACGGCTTGCCGGTTATATCAAGGCCCTTTGAGCCGGTTCGGCACGGGATCGATAAAATTCGAACGAATTGCTCAAATCTCTGTTTTCCGTCACCCGAGATAAACCCGGCGGAAAGGCCGTCGGGTAAGCATTGCTGAAGACCAAACGTGATTTTCTCCTGCCAACGATAAAAGGCAGGGAAGTATATCATGGCGGTTCTGGTCACTGGTGGAGCAGGTTACATCGGCAGTCACATGGCATGGGCTTTGCTCGATGCCGGTGAGGAAGTGGTTGTTCTCGATCGTCTGTCCACGGGCTTCCGCTGGGCGGTACCCGGCGAAGCGAGATTCTATCTCGGCGATGTCGGCGACCGTGCCGTGCTGAAACAGGTTTTCGCGGAAAACGATATCGACGCGATCCTGCATTTCGCAGGCTCGATCGTTGTACCGCAGTCGGTCGCCAATCCGCTGGATTATTACGACAACAATACCGGCAATACCCGCCTGCTGGCAGCCGCCGCAGTCGAAGCCGGCATCAAGCATTTCGTGTTCTCCTCGACGGCAGCCGTATATGGCGATCAGAAGGACGATACGCCGGTTCTCGAAAATGCGCCGCTGCATCCGAAGAACCCTTATGGCCAGTCGAAGCTGATGTCGGAGATGATGCTGCGCGATGCCGCCGCCGCTCACGATTTCCGCTTTGTCGCCCTGCGTTATTTCAACGTTGCCGGTGCCGATCCGCTCGGCCGTACCGGCCTGTCCACCGATGGCGCGACGCATCTCATCAAGATCGCCTGCGAAGCCGAGCTTGGAAAACGTCGCGGTGTCGATGTCTACGGCACCGATTATTCGACCGCCGACGGCACCGGCATCCGCGACTATATCCATGTCACCGACCTCGTGAATGCCCACCTGAAGGCGCTGAGCTATCTGCGCCGTGGCGGCGAACCGCTGATCGCCAATTGCGGTTATGGCCGTGGTTATTCGGTTCTGGAAGTGCTGGAAGCGGTCATGCGCGTCGGCGGCCGCAAGTTCGAGATCCGCTATGGGCCGCGCCGTCCGGGCGATGCCGCAAGCGTCGTTGCCAATTCCACGCTGGCCCGTCGCCTGCTCGACTGGACGCCGCGCCATGACGATCTCGACCTGATCGTCGACACGGCGATTGCCTGGGAAAAGGGCCTCGCCGGCCGCAAGGCGGAAGACCTCCGCTCGCTGCAGCATCGTCTCGCATCGGTGCGCTTCTAGGCGCATCGAACCGCATAATACCAATTTCAATGTTGCAAAAAGGCCGGTGATCCCGGCCTTTTTCTTTGCAGCCACTCGGTCGCATGGCGTTTTTCCGTATTCGGGAGTAGAGGAGGGGCGTCATTACATTGGTTGACCATGCGACACTTCCTTTTCTCCGTCTGTCTTACGCTCCTGCCTCTGGCAGCTGCAGCTCAAACCGCGCCCGCGGGTTATCCTCCCAAACCGGCCCCGCCCGTTCAGGCTGCGCCGAAGCAGGGAACCATTCCCCAGGCGGCTGCACAGCTCTCCCAAGGCGCAGTTCAGGCTCCCCAGAAGGCCGCGCCCTCCCAGAAGCTAGCATCTCCCAAACTGGTCGAGCCGCGGTTGAACGTTGCCCGCTCGGGCGTGGCAGCCAGTCCCCGTGTGGCGCTGACCTTTGATGCCTGCATGGGCCAGGCTGACGAGCGCATCCTGTCTACGTTGGTGCGTGAGCGTATCCCTGCGACGATCTTCGTTACGGCTCGCTGGCTGAAGAAAAATCCTCAGGCGATCCAGGTCTTCCTGCAAAACCTCGATCTCTTCGATATCGAAAACCACGGGCAGAACCATATTCCGGCCGTCGATGTGCCGACGCTGATCTATGGTATTGCGGCTGCCGGTTCGCCGGAAGCGGTGCATCAGGAAGTCGCGGGCGGCGCCTCTGCCATGCAGGCGGCCGGTTTTGCCGCTCCCCGCTGGTTCCGCGGCTCGACGGCGAAATACGATGCCTCCGCCATCCGCCAGATCCGCGACATGGGATATCGCATCGCCGGTTATTCGCTGAACGGCGATGACGGCTCGCTGCTCGGCGCGGGCGCGGCAGAACGGAAGATTTCTGCTGCGAAGGATGGCGACGTGGTCATCGCCCATATCAATCAGCCGACCCATGCGGCCGGCGAAGGAGTGGCGCGTGCTTTGCTGGCATTGAAGAAGCGTGGCGTAGAATTCGTGCGGCTTTCGGATGTCGAAGGCCTCGGCAACGACGATACGACCCAATAGAGGGTCCAAAAAATCGACATGAAAAAAGGGAGAGCCGTTTCCCAAGCTCTCCCTTTTTCAGTTCAGGTGTCGCGGTTAACGAACAACCTGCACCACCGTGCGGGTCTGCGGATCGACGATCACGCGCTGCTCGCCGACGATCGCATAGGCATATTTCGGCGAATCCGGAACCGGGGTCAGCACGACGGTTTCCGGAACCGGCTTGCCGACAACGATCTTCTCCTTGACGACGACGCGCGAGGTCGGAGCCGGAGCGCTTTCGACATAGGTCACGACGCGCTGCGGCGGCGGATCGATCGCGGTGCCGGCAACGGCGCCGACGACACCGCCAACGGCTGCACCGACCGGGCCGCCGACGATCGCGCCGGTCACTGCACCACCGGCTGCGCCGTTAACGGTGCTCTGCTGAGCGGAGGCGACCGGGGCAAGGATACCGAGAACGGCGGCGGAAAGAACGATGATCTTGGTCTTCATGACATTTCTCCTTCGTTGTTTGGTCGGCCTGCTTCTGCGCAAGGCCGGTTGGATGAGGTCGAGCTGCTATTTCGTGACTGGGTGCAGATCGACCTTGGGCAGGCTCACATCGATGTCGATGTTGCGGGTTCCGAGGTAACCGCCTTCGAAAAGGATGAGCCCGCCTGCGATGATCGCCACCAGCAGCAGGACCGCGACGGTCCAGCCGCTGCCTCCTCCGCCGGTGTGGATCACTGTGGGTTCACGGTCACTCATGTTCCGTACTCCTAGGGGCCTTCTGGGGCTCCCTGACGGCTGGGGTTAACCGGCCAAGATGTAGACGACCTCATGGGTCGCCGGCTGGACGATGATGATCCGGCCATCGGCAAGCACGAAATATTCGTAGCCGCGATAGGCGGGAACGATCTCGATGATGCGCGGCGGCAGCGGATGCAACTCGACGGTGCGCGGCACGGCAATGCCGACATTGACTTCTACGTTGATCTTGGCGGGTGCCACCTTGTTCCGCACGAAAACCTCACGGACCTGGGTGCGCTGTTCCGTGGAGATGTTGATGCTTCCGGTCACCTCGTTGGACGGGCGATCGGTCGAAGCCTGGTTTTTGCCTTCGGACTGGGTGCCGGTGTTGTTCTGGCGAGCCGTGTCGGCATTCGCCGGCTTGGTGGCGTCGGAGCCGCTCTGTGCGGTAGACTTGTCGGTCTGGCCGTCCTGCTTCTGCTGGGCGCTATCTTGAGCACGCGGCTTTTTCGGATCGGTGCTTTCCGCATTCTGCTTACCGGACTGCATCGGCTGCTGAGCCTGGTCGCCCTGCGGCTTCAGGCGCTGCCCGCCCTGGCCCTGAGTGTCCTGGCCCTGAGCTGTCGTCGAGCCGTCTGCACCGGCAGAGCCTTTCTGCTGCGTGCTGGAGCCCATGTCCTGCTGTTTCATCTGGCCGGACGCGCCGCCATTCATCGAGCCGGCACCTTCAGCGCCACCCTGGCGGGGAATGATCGGCTGGGTCTGGCTTGCGCCGCCCTGAGACTGTGTTCCCTGGGATTGGGCCCCCTGGGATTGGGTCTGGGCCATTGCCGGCGCGACCGCAAATGCGGAAAGCGTCGAACCAGCAAGAAGCGCAATCGCCAGCGTCTGTTTTGTGAGGGACTTCATGATGTTTCCTCTGTCGTTATTATGTCGCTTGCGAGGCCCTGCGTGAGCTGCAATGCGCCGACCAAACAGCCCGATTCCGCAATCTGTTCCGCCACTTGGGCTTCGGTCGGGCGGGGTAGGGACTTCAGGCCGTCGGCTTTCTGGGCCTTTGGTCCGACGGCTGTCGCGCAAAGGTCCCGACGAGCGAAACAGGGCTGAAACTGCGGAACGGACGCCTTAGAGTGCAGTTGATCGGGAGCTTTCTTGAGGAGATCCCGTCATGGACAACAGCGTTTTCGAAGCCCGGTGGCTTTTGATCCCCCTTGCGGGGCTCTTTATCTTCATTGCCACCCTTGGCGCCCCTGCGGGGTGATCGGCGCCTTGCCGGCTCGCACTGAATACATGGTTCCTGCGCGATCATCGGTCCCTTTAAGCGCAGCATCTTGCCCGCCGGTTGCAGCGGCAACCGGCGGGTCTTTTGGCTCGATGCGGAACCATTCCGGAAGACTCAAGGTTTCCCTTGCAGTTCGGGTAGGAAACCTTGGGCGCGGGTCGAAGGGATGAACGAATTCGGGAGTATGACATGCCAACGCGTAGAATGCTGGTATTGACAGGTGTGCTGACCGCGGTTCTTGCCGCGGCCAACCCTTTCAGGCTGGCCATCGATGCGGACGGCCGGTTGCATATCGCTGACCAATCCGCCGCTGCCGCAAGCGACAATGGTGGCGGGAATGGAAACGGCGGTGGCAATGGCGGCGGGAGCGAATCCGGCAACGGTAATTCCGATGGCAACAGTAATGGTAACGGCTCGGAGAACGGTAACTCGGCCAATGGAAACGGCAACGGTTCCGAAAACGGAAATGCTGGCGGTAACGGCAACGGAAATGGTGCCGGATCCGGCAAGGACGACAGCAGTTCCGAATCCACCGACGGTGCGACGGATACTGGGACCGATACCGATACGGAAGATGCAGGCGGTACAGACACCAGCGCGGGAACCGCGGGCGGAGGCGTCAAGAACGGTTCTGCCCCGGCTGCGGCGGCAGCGGTCGGCAAGCCGAACAATCCGGCCGCCACGCCGTCTGCCAAACCTGGAACGCCTGGAACGCCTTCGCCTCCGTCGAAATCCGCAGCCGAAGTGAGCGTGCGCGGCACGTCGATCACCGTGCGCCATGGCAACGGAGCGACAGAGCGTATTTCCCAAGGCCGTTATGAGATGCGAGATTCCCGCTCGCGCACCATCGTCAATCGCACCGCAACGCCGGCGGATACATCGCGCCTAAAGTCGTTCGGCAAGTGAGCCTCTGTCCGTTGCGTCCCGGAGTGCCAGGGCAGCTTCGGTGCGGTTGGTCACCTTGAGCTTCGAGAGAATACGCGTCATGTGGTGTTTGACCGTTTTCTCATGGAGATCAAGTTCGCGCGCCACGCGCTTGTTGCTGAGGCCGGAGGCGACGAGATTGAGGACTTCCTGTTCCCGATCCGTCAGTTCGGCCATCGGGTCAGGTTTATCTTCCGCATCGGGCGCCGACAGGCCGGCGATCAGCCGGGCCGAAAGGGCGGGCGAGACATAGCTCTCCCCGGATGCGACCGTATCGATGACATCAGCCAGCGCACGCGAGCCGACGCCTTTCAGCACATAACCTTTGGCACCGAGCCGCAATGCCTTGGCAATGTCCTCGCTGGCCTCAGAGACGGTCAGCATGACGATCTTGATCTCCGGGCAGTGTTCGAGAGCTTCAGTCAGTGCCTCCAGCCCATTGCCGGGCATCGATATGTCCATCAGCATCACGTCGGGGCAGATGTCGTGCACGATGCGGATTGCATCATCCTTGGAACCGCCTTCTCCGACCATCTCGAAATTCGCGATTTCGCCGAGACTCCGCATCACCCCTTCGCGAAAAAGGGGATGGTCGTCCACGACGGCTATCTTGATCGATGTCATCAGGCCTGCTCCACTTCATGCACGCTCAGGGACATCCTGACCGTGGTTCCGTCTTTTGATGTTTTGATATCGAACGTTCCACCGAGGCTTTCGATCCGTTCGCGCAAACCGGCAAGACCGAGCCCCTCGGGGCGCACCTTGCCGGGATCGAACCCCGGACCGCGATCCGAGACCTCGATGACGACATTGCCGTCGTCGAATGTCTGGTGCACGCTCTGCCCGATGCCGCCTCCGTGGCGAAAACCATTGTTGAGCGCTTCCTGGACGAAGCGATAGACGCAGATCTTAGCGGAGGGAGAAAGCGGCTTCGAACTCTGGGACATGAACAGTGCAACATCCAGCCCGCTGCGTTGGCGGTGGGCGTTGACGGCGCGGCGCAGCACGTCCGGCAGTTCCGCCGTTTCGATCTGCGGCAGAACGAGCCCGCTGCAGATGCTGCGGATTTCGTCCATTGCCTCGTCGAGCCGCGCCTTGATGGTTGTCACCTCAGTCTCGCGCGCATCCTTCGGCGTTGCGGGATCGACCAGCAGCCGGCTGTCGACGCGAAGCGCGGCATAGGCGACCAGTTGTGCCGGACCATCATGAAGATCGGCGCCCAGCCGTCGGAGATAGCTTTCGTTGAGTGCGGTGGCGCGGCTCGAGGCGCGTTGCGCCCGCGCATGCAACGCCTTGTTCTGCGACAGAAGTTCGGAAAGCTCGGCGATCCGTTGCGTCAAGGCCTGTCGCTGGTTGTCGATGGTGCGGCTGCCGCGAAACACGATCGCCGACAGAAGCAGGAAGAAGCCGAGAATGACGGTGCCGACCGCCAGCCAGCTATGCAGCTGTGCCTGATAAAGGCTCTGCTCAAAATCCTCCGCCACTTCGTAAAATTCTGAGACGGCCACGACCTCGCCGGACCATGGCTGCAGGATCGGGTTGTAGATTTCCAGGAGAGATTTGCCTTGGCCGCGCTCCAGATTGCTTTCGGGATCCTCCGGCATTCCGAACTTGGCGACCATCTGCCCCGAAAAGGCCGTCCGCAGCTTGTCACCCGGTTCGAAACGTTTGCCGAGCACACTTTTGTCGGTCGAATAAAGAATGGTGCCATCCTTGCGCCAGAGCTTGAAGGAGATCACCTTGCCGCCGAGAGCGCCCTGGCCGAACGTCTCATCCAGCGCCCGGGTGGACACGTCGTCAAGCGTCTGGTCCGTCTTCAGGTCCGGCAGAAGCGGCGCGATGATGCTGTCGACGTAGAGCGCCGTGGAGGCTGCGGAATTGCGGGTAACGGCCTGCTGGATGAGGCTCGTCACATAGGCGCCAACCAGCAGCATCGCCGCAAACGCTACCAGCCCCCCGGCCAGCACGAATTGCCGGGCGAGCGACTGCTCGTTCCAACGGTCAAGAATGGTCGCAAACCGCATCCGCTCATCATTCCCAAAGCCCGCACAGCGCGGGCTGATGCGCGCAAACGCATGAGCGGATAAACCGTTGCATCGGTAGGTGATTTTCTATCGGATGTAGGAGAGGCAAGGATCGCTTGCATAAGCTTGAGCGGCTATGATTCAGGAATTTTCTGACGAGCCGGAAGTCGTGTTTGTATTGCCGTACGCTTCAAGCCGCTCCCAGGATAACTCTGCGGAAAGTCAGAGAAATCCGCCGAGTACGATCGATCTTGACACTGCCGATGAGGTCCGACTTGCGAGCCGCGATCTCATGGCTCCAATCATAGCGGCCGCGCCCTTTCAGAAGGATCGCGGAGCGCCGCTGAAGCACTACAGCGATAACAGCCGGGCTAAATTTTTCCCGAAACACCATTTCGCATTGGGATAACAAGCTGATCGAAACGATCGTATCGGTGAAACAGGGGACGCAATCGACGTGGGCGCTTATACCTTGGCCCGGGAGATATTCGTTCGCGATAACCTGGTTCGGCTCCTCGGTGAAATATCCTTGGCGCACGAGGCGTTCTGCGAGGCAGTGAAGCCAATCCGGTAACTTGCCCAGATAAGCATCGGCCGTAACTGTGCGTGCCTTGTAATCGTATATATAGCCGAAATGCTGCACCCGCCGCTTGAGAACATTGCTCCACTCTCCGGCATCGAGCCTGGCTTCGGCCATCGCCTCTTCGGCATTGGAAAGAAAATCTTCGAAATAGGCGACGCCGGGAGGTAGAGAGGGTAGCCCTAACGCATCGTCCGCCATTCGAATTGGTTCCTCTCAAACGCAATGAAATCACCTTAAGACGCGGTGATACGTGCATACGTTAAAGTGGAATTTTTAAAAAATGCAATCTTTACGTCGCTCGTGAGCGATTGGCGAGAGGATCTGAAAGTTCCGTTGGCGATCCTGTCGCGGCAAGGGTTGTGAGAGGAAGGAACCGACAAGTGCACCGTTTGAGGTAATTAATTTATGTTCATTCCCGAAATACGTTAGCGGATGCGAACCAGTACTTGCCCCGCTTGATTGATCTGGGAAAAATGGTGCCCGGAGGCGGATTTGAACCACCGACACGCGGATTTTCAATCCGCTGCTCTACCAACTGAGCTATCCGGGCATCTCGGCTTTTCAGCCTTCCGGTCAGGACCGGCGGGGGCGTATCCCCCGGAAGCGAGCGGGGTTATAACATCTTGTTCGGACATGTCCAGCACCCCAGGCGACTTTTTTGACAGGTTTGCGAAATTCGCAAATTCTCAAGCAAAATCAGTGGGCATAAGGTGATCTATTTCAGTCCCGTTCGTCGCCGCCATCGATTTTGCTCTCGTCGTCTGCCACCGGAATGGCATAGGAGCCGTTCAGCCAGCGGGAAAGATCCAGCGTGCGGCAGCGGTCGGAGCAGAAGGGATAGTGTTCGCGCGAAGATGGCTTGTTGCATTCGGGGCAGGGGCGTGTCGCGCGCAACGGCTCAACCTTGCCACCGGTCTTGATCGGTTCGGATGTCATATCGAATTTCTCCTGTTTTGCAGGGCGCCCGGCGACGAAGGCATCAGGTGATGCCGCAACCGTGGCGACGGACCGCGGCGATGCGTCAGCCTTCCGGCCAGGCGGCCGCCACGTCGAAGCCCTCGCCGGTCAGAAGCGTCGTCACTTCGAACAGCGGCAGTCCCACGACATTGGTGTAGGAGCCGACGAGTTTCTGCACGAAAGTGCCAGCGATCCCCTGGATCGCGTAGGCGCCCGCCTTGCCGCGCCATTGGCCGGACGCGATGTAGTTTTCGATCTCGCGCGGCGAAAGCCGCTTGAAGCGGACTTTCGTCTCCACCACCTTCTGGCGGAACTGGCCGCCGGGCGTCACCAGGCAGATACCGGTATAGACCCAGTGGCCGCGGCCGGAGAGAAGATGCAGGGCGGATGACGCCTCTTCCGTATATTCCGTCTTCTCAAGGATGCGGCGGCCGACGGCCACGACCGTATCGGCAGACAGGATATAGCTGTGCCGCCAGGCCGGATCGCCGTTCACGGCAGCATAGGCCGCTTCGGCCTTTTCCGTCGAAAGCCGGCGGGCGAGAGAGCGCGGATGTTCGGATTTCTTCGGCGTCTCGTCGATATCCATCGGCATCAGCCGCGCCGGCGAGATGCCGGCCTGGTTGAGGAGATCGAGACGGCGCGGAGAACCGGAGGCCAGTATCAGCTTTTGTTCCAACGCCATCGGAGCCCGCTGCGAGATAAGAAGAGGGATTACTTGAAGCGGTAGGTGATGCGGCCCTTGGTCAGGTCGTAAGGCGTCATTTCGACGAGCACCTTGTCGCCAGCGAGAACGCGAATACGGTTCTTGCGCATGCGGCCGGCCGTGTGGGCGATGATTTCATGTTCGTTTTCGAGCTTCACGCGGAACGTCGCATTGGGAAGCAGTTCGGTAACGACGCCCGGGAATTCGAGGACTTCTTCTTTAGCCATCTGGCAGTTTTCTTCCTGTGTGTTGGATATGGGCGGAGCCGGATGGCGCCTGCCCGCAAATTTGGGCGGAAACTACACAATCATGTCCGCTTTGTGAACCTTGCTTTTCGCGCTATTTCCGCCGGCGGTTTATAACGCCCTTCAGGCAGTCTCCGCCGGAGGGCGGCCGCCTTGCGAAAGACGTTCCTCGATCAGCCGCCAGAGATGATCACGAACCTCGCGATAGGCATCCAGCATCTGGTCGCGGGTGCCGCTGACGGCGGTCGGATCCATGGTCGGCCAATAAACCACTTCAACGGCATTTGCACGCGTCAGTTCCAGGGCGGTGTGATGCGCTTCCGGCGTCAACGTGACGATCAGGTCAAAATAATCGTCTTCCAGCTCTTCCAGCGTGCGCGGCTGGTGCTTGCCGATCGAAAGGCCGACTTCGTCCAGGACCACATCCACGAAAGGATCGCGCTCGCCGGAGCGCACGCCCGCCGATTGCACGTAGATATCGTGCGGCAGCATGGCTTTTGCAATGGCTTCCGCCATCGGCGAGCGGATGACGTTGAAACCGCACATGAAGAGAATGGCGCTCGGCCCCTTCGCTCGTTTGGCAGGCGCGGCGGAGATTTCCATGCTCAACCGCGCCAGTAGAGCACGCAGACCAGCGTGAAGAGCCGGCGGGCCGTGTCGAAATCGACAGCGATCTTGCCGTCCAGCCGGTCCATCAGCGTCTGCGAACCTTCGTTATGGATGCCGCGGCGGCCCATGTCGATCGCCTCGATACGGCTCGGCGTCGAGGAACGGATCGCCTCGTAATAGCTCTCGCAGATCATGAAGTAGTCCTTGATGATCCGCCGGAAGGGGGTGAGCGACAGGATATGGGTCGCCACATCGTCGCCGGCATCGGTGGTGATGCCGAGCATCAGCTTGGAATCGACCAGCGAAAGCTTCAGCCTGTAAGGCCCGCCGGCATGGCCGGCCGGCTGGAAGGAGTTCTCTTCGACCAGATCGAAGATCGCGACTGCCCGCTCATGCTCCACATCGGGCGTCGAGCGCCCGATGGAGTCGTCCAGGACGACGTCGGAGAGACGGTAGTCGCTTGCCCCCATCCATCAGCCTCCATCGTTGAGCGGCTGGGCATTCAGTCGAATAGAGACGGAGCGGGCATGCGCATCAAGCCCTTCAGACTTGGCAAGCGTGATCGCCGCCGGTGCCAGCTGCCGCAGCTGCTCGGGGCCAAGGCGCAGGATCGAGGTGCGTTTGACGAAGTCCAGTACACCGAGGCCGGAGGAGAAACGCGCCGAACGCGCCGTCGGCAGGACGTGGTTCGAACCGCCGACATAATCGCCGATCACTTCCGGCGTATGGCGGCCGACGAAGATCGCGCCGGCATTGCGGATGCCGGGCAGCAAAGCATCCGGATCGGCAACCGCCAGTTCCAGATGCTCTGCAGCGATGCGGTTGGCCAGTGGCAGGGAAGCTTCGAGATTCGGCACGATAATGACCGCGCCGAAATCCCGCCAGCTGGCGGCGGCGGTCTGCGAACGCGATAGCGTCTTCAATTGCCGCTCGACGGCGGCTTCCACCGCCTTGCCGAAGGCGGCATCGTCGGTAACGAGGATCGACTGGGCGCCTTCGTCATGCTCTGCCTGGGCAAGGAGGTCGGCTGCCAGCCAATCCGGATCGTTTTCCTTGTCGGCGATGATCAGCACTTCGGACGGGCCGGCAATCATGTCGATGCCGACGGTGCCGAACACATGCCGTTTGGCAGCCGCGACATAGGCATTGCCGGGGCCGACGATCTTGGCGACCGGCTCGATCGTCTGCGTGCCGTAGGCGAGTGCGGCAATCGCCTGCGCGCCGCCGATACGGTAGATTTCGGTAATGCCGGCAATGCGCGCGGCGGCCAGTACGGCCGGATTGATCTTGCCGCCACCGGCCGGAACGACCATGACGAGCCGCGGCACGCCGGCAACCTTGGCCGGCATGGCGTTCATCAGCACCGAACTCGGATAGCTCGCCGTGCCGCCCGGCACATAGAGGCCGACGGCATCGATCGCCGTCCAGCGCGAGCCGAGGCCGACGCCGATCGCATCCTCGTAGATATCGTCCTTCGGCATCTGGCGAGCATGGTGGCGTTCGATGCGTTCTGCTGCGAGCTTCAGCGCGTCGATCACCTTGGGATCGGTTTCGGCGAAGGCTGCATCGATATCGGCTTCGCTGACGCGGATGCCTTCTTTCGAAAGATCGACGCGGTCGAACCGGGCGGAATAATCGATCAGCGCCGCGTCACCCCGGGCACGCACGTCGTCGATGATGTCGCGCACCACCGCGTTCACATCTTCCGAGACCTCGCGCTTGGTCGAAAGAAATGCCGAAAACGTCGCCTCGAAATCCTGCGATTCCTGCTCAAGCCAGATTGCCAAGCGGATATTCCTCTTCACTCAGAAACAATGTCTGCCCCGTTAAGGGCCATCCGGACATTCAATCTTAGGGATGGCGGGGCTTGGAGGCCGTTTCCCATGCACCGCCGACATCTGCAAGAGCAACTTCGATGCATTCGACGTCGAGCGCAATGGTGGCTGTGCCGGAAAGGACCAGTTCCACCGTGCCTTCTGGTCCATCCCCCTTCTGGGTGAAGGTGACGGCCAGCAGCGACAGCACTTCGTCCTTGTTATTGAGGTTGATGCCGATCGAGCGCACCGCCTGGACCCGTTTGAAGACGATCGCGGAGCGGCGGCGCTCATATTCCTTGCGCTTCTTGCCGAGCTTTTCCCAGACGAAGCGGTTGCCGGCGAGCGAGAAATTCCGCTCGCTGGCGGACCAGCGCACATCGCCCACCTTGAAGACGGCGTCCTGCATATGGGCGGAAATGATGCCGAGATCGTCGGTATCGAGGGCAAGCAGCTTCAGCTCGGTCATCGCTTTTTAAAAATCCATCCAGAGGCGCGGGTCACGCAAAAGTTTCTGAGACTGGAAATAAGCGACAGTCGAGCCGGAAACAACTGCGCATCAGAGCATGTCTGCCGAAAACGGTTTCCGCTTCCGGCAAAAGACAGGCTTGAAACGCTCAGGAAGGGAAATCGGCCGAAAGGCTGATATCTTCCCAGAGTTCGATCTGCGCCAGCCGCTCCTTCAGCTTCTGGGTAACGCCATTGTAGCAGATCGCACCAAGGATCAGATGGCGCGGCGCTTCCGCCGCTTCCGTCGCGGCGATCATCGCCTCGCCGGCGCGAACCGGATCTCCCGGCTGCTTGCCGCTGACACCCGCGGTCGAGGCCATGCGGGCGGCGGCGGTCTCAGTATAATCGGCGATCGTGCTCGGCGTCTGTTTCAGTGAACGGCCGGCCCAGTCGGTGCGGAACGGACCCGGCTCGACGCAGGTGACGCGGATGCCGAGCGGCGCGACTTCAAGGCTCAGCGCATCGGAAAAACCTTCGACCGCATGTTTGCTGGCCGAGTAGTAACCCGAGCTCGGCAGGCCCATGAAGCCGGCCATCGAGGTGATGTTGAGAATATGGCCCTTGCGGCGGGCGCGCATGCCCGGCAGCACGGCGCGCGTCATGGCGAAAAGGCCGAAGACATTGGCATCGAACATGCCGCGGATTTCGTCTTCGACGCCTTCCTCGATCGAGGCCTGATAACCGTAGCCGGCATTGTTCACCAATACGTCGATACGGCCGAACTTTTCCTCCGCCGCTTTCACCGCGGCGGCGATCTGACCCATGTCGGTAACGTCGAGGGCGACTGCCAGCACGTTGTCCTTGCCTTCGGCGAGATCGGCGACACGCGCCTTGTCGCGGGCACTGACGACCGTTGGCCAGCCGCGTTCGATCGTCAGCGTGGCAAGCTCGCGGCCGAAGCCGGTCGAACAGCCGGTGATGAACCAGACGGGTGAGGAAGCGTCAGCCATGGGAAATCTCCATAGGAAATGGATATGAAATGAGGGGCGGGAAGACAATGATGTGCTCCTCCAACATAGCGACGCAAAAAGGGACGGCAAGAGTATCTCTCCTGCCGTCCCTTCAAACTTTGGACACTGTGCGGATCGCTTCGATCAGCCGCTGACACGCTCGACGATTGCGCCGCAGCGCGTGAGCTTTTCTTCCAGCCGCTCGAAACCGCGATCGAGATGATAGATGCGGTTGACCATCGTCTCGCCCTCGGCCGCAAGGCCGGCAATGACCAGCGAAACGGAAGCGCGCAGATCGGTCGCCATGACCGGCGCACCCTTCAGCTTTGCCACGCCTTCGACGCGGGCCGTCTGGCCGGAAAGCGAGATCTTGGCCCCGAGGCGGGCCAGTTCCTGCACGTGCATGAAGCGGTTCTCGAAGATCGTTTCGGTGATGCTGGAAACGCCGGAAGCGCGCGTCATCAGCGCCATGAACTGCGCCTGCAGATCGGTCGGGAAGCCGGGGAACGGCTCGGTGGTAATATCCACCGCCTGGATGCCGTTGCCGTTGCGCACGATGCGCAGGCCGGACTCGGTCGCGGTAATGGAGGCGCCGGCCTGGCGCAGCGTATCGAGTGCACCGCCGAGCAGGGCTTCATCCGTGCCCTGAAGGGTGACGTCACCGCCGGCCATCGCGATCGCCATGGCATAGGTGCCGGTTTCGATCCGGTCCGGCAGAACCCGGTGCCGCGCACCGGACAGCGAGGTCACGCCATCGATGGTGATCGTTCGCGTGCCGGCGCCGGAAATCTTCGCGCCCATCGCGGTAAGGCAATTGGCAAGATCGACGACCTCAGGTTCGGACGCGGCGTTTTCGATCACCGTCGTGCCGTTGGCAAGCGTCGCCGCCATCATCAGGACATGGGTCGTTCCGACCGAGACCTTCGGGCAGGCATAACGCCCGCCGATCAATCCACCCTTCGGTGCCCTGACATTGACATAACCGCCGTCGATTTCGATTTCGGCGCCGAGCGCCTGCAGGCCGTCGAGAAGGAAGTCGACCGGCCTTGTGCCGATCGCGCAGCCGCCCGGCAGCGAAACGCGCGCCTGGCCTTCGCGGGCGAGCAGCGGGCCGATGACCCAGAAGCTGGCGCGCATCTTCGAGACCAGCTCATAAGGGGCAGTTGTATCGACGATAGTGCGGCAGGTGAAGTTGATGGTGCGGGAATAGCTCTCGTCCTGGCGTTCCCGGCGGCCGTTGACGGCAACGTCGACGCCGTGATTGCCAAGAATGCGCAACAGCTGCTCGACGTCCGCCAGATGCGGCACGTTTTCGAGCGTCAGCGTGTCGCTCGTCAGAAGGGATGCGATCATCAGGGGAAGTGCCGCGTTCTTCGCGCCGGAAATCGGAATGGTGCCCCTCAGCTCATTGCCGCCGGTAATTCTGATGCGATCCATAAGTTCTCACTTTTCGTTTAGCGCGAAAGCTCTCGTGCCTGTGACGAGCCTCGCAGCCGATTCCTTGGGTTATGTAGAAAGCCTGTCTGCAAAAAACAGATCAGGATGATTCGTCCGTTTTTGCGGCAGGCAGGCCCTGGCCTTGTTCCGCCTCGCCGGCGCGACGGGCGCGCGACTGCGTCTTGCGCCGCATAAGGTTTTCCCGAAGTTTCGCCGCCGCACGCGCCTTCTGCTGCTCTTCACGCGCCGCCGCATGCTTGCGAGCACGGTCGCCACGGCTTTCGGTGATCCCTTTGCCCTGCGAATCGGGGTTTTCTTCATCATTCGCCATATTTTTCCATAACCAAAAAGCGCGGCCGGCGAAAGCCGATGCGGGGTTTTCCGCAATCTTCGACAAATAACTTGGCATTTGCGGCTTGCACTCCCGGTGAAGCTATGGCAATAGGCCGCTCACCGACGACGCGGCCACTTCGCGCCGGTCCAGATGCTGCTATAGCTCAGCGGTAGAGCACTCCCTTGGTAAGGGAGAGGTCGAGAGTTCGATTCTCTCTAGCAGCACCATTCCATCCCATTGAAGACGTTGCATTTTAAGGCTTTCTGTTCTGTCTTCAGTTAGAAAATACGTTATAGACGAAAGACGCTCGGTGGCTTGTAGCCCGATTGGCGTGTATCGCGGTGACGAGGTGCCAACGTATTTTAGGTAAAGTAACCTGGATCTGAGATCAGATGCCCGCCGGAGCGATTCGGCGGGCTTTTTACTTGCAACGTTTTGTACTGGGCTTAGGGCCGAGTCGGCTTTGCCTCAACTGGGGCGGCTTATAAACCAAAAGCTTTCAAAAATCCACCATACATACAGCATGTTGTAATCAATCTGGGGATTTCGTGGATTTGACACAAAATCTAGTTGTGTTTAATCGAAATGACTCGACAGCAAGATTGAGTCGCATCAATACTCAGGTTGTTCGTGGAGATTAGATTCGCGAACGACGACTGCAACCTGTCTTGCCGGACAGATAGCAGTCGCGCGATGCGTGGCCGCACACGGAAACAAGGCCCTGCCGTGCGGATGTCCTAGCGGATGATGAAATCCAACTGTGCAGTTAGATTCTACATACACCGACTCACTAGAGCAAGGCAGGGCGCAAGGCATAGGAGAAAAATTATGCCTTGCTCTGATCCCCAAAAACTGGATCGTTCATAACTGGAGTTTTCCGCGTTAAATTCCCGGCTGGGAACAGGAGCGGAAGTGATGAAGGCATCGAAGTTTTCGGACGCCCAGAAGGCGTTCATTCTGA
>NZ_JAHYCB010000021.1 GCF_019430945.1 Neorhizobium populisoli | reverse complement strand
AATATCTCGACACGCTCGATGACGCGGCATGGGGTGCGGCCAGCGAAGCAAAACCGAAGTTCGTATCGAGGTCGGACCCGGCGGCGCAGTGGACCGGAGCAATGAAAGGCCATGCCTTCTTCGCATAGGCAAGCCAACGGCAAGACAGACCTTGGTCTTACCCCGCCGCCAATCATCGCCGAAAGTTTTTGATTTGCCGGATCGATGCCAGTTTGCGAAATAGCAGGTTGGTCAGGATAAGGGGGGTGCATGTCCATTATCGTGAGGACGAACCGGCTGCTTCTGAGGGAAGTCGAAGAACAAGATCTTGCAGTGTTGAGTAAAATTTATGCCGACCGGGAATGCATGCAATTCTATCCAAGCCTCAAGTCCCCAGCCGAAACGCGGACCTGGTTTCAAGAGCTTTCATTCGACAGCTACCGAGAACACGGCTTTGGCCTCTGGGCAGCAGTTGAGTTATCGTCTGGAGAGGTCATCGGCGACTGTGGAATAACTCTCCAAGAGACCCCCGAAGGGTTCGAACCGGAGATAGGGTATCATCTATGGCGCGACTACTGGGGTAGAGGCTTCGCCACTGAGGCTGCGAAAGCGTGTCGGGCACACGCGTTGAACAGCCTTGGTTTCGATAGGGTTGTTAGCATCACAAGCCCCCAGAACGTTCTATCGCAAAAAGTCGCGGAGAAGGTTCATGACCGGATGGAGGTTTACCAGAAACGGCTTCACGGCTGCGGGCGCACCGTGGATAGATATTTGTATATCAGCCAAGCAAAATGACCGCTTCGTGCCGACTGCAGTCATGGCGCAGAAGCGGTCATTGTAGTGTTATCCCGCCGGGGGCTGGAGGGCTTCCACCGCTTCCCGAGAAGACGCTAACGGCCCATGCTTTATCAGCTTGAATAAGGTCTCTAGAGAGCTCGAGCCACTCAACTAGAGGCGTTAATGTAAGACCAAATGGCGCTTTCATGGCCTGAGCTTCTGAGACAAACGCCGCGCCGTCAGAAGGTCGGCACACGACCTGAACTACGTGAGTAATACCGCGTGGACGAGGATGATTGTTAGCCCACGCACCGCCGCCTTGTTGTAATCCTATCGTGGCATATGGCGGCAGGTTGTTTTTAGTGATTTGGTCGCCAGAGAGAATGAGACCTGAACGTCGTTCGATGTTCTCAATGATTTTGTCAGAGTATGTCCAGACCGCGGCTTTGTCTTCTCCGCTGAACAAAGCGCTTGGGAATACCTTGTTCGCCGGGCTGAATGCCGGGCGGCTTCACGTCGCTACGCTCATGAAGAAGATGGGCATCGAGGCGATATACCGTCGACCGAATACCTCCAAACCAGCGCCTGGTCACAAAATCTATCCCTATCTCTTGCGAAAGCTGGCTGTCACGCGACCCAACCAGGTCTGGGCAATGGACATAACCTATGTTCCGATGGCTCGCGGCTTCGTCTATCTCTACGCCGTCGTGGACTGGTTCAGCCGGCGGGTTCTTTCGTGGCGGCTGTCAATCACGATGGAGGCGGACTTCTGCATCGAAGCGGTCGAGGAAGCGCTGGCCCGTTATGGCAGACCCGACATATTCAACACCGACCAAGGCTCGCAGTTCACCTCGATGGACTTCACAGCGGTGCTGAAGAAGGCGGAAATCGCCATCTCGATGGATGGCAAGGGTGCGTGGCGCGACAACGTCTTCGTCGAGCGGCTCTGGCGGTCGATCAAATACGAGGAAGTCTATCTCCACGCCTACAAGACCGTGTCCGAGGCGCGCGTCGGCATTGGCCGATATCTGACCTTTTACAATAGCCGACGCCCACATTCATCCCTTGACCGGCAGACCCCGGATCAGGCCTACTTCAACGTGCTGGCACCAATGATGGTGGCGGCATAATCGAGGCGGAAATCCACTTAGCAAAACGCCCCAAACTGTTCAGACAAACCGAGCCACCTCTCACATTGTCGACCGGCCGCCGCCAAGGGGGGCTTCCAGAAGCTCCGGTAATCCAAGCCCATCCGCAGGTTCCGTCAGAGAGCCTGACGTTCTCGACGGCATACGGTTTTCCCCCATGGTGAAGAATTGCCGAACCGTGCCGCTGTCCAAAGCCGCTTCTTTGATCCTCAGGGGAAGGCACCTCGCCTGCTTCGAGGATCAGGTAATCTTTTCTGTTCTCAAATGGCCACATCAGAAATCGCATCAAGTTCAACAAGCACTTCTTCATTCATAGCTTTTCTTTAAAAGCGGCACGATAGGGGCACTAACAGTTTTTCGTCCGCTTCGGGCCGAAAGCGGAAGCGCGCCCGACCTATGGCCGGCTCATGCGACATAACCTGCACGTCGCACTATTTAGGATTTCCGGGACACAGACATGAGCACGTTTTCAACGATGGCCTCAATGTTGGCGTCAGGCCAATGGTTGACATGGCTAAGTTCTGCAGGAAGATTGTGACCGACAAAAAATCCGCGCTTTGCGAGCTGCAACATAGGCATATCGCCGAAGGAGTCTCCTACCGCAACCAAAGCGTCTTGGTCGATCTGAAGCCGGGCAAGTAGGGACCGGAGCCAGGTCGCTTTATCTTCGGGCCAAAAATGCCCGATCTCACCGTTATCGCCCCATCCAGTGCCGATTCATAATCCGCGCCCAAATCAGCGGCTAGCCAATCAACAGCAAATTGCCACGTGATCGAAACCAAGGCGATTTTAATGCCTTCCTCTTTCAGGCGAGCAAAGCCGCGCCGAACACCCGGCGCGAGGCGTAGATCTTGAAGATATCCGATCAGTGTCTCTCTGCTGAAAGGTGAATACCATTCCAGCATGGTTTGCCGCCCAACTGTAATTTCCTCGCGTGAGCGGAAAAGCTCAAAGGCGTTCATTTCTGCGGTACGTCCAATATTTCTCGCGATGCACCCGCAAATATTCTCGCCACGCAGCAGTGTGCCGTCGACGTCAAAAGCTACCAGCTTGGGGGTGATTTTCGCCTCCCTTGGTTCAAGTCGCAAATCTCCCGATTTAAGTATGAGTTTTGCGCCCGACTTTCGCAACCTGCGAAACAGGTACTTTTGCGACGGGTTTTGGTGGACGCTATAACCCTGCGGCTTTGGTGAGGTTGACACGGAAGCGATCACGTCGCCGTTGATATCGGCGAGTCATCTCAGCTGATACATGCCCCAGCTGTTTCTGAATGTAACGTTCGTCGACTTCAGCGGAAGAGGCCAAGCCCGCGCGAAGGGAATGGCCGGAGAACTTGAAGGCGCGTTCGATTTCGCTGAGATCGCCGCGAACGCCCGCGGCCATCGCAGCCCTTTTCACAAGCCGAGCGACCTCCTTATCGTTCAGCCGCTCCGATCCAACAGCTTTCCCTCGCCCCGTCACCCGACGAAAAAGGGGGCCATGCGCCAGCTTGGAAAACTTGATCCAGGTTTCGACCGCCACGACCGGGCAGGTGGCATCGGATGAGCCGCGTCCCACCTCGACCTCGCGCCATCCCGTCTTGCCGCGCAAGGTGACGAGCATTCCCTCGTCGAGGATCTCTATCCAGCCGCGGCCGTCTTCAGACTGGTCGGCTTTCAGATCGAGGCCGACAATCTCCGAACGGCGTAGGCCGCCAGCATAACCAATTAGCAGCATCGCGCGGTCGCGCAGACCGCGGAGCGTGCCGCGATCAAGGGTCTCGATCATCGCGATGATGTCCTCTGCCAGCACCGCCTCTTTCTGCACCGGAGGGCGCGCGTGACTTTTGCGGATGCCGGATAAGACGGTTGCGATATGGCGATCCTTGCGATCAAGTGACAGGCCGCGCTGGGCGTAGTTCCAGGATAATGAGGACAGCCGACGCTCGATCGTCGAGACCGAGTTTGCCTTCATCCCGCGCTCGGCTGCGCCCGAGGCGCAGGCGGTAATGTAGAGACCGACGGTCTGTGGATGCGGGGGGAGGGGAGCAAGGCCGGACCGCCGGCACCAAGCCGAAAAGTGCTTCCAGTCGGACGCATAAGCCCTGCGGGTGTTGGCTGAGCTTGCCGCCTCGACATAGCCGCGCGCCCGGTTGGTCAGGTCCCTGAGATGCGCGGGCGCCTGGTGCTGATTAGTAGGGGAGGGGAGGGAGCCGTCGCTCGAAACCTCCGGCGCGGAAACATCATGCTCAGCCGCCGTGCTGAGAGACGGCGCTGAGGTCTCCTCAACGTGAATTTCGCTGTTTTGCTCGATGATTTGCGCCATTTCTCTATAGTGACAATAACGTCCGATAAGTCAACGTTATCGGACATATTGCAACGCCGGCGGGCCGTGCGGTTAAGCACTATAGTACTAGCCTAAACCGCGCATATTGCTTATGCTCAACCTTATGGATTCGCGCCTGTCACCCACCGCAACAACGTCTGTCAGGCTACCGCGCTTGCCAAGCTGGACGCGATCGCGAGCGCACGACATCAGCGAACCCGATGCTGCCTTCGCCGCCGGCATCGCACTGAAATCCCTGGACGATTTGGTCCGGGCGGATCCGCCCTGGCTCGGTTGCTGGCGTGATCGCCTCGCCCTCAAATCTGCCGCCATGGCAGCAAAAATGCTTGGTCGCAACGAGGAGGAAAGCGCCATCCGCGATGCGGTTTTGCTGACGGCCGCCGGCGACGATCCAGGACCGGCGGGGAAACTGTTTCTGGCCACGCGAATGCTCGCGCGCCAAGCTGGGACGGTGACCACACCGTTCGTTAAGGAGATTGCCGCACTGCTGGGAATGAAGTGGGACGAAAGGCTTGCCTCAATCCCCGAGATCGTCGATTCTGCAAATCAGTCCGGGCGAGCAGCACCCTTCGCGGTGGCGGACCTGATAACGGCGATCTCTGCCGGTCTCCCGGACGCCGAGGTGATGGCGCTCGGTCTGGCCGACGTCATCCTGGCGCGCAAGCTGAACTGGCCGAAACCCGTGCCGCTGTTGCTGCCTGAACGATTTGGCCCGGCGTTCCGCACCATCGGTGGCCGCGGTCGTGTCCGGCTGGGTGAGCCAGCCTATCCAAAAGCAATATGCCTGGCGATGGTTGACGGCGTTGAGACAGCGCTACGGTCCGCGGCGGAAATCGACCGCCGAGCGGCGCGGCTGCTGGCGGTTGTGCCCAAGGTTAGGACTAAGGGCGCCGAGCCGGTGATCCGCCGATTGCTGACCGAAGACGCCGTACCGGCCTCGGCGCCGGGCAGCACCCTGTCGCGCTGGGCGGCCAATCGGTTGTTCGAGCGTCTGGAAAGTTTCGAGGCGGTACGAGAACTCTCCGGCCGCCCGTCCTTCCGAATTTTTGGGTTGTGATCATGGCAGGATCTCCTGCACCAAGACCGTCACGTCGAAAGGCGAACGCCGCAGACGAACTTCTTTATGATCGTGAACTAGATCAGTTCCCGGCGGAGATGCGCTGGCGGGAGTGGATGATGCGGGTCGAGGCGGTGATCTTTGCCTCGGCCGAGCCGGTCAGCCGAGAGACACTGGCGCGGGTGGTGGGAAAAGATTGCAGCATCGATTTGCTGATCGACGATCTCATTGAGGAGCTTCGGGATCGACCCTATGAATTGGTGTCGGTTGCTGGCGGCTGGCAGCATCGCACCCGACCGCGGTTCGCTGAGACGATCCGCGCCTCATTAGCGCCGACCAGGGCAGGGGCTGCAGCCCTGTCGGAGTTCGAGGCGATGGTGCTGATGGCGGTGGGATATTTCCAACCGATCACCCGCGGCGAATTGTCGAAGATCTTTGGCAGGGAGGTCAGCCGCGACGTGATCGGAAACCTGCGTGGCGCGGGTTTCATCGGCTCGGGGCCGCGCAGCCCGACGCCAGGCGCGCCCTATACATACGTGACGACCAAGCACTTCCTCTCGGCATTTGGCATGGAGACGCTACGCGATCTGCCCGATGTTGAGGCGCTTGAAGATGCCGGTCTGCTCAGTCGGAGGGTCATGCAGAACGAGCCGCTATTGGCTGAGGAGGAAAGCGAGGATGAATAACTTGTCGGCTCTGTGCAGGATGTTCCAGTCGTTGCGCTTTGCGCCGGCTCACCCGATCACTTCAGCTTGGTGATGTTGCGACAAAGAACGCCGGAAAATTTCTTCAACCCGCCTTGCTCAAGCACTTCCACAAACATCTCGATCGACGGCGCTGTCTTGCGCAGATTGTGCCGCGCACGTTTCACACTGGAGATCAACGCGTCGGGAAACGCTGCGTGGAGTTCAACCAAGAAATCATCGGGTGACTGGCTGATCACACCGTGGGGACGGAGGTTTGGTGCTGGAAAATCCTTAAGGTTCCAGGTGACGATGACGGAAGCTTTCCCGGCGACGGCGGCCGCGAGGACATGCCGGTCGCCAGGGTCTGGTAGCTGAAGGTCAATGACCAAAGACTGGTAGTCTGCCACGTCCGCTTCCGGCAGCACCGCCTTCATCCTGTCCCGTGTGGCTACCAGGCGTTCGATGGTCAATGAAGGCGTGTTAGCGGCAAGATTGCGTATCCATTCGTCATGGATTTCGTCGGTCCACCGTGCCGCGACGAGTCCGTCGAAAGCACATTGGATGAGGACATTGCGCAGATGGAATGGATAAAGGACGCAGGCATCATAGACCGCGACGGGCGGTTTAGAGGCCATGGTTTTGAATGAGATCCTCGGTGTCTTCGGCAAGCGCATCCATTGCAGTCTGCCGGACGTCCAGTTTGGATTTTAGCGCGAGTACATCCTTGAGCAAGGCGCGGCGGTGTTTGCCGACATAGCGGAATGGCAGATCGCCCCGGTCCATACGCAGGACGACGAGGGGACGCGAGATACCGAGAACGGCCGACGCGTCGGTTGGGCTAAGCTCCTGGTCTTCGGCCAGCACCGCAACGCGTTCGCCCCGCAGCATATGCGCCAAAAGCGCTTCAACTGCCGCGGCGGCCGTGGGCGGGATCGTGAGCGTCTGTTCTTTTCCGCCTTCATGACGAACATGAAGCTCCATCCTGTCGCCAGTTTCCAACTTCGGCAAGGGTGAAACTGCCTTGCGGTCGCGATCCGACAATCCGGCGAAATGAACGATTTGACTGGTCATAGCAAAGTCTCCTCGGTCCACTATAGCGTGTCAGGCCTCTAACTGCAATAACTGAAAGTCGCCCACGAAATTTCGCGGCGGCGATGCAGTCACAATCGTCGCCGCCGCTTCGAACTCATGCGGCTTCCCAAACCTGATTCAGGATCTTTGCCGCGAGCGCTGCCTTATCCTGCGGCAGGAAGCGTCCGTAATGCTCTCGCACCACATCCGGTGTGTCCTGGTGTTGGTTTCCACGCAGAGCTGAGCCGGTTTTTCCACCGAGAAGTGAGCCACCTCTAAGTATGGTTTTCTGATCAGGGTTTGGTCAAGGGTTCGGGTTTTTCTCCTCTCTTGTGTGCTGCGGCAGCCGAGCTGGCTTTGAAGCGGAAGCTGTCGTTTCCGGTTTCCAGGATGTGGCAATGATGGGTCAAACGATCGAGCAGAGCGGTCGTCATCTTGGCGTCGCCGAAGACGGTTGCCCACTCGCTGAAGCTGAGGTTTGTGGTGATGACGACGCTGGTCCGCTCGTAGAGCTTGCTCAGCAGGTGGAAGAGTAGTGCTCCGCCTGAGGCGCTGAACGGTAGGTATCCGAGCTCGTCCAGGATGAGCAGATCGAGGCGGACCAAGGTCTCCGCTATCTGGCCCGCCTTGCCCTTGGCCTTCTCCTGTTCGAGACCATTGACCAGTTCGATGGTCGAGAAGAAGCGGACCTTTCGGCGATGATGCTCGATGGCCTGGATTCCAAGAGCGGTCGCGACATGCGTTTTGCCAGTGCCAGGGCCACCGATTAGGACAACGTTCTGCGCCCCATCCATGAACTCGCATCGGTGCAGTTGGCGCACCGTCGCTTCGTTGATCTCGCTGGCGGCGAAGTCGAAGCCGGAGATGTCTTTGTACGCAGGAAAGCGAGCGGCCTTCATATGATAGGCGATGGAGCGGACCTCGCGCTCGGCCATCTCGGCTTTTAGCAACTGGGACAGGATCGGCACGGCCGCATCGAAGGCTGGAGCTCCTTGCTCGATCAGGTCCGTGACGGCTTGGGCCATGCCATACATCTTCAGGCTACGCAGCATGATGACGACGGCGGCGCTGGCGGGATCATGACGCATGGCGACCTCCCACGATCCGGACCCCGCAAGCCATCGTAGCGTTCCACATTGGCCTTGGGTTCACGTAGCAAGGTCAGCGCCTGTGGCGTGTCTATGTCGGGACCGTCGATGGTTTTGCCGTCAATCAGGCGATGCAGCAGGTTCAGCACATTCGTCTTGGTCGCGACGCCTTGATCCAGAGCCAGTTCCACAGCCCTGACAACGATCTGCTCATCGTGATGAAGAACGAGTGCGAGAATGTCGACCATCTCACGATCGCCGCCGGGGCGGCGAAGCATCTGGTCCTGCAATTTGCGTAGGGCGTGTGGCAGTTCCAGGAAGGGTGCGCCATTGCGTAGAGCACCGGGCTTGCGTTGGATGACCGCAAGGTAATGCCGCCAGTCGTAAATCGTTCGCGGCGGTTTGTCGTGGCTGCGTTCTATGATCCGCGGATGTTCGCAGAGGATATTGCCCTCGGCTGCAACGACCAGCCGCTCGGGATAAATC
Source organism: Neorhizobium populisoli (assembly GCF_019430945.1). Taxonomy (GTDB): domain Bacteria; phylum Pseudomonadota; class Alphaproteobacteria; order Rhizobiales; family Rhizobiaceae; genus Neorhizobium; species Neorhizobium populisoli. The sequence goes on along the minus strand of NZ_JAHYCB010000021.1, from coordinate 56,351 downwards.
CGTAGGCTGACGGGCCGGTTCGCAAAAGACGCAGGCACGCTGTAGCGGTTCCGCTCGAAGGTGATCAGGCAGGTGGGTGAGACGCGCTTGCTCTGTTCGACGAAGCCGTCGAAAGCTGCAGGTAACGCCATCAACGCAGCCTGCTCGGCGGCCCAAATATCGGCAATCGTGCCGGGCAAAGTGCCATGCGGTGTCTCGCGCCATAAGTCCTGGCAATGCTGCTCTAGCCAGGCGTTCAACGCCGGCAGATCGAGAAAGTCCGGCATCTGTTGCCACAAACGTTGTCGGGCATCCTGAACGTTCTTCTCTACCTGTCCCTTCTCCTAGCCTGCGGCGGGATTGCAGAACTCGGGCGCAAAGACGTAGTGGTTTGTCATTGCCTGGAAGCGGACATTGACTTACCGCTCCTTGCCGCGGCCAACACGATCAACTGCGGTCTTCATGTTGTCGTAAATGCCACGTCCAGGCACGCCACCGAACACCCGGAACCCGTGCCAGTGAGCGTCGAAGAGCATCTCGTGCGTCTGCAGCAGGTAGGCCCTGATCAGAAACGCCCGGCTGTGTGATAGTTTGATGTGGGCAACTTGCAGCTTCGTGCGATCGCCGCCGATCACGGCATAATCCTCGCTCCAATCGAATTGGAATGCTTCGCCTGGGCGGAAAGACAGAGGAACGAATATGCCGCGACCCGCCGTCTGCTGCTCAACCCGCCACTCACGGGCGAAGGCGGCGACACGGCCATAGGAGCCGGTAAATCCCAGAGCCGTCAGATCGGCATGAAGCTGCTTCAGCGTCCGGCGCTGTTTGCGTGACCTTCCGGCCTCGGTCTTCAGCCAGGCAGAGAGTTTGTCGGCGAACGGATCAAGCTTGCTCGGTCGTTCCGGTACCGTGAACGTCGGCTCGATCGTACCCGCGCTCAGATACTTCGCGATCGTGTTGCGCGACAGTCCAGTCCGCCCGCTGATCTCGCGCACCGACAGCTTCTCACGCAGCGCCATCCGACGGATGATGTTTAAAAGTCCCATGTGGATCACTCCGTTGCCCCCGTCGCTCTCCGCGTTGGGGGAAGGTTCACATGGCTCAATTCTCAATGGAAATTATGCGCCTAACCGGCTCCGTTCTGCGTGGAAACCAACAGGCGGGGCATCGACGACGCCGGACAGCAGATCTGGATCGTCGAACTCCTCGGCCATATGCTTGTTGGCATTGGCAGCAGATGCCAGTGCGCGCGGCGAAAGTGAACTGCCGCCATAGGTGACCCCGGGAAAAACGGATCGCATAACGCTCCTTGCTCTTTGCGGCCTGGTAACGGCGATACTCAGTCGAACCCGAGATAATTACTCGACGCACCCAGTCGAGAATCTCCTCCCGCTTGGTGAAGGGCAGGCTGCTGAAATCATCTGGCAGATGCATAGAGATCCGCCGACGCTCGGCCGGGCTGATGTCGCCGAGATCATGCCCGTACAGCGAGCGCGCCTGATGCGGCAGCTTCGCCTTGAAATACCCCTCCTCCAGTCGGTAGCGACTCTCGATCCGGCGCAGGATGTCGAAGCTCGTAACCGACCGTGGCACACGCTCGCCCTGGATCCAGGACAAAAGCGTCTTGCTGTCGAAGGTCTCTGTCAAACGAACCACGGCACGATAGAGCTGCCAGTAGCTGTCGCCGAACCGGCGCATATGGTAGATGAGCGCATCCTGAAAGCTTGCTGGATCGTCGGTCGCCTCGAATAACGGATCTGGAAATGGGCTGATCGGCTTGGGTGCCTGCCCGCGTTGTGCGGATGTGTTCCTGGCAAACACTCCGTCGGCCGCAGCGCGTTGCGGTTTTCTGGTCGACGAAACCGCTGCGGTCTTTTTGACCGGTTCGGCCTTGCTTGTGCGGGAAGATGGCTCTGCCGATGGGACATCGTCGCGAACTGGAGGCGCCTTCAGCCATCGGATGATCGCATCCAGTGCCGGCCGCAATTGCTTCCGAAGCTCGGCGGTCATGTCGTCTCCGATCCCGCAGGCCTCCCCGATCGCGATCCAGTCGATATGGCCGTTCAGAATCGGCGGCCGTTTGCGGTAGATGATCAGGCTGATCAGGTAAGGGCGGACATTCTCCAGGACCCGCTTCGAGGAGGTCGGTGCAATACGCACCTCGCAGTATTCCGAAATTTTTCGTTGAAAATGACGTGATGAAAGATCGTGTTTGGGCATACTCATTCGGTTTCTCTCCGGCACCAGTGCCGAGGGCGATCGGAAATAGGGGGGTGCCTTTAACAAACCACGTATGTTGGATCAGACCCGCAGGTTGCGACACTACCATTCAAAAAACAGCATGAATGATATGTAAACGGATCAATTCAGTAATAATGATTCGTATTCATGTCTTTCGCATTGACTTACCTCAAAATATTTGAGATAGCTTTCCTTACACCACGGAGATGGGTGGTATGGCACGATCAGAGTCAGAATCCTTGCTGGAAATCGGGCGATTGCTGAAGGCGACTCGCAAAGCCCGGCAACTGACCCAAGAGCAGATTGCTGACATGGCGGGCATATCGCGTCCCCGCTATCGTGAGATCGAGTCCGGAAGCAGTTCCGCACGCACGACGACCCTGATCAACATCGCTCGCGCTCTCGGGCTTGAACTGATGTTCGTCCCACAGGCAATGGTTCCCGCCGTCGGTGCGCTGCTGCGGCCGCAGGATGATCTCGACGATCTTCCGGCATTTATGGCGCATCCGGACGGGGATAAGAATGTCTGAGGTTTCTTCCGATCCCAGATCCATTTCGTCGCTCGACGTGCTGCTGAACGACGCGAAGGTCGGCACGATGGTCAGGACGCCCGGCGACTTCAATGCCTTCAGTTTCGAGGACAGCTATCGCGCAACCGGCGGATTTCCTGTGCTCAGCCTGTCTTTCCGAGCGGCCACTGGCGGATTGCGCAAGGACCCGAAACCCGTCGCCAGAGCGTTGCCAGCGTTCTTTGCCAATCTGCTCCCGGAAGACAAGCTGCGCGAGGCGATGGAAAAACATCACGCGGGGAGCGTTCGTGCCGGAAACGATTTCGACCTGCTCGTCGCGCTCGGGTCGGACCTGCCTGGCGCCGTCCGCGTCGTGCCAAGCGACAAGACGATTACTCGTTTTGATACCCTGTCTGCTCCCAAGCCTAAAGCCCGGTTCTCACTCGCCGGCGTTCAGATGAAGCTTTCAGTCATCAAGAATACGGGGAAGGGCGGTGGACTGACGCTGCCGCTCGGCGACGACCAGGGATCCTATATCGCCAAGTTTCCATCGACCTCGTTTCCCGGCGTTTCGGAAAACGAATATGCCAATCTCGCTTTGGCCGAAGCGATCGGCATGGAGGTGCCGGAGCGGGAGCTTGTCGAACAGTCCGAGTTCGAAGGAATCCCAAAGGAGTTCGAGACTCTGTCGGATGGAAAAGTCTTGCTCGTCAAACGCTTCGATCGCGGCGCAGACGGCGAGCGTATCCACATCGAGGATTTCGCGCAGGTGTTCGGCATCTATCCGTCCCGGAAATACGAAGGGGGTGCCTATCACGATATCGCCGCAGCCTTGAACGTTGCCGTCTCGCCGACCGCTGCTCTTGAGTTCGTCCGCCGACTGGCGCTGGCAGCCATCACCGGCAATGGCGACATGCACCTCAAGAACTGGTCGCTGATCTATCGCGGGGCAGGCGACAAACCGCAGCTCGCACCCATCTATGACGTGCTCTCGACAGTTCCCTACATTCCCGCGGATGCCATGGCTCTATCGCTCGCCAGCGAGCGACCTTTCAAGGCGCTGAACGTGCAACGATGGAAAGCCTTCGCCAACCGTGCACGGCTGCCGGAAGCGGCCGTGCTCAAAGCTGTGGTCGATACAGTCGAACAGGTGAACGGTTTTTGGTGGTCGCTGCCGGGACGTGATGTCGTCCCGGCGAAGGTTCTCGAGCGTATCGATACGCATGTAAGGCTGATGACGCCGATCCTTGGCACTTGTGCCAATTAACGTGGCGGCAAATCACGCTGATCTGCAACAACGCCGTGAGACTTTCCGGATCGTATCGCGGGCGATCGCCCGCGCCAGATGCCGACAGCTGGAAATCCTTTAAAAGAAACAGATAGATGTAAATAAGTCTGTTCATTATTGGGCTCGTCCGGCCCCAGGCCTAGCGGGCGCAGCAAATAACCTTATTGCGTGTTACTGTCGAGGCGAACAAAGCACCGTGGTGGAGCCTAAAAATTCCAAAAATCTACATAACTGGAATCTATAAATTCCGAATATATGGATTTGTCAGAATTCATAGGTTATAAATTTTATAGGAGATTGAAACCTATGAATTCTAAAAAGCGCAATGTGAATGCCCTCGCGCGGTGGGCGCTGGACATACAATTAAAGCCTCTGCGGACAATGGAGCCGTTGATCCGCCCAGAAAGGGGATGGATCCGGGCTATTCGCGAATCCATCGGCATGACGACTGGGCAATTCTCGAAGCGATTGGGCGTTTCTCAGCCACGCATCGCAGCTCTTGAGCGGGCTGAGGCAAACGATGTTGTAACGCTCAAGAGCCTGCGAGAAGCAGCCGACGCGTTGGATTGTGTTCTCGTCTATGCTGTCGTGCCTAAAGCTCGGTTGGAAGATGTAGTGAGAGCCCGAGCCCGTTATGTGGCCGAGCAACAACTCAAACGGACCGATCAGACCATGCGGCTGGAAAATCAAGCTGTCAGCCGCGCACGACTGGAACGCGCCCGAGATGACCTCACGGAGGAGATTCTCAGGGACTATAAGCGCTTGTGGGCGGACATATGAGCGATCCGCTGATCGATGCTGAGGATGATGCTGCGACGCCGTTGACGCCGGATGAGCGCCGCGATCTGATCCCCAGCTATATTACGACGCGCGACCAATTGAATGAAGTAGAGCAACTCGGGATCGCGGAAGCTGACCGATGGGCCTTTGGCCGAAAGCGCGACGTCCTCGATGAGCGATTTTTGCTAGGCCTGCACAAGCGGATGTTCCAGGATGTCTGGAAGTGGGCCGGAAATTTCCGCACGACACCGCGAAATATCGGAGTTGACGCCTATAAAATCGGCGTAGAGTTGCGCCAGCTCCTTGGTGATGTACGCTATTGGAGCGCACATTCCACTTTTACACCGGATGAAACTGCACTTCGATTTCATACGCGCTTAACCTGGATTCATCCGTTCCCAAATGGAAACGGTCGTCATGCACGTCTTGCGGCTGATCTTCTGGTGGTGGCGTTGGGTAGTCGTCGCTTCACTTGGGGCGGAGCCGGCCTGGTCGATCCGAATGCCATGCGGAGAGCCTATATCGACGCTGTACGTGCTGGTGACAATTATGATTTTGCACCGCTTCAAAGATTTGCGCGTTCCTAAATTTAGATTCGGGTCGGGTGCCGTTGTCGCAAACGCGTAAGCTAACCGATGCGCCCGTCCGAATGGCATGATAAAGTATCATACCGGATAATATCAATCAAACCATCAGCTTAGGAAAAACGACTGCGGGGCCGCCGGTTCACATCCCTTCAAGAGCAAACCCAGTAGATCTGCCTGTTATCTGATTGATCAGGAAAGACCGTACCAAGCACCGCGGCCCGCACCGTGCAGGACGAGGTGCCCTTGATCGACGAGGGCCTTGAGGTGATCCTTGATGGTGTGACGGCTCGCATGTGAAATGCTGGCAGCCTCGGCGACCGTGATCTGCCCATGCTCGCGCGAGAACTCGAGCAATGTGACGGATAGTTCCGGCATGTCGGCGAGGATGCGCTCACGCTCCATTTTCTTTTCAAGTCGGGTCTTCTGCCGATGCAGGGCTCTTAAAAAGAACTCGATCCAAGGATTCCAATTGGGTTCAGTGCTTCGGATCGTTCCCTGTGTACGCCGGAGAGAGATGTAATAGCTCTCCTTGCTTTGCTCGATGATGCTTTCGAGCGAGCTGTATGGGACGTAAGCGTAGCCAGCTCGCTTAGCAGCAAGGTGGTCAGAATACGCGAGAGGCGGCCATTGCCATCTTGGAACGGATAGATTTCCAGGAATACAACAACGAAGATCGCGACGACCAAAAGCGGATGGAGCCGTTTTTCTCGTCCTTGCTCGTCCAGCCAAGCGAGAAGTTCTTCCGTTCGACGCGGCGTATCGAACGGCGACGCCGTTTCGAAAACGATGCCAAGGCTCTCGCCTTGTTCGTTGAACGCTTCCACGTTGTTGGAGAGATTTTTGTAGGAGCCGCGATGACGCTCATCCTTGGTCGAATGTGCAAGAAGGTCGCGGTGGAGCTGACGGATATGATTCTCGGTGAACGAGATAGCTTCGTAAGCACTGAAGATAGTCTCCATCACCTCCGCATAGCCAGCAACCTCTTGTTCGTCGCGCGTTGTAAACGACCCCAGGCGAATGTTTGCCAGCAACTTTTCGACCTCTCGGTCGGTGAGGCGCGCTCGTTCGATACGTGTGGAGGAACCGACACTTTCGATCGTCGCAACGCGCCGGAGATTGGACAGCCGCTCTGGAGCGATCCGGCCGATCGCACGCCAAGCGCCTTTGAATTCGTCGATTTCGGCGATCAGGGACAGGATTTCGGGCGTGATCCGCACGGTCGCCGTGTTCAGAGTTTCCATTCTTCCATCCATTTCCATCCAATTTCTTAATTGGTGGTCTGCGCGTCGGCCTGCGCGTCGTGAAACAGAAGAATTGCCAGTCTTCGTTAGAGCGGATCCAGACTTTTATGGGGCGAGACAAAAGAGATGTTGAGGATGGCTCCCAGCAGAAGCTGCAACGGTCTTTGGATTTCATCAGGAAGGCAATAGCGACCAAGAACGAGGACCGGGATTTCTAAGTCCCTGCCGTCCCTAAGAATTCGAGTGACATGGAAGCGAAACAACATCAGGTCGCAGGTTCGGATCCGTTCAAGGCGATAGAGCTAGCATCCTATCTTGCTATCTATCCCTTGGCCGTTATATTGTTTTTGAAAAACGGTATAACCCCGGAGACGAGTCTGTGAAGTCAATCGACCTCATGTATCAGACGATGCTCGCCGAGCTAGGTCAGCGCTCGCTCGACGCCGCTTGGACGGCTGATTTCCCTCCGGAGGGTCGGTTCACTCCGGCGAACATCAAGGGGCGCAAGTACTGGTATTTCGACATCCCCGATGGACATGGTGGTACGAAACGTCGTTACGTCGGTTCAGCTGATGATACGGTTATCGCGCAGCGCGTAGCTGATCACAAGCGTGATAAAGACGATCTACGGGCTCGCAGGCGCTTGGTAAATACATTGACCCGCGAAGGCGGGATGATTGCCCCTGATGCGATGTCGGGTGACATCGTCGAGGCTCTTGCCGATGGCGGTCTCTTTCGGCTCCGGGGTGTTCTCATCGGCACGGTGGCTTTTCAATGTTATTCAGGACTGCTGGGCGTCCGCCTTCCAATGGCTGCGATCCTGACCGGCGATGCGGATATCGCTCAGGACTATGCCATCAGTCGAGAGGTTGAGGACAGTCTGCCTCCGATTGTAGAGCTGCTGCAAGGCGTCGACGCCAGCTTCCGGCCAGTTCCACATCGATCGGGATCCGCGGCCTCGTCGGCGTTTCAGAATGCCGATGGCTACAGGGTTGAATTCCTGACATCGAACCGTGGTTCGGACGACTATGTCGACCTGCCGGCAAAGATGCCTGCACTTGGTGGTGCCAGCGCGGATCCACTACGCTTTCTTGACTTCCTCATAAGGGAACCCGTCAGGACAATGTTGCTCCATCGAAGCGGTGTTCCCGTCGTCGTCCCTGATCCGTCCCGGTATGCGGTCCACAAGCTCATTGTGGCCAGCCGCCGTCATACTGATGGCCAGGGTCCAGCGAAGCGAGAGAAGGACGTTCGTCAAGCTGCGCTGCTCTTTGAAGCCCTGCAGCAGACGAGACGATCCACCGACTTGGCGCTAGCCTACAACGAAGCATGGGAGCGCGGACCTGCCTGGCAAGAAGGTATTCGAACCGGAGCAGGAATGCTGCGAGCACAAGATGCCGAGCGGCTCAACACGGTCCTGCTCGAAGGCGCAAGACGAAACCGTGAAGAGATTGAACTTCCGTTTTGAGAATAGGTCGTCCTTCACTTCGAAAGCCAAGCAGTTGATTTGATTCGAAATGGCGAAGACAAAAATGGTGCCGAGAGTTCATATCCTTTCAAGGCGAAGAAGCATACTTACACTGCCGCTCACTCAAGTCTTGAACAGGACGACGGCGCAAATGTCGCGCCGTCGTCCTGATTGCATCAAGAGAAAAGAGTGCCGCCATTGACGTCGTAGCATGCGCCGGTCACGAACGACGCGTCGTCGGAGACAAGAAATGCCACGAGCGAGGCCACTTCTTGCGAGCCGCCTTCGCGCTTCAGCGGCGTGGACGCGGCGACCCGTTCGCGGACTTCCGGTTTGGTGAAGGTATCGTGGAATGTCGTGGAGATCATTCCCGGGCAGACTGAATTGACGCGAATGCGCGGCCCAAGCTCCTTCGCAAGCCCGCGGGTGAATGTCATCACTGCGCCTTTTGAAGTGGCATAGGCGACCGCCCCCGCCCCACCGCCATCACGACCGGCCTGTGATGCGAATGTCACGATCGACCCACCGTCCGGCAGCACGGAAGCCGCGGCCTTGGATACGTTGAACAGGGAAACCAGATTAAGATCGATCACTTCCCTGAAGAAGGCCTCGTCCATGTCCGCCAGCGTCTTGCGCGCCAAAAGGCCGCCGGTGACATGCACGACGCCATCCAGCTTTCCGAACTCTTCCACGGTGCGGTGTATCGCGCCCTGTGCTTCCGAGGCCACTCTGAGATCCGATTGAATGCTGACGGCTTTTCCGCCTGCCTCGTTGATCATGCGTACACAGTCGTTCGCGCCATCGGCCGATTGTTTGTAGGTCACGGCCACCTTTGCGCCTTCCGCTGCCAGCCTCTCGGCACAGGCCCTGCCGATATCGCGCCCGCCGCCGGTCACAAGAATGACCTTGCCTTGCAGTCCCTTCATGGAGATTATCCTTTCATTCCAGATACTGAGGGAGCGAGCAGGATGTTATCTGGCTCGCCCGTTAAGATTGCGCAGCCGGCTTCAGCGCTTGGCTGTCCCGCGCCAGCTTTCGAAATCAGCGGCCGCCTTTTCATCGGTCGGTGGATAAAGGCCGAGTATCGATCGGCCGCCATTCACCTCTTCCAGCACAAAATCCTCGAAGGCGGTCATCTCGACCGCTTCTGCTGCGACCTCATCGGCCAGCTCGGCGGGAATGACTACTACGCCTTCGCCGTCACCCACCAGAATGTCGCCGGGAAAGACGGCAACGTCGCCACACCCGATGGGAACATTGATGTCGAGCGCCTGATGCAGCGTCAGATTGGTCGGCGCCGAGGGCCGGTTATGGTAGGCGGGGAAGGGGAGACTGCCGATCTCGGGCGAGTCCCGGAAGCCGCCATCGGTCACCACGCCTTCGACGCCCCGCACCATGAGACGTGTCACAAGGATCGATCCGGCGGAGGCGGCGCGCGCATCCTTACGGCTGTCGATGACGAATACCGCGCCTTCGGGGCAGTCCTCGACGGCCTTGCGCTGGGGATGTGCCCTGTCCCTGAAAACAGAGAGCGGGTTCAGATCTTCGCGTGCCGGGATGTAACGAAGCGTAAAAGCTTCTCCGACCATGTTGCGACTGACTGTGCCCACGGGGCGCACGTCCTGAATGAACTGGTTGCGAAGGCCGCGCTTGAAAAGCGCCGTGCACAGCGTCGCAGTGCTGACATGGCGCAGTTTTTCTCTCGTTTCGGCGGAAAGTTTGCCGGTCATTGCATGGTCCTCTTTCTGAATATGTTCACCAGCGCGGTACGCGCCGTTCGTAGCCGGGATCGAACTGCTGCATGTAGGCCGTGTCGTTACGCTCGCTGACGCCGGCTTTCTCGTAGAGTGCAGCAAAACCGGCCAGTTTCTCCTGGTTGAGGGAGACGCCAAGGCCGGGCTTGTCCGGCACAGCAAGGCTTCCATGTTTAAAACGGAAAAGTTCGCCTTCGATGACGTCGACGCCAGTCCAGGGATAATGCGTATCACAGTCATAGGTAAGGTTCGGCGTAGCGGCCGCGACATGGGTCATCGCCGCCAGCGTTATGCCGAGATGCGAGTTGGAATGCATCGAAACGCCGAGATCAAAAGCATCGCAAAGCTGGGCAAGGTGGGTCGATGCCCGCAGGCCGCCCCAGTAATGGTGGTCTGACAGAACGATCTTCACGGCTTTCTTGCGCACCGCCGCCGCGATCTGGTCGAATTCCAGCACGATCATATTGGTTGCCAGCGGAATGCTCGTCGCCGCAGCGACTTCTGCCATCGCATCCATGCCGATCACGGGATCCTCCAGATATTCCAGAACCCCCTCAAGCTTTTTGGCGATGTAGATCGCAGTTTCGACTGTCCAGCCGCCATTTGGGTCGATGCGCAGGGGGTGATGAGGGAAGGCCTCGCGGAGCTTGAGCATGGTCTCGATTTCGAGATCGGGTTCCAGCACGCCGCCCTTCAGCTTCAGAGATCTGAAGCCGTGTTCGGAGACGAAACGACGAGCCTGCTCCACCATGGTATCCGGCGACATCACCTCGCCCCAGTCGTCCGGCTCCTCGCCGAAATGCCCTGCAAACTTAAAAAACAGGTAAGCGCCGAAAGAAACTCTTTGGCGCGCAGGGCCGCCCAGAAGGTCAACGAGCGGTCGGCCGACCGCCTTGCCCTGAATATCCAGACAGGGAACTTCAAAGGCTGAAAAGACGACATCCGTCACCTTGTGGTCCGCGACAGCCGTTTTCGCATTGATGCCTCCGCCATTCGGCAAGGCCTTCAAAACCCGCTGTTTCAATTCGTTTATATGAAACGGATCAAGGCCGATCAGGGTGGGAGCGGTGTCCCGCAATCCCTGAAGCGCCTTGATGCTTCCGTAACTCTCGCCAAGGCCGACCGTCCCGTCGTCACAGAAAATCTCGATCACGGTGCGCAGCGCATATGGCTGATGGACGCCCTTGCAGTTCAGCAGCGGCTTGTCCGGAATGGCAACCGGCGTGAGTTTCACATGTTCTATACGCATGAGCTTTCCCAAAATCGTGATATTCCGACTTATGTCACTTGCATATTTCAAATGCAATGTGATATCTCAGATTTAAGTTGGAGATATTAGATGGCCTTGCAGCTTTCTTCAGACATCACCGAAGTTCTGTCGCCTTCATCCTTGGATGCTCAGGGAAACCTGGTCGATCAGGTGCATCGCGCGTTGCGCTCTGCCATTGTCGAGGTGCGGCTTCGACCCGGTAGCGCTCTGTCCGAAAAGGAAATTGCGGCCTGCCTCAATGTCAGCAAGACGCCCATCCGCGAGGCCCTGATCCGCCTGGTGGAGGAGCGCCTCGTTATGGTCGTTCCAAAAAGCGGTACTCGGGTCTCGACCATTGACATAGATCGTTTCCGGGAAGGCTGCTTTGCGCGCCTGCATATCGAAGTCGCCGCCGTCGCTCAGGCTGCAACGCTGCGTACCGACGAACACATTATCCAGATGAAGGCGAACCTTTCCCGTCAGCGGGACGCGCTGGAACGGGAAGCCTATTGGGATTTCTTCCTGTGTGACGAGCAGTTCCATGCGCTGATTCTCAAGGCTGCAGGCCTGTCCGGTCTGGTGCCGATCATGGAGGCGGCGAAGGTCGAAGTTGACCGTATCCGCAGCCTGAAGAACCGCCTCGGCGTGCGGCGCACGGAAATCGTCATCCGGGAGCATGAGGCCATCGTTTCTGCGATCGCTGCACGCGATCCGGGGCGGGCATCGCAGGCGATCCGCGAGCATCTGGGCGAGGTGGACCAGCGCATCTGGGCGCTCGGCGAGGATCACGTCCTTTGGAGCTTCATCGAGTCGGTCAGCAAGGTGCCGGGGCGAAACTCGCTGGGCATCGCCGGCTAGGGCCGGGACGAATTCAGATTTATCGAAAACACGGCGCGGAGGCGCCGGTCATGGGAGGATCATACAATGAGAACACGTATTCTGGCGTCGCTTGCAATGGCCGCGCTGCTTTCATCGGCCGCAATGCCAGCATGGGCGGATACACCGAAGGACCAGCTGATCATCGGCCTGTCGATGACCAATCTTCTGACGCTCGATCCAGCCGAGGCCGTTGAAACGGAGTCCTTCGACGTTCTCAACAACCTCTATGACCGCCTCATCGAGATGGATGCCAAGGTTCCCAGCAAGCTGGTGCCGGGGCTCGCGGAAAAGTGGGATGTCGCCGCCGATGGCACGCTGACTTTCACGCTGCGGTCCGGTGCGAAATTCCAGTCCGGCAATCCGGTCACCTCCGCCGATGTGGTCTGGTCCCTGAAACGTGTCATGAAACTCAATCGCGGTCCGGCATCGTTTATGCGGGAGATAGGTTATTCTGGCGAGAACCTCGAAAAGCTGCTGAGCGCGCCCGACGAAAAGACCGTGGTGCTGAAGCCGGCGGAAAAGATCAACCCGGAAATCGTGCTCTACACGCTTGCCCGCACGGTCGGCAACGTCGTGGACAGCAAGACGGTGATCGGCCACCAGAAGGGAGAAGATCTCGGCCGTGCCTGGCTGACCAACAATTCCGCAGGTTCGGGTCCATTCGTGCTGCGGCGCTGGAGCGCCAACGATGCCGTCATTCTAGATCGCAACGAGGCCTATTGGCGGGGCGAACCGCAGATGCGGCGTGTCGTGATCCGTCACATGCCGGAATCGCAGAGCCAGAGACTGCAGATCGAGCAAGGTGACATCGACGTCGCGCGCTCCCTCTCCGCGCCGGATCTGAAGGCGATGGCCCAGAACAGGGCCATCCAGATCCAGAAGGTCGGCAGCGGTGGTTTTTATTATCTTGCGGTCAGCACGGCAGACGAGATTTTTGCCAAGCCGGCAGTCCGCGAGGTTCTACCCTATCTCATCGACTATGACGGCATTGGTTCGGCGGTGGTGGGGGACTATGGTATCAAGCGCCAGGTACCCGTTCCCGCCGATTATCCGGGCGCCATCGCTGATCCGGGCTACAAGCTCGATATCGCCAAGGCTAAGGACATGCTTGCAAAAGCCGGATATCCGAACGGGTTCAGCACGAGCATGCTGGTTCTTTCAGACTCTCCCTTCGTTGATATCGCCACGGCGATACAGGGCACGCTGGCCCAGGCCGGAATCAAGGCGGAGATCGTTCAGGGCAATGGCACTCAGGTCTACGGCAAGATGCGTGACCGCAAGTTCTCCATGATCGTCGGCCGAAGCGGCGGCCAGATGCCGAACGTGCTGGGCGCCATCCAGGCCTATACCAGCAATTTCGACAACGGGCCGAAAAGCACCCAGACGGCGAGCCTTGCCTGGAGAACATCCTGGGATATTCCGGAGCTGACAAAGCTGACGACCGAAGCCCGATCCGAGGGTGACGAGGCCAAGCGGACTGCGCTCTACAAGCAGATCCAGGAGACGTTCCTGAACACGGCACCGCCGCTGTTTTCCGTCGCCGCCGCAACGCAGCCCAGCGCCATCCGGGCCAATGTCCAGGGCCTGACGGAACAGCAGGCCCGTTCACCCTATTGGTTCTACGTCACCAAAAGCCAGAAGTAACACAGCATCCGAAAGGAGCCGAGATGTCGGCCGTCCCTTCTCCAGAGCGCATCGAGCGCGGCCAGCACCTTCGGGAACTGGCCGCCGCCGCTGCGGGTCCACTTGTCAGCATTCTGATCGCCTTCGTGGGATTGCTGGTGATCATCTTTTTCATGGGCCGCATCTTGCCCATCGATCCGGTGCTCGCCATCGTCGGCGATCAGGCGGACGCTTCGACCTATCAACAGGTCGCGCGGGAAATGGGATATGACAAGCCGATCGTCCAGCAGTTCCTCATCTATGTGAGAGATGCGCTGAGCGGTGATTTCGGCCGGGCCAGACTGACCGGTAATCTGGTCTGGACCGACATTCTGTCCGTGTTCCCGGCGACGGTGGAACTGGCAACCGCGGCGATCCTCATCGGCGCGATTCTGGGCATACCGCTTGGCGTGACCGCTGCGGTAAACCGGGGCAAGCCGCTCGATCATATCCTGCGTGTCGTCATGCTGATGGGGCATTCCGCGCCAATCTTCTGGCTCGGGCTTATCGGCCTTATCGTTTTTTACGCCACCCTTCAATGGGTTGGCGGTTCGGGACAGCTCAGTCTCTACAACATGGATATCGTGCCGCGCGTCACCGGGTTCATCCTGATTGATTCCTTGATCGCCGGAGAAGTGGAGATCTTCCAGGATGCGGTGAACCACCTCATCCTTCCGGCAGGCATTCTGGGTTATGGCTCGACCGCCTTCATCGGACGCATGACGCGAAGTTTCATGCTCGACCAGCTCACCCAGGAATATGTAACCGCTGCACGGGTGAAGGGACTGTCCCGCCGGCAGGTGATCTGGAATCACGCTTTCCGCAATATCCGGGTTCAGCTTTTGACGGTGCTGGCACTTGCCTATGGCGGATTGCTCGAAGGTACGGTGCTGATCGAATCCGTATTCTCCTGGCCGGGGCTTGGCCAGTATTTCACCAATGCCTTGCTGATCGGGGATATGAACGCGGTGATGGCGAGCACGCTGGTCATCGGCTCGATCTTCCTTGGTCTCAATCTGCTGACCGACATTTTCTACAAGATACTGGACCCGAGGACCCGCTGATGCTGCATGGTGTAGTCGAAAACGCCGGCGCGAAGGCCGCCGACGCCGAGAGCCGGCAGGTCAGCCGCCTTTTATCGTTCTGGCGGATTTTCCGTACAGATTTCTCGGGAATGCTCGGTCTGGCGGCTGTCGGTATCCTGATCGTGCTGGCGCTTCTTGCTCCGGTCATCGCGCCTTACGACCCCTATCTCCAGTCGCTCCAATCGACGCTTCTGCCACCGAGCGCGCGGCATCTTGCCGGTACGGATGAGCTTGGCCGCGATGTGCTGAGCAGAATGCTCTATGGGGCGCGCACCACGCTTCTCGTCGTTGTGTCCGTCTCGGTCCTTGTGGCACCGATCGGCCTGTTGATCGGCATCTGCGCCGGTTATTTCGGCGGATGGATCGACCGGACGCTGATGCGGGTCGTCGATATCTTTCTGGCGCTGCCGTCGCTTGTTCTGGCTCTCGGCTTCGTCGCGGCACTCGGCGCAGGCACTGAGAACGCGGTACTTGCCATCGCCTTGACCGCCTGGCCGCCCATCGCGCGACTTGCGCGGGCCGAAACCTTGACGATACGCTCGTCCGACTATATCGCTGCGGCCCGCATGTACGGCGCGTCCTCATTTCGTATCATTACCGCGCATGTCGTTCCGCTCTGCATGCCCTCGATCATCGTGCGCGTCACGCTCAGCATGGCTTCGGTGATCCTGACCGCTGCGGGCCTCGGCTTTCTCGGCCTCGGCGCACAGCCGCCAAGCGCGGAATGGGGTACGATGATATCGACCGGCCGCAAGGTGATGATCGATCACTGGTGGGTTGCGGCCTTTCCCGGTATCGCGATCCTCGTCACCAGCCTCTCCTTCAACCTGATCGGCGACGCGCTTCGCGATGCGCTTGACCCGAGAAAGGCGTGACATGACATCTCGATCACAGACCCTTTCTGCGGCAGGGCAGGACAGTCTCCTGAGGATCCGGAATTTGAGTGTCCGCTTCGGTACTTCGCCCGAGGCGACCCGGGCGTTGCGCAATGTCAGTTTCGATCTCGGCAGGGAAAAGCTCGGTATTGTCGGGGAATCCGGTTCCGGAAAGTCCACGCTTGGTCGGGCGATCCTCAAGCTTCTGCCACCCATTGCCCAGATCTCGGCCGATCGAATGCAGTTCGACGACATGGATCTCGTCAACGCGTCGGAGCGCAACATGCTGGCAATCCGCGGCAGCCGTATCTCGATGATCATGCAGGACCCGAAATATGCACTCGATCCGACCATGCGCATCGGCGATCAGGTGGGTGAGGCGGTGGCGCTTCATCTCAAGCTTCGCGGTCGAGAGAAGCGCCGCAAGGTGCTGGAGCTGCTTGAGTCCGTCGAGATCCGGGGCGTGGAGCGCGTCTACGATCTTTATCCGCATCAGGTTTCCGGCGGCATGGGGCAGCGCATCATGATCGCCTCGACGCTGGCCGCCAATCCGAAGGTGATCATTGCAGACGAGCCGACTTCGGCGCTGGATGTCACCGTGCGGCGCAAGCTTCTCATTCTGCTCGACAAGCTGGTATCCGCCCAAGGGATAGGATTGATCTTCATCACGCATGATCTCAATCTCGCACAGGATTTCTGCGACCGGCTGCTGATCATGTATTCCGGGCAGGTCGTGGAAAGCCTGAAGGCTGCCGAATTGCGACAGGCACGGCATCCCTACACGCAAGGCCTTCTGGCTAGCCTGCCGCGCCTTGACCTCGACCTGCCGCGACTGCCGGTCATGATGCGCGATCCGGCCTGGGCCAAAGACATGGAGACGGCGCGATGATCGAGATCAGAGATCTGGAACTCACCTTCGGAACCGGCCGGCACCTGGTTCGGCCACTGTCTGATCTCGCCTTTTCGGTCGGAAAAGGTGAGACATACGGTATCGTCGGGGAAAGTGGATGCGGCAAGTCGAGCCTGCTTCGCTGTATCGGCGGAATGGAAAAAGGCTGGACCGGGGCAATTGAAATTGCAGGCCAGCCGGTGCCGCGCATAAGACGCGGAAGCGAATGCCGCGTCGTGCAGATGGTGTTTCAGGATCCCTATGGCACGCTTCATCCAAGGCACACGATCGGCATGGCGCTGTCCGAGCCGTTGAGGGCACAGGGCATGGAGCGGTCGACCTCACGGATCGCCGACGCGCTGCGCGCCGTGGGCCTCAACCCGGCCTTTGCCGAGCGTTATCCTCATCAGCTTTCCGGCGGGCAGAGGCAGCGCGTCGCGATTGCGCGCGCGCTCATTCTCAAGCCGGATGTCGTCCTGCTCGATGAACCCACGTCGGCGCTGGACGTGTCGGTGCAGGCGGAAATCCTCAATCTGCTGGCCGATCTGCGAGAACAACTGGGCCTTACCTACATTCTCGTGAGCCACGATCTGGCGGTTGTGGCGCATATGTGCGGCCGTATCGCAGTCATGCAGTCCGGAAAGGTCCTTGAGGAGTTGTCAGCGTCCGATCTCCGGCATGGTCGAGCGACCGCAGAGTATACGATCGAGCTCATTGAAAGCAGCCAGCTGAAGACTGCAGCCTGAATACAACCCTGATGCAAAACTGTAGGACGGATCATTTTCGCTGCGATTCAGTAGGTAATTTTCGACAAGATACCTCAAGTTTCCTTGGGGGGCGGTTCATATCCCTTCAAGAGCAAGTATCTGGCCTACGATGATTCGCGGCACAGGTGACTTGCTAACGCCGAGGTCACCTTGAGCCATTCGGATTTATCCTCGTGATTGAATGCTTCTTCTAACCGGATCGCGGTCTCTTGAAGCCGCGCGAGTTCTTCATCGAATAACGCGGCTTGGGTCGCTTCGCCATAGTAGCGGTCCGCAAAAGCCTGGGCGGAATGAGCCAGCATGAAGTACCCGACCGCCCGCAGCGGATAGGCGAGAGCAGCTTCGCGCGCAGCCATGGCAGCCGCCTGATAGGCTCTTACGGCATTACCTTTCTGACGGATGATGTCTGTGATGTTGGTGAACATGGGACTGGTTTCCTTTGTTCTATTGCCGGCTGACCCAATAGCGTTTGGTCGTTGATTGGAATTGCTTAGGAACTGATGCAAGATTGAGGCCGCAATAACGAAATCCTCGATCTCCATGGCCTCCTGCGGATTGTGCGAACCGTTGCGGTTGCGGATGAAGATCATGCCGGAAGCAATTCCCGCTTCGGAAAAGACCGCCGCATCGTGCCCGCCGCCGGACGGGATCAGCGCCGTCTTGACGCTGATCGCGCGAGATGCGTGGGCAAGCTGCTCGGTCAGCCCCGTGTCGCAAAGTGCGGGGCTGGTCCACAAAGCCTGCCCGAGGTCGAAACGCACGGCCCGTTCCTTCTCGATACGGGCCACGTGCTTGAGCACCAGTGCATGCATCGTCTCCAGCATGTCCCGGTCCTGGCTGCGAATGTCGAGGCTGAATTCGACGCTGTCCGCGATGCGGGAGAGAGCGTGCTTCTGTTGATCGGTCGAGACCATGCCGCTGGTGACGACGAGGTCGCGGCCCTTGGCGACGAAGTCATGCCAGGCGGCGTCCAGCACGTTCAGGAGTTCCGCCATCGCGAGTACCGGATCGTGCCGATAGGCGAGGGGGACGGCGCCGGAATGGCCTGCTTCACCAAAGCAGGAAATCTTCTTGTACCGGAAATTGCCGCGGATGCCGGAAACGATCGCCGCCGGCAGATTGCGCTCGATCAGCACCGGACCCTGTTCGATATGCACTTCTACATAGGCCTTCACCGTTGTCCGGTCGAGAAGCGGTTTACCGGCGCGGACGGGCATCATGTCTATGCCGACTGCCTCCATATGTTCGTCGAGCTTGCGGCCGTCCTTCTTGTGGCGCGCAGAAAGTTCGGTTTCGGAGAGCGCGCCGAGCAAAGCTTTGGACGCGATGTAGCAAGGACCGAACCAGGCGCTTTCCTCGCCTCGCATGGCGATGACTTTTACCGGTTCGGGGAAACGGTTGCCTTCGCGCCGGGCGCGGACGAGGCAGAGCAGGCCGGCCAGTACGCCGGCCAGTCCGTCGAAATTGCCGCCGCGCGGAACGCTGTCGACATGCGAACCGACGAGGATGTAACGTTCGGCCCTTGTATGTTCGGGCAGAGAGAAGACCACATTGCAGCCGGCGTCCCATTCCGTGGAAAGGCCTTCGGAACGGGCGAACTCGATCAGGAAATTGAGCGTTTCCGTCTCGATTTCAGAAAACGCCGGACGGCTTACGCCTTCGATATCAGCGGTGCGCGTAGCGATTTCGGCGAATAGCCGGGTTGCCGTATCGGCGATATCGAAGCAGGCGGGTTTTTCGAGAACGGCGGCGTTCATCATGCGTACTCCGCAAGAGTAATGGCTTCGTCGGCGTTGTCGACCGTGCCGATCAGGGCGTCGACGGAAGGAAGCACGCGTCTTTCGAGTTCCTGTTCGAGCTCACGGACAAGGCGTGGCATGGTGGTGGGGCTGATAAATGTGGCGGTGCCGATCTGCACGGCGCGGGCACCGGCGATCAGATATTCGAGCACGTCATCGACGGTCGAGATACCGCCGCAGCCGATCACCGGAATGGCGACGGCGCGGGCACACTGGTATGTCATGCGCAAGGCGATCGGCTTCAGCGCCGGTCCGGAGAGCCCGCCCATGACATTGCCGAGCCGGACGCGGCCGGTACGACTGTCGATCGCCATGGCGAGCATGGTGTTGGCGGTGACAAGCGCATCGGCGCCTGCGGCTTCTGCCGCCTGCGCTACCTCCACCACTTCGCCGGTATTGGGCGAAAGCTTTGCCCAGAGCGGCAGATCGGTGGCGGAGCGCATCTTGCGGATGACGTCGCGGGTAGGGCCGGGCCGCATGGCGAACGCCTTGCCGTCGTCCTCGATATTGGGGCAGGAAATATTTACCTCGATCGCCGCCACGCCCGGCACGCCGACTTCTTCGGCAAAATGGGCGAATTCATCCGCTGTATTGGCGGAAATGCTGATCACCAGCGGCGCTTCGTAATCCGCATAGAAGGGCACGATGTTCTTTAGGAACCATTCAGCGCCCTTGCTCGGGATGCCGATCGAGTTCAGCATTGCGCCGTTGACCTCGCAGACGCGCGGCACGGGGTTGCCGGCGCGCTTTGCCCGGGTGATCGTTTTCGCCACATGCGCGCCGAGGCAGTCGAGGTCGAAGACTTCCGCCAGTTCCTCGGAAAACGTGCCGGAGGCCGGCATGATCGGGTTCTTCAGCGTAAGCGTGCCGATCTTCGTGGTGAGGTCCACCATCACAGCACCTCCTGCAGATCGAAGACCGGGCCTTCGCGGCAGACGCGCAGGGTCGCCGCGCCGTCCTCGCGCCGGAAGGGCCGCACGCAGGCCTGGCACATACCGATGCCGCAGGCCATATGCTGTTCGAGCGCGGCTTGTCCCCCGATGCCATGGCGGGCGGCGATCTCTTGCAGCATGCGCAGGAGCCGTGCCGAGCCGCAGGTGAAGAAGGCATCGATGCCGCGGCTGTGGATCAGTCCTTCGATCAGTGCGGTCAGGTTTTCGACGCTGGAAGTGCCGTCTGTATCGGTGACGGTAATGACCTCGGCGCCGCAGGAGCGGAAGAGGTCGGTCGACATCAGGAGATCCGGCGAACGGGCACTGCAAATCGCCGTCAGCGGCCGGCCGAGTTGCGCGCATTCGCGGGCGAGTGGGGCGAGCGTCGCAAGTCCGACGCCACGGGCGACGAGCAGCGGTCGGCGCCATTCAGGCCGGATTTCGAAGCCCTGCCCGAGCGGGCCGACAATATTCAGGCTCTCGCCGGGTTTCAGTTCGGCCATCGCGCCGGTGCCGGTGCCCGTGACCTTGTAGAGAAAGGCAAGCTCCCCTTTCATCTGATCATAGGAATAGATGCTCATCGGCCGGCGCAAATAGGGCTGGAAGCGATCCGTCTGTGGGCAAAGAAGATGGAAGAACTGGCCCGGCTCGCAATCGAGTACAGAAGCCGGTGCTGCAAGCACGAGCAGGCGGTATTGGCCGTTCACCCATTCATGGGTTTTCACCCGGGCTTCGACCTCGTGGATCGAAGGCTGCCGCGAGGTGCCGGCAAAAATGGAATCAGGGACGACGCAGAGACTGGCTGGCATGAGGGCTTCCGAACTGAGAAAATTAGGCCCCTCGGCGAATCTGGCCGCCGGTCGAGGGCATGTCTGTGGGGAGGGGCGACGGGGAGCTGAGTTCAGATCCCGCTCGTCGCGCGCAGCCGGTCGCTTATGGTCAGCGTCGGGCGGAAAGGCGGTCGGACGTCATAGGGTGCTCCATGCGTTCAAAAACAGAGCCTAATTTGGAAATGCGGAAGCTGTCAAGACTATTCTCAAAAATGAGATTTTTCGCATTAAAATTATCTTCATTGCGAATTGTCCATTTTTTGTATAGAGCGTCCAAGATTTAACAATGACATGACGGAAGGAATCGCCTTGGACTTCGTGAGTTCCACAGAGGACGTCGGTCGTCGCCTTCGCGCTTTCCGTATGGGGGCCGGTCTGACCCCGGAAGAGCTTGCGGCCAAGGCCGGTGTGTCGCGAGCTGCAATCTACCGCTATGAATCCGGCAAGCCGCCGAAGGTCGATACCCTCGGCAAGATCGCCGACCTGCTTTGCGTTTCACTGCCGACGCTGCTGGGTGTCGGAGTGGAATACATCGCTTCGGCCATCAGTTTCTTCGAGCGCATGCGTCAGATGGAAGAGGATGTCGATCAGATCACGGTGATGTTTGGACCGATCTCCTACCTCCTCACAACCGATCGCTATGACGAGCTGCTGCCGAAAGTGCTGGATGAAAGCATTCCGCAGGATGTCGGCGACCGGAAGGCGGCAATCCGCGAAATTGGCGCGCTGATGGATATCCTCAAGACGCGCAAGGAGACTTTCCGCCGCCGAAGCCCCAATATCGTCAGCCTCGTCTCGGCCGCGGAGCTGGAAGATTTCGGCCGCGTCGGCTTCATCGGCGCCCATAATCTGCCCGGCATCAACCTGGCCGAACGGCAGGCGGCAGCCCACGACGAAATCCACAATATCGTTCGTGTGCTGCGCGAGCAGCCGATCGGTGTTCAGATCGGTGTGGTGATCGATTCCATGCCGGGCGCGAGCTTTCAGGTATTCAAGCGGGCCGACAAGGCGCAGGTTGCCGTCAGCCCGTTCCGGCTCGGCTCCTTCGCCAATATCCGTGTGGGGGTCGCGACGATCACCGGCGCGGCTGAGGCCGTGCAGCTTTATGGCAGCATGACCGATCAGCTCTGGCGGCGCAGCCTCAAGGGTGATCAGGCCGCCGACTTCATTGAGAAGAACATTCTTCACCGTCAGGCGGCGGCCTGAGGGCCTTTCTCATATTGCAGGTTGATTGCTGCGATTTTGATACAAATCTCATCTTTGAGATTTTGGTTGCGTCGGTGAAAGTTTTGTGAAAGCTTGGCTTCTTTCCCGGGCGGGCCAATGACGCAAGAGGATATTCGGTCCTCCGAAAAGCTATTGGCGCCCCCGCTGCTAGGCATGGGAGTTTTGGGTGGCGCAATCGGAGCGGATGATCGATATCGCGGGTGTTCACAAGACATTTGTGGCAGACCACGGCACAGTGACAGCGCTGGAGCCGGTCAGCATCACCATCAAGGCTGGCGAATTCATCTCGATCGTCGGCCCTTCCGGCTGCGGCAAGTCCACCCTGCTGCGCCTGATTTCCGGGCTCGACCAGGCGAGCGGCGGTACGATCACCCTCGATACGGCTGGGCGCAAGCGCCCCGTCGGGTTCGTTTTCCAAGAGCCGGTGCTGCTGCCGTGGAAGACGATCATCGAGAATGTCCGATTCCCGCTCGATACAGCCGGTGTGAGCCGCGCCCAGAGCGACAAGATCGCGCTCGACCTCATCAAAATGGTCGGGCTGGACGGCTTCGAGAAGGCCTTGCCGCGGCAATTGTCGGGTGGCATGCGCCAGCGCGCCGCGATCGCCCGCTCGTTGTCCGACGATCCGCCGATCCTTTTGATGGATGAACCCTTCTCGGCGGTGGATCTCATGACCCGCGATACATTGAACGACGAACTGCTGCGCATCTGGCAGTCGACCGGCAAGACGATCCTGCTCGTGACCCACAGCGTCGATGAGGCAGCCTACCTCGCAGACCGTGTGATGGTGATGACCGCACGGCCCGGCAAATTGAAATGCATCCATAACGTTGATCTCGCCCGTCCGCGCGGCGAGGAAACCAAGCTCGATCCGGCCTATCACGCGCTGGTCGCCCAGCTTCGCCGCGATCTTCGTACTTCGGGTGGGGAGGCGCATTGATGGCCAAGCGCCTCGCTGCCTGGGTCGACTATGCGCTGGCACTCATCGTGCTTCTGGCCGCCTGGTGGTTTGCGACCGGGCCGATGGAAATGCCCACCTATCTCCTGCCGTCGCCGCTGCGCACCTGGAACGCGCTGGTCGGCATCGCGGTGACCGGCGAACTCTGGGTGCATCTCGGCTTCACGCTGCAGAATATCGTCCTTGGCCTCGTTCTCGGCTGCGTTGCGGGGATCGCGCTCGCCTACCTCATGACGCGCTTTCCGAAACTTGCCGTCTGGCTGGACGGGCCGCTGGTGATCCTGCAGACGGCGCCGAAGATTGCGCTGGCGCCGCTCTTCGTCGTCTGGTTCGGCTTCGGTATCCTGTCGAAGATCATCCTGATTTTCTCGCTGGTCTTCTTTCCGGTCTTCATTGGCGCGGTCGCTGGTTTCCGCTCGCTCGATCCGAAGATGAAGGATCTCGCCAAGCTCCTGGGTCTCAGCACCTTCCAGCGATTCCGCCAGATCGAGCTGCCGTCGGCCATGCCGGAAGTCTTCGTTGGCCTGAAAATCGGCGCAGTGCAGGCGCTGGTGGGTGCGGTTCTCGCCGAATGGATGTCCGGCAAGTTCGGCCTCGGGTATCTGATGACCTTCGCGTCGGCCACATACAAGACGCCACTGCTCTTCGCTGCCGTGCTGATGACGGTCGTGCTGGGACTTCTCCTGCATGTTATGCTGACCATGCTGGAAAATCGGCTACTGTCCTGGAAGAGCGCGAAGAAATGACCAAGACGAGCGCCGCCTTTCCCTGGAAGAACGGCCGGCCGCCGCATCTGCCTTGCGGCCCGGGCGATATTGCGGAAAACGTGCTGACCCCGGGAGATCCGGATCGTGTGCGGCTGCTTGCCGACATGCTGGAAGACGTGACCGATTTCGGCCGCAAGCGCGAATTCGCCGTCATTACCGGCACATATGAAGGTGTGCGGCTGACCATCTGCTCCACCGGCATCGGCGGCCCTTCCACCGAAATTGCGCTGGTGGAACTCGCGATGCTCGGCGCAAAGCGAGTGGTGCGCATCGGCGGCATGTCCGCGCTCGTGGCGGAATATTCGACCGGCTCCTTCGTGGCTGTCGATCGCGCCATCGGAGATACCGGCACGGCCCGCACGTATCGCGCCGCCGGCGGGGAGGCGATAGCCTCACCCCGCGTGGTTGCTGGTCTCGTCGGCGCGGCTGCTGAACTCGGACTTACCTGCCGCCCCGGCATGGTTGCCTCCACCGACAGCTATTATTTCGGCCAGGACCGCCGCTATCGTCCCGTCGACGACGGGCAGGACTTTTCCGGCAATTTCATTGACCGCTTCCAGGCCGAGGGCGCCATCGGTGTCGAGATGGAAAGCGAGATCATCTTGACCGTCGGCGGAGCAATCGGCCTCGAGACAGGCTGCCTACTTGGTGTCCATGGAAATCGCGCCACAGACGACTGGCTCGACGACTATGAGGCAACCCAACGAAAC
Organism: Neorhizobium populisoli; assembly: GCF_019430945.1. Lineage (GTDB taxonomy): Bacteria > Pseudomonadota > Alphaproteobacteria > Rhizobiales > Rhizobiaceae > Neorhizobium > Neorhizobium populisoli. The sequence continues at coordinate 31,875 of NZ_JAHYCB010000021.1, read as the reverse complement.
CTTCTGCGCATTGCGGGAAGGGCATTTTCCTCCAAAGAATGGGAACTCAGGAGCTAATAACATGATACAGTTTCGCGTAACGACTGCAGCAAGCCTGCTTGCCCTCATCGCCTCGCCGCTTTTCGCCACCATCGCTGAGGCCGCCGACAAGGTCGTGCTGCAGATTGATGGTGCCGCCGCTCCGTTCTACGCTCCGCTGTATGCCGGCGTTGAGAAGGGCGTTTTCGAGAAGAACGGCATCGAGGTGGAGTTCATCTATGCGGCGGCTGCCGACATCCTGACGAACATCGCGGCCGGCAATGTCGATTTCGGCTTTCCGAATGGTGACGCCGTGGTGGCCGCCGCCGCCAACGGGCTGCCGGTCAAGGTCGTCCACACCACCTATCAGCGCGGTATTGGCGCACTGCTCGCCAAGGAATCCAGCGGCATCAAGACGTACAAGGACCTGAAGGGCAAAAAAATCGCCGTTACCAGCCTTGCCAGCCCGAACTATCTGCAGCTCCAGGTGGGCTTGCAGCAGGCGGGCCTGAAGCTTGACGACGTCTCCGTCGAAGTCGTCGCCACGGGTGCCATCGTCCAGTCGCTGCAGGCTGGTCAGGTCGATGCGATCGTGTTTTCCGAATTGCGCAAGTATAACCTCGAAGCCGACGGCACCAAGGTCACGATGATCCTGTCGAACGACTTCCTGCCCTCCTTCGGCAACGTCGTCGTTACCAGCAGCAAGAAGCTCGCCCAGAACCCGGACCTGGTGAAGCGCTTCACCACCGCCGTCACCCAGTCCTACCAGTGGGTTATCGACGGCCACATTCCGGATGCGCTTGACATTTCGCTGACGAAATACACGCCGACCTGGCCGAAGGACCAGAAGGCCATCCTGACGACCGCTTTCGAACAGACCTTCGTGCCGTCGGTCTGGCAGAGCCCGCTCACCAAGGAAAAGGGCCTCGGCGCGGCCGATATGACCGGCTGGCAGATGAATGCCGACATTCTGGCGCAATACAAGGTGATCGACAGCGCTCCGAAGGCGGCTGATTTCGTCGTCGATCCGTCCACGATCGGTAAGTAATCATGATCCTGCGTGGCATAGCGGGTCTGATCGCGACCCTCGTCCTGTGGACGGCGATCGTTTTCATCTTCAAGGTCCCGGCGTTTCTGCTGCCGGGCCCGGTCGAGGTGTTCGATCGCGTCGCTTTCCTCTTCGAAAACGCCAAGCTCACCCGGCATATCTGGGTGACGCTCTCGGAGATCATCGCGGGCTTTGTGTTCGGAACCGCCGCCGGCATCCTGGCTGGCGTCGTTTTCGCACGCGCTCCCCGCATCGAGCGTTTTGCCACGCCACTCATTCTGCTTCTACAAACGGCTCCGAAGATCGCGATCGCGCCGCTTCTTCTTCTCTGGCTTGGCATCGGCCCGGCCCCGAAGATCGTACTGATCGCGATCGTCACCTTCTTCCCCGTGATGCAGGGAATGGTGACCGGCCTACGCTATGGCGAAGGCAGTTTTCGTGATCTCGCCTCGGTGCTGAGGCTCAGCCCTTGGCAGCGTTTCCGGCATATCGAGCTGCCTTCTGCGCTGCCATCCGTGCTTGCCGGCATGGCAGTCGCGACGACGCTTGCGATGACTGCGGCGGTGATCGGCGAACTGATCGGTGCCAACGAGGGCCTCGGCTATCTTCTCTCTTCGGGTCAGGAAAACAGCGATACCGCGGTCGTCATCGGCATGGTCATGCTCTTGTCGCTGATCGGCTGGGCGTTCTACGAAGTCATCGAACTGATCCGCCGCCGTTCGCTCGGCCGTTTCCAGCTTTCCTGAGTGCGAAGCGATGGCCCGCGTTTTCCTCTGCGTTCTCGATTCCGTCGGTTGCGGCGGTGCACCCGATGCGGCGCGTTACGGCGACGAGGGATCCAACACGCTGTTGCATATCGCCGAAGCCTGCGCCGCCGGTCGTGCGGAAGACGGCAGGAGCGGTCCGCTGAAGGTTCCGAACCTCGATGCGCTTGGGCTTGGCGCCGCGATCACTCTCGCCTCCGGTAAAGCTTCCCCCGGCCTTTCGGCCGTGCCTACCGGATGGTGGGGTGCGGCACAGGAAGTCTCCGCCGGCAAGGATACCCAATCGGGTCATTGGGAGCTTGCGGGCGTACCCGTCACCCGAGACTGGCATTATTTTCCCCGTACCGAGCCGGCATTCCCCGCCGAGCTGATGGCGGAGCTGGTATCCCGCGCCGGCATACCCGGGAGCCTTGCCAACAATCATGCTTCGGGTACCGAAGTGCTCGATCGGTTCGGCCTTGAACATATCGCGACCGGCAAGCCGATCGTCTATACGTCGGCCGACAGCGTCGTGCAGATCGCCGCCCATGAGGTCCATTTCGGCCTCGATCTCCTGCTCGAAACTTGCCGCATCGGCGCCGATATTTTCCATCCGCTGAATGTCGGCCGCATTATTGCCAGGCCCTTTATCGGCGAGGCGCCCGGTAGCTTCATCCGCACCGCCAACCGAAAGGATTTCGCCATCACCCCGCCGGACGGGACGATCTGCGACCGCGTGGTGGCGTCGGGCGGCGCAGTCCACGCCGTCGGCAAGATTGGTGATATCTTCGCCATGAAGAGCATTTCCGATGTTTCCAAAGGTGAGGACGACATGGCGCTGTTCGACCATGTGCTTGCCTTTACCGATAAGGCCAGGCCCGGCGATCTGATCTTCGCCAATTTCATCGAATTCGACAGCCTCTGGGGACATCGCAGGAATGTCGCCGGTTATGCCCGCGCACTCGAAGCTTTCGACGCGCGCCTGCCGGAACTGACAGCGCACCTGTGCCCGGACGACCTGCTGATTATCACGGCCGACCATGGCAACGATCCGACTTGGCCGGGTACGGACCATACCCGTGAGCGCGTGCCGGTGCTGGTAACCGGACCCCGCGTGACGGCGCGAGAACTGGGAATCGTCCCTTTTACTGTTGTCGCGCAACTGACTGCCTCCCATCTGAGCTGCCGGTAAGGCATCGCTGGACAGGATCGTAACGCAGGCTTTCGATGCCATTATGAACCGCTCCGGAAACTCACCTCCGAAGGCGCGCGATCCCTCCGTCCTTGCACCATCAGCCAATTTCCGAACTCACGGGCGGCGGCATTGTCGACACGGCTCGGCCGAATAAAGTGGAACCGGAATTGTAGCGGAGAAAACACCCAAGGTGCCACCAGCCTTCCCGTTTCGATTTCGGATTCGACGTAGGCCCAGGCCGTCACAGCGATCCCGATCCCTGCCGAAGCCGCTTCGATCAAAAAGAAGTTGTGCTCGAATCCGACCTCTCGCGCGGCAGGGGGCAAAACAATGCCTTTGTCGGACGACCAACGCATCCACCCGGCGGCAAAGGTCTTGCTGTGCAGACGCGGCAGGCCGAGAGCCTTCACGTGGTTCTCGCCGACATCGTGCCACCTCTTCGAACTGACGACAGGCCGGTAAAAGTGCCTGAGGAACGGCAGCGACGAAAGTCCCTCTCCATTCCAGCCGTTCTCGAGCCTGATTGCCGCATGGATGCCGGAAAGATCAAAGTCCGCCGCAGCGTTATCGGACACGACCTGCACGTCGCCGGCCAACCCGTTCGGAGCAAAATCGGGCAAACGGGGAATCAGCCACTCAATGCGAAGGTTTCGGGACAGGAACGATCAACGACAGAAGCTGGGGAATTGACGCTCTCGGTCACCAATGGCGGGGATCCTATTTCCGACGATGCCATGGCACGTCTTTTTCAGCCGTTTTTCCGTGGCGAGGTTCGCGAGAGCCACCAGGGGCCTCGGACTCGGTCTGCATATCGCGTCAGAGATTGCCCGTGCCCATGGCGGCGCCATCATGGTCAACTCCGCCGATCAGGAGATCGTGTTCACCTTCACCATGCCGACTGCGTCAGTATGATCGGCGGAACGAGCAGGCGGACGGAGGGAGCAAGGCAGGTGCTCAATCATGAGCAAACAGTCGGAACGATACTTCCTTCGAGATCATCGGGCTAGGCCGTCCTCACGATCACACCACCTCGCGCATCCTTCATCAAAGGCAATGTTTCGGACCCTGACGATACTTAAAATTGCCGTCAGTCGCGGCGAGGGTTCCCGGGTGGCGGAAGTAATCCTTCATGATCTCGTCGCTTCGTCGGTAATCGAGAATGGCATCGCAGGTCTTTTTCTCCGGCTTGGCGCCGATAATCTTGAACACCTGCTCGAGGCGTTCGCCATGTACCTTGGTCTCTGCCAGATGCTTGGTGAACGCCGCCTTAAGCTCCTTGCTCTTGGCGGCCTTTTCCATCTTCGGAAGAGTGTCGACAATCTTGCCTTCGGCAAAATAGACGTCTTTCAGTGTGTCGTGAAACAGCTCGTCGAGTTTTTTATTTCCTTGGCCATGGTGGTCTCCTCACATTGGTCAGCACCCGGTGACCCTCGGTTACGTTAGAAGAAAACGCGCGCTCTTGAGAACGCGCGTGATTTTATGGCTCAGAGGCCAGGGCGCCGGTAGCGACCGCGTTCCTGTTTGATCTGTTCCGGTCCGTAGGGATCGAGCGTGTCATCGAACTTGGTCCAGCCCTGTTCGTTGTAGGCAACGCGGCGCTGGGCCGGATCGACCCAGTTCGAGCGCTTGAGGATCGCCTCGGCTTCAGGCACGAGCGCATCGTCGACCTTGGCGGTCACCAGCGATCCGCCGCGGCGAACGCCCTCGGCATACACGTGAGCATCCGCTTCAGAGACGCCGGAGCTGGTCATGGCCCCAATAATACCGCCTGCGGCACCACCAGCGACGGCACCCGCAACAGCACCGGCCGCTGTAGCGGCAAGCCAGCCGGCCGCCACGACCGGGCCGACGCCCGGGATCGCCATTAAGCCAAGGCCGGTCAGGAGACCGCCAGCGCCGCCGACCACCGCACCGATACCGGCGCCTGTCCCGGCGTCTTCGCCGGCATTGGAATGGTCGCCGTGGCGGTTGTCGGCGTTGTTGGAGACGATGCTGATATCGTTGGACGGAACGCCCGCGGATTCCAGCGCGCTAACGGCAGAGCTTGCGTCTGTGTAATCGTCAAAAAGTCCGGTAACAGTTTTCATGTGTGTCTCCTCCTTGGAGATGAATTGCTTACTTGGCGACAACGTTGCCCTGGTAGTCGAGGGCGATCATGACGGCCTTACCATCCTTCATGCCCGACGCCATCCAGATGCCTTTGTCGTCCTTCTTGAGATCCTTGACCTCGGAGTAACCAGCCTTTTCGATGCGATCCTTGGCCTGACCTTCGGTGAAGCTGTTGGCGCCCTCGACGGGAGCGGTAGCATTCTTCGTGTCTGGTGTGGCAACAGCAGGAGTATTGCCGTCTGTCGTCGTGGCGGGCGTTGTCTGGGCAAAGGCCGACAGTGCCGATGCGCCGACGAGCGCTGCGGCGAAAATAATGGTTTTCATGGAGACATCCTTTCGTGTCGGATCCGCGTTCACGGGTCCGTGAGCAGAGAACTCCTCGCCAGGCCGTTCGTTCCGCCGCTAACGGTCCTCAGCCATCGACTGCGCACCGCCTGAGGCCCGGGACGCAGGTCCGATACTCCGGTGCAACCGTATACCAATGACGGAGTGTGCGCTTCGCAGAGGCCGGGACCGCGTGACCAGCCTCTCAAGATGCCTTAGACTCGCAACGCCGCCCAACTCCCAGGCAGTCTGCGGAGATTCGGCCAGAGGTTGGAGACCGCGATGATAAAACCGACCTCGTCCCCGGTGCCTGATTTGTATGGTGTGCGCGACGCTCTAGGGCACAGCCGATTGTCGGGCCGCACGATCCTCATCCTGATCGGTGTCGCTGTCCTTTTGAAGGTTGGGCAGGAGATCTTCGTCCCACTCGCTCTCGCGCTTCTTCTAACGTTCTCGCTCGCGCCGATCGTGTCATTCCTTCGCAAGCGATCTGTTCCCAAGATAGCAGCGGTCATTCTGGCGGTTAGCTCAGCTTTCTGCGCGATTGCGCTGTTTAGTTTCGTGGTTGGGAGCCAGGTCGCAAACCTTGCGGAGAATATTCCCACTTATCAGCGCAATCTCGTTAACAAGGTTCATGCCCTCAGCCAGGCGGGTGCCGGAAATGGCATGCTCGATCATCTCACCAAGGCCGTCGAACGGGTTAGTGCCGAGATGCAGAACCGCGCCGCCGATAGCAAAAACCAGCCAGTCCCTGAGCGGTCGCGCGAGCCGATGCTGGTCGAAATCGTCACACGTTCCGACCCTATCCAGACGCTTGGCAATCTGATCCTGCCTCTGATCAGTCCATTTGCGACCGCGGGCCTGGTCATCGTTCTGGTGATATTCATGCTGCTTGAGCGCGAGGATCTGCGCGATCGTTTTATCCGTCTCGTGGGGTTGGGCGATCTTCACAGGACGACCGCTGCTCTTCAGGAGGCCGGCGGACGGGTTGGCAAATACTTGCTGATGCAGCTGGTGGTGAACTCGCTGTACGCGCTGCCGATTATGGTCGGGCTGTGGGCTCTTGGGATCCCGAATGCCATTCTGTGGGGGCTACTGACACTGGTGCTGCGTTTCGTTCCGTATATCGGTGCGGCGATCGGTATGATTTTGCCGCTGTTTCTGGCCCTTGCCATCTCACCGGGTTGGTCCCTGGTCGCGTGGGTCGCAGCGCTCTTCCTGATAACGGAACTGGTCAGCAACAACGTGATAGAGCCCTGGCTTTACGGCGCACATACGGGCCTGTCGCCGCTCGCCATCATCGTTTCCGCGATATTCTGGTCTTGGTTGTGGGGACCGCTTGGCCTGATGTTGTCGACGCCGTTGACGGTATGTTTGGTGGTTCTGGGTCGTTACGTGCCGCAATTCGGTTTCCTCGACGTGCTGCTCGGAAATGAACCTGTGCTGGAACCGCAGGAAAAGCTCTACCAGCGGCTGCTCTCGGGCGATCCGAACGAGGCGACCGATAATGCCGAAGAATACCTAGAGGAAAACTATCTCGTCGATTATTATGACCGGATCGGATTGCCGGCATTGCTGCTCGGCGAGTTGGACCGTCAGCGTGGAGTGATGACCGACCCGCAAATCGATCTTTTCGTGTCGAGTGCGAGGACCCTGATCGATAACTTGTCCGAAATCGCGGACGAGGAGGAGGGTGAGGAGCACATTGATGAGCAGCAGCCCAGAGGCACGGAACTTCCGCTGGAAGTCACGCTGCCTGATGGCGAAGGCCGATCGATCCTTTGCATAGGCGGCCGTGGCCCTATCGATGATGTCGTCGCTGCGATGCTCAGTCAGGTGCTGGTGATCCAGGGAGCTGCTGCCCCAACCGCTGATTACGCTTCACTGGAAATCGCTAAATTGGCGGTGTTGCCGCTTGACCAGGTCGACACGGTGGTGGTCGGCTTCTTGAATGGCAGTTCGAAGTCGCATGCGCGTCAGGCCATCCGCCGGATGAAACGGGCTAAGCCAAGCCTGCGCGTCGGCATCCTGATCCCTGCGGCAAACGGACAGGATTATCCAGCCATCGAGCCGGACGATATCAGCGCAGACTTTGTCGCCTCGACGATAGCCGAGGCGGCGCGCTCGGCCTTGATCGCTCTTGACCCTGTCAAACTTAGATCAGGCACCCGCAGGCCTGTTCGCCCACGCGCCCGAACTGTCGACGCAAGCGGAACTTAAAGCACTTGTGAGCTTGGTGTTTGGGCAGCACGCTTGAAGGCGACGGCAGGGCTGCGGAACATTTGGTCGTCCCGTAGCTTCTGTACCGATGAATGAAGTTGAATTCTCCCAGCTGCAAGAACCGATCGCACTCGTTGTTGACGACGAGCCGCTTATCCGCATGAACACTGCCGATATCGTCTCGGATGAAGGCTTCGATGTGATCGAGGCCACCACCGCGGATGAAGCATTGCATTCCTGGGGCGGCATCCATCCCTGAAGTTACTGATCACCGATGTGCAAATGCCGGGCGTTTTCGATGGGCTTGAACTGGCGAGGTTGTAGCTGCCCGTTGGCCGCATATCGTGGTGATTGTCGCTTCAGGCGCGGCTCGACCGGGGCCAGACGATATGCCTGCAAAAGCAAAGTTTATCGCAAAGCCGATTTCATCCGATCTGGTACGCGAAATTCTCAAGGAACATCGCATTCTTCCAATGCATAACGACTAAGATGACGGCCGACTCTTTGAGTAGGGAAGCCGCCGTGAGAGACTTGACGTACATACAGTTTCATACTCAATAACCTGGTTTTGGCGCCTGCTTTATGGTGCTTTGAGCTAAGGACCGTTTTCATGCCGAAACTGCTTCAGCCGTCGACCAATGTTTGGCGGATAGAGCAGGCGGACGAGTTCTCGATCATAATAGACGCTGACGCTTACTTTGCCGCTGCGCGGGCGGCTATGACGTCAGCAAAAAAGTCGATTTTCCTAGTGGGCTGGGATTTCGACGCATCGATTACCCTTGGGCGCCCGGGCGAACAATACGAAGGCCCCAGCCATGTAGGCGATTTTCTTCTGTGGCTGACCAAGCGAAACCCTGACCTTGAGATCCGCCTCCTGCTCTGGAACCCAGGCTTCTTATCGAGCTGGGCGAAACCGTCAAACGTTCCGTATCTTCTGCGATGGAAACTCCATCGCCAAATAACCGCCCGGCTTGACGGCAACCATCCCGTCGGGAGCTCGCACCATCAGAAAATCCTCGTTATCGACGATGCGATCGCCTTTTGTGGCGGTATCGACGTTACGGCAGGGCGATGGGATACGCGCCGACATCTGGATGACGACCCACTCCGCAGGCGACCGAACGGAACAGCCTACAATCCTTGGCACGACGCTTCGAGTTTCTGCTCGGGGCCCGCTGCTCGCGCACTCGGTGATCTCTGCCGCGCGAGGTGGAAATCGGCAGGCGGAGAGGAGTTGCGACCGGTCGACGGCCCGCTCGATCCGCCATCGATCGCCAACGCAATCTCCTTCGGGCCTGTCAACCTGGGGATCTCTCGCACAAGCCCGGTCTACGGAGATCAGGAGGGCATCTCCGAGATCGAGCGGCTTTACGTCGATATGATCATGTCGGCGACGCGGATTATCTATGCTGAAAGCCAGTATTTCGCGTCCCGGATTGTCGCGCAGGCTCTCGCCAGACGTCTCAAGGAAGAGGATGGGCCGGAGGTCGTGCTCATCAACCCGGTCAAAGCCGACAATTGGCTTGGCGAGCTAGCGATGGATACGGCACGGGCGCGGCTGCGAGAGTCAGTGCGTCTCCACGACCCACACAACCGATTTCGAATTTATCATCCGGTGACCCCCAATGGCGTGCCGATCTACGTCCACTCGAAGCTGATGATTATTGATGACAAGGCGATGCGGGTAGGGTCCTCGAACTTCAACAATCGGTCAATGCGCTTCGACAACGAGTGCGACGTTGCCTTCGAGGCGGGCGAGCACGAGCACTTGGCGAGCGGCCTGTTTCATCTGCGGGATGACCTACTGGCGGAGCACCTCGGAGCCGACCCGCAGGATGTCACGGACATCATCAAACGCACCGGGTCGGTTATTACTGCCATTGAGGAATTGCGGGAAATCCGCGACGGCGAGCGGGCGGGAACCAGGTCAACTCTTATCCCGTACGAAACCCCTGAGACTTCCGGCCTGGAACAATGGCTGGCGGACAACGAGATTCTCGATCCGGAAGGTCCTGAGGCAATCATGGAACCGATGGAGAGACGGGGATTGTTTCGTGGACTGCTACGACTACCGTCTAAAAGGACTTTTAAATGAAACTGGCGGGCTTCTCGGAATCGAGTGACGTACTATTCTGCATCGGAACGATAAATTTCCAGGTCATTTATCCGATTTTCGATAATCCTGGCCCGGCAAGCCGGGAAATGGATCACCTGCCCCTCCCTGCCGAATCCGCTGTTGTAGAAATTGGAGCCGCTCTCCTTGTACGCATTCCACAGCCGCTGTTCGGTTAACAGATATTGTTTGGCTTCCTCGCGATCTTTGAAGTGACCCATCAGCTCTTTCCAAGCCGTATTCAGTTTTGCATCGGCGCGCGCGACCCATTCGCCGCCACATTTGCCGAAGCCTGGATTAATCCCGTCTGCCATGTCCATGCATTTGTCGTAGAGGCTGTCCGCGGAAGCGGGGGACAGAGGAACGATCAATAGCAAGGCGAGAAGCAGTGTTCTCATATGGGCGTCTCCAGCAGTGGTCCAAATCCATCAAGTAATTATGGTGCTATATAAGCAAACAGCACTGTTGCAGCCAGCCGGAGCAAATCAGGCTTCGGCTGTGACCATGTTACAGAATATCTCGCTGCGCCCAGAACCGAATTTAGCGATCACCCTATGCACTTACCGCGTGGGACCATACCGCTGTCGGGCGGGCGTCCGCCCGAAACCGATGATCACCTCACCCTATGGCGAAGAGGCGAAATAAGCTGCGAGAATGTAACGCTGGAAATCCTTGACGTGCCGAAAGTGACGTGGAAATCCAAAATTTTGCGAGGTTTGGAACGTCAATGAGGGAGTTTGAGAACTGCCCAGTTAAGTTGCGCACCAGGTGTGCGGATCCGGTGATCCAAAAATTGCTGAACGAGGATGCCTTGCCCGCCTCGGAGCCCGGCAGCAACTTGTCGCGTTGGGCGGCCAATCGGCTGCTCGAGCGTTTAAAAAGATTCGAGGCAGTGCGAGAATTCTCCGGCCGCTCATCCTTCCGGATCTTTGGGTTGTGACGATGGCCGGATCTCCTGCAGCCAAATCATCGCGCCGAAAGGCAAACGTCGCGGACGAACAGCTTTATGATCGTGAACTCGATCAGTTCCCGCCGGGGATGCGCTGGCGGAGTGGATGCTGCGGGTTGAGGCGGCGATCTTTGCCGCGCGACGCTGGCGCGGGTGGTGGGAAAGACTGCAGTATCGATTTGCTGATCGACCACCTCGTCGAGGAATTGCGAGATCATCCCTATGAGCTGGTGCCGGTTGCCGGCGGCTGGCAGCACCGCACCCGACCGCGGTTCGCCGAAGCGATCCGCGCCTCGTCGGTGCCGACGCGTGGAGGGGCGGCGGCGCTCTCCGAGTTCGAGGCGATGGTGCTGATGGCGGTGGGATATTTCCAGCCGGTGACGCGCGGAGAGCTGTCAAAGATTTTTGGCAAGGAAATCAGCCGCGACACCATTGGCAATTTGCGCGGCGCAGGTTTACCGGCTCCGGGCCACGCAGCCCGACGCCGGGCGCGCCCTACACCTATGTGACGACGCCCCACTTTCATTCCGCTTTCGGCATGGACACCTTGCGCGACCTGCCTAACATCGAAGCACATCGAGGATGCCGGCCTGCTGAGCCGGAAGGCGGTTCAAAACGAAATGGCCGCCTCGGAAGGCGGCGAAAGCGAGACGGACGAAGACCCGTCCTTTATCTAGTGATGTTGGCGTCTCTAGCCCTTGGCCATCACCGATGGACTAACAAGCGTCGCCGTCTGGGCCAGCGCCATCGATAGGCCGAGCTTCATCGGAAACAGCCGGAAGTGATCGAATAACGGGCTGTCGGAGTACGCACAACGAATCGTTCGGTTCAAGCAATCGCTCGCAGATTCAAATCAGTCCTGCGTTTGTCGATGAACCCGTTAAACGCGGCAAGCTCCAGCGGACGAGCAAAGTGGTAGCCTTGGCCTTCGTTGCATCCCATGGCGCGAAGCAGATCTGCTGCCTCGGGAACTTCGATGCCTTCTGCTACAACGCGATGGCCCATGTCATGGGACAGCTTGATCATCGAGTGTACGAGCTTTTGCTCACGTGCCCCGTCTCCAAGCTTCTGGATGAACGACCGGTCGATTTTTACGACGTTCACAGGTAGCCGCTGAAGATAGGAGAGGCTGCTGTAGCCTGTGCCGAAATCATCGATGGCAAGACCTATGCCGTGCTCGACAAGTTGATCAAGCTTCGCCAGAACCTCGACGCTGTTGTGCATCAGAGACGTTTCCGTCAGCTCTATTTCGAGTGAACTGCAAGGCACTTGCCCGTCTGCGGTCGCCGACAGCACTTGGCCAAGTACATCCTCCTTCAGATTGCTGGCAGCGAAATTCACCGACAACTTGATTTCAATCCCCTGGCTCTGCCATTTGCCGAGCTTGGCGCACGCCTGTTGAAGAACCCAGCAGGTCATCGGCCATGCGAGCGCGCTGTTTTCCACAACGGGGATAAACTCACCCGGCGATATTTCGCCGAGTTCGGGATGTCGCCACCTGAGCAGCACTTCGGCAGACGCGATTTCACCCGACACAAGATCAACGCGCGGCTGCAAGACGATGCGTAACTGGCTGGTATCGCGCAGTGCGGCGGCGAAATCGTTGAGGAGGCGAAACTTCCTGCGAAAATCCAGATCATGGCTGTCGGAAAAATACCCCACCGATTTCTCGGTCGCTCGGGTCTCCTGCACAGCGCTCGCGACTGACCTCAGACAGTCACCGGGACTGGTCGAGAGGGGACTAAACGCCGTCATCGCGCAAATTGGCGTGACGGCGTATTTAAGCTCAGGACCGACGATTTCCGACTCCAGCAGGTTTAAGAGCGAAGAACGATAACTGACGGCATCGAATTCTGACGGGACCAGAAAGACGAACTGAGCGGATGAGACGTGGTAGACCTTGGTCACCCGCCCGAGGATGGTTTGCACCGAGCGTGCAGCATTCTGGATAATCTGTTCGCACGCCGCAGGTCCCATAACCGCGGAGAGGCGCTCCATCTCATGGGGTTGGGCGAGATCCAGAGCGACGATGACCCGTTCCTCGTCGGGCGCATCTTTGCCAAGGTCCGCCAGATCCTCAGTAAACTGTATTCGGTTCGGCAGGCCGCTGACCGGATCGATACGACCAAATGCGTGTTGGAGCTCGATTTGCGACATGACCATGGAAGCGAGGTCTTGCAGGGCAGTGCTCTCTGCTTGTGTGATCTTCCTGGGTTCTGTGCCCAGCACGCAGAGGGCGCCAAGGCTGTACCCCTCACGCGTCGTAAGTGGGGCGCCGGCGTAGAAGCGGATCCCGCTTACCCCCAGCAGGCTGTCGCAGTATCGTTCGTCGCGTTCGAAATCTTCAATGACGACCAGTTCGCAGTTATCAGCGACTTGCGCGCACGGGGCTTTCGTTCGCGGAATGGCGTTGTGGTCGACCCCCACTTTCGACTTGAACCACTGCCGGTCGATATCTGTGAGCGAAACTGCGGCAATCGGGAGCTGGAAAATCTGGGCCGCCATCCTGGTGATGCGGTCGAAACTCTCGCTTGGCGGCGTATCTAGAAGGTTGAGGCTTGTTAGCGCGTGCAGGCGCTTTTCTTCATAGTCCATGCCAGGCTTTTCTAAATCTAGAGCTGTGGCGATAATAATGTCTGGCGGCTTACAGTTAAGTTAAGCAGTCTTATTAATAAGGGCTGATCATATTTGGATGCGAAAAACTGAACTGGGCTCCAGTGATAGCTCGAAGGTCCCGGCATGGAGATCGCGTCTCCGTCCCATTCGGTTGTATGTCTTTGACGCGGTGGAGGAGCCGGTCGTCGAGATCCGCGATTTCATCAAGCGGCATGCCCTCTTCATCACTTCAACCCGCGCCGCCTGCTTGTCTGATGCGGCTGCGTTTGCTCTGCACACTTTTCGCTCTTCCTCGGCGATCCTGGTGCACATTAGCCACAACAAGCGTTTGATCACTCCGATCTACGGATGAGCAGTGGCGTTAATATTGGCGATATATAAGTATCTTCTCAGGAAGATATCTGGGACAGGATAATGCTTGGTTGGTTTAGACGCCGTTGGGTGTGTCGTGAAGAATACGAGCAGATGAAGGCGTCGTACGAGACGCAGATTTTACTTCTTGAGGCTGCCGTGGCGAAGAAGGACACCCTTGGAATGTTAGATGAGCTTCCGCCCAATTTAAGCTTCGAACTCCTTAGGCGTTTGAACGCAAGATCGCGACATTCGCGTTGAAGCTTGTCAGCGCGTAACAGTTTTCGCGTCCGTGAACCAGCCGGAGGTTTCACTCCAAACCCGGCTCAGTACCGCGAAGGACCGGTCCCAAGGACAAGCCCGACTCAGTCGAGTTGCAGGGCGAGACCATGTGCTCGGCGACAAGCCCGGCAACTATCACTACGCCATGGACCCAAAAGATAAGCAAGCCCAGGTGCTGGCGGTCCGCGGTGCCAAGGAAGGATCACTATCCGACCGATTACGCTATTCGTCTTGCCCACGAGCTGATCGACAACGGCCTCGTCGTTCATGGACAAGGCAACCATACGATGCAGGGCATAGAGATCTACAAGGGCCGGCCTATTTTCTCCGATCTAGGCAACCGTTCGACTACGTGATCACCGCGCAACAGGCTGGGGCCTACAAGCCGTCGCGCGACATCTTCGAATATGCCTATTGCGAGCTAGGTGTTAGCTCTGACGAGACGGTGCACGTTGCGATAGGCATGCATTAGGACATGAAGGCGCGCCACGCATTAGGATTGCGCGGCATCTGGGTGAACCGGTGCGGCGAAGCTGGCAACCCGGATTGGTTGCCTTATGCGGAGGTAAAAGATATAGACGGGGCCGCTGCACTGCTCTTGCCGGATCAGGATTGAAGAGACGGATCACCGTCCGGGCCAACGTCTTAACGCGACACTGCCGCCGCGCCGGAAGGTCGTGCCGCGAGTTCCTCATGGACACACAGTGCGATCCTGAAATAATCGAACGCATCATGGCCGATGAAATGAAACGCGACCTATAGCTTCCACCTCTTGACACCGAAAAATGCGTTTGCCGGACGCTCACTTCTGATAGGCGACTATTGTGCTGCCTATGCAATGACTGGCATACGGCTTGTCCAATACGGGGCTGCAACCCCTCTGCCCCGAGCTCGATAATCTCTCCTGGATTCGCCATCGCCTCACGACCGTATATCGTGGACAGGAATGGCGAGCTCCTTGAAACGGACCTGAATATGGTTTCACTTTATGCGGAACCAAGGGAGATCGTCGACATTGACGAGGCCGTGGAAAAGCTATCGACCGTAATCAAGGGGATCGACTGGGCCGATACCTACAAAAAGCTGCAATCCAAATCCGCGTGCCAGTGGCTCCGCCGCCGACTGACGCCGCGCCAGCAAGCAGACGGTCTGTGGATGCGGGAGGAGGGGAGCGAGGCCTGACCGCCGGCACCTGCACTGTTATTTTAGCTCCATTAGATTATCGGAAATAAATTTCCTAACCGGCAAAAGTCTTTGGCGCCGCCAAGCAGGCTACAATGGTGGCTCACCTCAATGCCGCCAAGTATGTTTGGAAATGCGGGTTTTGCTCCCGTTCCAATACAGTTCGCACCGCCGGTCTTTCGAGCATCTGATCTTTGTGTCGACTGAAATTCAACAGCGTCTCCATTGGCAAACCGTTGCTCTTTCCCCAGCCAAAGAAGACGAATGCATAGGGATCCACGACCGTGTAATCTTGCCCCATAATCCACGTTTGGTCGCCGATCATTTGGTCGATTTCGATGAGGCATTCCCAAAATCTGGTGGCCGCTTTCTCCCGGATGTCGCCATGAACCTCTTCCCTGTCAGCAAAATGATAGGGACGAAATTTCGCCTTCTGAAAGATATGAGGTGTGTTCGAAAACCAGGCCATCTGGGCGATGCAGCGCGCCTGATCGAGGATGCGTGTTGGAATAAGCCTGGCATCAGGATTGCTCAGCGCGACGTAAGTTAAGATCGCAGTGTTTTCCGTCAAAACCTCGCCATCCGCGGTGACGAGCGCTGGAACCTTCCCGCGTGGATTGATGGCCAGATAGTTTTCGGACAGGTGCTGTTGTTTCCCAAGCAATGTTTCAACTGGCCGAAAAGGCTTACCGGTCTCCTCCAAGGCAATATGGCTGGCAAGTGAACAGGCACCTGGGCTGTAGAAGAGGACTGTTTTGCCTTTCAAGTCCGCGAGCCCGCTTGGAAGCGATGAAATATTCTCCATTTCCGTCCCTCGTATAGTGTCTGCGTCAGGTGCCTAGGCCTGCAAAGCGGCGGACACAATCCGCTCGCGGGTCATCGGCATATGGTGGATGCTATGCCCAGAGCATGAGCGACAGCATTTCCAATTGCCGCGGCAGTTGGTCCGCCGGCACATTCGCCCACCCCCAATGCTTCATGCTGGCTCGCGTCAACGAGTTCAACCTTGATTTCGGGGATGTCTCTGAATCGGATAACTGGATAGCTCTGCCAGTCGAGAGTAGAGATGCCGCGCGCGTCAAAACGCACTTCTTCGAGCAGGGCCCAACTGATTGCCTGGATGATATTGCCCTCGACTTGATTGATGACGCCGTCTGGATTGATGACTAGACCCGCATCGACGGCGCACCACACATCGGTGACGCGTACTGCTTCTTCCACCGCGACCGCGGCAATAACTGCGGCATAGGCTGAAGAATTCTTGTAACGAGCGATCCCAACTCCCAGCCCACTTCCGGAACCAGCCTCTCTTCGAGATGGCCAATCGGCCATGGCGGCCACTTTCTCAAGCACCGCACGTGCGCGCGTATCAGACAGAATAGTGAGGCGGTACTCGATCGGATCCTTCCCGGCTTGAGCGGCGAGCTCATCGATGAGCGCCTCTATTGCAAAGACGTTCAAAGTCGCACCGAGTCCGCGCAAAGAGGAGGTGCGTACCGGCACATCATGGACAAGATGATAGCTGATGCGCTTAGTCGATATATCATATAGTGGGATGGCGTTGCGGACCGCGCCTCCGCCGCGATCAAGCGGTATATCGAAGGGCTTTCGTTCGGGAGGTGGCTCTTTAAATGCCTCGGCGGCCAGCAAATAAGCTCCGCCAACGCCGGGTCGCTGGCCATGTGTCGCGCTCCAAACTTCGGTCGTCCAATCCTCAGGGCGCCCCTCGCGATCGAGGCTTGTATGAACGGTGACCGTCATGGCTGACGATAGTGGTTCGTAACCAAACTCCTCTTCGCGCGTCCACATCAAGCGAATCGGCCGATCCGGAAGCGCCAGTGCCACGAGAGCGGCATCCAACGCCGCGTCGTCCGCACCATTGTGGCCGTAACAGCCAGCACCCTGCACGTGATGACACGCAACCTTGTCGATCGGCAAGCCGACCGTCTTCGCGATTTGCTGGCGCAACGGATGCATGCCCTGGCCATGCGACCAGACTGTGAGCAGGCCATCCTGGTAGAGTGCGAGCGCGCAGGACGGGTGCGATCGAGCCATGGGAGAGAAATGAGCGCGTGAACGTGAGGGATGTGGCGTCACGATCCACCATTTCGAAAGGATCGCCCAGTACAGAGTCTGTGGAGGGTTGCGCTGCTAGCCATTCCGCAGTGGCAAACTCCGGGCTGAGCACTCGCGCACCATCCCAAACGGCGTGATCCGCAGCAGCAATGGCCGCCGTGCGAACGGCCGTTTCGCTTTCACTCACGAACGCCGCAAAATTCTCGTCGCGTACAATCCAGATATCGCCATCCGCTTTGTGCCTAATGGCAGCCTCGTTTAGCGAGTTCAATTTTGCGCCACGGCCAGGCTGGCGCAGGGTCCGCGCATGCAGCATGCCCGGCAGGCTCATATCCTGAATGAAACCCGATCCTTTGAGCTTTCCCGGAAGATCAATCCTTGCAGCAGAAGTGCCCACTACACGATAGCTGCTTGGTGATTTAGGTGAGAAGTCGCCGCTTGCCTCCAACGTCAGGTCGAGATCGGCGGCGATTGACCAATAGTCGAGGCCACTCGCAACACCGTTGATGAAAAAGACGCCTTCCACGACTGCCAACTCGTCGGGTGACGCATTCAGGCGCAAGGCTGCTTGAATGAGAGCTCGAGCGCGAACTTCGGCCGCGACAAGGCGTATTGCCGACCCCGAATGCTCAATTGACCAGCTGGAAGCGGTATAACCCTCTCCTGGTCCCTCGAGACTGTTACCGGACATCACGCTGATCTGATCAATTCTCAGATCTAACTCTTCTGCAGCTATCTGAGCGAATGCCGTTAACACTCCCTGGCCGAGCTCAACCTTACCTGTGCCAATCCTGACAGTGCGAGTTTCAAGGAAGCGGATCCAGCGGTCGATACGCGGATTATCCTTTAGGCTGTTGGAAATTGCAGCCATCATGCCACCCCGTCACGCATTGCAGCCGCGGCCCTTAGGACTGCGCGCAGGATCCTGGGATGGGAACCACAGCGACAGAGATTCGCGTCGAGTGCTGAGGCGACCTCGGCTCGTGTCGGATTAGGATTTCGGTCCAGTAGTGCTTTGGATGCGATTAGAATACCGGAGAGGCAATATCCGCATTGCCCTGCCTGCTCGTCCAGAAATGCCTGTTGTAGCGGATGCAACTCTCCAGCATGGGCTAAGCCCTCCACCGTGATGATGTTTTTGGCGACGACCGTGCTGACTTCACGACTGCAGGAATATGCTGCCTCTCCGTCAAGCAAGACCATACAGGCCCCGCATTGCTCAAGGCCACATCCATACCGGCTTCCCTTCAGCCCCAAATGATTACGCAACAGATCCAGCAAAGGCAAGGTGGAAGGAACGTCTACATGATGATCGCTCCCATTTATGTTCAGCGTAACCTGTCCATTCATACCGCTTTCTCATTTCTGTCGTATATCGAGCGAAGGAGTGCAATTTTACGCTGTCCTAATTGACGATAGAACCTGCTCGCCTGAATGCGTCCTGCAACTAGGCAGCGACACCCCTCATTTGCATCGCCGGAACAGGCAGTTTTGGTCATCAGCAATTGTACTCATGGACAGCTTGCTATCAGCCGCCTTGTAATGGATCGCGATGCTTTGTCGATCATCTACTTCCACCATTCCATTCAACGAAATGATAAGCTCACCGTCGTTATTATTCGGCTGCCATCGTTGCGAGGGCCGGCTGTGTCGATTTGCGCTCGACTGTATCCACCTTTGCGTTACAGCCAGATTCAGTCACGTCGAGGCTAATCTCGTCTGGCCAGCGCGTTGGGCTTCGTTAAGTGAGCCACCGCGAAAGGGAAAAGCGGATCAGGTCTTTCTAAAATGGAACACGTAAGCCGTCCGCGTTTGACGTGCGTTACTCTTGCCATGGGATTTGAAGCGTCGATTGATGTAGTTTCGCGACCTGCTCCAGGGCGTTATAGACCGGCAGCTTTGGTTAAGTTGATCCGGAAGCGATCACGTCGCCGCTGATACCGGCGGGTCATCTCCGCCGAGACATGGCCGAGCTGCTTCTGAACATAGCGCTCACCGACCTCTGCGGACGAGGCGAGACCTGCACGAAGCGAATGGCCGGAAAACTTCAAAGCCCCCTCGATCTCACCGAGATCGCCCCGAACGCCTGCAGCCATCGCCGCTCGTTTCACCAACCGCGCCACCTCCTTGTCGTTCAGGCGCTCGGAACCGACAGCTTTTCCTTGCCCCGTCACCCGACGAAACAGGGGGCCATGAGCCAGCTTGGCGAACTTGATCCAGGTCTCGATTGCAGCAACCGGGCAGGTCGCATCGGCCGAGCCGCGGCCGACCTCGACCTCTCGCCATCCGGTTTTGCCGCGCAGGGTGATAAGCATGCCCTGATCTAAGATCTCGATCCAACCGCGGCCGTCATCGGTCTGATCCGGTTTCAGATCGAGACCGACAATCTCCGATCGGCGCAAACCGCCCGCATAACCGATCAGCAGCATTGCCCGGTCGCGCAGCCAGCGCAGTGTGCCGCGGTCGAGCGTCTCGAGCATGGCGATAATGTCTTCTGCCATGACCGCTTCTTTCTGCACCGGCGGGCGAGCGTGGCTGTTGCGGATGCCGGAAAGCACGGTGGCGATGTGAATCGTCGACACCGCGTTTGCCTTTATGCCACGCTCAGCGGCTCCGGACGCGCAGGCCGTGATGTAAAGCCCGACTGTCTGTGGATGTGGGGGGAGGGGAGCGAGGCCGGACCGCCGACACCAGGCGGAAAAATGCTTCCAGTCGGCGGCATAGGCCTTGCGGGTGTTGGCGGAACTCGCGGGCTTCAACATAACCGCGCCCGATCGGTCAGATCTTTCAGATGCCCTGGCGTATGATTGGCGTCGGCGGGAGAGGGGAGGGCGTTAGCCGTCGACATCTGCGGCGCGGAAACATCACGCCCAGCCGCCGTGCTGAGAGATGCCGCTGAGGTTTCCTCGACGTGAATGTCGCTGTTTTGCTCGATGATTTGGGCCCTTTCTCTATAGAGAGAAAGACGTCCGATAAGTCCTCTTAATTCCTTCTCAACAATAAAAGTCTAGCGTCGGACTTTCGCCGTCGGCAATGAAAACAATTAGGGCAAATAATCGGATGCAAAGCTCGTTCAGCTTGTTTAATGGCAAGGCCGCTGCCTTGCTGAATGCCCTCGACAAATCACTCGCGATCATTGAATTCGCCCCCGACGGGACAATACTTTGGGCAAATGACTGCTTCTGCAAGGCGATGGGATACATCCCATCCGAGATAGTCGGGAAGCACCACAGCATGTTTGTGGATGCTGACTACGCAAAGTCCGACGAATACAACGAATTTTGGGCAAACCTCCGCAAGGGCGATTATGACCAGAAAGAATATCGACGCCTGGCCAAGGGCGGACGAGCTATCTGGATCCAGGCTTCTTATAATCCGATAATCAACTCTCGCGGTAAGGTCACCCGGGTTGTAAAGGTTGCCACCGATACCACCGAGAGCCATCGTAGGAACGCCGCCTTTGAGGCAAAGCTGGCAGCGGTCTCCAGGGTGCAAGGCGTCATAGAGTTCACACCGACAGGTGAGATTATCGACGCCAATGACAATTTCCTCTCACTGCTGGGATATCGGCTGGAAGAAATAAAGGGCAGACATCACCGGATGTTCGTTGATGACGAACTGTCAATGTCTGACGAGTATCGCGCGTTCTGGCAAAGGCTGCGTTCTGGAGAGTTTGTCGTGGCAGAGTTTCGACGCTTCGCAAAGGGTAAGCGTGAAATCTGGATTCAGGCCTCTTATAATCCCATTTTTGACCACAACGGGGAGGTCACTTCGGTTGTCAAGTTCGCCACCGACATAACCGGCCGCGTGCGTGCAATATCCGAAGTCGCTATCGGCATCGCCGCGCTGGCCGACAATAACCTCGAATATCGCCTCAATCAACAGTTCGAGCCCGCGTTCGAGCCGTTACGGCTGGATTACAATACCTCAGTCGAGCGCCTCCAGGCGACGGTTCGAAAAGTCGTAACCAGCTCGTCAGTAATGGCCTCTGGTACCGCTGAGATTTCACAGTCTTCCGATGACATGTCTCGCCGTATTGAACAGCAGGCCGCAAGCCTGGAGGAAACGGCCGCGGCGCTCGATCAGATTACTGCCACAGTCAAGCGGAGCGCCGAGGGGGCACTGGCGGCCGCTCTTGCTGCCTCTGGTGCCAGAAGCGGTACGGAGCGTTCCGGAGTGGTCATGCAGCAAACAGCCGCTGTCATGGGCGAAATCGACGGCAGCTCCAGGCAAATCTCTCAGATTATCGGCGTTATCGACGAAATCGCCTTCCAAACTAACCTTCTTGCACTGAATGCCGGCGTCGAGGCCGCACGCGCGGGCGAGGCCGGGAAGGGCTTTGCCGTGGTGGCACAGGAAGTACGTGAACTCGCTCAGAGGTCTGCGAAAGCGGCCAAAGAGATCAAAACGCTGATTTCCTCAAGCTCTGATCAGGTGAAGCGCGGGGTCAAACTGGTGGGCGAGGTTGCTGAAGCCCTTGAAGCGGTCACCGCCAAAGTTGGAGAGATCGACTTGGTGCTTTCCGAGATGGCCCGCTCATCGCAGGAACAGGCAACCGGCCTGGCTGAAGTCAATGTTGCCGTTAATCACATGGACCAGGTCACGCAGATGAATGCCGCAATGCTCAGCAAGGCCACAGATGCTGCCGATCGGCTGCGTAACGCAGCAGCGGAATTGTCCTCAATGATCAATGAGTTTCGGGTGGGAACTGAGGATGTAGAAGCGCAATGTGGCTCGGCAGATCGAGACCGCCGCAGGGTTCCACAGTCGGTTATTGTACCACTGAGAAGCGCGGTGCGGTGATCGTACTTGTCACTTCGATTCACGCAACGGCTTCAGGCTTGATAAACCGAACCGCGATTTGAGAGAGCGGATAAAAGGACGAATATAATGGACGCGGATCAGGAAGCGCAGAGACTGAAGCGAGTTCAAGAGCTTGCAATACTGGACACCCCCGAGGACCGTAAGTTTCGCGAGCTGGCGGAACAGGCGCTGACCTTGTTTCCGGGCGCCAGTATCGCAGCTGTCAGCCTCGTTGATCGAGATCGTCAGTGGTTCAAGACGATTGTAGGTCTCGATACGAAGGAAACACCCCGCAGCCAATCGTTCTGTGCCTATACGATCGAAAACCCGAACCTCATGGTTGTGGAAGACGCAACCAAGGACAGTCGGTTTCAGCAGAATCCCCTCGTCAACTCCGGCCCCCGCATTCGATTTTATGCAGGCATCAAGCTTATGAATGGAGTTGGTGCGCTCTGTGTCATCGGGCGAGAGCCGCGAAAGGCGACGGAAAGCGAACTTGCCAAACTGACCAAACTCGCGAGCCTTGTGGACATTCAGTTAATGGCTCACGGGACGTTGTCTGCACTCCCTTAAATCGCGAGTGCGGGTCCTCCGGCAAGAATCCGGCTTGCAGCTACCATGGTAACGCCCCGTCGTCTAGGCTCCAGCGGAAAGCAAAGTCTCGCGAAGGTAATGGCCAGAGAGCGGCGGCCTCCAAGTTTTGCCCTCCGATTTAGAGCGTGGGAGGGGCTTCTACCAATTCACAGCGCGGCAACCATAGGGTTCGTCCGGTCGAGCCGGGTCTGCAAAGTTCGATGGAACCGATGCGGAGAAATACTATGGTGGTCGAAACATAGGCGACGGCGTGCGCACACACGGCGGTCTCAGATCTTGAGGATCGGCTGCATCAGACGCACGATCCAGCTGGTGAACTTCAGCGGTGCTTCGGTCACCGCGAGACAGATGCAATCTTCGCCCTCGGTCGCGATTGGCTGATGCAGCAGCGTGTCGTCCGCTTCCTCGATATCGCCCCGAGCGAAGAGGTCTTCGCCGTCGCGGAAGCTGCCGGCCAGAACCAGCGTCAGCTCGCAACCTTCATGCGTGTGCTCCGGTACCGGTTTGCCGGCAGGAATGCGCAGCAGGCGGACCTGCGTATCGCGGTCGCCGGTATCGATCAGGATCTGGTAGGCGCCGCGACCGAGGGCGCGCCATTTCAGGTCGGGAAGGTCGCCGCCCACATAAGATCGCAGCGGTTCCGGCAGGATGCCGGGTTTGACCGGCTCGCGCGGCGGTTCGGGCTTGATCTCGATCGCCTGCAGACCGCCGAGGCGAGCCTTCATCCGCTCCCAGGAATCGTCTGTGGCATTTGCCTCAACCGGCATCTTTTCAAGCAGCGCACCGGCCGCACCCTCCATTGCCTCGAGTTGGCGGCGGCAGGTGGGGCAGAGCGCCAGATGGGTGGCAACCGCAAGGCTCCAGCCTTCGGAGAGATTGCCGCCGGCATAGTCCAGCAGGAATGCGTCGCTGAGGTGACGTTTGATGTTCATCGACGGCCCTCCAATGCGCTGCGCAGTTTCTCGAAAGCGAGACGAATGCGCGACTTGACGGTGCCGAGCGGTAGGCCGAGTTCCCGTGCGATCACCGAATGGGAGACGTCGTCGAAAAAGGCGCGCTTCAATACGTCGAACTGATCAGCTGGAAGAGTTTCCATCGCCTGCCGCAACAGGCCGGCATCTTGTGCTTGTTCGAATTCCACGTCAGCCGAAGGCGTGTTATCCGGCACGAAAGCCGGATCATCGATCTCGAAGACCGGCCGTTTGCGGCGATGGGCGTCGATGCGAATGTTGCGGGCAATCGTGAAGATCCAGGCCGAGACATTGCCGCGCGCCGGGTCGAATTGTGCCGCCTTGTTCCAGACGGCGACCATGGTTTCCTGCATCAGTTCCTCGGCAACCTGCCGATCCTTTGTCTTCACCGTCATGAAGGATCGTATGCGCGGCGAATAATGGCGGAAGAGCAGTTCGAAGGCTTCCACCTTGCGCTCCTGTCCGACGATCACCAGAAGCCGCATCATCTCGACCTGCGAGATATCCGTTGCACTGACGTTGTTGTTGTCCGGTTGAGTCATTCCAGGGTCATGCTTCCCACGGGCACGCTTCGAACGGTTGCGCGGCAGCAATGCTGCCGGCAGTTCGTTGTGACACGTCTTGACGCTGATAGGAATGCTCTCAGGTTCATGCCGGTCAATACGTATGCGACCATGGATCAATGTGCGACTTCGCAATGCCATAGACCAACATTCTTCGAGAGGCAGAATAAATTTTTTGGCATCTACTGAACTCAGAGATTGATCAAGTCAGCGACGGTGAAAATGTCTTTGTCACCGCGGCCACAAAGATTGACGATGATAATCTCATCGGACGACATGCGAGGAGCAATCTTAATGACTTCTGCGATGGCATGCGACGGTTCAAGAGCAGGGATGATCCCTTCTTCAGTTGACAACAACTGAAATGCTTCTAGCGCCTCGGCATCAGTGGCGGACGAATAAGTGACACGTCCGCTTTCTTTAAGCCACGCATGTTCTGGACCAACGCCGGGATAATCGAGGCCCGCAGAGATCGAGTGACCCTCGGCGATCTGCCCGTCGGCGTCTTGTAGCAGATATGTGCGATTGCCGTGCAGGATGCCGGAGCGGCCTTTAGTCAACGACGCACAATGCTCCAAAGTGTCCAGACCCTTTCCAGCCGGCTCCACCCCTATCATCTTGACGCCGACGTCAAAGAGAAACGGGTGAAACAGTCCGATCGCGTTGGAACCGCCGCCGACGGCAGCAACCAACAGGTTGGGGAGACGGCCTTCTCGCTCGCTTATTTGGCTGCGCGCCTCTTTGCCAATCACCGACTGCAAGGTCCTCACCATCTCTGGATAAGGATGGGGACCAGCAACGGTTCCGATAAGGTAGTATGTGTCATCGACATTGGAAACCCAATCGCGCAGCGCCTCGTTCATGGCGTCCTTCAATGTACCATTGCCGGACGTCACCGGTCTTACCTCGGCGCCCAGCAGTTTCATTCGAAATACGTTCGGCGCCTGCCGTTCTATATCTTTCGCGCCCATATAAATAACGCACTGCAGACCAAAACGCGCCGCCACAGTGGCGGTAGCGACGCCGTGTTGGCCGGCGCCGGTCTCGGCGATAATCCGGCGCTTTCCCATCCTCCGCGCTATCAGTATCTGACCCATGCAATTGTTGATCTTATGCGAACCGGTATGATTGAGCTCATCTCGCTTCAGGTATATGCGCGCGCCTGCGAGGCGCTCCGTCAGGCGTTCGGCGAAATAGAGCGGACTGGGCCGGCCGACATATGAGCGCGAAAATACGTCGAGCTCCTCCCAAAAGAGATCGTCGTTCTTGGCTCTCTGCCATTCCTGGTTCACCTCAATCAGCAGCGGCATGAGAGTTTCAGCGACGAAGCGCCCACCGAATTCGCCAAAGAAACCATCAGAGTCGGGAAGGGAAGGGGTTTGGGCGGTTTGCATTTTTCAACTCCATTTGCAACCGCTACGCATCTTGTAAGCAAATGGATTGCTGGCACCAATCATGTTGCGTCGCGACGCGCCGGGCGATGGTCGAACTGCACGAACATCGAGCGCGGCAACCACTGACGCTGGAAGGGCTGATGATAGAACCGCGACCAAGTCGGCGATAACCGCTAACGTGTGAGGTCTTATTGTCATCGTGGCATTTGCCTACGTGCAGGCAGTTTGTGCTAACGACCTCTCGCCAAGAGCATCTCGCTCGCGAACGGGCGAGAGTGATCCATCTCTTCGTTGCCAACCATATGAAACTCGCCAAGATATGATTTACCTCAACGCCCGCCCAATGCAAACCTGTAGAGTCAGATACCAAGGGGGCGAACTGCAGATCACATGTCACGAAAAGAGCCGCGAGGGGCATGCTTACCGCCTTCTCGTTCGCATCCCGGCACTTGGCCGCACCTTTATCCGCTTCCAGATCGCCCGGGCTATTCAGGGAAAGATGATCTGGTCCACCATTCCCTCGTCATCACGCGCATTGCGCGACACGGCCTTTCAGCTATTCGCCGACGAATTAGACGGCCACGGCCTGCTATAAGCAGGCACGCTGTCAGTCGGTAACGATCAAGGTGGAAAAACATGAAATTCGGACTCGACGTCAGCAAGGCGGCTGTGCTGCTCCACAGCCTGGCCAATGCCAAACGTTACATGATCGTGTCGATGCTGGCAGAAGGCCAGCTGGACGTCGGTGCAATCGCAATGGCGCTTGGGTTGAGCCAGTCCGCGACATCGCAACACCTGAAGATTCTGCGCGACGGCCAGGTCGTCGAACGGCAGCGAACGGCCCAGACTGTTTATTACAGGCTGAAGGGCGACAGCGCGCTGAAACTACTGAGAACCCTACAGTCGCTCTGATATTTTGTCTCTCTGAGGATGTTAGCCGCAACGGAACCAATTCGCTTCTGGTACATTAACAGCCGCCCTCAGTGGGTTGGGAGAGCGGTATGTATCCAGCGAATTTCGATGGCATGCCGGACGGGAAAGATCCGCCGATCCGGGTGCTTTTGGCCGAAGACGACTTTTTGATCCGTTTAGACTTTGCAGACAGCCTGCGATCGCAAGGCTTCGAGGTTGTTGAGGTTTCATCCGCTGATGAAGGGATGGAACTGCTGAAGTTTCATGTCAGCTTCAATCTGGTAATCACGGACCTCAATATGCCGGGTCGTACCGATGGCGTGGGCTTGGCCAAGTTCGTGCGCAATCTGACGACGAAGACTGGAATCGTCCTTGTGTCCAGCGAGCCCCGACCTTCCGAACCGGAACTGTTCGATCTGGTGCTCCGTAAGCCGGTCTGGGACCTCGGCGCCAGGATCAAGCATTTGATAGGGAAGGCGGGCTATGGAGACTGAAGGGTCAGAGACGATCCTCCTTGTGGAGGGGGATGCTCTGCAGCGATCGACGGTGGCGCGATACCTGCGGGACTGCGGCTATCGCGTTATAGAGGCAACCAATACCGCCGAGGCGCGGCAAGCTCTGGCGCGGTTTGAGGTGACGATCGTTGTGACAGACGTCAACCTGCGCGACGCAAGTGGTTTCGAGCTTTCCAGCATTGTACGCCAGCAAAGGCCCGGAGTCCGCGTCTTCCTGACCCACTCCGTCGAGAAGACTGCAAAGCTGGCCGGCGATCTTTGCGACGATGGCCCGCTCGATCATCCCTACCATCCGCAGCACCTTGTCGAACGCATTCGGCGAATGCGTGGTAGCCAATCATAACCCGTGCCGGGCGCCGAGGTAGATCAGGCAGCTGCCGGCAAACAGCTGCATCAGGATAACACCGCCGATCCACATATTCATCCGGTTCTCTCCAATCCGCGGCGCTCAACCGCTCAGGCAGAACGTCGTTCCCACTAACGCCACCAGAATTCGGGGTCAGTTGATGAAGCGTAAGCCAGTGACGTCCTGTGTGAAGGAAGTGTCCTGTCTTAGAAACGCAGGTAGGCTTGCACCGCCTGAGGCGCGTAGACGACGTCTGCCTTTCCGATCCCGACAGGTACCGCTGCGGGAAAGAGCTTGCTGCCGAAACCGTTTTTGGTAGGCGGAAAGACAGCGGGCCCAGCGGTTTCCAGCCAGGTAAGTTCGGTCGCGCCATCGACGTTTCGCCAACTGACGGAACCTTTCCGCCGCTAACGGAGAACGCTCCATACTTCGCAGCATTGGTCGCAAGCTCATGAATCACAAGGCCAATCCGTGGCGCCAGATTTTCGTCAGGCCGGGTCGACGGGCCGGAAAGATCCACGCGCTCAAGCCCGTAAGCTCCCAACAGATCAAGAAGCAGCGACCGCAGGTCACTCGGTGCGCCATCGGTACCCGAAGACAACCGGTGGGACTTAGCGAGCGCAATCAGACGCGCTTCAAACAGCGACAGTCCGGCTGCGGGATCAGGCGAAGTCCTGATCGTGAGCTGCGCGATAGACTGATCCAGCTGCAGGACGAGCTGGTAGAGGATAACGCCTTCTTTTTGGATGTCGGAGAAGAAGTATTGTCCTTCTTTCAGGTGGGTGTTCACTTCGCGCCTTGAGTGGACAATAAAACTTACAGGCGTTTCGATCGATTTCTCGCGAACTAACCGGTCAGCTGTCTTGTACCAGTACGTCGCGAAATCGCAGAGCCGGCGGTCGTTAACGATAATCAGGAGGTCGAAGTCCGAACGATAACCCTTCATAGTGAAGGGCTCATCAACCCATCCACCCTTGGCGTAGGAACCGAATAGGATGATCTTCAGGATGCGGCCGCGCTTCTTGAACTGGGCTGTGCCCTCCTTCAAAGCGTCCTCAAACTCCTCGTGGATAATCTCCAGCACGCGGTCCAGCTCACGCTGTTTGTGAGGGGGGATATGATCACGAGACGTTTTCATTGCCAAGCGGTAAGCCAAAGCTCTGCTTTCGTCTACTCGCAGATTTGCTAGGTTTGTCCGGGGTTCAGAAGCTGTCAATCTATGCCCGCAAATCGTCACGCTGAGTTTGGCATCGTTTGAATTCTCAATTGGCGCTCCAACTTCCATTTGCATCGACAAAAATAACTTCTCCGCATGGTTTTCGATCGATAATCAGATCACGGCGGATTGGCATCTCAGTGGTTATCGGGCAGCAAACGCTTTTTCAACCCAGTGGCTGATTTGGTGCCGAGAATTACCGGGTCGGCGGTTCGACTTCCATCAAGGCGAAGGCTATCGGTGTTAGCGCTGAATGATGTTCTGCGAAGAAGGACCCACCCTGATGTATATCCCATTGACATATCCCAACCAGAGAGCTAGGTAACAAGCTACGTTATTGTTTGATTTTAAGTGGAGTTATGCAGATGGAGCAGGGAGCGGTGTTCCAGAGCAATCGAAGCCAAGCAATCCGTCTGCCAAAGGCGGTCGCTTTGCCCGATGATGTAAAGCGCGTCGACATTGTTGCAGTGGGACGCACGCGGATCATCGCACCTGCTGGCGAGATTTGGGACAGTTGGTTTGAAGGAGCGGCGGCGACAGCTGACTTCATGAGCGAACGTGATCAGCCTGCTTCACAGGAACGCGAGGCATTGTAATGCTCAAGTACATGCTGGATACCAACATTTGCATTTTTACGATCAAGAACCGGCCGCAGCAAGTGCGCGACGCATTCAATCGTTTCCATGATCAACTGTGCATCAGCTCAGTTAGCTTTATGGAACTGATTTACGGAGCTGAAAAGTCAGCAAGTCCTGAAAAGAACCTTCCCGTTGTGGAGAGCTTCGCGGCTCGCCTCGAAGTACTATGTTACGATGAACCGGCTGCAAGCCATAGTGGGCAATTGAGGGCCGAACTGGCGCGCAATGGAACTCCAATAGGTCCATATGATCAGCTAATTGCTGGACACGCCCGGTCGCGTGGGCTGATTATGGTTACCAATAATCGCCGGGAATTTGACCGCGTGCCCGGCTTGCGGGTGGAAGACTGGACTGAGTAGTCTCGATCACCGGCAGCCGAGGATGATGCGATACGCATCAACTACTGGGTCTTAGGTCCGCAACCCTCAAGACCGCGGATTGGCAGGGCGGCTTCAGCCGGCTGAGATAGGGAAAGTCCCAGATTCGACCGCAATGCTGTACGCCTTGATCCGTCGCTTCGACCGGCCAGTGTTTCTGTCATAGGTATGCGAGGAGGGACTTGGGTCGCTCGGATGCTCTGTCCCCCGGTATAGAGAACCGACGGGACGAACGGGACTTAAAAACGCCGCACCCCGTTGGAAATTATGCAATCAGAGCTGGAGACACGCGGAATCGACGTATCGTATGCATGTCTTGTCATGGGTTCGCTCGCGTGAATGAACGCAGACGGCTGCGGCATTTGCGAGGAGCGCATTGCTTCCCGATACGTGCAGGCGGTGTCGTGCGAGAGACGGGGTTCGGTAAGTATTTTCACATACGGCCGACGGAGGCTATATGGGACCGGGCATCGCATTGGGATGTAAAAGATATGGTAGCAAGTGGGCCGCGCAACGACATCCCATTCCAGGCGCTTTTTGATGCATCGCCGACACCATTGCTCGTTCTTGCTCCGCCGAACTGGACGATCATTGCAGCAAATGAGGCCCGGCTTCGCGTGACTGGTACCTCCCGCGATCACCAGATCGGCAGGCCACTTTTCGATGTCTTTCCTGACGATCCCGACGACCCGCAAGCAGATGGGGTTGCCAATCTCACTGCGTCGCTCGAACGGGTGATGAAGACCAGATCGGCCGACGCGATGACGGTTCAGCGTTACGATTTGAGGGATCCAACCGGGCAATTCGTGCAGCGGTGGTGGACACCTATCAACACGCCCGTGCTCGGTGAAGAAGGTGCGGTTGAGTATATCATTCATCGGCTTGAAGACGTCACCGAACTGATGAAGATGCGCGGCGAAGCCGAAGCACGTGATCAAATTGCTCGGGACCAGCAAGCGATCATCGAGACCTTGCGCGCCACCGAGCTTGCGCTGCGGGAAAGTGCAGAACGTCTGCATTTCTTCCGCGCCCTTGAGGAGCGCCTTTTCGCTTGCGCCGATGCCTATGAAGCAATGAGGATCGCAACGGAAATGCTAGGGCAAAAACTTGGAGTATCGCGTTGCGCGTATGCCGATGTTCATGAGGACGGGGACAAGTTCTGGATACGCAACGACTACAACGCGCCTAGAATGCAAAGCTCAGCCGGCGCCTATAGTCTCGATCTGTTTGGGCCTAGATGCCGTAATGGGCCGGCGTCTCACGAGTAGCCAGTTAGGTGGCTGTCCCTCAGAATGATGATGTTTTGAACGAGGTCCGAGCGATCGGCCTCAAGCATCATGAGAGGAACAGCCATGGAGTATTATGCAGGAATTGACGTCTCGCTGAAAGAGAGCAGCGTGTGCGTGGTCGACGCGACGGGCAAGTTGGTTCGCGAGGCCAAGGTGGGCAGCGAGCCAGAATGCCTGGTCGGGTTTTTTGCTCAACTGGAGTTTCCGGTAGAGCGCATCGGCCTTGAAGCGGGGCCTTTGTCCCAATGGCTATACGCGGCTCTCGCTGCTGCGGGTCATGAGGTGGTTTTGCTGGAAACACGACATGTGAAGGCGGCGCTTTCGGCGATGACGGTGAAGACAGATCGCAAGGATGCACGGGGGATCGCGCAACTTCTGCGCATGGGATGGTATCGTCCGGTCCACGCGAAATCGTCGCCGGCGCAGGACACTCGGGCTCTGTTGGTGGGTCGCAAGCTTCTGCAGTCCAAGCTGCTCGACGTCGAGCTCAGCATACGGGGTATCCTGCGCGGCTATGGACTAAAGGTCGGCGAAGTGAGCCGAGGGCGTTTTGAGGTGCGCATCCGCGAACTGATTGCAGGGCATGCGACATTGTCGACGGTGATTGACGCGATGCTGACGGCGCGAGCAGTGTTGTGGAGCGAATTTACGAAGCTGCACCGCGAGATGCTCAGGATCGCCCGCGCTGACAAGGTTTGCCAACGGCTGATGAGTGCGCCAGGTGTCGGTGCCCTGGTTGCGCTGACCTATCGCTCTGCCGTCGATGATCCTGCCCGGTTCCAAAAGTCCAGCACCGTGGGTGCCTACTTCGGGCTGACGCCGAAGAAATATCAATCCGGCGAAACTGATCGCGATGGCGGCGTCAGCAAGGTCGGCGACGCGATGGTGAGAACCGCATTGTTCGAGTCCGCGCACATAATGCTGACGCGGGCCACGCGCTTTTCCAGTCTGAAGCGCTGGGCGCTCGATGTGGCCAGGCGTCGCGGAATGAAGCGCGCGAAGGTTGCCCTTGCACGCAAACTCGGTGTCGT
>NZ_JAHYCB010000020.1 GCF_019430945.1 Neorhizobium populisoli | reverse complement strand
AACGCTCGGCAGCCTCCCTATGTGAAGCGCCGCCGTCAACGGCGGCAAGCACGCGTATGCGAAGATCAACGGAAAGGGCTTTCGACATATCTGCCGACCTCCATCGGCAGATAGCTTGAATCAGAACCAGAGCGATTTGCAAAGCCATTCGATTCAGTCAGACAGGGAACCGCTCTAAAATATGTCACCGATCATCTATTTGATCAAACTTTGAATTGCTTCGCCGCAGGAAGACCACGTCGTAGAACCGAGCTGTTGGCTTCCATTGATTCATAAAATTATAGAATACGAAGTCATGCTTGTGCATTTCCACAATCAGGTCAGAAAACTGATAAACGCCTTCTGATGTCCTTCGAACCTGAACTTCGCAAACCAGGAAATCGACCTGGTCCATGATCCCTGTCATGCCTCGAATGGCCGGCAGTTCGAAACCTTGAATATCCATCTTTACGCCGAAAGGCCCCTCGACGCCCAAGTCTTTGATGATTGTATCAAGGCGATCGACTTCTACCTCATATTCGTCCAAGATGTCCCAAGTCTTGAACTCACCTGTAGGCTTCAACAATGAAGTCTTACCGGAGTTTTCATGCAGAGTAAGAGTATCTTTCTTTTCTCCGACCGCTTTATTTACAAAAACGTATTCCCTCGGCTTATGTCGAGCTTTTTCTTCTGCATTTTTGGCGGGATCAATCAAAACAAACGGACGGTCAGCGAAGGCTCTGTAAAGAGCTGGGGTTCCATGATTGATACCAATATCGATGATGGTTTTTGCATTGGTGGCAAGATTGCGAAGGAGTTCGGGTTTCTCCATCGCATCACCCTTTTTGACATAATGATACGGAAAGCCCTCCGAATATTCCTCCAGCTCAGCTAGATTTTGCTCGAAACGTTTGGCGATCGACCGAAGTCGCGTGATGGAGTAGTCAGCGTTAGTCAATATTATCTCCGCACTTGAAGCACCCTTAGGTTTTAGGGATACAGGGCGGTTTGTAAATACCATTCCATCATCCGCGATCATGCTTGCAACCTAATCTTTGAAGATTGGTTGCAGCGGCCGAACAGCAGCAGGCTTAGCCTAAATGCCGGATATGATCGCCGCTGGCGATGATGCTCCGTTTCGGTCTAGGTCGTGTTGACAAAGTCGATCTCAGCCAATGCTTCGTTATCAGTCTTTTGTTTCCACAACACTGAGGCTGAATCCCGAACCCTCATCATTGCATTGAAGTCGCCATTTACCCGCATGCGTTTTGTCAGGGGCAAGTTCAGCCCGGATTATCTTGCCAAATAGACTCGGTTCGGTCACTTCGAAACCTGGAAACGCCTCCTGGACAACTTGGCCAATCCAGCCCTTGGGATTGCTCTTGCGAATACGGACGGACTTGGTGTGCCCACGGTATTCAATTCGGTAAGTGAAAGTCGGCATCAGCCCTCTCTTCCTAAATAGGCGGCTTAACGATCTATAGCTTGTCGAGAAAGTATGGGAGCCAGATTTTTGCGGCAGCCAAAGCTAGAAACGCCGCATATGATGTTTTGGTTTTGTCGTAGCGGGTGGCGATCCGGCGAAATTGTTTGATCCGGTTGAACATCCGCTCGATGCGATTGCGATCCCTATAAGCATGATAGTCGCAAGCCGGTGGGTTCTTGCGGGCTGCTCGAGGCGGGATAACCGGGCGTGTGCCGTGAAATAGAAGCTCCTGGCGGATGCTGTCGGCATCATATCCCTTGTCCGCGAGGAGACGACGCGGCCTGTTCACTGGCATTGCGAGAAGATCGGGAACAGCAACATAATCGGAAGTCTCGCCACCCGTCAGGACAAAGCCAAGAGGGCGTCCCTGACCGTCTGCCCGGGCATGGATTTTTGTCGTAAAGCCGCCGCGTGATCGACCAAAAGCCTCCTTATGAGTCCCCCTTTAGCGCCCGCTGCCTGCGAATGGCCGCGAACTGTGGTGCTGTCCAGCATATGCTGCCAATCATCCGTGAGGCCGAGTTCGACAAGCGTTTCCAGGAGTGCATCCCATACCCCTTGCTCGGCCCAGCGACGGAACCGGACATAGACGGAGTTCCACTTTCCGTATCGCTCATGCATATCACGCCACGGGCAGCCCACTCGAAGGACGTTCAACATGCCGTTTATGAACTGGCGGTTATCATGGGAAGGACGGGACTTACGCCCTCGCTCTGCGGGAAGAAGTGGTTCCACGATACGCCATTCCGCGTCGGTTAGGTCTCCACGCGCCATCTCTGCCTCCTAAAAGGCAGCCTTGAATCAGACGTTAGATGATTTGAGAAGGCACTTTGTCAACACGACCTAGCACCACTCGAATGGCTCGTTGATGGACATCAGATTGGAACTGAAATACTGGCCAGTCCGACGATTGTCAGTCAAGGCCCTCTTCCAAATATATAAGGGCGGATAATTGCCTTTATCAATCCTGATGCTTGTCGCGCACGACGCTGCGGCCGGCAACAAACCCTAGGCCGACGGCTGTGAGCAGGCCGTTGCCAGAGAGATAACCGGCAGCCTCATTGCCAGAAACGCCACATGCGGCGCCGCCCGCAGCATAGAGATTGGGCAAGGGGTTGCCATTTTCGCCGATCACCCGCGCGGATGTATCGACCACCAGGCCGCCCTGGGTATGAAACAGCGCGCCGGTGACCTTCACTGCACAATAGGGCGCTTTAAGCTCTGGCGCATCCTGGAAGGAGCGGCCAAACAGATCGCCTTCCTTTCCCGTCGCGTAAGTCCGGATGTTCTCGAAGGTTACCGAAAGTGCATCTGCCGGGACATTCATCAGCGCGGCAAGGGCCGGAATGGTATCTGCCCACAGGACGGCGCCCATACCCTCCGCCCTGCGAAAATCCTCGAACTGACGGGTGATGTCGGCTATGCGGCTGTCGAAAACCGACCAAGCGATCTGCTCTGGCTGGCGGAGCACTTCCGCCGCTTGTTCGGAATAGCCCTTCGACTCGTTGCTGAAGCGTTTTCCTTCAACATTCACCTGGAACCCACCTTCGGTGATCGTCGCCCAGGAAATCAGGATGCCGGCCGGATGCGCGACGGAACCGTGGCCCTGATGGCCGTTCAAGTGCCGGCTCTTCGCACCCAACGCCTCGCCCCAGATCAGCGCATCGCCCTGATTGCCGGGGTGGCCGAAATAAAGAGCGTCGGCCAATGTCGTGATATGCTTGGCAACCAGTTCCTTGTTGCCGCCATAACCATTACAAGCGAGCACGAGCGTGCCGCAGCCAACCTCTTCCGAACTGCCGTCCGGACGCTCGAAACGCAGGCCGAGCACGCTGCTTTCGGCATCCGCAAAAAGCTCGGTGACATGGGCATCGCAAAGAAGCGGTATCTCTGCATTTTCGACGGCTTCGCGCAGCGCATCAATCAGCTCCTCGCCGGAACGCGTCGGCAACCCATGCATGCGCCGCGCCGAATGGCCAGGATAGGAGAAGTCGGCGATGACCGAGAATTTCAGCCCATATCTGTCCGCCAGCCATTCCAGCGCAGGACCCGTCGTGCGGGTGACGAGGTCGACGATATCGGCATCGGGTTCGTCATGTGCCTTCTTCATGACGTCACGGGCAAAGCTTTCCGCATCGTCGGTTATGCCGGCTTCGGCCTGCCAGCGAGTGCCGGCGGCCGGGACGAGGCCAGCGGAAAGTGCGGTCGAGCCGCGCGGCAGGGAATCACGTTCGAGGACGAGAACCTCGGCGCCGGCTTCCTGTGCGGCGAGCGCCGCCACCATGCCGGCCGCGCCGCCGCCGATGATCACTACCGGCACGGAATAATCGAATTCCCGGCTCTCCACCCGCGTCACCTTGGCCATTCACGTCTCTCCGTTCCCGCTTTCCAAGACAGCTACCTGTCATTTTTGAAGGACAATAATCTGTATTATTTTTAAAACAACATTTGATTTTCACGACCGCCCGTGCCTAAATTTAGAAAAAGGGAACGGAAGGAGGGCATCGTGCCGAGCATCGATGCTGGAGGCGGCAGAACGCTTTTCGACAAGGTTTTCGACGCGCATGTGGTCGTCAAGCGCGAGGACGGACAGTGCCTTCTCTGGATCGACCGTCACTTTCTGCACGAGGGGTCGTTCCACGCCTTCAACAAGCTGAAGGAGCGTGATGCAGAGGTTGCCCGCCCGGATCTGACATTCGGCATCGAGGACCATTATGTCCCGACCCGCACCCGCGATATTACCAAGATAGATCCCGCAATCCGCGGCATGATCGAACAGCTGCGCGGCAATAGCGAACGCCACGGCCTTCGCCTCTTCGATCTCGACGACCCGGGCCAGGGCATCGTGCATGTGGTCGGCCCGGAGCAGGGGCTGACCCTGCCGGGCCTGACCATGGTTTGCGGCGACAGCCATACTGCAACCCATGGCGCCTTCGGGGCGATCGCTTTCGGCATCGGCGCGTCCGAGGTCGCGCACGTGCTGATGACCCAGACGCTGTGGCAGAAGAAGCCGAAGCGGATGCGCGTCACCGTCGATGGCGTGCTGGCACCGGGCGTCACGGCCAAGGATATCGCGCTTTCGATCATCGCCAGGATCGGTGCGGATGGCGCAGTGGGACACGCGATCGAATATGCCGGCTCGGCGATCCGCGGCCTGTCCATGGAAGGCCGGCTGACGCTCTGCAATCTCTCCATCGAGGCCGGCGGCCGCTGCGGCATGGTCGCTCCCGACCAGACCACCGTGGATTATCTTCGCGGCCGCCCGTTTGCGCCACAGGGTGAAGCTTTCGAAGCCGCCGCCCGGGACTGGCTTGCGCTGGCGAGCGATCTGGATGCCGTCTTCGACCGTGAAGTCCGGCTCGACGCCACCGAGATCGCCCCTGTCGTCACCTGGGGCATCACCCCAGAAGACGCTTCGCCGATTACCGCCACCGTGCCCGATCCGGAACAGATTGCCGATCCCGCCCGCGCAGCGCAGGTGCGCGACGCGCTGGACTACATGGACATCAAGCCCGGCCAGAGCCTGACTGACATTCGCATCGACCGGGTGTTCATCGGCTCCTGTACCAACAGCCGCATCGAGGATATCCGCGCTGCGGCTGCCATCCTTGCCGGACGCAACGCCAAGGTGCCGGGCCTCGTTTCGCCGGGCTCAATGCTGGTGAAGAAGCAGGCAGAAGAAGAGGGGCTCGACCGCATCATCCGTGACGCCGGCCTGGAATGGGTCGATGCTGGCTGTTCCATGTGCGTCGGCATGAACGGCGATCTCGTGCCGCCGGGCGAGCGCTGTGCTTCAACGACCAACCGCAATTTCCGCGGCCGGCAGGGACCGGGCTCTCGCACGCATCTGATGTCGCCGGCCATGGTCGCAGCGGCGGCAGTGACCGGACATCTGACCGACATGCGCCAGTTGATGCGCGAACCGGCACCGGCCGGAAACTGAGAGGGAAGGAGCGCCATGAAGCCGTTCAAGACTCTGGATGCCGTCGCCTGCCCCCTGCCCCAATCGAATGTCGATACCGACCAGTTGATCCCGGCGCGCTTCATGAAGCGGTCGCGCGCCGATGGTTATGGCGGCTTCCTGCTTTACGACCTGCGCTTCGATGAGACCGGTGCGCAAAAAGCGGATTGCCCGCTCAACGATACTATTCGTCAGGGTGCGCAGATCCTCGTCAGCCGCCGCAATTTCGGCAGCGGTTCCTCGCGTGAGGCAGCCGTTTATGCACTGGTGGATTACGGGATCACCTGCGTGATTGCGCCCTCCTACGGCGATATCTTCGCGTCCAATTCGGTCAACAACGGCCTGCTGCCGGCAGTGGTGAGCGAAGAAGATTGCGAGGCGCTGCTTGCAGGCCTGCAGGACGGCGCCGAGACGGCGACGGTGGATCTGGAAGCGCTGACGATACGCTGCGCCAATCTCGTCGTCCCCTTTACCGTCGATCCGGTCTGGCGCACCAAGCTCCTGAACGGCTGGGACGATATCGACCTGACTCGCAGTCATGCGGAGGCAATCGCCGCTTTTGCCGCAAGCGACCGGGAGCGGCGGCCCTGGATGCAGCCGAACAGGCCCGCTACGGCAAGCTCGGGAACCTGATCGTGACGCTCGCCTTTTCGCCCGGCCGCATCGGTTCCCTGACATTAGCAAACCGCATCATCATGCCGCCGATGCAGCGTTACGAGGGCACGGCGGAAGGTTTCGCAACCGACTATCACGTCAACCACTATGCCCGTCGCGCCCGCGGCGGCGTCGGGCTCGTCATTCTGGAATCGACGGCGATTTCACCGGAAGGCCGATTGATGAGCGACGACATCGGTATCTTTTCCGATGCCCATGCTTTGATGCTCTCCCGGGTTGCCGCGGCAATCAGGGCGGAGGGCGTGCCGGCACTGGTTCAGCTCAGCCATGGCGGACGCAAGTCCCGGCCGCATGGCGGCGGACCTTTGCTTGCTCCGAGCGCGATCGCCTATGATGACCGCTACGGCATGCCGCGGGCAATGACCGAAGCCGATATCGGTAAGCTTGTTTCTGATTTCCGGCTTGCGGCGCGGCGTGCCGTCAACGGCGGTTTTGCCGGCGTCGAGCTGCATGCCGCGCATGGCTATCTCCTCCACCAGTTCCTGTCGCCGCTGAGCAATTTGCGCGACGACGAATACGGCGGAGACGAAGCCCGCCGCGCCGCCCTGCCCGCCCGCATTATCCGTGCCGTACGCGAAGAACTCGGGCCGAAGCCAGTCGTGACCATGCGCATCAGCGCCAGCGACAATGCCGAGGGTGGACTGACGCCCGAGATGGCTGCACGGGCGCTTTCCCGCCTTGCCGGCCATGGGCTGGACGCCGTGCATGTCTCCTCCGGCGGTCTGGTGCCTCCGGCTGCGCAGACCATGTCGCCAGTCGAATCTCTCGCCTGCGCCCAGGTGCTGCGGGCGGCCCTTTCTATTCCGATCATCGCCGTCGGCGGCATCAAGAGCCTTGCCGATGTCGAGGCCATTCTCTCTGCCGGGAAAGCCGATTTCGTCGCGATCGGCAGGCCCCTGCTCATATATCCTGATCTCAGCCGCATTCTTTAGCGAATGCTGTTGACACGGCTTCGAATCTGTATTCTCAATAAGACAATTAAATGTCTTATTAAAAAGACAACTGGGAACAAACAATGTCTTCGACCATGGAACCGCTGAAGGCGAGACGACTCTATCTCCTGCTCCGGGAACAGATCCTGCGGGGAGAAGTGGCGGTCGATGCGCGCCTGCCGAGCGAACCGGCGTTGGCTCAGGAACACGGTGTTTCGCGCGTCACCGTGCGCCGCGCGCTCGATAAGCTCGCCAGCGACGGCATGATCGAGCGGCGGCCGGGCTCCGGCACCTTCGTCAGCGGCAGCGGCAAGACCAGTATGCCGGTTGTCGCCGACTTCTCGAACGTGCTGACACACCTTGTGGAAATGGGCCGCAAGACAGGCGTGAAGCTGATCTCGTTTGCCTATGTCAACGCGACGCCGGCCATGGCTGAGGAACTGCGGCTCGACCCCGGCGAGCGGCTGCAGCGCTCGGTCCGCGTTCGTCTCATCGACAGCCAGCCTTTCTCCTATCTCGTCACCCACGTGCCGGAACGGATCGGCATGTCCTATTCAGAAGCCGATCTTGCTTCGACGCCATTGCTTGAGCTCTTGGAGCGCTCCGGCCTGGTTGCCGAACGCGCAACACAGGTCATCGGCGCGACGCTGGCAGGACCTGAAGCGGCAGGCGCTCTCGATCTCGATATCGGTGCGGCGCTTCTTTCCATGACGCGCGTCGTCTTCGAGCCCTCCGGCCGCGGTATCGAGCATCTTCAGGCGCTCTACCGGCCGGATCGCTACTCTTTCCACATGGATCTCGAGCGTACCGGAGCCGATGGCGCCCGGCGCTGGACACCTGCCGATGCGATTCGCGCATCGGAACAGAATAACGAAAACAAGAAGAATGCCCGCGCGAAGCGGCCGACCCCTCAGAGGAGAACAAAACCGTGAAAATCATCGACACAGCTTTTAACCGCAGAACCGTTCTGAAGGGTGGTGCAGCCGCCCTCGTTACCATGGCCGCCCCGGCAATCGCTCGCGGTGCCGAACCCGCGCCGATCAAGGTCGGCATTCTGCAGCCGG
Source organism: Neorhizobium populisoli (assembly GCF_019430945.1). Lineage (GTDB taxonomy): Bacteria > Pseudomonadota > Alphaproteobacteria > Rhizobiales > Rhizobiaceae > Neorhizobium > Neorhizobium populisoli. The sequence continues at coordinate 62,784 of NZ_JAHYCB010000020.1, read as the reverse complement.
TCACCGGCGCACTGGCCCAGGACGGTGAATACGGCCGCATGGGTGCAGAACTCGCCATCGAGGACATCAACAAGGCTGGCGGCATCAAGGCGCTCGGCGGCGCCAAGATCGAAATGGTGTTCGGCGACGCCCGCTCCACGCCGGAAGCCGGCACCCAGGAAGTCGAGCGCATGCAGGAGCAGGGCGTCTCGGCGATCGTCGGCGGTTTCGCCAGCCCGATCTGCCTTGCCGGTTCGCAGGCTGCCGCCCGTTACGACCTGCCCTATATCGTCGATGTCGGCGTCACCGACCAAATCATCCAGCGCGGCCTGAAGAACACCTTCCGTTTTGCCCCCGGCTTTGCGCTTTGCACGGGCGCTGCGATCCAGAACCTCGTCAAGATCAACGAGGCTTCCGGCAAGGCCGCCAAGACCGTGGCGCTCGTTCACGAAGATGGCCTGTTCGGCACTGGCCTCGCCAAGCTGATGGCCGCTGAACTGCCGAAATACGGCTTTGAAATCCTCGAACTGATCGCTGTTCCGACCCCATCGCGCGACCTGTCCAACGTCGTGCTGCGCCTGCGCTCGCTCAATCCGGATCTGGTCATCCCGAGCACCTACTATGGCGAGACCGTGCTTCTGGCCCGCACCATGCAGCAGCAGCGCGTTCGCCCGAAAGCCGTCTACAGCGTGCTGAACGGCGCCGCCTCCAACCGTCGCTTCGTCAAGGAATTCCCGGAAGCCGCCGAAAACGTCATGGACTGCAACCACCGGCACGACCCGCGCAACGAAAAGGCCGTCGCCCTGCAAAAGCGCGTCGAAGCCGCCGGAAAGGTCTATAACTACAACGTCCCGCTCAACTATTCCTGCGTCGGCCTGTTGGCGGATGCGATCGAGCGGGCCGCCTCTGGCGACCGCAAGAAGATCATCGAAGCGCTCGGCACCTCGACCTTCGCCGGCCACCTGATGCCTTACGCCGCAACGAAGTTCGAAAACGGCCAGAACATGGGCGCAGCTCCGGTTTCGACCCAGGTTCAAGGCGGCGACATCAAGGTCGTCTTCCCGGAAACCTTCGCCAACGCCAAGCCGAAGTTCCCGGCCAACGGCTGATCGCCCTTCAGTCGATGCCCGGGCCTGCCGATTGGCGGGCTCGGGCGATTGCCGGGCCGAATTGCGCCGGCTTCATGACGTGGAATAGAACATGTTTTCCCCCACCATTATCATCGAAGCGATGATCAACGGGCTTTTGACGGGCGCGATCTACGCGCTGGTCGCCCTTGGTCTGACACTGGTCTACGGTGTGCTTCACATCATCAATTTCGCGCATGGAGCAACGCTCGCGGCAGCCATGTTTGCCGTTTGGGGCCTGAATGCCGCTTTCGGGATCGATCCCTATTGGGCGATCCTCATCGTCACGCCTGTCTTCTTCGTTCTCGGTTACGGTGTACAGCGCTTTGTCATCGGCCCGGCCGCGCATGGCGACGACGGCAATATCCTGCTGATCACGCTCGGTCTTTCGATCTTGATCGAGAACGCGCTTCTCGCCGGTTTCGGTTCCGATACGCGCTCGATCCCCTCCGACTTCTCGTTTTCGGTCGTCGAGGCCGGTCCGTTCCTATTGTCGAGCGCCCGTCTCGTCGGCGCCGCCGGCTCGCTGATCGTCGCAGTCCTGTTCTGGCTGCTGATGAGCCGCACCGATACCGGCAAGGCGATCCGCGCCGTCGCGCGTGAAAAGCTCGGCGCCAATCTCGTCGGCATCAACGTCGGCCACATCTATGCCATCACTTTCGGCCTCGGTTGCGCGGCACTCGCGGTTGCCGCCAGCCTGCTGATGCCGACCTTCTACGTCAATCCGCGCATCGGCGGCGCTTTCGTGAATATCGCCTTCACGGTCGTCGTGCTTGGCGGCATGGGCTCCATTCCCGGCGCAATGGCCGGCGGGCTGATCATCGGCATGGTCGAAAGCCTGAGCGGCCTTCTGCTTGGCGAAAGCCTCGGCCAGATCGGCATCTTCATCATCTTCATCCTGGTCCTGCTGCTGCGTCCGACCGGCCTGTTCGGAGCCAAAGCATGATCGGACGCGGTTATCTCCCCATCATCCTGGTCACCCTCGTCATCGCTTTGACGCCGCTGGTGATCTCGTCAAACTCCTTCTTCAACTTTACCGTTCTGGTGCTGATCATCGCGCTTGCCGCACAGGGCTGGAACCTGCTTGGCGGCATCGGCGGGCAGACCTCCTTCGGTCATGCGATGTTCTTCGGCATCGGTGCCTATACGGCCTCGATCCTACAGACCCATCTTGGCGTGAATGCCTGGATCTCGCTGGTTGCCGCGATAGCCGCCGGCGCGCTGGCGGGCCTGATCGTCGGCTTCTTGAGTTTTCGCGCCGGCCTGCGCGGATCCTATTTCGCACTGGTGACGCTCGCTTTCGCCGAACTGCTGCGCGTCCTCGCCAATGCCTCGGAACTGACGGGCGGTGCTGCCGGCCTGCTGCTGAAGCTCGATCCGGGCTTTGCCAACATGCAGTTCTCCAGCCGCCCGACATTCATGCTGCTGGCGCTGGCTTTCGTGTTCGTCAGCCTCGTGATCACCCAGAAGATCGTCAATTCCCGCTTCGGCGCGCATCTTGTCGCCGTGCGCGAGAACGAGGATGCGGCCAAGGCGCTGGGTGTCGATGTCCTGACAGTCAAGCTGAAGGCGATCAGCCTTTCCGGCGCGATGACGGCAGCCGCCGGCGTGCTCTATGTCCAGTATTTCCTCTATATCGACTCCGGCATCGCCTTCGGCATCTGGATTTCGATCGAGGCCCTTCTGGCACCGATGATCGGCGGTCGCGGCATGGTGCTCGGACCGTTGATCGGCGCCTTCACGCTGCACGGTCTCGGCGAAGTCACCAAGAGCTTTGCGGGCCGCGTTCCGGGCATCGATCTGATGGTCTTCGCCGTCGTGCTGATCGTCGTGATCGCCTTTGCCTCAAGCGGTATTCTCGGTCTCATCCGCAAGCTTGCCGACCGCTTTTCCTCGAAGGGAGGTGCGTGATGCTCCAAGTCCGGAACGCCACCATGCGCTTTGGCGGCCTCGTCGCCGTCAACAATGCCTCGCTCGACGTCAAGGAAGGTTCGATCACCGGCCTGATCGGCCCGAACGGCGCCGGCAAGACGACCCTGTTCGCCGTCATCGCCGGCTTCCTGAAGCCGACCGAAGGTGCGATCTCGCTCTACGGCAAGGACATCACCGCCGAGCAGCCGCATAAGCGGGCCGTCTCCGGCATTGCCCGCACCTTCCAGATCGTCCAGCCGTTTGCCGGTCTGAACGTGCATGAAAACATCACGGTCGGTGCCTATCTGCGACACGCACGGCCCTCGGATGCCGTCGAAAAGGCGCGCGAAGTCGCGCATCAGGTCGGCCTCGAAAAAGATCTCGAAAAGTCGGCGGCAAGCTTGACGGTCGCCGGCCGCAAGCGGCTGGAACTGGCGCGTGCGCTCGCCACCGAACCGAAGATCCTGTTGCTCGACGAAGTGCTCGCCGGCCTCAACCCTTCCGAAATCCGCGACATCATTCCGGTCATTCGGTCGATCCGGGACAGCGGCGTGACGATCCTGATGATCGAACATGTGATGCAGGCGGTGATGAACCTCTGCGAACATGTCTACGTGCTCGCCCAAGGCAAGATGATCGCCGAAGGCACGCCGGCCGCGGTCTGCAACGATCCGGCGGTGATCGAGGCCTATCTCGGCAAGGGCTCGGCGGAACGCATCGCGCGCCAGAGCGCAGAGAACACGGGAGGCCCGAATGCTTGAAGTCCAAGGCCTTCGCGCCGGCTACGGCGCCGTGGAAGTGTTGCGCGGCATCGACATCTCCGTCGGCAAGGGCGAGATTGTTGCGGTCCTTGGGGCCAATGGCGTCGGCAAGACGACGCTCAACAAGGCGCTGTCCGGCGTACTGCCGGTAACGGCGGGCAGCATTGTCTTCGACGGTGTCACCCTCAGCGGCTCGTCGACCGCCGCGGTCGATGCGGGGCTGATCCATGTGCCGGAAGGCCGCAAGATCTTCCCGAACATGACCGTGCTCGAAAACATCGAACTCGGCAGCTATCGCCGCGGCAAAAAGAACCGCGCCCGCAACCTGGAAAACGTCTTCGCCACCTTCCCACGGCTCAAGGAGCGCACGGGTCAGGCAGCCGGCACGCTTTCGGGCGGTGAGCAGCAGATGCTGGCGATCGGCCGCGGCATGATGGCAGAACCCAAACTTCTGATCCTCGACGAACCGTCGCTCGGCCTGTCGCCGCTACTGGTCGAGGAAATGTTCAATCTCGTGCGCCGGCTGAACCAGGATGGCCTGCCGGTGATGCTGGTGGAGCAGAACGTCGTTCAGTCGCTGGAGGTCGCTTCACGCGCCTATATCGTCGAGAATGGCACGATCACCATGTCCGGCACCGCAGCCGAGATTTCCGCCAACCCGGAACTGAAGCGGGCCTATCTCGGGCTTTAGGCCCGAAGATGAGACTTAGGAGGACGCGATCATGACCATCGTTACCCCGGGGATTGTTCCCGCATCCGTGCTTCTGGCCGAACCAAGGCCCGACTGGCTGACCCAATGGGGCCGCTTCGGCACGACGCTGACATTCGACAAGCTCTCGCCGGAACTGGTGGCGCAGGCGAAACTCGTCCTGCTCGATTGCATCGGCGCCATGGCATCCGGCATGCAGGAACCGGAACTGCTGAAGCTCACTGAGCGTCTCGCCAAACGCGGTCGCGGCGATGTAGCGGCGGTGGGTGCCGGCGTTTCACTGCGCGGCGACGATGCGGCCTTCATCAATGGCACCGCCGGCACTGCACTGGAACTCGACGAAGGCAATTCCTTTGCCCGCGGCCATCCCGGCATTCACGTTCTGCCGGCGGCCTTGTCCACCGCGCTTGCCGGCGGCAAGAACGGTCGTGGCTTCATGACCGCCTTCATCCTCGGTTACGAGGCCGGCGCGCGGGCGGGAGCCGCTTGCCGCCTGCGTCCGACCGTTCATCCGCACGGAACCTGGGGCACGATCGGCGCCGCCTTCGCAACCGCCGTGCTCGAGGGAGCTGACGAGGAAGCGCTGATCGAGACGATCAACGTTGCCGCGACGCTCAGCGTCGGCGCCAGCCTCCGGGCAATGCTGGAAGGCGCCACCGTGCGCAACAGTTTCTGCGGTTTTTCCAACCGCAACGGCATGATGGCCTGGGATATGGTCGCCTCAGGCTTCAAGGGCGAAATCGACTCCGTTCGCACCGTCTATAGCGGCATCCTGGCTGAGGGTTTCAAGCCGGAGATGATGGCCGATGAACTCGGCGGCCGTTACGAAATCCAGCGCAACTATTTCAAGCGCCATGCCGCCTGCCGCTTTACCCACGGTTCGCTCGATGTCGTCCGTTCGCTGATTGCGGCCCACGGCAGGATCGCACCCGAAGATATCGCCTCGATCGAGGTCGAGACCTATGCCTATGCGGCGCAGCTCGACAGCCTCGAACCCTCCAACATGCTGGCGGCAAAATTCTCGCTGCCTTTCGCGATCGCCACGACGATCATCAACGGCGAGGCCTCAGTGCCTGCTTTCCGCCAGGCCTCCGTCGACAACGAGACGATCCGGGCGCTGGCCCACAAGGTCTCCGTCCGCGAAAAGCTGGAATACACCGCCATGCTGCCGGACAAGCGCCCGGCGCATCTGACGATCCACCTTGCCGACGGCCGCGTGCTGACCGCCGAAACCATGACCAATCGCGGCGATGCGGTCGATCCCTACACGCCAGATGAAGTCCGCGCGAAGTTCTTCGAGCTCGCCGTGCCGGTCTGGGGCAAGGCCCATGCCGACCGCATCCTGAATGCCATTGAAACGATCGAAACGGCGCCGGACCTGACAGGCCTGAATAGCCTGCTTGCCCAGCCAGCGATCAAGGAAGCCTGAAATGACCTTGAAAACCCTCCTGTCCCGTCCCGGCCCGATCGTGGCCCCGGGGATCTACGATGCGCTCACAAGCTCCATCGCCACCGATGCCGGCTTTGACGCGCTCTATCTCTCCGGCGCGGCGATCGCCTATACCAAGCTCGGCCGCCCTGATATCGGTCTCGTCTCGATGACGGAAGTCGCCGACGTGATCGAACTCGTCCGCCAGCGGGTCGAAACTCCGATCATCGTCGATGCCGACAATGGTTATGGCAATGCGCTGAATGTGCAGCGGACGGTCAAGACCTTCGAACGGGCCGGCGCCAGCGCCATCCAGCTTGAGGACCAGACGCTGCCGAAGCGTTGCGGCCATCTGCAGGACAAGTCGCTGATCTCGGCCTCCGAAATGGCCGGCAAGATCAAGGCCGCCGTCGATGCCCGCACCACAGAGGAGACCCTGATTGTCGCGCGCACCGATGCGGTCGCTGTCGAGGGTTTCGAAGCGGCGATCGAACGCGCCTCGCTTTATGCCGATGCCGGCGCCGACGTTCTGTTCGTCGAGGCTCCCCGCTCGCAGGAACAGCTGGAAGCCGTGTGCAAGGCGCTTGGCCCGCGCTTGCCGCTGCTCGCCAACATGGTCGAGGGTGGCGATACGCCGATGATGACGGCGGACGAGCTTGCCGCACTCGGCTTCAAGATCGTCATCTTCCCCGGCGGCATCGTGCGCGCCATCGCCCGCACCGCCCAGGACTATTACCGCTCGCTCCGCGCCAATGGCAGCAATGAACCTTTCCGTGACCGGATGTTCCAGTTCAACGACCTGAACGAGCTGATCGGCACGCCGGAAATGCTGCAGGCCGGACGCGAATACGAGACCTTCGTTCCTTCCAAGAAGGGCAACGCAGCATGACTACGAAAACGCTCGATCCCGTAACGCTCGCCATCCTCAACGGGCGGCTGGAGCAGATCGCCGACGAGATGGACGCAACGCTTTATCGCTCCGCCTTCAATCCGATCATCGCCGAAGCGCGCGACGCCTGCCACGGCCTCTATCACGCGGAAACCGGCGCGACGCTCGTGCAGGGCACGCGCGGCCTGCCGATCTTCGTCGGCGCCATGGCCTTTGCGGTGAAAGCCGTCATCGAGAAGGTGGCACGCGACGGCAATCTTTCGCCGGGCGACACGTTTCTCTTCAACGACCCTTATGCGGGCGGCACGCATCTGAATGACTTCCGCCTCGTGCGGCCGGTCTTCCGTGACGACAAGCTCTATTGCTGGATCGCCTCGGTCGGCCACTGGCTGGATATCGGCGGCAACGTGCCAGGCGGCTTCAACGCCAAGGCAACGGAAAGCTTTCAGGAAGGCGTCCGTATTCCGGTGGTCAAGCTCTTCACCAAGGGCGTCATCAACAACGATATCGTCGATATTCTTTCGGCCAATTCCCGCGTACCGCTGTCCAACTACGGCGACCTGAACGGCCAGCTGAACGCGCTTGATCTCGGCGAACGGCGTCTCGGCGAGCTGCTCGACTCCTACGGCGACGACACCGTCGAAGCCGCCTTTGAGGCCTTCTCGAACCGGGCCGAGGCGATGATGCGCGAGGAAATCCGCGCGCTGCCGGACGGCAAATACGTCTTCGAAGACTATCTCGACAATGACGGCATCACGCCGGGCAAGCTCACCATCGCGCTCGACCTGACGATCAAGGGCGACGAGATGGTGCTGGATTTCTCCCGCTCCTCCGGTCCCTGCGCCGGCCCGCTCAACATCGCCTATTCGACAGCGGCGGCCTGCTGCTACGTGGCGCTAAAGCACGTCTTCACCAGCGTTCCGGCCAATGCAGGCTGCCTGCGGCCGATCGAATTCATCATTCCCGAAACCACGCTCCTCGGCGTCAAGCCGCCGAAGCCGGTCGGCGGATACACGGAAACCATCCTGCGCGTCATCGGCGTCGTGTTCGGGGCGCTCGCCCAGGCCGATCCGGCCCGCGCTACGGCAGGCCCGTTCGGCACGATCAACGCGCTCTCCATCGCCGGATACCGGGATGACGGCTCGCGTTACGTGATGTTCTCCTTCTTCGGCGGCGGCCTCGGCGGCAATCCGGAAAGCGATGGCCTCAACCACGCCAACAACCCGATCTCCATGGCGACCATCCCGCCTGCGGAAATCATGGAAGCCTCCTATCCGGTGCTGTTCACCCAATGGGCGCTGCGCCCGGATTCGGCCGGCGCCGGTTATCACCGCGGTGGCGTCGGCGCGATCTACGAGGTCGAGGCCATGACCGATGCCGACGTCTTCCTGCTCGGCGAACGCGGCGTCTATGCCCCCTTCGGCGTGGCCGGCGGCGGTGAAGCGGCGCTCAACCGCTTCACCTGGCAGGCCGATGACGGCGAACATTCGCCGCCGCTCGCATCCAAGGTGGCTGACGTGCGTATCAAGCCCGGCCAGCGCGTGCGCATCGAAGCCCCCGGCGGCGGTGGTTTCGGCAATCCGAAAACGCGTCCGGCGGAGAAGGTCGCGCGCGACGTACGTCTCGGCTTCGTCAGCCGCGAGTCCGCCCGCGACATCTACGGCGTCGAGACCGATGCCGAAGGCAATATCGATTTGAATGCAACGAAGACGTTGCGCGAAGGAGCAGCCGCATGAACACGCACATCAAAACCAGCGGCTCCTCCGTCGTCGGCGTCGATGTCGGCGGCACCTTCACCGACCTCTTTTATTACGATGCTGCGGCCGGAAAATTCCGCACCGCCAAGGTCTCCTCCAACCGCGGCGACGAGGCTATCGGCTTTCTCGAAGGCCTGAAGACCTTCGGCCCGGTCGCAGAACTCGGCTCGATCGTTCACGGTACGACAGTCGGCACCAATGCGCTCCTGGAGCGCAAGGGCGCCCGCACGGCTCTCATCACCACCACCGGCTTCCGCGACGTGCTGGAAATGCGTCGCCGCGACCGTCTCAACACCTGGGGCCTCTGGGGCGATTTCGTGCCGGTCATCGAACGCGACCTGCGCTTCGAGGTGAACGAGCGCGTGCTGGCCGATGGCACGGTGCGCGAAACGCTCGATCCGGAACAGGTGAAGGCTGCCGCCCGTCGTGCGCTGGCCGCCGGTGCGGAAGCACTCGCCATCGTCTTCATCAACGCCTATGCCAACCCGGCCAACGAAATGGCTGCACTCGAAGCCGCACAATCCGTCTGGCCGAACGAAAACGTCGCCTGCTCGTCGCAGATCCTGCCCGAGATCCGCGAATTCGAACGCACCTCCACCACGGCGCTCAACGCCTATCTGCAGCCGGTCGTGGGCGGTTATCTCGGCAAACTGACGAATGCGCTGAAGAGCGAAGCCTTTGGCGGGCGTTTCCATATCGTCCAGTCGAACGGCGGCGTCATGTCGACCGAAACTGCCCGTCGCCTGCCGGTGCGCACCGCGCTGTCCGGCCCGGCCGCGGGCGTCATCGCCGCGGCGGCAATCTCGAAGGCGGCCGGTTTCCCCAACATCATCACCGGCGATCTGGGCGGCACGTCCTTTGACGTCTCGCTGGTCGTTGAAGGCGAAACCTCGCTTTCGGCCCAGACAACGATCGATTTCGGCCTCGTCATCCGCACGCCGATGATCGAGATCACCACGATCGGCGCCGGCGGCGGCTCGATCGCCCATGTGGATGCCGGCGGCCTGTTGCAGGTCGGCCCGGAAAGCGCCGGCTCGCGTCCCGGCCCGGTCGCCTATGCGCAGGGTAATACCCGCCCGACGCTGACCGACGCCAATATCGTGCTCGGCCGCATCAATGCCGAACGTCCGATCGGCGGCAAGCTGGCGCGCCTTGATGTCGAAGCCGCGAAAAAGGCCATCGAGGAACATGTGGCGAAGCCGACCGGCCTCGGCGTGATGGAAGCCGCCGAAGCGATCGTCAAGATTGCTGACGGGCGCATGGCGGGCGCGATCCGCCTCGTCTCCATCGAGCGCGGCCATGATCCGGCCAAGTTCGTTGCCGTGCCCTTTGGCGGCGGCGGCGCGCTGCATGCCGGCGCGCTGATCAAGGATGTCGGCCTGCAGGCAGCGCTCGTGCCGCGTTACCCAGGCGTGACCTCGGCGCTCGGCTGCGTCATCGCCGATATCCGCCACGACCAGGTGCAGACCGTCAACTTGACGGTGGCCGCACTCGATACCGAAGTCCTCGACAAGCGCATGGTGGCTGAAGCGGAAGCCGCCCGCCAGATCGTTGAGGAAGCTGGCCTGCAGATCGAGCGCATCGACCTCATCTTCGAACTCGACATGCATTATGTCGGCCAGACGCATACGGTTTCGGTACCGCTGCCGGTAACGATCGAGAACGGATCGACCGGCGTCACCCGCGAGATCGTCCAGGCGGCCTTCGACGCCGCCTATCAGGCCTCGTTCAGCCGGCTTCTGCCAGGCCTCCAGGCCAAGATCGTCAACCTGCGTACCTCGGCTATCGGCCGCCGCCCGCATTTCAGCCTTCAGGCGCTGGCGCCCGAGCCGGGCACGACGGTGGAACAGGCAAAACGCGGCAGCCGCCCGGTCTGGTTCGACGGCGGCTGGCACGACACGGCGATTTATGCCCGTCTCGAACTGCCGGTCGGCGCTAAAATTCAGGGTCCCGCCATTCTCGAACAGCCCGACGCAACAGTTCTGGTTGATCCCGACCTCAAGGCCCGCGTCGATGATTTCGGCAACGTTATCATGGAGCGCAAAGCATGAGCGGGCATTCTTTCCCGATCAAGAAGACCGGCCTGATCATGGTCGATCTGACCAACGACTTTCTCGATCCGAAGGGCGCTTATGGCCGCGCGAATCAGGGCGCACCGGAAATCGCCGCCCTCCCGGAGCGGATCAAGCCGCTGGTCGATCTCTTGCGCGCCAAGGGTGGCTGGATCATCTCGGCCCAGTTCACGCTGGTGCCGGCCAAGGGCGGCGAGCCGATCATCTCGCCGCACTTGAAGGAACTGCGCCCCTTCCTCGGCAAGGGCGATTTTGCGCCCGGCAGCTGGGGCAACAGCCTGATCGACATGCTGGCCCCGGCCGATCTCGTCGTGGAAAAGGTGGCCTATTCCTCGTTCTACATGACTCGGCTCGAATGGGTGCTGAAGAAATGCGGCATCGAGCGGCTGATCGTCGGCGGCATCGTCACCAATGGCGGCGTCGCCTCCACGGTGCGTGACGCGCATGTCCGCGATTTCGACACGACCGTGCTGTCCGACGGCTGCGCCGCCTTCTCGGCCGCGACCCACAATACCGCGATCGAGGCGCTGAAGCCGGTCGCCCGCGTCGCTACCATTGCCGAAATCTGCGCCGAACTCGGCTGAGCCAACCAATCGGAGGATACCATGCCCGTCATCGAGACCACGCTGATCGAAGGATATGATGCGGAGACCAAGGCGCGTCTGATGAAGGGCATGGCGCGCGTCGTGCGTTCCGTCATCGCGGCCGTGCCGGAGGGCACGATCACAGTCATTCGCGAAGTCGCCCCAAGCTCTTACGCCCGCGGCGGCATTCCACGCGTGCCCGGCCCGCCGCTGCCGCCGGCTGCTGATGTGGTTTCAGACTTCGCGAAAGCCCTTGTATCGGGTGATGCGGGAAAAGCCTCGGTATTCCTCACGCCGGAATTCGCGGCCACCGATGCCACAGGCGCCGCGACCGATCTGGCCGGATTGATGAAATCCGCCGCTGGCCGGACCTATCTCCGTTTTGATGAATCCGTCAACGACGAGAGCGTTCTGATCTTCGCGGAAGGAACCGCAGGCTCCGCCCGGTTCGTCGAGCGTTTCACGATTTCCGGCAAGCTGATTTCCGGATACGCGATCTGGATCGCCGCATGATCGCCGGAGACGACAAGGCCGATGTCGTCATCATCGGCGCGGGGGCTGCCGGCCTTTGTGCCGCCCTCGCCGCCCGCGAAGCCGGCCTTTCCGTCACCGTGCTGGAACGCGATGCGGAGCCGGCCGGCAATACGGCGATGACACTGGGCATGTTGCCCGGCGCCGGCACCCGCTTCCAGCGGGAAAAAGGCATCGAGGATAGCCCGGAGCTTTTCCTCGCCGACATCATGAAAAAAGCCAAGGGCAAGACCGACGAACATCTCGCTCGCGCCGTCGCGCAAGCCTCCGGCCCAGCCGTCGAATGGCTGCATGACCGGCATGGCGTGCATTTCGAACTGCTCGACGACATTCTTTATCCCGGCCATGCCGTCCACCGCTATCATGTCCCGAAAAGCCGCACCGGCGTAGAGATGGAAGCCAATTTGCTGGCGGCCGCCAAGGCAGCAGGCGCCAGGATCGTCACCGGCGCGCTCGTGCAAAACCTCTTTGCAGCTGAAGACGGTCGCGTCGAAGTCGTCGGCTACAGCCTGAATGGCGAAGACAAGGCAATCGGCGCCGGCGCGATCGTGCTGGCGACCGGCGGCTATGGCGCAGATACTTCGATCGTCGCGCAGCATATCCCCGGCATGGCGGAGGCCGTCTATTGCGGCCATCATGGCTCGACCGGCGATGCGCTCCGCTGGGGCGAAGCCCTTGGTGCGGCAACGGCCGATCTCGGCGGCTACCAGGGTCATTGTGTCGCCGATGGCCCCAACCTGCCCGTCACATGGGCACTGGTCATCCGCGGCGGTTTTCAGGTGAACAACACCGGCAAGCGCTTCTCCAACGAGATGAGCGGTTACTCAGAACAGGCATCCGAAGTGCTCGACCAACCGGGCGGCACCGCCTGGACGATCTATGACAAGCGCTGCGAAGAACCGGCGCTGACCTTTCAGGATTATCACCGCGTGCTCGAAAGCGGCTCGGTGATGACTGCGGAGAGCATTGGCGAACTTGCCGCGAAGATCGGGGTACCGCACGAGGCGCTGCAAGCAAGCTTCGATCAGGTCCGGGCGGCAATCGATGGCGTTACCGCCGATCGGTTCGGACGGGATTTTACGGATGTATCGCCCCTGGAAGGACCGTTTCTAGCCGTTCGCGTGCGTGGCGCGCTGTTTCACACCCAGGGCGGCCTGATGGTGGATACGTCGGCGCGTGTCTTGCGACCAGACGGTTCGGCGCTTCCCAATCTGTTTGCCGCAGGCGGCGCGGCGCGCGGTCTCTCGGGTCCAGCATCCTACGGCTATCTCGGCGGCAATGGCCTGCTGACCGCCGTGGTGCTCGGGCGCTTCGCTGGTGAGGGTGCGGCTGCTCTGCTGGGCCATGCAAGACAAACGAAATGATGCGGAGGAATTGAGTTTGGCCAAAGTTCTGGTGATCGTCCCCTTCCCCATGGACGACGACAATCTTTCAAAGCGCAAGGCACAGCTGAATGCGGTCAAGCTCGGTGAAGGCATCGAGTTCGATTTCAAGCCGGTGCGTATCGCCCCGGTCAACTATGTCAGCCAGCAGGATTCGGTCCTTGCCGATGTCGGCATTCTCGAAGCCGGGCTGCAGGCGGAGAAAGATGGCTACGACGCGGTCTGCATCGACACAATGAGCGATTCCGGCATGTCGGCCTTGCGTTCGGTCCTCGATATTCCGGTGATCGGCCCCGGCCGGCATTCCATGCTGCTGGCGCTGACACTTGGCGAGAAATTCTCGATCCTTGCCATGTGGGACCGTTGGCGGCACCTCTATACGAAGACGATTGCCGAGCTCGGCCTGCAGCACAAATGCGCCTCACTGCGCTCCGCCGGGCTGCAGCCGAACAACCAGAGCCTGCTGGCCGGCAAGGAAGACGAGTTCTTCCCTGCGCTATACGAAGCCGCTATGCGCTGCATCGAGGAGGACGGCGCGGACGTGATCATCCTCGGGTCGACGACGATGCACGAGGCGCATGCCTATCTGGCCGAGCGTCTGCCCGTGCCAATCATCAACCCCGGCCCGCTGACCTATCGGCTTGCCGATGCAGCGATCAAGCTGAAACTTGCCCATAGCCGGATTTCCTATCCTTCGCCGTCACATGTCGCCGCCGACCGGCTGGCGGAGATGGGCCAGATTGCAGCCGGGCTTTGAGGAGATAAAAACATGCCCCGTATTCTTCTTCTCTCCCCAGCCGATCTGGACCTGCCCGAGAACACCGTCGCAGCTGGTTTAGCGGACCCGGACACCGAAATCGTCCATCGCCGCGTCATCTATCCGTCCTGCCCGCCCGTCGGTGCGCATGACTGGACGCTCGCCGACCTTGCCATGATGGCGGCCGGGCAGAATGCACAGGCCGAAGGTTTCGACGCCGTCTGTCTTGCCGATTTCGGCGATTACGGCGCCAATGCACTTCGCTCGCTGCTGGATATTCCGGTCGTCACCGCCGGCCGTGCGTCCATGCTGCACGCGCTGACGCTTGGTGCCAGTTTCAGCGTGCTGGCAACGGAACGCGATTATGTGCGGGCAAAGAAGATCGTCCACGAATATGCACTCGACGCTCAATGTGCCGGCATTCGTCTGTTCAAATCGAACACGGACCTGGTAGAGAGGGCTGCGCAAGCCGAGGTGCTGGTGTTGGCCGGCGCAACGCAAAACGCCGGACTTGAAGCGTTGAATATCCCGATGGTGGATCCTCTATCACTGGTGGTGAAGCTCGCCGAAAGCCTTGTTGGCCTTAGTCTCACCCACAGTCGCCGCGCCTACCCAGCCCCGCAGATGCGCAAGGCGGAGCTGATCGCAGCTATTTCGTCGGTAGGTTAGCCAGACGGGCACACCCGCCTGGCTTTTCCATGCAGTCTCGAGACATCATCTTGCGCAGGTCCTGTCCTGGGCAGTCCGTGTATCAGAGCTGTTTATCGATTTGTCTGCAGGACGATGACCTCATGATCGAGTACCGAGGGGATCGTCATCACCAGTTCGTCGCCATCCAGCCGTATATCCAGATTTTCACCACCAACTCTTGTCGTAGCCGTTGCATTCGGAGCTGCTCGCGCCGCGCGCAGGCGTATCGTGATGGGGCCGATAGGGATCAGATCGCTTTGACGTCCGGGCACTTTGGCGGTGATCAGGCGGTTGTTGAGGTGCAGGATATACCGCCCCTCTTGCTCATAGAGCGTTGAGCTGATAACGCCGTGGCCGCCTTCTATCGAGACCAGGCTTTTGTCACCCAGCGCCCAGCGCGTCGCATTGGCAATGATCAGCGCATGTTCGGGGTGCTCATCGCGCGCAAAACATCGGTCGAGGTCGCCCACCAGCCAGATCAGCTTGCTGCCGGTATCGGACTGCCGCACGGTGATGACGGGCAGATCTGAACGCGGCTGGCGCATCCAGGAGGTTTCCGGCGGATAGATCGGGAAATCCGGGACAAAAGTCGCCAGTACCGACACATCGTCATTGACGCTCACGATGGGCAAAAAGCCACCGAAAGGAATGGTGTCGGTGTCTTCAAGCCCGGCAAACAAAGGATGACGCTCGCCTTCGACCGCTGGAGCCGTCGCATCGGATGGGCCGTAAAGGCCGGTTCGCAGTTCGGGCGAGAGCCGCACATAGGTATGGCGCGCGCTTGTCTCGATATCGGCATTGGCGAGATCCTGCCCGCCATGCGACCCGCTTTTGCGATGCACGCCGAAGAGATCGGCGAGCGCGAAATCTTTCCGCTGATCGCCCGCCCCATCGTAAAGGCTGGTTTCCGATGTCGCGATAACCGATCCGCCGACACGCGCAAAAACCTTCACGGCGGCGGCCTGCTCGTCGGAAAGCGCGCCCATGTTCGGCAGGATGAGAACCCCGACCCGGCCGACTGCGGCGGTGATGTCGTCCGCATGGATCGGGAGATAAGTAATGCCGGCTCGGTCGAGCGCGCGGATCACCCCCCTATACGGGTTCATGGTCCGGTCGTTTGCCTTGTCCTGACCGTGGAAATCGTGATTGTCCTGCGACCACACCACGCCGACATCGGCGAGCGGCTTGCGGTTGACGAGAATATCCTCGTTTTCCTCGTGCCAGGAAAAGATCGGCTTGGCGCTTTTGTACTGGCGGCGATCTTCGTGCAACGAGCCGATATGATGCCACCAGGGCTGAATGCCGCCGGCAAAACCGGATGACGACCAGAGCCGCACTTCCGCAGCCGGCATGCTGGCGAGCCGGAAAGCGGGGCTTCCCAGCTGATATTGCGGCATGCTTTCCGGGATGAGCTTGTCCCAGCCGCCCACTTCATGCAGCCGCTTGCCGGCCTCAGTATTGTCGGTGAAACCGTCGACGGCATTGCGCCGCTGATGATCGAGCATGACGATCTCGGTGCGCAGCAGGATGGATTTGAGATCGATGAAGCGGTTGCTGTTGTTCAGAACGTCACCGCTGATCATCCCCATCCAGCGGCAATCCTTGCCGCCGGCCTTCATGGTGACGGAATTGTTGAACTCCCAGAGATCGGTGCGGCGCTTGTAATTCCAGCGGATCCAGCGGCGGTAGCGCTCGTCGGACCAGTCGGCGCCGGTCGGCAGGTCGATGCCGGCATGGGCGCGGAACTGCTTGGCGCAGTACCGGCAATGGCAGATGTTCTTGCGCGGAATGCCGGCCCAGCTGTTGTCGGCAAAACCGTCCGGCTTGCTGCGCTCGATGATCTCGCGCATCACCTCCGGCAGATATTCCCAATAATAGGGCGAGTTGATGCAGGTGACGTATTTGTCCGCCTGACGGTAAGGCTTGCCGGTCGCGTCGACGCAGATCCAGTCCGGATGGATGCGGTAGAAATCCTCCGCAACGCGGTTGGAATCCATGCGGGCGATGACCTTCAGGCCCGCCTCGCGCGCATCCTTGACGATCTCGCCATAAAGATCCCGCTCGCCGAGTGTATGGGCGCGATGATGCAGCGGAAAGCGGGAGGGGTAATAGGCAACGATGCCACCGGCATTGACGATCACGCCCTGGATGCGCGTCTTCTTCCAGTGCTCGCGCCACCATGTCGCGTCGTAACGGGAGGGATCGATCTCGACGAGGTTCGTCTGTCCCCAACGTTTTGCAGTCCTGTACCAGGGTTCCGTTGTCATGCCTGTCTCCTCCCAAGAGGCCACGGATCGCTCCGCGGCAAATGCTTTTCTCCCCTCAGGCAGGACCGCCCTCCCCGGCGGGTCTGCTTGAGGTCAAACGGTCCCGCCGCCTACCACCGCAGCCGGCTGCGGTATGTCCGCCTCACCCATGCCGCTCAGCAACCCAAGGCGGTCGGTGCTGGCGCGCTTGACGATATCGAAGCCGACATCGACGACCCGCTCGCCATCCGGCTCTCCGTCGAGCTGCCGGCGCAGGGCGACCACGGCGTCATGCCCCACCTTCCAGCGATGCGTCCTGACGCTTGAAAGCGCCGGCGACGCGGCCTCCATGAAATCCTCGTCGTTGAAACCGGCTATGCCGAAATCCCCGGGCACGGAAATGCCGCGCGCATGGCATTCGAACAGCGCGCCAAGCGCCAGGACGTCGTTGTTGCAGAACACCGCATCCATGTCCGGCGCCCGCCGCCAAAGGTCGGCGAGCAGTTCGCGGCCCATGACAGGCGTCGAATATTGATGCTTGTCCCAGCTGCCCCGCGCCGCCAGCGCTCCGAGATCACCGGCGGCATTGGTGAGCGCCGGATCGAACAGTCCCGCTTCCTCGAGCGCCTCCACATATCCCGACAGGCGTCCTTTCGAGCGGCTGTTCATCCAGCCGCTCAGAAAACCGATCCGGCGATAACCGGACTCGATCAGGTGCTGCGTCATCGCCTTGGCGGCGTCGTGGTGCGAAAATCCGATGATCTTGTTCACCGGATCGTCGCTGAGGTCCATGATCTGGATGACCGGGCAATTGGCCCTTTCGAGCATTGCGCGGCCCGCCGGGCTCTGGTCGATGCCGGAGACGATCAGGCCGGCCGGCTTGTAGCGCAGAAGCTCTGCAAGCAACCTGTCCTCCTCATCGAGATCATAACGTGTATTGCCCACCTGGATGTTCAGCCGGGTCTTGCCGATCCCGTCATAGATGCCGCGCAACACATCGGCGAAGATATGCTGGGTCAGCGAAGGAACGAGAACCCCGACGACATCGCTGCGCGTCGAAGCCAGAGCCCGGGCGCTGAGATTGGGCACGTAACCGAGCTCGCGAACGGCCGCATCGATCTTTTCCCGCAACACGTCGGATACCAGCGAGGCATCCCGCAGGGCGCGCGAGACGGTGATCGATCCCACCCCGGCACGCGCGGCAACATCGGCGATGGTCGGCCTTCCGTCAGTACGGCGTTTTGACATCATGAAGCTCCGTCAATGGATGTCCGATGCAATACCGGAAAGGGCATGAGCATCGGATCGGATTCGGCGACGGCCGTGATGATATCCGCCTTGGACCAGGCAATCCATTCATGTCGCCCGCCGCTCTGATTGCGTCCTCCCTCATCGCAAAAATTCACATCCGGTGCTTGACGTTTCATTTATGGTAGCGCTACCATCAGCTCGCGTTGTTCGTCAACCGTCTTGTGCCGTGGAGGCGACATGAGGTCGGTACTGCCCAAGGAGGAGTGGCAATGGCAATATCTCGGCGCATGTTCATAGGCCGTACGGCTGCAACTATTGCGGGCGCAAGTCTGGCATCCGGTCTCGGATCAACGGCTTTCGCACAGGCAAACGATACGCTGCGGCTGGCTTTCGCCGCCCGCGGCGTCCGCACCATCGATCCCGCAAAATCCATTCAGGGCGCGGACGAATGGGCGATCATTCATATTCACGACAAGCTCGTTGAAGTGCCGCTCGGACATTTCCCGAGCAGCGTCAGCGAGGTCCAGCCAAGCCTTGCAACCAGCTGGACCATGTCGCCCGACGCCAAGACCTGGACTTTCCAGCTCCGCAAGGGCGTGAAGTTCCACAAGGGCTACGGCGAGTTCTCGGCCGACGACGTGAAATACACGTTCGACCGCCTGCGCAACGACAAGGCGCTCGGCAGCAACCGCGTCCTGTTCGACAATATTGCCGACGTCAAGACGGATGGGCCGAGCACCGTCGTCTTCACGCTCAGCCAGCCCGACCCGCTCTTCATCATGGGGCCGCTCAGCCATTATTCGTCCAGCATCATCTGCCGCAAGGCATTGGAGGAAAAGGGCGCCGCCGCTTTTGAAAAGGATCCGATCGGCACTGGGCCCTATCAGCTCGCCAGCGTCGAATCCGATCCGTCGCAGGGCGTCAAGCTGACCGCCAACAAGGATTATTTCGGCGGCGCTCCGGTTACGCAGAATATCCAGGTCCGTTATATCGCCGATACCACCGCTCGCACGCTGGCGCTGCTTTCCGGCGACGTCCATATGATCGAGGGCGTGCGTGCCCCCGGCTGGGTGCCGTCGATCAAGCAGCGCAATGCCAACCTGCATTTCGACGTCGCGTCACCGGGCAGCTTCTTCACCATCTCGTTCAACCTGACGGTGAAGCCCTTCGACAACATCAAGGTGCGGCAGGCGATGGCCTACCTCATCAATCGCGACGAGCTTGCAGGTGCCATGGCGCCGGTCAGCCTCAGGACCTACGGCCTTAATCCGCCGTCCTTCCTGGGCGGTTTTACCAAGGATACGATCCCGGCCGCGGTGCGTTATGACTACGATCCGAAAAAAGCCAAGCAGCTGCTGACGGAGGCGGGCTTCCCGAACGGCTTCTCGTTCAATGCCGACACGTCGCAGCGTGAGGACTACTCCTCGGTGATGTTGATCATCCAGGAGCAGCTGCGCGCCGGCGGTATCGACATGAAGCTGAACATCAAGGACCATACGGCCTTCCATGCCGATCAGGGCAAGGGAACCAATACGGTCTTCCAGCGCTCGGCGGCCTATCCGCCCGTGCCGACCCAGGCGATCATCGAGCAGCTCACCGCTGCGGCCGAAGTGAAGTCTGACGGTTCCGGCGGTCCGAACTTCAGCCATTACGGCGTCGCCATGCCCGGCATCGACGATCTCTTGAAAAAGGCGATGGAAGAGCCAGACCTCGATAAGCGCGTGAAGCTGGTTCAGGAAATCGAGACCAAGTTTCTGACGGACCTGCCGCTCCTGCCGATCAGCGACAATGGCTACCTGATCGTCAGGGCCGCCAATGTCGATCTCGGCTACGAGCTCAAGTCCGGTTACGCCCATTGGCGGCTGACCAAAGCCAAGATCGGCTGACGCCGACACACGCACTATAAATGAAAGCCGACCGGGCCGCTGGCCCGGCTGGCAACCTTGCGCCTGATTTCAGAGGAAGTGCCATCATGACTGCACCGACTTCGGTGACCATCGTTCTGCCAGAAGCGGCCACGGAACCCGTCCGCTGGGCTGCTGCCGAGCTGCAAGGCGCCCTTGCCCGACGCAAGGCGCAAGTGCAGGTCGTCGCTCAGGCAAGTTCGGCCGGGGCGAACATGGTCATCAATGTCTCGGGCGCCGGTCTTTCGGGCGGCAAATCACCGTCGGCGGAGCTTCCGCAGACACCAGAAAGCTTCGTGCTGACCCGTGACGGCAATAATATCACCGTCTCCGGATCAGACGAGCGCGGTCTCGTCTTCGCGCTGACCGAGCTTGCCGACCGGGTGCGCTTTGCCCAGGGCGAGGATCTTTTCGAAGGCACCTATCCGCTGACCGAGCAGCCGTCTGCCCGCATCCGCAGCATGAGCCGGATGTTCTGCAGCGAGCAGGAGGACAAAGTCTGGTTCTACGACCGCCAGCAATGGCGCGACTATCTCACCATGCTCGCCGCCAACCGCTTCAACCGGTTCTCGCTGGCGCTCGGCTTCGGTTACAACTACCCCTACCACAATCCGTGGATCACCGACGTCTACTTCTATTTCCCCTACCCCTATCTCCTCGATCTGCCGGGCCATGACGTCAAGGTCGTCGAGCTCTCGGACGAAGAGCGCGAACAGAACCTCGACATGCTGAAATTCATCGGCAGGGAGGCGGCCAAGCGCGGGCTCGAATTCCAGCTGGCGCTCTGGACCCAGCGTTACGATTTCGACGACGTGCCGCGCGCCAACTATACGGTGACCGGTATTGGCAAGGACAACCTCGCGCCCTATTGCCGCCAAGCGATCACCACGCTGCTGCAGGAAGTGCCGGAAATCACCGGCCTGACCTTCCGTGTCCATGTGGAAGGCGGCATTGCCGAAGGCGAATACGGGTTCTGGGAAGAGGCCTTTGCGGGTGTTGCCGATGCCGGCAGGCCGGTCGAGATCGACATGCACGGCAAGGGTCTGGATCACAAGATGATCGGCATCGCCCGCGACAGCGGCATGCCGATCGCCGCCTCGCCAAAGTATCTCGCCGAGCACATGGGCCCGCCCTACCACATGTCGGCGATCCGCGACAAAGAATACCCGCCGGAAGTCGCCCGCAGCGAGCGCGAGCAATTGAGCGAAGGCTCTCGCAAGTTCCTGCGTTATTCCTATGGCGACCTACTGACGGTCGACAAGGATTACAAGGTCATCTACCGCATCTGGCCGGGCACCCAGCGTGTTCTGCTCTGGGGCGATCCGGAATTTGCCGCCGGTTACGGCAGAAGCTCGATGTTTGCGGGTTCAGACGGGGTGGAATGGTGCGAACCGCTGGGTTTCAAGGGACGCATGGGCACCGGCATTCCGGGCGGCCGTTTCAACTATCAGAAACAGGGTTATGCTCCCCGTTACGACTGGCAGCGCTACGATTACCAGTACCGCGTCTGGGGTCGGCTTCTCTATAATCCCGAGGCGCCCCGCGAGAGCTGGATGAGGTATCTGCAGGACACCTGTGGCGATGCGGCGGAAGCCTGTGAAAAGGGCCTATCCTGGGCAAGCCGTGTCCTGCCGCTGATCACGCTGGCGCACGGTCCGTCGGCCTCCAACAACCATTACTGGCCGGAGGTCTATACCAATCTCGCGCTGATCGAAGGGTCGGGACGGCGCGCCTATGGTTTCGACATGGAAGGACCGGTTCGGTTCGGCAATGCGCCGACCTTCGATTCCGCCCTGTTCGTCAACGCCCGCGAATATGCCGGCCTGCTGCTCGCCGACAAGCCGTCGCATCGCTACACGCCGCTCGATGTGGCCGACTGGCTGGATGAGATGGCGGATGGCTGCGACAGTGAAGTCCTGAAAGCCACCGGCACGAAAAGCTTCGGCAGTATCGACGTGCAGCGGATGATCGTCGACATCAGGATCTGCGCCGGGCTGGCGCGCTTTTTTGCTGAACGTTTCCGCGCCGCCTGCTGGGCCGAATTGTTCGTCGCAACCAAGGTCACGCCGCTGATGGATCGGGTTATCGATCATGCCAATCGGTCGCTGATGGCCTGGCAGGGCATCGCCGACGTCTCGCGTGATGTCTATATGGACGACCTCACCTATGGCCCGCAGCCCTGGCTGCGCGGTTCCTGGCACACCCGCCTGCCGGAAATGCAGGCGGAACTCGGCGACCTGGAATCCCTGCGTGGCGGCGGTTCTTATGAAAGCGTGCCGGCAAGCCCGCAGGCCGAGGCGGCGATCGCGGCGCTTGAGGCCCGCAGCCCCGTCATCTCCAGCCCATCCGGTGTCAAAGGCGCGTCCGGTTTCAAGCCCGGCCAGCCTTTCGATGTAACATTCTCCGGCAAGGCCGAGGGTGAGCCCGTTCTCCACTACCGTCACATCAATCAGGCCGAGCGCTGGAAATCCATGCCCATGCAACGCCAGGGACAAGGCTTCGCGGCCGCAATCCCGGCCGAATATACGCAGTCGAAATTCCACCTTCAGTACTTCGTCAGCTTCCGGCAGGACGGCCGGTCGCATCTGTCGCCGGGCCTGCAGCCAAACCTGTCCAACGAGCCCTATTTGACCGCATTGCAAATTTGAAACTGGCGGCCGGCGCCGAGTTGCACAAATATCGCGTGTTCCGACTTGCTGGGAGGCTGCGGAACACGCGACATGGGAGGAGGAACTAACCATGGGACGATATCTGTTGCTGAGATTGGCCGATGCGGTCCCTACGATTCTGCTTGTCCTGACGCTCGTCTTCATCGCGATGCGCATCCTGCCGGGCGATCCCGCCATTGCCGCGCTCGGAGACATGGCGACGCCCGAACAGCTGCAAATCTTTCGGGAAAAGATGGGGCTGAACGCGCCGCTCTGGCTTCAATATATCAATTTCGTGTGGGGCGTGCTGACACTCGATTTCGGCACGTCCTTTATGAACAATCAGTCCGTTCTCCGGCTGATCGGCTATAACCTGCCCTACACGATCGAACTCACCGTCGTGGCGATGTTCCTTGGGGTCGGCGTTGGCATTCCGCTCGGCGTGCTCGCGGCGACACATCGCAACAAATCTGCCGACAGCGCGGTGCGCGGCTTTTCACTGCTCGGTTATGCAGTGCCGGATTTTTATCTCGGCGCCCTGCTGCTCATTACCTCTCGTTGACCCTCGGCTGGTTTCCAATCAACGGCGGTGGTGAAGGCTTTTTCGACCGCATGCACCATGTCTTCCTTCCGGCTGTCACTCTTGCACTGGTAAAGGCCGCCTTCATCGGCCGGCTGACGCGTACCTCGTTGCTTGAGGTATTGGGCCGCGACTATATCCGCACCGCCCGCGCCAAAGGCGCGCGTGAGCCGCGCGTCATCTACCGCCATGGCCTGCGTAATGCACTTCTGCCGCTCACAACGGGCATCGGCCTCAGCACGCTTGCCACGCTCTCCGGCTCGGTCGCCATCGAACTGGTTTTCAATCGTCCAGGCATCGGCAAGCTTCTGATCAGCGCCATTGCTGAACGCGACTATGCCGTCATCCAGGGTGGAGTGGTCGTTCTGGCGCTGTTGGTCGTCCTGATCAACCTGTTGATGGACTTGGTCTACATCGTCGTCGATCCACGTATCCGGGTGAAGTGAATGAGCACCGTGATCCAGCCCTCCTCGCTCTCGCCCGACGTCGACAACACGATTGCGCCGGAACCGGGTTTCCGCGCCGCGATCATGCACATGATCTTCGGACGCAAATCGACGGTCTTCGCCCTGGTCGTGATGTTGATCTTCATCGTCGTGGCGGTTCTCGCCCCGTGGATTTCGCCTTACGATCCGCTGGCGCAAAGCTTCCTGTCGATCAACAAGCCGCCATCGGCCGCCCATTGGCTCGGCACCGACCAGTTCGGCCGCGATGTGCTGTCGCGGATGATCCACGGGTCGCGCAACTCGTTGCTGTTCGGCCTGATCTCGCCGGCACTGGCGGCAATCTTCGGGACGGCGCTGGGCGTCACGGCCGGGTATTTCGGCGGCGCGGTCGATCGGGTGATCTCACGGCTGATCGATCTTCTGCTGGCCTTCCCCGAACTGCTTCTGGCGATCATGATCGCCGCCGTGCTCGGCGGCGCCTTCTGGAACATCATCGCCGTCATCACCGTGGCCTTCATCCCGGGTTTTGCCCGCGTCGCCCGTGCCTCGACGCTGGCGGTGAAGCAGGAGCCCTATGTGGAGGCGGCGGTGGCGGTCGGCCTTCGGACCCCGACGATCATCATCCGCCACATCATCCCTAATATCGCAGCCCCGATCGTCGTGCTGATGACGCTGTGGGTCGCCTCCGCCATTCGTCTCGAAGCCTCGCTGAGCTTCCTCGGCATCGGCACCCGGGCGCCGAACCCGAGCTGGGGCAATATCATCCGCGACGGCTTGAACAACCTGTTCGGCTCCCCCTGGCCGATCATCGCCGCCGGCTTTGCCATCACCTGCGTGGTGCTCTCCTTCAATCTCTTCGGGGATGCGGTGCGCGACGTGCTCGATCCGGAGACCGCCGAATGACGCAAACGCCAATGACGCAAGCACCAGTGCTCGCACAGGGTCAAAGCGCCACTGCCACGACGAAGCCGGCAAGACCGCTGCTGAAGGTCGAGAACCTGTCGGTCGAGTTCGGGCCGAAGGCGTCGCCGATCCGGGTGGTCAACGGCGTCAGCTTCGAGGTCGATGCGGGCGGTTCGGTCGGCATCGTCGGCGAATCCGGCTCCGGCAAGTCGATCACCTCGCTTGCCGTCATGGGCCTGATCCCCAGCCCGCCCGGCCGTATCGTCGAAGGCCGCGTCGAGTTCGAAGGGACCAATCTTCTGGAGATGCAGAAGGCGCGCCTGCCGGATATCCGCGGCCGCGACATCGCGATGATCTTCCAGGAGCCGATGAGCTCGCTCAATCCTGTCATGACCATCGGCGACCAGATCGGCGAGGCGATCAAGCTGCACGAGAAGATGAGCCGGGAACAGCGTCGCGAGCGGATCGTCGAACTGTTGAAGCTGGTCGGCATTCCCAATCCGGAAGGACGCCTCGGCGCCTATCCGCACCAGTTCTCCGGCGGCATGCGCCAGCGGGTGATGATCGCCATGGCGGTCGCCTGCAATCCAAAACTTCTGATCGCCGACGAACCGACGACCGCACTCGACGTGACCATCCAGGCGCAGGTGCTGGAACTGATGCACAAGATCCGGCGCACGCTGAACACCTCGATCCTGCTGATCTCCCATGATCTCGGCGTCATCGCCGATGTCTGCGAGCGGGTGGTGGTCATGTATGCCGGCCGGGTGGTGGAGGAGGCCGATGTCAAGTCGATCTTCCGCAACCCGAGCCATCCCTATACCCGCGGCCTGCTGCAATCGATCCCGCGGCTGAACGACGAGCGGTCGCGGCTCTACCAGATCCCCGGTTCCGTGCCGCTGGCTGGCACCGTCAAAAAGGGCTGTCCCTTCTTCGCCCGCTGTCCCGACAGGATCGGCAGATGTGCCGAGGAGATGCCGCCGATGTTTGCCGTCAGCAAAAGCCAGAGGGCGGCCTGCTGGGTGACCGCGGGGGCGAATGAAGGAGCGACTGCGGCAGTGACGGCAGGCGTGACTGCTGGTGGTGGAGTATCCGAGGGAGCGACCGCATGATGAACGCCAGGATCGAAGAAGGTATCACCCCGCGAACTGGCAAACAGGCCGGCGACGACTTCATCACGGTCGAAGGGCTCGGCAAGACGTTTTCCGAGAACCGGATGTTCGGGTCTTCCGGCTCGGCGGTGCGCGCGGTGGATGGTGCAAGCTTTACCGTGCGGCGCGGCGAGACGCTGGCGCTGGTCGGTGAATCCGGTTGCGGCAAGTCCACCCTCGGCCGGCTGCTGCTGCGCCTGATCGAGGCAAGCGAGGGCGAAGTCACCGTCGACGGCACCAGGCTGATGGCCCTGTCCCAGGGCGACATGCGCAACATGCGCGCAAAAATGCAGATGATCTTCCAGGATCCCTACGGATCGCTCAGCCCGCGAAGGTCGATCTCGCAGATCATCTCCGAGCCGCTCGAAGTGTTCGGCATGGTCCAGTCCTCCCGACAGCGTCGCGAGCGGGTGGCGGAACTGCTGAGCCAAGTCGGGTTGTCGCCGACCTTCATGGATCGGTACCCCCGCCAGTTCTCCGGCGGCCAGCGGCAGCGCATCGGTATCGCGCGGGCGATCTCGGTCAATCCGCAGTTCATCGTCGCAGACGAACCGGTCTCGGCACTCGACGTCTCGGTGCAGGCGCAGATCGTCAACCTGATGCAGGACCTGCAGCAGAGCCGCGGCTTTTCCTACCTGTTCATCGCCCACGACCTGTCCGTCGTGCGCCATATCGCCGACCGTGTCGCGGTCATGTATCTCGGCCGCATCGTTGAGATCGGCCCGAAGGCGCGCATCTACAACGCGCCAAGCCATCCCTATACGCAGGCGCTGCTCTCCGCTGTCCCCGAACCCGACCCGGAAACCCGCCGTGCTCGGATCATCCTCAAGGGCGATGTGCCGAACCCCGCAAACGTGCCCTCAGGCTGCAGTTTCCACACACGCTGTCCCATCGCTCAGGACATCTGCAAGCGGGAAAGACCGAAGCTCGCCGAAACCGCAACGGCAACGGCAACGGCAACGGAAATTGGGCATCTCGCAGCCTGCCACTTCGCCAAACCAATGCCGATTCCGGTCGGGTAAAAGGTCTCGGAACGACCGAGACCCTTCAGTAGAAATAGCTAAACTTCTTGGAGACACCTACTGTCGGGCTCTCAATAACAGCCTATCAAATACTGATCACGTGGCGTCAGCCATGATCGAAAGCGGCGAGAAGGAAATTCGCGGCCCGGTTCAGTGCCGACTTGCTGCTTTCGAGATGGGCCGTATCGAGCTGGAAGACGTGATGCATGCCTTCCCAGACTTCGAGCTGGACGGAAACACCGGCCTCTGCCGCACGCTCCGCGAACTGCCGGGAGTCATCGAGTAATCGTTCATCCGTGCCGACCTGGATCAGCAACGGCGGTAGCTTCTGCAGTTCGCCAAGCAAGGGCGATGCCAGAGGGTCGAAGGCGCTGAAGGAGCCAAGATATTTCTGGGCGCAGTCCTTGAGGTAATCATAACCGATGAGCGGATCGACCACTGCTGGATCGTTCATCGAAGCACCTGAAAAAGTCATGTCGACCCAGGGAGAGAAGACCACGCCGGCAATCGGCTTCACATCCAAGGCTCCGTTGCTGAGCTGCGTCAACGTCACCAGCGAAAGGCCGCCGCCGGCAGAATCGCCGACAATGGCGATCTGCCTGAAACCCTGATCGACGAGCCACTGCCACGCGGCAAGCGCAGTGTTCGGCGCGGTCGGCAGGGTTGCTTCCGGAGCCAGAGGATATTCGAGGATAAACGTCGGAACCTGCGTGCGGGCGACGATCTGGCTGACGAAGCCGCGATAGGCTTGCGACGAACCGAGAATGTAGCCGCCACCGTGGATATAGAGGATTGCCTTGGCGGTACTCGCCTGTTTCGGACGAACCCACCAGCCGTTGACGCCATCCTCATCGACAGCCTCGAGGGTCACGTTGTCAGTAAGCGGGCTCGCCGAGATAAACGTGTCATAGGTGGTGCGCAGATCGGTCGTCGCCGATGCCCAGAAATCTGCAAAGCGCTGGCGAAGAGCATCTTCGCCGGCGCGTTCGTCAGCCGAAATCTTGATGACTTCGATCTTGGCATGAGTGTTATCGGTGTTCAGAACATTCAGCATCGTCTTTCTCCGTTTTGCCGCTCGTCCGGCGGCGTTCAGAGGTTGGGGATTTCGGGCTTTCAAGGATCGCCCGGGCACAGTTTTTGGTCGGAGGCGCTTTCAAGCGCCGCCGTTGATCATCGCCCAAAGCGAGGTTCAGATGATCGGAACAACATCCGGCAGACGGCGCACGTCGGCGGAAGGCACCATCTGCGGGTCGGGTTTCACAGGTGTCCCGTGGATCGGTCTTGCGGCAAGAAGTACGAAATGGGTTTCTCCACCTGCCTGGATCAAGATTTCCGTTTCCGGTCCGGCAGCCACCGTCGTCGCGGTTCCCGCGACAAGGTCACGGCTTTCGCCGGCCACATGAAGCGTTAGCGTACCCGATACGGCATATATCCATGCTCCCCTGCCTTGTGGCAGCAGATGGGAGAACTCTCCGCCACCTTGGAGGAAGCCGTCCAGCATCGTCATTTCCTCCGGCGTTCCTTGAGCGCCAGCGGTCTCGCCGCTGCGGCCTAGAACGACACGAACACGGAACTCCTGTGTTTCAATGACCGGCATGTTCCGCGCTTCCACATGCAGTGCGCAGGCCGGCTCTTTCTTCAGGCGTTCGGGCAGGTCGACGAAGATCTGTAGCGCGTGGGTTCTCGCATCTTCCTCGGGCTTTTCTTCATGGACCGCACCGCTTGCAGCCGCCAGCCAGTAAAGATCGCCCGGCTTCAAAGCGATATTGTGCCCAAGCGTATCCCGGTTGAGGAAGGCGCCTTTGGAATCTTCGAAGATGGCGGTCACGGCGGATATGCCCGCATGAAGATGGGGATCGAATGTCGGCGCGGTCATGACGAAATGATCCACCATCAGAAGTGGATCCATCTGCCCCTCGAACATCTTTTCCGAAAAATGCAGCGCGAAGAACCCGCTGCCGATCTCACGGGGGATACCGGTCACCGCCTTCCCGATTCTTTTAGGGAGAGCCACTGGCTTTTCTAGTTTTACGACGTTCTGCATTTTGCTCGCTCCGCTGACAGACATGTGCCAACGAATGTGCGGCAAGCGGCATCGGACGAGAAGTCGCCAGAATTCCAACCTTGTGTTCAGACTATTGGACGATGCTCAAAGAAGTACGGCCTTTGGAAGCTCGGACGCCAAGTGATCGAGGAAAGCGCGTACGGATGGAAGCAGACCCTGGCGGTAAGGGATGAGTGCCGTCAGTGTCGAGTCACCCGCGATCCAATCCGGCAGGATGCGCCGGAGGGCGCCGGACTGAACTGCCGATCTCGCGATATAGCCCGGCAGGGCGACCACGCCGATCCCCTTGATGGCCGCCTGCTTAAGGCCGATCATATCGTCGCCGATCAGTCGAGGTGTCAGCGGCACCGCAACCTCATCCCTTGCCTGACGGACATGGCGGAGCCGCCAGACCGGCGAGAGGCCGGCCCTCATCATGAACAGCGACGGATGATTTTGAAGATCCTGGGGGCTTTCGGGTGCGCCATTGTTTTCGACATAATCCGTTCCGGCGAACAGATACCATGGAGCCGGTGCAAGCGTCCGCTGGACGAGGTTCGAATCCGGAAGAGGGTCCGAATGCGCTCTGACCGCCAGATCGAAATTCTCGCCAACAATATCGACCGTCCGATCGGTGGCATGGGCAAAGATATTCACCTTCGGATACCGGACAAGGAAATCGGCGATGGTATCCGCCATGGCGAACTGCATGGTTGCAACGCTCGCCGTACAGCGCACGGTACCAGTCGGCTCTGTCAGGCGGTGGCGTATCGTCGTTTCCGCCATTTCGGCCTCGCGCAACATGGCGACCGCATGCCGATAGAAATCGGTGCCGGCATCCGTCATGCCAAAGCGGCGAGAGGTTCGGTTAAGCAGCCGGACGCCTAACTCTTTCTCAAGCTCCTGAATTCTATGGCTTAATGTCGACTTAGGTACACGAAGCGTTCGGCCGGCTGCGGTGAAGCCGCCTCGATCGACGATCTGCACGAAATAGAAAAAATCATTCAAATCCAGCATCGCGCTCATCGTCCAATCGGTCGAACATTGCGTTGCGATTTTGCCGGTTTTTGAACCTCTGGTCTAGGCTGGCACGTTGTCGATGTGTGGCCATCCGCACCTCCCGTGTGCGGATGGCCGAAAGTCCATTTATCCCTTGAAAGCCTTCACGAAGGTCGCGTCGAACGTCTTGTCGAAAGCAACGTCGGCGTTCGCCAATTCGGGGTCGAGCGCTTTCAGCACGCTCATCATGGAGTCATATCCTTCCTTCGTGACCATGCCGTCCGGAGAGAACATCTCACGCGATTTCTGGAACGCGTCCATATAAAGCGTCTTGTTGCCCAGCAGATATTCTTCCGGCACGGTTGCCGCGATATCTTCGGGCTTGGCAGCGCGGATGAAATCCAGTGCCTTCATGAATGCATTCACCGTCTTCTGGGTGGTGACGGGATTGGCTTCGATGAAACTGCGCTGGATATAGACCGTGGCGGCCGGGTTCGGGCCGCCGAACACTTCACGGGTGCCGGCCTCTGTCCGTGTATCGAGCAGGATTTGGATATCGCCGTCCTTCTCCAATTGGGCGATGACCGGATCGAGGTGGGAAAGCCCCTCGATTTCGCCGTTCTTGATGGCGGCAACCGCGCTCGAGCCGCTACCGATACCGATGATCGCTGCATCGTCCACCTTCAAACCATTCTTCTGCAGCACATATTGTAGCATGAGGGCTGTCGATGAGCCGGGCGCGGTAACGCCCATTTTGCGGCCCTTCAAATCCTTGATCGACTTGATCTCGCCGGCAAGGCTTTTGCGAACAGCGATGACGATGCCAGGGAAACGGCCGAGATCGCAGACGGCAACGATGTCCTGACCCTTGTTTTGCATGCGGATCGTGTGTTCGTAAGCGCCGGCGACGACGTCAACCGAACCGCCGACCAGTGCTTGCAGCGATTTGGCGCCACCTGCGAAGTCGTTGATGGTGACGTTGAGACCTTGTTCCTTGAAATAACCCTTCCGCTCCGCAATCGTCAGCGGCAGGTAATACAGCAGAGGCTTGCCGCCGACGCCGATGACGAGATCGGGTTTCTCGATCTTTCCATCCGCCGCTCTCGCCGGCAAAAGGCCGGCCATCGTCGATCCGGCAGCCAGTGCGGCTGCACCTGCCAAAAATGTTCTGCGTTCCATGGTTTACTCCTCCTCTTCAAAAACTTCGGATCAGGCTTCGCGCCAGACGAGCAGACGGCGCTCCACCACCGTCATCAGCCAGTCCACGATCAGCACGAATGCCATCAGTACGAACATTCCGGCAAACACTCCGGTCACATCGAAAACGCCCTCTGCCTGCTGGATGAGATAACCGAGCCCAGCAGACGAACCGAGATATTCGCCGACCACCGCGCCCACCACTGCAAAACCGACTGACGTGTGCAGGCTCGAAAAGACCCAGGACAACGCCGAGGGAAGATAAACGTGCCGAAGCAGCTGCCGTTCTCCCATCCCAAGCATCCGTCCATTGGACAGGACCGTCTGGCTGACCTCCTTGACGCCCTGATAGACGTTGAAGAACACGATGAAGAAGACCAGCGTGATGCCGAGCGCGACCTTGGACCAGATGCCGAGGCCAAACCACAGTGCGAAGATCGGCGCCAGAACGACGCGCGGCAGTGCGTTTGCTGCCTTGACGTAAGGATCGAAGACCGCCGCCACGAGCGGTTTGCGGGCAAACCAGAAACCGAAGACGATGCCACCGAGCGCTCCGATCACGAAGGCCAGCAACGCTTCCAGAAGCGTCACCCAGAGATGGTACCAGATCGATCCGCTGACGAACCACGTATAAATCTTCTGCCCGACGCCGATAGGATTGGCGAAGAAGAAGGAAATCGTCTTCGGATTGCCGAAGACATGCGTGCTCGATGCCAGGTGCCACAGGACGAGAACGACGACGGCCACGAGGACCTGCAGGGCGAGAAGATAGCTGCGTCTCATTGCTCGCCCTCCGGAGTATCGCGATAGGCTTTCATGACTTCATCTCTCAGCGCGCGCCAGATGTCCCGGTGCAGCCCGATGAAGTGAGGATCATGGCGGATTTCGGCAATGTCGCGCGGACGAGGCAATGGAACGGTGAAATTGCCGATGATGCGCGAACGAGGTCCCGCAGACATGATGACGATGCGGTCGGCCAGCGCGATCGCTTCGTCGAGGTCGTGGGTCACGAACATCACGGCCTTGCGATCCTCCGACCACAGTTTCAGAAGGAGGTCACCCATCAGCAGCCGGGTCTGCGCATCAAGCGGACCGAACGGTTCATCCATCAACAGCAGCTTCGGATTGCGGATGAGGACCTGCGCCAGGCCGACGCGCTTGCGCTGCCCGCCGGAAAGCTTGAGCGGGTAACGATCGGCGAAGGCGGCGAGACCGACGCGCGCCAGCCATTGCCGGGCCGATGCCCGCGCTTCGGCCTTTTTCGTTCCGGCCACCTCTAGTCCGAGCGCGACATTCTCCTCCACCGTTTTCCAGGGCATCATCGCATCCTGCTGGAAAAGGTATCCTGCCTGGCGATTGATGCCCTTCAGCGGGGTGCCGAACACTTCCACAGAGCCGGAAGCCGGTGCCAGCAGGCCGGCAGCGGCATTCAGCAGCGTCGATTTTCCGCATCCGGTCGGCCCGACAATCGCGACGAACTCGTGCTCGCCGACTTCAAGATCGGTTTCCACGACGGCGTCGAATTGATTGCGCTGGCCAATGCCAAAGGAAATAGCCACCTTCTTCAGGCTGACAGCCCGGACGGCATTCGTATTCATTAATGCACATTCCTCCCGAACGGCATATCCGCCTTCCGGAGATGGCGGAGCTTCCGTTTTTCATCGCCAAACTGACCAAGCTATCCTCCTCCGTCAAGTCATGTGCGATGTGGTCGGTATTTTCGTGACGCCTGCGATTGCCTTCCCCCCTTAAGACGCGGCGTCCAGTCATCGCGAATTTGTTTTGCCCGCCGGCCTCAGGCAGACGCTTTCTGCCAACCACCAAGCCTCCATCTCTCATAGCGATCGTCGAGATAGACGTTTGCTCAGGTATCTCTCAGCGCTGCAAAGCCTTTTTCCAGATCGGCAACGAGGTCTCGGACGTCCTCCAGACCGATCTGAAGCCGAAGCACCGGTCCACCGGCGGGCGGCGGCGTCACTTTCCGGTCGAACAGGTTGACGTGCAAAGCAAGGCTCGGAAAGCCGCCCCATGAATAACCAAGACCGAACAGGCTCAGGCCGTTGAGAAAGGCTTGCGCCTTTCGCTTGTAGTCCCTCTTGTCCTCGACTTTCAGCACGAAGGAGAAGATACCGCTGGCACCTTTGAAATCGCGCCTCCAGATGTCATGTCCGGGAAAGCTTGGCAAAGCCGGGTGCAAGACCTGCGCCACCTCTTTTCTGCCCTCAAGCCAACGAGCGATTGCGAGCGCGCTTTCCTGATGCCGTTCCAGCCGAACGCCCATGGTCCGCAGCCCGCGCAGGACCTGGTACGCATCGTCCGGCGCGCCGCAGATGCCAAGAGCACCATTGGTTTCCTTCAACTTCGGCCAATGCTCCGCATTGGCCGAAACGGTACCCATCAATATATCGGAATGGCCGGCCGGATATTTGGTGACCGCCTGGATGGAGATATCGACGCCAAAATCGAGCGGCCGGAAATAAAGGGGCGTCGCCCAGGTATTGTCCATCGTAACGACAGCGCCAATCCGGTGCGCCGCCTCAACAATTGCGGGAATATCCTGCATCTCGAATGTGTTCGAGCCGGGCGCCTCCGTATGGACCAGCTTCGTAGTCGCTCGGAAAAGCTTTTCGATACCGGAGCCGATCATCGGATCATAGAATTCGACTTCGACACCGAACCTGGCGAGCATCGTCTCGCAGAAATGCCGGGTCGGGCCATAAACGGAATCGACAACCAGCGCGTGATCGCCAGGAGAGAGATAAGCGAGGAAGGCAATCGTCACCGCGGCAAGACCGGAAGGAACAAGAATGGTCCCTGCGGCCCCTTCCAGCTCGTTGATTGCATCACACAGAGCGTTCGTCGTCGGCGTGCCGCGGGTGCCGTAGGTATATTTCTGAGCATGCGTATCCATGATTTCGGCGCTCGGAAACAGAACGGTCGATGCCCGGACGGACGGTGGATTGATGAAGCCGTGATAGTCGAAAGGGTCATATCCGGCGCGAACGAGCTGAGTATTGATCCCGAGTGAACTCGTCTGCTTCCGGCCCAACGGCTTGCGGTCTTCAGTCATGCGAATGCTTTCCAGGTGTCGAGAGGGTCTTGCGCAAATGTCGGCTTCCAGCCGAGAGCCGGGGCGATCTTCGTTGCAAAGTCGCTGATGATCTGGACGTATTCCTCCAGCGCGAACTCGTATGGCAGTTCGAGCCGGAGTTCGCCGACCTCACGCAAAACGCTGTCGGTCAACAATTTCTCGATAATCTCGTCGGAACTACCAACCAGATCGCGGCTGAACAACGTGCGGCGCGGCCCCTGCGGAGCAAGCGTCCGCTCGTATCGGCTTGCCGCATAATCACGGTATTTTCCTCTCGTTCCTTTGTCGGCGCTGTCGGTCGGCACGATCACCCGACCTGCCGCCACGCGCGGGTTACGGCCAGCCGGCAGGGCAGCACGGTAGGCAGCAAGCTGCTTTGCCTGCGCTTCAAAGAAATCGTCGGAGACGTCTCCAGACGTGAGGCTGCCGATCATCAGGTTAAGGCCAGTCCGTCCCGCCCATTCGGATGACCTGAGTGACCCTCCGCCATACCACACGCGGTCGCGCAGTCCCTTTGCAAAGGGCTGAAGGCGGGCCTGCTGCCGATTGCCGGGCGAGATCACATAGGTCTCGCCATTCCCGAGATAATTGCCTTCGAGATTGGCAAGCAGACGCTCGACCCGGGCATAGGAGAAGTCGAAGCTCTGCCAATCCCCATCGAAGACGAGTGGCGCAACGAGTTCGGCATGCAGCGGTGGCCCGGCGCTGACGCCGACATTGAGCCGCCCGCCGGACAAGGCATCCGCCATCGACAGATCTTCGGCCAGCCGGAACGGGCTTTCATAACCGAGCTGAATGACGGCTGAGCCGAGTTCGATCCGTTTCGTCCGCTGGCTGGCGGCTGCGAGGAAAACCGGTGCGGAGGAGACGCCGTGCTCCAGATGTCGCTGACGCACCCAGCCACTATCGTAACCCAATTCCTCGCCCGCTTCGAAAAGCTTGAGGGAGGCTTCGAGCCCGCTTGCAGGGGCGTGGTCCGGGTAGTTGCCGGGTGTCAGAAAACCGATATGGCGAATGTCGAGCGAGGAAGCCGTCATGATATCACAATGGAGGAAGGAGGAGACCTGGCCTCAGCAACGCTGCGGCCGTGACAAGCGAACTGTCAGCTCTTCGGTAGGCCCGGCGGATTGGTCTGCGATTCCGGCAGCGCCTCTTCCGAAAGCTGCCAACGGGCAAGAACCTTAGCGTAGAGGCCATTCTTCATCAGGTTGTTGGTGGCGAGCGTCAGCGCCGTCGCAAGCCCCGACCCTTTGCGGGTCGTGATCGCCACATCCGAGCGTTCCGGCCAGCCGGCCGACAGTGTCCCGACGCGCTTGATGTTCTTATCGCGGGCAGCGATGTAGACGAGCTGTGCATGTGGCTGGACGATGACATCGACACGCCCGGCCTGAAGGGCTAGAACACGAGCCGCGTCGTCATCGTAATATTGCAGGTCGATCGGCTTCAGGCCCGCCTTGACATCCTCGTCGCTCCATTTCAGCAGGATCCGCTCCTGATTGGTGCTGGCACCGACCGTGATACGCAAGCCGGCTGCATCCTTCGGCTCCCTGATCTCCTTGATATTGCTGTCGGTCTTGACGAAGAAACCGTGCAGGCCCTGGCGATAGGTAGAGAAATCGAACTTCTCCTTGCGCAATTCGGTAACGCCGACATTGGAGATCACCGCGTCGTATTTGCCGGAGACCAGTCCCAA
This sequence comes from Neorhizobium populisoli, assembly GCF_019430945.1. Lineage (GTDB taxonomy): Bacteria > Pseudomonadota > Alphaproteobacteria > Rhizobiales > Rhizobiaceae > Neorhizobium > Neorhizobium populisoli. The sequence continues at coordinate 27,031 of NZ_JAHYCB010000020.1, read as the reverse complement.
TGGCCAGTCTGCCCAAGCAACCGGAACCAGCTGCAGTTCAAGGCCGAGGCTGTCGGCGATAGCGAGCGAATAGTCCGGATCGGCACCGACGATCGTCTTGGCGTCGGTCGCATAGCTGGAGAGCGGCGGCCCGCCGACGGAAACCGCGACCGTGAACTTGCCCGGCGTTGCGAACTTGAAATCCTTGGGGATGGCGGCGATGGCGGCCGGATCTTTTTCGGCGCGAATGCGGCCGGGCTGATCGGGCGAAAGATCGAAGATATCGTCGGCAGCATTTGCCGCGGATAGCCCGAGCGCCGAAGCCAGAAGGCTCGCAGCCAAGACGCCTATGGTTTTTCTGAAGAGAGACATGATGATTTCCATGTTTGTGAAAAAGGGTGCGGACAGAGAGGGAAAGGCCCGCACCGAACGGATCACTTCTTCGGCAGGCCGGGCGGATTGGTGCGCGCCTCCTTCACCGCCTCGGCGGAGAGGCTCCAGCGAGCGAGAGCTTTCCCGTAACTACCGCCCTTGATCTGCTCGTTGAGCGCGACGGTGATGGCGTCAGCCAGGCCGGAACCCTTCTTGGTCGCTACAGCAATCTCAGCCGTCTGAGGCCAGCCGCCGGAAAAACCGCCGACGAATTTCGTCTTCTGCTCCTTAGACGCCTTGAAAGCGGAAGTGGCGTTCGGGCCGAGATAAGCGTCGGCACGGCCGGATTGGAGCGCAACGTCCAGCACCGCCTCGTCGTCGTAATATTGCACCTCGCTCGCAGGCAGACCCTTTGCCTTGTTGGCTTCGATCCAGCGCAGCAGGATCTGCTCCTGGTTAGTGCCTGACGAGACGATCACCTTGAGGCCGGCGACATCTTCCGGCTTCTCGATCTTGGCCACCTTGCTGTTGAGCGGCACGTAGAAGCCGAGAAGGTCGTTGCGGTAGGTCGAGAAGTCGAACTTCTCCTTGCGCTCTTCCGTTACGGTAATGTTGTGGATTGCCGCGTCGAAGCGGCCGGAAACGACGCCGAGCGGCCAATCAGCCCAGGCAATCGGCACCAGTTCGAGCTGTAGGCCGAGACTGTCGGCGACGAGCTGCGCAACATCCGGCTCGCTTCCGATCGGCGTTTTGTTATCGGTTGCATAGGCCGCAAAAGGCAAGCGTCCGGGAACGGAAGCGACCGTCAGCTTGCCGGGGGTGACGAACTTGTAGCCCGCCGGAATGAGCTTTATCGCGGCCTCGACCTTCTCCGCCCTCACCCGGCTTTTCTGCTCTGGCGAAAGATCGACTTCCTGCGCATGTGCAAGTGCGCCGAAGAACCCGGAAAGCGACAGGAGGCTGCCGATGGTCAGGCCAAGAAGCCCGGACTTGTAAGACATGCTGGGTGTTTCCTTATGTTTGTTTGCTCAGAGGACTTTGGCGAGGAATTCGGCAGTGCGCGGATGTTCAGGCCGGTTGAAAACCTTCTCCGGTACGCCGGTTTCGAGGATGCGGCCCTGTTCCATGAAGACGACGAGGTCTGAGACTTCGCGGGCAAAGCCGATCTCATGGGTGACGATGATTAGCGTCGTGCCGGATCGGGCGAGTTCCTTGATGACGTCGAGCACTTCGCCGACCAGTTCGGGATCGAGCGCGGATGTCGGCTCGTCGAAAAGCAGGACCTTGGGCTTGAGGGCCAGCGCACGGGCGATCGCCACACGCTGCTGCTGGCCGCCGGAAAGCTGGCGCGGATAGGCGTTTGCTTTTTCCGCAAGGCCGACCCGGGCGAGAAGATCCAGCGCCTCTGCCTCTGCCTGCTCGCGCGGGATGCGTCTCACCGTGACCGGGGCTTCGATGACGTTTTCCAGAACAGTCAGATGCGGGAAGAGGTTGAAGTTCTGGAACACCATGCCGACTTCGACGCGGCGTTTCAGAATGTCTTTTTCCTTCAGTTCGTAGAGCGTTTCGCCATCCTGGCGGTAACCGATCAATTCGCCGTCGATGGCGATGAAGCCGTCATCGACGCGTTCCAGATGGTTGATCGAGCGCAGCAGCGTCGACTTGCCGGAACCGGACTGACCGAGAATGGCTGTGACGCTTCCGGCCGGAATGGATAGCGTGACCTCGTCGAGAACCTTCAACTGGCCGAAGCTTTTCGAAACGCCGTGGATCGTCACCTCGCCGCCGCGTGTGCGGAGCGGCGCAATGTCTGTTCGACGGACAGCCGGCCTGGCAACCACTTCCACGACCTTTGGCGCAACGACGGCCTGCGGCACGAAGCGGCGATAGAGGCCGGAGAAGATCGACGGCGGCGGATTGCGCAGCGCACCGCGGGCATAATGCCGCTCGATATGATGCTGGATGATCGACAGGACCGTGAGGATGACGAGATACCAGACTGTCGCCACCATCAAAAGCGGAATGACTTCCAGATTACGGCGGTAGATGATCTGGATCGTGTAGAAAAGTTCCGGCAGCGCCAAGATATAGACCTGTGACGTGCCCTTCGCGAGACCGATGATATCGTTGAAGGCGGTCGGCAGGATGGAGCGCATGGCTTGCGGCAGCACGATCCGCGACGCCTGACGGCCACGCGGTAGGCCGAGCGCGGACGCGGCTTCGAGCTGGCCCTGGTCGACCGAGAGAATGCCGCCGCGGATGATTTCCGACGCGAAGGCCGCTTGGTTCAGAGTGAGGCCGAGAACGGCAGCCGCAAACGGCGTGATCAGCTGTGTCGTATTCCAGCTGATGAAATTAATGCCGGTATAGGGCACCCCGACAGTGATCGTCTCGTAGAGATAACCGAGATTGTTGAGGATCAGCAGCAGAACGATGAGCGGGATCGAGCGAAAAATCCAGATATAAGTCCAGGAAACCCCGACCAGCAGCGGCGAACGGGAAACACGCGCCAGCGCCAGTCCGGTACCGAGAATGAAACCGAACAGCGCACCGAGCGCGGTCAAAAGCAATGTCCGGCCGAGGCCGACCAAAACGGGTTCGGCGAAGAACCATTCGGCAAACACATCCCAGCCCCAGCGTGGATTGCCGAGGACAGAATGGATCGTCGCGGCAATGACGATCAGTGCGAAAACCGTACCGACGGTGCGCGCCGGATAACGGGCGGGTACGACGCGGTAATGGGAATAATCCCCCTTGGCGGCAACGGGTTGTCGTGCGGGAACGGTCTGGATACCGTCGAAATCACTGGTGATTGTCATGACCGCCCCTCACGCCACGCCGCGAAGCGTGGCCGAGACCACTGCTTTGCGCGCTGCATAGCTGCTGAAGCCGAGTGCCTTTTCGAACGGCAGCTTGCGGATTGTTTCGGGGTCCGCCGCCGTATCGAACAACGCGGAATAACCGTTGGTGAGATAAAGGCCGACAGCCTCCGGCTGGCGGAAACCGGTGGTCAGGTAGATACGGGTGTAGCCCTGCCTCGCAGCCTGTTCTTCCAGCTCGATCAGGACCTTTCGGGCAAGCCCCTGCCGGCGATACGCCGAATGGGTCCAGACGCGTTTGAACTCGACGGTTCCTTCGTCCTCGTGCTTCTTGAACGCACCGCCGGCAATCGCTTCGCCATCACGCAAAAGCAGCAGGAAATTGCCGAAGGGTGGCGCGAAGACTTCCGGTGCGTAACGGTTCATCTCCTTTGTCGCGCCCTCGGCATCGTAGAAACTGCCATAGCGGCTGTCGTATTCGTAAGTCAGCTCGTCGATCAGCGGCTTTGCCAGCGGATCAAGCGGGGTTGTGTAGAGGAAACGATCGCTCACGGTGCTCTCCTTGGATAACGGCTGATCAGGACAGGAAGGTTTCGGCGAGCCGCACCCAGAACCGCGCGGCGGGGGCGATGATCTCGTCGTTGAAATTGTAGTGGGGGCTGTGAAGCGCGCTGCTGTCGCCATTGCCAACAAAGAGATAGGAGCCCGGCCGCTCCTGCAGCATGTAGGCGAAGTCCTCGCTCGCAGTGCGCGGGCGGAAATCCCTGGCGACCTGTTCCGCCGGGAAGTTTTCCTCGGCAACGCCCCGTGCAAAACGCGTCTCCGCAGCATGATTGATGACAGCCGGAAATCCGCGCCGGTAATTCACGTCCGCAGAGGCGCCAAAACTTTCGGCCTGGGCGCGGGCGAGCGCCGGTACCCGCTCCTCCAGCTTGTCGCGAATGGCTTCCGAATAGGCCCGCGCCGTCAGCTTCAGTTCGACGCTTTCCGGGATGACGTTGGAAGCCGAGCCACCATGGATCGAGCCAACCGTCAGTACGGCCATTGCCAGCGGATCGACATTGCGGGCAACGATGCTCTGCAGCGCGGTGATGAAGGAGGCTGAAGCGAGCACGGGATCGACTGCCTCATGTGGCGCCGCCCCGTGCCCTCCCCGTCCGATGATGCGGATCAGCGCCTGGTCCACCGATGCCATCGCCGGTCCTTCGACGAAGCCGAATTGTGCTAAAGGAACACCCGGCCAATTATGCAGCCCGAAGACGGCATCGACGGGAAACCGTTCGAACAGCCTGTCCTCGATCATCTTGCGGGCACCGGCGCCGACCTCTTCCGCCGGCTGGAAAATCAGCGTCAGCGTGCCATCGAATTTTCCGTGTTCGGCAAGATAGCGGGCTGCGGCAAGCAGGATCGTCGTGTGCCCGTCATGGCCGCAGGCATGCATCACGCCCGGATTGCGGCTGGAATAATCGAGATTGGTCGCCTCTTCGATCGGCAGCGCATCGATATCCGCGCGGATACCGATGCGATTGCCGCCCTGCCCCCGCCGCAAGGTCGCGACCACACCATAACCGCCCACCCCTTCCGTCACCTCGTAGCCGTAGGAGACAAGGTATCTCGCCACGAGCCCGGAGGTCCGCCGCTCCTGGAAGGAGAGTTCGGGATATTGGTGGAGATCACGCCTTATGGCGACGAACTCGTCTATCGAGGCAAGGATCGCCCGTTCGGCGTCGTCGCGATGACGCGCGCCGTCAATGTGGATATTCATGATTGTCTGCTTTCCGAAGGTTGGGACCGCGCCGAAGCTCAAAATCGGGGCGCGGCCGCTTACCTCTTCAACGCGTTATGCTCGGGCCTTCTCCGCGGCTGGATCACCGGCCGCATAGACGCTTTCCTTCCGCGGAAGACCGAGGTGGTCCCGCAGTGTCTGGCCTTCCAGATGCGGATCAAAGTAACCGCGCTCCTGCAGGATCGGGATGACCAGCCGGATGAAATCGTCCAGACCCTCGGCGATGACGGGGAAGCCCAGGATGAAGCCGTCTGCTGCCTCCTGCTCCACCCAGTCGATGAGCTTGTCGGCAATCCCTTCCGCCGTGCCGACAAAACCTTCACGCGGGGTTGCAGCCTCGAGCGCTGCCTCGCGCAACGTCTGGCCTTTTTCCTTGGCGATTCGCTTGATGCGGTCGGTGGTCGAGCGGAAACTGTTCTTGCCGATATCGCCGAGTTCCGGGAATGGCGCATTGAGATCGTAGACGCTGAAATCGTGATGGTCGAAGAAGCGGCCGAGATAAGCCAGCGCATCGTCGATCGAAATCAGGTTGCGGATGATGTTGTATTTCTCTTCCGCTTCCGCCCGCGTTTCTCCGACGATGGGACCGATGCCCGGGAATATCTTTACATCATCCGCCGAGCGTCCCTGCGCGACGGCTGATTGTTTCACACGCCGGGCAAAAGTCTGGTTTTCCTCCAGCGAGACGGTGTTGGTGAAGACCGCATCCGCATGCTTGCCAGCAAGGCCGATACCCGCATCCGACGAACCGGCCTGAAAGAGCACCGGTTGTCCCTGCGGCGAGCGCTGGATATTGAGGGGGCCTTCCACCTGGAAGAACCGGCCCTTATGATCCAGCCGATGCAGCTTTTCGCGATCGAAAAACTTCCCGCTCTCCCGATCCCGCGTGAAAGCATCGTCGTCCCAGCTATCCCAAAGGCCTTTGACGATTTCCAGATATTCATGCGCCATTTCGTAGCGCAGCGAATGTTCCGGATGCGCACGGCTGTAGTTCTTCGCCGTGCCTTCGAGCGGGGTCGTCACCGCATTCCAGCCGGCCCGGCCGCCACTGATGAGATCGAGCGAGGCGAACTGGCGGGCGACGGTGAAGGGATCGCTATAAGAAGTCGAAACCGTGCCCGCGAGGCCGATCTTCGAAGTGACCGTGGCGAGTGCCGAGAGTATAGTCAGCGGCTCGAAGCGATTGAGGAAATGCGGGATCGACTTTTCGTTGATATAAAGCCCATCCGCGACGAAGGCGAAGGCGATGCCGGCCGCTTCAGCCTTCAGCGCCGTCGTCTTGAAGAAATCGAGATTGACGCTGGCATCCACCGGGCTTTTGGGGTGGCGCCAGGAATTCATGTGGCCACCTGCGCCTTGCAGCATGATGCCGAAACGGATTTTCTTAGCCATCGTATTGCTCCTTCAGGAAATCATGCAGCCGCAGAAAGCGGCCGGCGAGCCAGAAGCTCGACGGATGCGAGCCGCTCGTCAGCGCTGAGTGCGGGTGGCTCAAGGATGAACTCCTCGATGCCATGGGCCTTGGAAAGACGCGCCAGTTCTTCATGGATGCTTTCCGGCGTGCCATGCAGCACGCTCGGCTTGCGCTCCTCAATCCGGAATTCCTTGGCGCCGGCCTGGCGGGCAAATTCTTCCGCCTGCTCCCGGCTGCCGAGGCTGACGGACTGACCGTTGTCGAGAAACACCTTGAAGATCTTCAGTTCGGAAATCTGCGCCGCAGCGTGGGCCGCGTTTTCCGACGCATAGGCAGCGAGTGCCAGGATCGCAGATTTTCCACCGCTCTCTTTCCGGAATTCCTCAAGGCTCAGCCGCAGGTTCTCCGGATCGCCGTTCAAATGGCCGGCGAAAACGAAATTCCAGCCACGGGATGCAGCAAGCCGCGCGCTGTCGGGGCTCGCGCCGAGCAGAAAGCGGTCGGCGGTAACCGGCGGTTTCGGCCCGGAGAATGCCAGCGACTCACCAGCATCCGTTGCGACAGAATTTTCGAGAAATGCCGTCAGATCGGAAAGCTGCGCGACGAAGTCCGGCTTCTCGGCGCGATAGGCCTGAAGTGCTGCGGTCGCCTTGGGCAGTCCACCCGGCGTCTTGCCGATGCCGAGATCGACCCGGCCTGGCGCCAGCGAGGAAAGAAGATTGAAGACTTCGGCAACCTTGTAGGGGCTGTAATGCTGAAGCATCACGCCACCGGATCCGACGCGAATGCTTGACGTGTTGGCAAGAATCCACGAAACCAGCACTTCCGGAGCCGAGCTGGCGAGCTCCTGCCCGCCGTGATGCTCCGCAACCCAGAAGCGGCGATATCCAAGCTCTTCCGCTCTTTTCGCCAGATTGACCGTATTCGACAACGCGGCCACGGCACCTTCGCCGGGCAGAACAGGGCTCTTGTCGAGAAGGCTTAGCGCATACATCCGAGACCTCACAGATCGCATTTCATCATGCGTCTATTTGTCTATGGATTTAATAGATATTGAAGGGCGATATTTCTGATTGCAGACGAAGAGCGAGAAATTCCTTTTTAAAAAATCACCGCATCGCGGGTAGTTTTAGGTAGGGCGCCCCAGATGACGCCCCGTTCCAGAAATTTGTCCTCAGAATGTCTGCTGCTCGCTTAAGGCAGTCCCCGCAAATGTAGATACGAAGCCGCGCGTCAGTTCCGCGAATTCCGTCTCCGTCGCTGACTGTGAAACCAACCTCATTAAATACGCATCGGCTGCGTTGGAAATTTCATCCCTCAGACCGGGGTCGGACGCGCTTGCGTGTTCGACAAGCGTCTGCAGGACAATTCTCAGGGCTGCTCTCTCCGCGCCATTGGCTAGATCCTCGCGTTGTCGGCTGTCCTGTTCAATACGAGGATCGCGCCCGCCGTCATCCCATTGAGATGCGACGCTTCGGCCGACATGCAATAGGCGCCTTGCGACACCTCGATCGCCGCGTTGGGATGTCTCCGAATCGGCGCCGCATACCTGCAGGAATAGAAGGTGGAGAGCTGCGCGCTGAAAATAATGAGGCGGCAGCCGTTTCGCGATATCCGGCGCCTCATCATCCGCATCCCCGACTGCCTTATCGATCGCTTCCTTGATCGAGGCCATCATGACCTGTTCCGTCCGTTGGAACGGCGGCCGCGGTCGATCGGCGTTGTTATCTGAAGTATCATAACGAGCCATTGGCTACATCTCCTCGGGTACTTCTCTCTGGCTTGACGGTGGACTAGCAATTGAAGCCAGCCGCAGCGATCGATTTCAGATGCTAGGGAAGTGGATAGGGCTCGATATCCGCGCCCCAATAATGCTTGGCGATGTTTTGACTGTTCCGGATCACTCCGATCGCAATTCGGGGATCGCCACCCTGCATCGTTTCCGGGTTCGCTCCGCAAATCACGCAGTACATCTGGTGATGTAACACCGCCGCGAAATATTCGTAGGCCGGCGGCTTTTCCTCAGAGCCGCACGATTGAAATTCCGATGCGGCCTGATCAGTGGCATCCTGGAGGGCCTTGTAGACCGTGGCCATCAAAGCCTGATCGGCCCGGTGGATTATATCGACGATTTGTCTTTCCGCCGGTGTAAGGACGGGGCAGCTTTCTGTCATGAAATATCTCCTTGGCGTTGGTCCCTCGGCGGCGTTTGAAAGCTCGCCGGGGAGATCGCGTTTAAAATCAATGGCGTTTGCGCCGCTCTTCCATGAGCTTGAGCACTTCCAGATTGTTACGCGCCGTTTCGGATGAGATGCGGGCTTGCTCCATGTTGAGCAACTGCTTCTGATCCCGACGCTGCTGTTGCGAGAGCATGCATTGAGCATGCGCGCGCGAACCATAGCCCGCACCGAAATCGGTACACGTGCGTCCATCCTGCTGCAGGTTCACGTAACGCCGCTCTTCAGCCGACATACATCCGGTGAGCGACAGCGCCACCACGGTAATGCTGCCGATCAGGAAGGCATTAAAGACACCAGGATTCTTTGCGGACTTGTTCATGCCGGTAGTCACTTTCCTGTTGCTGTTTTTCACTTTGGTGCACCGACTTTCAACCCCGTCCAGTGAGCAGCAAACGCCCACAGGTCCGCCAGTTCATCGATCATCTTGTTCTTCGGCTTTCCCGCTCCATGACCGGCACGGGTCTCGATGCGCATGAGGTGGGGCTTTGGGCCAATGTCCGCAGCCTGGAGGGCGGCGACATATTTGAATGAATGGCCGGGAACCACACGATCGTCCGTATCCGCGGTGGTTGCCAGGATCGCAGGATACGGCGGGCCCGATTGAATGTTGTGATAGGGGGAATAGGCGAGCAGATTGCGGAAATCTTTCTCGACTGCGGGATCCCCGAAATCGGTCATCCAATACTGGCCACCGGTGAATTTGGGATAGCGCAGCATGTCCATCACGCCGACGCCGGGCAATGCCGCGGCGAAGAGATCGGGGCGCTGATTGACGACCGCACCGACGAGAATTCCACCGCCTGACTCGCCCTGGATCGCCAGGCCATCGGGAGACGTGATCGCCTGAGCCTTCAGATATTCGCCGGCAGCGATAAAGTCGTCGAAGCTGTTCTGCTTCCTGTCGAGGCGCCCGGCATTGTGCCATGACTTGCCGTATTCGCCGCCGCCGCGAATGTTGGCGATCGCCAGCACCCCGCCCTGCTCCACCCAGGCCATATACGCCGGCGAATAGAAGGGGATCATGGCGATGCCGAAGCCGCCATAACCATATAGGAGGGTCGGAGCGGGTTCAGTGACGTCCTTGCGGCGGACGATGAACATCGGTACGCGGGTGCCGTCTTTCGAGGCATAGAATTCCTGTTCGACGACGATCCGTTCGAAGTCGAAACCCGCATCCGGCGCGGCCCAGATGTCGCTCGTGTTGGCGGCGACGTCGTAGCGATAAACCGTGGTCGGCGCATTGAGGCTGGTGAAAACGAAAAAGGTTTCATCTTCCCTCAAAGTACCGCGGAACCCTCCGGCACTACCGATACCGGGCAGTTCAACGATACCGTCGGGCGTCCCGTCCAGCCGGAAACGGCGCACTTCTGTTTTTGCGTCGACGAGATAGGACGCAATCAATCGGCCACCGAGAAGCCAAGCGTCGGAGAGGACAGCGGTCTTTTCTGCGACCAGTTCCCGGAATGCCGGAGCCGCTTCCGCAAGATCCAGTGTGACGATCTTCCGGCGCTCGGCGTCCTTGCTGGTCATGACATAAAGCACCGTTCCGACATTGCCGAGCACTCTCCACTCGGCTTCGAGATCGTCGATGAGGGTGCGGGGTTTCCAGTCGTCGCTGTCGAGATCAATGACCGATAAGGCGTTGGCGATCAGTCCCGGCATCGAATAGATGAGGGCGTAACGGCCATCGTCCGTCAGATCGGTGAGGTTTATAAGGTGTGGCTGGTCCGGTGTCGCATACACAAGCCGGTCCTGCGACTGGCTGGTGCCGAGTGCGTGGTAATAGATGGCGTGATTTTTGACGCCTGCCTGTGAAGAAGTATCCTCCGGATAGCGGGAATAGAAAAAGCCTGAACCGTCCTTTGCCCAGGCGATTTCGGTGAATCTCGCCCACTTGACCTCGTCGTCGAAGACCTTGCCCGTGGCGGTGTCCAGAACGTGGATCCTGCGCCAGTCCGTACCGCCGTCCTGGACGGCATAAGCGAGCTTGGAACCGTCCTCAGACGCTGCCCATTCCGCCAGCGCCGTCGCTCCATCTTCTGACCAGCCGTTCGGATCGATCAGGGCGCGATCCTCGCCATTCACACCGTTGCGAACGTAGAGTACAGCCTGGTTTTCAAGACCTGAATTGCGGGTGTAGAAGTAGCGATCACCACGTTTGCGCGGCGCCGTGACCTGGTCATGGTCGAACAGCGCGGTCAGCCGCTGCTTGAACACATCGCGGCCGGGCAAGGCAGCCAGATAGCTGCCGGTGATCTTGTTCTGGGCTTCGACCCAGGCAGCTACATCCTTGTCGCTGCGGATATCATTTTCAAGCCAGCGATAGGGATCGGGCACCATCTGCCCGAAATGATCTTCGACGACATCGAGGCGCTTTGTGTCTGGATAGCTGAGTTTAGGCATGATCGGTGAAACCTCCGAATGGGCTGAAGCAAAACTGGCGAAAGCCAGAAGCGGGAGTGCGTAAAAAGGCGTGCGCACTGTCATGGCGTCTCCATTTTTGGACACGGCAAAGCGGGGCCAGAAATGACCCGGGTTGATGGTTTGCTTGGCGATTACGCGTTAAGGCCCGACGGGATCGCAGATCGGCAGCGTGCTCGCCGTCCGGATCGCCTTTGCCATTTGGTCAATGATGTCCGGAAGTTCGAATTTCCGGCTCTCTGTTATCGCGGCGGTGCTGACGTCCTCGTCGACCACTCTGAGCGCTGCCATGACTGCAGCAGCGCAAAGGCGGACATCGAAGTCGGTTGGCAGGCGCCTGGAGCGCTGCGCGACGACGTCGATCAGCTGCTCTTCGCCAACATGGCACGACATCAGCCAGGCGGTGCGCAGCGCAGGCTCGGCCGGCAGCAATGCGACGAGGCGAACGGCCAGCACATCGTCGGCAATCTCTTGCGGGGTCTGATCGAGCGGCCGGATGGCTTCATGCAGATAGGCCTCGATGGAAGTCTGCAGCGGCCATTCGCGCAGCACCGAAGCAAATCTCAGCGACGAGGCAGAAAACAGCGGTTCCACACACGCCTCCTTTGAACGAAAATAACGCCAGACGGTCCGCTTCGAGAGCCCCGCCGCTTCGGCAATATCGTCCCCGCTCGTCCCGGCCACGCCACGCTCCAGAAAGAGCTTGGCCGCATGGCGGGATACGATCAAACGGGCATCTTCACGGTCAGCCGTCATGCGACCTCTTGTCACTTAGTGACAGAATAGATATGTCACTAAGTGACAGGCGTCAACCCCGCTCGCTGTCGAAAATTGCCCCCCTCCCTCTTTGGTTGCAAAGGGTCTTGTTCGATGCAGGCTTGGATGTTAGGAACCAAGCATGGACCAAAACCTGATCAGCACCACAGTGATGATGATGCCGCGCTCATAGCGTGGCGGGTTTCGTGCATCCATTTTGCACCAGCAACCGCCCTCGAGGCGGTCTTTTTATTGGTCGATCCGTCTCGCGGGCAACAACAATCCCTCGAAAGGAAACACCGATGAACACATACATCACGACCTCGATCCCTTACGTGAACGCTCCGCCGCATGTCGGATTCGCGCTCGAACTCGTCCAGGCAGACGCGTATGCGCGCCACTTCCACCTCCTCGGCCGCAACGTCCGGTTCCAGTGCGGGACTGACGCCGCTCGGTCGTTCCACGCTCCACAGCGGAGTGGGATATCCACCGTTACCAGAGGCCCTTTTGACAGATCAGGCAGGAGCTTTCGAAGCAAACCAACCATCTGTTTCAAGCTTAGAAAACCCGCGAGCGTATGGGAGATGTCTCGTGCAATCTCCGCCACGCTCTTCGAAACTGTCTCGCAGACGAAAAACCGGCCCGCTCGGCAACACTTTCCATATCGAGGCGGGAGCCGATCACAAGCTCCTTGGCAAGCGCAATGCGCATGCGGTTGACATAGTCGATCACGCTCATGCCGGCATGCTCGTTGAACAGTCTCGAGAGATTGCGAGGGCTGGTCGCGGCAACCTGCGCCAGCGTTTCCACCGACCAGTTGTACGATGGATCCGATCCGACTGCATCCTGCGCGCGATGAATGGCGGGGTGAATATGGTTTCGCCCTTCAAGCCAGGGGGAAAGCTGCGGGTCGGCACCGGCACGACGCAGATAGATGACGAGATTGCGTGCTACGGCAAGAGCGACGGCATGGCTAATGTCCCGTGCGATAACGGCAAGCATCAAGTCAATGCCCGCAGTGACGCCTGCACTCGTCAGTCGTTCATCGTCCTCCACATAAAGCCGGTTCTCCCGCACCCGCGCTGTTGGGGCAAGCCGGGTCAGGTCGGCGAGCAGGCTGTGGTGGGTCGTGCAGTCATAGCCCTCGAGCAAACCCGCCCGCGCGGCAAGCAACGCCCCGGAGCAGATCGTCGCGAGGCGAATACCCGGCCGAATCGCCCGCCTCAACCATTCGACAATTTCATCCTCCATTGCGGCATCGCCGTTGCGGGTATCGACGCTTTCACCCAGAGGCACATCCACCGCACCGGATACCAGGACAAGAGCCTTGTCCGGAAGCGCGGCCGGAAGGGGTTTGATACCTGTCAAGCCAAGCCCCGTCGAACTCAGGATATCGGCAGATGGCCCGATATATGTGGCCGAGAACTGTACCGCGTCCTGTTCCAGATTGGCCCGGCGCAACACTTCCATCGGGCCGGCGATGTCGAGCAGAAGGGTTCGCGGCGGCACGACCACATAGACCGGAACATGGAGCCGCCGCGTATCCTCCATCATGCCGCTACCTTTGCAGGAGCGCCTCTCAGCGCATCTTCAACGGTGGCAATCCGGGCGAAGCGACCGGCCAGAACAAGTTCGGTGCGGGCACGGATTTCCGCGGCAGTCCATTCGTGGCCCGATACATCAGTCATCGGAAAAGTCAGCGTCGCCTCCCCGACATAATCGACCTCGTAACCAAGATCGGAGGCGTGCCGCGTAGTTGTTTCACAGCATTGCTCGGTGCGAATGCCGGACACGATGATGCGTCGGATACCGTTTTCCGTCAGCCAGACATCCAAGCCGCTGCCGACCAGCGCACTGTGCCGGCGCTTGCGAAAAACCACATCGGCTTCGATGCGAAGCGGCGCAAACGGGCGCAGAAGACCCGAAGCTTCGGAAAACGCACCGGCCTCCTCGACGTGAAAAATCTGGACGACGCGAATGCCAGCCGCCTTTGCGCCGTCGATCAGAGCTTGCTGGGGATCGAGATAAAGCGCCACGCCTTCCTCGCGAAAGTAGGGACGATGGCGAAATGACTCCTGGGCGTCGATGACGAGAAGCGCTGTATCTGCGGACATTTCTGGTATCTCCATTGTGAGGATGAAGATAAGTTTATCGCTTTTTCCATAGTCGATAATGCCGATTGTGGACAGATAGCGGACATATCACGCCAACATTTCTCTCGATGATTTTGGTGCGATATTTGCAGTCCTTACGAGCGACACTATTGCCATGGTCCGCTTTGAGGAACGTCTATCGAAAGCGCGCGACGACTAAGAGGCTCCGATCCGCCGCGGCCTTCGCAGGCCGCGGCGGACTGGTCCGTTAAACCCTGTTCTAACGCCGACCTAGAACTTGTCGGAATAGGGTGGCGGATGGCCGCACCAAACCTACGCCGCCTGTATCGCCTTGATTCGATCGATGCCGCCGACCACGCCGGCAAAATCCTGCCAGACACCTTGGGCGCCTTTCTGCCATTCATCAAAGGCCTCCGGCTTCAGAAGCTTTCCACCGTTCTTCAAGGATTGTTCGACCGACTTCGTCTCGTCTTCGACGATTAGCTGATTAAAATAAGCAGCACCCTGGCGAGAGGCATCCTGGAAAACCGCCTTCTGCTCGTCGTTAAGCTGCTTCCAGAAGCCGCTCGCGTAGAAGATAACGCCCGAGGCCCAGATGTGGCCGGTCTCGGTCATGTAGGGCACGACCTCATACAGCTTGAAGCCGGCATAGGCAGACTTCGTGAGATCCATCGCGTCGGCGACACCGGTGGAGAGCGCGTTGTATGTCTCCGTGATCGGAATACCCACCGGCGTCGTGCCGAAGGCGCTCCACAGCTTGGTATGCAGCGGGCTCTGGATGACGCGGATCTTCTTGCCCTTCAACTGTTCCGGACGCGTAACCGCCTCCTTGGTAAGAAGATGACGCGCGCCGTAATTGATGAAATCGCCGATCACGAAATTCTGGGCCGCGAGCCTCTGCTTCAGGTCGGCGCCGACATTGCCGTCGACCGTTTTGCGGACATGCGCGGCATCGCGGAACAGGAACGGCAGGTCGAGGATCTGCAGTTCCGGCACCCAGCCGGAGAGCGACGAGACGGTCGAAAGACTGGCATGGATGGAGCCGAGCCGTGTGCCTTCGGCCACTTCCTTCTCGCCGCCCAGCGCGCCGTTCCTGACGATGTTGAACTTGAACTGTCCCGGCAGCTTGGCTTCTACCAGTTCGCTGATCTTCACCCAGACCTTTGTTTCCGGCTTGTCGTCGCCAAGAAGCGAAGCGATGGTGATCGTGGTGGTGCGGGCAGATGCGGTGCGGATGAAGCCCGGCGTGGCAAGTGCAAGGCCGGTAGCGGCGGCAGTCTTCAGAAGGCTGCGACGGTTGAGATCGGTCATGGCTGATGTCCCCAAAACATAAACGTTAGAAGATGATGGCCCAGGCGCACAGGATCGCCAGGGATACGAGGAGAGCGACGAGGTAGGGCACGACGGCGCGGAAAAGGGCCGTGGCCGGAATACGCGTGACGCCGCTGACGACGAAGATCAGCATGCCGAGCGGCGGCGTCAGGCCATGGATCATCAGGTTGACCACCAGGATGACCCCGAAGTGGATCGGGTCGATGCCCGCAGCGACGGCGGCCGGCAGAAGGATCGGGCCAAACAGCAGGATCGCCGCACCGATATCGAGCACCAGCCCGACGAGAAGCAGGATGACGTTCGACAGGACGATGACGGCAAGAGCACTGCCGCCAAGCAGCGTCACGAAATTCGTAACGAGACCGGAGACATCATCGACCGCCAGCAGGAAGGCGAAAGGGCCGGCTGTACCAATCAGGAGCCCGATTGCCGCCGCTTCCGTGGCAGCCTGCCGGAAGGCGAGGAAGATCGAACTGAAGCCGAGCCTGGACCAGACCGCGAGACCGAACGTATAGAGCGCCGCAAGCGCTGCCGCCTCTGTGGTGGTGACGATGCCGACGCGAATGCCGATGACGACGATGACGCCAAGGCCGAAAGCCGGAATGGCGGAAACCGCAGCTTTCCACCGTTCCGTCCCGGTGGCACGAGGCTGCGTCACCTGCTCGCGAACCGTCAGGTGGATGGCGACAGCAAGGCAGATTGCCATCAGCCCTCCGGCGAAGAAGCCGCCGACGAGCAGCGAACCGACGGAAAGATTGGTTGCAGCTGCGAGGATCAGGAAAGCGATGGAAGGCGGAATGACATTGTCCAGGACGGAGGTTGCCGCAATGATCGCGCCCGCCTGCGCCGGAGGATAGCCGTGTTTGACGAGTTCCGGCTGGAAAGTCGAGGCGCCGAAGGCGGCATTGGCGACGGAAGAGCCGGAAGCGCCGGAAAACAGCACGCTGGTAAGCAGCGTCGTCTGCGCCAGCCCTGCCCTGCGATGCCCGACCATGGACGCGGCGAAACGCACGAGTTGGTTGGCGACGCCAGAGGCGGTCAGCAATCCGCCGACCAGAAGAAAGAAGGGAATGGCGAGAAGCAGAAACTTCGACATGCCGGTCACCGTCGTCGATACGATCGCAGGCTCCGGCAGGCTGCTGCCGAAAGCGATCGCCACATAGGCTGCAGCCAGGAAGGCATGCGCCAGCGGCGCGGCCAGCACCAGGCCGAGCGCAGCCGTAAGCGCCAGGAAAAGGCTCGGGGGGAGATCCGTATCGATGCCGACTTCAGGCACGCCGAAATAAAGCGCCGCGCCGACTAAGATGGAAACCGCCACCCCGGCGATCCGGCCTTCGGTGATGCGCCGCAGGAAAAGCACGAGAAGGACGAGGCCGCCGCCTGCCCCCAGGAAGCCAAAACGGATCCATTCGGGGATGCCCAGAGTGGGCGAGATACCGCCAAGCATTCTCATGATCTCGCTGCCGCCGAAGAGCAGAATGAGGGCGGCCAGCACGGTGAATATGTCTCCCAGTACCTGGGTAACCGGCGTCAAACGATCCGGCAGCAGGCGGACAAAGACGTCGAGCCGCATGGCAAGAGCACTGTTGAGGCTGAGCGGAGCGCCGAGCGCTATGAGCGCCACATGCATCCAGATACCGAGGTCTTCCGCGCCAATGAAGCCAGTGGAGAAGAAGTAGCGCAGCACCACGCTGACCAGCACGACTGCAAGAAGCACTGCGAGGATGAGCGCGGAAAGAGCCCCGAGCACATCCTCGATCAGCTTCAGCAGCCGCCCTACCAAGCCCGACGATGGCGCAATTGCGCCATCGGCAAAAGGAGACTGGCCGGTTGCCAAGTCAATTGCCTCTCCGCTCATATCCTTGCCCCTTAAGCGCTCTTGACCGTCGACAGGTCGCGGTCGAACAGCGTCGACCATGTGAAATGACGCGCTTGCGACACCTCCCTCGACACATCCAGCCGAGGCAGAACCTTCTCGCCGAAACGATAGGCTTCTTCAAGCAGCGGCATGCCGGAAAGGATAAACGTCTCGACACCGGCCGCGCGATAGGCCTCCAGGGTGCGGATCACCGTATCCGGCGACCCCACGATCGCTGTGCCAGGTCCTGGCCGTACAAGGCCAATGCCTGCCCAGAGGTTGGGAGCGACTTCGAGGTCCATCAGGTCCGCAGGCTTTAAGCCACCATGCATCGCCGTCATGCGCTGTTGGCCGACGGAATCACTTCTACCGACGAAGCGCTGATTAGCGGCGATCGCCGCTTCGTCCATACGATCGTAAAGTTCGGAAGCCGCTTCCCATGCCTTTGCATCGGTGTCGCGCACGATCACGTAAAGACGGATGCCGTAATCCAGCTTGCGGCCGTAGCGGTCTGCCCTGGCCTTCACGGCATCGACCTTGTCCTTGATCTGCTCGGGCGTTTCGCCCCAGGAGAGGTAGGTATCCACATGCTTGGCCGCCACATCGAGCGCCTTGTCGGAAGAACCCCCGAACCAGAGCGGCGGTGGGGCGATTGTTTCGCCGACCGGCAGCGCCAGCTTTGCGCCATCCGTTTGGAAGTATTTGCCCTGGTGGGAGACGCTCTCTCCGGCAAACAAACGATGCCAGATCTGCAGATATTCATCCGCCATGTCGTAGCGTTCGTCATGCGGCATGGTCATGCCGTAGGCGCCGAGCATTTTGGCATCGCCGGCCACGACGTTGATCAGCAGCCTTCCCCGGGAAAACTCCTGCAGCGTTGCGGCCATCTTGGCAAGCAAGGTCGGCGCGACGAGACCGGGATGAATGGCAACGAGAAACTTCATCCGCTCCGTGCAAGAAAGCAGAGCACTCGCCAGAACCCAGACGTCATGGGCGCCGGTCGCAAACAGCGCGCCGGTATAGCCCAGATGGTCATAGGCCTGGGCAAGCTGCTTGTAGTAGCCGAGATCGACCTTGCGGGAGCCTTCCGGTTGCCAGGGATAGGCTCCATCGGGAGCGCACATATACCACAGGACATTCATAGGTGGCACCTCATGCAAGCTCAGCCGGGCGCTTCAAGGCGACCGGACCGGAAAAATGGCCGTGGCGATGAAGCGTGTCGGCCTCCGCCTGTTGTTCGGCAAGGATGGCATCGTCGGCCGGAAGCACCGAGAAATCCCGCGAGCGGAGCACACGTTCCCATGCGGCGGCATCGCCTTCGCTGCCATCTTCGGCAGCCAACAATTCCGCAGCCCGGCGTATGTCCCCCGTCACTTCCCTGCCGATGCGATCGAGTTCGCTGACGATGGTACTTATCGCCTCTACCGTGAACTCGTGCCGTTCCAGCGTCCAAAACAACGAGCGGTTCGGAATGGTGGACCCGCAACGCGTGATCAGGCGAAGATCTTTGCGGTCGATGACCCTTTCCAGACGCGGCGACATGGCGACCCAGCCATCGACCCGCTTCTCCAGCAGCTCCTTCAGGGAATCCAGATCGCCGCTTTCGACCCTCGTGACATCGGGCAGACCGAACCCTTCACCTTCCAGGCTTTTGGCCAGCAGATATGTGTGAAACGAGCCATCGACCAGAGAGATACGCTTTCCGGCAAGATCTGCGACCGTCCTGATATCACTGTCCGCCCGCACGAAGATTGCGCCGTTGGCAGGGCGCGGCGCAGATGCAGCAATGTACCGGACGCCGAGCCCTCTGGCATCGGCCTCGATCGGTGGCGTCGACCCGGTTCCGCCGAAATGGATCTGGCCGCTTTCCAGGAGCGAGGCCGTATCGCGCCCTTCGCTGTAAGGGACGAACTCCCGATCGAAGCCCGCAAAGCTCCCCGGCCAAAGTCTGGCGAGCCTCAGATGTAAGTTGTTCGGATGGACGCCGATGCGCATCATCACTCCTGCATATCAATCCCGCAGGACAATCTACTTTTTTATAAAATGATTGCGAGGAAGGCTTTGCCTGTTGTCGCGCAAAATTGCGATGAGAAATCTATAAGAGAACTAGATTGGGAAAAATTGCTGCATTCGTTTGCCTGCACTTTTTCGAGCGATTGAAATTTTGCGGCAGACATTCTACTTTTTTATGAATTAATGCGGAGCAGTGATTTGACCAAGCCGGTCTCAAACAGGGTATGTCGAAGCGTCGGCGAAGCCAGCGAGCTGCTGAAGCTGATCGGCAACGCCAATCGCCTCGCCATTGTCTGTTATCTGATGGAAACGGAGGCCTCGGTCTCTGCCCTTGAGGAAGAACTCGGCATCCGCCAGCCGACACTCTCGCAACAACTTACGGAATTGCGAGAAGCAGGGGTTATCGAAGGGCGACGGGAAGGCAAGGCGATCGTCTATCGTGTCGGCAATCCGAAAGTGCAGGCAATCGTCGATACGCTTCGAGAGCTGTTTTCCGGACTGGACGACGTGACGGGCCGCTTTGCGATGCCCAAACTGCCGGTCGACGAGATGATGTTCGACTGAACGATGATCGATTTCTACACCTGGATTACCCCGAACGGCCTGAAAATCTCCATCGCGCTCGAAGAGTTCGGTCTCGACTACCGGACGCATACGATAGACATCACCAAGGGCGATCAGTTCTTACCGGAGTTTCGCAGGATCAATCCGGGATCAAAGATTCCGGCAATCATTGATAATGACGCAGGAATCACGCTGACAGAATCCGGCGCAATCCTTATCTATCTCGCGGAAAAGACCGGCCGCCTCATGCCGTCGAATGGCAAGGCGCGGCTTCAGGTCATCGAATGGCTGATGTGGCAGATGGGCGGTTTCGGGCCGACGCTTGGTCACGCCCATCATTTCCTCACCTACAACGCAGGTCAGGCGCCTTTCGCCGAAGCGCTGTTCGCCAAAGAGACCCGGCGTCTTTACCAGACGCTGGAGGCACGCCTTAAAGATCGCGAATACGTCGTCGATGAATATTCGATCGCCGACATCGCCGTCTGGCCCTGGGTCTCGCGCTATGAGCGCCATAAGATAGACCTCAAGGAATTCCCGGAAATAAGACGCTGGTATCGAGCGCTTGCGGCAAGGCCTCAGGTGAAACGCGGTTATGAAATTCCGCATTTTACCGGAGAAATACCGGTTTGATATCAATAACTCAGACTTTGCCTCCAAGGCACTCCATTTCAGACGCGAGGCAAAAGAATGGCATCGTCACACAGGTATTGGGCACCCCCGGCGCGGATCGTGTCGAATATCGCGGAAGCGATCCGGCTTCACGCAACCATCTCGGCGATCTTGGAGGCCAGCTCGTCGATCTGAAACGGCTTGGCGATCATGGCCATGTTGGTCCCGAGAAAACTCGCCTTGCTGGCCGCGTTCTCCGCATAACCGGTCACGAACAGGATCGGCAACTTCGGGCGGTGTTGACGGGCGATCTCGGCTAGTTGGCGGCCATTCATACCCGGCAAGCCGACATCGGAAATCATCAGATCGATGTGCTGGTCGGAAGCAAGCTGCGGTAGCGCTGCGTTAGCGTCGCCGGCCTCCAAAACCTGGTAGTCCATTTCAGCGAGGGCTTCGGAAATAAGAAGTCGTACCGACTCGTCGTCTTCGACGACCAGCACGACCTGTCCCCGCCCCTCAAGAGCAGATTCTGTGGGATTGTTCCCTGCTTGATTGTCTTCCATGTCTGTCGCAGGGAGCAATAATGTGATCACGGTTCCCTCGCCAGGGACACTGGTTACCTGGACCTGTCCGCCGGACTGTTGCGCAAAACCGTAGATCATAGACAGGCCGAGCCCCGTGCCCTGACCGATCGGCTTGGTGGTAAAGAACGGTTCGAATACCTTTTCAAGAACGTCCGGGGACATACCCACTCCGGTATCGATGACCGAGATTGCGACATAAATTCCAGGCTGCAGGTCCGTAGGCGCCTGTGACTTTGCCCTGTCGATGATCGACCGTTCGCTCTTGATCGTAAGCTTCCCGCCATCCGGCATCGCATCACGCGCGTTGATAGCCAGGTTGAGGATTGCACTCTCAAGCTGGTTAGCGTCCGCGAGCACATTTCCAGCCTCCGGATCGGCGATGACCTCGATAAAGATGTTTTCAGGAAGCGTCCGTCGCAATAGTTCCTTCGTGGCCAACAGCTGGGCATTCACATCCAGTGCCTTTGCATCCAGCGTCTGTCGCCGTGAGAATGCCAAAAGCCGCGCGATCAGGGCGGCCGCCCGGTTCGCGGATTCGGTTGCGGCATCCATGAACCGATCGACATCCTCCAGACGGCCATTGGAGATGCGCCGCTTCGCGACATTGATGCCCCCCAATATGCCGGTCAGCATATTGTTGAAATCATGAGCAATCCCGCCGGTAAGTTGCCCGACGGCCTCCATCTTCTGGGCTTGGCGAAGTGCCTCCTCGGCATGGGCACGCGCAGCCATCTCGGCTTCCAGTTCGGACGTGCGCTGAGCGACCCGTTCCTCCAGCGTGCGGTTCAACTGATCGAGAGCTTCACGTTCCTGCCGCAGAGCCGCTTCTGAAGCGGCCAGCGCCGCCTCCGTTTTCTTGCGTTCGCTGATATCGATCACAGTCCCGATCAACCGGACTGCGACGCCATCCACGACGATCGCGCCCCCCTTGGCCGAAATCCAGCGCTCTATGCCGTCCATGATTCCGATCGTGCGATATTCGATCTCGAGCTGACCGTCGCCACCCGGTTGCAGCGCCGCGTTGATCGCATCGACCGACATCTGCATATCGTCGGGATGAACACCTCTCAGAAAGCTGCCCTCGTATGTAATCTCGGCCGAAGCTGGTATCCCGAACATGGCTTTGCAGCGATTGTCCCACTGAAGCTGCTTGGTGATGGGGTTGAAATCCCAGATGCCAATCCCCGCAGCGCCCGTTGCCAGCCGAAGCTGAGTTTCGCTGTCGTCGAGTTCCGACAAGCGGTCCCGCATCTGAAACTGTTTTTGGCGCAGCCGCATAGCCGATGCGACCGCGCTGAACAGAGAAGCCTTTCCGAGCGGCCGCTCCAAGACGACACTGTTGCTTGCAAGATCGAAGACCGCCAGTTGAGACAATCTGGCGTTCGGCGTTCGGCCGGATCGCGGTGCCGCAAGCAACACGAACGGGACGTCAGACCAGGACGGCTGACGGCCAAGTGCACTCTTGAGAGCAGCGACATCGCCCGTAAGCGCCTCCTCGGTCAGGAGAATGACACCAACCCGCTCATCGATAAGGCCGGCGATTTCAGCAATGTCTTTACAGACGAGGACGTCATATTTCTGGTCGTGTAGAAGGGATGCAACGCTTGCTGCATCACGTCCATAAGGCGCGCTGACCAGAATGCGCTGGCCTTCCCTCCGAGCCTCAGATTTTGCCACTGCTATCTTCCATCAACGGCTCGCGCGAGCCGAGATATTCCGGAGTGCCGGTCAATATGCCCCTGAATTGCGATAGCGGTTCGCTGATACGGACGCCATTCGTGTCAATGCGAAGCTCGCGGATAGTATCCTCATGAGCGCCACCGCGATTTTTCAGGACCGAGATCGCCTTTCGTACTCGGCCCTCAGCCTCGAAAAAGCGCAGGAGGACGACCGTATCCGCGACATAGGAAATGTTGAGGTTGGTCGCCATTGATCCGACAAGACCGGTTTGCGGATTGATGAGGAAGGTCACCACGCCTCTTTGGCTGAGATACGACAAGAGTTCATGCATTTGCAGGATCAGCTGTTGCTCCTGTGGCATCGCCGCCATGTAGCCGTTCAAGCTATCAATCACGATCATACGCGAGCCGCGACGTTCGACCTGATAGCGCACGCGGGCGGCAAATTCGCCGGGCGAAATCTCCGCCGGGTCGATCTGCTCGATTATCAGCTTTCCGGCTTCGATATGTTTGCGGAAGTCGAGACTGAACGCTTTGGCGCGGGCCAGCAATGTACCAATCCGTTCGTCGAATTCATAAACCGTACAAAACTCTCCACGCTCGCAGGCAGCGAAAAGGTACTGAAGCGCTATCGTGGTCTTGCCGCTCCCGGCCGGCCCTGTGATCAGCGTGCTTGTCCCGCGAAGCGGACCGCCACCGAGCAGGTTGTCCAACTCGCCGACACCGCTCGCAGTGACCTCACCCGAGAAATCCGAGTGGTGGGTTGCCGCTATCAGGCGTGGGTATATCTCGAGGCCGCCGGTGCGGATCGTGAAGTCGTGAAATCCGGCAATGAAATTGATCCCGCGAAGTTTTTGGACCTGCAAACGTCGGCGTGCAGCACCAAAATCGAGGGTGAGCCGCTCGAGCGTGATCACACCATGACAAAGGCTATGGAGATGGACGTCGCGGCCGGAATCGTTTCCGGTCATATCGTCGACAAGAATGACCGTCGTGTCGCGGCCGGAGAAAAATTGCTTCAGCGCCAGAACCTGCCGACGATAGCGAAGCGGATCCTGCGCCAGCAGGCGCATTTCCGATAGACTGTCGAACACCACGCGTTTGGGCTTTACGCGCTCGACCTCTTCCTGCACCAGCCGGATAGTTTCGCCAAGTTCGAGCTCCCAAGGATGCAGGATCGATTGCTCACGGCCGTCACCGAATACTTCCGACGCCGAACTGAACTCAAAAATATCGAAGTCCTCGATATTCCAGCCATGCGATGCAGCGACGGCAGATAGCTCTTCCTTCGTCTCGGACAAGGTTATGTAGAGAGCTTTTTCCCCTTGCCGGATGCCCTCACGGAGGAACTGCAACGCGAGCGTCGTCTTGCCTGATCCGGGCGCGCCCTCCAGCAGATAAAGTCGGCGGGAGGGAACCCCGCCTGTGAGTATGAGATCAAGCCCTTCGTTTCCCGAGGAGATCAATTGAGACAAGCGTAGATCCTATCAATCGGCACACATCGCCGTACAAGAAGCTGAAATTATAGGCCGCTTAGCCGATGACAAGGTTTTCGACAATTAACTATGCAAATTAAGGCGCCAGAGCTTCTGTGTGTCCGAATGTGCGCAGGATCTATAGTTGCAAACGTCACAACGCGAAGCGAATAGTGTGGCCGCCCGAAAGGCACGCTCGAAAACACGGTCCAATATACCACGGTCGGTTCCGTCTCAAGAAGGAGTACCCCTCACCGATGGCAGGCTTGGCTAGCGAAACTGAGATCAATTCCGCCAGCCTTTCCCTCAGGCGATTATTTTGAGCAAGGTATTTATACGGTGAAGAGCGACATATAGACGGCCTCGCCGCCCTTCTCCGCATGCGCTGACATGCGGTTCCGTGATTGGTGGTTGACGCAAACCGAGGTCCTATTCCGGTGGACACGATTGAGACGCTTTGGTAGCTTCAACTTCTACGAGGGAGCGCCGCAATGATTTCAGATGAAGAGATTGGTTTTTTCGCGCGAAATGGCTACCTGCAAAAGCGTCGCCTCGTCGATCCTGAATATTGTCGTGCCCTGGTGGATCTCACTTGGCAGCGGCTTCCCGCGCATTGGTCTCGTAATGAGCCATCCACCTGGAAAGGGATCGTAGAAGACACCTGCCACACTGGAGATGTAAACGAGCGCCGCGGTCACCTGCGTTTCCAACGTGGGAACGTCATGACATCTGACGTTGTCCAGGAGGCTTTCGGCATCAATGGAAAGGTTGGTCAGCTTGCGTATTCTCTCTTGGGACATCCACTCGCGCCAATGAGAACACGTGGTCTTTACGTGATCGCCCCTCTCGAAAAGACCGACGACATCAATCCGATTACAAATCCTCATATCGAAGCTCATGCGTCGCAGTTGATAGCGCTGTGCTATCTCGAAAAAGTCGAGCCCCAAGGCGGTGGACTTCTCATTTGGCCTGGAAGCCATCGAGAGCTCTACCCCTCAATGGGGTCGAAGCTTGAGCATGTGAAAACGGCAGAGCACGACCAAATCTTCGCTGCCTGGAGAAAAAAAGCTCCGATCGAGCTTCATGGCGAGCAAGGAGATGTGGTCATTATCCATCATAGATTGATGCACGCACCTAACCTCAATAAAACAAATCGGCTTCGTCTCGGCTTTTTATGCGATTACGAACGTAAAGATGCCGCATCGCTTTGCGGACAAAAACCTGGGGACATATGGGAAGATTGGCCGGCCATCGCAGCCCTTCCTCGGACAATGACTGATTCTCCATGCGATTTTCAATTATCCCCAATCCCGGATGGACCAAGGCTGCCTCAGCATCATGCTCAACATCATGGGGCTAGCACTGTGAGGTCGGCGGCCGCTGTTTTTGCGCGCGCTCGACAACCAGGAGCGATTTGGCTGACGATATCTGACAGCAATAAACTGGGCTCTAGTAATAAACTCGACCCGCTTGGATCACGCATTGATTCGTTGAGCCTCGGCGTGTCCGTGAATGGCAAGGAAATCGCCTCACAGTCTGAGTATGACTTCGTCGCTAGCGTCGAGTTGGCGAGTGAGGACAATCGTATCGAGATCACTGGGATAGATAGACCTCTATGGTTACGGCTCCTAAAAATCGAGACCCCATTTGCCAACAATAAGATTTTACACCTTCAGAATTTGAATCCGGGTCAAGGGGTTACGACTATTCGGTTTGAGCAGCCCACCCTTGCCGACCCTAAAATCACGACGCAGCCGGAAATGTGAGGCGACGCCCCGAAGGGCGGCGTCATTTAATTATATCCTGAAAACATGAAGTCGATGAAGTTGGCGTAAGCATTGTGATCATAGGCGTCCGGTGCCCGCGATCATTAGCGACTTCCAATTCGTGATCCGCCCAACGACGGAAGGTCGGATTACGCGGCTGAAGCTCGTCGAACGCTAGATGTACGTGCGGGTAAAACTCGATCCACCGCAGGCGTGGTGGATCGGCGCGACGTAGAGGATCTGCGCACCAACACAAGTGCGTCAGAGCCAATCCTCAGCGCAAATCACTACACACGCTGTTGACCTGCAACGGTTCTTGCATTCACCACCGGGTTACGGCGTGCGCGCGGCTCACGTTACTTCGACAAGAGCAATTCCGCTGCGCCATCGAGGTCCCGCACTTCGGCGTAGGGTAGCCAATCAGGGTTGCCTGTCTCATCTCGCCGGTTCACCCAGATGCCGCGCAGTCCGAGTTCATGAACGGCCCTCATGTCCCAATACATGCCCATTGCCACGTGCACGGTTTCATTCGGTGTTACGCCCATCGTGCGGTAGGCGTGTTCGAAAATTCGCCGCGAGGGCTTGTAGGCTTGCGCCTGTTCGGCGGTTATGACGTAGTCGAATGGCACACCGATGCGCGCCACGACCGGAGCGATCAAATCGTCGTCGGAGTTCGTGAAAATCGCAAGCTTGTAGCGCTCACGCATTCGTTTCAGGGCCGCCGGGACTTCAGGATGCGGACCGATGGTCACAAGCGACGAGGCGATACGCTTGATTTCGTCCACATTCAGATTCAGCCCGTGCTCACTGAACGCCACGGCAAAGCCAACGCGCAGGATGTCCTTGTAGAGCCGATGCGGCTTCTCCGCCGTCAAGCGCCGTCCCTGCGCTGAGAAACTATCGAGGATTGCGAATGCAGACTTGTCGTTCGCATCATACTTCTCGAGCACGATGCTGATCTCTTTCTGCAACACCTCATACCACTGCACGAGAGTGCCGTAGCAGTCGAAGGTGATAACCTTCGGCGCGGGATCCAGCTTGAACGTCGAGGTTTCTGATGCGGTCATAGGAACGCCTGTGATTGTCAAAATTCGCCACCGAAGGCTGCACGCTCTTGATGTGCGGTAAGCGGTCAGCCGATCACGTCTGTCTTGAAGTTCCAAGGCATCAGAGCGTCGACGTCGTGAGCGGGCCATCCATTGGCCATACGCAGTAGTGTCTGGGCCAGCCAGGCAAGTGGATCGACGTCG
>NZ_JAHYCB010000002.1 GCF_019430945.1 Neorhizobium populisoli | reverse complement strand
CGCCCATTTTAAACGCCTTTCGCAGCAATTTGCTGAGCGCCGCCATCTTTCTGTTGATGGTCGCGTTGCTATTGCCACGTTTGCGTAGTTCGCCGGTGAGCCGATCAACCATTTCGTCTGTGAACGTCTCGAAGGATTGGCCGAGCAGGATTTCGTCCAGTTCCCTGATGAAGGCGTTCACGTTATTCTTGTGGCTGCCTGCTTCCCAAAGGATGTCGACGTAACGTTCCAGCAGAGTAACCAGACGCTGCGGCTTGACGATTTTGATCGGGCCGAGGGTCTGGAACTGGTAGTTGAGGGCATAGCTGTGGCCGAAAGTAGGAAGGCCTTTAGCCTTTTCCGGCTTTTCAGCGTCCTGCCCCATATTGTCCTCGCAATGTGCAGGAGGACCAAGATCAACGGAATGGCCGTGACTTCAATGGGTATTGCAGCAGTATCGCGCTCGTCGGCCACTTGATTTGCTGCGTCGTGGCCAAGCAGCAACAACCCGCAGCCAAAAGCTGCGGGTTGTCGTATCAGATCAGATTAGAACGTGCGCTGAAGACGGACGAAGCCGGTCCAGGAGTCGTCGTCAAAGCCAGCTGCGAGGCCATCGTCATCAACCTTGGTGTAGTTGACGGTGGTCTTGAAGCTCAGGCCAGAGGTGATTGCGTAGTCGAGCGTTGCACCGGCGCGCCAAGCGTCGTTGTCCAGCCAGTCGCCGTCAGCAGCGTAACCAACGTTGCCGTAGTACTGGAAAGCCGGGGTAACGGTGAACTTGCCGAACTTCGCAGCGTACTGAACAGCAACAGCCCATTCCGAACGGTCGTAGTAAGCGCTCGGACCGGAAGCCCAAACACCAGCCAAGCCGAACTCGCCCGGGCCGACGCCAGCAGTCATGATGCCGCGAACAGCACCTTCTTCGGTGTTGAAGTCGTAACCGCCGAGCAACTGAGCCGAAACGGCGCCGAACTTGCCAGAAACCTGAGCTTCGATACCGATGCCGTCGTTTGCAGCGTAGCTCGGAGCATACAGAGCGCTCTGGAGACCGAGCGGGTTACCGTCCTGGAGGCCGGTCAGCTCGTCAACGAAGATACCAGCGGAGAACGTGTCGCCCTTGTACTCGTAACCGACCATGTTGACGCGGTTGGAGCCGAGGTCGTCGGTTTCGCCGGACAGACCAGCATCCCAGTAGTTGAAGCCGTAACCAACCTTGAAGCCACCAACGGTGATGTAAGCTTCGTTGATTTCGAAGGCGCCACCATTGTAGTCGCCTTCAGCCCAGGTGCGCAGTTCGATGAACGAACGCAGGGTGCCGAGTTCGGTGTCCGTACGGGCGTCGAAGTTCACCAGAGCGCGGGTACGAGCGTCCCAGTTGTCGTCGTCGCCTACGTCGTTGTTGTCATCCCAGTTAATCTGGAAACGAACGTAGCCGCCAATCTTGAGGCAGGTTTCGGTGCCCGGGATGTAGAAGAAGCCGGTGCCGAAAGCGTCGCAAACGCGAACGTATTCCATGGGCTCCGGCTCAGCAGCGACGATAGCGTCAGCGGCCTGGGCGCCGGAAACTGCTGCGAGGGCAGCAGCGGAGCCGAGAAGAAGGCTCTTGATGTTCATTTTTGACCTCCAGTCAAAGTTTCGTGTGGGTCTGGGTTCTTTTTGCTGAAGGACAGCTTTCCCTGCCCCATTCCCGTCGATTGCCAGAAGAAGGACGATCCACCGCCTCGCTTCTGATGCTGAAAATACAAAACGGATTTGCCCACGCAATCGTGAACTTCACCCAAGCCCCCTTTCGCGACCTGCTTACCGAAGCCCTGTTGCCGAAAGAACACAAAACGGCCTGTGGAAGGCCCCCGTATTTTACCCTTTGTTAAGAAAGGGCTTATCGCAGAGGGACTTAGCGACCGATCACTAGAGTTTTAGGGAATCATCGCAGCGAGGTGCGCGGCTGCGCCACAAAGGAGTGGGCACCGATATACATGCGTAGCGTCATGGGGAAATTTTAGATTGAAAGTGGCGGAGAAGATGGGATTCGAACCCACGATACCCTCTCGGGTATACTCCCTTAGCAGGGGAGCGCCTTCGACCACTCGGCCACCTCTCCGGTGCGGTGTACCTATGTGAGAGCCCCCATGAATGCAAGGGCTTTGTGACGGACCTGCGAAGTTTTACCCGTTGGCCGCGTTCAACAGGCGTAAGGCAATTCTTTCAATCCGTCGATTTGAGCGAATCGGTCTGATTGATTCTCAATAGGATGCGCGCACCGGGCCAGCTTCACCGCCACGGCCATAACGGCGGGCGAGGGCCTTGAGCGCGGCAGAGAATTCCGTCACATCGGCACCGACGGCCACAAGCGTGGCGCCGAGATCGAGATAATGGCGGTTCAGCGATTCGCTGAAGGTCAGGATACCGGCCGCCTTGCCGGATTTGACGATGGTGACAATCGCCTTGTCGATCACCTGCTGAACTTCCGGCGCTTCCATGCGGCCGAGATAGCCCATGTCGGCGGAAAGATCGGCCGGGCCGATGAAGATGGCATCGACACCATCGATGGCCGCGATGGTGTCGATGTTCTCGATCGCCTTCATGGTTTCCGCCTGAACGATCAGGCAAATCTCGTCGGCGGCGTTGTCCGCATAGTCGGGAATGGCATTGAAGCCGGAGACGCGGGCGACGGCGGCACCAAGACCCCGCACGCCATGTGGGGGATAGCGAACGGCGCGCACAAGCTCGGCCGCCTGTTCGGGCGTATCGACCATCGGCACGAGAATGTTGCGGGCGCCGATATCGAGAAGCTGCTTGATGACCCAGGTTTCGCCGATCGGTGGGCGCACCACCACTTGCGACGGGGAGGTCGCGAGCGCCTGGAGCTGCGCCATGATGCTGCGCAGATCGTTCGGGCCGTGCTCGCCGTCGATCACCACCCAGTCGAAACCGGTCCCGCCGGCAAGTTCGGCAGCCAGCGGATCGGCCATGTTGAGCCAGAGGCCGATCTGCGGCTTGCCCGCCTTGAGAGCGGCCTTGAAGTGATTCTTGGGAGCCGGCATCGGATTTACCTTTAGGAAAGAAGCTGTTTCAGGTCGGCGGAAGGATCGGCAAGGATCGCCTTGTCGGGCTCGATGCCCGATTCCAGCATTTTCTTGCCGCTGACATAGGCCTTGGCGTCGTTGATCGCGTCAACCGCGATGAAGCGACCCTCGCGGAAATACCAGACCGAAAGGCTGCCTTCGCGAGCACCGGGACGCACTAGCGTCTCATCATAACCCATATTGAAGCCGGCAATCTGTAGCTTTACGTCGTACTGGTCGGACCAGAACCACGGCTTGGCATCATAAGGAGTGGTGCCACCGGCCATGACGGCGGCGGCGGCCTCCGCCTGGTCGACGGCGTTCTGCACCGATTCGAGCCGAATGCGCTTGCCGCGCCACGGCAGCATGGCGCAGTCGCCCATGGCGAAGATCGATGGATCGGAGGTCCGGGCGAATTCATCGACGATGATACCGTTGCCGACATCGAGGCCGCAATCCTGAGCCAGCTGGTCGTTTGCGTTGACGCCTATGCCGACGATGACGAAATCGACATCGATGGTCGTCCCGTCGGAAAGTTCGGCGGCCCTGACCCTGCCCTCTTCTCCGACAAGCCGATGCAGGCCGGTCTTTTCACGAATCGCGGCGCCACGGCTTTCGTGGATGGCGCGCATCACATCAGCCGTTTCTCGTGCCGCGACGCGCTGCAGGATACGGTCAGCCATTTCGATCAAAGTCACGTCGAGGCCGAGATGGCGGGCAACGGCCGCCGCTTCGAGCCCAATGTAACCGCCGCCTATAATAAGGAGGCGACGGCCGGGCTTCATTTCGGCGGCGAGCAGGTCCGCGTCGCGCTTGTCACGCACGGTGAAGACGCCGTCGAGATCGCCGCCGACGCTGGCCGGCAGGGTGCGGGGTGTCGAGCCCGTCGCAAGCGCCAGCGTTTCGTATTCCAGGACAGAGCCATCCTGCATGCGGATGCGCTTTGCGGTGCGGTCGATTTCCTCGACATAGGTCGAGAGGCGAATCTCCACATCGTTTTCGGCAAACCAGCTTTCCGGCCGGAAGGTCAGGCGATCGAAGCTCATCTCGCCGAGCAGGTATTTCTTGGAAAGCGGCGGCCGCTGATAGGGGATGACGTCTTCAGAGCCGACGATCGTGATCGGTCGCATATCCTTCAGCGCGCGAAGCTTTGCCGCGAGTGCAAAACCCGCCTGCCCCGCGCCGACAATCACCAGCCTGCCTGCCACGCCCTGCTCCTCATCATCCTGTTCCGCGTCCAGCCGGAATATCATCAATTCCGGCCTTCCAAGGGGTATCGCCGCGACACCGGACCGTCAACAACGCGACATGGCGAAAGAAGAGCGCATTACAGGCTTTGCGTTGCGAACTGTTCGCCCAGCGAGAGAAAGGACGCTCAAGATTCGACCAGATGCCGACTTTTTCGGCGCAAGTCGGTGGATTCGCTCGAGTTTTAACGAACCGTTTCAGAATGTGTCAGGAGACAAGGAATATAGTCTCATCCTGAGGAGCAAAAAGGAGGGTACCAATGCCCTTGAACACGATACAAGAAACCAGACACGGCTATTCGCGCGACCAGATATTCGAGAAGTTCACGATCGACCGACCGGGCCGAATCGTGCTGGTCGGCCACCATCTCAGCACCAAGACCAATATCCGCTGCCTGATCCGCACAATTTCGCTTTGCTGCGCCGAGCTGGAAGTCAGCCCGCATGTGCCGGTGCCCAGCAATTTCTTCCTCGAAATCCTCGGCATCCATGACGATATCGGCTGCACGGTGATCCGCCGCGAGGAGGAAAAGGTCACGGTCGGCTTCAACATGCTGATCGATGCGGAATTCATGCATCACGTCATCCGGCTAAGCTTCGAGACGAGCCACTGAATTTTTCGATACCGCGCGGCGGGCTTTTCGCACCCGCCGCCTTGGCCTGACCGTGACGAGCCGCGACAGAAGCGGGACGGTCCACAACAGCCCGCGCCACTCGGCGCCTTCCAGCGGATCTGCCAGCGGATGCCGGCCGCGTCTGCGGTCCTCCTTCAAAAGCCTTTCCCACAGCATTGCCCAGTTGAGAAGCATGACGGTCACTCCATCTATTGTGTCGTGCCGTCGAGCTAATGGTTTGCGCCATGCGCTTGTAGACGCGCCGACGAAAGCCGCTTTTCATCCGTGAACGATGGAAGGCCCGGCTCATCTCTATAAGGTGTCAGCATGACCGATGCGGGCTGGGACGATCTGAAACTTTTCCTGCATGTCGCGACCGAAGGCGGCTTGAGCGGTGCCGCGACGCGCACCGGTCTCAGCGCGCCGACGATCGGCCGGCGCATGCTGGCGCTGGAGCGGATCACCGGGCGCACCCTCTTCGTGCGCAGCCAGCAGGGTTACCGGCTGGCGCCGGATGGCGAAACGCTGCTCGAACATGTGCGGACGATGCAGAAGACCGCCGACAATATTGCCGACTGGAAGGGTCAGGCTTTTGCCATGCCGATTGTCTCGATCGGCGCGGATGCCTGGCTGTCAGGGTTCATCACCGATCATACGCCGGAGATCAGGGGCAAGGCGGATCGCTTCCGGCTATGCTGCAAATCGCTGAACCATGGGCCGGACTTTACCTATCGCGAGGCGGATGTCGGCGTCGTCACCCGCAGGCCGGAATCGGGCAATGTCGCCGCCCGCCGATCGGTCCCGATCAACTACGCTATATATAAGGTCGCCGCACTCACCCACGAGGCGGATGTGCCCTGGGTCTCGGTCGGTACGGAAACCGCCTACGCGCCAGCCGAAAAATGGACCTTTCAGAACCACGAGGCCGGCATCCGCACCTGGACCAATTCGCCCGCGCTTCTGCCCCGGCTGATCGCAGCCGGCAATGGTCGCGGTGTTCTACCGTGCTTTCTGGGTGATTCTCTTTCCGGTCTCGTCCGCGACGGCGATGTCATCGAAGAGCTATCTTCCACATTGTGGATCGTCGCCCATGACGACGATCGGCACCGGCCGGAAATGCGGCGGGTCATCGATGGGCTTGACGCGCTTTTCCGAAAGAATGCACAAGGTTTCGCCGGTGAAGAGCCGCAAATTCCACAGGCCGCACTTGCACGACGGTGATTCGCTTTTATTGTGGGCCGGTTTCAAAATCTGGACCTTGTGAAGACCATGCCCGCCTTTTCCCGCTTCACGCCGCTGATCAGCGGTCTTCCCTCCACCGTTCCTTTCGTCGGCCCCGAAGCCATCGAACGGACGCGCGGCCTTGCCGTCAAAGCCCGTATCGGTGCCAACGAGAACGGTTTCGGTCCAGCGCCTTCCGTCATCGAAGCGATGTGTGCCGCGGCAGGCGACACATGGAAATATGCGGATCCGGAAAATTTCGACCTGAAGCAGGCGCTTGCGGCGCATCTCGGCTGTCAGGCGGACAATCTTGCCATCGGCGAAGGCATAGACAGTTTGCTCGGCCAGATCGTCCGGCTGGTGATCGAGCCGGGCATGCCCGTCGTCACGTCCCTTGGCGCCTATCCGACCTTCAACTTTCACGTGGTCGGCCATGGCGGCCGGCTGGTCACCGTGCCTTATGTCAACGACCGCGAAAATCTCGACGGCCTGTTGGAAGCGGTACGTCGCGAAAATGCGCCGCTCGTCTATTTCGCCAATCCAGACAATCCGATGGGCAGCTGGTGGGATGCGGCAAGCATCGTCTCCTTCGCCAAAGCGCTGCCGGAAACCTGCCTGATGATCCTCGACGAAGCCTATTGCGAGACCGGGCCGGACGGCGCGACACCGGACATTTCGGCGCTGATCGACATGCCGAACATCATTCGCACCCGCACGTTCTCGAAAGCGTATGGCATGGCCGGCGCGCGGGTGGGTTATGCGATCTCGACGCCCGGCACCGCCCAGGCCTTCGACAAAATCCGCAATCATTTCGGCATGAACCGCGTGGCGGTTGCCGGTGCGATCGCGGCATTGAAGGATACGGCTTATCTTTCCAAGGTGGTCGCCGACATCAAGGCATCGCGCGAACGGATTGCCGCCATCGCCACCGCCAACGGCCTGAAGCCGCTTGCCTCGGCAACCAATTTTGTGGCGATCGATTGCGGTCGCGATGGTGCCTATGCGCGCTCAATCGTTGATGGGCTGATGGAGCACGGCGTGTTCATCCGCATGCCGGGCGTGGCGCCGCTCAACCGTTGCATCCGCATCAGCACAGGCACGGCCGCGGACATGGCGCTGCTCGAAGAGGCATTGCCACAGGTTCTCAAAGGCCTCTGAGTTTTCGCGTTTGAAAAAGAAAAGGACCGCGCCGGCCTTGTTTCTGCCGGTCGCGGTCCAATCTTTCAGCATCGGTCCCCGTCCGAACCGCTGCCTCCGTTCCCTCTGGTTTATTCTCGATTTTGTCGGGCCGGCCCTCTTGCTGGAGCCGGTTGATTCTCTGGTCTTTGCGTGAGCGGCTTCAGCCGATCAGTGCATGGTCATCCATTCGCGGGCGGCGCGGAGTGCTGCGGCGAGTTCCATCTTGGACATCGTCATCGACAGGTCGGCGCGCAGCTCGGCGGCTCGCTCGGAGCCCTTGATCGCGGCGATGTTCAGCCACTTGTGAGCGGAGATAAGATCGATATCGCAACCCCGGCCGGTCGCATACATCAGACCCATTTCGCAAAACGTGTCGGCGCGGGTCTCGCCACCCATGGTGGCCATTCCGGAATTGTTCATTTCAAAGCGTGCCATCGGTTTGATCCCTGTTAAAGCCTGTTGTTCGTCTGCCCTGTTTTTCCGTCCGGACCACCGTCTTCCGCGGCTGTTTTTCGGTCCTTCCGGTCGGCGGGTTTGCCCCGCTCGTTTGATGAGCCCACTATGCGCCGAACCTTCCAAAAGACGCCTAAAAAGCATGATTAACTCGAGGAAAACAAAGTTCAAATGCTTGGTAAATTTGGGTTTTTGTTAAACATGGGATCGCCTGCATTTTAAGGATTTTGCCGAGATTTTTACGAAAATTTTACGCGCCGATTTAAACCGAAAGCTAACCACGAATTCGCTTCCCGTTTTTTCCCCTTGCGTGAAATCGCATTTTTCAGCGCTCCGAAAACCTGATTTGCTGGGCGTCGCCCTGTTTACCTTTACGTGTGCGTAAGATAAATTCGTCCGTAGTTCGCGCGAGAGGGGTGCGATCTGGAGGACAACGGCCGATGGAAAGATTATCCTTCCGGCCCAAATGGAGGAGAACAATCATGATGCGCAGACTTTTGCTCGCCGCTATGCTTTCGCTCGGCGCTATCGCCGCTCATGCTGCGGAACCGATCGAAGGCAGCTGGAAGACCGCCAGCGGCGAGACCGCGACGATCGGCAAATGCGGCAGCGCCTATTGCGTGACGCTGAAGACCGGCAAATATGCTGGCAAGCAAATCGGCAAATTGTCCGGCAAGGATGGCGAATATTCTGGCGAGATAACCGACCCGGCTGAGGACAAGACCTATAGCGGTTCCGGCTCGGTCAGCGGCAATTCGCTGAAGATGAAGGGTTGCGTGCTGGCCATCCTCTGCAAGTCGCAGACCTGGAGCCGTCTTTAAAAGAGACGGGCCCTTGAGCCCGGCCTGAAGCCGACTTTTCCACCGCCGGGCGGCCTTGTGATCATCTGCGCAGGGCCGCCCGAATTCGTCTCTGCCAACGCGTTAACCACCCTGAACCATGGATGAACCCCGCCCTCAGGGCGCATTCAGCCGTCTGCCGCCATTCTGCCATTATCGGGTTTGGCCTTATGGGTTCGGGGAAGCCAATGTTGATCGTTCTGCGCCGCTTGACCATCGTCACATTGATCATGACCATTTTCGCGTTCTGTTTCTCCGCCCTGGTCGCACAGCCCGGCCGCAACGAATTGCGCGTGCATCTCGGCACGGCAGCGCCCTGCTACCACCCGGCCACGACCGGCTGCGTCATGGCGCTTTAGGGCGAAAGACCCGGGAAAAAATTGCAGCGAGAGCCGTTTTGGGGCCTGGACCGTCGCTTGCGTGTCAACGAGTTCTATCTATAATGGCTCATGAACACACGAATCTCTCTCTCCCCCAATTCATACATCAGCCCGAGCCCGGCCGAGCCGCGCGTTTTCGACAATCCGGTCGAAGCCGTCGATGCCCTGACCGAGCTCTACGAGCGCAATACGCGCTTCCTTATCGACGCTTTCAGCGCGCTGGCAGACGGCGCGCCGGTGACTGGCCGCTACCGCGCCTGCTATCCGCAGGTATCGCTCGAGACGACCTCGTTCGGCCACGCGGATACGCGCCTATCCTATGGCCACGTGGCATCGCCCGGTATCTACACGACGACCATCACCCGGCCGAAACTGTTCCGGCACTATCTCAAGGAACAGCTGGGCTTGCTGATCCGCAATCACGGCGTTCCGATCACAGTATCGGAATCCACGACGCCGATCCCGCTGCACTTTGCCTTCAGCGAAGGCGCGCATGTGGAAGCTTCGGCAACCAGCGCACTGGCCGACATTCCGATGCGCGATCTCTTCGATACGCCGGACCTCAACAATACGGACGACCTGATCGCCAATGGCGAATATGAGGAAATCCCGGGCGTCCCCTCGCCGCTTGCGCCGTTCACGGCGCAGCGCATCGATTATTCGCTGGCCCGCCTCAGCCACTACACGGCGACCAATGCCGAGCATTTCCAGAATTTCGTGCTCTTCACGAACTACCAGTTCTATATCGACGAGTTCGCGACCTGGGCTCGCAAGCTGATGGCAGAGGGTGGCGACGGCTATACGGCCTTCGTCGAGCCCGGCAACATCATCACTCCGGCAGGCGCCGACCGGCCGGAGAACGAGGCGACCGTCCGCCTGCCGCAGATGCCCGCCTATCACCTGAAGAAGAAGGGCCATGCCGGCATTACGCTGGTCAATATCGGCGTCGGGCCTTCCAACGCCAAGACGATTACCGACCATATCGCCGTGCTTCGCCCGCATGCCTGGCTGATGGTCGGCCATTGCGCCGGCCTTCGCAACAGCCAGCGGCTCGGCGATTATGTTCTCGCCCATGCCTATGTGCGCGAAGACCACGTGCTCGACGACGACCTGCCCGTCTGGGTGCCGATCCCGGCGCTCGCCGAAGTGCAACAGGCGCTGGAAAGTGCTGTCGAGGAAGTGACCGGTTATGAAGGGTTCGAGCTGAAGCGGATCATGCGCACCGGCACGGTCGCGACGATCGACAACCGCAACTGGGAACTGCGCGACCAGCGCGGCCCGGTCAAGCGCCTCTCCCAATCCCGCGCCATCGCGCTCGACATGGAGTCGGCCACCATCGCTGCCAACGGCTTCCGCTTCCGTGTGCCCTACGGCACCCTGCTCTGCGTCTCCGACCGGCCGCTGCATGGCGAACTGAAACTGCCGGGCATGGCGACCGCCTTCTACCGCACCCAGGTCAGCCAGCACCTGCAGATCGGTATTCGCGCCGTACAGAAGCTTGCGGCGATGCCGACGGAAACGCTGCATTCGCGGAAGTTGAGAAGCTTCTACGAGACGGCGTTCCAGTGATGTTGTGATTGTGGCTGCCTTGGTGTATAATTTCCGAGAATTATACACACGGGGCTGCCATGCGCACGAATATCGAACTCGACGACGACTTGATTGCGGAAGCGATGGAGCTGACAGGTCTTCCCACCAAGAAGGCAACGGTCGAGCAAGCGCTAAAAGATCTCGTTCGCATCAGAAGGCAGATGCGTGCAGTCAACAACCTTGAAGGGATTGGTTGGGAAGGCGATCTTGACGCAATGCGTGAAGATCGCGTTCAACTGTCAGACTGGGGCTTGAAGGGTAGCGAATGATCGTTGCGGATAGCTCGGTTTGGATATCGCTTTTCCGAAAAGATGACGTCGAAGTGGCTGTTCAATTGCGTTCAGCCATCACGGAAGGCGCTGTCCTTCTTGGTGATGTCATCATGCTTGAAGTTCTCCAAGGCGCTCGCGACTATCATCAAGCACATTGGATCGAGCAAAATTTTCGGGAGTTTCCGATTGCTCAGATGCTATCACCGGCGCTGGCTATAAAAGCGGCAACCAACTATCGGACTTTGCGTAGCCGTGGTGTAACGGTCAGAAAAACAATCGATATGATCATCGGCACGTATTGCATAGAGCACGGCCACGCCTTGTTGCAGGCAGACAAAGACTATCTGCCGATGGCCGAACATCTCGGCCTGCGGCTCGCCTGATCACTTCTCCACCCGCCCCCTCGCCGCAAACAGCGACAGCGCCGTGCCGATCAGCGAAGACACGATCACCAAGAGATGCGTGTTCACCGCCGCCTGCCCCAATTCTTCCAGTGGCAACCCCGTCGCATCCGCACCGAAGGCGATGGCACCCGCGGTGATGCCAGCCGGATAGGTACCGACGCCGGCCGGTGCATGGACGGGCAGGACGGAGGAGATTTCGCCGCCAAGAGCGCCGCCGAAGCTCGGGCCGGTCGAGAGATTGCCCAGCAAGCCAAGAACCCAGGCGAGCACGGCGATCTTGGTGAACCAGTTGATCAGCGTCGCACCCCAGGCGCGGATGAAGGCGCCGTTATCGGCGGGAAGTCCCGCCTGCACCTCTTCGAGCAGCTTCCTGCCCTTTTGCGGCATGATGCGGCCGGCAAGGCGGAAGGCGATGCCACGCAACGCGAAGGCGAGCGCCGGCAGGATGAGGAAGGCGAGCCAGAGCATCCACGTCCAGACCTTTCCGGTCTGTAGCGCAAGGCCGGTACCGGCGGCGGCCAACAGCGCATGCAGATCGAAAAGCCGCATCACGAGAAGTGCCGATGTGCTGCGGACGAGCGGCACGTCGAATTCGCGCTTCATCAAAAGCGGAAAGCTCGCTTCGCCGCTGCGGAAGGGCAGCATGATGTTCAAGAGATTATGGACCTGCACAAGCCGCAACAGCGTGCCGAAATGGCCGCCGGTCT
Organism: Neorhizobium populisoli; assembly: GCF_019430945.1. GTDB lineage: Bacteria > Pseudomonadota > Alphaproteobacteria > Rhizobiales > Rhizobiaceae > Neorhizobium > Neorhizobium populisoli. The sequence goes on along the minus strand of NZ_JAHYCB010000002.1, from coordinate 693,153 downwards.
CCTTCGGGAAATAATCATAGATACGCCAGGTGCGCAGCACATAGGTACCGAGCAGCAGCACCAGCGCGATTAGGCCGGATGTCCAGCCCGCACCGATCCACAGCGACACGACGCTCTGCCAGCCCCAGAACCATTGGATGAAGGCCCCGTAGACCACGATGATCGCCAGCGTCAGCAGGGTCATGGCGTGACGAATTATCCACGGGGAGCGGCTGGCAACCGGATAATTCTTCATATAGTAGGGTGCCCCATGTGAAAATTCGGGTTCGTATCGCGTTGGGCGGCCATGAGGGTCGGCCTGTCAGCCCGAGGTTCTAGGAGAAACACAAGGTGGGTACAACAGCTGAGTCGCTGGCAAGCCGCGTTGAGATGGCCGCCCCGATCGAACTGTCCCTCGTCGTGCCGCTCTTCAACGAAGAAGAAAGCGTCGGCCCGCTGATCGAGCGCATCTGCGCGGCGATGGTCGAATATCCGTCGACGTGGGAACTGATCCTCGTCGATGACGGCAGCACGGATGCGACGATCGCCAATGCCCGCGAAGCGCTGAACCGTCCCGGCCTCGACCTGAAGATCGTCGCGCTGCAGCGCAATTTCGGCCAGACCGCGGCCATGCAGGCCGGCATCAACCAGGCGCAAGGCCGGTTGATCGCAACGCTCGACGGCGACCTGCAGAACGACCCGAAGGACATCCCCACCATGGTGGCGGAGCTGGAGCGGCGCGAACTCGACCTGCTCGTCGGCTGGCGCAAGAACCGCCAGGACGGCCTTATCATGCGCAAGGTGCCGTCCTTCATCGCCAACCGGCTGATCGGCCGCATCACCGGCGTGCGCCTGCATGATTACGGCTGTTCGCTGAAGATCTATCGCGGCTCGGTCATCAAGCAGGTCAAGCTGATGGGCGAAATGCACCGCTTCATTCCGGCCTGGGTGGCGGGCGTCGTGCCGAGCTCGCGGATCGGCGAAATGCCGGTGACACACCATGCGCGCCAACACGGCGTTTCGAAATACGGCATTTCCCGCACGTTCCGGGTCATCCTCGATCTGCTGTCGGTGATGTTCTTCATGCGCTTCAAGGCGCGGCCGGGACATTTCTTCGGCTCGCTCGGCCTCGGCCTCGGCGCGCTTTCAGCGGTGATCCTGTTCTACCTGTTCATCGACAAGTTCATCATGGGCAATGATATCGGAACGCGACCGTTGTTCCTGATCGGCGTCATGCTGTTCCTGTCGGCCGTGCAGATGATCACCACCGGCATCCTCGCCGAAATGATCGCCCGTACCTATTATCGCGAAGACACCGCGCTCAGCTATATCGTCAGGGAAGTCTATGAGGGCGATCAGGCGGCTCAGTGAGGCGCTCACCCGCCGTCCCGAACTCGTTCTCTGGCTGATTGCAGCCTATTATGTGCTGGCCATTGCCCTCCGGGTCATCCGCTCGGAGGCGCTGGAAAGCGATGAGGCCGAGCAACTTTTCCAGTCACAATTCTGGCTGATGGGGTATGGGCGGCAACCGCCGTTCTACAATTGGCTGCAGGCGGGCGTGATTCAGGTGATCGGCCCGTCGGTATTTGCGCTGTCCTTGGTCAAGAACCTTCTGCTTTTCCTGACCTGCGTGTTTTATGGACTGGCGGCGCGGCTTCTCCTGAAGGACATAAGGCTCGTCGCCATCGCCATGATCGGCGTCATCGCCATGCCGGCGGTCAGCGTCATGGCGCAACGCGACCTGACACATGCGATCGCCACGCTGTTTGCCGTCGCATTGTTCACCTATGCGTTCGTACGAACGCTGATCCGGCCAAGCCTCAGCTTTTATCTGCTGACCGGTTTTGCGGTCGGCATCGGACTGATCGCCAAATATAATTTCGTCATTCTGCCGGTGGCGGCCATCCTCGCGATCCTGCCGGAACCGGAGCTGCGCAAACGCCTCTTTGACTGGCGCCTGCTTGCCGCCCTCCTCGTAACGGTCGTCATCTGCCTGCCGCATAGTCTCTGGGTTCTGTCCAACCTTAACGAAGCGACCGCCGGTACGATCAAGGCGATGCGCGAAGATGCCTCGGGCAACCCGGTTCTCGACCGGCTTTCCGGTCTCGGCACGCTGATCCTCGCCATCCTGACCGGCGGCCTGCCGATACTTGCCTTCTTCCTCATCGCCTTCCGCCGCTCATTGATAACGGTATGGGGCACCGAGACGGTGTGGACGCGGGTGCTCGGCCGCACGCTCCTGCTCTGCCTCATCGCCGTCGGGCTGATCGGGCTCAGCTTCGGCGCCACCTCGATCAGCGAAAAATGGCTGTCGCCCTTCCTGCTGCTGTTGCCTCTCTATCTCTGCCTCAAGCTCGAAGCCGCCGCAGTGGATACGAACCTTGCTGTGCCAAGGCTCTTCTTCCCCGTGTCGGCCCTTGCGCTCGGTTTCATCGTCTATATCGCCATCGGCAACCGTGTCGGCCCGCTGATCGGGCAATATGAAAAAGAAAACCTGCCGGCCGGGCCGTTCATCGAACAAGTGGTGACGAACAACGGCGGCAAACAGCCCGCCTATGTGATTGCCGCCGATCCGTTTCTCGCCGCCAGCGCCCGGATCGAACTGCCGCATGCCCGGATCCTTTTGCCGACATTCGATCAGGCGCCGCCTCTCGATACCGCAACGAAAAGCGGGCCAGGCCTGATGATCTGGCAGATCGGCCGGAAAGGCGGCGACGCCGTCCTTCCTGAAACGTTGAAATCCTATCTGCAGGCGCGTGGCATTGAGGCTAAAACCTCGTCTCCGTCGGCCATGACCGTACCCTATCTCTATTCGGGCGGGCGCGCCGGCATGACTTTCGGTTATGCCTGGATTGGCGCCGCGCATTGATGTAAAGCAGGTAGGCCTCGTCACACGGCTGAAACATGCCTGTCGCAAAAGCTCTTTATCGTCGCCGGATCATCCGGGCGGAGAGGCACATTGCTGCAACGGAAACAACTGCTGGGATATGATATCACGCTCTCGGTGGAACGGCTCGCTGTTCTCATCGCGGCATTCGCGATCTATTTCATCGTCAATTTTCTGGTGCGCATGGCACTGCCCGGCGGGCTGGAGCTCGACGAAGCGGAGCAGGCTTATTTTTCGCAATGGCTGCTTGCCGGTTACAGCTCCCAGCCGCCGCTTTATAATTGGCTGCAATATGCCGCCTCGGAAGTTTTCGGCCTGTCGCTGGCAACCCTGTCCGGGTTGAAGAACTGTCTGCTCTTTGCCGCCTACGGTTTTTATTGGCTGGCAGCCCGGCAGGTCGTTCGCGACAAGGATATGGCCGTGGTAGCCGCGCTCGGGCTGCTGACCATTCCGCAGGTCGCCTTCGAGGCGCAGCGCGATCTCAGCCACACGGTCGCGACCATCGTTACTGCCTCGCTTTTCCTGTGCGCTTTCCTCCACTGTCTGAAGCGGCCTTCGATCCCGGCCTTCGCGCTTCTGGGTCTTGCGACAGGTCTAGGCCTGATCGCCAAATATAATTTCATGCTTCTGCCGGCCGCGGCATTTCTGGCGATCCTCAGTGACAGGGAGTGGCGCCCGCGCCTGCTCGACTGGCGCGTACTCGTGGCAGCGGCGGTGGCATTAATCGTCGTGGCGCCGCACGCCCTCTGGCTTGCCGACCATTTCATGGCGACGACATCGCATACGATGCGCAAGCTGACGGCGGGTGACACCAATTTCATCCTGGCGATCCTCAAAGGTCTCGCCTCGCTCGCCATTGCCTGCCTTGGTTTCGCCGGACTGACGCTTGTCGTGTTCGGACTGAGCTATCGCGAACGGCTTCCGGCAATCGTCCGGGCAAGCGACGACAAAACGCGGCTTCTCGGCCGCACGCTGCTGTTTTCGCTTGGGTTGATCGTGCTGATGATCCTGTTTGCCGGCGTCGAAAACATCCGTGACCGCTGGCTGACACCGATCCTGATCGTCCTGCCGCTTTATCTCGCCGTGAAGATCGATGCGGCCGATACCGGCATGCAGCCGGGGCTGAAGCGGATGTGGACGGTGGCGATCGTCATCATGATGATCGTGCCGACCGCCTTACTGGGCCGCGTTGCAACGGCCCAGTTCACCGGTATCTACCAGTATCCGAACTATCCGTTTCCGGCGCTGGCCGACGAGCTTCGTCCACTTGCAACCTCCACGCCGGTGCTGATCGTCGCATCGGACAGCCATCTGGCCGGAAATCTGCGGATCAACCTGCCGACCGTATCGGTGACGACGCTCTCGACGCCGACCGATGTCGAGACATTGCCTGTGGCGGGGCACAAGCGCCTTCTGTTCGTGTGGCGCAATTCCGGCGGTGTACAGCCGTCTGATTTTCCGGTGGAGTTCATTGAATATCTTCGCAAGCGCGGCATTACCGCGCCGCGAAGTGCTGCGGCCGTCACCGGCCTGCCCTTTACATTCGGCAAGGGAGACGACCGCTATCGCTTCGCCTATGCGAGTGTCGATCTCAGGCACTGATAGCCCGAGAATTCAGGCCATCACTTCGCGGCAGTATCCCGCAGATGATCAAGCGCCTTGCGCAGCTTGTCGATCACCTCATCGACTTCAGAACGGCTGATCGTCAACGCCGGCGAAGCGAGCATGCGGTCGCCGGTGGCGCGCATGATCAGGCCGTTTTCGACGCAGTGGTTGCGCACGGCTGAGCCGATATCGTCCGGCTTTTCGTAACGGCGGCGGGTCGCCTTGTCGGCCGCGAGCTGCAGCCCGCCCATAAGTCCAACGCTTTCCGCCTGACCGACCACGTCATGGTCCTCCAGGCTTTTCCAGGCGGCAGCGAAATACGGGCCGATATCGTCGCGTACCCGCTCGACCAGTCCTTCCTCCTCGATGATGCGGAGGTTTTCCAAAGCAGCAGCGGCGGCAACGGGATGGCCCGAATAGGTGAAGCCGTGGAAGAAATCGCCGACTTCGTTGATCATCACGTCGGCGACGCGATCCGAGACCAGCACGCCACCGATCGGCAAGTAGCCGGAGGACAGGCCCTTGGCGATCGGCGCGAGATCCGGCTCGACACCATAGTGCTGATGGCCGAACCATTGGCCGAGGCGGCCGAAGCCGCAGATCACCTCGTCGACGACAAGCAGGATGTTTCGCGCCTTGCAGATGCGGGCGATTTCCGGCCAATAGGTGTCCGGCGGAACGATGACGCCGCCCGCACCCTGGATCGGTTCGGCGACGAAGGCTGCGACGCGGTCCTCGCCGAGTTCGTCGATCTTGGCTTCCAGTTCGCGGGCGGCCTTCAGGCCGAACTCAGCCGGCGAAAGGTCGCCACCTTCGGCATACCAATAGGGCTGGTTGATGTGATGGACGCCTTCGATGGGCAGATTGCCCTGTTCGTGCATCAGCTTCATGCCGCCGAGCGAGGCGCCGGCGACGGTGGAGCCGTGATAGCCGTTCTTGCGGGCGATCACCTGCGTCTTTTCCGGCTTGCCCAGCGCCTTCCAGTAGACGCGGGCCATGCGGAACCATGTATCCGTCGCTTCCGAGCCGGAATTGGTGAAGAAGACGCGGGAGAGTTTCGGGCCGGCATGCGAAGCGATCTTTTGGGCGAGCAGCGTGGCTGGCGGCGTCGTGGTGCCGAAAAAGGCGTTGTAATAGGGCAGCTCCTGCATCTGCCTGTAGGCGGCATCGGCAATCGACTGGCGGCCGTAACCGACATTGACGCACCAGAGGCCGGCAAACGCATCGAGATATTTCTTGCCGGTCGAATCATAGATGAACACGCCCTCGGCGCGTTCGATGATGCGGGTGCCCTTGGCATTCAGCTGCTTCATGTCCGAAAACGGGTGCAGGTGATGAGCGGCGTCGATCGCGGCGAGATTGGACAGGGAGGGCTTGTCGTTCATGGCGGGAACTCCGGCTCTGATTGTGCAGCCAATTCTTATCGGCTACGAACGGGGCTCTGCAACCTCAGAGATGTTCCAGCATGACCGATAGTATCCAGCCCCATATCGAAATCCTGCTCGTCGGCATGAACGGCGACCTGCGCGGCAAGCGCATTCCGCTTTCTGCGCAGAAAAAGGTCTGGGACGGCACGGTGCGGCTGCCCTCCTCCACCCAGTCGCTGGATATCTGGGGTGACGACAATGACGACATTACCGGCCTGTCGCTGTCGATCGGCGATCCGGACGGCATCTGCATTCCCGACAAGCGCAGCCTGACGCCGATGCCATGGGGACCGGAAGGCGCGGTTCAGGTGCTTTCGACCATGCATGAAATGGATGGGACGCCGGCCTTCATGGATCCGCGTGCCATCCTTGCCGCCCTCCTGAAGCGTTTCGAAGAGCGCGGCCTGACGCCGGTCGTGGCGACGGAGCTGGAATTCTACGTGGTCGAGGACGACTGGCGCGAGACGGGCAAGCCACGCCCGCCGGCAAAACTGACATATCGCGACGAGCCGAACGGTTTCCAGCTTTACGACATGAGTGCCGTGGATGCGCTGAACGATTACCTGCAGACCGTGCGGCACTGGGCGCAGCTCCAGAACCTGCCGGCGGATGCGACGACCGCCGAATTCGGCCCCGGCCAGTTCGAGATCAACCTCCTGCACCGCCCCGATGCGCTGGCCGCCGCCGACGACTGTATCTACCTGAAGCGCGTCGCCGAACAGGCCGCCAGAAAGCATGGCCTCAAATCCACCTGCATGGCAAAACCCTATGCGGATCAGGCGGGCTCCGGCCTGCATGTGCATGCGAGCATCATCGACCGCGATGGCAACAACGTGCTCGACGCCAAGGGCGACGATCCGGTGCGGCTCAAATCCGTCTGCGCCGGCATGCTGAAGACGATGCGGGATGCGCAGCTGATCTTCGCGCCGTTTGCCAATTCCTACCGCCGCTTCCAGCCTGGTTCGTTCGCGCCGGTCGATATCGATTGGGGTTTCGGCCATCGCGGCACCGCGGTGCGCATTCCGGATGCCAACGGTCCCGCTGCCCGCATCGAACATCGCGTCGCGGGTGCGGACGCCAACCCCTATCTGCTGCTGACCGCCATCCTCGGTGGCATGCTCATCGGTCTCGATCAGACGCTCGATCCTGGCCCCGCGACCGAACCCGGCAAGGAACCGCCTGCCGGCACCAATCGGCTGACGCATGATTTCCTGACAGCAGTTGAGGATTTTTCCACCTCGCCGTTCATCAAGGATGTTTTCGGAGAGCGCTACCAGAAGCTCTATGGCGATACGAAGCGCAAGGAAGCCATCACTTATCTGCGGACGGTGAGCAGCTTCGATTACCAGACGTATCTGCCGAGGATCTGATCTTGGCGAAGGATGGTCAGCCGATTTCCGAAGAGCGAATCTGGGATGAGATCAACGACCAGTGGTCACTGATGGATTTCCGGCAGCGCAGGATGTGGGATATCGTCAAGATCATGCCAGAAAAATGGGGCAACCAGCAGAAGCACTACGCTCATGGCTCATGGGTCGTAGCAATCATCGGCGACGTGGTGGTCTGGTACGACGATATAGAGGAAGAGTTTGCGAGGTCGCTTTGGGCGAAATACGGCATTATCAACGCCGGTCGATACTGTGCAGGTAGCGGCGAGTTGAGAGATCACCTTCGAAGCTTGTGGATGCGGTTTGCAGCCGACGATATCGGCACGCCTTTTCATCGCGGGTGACAGATGGTCATGTTTACTCTGCTGCGAGCCGCGATTTCATCCCTCTTTCCCGCGCGCCGGGAGCCTCAAGTCGATGAAGGCGATCGGCAGCCGATTTCCGAAGAAGACCTCTGGGGTGAAATCAACGATTCATGCCCGCGGATGAGCTTCGAACAGCGGCGCCTCTGGGACATGGTCAAGATCATGCCGGAGAAATGGGCTTTCGACCAAAAAACATCCCACGGCACCTGGGTGGTCGCAATTCTCGGGAGAACGGTCATTCGATATGACGATGCCGACTGGGGCGGGTTTGTCCTGTCTCTCTGGACGAGACACGGCGTCATCGATGCAGATTTCAGTAGTGAGGCTAGCCTGGAAGACAAGCTTCAGATTATGGCTTCCTACTTCAATACGACATTCAGTGGTCCACCGGATAAGTAGCCTCGTATAGCGTATAAATGCGTCCGTTGAAGGTTGGCCAGACACCAGTTTGCTGATGTAAGGTCAGCGTTATTGGTCGCAGATTGCCTGCGCCGTCGGCCTTGGGGAACGTTCCATGCATTCGGGACTGTGGTTGCAGATTTGCCGGATCGTCACAGTTGCGCTGGCGATTATGATCGGCTGCGCGGGATCATCGCTTGCGCAACAACCTCAAGCCCAGCCGTTCACCATCGTGGTGAAACCGGGCCAGAGCGAAGACGATATCAGGCAGCTTCTGGATATCGCCACGAAATCCGGCAAGCCGGTCGTCGTGCAGGTTCAGGATGCGGGTAGCAACCCACCGGCTGCGGCTGCGCCTGCCGTCATGGAGACGACGCCGGAAATGGCGGTCACCAACATGAGCGCCGCCTCCTGGGAGACGCTTTCAGCGGCGATCTGGCGCGGGGCGACGATCGCATGGTCCGGTCTGTTCGGCATGTCGATCATGATGGGCATGACCTCTGCCGGGCTTGCGGCCGAAGGCAGCGACTACGGCAAGGCCGGGTTCGCCGTCCTACTGGCGCTCGCCGCCGCCTGTGCCGGCGTGTTCGTCATACGGTTCGTGCTCGGGCATCTGGTGCATCATCACCGGGAACGGGTGCTGAGCGTTGCGGGCACGTTTCGGCAGGCGCTGGCGCGGCTGATCGGTGATCTTGCCTCCATCGCGCTTTTCGTCGGCCTGTCGCGGATGGTTCTCAACTCGATCCTGGCGCCACATATGGTGTCCCATCAGATCGCGCGCGGCGTGGTCACGGCAGTCGTCGTTTCGCTGATCTATACCGCCGCCGGCCGATTTCTGTTCAAGCCGGTGCGGAACGGCGCTGCCCTGATTGCCATCCGGCGTCCCCACTGGCATCTGCGCATGATCGTCGCCTATGGCGTGATCGGTGCCTTCTTCAGCGAAACGGTGCGGCTCGGAGCCGCGCTCGGAATGGATATCGCGACGGCCGACGGATGGTTCCTGATCGGCAATACCGTGCTGACGGTGCAAAAGCTCGTCTGGTTCATTGGCGGACGCTCCGGCATTCGCGATGCCTTTGTCGGCGAGCGGCCAGGCCTTGTTCGACGCGTCATCGGCAACATCCTGCCGGATTTCTATGTCGTGTCTGCGATCGTCATCTGGCTGGCAGGTTTCCTCGTCGCCGGCACGCCGGACAGCGCCCGCTGGAGCATTGCCGCCAACAGCACGCAGGTCATCCTGCTCGCGGTGCCGATCCTGGCGCTCGGAGCGCATGCGCTGATCAATGAACTGGTGCGCTATAGCGAACAGAACTATGCGCCCGGCCTTTGGACCGCGGTGCTGGCAAGCCTTCGGGTTGTCGTCTCCGGCGCGGCCTGGATCGGCGGACTGCATCTGATCACCGCGATCTGGCAGCCGCTGATGGGCGGCAATGTCGGCCTCGCCACCGGCTGGTTCATCTGGCTGGAGCGACTTAGCCTCGCCATCGTCGCGAGCTGGGCGGTCTGCACGCTGATCTGGAAATATTTCGACTCGATTGCGCCTTCGCCGCAGATTTCACTGCCGGGACATGACGACGATCAGGAGAAGAAGCCGACGAGCCGGCTGGTGACCGCGCTGCCCGTCGTACGCAATCTTGCGCTCGGCACCGTGCTGGCGGTCGGTGGACTATTGGTGCTGAGCTCGATCGGCATCAATGTCGCGCCGCTGCTCGCCGGTTTCGGTGTGCTGGGCCTCGCCCTCTCCTTCGGCTCGCAGGCGCTGGTGAAGGATGTGGTCTCCGGCATCTTCTTCATCGCAGACGACGCTTTCCGCATCGGCGAATATATCGATACGGGCAGGTTGAAGGGCACGGTGGAGCAGATCACGGTGCGCTCGATCCGGCTTCGACATCACAACGGGCCAGTGCATACCATTCCGTTCGGGCAGATCAGCTCGGTCACCAATTTCAGCCGTGACTGGGGCACGATCAAGTTCGAGTTCCGCTTCGAGCGCGAAGCGGATACCGAACTGATCCGCAAGGTGGCGAAAAGGGTCGGGCTGTCGATGCTGGAGGATCCGGACTATGGATCGGAATTCCTGATCCCGCTGAAGATGCAGGGCATTCAGGACATTACCGAAAGCTCGATGATCGTGCGCTTCAAGTTTACCAGCCGACCGGGCAATCCGAGCATCATCAAGCGGGAGGCGATGAAGAAGCTGATCGCCGCCTTCCGGGAAGCCGGGCTGGAATTTGCCTCGAATGCAGTGACGGTGCGCTCCCATGCCGGAGCATTGCCGGAAGCGGGTGCAGCGGCATCGGCGGCTTTGCTTCAGACGCCGCCGCCTGCCGCGGTGGCGAGTTAAGCGCCGGCGGTTGCCTGCTGCGGCCTCGGAATCCACGGCGCATAGATCAGATCGCTGATATGTGCGAAAGGTTGCATAACGAGCACAAGCGCAATCAGATTCCGCTTCCATCCTTTTCTTCGGAAGGCTTCGACTGCGGTTCGTTGACCAGAACAGTCAGTTCGCCGGCATGGATCTTAAGCAGGACTTTGCGATCCATCGGCAGAAGCTCGCCATCCATGACGCAGCGAACATCGTGACGTTTTTTCGGGAAATGCAGTTCCAGTTCGGTTGCGGTCATTGCCGTCACCGCTGCGTTTTCCTTCAGCCGGCCGCGCAGGATATCGAAAACCAGCCTGGCGACACCTGCCGGCTTCAACGGGTCAGCCGTATAGAAACCGAGATGGCCGCGATTGAGACTATCGGCAAACATCAGCGGATCGCGGCCGAATTCGTTATTGGAGACCGAGATCGCCGAAACCCTGCGATAGCTGGACTTTCCATCGACCGTGAACTCCACCTCGAATTCCGGCGGATTGAACATGACGCCGATCGCCGCCCGCGTGCTCGCGCGCATCTTGCCGAGACGCGAGCCGAAGTTCATGGAATTGCGATAGCGCACCATGCGCGCATGCAGGCCGGCGGAAAACTGGTGCACGAAGCTGCGGCCATTGGCGCTGGCGATGTCGATCTTTTCAGGCGTGGCGACTGCCAGCGCATCGAGCACCTGCCAGATATCGAGTGGCAGTTTCAGCGAGCGGGCGAAAAGGTTCATGGTACCGGCCGGAACGACGCCGAGCGCGATGCCGCTTTTCCAGGCGATGCCGGCTGCCGCCGAAATCGTGCCGTCGCCGCCGCCGGCGATCAGACCATCGACGCCGGAGAGCGATGCCGCCTTCTCCATCGTCTCGACCACCTTGTCGCCGGAGACGACGTGGCACTCGATCTCATGCCCCGCGCCTTCGAACGCCCGCAGGGCATGAGCGCAATAGGCATCCATATCTGTGGTCCGGAACGTCCCGCCATCGCGGTTGAAGACGGCATACAGGTTCATGTTCGAGGCTCTCTCAAGGGGGGCCGAATTTTGCGGCGGAACAACGGATCATCTGAGAAATGGTTGCGCACCTGAACTTTATCAACGGCAAATCGGCCCTGCATTTCCAAGCGTCGAAAATGCCAAGCTACCCGCTGGTTGCACGGCACACATTCGCGGGACACATGGCAGAGTAGCCGCCGCGAGCTACCGCAATGCACAATCGCATGCTAATCTTCAAGCTAGGTCATTTTCATGACCCGCTCACCTCCAGGGCGGGTGGACGCATCCCACGTCTCACCCGCATTTTTTTGCCAGCAGATCAAGCCCAGCAGACCAGAGCCGATGACCGATTCAGCAGCCGCCTACGATTCCACGTCCAAAAATTCGGAAACCGGGGGGCTTGGGTTATCACCGCTTGCCGTTGCGCTGATCGAGATCGCGCTCGCTGTCGGCGGGTTTGGCATCGGTACCGGCGAATTCGTGATCATGGGCTTGCTGCCGGATGTCGCCTCGACCTATCAGGTCAGCATTCCGCAGGCGGGTTATGTGATCAGCGCCTATGCGCTCGGCGTGGTGATCGGCGCACCGATCATCGCTGCCCTTTCGGCACGGCTGCCGCGGCGCACTCTATTGCTCTGGCTGATGGGCGTGTTCGGCATCGGCAATCTGTTGAGCGCAGTCGCGCCGGATTTCTGGACCTTTACCATCCTCCGCTTCATCACAGGCCTGCCGCATGGCGCCTATTTCGGTGTCGCGGCGCTAGTCGCCGCCTCGATGGTGCCGCCGAACAAGCGCGCCCGCGCCGTCGGCCGCGTCATGCTGGGCCTGACGATCGCCACGCTGCTCGGCACGCCGCTCGCCACCTTCATGGGTCAGGTCCTGAACTGGCGGGCCGCTTTCTTTCTGGTCGGCGGTATCGGCGCGCTGACCGTCGTGCTGCTCTGGTATTTCCAGCCGCGCGACAAAGTGCAGGAAGGCGCCAGCATTCGCCGTGAACTCAGCGCTTTCGGCCGCGGCCAGGTGTGGCTGACGCTCGGTATCGCCGCGATCGGTTTCGGCGGGATGTTTGCGGTGTTCAGCTATATCGCCTCGACGACCACCGTCACCGCCGGCTTGCCGGTCGGCATGGTGGCTGTGGTGCTCGCCCTGTTCGGCATCGGCATGAATGTCGGCAATGTCGTTGGCTCGCGACTGGCGGACCTCTCGCTGAAAGGCACGATCGGCGGGGCGATGGCCTTCTATGTCGTCGTCATGACGGTGTTTGCGATGTTCGCGCATATTCCGGCGGTGCTTTACGTCACCGTCTTCCTGATCGGCTGCGGTTTTGCCGCCGGCCCGGCGCTGCAGACGCGGCTGATGGATGTCGCCGCCGACGCGCAGACGCTCGCAGCTGCCTCGATGCACTCGGCGTTCAATATCGCCAATGCGCTTGGTGCGTGGCTCGGCGGTCTGGTGATCGCCTGGGGTTGGGGATTTGCCGCGACGGGGTATATCGGGGCGTTTCTGTCGCTGCTCGGACTGGGCGTGTTTTTCGTGTCGGTTGCGCTGGAGAAGAAACGCGGGACGGCTTGATATACATCGCCTCGTAGCAGCCCCTCACCCTAACCCTCTCCCCGCACGCGGGGAGAGGGAACGTGCCTCGACTCGACGTTTGAGAGAGACGGATAGCTCACTGCGAGTGTCCTTCTCCCCGCAAGCGGGGAGAAGGTGGCGGCAGCCGGATGAGGGGCAGACGTCAGCGCAGATTGAAGATCAAGCAGCCTCCGCTGTACCCTCTTCCGGCATCACCACATATTTCTCGCCATTCTCGCAAATGACATGCTCCTTGCCCCATACCCGCAGGGCAGTCACCACCGGCTCGAGGCTCAGCCCCAGCGGCGTCAGCGCGTAATCCACCCGCGGTGGCACGACCGGAAACACGGTCCGCTGCAACAGCCCCGCTTCCTCCAGCTCCCGCAGCTGCTTGGTCAGCATGCGTTGCGTCACCGATGGGATGCGGCGACGCAGTTCGTTGAAGCGTAGCGTGCCGTCTTCCAGCAGGTGATGGAGGATGACGCCCTTCCATTTTCCGTCGAGAAAACTCAGCGTCGATTCCACCGGGCAGCCGGGGAAATTGCCTGTCAGTTTGGCGCGCGGTTTGGACATGGAAGGCATCCTTTCACGGTATACTTTTCGGCACTATAGGCCAAAAATGTGCATTCTTGCGGAAAGGAAACATAGGCGCCATGTAGTCTCCATACAACGAAACAAAGGAGATTTTCGCTATGCGCGCTATCGGTTTCAACCAACCTCAGCCCATCACCGCCGAGACCTCGCTGATCAATATCGAGTTGCCGGAACCGGAAGCCACGGGTCGCGACCTGCTTGTCGAGATCAAGGCCGTCTCGGTTAATCCGGTCGATACCAAGGTGCGCCGTTCGGCCGCCGTCGAGCCCGGCCAGCACCGCATTCTGGGTTATGACGCCGCCGGCATCGTCAAGGCGGTCGGGCCGGGCGTCAAACTCTTCAAGCCGGGCGACGAGGTCTATTATGCCGGCGCCATCAATCGTCCCGGCACCAATTCGGAATTTCATGTGGTCGACGAACGGATCGTCGGGTTCAAGCCAAAAAGCCTGAGCTTCGAGGAGGCCGCCGCCCTGCCGCTGACGGCGATCACCGCCTATGAGGCGCTCTTCCATCGCATGAAGGTGCAGGACAAAGTGGCCGGCGCCTGGAACGCGGTTCTGGTGATCGGCGGCGCAGGCGGCGTCGGTTCGATTGCGATCCAGCTGCTGCGCGAACTGTCCGATGTCACCGTGATCGGCACCGGCTCTCGGCCGGAGACGATGGAATGGATCAAGGAACTCGGCGCCCATCATGTGCTCGACCATTCGAAGCCGATGGCCAAGCAGCTTGCCGAGATGGCGATCGGTGCGCCCGCCTTCGTGTTCTCGACCACCCATACGGAAGATCATCTCAAGGACATTCTCGAGCTGATCGCGCCGCAGGGCAGGCTTTCGCTGATCGACGATCCGAAGGAGCCGATGGACCTGCGCGCCTTCAAGAGCAAGGCGCTGTCGGTTCACTGGGAGATGATGTTCGCCCGGCCGGTCTGGCAGACGGCGGACATGATCGAGCAGCACAAGCTGCTGAACCACGTGGCTGAGCTGGTGGATGCCAAGAAGATCCGCACCACGCTTTCGGACGTCGTCGGGCCGATCAATGCGGAGAACCTGAAGAAGGCGCATGCGATGATCGAGAGCAACCGAACCCGGGGCAAGCTGGTGCTTTCCGGCTTCTGAGCCGCGCTCCCTTCCCGAACATAAAAAGCCCGCCGTGGCTGAAACGGCGGGCTTTTCTGCACAGGCCTGTGGCGGTGGGGATCAGGCCTGAATAACGACGACCTTGGCGCCGACGCCGACGCGGCTGTAGAGGTCGATGACATCGTGGTTCATCATGCGGATGCAGCCGGACGACATAGCGTGACCGATCGATTCCGGCTGGTTGGTACCGTGAATGCGGAAATGCGTGTCGTTGCCGCTGCGATAGAGATACATGGCGCGGGCGCCGAGCGGATTGTTCGGGCCGCCCGGCATGCCGCCGGCAAGCTTGCGGTAACGGGCTTCGCGGCGCTGCATGTTTGCGGTCGGCGTCCAGGTCGGCCATTCGGCCTTACGGCCGACATAGGCATTGCCGGCAAGCGCCAGGCCTTCGCGGCCGACGCCGACGCCGTAACGGATCGCCCGGCCGTTGCCGAGAACGTAATAGGCGCGACGAGCCGGTGTATCGACCACGACGGTGCCTGCCGCATAAGGCGTCGTATAGGCGACCTCGGTGCGGCGAAGCTCCGGATTGATCTTGTCGAGAGAGACCGTCTTCAGCGGGAACTGCTCGTTCGGCAGGGCTGCGTAATTCGTCTGCTCATTGATGGTGGAAGCGCAGCCTGCAAGCAGAAGCGGAATACCGGCAAGAAACCCGCGACGGGAGATCGACATGAATGTGTCCTTGGTGCGTCAAGTTGTTGACGCAACTTATGAAGATTATGGTTAATGAAGTGATAAGCGCAGCATGCTGACGATGATCACGAAGCCGTCAGGACGACGTTCTGGGAACTTCTTTGGCCAGGCCGGCGTTGCCGTGTCCCGCCCGCAAGATTCTTCCAATATCGAGGTTCATCGATGGCCAAGCCGAAATCGGACAAGAAAAACCAGACGGCTCCATTGGTGCATGGCGGATCGGAACTGCCGCTGCTCACGGTGGATAACTACAGCAGCCAGCTGCGCGACAAGAACGGTTTCGTCGGTGATGCCGCGAACAAGAAGACATTCCGGAAAAAGCTCGAGGAATTGCGCAAGCTGATACGGGTGGAGGATAAGGACCCGCTTGGGAAGACGCCCACCAAAGAGCTTTCCAAAAAGAAGATCGATGCCTTTCTGGAAGGCGAGGACCCACATGCGGCGGCCATCGTCATCGGCGCGATTGAGGGTTTTTCGCAAGACTTTGCCGGTGTCATCGCAAAATTCCTCAAGGATGAAAGCTGGGCCAAAACCGAGCGGATCGTGGTTGGCGGCGGCTTTCGCCAGGGGCGTGTCGGGGAACTGGTAATTGCCAGGACGCAGCTTTTGCTGAAAGCGGCCGGCGTGGATATCGGGCTAGTGCCGATCATGCACCATTCGGACGAGGCCGGGCTGATCGGCTCCGTCTATCTGATGCCCGATTGGATGCTGAACGGACACGAGGCTATCCTGGCCGTCGATATCGGCGGCACCAATGTCCGCGCCGGCATCGTGGAATTCGGCAAGGGAAAGGATCGCAACCTCGACGAAACGCATGTGCGCGAATCGATCCTCTGGCGCCATGCCGACCACGAACCGAGCCGAACGGCGACGATCGAAAAGCTTGCCGGGATGCTGGAGGAATTGATCGGGAAAGCCAAGGAGGCAAACCTCAAGCTCGCTCCGCTGATCGGCATCGGCTGCCCCGGCACGGTTTCGGAAGACGGGTTCATCACCCGCGGCGGCCAGAACCTTCCGGGCGGCAACTGGGAAAGCAACCATTTCAACCTGCCGGCCGCACTGATCAAGGCGATCCCGAAGATTGGTGAAAACGACACGTTCATCATCATGCACAACGACGCAGTCGTCCAGGGACTGTCCCAGATGCCGCAGATGAAGGATGTCTTCCGCTGGGCGGTGCTGACGATCGGCACCGGGTTGGGGAACGCGCGGTTTACGAACAGGGGGTGAGAAAGAGAAGTAACACCAAGCATCTGACGGTCCGGCCTCATTGAATGGCGCATAACATGATGCTATTTTTGATGCAGCTGGAGATCTGCAATGAGAACAACCGTTACGATCGACGATGAATTGCTCGCCGATGCCAAAGAATTTACGGGTATTACCGAGACTTCCTCGCTCATCAAAAAAGCCCTTACCATGCTCGTTCAGCACGAAGCCGCGGAGCGGTTGATCATGCTTGGCGGCAGCGAGCCTGATCTAAAGGTTCCACCACGGCGCCGGTGGGATATGGACGGGAACTGGGAAGGTAATCCCGAGTGATATTGATCGACACGTCCGTCTGGATCGATCATCTGCGACAGCGTGAAGAAGCGGTTGAGTTTCTTGTCAGACGAAAACGTGTCCTTGTTCATCCGTTCGTCATAGGCGAAGTCGCGCTTGGCACGATGAAGCAATACGATCAGATTCTCGATGCCTTATCGAGCCTACCACAAGCAACGGTAGCCGGTCGCCACGAGGTCTTGTACCTCGTCAAACAGCACGCACTAATGGGAAGCGGGATAGGTTATGTCGACGCCCATCTATTGGCGTCCACCAAGTTGGCAGATGGCAGTCGACTTCTGACCCGCGACAAGCGCCTAGCGAAAATCGCCACGGCGCTTGGCATCGGATACGAACCCTAGCATCTCACATATTCGGATAGACCGGCCCTTCGCCGCCCTGCGGGGGGACCCAGTTGATATTCTGGTTGGGGTCCTTGATATCGCAGGTCTTGCAGTGGACGCAGTTCTGGGCGTTGATCACGTAGACTTGCCTCCCGTCCTTCTCCACCCATTCGTAGACGCCGGCGGGACAGTAGCGGGTAGATGGGCCGCCAAAGACTTCCAGCTCGGATTTCTTCTGCAGGTCCATGTTCTTGACGTGCAGATGGACCGGCTGGTCTTCCTCGTGATTGGTGTTCGACAGGAAGACCGATGACAGGCGGTCGAAGGTCAGCACGCCGTCCGGCTTCGGATAGTCGATCTTTTTATGCTTTTCCGCTGGTTCAAGGCTCAGCGCGTCCGTCTTGCCGTGTTTCAGCGTACCGAAGAACGAGAAACCGAACAGCTGGTTGGTCCACATGTCGAGGCCGCCGAGGCCGATGCCGACCAGCGTGCCGAACTTCGACCAGAGCGGTTTGACGTTCCGGACCCGCTTGAGGTCCTTGCCGATGGCGGTAGCGCGCCATTCATTCTCGATCTCGACCGGTTCGTCATTGGCACGGCCGGCGGCAATCGCCGCGGCGATCTTGTCGGCGGCCAGCATGCCGGAAATGACGGCGTTGTGGCTGCCCTTGATGCGCGGCACGTTGACGAAACCGGCGGAACAGCCGATCAGCGCACCACCCGGGAAGGAGAGCTTCGGCACTGACTGATAGCCGCCCTCGGTAATGGCGCGGGCGCCGTAGGACAGGCGCTTGGCCCCATCGAACGTGTTGCGGATCGCCGGATGGGTCTTGAACCGCTGAAACTCCTCGAAAGGATAGAGATAGGGGTTCTTGTAGTTCAAGTGCATCACGAAGCCGACGGCGACGAGATTGTCTTCCAGGTGATAGAGGAACGAGCCACCACCGGTATTCATGTTCAGCGGCCAGCCGAAGGAGTGCTGCACCAGACCCGGCTTGTGATGTTCCGGCTTGACCTGCCAGAGTTCCTTGAGGCCGATACCGAATTTCTGGGGCTCGCGGCCTTCGTCCAGCTTGAACCGGGCGATCAGCTGCTTGGCGAGCGAGCCACGCACGCCTTCGCCGATCAGCACGTATTTGCCATGCAGTTCCATGCCACGGGTGAAGGCAGGACCCGGCTCGCCGTTGCGCTCGATGCCCATGTCGCCGGTCGCGACACCCTTGACCGAACCGTCCTCATTGTAGAGCACTTCGGTCGCAGCAAAGCCCGGATAGATCTCGACACCGAGGCCTTCCGCCTTTTCGGCGAGCCAGCGACAGACGTTGCCGAGCGATACGATGTAGTTGCCGTGATTGCTCATCAGCGGCGGCATCATGAAATTCGGCAAGCGGATCGAGCCGGCAGGACCTAAGAACAGGAAATGGTCGTCGGTGACTTCGGTCTTGAACGGGTGACCGTCCTCCTCGCGCCAGCCGGGCAGAAGCGCGTCGACGCCAGACGGGTCGACGACTGCGCCGGACAGGATATGCGCGCCGACTTCCGAACCTTTTTCGAGTACGACCACCGTCAGGTCCGGATTGACCTGTTTCAGCCGGATCGCCGCCGACAGGCCAGCCGGCCCGGCGCCAACGATCACGACGTCGAATTCCATGCTTTCGCGTTCTGGCAATTCGTGGGCGACAAGTTCCTGTTCGCTCATCTCAAACTCCCTCGCCGGCCCCTTCCCGGCTTGTCATTAAGGCATCTGTCCGGCAGGTGCCCTGTCTATCCTGTCTTGACAAAACCCACCCCGCTTGTCGAGGCGGGAAAGCGTCTTCGGCCGTGTCATTCGCGCAAATGGCGTTTCCATTCACTCATATTACGTTTACGTCCACGTAAATTATAGGGCACGACAAAAGAAAGCAAGATCGACCTTTCACGCCCGTTCCCGGCTGCTATAAAAGCTCTCACATGCCGCACCATGCGGCTGAAACAGACACCGAAATCGGGAAGGAACAGCATCATGGATCTCGGCATTACCGGCAAACGCGCCCTTGTACTCGCCTCGTCGCGCGGGCTTGGCCTCGGCATCGCCAAGGCGCTTGCGGCAGAGGGCGCAAATGTCCTGCTCGTCGGCCGCTCGGGCGATCGGCTGGCCGAAAATTGCAAGGAGATCAACGCCGCCGGAAAAGGCAAGGCGGACTGGGTCTGGGGCGATCTTGCCGACGAGAACTTCGTCCAGAATATGGTCAATGCGGTCAAGGAAAAGCTTGGCGGCATCGATATTCTCGTCAACAATACCGGCGGCCCGACGCCGGGTACGACGGAAGACATGTCGGCCGAAAAGCTCGACACCTTCTTCCAGTCCATGGTGATGCGCGTCATCACGCTGACTAATGCTTTGCTGCCGCAGATGAAAGAGCAGGGTTTCGGCCGCATCCTGACAGTCGCCTCCTCCGGCGTTTTCGAGCCGATCGCAAACCTGGCGCTCTCCAACACGCTGCGCGGCGCCTTGGTCGGCTGGAACAAGACGCTTGCGAGCGAAGTCGCGGGCTTCGGCATTACCTGCAACATGCTCCTGCCCGGTCGCATTCACACCGACCGGATCGACGAGCTGGATGGTGCGGCGGCAAAGCGCACCGGCAAGTCGGTGGAGGAAATCCGCACTGCGTCGCTCAAGACCATTCCCGTCGGCCGCCTCGGCAAGGTGGAAGAATTCGCCGCAGCGGGCGCCTTCCTTTGCTCCATTCCGGCAAGCTATGTGACCGGCGTCATGCTGCGCGTCGACGGCGGCACATCGAAGTCTATCTAACGATATGTAAAACTTGAATAAAATTGAGGTGCCGCCATTGGCGGTATCTCAATTCGCATACAGTAAGAGGCAAGCCGGCCCCCAGATTTCAAAGGATCGCCGGCATGATCGAACCTGTTTCGGGGGCATCCGAGTCCCCCTCCCCGAGTAGCACCGTCGGCGTGAACGGCGCGTCGACGTCCATGGCTGCGTCGATTGCGCAGACGCTTGCTACGGAAAAGACGCTGACCTCGTTCGCCGGCGCCAAGGAAGCTGCAACACGGCATAGCAGCGAGGCCACGGCACCCGTCCGCCAGCCTCTTGCCCATGCGCGCAGCCTCGGCGCCATCGACGACGTGATCGTCCGCAACCTGCTCGACAGCTTGTCGCAGGAAAGCCGGGTCGCCGGCAGCTTTTTCCTGACCGATCGCGAAGACCCCGCTCCGAAGTCGCTGATCGCTACCTATTACGAAGACGTGTGATCGTCTCGCCAGTTTGGATCAGACGCGCTATCCTCTCCAGGCAATCAGCCTGCGGGAGATTTTTCGCATGAAAATCGTCAGAATCGCGGCGTCGGTCGTCGGCGTTCTCATCACCCTGATCGGCCTTGTCTGGATGGGCCAGGGCACCGGGTTTTTCCCTTATCCCGCCACCAGCTTCATGATCAACCAGACGCCGTGGATCATCAATGGCGTAATCGCGGTCGTCGTCGGCCTTGCGGTTCTGGTTTTCGCAAGACGGTTTTCCCGCTGAACAGCAGATGGACGTTTTTTCATCCAGAGGATGAGAAAGATTACGCGCAGTTCATCTAAGCCTTTCATTACTAACATTTAATCCGCCGTCACCGGCTCGTGAGCGATTGAGGCGAAATCGGTCTTTTTTGCGCCGCAATACGGGCAGTTCGATGGGTTCGACATCAAGCGAACACCAGAGGCAGCGGTCACCTCATGAACAAGTTTTGGATCTTTACGGGCATTGTCGTCATCGCCGGCGTCGCAGGCTGGGAATATCGCGACCGGGCGTCAGAGCTCTCGCCCTATCTACCCCAGTCGATCGCCTCCTATCTGCCGAAGCCGGCCAAACAGCAGGCCACCAACCAGGCGGATGCCGGCGCGAATGGCAGCGGCAACCGGCAGCAAGGCGGTCGGCGTGGCAATGGTGGACCTCCCGCCGCAGTCAAGACGGTCGCCGCCACGCTTGCCGCCCTGCCGATGGATGTCACCGCAGCCGGTGCGGCGAGTGCCGACGAGAACACCACGATCGCCGCCCAACAGCAGGGCATCGTCGTGAGCATCGCCGCGACCGACGGCGCCTTCGTCAAGCAGGGCGACCCGATTGCCAAGCTGGACGATCGCACCGCGAGGGCCGCACTCGACAAGGACAAGGCGATGCTGGTGCGCGACCAGGCAACGCTCGCCCAGGCCGAAAGCGCGCTGACCCGCGCCAACGATCTTCTCAAAGGCAATGCCGGCACCCAGCAGACCTATGATCAGGCGAAGGCCGCCCGCGATACGGCAGCTGCGACGGCCGATGGCGACAAGGCCGCCATCGCCGCCGATCAGGTCGCCGTCGAAAATACCGATATCCGCGCGCCGTTCGACGGCCGGCTGGGCGATGTCGGCATCAGCACCGGGGCCTATCTCAGCGCAGGCGCAGCCGTGGTGACGATCGCCAAATACGATCCGATCTATGTAAAGTTCCATCTGCCGGAAGCCTATCTCGGCCAGTTAAAACAGGGCAACGCCGCCAAGGCCGTGGCTGTCGATGCCGTGCCGCAGGGTGGCGGCGCCAAGGCCACGGGCACGCTGAGCTTCTTCGACAATACGGTCGATCCGGCCTCGGGAACGATCCTTGCCAAGGCGAAATTCGACAATCCGGACAGCAAGCTGTGGCCCGGACAATCGCTGAACGTCACGGTGCATTTCCAGAGTGACCAAAAGGACGTCGTCGTGCCGACCGTCGCGGTCAATCCCGGCGTCGGCAGCCCGTTTGTTTATGCGGTCGGAGACGACAAGAAGGTGCATGTCACGCCGATCAAGGTCGCCCGCTCCAACGGTCCGAACACGGCGGTTGCCAGCGGCTTGAAGGAAGGCACGCATGTGGTCGTCGAGGGCCAAGTGCAGCTCAGCGATGGCGCGACCGTTGCCGAGCAGTTCAATCAGAACACCAAGGCGGCCGCGAATACCGATAGCCAGTCGATCGAAGTGGGGGCAGCGCAATGATCCCGGAATTCTGTATTCGCCGGCCCGTCGCGACCACGCTTCTCGCCATCGGTGCCATACTGGCCGGGTTGGCCGGTTACCAGCTCCTGCCCGTCGCGGCCCTGCCGCAGGTGGATTTCCCGACCATCAATGTTTCGGCCCAGCTGACCGGCGCCTCGCCGCAGACCATGGCGACCGCGGTTTCGACGCCTCTCGTCAAGCAGTTCGAAACGATCCCCGGCATCAGCGAGATCAGCGCCACCAACTCGCTCGGCAATACCTCGATCGTGCTGCAGTTCGACCTGAACCGCGATATCGATGCGGCCGCAGCCGATGTGCAGGCGGCGATCTCGCATGCGACGCGGCAATTGCCGGACAACATGACGACGCCGCCAAGCTATCGCAAGACGAACCCGGCCGATGCGCCGGTTCTGCTCCTGGCGATCCACAGCGATACCCTTCCCCGCAGCAAGATCGACGAAATGGCGGAAGACGTTTTGTCGCCGGCACTCTCCACCCTGCCCGGCGTGGCGGAAGTGCAGATCTTCGGTGCGCAGACCTATGCGGTGCGCGTCGAGCTTGATCCGAACAAGCTGCAAGCCCGCAATCTCGGCGTCAACACGGTCACCAATGCGATCGCCAATGCCAACAGCCAGGCGCCGGTCGGCTCTCTGGAAAACCAGAGCCAGCGGCTGACGATCAATGCGGATACGCAGCGCACCAATGCCGATCAGTTCCGCTCGCTGGTGATTTCCAGCCCGAACGGCGCACCGATCCATCTCGGCGATGTCGCCGACGTCCAGGACAGCGTCGCCAATCTGGATGCCGGCAGCTGGTATGACAGCAACCAGTCGATCATCCTCGCCATCCAGCGTCAGCCGGATGCCAACACAGTCGATGTTGTGGACATGGTACGCGCCAAGCTGCCATCGCTGCAGGCTGAGTTGCCGGCTTCGGTCTCGCTCAGCGTGATGAACGACGCCTCGACCGCGATCCGCAGCTCGATCTCCGACGTGCAGTTTACCCTGATGCTGACGATAGGCCTCGTCGTACTGGTGATCTACCTGTTCCTCGGCCGGCTGACCGCCACGATCGTGCCGGGCCTTGCCGTGCCGCTGTCGCTGATCACCACATTCGGCGCCATGTATGTGCTGGGCTATAGCATCGACAACATCTCGCTGCTGGGGCTGACGCTGTCCGTCGGGCTCGTCGTGGACGATGCGATCGTCATGCTGGAAAACATCATGCGGCATATCGAGGACGGCATGCCGGTCAGGAAAGCCGCGCTGCAGGGTGCTGCCGAAGTCAGTTCGACGATCATTTCCATGTCGGTGTCGCTGATCGCGGTGTTCATCCCGATCCTGCTGATGGGCGGGGTCGTCGGGCGGTTGTTCAACGAATTCGGCATGGTGGTGGCGCTTGCGATCGTCGCCTCGGCCGTCGTTTCGCTCACCGTCACCCCGATGCTCGGCTCGAAAATGTCCGATGCCCATCACAAGCCGAGCCTGCCGGTTCGCATCTTCGATGCCGGCTTCAGCCGCACGCTGAAGGGTTACGACCGAATGGTCGGCTGGTGCCTGAGGAACCGCGGCATCATCATGCTGGTCTTCCTGGCCTCGGTCGGCGGCTCGATCTATCTGTTCAAGACGCTGCCGACGAGCTTCTTTCCGCAGGAGGATATCGGGCGGCTGACGGTTTCCACCCGCGCCCGCGAAGACATTTCCTATACGGCGATGCGCGACCTGCAGAACCAGGTGGCGGCGATCATCCAGAAGGACCCTTCCGTCGCACATGTCACCTCGATCGTCGGCGGTAATGGGCGCAATCCGCTCAATAACGGTACGATCTGGGTTGAACTGAAGGACCGCGACCAGCGCCCGCCGCTGGAGCAGACATTGCGCGACATGCGCATGGCCACCTCCAAGGTCGCCGGTATCAAGACCTTCATCACCCCGCAACAGAGCCTGCGCTTCGGTGGCCGCTCGACTGTCAGCCAGTATCAGCTCGTGGTGCAGGCGCTGAATGCCAGCCAGACCAACGAATGGTCGGACAAGATCCAGGCGGCGATGAAGGCCGACCGGACACATTTCACCGACGTGACATCAGACGCCCAGAATGATGCGATCGAGGCGAATATCAAGGTCGATCCGGAAAAGGCAGCCTCGTTCGGCATTACCGACGACGCACTGCGCCAGACGCTGCAAATGGCGTTCGGGGGTTATACGGCCGCCGAAATCCAGTCGACCGGCGACAGCTACGACGTCATCACCGAGTTCGACAATACCAAGCAATGGAACGACCAGATGTTGCAAGACATCCGCGTCATGTCGTCGAACGGAACGCTGGTACCGCTGTCAAACTTCGCCCAGGTGGTGCGCCAGACGGCGCCTGTGACGATCAACCAGACGGGTCAGCTGGTTTCGACCACCGTCTCGTTCAATCTGCCGGAGGGCGTCTCGCTTTCTGACGCCACCGCCGCGATCGATCAGTTGAAGACGAACCTGCAGATGCCGAACGACGTGTTCACCTCCTATGGCGGCACGGCGCAGATCTTCCAGCAAAGCCAGGGCAATACGCCGCTGCTGATCCTCGCTGCGGTGCTGACCATCTATGTGGTGCTCGGCGTACTCTACGAAAGCTTCATCCACCCGCTGACGATCCTGTCCGGCCTGCCGGCAGCCGCCTTCGGGGCGCTTCTGGCGCTGAAAATCTTCGGCTTCGACCTGTCGATAATCGCACTGATCGGCTTGTTGATGCTGATCGGCATCGTCAAGAAGAACGCGATCATGATGATCGACGTGGCGGTGGAGACGATGCGCTCGAAGGGTGAAACCGCCTCCCTGGCAATCCACGAGGCCTGCGTGCGGCGCTTCCGTCCGATCATGATGACGACTTTCTGCGCGCTGCTCGGTGCGCTGCCGATCGCACTCGGCACCGGCGCATCGTCGGAACTGCGCCAGCCGCTCGGCGTCGCGGTGGTCGGCGGGCTGATCGTCAGCCAGATGCTGACGCTGTTCATCACCCCGGTGATCTTCGTCGAGATGGATCGCTTCGGGCGGTTCCTCGGAAGATTGTTCAAAGGCATGAAGGACGATCGGCATGAGGCGAATGACGATCACGACGTGCCGACGGCGATTGCAGCGGAGTGAATTCCGTCGAGGGTGTGTCTGCCCCTCATCCGCCTGCCGGCACCTTCTCCCCGTTATGACGGGGAGAAGGAAACAAGCTGCACCGCCTCTATTCCCTCTCAAAACCGGCGTAAGGCACGTCCCCTCTCCCCGCCTGCGGGGAGAGGGTTAGGGTGAGGGGCAAGCTGCGGTGAAGAAGGTGTGAGGCGTCTCAAAATCCCTCAGCCAGCTTCGGGAAATCCTTCACCAGCCCATCGCGCACGACATAGCTGATCGGATCGTCCGGATACCGCTTGGTATCCACCAGCAGCCTCGCAAAGATCACCCGCCGCTCGTCCTTCATCGCCCAGCCGACGAACCAGCCCAGCGGGCGGTTGTAATCCGGCTTGCCGGCCTTGTCGCGCAGCCAGCCGGCGCCGGTCTTGCCCTGGATGTCCCAGCCGTCCCCAGCTTCGAAATGCGGGATGATGGCAAGCGTCTGGTCGACGGCATTTTCCGAGATCGACAGGCGGCCGGTGAGGCATCGGCGGATGAACTGCACCTGCTGGTCGGCGGAGATCTTCAGGGACGACATCAGCCAGGCTTCGGTGAGCCCGCCGGAGACGTCGGTATTGCCATAGCCGAAACGTTTGACGTAATCGGCAAAGGCCTTGTCGCCGAGCTTGCGGGTCAGCTCCTGCGAATACCAGACGATTGAATCCTTTTCCCAGATCAGCGGATCGACATCCTTTTTCACCCGCTCCGGGCCACCGAACTTCGCCTGGTATTTCAGCCGCGGGTTCTGGGCATCGGTCAGGATGCCGGCATCGTAACCCATCATGGCCAAAGGCAGTTTGAAGGTGGATTGCGGATAAAAACCCTGATCGCAAGTGCCCTGACGGTAAAGCGCATCGCCGCTCTGCTCGTCGATGATGACGGTGCAGCGGATGGGCTCGGCAGCCCTGACGGAGACGCAATCGAGAAAAGCAGTGGTTATTCCAAGGGAAACGGCAAGAAGTAGGGGATTTCTGAAAGCCATGATCGTGTTCCAAATGGTTCGGCACCGCAGTTCTAGGTCGACTTGCGAGCCCCAATCAAACGATGATATCTGCGGTCAGGCATGAATTGAATTGGGGCATCGCCATGGTCCGGCCTTATTTGCCGCTGAACGCGCTACGCGCCTTCGAGGCCGCTGCACGGCATCTTTCCTTCACCCGGGCGGCAATCGAGCTTTGTGTGACGCAGGCGGCCGTCAGCCACCAGGTGAAGTTGCTCGAACAGCGGCTCGGCGTGACGTTGTTCCGCCGCCTGCCGCGCGGGCTGATGATCACCGAGGAAGGGCTGGCGCTGCTTCCTTCGCTGCAGGAAAGCTTTGACCGCATGGCGGACATGCTGGAGCGGTTCGAGGGCGGTCATGTGCGGGAAGTCCTGAAGCTTGGCGCCGTCGGGACGCTGGCGGTCGGCTGGCTTCTGCCACGGCTGCATGATTTCCGGGAAAAATATCCGTTCGTGGACCTGCGGCTTTCCACCAACAACAACCGCGTCGATATCGCCGCGGAAGGGCTCGATTATACGATCAAGTTCGGTAATGGCGCCTGGCACGATATCGAGGCGGAAGCGCTGTTCGAGGCCCCGCTCTCTGTCCTCTGCATACCGTCGATCGCCGAGCAATTGAAGAGCCCAGAGGATGTGGCGCATCAGACGCTCCTACGCTCATACCGGGCCGACGAATGGCCGAGCTGGTTCGAGGAAGCCGGCCTTCCCTCGCCGCCTTTGCGCGGCATGGTGTTCGACAGTTCTGTCTTGATGGTGGAAGCGGCGATCCAGGGGGCAGGCGTGGCGCTGGCGCCGCCTTTGATGTTTTCGCGACAGATCGCGGCCGGCGCGCTGGAGCAACCGTTCGAAATCTATATCTCCAAGGGAAGCTATTGGCTGATCCGGCTAAAATCGCGGCCGACGACGCCCGCCATGGAGATGTTCCGCAACTGGCTGGTCGCCCAGGCGGAAGATACGCGAATGTCGGAAAACGCAACGCGGTTAAAGGTTTAATCGAATTGATCCGGCGGTTTTGACGGAGCCGCAAGAGGAAGCTGATAAAGGCACTGCTACTATTCGTATGAAATGGAGTTTTCAGTGCTTGATGGCATTTTAGGCGGAGGTTTCGGCACCTCTCCTTCCAACAATACCCCGCCGCCCTCCTCAACCCAGCCGTCCAGCCAGACGCCTCCGCCGAACAGCAGCCAGCCGACGTCTGCCGGGCAGACACAGCCCGCCTCCTCCGCACCCGTGGAAGATACTGGTCCCGAAGACACGGATGACGGTACTTATGCCGGTACCGTGCCGCCGCAATCCAATGACGGAGACGGTCGGGATACGACTGTTGCGCAGCCGGAAGACGAACCGGCTTCCTCGGGCAACGTTTCTTCGGGCACGCAATCGTCCGGCACAGGCTCGGGAAGCGATGAGCCCGTCAGCGAAACTTCGCCGACATCGCAGCCCGCACAGCCGCAGCCCGCGCAACCGCAACCCGTTCAGCCACAGCCGACCCAGTCCCAGCCTGTCGCTAACCAGTCCGAGCCAGGCCAGACCCAGCCGGTGGGATCACAGCCGTCTGCCTCACAGCCGGCCGCATCCCGGCCTTCGGCGAGCCAGCCCGCCTCCAGCAAACCGGCGACATCGCCCTCGGCGTCGAGCCCTGCGACGCCTGCCCCGCTTGAAGGCAGCGGCGTCGCGGATCACGTCGCGGCTTTCCTGGAGCAGATGCAGCAAATCCAGGATCGTTATGCCAGCGTCTCCCTAGAGGAGAAAGAAAAGACCCGCCAGCGCGCTTCGGTGCTGATGCAGAGCCTGCTGGCCAGCCAGATGATCGACCAGATGGCCGCCGTCCCACAGACCGCGTCCAGCAATTCGCTGCTTTCGACGGGCGATACCGAGAGCGATACGGATTCGCTTGCGGTGCAGTGGTACAAACAGGCCTGACGAAAGCCCGGCCCGCCGGGCCTTTTCACCCTTGCTATCCCGACCTCGTTATGCGATCACGCGCCCTCTCAAAAATTTCGAGGGCGCGAACTGCCGCCCTTTTTCGCGTTCGAAGCCGTTTGGCCGCCCGGTCATGGCTTCGGGTTCAATCATCTTCTGCGATTTAAGGAGCACGGCCATGGCACGGGCGCTCGGGCTTGACTTCGGCACGACCAATACAGTTCTCGCACTGGCGGATAGCGACGCCGCCACGCATTCCATGCATTTCACCAGCAGTGCGGGCGAGACCGACACGATGCGCACGGCGCTGTCCTTCATGAAGGATGCGCAGCTCGGCGCGCAGGCGCTGAAAGTGGAAGCTGGCCAGGCGGCGATCCGTCAGTTCATCGACAATCCCGGCGACAGCCGCTTCCTGCAGTCGATCAAGACGTTTGCGGCGAGCGCGCTCTTCCAGGGCACGCTGATCTTCGCTCGCCGGCATGCCTTCGAAGACCTGATGGAAATTTTTCTGAAGCGGTTGAAGGCCTATGCGGGCGACAGCTGGCCGACGGATGTCTCGCGGCTGGTGGCCGGCCGTCCGGTGCATTTCGCCGGCGCCAACCCGAACCCGGCGCTGGCCACCGAGCGCTATAACGAAGCGCTGACACGGCTTGGATTTCCGGAAATCCACTATGTCTACGAGCCGGTGGCGGCCGCCTATTACTTTGCCCAGACGCTGAAGAGCGACGCGAATGTTCTGGTCGCCGATTTCGGCGGCGGCACGACCGACTATTCGCTGATCCGTTTCGAGCGACATGCCGGCAAGCTGACGGCAAAACCGATCGGCCATTCCGGCGTCGGCATTGCCGGCGACCATTTCGACGCCCGGATGATCGAAAACCTCGTGGCGCCGGAAATCGGCAAGGGCACGTTCTTCAAGAGCTTCGACAAGATTCTGGAAGTACCGGCCGGCTATTACACCAATTTCTCGCGCTGGAACCAGCTGTCGATCTTCAAGTCCAGCCGGGAGTTTACCGACCTGAAATCGCTGGTGCGATCGGCGCTCGACCCGGACAAGCTGGAACTGTTCATCGAGCTTGTCGAGCATGACGAGGGTTACCCGCTTTATCAGGCAATCTCGGCGACAAAGATGGCGCTCTCAGGCTCTGAGGAAGCGGAATTCAACTTCGCCCCGCTCGGCAAGGCCGGCCGCAAGATGGTGAAGCGCACCGATTTCGAAAGCTGGATTACCGACGATCTCACCCGCATCGAAGGCGCGCTGAACGAGGTGCTGGAAAAGACCCACACGTCGCCGGAAGCGGTAGATAAAGTGTTTTTGACCGGCGGCACATCCTTTGTGCCGGCTGTGCGGCGGATTTTCACCGAACGGTTCGATGCGGACAAGATCGAGAGCGGCGGGGAGTTGTTGTCGATCGCGCACGGGTTGGCGCTGATTGGGGAAAGCGACAATGTGGAGCAGTGGGCGGCTTGATGTAGGCTTCCCTCTTCCCCCTTACAGGGAAGATGTCAGCGGAGCTGGCAGATGGGAGTGGTTCAACACATTCGACCATCGGGCTCGTGGCACCACCCCCCTCTGCCGCCCCTGGCGACATCTCCCCCACGAAGGGGGAGAAGGGAGTCTGCATCGCAGCCTTCCCCTTCACTGCCGACATGCTGTAAAAGCGAGTCCATGAACATCGCCCAAGACTTCGAAGCCCTGGAGCTGACCGCCCTTCTGCATTTCTATGCGGATTCGGGTGTCGAATGGCTTGTCGAGGACGAGCCGCTGGATCGGTTTGCGCAATTTGCAGCGCAGAAGGCTGCTCAGGCGGAGGCACGCGCGCCGGCAAGTGCGCGGCAGCAGCAATCTTCACCTCAATCGGACCCCACGTTCCGAACGGGGGACGCTTCTCCAGCACAGAATCGCGCCGCACCGTCCCAAGGACGCGCTGCACCCGCCGCCCGTCCGGCGCCGGCCGCGTCCTCCGCAAATGTCGCCGTACCCGATGGCGAGGCGGTATCCTCCGCTCGCTTTGCCGCCGAAAGCGCCCGTTCGCTCGCCGAACTCAAAACCGCACTCGAAGCGTTCAACAGCTGCAACCTCAAAAACGGCGCCCGTTCGACCGTGTTTGCCAGCGGCGATCCGGCCTCGGGCATCATGGTGATCGGCCCGATGCCGAATGCCGACGACGACCGCGACGGCATCCCCTTCTCCGGCCGGCAGGGGCAGCTTCTCGACCGGATGCTCGGTGCCATCGGCCTTGCGCGCGAAGCGGTGATGCTGACCAACGTTATCCCGTGGCGGCCGCCCGGCAATCGCATGCCGTCGGAGGCGGAGCTTTCGATCTGCCGGCCGTTCCTGGAGCGGCAGGTCGCGCTTGCCGAGCCGAAATTGCTGCTGTTGCTCGGCAACTTCCCTGCCCGTTTCTTCTTTGGCGATACGGGGACGATCCATACCCTGCGCGGGCAATGGCGGGATATTTCCTTCGGCGGCGCGGATCTGTCCGCCATCGCGACACTGCATCCACAGGAACTGCTCGCGGCACCGGCGAACAAGGCTCTTGCCTGGCAAGACCTACTGGCCTTCAAAAGCCGCTTTTAAGCCGATTTGCCTTAGTTTCAGGCACGAGTACGGTAAAATTTACACAAAGTTACGGAAATATGAAAATTGCTATGCGATTAACGCATGGCAGCGTCGCGTACTACCGCATTGCGGAATCAATGCTGCGCCGCAATATTAGCAGCGTGTCTTGGGAGGAATTCTCGGTTTAAGGAACCAAGGCAATGACGACCCGCTTTCGCCCGATCCATTCGGGTTTCGAAACCCTCCGCATCGCCGGCCTTGCGCCGCGCTCGACGCAGGGCTATCACCGTTTCGGTTCTGCCACGAACGAGCAGATGACGTCGCGCTCCATGGCGCATACGGCCGGCATTACGCGCCCGGCTGCCGTCTTCGCAGATTTCCGCGAACGCTGATCGACGAAGGGGAATAGCCATGACGGTTCTTCTGCATCCCATCCGCGCGATCCGCGAAAACCTTTTCCAGATCGGCGCTGCCGTGAATGCCTCGCGCGAATTCAGCTGCGCCGGTGCTGCAGGTATCCGCGCGGAAAAGGTCAATCCGGCAACGGCGGCAATCCCGCTCTAAGCTTCACATTTGAATCATTGCGCTTGTTACGCGCCGGGTGGAGACGCCCGGCGCGCTGCTTTGCGTTCCAGACCAAGCTGGTGCTCGCGGTAGATGATGAAAATGCCCGCGGATACCGTAATCGACGTACCAACCAGCATGGTGAAAGTCGGCACATCTCCGAAAAGTGTATAGGCGATCGCAATTCCAAGCAGGATGGACGTGTATTCGAATGGGGCAACCGTCGAGACGTCTGCATAACGATAGCTTTCCGTCACCAGGATCTGGCCGACCCCGCCGCAGATGCCGGCACAAATCAAAAAGAATGTTTCCGACGTCGTCAGTTCCTCCCAGCCGAAAGGCAGGCTCAGGAGCGAGAGAACTGCACCGCTCAGCGAGAAATAAAACACGATTGTCGGTGTTCTTTCGGTGCGCACCAGTTGTCGCGTCTGAATCAATGCGAAGCCTGCCATCATTGATGAAATGATGACTGAAAGGGCACCGATCGCCTGTGCCGATCCCATGCCGCCGTCATCGAACATGCTAAGTTTTGGCCACGAAATGATCACCACGCCGATCAAGCCGACAAAGACCGCAGTCCAGCGGTAGATGCGCACCGTTTCCCCAAGGAAGATTGCCGCCAGGATGACGGCGATCAGCGGCAGTGAATACCCGAGTGCGATCGCGTCCGGCATGGGGAGATGCACCAGACCGTAAAAGCCGAAAGCCATCGAGGTGATACCGAGTACGCCGCGTTTAAAATGGCCGAACGGACTTTGGGTATAGAAGGCGCCGCGGAGTTCACCTTGGACGGCAAGATAAAGCACGATCGGCACGATAGCGAAGGCGGAGCGGTAAAAGGTGATCTGTCCTGCTGGAATATCCGGCCCCGCCGATTTGATGCAGGTCTGCATCAAAACGAAAACCATCACCGAGGTTACCTTTAACAAGATACCCCGGAGGGGATTGAGGGCATCGGCGGCCATTACGAACTCATTGGAATCGTTGGCCGCACTACACAAAGCCAGTCGATACGAAGGGAGGAGATTCAGTTTGTCGTCAGAGTAACGGAAATGTGCCGACGCTTGCATGAAAACTGAAGATAGTTTGATCACTATCCATTACCAATTGACAAATTCCGCGAAACTACAAGAACAAATAGGAATTAATTTAGCCAAAGTTTCAACAATCGTTTAGCATTGCGTGCAATTATCGCCCGCGGTGACGGGGAAGCTTGCCTGCGACAGCAGAGCCGGCCGATTGCTCCGATGCTTTAAAAAAAGACGGTTTCAGGAAGCACCATGCGAACAGATACGGGCCAGATTGTCCATCTAGCAGACTACCGCCCCACCGATTTTGTCCTGGAACGCGTCGATCTGACTTTCGAGCTCGACCCAACCAATACCAAGGTGGAAGCGCGCCTGATCTTCCACCGGCGCGAGGGCGTCGATCTTTCCGCACCGCTGGTGCTCGATGGCGACGAGCTGACGCTCTCCGGCCTGTTGTTCGACCAGAACGAGGTGCCGGCCGGCCAGTATGACGTCTCGCCGGAAAAGCTGACGATCCGCGACCTGCCGGCGGAAACGCCGTTCGAGATCACCGTCACCACCTATATCAACCCGGAAGCCAATACCCAATTGATGGGCCTTTACCGCACCAACGGGGTCTATTGCACCCAGTGCGAGGCGGAAGGTTTCCGTCGCATCACCTATTTCCCCGACCGTCCGGATGTGCTGGCGCCCTACACGATCACCATTATCGGTGACAAGGCTGCCAACCCGGTCATGCTGTCGAACGGCAATTTTTTGGGCGGCGCCGGTTATGACGAAGGCCGCGCCTTCGCAGCCTGGTTCGACCCGCATCCGAAGCCTGCCTATCTCTTCGCGCTGGTCGCCGGCGATCTCGGCGTCGTCGAAGATACGTTCGAGACGATGTCCGGCAACGAAGTGGCGCTGAAAATCTATGTCGAGCATGGCAAGGAAGCCCGCGCCGCTTACGCCATGGATGCGCTGAAGCGCTCGATGAAGTGGGACGAGGAGCGGTTCGGCCGCGAATACGACCTGAACATCTTCCAGATCGTCGCCGTTTCCGATTTCAACATGGGGGCCATGGAAAACAAGGGCCTCAATATCTTCAACGACAAATACGTTCTGGCCGATCCAGAAACCGCGACCGACCAGGATTATGCGAATATCGAGGCGATCATCGCCCACGAATATTTCCACAACTGGACCGGCAACCGCATCACCTGCCGCGACTGGTTCCAGCTGTGCCT
Organism: Neorhizobium populisoli; assembly: GCF_019430945.1. GTDB lineage: Bacteria > Pseudomonadota > Alphaproteobacteria > Rhizobiales > Rhizobiaceae > Neorhizobium > Neorhizobium populisoli. The sequence goes on along the minus strand of NZ_JAHYCB010000002.1, from coordinate 659,425 downwards.
CAAGGAAGGCCTGACGGTCTATCGCGACCATGAGTTTTCGGCCGACCAGCGCTCCCGCCCCGTGAAGCGCATTGCCGAAGTGCGCCACCTGAAGTCGGAACAGTTCCCGGAAGATGCCGGCCCGTTGGCGCATCCGGTCCGCCCGACCAAATATCGCGAGATCAACAACTTCTATACGACGACGGTCTACGAAAAGGGATCGGAAGTCACCCGCATGATCGCCACGCTGCTCGGGCGCGACGACTTCAAGGCGGGCATGGATCTCTATTTCGAGCGCCATGACGGCCAGGCCGCGACGGTCGAGGATTTCGTCAAGTGCTTCGAGGATGCAAGCGGCCGCGACCTAACGCAGTTCTCGCTCTGGTACCATCAGGCGGGCACGCCGCTGGTGACAGTTTCCAGCAATTACGACCAGACGAGCGGCACGTTCACGCTGTCGCTGGAGCAGATGATCCCGGCAACGCCCGGCCAGTCGGCCAAGGAGCCGATGCATATCCCGCTCTCGTTTGCGCTGATCTCAGACAATGGTTCGCTTGTCGCGCCTGCCAAGGTGACCGGCGGCGAGGTGACCGGCGACGTGCTGCATCTGACCGAACGCCGCCAGACCTTCGCCTTTGCAGGCATCTCGTCGCGTCCGGTCCTGTCGCTCAACCGTTCTTTCTCGGCGCCGATCAACCTGCATCTCGACCAGACGCCGGCCGATCTCGCCCATATCGCCCGCCACGACACGGATCTCTTCGCCCGCTGGCAGGCTCTGACAGACCTCGCTCTGCCGAACCTGATGCAGGCGGCGCGCGATGCGCGTGACGGCCGCGAAATCACCTGCGATCCGGCGCTGATCGCCGCCCTGCTTGAAGCAGCCGGCGACGACACGCTCGAGCCCGCTTTCCGCGCCCAGGCGCTGACGCTGCCGAGCGAGGCCGACATTGCCCGTGAACTCGGCGCCAATAACGATCCGGACGCGATCCATGCCGGCCGGCATGCAATCCTCGCTGCGATCGCCAAGGAAGGCAACAAGACCTTCCAGCGCCTGTTCGACGAGATGAAGACCGACGGCGCCTATTCGCCGGATGCGGCAAGTGCCGGCAAGCGGTCGCTGCGCAACAGCGCGCTTGCCTATCTGACCTATGCGGAAGACACGCCTGCCCGTGCCGCCGAAGCCTTCAAGTCCGCCGACAACATGACGGACATGGCCCAGGCGCTGACGCTGCTTGCCCACCGCTTCCCGGATTCGTCCGAAGCGGCCGAGGCGCTCGACACCTTCCAGAAGCGTTTCGACGGCAACCCTCTCGTCATCGACAAGTGGTTCTCGATCCAGGCGACCATTCCCGGCGCCGGTGCGCTTGCCCGCGTCAAGGCGCTGATGGAGAACGCACGCTTCGTCGCCTCCAACCCGAACCGCGTCCGCTCGCTGATCGGCACGTTCGCTTTCGCCAACCCGACCGGCTTCAACCGCGCCGATGGCGATGGTTACAACTTCCTTGCCGATCAGATCCTGGCGATCGACCCGAGGAACCCGCAGCTTGCGGCCCGCATCCTCACCTCGATGCGCTCCTGGCGATCGCTCGAAGCGGCGCGTGCCGATTATGCGCGCGCGGCCTTGACGACGATCGAACGGGCAACAGCGCTTTCGACGGATGTGCGGGATATCGTCGAGCGGATGCTCAAGGGGTGATTTAAGCCCACAGACAGATCAAGCCCGCCGGGACCTGACTGGGTCGGCGGGCTTTTGGTTGCACTCAAGGAACGAACACTCTTGGCCGCATCCGGCTCTAAAGAGGCTTCTTGCATTCAAGCGATTTAGGCGCCTTCCCGCTCCGAATATGCATGAACCGATGCCAGAGCAGGCTGGCCTGCCATCATGAAGAACTCCAGTTCGGTCTGGTTCGGGAGCACGAGCTTGACTGCCGTCTCCGACGCATTCGATACCGCTACCTCGGTGTAGGTTATCGATGCGCTATCGAGAAGGGTCTTCGCAGCGCCTAGCGCCAAACCAGGTTCGAAGCCATCGAACTGTACATAGCGCCGGGGCGCATATTTCATCTTACCTTGCTTGGGTTCAGGAATCCCGCTCGGCGCCGTCCACATACGCACTCCAACACGACGCACCTCTACCTGATCGCCTTGAACCCAAAGTGCGACCTGAATGTTGCCGTGATAGTCGAGGAGGCCATCAAAAGCCGCAGTATCCCCACTGAAGTCCCAAAAACTTGGCGGCCCAAGAAGACGCCCAACATGAAAAAAGGGAATATCCGGGCGAACGATCTGAGACGGCGATTTCTGAAGCAACTTCAGCATAGAGAACGGCCGCGTAGCATATCTGTTGCGCACAGAACCGTAATTCCCACCGTTCATCACGTCCTAAAAAACCGCCTCACCACCGACCGGCAATAGTCCGGCGTCACTTCCCGGTCGCCGAACAGGATGTGATACACCACCGGCGCCATGATGAAGTCGATCGCCTCGCTGACATCGAAGGCCTGTTCACCACGCTGCAGCGCCCGTTCACGCATCGTCTCCAGATGCTGATAGGTGAACTGGCAGCACTGGCCTGCCGCATCGCCCTCCCAGGTGCCAAGAACGTCCGACAGCATCTGCCGGCCGACCCGGGACGACATTTCCTCCACGTATTGGAGGACGAAGGCCTCCAGATCGGATCGCATCGCGCCGGTATCCTCCGGATCGGCAACGGGGCGCAGGCGCGCAACCGCGACATCTGCCAGAAGATCGGAAAGATCGCCCCAGCGGCGATAGATCGTTGAGGGCGTAACCCCCGCCCTCTCGGCCACCATCGGCACCGTGATGGCGCCGCGGTCCATCTCTTTCAGCAGTTCGTTGACCGTACGATGCACCTCCGCCTGGATGCGAGCGCTGCGGCCTCCCTGCCTGACCATTTCTCTGGCCATTTCTTTTTCTCTCTTTTCAAAACTCGGGCCGGCTCAGTTCAAAAACTTTGGCCGGTGCATCAAAAACTCTTAATGCAAAGATATTGCATTAGCGGCGAATTGCAACTATGTACGCCTAACGCTAAGAAATTGCGTTAAGGGAACCTCCCATGACAAACCTTCTCCCAGCCTCCCCATCCAACTCCCGGATGACCACCTACAGCTTTCTCTTTTCCGTGCTGATCGGCGCCGGAACAAGTGCAGTGACGCCGCTTTATCATGTCTACCAGGAGCTGTTTCACCTCTCGCCGGCAATGATCACCTTCATCTTCGGCTCCTACGCCTTCGCCCTGCTTGCGACGCTTCTGACGCTCGGCGGGCTTTCAGACTATGTGGGTCGCAAGCCGCTGATCCTCCTCGCGCTTCTCTTCAACGTGGCGGCGCTGACAATCTTCATCTTCGCGGATTCGGGCCCGATGCTGCTTGCCGGCCGTATTGTTCAGGGTTTTGCCACAGGCGTCGCCTTCCCGACACTCGGCGCAACCATCCTCGATGGCGACAAGGCACGTGGCTCGATATTGAATTCCATTTCGCCGTTCCTCGGCCTGATGATCGGCACGCTCGCAGCCGGTGCTCTCGTCGCATTCGCACCCGAACCGACGCGACTGGTCTATGCGCTGCTTCTACTGGTGACCATTGCCGGTATCGTTATGCTGCCGTTCATGCCCGAGACGACGTCAGGCCGACCCGGGGCGCTGAAGGCCATGAAGCCGAATGTCAGCATACCCCGCCGGGCGCTCGGACCGCTGCTCAAGGTGACACCTCTCAATGTCGCCAGCTGGGCGCTCGGCGGCTTCTACCTCTCGCTGATGCCGACACTGGTCGCCGTTGCGACAGGCATCACCTCGCCCTTCGTCGGTGCGACCGTGGTCTCGACCATGATGCTTACTGCAACAGCATCGGTTTTCATCTTTAAAGCGCTGCCGCCGCGGCGCGTACTGTTCATCGCCACCAACAGCCTGATGATCGGCGTCGTCATCACGCTTTTCGGCGTGCAGCAGGAAAATGGCGGCCTGCTTTTCGCGGGCACGGCGATTGCCGGCCTGGGTTTCGGGTCAACCTTTGCGAATGTCCTGAAGATCGTTCTGCCGCTGGCTGAGGGTCATGAACGCGCCGGCCTGTTCTCGGCCTTCCTGGTGGAAAGTTATCTCGCCTTTTCCGTTCCGGCGATCGTCGCCGGCCTTGCCGCCCCGGTGCTTGGCCTGTCCAATACGGCCTATCTTTATGGTGCCGTCATCATCGCACTTGCGCTGATCTCGATTGCCGCAACCCGCAACAATCTCGTCGAAAGCCCGGCCGCCTCCTGAGGCGGCCGATCAGCCGTGTCTTCGGAATCACGCCGATTCGCAAAAGAATCAAAACGTTAAAAAAATCTTAGCAACCCTCTGGACACGAAGAATCACTAATGATTCATTAGCTCAGGTTCAGGCGAGCAGCGCCCGAATCACCACGAGGGACTACATGAAAACCATGTCGGGCGTGCAGCGGGCAACCGCGGCCGAGGGGCGGTTGCGTCTTAAATTTCCGAGCTTTACAAGTTTGGGGCGTGTCATCCCGGAAGAAGCTCGACTTTCCGTCAAGCCGATCGTCCGGCAGATGCCGCGGATCGAGGCGGCACTCAAGCGATCCATCCCCATTTTGATTCTGGCATTTCTGCTGGTCGTGGCCGCGTCGCGTGTCGTCGGCATCATGGCCGAGCACGGCCGCATGGAGGACGCCGCACGGCAATCCACCGCGCTGATGGCCGCAACCGCCAGTGCCGCCTTTTCGGACGATGCGACGGCTTTTGCCGCCCATGACCGCGCCGCCGCCGAGCGCCGTCTTGCCGCGCGGCTGCCGGAAGGTCTTCTCGCCTCAGACGCATTCATTCTGCTGGTCGACGAAACCGGACGCATTTTTGGCGGGTCCAGGTCGGCCTCGGGCTATGTCGGCCAGCGCCTGACCTCCATCCTTCCAGAGACGGCTACGCTTCGCCGATTCAGCGAAGAAAGCAGCGTTATTGAAACCTATTTCGGCGGCACCCCGCATTATGCGACGATCGACCCGGTCGGCACCGAAGGCGCGCTGATCGTCTCCGCCCGTTCGCTGGAAACCATCAACCAGTTCTGGCGCCGCGAAGTATCGCTCAACGTGACGCTCTTCACCGGCATTTCGGCCATCCTGCTGGTCATTCTCTACGCCTATTACATGCAGGTGAACCGCGCCCGCGACGCCGACGAGACCTTCGTCGAATCGAACCTGCGCATTGAGACGGCCCTTTCGCGCGGCCGCTGCGGTCTCTGGGATTTCGACGTCACCAATCGCCGGCTCTTCTGGTCCGGCTCGATGTACGAGATGCTCGGCCTGCCGCCTGCCGGCAACGTCATTTCCTTCTCCGACGCCGCCCGGATGATGCATCCGACCGATGCGAATATCTATGCGCTTGCCCGCGCCATCAGCCGCGGCAATGCCAAGCAGGTCGATCAGGTGTTCCGCATGCGCCATGCCGCCGGCCACTATGTCTGGATGCGCGCCCGCGCCCAGGTGGTGAAGACCTCGGCCGGTCGAACGCATGTCATCGGCATCGCCATGGACGTCACCGAGCAGCACCGTCTGGCGCAGCGTTATGCGGAAGCCGACCAGCGGCTTGCCGACGCGATCGAATGCACGTCCGAAGCCTTCGTTCTCTGGGACAAGAACGACCGTCTGGTGATGTGCAACACCCACTTCCAGCAGGCATACGGCCTGCCGGACAGCGTACTGGTGCCAGGCACCGAGCGGCATGCGGTGAATGCGGCCGCAGCCCGCCCGGTGATCGAGCGTCGCGTCGCCGATCCGGACGGCAGCGGGCTGTCCCGCACGACGGAAGTGCAGCTTGCCGACGAGCGCTGGCTGCAGATCAACGAACGCCGCACACGTGACGGCGGCATGGTCTCGGTCGGCACCGACATCACCCTTCTGAAGCGCCACCAGGAGCGGCTGCGCGATTCGGAACGCCGCCTTATGGCGACGATCGGCGACCTGTCCTCCTCGCAGAAGAAGCTGGAGCGGCAGAAATCCGAACTTTCGATCGCCAATGCGAATTACCAGGCGGAAAAGGAACGTGCCGAGGCTGCCAATCAGGCGAAGTCGGAATTCCTTGCCAACATGTCCCACGAGCTGCGGACGCCGCTGAACGCCATTCTCGGCTTCTCGGAAATCCTGCAGAACCAGATGTTCGGCCCGCTCGGCTCATCTAAATATTCGGAATATTCCAAGGATATCCACGACAGCGGCAAACATCTCCTCAACGTCATCAACGACATTCTCGACATGTCGAAAATCGAGGCCGGCCATATGCGCATCCAGTGCGAAGCGGTCGACCTGAAGCCGCTGATCGAGGAAAGCCTGCGCCTGACTTCGATTGCCGCCGAAGAGAAGAATATCGATATCCATCAGCGGCTCTGCGACGGCCTGAATATGGTGGGCGATCGCCGGGCGCTGAAACAGGTCATGCTCAACCTTCTCTCCAACGCCGTGAAATTTACCAACGAGGGCGGCAGCATCGAGTTGCGGACCCGCCGGCTGGACAAGGGCGTGGTGCTGACCATCGCCGATACCGGCATCGGCATCCCGAAGGAATCTCTCTCCAAGATCGGCCAGCCGTTCGAACAGGTTCAAAGCCAGTATGCCAAGAGCAAGGGCGGTTCAGGTCTCGGTCTTGCCATCTCCCGCTCACTGATCGGCCTGCATGGCGGCAATATGCGCATCAAGTCGCGTGTCGGTCAGGGCACGGTGGTTTCGCTGCATATTCCGGACATGGCGGCTCCGGTAGCGAGGAAAAAGGTGGCTTGAGAGTGTTGCCGATCTATCCGGATTTGTCGTTAAGCGTAACAATCATCTCCAGATGATTTAAGGTAACGTGGTTATACAGGTCTCCGTATGCAGGACATGTCATGCCGTTGCCTTCGAGCCGAAACTTCCAGATCTGGTTTTATCACGTCACCCATGGACGTCTGCTGATCCGAAGCCCGAACACAGGCATTCATGGGGAGACCACCAATATCGATCTGACATTTCACGCCGTGGTGTACTTGGCGGTTCCGCGGCTTCTAAATAGCCTATCTTTTGTCGAGCCATTTGATAGCGAATTGAGGCAAATCACCAAAGCGCTCGCGCGGGCGTTGGAAGACCACGAAAAAATCTGGGTGCTGAAAACGAAGGAAAGCAGGGCCCTCATAGTCGCCTCCCATCTAAAACTCGAAGAACATACCGGCGAGTGCATGTTAAACCCTTTCGAGAACGAATAGCGATTGAACCGAGCTTTCAACGCGGTTTTCACGTCTCGGCTGTTTGTTTGAACGCTTCCCGCACCGCCTTCGACAACCGCTTCACCTCCCCCTCCAATGTCCGGATATCCGGGCAATTCCCCGCCCGGCAGACGCGCTCCAGCAATCCCGCCGGGGCGTCCTTCGGATCGAACGGACCGTCGACGCAGAGGCGGATGATCTGGGAGAGTTCTGTGAACAGCCGGAGCGCCTCCAGGCAGGTGTCGAGATCGCCCGGCTTCATCAGCTTTTCGCCGAGCGTCTTCAGCGCTTCCGCCGTACCGAACCCATAGGTATCCGGCGGCAGGCCTTTGGCCGGCGCGATCAGACGAAGATATTGAGCGATGAACTCGATATCGATCAGGCCGCCGGGGATGAGCTTGAAATCCCAGATGTCGCGCGGCGGCTTTTCCTGTTCGATCAGCGCGCGCATTTCGACGACATCGGCGGTGATCTTTTTGACGTCCAACTTCGAGGACAGGACCTCGCAAATCACGTCCTTCGCCTCGTCAACGAGGCTTTCATCGCCAGAAATCAGCCGGGCACGCGTCAGCGCCATGTGTTCCCAGGTCCAGGCCTCTTCGCGCTGGTATTTGGCGAACGAGTTGATCCGCGTGGCAACCGGCCCCTTGTTGCCGGAGGGGCGCAGGCGCAAATCCACTTCGAAGATCACCCCCTCGGCCATCGGCGCCGAAAGCGCTGCGATCAGCCGCTGGGTGATGCGGGTGAAATACCGCATGGAGTCGAGCGGCTTTGGGCCTTCGCTTTCCAGCGCCTCACTGTCGTAGTCGTAGAGCAGGATGAGATCGACGTCGGAACCGGCCGTCAGCTCGAAACTTCCGAGTTTGCCCATGCCCATGACCGCCACGCGACCGCCGGGGTAATTGCCGTGGGCCGAGCGGACTTCATCGAGCACCGCCTTCAAGGCGGCCTCGATCAGCAAGTCCGCGAGATGGGTGAAGGCGCGAGCCGCCTCGACACCGGGGATGGCGCCGGTGAGCAGGCGGATGCCGATGAGGAACCGCTGTTCGGCGGCGAAGATGCGCAGCCGGTCGAGCTTTTCCTCGTAATGGCGGGCACCGTTGAGGAATGACGTCAGGCGATAGGAGAGATAGTCGCGCGTCGGCACTTCCGACATCAGGCCGGGGTCCAGCATGCCGTCGAAGACATGCGGCTTGGAGGCGATGATATCCGCCAGCCGCGGCGCGGACGACATGATGGTGACGATCAGCGCCAGGAGCGGCGGATTGTTGCCGATCAGCGAGAAAAGCTGGATGCCGGCGGGCAGGCCTTTGAGGAAACTGTCGAAGCGAAGCAGCGCCTCGTCTGCCCGCCGGCTTTCGCCGAAAGCCTTCAGAAGGGCCGGCATCAATTCGGTCAGCCGTTCGCGTGCCTCGACCGATTGCGTGGCGCGGTAGCGGCCGTAATGCCAGGTGCGGATGACGCGGGAAATATCGGCCGGGCGCTCGAAGCCGAGAGCGGCAAGCGTCTTCAGCGTTTCGGGGTCGTCCTGCTGGCCGGTGAAGACGAGATTGCCTTCGCCGCCGGAAAGGCCGGTCTCCTGCTCGAACAAGCGGCCATAACGCTTTTCGACCGTCCGCAGGACCTCTTCCAACTTGGCGGAAAAACTTGCCGTGTCGACAAAACCCAGCATGAAGGCGATGCGCTTCAGCTCGGCATCCGTATCCGGCAGGTTATGCGTCTGCTCGTCGCGCACCATCTGGATACGATGTTCGACATCGCGCAGGAACCAGTAGCAGCCTGTCAGTTCCGCGGCGATCTCCGGCTTGATCCACTTCGCTTCGGCCAGCGCCGCCAGCGTCATTTCGGTTTCGCGGGTGCGCAAGGGTGGCATGCGGCCGCCGGCGATCAGCTGCTGCGTCTGGGCGAAGAACTCGATCTCGCGGATACCGCCGCGGCCGAGTTTAACGTCATGGCCCTTCACCTTGATGGCGCCATGCCCTTTGTGCGCATGGATCTGCCGCTTGATCGAATGGATATCGGCAATCGCTGCGTAATCGAGATATTTGCGGAAGACGAAGGGGGTGAGCAGCTTCATGAAGTTTTCGCCGGCCGCAATATCGCCACCGACCGGACGTGCCTTGATATAGGCGGCGCGCTCCCAGTTCTGCCCCCTGCCCTCGTAATAGATCAGTGCCGCATCGAGCGACACGGCAAGCGGCGTCGAGCCGGGATCGGGACGCAGGCGAAGATCGGTGCGGAAGACATAACCATCCGCCGTACGTTCCTGCAGGATGCGGATCAGCCGACGCATCATCCGCCCGTAGATTTCCGAGGCATCGAGCGGATCCGCCAGGATGCCCGCATCCGGATCGAAGAAAACGACGATGTCGATATCCGAGGAATAGTTGAGCTCGCGGCCGCCAAGCTTGCCCATGCCGAGCACGATGAGGCCGGATGCCTTGCTGGGTTCGGCTGCGTCGACGAGCTTCAGCTTGCCGCTCTCGTGACCAGCAAGCAGCAAATGGTCGATCGTCGCGGCGACGCAGGCGTCCGCCATGACACTCAGCCAGCGAGTGGTTTCCTTGGCGGTGAACAGGCGGGCAAGATCGGCCAGCGCGACGATAAAGCTCAGACCGCGCTTGGCGGCCCGAAGCGCAGTCATCACCTCGTTCTCGGACGGCGTGCGGCCGTCTCTGGGCTGCCAAGCGTGGCGAGCGGTTTCTGTGAGCTTCTCAAGAGTGGACTCGAGCGGCTCGGAAATTGCAATGGTCAGCAACGAGGGGAAAGTTGCGGCGGTGTCGCGCAAATAGGGGGAGAGAGTGAAGGCGGCGGTGATGAAATCCCGAAGCGGCGTCGCGCCAGCCAGCAGTTCGGCGACTGCGGGCTCCGACTTGGCGATATCTTTCAACGTGCTGGCCGCAGCCTTGGTTTCGGTCTGGTTCAACGGGCGAATAACGTCCGTTGCGACCGTATCGAGCCGGTTTTTGATTTCCGACATCTGTCCTCCCGATTCTTTCTATCGCTCCTCGCCGCCGATCCGGGCGACTTCTTCGAGCATCATGATTTTCACGGGTTCGAGACTTATGGCGGCCTGCCACACCAGATGCGCATCGATGCCGAAGTAATCATGGCTGGCGAAGTTGCGAAATACCGCCATCTCCCGCCAAGGCAAATGCGGATGCCTTGCTTTGAGCTCGTCGGGCGGTTTCTTGCAGGTTTCTCCTATCATCGCGAGGCGATAGGTCAAAGCGTCATAGGCTTCTTCATTGGCCATGAGGTCATCGAACGTTCGGCCCTCGACCGACCGCTCGGCGCGAGACAACAGCAGCGCCAGATCGTCAAGCGTATCGCGCAGGTCCGCCATCAGAAGATCCGAACCATCTCGCTTTCAACACGGGCGCGGACGCGCGGGCGCAGGCCATGTCGCGATACAAGATCGACCTTTGTGCCGAGACCGTCCGAAAGCTCCAGCATCGTCCCAGCCAGATCAAAAAGACTGAAGGTTCCTTCTGGATCGTATTCAAACAGGAGATCGAGATCGGAGGTGTCCCCTGCCGCATCCCTGGCGGTCGATCCGAACAAATAAAGGGCGCTGATGCCCCGCTTGCGCAAGCGTTGCTCGAAAGGCTTCAATCTGGCGAGCGCAACGTCCCTTTTCATACCTTCATCCTGGAACAGGTTCGCCAGACGCGCAAGACCTTGACCCGACACGCCTTACGGCTTCGGCTCCGGGAAGACCATGGTGACCGTCAATCCCGGCGCTTCCGGATTGTCCTCATGCGTGGCGGAAAGCTCCAGGGAGCCGCCATGCAATTCCATCACCGCCTCGACCAGCGAAAGGCCAAGACCGGTGCCCGGCTTGGAGCGGCTTTCGTCAAGGCGGAAGAAACGTTTGGTGACCTCGCCGCGCTTGTCGGCGGGAACGCCGGGGCCGTTATCGCAGACGGAAAGCCGGAACGTGCCGTCGCGCTTGACGAGATGAACACCGATCTTGGCCTCGCGGCCGGCTTCCCCCGGAGCGCCGACGGCATATTTGATGGCGTTGTCGAGAAGGTTGAAGATCGCCTGGCCGATCAGTTCGCGGTTTCCGTTCACCACAAGGTCGGATTCGAGATCGGTGGTCAGCGCGAGCCCTGCCTCTTCCGCAGCCGGTTCGTAAAGTTCCGCACTATCGGCAGAGATCGCCGAAAGATCGACCTCGGACATCTCTGCGGCGATCGACCCCGCCTCGACACGCGAGATCATCAACAGCGCGTTGAAGGTGCGGATAAGCTGGTCGGATTCGCCGATAATGCCTTCCAGCGCAACACGGCGGACCTCTTCGCGGTCCTCGTCCAGCGCATCGGCCGCCTTGTTGCGCAGACGGGTCAGCGGCGTCTTCAAGTCGTGGGCGATATTGTCGGAGACCTGACGCAGGCCTTCGTTGAGCTTCTCGATGCGGCCGAGCATGGCGTTGAGCGAGTCCGACAGGCGGTCGAACTCGTCGCCGGATTTGCCGACCGGCAGGCGCTGGGAAAGGTCGCCGGCCATGATCTTCTGGCTGGCCGCCGACATGCGGTCGATACGTTTCAGCGCGTTGCGGCCGATACCGAACCAGATCACCAGCGCGCCGACACCCATGATGGTCAGCGCCACCATCAGCGCCCGACGCACGATGCCGCGGAACCGGCTCGGATCGCCGAGATCCCGGCCAACCATGACGCGCAACCCGTTGTCGAGGCGGGTCACGTTGGCGGTCGCCAGATGCCGGCCGGGGCGGTCGACCTCCGCATAGGGTTCGTAGGTGAAGGGAATATCCGTCCAGCCCTGGTCGTCGAGCACGCCGGGCTGCACGGAGGCGACATTGCCGGCCAGCATCTCGCCGTTCGGTCCGGCGATGACATACAGGTTCGCGCCCGGCTGGCGGGCGCGGCGTTCCATCATTCGCAACAGCAGATTGATCCCGCCGCGCTCATAGGCGCGCTGGATATCCGACACCTCTTCCTGCAACGATTGCCGCGTCTGCTGTGCAAGCAGCCGTTCCGACATGGCAGTGACGTAGAAGACGAGGAAGGCGGCACAGAGCGCAAACAGAAGAATATAAAGCGCCGACAGCCGGACGGCTGTCGAACGGAACATCAATCGGGCACGGGCGAGCAACGTTACCCCTCGTCCTTGATCATGTAGCCGGCGCCGCGAATGGTCTTCAGAAGCGGCTTGTCGAAATCCTTTTCGATCTTCGAGCGCAGGCGAGAAACGTGGACGTCGATGACGTTGGTCTGGGGATCGAAATGATAATCCCAGACGTTTTCGAGCAGCATGGTGCGGGTCACCACCTGGCCGGCATTCTTCATCAGATATTCGAGCAGGCGGAATTCGCGCGGCTGCAGCAGTACGTCCTTGCCGGCGCGCTTCACCTCGTGGGAAAGCCGGTCGAGTTCCAGATCGCCGACGCGGTAGATCATGTCCTGTTCCGGCGCGCCCTTGCGGCGGCCGAGCACTTCGACACGGGCGAGCAGTTCGGAAAAGGCATAGGGTTTCGGCAGATAATCGTCGCCGCCGGCGCGCAGGCCGGTGACGCGGTCATCGACCTGGCCAAGCGCCGAGAGGATGAGGACCGGCGCATTGACGCCGCGCTTGCGCAGCTCGCTGATGACGGAAAGACCGTCGCGGCGCGGCAGCATGCGGTCGATGACCATCACGTCATAGGCGTTTTCGGTCCCCATGAAGAGGCCGCTTTCGCCATCGCTTGCGTGGTCCACCACGATACCCGCCTCGCGAAAGGCCTTGGTCATGTAGGCCGCCGCCTCAAGATCGTCTTCGATCACCAGAATCTTCATGTGCGGAACAATAGCGTCCGCCGCATTTTTTGCACTATCGGAATTGGCGGTTGCGGCAGAATAGTGGACACTCGTTTCCATCATCGTGATCCTTCAAAGGAAAGGGCGCCAACCGTATCCGGCGGCGCCCCATTCAGTTTCCGCCAATCGATTGGCGGAAGTCTTCATTTCAAGGCGTCCAGATCGCCCGGCCCTTCGCTTTGGCTCCCGGCCCTTCGGGCGTTCATTCCCTTTGAAAGCTCCACTGGAGCTTTCAATTCGCCCCTAGGGCGAACCGGGACTTCACCGTTCGGCGCTCAAAACGCTCCACTGGAGCGTTTTGCCGGCTAATGCCTTCGTGCCTCACCCTTCGTTGATCGGCAGAGCGACGAACCGGCTCGTGCCGTTGCCTTCGACCTGGAACAGCGCGCGGGTGCGGCCATCCTTGCGGGCCTGCTCGATCACCTTGCCGATCTCAGCGGCGCTGGCGACCTTGCGGTTGTTGACTGAGATGATCTTCTCACCGGTCTTCAGGCCACGGGCTGCGGCTTCCGAATCGGGATCGACGTCAGTCACCGACAAGCCGGAGCCGTCACCGGCTGGCGCGACCGCAATGCCGAGGCTGGCAAGTGCCTTGTCACTTGACGGTGCCGGTGCTTCCGGCTCCTGCGGTTCGACCTTGGCCGTATCGTCATTCGGCAGGTTGCCGAGCGTCACGGTGACGTTCTGGGACTTGCCATCACGCCACAGCGCGACATCGACCTTGGCATTGGGGCCAAAGTTGGCAATGCGGCGCGACAGGTCGCGGGCATCCTTGATCGACTGGCCGTTGACGGCCGTGATCACGTCGCCTTCCTTGATGCCGGCCTTCTGGCCCGGAGAGCCTTCCTGCGGCGCGACGACTAGCGCGCCGTTCGGTTCCTTGAGGCCGAGCGAGTCGGCGATGTCCTGGTTGACCGGCTGGATCTGTACACCGAGCCAGCCGCGGGCAACCTTGCCGTCCTTCATCAGGCCGGCGACGACGTCCTTGGCGGTGGAGGCCGGGATCGCGAAGGCAATGCCGACGTTACCGCCGGACGGCGAGAAGATCGCGGTGTTGATACCGACGACTTCGCCCGAGAGGTTGAAGGTCGGGCCGCCCGAGTTACCGCGGTTCACGGCCGCGTCAACCTGGATGTAATCGTCGTAAGGACCAGAGCCGATATCGCGGCCGCGGGCCGAAACGATGCCGGCGGTGACGGTGCCGCCAAGGCCGAACGGGTTGCCGACGGCGACGACCCAGTCACCGACGCGGACCTTGGAGTCGTCGGCGAAGCTGACATAGGTGAACTTGCGGCTGGTGGCATCGACCTTCAGCACGGCCAGATCGGTGCGGCTGTCCTTGCCGATCAGCTTGGCTTCAAGCTCGGTGCCGTCGTTCATGACGACGGTGTAGGCGGAGCCGTCCGAGACGACGTGGTTGTTGGTAACCACATAACCGTCTTCGGAGATGAAGAAGCCGGAGCCCTGCGCGGTCGGGCGCAGGCGATGCGGACGGTTCTGGTTATCGCGGCCACGCGGGCCGTTGCGGTCGGCGCGGTCCTGATTGCGATCGCCCGGACCTTGCTGGCCGTTCTGGCCGCCGAATTCACGGAAGAAGCGCTTCAGCGGGTGATCGTCCGGCAGCTGGTCGAAACCGCGACCACCGAAATTGAAGGAACTGCCACCTTCATCGGAAGCGGGCGTGGCGTCGGACTGGACGCGAACGGAAACTACGGCCGGGGAGACGGCAGAAACGACATCGGCAAAGCTCGGGGCCTGCGGTGCGGTAACAGTGACAGGAGCCGCGAAGGAAGGCACGATTTGAGCCGGGATGCCGCTCGACAGCATGACCGCAGCAAGACCGGCGACAGTCGTGGTCTTCAAAACGGTCTTCAGGGAGGGACGTCCAAAATTGCGCATCTAGGAGCTACCTTTTTCTTTCTTCATTCATGCCGGATGGAGGTCCAGCGGGCGGTGGATGACGAAGATATAGGCGGCTTCAGGTTAACTGCACGTGGCGAGCGAATGAATTCTTCGTAATGTTGCGGTCAATTCGCGCCTCGCGCGTGCCAGACCTCGGAAAGCAACGTGAGGAAAGAGCCCGGCGACGGCAGATCCATCCGGTAATCCGAAAGAAGAACCGCAGAGAACTGAAATGGCATCGGCTCAGGCGCTACGGAGAAGACGCCTCCGTCGTTATAGCCCAACAACATAAAAAAGCCTTTCGGCTTCAATGCATTGGCGGCAGTGAAGGTAGCCTCCAGGTCGAGCGCCCAAGAAATGGACTCGCCGTCGGCGACGATGAAGGTTTCCGGATAAGCTCCCCAATAGCTGGAAGTCGCTTTGAAATATTCTGCGACGTCGCTTTGAGAAATACGCTGATAACTGCCGCCATCGACAGGTTGCACCCGTAAAAGAGGATTTGCCTCTTTCAGATAGGCGAGGATGTCCTCGATCTTGTCGTGAAAAGCCGCGTACATCCTGTTCGTGTCTACGCCTACCGTCGCTATTTCTTCAGAAGCTTATCGAGCCGAGCCTGCTCGTCGGCCGTCAGCGCGGCAACCACGCGTTGGCTCGGACGGGTGCGGATGAACACCAGGATGGCGGCGGCGCCGATCAGGAGTAGAATTATGGGCGTTGCCCAGAGGATGATCGTCTTTGTGCTGAGGCGCGGCTTCAGGAGCACGAATTCGCCGTAGCGCGAGACGACGTAGTCGATCACCTGATCGTCGGTATCACCATCCGTCAGGCGCTCGCGAACGAGGACGCGCAGATCGCGGGCGAGTTCGGCGTTTGAGTCATCGATGGATTGGTTCTGGCAGACCATGCAGCGCAGTTGCGTGGAGAGATTGCGGGCGCGCTGTTCGAGGGCGGGGTTGGAGAGGACTTCGTCGGGATTGACGGCAAAGGCCGGGAGGGGATTGAGGAAGGCAAGAAACAGGGTGAGGATGAGCCAGAATACCCCCCTCCTCTGCCCTGCCGGGCATCTCCCCCTCAAGGGGGGAGATTGGCAAGACGCACCTACATCGCTCCGATCTCTACGTCGATCATTGGCTGGACGTCGCAACGAGTCGATCTCCCCCCTTGAGGGGGAGATGCCCGGCAGGGCAGAGGGGGGTAGCCGCAACGAAGACGCTTTCCTCACTCCGCCGCCTCCAGCACAGGCCGCACCACCTTCGCCTTGCGGCTCGGTGCTCCCACCCGCAACCGCCGGTCCGACAGCGACACAAACCCGCCGAGCATCATCACCAGGCAACCGCCCCAGATGCAGAGAATGAACGGCTTCCACCAGATGCGCACGACCATGCCGCCGCTCTGGCCTTCGATGGCGTCGCCCAGCGAAACATAAAGCTGGCTTAGGCCGAATGTCAGAATACCGGCCTCGGTGGTCGGCATGCGGCGGGCCGTATAAAGCCGCTTCGAGGACCAGACATCGGCAACGGCCACACCGCCGACACGGGCCGTGAAGTGGCCGCGCTGTTCGGTATAGTTCGGGCCGACCGCGTCCCGCAGTCCGTCATAGACCAGCGTATAACCACCGGCATTGACTGTCTGGCCCTGTTTCATCTCGACCACCGTCTCGGTGCCGAAGGTCGTCGCGGCAAAGATGCCGAGGACCGTCACGCCGAGGCCAAAATGGGCGATGGCCGTGCCGAAGACGGAGCGTGGCAGGCCGGCGATGCGTTTCAGGCCGACGGAAAATCCGACCTTGGCGAAATTGCCGCGATACCAGAGGTCTGCAAAGGCGCCGATCATGCCCCAGAAGCCGAGGATGAGCCCGAAGATCGCCATGACCGGGCCGCCGTGCTGGATGTAGAAGAAAGCGAGACCGGCAAACAGCGCGAGCGCCGCGAAGACCCAGAGACGCTGGAATGCGCCGAGCAGGTCGCCGCGCTTCCAGGCGAGCATCGGGCCGAAGGGCACAGCAATCAGCAGCGGCAACATCAGCAGGCCGAAGGTCATGTTGAAGAAGGGCGCGCCGACGGAGATCTTCTCGCCGGTCAGGGTTTCCAGCACCAGCGGGTAGAGTGTGCCCGTCAGCACCGTGGCGGTGGCGACCGTCAGGATGAGATTGTTCAGCACCAGCGCGCCTTCGCGCGAGATCGGCGCGAAAATGCCGCCCGCTTTCAGCATCGGCGCACGCCAGGCGAAGAGCGCGAAAGCGCCGCCGATGAAGATTGCTAGGATGGTGAGGATGAAGATCCCGCGGGTCGGGTCGGTGGCAAAGGAATGAACCGAGGTCAAAACGCCGGAGCGGACAAGGAAAGTACCGAGCAGCGACAGCGAAAAGGTCATGATTGCCAGAAGCACGGTCCAGATCTTCAAGGCCTCGCGCTTTTCCATGACGAGCGCGGAATGCAGCAGCGCGGTGCCGGCGAGCCAGGGCATGAAGGAAGCGTTTTCGACCGGATCCCAGAACCACCAGCCGCCCCAGCCAAGTTCGTAATAGGCCCAGTAGGAGCCCATGGCGATGCCGGCGGTGAGGAAGGTCCAGGCGGCGAGCGTCCAGGGCCGCACCCAGCGCGCCCAGGCGGCGTCGATGCGGCCTTCCATCAATGCGGCGACGGCAAACGAGAAGCAGACGGAGAAACCGACATAACCGAGATAGAGAAGCGGCGGATGGATCGCCAGGCCGAAATCCTGCAGGACCGGGTTCAAATCCTGGCCTTCCGCCGGCGCCGGATCGAGGCGCAGGAACGGATTGGAGGTGAACAGAATGAAGAGCAGGAAGGCGACGGTGATCCATGCCTGGACTGCCAAAACGTTGGCCCGCAGACTGTCCGGCAGATTGCGACCGAAGACGGCGACCAGCGCGCTGAAGAGGGTGAGGATCAGCAGCCAGAGCATCATCGATCCCTCGTGATTGCCCCAGACACCGGAATATTTGTAGATCAGCGGCATCAGCGAATGGGAATTTTCCCAGACATTGGCGACCGAGAAATCCGAGACGACATAGGCCCAGGTGAGCGAGGCGAAAGAGATCGCCACCAGCGCGAAAATGGTGATCGAGCCGGTCGGCGCCAGTGCCATCAGCGCCATGTCGCGGCGGCGCGCGCCGATCACCGGCAAGATCGAGACGATGAGCGCGGTCGCAAGCGTCAGGACGAGCGCGTAGTGGCCGATTTCGACGATCATTTCGTCGCTCCCGTATTGTTTTTGCCGTCTTCCCAGACACCTTCCTTCTTCAGGCGGTCGGCGACTTCCTTCGGCATGTAGTTCTCGTCATGCTTGGCAAGCACGCTGTCGGCCACGAAACTGTGGCCCGCGTCGAAAGCGCCTTCGGTCACGACGCCCTGCCCTTCTCGAAACAGGTCGGGCAGGATGCCGGTATAGCTGACCGGCACGGTGCTCTTGCCATCGGTCACCGTGAAGCTCACCGTCGAGCCCTGGCCGCGCTTGACAGAACCCTCCGCCACCAGACCGCCCAGGCGGATGCGGGTGCCGGGCTTGATATCGGCCTTGGCGAGATCGCCCGGCATGAAGAAATACGCGACCGACTGGCTGAAGGCAAACATCACGAGCAGCACGGCGACGAGGATGAAGCTCATGCCGCCGGCGATCACCGCAAGCCGTTTCTGTTTGCGGGTCATTGCTGCACTCCTTCCACGGCCAGGCCGATCTCGTTTGCCAGCGCCACAAGTTCGCCGGAAGACGGGAATTGTTTCAGGCCGTCCTTCAACGCATCCGTTGCCTTCTGCTTGTCGCCAAGCACGGCATAGGAGCGCACCAGCCGCAGCCAGCCTTCGAGATTGTTCGGGTCTTCCTTGAGTTTCGTCGCAAGGCTGTCGACCATGCCGCGGATCATCGCCTGGCGATCACCCTGCGACATGCCTTGAGCCGCGGCGATATCCGCCTGGTTCGGATTGCCGGGGGCATTGGCGGCGGGCGGTGACGCGGCAACAGTACCGCCGTTCTTGGCGATATGCTGGTTGACCAGTTCCATCCACGGCGCGTCGGGCGTGGAGGCCTTGGCGATCGTCTCGAATTCCGCGAGGGCTTCCGCCGCACGGCCGGACTGTTCGTAACCAAGGCCGACATAAAAGCGCGAACGCGGATTGTCCGGATCGAGCTTGACGGCCTCCTGGAAAGCCCCGCGTGCATCTTCGGTGACGATGCCGTCGCTTTCCGCCACCAGCGTTTCGCCAAGGCCGGCAAGGCGTACGGGGGTCGGCCCCAGCAGACGGATCGCATTGCGATAGGCCATTTCGGCATCGCCGAGCCGCATGGAGCGGAAATAGATCGGCGCGAGCAGATCCCAGCCGGCGCCGTCATTCGGATTCTGGGCGAGATGCCGCTCGGCCTTTGCGACGAGCAGCGCGATGTTGTTGCCGGGATTGGCGAGACGCGCCTCGAGCGGCTGGTCGGGGATGCCCGGATTGCCGAGCATCACGTAAAGACAGAGCCCGACGGCCGGCGGCACCAGCGTCACGACCGCGGTGGCGATCGCATATTTCTTGGCGGGAGCTGCGGCCTGTTTTTCGCCTTCGCCCGCCACGGCCAGAAGCCGGCGACCGATCTCGGCGCGCGCATATTCGGCTTCCTCGGCATTGATCAGGCCTTGCGCCTTGTCACGGTCGAGTTCGGAGAGCTGGTCGCGATAGACTTCGACCTCACCGGCACGGTCGGCGAGCGCGACTTTGGAGCCGCGGGCGAATGGCATGATGAGGACTGCCGCAACGGCTGCCGTCAGAGCTGCGAGGACGATCCATAAAATCATAATGGCCCATTACCGGAACGGCCGCCGCTTTCCAACCGCGTTGTGGCCTCCGGGCGGCCGTTGACGCGAATTTGAGGCGTTTGGCCGCAAGCCGGTTCAGCGTTCAAATCATGGGAGGGGTATGGGGCGGGAAAAGGAAGGTGGGTATGATTTAGGTCAACGAGGGGGGATGGGCTCTTGTAAGGAATTGGTTCCGGGGAAGACCACCGCTCAAAGTTGGCGCAGACGGCGCCACATCTCCCTTCTCCCCAGCGTGGAGAAGATGCCGGCAGGCAGATGAGGGGGCCGCAGGCAGAACGTTCAATATCAATTGGATGAAAGAGCAGTTGACCCCCTCATCCGACCCTTCGGGCCACCTTCTCCCCGCTGGGGAGAAGGGAATACCATCCGCCCTCCCCGTGCTCGGGAAGGCCGCGGCAACTCAAGTCAGCGGCGTCCAGGTCCCGTCCGCATTCCGGCAAGCCGCACCGCGAGCCGTAAATTCCTTGTGGTCGGCGGTGATCGTGTGGCGGTACTGGCGGCAGTTCTGGGTGCCGACCTGATAGGGCGCGTTGGCGATCACCTCGCCGCTGGCATCACCGCTTTTCCACGGCGTCGATGCACCGGGCGCAGCCTCTTCCAGAGCCCGATACTCGGCCTCCAGCGCCCGCGAAAGATCGCTTCCGGAAAGATTGGCTCCGGTACGGCCGGCAATGCCACCCTGCAGAGCCGAAATATACGACGTGGCGGCCGAGGACCGCGACGAGAGAAGGCCGCGGGAACCGCCGCCTGTATCCGACGTGGTATTGCACCCGGCCAGCAATGCGGACACGAGAACGAGGGAAGCGGTATTTCGGTGGCTCAAGCGTCGCATCGTATCGGAAACCGGATCCTGGGTCTGGGTTATCCCGCCTGGCATGCCATTGGGGACTGTTTTCTCTCGTAAGTCTGTGCCGCGACTGGTCCTGCCCCGGCGTGGCATCATTATGGCATTACTTGGAAAACACATGAACCCGACTATCGTTCACTCCCGGTCTGATCGTTCGTTGCAATTGCTCCTGTGTCAAAAGATATAGCAGGCGATTTATCCGTCCATGGGTAATGGAACGGATTACAAAGATGTTGCCGCAGCGCAACAGTGTGGAATCACACCGTTTCCTTGGCCATGCCGGGAAGCAGGAGTTGAGCCCGCAGGCCGCCGCGCCCGCCGCGGTTAAGCTCGAATTTGCCCTGATATTCGCCCGTGATCTCCCGGACGATGGAGAGGCCGAGCCCGGCGCCGGGCTTGCTCTCGTCGAGCCGCCTGCCGCGCTTCATCGCCTCGCGGATCTGATCGGGCTCTAGGCCGGGACCGTCGTCTTCCACGGCCATTTCCACCCAGTAACGCTGCACAGCGCCCTCGGCGGCAACCGGACCAAGGCTTGAGCCGGCAGTCAGGGACGCGGTGACCCATACGCCGGTTTCGCAGAAGCGCGCGGCGTTTTCCAAGAGATTACCGACCGTTTCCTCGATGTCCTGCTGTTCCATGGCGAGCGTGAGGCCGGGCGAGGAGACCGAAAGGTAGAATTCCTTTTCCGGGTTGAGGCGGCGCATGACGCGCACCAGGCGCTCCAGCACAGGCTCCACCTCGGTACGGGCCAGCAGAGATTCGCGCTGCGCCGCAATGCGCGCCCGGTTGAGATAGGACTGGACCTGCGTCTGCATGCCCTCCGCCTGAGAGCGGACGAGATCGGACTGCACCTTGTCGACGGCGCGCGATTCGTTGAGCAGAACGGCGATCGGCGTCTTCAGCGAATGGGCCAGATTGCCGACCTGCATGCGGGCCCGCTCGACGATACGCTTGTTGCTTTCGATCAGCGCGTTGATATCGGTTGCGAGCGGCATGATCTCGCGTGGGAACACGCCGTCCATCCGCTCCGCCTCACCGCGCCGCACCTTTTCCAGAGCCCTGCGCGCGCCATCAAGCGGCTGCAGGCCATAGAGAATGGCAAGCGCATTCACCACAAGGCTGCCGATGCCGAACACGGCGAGCGCGATGTAGAGGCTGCGCGAGAAGGTCTGGATGTCCTCTTCGACGACGCTCAGATTGCCGGAGACGCGGAACCGGGCCGCCCTGCCCTCACCGTCGAGCACGACTTCCGTCTCCGCCACCAGAACATTGTTCTTGAAGGCGTCGGTCGCCGGATAGAAGCGTTCGTAGCGGTTATTGAACGGCACCGCGAGGATCGACGGCACGCTGATATTCGACGTGCCGAGCGAAGACGAGGACAGCGGCCGGGCCGCGAACGTGCCGAGCGGCTCGATGATCCAGTACCAGCCGGTTTCCGGCTGCGAGAAACGCAGGTCGCCGAGCTGCGGGCTGCCGGACAACTGGTTGTCGTCGCCGATCGTGATCGAGTTGATGACGTTATAGAGCTGGGCACGCAGGAGATCGGTAAAGGCGCGCTCCGCCGACTGGCGGTAAAGCTGCGAGATGACGATCGAGATCACCACCAGAGCCAGCGCCGACCAGAGCGTCGCGAGCATCAGCACCCGGGAGGTGAGCGATGTCGGGCCGATGGGGCGAAGCCTGAACCGCATCGGCTTAGCGTGCGTCGGTTGGGGCTTGCATCCTGTATCCGAGGCCGCGGACGGTTTCGATGAGATCCACCCCGAGCTTCTTGCGAAGCCGGCCCACGAAAACCTCGATCGTGTTGGAATCGCGGTCGAAATCCTGATCATACATATGCTCCACCAGCTCGGTGCGGGAAACGACCTGTCCCATGTGATGCATCAGATAGGAGAGGAGCCGGAACTCGTGCGAGGTGAGTTTCAGCGCCACGCCATCGACGCTCGCCTTGGATGCCTTGGTATCGAGACGGACGGGACCACAGACGATTTCCGAGGAGGAATGTCCGGCAGCACGGCGGATCAGCGCCCGCACACGAGCCAGAACCTCTTCCGTGTGAAAAGGCTTGGCGACATAGTCGTCGGCGCCGGCATCGATGCCGGCCACCTTGTCGCTCCAGCGATCGCGGGCGGTGAGCATCAGAACCGGCATGCCCTTGCCTTCGGCACGCCATTTCTCGACGACGGTAATGCCGTCGATGACCGGCAGGCCGATATCGAGGATGACGGCGTCGTAGGGTTCGGTCTCGCCGAGATAATGCCCTTCCTCGCCGTCGAAGGCCTGGTCGACCACGTAGCCGGCCTCCTTCAGGGCGTCGGAAAGCTGCCGGTTGAGATTGACGTCGTCTTCGACCACCAGAATGCGCATGTGCTTTTCGAAATCCGTCTGCTGGAACCCTATCGGGCGCCATTTACATCCGGACCGCTTACATGGGAACCGTCTTGGTCACCTTGCGCGGCCGTTCATTGCCCTTGCCCTGAATGAGAACCGTCACCGTGCAGGTCTGGCCGTCGGCCCCCGGCTGGGCCGACAGAAGCTCGCCGCCCGTTTCACGCACGACGCGGGAAGCGGCCGAGCCGCAATCGCCTGAAACGAAGACGAGGTAATCAAGCGCGGCTGCCCGTTCCGGCTGAAAGCCGGCAAAACCGGCTATGCCGGCGGCCAGTATCGCGATGATCGGCAGTCGCGCCATGGTTTAAAAATTCCACTCAGAAGACAACGGATGCCATATCCAAAGCATGTGATGGATTATGTAGCCAAAGGCTGCTGAATGGCAAATGAATGCTCGGTAACGCTGGCGTTCAGGTGGTCACTATCCCCTGATTCCGCTCGCTGCGGTGATACGCCCGTAGATCGCCAGGAGCCCGCCGGCCGCGCCGGCAAGGGTTACCGCGATCTCCGCTAGATCGGCCTGAATATCGCTGCCGATCTCGATTCCCGCCGCCTGCAGCACCGATGCGGCGACTGCGATCAGCGCGCCCCAGACGGTTTTCGACTGGTACCAGAACTTCATTCCATCCATGATTTTGTCTCCTTCGGTTGACCTAAAATAGAATCTGCGCCTCGGCCGGAATGCCGAGCGGCACGGCGCGGCCCATCTGGCGAATGCGCAAGGAAATGCCTGTTTGAGTGGTGCCGAAATCGGCAATCTGCTGAGCGGCGGAATAGACGAAAACCGACGAAGTCACCTCTGCCGAGCGTTTGACGGCGGTCCCATCCAGCACCTCGATGCGATAGCGCTCATCCGCTTCGTCGAGCGGGATGTCGCTGCCGTTCCAGTCGTCAGCCTCGACCCGCCCACGCCGTATCCAGGTCAGACGGATATCGCCGTCGACAGCCTTCTCACCCCGGATATGGACCGGCGAAAGCGGCGTCTCGGCGCGCGTGCCGCCTGCAAAACCGCGGGGGCCGAAACGACCGCCGGACTGGCCCAAGCTTTCGACGATCCAGTTCATCGGCAGACCGCGCTCTTCCGCGGTCAACCCAAGCGGCATGACGGCCTCGTCGAGCACCACGACCGCAGCGCCTGTCGCGGCGCCGGCTTGCATCGCATCCTCGGTACCGGCCAGGCCGCGAAGCAGGTTGGTCAAACGCCAGCGGCTCGGCACGACCTCTTCTGCCGTCGCAAACCCGATGATCTCCCATGTATCGTTCGCGGCCTTCACCGCGATGCGATTGTCGCCGTTTAGGACGGGCAGTTCCCCGGCCGAAGACAGGCCGCCGAAATGGAGGTCGAGTTCGAGCGATCCGGATCGATCAAAACGGCCGGTAACGCCCGGCTCCAGCGGTACCGTCAGGACGCCGATCCGGGCGGGGCGCTCCAGCAGAGTGCGGCTGCGATATCCTTCCGTGCCGGGCGACGACGAAACCGCCATGCGCCGCCATGGCCGGGAAAACGCTGCAATGCGCGCAAAACTGCTCGGCGTATCCGATGAAAACCGCGGTAGATCGAGAAAATGGACGATCGGCGAGAAGGCACCGGCCGGATTGCTTCCGCCGTCCCTGCGTCCGCTTTCGACCGCGTAGTTGACCGGCGCGAGCGGTGCATGATGGCGTGCTTCGATCCGCCGTACCGCGCCGTCCTCTGCCCGTTCCACGATGAAGGTACAGTCGGCTCCGGGCGCGTCCGGCAGCGCCAGTCTCACCGTATCTCCCGGCGTGAGCGCGATTTCGGCGGGCGAGATGGCGAAGCTTATGGTCCGCCTGCCGATGCGTTGTGTCCGAAGCAGGCTTTCGACGGCAACGAGCGCGGTTTCTTCGGACAGCACGGCCGGCAGGTCGTAACCCAACGTGCGCCGGCTTTCCGCCCTCGCCTTTCGCGACCGCATGCTCGCCTGTTCGTAGTCCAGCCGGGGATTGTAGGAGGTCAGCACCGCTTCGGCGGCGAAATCGCTGTCATGGCCGCGGCCTTCGCTCCAGAGCGGCTCGCCGTCGATATCGGCGACGACGGCAACCTCCCTGGGTGGCAGGCTTGCCTTCAGCCGCGAGCGGAAATGCAGCCGGCCGTCGTGTTCGGCGACATCGATCTGGAACGCCTCGAGCAGCGGCTCCAGAAGTGCCCGCGCCGAGGTGAGTTCACCCTGGACGTAACCGATAAGATCGCCGCTGACGGCCGAGACGTCGAAATCGGCAAACCCGTGTTCGGCCAGGATTGCCGCGATCGCATCCGCGAGCGTCGTGCCGCCGAGCCGGCCGTTCAGCCAGTGGCCGGTACGCCAGTTATCCCCCTCGCGCCAGACCAAAAGGTCGTTTGGAAAGGCTGGCATGGGACGGGCGTCCCAGGTCCAGACGAAGATGCGGTCCCGAGCGACCATGCCGGCGGGTGCCTCCGCGCCCTGCCACCAATCGTGATGCGCCTCCAGAAAGCGTCGCTGCATGCTGTCGGAACGGCTGAGGCTGGAGAAATAGGGAGCGGCACTTTCCGCCGATTTCGGGTCGATGAAGACGTTCGGCTGGTTGGCGCCCTTGTCCACCGCTGGGCAACCGAGTTCGGTGAACCAGATCGGTTTCTGACGCGGCTGCCAGACGGTCGGCTGCGGGTTTTCCACACCGCCGATGCGATCGTGGTGGGGGCTAGACCACCAGTTTTCGAGGTCCTTGTAGCGAAACACCCAGGGCTTTCCGGCAAGGCCATCGGTAATCGGCGTGCGTTGCCGGGTCTGCCGGTCCGCAGCGCTGGCATAATACCAGTCGTAACCTTCACCGGCGGCAATCTGCGACGCCATCGCCCTGCAGTCGTCGGCAAGCCGGAAGCCGTCCGGATTTTCCTGGGCAAGATCGTCGTCCCGCCAGTCGGCGAGCGGCATGTAATTGTCGATGCCGACCGCGTCGATATTCGGCGAGGCCCAGAGAGGGTCGAGATGGAAGAAAACATCCCCCGAGCCGTCCTGCGGGTGATATCCGAAATATTCGCTCCAGTCGGCACCGTAGGTCAGCCTTGTATGCGGTCCGACCACGGCCCGCACATCGGCAGCCAAGGTCACCAGTGTCTCGACAAACGGAAAGTTACCCGCCTCGTCGCGAAGCTGCGTCAGGCCACGTAGTTCCGAGCCGATGATAAAGCCCTCCACGCCACCCGCTGCCTGCGCCATCTCGGCATAGTGCATCACCATCCGGCGATACCCGTCGGCACCTTCGGCAAAGGCCTCAACCTGCATTCGCGCAACGCCTGTCTTATCGGCGGTATGCGGCTGCAGCGGGCCGGGAAAACAGGAAATTCGTCCACGCCAGGGATAGGCAGCCTGTTCCGCGCCGCCATGCGGATCGGGCAGACCGTTGCCGGCGGGGATATCCATCATCACGAACGGGTAGAGATAGACCTCCAGGCCGCGTGCATTGAGATCGGCGATCGCCTGCCGGACACTCGCATCGCTCGGTGTTCCGCCATAGGCCGGGCCGCCGTTCTGGCTGACGAGACGGGCATCCGCCCGCGGCAGACCGGCCACCGACCATTCCACGCTTTCGTCTTCACGAGAGGCAACTTCCACGCCTGGCACGATGCGGCAGTGCCCGGCCCGCAAATCCGTGCCGAACCAGGAGACGACCAGCGCGACGCTTTTCAGGTTCGGGCAGAGCGCCTGAAGCTCGTCGAGCGAGGCCTGCCAGTCGGTCGACGCGGTCAGCACATTGCGGTTCAGAATACGGGCACTGCCCTCTCCCGTCTTTTCCGTCACCGGCACGGTCGCATAGCCATGTTCGGTGGCGCCGGGAATGATCGTCACCGCGCGGATCTGGCTTTCCAGCTGTCCGACCGGCCGCAGCACTTCGAACTGAAGCAACGGGATGCGGTTGCCGAAGGTGTCGAGCGGCAGGTGCTCGAAGACGACATAGGCAAGCCCACGATAGGCCGGGGCATTGCCTTCCCCCTGTTTCGCCTCGATCAGCGGATCGGGAAGCTGTTCTTCGTCGCCACGGTAGACGCGCATCTCATAAGCCGTCAGGTCGAGTTCACGGCCGTCCGCCCAGACCCGCCGCACACCAGCAATCGGCCCCTCGCAAAGCCCGACGGCGATGTTGGCGAAATAACGGAAAGTCTCGACACGCGGCCCGGTCGCCTTGGCGCCGGAGCGTTCGCGCGTCACCTCTTCCTCGAACCGCGTGGCCCAGATCAGCGTGCCACCGATACGCGCCGTACCGTAAATCCGGCTGACCGCCGTGCCTTCGTCGGCACCCGCAATGCGTGCGGTGGCGAGCCGCGGCCCGGAGACCGTGGAGCCGCCACCGATCAGCGTCCGATCGACCATGCTACCGGCCAATGCGCCTGCCGCACGCCCCAGAATTGCGCCGACTGGGCCGAACATACCGCCAAGTGTGGCACCGGCAGCCTGAAGGAGAATGGTGGCCATGGAAATACCTCGCAACCATCCGGCGAATACCGCTGGATGCGCGTAAAAAGCGTGATAGCGTGTGGGGAGTTGGAGAGCACAAGCAGCAGGCGCCACACCAGCCGGCGCACCGGTGAAGACGGGCTACACCGGCTCAGGCAGGAGCCCTGCTCTCGAATGTGGAGGTAGTGTTATGAGGCTCAGGCCGATTAGCATTGCGCTTATTATGAAGGTGACCCGGACGGGCTGGTCAGTGACCGTCCGGATCAATTTCAAAACATAAGCAAACGGTGGGCGAGGTTGCACCCTCGCTCACCACTCCAGCAAGATATGCCAATCCGCCTCTTTTTTCAATTGCGGTTTGCGGCTGGAAATCGATGCACCGCCGCAATCTTCCGCCGCCAGGAGGGTGCCAGGACCGAACGCGTCACAGCGGTCTGCTCGTAGGCGTGAATGAAATGGTTCGGCCCAGCCAGAATGCCTGCGTGTTTCGCGGCGCAGTCCGGCCGCCAGCGGAAAAGCAACAGATCGCCCGGCTCGGCCTCCGTCACGGGAAGTGCCGCGCCGAACAGTCTCTCCGCGGCGTTCATCAACCGGTCTTCGCCACTGCGCTCCGCCCAGTCCGGTGCATAAGCCGGCACCTCCTCCGGTTCCTGACCGTAGAGTTCGGACCACACGCCGCGAACCAGGCCGATGCAATCGCAGCCGATTCCCTTCGACGTGCCCTGATGGCGGTAGGGCGTGCCGATCCAGTCCTCCGCAAGCATCAGGACCTTTTCGCCTATGTCGCTCATTCGAAGATCGGGCCGCCGTCGTGGGCCCGCTCTCCGTCCGCATAGGAATAGGCGAAATCCGTGCCCGGCACATGCGGGAAGCCTCGAAAATTGAGGTGATTGGAAAAGCGTGCCTTGCAGGTGGCAAAGGACTTGTCGCAGCCGGCTGTGATGGAGAAACCGGCCCCGGCCACAACGAGCTCCTCCAGCGGCAGCCAGAAGATCAGCTCCGCCAGGCCGCCGGCAATCCTTTCGTGACTTTCGATATCGGCCGAGGGTCCATCGGCGAACGTCAACAATCCCTGCCGAAAGAAACCGCTCTCGAAACCGGATAGCCCGGAAACGACGACCCGGCTTGCATCCCTGATCTCCATCACGATCCCCTCTCCGCGCCAGGCGGCAAGATCGATGCCGCAACGCGCATCGCCCAGAGTGGCGTCGCAGCGGCGGCCATAGACGCGGCCCTGCGGCTGGTTCAGGCGATGCGAGAGGCTGCGCAGCTCGGCCGTGAATTGTCCTGCGGCGCGGGAAACCTCGCCGATCTCCCGCACATTCAGCAGCACATGCTGCTCAGGCATCGCCCAATTGACGAGGAACAGTTCTACCCGAGCCCCATCGAAGCGGCCTGCCGCCAGATCCTCCTCGCGGATCGCTGCGCTGGAAAAGCCTCCCGCCACCTCATCGGCACCGGCCGACAGGCCTGTTGCGGCCTCCGCATCGCTCGCGGCAAAGCCGCTCGCCGCCGAAAAGGTCGTGCCGCCGAAGGTGAGGTCGCAATCGTGTTCGGTAAAGCCCAACACCGCTCCGTCGCGGCGGGTGACCCGCCAGCAATGGCAGGTGGTTGTCGCCTCGCCGGCCAGATGCTCCGCCAAAGCCGCCGGAATCGTCCTCATGCCAGCACCTCCGTCAACGGAATTGTCGGAATGCGCCCCGCATCGAAATGCGCGAGATTGACGTCGATCCGGTCGGTATCGAAACGCACCGGTACGTCGAATTCGTAACCGGCCCTTATAACGGCGCCGGATGCCGGGATGTGCCCGGCCGCAAAGCAGATCATGCCGGTTGCCGGATCGACGTCGAAGGCCGTTACCGGTTGCGGCGTCCCATCGACGGAAACCACCACGCTGCCGGCAGACGGCTTGGCAATCCGACGTACCCAGCTGCCACCGTTATCGGAATAGGTCTTGAGCAGCTGAAAGGCCGCAGCAATGCCATCCCCCGTTCCGATGACCTGGTCTTCATAGGAAATGCCCTCGCCCGGCGCACAGGATTTCCAGTCGAGCGGATCGCGAAAACGGAAAGCATAGAGCTGACCGCCGCGCGCTTCGAAAAATTCCAGCACGGCATAAAGATCGGCGAGCGATTTCACGCCTGTCCCGACGTCGTAACTGCGGCGGGAATCCCGCCAGCGCTGGTTTCTCTGTTCGCGCCCATTCGACAGGTTGACGATATCGGTGCGCCGCACCGGACCACCGGTCGCGCCGAGCGCCAGCCTCAATGGAAACCGCACCTCGTGAAAGCTGCTCATTCTCTGCTCCTTTGAAAGCCTGCCGTCAAAGCGCTCTGCGTCCGCGCGCCGCGCTGCGTGCGAGCATTGCGGAAATCTGCCCCTCGCTCTTGCGGAAGCTCGTGGCATCGGTGGCCGTGACGTTGAAGACGATCTGTGGCGCCGCACCGCCCCCGCCCGCGGAAACCCCCAGCGCGCCATCCGGGCCGCGCCGCAAGGGCAGGATCGCCTCGGCGCCCGCTTCGCCCATCAGGCCAAGACCGCCAGAGGAACCGCCCATGGAAAAAAACGACGGAGAACGCACGACGCCGCCATTGGCGAAAGGCGTCACGGAGCCGACCAATCCACCGAGCGAGCTGCCGACAAGTTCTCCGACGGCATTGCCGAGCAGCCCTTCGAGCGGCTTCAGACCAGTGGCGAGCGCGATATCGGTCAGGCGATTTCCGAGGCCGCGCAGGACGTCTTCCAAACCTCTGCCGCCGGCCGTCGCGGAGCGCAGGGCACCGGTCAGCGCCGCGCCGAAACGCTGGGAGCGCATTTCGAGATCTGTCATGACATCGGTCAGGGCTTCGGCACCCGAAAGGGTGTCGGTGAATGTAGTCTCATCGTGTTCCATAAGACGCTCCCGGATGTTCTTCGCAGCATAGGCGCCGTTGCCCGTCTCACCTTCGGAACGGGCAATCACGTCGCGATCGGGGACCTGTCCGCATGAGGCAAGCGAACTCCCCCATCCGGAAACGCCCTCATCAGCGCCTCCAGCCCGACCCGTTCCAATCCTGAAGGCCGTGGTTTCAGTCCGCCGGTTGCAGCGTTGAATTCCCGCGGCGTGAGCGCCCAAAAATCCCGTATCGAAAGCCGCAGCAGGTGGAGGCCGACATGCAGGGCCGTGTCCCAGGGAAACGGCTCATGATGATCGGCAGTCTCGCCCGCTGCGGCTCTCAAGGGTTTGGTGCGGCGTCCTCCGGAGCGCCGAATGTCGCGACGAGCAGGTCGCCGACGATGCGTGCCGAACCGGCCAGGCCGCCCTCGATGCTCATCGCGGCCACCTCGTCGTCGGAGAAGAGATTGCCGCCGCCGCGAAGGCCGGCGCCGATCAGGCGGATCATGTCGGCGGCCTTCAGCCGGCCGGCGGAAAACCGTTCGGCCAAACCATTGAGGTCCCCTGTCGCGAAGGCCGTTTCCAGCTCCGCCAAGGCGCCGAGGGTCAGGCAGAGAACCCGGCGCTCGCCGTCGATCACCGCCTCCACTTCGCCGCGCCTGCGGTTCGCCCTTCCGCCGGCAAGCATCAGAGCGCTCCGAACGACAGGCTACCGGCCGATTCCAGCGCCAGTTCGAACCGCACCTCGCCATTGTGCTCGCCGGAATATTCGAGCGCCGTCACCTGAAACGGACCGGTGATCGTGCCGAAGGCGGGGATCAGCACCTGCCAATTCAGAATGCCGCCGGCAAAGAAGGCCGAGCGCACCAAAGCGTCGCTCGCCTGATCCTTGAACAGGCCGGCACCGGTCAGCGAAGCCCGCTGCATGCCGGCACCACCCAGCAGTTCGCGCCAGCGCCCGGCGCTCTCGGCGTCGGTGATGTCGACGGTCTCCGCATTGAAGGCGAGCCGCTTCTATCGCAGCCCCGCCACGGTCACGAACGTGCCGCCATTTTCGACCTTCAAAAGCAGGTCCTTGCCCTTCTGCGCCACCATGGCGAAGTCCTTTCAACGTTGATTTTCCGACTGATCGCAGATGCCGCTTCCGCTTGCTGCGGCCGGGTGCTACAGCGCTTCGGTCTGCTTTTGTTCCGAGTCTCTTCCCGCCCCAAGCCCTGCCCCCCAAGTCCCGCCAAAGTCCCGCCAAAGCCCCGCGCCATCCAGGCCTCGCCATGCCGAAACCAGCCGCCTTACGCTCGACGCAAACCATCGCCGTGCTTGCCGTCACCCAGATCATTTCCTGGGGGACGACTTTCGACATGCTGGGCGTCATGGGACGCATCATCGCGCCGGATCTCGGCTTGGCGAACGAAGTGATCTTCTTCGGCCTGTCGATCATGATGCTGGTCAGCGCGCTCGCGGGACCGGCGACGGGAAGACTGCTCGACCGCCACGGTGCCGCACGCGTCATGGCCACCGCATCCGTCATCTTCGCTGCCGGCCTGCTGCTGCTCGCCGCGGCGCATGAGTTGATCATCTACGCGGCGGCCTGGGTGGTGATCGGCATCGGCGCTGCATTCGGCCTCTCGGCACCCGCCTATACGGCCGTCGTCGAGCGCGAGGGCATGAACGGCAAACGGATGATCGCCATCCTGATGCTGTTCACCGGGCTTTCGGCGACGATCTTCTGGCCGATCCTGGCGCTCCTGAACGATCTCGTCGGCTGGCGCTGGACTTTCGTCTTTACCGCTTCCCTGCAGATCTTCGTCTGCCTGCCGCTTTATCTCTTCTGCCTGCCAAAACCGGCCAGCGCGACAGAAAATGCCCAGTCGGCCGAGCTCACACCGGTTCCGCTCACGGACCAGGAGCGCCGCAAGGCGTTTTTCCTCGTCGCCGCGACGACCACGATCAGCTCGTTCATCGGCTTCGGCCTGTCGCCGACCTTTCTGGCACTGCTGCGCGCCGGCGGTGCTTCGCCGGCACTTGCCCTGCAGCTTGGTTCGGCCCGCGGGGCAATCGGCGTTTCCGCCCGTTTCGTCGATATGCTGCTCGGCCGGCGCGGCAACCCGATCCTGACGACGATCGTCGGCTCGGCGCTGACGCTGGCGAGCTTCCTCTTCGCAGCCTCCATCCCGTCATCGCCGATGGTACTGATCGTCTTCGTGGCGCTTTACAGTTTCGGCACCGGCGTCGCGGCAGTCGCCCGGGCGCTTCTGCCGTTGTCGATCTTTTCGGCAAAGGAATTCGGCCTGCAATCGGCCCGCCTCTCCCTGCCGCAAAACCTCGCGAATGCCGCCGCTCCGGTCATCTTCACCGCCATCCTCGACCGCGCCGGCACCACCGCCGTGCTTTTGACGGGCGCCGTGCTTTCCTCACTGTCGCTGGTTTTCGTACTGCTGCTGGCGGCGATGGTGCGGAAGGCGAATGGGCGGGTTAGATCAACCGCCGAGTGATGCGAGAATATCCTTGACGGGCAGAAGCAACGTGCGTTCGAGCCCCTTCGCCTGCCGAAAGCCGTATCTTAGGTAAAACCGCTCTGCGTCTTCATCCAGCGCATGCACCATGACGGCCCTGAAGGCGATCACTTCCGCGGTCGCGATGACGGCCAGAAGCGCATTTTTCAAAAGCTCGCCACCCAATCCCTGCCCCTGGTGGCGACGGTCGACGGCGAGCCGTGCCAGCAATGCAACCGGGATTTCCCCCGGTGCGCGATGACCCTTGACCTGCCGCGGCGCATGCTCACGCGAAATCATTCCGGCACAAAGCGAATGGTATCCGACGACACGAAAATCGGCATCCGCGATCACGAAGGTCCGGGTATAACCTTGTATTTGGTTGTGGAGTGCCATGTCCTTCAGGAAGGCATCCAATGCGGGCTTGCCGCTGTCGAAATCGCTTACGCCATGCCGATCTTCGAGTGGGACGGGTTTGCGGTACATGCCTCAGTCGAGCCATTCCCGGTTCGACTTGAGCAGGTTGGCCAGTTTCTCGTTCACCTGCGCAGGTTCTGCCAGCAATTGCTCGACAGCGCTGAAAACCTCCGCATCGACCCCGACGAAACGCTGCTCGAGCAGCTCTTTCTGCGCGGCGGCATAAGCTGCCTCCGTCATGAAAGCGCTCAGCGATTTGCCCGATACTTCCGCGGCTCGGGCAATAATGTCCCGCGTGCCGGAATCGACACGCAGATTGATCGTCTCGCTCTTTCGAAGTGCAACCATGGCCAACTCGCTTGTAACTGCATTGTATATACAGATTTGAAGCTAACTTTCCAAGCCTGGATTTATTCCGTCACAGCCCTGAACCGCATCTCGCAGACATACAATTTCGTCTTCGGTTCGCGGCGCGCTTTCTGGCTCGTCTGCAAAAGGCTGACCAGCGAAAATCCTTCCATATCCAGTACCGCGTCATGCAGCAGGCCGTGGAGGATGGCGGCGATCTGTTGTGCCTGGCGACGCCCCTCGCCGTCGGACCAGATTTCCAGCATGATGAAATGCTCTTCGCCATCCTCGGTGGAGGTAGAGAAGTCGCGGGTTTCCAGGTCACCGAACACGATGCAGGGCAAAACGGCGCGCGGCATGAGACGGTCGCGAATACCCTCCGGACCGAGGATCGCGGTCAGTGCGGCGTCGCCGGAAAGACGCGGGTGGATGGCCTGCAGAAGGGCATTGGCAGCGCTCATCGGGCCTCTTCCTCGCATTGGCAGACGAGATAACGCGTCGTTTCATCGGGATCACGCACCAGTTTCACCCCGAAAAGCCGTTCGCCTTTGCGAAAACGCTGGCCGGCCGCGATATCACTGCGGTGGCGCACCCAGATTCGGTGGCTGATCGTGGCGCCCTCTGCCGCAGCTTCTTCTCCCACGACGAATGAAACCGGCTCGATGCGTGCCCAGAGCGAAGCCGTGACGGTCCATGCGACGGTCGCGCCGCCCTGGCCGTCCGGTTCGGTGTCCGGCACTTCGAGATCCAGCCTTGCGGTCATCTGGCCGGGATCGAAGAAGGTGACCATCAGAGCCTCCGGCTGCGATAAGGCGCGATCAGCCGCTCATAGCCATCCGGGATGCCGGCCGGCTGCTGGTCGGGCGAGATCACGCCGCGGAAGGCGAACATGTGGCCGGTATGGATCGACATCGCCCGTTTCAGCGTATCGGGCACATCGGCCCCCGCCTCGCCGAAACCAGCGGAAAAATCGATCTCGATGCCGTTCATCGCCTGACCGGGTGTCGGCGGCGATTTCAGCCATAATCTTGCGGGACGGCCTTCCCCATCGAGAAGATGATCTTCCAGTGGAACTTCAACGGCAGCGCCATCGGCTTCGTAGACGGTCACCGCATCGATCGTCCGCACCGGGTATTTCTCGATGCGGGCAATGCCGTCTTTCGGCCAACGGTAGAGATAAAGCCGCCAGGACTGGGTGATCAGGCATAGGCCGGTCTCGCGTTCCAGATGCTCGCGGGCAGTGGCGATCAGCGAGGTGAGGAGCGCGTCTTCGTCAGTGCCGTCGATGCGCAGATGGACCTTTATCTCGGCAAGCGTCAGCGGCTCCGCGGAGGGCGGGGTGGTTTGGGCATAGGTCATGGGGATCCTCGAATTGGGGGTAGCCCCTCATCCGCCTGCCGGCACCTTCTTCCCGCCTGCGGGAAAAGGAGGTATGCCGCACCGGCTCCCAAGCTTCGACGCCTGGGCGGGGCAAGTCCCCTCTCCCTGTCATAACGGGGAGAGGGTTAGGGTGAGGGGCAGTTCAGGACGATAACAATGCCACCGCCGCATCAGCTCACTGCAAACTTCAGCACCTTGATCGCCTCGAAATTCTGCACGCCACCGCCGACACGCTTGGTGGTGTAGAACAGAACGTAAGGCTTGGCCGAATAGGGGTCGCGCAGGATGCGCACGCCGGCGCGGTCGACGACCAGATAGCCGGAGCGGAAATCGCCGAAAGCGACGGCGAGAGAGCCGGCACCGATATCTGGCATTTCCTCGGCTTCCGCGACCGGATACCCCATCAGCGAGGCCGGCTGGTTGGCGCTGACCGGCGGGCGCCAGAGATAGTTGCCGTCGGCATCCTTGAACTTGCGCACTTCCCCTTGCGTCTTGCGGTTCAGCATGAAGGTGCCGTTCTGGCGATGGCCGGCCTTCAGCGCGTAGACGAGATCGACGAGGTTGTCGGAGGGACTGGTCGCCTTAAAGGCTGCCGCATTGCCGGTGGCGATATAACCGAGATTGCCCCAGCTCCAGGCGCTGTCCGCCACCGTCGTATAGGAGAGGAAACCCTTCGGCTTGTTGACGCCGTCGCCGCGGATGAAGGCATCGCCTTCCTGTTCGGCAAAGACGATATCCACCTCGCCGGCGATCCAGGCCTCGATATCGACCGCCGCGTCGTCCAGCAGCGCCTGGGTCGCGGCCGGCATGGCATAGAGTTCCATGGTCGGGAAGGAAAGCTCGGCGAGCTGCGGCGTGGAGGTCTGCGGCCGGGCGGCGGTTTCCGCCACCCAGCCGGTGGAAAGGCCCGACGTCGCGAAGGGCTTTTTCAGCACGGCGGAAGAGACGGTGCGCACGGAAGACAACGCCCGCATCGGCGAGACGACGGAGACGCGACGGCCGATCTCGATATCGGTTTCCGGCGGAACGATATAACCGCCGTCGGCGCCGGTCGTGCCGGAGAATGCCTTGGCTTCCAGCTCGCGCAGGCCGGCTTCGTCACCGCGACGGATATAGGCATCGAAGGCCGCCTTGTGCTCGATGGCTTCCGGCGAAAGCTCGCCGCGCGCCGACCCACCACCACCCAGCGGCGGCCGGGCCTTTTTCAGCACCAGCTGGTCGAGAACCTTCTTCTGGTCGTCCATGGCGCGGTTGATGCGGTCCATCTTGTCGCGCGTCACCACATCGGCGGTCAGCTTCTTTTCGATCTCGCCGAGCCTGGTGTCGTTGACCTCCTTGAAGGCCTCGAACGCTTCCATGAATTCGTCGAAGGCAGCCGTTACCGTTTCGGGAACGCCTTTCACTTCGGGGGCCTTGATTTCGGGCGCAATGGTAACCTGCTGCGTCATATCGATTTTCCTTTGATAGTTGAGTTCATCATCATTTTCGCCGCCCGCCGCATCTGGCGGACAAGCTCGGTTTCCCGGTCGCGGAAAAACCGCGCATGCTTGACGTTGGAGACCCTGGCCGACGGCAGCATCGGAAAAGTCACCACCGAAATTTCCCAGAGATCGGCTTCCAGAATGCGCCGCACGCCGGTCTTGGCGTCGGTGCGGGCCTTGACCGTTCGAAAGCCGATCGACAGCCCGTCCAGCGCGCCAGTCTTCATCAGCGACAGAACCTCGCGGGACCGGCCGACGCCGGGCGCAAGCACACCCTCGACATAGAGCCCGCGGGCATCCTCTCGGATCGTCTTCCAGGCGCCGATCGGTTCGTTCGGATCGTGCTGGAAGAGCATCCTGACGCCCGCCGGGCCGCGCTCGACCAGCGAGTTCAGGAAGGCGCCGCGCTCGATCCGATCCTTGCCGAGATCGACTTCGCCGAACACGCTGGCATAACCGGAAAACGTGCCGTCTCCGGTGATGCCGGCGAGCTCCAGATTGGCGAATTTGCGCACATCGGGGCGCAAGGCGGTGCGCGCGATCGGGCGCGGCCCGCGGTAAACGTGCATGGGTATTCTCCCTGAAATTGAAATGGAGGCGGCCCCTCATCCGCCTGCCGGCACCTTCTCCCCGCATGCGGGGAGAAGGAAATCTGACGCTCCCTCAACCTCCATCGATAACGTTGAAGACAGGCTAAGCGGTGCGATTGGCTTCCTTCTCCCCGTCATGACGGGGAGAAGGTCGCGGCAGCGGGATGAGGGGCAAACGCCCTACCCCACCCGCTTCCCATACCTTTCCGCTATCCGGGCCAGCATGCCGAGCACCCACCAGGCGCAGAGGCTTGCGGCCGCGGACCCGGTCAGCATCACCTCCGGCCCGGAAAGCTCGCCGGCAATGCCGAGCCGTTCGACCAGCCAAACCCCTGTCGGTCCGCCGAAAACGAGGCCGCAGCTGATGCCGGTCAGAAACCGGCTTGCGGCCTCCCGGCGGCTTTTCGGAAAGAGGTAGATGAGCGAGACCCCCGCCCCCGCCGTGGCGCCGACGGCTTTTGCCGCCCACACCCCGGAATCGTTTCCAAGGTCAGCCATTTTTAATCTCTCTTGATTAGAATGGACAGAATAAAGCCCCGCACGTTTTCCTGCGTTACTTTAAGCAATTGCGGATGATCGAGTCTTTCGAGATGGTTGGCGCAGGTTGCTGAGGTGTTGATTCAGGAAACTCAAGCAGCGCTTTAACCCGCGAAATGAGGGCAAGCTTCTCTACTCAGCCCCGGCCCTTCGCTTATGCTCCGGGCGTTCGTCGCTACAATCGATCCACTGGATCGATTGCCCGGGCTGCGCCTGACCGCTCCTCACACCCTTCAATACCCCACCGCCTCGCGCTTCTCTTCATCGGTCAGAAACGCCGCGCCCCCTACCCTCGCCCAGAGCGCATCCCGTTCTGCTGCAAGTCCGGCGATGCGGTCGAGATCCGGCTCCAGCCGCAACCCGCCACTATGGTCATCAGACAGCCAGGCGGAGAAACTTGCCGCCGTGCGGGCGATCAGCGGCAGAACCGTGAGGCGGTAGAAGGCGCGGTTGGCCTCCTGGTAATTGGCATAGGTATTGTCGCCCGGAATGCCGATCAGCATCGGCGGCACGCCGAAGGCGAGCGCGATATCGCGGGCAGCACCGTTTTTCGCCTCGATGAAATCCATGTCCTTCGGTGAAAGCCCCATCGACTTCCAGTCCAGCCCGCCTTCGAGAAGAAGCGGCCGGCCGGCATTGACGGCGCCGGCATAACCGGCTTCCAGCTCCGCCTTCAGCCGCTCGTACTGGTCGGCGGAAAGGTTGCCGCCATCCTTCGGCTGGTAGACCAGCGCGCCGGAGGGTCTGGCGGAATTGTCGAGCAGCGCCTTGTTCCAGTTGGCCGCCGCATTGTGCAGGTCGAGCGCCGCGCCGGCAGCACCGAGCGGCGGGAAGCCGGAATGGTCGTCCAACGGGTGGAACAGCTTCAGATGCAGGAGTGCAAGCCCCTCGCCCTCCACCTCCGCCGGCAGCCGGCGCGTCGCGGAGCCAGCGCGATAATCGTAACCCGCAATCCAGCCGTCGCGGCCTTCCACGACACTGACCCTGTCAGGCCTCAGGAGATGCAGTTCGCGCAAAGTCCCGCCGATCGCCAACGGCTCGACATAGGCGTTTCCAGCGAGCAGCAGATGCCCGTACAGCGCCTCGAAAAAATCCGGCCCGCCCTGCCGCGCATTGGGCCGCGCAAGCAGCGCCGATAGCGGATGATCGACGACTTCCACGGTGCCGTCATATATCAGCCAGGGTACGGCGGCCGCCGCTTCGGCAACCATCCGCATGGCGCGATAGGCGACCGGATTGCGCATGAAGCCCGTCCGCGCCAGTGCGGCATAGGACCGCCCCGACCAATGCGCCGCCCCCTCGCCGGAGACGATCGCAAAGCCGGAGGCAAGACTTGCCGCCATCTTGGTTTCGGCCGGCTGGGCTGCAGGCACAATTTTTCGCCCGCCCGTGAAAAACCACGGCAGGTGGAATGGAGATTTCATGGGTGATTATTCCTCGGGTTTAAGCGGCCATTTCGACGGGTAATGCGGTCCCACGGCATACCGATGGCACCATCATTCGTTTTCTCGATCAGGCCGGCATCCAGCAGCGCGTCGACATGCGGTCAAGGCGAAAACTATCCGTCAACCCAATGCTTTCAGGAACGCACTCGCATGCCGCGCCACCAGCGCCGCCCGGTCGGTACCGTTGATGATCCGCCGTGCGCCGAGCCAGTCGGTCTTGCGGGGGCCGAAATAGTCGTCGAGGCGCTTGCCGGTGAAACTGCCGCGGCGCATGCCTTCGATCAGGATCGCTACCGCCACGTCCATCTGCATGGCGCGGGCCGGGTCGGCCACGAGGTCGATGCCGGTGACGGTGGACATGGTTTCGTAATTGCGTCGATGGGTGAGTTGCACCAGGCCGCGACCGAGCCAGCTTTTGCCCTCATCGTCCGGTCGCCAATAGGGCGTCCTGACGTTGCTCAGCAGACCCTTGGCGAAGGCGCGGTCAAGACGGGCGATCGCGGCCGCGTCGGTTGTCGCCAGCGTTTCGCGGACCGACTGCATGGTGGCGGCGGTCTCGTGAAAGGCGGTCGCCAGAACATAGGCGAGAGCATCGCTTCGCCCGTCCGGCACCCGCGCCCGCCAGCCGCTCAGAATGGCCTCCAGACCATCGACCTGCGCCTGGCTCAACCGGCCTTGAAACAGACCGGAGCGAACGGCGTCGAAGAAGAGAGCACGGTTGAGTGCCATGTTAATCTTACCCCTTTACCGAGTTCACATGTTTCAATCGGTTTAGAAAAACTAAATCGTTTTAAGAATTTAGCGGCAACTTTACTTTGCGCTAACGATATGGAACCAACGGCGCCGGACGGTGTTTATGACAGCCTTCCACAGACTCTAGAGGAGATCATGATGATGCAGCAGCCGGTGCAGGCAGCCCCTTCGAACCCCATTCCGCAGCACATCGTCGAGCGTCTGGAATCCGAATGGAAACAGATGCGCGAGAGCGCTCCGGCAAAGCCTGCAAAGCAGGGCTGATTGATCTTTCGGAACAGTATGCCGAAACTGCGAAACTATCTGACGCCGGTCCTTCTGGGAGCGGCGCTTCTGTTTTTTGTGGGCCTGATGTTCAGGAACAGCCTCGACCCGGCTTGCCTGACCCTTCGCGCCGAGCACGATGATCGCATGTCCAGGTCGAACGCGCTTTTGCTGCGCGTTTCAACCCTTACATCCGGCGAACAGTGCGCCTTCCATCAAGAACGAGCAGCACTCCTCGCCGAAGAACTTCGTCCCGGCCAGGCCTGTTTCACGCCGGCGCGCGGCGCGGATGCCAACCGGCTGCAGACGGAAGCGCGGCTTCATGCCGATCTGGCGCAGGGCTGCACGCGGTAAGGACATTCACACACCTCTGACGCGCGGCTCCGACTGGCCCTCCAGCAGGAGCGCCGTCAACGCCCAGACCAGCGCATCCAGCCGGTCGGGCGACCGGCCCGTGGACAGACCGTTCGGGCCGAAGTCGCACATCTGATCTTCCAATTCCGTGAACCGCCCCGCATGCGCCACGCGCCCCTGTTCGTAGAGGGCTGCGACCGGTTCGGCCCGCAGGAATTTTCCGCGCGTCGCCCGCACCATCGTCACCGGCAGGGCGGCATCGACGCTTTTCAGCATCGCCGTCACCATCTCGCCGCCCTGGTTCACTTCCGCCACGACACGATCGGCCTGGAAGCGCTGATAGGCGTTTGCCACGGCATTGGCCCAACCGGCCGGACTTGCGCCCGCCACCGAGCAATCGGCCAGAACCACGGCCCTGCCGCCGGTCTCCAGCCCCGCCACGACAATGCCGCAGCAGGAGTTTTCGCCCGAGCCGGAGGGCGGATCGACTGCGACGACGATGCGCCGCAGCGTGCCGGTAAAGCGGATCACGCAGGCTTCGAGATCGGCGCGTTTCCACAGCGCATCCTCACGGTCCTCGATCAGCTCGCCGGCCAGCTCCTGCCGGCCGAGCCGCGTGCCGCCGTAACGCCGTTCCAGCGTCTCGATGAAGCCCGGCGCAAGATTGCCAGCATTGCCGCGGGTGGAGATTTTTATCAACTGCGTGCCGGGGTCGGCGATCAGCCGTTTCAGGATCGGCACCGGCCGCGGCGTGGTGGTGACGAGCTGACGCGGATATGTCCCGAGCCGCAGCCCGAATTGCAGCATGTCGAAGGTCTCCTGCGCATGTTTCCATTTGGCAAGTTCGTCGCACCAGGCAAAATGGAATTGCGGACCGCGCAGGGCCTCCGGGTCTTCGGAGGAGAAGATCTGCGCTACCGCGCCGCTCGGCCAGACCAGCCGGCGGCGGGAAATCTCGAAGTCCGGCCGCTTGTTGCGGGCAACCCGGCATATGCCGGAAACGCCGTCGATCATCACCTCGCGGGCATCGCCCAGCGTCTCGGCCACCAGCGCGATGCGCAGGTCCGAGCGCGTTTGTGCGGTGGCCAGCATATGCACCCACTCGGCGCCGGCGCGGGTTTTTCCCGATCCGCGGCCGCCCATGATCAGCCATGTGCGCCAGTCGCCACCGGGCGGGCGTTGTTCGCGGCGGCCGTTATAGTCCCAGTCGCGGTTGAGGCGATCGACATGAGGAGTGAGGAACTGGTCGATGTCGGGAGCGTATAGATCATCAGCAACGCTCGATGTGGAATTGAGGCCGTGCCCCCAGCCGGCCTCCCCCCTTGCGGGGGAGGTGTCGCCGGAGGTGACGGAGGGGGGTGGTTCAGCAAACGCTACCATCGTATCCGTGGCACCACCCCCATCTGTCAGCTCCGCTGACTGTTGGGGTTGAGCCACGGGTCTCAACCCGCTCTTCGAGCTCCCCGCAAGGGGGAAGACGGGAGGTTCCCCTGCAACGGGGGACGATATGGATACCGCCGCCTGTTCGTCCCTATCGACCTGTATTTCCCTATCAGCCAGCCCTTGCCCGATAGAAGCGGCCAGTATCCGGCCTCCGATGAAATCTGCCCGGCTCTCTTCGTGCTCGTCGATGATCCGCTGCATGTCCCGCCCATATCCCGCCGACACGGACTTCTTCCTATTTCCGGTCGCCTCCGCCGCCCGCCGCTTCGCCCGCTGGCTTTGCAGCACGATGTCCCGGCCTCTCGGCGAGGTCGGGCGGAGGGCCGTCGCGTTGCCAAGCCTCGAAAAGATCTCCAGCGATTTCATGGGCGCGGTCCTCGATCAGCTTCATGAAGCGGGCCTTGGCCTGCTCATAACCGCCCTCGTCGGCCGTCCGCTCCGCCTCGGCCTCCCGATCACGGGCGAGCTGGCGCTGCAGGCTGTCGACTTTTTCGAGCGTGCGGACGATCAGCGACATGGCGTCCGTCGCGGCCTTCACATCGGCACGCGCCAGTTTCTGGGCGGCCTCGTCGCCATCGGCGAGCGCTTTTTCCGCAGAGGTGCGCAGCGCCCGGAAGGTGGCGAACTGGTCGCGCATCTCCACCGTCATCTCGTTCAAAAGCCGGCGCAATTCCTCGGCGGGATCGAAAGCGCCCTCGGCCGACTTGGTCTCGAGCGGCACGCTGCGCACCTTGCGACGCAGCGCAGCGTCCTCCATGACTATGGGCTCGCCATAGGCCGGCGCGCGCTCCCAGAGCCCGAACAGCGCCGGATCGAATGTTTCAAGATCGTCCATGTCTGATATCCGTCGCCCGGCCGCACGGAAACGGTTGCGGCGACGCGCTGAAAAGCCCGTCCGCAGCCTCGTCCCGATCATGCGGCAAAAAGAAAGCCCGGTCGAAGCCGGGCTGATTGATCGAAACCTTGGCCGCCGAGAACTCTTCAAAGGCTCTCCGCCGGCGCAATTCTTCGACTATGACCAAAACCTATCAAACGACCGTCACGCCGTCAAGGATTATTTTCCTATTCTGCGATTTTCTTTCAGAGCGATTTCTTGATGCATCGAACATAGGTGTCAATGGTCCCGACCTTGGGTGGCGGCATCTGGCGGCCGGCGGCCTGACATTCGACCTCGGTCTTGAACTCGCCGATGACGCCAATTTCGGTATCGATCACATGCGACGGCGCGGTTGCGGACAGGGTGTAGATGATCACGACGAGAATATAGGTTGCCATGCGAATCCCCTCCTTATTGACAACCCATAAGTGCATACGGACCAACGAAGATCAACTTCCGTTACTTTCGCCCGCGGTTTGCAGGAAACTCGGCCGCAAGGCTGGAACGAAGCACGGTTTGCGCAGTTCACCCGCTGGCCGCCTTTCAGCCGCGATTGGTAGCCAAAGTATCGGCCATGTCGGATAACGGCCCCGGATAACGGACCAAGGAGGCCTGCCATGCCCCTCACCCGCCGCCAGTTTGCAGCGCTTGCCGCCGTGCTTTGCATGCCGGATTTGGGCAGCGCCCAGGACACGCCCGCCAAGGGCGGAACCGGAGACGGCAAAGGAGTTTTCTGGCGGGCAAAATTTGCAAGCCACGAAGCGGTCCTGTTCGGTTATGTCCGCATCCGGGCAAGCTTCCTTCCCGAGATGGTCGACGAGGGCAAACGCCTGATCGACAAGGCGGAAACCGTGCTGGTCGATATGAATCCCGGCCTCACTTTGCCGACGGTCAAGTTCAAGAACACCGATATCAAGCCCGTCTTTCCCGGCCTGGGACAGCCTTATCAGGACGAGTTCAGGACCGTCCTGGGGCCGTCGTTTCCGCAGGCGAGGCTGACGACCATGTCGGCTTTCGAAGCGGCCCTGCTTTTGAGCGGCGAAGGCCAGCAGGGGTTTTCAGCCAAGGATCCAAGCATCGGGCTGGTGCTGACCGATTACGGCATTTCCCGCGGGCTTGAGGTCAAGACACTCGCGACGGACGAGGAAATGCTGCGCATGTACAGGCCGCCCGACCTCGAGAAAGTCAATTCCGTCAGCCCGGCCGCGATCGTCTACCTGCTTGATCTGCGCCGCAGCGTCGGCCCGCTCGGCGCCTATTTCGACAGTCTCTACAAGGCGCGCGATGGCGAGGAAATCGCCCGGGTGGGTGCCGGTATCACCAGCCGGGGCG
The DNA here is from genome assembly GCF_019430945.1 of Neorhizobium populisoli. Taxonomy (GTDB): domain Bacteria; phylum Pseudomonadota; class Alphaproteobacteria; order Rhizobiales; family Rhizobiaceae; genus Neorhizobium; species Neorhizobium populisoli. Next base: position 615,410 of record NZ_JAHYCB010000002.1, on the reverse strand, counting down.
TGCTGACGCCGAGCGATTTTCTGGATGTGAAAGCCGCAAGCGGCCTGCTTGTCGAGCGGCTCGCCGGACTTCCGGCCGGCACGAACGCATTCGCTGCGGTGCCGATCGGCCTGCTTGCCGGTGGCTTCAGCATTCTCGGCGATCTCAAGTCGCGCGGTGCCGAACTGAGCGCAATCGACTGATGCGTTTCACCGTTACCGGTTACGTGCCGCAGAAGGTGCGGGTCACCCGTTCCTCCGGCTTCGGCGGGGTCATGTAGTCGGCAAATTCCGGCCTTTCCTCATAGGGCTTTTCCAGCGCCTGCATCAGACGTTCGAAAAAGCTCAGGTCGCCGTAATTGGCGGCGGCGATTGCCTCTTCCACGCGGTGGTTGCGGGCGATGACGGCCGGGTTGACGGCGCGCATCGCCGCGGCGCGTTCTGCGCCGGACTGTGTTTCGGCCTCCAGCCGCGCACGCCAGGAGGCGAGCCACTCCACCGCCTTTTCCCGAGCCGAAAAACAAGCGAGAAACGCCTCGTCCCTGCCCTCGGCCGCATCGGCCAGTCGCCGGAAGGCGAGCGTGAAATCCGCCTGCCCTTCATGCAGGACGCCAAGCAGTGCCTGGATCAGATCACCGTCTTTGTCGATAGAGGAAAATAATCCCATCTTCTGCCGGAAGATCGCCACCCATTCGGCCTGGAAGGTTTCGCCGAAGCGTTTCAGGACGCCGTTTGCCGCGTCCACCGCCTTGTCCTCGTCGGCATCGAGCAGCGGCAGCAGGCATTCGGAAAGCCGGGCGATGTTCCACTGGCCGATGCCGGGCTGGTTGCGATAGGCATAACGACCCTGTTGGTCGATCGAGGAAAACACCTTCATCGGATCGTATTCGTCGAGAAAGGCGCAGGGGCCGAAATCGATCGTTTCGCCGGAAATCGTCATATTGTCGGTGTTCATCACCCCGTGGATGAACCCGACGCCAAGCCAGCGGGCGATCAGCGCCGCCTGCCGTGCGGCCACCGCGTCCAGCAGCGCAAGATAAGGATTTTCCTTGGTTTTCAGCTCCGGATAGTGGCGGTCGATGACGTAGTCGGCAAGCGTCCTGACGCCCTCGTTGTCACCGCGAGCCGCGAAGAACTGGAAGGTGCCGACCCGCACATGGCTTGCCGCGACGCGCACGAACACGGCGCCCTGCTCCACCCGTTCACGATAGACCTGTTCGCCGGTCGCGACCGCCGCCAGCGCCCGTGTTGCCGGCAGGCCGAGGGCGGCGAAGGCTTCGGACACGATATATTCGCGCAGGACCGGGCCAAGTGCTGCCCGCCCATCACCCCGGCGGGAAAACGGCGTCGGGCCGGCGCCCTTCAGCTGGATATCGCGGCGGCGGCCTTTGCTATCGACCACTTCGCCGAGCAGGATCGCCCGCCCGTCGCCGAGCTGCGGCACGAAATTGCCGAACTGGTGGCCGGCATAGGCCATGGCGAGCGGCACCGCCCCCTGCGGCACGACATTGCCGGCAAGCGTCGCCGCGAGCCGGGTTGGGTCCGAAAGGTCGGCCTCGACGCCCAGTTCGGCCGCCAGCGCCGCATTGAATTTCAGAAGCTTCGGCCCATCCACCGGCTCGGGATAAACGGATGCGAAAAACCGGTCCGGCAGGCGGGCATAGGAATTGTCGAACTGAAACACGGGGAGCACTCCTTGAGCCATCGAAGGCCTTTCCCCCAATATGGGGAATCTCCCCCTCCGAACAAGCAAAATGCCGTTCGGTTGCGGCTCAGCCTTTCAGCCGCACCCCGAAACCGAACAGGAAGGTGATCAGCGCACCGGCCGCCGCCACGCCATAGAGCCAGAGCGCCGGGCTCGCATCGCCGCTTTCCAGTGCCGGCACGAGGCCGGTCGCCGTGGCGATCATGCCGGCAAGGCCCGCGCCGATCGCATAACCGGCAGTCGAGATGGTCGGCAGGAGCGCGCTGGCGAGGTCGCGTTCCGAGGTTTCGGCCGCCTCCATCGAGGCCTGGTTGATCGCCGCCCAGGCGATGCCGAAACCGGCTCCCACCGCCATCTGGCCGGCTACCAGCAGGGCCACCGAGCCGGCATGCAGCGCGATCCCGAGCGCCGCAAAACCGATGAACTGGAAAAGCGCGCCGCTGCGCATCAGCGCATGCCGGTTTTTCAGGACCGTGACGCGGCTGACAAAGACTGCGACCGTGCTCCAGGTGATCGCCATCACCACCACGAGATACCCCACCACCGCCGGGCGGAAATCGAAGACCGAACCGATCATCAGCGCCAGATAGACGCTGCCGGTCGAATGGCTGGCCGACATCAGCAACAGCACCCAGAAACCGTGGCCAAGCACCGAGCCCAGCCGGAAGGCGCCATGCGGGAAAAGCCGCGGGCCGATCCGCCCGTCGAGTTTCAGCGCCGGCAGGAAAAGCAGGGCGCCGACCGCCACTGCCGCCGCCTGCATGACGCCGCCGGTGGCAACGGACGAGAGCGACAGGACGAAACATGCGGCAACGCAAAGTCCGATGGTGGCTGCCGAGAACGGCGTGGGTGCGGCCTGCGTCACCCGCGGTTCGACGCAGAAGGTAAAAGCCGCCAGCAGCACGACGAAAGGCGCCACGGCGAGAAACGCCGCCCGCCAGGAGAAGGCTTCGGTCAGCAACCCGCCCGCCAGCGGCCCGGCAATCGCCGCCGCCGCCCAGACGATCGCTTCCACCGCAAAGACGCGCGGCAACAGCGCCGAAGGGAAATTGGCCGGGATGAGGCTGTAGCAGATCGCCACGATCAGGCCGTCCGCCACGCCCTGCAGTAGTCGTCCGGCAACGATCCAGGAAAAGGCGGGTGCGGCCATCGCCATCAGGCCGCCGAGCGAAAAGAGCAGTGCCGACAGGATCAGGCTGCGGCGGGCGCCAAACCGGTCGCGCACCGCAGCGGCGCCCGTTCCACCGGCGATTGACCCTAAGAAATACAGCGTATAGGCCCAGCTAAACCAGTTCGCCCCGCCGATCTCGACGGCGGCCGGCGGCAGCGCCGCAACGATCGCAAACTGGTTGAAGGCATGCAGGCCGATGCCCGCTGAAATCAGCCCCAGCATCAGCCCGTCGCGCCCGCTCAACAACCGCGACCAGCCGGTATTCACATCCTGAAACACGTTGAATTATCCCCGTTCCAAATCAAACTCTCTGACTGGTCGGGGAAGCTACAAGCTCAAGCGCGGTTGAGGTCAAGCGCCGGATTGGAAATAAAACGGCAGTTCCGGGAAGTTTGCAGGGAGCCTTTCGGTGAAGGGATTTTTCGTCGGCCTATCGCCGCAAATCCACATTCACCGGCATGAACACGACCGAGCCCTGCTTGCCCGCCACCGGCGGTCCCTGTATGGCGGAACCCGAAATGGAAGCGTCGGCCACCTTGGCGCCCGGCGCCAGAAGCGGGCCGGTATCCTTCAGTCTGCCGGCGATCTGTTTGAGAATGCGGGTAGATTCGGCAGACAACGAGCGGGGGCGGACGAGTGCGGCAATCGTCGGGTCGCCTTCCTTCTTCTTGGCGGCCACCGCCGAGCCCTTGTGGTCGCCGGTCGGCAGCGGGTTGTCGATGCCGGGAATGGCGCGCAGTTCGATGCCCTGGTGGGCATAATCCATCAGCGTCTTGAAGGTCATGGCTGGCAGCGAGCCGCCCGTCATGTTGTTCATCGAGGTGAAGTCGTCGTTCCCGAACCATACCGCCGTCGTGTAATTGCCGGTGAAACCGATGAACCAGGCGTCTCGATAGCTTTGCGAGGTGCCGGTCTTGCCGGCTGTGACGATGCCACCGTCGAGTGCCGCCTTGCGGGCCGTGCCCTGATAGGGAATGGTCGACAGGATGCGGTTCATCGACGAGGTCGCCTGCTCGGACAATACGCGCTTGGCCGGAGCTTCGTCGCGGTTGAAATCGTAGAGAACCTCGCCGCCATACCCCATGACCTGCTCGATGCCGTGGCGGCGCGACTGCATGCCGCCGGCCGGCATGACGGCATAGGCGGTCGCCTGGTCAAGCACGGTGACTTCCGAGGTGCCGAGCGGAATGGTCTTGTCCTTGCGGAGCGGCGTCTCGACGCCGAACGCCTTGGCGGTCTGGACGATGACATCGGTGCCGAGCGTTTCCTTGGCCAAGCGCACCGGCACCGTGTTCAGCGATTGCTGCATGGCGCTCATCAGCGTGACCTTGCCCTTGTAGGAGCGGCCATAGTTCTGCGGCGACCAGCCGTTCCAGGTGATCGGCGCGTCCGAAATCGTCGATTCCGGCTTGAAGCCGTGCTCCATGGCGGCGGAATAGGTGTAGAGCTTGAAGGACGAACCCGGCTGGCGCAGCGCTCTGGTGGCGCGATTGAACTGGCTTTCGCCATAGTCCCGGCCGCCGACCATGGCGCGCACGGCACCGCCATTTTCGATCGTCACCATGGCGCCCTGCTTGACCTTGTAGCTGTCGCCATATTCGCGCAGGCTCGATTCCATCGCGGCATCGGCGGCCTGCTGCAGTCCCATATCGACCGTGGTGCGCACGACCAGCGAGCGTTCCTTGAATCTGCCCGCCTGGGCCAGCCGCTGCACCTCGTCGAAGGCCCAGTCGAGGAAGAAGTCCGGTGCCTTGGCCTCGGCGCGGTCGACGACGGTTGCCGGGTTGCGGCGGGCCGCGATCACCTGGCCCTCGCTCATCAGCCCGCTCTGCACGAGGTTGGAGAGAACTTCGTTGGCGCGGCCTCGCGCCGCCGGCAGGTTGACATGCGGCGCATATTTCGCCGGCGCCTTGAACAGGCCGGCCAGCATGGCGCTTTCGGCGAGGTTCACCTCGGTAATGTTCTTGCCGAAATAGAATTGCGAAGCGGCCGCCGCCCCGAACGTGCCGCCGCCCATATAGGCGCGGTCGAGATAGAGCGACAGGATTTCCTTCTTGGAAAGATTGGCTTCCAGCCACAGCGCCAGGAAGGCTTCCTTGATCTTGCGCTCGATCGACCGTTCGTTGGTCAGGAACAGGTTCTTGGCAAGCTGCTGGGTCAGCGTCGAGCCGCCCTGCACGACGCCGCCGGCCTTGGCGTTTTCGCTCATGGCGCGGCCGAGACCGATGAAATCGATGCCCCAATGGTCAAAGAAACGCCGGTCTTCGGTCGCCAGCACCGCCTTGATCAGGCTGTCCGGCAATTCGTCGATCGGCATGGAGTCTTCATGAATGATGCCGCGATGGCCGATCGTGTTGCCGTAACGGTCGAGGAAGGTGACGGCGAAATCGCCGCGATTGCGCCAGTCCTCGTGGGTTTCCTCGAAGGCCGGCTGGGCGAGCGCCAGAAGCACCACGAACCCGGCCGTGCCAAGCGTCATCGCCTCGCCGGCCAGTTCAAAGCCGATACGGGTCCAGCCGCGCACGCGAAAACGCCGGAAGAAGATGGTGATCTCTTCCCAGATTTCGCCGAGCTTGAAACCGAGATTCCAGACGGTGGAATCGATCCAGGAATCGATACGCAGGAAGGTATGGCGCTTTTTGCGCGGCACATCACCGGATGGCTTTTGCACGTTTGGGGAATCCCCTTGCGGCACGTCCTGCACCTTCGTCTCCCCGCCATTTTTCGATGAGTTGAGCTTGACGCCGTCCCCGGGAGGGATCAAAGGCATGGGCCTCTCACCGTTATTCAGCAATAGCTGACAAATGGTTTATGCGCGATAGCGAAATCGCAACAGGGTAAAGGGCATTTCGGTCCTATTGTTCCATACCGCCGCAAATGTGATGCCCGATTGATGAAGAAGCCATGATGACGAGGGCAATGACAGACCAGCCTTTCTGGAAGACCAAGCAGTTGAGCGAGCTGAACCAGCAGGAATGGGAAAGCCTGTGCGACGGCTGCGGCCTTTGTTGTCTCAACAAGCTGGAAGACTGGGACACCGGCGAAGTGGCCTTCACCTCTGTTGCCTGTCGCCTGCTCGACGGTGAAAGCTGTCGTTGCGTCGATTACGAAAACCGTCAGGCGACGGTGCCCGACTGTATCCAGCTGACGCCGAAGACGGTCGCGGAAATCACCTGGCTACCGCCCACTTGCGGCTATCGGCTGGTGCGCGACGGCGAGGATCTTTACTGGTGGCACCCGCTGGTGTCCGGCGATCCGGAAACCGTCCACCAGGCCGGCATTTCCGCACAGGGCCGCACCGTCAGCGAGACGGAAGTCGATGTCGAGGATTTCGAGGACTATCTCGTCGACTGGCCGCTGACTGTCGGCGAAAAGGCCTGACGCGAGAATAAGGTTGCCCTATTGAAGGCTATGCGCCCACTGCGTGAAAAACCATTGCCGTTAAACACGATTTGAGGAACAATTCGTGTCTGGATTGCTTTTTTTGAATATACGCATGTAATCGGTGCATATAACAATACCAACGCAATCCAGATTTCGGTAGGCCCGTGGTAGCTCGATGAAGGCAGAAGGCACACTGGCAGACAGCCTCTACGAGGCGGCCCTTGTTCCCGAATTGTGGACTGAGGCCTGTGAGCGTCTGGCGTCTCACGTCGGCTCCTCGACCGCTGCGATCTTCACGGTCGATCCGGCCGGCACGCATCGTTATGTCGCGAGCAGAAATATCGACGATGCCTATGCGAAATTCTCCCAGAGCGAATTGCGGTTCCAGAACATCCGGCCGCAGCGGGCGCTTGAAAAATTCCCCTTCTCGTTTGCGCGCGATATCGACTTCCTGACGAAGGAAGAGCGCGAAAACGACGTCATCCTGCGGGAATTCATCCGGCCGGCGGGCATGGAATGGGAGGCCGGCTGCGGTTTTCAGGAACCGACCGGGCATACGATCATCGTCGCGCTGATGCGTTCGCGCGAGATGAGCCATTTTTCCGACGAGCAGATGGCGCAGCTCGATGGCCTGAAACCCGATCTCGCCCGCGCCGCCTATATTTCTTCGCGGCTCGCTTTCAACGAGGCAAGATCGATCACGCAGACGCTGGCCCTGCTCGGGCTTCCGGCGGCGGTGATCGGTGACAACGGCCAGGCAATCGCGATGAATGCCGAGATCGAGGAGCTGAGCCCGCGCATCCGCACCGGCGCCGGCGACCGGCTGGTTCTGGAAGGTCGGGGCGCCAATCTTCTGCTGGAGGAAGCGGTCGAGCGCTACCGGGCGCAGGCTACGCCGACTGTCCAGTCGCTGCCCATGCTGCCGCGGGATGGCGCTCCGGCGCTGATCCTGCATCTCCTGCCGATCCGCCGCGCCGCCCGCGACGTCTTCTCGCGTTCGATGGCGGTCCTTGCCGTCACCCAAGTCGGCCAGCTCGGTCCGCCGGACATGCGCGTCCTGTGCGGCCTCTTCGACCTCACCCCCGCCGAAGCCCGCGTCGCCCGCGCGGTGGCGATCGCCCAGACGCCGGAAATGATCGCGGCAACCCTCGGCATCTCACTGGAAACCGCCCGTTCGCATCTGAAGAAGATCATGCAGAAGACCGGCACGACGCGGCAAGCGGAACTGGTGTTGCTGCTTTCAGGCCTGGCGGCGCCGAGTTTTGGGGCTGTATCCGGGGCGATGTAACCTGCATGGGTGCCCTTGGTGAGAGATCGCTCCGCCTCTAGCCCCTCTCGTTCGTATCTTTCCAACATTCTTCATGGCGCCCCTTGACCTTCCCATGATGGGAAGCTCCACATAGGGCGGGAAACAGATTTCGTTCCCGTGAGACTGCCATGAACCAGATCGTCAAATCCTTACGTCCCGCCGAACATTTCACCATTCCCGTCGAGGGCATGACCTGCGCATCCTGTGTCCGCCGCGTGGAAAACGCCGCTGCCAAGGTCGCCGGTATAGACAGGAGTGCGGTGAATTTCGCGACGAAGAAGCTCACCGTCGAATCCGCCGAGGGCTTTTCGCCGGACGAGCTTGAAAAGGCGATCGGCAAGGTGGGCTACGAAATCCCGCCGGGCGCCATGGATCACGCCATGCGCGAGGCCGGAATGCTGCCGGCCGCCGATCCGCATGCGGGGCATGCGCACCACCACGACCATTCCGCGCATCAGGGCCAAGACCATTCGGCCCCGCATGCCGGCGGCCACGATCACGCCCATATTCACCACGGCGAGGAAGCCGCGCTGAAGCGCGATCTCGCCATCGCCTTCGTGCTGACCCTGCCGCTGTTCGTGCTGGAAATGACCGGTCACGTCTACGAGCCCTTCCATCACTGGCTGATGGGCATCATCGACACGCGGAACCTCCATTATCTCTATTTCGCACTGGCGACGGCGGTGATCTTCTGGCCGGGTTTGCGTTTCCTGCGGCTCGGATTGCCGGCGCTGCTGCGCGGTGCCCCGGAGATGAATTCGCTGGTCGCGGTCGGCGTGCTGGCGGCCTACGGTTATTCGCTGGTGACCACTTTCGCGCCCGGCCTGCTGCCGGAAACCGCCCGTTTCGTCTATTACGAGGCGGCTTCCGTCATCGTCACGCTGATCCTGTTCGGCCGCCTGCTGGAAGCCCGCGCTTCGGGCCGCACCGGCGCGGCTATCGAAAAGCTCGCCGGCCTGCAGGCCAAGACCGCCCGTGTCGAACGCGGCGGCATGCTGATCGACATCCCGGCCGCCGAAGTGCTGGTCGGCGACGTCATCGTCATCCGCCCCGGCGAGCGTGTTCCGGTCGACGGTACGGTGATCGACGGCGCGTCGAATATCGACGAAGCGATGATTTCGGGCGAGCCGCTGCCGGTCGAAAAGAAAGCCGGCAGCACGGTGATCGGCGGCACGATCAACAGGACCGGCTCCTTCCGTTTTCGTGCCGAAAAGGTCGGCCGTGACACGATGCTTGCCGGCATCATCCGCATGGTCGAGCAGGCGCAAGGGGCAAAACTGCCGATCCAGTCGCTGGTCGACCGGGTAACCGCCTGGTTCGTGCCGGCGGTGATCGCGCTGGCCGTACTCACCTTTGCCCTCTGGTTCTTCCTGGGCCCGGAACCGGCGCTGACCCATGCGCTGATCAATGCCGTAGCGGTGCTGATCATCGCCTGCCCCTGTGCCATGGGGCTTGCCGTGCCGACCTCGATCGTCGTCGGTGGTGGGCGCGCAGCGGAGCTCGGCGTGCTGTTCCGCAAGGGCGAAGCACTGCAGGAGTTACGCGACGTGGATCTGGTGGTCGTCGACAAGACCGGCACCGTCACCAGAGGCCGGCCGGAACTGACCGATCTGATCACGGCGGACGGTTTTGCCGAGGATGAGGTGCTGAAACTGGTGGCAAGCGTCGAGGCGCAGTCGGAACACCCGATCGCCGAGGCGATCGTCAAGGCGGCCGAGGCGAAAGGTTTTGTCGTGCCCAAGGCCGAAAGCTTCGAATCCGTTACCGGTTACGGCATCCGCGCCAAGGTCGAAGGCCATGACGTGGCCGTCGGCGCCGACCGCTTCATGGAAAAGCTCAGTCTTTCCGTTCAAGGCTTTGCCCATGCCGCCGCCCGGCTGGGCGACGAGGGCAAGACGCCGCTCTATGCCGCGATCGATGGGAAAGTGGCTGCCGCGATCGCCGTCGCAGATCCGCTGAAACCGTCGAGCCGCGAGGCTATCCGGGCGCTGCAGGCCATGGGCATCGAGGTCGCCATGGTGACGGGCGACAACCGCCGCACCGCAGAGGCAATCGCCCGGCAGGTGGGGATCACGCGGGTTGTCGCGGAAGTGCTGCCGGAGGGCAAGGTGCAGGCGATACAGGAGTTGAGGCAAAACACCCACTGCAAGCTTAACCCTCCCCCTTGTGGGGAGGGTGGCCGGCAGGCGGGAGGGGTCTTCTTCCAACAGAAAGATCCCCTCCCCAACCCCTCCCCACAAGGTGGAGGGGCTACCCGCGCGGCCAATGTCTCCCGCAAGCTCGCCTTTGTCGGCGACGGCATCAACGATGCGCCGGCACTCGCCGAGGCCGATATCGGCATCGCGATCGGCACCGGCACGGATGTGGCGATCGAGAGCGCCGACGTGGTTCTGGTCGGCGGCGAATTGACCGGTGCGGTCTCCGCCATCGCCATCAGCCGCGCGACGATGAAGAATATCAGGCAGAACCTGTTCTGGGCCTTTGGTTACAATGTGGCGCTGATCCCGGTGGCGGCCGGCGCGCTTTATCCCGCTTTCGGCTGGCTGCTCTCGCCAATGATCGGCGCCGGCGCCATGGCTTTGTCCAGCGTCTTCGTGCTCGGCAATGCGCTGCGGTTGAAGACGGTAAAAGCAGGAGAAACACAATGAATATCGGCCAGGCATCCGACGCTTCCGGCGTTTCGGCCAAGATGATCCGTTATTACGAGGAAATCGGCCTGATCCGCCCGATGGGCCGCACCGGCAACAATTACCGGGTCTATGGCGACGAGGAAGTGCATGTGCTGCGCTTCATCAAACGCGCCCGCTCTCTCGGCTTCTCGCTGGAGGAGACCGAGACCCTGCTAAAACTCTGGCAGGACAAGGAACGCACAAGCGCCGCAGTCAAGGAGGTCGCCACCAGCCACATCTCCGACCTCGAACGCCGTATCGCCGAAATGCAGGGCATGGTGAAGACGCTGAAACACCTCGCCCATTGCTGCGGCGGCGACAACCGGCCGAATTGCCCGATCCTCGATGATCTGGCGGGCGATAGCTCCGCATCGGGCAAGAGCACGAAAGCGAAACATCATGCCTGACTGCCGCATTGCGGCTCTGGTCCCATAAATGCGGACTTGACCTTCCCCCTATGGGAAGGTGCACAAAATGCTGAACGAATACGGAGATTCCCGATGACTGCCATTTTCACCGTTCCCGACATGACCTGCGGCCATTGCGAAAAGACCGTCCGCGGCGCGCTCGTCGACGCGCTTCCCGGCGCCGTCGTTTCGATCGATCTTGCCGCTCATAAGGTCACCGTCGAGGGCGACGCTGCCAAGGCAGAAGAGGCGATCCGCGAGGCCGGGTATTCGCCGGAAAAGCTCGCCGGCTAAGGTCCCTGGCCCCGCCGTTAGCCGCGCAGCACCGCATCCTTCAAAACACTGTTCGGAGATCGTGACAGCGCGAAGTCGTGCAGCCACGGGCTGAAAGGAAGGTGGATGACCGTGTTGCGCAAAAGGTCGTAGGCGGCAACCTTCTCGCAATCTTCCGCTGCGAAGGGTTTTCGCGCGCAAGCGGCGACCGGACTGTCGATGTAATGATATTCCGGCGCGTTGAAGACAACGAGCGTGGCCGGTGCCGTGGAAAACGAGACCGCCGGCACCACGACGACGCGAAGGCCGCCGAGAATGATCATGGCCGTCACGCTGAAACAGATACCCAAGCATACGATAAATATAAACTTCACGGTTGTTTTCTCCCGCTTGATATATTGCAACCCTAGATAACAATAACGGGGAGCGGAAGCCGCTCAACGAAGGTTTGGTTTACCGAGGGTTAACGGGAGCGGTCGGCTGCTGTAGCCACATGATTTGGGTCTGATCGGCTCGATGGGTCGAGCCGTGATCACGGGGGCAATAACCAACCGATCGGAACCTTGCCCCGGCGCACGCATTCGAAACTGCGGACGATCCATGCGACCAACGAGGAGAACCAGCGATGCCCGCAGCCGATCGCCGGCGATTTCGCCTGTCGGGCAATAGCGAGCTGTCCTACGTGACGGCAGGCGATGTCTCCCTGCCCGCCATCTTGCTCCTGCACGGTTTCCCGAGTTCGTCGCAGACCTTTCGCGACGTCATGCCGGAACTGTCCCGTGTGGCCTATGTCGTCGCGCCCGACCTGCCGGGTTTCGGCCAATCGGATGTTCTCCCCGCCACATCCTTCGAGGCCTATGGGGAGGCAATCCTAAAACTGCTGGAGCACCTGAATATCGGGCCGCGTTTCATCTATCTCCACGATTTCGGCGCGCCGGTCGGTTTCCACGTCGCCATGCAGGCGCCGGAAAAGGTTCTGGGCCTGGTCGTCCAGAACGCCAATGCTCACCGGACGGGATTCGGCCCGGGCTGGGCCGGAACCATTGCCTATTGGAGCGACCCAAGCCCGGAAAACGAGGCTGCCGCCACCGCGCACCTGACATTCGAAGGTACGCGGGACCAGTATATCGCCGGAGTGCCGCCCGAGGTGGCGGCGCGGATTTCATCGGAAATCTGGGAAGAGGATTGGCGGGTCATGTGCCTGCCGGGCCGGAAGGATATGCACCGGGCGCTGATCGCCGACTACGGCAATTATGCCGGCCGGTTCGACGCGATCGCCACCTGGCTCGCCGAGCACCAGCCACCGTCATTGATGCTGTGGGGACGGCATGACGTCTTCTTCGATTTTCCCGAAGTGCTGTCCTGGATGCAGGCACTGCCGCGGATGGAGGCGCATGTCTTCGACGGCGGCCATTTCCTGCTGGAGACGCATGCCGCTCAGGCGGCCGCGCTGATACTGGATTTCGTGAACAACGCGGGGAAAGCGTAGGCGCCACTATTCGTGGCGCCTAACTCATTCAATTCAAATGCTTCAGCTTGTCCGGGTTGCGCATCACATAGATCGCCGCGACCTTGCCGTCGACGATATCGAGCGCCGTCGTCTGGATCTCGCCATCGGCCTCGCGGGTGATGAAACCCGGAAGGCCGTTGATGAAACCGGCGCGCAGAAGCGTCGAACCGAGTTTGCGGAAATGTTCGGCGAGATAGGTCTGCACCTTCATGACCGCCTCGAAACCGATGATCGGTTCCAGTGCTGCCGGGCGCTTGCCGCCGCCATCGGAATGGACGGTGACATCGGCGGCCAGCATGGCGCCGAGCGCCTTCATGTCGCCGCTGCGCGAGGCGGCGAAAAACGCCTGCGCCAGTTCGAGACCGTGCTGCTTGTCCACCTGGAACCGCGATCGCGCCTCGCGCACATGGCTGCGCGCCCGCGCCGCCAGCTGCCGGCAGGCCGCCGCATCGCGCTCGATGGTCGTAGCAATCTCGTCGAAGCCGAGGCCGAACACGTCATGCAGCAGGAAGGCGGCGCGTTCCAGCGGCGAGAGGCGTTCCAGCGCCAGCATCAGCGGCAGGGTGACGTCTTCCGGCTCCTCTTCCTCCTCGACCACCGGATCGGGCAGCCAGGGGCCGATATAGGTTTCCCGCTGGCGCCGCGCCGATTTGAGCTGGTCGAGGCAGAGCCGCGTCACCGTGCTGCGCAGAAAGGCTTCCGGCTCGCGGACCTGGGCACGGTCGGCCTTCATCCAGCGGATGAAGGCCTCCTGCACCATGTCCTCGGCATCGGCCACAGAACCGAGCATGCGGTAGGCGACGCGGGCGAGTTTCGCGCGCAGCGGATCGAAACTCGCCGCTGCGTCTTCGTGGCCGGGCCCCGTCATCAGGCGGCCTGGGCCGGTTTGGCAGCGGCCGGGCCGGCCCACAGGCCGAAGCCAACGGCAAACCGGTTCCATCCGTTGATGATGTTGATCATCAGTGTCAGCTTCACCTGTTCCTCCTCCGTGAATGCCGCTTCCAGCGCTTCCCGGGCGCCGGCATGGGTGTGGCCCTGCGAAAGCTTCGTCAGCGCTTCGGTCCAGCCTAGCGCGGCGCGCTCGCGATCGGAATAGCAGGGCGCTTCCCGCCAGGCGGAAAGCAGATAGATGCGCTGCTCGGTCTCGCCCTTCTGGCGGGCTTCGGCCGTGTGCATGTTGATGCAGTTGGCGCATTCGTTGATCTGCGACGAGCGGATCTTGACGAGTTCGATGAGGCTCGGCTCGAGGCTGGCTGCGACATCGACGGAAACGCCCATCCATTTCTTCATCAGCGTCGGGGCAGCGGAAAAGATATCGATCTTGGCATTGGTCTGGGTCATGGCCGGGTTCCTTTTGGTTCGGTTCCATTGGGTTGGTTACGACACAATGACGAGCGAGATTTTCCGCCTGTGACATGCGGGCGATTTTTTCTTTAAAAATCGGTGGCAACAATGACCGGGCGTTATATGGCTGCAAAATTCGCATGGCAGGAGATGAGCTGCCGGCATCCTCTGGACGCCCGGATTTCCCGCGCCGCTTTCTCACTCATCGGACTTTCCGCCATGTTCAAAATTCTTTCCCGCGCCACGGCGCTCGGCCTTCTCTTCGCGTCGGCCGCCCATGCCGTCGAACCTGGCATCATTGTCGCAACGCCTTGCCCGCTGGGCGACTGCAAGGCCGCGATCGGCCTGCAGCTGGTCGGCGAGTTTTCGATTGCGACCGGCACGATGTTCGACGGCGTCGAGTTCGGCGGCATTTCCGGCCTGTCCTTCGATGCGTCGACCGGCCGTTACATCGGCATTTCCGACGACCGGTCCGAAAAGGCGCCGGCCCGTTTCTACGAACTGCAGATCGACGCTTCCGCCGCCGGCATAACCGATGTGAAGGTGACGAGGACGGTAACGCTGAAGGACAAGAACGGCGAGCCCTTCGCCGCCAAGTTCGTCGATCCGGAATCGATCCGCCTCGGCCGCGACGGCATCATCTGGTCGAGCGAAGGCGATGCCAAACAGCTCCTGCCGCCTTTCGTGCGGATCGCTTCGCCGGATGGCATGTTCGTGCGTGAATTCACCCTGCCGCAGGGGTTTGCACCGGTCGCGGACAAGTCTTCCGGTATCCGCGACAACCTTGCTTTCGAAGGCATGGCGGTGATGCCGAACGGCGACGTGATGATCGCCGTCGAATCGGCACTCAATCAGGATGGTCCGATCACCACGCTGACCCGCGGCGCGCTTTCGCGGATGATCCGATACGATGCCGCAACCGGCACGCCCAAAGCCCAGTACGCCTATCCGATCGCGCCGATCCCGCAGGCGCCGCTGCCGGAAAAGGGCTGGAACGACAATGGCGTGTCTGAAATCCTGGCGCTCGACGATCATCGCCTGCTGGTGGTCGAACGCGGCTTTGCGCAAGGCTTCGGCAATTCGATCAAGGTCTATATGGTCGATACCGACGGCGCCACCGATGTTTCCGGCATGCCGTCGCTTGCCAATGCCGATGCGGCGGTCGCGCCGCTGCGCAAGGCGCAGGTGCTCGACATGCGGGCGATCGGGCTGGTGCCGGACAATATCGAAGCGGTCACCTTCGCCAAGGGCACCGATGGCAGCGACCTTCTGGTGTTTGCGGCGGACAATAACTTCTCCAAGGAACAGAAGACGCAGTTCATCGCCTTCAAGGTTCTGGCGCGGCCTTGATGGTCCACTCCCTTCTTCCCCCTTGCGGGGAAGATGTCAGCAGAGCTGACAGATGGGGGTGGTGCCTCAATCTCTTCGTCGAATATGCTGAACCACCCCCCTCTGTCGCCGCTGGCGACATCTCCCCCACAAGGGGGGAGAAGGGTGGTCGCTGCTAGAACTTCACACCGATCCCGACATTGACCACATGCTGGTTGAAGTCTGTATCGACGCCAGCGAGACTGCCGCTGCCGTAGTCGTTGTAGCGATATTCGACGCGGCCGAAGACATTGTCCGTAAAGGCATAGTCGAGGCCGGCGCCGACCGTCCAGCCATGCAGCGTGTCGTCGTCATCGAGACCGGCGCCATTGACGCTGATATTGGTGGCCGTCCAGCCGCCGGCCGCATATAGCAGCGCGCGGTCGAAGGCATAACCGACGCGGCCGCGAACGCCGCCGGAGAAACCGGTATGCATGTCGATGCCGCCGGCATAGCTGTTTTCGTTCCAGTCGTAGTTCAGGTCACCTTCGATACCTGCCACGAAGCCGTTCGAGAACTGCCAGTTGTAACCGACGAAACCGCCGAACCGTCCGCCGTCGAAATTGTCGGAATCAGGCCCACCGGCCGTACTGGCATCGCCATCCCCCCAGCCGTAACCGCCATGAATACCGACATAGGGACCCGACCAGGTGAACACGACCGGCTGCTCGACCGCAATGGGTGCCGCAGGGATCGCTTCGACGGCATCGGCTGCATAGGCAACGGAAGAGGCGGTCATGGCGGCCGACGCTGCGAGAATGAAAATAGCCTTCATGGATATTCCCTCCGATTGGTGATGAGAACGGAAGTAGGGCATCCCGCTTGGAAAGACATGCCTAAATTAACACTTTGTGATTAGGCCTCCGGTCCGTGTGAAGGCCCGGTGGCGGGAAAGCCATCGCCAACCAGCAAAATCCATGACTTAGCTGGGGCCAAATTTGCTGACTGCCAGCCGAAGAACGCTGTTGGAGAGACATTCCCGCGAGATGGACGCAAAGCGCGAAGGAGCAGCGGAACCCTTTTCCGCCCTGCGGAAGGCATTTGATTGCGATATCCCGGGCGACGACCAAACCCTGGAAATCGCGTGTACCGAACCTTCTGCTGAAAACGCCCCTTGCCCATTCCCCATCATCGGAATCAATGCTAACCCTTTGGCAAAGCTTCCAAGGGCCAAATCAAACCCGTGTTTCGTGTTCCCTTCCTCATCGCGGTTGCGCTGGTCATCGCCTTTGGCGGCGGTGTCTGGTCGACGATCCTTGCGCTTGATGCGACGGTGGGCTTC
This sequence comes from Neorhizobium populisoli, assembly GCF_019430945.1. Lineage (GTDB taxonomy): Bacteria > Pseudomonadota > Alphaproteobacteria > Rhizobiales > Rhizobiaceae > Neorhizobium > Neorhizobium populisoli. Next base: position 599,010 of record NZ_JAHYCB010000002.1, on the reverse strand, counting down.
GGGGCCATCAAGCTCGGGGCCTGGGAGGCGTTTCCCGAAGCGCAGACGGACAAGGCGGATCCTTATGCGAAATCGCACCGAGCCAATGCCGGCAAGCTGCTTTATGCGAGCGCCGAGGGCCTGACCTTTACCGCCAATGTCGACGAGACAGGCGCGCGGCTGGCGGGCGGCTGCTCCTATCGCATCACAGGCCACACGCCGCCGGCGCGGTTCTGGACGCTGTTTGCGGCTGCACCCGGCGCTCCGGCACCCTCGATCCAGTCCGACCTGCCGACCGCGCTCAATTCCCGCATCATTCTTCGGGACAAAGACGGCAATTTCGATATCGCGCTTTCCGCCTCCGCCAGGCCCGGTAACTGGCTCGCGGTTCCGGCCGAGGGCAATTTCCGGCTGACGCTGACGCTTCTCGACACACCGACCGCCGGCAGTTCAGGCCTGATCGATCTCACCATGCCGCGCATCGAACGCACCGGGTGCGGCAATGCGTAAATTCCTGTTTCAGGTGTTTTTCGCGGTGGTGACCGGCCTGATCGGCGCAGCACTGCTGCATCTCGTCATCGTGCTGGCGCTGCCGGATTTCAGCGAACGGGACGCCTATACGCGGGTGCTTGCGGAGGGGGAAATCCATCGTTTCTACCCGCTCGGCGAAAAGCCGGATGCGGCAGGCCTTTCGAAGGACGATCCGTTCGTCGACATGGCGGTCTGCGCCTTCGATGTCAGCGAACGGCCGGTACGGCTGACGGCGGCAAACGGCGGCGTGCCTTTCTGGTCGCTGGCGATCTACGATCAGTCTTCGAATGAAATGTTCAGCATCAACGACCGGACGTCGGCGGGCGGCGTGCTGGATCTGGTGATCGCGACGCCGGTTCAGCTGACGACGCTCAGGAAGGCCCTGCCCCCGGTGATCTCCCAGTCGATCCTGTTCGAGACGCGGCAGGCGGAAGGATATGTCGTGCTGAGAAGTCTCGCCCCGCAGAAAAGCTTTGCGGAGATTGCGTCGCAATTCCTCTCCGGCGCCATCTGCGCGCCTTTCGAAGCGCGTTCCAGAAGCCGGTTCTGACGGACGAAACTATTCGGCGCAGACCGCGTGGTTTTCCGCCTTGCGGTCGGTGCGGTCGTCGAACCGTTCGTAACGCACGCCGGTGAAGAGCACGACCTGGCCAACCTGGCCGGCGTCTTCGATTTCGCCGATGCGGATCTGCGGGCGGCGCGGTTTGTCGGCGCGCCATTTATTCAAAACTACGATCTCTGCCATGCTCGTCTCCGTTTCCAGAATTCGAGACGGATGAAGACGGACCGATCTCACCCTGCCCTCCCTGTTGAGGGCTTGGCGCTTCCCGGAACCACCCGGGCATCTGCGCCTTTCTCGCGCAGCCGCTTCCGACGGGAAGCGAGCTGCGACATGCGGCATTTCCGCGGCCGGGTTCCGCCAGGACCGGCCGGAATGGGATGGCTCGAATTCCATTTCTGGTCTTCCGCCATCCTGAACTTGAAAACCCGGCAATACCAACCGGTTACTGCGACATATTCAGCCAGAGCATCGTTAATAATGTCTTAATGCTAATATAGGACTTGCGACCGGTGTATGTCTGTTGTCCGTGGCAAAAACGCAGAAGCCGAACTTTGGTTCACCACAGTCACACCGGGGTACGAAACACCTGCGATTCCCGGCAAAACACACCAGAACTCCAAAAAATGACAGACGTATCAAAACGATCCGCTTTCACCGACCGTTAACCCTTAAAGCGTTAGCATCCGGTTAAACCAAGGCGCCCGCTGACGGGCCGATCATCACGGCTTCGTGAGCAGTGCGCCGCCGGGAGTTCCCCAGGAAAGGTTACGATGAGGACGCCAGGCGCGCCTGTTCTGCAGGCCAAGCCTGATCGGCGTTCGGCACTCCGGATTGTATTGCGTTTTAAGTGAGTTTGCCCGTGACGAACGAGTTTCGAGACCTTGAAAGGCCCCAGGCCATGCGTAAGAAGGATGTGGTGCTGATGGCCACCGTGACGAGCTTCGAAAGTCTGCCGCATCCGTCGCGGTCGGAACTTCGACAGTTCGCCGAGCTTTTCGCCCCTCTCTTCTCGGCCTCGACCGAACAGGCCCGCCGCGATGCCGTCGCCGCTTTGTCTCAATGCGAGACGATCCCGCCGGCGGTGGCCTTCTTCATCGCCAGCCAGCCGATCAGCATTTCGGCACCCTTCCTGATCGGCTCGAACTGCCTTTCCGACGACGCCCTGATCGCCATCGCCCGCACGCAAGGGGAAGCGCATGCGCGTGCCATCGTGCGTCGCGAAGCTCTGTCGCCGACCGTCATCGATGCCCTGGTCGGCCTTCGCCACGACCGCACGATGCGGCGCGAAGAGGTCATCGAGATCGAGGAAGCCGTCGAGGAAGCTTTTCCGCTCGCGCCGACCCAGGCGATGATCGACGAGGCCGAGCGGCTTGCACGCGAGGACATGCTGCGCAGCCGCATCAAATCGCTCGCCGGCCATATCGACCGGCCGGCGGACGACCGGCTCGGCCTGCGCAATCTTTCGCCGATCCAGGAGGCCCTGCTGGTGCGGTTTGCCCGCAACCGCGAGACCGGCCTGTTCGCCACGACGCTGGCCGATACGCTTTCCGCCAGCCACTGGCTGTCGGAGCGCATCCTGCTCGACATTTCAGGCCAGCAGCTCGCCACGACGCTGAAGGGTCTTGCCATGCACCCGGACGATGCGGTCTTCGTGCTGGAGCGGCTTTACGATCATCTTCGCGCCGAAACCAAAGGTGTCTCGCGCGCCGAAATCCTCTTCGCCCAGCTGGATGAGGACGAGTGCGGCAAGCGGGTGGAGGCCTGGCGCCGGGCCGACAGCTATACTTATGCCCAGCCGCAGCACCAACCGGCAGCGGAAGCCGCGCAGAACGGCCAGCCGGCCTCACCGCGGGTGATCCGCACGACGGCGAGCGCCCGCCGGCCGGTCCAGGGGATTTACCGGGTTCGGTGATCCGGATCCTGCCGGATTTGCCGCGAGGCGCGCGGCTTGGCTGCACGCCTTAGAAAAGCTGGTCGGCGCCGAGACCGCCGGTCAACCGGTCGTTCCCGCCCTCGCCCTCCATCCGGTCGTTACCCGCACCGCCACCCAGGCGATCCCGCCCCGATGCCTCGCATCCGCTTCCCCGCCTTCGGGCCTAGTCGGCAGGCTTGACCAGATCCAGAAGGCTGGCGGCGTCGTCCGTTTCCAGCTCGACCAGCCAGAGATCGGGATCGAAGCGCAGTTCGCGGGCCAGGAGATCGCCGAGCGCCCCGGCCTCAACCTTTTCCGCCCGCACCTCGAATTTCCGCTGTCCGTCATCCTCGCCGAAAAAATTCTGCGGCGCCGGCGCATAGAGCGTTTCCAGCCCGTCGCGGAACCGCTGGCGGATGAAGATGGCGCCGGCCTCTTCCGCGCCCTTCTTTTCCACGGCGGCAAAGCCACCCTGGCCGAAGACGCGGCGGATCAGGGCGGAGACGAAGATATCGGATTTGAGGCGCATGGCCTTTCCTTACGGCGCTTCGGGCCCCGGAGCAATGTGAACTCAATGGCCGACATTGCGGACCGAATGATTGTCCAGAAAGGCTTCCGGCCCGCGGAAGATCGACTGGCCGATGGCCGCGGCGACCGAAGCGCTGGCGACGGACCAGTTGAACATCTGCGCATTGAAGGCCGTATCGCCGGACTTCGTGTAGCGGCTCTGGTCGGGCGACGTTTCGAACGATTGCCAGATACGGCCGTCGACGCCGCGCATCACCTGCAAAACGGTGATCATCGGCCAGTCCTGTTCGGTGGCGACCCAGCGCTGCGTCAGCTGGTAGAGCGCGATGCCCGGCGCCTCGCGCGGCGTCATGATGCGCTTGCTCTCGCCCGAGAGTTTAACACCGCTGCCGGCCTTGAAACGGGCGATCGTCTCGTCCATCAGCCGATCGGCATGCTGGCGTGCCTCCTCCATGCTGAGGTCGAGGCGGCTCACCTGAAATTCCGGGTAACCGGCGCCGTTCATGGTCAGGCGGAAGCCGGTCTGGCCCCCTTGCGGGTCCGGCAGCATATCCACCTGCCAGCGCTTCGGGATCGCGACCCTTCCGCCATCCTCGGTGCTGACGATGCGGATCTGGTCGCGGGCGGACATGTCCTCTTGCATCCGGATGCCGCCGAACAGGCGCGACAGCATCGGCTTCAGGTCGGCGTAATCGGCATAATCGAACTCTGCAACGACGGCGATCGCATGATCTCCGCGGGAGATGACGGCGCCCCGCGCCAGGCGGGTATAGCTGCCGTCATCACGTATCCTGCCGGCCGCGACAAGCGCGAAGGCGGGATTGCTTTCCGGCACCGCACCTTCCTCGATCGGGAACCCGTCGGACACCTTGTCATAGGTCAGGCGCATATAGGCGCGGGCGATGGCGATCGCATCCGCATAGGCATCGAATTCGATGTGGCGGATGCTGATCGTGACCCTCATCGGCACATATATCAGCGCCGACACCCCGGTGCGTGGCTGCGGCTGACCTTCCACCAGATTGCTGCCATGCGGCAGAATGGTGGAAAAATCAAAACCCGTGCCGCCAGCCTTGACCTCGCGGCGCTCGAAACCTTCGGGGATGTCGCTTGCGACGGAAAACAATTCCTGGCGCGGCAAGCCGGGAAGGCTGCCTCTATCGCCCGTCTGCCCGGAGAAAGCCAACGTGCTCGCAAGCGCGATCTGCGCCGCCACCAGCCAGAAAAGGCACCAAAGCCGTCTCATCACCCCTGCCCCCGAAACACCCTTTCGGAAAGAAAGATATGGCGGTGCAGCAAATTTTCCATGGGGCGGAGCGGCAAATGCCGGCGCGATGCCGCTCCGGGCCCGAAGTCGAGTCGACGCTCAGGCTGCCAACGCCTTGATGCGCCGATATTCCTGGGTCACACCGTCGAAACCCCAGGCATCTGCGACGACTTCGCGGACGATGATATAGGTCGCGGCCGAAAGCTCCCGGCCGAGGGTGTCCTTGAGGACCGCATCCATGGCGTGGATGAAACCCTCCTTCTCTTCCGCGGTGTTGGTGCCGAGCGTTACATTGGCCTCGACATGGGCCGCAACGGAAAGCGGCTCGCCGCCGACCGTCAAGCCGGAAATATCGACCTCCTCGACCAGCACAGCGGTCACTTCGCGGCGCTTGCGCATGATCGTGTGCATCAGGGTGGTCGCCTCCTGCTGCAGGCGGTTTCTGGCTTCCGGCTTCAGGTTGGTGCCGGCGATCGTGATATGAACGAAGGGCATTTTCGGATCTCCTTTGCGAGTTCGGTGAACTCGGATTTCGGTTGACGCCTGCATCATCTGCCGCCACAATCATTTTGAAAATCGCGAAATCAATCATCATCAGTTTTGTAAAACTCAACGATCATGCTGCCCGTCAATCTCGATATCGACCTGTTGCGCAGTTTCGCGCTCGGCATGGAGCTCGGCAGTTTTGCGCGAGCCGCCGACCGGCTCGGCCGTTCGCCGTCGGCCATCAGCCTGCAACTGAAAAAGCTCGAGGAGCAGGTGGGCGAGGAGCTGGTCGCCAAGCAGGGGCGCGGGCTGGTGGCGACCGAGGCGGGCGAGATCCTGCTCGGTTACGCCCGCCGTATCCTGGAGCTCAATGACGAGGCCCGTGCCGCCGTGCGCAGCGTCGCGAAGCTGGAGGGCTGGCTGCGGATCGGCGTGCCGCAGGATTTTGCCGAAACATGGCTGCCCGGCCTGCTGGGGCAGTTTGCCCGCCTGCATCCGAAAGTCCGGGTCGAGGCGCGGGTGGATCGCGGCGCGGAGATGGCGCAGGCGGTCGATCGCGGCGAACTCGATCTTGCCCTGACATGGGGAATGCTCGGAAGGCCGCGGGCGGAAGTGGTCGCGCGGCGGGAGATCGCCTGGATCGGCGCGGAAGGATTTTGCCGCGACCCGGCGGAGGCAGTGCCGATGATCGCCTTCGATCCGCCCTGCGATTTTCGCAGGGCGGCCACCGATGCACTGGAAAAAGATGGCATCGCCTGGCGGCAGGTGTTTTCCAGCCCGAGCCTTGCCGGACTGTTCGCCGCCGTCACCGCCGGTCTCGGCATCACCGCGCGTCTTGCCGAAGCAAAGCCCGCGCATCTTTCGATCCTTGATCCGAAGGCCGCCGGCCTGCCGCCGCTCGGCAGCGTCGACCTCGCGCTGCACGTGGCAGAGTCGCGTCTTGCCGCGCCTGCAGAGGAGCTGAAACGGCTGCTGCTGGAAGCGGCGACGCTGCGGTGACACAAGCACCGGCGCAAGACGAAATCACTGATCCCAGAAGAGAAAATGGAATTGTGCGTGGTCTCCGCTCTTCCCTTTCGGCCGTCCTGTCATAATTCACGTCATGATGCCGCATTTGGCATCGTTATGAAAAGGAGCTGGGCCTTTGGGTACTTCCGTGTTGATCAGCATTCTGATCACCTTCCTGGTGATCGTTCTCGTACTTTATCTCGTCGCCCGCCTGCCGATCGACGGCCGCGCCAAGCAGATCGCACAGATCATCATCATCATTATCGGCATCATTTCGCTGCTGAAATATCTGGCGGTGTTCTGACCGCGAGGTCCATCCCTCGACAGCATCCTCGGGCTCGTCCCGAGGATAACGCCGGCCAATCGGGCGGCAACGGCAAAGGCGCCCGATCGGTGCCTTAGAGCGCGCCGATCGACTTCAGCTTCTTCAGCACCGCGACATCAGGCTCGCCGGTTTCCGGCAGGCGGTAATGTTTCTGGAAACGGCGGATTGCCGCCTTGGTCTGGTCGCTGGCAACACCATCCACCCTCACATCCGCATAGGCGATGTTCGACAGGCCGCGCTGGATCTGCAGCACGAGATCGGTCGCCTGACCGGCCGTGCCGGACGCTGCCGGTTTCTGCGAGACCGGAATGGCGGCCGGGCGCACGGGTGTCGAGCCGGTATTCGGGATATCGGCCGGCGGGGTATAACGGGTCCGGTCGGCGGAGCGGATCGCGGCGGCGACCGGGTCTTCAATGCCGGCGCGAGCGACGGACGGTTTCGGCTGGACGGCCGGCATCGGCTGCGTCGGCTTGGCGGCAACAGATCGCGGCGCATCACCGGCCTGCGGCCGCGGGGTCGGCAGCGCGACAGAGGGCGTTACCGGCTGCTGCGGCTGGGCGGATGCGGCCTGCGCGCCTGCCGGCTGCACCGGTGCATAGGGGGCGGCGGCCGGCTGGGCCATTTGCGGCTGGGCCGGTGCCGCAGCCGGCATGGGGGCGGCGGCCTGAGGCGAAGCCGTCTGGGGCGCGGCAGGGGCTAGAGCCGCGGCGGGCCTTGCTGTCGACGCGTTCGGGTCTGCGCGCTCGATCCTGAAGGTCGTCACATCGCCCGGAGGCGTGCGCCGCATCGGCCGGTAACCGGCGATCTGGTTCGGGTCCTTGGCATCGCGGGTGGCGAGGAACGGATGCGGATGGTCGCCCGGCTGATACCAGAGCGCATTGGCCGCCACAAAACTGAAGACGACGCCGAACAAAGCGACGCCGAGCAGAGGCTTCGGATGGCGCGCAGCCGTTCGCCCCGAGGCCATCAGGAGGCTCGGCAAAATGCCCGGCTGCTTGACAGGTTTTTTCCTGTCAGGCGATTTTCGCTTCCGCGTGGTCATCCACAAAATCCTGTGCCTTCATGGCCATGTGCCGGACTGCCTTCAGCCGCGGCGGGAATTCGAACTTCTCCTCCAGACCGTCTCTGGTATCGCCCCGTTGGGCATCGCCCCACTGGGCGTCATCCTGTTTGCCGCCGACGCCGGAACCGTCCGCCGGAAGCGAGATCGTCACCACCGTCCCCTCGCCCGGACGGCTGGTAATCGTGAACCGGCCGCCATGCAAGGCAACCAGGCCCTTGACGAGCGACAGGCCGAGACCGGTGCCTTCGTAAGAGCGGGTATAGGCATTTTCGACCTGCATGAAAGGCTGGCCGATGAATTGCAGCTTGTCCGGCGCGATACCGATGCCGGTATCGCTGACCGACATGACCAGGTTATCGCCATCCAGCACGGCATCGATCGATACCACGCCACCCGATTGCGTGAACTTGATGGCATTGCCGGCCAGATTGATGAGAATCTGCTGCACGGCGCGGCGGTCGGCGACCACTTCGCCAAGGCCGCGGGCGGTGCGGCTGGTCAGCGTGACGCCTTTTTCGCGGGCCGAGAGATCCAGCATGGCGCGGCAGGCTTCCATCGCCTCGCCGATCATGAAGGGTTCGGTCAGCAGTTCGTAACGGCCGGTCTCGATCTTCGACATGTCGAGCATGGTGTTGACGACGGACAGGAGATGGCCGCCCGACTGGCGGATCAGGCCGACATATTCGCGCTGACGGTCGTTTTCCAGCCGGCCGAAATATTCGCCGGCGAGCACGTCGGAAAAGCCGAGAATGGCATTGAGCGGAGTGCGCAGCTCATGGCTGACGGCGGCGAGGAAACGGGTCTTGGCCTCGTGGGCGGATTTCGCCTCCAACAGATTGGCGGCGGCCTGGGCGCGGGCCTCTTCTTCCGCAGAGATATCGCGTGCCTGGGCAAAAACATGGGCGAGCCGGCCTTCGCCGTCACGCAATGCGGTCATGTCGAGGCGCACCGGCAGGAACTGCCGGCCGGCCGAGGTGAACGGCCGTTCGATGCGGATATCGGCGGCAGCGCTCGACGCGCCCTGGCGCAGGGTATCCAGCGCCTGGACGAGGCCGATGCGATCGGACACATGGATGACTTCAGCCAGCGGCTCGCCGGCAGCGTCGCGCATGCTTGCGGGAAACAGATGACGGTCGCGGCCGCCGGACTTCACCACATGGCCCTGCGGATCGAGGATCAGGGCAAGGCCGGGGCATGCGTCGAACAGCGCGTCTTCCGGCTGCGGCAGCGCTACGGCAACCGGGGTACGGCGCGGCAGGGCGGCGGAACCGGCGACGGCAAACAGGAAAAGCGAAACAACGACGGCTGCACCGACCGGCAGGGCAAGCGCCGGCTTCAGGATGAACGCGAGCGCGAGCGGAACGAGAACCAGGCCGGCAAAGCAGGCGAATGCGAGCTTGCGGAAGAGCGCGACTTCACCGGCACCGGCCGCCTCGCCTTCTCCAAGGCGGGTAAGCCAGCGGGCTGCGGTCTCATCGACCAGCATGACCGCCTTCCCGGCAATGTTACTCAATACGCGCACGCAAAACCCTGCTGACATCTTTATTTATGGAAGCCGACAATAGGCCCCGGCGGCTTAAGGAAAGTATAAAACAGGCCCTGTCCAGCCTCCTCCCAAGCCCCCAAAGTCCGCGTTTGAGACAGGTGGAAGGGACCTTCTCCGCACGTGGTTAACGGGGGGTAAGCGACGGAATTGCTTCAATTTTTCCTGTTTCGTTAACCACTGTGGCATGTGGCTACCCGATAAAGCCTGTGCTTTTGGGCACCCTGCCCCAATTATGCTTAACACGGATCGCTAAAATGCAGTTCAGGTTCGTGGCAAAAGCACCTCAAACCTGTCTCAAATGCAGATATCTCGCATTTTAGACAAATTTGCCGAAAACCTGAGTGTTTGAATCAAAACCATCTTTGCCTCCGGGCGGTACAACCATGTTCAAGACCGGCACAGACCCGGCGGCCGATCGGCAAAACCGGTCGGGAAAAAACAGGTGGACAGAACGATGTGGTTTCTCATCAAGGGAAGTTTCTGGTTCGCGGCCGTGCTGGTGGTGCTCTCCTATTTCAGCGCCCATCCGACCGCAGAGAATCAGGGCGCCAACGCGCTGCAGGTGGCGGATGCCTTTTCCGCCGCGACCGAAGCCTATCAATATGTCAGCGCCATCTGCGCCGAAAAGCCGGAGGTCTGTGAAAAGGGTGCGGAGACTTTCTCCGCCCTCGGTGTAAGAGCCAAGGACGGCGCCCGCGTCGCATTCGAACTGCTCGACAAGCAGTTCGGCGGCAAGCCGGGCGACGCCAAGAAGGAAACCGAGACCGCGCTGATCGCCGATCCGGATCCGGCTCCGATGCCTTCCAAACCGACCGAGGCTTCGTTGACGCCCGACAAGATCTTCACCGGCACCGTGCCGATCCCGCAGAAGCGCCCGAGCCACTGAGGCCTGCACTGCTCCCATAGGATTTTCAAAGCTTGCGCCGGGTTTCTCGAAGCCACGGTTCCCGGCGCCGGACTGCCCGCCTGAAATTCAGCACTTTCGCTGACGCCGTGAGGACTAAACCCCTCACGGCGCATTTTTTTCTTTTATCCCTCCGATGAAGACTTATATGGAGCCCAGCAAACGCCGGAGCTCCCATGGCCAGCCTCGAACAGATCATCGACGATTTCGCCTTCCTCGACGAATGGGAGGACCGCTATCGTTATGTCATCGAACTCGGCAAGGCGCTGCCCGATCTGCCCGACACGGAGAAGACGGCCGAGAACAAGGTGCAGGGCTGCGCCAGCCAGGTCTGGCTGGTGAGCCACAATGATGGCGGTGCCGATCCCGTCATGACCTTCGACGGCGATTCCGACGCCCATATCGTCCGCGGCCTCGTCGCCATCGTGCTCGCCACCTATTCCGGCAAACGCGCCTCCGAAATCGCCGCGACGGACGCCATCGAGATTTTCGACCGCATCGGGCTGGTGGAGCACCTGTCTTCGCAACGCGCCAACGGGTTGAGATCGATGGTGAAGCGGATCCGGGAAGAGGCGAAGGTTAGGGCTGCGGCTTAGGTTTCTTTTTGAGGCAAGTCAGTGGAACGGCCTCCCCCTTCTCCCCAACGGGGAGAAGTGCCGAGCGGATGCGAGGCGATGAGGGGGCCACGCGGAAAAGGCTCTCCTCATGGAAATCGCAGGGCTTGGCCCCCTCATCCGGCCCTTCGGGCCACCTTCTCCCCAATGGGGAGAAGGGAAACCTCAAATCTCCGGCCGATACCCCTCCGCGCCCCAATGATGGCTGCGCTTCCCCCTCGCCGGCGGCGGCGCATAATGCCTGGCGAGCGCCATGAGCGCGGTGCGCAGCATGAGTTTTGCCGAGCGCGCCGGCCATTGGCGTTCGCGCTCTACCGTTTCGAGACCCTTGGAAAAGCAGCAGATATCTGCCGCCACGCCGGAGAGTTCGGGCCCCATCGCCTCCATGGCGTCAGCGAAACGGTCGCGGGCGGCCATGGCGCTGTCGGCAAGGTCAGCCTGACCGCCGGCGCTGCCCTTCGACCGCTTCGAAAGCCTTGGCTCCCAGGATGCGGTGATGCGCGGCTGCAGCTGGCCGCGGGTGAAATCCGACAGCAGGCGTTCGCCGGCCTCCAGCGCTTCGGCCGGCAGGAAGGCGTGGCCGTCGCGGTCCTTGAGCCGGGCGATGGCGCCGAGCGGCGATTCGGCGAGGTTGCGGCGTACCGGCTGGCGGGTGCCTTCGATCATTTCGGCAGTTGCCACCACCTCGCCATGCTGTTCGACGAAAGCCTCCTCGCCTTCGACCAATGCCCGGCGCAGGAAGGTCGCCGCCTCGCTGCTGGCTGCAATCGATCGTCCGTGCCGGCGCGCCAGCCCGCGCGAGCAGGCCTCGGTGATTGCCGCTTCGGGATAAAGCCGCTCTTCGGCGCCCGTCAGCCGCAGCTGACCGTCTTCCGCCGTTCCAACAGCGCAGTCGCCGCGGGAAAGCTGGCGGATGAGGCGAAGCAGATGCTTGCGGAGCGGTGGCGTCTCACTTTTGGAACATGGGTTCTTGGAAGATGCGGTCTTGGGCACGGTCTCGGTCATGGAAGGCTTAGTCATGGACGGACATCTCCGAGACGCCGAAGGCGGCGGTGACGAGGCGTTCGACGGCGGCGACAAAATCGTCGAAGGCGCTATCGTCGCGGCGGTCTTCCACCACATGGCAGGCATGGCTGACGGTGCTGCGATCGCGCCCCATCGCCGCGCCGATATCGCTCAGCGAGATGCGCAGCGCCACATGGCAGACATACATGGCGATCTGCCGGACCTGGCAGGCATAACGCCGCCGGTCGCGCCGCAACATCACCCGATCGCCCAGGAGCAGGATGAGTTCGGACACCATCTGCCGCACGATGCGGCAGACGGACCTGATCGGCAGGCTGGCGGGAATATGCGGCGATGGCTCTGGCAATGCCAGCCATGCCAAACCGGGCGCGGCCGGCTCCAATGATTTTTCCAAAGGCATGACAACTCCTCAATGAAATAGGAATTAATTCATACACCCTAGAGGACGAACGGGGACGCGGAAAGCGGCAGATGCGGAATATTTTGCTGAATTGATTGGAGGTTTTCCGAGAAGACAAAAAACCTATGGGATTTTTTTCCTCATTCCTTCCCCGCCACCCTGGCAGACCGATGCAGGAGAAGCGACGACAGAAAGCGAGGAAGGCCTCATGTTTTTATGGATCGATGCGATGAAGGCTGGTGCAAAAACGGAAAAACCGGGCATTCCGGCCCGGTTCTTGTCCGCATTCTGGTCGGTAGCCCCGCTCTCATGCAATGCCTTCGATCTTGGCCGATCGGAGACTGTCCGCAAGCGGATCGAGCGCAGGCGATCCTCGTGGAGCGGCCGGGCACCGCGTGTGGCGATGCCCTGGCCGATCGAGTTGGCGATCAGGCCTTGCCGCGCTTGCGGCGCTGGCCGAGGCCCATTTCCTTGGCAAGCCGCGAACGGGCTTCCGCATAGGCCGGAGCGACCATCGGATAGTCGGCCGGCAGGCCCCACTTTTCGCGATATTCTTCCGGAGTCATGTTGTAGTGGGTCATCAGGTGGCGCTTCAGCGACTTGAACTTCTGGCCATCCTCAAGGCAGATCAGGTAATCGTCTTCGATCGACTTCTTGATCGGAACCGGCGGCTTCGGCTTTTCAACAGCCGTTACGACCGGAGCCGGCGAGGAGGTGTTGCTCAGCGCCGAATGCACGTCAGAGATCAAATTCGAAAGATCGCCGACGGGTACCACATGATTACTCACATAGGCTGCCACGATATCTGCGGTCAGTTCTACCAGCAGATCCTGGCCTTTGCCCAATGCGATTTCATTCATTTCCTGTCTCCTGTTTAAGTGACGGACAGGCCCGCGACCTCCGCGACACCTGCCTGCTGCAGAGCAACCGGAAAAAACCGCCTTATCCGCGCCGTCCGTGGACAGAAGCCTACCCCTAAGCTTCGCGCAGAAAAGACAAAATCTACCAGCCATTGTCTCCGGTTGAATTTCCTCTTGCCACAACCACGGACAGTTCTTTCGTATGAAGAACAGGCTATGTGGTCGAATTGACGAGAGAACGCTTAATCCGGGAACAACATCTCACTCTACTTGCAATGAAGTAGCACTGCTTTGCCGATTGTCCAAGTGCGAAATTTACCAGTTACCAGCCTTTGATACAGCAATCTGCGGGCTTAAATCAGCTTTACTGATGGATAAGCGTCGATTTTCGCCATTGTGACAAGGTTATAACTCGCATATCACAGGTTATATTCGCGGCCCTTAATCATTCATGTCGTCACGTATGGACTGCTCGCAGAGCCTATAGCCGACCTTGTGAGCTGCCATGGCAAGCAGGTGCGCAGATACCGGCGCGGTGAGGACGAAGAAGAAGAAACCCGCCAAAGCCCGCGCCAACACCGGCAATTCCGCCGAATGGACGCCCACGGCGAGAAGCAGAAGCCCGGAGCCGACCGTGCCCGCCTTGGAGGCTGCATGCATACGGGTATAGAGGTCCGGAAGCCGGACGAGACCGATTGCCGCAACCAGAGCGAAAGCCGCGCCTGACAGAACCAGAAGAGCCGTGAGGAGATCAAGAAGCCCCGCGATCATTTGCCGCCCTTTCGTCTCACCGCGGGGCCGGTGCCGCCCTTGCGCTTCGTATCTGTTTTCTTCTTGCGGGTGGCGGCGGGCGCCAGCAGCGCCTCGGCCAGTTCAGCGGGTTTCGGCCGGGCAGGCCTGCCGCGCGACAGGATGAAGCGGGCAAACGCCACCGTCGCTAGGAAACCGACAAGGCCGAGCGAAATGGCGATGTCGATATAAAGCGTAAATCCGGTTCTGATCGCAATCAGCGCGATGAAGCCGATGACGATGCCGGTCAGCATGTCGAGCGCCACGACCCGGTCCGCCAGCGTCGGGCCTTTGACAACCCGCCAGACGGTAAGCAGGAAGGCCATCGCCAGCACGACCAGCGCCGCCCAGACGGACCAGGAGAGGATGAGCCCCGTCATCGGAACGCCTCCATGATCTTGCGCTCGAAACCGTCAGCGATATCGCGTTTGGTGGCTTCGATATCGGCACAGTCGATGGCGTGGACGTAGAGCGTTTTACGATCAGGCGACACATCGACCGACAGCGTGCCGGGGGTCAGCGTGATCAGGTTGGCGAGCAGCGTGATCTCGAAATCCGAAGTGACGGTGAGCGGATAGGCGAAGATGCCGGGCTTCAGGTCCATGTCGCGCCGGACGACCAGAGTGGCGACTTTCCAGGCCGACAATGCCAGTTCCTTGAAGAACAGCAAAAGCAGCGAGAAGATGCGGCCGAGCCGGCCGAAATAACCGCGGCAGCTCATCTCGTCGCGGACGATCCACAACGCCAGCGTCGCCAGCGCAAACCCGAGAATCAGATTGTGCAGCGTCGCGCTGCCGGTGATGGCGGCCCAGACGAAGGCGAAGGTGAGCGACAGGACAAAGGTGATCATTGTCCTTCTCCTTGCGGGAAGACCGAGCGGATATAGGCCGTCGGATCGGCAAGTCCGGTGGCAGCGTCCTGGGACAGGCCGAGCAGTGTTTCGGGGAAGAGCCCGAAGAAGATCGTCAGCGCCGTCAGTGCCGCCAGCGGCAGGGCGATACGCCAGTCGGCAGCAGCAGTCATCGGCTCGATCTCACGCGGTGACGGCCGCCAATAGGCAAACAGCACGACGCGAGCGAGCGCCAGCGTGATCAGGAACGCCGAGACCAGGATTGCGGCCGCCAGCCACCAGGCGCCGATATCGAGCGAGGCCTTGAGCAGCACCACTTTCGGCCACAGACCGGAGATCGGCGGCAGGCCGGCAGCGGCGAGGAAAAGAACGAAGGAAACGCCGGCAAACGACGGCGCGCGGCGGAACAGCCCGCCGAGATGGACGAGCGACCAGCCGCCGCCCAGCCGGCCGATCTCGCCGGCCACCAGATAAAGCGCCGTCATGGTCACCATGGAATGCAGCGCGTAGAGGATCGCGCCGCTGACGGCGCCCGGCGTGCCGATGGCGACACCGGACAGCATGTTGCCGATGCCGGCAATGACCAGATAACCGATGAGCTTGCGGATATCCGACTGCGCCAGCGCACCGAGCGCGCCGACCATCATGGTCAGGATGGCGATCACCACGATGACGATGCTGAGCGCTTCCCGCTCGACCGGGAAAAGCATCACCGTCACCCGCATCAGCGCATAGATGCCGACCTTGGTGAGCAGCCCGCCGAACAGCGCCGACACAACGATGCGCGGCGTGTGATAGGAGGCGGGCAGCCAGAAATTCACCGGGAAGGCGGCGGCCTTCATGGCGAAGGCGAGGATGAACAGCCCCGTCAGCGTGGTGAGCGGGCCGGTATCGCGCAGGGCCACGGCCTTGCGGGCAATGTCGGCCATGTTGAGCGTGCCGAAGATCGCATAGAGGTAACCGACGGCGATCAGGAACAGCGTCGTGGCGATCAGGTTGAGGACCGCATATTTCAGCGCGCCGTCGATCTGTTCCGGCTGCGATCCGAGGATCAGCAGGCCGAAGGACGAGATCAGCAGCACCTCGAACCAGACATAGAGGTTGAAGATGTCGCCGGTCAGGAAGGCGCCGGAAACGCCTGCCATCAGCAGCATCAGGAATGGATAGAACCCGTAGCGCCGGCCTGAGGCGTCGATATCGCGCAAGGCAAAGATGGCGGCGGCCAGTGCGACGACCGCGGCGGCAAGCGCCATGGCCGCGCCGAAGAGATCGGCGGTGAACGCAATCCCGAACGGCGGCAGCCAGCGGCCCATGACCATGGTGACAGGGCCATGCGTCGCGACGCGCCAGAGAAGGCCGGCGTCGATGAGGACGAGGGCTGCAAGCCCGGCGATGGCGATCGCGCCGTGCAGGCGGACCGACTTGCGGACCATCATCAGAACGGCGCCGAGGCCGATCATCAGGGCGACCGGGAGGATGACGAGCCAGTCGGCAAGCGGCGGCGGGGTGAGGGTGAAGGCGGCGGAGAGGTTGGTGGGGGTGGCCATTAGGGGGTTCCCCATTTGCGGTTTGCGCGGGAGATACCCCCCTCTGTCCTGCCGGACATCTCCCCCTCAAGGGGGGAGATTGGATGGAGCCGATCGCCTGCCCCGATTAACCGCTGCGAAAATGGTTGCCGGTCATGCCGCTTCGCAAAAGCAGATTTGGATCGATCGATATGAAGCCGCGACCGCGCAGCCTGCCAATCTCCCCCCTTGTGGGGGAGATGCCCGGCAGGGCAGAGGGGGGTGCCGCAGGCGGACACGCTCCAATGAATGTCAAACACACCAATCCTCATCAATACCCCATCGGCGGACGATCTTCGCCGCGTGGTTCGGCGACCCGCATCTCGTCGGTATCGTCCGTCCCGAGCTCCTGATAGGCGCGATAGGTCAGCACCAGAAGGAAGGCGAAGAAGGAGAACGAGATGACAATCGCGGTAAGGATCAGCGCCTGCGGCAGCGGATTGGCGGTGCCGGACGGCAATGCATCGACCCCCGCCGGGATGATCGGCGGCACTTCACGGGTCAGTCTGCCCGCGGTGAACAGCAGGAGATTGACCGCATTGCCGAGCAGCGCCACGCCGAGCAGGATGCGCACCGAATATTTCGACAGCATGAGATAGACGGCGGCGGCGAAGAACATGCCGATCAGGATGGCAAACAGGGTTTCCATCAGTCTTCCCTCTCCAAATCCGGCCCCGGCTCCTGTTCGAGCGCCAGCGCGATCGAGGTGATCGCTCCGACCACGACCAGATATACACCGAGATCGAAGGACATGACGGTGGCGAGCGGCACTTCGACGCCGAACACATGCGGATAGACCCACAGCCCGGTCATGAAGGGCACGCCGGCGAGGATGGAGATGAAGCCGGAAAGCGTCGCCAGGAAAAGACCGGCCCCGGCAATCGCCATCGGATGGAAACGTATCGCCCGGCGCACGGCGCCGACACCGAAGGCGATGCCGTAGAGCGCCAGGGCGGAGGCTGCGATCAGGCCGCCGATGAACCCGCCGCCGGGCTCGTTATGGCCGCGCAGCAGGACGAAGATAGAGAAGAGCAGCATCAGCGCGGTGACGAAGGGGGCGACGGTGCGGAGGATGAGGGTGTTCATGCGTCCCATCCTCCGTGTTCAGCCCTAATGACCCCCCGCTGGTTTGCTAGGGATCTCCTCGTTGATGGAAGTTCGGAGGCGCCGCAGGCTCCCGTCTTCCCCCTTGCGGGGAAGATGTCAGCGGAGCTGACAGATGGGGGTGGTGCCACGAACCCGACGGTAGAATGTGCTGAACAGCCCCCACTCTGCCCTGCCGGGCATCTCTCCCCGCAAGGGGGAGAGAAGGGAGCTGGCCGCACCACTTCAGATTCCATGCGCAATCGCCTTACCTGCAAGGCAAAGATGCCTTGCGGCGCAGGAATAGTTAGGTAACGCCCATCGACGTAACGAAGTGAACGAGGAATGTCGCCCATCACCGCCCCTCCCCCACATCACTCCGCCGTCCTGCCCTCACCCGGATCAGCGCCAGCACCGCCAGTCCCGTCACCATCACCACCGCAATTTCACCCAGCGTATCCACGCCGCGGAAATCGACGATGATGACGTTCACGACATTGGCGCCATGGGCGATCACCTTGGAATAGGCGTTGAAGAAATCCGTCAGTGCCGTATCGAACGGCGCCTCCACCGATTTCAGCAAGAGCAGCGTGAAGCCGAGGCCGCAGGCGGTGGCGATCACCGCATCGAACAACATCTGGCCCACCGGCCGGTGGTCGCGCGGCGAGAGCCTCAGCCTCGTCATCACCAGCGCCAGGATGACGACCGAGAGGGTTTCGACCATGAACTGGGTGAACGACAGGTCCGGCGCGCCGAACAGCAGGAAAAGCACAGCCACGGCAAAACCCTGGATGCCGAGCGAGACGATCGCCGTCAGCCGGTCCCTTGCCCGCAAGACGGCGACGATGCCGATCAGAGCGATCAGGAAGAAGGCGCCCTCCTGGACCAGGACTTTGTTCGGGAAGGACGGCACGGCCGGCAGTTCGCCGAAGACGAAAGGCGGCAGGAGCAGCGTCACCGCTAGAAGGATGAAGGTGGCGGTGATATAGATTTCCAGCCGGCCGGGCTGCAGGAAACGGGTGATCCCGACCGAGACGCGCACGAGGCCCGAGACGAAATGGTCGAAACCGCGATCCGGGCCGGGGCCGAGGCTTTCCAGCACCTTGACCATCATCGCCCGCACCGCATCGAGCCGCCAGAAGATCAGCGCGCCTGATATAACGGTGGCAATCGAGAGCCAAAGCGGCAGGCCGAGATGCGGCAGGGTCGAGATATCGACCACCACCTTCTCGTCCAGAACGGCGCTCGCCATCGGCGAGGAGATGTAGAGATGCGCCGTGCCGGAGAAGAGCGCGGCGATGAGGCCAAGCGCCGCCAGCACGACCGGGCCGAGCCATAACGAGACCGGGCCTTCATGCGCATGTTTCGGCGTTTCAACCGGTGCGCCGAGGAAGGGTTTCAGGGCCACGGCGAAGGAGATCGCGAACATCAGCGCATTGCCGATCACCGCCAGGCCGGTGAAGAAGACGGCGCGCGGATTGCCGGCCGCGAGTGCGGCATAGATTTCCTCCTTGGCGAGGAAACCGAAGAACAGCGGCAGGCCGCCCATGGAAAGCGCTGCCAGCAGTGCTGCCGCGAAAGTGACCGGCATCGCCTTGCACAACCCGCCGAGCTTCGTCACGTCGCGGGTGCCGGCCTCGTGGTCAACCGTGCCGGCGACCATGAACAGCGCGCCTTTGAACAGCGAATGCGCCACCAGATAAAGCACCGCCGCCTCGATCGCATGGGGCGAATCGAAACCGGTCAACATCACCAGCAGGCCGAGTGAGGCCATGGTGGTATAGGCGAGCATCAGCTTCAGATCGGTCTGGCGGACGGCCAGGAAAGTGCCCGCCACCAGCGTAATGCCGCCGAAAAAGGGCAGCAGGATTTCCCAGGCGGGCGTTTCCCCCATCACCGGGTTGAGCCGCATCAGCAGATAGACGCCGGCCTTCACCATGGTGGCGGAATGCAGGTAGGCGGAAACCGGCGTCGGTGCTTCCATGGCGTTCGGCAGCCAGAAATGGAAGGGAAACTGCGCCGACTTGGTGAAGGCGCCAGCAAGCACCAGCAGAAGTGCGGTGAGATAGAACGGGCTTTCCCTGAGCCCGCTTTCCAGATGGATGAGCAGCGAGAACTGGGTGATGCCGGTAATATTCCAGATGAAGATCAGGCCGGCCAGCAGGGAGAGCCCGCCAATGCCGGTCACCACCAATGCCTGAAGGGCGGCGCGGCGGGCGGCCTCCCGTTCGTGATCGAAGCCGATCAGCAGGAAGGAGGCGATCGAGGTCAGTTCCCAATAGATGAACAGCATCAGGAAACTGTCGGAGACGACGAGCCCCAGCATGGCGCCCATGAAGAGGAGGATGAAGGCCAGAAACCGCCCCTGCCCTTCATGCCCCTTCATGTAACCGCCGGAATAGATGACGATCAGCGTGCCGATGCCGGTGATCAGAAGCGCGAAGGTGAGCGACAGGCCATCGAGGAACCAGGAAAAGGACAGGTTGAAGCTCGGCGCCCAGACATAACCGCCCGTCGCCACTTCGCCGGCGGCGATCTCATTCAGGAAGGTCGAGAAATGCAGGAAGGCGAACCCGGGGGCCAGTGCCAGCAGCCAGGCGGCCTTGTCGCCGAATTTGCGGGTCAGGATCGGCGCCAGCACGGCACCGAGAAACGGCAGGAGAAGTGCGATGAACGTCAATGCCGGCGCATTGGCAGCCATGTCTTCTCCCTAGTCAAGCATTAGAAACCACCCGCTTTGCGGAACGAAATGGCTTTCTAGGGGAAACGGCAGACCGTCTCAAGCAAAACCGGATCACGACGCGGTAAATCCGGTGGCAGGACACCGGCGCCATCTTTTCCTTGCCGCAGGAAATACCTATTTATGGGAAAACAAGAGGATCATCGAATGTCCGAAGTCAAGAATTCCCCCAAGATCCAGAAGTCCGACACGGAATGGCGTGAAGAGCTTTCGCCGGAACAGTATCGCATCCTGCGGCAGGCCGGCACCGAGCGTGCCTTTACCGGCCCGTACTGGAACAGCAAGGAAAAGGGTCTCTACCGCTGCGCCGGCTGCGGTGAGGAACTGTTCGTCTCCGACACCAAGTTCGATTCCGGCTGCGGCTGGCCGAGCTATTTCGAGCCGGTGAAGCCGGGCGTGGTCGACGAGTTCCGCGACGTGACACATGGCATGGTGCGCACCGAAGTGCGCTGCGCCAATTGCGGCGGCCATCTCGGCCACGTCTTCCCCGACGGCCCGCCGCCGACGGGGTTGAGGTACTGCATCAACGGTCATTCGATGACGTTCGAGCCGTTGAAGTAAACTATTCAGTTGATTTGCCCCTCAATCTAACTTTCCCCCTGCACAAGGCAGGACGATCGCATATTGCCACTCGGCGTTGCCGCAGGCTCCTTTCTTCCCCCTTGCGGGGAAGATGTCAGCAGAGCTGACAGATGGGGGTGGCGCCACAAACCCGACCGTGGAATTCGCTGGACCACCCCCCTCTGTCGCCGCTGGCGACATCTCCCCGCAAGGGGGGGAGAATGGAGGATGCCGCGCATTCCAAATGCGATTGCCCCACCACAAGCTGGGAGAGGATGAGGGGCAAATCCACCTGATTCCCCTCACTTCGCAACATACTTCCCCAAAAACGCCTGCACCGCATTGACCGACCTCTCGGCCGCATCCGCATCATATTGCAGCAAGTGGCCGAAATAGCGTTTGCCGCCCTTGTCGGAGAGCACGTCGAAATCGTGATACGCTCCCGGATAGATTTCCAGATCGACCGGCGCGCCCTTGCCCGTCATGTGCACCACCCTTTGCCGGCAATGGTCGGCCGGGCTCCAGTCGTCCAGTTCGCCGTTCATGATCAGGGTCGGCACGGTCGCGTCACCTTCGGTTGGTCGGCAGAGCGGATAATAGCCGATCGCCGCCTTGAACTTGCGGGGTCCATCAGTTGCTCGTCGCCATCCGCCTTGGTCGCTTCCAGCGTGGCGATGCCGCCGGCCGAAAAGCCCATCAGGGCGACGCGCTGCGGATCGACGAAACCCTGTCCGGCGAGAAAATCCAGCGCGCCATAGGCATCATAGACCCGGTCGGCCAGATAGCTGGCGCAGGTATCCTTGATATTGCGCGTCTTGAAACTGTCGACGACCAAAGCGACGTAACCCCAGGAATTCAGCCGCTCCGCCCAGCCGGTCTGCAGGCGCGCGCTCAGGCCGCCACAGCCATGCATCACCACCACCGCCGGAAACGGACCATCACCCGGCGGGCGGCTGAGATAGCCGACGAGCGGCATGCCCTGAGGCTGGGGCACAACCTCTCCCCTTTCTCTGGCCAGACGCTCGCGAAACGGGCTCGGCTTGACCGGCGCGCTTTCGAACTGAACCGTTTCATCGGCGAGAGCGGCTTCAGCACTCAGGCCGGCGCCAAGGGCGATCAGGACGGCCAGCGCTTTCCGAGACAGCATCACCCACCTCAACCGAAATAGCCGCGAAACCCACCCAGGAGCCAGATCAGCAGCGCAATTGTCGCGACAAGCCAGACGAGAAGGACAAGGATCCGGATTTCCGCACGCTGCGCATCGCGCTTGGAAACGACGGTGTTCAGGCCGCGGTTCGCCTCGTTCAAGGCGCTTTTGATACCGCCGCTGCGGAATTCGCGGTTCGGGCCAAGGAGATTGGCAAGGCCGCAGCCTAGCATGAGGACCAAAACGAACAGGTAAGATGCCATGGCGACACCGTGAGCCAGAGATGGTCCAGTAAATGACCCAGGATGTAGCGCGCGGTCAATCACCTCACCACAAAGTGTTTCGTGATCCGGCTGGCTGCCCGGCCTGGTCGGCGGCCGCCGAAAATCGCTGCGACGGTGCTATTGCCGGGCCTCCACGCCCTTCCATATTCCGCCGGGAACAATCATTGCGAACGGAGCACATGTTTCACCGATGAACAATACTCCTGCCACTGCCGGCAGACCTGAATGGGTGCTGGCCGATTTTCTCAGCACCTACCGATATTGGGCCCTGTTTTTCTCCTCGCTTCTCGTCGCATCCGCCAGCCAGGGCCTTTCCACCATTCTGCCGCTGATGGCGCAGAAGGCCTCGGCCAGCTACCAGATGATCGGCGTCTTCTATTTCGCCATCAACCTCGGCTGGATCCTCGGCGCCTTCGTGGCCTTCGTCGCCGCAAGCCGGCATGGCTGGCTGGCCCTGGTCGTGCCCCTCGTCATCCATGCAGTCACCGCGCTGGCCTTCATGCTGACACCGGACGTCTGGGGGTCGACGGTCTTTCTCACCGTATTCGGGATGGTTCATGGCATGTCGCGCGCCGTCTTTCCGCTGGCGATCGCGATCTTTCTGGTCGGCGGCCGGCCGAACAAGATCGATTTCGGCTGCGCGCTGACGCTGATATCGGCATCGATCCTGGTCGCGTTCTTCGCCCCGGCCTTCCTGTCGATGCTCTATCAGTTCGACGACAACGGCACAGCGGTGATTACGGCTTTCCTCACCTGCATCTTCCTTGCCCTGATCTTGCTTCTCCCCGCCCGGCCGCTGGCCTTCGAGGAGGTTCCGCGCGTCCGGCACAAGCCGATCACGCCGCGCCGGCGATCGCCGTTTCTCGTGGCGATCATGCTATCTTTGCTGCCGGTACTGGTGATCGTCCTGAGTTGCGGCCTCTACCTTGCCCAGGAAAACTGGCTCGGCGGCAGGGCTTTCGAGAGCAGTCCGGCAATCTTCCTGATATCCATGCTCATCCTCGCCATCGCGCTCACCGCCTTCGTCTATCTCGCCTATTGGACCTATCGCATCCATGGGGAACTGGCGGGCGCGGCTGCGTCCCAGCGGCTGCTGACGCCGCTTGCCGGCATGTTCATCTCGATCCTCATCCCGCTCGGGCTGCCGATCCTGATCATGACGCTTGGCGACCTGCTCAACGACAGGGCGCGTTCGCAAGGGGAAGGACGGCTGGTTTCGATCACCTGGCTGGCGATCTGGAGCCTGATCCTACCGCCGATCGCGCTGGCGATGATCCAGAACGCCGCCAACAATAGCTATGAGATGGGGGCCGGGGCCGCTTAGCGCCCCGCCACCAACCCGATCGCCAGCCCGCCCATCATCAGCCCGATCAGCGTTTCTAGGATGCGCCACGAGGCAGGTTTGGCAAACAGCGGCCGCAGCCAGCGGGCGCCGTAACCGAGCCCGAAAAAGAAAAGGAACGAGCCGGTGGCGGCACCTGCGGCAAACGGCACCTGCCCGCCGGGAAACTGGGTCGAGATCGTGCCGAGCAGCACGACCGTATCGAGATAGACATGCGGATTGAGCCAGGTGAGCGCCAGGCAGGTCAGAAGCGTGCGGCGAAAGCTTTCCCCCGCTCCTTCGCCGACGACCAGCGCTCCGGACGACCGGAAGGCGGAGATCAGGCTGCGCAGGCCGTACCAGATGAGAAAGGCCGCGCCGCCATAACGCATCACCGGGTCGAGCCAGGGCAGCACCTCCGCCACCTGCCGGAAGCTGCTGACGCCGAGCGTGATCAGGATCGCATCCGATACGGCGCAGGTGAGGCAGACGGCGAAGACATGCTCCCGCCGCAGGCCCTGCCGCAGCACAAAGGCGTTCTGCGCACCGATTGCGACGATCAGGCTGAGCCCGATGCTGAGGCCCGCCGCATAAACCGAAAAATCCATGATGTGACTCGAAAAAGGAGAGGACTTGATGGCCTCTCGCTAATGCCGTAAGTCGATTTAGGCGAATTAATTTTTCTCCCCTCAATTAAGCCAGATTAAATCATGCTGGACTATGCCGCCCTGAAAGCCGTTGCCGCCGTGGTCGAGACCGGCAGTTTCGAAAAGGCCGCCGCGCGGCTCAACGTCACGCCGTCCGCCGTTTCCCAGCGGGTCAAGCAGCTTGAAGAGCGCATGGGCACCGTGCTGATTGCCCGCGGCCAGCCCTGCACAGCGACCGAAAAGGGCGAATGGCTGTGCCGGCATATGGAACATGTCGGCATGCTGGAGGCAGAGCTTTTCACCCACCTTCCCGCGCTGGCCGAGACCGGCACAGCCAACGAGCCGGTGACGCTGCATATCGCCGTCAATGCCGACAGTCTCGGCACCTGGTTTCTGGGGGCGATCGCCGGTTTTGCCCGCTCTTCCAACTATATGCTGCATGTCGCGGTCGACGATCAGGACCATACCGCCGAATGGCTGCGACAGGGGCGCGTGACGGCGGCGGTGACGGCGCTCGCAAAGCCGGTGCAGGGCTGCAAGGTCTTTCCGCTCGGAGCGCTGCGTTACCACGCCACCGCCAGCCCGGACTTCGTCGCGCGCCATTTTCCCGATGGCGTGACGGTGGAGGCGCTGGCCCGCGCGCCGGTGCTGACCTTCAACCAGAAGGATGAGCTACAGGCACAATGGATGCGTCACGTCTTCGGCAAGAGCCCGCAGAACCCGACGCACTGGCTGCCTTCGACGCAAGCCTTCGTGGACGGCAGCCTGGCCGGCATGGGCTGGGGCATGAACCCGTCGAGCCTCGTCGAGGAACATTTCAAATCCGGCCGGCTGGTGGAACTGGTGCCGGGCGCATCGCTGGATATTCCGCTCTTCTGGCAGATCAACCGGCTGACGGCGGACCGGCTGGCGGGGCTGACGCGGGAAATCGTCACCGTGGCGAAAAGAGAGCTGGTCGCACCGACTCAATAATCGTCGCTGACTTCGATCCAGTAACCGTCCGGGTCCTGCAGGTAAACCGAACGGATGCCATCGGCGCGCATATGCACCTTGCCGGGTTCGCGGGCGAGATTGCCGTAGACCGTGCCCGTCGAGCCGATATGGGCGATGGCCTCGTCGAGATCGGTCACGGCGATGCAGAGATGCGTCGACATGGTGACGAAGGTCGCGCCGAAATCACCCTCGATCAGGTGGATCGACTGGCTGTCGCCGATGCCGAACCAGCGGATGGTCGGTTTGCCGACCTTGCATTCGATCTCCGGCAGGCGAAGCACCTTCTCATAGAAATCGGCGCTGCGTCGAAGATCGGCGACGAGGATGGACAGGTGGTTGATGCGAAATGCGGCCATGGTTTCCTCCCGAGGCAGCAAGCCCCCTCCTCCTCAGGTCGGGTCCTTGCGATGAACGGCAATGCCCTGCGGCAATTGCACCCAGGAATGCCGGCGGCAGTCATAAACCGAGTCTTCCGGTGGCGGGAAGCTCGGATCGGCAAAACAGCCGACCGCGACCGCCACGAACCGGTCCTCGTAACCCTCTTCGGTATTGTAGAGATTGGTGCCGCAGACCGGGCAGAAGCGGAACCGGAAACGGGCGCCCTGATCGCCGGTGCGGACATATTCGGCCGCCTTGCCCGTCACCTTGTATTTCGGCTCGAAGCCGGCAAGTGCTGCAAACACGCTGCCGGTGCGCTTCTGGCAGGCGAGGCAGTGGCAGACGCCGACGCCCCGCATTTCGCCGGTCAGTTCGATGGACAATTGCCCACAGGAGCAGGTCGCTATTCTCGATGCCATGGTGCCTCTGGAATGATTTCGCACAGACCGAAGGGCGGCGCGGAAAAGGATGTGGTGCGAGTCACCCCGCGCCACGCATTCCTATCAGGCGATGCTATCTCTGTCAGGAGGCTACGCCCCTGTTAGGAGGCTACGCCCCTGTTAGGCAATGATATCGAAGTTCGCCGCCGTCAGGACGAGGCCCTTGTCGAGCGTTGCGAACTGGATAGCAGCGCCTGCGCCAAAACCGTCGGCATCGTACCACAGCTTGCCGGTCGCTTTGTCATAGATGACGCGGTCGGATCCATCATGTGCCTTGGTGCCGGTGTAGAACGCATCGGCTGTCAGATCACCGACCTTGCCGGCCTTGGTGAAGATATCGTCATCCAGCCAGATCGTGTCGTCCTTGACGATGAAATCGTCGATCGTGTCGATATTGGTCGATCCGAGCTTGCTGTCGAAAACGAACGTGTCCTTGCCGGCGCCGCCGATCAGGAAATCGTTGCCGAGGCCGCTATAGAACCTATCGTCGCCGGCGCCGCCGGAGAGCGTATTGGCTGACGAGTTGCCGATCAGGATGTCGTTGAAGCTCGATCCGGTCAGGTTCTCGATCGACGAATAGGTATCGCCCTTGGCATCGTTGGTATTGGACGCTGCGTTGGTGAGGTTGGCAACCAAACCCTTCGCGGCACCGGCATAGGAGGCCGTGTCTGTGCCGTCTCCGCCGATCAGCTTGTCGGCACCTGTGCCACCGATCAGGTTATCGTTGCCCGCACCGCCATCCAGCGTGTCGTCGCCGACACCGCCGGAAAGCGTGTTTGCAGCACTATTGCCGGTCAACGTGTCGTTATAGCTCGAGCCAGTCAGGTTCTCGATGTAGGAATAGATATCGCCCTTCGCGTCGTTGGTGTTCAGCGCCGCATTCGTCAGGTTGGCGACCACACCCTTCGTTGCACCGGCATAAGAAGCCGTATCCGATCCCGCGCCGCCGAGCAGCTTGTCTGCACCTGCGCCGCCGATCAGAACGTCATTGCCGGCACCGCCGGCCAGGAAATCGTTGCCGGCGCCGCCGTCGATCGTCTGGGAGGCCGCCGAGCCGAACACGGTATCCGCGCCCGATGTGCCGACAACATTTCCGGCCGACGTCTTCAGGTCCATGACCGCGATGCCGTATTTGCCGTCGTAGATCGACATCTGCACCAGTTCGGGCGTGCCGTCCTTGTTGATGTCCATGAACTCGATCGGGTTCGAATAGGACGAGGTCAGAGCGTTTATGCCCATCTGGTAGAAGTGATTGGCGCCGTCGTTCAGATAGGTGACCAGACCCGTATAACCGCCGGACAGTTCTCCGACGATATCGAGCGCGCCATCCTTGTTGAGGTCGACGAACTGGACATATTTGATCCAGGCATCGGTATTCGGCTGGCTGTCGAGATAGATCTTGCTGCCGTCCGAGAACCCGCCCTTACCGTCCGAAAGCAGGACCTGAAGGCGTGCGCCCTTGTAGAAAGGCGAATTGTCCGTCTCTACCGCCAGGATATCCAGCTTGCCGTCGCGGTTGAAATCGAAGGCCTTCGAATCCACCGTAATGTTCTGGCCCGCCCCGAACAGCCCTTCCGGCATGGCCTTGGTGCTTTTTACGAAATTCCCCTTGCCGTTGTTGAGCAGCAGGACATGGCCGCTCTGGTCGCTGCCGAGGAAAAGATCCTTGTCGCCGTCGCCATCCGCATCGAGCAACAGCGAGGTCGTATAGGTGGCCGACCGGCCGGCAATCTCCGTCGGCAGCCGCGATGTCGAGACCGAAAAGCCCGCCGATCCGTTGTTGATCAGGAAATACGGCCCGATCTGGCCGCCGCCGATATTGCCGACATAAAGATCGAGGTCGCCGTCGCCGTCGATATCGGCGGCATCAGCGGAGTGGGAAAAGTCCGGCGTGGACGGCAGGCGCGAGGTGGCGTTGGTAAAGCCGCCGCCCGCCTTGCCGAGCAGCAGGACGTTGGCATGGCCCGGAAACGGATTAACGTCGTAGCCGTGATCGGCAATGAAGATGTCGGTCCGGCCATCGCCGTTGAAATCGCCCGTCACCATTTCGCGCGGATGGACCGTGCCCGGCACGCCGCCGCTGAACAGGCTGGACGGGCCAACCGTGAAGCCGCCCTTCTTGTCGTTCAGCATCACGAAGACCGGCACCGCCTTGTTCTGCAGGGGATAATAGAGGCCGGCGCCGACCAGATCGAGATAACCGTCGCCATTGACGTCGATAACCGTCAGTTCCTGGGCGGTGCCGATGGCACCCTTGAGTTCGACATAACGGATTGTGGTGGGGGTCAGCACAGGTTTTCCTTGGGAAGGGTGTTTTCGCCGGGTCTAGAGCAGTTTCGCTTTTCTTCGAATCGCGGAAATGCTCCAGGTCTTTGTTTGAACGCATTTCCGGACGCAAAACCGCTTCGCACTTTTGCTGGAAATGCTCTAGCCATTCGCAGGCAAGGCGTCATCCCTCAAACGGGTGACGCGCCTTCGATCTTCGGCCGGTGATGCAGAAACGCCTTAAGCCGGCAGCTCGACGGTGAAGGCAAAGCTCGCCTTTTCTCCCGGCTGCAGCGTGACGCTGTAGGGGCGCTTGGCCAGATCATCGGAACCGCCGAGTTCTGCGGCCGTGCCTTGCCAGGGCTCGATGCAGATGAAGGGCGCGCCGGGCTTTTGCCACAGCGCCAGGTTCGGCAGGTTTTCGAAGGAGAATTTCAGCTCCGGGCCGCCTTCGGCAGCATAGAGCAGTCCCGTGCCGGCGCCTTCCGGGAAGATCATTGCATCCGCCTCGAACATCCCATGGTCGAGGGTGAGGCTCCCTTTCTTGAAGGGCGAGGCAAGCTTTTCGGGCTTCACCAGCCCGTTTTCGAGACGCGTTAGCGCCGGTTCGGCGCCATTGTCCAGCGTCACCGTATGGGCGCGACCTTGCGCACCCGGCAGCGGCCAGAGGAAAGCCGGGTGATAACCGAGGCCGAAGGGCATCGGCCGGCTGTCGCGGTTTTCCACTTGCGCTGAAACAGTGAGCTTCAGGCCATCCAGCGCGTGGGTGACGGCGAGCAGGAATTCGAACGGATAGACCGCCCGCGTCGCATCAGACGCGGCAAGCTCGTAACGGCAGGAGACCGCATCCGATCCGGCAAGCGTGAATTCGCTGCGCCGGGCAAAACCGTGCTGGCCCATTTCATAGGACTTGCCCTCGACGCTGATCCGGTTTTCCGGCGCCTTGCCGACCATCGGAAACAGGATCGGCGACCGCCCGCCCCAGAATGCGGCATCCCCATGCCAGAGCCACGCCCTGCCATCGGCGGAATTCAACGCCTGCATTTCCGCACCGAGCGAGGAAACATCGACGGCGAGATGGGAATTGGCGATGCGGGTCTGGCTGGACATGTCGGCTCCTGTCGTCGATGATTCCGGTATATTTCCGGCGCGCATTCTGCCTGCCAGTGGTTTCCATTCGATGACGATCCGGCTCCGGGATCGGCCTACCGTGGCCACCCCCGTCAGTCGTCGGCGACCTCGCTGGCATATTGCAGGTCGGTCACCGGGCCGAACCATTCCGCTGTGCTGCCGTTCAAGGATTCCTGGATGGCGATATGGGTCATGGCCGTGGTGGCAGCGGCGCCGTGCCAGTGTTTTTCGCCCGGCGGAAACCAGATGACGTCGCCCGGCCGGATCGAGCGGATCGGCTCGCCCCAGACCTGCACGAGGCCCGAACCGGCGGTGACGATCAGCGTCTGGCCGAGTGGATGGGTGTGCCAGTCCGTGCGGGCGCCAGGTTCGAAGGTGACCGACATTACCCGCGCCCGGGCCGGCTCCGGCGCCGTCTCGTTCAATGGATCGAGCCGGACCTTGCCGGTGAAATATTGCGGTGGCGTGCGGGACGGCTGCGAGCCGCTGCGTTTGATGTCCATGATGGTGTTCCATGGTTGGCTGGTGAACTGGATATAGGTGCGCTGTACCATGGAACGAGACCTCCTGGTTGCTTTTTGCCGCAACTCGATTATCAATTGCGGCCCATAAGCGACGGCTTTTGAGGTCCAGTTTGCCTAAGTAATCCCCGGTCTCGACAGGTTCACCCTTCCATGCGGGAGATGCCAATCATGGCGCCTGCTTGGAAATGCTTGTTCATCGGGGTGGCGGCTTGAGACCGGTATGGCATTGACCGTGCCAGTGCGGCCCTTCCCGCCCTGAACCATCCGACGCTTCGCTTGATCCAATCCACGTCCGGACCTTCGCCACACCGCGTGCCCGCAACGGGCTTCTTGAGTGCCGTTTCCCCGCATGAACTTCCTGACCGGAAGATCAAAACGGCATGCATAACGTTCTTCATATCGAATGGACAATCATCTCCAGAACTCCGCCAAGGCCGATCCTCGCCTGCAGCCATTGCGGCGATACGAGGCCTTATCGATCCAGCGGCCGCATCCGCCTCAACGCCAACGGCAAGCGGCTCGACGCCTGGCTCATCTACAAATGCACTTCCTGCGACGGGACTTGGAACCGCACGATCTTCGAGCGGCAAAGCGTCCGCTCGCTCGATCCGGCGGTGATCGAGGCGATGCAGGCGAGCACGCCCTCCTTCGTCGCCAGGCTTGAATTCGACATTCAGGCATTGCGTGCCGCCGCGGGACGGATAGAGGACGATGCGCACGTCGAAGTGCATCGGCGGATCGTGTCGAGCGGCGTCGAATGGCAACGGATCGAGATCAGTCTCAGGCTCCCCGCACCCGCCGGTATCAGGCTCGACCGGCTGCTCGCCACCGAACTCGGGCTTTCCCGCAGCCGGTTGCAGTACCTGTTCGAGACGGGGGAAATCGCCGCAACACCCGAACGAAAGGACATGCTCAGGAAAGCTACCCGTGACGGCACGGTGATCTACCTCAACCTGCGCGACGAGACCGAGCGGATGAACGTCGGGCAGATGGCGCGGGGCGGCTGATCACCGGTACTCCGCGACATCGGACGACCTTCTCCCCGCCGGGAGAAGGCTGTTCAGCAGACCTTAGGCTGCACCGGCACCACCCTCCCCCAAAGCCTCCGCAGCGTTTCCACCTTGACCGAAACCAGCGCCACGCCGGACAGCACGATCACCGTGGCAAAAACCTCCCGCAGACTGACCGGTTCGCCGAGCAGGGCGAAACCGAGCAGGATGGTCCAGGGCGGCAGGAAATAGCCGTTCATCGAGCCGAGCGTCGGGCCGGCTTTTTTCAGGATGTTCATGTAGATGACGATCGGCATGGCGGTGCCGAAGATGCCGAGCACGAGCAGGAGCGGCAGGGCATCGAGCGCCGGGGCGAAGCCGGACGGGCCGGTCAGCAGCATGACGGCGGCGAAGGTCGGCAGGCCGGAAAACAGCTGCTGGCCGGCGGCGAGCCGGATCGGCTGAGCGCCCGGAATGCTGCGGACGTAAAGCGTGCCGAGCGCATAGCTGAACGCCACGATCACGACGGAAGCGATGCCCTGCGGATTGACGCTGCCCGCCCCGAAGGCGGCCGGGCCGATCAAAAGCAGCATGCCGCCGAAACCGATCAGCAGGCCGAGCGCGGTCTTCAGCGTCAGTCGCTCGCTGGCGAACAGTGCCTGGGCAAGGATTGCGACGATCAGCGGTGTCGAGGCCTGCAGCATGGAGGTGAGCCCGGCGGAAATCTGGGTCAGGGCATAGGCCGTCAGCGTATTCGGCACGACGCCCTGCAGGAAACCCAGCACGATCCAATCGCGCAGCTCGCGACCGCGCGGCAGGATGTTGTGGCCGGTCAGGCCCATGAACAGCAGGATCAGGGTGCCGGCCATCAGGCCGCGTATTGCGGTGAGCGCCAGCGGCGAGAGCGACGTGCCCGCCAGCTTGAGAAGGATGAAGGCCGCGCCCCAGAGGAAGGAGCAGACGAGCATCTGCACGAAGAGCGGAACTGCGAACGACTTTCCGGAAGCGAAAGAGAGCATGACACGGTCCTCACGGAGTTATCTTCATGTGAAGGTATTTGCGCCCGATTTATCTTCATGTCAAGATAGTTTTATCGAGACGAAGGAATCGGTCATGCAAGACGAGCGCGAGAAGACTGGATTGGACCATGTGGACCGGGCGCGCGCCCAATGGACGAAAGAACTGCCGGATCTCGACACGGCACCGATGGACGTGCTCGGCCGCATCTACCGGATTTCCCGTTTGGTAACGCCGTCGATCGAGGCGACGTTTGCCTCGCATGGGCTGGATCGCGGCGAGTTCGACGTGGTGGCGACGTTGCGCCGTTCCGGCGCGCCCTACAGGCTGACGCCGACCGAGCTTTACCGGGCGCTGATGATCGCCTCCGGCAGCCTCACCCACCGGCTCGGCCGGCTGGAAAAGGCGGGGCTGGTGAAACGCGTGCCATCCGACAATGACGGGCGAAGCCTTGCGGTGCAGCTGACCGACGACGGCATTCTTCGCGCCGAAGCTGCGTTTCGCGAAGACATGGCAAACGAAGCGGCGGCAATCGCCGCGTTCGATCCGGACAAGAAACGCCAGCTCACGCAATTGCTGCGGGAGCTGGCGGCAGTGGTCGAGGCGAGCCTCGCCAAGGCTGAGTGACCGGGCGGAGTGATCAGGCGGCGGCGGGTTTGCGCCGGCCCGGCAGGGTCATGGCGGCCACGCCGGCGACGACGCAGAGGAGGCCGATCCAGGCGGTCGGCTGCAGGGTTTCGCCCAAGAAAATCACCCCGATCGCCACGCCTACCGGCACGCGCAGATAGGCCTGCGAGGTGGCAGCGACGGAGCCCAGCGTCTGCACCAGCCGGAAATAGATCACGAAGGCCAGCGCGGTGGAAAAGGCCGAAAGTGCGGTGACGGCGGCGATCGATTCCAAGGAAGGCGACAGCGTCCAGGGCCGGTCGATGATCAGGCTTGCCGGGACCAGCATGGCGGCGCCGCAGATCAGCGAGCCAGCGGCCGGCATGATCGGGTCGAGACCCTTGAAACGCTTGCCGAAGATCGCCGCGCCCGCATAACACACTGTCGCCAGCACGATGGCGAGCTGCGCCGTGAGATTGCTCCCGGCACCGGAAAGCGCCGGCACGCCGATGACCAGGCAGATGCCGACGATCCCCGCCAATACACCGAACAGTTTGCGCCCGGTCACCGGCTCGTGGCGGGTGATCAGCGCGGTGAGGAAAAAAGCGAAGATCGGCGTGGTGGAATTGAGGATCGCGGCAAGCCCGGCATCCGTATATTGCTCTGCCCAGGCGATCAGCGTGAAGGGGATGGTGCTGTTGAAGATCGCCTGCATGAGGAACCGCCGCCAGGTCGCGCCGTCGCGCGGCAGGGAGAGCCCGCGCCAGCGGATCACCGCGAGCAGGATCATGCCGGCAATCAGGGTGCGCACTGCAATCAGCGTCACCGGCGGAATGGTTTCGACGCCAAGCTTGATGAAGGAATAGGACGCGCCCCACAGCGTCGAGAGGACGAGCAGCAGGGCAAGTTCGCGGGTGAGCTTCGGCGTTTCAGTCATGGCGCATTCCTCTGGTATCGAGCGTCTTACATCGGGATGCGCTTCTTGTAACCGCCCGCCGAATGGAATGCTTCGATGGAGATCGAACTATCCGGCAGATCGCGACTGCGGCTAACGCTGCTCGACCGCCTTGCCATCAAGCGCAAGCTTGGACAGAGTGCAGCTCGCCCCTCAAGGAGCCGCCTATGCCCTCCACCGAACTCCTGCTCGCATTCTTCGTCACGACCGCCGTCTTCGCCTATATTCCAGGTCCGGCCATGCTGTATGCCGCGGCACAGACGATGGCGCGCGGGCGCTGGTCGGGGCTGATGGCCTCGTTCGGCATCCATCTCGGTGGTTACGTGCATGTGTTTGCGGCAGCCGCCGGGCTTTCCGTGCTCTTCCATGCGGTGCCGATGCTCTATCTGATCGTCAAGCTGTTGGGGGCTGCCTATCTCGTCTGGCTCGGTATTTCGCTGTTTCGCGCCAGGGCGACGGGCGAGACGGAGCTTCCCGAGATCGGCCGCAAATCCGGCCGCCGCGCCTTTTTGGAAAGCATCACGGTGGAGGTGCTGAACCCGAAGACGGCGCTGTTCTTCCTGGCCTTCCTGCCGCAATTCGTCGATGCCTCGGCGGCCTTTCCCGTCTGGCTGCAATTCGCGATCCTGGGCACGATCTGCAACCTGATGTTCTCGTCGGCCGATATCGTCTGCGTGTTTCTGGCGGGTGCGGTGGTCGCGAGGCTGAAGCGTTCCGGCCGGGCGCAAAGGCTGGTGCAACGGGCGGGCGGGGCCTTGCTGATCGGACTGGGCGCGCATCTGGCACTGCAGCGGAGTTAGATTTCGTCGTCTTCGGGGAAGAGGATGGCGTCGTGGTCCTGGGCGCCATGAAGGACGCTTAGAACTTCGATCCGCTGATCCGTCACCTTGTAATAGATGAGATAGTTGCCATGCGGCACCCGTCTGATGCCGGCTTTCTCATAGCCCGGCACAAGCGAAAAACGATGGGGCATATCTGCCAGCTTTTTGCTTCTCTCTACAATCTCGCGCACGAAGGTTATCGCTCTTCGAGGATTGTCTTGATGAATGTAGGTTCCGATTCGATCGAGATCGTTGCGTGCCCTCGCAGTGAAGACAACAATCACTTGCCTCAATCCTTCGCCGGAGCAGCATATTTGGCCTCGAAATAGGCCAGCAACTCGTCTGCAGGAATAACTCTTCCCGCCTCGACATCAGCGAGACCTTCCTGGAGTGCATCATCAAGCTCGGCCTGATGACGCTCCTTGATCTTCAAAAGCCGCAACCCTTCTCGCAACACATCGCTGCTGGAGTTGAACCGACCGGATTTAACCAGTTCGTCGACATAATCTTCCAGAGGTTTTCCAAGGTTCGCGCTGATCGTCATGGCCGTCACTCCGTGCTTCTCCAAAGATAGCAAGCCCGTCAGCCCTTATCAACGATCAGCCGGAGACCTTCCGTTCCATGCAGGTCAGGTCCAGCCAGCGGCCGAACTTGGTGCCGACCTCTGAGAACTTGCCGGCAATGTGGAAGCCGAGCTTTTCGTGCAGGCGGATCGATGCGGCATTTTCGGATTCGATGGCGGCGATCATCACATGCACGCCGTTGGAGGCGGCGCAGGCGATCAGTTCCTGCATCAGCAGCTTACCGATGCCGCCGCCGCGGGCTTCGCGGTGGACATAGACCGAATGTTCGACCGTATGGCGGTAACCGTCGAAGGCGCGCCAGTCGCCGTAAGAGGCATACCCGACCACGCGGCCGTCCATCTCGGCTGCGAGAACCGGGAAGCCCCGTGCCTTGCGGGCCGCAAACCATTCCTTGCGGTTCTGCAGATCGACCAGGACCTCGTTCCAGATCGCCGTCGTATTGGCGACCGCGTCGTTATAGATCTCCATGATGATGGCGAGATCGGCTTCGGTTGCGTCGCGAACCAGAATTTCAGTCATTTGGATTATCCACTATCGTATCTTATCGTCCACCATATCAGACGACAGCAATCTGTCCAGAATTGTTGGCCGCGTCCCCTTCTGATAGCGTGAAGCAGGCTTGGAGGGGAATGGACGATGCGGCTTTTCCTGGTGGTTTTGAGTTTGATATTCGCAGGTCCAGCGGCCGTGCACGCGGCAGACTGGAAGCCTTTCGCCAATGCGCGCTTCGGCTACACGATCGACATGCCGCCGGGCTTCGCCATGCAGCGGGCGCCGGACAATGGCGATGGCGGCACGTTTCTCGGCAAGGACGGTACCCGCATCCTCGTCTTCGGCACCCACGTTCTCGATACGACCTTCGACGGCGAGGCCTCCAATCGCATCGTGGGAGCGATGGATGACGGCTGGGAGATATCCTACTCGCGGGTCGAGCCGGAATGGGCGAGCTATTCCGGCGCCAAGGGCGACCGCATTCTCTATGTCCGCGGGATCAAGCTTTGCGACGACAGCGCCGGTTTCCTGATGCTGGAATATAGCAAGCAGGATCTCAAGCTGTACGACCCGATCGTCAAGCGGATGGTGAAAAGCTTCAAACCCGCCGGCTGCCCCCGATGACTGCCTTCACGCCCCGTTCGACAGGCTGAAACAGGTCATCACCGCGCCGTAATGCACGGCGGCGGCGGCCACCACGAAACCATGCCAGATGGCGTTCTGAAACCGCAGCCTGTTCCACACGTGGAAGATGACGCCGAGGGAATAGATCACCCCGCCGATGACGATCAGCCATGTGGTGACCGAGGGCAGATATTGCGATATCGGCTCCATGACCATGACACCGCTCCAGCCCATGCCGAGATAAAGCAGGATGGCGAGCCGATCGTAACGGCCAGGAAACAGGCATTTCAACCCGATGCCGGCAAGCGCCGTTGCCCAGAGGGCGATGAGCATCGTGAAAATCCATGGATCATGCGCCCCACGCTCCAGGAACGGCGTATAGGTCGCGGCAATCAGAATAAAGATCGCCGAATGGTCGAAGCGGCGCAGGATCCACTTGGTGCGCGAATACGGCCAGATATTGTAGGTGAAGGAAATCGACAGGCAGAGCACCAGGCCGAGCCCGTAGATCCAGGCGGCGGCGATCTCCCCATGGCTCGACCATGTGGTGGCATAGACGATCAGCGCCGTCGCACCGATCAGCGCGAAAATGATGCCGATGCCGTTGATCACGCCGTCGGCGACGATCTCGTGGAAATCATATCTGCGTCCGAAATTGAAAAGTTCACTCATGCCGTCTTCCGCATTCCCTCGTCTCAGAATGGGAGTGATGAAGAAGGAAGGCAAGAGAGTGGCGCTTCACATTCGATATCTCCCATTAATCGGCGTCCTGCCCTTACCGGTCGATCAGGACCGAGCAGGTGGCGTGGCGGACGATGCGGTCCGCGGTGGCGCCGATGAAATAGTTGGAGAGGTCCGGCACATGCGAGGCGATCATGATCAGGTCGGCCTGTTCTTCCTGCGCGACGCCTAAAATTTCCCGTGCAGGCGAGCCCTGGCAGATTTCGATATTGGCGGGAACCGCCGCTTTTGCCTTCAAAGCGATAAGCATCTCTTCCGCCTCCTGCCGCGCCTTGACGGTCATTTCCACGGAGAGATCGGAGACGAGATAGCCCGGCAGATCTTCCACCACGTTGATAAGGAGAATGATGCCGCCGTCGCTCAGCAGCGTCGCTGCCCTGCGCAAGATGCGCTCGCCCTTGTCCAGTTGCGCGATATCCACGGCAACGATGATCTTCCGATACATCTCACTCTCCTTCATCGGTTCGCCCGTCCATAAGGGAAAGACCTTGCCGCCGCCTTGACGGGCATCAATCTGCCGTCAACAAATACGAAACAATCAATTGCGTTTTTGCTCTCTATCGTGAACGACGGGGATGGACCATATAAATCCCAACAGGCAACGGAAGCCGCCTAACCATTTGAGGATTTCATCGATGTCCGAAGCAATGCAGACTCTGACCCAGGCCCCGGTTCAACCCTTTGCGCTCACCCGTCCTGCGCATGTTCGCGGTGCGCATCTGGTCGTCAACGACCTCCACACGGTTTCCGCCTTCTACCAGAAGATCATCGGCCTCAAGGTCATCGAAAGAACCGAGAGCGGCGAAGTTCTGGGCGTCGACGGCAAGCCGCTGCTGGCCCTGACGACCAACAAGAACGTCGTTCGTGCGCCGCGCAATGCCGCCGGTCTTTTCCACACCGCCTTCCTGGTTCCCAACCGCATCGAGCTTGCCCATTGGCTGGCCAATGCCGCCCATAACGACATCCGCCTGGATGGCGCCTCCGACCATCTGGTCAGCGAGGCGCTTTACCTCTCGGACCCGGAAGGCAACGGGATCGAAATCTATCGCGACCGCCAGCTGGAGGAATGGAGCTACCAGCAGGACGGCACCGTCGCCATGGCAACCGAAAGACTGAACCTGCAAGCGCTTTACGACGAGGCGCCGCGTGAGACCTGGAGCGGTATGGCACATGGCACCGCGATCGGCCATATCCACCTGCAGGTCGGCGATATTCAGCAGGCGGATGCGTTTTATCGCGACGTGCTGGGTCTGAAGGTCATGGCGCGGTATCCCGGTGCGAGCTTCTTTGCGACCGGCGGCTACCATCACCATATCGCCGCCAATATCTGGAACAGCCGCGGTGCGCAGGCGCGTCAGGGCAACACGACCGGGCTTTCCGACTACGAGGTCCGCTTCAATGATCCGGCCGCTCTCGAACAGGCTCTGAAGGCGCTCGACGCACAGGAAATCGCCACAACGAAAACGGCAGAGGGGTACTCGCTGAAGGACCCCTGGGGCATCGGTCTGACGCTGGCCGCCTGAGCCTCTCAACATTCCCTCTTCGCAAAAGCGGCGTTCCGGAACCGGAGCGCCGTTTTTGCGTTCATGCGCTGTCAGAGGGGCATTCAGGGATAGATCATGGCGATTGCGAGCGCGCGCGGCCAATTGAAGCCGGCAAGGAAACAGATGTTCGAGACGGCGGCAGCGCGGCGCGAAGCCGTCGCCCGCCGGGAGGCCGCACTTGCCGAAGAGGCCGGTGAGATGAGCGAACCGCATGTGCTTGGCCGCGAGGCGCTGGAAGTTGCCAAGGCCTGGGCGGTGGTCGGCATTTTCGGGATGATGTTCTTCGCG
Organism: Neorhizobium populisoli; assembly: GCF_019430945.1. Classification (GTDB taxonomy): domain Bacteria; phylum Pseudomonadota; class Alphaproteobacteria; order Rhizobiales; family Rhizobiaceae; genus Neorhizobium; species Neorhizobium populisoli. The sequence goes on along the minus strand of NZ_JAHYCB010000002.1, from coordinate 560,620 downwards.
CTCGTTCATTACATGTCGCTGATCCTCATTCCGGTGACGCTGGCGATCGTCGTCGGCCTGATCCTCGGTCTTGCAGCCGACAAGATGGGCCGTTCCGGCGTGCCACGCGCCGGCATCGCCTTCATCCTGTCGTCGCTGGTCTTCGCCATCCTGTTCCTGGTCGTCAACTCGCTGGCACAACCTGTCGCGACGCTGGTGAAGGAAGGGCCCAATTTCGTCGAACGGACGATGCAGCGCGTGACGCCGTTCCTCGAAAGCCAGCATTGGCTGAATATTTCGCCCGCCACCTTCCAGAACAGCCAGATGTCGATGGACAAGCTGATCGAGAATTCCGGCAATGTGATTGGGATCGTCACCTCCCAGCTGACGCCGGCAATCATCCAGGGGATGATCTTTTTCGCGGCACTGCTGCTTTTCCTCTACGGCCGGCTGAAGCTGCGCAAGACGCTTATCATGGCCTTTCCGACCCGCAAGCAGCGGCTCACCACGATCCGGGTTTTGAACTCGGTTGATCAGGTGCTCGGTTATTATTTCGCCACCGCCAGCATGCTGTATTTCGCGCTCGGCATCAGCATGACGCTGATCGCCTATTTCGGCGGGCTCTCCATGCCGCTCCTGTGGGGCGTGTTCGCGTTCCTGTCCAGTTTCATTCCGTTCATCGGCATTACCCTGATGACGGTCGCCGTGGCGATCGCCGGCATCCTCACCCATGATGCACTGATCATTGGGCTGATCCCGGCCTTCATCTTCTTCTCCATCCATCTGGCGATGGAAAACCTGGTGTTTCCGGCGGTCATGGGCCGGCAGTGGGAGATCAACCCATTCATCGTCTTTCTCGCCATCCTGTTCTGGACCTGGATGTGGGGCGCGGTGGGCGCCATGCTGGCGCTGCCGCTGTCGCTGATCGTCATGACGATCATCTCGGAACTCTTCCCGGAACGGAAAACGACGCCGCATCTTCCAGGCTGAGCGGCCATCTGGAAACGAAAGGATCTGTGTATTGAGTGCTTCAAGCCTTAGTTTCGAAAACACCAGTCATGACGATCTTCTGACCGGACGCTCGCCCTGGGGCATGCATCTGAAAGCCCCCGAGCGGGTGGCCCTGACGGAAAGCATATCCACCGATGTGGCGGTGGTCGGCGGCGGCATTACCGGCGCACTTGCCGCCGAACACCTGACATCGCTCGGCCACGAGGTGGTGGTGATCGACCGGGAGCAGCTCGGGCTCGGCAGCACGCGGGCCAGTACAGCCATGCTGCAATGGGAAACCGACAGTTCGCTGGCGGACCTGACGGCGCTTTACGGCTTCGAGACGGCGGCACATGTCTATCGCCGCAGTCGCGCCGCTGTGGCGGGGCTGGCCGAGCTCGTTGCCATCCATCGTATCGCCTGCGTCTTCCATCCGCGCCCGACGCTTTACATCGCAGCCGGCGAGACAGGAGACAGGCAGTTGCGGGAAGAGCTTGATCTTCGCCACCGCGCCGGTCTGCCGGGCGTCTTCCTGCCCTATCTGTCGCTGCGCAAAGAATTCGGCCTTGATCGCGAGGCGGCTATCCTTTCGCCCGGATCGGCGGAGGCGGATCCGCTGCTGCTCTGCTGGTCGCTGCTCGATATTGCCGCTTCCCGCGGCGCCCGGATGATTGCCGCCAATGCGGTCAATTTCCACGACGAAGGCAAGCGGGTCGTCATCGAGACCGATGGGCCTTACGTGATCGAGGCTGCGCAGGTGGTGCTGGCGACCGGTTATGTCATGCCGCATTTCGTGATGCCGGAGACCCATGCGACGGCCTCGAGCTTTGCGCTGTCGACCGTGCCGCAATCGCCGGATCGTCTCTGGGCGGAACGGGCACTGATCTGGGAAGCGAGCGATCCCTATCTCTACATGCGCGTCACAGCCGACAACCGCATCATCATCGGCGGTGAGGACGAAGAGATCGCCGACCCGGAAAAGCGCGATGCGATGTTGTGGGACAAGACGCTGAAGCTCAAGGAAAAGCTGACGAAGCTCTGGCCGAAGGCGAATGCGACCATCTCGCATGCCTGGTGCGGCGCCTTCGGCGAGACCTCCGATGGCCTGCCGCTGATCGGCCCCGTACCCGGTTCGCCGAACATATTCGCCGCCTATGGTTATGGCGGCAACGGCATCACCTTCTCCTACCTCGCCTCGCGGATGATCGCCGCGATGATTGCCGGCGACAGCCAGGCCTGGTTCGAGGATTTTGCTCTCGACCGGCCGAAGCGAACTCCGCCGGCCTGACCAATGCATATTACTCCTGACCTAGGATTCCCGACCTTTTAGCCAAAAACTGGATCAGTCGTAGAGGTAGTATCTTTCCCACTGCTCCTTCGGCACCTTGTCGCCGATCTTGAAGTCGAAGGACATGATCTTCAGGCCTTCCTCGCCCGTTTCGCACTTGAACTTCAGGCGATACCAGTCACCACCGGCACGGAAGACGGCGCCCGGCGCGCGGATTGCGTTCCCCGCCTCGATCGTATCGCCGAACGCATAGGCGATCACCTTGTCCGGCTTGAAATCGCCTTCCTTGCGGATGCGATCGGCCGCTTCCATATCGCAGCGCTGCTCGCGACGTTCGTCCGGGGCAAGCGCATCGAGCTGCCTGACGATGCGGGCATCGAGCGCATGGGCGCTCGACACGGAAAACAGGGCAAAAGCCACCAGCGACAGGGTCTTCTTCATGTTTGGTCCATCCACGATGACTCAAGGATGGCGCGGAAACTAGGGGACGACTGCCAAATTGACCACCTACCAGAACGCGAAATAAGATGTTGTGAACGGTTGGGGTGATTTGAGGGTGTTTGATAAATGGAAAGCACGGCAACCCAATTATCGGATGCAACAAAGGAGCAGATCAAGCTACGCGCGACATTCCTGAACAATATCGGGATCGGTGTGATCCTCGTTGGGGTACTCACGCCCACAACCCGTTTGATATATGGCGACATCAGCACGCAGGTGAGCCCAATTTGGCTGATTGTCTCGCCTCTTGCTTGTTTTCTTCTCGGCCTGGCATTACATTTGGCTGCAATGAAAACGCTCGAAAGGTTGAAGGCATGATCGAGAATCTGATCCTCTTCCTGACACCTATTGTAGGCGTGTCGTGTGTCGCCGCCTTCGTCTGGTGGCAGAACGAGCGGGATGCTGCTCTTCACGACCGGAAGAAGAAATAACGCATCGCCTTTCCTCGCTTGCCACCAAGGCATGCGCCCCCTATCTCTGGCACTCCTTTCATTGTTCCCGGAGTGCTTCCTTGGCCACCTCCCGTCCGTCGCCTTTCGCCAATCTTCCGACCGCCCCCGTCGCGCCGAAAAAGCCGCTGACGGATACGCGTCACGGCATCACCCGCACCGACGATTATGCCTGGCTGCGTGCCGATAACTGGCAGGCGATGTTCAAGGATCCGTCGATCCTCGACCCTGAAATCCGCAAGCATCTGGAGGCCGAAAACGCCCATATGGAAGCGGCGATGGGCGATACTGCCGCGCTACAGAAGGCGCTGTTTGCCGAGATGCGCGGCCGCATCAAGGAAGACGATTCCTCGGTGCCGATGAAGGACGGGCCGTTTGCTTATGGCTCGCTGTTCGTCACCGGCGGCGAGCAGCCGCATTATTTCCGCACTCCGCGCGACGGTGGCGATAAGCTGGTCCTGCTCGACGGCGACAAGGAAGCGGTGGGCAAGGATTATTTCCGCCTGTCCGGCATCGATCATACGACAGACCATTCGCACGGCATCTGGGGTTACGACGACAAGGGTTCGGAATATTACACCCTGCGCATCCGCGATCTTGCGACCGGCGAGGACTTGTCCGACGTGGTCGAGAACACCGGTGGCGGCGGGGTCTGGGCACCGGACGGCAAGAGCTTCTTCTATACGCTGCAGGACGAAAACCATCGGCCTTCCAAGGTCTTCCATCACGTCGTTGGCACGCCGCAATCGGAAGATCGACTGGTTTATGAGGAAGAGGATCCGGGCTTCTTCATGGGCGTCGGCGGCTCGCTGCTCGACGATTTCATCTATATCGACATCCACGACCACGAAACCTCGGAATACCGGCTGTTGTCCACCAAGGACCTGACGGCCGAGCCGGCGCTGGTGGCCGAGCGCGAGGAAGGCATCGAATATTCGATGACGGAAGGCGGCGACGTCTTCTACATCCTGACCAATGCCGGCGATGCGAAGGATTTCAAGATCATGCAGACCCCGGTCAACGCGCCGGGCAAGGAAAACTGGATTGAACTCGTACCGCACGAGCCGGGTCGTCTGATCATCAGCCACATGGCGTTTGCCGGCCATCTGCTCTGGCTGCAGCGCAAGGACGGCCTGCCGCAGATCATCATCCTGGACCGCAAGAGCGGCGAACAGCACGCCATCGCCTTCGCCGAAGAAGCTTATTCGTTGGGTCTGCAGGGCGCTGCCGAATACGAGTCGAACGTCATCCGCTTCTCCTATTCGTCGATGACGACGCCGTCGCAGCTGTTCGACTACAATATGGTCACCCGCGAGCGCACGCTGCTCAAGACGCAGGAAGTGCCGTCTGGCCACAATCCGGACGACTACGTCACCCGCCGGGTCATGGCGCCGGCACATGACGGCGAACTGGTGCCGGTCTCGCTGCTCTACCGGAAAGACACGCCGCTCGACGGTTCGGCGCCCTGCCTGCTTTATGGCTATGGCGCATACGGCATCACCATCCCGGCCTCGTTCTCGACCAACAACCTGTCGCTTGCCGACCGCGGCTTCGTCTACGCCATCGCCCATATCCGCGGCGGCAAGGACAAGGGTTTTGCCTGGTACGAAAACGGCAAAATGGAGCACAAGGCGAACACGTTCAAAGACTTCATCGCCGCGGCTGATTATCTGAACGAGCAGAAGTTCACGTCCTACGCGAACATCATCGCCGAGGGCGGCTCGGCCGGCGGCATGCTGATGGGCGGCATCGCCAACATGGCGCCGGAAAAATTCGCCGGCATCATCGCCGCCGTGCCCTTCGTCGACGTCTTGAACACGATGCTCGACGACACGCTGCCGCTCACCCCGCCGGAATGGCCGGAATGGGGCAACCCGATCGACAGCCTCGAAGAATACCAGTGGATCGCCGCCTATTCGCCCTATGACAATATCGCGGCAAAACCCTATCCGCCGATCCTGGCGATCTCCGGCCTGACGGACCCGCGGGTGACCTATTGGGAGCCAACAAAGTGGGTGGCAAAGCTGCGCGAGATGGCGCCGGAGGGTGGGCCGTATCTGCTGAAGACCAACATGACGGCCGGCCATGGCGGCAAGTCGGGGCGCTTCCAAAGGTTGGAGGAGATCGCGTTTGAGTATGCGTTTGCGATCAAGATGGCGGGGAAGATGTGAGGTGTTGAGGTGTGTGCCCTATGGCACCCCCCTCTGCCCTGCCGGGCATCTCCCCCACAAGGGGGGAGATTGGCTGGGGGCGCTGGTTTCCCCAAGCAAAGAACCTGGCAACGCATCTTCAGTAGCCGCGCAGTAGACGATAGATTGGCGGAAAGGTTACGCCACCTGTAATCTCCCTCCTTGTGGGGGAGATGCCCGGCAGGGCAGAGGGGGGTATGGCGCGGTACGCCGCCGATAGTGCCGCTCAAAGAGAGGAACCCCGCATGCCCGCCTACATCGCCCTGCTGCGCGCCGTAAACGTCACCGGCACCCCGCTCCCGATGACCGAACTCAAGTCCATCTGCGAAACCCTCGGCTTCACCGACGTCAAAACGTATATCCAGAGCGGTAATGTCCTCTTCCGCTCCGACGACAAGGAACAGGCGGTCGCGGACCTTCTCGACGATGCGCTGGGCGAAAAGTTCGGCAAGAAGCCGGGCGTCATGGTTCGCAGCACGAAAGAAATGGAAGAGATCGCGCAAAACGCGCCCTTCCCTGACGCCAAGCCGAATTTCCTGCTGGTGCATTTCCTGAATGAAAAGGCGCCGAAGAATGCGCTCGACGGCATGGTGGCGCCGGACGATGAAGAGGCTGTGGTCGCCGACCGCGAGATCTATGTGCATTATCCGATCGGCTCGGGGAAATCGAAGCTGAGGCTGCCGGCGTTGAAGGCCGGCACCTCGCGCAATCTCAACACCGTCCGCAAGCTCGCCGAGATGGCGCGGGCGATGGAAGGGTGAGGATAAGGGCATGGCCGGCATCCTTATTCCGATCGTCTGTTATGCCATCATCGTCGCAATCGTCGGCCGGCTTTCCTGGTCGATCTGGAAACAGCGTCGCAACCGGAACAAGCCGGAATGGCCGCCCTACCCCGTCGTCGACGCGACCGATGAGGAGATGGACCGGCGGCACGCGGAATTGCGCGACGGGCTTTCCCGCAAGGCTCTCGGTGCAGAACGGGCGCGGCGCCTGTGGCACAAGCTTGCCGAAGCCGAGATCGGCGAAGGCCTGATCCACCAGTCCCATCGGGATTTCTGCGGCCATGGCCTGATCCGCACGCAAGACGGCGTGATCCTTTGCGATATCCAGGATGGCTCCTATCCCGGCACCCCGATCGCCACATGGACAACGGAAGCGGAATTCATCGACTTCTTCTCCCGCCAGAGCGATTTCAGCATGAGTGGCTGGGACTTAGGCGAGCCGGTCTTCTTCACCGACGATGGCTGGTACCGCAACAATCAACGACTGACCGCCGCGATTGTCGACAAATTCCTGCGAACCTGAACGAATAGGGACCGCCGCACCCCGACGGGTCAGGCGTCATTTTTGTCAAGCCCCTGTCATCAAACCGCCACGGCGGACGCAAGCCTCGCGCAAGCTTCATGCGTTAACCATTTGTTAACTAATTTGGAGACGGGCGTACCGCCATGAAGATCGATAGCGGCCTCAACGGCTATCACTACCCGAACCGGACTGTCGAAATGGACCGGAAAACCGAAGAAGCGGCTCCGCGCGAGACCGTGACGTTCCAGCGTTCCGCTGACGCGATTACCGGCAGCAGCACGCTGTTGTCGTCTTCGCTGGCCAACGCACTGTGGGCGGTGGAGACGGGCGATGCCGCCTCCTTCTCCGAACACATGCCGGCCATGTCGAGCGACTGGGTCGCCGGCGCCTACGAAGAATTCGCCTGATTTCGAACTTCCGTTACGCCGCGACCTTCGGCGTGACTTCGACGGTAACATGCGACAAATCCCGGATGCCCCGGAGCTTCTCCTTGTAGAAGGACGGCGATTGGGGCCTTGAAGCGACCAGCGCCACGATCGCGGCGTGATGGCCCGGCCCGACCTGCCAGACATGCAGGTCCGAAATGCGATCCTCTTCCGTTTCCACCTGCGCCCGAATCTTTTCCGCCAGCCCCTCCTCGTCCGCCTGCGCGTCGAGCAGCACGGTTGCCGTCGAGCGGATCAATCCCCAGGACCAGCGGGCAATCACCAGACCGCCGACAATGCCCATGATCGGGTCGAGCGCATTCCAGCCATAGGACCGGCCGAGCAGCAGGGCGGCAATCGCCAGCACCGAAGTCAAAGCATCGGCCAGGACATGCAGATAGGCGGCGCGCAGATTGTGGTCCTTGCCGCGCGCCCGGTCGTGATGGCCATGGTGGCCGGCATGATCGTGACCTCCGTGATGGCCGCCGCGGTGGCCGTGGTGACCGCCGTGATGCCCCGCATGGCGACCATGATCTTCCTTCAGCAGCCAGGCACTGAGGAGGTTGACCGCCAGGCCTATGACCGCCACGAGGATGGCCTGGTCGAAATCGATCGCCACCGGATTGGCAAGGCGCAACAGGCTTTCCCAGGCGATCATCAGCGCCACCAGGGCCAGCACGATGGCACTGGCAAAACCGGCGAGATCACCCAGCTTGCCGGTGCCGAACGTATAGCGCGGGTTCTTTGCCTGGCGGCGGGCGTAAAGATAGGCCAGCGCCGAGATCAGCATGGCGCCCGCATGAGTCGACATGTGCCAGCCGTCCGCCGTCAGCGCCATCGAACCGAACATCGAGCCGGCGACGATTTCCGCCACCATCATCGATGCGGTGAGCGCGATCACCAGCCAGACGCGGCGTTCGTTGCGCTGGTGATCGGCGCCCAGAAACACATGTTCATGCCTCATATCCTCGAGGGTCTGCGCCATCTCTATTCTCCTTCGATCTTCAATCTTCGGCGCTGAAATTCAGCGCATATAGGTGCGCAGCACTTCGGCGAGCTCCTGCGCCGCCTGCGCCCGCTCCGTCTCATCCGCCGCATGCACCACGTGTTCGTGCAGGTGATCTTCCATCACCTCGCCGGTCAGCCCGTTCAGCGCGCCGCGGATCGAGGCCAGCAATTGCAGCACCTCGCCGCAGGGACGTTCCGCCTCCAGCGCGCGCTCCACCGCTTCCATCTGTCCCTTCAGCCGGCGCACCCGCGCCAGAAGCTTTGTCTTTTCGCGGATCGTATGCGCCACGGTTTTCTCCGGTTTAGTATAGGGGGGTACCCTATACGAGATATGCCCGAAATGCAAACGACCGGTTGACGATGATCAAATCCGAAAGCCTCGTGCAGGTTTGGGAACCTAAGCCAATCGTCAGTTGAGGACTCACCGGGCGAGGACGACCGCGATGACGACGATTGGCAGCACCAACCCATATTACGTACCTTCACTTCTGAACATTTCCGGCAATAAAAACGGCAAGGGCGGCAGCAGCGAAGGCGGCGACGCCAATAGTCTGCCGCGCCAGGCCGGTTCCGGCGGCATAACCGGCAGCGACACCGTATTCGGCGCCAAACTTGCCGACGCGCTGTGGTCGATGGAAAGCCAGGGCGTCGAGGTCGACCAGCCAGCCGGCGATACATGGCTGGGCGATGCGCCGTCGACGGCGATCGAAGACCAGTTCATGGACATGTCCAAGAAGACGCTCGCCGAACGCATCCGCGACCAGTATCTGGAAGCCCACGGCCTCAGCGAAGACAGTCTTGCCGCCATGTCGCCGGAAGAACGCGAAGCCGTCGAAGCGGAAATCCGCAAGGCGATCCTCGAAGCCATGGGAGTCAACGGCAAGAAGCAGGATACGGCGATGAACATGGGTGCCGGCGCGGGAGACACCCAGCAGGGTGGCGCCCAGGCCGGCAATGCTCCATTGGGCGGTGTTCAGCCGACGGCCAAGGCCGGATCGAAGAAGAACGAGGACGACCTGTTCTCCGCATAATCATCTAAAGGCTGCGGCCCGCCACTTTCGACGCAGTCGTTTCGCCGGCAATCCTACCGACCTCCAGCCGGATTGTCATTGGCGACGGCCAGGGGCGGATGATGGGAAGCGCGACCTTCGGGTTCAGCCTCGCGCTCCCATTCCGCCCCCGGCATCGTTTTCAGGCCGCGCAACATTTCCATTGCCAACAGCAGCCAGAAGCCTGCCGCCAGGGCGACGAGGCCCCAAAACAGTCTTGCGATATTTTTGAGCGCCGTTTCGCGCCCGCAATGGCTGTAATACATGGGCATCCGTCACCTCTCCGCTTGTCTAGTCTCCGGTGACGTACTAGATAATCCCTATAGTCACTAGAGCTTCAAGGGGATTTTCCGGCAATGCTGTCGATTGGCGATCTTTCACGGCGCACCGGCGTCAAGGTGCCCACGATCCGTTATTACGAGCAGATGGGCCTCTTGGACGCGGCCGAGCGATCCGAGGGCAATCAGCGACGCTATGAACGGACCGATCTCGAGCGACTCGCCTTCATCCGCCATGCCCGCGACCTCGGCCTCGACATTCAGGCGATCCGCGAACTGATCGCGCTCAGCCAGCACCCGAACCTGCCCTGCGCCGACGCCGACCGCATCGCTGCCGACCACCTTTCCGCCGTCCGGGAAAAGATCGAGAAGCTGAAGAAGCTGGAGGAAGAACTCGCCCGCATCGTCTCCCATTGCGACGGCGGCCATTCGATCGAGGAATGTTATGTGATCCGGTCGCTGTCCGACCACGGGCTATGTGGCGGGGAGCACTAAAGCCGTTCTTCGAGAATTTCCGATGTTGCAAGGCGACCGTTGTAGAAGAAGCCAAGGATCACGACGCGGCCCTCGTGAAAATGAAATGCGATACTGAGGCTGCGGCGATATCCGATAATCCGCAGGCCCGGCACCGAGCCTTCCCGGATCGTTCCACGCTCGGGAAAATCGGCCAGTCCTTCGATGAATTGGCGCACACCCAGAATGTATTTCCACGCAATTACCGGACCTGAGTTCCCGACAATATAGTCATAAAGTTGACCGAGTTCTTCTTCCGCCAACGCATGGAGTACAACTTCATGGCGCATGGTGAGCACTATTTATCCTGCGCAGTGCGAGCCTTGTGCCTGGCCTCAAGCCGAGCAAAAGCGGTATCCAGCGGAACTGCCTTGGCGGGATCAGATTGTAGTTCGGCAAACCGCCCCGGAATTTCATCGCGAAGCCACTTTTCGCGCGCGTCTTCGAAATCCTCAAGCATGCGAAGTCCGGCGCGCACGACTTCACTGGCGTTGTTGTAACGGCCGGAATCCAGCTGCTTTTTGATGAAGCGTTCGTAATGTTCATTCAATGCAATGCTGGTCAAAGCGATGATCCTCGTTCTGCGGCAATCGTAACATCTATTGTCAATATATGATAGGCGAGCATGCGGTAGCTCAAAACGGATTTGTGCCATGCCTGACCTCTTCCCTCCCCTTGCGCCCTACGAGACCGGCTTTCTGGAGCGCCCGGACGGCAACCGGATTTTCTTCGCCCTTTCCGGTAATCCGATGGGCAAGCCCGCGCTGCTTGTGCATGGCGGGCCGGGCTCAGGCATGTCGGACAGCGTGCGGCGGCATTTCGATCCGGCCGTCTGGCATATCGTCCAGTTCGACCAACGCGGCTGCGGGCAAAGCACGCCGAGTGCCGCCGAGTTTTCCAACACGCTTGCGGACAATACGACCGGGCATCTGATCGGCGATATCGAGGCGCTGCGGGAAAGGCTCGGCATCGGGCGCTGGCTGGTTTTCGGTTCGTCCTGGGGCGCGACGCTGGCGCTGGCCTATGCGCAAGCGTTTTGCGATCAGGTCTCGGCAATGGTGCTGGCCGGGGTTACGACGACGCGCTGGTCGGAGATCGACTGGCTCTATAGTGGCATGGCGCTGTTTCTGCCCGAGGCGCATGAGCGGTTCGTGGCGGCCGTCCCCGAAGCGTTGCGGCAACTGCATCCGGTCGCCGCTTATCATGCGCTGCTGAACGACGCCGATCCGGCCGTCCGGCAAAAGGCCGCTTTCGATTTCCATGTCTGGGAGGCGGGCTCCATCTCCGCCGAGCCGCAGGCTGGATTGCCGGAGCGCTGGCGCGATCCGGTTTTCGCCCTCGCCCGTGCGCGGCTCTGCGTCCATTACTTCCACCATCGCGCCTGGCTGGAGGATGGGCAATTGCTGCGCGAGGCGCATAAGCTGGCCGGCATTCCCGGTGTGCTGATCCAGGGCAGGCTCGATCTGCAGGGGCCGCCGAAGACGGCGTTCGAGCTTTCCCACGTTTGGCCCGGCTGCGAACTGGTGCTGCTGGAAAATGCCGGGCATTCGACCGGCGATAGCGGCATGGCGGAGGCGATCGCGAATGCCGTTAATCGTTTCGTAGAGGTCGCTTGACAAGTCCCGGATTCGGGCGCATCTAAGCCGCCATGATCAAGACGCGCACCACCATCTCCTGCTCGTATTTTTGGGCCTACCTGTAAAGGGCGGCTCGACAGATCACAATGTCAACAAGCCGCCGTCAGGCGGCTTTGTTGTATCAAACGGCACCTGACGGCACGACAAGACCGAAAAAGGAATGCCGGACATGACCCCCAATACAATCCTCGATACCGAAATCACCCTGCCCCGCCCATCCGTTGTGACGATCCGCAGTGCCAAGCCGCGCGACCTGCCGGCGCTCAACGAAATGATCGCGCTGCTGGCCGCCCATCACAGCGATCCCGCCGCGATGACGCCCGAAAAGCTTGAGCGCGACCTCTTCGGACCGATTCCGTGGATCACCGCGCTCGTTGCCGAGGCCGGTTCGGAACTGATCGGTTACGCCATCCTCGTGCCGCTCTACCGCGCGCAGGAAGGCAGTCGCGGCATGGACCTGCACCACCTCTTCGTGCGTGACGGCCATCGCGGCCACGGCACCGGCCAGCATCTGGTGGCACGCGCCCGCGAAATGGCGAAAAACGCTGGCTGCGGCTATCTTTCGGTCAGCGCCGCCACCGGCAACTTCGCCGCCCACCGCTTCTACGAACACATGGATTTCGTGCCGCGCCCGGTGACCGGCATGCGGTATACGCAAGCGCTGGCTTAAAGCGCCAGGAGATCGGCCAGGGCCTATCCGGCGGCCTTGGCCAGAACTTCGCCCGCCCATTCATTGAGGCTCTTGCCCGAAAGTTCGGCGGCGAGAGCGGCGCGACGATGAACATCGGGATCGACCCGGAACATCATCTTGCCTGAATAAGGTTTTTGCGGCTCCTTGCCGATTTTGGCGCAGGTTTCGATGTAGTCGTCCACGGCTTCATGGAACGCTGCCCGTAATTCCTCGACATTGTCCGCGTGAAAGCCGACGCCATCGCGAATTCCGGCAAGCCGGCCAAACAAGATGCCGTCTTCGTCATCGTATTCAATGCGGGCAGAGTAGCCCTTGTAAGTCATCACATTGGTCATGGCGTTATCCCTAGACGGATCAAGTAAGACCGCGCAGCCCGCACCTGATAGCGTTTTGCTTCCTTCGCCGGATGCGGCCGGTGAAAGTTCTCAATCTCGCCGTTCTTGTCAAAACGAACGCGAGAACCGCTTCCCTCGATAACAGCGCAACCGACTGCAGCAAGCAGACTCTCGATGGCCGCCCATTCGAGCGTCCCAGATACTGGATCTCGAAAGACAGTTTCCAGCGTCTTGCGGTGCTTGCTGTTCATACAAGCAATTTAGCGAATGATAGCATTTTTTGCAAGCATCTCACTTCACCGAAGGCACCGCCTTCAGATAAGCCGCGATCGCCTCGATATCGCCTTTCGGCAGATGCGCGATGTTCTGCTGTACTTCCACCATCGAGCCGCCCGCCGTGTCGAAATCGGGGGTGAAACCCGTTTCGAGATAGTTGGTGATATCGCCCTCGCTCCAGGAGCCCAGATCGCCGCCGGGGGTGATGTTGGGGATGGTGCCCTTGCCTTCCGGGTTCGGGCCGCCGGCCAGCCACTTGCCGGGCAGGAAGCCGCCCATGGCGTCGCGCGGGGTGTGGCATTCGCCGCAATGGCCGGGGCCTTCGACGAGGAACTGACCGCGCTTGAGCTTGTCGTCGGCGGAGGCGAGCTGCACGCGCGGCTGGTCGTTGAAATAGAGGAATTTCCAGCCGCCTACCGCCATGCGGATGTTGAACGGGAAGCCCAGTTCGTGCGGCGGGGCGATATTCTGGCTGGCGGGCAGCGTCTTCAGGTAACCGAAGAGGTCGTTGACGTCCTTTGCCGGCAGGCGCGCATAGGAACCGTATGGGAAGGACGGGTAAAGATGTTCGCCATTTGGGCCGACGCCGCGGGTCATGGCATTGCCGAACTGCGCCAGCGTCCAGCCGCCGATACCGGCCTTCGGATCTGGCGAGATATTCGGAATATGGAACGTGCCGAACGGGCTCGGCAGCGCCCGGCCGCCGGACATCACTTTCAACGCATCACCGGAAGCGCCGGTGGCGGCATGACAGCTGGCGCAACCGCCAGCCCAGAAGAGCTGTTCGCCCTTGGCGAGATCGGGCGTGCCGAGATTGGCCCAGTAACTATCGGGATGCGGATCGGGCTTGGTGAGAAACCAGGCGGCAGCGGCGCCGACGGCGACGATCACCACGCCCGCACCGAGAATTTTCGATAGAACCGAGGCCATTGCCATCTCCGTCCGCTCATCTACAGCATAAAGAGCTGGAGCGTCCTTTGTGCGCCCGAAAGGACGCACGGCGCTCCAGACAAGAACGGCCGCAGAGGCTGCGGCCGTCATGGTACCCAAGATAGGGCGATTACTTCTTCAGGCGATAGGTCTGGTGGCAGGCGTTGCAGTTGGCGCCGATCGTTTGCATGGCCTTCTGGACGCCGGCCTGATCGGTCGGCATGGAAGCCAGAACCATATCCGCATCGGCACCCATCTTGGCGGCCTTGGCGCGGAAATCGGTATTGTTTTCCCAGATGGCCGGGGCGGCAGCCGAATTGGCTTCCGAACCTGCCGGGAAGAGATCCGGGAAAGCCTTGATATTGGTGCTGATCGTGGTGAGCGCCGTCTTGACCACGGCCGCATCGAAGGGCTTGTCGCCCTTGGCAATGCCGCTGAGCTGGGCGACGGAACCGCCGATGCCCTTCATCAGCGCCTCGCGCTTGGCGACCGGGGTTTCCTGGGCGGTTACGGCGCCCATGCCCAGACAGAGTACGGCCACGGCGGCGCCGATAAGCTTGAACTTCATGTAACCTCTCCTCATTGAACCGGTGATCCCGGTAAATCCTTGTGCGATGCGATGATGGCAAGCTTATGCATTTGAAAGAAGTAACTTTTCTGTCAGGAGCGTAAAGGTTGGAGCCGTTTTGCTGAACACAGTGTTCACAATTTACATCACAATCGCCGTCATCGTTCATTGAAGCGCAACGGCCCTCTCTTCGGTATATATTGAAGAATTCCAGGCGGAATTGACAAAAGCCAGGCAACATCTCTTCGTCATGGGGCAATGCCTTCCCACAGGGTCAGCAGAGAAACGACGAGCAACAGAAAGCCGGCGATGCGACCGACCCAGATCGTCGCGTCGGCATTGCCCACCAACGCATCCCGCGCACGCCCGGCTGCAAAGGCGAGCCCGCCGTAGATCGCCAGCTGCGTGCCGGCGGTCATTGCCGCCATGATCGCCGCCTGTGGCGCGAGCGGGCCGAAATCGGGCCGCAAGAACTGCGGATAGACCGCCAGCATGAAGAGATAGGCCTTGGGATTGATGAGGCAGGTGATCGCGCCACGGCGAAAGGCCTCCCAGTTGGAATGCGTATCGGCCGGTCCGACATGCTCGACGGTGATAGAGCTGCGGATCAGCGTCACGCCGATCCAGGCCATGTAGAGCGCCCCGCCGATCAAAAGCGGCCGGAACAGGATGGGCATCAGGCTTGCCAGCAGGCTGACGCCGATCGCTCCGTAAAGCGAATGCACCAGCCCGCCAGCGATGATGCCCGCCGTGGCTGCCAATCCGGCGGCGCGGCCACGCGTCAGCGAATTGGCGAGCACGAAGATCATGTCCATGCCCGGCACGACGATGATGCCGAAGAGGAGCGTGAAGAAGAGCCAGAGGTTTTCCGTGTAGGTCATGTCAGTTTCCCATCTCGCAATGTCCGGCTTCAAATCACCGAAGCCTTGTTTTTCAATCGGATATGCGGTCCTATACGGCAGGCCAACTGACAGCGTATTGTCAGTAGCCATAGGTCTCATCACAGGAAAACGCCATGCGGAAGGCTTCGCGGCTGTTCGAGATCATCCAGATCGTGCGGCTGGCTAAAAAGCCGGTGACCGCGGCCGAGATCGCCGCCCAACTGGAAGTCACGCCGCGCTCGATCTATCGCGATATCGCCGCCCTTCAGGCGATGCGGGTGCCGATCGAGGGCGGGCGCGGCATCGGCTATATCCTGCGCCCCGGCTTTACGCTTCCGCCGCTGATGCTGTCGATCGAGGAGACGGAGGCGATCGTGCTGGCGCTGGCGTTGCTGGAACGCACCGGCGACACCGGCCTCAAACAAGCGGCCAAACAGGTGAACCGCAAGATCGCCGCCGTGGTGCCCGCGCCGCTCGCCGGCACGTTTTCCACCAACGCGCTGCATGCCTGGGGTAGTGCCGCACCCGTGCCGGAAGCCGTCGACCTCGCCATGCTGCGCCGGGCGATCCGCGACGAACAGAAACTCTCCCTCGGCTACCGCGACGAACTCGGCCGCGCGACAGACCGCACGATCCGGCCGATCGCGCTGATCTATTATTCGCAGACCGCCAATATCGTCGCCTGGTGCGAACTAAGGGAGGCGATCCGCAACTTTCGAGCCGACCGGGTGGAGCATTGCGAGCCGGTGCAGGCGTTTTTTCCGGGGGATGGGGAGAGGTTAAGGGGGATGTGGGTTGCCGGGTGGGCAGCGAATGGAGCGGCGTGAAATGCCTATTTGCGTTTCTGGCGGCCTTCTTCTTGTTTGCACGTCTTGCGTAGATAGAAGCTGCGTTGCATTTACTGGCTATTCCAATGGCGGTATCGAATATGGCTTTCGTAAAGCTTTTGCTCATCTTCATATTCACTGAATGGCTGGCCCGTATTCTCCTCACAGGCGCGTACATTTTTTGCCACCGCGGAAGTGCCTGAATCAAGGTTACTGATCTATATTTTAAGCGTTCTGTTGGGACTATGCGCCTCTTACTGGGCACATGTCCGCTCCAAGCGAAATAAAGCTAAGCACTGATATTGGACGACAGACCATCCATCCACCAGCGCGGCTGACTAACAAAAAGAGCGGACAAGAAAAGAGTCGGTGCGGTGACGAGCTTGCGCCAATAACGGACCTTGTCGCGAACGTGACGAGGACAATTTACGCACGTCGTGGATCAAGGAAAGGAAGCCGCGTCGTGACAAACGCCGATTTGATAGAAGCCCTTCGAACCCGAATGCATCCCTACTGGAACCCTACCGAAGCTGGCGGTATCTATCTTTTGGGCGTCATGAACGACGACGAAGCCAACGGCGCGGTGTTATCCGAGCTTCTTTCTCTTCACCCGGCTATAGATGCACAGGACCCGTACAGGTGGGAATTTCTTGCGCACGCACTGGCCAACACGGCCAGGCATTTCTTCAAAACATACGAAATACGTCCAGGATCTTACAAGATCGACAATTATCACGCTGCCGTCGCGGAAAATGGTGTCCTCAAACTCAACTCCTGGGGGGACGCCGTCATCAAGGTGCCGACGGAAACCGGCTTCATGTTCACCATTACCCCAGAACACCTTTCGCTCATCAGAAGCATGAACACGTGGGCCGCGGGCGCATATGTCGAACTGATGGATTGCAAGCGACCTTATGGCGACATGACCTACTATTACATCGACATGGCGATCGCCTTGGGCGAGGCCGTTCCGCGTGATGACAACGGCAAACCCGCATTCTCTCCGGAAGCACAAGACCGGTATGAATCCCTGCATGCGGAAATGCTGTTTGCGGTGCAGGCTTTCTGGGATCACGCTTCAGCCCCGATATCGGATAGTCGGCAACCGCATTGACGGTGACTGCTCTGGGCCGAAAGCGGACCCCGTTGCCAATCGCCGAATGATAGGCGATCCACCTACCAGTCAAACGCCAGATCTACGGCAAACACAGGACCAGAAATGCGCAAAGCCATCATCGTCTGGGGCGGGCTGAAACTCCATGAGCCGGAGGAATGCGCCCGCATCACCGGCGACATCCTGACGGAAGACGGGTTTGCGGTCGAGATCACCGGTGACCTCGGCATTTTCGGCTCGGACCACATCGCCAAGGCGGACCTGCTGGTGCCGATCATTACCGGGGAAAAACTGGAGCGGGCGCATGCGGATGCGCTGGTGGCGGCCGTGCGCGGCGGGCTTGGGCTTGGCGGGCATCACGGGGCGCTGTCGACGTCTTTCAAGGAAAGCGCGCCGTTTCGGTATCTGGCCGGCTCCACCTGGGTGGCGCATCCGGGCAATGTCATCGATTTCCGCGTCAACATCACCCGGCCGAACGATCCGCTAATGCAGGGCATTCCGGATTTCGACTATCGGTCGGAGCAGTATTATCTGCATTACGACCCCTCGATCGAAATCCTCGCCACCACGACCTTCAGCGGTGACTATGACGAGGCGGTGCGCAACATCACCATGCCGGTCGTCTACAAGCGGCACTTTGGCAAGGGGCGCGTTTTCTATTCGGCGCTTGGGCACGTGGCTGCGGAATTCGAGCATCCGTGGATGCGGACGATTTTGCGGCGGGGGTTGAGCTGGGCGGCGCGAGGATAGCGACTTGGGCGGACGGACGGTGCTGGCCGAAGCTGAAATTCCGCCGTCATGCTCGGGCTTGTCCCGAGCATCTGTCCACATCAAACGTGGTTAGATCCTCGGCACAAGGCCGAGGATGACGTCGAGCGCAGGGCAAGATCTTGCGTACCCAATACGCCCCATAAGCCTAAAGCGGCAACGTCCGGCTGTCCTCGCGCCCATAACCGATGATCTCGATCCGGTCCGGATAAAGCTCCACCACGGCGAAGGTGTTTTGCTTCTCCGTATCCACCATGCCCTTGAAATTCACATACCAGGTCGAGCCATGCCGGCCGAGATTGCCGACGTGGTTGTGGCCGTTCAGGTAAGCGATGACATTGCCGGAGCGCTCGAAAAGATCGAGGAGACGCTCGCCGCCCCAGAGATTGTGCTCGTTTTCCGGATAAAGCGGATAATGGCCCATGACGACGACCTTCTCGCCGGCTGCCTTGGCGCGGGCGAGCGTGGCTTCCAGCCAGGCGAACTGTTCGTCGCCGATGCCGCCGTTCCATTCCTTGGCATTGATCGCGCCCTCGGCCAGCAGCGCATCGAGTCGCGCCCTGGCTGCGGCATGACGCGGTGTGCCTTCGGGCGCCGAGAAGACGCTCATCTCGTTGCCGTCGATGATGACGAAACGGATGCCGCCGCGGGAAAAATCGTGCCAGGCGGCCGGCATGCCGAGGCGGGCATGCACCTCGCCGAGCCTTTCCGGTGCGACCGAAAAATCGTGGTTGCCGGGCATCAGGAAGCTCTCGTGCCTCAGGCCCTTGTAGGCGGCCAGAACCGGATCGAAGCTCTGCCAATCCTTGTCGATGAGGTCGCCCAGCGTCACCACGAAGGAGAGGTCCTCACCGTTCAGCACACCGAAGGCTTCTTCCAGCTTGGCAATGCTGTTGCGGTAATAACGGTCGAGCAAGGCCCAGGGCTCGGCATCGGCATATTGCGGGTCGGCGATGATGCCGAAGCGGAGAAGAGGACTGGATGTCATGATGGGGTTTTCATTCAGGAATTTGTGATGGGAGAGGCCGATAACCGGTTCACATTACAGTTTTTTGATCGTGGCGATAGCCGGCCCAATTCTGCGGTAATTCGTCATTTCGACAGGTCGTGCAGTTCCGCCACCGCCCTCGTCATCAGGTCCGGCAATTCGGGACGCATGTTGGTGCCGTCGCCATCGAAAAGGTTGAGCATGAACTGCTTGCCGCGCAGCATGGTGAGCCCGCTGATGCCGGACACGGTTACCTTGCCGGATGCATCAACCGTCCGGTTCGCCACATAGACGGCCCGCTCGTCGAGGCCGACCACCGCCGTGCCGCCGACGGGCGGCGATTGCCAGTAGCGCCTGGTCAAGGGAATACGCTTCACCTGTTGCGCATGCACCTTAGCCAGGAAATCGGAGAGCGGGACGGTGACGTCCGGCTCACCCGTCGGGGCGATGACATAGAAAAAGCTCTTGGGCCTGCCCGGTTGACCGGCCTTGGCGGCATTGAACGTGGCGCAGTCGATATCGAGCGCCATCAGGACCTCCTTGGCAGATGAGGGACGATCCATGGAGTTCCAGACGACACGCTCGTATTCACCGGCCTCGGGGTCGATGCGGCAATAACCTGCCGGTGCTTCCAGGCGAACGGTCAGGCCTTGATAGGAAAAGCTGCGCAGGCGCGCGGCATCCACACCCGCAGGTCTATCTTCCGGTCCGGATGTCGGCGCGATATCGATGCCCGCCTGCCCCTCTTCCGGCGATGCGACGAAGGGAACACGCACCTCGCCGGCCTGACGCAGCTTATAGGGCGCGCAGCGGAGAATGGCCCGGATACCGGCTGCGGCGAGCATTTTTTCCGCTTCGCCTTCTCCGCCCAGGACGACACGCGGATTGGTCACCGCTCCTGCCGCATCGGCATCGAAGGCGATGACCACCCGGCCCTTTGCCTGCGAGGATGGCGAGAAACATTTTTCGATCTGTGCGCCGAGCGTCTGCGCTTCACCGGGCGGCCCGGCTTGCCCCGCCTCTTCGGAGCGCGCGTGGCCCGCGGTGATCAGCATTGAAAATGCCAGAGGAAGAAAAAGCTGTCGCATTCGGGCAAATCCTTCTTTTCGCAAAGGGTCGTCCGGGCATGATCAAAAGACAAAAAGAAAGAAGCCCGGCTGGGTGGCCGGGCTTCGAAAATTTTCCGTCGAATTACTTCGTGGCGGCTTCGTAGCGCTCCAGGACGTAGTCCCAGTTGATGAGGCTGTCGACGAAGGCTTCGAGATATTTCGGGCGGGCATTGCGGTAGTCGATGTAGTAGGAATGTTCCCAGACATCGACGCCGAGGATCGGGTCTGCGCCGTGAACCAGCGGGTTTTCGCCGTTCGGGGTCTTGGAGATAACGAGCTTGCCATCCTTGACCGAGAGCCAGGCCCAGCCGGAGCCGAACTGCGTGGTGCCGGCAGCGATGAAGTCAGCCTTGAACTTGTCGTAGCCGCCGAGATCGGATGCGACTGCTGCTTCGAGCTTGCCCGGCAGCTTGTTGCCGCCGCCGCCCTTCTTCATCCACTTCCAGAAATGGATGTGGTTGTAGTGCTGGGCAGCGTTGTTGAAGAGGCCGGCATTGGTGCCGAACGACTTCTTGACGACGTCCTCGACCGAAAGATCGGCCATGCCGGCTTCGGCAGCGAGCTTGTTGCCGTTGTCCACGTAAGCCTTGTGGTGCTTGTCATGGTGGAATTCGAGCGTTTCCTTCGACATGAAGGGCACGAGAGCTTCGTAATCGTAGGGGAGTGCAGGAAGTTCGAAAGCCATAGGTCTACTCCTTTGCGGCAAACAACTTGAGAAAGCGTCGTGCCGGAACATAGGAGCGCAGGGGCCCGGAGGCAACGGTGAACTTGCCAAAAATCAAGGCTTGCGCGTCAGGAAATTGCTGAAATTACAACATACAAGAAATGGGCCACATCAAACGATTCGGAGCATTTTCATGAAGTTTCAATCTGCCCTCCCCGCCATCCTCCTCTTTGCCGCCGCCGGCAGCGCCCATGCCTCTTCCGACGATGCCTGGGGACAGTTCCAGAAGGATGTCAGCAAGGCCTGCATCACCGCCGCCAAAGGGCTGATCGAAAACGGCAAGACCGTGGTCGACCCCTATGGCAGCGAGCATTACGGGCTGGCCGTGGTCAGCGGCAAGGCGGTCGGCGCCAAGGCGACGGTCAGCACGATCTGCGTTTACGACAAGAAGACCAAGAAGACCGAGATCGGCGGCGAGATTTCCGCCGATGCGCTGATGGTGAAGACGGCGAAATAGCCGACGCCCTTCAGCAGCCCGTCTCCACAAAACATGAATGCCAGTCAGCTTCGCACAGGATTGCTCTTTTAGCCTCAGTCATTGCCTCGATTTTCGCCTTGCGCTTTGACTTTGACTGACGAGAGGAATTCCGTGAGCATTGATGTGATTGTGGAGACAGCGGGCGGCCTTGAGCCGAACCAGCGTGATGATGCCGAGACGTGGAAGAATGCAGCGCCGGAAGTTCGCATTTCGGCGATGGAGGCTGAAAAGCCCTATTCGGAAGCCGATCTTGCGCTTTTCCATGAGCTGACGGGCTATCGCCTCGCCATGCTAGACACGATGTGGATCGTGGTCGACGACGACGGCAAGCGGGCCGCATTTGCCGATCGCCTGTTTACCGCGCTGGTGGAAGAGGCCTTCCGGTTTGCCGATCGTCGTCGCCGCGCCGGCGAGGCTCCCAGACACGACCTGACAATGGAGGATCTCGCCACCGCGCTTGACCCGTTGCAGCGCGTGACATCCCAGATCGGCTGGCGCGGCATCAACGCGTTCCGCCGGTTCGAAGCCTTGCTCTCGACCCATGGCCAACCGGCTATTGCCACGCCGCTCGAAGCATCGGCGGCAATCCCGGCGATCTGAGCTTGACCCATCCGCCGGCTGCGGCGGGCGGAACCTTTCAAACGATTGCGGATTGTTTCGGGTTAAAACATTTGTGGCGCCCTTGATCGCTGCACGTGTTCTAGCCATTTGTTTTTACAGCAAATCCGGACACGGACCTGCTTCGCACTTTTGCTGGAATTGCTTTGGAATCAAGCCGGGAGAGCGCCCGCATGTTCGACTTCCTGACGACCGAAGTCCTGATTTTTGTCGCGATCGGCTTTTTTGCCCAGATCGTCGATGGCGCGCTCGGCATGGCCTTCGGCGTGCTGACGACGACGAGCCTGCTAGCCGTCGGCGTGCCGCCGGCGGTGGCGAGCGCCATGACGCATGTGACGGAATGTTTCACCACCGCGGCGTCCGGTCTGTCCCATCTCTACCAGCGCAATGTCGATTGGCGTCTGGTCGTCAGGCTCGCACCGGCAGGCATGGTGGGCGGCGTGATCGGCGCCTATGCGCTGTCGAATATCGACGGGCATGTCATCGAGCCCTTTGTCTCGGTCTATCTGATCGGCGTCGGCCTCTATATCCTCTACAAGGCATTCCGCCCGAAGTTTCCGCGCGATGTGCATGACTGGATCGTGCCCTATGTCGGCGGCGCGGGCGGCCTGCTGGATGCCATGGGCGGTGGCGGCTGGGGTCCGATCGTCACCAGTTCGCTGCTCGGTCGCGGCCATGAGCCCAAAAAGGTGATCGGCTCGACCAACCTCACGGAATTTGCGGTGACGACGGTCATTTCCGCCACCTTCATCATCGCGCTCGGCTGGACGGAACTGTCCTCGGCGCTCGGCCTCATCCTCGGCGGCGTGCTGGCGGCGCCTTTCGGCGCGCTTATCGTGAAGAGATTGCCGGTGAAATCCCTGATGATCGCGGTCTCGGCAATCATCATCGGCACGGCAGCCGTGCGGTTCGTGTGAAGGGCTGGGCACGCATGAAATATCGCAGCCGGTCGCATGAGCTTTGCTGCAGAGGCGCTGGCGCAAGCATGCCCTCTATGGCAGATTGCCCGACATGAAGCAGGATGCCGAGATATCAGACGATCTTAGCCGGCGTATCGACCGGCTGACAGAGCGCTCGAGGCTGACGCGCAGCCAGATCATCGAGGATGCGTTGGCCCATGGACGCTCGCTGGCATGGCAGGAGCGGTGGATTGCCGGTGTGGAATCCGGTCTGGCAGAAGCCGAAAAAGGCGAGTTTGCAAGCGATGAGGAAATCACCGCGGTCCTGAACAAATACGGCCCGGCCTGACCTGAATGCAGATCGTCTTCACCCGACGCTATCTGCGCGAGTTGGCAAACATCGGGGACTATATTGGCGAACGCAACCCGCGAGCTGCCGCCAAAATCGTTCATGATATCCATACGAAGATCACCCGTCTGCTGAATGCCAACGCCTTCATAGGGCGCCCTGGTGAAATCGCCGGCACCCGCGAGCTTGTGATCATCGGCACTCCCTATGTCGTCGCCTATCGCGTCACCGAGGAGCGGATCGAAGTGCTCTTTGTGCAGCATGGCGCACGGGAATGGCCGGAAAGCGTTTAGACAAAAATAGCCGAGATAAAGCTGCTATGTTAAATTGTCTGAGAAAAGGAGCCCATCATGCGCCCAAACCGGTCCATCACGATCTCGCTTCCCGAAGACATGGTCGAACTTGTCGAGAAGAAGATCGCGTCCGGCGAGTTCGCCAACGAGAGCGAAGTCGTCGCCGAGGGGCTGCGGTATCTGGCGGACAATGATGCGGAAATAGAGCAGTGGATCCGAGATGAGGTCGTGCCGGCATTGGAAGTGCATGACGCCGATCCTTCGAAGGCCAAATCGGCGGAAGAAACCCGGCAGGAGCTGCACGAGTACATTCACGGTCTGGCCCGGCGCAAAAGCCAATGGGGCTGAAATACAGGGTTCAGTTTTCGCTCGGCGCTCAGGCTGATCTTCGGGAAATCTCACAATATCTGCATAGCCAGGGCGGTGGCCGCGCCGCGATAGCCTATGTGGACTCGATCATCGACTATTGCCTCCGGTTCGAGATTTTCCCGGCTCGTGGCATGGCGCATGATGACATCCGTCCGGGTCTTCGGCTCGTCGGTTACCGGAAAAAGGCAACCATAGCCTTTCGGGTCGAAGAAGACGTCGTAACAATCGTCAGGGTCTTCCATGGCGGGCGGGATATCCGGTTTGACGACAACGACGCCTAGAATTGGCTCCAAACACTGAACGCTCCGGTCACTCCCCGCGCGCTGGCGCCGTTGAGGATGATGTCGTAACAAGACCGCCGCCCACCCTCGTGCTTTTCGCATCCGCGACGAGCTCTCTCCCCCAGACGCAAAGGCATTTTCCATGGCAGACGCCGTTTCCGACATTCTCGTCATCCTGCTGCATGGCGTCGGTTCCAATGGGGAAAGCCTTGCCTCGCTCGGCAAGCGGTTGGCCACGGCACTTCCGAGTGCCTTCTTCGCCGCACCGGACGGTCCGGAACCCTCGGCAACCGGACAGGGCCGTCAATGGTTTTCCGTCGTCGGCGTCACAGCAGAAAACCGCCCGGCGCGGATTGCCGCGGCACGGCCGGGTTTCGACGCGACGGTTTCGGCGATCATCGAGGAGAACGGCTTTGTCGGCCGGCTGGACCGGGTTGCCTTTGTCGGTTTCTCGCAAGGCACGATCATGTCGCTCGATGCGATCGCCAGCGGGCGTTGGCCAGTGGGCGCCGTGGTCGGGTTTTCGGGGCGGCTTTCGGCACCCGAACCGCATGCGCCAAAGGGTTCGACGCCGCTTCTGCTGGTGCATGGCACCGATGACCGGGTGATTTCCGCCGAGGAAACGGAAAACGCAGCCGGCAAGCTCGCGGCACTCGGCCTGCCGGTCGAGATGCGGATCGAGCCCGGCCTCGGGCATACGATCTCCGGCAGCGGCGCTGCCTATGCCGGAGAGTTTCTGGCGAAGGTTTTCGGGGCCGTAACGACCGCTTAGACGTCCTGGCCGCGCTTGGAGCGGGCCCAGTCCATGTAGACTTCCAGTGCCTTGCGGGCGACGGGGCCTTCCTGCAGCTGGCGATCCTCGAACTTGTTGACCGGGACGATCTTGGAATAGTTGCCCGAGGTGAAGATCTCGTCGGCATCCATGAAATCTTCGACCGTCAGCGTGGTTTCGCGCACGTCGAGGCCGGCCTGGCGCAGCAGGTTCAGGACGCGCGAGCGGGTGATGCCGGCGAGGAAGGTGCCGTTGGCGATCGGCGTCATCACAACGCCGTCCTTGACCATGAAGATGTTCGAGGAGGCGGTTTCGGCGACATTGCCGTTCATGTCGCGAGCAAGCGCATTGTCGAAGCCACGGTTGCGGGCGTCCATGATCATGCGGCCGCTGTTCGGGTAAAGACTGCCGGTCTTGGCACCGGTCATCGCCACTTCCGGGTTCGGGCGGCGATAGGGCGAGACGGTGAGCGACGAGGGCTTCGCCGTATTCATCGGCGCCTCGAACAGGCAGAGGCAGAAGCGGGTCGATTCCGGGTCGGCGGTGACGACGCTGTAGGGCATGCCGTGTTCGGACCAGTACATCGGCTTGATATAGATCGCCGTCTTGCCGTCGAATTTCTTGACGCCTTCCCAGGCGAGCGCCTCGATCTCCTCGGCCTTCATCACCGGCTGCATGCCCATGTTGGTCGCCGAGCGGTTGACGCGCTGGCAGTGCAGATCGATATCCGGCGCGATACCGTCGAACCAGCGGGCGCCGTCGAACACCGTCGAACCGAGCCACATGGCATGCGAGGTCGGGCCGATGAGCTTCGGGTTGCCCTCCAGCCATTCGCCATCCACATAGGTCCAGGTGGTGGTGCGCGCGGCGGTGTTGACGGCCATGATAGTCTCCTTGAGCTTACGAAAATTGCGGTGAGTGAAGTCCGGCCATCACCTCAAGGTCAAGCGATAATATGAGATGAGTCATCACAAAATTTGATGTTTTTATGCGTAGAGAGCCGCTTCGATGAGTGGCATTTTCCATGTTGTCGGATTCGTCGAGAGTGAAGCGAAATGGCCTGGTCAGCGCAGCAATATGTGAAATTCGAAGACGAGCGGACCCGTCCGGCCCGCGATCTGTTTGCGCAGGTGCCGCTGGCGGATGCGGTCATTGCCTATGACCTTGGCTGCGGGCCGGGCAATTCCACCGAGCTTCTGGTCGAGCGTTTCGGGGCAGGCAATGTGATCGGGCTCGACAGCGACGACAACATGCTCGCCGCCGCCGCAAAGCGCCTGCCCGGCAGCGAATTTATGAAGGCCGATCTCAATACCTGGACCCCGGACATGCCGGCGGACCTGCTTTATGCCAATGCCGTCTTCCAGTGGATACCGGACCATATCGCCGTGCTTTCGCGGCTGATGGACCACCTGAAACCCGGTGGCGTGCTGGCCGTGCAGATGCCGGACAATCTCACCGAACCGAGCCATGTGCTGATGGAGGAAACCGGTGCCGCCGGTCCCTGGGCGCCGGCTTTCGAAGGCGGCAAGGTGCGTCGTGCGGTGCTGCCCTCGCCGGCCGCCTATTTCGATGCGCTGATGCCGAAATCCGTCCGTGTCGATGTCTGGCACACAGTCTATTACCACCCGCTCGCCAATGCCGAAGCGATCGTCGAATGGGTGCGCGGCACGGGGCTCAGGCCCTATCTCGATGCCGCCGGCCCGAAATATGCGCAAGCCTTCGCCGCCGATTACACGGCACGCATCACCGCCGCCTATCCGCCGATGGCGGACGGGCGGGTGCTGCTGCGCTTTCCGCGGCTGTTCATGATCGCGGTCAAAAGCTGACGTTTGCGGCCTGAATTATCAGGGATTGCCGGGCGGTGGCGCGAGCTGGTTCTGTTGAGCCGGTGCGGGCGTGTCGGTCTGTGGGAAATCCTGGTTGTCATTCATGAACGCAATGCTGAGGATGAGCCCGACCAGGATCACCAGTACCGCAATAAAAAGCCAACGCATCAGATCAATTACTCCATCTCGAAATCTCGGGAATGGTTACGCACGGAAATATTCCGTGATGGGCGTTTGACCAGAACAATCGGGCATGGATGGGGCAAAGGGGTGAGATCGGGTCGTTCGGTCGTCAGGCAAACTCGCCGAACGCGCCGGAAAACGGGTTGACTAGACCTTTCGCGGCTTGCAGTCTCCGGCTTTCCATAAACCGTTTCATTGCCGAAAAGCCGTCAAACCATGCCCAGATCCGCCCCCATGTCGCTCACCCAGGAGCTTGTCGACCTCTGCTTTCGCGAGGAGGCCGATCCCGGCCTGCCGCCATCCTGGACGCCGTTGACCGATGAGGATTACGTCCTGCTGACCGACCGGCTCTCGGCGGAAATCGGCGACGAACCGCTGTGGATTTTCGCCTATGGCTCGCTGATCTGGAAACCGGGTTTCGAATCCGTCGCCTCCAAACGGGCGACGATCTATGGCTGGCACCGGTCGTTTTCGCTGAAGATCGAGCGCGGCCGCGGCTCGCCGGCCCAGCCCGGCCTGATGATGATGCTGTCGCGCGGCGGCCGCTGCGACGGCGTGATCTACCGCGTCGCCGACGCGGAAAAGCGCGAGCAGATTGAAAAGGCGTTGCGGCGCGAAGTGAGCAACAAGGACAGCCTTTCCTCGATGCGCTGGCTGCAGGTACGTACGCCGGAGGGCGAGACGGTCAAATCGCTGGTCTTCTGGGTCGGTGGCAGCAGCCAGCGGATCGTCAAACCGCTCCTGCCGCTCGACGAGGTGGCGCCGATCCTGGCGCGCGCCTGCGGCCATCGCGGCTCCTGCGCCGAATATCTCTACAATACCGTCGTGCATCTGGCCGAATTCGGCATCCGCGACCGCAATCTCTGGCGGCTGCAGGAAATGGTGGCGGAGGAGATCCGGGCGCTGCGAGCGCAAAAGCCGGTTGCGGCCGATGCCTGAACCCGCACGCGAACTGGCCGAAGACGCGCTTTATCGCGATCCGCTGCTGGCGCAGTTCTACGATGCGGCAAACGGCTGGGCTGCGGATTTCGATTATTGCACTGGGCTCGCCAGGGATGCCCGCGCCATCCTCGATCTCGGCTGCGGCACGGGGGAACTGACGGCTGCACTTTCGGCAGGTCGTGATGTGGTGGGCGTCGATCCGGCGGCGGCCATGCTGGAGATTGCGGCCAGGCGTCCCGGCGGCGAGCGGGTCGAATGGGTGGAGGCGGATGCACGCACCGTCCGGCTCGACCGGCGTTTCGACCTTGTTCTGCTGACCGGCCACGCGTTCCAGGTGTTTCTGACCACCGAGGACCAGAGGGCGGCGCTCGCGACGATCGCCGCGCACCTGGCGCCCGGCGGGCGCTTCATCTTCGACAGCCGCAACCCGGCCTATCGCAGCTGGGAGAACTGGACGAAACGCGCCGGCAGCCGCGAGATCGAGCATCCCGAACATGGCCGCATCGAAGCGTGGAACGAGTCCGTCTACGACGAGGCCACCGACATCCTGACCTATGAGAACGGCTTTCGGGTGATCGCCACCGGCCAGGACCTCTCCGCTTCGGCGCAGATTCGCTACACGGCCAAGGACGCTCTAGAGCGGCTGAGCGGCGATGCCGGGCTGGCGGTCGATATCTGGCTGGGCGACTGGGAGGGCAATCCCTTCCATACCATGGCGAAAGAGATCATCCCGATCGGCCGCCTTGCATAAACCGATTGCAAATTCTAACCAGTTTCGCTATTCGTTATCCGATTTCAATTTGCAATCGGTTTGGGAGGATTTGCAAATGCGTCCGGTTCTTTATTCGCACCCGTTTTCGTCCTACTGCCAGAAGGCGCTGGTGGCACTTTACGAAAACGGCACGCAGTTCGACACGCGCATGCTGGGGCCGGAAGACCCTGCCGCCTATGAGGAACTTTGCAGCCTCTGGCCGGTCAAACGCTTTCCGATGCTGATGGACGGAGACCGTCCGGTCTTCGAGGCGACGATCATCATCGAATATCTCGACGTGCGTTATCCCGGACCCATAAAACTCATTCCCGCGGATCCGGACAAGGCGATCGAGGTGCGGATGATGGACCGGTTCTTCGATAATTATATTTCCACGCCGCAGCAGAAGGTCGTCTTCAACGCCATCCGCCCTGAAGAACATCGCGATCCCTATGGCGTCGATGAGGCGCGGGCGATGCTGGACAATGCCTATGGCTGGCTCGACGAACGGATGAAGGACCGAGAATGGGCCGCCGGCGATTTCAGCCTTACCGACTGCGCCGCCGCCCCCGCTCTGTTCTACGCAGACTGGACGCATCCGCTCGGCGACCGTTTTCCGAACGTCACCGCCTATCGCAACCGCCTGCTCGCTCGCCCATCCTTCGCCCGCGCGGTGGATGAAGGCCGGCCGTATCGGTCATTCTTCCCGCTCGGCGCGCCGGATCGGGATTGAGGTTCACATCCTCTCGGCGATGAAATCGATGAAGGCGCGGATGCGGGCTGCCAGGTGTTCGTGGCCGGCGAAAACGGCGTGGATGGCTTCGATGTCTTCCGGATTGAAATCCTCCAGGATAGGCACCAGCCGGCCAGCCTGGATATCTGGCTCCACATGAAAACGGCCGACGCGGCCGATGCCCTGGCCATTCAGGCAATATTGGCGGATGATCGAGCCGCTGCTGGCCTTGAGGTTTCCGGAAACCGGCAGGACGTCGCGCCGGCCCGTCGCCGGATCACGGAACGGCCAGCCTTCCACCGCGCGGCGGAAATTGAAATTGATGCAATTGTGGTGGATGAGTTCGGCCGGGGTTTGCGGAATGCCGTATCGTTCGAGATAGGCCGGCGAAGCGATGACCACCTGGCGGCTCTCGCCGAGTTTTCTCGCCATCAGCGATGAATCGCGCAAGGCCCCGTGGCGGATGGCGACGTCCACGCGGTCGCGGATCAGGTCAGCCATGTCGTCGGTCAACGTCACGTCGAGCTGCACGTCCGGAAACGCCGCCAGAAATTCCGCGGTCAGCGGCAGGATGTAGCTTTCGCCGAAACCCACCGAGGCGTTGACGACCAGCGGCCCGCGCGGCCGCATCTTGCCGCCGCCGGAGACGACCTCTTCGGTGTCGGCGATCTCGGCCAGGATGCGCCGGGCGCGGGCGAGATAGGTCTCGCCTTCCGGAGTGAGCTGAAGGAGACGGGTGGAGCGGACGACGAGGCGGGTGCCGAGCCGGTCTTCCAGGCGGGTGACGAGTTTGCTGACGGCGGACGGCGAAAGTTTCAGCCGCCGACCGGCAGCGGAGAAGCTTTTCAGCTCCGCCGCCAGGGTGAAGACTTCCATTTCGCCGGCTCGGTTGTCCATGGGGCTCCTTGTTCTGTCTTGGATGTCGCGATCTGAGATACCCCCCTCTGGCCTGCCGGCCATCTCCCCCACAAGGGGGGAGATCGACTCGTGGCACGGCCTTCGTCCAATCGACGGCACGGCAATCGGCAACACTCGTTGTTCGAGGAAGCCGGTGCGCCCAGCCAATCTCCCTCCTTGTGGGGGAGATGGCCGGCAGGCCAGAGGGGGTATCACATGAGACTTGGTCCAATCTCTATCTATGAATCAATTTCACAAATGATTATCCACTTCCCCCGCTACCCATGCAAGTCCGGCGCGACGATATTGCGTTGCATCACGTTCCGCCCTCCCCGGAACAACCAACAAGGACTCCCCTCATGCCACTTGCACTTTATGCCCTGACGGCGGGCGCCTTCGGGATCGGCGTCACGGAATTTGTCATCATGGGTCTGCTGATCGATGTCAGCAAGGATCTCGGCGTTTCGATCTCCGCCGCCGGCCTGCTGATTTCCGGTTATGCGCTCGGCGTCGTCATCGGTGCGCCCATCCTCGGCGCGATTGCCGGCAAATGGTCGAAGAAGACCTTGCTGATGGCGCTGATGGTGGTGTTCACCGTCGGCAACCTCGCCTGTGCCATTGCACCCGATTACTGGACGCTGATGGCCGCCCGCGTGCTGACTGCTTTCGCGCATGCCTCCTTCTTCGGCGTCGGTTCGGTGGTCGCCACCAGCCTCGTGGCTCCGAACAAGAAGGCTTCGGCCATCGCCATCATGTTCACCGGCCTCACCGTCGCCAATATTCTCGGTGTGCCCTTCGGTACCTGGCTCGGTCAGGCCTATGGCTGGCGGGCGACCTTCTGGGCCGTGACACTGATCGGCATCGTGGCATTTGCGGTCATCGCCGCGCTGGTTCCGAAGGATAATGCTGCCGACGACAAGCAAGAAGCCTCGCAGGGCGTGCTGGCCGTGCTCGGCCGCCGCTCGGTCATCCTTGGCCTTCTGACCACCGTGCTGTCCTGGGTCGGCGTGTTTGCGGGCTTCACCTATATCGCCCCGATTCTGACGCAGATCACCGGCTTTTCCGAAGCTGCCGTTTCGCCGATCCTGCTCGTCTTCGGTGGTGGTCTGGTGGTCGGTAACCTGTTCGGCGGCTGGCTGGCCGACCGGCACCTGATCCCGACCATCGTCGGAAGTCTCGTCGCTCTCGCTGTGGTGCTGCTCGCCATGACCGCCGCCATCCACCAGCCGGTTCTCGCCGTGATCGCCATCGGTCTGTTCGGTGCAGCCGCCTTCGCCACCGTCTCGCCGCTGCAGATGTGGGTGCTGGCCAAGGCGGAAGGTGCGGGCCAGGGCCTCGCCTCCTCCTTCAACATCGCCGCCTTCAACCTCGGCAATGCGATCGGCGCCTGGCTTGGCGGTGCAGTCATCGACCACGGCCCCGGCCTCGGTTCGGTCACCTTCGTCGCCGGCCTCGTGCCGATTGCAGCCCTGGCCGTCGCGCTGATCGCCATTCGTCTCGACCGGCGCAGTGCCGACAATGCCGCCCTCGCCTCGCCTGCCGAATAATCTGTCTGTTCAACGCATGCCGTGCTCCCGCAACCGGTTTTCCGCTTCGGGCGGCATGCAACAAAAGGAATAGGATCATGGAATATCGCAATCTCGGCGCATCCGGCCTCAGAGTGCCGGTTCTCTCCTTCGGCGCCGGCACGTTCGGCGGCTCCGGCCCGCTGTTTTCCCATTGGGGCACGACCGATGTGGAAGAGGCCCGCCGCCTCGTCGACATCTGCCTCGAAGCCGGCGTCAACCTGTTCGATACGGCCGACGTCTATTCGGCAGGCGCTTCGGAAGAAGTGCTCGGCGAGGCCATCAAGGGCCGCCGCAACGAGGTGCTGATCTCCACCAAGGCCAGCCTGCCGGTGGGTGACGGTCCGGCCGACTGGGGTTCCTCCCGCTCGCGGCTGATCGCCTCTGTCGAAGCATCGCTGAAGCGGCTCGGCACCGATCATATCGACATTTTCCAGCTGCATGCCTTCGATGCCTCGACGCCTGTCGAGGAAGTCGTCTCGACGCTCGACCGGCTCGTGCAGGACGGCAAGCTGCGTTATATCGGCGTCTCCAACTTCGCCGGCTGGCAGATCATGAAATCGCTCGCCGCCGCCGAGAAGCACGGGCAGACGCGTTATGTAGCGAACCAGGTCTATTACTCGCTGGTCGGCCGCGATTACGAATGGGACCTGATGCCGCTTGGGGCAGATCAGGGGCTCGGCGCGCTGGTCTGGAGCCCGCTCGGCTGGGGACGCCTCACCGGCAAGATCAGCCGCTCCAAGCCCATCCCGGCCGGCAGCCGGCTGCATGAGACGGCTGATTTTGGCCCGCCGGTGGATGACGAACTGCTCTACAAGGTGGTGGATGCGCTGGAAGAAGTCGCAGCAGAGACAGGCAAGACCGTGCCGCAGGTGGCGATCAACTGGCTGGTCGGCCGACCGACGGTCTCCTCCGTCATCATCGGCGCCCGCAACGAGGAACAGCTTCGCCAGAACCTTGGCGCTGTCGGCTGGTCGCTGACGAAGGAGCAAGTGGAAAAGCTCGATGCGGCGAGTGCTGTGACGGCGCCTTATCCGTATTTTCCGTATCGGCGGCAGGAGGGTTTTGCGCGGCTTAACCCGCCGATTGCGGGGTGATGCGAGAAGCCCCTCCCCCTTGTGGGGAGGGGTTGGGGAGGGGATCTTCGCTATAAAGTGAAAACCCCTCCCGCCTGCCGGCCACCCTCCCCACAAGGGGGAGGGTTAGGATCGCCGCACCGCCGTCATCCCCATCTACAACCCACCTCCCCAAAAGACGGAGGTTGATCCGTCACAAAATCGGTCCATGTATAGCGGGCCTCATTCCGCCTGGCCGCAATCAAGCAATCTTGCCGGGCCTTTTTCTCAGGAGCACATTCATGTTCGATGTCAGCGCCAATGGCGCAAACATTCCAGCCCTCGGTTTCGGCACGTTCCGTATGCCCGACGAAGACGTCGCCCGCGTGCTGCCGGAAGCGTTGAAGCTCGGCTTCCGCCATGTCGATACTGCGCAGATCTACAAGAACGAGGCGGCCGTCGGTGAGGTCCTGCATAATTCCGGCATTCCGCGCGCCGATATCTTCCTCACCACCAAGGTCTGGGTCGATCGTGTCGGCCACAAGGATTTCCTCGCCTCCGTCGACGAGAGCCTTGACAAGCTGAAGACCGATTATGTCGACCTTCTGCTCCTGCACTGGCCGCAGAGCGAAATGCCGCTCGCCGACCGGATGGGCGCCCTGAACGACCTGAAAAAGGCCGGCAAGGTGAAGAATATCGGCGTTTCCAACTTCTCGGTCGCGCTGATCGAGGAGGCCGTGAAGTTTTCCGACGCGCCGCTCGCCACCAACCAGGTCGAATACCACCCCTATCTCGACCAGACCAAGGTTCTGGCGGAAATGCGCAAGCACGGCATGTCCCTGACCTCCTATTACCTGATGGCAAACGGCGCGGTTCCGGGCGACGAAGTGCTGAAGGATATCGGCGCCAAGCACGGCAAGACGGCTGCACAGGTGGCGCTGCGCTGGGCGATCCAGCAGAAGGACGTCATCGCGCTGTCGAAAACCGCGACCGTTTCCCGCCTGCCGGAAAACTACGACGTCTTCGATTTCGCCCTGTCCGAGGACGAAATGCAGGCGGTTCACAAGCTCGCCAAGCCCGCCGGCCGCATCGTCAATCCTGGGCATCTGGCGCCGAAGTGGGATAATTGATCGGATCATTGGCGTGAGCCGGTAAAGCATGCCCCTAACCCTCTCACCGTCCTGACGGTGAGAGGGGGCGTGCCCCAAACCGACCGTTGAGATTTGGCACGCTTTTGCAGCGTGCGCCCTTCTCCCGCATTGGGGGAGAATGTGGCGGCCGTCGGATGAGGGGCCGCCCGTCACCCTTGATTTACCCCTCACCCGCCCCAATTCCCGTCGGCGACAGTTGAAACAACGCAGGCGGGCGGCATGTTTTACGGGTTGATCGATCGGGCCGGCACCGGCCGGCTGGTTGTTGTTTTCTCCATTTTCCTTTTGCTTTTCCCATTTTCCCCGGCATGGGCGCAGACAACCGATATCGACGGGCTGACCGTGACACTGCCTCAGACCGGCTGGAACAAGGTCGGCAAGACCACTCTCTTCATGCTGCAGAAGGAATTTCCGGAAACGGATAAGGACAAGCGCGGCACCGCGATGATCCAGATCATGAAGCCGGTCTCAGCGGCGCGCAATTCGCTGCCGGCTGGCCTCAAGACATTCGTCAACACCCTGCCCGACATGGCCAAGGAAGATATCACCGTCAAGCACTACGGCGTGACGGTGAACGGCCACGACATCCGCGTCGAGGACCGCTGCTGCGCCAGCATGAAGGGCGTTTCCGTCAGCCAAATCGTCGTCGGCATCGCGGGCGACAAACGGCAGGCCTATCTGCAGCTCGTGCAGTTCAACCTCCGCGGCGATCGCAGCAGCCAGGCGGAGGCTGAGTTTGCGGCACTGGTGCGCTCGGTGAAGCTCGATCCGTCCGACAAGGATTTCGAAATCGCGCCTTCCGGCGGCGACGGCGGGCTGGACGGCGTCTTTACCTATCTCGATACGGGCCTGAGACCGAACGTGTTCGGTGGCATGGATTTCTATTCCGACAGCCTGATCAAGGTGTTCGATCAGAAGGGAATATTCTCGACCGAGCTACCGAAGGGCGGCCTGTCGATCGCCGAGCACTGCCGCGAAAACCCCACCGAGTGCGGGCTCTACAGCCTCAAGGGCGGCGGCTTCTTTTCCGCCGGCAATATCGAGCTGCGCAGCGTCACCTCCGATTACGGCACGATCGAACCGGAGGCATCGGCGTTTGCAAAGAGCGGCAAGAACATCAAGATCGGCGAACGGGAATATCGCGCCATCCCCGCCTTTAAGGACGGCGCGACGCTTGACGGCGAATGGACGTTTACATTCGCGTCCAGCGGCATGACCGCGACCTCTTCCGGATCGGTCGCCTCCAGCCGGACGCTGACGCTGAAACCGGACGGCACGTTCCGCCGCACCGGCTGGCATGGCGCCTCCGCCAGCAACGAGATCGCCGGCTCGAGCAGCGGCCTGAGCACCACCGGCAAACGCGCCGCCGAAACCGGCACATACACGCTTTCCGGCTATCGCCTCGACCTCAGGCACGCGACCGGCCAAACGGAAACCCTGAGCATTTTCGAACCGGATGTCGGCTCCGACAAGCTGCTGGTGATCAACGGCAGCAACTACCTGAAAGACGACGACTGACGCGATGCGGGGATGCCGACCGGCGGCAATCCCCTTTCGCAATCCTGACCAACGGGCCGCGCTACAGCCACCCTTTCCGCTTGAAATACAGATAGGGCAGCGCCATCGAGACGATCATCATGGCGATCGCCATCTGATAACCGTAGGTCCATTGCAGTTCCGGCTGGTTGGCGAAGTTCATGCCATAGATCGAGGCGACCAGCGTCGGTGGCAGGAAGACCACCGAGGCGACCGAGAAGATCTTGATGATCTGGTTCTGCTCGAGGTTGATCAGCCCGAGCGTTGCATCGAGCAGGAAGTTGATCTTGCCGGACAGAAACGCCGAATGATCGCCAAGCGACGTGGCATCCCGCGCCAGAAGCTTCAGCCGCTGGCGCAGTTCCTTGGAAAGCTTGCGGTCGACGCCGTCGAGCGCGGCATAATAGGCGACCGCGCGGCTGATGCTGACGAGGCTTTCGCGCACCACGGTGATGAACTCGCCCTTGAGGCCGACCTCGCGCATCAGCTCCTGCAGGTCGCGCGTCTTCTTGTTGGCCTTGGCGGCCTTGGTCGAAAACACTTCCTGCGAGATCAGGTCGATATCGGTGCCGAGCCGTTCCAGCGTATCGGCCATGCGGTCGATGATCGCTTCGACAAGACCGGTCATGATCAGCTCGCCGTAACCGCAATGCAGGCCGGCGCCGTTCGGCTTTCTGGCGCGGGCCATGAAGGCATCGAACGGACGCGGCTCGGAATGGCGCACGGTGACGAGGATCTGGCCCTTGACGATGAAGGTGACCGGCACCTTGCGCGGCGAACCGCTGTCGGGCCGCGTCAGCACGGTCATGGTCATGAACTCGGCGCCGTCTTCCTGATAAAGCCGGGCGGAAAGCTCGATATCCTCCATCTCGTCCATGGTCGGCACGGTGATGCCGAGGCGCTCGCCCACTTCGCGCTCTTCCTCGGCGGTGGGGCTGACGAGATCGTACCAGACGATCGCCGGTGCGGCGGCAACTTCCGACGACGCAGCTTCCGCCGGTCGCCCATCTACGGGCAATTCCGCGGCTGCAATGGCGGGCATGTCGGAAGCGACCGATACGAGGCGGTCGAGGTCATAGGCATGGATACGCAGCATGACGGCTCCTTTTCGGACCATTGGTCCTCCGGAGCGCGTATCCTTGAAAAAGAAGGATCAGAGCCCCGAAAAGACAGGTCGGTATATTGACGTCGAACTTCGACTGTCGGGGTTCATCTCTTTGTCCTTTGAAATAGGGCTGCCTGAACAGGTGCCCCTTCACCGCCTGAAATGTGCCTCAAAAGGGCAAAAGTCAATGGGTTTTTACCACCTGCGACACCGGTGCCATCACGAGATCGGCACGGGTTGACGTTCGTTATTTACGATCACGCAAATGTTTATATTCACTATCATATTATTAAAGACTAATGATTTAGCCTGATCCCGCCGCCCCTCGTAGCTCAATGTCAGAGCAGCTACTTCGTTCGTAGCAGGTCCAGGTTCAATTCCTCGGCGGGGGCACCATCAGATTTCCGGTCTTTTCGGCCAGTCATCTTACCAGGATGGGATTTGCGGTTTTCCTGACAATCTGGCAGGCGGCATTGTCGCCTCGTATTGGTCGATATAGGTCTCCAGAGGCCACGCCGTACCAAACACACGCACTTCTAAAGTATCGCGATCGACAACGAACGGGGCATTTCCACCGTAGGCATTGAGTATGTTTGTCGGGTCACGCAAATATTCGCGATTCTGGTAGAAGAAGATCCAGCCGTAGGGCTTTGCAATCGTCGAATCGCGTAGCAATTCACCATCGCCGTTGGTGATCACCTCGACATAGGTTTCGGCAAGTCTTCTGGCACTTGCAAAGGTCAGCATTTCAAGCCCCTTAAGCCCGCACAAAAAAGCCGCCGACCTTGTAGTCAGCGGCCTCCTGTCCGGCAAACCGTCCGATCAGACGAACTGGCTCAACCCCGGCACCGAAGCGATCACCGTATCCACCACTTCATCGCCGGCGTGTTCGCGGGCAACCGCCATGGTTTCCTTGGCGAGACCGGTGATTTCGCCCATGCCGAGGCCCTGGCTCATCAGCTGCTGGCCGAGCGCCATGACGCCGCCGCCGCCGAAGCTCGACATCAGGCTGCCAAGCAGACCGCCGCCGCCGGCACCCTCGCCATTATACTGGGCAACCAGTTCTGGAGCGCCCGGGATTGCCTCGATCATCTTGGCGACCGCGCCGTCATCGGCCTCGCGCTGCAGGAAACCGAGCATCATGCCGATCGCCTTTTCGGCAACATCCGGAGCAATGCCGACAGAATCGGCGACGCGGGAAACCAGTTCGTTCATCAATCTCTCCTCGGGTTTTGACGTTCACGTCAAGGTAATAGGGTTAGTTTTGGCCGAAGGTTTCGGCGATGGCAAGTGGTTTTGACAGAGCAGGAGACGACACCTCCTCCGTCATTCCTGTGCTTGTCACAGGAACCCAGCCGGCCCAAGTCTTTGGGCTAAAAAGACTCTTTCGCATCGCAGACGCGATGCTGCTGGATCCTTGTGACAAACACAGGGATGACGGAGAACAACACGCGCGCCGTTCGGCCATCACCCCTTCCCTCCACCCGAAGCCTCACCCAGCGTGTCCGCCATATAGGCGCCTCGCCGGCCCATCGGCTTCGGCCGGCCGGTCGTCGAATCCTTCGCCGTCTGGTGCTCCAGTTCCGCGTTGATCTCCGCTCCGACGATGACGATGATGACGGAAATCCATGTCCAGACCATGAAACCGATCAGCGCACCGAGCGTGCCGTAAGTGGCATTATAATCGGCAATATTGGACAAGTAATAGGAAACCGCAATGGAGGCGGTGAGCCAGGCGATGGTGGAAAATGCCGCGCCCCAGGTGAGCCATCGGAACTTGGCGGGTTCGCGGCTGGGGCCGAAGCGGTAGAGCATCATGATGCCGCCGGTGACGAAGGCCATCATCACAGGCCAGCGGGCGAAGCGGATGATAATTTCCGTCCATTGGTCGAGCCAGAAATATTTCAGCACCGCCGGCACGATGCCCATGGCAAAGAGGATGACGATCGCCAGGAACAGCGCGCCGAGCGTGAAGAGTAGCGACACCACGTTCAGCCAGACGATATTGCGCTTCTCATCCTCGCCGTAAGCGACGTTCATTGCCTCGAACAGTGCCTTTATGCCGTTATTGGCGCTCCATAATGCGAGAGCGAGGCCGCCGATCAGGCCGATCGAAAGCGTCGCGCCGTGTTCAGAGGTGAGCGCCCTCAGCTGGTCGAGGAAGATGTTCAGCGCATCTGCCGGCATGACGGAACTCAGGAAAGCGATGCGGTCGACGATCGCCGTCGGGTCGGATACGAAGCCATAGAGAGAAACGAGCGCGCTGGCGGCGGGAAACAGCGCCAGCAGCAGATAATAGGTGACACCGGCGGCGATCAGCGTGATGCGGTCTTCGGTGAGGCAGGCGTAGAGCCGCCAGAACACATCCTTCAGGCCTCGGGCCGGGATTTCGGCAGGCGATTCGGCATCGCGGCCCCTGCTCTTTTCGTCCCTGGCCTTTTCTCCCGCGACCTTTTCAGATGCGCCGGCCCGGCCAGCGGACATGCCTTCATCTCTTCCGAATAGTGATCCGTCGCCTGTCGTCATCACCCATCTCCGCGCGGATGCTTTTCGTTGCCCGCCGCCGTGCCGCATCCTATAAGAGATTGCCGGCGGTAAGCCGTTGGCGTTGAACGCGAACAGAAGGCGGATAGTTGCATATGGACGAGACCGGAAAACTCTTCATCGGCGGCAGCCGCAAGCCGGACGATACGCTCAACAAGGCCGAATATCTGGACATGAAGTTCGGCAACCGCCATGGCCTGGTGACCGGCGCCACCGGCACCGGTAAGACGGTGACGCTGCAGGTGCTTGCCGAAGGCTTTTCGCGCGCCGGCGTGCCGGTCTTCGCCGCCGACATCAAGGGCGACCTGTCCGGCATCGCCGCCAAGGGCGAGGCCAAGGACTTCCTCCTCAAGCGCGCCGAACAGATCGGCTATCAGGATTATGAGTTCGAGCAGTTCCCGGTGATCTTCTGGGATATCTACGGCGAAAAGGGCCACCGGGTCCGCACCACGATCGCCGAAATGGGACCGCTGCTGCTCTCCCGGCTGATGGATGCGTCCGAGCCGCAGGAAGGCGTGCTCAACATCGCCTTCAAGATCGCCGACAAGGCCGGCCTGCCGCTGCTCGATCTCAAGGACCTCACCTCGCTGCTCAACTACATGGCTGAAAACGCCACCGAGCTTTCCAGCCAGTTCGGGCTGATCTCCAAGTCGTCGGTCGCCGCCGTGCAGCGCGCGCTGCTGGTGCTGGAACAGCAGGGTGCGGAACATTTCTTCGGCGAGCCGGCGCTGAAGATCACCGATATCATGCGGGTCAACCCCAATACCGGCCATGGCCAGGTGTCGATCCTTGCCGCCGACAAGCTGATGATGAACCCGCGACTCTACGCGACCTTCCTGCTCTGGCTGCTCTCCGAACTCTTCGAGGAACTGCCGGAAGTCGGCGATCCGGACAAGCCGAAGCTGGTCTTCTTCTTCGACGAGGCGCATCTTCTGTTCGACGAGGCGCCGAAGGTTCTTCTCGATCGTGTCGAACAGGTGGTGCGCCTGATCCGCTCCAAGGGCGTCGGCGTCTATTTCGTCACCCAGAACCCGCTCGATGTGCCGGAAACGGTACTGGCCCAGCTCGGCAATCGGGTGCAGCACGCGCTGCGCGCCTATACGCCGCGCGAGCAGAAGGCGGTGCGCACCGCCGCCGATACATTCCGCCCCAACCCGGCTTTCGATTGCGCCACGGCCATCACCAATCTCGGCACCGGCGAAGCGCTGGTCTCGACGCTGGAAGGCAAGGGCGCGCCGTCGATGGTCGAACGCACCCTCATCTGCCCGCCGTCGGGCCGCATCGGCCCGCTGACCGATGCCGAGCGCCAGACCGTGATGGACAGGAGCCCGGTTCTCGGAATTTATGACGAGGACGTGGACCGCGAAAGCGCCTTCGAAATGCTGGCCGCCAAGGCTAAGACGGCATCCGACCAGGCGGCTGCAAAAAAGGCGCAGGACGAACTCGACCCCGGCCAGCCCGCCGGCTCCGGCGAGACCACCGGCTGGACGCTGCCGGGCTTCGGCCACAAGGACGACGACGACCGCCGCGACCAGCCGCGCGGACGCTCCGGCTACCAGCGCGAGACGATCATCGAAGCGGCAATGAAGAGCGTGACGCGGACGGTGGCGACGCAGGTGGGCCGGGCGATCGTTCGCGGGATTTTGGGGAGTTTGAAGCGGTAACTCTGTGATTGAAATCGGCAAGGCCAGCCCCTACTGTAGTCACATGTGACTACAGAGGTATATGCCATGTCGACAGTCAATCTCCGCGAGGCAAAGGCCGGTTTCTCCACTCTTGTCGATCAGGCGTTGAAGGGCGAGATCGTGACGATTACCCGTCACGGCAAGCCAGTGGCTGCGTTGGTCAGCATCGAAGCTGCGGAGGCCGCCCAAAAGGCACTCGGCAAAGCCCAGTTGAATTTCGGCGAGTATCTCATGTCGTTTCCCGGCGGAATCGAGTTCGAACGGGATCGTTCGACTATGCGTGATATCGACCTGTGAGTGGGTATCTTCTCGACACGAACGTCATTTCCCGCTTGGCGCCTGGCAGATATGAGCCTTCGACTGCCTTGCGTGACTGGATAATAACCGAAGGCGCAGCCGGGCGGCTCTATATCGCAGCGATCACCATCGCGGAAATTGAGCGCGGCATCCGAAAGCTTGATCGCAAAGGCGGCCAAGAGCGCGCCGCGAAGCTTGCCGACTGGCTTGATGGCATCGGTTCAACATTTAAAGATCGCATCCTGCCCTTCGATGCCGATGCAGCGAGGATTGCAGGCGAGATGGCTGACGACGCGGACGCAAGCGGAACCCCGCAGGATCTGGCCGATGTGATGATCGCCGCCACCGCAAAAGCACACGGATTGACTGTCGTTACAAACAATATCCGCCACTTCGAGCCGTTGGATGTTTCGGTCCAGCGGCCACCGGAATGACCGTCCTCACCGCTTCCGCATAAACTCGGTCCGCAGCACTAGGGCATCAAGTTGGCAGCGCGTTGGTTGACAGATGGGGCCGAACGACACAGCTTGGTACCAGGCAATCCGGATGCAACCAATCATTACCCTATGATTCCGCTATGAAACTTTACCCGCAAGGTCGGATAAAACGACTTGTCCTTGCCGTCGCATTGCTCATTGCGAGCTTTGTTGCCTGGGATGAGATCACGAACATGGACAGATTCGCCTGGCCGCAATCGGCCAAGGACCGGATCGAGAATATGGCGTCCACTTTGCGGCGGATAAAGGGACCGGCGAGATGGTGCTATCCGTCCACCAACCCGGCCAATCTTTACAGGGCGGACCGTGCCATCTGGAGCGAGATCAACCAATGCATGACGGAGATTGCGCCGGTGAGTGACTATATTGAAGTCTATCCGCGTGAGTACATGAAGCGCTTCTACCGCGCTAATCTCGGCGACAAGTTCTGCGAAGTGACGTTATCGACCGTTTATAATGACGATCGGATAGTCGGTTCCGATTGCTACTATGGCCTGTTTCCCAAAGACAAGGATACGGGCGTCGGCATGACGGACGACAAATTCGGCTGATCGACAACGCACGTTTCGTCTCGCCTTGCCTTTTACCGCTTCTTCACGAACTCCGTCCTCAACACCAGACCCTTGATGGCGTCATGCTTGCAGTCGATCTCTTCGGGATTGTCCGTCAGCCGGATCGAGCGGATCACCGTGCCCTGTTTCAGGGTCTGGCCGGCGCCCTTGACCTTCAGGTCTTTGATCAGAGTGACGGAATCGCCGTCCTGCAGCAGGTTGCCGGAGGCGTCGCGCACTTCGGCGGCCAGTGCGGCGGCTGCGGCGATTTCCGACGCCGGGCGCCATTCGCCGGTTGCCTCGTCATAGATGTAGTCGTCGTCACCGGCGGTCATCGGCTCTCCCCTGAAATCTAACTCTGTCTCGGATCGGCCCTATAGCAGCGGGCCGGGTGGGGCAAGACCGGCAGAGCCATCATTCCACGCCGTCAGATTGCAATCCGCCGGGTGCGATGATATTTCACCTCCCGTGCTCATCAGAGAAAGGAGGGTCACGTGCGCAATTTCTATCTCCGGTTCTACCGGCCCCGTGGCCCGATCGTCGCCCTGCAGATGCGTTTGCAGGGCTGACCAGAGGCCGTTTTCTCACACATCCTCATTCTGGTCGGTCCTTCGTGGCCGGCAGGTATTCACCTGCCATTTCATACCCACCGCAAACGGCGGCGTTGCTGAAAGCTGCGTGCCGGCAACACCGTCCTTCTGCGGCAAGACCAGAGATTTATCATGAGCATTCTCAACCTCCGCAATCTCGGAGTGATCCTTTCCAGCCCGCTGTTTTCCGGGCTCAATCTCACCGTCAATGCCGGCGACCGGATCGGCATCGTCGCAGCCAACGGGCGCGGCAAGTCCACGCTTCTGAACTGCATCACCGGCCGGCTGGATGCGACCGAGGGTGAGATTACCCGTGCCCGCGGGCTGACGGTCGGACTGGTAGAGCAGAACGTGCCTCCTGCCCTTGTTGGCGCAACCTTCCGGGATGCCGTGCTGCAGGCCTTGCCGGCCGACCAGATCGACAGCGAGAGCTGGCGGGCGGATGTAGTTC
Organism: Neorhizobium populisoli; assembly: GCF_019430945.1. Taxonomy (GTDB): domain Bacteria; phylum Pseudomonadota; class Alphaproteobacteria; order Rhizobiales; family Rhizobiaceae; genus Neorhizobium; species Neorhizobium populisoli. The sequence goes on along the minus strand of NZ_JAHYCB010000002.1, from coordinate 517,380 downwards.
TCGCAGGCATGGAGGTGCCGGAAGAGCTGCAGGAACGACAGCTTTCCGCTTTGAGCGGCGGCTGGCAGCGGCTGGCGCTCATCGCGCGGGCCTGGGTGGCCGAGCCGGACGTGCTTTTGCTCGACGAGCCGACAAACCATCTCGACCTCGCCAAGATCGCGCTGCTGGAAGACTGGCTGAATGCGCTGCCGCGAGATGTGCCGGTGATCCTCGCGAGCCATGACCGCGCCTTTCTCGATGCCGTCAGCAGCCGCACCCTGTTTCTGCGGCCGGAGAACAGCCAGGTCTTCTCCCTGCCCTACAGCCCGGCGCGGGTGGCGCTGGACGAGGCGGATGCCGCGGATGCCAGGCGCTACGAGCGGGACATGAAGACCGCCGACCAACTGCGCAAGCAGGCGGCGAAGCTGAAGAATATCGGCATCAATTCCGGCAGCGATCTTCTGATCACCAAGACCAAGCAGCTAAAGGAAAGGGCCGAAAAGCTGGAGGATGCCACTAAGCCGGCGCATCTGGAACGCTCCGCCGGCGCCATCCGCCTCGCCAACCGCTGCACGCATGCCAAGGTGCTGGTGACACTCGATAATGCCGAGGTGAAGACGCCGGACGGCACATTGCTGTTTCGCACCGGCCAGCAGTTCATCTGCCAGGGCGACCGGATCGTACTGCTCGGCCGCAACGGCACCGGCAAGACGCGGCTGGCGACGATGCTGCGCCGGGCGATCGCCGAGCCTAACTCGACGGCGGACGGCATCAAGGCGACGCCCTCTCTGGTGCTCGGTTACGGCGACCAGGCGCTGGCCGATCTCGACGACCGGCGCACCCCGCACGAAACCATCATCCACCGTTTCGATATCGGCGACCAGCGAGCGCGCACCCTGCTGGCCGGCGCCGGCATGTCGATCGATATGCAGGGCAAGCCGGTCTCAGCCCTGTCCGGCGGGCAGAAGGCGCGGCTGGGGCTCTTGGTGCTGAGACTTCGCGAGCCGAATTTCTACCTGCTCGACGAACCGACCAATCATCTCGATATCGATGGCCAGGAGGCGCTGGAGGCGGAATTGCTGGGACATCAGGCAAGCTGCCTGCTCGTCTCCCACGACCGCAGTTTCGTACGCACCATCGGCAACCGGTTCTGGCAGATCGAGGGGAAACGGCTGGTGGAGGTGGAAGGCCCGGAAGTGTTCTTCGCGGCGGCACGGCGCTGAGAAGCCGCCTGAAGATGCTCGCGATCGATCCTAGAGACCTCGGGATGCTTTCCCGGATCTGCGGCGCCACCGATGCGCCGGCCTTTGCCGCATGCTCGGAATGCATCGAGAGCGGCGACGTGGCAACTGCCAGCGTAGAACCTAGGGCAATGCCACCTCGACTGACCGCGGGGGCGATACCGGCTTTGGCGCCGTTGACGTTGACGAAGAAAGACCCTGCCGATATCGGCGAAAGGCGGAAGGTACATACAATCCGAGAGCAAATCCGGCGAAAGAGATCAGAGGCACTATCATCTGCAGGGGTCTCAGCGTCGGCAATTGCTGGATCAAGGCCTGATCGGGCCAGAGCAAGTCCCAAAGGGGACGATCAATTTCCTGAGCAAAACCAAACGCCAGAACGACCGAAAACACGGCCGCGATCGCCGTTATCAGACCATCTAACAAAGATCGCCCGATAAAATTCCGCGGAATATCCGAAAGTACCGATAGAGTAACAGTAACTATCGCCGCGCAGAAACCGAACGGAGCGACTGCCCCTGCAGAAACGATCGCGGAAGCGAGGCCTTGACCGGTCGAGGCAGAAATGACCCCGTCAGCTATTCCGCGGGTTGCGGCGATGCTCAAGATCGAGCCGAAAAATCCAAAAGGTGCGGCAATCAAATAACCCAGAAAGCGATTTTTGTTGTCTTTATGTATCCTGTCGGCAATCCATATCGCCGGCACCAGGATGGACAGGAAGAAAATCACGAATTGCATAGGCCAAATCAATAGAACGTCCCACCATTTATTGTCCGGCTTCCAATGTAAGAAAGCCGACGCAATGAAAATACCAACGGGGTATATAACGAATAGCAATCCGGCTGAAATTTGATAGATATCCTCTTGCATCGACTTTAATACAACTCTTGGCTTCGTCATAGGAAGATCCAGAAATCCCACTTTTTCCAATATCTGCCGCCGCCTCGAAATAAATCTCGATCCGATAAAAAGCTTCCATGCTATCGGCAAATACACTCTGGATTCCATATTATCCAAATACAAGAGTATATCTCTTTCCATTTCATCTATATCATGTTTTTCAGCGTTATTTTTAATGAGATCGATGTAGTTCTCGATCTGCAAAAAAAGCGATCGCATGTCGGCGTCCAATCGGCCGAACTCTTCAGCGCATTCTTTGTGAAGGGCATTGAGCTCAGACATCGTGCTGGACCACTTGTCGATCTCCGCTTTCACAGCCAGTATCTTGTAAAGCTTGTCGTCAAAGGATTTGCCCTTGACGTGTTCGGGCCATTCATCCATCGACGCATCGGACATGAACTCGGCCGCAGCGCCGGCCAACTGGCTTTTTCTCGATGGATCGAATGTTGCTTTGACCATTGAATTGACAACAGATCGCACTTTCGTCGGAATAGATGCGCAATCCTGAAGAAACCCACGAAGCCCTTCCTCGACTCCGTGAAATGGGCTTTTACGGCTTCCGAACAAAACGAAGATCACACTCAGTGCCACGATCGGTCGCGCGACATCGGGAAAACCCTGTGTCGGTATCGACAGTTCCCCCAAATTTAGCTTCCCCGAAATAATCTTCAATATATAATCAAGCAATTCGGGTGAAAATATAAGCAATATAAACAATATTATCGATATAGATGCATATATAATTCCAGATACATAATAATTATAGTATGTCGTCCAATATCTCGCGCCAATCGGAACCTTTGACATACCGGGTTGCCACGCAAGAGTGGTGAATTTCTTAAAAGAAAACCCGAAACATGCGATCGCCACTATCATGGTCATGACCGCCATTGGAATTGTCATTTTTGAAAAGAAAATATCGATCACACCGGCAGCATCCATGACAACCTCCAACTCATGATTGCCGATAAATATTATCACAACCTCCTAAAAATACAACAACTTGTTATTTTATCGACTTAAGATGCCGCCCCGTTGGCGTGGAATCTAAGAGCGCTCGGATTTTCTTTTATTTTGCGAAGAATACCCGCTCACCTCGGCCCCATCCTCCGGCTTCAGGAAAAAGAACCCCGGAATACCGAGCAATGGCAGCACAGCCGAAATCAGGAAGACCGTATCAAACGTCTCCGGCGTCAGCGCCGAACCGTCTTGTGTGACGAGGCCGAGCAGCATGGCGGCGATCGAAACGCCGAAGGTGACAGAGAGTTGTTGCAGCACGCCGCCGACCGAGGTGGCGCGGGAAAGCTGGGAGGCCGGCATATCGGAATAGGAGAGCGTGTTGGAACTCATGAACTGCATGGCGCGCATGAAGCCGAACAGCATGGCATAGGCGGAGATGATCCAGTGCGGCGTGTCAGGCCCGAGCAGCGTAAAGCCGGCGATGATGACGGAGCCGCCGACGGCGCTCCAGGTCAGCACATGGGCGAAACCGAAACGGCGCAGCGCCCGCGACAGAAGCGGCCGCGCCACAAGCGCGCTCAGCACGCTGACGGAGGTGATCAGGCCCGTCGTCATGGCGCTGAAGCCGTAGGCCACCTGCAGCATCAGCGGCAACAGGAAGGGCACGCCGTTCAGCCCGATGCGACAGACGCCGCCGGCCAGCGTGCCGATCGTGAACGTGCGTTCCTTGAAGAGGTTCATGTCGACGGCCGGTGCCGCCACGCTCTTCGCATAACGCACAAAGGCGAGGAACAGCAGGACCGCAACGGCGATGACGCCGACGATCGCCGAGACGGGAACGGTCGGGCGGCCGATATTTTCGATGCCGAACTGTAAGAGCACGCAGGACACGCCGACCATCAGGAAACCCGGCAGGTCGAACTTTGCGGTGGCATCGACCCTGGTATCCTCGACATACCGCATCGCCACCAGCATGCCGATAATGCCGAAGGGCACGTTGACCCAGAAGATCCAGCGCCAGGAGACATAGGTGGTCAGGAAACCACCCAAAAGCGGGCCAAGCAAAGGACCGACGATCGCCGGCAGGGTCATGTAGGTCATGGCGGTGATCAGCTGGGCGCGCGGAAAGCTGCGGATCAGGATCAGCCGGCCGACCGGCGTCATCATCGCGCCGCCGATGCCCTGTAGCGCGCGGGTGGCGATCAGCATCGGCAGGCTGGTCGCCATGCCGCAGAGGATCGACCCTACCGAAAAGACGAGCAGCGCCGCCATGAAGACGCGCCGCGCGCCGAACCGGTCTGCAAACCAGCCGCTGACCGGAATGAACATGGCAAGCGTCAGCACATAGGTGGTGATCGCGAGGTTCATCCTGAGCGGCACGGTGCCGAGACTTGCCGCGATATCGGGAATGGCGGTGACGATGATCGTCTGGTCGAGCTGTTCCATCAGGAAGGCAACCGCGACCACGGCCGGGATGATGAAACGCAGTTTGGGATCGCGTTCGACCGCGAAAACGGTGGTATCGTCGACGGAAGTCATGAGTGGCGTGCCATGGAGGGCATATCAGGAGAAGCCGGAGGGAGAGGCTGCCCGGCTGCCGGATTGGGGCGGTCGGCGAAACCCGTTAAACCACCATCTCTGCCGCAATGCAACAAAGCTTAGCATGCTAATCACGGGGTCGTGAGAGGCGGCAGCGACCGCGCAGGTGCTTGCTTAGTCCGCCCGGTTGCGCGCCTCGAAAGCGCGGCGGGCGGCTTCGATATCCGCGTGACGGGCGGCGGCCCATTCCCAGACACCGCAGAAAGCAGCGCTGAGGCTATGACCGAGTTCCGTCAGGCTGTATTCCACCTTGGGCGGGATGACCGGATGGACGATGCGCGACACGAAGCCGTCGCGCTCCATCTGGCGCAGGGTCTGGGTCAGCATCTTCTGGCTGATGCCCTCGGTGAGCTTGCCGATCTGCGTGAAGCGCAGGGTGCCATGCTCTTCCAGGACTTCGAGGATCAGCATCGTCCATTTGTCGGCCACCTGGGCAATGATACCGCGCACCAGTTCCTCCAGAACCGGATCGACCTGATCGGGGATTTCACGGCCCAACGGCGACCGCATCGATGGCTTGATGCCCTGCACCACAGTCACTCTCCTTTTGGTATGTATAAATCTTTTGGGTGCCTTCTTCCCGATGGAGACTGTCGGCCATATTTTCCCGTCACGCAATCAGGAAAGGCGAAAACCATGAAGATGAACGGCAACACTATTCTCATCACCGGCGGCGGATCGGGCATCGGCAGGGCGCTGGCCGAAGCGTTTCACGCGCTCGGCAATCAGGTGATCATTACCGGCCGGCGGCAATCGGCGCTGGCGGAAGTGACCGCCGCCAATCCCGGCATGCAGGCCATGGCGCTCGACATGACCGATGCGGAGGGCATCAAAGCGTTTGCCGCCGAGATCGTAAAAACCTATCCGTCGCTGAATGCCGTTCTCAACAATGCCGGCATTATGGTGATGGAGGAGATCGGTGCCGGGGGCGACTATCTGGAAATCTCCGAGACGACGATCGCCACCAATCTGCTCGGCCCGATCCGCCTCGGTGCCGCCCTGCTGCCGCATCTGCGGACAGGCAAGGATGCGGCGATGCTGAACGTCTCGTCCGGTCTCGCTTTCGTGCCCATGGCCATGACGCCGACCTATTCGGCCACCAAGGCGGCCATTCATTCCTATACGATGGGACTGCGTCACCAGTTGAAGGATACGGGCACTCAGGTGATCGAGATCGTTCCGCCCTATGTCCAGACCGAACTGATGGGCGCGCATCAGGCAAGCGATCCGAATGCCATGCCGCTTGCCGATTTCATCTCGGAAGTCATGCAGATCCTCACCGACCAGCCGGACGTGACGGAAGTGGTGGTCGAGCGCTGCAAGCCGCTTCGCTACGCCGCCGAAAACGGCAATCTCGACGCGATGTTCAACGGCATCAACGCCATACGGCATTGAGCTTGCGAGACGAAAGCACGCGACTTCATCGCGCAATCGGTAGACGATGAAACGAACGGCCCCGCCGAAGCGGGGCCGACATGACAAAAGCGATCAGCGCTTGCCGGCCGTCAGGCAGAAATAGGCACCCTGCGGATCGAGCCCCTGGACGATCCAGCCGCCGGGGACTTCCATCGGACCCATCAGGATCTGGCCGCCGCCGGCCTTGACGCGGTCGATGGCAGCATCGATCGCATCGACGATGAAATAATAGCACCAGCAGGGCACCGGCACCTGTTCCGGCCTCGTCATCATGCCGCCGGTCTGCCGGCCGTTATGGGAGAAGATGTGGTAGGTGCCCATCGGCCCCATGTCGAAATCGTGGTCGAGGGTCCAACCAAACATCTTGCCGTAGAAGTCCATGGCTTCCCGGCCATTTCCGGCATAAAGCTCGCGCCAGCCGACATTGCCGACCGCATCCCAGGCGAGTTCTGCCGGCGGGTTTTCCATCGGCAGCGGCGTCATGATGCAAAGGACGGCGCCATGCGGATCGGCGACGACGGCAAAACGGCCGATGCCCGGAATGTCTTCCGGATCGCGCTGCACGCGACCACCATTCGCCACGAAATCCTTGCACATCTGGTCGCAGTCATCGACCGCGACATAACCGGTCCAGTTCGGCGGCAGCTTGCCTTCGAGTTCCGGCGGGAAATCCATCATGCCGCCGATGCCGGGGCAATTGTCGCCCTCGCCCATCTCGAACAGGAAATAGGGCGGCATCGCGTCGCCGGCCCCCGGCATGCTCATTTCCTTCACCTTCCAGCCGACGACGGACGAGTAGAACTCGCCGCCTGCCTTGGTGTCGGAGGTCATCAGCTCGACCCAGATGAATTTGCCATGGGTCTCTGAACGGGATTGGGGATTGGTCTGCAGCATAAATTTTCTCCTCAGGAATGAATTTGAATGTTTTGGAAAAGCAGCCCCTCATCCGCCTGCCGGCACCTTCTCCCCGTTTCGACGGGGAGAAGGAAGCTAGCCGCGCCGTCTCCCCCATCTTGACCGTCGAGCGGGGCACGTCCCCTCTCCCCGTCAGAACGGGGAGAGGGTTAGGGTGAGGGGCAAAACATAAACGAGGTCCTCACCCCACCCGCGCGTAATCCGCCTGCATGAACTGCTTCCAGCTTCCATCCGGTTGCTTGGCGCTGGAGGTGAAGGTGCGATGGTCGTTGGCGGTGAAGGTGATCTGTTCGCGGTAGTCGCCCATCTTGCCCGGCTCGGCGAAATCCGGCCCGGTCGTGTAGAGGCTCAGCGTCTTGCCGTCATCGGAGACTTCGCCGTCATAGACCCAGAGATGGTTCATCATCGTGCCGAACCAGGTGCCGATATAACGGCCCTTTGCCGGATCGTAACCGAGGGTCAGCACCGTGGTGGCGGGGCCGCCGCCATCCGGCATGTCGCCATTGCCTTCGGCGACGAACCAGACGCCGTTCAGCGAGCGGCAGGTTTCCGTCCAGACTTCCGAATGTCCCATGCTGTTGGAGGTAACCTTCCAGCTTCCGACCATTCTTTCGAGAAAGCCATGCTCGGCCTGCGGCTTGGGCATTTCCATCATGCTCATCGTCGTATCCTCCTCACGCTTTTCTTGGAAAATAATGGACCCGCTTAATGGCAGCAGGATGAACCGGCTTCCGGCTTCGGTTCATATTCGTCGTGGCGCTTGACGAAGTTCATGGTTGAACTCTCGTTGCGGCCGAGCGGCGCGCGGTCGAGGATCATCAGCGTACCGATCAGCTCCTCGCCGCCGCGGGCATAGCTCGAATAGGTGTGGAACACCTCGCCCGCCTCGTTTCTGTAGAAGGCGGACAGGCCGGGAAGTTCGTCATGCGCCTCGGCCGGCGGGACCTCGCGGTAATTATAGGTGACCTTGTCCTTGGCCAAATCCTCCTTTGTGAAGGAGACGTGATAATCGAAATTGAAATCCGAACCGAAGGACGAGACCCAGGGGAATTTCCAGCCCATGCGCTTTTGATAGGCTTCGATCTTGTCGAGCGGCGCGCGCGACACCGCGACATAGGTCACGTCGTGATTGTTGAGATGCGGCAGCATGCCGTCCACATGGTCGGAATGGAAGGAGCAGCCGGTGCAGCCGGCATCCCAGTCCGGGCCGAGCATGAAATGGTAGACGAGCAGCTGGCTGCGGCCTTCGAAGAGATCGGCGAGCGTCTTTCTGCCCTTCGGCGTATCGAAGGCATAGTCCTTGTCCACCTTGACCCAGGGCAGCGCCTGGCGCGCAGCGCGCACCTTGTCGCGCAAACGGGTCTCTTCCTTTTCCAGTGCCAGGAGTTCCTTGCGGCGCTCCAGCCACTCCTCCTCGGAAACGACGGCATTCTTCGGGGCGACGGTGACATCCATGGCAGGGCTCCTCATTTCCTTGACAGAATGCGTTGATATCAACATAATAAATCCATGCTGTCAAACACGCCTGCCCCCGAAGTGATTCCCTTTTCGACGACGATCCATGTGCGCGATACATGCCTTTGCCTGCATGTGCAGCGCGCAGCGCGTGCCCTGGCAAGGCGTTTCGACAATGCGATGAAGCCGATCGGGCTGACCAACGGACAGTTTTCGCTGATGATGTCGCTGAACCGTCCCCAGCCGGCGACGATGAGCTCGGTCGCCAACCTGCTCGCCATGGACCGCACGACGCTGACGGCAGCGCTGAAAGTGCTGGAACGGCGCGGCCTGGTGGAGACCACCACCGACCCGAAAGATCGCCGCGGCCGTCTTCTGCGCCTCACCCCCGATGGCATGACCATGCTGACCGCCGCGCTGCCGATCTGGACGCGGGTGCATGCGGAGATCGATGCGGAACTGCAAGACGGTGGCGCCACATCCGGCGAGCTCCGGTCGATCCTGGGAAAAGTCCGGTAAGCCGGGCGGTCGGGACACGCACCATATCGGGTTATGCGTCAGGTCGCCTCCTGCGGCACCACCGCCCTCCCCCTGTCAGCCTCAAAGACGTTTCCGCAGCGGCTGAACGCGACCAGACCGACTTGCAACTCGCCTGCATGCCTGTAATGTCGAACGCGATCAAGGCGCTAACACCGGGCAGACCAGCGCCCGATCACGCAGCCCGGCCAACGTCGCGACGGCGGCCGTTACCAGTTCATGCGACCTGTCAGGGAAGTTTCGTTGAGCGACGCATTCAGTTTCATGTTCGCCTTTTACGGCCTGCTGCTCGGCTTTGCCGTTGCGGAAGTGGTGTCCGGCTTCTCGCGCGCTTACGACGAACGCGACAAGCGCAAGATGGGGATCGTGGCGCCGCTTTTCGGCGCGCTGCTTCTCGTCGATCTGATCACGTTCTGGATGAATGCCTGGGCCTATCGCGAAGTAGCGAATGTGAGCTACCCGATGGCGCTCGCCGTGTCGCTGATCGCGCTTCTCTATTATTTCGCGGCCACCCAGGTATTTCCGAAAGCGTCCGAGACCGACACGCTGGATGGTCACATCATGGAGCACCGGCGCGTGGTGGTCTTCTGCGTGCTGGCCAGCAACATGATGACGCAAATTCCGCCGGCCATATCCGCCTATACGACGCCATGGCCGATAAGCGACGTCGCGCTTTGGGCCGGCCTCAACCTGACCTATTACGCGCTTCTGGGCACAGCCGCGCTTGCCAAAAGCAAAACCGTCGTGGCGATCGTGGTGGCGATCGCGCTTCTGTTCATCACGGGTGCGACGGCAATCTTCGCCTGACAGAGATATCCGGGTTAGGCCTGCGGGATCCGGCGAGGATTTATAGTCCCATTTCGATAATTTAGAAAACTTTAATGAACCGGTAGAGAAGCCGTTAGGTTGTTGCTTCTATTCCTGTCCCTGACGACGATGAAGTCGCAAGGGAGCCGCATGAACGCGGCATGAAAAGATGAAGCTGACCATATCGGATGCCATGTTGGCATGTACCGTTTTCGTAATCTTCGGCGGCGTCGCCTATGTGGCGATGGATATTGCAGCGATGTTCTAGAATGCACCCTTTCAAGATGCATGGCCGCGTGATTGCCGGGGCGCAATGCCGGCAATCCTCAAAAAATGATGTAGTGTCAGTATCATGCACGAAAATGTGAAGGCTGCAATTTCGGAACAAGTTTTCCGTTTTGCCCGTTAGGCCCTCGTTCACAAGCAATGAAAAGGGACACAGCAATGTACAAGATCCTAGCAGCTTCCGCCCTGGCCATGGGCCTCGCCACCTCGGCTTTCGCGCAGACCGTCATGGACGACTCGGATGCGCAGTACAATTCAGGTACCTATTCCCGTCAGGCCGTTCCTGCCGATCCCTACGTCGACAACATGACGACCCAGAGCATCAACGATAACTCGACCATCGGCATTTCCGGCTCTTCGTCGGCCGGCAGCAACGAGTTTTGTGCTCCCGGCACTCCGGGCGTCGGTGCCCAGGGCGCTCCGCTCGGCAGCGGCAATACCGCCTGCAACAACTAAACGACCGGTTTCGACATTCGGAAAGCCTGGGCAGCGCCCAGGCTTTTCGCATTTCTGGCGACATGCCAGACGGAAAAAAGCCGCCCGCAGCGATCAACTGCGGACGGCCTTGTCGAAATCGACGCTCGTCGATTACTCGACCGAAACCTGGACTTCCGTCGAAGTGCGCATCGCGTGGCTATAGGGGCAGACGATGTGCGCCTTGGCGACGAGATCTTCCAGCTGGGCCTTGTCGATGCCCGGAGCGCTGACGGAGAGCGAAACCTCGATGCCGAAGCCGCCGCCGTCTTCACGCGGGCCGACGCCGACCGTTGCAGTCACCTTGGCGTCGTCCGGGATCTTCACCTTTTCCTTGCCGGCAACGACCTTCAGCGCGCCGAGGAAGCAGGCGGAATAACCAGTGGCGAAAAGCTGCTCCGGATTGGTGCCGCGAGCGCCGTCGCCGCCGAGTTCCTTCGGAACTGTGAGCGTGACGTCGAGAACGCCGTCTTCGGAAGCGCCATGGCCTGCGCGGCCGCCGGTGGCAGAAGCCTTGGTGGTGTAGAGAATGGGCATGATATTCTTCCCTTCGTTGAAAACTGGCTGAACCAGCGTTAAATCTTGTCCGCAATTCAATTGCGCACAATCTAATTACGCGCGTTGCAATCCGGCGTCAAGCCTGCGATATTGCGGGCACAAGAAAAAGTAGCGCACGAAACCGTGAAGTCAGGACCAGCCATGCAGAAAAACGCGCCCAAGGCGAAAGATGTCGAGATCAGGCTCGATGCACAGCTGTGTTTTGCGATCTATGGCGCCGCGCATGCGTTCAACCGCACCTATAAGCCGCTGCTGGAGCCGCTCGGCCTCACCTACCCGCAATATCTCGTCATGCTGGCTCTGTGGGAAGAGGACGGTCACACGGTGAAGGTGCTCGGCGAAAAGCTCGGGCTCGATTCCGGCACGCTCTCCCCTCTCCTCAAACGCCTTGAGCAATCCGGCCTCGTCGCCCGCCAGCGTGACCCGCAAGACGAGCGGCAGGTGGTGATCACCTTGACGGAAAAGGGCGCCGGCCTGAAGGCGCAGGCGGACGAGGTCTATGCCGCGATCGGCCAGGCGATCGGCTGCAGCGTCGAGGAGGCGGTCGCCGTGCGCGACAGCATTATCGCCCTGAAGGAAAGGCTCAACAAGGCGGGCGAATGATCGGCCGGTAAGTCAGCCTGTCATCCGCCTGACACGCGCGCCGTCTAGACGGCGGTCTTCGACTGCAACGAAAGAGCGGAGCCTTTCATGGTCGAAAACCAGCGTGCCGGCGCCTCCTTCCAGGATGCGGATGTCGTCGAGAACTATTCCTATCGCCCGCCCTATCCCGATACGGTTTTCGAAAAGCTTCTGGCAATTGCGCCGCGGCGGCAAAACCTGCTCGATCTCGGCTGCGGGCCGGGCAAGATTGCGCGGCCGCTCGCAGGGCATTTCCAGCAGGTGACGGCTGTCGATCCCTCGGCGGACATGATCGCGCTCGGAAGGTCGCTGCCCGGCGGCGATGCGCCGAATATCGACTGGATCGAGGGTTATGCCGAGGATTTTGCGATCGGCGAGCGGCATTTCGACCTCACCGTCGCGGCGACAAGCATTCACTGGATGGATCACGCGCGGCTTTTCCCGCGACTGGCCGCCCATGCATCTTCCGGTCATCGGCTGGCAGTGATTTCAGGTGATACGCCTTTCGAGCCCGACTGGGAGGATGACTGGCGCCATTTCCTTGCCAGATGGGTGCCGGCCATTACCAGCAAGGCGTTCGATCATGCCGGCAAGCAGGAGGAGATGGCAGGTTACGAGCGCTATCTCGATATCGAAGGCCGCGAATATTGCCTTTCAGAACCATTCCTGCAGAGCGTCGGCGATTTCATCCTCTGCCAGCATTCCCGCGACACGTTCGCGCCGTCGAAACTCGCAGGCCGGATGGCTGAATTCGATGCGGAACTCATCGCGCTTCTGGCACCCTATGCGAATTCAGATGGCGACCTGACTTTTACCGTCCGTACAAAGCTGGTGTGGGGAACGATCAGTCCACCCTGAGATGATCGGCGACCACGCGGCCGATCCAGGCGCGGTGCTGTTCCTTGACGAGCGGGTTGGTGCCAGGGTGACCGGCAACCACGATCAGCGCCTTCCACAGGCACCAGCCCCGCGCCCTTTCCCAGGTTTGCGCATCGAGCAACAGCCGCTCGCGAAATGCCTGCGCCGCCGGCTCGTCGAGAAAGGTCCAGGCGATGACGAGATCACAGGCGGGATCGCCAATACCGGAACTGCCGAAATCGATGACGGCGGAAAGCCTTCCATCGCGGACGAGGAGATTGCCCTCGGAGATATCGCCATGCACCCAGACGGGATCCTTCGCCCATCGGGAGGCGAGCGCCCTTTCCCAGATTTCGGTCATCAGCGCGCCGTCAACCTCGTCGGCAAGCACGTCGATCGACTGGCGCGTTTCGGCGTCATAGACCCGCAAATCACCGCCGCGATGGAAATTGTGCTGGCCGGCGGGCGGACCGCCGGTCACGTCGGCCTTCCACAGCGCCTTGAGAAAATCCGCAAGATCTTCGGCGAAAGCCGTCAGGTTCGGGATGGCTTCCAGGCTGGCGCGCTCTCCCTCGATCCAGCGATAGATCGACCAGGGCCATGGATAGTCCTCGTCCGGCTTTCCGAGCGCCAGGGGAGAGGGAATGGCCAGCGGCAATTGCGCGGCGAGAACCGGCAGGAAACGGTGTTCCTTCTCCACTTGCGCGACATAACGCTCCGCGCTCGGCAGGCGCACGGACATGTCGGGGCCGAGATGGAACGTGCGGTTGCACCAGCCGCCTTGCGCGACGGGGTTTAACCGAAGATGCGCCCAATCGGGAAACTGTCCCGCGATCAGACGCTCGACGGTGGAAGTCTCGATTTGAAGCCTGTCATCCATGCGGTTTCCAGTCCCCCGGCATTATCGCCGAGGGGTATCAGGCAGATGTGACAGCCGGTTGAGGCTTTGGTCTGGGGTGCGATCGGGAAACATTCGACCGCCCCTGGCCCTTCGCTTGAGCTCAGGGCGTTCGCCATTGCAATCGATTCACTGGATCGATTGCTCGGGCTTCGCCGGCGGCCTTGCGCTTCGCTTAGGCTCAGCGCGTTCGTCCTTCGGAATGATTCACTGGATCATTCCGTCGGCTACGCCGACCAGTCCTCACTGCCAAACAACGATACGGGCTTTTTCCGGCACGCGGTCGTAGAGGTCGATGATATCCTGGTTCATCAGGCGCACGCAGCCGGACGAGACGGCCTTGCCGATCGAGTTCCATTCCGGCGAGCCGTGCAGGCGGTAAAGCGTGTCCTGGCCGTTGCGGAAAATATAGAGCGCGCGGGCACCGAGCGGGTTGGTGAGACCCGGCTGCATGCCGCCGTTCTTGGCGGAATATTTCGTCAGTTCCGGCTGGCGCGCCACCATTTCGTCCGGCGGGGTCCATTTCGGCCATTTCTGGCGCCACTGGATGACGCCGTCGCCCGACCAGGCAAAACCCTGGCGGCCGATGCCGACGCCGTAGCGCATGGCCGAACCGCCCGGCTCGACGAGATAAAGGAAGCGCGACGGCGTATCGACGACCACCGTGCCTGGACGTTCGCCGGTCGGATCGACGACGCGCTGGCGATAATAACGCGGGTTGATGCGCTCGTAGGGAATGGCGGGAATGACGAAGCCGCCATCCTCGAAGGAGCCGTACATCTGTGCGGCCGCCGGATCGCCGACCGGCATCGCCGTCGGCTGCATGACAGTGCCACCGTCACGGTAGCTGATGATCGTATCGCCCGGGCCAGCCGAGGTTGACGCGCAACCGGCCAGCGTCGAGGCTGCACCGACGCCGAGAAGGGAGAGAAACCCTCGGCGGGAAAGAGAATCGTTCAGGATCATTGGGGAGGACCACACAAAATACGCAAGGATGGCAAAAGCATACTTCAATGAATTGAAAGCCGAAAGGTTCCATTCCGATTCGGCTCGTTTCAAAACATAGGCCTGCGGTAATTAAGCAACTATTCACAACCGCGACACGCAATTTCACGAGGCGGTGGTAGAATAGATCCAGCAAAAGCCGCACCGCACCTTCCGATCGGAAAGCGCTCTACAGCTCAGTCTGGAATTGCTCTTCGCCGCCGAAACGAAAAGAGCGGCCGAAGCCGCTCCCTTATGCCGTATTTCCGTGAGGATCAGATGACGACGATCGGCGTGCCGGAAGGAACGCGGTCGAAGAGATCGATGACGTCCTGGTTCAGCATGCGCACGCAGCCCGACGAGGTTGCTTTGCCGACCGATTGCCAGTCCGGCGTGCCGTGGACGCGGTAGAGCGTGTCCTTGCCATCCTTGAAGATATAGAGCGCGCGGGCGCCGAGCGGATTGTTGAGGCCGGGCGTCGCGCCGCCTTCGGAGGCTGCGAACTGGCGCAGGTCCGGCTGGCGGGCAACCATGTCGTCCGGCGGCGTCCAGCGCGGCCACGTCGCCTTGCGCTGGATGACGCCACGGCCGCTCCAGGCAAAACCCTGCTTGCCGAGACCGACGCCGTAACGGATCGCCTTGCCGCCCGGCTGAACGAGATAGAGGAAATGCTGGCGCGTATCGACGACGATCGTGCCCGGCGCTTCGGTGGTGCGGTAATCGACATCCTGGCGCAGAAAGCGAGGATCGACCCGCGTGATCGGAATGGCCGGCAGCGTGTGACCTTCGTCGCTCAATATGCCGTACATCGTGCGATGCACCGGATTGGAGGTCGGCAGGCCGTAGGTCTGGTGGAAGTCCGACGGATAAAGCTGCCGCTTCTGCGGAATCGCGCCCGGCATCGGCTTCGGCTGGTTCGACGGCGGATCCTGATAGGCCGGGACCGCAAAGACCGGCGCCGTCTGCTGCACGAAGACATCCGGGTTCATGCGGCTGGTATCGGTTACAAAGGGAATGCTTTCGCAACCGGCAAGCATCGTGGCGGCGGCGAAGACCAGGCCAAGGCCCGAAATACGGCGCAGAGGTTTGTGAACGATTGGCATGGGACCCCGATTCCGGCAGATGACGTCGGGTGCGAGAATGTCACTCGCGGCTGGCGCGAAGCTGGTGAACCTGTTCAGGAATTGCAATCGGCGCCAAGGCGCTCGGCCCATTTAGGATGCTGCGCCAGACGCAGGTCGAAATCGAGCGCGATATCGGCAAGCGTTACCGTGCCGAACCGTTTCAGAAGCAGTTTCTCCGCCTCTTCGAAGGCATCGGAAAGCGCAGCATTGACGGCCTGTTCGACGAGACATTCGGGATTATCGCTGGCCGGACCGACAGCAAAGACCGGCGGCCCGCCGACCGCCTGATAGATATCGAGCAGCGTCATTTCCGACAGCGGCCGCCCCAATGTCCAGCCGCCACCATGGCCCTTTTCGGAATGGACGTAACCCTTTTCCCGTAAACCTGCCATGGTGCGGCGGACCACGACCGGATTGGTATTGAGCATCGCCGCAATGTGCTCCGAGGTCGTTGCGCCCTTGTGGCGATCCATGTGGATCAGCACGTGCAGCATGCGGGAAAGGCGGCTGTCGTGGCGCATCGATGCTCCTTGGCTTCAGATTTCCCCGGTTTCTAACACGCGCCGCCTTACGCAACAATAGAAGTTACAAAACGATTGACCGACGGCAATCACGTAACTTATGTTGTTTCGAGATTCACAGGGAGCATTTCGAAATGGATTACGAAGCGATCGTCATCGGCGGCAGTTATGCCGGCCTGTCCGCCGCCCTGCAGCTGGCGCGTGCCCGCCGCCGTATTCTCGTCATCGACGAAGGGCTGCGGCGCAACCGGTTTGCCGCGCATTCGCATGGGTTTCTGACGCAGGATGGCGAAGATCCCGCCGTCATCGCCACAAAGGCATGGACGCAGCTGATAGCCTATCCCACCGTTCAATGGCGCGACGGCCGGGTGGACGATGCGGCGAAGACAGACACGGGCTTTTCCGTCTCCGCAGGCGGTCGAACGTTCACGGCCAAGGCTCTCGTGCTGGCAACCGGCGTGAAGGACAACCTGCCCGCCGTTGAAGGCCTGCAGGAACGCTGGGGCAAAAGCGTCTACCATTGCCCCTACTGCCATGGCTACGAGCTGAACCAGGGCGAAGTCGGCGTCATCGCGTCTTCACCGCTCTCGCTGCATCAGGCGCTGATGCTGCCGGACTGGGGACCGACCACGTTCCTGCTGAACGACGTGTTCGAGCCCGACGAAGCTGCCTTGAAAGAGCTCGCCCGCCGCGGCGCCAGGCTTGAAAAGACCCCGATCCGCGCGATCGAAGGCCACGCGGATGTCGTGCTGCAGGATGGCCGGACGCTTTCCTTTGCCGGGCTTTTCACCATGCCGAAGAGCGAAATCTCCAGCCCGATCGCCGAACAACTCGGCTGCGCGCTCGAAGACGGCCCGATGGGGCTTTTCATCCAGACGGACATGATGAAACAGACGACCATCCCCGGCGTCATCGCCTGCGGAGATGCGGCGCGAGCAGCAGGCTCGGTGGCACTCGCCGTCGGCGACGGCGCAATGGCCGGCGCCGCCACGCACCGGTTCCTGATGTTCGGGGCTTGAGCTGAAGCCTTAGGCGAACTGGTTGAAGAACTTGATGCTTTCCTGCACCGCGCCCGGCACGACGCCGTTGTGGTTGCCCGGCAAGAGCTTGGCGTCGATCGGCGTGCCGGCGGTCTTGACGCGGTCCATCAGCAGCTGGTGGTCGGCGTCGAAGGGGCGTTCCTCGGTGCCGCGCAGCAGCAGGGTCGGGCATTTCAGGCTCGGGCCGAAGCAGACCGAGGAGCGCATGATGAACTCCTTCGGGTCGTTTTCATCGAACCGTGCCTCGCGCTCGAAGCGGTTGAAATAACGCCAGGAATTGACGCCGGCAGAGATCGGCGCGGCGGCGCGGAACTTTCGCGTCATGGCGGCGAGCAAAGACAGAGTGCCGCCATTCGAATGACCGGCGACGAAGAAGCGGTTCTTGTCGATGCCAGGCAGGTTTTCGAGATAGGTGGCGGCGGCAAGCGCGTCGGCCGTCTCGTCATAGAAGCCGGAATAGGCGCCTTCCTGGCCGTTTTCGCCGCGGAAAGACGGATGAAGTACGACGAAGCCGGCTTCCCAATAACCCTTTACCAATTCCCAATGGCCGTCACCGGTGGCATTGCCGCCATGCAGGAAGAGCACGGCCGGCTTCGGCTTGCCCATCGGTTCGTAATGCGACAGCCAGGCGATCAGCTCGATCGAACCATCCGGACCGCCGGGATAAGTGACGCGCTTGGCGCCGGCCGGTGTGCCGAGCGGTTCGGATTTTTCCGGCGACGGCCCCTTGCGCAGGAGGTTGGTTTGAAAACGCTTGCGCGCCTCGGCATAGTCTTCCTTCTCCAGCGGCGGCACATCCGGCATCGGAAAACCGACCGCCTGCGCCATGCCGGCGGGCAGCAGCGCAGCCGCCGCAAGGCCCGCGGCACCGGCAAGCAGCGTACGGCGCTTCACGCCGCCCTCTTCCGGAGTGGAATGCGAAGGAAGAATGCGGATGTCTGCCATGTCCTGCCAAGCCTGATTAGAGTTTGTCGATCCCGACTTCAGCATTCGCGAGAAACGCTGTCCATTCAATCATTCGAGAGATGAACGCATCCGAGAAGATCGGGAAGAAAAGCAAAGAATTTCTACGGTTGCTTTGCGCGCAACGCGTCCCTTTCCTTGCGCCAACGAAGCAGCGCCATCAGGAAAGGCCCGGCCGTGACGCCGAGAATGGCACCGCCGGCGATAAAGCCGAGCGCTTCACCGCCCAGGAGTTCCTGGCCGACATAAGCGGCGGCAAAACAGCCGATCAGTGCGATGATGGCTTTGATGATGAAACCTGATTTCGTCATGATGTACGCCCAAATACCCAGCCTTGAAATGCGGATGGATAGATAGGCGCAAAACGGCAGATTCAAGCCTCCTTGGCATCGACCATCGCGGTCAGCGTCGCGAGCCGGTCGGCATCGCGCGGCAGCTTGTCCTGGCGCAACCGGGCGATACGCGGAAAACGCATGGCGACGCCGGATTTGTGGCGGGTGGAGCGGTTGATGCCCTCGAAGGCGACTTCCAGCACGAAGCCGAAATCCGGCTCGGCGCGCACCGCCCTCACCGGCCCGAAACGATCGGTCGTGTTGTCGCGCACGAACTTGTCGAGCACTTCGAGCTCCGCATCGGTAAAGCCGAAATAGGCCTTGCCGACCGGCACCAGTTCCTCGCCTTCCGGCGTTTCCGTCCAGACACCGAAGGTGAAGTCGGAATAATAGCTCGACCGCTTGCCGTGGCCGCGCTGGGCATAAAGCATCACCGCATCGATATTGTAGGGGTCGCGCTTCCACTTGAACCACGGGCCTTTGAGGCGGCCGGCCTGATAGGGGCTGTCCTTCCTCTTGATCATCACCCCTTCGATGACCGGATCGGGCGGCTGCTTGCGGAGCGTGTCGAGTTCAGTCCAGGTGGTGAAGGGCACAAGCTGAGACAGGTCGAACCGGTCGTGCGGCGCGCGCTCGATTATATCGGAAAGATGTTTGCGGCGCTCGAAATAGGTCTCGGCGCGGATGTCCTCGTCGCCCTGGAAGAGCAGATCGTAAGCGCGCACGAAGGCGGGATATTCCTCGATCATCTTGCCCGTCACCGTCTTGCGGTTCAGCCGCTGCTGCAGGTCGGAGAATGTCCGGGTCGGGTTGTTGGAACGCGCCGTACCGCCGACCAGAAGTTCGCCGTCGATGACGCCCTCGAAATTGATCGCCTCGACGATATCGGGGAAAGCGCCGGTAATGTCGTCGCCGGAGCGGGAATAAAGCTTTTTCGTGCCGCCATAACTCGACATCTGGATGCGGATGCCGTCCCATTTCCATTCGGCAGCGTAATCGGCCGGATCGAGTTTTTCGAGATCGCCGTCTTCGACCGGGTTCGCCAGCATGACGGAGTGGAAGATGGCCGGCGTTGCCAGAACCGGCTTTTCCGCCTTGCCCTCCAGCCAGGCAAAGAGCGGGATGTAGGGCGGGGTCAAGCCGTGCCACAGCGTTTCGATCTCGGTCACGTCTTTTCCGCTCATGTCCGACAGCGCCTGTTTGGCGAGACGGGCGGAAACGCCGATGCGCAGCGAGCCGGTGGCGAGCTTCAGGAAGGCGAAGCGGCTTGATGTGTCGAGACGATCGAGGAGATCGCGGACGGCGGAGCGCGTTTCGGTGCGGCCCAGCGAGTTCATGCGGGTGACGACTTCGCTCAGCCGCGGCTGATGGTCGTCATCGACCGTATCCTTGGCGCCGCCATCCCAGACGAGCGAGATGGTTTCGGCCAGGTCGCCGACATAGTCGTAGGAATAACGGAACAGCACGTCGTCCATGCGTTCCAGAACCAGTTCGCGCAGCATGGCGGGTTTGACGCCCTTGAGGTCGAGGGTGCCGGCCAATGCTGCGAGGCCGTAGCCGCGGTCAGGGTCCGGGGTGTCGCGAAAATAATCGGCGAGGAGTTTGAGCTTGCCGTTGCGCGATGGGGTGAGGACGAGGCGGTCCAGGAGGGTGGCGAAGGGTTTCATGGGCGCCACCTCGTTGAAGGTATGCCGTGGGGTTTACCCCCCTCTGGCCTGCCGGCCATCTCCCCCTCAAGGGGGGAGATCGACTCGTGGGCCGGTTCTGCCAAACTCCAGCCTTGCAATTGAAGGGAGGTCGGAGTCCCTAGCCAATCTCCCCCCTTGAGGGGGAGATGCCTGGCAAGGCAGAGGGGGGTGCTGTCGGACTGGCGCAAAGATGTAATCATCATCAATCCCCCTCATCCTCATACCCGACCAGATGCAGCGGCTTGGCTGGTATTCCCTTCAGCTCGCACCAGCGCACCAAAGCCTCCTCGCGGCCATGCGTCACCCACACTTCCGACGGCCCGATCTCCTCGATCGTCGACAGCAGTTCCGGCCAGTCGCAATGGTCGGAAATCACCAGCGGCAATTCCACACCACCTTGTTTCGCCCGCTGACGTACCATCATCCAACCGGAAGCAAAGGCGATCAGCGGTTCGTTGAAGCGTCGCGCCCAGCGATCCTGGAAAGCCGAAGGCGGGCCGACGATGACTGCGCCTCGAAATGTATCCGGGCTGCTTTTCTCGATCGTCGCCGGGCGGATTTCGCCGAGGTCGATGCCCTGCCCGACATAATAGTCGCAGAGTTTCGCCAGCGCGCCGTGGATGTAGATCGGCTCGGAATAACCGCAGTCGCGGATCAGCCGGATCACCCGTTGCGCCTTGCCGAGCGCATAGGCGCCGATCAGATGGCTTCGCTCGGGAAACTGCTGAAGCGAGGTGAAAAGCTTTTCGACCTCGTCCTTCGGATCGGGGTGATGGAAGACCGGCAGGCCGAAGGTGGCTTCGGTAATGAAGACATCGCAGGCGACCGGCACGAAAGGCGCGCAGGTCGGGTCGATGCCGCGCTTGTAATCTCCCGACACGACGATGCGCAGGCCGTCCTTTTCGATGGCGATCTGCGCCGAACCAAGCACGTGGCCGGCAGGGTGAAAGCTCACACGCACGCCATCGAGATCGATCTCCTCGCCGAATGCCGCCGTCTGTTCGGAGCCGCAGAAATCCTCGCCATAACGAATCCGCATGATGTCGAGCGTCTGGCGCGTCGCCAGCACATGGGTGTGGCCGGCGCGGGCATGGTCGGAATGGCCATGGGTGATCAGGGCCCGCTCGACGGGCCGCACCGGATCGACATGGAAACGGCCGATGGGACAGAACAGCCCGGCCGGGGTGGGGTGCAGCAGCGCCCCAGGGGACATGCCTTTTTTCATGCCCTTGAAGATAGGGCAAAAAAGGCGCTGTGCCAGATCAGTCCGCGGCGGCCGGCTCCGGCTTTTTCTCGGCAACAGTCGCCGGTGGCAGGCGCACCGGCTTCAGCATGCAGCCGGCGATGAAACCACAGATGGCAATGACGCTGCCGGTCATGAAGACCGGGGTGAAGGCATGCGTGTAGAGCGCGTGGACCGCAAGGCGCGAGGCTTCCGGCAAAGCCAGCATCATGGTCGGCGTCAGCGAGCCGATATCGGCAACGCCCGGAATGCTCGTTCCGACATCACGGATGCCGGCCGCGACGATCGCGCCATAGATGGAAATGGCGATCGAGGCGCCGGCCATGCGCATCAGGGTGACGGCACCGGTGGCGGCGCCGACATCTTCTCTCGGTGCGGAATTCTGTACGCCGATAATCGGCGCCTGCTGGCCGAAACCGATCGCCAGACCCTGCATCAGCATGAAACCGAGAATGAAATAGATCGGCGTGCCGACCGGCAGCTGCGAGAAGATGAACAGGGCGGCAATGTTGAGGCCAAGGCCGATCAGCGTGAAGGGCTTGTAGCGGCCGGTGATCGAGATCAGCCTCCCGGTCGAGATCGAACCGATGACGATGCCGCTTGTCGTGGCGATGAAACAGAAGCTTGCGACCGTTGGCGAGAGACCGGTCGTCGTCTGCAGGAAGAGCGCGAAATATTGCGCCATGCCGATCGCCACGGAACCGGTGCAGAAGGAAACGATCAGGAAGAGCGGGAAGGTGGAATCGCGGAAGAGTTTCAGCGGCACGATCGGTTCCGGCACGCGGCTTTCGACGATGACCCAGAGCGCGGCACAGCAGACGCCGAACGCCACGACGACCATCGACTGCCAAGCAACCAGCGAGCCGAACAGCGTCACGCTATCGGCCCAGACGACGATGCTTGCGACGGTCGAGGCCAGCAGCAGTGCGCCGAGATAATCGATCTTCGGCTTGCGGACCGGGCGGCGATAGGGAAGCAGAAGCGAAATGCCGGTGACGGCGATGATGCCAATCGGCAGGTTGATCAGGAAGATCGAACGCCAGCCGAACAGCTCGCTCATCGTGCCGCCGAGCAGCGGGCCAAGGCTGCCGGACGCCATGATGACAAGGCTGGAATAGCTCTGGTATTTGGCCCGTTCGCGCGGCTCGAAGAGATCGGCATTGATCGAGAAAATCGACACCATGATGCCGCCGCCGCCGAGCCCCTGCAGGAAACGCGAGGCGATCAGCGAATCCATTGACCAGGCCAGACCGCAGGTCAGCGAGCCGATGGTGAAGAGCACGATCGCCCCCAGCATCACGTATTTGCGGCCGAACAGATCGCCGAGCTTGCCGTAGATCGGCATGGACGCACTGCTGGCCAGAAGATAGGCGGAGCCGATCCAGCCGAAACGTTCCAGCTCGCCGAACTCGCCGACAATGGTCGGCAGCGCGGTGGAGACGATCTGGTTGTCCAGCGTCGCCATGAACAGCGCGGTCAGCAGAAAACAGAAGATCACCAGCCGCTGGCGGTGGCTGGCGACGAGCGGCACAGGCGCCGGGCGGGTCATATCCATGAGGTCTTTCCAGGGTGATGGCAAATTTATGTGCCTTTAGCATATAATTGTCAACGGCACTTTGATGCATCGCGCAAACAATGATTGAAAGCACCGGGCGCTTTGCTATGATAAGGGAATGACGACCAAGACTGTTTTGAAACAAGCCGCCGATATCGCCCCCTCCCCGGAGGATGTGGCCCGTGTGAGCGAAAGCATCGGCCGGATGCGGCTGCTGATCGGCCGCCGGATCATCGGCCGCACGGCGATCGCCAATATCGCGCCGGGGCTCGACATTTCGCATCTCGACGTGCTCGACGCGATGCGGCGCATCGAGGGCGAGGTGACGGTGGGCGCGATTGCCGAAACGATGCGGATCGATCCTTCGCGCGGCAGCCGGCTGGTTGCCGATCTCGTCACCCGCGGTATCCTGAAGCGCGACGCCTCGCAGGCGGACGGGCGACGATCGCTGGTCGTGCGCACCGAATTCGGCGACAGCCTGCTGGCGGAAATACGTGCGGTGAAACGTTCGCTGCTCGCCGGTGTGGTCGAAGGCTGGGATCCCGAAGAGCTGAATACGTTCTCGATACTCTTCGAAAAGTTCATCACGGATTTCGAATCCGTTTTCCTGACTGCCGAAAAGGCGCAGGAAGAAAGCCTCCCGCCCTCCCCCTGAATGTCAGGAATTGCGCATAAATTGTTATTCCGGTATTCTTGAGGGAACTAACCGGAGGCAATTCCATGAATGTTTCGATCGGTCCCCGTTGGGAAAAATTCATCGAGGAAGCGGTGGGCGACGGCCGTTACGGTTCGGCCAGCGAAGTGGTGCGCGAGGGTCTGCGGCTGGTCGAGGAACGGGAGGCGAAGCTCGTAGCGCTGAGGGAGACGATCCAGAAGTCGATCGAGGCGGGTGGAAGCTATACGGACGAAGATGTTGAAGCATTTCTCGATGCGGAAGCCGAGAAGCTGGCCAAGGAAGGCTTCTGATTGCCACACCTTCGCTATCTCGCCAGCGCACGATTGGATATCGCGCAAATTCAAGCTTACATCACCCGTGAAAGCCGCAGTCTGGCCATAGGTCGCGGCTTTGCGCACCAATTGCGCCTGAAATGTATAAAACTCGCCAGCTTACCCGGCCATATGGGACGAGCACGCGACGAAATCGGCGAAGGGTTAAGAAGCAGCGCCTATAAAGGCTACATCTTCTTCCGCTATGTCGGGGACGAATTCCAGATCGTCAATATCCTCGAAGGTCATCGCGACGCGGCCAGCCATTTCGGTCTGGACGCCGCGGACGACTCCGAAACCGACGGCTAAAGCCCCTCGGCCACCGACACCTTGAGCGCATTGCGCCCCATGCCCTTGGCCTCGTACATGGCTTGGTCTGCCCGTGCGAGCAGAGCCTCCGGCGTCGATCCATCCTGCGGATAGAAGGCGACGCCCATGCTGCAGGTGGCGACGACGCTCTTTTCCTCGACTGTGATCGGCCGCGAGATTGCGCCGCGCAGTTCCTGGAGACGGCGCAACACGCCGAGTTCGTCATGGTTGAGGTTGCTGAAGACGATGGCGAATTCGTCGCCGCCGAGACGCACGAGCAGATCGGTCGCCCGAACACAGCTGATCATCCGCGCGGCAAGCGTCTTCAGGACTTCGTCACCGGCCGCGTGGCCAAGCGTATCGTTGATCTGCTTGAAATTGTCGAGGTCGATATAGGCGACGGTGATCTTGCGGTTTTCACGCTGCGCTTCCAGCAGCGACCGGCTGAACTGGGTCCAGAACAGCGCGCGGTTGGGCAGGCCCGTCAACGGGTCGTGATGCGCCATGTGCTGGATGCGCTGCTCGCTGCGGGAGCGTTCGATGGCGATGCCGGCGATATCTGTCGCCATGGCGGTCAATTCAAGTTCCAGCTCGGTCGGTTCGCGCGGCGTATTGGAATAAAGACCGACCGTGCCGAGCACCTGGCCGTCAACGCCCATGATCGGCGTCGACCAGCAGGAGCGGAAGCCGAACATCATCGCGAGTTCACGATAGTTTTCCCATAACGGGTCTTCGAGCACGTCCTTGACGAAGACCGGCTCGCGCCGCCAGGAGGCCGTACCGCAGGATCCGACCTTCGGCCCGATCTCGATACCGTCGATCAGTTTCACATAGGCCGGATGCAGGCGGGTATTGGCGCCGTGGCGCAGCCGGTCGGTGCCCTCCTCCAGCAGCAATACGGAGGCCGTGATACCGTCGAGCTCATCTTCCACAGTGCGCACGAGCGCATCCAGAACGACCTGAAGCGGCTGGCCGCGCGCGATCATTTCCAGCAACCGAGCGTGGCCGTGGCGCCGGTCGTCCTGGCGTTTGCGGTCTGTGATGTCACGAGAAATGCCGACAAGCCCGACAACTTGGCCCGCCTCGTTGCGCAGCGGCATCTTTGAGGTCATCAGCCAGAGAATGCGGCCATCGACGAGCTTGATGCGCTCTTCTTTCCCTTCAACCGACATTCCGCTCGACATGACTTCCTGCTCGACGGCAAAAAGGGCATCGGCGGTCTCGCGGTCGAGAATATCGAAATCGGTCCTGCCGATCAGGTCATCGCTGTCATGATACTGGCTGTTGCGGCCGGCGGCGGCATTGGCGAAAACGAAACGGCTGCGGCGGTCCTTCACGTAGATGAAGTCCGGCAGCTGATCCAAAAGGGCACGGGTTTCGAGTTCGCGCGTGACGAGTGCCACGTCGAAATCGATATCGGTTTCCGTGGAGACACGCAGCAGGCGGCTGCACAATTCATCCATGGTTTCGGGCTCGAATATCGGGGATGCACTGAATGACAGGGTTCCCACCATCCCTGCGACTCCTCTTCAATTCATTAGATAAACTGCAAGTATCCCGCCGCAACGCCCATTAGCATGACGTGAAATTCCTTACCCTTACTTAAAAACATCGCGAAATTGCCATGATTGACCGCAGCAAAGAAGCTTTTCTTCGTGACCATCCAAAACTATTTGCCGTTACCACAATACAAAGGAATGGCATGGAAAATGCTTCGTTGACGGCATGGAGCGCAATTGCATGATTTCGAGACGGACAGCTTTGACGATGCTTGCGCAGGGGTTCGGCGGCGGACTTGCCCTGGGCATGGGCGCCGGCGGACTGCCGCGACAGGCATTCGCGGCTCCCTCCAGCGTCTCGACAGTGGATCTGCGCGGATCGATCGATGCCGGACAGAACGGCATTACACCTGGAGGTGGCGACAGGCAGAGCCGCAAATTGCGCGATCTCATCGCAAAGGCCGCCCGCCAGAACACGCCGGTCTTCCTGCCGCCTGGCAATTATCCCGTTTCCGATCTCGACCTGCCGGACGGCACACGCCTTACCGGCGTGCCCGGCGCGTCACGCCTCATCTATTCCGGCGATGGATATATGCTGCGGGCCGATGGCGCCCGGCGCATCGAGCTTTCCAACATCGTCATCGATGGCGGCAACCGCTGGCTGGACGACCAGACGCCGGCACTCGTGCATCTGCGCGGCGTCGCCGACGCGACGATCGACAATTGCGAGATCGTCGGCTCCCGCAAGGTTGCAGTCCAACTGGAACGCTGCGGCGGGCGGCTGGACCGGACCCGCATTTCGGGCGCTGCCGAATACGGGCTTTATGCCGTGGAAAGCTCCGGCCTGTTGGTTACCGGCAATACGGTCTTCGACTGCGGCAATGGCGGCATCCTGATCCATCGCTGGACGAAGGGCGTCGACGGCACGATCGTCACCGGCAACCGGCTTTACCGGATCGGCGCGACGAACGGCGGTACCGGGCAATATGGCAATGCCATCAACCTGTTTCGTGCCGACAACGTAATGGTGAGCGGCAACCATATCTCGGACTCGGCCTTCTCGGCGATCCGCGCCAACAGTTCCTCGAACGCGCAGATCGCCAACAACCAGTGTTTCAACTCGGGTGAAACGGCGATCTATGCGGAATTTGCCTTCGAAGGTGCGCTGATCTCCGGCAATATCGTCGATGGCGCGGCGAACGGCATTTCGATCGTCAATTTCAACGAGGGCGGCCGGCTGGCGACGGTCGCCAACAACATCGTGCGCAACCTGAAAGCCACTGGCCCCTATTTGCTGGACGAAGCGATCTTCGGCGTCGGCATCAGCGTCGAGGCGGATACGGCGATTACCGGCAACGTGATCGAAAGCGTGCCGCTCTGGGGTCTGGCGCTCGGTTTCGGCCCCTATCTGCGCAATGTGGTCGCCACGGGCAATATCGTGCGTCAGGCCAAGGTCGGTTGTGCGGTGACGGTGGCGGAAGGCGCCGGCAGCGCGCTGATCGCCAACAATGTGTTCGAGGGCATGAAGGACGGCGCGCTGATCGGTTATCGATGGAAGGCGCCGGCTACGGGAGAACTGGGGCGGGGTGATGGGCAGGGGTTCAAGCATCTGACGATTGCGGGGAATAGGGTCGGCTAAAGGCTTTCCAACTCGTCCTCGAAATCAACATTTCGACCTTTATTGAAAATTCGGACGATCGTGACCGTATCGGATGTAACCCGAAAAGCGATGGTCGCACGACGCCGGTATCCGACAAGCCGCAAGCCTGGCCGCTTTTCCGAGACAATCCCGCGTGCCGGGAAAGCTTCAAACGAATAACAATGGTCGATGAGCCGATCGACATAACGCCGAGCGACTTTCTCGCCCGCCAACGGAAGCAGGTAAGTCAAAAGCTCGGCAATGTCATCTTCCGCATCGTCGGAGAGCAGAACCCGGTATTTCATTGTTTTGCTTCGACCATCTTATCGATGCGAGCATGCAACCTTTTACGAGCGTCCTCCAGCGGACGGGCTTTGGATGGGTCTGCATCGATAGCATCCAGCGTCGGAACAACCTCCTCCACCAGCCACTTCTCGATCGCCGCATCCCTCGCGAGCAACGTCCTAAGCCCATCGCGAATGACCTCGCTCTCCGTCGCATATTCGCCTGACGCGACCTTGGCCTTCACCATTTCGGCCATCTCGATCGGCAGCGTGATGCTGAGGGACTGGGTGGTGCGCATGGTCGGGCTCCATTCGTTCGACACGATTAAATCCTATCGAAAACTTTCATCATCGTCCAACGCGGTTTGGTCTTTTGTTTTCCTGTCTGTGCCCCTAGCTTGCGCCAGCATTTTCTGGAGGGACTTCAATGCTGAAAATCTATGGTGTCTATCGCTCACGCGCCACGCGTCCGATCTGGCTGATCGAAGAGCTCAAGCTTCCGTTCGAGCTGGTGCCGGTCATCCAGGCCTATCGCCTGAAAGAACCGATGGCGGCCGGTGCGCCGGTCAATACGCTGTCGCCGGAATTCCTGGCCGTCAATCCGATGGGCTCGGTCCCGTCGATGGACGATGGTGGTTTCGTGCTGCACGAATCGCTGGCCATCACGCTCTATCTCGCCCGCAAATACGGTGGCGATCTCGGTCCGAAGGATATCAACGAGGAAGCGCAGATGGTGCAGTGGTCACTGTTCGGCGCCACCAGCGTCGAAACCCCGGCCCTGAAGATTTCCTCGACGATCGCTGGCGGCAAGCAGGATTCGGAAGAGGGCAAGACGGATATCGACGTTTCCGCCCGCCTGCTGAAGCGCCCGTTCGACGTGCTCGAAAAGCACCTCGCCAAGAGTGGCGGCTACATGGTCGGCGGCCGCTTCACGGTGGCCGATATCAACGTTGCGGAAGTCGTGCGTTATGCGCAGGGCCATGCCGCCGTGTTCGATGGCCGTCCGGCGCTGAAGGCCTGGATCGAAGGCTGCCAGGCACGCGCCGGCTTCAAGGCCATGTGGGACAAGCGCACCGCCGAGCCGGCATAATTCAACTGACTAACCGTTTTCCGGGAGTGGCGGCAGCTCCGTCTTCAGCCAATCCCGGAAAGCCCTCACCTTCGCCGGCAGTCGCATGCCGGCGCGGGTGACGAGATAATGGCCGTTGCCGGTGCGCGCCCGAATATCGAAGGGCTCGACGAGACGTCCCTGCTCCAGCGCGTAAGTGGCGAGCGTGTGCCAGGCGAGCATCACCCCCTGCCCCGCCATCGTCGCGTCGAGGCAGAGCGAGGCATCGTTGAAGACATGCCGCGTCGCCATGCTCGCCCCTGACAGTCCGGCCTCTCCCAGCCAGATATCCCAGGAAAACATCGAGGGACCATCGATGATCGCCGGCAGTTTCAGGATGTCCTTCGGTTCCTTCAGCTTCTTGGCCAGCGACGGCGCGCAGACGGGAAACACGGTCTGTTCGATCAGCAGTTCCGCATCGATGCCCGGCCATTTGCCACCGCCGACCCGGATGCCGAGATCGACGCCATCGGTGACGAAATCCGCCATCACGGTCGTTGCCTCGATCCTCAGCCGGATATCCGGGTGGCGGGCGGAAAAACGATCCAGTCGATGGACGAGAAAACGTGCCGCGAAAACCGGCGCAACGGAAATGGTCAGCAGCGTATCGTCCCGCTGCTTTCCAATGCCCACCGCCTCCGACAGGGACTGAAACCCGTCCGTCAACCGCGCCAGCATCGGCCGCGCCGCGTCGGCCGCCACCATGCCCTTCGGCAAGCGATGAAAAACCGGCTGACCGAGCTGCATCTCCGCCTTGATGACCTGCTGGCTGACGGCTCCGACCGAGACACCAAGTTCGGTCGCGGCCGCCTGCAGCGAGCCCAGCCGGCCGACCGCCTCCAAGGCGCGGAGCCCGTTGAGATGGACGAGATTGAGGTTTTTCATATAGATTTTCTATAGTCTCTATATGAAGAACTCAATTGAAATGAACATGGTGTGAGCGGATATTTCCCCTGCAAATGAAACAACATTTGTGAGGTGACGACATGACACCGCTTAAGATTTTCTTGAGCCTGAAGGAATGGCTGCAAAAAGAAGAAGCCCTGACCGACATCCGGCTCGACGATCCGCTTCTCCATCCCGACATTCAAGCAATGACCCTTCGACAGCTGGCCGACCTGCCTTTTCCAGGACGCACCTATTCGGCAGAAAACTGCCAGAAGGTGCCGCTCGCGAAATGTGCGTGAGGGGATTATGATCTCCGGCTGAGATTGTGGCCCCCTCATCCGCCCTTCGGGCACCTTCTCCCCAATGGGGAGAAGGGAAGTGCTGCACCGTCTAAGATTCTCCTCTCCCCTCGAGGAGAGGGTGGCCGAGCAAAGCGGAGGCCGGTGAGGGGGCCGCGCTTTCTACGCGCCACTGGAAGGAACTATGCCCGACATCAACACCATTTTCGACCGCCTGAAACGCCTCACCGCTGAAGCCGGTCTGCCGCAAGTCGAAGAGTCCTCCCACTACGGCACCCCTGCCCTCAAGGTCGGCGGCAAGGCCTTCGTCTCGGTGAAGAATGACGAAACCATCGTGCTCTCTGTCTCGCTCGACGAGAAGGAGCGGCTGATGGAGATGGCGCCGGACATCTATTTCCAGACCGACCATTATCGCGGCTGGCCGTCGCTGCCGGTCAGGATCGATGCGATCGGCGATGATGAGTTGAAGGACCGGCTAGTGGCCGCATGGCTTTTTCGGGCACCGAAAAAACTTGTCGCCACATTTGAGCCAATCAGGACACCGCCATCTGCTCCGTCTCCGCGCGCTGTACCGCCGGACGCTGCTTCATCAGATCGTAATGCGCGCTGACCTTCGGGAAATCGGCCCGGTCGAGCTTCAGGTTCGCCAGCCAGCCGGTCATCAGGTAGAGATAGGGATCGGCAACCGAATAGGCCTCACCCAGCACATAGGGGCCTTCGAGGAAATCGTCCTCGATCAGTTGAAAACACTCGTGAACGTTCTTCGGCGCCTTGGCCATCATGTCTTCAAAGGATGACTGGTTGTCTGCCCATCGGGCATGACGCCGGTAATGCGCGGAGGCGACATGCACCGTGGAGGCGATATAGGCGTTGAAGGCCTGCATTCTTGCAAAAAGGAACGGGTCGTCGAGCGGCGCAAGTTTCGCCTCCGGGGCAGCCTGAGCAATGAAGGCGAGGATTGCGACCGTCTCGGTGATGACGCCGCGATCGGTGGCCAGCGCCGGCACGCGGCCCTTCGGGTTGATCTTCAGATAGGCGTCAGAGCGCTGTTCGTTCTCCGCAAATTTCAGCCGCTTCAGCTCGTAAGGCAGGCCGGATTCGGCAAGCGCGATATGGCTGGCCAGCGAACAGGCGTTGGGCGAAAAGAACAACGTGTACATGGGCTTCCTCCGTTTGGTCGGCCCGTTGTAGGGCGTTTCCCGGGGCAAGGGAAACGCCTTTGCGTTATCAATCGGATAAACTTTTGTTAGATGACGCCCGGCACGTCCTCCAGCCGGTGCCAGACCGGAATGCCGCGCTCGTTGGCGATGCGGACATCGTTATCGGCACCCTTGGAGGCACCCGGCAGACGCAGCACGCCTTCGCAAAGCTGTAGCAATCGGCCGGCGGTCGGATGGAAAATCTCCTCGTAGAGATCGTCGCCGATCTTGGCCCCGCCCGCCGCATGCCAGACCGGCAGCGCCACCCATTCGCCGATCATTGGCAGATGGCCGGCCTTGAACAAGGCATAGGACGGCGCTTCCAGCCGCTTCAGGTTTTCCGCCATCTTTTCCGGATCATCGCCGGTGCCGGAACGATAAGGCCCGGCAATCAAAATCAACATGCTCGCTTCTCCAAACTTATCCGCATCCATCGCGGAATTGCACGACTATGCCGAATTTTCTTTACAATATCGGAAAATTCAGGCATAAACGCGCTTATTCATGCAATTTCGTGCATAGTCAAGAGCCATGCTGACAAGCCAACGCAAGAGCCTCCTCCTCGACATGCTGCGCCGCGAGGGGCAGGTGATCGCCAAACGGGCGGCCGAAGAGTTTTCACTGTCGGAGGACACGATCCGCCGCGACCTGCGAGAAATGGCGGCAGAGGGCCTGCTGCGTCGGGTGCATGGCGGGGCGATGCCGATCGCCCCCGACCTGCCGGATTTCTCCGCCAGGCGGGCGATTTCATCCGATGTGAAGCAAAGCCTTGGCGCCGCGGCGGCAAAGCTGGTGAAACCGGGACAGATGATCTTTCTCGACGGCGGCACGTCGACGGCGGAGATCGCCCGCGCCCTGCCCCGCGATTTTGCCTTCACTATCGTGACCCACAGCCCGACGATCGCCGCCGAACTCGAGCAGCATCCGACGGCGGAGGTAATCCTGATCGGCGGCCGGCTCTACAAACACTCGATGGTGGCGGTGGGGGCTGTGGCGATGAGCCAGATCTCGCTGATCCGCCCGGACATCTTCTTCCTCGGTGCCACTGCCGTACATCCCTCCCAAGGCCTATCGACCGGCGACATGGAGGAAGCGGCGATCAAGCGGCATATCGCTTCGCGGGCTGCGGAGACGTTCGTGCTGGTGACGGAGGAGAAACTGGACGCGTCGTCGCCCTGCACGATCATGCCGGTTTCAGATCTGACGGGCATGATCGTGCAGGCGGGGATCGAGGAGGCGCGGCTGGCGCCCTACGGGATGCTCGGGTTAAACATTGCGGAAGCGTAAGTTATCTCGATAATTGCTTTGATCTGGCGCGTGAGAAATCACGATGCGGCAAATTCTCATGATGACCGATAAGCTGAAACGGAGTGGTTGGCCGATGACTGGAGCATTGAATGGTGGAACACGGCTGTTTCCGATTATCGGCGACCCGATCGTCTATGTGAAATCGCCCGAAAGACTGACGCGCAGCTTCGCCGACCGCAATATGAACGCCATCTGCATTCCCATGCAGGTGGCCGAGGAGCGCCTGGGCGACGTCATGCAGGGCCTTTCCGCAATCGGGAATATCGACGGCTTGCTTGTCACCATGCCGCACAAGGCTGCCGCTTTCGGCTACCGCACCACCTATTCCGAGCGGGCGCGACTGCTTAAAGTCGTCAGCGTGATGCGGCGAAACCCGGACGGTTCGTGGCATGGCGATATGCTCGACGGGCTGGCATTCGTGAAGGCCCAGATAGACCAGGGCGCCGATCCCGGAGGCGCGCGGGCGCTTCTTGTGGGCGCAGGCGGCGCCGGCAGCGCGATTGCGATCGCGCTCCTGGAGGCCGGTGTAGGCGAACTGGTGATACACGACAGCCACAAAGCTTGCGCCGAAGAGTTGCTGGCCACCGGCGCTAGCCTCGGCCGCGGCAAAGTTCGCCTTGGACCGCCGAACCCCACGGGTTGCGATCTCGTGTTCAATGCGACCCCGATGGGCATGACGAAAAGCGATGCATTTCCGGTGGATGTCGCGCTCCTTGACGCATCTATGTTCGTCGGAGACGTGATCGCAGGACATGGTACGACACCATTTCTGCGGGCCGCGCAAGCCGCCGGCTGCAGGACGGCCAATGGCGATCAGATGGTCGAGGCCGTACAGGACATGATGGTTGAATTCATGCTCGCACGGTGAGACGAAACTCCCCGGAATGCTTCAGGCAAACATCGCGTCCGTGATCCTGACGCAACCCACAATCCGACGATCGCATCGTGCAGGCGGGAATCGAGGAGGCGCGGCTGGCGCCTTACCGGACGATGGGGGTGAATCTGGTGGAGGTGTGAGGCAAGTGCGTCAGGTGCTTGATTGCAGATACTTGTTGTCCGTGAGACCCCAAGGCAACTTTGCACCAGTTGCGGACGTCAGTCGGGAGTTCACCCTTTAGGAAGCGGCTCCCGAATGATATCCGCCAAGTGCTGCAGGCTTCCACGGAAGCATTTGGCGCGGCTCACCGGGCGTCCTGCACGAAGCGGCTAAGCCGAAAATTTCACCGCGACACCGCGCTGCCGAAAGTAAGCCTGCATCAGCTTCCTGCCGGAACGATTGTTCTGAACAAGCCTGGACGGGTCGAATTCGGCCTCTTTCAATCCGGCGCGTGCCAATGCTGCCTTGAGTGTTGCGATATGCAGGTCGATGTCGGCGTTGTTCGCTTGGAGCGACTCGTAAATACGGTTTGTGGCATCTGCTACGGTCGGTTCGCTCACTTGATACTCCTGTTGTTATTTGGCTGGCGCTTACCACACTTTTCAGCCGAACCCTATCGAGACGAAAAATGCCTTCGTCAATGCAGAAGTGTGAAGCGAAATATCGCGCCCGACTCTGAAGAACCACGATAGGCCGCCGTACCCGCTCGCGAGCAGGACGTCATGACTGGTTGGCCGAAAGCACACCTCGCGGCTAAATTTCCAGCCTATCCAAACAAAAAGCCACCGCTTTGGGGCAGTGGCTTTTTATGGGAGGTGCGGTGAACCGTCATCAGCGGAAGAGCGTCAGCGTGTTCTGCGCCTGCGCGTTGGCAATGTTCAGCCCGATGGTCTGGAGCTGCTGCTGAACCTTGGTTGCGGCCAGCTTGACGGCGCTTTCCTCCATATCGGCGTCGACCAGGCGGCCGACGCCACGCTCGATGGAATCCTGCAGCTTGCCCAGAAAATCCATATTGTCGCCGATACGGCTCGATGTGGCGCCGAGCTTGGCACCTGCAGACGCGAGCGCCGAGAGCATGCTGTCGGTAGCCGAAATCATGCCGTCCAGCTCGTCTTCGGTCGTCGCGTCGGAAATCTCGATCTCGCGGCCGGTCGGGGAGGATGTCGCAGAAGGAAGCATATAATACTCGTATGCACTGCCATTGCCGGTCGTGCCTGAATAGGCCTTGGTCAACATGCCATTGTCGGCGTCGCCGCTATTCGTGAGCGTCGTCGTGGCCGTGTCGAACTGGATGGAATTGACGGTCGTCGCGCCATCCGGTCCGGTTCCGACGGAGGCGACCAGCGATTTGACGCCCGGTTTTGCGCCGGCGGCGGCATCCAGCCAATTCTGGCCGTTGAACGACGAGGATTGCGAAACCGTCCGCAGCTGTTCCTTGAGCTGGGTGATCTCTTCGCCGATCGCGCCTTTGTCGACGCCGGAGGAATAGGAAAGGATCAGTTTCGACTTGATGGCAGAGACGATCTCGGTGGCGGCCTGCATACCGAGTGAGGCGGTATCGGTCGTTGCGGCCGCTAGGCCGGCGGCGTCGCCTGCCGAGGAAAGCGACATGCCGGTGGATCGCATGGAGGTGGCGATCGACCAATAGGCGGCGTTATCCGCAGCCTGATTGACATCACGGCCAGTGGCGACCCGGACCGTGTCGCGTTCAAGCGCCTTTGTCGAGCCGGTCAGCAGCAACAGGGCCGCAGAAGCCGTGGGATTATAGGAAATGCTTGCCATGAGCTTCTCGCGCTTCGAGGACACATTTACATGCGCGGGCGGCGAAGGTGGCATCATGCCGTTGTGCTGCGTCGTTGCATGAACGCGAATTCACAACCCGCTGGAGCAATGCACGAGAAGAATTTCCAAGGGTTTTCAGCGTTCGTTAAGATTTTAACGAAGGTTATTTTTGTTCCTGCGAACATGGATTTTGCGAAATGTAACGCCAGCCTCACCAGCGTTCGCCGACCTATCGATCGCTCTCAATAGATCCCATCTGGAGCTCAGGCAGCCGCCCCCACATTCGGAATAACCTCTTCCTTCATCAACCGGATGCTCCGCTGAAGCATCTCAGGCTTCTCCACGTCGATGAGGCAGCCGCAGATCATTGTGCCGATGCCGGTTTCGGCGAAGGGGCGCATGGCGCGGATCACCGTTTCGGGGCTGCCGCAGATCATGTCTTCGGGATTGCGGGCGATGGCACCGCTTGGGTTTTTCGCGAAAAAGGCCGTGGCTTCCGCGATGGCCTGATCGTCGGTTTCGGCGACATGCACCGCCTTTGCCACCGAAGACCAGTCCCTGGCGATCTGCACCGTTTCGGCGTCATGGCCGGCGGCTTCGAGTGCGGCGTGATAGGCAGTCATCTGCTCGCGCGCGGCATCCGGATTCTTGCCTGTCGTGAAAACCGGCCAGCCGCGACGGGCGGTCTCTTCGACAGCTTCCCGGTTCAACGTTCCGCGCGCCAGGATCGGGCGCGGGTTGCGGAAGGATGACGGGTTTACCGGCGCTTCGAGCCTGCCCCGGTCCGAGCCGACCGTAAATTCCAGCGGGCCGCCCGTGCCGTCATAGGCCCAGACGTCGAGAGCCGTCGAAAGAGCCTTTTCGAACAGAGTATGGCGCTCGGAAAGGTCGCGCCCGAAGGCCACCAGGTCGGTATCCTTGAAACCCGAGCCGAACACGACGACCAGTCTTCCGGAATTCAGCTGGTCGATCAGGTTGCAGGATTCGACGAGCCGCAGCGGGTGATGCAGCGCAGGGTTTACCGTGGCGAGGATAAGCGTCGTCCGCTTCAACTGCGGCGCCAGCGCGCAGGCAAACAGGAGCGAATTCTGATAGCCCTGGTTCTCGTGAAGATGATGTTCCGTCAGCGATATGGCGCTGAAACCACCGGCATCCGCCTCGATCGCCAGCTCGGTCATGAACTTGAGCAGCCTGTTTTCGTACTTCTTTTCGATACGGGTGCTGAGATGAAGGCAAAATTTCATGACGGCTCAAATCCTCTTCCCAAATTCAATCCATGCAAACGCCTTTTAACAATATCAATCGCCGGAGATCCACCCGCCGGCGCGGATTTTTGCCTCCCTCCCCCCAAGCAATCGAGGGGCAATCGGAGGGAGGACAAATTCAAGACTCGGTTCAGGCGAACATCGCGTCCGTCACCCGCACGTCGCCCACATGCATGCCGTTCCAGTTGCTCATCGATTTGTTGGCCATCGACAGCAGCTTTTCATGCACTTCGCCGCCCTTTTCGAAATAGCGGGAGAGGAGCGCGAAGATCATCGCTTCGGCCGCGCGGGTCGTGCCGTCTTCGCATTTCACGGCCATGGCCAGCCCCTGCTCCGGCAGTGCCGCGATGAAGACGCCTTCGGCGCCGGTCTTGGCAAAAATCTTGCCCGGGGCGATCTGCATCAGTTTCGTGCAGGCACGGTTGGTGCCGGCAACGTAGAAGGGTTCGGCCATGCAGGCTTCCATCAGCCGACGCGAGGCCTTGGCGCGCTCAGCCGACAGGGTGTTGCCGGTCAGCATCTTGGCGAAACCATGCGCCAGCCCCTTCAGCGGGACGGCATAGGCGGGGATGGAGCAGCCGTCGGTGCCGCAGGCATCCTGGCCGATGACGGAGCCGGTCAGCACTTCCATCGTGCCGCGGATTTCCTGCTGCAGCGGGTGGTCGTAATCGATATAACCCTTCACCTCGAAACCGGCCTGCACGCAGGCGCAGACGAAGCCGGAATGTTTGCCGGAGCAGTTGTTATGCAGCGCCGTCGGCTTTTCGATCGTGCGGGCCTGATGAATCAGCACCGTCGGATCGGAGGCCCAGTGGGCGCCGCATTCCAGCGCGCTCAGATCACGGCCAGCCTTGGAGAGAATGCTTGCGGCGGTCGCGACATGCGCATCCTCACCGGAATGCGAGGAGCAGGACAGCGCCAGTTCGGATGTGCTCAGGCCAAACGCATCGGCAGCGCCACTTTCGATCAGCGGCAGGGCCTGCATCGCCTTGCAGGCGGAACGCGGGAAAACACGGGCATCCGCCTCGCCGAAGGAGAAGACGGTCTTGCCGTCACCATCCACCACCACGCCCAGGCCGCGATGGCGGCTTTCGACCAATTTGCCTCTTGTGACTTCAACAGTAACGGGGTTTTGCATGGCCTGTCCTGAAATTGCTGTTTTTGATGATGTCTACGAGTGTTGCCGGCGAAGGCTTACCGCATCGACCCGAAAATCGGAATCGATTTTCGGAAAGCACGATGTGCCAAAAACAACGTCCGGCGCAACTTTTACGGGGACATTGCATGAAATCAGTTAAGCGGTTGCTTCTGATCATCTTCATCGTCTACCTCGTGCCGACTTTTGCATCGGCCGGGCTCTGGATGGTGAAGGACAGGCCTTCCGGCTGGAGCCAGGCGCGCTGGTCTTCCGCCGGCATATTGCCGAAGCCGGAGGAGAGCCCGGATGCGGCAATCTACATCTTTTCCGCCATGACCGGGGGATTGAAAGGCTCAGTGGCCAGCCATGCCTGGATCGTGTTCAAGCAAAAGGGCGCCAAAACCTACACGCGATACGACAAGGTGGGCTGGGGTTCACCCATCCGCAAGAACCATCGCGATCCGGACGCCTTCTGGTATTCCAAACCGCCGCAACTGGTGACCTCGGTCACCGGTTCGAGGGCAGAACTGCTGATCCCGAAGATCGACGGCGCGATCGCCGCCTATCCTTATGCGGAGCCGGGCGGCTATACGATCTGGCCGGGGCCGAATTCCAATACGTTCGTCGCCTATGTGCTGCGCACCGTGCCGGAGCTCGGCGCCGTGCTGCCGCCACATGCGGTCGGCCGCGATTATCTGCCGAACGGCGAATTCTGGCATCTGGATGAAGACAGCCGCGACCTGCATGTGACGCTGCGCGGGCTGATCGGCTTCTCCGCCGGCATGCGTAGCGGCTTCGAGGTGCATTTCCTCGGCCTCGTCGCCGGCATCGATATCGCCAATCCCGGCATCAAGGTGCCGGCAGTCGAGCGCATCGGGATTTAGCATGGGAGCTATGCAAAAATGCAAAACGCCCGCGGACAAGCGGGCGTTTACATGGAGACTGCGTGAGCAGTTGATTGTCGATCAGAAGCCGACGGCTTTGCGTGCGAAGTTGCGGATGTCGCCACGGTCGATACCGAGGTCATCCAGTTCGCGCGGGGTCATACGGCCCAGTTCGGCAACCGTCTGACGATACTTGCGCCAGTTGTTCAGAGTGCGTGCTACGTTCATGATGGTTCCCCTTTCCTGGGATTTCTCGAAGCCAGCTGCCAGTCCTTGGCGCTTCCGTTTGCTTCGATGACGCTTATATACGCCCGCCAAATGTGCACGAAAAGCGCTCAACAGACAGGCCACCCATGCAATTGGCGCATAGGTATTTCTGCAAGCAGCGTTAAGGGAGAGCAAATGGCGGGAAAAGGGCGTTAAGGCCTGCGGCATGCCCAGGGGAAAAAGCGAAGCCCAGAAAAGGAAAAGGGCCGCTTGAAGCGACCCTTCCATGAGTTTGGTCCGGTTGAACGAACCCGGGGCGTCATCACGACGGCCCGAAGGAAGATGTGGTTCAGGCCGAGGGTTGCCCCGTCAAAACCGCCACCTTTCCATTGTCCGTTACGCAGACCGAAATCTCATTAGACATTGGATCACCTTCCTTTCACTACGTTGATAATGACTAAAAGGTAGGTGTGATCCGGCGATTCCGCAAGAAACGTTATGTAAAAACCCGCTTCGATAATTGAGTTGCCAAATCACCCAGTGGTCCCTAGCATTCGCGAGCCTGAGATCAGGCGCCCCCTCTCATCCCAGCGTCAGGACGATCTTGCCGATATTTTTCAGGCAGCGTCGG
Source organism: Neorhizobium populisoli (assembly GCF_019430945.1). Taxonomy (GTDB): domain Bacteria; phylum Pseudomonadota; class Alphaproteobacteria; order Rhizobiales; family Rhizobiaceae; genus Neorhizobium; species Neorhizobium populisoli. The sequence continues at coordinate 478,123 of NZ_JAHYCB010000002.1, read as the reverse complement.
CGATATCCAGCCGCACGGAAAGGCCGGCCTGCGCTGCGAGGCCGACAAGGGCGTCCAGGCTGAAGTTCGCAATCCGGCCACGCAAAAGATCATTCAGTCGCGGCTGGGTTATGCCCAGCCGGCGAGCTGCTTCCGACTGGGTTACTTGCCAGCCCCTGACTTTCTGCTCGATCGCAATCAGCAGCGCCGAACGCATCGACATGTTGGCAGCTTCGCCCGGAGTGTCTTCCAACGCATCCCAGACGTTGTCGAAGGACTGTCGTTCCATGTCTTGCTCCTTCATATCTGCCGCAATCTTGACGCAGCCATATCCAGGTCCCGTTTCGCCGTCTGTTGCGTTTTCTTTTGAAACGCATGAAGAACGTAGATCGCGTCCTCGATCTTTGCGACATAAATGACCCTGAAGGCACCGGCATCATCCCGGATGCGGATTTCCCGCACGCCAGGACCAATTGTCGCCATCGGCTTCCAGTCGCTCGGGTCGAGCCAGAGTTGAACCTTGTGCAACTGAACGCCCACTTCCTTGCGGGCCATCTCCGGGAAGTCCCGCAATTGCTCAAGGGCATCGCCAAGAAAGATCAGCGGCTTCATCACTTTCTCATTCTATATCAAAACCGATATAAAACAGCAATATCATCCCAGCGTCAGTACGATCTTGCCGATATGGCTGCTCGTTTCCATCAGCTCGTGCGCTTCGACCACCTTGTCGAACGGCAGGACGGAGTGGATGACCGGGGCGACCTCGCCGTTTTCCAGCAGCGGCCAGACCTCGGCGAGCAGATCATCGCGGATGGCGCGTTTTTCATCTGCGGTGCGCGGGCGCATGGTGGAGCCGGTGACTGTCAGGCGCTTCACCATGATCGGCGACAGGTTGACCTTTTCGGCCGTATTGCCGCCGAGGAAGGCGATGATGGAGAGGCAGCCGTCCTTGGCCAGCACCGAGAGGTTCTTTTCCAGATAGGCGGCGCCGATCATGTCCAGCACGACATCGACGCCCTTGCCGCCGGTCTCCGCCTTGATGACTTCGGCGAAATCTTCCGTCTTGTAGTCGATGCCGCGTTTCGCGCCGAGCTTTTCGCAGGCCTTGCATTTTTCCTCCGAGCCGGCGGTGGCGTAGATCGTCGCGCCGAACGCCTTGGCGAGCTGGATCGCCGTCGTGCCGATGCCGCTCGATCCGCCATGGATCAGCACGCTTTCGCCTTCTGTCAGGCCGGCCATCTGGAAGAGGTTGGCCCAGACGGTGAAGAAGGTTTCCGGTAGCGCTGCGGCCTTGACCGCATCATAGCCCTTCGGCCAGAACAACGCCTGACCGGCGGGCACGGCGCAATATTCCGCGTAACCGCCGCCGTTCGCCAGCGCACAGACCTTGTCGCCCGGCTTGAACTCCGAAACGCCCTCGCCCAGTGCCACCACTTCGCCGGCGATTTCCAGGCCGAGGATCGGGCTTGCGTCCTTGGGGGCCGGGTAATTGCCCTTGCGCTGCTGCACGTCCGGGCGATTGACACCCGCCGCCTCGACCTTCACCAGGATTTCGCCGGGGCGCACCGCCGGCAACGGGCCTTTGGCGACCACCATGACGTCCGGCGCGCCGAAGGATGGCAGGTCGATGAAACGCATTTCGACGGGAAGCGACATGGCGGACTCTCCTCAATAGCGGCCATAAGAACAACTTGCGTGCTCAAGTGGCCACTGACTTAGGACAGTCCCGACGGATTAGGAAGGTGACACCGGGTCACGCGGTCATTTTGTCTCGCCGAATGTCGCGAACACCAGGCCGCCTTCGCTGTCCTTGGCGCTGGCCTTGACGGACGCGATCTCGGAGCCGATGCGGCCGACATCGTCGAGCAGCAGGCCCTGCGGCAGTTCCAGCACGCCGATCGAGCAGCGCAGCAGCGGGAAATCGCGTTCGGCGCCGGAGCGATCATGGCCGCGGATCTTGCCGGCGGCGCGTTCTTCCGGCGAATAAAGCTCGGTCACGTCGTCGTGGAAGTCGGAGAGCAGGCGTTCGAGGATTTCGTTCAGGTCGTCATGGGTCCAGCCGCGCACGCCGATGAAGAAATCGTCGCCGCCGACATGGCCGAGGAAATCACCGTCCGAGAAGAAATAGCGTTTCATCAATGCGGCAAACAGCGAGATGGCGTGGTCGCCCATCTGGAAGCCGTAATGGTCATTGAACGGCTTGAAATTGTCGAAGTCACAGTAGCAGTAGAAACGCGCCTCGTCGTCGTCGCGGCCGGTATCCTTCATGAAGTCGCGTATGGCGCGGTTGCCCGGCAGGCCGGTCAGCGGGTTCTGGTCTTGCGCGACCTTCAACTGCTTTTCGTTGATGACCTTGATGAGCGAGGCGGCAGAGACGACACCGGCATACCGCATGTTTTCCGTCAGGATGACGCAGGCGCTGTTTTCCATGTTGGCGAACAGGCTCATCAGCTCTTCGGCTTCCGCATCGAGCCCGATGATCGGCGCACGGTCGACGAAATGCGAGATCGAGCGCTCGTACATCTTGTTCTTCAGGAGATCGCGGCCGAAGGGCTGATAGATATATTCCTTCAGGTGATATTCGTTGATGACGCCGCGCGGCTCGCCATTGGCATTCAGCACCGGGAAAAACGCCTGGCGCGGATTGCGGCGGAAGAGTTCGAAGACCGAGTCGATACTCTGGTTCTCATAGACGGTCGGCAGATGCTCGATCTGCTTGCGGATGAGGATTTCGTCGAGCGACTGGCTGGAGCGGCGGCGGCCGATATCGGCCAGATGCGGGAAGGACGGCTGCAGTTCGGAGACGAACGTGGTCGGGCGGGCAATGAACCAGCCCTGCACGAGATCGACGCCATAATCCCGGCAAGCGATGAACTCCGCCTCGGTCTCGATGCCTTCGGCGATGACGCGAATGCCAAGGACATGGGCGATATTGACGATGTTCTTGACGAGGTGACGCTTGCGCGGGCTCTTGTCGACGCCGGCAATGAAGTGGCGGTCGATCTTCAGGTAATCGACGGGATAATCGCAGAGCAGCTTCATTTCGCCATGACCGACGCCGAAATCGTCGATCGCCAGCTTGAAACCTTCCTTGCGCATCCGGGTGACCAGATCGCCGAATTCCGGCACGCTCGTATTGTCGAAACGCTCGGAAAACTCGAAGCAGACGGAAGACGGCGCGATGCCGGCGGTGCGCAGGTGCTGCACCACCTTTTCCAGGAAATACTGGCCGTTGCGGATCAGCCGGACATCGAGATTGAGGAACAGCGTCTGCGAATGGAATTCCGGAAGGCTGGCGAATTTTGCAAGCGCCCGGTTCGACATCATCTGTTCGAGGGCTAAAAGCTGGCCGGTTTCCTGCGCCTCGTCGAGAAGCTCGAGCGGCGAGGAAAAGCCGATACGTTCCTGCCCGCGCAGCAGCGATTCATAACCGAAGACGGAGCCGGTGCCGACTTCGACGATCGGCTGGAACGCGTTTTCGAGCACCAGTTTCGCAAGCGTCACCAGCTGGTCGCTCGCGTACCGCCGGAAAACACCCGGTTCCAGAATGGCCGCAGACGACATACTCGATACTCCATGCGCAATGGTCTAATAATTTTGGTCGCAAGGTCCCATCAATTGGTCAAAAATCTCTTTCCCCAACATGACGGTTAGATGAAATTTAGATGACACAAAGCGGCAATTTTATATAGTTTATAATAGCTTAGAAAGAACAACCAGAGGCTTAGCAAGGCTCTTGCTGCAAGCGTTTCGGCGACATGTATTCAGGCTTGCGCATTGCGGCGATCCGCGAAGAAAATCACAAAATATCGAGGTCGGGGATGCCTAAGCAGCGTCATGAAGCGGCCGTGCCCGTTCGATCCGTTCGACCTCCTTGGGATCGTGCATCGTGTTCCACAAGTCATTGCGGCGCTGGATGTTCAGCCAGAAATCCGGGCTATTGCCGAAGACACGGGACAATATGAGAGCCGTGGCAGCCGTCACGCTGCGCCGGTCCTTGCAGAGTTCGTTGACATGTTTGCGCGGCACGCCCATCGCCTCCGCCAACGCGGCCTGCGTCAAACTCATCGGTTCCATGAACTCTTCGATGAGGATTTCGCCAATGGAAGCCGGCTTGCGTTTGGTCGTCAACATCCGTTACCTCATCTATAGCTGTGATCGTCGAGATAGATGTCCCGGGCCTCGCCCTACGACCCATCCCAGCGAAATATCAATCGCCGTTGCTGATTTACCCGGATGGAACAGTAGCCATCCAGATTGCCTCGCAATCTTTCGAAATGATTGCTGGGTGGCACCCGCAAGTCGCGATCGCTCGTAGCGTCATCAATCATCTGCAATTTGCGAAAAAGGCGGCCTTCGATATCCGACGGTATCTTCTTCGAATGAACATCATTGACGAAGAATTCGTGGAGCCAATCTTCTTTGAAACCGACAATCACAGCCGCAGCTCCACTCATTGACCCAATGTACCGTACCTTGGTACAATTTTCAATCCATTCTCTCGCGCGCTTTTGGAACAGGATGGTTCGCAATCGTTTCTTGATTGCAGGCGGGATCAAAAATAACTCAGTCTAGAGTTCAACCGTCCATCGAAGGTCGATTCCGTTATGGCCAAGCCGAATATCCTGATCGTCATGGTGGACCAGTTGAACGGGACGCTGTTTCCGGATGGGCCGGCGGACTGGCTGTATGCACCGCATCTGAAGGCGCTGGCCGCCCGCTCTGCGCGGTTCAAAAACAATTATACGTCCTCGCCACTTTGCGCCCCTGCCCGCGCTTCCTTCATGGCCGGGCAATTGCCGAGCCGGACGCAGGTCTATGACAATGCGGCCGAATATATCTCCTCGATCCCGACCTTCGCGCATCATCTGCGTCGCGCCGGTTATTACACAGCGCTCTCCGGCAAGATGCATTTCGTCGGGCCGGACCAGCTGCACGGTTTTGAAGACCGGCTGACGACCGATATCTATCCGGCCGATTTCGGCTGGACGCCGGATTACCGCAAGCCGGGCGAGCGGATCGACTGGTGGTATCACAATCTCGGTTCGGTGACCGGTGCCGGCGTCGCAGAGATTTCCAACCAGATGGAATATGACGACGAAGTCGCCTTCCTCGCCAACCAGAAGCTCTATCATCTGGCCCGCGAACGCGACGATGTTGAGCGCCGGCCGTGGTGCATGACCGTCTCCTTCACCCATCCGCACGACCCCTACGTGGCACGGCGGAAATTCTGGGATCTCTATGAAGGCTGCGAACATCTTCTGCCCGAGGTCGGTAACATGCCGATCGAAAGCCAGGACCCGCATTCGCAGCGGATCATCTTCTCCTGCGATTACAAGAATTTCGAGGTGAGCGAAGAGCATGTCCGCCGCGCGCGGCAGGGGTATTTCGCCAATATCTCCTATATCGACGAGAAGGTCAGCGAGCTTGTCGACACGCTGACACGGACCCGGATGCTCGACGATACGCTGATCCTGTTCTGCTCGGACCACGGCGATATGCTGGGCGAACGCGGGCTGTGGTTCAAGATGAATTTTTTCGAGGGTTCGGCGCGCGTGCCGCTGATGATCGCCGGGCCGGGCGTGCCGCCTGCCCTGCACACGGCGCCGGTTTCCAACCTCGACGTGACGCCGACGCTCTGCGACCTTGCCGGCATTTCCATGGACGAGATCAAGCCCTGGACCGATGGCGAGAGCCTGAAGCCGATGATGGACGGCGCGCCCCGCATCAGCCCGGTGCTGATGGAATATGCGGCCGAAGGGTCCTATGCGCCGATGGTCGGCATTCGCGAGGGCAAGTGGAAATATATCCATTGCGAACTCGACCCGGAACAGCTTTTCGATCTCGACTCCGATCCAAGGGAACTGAACAACCTTGCCGGCGATCCGGCCCATGCCGATATCCTCGAAGGTTTTCGCGCCAAACGGAAAGCCAAGTGGGACATGGCCGCCTTCGATGCGGCGGTGCGCGAAAGCCAGGCGCGGCGCTGGGTGGTCTACGAGGCGCTACGCAATGGCGCCTATTACCCCTGGGATCATCAGCCGCTGCAGAAGGCTTCGGAGCGCTACATGCGCAACCATATGAACCTCGATATTTTAGAAGAGTCAAAGCGTTATCCCAGAGGGGAGTAACGGGGAGAATGACAATGAAAGCCCAACCGATCGCCAGCCATTTCATCGACGGCGAATATGTCGAGGATACCGAAGGCACCGTCATCGAAAGCCTTTATCCAGCGACCGGCGAAGTGATTGCCCGGCTGCACGCGGCGACACCTGCCATCGTCGAAAAGGCGATCGCGGCGGCAAAACGTGCCCAGCCGGAATGGGCGGCGATGAGCCCTACCGCGCGCGGCCGCATCCTGAAGCGGGCCGCCGAGATCATCCGCGAACGGAACCGCGAGCTTTCGGAACTCGAGACGCTCGATACCGGCAAGCCGATCCAGGAAACCATCGTCGCCGACCCGACCTCGGGCGCCGACAGTTTCGAATTTTTCGGCGGCGTGATCGCTGCAGGCATGAACGGCAGCTACATCCCGCTCGGCCGGGATTTCGCCTATACGAAACGGGTGCCGCTCGGCGTTTGCGTCGGCATCGGCGCCTGGAACTATCCGCAGCAGATCGCCTGCTGGAAGGGTGCGCCGGCGCTGGCCGCCGGCAATGCGATGGTGTTCAAGCCTTCGGAAAACACACCGCTCGGGGCGCTGAAGATCGCCGAAATCCTGATCGAGGCAGGCCTGCCCAAGGGGCTCTACAACGTCATCCAGGGTGACCGGGCGACGGGACCGCTGCTCGTCAACCATCCTGACGTCGCCAAGGTCTCCCTGACCGGATCTGTGCCGACCGGGCGCAAGGTGGCCGCGGCCGCCGCCGGCAATCTCAAGCATGTGACGATGGAGCTCGGCGGCAAGTCGCCGCTGATCGTGTTCGACGATGCGGATATCGATTCTGCCATCGGCGGCGCGATGCTCGGCAATTTCTATTCGACCGGCCAGGTCTGCTCCAACGGCACGCGCGTCTTCGTGAACCGCAAGGTGAAGGACACATTCCTGTCCCGCCTCAAGGAACGGACGGAAAAGATCATCATCGGCGATCCGATGGACGAGGCGACGCAGCTCGGCCCGATGGTGTCCTTCGACCAGCGACAGAAGGTGCTGTCCTATATCGACAAGGGCAAGACGGAAGGCGCCACGCTGCTGACCGGCGGCGGCATTCCGAACCATGTGACCGGTGAAGGTTATTACATCCAGCCGACGGTGTTTGCCGACGTGACGGACGGCATGACCATTGCGCGCGAGGAGATCTTCGGGCCGGTGATGTGCGTGCTGGATTTCGATGGCGAAGCAGAGGTGATCGCCCGCGCCAATGCCACCGAATTCGGCCTGTCAGCGGGTGTCTTCACCGCCGACCTGACGCGCGGGCATCGGGTCGCGGATCGACTGGAAGCCGGGACCTTGTGGATCAACACCTACAATCTTTGCCCGGTGGAAATTCCCTTCGGTGGGTCGAAGCAGTCCGGTTTCGGGCGAGAGAATTCGCTTGCGGCGCTGGAGCATTATTCGGAGCTGAAGACAGTTTATGTCGGCATGGGGCCGGTCGAGGCGCCTTATTAAGGTGATCCGCTATCCGGTACGCTACAGGGGATAAAGAGATCTTGGTCGATCAGAGAAAATGGGCATGAACCATCTTCAAATCTTACGGTGATCCGATCAAAACCGTCAGGATTTTCAGCAGCGATAACTTCAGCAACTTTATCCTGCAGGTCTGTGTAATGCCCCCAGATAAAAGTCCCGAATGCGAGTTTAACCTTTGCACCAATCCTGTAGTTCCTCATCGCAAATCTCCAGCTAGGGAAAAAATTTCAATTGAAACATCATGCCATCGAATGGTTGTTCTGGATTCCATGTTGAGGCGACTTGTTCACTCAAAACTGCTCTGAGGCGTGAAAGGCTTACAATGCAGGCAGATTTCGTCATCATCGGTTCCGGCTCCGCGGGCTCGGCCATGGCCTATCGTCTATCGGAGGATGGCAGGCATTCGGTGATCGTCATCGAGGCGGGCGGGTCGGATTTCGGGCCGTTTATCCAGATGCCCGGCGCGCTGGCCTGGCCGATGAGCATGAAGCGTTACAACTGGGGTTATCTTTCCGAACCCGAGCCGAACCTCAACAACCGCCGCATCACCGCGCCGCGCGGCAAGGTCATCGGCGGATCGTCGTCGATCAACGGGCTGGTCTATGTCCGAGGCCATGCGGAGGATTACAATCGCTGGGAAGAGCTTGGCGCGAGCGGCTGGGCCTATGCGGATGTGCTGCCGTATTTCAAGCGCATGGAGCACTCCCATGGCGGTGAAGAAGGCTGGCGCGGCACAGACGGACCGCTGCATGTCAAACGCGGGCCGGTGACCAATCCGCTGTTTCATGCCTTCATCAAAGCGGGCAGCCAGGCCGGTTTCGAGATGACCGAGGATTATAATGGCTCGAAACAGGAAGGTTTCGGGCTGATGGAACAGACGATCCATCGCGGCCGTCGATGGTCTGCCGCCAATGCTTATCTAAGGCCGGCGCTGAAGCGGCCGAATGTCGAACTCGTTTATGGTTTCGCCAACAGGATCGTTATCGAGAACGGCCGCGCGGTCGGCGTCGAGATCGAACGGCGCGGCGCGACCGAAGTGATCCGGGCAAAACGCGAGGTGATTGTCGCGGCCTCTTCGTTCAATTCGCCCAAGCTGCTGATGCTCTCCGGCATCGGCCCTGCCGAACATCTGAAATCGATGGGCATCGAGGTAAAGGCCGACCGGCCTGGCGTCGGCGCCAATCTGCAGGACCATATGGAATTTTACTTCCAGCAGGTCTCAACCAAGCCCGTGTCGCTTTATTCCTGGCTGCCGTGGTTCTGGCAGGGGGTGGCGGGTGCGCAATGGGTTCTGTCGAAAGGCGGGCTCGGCGCTTCAAACCAGTTCGAAGCCTGCGCTTTCCTGCGTTCGGCGCCGGGGTTGAAACAGCCGGATATCCAGTATCACTTTCTGCCCGTCGCGATTTCCTATGACGGCAAGGCCGCCGCGAAAAGCCATAGTTTCCAGGTGCATGTCGGCTACAACCTGTCGAAATCACGCGGATCAGTGACCCTGCGCTCCGCCGATCCCAAGGCCGAACCGGTGCTGCGTTTCAACTATATGAGCCATGCCGAAGACTGGGAAAAATTCCGCCACTGCGTGCGGCTGACCCGCGAAATCTTCGCCCAGAAGGCCTTCGATGACTATCGCGGACCGGAAATCCAGCCGGGCGAGAAGGTCGGGACGGATGACGAGATCGACGCCTTCCTGCGCGAACATCTGGAAAGCGCCTATCATCCCTGCGGCACCTGCCGCATGGGCCGTGCCGACGATCCGATGGCGGTCGTGGATCCCGAATGCCGGGTGATCGGCGTCGAGGGCCTGCGGGTAGCGGATTCATCGATCTTCCCGCATGTGACCTACGGCAATCTCAACGGCCCGTCGATCATGACCGGGGAGAAGGCGGCAGATCATATTCTCGGCCGGCAACCCTTGCCGCGCAGCAATCAGGAGCCTTGGGTCAATCCGCGGGCGGCGGTGAGTGACCGATAATCAGTGATATACGGGACGCGAACTCCCGGCATGTCGGCTGGAAAATCCTTCGTATTCCTAGTTACCAGCAGCATCGAGTGGAGATCGGCGCTTGCCCAGATAATCGCATCTGGTAATTTCATTCTACGTTGCTGACGAAGCAATACCGCTCTCTCGGCGACAGCGTCATCGAGTGGAATAATTTCAAGTGCGTTCAGAAACTCTCGTGTCACTACGGCAAGATGCGGTGGCACTCCCACCAAAACCTCGATCCAAGTCACGATGCTGATACTCGGACTGTCGTATCGCTCGAACTCCTTGCGCCCTTCAGGTACGGAATTCAGATAATCGACGATAATATTGGTATCCAGAAGCGCCCGGTCGCTCACCATTCACCGCGGACTTTTTGCTGGAAGTCGAGGCCGTCGACCACCCGATCACCCCAAAGGCCAAATCCCTCAGCCCGCGTCTGCTTGTCGCTCTTCTGCAGGAAAGCATGGATAGCGCGCTCGATCAGTACAGATCGAGATACGTTCTCCTTTTGCGCTAAACGATCAAGCGCTTCCAGCTCCGTATCCAGCAATTCGACAAGCGTCTGCAAGAAAACCTCCAACGGTATCGCAATCAATCATACTAAAAATAAGATGGCGATGCCAGATTACAAAAAGCCTATCCATCTTCCGGCAACTACGGCTGCAATCCAGATTGTTATCGAAAACCAGGCAGACAGTCGCATCACCGATCGAGGTTCGCTGTCGGCCAAAATAGCCCGCCAGCCTTGCGAGAAATGAACAAGCGCCGCATTTAAAATGCCAAGTCCAACAAACCCGATCTTCGCCAGAAAAGCCGGGTTCTGCGCATATTCCACCGGCTTCACGCTAAAGAGACAGAGGCCTGTGGCAATCGCGATCAGCACCCCTGCCCCGGCCAGTCTCGACAGATAGGGCGCCATCACAGCCAATGGCAAGTTGCGCGCCAATCCCAGAATCCGTAAATCGAGCGCCAGGATCGCTCCGAACAAAACCGAGATGCCGAGGATATGCGCGGCATTGACCAGCAGATAAAGCGTCGAGGACGCGATCAGCGCTCTAGCGAGCGGCGTTTCGGCGAGCGGCGCGAGGAACTCCATCCCTCGTCCACTCAGTTCGTCTTGATCCGCTCCGGATAGATGTCGAACGTCTTGCCGGACACGGTGATGCGCACCGCTTTCAGCCGCTTTTCGGTGCGGTCCTCGGAGCGGTTGCCGGTGGCAATGATCTGGTCGCCGACCTTGGCCTGGCCTTCCAAGAAACCGGAGCGCTGGGTCTGGTTCGGGTTGCCGAGTTCGACACGCCAGAGGCCGTCCTCGGCGCGGATTTCCAGCGTTGGATGTGGCGGGGCGAAGGAGATCGAGTGGATGGTGCCCTTGAGGTCGATCTGGTCGGCCTCGGCCCAGGACCAGCCGTGATGGGCGGCGGCAGTGCCGGCGAGTGCTGTGGCGATCGAGGTGGCGGCGAGAATGCCGGTGATCGAAAGGCAGGGTTTGATCGAAAGGCGGGTCATGGCGGCTCTCCTTTGTCTGCAGGGATCATATCCCAAAAGATGTGGAGACAAAAAGCCGTGACCAGAGGTTTCACGGCTTATTGAAGCGGCCGACGGCTGAGAGGATCAGTTGGTTGCGAGGATCGCGGTGGCGCGGTCGACGATCAGCCGGTTGAGCGCGCGATAATCGCCGTCGAAATGATGGCCGCCTTCGCGGGCCAGCACCTGCGCTCCGGAAATCTCCTGCACGGCCGGGCAGGCACTGTCCGGTTCCTTCAGGCCATGGATGCACTGGATCTTGCGCGGTTCGACCTGCTGCAGGTCGTCGACCGGATCGCCGTATTTGCCGGCGCCGGCAAAACCCAGCCAGCCGGTCACGTCGATCTCGAAATCGGCATGGTGCGACAGCGCCAGAAGCGACATCAGGGTGACGGCCTGTTTGTCCTCATCCGGCAGCAGCCGATAGGTAGCGGGCAGGATGTTGGCGCCGAAGGAATAACCGATCAGCACGACATTATCGACCTTCCAGCGGCGCTTGTAGGTCTCGATGATGCGCGTCAGGTCCGCGGCGGTCTGCTCGGGTGTCTTCTCGGTCCAGAAATAACGCAGCGCATCGACGCCGACGACCGGAATGCCGTCTTCTTTCATATAGGCGCCGAGCTGCTGGTCGATATCGCGCCAGCCGCCGTCGCCGGAATAGATCACCGCCATCATATTGTGCCGCGGCTTCACCTCGATCGGCACGATCGGCAGGGCAAGCGGCGATACGGAGCGGGCGAGCTGCGCGACGATCGACGAAATCCCCTCTTCCAGCACCGTTTCCTGCGTATCGGATGCCTCGGTAAGCTGAACCGCGGGATGGCTTTCCTTCAGGTTTTCCGCATGGATACGGCCGGCGGCATCGGCCTTGGGGCTGAACAGGATCTTGACCGGATTGGGCAGCTCGCCCTCGCTCAGCCCGTAGACGATACCGTCCGAGGCCGGCGTCTTGTCGGCAGGCGTGCAGAGAACGGTCGAGAGCGGAATGGCGGTCTGCGGATCGACGGCCAACGTTTCGGCAATCGTCGAATCCGGCGTCTGGGCGGCGATCGCCAGCGCCAGCGTGCCGCCGCTACCGATGCCGGCGACGATGGGCGGATGGTAGTCGATCACATCCGCCGAGCGATGCAGCTGCCGGCTAAGGTCCTCGATATCGGAAACGAGATAGAGACATTCGTCGTCGCGCTTCTGCAATGCGGCGTAATAGTCCGGCAGATCGACACCGACCACCATGGCGCCCTGGCGCGCCAGGGATTCGGAAGCGCGTTCCTCACGATCCGACCAGCCGCCTTCGTCCGAGATCAGCACGACGACGCTTTTCGGCTTGCCTTCCGGATAGGAAATGCGGTCGGTCGGCAGGCTCTTCGTTTTCAGTTCCGGATCGGAAACCACATGGAAGATGGCGGCTGCCAGCGTGATGCCGGCAAAAATGATCGGCAGAGCCTTCATTTACGCAGCAGGCCCTTCAAGCCGCCGCCGATCAGCATGGTGACGTCCAGCATGGAAATCATCGGCATGCCGCGGCCGGCGACTGCGAGGTAGCGCGGCTGCCAGTCCGGGCTGAACTTGTCCTTGAACAGCTGCACGCCGCGGAAATTGTAGAACCGGCCGCCATGCAGGTAGATGCGTTCGCCGACATGGTTCCAGAGCGGCGCCTTGTTATGCGTGGAGAGGCCGGAGAGCGGCGCCATGCCGAGATTGAGTGTCTGGAAGCCGGCGGCCTTCATGTGTTCGATGATGCGCACGAGCAGCAGGACCATCGTGTGCTGGTGCATGCCCGGCAGATGGCGCATGAGGTCGATGCAGGCATCGCCCTCGGCAGCGGTCGCAAGAATGTTGATGAAGGCGATGATGCGGCCTTCGAAGCGGATCACCGCAACCGGACCGGATGCGACATAGGCGGAGGTGAAGGTGCCGAGCGAAAAGCCCTTTTCGGCGGCGTTCTGCACCGTCAACCAGGTATCGGAAACAGTCAGCAGCTCGTCGAGAATGGCCGGAACGCCCTCCGGCTCGACCATCGAGAATTCGAGACCGTCCCGAACCGCCTTGTTGACCGCGCGGCGAAGACGGACGCGTGTGCCGCCCTTGAGGTCGAAATTCGCCAGATCGACAACCGCCTGCTCGCCGAGCTTATAGGGCCGCAGCCCGACATCGACGGTGTAAGGCAGGAAATCTGCGGAAACCTGATAAAACACCGCCCGACAGCCAGCTTTCCGGGCAGTCTCCATGAACTTGATCACCAGACCGGACCAGGCAGAACGCGGACCGACCGGATCGAACAGCGCGATCCAGGAGCGTCCCTGCTGGGCATACATGATGAAAGCGGTGCCGCAGTCGGAAAACAGGATTTTCTTGTCGCCGAGGCGCACCAGACCGGCGCTTGCATTCGGCTGGGTAGCCAGAATTTCGATGGCGCGATCCATATCGTCGCCGCTTGGCGGCTTGCGGCAGGGTGCCGGGCGACGCAGGCGGCTGGTGACGATAGTGCCGACCAGCAGGGTCAGCGCAAGACCGGTCGGGATGGGCAGGCTATGTCCGGAGACCAGCAGCCCCCAGCCGAGACGAGCCAGCACTTCCTCGAGAAACAGAAAGACCGACAAGGCCAGCGCGCAAACCAGCACGCCTAAAAACACGATGTCGTTCCGTTCGGGAATAATTCTATCCACGAGGACCTTGCCGACCGCAATCGCGAAATGGGTAGGCTTAGCCGGCGCGTGGATCACGGCCTCGGCAGTTTCGTCTAGGTGGGCAATATCTGCCATAGGTTACCCGTCACGATACAAACAGCGCATCTGCTCATGGCCCTATCCCTAAGGCCGAGGCTTGCGTTCGTGAGGTGTGTACCCCGACTTCACAAAGGAAAAATTGACGCATATCAATTTCGAAAAACTTTCCGTGATTGCGCTTAAAACGCCACGCAGCAAAAGCGTAAAAAACGGGTGCGGTGCGGCAGAGAACTGTTTTTCGTCAATCGGACTTGCGTTCGGGGGCAGATCGGCAAATAAGCGGGTCAGAATATTGGTCTTTCCCATGTCTGCCTCCTATCGCAAATCGAAGATGTTCCGCCGTTCCCGTGTCATGCGGGGATCCTGGCGGGTGTGGAAACCGCGGATCGTCTTCTGGATCGGCGCAATTGCCATCGGCGTGGTCAGCGTCGGTTTCGCCTGGGCGGCGGACCAGTCGCATCGACTTTTCGAAGCCATTACCGGGACCGGTTCCTATGGATTTCTGCTTCCGCTTGTTCTGACGCCCTTGGGTTTTGCGCTCTGCGCCTGGCTTGCGCTCTCTGTGTTTCCGAATTCGCAGGGCAGCGGCATTCCCCAGGCGATCGCCGCGCGGCACCTGCGCGAGGATAAAGACCGGAGCGGTCTGCTGTCTCTCAGGCTTGCCGTCGGCAAGATCGTGCTGACGATCATCGGGCTGTTCTGCGGCGCCTCGATCGGCCGTGAGGGACCGACGGTGCAGGTCGGCGCCTCAATCATGCTGGCCGCCGCCCGGTTCGGCGGCATGGCGCAGGCGCGCGGGCTGATCCTTGCCGGCTCGGCAGCGGGCATTGCGGCGGCGTTCAACACACCGCTTGCCGGCATCGTCTTTGCGATCGAGGAGATGAGCCGCACTTACGAATCCCGCGCCAACGGACTGGTGCTGACCGCAGTCATCCTGTCGGGTCTCGCCGCACTCGGACTGGTCGGCAGCTATACCTATTTCGGCGAGACGTCGGTCATGGCGATCTCACGGCTCGACTGGCTGATGGTGGCGGTCTGCGGCATTTGCGGCGGGGCGCTGGGCGCGGCCTTCAGCGCCGGCGCATTGCGGGCCTCGCAGCGCGTGCGCCGCTGGGCGCATCCCAATCCGTTGAAACGCATGGTCGGGCTTGCCGCCGTCTGCGGGCTGGCGGTCGCTACGATCGGCATCATCT
Source organism: Neorhizobium populisoli (assembly GCF_019430945.1). Taxonomy (GTDB): domain Bacteria; phylum Pseudomonadota; class Alphaproteobacteria; order Rhizobiales; family Rhizobiaceae; genus Neorhizobium; species Neorhizobium populisoli. Next base: position 463,084 of record NZ_JAHYCB010000002.1, on the reverse strand, counting down.
CGGGCGGCGAGACGTTTGGCACCGGCTATGATCAGGCGCGTGCGATGCTCGAAGGCGATCCCATCTCCCCGGTCTTCTTCATCGAGAAGCTCGGCGCGACATTCCTGTCGATGATCTCCGGCATTCCGGGCGGGATTTTCGCGCCTTCGTTGTCGGTTGGTGTCGGCATGGGCGCAACGCTGGCGGCGATCTTCGGCTCCAGCATCGCGCTGTCGGCCCTGCTGGGCATGGCAGGCTATTTCGCCGGCGTTGTGCAGGCGCCGATGACGGCTTTCGTGATCATTATCGAAATGACCGGCGACCACGAGGCGGTGATCCCGATCATGGCCGCCTCGATGCTCGGCTATATCACGTCGCGCATGCTTTCGCCGGAGCCGTTGTACCACGGGCTTTCACGCGCGTTCATCGCCGCCGGCATTCGCGCCAGACGGGCTGATGGGCGGACGGTCGCGTAGGACTTACTTCCGGAAAATCTTCCAGCGGGTCGGGCGGAAGCGGACTTCGCTGCCGAGCTCGACGGGTGCATGCAGCGGCACTTCCACCTCGACGTGATAGGGCGGGTGGCCGTTATTGGCGATGTCGATCTCGGCAATGCGGGTGCCGGCGAGACGGCGTGAGGCGGTTACCTTGCCAAACAGCGCGTCCTGCGTGTCGATCAGGTTCACATCTTCCGGACGGAAGAAAAGCTCCCCTGCCCCGTCCCCTGTTTCAGAAATGCCGATCGGCTGGCCCTGGAACAGCACCGTGCCGTCCTTCACCTCAACTGGCAACTGCGAGGACTCGCCGATGAATGAGAACACGAAGGGAGATCCCGGCCGGTCGTAGACATCGTCCGCCGAGCCGACCTGCTCGATCTTACCCTGGCTCATGACAACGACGCGGTCGGCGAGTTCCAACGCTTCTTCCTGATCGTGGGTGACGAAGACAGTGGTGTGGCCGGTGCGATCATGGAATTCGCGCAGCCAGCGGCGTAGTTCCTTCCTGACTTTCGCATCGAGCGCGCCAAAAGGTTCGTCGAGCAGCAGGATGCGTGGTTCGATCGCCATGGCGCGCGCGAGTGCCACGCGCTGGCGCTGGCCGCCGGAAAGCTGGTTCGGGTAGCGCTTTTCGAGGCCGCCGAGCTGCACCATGTCGAGGAGGTTGGAGACACGCTTGCGGATTTCGGTCTTTGGCGGGCGGCTCGAAGATGGGCGGACTTTCAGGCCGAAGCCGATGTTTTCCGCCACCGTCATGTGCCGGAACAGAGCGTAATGCTGAAAGACGAAACCGACATTGCGCTCCTGCACCGAATGGTGTGATGCGTCTTCAGCGCCGAAGAAGATTTGTCCCGCAGTCGGGAAATCGAGGCCGGCGATCAGGCGCAGGAGCGTCGTCTTGCCGGAGCCGGACGGGCCGAGCAGCGCGATGAGTTCGCCGGAGCCAATCTTCAGCGATACGTCGTTCAGCGCCGGGAAGCGTTCGAATTCCTTGCGGATATTGTTGATGGTGACTTCCATGAGCGGGAATCCTAATGGCGACCGCCGGCATTGCCGGCACCGAACCGAAGTTCGAGAAGGGTTTTGAGGGCAAGCGTGACGAGCGCCAGGGCGGCCAGCAACGAGGCAACCGCGAAGGCGGCGACCATGTTGTACTCATTATAGAGTATCTCGACATGCAGCGGCATGGTGGTGGTGATGCCGCGGATACGGCCGGACACGACCGAAACGGCGCCGAACTCGCCCATGGCGCGGGCGTTGCAGAGCAGCACGCCGTAAAGCAGGCCCCATTTGATGTTCGGCAGTGTCACATACCAGAAGGTCTGCCAGCCAGACGCGCCGAGCGACAGCGCCGCCTCCTCATCGCCCGTGCCCTGGTCCTCCATCAGCGGGATCAGCTCGCGCGCCACGAAGGGGAAGGTCACGAAGACCGTAGCCAGCACGATGCCCGGCACGGCGAAGAGGATTTCGATGCCCCAGCTCTTGAGCAGCGGCCCGAGCAGGCTGCCGGAGCCGAACAGCAGGACATAGACCAGGCCGGAAATGACCGGCGAGATCGAGAACGGCAGGTCGATCAGGGTGATCAGGAAGGCCTTGCCCTTGAACTCGAACTTGGCGATTGCCCAGGAGGCGGCCAGGCCGAAAGCCAGGTTCAACGGTACGGCGATGGCGGCAACCATCAGCGTCAGATGAATGGCGGCAGCGGCATCCGGTTCGATCAGGGCTTCGTAATATTCACCAATGCCCTTGCGAAAGGCTTCGACGAAGACCGAGACCAGCGGCAGGAACAGGAAGAAGCCGAGGAACGCCAGCGACAGCAGGATGAGCAGGATTTTGGCAAGCGGACGCTCGTCGGCGGGGCTGCGGAATTTGGGTTGGGAGGAGCGGGACATAATCTAGCTTCTCCTCTGCAATTTGGCGCCCTGGATTCGGCGGTGCGGCTTTCCCTTCTCCCCATCGGGGAGAAGGTGGCCCGAAGGGTCGGATGAGGGGGCCAAATCCTCTGTCGAAGATATAGAGAATGAAATAGGGCCCATATCCCGGAGCCCTCTCATCCGCCTGCCGGCACCTTCTCCCCGATGGGGAGAAGGGAAATGCGGCACCGACATCCCCTCCATCTCGCAGGCAGGAGCCAAGAGAGCTGCTTTGTGTGACTGAATTCCGAACGAAACACTAAGCATTCCCATACCTCCTCCTGCTCCACGCCTGGATGAGGTTGATGACAAACAGCATCGCAAACGAGATCAGCAGCATGATCGTCGCGATCGCCGTCGCACCCGCATAGTTGAACTCTTCCAGCTTGATGACGATCAGCAGCGGCGCGATTTCGGAGACATAGGGAATGTTGCCGGCGATGAAGATGACCGAGCCGTATTCTCCCACCCCGCGCGCAAACGCCAGCGCGAAACCGGTGAGGATGGCGGGCGTCAGCCCCGGCAGGATGACCTTGCTGATCGTCTGGAAACGGTTGGCGCCAAGCGTTGCAGCTGCTTCTTCCATCTCGCGGTCGAGCTCTTCCATGACCGGCTGCACGGTGCGAACCACGAAAGGCAGGCCGATGAAGATCAGCGCGATGACGATGCCGAGCGGCGTGAACGCGATGCGGAACGGCATGAACAGCGAACCGACCCAGCCCTGTGGCGCATAAAGCGCGGTGAGTGCGATGCCGGCAACCGCTGTCGGCAGCGCAAACGGAAGGTCCACCATGGCGTCGATCAGCCGGCGGCCGGGGAAATTGTAGCGCGTCAGCACCCAGGCGACGATCACGCCGAAGACGACATTGACGAGCGCTGCGACGAAGGCCGTGCCGAACGAGACGTAAAGCGCCCGCAGCGTCCGGTAATCCATCAGGATCGCCATGAAGCCGCCAGGCCCAAGCGCTGCGGTTCGCCAGAACAGGCCGGCGATGGGAATGAGGATGATCAGCGACAGGTAGGCGAGCGAAAAGCCGAGCGTCAACCCGAAACCCGGGATGATGCTCGGCCGTTTCAATCGCCACCGCGCGCGAGCGACAGCGGCGGTAGCAGTCATTATATATTCCGACCCTTACTTTGCTTTATTCACTTCCCGGCAGGCTTGTAGATCTGGTCGAAGATGCCGCCGTCGCCGAAGTGTTCCGGCTGAGCCTTCTTCCAGCCGCCGAAGATCGGATCGTCGATGGTAACGAGCTTGATCTGCGGCAGGGCTTTCAGAAGTTCCGACTTGACCACTTCGGGCTTGGACGGGCGGTAGAAATGCTTGGCCGCGATGTTCTGGCCTTCGTCCGAATAGAGATAGTTGAGATAGGCTTCAGCGGTCTTGCGGGTGCCGCGGGCATCGACGACGCTGTCCACCACGGCAACCGGCGGCTCGGCCAGGATGGAGATCGGCGGGACGACGATTTCGAAAGCGTCCTTGCCGAATTCCTCGCCGGCCAGATAGGCCTCGTTTTCCCAGGCGAGCAGCACGTCGCCGATCTGGCGCTGCGCAAACGTCACCGTCGAGCCGCGGGCGCCGGTATCGAGAACCGGGGCGCGTTTATAAAGCTCGCCGACATAGGCCTTGATCTTGGCCTGATCGCCCTTGAATTCTTCGTTCGCCCAAGCCCAGGCGGCGAGATAATTCCAGCGAGCGCCGCCGGAGGTTTTCGGGTTCGGCGTGATGATCTGCACGTCGCCCTTCACCAGATCGCCCCAGTTCTTGATACCCTTCGGGTTGCCCTTGCGAACGAGGAACACGATGGTCGACGTGTAAGGCGAGGCGTGGTTCGGCAGGCGGTCGCGCCAGCCAGCCTTGATCTTGCCGGTCTTCTCAATGGCGTTGATGTCGCTTTCCAGCGCCAGCGTCACCACGTCGGCTTCCAGCCCGTCGATGACCGAGCGGGCCTGCGCACCGGATCCGCCATGCGACTGGCGCACCGTCACCGCATCGCCGCCCTGGGCCTTCCAGTATTTGGCGAAGGCCGCGTTGAAATCCTTGTAGAGTTCACGGGTCGGATCGTAGGAAACGTTGAGCAGCTGCGTATCGGCAAAAGCCGGCGCTACGGAGCCGACGGTCAGGGACAGACCGAGAGCGATTGCACCCAATTGTTTGAGCAGACCTTGGGCAAAATTAGGCATGGAAGTTCCCTCCTGTGGTTCTTCCAAAACACTATCGGTTAGGTCGTCTTAGTCAATCGAGGCCGAAAAGATGGCAAAACTGTTTCCCTCGATAGGGTAGTCGCCGCAAAGAAAGCGTCAATGGCCGCATGCGCGACAGAATGAGCGACGCGGGAAAAGGTTGGATCGGGCAAAGCCAATCCACGAGAATTCGCCCATAAGCGCCGCCTGGGAGCCCTGCGAGAGGTCTATTCCGCGGGCAGTGATCCGCTGCGTCGTCACTTGCGAGGAAATCCCAACGACATTACTTCTAGGAGCATAAGCGGCAGACACCCTCCCTGGTGATGCCGCCGCGAGGCCCCAGGAGGCATCTTATGGTCGATCCCATCGTTCCGGTTTCAGGCACAGCAGCGTCACGAGCCACCCAGGTCGACAGAAGCCTGTCGATCGCGGAGCCGGACAATGCCTGGGTTGCCGCGCGGCAATCGAAGATTACCGCTGGGTTGGAATCCTTCCAGGCGGCGGTGGTTCATGGCGAGAAACACGTTCCTCATCCGGAGCACTCCCACGACCAGAGCCATGTTGATCCGGACGACCGCCATACACACGCGAGGCACGAGCACGATCCGTCACCGGAATCCGAAGCAGCCGAGGACGCGCAGGACAGCCACACCCTGTCCGGTGAAAGCGATCGGATCGGCACGACGAATTTCGACGACGACACACCATTCGGCGATCGTAGCGCCATACTTTGATCGCCTGATCGGGGCGGGACTGCGGTAATTCCAGCCGAACTGCGCAGCAATGCGACCGGCCAATGATGCTCATTCCGGAACGTGCGCTGGACGAAAAGACACCAGCTATTTCGCATCGGCCGACCGCGCCTATATATGGCTCTGATTGAACCGGCGTCCCCGATTCACCGAGACACGACTACGGAGTTCTGACATTGAGCGTTGCCTTCATGAAGGAAGAGAGTGCCGAAACCGCTTCGGAAACCCTCCTCCCCGACCGTCCGGTTTCCCCGCACCTGAATCTCGTGACCGAAGCGGGACTGAAGGCGCTGGAGCGGCAGCTTGCCGAAGCGCGCGCGGCCTATGAGGCGACCAATACGATCGAGGACGTCAACGAAAAGCGCCGTCAGGCGGCCGGACCGATGCGCGACGTGCGGTATTTTGCAGAGCGGGTGCGGACGGCGCAGGTCGTGCCGGAACCGGCATCGAACGACGTCGTAGCCTTCGGCGGCACCATCACCTTCGAGCGCGAAGACGGGCGAGTGCAGACCTATCGCATCGTCGGCGAGGACGAGGCCGATCCGAAGGCGGGATCGATCTCCTATGTCTCGCCGGTGGCACAGGCGCTGTCGGGCAAGGCCATTGGCGACGTCGTGACTGTCGCGGGGCAGGAACTCGAAATCACCGCCATTTCCTGATGATCTGGTTCCTGATGGTCTGGCAGGCATGAGACGCCTTTCCCGGCGACGGTTATTGAACATCGGCGCACTCGGGACCTTATGCGCCATCGGCGGCGACAGGATTGCGAGGGCAAGGATATTGGAAGACGACAGCTTCAAGCAGGAGGTCATCGAGGTGTTGCGCCGGCACCACCCCGAATGGGTCCCGGAAGACAATGCCGACCCGATGCTGATCGCGGTCGGCACCAAGCGCATTTCGCTCGATAATAACTTTCTTATCGTCCGAGACATGACCGGCGGCGAGCGAGAAGATGCCATTCTGGACTTCCTTGAAACGACCCTGGACACTTCGAAAAAGCCGGAGCCGGAAAAGACGGCCTATGCCGAGGCGAAGGACCGGCTGATGCCGCAAATCGTTCCGGCCGAATTCAAAAACCAGCTATCCGGCCTGATGACGCGGCCGTTCCTTTCCGGGCTCGATGTCGGTTATGTGCTCGACGAGGAAAAGCGCTACAGCCTGTTGCGCGATCCGGTGCTGGCCGCCTGGCATATCCACCGCCAAGCGCTCGAAACCCAGGCCTTTGCCAATCTCGAGGCATTGGCGGCCCGGCAGGAACTGGTGGCAAAGCAGGGGCAGGAAGGCGCTCTGTTTGCCGCCGGAGACGATTCCTTCGCGGCGGCCCGGCTGTTGCTCCCGGATTTCATGGCACGGGTGCGAAAGGTGCTCAATGCGCCGCACATCTTCGTCGGCATTCCGAACCGGGACTTCATCCTAGCCTGGTCGCCGGATTTTTCGCGCCGCAAAGGTTTTGCCAAAAAGATCGCCGAGGACCTGACGACGGAGCCCTATCCCTTGACCGCGGACTTGTTCGTTTCGTCGGACGCCGGTATCCGGCTGGCGACGGCAGAGGAAGCATATGATCATGGGCGTTAGCCAATCGCCACCTTTCATGGTGCGGAAGACCTCATGAAAACCGTCAGGATCGCGGCGGCACAGACACCGGAAATCAGGAACGACATTCCCGCCGCCCTCGCCTGCCTCAACGATTTTGCCGCGCAGGCCGAGGCGGAAGGCGCTCGCCTGCTCTGCTTTCCGGAAGGTTTCCTGCAAGGGTATCTGCTGGACGAGGCTTCGGCGCGGCGGGTTGCGCTCGATCTGGCATCGCCGGAATTTGAAACGGTGCTGCGGCAGTTTCCGCAAACCGGCCCGACGATCGTCGTCGGCATGATCGAGGCCGCGGAAGGGCACCTGTTCAATACGGCACTGGTGATCGAGCAGGGCAAGGTCGCCGGCCGCTACCGGAAGGTTCACCTGCTTGGCGGCGAGACGATTTTCGAAGCGGGCACAGGGTCCAATATCTTCGAGATCGATGGCCTGCGGTTCGGGATCAACATCTGCTACGACACGAATTTTCCGGACGCTGCCCGCGGTGTCGCCGATCTCGGCGCCTCGCTGATCGTCTGCTGCGCCAACAACATGATGCCGCGGGCGAAGGCGGAAATCTATCGGGACGTCCATAATTCGGCGCGTGGCGAGCGTTGCCGCGAGACGGGGTTGTGGCTCGTTTCGTCGGATGTGACGGGGGAAAGAGATGGCCGCATCGCCTGGGGGCCAACGGCGGTGCTCGATCCGGAGGGACGAGTCGTGGCGCAGCTTCCGCTGGATGAGCCGGGATTGCTGGTTTTTGATTTGCCGGTTGGGGAATGAAGTCAGACGCGTGCCTCTATGTCGGCGCGGCCGCGGTTGCTTCTACGCCTTCCCCCTTCTCCCCTCGGGGAGAAGTGCCGAGCAAAGCGAGGCGATGAGGGGGCTCCGAGTACGGACGGTCGATGGATCGGCGGGTGCGGCCCCCTCATCCGTCCCTTCGGGACACCTTCTCCCCGCGGGGAGAAGGGAAAGGCGGCTTCGCGCGACAACCTACCGCTCGTAGCGCTCGCGCATTCGCTTGAGAAATGCCTGGTTATCGAATGACTTAGGCTCGCCAGATTGCTCTCCGGCAATCAGCGCATCCTGCAAGGCTTTGATGCGTGCTTGTTCTTCGAGCTTGCTCACGCCGTCAGCAATTCTCTGACCGGCGCATCCTTGACGTCCCCTGCCCCTTCGACCGCATCGGCGATCGTCGTGTTGAACAGCACATCCCGCGTCGCATCCGCCACCCGCGCAAACACGTGGCGGATTTCGCAGAGGTGTTCGCCGTCGCAATCTTCGCATTTGCGGTATGCGGTCTGGGAAAGGCAGGGCAAAGGCGCGATCGGGCCGTCGACGAGGCGGAGAACTTCGCCGAAGGTGATGGCGTCGGCGGGTTTCAGGAGAAGATAACCGCCCTGCTTGCCGCGCTTGGAGACGACGATGCCGGAGCGCTTGAGGTCGAGCAGGATCTGTTCGAGGAATTTCTTCGGAATGCTTTGCTGAAGGGCGATCTCGGAAATCAGCATCGGCGCATCAGGATCGGCCTGCGCCAGAGCTGCCAGCGCTCTGAGCGCGTATTTCGCTTTCTGGGATATCATCACGCAACCATTAAACGGCAGCGCCGCCGCGAGGGAATTTATCCTCACGGCGCCGCTCGATCAGCTCTATCTCAAGGGCATCCACGGTTCGCCAGGATCGGCGCTCAGGGCTGCATGCATGCCGACCCAAATCTCGGCCCGCCTGCATACATCCGGGATAGCTCAAATCATGAGAAAATACAAACCAATGCAGGGGTTTGAGGCCGCAAAAATGGTCACGATTGGTTAAGGCGGCAGGTTTTCTGTGCGATGGACGCTTTGGAGAGATATTTGCTCTTCCGCCCCGCGGGAAGAAACGGGTTTTCCTGTCCTTTTGCGCGCATTGCCCGAATAATCAAGCAATCGCTCACGAAAGACTACCCGATGACAGTCCATGAACCCGCCAGCCAGGATTTCCTGGCTTCGGCTGCTGATATCGATACCAAACTCGCCAGCCTCGATCTTGCCGGGCGCCTTGCCCTTGCAGCCCAGCTGGGACGCGCCGTCTTCACCACCTCCCTCGGCATCGAAGACCAGGTGATTACCGCCGCGATCGGCACCCATCGCCTGCCGATCGAAGTCTCGACACTGGAGACCGGCCGCCTGTTCAAGGAAACCGTCGATCTGATCGGCGAGACGGAAGAGCGTTACGGCATCGACATTCGCCGTTTCGTGCCGGAGCAGGACGATATCGATGCCTATGCGGCTCAGTACGGGCTGAACGGTTTTTACGACAGCGTCGAGGCTCGTCACGCCTGCTGTCATGTGCGCAAGCTGAAGCCGCTCGCCAAGGCTCTTTCCAGCACCGACATCTGGATCACGGGCCTTCGCCGCGGCCAGTCGGGCAACCGCGCCACGACGCCGTTTGCGGAATATGATGCGGAACGTGGCCTGTTGAAGATCAATCCGCTGGCCGACTGGGACATCGAGACGATCAAGGCGCATGTCGCCGCGGAAGCCATTCCGGTCAATCAGCTGCATGGTCGCGGTTATCCCTCAATCGGCTGCGAGCCGTGTACGCGCGCCATTAAGCCGGGCGAACCCGAACGTGCCGGCCGCTGGTGGTGGGAAAACGACGAGAAGCGCGAATGCGGCCTGCATGTGCCGGAAACCGCTTCGGAAGCCTCCCCGATCAACGGCCGAACGTGAATGGAGCTGCCCCTCACCCTAACCCTCTCCCCGCGCGCGGGGAGAGGGGACGTGCCTCGCTCAACGCTAGCGAGGGACGGAAAGGGCGCTGCTTTCGCCCTTCTCCCCGTCAAAACGGGGAGAAGGTGCCGGCAGGCGGATGAGGGGCAAACCGCCCGACGAAAGCCGCCACCTTTTGTGTTTGTTATCTAGACTGCTCGGAGACTGAAATGCCCCTGTCAGTACAGGAAACGGAAGTGAAGAACCCGCCCGTTTCCAGACCGCCGCTCGATCCGCATCTGAAAGCCCTCGAAAACGAAGCGATCCATATCTTTCGCGAAGTGGCGGCGGAATTCGAAAAGCCGGTGATGCTTTATTCGATCGGCAAGGATTCATCCGTCCTGCTGCATCTTGCCCGAAAGGCCTTTTATCCCGGCCGCGTTCCCTTCCCGCTTCTGCATGTCGATACGACCTGGAAGTTCAAGGAAATGATCGCGTTCCGCGACGAGATCGCTCAGAAATACGATCTCGACCTCGTGGTCCACACCAATCAACGCGGCAAGGCGGAGGGCGTGACGCCCTTCACCCATGGTTCGGCGCTTTACACCGACATCATGAAGACCGAGGCGCTGAAGCAGGCGCTGGATGCCGGCGGTTACGACGCGGCCTTCGGCGGTGCGCGGCGCGACGAGGAAGCCTCCCGTGCCAAGGAGCGCATCTATTCCTTCCGCACGCCGGACCACAAATGGGACCCGCGCAACCAACGCCCGGAACTGTGGAACGTCTATAACGGCATGATCAAAAAGGGCGAGAGCGTGCGCGCCTTCCCGCTCTCCAACTGGACGGAAGTCGATATCTGGCGCTACATCCAGGCGGAAGACATCCCGCTCGTGCCGCTCTATTATGCCGCAGAACGCCCCTATGTGGAGCGCGACGGCATGATGATCCTTGCCGAAGATCCACGGCTTCAGCTTCTGCCCGGCGAGACCGTGCAGCGCGGCTCGATCCGCTTCCGCACGCTCGGCTGCTTCCCGCTGACCGGTGCCATCCGCTCCACGGCTTCGAACCTCGAAGAGGTGATCGCCGAGCTGGAAATCGCCACCGTTTCCGAACGCCAGGGCCGCGCCATCGATCGCGACCAGTCCGGCTCGATGGAAAAGAAGAAGCGCGAAGGATATTTCTGAGATGACCGCAACAGCCAATAACGCTTCGGCGACCATCCTCCCTTTCGCGGAACCGGCCAAGGCGGTGCGCGACACCCGCCCGCTGCGCCTGATCACCTGCGGCTCCGTCGACGACGGCAAGTCGACGCTGATTGGCCGCCTGCTCTGGGACACCAAGGCTGTCAAGGAAGACCAGGCGGCGACGCTGGCACGCGACTCGGGTAGCCAAAACGATCTCGGCCTGCCGGATTTCGCGCTTCTGCTCGACGGCCTGCAGGCCGAGCGCGAACAGGGCATCACCATCGACGTCGCCTACCGTTATTTCGCCACCGACCGGCGCTCGTTTATCGTCGCCGATACGCCCGGCCATGTTCAATATACCCGCAACATGGCGACCGGCGCCTCGACTGCCGATCTCGCAGTGCTGCTCGCCGACGCCCGCGCTGGCCTGCTTGAGCAGACCCGCCGTCACGCGACAATCGCAGCGCTGATGGGCATCCGGCAGTTCGTACTGGCGGTCAACAAGTTCGATCTGGTCAATTACGACCGCGCCATCTTCGAGCGGATTTCCAACGAGTTCCGCGAATTCGCTCTGTCGCTCGGCGTGCGCCAGATCACCGCCATTCCGATGTCGGCGCTGAAGGGCGAGAACGTCGTCTACGCGGCCTCCTCGGCCATGCCGTGGTATGAAGGCCCGACACTGGTGGAGGCGCTGGAACTGGCGACGGTTCGCTCCACCCAGGCCGGCGGTTTCCGCCTGCCGGTGCAGCGCGTCTCGCGCCCCGGCGAAAGTTTTCGCGGTTATCAGGGCACGGTCGCGGGCGGCTCGATCAAGCCGGGCGACAGCGTTGCCATCCTCCCGGCCGGCACGATCGCCAACGTCAAGCAGATCGTCACTTTCGACCTCGTGCGCAATGCGGCGGTTGCCGGCGATGCGATCACGCTGGTTCTCGACCGCCAGGTGGACGTGGCGCGCGGCGACGTGATCGTCTCGCTCGACGGCCAGCCGATGGTGGGTCACGAATTCGACGCGCAGCTCGTCTCGCTGCAGCCGGGCGGTATCGAGCCCGGCAAGCGTTACTGGCTGAAGAGCGGCGCGCGGCGCCAACGGGTGACCATCGAGCCGGTGAGCCAGCTGGAGCTTTCCACCGGCAACTGGCAGCCACATGCCTCCGTGCTCGACATGAACGCCATCGGCAAGGTGCGCCTTTCCTTCGAGGAGCAGGCCGTGTTCGACACCTACGAACAGAACCGCGCGACCGGCGCCTTCATCCTGATCGATCCGGATACGCTGAACACGGTGGCCGGCGGCATGATCACCGCCAAGCGCGGCGACCTCGGCGGCATCCACCAGACCCGTTCGGCCGACGGCCAGCGCGTGCTGCTGTCGCTGCCGGCCGACCTTGCCGAACAGCTGATGGCGAGTGAACTCTTCGCCAGCCGCCGCGACGAAACCGAAATCCGCCGCCTGACCGCCAAGCAGGCCGCCGAGATCTTCACGAACGCGGCGAGCGATATCTGAACCTTCGAAAGTTCAATCGGAAACAAGAAAGGGCCTTAACGGCCCTTTTCTATTTGATCGCCGACGAGAGCGGGCTGCCTGCAGTGATTTTGCGGCAGGACACCCTACCCTCGCCTCATGCCATGGGCAGAGGCCATATGGGATCAATGGCAATTTTTACGGATGATCTGTTCGGGAAGTAAACCGCCTTTCGGCATAAGGCTTTTCGGGTGGCCGGAGTCGAGTGATTCGACACTCGACCCTACGTCCCGAACGGAAGAAGCTTCGCGAAAACTTACCAGTTCCGGGGCGGGCGAGTTGAAATGATCACCGTGCGTTGAGTGTCATGCAGCAATCGGCGCGCTTGGTCCCGTAGGCGCATAACCGTGTGGCGGCGCAGAGATTGAGGCGGGAACATCTCCACTTGGAATATCAACGCCAATCCACCGCTCTCGCTCTGTCAGTTTCTGGCGGACTGTTATTTTACTGTCCCTTTGTCCATGCTAGACAACTGCCGAGAATGGGATGTGTAGGATTGGGTATGCAGGTTGTAACTTCACCACTTTGGGCCGCAGTTGTCGGTCTTCCCTACGAAGGAATTTCGCTTCTAACCCAGCTAATCCGTGATGTGCTCCCCGTTGATATACCTGTTGTATCTGAGACGTCTCTTAGAGACTTGCAAAAACAATCGTCTTCTTTTCCGCTCGGCGCGGTCTCAACCTCCGTTGCCAACCTTTTCAGCGTCGGAAAGTTGATCGATGCCGGTGAAAAAATACGCATCATCGCGTTCGTTGACCATCCGGGCAGGTTATTGACCGTACGTCATCCGGATATCTCAGGTCAGTATCGATATTCTTTCGATCATTGTCTTCACCTTGCAGAAAACGGTGTCGCGACCTTGAGTGACCCCGGCATTTTGTACGCCGCAAAACTTATGCGCTCCGTGCTCGGCAGACATCCCCCCACCTTGACTGTGCGATACGAGGATTTGAACCAGCATCCAGAAAAGGTGGCTGAGAGTTTGCGCGCTTTCCTTGTGGAAGGGCGTGCTTCCGACGATGAGAGGAATATTCCGGTTCCCGCTCTCTTCGATGCAACCACGGAAGATGTAGCAAGAATTGTACGGCAGTTTCGTCTCGCGCCCGAGCTGTTCGACGTAGCAAAGCGCTGGGGCTACAGCGATGACCGATCGTGGTTTAAGACCATGTCGGCCAGTTCATCTGCTGCCTCGGAAGATAGGCCCGGAACAATCGTGGCGTATTACACCCAGGGAACGCGTTACGAGAGGGAGGCTCATCGGATGATGGCGTCCCTGAGCAGACTTGGCCTTCCTATAGCCTTGTCCGCGGTCGATGATGCGGGCGGATGGCTCGCCAATGTGCGTCGCAAGCCTCATTTCCTCAAGGAGAGGCGGAATCAGCTTGTCGGCCCATTATTGTACGTGGATGTCGATGCGGTGGTTCATTCCGATCCTTGGCCTTATCTGCACGGCTACACGGGTGATATTGCCGTAGCCGGACATCACGGCAAGAACTACATCAGCGGAACCATACTTATAAATGATACGGAAGGAGCCAGAGCCTTTCTGGAGGAGTGGTGCTCCGATCAGTCTTCCAAACCCGAAGCTTGGGATCAGCACAGTCTGCATGATGTTGTAATCGCAAATTCTATGCGGAGCCCGCAAGCCTTTAGGGTGGAGCATCTTCCGCCGGCAATGTGCATGGTGTTCGACCGCCGTTTCTCGCAGCCCGTGACGCCTGTTATCGAGCATTTGCAGGCAAGTCGGGAGGAAAAGAAGGCGGTGGATAACGAAGGGGTATCAGCCCTTCTCCTTGATAAACGACATGCCCGGTTATCTGAGCTCGAAGCTGAGTTGGGTTTGTCGAAGAACTCGAACACTCCGGTTTTACAGTCTGCATATCGTGATCTTAAGGTCGACGATCGCATTTCCCGTACTGCCAAACTATCAGTTCAGCACGAAAGCGATATCGCGCGATGGGCAGACAAGGTAAATTTATTGTCGCAGTGGTCAGGCCGCGCCGAGATAGTGGCCTCCCTTATAGACGCACCTGATGTCGTATTGGATCTCGGTTGCGGAGGGATGGACCTAGAACGGCACCTAAAGCCCGGGGTGACATATCAACCCTCTGACATTGTTTCGCGAGACGCGAGAACCATAGTTTGCGATCTTAATAAGGGGGAGCTTCCCGATATCAAGGCGTCGGTCGTGTCGATGCTCGGCGTCCTTGAGTATATTCATGATCCGAAACTGCTTCTTGATCGCCTGGCGGTAAAATGGCCAAGGCTTCTCGTCACGTATTATCCTACGGACTTCGATGGCAAGCGTGACCGGTCCGCTCACGGATGGTTTAGCGCGTTGTCTTCTGCCGGCCTCGTGTCGATTGCTGTAAGCGCCGGCTACGATCTCAAATCGATCGTTCCGAGTAGCGACAGCCGCGAGAGAATATATTTGTTTCAAAGCAATCGGTGCCCATCGTGACCACAGGCAACATATATCGGCGAGATAAGACGAATGTGGGAGATTGGTACTGCGCTCCCTGTCGATATTTTCAGCTCCCGGACGCTGAAGGCGATATCCTGGATCTCGACAACGTCTCCCTTGCGCCGCATGTGATCGTTGGCGGTGGTGGTCTCATAGCGAAGACTTTTCATCCGTTCATGGAAAAGCTCGTGGCGCGCAAGCCGGAAATGCAGTCTCTGGTAGCATGGGGAATTGGCGAGTCGGAAAATATCGACAAGACCGGCAAAATTGTCCTGCCGTACGACGGAGACTATCCTGCTTATCTGAAAGCATTTGATCTTGTTGGGGTGCGGGATTTCGGTACCGCTTATCGGTGGGTTCCTTGCGCGAGCTGCATGTCTGAGCTCTTCGATACGGACTATGCCGTCACAACCGAGATATGCGTCTACGAACATAAACGAATCCCGCTCGGCATCTCGGGTTTTCCCACGATCTCCAACAGTGGCGATGACTTGCAGGCTGTGCTGCGTTTCTTAGGGTCGGCTCATCTCGTCATCACCAACTCCTATCACGGAGCCTATTGGGCCACGTTACTTGGCCGGCGCGTGATCGTGATACCTTCCATGTCAAAGCTTTATCGCTTCGCTCATGCTCCTGTCATTTGCACGGCCCAGGACTGGGCAAAATATGTCGGGGTGACGCAGCAATATCCGAATGCCCTTGCTGAAAGCAGGGAGGCGAACCTCGCCTTTTATAAGGATGTTCTATCATTACAGGCAAACAAGTGATGGTCGCGGAGGACCGTTTACACCCATCCTCCGCATTTCATTTGGCAGGCTTGAGGCCTAATAATCGGCTATTCCCGCGCCCGATCTTCCACCTCGGCCGAGCTCTTCCAGAATGCGATCGGGCTTGATCTCCGTGGTCGCCTGCTGGCGGTCGGTCAGTATGCCGGGCTGTCACTTATCTTGCTAGACGTAACTGTCGCATCATCGCGCTCATAGGAGCTGATGCCGACGGTAAGTGGGTCTATTCAGACCGATCTCCGAGCCCTTAATCAAATGAACGCATACAAGGCGACTACACCGACTGATCGCGCTTTCGTCGAGCACATCGCCCGGCAGTTTGCCGCGCTGCGCGGAGACAGCAGCGCCCGCAGTCAATCTTAGCTTCGCGCTTCAGCTGTCCCGGCAGGGCGTCCCGGAAAAGACGACGGCCTGTTCACCGTGGGAATGGGGACCAATCCAATGGCGAATATCATGGTGACGATTTTTAATAGACATGAGCAAAAACGAAAAAAGCCCGCTATAGCGGGCTTTTCGGCTGGTCGGAGTGGCAAGATTCGAACTTGCGACCCCCACGTCCCGAACGTGGTGCGCTACCAGACTGCGCTACACTCCGTGACCAGCGGCGCCTCTATAGACCAGCATTTTTCATTCCACAAGCGCTTGTCATGAAAAATTTGCGACAAGATCGGTTTCGCCACCCCCGTCGTTACGGAAAGCCTTCAAAGCCGGGCGTTGCAAAAAAGCGGCGCGGCAAAAATTTGATGTTGATGGCGCCATTCCGCAGCTTCTGGACCTCGCGAAGCCAGTGCGAAATCTGATAGTGCGAGTTATCCGATATGCCTCCCGGGCGACAGCTCCACAAAGGAATTGCAAAACCATGAACCGCCGCGTCATCGCATCGACCGCTCTTTTTGCCCTTGGCCTCACGGCCTGCACCACCGTGAGCGTTGCCAGCAACGCGATCGAGTCGCGCTGGGTCGGCCATTCCGCCGGCGAATTCTTCGCCAAATACAGCCCGCCGCTCAGCGACAGCAGCGACGGCTCGTCCACCGTCTACAATTGGCGTGGCGGCTATAACCGCATCAAGCTGCAGAACGGCAGCACGTCGAGCGTCAGCTGCTCGGCCAAGATCACCGTCTCCGACAACTATACGATCCGCAGCATTTCGATCGTTTCCGACCGTCCGGGCGCCACCAGCCCGAGCTATTGCACGGAACTGCTGACGGCCAAGTAACAAGCCGGTTCGATTTGCGCATTCAAAAGCCCGGCGTCACCATCGGCGCCGGGCTTTGTATTTCGGGCAATAAATCCCAACCGCGCGCGACGCCGGCGCGTCGATGAGCGGCAACCTGAAACTACAATTTGTTAAGCTGGAAGGAACATGGCTGGGGCGCCAGGATTCGAACCTGGGAATGCCGGTACCAAAAACCGGTGCCTTACCGCTTGGCGACGCCCCAGCATGATGCGGACGGCAAATCGGAATGTGTCGCCCGCGAGGTGGCTTCCTCTAGCAAAGCTTCATCCATGCGGCAATGCGCCGTGACGGTTTTTTGAAGATTTCCCGGCATGCGTCGTGCTAGAGCTGCGGGCGCCGGTCCATCTGCGGCGGCGAACCCGACCGAAGACAATCGAAATGCCGATGGAGCAGCCCATGGCGGAAGACGATGATGCAAGCCAACCCGCCTTCGATATGACCTTCACGCCTCATTACGGTACTGCCATCGACGTCGCGAATGGCATTCAGCGGCTGACCGTCAATAATCCCTCGCCTTTCACCTTCCATGGCACGAATACTTATATTGTCGGCGGCGCCTCGGTTGCTGTCATCGATCCCGGTCCGGAAAGTGACGCGCATTTCGAAGCGCTGATGGCGGCGCTGAAGGGCCGCGAGGTATCGCATATCCTCGTAAGCCACACCCACCGCGACCACTCGCCGCTTGCCCGCCGCCTGAAGGATGCGACCGGCGCACCGACGGTGGCGGAAGGGCCGCACCGCCCCTCGCGCCCGCTGCATGCCGGAGAGGTCAATCCGTTCGCGGAAAGCTCGGACATGGATTTCATGCCCGATATCGTACTGCCGGACGGCGCGACGTTGGAGGGAGACGGCTGGGCTCTGACCGCCGTGCATACGCCGGGCCATACGGCAAACCACTCGGCCTTTGCGCTTGAAGGCACGGATATCCTGTTTTCCGCCGATCACATCATGGCATGGGCGACGACGATCGTTGCGCCTCCGGATGGGTCGATGGCGGATTTCATGGCCTCGCTGGAAAAACTGCTCGCCCGCGACGACCGGCTTTTCCTGCCCGGTCACGGCGGCCCTGTGAAGGAGCCCGCCTCTTTCCTGCGAGGTCTTCGGACCCATCGGCGGATGCGCGAGCGCGCAGTGCTGGAGCGCATCAGGGTGGGCGACCGGCTGATCCCGGACATGGTGAAGGTGATCTATGCCACGACCGATCCGCGCCTGCATGGCGCGGCCGCACTCTCCGTGCTGGCACATCTCGAAGACCTGGTCGAAAAAGGCAGGGTCGTCACCGACGGACCACCGTCTTTGACGGGCGCCTACGATCTCGCCTAGCGCAATTCCGGCGAAAGCGGAAAGGTTCTAGTTTCCGGCGATACCCAGAAGCTCGGTGTCCAGCCTGTCCAGAAAGTCTTCGGCAATCTGCTCGCCTATGCCCAGATCATGCGCGCCGTAACGCGGCGCCACGCGGATATCGACCGACGTGGTTTCCGCATCCTCCCGCAGGCGGATGACGACATCGAAGCGCAGCCCGAAGACAAGCGTGCGCGTCTCGCCCTGCAGCAGCACATCGCCGGCATTGCCGAAGACCGGCGTCAGCGAGGGTTGGGGGCGCGGCAGCGGAATGGGGGCGACATCGGGCACCGGCGCCTGTTCGTCCTGCGGCGCGGGACGTTCGGAAATATCCGGCTGCACCAGCTCGATCCCCTGCTTGCGGGTAATGCCGATGCGCGCCGAAGGAAGCGCCTTCTGGACGCCTTCGTAGACACGGTCGAGCGCGCCTTCGTAACGACGGCCGGTCAGCCCCGGATAGGCGGAAAACTGTATCCGCCGGTCCGCCGAGGTGACGTTGACCGGGCGCGGCAGCCATTGCTGCCTGGCCTTCGGCTCGGCGACCCATGCCGGTGCATCGGTGAGGTCTGTCGAGATGTCGTAAAGCGCCGGCAGGGTGTAATAATAGAAGGCGCCCGTCGCCACCACACCCAGCGGCACCGCCGCATAGACCAGCCCCTTGGCGGCTGCGACGCCGCCTTCCGCGCCCACCTGCCATAACCTGGCCAGCCCCATCAGCGACAAGGGCACCGAGGCGAGCGCGATTGCGGCCGAGAGGAAAAGCAAGGCCAGGAAATCGGGCGTCGTCAAT
The DNA here is from genome assembly GCF_019430945.1 of Neorhizobium populisoli. Taxonomy (GTDB): domain Bacteria; phylum Pseudomonadota; class Alphaproteobacteria; order Rhizobiales; family Rhizobiaceae; genus Neorhizobium; species Neorhizobium populisoli. The sequence goes on along the minus strand of NZ_JAHYCB010000002.1, from coordinate 444,183 downwards.
GGGCCGAAGCGGTGCGCAAGCGCTGCGATCAGAAACAGGACCAGCGCCGAAATGCCGAGCCGGCGCGCCGCCGTGGCGGAATGGGAAACTGGCCGGACGAAACGAACGGTCATGGGATTGGGACGTGCTCCATGGCGAAAGCGCTGCATCCTGTGTAGAACAGCTTGTCCGGGAATGAAATCCTTGAAGATTTATCCCGGCATATGAATGGGAGTTCTCGCCATGCGCTTTCGCCGCCTCGTCCTCATTGCAGCCCTTGCCGGCCCTCTTGCCGCCTGCCAGACCGTGACGCCGGAGGAGCGGCGCGCCGCAGACGAACGCACCTGCGCCGGTTACGGTTTCCGCACCCATACCGATGCCATGGCCCGCTGCCTGCTCGATCTCGACCTCGACCGCCGCGCCGATAGCCGCGCCTTCCAGGCAAGGACGGAACGGATGCTGTGGGCTCCGCCAATGATCGTGGAGCGGCGGGTGATTGTCAGGCGACCTTGAACAAAGGGACCGCAGACCTGGCCTCTCGCTTGGGCTCGAAGCCTTCATCGCTCTTCGCCCCTCATTTCGTCACAATTGTTTGAAGAGATTTACCTATCGACAGCTTGTTCGCGTTCGGGCGCCGCGATACGGAATGTCAACCTTAGGATTTAAGACCTCTCGCACACGGGTGTTCCATGCAGATGAACGATATGACCATGACCAGGCGCGCACTTCTCGGCGGCGTTGCCGTGACCGCGCTTTGCCTCGCGCTACCGCTTGGCGCTTCCCAGGCCTTTGCGCAGGAAATGCCGGAAAGCCAGGGCGATGTGGACATGGCCGCCGCGCTGAAGCCGGGCGCGCTGCCGGAAATGACGCTGGGTGATGAAAAGGCGCCGATCCAGGTGATCGAATATATGTCGATGACCTGCCCGCATTGCGCCAACTTCCACAACAAGACCTTCGATGCCATCAAGACCAAGTATGTCGACACCGGCAAGGTCCGCTTCATCATCCGCGAATTCCCGTTCGACCCGGTCGCGACGGCTGCTTTCATGCTGGCCCGCTGCAACCCGCAGGACACGAAGCAGCTTTCGGCACCGCAGCAGTATTTCGCCATGGTCTCGATGCTCTTCAAGCAGCAGCGCGCCTGGGCGGCTCCGGCTGACAACAATGTGCGCAATGCACTGCTCCAGAGCGTCAAACTGGCAGGTTACTCACAGCAGACTTTCGAGTCCTGCTTGACGAACCAGAAGCTTCTCGATGATGTGAACGGAACTGCCAAGCGTGGTGCGGACGAATTCGGCGTAAATTCGACGCCGACCTTCCTCATCAACGGCAAGAAGTATTCGGGAGACATGTCGGTTGAATCCATGTCGAAGCTTTTCGACAGCCTTGCTTAAGGATGAGCGGCAAAGCGCCACTCGCCTTCGACCACGTGTGACTCTGCGAGCGCATCAAGTACCCCCCTCTGCTCTGCCAGGTAGAGGGGGGTACGCTTCCCCAGCGTGCGCCTCATGAAATTCAACAAGCTCCGCGTCGTCGGCTTCAAGTCCTTCGTCGAACCGACGGAATTCATCATCGAGCGTGGATTGACCGGCGTGGTCGGCCCGAACGGCTGCGGCAAGTCGAACCTTGTCGAAGCGCTGCGCTGGGTAATGGGGGAAAATTCCTACAAGAACATGCGCGCGTCCGGCATGGACGATGTGATCTTTTCGGGTTCCGGCAACCGCCCGGCCCGCAATACGGCCGAGGTTGGCCTGTATCTCGACAATGCCGACCGCACGGCGCCGGCCGCCTTCAACGATGCCGACGAAATCCAGGTGACGCGCCGCATCGAGCGCGAGAACGGTTCGGTCTACCGCATCAACGGCAAGGAAGCGCGCGCCAAGGATGTGCAGCTGCTGTTTGCCGATGCCTCGACCGGCGCCCGCTCGCCGTCGATGGTCGGTCAGGGCCGGATCGGCGAACTTATCCAGGCGAAACCGCAGGCCCGCCGCCAGCTGCTGGAAGAGGCAGCCGGCATTTCCGGTCTGCATTCCCGCCGTCACGAGGCGGAGCTTCGCCTGCGCGCCGCCGAAGGCAATCTCGAACGCCTCGACGACGTGCTGTCGCAGCTTGAAAGCCAGATCGAGAGCCTGAAACGGCAAGCCCGCCAGGCGAACCGCTTCAAGATGCTGTCGGCCGAAATCCGCTCCCGCGAGGCGATGCTGCTGCATGTCCGCTGGGTGCAGGCGCGCGATGCCGAGGCGGAAGCCGAAAGCGCGCTGAACCAGATCACCGTCGTCGTCGCCGAAAAAGCGCAGGCGCAGATGGAAGCCGCCAAGCAGCAAGGCATTGCCAGCCTGAAACTGCCGGAACTGCGCGAGGAAGAAGCCAAGGCAGGTGCTGCCCTGCAGCGCCTGCAGATCGCCCGCGGCCAGCTGGAGGAAGAGGCGAACCGCCTGTTGAAGCGTCGCGACGAGCTGACCCGTCGGCTCTCCCAGCTTGCCGAAGACATTCGCCGCGAGGAACAGCTTGCGGCCGACAATACCGCCTTTCTCGACAAACTCGACCAGGAAGAGGCCGAGCTGAACGAGATGCTGGCCGATTCCGGCGCGGAAGCCGACGAACTCCGTGAAGCGTTCGAGGCGGCCGCCGCTTCGCTTGCCGAGAGCGAAAGGCTGTTTACCGCGATCACTGCCGAACGCGCCGAGGCAGCCGCCGGCCGCAACCAGCTCGAACGACTGATCCGCGATCTTGCCGAGCGCCACCAGCGCCTCGACCGCCAGCTTGCCGAGGCGGGCGGCGAACTCGATGCGATCAACGACAGGCTTTCCGGGCTCGACGATCCGATCGAAAAGCGTGAGGCGGTGGAAGCTGCCGAGATCGCTGTGGAAGACGCCGCGATCATTGCCGAAGAAGTCGAGGCCGCTTTGGCGCTGACCCGCGCCAACGAGATGCTGGCCCGCGGCCCGGTCGAGGCTGCCCGTTCGGCGCTGAACGGGCTGGAAACCGAGGCCCGCACGATCCGCAAGATGCTCGCTGCCAGCGCCGTTTCCGACGATTTTATCGGCGTGGCGGAAATGATCCGTGTCGATCGCGGTTACGAGGCGGCGCTTGGAGCCGCACTCGGCGACGATCTGGAAAGCCCGGTCGATAACGCCGCCCCCACCTATTGGGTCCTGAACGGCGACAGTTCGGACGATCCGGCACTGCCGCAGGGTGCCGAACCGCTTTCCGCCCGCGTTACTGCACCACCGGAGCTTGCCCGCACGCTCGCCCAGATCGGCGTCGTCACTGCCGCCGATGCGCAGCGGCTGATGCCGCTTCTGAAGCCCGGACAGCGGCTGGTGACCAAGGATGGTGCGATCCATCGCTGGGATGGACATGTGACCGGCTCGGAGGCGCCGGGTGCGGCGGCCCTTCGCCTTTCCCAGAAGAACCGCCTTTCCGAACTCGAAGCGGAAATCGACGACGCGCGCATCGTCGTTTCCGAAACCGAAGCAGCGCTTGCCGAAGCGGGTACGGAAATCGCCGCCCGCGAACGGCAGCTTTCGGAAGCCCGCGATCGCAGCCGCATGGCCGCCCGCCAGCTTTCCGAGGCGCGCGATGCGCTTGCCGCTGCCGAGCGCGCCGCGGGCGATTTGACCCGCCGCCGCGATGTGGTGACGGAAGCGCTAAACCAGCTCAATGCGCAGATCGAGGATCTCGGTATTCAGGAAGAGAATGCCCGCGCCGAGCTCGAGGACGCGCCGGATATTTCCGATATCGACAACCGGCTGCGCGAACAGCAGATGCTGGTCGCCACCGATCGCGGCCTGCTGGCCGAAGCGCGTGCCCGCTACGAAGGGCTGAGCCGCGAGACGGAAGCCCGCAAGCGGCGCATCGCGGCGATCGCCCAGGAACGCGCCTCCTGGAATACGCGCGCCGCCAGCGCCGCCGAGCATATTGCCAGCCTGCGCGAGCGCGAAGACGAGGCGCGCGAGGAAATCGCCGATCTCGAGGCCGCACCGGAAGAATTCGACGACAAGCGCCGGGCGCTGATTTCCGAGTTGCAGAAGGCCGAGGACCAGCGCCGTGCCGCCTCCGACCGGCTGGCCGAGGCCGAGACCCGCCAGCGCGACACCGACCGCATCGCCGCCACCGCGCTTTCCGAACTGGCTGAAGCCCGCGAACGGCGCGGTCGCGCCGAAGAACGTCTGGTGTCCGCCGCCGAAAAGCGGCACGACAGCGAAAACCGCATCCGCGAGACGCTGAATGCGGCGCCTCATGAGGTCTTCCGTCTGACGGGCCTGAAGCCCGACGCGCCGATGCCGGATATCCGCGAGATCGAACGCGAAGTGGACCGGTTCCGCATGGAGCGGGAGCGCTTGGGTGCCGTCAATCTACGCGCAGACGAGGAACAGAAAGAGCTTTCCGACAAGCTCGACACCCTGATGCGCGAGCGCGCCGACGTGATCGACGCGATCCGCAAGCTGCGCGGCGCGATCCAGAGCCTCAACCGCGAAGGCCGGGAGCGGCTGCTCGCCGCCTTCGACGTGGTCAACGAGCAGTTCAAGCGGCTGTTCACCCATCTCTTCGGGGGCGGTACGGCCGAACTGCAGCTGATCGAATCGGACGATCCGCTGGAAGCCGGCCTCGAAATCCTCGCCCGTCCGCCAGGCAAGAAGCCGCAGACCATGACGCTTCTGTCCGGTGGCGAGCAGGCATTGACGGCAATGGCGCTGATCTTTGCGGTTTTCCTCACCAATCCGGCGCCGATCTGCGTGCTTGACGAAGTGGATGCACCGCTAGACGACCACAATGTGGAACGTTACTGCAATCTGATGGATGAGATGGCGGCTTCTACCGAAACCCGCTTCATCATTATTACCCACAATCCCATCACCATGGCCCGCATGAACCGCCTTTTCGGCGTCACAATGGCCGAGCAAGGTGTGTCCCAGCTGGTTTCCGTGGATCTGCAGACTGCAGAGCTTCTGCGCGAAGCAAGCTGAGCAATTTACCCTTTTATGTAAAAATGCTCACGATCTACGTAGAATCACCCATATGGGGGATGTGGTTTTGCGTATAATGCTATTTGATAAAACATGAGTTGGAACGGCGGTTCCACTTTCGGGCGCCTCCAGGCCCGGTGAACGAGTTTCCTACCCCCCGTTCGGGTTTCCTGTCCCGGACGGAAAGCTTTGCGGGGCCGCCTGTGATCCGGCCCCGCAAAGCTTTGTTTCTCCCGGCACAATTATTGCTATTCCATGCTCTTGTTGCACTGCAACATAATCCTGCCTTCATCCGTTTCCAAACCGTCATAAAACAGGTAGTTATGACGCAGAACGGCTGCGTCGGGGTGGAGAGCAGGCAATGTCGAAATGGGTCTATCGCTTCGGCGGCGGCAAGGCCGAGGGCCGGGCTGCGGATGTCGAGCGGCTTGGCGGCAAGGGCGCCAATCTGGCAGAGATGGCGAGCCTCGGCCTGCCTGTGCCCCCCGGCCTGACGATCGTTGCCGATGCCTGCAGCTTTTATTTCAAGAACGGCCGCTCGCTTCCCGAAGGTTTGAAGGAACAGGTGCTGGACGGCATTTCCGCGATGGAAGGCCTGACGGGACGCACCTTCGGCGGCGCGGTTAAGCCGCTGCTCCTTTCCATCCGCTCAGGCGCCCGCGCCTCGATGCCCGGCATGATGGACACGGTTCTCAATCTCGGCCTCAATGACGAGACGGTGCAGGCGCTCGGCCATGATGCCGGCGACGCGCGTTTTGCCTGGGATACCTATCGCCGCTTCGTGCAGATGTATGCCGATGTCGTCATGGGTCTCGACCACGAGGTGTTCGAAGAAATCCTGGAAGACGAAAAGGCACGGCTCGGCCACGATTACGATACGGAGCTTTCCGCCGTCGAGTGGCAGCATATCGTCTCGCTCTACAAGGCGATGATCGAGGAGGAACTCGGCGAGAGCTTTCCGCAGGATCCGCATGTGCAGCTGTGGAAGGCGATCGCTGCGGTCTTTTCCAGCTGGATGAACCATCGTGCCATCACCTATCGCACGCTGCACCGCATTCCGGAGGAATGGGGCACGGCGGTGAATGTACAGGCGATGGTGTTTGGTAATCTCGGCTCGTCTTCGGCAACCGGCGTCGCCTTCACCCGTAATCCCTCGACAGGCGAAAAGGCGCTTTACGGCGAATTTCTCGTCAATGCCCAGGGCGAGGACGTGGTGGCCGGCATCCGTACGCCGCAATCGATCACCGAGGAAGGCAGGCAGGCTTCCGGCTCCGACAAGCCGTCGATGGAAAAGCTGATGCCGGAGGCCTTTGCCGAGTTCACGGCGATCTGCGACCGGCTGGAAGCGCATTACTGCGATATGCAGGACATGGAATTCACCATCGAGCGCGGCAAGCTGTGGATGCTGCAGACCCGTTCCGGCAAGCGCACCACCCGTGCGGCGATGAAGATCGCTGTCGACATGGTGGCGGAGGGGGTGATCTCCGAAGAGGAGGCCGTCTGCCGCATCGAGCCTGCATCGCTCGACCAGCTTCTCCACCCGACCATCGATCCGCGCGTCGAGCGCCACGTGGTCGGCTCCGGCCTGCCGGCCTCGCCGGGGGCAGCGACGGGGGAGATCGTCTTCACTTCCGAAGAGGCGGTCGAGGCGGAGGCGGAAGGCCGCAAGGTCATTCTCGTTCGCATCGAGACCAGCCCGGAAGACATTCACGGCATGCATGCCGCCGAAGGCATTCTCACCACCCGCGGCGGCATGACCAGCCATGCGGCGGTCGTCGCCCGAGGCATGGGCATTCCCTGCGTCGTCGGTGCGGGGTCGATGCGTGTCGACATGCGCAACGAATTGCTGATCGGCACAGGCGTCTCGCTGAAGCGCGGCGACACGATCACCATCGACGGCTCTTCCGGCCAGGTGCTGAAGGGTGCCGTATCGATGATCCAGCCGGAACTTTCCGGCGATTTCGGCAAGCTGATGCTCTGGGCCGACAAGGCCCGCCGCATGACGGTGCGCACCAATGCGGATACGCCGCAGGATGCGCGCGCGGCCCGTTCCTTCGGGGCTGAAGGCATCGGCCTTTGCCGCACCGAGCATATGTTCTTCGAAGGCGAGCGCATCCATGCGATGCGCGAGATGATCCTGGCCGAAGACGAAAAGGGCCGGCGCGCAGCACTTGCCAAGCTCCTGCCGTTCCAGCGTTCGGATTTTACCGAACTGTTCGAGATCATGCACGGCCTGCCGGTGACGATCCGTCTTCTGGACCCGCCGCTGCACGAATTCCTGCCGAAAAGCGAGGCGGAGATTGCCGACGTGGCAAAGGCGATGGGCATGCCGCCGGCATTCCTTGCCCGCCGCATCGATGCCATCCACGAGTTCAACCCGATGCTCGGCCATCGCGGTTGCCGGCTGGCGATTTCCTATCCGGAGATCGCCGAGATGCAGGCCCGCGCCATCTTCGAGGCGGCGGTTGCCGCCGGCGAGAAGACCGGCGAACCGGTGGAGCTGGAAATCATGGTGCCGCTCGTCAGCCTGCGCAAGGAGCTCGATTATGTGAAGGGCGTCATCGACCGGGTGGCGGAGGATGTTGCGAAGGAAAGCGGCGTGCCGATCGCCTATCTCGCCGGCACTATGATCGAGCTGCCGCGCGCCGCGATCCGGGCCCATGTGATCGCCGAAACGGCGGAATTCTTCTCCTTCGGCACCAACGACCTGACGCAGACGACGTTCGGCATCTCCCGCGACGATGCAGCCGCCTTCATCCCGACCTATCAGCGCAAGGGCATCATCGAGCACGACCCGTTCATCTCGCTCGATTTCGATGGCGTCGGCGAGCTGATCCAGATGGCGGCGGAACGCGGCCGGCGCACCCGCAACGACCTGAAACTCGGCATCTGCGGCGAACACGGCGGCGACCCGACGTCGATTAGGTTCTGCGAGGATGCGGGGCTGGATTACGTGTCGTGTTCGCCGTTCCGCGTACCGATCGCAAGACTGGCGGCGGCGCAGGCGGCGATTGGAAAACGGCGATAGGCCTTACATGTGCGTTTCAGGCTTTGCGCTTCTTCTGCAGCACCGCCGTGCCGAGCCTTTCGACCGCCTTGCGCAGCGCCTCGCTCTCGATCCCTTCTATCATGCCCTCCAGCCGCTTCGCCGCCTCGCCCTTCAGCGGCGGCGGCTTTCTTGGATGGCGGAAGGTCTGCGATACGGGTTTCTGGACGATGCGGATCTGGCGGACGGCCGGAAAACCAAAGAAGCCGTTGATACGGGCAATCAGCTCGCCCTGGGCGTGGGTGAGGAAAAGCGCCCTCGCCCCTTCGCAGGCGATCGTCAAGACGCCGGGCTGATGGCCGCCGCCGGAGCCCGTGCCTTCGTCGCGGCGCGGCCAGGCAATCTTCTCCGGCCGCGTGCAATCGGCGAATTCCTCGCCGGCGATCTCGTCCCAGGAGCCGAGCAAAGCCGTCGAAATGCCGGCGCGACGGGCCAGCACCGGATCAATGATGCCGTTCGCCACTTCGGCAATCTGCTGCTCGCGCTTCTTGGGATAATTCATCTTGGATAACTCAGGATACCCGATGGGTTACGCGCCCTATTCATCTCCAGCATCCTTGAAGCCGGCGCAATCTTCTCTCAAGTATATGCGATATCCCTCCATCACGGCAAACGATGCTCCAGACCTCTCCCCTCACCCATGCACAGAAATTACCGGGACAGCTGCTCGCCTGGTACGACCGGCATCACCGGGAGCTGCCATGGCGGGTGAGCCCGGCTGCGGCGAAGGCGGGAAAACGGGCCGATCCCTACCATATCTGGCTGTCGGAAGTGATGCTGCAGCAGACGACGGTGCAGGCGGTAAAACCTTATTTCGCCAAGTTTCTAGGGCTCTGGCCTGAGGTCACCGATCTCGCGGCAGCACCTGTGGATGACGTCATGGCGGCCTGGGCGGGGCTTGGCTATTACGCCCGCGCCCGCAATCTGAAGAAATGTGCCGAGGCCGTCGCTTCGGAACATGGTGGATTGTTTCCCGACACCGAAGACGGCCTGCGAGCGCTTCCCGGCATCGGCGACTATACCTCGGCAGCGGTTGCGGCGATCGCATTCAATCGACAATCGGCGGTGATGGACGGCAATGTGGAGCGCGTCATTTCGCGGCTTTACGCGATCGATGCGCCGCTTCCGGGCTCCAAGCCGCTGATGAAGGCGAAGGTCGCCGAGCTGACGCCGGCAGACCGGCCCGGCGATTTCGCGCAGGCGATGATGGATCTCGGTGCGACGATCTGCACGCCGAAACGGCCGGCCTGCGCGCTCTGTCCCTTCCGCGACGACTGTCTGGCCTTTGCCGGGCACGATCCGGAGCGTTTTCCGGTGAAGGCGGCGAAGAAGGACAAGCCGGTGCGGCTGGGGGCGGCCTTCGTGGCGGTGACGCCGGATGGCGAGATCCTGCTGCGTCGCCGTGTCGCGAGCGGGCTTTTGGGCGGCATGACCGAGGTTCCGACGACCGCCTGGACCTCTCGCATCGACGGCGGTTCGACGGTAGATCACGCGCCCTTTCAGGCCGACTGGGAGGCTTGCGGCACCGTCACGCATGTCTTCACCCATTTCGAGCTCCGCCTCTCGATCTTCCGGGCGCAGACGCCGAAAGTGATCGTCGACGACGGATGGTGGGAGCCGGTTGCCAATCTAGAGGCCCAGGCCCTGCCGACTGTGATGAAAAAAGCCATTGCCCAAGCTATTCCACTGGCTTTCGTCTAAACCGAAGCTTCCACCCAAATCGCGCAATCCATCTCAAAGAGGAAATTCATGGCGGCCAAGATCGACCACATCGTCTTCGACATCGGCAAGGTTCTGATCCATTACGATCCCAACCTGCCCTATAGCCGCATCATTCCGGACGAAGCCGAACGCCAGTGGTTCTTCGCCAATGTCTGCACCCATGAATGGAACCTCGAACAGGATCGCGGCCGGAAATGGGAAGATGCCGAAGCGCTGCTGATCGCCGACCATCCGGCGCATGCGGACAATATCCACGCCTTCCGCACATACTGGCACGAGATGGTGCCGCATGCCTATGACGGCTCGGTCGCCATCATGGAAGGTCTGATCGGCAAGGGCCGCGACGTGACGATGCTGACCAATTTCGCCGCCGATACGTTCGTGCAGGCGCGAAAAATGTTTCCGTTTCTGGACAAGCCACGCGGCGTCACGGTGTCGGGCGAAATCGGCCTGATCAAGCCGGATGTGGCGATCTACGAGAAACATGCCCGCGACTTCGGGCTGACGCCGGAAGCGACGATCTTCATCGACGACAGCTATCCGAACGTAGAAGGCGCGCGGGCCGCCGGCTGGCAGGCCGTGCATTTCAAGGACCCGGAAACACTGCGAAAGGACCTGATCGCGCACGGGATCGATATCTGACGATAAGCGGCGAGCGCGATCGGCGCTTTCGTTGCTCGCCCTTTTCATGGCGCCAAAGATCTGCGCAGCAGTAGCGTTCGATATGCTGTCAGAGAATCCAGGTGCCGCTGCAGACCCGTCCGAGCACCGTCAGGTCCATTATTTTATGCTTTTCCAGCAATTGCGGGCGATAGCGCGTAACGTTGTCGGGCAGCAGTTCGATATCGCCGCTGGGTAGCCGTTGGATACGGCGAAGCAATACTTCGCCATCCACGTCGAAAGCGTAGATGCGTCCGTCCTGCAGCTTGCGGTCGCTGGTATCGACCAAGAGCGGCGCGCCGTCGAATATGGTCGGCGCCATGCTGTCACCCTTGGCCGACAATATCCGCAGATTGGCCGGATCGACCTCTATCCTGGCCAGAAAGGCCTGCGGAATGGCGACCAGAATATCCGTGTATCGGCTTGATTGGCCGCCGGGCGTGCGGATTTCGTCATATCCCGGAATGATGATGCGGTCGGGAATATCCAGAAAGGGAGAGGCCTCCCCCAGCGCGGAAACCTCCGAGAAGCCGGTGTAAGACGGTTCCGGCGACAGAACCCGTATCTCGCCGCCCTCGAATGACCAGTCGTGTCCCAGAAATTCGATCGGCACTCCCGCATGTTCGGCCATGGCATTCAGGGTGCTGTGGCGCGGTTCAGTACGGCCATGGCGATAGTTGTCGAGCGTGTTGTCCTTGAGGTCCAGCAATTCCACGACCCGGCCCCGGCCGCCAAGAAGTTCGCAGAGAATCAACACCTTGATTGCCGTTGCGCGGCGACGGTCGTCGAGACCCGCCCAGTTCTGCGAAAACTTGCTGAGTGCTTTTTCAATCTTCCGTCTACGCACAGGATCATGAACAGGAATGTGCATTTTCTGAACTCACAAGCCGAAATTCAATTTACAGGTGAATTTTTTTGGACTAATTTCCCTGCAATATCGCTGTGTTTTTCTTGCGTTGCGGAGATCAGTGACAGCATTTTCTGACATAGGGACGTGCACAACCTGCGATAACTGCTAACTTTCCTATCCACGATACTGAAAAATCAGGCCGCATTACAAGCCGTCATCGACGAAAACAGTCTGCTGCGACAGCAATATACAGAAATGGTCGCTACTATATCCATTGGACGATTGCCCTTCGATGTATGTCCCCAGCAAAACCCAGAATGAATTCGAGGCATCGCAGGAAAATTTCAGCCAGGAATTTCCGTTCGACGTCAAAGATGGATTTACAAAGGCGGTTCATGTGCATCGTGACGGAAATGTCTTCACTGTCACCACGAGATATGCCGACCTCACCATATTCGAAGAGACGCGTGAGGTCTTCGAGGCGGACGGGTCAGTCAATATCGCAACGACGGACAGCGGGGTCTACATTACCTCGTGCCGTTCGATGCTTTCCGATCGCGTCCGGCTGCAGCGTATCAGGTTCTTCTGATGGTGGGAGATGATGCCTCGGACCTATCATCATCGCTTCAGACGATGCCGGCGTTCAAAACGCCAAACATGGGCAATGAGTAAGATTCACAATTAAGCGATGGCGACCGGCTGCAATCGGAGCGCCTGAAAATAAAATGACGCCCGGGGTCAGCCTCCCCGGGCGTCAATTATCCTCGTTCGGGACTAGAGGTACAAAACCGAACAAGGAATTCTGCGACTTGGCTCTCACGAATGGGTTTCGTGAAACCGGACCGGTGGATCAGTCCAGTTTCGCCATGTCGTTTCGGATGACTGCTCTCAGATCGTCGATGGGCTTAAGCGACTGCCCGTCGTCGTAATGCCAGAACGTCCACCCATTGCATGCATCAAAGCCCTGCACTTTCGCGCCGAGGCGATGAATGGATCCGGCTTCGCCGTTTGCCGCCAGCGTGCCGTCGGCGCGGACAATCGCGCTGTGGCGGCGGCGTGCGTCGGTCAGAACCTGACCGGGCTTGACGAGGCCTGCTTCGACCAGCGTGTTGAAGGCGACGCGGGGTTCTGCCTTCTTGCCGGTCATGACCGTCAGTTCCGCCTTGCCGAGCGGTTCGACGGAGGCGATGCGGGCCGAAGCCGCATCGATATAGTCCTGCTCGCGCTCGATGCCGACGAAGTTGCGGCCGAGGCGTTTTGCGACAGCGCCGGTCGTGCCGGAGCCGAAGAAGGGATCGAGGATCACGTCGCCCGGCTTGGTGGAGGCCATTATGACGCGAGCCAGCAGCGCTTCCGGCTTCTGGGTCGGGTGAATCTTCTTGCCGTCTTCGCCCTTCAGCCGCTCATGGCCCGAGCAGATCGGGAAGAGCCAGTCTGAACGCATCTGCACGTCGTCGTTGGAGGCCTTCAGCGCATCGTAGTTGAAGGTGTAGCTCTTGGCCTTGGCATCGCGGCTGGCCCAGATCATCGTTTCATGGGCGTTCTGGAACCGGCGGCCCTTGAAGTTCGGCATCGGGTTGGTCTTGCGCCAGACGATATCGTTCAGCATCCAGAAGTTCAGGTCCTGCATGATCGTGCCGACCCGGAAGATATTGTGGTAGGAGCCGATGACCCAGATCGTGCCATGCGGCTTCAGAACGCGGCGGCAAGCCAGAAGCCATGCACGGGTGAAGGCGTCATAGACTTCGAAAGAGGCGAACTGGTCCCATTCGTCGTCGACGGCATCGACCAGCGACTGGTCGGGACGATGGAGAGAGCCACCGAGCTGGAGATTGTACGGCGGATCGGCAAAGATCGCATCGACCGAGTGATCCGGCAGGGCTTCCAGAGCGGCGACACAATCGCCCTTGATGATGGAGTTTAGCCAAGTGTCCGGACGGACCTGTTGCTTCAGGTCGGCCAGCGGAAGAACTGCTGCCATTGGGTTACTCGCTACGCTGTACTCATTACGAATTTACTGACTGTTATGGTTACCTATGTTGGTTACTAAAGCCTGAACCAAACTGGTAAAAAATGAGAAAATCGTCATTCTGGAACAAATTTTTTCGCGGAGAATTCTTGTTGCCGCTGACTGCCGCCTGTGACAGGTTACGCCGCAATATACAGGGGGAGCATCCATGCGGTTTCTTGCGGCCATTACCCTTCTTGCTTCTGTCTTATTCAGCTTTACTGCAGTTGCAGCAGATCAATCGATCATCGTCCTGGATGCATCGGGTTCCATGTGGGGCCAGATCGGCGGCAAGGCCAAGATCGATATCGCCCGCGAGACGCTCGGCTCCGTGCTGAAATCGGTACCGTCCGACAGTGCCATCGGCCTGATGGTCTACGGCCATCGCGACAAGGGCTCCTGCAGCGATATCGAGCTTGCCATTCCCCCGGCGACGGGAACTGCCGACAATATCCGCAGCTTCGTCAAAGGCATTACGCCAAAGGGCAAGACGCCGCTTTCCGAAGCCGTGAAAGAGGCTGCCGAAGCGCTCAAGTATACCGAGGAGAAGGCGACCGTCATCCTTGTGACGGACGGGCTGGAAACCTGCGAAGCGGACCCTTGCGCGCTGGCCAGCGCGCTTGAAAAGAGCGGCGTCGATTTTACCGTGCATGTGGTCGGTTTCGGGTTGACCAAGGAAGAAGGCAAGCAGGTCGCCTGCCTGGCGGACAATACCGGCGGCAAGTATTTCCAGGCCTCCGATGCAAAGCAACTGACCGATGCTTTGAAGAAAACCGTCGTCGAAAAACCGCAGCCGGCGCCGGCGCCCAAGCCCGCCCCTGCCTCGCCTCCGCCGGCCCCCAAGGTTGCGATGAACGTCCAGCCGGATGCCGTGCTTGCCGAAGGCGGCGCCTCGCTTGGCGAAAACAACGACATCCAGTGGAAGTTCTTCCTGCTGGATGCCAATGACAATCCGGCCGAGGATCCCGTCGAGACCGCCTACAAGGCGCATTTCTCGACACATCTCGACCCTGGCAAATATCTGGGGGTTGCCACCCTGCACGGCGTGATCGTGCGCAACGTGCCCTTCGAGGTGAAGGACAACGATGTCGCCAAACCCTTCGTCAATTTCGATGCGGCGCAGGTGACGCTCGTTCCGCGCCGGGCAAAAGGCGCCGAGCCGGACAGCAATGCCGTGCTGGAACTGAAATTCGGCGATTATGAAGTGACCGAATACGGGCAGAAGGTCACCTATATTTCCGCCGGCGACGCCGCGATCAAGGCAACGATCGGACCGGCCAGCGTGGAAGAGACGCTGACGGTCAAGGCTGGCGAAATCCTCACCCATGAGATCATCATCGGCTCCGGCATCGTCACGGCCAAGGCGGTGTATGCGGATGGCGGGCCGGATGTCGATTCGCGCGAGATCTTTTTCGAGATCGTGCCGCCGAAGAAGAATATCGACGGCAGCCGCAAGACCGTGGCCTACAATTACGGCAACGATGCAAAGCTGGATGCGCCGACCGGCGACTATCTGCTGGTCGCGACGCTCGGCAAGGCGGTCGGCGAGACGGCGTTTACGCTCAGCGCCGGCCAGGCCAAGAACGTGACCGTGAACATCAACGGCGGCGTCATTGCGATCACCGCCACAGGTGCCGACCGGATCGAGGTCGTGTCGGCGAAAAAGGATATCCAGGGCAACCGCAAGGAAATCACCGCCACCTACGGCCCGGAATGGCAGGACACTGTGCCCCCCGGCGACTATATCGCCCGCGCAACGTTTACCGGTGATACGGCGCCGAAGGAAAAGCCGGTGACGGTGAAGGCGGGCGAGCGGAGTGAGGTAAGTTTGGATTGATTGGGTGAGGCAAGCGCCCATCTTCCCCCTTGCGGGGAAGATGTCAGCGGAGCTGACAGATGGGGGTGGTGCTACAACCTCTACCGTCGAGTTTGCTGAACCACCCCCCTCTGTCGCCTCCGGCGACATCTCCCCCGCAAGGGGGGAGATTGGAGAGCCCATCAACCCGCATGCACCTCCCGGCTATCCCCCGGCGCCTCATCCCGCTCGAACATGCCGTAGTCCCTCACCACATGCGCAATACGCAAATGATAATCCGCAAACACCCCGCCCCTCCCCTTGGCCTGGGCGACACGATGACCTTCGACATTACGCCATGCCTTCACCGCCTCCTCGTCGCGCCAGAAGGACAGCGACAGAAGTTTCCCCGGCATCGTGAGGCTTTCGAACCGTTCGACGGAAATGAACCCGTCCATCTGCTCCAGCGTCGGTTTGAGGCCGGCGGCGATGGCGAGATAGTGGTCGCGTTCGCCCTCGGCGGGCACGACTTCGAAAATGACGGCGATCATGGTTTTACCAAAGCTCCGTGTGGCAGGGACACATTCTTCAGGAAGATACGGTCTTCCTTGAGGATGAAGCGTTCGCGCTTCGAAAAGGCGTAGTTTTCCTGGCCGAGCGCATCGGCTGTCAGCCGGGCGCGATAGGCTTCGTAGGCGGCGAGGCTTTCGATATTGTAGACACCATAAGCCGTCGTCGCCGAGCCCTCATGCGGACCAAAATAGCCGATCAGATCGGCGCCGCAACGGGGAATGGCCTGCCCCCAGTTGCGGGCATATTCGGCGAATTCTTGCTTCTTGAACGGGTCGATCTCGTAACGGATGAAGCAGGTGATCATGACGTTTCTCCTTTGCAGATGTGGATGTCTTGCCACATTGCGCAACAGGAATGCTTCGGTTACGATCGAAGTATGAAAGAAGGTGCTTCATGAAAGAAGGTCCGGATATTGCCCGCATCGGCACGCTGATCGGCGACCCCGCGCGTGCCAACATGCTGACCGCGCTGATCGGCGGTCAGGCATTGACGGCGACGGAGCTGGCGCAGGCGGCCGGCGTTACACTGCAGACGGCCAGTTCGCATCTGTCGAAGCTCGAGGATGGCGGATTGATCGCCCAGCGTAAGCAGGGCCGGCATCGTTATTTCACGCTGGCCGATGCCGCCGTCGGCACGCTGATCGAAAGCATGATGGGTTTTGCCGCAAGCCGCGGCCATCTGCGCCACAAGCCGGGACCGAAGGACCCGGCGCTGCGCAAGGCGCGGGTCTGTTACGATCATCTGGCAGGCGATTACGGGGTGCGGATGCTCGACAGTTTCGTGGCACGCGAGGTGATCGAAAGCGACGGCGAGAACCTGAAGGTGACCGAGGGCGGTCAAGGCGAGCTCTCGGCGCTCGGTATCGATATCGGCAAGCTTGCCGCCAACCGCCGGCCGCTCTGCAAATCCTGCCTCGACTGGAGCGAGCGGCGCTCGCATCTGGCAGGAACGCTCGGCAAGGCGCTGTTGCAGAACTTCATGGAAAAAGGCTGGGCACGGCGCAGCCTCGAGAGCCGCGCCGTGCTGTTCACGCCGGAAGGCGAAAGAAAGTTTCTCTCGCTGTTTCCGGTCTGATTTCAGCCTTCGTCAGGCGTCGATCTGCGGCTTGCCGCCATAGATGGCAACGCCCTTCAGCACCGCGGCTGCAAGAGCCGATTTCAGCGCCGCGCCGAGGAAAAACGGCATGACGCCAAGCAGCCATGCCTTTTCCGCGCCGATCATCGCGCCGAGCCACACGCCGCCGATCGCCAGGCACAGGATGTTGGCCGAGAAATGCGCGGCAAAGCTGGCGATCACCCGATTGCCCGTCCAGCCCTTTTCCGAAAGCCAGCCGGCCAGCATGGCCACCAGCGGGAAGGACACGAGGTAACCGCCGGTCGCGCCGAGGAAATAGGGCACGCCGCTTGCGCCATTCGTCCAGACCGGCAGGCCGGCAAGGCCTTCGACGACCCAGGCCAGAACCGTCAGGCCACCAAGGCGCCAGCCGTAGAGCGCGCCGATCATCGTCACCGCAAAGGTCTGCATGGTGATCGGCACCGGCACCATCGGAACGGCGATGCGCGAGGCAAGCGCGAGGATCATCGTGCCGGCCGCCACGAACAGCGCTCTGATCACGAAGGACCGTTCAGCCAGCCGGAAGGGATCAAAAACCGGCATCGTCTGGGGATTGTTGAGGGACATAAAGCTCTCCTTTTCAAATTATAGATAATTTTGATTCCCATCTATTTTATGATTTGGATTTTTGGAAAGCGCAAGCGTTCGAGTGATGGGCAGCGGCGACAAAAAGCCGAAAAGATGCGCATCACCGTGAAAAATGCCCATTTTATCGGGCTTTCTCATAGCGATAAAATTATCTATAATTTTGGAAATTGATCAGCCGACTATGGCGAAAGCTTCGCGTGAACCACCTGTGCGGGCCGCTTGCGGACCCCGTCCGATGCGCTGAACGTGCTTTTGAAGGATGGCCGCCGCTTCGTCGGCATGGCCCTGCCGCAGCGCGTGCAGGATGGCGCGGTGGTCGTGGTCCGTGTGTTTTTCCCAGCCCGACTGCCAGGCGGAGAATAGGAAACGCGCGCTTGCCGCATGCAGGTCGTCGATCGAGGCGAGCAGGCGGTTCATGCCGCAGGGCGCCAGAATCAGCCGGTGGAAGCGGCGGTTGGCGTCTTCCCATGCCTCGACATCGGCGGCGGCATCGCCTTCGCGGGTCGCCTCTTCGGCGGCATCGAGGATGGCCGGCGTCAGGTGGCGGGCGGCGTGGGTGAGCGCCAGCACTTCGAGCACCGCGCGCATTTCCGCCACTTCGCGCACCTCGGACAGATCGAAGGAGGCGACGCGGACGCCGCGGCGCGGCTCGCTGATCGCCAGCCCCTGTGCCTCAAGGCGGCGGAAGGCTTCGCGGACCGGCACATGGCTGGTCTGGAATTCCTCAGCGATGTGATCCTGGCGGAGACGGGCGCCCGGCGCGAGCTCGCCACGCACGATGCGATCGGCAAGTACCCGGCTGATCCGGCTGGCGATTGTGTCTTCCGGCTCCTTGCCCATGGCCATTCCTTAGAGGGCGCTCCCCGGCTTGTCGAGAGCCGCCCGTTCAGCTTCCATCTGCCATGCGCGAGTATTGATTGAGGTTTTGGCACCGGTCGTATAAAAGGCCGGCGCATTCCACCGAAAGGCCTGTTCCATGAGCGGATTCGATCTCATCATTTTCGATTGCGACGGCGTGCTCGTCGATTCCGAAATCATCGCGGCGAAGGTCGAGTCGCGGCTCCTGACGGAAGCGGGTTATCCGATCAGCGTCGAGGAAATGGGCGAGCGCTTTGCCGGCATGACCTGGAAGAACATCCTGCTGCAGGTGGAGCAGGAAGCCTCCATTCCGCTCTCCGCCACCCTGATCGACAAGTCGGAAGCGCTGCTGGATGCGCGGCTTGCCCGCGAGGTGAAGATCATCGAGGGCGTCAAGTTCGCGCTGGCGCGGCTCACCACGCAGCGCTGCATCTGCTCCAACTCTTCCAGCCAGCGGCTGGACATGATGCTCGAGAAAGTCGGCCTGAAGCCCTATTTCGCGCCGCATATCTATTCCGCCAAGGATCTTGGCCCGGATCGCGTCAAGCCGAAGCCGGACATCTTCCTGCACGCTGCAGAGCAGTTCAAGGTCTCGCCGGATCGCTGCCTCGTCATCGAGGATTCCACCCACGGCATCCACGGCGCCCGCGCCGCCGGCATGCGCGTGGTCGGCTTTACCGGCGCCTCGCATACCTATCCGAGCCATGCCGACCGCCTGACCGATGCCGGCGCAGCCACGGTGATCTCCCGCATGATGGACCTGCCGGCCGTCGTTGCGGCGCTCAGTGAATGGGCCGACGCGCTTTAAAGCTCAGAAATCGACCGTCAGATTGGCCTTTATCGCATGCGCCGCCATCTGGCTGGCGAACTCGCCGGAATAGGAAAGTTTCAGCCGCGCGGTTTTGGAAATCTGCGCGGTCACGCCTGCTTCGACCACCGCCGTATCGCGTGGGACCGTCAGGCCCTCGATCATGAACGGGCTGCCGCCGGAGACGAAGGCGAGCGTTGATGATGGCGTCAGGTCGCCGATCGCGCGCCGCCAGCCGAGCATGCCGGAAAGCGTGAGCGGGATTTCGCCCGGCACTTCCGCCGCCCAGCGCAGGCCGAGCGTCGCAAACGTGACGTCGTCCCTGCCGCTTCGGCCGGCAAGTGCCGCCGCGCCGCCCTTTTCGCCAAATCCATCCGTATCGAGATAGACATAGGCGAGGTTGGCAAACGGGCTGAGCTCGACATCGCCGGCCCGCATGCGCCATTCGACATCGCCGAAGGCCTGCGCTGTGGTGCTGTCATAATTCGCCTTCAAGCGGTCCCTGAATGTGCCGAAGGCGACGGTTCGTTTTGTGGAGACCTCGTTCCTCGCATAGAGCGCACCGCCGGTGAAGGTGAGCGCGCCCCAATCGGCACCGGCATAGATGCCCGCATGATAGGAATCGGCATCCGCGTCTCCCCCGGCCGATACGTGGCTGTAGCCAAGCACTGCGCCCAGCCGGGCGTTGGCGGAGATATCCACATCCGCGCCGACCACCACGCCGCCGGTATTTCCCGTCAAGCCGGAGGCATTGCCATCGCCGGCAATGTGACCGGTGGCACCGAAGGCCGTCATCCAGGAGCTTGCGCCGCCCAGCGGAGAGATGGGGACGGCGCCATGCATGCGGTCGACGATCGCGTCACGCAGGAAACGGCCGTCCTGCAGCAACTGAGTTTTCAGCGAGCCATGGATTTCCCCGCTCAACTGGCCGAATGCAGAATCGGCTGTCGCGGCGTCGAGTGGCAGGACGGCGAGATAGAGCGTATCGGCGGCGCCGAGCGATTCGACGGCGGTGGCGGTGGCCCGTCCATTCGAGGTTTCGGCGACATCGGCAAAGTCCACCGCATTGCGATCCAGCTCCAGAGTCACGTCCGTGCCGCCATAGATGACGGTCGGCGTCAGGAAGGCGAGATCGGTGGTGACGTCGTCGAACGCGCCGGTGACACTGCCGGCCGTGATGATCGTGTAAGTCGTCGATGGCGCATAGGTGCCGGTGCCCGCAAGGATTTCCAGCGTGCCGCCCTCGATCGTCACCGCGCCCGTGGCATTCATCCGGTCGGCAAGACCGGAAGGGTCGGTCTCGACGCGGAAGGTCGAGCCGGTTTCGAATTTGACATTGCCGTTGACGGTGACGGTCGCGAACCCCGGCCCGGGTGACAGGATGCCCCCCGCCCCGACCGTCAGGCCGCCGATAGCGCCGGTGCCGGCCAGAATGCCGCCGGTATAGATCGCCACCGTTCCGGTGATCGTGCCGTCATTGATCAGCGTGCCGCCGCTGACGGTCGTCGAGCCGGTGATCGTGCCGCTATTGGAGAAGGTGCCGCCGGTATTGGCGAGCGATGCGACCGTGCCACCATTCGAGGCTGTGCCGGCATTGGTGACCGCACCCGCCGTCGCACCGAGATTATTGACGAAATGCGCGGCGGCGGCAACATCGACATTGGTGACCACGAAATTGTTGGTGACCGTGCCACCCGAGACCCTGGTCAGGCCGGTGATCGTGCCGCCCGCATTGTTGGTGAAGCTGCCGGCCGTGTTGGTGAGCGAGGCGAGCGTGCCGCCGTTCGAGGCGCTGCCGGCATTGGTGACGGCGCCGGCCGCTGCGCCGGTATTGTTGCTGAAATTGCCGCCGGCGCCCACTTCGACTGCGCAAAGCGTGGCGTTGTTGGTGACGGTGCCGCCTGAGACGGTCGTCTTGCCGGTAATTATGCCGCCGAAATTGTTGGTGAAGGAGCCTGCCGTATTCACCAGGAGAATCACCGTGCCGCCGTTCGAGGACGTGCCGGCATTCGTGACCGCACCGGCCGATGCGCCGGTATTGTTGGTGAAGGCGCCGCCGGAGGTGACTTCCACGGCGCCGAACGTGGCGTTGTTGGCGACGGTGCCGCCGGTTACCGTCGTCGTTCCGGTCACCACGCCGCCGGCATTGTTGGTGAACGAGCCCGCATTGTTGACCAGCAGGATCACCGTGCCGCTGTTCGATGCCGTGCCCGCATTAGTGACGGCACCGGCCTTTGCACCGGTATTGTTGGTGAATGTACCGGCCGTGCCGATATCGACGGCGCCGAGCGTCCCGTTGCTGGTCAGCGTGCCGTTGGTGACATTCGTTTGACCCGTCACGGTGGCGGTCGCATTGTTGGTGACGATGCCGCCGGAGGTGATAGCGAGATCACGCAGCTTGCCGTTATTGTTCAGCGTGCCGCCGCGAATATTCGCCTCGCCGTCGATAGTGCCGTCATTGATGAAGGTTCCGCCGGACGCATCGACATCGCCTGTCAGCGTGCCGGAAACGCCGAGATGACCGCCAGTCAGCGTCACGTCGGAGATCAGCTCGCCGCCGGTCGAGACTTCCAGGCGGCCCATGTCGAAAACCTTGGTGCCGCCGGTCGCGGTCAGATCTGCGCCGACCTTCAGTGTGCCGCCGGAGACATCGAGGCTTTTGACTTCCGCGTCGCTCGAAGCGATCGGCGTTCCGGACTGGATGATAGCCGCATCACTGGCGCCGGGTGCGGCTGGCGCCGTATCCCAGTTGGCGCCATCGGAAAAATCACTGCTGCCGGCACCGGTCCATGTGGATTGCGCCGATGCCGTCACCGGCAGCGCGACCGTCAGGGAGACGAGCGCGGAATAAAGCCGCAACCGTTTTTTTGCGCGCGCAAACCCCGCTTCGACCATCATCCGTTCCTCATGCCAGAAACCGCCGAGGACATGCAAAGTCCTTAACGATATTCTAATATTAAGTACGGGATTTATGGTTAACCGAGGTTTAACACCGGACGATCAGCCGACCGTCCGGCAAAAAGTTTTAAAGCTTAGCCGCGGCGAACCGGCTTCTTGGCCGGGGTAGCGCCGGTATCGAAGCTCAGGCGGACGCGGGTGAAGCGCGATGCGCCACCGGCAGCGTTCGGAATCTCGACGTCCGGCTTGTTGAAGATGAGCTGCGTGCCGCCGGCCGCCAGATCGACCGGGAACGCCACCTTCTGCGAATAGATGACATTGTCACCCTCGACGACCTCGACGAGGATTGGCAACGTGACCTTGCCTGGGTTGCCGGCAGGCCCCTGAACTAGGCGAACCTGTGCGAGCACATTGATCGTCAGCGTCGTTTCGTTGGCCGTGCACTGGCGTGTCATATCGCCGAACGATGCCTGGTAGGCCAGCTTGTCCGCCGACTTTTCGCCGCCACGGGCATAGGACTGATAGATGGCGGTCTGTTCCGGCAGGACGACCTGCGGGCAATAGGCCTGCACGACAGCGGTCGCGTTGTCGGTGCTCGGTGAAGACGCCCTTGGCATCACCACGGGCTGACTGCCTTTGGTCGGCGCAAAAGAAGAGTCGGGCGGCCCCATCGTCGTGTCGCAGCCGCTGAGGACCGCAATCAATGAAACTGCCAGAAGACCGCGCGAAATCTTGCCAAACACGTTACTCAACCCTCTTCCATCCCGTCGCATGCCCATTGCAAGGCTTGTTTCTCTGCGGACCGAACATGTCATTTTCCGGTCTTTCACCGCCGATTTCGATGGTCTATATCAGCGGCGCGAATAAAAATCGATTGGGGATTGAAGGTCGTGGACTACATTTCTACCCGGGGCGAAGCTCCTGCACTCCGTTTCCGCGATGCAATGCTCGCCGGCCTCGCCCGCGACGGCGGTCTTTACGTGCCGCGCGAATGGCCAACCATGACCAAAAAGGAAATCCGGGCACTGCGCGGCAAGTCCTACCAGGAGGTCGCTTTCGAGGTTTTGAAGCACTTCGTGGCCGGTGAAATTCCCGACGACAAGTTCAAGGCGATGATCGACGAGGCCTATGCCACGTTCCGCCATCCGGCTGTCGTGCCGCTCGTCCAGACCGGCCCCAATGACTTCGTGCTCGAACTTTTCCACGGCACGACGCTGGCGTTCAAGGACGTGGCAATGCAGCTTCTCGCCCGGCTGATGGATTACACGCTGGCCGAACGCGGCGAGCGCGCCACAATCGTCGGCGCCACGTCCGGCGATACGGGCGGTGCGGCGATCGACGCCTTTGCCGGTCGCGAGCGCACCGATATCTTCATCCTCTTCCCGCATGGCAAGGTCTCGCCGGTACAGCAGCGGCAGATGACGACGTCGGGTGCCGCCAATGTGCGGGCGATCGCGGTAAAGGGCAATTTCGACGATTGCCAGAACCTCGTGAAGGACATGTTCAACGACGTTGCCTTCCGCGACCGGTTGAAGCTTTCCGGCGTCAACTCGATCAACTGGGCGCGCATCATGGCGCAGGTGGTCTATTATTTCACCGCCGCCGTTTCGCTCGGCGGGCCGGACCGCAAGATTTCCTTCACCGTGCCGACCGGCAATTTCGGCGATATCTTCGCCGGCTTCGTCGCCAAGAAGATGGGCCTGCCGATCGACCGGCTGGTGATCGCCACCAATGACAACGACATCCTCGCCCGTACGCTGAAGACCGGCCGCTACGAGATGAAGGGTGTCATGGCGACGACATCGCCTTCGATGGACATCCAGATCTCGTCCAACTTCGAGCGGCTGTTGTTCGAATCCTACGGTCGCGATGCGGCGGCCGTGCGCTCCGCCATGGCGGGCCTCAAACAGTCCGGCGCCTTCGAAATCCAGCCGGAACCGCTGAAAACCATCAAGCGCGAGTTCCGCGCCGGCCGCGCCACCGAAAAGCAGGTGGCCCAGACGATCCGCGAGACGCTTACCGCCACCGGCTACCTCATCGACCCGCATACCGCGACCGGCGTTTTCGTCGCTTCGAAGAATGCGAAACCCTCCAGCCCAATGGTAACGCTTGCCACCGCACATCCGGCCAAATTCCCGGCCGCGGTAAAATCCGCTTGCGGAATTGATCCGGCGCTTCCATCATGGCTTGCTGATCTAATGCAAAGGGAGGAGCGCTTCGATATCTTGGAGCCTGAGCTTAAGGCCGTCGAAACCTTCATCGGCCAGCATGCCCGCGCTTGAGTTTAAGAGTATCGGCGGCGCCGGAAAGACTTAGAACATGAACGTAGAAGTAACCCGGCTTTCCTCCGGGCTGACGGTCGTCACCGAAACCATGCCGCATCTCGAAAGTGTTGCGCTGGGTGTCTGGATCAAGTCCGGATCGCGCAACGAGACCGCAGACGAGCACGGCATTGCCCATCTCCTCGAACACATGGCCTTCAAGGGCACCGCAAGGCGCAGTGCCCGCGACATCGCCGAGGAAATCGAGAATGTCGGCGGCGAGCTGAACGCTGCGACCTCGACCGAAACCACCTCCTATTACGCCCGCGTTCTGAAGGACCACGTGCCACTGGCGGTCGACATCCTCGCCGATATCCTCACCGAATCGGAATTCGACGAGGAAGAGCTTCGCCGCGAAAAACATGTCATCCTGCAGGAAATCGGCGCTGCCAACGACACGCCGGACGATGTGGTCTTCGACAAGTTCTCCGAAGCTGCCTTCCGCGAGCAGACGATCGGCCGGCCGATCCTCGGCACGCCGGAGACCGTGCAGAGCTTCACGCCCGGCCAGATCCGCAATTATCTGTCGCGCAATTACACGACCGACCGGATGTTCGTGGTCGCTGCCGGCGCCGTCGATCACCAGATCTTCTGTCGCCAGGTGGAAGAGCGTTTCGCCCGGCTGCCGCTGACGCCGTCCGCACCGCCCGTCTTCGATGCCGCCCGTTATATCGGCGGCGACAGCCGCGAGGGCCGCGACCTGATGGACGCGCAGGTGCTCATCGGCTTCGAGGGCAAGGCCTATCACATGCGGGATTTCTACTGCTCGCAGATCCTTGCCAACATCCTCGGCGGCGGCATGTCGTCCCGCCTCTTCCAGGAGGTGCGCGAGAAGCGCGGCCTCTGCTATTCGGTCTATGCCTTCCATTGGGGCTTTTCCGATACCGGCATTTTCGGCATCCATGCGGCGACCAGCGGCAACGAGTTGCCGACGCTGGTGCCGGTGATCATCGACGAACTGAAGAAATCCTCCGAGACGATCCATCAGGTCGAAATCGATCGCGCCCGTGCGCAGATCCGCGCCCAGCTTCTGATGGGTCAGGAAAGCCCGGCCGCCCGCGCCGGCCAGATCGCCCGGCAGATGATGCTCTACGGACGTCCTATCCCCAACCCGGAACTGATGGAACGTCTTGAAGGCATCACCACCGAGCGTCTGACCGATCTTGCCGGACGGCTGTTTTTCGATACAGTTCCGACCCTGTCCGCCGTCGGCCCAATCGAACAGCTCGCCCCGATGGAAGACATCGTTTCGGCGCTTTCCACGCCGGGCGTCCAGACCAAGAAGGCTGCCGGCTAAGCCGGCGCCCGACTTTCCCGCGAACAGGGCCGGAGCAGAACGAGGATGGCGAAGTCGGTGTTTCGGTTTCTGTCGAGGCAGCCCGACACGCCTGAGCTTTACGGCGACGACCATCTGCTGCGGCTGCCCCGCTATTCCGACTACAGGGCCTGGTTCAAGCTTCGCTCCGAAAGCCGTGGATTCCTGCAGCCATGGGAGCCGGTCTGGCGTTCCGACGAACTGACCGAAGGCGCCTTCCGCGCCCGCGTGGTGCGCAGCGGCCAAGAATATTCCTCGGGCCTCGCTGTGCCTCTTCTCCTCTTCCAGCGGGACGACAATGCCCTGCTCGGCGGCCTTACCATTGGATACATCCGGCGCGGTGCGGCGCAGAGCTGCATGATCGGTTACTGGATGGGCGAGAAACATTCCGGTCGAGGCCATATGTTGGCCGCATTGAAAGTGGCTATCCCGTATATCTACGGCGGACTTCAGTTGCACCGGATCGAGGCAGCCTGTATTCCGGAAAACTGGAAAAGTGTCCGGCTTTTGGAAAAAGCCGGTTTCGAGCGGGAAGGTCTATTGCGCAAGTACCTCAAAATAAACGGCGAATGGCGCGATCACCTGATGTTCTCCCGACTGCCGGAAGATGGTGAATTCGGGAAGATGCTGAAGCTATGAGCGCGGCGGTGTCTTGTATTGCGTATCTGGTCGGTTTGGTTGCGTCGGTGTTTGCATTCGTGCTCCGTCCGGCCTCGGCACACCCCCCTCTGTCCTGCCGGACATCTCCCCCTCAAGGGGGGAGATCGACTCGCGGAAACCTCTCGCCCATCTCGAACGACGCAAATCGGGCAAGGCAGCGCGCCTTTCCAATCTCCCCCCTTGAGGGGGAGATGTCCGGCAGGACAGAGGGGGGTATCACGTTCTTCAACCGCGCTTATGTGATCACCGCTTTCCTCGCCGCAATGTCCTTCGCCGTTGCCAGTGCCCATGCCGCCGAACCCGTCAAAATCGCCCGCGACGACACCGCGCTCGACCTGACCCGTACCACCGACATCTATACGAACCAGGGCGAGGCCTTCCAGGTTTCCACTGCCGCCGGCTCTGACGGCATCCGCCGGCGCATCGAAGTGCGTGCCAGCTCCCCTGGACACCAAGGCGACTGGGCGGTATTCGCGCTCTCCAACGTTTCCGAAGAACAGCTCGACCGCGTCATCGTCGCCCCGCATTTCCGGCTTGCCAATTCCAAGATGTTCTGGCCGGATCTCGGCTCGCAGCGCATCATCTCGATCACCCCGTCGGAAGGTTTTGCGCTGGACCGGATCGCCAGCGCCGATGCCGACGTGTTCCGCATCACGCTCAACCCCGGCTCGACCATCACCTTCGTCGCCGAGCTCGCGACCCCATCGCTCCCCCAAATCTACCTTTGGCAGCCGGACTCCTACAAGGACACGGTCAACTCGTTCACGCTCTATCGCGGCATCGTGCTCGGCATTGCCGGCCTGCTTGCCGTGTTCCTGACCATCCTGTTCGTGGTGAAGGGCACTTCGATGCTGCCGGCGGCGGCAGCCCTTGCCTGGGCGGTGCTTGCCTATATCTGCGTCGACTTCGGCTTCCTCGACAAGCTGATCGCCGTGACTTCGTCGGACCAGCGCATCTGGCGCGCGGCAGCGGAAGTGGCGCTTGCGTCATCGCTTGTCATCTTCCTGTTCACCTATCTCAATCTCAATCGCTGGCACGTGCATCTGGGCTATGCGACGCTCGCTTGGGTCGTCGGCCTCGTATTGCTCGGCGGCGTGGCGATCTACGATCCGTCCGTCGCATCCGGCATCGCGCGGCTTTCCTTTGCGCTGACCGGCACGGTCGGCATTCTGCTGATCATCTATCTCGGCTTCAACCGCTATGACCGCGCCATCCTTCTGGTGCCCGCCTGGGGGCTGATCCTGGTCTGGCTGTTCGGCGGTTGGCTGACGGTGACCGGCCGCCTCGACAACGACATCATCCAGCCCGCACTCGGCGGCGGTCTCGTGCTGATCGTCCTGCTGATCGGCTTCACGGTCATGCAGCACGCCTTTGCGGGCGGCGCCTATCAGCAAGGCCTGTTCTCCGATCTCGAGCGCCAGTCGCTGGCGCTGACCGGCAGTGGCGATACGGTCTGGGACTGGGACGTAGCGCGCGACCGCGTCGTCACCACGCCGGATATTTCCACTCGTCTCGGGCTCGATGCGGGCGCCATGCACGGGCCGGTGCGCAACTGGGTGCCGCGGCTGCATCCCGACGACCGCGACCGGTTCCGCGCGACGCTCGACGTGCTGCTCGAACATCGCCGCGGCCGCCTGAACCACGAATTCCGCATCCGCGCCGAAGACGGGCATTTCCACTGGCTGCAGATTCGCGCCCGGCCGGTTCTCGGCTCGAACGGCGAAATCATCCGCTGCGTCGGCACGATCATCGACGTGACCGAACAGAAGAATTCCGTCGAGCGCCTGCTGCAGGACGCGATGCACGACAACCTGACCGGTCTGCCGAACCGCCAGGTCTTCCTCGATCGCCTGCAATCGGTGCTGACGCTGGCGCCGGGCGGCGATACCGTGCGCCCGACCGTGATGGCGATCGACATCGACCGCTACAAGCAGGTGAACGACAGTCTCGGCATCGCCGCCGGCGACAACATCCTCATCGCCCTGACGCGCCGCCTCCGCCGCCTTCTGAAGCCGCAGGACACGCTGGCGCGGCTTTCCGGCGACCAGTTCGGCCTGATCCTGGTTTCCGAGCGGGATCCGGGCAAGGTGGCGGATTTTGCCGATGCGGTCTCCAAGGCGATCATGGTGCCGATCAATTTCGCCAATCGCGAGATCATCCTCACGGCCTCGATCGGGCTTGCCTCCTGGGTGGACCAGCAGGAAAGCGCGTCCGGCATGCTGGCCGATGCGGAACTGGCCATGTACCGGGCCAAACGCGCCGGCGGCAACCGCGTCGAGCCGTTCCGCCCCGCTTTCCGCTCCGCCGGCACCGACAAGCTGCAGATCGAGACGGACCTCCGCCGCGCCATCGAGCGCAAGGAACTCTCGCTCGCCTACCAGCCGATCATCAGCCTGAAGGACGGCGAGATCGCCGGGTTCGAAGCTTTGATGCGCTGGGAACATCCGAAACGCGGCAGCATCCCGCCGTCGGAATTCATCCCGATCGCCGAAATGTCGGACCTCATCGGGCCGCTCGGCCTTTTCGCCCTCGACCGCGCCGCGTCCGACCTGATGAACTGGCAGGGCCAGACCGGGAATTTGCCGGTCTTCGTCTCGGTCAACCTGTCGAGCGCGCAACTCCTGAACGCCGATCTTTACAACGACGTCCGCAGCCTGCTGCAGAAAACCCAGGTCAATCCCAGCCAGATCAAGCTGGAATTGACCGAGTCGCTGATGATGGAAAACCCGGAACAGGCGCGGCTGGTGCTGGCAAAGCTCAAGGAAACCGGGCTTGGACTGGCGCTCGACGATTTCGGCACAGGATACTCGTCGCTCGCTTACCTGACGCAGTTCCCGTTCGACACGATCAAGCTCGACAAGGCGCTGGTGCGCAACGCGACGGAAAAGCGGGCGGTTTTGCTGCGCTCCGTCATCGCCATGGCACGCGCGCTCGAAATGTCGGTCGTCGCGGAAGGAATCGAGACGGACGAGGACGCGGCCGAACTCGCCAAGATGGGCTGCCATTTCGGCCAGAGCTATCTCTTCGGTCCGCCGGCCGCAGCAGATGCCGTGCTAAAGCTCTTGAAGGAACGTTTTCCGCTGACGAAGCGGGCTTAGTCGTCCGTCGTTTTAGGCGTTTTACGCAATACTTTGCAGCCTTACGTTTCAGCGCCCTTTGTCCAAATCAACCGGGGCTATTGCATATGGACGAGAGACGGTCCGGCAAACTCCTATCTCCCCCCTTGCGGGGGAGATGTCGCTGGAAGCGACAGAGGGGGGTGGTTCAACACCCTCCCCGTCGAATTTGGGGCACCACCCCCATCTGTCAGCTCCGCTGACATCTTCCCCGCAAGGGGGAAGATGGGTGGCTGACGCACCGTCTTCCATTCGTATGAGAGCTTGGCGCTCACCGCCCGTGAATCATCCCGTGGATGAATTCCAGCTTGCCGACGACGGCGGGCGTCAGGATGAACGGGTAGAGGTCCGGCACGCCCATCGAGCGGTGCAGGCTGTTGATCGCTACGCTGAACGGCACCCAGGCGGAGACCAGTTGTTCGGCGCTTTTAGCCTCATATGGGCGGAAATCCACCTCGGCCGCTAGTTCCTCGTGGCGTCGCGGCTCGATCGACATGCCGTAGGCACGCGCGGTTTCCAGCGTATCGACGATGTGGAGATAGTGCGCGAAGCTTTCGGCAAAGTCCTCCCACGGGTGACAGCTAGCATAGGTGCTGATGTAATATTCCTGCCAATCCGGCGGCGGGCCGTTTTCGTAATTGCGCTGCAGCGCCTCGGCATAGTCAATTGTCTCGTCGCCGAAGACGGCGCGAAAGGCATCGATCCTGCCGCCGTCGCGCACCAGCTTGTCCCAGATATAATGGCCGGTCTCATGGCGGAAGTGGCCGAGCATGGTGCGATAGGGCTCGTTCATCGAAACGCGAACCTGTTCGCGCGTCACGTCGTCGGCTTCCGCCGCGCGGATGGCGATCAGGCCATCCTCGTGGCCCGTCATGGCCGGCACGATCGTGCCGTCCTCCTTCACCTCGTCGACCAGGAAATCGAAGACGAGGCCGCCTTCAGGGTCCTCCTCTCGATTGGTGCGTGGCAGGTTCCAGCGTAGGAGCGAATAGAAGAGATGCCGCTGCGCCTGGCTGATATGGCGCCATTGGCTAAGCCCCGCTTCTGTGGAGGCATCCGGCACCAGCCGATTATGCCGGCAGGCCGGGCAGAATGTGTGCGGATCGTCTGCCAGGACCGTCCAGTTGCAGATATCCATGGCGGCATTGGCGCAGAGACGTACCTTTTGCTCTGGCACGGCGCCGAGATGCCATGTGCCGTCCGCCTCTTCCTCCAGCGCATGCATGGCAAGCCTTTCCGGCACGAAAGCCAGCCTATGGCCGCAATTGACGCAGGAGCGGTTGTCGAAATGAATGGGCTGGCCGCAATGATCGCAGTCGTAGAGGCGCATGGAGAGATCCGTGAACTAGAGTAATTCCAGCAAAAGTGCGAAGCGGTCTTGCGTCCGGAATTGCGCAAATGAAGACGTGGAGCTGTCCCGCGATACGAAGAACAGCAAACGGCTCCAAAGGGAGCCGGACATAGAAAACCTGCCCCGGCCGAAGCCGGAACAGGTTTGAAATTTCGGACGAGAGCGACCGTTATGCGCGATCTACGACGTCCTTGGCGGCTTCTTTCAGCTTGCCCTTGGCCTGCTGTGCATGGCCCTTGGCTTCCTGACCGGCGCCCTTGGCCTTCAGCTTCGGATTGTCGGTCATGTCGCCGGCTGCCTGCTTTGCCTTGCCGGCCAGTTCGTTGGCCTTGCCGGCCATCTTGTCACCAGTGCTACCCATTGGACTTCTCCTCGTTTCGTCGACGTTTCAACGTCTTGCACAAGGAGAACGCGGCTTCTGCGCGCTTCGTTCCGGCCATTTCAAAATTTTAGATTTGAGCCTCAGGCGTGGCCGGCTTCGCTGGACAACATTTCCGGGCTGACACCAAGGATAGCCAGCGCCCGCTCGTATTTGCCTTCCAGCGAACGATCGAAGATCAGTTCCTCATTGGCCGCACAATTGAGCCAGCCGTTGTTGGAAATCTCGGTCTCCAGTTGGCCCGGCCCCCAGCCGGCGTAACCGAGAAGCATCGTGGCACGTGCCGGTCCCCGGCCGTCGCAGATCGCCCGGATGACGTCGAGCGTGGCCGTCAGCGAGATATCGTCGCTGACCGGGATCGACGACTCGCTCGAAAAATCGTCCGAATGCAGCACGAAGCCGCGACCGGTTTCCACCGGACCACCAGACAGGATCGGGAAGTTGCGGGTCTCGCCCGGCAACATGATCGCATCCGTCTTGTCCATCAGCTTCAGGTGCAAGAGCACGTCGGTGAAGGAAATCGATTGCGGCCGGTTGATGATGAAGCCCATGGCGCCCGCCGCCGAATGGGCGCAGATATAGACCACCGTGCGAACGAAATTGTCGTCCTGCATGCCGGGCATGGCGATCAGGAATTGTCCGTCCAGGAAGCCGCGTTCGCGCTTGTCCTTCAGGGTCGAGAGAGCCATCATGCCTCCAGCCTGCGATCCGGTCCGGCTGTGCGGACTAGAAAGCGTCAGTTGCGCCATTCCAGACAAGATGGGGCAGTCCGGGCGATCAATCAACCGAAAATGATCGGCGTCGAAACGCTCGTGACTGGTTCGCTCCAGCTATATCGATTAAATGCTTGGTCGATGAAGATGACTGTTATTCGCATGTTTCCGACCCGCGCGTCTGCGACGCTTGCCGCTTGCCTCGTCGTTGCCGGGGCACTTGCGGCTGCGCCGTTCTGCCATGCGGAAATGACACCCTGGGCCAGCAATGAAGGCGGCCGGATGCGGATCGTCGCGATGCCGCCGGAACCGGACGGCACGGTGCACGGCGCGCTGCAGATCGAACCCAAACCGGGTTGGATCACCTATTGGAAAGAGCCGGGCGATGCCGGCATTCCGCCGCATGTGATGTTTTCCAAAGCGGACGGCGTGACGTTCAACAGCTTTGCCTTTCCCGTGCCGAAACGGATCGATAACGGCAAGCTGCGCGATATCGGCTACGACCAGCCGGTGACGTTGCCTTTCGAGCTCAAGGTGCAGGATCCCCTGAAGCCCTTGAACCTCGGCGCCTCCGCCTTCATCGGCCTCTGCCGCAATATCTGCATTCCCTTCCAGGCGGAATTCTCGCTGGCGCTGGCGCCGGTCAATGCCACGCCCGTGGAAGAGGCAATGATCCTCAACACGGCCATGTCGCGGCTGCCCGAAGCGCCGTCGGACGATTTCGCCGTGACCCATTACGCCATGACGCATGGGCGCGACAGGCTGAGCCTGACGCTGAAACTGCCGGCAGCCATCACCAAGCCGCCGCAGGTGATCGTCACCGGGCCGGAAGGCCATGTGTTGTTCGACGGCATCAACGGCCGGCAGGACGGCGACGGTTACTCGCTGGACATGCCGGTCGGCAAGCTGCCCAAGAACTATGACATCAAGGGCAAGCGCTGGGGCATTCTGGTGATTGCCGGCAACCGTGCCATGGAAACCTCGCTGGCCTTCGAGTGATCTGTTTCGGCAGACTGATTTCGTCCGCGCCATCGGCCTGTCCTCCTTGTCTTATGTCAAGTCGGGACTATAGTGCGCCGCAAAAGGCGGGCCGGAGGTAGTGCTCGCCTGAAGAAGAGGAGCTACCCTATGACGATTGCCATCGGCGAAAAACTGCCAGCTGCCAAGTTCAAGGAAAAGACCGCAGAAGGTCCGGTGGAGATCACCACCGAGCAGCTGTTCGACGGCAAGAAGGTCGTTCTTTTCGCCGTCCCCGGCGCATTCACGCCCACCTGCACGCTGAACCACCTGCCGGGCTACCTGGAAAACCGTGACGCCATCCTCGCCAAGGGCGTCGACGATATCGCGGTTCTGGCCGTCAACGACTGGCATGTCATGGGCGCCTGGGCGCAGCAGACCGGCGGCATGGGCAAGATCCACTTCCTGGCCGACTGGGACGGCGCCTTCACCAAGTCGCTCGGCCTCGACGCCGACCTCTCCGCCGGCGGCCTCGGCGTGCGCTCCAAGCGTTATTCGATGCTCGTCGAAAACGGCGTCGTAAAGTCGCTCAACGTCGAGGAAAGCCCCGGCCAGGCAACCGTTTCGGGTGCAGCCGCGATGATCGAGCAGCTCTGACCTGCTTCATTTCAATAGTCGAGACAGGGCGCTGCGGCGCCCTTTTTCACACCGACAGATCGAAGACCATCAGGCCCGACAGCCCGCCATCGGCCGATGCGACGATGCGTTCGCCAACGGTGATATGTTCGGGGTGGGCAAGATAGGCGTCGCGCGCTTCCGGGCTTTCGAAAGTGACGATGAAACCGTCGAGAAAGCCGCCATTCAGGCCTTCCGGCGAGACGTTCGGGCCGTATTTGACGTCGAGAATGCCTGGCGTGACGTTCTTCAAGGCGGCAACCGCCTCATAAAGCGCCTGTTTGTCGGCCGGTTGAAGGGCGCCTTTGAACCGGACGAAAACACAATGCAGGATCATGGGCGGACCTCCAGGATATGGGTTCTTGATTTTGGGCAGAGATTAGCGGCAAAGCCGGCAAGCGCAACCGGGT
Source organism: Neorhizobium populisoli (assembly GCF_019430945.1). Lineage (GTDB taxonomy): Bacteria > Pseudomonadota > Alphaproteobacteria > Rhizobiales > Rhizobiaceae > Neorhizobium > Neorhizobium populisoli. The sequence continues at coordinate 410,418 of NZ_JAHYCB010000002.1, read as the reverse complement.
TCAGGCGATTTCCAGAAGCAGGGCGCGATGGTCGGATACTTCCGGTTCGGCCACCACCTCGAAGCGTGCGACATTCACCTCCGGCGTCACCAGCAGATAGTCCGCATACCGTCCCTCCTTCGGATACCACGAGGTGCGCGTATCGATAAAGCCGCGAGTGGTGACGAGATCGACGAGACCGATTTCGCCGAGGATCGAGAATGTCTCGCTATCCGGCAGGAGATTGAGATCGCCGCAGACGACCAGCGGCTCGCCCCTTTCGCGGACCTTTTCGATCAGCGCCACCAGCGCATGCGCCTGCTCCCGGCGGGCGGGCGTATCGCCCTTGCCTTCGAGGTCGCGCAGGCCATGCAGCTGGACGATCGTCAGTGCGGATCCGGTCTCGTAGCGGAAGATGCGGACGCCGTGAGCGTTGCGGGCGCGCGGATGCGGTCCCCAGCCATCCGCCGAAAACGCTCCGTGTACGAAGCCGTTGTGCTGGCCGAGGATCGGAAACGTGCTGCGCACGAAAGTGCCGAGGCCGAATTCGGACGCCACCTCACGCTCGCCTTCGAACAGCGTGCCCCGGGCCATCGGCGCGAAGGCCGATTCATGGCCGGGAAGCACCCATTTCACGTCTTCATAAAGGCTGGCGCGCTGCGGCAGTTCGAACGCCCCGTCACGATAGACGAGCCATTCGGCAGACGCCGACGGCGTGCGCGTCACCTCCTGCAGGCAAAGCACATCCGGGCTCTCATCCCGCAGATAACGCATCAGCGGCTCATGAACACGCCCGCCCCAGGCGTTGAGGGAAATGATCTTCAGGGTCATCGGCCAGCGTTCTGTCAGTGGATCGGGACGTCGTGAATTGCGAAGCCCCTTGGGTGGGAACGGTTCAACTTGCAGCAATAATCTCAAGCGGCAGCCATCTCAAGAGGCGGCGAAAGGCAGGGCCTCCCGCCTTCCCTCTGCGGCCTACTTCTTCTTGAACGGCGCCATGCCTTGCCGTGCCAGCTCGTCGGCACGCTCGTTTTCCGGATGGCCGGCATGGCCCTTGACCCAGTTCCACTTGACCTTGTGGCGCTGGTTGGCGGCATCGAGCTGCTGCCAGAGCTCACCATTCTTGACCGGCTTGTTGTCGGCGGTCTTCCAGCCCTTTTTCTTCCAGCCGAAAATCCACTTGGTAATGCCGTCCATCACGTATTTGCTGTCGGTATGGAGATCGACTTCGCAAGGCGTCTTCAAGGCATTCAGCGCGGTGATCGCGGCCAGCAGCTCCATGCGGTTATTGGTCGTATCCGCCTCGCCGCCGAACAATTCCTTGGTGGTTTCGCCATAGCGCAGGATGGCGCCCCAGCCGCCGGGACCGGGATTGCCGGAGCAGGCGCCGTCGGTGAAAATCTCGACCTGTTTCATGGTGCGATCCCATATTCGGCGACAGAGGATATCTGCCGGTGGAAGCGCAGCTTGCGCAGATATTCGAGCGGGTCCTTCTTCACCACCAGCGCGCCAGCCGGCGTCGTCAGCCAGTCGTAAAGGCGGGTCAGGAAGAAGCGGAGCGCAGAGCCGCGGGCGAGGACAGGCAGCGCCGAAAGCTCATCCTTCGACAGCGGGCGGACGCTCTGGTAGCCCTCGAGCATCGCCATCCCCTTGGTGATATTATAGGAATGGTCCTTCTCGAAGCACCAGGCATTGAGGCAGATCGATACGTCGTAGGCGAGCAGGTCGTTGCAGGCGAAATAGAAGTCGATCAGGCCGGACAGCTCGTCGCCCAGGAAAAACACATTGTCCTGGAAGAGGTCGGCATGGATGACGCCGGCCGGCAGGTCCTTCGGCCAGTGGCTGCCCAGAAAATCCAGTTCGGACGAAATCTCGTCCTGCAGACCTTTCTCCACCTCGTCGGCGCGGTCGGCGGACTTGGCCCAGAGCACCTTCCAGCCTTCGAGCGACAGCGCATTCGGGCGGGTGAGATCGAACCCTTCGCCCGCTAGATGCAGTTCCGCCAGCGCCTTGCCCAGCTGGCCGCAATGTTTTGCCTCGGGCTTCCTCAGCCACATGCCTTCGAGGAAGGAGATCAGCGCCGCCGGGCGGCCGGAGAGTTCACCGAGCAACTGGCCGTCGCGGCGCGGCAAAGGCAGCGGGCAGGACAGGCCGCGGGCGGCGAGGTGCTGCATCAGGCCAAGGAAAAACGGCAGGTCGGACTTTTCCGTGCGCTTTTCGTAGAGCGTTAGGATCAGCGGATCGCGGGTGGTGTGCAGCAGGAAGTTCGAATTCTCGACGCCCTCGGCGATGCCCTTGTAGGAGGTCAGCTCACCGGTGTCGTAGTCGGTCAGGAAACGCTTGAGGTCGTCTTCGGTGATGTCGGTGTAAACGGCCAAGGTGGTCTCACTGTAAGGGATTCGATGGGATCAACTGAGAAGAGATATACCCCCCTCTGCCCTGCCGGGCATCTCCCCCACAAGGGGGGAGATTGGCTAGCCGCTCGGACACAGTTTCAAAAACAACGTTGGAGATAAGCGAGACGTTGCCGCGATTCGATCTCCCCCCTTGTGGGGGAGATGGCCGGCAGGCCAAAGGGGGGTGCGCGGCGATAAATGCCCTCACGCCCTCGCCCCGTTCACCCACTCCATGTCTTCATGGGTCAACGGAACACTCCGAAGCTCACGATTGACGAGAAAATTCTCCGTCTCTTCGGCTGTGATCGCCAGCTCGATCTCGGCATCGAACCGTTCCTTGAAGGCGGCGATGATCTCGTCGACGATGACTTCCGGGGCAGAGGCGCCAGCAGAGAGGCCGAGCGTGCGGATATTGCCGATCTCGTCCCAGTTCAGCTCGGAGGCGCGTTGCACCAGCAGCGAGCGCGTGGCACCGGCCCGGAGCGCCACTTCGACCAGCCGCTTCGAGTTGGATGAATTCGGCGCCCCGACGACGATGAAGAGGTCGCAGCCGGGGGCCGCTTCCTTCACCGCTTCCTGGCGGTTGGTGGTCGCGTAGCAGATACTGTCCGCAGCCGGTGCGGTGAGATTCGGGAAACGCTCCTGCAGCTTGGCGATGACGCCCGCCGTGTCATCGACCGACAGCGTCGTCTGGGTGACGTAGCCGAGATTGTCCGGGTCTTCCGGCACATAGGCTTCCGCATCAGCGATCGTATCGATCAGTGAGACCGTGCCGGGCGGCAACTGGCCCATCGTGCCGATGACTTCCGGGTGGCCGGCATGGCCGATCAGCACGACGTGGCGGCCGAGGCGCTGGTGGCGCATGGCCTGTTTGTGGACCTTGGAGACCAGCGGGCAAGTCGCGTCGAGATAAAAGAGATTTCGCGCCTGGGCATCTTCCGGCACCGATTTCGGCACGCCATGGGCGGAGAAAACGACCGGCTGTTGACGGTGCTCGGTGGGGATCTCGTCAAGCTCCTCGACGAAGATCGCGCCCTTGGCTTCCAGCCCCTCGACCACATACCGATTATGAACGATCTCATGGCGGACATAGACCGGGGCGCCATAGGCCTTCAGCGCAAGCACGACGATCTGGATCGCGCGATCGACGCCGGCGCAGAAACCGCGCGGGCCGCAAAGGCGGATCGCCAGGGGGCTTTTTTCAAGAATGGAAGATGCCATCAATCAGGACGCCAGCAATGTCAGCACGAGTGCGAGAATGGCCGGGCCGCCCTGGATGAGCAGGATGCGCGGCTTGACCGACCACGCGCCATATATAGCGGCAATGATCACGCACACAAGAAAGAAGAGTTTCAATTGAAAGGCGAAAGCCGGATCGGATTGCCACAGCGACCAGACGAGGCCGGCAGCAAGGAAGCCGTTATAAAGGCCCTGGTTGGCGGCCAGCACTTTCGTCGCCTCCGCCTGTTCCGGCGTCATGCGAAAGATCTTGCGACCGGTCGGCGTGGTCCAGAGAAACATTTCCAGGATCAGAAACCCGACATGCAGCAGCGCCGTCAGCGCCACAAATATCATCGACAGAATGGCCATCATCCCCTCCCCTTGATATCCGCAGGATAACCGATGAACAGAACCCGCGCCATGCGGATCAGGCGCGGCGGCCGCGCATCCACATGCCGATCACCACCGCCACCAGAGCCGCCGCCAGACCATACCATGTGACGGCATATTGCAGGTGGCTGTTCGGCAAGTCGAACTGGGTAACGCCGCCCTTGGGCCAGCCGCCCGGATTGGAGACGGAGGCATCGACATCCACGAAAAACGGCACAGTCTTCGATTTATCGAGGCCGGTGGTCGAGATCATCGCGTCGAGGTCCTTCCAGTAGAAGATGTTCTTGGCGAGATCGTTGTCCGGCACGATGGAGGACGGCTTTTCGGCAAGCCGCGCGCGGGCGTAACCGGTGACCGTTTGTATGCCCGGCACTTCGCCTGCCTGCCGTTTGGCCGGGTCCTTCATTTCGTAGGGCGCGAAACCGCGGTTGACGAGAAGGATGCGGCCATCGGCCAGCGTCATCGGAGTGTAAACGTAAAATCCGGTCTGCCCCTCGAAGGTGGCGAAGAAATGCCGTTCCTTGGCATGGTCGAATGTGCCGGTGACGGAAACGCGGCGATATTCGATTTCGCCGCCCTTGGCCGCAATTTCCTCGACCTCCGCGAGCGAGACCGGCGCCGCCGCCAGCCGCTCGGCGATATCGGCGAGCAGTCCCTCTTTCCAATGGAGGCGCTCCACCTGCCAGGTGCCGAGCGTCAACAGAAGTGCCAGCGACAGCAGGACGACGACTGCCGTGGCGATCGTGCGGGTGCGGCTTGGAGCCTTCTTCTCGTGTGCAGTTGGTTGCGTCACTGGCATGGAAGTCATGGCCTATCCGATACTGGAAAGCAGAAGGGCGGCTTTCGCCGCCCCATCTGAATAATATTGGCCCCCGGCCCTTCGCTTACGCTTCGGGCGTTCGACGCTGCAATCGATTCACTGGATCGATTGCTCAGGCTGTGCCTGACCGCGTCTCAACCAGCGTGAAGCGGTGCGCCCCAGCCGCCCCAGACGTAGACGGCGAAGAACAGGAAGAGCCAGACCACGTCGACGAAGTGCCAGTACCATGCGGCGGCTTCGAAGCCGAAATGCTTGGTGGAGGTGAATCCGCCATTCATCGCACGCAGCAGGCAGACCGCCAGGAAGATCGTGCCGATCAGGACGTGGAAGCCGTGGAAGCCCGTCGCCATGAAGAAGGTCGCGCCGTAGATCGAGTTCGAGAACGCGAACGGTGCGTGGATGTATTCGTAGGCCTGGACGCAGGAGAACAGGATGCCAAGCGCGACGGTGAGCGCCAGGCCGTTGATCAGGCCCTTGCGGTCATTGTGCAGGAGCGCATGGTGAGCCCAGGTGACGCAGGTGCCCGAAAGCAGCAGGATGACGGTGTTGTAGAGCGGCAGGTGCCAGGGGTCGAGAACCTCGATGCCCTTCGGCGGCCACTGACCACCCAGGAACTGGGTGCGGGTCGCCTGGATCGCCTCGTTGGAATAGAGGCTGGCGTCGAAGAAGGCCCAGAACCAGGCCACGAAGAACATCACTTCCGAAGCGATGAACATGATCATGCCGTAGCGCAGGTGAAGCGAGACGACGCGCGTATGGGCGCCGGCATTGCCTTCCTTGATCGTGTCCGACCACCAGCCCATCATCGTGTAGAGCACGATGGCGAGACCGATGAAGAAGATCCACGGGGTCGCCAGATCGAGACCGAAAATGTGGAACTGGCCGCCATGCAGATAACGCATGTAGCCGACGCCACCAAAGGTCAGGACGAAAGCGCCGATCGAAGCCAGGATAGGCCACGGGCTCGGATCGATGATGTGGTAGTCGTGATTTTTCTGATGCGCGTCGGCCATGTCAGAATCCCCGGATGAATGCCTGCCCTGCCAGTAAACTGGCAGATCCCTCTTAAAGTTTCTTGTCTGTTGCCTTCTGGCCTTCCGGCAGAGCGGCAACCGGCTGTGACTTCGGTTCGCTCGGATAGAAGGTGTAGGACAGCGTGATCGTCTTGATATTCTTGGTCTCGTTCGCGGTAGCGATCGCCGGATCGACGAAGAACACCACCGGCATCTGGACCGATTGACCCGGCTGAAGCGTCTGCTCGGTAAAGCAGAAGCACTCGACCTTGTTGAAATAGGCACCCGCTTCCATCGGCGTCACGTTGAAGACGGCCGTGCCGGTCGTCGCCTTGGACGAGCGGTTGGTGGCGGTATATTCGATCTGCACGGTCTCGCCGATCTTCGGATTGACCGTCTTGGCCGCCTTGAAATCCCAGTTGAGACCCGGCGAGATATTGGCGTCGAAGGTCACCTGGATCGGCTTCGACAGGATCTTGTCGGAATACTGCTCGACGCGCTGCGTCGTGCCGTTATAGCCGGTCACCTGGCAGAACAGGCGGTAGAGCGGCACGGAAGCGTAAGCTGCACCGACCATGCCGGCAACAAAAACGACGCAGCCGGCAAAGATCGCGTTGTTATTGACGCGCTTCACCTGGCCGTTTCGTACTGGGCCGTTCTGGATCGGATTTTTCTGTTGCGTCTCAGCCATATCCCGATCCTAGTTCCAGAATCCGCCGATTTTGGCGAGCGTCATCATGTAGAAAAGGACGACCAGACCGGCCAGCACGAGGCCAAGCGCCACGTTGCGGTTGCGGCGAGACTTCTTCTGGGCTTCGTTCAGCTTCACGGTATCGATCACAGCATACCTCCAAGGAGGCTCGGCAGGCCGGCGAACATGTGATCCGCCAGAAGCGCCGAGAAGATCGCAAAAAGATAGAAGATCGAATAGGCGAACATCTTTTTCGCCGGCACCATCTTCTCATCGCCATCCGGCATGCGCCGAACGGCGATGGAACAGTATATGAAAATCAGACCGAGCACGGTGGCGAACAGGCCGTAACCGATGCCGACGAGACCGGTTGCGACCGGCGCTACGGCGGTAAACGCGGTCAGCACGGCGTAGACGACGATCTGGGTCTTGGTGGAGCTTTCACCGGCAACGTTCGGCATCATCGGCACGCCGACAGAGCCGTAATCGCGCATCTTGAAGAGGGCGAGCGCCCAGAAATGCGCCGGCGTCCATAGGAAGATGATCATGAAAAGCAGGATGCTGTCGAGCGAAACGCCGCCCGTCACGCAGGCCCAGCCGATCATCGGCGGGAAGGCGCCGGATGCGCCGCCGATGACGATGTTCTGCGGCGTCGAGCGCTTCAGCCACATCGTGTAGACTACGGCGTAGAAGAAGATGGTGAAGGCAAGCAGTGCTGCCGAGAACCAGTTGACCGCCAGCCCAAGGATGACGACCGAGAAGACCGAGAGCGTCAGGCCGAAGGCGAGCGCTTCCTGCGGCAAGATGCGGCCGGCCGGGATCGGGCGGTTCGCGGTGCGGCTCATGACGGCGTCGATATCGGCGTCGTACCACATGTTGAGCGCGCCGGAGGCACCGGCACCGACCGCGATGCAGAGAATGGAGATGACGCCGAGGATCGGATTGATATGTCCGGGCGCAAGCATCAGGCCGGCGAATGCGGTGAAGACCACGAGCGACATGACGCGCGGCTTCAGGAGTTCGAAGAAATCGCGCGCACCCGCTTCCGAGAGGCGAACGCCTCCATCGGTGCCGAGAGCGTCGTGATTGTCGATAACCGTCATTTTATTCGTGAACCGTCCTGTTTGGCATTTCAGGGCATCGCGGCTGTCGCGATGCCCCTTTTTGGATAGCGGGGCTTGAGACCCGGGCGCTTACTTGATGCGCGGCAGCTGTTCCCACTGGTGGTACGGCGGCGGCGAAGACAGCTGCCATTCCAGCGTCGTCGCACCTTCACCCCAGGGGTTGTCGCCGGCGACGCGCTTCTTGGCGAAGGCTTCCCAGACACCGAAGAGGAAGATCAGCACACCGACGAAGGAGATGTAGGAGCCGATGGAGGAAACGTAGTTCCAGCCGGCAAATGCATCCGGATAGTCGATGTAGCGGCGCGGCATGCCGGCAAGGCCGAGGAAGTGCTGCGGGAAGAACACGAGGTTCACGCCGACGAACATCACCCAGAAATGCAGGTTGCCGATCTTCTGGCTGTACATGTAGCCGAACATTTTCGGGAACCAGTAGTACCAGGCTGCGAAGATCGCGAAGACGGCGCCGAGCGACAGAACGTAGTGGAAGTGAGCCACGACGTAATAGGTGTCATGCAGCGAACGGTCGAGACCGGCATTGGCGAGCTGCACGCCCGTCACACCGCCGACGGTGAACAGGAAGATGAAGCCGATCGCCCAGATCATCGGGGTCGAGAAGGTGAGCGAACCGCCCCACATCGTTGCGATCCACGAGAAAATCTTGATGCCGGTCGGGACGGCGATGACCATCGTCGCGAAGACGAAGTAACGCTGTGCATCGAGCGACAGGCCGACCGTGTACATGTGGTGGGCCCAGACGATGAAGCCGACGGCACCGATGGCGACCATGGCGTATGCCATGCCGAGGTAACCGAAGATCGGCTTCTTCGAGAAGGTCGAGACGATGTGGCTGATGATGCCGAAGCCGGGCAGGATCAGGATGTAGACTTCCGGGTGACCGAAAAACCAGAACAGGTGCTGGTAGAGGATCGGGTCACCGCCGCCTTCAGGCGAGAAGAAGGTGGTGCCGAAGTTACGGTCGGTCAGAAGCATGGTGATCGCGCCCGCCAGAACCGGCAGCGAGAGCAGCAGCAGGAAGGCGGTGATCAGAACGGCCCAGGCGAAAAGCGGCATCTTGTGCAGCGTCATGCCCGGAGCGCGCATGTTCAGGATCGTAGTAATGAAGTTGATCGCGCCGAGGATCGAGGACGCGCCGGCAACGTGCAGCGAGAAGATCGCCAGGTCGACGGCCGGGCCCGGCTGACCGGAGGTCGCGAGCGGCGGATACATGGTCCAGCCGCCGCCGACGCCGAACGCGCCCGCCGGACCTTCGACGAACATCGAAAGCAGCAGAAGCAGGAAGGCGGGAACGATCAGCCAGAAGGAGATGTTGTTCAGGCGCGGGAAGGCCATGTCCGGCGCGCCGATCATGATCGGCACCATCCAGTTGGCGAAACCGCCGATCATCGCCGGCATGACCATGAAGAAGATCATGATCAGCGCGTGACCGGTGGTGAAGACGTTGAACATGTGCTTGCCGCCGTCGATGGCAGCATCACCTTCGAAACCGTAAACCATCGATGCCAGACCGTGGAAGATCTGGATGCCCGGCTCCTGCAGTTCCATACGCATGGCGACCGACAGAAGGCCGCCGACGATGCCCGCAAAGATCGCGAAGATCAGATAGAGCGTGCCGATGTCCTTGTGGTTGGTCGAGAAAAGCCAACGCTGCGCGAAAGTCGGCGCGTGGTGGTGATCGTGATGATCGTCGTGTGCATGCGCATCGTGAGAGGTGCGGTCATGAGCGTGATCGTCGTGAGCGGAATGTCCAGCCATAATCTCACTCCCCTATGTTACTTGGAAACGTTCGCAGCGACGGCAACGCCGTCAGCCGGCTTGCCGGCATCGGCCACGAGCGTCTTGTAGGCGCCCGGAAGGTCGGTTGCAGCCTGCGCGAGCCATGCCTTGTACTTGTCTTCCGACACGACATGGATGGCGATCGGCATGAAGGCGTGGTCCTTGCCGCAAAGCTCGGAGCACTGGCCGTAATACATGCCTTCCTTCTCGGCCTTGAACCAGGTCTCGTTGAGGCGACCCGGGACGGCGTCGATCTTGATGCCGAAAGCCGGCATCGCGAAGGCGTGAATGACGTCCGACGGAGCGGCGGTAACGAGCACGCGGACCGTCTTGCCGACCGGAATGATCAGTTCGTTGTCGACAGCGAGAAGGCGCGGGAAGCGGGCGATGTCGGTCTTGCCGGCGGCGGCGCGGTCGCCGTCCTTGAGCAGGAAACTATCGAAGGCGACCGGAGCCGGCGTGCCTTCATATTCGTAGTTCCACTGCCACTGGGTGGCGGTCGCCTTCACCGTCATGTCCGAGTCGGGAATTTCCAGCTGGGCATTGAGGAGGTTGAACGAGGGGATGGCGAGGAAGAAGAGGATCAGCACCGGAGCGATGGTCCAGACGATCTCGATCACCGTGTTATGGCTGGTACGCGACGGCACCGGATTGACGCTGGCGCGGAACTTGAGGGCAACCACGACCAGAAGGGCCAGGACCAGAAGCGTCACCGGCACGATGAACCACAGTGTATAGTGGTTGAACCAGGTAATCTGGTGCATGATCGGCGTTGCCGCATCCTGAAAATTGATCTGCCACGGACGCGGCTGGTCCGCATATCCGGCAGATGCAAAGAGCAGACAGATGAGCCCCGTCATCACTGCATAAGCTCTGTTCATCACAACATTATCTCCCCATGCGTCTGATCTGGATCAAACCGAACGCAGAATCCAAGCTATATGGTCTGCTTCAATCACAGTTTGCCTGCCGCCGCAATATCTGGCTGGAAAAGCCCATGCGGCATTTTTGCGTCTCCCGCCAAACCCCTCAATCGTGCCATAATGATAAAGCAGCACGGCACGGAGCAAGGCTTGTTCTGTCGCGACCTCAGGCGAAACAGATGAGCGGACGGCGACATTCTAGCGCGCTTTCCACTGCTTTTCTTCATAATAAAGTGTGCATGCCGTGCTAAGTAGCCCGAGTCCCATTTTCGCCGCACTCGGCTGGAAAGTGGGCGGGGCTTTTCATTTCATCCGGCGAACGCCAAGAATAGCCGCACTGATTCGTCTTCCAGAGGTCTCCATGGGTCGTCCCTCCCTGCTCCGCGCCTGCCTTGCCGTGATGTTTGCAACGGCCTTCTCTCTTCCGGCTATTGCACCTTCGGCTCAAGCTCAGCAGGCGCAGCCGGGTGCGCGGCCGGCCCAGGGTCTCCAGCCCCCGGCAGCACAGGCTCCCGTGCCGCAGCCGCCCCGGCCGACGACGCCCGGCGTCCAGGCCCAGCAGCCGGCGCCGCAAGCTCCGAAGCCGCCGGGCAATGTGCGCGAGAATCACGGTGCATGGTCGATCATCTGCGACCGGCCGGCCGGCGCGTCCGCCGACCAGTGCGCGCTGATGCAGAACGTCATCGCCGAAGACCGTCCGGAAGTCGGCCTTTCCGTCGTGGTACTCAAGACCGCCGACCGCAAGGCGAAGATCCTGCGCATCCTGGCGCCGCTCGGCGTTCTGTTGAAGGACGGCATGGAGCTCTATGTCGACAACAACAATATCGGTCGCGCCTATTTCACCCGCTGCTTCTCGGAGGGCTGCTATGTGGAAGTGGAGATCGACGATGAGCTGATGCGCATCCTGCGCGCCGGCAAGGCCGCCGTCTTCGCACTGCGCGAATCGGCCGACCAGGACCGCGTCGGCATTCCGATCGAGCTCACCGGTTTCGGCGAAGGCTACGACGCGCTTCCCTGATCATCAACACGACCCGTTTCAGCTATATATAAAGAGATACGATGATGGAGCTGCACGGCAGTCACCACTTCACCGCCCGCTTTGACGATGATGTGGTGCGCGAGGCGCTTTTGACATTCGTCATACAGCGAACCATCGTCGAGAAGAAGATGATCTGGGCTGCAGGCGGCCTGATGCTGGTCGCCTGTCTTTTCCTTTTGATCCAGGCCAAGTTCACGTTCGCGCTGCTCGCCTTTGCGGTGGCCTGCTTTCCGGCGCTGTTCAGCCTGATCGCCTGGCAGGCGCATGCCTCGAGCCTTAATCGCCGCTACAAGCGCATGAGCGGCCGCAGCGCCGAGATCACCGTCGATCCGGAAGGCTTCGGCGTCGATTCGAGCCTCGGCCAGGGCCGGCTCAACTGGAACAACGTCACCGACATCTGGGAACGGCCGAAATCCTTCATGCTGTTCAGCGGCGACAATGCCTTCAACATTCTGCCGCGGGCGGCGATGCCGCGCGAAGCGCAGAACTTCCTGAGTGATCGCGCATCGGGCCGCTAGGCTTGCTTCGCACGCCCGCCGGACCTACATCGGTTGGAACAGAGCGCGTGGCTTAAACCGCCGCCCCGCCCTTCCCCGGGGCACGCGCTGAAGGAGCACGACATGAATACCGACCTGATCTCCCTTTTCGACAGCGATGAAGCGAAACTCCGCTCGGTCCTTTCCGAGGCGCTTTCAGGCGCCGATGACGGCGAGCTTTACGTCGAGCATGCCCAAGCGGAATCGCTGACCTTCGACAATGGGCGGCTGAAGGGCGGCTCGTTCAACACCGACCAGGGTTTTGGCTTGCGTGCGGTGGCAGGTGAAGCGGTCGGTTATGCCCATTCCGGCGAGCTTTCGGCATCGGCACTCTCCCGCGCTTCCGATGCGGTTCGCGCGGTGACCTCCGGTTATTCCGGCTCCTATGCGGCAGCCCCCCAGCGCACCAACAAGAAATATTACGGCGACGAGAACCCGATCGGTAGCCCGAGCTTCGAAGAGAAGGTGAAGCTCCTCACCGATATCGACGCCTATCTGCGCGACACGAATGACAAGGTCCGTCAGGTGACGGCCTCCGTCGCGGCCAGCTGGCAGGTGGTCGATATCCTGCGCGCCGACGGTCACCGGGTGCAGGACATCCGTCCGATGACGCGCATCAACATTTCCGTCGTGGTGGGTGACGGCGACCGGCAGGAATCGGGCTCCTTCGGCACCGGCGGCCGTATCGGTTTCGGCGATTTCGTTCTCTCCGGCAACTGGCAGACCGGCGCCGATGAGGCACTGCGCCAGGCACTTGTCAACCTGACCGCAATCGACGCGCCGGCCGGCACGATGGATGTCGTGCTGAGCTCCGGCTGGCCGGGCGTGATGCTGCACGAAGCCGTCGGCCACGGGCTGGAAGGCGATTTCAACCGCAAGAAGACATCCGCCTTTGCCGGGCTGATGGGCGAGATGGTCGCCGCTCCGGGCGTCACCGTCGTCGACGACGGCACGATCGACAACCGCCGCGGCTCGATTACCATCGATGACGAAGGCACGCCCTCCGCCTATAATGTGCTGATCGAGAATGGTCGGCTGGTCGGCTATATGCAGGACCGCCAGAATGCCCGGCTGATGGGCGTGCAGCCCACCGGCAACGGCCGCCGGCAGGGTTATGCCCACACGCCGATGCCGCGCATGACCAATACCTACATGCTCGGCGGCGACAAATCGCCGGAAGAGATCATCGCTTCGGTCAAGAAGGGCATCTACGCCGTCTCCTTTGGCGGCGGCCAGGTGGATATCACCTCAGGCAAATTCGTGTTCGGCTGCACCGAGGCCTATCTCATTGAAAACGGCAAGGTCGGCCCGGCGATCAAGGGCGCCATGCTGATCGGCAACGGCCCGGAAGCGATGAAGCGCGTCTCGATGGTCGGCAACGACATGAAACTCGACACTGGCATCGGCAATTGCGGCAAAGGCGGCCAATGGGTCCCCGTCGGCGTCGGCCAGCCGCATCTGCGGATGGATCAGGTGACGGTCGGCGGGACGAAGGCTTGATTGCAAACAATCTCATGGCGACAGAGACATTCATCCTGAAATTCCTGTCGCCGGAGACCGGCTGTTCTGCGCATGAACTGAAATTCGAGGCGGAAGTAGAAGCGATCGCGCGTCTTCTCGTGGTCGACGTCGACGATCTGACTGGCGCCATATATTACCTCGACTCAAACGAACGAATGGCCATCGGGCAATTGCTCGGACTGCCCCTCCCCAATTGGGATGGAGATGTCCAGATCGACCGACCGCACTGGATCGATCGCGTTCCCTACCTTGTTCATACAGGTTTTGAGCTTCCGCTGATGCTCGATGGACGGAAGCCGCTTTCCGTCTTCTGCGACGAGAAGGACTGGTTGCTGGAGAGACTGTCCTGTTTTCGGCCGCACGTTGAAGATTGCAGGATTATTGGAATTACCCAAGAACGTGCGGACAAGTCTGACGGGCTTATCGAAGTCTTTTTCGCCCTGCCGGGCGAGGAATGGCGTATTGAGGCCTATATCGAACTTGAGCGCATGCCCGGACCTTGGAACAATGACAAGGAGCACCGGCAAGGATTGCTTCTCGGTTACACGGAACAACAATGCGATTGGTGGATCGCCAACCGAAAACGGCCAATCATCGCTCCAGAATTACCTGCTACCCAGCTACCGGCCTGAACAACCACTTCCGCTCGATCGCCGCATCAAGGTCGAGATCGTTCTGGTGGGCAAACAGCAGGATGTGACCCAAGAGATCGGCGGTCTCATTGGCAAGGTCGCGGTTTAACTCTTCCGCACTGCGGCCCTTCGCCCGGCCCCGCCCGGTCTTGCGGTTCCAGGCCTGGGTCAGTTCCCCCATTTCCTCCTGCAGCTTCAGCACGAACCAGTCCTGATCGCGTTTAATGCCGTTGTCTTCCGCATATCGGGCCGATGCAGCTTCGAATTGGGCGGCGAGTTTCTCCAACATATTTGTTCTCCTTTTGTATTCACAGGAGAGCGGTGATTCCGGCTTGCTTGTCCAGCCCGTTTTCGCTTGACTCCCTCATCCAAACCCCGGCAGGTGCGGCCATCGCTCATCTCCGCACGACTGCCCTGCCATGAACTCCTCCTCACCATTTGCCGCTTTTCTGGAAGCCTGGATTCCGGGTCATTCTGCCGCCGAACTCGCCTTCGTATTCTTTGCGGCCATGATCGCCGGCATGGCGCGTGGCTTTTCCGGCTTTGGTGGGGCGCTGATCTTCGTGCCGCTCGCCAGCGCGGCCGTCGGGCCGAAGATCGCGCCGGCCCTGCTGCTGGTGATCGACGGCATCATGACATTGGGAATGCTGCCGGAAGGCTGGCGGCGAGCCAACCGGCGGGAGGTCTTCACCATGCTGATCGGCACGGTGGTCGGCGTGCCGGTCGGGACAATCCTGCTGACGCTTCTGCCATCCGTCGCGCTGCGATGGATCATTTCGGGTATCGCGCTCGGCCTGCTGGCCTTCCTCATCACCGGCTGGCGGTATCACGGCAGGCCGAAGACGCCGCTGACGATCGGGGTCGGAGCTCTGGCCGGGCTTTTCGGCGGTGCAGCCCAGATGTCCGGGCCGCCCGTCGTCGCCTATTGGCTCGGCGGCGCCATTCCGGCTCTGACGGTGCGGGCCAATCTCATCCTGTATTTCCCCCTATCGAGCATCATCTCGGCCATATCCTATACGAGCGGCGGCCTGCTGAAGGCCGAAGTGCTGCTGATTTCCCTTCTGGCGGGACCGGGTTACGGCATCGGCCTGTTCATCGGCTCAAAACTGTTCGGCGCGGCTTCCGACGCCACCTTCCGGCGCCTTTGTTTCCTGCTGATCGCCATGGCCGCGATCATCGGGCTGCCACTATTCGATGCATTGCGCCCATAGAACGGATTCCTGCTCGTATATTCAGCAAGGCTTAACGGGTCGGGAGTAGGGTCCGCGTCTGATATCGGGTAACGTGGGCGTGATCTCCGTGGGGCACACAAAGGACAGGCTGCAGGCGCTGTGGCGCCGCGACGTCAAGCGCCGTCTTGTCGCCGGCGGCCTCGATATGGCAGCGGCGCTTGCCAGTGCCGGAATGATGTCGAACGCGCGTGGGCGCGGCGCGATCTTCACCCTCCATCATGTCCGTCCGAAAAAGCACCGCCTTTTGCAGACCAGCGCGCATCTGGAAATCACGCCTGAATTTTTGAGCGAAGCGATCGAGCGGCTTTATGCAGAAGGTTATGAGTTCATCCGGCTGGAAGATGTACCGGCGCGCCTGGCAAGACCGACCAAACAGCCATTTGCGGCCTTCACCCTCGATGACGGGTATCGCAACAATGCCGAATACGCCCTGCCCGTCTTCGAGCAGCATGGCGCGCCGTTTACCGTTTTCGTCGCCCGCGGATTTGCAGAACGCACTCATTCGCTGTGGTGGGAGACGCTTGCCGAACTGCTCGGGAGCCAGCCCGAACTGACATTCGATTTCGGCGGCGGCACGGAAGTGATGGACCTGACGTCCGAAGCGCGCAAATTCGACGCTTTCGACCGGTTCTCCGCCTATGTCGCCTCGTCGGACGAAACGATCGCGGTTTCGCGCATCGACAGCCTGTCGCGCAAGCATGGCATCGACCCGCTGAAGATCACGGCAGAGTTGACCATGGATCCGGACGAGCTTCGGGCGCTTGCCGCACATCCGCTCGCCTCGCTCGGCGCCCATACGCTGAGCCACCGCGCCGTTGCCCGATTGTCGGAGGACGACGCGCGTGAAGAAATGCGCCAGTCCGCCGATTATGTGGAAAGCCTGATCGGCAAGCGACCGCTTTCGATCGCCTATCCCTATGGCACGAAACAAGCGGTTTCCGAGCGAGATCAGACGCTTGCCAAGGACATCGGCTTTACCGTCGCGGTCACGACGCAGCCGGGAACGCTTTGCGAGAAATCGGCAAGCCGGATCACCGGCCTGCCGCGCATTTCGCTGAACGGCTTTTATCAGCAGCCGCGTTACGTCTCGGCACTGGCGTCGGGCATCCCCTTCGCTTTGATGCGCTGAGCCTCAGGTTACGGATACATCCGTACCTTTTCCCACGGGCCGTCCGCAGTGGCGCGGCGGAACTCGACGCGGTCGTGCAGGCGGAACTGGCGGTCGTGCCAAAATTCGATCGAGACCGGCTTGATGCGGAAACCCGACCAATAGGCCGGACGCGGAATTTCGCCGATCGCGTAACGGGCGGTGTATTCGGCGACGGATTTCTCCAGCGCGAAACGGCCTTCCAGCGGGCGGGACTGTTTGGACGCCCAGGCGCCGATGCGGCTGCCGCGGGCGCGGGATGCATAATAGGCATCCGCCTCCGCATCCGTGACCACTTCGACCTCGCCGCGCAAACGCACCTGGCGGCGCAGCGATTTCCAGTGGAAACACATGGCCGCCTTCTTCTGGCCGAGGATCTCACGGCCTTTCTGGCTTTCGAAATTCGTATAGAAAACAAAGCCTTTTTCGTCGAACCCCTTGAGCAGGACCATGCGCACATTCGGCAGGCCATGCTCATCGACGGTCGCCACCGCAACCGCGTTCGGATCGTTCGGTTCGGTGCCTTCGGCTTCCTTCAGCCACGTACCGAAGAGTGCGAATGGCTCGTTCTCTTCCGTGAAGTCACCAGTTGTTAACCCGCTTTCAGACATATTGACTAAAATACTCCCTAAGAGTGCCCGAAATCTCTCTCGAACAGGACGCCTGGTGGAAGTGATAGCAAAGTCGAAGAGCGGTACAAAGTCCTCGCTTATGATTGGCAGCCGCACCGCGGCGATCTGCCTCTTAGGCCTGTCGCTTGCCGGCTGCACCAGCAGCATGGACCTCTTCGGTAGCAGCGATAAGATCGACCGGAGCATTTCGACCGGCACGGTTGCCGGCCCGCAGCATACGGGCGCCGCGCTTTCCGACGAAACGACCGTGCGCAATGCCGTCAGTTCGGTCGACCTTGCCAAACTCGGCACCTCGTCGGTTCCGTGGGCCAACACCACGACCGGCAGCGCCGGCGTCGTATCGCAAATCCGCGAGGCGCGTGCCGACGGCCATGTCTGCCGCGATTTCACCACCACGCGCCATTCCTACGAGGGCATTGCCATGTTCTCCGGCCAGACCTGCCTGACCGGCAGCGGCGACTGGATGCTGACCGCTTTCACGCAGCAGTAAGGCCGGCAGGGTCCGGACGCCGCTTTTGCAACGGTTTCTTTACCCTAAGCTGTAGGCATTTTAGCGATGTAACTTCTGATTCACGACTACGGTTCTACGCTCTTCGCGAGCAGGCACGCCATGCGCCAAAACATGAGGGTTGGAACGCGAGGCTGCCAAGATGTGATGCGTATCGGAGGGACCAGGGATCAACCGTGGCCCTGCCGTTTCAGGTAACCGGTGGTCCATATGCGTGATCCCTATTCCGTACTGGGCGTGAAGAAAAACGCCGATCCCGATGAAATCAAGGCGGCCTGGCGCACCAAGGCCAAGACCGTCCATCCTGACCACAATCAGGGCGACCCCTCGGCGACGAGCCGGTTTGCCGAGATCGGTCAGGCCTATGAGGTCCTGAAGGACCCCGCGCGCCGCAAGCGCTACGATCAGGCCGCAGAAATGCAGCAGACGATCATGCAGCAGCGCAATGCGCAGCGCGAAGCCGCCGAACGCGCAAAGGCTGCCAAAGCCAACGCAGAGAAAGTCATGGAAGAGCTGGCGCGTACCGAAGCACAGCGCGCCCAGTCGCAGGGACAGGCCCGTCAGGGCCAGGCTCAACAGGGTCAGGCCCAGCAAAATCAAGCTCAGCCAGGGCAGGCCCAACAGAACCAGGCCAAGCCGGGCCAGCCGCAAAACCAGAGCGCCGGCGTGGAAACGCCGGAAGACGTGATCGAGCGCATCTTCGGCGCCGAAGGCCGCGAGCAGAACCGGGCGAACACCTCCTCGGCGCAGCCGGCTGCCGACGAGACGGCAGACGCAGCCAAGGCAGAGCAGAACGGCGAGCGCCCTCCCCTGCCGGCAAAAGCCGTCGAACTGATTGCCTCGCTGATGCGCCGCTTCCGCGGCACCGCGCCGATGCCGGAGAAGGCCCCGGATCTCTCCGTCGATGCGCCGGTGACGATCGAGGACCTGATGAAACAGAATTCGATCACCGTGAAATTCGCCGACGAGCGGGAGGTTCGCTTTCCCATCGAAAAGGGCATGACCGACGGCCATGTGGTGCGCCTCAAGGGTCAGGGCCTCAAGATCAACGGCATGAAACAGGGCGATCTCAACATCACGCTGAAGCTCGCCCGCGACAGCCGCTACCGGGTCGATGGGTTCGATCTCCACGTGGATCTGCCGATCTCCCTGCAGGACGCCGTGCTCGGCAGCGAGATGACCGTCGAGACGCCCGACGGCAATCGCGCGGTTACCGTCCCGGCCTGGTCCGGCTCCGATCAGACGGTCCGGCTCGAAGGTCTCGGCCTGCCGAACGGCGCCGGTGGACGCGGCGATCTGGTCGTGGAACTGCGCATCATTCTGTGGGAGAAGCCGGACGAAAAGGTCACCGACCTGATGCGCCACATGCGCCACGGACTGTATGTTTGAGGCAAAACAGGCCTGTATGACACTTTTGCGGCAGTTTTCACTGCCGTACACCCTTGGTTACGGTGTTTAATACGAGATGAATGAAGCCAGCTTGAACCCTTGAGCTGCCTATGTCATAGGCAACATTCATATAAAGTTTCAGGGGACTAAGTATGGTTCAGGCTTCCGGCCTCATGGCAGGCAAACGCGGCATCATCATGGGCGTTGCCAACAACCGTTCCATCGCTTGGGGTATTGCTAAAGCTATCCACCAGCACGGCGGCGAAGTCGCATTCACCTATCAGGGCGATGCGCTGAAGAAGCGCGTCGAACCGCTGGCTGCAGAACTTGGCGCCTTCATGGCCGGCCATTGCGACGTATCAGACGAATCGACCATCGACGCCGTCTTCGACAATCTCGAAAAGCATTGGGGCAAGATCGACTTCGTCGTGCATGCGATCGGCTTTTCTGACAAGGACGAACTGACCGGCCGTTACGTTGATACGTCCGCCGACAACTTCGCCAAGACGATGCAGATCTCGGTCTATTCCTTCACTTCGGTCGCACGCCGCGCCGAGAAGCTGATGACCGATGGCGGCTCGATGCTGACGCTGACCTATTACGGTGCGGAAAAGGTCATGCCGAACTACAACGTCATGGGCGTTGCCAAGGCAGCACTCGAGGCGAGCGTCAAATATCTCGCCGTCGACCTCGGCCCGAAGAACATCCGCGTCAACGCGATTTCCGCCGGTCCGATCAAGACGCTGGCTGCTTCCGGCATCGGCGACTTCCGCTACATTCTCAAGTGGAACGAGTACAACGCGCCGTTGCGCCGTACCGTCACCATTGAGGAAGTGGGCGATGTCGGCCTCTATATGCTGTCGGACCTCTCGCGTTCCGTCACCGGCGAAACGCATCATGCAGACAGCGGCTACCATGTCGTCGGCATGAAGGCGGTCGATGCGCCGGACATTTCCGTCATCAAGGACTGATTTTACACAAGGGTCTGACCGTGCTCATCTACATGATCCGCCACGGCCAGACGGACTGGAATGCGGAAGGCCGCCTTCAGGGCCAGAAAGACATTCCTCTGAATCCGCTTGGTCGCTCTCAGGCGACCAGCAATGGCGAGCGGCTTCATCAGCTGATCGGCGCCGGTGGCGACTTCGCTTTCGTCGCGAGCCCCCTCTCCCGCACGCGGGAGACCATGGAACGGCTTCGCACCGCCATGGGTCTCGATCCCAAAGCCTATCGCACCGATGAACGCCTTGTCGAAGTTTCATTCGGCGACTGGGAAGGCCATACGCTGGCGGAAATCAAGACGATCGCGCCGGACCGGCTCAGAGCCCGCAAAAGGGAAAAATGGAGCTTCATACCACCCGGCGAAGCGGCTGAGAGCTACGAAATTCTCTGCTGGCGGATCGGTGCATGGCTTCAATCGGTGGATCGACCGACGGTCTGCATCAGCCATGGCGGCGTCATCCGCTCGCTCTTCCGGTTGATCGGCAACCTGCCTGAAGACAGCGCCGCCGAAGCGCCGACGCCGCAGGATCGCATCCTGAAGATCGACACCGGCGAGAACCGCCTCGAGTGGCTCTAAACGTACTATCTGAAATACTGGGCTATGCTTTCGCGGACAGCAGGCTCTACTGTACGATCTCGAGATCGTTGACCACCCGGTTACCGTCCTGCACCGTGTAGAAGACCAGCACCTTCACGCCCGCCTTGAGGCCCTCGAAATTGAACTCTTCCGGCACCTTGTAGGTCTTGCCGTCATCCAGCGTGAAGTTCATTTTCTTGGCATCCACGGCCTTGATCGTCGCTTCGACATCAGCGCTTTGCGCCCAGCTGTTCAAGGGCGAGAACATACCAGCGGTGGCAAGCAGGGTGGCAATCAGGATACGCATGGTCGGAGCCTTCGGTCGGGGCGGTCTTGTCTCGTTTCGAAGCACAATTAGCCTGCCGATTGTGGCGAAAATCGCCCATGACCGTGACATTTTCGGTATAAGTAATGACCTGAAAGTTAACGCTTTTCCGATTTCGGCCCCGGCTTTTACCCAATCTTAATGTTTGGCCGGAAACCTGCCCCGAACGCCCCAAGTATTGATTCAACAATAAATGGCGAACGAGTTCATAGGGTTCGGAGCAATGGGAAATTAACTCTGCTCCCCTAGGGTTTTCCACGTATCGGAAGAGTGAACAAAAGGTCTGTGCGGGTGAAAATCTGGCCGTCGTCCAAATCCAAATCCTCGCGCCTTTTTCGCAATGCACGCATGCCCACTCTTATTGCCGTCGTGATCGCCATTCTGGTGATCGCCATCGGCGTCATACTCGATCGGCGCAACACGGCCGAATATCGCACCGAGATGCGCGCCACCACGGAACGGATGGCCGGCCTGCTTTCCCGCCGCATCATTTCGCGCATCGATGCCGATATCGTTGCAGGGCAACATCTGGCGCATGTGCTTCGTGACGACGCCGAAGATGTGTCGGCGGCCTTCAAGGGTTTCGTCGATAAGGAATTCCGGAACGATCAGCATTTCTTCGCGGTCGCCATCGCGCCCGATTTCGGGCTGCGGGAGATTCTTACCCGCGACGGGATCAGGAAAAGCATCACGGGTACGATCGGCAATGTCGATCTCGGCCGGCTTGCCAACGACCTGAAATCCAGCAAGGGCATCACCGGACCGAAACTGGTCAGCGGCACCCAGGAAGATCAGGTGACCTTGATCATTCCTGTGGCTGCCGATGATGACGGCAACGGCTCATGGGGCGCGATCGCCATCCTGATCGACGAACGCGGATTGACGGAAACGCCAGCCACCGCGTTTGCCCCGCAGATTGCCGCCAATCAGAATTACCTCGATCTCAACTGGCTGCAGATAA
Organism: Neorhizobium populisoli; assembly: GCF_019430945.1. Taxonomy (GTDB): domain Bacteria; phylum Pseudomonadota; class Alphaproteobacteria; order Rhizobiales; family Rhizobiaceae; genus Neorhizobium; species Neorhizobium populisoli. The sequence continues at coordinate 388,566 of NZ_JAHYCB010000002.1, read as the reverse complement.
CCCTTCGCGATGCCGAAAGGCCTGAGTTTCTTGCCTTTTACGGTGACGACAAGATCGAGCAGCAATCCCCGATGCAATGGTCGCTGGCCCCAAAGGGAGCCCGCTGGACCCTGCTTGCCGCGCCACGCAGCGGTTGGGACGTGACGCCGCCGAACCAGTGGAGTTTCCGGCTTGGACTGGCGCTTGTAGCGCTTGCCGTCATCGTGCCGATCTTCGTGGCGACCTCGCTGATCTCGGAGCGCAACCGCAACATCGCCGCACTGAAGGCACGTGAAGCCAACCTCCTGGAACTGTCGCAGCGCTTCAACCTGGCCATGGAAGCCTCGAACATGGGCATCTGGGAGGTCACGGGCGATCATCACCATCTGTTCTGGGACAAGCGGGCGGCGGGCCTGCATTCGAAGACGCCGCGCGGCGACAGCAACCGGATGAACGACTGGCTGGACTCCGTCTATCGGGAAGACCGGGCGGCGGCGGAGAAGCATATTCTTGACTGCACGTCCAGCAATACGCCCTGCAGCGCGATCTATCGCGTCCGGCTTTCTGACGGAACGCTGCGGCATCTGCGATCCGCCGGCGCGAACTATCGCAATTCCGACGGCACGATCCGCGCCACCGGCATCGTCTGGGACGCGACGGCCGACATGGTCATGACGCAGACCCTGCGCGACGCCAAGGATACGACCGATATCAAGAATGCCGAGCTGGAACTGGCGCTCGACGAACTTTCCAACCGCGAACAGGACCTCGAAGAGTTGTCGCAACGGCTCGATCTGGCGCTGGATTCCTATAATTGCGGCATCTGGGAAGCCGATCTGAGGGATAATAGCGCCTTCTGGGACGAACGGATGCACCAGCTCTACGGCTTGCCCTATCGTGGCCGCCGCACGACCCGCGAGGACTGGCTCGGTTGTCTGCATCCCGAAGACCGCGAGGCGGCGATCAGTGCGGCGGACAATGCCGTGGTTGCCGGGGAAAAGCTCAACTCGATCCACCGCATCATGCTGGAAAACGGCCAGGTCCGTTTCGTGCGTTCGGTCGGTCAGGTCCACAAGGCTCGTAGCGGCATCGACAAGATCGTCGGGATTGCCTTCGACATCACCGCGGACGTTCTGCTGGCGGACCAGCTCAAGACCGCCAAGAACGAAGCGGAAGCCAAGAACCTCGAACTCGAACTGGCCAAGAGCCGTATCGAGCACAATTCGCTGCACGACCCGCTGACGCTGCTTGCCAACCGCCGCAAGCTCGACATGGAACTCGACCGCCTGTCGCGCTCCAGCCAGGGCGAACGGCAGAAATTCTCGATCCTGCATCTCGATCTCGACCGCTTCAAGCAGATCAACGATACGCTCGGCCATGCGGCCGGCGACGCGATGCTGGTGCATGCCTCGCGTATTCTGGCCCGCAATGTGCGCACGACCGACGTGGTCGCACGCATCGGCGGCGACGAATTCGTCATCCTGGCGGTCGGCAATTCGAGCGCCGAGCAGATGGCGCAGCTTTCCCAGCGCATTATCGGGGAATTTCACCAGCCGATCGATTTCGAGGGTTTTTCCTGTCGTTGCGGCGTGTCGATCGGCATCGCTCAGGCAAGCGGCCTGAACCTCGATGCCCGCCGGGTGCTGGTCAATGCCGATATCGCGCTCTACAGGGCAAAAGGGCTCGGCCGCAACCGCTACGAATTCTTCACCCAGAATCTGCAGGCGGAGATCGTCAACCACAAGCGCACCGCCGACGAGGTTCTCTCCGGCATCGACAATCACGAATTCACGGCGTTCTACCAGCCGCAATTCTGCGCCCGCACCAACGAACTGACCGGCGTCGAGGCGCTGATCCGCTGGAACCATCCGCATCACGGCATCCTGGCGCCGGATCGCTTCCTGAAGATCGCCGAGGACCTCAACGTTTCCGCCGTGCTCGACCAGATCGTTCTGGAAACCGTGCTCAAGGACAAGCTGCGCTGGGCGGCCGCCGGCATCCGCGTGCCGAAGGTCTCCGTCAACGTCTCCTCCAAACGCCTGCATGACGAGACGCTGATCGATACGCTGAAGGGTCTCGCCATCTCGCCCGGCGAAATCTCCTTCGAACTGGTGGAATCGATCTTCCTCGACGAGAGCGAGGATTCGGCTGCCGGCAATCTGGAACGTATCAAGGAACTCGGTATCGATATCGAGATCGACGATTTCGGCACCGGCCACACCTCGATCGTCAGCCTGCTGAAGCTGAAACCGAAGCGGCTGAAGATCGACCGGCAGCTCGTCATGCCGATCCTTTCCTCGCCACAGGAAAAGGCGCTGGTGCGCTCGATCATCGATATCGCCCGTTCGCTGGGTGTCGAGACGGTGGCGGAAGGCGTCGAGACCATGCAGCATGCGGCGCTCTTGCGCGAACTCGGCTGCGACCTTCTGCAGGGTTATGCCTTCTCCCGTCCCCTCTCCTTCGCCGACTTTACCGACACCGCACGTGGCGGCTGGCGCAAGGCGGCCTGACGAACGCACTGTTCATGCTTCGGTGGGCTTGCCTGCGTAAGAAAAGCTTGTCGCCAAGCGGCCTTTTCCATATGACAACGGCTCACTCACAGCCGGTATCTCGTCATGTCGCATAATACCTTCGGTCACCTTTTCCGCGTCACCACCTGGGGCGAAAGCCACGGACCGGCGCTCGGCTGCGTCGTCGACGGCTGCCCTCCCGGGCTGCGTTTTACGAGTGCCGAAATCCAGGCCTGGATGGACAAGCGCAAGCCCGGCCAGTCCCGCTTCGTGACGCAGCGCCGCGAAGAGGATTTCGTCAAGATTCTCTCCGGCGTGATGATGGACGAGGACGGCGAGACGATGATCTCGACCGGCACGCCGATCTCGATGCTGATCGAAAACACCGACCAGCGCTCCAAGGATTACGGTGAGATTGCCCGCCAGTATCGGCCGGGCCATGCCGACTATACCTATGACCTGAAATACGGCATCCGCGACTATCGCGGCGGCGGCCGCTCCTCGGCCCGCGAGACGGCGGCGCGTGTTGCCGCCGGCGCCATCGCCCGCAAGGTCGTGCCGGGTCTCAATGTTCGTGCAGCGCTGATCCAGATCGGCAAGCACAAGATCAACCGCGCCAACTGGGATTGGGATCAGGTCGATCAGAACCCGTTCTTCTGCCCCGATCCGGAAATGGTACCGGTCTGGGAGGACTATCTCGACGGCATCCGTAAATCCGGCTCCTCGATCGGCGCCGTTGTCGAAGTCATCGCGGAAGGTGTTCCTGCCGGCCTCGGTGCGCCGATCTACGGCAAGCTGGACCAGGACATTACCGGACTGCTGATGTCGATCAACGCCGTCAAGGGCGTTGAGATCGGCGACGGTTTTGCTTCCGCCGAACTTTCCGGCGAGGAAAATGCCGACCAGATGCGCATGGGTAATGACGGCAAGCGGATTTTCCTCTCCAACCATGCGGGCGGCATCCTTGGCGGTATTTCCACCGGCGAGCCGGTGATTGCCCGTTTCGCGATCAAGCCGACCTCCTCCATTCTCACCGAACGGCAGTCGATCGACGCGGACGGCCACAATGTCGACCTCCGCACCAAGGGCCGTCACGACCCTTGCGTCGGTATCCGCGGCGTTCCCGTCGGCGAGGCGATGGTTGCCTGCGCGATTACCGATCACTATCTGCGCGATCGAGCCCAAACGGGCCAGTCTCACCCCGGGCGTGTTTTCTAGGAAAATTATCCATGGCCTATGATCAGAAGCGTGTTGTCGATGCCATCCGGGCCTTCGAAGCCGGCGAAATCGTTGTCGTCACCGATGACGACGATCGCGAGAATGAAGGCGACCTGATCGTCGCCGCCGTGCATTGCACAGCCGACAAGATGGCCTTCATCGTTCGCCATACGTCCGGTATCGTCTGCACCCCCATGCCGCGCGAGGAGGCGAAGCGCCTGAACCTCAACGCCATGGTGGCGGAAAACGACAGCGCCCACACGACGGCCTTCACCGTCAGCGTCGATTTCAAGCACGGCACCACGACCGGCATTTCCGCCGACGACCGGACGCTGACCGTCCGTAACCTCGCCAACCCGAATGCCGGCGCCTCCGACTTCGTGCGGCCGGGCCATATCTTCCCGCTGATCGCCCGCGAAGGCGGCGTGCTGATGCGTTCGGGCCATACCGAGGCGGCGGTCGATCTCTGTAAGCTCGCCAACCTGCCGCCGATCGGCGTCATTTCCGAACTGGTCAACGACAACGGTACAGTGATGCGCGGGCCGCAGGTTGCCGATTTCGCGGCCCAGCATCAGTTGAAGCTGGTTTCCGTCGCCGACCTGATCGCCTATCGCCAGCGCAAGGAAACCCTGATCGAACTGCAGACGAGCTTCGATGTCGAAACTCCGCATGGCAAGGCGAAGGCACATGCCTATTCCCTGCCCTGGGACCCGATGCAGCACGTGGCGGTGATCTTCGGCGATATCCGCGATGGCGTCGATATTCCCGTTCGCCTGCATCTGGAGAACGTCACCCGCGACGTGTTCGGCACCCAGCGCTCCGTCGATCGCTATATGAGGAAGATCGAGGAAGAGGGTCGCGGCGTCATCATCTACCTGCGCGAGGGTTCGGTCGGCGTCGGCCAGAAGGATCACGGCCGCAAGCTGCGTCAGGGCGAAGAAGCCCATGCCGAAGCCAAGGCCCGCGACAGCGAATGGCTGGAAATCGGCCTCGGCGCGCAGATCCTGAAAGATCTTGGCGTTACCTCGATCAAGCTCCTGACCCGTAGCGAGCGCCACTATGTCGGCCTCGAGGGTTTTGGCATCAAGATCGCCGAGACCGTTATCTGCTGATCACGCTCTAGTTGCATTCGATTTGATCTACGTTAGATTGCCGTCCTGTTGAGGGACGGCAATTTTTCGTGTACGAATAATATGAAGATCGTTTGGGACGAACGAAAGCGGATTGCGAATATCACAAAGCACGATCTCGATTTCGGAGATCTGACCTTCGAGTTTTTCATATCCGCGGTTACTGTCCCGGCAAAAAGAGGTCGCTATAAAGCGATCGGCAAGCTGAAGGATGGAACGATCGCGGCGATCTTTGTGGTGCTGGGTTCGGAAGCGCTTTCTGTCATTTCAATGCGCCCAGCTCGCAAAGACGAAAGGAGCCTTATCGAATGAATATCAAGGCCCAGAAGCAAACCGAATTCCAGCCGGGCCGCGGCTATACCAAGGAAGATTGGGACGAGGTTTCCGATAATCCTCCTTGGACCGAGGAAGAGTTGAAAAGTGCCCGCCCTTTCCGGGAAGTCTTTCCCGAAATCGCCGAGGAGATGGAAAAAGCGATCGCCGCCCGTGGCCGCCCCAAGGTCGAGGCACCGAAAGTGGCTGTCACACTGCGGCTCGATCCCGATGTGCTCGAGAAATTCAAGGCCTCCGGCAAGGACTGGCGCAGCCGGATGGCTGAGGAGCTGCGCAAGGCAGCTGGGCTTTAGGTTGCCATCAGCGGCTTGCCTTCAGGATTTCGCCGATAAAACGATGCGCCTTCAGGGCATCGTCGCCATCGACACGGAGCGGTGCCTTGTTCTGAACCGCATCGATGAAGTTGGCGATCAATGCACGGTGGTTTGAATGGCCGAAAGCCATGGGATCGGCCCCTGCCCCGCTTCCGGTGTTTTCATTGCTGACGGTTTCGGTCGTGCCATCCATGAATGCCGCATCCAGCCTGTCGCCGATGATGACTGCCGAACCCTTGGTGCCAAGCAGTTCGACGCGCTCCGGCAGACCAGGATAGGCCGAGGTCGTGGCGTTCAGGGTACCGATCGCGCCGTTTTCAAAGGAGAAGCAGGCCGCGACGAGGTCTTCGGTCTCCATCCTGTGGATCGGGCTGGTGCGGACGAAGGAGGAGACGTCCTTCGGTGTGCCAGCATAGCTCAACAGCAGGTCGATCGTGTGGATGCCCTGAGTGAGAAGCACGCCGCCGCCGTCGCGGGCCATCGTACCGCGACCTTCGACATCGTAATAGCTTTGCGGGCGCCAGTTGCGGATCGCGGCGGAGGCTTCCACCAGCTCGCCGAGACGACCGGATTTGACGATCTCGTCGAGTTTCAGCGCGGCGGCACGAAAACGGTTCTGCAGAACCATGCCGAGCAGGACGCCGGCATCCTTGGCCGCCGTGGCGATCGCTTCCGAGCGCTCCCAGGAAATATCGAGCGGCTTTTCCAGCAGGATATGCTTGCCGGCGGCCGCAGCGCGCTGGACGAGTTCCAGGTGGCTGCTCGGGGGCGTGAGGATCAGGACCGCCTCGATCGACTTGTCGGCGAAGATCGCATCGAGATCGCCGCTGGTCGGGATTGCCGGAAACTGCGCGGCAAAGGCCTCGCGCCGGGCGGCGGTCTGGCTGAAGGCCGCCACGCATTCAACGCGATCCGAAAGATCCAGTAGTGAGCGGGCGTGGTGCCCCGCCGCCATGCCGAGCCCGATCATCGCCACTTTGAGTTTGGTCATCCGTTTTCCTCCCAGAATTTTTCGGTATCAGGCTTAGCGCCATTCTCATGATTTTACGATGCCGGAACATTGCCGTTCGGTACTGGTTCTGAAGCGATCCCAAATTCTTACAGGGAGATCAGGATGCCCACCAGGAAATGGTCGCAGGATGTGACCGAGCATAGCGATGCGATGGACCTCAAGGACGGCGTCTTCAAGCAGCGCAGCGCAGCGCAAAGAAGATCGCCCATTCGCTGAAGCGTTCCGCCGAGGCGAGCCACAGGCGAAAATCGAGCCCGTTCCGCTCCGCCATGTCGATGCTGAATTTCTACATCAACCGCGCCGGCGACCAGCTTTCCAAATCCCGCCGAGCCACGCTGGAGAAAGCCAAGGATGAGCTTCGAAAGGATTTCGGCCGTGAGTCGAAGCATTAGGATCACCCCGCCCCGTCTCGACCCCAGCCTCGAACCGACAATGCCAACCCGCGAACTCACCGTCGAAACCATCTTTTTCGAACCCAGCGACTGGGTGCCGAACCATCCACACCTGCCGGTGCTGGTCTATCGCAACGCCATTCCGGCAGAAGGCGAGATGGCGCCGAAATTCGAGGCGAAGTTTCGGGAGAACCGCTGGCAGGGGCTTTGGCGAAACGGTGTGTTCGACTACCAGCATTATCACACCGGCGCCCATGAAGTGCTCGGCATTGCCGGCGGCCGAGCACGGCTACTGATCGGCGGACCGGATGGCGCGGAACTGAGCCTGATCGCCGGCGACTGCCTCGTGCTGCCGGCCGGCACCGGTCACCGGCGCATCGAAGCCAGCCGCGATTTCCTGGTTGTCGGCGGATATCCGCCAGGCCAGCAGGCGGACATCCAGACCGGTCCGGCAAGCGAAATGCAGCTTGCCACCATTGCCGAGCTGCCGCTTCCAGCGTCAGATCCGATCGAGGGCGCGCATGGGGCATTGAGCCGTTTCTGGTCGCGGCGGAGCTGAAGAGACGGACAAAACTGCCTTAAAAACATCCACGGAAACGTTGCAGCATAAGCGCGGGCACCGAAGTCATTAGATTTGGGCCTTGCAAGGCTTCCCGCATGGAGAGTGTTTGACGACCCTCGCGTTATATGGCTTCCTTACATGGCTGTGCTGACTGGAGGAGACTGTCCGCATGGTTATAGACCGGCTCATCCCCGATGAGCGGTCCTCACTCAGGAGGAGAGTGCAGTGAAGAAATTTTTCGCTGGCGCCATGGCGCTCGTATTTTCCGCAGTCTTGTCACCCGGCATATTGGCCGCGGCCGACGATTTTCCCAACAGGCCCGTGACGCTGATCGCAGGCTTCCCTGCCGGCAGCGGCGCCGACGTCTATGCCCGCTTCTTCGCCAAGAAGCTGGAAGAACATATGAAGCAGACCTTTCTCGTCGACAACAAGCCGGGCGGCCTCGGTAGCCTTTCGGTCGTGGCGCTGAAGAACGCCAAGCCGGACGGTTATACGCTGCTGATCGCCTCCGCCGACCAGTTGACGGCGGCGCCCTACATCTTCAACAACCCGCCCTATGATCCGCTCAAGGACTTCGACTATATCGCACCGGTGTTCAGCCAGGCGTTCATGATGCTGGTCAATGCCAAATCGCCCTACAAGCACATTTCCGAGCTGACGGCGGCGATGAAGGAAAAGGGCGACAAGGCATCCTATTCCACATCGAACTTCCCATCGACGATCCTCGGCGAGATGTACAAGGTCAATTCTGGCGGCTTGCAGACCCAGCAGGTCCGTTACAAGACCGCCGCCGACGCGCTCAACGACTTCGCCAGCGGTTCGATCGACTACACGATCGGCGACCCGGTCTTCGGACTTGCCCGCTCGCGCGACGGAACCCTGCGCGTACTGGCCGTGTCGACGGCAAAGCGCATTTCGTCGGTGCCGGATATCCCGACCTTCGCGGAAGAAGGCGTGCCGAATGTCGACGTCCGCATCTGGTGGGTTCTCGCGGCGCCGAAGGGCACGCCGAAAGCTGTCATCGACACGATGTACAAAGCGATGACCGCAGTCACCACCAGCGAGGAGGCCCGCAAGTTCGTGGGTACCAATGGCGGCGAGCCGATGACCCTGGAAAGCCCGCAAGCGACGCTAGACTACGCGACGATGGATACCAAGCGCTGGGAAGAGTGGGCAAAAATCGGCAAGCTGGAGAAGCAGTAAGCGCAAGTAGCCAGATGCTCGACGTCATCCTCGCCCTTGTGGCGAGGGTCTAAGCCGGGTTCGACATGTTCGGCGTGGATAGACGCTCGGGACAGGCCCGAGCATGACGGCCGATGGTGGTACCGCCTGCGGTCCGCAATATCAGAAGGCCGGGCTTTGTCCCGGCCTTCTTTTTTGCTCGCTTGCTCAAATTTCTTAATCCAAACTCTTGCGCCATCACAACTCGGGATTGCCGTTCTGCTTCAACGCCTTCGGTAGCGAATTCAGCCGTAGATCCAGTCCAAAACGAGACCTTGAGGCATATTTATCGGAACCACTGCCGCTGCCATGCAGTTAGACGACCAACCTTTGGCTCGAACACGGCAAGGCAAAACCGATGAACACGCGCCCGCAATTCGCTTCCTCCAGTTCACTCTCCCAATTGCCGCCCCAGATATATTACGTGCATCCCCTAATGCTCAAAGGGCTGGATGCATGGCGGGAGGCGTTTGCGCATGCCCGCGATCTCGGCTTTGACACGGTTTTGAGCGCCCCGCTTTTCGAGCGGGGGCAGAATGCCAGCGTCTTCGTCACGAAGAATTTTGACCGGCTCGATCCGCAGCTCGGGCTCGGTGAGAATATCGAGGAAGCGATCAGCGCACTCGTGGCCGCCGCCCGCGAAAGCAAGATCAAGCTGATGCTCGATCTCGTCATCGATCGGGTGGCGACGGATGCGGCGCATCGCGGGCCGGTGATCGCCGATCCCCGCCGAAAGCCGCAGGAGAGCGAAAGCCGCAAGGTCGATTTCCTGCAGGAAGCCCGGCATATCGAAGATTGGCGCAGGCGGCTGACGCGGCTGACGGAGCTTGGCGTTGCCGGTTTCCGCTGCCTCGGCATCGGCAAGGTCGCACCGGAAGCCTGGTATAATCTGATCGTTTCCACCCGCAAATCGGCACCGGAAACCGCCTTTCTGGCCTGGACGCCGGGCAGCAGTTTCGAGGATCGCAAGGGGCTGATCGGCGCCGGTTTCGACGGCAGCTTTTCGTCGTTTGCCTGGTGGAATCTCGAAGAACGCTGGATCATGGATGAATACCAGATCCAGCGGGAGATCGGATACCAGGTCACTTTCCCAGAAGCGCCGTTCGGCAAGCGTATGGCGCATGGCACGGATGGAACCGAAGTTCTGCAGCGCCGGGCAATCCGGGCGTTGAAACTCGCTTCGACCTTCGCAAGCGGGCTGATGATCCCGATGGGGTTCGAATATGGTGCCGCCATTCCGCTCGATCCGCTGGCCGGCGATGGCGCGGGTCTGCGGGGCATGCGCGACCAGGGATCGTTCGACCTTTCGAGCGATATCCGGGCCATCAACGCCTCGATCAACAAGACGGCAGCCGGGTTTGCCCGCCAGCCGCTCAGACTGATTTCGTCCAGCCAGACGCCGGCCGTGGCGCTGCTGCAGACCGATCAGGAGGATATCCGGGCATCGGAGAAAATCCGTGTCGTGGTGCTGAACCGCGACCTGCGCAAGGTGACGACCGCACCCTACAATGTTCTGCGCGAAGCCGCCGCACCGTTCCTGCCATTGACGGGGCTGGACGACGAGAGCGACATCTTTACCGGCGAACTGAAGCTGAAGCCGGGTGAGCTGCGCATTTTCGAAGGCCGCTCTTCGGCGCCGGTCGTCGGAGCGGTTTCGGTTCCGAGCGCCAGCGAGGCTGCTTCCACGCCGCGACTGGCGATCGAGAAAATTACACCGGTCGTCGATGATGGCCGCTTTATGGTCAAGCGCGTGGTCGGCGAGGTGGTGAAAGTTGAAGCCGATGTGTTCGGTGACGGACACGATCCGCTGTCTGCTGCTCTTTTGTGGCGTGCTGCCGACGAGACCGACTGGAACGAGGTGCCGATGCAGCTCGTCGCCAACGACCGCTGGCAGGCGGAATTTCCGCTGAAACGGATGGGCCGGCACGAATTCGTCGTCGAGGGGTGGAAGAACCCGTTCCAGATTTTCCGCTATGAATTAACCAAGAAGCATGAAGCAAAGCTCGATCTTCGACTGGAAATCCAGGAGGGCATCAACTTTGTCCTCGATGCCCTGGATCACGTGAAGGGGGATCATGCCAAGGGCGATCTGAAGACGCAGCTCAAGGTTCTGTTCGACAAGCTGACAGCGCAGCAGGACGATCAGCGGATCGAAACTTTGCTCGATCCCAGGACGGCCGAGCTGATGGCGGAAGCCGACCGCCGGCCGCACAAGGTGCGCTCGCCGGTGATCCCTGTCGATGCGGAGCGTACGGCGGCGGCTTTTGCCAGCTGGTATCAGGTCTTTCCGCGTTCCCAGAGCGGCGATCCGCATCGTCACGGCACGTTCGACGATGTAATCCGCCGCCTGCCGGCAATCCGGGAAATGGGCTTCGATGTTCTCTATTTCCCGCCGATCCACCCAATCGGCACCACAAACCGCAAGGGAAAGAACAATACACTGACGCCGGCGCCGGAAGATCCCGGCAGCCCCTATGCGATCGGTTCCGAAGCCGGCGGCCATGACGAGATCCATCCGGAACTCGGTTCCTGGGACGATTTCCGCCGGCTGGTGGAGGCGGCGAAGGAAGAAGGACTTGAACTGGCGCTCGACCTTGCGATCCAGGCCTCGCCCGACCATCCGTGGCTGAAACAGCATCCCGGCTGGTTCGACTGGCGGCCCGATGGCACGATCCGTTACGCGGAAAACCCGCCGAAGAAATATGAGGATATCGTCAACGTCGATTTCTACGCCAGCAACGCCGTGCCGTCGCTCTGGGAGGAGCTGCGCAACGTGGTGCAGAAATGGGTCGATAACGGCGTCAAGCTGTTCCGCGTCGATAATCCGCACACCAAGCCCTTCCCCTTCTGGGAATGGATGATCGCCGATATCCGCTCACGGCATCCGGATGTGGTCTTCCTGTCGGAGGCCTTCACCAAGCCGAAGGTCATGTATCGTCTCGCAAAGGTGGGCTTCTCGCAGTCCTACACCTATTTCACCTGGCGCAATGCCAAGTGGGAACTCGAGCAATATATGCGCGAGATCACCACCGAAGAGCCGAAGGAGTTTTTCCGGCCGCATTTCTTCGTTAATACGCACGACATCAATCCGGACTTCCTGCAGAACGCACCGCGGCCGGCCTATCTGATCCGCGCAGCACTCGCCGCGACGCTGTCCGGTCTCTGGGGCGTTTATAACGGCTTCGAGCTTTGCGAAGGCCGGCCCGATGCCAAGCGGAAGGAATATGCGGATTCGGAGAAATACGAGATCCGCGCCTGGGATTACGACCGGCCGGGTAACATCAAGGGTGAGATCGCACTTTTAAACCGCATCCGCCGCGAGAATCCGGCGCTGCATTCGCATCTCGGCCTGCAGCTTCTTACCGCCTGGAACGACAATATCATGTTCTTCGAGAAGACGAGTGCGGGCCGAGAGAACGCGTTGCTGATCGCCGTCAACCTCGATCCCTACAATGCCCATGAGGCGGATGTCGAAATTCCGCTCTGGTCATGGAACCTCCCGGACCATGCCGCGCTTCCCTTGGAAGACGTCATCAGCGGCAACCGTTTCTCGCTGACAGGCAAAGTCCAACGCATCCGGCTCGATCCGAATAACGGCCTGCCGTTCTCGATCTGGCGCGTCCGATAAGGGAGGAAAACAAAATGGACATGACGGGCAGCCGCAATCAGGCGCAGGGCCAATCCCAGCCGTTCAACGACGATCCGCTCTGGTACAAGGATGCGGTCATCTACCAGCTCCATATCAAGTCGTTCTTCGATGGAAACGGCGACGGCATCGGCGACTTCCAGGGGCTTCACGAGAAGCTGGACCATGTCGCCTCGCTCGGCGCCAACACGATCTGGCTGCTGCCGTTCTTCCCGTCGCCGCGTCGCGACGACGGCTACGACATTGCCGACTATACCAATGTCAGCCCGGATTACGGCACGGTCGACGAGTTCAAGGCATTCGTCGAAGCCGCGCATCAGCGCGGGTTGCGGGTTGTCATCGAGCTCGTCATCAACCACACGTCGGACCAGCATCCTTGGTTCCAGCGCGCTCGCCACGCGCCGGTCGGTTCGCCGGAACGGGATTTCTACGTCTGGTCGGATACGGACCAGAAATTCCCTGAAACCCGGATCATCTTCCTCGATACGGAAAAATCCAACTGGACCTGGGACCCCGTGGCCGGCGCCTACTATTGGCACCGCTTCTATTCCCACCAGCCGGATCTGAACTTCGACAATCCGGCAGTTCTCGAAGAATTGCTGGAAGTCATGCGCTTCTGGGCGGATACCGGCATTGACGGTTTCCGGCTCGATGCGATCCCTTACCTCATCGAGCGCGAGGGGACGATCAACGAGAACCTTGCCGAAACCCACGACATCCTGAAGAAGATCCGCGCGGCGCTGGACGCGAGCCATCCGGGCAAGATGCTGCTCGCCGAAGCCAACCAGTGGCCGGAAGACACGCGCGAATATTTCGGCGATGGCGACGAATGCAACATGGCGTTCCATTTCCCGCTGATGCCGCGCATGTATATGGCGATCGCCAAGGAAGACCGGTTCCCGATCACCGACATCATGCGGCAGACGCCGGAAATTCCGGAAAACTGCCAGTGGGCGATCTTCCTCAGAAACCATGACGAGCTGACGCTTGAAATGGTGACCGACGAAGAGCGCGACTACCTCTGGAACATCTACGCCGCCGATCGCCGCGCCCGCATCAATCTCGGCATCCGCCGCCGGCTGGCGCCGCTGATGGAGCGCGACCGCCGCCGCATCGAGCTGATGAATGCGCTGCTGCTCTCTATGCCCGGCACCCCGGTGATCTATTACGGCGACGAGATCGGCATGGGCGACAATATCTATCTCGGCGACCGCGATGGCGTGCGCACGCCGATGCAGTGGTCGCCGGATCGAAATGGCGGTTTCTCCAAGGCTGATCCGGCGCGACTTGTCCTGCCGCCGGTCATGGACCCGCTCTACGGCTACGAGGCGGTCAACGTCGAAGCCCAGAGCGCCGACGCGCATTCCATGCTGAACTGGACCCGGCGCATGCTGGCCCTGCGCAACAAGCAGCCGGCATTCGGCCGCGGCACGCAGCGCTTTCTGACGCCTGGCAACCGCAAGATCCTTGCCTATCTGCGCGAATACAATGGCGAAACGATCCTTTGCGTCGCCAATCTTTCGCGCCTGCCGCAGGCCGTGGAACTCGACCTCGCGCAATTCGCCGGCCGGGTGCCGATCGAGCTGACAGGTATGTCGCCTTTCCCGCCGATCGGCCAACTGACCTACCTGCTGACACTGCAACCCTATGGCTTTTTCTGGTTCCACCTTGCCGATCAGGCGGATGGACCGGTCTGGCGCAAGGAGCCGCCGGAGCAGATGCAGGACATGGTGACCATGGTTGTGCGCCGCGATCTGCAGGAACTGGCCGATGAACCCCGGCTCGCCTCGACCTTCGCGCGTGACATCCTGCCGCCCTATCTCGGCAAGCGCCGCTGGTTCGGTTCCAAGGACGAAGTGCTGCAGGGCGCCCGTGTTGCGACTGCTACGCCAATCGCATTCGCCGGCAATATCCTCCTCTGCGAACTCGAAGTCGACATGAGCGGCGGCAAGGACACCTATCTCCTGCCACTGGCCGTCGCCTGGGATGACACACAGCCGAGCGCTTTGGCGCAGCAACTGGCGCTCGCCCGCATCCGCCAGGGCCGCCGTGTTGGTTTCCTCACAGACGGCTTTGCGATGGAAGGGCTGGCGCGTGGTGTCATCCGTGGGCTTTGCGAACGGGCGGTGATTTCCGGTCGTGCCGGCACGCTGGAATTCCTCGGCTCCGAACAGCTCGATTGCGCCAGCATCAACGAGGACACGCAGGTCCACTGGCTTTCGGCCGAACAGTCGAACAGTTCGCTGATATTAGGCGACGTGGCGATGGTGAAACTGATCCGCCACATCTTTCCGGGCATCCACCCGGAAGTGGAGATGACGCGGTATCTCACCAATGTCGGTTACAAGAACACCGCCCAGTTGCTCGGCGAAGTGGCCCGTACGGCACCGGACGGCAATCGCTACACGCTGATCATCGTGCAAGGCGCGATCCGCAATCAGGGTGACGCCTGGAACTGGATGCTCGGCAACCTGCGCCGGTCGATCGACGAAGTGGTTGTCACCGGCCTCGAAGGCGAAGCGGCCGACGAACATTTCAAGCCGCTGGTGAATTTTGCGGCCACGATTGGCACGCGGCTTGGCGAGTTGCACGTGGCGCTTGCCCAGCCGACCGACGATCCGGACTTCAATCCCGCTTGGGCCAAGAAGGACGATGCCGATCGCTGGAGCCAGAACGTGATCAACCAGATTTCCGGCAGTCTCTCGCTGCTGGAGCGGACGATCGATGGGCTGGAAGGCTCGCTGCAGCAGGAGGCGCGCGTGCTTCTCGAACGCCGCGACGAACTGCTCGGCATTGCCTCGAAACTGGCGGAATCGGCCGAAGGCACGCTGATGACCCGCAATCACGGTGATTTCCACCTCGGCCAGATCCTGGTCGCGGAAGGCGATGCCTATATCATCGACTTCGAAGGCGAGCCGACCAAGGATCTCGACGAGCGCCGCGCCAAGACCAATCCGTTGCGCGACGTTGCAGGCCTTCTGCGTTCGTTGAGCTACCTTGCTGCTTCCGCCGATCTCGATCGGGACGTGGTGAGCGAAGTCGAGGACGCCCGACACAACGAATTGGTCAACCGGTTTATCGTCCGGGCGGAGCAGGCCTTCCTGACGGCCTATTTCGATGCGGTAGAGGCCTCTGACGAGCTTCGCGTTTCGAATCAAGCACGCGACAAGGTTCTCGACCTCTTCCTCCTTGAAAAGGCGGCTTATGAAATCGCCTACGAAGTGCGCAGCCGGCCGCACTGGCTGCCGCTACCACTGGCCGGCTTCTCGGCCATTGCATCCCGACTTCTGAACCCAGGTTCGAACACCGATCGATCGGAGACTTCCCCATGAGATATGAGCGCTCAGACCTGATGCTCGGCACCGTTCGCGAGGGCCTCGCCGCCCTTGTGGATGGCAGACATGGCGATCCATTCTCGATCCTCGGCCGGCATCAATATGGCGAGCTGATTGTGGTGCGGGCTCTGCTTCCCGGCGCTCTCGGCGTCTCGGTCATCGAGGCGGATACGGGCAAGGTACTAGGAGAGCTGGAGCCGATCCATGAAGGCGGCATCTTCGCCGGCGGGATCAACAGCACGGCGCCCTATCTCTTTCGTATCCAATGGCCGGATGCGGTGCAGGAGACGGAAGATCCGTATTCCTTCCCGCCGCTGCTCGGCGATCTCGACCTGCACCTGATCGGCCAAGGCACCCATTACGATCTCGGCCGTACGCTCGGTTCGATCCCGATGGATATCGATGGCGTGGAAGGCGTGCGGTTTGCCGTCTGGGCGCCGAATGCGCGTCGCGTCTCGGTGGTCGGCGACTTCAATTCCTGGGACGGACGCCGGCATCCGATGCGGCTTCGCCCGCAGGCCGGGGTCTGGGAACTGTTCCTGCCCCGCCTGACGCATGGCGAGCGCTACAAGTTCGAGATAATCGACGCCAATGGCAATCTCCTGGCCCAAAAGGCAGACCCGGTGGCGCGCGCCAGCGAGGCCGCGCCTTCGACCGCTTCGATCGTCGCGTCCTCCAAGCCGTTCCGCTGGAACGACGAAGACTGGATGCGTGCCCGTCGCGAAAACCGCGGCGAAGACGGGGCGATCTCCGTCTACGAAGTGCATCTCGGCTCCTGGGTGCGGATTGCCGAAGAAGGCAACCGGGCGCTCGACTGGGTCGAGCTCAGCCAGCGCCTCGTGCCCTATGTCCAGAGCCTCGGTTTTACCCATATCGAGATGCTGCCGATCATGGAGCATCCGTTCGGCGGTTCCTGGGGTTACCAGCCGCTCGGCCTGTTCGCGCCGACCGGCCGGCACGGCACGCCGGAAGATTTCGCCTATTTCATCGACCGCTGCCACCAGGCCGGCATCGGCGTCATTCTAGACTGGGTGCCGGCGCATTTCCCGACCGATGTCTGGGGGCTGGCCAAGTTCGACGGTACCGCGCTCTATGAGCATGCCGATCCGCGCGAAGGTTTCCATAAAGACTGGAACACGCTGATCTACAATCTCGGCCGCAACGAGGTGAAGGGGTTCCTGATCGCCTCCGCGCTGGAATGGCTGGAGCATTTCCACGTGGATGCGCTGCGCGTCGATGCGGTCGCCTCGATGCTCTATCGCGATTACAGCCGCAACGAAGGCGAATGGGTGCCGAACAAATATGGCGGGCGGGAAAACCTCGAATCCGTCGAATTCTTCAAGCATCTGAACAGCATCATCCATGAACGCTGCCCGCATGCCTTCACGGTGGCGGAGGAATCAACCGCCTGGCCGGGCGTTACCCGCAAGCCGGAAGACGGCGGCCTCGGCTTCGATTTCAAATGGAACATGGGCTGGATGCACGATACGCTGCATTACATCTCAGACGATCCGGTCTACCGCAAATACCATCACGGCGGCCTGACCTTTGGGATGGTCTATGCCTATTCCGAACGTTTCATGCTGCCGATTTCCCATGACGAAGTCGTGCATGGCAAGGGTTCGCTGTTCGGCAAGATGCCGGGCGATCATTGGCAAAAGATGGCGAACCTGCGCGCCTATTACGGCTTCATGTGGGGCCATCCGGGCAAGAAACTACTGTTCATGGGCAGCGAGATTGCGCAGGAAACCGAGTGGAACCATGACGGTTCGGTCGTCTGGGACCTGCTGGACAGCCCGCCGCATGCGGGCATGCAGCGGCTGATCCGCGACCTCAACGTGCTTTACGCCCGCGAGCCGGCGCTGCAGTTCAGCGACCTGCACCACGAAGGGTTCGAATGGGCGGTGGCCGACGATGCGGAGAATTCCGTCTACGGCATGTTGCGGACATCCGAAGACCGCTCGTCGCACATGCTGATAATGTCGAACATGACGCCGGTGCCGCGGCACGGCTATCGTGTCGGCGTACCTAAAGAGGGTCGCTGGGAGGTCGTGTTCAACAGCGATGCGGAAATCTATGGCGGCTCCAATTTCGGCCTGATGGACGTTTGGGCTCAGCCGGGATCGGCACATGGTAAGGAGTTTTCAATCTCCGTAATGCTGCCGCCGCTCTCGACGGTTTTCCTGAAGTGGAAGCAGTAATCCGAGGGTATATGTAGCTGGATATCACAACCCTCCGTTAGCGTATTGGCAACGGAGGGGATGACATTGTGCCGCTTCCTTCGTTCTTTTTAAGATATTTCGTCATGCAGAATTTTACGCGTTCTCTTGATCTCATCTATGAAGCTGCGTTCCTTCCGGAACTTTGGGAAAAAGTCCTCGACGATCTGGCATTCTCGATCGGTGCGCAGGGGACTTCGTTCGGCAATATCGTCCCGAACGGCCCGCCGCGTTGGCTCGCGTCTGCATCGCTCATGGATATGTCGAAGAAGATGATCGACGAGGGATGGGCAAACAGAAACACGCGAGCGGACAAGCTGCTCAGCATCGCCCATCACGGTTTCGTCGACGAAGCAGAATACGTCACCGAGGAAGAATTGAACACGCATCCGATTTTCACCGAGATGCTAACGCCTTTAGGCTACGGCCTCGGAACGTCGACCTTCATCCAGGCGCCGACCGGCGACAAGTTCATTGTAGCGATCGAGAAAAAGAAGATAACCGGGCCAGTCACCAAGGATTCGATCGCTTTCCTCGATCAGCTGCGGCCGCATCTGGCGCGCGCCGCGCTGATGTCGAGCCGGCTGGAATTCGAGCGGATCACCGCCGCCGTCGAGGCTCTGCAGCTGACCGGGCTGCCTTCCGCCGTGTTCAGCGACGAAGGCAAGCTGCTGGCCGTCAATGCGCTGATGGAACGGTTTACGCCGCAGATCGTGCTGACCGCCGGCAACCAGATCCGTTTCGCGCATGAACCTGCCAACACGCTTTTTGCCGCCGCGCAGGCAGAGATTGCGCGATCTATCCAGGCCCGCCCCGGCCATTCGCATTCCTTTCCGTTGCCGCGCCTGGACGATGCGCCGCCGGCGATCGTGCATCTCATCCCGGTGCGCGGCAATGCGCGCGACATCTTCACTCGCGCCAGCAGCTTCACGATCGTCACGCCAGTCGACCGCTCGCGCGTTCCCTCGGCCGAGCTTATCCAGGGCCTGTTCGACCTCAGCCCGGCCGAAGCCCGCGTCGCCTGGTCGCTTGCCGCGGGCAACGATGTTTCCGCCACGGCAAAGCAGCATACGGTCAGCGTCGAAACCGTGCGCAGCCATGTGAAATCAATCTTGCAGAAATCCGGCATGAACCGGCAGGCGGATTTCGTCGCAGCGATCGCCAGCATCAAACCGCCGGTTTGAGACGTCTTCTCCCCCATATTGGGGAGGCTATACCCTGCAATGCCGATTAGTTGTCGGATCAGAAATCCTGCCGGCCCCACGAAAGTCAGGGCCGGCTTATGATCCGGAATGAAAGGCATGAAGAAAGTGCTGGACCAACTCATGGCCCATGGCGGCTCCCTTTGGCTGCTGGAAAGCGAAATCCCACGGCATTTCGACCGTCAGGCTTTGATACGAGCGGCGAACAGGGGACTTGTCTCGATCACACCCGGCCAGACACCGGCAGTCCGCATCGAGGTGACGTTCAAGGGACGACGCCATCTGGAAAATCTCGACAGGCCGACGCTGCTGCGCCGCCTGTGGCTTTTCTTAACAGGCCCGTTCGTTCACCGGCTGGACGATTGATCTATTCCCCCCGCCAGCCGTCGACATAGTTCACCCTCTCCACCCCGCCGAACCGCGCCACGCGCTGCAGTTCCGCATCCAGCTTTTCCAACCGGCCCGCCGAAGCACGCACGCCCTTTTCCAGCCAGAGCTTCTTCACATCCAGCGTGCCGGCCTTGCGATCCGCCTTCATGTCGATGCGGCCGATCATCCGGTCGCCTTCGAGCAGAGGAAAGACGTAATAACCGTATTGCCGCTTCGGCTCCGGCACGAAGATTTCGATGCGGTAGAAGAAGTTGAACAGCCGTTCGGCGCGGTCGCGGTTGCGCAACAGCGGGTCGAAGGGGCTGAGAACGCGAACGCGGGCCGGCGGCTCTGGGATGTCGCCGAGGTGTTCCGGGAAGCCGGCGAAGGCGAAAGAGGGTCGCGGGCGGCTGCCGTCGGCGGTTTCGATGAGGATTTCGACCAGTTCGTCGCGATGGTCCTTCACCCAGTCCTTGGCTTCCTGCGGCGTGACGATTTCCCAGAAATCGGCGATCTCGCCGGATGTTGCGAAACCGAGCTTGTCCAGCGCGCTGCGGCAGGCCCAGTCGACGAATGTGTCGTGGTCGACTTCCGGCTCGTGATGATGCTGGGCGATGACCCGTTCGGTCAGGTCATAGACCTTCTGGAAATTCACCCGGCCGGCGATCGAGAGCTTGCCGGTATGCCAGTAATATTCGAGCGCCGTCTTGTTCGGATGCCAATTCCACCAGCCGCCGGACTTGTGCTCTTCCGCCTTCATGTCGCGCGACATGATCGCGCCGTTTTCAGCGATGTGCTGGAAAGTTTCCTCAAAGGCAGAGTCGAAGCCTTCGCCATGCCACTTCTTCCACCGCTCCTGAATGATCGGTTCGCGGCGGCGGAAGCGGTGCTTCCAGTAGCGGAACAGGCGTGACGGGATGATCGAGGCGTCATGCGTCCAGTGTTCGAACAGCTCGCCGTCCTTTTCCAGAAGCAAGGTCAGGTGTTCGCGCTTGTAGGTCTGGTTGCGCGAGAAGAGGATCATGTGATGGGCGCGCTCGACGGTCGCGATACTGTCGACCTGCACGAAACCGAGATCGTCGACGAGCTGCAACAGCCCTAGCTTGGTCAGCGCGCGGCCGGGCGGTTCGGAAAGCCGCTGCCGTTCGAGGAAGATTTTGCGGGCCTGATCGTTCGGAAGGAGAATCGCCATGGGAAGAGACTAGGATGCCGCGGCTTGAGTTTCAATGTTCATGTTAAGTTCCACTTTGCCCTTTCTGCACTTAATGTCTATAGAACCGGCAAAACGAGGGACCCGGCTTGGATATCCGTTTCGAACAGGCAGAAGCGCGCTTCGAGGGACGCACCGTTCTTCATCCCCTCACCCTTTCGCTGACCGAGCGGCGGATCGGCGTGATCGGTCTCAACGGCTCCGGCAAGACCACCTTTGCGCGGATGATCAATGGCTTGGTTCTGCCCGCTGCCGGCAAGGTGAGCGTGGGTGGTTTCGATACTTCCAAAGACGGTGACCGGGTGCGGGCACTGGCCGGTTTCATCTTCCAGAACCCGCAGAACCAGATCGTCCTGCCGGTCCTGAAAGAAGATATCGCGCTGGGGCTTTCCACCCGAAAACTGTCGAAAACCGAAAAACAGGAAGCCGTGTCAGGCATTCTTGCCCGTTTCGGCATCGGGCGCCTGGCCGACCGACGCGTCCATGAGCTTTCGGGCGGCGAATTGCAGCTCGCGGCACTTGCTTCGGTACTGGTGACCAGGCCTGACGTTCTCATCATGGACGAACCGACCAACCAGCTCGACCTCAAAAACCGCGGCCTCGTCGAGAAGACCATTCATGGCCTCGAGGAAAACATCATCGTCATCAGCCACGATCTCGACCTGATTGGCGGTTTCGACCGGGTGCTGTGCTTCCATGAGGGGCGGCTTGCGGCGGACGGACCGCCGGGCGACGTCATTGCCCGTTATCGCGAGATCGCCGCATGAAAAGCCTGCATGTGGAGGGTGATACGTTTCTGCATCGCCTGCCGGCGGGCTTGAAGCTTGCCGGGCTCGCGGCCGTCAGCCTGCTGCTCTTCCTGCTGCATTCGCCTCTGTTGCTTGCATTTGCCGCCGTGGCTGGCATCGGCCTTTATGCGATGCTCGGGCTCGGGTGGCGCAATTCGTGGCAGCGACTGCGGGTGATTCTGCTGACCATCGTCGTCGTTTCGGTCTTCACGCTGGTTATCAACAGCCCGGTCGATGCGGCGGCGGTGTTTTTTCGGCTGATCGCGCTGTTCCTTTTTGCCGCAACCATAACGGCAACCACCAGCACGGGAGACTTCATCGCGGTCGTCACAACGGCTGCGAAGCCGCTCGAAAAGACCGGCCTGATAACCGCCTCCGATATCGGTCTCGCCATCGGCCTCGTCATCCGTTTCCTGCCGGAAGTGCTCGACCGGTATCAGGCTATCCGCGACGCGCACCACGCCCGCGGGTTGAAACCGAAACCCCTAACATTGGCCGTGCCATTGATTATACTGACCCTGCGCAATGCCGACGAGATAGCCGCCGCCATTGACGCACGCGGCATCCGCAGTCAGAAATGACACAAGATCAGCGTTAAGGGATTTTATACCATGTCTACCCGTGATCTCGTCCTCGCAGCCCTGTTTGCAGCGATCATCGTGGCTCTCGGCCTCGTTCCCCCGATCATGCTGGGTTTCATTCCGGTACCGATCACCGCCCAGTCGCTCGGGGTCATGCTGGCCGGCGTCATCCTCGGGGCCAAGCGCGGCGGCCTTGCCGTTCTCCTCGTCCTCGTCCTGGTCGCGATCGGCCTGCCGGTTCTCTCCGGCGGACGCGGCGGTCTTGCCACCTTCTTCCTGCCAACCGCAGGTTATCTGGTCGGCTGGTTCTTCGCTGCCGTCGTCACGGGTTATTGCTCGGAACATTTCGTCGACCGCTCGCAGAACGGCATCGTACAGATCGCCGGCTTTTTCCTGGCGGCGCTGCTCGGCGGCGTGGTGGTCGATCACCTGATGGGCATTGCCTATCTCGCCTTCGGCACCGGCACCGGCCTTGCGACCGCTTTCCTCGGCGACCTCGCCTTCGTGCCGGGCGACGTGCTGAAGGCAATGATCGCAGCGCTTGCCGGCCGCGCGGTCATGGTGGGCTACCCTCTGCTGCCGCAGCGGGCCTGACACCGGTCTCAGTCGAGATACTGATAAAGCCAGTCGCGCAATTCTTCCGGTAGCGCGACCGGCTCCCGGCTTTCGGGATCGGAGGCGGTCCAGACTACCTCGGCCTCCGCCACGGCCTCGCCGGCGCGCAGCATGCGCACCAGGAAACCGGCCGACTTGCCGCCGATCTTGCTGATGCCGACTTCGGTCTTGACGAGCTCGCCGAGTTTCACCGGCGCATGGAAGGTGCAGGTGATCTTGCCGACGATGAAGAAGGGATCGCCATCCTTTACCTTCCGCTTGCGCCAGAATTCCGTCACCGCCTCTTCGGCGCGCACGACATAGGCGGAGCGAAACATCTCTCCGTTCATGTCGACGTCCCGGAACGGCACCCGGAACTCCTGCGCTTTGACCGTATCCTTGACCACCTTGCCCCCTGGCGTCGCTTTACACGTGAGATCTTTCTTGCAGTCTAAACTATCGGAAGAGCAAGAGGAGTCCGCTTGAAAAAATCCAGTATCTGCGCCATGTCCGGAATGTCCACCTGCAAGTTCCCCCCTTCACGAGGCCGCCTCTCATGACCACGCGCCTTTACGAGCATACGATCTTCCTCGAGCATCGCACACCTGAAGGGCACCCCGAACGGGCGGACCGGCTGCGCTCGCTCAATATCGCGCTGGAGCATCCGAATTTCGCGAGCCTCGACCGCAAAGAGGCGCCGCAGGCGAACGAGGATTCGGTTCTGCTCGCCCACCCGGAAAAACATCTGACCGCCGTGATGCGCTCGATCCCCGAGGAAGACACCGTCAAGCAGATCGAGTCCGACACCTATGTCGGCCCGAAAAGCTTCCAGGCGGCGCTGACCGGCGTCGGCGGGGCGATGGCGGCAGTCGATGACGTTCTGTCCGGCAAGGTGGACAATGCCTTCGTCGCATCCCGGCCGCCGGGGCACCATGCGGAAAAAGACAAGTTCATGGGCTTCTGCCTGTTCAACAATGTCGCGATCGCCGCCCGCCATGCGCAGCAGAAACATGGTATCGAGCGCGTCGCGATCGTCGACTGGGACGTGCATCATGGCAACGGCACGCAGGACATCTTCTGGGACGATCCGTCCGTGTTGTTCTGCTCGACGCACCAGATGCCGCTTTATCCCGGCAGCGGCGCCAAGGACGAGACGGGTGTGAAGAACAACGTCGTCAACGCGCCGCTCTCGCCCGATACCGGCAGCGAGCATTTTCGCGAAGCCTTCAAGAGCCGCGTCCTGCCGGCGCTCGAAAACTACCGGCCGGATTTCATCCTGATCTCGGCCGGCTTCGATGCGCATCACCGCGATCCGCTGGCGCAGATCAATCTTGTCGGCGACGATTTCGACTGGGCGACCGGCCGGCTGATGGAATTGGCGGGGAAATACGCCAACAACCGGATCGTCAGCCTGCTCGAGGGTGGCTATGATCTGGAAGGTCTGGCCGAATCGGCCGGCATGCACATTTCGCGACTGATGAAGGGATAGACCATGACCGACAGCACCGAAACCGTTGACGTCACCGGCTATTCCTTCGAAAAGGCCGTCGCCGAACTGGAAAGCATCGTTGCCCGGCTGGAACGCGGCGACGTGGCGCTGGACGAATCCATCGCTATCTACGAACGCGGCGAAGCGCTGAAGAAGCATTGCGAAAAGCTGCTCACCGCCGCCGAAAACCGCATCGAAAAGATCCGCCTCGACCGTGCCGGCAAACCGCAGGGCGTCGAGCCGCTCGATGGCGAATGACGTCGGCATGGTGCTAGGGCTGAAGCACAATACCAATCTGCTGGTCGACTACGATCCTGAATGGCCGGGGGAATTTGCCCGTGAGCACGAGCGGCTTGCAGGGGCGATCGGAAATATCGCCAAAGGTATCGAGCATTACGGTTCGACTGCCGTACCCGGTCTGCGCGCCAAGCCGATCCTCGATATCATCGTGGCGCTCGATCCGCTTTCCGACTGGGAAGACTGTCATGATCCACTTCTGGCGCTCGGTTATGACTATGCCGCCCATGCGGGCGTGCCGGGGCACCACATTTTCGGCCGCGGGCGCGATACCACCGAACGCACGCATCTCGTCCACCTCGTCGAGCTTGGCGGCTATTCGTGGATATCGAACATCGCGTTGCGGGATGCGTTGCGCAGCGACCCGGAACTGAGGCGCGAATACGTCGCGCTCAAGGAACAGGCGGTGTCCGAGGCGCCGGAAAGCCGGGCCCGCTACAATGTGCTGAAAGGCGCCTTCATCGACCGGGTCAAGGCCGGCCTGATGCGGTAAGCCACCGCTTAATCGCCCCGAAATCTACCACTAAAGTTGTAAGACCCTCGCCGTATTCGGGCCATAAAGCGGTTGACCTGCCGGTACCGCCTCCCCATGATAACCGCCATCTGAAGGGTTGCTTTGGGAGGAGCGCATCGTGAAGTCCAGCAAAATCAATCTCATGTTCGCGGCGACGCTTGCCGTTTCGACGGCTTTTTCCGCTGCGGGCGCGAAGGCGGCCGAATTCATCAACGTCCTGACCGGCGGCACTTCGGGTGTCTATTATCCGCTCGGCGTGGCGCTCGGCGAAATCTACGGCAAGGGCATCAAGGACGCCCGCACCCAGGTACAGGCCACCAAGGCCTCGGTCGAAAACCTCAACCTTTTGCAGGCCGGCCGCGGTGAGATCGGCTTCTCGCTGGGCGATTCCGTTCAGGAAGCCTGGAAGGGCAACAAGGAAGCCGGCTTCCCCGGCAAGCTCGACAAACTGCGCGGCATCGCCGCCATCTATCCGAACTATATCCAGGTCGTCGCCTCGGCTGAATCCGGCGTGAAGACGCTGGCAGATCTCAAGGGCAAGAGCCTTTCGGTCGGCGCGCCGGCCTCCGGCACCGAACTCAACGCCCGCGCCATTTTCACGGCGGCCGGCCTTTCCTACAAGGATCTCGGCAAGACCGAATATCTGCCGTTCGCCGAATCCGTCGAACTGATCAAGAACCGCCAGCTGGACGCGACACTTCAGTCCGCCGGTCTTGGCGTCGCTTCGATTCGTGACCTTGCGACCTCTTTGAAGATCAATGTCGTGGCGATCCCGAAGGCGGAGGTCGAGAAGATCGGCGCGCCGTATATTTCGGTGAAGATTCCGGCCGGCACGTATGAGGGCCAGACGGCGGATGTCGAAACGGCTGCGGTCGGCAACTTCCTGATCACCCATTCGGGCGTTTCCGACGAAACGGTCTACCAGATGACCAAGCTGCTGTTCGACAACCTGCCGAAGCTTTCCGCCGCGCACGCCGCCGCCAAGGAAATCAACATCAAGAAGGCGCTGGAAGGCATGCCGGTGCCGCTGCATCCCGGTGCCGAGCGTTATTACAAGGAAGTCGGGCTGCTGAAGTAAGACCGGAGGGTTTGCCCCTCATTCGCCCTGCCGGGCACCTTCTTCCCGCTCGTGGGGAGAAGGATACATGCCGCACCCTCGAAGTCTCTCATCGGACGTTGCCGAATGGCGCGTTCCCCTCCCCGCCGACGGGGAGAAGTTGAGAGCAGCAAAAGCTGCTCTTTTGCTGAGGGGCAGCCTACCGGAGACACCATGTCCTCACCCGCCATGCACCACCCGATGACGCCGCAAAGCGCCGAAGAGCCGATCGAGGGCCTGCCGGCCGGATGGGGAGACGGGATCGGCGCGAAGATCACCTTCGGGATCGCGCTGGCATTTTCCACCTTCCAGCTCGCAACTGCGGCTTATGCGTTTCTGCCGAGCCAGGTGATCCGGGCCATGCACGTGGCCTTCCTGCTGCTGCTCGGTTTCGGCCTTCTGGCGCAGCTGCGCGCCAGGACGCCGCTTAGCAAGAGCTGGTTCTGGTTTCTCGGCATCGCCGGTTTCGCGACCGGTATCTACAACTGGGTAGAATATGCGCCGCTCCTGCAGCGCAGCGGTTTCCTCACCACGCCGGACATCATCTGCGGCGTGGTGCTGATCGTTCTGGTGTTCGAGGGCGCCCGTCAGCTGATGGGCCTGCCGCTGACCATTCTCTGCGCCATCTTCCTCGCCTATTGTTTCTTCGGGCAATATGCCCCCGGCGCGCTGCAGACGCGCGGTTATTTCTTCGACCAGATCATCGATTATTTCGCCTATGGCACGGAGGGGATCTACGGCACGCCGGTCTATGTCTCGGCGGCCTATATCTTCATCTTCGTCGTCTTCGCAGCCTTCCTCGAACGGGCGGGCATGATCGCGCTGTTCAACGACGTGGCGCTCGGGCTCGTCGGCCATTGGCGCGGCGGGCCGGCGCAGGTTTGCGTGCTGTCGTCGGCACTGATGGGGACGATTTCCGGTTCGGGCGTCGCCAATGTGGTTGCGTCCGGCCAGTTCACCATTCCGCTGATGAAACGTTTTGGTTTCCGCTCGGCCTTTGCCGGCGCGGTCGAGGCGACGTCCTCGATGGGCGGACAGATCATGCCGCCGGTCATGGGCGCGGTCGCCTTCATCATGGCGGAGACGCTGAACATTTCCTATGCGGAAGTGGTCAAGGCGGCGATCATCCCGGCCATCCTCTATTTCGGCGCCTGCTTCTGGCAGGTGCATCTGGAGGCGGGCAAGGCGGGCCTGCGCGGCATGTCCAAGGACGAGCTGCCGAGTGCCTGGGCCGCAATCAAGCAGCACTGGCCGCTGATCCTGCCGCTTGCCGCGCTGATCTACCTGCTGTTTGCCGGCTATACGCCGATCTTTGCCGGCACGATGGGCCTGGCGCTGACGATCGTGCTGATCCTCTCGACGCCGATTGCCGCGATGATCGGCCCGACCGCCTTCCGGGTCGTCTTCTGGATCGCCGTCGGTCTGGCGTCCGCAAGCTTCTTCGAATTCGGCGTCACCTTCCTGATGGGGCTGATCATCCTGCTGATCATCGCTTGCCTCGTCTTCAAGGGTGGTCGCGAAACGCTGATGATCTGTGTCGACTCGCTGGCAGAAGGCGCCAAGAACGCCCTGCCCGTCGGCATCGCCTGCGCCATCGTCGGCATCGTCATCGGCACGCTGACGCTGACGGGCATCGCCTCCACGATGATCGGTGCGATCATCGATATCGGCCGCGATAACCTGTTCATTTCGCTGGTCCTGACCATGCTTGTCTGCCTCGTGCTCGGCATGGGCATTCCGACCATTCCGAACTACATCATCACCTCGTCGCTGGCCGGCCCGGCGCTTTTGGAACTCGGCGTGCCACTGATCGTCAGCCATATGTTCGTCTTCTATTTTGGCATCATGGCGGATCTGACGCCGCCCGTCGCGCTGGCTGCCTATGCGGCAGCACCGATGGCGAAGGAATCCGGCATGAAGATCGGCGTGCAGGCGGTGAAACTGGCAATCGCCGGTTTCCTCGTGCCCTACATGGCGGTCTATACCCCTGCCCTGATGCTGCAGGACCCCGGCCCGCTTTCCGCCTATATCGGCTATTGGGGCGAGGTGGCTTATGTCTTCGTCAAGACCTGTGCCGGTATCGTGCTCTGGGGCGCGACGGTCGTCGGCTTCCTGTTTGCACGGTTGGCGATCTGGGAACGGATGCTCGCATTCCTGGCCGGTGTGCTGCTGGTTCTGGCCCTGCCATGGACCGACGAACTGGGCTGGGTGATGACTGTCGCACTGATCGGCTGGCACTGGTGGCGGACGAAAAATGCGACGGCCACTCCGGCGCTCGGCTGAACCAAGGAGGCTTAAACCTTGAGTCTCTGCATCCTCGCCGGCGGCAAGGTGACGGCGCTCGCTTTGTCGCTCTTCACGCTGTCGTGGACCCATTCGGTACAGAAGACGGAATGGCGGGAGACCTGGGGCGTGACGCCTGCCGGGCTGGAAATCCGCGAAGCCGCGATCAAAGGTTCGGGTGCCGGCATGGAGCCCGGCCCGGATGCGGTTTTGCGGGATGGCTGGTGGGTCTGGCGCCCTTCGCTACCGGCTCAGAGCAGTGTTTCGCTGGCGGCATCCGGCATGACGCCGAGCGCATGGACGCTTTGTTATAACGGCGGGTGCCTGGAGCTTGGCGCGAAGGCAGGCGAGGACGTCGTGCTGGAACCCTGCAGGGAGTAGACAGTCCATCTCCATACGGAACCTGTTCATACCCGTTCCGAAAGGCTAGGTTCGGTTCAAACAATCGGAGACCGGCCATGTCCTTCTTTCCCGGAAAAGACCCGGTCGCGGGTGATGCATTTGCCTGCGATGCGATCGAGAACCTGATCATTCCGCGCACCAGCGATATCGGCGGCTTCCAGGTGCGGCGCGCGCTGCCGACAAGCCGGCGGCGGCTGGTCGGGCCGTTCATCTTCTTCGACCGGATGGGGCCGGCGCTGCTGCGCGCCGACGAGGCGCTGGACGTCAAGCCGCATCCGCATATCGGGCTTTCGACCGTCACCTATCTGTTCGACGGCGAGATCAAGCATCGTGACAGCCTCGGTACCGAACTCGTCATCCGTCCAGGCGACATCAACCTGATGACCGCCGGCCGCGGCATCGTGCATTCGGAACGCACGCCGGAAAACCTGCGCGGCCATCCGATGTCGGTTTCCGGCCTGCAGACCTGGCTGGCGCTGCCGGACGACAAGGAGGAGATCGATCCGGCCTTTGCGCATACGGCTAAGGAATCCATGCCGCTGATCGAAGCGGATGGCGCGACCGGTCGCGTGGTGATCGGTTCGTTTGAAGGGCTCGGCTCGCCGGTTCCGACCTTCAGCGACACGCTCTACGTCGATCTTCGGCTCGAGCCTGGCCGGCGCTTCCCGTTTGCGGCGGCACATGAGGAGCGGGCGATCTACATCCTGTCCGGCGAGCTTGTCGTCTCCGGCGACCGGTTCGCGGCAGACCAGCTTCTCGTCTTCCGGCCGGGGGACAATATCACGCTGGAAGCCGGCGAGATGGGCTGTCATCTGATGCTGTTCGGCGGTGCTGCGCTCAACTCCAAGCGTTATATCTGGTGGAATTTCGTCTCCTCCTCCAAGGAGCGGATCGAAAAGGCCAAGGAAGAGTGGCGCACCGGCCGTTTCGATATCGTACCGGGCGACGAGGAAGAGTTTGTCCCCTTGCCGATAGGTTAAAATCGGTTAGAACGCCGGATCATATAACTTGAAAAAGCCTGTTTTCTTCTCATGTTGAGGATGACAGACTTTCCGGCAAGACGATTTGCCGACGAGATGAGAGGCCGCATTCCGTGACATCAACGCCCGCCACGCCGCTGCTCGACAAGGTCATCATTCCCGCCGACCTGCGCCAGGTCGAGGACCGTGACCTGCCGCAGCTTGCCCGCGAAGTGCGTGACGAGATGATCGATGCCGTCTCCCGTACCGGCGGCCATCTCGGCGCCGGCCTGGGCGTGGTCGAACTGACGGTCGCGATCCACAAGGTGTTCAACACGCCGGACGACAAGCTGATCTTCGATGTCGGCCACCAGTGTTATCCGCACAAGATCCTCACCGGACGCCGGGACCGTATCCGGACGCTGCGCCAGGAGGACGGGCTTTCCGGCTTCACCCGGCGGGCCGAGAGCGAATACGACCCCTTTGGCGCCGCCCATTCGTCGACCTCGATCTCCGCCGGTCTCGGCATGGCAGTCGCGGCCGATCTTTCCGGCTCGAAGCGCAATGTGATCGCCGTAATCGGCGACGGCGCGATGTCGGCCGGCATGGCCTATGAGGCGCTGAACAATGCCGGCGCGCTCGATGCGCGGCTGATCGTCATCCTCAACGACAACGACATGTCGATCGCCCCGCCGACCGGCGCGATGAGCGCCTATCTGGCTCGGCTTGCCTCCGGCCGCACCTATATGGGCTTCCGCGATCTCGGCAAGAAACTGACGGCCTATCTCGGCAAGAATGTCGACCGGGCGATTACCCGCGCCGTCGAACATGCCCGCGGTTACGTGACCGGCGGCACGATGTTCGAGGAAATGGGCTTTTATCACATCGGCCCTATCGACGGTCACTCTTTCGACCACCTTCTGCCGGTGCTGCGTAACGTGCGCGACCATGCACGCGGTCCGGTGCTGATCCATGTGGTCACCCAGAAGGGCAAGGGTTACGCGCCGGCGGAAGCCGCTGCCGACAAGTATCATGGCGTCAACAAGTTCGACGTCATCACCGGCGCGCAGGCCAAGGCCAAGCCGAACGCGCCCTCCTATACGAGCGTCTTCGGCGAAGCGCTGGTGCAGGAAGCGGGCTACGACGACAAGATCGTCGGTATTACCGCCGCCATGCCGAATGGCACCGGTCTCGACAAACTGCAGGAAGCCTTTCCGCTGCGCACCTTTGATGTCGGCATTGCAGAACAGCATGCGGTGACGTTTGCGGCCGGTCTCGCGGCGGAAGGCTACAAGCCATTCTGCGCCATCTATTCCACCTTCCTGCAGCGCGGTTACGACCAGGTCGTGCATGACGTGGCGATCCAGGGTCTGCCGGTCCGTTTCCCGATCGACCGCGCCGGTTTCGTCGGTGCCGATGGGCCGACCCATGCGGGTTCGTTCGACACGACCTTCCTCGCCACCCTGCCGGGCATGGTGGTGATGGCCGCCGCCGACGAGGCGGAACTGAAGCACATGGTGCGCACCGCCGCAGCTTATGACGACGGCCCGATCTCCTTCCGTTATCCCCGCGGCGAAGGCGTCGGCGTCGAGCTGCCGGAGCGTGGTCAGATTCTTGAAATCGGCAAGGGCCGTGTCGTCAAGCAGGGTGCCAAGGTGGCCCTCCTCTCCTTCGGCACTCGACTGAAGGATTGTCTGCTGGCGGCCGAAGACCTCGATGCCGCGGGCCTCTCTACCGCTGTCGCCGATGCGCGTTTCGCCAAGCCGCTGGATCATGACCTGATCCGTCAGCTCGTCCGCCATCATGAAGTGCTGATCACCATCGAAGAAGGCGCCGTCGGCGGCTTCGGCGGCCACGTGCTGCAGTTCCTGAGCTCGGAGGGCCTGCTCGACCATGGCCTAAAAATCCGCTCGATGATCCTGCCGGATGTCTGGATGGAACAGGCAAGCCCGGATGCGATGTATGCCAAGGCCGGGCTCGATCGCGCCGGTATCGTCTCGACCGTGTTCAAGGCGCTCGGCCAGAGCCGGGTCGGCGTCGGGTTTGCGGGCTGAGGCTCAAGCTGCGACCGCATTGCGGGGGCGTGGGCCTCAATTGCCACATCCTGTCAGGCGCCTTGTCTCACGCTGTCGGGCGTCCTGCCCGTCCAGCCTCTGAAAGCACGGTAGAAGGAATTGGGCTCGTCGAAGCCCAACAGGAATGAGATTTCGGATGCGGGGAGCGCCGTCTTTTCAAGATAGTGACGCGCCAGGGCTTCCCGCGTTTCCTTTAATATCTGCTGAAAACTCGTGCCCTCGGCCTCGATACGCCGCTGCAGCGTGCGTTTGCTGACCGCCAGCTTGCCGGCGATCGCTTCCATCGTCGTCAATCCGCTCGGGATGCCTTCGTGAAGCGCTGCCCGGACGCGTTTTGCGACCGTTACGGAAGCATCGAGATCTGCGAGACGCTGGCGAAGATCGGGTTCGAAGGCGGCCCAGAGAGGTTCGTTCGACGTCAGAAAGGGGCGAACCGCGTCGGAGATCGCGAAACTGACGCTGTGAAAAGGTCCGCGGCGCGGACGCGTGCCGAAGAACTCCTCGTAAGGGACAAGCGGTGACGGCAGGTCGGTCGTCGTCACATCGATCGGCCGGATCGCTTCCCGGGTGCCGATCCGGACCAGCGTGACGCAGAAAAGCAGTTCCATCATGACCAGCGAGGCCGGAGGCGCTTGTGCCCCGCCCTGCCAGGCGAATTCTATCGTCAGCGCATCACGGTCTTCGCGCACGTCCATCTGCATGGGGCCGATCAGCCGCTTGTATTTGGCCACGCGCTGGGCCGCCACCGAGAGATTGGGGCTGCAAAGCGCCGCAAACAGCGGAGGAGAAAAGGATTCGCTGCGGACGGCTTCGCAGACCCTTATCGCAAAGAGCGGATCGCCCTTCTCCTGCTCGGCGCCATTCCAAAGGCGATAATAGTCCTCCGGCACAAGCCGCACGGACGGCTGGTGCAGCAAATCGTCGGGAAGTCCGGCGCGGCGCAGCACATTGGCGGCCGAGACCCCGAGGTCCGCGAGGAGAATGCGCCAGGTCGTGTCGAGAGCGTAGGTGAGGGTTTGCATGAGTGACCTTAGAATCGGCAGAAGCCGGTTGTCCATCGCTCCGCCTCTGTGGGCAAGACGGAGCGACGGGAATGATCAGAGCCCGAACTGCGATCTCATGCCGGCAAAGAACGTGGCGTCATCCACGGCGGCCCGTTGACCAAGAACCTGCACTGCATCCGCGCCTGCCGCATAACGAAGCTGGCCGGTTCCGTCAGTCGTGGCTGAATAGATGACCTGGGCGATCTGCTCGGGCTCCGACGCATTTTCCATCATCGGGCCGAAGAAACCGAACAGCGCCTGCATGAGCGGCTGATATTCGGCAATGCTTTCATCATTGGTCAGATCGAAGGAGCGACCGCCGAAATCGGTCTTGATACCGCCCGGCTCGACGAGCTTGACCGCGATGCCCAGCGGCGCCAGCTCGTATTGCAGCGATTCCGACAGGCCTTCCACCGCAAATTTCGTGCCGTGATAGAGCGTACCCATGGGGAAAGCCATACGGCCGCCGATCGACGACACGTTGACGATGGTGCCGCTGCGGTTAGCGCGGAAATGCGGCAGAACCGCCTGTGTCGTGGCCAGCAAGCCGAGAACGTTGACATCGAACTGGCGGCGGATTTTTTCGAACGGCGTCGCTTCCAGCGGGCCGTAGGCGCCGTAACCCGCATTGTTGACCAGGGCATCGATACGGCCGAACCGTGCAAGTCCCGCTTCCACCGCCGAACGGATCGTCTCGGCATCCTGGACGTCCAGACGGGTCACCAGCGTGTTGTCGAGCTGCGTCAGCTCCGTTTCCTGTTCCGGCGAACGCATCGTGGCGATGACATTCCAGCCTTTTTCCTGGAAAAGCTTGGCGGTGGCGCGGCCGAGGCCGCTGGATGTGCCGGTGATGAGGATGGTCTTGGTCATGATGTGCTCCTTCGGGGTTGATGAGCACAAGCTATGGGCAGAACGCACCCTGCGCACTGGCAGGCGATGCCAATCGGCTATCGGATCATGCCAATCGCGTTCTAGCGGCGACAGCTGATGGCTGCGGCCGTAAGGTCAGTCGCGTTGCCCCTCGATCATCATGTCGAACTGCACGACGTTCGAATAGATCGGCGTTCCCACATCCATGGAATAACGCGAGCGGAAAATCTTGCCGCTGACGTTGAAGGCGATCGACCGGTCACCGAAGGATGTCAGCTTCACGTCGAAACTTTCGGGCGAGCTATGTCCCTTGGCGGTCAGGGTGCCGCTGACGTGGGCGCTGTCCGGGCCGGTCTGCTCCACTCGCTCGGAGCGGAACGTGATCTTCTCGAAATGGCTCGTATCGAAAACCGCGCCGGAGCGCAGGAAGGCGTCGACGCGATCCTGACCGGTGCTGACGCTTTCCGGCTGCAGTTCGAAATTGACGATGGAATGGGCAAGATCGCCCGCCTTCAGATTGAAGGTTCCGGAGAATTTGCCAAACCGGCCCTTGATGCCGCCGCCGCCGACCTGATCGACGGCAAAGCCGATATTCGACTTCGGCGTGATCGCATAACGGCCGGCCGCTGCACTCAGGCTTGGAACTTCGACCGCCGATCGGCCGACCGCCGGGAAGGCTGCGGAAAGAAGCAGGGTTGCGAGGAGAACGGATTTCTGGGTCATGGTTTCAACTCACGGATGGAGGTTTCGGCGGAACGGTGCCGGCGGGGAAACATCCTCGCCAGCACGCCGTCATGCCGATGGTAGTGATGATGAAGCGCGGCCAGCGAATGCAGCAGGACCAGCGCCAGCGTGGAATAGGCCAGAACCGCATGGACCGTCGTCCACCAGGCTTCGGCGGCATCGGATTTCGGCACCGGCAGGTGCGGAATGACGATGGTGTTGAATGCGAAAGTGGGGATTTCCAGGGGCGAGACCGAGGCGATCAGCCAACCGGCCAGGGGCACCGCGACCGCGAGCAGAAGCAGGACATGGTGCATGGATCTTGCCGCCAGATGCTCGGCATGCCCCATGCCGTCCGTAGGTTTTACCCGCACCACAAGCCACGAATGCAGCAGCCGCACGGCCGCCAGCAGCAGCGCCAGCATGCCGAAGGACTTGTGCCACTGGAAAAGCGAGAAACTCAAAGCCGGATCGATCGACGAACGGGTCATCACGAAACCGAGCACCAACAGTCCCGCAATGAGTGCTGCGATCAGCCAGTGCAGAATGATCGTCAGCAGATCGTAGCGGTCGGCGGCAGAACGCGGCATGCGGGTACCCGGCAGTCTTTGAATTTTCTGCCGCAGAAGATCGCGCTTTCAGCCGGGCGTCACAAGCAGCCCGGCATCACGTTTCCTTCAATCTTCAAGAATTGGACCGTGAAGCGACGTTACTGATCACCCGCCGTCAAGAACAGGACGTGAAGGTCTTTCGTCGGGTTAAAATCCGTCGCCGACATTTCGAATGTGGTCGGTCCGACCTTCTTCACACCGCTGCCGCAGAAGCTGACATAGTCCTTTTCATTGCCCTTATCGACTGTCAGCTTGAACTTGGAGATCGGGCCGCTCCAGTTGGCGCCGGTGGTCAGCACGTAGGAAACCCACTGTTCGGTATAGTTCGGGCCGCTCTTGCCGGCGGCGGCTTCCAGTTTTGCGGCGGTCTTCATGAAGGCGTCGTCGACGCAGTAACGCTCGACATAGCTCTTGTATTCGTAGGCGGGCTTGCCGTTCTGGATGAAGCTCATGGCGACCGTGCCGCCGACGCTCGGCTTGTAGCGATGGCTGACCTTGACCGGCTTGCCGGCCGGGAACTTCGTCTTCCACCAATAGGCGGAGCGCAGTGTCCAGGTGGGGCGCAGATCTTCCTGCAAACCCTTGCCGGCATCATAACCGTCCACATAGATCAGCCCTTCGGCGATCCAGCGCTGCTTGACGTCCGCCGGCAGCGATTTCAGCGCTTCGGCCGTCTTGTCGCTATAGGGGAGCAACGGCACTTTCTGGGCCAGCAACTCGTCGGTGCGGTCGACGCCGGTGGCGATCACCCGCTGCTGCAGTTCCGGCTTGATCTGCCGTCCGTCCTGCACCACCGAAAATCCGAGAAAGTTGTCGGCCTCCGGATCGCCATAGGCAATGTCGCTCATCGAACCGCCCACGACATCGGGCATCGGGAAGGCGATAACGCTTTCGATTTCCTTGTCGCCTGTATTGCGGAAGACATAATCGACCAGCACTTCCTCGCGGGAAATATAGAGGTTTTCCTCCTCCATGCTGACATCGCTGGTCTGAACGTAGATCAGCCCGCCGGTCGTCAGTTCCGCCGTCGTATCGTTTGCCAATGCCTGCGATGCGCAAAGCACAAGACCGCCAGCCAGAAGTATCCCGCGCATTCGCCTCTCCCTTTGTTGAGGCCGGACGATAGCCAAGATTTACGCAAGAAAGAAGACCGGCCGTCTGCAGGAACGATCTTTGCCACAAGGAAAGGCTTGCATCCGCCCTTTCTCGCAGGCATTGACTGCCATCATGTCAAAACCCCAAGAAACCCAGCGTCTCGACCAGCTTCTGGTGACGCTTTCCCTGTTCGACAGCCGCTCGCGGGCGCGCGACGCGATTGCGCGCGGCACCGTGACCGTCAACGGCCAGGTCATCACCAAGCCAGGCCAAGTCGTCGCCACGAACGCGGCGATCGAGATCGACGATCCCGCCAAGGCCTATGTCTCGCGCGCCGCGCTGAAGCTGATCGCCGCGCTCGACCATTTCGGCCTACACCCGGCAGACCGCAACTGTCTCGATGTCGGCGCCTCGACCGGCGGCTTTACCGAAGTCCTGCTCGAGCGTGGCGCGGCACATGTCACCGCCGTCGATGTCGGTCACGCCCAGATGCATGAGCGGATCGCCGAAGACCCGCGCGTGACCAATATCGAGGGGCTGAATGCCCGCGGCATGACCGAGGACGACCTGAACGGCGAAGAGATCGACTTCATCGTCTCGGACGTCTCGTTCATCTCGCTGAAGCTGGCGCTGCCGCCCGCGCTGGATATGGCGCTTCCCGACGCCATATGCGTATTGCTGGTCAAACCTCAGTTCGAGGCCGGACGCGAAGCGGTCGGCAAGGGCGGCATGCTGCGCGATCCCGACAGCGCGCCTGATGTGGCCGCCGAACTGGAGCGCTGGCTGACCGAAGACATGGGCTGGACGAGCCTCGGCCTCATTCCCTCCCCGATCGCCGGCGGCGACGGCAACCAGGAATTCCTGCTTGCAGGGCGCAAAGCGGAGACACCCAAATGAGCACAGTCACCGTTACGATCAACCGGCTCGGCGCACAGGGGCACGGCATCGCCAATGGCGAGGATGGTCCGGTCTACGTGCCCTATGCGCTGCCCGGCGAAGTGCTGGCAATCGCCCGCAACGGCGATCACGGCACCGTCATGTCGACGTCCAACCTGTCGCCCCATCGCGTCGAGCCGGCTTGCCGCCATTTCGGACCGGACAGCGATGCCTGCGGTGGCTGTTCGCTGCAGCATCTGGCCGACGCGCCTTATCGCGCCTTCAAGCGGGAATTGATCATCGATGCGCTGAAGGCCAAGGGCCTGACGCCGGACGTGAATGAGCTGATCGCCTGCCATCCGGGCGAACGGCGGCGCACGGTGTTTTCCGCCCGCAAGACGGAAAAGGAATTCCTGCTCGGCTTCAACCGTGCCGAGACCAACCATATCGTCTCGATCGAGGAATGTCCGATCGCCGCGCCCGGCATCGTGGCGCGGCTTGACGCCATCCGGGCGATCGGCGCGGCTCTCGCATCCGGCGCGGAGGTCTTCCGCCTCAGCGTGCTGGAGACGCTTTCCGGTCTCGATATCGCCGCGGAAGGCCTGAAACTTTCCGACAAGCAGCGCCGCGCCGTTACCGAGACGGTGCTCGCCATGCGCGGTATCGCCCGGGTTTCGGTGAATGGCGAGATCGTCATCGAGCCGCAAAAACCGATCATCGATTTCGGCGGCGTGCGGGTTTCGCCGCCGGCCGGCGGCTTCACGCAGGCGACCAAACCGGCGGAAGACGCGATGGCCGAGCTGGTTCTGGCGCATGTCGGCAAGGCGAAGCGGGTCATCGACCTGTTTGCCGGTTCCGGCACGTTTTCGCTGAGGCTGGCGCGCAAGGCCAAGGTGCATGCGGTCGAAGGCGAGGACAAGGCGGTGAAGGCGCTGGATTTCGCCGCCCGCAACACGCAGGGCCTGAAGCCGGTGACGGTCGAAAAACGCGATCTGTTCCGCCGGCCGATGATGGTGTCGGAGCTGAAGAACTACGATGCCGTCGTCTTCGACCCACCGCGCGCCGGCGCCGAGGAGCAGATGAAGGAACTGGCCCGTTCGACGGTAAAGACCGTTGTGGCGGTGAGCTGCAATCCGACAACGCTGGCGCGCGACCTGCGCATCCTCGTCGATGCCGGTTACCGGATCAAATCCGTGACGCCTATCGACCAGTTCCTCTGGTCTCCGCATGTGGAAGCGGTGGCGCTTTTGGAGAAGTGAGCAACCTCAGTCGTCCAGATCAAGCCTGCCGCTGCCGGTGACGTTGTCGCAACGGCAGCTGCCGCCGACGCGGCCGGCGCTGGCGCGGCAGACATAGGGGCGGTTGCGGTTGTCGCTCTGGGCCGGCTGGACGACGCAGATATAACGCTGCGGGCGCGGCTGGCGGTCGTCCGTGCGGGATTTGGTATTGCCGCCATACTGGATGAGGCTCATCGGCGCATCAGGGGCGCCGGTCGAGAACCCACCGGCGGATGCGGCGGTGCAGGAAAGCAGCAGGACAGCGGTAAGCGTCAGAATATTGCGCATCGGGATACCTCCTCGTTTGAGCAACATCTAATCCTGTCCCTGCCCCGAAAAAAGACGGGGAAGCGGCAATCTTCAAAACTAGTGTTAGGGCCGCGTTAACGCCGCATGAAGGCTTCGAACGCGGCACGCGCCTCGGCGCTTTTCAGCTGTGCGGAGAAATGCACGAGTTCCTCGTCCATGCGGGCCAACACCGCATCGCGCGGGCCGCGCACCAGATCGCGGGCGATCTTCAGGGCCTGCGGCGGTTTCCTGGCGAGGCTTGCGGCAAGCATCAGCGTCTCCGCCTCCACCGCTTCGGGAGCGACGATCTTCCAGATCACACCGGCCTCAAGCGCCGCTTCGGCCGAAAACCCCTCACCCGCCACCAGCATGGCAAAGGCACGTTGATGGCCCATGATCTTTGGCGCCAGCAGGCTGGACGCGGCTTCCGGAACCAGAGCGAGATCGACGAAGGGCGTCTTGAACTGGCTGCGGGCTGAGGCGATGGTCATGTCGCAATGCAGGTTGAGCGTGGTGCCGATACCGATCGCCAGACCATCGACACCGGAGACCAGCGGCTTTTCGGCAAGCGCCAGCGCCTTGATGAAGACGGCGGCGGCGGGCGCTTCCCTCGAGCCGGACATGGCGTAGCTCAGGAAATCGCCCATGTCGTTGCCGGCCGAAAAGCAGCCTTCGGTGCCGAGGAAGGCGACGGCGCGGATGGCATCGTCGCCATTGGCCTCTTCCAGAGCCGCGGTCATGCGGTTGTACATGGCCGAGGTGATGGCGTTCTTCTTTTCCGGCCGGTTGAAGCGGATGACCATCAGGCCCGGTTGGGCTTCCGGACGCTCGACGAGAATGTGGTTGTCGCTCACGAAAGGCTCCTTCAGGCGAGGATGGCGCGGGCGGCTTCGAGGCTCGCGGCACCGGACGTGACGCGATCCTTCAAAGCCGAGGTTTCGGCCAGCAGGTTTTCCGCCATGAAGCGGCAGAGCGTGGCGCGCTGGTCGCCCATGCCGTTATCGACTGAGACGAGCCCGCCCTTGGCTAGATAGATGCCGGTTAGCACGAGGCCGAACAGCCGCTGATAGGGCGTGGCACCCGCCAATGCATCGGAAGCGCGGCCGGCGGTCTGGGCTTCGAGCAGCCAGTTCGTGGCGGTTTCCAGCGCGGCAATCGCCGCCTTCAGCCGGTCGGCGGTTTCACCGAAAGCCGGGTTATTGGAGGCTGCAACCTCGTCGGCCACCTGTTTCAGCTCACCGATAAAACCCTTCACCTGATTGCCGGAAGAGAGCGGCAGTTTTCGGACTACAAGGTCGATCGCCTGGATGCCGTTGGTGCCTTCGTAGATCGGCGCGATACGGGCATCGCGGAGGTAACGGGCCGCACCCGTCTCCTCGATGAAACCCATGCCGCCATGTACCTGGATGCCGAGCGAGGCGACATCGACACCGATATCGGTCGCGAAGGATTTGGCGATCGGGGTCAGCAGTGCTGCGCGTTCCGTCCAGTGGCGGGCCTCGTCGCCTTCCGTATGATGCGACATGTCGATCGCATGGGCGCAAGCATAACAAATGGCGCGGGCGCCCTGGGTCAGCGCCTTCATGGTGATCAGCGTGCGGGCGACATCCGGGTGTTCGATGATCGGGCTCATTCCAGTGCCCGACCAGCCGGGCGCCTTGCCCTGAGTGCGCTCCTTCGCATAGGCGACCGCCTTCTGCGTGGCCGCCTCGGCGATCGCTACACCCTGCATGCCAACGGCGAGACGGGCATTGTTCATCATGGTGAACATGCAGGCAAGGCCCTTGTTCTCCTCGCCGACCAACCAGCCGATCGCACCCTTTTCCTCTCCGAACTTGCCGTCGCCATAGATCATCGTGCAGGTCGGCGAACCATGAATGCCGAGCTTGTGTTCGATCGAATGGCAGAACACGTCGTTGCGAGCGCCCAGCGACCCGTCGTCATTCACCAGAAATTTCGGCACGAGGAATAGCGAGATGCCGCGCGTGCCGACGGGCGCATCCGGCAGGCGGGCCAGTACCAGATGGATGATATTGTCGGCCGCGTCGTGCTCGCCCCAGGTGATGAAGATCTTCTGGCCGAAGATGCGGTAGGTGCCGTTTTCGGCACGCTCGGCGCGGGATTTCAGGACGCCGAGATCCGAGCCGGCATGCGGCTCGGTGAGGTTCATCGTGCCGGTCCATTCGCCGGACACCAGTTTTTCAAGGTATTTTGCTTTCAGCGCGTCGCTGCCATGCGCGACCAGCGCCTCGATCGCGCCCATGGTGAGCGTCGGGGCCAGCGCAAACGCCATGGAGGCGGAGTTCCACATTTCCAGCGCTGCGACATTCAGCATATGCGGCAGTTTTTGGCCGCCGAATTCTTCCGGCGCAGTCAACCCGTTCCAGCCGCCTTCGCGCCAATGGCGATAAAGCTCTGGCCAGCCGTCCGGCGTCTTCACTTCGCCATCCGTCAGCCGCGCGCCTTGCCTGTCGCCCGTCTCACCGAGCGGCGCCATCTCGTTGCCGGCGAAACGGCCGGCCTCTTCCAGGATCGCATCGACAAGATCGGCGCTCAGATCGCCAAAACGGCCGATCTCCAGTGCTTCCGCGAGACCTGCCACATGATTGAGGGTGAAGGCGATTTCCTCGACCGGTGCCTTGTACATGATGCTCCTCCCAGACGCTTCATTGCCGGCGTTTGCCGTTCTACCTGCATGCTAACCGATTCTTCGGCTCACGCACGCTCCGCATATCTTTTTACGTAAACGTAAACGTAAAAGTCAATCATTCTACGATCTGCTTCCCATTGTCCTCTTGGCGATTTAGAGAATCGTGTTGAAACTTGCGTCACACAAAAGGCCTATGGATTGTCACATGCTCCCGGAATCCTCCCCCATGTCGATCCTCACCCCCGCCGTTCCCGGTCTCGTCTGGGCCTATCATTTCCATCCGGGCGCCTCTCCCTGTACGCGCCTGCCGCTTGAGGTCGAGCGGCGTGATCTCGATGTGAAGGACGGATTCGTCTGGCTGCATCTCAACCTCGCTGATACGCGCGTCACGCCGTTTCTGGAGAATTTTCCCGGCATCACGCCACCGGCCGCGGCCGCGCTCACCACCCATGACACTCATGCGGCGGTAACGCTCGACGAGCAGTTGATCTATGGCACGCTGGTGGATTTCCAGCGGGATTTTGACAGCGACACGCGCGATATCGGCTGGCTGCATTTCTTCGTGTCCGACAGGGTGATCATCACCACAAGGCTGCAGCCGCTGCGCTCCGTCGACCGGGTGCGCGCGGCGATCGAGAAGAACGCTTCGCGCTACGGCAAACCGATCGACGTGTTCGAGACGATCGTCGCGGAATTCCAGCGGACGCTGATCTCGCTGGTCATGGAGCTGACGGAAGAGCTGAACCTGATCGAGGATTTTGTCTACGACAATGCTCCGCGCGACGAGCGGCGCCGCCTCGCCCCCGTGCGGCGCACGGTAGTGCGGCTGCACCGGCATCTGCGCACCGTACTGACGCTGATGCGCCGGGCAGCGGCGGCTGATGACGACGAGATGCCGCCGGGTTTCGACGATGCGGCATCTCGGCTGGTCGGCCGGCTGGAATCGGTGGATCACGACGTCTATGCGCTGCAGGAGCGTGCCCGGCTGCTGCATGAAGAAATAGACTCCAAGCAGTCTTCGGAGACCAACCGGCATCTCTACATCCTGTCGATCATGACCGCCTTCATGCTGCCGCCGACATTGATCACCGGCTTTTTCGGAATGAACACATCCTCCCTGCCCTTTGCGGCGGAGGGCGGCAACGGCGGGACGGCCTATGCTTTCGGCCTGATCGTGCTTTCCGTGCTTGCGGCCTGGTGGTTGCTAAAACGCGCCGGCATTATTTGAGGCCAAACGAAAAAGCCGCCTGGCATGACCGGACGGCTTTTTCAATTCCATGCGTTCCCGCTCAATAATAGGGCGAAAGGCAGGTCTGGCGCGGGCCGTAATTCGGCTGGAACGTGTTGGAGGCGGAATCGTAGGACCGGTAGCGGTCGTAGCACCATTCGTAATGGCGCGGATTGATATCGCTGCGCTCCACATATCGCGGAGCCGGGGCGACGTAGCGGGGAGCCGGTTCCACGTATTGGGGTTCGGGCTCGTAATCCGGTGCGGCCAGCGCACCGCCGATCAGCGCCCCAGCACCGAAGGCAGCCAGCGGGAACCAGTAACCGTTATAGTGACGGTAACCGGCGCGGCGGTCGCGGTAGCCGCGATGGCCGTTATACCAGTCGCCACCATGGCGGCGGCGATACTGCACCGTGACCACATCCGAGGTGGTATCGATGCCGGGTGCCGGCGCGGCAACGCGCGGCATGGCCTCAGCCGGCAGAAGCGAGCCGGCCAGAACGGCAGCGGCGATCCCCGCAACCGCGATCTTCTTCATCAACGTCATTGAAATCTCCAATCCCTCGATCTGTTTCCCCAGCTCCGGTGAACGAAGCCTATGGCCTGCGATTAACGCAAAGCCGGCCATTTCGCATCCTTGGTAGAAAAATCATGCTGAATGCACGCTTGATAACACAAACGAAAACGACCGGGCAGATGCCCGGCCGATTTCGCGATTTCCTGGTTTATTCACCGCCTCAACGCGGCGAAACGCAGGTGCGACGCACGCCACCGCTCGCGACATAAGTATTGTCGGACGCGCGATAGGTGCGGTAGCGGCTTTCACACCAGGCGACGTGGCCGCTTGCCGGCCGGCTGGACTGGATGGCGCCGCCGATCAGTGCGCCTGCGCCAAATGCCGCCAGCGGGAACCAGAACCCGTTGTGATAACGATAACCCGGGCGTCGGTCGCGAAAGCCACGATGGCCGTTATAGTAGCCACCACGGTCACGCCGCCACTCGCGATCGCGGCGGTACTGGACATCGGTCACGGGGCTTGCCGTCGATATGCCGGAAGGTACGGGCACTTGAAAAGCCTGCGCTGGTACGAAGGTCGTGAAGGTGGATGCGAGCGCGACGGCCATGGCCGTGACGCGCAGACGGAGATTGGTCATCCTGATGTTTCCTCTTCTTGTTCTGTCGAGAAAACAACATGGTAAGGGAGGCTTAGTTCCGTCTTTTCCAGACCCGGTCGATCACGAATAAGCGACCGGGTCGGAGGATGTGAACCGGATCAGGCGACCACGGAAAGCTTGGCCTGTTCGCCCTGGAGACGGCCGACCATGAAGTTCGAATACCACTCGACGAACTGCATGACGCCGCCTTCATGCATTGCCGAATAGGGGCCGGGCTCATAGGCCGGCGAGCGGATGCCGAAAGCGTTTTCCTCGACGATCTGGCGGTCCTGGTCGTTGGTCATGTTCCAGACGTGGGTCAGTTCTTCGAGATTGTAATCGACGCCCTCGACCGCATCCTTGTGAACCAGCCATTTGGTGGTGACGGCCGTTTCTTCCGGACCGATCGGCGTGACGCGAAAGGAAATCGCGTGGTCGCCGAGCATGTGGTTCCAGGTGGTCGGGTAATGGAAGAGCAGCATGGTGCCGATGCCATCGATCGTCACGTCGTCCGAAAGTTTCCGCGACACCGCATTGCGGCCGGACATGGTGTAGCTTTCGGCGCCTTCGATCAGCGGCATGCGAGCCACACGGAACTGGCCGTCCGGCGACATGTTGAACTCGCTCGGCAAATTGGCCGCCTCGCAGCGCTGCCAGTGTTCGAGAATGACGGGATCGTCGATCGCGCCGGCAACGCCGGTGACGCTCGGGGCTTCCGGGAAGGTGCGGCAAAGCTCCGGATGGTTGCCGGCGCAGTGGTAGCATTCGCGGTTGTTTTCCCAGACGAGCTTCCAGTTGCCCTTTTCGATGATCGTCGACTGGTGGGCGACCTTGGCCTCCGACAGGCGATGCGGCTTCATATAGGGCTCGATCGCGGCGCGCACCGGCGCGAAATCCGGCGCTTCGTTGGCGAGGCAGATGAAGATATAGCCACCGACGCTTTCGCAATGGACCTTCTTCA
This sequence comes from Neorhizobium populisoli, assembly GCF_019430945.1. GTDB lineage: Bacteria > Pseudomonadota > Alphaproteobacteria > Rhizobiales > Rhizobiaceae > Neorhizobium > Neorhizobium populisoli. Next base: position 344,060 of record NZ_JAHYCB010000002.1, on the reverse strand, counting down.
TGCCGAACTGGCTCTTGTCGAAATCGGCGCCCATCTGGCGGCCGACGAGCAGCGAGCCGTCGAGCTCGTAGGTCCACTGGTGATAGGGACAGACGAGACGGACCGCAGAACCGTGTTCCTTGGTGCAGACGCGGCTGCCGCGATGGCGACAGGTATTGTGCAGCGCGCGGATCTGGTCGTCCTTGCCGCGCACGACGACGACCGGATAGTCGCTGATCTGCAGGGTGAAATAGGCGCCCTTCTTCGGCAGTTCGCAATCGTGGCCGACGAACAGCCAGTCGCGATACCAGATCATCTGCATGTCGAGCTTGAAATATTCGGGATCGGTATAGAACGGCTGTTCGAGGCTGAAGCCTTCGCGGCGGTTCTTGAGCTGTCGCAGGACCTGGTTGCGGAATTCCATCATTGCCTTCCTCGTCGAAAATCTCCGCGGGAAGGACACGGAAAAGCATGGACGGATTTCGCCCGCCTGCTTCCCTGCCCCGAACGCCCGCCGCGATCGGTCAAACATATGTCCCAAGGCTGGTTTCCGGGCTGAGGAGCCGTTCCCTTGCGGGAACCGATCCGGCACCTTCCCGGGCGGCCTTTGCGGCTCTTTCCCAGTGGCATTCGCCAGACCTTTGAACTCCACCACCGTTGCGGGGGCAGCGCCGGATAAAGGTTTTGAGGCCCTCGCCGGCTTCCCAATTCTCCACCCTCCCTAGCAGGGCGGCACCTTGAGCTTGAAGAGGATATAATCATCCGCCCGGCGTGTCGCATAGGCGACATTGCGACATCGGAAGCCGCAATGGCGACGGGAGTTCAACGACGCGTGAACAAGCCTCCAGCCTCGCAAAAGGGAAACCATTCATTAAGGGATGAAATCTCATACTCGCGCCATCCATGGGAGCGCAGCTGCCGTGCAGGAAAAGGCAAAGATCCGCTATTTCGAGACCCCGCCGCCGAAGCCTCCGGCACCGGTGGTGTCCAAGCTCGCCGCCCATTCTGAATTCCTGCGCACCGGGCGCATCGCCCGTTACAGTCCGGTCTGGCTTCCGGAAGAGCGCCGTTACCTTACCCATAATGAAGTTGCCGAGCGCACCGGCAAGCGGCTGGAAGCGGCCGGGGAAAAGAGCCACGAGCGGATCAATTCCTTCCACCGGTCGATCCAGTTTCCGAAAATCGTCTTCCACAAGACGCTCGATGAGCGGCCGCATCTCGGCTACTGTCATGTGACGGCGGCGAAAAGCATGATCGGCAAGCGTATTCCGGTCAGCTGGTCCTTCTATATCGCCAACTTCTTTTCCGAGATCGGCGAGGACGAAAAGTTCTTCGAGCGGATCAGCGCCAATTATTCGCGCATGTATTTCGCCGTTGCCGTGGAACGCGAAAAAGGCGAACCGCTCAAGATCAACCGGTCGCTGCGCAAGAACGGCCTGCTGTTCCAGACCAGCGATCCTTTGGAAGCGATCAAGAACGTGCTGCTGCTCGGCGCCTCGAACGATACGCTGCGCGAGATCATCAAAAAGCTTTGAAGACGGGTCCGTCCGCGTTATGGACTGACCGACATGACCGCCACCATCATCGACATCACCCGCGATCACGATATTGCCCTGCGCCGCGCGTCCGACGTGCTTGGCGAGGGGTTTCCGATCGCGATTCCGACCGAGACGGTCTATGGGCTGGCGGCGGATGCGACGAACCCGGTGGCAATCACCCGCATCTATGAGACCAAGGGACGGCCGCGCTTCAATCCGCTGATCTGCCATATGGCCGACCTTGAGATGGCGGAGCATTATGCGGTCTTCGATCCGATTTCGCGGAAACTCGCGGAACTCTTCTGGCCCGGACCGCTGACGATCATCCTGCCGCTGAAGGCCGAGAGCGGTATCCACTCACTGGCGACAGCCGGGCTCGATACGGTCGGCATCCGGCTGCCCAAAGGTTTTGCGTCGGAGCTTATCCGCGCCTTTGGCAAGCCGCTGGCGGCGCCGAGCGCCAATACATCCGGCAAGGTCAGCCCGACCAGCGCGCAACATGTCGCCGACGATCTTGGCGAAAAGCTGAAACTGATCCTCGACGGCGGCTCGGCTCCGGTCGGGGTCGAGTCCACTATCGTTCGCGTCGAGGACGGCGCGATCCGTCTCCTGCGGCCGGGCGGCGTGGCGGCGGAGGAAATCGAGAAGGCGACAGGGCTGACGGTCATCCGACCGGAAGGTCCGGCGGCAATCATCGAGGCGCCGGGCATGCTTGCCTCGCATTATGCGCCGGGTGCAGCGGTGCGTCTCAACGCCGATCACATCGAGGCCGGCGAGGCGCTGATCAATTTCGGTTCGAGATCCCCGAAGGGGATCGAACATTCTGCAGCAGTTTTCGACCTCAGCCCCTCTGGAGACCTTGCGGAAGCGGCCTCGAACCTGTTCGATTACCTGAAGCGCGCCGATGCCACCGGTGCTACCCGTATTGCCGTCTCCCCGATACCCGATCACGGGCTCGGCGAGGCGATCAACGACCGGCTGGCCCGCGCCGCAGCGCCGCGGGAATAGCCGGGACAAACCATAAAGAAGGAAACGCCGATGGATATTTCCGGACCGAAACCCGAACTTCTCGATCGTTTCGCGGCGATCGTCGGCGCCAATCACGTCTTGACGGACCCGAAGGATCTCGCGCCGCATCTGGTGGAAGGTCGCGGGCTCTACAAGGGCTCCTCCCCCATGCTCCTGAAGCCGGGTTCGACGGCGGAAGTCGCGGCGATCATGAAGCTTGCCAGCGAGACCGGCACGCCGATCGTGCCGCAGACGGGCAATACCGGCATGGTGGGCGGCCAGACACCGCGCACCGGCGGCCATGATATCATCCTGTCGCTGGAACGCATGAACCGCATCCGCGATGTCGACCCGGTCGCCAATGTTCTGGTGGCGGATGGCGGCGCGATCCTGGCCGACGTCCACAAGGCGGCGGAAGCAGTAAACCGGCTCTTCCCGCTGTCGCTCGGCTCGGAAGGCTCCTGCCGCATCGGTGGCAATCTTTCCACCAATGCCGGCGGCACCGCTGTGCTGGCCTACGGAAACATGCGCCAGCTCTGCCTCGGTCTTGAAGTCGTGCTGCCGACGGGAGAAATCTGGGATGGCCTGCGCCGTCTCAAGAAGGACAATACCGGTTACGACCTGCGCGACCTGTTCATCGGCGCGGAAGGCACCCTCGGCATCATTACCGGCGCGGTGCTGAAACTTTTCCCGCAGCCGGTCGGCCACCAGGTGGCGATGGCGGGGCTGAATTCGACCGAGGATGCGCTGAAGCTGTTCGAATTGGCATCCAATCTCTGCGGCACAGCGCTGACTGGCTTCGAACTGATGCCGCGCATCGGCGTCGAATTCACCGTGCGTCATACGGACGGCGTTCGCGATCCGCTGGAAGGGCCGCATGCCTGGTACACGCTGATCGACATCTCCACGTCAGATTCCGCAGAGACGGCCGAGGCGATGATCCAGTCGCTTTTGGAGCAGGGTTTCGAAAACGGCCTGATCCAGGATGCAGTGATTGCCTCTTCCCTGCAGCAGCAGCGGGCATTGTGGAACATGCGCGAAAGCATGTCGGATGCGCAGAAGCCGGAAGGCGGCTCGATCAAGCACGATATTTCCGTGCCCGTCTCCAAGGTGCCGGCCTTCATGGCGGCGGCCGACAAGGCGGTATTGGAAGCGATCCCCGGCGCCCGCATCTGCGCCTTCGGCCATCTGGGCGACGGCAATATCCACTACAACATTTCCCAGCCGGTCACTGCCGATATGGGGGCCGACAAGGCGGCCTATCTCGCCCGCTGGAGGGAGGTCAACGCGATCGTCCATCCGCTGGCGATCTCCTTCGGCGGTTCGATTTCCGCCGAACACGGCATCGGCCAATTGAAGCGCGACGAGCTGGCGGATATCCGCACGCCGATCGAAATGGACCTGATGCGTCGCATCAAGCAGGCCTTCGATCCGGCCGGAATCATGAACCCCGGCAAGGTGGTGGCGATCCCTGGAGCGGGCCTCTGATGAGCCAATCTCCCCGCACGACGATCCGCATTGATCTCGACAACGGCGTGCGCCTCGGCCCCGGCAAGGCGCAGCTTCTGGAGCTGATCGCCGAACACGGCTCGATCCGGGCGGGCGGGGCGGCGATCGGCATGTCCTATCGCCGCGCCTGGCTGCTGGCAGACGAGATCAACCGGATGTTCCGCGAACCGTCGATCTTCACCCGCCACGGGGGAAAAAGCGGCGGCGGCGCGGGCCTGACGGAATTCGGGCGGGAGCTTCTGTCGCGCTACCGGCGCATGGAGGAGGCAAGCCGTAACGCCATGAGCGCCGATCTCGACTGGCTGGTTGCCAATACGGACCCCAATTTCCAGCCGCTCGGCAAAGCCGACGACACCTGAGGCGGCCCCCAAACGAACCTTGGGCTTAGCCGACCTTGAGCTGCGACAACGCCCAGAGCGTATCGGCGCTGACGCCGCCGCCGTTGCTGTTCATGATGTCCAGCGCCGGTGAGTTCACCGTTGCATTCTCGATGTCGTACATGATGGTGAAGCGCTGGATCAGCTTCTTCAGCTTTTCCGGATCCGCCAGTTCTTCCAGATTGAGCTTCTTCTTCACCAGCTTGGCCTGCTGGTCGACGTCCATGTTGCCGATTTCGCTTGGCAGCTGGTAAGTGACGCGGAAGAACTCCATCAGCGCCTCGTCACCGAGGATGACATAGGGGTCGGTGATCGTGTCGGCCATGCGCTGGAAATAAAGCGCCAGGCGGACACCGTTGTTTTCCTCGCCCTCCTGTGCTTCCAGAAGCTGCTGCACGTAATTGGCCTGGGTCGCCGCGACTTCGCCGCCGTTCTGGGCCAGGTTTCCGACGCTGCGATCGATATCGCCCTTTTCGGTGAAGTTGAAGGTGCCGACGATCTGCGCGAAGCGCTTGTCGGCCTGCGTATTTATGAAGCTCGTCGGGTCGCTGATATCGGAGGTGAAAGCCTTTTTCAGGAAATCGTCGGTGACTGACTTCGGGTCGATGCCCTTTGACGTCAGCAGGATATCCATGAGCTTGCGATCTTTCAGCAGAGCATCGCGCGTGTCGATCTTCTGCATCGTATCGGTATAATATTTCGCCTCGTCGCTCGCCTTTTTCTTGGCGGCGTCCAGTTCGTCACCTTTCAGGAAGCGGGTCTGGCGAAGAATATAGTCCTTGGCGACGTTGGTGATCGTCGAATTGGACTGAGCCAGGACCGGCGTCGCGACCTTGCCGTCCGTACCGAAGTTGAAGAGCTTGGCAAGCGACAGGATGCGCTCGTCCTTCAGCTTGTAGATATAGCTGTTCGGATCGGAAAGATCGCTTTTCAGGGCGTTCTTGATGGTGATCTTCGAGACGGTGGAAGGATCGATGCCCACCGCTTCCAGTGCAAACTCATAGCTCGTCTGAGCTTCGGTTCCGAGGAATTCATCGAGCGTTTTGATCTGCGCGATATCGATCTTGTAGAACTTGACGTCCTTGGTGTGCTGGGTTTCCTGCTTGTCGTCCCAGCGGCTCATATAGTTGTTGCGGCTGGTACTGACCTGCAGCGAGTCCTGGATGCCGCCGGCCTTGACGGTGCCATCCGTATTGAAATTGAAGGCCTTGTTGAGCGCCAGATAGTCCGGACTGTTGTTGCCGAATTTGACGATGTAGTTGTTGGGATCGGTAAGGTCGGTCGTCAGGATGCTTTCGATGGTCGATTTGACGACCGTTGCCTTGTCGAGATTGAAGGCGGTCTTCAGGTATTGAAGAATGCGCGGATCGTCCGTCAGGTCCTTGAAGGTCGTGGCCGTCTTGGCCTTCTTCTCGAAATATTCCTGGTTGAACATCGCCTCGGCATGCGTGAGCTTCGTCTGCTTGTTGAAGAAGCCCTTGGTGATCTCCTGCATCTTATCCGCCGTCAGGGCGCCGGTGGCGGGAACTGTGCCATCGGTATTGAACTGGAAATCCGTCATCAACGACTTCATGACGCCGATATAAGACATGTCGTTGGTTTTCTGCTGCATCTTCGCCTGCAGTTCCCTCAGGCGGGTGGATGCCTGAGAGAGTGACACCAGGTGAGCGTTCAGCACGTCATAGCGGGCCTGCGCATCGGCAAGAGCCTGCTGGGTCGTCGGCAGCGCATCGTTGATGTCGTCGAGGCTCACCTGTGCTTCATCGATCTTCGGCTGCAGGACGGATGCGTCACCGCCGGCATCGATCTCTGCCTGCCAGCCGGCGATACTGTTTTCCAGCTCCGTCTTCTTGGCCTGCCCCGCGGCGATCGCCTGCTGATAGGTCGGAATCTGGGTGGACAGCGTCTGGCGCTCGTTGAGGTCGTTGATCTCGGTCTGCGCGCCGCCGCTCAGGCCCTTGTCCAGTTCCACCATCCGCGCGTCCGCGTCGGCTACCGGCACCAGGCGGCCGTTCAGCTCGTCGACACGGGTCTGTGCGGTCGTAAGGCTGGCCTGATCCTTCGTAATCAGGTCGTCCGTATCCTGGATGGTCTTGTTGAGAGCATCGATATCCTTCTGGAGCTGGACAGCGTCGCCATTGCCAGCATCAAGATCCGCCTGCTTGGCGTCCCTCTGCTGCGTCAGCGCCGTCTTCTTTTCCTGGCCGAGCTGGACCGAATCCGTCAGGGTGCCGATGTTGGTGAGCAGCTTCTTGCGCTCACCGAGTTCGTTATATTCGGTCAGGTCCGTGGTGTATTCGTCGACCGTACTGCCATAGTTCTGCTGGTAGTAGCTGTTCGGGTCGTTCGGATCGCTGGTCAACACGCCCTTGAGCTTGTTGAAGTCGAAATACTTCTGGTCGATGCCATAAGCCGTGAAGACGAACTGGCGCAAGTCTTCGTTCTGAAGGAACTGGTCGACGTTCTTGAGCAGGCCGGGTGGGCCGAACATCACCTTGAAGTAGCGGTTGCTCTCTTCGATCTCGTCGTTCTGCGCGGCAATCGTCTGGTCATAGGTGTCGAGCAGCTTGTCCATCTGGCCGTTGGACTGCGCAGTGGCGGCATCGGCCGACGCGGCGCCGAAATTGAAGGCGGATGCGAAATTGCTGTAGCGATCGTCCGTCAGGCGGTTCGCGAAGCTGTTGTCGTCGGAAAGGTCGCTTTCCAGAACCTGCTTCATGAACGCCTTGGCGTAGATCATGTCCTCCAGGCCATGGGCCTTCATGGCGAAGGAGAAGAGGCGATAGTTGTCGAGGAACTCGTCGACGCTCTTCACCTTGCCGATGTTGTCCTGATAATATTTGCTGTCGTTGGCCACGGTCGTCTGGCTCGAGACCTGCTTCAGGCTTTTCTGAATATCTCGGTTGACGAGATCGAAGGTGAGATAGGTCGATACCATGGACGGGCGGCCCCACGAGTCGGAATGATGCTTTCGCAAGCATCACCCACTCACCTTGCCCGGGGCTTTTCAGACCTGTGCCGATATTACCAAGCCCTTGGCCGGACTGCATTTTTTCAGGCCGATTCACCTTCCGGAAACCCAAACCCGGGTGGTTTTGCTAACCATTCGATCAGGCAAACTTTCCTTAACCGCGATTTTTAAGCTGTCTCGAACATGCCCGCCCTATGCTTCAGCTATCAGAGGACAAAAGTCCCGCAGAGAACGCAAGCCGGGAAACCGGAACGGCTCTCAGGTAAAACAAGGGTAGCATAACGATGACCAACACTGTTCTGAAGCCCGTCTGGGCAGGGTCGACATTGAGGCTCGATCCGTCTCGTTTCCCGCAGCAGGTTACCTATGCGCTGCGCGAGACATCAGGAGATGTCACCATCACCATCGACGAGCGCGGCGCCGTGCTGCGCAAGATCCTTCCCGCCAGCGGCCTGCCGCTGTCCTTCGCTCTTCCGGCCCGCGCCTTCAAGGGTGTCGCCGCCCGCGCCATCGATCATGGCGACGGCGAAGTGACCGTGACGCTGGAACTGCATCACGAAGATCCGGATCTCTGCATCCCGCTTCTGGTGGCCCACGACCTCTGCGATATCGCCGCAGACTGGCGCTCCTGGTCGGATGCTTTCCGCATTCCCATGCTGATGGTCGAAGCCGACGGCATCGCCCGTCCGCTGGAAAACCACATCGGCGACGTACGATCCAGCGCCACCAAGCCGCGCCGCCGCCATTCCTATTTCGCCGCCCGCCGCCCCCGCTTCCTGGTGCGCCGTACCACCGGCAGCCTGGGTGTCACGATGAAGATCGAAGGTAAGGAGATTATCGCGCGCCGCTAGGGCTTTGTTTGTCCCTTTGTCCACCGCCCCGCGCGATAGTGAGCGTTTCCAGCCGCTCCAGAATGGAGCGCTGAAACGCCCGATGGAAGCCCGATCACAGCCGATCGGGCTTTTCCATTAAATAACCAGCGCCAACACCAGACCGGCAAACAGGATCGCCCCCACATGGTGGTTCGACTTGAAGAGCCTGAGGCACTGGTCCCCGTCCTCGATATCAAGCACGACGATCTGCCGGGCGAACATGCCGGCCGCGACAAGAAGGCCGAGATAGGCCATCAGGCCTGCGCCCGCTGAAACGAAGGCCAGGATCATGAACAGCAGTGTCAGGCCGTAAAGGCCGATCAGCCAGGCCTTCGTATCGTCTCCGAACAGGCGCGCCGTCGAGCGCACGCCGACGAGTTCGTCATCTTCCTTGTCCTGGTGTGCATAGATCGTGTCGTAACCGATCGTCCAGGCGACCGCCGCCAGATAAAGCCAGATCGCCGCCCAGGACAGGCCGCCGAATACCGCTGCCCAACCCATGAGCGCCCCCCAGGAGAAGGCCAGACCCAGGAAGAATTGCGGCCAGTCGGTAAAGCGCTTGGCGAAGGGATAGATTGCCACCACCACTAGCGACGCGATGCCGAGCAGGATCGAAAAGCCGTTGAACTGGATGAGGACGAGCAGGCCGACAATCGCCTGCACAAGGATGAAGATTTTCGCGCCGAAACGCGACGCCCTGCCGGACGGCAGCGGCCGCGAGCGGGTGCGCTCGACCTCCATGTCTATTCTGTGGTCGACCAGATCGTTGTAGGTGCAGCCGGCCCCTCGCATGGCGACCGAGCCGATGAAAAACAGGATCAGGTGCCAGATGAGCAGGCCAGGCGAAAAGGTGCCGAGATTTGCCGCCGCATTGGCCGCCAGCGCCGCCGACCAGAAGCAGGGCCACATGAGAAGCTGCCAGCCGATCGGCCGGTCCCAGCGGGCGAGCTGCGCATAGGGCCAGGCCTGCCGAGGCAGCACCCGATATACCCAATTGTTCGACGGAGCATCGGCCACACGGCCGGCAAAATTATCGGCGTTCGTCATCATGCCGCGGTTTTATCGGTTGGCTGACGAGGCGGTCAAGCGCCGACGGGTGCGAGCCTATGCGGCAAGCTGTCTGCTCCAAACCTCACATAGACGCGCGCCAGGGCAACAGCCGCGTAAGTAACACTTACCCACTGGATGAAGGATGCAAGCGCAGATAGCAATATCATCGGCACATTCGGAGATCCGTCTGTGATGAAATCACCCGGAAAGTAGAAAACCGCAACAAAGCCTATCAGCATGGTGGCGATCTGCATCACCACCAACGACAGGAATAGGTGTCCCAATGTCTTGGGGAAACTTGCAATACCCCTGCGCCAGGCATCCTTTAGTGAGGTCCCTACGCCCGTTATGCTGGATGTCGGCCAGGTTCCGACACACGACATCAATACCGAATAGACGACGATGAATGCGACGAGGAAAAATACAAGACCGTGGAGGTTTTGTCCGTTGGATACGGTTATTTGCCAGATGAGCGCCGGGCTGGACAGGATCAGCGCGATCACTGCGAGCGCGATCGCTTTCAGGCTATAGCGCCACATGCCCTTATAGAAGCTGGGCACATGCCTGGTGATCGACTTGAACGTCGTCGAATAGATTACCGCGCCCTGCACGATCATGGCGAGGTATATCGTCAGGAAGATCCCAACTCCGCTGGTTGAAGAGGTTCCAGTCGTTTCCTGAAATAGCGTCAGCCCCAGAGAAACAAGCACCATGGCGAGATAAAACGTCCAGTTTCGAACGATAATCGAGAAAATCTGCGCATACATACTGAAAAGCCCCCTGGACCGGACGACTGCCCGATCGAATGAATCGGGTCGTTGCCGACCCAATTCTGCAAGCTAAGGGGAACCGGGATATTTTCCTAGACGCGCGCTAAGATTGCGGCATCCGTCTTTGCTTGAAGCCTCACACCGCAATCTTATCCAGTGGAATGCGCTGCTGTTCGAAAGCCCTCAGCTCTGCTTCCTTCTCGTAGATGTAATCGCGATTATCCGGCACCGCGGTGCGCTTCTTGACGATCTGCATCTGGAAAATGTGAAACGCCTCGTGGGTGAAGGCCATTTCGGAACCGGCGAGATAGAATTCCCACATGCGCACGAAACGCTCGTCATAAAGAGCGATCGCCTTTTCCTTGTTCGCCATGAAGCGCTCGCGCCAGTGGCGCAGCGTGTGGGCATAATGCATCGGCAGGATTTCGATGTCAGAGACGAGCAAGCCCGCCTTTTCGATCGCCGGCAGCACTTCCGAGATCGCCGGGATGTAACCGCCGGGGAAGATGTATTTCTCGATCCACGGATTGTTGTAGATCGCCGGATAGGGCTGACCGATCGAGTGCAGCACCATGACGCCGTCATCGGCCAGCACGTCGTTCACCTTGTTGAAGAACTTGCGATAGTTCAGCCGGCCGACATGCTCGAACATGCCGACCGAGACGATGCGGTCGAATTTGTCGGCGGTCGGCATATAATAATAGTCCTGCAGCTCGAAACGGACGCTATGGGCAAGCCCGCGCTTCATCGCGCGTTCGCGGGAAATCTTGAGCTGCTCGGTCGAGAGCGTGATGCCGGTGACGTCGACGCCGGAGGACTCCGACAGATACATGGCCATGCCGCCCCAGCCGGAGCCGATTTCCAGCGCTCTCTGGCCTGGCTCGGCAAGAAGTTTCGCGACGATGTGGCGCTTCTTGGCGATCTGCGCCTCATCGAGCGAAATACCCGGCGGATTGAAATAGGCGCAGGAATATTGCCAGTCCTCGTCGAGAAACAGCGAGAACAGCTTTTCGTCGAGATCGTAATGATGGGCGACGTTCTTGCGATTGTGGTTGATCGGCACGCGGTTGCGGAACTGCGAAGCGATCATCCGGCCGACGCTGCGCATGATAATGCCGAATGTCAGGCCTTCGCTCAGCGTGTTGTCCTTGATGAGCGCGAGGAACTCGTAGATGTCCCCCTCTTCGACCACGAGCCGGCCGTCCATATAGAGTTCGCCGAGCTGAAGCTGCGGGTCGCCGACCATGGCGCGCTCGGCCGCCTCGTCGGTGAAGCGGATGGTGACTTTCCTGCCCCCTCCTCCGCCATAGTGCTGCTCGCCGCCGGATCCCCTGACGGTAAGCGTTCCGATTTTGATGATTTTGCTGAGAAGAATGTGAAGGGACGAGGCCATAGACTCACCTCCGATATACTAAGGCTGCCTTACTAATTGCAAAACTTAATATGTTTCTGCCGAGTTTCAAGCGCATTCCCGACATCAAAATGACACAAAAAAACAGGTCGTCAAACCTCTGTTCGACGACCTGCATCCTGTGATTGAAACTTGACGAAAGCCAATAAAAATTACTTCCGTTTTAAAGCTTCCGCGAGTGCTGCGCCGAAAGCCCCCTGCGAAGAAGGCTTCTCCGTTTTCATAAATTTTTGATCCGAGGGCTTGGCTCGCTCGCCGCCGCGGGGTGCGGGAGCCGCCTCTCCGCCGTCCTTGCGCATGGTCAGGGCGATGCGTTTGCGCTTCGCGTCCACCTCGACGACGCGCACTTTCACGACGTCGCCGGCCTTCACCACTTCATGCGGGTCCTTGATGAAGCGGTCGGCGAGTTGCGAGACGTGGACGAGCCCGTCCTGATGTACGCCGATATCGACGAAAGCGCCGAAAGCAGCGACGTTGGTGACCGTACCTTCCAGCATCATGCCCGGCACCAGGTCGGAAATCTCGTTGACCCCTTCCGCGAAGGTGGCCGTCTTGAAGCTCGGGCGCGGGTCGCGGCCGGGTTTTTCCAGTTCCGAGATGATGTCCTTGACCGTCGGCAGGCCGAACTGCTCGTCGATGAATTTTTTCGGATCGAGCGCCTTCAGTGTCGCGCTATCGCCCATCAGGCTGCGGAGATCCCGGCCACAGGCGGCGACGATCTTCTTGGCGACGCCATAGGCTTCCGGGTGGACGGACGAGGAATCGAGCGGTTCCTTGCCATTCGGAATGCGCAGGAAGCCGGCGGCCTGTTCGAAGGTGCGGTTGCCGAGGCGGGCAACCTTCAGAAGGTCGCGGCGGCTGGCGAAGGCACCATTGGCGTCCCGATGGGCAACGATCGCTTCGGCAATCGAGCGGCTGAGGCCGGACACGCGAGACAGTAGCGGGGCCGACGCCATGTTGAGATCGACACCGACGGCATTCACCGCGTCTTCGACGACGGCATCGAGCGAGCGTGAGAGCTTGTTTTGGTCGACATCGTGCTGGTACTGGCCGACGCCGATCGATTTCGGCTCGATCTTGACGAGTTCGGCGAGCGGATCCTGCAGGCGGCGGGCAATCGACACGGCGCCACGCAGCGACACGTCGAGCTGCGGGAATTCCAATGCGGCGGTTTCCGAGGCGGAATAAACCGATGCGCCGGCTTCCGAGACGATGACCTTGGTGGGCTTCGGAGCGGGCAGCGCCGTCAGCATGTCTGTGACGAGCTTTTCCGTCTCGCGGCTGCCGGTGCCGTTGCCGATGGCGATCAGCTCGACATTGTGCTTGCGGACGAGCGAGGCCAGCTCCGCCTGGGTGCCGCGAACGTCATTCCTCGGCGGGAAAGGATAGACCGTCGTGGTTTCCAGCAGCTTGCCGGTGGCATCGACGATCGCGACCTTGACGCCGGTACGAATGCCCGGATCGAGGCCCATCGTGGAACGCGAGCCGGCCGGGGCGGCCAGCAGCAGGTCCTTGAGGTTACGGGCAAAGACATGGATCGCCTCCTCCTCGGCCCTCTCGCGCAGTTCGCGCATCAAGTCGAGCGACAGAGAAACGGAGAGTTTCACGCGCCAGGTCCAGCCCGCAACCTCTATCAACCAACGGTCGGCAGCGCCCTTGTCACGGATGTCGAAGGCAAGGGCGATGATGCGCTGAGCGGGCTTGACCGGCGACGGATCGTCGGCATCGACATCGATCGTCAGCGTCAGGAATTCCTCGTTCCAACCGCGCAGCATGGCGAGCGCCCGGTGGCCCGGGGCATTCGCCCAACGTTCCGTATGGTCGAAATAGTCGGAGAACTTGGCGCCGACTTCCTGCTTGCCATCGACGACACGCGCCTTCAGCTGCGCGCCGTCGCGCATGTGCTGGCGCAGCTTGCCGAGCAGGTCGGCGTTTTCCGAGATGTTTTCCGCGACGATATCGCGGGCGCCATCCAGCGCCGTCTTCACGTCGGTAACTTCGCCCGTCACATAGGTCTCGGCGAGCTTCGCCGGGTCGATGGAGCGGTCTGCCCAGATCGCATCCGCCAGCGGGCCGAGGCCGCGCTCGCGGGCGATCTCGGCGCGGGTACGGCGCTTGGGCTTGTAGGGAAGGTAGAGGTCTTCCAGCTCCGCCTTGGTGGCGGCCCTGGCGATCTTGCCCGAGAGCTCGTCGGTCATCTTGCCCTGGCCGTTGATCGAGTCGACGATCGAGGCGCGACGAGCTTCCAGCTCGCGCAGATAGACAAGCCGTTCGGAGAGATTGCGCAGCTGCGTATCGTCCAGGCCGCCGGTCACTTCCTTGCGGTAGCGGGCGATGAAGGGAACCGTGGCGCCCTCGTCGATCAGCCCGATCGCGGCAGCCGCCTGTTCGGGGCGGGCGTTGATTTCAGCGGCGATCGCGGCGGAAAGGAAACGGATATCGGCGGCCATGTAGGTCCTCTTCCAAAACAGGAGGGGCGAACATAATCAAACTTTGTGGCAAGGCAACGCAGGCCCTCACCGGTTCCACAGATTGATGGAGAGCAGCGGATGTGCCGGAACGATACGCGTTTGACAAATGCTAACCACGCTGCTGTGGAAAAGAGGTGACAACCTCTCACCTTTCCAAGTTGAGGCCTACATTCCCCTCCGCCGCATGAAGCGGACAGGAATGGAGGTATGTATGCCGAAGAAAGCAGCCAGGATTCTGGCCTCAGACACGGCGGTTGCGACCGAAGAACTCGAAGCCGTCATTTCCTATCTCGACGAAAAGCTCGACAACGCGCGGGCCAGGGACGAGCCCGTGCCGTTTCTGGCCTATCGCAACAGGGTGATCTTCCAGACGACACTGAACATTCGACGAGGGCGAACCTAAGGGGATTTGCCGACGGCCTTTCCTCCGTTTCTCTCAGACGGTAGAGGCTGCCGGCCACATTCAGACAAGATGCAGCAATCGAGGGCCGCCGAACTGAGGCGGAATGTTCAACGGCCCTTGACCTTTTCCCGCCCTCCCCTTAACCGCCCCAAAGGATATGTTTCCAGATGAGGCGCGAGGGCGGGACATGAAGGTTCTCTTGATCGGATCGGGCGGACGCGAGCATGCGCTGGCCTGGAAACTCGCCCAGTCTCCGAAACTTTCCGAATTCTATGTCGCCCCCGGCAATCCGGGCATCGCCGAACATGCGGCCGCCGTCGATCTCAATATCGACGATCATCAGGCCGTCGCTGGCTTCTGTCGCGACAAGGCGATCGACCTTGTTGTCATCGGACCCGAAGCACCGCTGGTCGCGGGCCTTGCGGATGCCCTGCGCGGTGCGGGCATTACCGTTTTTGGCCCATCTGCCGCCGCGGCACAGCTGGAAGGCTCCAAAGGCTTCACCAAGGATCTTTGCGCCCGCTACGACATCCCGACTGGCGCCTACCAGCGCTTCACCGATGCCGCTGCGGCAAAGGCCTACGTGTGCGAACAAGGTGCGCCGATCGTCGTGAAGGCGGATGGGCTGGCGGCCGGCAAGGGCGTCACGGTCGCAATGACAGTCGAGGAAGCACTGGCGGCAATCGACGACTGCTTCGACGGCGCGTTCGGCGCAGCCGGTGCTGAAGTCGTGGTCGAGGCCTATCTCGACGGCGAGGAGGCGAGCTTCTTCTGCCTGTCCGACGGCAAGACCGCGCTGGCGCTCGCCACCGCACAGGACCACAAGCGCGTCGGCGATGGTGATACCGGCCCGAATACCGGCGGCATGGGCGCCTATTCGCCGGCGCCTGTCATGACGGCAGAGATGGTCTCCCGCACCATGAAGGAGATCATCGAACCGACGATCCGCGGCATGGCGGAGAGCGGCTATCCCTTCACCGGCGTGTTTTTCGCCGGCCTGATGATCACCGCCAAGGGGCCGGAACTGATCGAATACAATGTCCGCTTCGGTGATCCGGAAACGCAGGTGCTGATGATGCGCCTGGAGAGCGATCTCCTCGACCTGCTTTACGCCGCGGCGTCAGGCACGCTCGACCAGGTTTCCGCCGAATGGAGCGACGACGTGGCGCTGACTGTCGTCATGGCGTCGAAGGGCTATCCGGGTTCTTATGACAAGGGCACGCCGATCGCGGCGCTGCCACAGACAGGACCCGGCGAAAAGGTGTTTCATGCCGGGACCGCTTTGAAAGACGGCGCACTGGTCGCGACCGGCGGTCGCGTGCTGAACGTCACCGCGACGGGCAAGACCGTCGCCGAGGCGCAGGCGCACGCCTACGCGCTGGTGGACCGCGTGGAATGGCAGAACGGCTTCTGCCGCCGCGATATCGGCTGGCAGGCTGTGGCGCGTGAAAAAAACTGATCCGGCTGAGGCCGTTTCATTCAAAATTTACCGATTCTCCTGACGGGATCGAAACGAAACCGCGATACTTCTTGGCTTACTAAAAGAAGGATCTCGGTGATGCGTCTCCTCCTCGCGACTGCAATGGTATTGGCAAGCAGCTCGGCTTTCGCCTCGTCGATCGTCGCGATCGGCAGCGGCCATGCATCCGGCCCGAGCATCGTCGAGAAGCGCTGCACCGATTGCCCGCCGATTGTAGAGAAAAACCGCAGCTCCACCTACAAGGTGCCCGAGCTGGCAAACGGTACCCAGAAGACGGATATCGTCGAGATCAATGGCGAGAAAAAACTCGTCCGTACCGAAGTCTGGTTCGGCGGCTCACCGGTCATCTATGTCAGCAAGCTTCCCGACTGGATGGCGGAGGAGAAGGCTGTCGCCGCGCTTCATCCGCAAAGCAACGGTTCGACCGAGAACGAACTCGCCACGACGGCCTCGACCGGCGATGGCGTCGATGTCGAATCCACAACCGGCGCTCTCCCCAAGGAGATCGACGGCGTGTCGGGAATCACTGCCGCCGCAATGGCCCCTGCTCCACTCGCGATCGACGGTT
This sequence comes from Neorhizobium populisoli, assembly GCF_019430945.1. Lineage (GTDB taxonomy): Bacteria > Pseudomonadota > Alphaproteobacteria > Rhizobiales > Rhizobiaceae > Neorhizobium > Neorhizobium populisoli. Next base: position 327,653 of record NZ_JAHYCB010000002.1, on the reverse strand, counting down.
TTCAGCTCAGAGTAAATTGATTCTAAATTAGAAATTTAGAATATTTACAGAGTAAAAATTGACCTGCGAATATCACTTCGCCGAATACGCGAAATTTAAGCGGCGACTTTCGCATCGCTGCTAAAATATTTGCGTTTGCGACTGTCAACCCCGCCATCATTAAAATTTTATTCAATTATCCGGGATCACTCTCATCACCACAGTGCGATGTGAGCACGTTGGTCCGCGCAGAATGCGCTTTTTCCCAAACATTGGTTCCGCTCCGGCTCCTCCGGGAGATTTCGGCTGCCTGAAAGTGAGTCGAATGAAAAACCTCAAGATTTCCCATCAGTTATTGGGGATGGTCGCCATTCTCATGGTGGCCTTCGCCGCGGTGACCTTCTATCAGGTCCGCACCTCGATCAATGCCATCTACGCCGAGCGCTACGACATGCTGCGCACGCAGGTGGAATCGGGCATTTCGATCCTGCAATCCTATTACGATCGGGCGCAGAAGGGCGAATTCACTCAGGAAGACGCTCAGAAATATGCCTATACGGCAGTCTCAGGCATCAAATACGAGCCGGCCGGCTATATTTTCGGCCTCGACTTCGACACCGTCACCCGCTTCCACTACAACCCGAAGCAGGTCGGCGTGAACCAGAAGGGCCAGCCGGACAAGATGGGCAATCTCTTCCGCGAAGAGATCGTTGCCAAGGGCCAGGCGGGCGGCGGCATCACCCTCTACTACTGGGAAAAGCCCGGCCAGCCGGCGGATCAGGTGTTTGAAAAGGCAACCTATTCCCGCGTCTTCGCACCGTGGAAGATCGTCGTCGCATCGGGCGTCTATACCGACGACCTCGATGCCAAGATCAACAAGACGATCCTCGAAGTCGTGGCCGTCTGGTTCGTCGCCTTCCTCTTCACGCTCGGCGCGGCCTTCATGGTCATCCGCAACATCACCAAGCCGCTGACGGCTGTGCATGCTTCCCTGCAGGCCGTCGCCGACGAAGACGTCCGGTCGGCGATCCCTCATACGGAAATGTCGAATGAAGTCGGCATGATGGCGAAGGCCACCCAGGCACTGCAGGAAAAGATCCGCGAGCGCCATGCCATGGTTGCCCGCGAGGAAAGCCAGAAGCAGGAGCTCGACCGCGAACGCCAGCAGAACCTCGACATGCAGCAGAAGGATGCAGCAAGTCAGGCTCGCGTTGTGTCCACCATCGGCGAGGCGCTTGAAGCGCTGGCGCAGGGCGACCTGACCATCCGCTGCGGCGATCTCGGCCCGCGCTACGAAACGCTGCGTCACAACTTCAACGATGCCCTCACCCATCTCGAAGCGGCGATGGCCAAGGTCAATGCCAAGGGCATCGACATCGGTGGCTCCAAGGAAGAAATCCGTCGCGCATCGAATGAGCTTTCCCAGCGCACCGAACGTCAGGCGGCAAACCTCGAAGAAACCTCGGCAGCTCTCGATGAACTGGCCGTCACCGTCCGACAGACCGCTGAAGGTGCGCATGAAGCTTCCAAGCGCGTGACTTCGGTCAGCTCGGAAGCCAGCCGTTCCGACCAGATCGTTGCCCAGGCGATCGAAGCGATGGGCGGCATCGAGCACTCTTCCGAAGAAATCGGCAAGATCATCGGCGTCATCGACGAGATCGCCTTCCAGACCAACCTGCTAGCTCTGAACGCCGGCGTCGAAGCCGCCCGCGCCGGGGAATCCGGCAAGGGTTTTGCGGTTGTCGCCCAGGAAGTCCGCGAACTGGCTCAGCGCTCCGCCGCTGCGGCGAAGGAGATCAAGGACCAGATCTCGCGTTCGTCCGGTCAGGTGCAAAACGGCGTTCGCCTCGTCGGCGAGGCTGGCGAAGCGCTGAAGCGGATTTCCGATCAGGTAAAGGCTGCCAGCGAAATCGTCGGCAAGATCGCCCATTCGGCATCCGAACAGGATACGACGCTGCGCTCGATCTCGTCGTCGCTCAACCAGCTCGACGCGGCCACCCAGCACAATGCCGCCATGGCGGAAGAGACCACAGCCTCGGCGGAAACGCTGGCTGCCGATACCGACGAACTGCTCGAGCTCATCCGCGGTTTCCGCCTGAACGCGACGCAGAACAGCGGCGGCCTCGGTCAGATGGCTCAGCGCATGCGCAGGGCCGGGTAATCCAACAAATAGTCGGGGGACGGGGAGCCGCCGGGTCGAAAGGCCCGGCGGTTTCTTTTGACAAAAGTCAAATTTTTCGACTGGAGGCTATAAAAACGGTAATTATCACATTCGCCGAAGATCAAACTCAAGCTCCGGCCTAAAATCTCATATTTAATTGGACCATCTCTATTTCATAGCGCATGCGCCGCACATCTCGTCCTGCACTCTCGCTGTATTTTTACCTTTGATAATATTAGTTTTTTTGGTCTACAATTGAATTAACGTTAAATTTTTATTCAAATATCCCATCATATTCTAGCACCGTGCAATGCGGCACAATCCATGCGCAGGACGCGCCTTTCCCACTCAGAACGACCCCACCTGTCGCACGCGGCGGCCAATCACGATGGAACGAACATGAAAAACCTGAGGATATCAAATCAGCTCGTCCTGCTGGTTCTGACCCTGATCGCCGGCTTCGCCGTCGTGACCTATTTCGAACTCCGCTCTTCGACGCAGGCGATCTATGCCGAGCGCTACGGAATGCTGCGGACGCAGGTCGAGTCCGGGATCGGAATCCTGTCGAAATTCCAGAAGCGTGAAGCGGCAGGCGAACTGACGCGCGCCGAAGCCCAGAAGCAGGCATTTGCCGCGGTCTCGGCCATGACCTTCCAGCCCGACGGTTATCTCTTTGCCTATGACTACGACGTGAAGATGCTGATGCATCCGGATCCGAAGAAGGTCGGCGAAGTTAGCAAGGGCAAGCCCGATTCCGCCGGCAAGATGTTCCGCGACGAGATGATCGTCATCGGCAAGGCCGGCGGCGGTATCATCGAATATCTGAGCACGAGCAAGCCGGGACTGCCGGATGCCGACTATGCCAAGGCTTCCTACGCAAAAGCGTTCGAGCCCTGGCAGTTGGTGCTTGCCACCGGCGTCTATACGGATGACCTGGCTGCCCAGATCCGCGGGATGATCCTGAAGGCTGTTGCGATCGGCGTCGGTGCCCTCCTCCTCGCCCTCGGCGCAGCCTACGTCGTCATCCGCGGCATCACCAAGCCGCTGGCGGCCGTCAACTCCGCGCTTGACGCCGTTGCCGACGAAAACGTGACGATGGCCATCCCGCATACCGAGATGGCCAACGAAGTCGGCACGATGGCGAAAGCCACCAAGGCACTGCAGGAAAAGGTCCGCGAACGCCATGCCATGGCCGGCCGCGAAGAACAGCAGCGCCAGGAACTTGACCGCGAGCGCCAGCAGAACCTCGACATGCAGCAGAAGGATGCGGCCTCCCAGGCGCGCGTCGTCTCCACCATCGGCGAGGCTCTCGAAGCACTGGCACAGGGCGATCTGACGGTTCGTTGCAACGATCTCGGCCCGCGCTACGAAACGCTCCGTCATAACTTCAACGATGCGCTCGGCCACCTCGAAGCTGCGATGTCCCGCGTCAATGCCAAGGGCATCGATATCGGTGGTTCGAAGGAAGAAATCCGCCGTGCCTCCAACGAACTGTCGCAGCGCACCGAGCGTCAGGCCGCCAATCTGGAAGAGACGTCCGCTGCAATCGACGAACTTGCCGTCACCGTCCGCCAGACGGCCGAAGGCGCCCACGAGGCCGCACAGCGCGTGACCACGGTCAGCAGCGAAGCGAGCCGTTCCGACCAGATCGTCGCCCAGGCGATCGAGGCTATGGGTGGCATCGAGCACTCTTCCGAAGAAATCGGCAAGATCATCGGCGTCATCGATGAAATCGCCTTCCAGACCAACCTGCTGGCTCTGAACGCCGGCGTCGAAGCGGCCCGCGCCGGTGAATCCGGCAAGGGTTTTGCGGTCGTCGCCCAGGAAGTTCGCGAACTGGCGCAGCGCTCCGCCGCTGCCGCGAAAGAAATCAAGGACCAGATTTCGCGGTCTTCCGGTCAGGTACAGAACGGCGTTCGTCTTGTCGGCGAAACCGGCGAGGCCCTGAAGCGCATCTCCGACCAGATCAAGAGCGCCAGCGAAATCGTCGGCAAGATCGCCCATTCGGCATCCGAACAGGACACGACGCTGCGCTCGATCTCGTCGTCGCTCAATCAGCTCGACGCGGCCACCCAGCACAATGCCGCGATGGCCGAAGAGACTACCGCATCGGCCGAGGCGCTGGCCGCCGACACGGACGAACTGCTTGGCCTCATCCGCGGTTTCCGCCTCAGCGGCGCCCAGAACTCCGGCGGCCTTGGCCAGATGGCCCAGCGCATGCGCAAGGCAAGCTGAGGCTGTCGCAAGGCAGATCAGGCATTCAGCAAAAAAAGCCGCCGGGGATCAAAACCCGGCGGTTTTTCTTTGTCCGGCAAGGGGTTGCATCGGCCAAAGATCCTCTGTCGGAGGACGGGTATTTAGCTAAATATTTAACAGTTTGTCATAATCTTTTCGGCATGCCGTTCGGCTCTCGCGCATGATGCGTTTTCCCCTCCATCCATCGCAGCAATGGGCGTCCGCCGCCGCTTTTCCGAAAGAAACCGTTGCCATGAAAAATTTGAAGATCGCCCATCAGCTCGTGCTGTTGATCGCGGCGCTGTTCGTCGCCTTTGCCGGTTATTCCTATTTCCAGATCCGGGGCGCGGCGCAATCGACCTATAACGAGCGCATCGACATGCTGCGCACCCAGGTGGAAACCGCCATCTCCGTGATGCAGTCCTATTCCGACCGTGAAAAGGCCGGCGAATTCTCGAACGAGGAGGCGCAGAAGCGTGCTTTCTCAACCATCACCAAGATGAAATACCAGCCGAACGGCTATTTCGTCGGTATCGACTACGACGTCACGCTGCGCATCCACCCGGTCCCGACCCTGGTCGGCCAGAACCAGCAGCAACAGCAGGACAAGGCCGGCACGTTCTTCAGTCGCGACATGGTTGCCATCGCCCGCAAGGGTGGCGGCGTGGTCGAATACTTCTGGCCGAAGCCCGGCGATACCAGCGGCGCGGTGGCCAAAAAGGCCTCTTACGCCATGGCCTTCGAGCCCTGGAAGATCACGATCAGCACCGGCGTCTATATGGACGACCTGGATGCCAAGGTGAACGGCATGATCGCCAATGCCGTGCTGATCGGCGCAATCGTCTTCGCGTTCGGCATGGCGGCCGCCTTTTTCGTCATCCGCGGCATTTCCAAGCCGCTCGGCAACATCCATCAGGCGCTGGGCGCCGTTGCCAACGAGGATGTCGGCATCAAGATCCCTCACACGGAGATGTCGAACGAAGTGGGCATGATGGCGAAGGCCACCCAGGCCCTGCAGGAAAAGATCCGCGAGCGCCACGCCATGGTTGCCCGCGAGGAAAGCCAGAAGCAGGAGCTCGACCGCGAGCGCCAGCAGAATCTCGACATGCAGCAGAAGGATGCAACCTCGCAGGCTCGCGTCGTGTCCACCATCGGCGAAGCTCTCGAAGCCCTCGCTCAGGGCGACCTGACGGTCCGTTGCGACGATCTCGGCCCGCGCTACGAAACGCTCCGTCACAACTTCAACGACGCCCTCACCCATCTGGAAGCCGCCATGGCCAAGGTCAATGCCAAGGGCATCGACATCGGCGGCTCCAAGGAAGAAATCCGTCGCGCTTCGAACGAGCTGTCGCAGCGCACCGAGCGTCAGGCTGCCAATCTGGAAGAAACGTCTGCGGCTCTCGACGAACTCGCGGTTACCGTCCGCCAGACCGCGGAAGGCGCTCATGAGGCGTCGAAGCGCGTCACTTCGGTGAGCTCGGAAGCCAGCCGCTCCGACCAGATCGTTGCCCAGGCGATCGAAGCCATGGGCGGCATCGAGCATTCGTCGGAAGAGATCACCAAGATCATCGGCGTCATCGATGAAATCGCCTTCCAGACCAACCTGCTGGCTCTGAACGCCGGCGTCGAAGCCGCCCGCGCCGGTGAATCCGGCAAGGGTTTTGCGGTTGTCGCACAGGAAGTCCGCGAACTGGCACAGCGCTCCGCGGCGGCCGCGAAGGAAATCAAGGACCAGATCTCGCGTTCGTCCGGTCAAGTGCAGAACGGTGTTCGCCTCGTCGGCGAGGCTGGCGAAGCGCTGAAGCGGATTTCCGATCAGGTGAAGGCTGCGAGCGAAATCGTCGGCAAGATCGCCCATTCGGCTTCCGAGCAGGATACGACGCTGCGCTCGATCTCCTCGTCGCTGAACCAGCTCGACGCGGCCACCCAGCACAATGCTGCGATGGCGGAAGAGACCACAGCATCGGCGGAAACGCTTGCTGCCGATACCGACGAACTGCTCGAGCTCATCCGCGGTTTCCGCATCGGCAATGGCGGCAGCGTTGCCGGCGGCCTGCAGCAGATGGCCTACAAGATGCGCAAAGCCGGCTGAGCCGGATATTTTCAGACAAGATCATCATGCCGCTGGGTCAAAAGCCCGGCGGTTTTGTTTTGTGCTGAGAGTTTATCTGGCCGAAACTGCCGCCTGCGACGCCGGGCAATCGCCCTTCTGCACGCCGTGGATCGAGGCGGCCAGTGCGATCGTAACAACCAACGCCCCGCCGGACAGGGCGAGTGCTGCAGCATGCGCAAGGCCGCCTCCCCTGCGAAAATAGGTCTTGAGCATAACGATCTGGTCCTTGTCGAAAACCAGGCCGCGCCACATGCCCTTCATCGTCTTGCGATGTTTGTCCTGCCGCCAGATGACGAACATCAAGCCCAGGAACAGTAGGGAGAACGCCACGAAAGACAGCGACATGACGACGTTCAGCACGCCGTCCTCGCCCATGCAGATAGTGTGAAGCCGGAAACTCCGCACGAGATAAGGAGCATCCGGTTCCATGCACATCCTCCCTGCCCTTCGCCTGAGCTCAGGGCGTTGGTTCTCCGGAATGATTCACTGGATCATTCCATCGGCTTCGCCGAACAGTCCCTACCCGCTGATCTTCGAAAAGTCGGCAACGGTGCCCGTGGCTTCGCGGATCGCCTTCAGGAGTGCCAGACGGTTGGCGCGGATCGCCGCGTCGTCGTCATTGACCAGCACATCCTCGAAAAACTTGTCGACCGGGACGCGCAGCATCGAGAGCGCTTCCATGGCAGAGCGGAAATCTTCCTTGGCGATCGCCTCAGAGGCTTCCTTCGAGGCTGTCTGGACGGCCGCCCAGAGCGCCTTTTCGGCATCGAGCTTCAGGAGGGTGTCGGCGACGCCATCGGCAACGACGGTGCCCTTCTTCTCTTCGGCGGCCAGCAGCTGCACGGCGCGCTTGGTGCCGGCCAGCAGGTTCTTGCCGTCTTCCGAGGTGATGAAGGCCGTCAGTGCTTCGACACGGCGGGCGACCATCAGAAGATCGTCAGCATCGGGCGTGAGGACGGCGTCGATCAGGTCGTGACGGGCGCCCATGTCGCGCAGGTAGACCTTTAGGCGGTCATGGAAGAAGGAGAGAAGGTCAGGAACAGTATCTTCGAGACGCTCCAACTTATAGCCCCAGTGGCCTTCAGTGTACCAGCCTTGCTCATGAATTTCGTCCAAGAGATCGTATCGGCCGAGGACTTCTTCCGCATCCGTAATTCTTTGCTCGATATCACGATCCATTTTGGTCAGCTCAGCGGCCACGACAGGTTCAAGCCCCTTTGCCAATACCCTGAGCAAGCCCAACCTTACCTTCCGCTCCATTATAATCCGCACCACGCCCAGCGCGGCACGCCTCAGCGCGAACGGATCCTTCGAACCGGTCGGCTTTTCGTCGATCGCCCAGAAGCCGACGAGCGTGTCGAGCTTGTCGGCGAGTGCCACCGTCAGGCCGACCTTGTCTTCCGGAAGGCGGTCGGAGGGGCCGTTCGGCTTCCAGTGATCCTCGATCGCGGCGGCAACGGCTGCGTTTTCGCCCTGCAGCAGCGCGTAACGGCGGCCCATCAAGCCCTGCAGTTCGGGGAATTCGCCGACGGCTTCGGTGCGCAGGTCGGCCTTGGCGAGCACCGCTGCGCGATCCACCAGCACCGGATCGGCGCCGACGATCGGCGCGAGCTGGGCGGCGAGAGCGCGGATTCGGGCGACGCGTTCGCCTTGCGTGCCGAGCTTGGCGTGGAAGGTGACGTTCAGCGCATCGAGCTTCGACATGCGCTGGTCGAGCGGCTTTTTAAGGTCGAGATCGAATTTCTGAGCCGAGGCTTCCAGCGTCTGAAGGTCCGGCAGGTTGCCCTGGTCGCGGGTCCAGAAGTGCTTGGCATCCGATAGGCGGGCGCGCACGACCTTGCCGTTGCCGTGAATGATTTCCTTGCCGCCATCCTTCGCCTCGATATTCGAGATGAGGATGAAGTGGTTCGAAAGCCCCTCGCCGGATTGCGGACGGGTGACGAAGCATTTCTGGTTCGTCTTGATGGTAAGACGGATGATTTCGGCAGGGATCTCGAGATATTCCTTCTCGAACTCGCCCATCAGCACATGCGGCCATTCGACGAGGCCGGAGACTTCTTCCAGCAGGCCTTCATCCTCGACCAGTTCGAGGCCATTGGCGAAAGCGAGATCGCGGGCGTCGTGCAGGATCACGTCCTTGCGGCGCTCGGCGTCCAGCATCACCTTCGCCTTTTCGAGGCTCGATGCATAATCGTCGAAACGGCGCACGGTGATCGCGTCCGGCGCGTGGAAACGGTGGCCGTAGGTGACGTTGCCTGCGGTAAGGCCGTCGATCTCGAACGGGATGACCTGAGTCTCTTCATGCTCGGGGCCGAAGACGCAGACGATCGACTGCAGCGGGCGCACCCAGCGCAGGCTTTCCGGGCCCTTGCCGTCAACGCCGCCGAAACGGGCACCCTTCGGCATCGAGGCGGCACCCCAGCGCATCGATTTCGGCCAGGGGAAAGTGCGGATGATGCCGGGCATCACATCGCCGATGATCTCTTCCGCCGGACGACCGGGCTTGGCGATGATCGCGACGTAGAAATCGCCCTTTTTCGGATCGCTGACGACCTGTGCCTCGGAAACATCCGACAGGCCTGCCTTGCGCAGAAAGCCGGCGATCGCCTGTTCCGGCGCCTTGGTGGACGGGCCCTTCACCTCTTCGCGCTGATCGGCGGAACGGGCGGTGAGGCCGCGGATATCCAGTGTCAGCCGGCGCGGCGTCCAGTATTCGCGCGCACCCTCATAGGTCAGACCCGCTTCCACCAGCGCGTCGGTGACGAGCTTTTTCAGATCTCCCGCCGCCTTGCGCTGCATGCGGGCGGGAATTTCCTCCGAGCGGAGTTCGAGAAGCAGATCGGGCATGGCTTTAAGTCTTTGCGCTGGAAATGACGTGCGGCGGACTTAGCAAGCCCGCCGCCAAAAGTCATCCATGAAAGCGGGGGATCGCGCTGAAAGCAAAGCAGGGAGCCGACCGTTCCGCAGCGGCCTTTGGGGCGCGTGGCTTACCGGAAGAGGTTGCGCATCCGGTCGTGATAGCTGCCGGACTTGAAATAGGAGCCGACCCAGCTGTCGTCCGGTTCCAATATCGCCGCCTTGCGCGGATCGCCGCGCTTTTCCTTGGCAAGCTTGATCGCCACCGTGCGGAAATAGAGGTGGTTGAACAGCCGCATATATTCGTTGACGTAGATATCGGCGACCGAGCGAAAATCCGGGCCGCGCATCAGCATCATGTTCTCGTCATTGCCGGTGACCGACGGATCGGAAAAATTGGCTGAACCACAATAGATTTGCGGATCTTCCGACAGCGCGTCGATCAGCATGATCTTGGTGTGGATGTAGAAGATATTGCCCTTGGCGCGGAAATGCTCCTCTTCCCGGAACCATTGGTCCAAAGCATAGCCCTTCAGCTTCAGCTTGATCGTCTCTTCGTTGAGCCTGGCGCCGAGCGCGATGCGCGTATCGCGGTCGATCGCCAGCGTCGCCTGAGCCTCAGCATTGCTGTCCGGCCGCTCCATCAGGATGAAACGGATGAAATCCTTGTCCTTGGCGAACTTCTCCACCAGCTGGTTGGCGACGCCGAAGGCAGCGGTGAACATGACGCTGGAATTGGCCGCGTCCATTCGGTCCGCAAACCATTCCAGAAGACCGGCCTTGCGGGGCGCGAAGACCGCCTTGACCGCATTCGGCGCCAGCGCCCCGACCGGATCGGGAAAGGTCTTGGTATTGAACGCCTTGAACGGGCTAGTCTCAGGGTCGCTCGCGAGCTTTTCCCAATACTGGTTATAGGTGGCAGCCAGCACCGGATCGCGGATGACATGGGCGACATTGCTCTGCCCGAGGAAACCGGACGAAGTGAAATTCGTCGAACCGGTCCAGATCTGCACCGGCTTGTCGTCTTCCAGCAGCACGATGAACTTGTTGTGCGGGATTTTCGAAAAGTTGCAGCGCGTGTGGAGCGTCAGGTTTTTCGTCTCGGCAAGCTTTGCAGCCGCGATGGTGGCGACGTTCTTCTCGCTGGTCTCGTCGAGGACGATATCGCCGTTCTGCTTGCGGTCGCCCGCGTCGTAGCAGATCTGTACCTTGGCACCCGTGCCGGCAGCGATCTTCAAGGCCTCGAGAATGGGCATGTAGTGGAATTCGTAGGCCGCGACACGCAGCTCGAACTTCGTACCATTCGCCTGAGCGATATAGGCAAGCGCCGCATCGAGAAGGCCGCGTGACAGCCATTTGACCTTGTCATTGGCCGGGTCGTTCTGCTCCTCGTCCGTCGGGCCGACATTGCCGAAACGATCCGCGAAGGACTGGCTCGGGATGGCGCCGCGATTGAAATAGACGCCGTGGGTGTCGCCGGCCGCATTGGCGGTCTTCACATTGTCGAGCTCGATTTCGGGCCCGTAGGTCAGTGCGGAAGGTTTGCCGTAAACCGCCTGGACGACATAGTCGTAGGAGGTCGCAGGTTCGGCGGCATAGTCGCCCCACTGGAAATCCTGGATCGGGTGCTGACGCGTCGACTTGCTGTCGCCGGGTTGCGGATGCGGATTGGTTTCCTCGAAGAACTTGAAGCCCTTCATCCAGCGGATTTCACCGGCACCGGACTTTCGGCGACCGAGCGTGAAACCGAGAAGCCCTTCGCGCGCTTCCGGCGTGGCATCGAAGCCGAACAGCACCGTGTGCGACCCTACAATCGGCCTGACGCTGATACCGTCCTTCACGACCCGCATGGCATGTCCTCCGCTCGGATACACCCTAGATATACATCATGACGGACGCATGAAGCCATAGGTCGAACCGTCAGCGGGAGCGCGGGGGCTGCCGTTTACCAGCCGCCCCCTCCGCCGCCACCTCCGCCACCGCCTGACGACCCGCCCGAAAAACCGGAGGACGAAGAGGAAGACTTCGGTGCGGGAATGGTCGAGGCGATGGTGCCGGCCATGGAGGAAGAGAAGCCGCCGATGCGGTCACCGAAACGACCGCCGCTATTGCCGTTATACCAGGTGGGGTCATAGGCGGAGGCTGCGGCACCCGCGGCAACGGCCGTCGCCAGCCAGGCTTCGAAAGCGCGGCTCCAGGGTTTTTCAACGCCGAGTGCGACGGCGTAAGGCAGGAGCTTTTCGAAATGCGTCGGCGACATGGTCGGCACGCCGGCCATGTTCATCCGGTCGCGCTCAGCCAGCGTCAGGTAGATGCGCAAGCCCTCGATACCGTCCGACAGCTTCTGGCCGAGTGGCGTCGGGGCGCCCATCAGGAAGAAGAAGATGACGTTCGACAGCACGATGCCGCCGACCGATACGAGGATCGGCCAATGATCGCCGCCCGTCAGCTCGGAAAGGATGACTACGATCAGCGATGAGGCGATCGACAGGCCGACGAGACCGAAGATCGCCAGCATGAAGATCGACATGATTTTGGAAAACAGCGAGGAACCGCGGCGCAGGCCCTGGCCGAATTTGACCGCGAAAATGCCGAGGAAAACCGCCAGGAAGGCCGGAATGAGCAGCAGCGCCAGCATGTCCGGCTCAAGGTTGCCGAAGACGATCAGCGACAGGATGGACAGCACGCTGATTGCGACGCCGCCGAAAACATAACCCTTGTTGCCGTGGTAATATTTGCCGCGATGTTCCTTCTCGATCGCCTGGCGGAAGCTCGAACCGACCGACTGCACGGTGGCGCCGTTCGCCTCGTCGATGACGAGGCTCTGACCGCTGCCGCCGACAGCACTGAGAATGGAGGCCTGACCGACCCCCACATCCCGCGGCGCGGGCTTGTCGGTGCGGCGGATGACGATCTTGTCCTTGAGGTCGTCGAACGTGACATAACCCTTGACGGCGAGATCAAGGGCGCTCGCTGAAAACGCGGTCCAGCCGCCGCCGGAAAAGCCCTTGTTGTCGACGTAATTGACCAGCGCGGGGGAAAGCCCTTCCGGCGGATCCCAGCGCGGCACGGCAACGCCACGGGCGGGATCTCGGCCGACCTTGACCCAGAACAGCATGTAATAACCGACGACGACGATCAGGCCGCCGACGCCGAGCAGCATTCCGGCATTGTCGCGCATCCACCAGGCATCCTTCTGGTCCTTGGACGGCGTGGCTACGATCCCTTTTGGAAAGCCGACGACGATCGTCAGGCCCTCCTGCGGGCCGAGCGGCTGCGTGGTGGAGAACACCGCCTGATTGCCGGCGGACTGCATGCGGGCGTTACGGGCGGTGGAGCCAAGCGGGCCGGTATAGGCTGCGGTCTGGATCACGCGGCCGCCGGGCAGCGTGACCCGCGCCGAAGCCTGGCCGATGCGGAACTGCCAGCCATTGCCGGTGACATTCCAATAAAGCTCGTCATGATCGTCGAAATAACGGATCTGCCGGTCGGTCTTGTAGGTGAAGACGTAGGTATGCTGGCCATCGTCCAGCAGCACGTCCTTGTCTCCCGCGTAGATGCGGATGCCGCCGGTGATGCTTTCGGTGCGCCAGGGCTCGTTGTGCCCATCGCGGGTAACCGAAACGACATCGAACCCGGCCCGCACCGTGCGGCCGTTGCCATCCACCATGGTCAGCGGAAAGTCGCGAAAAATGCCGCGCTTGATCTGGTCGCCTTCGGAATTGACCGTAATGGTTTCGGCCACCGTCAGGTCGCCGTTTTCGGCGATCCGGATATCCGAATTATAGGTACGGATGGTTTCTTCCGCCCGGACCGGCAGGGCCGCCAGGGCCAGAAGAAGCGCCAGGCAAAAACCGGAGAGCCACCGTGTCACGAGATTTCCCCCTTTTGGCCTTGCCCGGCGCCCCGCCGAAACAAAAGCCCTATTCGATATCCGTATAAGAAACCCCGAGCGAGGCCAGTACATCCCAATAATCCGGGAAAGTCTTGGCGACGCAATCGGGGTCGAGAATGGTGATGCCGTTGATCTTCAGGCCCGCCAGCGCGAAACTCATGGCGATCCGGTGGTCGGCAAAGGTATTGATCGAGGCCGGCAGCGTCTGGTCGGCAAGCGACGGGTCGGATGCGACGACAAGGTCGTCGCCCTCTTCCGTTGCAAGCCCTTCGCGGATGGCGTTGAGGCCGAGCGACAGAGCCCGCACCCGGTCGCATTCCTTGACGCGCAGGTTGGCAATGCCGGTGAAGCGCACCGGCGTTTCGTTGAAGGCCGCAAGCACGGCAAGCGTCGGCACCGCATCCTGCATCTGCGAGCCGTCGATTTCGGCCGGCAGGTGCGGAAACTTTGCGATGATGTCGTAAGCCTTGGCATCCGGCTGAGTGAAAGCCTCGTTCGCAACGCCCAGATCGATCGTGCCGCCGGTCAGCACTTCGGCGGCCCAGAGATAGGTCGCGGCGGACGCATCCGGCTCGATGACGAAATCGGTAGCCTTGTAGCCGGTCGGCTCGATCTTCCAGGTTGCCGCGTCGACCTGCTCGACCTTGGCGCCGAAGGCTTCCATGGCGGAGAGCGTCAGGTCGACATAACCGCGCGCGCCGATTTCCGTGCCGGCAAGTGCAACAGTCAGCGGCGCATTGGCGCCGGGCTTCACCAGCGGGCCTGCCATCAGCAGGGCGGAGACATATTGGCTGGAAAGGCCGGCATCGATCTCGACGCGGCCGGAGGCGAAATGACCATTGCCGCGCACCGTGACTGGCGGGCAACCGGTCGGCGCCTCAGCGTTCAGGCCGAGAGCGTTGAGGGCGGAGACCAGCGGGCCGATCGGCCGCTTGCGCATATGCTCGTCGCCATCGACGACGACGGTTCCGTCAACGGAGGCGACGGCTGCGGTGAGGAAGCGGGTGGCGGTGCCGGCATTGCCGAGGAAAAGCAGCCCGGCCGGCGGCTTCAGCGCGCCGGAACCGGTGACGACGAAGGTCGTGGCATCCGGCTCTTCGACGCTGACGCCCATGGCACGCAGGGCTTCGGCCATGTAGCGGGTGTCGTCGCTCCTCAGCGCGCCGGTCAGCCGGCTCCTGCCCTTGGCAAGGCCGGCCAGAAGCAGCGCGCGATTGGTGATCGACTTCGAGCCCGGCGGCATGGCGCGACCGGAAAGCGGCCTGCCCGGCGGCAGGATGGTAAGTTTGGCTCGGCCCATGGTGATCGTCTCTTCCGTCTGATGCGGCGCCCGTTCGAAGGCGCCGCGCTATTTGAACCCTTAGGCCGCGCTCTTAAACCCTCGCGGCACAAAGGTCCAATGACGGTTTTCAGAACTTGACCGTCGGAACGACGCGGTCGGCGGGGTTGTCGATTTCGAAATATTCGCGCTTCGAGAAGCCGAACTGGCCGGCAATCAGGTTGTTCGGGAAGCTTTCGACCTTGACGTTCAGGTCGCGGGCCGCGCCGTTGTAATACCGGCGGGACATCTGGATTTCGCTTTCGATGCCTTCGAGCGAAGCCTGAAGTTCGGAGAAATTCTGGTTGGCCTTGAGCTCAGGATAGGCTTCCGCGAGCGCGAAAACTTTGCCGAGCGCCTGGGACAGAAGGCCTTCCGCCTGGGCGCGGCCCGCAACATCGCCGGCCGGCACGGCCTGGGCCTGGTTGCGCAGCTTCACGACCTCTTCGAACGTGCCCTTTTCGTGGGCCGCATAACCTTTGACGGTTTCGATAAGGTTTGGAATGAGATCGGCGCGGCGCTTGAGCTGCACGTCGATGCCGGACCACGCCTCCTCCGCCATCTGACGCGATTTGACGAGGCCGTTATAGATCATAACGACGTACAGGCCGACAATGGCAACTATGCCGAGAGCGATATACATGCGCGAATCCCCCAGATGACGCAATATCCTTGCGAGGAGACTAGCCACAGTTCCGGAAGGCCGTCAAATTCGCGGGGACTTATTTACAGCGTCCCCAACGAATGTTTCAGAAATAATCATGACGCCAGTCCGACAGGCCGAGCGCCGATGTTTTGCCTTATGCCGCTGCCTGGCTGAAGTTCAGCCCACCTGCATCCGTCTGCAGGAAAGCTTCGCCGCAGGCCTTGGACAGCGCGCGGACACGCAGGATATAGCTCTGGCGTTCGGTGACCGAGATCACGCCGCGGGCGTCCAACAGGTTGAAGACGTGGCTGGCCTTAATGCACTGGTCATAGGCCGGGAAGACGCATTTGTGGAGCATTTGATTGTCACTGGCGCCCGGAGCACCGAAGGCGAGCAGCGCCTGGCATTCCTTTTCGGCATCGATGAAATGCCGGTGCAGCATGGCGGTATCGGCGAATTCGAAGTTGTGACGAGAATATTCCTGCTCGGCCTGCAGGAAGACGTCGCCATAGCTGATCTTTTCCTCGCCTTCGCGGCCATTGAAGTTCAGGTCGTAGACATTGTCGACGCCCTGGACATACATGGCCAACCGCTCGAGACCATAGGTCAATTCGCCGGCGACCGGCGAGCATTCGATGCCGCAGACCTGCTGGAAGTAAGTGAACTGCGAGACTTCCATGCCGTCGCACCAGCATTCCCAGCCTAGGCCCCAGGCGCCGAGCGTCGGGCTTTCCCAATCATCCTCGACGAAGCGCACGTCATGCAGAAGCGGGTCGAGGCCGATCGCCTTCAGCGAACCGAGATAGAGTTCCTGCAGGTTCGGCGGATTCGGCTTCAGGATGACCTGATACTGGTAGTAGTGCTGCAGGCGGTTCGGGTTTTCGCCATAACGGCCATCGGACGGACGACGCGACGGCTGTACGTAAGCGGCCTTCCAGGGCTTGGGACCGAGCGCGCGCAGCGTGGTCGCCGGATGGAAGGTACCGGCACCGACTTCCATGTCGTAAGGCTGCAGCACGGCGCAGCCCTTGTCGGCCCAATAATTATGGAGCGCGAGGATCAGCCCCTGAAAGGAGCGGGTCGGAGACATGTGATCTGGCAGTTCGGTCATGGCGATATCTTCGGTTTTGTGGATGCGGACGAGTGCCATGCATCAGGGGCGTGGGTCAAGGATTTATGCGTCGGCAGATGTTGGGCCCTGCCTTTGGTGAGGGAACCATGATAAGACTGGCGCTGAGTTTCGGAGATGATCGATGAACATCAAGAACACGGTGACATTATCGGACCGCTATCTGCGCCAGGCCGAAAGGCTGGTGGAGAATGGACAGTTTCCGTCGATCGAGAAGGTGATCGAAGCAGGCATCGACAGCCTGATGAACGACGATCCTGTGCCGGCCGGCCCGAACGATCCACTTGCCGGAATGGCCGACGAAATCCGCCGCCGGCTGGCGACGCCGCGGGATCAGTTCATTCCAATGGACGCGGATAACATGTTCGATCGTGTCCGCGCCCGTCTCGACGAGAAATATAAGGCCAAATGATGCCGACCTACCGGCTGGAATATCATTCGGACGCCGTTCAGGATCTTGTCGATATCCATAATCTTATTGAGGATTATGCTGGTCGCGCTATCGCAAACAGAAAACTGGCGGAGATAGAAGCCGCCACCTACCGGCTTGAAGACCTGCCGAAGATCGGTTCGATCAGAAACGACTTCGCCCCCAGTTTGCGGGCCCTTCCCATTGCTGGAAAAGGCGTTATCTGCTTCACCGTCGATGACGAGACGCTAACCGTCTTCATCATCTGCATCAGCTATGCCGGATCGGACTGGGCGTCTCGTGTCAAGGAGCGCCTCTGAGCGCCTATTCCTCTTCCCGCTTCACCCGATATTCCCCCGTCACCGGGTCCTTCTCCAGCGTCGCAATCGCACCCGTCTCGCGCTCTTTCTCCTTCTGGCGAGAGCGGGCGCTCAGCCGTTCGGCGTCCTTGATGAACTTCTTGTAGAGCATCCAGCCACCGCCGATGAGGATGATCAGAAATAAGAGTTGCGCCATTTCCCCCTGCCGCTTTTCCTTTGGTATGTTGATACGACTTCAGAGACCGTATCGGCTCCACAATGCCTTTTCTTCAAGGCTTGCAGCAAGACCCGATGCCGCACCCGCGGCGATTTCGTCGGCCTTTGCCCCGCCGAATACTACACCCGGGACGCGTTTGCCAAACAGCGTACGGGCGCTGCCGATCAGTTCCAGCTTGGCATCCTTGCCATAACGACGCTTGATCACTTCGCGCATGTCGCCGAGCCCGTCGATCAGGCCGAGATCGAGGCCGCGCTGGCCACTCCAGAACAGGCCGGAGAAAATGGTCGCATCGTCCGTCAGCCGCTCGCCGCGGCGCGTCTTCACCATGTCGATGAAAACCTTGTGGATTTCCAGCTGCAGCGTCTTCAGATATTCGATGTCGCCTTCCTTTTCCGGCTGGAAAGGATCGAGGATCACCTTGTTTTCGCCGGCCGTATAGACGCGGCGCTCGACACCTATTTTCTTCAGCAGCTCCGGAAAGCCGAAGCCGCCGGAGACCACGCCGATCGAACCGACGATCGACGTCGGATCGGCAAAAATCTCGTCGCCGGCCAGCGCGATCATGTAACCGCCGGACGCCGCGACGTCCTCGACGAAGATCAGGGCTTTCTTGTTCTTTTCTTCCGACAGCGACCGGATGCGCTGGAAGATCAGCCGCGACTGGACAGGCGAGCCGCCCGGCGAATTGATGGAGATGGCGACGACCGGGGCATCTTTCTTGGAAAAAGCCTTTTCCAGCATCGGCGCGACATTGGCGAGGTTGAGGCTCTGCTTGAACTGGCTGCCGCCGGCCATGATGGCGCCTTGCAGCCGAACAACCGGAACGGTCACTCCCTGCTTTCGGAACCGCTTCGGCATCAGCCTTCTCAAAAACCCGGCCATCTCTACTCCTCAATCGCGTTTAACCTGCCAAAACATGTATGTGACGGATTTACAAACGCAATGGCAGACCTGCGGAAACGCCGGAAAACGAACGCGAAACCGGCGCTCAATTTTCCAGTTGCGAATGACTTGCATTATCATTCTAATCAGGCATTATCGCTTACAGAAAAACTGAAAGCATTGCGCATCATGGATATTCTAGGTTCCAAGCAGGATTCCCGGCCCGGCCAGGATGGATGGCGGCATAAGCGCGGCGAAGCCTCGCTTTCCGACGTGCATCGCAGCGTTCACGTCTCCTCGCATGGCTCGAAGCTCCGGCGTATCGCCGCCTTTGCCGGCCCCGGTTATATGGTGGCGGTCGGTTACATGGACCCCGGCAACTGGGCGACGTCGCTCGCCGGCGGCTCGAAGTTCGGTTATGCACTGCTGGCCGTGGCGCTGCTTTCCAACCTGATGGCGATCGTGCTGCAATCGCTCTGCGCCCGGCTTGCCATCGCATCGGGCCGCGATCTCGCGCAGGCCTGTCGTGATGCGTTTCCGAAATGGGTTTCCGTGCCGCTCTGGGCGCTGGCGGAAATCGCCATCATTGCCACCGACATTGCCGAAGTCATCGGCACGGCGATCGGCCTCAACCTGATCTTCGGCATTCCGCTGGAACTCGGCGTGCTGATCACGGCGCTCGACGTGTTCATCATCCTTTATCTACAGAAGCTGGGCTTCCGCTGGGTGGAGGCCTTCATCATCACGCTGCTCGGCGTCATCGCGTTCTGTTTCGGCGTACAGATCTTCTTGGCCGATCCGCAATGGGGCGGCGTCATTCGAGGCTTCTTCCCGACCACGGAAATTGTCACCAATCCGGAAATGCTCTATCTGGCGCTCGGCATTCTCGGCGCCACCGTCATGCCGCATAATCTCTACCTGCATTCCGGCATCGTGCAGACCCGCGCCTATGGCGACACATTGCCGGAAAAGCGCGAGGCGCTGACCTATGCGACGATCGATTCCACCGTGGCGCTCTGTTTCGCGCTGTTGATCAACGCGTCGATCCTGATCCTTGCGGCTGCCGCCTTCAACGCCAACGGCCAGACCAATATTGTAGAACTCGGCGAGGCGCATTCGCTGCTGTCGCCGCTGCTCGGCCTAGCGATCGCCCCGACCCTGTTCGGCATCGCGCTTCTCTGCTGCGGCCTGAATTCGACGGTGACGGCCACACTTGCAGGCCAGATCGTCATGGAAGGTTTCCTGCAGATGAAAGTGGCGCCGTGGGTGCGCCGCCTCATCACCCGCGCCATAGCCATCGTCCCAGCGGCCTTCGTAACCATCTGGTATGGCGATGCGGGCACGGCGGAACTGTTGATCCTCACCCAGGTCGTGCTCAGCCTGCAGCTCTCGTTTGCCGTCTTTCCGCTCGTCATGTTCACGGCGAGCAAGGCGAAGATGGGTGCCCTTGTCGCGCCGCGCTGGCTCTCGACCATCGCCTGGCTGATTGCAGTCGCGATCGCCGGACTGAACGTCAAGCTGCTGATGGATTTCGTTTCGGGCTGAGCCGGGAATAGGCGGCGCGGCCGTTGTTCAGGTCGTCGACGAAGGCGGAAAAGGCGTGCCCCTCCCCGCCATGCACGAAAAGCGGCGCACGCATCGTCAACCGGGCGCGCGAGCCTTTGATGGCCGTGACCAGAATGCGGGTGGCGCTTTCGTCGGTCCGCGGATGAAGTGCGGTAATTTCCAGGCCGCCGAAACGCTTGCCGCAGGCCTCGATGATTTCGACGATCGATTGCGGCCGGGCAATCAGCGACAGCTGCCCGCCGGGCTTCATGATCGCGCCGGCAGTGCGGATCCACGCTTCGAACAGGTCCTGCGTCATCGCATGCGCCTCGGCCTTCAGCGCATCCGGCGTCTTGCGGTCGGCGGCGTCGTTGAAGGGCGGGTTCATGATGACGTGATCGTGGACTTCATCGATGAGACCGGCAGCGACCCGCGGTTTACCGGTGAGGGTCACGTCGGCTTCGATGACTTCGACACGGTCTTTCAGGGCCGCATTTTCCGGTAGTTCGAGAGTTTTGCGGGCATAGTCGGCCATCAGCGGCGACTTTTCGATCAGCGTGATTTTGGCTTCGGAAAGGCGGGAGGCGACGGCAAGACCGGCCGCGCCAGCACCCGAGCCGAGATCGGCGACGCGGACGGGTTTGTCCGAGGCCACGAGCGACGCAAGCAGCATGGCGTCGACGCCGGAGCGATGCCCGCCGCCCTTCGGCTGCATGACGTGGAAATTGCCGCGGTGGAAGGCGTCGATCGTGTGGGTGGGGGTCATGCTGTGGGGCGCCATTGGACGCCGGAGGTTGCCAGCCCCCCTCTGCCCTGCCGGGCATCTCCCCCACAAGTGGGGAGATTGGCTGGGCGCACCGGCTTCCCCAAACAAATATCGTTTCTGTCCGGCACATCTCTACCCGGCAAATCATCAGCTTTACGGGAAGGTCCCCCCGCCTGTGATCTCCCCCCTTGTGGGGGAGATGCCCGGCAGGGCAGAGGGGGGTATTTCCCACCGACGCTCACCGCCGCAGTTTCACTCAAGGCCTCAGCTCCGCCTCAAGCCCGGCATCCTTCAAAATCCGTCGTGCCTCGTCCGCCCGGTCCGTCTCCACCAGAAATCGCCGCGGCAAAAGGCCGAGCGAGCCTTCCAGAACGCTCATCGACTGGTCGGCGATCAGGCAGTGAATACCGGCGTCCTTCATCAGGCTTTCGGACAACGAAAGCACGACGACGTCGTTGGTGCGGATGATCTCCTGCATAAAACCCCTTTAAATCCAGCCGGATGCGATTTGCGCTTGCCGCACTATGCGCCACTTTCTATTGTCGCCCCAATGAATTCATTTAGGAGGCCTGATCGTTGGGCGTCGTCATACCGCTGGAAGAAGGTAAAAACAAATCCGCATCCGTCAAACCCCTCGTGGATTTGACCAAGGCGGACATGGAAAGGGTCAACCAGTTGATCCTGTCCAAGGCGGGGTCCGATGTGCAGATGATCCCGGAAGTGGCCAACCATCTGATCTCGTCCGGCGGCAAGCGGCTGCGGCCGATGCTCACCCTCGCGTCCGCCGTACTCTACGGTTATCAGGGCGACGGCCATGTGAAGCTCGCGACCAGCGTCGAGTTCATGCATACCGCCACGTTGCTACATGACGACGTGGTGGACGAAAGCGACCTGCGCCGCGGCAAATCGACGGCGCGGATGATCTGGGGCAACCAGGCCAGCGTGCTGGTCGGTGACTTCCTGCTCGGTCAGGCTTTCAAGATGATGGTGGATGTCGGTTCGCTCGAAGCGCTGGACGTGCTCGCGACCGCCGCATCCGTCATCGCCGAGGGCGAAGTGCTGCAGCTTTCCGTCGCCAAGAACATGGAGACGACCGAGGACGATTATCTCTCGGTCATCCGCGCCAAGACGGCAGCCCTGTTTGCGGCCGCCGCCGAAGTCGGCCCGATCATCGCCAATGCCGACAAGAGCGCCCGTGCCGCATTGAAATCCTACGGCATGAACCTTGGTTACGCTTTCCAGCTCGTCGACGACGCGCTGGATTACGGCGGCAAGGCTGCTGATCTCGGCAAGAATGTCGGCGACGATTTCCGCGAGGGCAAGATCACCCTGCCGGTTATCCTTGCCTATCGCCGTGGCACGCAGGAAGAGCGCGCCTTCTGGCGCCAGGCGATCGAGCAAGGTGAGAGCAGCGACGAGAACCTTGAAAAGGCGCTCGGGCTGATCACCAAATATGGCGCGCTGAACGACACGATCGGCCGGGCGCTGCATTACGGCACGATCGCCCGCGATGCGCTGGCACCGCTGCCGGCCTCGCCGCTCAAGGACGCGCTTCTGGAAGTCATCGATTTCTCGATCCAGCGCGTCAACTGACGGGCCGCCCTTGACCGTTTCGGATGGAATGCTGGAGCAGGCACTGATCCGGCTTGCCGATCTGATGGCGGATTGCCGCGATCCGTGGTGCGTTTTCGGCGGTGCTGCGATGCGGCTTCACGGTTATCGTGACATGCCGATTGCCGATATCGACGTTCTTGTTTCGCCAGCCGACGGCGAGCGGCTGATCGCGTCGAAAGCTCTGGAAAACGTAGCGGATGGCGGAACCGGGCGTTTCTGCTCCCGCATCCTTCTGCATCCCGATCTCGGTGCTCTGCCGGTGGAAATCCTCGCCGGTTTCGAGATCTTCACGGATGGTTCATGGCAGGAAGTTCGGGTGGGCGACCGGATCGAAATGAAATTCGGTGCGGCCACCGTCTTTATCGCCGACATCGACGATATCGCCCGGATCTTCAGGCTGTCCGGGCGGCCTAAAGACCTTGCACGGCTGACGCTTTTGGAAAAGCCGGCAGGCGACTAAACGATCGTCAAAGTTATCCTGAGCGCTGGGTCAAGATCGGATCACGGATTGGAGAAGTGCCCGTTCCCGGCCGGAGATTTCCTTGCGGACGTGCTTCAAAAAAGCCATTCTGTTGTGAATCAATGAGCTTGAACAAGTGGCGGTATTTCGCAGCCGCTTCGGCTCTTCATGAAAGGCACTTTTATGCGGCAGAGATCCAGTCTCCTTCTGCTTTCCAGCGCGGCTCTCGCAACCGTTCTCCTGTTCGGCACGGTTGCCGGTGCGGCCACTCCGGAAGCGAAGCCCGTGCCAAAAGAAGCGGTAACGTTTACACCCGGCAACGTGAAGTCCTTCTCCGGCGCGTTTCTGGCCGCCCGCACCGCCGACGTGGACCATGACTACCCGACTGCAATCGCGCTTTATCGCAAGGCGCTCGGCTTTGATGCGGCGAACCTTGAAATTCGCGAACGGCTGATGATCTCGCTGCTTCTCAACGGCGATTTCGACGATGGCCTGAAGGAAGCCAACAACCTGAAGGACGATGCCTCCGTCGAGCGCATCACCAAGATCGTCCGCGGCCTCGATGCGCTGCGCGATAAAAAGTTCGATACCGCCAAGAAGGTGCTTGCCTACACCGGCCCGAACGATCTCGACCGCCTGACCCATCAGCTTCTCTCCGCCTGGACGGATGTCGGCGCCGGCAAGACCAAGCAGGCGATCAATACCATCAACGGCCTCAAGGGCCCGGCCTGGTTCAAGGTATTCACCGATTATCACGTCGGCGCCATGGCGCTGGTCGGCGGCGACGTCTCGACCGCCCGCCAGTATCTGAACAATGCCGTTACCAACAAGGATGCGGTCGCCACCGCGCCGGACACGTTCATGCGTGCCGTGATGGCGCTTGCCCGCCTGGAAGCCGCTGCCGGCAACAAGCAGAAGGCACTCGACGCGATTGCCGTCGGTGACGGCGCGGTTGCCAATTACGCGCCGCTGAAGGCGCTGCGCCAGAGCATCGACAAGGGTGACAAGCCGGAACAGCAGATCACCTCCGCTTCCGAAGGTGCCGCCGGCGTGCTCTTCTCCATCGGCGGCGCGCTGAACCGCCAGGGCGCCGAAGACATGGTTTCGCTCTACCTGCAGATTTCCCACGCTCTCGACCAGAAGAGCCCGGATACGCTGATCCTGCTCGGTGGCATTGCCGAAAAGCTGGAACAGCCGGAGCGCGCTATCAAGCTCTATGCGATGGTGCCGGCGGATTCGCCGATGCGCCGCGTTTCCGAACTGCAGCTCGGCGTGACGCTGTCCGACACCGGCAAGGTGGATGAAGCCAAGCAGCACCTGAAGTCGCTGATCGATTCCGATCCGGCCGACATCCGCAGCTATATCGCCTATGGCAGCGTGCTTTCCGAAGCCAAGGACTACAAGGCCATGGCGGAAAATTACGACAAGGCGGTCGATGTGATCGGGCCCGTGCCGCGGCCTTCCGACTGGTCGATCTTCTTCCAGCGCGGCATCGCCTATGAGCGGCTGAAGCAGTGGGACAAGGCCGAGCCGAGCTTCCGCCGCGCGCTGGAGCTCAATCCGGAACAGCCGCAGGTCCTCAATTATCTCGGTTATTCGCTCGTCGACATGAACAAGAACCTCGACGAAGGTCTCGGCATGATCAAGCGTGCCGTCGATGCGCGGCCGGATGATGGCTATATCGTCGATTCGCTTGGCTGGGCCTTCTATCGCATGGGCAAGTTCGAAGATGCGACGACCGAGCTGGAGCGCGCCGTGCAGCTGCGCGCCGGTGACGCGACGATCAATGATCACCTGGGTGATGCCTACTGGCGCGTCGGGCGCAAGCTCGAAGCCGTGTACCAGTGGAACCGGGCGCTGATTTCCGAGGGCGAAGACATCAACCGCGAGCATGTGAAGGAAAAGATCGCCAGCGGCCTGCCGGCGATCGATCAGAACCCTTCGACAGCCGACCGTCAGCCCGAGCCGGCTGCACCGGTTGCGCCTGCACCGGAAAATCCAGACAAGAAGTCCTGATGTTTTCCGACATTTTGAACACACAAAGGCCCGCCGATGACGCGGGCCTTTTTGAACTGGCGCCCGCGAAGATCAATCTTGCCCTGCATGTGGTGGGGCAGCGGGCGGATGGTTATCACCTGCTCGAAAGTATCGTGACCTTTGCCGATACCGGCGACAGGCTTGGGTTTACATCGGCGGATGCTGACGACTTCATTGTATCGGGGCGTTTCGGCCATCTCGTTCCAACGGAGGCCGAAGGTCATCACGGCAATCTCGTGCTGAAGGCCCGCGATCTGCTGCGTCAAGCGCTTGCCGCGCGCGGCGTCCGCTGCCCGCCCGTCGCGATCCACCTTGAAAAGAACCTGCCGGTGGCAGCTGGGATCGGCGGCGGTTCGGCGGATGCGGCCGCGACCCTGCGCGGCCTGCTGCGACTCTGGAATGCCAACTTGCCCGAAGCCGAGCTGTTCGCGCTCGGCCTTTCGCTCGGCGCCGATGTGCCCATGTGCCTCAAAGGCGAAGCGCTGATGGTGAAGGGTATTGGCGAGGATCTCACCCCCCTGCCCGCTTTTCCCTCGCTGTCGCTGGTGCTCGGCAATCCGCTCGTTGTCGTCTCGACGCCGGATATTTTCAAGCGGCTGACGCGCAAAGACAATCCGCCGGTCGGTGCATTCGAAGGCGAATGGATCATCCATCTGAAGGCGCTTCGCAACGATCTCGAACCGCCGGCCCGTTCAATGGTGCGCGAGATCGACCAGATCTCCGCGATGATTGGTGCCGAGGGTGCGCTGCTCACCCGCATGTCGGGTTCCGGTGCCACCTGTTTCGGGATATTTTCCTCCCCTGACGCGGCAAATCGCGCGGCGGAAAACCTTAACGGCCAGAAGCCGGACTGGTATTTTCAGGCGGTTCAAACGGTTGGAAGAGACACATGAACAGGATCGACGAAACGCGCAGCTTCATTCCCGTCGGCATCGCGGTGCTGACCGTCTCCGACACGCGCACGCTGGCGGACGACAAATCCGGCGACACTCTGGTCGCCCGCATAGCGGATGCCGGCCACGTATTGAAGGCCCGGGCCATCGTCTCAGACGACAAGCAAAAGATCGCCGGCCAGGTGCGCGAGTGGACACTCGATCCCGATATCGACGTGGTGATCACCACCGGCGGCACCGGCTTTACCGGCCGCGACGTGACGCCGGAAGCGCTGGAGCCGCTGTTCGAAAAGCGGATGGACGGTTTTTCGGAAGTCTTTCACCGGATTTCCTACGACAAGATCGGGACGTCTACGATCCAGTCGCGCGCCACCGGCGGCGTGGCGAACGCCACCTTCATTTTCGTGCTGCCCGGCTCCCCCGGTGCCTGCAAGGATGCATGGGACGGCATCTTGAAGGCGCAGCTCGACTATCGCCACATGCCCTGCAATTTCATCGAGATCATGCCGCGGCTCGACGAGCACCTGAAGCGCGGCGGCGGCAAGTAATCGCCGTTAGCGGATCGAGGCCGCGACCCAGGCGGGAATCATCTCGCTGGCGAGCTTTGATACCTTGTGGCCTTGGGCCAAGGTTTCCAGATTCATGCCGGACTTGGCGAGCGCTATCGCCTGCTTCTTCTGGATCAGCAGGCCACATTCCAACGGCGGCGCAGTGCGACCGATGCGCTTGAGGAACGGCCGCTTGTAGGTGCGCGACGGCGCAAACCTGGCCGGCTGCCTGTTCAGCGCGATATATTCCATCACCTCTTCGATCCAGCCGCTCTGCAGGCGTGCGCCGGGCTCGACCAGAAGCAGCCATTCGCCGCGCGCACTGCGCAATATGTCCTTGATATCCCAATGGGTATGGAAACGGCAGCCGGCTGCATCGGCGACGCGCGACGAGCCGTCGCGGGAGCCGTGATCCAGCACCACCACGTCGCTCACCAGGCCTTCCACGGCGCCGGAAACCAGCACGGAAAGCGTCTGGGCCAGTTCGGATTCCTTGTCGCGGCATTCCATTATGACAGTCAGCATCCCTGACATTTATCGCATTGCAACAGGGAATGCCACAAACTGTATCGCGATTTTTGTTCTTGCAATGTTCTTATTTTGGCGCTAGGAATTTAATCATCGAGAGCGGGGAGAATTCCTCGTCAGGAGCACCCAATGAACGAGCTGTCCCATTTGCGGCAGGACGCGTTAGCGCCTGCTCATACGGCGGATATTGCCGATGCGCTGGTCAAGGCGTCCGGCCTGCGGATCGATGTCGATCGCCGCCGCGGGCGCGGTGCGGGGCTCAATCCAAGCGGCCGTTTCGAGGAGGAGCGCCGCGAAGCCTTCGACGATGGCTGGCAGAGCCTTGAGGAACTGGAGCCGTTCAGGACCGAAGTGCAGGTGGAAAAACCGCGCACGGCGATCACCCGCAATGAGTCACCGGATATCTCCTTCGACCGTTCGATCAATCCCTATCGCGGCTGCGAGCATGGCTGCATTTATTGTTTCGCCAGACCGACCCACAGCTATATGGGCCTGTCGCCGGGTCTCGATTTCGAATCCAAACTTTTCGTCAAACCCGACGTGCCGAAGCTGCTCGAACGCGAACTGAGCAAGCCGGATTACAAGGTGCGCGCCATCGCGATCGGCACCAATACCGATCCATATCAGCCGGTCGAAAAGGAATGGCGCATCATGCGGCAGATCCTCGAGGTGTTGCAGAAGGCCAATCACCCGGTCGCGATCGTCACCAAGTCGGCGATGATCATGCGCGATATCGATATCCTCGCCGACATGGCTTCCAAAGGCCTCGCCAAGGTGGGTATTTCAGTCACCACGCTCGACCGCAAGCTCGCCCGCAGCATGGAGCCGCGCGCCTCGACCCCTCCCAAGCGCCTGGACGCCATCAAGGCGCTGACCGATGCCGGTATTCCGACGGCGGTCATGGTGTCGCCCATCATTCCAGCGTTGAACGACCATGAGATAGAGCGCATTCTCGAAGCCGGCCATGCGGCCGGCGCGTTGGAGGCAAGTTATGTTCTGTTGCGCCTGCCGCTTGAGGTCGCTCCGCTTTTCCGTGACTGGCTGCTGCAGAACTATCCGGATCGCTACCGGCATGTGATGTCGCTGGTGCGCTCGATGCGCGGCGGCAAGGATTACGATGCCGAATGGAGCAAGCGGATGAAGGGCTCCGGCCCTTATGCCTGGCAGATCGGCCGGCGTTTCGAAATGGCCACAAAACGGCTCGGCCTGGTGCGCCGTGGCCTGCCGATGCGCGACGACATGTTCATCCGCCCGGATGGTGGGGGCATCCAGCTCTCGCTGCTCTGAGGTGGCACCCTGCACCTCCAGCCACCTGCATGGGGCACCGGCATCCCGCCGCCAGAGGATGACGGCTCCCGCAGGTTTTGATCGGGCATGATGCCCAAGCCTTTTAGAATTCCGAAGCGCTGCTCATGCGCTTTGGCGCCTTGTTATCGCATGTCGTTCTCGCAAAACCACGACCCACTTTGCGCGACATGTTGTGATTTTCGGCGCGCCGCCGTCCTGTCCCCTCGCGCCGAAATGTTCCCCGGTTCCACCGCCGCCCCCGGTGGATACGACGCCGCATCGTCCTAGCCGGGGGTTGCAGGAGGTCGGGTGGGCGTGCGAGGTTGCCGCCATGTTGCCTCGCACGCCACCCGATTCTCCGAAGCTTTTTGAAGACCTGCCGCTCGTTCCGGATTTCAGCCTGGAGCTTCTGGCCCGCAAGGCCGGGCATTGGCCGGTCGCCGGCACGGATGAGGCAGGCCGCGGGCCGCTGGCGGGGCCTGTCGTCGCCGCAGCGGTGATCCTCGATCCGGACAATATTCCCGACGGCCTCAACGATTCCAAGCAGCTGACGGCGAACCAGCGCGAGGTGCTGTTCGAAGCCATCATGGCGACGGCCGAGGTTTCGATCGCAGCCTCCGGTCCGCGCCATATCGACGAACGCAACATTCTGCGTGCCAGCCTCGATGCCATGCGCCGCGCCGTGGCCGGTCTCTCGGTGACGCCTGCCTATGTGCTGGCCGATGGCCGGGACGTGCCGCAGGGCCTCTGTTGCCCCGGCAAGGCCGTCATCAAGGGCGATGCCCGCTCCGTTTCCATCGCCGCCGCTTCGATCATTGCCAAAGTGACCCGCGACCGGATGATGACCCGCGCTCATCTCGTTTTCCCGGCCTATGGCTTTGCCAACCACGCCGGCTACGGCACAGCACAACATAGAGCCGGCATCGAGAAACATGGCCCTTGCTCACTGCACCGGATGAGCTTTCGACCTCTCAAGAAGGATATCATGCCGGAGGGCTGATATTTCGCTTGCTTTGTCTCGCATCCATGGGCGAAGAATCTCGGCCTTACCGGCTCTCCCTTCCCCGGATTTCGGCGGAAACGACAACGACGCTCAGACGTCGGGCTTTTCCCGCCGCCATTCCGCCGGCGCGTCGGCACGATAGCCATCAAACAGAAACCCGCCATAAGGTGCGAGGACCCGTTCTGCGATTTCCAGAACTGGCTTGGCTTCCCTGTCGCGAAACAGCGTATCGAAGGCCGCAGTGAATGCGTTGCCCACCGTCTCATCGAAGGCCATCACCTGCCTCGGAAGCCATTTGCCTGAGCCGGACCAATGGCCATTGGCGCGCAGGATAAAATCGCCCAGTGCCTGATAGAGCGCCGCACCGATCGCCACCTGTTCGAAATCCGGCCGCTCGTCGCCCAGATCTTCCAGCAAGCTTGAGATGCCATATCGCGTCCGGTCGAGCTGATCTCGGCCCAGCGGTGACGGGCCCTTGGCCAGGAGAGCGGCCGCTTCGCTGCGCAGCGCCTCTGCGCGCTGCGGACGTGGGCCGACCACCACGCCCTCCACCACCATGCGGATCAGGACTGGCAGTCCTGCCTTCACATCTGCCTCAAGGAACCAGCGGAGCGTGCCATCGAACGAAGGCTTCGAATGGCATGCCTTCGAAAAGCTGCGACCGGCGATGGGCATTCGGCAGAGCCGAATGGAGAACCACGAGGTCGATATCGGAAGACGGAGTGCCCGCGCCACGCATGATCGAGCCGGCCACGAAAGCGAAGTCGGCATCGGCAAAGCGTTCTGCGAGGAACCGCCCGGTCAGGGATAGCGCCTGTTCCCGCGACAGATTTCCACCGATCAAAGCCATCCGCGATCCTCCTGTCAACCAGAACAAAAAGGTCGGGGTTTTGCCCCGGCCTTTTTAAATCTCTGTCTGATCAAATCAGTTCAGGCGAGACTGCACCTTGCCGACGGCGTCCTTGAACAGGGCATCCTGGGTGGAGGTGTCGGTCTTGGCCGAAATGACCCGCTCGGCAGCGGCGATCGCGAGATCGACGGCAGCGGCACGGACGGCGCCGATGGCGTCGGCTTCGGCCTGCTTGATCTTCTGCTCGGACAGCGCGTTGCGGCGGGCGACGAATTCCTCCGTCTTCTGCTTGGCTTCGGCGGTGAGCGCTGCAGCTTCACGTTCGGCGGCGGCAACGATCTGGGCTGCTTCCGCTTCGGCTTCCTTGCGCTTGCGCTGGTATTCGGCGAGCAGGGCCTGGGCTTCTTCGCGCAGGCGCTTGGCTTCGTCGAGTTCCTTGCGGATATTGTTCGCACGTTCGTCGAGCGACTTCGCCATCATGCCCGGTACCTTGAGGTACACGATCAGCGCGAGGAAAAGAACGAGGCCGACGAGGGCAAAGAATGTTGCATCAAATGCCATCGGATCAGGCCTCCGTCTTCGCGGCTGCAACCGCAGCCTTGATGTCGTCGCCGGTCGCCTTGGCGCCGATCAGCTGATCGACGACGGCAGACGCGGTTTCCTCGGCGATCTGGCCGACCTGCGCGAAAGCAGCGGTCTTGATCTCGCCGATACGGGCTTCCGCGGCCGAAAGC
This sequence comes from Neorhizobium populisoli, assembly GCF_019430945.1. GTDB lineage: Bacteria > Pseudomonadota > Alphaproteobacteria > Rhizobiales > Rhizobiaceae > Neorhizobium > Neorhizobium populisoli. The sequence goes on along the minus strand of NZ_JAHYCB010000002.1, from coordinate 297,225 downwards.
TTGGCAGCCAGTTCCGCTTCGATCGCAGTGCGATCGGCAGCAGCCTTGGTTTTTGCAGCTTCGCGGGCAGTTTCGGCGATCGAATTTGCCTTGGAACGGGCAGAAGCCAGTTCCTTTTCATAGGTTTCGACGGCAGCGTCGGCCTCAGCCTTGAGGCGGGCGGCTTCGTCGAGATCCTGAGCGATCCTGTCGTGGCGGTGTTCGAGAATACCGCCGACGCGAGGAACGATGACCTTCTTCATCAGAAGATAGAAGAGGCCGAAGGTGATGACGAGCCACAGGAGCTGCGACGAGAAATGCGTCGAGTCGAAGGGCGGGAAAACACCGCCACCGTGCTCGCCACCATGGGCAGCGCCGGTTTCGGTATGCACTTCGCCTGCGGGCGCGGCATGCGGGTCTGTAGCGGCCGGCGCGGTCTGCGCATATGCCGAGGTCACGAACATCATCACCTCCAAGTACCCAAGGCGGGCAGGTGTATTCCAAATGCGAAGGATCACGGCCACTCAAGAAAAGCGGCCGCGATCCATATCCTGGCAGGTATCAGACTGCGAACAGGAGCAGGAGAGCGATGAGCAGCGAGAAGATGCCCAGAGCTTCCGTAACGGCGAAGCCGAATACCAGACGACCGAACTGGCTGTCAGCGGCAGACGGGTTACGCAGAGCGCCCGAGAGGTAGTTGCCGAAGATGTTGCCGAGGCCGAGGGCCGTACCAGCCATGCCAAAGCAAGCCAGACCTGCACCGATGAACTTTGCTGCTTCCGCTTCCATGAGAAACTCCTTCGAAATGGTTGTTGCGGCTATAGACTGACGCCCAGGACGCCAATGTCGTTATTCTTAGTGCCCGCCCGGATGGACCGCATCGTTGAGGTACATGCAAGTCAGTACCGCAAAGACGTAGGCCTGGAGGAAGGCGACCAGGAATTCGAGACCGGTCAAGGCGACGGTCATGATGAGAGGCAGGACTGCACCGCCGATGCCGAGCGCGCCCATGGTGCCGAGCGAGGCGACGAAGCCTGCGAAGACCTTGAGCGTGATATGGCCGGCCAGCATGTTCGCGAAAAGACGAACGGACAGCGAAATCGGGCGGGACAGGAACGAGATGACTTCGATGGTCGATACCAGCGGCAGAAGAATGCCGGGAACGCCGCTCGGCACGAAGATCTGCAGGAAATGCGTGCCGTGCTTGTAGAAGCCGTAAACGACCACGGTGCCGATGACCAAGACCGCCAATGCAAAGGTGACGATGATCTGGCTGGTGATCGTATAGAAGTAAGGGAACATGCCGAGCAGGTTCGCGGTCAGCACGAACATGAACAGCGAGAAGACGAACGGGAAGAATTTCATGCCATGGCTTCCCGCACCTTCGCGCAGCATGCCGGCAATGAATTCATAGGACATTTCGGCAACCGACTGCGCCCGGCCCGGGATGAGGCCACGCTGCGAGGTTGCGAAATAAAGGAAGCCGGCGGCACAAGCCACGGTGGCGACCATGAAAAGAGAAGCATTGGTAAAGGAGAAATCGATGCCGCCGACCTCGATCGGAACGATCTTGCTGATCTGGAACTGATGGATCGGATCGTTTGACACCGTCTACCTCTTATCCTTCGCCGCGCGAGGCGGCACCTATTCACATGCAACGACCTAGAGGCCGTCCCGCTTCTTATCTTTGGCGGCTTGCTGGGAGAAAGGCGACGGAGCCACCATTCCCACCGTGCGAAGCACATTCAGCACACCGGCGCAGAAACCAAGGAGAAGGAAAACGATCAATCCCCAAGGCGACGTACCGGCAAAACGGTCAAGAAGAAAGCCCAAAATCGCACCAACAGCGATCGCGGAGATGAACTCCGAGGAAATCTTCAGCCCGAGGGCCATGCCCTTGCGGCTTTCCTCAGATTGTGCGTCCCTCTTCGCCTCTGCCGCGTCTTCAGCTTTCCTGCCCGCCAGTTCGGTAGACAGGCGCCGACGGCGCTCTTCCAGACTATCGTCACGATCATCCGTCATTTGCGTCTTCCCTCTTCAAGCCTCCGCCCCGGAAGCCCTTCAACCGCCCAAATGGGCAACTAACGAGGGATTTCGCGCCTTCCGGCCCGCTTTCAAGTCGCGCGCAACATAGTTTTGACCGCCCCTATAGTCAAGGCGTTGCAGGGCGTTCGTTTGAGCTAAATTAACCGAATAAAATCAGCGACTTATTCGCCACGCAACCGGGATCGGGTAAAACTGTCGCGGGAATCAGCGGGCCAATCGGCGGAATGCGGCTCGTCAGCTCCAGCCGCCGCCATAGGTGCGGTAGAAGATATGCAGACCGATGCGGCCGACCTTCTTCATGGTGCGCGCCCAGGAGGGATGAACATAGGCTGCATGATAATGTGTAGCGGAACCGACTTCCGGCAGCCAGATCTTGCCAGCCGTCACCGCCATTGCCACTTCGCGGGCCATCGTCCAGTGATATTCGGAGCGCACCCGGTCCGCGATATTATCGCAGGCAAAGGAGAACTGGCAGCGGTTACGCCAGTCTTCGTTCTGATAAACCACGTCGCAGATCGTCTTCGGATAGGACGGATTGCGAACGCGGTTGAGGATAACCTGTGCCACCGCCGCCTGACCACGGGCGGATTCGCCGCGCGATTCGAAATAGATGCCGGAGGCGAGGCATTGCTGCTGCTTGGCGGAGAACGAATCCACCGGCAGCGGGGTGGCGGCCCAAGCATGATCATCCGCACCGATCGGCGGAATGAAGCGGCCAGGCTTCGGCTTTTCATTCAGGAGCGCATCGAAAGGCGATTGCCGCGCGAAATCCGGCGCCGGTTCGGCATAGGCGGTAGCGAGCACATCGGCGGTCGGATTATTGATCAGCTCGGCGATCATCGGCATGAGATCGCCTTCGGCCGGTTTCGGCTCGTCTCTGCGGAAATAGAAGGACGCCATCTCAATCGGCTCGTCGTTCTTGCCCGGGCGGAGGAAGGCGGTCATCGCGTCCTTATCTTCAACCGGCAAGGTCAGCGAGCTCTGCCTGTCCAGCACCGAGCCGGCCGTGAAGGCTTTTGGCGGCAGCATCGGCTCGACCGAAACGATGCGGCCCTTCTTCTCGGCGCGGTTCACCCTCTCCTCGTCGGGGCGCGGATCGGGCGTCTTGTTCTCATCGACGAGAGCGATCTTGCGGCCGTCGGCAAGCTGGAGACCGGCATTGCCTGAGAAGGCATTGCGGGCGCCCGGGAAAGCGAGGGAGGCCTGATGGATGGAGCCGGCCGGCGAGTCGATCAGCATCATGCGCCACTGTTTGGCACCGTTGAAGCCGGTCAAAAGGTCGGAAAGATCCCCGTGCGCGGGAGCGGACGGAAAGGCAAGCCAGGAGGCAAGGCCGAAGACGGCCGGGGAAATCCATGCATTCAGCCGAACACCGACGTTCGGGAAAACAGAGGATTTGCGACGCTTAACGCTCTTCGAACGCAAAACCGGTAACTCCACAAGGCAACAAGGACCTTGTGAAAATCTCTCATTAACCTTGATGAGCGGTTAACGCTCACATGAGAAAGGCCTGGAACACAGGCTTTATCAGCAGTTTCACATAAATGTCAGCATCCCGTGTGGCCCGTCGGCCACCTCAGATGATGACATGCGAGCCGAGTTCCACGACGCGGTTGGCCGGCAGATGGAAGTAATCGGAAGGGTCGGTCGCCGTATTCGCCATGGCGATGAACAGGCGATCCTGCCACATGGGCATGCCCGAAGCCGCATCCGGCACCAGTTTGCGACGGCCGAGATAGAATGAGGTCGACATGATGTCGAATTTGAAGCCGGTCTTTCTCAGATAGGCGAGCGCCTGGGAGACATTGTGCGACTGCATGAAGCCGAAACGCAGTTCGACCAGGGTGAAACGGTCGGAGAGCTTTTCGATCCTGTAACGCTCTTCAAGCGAAACGCGCGGCTTGCTGACGGTAATGATCGTCAGGATGACGTTCTTTTCGTGCAGAACGTGATTGTGCTTGATGTTGTGGAGAAGTGCTGCCGGCGCGGTTTCCGGGTCGCTGGTCAGGAAGATCGCGACACCTGGGACGGAAACCGGCGCGTGGTCGCTCTTCTTTTCCACCATCGGAATGAAGGTCGCGAGCGGCACGTCGATGCGGCGGGTCTTTTCGAAGAGAATGCCCGTGCCGCGGCGCCAGGTCAGCATAGTGATGGTGAAAACGATCGCCAGCATGACCGGCACCCAGCCGCCGTCATGGATTTTCAGAAGGTTGGCGCCGAGGAAAACCAGTTCGAGTGCCAGCAGCGGCGCCAATGCGCCGATGGCCAGCCCCTGCGGCCATTTCCATTTTACGCGCACGAATTCGAAGGCCATCAGCGTGGTGACGACCATCGCGCCAGTCACCGAGATGCCATAAGCGGTGGCGAGCGCATCCGAACTTTCGAAGCCGAGGACCAGGGCGATGACGCCGACCAGCAGCAGCGTGTTGACCGAAGGCAGGAAGATCTGCCCGGTATTGGTCTCGGAGGTAAACAGGATCTGCATGCGCGGCAGATAACCGAGATGGATCGCCTGACGCACCAGCGAGAAGGCGCCGGTAATGACGGCCTGGCTGGCGATGATGGTCGCGGCAGTCGCCAGAATGACAACCGGCAGCAGCGCCCATTCTGGAAACATCAGGTAGAACGGGTTTTCCATGGCTTCCGGATGCTTCAGCACCAGAGCGCCCTGCCCAAGATAGTTCAGCGTCAGCGCCGGGAAAACAAGCACGAACCACGCCCACTGAATGGGGCGACGGCCGAAGTGGCCAAGATCGGCATAGAGTGCTTCGGCACCGGTGACGGTCAGGAAGACCGCACCCAGAACGACAATGCCGGTAAAACTCTCGTTCAGCATGAACTCGATGGCGTGCCACGGGTTGAAAGCGGCGAGAATGCTGTAGTCGTCGGAGATATGGGCGATACCGCCCGCCCCCATGACGAAGAACCAGACAGCGGTGATCGGGCCGAAGAAGCGCGCGACGAGACCGGTACCCTTCGACTGGATGGCGAAAAGCGCGACCAGGATGACCACCGAAACCGGCAGGACGGCGCGTTCCAGGCTCGGTGCCACGAGCTTCAGGCCTTCGACCGCCGACATGACTGATAGAGCCGGCGTGATCATCGCATCGCCCAGAAAGAGTGCTGCGCCGATCAGGCCGAGCAGCATCAGGAATGCGCGATGGCCGTTGCCGCCCTTGGTCAACAGGGCGAGCAGCGACAGCGTGCCACCTTCGCCGTCGTTATCGGCGCGCAGCAGGAACAGCACGTATTTGAAGGTGACGATGATCGTCAGCGTCCAGATCATCAGCGAGATGAGGCCGATGACCTCGAGCTGGGTGACGCCGTCATGGGCGATCGGCTTCAGCGCTTCGCGGAATGCATAAAGCGGGCTGGTGCCGATATCGCCGTAAACGACGCCGATGGAGCCGAGCGCGAGCGCGAAGAGGCCTTGGACCTTGGTCTTTTCGGCAGCGTGATGTTCAGCGGGGTGACCCATGGGGTGTCTGGCGTCAGAGCCAGCCTTTCCAGCGGAAAACGAAGAAGGGAACGATCGCGGATGTAACCATTCCGATGATCGCAAGGGGATATCCGAAGTGCCAATCCAACTCCGGCATGAAGTGAAAGTTCATGCCGGAGATGGAGGCGACAAGTGTTGGCGGCAGGAAGACCACGGAGGCGATCGAGAAGATCTTGATGATGGCGTTCTGCTCGACACTGATCAGGCCGAGCGAAGCATCCAGCAGGAAGGCGATATTGCCGGCGACGAAGCCTGCATGTTCCGAAAGCGTTTCCACGTCATGGGCGATCGTAGCGCAGAGGCTGCCATCCGACTTTTCCTTGTGGATGAGCGGCACGTTCATCAGGAAGGTCAGGAGGCGGGACAGCGAGCCGAGGCTGTCGCGTACCTTGGCGACCAGCCGGTGATATTCGGCGATCTTGGCAAGCTTGCTTTCCAGATAAAGCGGGGGGCGGCGCCTGCCACGCTCGCGGAAGATATCGGTGGACAGCGCGTCGATATGATCGACCGTGTGCTCGATGATCTCGGCTGTGCGGTCGGCGATCGTCTCCAGCAGCCGTGCCAGAAGCGTCGTGCCGTCACGGCTTCCTTCCGGAATGCGGCCGAGGGCTGCGATGAACAGCTGGAAGCTTTTCGGATCGGCATAACGGACGGTGACCAGCCGGTTGCCGGTCAAGATGAAGGCGACATCGGTCAGTTGCGGATCGCTGCCGTCGGCGCGCCAGACCAGAGAGGCGGTCATGAACACCGAATCCTTCTCGATATAGAGACGGCTCGACGGTTCGATATCCTTCAGGTCGTCGCGGGTCGGCACCTGGATGCCGAGCAGGCCTTCCATATAACGATCTTCTTCGATCGTCGGTTCGACGAGATCAATCCAGACGATATCGTCGGAAAGCTCGCGCTGCGCCTCAGCCGGCGCAAGCGTCTTCATCGAGCCATTGGCGCAATAGGCATTGATCAATCGTGATCTCCGGCCGAGAAATATCGGCCTAAATTGAAAAGCGGGCTTGCTGGTTCCAATCGGTCGGAACCACCAGCAAGGCTCCGGCGGGACGCGCCTATAAAGAGTGCCATAGTCAAAATCAAGTGGTGCCTTTATCTCGCTCGTGGCGCTGCACCATGGACCTTGCGAGGGAGATGTTCAAGACCTCTCGCTCGGCAGACCGATTCGCGACCCAGATCAAAGGCTTGGCGAATTTACCGGCCAGCGGTGCCCGCGACGGAAGTCGAAGACCCGCAGAACCAGTCTTTTTATAGCGGCCTCGATAATTCCTATTCGAAGACGATCGCCGGGGCCTCGCGCGGGGTGCGCCCGCCGAGTTCCGCCCAGACCTTGGCGGCAATGTCGCGATAGATTTTCGCCGAAGCGCCATCCGGATCGGAGGCGACGACAGGCGTGCCGGCGTCGGAACGCTCGCGGATGTCGATCGTCAGCGGCACTTCGCCGAGGAATGGTACGCCGATGCGTTCAGCCTCGCCGCGGGCGCCGCCGTGGCCGAAGATGTCGTAACGCTTGCCGGTGTCGGGCGCGAGGAAATAGCTCATGTTCTCGATGATGCCGAGCAGCGGCACCTCGACCTTGCGGAACATCGCGATCCCCTTGCGGGCATCAAGCAGCGCCAGATCCTGCGGGGTGGAGACGATGACGGCGCCGGCGAGCGGCACCTGCTGCGCCATGGTGAGCTGCACGTCGCCGGTGCCTGGTGGCATGTCGACGACGAGAACGTCGAGATCGCCCCAGGCGACTTCGCGCAGCATCTGCAGCAGCGCCGACTGGACCATCGGGCCACGCCAGATCATCGCTGTTTCCTCATCGACGAGGAAACCCATCGACATGGCTTTGAGGCCATAATTCTCCATCGGCTTGATGAAGCGGTTCTCGATCTGCTGCGGCCGACCGGTGATCTTCATCAGTCGCGGCACGGAGGGGCCGTAGATATCGGCATCGAGCAGGCCGACCTTCAGGCCGTTTGCCTGAAGACCAAGCGCCAGATTGACGGCGGTGGTCGATTTGCCGACGCCACCCTTGCCGGACGCGACGGCGATGATGGCGCCGACGCCCGGCACGCCGGATTTCGCGCGCGGTTGTTGCTGGCCGGCGGCAGGAGCGTGAGAGTGTGAATGGGAGTGACCGTGGTGATCATGCCCATGAGAATGTCCCTGCGCAGCAGCCGGCTGCGGACGCGGTGCAGGAGCGGAGCCGGCCTTGCGGTCGGCCGTCAGGGTGACGAGCGCGCCCTTGACGCCGGGCATGGCCTTGACCGTGCGCTCGGCGGCGACGCGTAGCGGCTCCAGCTCCTGCGCCCTGTCTGCCGGGACGGTGATCGAGAAATAGACCTTGCTGTCGGAAATGAAGACGTCGGAGACCATGTTGCGCGAAACGATGTCGCCCTCGAGGTCAGGCCCGCGCACCTTTGCGAGCACTGCCAGAACGTCCTGCTTCGTCACGTCGGCCATAATCCCAAAACTCCCGATTTCGATTTGGCCACACAGGTTGGCGGCGCCTGGCGATATATAGGAGTTCGCACTCGGCCTGAGCAAGGCGCCAGAACACCGCAGAAAAGAAAACCGCCGCCCGATCGGCTGCCATATGGCGCACTGATCGAGACGGCGGCTTTTCTTGTCACGCCTCTTGGGGCGCTTGCAGTCCCCTCTGGACCTGTTCCTACAGAAGCATGATTTATGCCAGACGGGAAGATGCTTCCTTTGTTGAGGCTTTTCAACCACTTCGGTCGTGATTTCTCGCTGCAACGCAGCAAAGCCTTAATTGGCGGCATTTCCGGTGGCGATTAAGACGCAAGCGGCGATGATTTTATGTGCAACGCAGCACAGATTTTACTATTTGATCAAGCCGACGCGCAGCGCTTTTGCCACCGCCTGGGTGCGGTTGACGGTATCCAGCTTCTTGGCGGCGCGGTTCAGATAGTGATTCACCGTGTGTTCGGAGAGGCCGAGAATATCGGCGATCTCGGCACTGGTCTTGCCGGCGGCGGTCCAGTTCAAACAGTCGATCTCGCGGTCGGTCAGCGTGTCGGTCGGCCTGACGTCGAGATTGCGGATTTCCGCCAGCCGCTCGAAGACGTGAACCGCGACATACATCAGTTCCATCATCTGCTGAGGGTTGAAGGTCACCTGATCGCCGGCGAAGGAAACCGCACCCCGGTTGCCGGTCATGTCATGCACCGGGAAGTAGGCGCCGCGGACGATGCCGAACCGGCCGAAAATGCCGCGAACCAGCGGGCCGCGGCGATCGGCACTGACGTTTTCCAGATCGACGGTGAAAGGCAGGGTGGAATTGCGCAGCCGGCGAATGACCGGACTGGTGTGCATCAGCCCTTCGCGGTCGAAATGCGCCATCATCTCGGCAGGCCAGTTGGTGATGACGCTGTTGCTGGAAAGATCCAGCGACGTCGCTGCCGGCAAAGTCATCACCAAAAAGACGCGGCAACCATATTGCTCGGTTATGCGCTTCATGAAGCGAAAGACGTCAAACTGCGTCTTTAAGCCAGCGATCTCCTCGACATTTCCATCAAAGTTGCGGTGGTCGGCGGCTCTCTCGATATTTGACATCACGTGTTTCTTTGCTCGCTTGCCAGATTCGAGCGCTCACTGGCCTTTGCAACACAGCTAGAGAGCCGGCCCCGGGCGGCAAAAGCCTCCCGCGACCAGCCGAAAAGAATCTCCGCCTCACCGCCCGTATCTGAGCATATATCCGAAAAATCATCCCGCAAGGAGTGTTTACCTATCTCAACATCTATCTTGAATTTTAGAATTATCTCAAATTCTTGACTATTATCAATTTCAATATGCGGCAACCTGCCAGATTGTTGTCGCACGCTTTGCGATTCGTTGTCAGTGGATAATTGTTGGGGATCAAATCAATTAGGGATGCAGTTTGGCAACACGCCGGATGGTGCTAGTGATTTCAAAACCGACATATCCCGACATATCGAATGGAGATATCGCATGCCGACCACCTATGAATTCGAAGGTTCCGTCCTCTCCTCGTCCTATTGCGAATTGGGGGAAGGTCCGTCCTTCGAAGCGGAAACCTCGACGCTGTGGTGGTTCGACATTCTGGGCAAGGCCTTGCATGAACTCCATCTCCCGACCGGCCGCGAGATCGTCCATCGCCTGCCCTTCATGGGCAGCGTCGTGGCGGCGATCGATGCAGAGCGCCAGCTGATCGCCAGCGACAAGGGCCTCTTCATCCGCAATCGCGCCAACAACGAGCTGACACCCTATGTCGAACTCGAGGCGGATAAACCCGGCAATCGCTCCAATGACGGGCGTGTTCACCCGTCGGGCAGCCTGTGGATCGGCACGATGGGCAAAAAGGCCGAGGACGGCGCCGGCGCCATCTATCACGTGCGGCAGGGTGTCGTGACGAAGCTTTTCGATCGTATCAGCATTCCGAACTCGATCTGCTTCTCGCCCGACGGAGCGACCGGCTATTATGTCGATACTCGCGTCAACCTGATGATGCGGGTACCGCTCGATCCGGAAACGGGGCTTCCCAATGGTGAGGCCAAGGTATTCGTTGACGAGAACGGCAAGCCGGGCGGCATAGATGGATCGATCTGCGCCGCGGACGGCACGATCTGGAACGCCCGCTGGGGCGCCGGCGCGGTCGACCACTATTCGAAGGAAGGCGTGCACCTGGCGCGCTACAATATTCCGGCTCGCCGCACCACCTGCCCGGCCGTTATCGGCGAAGGCAGAATGGCGGTCACCTCGTCATGGGAAGGGCTGGATGAAGCGGCGCGCAAGGCCGATCCGCAAGCTGGAGGCCTGTTCGAGATCGCGGTACCGGTGATTGCAGAACCAGAACCGGCTTACATTCTTTAACCCGCGCAAAAAGACATTGATCCGCGCAAAAAGACATTCCGAACATCTGAAATAACAAAAGGTTCCGGCAAAATCGCCTAAAATTTCGGCAATTTTTGCCGGAACCAAAGGCCTATCCTTGACATTCTCCTCTCGAACCGGCGCGACAACCGCAGGCCGAAAGCCCGGAAAAGTCGCGCGTTCGATAAAGACTTGAGCAGAGGAAGGTTAGGATTATGAAGAAGACTCTTAGCACGATGGTAGCAGCCGTTCTCCTGGCATCCACCGCCATGGCACCGGCATTCGCCCAGACCCAGCCCGCCGCCCCGGCATCCCCGGCTCCGGCAGCCCCGATGGCACCGGCCGATCCGGCAGCTAAGCCGGCCGATAGCGCCGCGAAGCCCGCTCCGGCTACCGGCAACGATATGGCAGCCGCTTCCGGCTCATATCTGACCGAACAGGAAGAAACCCAGATCAGCGCCAACGATTATATCGGCAAGGGCGTCTACAATTCCGATAACAAGAGCATCGGTGACGTCAACGACCTGATCTTCGAAGAAAAGGGCGGTATCGTCGCAGCCGTGATCGGCGTCGGCGGCTTCCTCGGCATCGGCGAAAAGAGCGTCGCAGTGCCGATGGACAAGATCACTGTCGGCCGTGAAAACAACGAGGTCAAGCTGACCACAACCGAAACTGCCGAGGCGCTTCAGGCTGCCCCGGAATTCAAGACGCTTGCAGACAAGCAGGCCGAGACCGACCGGACGACTACGTCTTCGACCTCGACCCCTGCTGCGGGCGGCGCCACTACCCCGTCGACGGCTCCGGCAGCTCCGAGCAAGTAGGCGCTCGGGCCTGAACGGCCTGGAACGGGTGACACGCCGTCACCTCAAGAAAGAGCGGCACCGCGCGTGCCGCTCTTTTTGTTTGTGCTCGCTACAGAAGCGAACAATAACGCAGCGCATCATAGATGGCCGCGTGCACATTGCGGCCGGCGACCGCGTCGCCGATGCGGATCAGATCGAATTTCGCATCCGGCTGCGTCTCCGGTAAGGGCGGCTTTCGGTTGATCAAGGCGTTGTAATCCACCGCGCCGAGGTTTCGCGACAGGGGTTTCAGTTCCACATAGAGATCGGCATTGGCGATGGTGCCATGTTCCACCACGACCTGTGCGACCCGGCGCTCTTGGCTGGCACTCTCCGAATAGTCCGAACCGAGCACGGCCACGAGACCGTTGCCATCCCGGCGCACCGATTTGAGCCGCGTGTTGATGGTGACCTTCACGTTCTTTTCCGCAAAGGTTTTCGCATAGGGCACATGGTTCATGCCGCCCATTTCCGGGGCGAAGAAGCGTTCCGGAGAAACGACCTCCAGCTCTGTTCCGCCATTGGCGATCAGCTCGGCCGTGCTCATCCCGGCATGGCCACCATTGTCGTCGAAGAGAAGCACAGGGCCTGCGGGACGCACGGCACCGGCCAGAATGTCCCAGCTCGATGTCAGCAACTCGGCGCCGCTTTCGATCTCCGGAAACTGCGCCACGCCGCCGGTTGCGATCACCACAAGATCGGGATCGAGAACCGTGACGTCCGCCACATCGGCATAGGTATCGTAGCGGATCTCGACACCGAGACGCTCCAGTTCGGCAAGCCGCCAGTCGACAATGCCGATCATCTCCTTGCGGCGCGGATTGCGGACGAGAAGGTTGATCTGCCCGCCCGCCTCTCCCATCGCCTCAAGCACCGTCACCCGGTGGCCGCGCTCGGCAAGCACACGTGCCGCTTCAAGCCCGGCAGGACCGGCGCCGACGACAACGGCCGTTCGAGACGTATCCGCCTTGACGATGTCGTGCGGCATTTCCCCCTCGCGGCCGGTCGCCGCATTGTGAATACAGAGCGCCTCCCCGCCTTCATAGATGCGGTCGAGGCAATAGGTAGCGCCGACGCAGGGGCGGATGCGATGTTCTTCGCCGGCCAGAATCTTGCGGCCGATATGCGGGTCGGCAATATGCGCCCGCGTCATGCCGACCATATCCAGCCGGCCGGCAGCGATCGCGTGCCGCGCGGTTGCCACGTCGGCGATCCGGGCGGCGTGGAAGACCGGAAACTTCGTCGCTTCGCGCACTTCGCCAGCGAAATCCAGATGCGGAGCAGAGCGCATGCCCTGGATCGGGATGACGCCGGTCAGTGCGGCGTCGCTATCGATATGGCCGCGGATGATGTTGAGAAAGTCGATATTGCCGGAACCGGTCAGACGGCGGGCGATCTCGACGCCCTCTTCGCGAGAAAGCCCCTTTTCCCAATCCTCGTCCGCCGCCATGCGGATGCCGACGATGAAGTCTGGGCCGACAGCTTTGCGCACTGCATCGATCACCAGACTGGAAAACCGCATGCGGTTTTCCAGCGATCCGCCGAATTCGTCCTCGCGGCGGTTGGTGGCCGGCGACCAGAACTGATCCATGAAATGCCCGTAGGCCTCGAACTCGATCCCGTCCAAGCCGGCAGCCTGCATGCGCTGGGCGGCCGCGGCATAGTCGCCGACGATGCGCTCGATGTCCCAGTCTTCCGCTTCTTTCGGAAAGGCGCGATGGGCCTGTTCGCGAACCGGAGATGGCGCCAAGACCGGCAGCCAGTGGCCCCTGCTCCAACCGGAAGTCCTGCGCCCGAGATGGGTGAGCTGGATCATCACCGCCGCGCCATGCTCATGACAGTCGTCGGCCAGCCGTTTCAGCCAGGGCACGATCTCGTCCTTATAGGCCGACAGGTTGCCGAAGGCGGGCGGGCTGTCCATGGAGACGATGGCAGAGCCTGCCGTCATGGTCAGTGCGATGCCGCCCTTGGCCTTTTCCAAGTGGTAGAGGCGATAACGATCCTTCGGCATGCCGTCTTCGGAATAGGCCGGCTCGTGGGCGGTCGACATCAACCGGTTTCGCAGCGTCAGGTGCTTGAGTTGAAACGGCTGCAGGAGGGGATCGTTGGTAAGCGGCATCGGCGTCCCGGTCTGTTGGCGTGCGGCAAGACGTCATCATCGCGCAGCCGGGCAGACGTTGCGAGCACCATCAGCGGCGTCGAACGGCGTGCGGGCGTCGTTTTTGGGAATGCTATCAGGGACGGTCGATCGTCACGAAGTCGCGATAGTGATCATGCAGGTAACGGAGTGTGACGTTACCGTCGGCGGGCCTGCCGTAATAATAGCCCTGCCCCATGCCGCAGCCGAGTCCGTTGAGCTTTTCGGCATCCTCGGGCGTCTCGATGCCTTCGGCGACGACTTCGAGGTCGAGGCCCTGGCACATGGCGATGATCGCTTTGACGATATGTTCCGAAGCCCGGTCGGTGGTGATGCGGGACACAAAGGCGCGGTCGATCTTGACCTTGTCGAAGGTGAAGTCGCGAAGACGGCCAAGGCTCGACTGGCCGGTGCCGAAGTCGTCGAGTGAAATCCGCACGCCAGCCTGGCGCAGATCGGTGATGATGCGCTGGGCTGTGTCGGCGGACGTCATCACCGCCGTTTCGGTGATTTCCAGCTCAAGCCGGTAGGGATCGAGCCCGACGCGGCCGAGCGTTGCAAGAATTGTTTCGGTCGTGCCGGGGTCCATCAGCTGCGCGGAAGACAGGTTAAATGACAGAAAAAGATCGCGCGGCCAGGAGAGCGCAGCCTCCGCCGCCTTTCGCAGTAACGTTTCAGAAAGCGCGTCAATAAAACCGCGCTCTTCCGCAAGAGGCACGAAAACGGCGGGTGAAACGAAGCCGAGATCGGCATCGATCCAGCGGGCCAGCGCTTCGAAACCGACGACACTGCCGTCGCTGATGCGCACGATCGGCTGGAAATGCACATCCACCGCATCGGCAATGATCGCATTGCGCAGTGCCTGTTCGAGCTGCGTTGCGCGCTTCATCTCCTGAGCGATCTCACGGGAATAAACGGTGATCTGCCCGCGCCCGCGGCGCTTGGAACGGTAGAGCGCGGTTTCCGCGCTCTTCAGCAGTTCCTCGAAATCTTCACCGGCGAACGGATAGATGGCAAAACCGAACGAGGCGGACAGACGCACGTTGCGGTCGCCGAGATCGTAAGGGGCCGACAGAACGTCCTTGATCATCTGGCCGATCCGCTCGGCGCCTGTGCGCTCGAAGATCAGCGGCAGGATGAAGGCGAATTCGTCGCCGTCATGACGGGTGACGGTCGCGCCGTCCGGAATGCAGGCTTTCAGACGATGGGCGACCTGGCAGAGGATTTCGTCGCCGGCAACCGAACCGAACAGATCGTTGATCGGCTTGAAACCGTCAAGATTGGCAATGCAGATGGTGAAGGGAGCCGGGTCCTGGGCGCGCTCCGCCGCCAGCAGGCGCACTTTGTCGCGCATGCGGTAACGGTTTCCGAGCCCGGTCAGGGGATCGCTATAAGCCATTGCCTGCAGCTCATTCTGGCTGACCTGCGGCAATAGGTTTCCCGCCGACTTCATGAGTAATCCCGTTGCACTCTCGAACTGGCGCAACGATGGGGCAAAAAGATTAAAAAATCATGGCCCGAGCTTAACTTAGATGAACAGATTGATTAATCGCTTAAGCATACGCCTGTCTCGGCAGCTTGCCGATATAGGTATTGAATACGGCTTCAAGAGCCTCGGGGCTGATCGGCTTCAGGATGACGTCGTTCATGCCCGATGCGAAACAATCGTCACGGTCACGATCGAAAGCCTGGGCGAGGACACCGATGATCGGGATGGTGTTGTCGACCGTTTCCATGGCGCGAATACGGGCGCTCGCTTCGAAGCCGGTGAGCTTCGGCAGCGTGACGTCCATCAGGATCAGCTTCGGCGAACGTTCCTGCCATAACTTCACCGCCTGCTCGCCATCGGTGGCGATCGCGTAACGGTAACCGAACCCTTCGAGGATCTGCGAAAAGACGATCTGGTTGACCTCGTTGTCTTCCGCCACGAGGATATCGATCGCATTGGCATCCGTCTCTGCTCCGGAGGTGATCTGCCAATCGTCATCGGCACCGGCCTCCGCGACCGGAATGTCGACCGTCTCCGTCAGGCTTTTCGAAACGAGTGCCGCAAGGTCTTTCTTGGCGCTTCGGCAATCGAGCGTGCAGGTGCGGATGTGATTGCGGCGGGCAAGTTCGACATAACGATCGTCGAGCGCGGCATCGACGACGACGAGATCGATCGATATTCCCGCCTCACCCGCGAGCTGCACGAAGAGGGTCATTTCCTCGAGGCTCGACACGGTGGATGAATCCACCTGCAGGCCCCGGAAGACCCGTGACGCATCCGACTGGATCTGCTGGTCGGCGGAAACCAGCAACACCTTGCGACCCGAAACATCGGATTGCGGCGCGACAGGCACCGGACGTTCCCGATGAGTGAGTTTCGACCGGTTCAGGCTGCCAGCACTGATGCGCGGCGTGACTTCGCTGCCGTCTTCGTCGATCTCGACGAGATTGGTGATGTCCACCATGGCGCTGACGATGTAATAGCGGCCGGGTTTGCCGATGCGGAATTTATGGGCGAGGCTGACGACCTGCGAGCCGTCCGGACGGGTGATCAGCTCCCGCAGTTGCGCGGGTTCGCCCAGCTCCAGGATCTGCCGGTTGATCCGGTCCAGACGCTCGTCGACTTCCGGCGGATAGACGTCGGACCCCTTGCGCCCGAGGATCGCCTCGGTCGGCAGGTCGAGGAAATTGGCGGCAAGCTTGTTGGCCGCGACGAAAACCATCCGGCTGTCCCTGACCGTGATGGCATAGGGAAGATTATCGAGCACTTCCTCGGTGATCTGGACGCGTTCCATGTCGGCGCGCCACTGTTCCTCGCGCTTCTTGTGGTCGGAAACGTCCTTGATGACGCAGACGCCGTAACCGGACGAGAGACGACGTTTGGTGAAATTGAGCCAGCGGTCGGTGCCGCGCTTTTCGATCGTGTCGGCACGCTCCTTCCAGAGGGTGGCGATACGGTCGGCGATCCAGTCCTCGCGGCCCAGTATGCGCCTCGGACCGGACACGTCCGCTGCAAATCGGCCGCCGCTATCGTAAACCGCGCCGAGGAAATCCCTCAGCCGCGTGCCGGGCGCCAGAAAATTCTTGGGAACCGGCAGAAGAGTGACCAGCTGCTGGCTCGCGAAAACGATCAGATCATTCTTGTCATAGACAAGCAAGCCACCCGAAACACCATCGGAAATGACTTCGAGCATGGCTGTCTGAATGTTCGGGTCCGCCGACGCCAAATCATTCATAGGATGAAACTCCCCGTATGCTTTTCCGGTCCCGGATGTTTCTCCGGTCCGCAATGCCGATTGGTCGCCTCGCGGCGCAAATCCTTCTAGTTTCGGTCGTCTCGGCTTGGAAACATGCTGGCTGCAAGTCCTTCAACGGGTGTCAGGTCTCGTCACGGCGGTGCCCAGCTGGCCGCCATCCTGATCACTCGCGGAAAGCTGGCGCTTTCCCGGGTTCATCCACAATCAATTGGTTTAAACTAGAACGTTTGTCTTAAGAGCCTCTTAATGAACAGCCGTGCAGGCGCGGAATAAGCCCCTCAAATCGTTTGAATCGGGACTCTCCAGACGCGCCTGCAAAAGATTTTCAGGCTCCGCGTCTGTATTCCGGTTCATTTTTCCAACGACCTTTCCACAGGCGCCCGCAAACGCCTTTCCAAGTGCGGCCGAATCCGCGAAAATGGCGGCATGCCAGTCAAACAATTGCCAGAGACGCTCATCAACCAGATCGCTGCCGGCGAGGTGATCGAGCGGCCCGCGAGTGCGGCCAAGGAATTGATCGAAAACGCGATCGATGCCGGCGCAACGCGCATCGAAATCGCCACGGCCGGCGGCGGCAAGAGCCTGATCCGCATTACCGATAACGGCGCCGGCATGGATGCCAACGACCTCGATCTTGCCGTTCGCCGGCATTGCACCTCGAAGATTTCGGAGACGCTCGACGATATCCGCACCCTCGGCTTCCGCGGCGAGGCGCTGCCTTCGATCGGCTCGGTCGCCAAGCTCACCATTACCAGCCGCCGCAACGGCGATGCCGGCGGCTCGCAGGTGGCGGTCATGGGCGGGAAGACGGCGGGCGTCAAGCCGGCACCAGCCAACACGGGCACGGTGGTCGAAGTGCGCGATATCTTCTTCGCCACCCCTGCCCGCCTCAAATTCCTCAAGACGGAGAGGGCGGAAGCCGGCGCCATCACCGAAGTCGTCAAGCGTATGGCGATCGCCTTCCCGAATATCCGTTTCGTACTGTCCGGCACCGACCGCTCGACGCTGGAATTCCCGGCGACCGGAGAAGACCATCTGGCCCGCATGGCGCAGGTTCTCGGCGACGATTTCCGCGACAATGCGATCGAGATCGATGCGGCCCGCGAAGACGTGGAGCTGAAGGGCTTTGTCGGCGTGCCGAGTTTCCATCGCGGCAACTCGGCGCATCAATATGCCTTCGTCAACGGCCGCCCGGTGCAGGACAAGCTGATCCTCTCGGCCATCCGCGGCGCCTATGCCGAGCAGATGCCGGCCGGGCGTTATCCGGTGGCAGTGCTTTCCATCACGCTCGATCCGGCACTGGTCGACGTCAACGTGCATCCGGCCAAATCGGACGTGCGCTTCCGCGATCCGGGCCTCGTGCGCGGGCTGATCGTCGGTGCGATCCGCGAGGCGCTGCATCGCGAAGGCGACCGGGCGGCGACCACCGGCGCATCCGGCATGATGCGCGCCTTTCGTCCCGGTTTCGCAGGTGGCTTTGCGGGCGGCGCTCCCATGCCATCCGCGCCACGCACTTCCTGGGCCGCCACGACTTCGCCATCTCGCCCGCTTTATCCGCAGCCAGCCCACGATTTTGCCGAGCAGCTGCAGACTGGCTTCGATGCGTTGACCATGCCCACGGCGCGGGCCGATGCCACAATCTCGGAACCGTTCCGGTCATCCGTCGCTGCGGCGGACGAACCGTCGCGCTACCGCTTGGGCGCTGCCCGCGCCCAGGTGCATGAGAATTATATCGTCGCGCAGACGGAAAACGGCCTCGTCATCGTCGACCAGCATGCCGCCCATGAAAGGCTGGTGTTCGAGGCGATGCGCAAGGCGCTCGACGACAAGCGGCTGACGAGCCAGGTGCTGCTGATTCCCGAGATCATCGACCTGCCGGAAGAGGATTGCGACCGGCTGGTGGCGCATGCGTCCGAACTCGACCGGCTCGGGCTTGTCGTCGAACGTTTCGGCCCCGGCGCGGTCGCGGTGCGCGAGACACCCGCTATGCTGGGCGAAGTGGATGCCACCTCTCTCGTCCGCGACCTCGCCGACGAAATCGCCGAATGGAACACGGCCGGCGGGTTGCGCAGCAAGCTGGAATATGTCGCCGCCACCATGGCCTGCCACGGCTCGGTGCGCTCCGGCCGGCGGCTGAAGCCCGAGGAAATGAACGCGCTCTTGCGCGAAATGGAAGCGACGCCCGGCTCCGGAACCTGCAATCACGGCCGCCCGACCTATATCGAACTCAAGCTTTCAGACATCGAGCGGTTGTTCGGGCGAAGCTGAAAACTCTGGTATTTCAGGGCCACGCGGTGTAGAGCAAAATCATGTTTTTCCGCAGGAGACGACAGATGAACCGGTTCGAAGGCAGCGGCTTCCGCGAGGCGAAGATCCGCTACCTCGACGGCGACTATCAGATCCTCAGCGCGGGCTCCTACGTTCTCTGCGCGCTCAGCGGCGCGCAAATCCCGATCGACGAGTTGCGCTACTGGAGCGTCGCGCGGCAGGAACCTTATGTGGATTGTGCGGCTTCGCTGGAGGCGGAGAAGCGGGCGGGTATGCTGCCGAACCAGGAGCGTGGGTGAGTTTCCGGTTGCTTTTCACCTTATGCCATTCTGATCATGGCGATACAGGATCGCCACGTTATTGGCTAAAGTTGTCGAACGATCAGGCTGCCCTTGAACTGATCGACCACGACATCGCCGTTGGGTGAACCAACCGTGAATTTAACCGTGATGGAATCCTGTCCCCCCGGGAATTCGATTGTCACGGTCCCATCTTCGTTCCGGCGGAAGGTCGCGTCGGTTTCCGCAACACCGGTACCGTCGGAATTGAAGCGCCGGATTTCCAGCGGCTTGTTCGTCTCGACAATGTCATGTCCGTCACCCTCGCTGAAATAGACCGAGTTCCTGTCAGACCAGGTGCTTTCGAGGATTAGGTGGTCATCGCCCGCCCCACCCTCGACATGACCCAGAGCCGTGGTGTTAATACGAATAATATCATTGCCTTCGCCGCCATAGATGCCTGATACGCTTCGTTCGGTATCCACGACGATCGTGTCGTCGCCCTCGCCTCCATAGAGGCCATATGCACTTTGAGCCCTTACAGTAATGGTGTCGTTGCCACTACCGCCATTAAGACCTGAAGCATTCTGTGCATCCACCGTGATGGCATCGCTCCCTTCATCACCGTAGATGCCGGACACGGACTCACCGGCGTCGATGACAATGGAATCCTCGCCTCCGCCTCCGAACACTCTCCCGACATTGCTAGAGCTCGTCAGCGTAACCGTGTCGTCTCCGTCGCCACCGTCTACATTGTCGATCCCATGCAAGCCGGCGCCGATCTTGGACGTGACGGTACTGGAGATCTTGATGTCATCGTTTCCGGCATCACCGTCAATCCGGGTAACGCTGCCGTGGCTCGATATGGAAATCACGTCGTCTCCCGCCCCTGCTTCGACCCGGTCGACGGAGCTGAGCAGCCACTCACCCGAGAGGTCATACCGCCCTGACGTTTTTATGGCGATCGAGTCATTTCCTTCGCTCGAAGACACCAGATCAACGCTACCTGCCGTCACTGAAATAGTGTCATTGCCGGCGCCGGTTGTCGCACCGGCCTGTGCCTCACCTGCGGAGACGGAAACATCGGCATCGCCGAGGGCGTCGATCAGTATCCTGATGACTTGCGCATTTGCAGCCTCCAGAACCGGGTCGCTGGAGAGGCCGATCAATCCGCTGAGCGACGAGGGCTTCTGATGACCCACCTCATCCGGCTTGGTCGTCAGGATCCTGAGCGCATATTCCCTGCTCAGCTGCTCGCTGCCGATTTTCATATCCGTCATTTCCGCCTCCATGGTGCATTATCCGCCTCTCGAAGAGGACTTCGAATGCAACCCTGAATATATGGCGGGACTTACCTCGAACTGGAGGAATGACAGGAGCGCGGCTAGACCTTCTTCGCATTCGCCTCGCGTATCCGCCGTTCGCGGAAATTAGCGATTGCCGTATCGATGATATTCACCGGCCCGTGGGGGTCGTCGAAAGTCATATCAACGTCCACCACACTCGTTTTCTTGGCGAGCTCTTCCATCCTCCCATGATGGCCGGCGAGACGGACTGCGTCCTTGGCTGTCGTAACGAGGACCAGACCCTTCTTTTCCGCATCGTCCAACAGGTCGGCGATTTCGTCCTCGGTGAAATAATGGTGGTCGGGAAAATCGCGGGTTTCGGTCACGAGGCCGCCGACCTCCTTGACCGTGCGGTAGAACTTATTTGGATCAGCGATGCCGGCGAAGGCGAGGACCTGTTTGCCGGCGATGGCGCGGTTTTCGCGGGGCTTCAGAGAGGCAACATGGATCTGCTTGCCGGCGCGGGCCGCTTGGCGGACAAGCTGGTCGGCGGCAGAGCCGTTGCCGACCTTGAGAATGGCAGAAAGCTGGTGCATCTGCTCGGAGATCGGCGCGCGCACCGGGCCGCTGGGCACGAGATGTCCGTTGCCGATGCCGCGGAAGGTGTCGATAACGACCAGCGCGAAATCGAGCGTCAGCCGGGCGCTCTGGAAACCGTCATCCATGATGATCAGGTCGACGCCTTCCTCGACCAGCTTCAGCGCCCCGTCCACCCGCGTGCGCGAGATCACCGTCAGGGTTTCGCGGCAGAGCAGCAGCGCCTCATCACCGACGGCTTCGGCGCGATGGTGTTCCGGATCGACGATCGTCGTAACGTCGATCGTGCCGCCGTAGCCGCGGGTCAGGAAGCCGGGTTTCAAACCCTTCTCCTTTGCGGCGCGGGCTATCGCGATCGCCGTCGGGGTCTTGCCGGCGCCGCCGACGGTGAAGTTGCCGACGCAGATCACCGGAACCGGCACGCTGGCACGCCTGGTACGCGCCATGCGGCGCCCGGCGATCCGGCCATAGAGGAAGGAGAACGGCCAGAGCCCCCAGGCCTGCCAGCCCGCTTTCGTCCACCAGAATGGCGGTGCTTCCGATACCATGTCCGATCCGTCCCCAAAGAGTCCGCGAAGAAGATGGGAATTTTTCCGAAAAGACAAGTCCGGAAGGGACTTAGGCCCCGACGGTGGCTTGCGGCAGGAGGGTTTCGAGCCCGGTGATATCGTCGATGCAGATATCGGAGGCGGCCGACAGCGTTTCCGGCGAACCGGTGCCGGTCAGGACCGCCACCTTGAGGCCGACGCCGGCATTGGCGCCCATATGCATGTCGTGATTGTTGTCACCGACCATCGCCACCTGTGTCGGTTCCAGCCCGGTGGCGCGGCAGAAGCCGAGTACCATGCCGGCGGTCGGCTTGACGCCGTGGCCGCTGTCGTAACCGGCGATGAAATCGAGATGTTCGAGGAAACCGAAGCGGATCGCGGTCTGGCGGATCGCGGCTTCGTTGTCGCTGGAAGCGACGCCGAGTTTCAGGCCGCGCGCCTTCAGCCGGGAAAAAAAGACCGCAAGATCGGTCACCGGCACGGAATAGTCGGCCGAGCGGATGAAGAGTTCGTCGAGCAGCCGGGTGAGGTCGGCGACATCCAGCGGAGAGCCAGCCGACACGAAACCGGCCGCGATTTCCGCCGCATTGCCCGCGGCAAGCAGGCTGTCCGCTCGAGTATGACCAGAAACCGGGTCCATGCCGCCGGAAAACAGAAGCTGCGGTTCAAGCTCGGCATTGCCGGCGGCGGCGATGCGGGCTGCCTCGCGGTTTACCGGCCCCCAGCTTTCGTCATAACGCAAAAGCGTCCCGTCCTTGTCGAACAGGATGCCGGCAATCTTTTCGAGTATCTCGGAATTCATCGGCTCGCCGCTGCTGTGGCCTTCGGCTGAAGCCGGGCACTGACCGTCAGCGGATTGATATAGGGTTCCAACGCCTTGACGGTTTTCGCCAGAGCGCCACGCATCTCTTCCATTGCGTCATGGCCGGAATCGACCATCTTGATCCGGGCGAGATCGTTGATCAGCAGGTAATGCACCGCCTTGGCGAGCATTTCCACATCCTTGACGATGCGGGCGCCGCCCTTGCGGACGAGATGCTGGTAGGCGTCGCGGAAATTCTGCACATGCGGGCCAGAGAGAACCGCGCAGCCGAGCATGGCCGGTTCCAGCGGGTTCTGGCCGCCTTCGTTCGCCAGCGACTTGCCGACAAAGGCGACTTCGGTCAATCGCAGGTAAAGGCCCATCTCGCCGATGGAATCGCCGAGGAAAACATCCGTCTCGGCGGAGATCACATCATTGCGGGACCGGCGTGCGACTTTCAGCCCTTCGCCCTTCAGCATTTCCTCGATCGCATCGGCGCGGTCCGGGTGGCGCGGCACGAGGATCGTCAACTGGCTATTCTTCGGCTTCAACGTGCGATGCACGGTGGCCGCCAGCTTTTCCTCACCCTCGAAGGTGGAGATCGCCGCCCAGGTGGGGCGGTTGCCGATCTGCTTGCGATAGACGCCGAGCACTGTTTCGTCGCAGGGCGGCGGATCGGTATCGCTCTTCAGATTGCCCGATACGATGACCGGCCAGGCGCCGAGATCGCGGAAACGCTCGGCATCCATGTCCGACTGTGCGACGACCAGCGACATCTTTTCGAACAGCGTTTCGGCGACCGAGCTGTAATTGTGCCAGCGCTCGAAAGAGCGGTCGGAAATGCGGGCGTTGACGCGGATCTGCGGAATGTGGCGGCGGGCAAGCTCGGCCACGGTGGTCGGCCAGATTTCCGATTCCGCGGTGATGCAGGCATCCGGCTTCCAGTAGGACAGGAAACGCTTGATCGGAAACTTCAGGTCGAGCGGCACGTATTGATGGATGACCTCATCCGCCAGCCGCGACTGAACGAGACCGGCCGACGTGACCGTACCGGTCGTCAGGAGAATATGGATTTCGCGGCGGAGAAGCTCGCGGATCATCGGAAGAATGGCGATCGTCTCACCGACGCTTGCCGCATGCACCCAGACAAGCGGCCCGCGCGGACGGGCAAGACTTGCATAACCGAGGCGTTCCAGACGGCGCGAGCGGTCTTCCTTGCCCTTCATCGCACGATAGCTGAGATAGGGACCGACGAGCGGATAAAGCATCACACCCGCCATGCGGTAGCCGAGCAAGGCCATGCGCGCCAAACCGCTGCTCATCGCCGATGTCCTCGATCCATCATGGCTGCCGTCAATGTGATAGCCTCTCCTATTGAGTATCCGTAGCCGAGTTTTTTGTGTTTTACAAATGCGTCAAAAAAGGGTCCCTGGGGCTCAAGCCAACGCACGGGACCGGGCATTCACGATCACATTTTACGAGCCAAGGCTTGCCTCAAACCGACCCTGTCGTCGCCCCGGGGCCGACCCTCGATCCGCTCTCAGGCGGATGCGGTTTCCGGGTCCAGCAGGCGGTGCATATGGACGATGAAATAGCGCATCTCGGCGTTGTCGACCGTCTGCTGCGCCTTGCCGCGCCAGGCAATCAGAGCGCTGGCGTAGTCGGGATAGATGCCGACGATATCCAGTTTGGAAAGGTCCTTGAACTCGACGCCCTTGAGGCTCTTGAGTTCGCCGCCGAAGACCAGATGCAGGAGTTGTTTCTTTTCGCCCGTGTCAGTCATTTTATCAATCCGTCCGTTCAATCTCCCCCGCCCCTCCTGTGCTGCATTCTCCAAAAAAGGTCAACCCGATGATGGGTGGAGAAGCTGGGGCAAAAGACTGTCGAGCGCATGGCCGGCACCGGCGACGAGCATTTCATGGCTGACGCCGGGCCGGTTATAGGTCAGCCGATTACCGTCGAGGCCGGTAAGCCGTCCGCCTGCCCGCTCCAGGATCAGATCGGCGGCAGCGAGATCCCAGTCATGCGAATTGCGCCGCACGATCGTGCCATCGATCCGCCCGTCCGCGACCATGGCCAGCCGATAGGCAAGCGAAGGAATGTAACGCGCTCGTTGGATGTCCTGCTGCAGGGCCGGATCGAACTTCTTCAGCAGCGTTTCATCGACCGCGACCGTGAGCTGGCTACCGGACCGGCCGGACGTGACCTCAATCGGCGCCCCGTTCTTCAACGCCGGCCCGCCAGCATAGGCGGTGAACTCCTCCTCCAGCGCCGGGGCCGCCAGCACGCCCGCGACCGGCGAGCCGCGATGCACCACGGCGACAGAAACGCACCAGGTCTTTTCGCCATTGATGAAAGCGCGCGTGCCGTCGATCGGATCGACGACGAACAACGTTTCGACCGAAAGCCGGGCCGCGTCGTCATCGGTCTCCTCCGACAGCCAGCCATAGTTCGGCCGGGCTTTCAGAAGCACGCTCTGCAGCCGGTCATTGGCAGCGAAATCAGCGGCGCTGACGGGTGAACGGCCCTCGTTCTTCCACCAGACTTCCGGCGAGCGGCCGAAAAAGTCATATGCGATTTCTGCCGCCTGACGCGCGGCGTCGCGGATGAGTTCGAGATCGTCCTTCCAGTCGGCTGTCATCGGGATCACCGCCCCGCCAGCGTCATGCCCTCGATGGCCAAGGTCGGGGAAGCGACACCGTATTTGCGGTCGATATCGTTTGCCGGCGTGACCCGCATGAACATGTCCTTGAGGTTCGACGCGATCGTCACCTCCGAGACTGGGAAGGCGATCTCGCCGTTCTCGATCCAGAAGCCGGTAGCGCCGCGGCTGTATTCGCCGGTCAGCATGTTGACGCCCTGACCGATCAGCTCGGTGATATAGAAGCCGTTACCGATCGACTTGATCAGGTCTTCCGGAGAAATATCCCCCGGCTCCAGCGCCAGATTGGTGGAAGCCGGAGACACTGACGTGCCGCCACGAACGCCGCGGCCGTTGGTTTGAAGGCCGAGTTCGCGGGCGGTCGAGGTGGAGAGGAACCAGTGTTTCAGCACGCCGTCCTCGATCATCACCATGCGCTCGCCGATCACGCCTTCGCCATCGAACGGACGCGAGGAGGAGCCGCGCACGACGACCGGGTCGTCGGTGATGTTCAATCCGGCCTTCAGCACCTGCTGGCCCATCTTGTCGCGCAGGAAGCTGGTCTTGCGGGCAACGGAGGCGCCGTTGATCGCACCGGCAATCGTGCCGACGAAACCGCGGGCGATGCGTGGATCGAAGACAACGGTGATGTTGGAGCCGGTATCGACCTGGCGCGGGTTGACGCGCTTGACGGTGCGCTCACCGGCGCGGAGGCCGATCAGTTTCGGATCATCGAGTTCGGCCGCGTAAAGGCGACTGTCGAAATCGTAGTCGCGCTCCATCTTGGTGCCTTCGCCAGCGATGACGCTGACGGAACGGCCGAAACGGCTGGCCATATAGCTGCCGGAAAAACCGTGCGAGGTGACGAGAACGAGGCCGCCCATGCCAGCGGAGGCGCCGGCGCCGGAAGAGTTGGAAACGCCCTTCACATCAAGCGCCGCCTGTTCCATCTCAAGTGCCGCCTCGCGCATGGCGTCGGTCGGCATTTCGGTCGGGTCGTAGAGCTGCAGATCGGGATAGGACTTTGCCAAATCCTTCTCGTCGGCGAGGCAGGCGAACGGATCTTCCGGCGAAACCTTGGCCATGGCGACAGCACGCTCGGCAAGCGTCTTCATGTCGAAGCCCGGATTGGCGGAAACGCTGGCCACCTGCCTGCCGACGAAGACGCGTAGCGAGAAGTCGTCGCTTTCGGACGCCTCAGTGCCCTCGACCTTGCCGAGGCGGACGCTGACGGAACGGGAGCGGGAACGCACCACAACCGCATCCGCCTGGTCCGCACCTGCGGCCTTGGCTAGATCGATCAATTCGCTGGCACGGGAAAGCAGGGAGGCGGAATCGATTTCGGATGTCATGATTGCAAGCCTTTCATTCCCGTCCCATTTATTGTGCACTGTCATAAGCATCAAGGGCGCGTCTCCGATTCTTGAGAGAACCGGCCTAATTCCATTTTTGAAAGTACAAGCATGACCGCTCCGGGTTCGCTCTTTTCGCAAATGCTGCTGCTGCTCGCCGGCGCCGTGGTGGCTGCACCCGTGTTCCGCAAGCTCGGGCTCGGCACGGTTCTCGGTTATCTGGCGGCCGGCGTGGTCATCGGCCCGATCATGCAGCAGATCATTGAGACCGAGGAAGTGCTGCATTTCGCGGAATTCGGCGTCGTCTTCCTGCTTTTCATCATCGGGCTGGAGTTGAAGCCTTCGCGCCTCTGGCAGATGCGTGGCGACGTATTCGGGCTCGGGCCGGCACAGGTCGTGGTCACAGGTCTTTCGCTGACGGCTCTCGCCTTTTTCGCCGAGCTTGCCGACTGGCGCG
Source organism: Neorhizobium populisoli (assembly GCF_019430945.1). Classification (GTDB taxonomy): domain Bacteria; phylum Pseudomonadota; class Alphaproteobacteria; order Rhizobiales; family Rhizobiaceae; genus Neorhizobium; species Neorhizobium populisoli. The sequence continues at coordinate 270,397 of NZ_JAHYCB010000002.1, read as the reverse complement.
GCAGCCTGATCATCGGCTTCGGTCTGGCGCTGTCCTCGACGGCGTTCGCCTTGCAGATCCTCAATGACGATGGCGAGATGAACAGCCGACACGGGCAGCGGGCATTTTCCGTGCTGCTGTTCCAGGATCTCGCCATCGTTCCGCTTCTGGCGCTGATCACCATCCTGGCGCCCGGCACGGAGGAAACGGCCGCCAGCCCGCTTCGCGATTTCGCCATCGCCGTCGGCGCTGTGGGCGCCATGGTGATCGCCGGCAAATATCTGCTGACGCCGATGTTTCAGATCATCGCTCGCACCGGCGCCCGCGAGGTGATGATCGCAGCGGCCCTGCTCGTCGTGCTCGGATCGGCCGCAGCCATGCAGGCGGTCGGGCTTTCGATGGCGATGGGGGCTTTCCTCTCCGGCGTGATGCTGGCGGAATCCTCCTATCGCCATGAGCTGGAAGCGGATATCGAACCTTTCCGCGGCCTGCTGCTGGCGCTGTTCTTCATGGCGGTCGGCCTGTCGCTGGAAATCCATGTCATTCTCGACAACCTGTTCTTCATCCTGCCGGCCGTGCCGGTGTTCATGGCGGTGAAGGCACTCGTGGTCTACGCCCTTTCGCGAGCCTGGGGCTCGACCCATAACGATGCCGTGCGGATCGCCTTCCTATTGCCGCAGGGCGGCGAATTCGGCTTCGTGCTGTTTACCACCGCGACCGCGGCGGGGCTTTTTTCCTCCGCTACCGCTTCGCTGCTGATCGCAGCAGTAACTCTGTCGATGGCGCTGACACCTTTCGGGGCCGCGCTGGCCAAACGCCTGCTGCAAAAGGAAACGCGAGAAGAGCTGGAAGAGGATTTTGCCGGCGCCGGTGCAGACGTGCTGATGATCGGCTTTTCGCGTTTCGGCCAGATCGCCGCGCAGATCCTGCTGGCCGGCGGCCGCGAGGTGACCGTCATCGACGATTCCGCCGACCGCATCCGGCAGGCGGCGAATTTCGGTTTCCGCATCTATTTCGGTGACGGCACCCGCCGCGACGTGTTGACCTCATCGGGTATCGAGCGCGCCAAGATCGTCGTCGTCGCCACCCAGAAGAAGGAAACCACCGACCATATCGTCGATCTGATCCGCTCGGAATTTCCCGATGTCCGGCTGTTCGTGCGCTCCTACGACCGCATCCATTCGCTGTCGCTGCGTGACCGCAATGTCGAATACGAGCTGCGAGAGACGCTGGAATCCGGCTTGCTGTTCGGCCGCCGGACGCTCGAAGCGCTCGGAATGAGCGAGGCGGCAGCGGAAGAAATCGGCGACGACATCCGCCAGCGTGACGAGGAGCGGCTGCAGATCCAGGCTGTTCAGGGTCTCGGCGCCGGGCGCGAAAAACTGTTCAACAGCCCGGTCCGGCCGGAGCCGCTGATCAAGCCGAAACGGGCCATGGCGATGGAAGCGCAGGAGGTGGAGCCGGCCACCAACGGTTAGGCAGGCTTTATCTGAGCGCCATGGCCTTGATCATTTCGACAAGCTCGGCCTTTGCTTCGTCCGCACCAATGTCACCCTTTGCGGCGGCATTGGAAAGCGCCTCGGCCGCACCGACCATGGCCCAGAGGCCTGCCGGTCTGACCCCGGCCGGCCCGGCATGTGGGAGGAGAAGTCCGCGGCATTTTTCCATGAACATTCCCTGAGCATCCCGCATCATCTTCTCCAGCTCGGGAGAGCCCGCCAGTGCCGCTATGACGCCGGGTATCTCGCGGCCCTGCGCCAGGACGCAATTGACATAGGTCGAGGCGATGATCGATGCGACATTGTCGAGCGTATGCTCCGCTGTCGCAATCGCCTCGTCCATGGCTTCCGTCTGGCGGGCATCGTGTTCGAGATAAAGCGCTGAGAGAAGACCCGGTCGCGTCGAGAAATGATCGTAGACGACTGGTTTGGCGACGCCGGCCTTTTCCGCAAGGCGGCCGAGCGTCAATGCGTCCGACCCTTCGTCCCTAACGATACACCAAGCCACATCCATAAGCTGACGGAACCGATCCTGCCGGGTCAGCCGGCGGCGGGTGCCGACAGGATTGTCTATTTTCATTTCGCTGCTTGACATCGCTATATACCAAAAGTAACTTACTAAAAGTATATAAGCTTCACACCCAAATCGCAACTGTCAAAGGAACCCTCCGATGCATGCGCTGATCGTCGTTTCCCATCCCGACCCGAACTCGCTCACCCACAGCGCCGCCAAGCAGATTGGCGCCGGAATGACCGGCGATGGCCGCGCAGATACATTCGAGATCGCCGATCTCTCCGCAGAGGGTTTCGATCCACGGTTTACGGAAAGCGACCTCGCCGCCTTTCGCCACGATGCCGAACTCGCGTCCGATATACGGGCCGAACAGGCGAGGATCGATCGCGCCGATGCCCTGGTGCTGGTCTATCCCGTTTACTGGTGGTCGATGCCGGGGCTGATGAAGGGCTGGATCGACCGAGTTTTCACCAATGGCTGGGCTTATGACGACCGTGCAGGCGGCAAGGTCGTCAAGAAGCTGCAGCATCTGCCGATCCATCTCGTCGCGATCGGCGGGGCGGATCTCAGAACCTATGCGCGGCACGGCTATTTTGGCGCCATGCGGACGCAGATTGATCACGGGATTTTCGGGTATTGCGGCGCACCGGTCAGGACGACCGAACTATTGCTGGACCAGCCGGACGGGCCGGAGGCCATGCTCGCAACGGCTCGAAAGATCGGCGAAGCCCTGCCCGGCAAGTCAGAACACTCGCGCGCAGCAGCCTGATCGCCACGGCTCAGGCCCGGCGGGCCATCACATGAAGCGCGTCGATGGCGCGCTTCAGCTCGTCCTTCACCGGCTCGGCCTCGTCGAGGATGTCGCGGGCCTTGAAGAAATCCAGCACCCGGAAGCGGTTGACCGACGGGCGCAGGAAGATATGCGGCGGGTTGAGCTTGAGTTTCAGGGCGATGCTTGCCTGCATGGTGAGCTGGCTGGCGCCGAACAGGCTGTCGAGCCGGCTCGGCGGATGGGTGCCGTCGCCCTCCGGCGCGCCGACGACATCGACGCCGATTACCACGTCGGCAAGGTCCATCAGCTGTTCGTAGGGCACCGGATTGCAGACGCCGCCATCGATCATGATACGGTCGTTGATCATCACCGGCATGAACAGGCCGGGAATGGCAGCCGATGCGGCGATTGCGGCTCGCAATTCGCCCTGCTCGAGGACGACTTCCGTCTGGCCGTAATAATCCGTCACCGAAATCTTCATCGGGATATCGAGTTCGGCGAAATCTTCCGGAATATCCGGCGGCAGCAACGCATCGAGAATGAGTTCGAGGTTGAAATGGCCGAAGCGGAAACCGCCGAGCTTGTCGCGCATGGTAGCCGGGCCGAGGCTCCAGAGCTTGTTCAGGAGCTTGCCGCGATTGCCGACGGTATCGAACGTATATTCGCGGATTTCATTGCCACTCATGCCGCAGGCGCGGGCCGTGCCGACGATTGCGCCGATCGACGAGCCGGAAATCGCCACCGGCTTGATGCCGAGTTCGTCCAGAGCCTCGACGATTGCGATATGGGACAGGCCGCGTGCGCCGCCGCCGCCGAGTGCCAGCGCAAAGGTCGGATCGCCTCCGGTGCTTTCGGTTTCCAGATCGGAAAAGGCAAGCCTCGTGTTCATATCCGGTCCTTCAGGTCGGCTGGTAGCGGAAGAAATCCATGCGCGTATCGCCGAAGGTGCGGCTTTCAAGCAGCTTGAACACCGGATCGACGACGGGGTTTATGTCGGCACGCTCTTCCAGAATGGCAAGGGCACCGGGCGCCAACCATTTGCCGGCATGGGCAGAAAGCATCGCCTTTTCACCAAGACCCTGTCCATAGGGCGGATCGGCGAAGAGGAAATCGAAGGGCTCGATATTGTTCGACGGGCCGAGGCTGGTTGCGTCACGACGCAGGATACGCGCCCGGCCATGCAGGCCGAGGCTGTCGATATTTTCCCAGAGCAGGCCGCGGCCCTCGACGCCGTTTTCGACGAAGAGAGCGGACTTGCAGCCGCGCGACACGGCCTCGAGCCCGACAGCACCGGTGCCTGCAAAGATGTCCATCACCCGCGCGCCATCCAGAGCTTCCGGATAGACGTGGCCGATAATGTTGAACAAGCTCTCGCGCGTCCGGTCGGATGTCGGCCGGATGTCGTTCGATTTTGGCGCAGCCAGGTTCCGGCCACGGAATTCACCACCGACGATCCGCACGGCGCATCAACCCCGGGGCGTACGCGGCTTGCCGCCGGCAGGACGGCCACCGGGACGGCCGGCACCACCGGGCTTGCCACCGCCAGGCTTTCCACGACCGCCGGAAGGCTTGCCGCCGAAGCCACTCTTGGCGCCACCGGGTTTGCCGCCAAAGGGCTTGCCACCCGGCTTTCCGCCTCTGGGCTTGTCACCGAAGGGGCGGTCACCTGCCGGCCGATCGCCACGCGGCGGACGGTCGGAGAAAGGACGCTCGCTGCGGGGACGTTCCGAACGGCCTTCGCCAGCGGAGAAGGACCGTGCAGGACGATCACCTTCCTCGCGCGGCTTGCGGTCGCCACGAGGCTTGTCGCCGAAGGAGCGCTCGCCGCGTGGCCTGTCGCCGTATGGGCGGTCGCCTGCTGGCCGGTCTCCACGGGGCGGACGGTCACCAAAGCTGCGCTCGCCGCGCGGACGCTCGGAGCGGCCTTCACCGGAGAAGGATTTTGCACGTGCGGGACGATCGCCGCGTTCGCCATCTTCGCGCGGCTTGCGGTCGAACCGGGGCTTGTCGCCGAAGGAGCGTTCGCCACGCGGTTTGTCGAAACTGCGCTCGCCGCGGGGACGGTCGCCGTCCTCCCGGGGCTTACGGTCCCCGCGGGGGGGACGATCGCCAAAGGAGCGCTCGCCACGGTCCGGGCGGTCGCCGAAGGAACGACGGCGCTCGCCGCCCTCTTCGTCGCGTCGGCCGCGGGGCTGCTCGCGTGCAGGTTCTTCGGCACGGATCCAGTCGTTATCGTCATCGGCGCGATTGACCACGATGCGGCGGTCGTTCTCAGGTGTCTTCTTGAACAGCTGCTCGGCTTCGGCGCGGGCGGAGGACTTTCTCTCCTTGCCGTCCGCGGTCGGGCGGGCGCCCGGCGCCATCCAGACATTAGCGGTGCGGCTGGTGCCCATCGGCGGGCGCTTCTTGGCCTTGTCTTCGCCGACATCACGGCCGAAATCGCGGTCGTCCCGGCGATCGGTGCGGGCGCCGGGCTTGCCGCGCGGCTTGTCGGCAAACTTGCGGTCGCCCGGCTTGGTATCGAGACGGCCAAGAGCCTTTTCGCGGCGATCCTCGTCGCGGCCGGCACGCGGCCGTTCGGACCAGTCGGACTTTTCCGGCCTTTCGGCACGCTCCGCTCTTTCGGGGCGTTCAGCGCGGGCCGGCTTTTCGTCCTCGCTGCTGCGCTCATTGTAGATCGGCGCGTCGAAATTCGCCTTGGATTCTTCGATCAGGCGCGGGCCGAGCTGGTCGCGCAGCATGCGGCCGCGTACTTCCACCACCTCGCCTTCCGGCAGGTCGCCGAGCTGGAACGGGCCGTAGGAAATGCGGATCAGGCGGTTGACCTCGAGGCCAAGCGCGCCGAGCACGTTCTTGATTTCGCGGTTCTTGCCTTCGCGCAGACCCATGGTGATCCAGACGTTGCGTCCCTGGGACCGGTCCAGCGTCGCGTCGATCGCGCCGTACAGCACGCCGTCAACGGCGATGCCTTCCTTCAGTTTGTCCAGCGCTTCCTGATCGACCTCGCCATGAGCGCGGACGCGGTAACGGCGCAGCCAGCCGGTGGTCGGCAGTTCAAGCGTGCGCGACAGGCCGCCATCGTTGGTGAGCAGCAGCAGGCCTTCGGTATTGATGTCGAGGCGGCCGATCGAGAGAACCCGCGGAAGACCTTCCGGCAGGTTGTCGAATACGGTCGGGCGGCCTTCCGGATCGGAATTGGTGGTCACCAGGCCGGCCGGCTTGTGATAGAGCCAGAGGCGGGTACGCTCGATGCCGCGGATCGGTGCGCCATCCACTTCGATCGTATCGGCGAGCGTGACGTTGACGACTGGCGTATCCAGCGTCTTGCCGTTGAGGCTGACGCGGCCTTCGAGGATCATCCGTTCGATATCGCGACGGGAAGCGACGCCGACGCGGGCGAGAATCTTGGAAATGCGCTCCGGCTTGCCGTCAGCTTCCATCGTCGCAGGCGCGGGCGGCAGCTTGCGGGCCGGCTTGTCGGCCGCAGCGCTCTTCTTCGGGCCGAGACCGGCCTTGGCGGAAAAACCGGCTTTGGCGCCGCCGGCCGGCTTCTTGCTGTCTGCCGAGCGGGGCTTGGTTTCGCGCACGAAGGTTTTGGCTTCGCCGCGCTTCGGCTTGTCTTTTGAATTCATTTGTAGTTTGCCTGAAGCGTCATGTCTGACGGAACGATCCGGAGATTCTAGTTCGTTTTGACTGGCTTGTTCGTGTTGATTTCGATGGAGCGAGCCCGCAAATCGGGCATCCGGTTGGAAGCTTCCTACCAGTTCGCGCGATCCGGGTTAAGAGGAAATCGCTGAAATGCCTAATACGGACGGTTTCATGGATGTCGCACTTGCCGAAGCGCGCGCTGCAAGTGACCGCGGAGAGGTGCCGATCGGCGCCGTTCTGGTGCTGGACGGCCGTATCGTCGCCCGTTCCGGAAACCGGACCCGCGCCGAAAACGACATTACCGCGCATGCCGAAATCGCCGTGATCCGCAACGCCGCTGCAACGCTTGGCCAGGAGCGGCTGACGGGAGCGGACCTTTATGTGACGCTCGAACCCTGCACGATGTGCGCGGCCGCGATATCCTTCGCCCGCATCCGCCGGCTCTATTATGGTGCGGAAGACCCGAAGGGCGGCGGCGTGGACAATGGGGTTCGCTTTTTCAGCCAGCCAACATGCCATCATGTGCCGGAGGTTTATTCCGGCATCGGCGAAACCGAGGCTGCCGATATCCTTACCAGCTTTTTCAGATCGAAAAGGGAAGCCTAAGCCGCACCGACCGGCTTAGAACAACTGCCACCAGCTTTTGCCGCTGCGGGCATCGACTGCTTCCTGCTTGCGACGCTTTGCCTTCTTTTCTTCGGGCTCTCCGAGATCGGTCAGGCTGTTGGCGTCCGCGGAACGGAATTCGCTCGGCGGTTCCGTCAGCGTGCGACGGCCGCCGGAAACATCGACGTTTTCGGCATTTGCCTTGGCATCCCGGAAAGCCTGCCATTTCTGGGTTTCGGTCATCTGACCGGCCTTGCCGTTGCCGGCCAGGAGCGGCGAGCGATAGCTCGGATCGTTCTTGTACTGGTCAGCTTCCTTGCGAAGGCGGGCGCGGGTTTCTTCCGGCGATTCGACCCAGTTCGGGTTGTTCTCGCGGCTGGCCACCGATTGCTGCGGCGCAGGCAGCGCCGTGCCCTGCTGCTTGGTCGCCACGACCAGCGAAGGACGCGGCTGATATTTGAGATTGCTGCGGGCTTCGTCCTTGTCCAAGCCCATCGAAACGGATGCACCGATATCATCGGTCAGCTGTTCGAATGCCGGCTTATCGGTGCCGTAGGTCGGGCCCATGCAGCCCGAAAGGGTCACAACCGAGGCGAGGATGCCGGTCACGCCCATGCCGACACGAAACGCAGATGTCGCTTTCATCAAAACCCTTCCAGCGGCGCCCGTCCCGGCGCTCCACTCAACTCAGCACCCATTGGCCGGAAAATCCGGCCAATTTCGGGCATATTTACCGGATGATAAGCAGAAGCGCAATCATCCGGCAAATTTCCCCAAATTTAGAAGCCGCCAAAGTCAACTTATAGACCGCGAGAGCGGCTTATAGCCGGCCGAGGGCAGCCAGTTCCCGCAGAGCGACTGCGTCACGGGCCGAAACATCCGGATATTGCGGATCGGAACCGACATCGGTTGTTACCCGCCAGGAACGGGCACATTTGACGCCTTCCGCCAGCTTCGGATCGACGGCGACGCCCTGTGCTTCGGCCAGACGGAAGGCGCTTTCAGGACCCTCGCCGGCAATGACCGAGATGCCGGAGGTGATGCAGGTTTCCTCGAAATCCTGACCTTCCAGCGCCTTCAACAATTCGGCATCACTGACGTAAACCACTGGGGCTGCCTCCAGCGACGAGCCGATGCGCTTGTCCTTGCGCTCGATCTCGAGAGCGCCTGTCACAACCGAACGCACCTTGCGGATGGCGACCCATTTTTCGGCGAGCGCCTCATTCTTCCATTCGGCGGGAACCGACGGGAACTGTTCGAGGTGAACCGAAACCGCATCCGGCTTCAAGGACAGCCAGGCTTCTTCCGTGGTGAACGGCAGCATGGGCGCAAGCCAGGTGACCGTGCAGTCGAAGATCTTGCGGATGACGGCGAGAGCCGCACGGCGGCGCAGCGACGACGGGGCGTCGCAATAGAGCGCATCCTTGCGGATATCGAAATAAAAGGCCGACAGTTCGATATTCGAGAAATCGATCAGCGCGCGGGCGATCTTCTTGAATTCGAAGGCATCATAACCGTCCCGCACGACCTTATCGAGTTCGGCCAGGCGATGCAGCACCAGCTTTTCGAGCTCGGGAAGCTCGGCGTAAGCGATCTCTTCGCCATCGTCATGGGCGAGCGTGCCGAGCATCCAACGGATCGTGTTGCGCAGCTTGCGATAGGCATCGACATTGGTCTGGATGATCGTCTTGCCGAGGCGCTGATCCTCCCAATAGTCGGTGGTCATGACCCAGAGGCGCAGGATGTCTGCGCCGGCATCCTTCATGACGTCCTGCGGCGCCACGACATTGCCGAGCGACTTCGACATCTTCTGGCCCTTTTCATCCATGGTGAAACCATGGGTGACGACCGTGTCGTATGGCGCGCGGCCGCGGGTGGCCGCGGATTCGAGCAGCGACGAATGGAACCAGCCGCGATGCTGGTCGGAGCCTTCCAGATAGACGTCGGCCGGCCATTTCAGGTCCGGGCGGTCTTCCAGCGTGAAGGTGTGCGTTGAACCCGAGTCGAACCAGACATCAAGGATGTCCATGACCTGCATCCACTTGGATCCGTCATGCTCGTTGCCGAGGAAGCGCTCCTTGGCGCCTTCCGCGAACCACGCATCGGCACCTTCAGCATCGAAGGCATCGAGGATGCGCTGGTTGACGGCTTCGTCCTTCAGGACTTCGCCTTCTTCGGTGACAAAGACGCAGATCGGGACGCCCCAGGCACGCTGGCGGGACAGAACCCAGTCCGGGCGCTGTTCGATCATGGCACGCAGGCGGTTCTGGCCGGCGGCGGGCACGAAACGGGTATCGTCGATCGCCTTGAGGGCGCGCGAACGCAGCGTCGTGCCGTCTTTCAGGTCCTTGTCCATATAGACGAACCATTGCGGCGTGTTGCGGAAGATGATCGGCTTCTTGGAGCGCCAGGAATGCGGATAGGAATGTTTCAGGCGGCCGCGGGCGAACAGCGCGTTGCGCTCGATCAGCGCCTTGATGACACGATCGTTGGCATCGCCCTTTTTGCCGCTATCGTCCATGACGCGGGCGCCCTCGAAACCGGGGGCGTCGGCGGTGTAGGTGCCGCTGTCGTCGACCGGGAACGGGATGCGGGTGTCGATGCCACGAGCTTCGAGCTCCTTGACGCTAGACATCCACGCCTCAAAGTCTTCGCGGCCGTGGGAGGGAGCGGTGTGGACGAAACCGGTACCGGCATCATCGGTGACGTGGTCGCCGGCGAGGAGCGGGACGAGGAAGTCGTAGCCGAGGTCCTTGAGCGGATGGGTAGCGGTGATGCCGGCCATGAGAGCAGCCGGCACATCGCCAAGGCGCTTGAAGGTGAGCTTCGCTTTTGCCGCCGATTCTTCGGCCAACGCATCCGCAAAGATCAGTCGTTCACCCGGTTTTGGACCGAATTCATTAACGGCTTCAGTCACTTCATAGAGGCCGTAAGCCACTCGCGGCGAATAGGCGATGGCGCGGTTGCCGGGGATCGTCCACGGCGTCGTTGTCCAGATGACGACATGCGCGCCAACTAATTCCTTCGCATCAGCCAGATACTTGTCAAACAATGCTTTGGCCGCCGGGGTTTCCAACGAAACCCCTTCGGTCGTAGCCCCAAGCTGCATTCCGACGAGATAGGTCAGGCTCTCCTTGCTGACATTGACGTCCACCACCGGGAACTTCACCCAGATCGTGTCGCTCTCGTAGTCATGATACTCGACCTCGGCCTCCGCCAGCGCAGTGCGCTCGACGACCGACCACATGATCGGCTTCGAGCCGCGATAAAGCTGGCCGCTCGTGGCGATCTTCAGGAGTTCGCCGGCGATGCGGCTTTCCGCGTGAAAATTCATCGTCAGATACGGATTGTCGAAATCCCCGACGATGCCGAGGCGCTTGAACTCTTCCGCCTGGATCTTGATCCACTTTTCGGCATAGGCGCGGCATTCCTTGCGGAATTCGATCATCGCCGAAGGCTGCTTCAGGTCAGGCTTGGCCTTGCCCTTGGAGCGGTAGTTCTCTTCCTCGATCTTCCACTCGATCGGCAGGCCGTGGCAGTCCCAGCCCGGAACGTAATTCGAGTCGTAGCCGCGCATCTGGAACGAGCGGGTGATGACGTCCTTGAGGATTTTGTTCAGCGCGTGGCCGATATGGATGTTGCCGTTGGCATAGGGGGGGCCGTCGTGCAGGACGAACTTTTCGCGGCCGGCGGCGGAGGCACGCAGCTGCTTGTAGAGGTCCATCTCCCGCCAGCGGTTAACCAGTTCCGGCTCCTTCTGCGGCAGGCCGGCGCGCATCGGGAAATCGGTTTCTGGCAGATAGAGGGTCTTCGAATAGTCGAGCTTTTCAGCTGTGTCGGTCATGAGGATCAATCGTCTCTGGCGCCGCGGGAATGGGCGCATATCGATGAAAATTCGGTGGCGGAGGCGCTAGCTTGAAAGCGCCGAAAACCCGGACCCTCCGGCCGCTGTTACAGCGCGCGGAAGGCCGGGCCGATAATTCGAATGGTCACATTGGTTATGACCTGGGCCAGCCAGAACTTTTTCATGGTGGCGGTTCTTAAGCGGTTTTTGCGGGAAAAGGAAGAGACTTCGAGCCGGTGCGCAACGATTGGCCGGCCCCGCTCAGTCCTTCGGGTTCGCCAGCATCGCGGCGCGCAGCGCATCGTTGATGCGATCCTGCCAGCCCGGGCCGTCATCCTGAAAATACTGAATAACCGCGCTGTCGAGCTTCAGGGAGACGAGTTCCTTCGTCTCGGGGATTGCGCGTTTTTCGACTGCGGGTGCAGCCGCCTTCTTGGCCGGCTTGAACAGGGCCTCGGCGGCATCCATTGCATTGACTGGCCTGCGTGGGGTCGATGCCATCACATCATCCTTCGTTGTTTGTGCCTGAAGCGAACGCGATCTTCTGATCCAGCTCGCTCAGCGGCCGGACGCCCGATAGAAGCGCCCTCGCCTCTTCCTCGTCCCGCCTGATCTGCGCCACCAGAGCATCAAGTCCGTCGAACTTCAATTCATCGCGCAGATGGCCGAAGAAGGAAACCGAGCAGGTTTCGCCATAAAGACTGCCGGAGAAATCGAAAATGTAGGTTTCGAGCAGCGGCGCGCCGTTTTCCGTCACGGTCGGACGGCGGCCGTAGCTCGCAACGCCATCATACACCGTGCCGTCGGGGCGGCGGAAGCGGACAGCGTAGATACCGGCTTGCAATTCAGCTTCCGGCGCGAGCCGCATGTTGGCGGTCGGGAAGCCCAGCTGGCGGCCGAGCTTTTCGCCGCCGATCACTTCAGCCTCGACCGTGTAGCGATAACCGAGCAGGCCGGCCGCGCCCACCACGTCGCCTGCCGCCACCATGCTCCGGATACGGCTGGACGAGATGACTTCGGCGTTTTCATCGCGAAAGGCGTCCATCAGCGAGACTTCGAAACCGTGCTTGGCACCAGACGCCATCAGGAAGGCCGGGCCGCCTTCTCTGCCCTTGCCGAAGTGGAAATCAAACCCGGTGACGACGGCGCTGGCGCCCAGCCAATCGACCAGGATCGTCTGGATGAACTCTTCCGCAGAGCGGGTCGCAAATTCGCGGTCGAAGGGATATTCGATGACCGAACGGAAACCCATGGCTTCCAGAAGGCGCGCCTTGAGCGGTGCAGGCGTCAGGCGGAAAACCGGGGTCTCGGGGCGAAAGACGGTGCGGGGATGCGGCTCGAAAGTCAGGACCAGGGCTGGCACGCCGCGCTTTTCCGCCAGGTCCAGCGCGCGTTCCAGAACGCTGCGATGGCCGCGATGCACGCCGTCGAAATTGCCGATGGCAATCACGCCGCCCTTCAGTTCGTCGGGCAGCGGTTCCTTCTTTTCATTGCGGTGGAAGACGGTCATGCGGCAGTTCCGGTTTAAGCCCAAAGGTCAGGCAAGACGCGGCATCCAGTATTTCGGCGTGGCGTTTTCCTGTTTCAGCCATGCGTGCAGGATGGCCTCATCGGTCTGGCCGTTGATCGTGTATTCCGCCACATGGATGCCAGCGCTGATATAGAGCAGGTCGAGGCCATATGCGAGCGCGCCGCGTACATCCGTCGGCATGCCGTCGCCGATCGCCAGAACCCGGTTCATCGGAAAATCGCCGCGCGCTTCACGGGCGGCATCCAATGCTGCCTCGTAGATCGGGCGATGCGGCTTGCCGGCCACACGGATCTTGCCGCCAAGCTGTTCGTAATAGGCAGCGACCGCGCCGGCGCAGGGGATGATCTTGTGGCCGCGCTCGACCACGAGGTCGGGATTGGCGCAGATCAGCGGCACGTCGCGCTTCACGAAGGCCGTCAACATGTCGGTATAATCTTCCGGCACTTCCTTCTCGTCGTCAAAGAAACCGGTGCAGACGATGCAATCCGCGTCTTCCCTGGACGATACTTCCACACCAAGACCGTCGAACAGATTGAGGTCGCGGTCGGGACCGATCAGGAAGACCTTTTTCGGACCTTCGACGATCAGGTGTTGGGTAACGTCGCCCGAAGTGACGATGCGGTCATAGGTGCCGTCCGGCACGCCGAGCTGCTTCATCTGGGTGATGACGCCGGGTGCCGGGCGCGGGGAATTGGTGATCAGCACGACCGTGGCACCGGCCTTGCTCGCCTCGCCAAGTGCGGCACAGGACTGCGGGAAGGCTTCGACGCCATTGTGCACGACGCCCCAGACATCGGAGAGGATAACGTCGTATTCGCCGATTACTTCGCTCAAGTTCTGGATGCGCTTCGCCATGTCTGCCTGTCCGAATTTCGTATGAATTGGCGCTGATGTCGCAAAGCTCGGCCGCGATGGCAAGGAGATTTGCCGGAAAGCGGGGATATTTCACTCCGCCGTCACATCAGGCCGGACATTCTGACGACAAGTCCGCCAATGCCGCAAAGAGCGAGAACGGACACGATGCCGACCTTGAAACGGAACAGAAGAAGGGCGGAGATCACAAAAAGCAGGAGGGCGGCGAGATCGATACTGGCAAGGGTCGAGATCGAAAGCCTGAGGCCGACAGCCGGAGCAAGATCGATCTGACGCACTTCACGGAACAGGACATGCAGGCCGAACCAGATGGCGAGGTTCAGTATGACGCCGACGACCGCCGCGGTGATGGCGGACAATGCGGCAGAAAGGACCGGATTGCCGCGCAGCCGCTCGATGTAGGGCGCGCCGGCAAAGATCCAGATGAAGCTCGGCACAAAGGTCGCCCAGGCCACCAGCAATGCGCCGATGATGCCGCCCGTTACCGCGCCGAGACCCGCGGCCTCCCGGAAGCCGACGAGGAAGCCCACGAAGGAGAGCACCAGCACCAGCGGTCCCGGCGTGGTTTCGGCAAGCGCCAGACCATCGAGCATTTCGCCCGGCTTCAGCCAGCCATAATCCTGAACCGCCACCTGTGCGACATAGGCCAGCACGGCATAGGCGCCGCCAAAAGTGACCATCGCCATCTTTGCAAAAAAGCCAAAGAGATCGGCGAGCGCCGCCGCGCCGGAAATTCCCCAGAGAATGGCGAGCGGCGCCAACCAGATGACGATCCACAGGCCCAGCGTTAAAACGGCCTGCAAAACCGGAGGACGTTTCGGCAGGTCGGCCGGCTCGGCGGAGGCAGCAAGCGACGGATTGGAACGGGCCGCGACGAAACCCGCAAGACCCGCCAGGAACACGACGAGCGGAAATGGCAGGCCGAAGAAAAACAGAGCGATGAAGGCGAGCGCTGCGACGCCGATCAGGAAACGGCTCTTCAGCGTCTTGCGGCCGAGGCGGATCACCGCCTCCACCACGATCGCCAGGACGGCGGCTTTCAGGCCGAAGAACAGGCCGGTCAGCCAGCTTGTCTCCTGATAGAGTGCATAAGCCGCCGACAGGGCAATCATCACCGCAAGTCCCGGCAAGACGAAAAGCAATCCGGCAATGATCCCGCCGCGCGTGCCGAACATCAGCCAGCCGATATAGGTGGCGAGCTGCTGCGCCTCGGGGCCGGGCAAGAGCATGCAGTAGTTCAGCGCATGCAGGAAGCGCTCTTCCGAGATCCAGCGTTTTTCCTCGACGAGCGCCCGATGCATCATGCCGATCTGGCCTGCGGGACCGCCGAAGCTCAGACAGCCGATGCGGGCAAAAACGGCGGTCATTTCGCCAAGTGTGGGCGGTGCCTGCACGTCACCTTCCGCTTCGACGACAGCTTCCATCGATACCCTTTCCCCCGGCAAAGACGCCCCGCTTACAGAATACAGATGAAATCTGTATGACTTGAACTTTCCGCGATACAGCTGTTTATCGGCGTCCCGCAAAGCCGCCGCCATGCTTCCACCAAAGTCCGGTGGCAGAAGCCGGCCAGCCCGAGCAGGCGTCGGCCAGGATCGGCCCCGCATTAATATTGTTTTGCTTGAAGGGCTGGAGCGATTGTGAATTTTTGCAACCGTTCTTGACTCAGCCGGTAGGCACCCTTATCTCGGCTGTCGTTAGCACTCTCGGGAGATGAGTGCTAACTCACCATCGCGGGTCCTTAGATCCGTCAATGTCATTTGATCGAGGGATAAGACAATGGCAAGCACATCTTTCCGCCCCCTGCACGATCGCGTTGTCGTAAAGCGCGTCGAGTCTGAAGAAAAGACCAAGGGCGGCATCATCATTCCGGACACCGCCAAGGAAAAGCCGGCTGAAGGCGAAATCATCGCTGTCGGCCCGGGCGCTCGCGACGACAAGGGCTCGGTCACCGCGCTCGACGTCAAGGTCGGCGACCGCGTTCTGTTCGGCAAGTGGTCCGGCACGGAAATCAAGCTCAACGGCGAAGACCTTCTGATCATGAAGGAATCCGACATCATGGGCGTTATCGGCTGATTGCCGGTTCCACCTTTCTCGTAATTTGCTGACACCCCTTTTCAGGAGTTCTCAAAATGGCAGCTAAAGAAATCAAGTTCGGCCGCACCGCGCGCGAAAAGATGCTGCGCGGCGTCGACGTTCTCGCTGACGCAGTGAAGGTAACGCTCGGCCCGAAGGGTCGTAACGTCATCATCGACAAGTCCTTCGGCGCTCCGCGCATCACCAAGGACGGTGTATCGGTCGCCAAGGAAATCGAACTTGAAGACAAGTTCGAAAACATGGGCGCCCAGATGGTCCGCGAAGTTGCTTCGAAGACCAACGACATCGCCGGCGACGGCACCACGACCGCTACCGTTCTTGCCCAGGCCATCGTTCGCGAAGGCGGCAAGGCCGTTGCAGCCGGTATGAACCCGATGGACCTGAAGCGCGGCATCGATCTCGCCGTTGCTGACGTCGTCAAGGATCTCCAGGCCAAGGCCAAGAAGATCAACACGTCGGAAGAAGTCGCACAGGTCGGCACGATCTCCGCAAACGGCGAAAAGCAGATCGGTCTCGATATTGCTGAAGCCATGCAGCGCGTCGGCAACGAAGGCGTCATCACGGTTGAGGAAGCCAAGACCGCCGAAACCGAACTCGAAGTCGTCGAAGGCATGCAGTTCGACCGCGGCTACCTGTCGCCCTACTTCGTGACCAACCCGGAAAAGATGATCGCCGATCTCGACGACGTCTACGTCCTGCTTCACGAAAAGAAGCTCTCGAACCTCCAGGCTATGCTGCCGGTTCTCGAAGCTGTCGTTCAGACCGGCAAGCCGCTCCTGATCATCGCTGAAGACGTCGAAGGCGAAGCTCTTGCAACGCTCGTCGTCAACAAGCTGCGCGGTGGCCTCAAGATCGCTGCCGTCAAGGCTCCGGGCTTCGGCGATCGCCGCAAGGCCATGCTGGAAGACATCGCCATCCTGACGGGCGGCACTGTCATTTCCGAAGACCTCGGCATCAAGCTCGAAAATGTCACGCTCGACATGCTCGGCCGTTCCAAGAAGGTCTCGATCTCCAAGGAAAACACCACGATCGTCGACGGTGCCGGCCAGAAGTCGGACATCGAAGGCCGCGTTGGTCAGATCAAGGCGCAGATCGAAGAAACCACTTCGGATTACGACCGCGAAAAGCTGCAGGAACGTCTTGCCAAGCTCGCTGGCGGCGTTGCCGTGATCCGCGTCGGCGGTTCGACGGAAATCGAAGTCAAGGAAAAGAAGGACCGCATCGACGACGCTCTCAACGCGACGCGCGCTGCTGTTCAGGAAGGTATCGTACCGGGCGGCGGCGTCGCTCTGCTGCGCTCCTCCACGAAGATCACCGCAAAGGGTGAAAACCAGGACCAGGAAGCCGGCATCGCTATCATCCGCCGCGCCCTCCAGTCCCTGGTTCGCCAGATCGCGGACAACGCAGGTGACGAAGCTTCCATCGTCGTCGGCAAGATCCTCGAAAAGAACGAAGACAACTACGGCTACAACGCCCAGACGTCTGAATACGGCGACATGATCGCCATGGGCATCGTCGACCCGGTCAAGGTTGTTCGTACGGCTCTGCAGAACGCAGCTTCGGTTGCTTCGCTGCTGATCACCACCGAAGCCATGATTGCCGAAGCTCCCAAGAAGGACGGCGGCGCTGCTGGCGGCATGCCGGGCGGCATGGGCGGAATGGGCGGCATGGACATGATGTAAGACCTTCAGGTCTTCACATCTGAGCCATCCGGTTCAGTTACGGAAAGGGCGGTCTTCGGGCCGCCCTTTTTGTTTGGGCCTTGGTCGATTGGAGTGCCCGTCGGCGAACGCCAAAAAGCTCGCCGACGGCAGCCGGCGAGCTCTCTTTGGCCGCACCCCAACTTGTGATCGGTTGCGGTCAAAGCTCAGGAATGATCGACGATAGCGTAAGCCGGCAAACGACGGCTATTGGCTACGATCCCTGCTTCATTGCGAAGCAAGATTGACGAAACCCTGACGTGTAAGCGATAATATTTACTGAACTTGTGATGTAATATTCCGCATCGACGGAGTTTTCGTCGACATGGCATCGACCGGCACGATATCGAGAATATCCGCCAGCAGGAACTGTTTCGAAGAGCCGCAAATAGTTGCGTAGACAATTCGATCCAATATTTTCAGATTTTCGGACACGAAGGTCCGCTGGTCGCCGTTATCCAGCACCGATACAACGTACATGTTGATCCCACTAAGGTTATCCGCGTCGTTCATTTCGCGCCGATAATTTCTACGCGCCTGTGGTTAACGAGACGTAAACCTCTGGAACAATGCCGGGCATGCCACCGATCGGCCCATAGTCCGGCGATTCCCGGCTTGACGCGGCGGCTTTTTATACCGGCATTCTTTCGCTACAAACATCGATAGCGGCGCCTTAGCCCGATGCCAACGACAGGTCATGCCATGAGTTTCTTCGAGAGCCTGCTTGTCCTGCTTCTTGTCGCGGTGGTGCTGCTGCAGATTTCCCGTCGGCTTCGCGTGCCCTATCCCTCCATGCTCGCCATGGCGGGCGCCGCGGTCGCGCTGGTGCCAGGCATGCCCTACATCTCGCTGGAGCCGGGCACCGCGCTTGCCCTCTTCATCGCCCCTGCCCTGCTCGATGCGGCCTTCGATTTTCCCGTCGGGATCGCCAGGCGCTTCTGGCTGCCCTTGCTGGTCTTTGCCATCGGCGGGGTCGTCTTCACCGCCGCCGCCGTCGCCTGGATCGGCTGGGCCTATGCCGGACTGCCGATCGCCGCCGCGCTGGTACTGGGCGCGATCGTCGCGCCGCCGGATGCGGCTGCGGCGACCGCCGTTCTTTCCTCCATGGCGATCCCCCGCACCACGGATACGGTGCTGCGCGGCGAAAGCCTGTTCAACGATGCAGCAGCACTCCTGATCTTCGATGCTGCCCTGGCGATCCAGTCGGCCGGGCATATGGACACGGAAGTTGCCCTGCATCTCGGGTTTGCCGTGCCGGGCGGCATTCTGCTCGGCGTCGGCGCTGCCCTTCTGGTGCGGCGCCTGACGGGTTTTGTCAGCGGCACGCTGGGCGGCAACCTGCTGCAGTTCGTGCAGACCTTCCTGCTCTGGATCCTCGCAGTGCGGCTCGGTCTCTCTGCGGTACTGACCATCGTGGCACTGGCCATGACGCTTGCCAGAACCAGCGAGGCGATCTCCTCGGCGCGCATGCGGGTGCAATCCTATGCGGTCTGGACGGCCGTCGTCTTCGTATTGAACGTCATGGCCTTTCTGCTGATGGGCATGCAGGCGCGCGACATCGTCGGCAACATGAATTCGGACAATCTGGGCGATGCAGCGATCTTCGCGCTGATCGTTGTGATCACCTGTATCGTCATGCGTTTCGTCGTCTGTGTCGGATATAACCGGATCCACGCCTGGTATGCCGTGAGCCACGGCCGGCCCGAACCCGCGAGCATGACGCAGGGGCTGCTTTCCGGCTGGTGCGGCATGCGCGGGCTGGTGACGCTCGCCACCGCCTTTGCACTTCCCGCCGATTTCCCACAGCGCGACGTGGTGGTGCTGACGGCGTTTGCCGTGGTACTCGCCACCCTCGTCCTGCAGGGGCTGACGCTTGGCCCGGTCATCCGCTGGCTCGGCCTCGACCGCCGCGCCGACGGCCCGCGCGAACTTGCCGCCGCCCGCGGCCTGATTGCCGCCGCAGGCCTTGCCAGGCTGGAAGGCGAGCGGGAGGCGGAAGCCGAGGTGCTGCGCTCGAAATTCCGCCTCGAGCAGGAGGCGCTTTCCCGCGTCGAAAGCGCCAACTCGCTCGAAAACTATCGGCGCCTCGCGCTGGCAGCGATCGTTGCACAGAGACAAAAGCTGGAAGACCTGCGCTCCACCAGCGATATCAATGTCGACGAATACAATCTTCTGCTGGAAGAGATCGACTGGCGCGAGCTTTCCGTGCTGCCCGAAGATGCACGGCGGATCGAAGAGATCTAACCCCGCTACGTCGTTTCCAGACTTAGGGAAAATTTGCCTGCCGATGTCGGCTGACATTGCCCGACAGCGTCCTTGGATCACACGGTGCGGGCGTCATTGATTGCCCCGCCGCAGCGATCAACGATGACCAATCGAGAGGGACGTATCATGGAAACCAAAATGAAATGGGCCGGCTACACGCTGACGACGATCTTCGCGATCTTCATGCTCGGCGCGTCGGTCACTCCGAAACTGTTCGGCATGGCGGTGGCGGAAGAAACGATGCAGGCGCTCGGCTGGCCTCCGGGTTACGCTTTCACGATCGGCATCATGGAACTGGCATTCCTGCTGCTCTACCTTTATCCGCGCACCAGCCTTCTCGGCGCCGTCCTGTTTACCGGCCTGCTGGGCGGCGCGATGGCGACGCAGATCCGGGTGGACAACCCGCTGTTCAGCCATGTGCTGTTCGGCATCTATCTGGGCCTGTTCATGTGGGGCGGCCTCTGGCTGCGGAGCGCAGTCCTGCGGGCGTATTTTCCGATCAGGCTCGGCCGCTGAAAACAAAAAATCCGCCCGGTTCGCCGAGCGGATTTCGAAACGGCTTCCGAACGATCAATAGAGATCGCGGCCGTTATGGGTCTTGCGATAGATGTTGCGCGAGGCGCGGTTCTGCATGCGCTCGATATTCTTGCGCTCGCTGTGGCTGACATAGCCATCGCGTGCGGCCCGCGACTGGGCGCGGTCGATCCGGTGCTGCTGACGGGCGATGTTGTTCAATTCGCGCGGCGTCAACTGGCCCTTCGCGGCACCGCGATAGATGCGGTGTTCCTGGCGGTTTTCCCGGGCCTCGCTGCGATAAGTCTGGGCAAAGCTCGGGATGGCGGAAACCATAACGAGGGCGAGCGCGCTAATAATGATCTTCTTCATGGCATATTCCTTTCGACGCAAAATTCTCTCTGAGAACGATCGGATAGTGACGGATTAACAATGAACGTCACTTGAAGGTTGCATTCAGAAAGGTAAACGAAAGGTTATCCGCAGGGCATTCCGACACAGGTGTAAAGAGCCGTGAACGCTGGTTTGTTCAACATAATTGAACAAACCGTCTTCCATTGTTCATCTTTCAACCTGCGACAAAAGGGGGCAAATAGGCATTCAGAAATTCAACGCGTGCCACCGCACCGAACCCCACGGAGATTTCCAATGTCCAATGCCAACAGCACGATCCTGCTGATCGCCCGTATCCTGCTTTCCTTCATGTTCATCTATTCCGGCTTCGGCAAGCTGACCGACCCGGCCGGTACCGCCGGCATGATTTCCGGCGCCGGCATGCCTGCCGCAACCGCGCTTGCCTATCTCGCCGGCCTGTTCGAACTGGTCACCGGCCTTGCCGTTCTCGTCGGCTTCCAGACCCGCATCGTCGGCTGGGCGCTTGCCCTGTTCTGCGTGTTCACCGGCGTCATATTCCATAGCGGCACCGTTGCCGTCCCGGGCTGGCCGGATGCCGCCCTCGGCTGGATCAATGCCCTGAACGGCATCATGCTGATGAAGAACTTCACGCTGGCTGGCGCCTATATCCTGCTCGCCACCGTCGGCGCCGGCGCCTACTCGGTCGATGCCCGCCGCGGTGCGATCGCAATCGCCGCCTAAGCTTTCAAAATTCCCTGCCCAAGAAACTGCCCGCCGGACGCTGATCCGGCGGGCTTTTTTATTGGAACTTCAGTCTTTTTCCTTGGCTGGCAGTTCGCCGATATCCTTCAGCCAATCGGGCGAGGAACGGCACCAGACCTGACGCAACGGCTTGATATCCAGTCGCTGATCGATGCTGCCCCAACGGATGCCCCAGATTTTCGTCGCTTCGCCGCCCTCGCCGTTGACGAATAGCGGCGACCCGCAGTTCTCACAAAAATGCTGCTGGCGTACCCGGCCGCTATCGGCAGTGCGCTTGTACATTTTTGGCTCGCCGGTCACTTTGAGATCGTCCTCAGAGACGACCGCCGTGACCCGGAAGGGCGAGCCGGTCAGTTTCTGGCAATCGACGCAATGGCATATGGCGACCCGTTGCAGGTCAAGTTCGGCTTCATAGGTGATCTGGCCGCAATGGCATCCGCCGGTAATATGCATTGGTCATTCCTCCTCGAACAAACCTTGGAAAGCCGCACCCTTCAAGGCGCGCGGTACTCCACTCTTTGAATTACACATCGCGCCGTCCGAAAATCGACGCCGATTCCGCCGCCGCGACTAAAGCGCGGCGCGGACAGCCTCGACGATCTGCCGGATGCGCGGGTCTTCCTCATGGCCCGGCTTGCGGGCGCGCACGAGGCAGGCCTCAGATTTCAGCATGACGCCGTCCGACAGGACCTTCAGGTGGTTGGCTCTGAGCGTCGAACCGGTCGAAGTGATATCGACGATGATATCCGCCTGGCCGGCTGCCGGTGCACCTTCCGTGGCGCCGAGGCTCTCGACGATGCGATAAAGCTGGATACCGTGGCTGCCGGAGAAAAACTGCTGGGTGAGCCGCCAGTATTTCGTGGCGATCTGCAGACGGCGGCCATGACGGGCGCGGAAATCCGCCGCCACATCGCCGAGATCGGCCATGGTCTCCACGTCGAGCCAGATTTCCGGCACCGCGACCACGACATCCGCATGGCCGAAGCCGAGGCGGGCACAGAATTCCACCTTCTGGTCGACGCCCGGCATGCCCTCGCGCACCAGATCCTCGCCGGTGACGCCGAAATCCACCGCACCACTCGCCAGTTCGCGGGCGATTTCGGAGGCGGAGAGATAGGCGATCTCGACACCCTCGATGCCATCGACACGGCCGCGATAGGACCGGTCGTTGCCGACGGCGGAAATGGCAAGGCCGGCACGTTCGAAGATGACGGCCGTATCTTCCTTGATGCGTCCCTTGGACGGCAGGGCAATGGTGATAACGCTCATCGTCTTGCCCTCGCAGCTTCCAGGCGGTCGAGCCACAACGAGAAACCGACAGCCGGGATCAGTTCCTTGGCGCCGAGCAGCGTCATCAACCGGTCGAAACGCCCGCCACCGGCCAGAACGGCGGTCGAACCGGCTTCGGTCACTTCGAAAACGAGGCCGGTATAATAATCCAGCGGACGGCCGAAGGCGGCGCGATAGGTCATGGCGGACAAATCGGCGCCGGCATTGGCAAGCGCTGCGAGCCGCGCGTCGAACATCGCGATTGCCGGGCCGAGTTTCAGGTCGGCGGCATCGGCAAAACCAGCCAATGCGGCCGGTGCATCGGCGAGCGGCAATTGCAGCGTCAGGAATTCCCTGAGCAGCAGAAGGGCCGTGCCATCCAGCCGGGTTTCGGCCAGTTCCAGCTTTTCCTTCAGACGCCGCGCAATCTCGGTCGGGGAGCGGCTGGCATTGGTGGAATAGCCGGTTTCCTGCATGGTCGCGTCGATGCGTGCAACCAACTCCGCCTCGTTGCCGGAGGCGATCAGGGCGGCGATTTCCGGATCGAGACCCGCGACGGCTTGAGGCTTTGCGAGCCGGTCCAGCAGCGCTTCCAGATGCGCCATATCGCCAAATGCGTGGATCAGCCGGCGCTGCCAGCCGAAGGGCAGGCCGAGCGCCTTGACCACCGCCTCGAACACCGCCTGATCGCCGAGCGTCAAAGTTAGCTTGCGGCCGGGCAGAACCGTCTTGAGGACACCAAACGCATCGCCGATGGCGCGGGCATCGGCGCTGGCGGTGTCCTTGTCGCCAAGGTCTTCGATACCGGCCTGGTAGAATTCATGCGCGCCTTCGCGGCGCTGACGGAAGACTTCGCCGAGATAGGAATAGCGTCGCGGCGTGCCGGTGGCGGTTTCGATATGGCGCAGGCAGACGGGGATGGTGAATTCCGGGCGCAGGCACAGGTTTGCGCCGGTTTCGCTCTCCGTCAAGAAGATACGGCGGCGAAGGTCTTCGCCGGCCATGTCGAGAAAGGGTTCGGCCGGCTGGATGACGGGGGTGTTGACCCGTTCGGCACGACGGGCGGCAAACTCGGCGAGGAGGTCGGCGGAGAATTCGGGCATGTCGATCAGGGGCATGGAATTGCCCCCGTCGAGTTTGCCATACCCCCCTCTGCCCTGCCGGGCATCTCCCCCTCAAGGGGGGAGATCACACGAGGCACGGCCTTCTCCTTCAACAACCCAGCGCAGAAAGCAAAGGCCGAATATAGAGCAGTGAGCGCCCACCCAGCCAATCTCCCCCCTTGAGGGGGAGATGCCCGGCAGGGTAGAGGGGGGTACCGCAAGGCAAAACGGGAAAGATCAGACATCCTTCGCCCGCCGCCGATCTTCCGCCTGAGCCGCCAGGATTTCCTTCACCTTGGCCACAAGCTCAGCCTCGGTCACAGTCTCCTGCGCCACGCGGGCTTCGCGCCATTCGGTGTTATCGGTGATCTCGCCCGAAAGTCGCTTGCCCTCGATCAAGTCCTTCAGCTGCAACACACCCTGGGCGCGCTCATCAC
Organism: Neorhizobium populisoli; assembly: GCF_019430945.1. GTDB lineage: Bacteria > Pseudomonadota > Alphaproteobacteria > Rhizobiales > Rhizobiaceae > Neorhizobium > Neorhizobium populisoli. The sequence continues at coordinate 246,631 of NZ_JAHYCB010000002.1, read as the reverse complement.
CACCCTGGATGATGGCGATCGGGCAGCCGCGGCGGTCGGCGTATTTCAGCTGGTTGCCGAATTTCTTCCAGTTGCCCTGATACATCTCGGCGCGAATGCCCTCCGCCCGCAGCGCCTGGGTGAAGCGCTGGTAACGGCCCATGCTCTCGACATCGCCATCCATGACGGTGACGAGAACCGGAGCGATGACGTCATCCTGACCAAGCTTGCCGAGGTTCTTCAGCGCCGTCATCAGGCGTGAGACACCAATCGAGAAGCCGGTCGCCGGAACCGGCTGGCCCATGAAGCGCGACACGAGGCCATCGTAACGTCCGCCGCCACCGACAGAGCCGAAGACGACCTTTTCGCCCTTTTCATTGGTGACGTCGAAGAGGAGTTCAGCTTCGAAGACCGGGCCGGTGTAGTATTCGAGGCCTCGGACGACGGAGGGGTCGATCTTGACGCGGTCGGGGCCGTAGCCACTCCCCTCAAACAGACGCCTCATAGTCGCCAGCTCTTGAAGACCATCATAGAGAACATTGACGTCTATGACATTCGGAAAGCCTTTGGGGAAACTACCCGAAAGGTGCGAAACCTGTGCCCCGTTCACATCGACTTCAATTTCCAACTTGAAATCGAACATCGCAAATAAGGCGACGATCTGCTCTTCGCCGAGGCCGGCACCCTTGGTGAAATCGCCGGACTCATCCTTGCGGCCAGCGCCGAGCAACAGCTTCACGCCTTCAGGCCCGAACTTGTCCAGCTTGTCGATGGCGCGCAGCACGTTCAGGCGCTGGCCGGCCTTGTCGTCGCCGCCGAGGCCGATCGCTTCCATGACACCGTCCAAAACCTTGCGGTTGTTGACGCGGATCACGTAATCGCCGCGCTTGATGCCAAGCGCTTCCATCGTATCGGCCATCATCATGCACATTTCGGCATCCGCCTGGACGCCCGGTGCACCAACCGTATCGGCGTCGAACTGCATGAACTGGCGGAAACGGCCCGGACCCGGCTTCTCGTTGCGGAAGACGTAACCGGCGCGATAGGTGCGGAACGGCAGCTGGATCTCGTTGAAGTTTTCGGCGACATGGCGGGCAAGCGGCGCCGTCAGATCATAACGCAGGCTCATCCACTGTTCGTCGTCGTCCTGCAGCGAGAACACGCCTTCGTTCGGGCGGTCGCTGTCGGGCAGGAACTTTCCGAGCGCATCGGTATATTCGAACAGCGGCGTTTCGACCGGGTCGAAACCGTAACGCTCGTAGACTTCGCGGATCTTCGCAGTCATCTCGTTGGTCGCATGGATATCGGCAGCGGAACGATCGACGAAGCCGCGCGGCAGGCGGGCCTTGAGTTTCTGGGGCTTTTTGCTCTTGTCGTTCATGATCGAAATTCCATTGCCGACGGCCCGGGAAAGGCCGGATTTGTGAGCGGTTTCTTAGAGGATAGCGGCCGAAGCGGCAAGGGCGGCGGCTGGTGAAGAATGAGGCGAACTGCTATATAGTCTTCGAGAAAAAGGGCTCCTGCCATGAACAAGCGCGTCACGATCGAAATGCCGGACGAAATGCACAAGCTGATCGCCGAGTATGCGGCACAGGCTGGCGCGGAGCCGGATGCTTACATGATGGAGGTTCTCGAGCAACATCTCGAGGATCTTCACGATATTGCGCTTGCGGAAGCGGCGATGGAGCGCATCCGCAATGGCGAGCGAACCTATACCTGGAATGAGATGGAGCGCGAACTTGGCCTGGAAGATTGAGTTTCAGGCCGCTGCAATCAAACAACTCAAGAAAATAGGCAATAACGAGTCGGCTCGCATTCGAGATTTCCTGCATTCGCGGGTAAAGCTGCTTGAAAACCCTCGTCAGCTTGGCACTGCTCTTCAAGGCTCCCGCTTCGAGCATCTTTGGCGCTACAAGGTCGGCGACTACCGCATCATCTGCGACATACAGGATCAGCGTCTCGTCGTGCTCGTCGTCGAGATCGGTCACCGGCGTGAGGTCTATCGGTAACCCATGCTCGCCGAAGCCATTCAGTATGGCGCGACCCGATTGGTCACGCCCCGGGAATTTCAGCCCTATATCCGCTCCTCTGTCGGCCTCTGGTCGCGCGCCGGGCGATGCCGGAAGGCGTGGGCGCCGCATGAGGAAAACTGCAAGGCCTTCGTTCGCGAGGCTATCGCCGGGATGAGAGAGCGTCGGACGGCAGTGGTGCTTGGTTCGGGACTGCTGCGAGATGTGCCGATCGAGGCGCTGGCGGAAAATTTCGATACGGTCGTGCTGGTCGATCTGGTGCACCTTGCCGGGGTTCGGATCCGGTTGAAGGCGAAGCGGTTCAGGAATGTTCGGCTGATTTCGCGCGATCTTTCGGGGCTCGAGGATGCGAGGAAGGGCAAGCCGCCGGAGCCGCTCGCCTTCCTGCGGCAGGTGCCGTATCTCGATCTCGTCGTTTCGGCCAATATCCTGTCGCAGATCGGTGTCGGCGCGAAACGGCGGCTGGACGAGGAGCACAATCCGCGCCGGACCGAAATTCTCGACGCACTGGTGCGCAGTCATCTCGATGGGCTTACCTCCCTGCCCTGCAAGGTGGCGCTGCTGACGGACACCACTTACAAAGTCACCGATCGTAGCGGCAAGGTGCTGGAGGAGGCCGATCTTCTCTGCGGCGTGCCGGCACCGGAAGCAAAACGGCGCTGGATCTGGCCGGTGGCGCCCTATGGCGAACTCGGGCGAGACATCCAGGCGGTTCACGAGGTCATCGCGCTGTAAAACCGGCCTTGTGAACCCGGGCGGGTTGATTTCGGCGTTGGCGATCGTAGATTCAATCTCATGTCGCGTCTGGCCGCCCTTTTGATGTTCGTCGCCTGGCTCCTTTACGGGGCCATGCCCGCCATCGGCATGCCCTATATGGCGGCGGAGCAAGTTCCTGCGATTCAGGATCATTCCGGCGGGCACGACCATGGCAAGATGGCGGAAGCGACGCAGGCCGAACATTCTCATGGCAGCACACAACAGCCCTGTCCGCATGGCGGCAAGACCTGCGTCACGCCCTTTTGCGCCGCCTGCCTGACGCTTATACCGGAGATCGACGCTGGGGATAAAAGCCCGTTCGTGCATGCTTATCCCGCGCCCGGCATCGAGCTAGTACTCGTTTATCCCGCACCTGCGCCACTGACGCCCCCTCCCCGAGCCTGATGGAACTTCATTTCATCAACCCATAAACTTCCATCGCATAGGACAGGAAAACCATGTCTGCGAAAATTATACTCATGACCGCCGCCCTTTCGCTCGTCATCGCCGGCACTACTGCCGCGCAGGAGATGAAGGGGCATGACCACTCCACCATGCAGATGCCGGCAACGGGGGCGGAAGGCCCGGCAACCAAGGCATTCATGGCCGCCAACGACAAGATGCATAAGGACATGGCGGTGCGATATTCCGGCAATGCGGATGTCGATTTCGTGCGCGGCATGATCCCACATCATCAGGGCGCGATCGACATGGCCAAGGTCGAGCTGCAATATGGCAAGGACCCGGAAATCCGTAAACTCGCCGAGGCGGTGATCAAGGCGCAGGAAGCCGAAATTGCCGAGATGCAGGCCTGGCTGAAGGCGCATGCCAAGGAACAGCCGAAGTAACGACTTTTGAAAGAAACGTGCCGGGCGGGCCTCACCGCTTGCCCGGCGCACCGTTCTTCGCCATATCATTCCGGTGGAGGCAGAACCCATGCGCCCGATTACCGCGATCGGCTTCGATGCCGACGATACGCTCTGGCAGAACGAGCAATATTACCGGCTGACGGAAGAGCATTTCCAGCATCTTCTCGGCGACTTCGCTGAGGGCGCGCATATTTCCGAGCGCCTGCTGGAGGCTGAAAAACGCAACCTTTCCTATTACGGTTTCGGCATCAAGGGCTTCACCCTGTCGATGATCGAAACGGCAATCGAGATAACCGACGGCAAAGTGCCGACGGAAACGATCGAGCGCATCCTGAGCATCGGCCGCGACCTGCTGCGTCATCCGGTCGAGACGCTGCCGCATGTGGAAGAGACGCTGGAAGCCTTGAACGGCCATTATCTCCTGGTGCTGATCACCAAGGGCGACCTGTTCGACCAGGAGCGGAAACTAGCGCAATCCGGCCTCGGCGATTATTTCGATGCCGTCGAGATCGTCAGCGACAAGAGCGCTACCACCTATCGCCGTATCTTTTCCAAGGTAGCAGACGGGCCGGAGCGAGCGATGATGGTCGGCAATTCGCTGAAATCCGACATCGTGCCGGCTATTGCCGCCGGCAGCTGGGGCGTGTTCGTGCCGCATGCCTTGACCTGGGTGCTGGAACATGTCGACGCGCCGACCGATGCGCCGCGCTTTCGCCAGATCGAGAACCTCGGCGGCCTGCATCAGATCCTTTCGGACATTACGGGCGCCTGAATTTCAGCCGCATTTCATCGACCTGCGGCTGGCAGAAACAGCCGTCGAGATGGTCGTTGACCATGCCCATGGCCTGCATGAAGGCATAGACGGTCGTCGGACCGACAAAGGTCCAGCCGCGCTTCTTGAGGTTCTTCGAGAGCTTTACCGAAACGTCGGTCGTCGGGTTTGCGCGCAAGGTCGCGAGGTCCATCACCGCAGGCCGCTCATGGGCACCGGGTTCGAAACCCCAGAAGAATTTGGCAAGCGAGCCGAATTCGTCGCGAAGTTCGATGGCGCGGGCGGCGTTGTTGATCGTCGAGACGATCTTGCCGCGATGGCGGATGATGCCGGTATCGGCCAGCAACCGGGCGATGTCGTTTTCGCCGAACTGTGCCACCTTCTCGAAATCGAAACCCGCAAAGCCGGCGCGAAAATTCTCGCGCTTGCGCAGGATCGTCAGCCAGGACAGGCCGGACTGAAAGCCTTCGAGGCAGATCTTTTCGAACAGGCGGACATCGCTCGTCACCGGCCGGCCCCATTCCTCGTCATGGTAACGGCGGTAATCCTCCAGGCCGCCATGCCAGGCGCAGCGCGCAATGCCATCCTCGCCGATGGTGATTCCCGGCTTTTCCATCCCTTTGCCCCTTCGAATTCAGTTCGTTAACGGCTTTTCAGCCTGCTTTAACACTGGTCAACCATGTTTCAAAACCGGGCAGTAACCCTGCCAAAAGGTTTATGGCATTTGCGGTATCGCCGAAGCCTCCAGCAGGCCACCCGTTTACCATTCGCTTTCACCTGGCGCTCACCATGTTCGTCAACCAGGGCCGCCCGGACAGGACGTTCCCAATCGGTGATTTGTAACGAGTGGATCCGATCATGAAGAAGATATTTTTCGCGGCCCTTGGCCTCGCGACCGTCATTTCCAGCGCCGCCTCCGCCAACGACCGTTATCGCGAGCGTCCGCCGGTTGTCGTCAGCTCGGATCTCGCCGCCCCGTGGGTCATGCAGCTTGCCGGCCCGAATGGGCGCCCGGTCGTTTATCCGCGCCAGGCGGCCCAGCCGCGTGCGCTTTATCAGCAGCAGGGTTACCAGCAGCAGCCCGCCTACCAGCAGCGCCAGCCGCAAGCGATGCGCCGCACCGGCATTTTCGGCAATAGCGATGTCCAGCAGGTCGCCGTCCGCCCGGACCGTCCGGCCAAGAGCCAGATCGAGCCGCAATTCCTGCCGCAGACCGTCGCCTACGACACCAAGGAAAAGCCGGGCACGATCGTCATCGATACCGATAACCGTTTCCTCTACCTCGTCGGCGAAGGTGGTCAGGCGCGCCGTTACGGCGTCGGCGTCGGCAAGCCCGGCTTCGAATGGGCCGGCGAACACAAGGTCACCCGCAAGTCCGAATGGCCGACCTGGATCCCGCCGCAGGAGATGATCCAGCGCGAAGCCGTCAAGGGTCACTACCTGCCGGCGCGCATGGATGGCGGCCCGGAAAATCCGCTCGGCGCCCGCGCCATGTATCTCGGCTCGACGCTTTACCGCATTCACGGCACCAACGCGCCCTGGACGATCGGCAGCGCCGTTTCCTCCGGCTGTATCCGCATGCGCAACGAGGACGTGACCGACCTTTACGAACGCGTCAATATCGGCACCCGCGTCATCGTGATGTGACAGGGTGTCGAATATGCCTGAAAAGTGAGGCGGCGGGGCCACAGTCCCGTCGCCTTTTTGTCATGCCACCGTCCTTTTCGGCCGGCTTTCGTGTTGCTTTGCCGGGCGAACCGGCTAGCCTCCCTCATCCTGAAATGGAAGAGGGAGTTTGGGGATGAGGAGCAGCAGGATCTTCGCAGCCGCCATGGGCATGGCCGGCGCGTTTCTTTTGACCGCGGGTAACGCCAGCGCCATCGGCCCGGCCGCACCGCATGTGGACCTCCCGGCAAGCGCCGTGACGCCGGTCGCCATGCAGCGGGAAGTGCCGGAACAGTTCAAGCGGCGGGCCGTGCGGTTCACCACCGCTGAAAGGCCGGGCACGATTATCGTCGATACCAACAACAAATTTCTCTACTATATCGAAGGCGAAAACAGCGCGACCCGTTACGGCATCGGCGTCGGCCGTGAAGGTTTCGGCTGGTCGGGCGTGGTGAATGTCGGCCGCAAGGCGGAATGGCCGGAATGGCGCCCGCCAGCGGAAATGCGCGTTCGTGAGCGCCGTGCCGGCCGCATCCTGCCGGAAGTCCAGCCCGGTGGCATCGACAACCCGCTCGGTGCCCGCGCCATGTATCTCTACAAGGGCAACCGCGACACGATCTTCCGTATCCACGGCACCAACCAGCCCTGGACAATCGGTCTCAACATGTCGTCCGGCTGTATCCGCATGATGAACAAGGATGTCGAACATCTTTATTCGCGCGCCGACATCGGCACCAAGGTCATCGTCATCGGACCCGGCAACAAACAGGGCAAGGTGGATTACGAAGATCGCGGCATCGACATTTTCCGCACCATTTTCGGCGGCTGAAACGATCGGACAACACTATGAAAGGCGGCTTCGAGCCGCCTTTTTGCTGCGTTTAGATTTGGTTAACCATAACGGGCCTAGCTTCGTCGGTGACTGGTGCACAAAAAGCACAGACCGCCAGCGCATCCATCGCTAAAGTGCCTATCAAAAGCCAATCATATTCAAGCAGGCTGATTCATGCGCAAACTTCTTTCGCTTTCCCTGATTTCTCTCGCCCTCGCCTCCGGCGCTGCCTATGCGGCCGACATGGCGCCGGCCTCCGCCCCGATTGCTGCTCCTGAAGCAGCGCCGAACATCGGCGGCTGGGAACTTTCCGTTTACGGCGGTTACCAGACCGCTCCGCACAGCAAGGTCGAGGTTTCCGACGCCCCGGACTTCACGGCCGGCTGGGAAGGCAAGTCCTTCGCCTCGCCGCCCTATTACGGCATCCGTGGCACTTACTGGTTCGAGGGCGGCGCGCTCTCCAACTGGGGTGTCTCGCTCGACTACACCCATGCGAAGGTCTATGCGAACGACTCGACGCTGGCCAAGGCCGGCTGGGATGTCTTCGAATTCACCGACGGCCTTAACCTGCTGACGCTGAACGCGCTCTACAAGTTCCCGCTCGAAGGCAAGTGGAAGCCTTATGTCGGCGCCGGCGTCGGTATCAACGTTCCGCATGTCGAAGTCACCCGCGGTGCCAATCGCACGTTCGATTACCAGCTCGGTGGCGCAACGATTCAGGCTCAGGCCGGTATCCGCTACGAATTCACGGAAAACTGGTCTGCATTTGCCGAATACAAGGGCAACTATTCCTGGATCAACGTCGACATCGATAGCGGCGCTTCGCTGAAAACCAACATCCTGACCAACGCGGTCAATGTCGGTATCAACTACAAGTTCTGAGGCTGACGCCTCGATCAAATAAAAAAGCCGGCGATTTCGCCGGCTTTTTTATTGCACCCCATCGGATTGCCGGCGCCTACTTTTCCGCCAGCCTTGCCGGCTTCGGACCGCCATAGGCCCAGTCCAGCAATTCCACGGTATGCAGGATCGGGATCGCCGTGCCGGAAGCGATCTGGGTGATGCAGCCGATATTGCCGGTGGCGATGACATCTGCTTTGGTCGCCTCGATGTTTTTCACCTTACGGGCCTTGAGCTGTGCCGAAATCTCTGGCTGCAGGATATTATAGGTGCCGGCCGAGCCACAGCAGAGATGGCCTTCGGCCGGATCGCGCACGGTGAACCCTGCGGCCTTCAAAAGGTTCTTCGGTGCAAGCGTGATCTTCTGGCCATGCTGCATCGAGCAAGCCGAGTGATAGGCGACATTCAGCCTCTTCGGCTCCTGCCGGGGCAGATCCAGCGTCGAGAGATATTCGGTAATGTCCTTGGCGAGGCTTGAAACCTTCTTTGCCTTTTCCGCATAGGCCGGATCGAGCCGCAGCATGTGGCCGTAGTCCTTGATCGTCGTACCGCAGCCGGAGGCGGTGATGATGATCGCATCGAGCCCGCCACCTGCTCCCCCTTGGTCGATTTCCCGGATCCAGACATCGACATTGCGGCGGGCGAAATCGAGCGCCTGCTCCTCGCGGCCCATGTGATGCACCAGCGCGCCGCAGCAGCCCTCGCCCTGCGGCACGACCACCTCGATGCCGATGCGGGACAGAAGCCTGAGCGTCGCTTCGTTGATGCCAGGATCGAGAACCGGCTGGGCGCAGCCGGAAAGGATCGCCACCCGTCCGCGTTTTTCTGTTTCGGCCTTGCGCACACCCGGTGTCGCCGCATCCGAACCGCCGGCGATGGAGGTCGGCGCAAGGTCCAGCATGGCGCCGAGCGGCTTCAAGGCGGCAACACGCTTCATCATCGGCGCCAAGGGGCGTCCGAGCTTGGCGAACATCAGCGCCGTTCGAAAACGCGCTGGATAAGGCAGGACCGCGGCAAGCACGGCGCGGATCAACCGATCCATCAGCGGCCGCCTGTAGGTGTTTTCGATATGGATACGGGCGTGATCGACCAGATGCATATAGTCAACGCCGGACGGACAGGTCGTGACACAGGAAAGGCAGGAGAGGCAGCGGTCGATATGGGTGACCACTTCCTCATCCGCCGGGCGGCCGTTTTCCAGCATATCCTTGATGAGATAGATGCGCCCACGCGGGCTATCGAGCTCGTTACCAAGCGTCAGATAGGTCGGACAGGTGGCGGTGCAGAAACCGCAATGCACGCAGCGGCGCAGGATCTTTTCGGATTCCGCCACATGCGGATCGGCGAGCTGCTCGGCGGTGAAGGAGGTTTGCATCAGAGGATTCCTGCCATCTTGCCGGGGCTGAAAATGCCCGCCGGATCGAGTTTCTGCTTCACGCGAGCCGAAAGCGCCGCAACTGCGTCCGGCAGGGGCTCAAACGCCGCGGTCCCGGCGCGGGCCGTATCAGATGCGCGCACGAGCGTTGCATGTCCACCACCCAACGCCCGGATATAGCGGCGCAGCAATTCGGCTTCGGGATCGGCTTCCATGCGCATCCAGATCAGACCGCCCTGCCAGTCGTAAAAGACATCGACGCCAGCTTCGAGACGAAGGGCGGCGACGATCTGATGGCCGGCAGAGGGGGCGACGGAGACGCACCAGAGAGGGCGCTCTGTCCCATCGGCATAGGGTTGCACGTCACGAATTTCGCGCCAGAGCGCCTGGCTGTCTTCCATGCCAAGGCGAGAGACAGGGCCGAACGCTTCCATGACAGCCTTGAGCTTTTCAGCCCGGACGGAAACGGATGCGGCAAGCCCTTCGAGGCGCAAGACCGTCGCTTCGCCATCGGGAAGGCTGCCGCGCAGGAAGCGGCCGATGACGCTGGCCGGCAGATGTGCGGCACCGGAAACTTCGACGGGCATCGCCATTGCCGCGGCCATGGCCTTGGCAGCCAGGGCGTCATCCCATAATCCGGAAATCACGATCGTCTCGACCACCGGCGGCACCGGCAGGACGCGGAATGTTACTTCGGTCAGGAAGCCGAGCGTGCCTTGCGAGCCGGCCAGAAGCTTGACGAGATCGAGGCCGGTGACGTTCTTCATCACCCGGCCGCCGGCGCGGATGACCTCGCCCCGGCCGTTGACAAAACGGATGCCGAGCAGGCTGTCGCGCGCAGCACCGGAGACGAAGCGGCGCGGGCCGGAAACGTTCGCGGCAAAAACGCCGCCGATCGTGGGCTCCCCCGTGGTCCCCATGATGCCGCGATGATCCATCGGTTCGAAGGACATCATCTGCCGGTTGGCGGCAAGTGCCGCCTCGACTTCCGCGACCGGAGTGCCGGCTTTCACCGTCATCACCATTTCGGCCGGCTCGTAATCGACGATGCCGGTGAGGCCGCGGGAGCTGACGACATCGGTGGTTTCCACCGCGTTGCCGAAACCGGAACGGGTGTTGTTGCCGCAGAGCGCCAGCGTCTTGTTCTCGGCCGCGGCGGTGCGGATGACATAGGCGGCGTCGGCTTCGGAATTGGGGATCAGCATGCGGTGGGCCTCAGTATCCGGAGCTTACCCCCCTCTGTCCTGCCGGACATCTCCCCCTCAAAAGGGGAGATTGGCAAGACGCATGACCACTCGTTCCTCTTCAACGAGGCCAGTAGCTCAAAGCTCGATGCAAGATATTCGGAAGACCGCGCCACATCCGATCTCCCCCCTTGAGGGGGAGATGTCCGGCAGGACAGAGGGGGGTGGTTCCGGGGAACGCTGGCAACCATCGTCAAACTCACGGCCTCCCCTCCAACGGAAACACCTTGGAGGGATTGAGGATCCAACCCTCATCGAACGCCGCCCGCACCGCCATCTGCTGGGTGAGGTCCGCTTCCGAAAATTGATGCCGCATCAGGTCGCGTTTCTCGATACCGACGCCGTGTTCGCCGGTCAGGCAGCCGCCCGCATCGACGCAGAGTTTCAAAATCTCGTTGCCGGCCGCTTCCGCCTTGGCCGCGTCTTCCGGATCGTTGGCGTTGAACAGGATCAGCGGATGCATGTTGCCGTCACCCGCATGGAAGACGTTAGCAACCCGAAGGCCAAAACTGTCGGTGATTTCCGACGTCTTCTGCAGCACGTAGGAAAGCTTGCCGAGCGGCACCGTGCCGTCCATGCAGATATAATCGGCGATACGGCCGGTCGCGCCGAAAGCGGATTTACGGCCTTTCCAGATCAGCGCGGCTTCCGTCGCAGACTGGCATTCGCGCACCGTCTTCACCTGATGGAGGCGGGCGATCTCGACGATGCCGGCCAGCATCGCGTCCATTTCGGCTTCGGAACCTTCCACTTCCACGATCAGCAGCGCACCAACATCCAGCGGATAACCGGCACCGGCGAAAGCCTCGCAGATCTCGATCGCTGGCTTGTCCATGAATTCGATGGCGACAGGGATGATGCCCGAACCGATGATATCGGAGACGCAGGAACCGGCTTCCTCAGACGTCTCGAAACCGAACAGGACGGGGCGCGCACCTTCCGGCTTGGCGATCAGCCGGACGGTCGCTTCGGTGACGATGCCAAGCTGGCCTTCCGAACCGCAGACGAGGCCGAGCAGGTCGTAACCCGCCGCATCGAGATGCTTGCCGCCGAGCTCGATCACCGTGCCATCGACCAGCACCATCTTGACGCCGAGCAGATTGTTGGTCGTCACGCCGTATTTCAGACAGTGCGCGCCACCGGAATTCATGCCGATATTGCCACCGATCGTGCAGGCAAGCTGGGAACTCGGGTCGGGCGCATAAAAGAAGCCGTCGATGCCGACCGCTTCGGAGATGTTCAGGTTGGTGACGCCGGCCTGCACGGTGGCGGTGCGGTTGGCGTAATCCACTTCGAGGATTTTCGACATGCGCGACAGGCCGAGGACAAGCGCATCCTCCTGCGGAATGGCGCCGCCGGACAGCGAGGTCCCTGCCCCCCGCGGCACGACCGGAATACCGTAGCGGTTGCAGTATTTCATAATGGCGGCAACCTGCGCCGTCGTGCGGGGCAGCGCCACGGCCAGCGGCACGCGGCGATACGAGATGAAGGCATCCGTCTCGAACGGAACCAGCTCGCGCTCTTCGTGGATCAGGCAATCGGGCGGCAGGAGATCGGCCAGATCGCCGATGATCGTTTCGCGGCGTGCCATGACAGCGGCGCGCGGCGGCAGAAAGCGGATGGCCTCGGTCAAATGCATCTCCCTGTTCCGGCTCACTGGTATACTTTTTTTACCAGTGCTACAAGCATGTGGTATCAAGGTGTTGGCAGACAGATCCGCCAGGAGGCATACGTGACGCATGAACTTTTCCTGCCCGTCTCGCATGGCCGAACTGTGGACGAGATCATACACCAGATCGAGCGGCTGATCCTGACCGGCGTGCTGCGCGACGGCGAGCGCCTGCCGGGCGAACGGGAACTGGCGCAGCGCTTCGACATTTCCAGGCCGATCCTGCGGGAGGCGCTGAAGGAGCTTGAAACCCGCGGCCTGCTGGTCAGCCAGCATGGCGGCGGCACTTTTGTGGCCGATGTCGTCGGCCAGATCTTTTCCGCGCCGCTCGTCGACCTCATCCGTCGGCACCGGCAGGCGGTACGGGACTATCTGGAATATCGCCGCCAGTTGGAGGGGATGACAGCCGAGATGGCGGCCCGCCGCGCCACCGAGACCGACCGGGAAATGATTCGGCGGATCATCGGCCGCATGCGCGACGCCCATCAGGAAGGCCGTTTCGAAGAGGAGCTTGCCACCGATGTGGAATTCCACAACGCTATTGGCGATGCCGCCCACAACATCATCCTGATGCACACGCTGCGGGCCTGCTATCGCCTGCTGAGCGACGGTATCTTCTATAATCGCCGCCTCATCTTCACCGTTGGCGGCGCGCATCACCGGGTGATGGAACAACACGAGGCGATCGCCGATGCGATCCTGGCCGGTGATGCGGCAAAGGCAAGGCAGCAGGCCGAGGCGCATATCGACTTCATTTTCAGCGTCACCGACGAAGCGGAACGGGCCGGCGAATGGAACAGGATCGCTCAATTGAAGTTGGGCAAAGAGACCTGAATCTGTCGCAGAAAGAACAACCAGCCTATTTTTGAACAGCTGTGCAAAAAACAAGTTGACCTTATAAAAGCCTGCTTCAAAATAGATACATTATCAGCGTTGTCTTCACCATGATTCACGACAATGAGTGGTTGCAGTGGGCTCGTTAAGCTCCGGGCAAGCACTATATTAGTACATTAACACTCATACGAAGGAACCAGCAGAAATTGGGCTTCATGAGCAAGGTTACCAACAATCTTCGGTTGATGCTGCAGCGGCCGCCGCGACAGCAGTATGCCGCATTGTGCTACCGGCTCAAGAAGAAGCAGGGACTGCTGGAAGTGCTCGTCGCGACGAGCCGCGATACCGGCCGCTGGGTTATCCCCAAGGGCTGGCCTATGACCGACAAGAAGGCGCATCAGGTCGCCGAACGCGAAGCGTTCGAAGAGGTCGGCGTCAAGGGCAAGGTCGAAAAGGAAACGCTCGGTTTCTACAACTATCGCAAGACGCTCGATAATGGCCTCAAGATCCCGGTCATCGTGCAGGTTCACGCGCTTGAAGTGGACGAGTGCCTGAAGAGCTTTCCGGAAAAAGGTTCGCGCACGCTGGAATGGGTTTCCTGCGAGGAAGCGGCCTTGCGCGTCAACGAGCCGGAGCTGAAGATCCTTTTCCTGCAGTTCGCTGAAAAGATGCGCCCACGGATGGCGCCGCAGTTGATAAAGGCTGCCAGCTAACACTGTCATAAAACAGTCATATTGCGTTCGTGGTCCATTGCTATTAGGCGGTGACTGCGATTTTGCGCATTGGTGATCACGGCCTGATAGCCGGTCGCTTTTTCCTTCAAGGGATGGAGATATGGGCCAGAGACGGCCGCGCCTGGCGAAGCCGACGCTCGACAAGGATTTGGAGAAGTTTTCCTCGGTGGAGGAAGCTGGCCGGCAGGCAGCCCGCGGGCTTGCGGCGCCTGGCGCCGCCCTGCTTTTCATCATCCTCGTGGCGATCTTCGCGGCGTCCTATGTGACGGGACGGCCGGGCGCTGTCGTGGTCATCGCGGCTTCGGGCCTTGCTGCCTACATGGCGATGAACATCGGCGCCAATGACGTCACCAACAATATCGGGGCCGCCGTTGGCGCGCGTGCCATGACGATGACCTTCGGCCTCGGGCTTGCGGCGGTGTTCGAGATCGCCGGCGCGGTGATTGCCGGACGAGGTGTCGCAAACACGATCGCCAACGGCATCATGCAGGATGGCGTGATTAGCAGCCCGGACATGGTGATCTGGGCGATGATGGCAGCTCTGCTGGCTGCCGCCGTGCTGATCAATGTCGCGACATGGCTCGGAGCGCCGATTTCCACCACCCATTCGATCGTCGGCGGGGTGATGGGGGCAGGCATCGCGGCGGCCGGGCTTTCGGCCGTCAACTGGACGACGATCGCCGGCATTACGGTCAGCTGGGTGATCTCGCCTGTTCTGGGCGCCGTGATTGCCGCGGCTTTCCTTTTCGTCATCAAGGAAACCATCATCTATCGCGAGGACAAGATCGCCTCCGCGAAGAAATGGGTGCCGGTGCTGATCGGCCTGATGACGGGCGCTTTTGCCGGTTTTCTGGCGCTGGTCGGGCTGGGCCAACTGGTGGATATCTCGGCACCGGTCGCCACGCTCATCACTCTGGCCACCGGCTTCGTCGCATGGCGGCTGCTCATCCCCGTCATTGCCAAACAGGCCGAAGGCCTGGAAAATCGCAACCAGTCGCTCCGCAAGCTCTTCCGCATTCCGCTGGTGTTTTCCGCCGCGCTGATGTCCTTCGCGCACGGTGCCAACGACGTATCGAACGCGATCGGCCCGCTCGCGGCGATCGTTTCGGCCGCACAACGCGGCATGACCGGCAGCGTGCATGTGCCGCTCTGGGAACTGATCATCGGCGGCCTCGGCATTTCGCTCGGCCTGCTGCTTTACGGGCCGAAGCTCGTGAAGCTCGTCGGCGCGGAAATCACCAAGCTCAATCCGATGCGCGCCTATTGCGTATCGCTGTCGACCGCGCTCACCGTCATCGTCGCCTCCTGGGGCGGCCTGCCGGTTTCCTCGACGCATGTCGCGGTCGGCGCGGTGTTCGGCGTCGGCTTTTTTCGCGAGTGGTACACCCGCCATTCCAAGCGCCGCTACGAATATATGCGGGTGCGGGCCGGCAAAGAACCGGATACGGCCGAGCTATTCGAGCGCAACGACGACGAATTGAAACGGCGATATCTCGTGCGGCGCTCGCATTTCCTCAGCATCATTGCGGCGTGGATGATCACTCTTCCGGCGGCAGCGGCTCTTGCGGCGTTGATCGCTACGATTATGTTCGCCCTGTTCGTTTAAGGCAGAGATACAATGCGCGCCAATTTCCGGATGCAGAGACTGTTTGTCGAGATGTCGCTCGGTGCCGCTGCAAGGCACGAGGTTTCATCGGAACAGTTCAACTATCTCGCCAACGTGCTTCGGCTGGAGGATGGCGCCGAGGTGCTGGTCTTCAACGGCCGCGATGGCGAATGGAAGACGCGCGTCGTTTTTCCCAGCCGCAAGAAGATCGTGCTTGAAGCCGTGGAGCAAACGCGACCGCAGCCCCTGCCTTCCGATCTGCATTACCTTTTCGCGCCATTGAAAGTCGGCCGGCTGGATTATCTGGTCCAGAAGGCCGTCGAAATGGGGGCAGGCCTGCTGCAGCCGGTGATGACCCAGCATGTGCAGGGCAAGATCACCAGCATGGACCGGCTGCAGGCGAACGTCATCGAAGCCGCCGAGCAATGCGGCATTCTTGCCGTTCCGGAGGTTTCTCAACCGAAGAAGCTCGGCGACCTGCTCGATCATTGGCCGGCCGATCGGCGGATCATCTTTTGTGATGAAGGCGATGAGGGGCAGAACCCGCTGCCGGTCCTTGCCGGTATCAAGGAGACCAAGCTTGCGCTGCTGGTCGGACCGGAAGGCGGATTTTCCGACGAGGAGCGGCAAAGGTTGCGGTCCCTGCCCTTCGTTACGGCGATCCCCTTGGGACCGAGGATATTGAGGGCGGATACGGCAGCTGTCGCGGCTCTTGCGGTGATCCAGGCGGCGATCGGGGATTGGCGCTGAAGTCGCCGTGCCAGTTTGGCCACACCCGCTCCGATTTTCTGATCGTGCGTTGAAAGAAATTCACTTGCACCGCACATGAAATCGGTTCAAGCAGCCGGGCAATTCTTAACGAATTGGCGTCCAGATCCGGCATTCCAACAGGGTAATTTCTATGGCTCGTGATACCACCGACCAGACACCGATTTCCTCGGTGTCCGAGCTTACAGCTTATCTGGAACAAGGCCCGCGGCCACCCGAAAAGTTCCGTATTGGCACGGAGCACGAGAAATTCGCCTTTTTCCGGGCAGATAACAGCCCGGTTCCGTATTTCGGCGATGCCAGCATTTCCGCGCTCCTGAAGGGCATGCAGGAAAAGCTCGGCTGGGAGCCGATCCTGGACGGTGAAAACATTATCGGACTTGGCGAACAGCACGGCATGGGCGCGATATCGATCGAGCCCGGCGGCCAGTTCGAGCTGTCCGGCGCACCGCTGGAAACGATCCACGAGACCTGCAAGGAATCGAACCGCCATCTGGCTGTGCTGAGAGAGATCGCAGAGCCGATGGGCATTCGCTTCCTCGGCATCGGTGGCAGCCCGAAATGGTCGTTCACCGAAACGCCGCGCATGCCGAAATCCCGCTATGCGATCATGACCGATTACATGCCGAAGGTCGGTTCCCAGGGCCTCGACATGATGTATCGCACCTGCACGATCCAGGTGAACCTGGACTTCTCCTCGGAAGAGGACATGGCGCGCAAGATGCGCGTTTCGATGAAGCTGCAGTATATCGCAACCGCCCTCTTCGCTTCCTCGCCTTTCACCGAAGGCAAGCCGAACGGGCTTCTGTCCTGGCGCGGCGATATCTGGCGCGATACCGACAACCAGCGCGGTGGTGTTCTGCCCTTTGTCTTCAAGCCGGATTTCGGATTCAAGGACTATGCGGAATGGGCGCTCGACGTGCCGATGTATTTCATCGTCCGTGACGGCAAGTACCGCGACTGTACGACCATCACCTTCCGCCAGTTCATGAATGGCGCGCTGAAGGGCGTCATTGCCGAGTGGGAGCCCACGATGGGCGACTGGATCAACCACCTTTCCACGCTTTTCCCGGATGTCCGCCTGAAGAAATTCCTGGAAATGCGCGGCGCCGATGGCGGCCCGTGGCGCCGCATCTGTGCGCTGCCGGCCTTCTGGGTCGGCCTGCTTTACGACGATACCGCGCTTGCCGATGCCGAGGCACTGACCGCCGACTGGACCTTCGAAGACGTGGTGGCGATGCGCAATGCCGTGCCGGCCAAGGGACTTCAGGCCGATATCAAGGGCCGTTCGGTTCTCGACGTTTCCCGCGAAATCGTGGGAATTTCCAAGGCCGGCCTCAGGTCCCGCAACCGCCTGAACGGCGAAGGCCAGGATGAGAGCATCTTCCTTCAGCCGCTGGAAGAGGTTCTGGCCAAGAAGGCGACGATGGCGGAAGACATGCTGGCGCTGTTCAACGGTCGCTGGAACGGCTCCGTCGAGCCGGTTTTCGAGGATTACCAGTATTGATCAACCCGACGCTGCTCAACGTGGCGGCTGCTCGGGGAATTCCAGCTTGCTGGTGTCGTAGCCGAGGGCTGCGGCACGGGCCACGAGCTTATCGAGCAGCCGTTTCGACGGCACTTTGCGCGTGAAGATATAGAGATCCCGGAAATCCGGGCTCGCCTCGATGAACCAGCTGTAATCGGCGGCACGATCGATGATCCAGTATTCGCGGGTGGCGAAAGCATTGTAACGAACCCGCAGCTTGGCATTGGTCTTCATGTCTATGATGGTGCCGTCGCCGGTGATCGATTTTTCGCGGCCACCCGGATTGCCGTCGCGGCAAGCATCCTTGACGGCCACCGAGGTTCCTTTCGCGCCGCCATAACTTGTCGTGCCGGCAACGCAGCCATTGGTGATCAGCATCGGACGACGGGCGACTTCCAGCCATGTGCCGGAATAGAAGCGTGCGGCATCGATCCGTTTCAGCGGCTGCGGCGCGCCGCCGCTTCCAGACGAGGCCATGGATGTGGTGCAGCCGGCAAGGATGAGCGCGGCAAAGAGCGCCGGGAATTTCCTGATCATCGACATCGTGCTCCTGCCGGTTCGGGACGAAGAAAGCTCGCCGCCTTCCCGATAACTGCCGCCGTGACGCCCAGTTCCAAAAAGCTGTTTCCGTCCAGCGCTTTCCGGTTATAGTAGCCGTCACAACCGGGCCGGAAAGGATTCTCCATGCTGCCACTGTTCGACATGATGCTCAGAGCTCAGAACGGCGCAGGCATGGAGGCGATCGCCAAGCAGTTCAATCTGGCCCAGGAACAGGCGACGCAGGCTATGGCGGCGCTGATGCCCGCCTTCTCCTCCGGCTTCAAACGCTCGAGCGCCAATCCCTACGATCTCACCCAGCTGATGGGCAGCATGTTCTCCGGCTCCTATGCCAAATATTTCGAGGACATGAGCAAAGCCTTTACGCCACAGGGCGTGCAGGACGGCAATGCGGTTCTGGAAAAGCTGTTCGGCTCCAAGGACGTGTCGCGCGCCATCGCCCAGCAGGCGGAACAGTTTACCGGCATCGGTCAGGAAGTCTTCAAGAAGATGATGCCTGTCATGGCCGATGCGGTGATGGGCGGCCTTTTCAAGCAGATGACCGGCCAGATGTCTTCCGCCAACGACGCCTTCGCTTCCTCGCCGATGGGCCAGATGTCCCAGCAATGGCTGGAAGCCATGGGCCTGAAGGCCAAGCCGCAGCCGGCCACAAATCCGTTCGACAATCCATTCACTCAGGCGATGCGCTCCATGTGGGGTCTCGAAAAGCCGGAACAGCCGCAGCCGGCTTCAACCGCCGATCCCTTCTCCTTCAACCCGTTTGCCAAAACGTTTCAAGACATGATGGCCGGCAACTTTGCCGGAAAGCCGACCGAGCCGGAAAAGCCTGCCGAAAAGACAGCCCCGTCCATCGAGCCGAATGCCTATCGCGACATGCTCAACAGCATGTTCGACAGCGGTCTCGACGTGCAGAAGACCTACCAGAAAAATATGGAAGCGATCTTCGAGACGATGCGCAACGGCGGCAATCCAACGTCTTCAGGCAAGTAGCTCTCTCAGGCATCCCGCAAGATCGCAATAAAAAAGCCCGGCGCGGGTCTACCGGCCGGGCAAGGAGCAGGGCTATTGGCTATCACCCTGCGGGGAAAACTGTATACAACTAGCCTCGAGCCATCGCCATGAAGCGCGAGCGCGAATTCTGGCGGGCGGCGCCGGCAAGAAGCCGTGACGGATCGTCGAGAAGGCCGGAACGGTCGAGCGCGATCACCACATCATGCCGTGTGATGCCGATATCGTTGAGCTGGCTGTCGTCGAGATCATAGAGGCTATTGGCCGCCAGACGATTGCGAAAGGCACGCCATACGGATTTCGTTCGCTGCATCACGATGGCCAGACGGCCTTCGGGACCGCGCCTTTCGTGAACGAGGTCGAGTTCAGTTCCGCATTCGGTCGTGCTCATGGGACTATCCTTTCGCAGGCACGGGTAAGGCTTTCCCTTCCGCGAGGTCCTGCGGAAGAGTTGCCTAATCTGGGCGCCTCAGGGAGAAGGCCGCCCGACGTTCTTGATTTGTGATCCTGTTATGCGGAAATCCTATTGATCAGTCCAACGAATGTTTCTAATGATTATCATCAAACCCTCTGATGGATGATCCCTCATGTCTGCTCCGCTCGACATCGACCAATTGCATACCTTTATTGCTATCGTGGATGCCGGCAGCTTTACCAAGGCTGCCGACCGGGTGTTCAAGACGCAGTCCGCCGTCTCGATGCAGATGCGCCGGCTCGAGGAACGCATCGGCAAGCAGCTCTTCGCCAAGGATGGCCGCGGCAACCGGCTGACCGCCGAGGGCGAGAAGCTTCTGAACTATGCCCGCCGTATCATCCGGCTGAACAACGAGGCGATCGCCGCCTTCGACGACAATCGTCTGGAAGGCACGATCCGCATCGGTACGCCGGACGACTATGCCGACCGCTACATGCCGGAAATCATCGGCCGCTTCGCCAAGACGCATCCGAATGTCGAGCTCTATATCGTCTGCGAACCATCGGTGAGCCTGGCGGAAAAGATGGCGCGCGGCGAACTCGATATCGCGCTCGTCACCCATAACCCGCGCCAGCGGATTTCCGACGTGGTGCGCACCGAGCCGCTCTGCTGGGTCGCCTCCGCCAACCATCCGCTGAAGGACGACGCACCGGTACCGCTCGCCGTCGGCCGCCGCGATTGCCTGTGGCGGCAGCTTGCCTGTTCGGCGCTGGACGCAGACGGGCGCGAATATCAGGTCCTGTTTACCAGCTGGTCCTCGACCGTGGTGGCGGCCGCCGTGCTGGCCGGCATGGCCGTCTCGGTCCTGCCGGAATCGGCGTTGCGCACCGGCATGAAGGTGCTGACGGCCGCGGACGGCTTCCCGCCCCTGCCGCCTGTACAGATCGGCCTGATGAAGCGGCCGGGCCTGTCGCCCTCGTTGATGAACGCCATCACCGACCACATCACCGCGTGCCTCGATAACATTTCACCGGCCGCAATCCCGGACGATCTGGACAGCGGCGAGGTCAAGCAGTTCCAGCGGATGCCGCGTGCTCGCGCTGCGGGTTCCGTCATGCCGGGGTGGTGAGGCTTTGTCTGTGAAAGATCCGATCGAGCTGCCTGTGCTGAAACAGCTCGAGGCTTACAATGCGCGCGATATCGACGCGTTCATGCCTTAGTGGGCTGATGACTGCCAGTATTACGCTTTCCCCTCCACGCTTCTGGCAGGGAATGCGGCAGAAATCCGCGCGCGCCATGTCGAACGCTTCAAGGAGCCCGATCTCTTCGGCAAGCTTCTGACGCGCATTGTCGTGGGCAATGCCGTGGTGGATCATGAAACGATCACCCGCAACTTTCCGGAAGGAAAGGGAGAAGTGGATGTCGTCTGCATCTACGAGGTGGAAAACGGCAAAATCGCCAAGGCGTGGTTCAAGATGAGCGAACACAGGCTGCTGCCGGGATAATCGGAACGAAAAAAAGCCGGGCATAGACCCGGCTTTTCTGTTTCTGCGTCTAGTCGAAAGTTACGCGAGGTTCTTCTTGAAGAACGCAACGGTCCGGCTCCAGGCGAGATCGGCGGCTTTCTTGTCGTAGCGTGCCGCAGAGGTTTCGTTGTTGAAGGCGTGGTTGGCGCCATCGTAGACGAAGATCTCGAAAGTCTTGCCGTTCTTTTCCAGCGCTTCCTTGAAAGCCGGGATGCCGGCATTGATGCGTTCGTCGAGGCCGCCGTAATGCAGCATCAGCGGTGCCTTGATCGACGGCACGTCTTCCGCCTTAGGCTGGGCGCCGTAATAGGCGACGCCGGCATTGAGGTTCGGGGACTTCACGGCGATGTTGTTGACCGTGCCGCCGCCCCAGCAGAAGCCGATCGCGCCGACCTTGCCGTTGGCACCCTGGATGCCGGCGAGATAGGCGCGGCTCGCTTCGCCATTGGCGGCAACGCCGGCCGCGTCGAGATTGGTGAACATCTGGCGGGCCTGCTCTTCATCAGCCGGCGTGCCGCCGTTCGGCGACAGGAAGTCGACGGCCAGCGCATTGAAGCCTTCCAGCGCGATGCGACGGGCGACATCCTTGATATGATTGTTAAGGCCGCGGTTCTCGTGGATGACGAGAACGCCGCCGAGCGCGCCGGAAGCGCTTTTCGACCTGGCGAGATAACCCTTCATGGTGACGCCGTTGGCACCCGGATAGGTGACGTCCTGGGTGGTCAGGCGGTCGTCGGTGGCCGGAATGATGTCGGCCTTGGCGCCACTGGCGGCCAGCATCGGCGCGATCGCAGCGGCAGCGGCGCCGGAACCCGCAAGCTGGGTCAGCCTTTCCATGAACTTGCGGCGGTCCAGTGACAAATGCGTATATTCGTCATAGGCGTTGATCATCGCCTGGGTAATTTTCGGCGTCTCGTTGTCCATGGCTCTCTCCTCTTTGCCAACAGTCGACAGATGATGGAGCCTATAACGACCGCACACCACTTGCAGATGAAAAAGCGAGTGATTTTGGCCGGATAGCCAACACTTGTTCGTGAAAATTATCGGATTGGGCGAGTCCGGATCAGCTCATCGCGATCCAGACGGCCAGCCAGACCCACATCAGGAACAGCGAAAAGAAGCCGATCATGAAGGCCGGGCGGCGATAACGCAGGCGGTTGCTGGTGAGGTGGATATAGGAATGCGCATAACGCGACAGGACGAAGATCCAGCCGAGGGCGACGGTTCCCCAATTGTCGGCAGTCGAGGCATAGAGCGCCAGGCTGACGGCATAGAACAAGACCGGCAGTTCGAACTGGTTCTTGATATTATTGTTGACGAGCAGGCTTTCCGGCGGCTCCTGGCGGTTTTCGCGAAAATCACCGGCTTTGATGCTACCGGCCCGCACCGCCTCAAAGCGCCGGCGCGATAGGAGCCAATAGAGAAAGAAGACGAGCGCCGCATGGGCAATCATCGGCCAGAGCGTGGCATCGGTAAGAGGCATCGGTTCTCCTGTTCGTTTAGCGAACATGCATAGAACCGGCGGAGGCAATCGACAATCTTAAATGACATGGCGCCGGCATCCCGGCGCCATTTGATGCGACAGCACCCCAGGGGCATTCGGGAAGGCTGAATTATTGCGGGGTCAGGTTTTCGGTGCCGGAGCCGTTCTTGCCGGAGATTGTCCAGGCGCCTTCGAGCGAGCCATCGTCGTTGACCTTGTAGACGATCAGGCCGACGGAACTGCCGAGGACGTAACCGGCGGCAAAACTATCACCGTAGAGCATGCAGATACCGTCCGATGTGGTGCTTCCGGTCTTCCACTGGATGGCGCAGGTGGTTTCGCTGGTCAGCTTGATCGTCGCGGTGCCCTTGTAGGGCGAGCCGTCGAGGTTGGTGCCTTCGACATTGTAGCCACCTTCGCGAACCGTCTGTGCCTGCACAGGCGTAACAAAGGCGGCGCCCAGGAGAGCACAAGCCAGAAACTTCTTCATGATTACCCCCAAAAGAAAATAGGCCGGCGGTTTTGCCGGCCTACACATCATACGAGAGAAACCCATGAGTTTTGAGAGGGCCGCGGAGGCGTTGCCTCAAATTTCGCAGCCCACCCAAAAATAGTCTGATCAGACGCCGGCACCCGGATAGTTCGGGCTCTCGCGGGTGATCGTCACGTCATGTGCATGGCTTTCGCGCAGGCCGGCACCGGAGATCCGCACGAAAGTGGCGCGCTCCTGGAAGTCCTTGAGATCGGCGCCGCCGACATAACCCATGGCTGCCTTCAGGCCGCCGCCGAGCTGGTGCAGCACGCCGGAAACCGAGCCCTTGTAAGGAACCTGACCTTCGATACCTTCCGGCACGAGCTTCAGCGTGTCGCGCACTTCCGCCTGGAAATAGCGATCAGCCGAGCCGCGTGCCATGGCGCCGACGGAGCCCATGCCGCGGTAGGATTTGAAGGAACGGCCCTGGTGCAGGTAAACTTCGCCCGGGCTTTCGTCCGTGCCGGCCAGCAGCGAACCGACCATGACGGCCGATGCACCGGCGGCGATCGCCTTGGCCAGGTCGCCGGAAAACTTGATGCCGCCATCGGCGATGACCGGGATGTTCTGGGCGCGGGCAGCTTCGACCGCCGACATGATGGCAGCGAGCTGCGGCACGCCGACGCCGGCGACGATGCGGGTCGTGCAGATCGAGCCCGGACCGATACCGACCTTGACGGCATCCGCACCGGCATCGATCAGCGCCCTGGTGCCGTCATAAGTGGCGACGTTGCCGGCCATGATGCGTACGTGGTTGGAAAGCTTCTTGACGCGGGTGACGGCGTCCAGAACGCGCTGCGAATGGCCATGCGCGGTATCGACGACCAGCAGATCGACGCCGGCCTCGATCAGGCGTTCGGCACGCTCGAAACCGTCGTCGCCGACGCTGATGGCGGCAGCGGCGCGCAGGCGGCCCTGGGCATCCTTGGAGGCGTTCGGGTTAAGCTGCGACTTCTCGATATCCTTGACGGTGATGAGGCCGACGCAACGGCCTTCGGCATCCACCACCAGCAGCTTCTCGATGCGGTGCTTGTGGAGAAGGCGCTTGGCTTCCGACTGATCGACGCTTTCCTTGACCGTGATCAGGTTTTCGCGGGTCATCAGTTCGTAGATGCGCTGGTTCGGGTCGGAGGCGAAGCGGACGTCGCGATTGGTCAGGATGCCGACGAGGCGGCCCGGTATATTGCTGGCAGAACCACCGTTTTCGACGACAGGGATACCGGAAATGCCATGGCCCTTCATCAGCGACAGTGCTTCGGCAAGCGTCGAATCCGGACCGATCGTGACCGGATTGACGACCATGCCGCTTTCGAACTTCTTGACCTGACGAACCTGCTCGGCCTGGACGACAGGGGTAAGGTTGCGGTGGATGACGCCGATGCCGCCGGCCTGCGCCATGGCGATCGCCAGACGGCTTTCCGTCACGGTGTCCATGGCTGCAGAAAGGATCGGCAGGTTGAGGTCGATGTCCTGGGCGATGGTGGTGGCAATGTTGGTCTGGCCCGGCATGACTTCAGAATGGCCGGGCTGCAGCAGCACGTCGTCAAAGGTGAGCGCATCTGCGCCGGTTGCCGTTTCAATGATGCGTGCCATGGCCAATTTCCTTCGATCTAGAAAATGCGGGATACGCTCAGGAACGACTCTAAACGTCCCGACGCTCCGGCAACAATTGCTTGGAAGTTGGCGAGGGCTGGTAACACGTTAATGACACCAAGGGAACAGAAAAAACCCGAGGGCAGTCCCCTCGGGTTTGCATAGCTCGTATTCCACAGCAATCGTTCGATCAGAGATCGAACTGATAGCTCTTCGGCACGAAACGATAACCGGTCTGCTGCTTTTCGGCGTAACCCACGGCCGGGAACGGCATGTGATAACCGAGGAAGGCAACCTTGTCGGTGGCGATCATGTCGAACAGTTTCTTGCGGGTCGCGGCGGCCTGCGCCTTGTCCATGTCGAAACGGACTTCCCATTCCGGACGCTGCAGCGACAGAATGTAATGGTTCGCCGCATCGGCCGTCAGGATCAGCCGCTTGCCCTGGGATTCGATGTTGAAGACCATATGGCCGGGCGTGTGGCCGGGCGCCAGCATGGCGGTGATGCCGGAAACCACGGAACCGCCTTCCTTGAGGAAGGTCGTCTTTTCGGCATTCGGCTTGACGCTGGCAAGCACGCCCTTCTGGTTGCCTTCGGCAGGCGTGCCGGCACGGGCGGCGTCGGTCCAGAAATTGTATTCGGCCTCGCCGGCGAAATAACGCGCCTTCGGGAAGGCCGGCTTGCCGTCTTCCATGATACCGCCGATATGGTCGCCATGCATGTGGGTAATGACGACGGCGGTGATGTCTTCCGGCATGTAGCCTGCGGCCGCCAGGCCTTCGATCAGGCGGCCCGTCCCCTGGGCGCGTCCTGCCTTGCCAAGACCGGTATCGAACAGGATGACGTCGCTGCCGGTATCGATCAGCGTCGGCGAGAAGCTGTTGACGAATTCCGTGGCCGGCAGGAAATTGTCGGTCAGGAGTTTGCCGACGGCGTCAGCGGGCTGGTTGGTGCCGAAGGTCTCACCCGGATTGCCGGACGGACGAGCGCCATCCTTGACGACGAGAACCTGAAAACCGCCGAGCTTGAATTTGTGGATGTCCGGCGGGATGACGCGATTGATGGCCAAGTTCTTTGTCTCCTGGGCTTCAGCCCGCCCGCTGATGATCGCAGGCGCTGCGATAATTCCAAGGCCCGCGGTGCCGAGCAGCGCTCGCCGGCCGATCGTGAATGACGTCATGATGTAGCTCCCTCCAGATCTTGTTGCCAGACCCGCTTGGTTGAGTCCGGTGCGGGCAAGATAACCGCCGCGCGTTACAAGGAAATCCGATCTCACGCAGACGTGACCCAAATGCTCGAAAGGTGAGATTCTGCAATTGGCAGATGCGGCCAAGAGGTTTAAGGACGCGCAAAATCCCGCGCATCGCAGGCTCTCTTCCGATGAATCGCATCGTTCCGCTTATCCTCGCCGTCGCTCTCTTCATGGAGCAGATGGACTCCACCGTCATTGCCACCGCGCTTCCGGCCATCGCCGCGGACCTCAATGTCGGGCCGATCACGCTGAAGCTGGCGCTGACCTCCTACATGGTGGCGCTGGCGATGTTCATTCCGATCAGCGGGTGGATGGCGGACCGGTTCGGCGCCAAGAAGATCTTCCGGATCGCAATCCTGGTTTTCGTGATCGGCTCGATCTGCTGCGCCTTCTCCGGCAATCTGCTGCAATTCGTCATTTCACGCTTCCTGCAGGGCATGGGCGGCGCGATGATGACGCCGGTCGGGCGTCTCGTTCTGCTGCGCACCACACCGCGCAGCGAACTGGTGTCGGCCATGGCGCTTTTGACCATTCCTGCATTGATCGGCCCGCTCACCGGCCCGCCGATCGGCGGTTTCATCACCACCTATTTCAGCTGGCACTGGATTTTCCTGATCAACGTGCCCGTCGGTGTGCTCGGCATCTGGCTGTCCACCATCTTCCTGCCGGAGGTCGAGACGACCAATCCGCCCGCAATCGACTGGTGGGGTTTCTTCCTGACATCCGTCACCGCCGCCGGCACGGTCTTCGGCCTGTCGGTGATCGGCCTGCCGGCACTGCCGCCGGCGATGGGCATTTCCGCGACAGCAGTCGGCATCGCCGCCGCCATCGCTTATGTCATCCACGCCCGCAACCATCCGGCGCCGATCCTGAACCTGAGGCTCTTTCAGAACGATGCTTTCCGGGCGGCGAGCAACAGCGGCACGCTGTTTCGCGTCTCGACCGGCGCCATCCCCTTCCTGATGCCGCTGATGCTGCAGCTCGGCTTCGGCCTCAACCCGTTCCAATCGGGCCTGATCACTTTTGCCGGTGCGCTCGGGGCGCTGATTGTGAAATTTGTCGCCCGCCGTGTCTTCGCGGCGACCGGTTTCAAGGTGACGCTGATCGTATCCGGCATCGCCGGCGCGATCCTGACAGGCGCCAACGGCTTCTTCACGCCGGAAACGCCGCATGTCTTCATCGTCGCCTTCCTGCTGATGTCGGGCTTCGCGCGGTCGTTCTTCTTCACCGGCTCGAATGCGCTCAGCTATTCGGATATCAGCGACGAGCAGGCGAGCCAGGCAACCTCGATCGCCTCCGTGCTGCAACAGATCAGCCTGGCGCTCGGCGTTGCCTTCGCGGCCTTCATCCTGGAAGCATCGTCGATGATTTCGGGCACGCATCTTCAGCTTGCCGATTTCCACCTGGCATTCTTCCTGGTGGCCGGCCTGTCGCTGCTGTCGGTGTTTCCGCTGCTGAGGCTCGATCCGATGACCGGCTCAGAGGTCTCCGGCCACCGCCGGAACCGAATCCAGCCCGAAGCCGGCGAATAGAACTCAGTCCAGCTCGTCGATTTCGATTTCGGCTTCCGGTTCCACCTCTCCGGCAGGCAGCACACGGCGGCCCTTGAAGTGCTTGGCAAGCAGGAACATCTCGACCGATTCCGAACGCGAAGAGCCGGGCTTGATATGGACGACCTGCTTGAAGTTCAGCTTCAGCAAGTTGAGAAGATCCTTCTCCGTGCCGCCCTGGAAGGTCTTGGCCAGGAAATGGCCGCCCTCGCCCAGCACTTCGACGGCGAAATGCGCCGCCACTTCGCAGAGATGCATGGTGCGCAGATGGTCGGTCTTCTGATGGCCGGTGGTCGGCGCCGCCATGTCGGAAATCACCAGATCCGGCGTGCCGCCGATTGCCTCCATCAACAGACGCGGCGCATCCGGATCGAGGAAGTCGAGCTGCAGGATCTTGACGCCCGCAAGCGGTGCCATTTCCAGAAAGTCGATCGCCGCAACGCGGATATCCTCGTCGGTCGAATCCGTCACCTTGGCGGCAATCTGCGACCAGCTGCCCGGTGCCGCACCCAGATCGATGATGCGGCGCGCACCCTTCAGGATCTGATGCTTCTCGTCGATTTCCAGAAGCTTGAAGGCCGCGCGGGCGCGATAACCTTCCAGCTTGGCACGCTGCACATAGGGATCGTTGATATGGCGCTCGAGCCAGCGGCGTGACGACGCCTTCAGCTTGCCCTTCTTAACCTTCTGGGTGAGTTTACGGCCGGTGCGGTTGCCGCCGATCGGGGGTTTCGTCATCGTTTCGTCCCCGCCTCTTCGTGGCCGCCAGTGTTGTGATTGCGACGCTGGCGTACGCGACGCCACACGCCGTCATCGGCCATCATATCCGTCAACAGGCCTTCGCGCAGGCCGCGATCGGCCACGCGCATGCGCTGGCTCGGCCACCGCCTGCGGATCGCCTCGAGAATGGCACAGCCGGCCAATACCAGATCGGCGCGATCCGGCCCGATGCAGGGATTGGCGGCGCGGCCGGCGAAATCCCAGGAAAGCAGTTTATCCTGCATGGCGCTGACCTCATCATCCGAGAGCCAGACACCATCGACCCTGCGCCGGTCGTAACGCGGCAAATCCAGATGTACGCCGGCCAGCGTGGTGACCGTGCCCGACGTGCCGATTAGATGAAAGTCCTCAGCCCCCTGGCGGCGCAACGGTCCGAGCGGCGGGCAATCGAAACCGGCAAGCATGCCCTCGACTTCCGCCACCATGGCCGCAAAGACTTCCGGCGTGACATCGCGTCCGCCATGCCGCTCAGATAGCGTGACGACGCCGACCGGCAGCGAGGTCCAGTGGGTGATGTGGTTGGCAAGCCGGCTGGAGCGGCTGTCACCGATGCGGATGACGGCGATTTCCGACGAGCCGCCGCCGATATCGAAAAGGACGACCGAGCGGGCCTCGCGTCCGACCAGCGAGGAACAACCGGAAACGGCCAGCCGCGCCTCTGTCTCGCGATCGATGATCTCCAGCATGAGCCCCGTCTCGGCGGTTACGCGAGCAAGGAACTCCTCGCCATTTTCGGCTGCACGGCAGGCTTCGGTGGCGATCAGCCGCATGCGCCTGATCGGCTTGTGGGCAAGTTTCGTGGCGCAGATGCGCAGCGCTTCGACGGCACGGTCCATCGCATCCTGCGAAAGGCGGCGGCTTGCGCCAAGACCTTCGCCAAGCCGGACGATGCGCGAAAACGCATCCACCACCCGGAATTGGCCGGGACGGGTCGGTTGGGCGATCAGCAGCCGGCAATTGTTGGTGCCGAGATCGAGCGCGGCATAGAGATCGTTGACATAGCCATGCTTCTCGCGGGCCTCCGCCGACTGCGCGTCACTTGTCTTGCCGCGAGCATCCTTCTGATGGCCTGATCCGGCAGCGGGAGCCTTGGCGACGCCTGGCGAGGTCTTGGATGGCGCCAGCGGACGACCCTGCAGGCCGCGCCCACCGCGATTCTTCTTGCGCCGATTGCGGGATTTTCCTGGATTCTGAGCGGGATCCCGGTCGTTTTCACCATCCGCCGGACGAACATTCTGGCCGGCATCGATAACGTTCACAACTGCCTTCGGCACATCCGGAGTCTTGCTCGCGGATTTCGAACGTCTCCGCTTACGCTTGCGCGCCGGCTGATCCTGCTCGGGAGAATGAGGGCGTCCGGTAGGGTTCGGCGAATCGGCCGAACCTGCACCTGTGGCGTGCGCCGCTTCACGTTGCTTGCCGTGTCGCTTCGCTTTTCTGCGCCGGGAGGATCTCCCCTCCACATGCGCTGCCGCCGACGCCCCGCCTTCAGGCGGCTTTGCGCCGCTATCGGGGTCCATCACGTTTATGTCCATCTCACCGCGCAAGGCCTTTTGCAGGCATGCCGCTGGTGTCTGATTGTTTCGTTGGTGCAAAGATAACAGCGACGGGCGTTTTCGCCAACGGCTTTTTCCCGAAAGCGTCCCGCCGGCTATTTCGACGCCGATTCCGGTCTCTCAGCCCGATTTCGCGATGCCTTCAGAACAAAGGCGAAAAACGCATTTTTTTTGAAAATCGGTATTTGCAATCCGCCTGCTTTTGTTTATAAGCGCCGCACACCGGCCAAGCCAAGCGCTTCGGCACCCTGCTGGGGAATAGTTCAACGGTAGAACGACGGACTCTGACTCCGTTAATCTTGGTTCGAATCCAGGTTCCCCAGCCAATTCTCCCTAAAAGCCCTTAATTCCTTGATTTTCCAGTCGTGTCGGATATCGTTTTGGCATCATTGGCGACCTGATGCCCAGAACTGTAGCCCACAGGTGATGCCCACGCGAATTATGTGCGGCGGCAACACCGGTGGCAGGCAAGGGTATCAACCTGATGGCGGTCCGCCACGACGTCGAGAATCTCACCCGCCGCGGCAATATCTTCTATTGGCGTGCGCGCGTGCCCAACGCCTTCGGGCAGTGCCAACCAGGCAGCCGGCTTTCATTGAGCCTTCACTGTTCTGATCATAAGAAAGCGCAGGCGATCGGCCGCAAGCTCAACATGCTGGTCGCCGAACTGAAGTTGAACCAGAAGGAACCCATGTCCAAGGTGCAGCTCCAAAAGCTTTGCGAACACGAGCGAGACATGATGCTCATGCATCTGGAAGATGTCTCGATGGTGGCGCGGCGCTATGGCCGTCCCGCCGACATTTCAGAGCTGGAAATGGATCTGGAAAATGCATGGGCCTTTCGACTGCTCGGTATGTTCGGCATCACCCATCACCTGACGTTGAAAGACAATTGCCGCGGCTTAGCCTACCTTAGGCAAAACGGGGTTCCCGCCTCCCACGTCTTTGCGATCAACTCGAACTACCTCGAACTCCTCCAAGAGGCGAACTCGCGCGGCTTCAAGGAGGGCATTCGAAGATTGATGCACCTCTTCGAAATCAGTTCCCACCCGCTCAACGAGGAAAAGGCGATGAAGGCCTATTTCAGCGGGCGGGCGGAAGCGCTCTTCGATGTCGCGGAACGGCATCCTCTCGCCGATCGTGACCTGAGCGAACTCACCGGCGGTCCGGCTTCGACACCACAGCCTGCATTTATCGAGGACGCCGCACCCTTGAAAATGACGCCGCCATCGTTGGAGATCGCGGTTCCCGCTGAAGATGTTGTCGGGCCCTCCGCGCCCGCTGTGCCGCCGGTGAGGCTGCTCGATCTCACTTCCTCGCCGCAGGTCGCTGTCAGTGAGCCAATTGACGAAAAGCCCCGCCGCGTCATTGCGGTCGCGGATTTCGAATCTGCGTGCGAAGGGCTCGTCAAGAACATGAAGGACGCTTGGGATGAGACGACCGCACGTGACGCTCGTGCGCTCGTTCGCATGTTCATGGGCGTGCTCGAAGAACACGAAGTGGAACATACCGGGCAGATTACGCAATACCATCTCGGCGAGCTTCGCCAGCACTTCAACGACATCCCCGTTAACTGGGGAAAAAGCGCCAGAATGAGGGCGATGTCCGCGCCCGAGCTTCGCGCTGAGGGCGAGAGGCTACGCGAGCGGGCCAACGCGGAGGGCAAAAAGGCGAAGGTGGGCCTCAAGGCAGCCACCATCCGCAAACACATCGGGAACCTCAACCATTTTCTGACCTATGTCCGCGCTCGCGGGTTCGAAGTTGGCGATTGGACTTTCCAGGGTTTGAGGCCGAGAAAGCCTAAGGCCGGGCTTATTCGTACACAACAGCACAAGCCGAAGCCCGACGAGATCAAACCGATTTTCTCAAGCCCGATCTACACTGGCTCGCTGAACCACGATCGAGGCCGCAAAAAGCCGGGACCGCACGTCTTTCATGACGCGGCTTACTTCCTGCCTATTATGTTTTCCTATCTCGGTGCCCGCAGGCTCGAGTTTGCAGGGCTTGCATTGGACGACATCGCCGAAGACGATGATGGTCTTGTGCTCATCATCCGGACAAACAAGTTCCGGCGGCTCAAGACTGTGCAATCAGCGCGCGCTTTGCCGCTGCCGGACGAGCTGGTTCGCCTGGGTTTCCTGGACTATTGTGCATTGCTACAGGAGCTGGGGTATGAGGCCGTGTTCCCTGAACTGTTCTCCGACAAGACGTTGAACGATCCCGGCGACCGCTTCTATGACGTCTTCCTCCCGATCATGAAACAGTGCCTCGGAGAGAACATGTGGGAGCGCGCTTTACACGCGTTCCGCCACGGCATGGCAGATACCCTCCTTCAGGCGGGGGTCCCGCCTCTGATTATCGATGACATTTCTGGACGCCTGAGCGAGGGAAGTGAAACCAACACGCGCTACACCAACCCCGCTGGTCTGCCATTGATGCGCGATGCTCTTAGCAAGTATCCAATCATCACCGCCGGCATCGACCCGAAGCCGATCAAACTACTGCCATGGATTGAAAAACGGCTGCCGCCGCCGTGGGCGCGCGGAGCGAAAAACGATTCGAGACGCCGGAAATAATTTCCGACGCCTCCTTCTCCATTAAGCGGCTTCCCAGACCTGATTCAGGATACGTGCCGCAAGTGCGGCCTTGTCCTGCGGGAGGAAGCGCCCGTAGTGCTTGGCGACCATTTCGGCTGTGTCCTGGATGGCGTAGCTCGCCTGCTCATAGGAGCCAGTCTGCTTCAGGATGTGGGTTGCCAGCACGTCACGGACATTATGGGGACCGTGCGGGAGCAGCCCCTTGATCGCGCCTCGTCCGGTATAGGGGTTGTAGATGCCGTAGCGCTGGATCGTGTGACGCCAGGCCTCGTAGAAACTGGTCGTGTCATAGGCCGCGTTTGTGCTGGTCGTCTTGACGGTCTTGACGAAGAACGTGCCGGGATCCGCGGCCGACCGTAAGAGCACCGAGCGGTGCCGGTCGACATAGGCGTCAATGTACTTGTAGAGATCCAGGAGGTCCGGAAGCACGAGCCGAAACGGCTTGTCGCCAAAGAAGGACGAGTGTGCGTTCTTGAACGCGACAGCAGGAATGAAGACCTCCCAGCCACCTTCCCGGTCACTCCACCGGATTTCGCCCCGCTTCATCTTTTCCAGCGCGCGTTCCGAGCGCGGCATCGAGCCTTTCGGATTGAGCATCAGTTGCCGGAGGTTCTTCTGGCGAAGCCCAAGATGCAATCCCAATCTCAGCATCAGAAATGATCGCACCGCTTCGGCAGCCGGCCGAGGATAACGATGTTCATCCGGCATCAGGCGGATGATCTCTTCGGTGATCTTGCGATACTCGCCAACGGGGCTTGCCGCCTCAACGACCGGCATGATCGGCTCGAACGGATCGCGATGGACGCGCGCGATCCGCTGGATTTCCTTGACCCGGTGGGCAGCATGCTTGTGGAAGTCGTCGCAGGCACCGTGCCAGTCCGCATTGGCATAGTCGATCTCGTTTTGCGAAACGAGGCCGGCAATCGACTGGGCCCGCGCCAGAAGCTCCGGATGCTGCCGAAGCCATCCGGTCCCCTCCTTGGTGATCGCCAAGGCGATCCGCAACATGTCGACTTCCCAAGCAGTGAAAAAGCCGCGGCGCGTCTCCCGCCACTGCAGATACCAGTCCCAGACGCCGGGGAAAATGAGGAGCCCGAACGTCAACTGCCGGACCGGCACCCCGTAGCCCTTCACCTCTCCATCTCTCGCTGCTGCAAGGGCACCGAACATCAGCCCGAGATGCTCGATCTTCTGTGAGGCGGTTTCTTCGCCCCAGACCCCGTTTCGCTGAAAGCCGACCGACGTCAGAGCCGACGTTTTGAAGCGCACGAGGTCGGCCATTTCCATGGCGAGTGACGGTGGCGCTTCTATCACGCCTGACAGCAAGTCAGGATCCTCGACCCAGGTCTGCTCATAGTTCGCAGGGACTACAATCTTACCGTCGCGTGGCGCCCGCCCACCATAGGAGACGCCAGGGAAACGGATGGCGTAACGCTGCTTGGCGGCGGCTGCCTGGTACTTCCGGTAGTCCGTCGTGCCGCTGATAATGACCCGCCTTACCCAATCGACGATCTCCTCCCTTTTCTGGAAGGACAGCGTGTTGAAATCCTCAGGCAGATGCCAGGCGATGCGACGCCGTTCGGCAGGCTCTATGCCGGACAGCTCAAACCCTGACGCCGATCGTGAAGGGTGTGGAAGCTTGGCTTTGAAGTAGCCAGTAGGAAGCCGGTACCGTCGCTCGATCCGTGACAAGATCTCGAAACTCTCGATACTCCGCGGCACTTTCCGGCCTTCGACCCAGCTTAAAAGCGTATTCTTGTCTGTGACGTCATCTGGACCGGTGATGGCACGATGGAGCGTCCAGTACGTTTCGCCATGGCGCCGGAGCTGGAGCTGCAAAGCCTCGCAAAAGTCCGTCGGATCTTCCCTGACGTCGAACAACGGTTCTGGGAATTCGAGACCTGTGCGTGGACTTGCTGCTGTAGCGCCCGATGCTGGTTTGAGCTGGTTCTGGGGTGGGCGAGCTGGTCGCGGACTTCTGGGCACCGCCTTCGTCCTCGGCGTCTTTTGTGTTCGACGGACTTCGGGCTCTGCTGCCGTGGCTAAGAGGCGCGTGTCCCGGATCCACCGACTAATGGCGTCAAAGGCTGGATCGATCTGACGCGCGTTGCCCGCAAGCAGATTGGTGTTCAGGCCGCAGGCTGCCGCGACAACGTGCCAGTCCGTCCTGCCGCTGGTTCTTGGCGCCGGTCTCCTCGTCTGAATGAGCGTGTGCAAATACCACTTCAGCCGGGGAAGTTCGTCGTCCTTGAAAAGCGGCGCCAGCCGCAGTTGGCAGAAGGCATCGATCTTGCGTTGAAAGGCTTTGGCAGAAAATTGGTTCATTTCCATTCACGTAGCTGTTGTTGGTCGTTCCCGCAGAGGCGGGGCACGCGAGCTATGCGAATGGAGTTAACCTCCGGTAACCAAGGGTTTTCGTGGACGAATGGCTTCATAAAAACGATTCAGTTGCAAACGGCGTTTCACGAAGTAACGGGGGGACGAAGTCCCCGAATGTGAACGCCGTTTGCACAAATAGTTGGTGATCAGGCAGAGCAGATGGCCAGAAATCATCAGCCCCGCAGGTGCGGCTTACTTCGAAAGGGCTGGTCGTCGCGGGCATAGCGATCGACGAGATCATCGAAGACTTCGTCGGCTGCCCGCTCGTCGAAACCTTGGTCGACGAGAACCCCAACCACGGCGTCGGCCAGCTCTTCTATCCAGTCCTGCCGTCCCTGGTCGAGATAGCTGCTGATCGTCCAGAACAGCATGGCCCGCGCGACGTCGTCACGATCCGGACGCCGCTCGGCCCGATGCCGGTCCCTCAGCCGCTGCTGCCGCTCCCTCTGCTTGGCGTTGCGCTCCTCCAAGGTCTGTCGCGCCATGTTATCTTTCCCCTGTTTTCGTTGATGGCACTCTTATGGTCAGAGGACCGGCGGCACGGCGCAAGGCGTTTGTCACCGAAACAGAATCATCGTGTTGTGAATCGGAATTTTCGAGTTTGGAATCGAATGAGCGCAATTTGTTTTAGGTTGCGGGCACGTCGAGACAAGTTGCCGGCAATCTCGCGGCTATGTAGACGGCGCCGGACGCACAAGGTGCGACCATTCCGATTTCTGGTGAATCGGAAATCTGGACGATCGAAACGTTTGCCCAGAGCTTGGAAACGTTGCCCTCGACTTTCGAATCGTTCGCCCGGAAGTTCGAATCGAATGAGCGCAATTTGTTTCAGGTTGCCGGCGACCTGCATCAGCTCGTTCTAAGGTAGATCAACTTGCGGGAGACTTAAGCCTGCTGACCGAGGATCCAGCCTTCCCACGTTTTGACGTCATCTGCTTCCGGTACGCCTTCGCCCCGTCGGCCATCGATGACGTCGATCATGCCGAGTAGGCCGACCGTCGCGTCGAACCGGTCCTCACCGTCCTTGCCGTTTCCGAAGCCATCACTGATCAGACTTTGGAGTTCGCGCCCATCGACGTGTGGCCTGTTCTCCAGCCACCGCATCAGATGTCTTGCGACGGACCGGCGTCCGTCTTGCTGTCGCTTACTCCAAACAGGGCGTCGGGGAATTCCAAGCTGGCCATAAACGTCGCCGGGATAGGTCTCGGCGACGACAGTGGTACCCGGTATCATCAACTCATGGAGCGGCCCGTCGAACGGCCATAGCGATAGCTCCCCGAGGTTCGGGAGGATGATTTCGCGCCAGCCGGTCAAGGCGGCCTTGCCTACCTGATTACCGCCGAGCGTCCAGAACAGCATGCAGGCGTCGCCGCGATCCGGCGTCGCCCGCTCGCAGCGGCGCAGTAGATCCTTACCGCTCAGCCCTAAAGCGTCGAAAAGGTGCTGCCGCTGCGTGCCCCCAGGCCGCATGGGATAAAACGGTCGATCGATGGTGATTTGGTCGCGATGCTCCGCTACGTCGAACCATCGCGCAAAGCGTGCTTCCCCGAACGACCGCAAAAAGGAACGGAAGTCGAGGGTTCCTAAAGCTCTGCCGTAGGCGGCTGGAAGACCGATCGGGAAGTCGAAACCCATCAGCACCCCGGCGTCTGGCGACCGCTGTCGCAGTCGATGTGTGAGGTTCCGCGTGTCGCCGACAGGCTCCGGCGCCGACAGCACCCATGTCTCGCCCTGGCGGACCGCCACGCACATCCACCGCTTCTTGGCTTCGATGCTCCAGTCGCAATGTGCGATAACCGTTGCAGACATTCCGTCCTCCATACCTCGCTCCGGATTTACGAGTCAGCGACCAGGATGTCCATGACCGCCTGACCATCGAGCGCCTGGGCGTCGAAGAGCGCGCGCACCAATCGGTCGAAGGCCCGCCGGTTCTCGATGATGACCTCCGTCGCCCGTGCCTGCGCGAACTCGAGTCGGCGATGCACGCGCTCTGCCAGCTCGGCGTCGCGACTGAGAATCGCGGTGGGATTCTGGTGCTCGAGATAGAGCAGCGGATGACTGCCACCAAATCCCAGCGCCTGCTCCATATCGACAGCAATGCGGGTCGCGCGTGCAAGGTCGCTCTCTTCGGCGCCGCCGGAGCCTCCGGAGACGGTCTTGAGCACGATGAGTTCAGCCGCGCGGCCAGCCATCAGCATTGCCAGCAGCCGCTCATACCAAGCTTCGGTATCAGGTGCGTTGGTCGCAAAGGTCAGCAGATTGTGGCCGCCGTCCTTGGCGTCGATTGTCAGCCCCCTGATCGACCCGAGACGCAGAGCGTGATGCACCACCGCATGACCGGACTCGTGGATGGCGAAGCGCCATCGGACATCATACGGGACCGGCGGGCGGTGACCGCGAATGACCGCTTCGATGTCTGCATAGGTGAGGCGGCGCTTTTCTCGACGAGCTCTCAATCGGGCTTCGCGGACGATCCGTTCAATGTCGGCGCCAGTCAGGCCCATTGCTCGGGTTGCCAGACGTCGCAACGCCTGCGGCACTGGGTTATCATCCTCGGCCGTCTCTGGCGTGTCGATGTCGCGCTCGCCGTCATCCTCCAGGATGACCTCGATCTCGTCCATCGAGCCGCCAACTTTGGTGTTTCCCGTCATGGCTGACCTCCGATCTGGGTGTCCGACACGGTGACGGCATCGAGGTCGCTGCCAAGATGATGGGCGAGAATGCCAGCGAGCGTCGGAATATCCGGTCGCGGGATTTCGATATGTGTTTCCAGTCGTCCCGAGCGGCGGATCGCCTCGTCGATTTCGGTCGGCCGGTTCGTGGCGCCAACGACGATGACGCCGTCGGTTTTCAGCGCGCCGTCGAGAAGCTCCAACAGCTTGTTGACGCAGGCGTTCCAGTAGTCGGCGTAGGGTCGCGACGCCGAGGCACGCTGACCGATGCCGTCGATCTCGTCGATGAACAGGATGGACGGCGCCTGACGTCGGGCTTCCGCGAACGTGTTTGCCATGCGGTCCAGCACATCATGCAGATACTCGCCCTGTAGCCAGGTCGAGACAGAGGTGACGACCAGTGGAACCTGCAGCGTGTTGCAAAGCGCCCGTGCAAAAGTAGTCTTGCCAGTCCCCGGCGGTCCGGAGAGAAGCAGCTTCGTGCTCATGTGCGACCAGGCGAGGCCTCCCGTCAGATAATCCGCGAGATCGACTTTCAGGCCAAGCGCCCAATCTTTTGCTGCACCATAGCCCGTCAGCGTCTCAACGCGCAGCACGGGCGGCACAGCCGGCCTCGATGCCGCATCGAAGGGCTCCGGCTGGATCACCTCGGCGCCGGTTGGCTTGCTTTTCGATTTTGCCTTGCCCTTGGACGAGGCGGTCGACGTCGATGCCGCGCGATCGTCGGTGTTGCCGCCATCCCGCGACGTCTGCTCTCTTCGCTCGCTTGGGCTCTGCGTGATCAGCCGCCGCGAGGCATCAGCCTTGTCTCCGTTCTTGTCATCTTCCTTGTCCCCGCGATTAAGCGCCGCCAGTCCGGCAAGCGCATCAAGGCTGGAGAGGATTGGGCGTCCTGGGCGGATGGCGATGGCGAGATCGTCGAGCGTCAGCCCCTCCGCATCGATCCCCGCGATGGATCTGTCGTGGCGCATGACCGCCTCGCGGCCATAGATGGCTTCGAGCAGGTCGGCGATCAGCAGACGGTCGATCCCCGCACCCGTCAATCGGACGTCGCAGGTCAGATCGACCTGACCGGGAATGCCAGTGTTTGTCTCCGACGCGGCGAGCACCGGTGTGCCATCCGCCAAAGCCCGCAGCAATTGCTCGCGCAGGGCCGCTCGGCTCGGACGGTTGGTCTCTCCGGCCGCGACCTGCAAGAAGACGCGTTTGGTCTCGCTATCCACCCACCTCCAGAGATCGTCGGTGAAAGCAAAATCCGCCGCCACGCCGGTGTAAGGTCCGTGCGGCACGATGCCGGTGTCTTCGATGAGCTGCGACAAGGCCCGCTCAAAGCCATCGGCGAGGACCGCTACGGAGAAGACGGGTGCGGGCTGGCGCAGGATCTCGACCAGATCGCGCAGCGTGACGCCCGATTGCTCCAGTGCCGCGGCAAGCAGCAGCAGGGTAGCCATATGCTTGATGCTCGGATTATACCCTGCTTCCCCAGCGACTCGAACCGCGTAGGCATGTGCAGCCGTGTCAGCAGCCTTGATCTTTGCCGGATGCCGTCTGAGGTGATCTGGCCACCCCGGCAGGGCCGGGACGAGAACGGGACGACCGTTTCCGTCCTGCGGCGCCTCGATCAGAAAGCCGGCAAGATGATCTCGTACCCAACGCCGGTCCTGCTCGGCATCCCCCGTGAGATACGAGAGATCGAAGGCGGGACTGAAGCGGCTGACGACATGACCGTCGACGATGGCAGTGCTCAGCGTCAGCAGGCCGTTGCGGACCGCGAGCCGACGGACGGCCCGCCGCTCAACATGGGCCAAGCGCCGTAGCAGGTAGGAAGAAAACCGATCCATCAACGATCCTCCCTCATGGCTGGGTGAACGGAAACAATTTCCGTCGGCACGACTTGACGAGCGAACGTCCTATCATTGGCGCCTGCCCTCCTGCTGAGGCAGTCGAGAACCAGCCGGCAGGCGGGATCGCCGGATTCTGCCAGGCGGCGGAGTGGTTCCAGTACCATGGAGGGAATCTCGCGCATGTTCGATGACCCTTGCCGAGCAAACGCAAGAGCGAGGCCGATGATCAGAGCCGGGTCGTCCTGCGGACGAGGAGCCACAAGAGGCTGATTGGGCTTGGAAGCTCTCGAGCCGCCCGGCTTGAGGCGGGCAAATGTCGATGGTGCTTGGGTGGACATGATGTCTGCGGGCATGCAGGATCTCCTCGCCGGTCCGGCTTCGTGGACGGCGTTTTCAGAGGATGATGGGAACGGGAGAGGCTGCCGCGGCGTCACGCGCCGCAGCTATGGCCTCATCCCAGCAACGGTGGGGTCGCCTCAGGCGTCGAGCAGGCGCCGCGCAAAGCCAATGCGGATGTGCTCCGGCGGCCAGGAGACGCTGTCGTCCGTCAGCGCTTCCGGATCATCGCGACCATCGTCGTCATCATCGAAGCTCGATCCTTCGCAGTCGCCGCAACGGCATCCGGCTCCGTGATCCTCGGTGTCGCCGGTGACGTCCTCGCAGACCATCACGCGTGGGATCGCCCGCAGCGTCCCAAACCGGCGCGCATGGAGCGACGTCGTGAAGGCAGCGGCGGCGAGCGGTGGGGTGGCCGTCAACATTGGCGTCTCCGGTAGACCAAGCGCAAGGCGAGCCTCAGCCTCGAGAAGCTGCTGCACGCGGCGCCCGAAGCGTAGGCGCAGTTCCGCCATGCAAGCCGCGGCGCCATCGATCTCCAGAAGATCGTCGATCTCCGAGAGCGCCCAGACACCCGCCGTATGATCGCTCGGACGGCTGGCGCCATCGATGATCGCGACACCGACCGTCTCGACCATTAGCCGCTTCTGCGTTTTGTAGAGCCAGTCCGGCAGCACCATGGCCGATGCCAGCATCTTGAGCTTCAGCTCTTCGAGCCGGCTGGTGTCGCCGTAGGACGCGAGCGAGCGCTTCAGGTCCAACACGAAGGCGGCGCGCTTGGCGCGGTTCACGATGATCAGGTCCGGCGTGTAGCTGCCTTTGGCCGGCGCCTCGCAGTCAAGCCGGACGCCTTCAAGCTGGCGCCAGTGATTGCCGGCAACCGCTTCAATGGCCGCCTTTACCAGCGGCAGCTTGATCGACTGCATCAGCACGAGGATATTCGGATTAGCCTTGGCTAGCCGCTCAACGGCCTGCTCCAGCAGCTTTCCCTCGCGGAAGGACACGGCGCGCACGAGCGAGGCGACATTGACGTAGTGGCCGAGGATTTCGTCCTCGACCGGCTCCCCATCAGCGATCACGGCGATGGCTCTGTCGATCAGCACGTCGAAGTCGGCCTCGACGTCCGGATAACGCACCAGATGCGGGTGGCGGCGCAGCGCCGGCGGTTCAGCCTGGAGAGCGAAGCGCTCGCCGAAGTGGCGGCGCGACGCCGAGCCGGCGGCAAAAGACATGCTGGAGGATGCCGCTGACGCGGCGCGCAGAACTTCCCCGGCTGGGGTCTTGGCAGTATGAATAGTCACAGCCCGATTCCTTCTTCAACAAGGCTTGAGGGTCAGGCCCTTGTCGGTGTTCCAGCACCGGCTTGGGCCGCTTGCTCCATCTCGTGGAGCCACCCAGTCCTGACAGGACCCGGACCGGATCTCAAGCACCCTGGAAGCGAAGAATGAGAACAGATCCTGAACGCGGTTAACGGCGGGCTCACGTCCGAATTCGAATCCCGCACGATGGTGAACGAACGAGCAGTAAATCGCGGTGAGTTTGCCATGAGCACATCCGCACGCG
Source organism: Neorhizobium populisoli (assembly GCF_019430945.1). Classification (GTDB taxonomy): domain Bacteria; phylum Pseudomonadota; class Alphaproteobacteria; order Rhizobiales; family Rhizobiaceae; genus Neorhizobium; species Neorhizobium populisoli. The sequence goes on along the minus strand of NZ_JAHYCB010000002.1, from coordinate 205,427 downwards.
AATAGCCGGAATCAAGAAAGGGGCTCGAAAGCCCCTTTCTTATGTTCAGTCCGCCGACGCCTCGGCGGGTTTGCGCGTGAGCGCCTTTGGCTTCCTTAGTCCAGGCAGCCCTTCGGTCGAACCGAAAGAAAGGACGTTGGAACCGGCGGTCTCAGATGCTCCACCCCTCCGGGTGAACATCGCCGGCGGTACGTAGTCCTCGAGCGTTTCATCCTCGTCCTCGGACGCATCGAGCCTCGGCGCGTCAACCCGCACGACGCCACCCAGCGCCTCCAACCCACGGCGCATGACCTGGTCGGGTGAGTTCGAGGCAACAGCGGCCTCGAGCGGCCACTCAGGCTGCTTCGCTCTCGAGGTTGCCCAATCGAGGAGCGGCAGCAGCTCCTGGCTTAGCCACAGTTCGAGTTCCTTGGCCTCAGGCCAAGCTTCGCGATCGCCCACGTCATCGAGCGTCTCGAACACTCTGTGCCAGCGGCTTCCGGGGGCAAGCTCAGTCGCGGAGAGCTTACGGACGTCGATGTCGCCTGGCGCATCGAGAAGTAGGACGTTGCCCAGGCTGCGCTTGGCAAGTCGGCCCAAGGGCTCAAGCACTGGAACGAGTGCTTTCTTCTGAAGACGCTTGCCCCGAGGTTTGCGTTCGAGAATGTCCTCGACAGTCGTGGCAAGTATTGCCGCATTCTCAACGAAAGCGGCAAGACCGCTTTTCGTCTTGAGGTCGATCAGCGCCCGCAGCCCGGACAGACCGCCGACGTCGGGAAGCTCCGTTGCGGTGACCTCTTCGGAGACTGCTTCGGAACCGTCCGTCAGCAGAGCTTTCACCTCACTGACGCGAATGCCGTCGTTCTCCTTTGCAAAGGCCAGGGCAGCCTCAACTTTTTCGTCCGGCGCGGACGCCAGATGAAAAAGAACCGTGGGGCTGACGGCCAGCTCGACCGCACGCGTACGGTACGGAGCGAGATTGCGAGCAACAGCCCGATAGTTGCGCGCGGTCTTCGAGGAGATGTCGCATCGCTGCGATACCCATTTCTCGAAAGTACCCGGCTCAACGAGTGTGGACGCCTGCTCCAGCAGGTCGCCCAGCTCGAACGCCTGCTCCGTGGAGCGGCGTCCCAAAGCCTGAATGTTGGAGGCTGTCGTTTCCAACGCTCTCTTGCTCTGCGCGCCGATGTTGAGCGCGTCGTAGTCAAAGCGGCCGGATGCCGCTTCGTTCGTTTTCTTCGTCATGTCAAAGATCCTTGCGTGTTGCAAAAGCATCAACTGCACCTGCGCAATTGATATGTAAATTATCCCTTGAATTCGCAAGTAACTCAAGGCGCACCAAAAGTTGCATATCCAGTTTTTACTTCGCGATTTGAAAATATTTCGTGATATTATACTTGTTTTATTTCATTTTTGGCGCATAAAAATTTTTCTTACTTCGAATCGGCCAAAGTAAAAAAACACAACCACAGGGCGCGCTACCTTGCGCGCCCGTGCATGTTTTCGCAGACCCGCCGAACTGGTAACACCTAGACAGTTCATAGAGGTACCACGATGTCAAAAGCGGTCCTGACGACAAAAGTCAATCCGACCTACGACGATCTTCCGGAGCAGCGCTACCACTTCCCGCGCACCTATCTGCGTCAGATCGAGGCTGCGCGGGGAGACTGGATCGTCTACTACGAGCCACGACGGCCGAGCGGCCATCTGATGAAAACGGGCGGCAAGCAGGCATATTTCGCGACAGCCAGGATCACCAACATCATCGGAGATTCGTCGAAGGCCGACCACTTCTATGCGCTGATTGACGACTTCCTTCCCTTCAATCATGCCGTACCCTTCAAGGACGGGGACCACTATTATGAGGACGGCCTGCGCAAGGAGGACGGCTCTACGAACAAGGGCGCCTTCGGGCGCGCTGTTCGCAACATCTCAGATGAAGAATATGACCTGATCCTCGCCGCTGGTTTCGCACATGTACTGGGCAAGCGGGATCGGGAACGCCCTGCGCCTGATCCGGCTGAGGAGGCGCGCCTCGGCTTTTGCGACAATCCACAGATGCCCTTCGAGATCGACAGCATCGACCGACGGATCGTGTCCCAAGTCCTGCAGCGTCCCTTCCGGGACCGGGCGTTTTCCGTGGCGATCAAGTCAGCCTACCAAGATACCTGCTCCGTCACCGGCCTGAAGCTGATCAATGGCGGCGGGCGCTCGGAAGTGCAGGCCGCCCATATTCGTCCGGTCGCAGATTGCGGGCCGGATAGTGTTCGTAACGGCCTCGCGTTGTCCGGAACCGTGCACTGGATGTTCGATCGCGGCCTGATCTCCGTCGATGACGACTACACCCTTTTGATTGCGGGTGGCGCCGTTCCTGATACCATCACGCGGCTCATCAATCCGGAGCGACGCCTGCTTGTGCCGGCTCGCGCGGACGATCGGCCGCATTCGCAGTTTCTGCAGTACCACCGCGAGAAGGTGTTCAAGGGGTGACGTGGCGGAAATTATTTCCGGCGAGATGGCTGCGCCCGTGGCTGACGTTTCCTTTTCGTCCTTTGGGCGGGCACCGTTTCTATCAATCCGTTGTTTGCGCGCAATTGCTTCATGAGCCCCATCCATAGGTCAGGCGGCAATGGCAGGCGATAGTGACGGCATGCCAGCGCAAGGATCGGCCAATGACCAAGCCGAATAGCAGAAAGCTGGAGGAAGGGCTCGGACGGCGAACACTCGGCTTCAAGAATGCGCATCAGCTCGGCGCCGTCCTCTGTGATCGGCAGCCCGCCGAGCGAAGCACCGTGCTGCGTGTCGCCGACATAAATGCGATCCTCTGTATCCGCATCCGCGATCCAGAACTGAGCGTTACAATGGCTCATGAATTTCGTCGTAAATTGCGCCAGATGCGCCGCGCTCCTCGCGCCGCCAAGAGACGCAGCCCAAAGAGCGAGGAGCGGGATTAGGGTGCTCCCTTTGGTCTGCGCTTGCCTAAATTCGTCGGTACGCTCGTGCGGATGACCGATGATAGTGCGATAGTCGCTGTGGATTGTAGGATATCGATTGTGTGTCCGATAAGCCAAGGTGATCCGCTCTATCACCGCCTCCGCGTAGTTGCATGCCGCCTGGTTCCATTGTTCCAGCATCGACAGAAAAAGCAGAGTCACGCCCACATCAACGACCTGCTCATCTGTGATCGGGCTTAGGAGGATGGGATTGTTGCGGATCAGCAGAACAGTCTGCTGGGCCAGCTCGGTGGCTTCCGGCAACTCCCAGTCCGAACGGACCTCAGGCAGAAGCGCCGCCCCCGACTTGGACCAGAGGTGCCAGAGGCCTCGCATAGCCACTCGGCCCAGGTTCTCAAACAGCTTTAGATTGACGTCGCCGGACGCCGCCGAATTGACGGCAACCGATATAGCATGTTGCTTATCAACGAACGGCAGAATCTTCTCGCCGATCAAAGCATCCCAGATCGTGAAATGCAGATCGGCCAGGTCAGCATAGGCGATCCCGACCTCATCGCTTGCCTTGCCCGTCTGGGCGATATCTTCATGGACGAGCTGCCAGGCATGCAGAAGCGCACGCTCGCTTGCCCGGTAAGGTGCTTCGATGTTTCGCGTGTCGCGCGCCCAGACGAAGAAAACCCATAGACAGATCGAGAGCTGGCGCAAAATCGTGGTGCGCTGCTTGGAGGTCGTTCCGATGGTCGCGCAGATGCCGCGGATGAGTGCGGCGAAATGAGTAAATGCCACCTCTGGCTCGTCGACCATCGCGACTGCTTTCTGGAAATGCGTACGCAGCTCCGGGCGGACGAGTTGCTCGCGCAGCACGCCGTCGACGAGGAGGCCAGCCAGGTAGTCACCGTTCCACTCATCGAAGGACAGACCCTTGCGCGTCAGCCCATTGGTGAAATTCGTCATATTGTCGCGGACCGCTTCCTGCACATCACCGCCAAAGCAGAGGCAGATTACCACATCATACTTGCGATAGGTGTTGGCAACACGCGTCGGAATATAGACGTCGATAATCTCGTTAATCGAGCTGCGTAGCGCCTGCGGAGTGCCGTCCCAGTCGGCCCGAGTTAGATCCCCTTGCTTCAGCGAAAACAAGTAAAGTTTGCGCTTGCCTCCGCTGTCCGGCGGGCTGAGGGCTGCGACGTCAACACCATACTGCCGCGTGCCGATCGAAGGCCGCGAAATCACCGTATAGCCTAGCTCGCTCAGCAGGTCGGGTAGCACCGCGTCTAGTTCACGGCGTTCGCGTAACGATGCAAGGTACTGGCGGAAAATCAGCTTCATTGCGGGCGGACTTCCCCTCGGAAGCGAAGCAGCATCATCTGCAGTCCCATCGGATCGACGATTTCGACCCGTGGCATCTCGAAGGAATGGCTGATGCTCTTCATGGCGGTTTCGATCCGCCGCCGCTCGTCCGTATGGTCCCCGAACCAAGATACCGAGCGGGTTCCGTACAGTATGAGTGATTCCGTCGCGATCTGGGCGAAGATCGATTTCTTCTTGGCCGCCTGCCAGGCTTCGGCCATGCTATCCGAATGCCGCTGCCATTCTAGCTGTCGTTCGCGCTCTGATGGATGGAGTTCCGGCACCTTCCCTATCGAGCTAAGGCCTTCGAGATAGGCCTGCTGCCCCTCGAGCGCCCGCTGCACGGCCGCTTGCGCCGGATCGCTGCCATCTTCCGAAATCGGCTTGAGATAGTCGTCCGTGATTTTAGCATAGTTGATGAGAATGGGATCGACGAGCAGATCGACGATCTCCTCTGTGGCTTCGACCGGCGCAGTGCGCAACAGCGACACGAGCAGCGACGTCATGATGCTCTGTTTCAGGAAGAAGGTGGCGATCGCCTTGCGTGCCAAATAAGCATAATCAGCATCCGTGAGCGAAAACCGCGCAAAGTCGATCCGGAAGATGAATTCGTCTGACCCGGCACCGAACAGCGCGTCGTTCATCGCGCGGCAGAGTTCATAATCTCCATCCAGCAGCCAAGCGACAACCCAGTCGTCCAAAACCTGCTCGCCGGCGTCGCGCAGCGTGTAGCTGAGTGAATCGAGCTGCTCGAATTCGATCCGGTCCTCCTCGCGGCGCAGGACGTGGTCGAGATAGCGACGAGCGCGGTCGGCGTTACCTTTCTGCACCAGCTTCGTCAGGGCCAGATCAAGCATCTCGACCGTCCCTTTGTTAGAAGCATTGATGGCCAGCAAGGCCTCGAGCAGGACATCGATCAACTCTTCCGGCAGATGTTCGAGATCGAAGGCAAGCGTGCGCGCCGCCGTATCAAGCGAATAGTCGCCATACTGCTCCATCGCTGCGACCGTCAGTCCGGTCAATTCGTTCCGTCGACCAGGTGGAGCGTCCTTCAAAAGCCGCGCCACGGCAGTGATCAACGGCGAACGAATTGCGTCGTCGGCACTCACAAGGTCCGAAAACGCCGCAATAAGGCGATTCCACTCTCTATCATTTTGGCATGCGATCTGGCCAAGCGCATTGATCGCGGCCTGCTTCTCGGTCTCGCTCCCGCTCGTGAGAAATCCATAGGCCCGATCGAGGAAATAGGGCCGGTTAACAGCTACGCCTTGCTTGATCGCAATGGTCAGAAAGCGATCTGCGTGCGGAACCTTGCGATCAATAAGGCCCAGCAGTTCAGTCGGCCGCGACCGTTCTGATCCACACCATTTCGAGAATTCCTCGACCGGCATGCCGGCGGCCATGTCCTGCCCCGCGGCTTCAATGAGAGTCTGGACAACATTCAGAAGCGTTTCGGCGGGTGCTTGAAGACGGCTGATCAATGCGCGGTAGACGTGCTGGCCGCGCCAGAAGATCTGGCCCTGAAACGCCTGGATGGAGTCGCGGGTCACCAGGCCAAGAAGATCGATCTCGCCGCTATTATGAAGATCGCTGAGCGTCTCGATCGTCGGATCACTGTCATCGAGACAGCGCCGTCCATAATCGTAGAAGATCGCATGCAGCAACGAGCCGTTGGCAGCATGAGCAAGAATTTCGGCGCGGACGGTATCGCTTGCAGCCTCAGCAGGCATCCGGTCATTGTCGGCCATGTGATGTGCTCGCGGACTTTCCCTGACCATTGATATGAGTTCCTGCCCCCAGACCCTCAACGTGAAACGTATATTCAAGGGGCGGTGCAGTAAAGGAAGTCTCGGATTTGTCCGTGAACACCTGCGTCTTGTCTGAAGCAAGCCATAGGCGGCCATACCCCTCATGAAGTGAGAGCGGTAGCGGCCTTTCGCAGACCTCAGGTCCGCCCAATTATGATGGGTGTCTGGCAAGGTCAGCTAGTATATCAGTCAGTGACGCAGACGTCGACGGATACCCGCTTCATTGTCTTCCCGGTCAGCTTCCTGCTGGTAGGTGTTCACCATGCCCATCAGCAATGTTGACGACACGAAAGGGTGGCTGAACTGGATTGCCTCGGCCCATTTACTGTATTTCTCCGCCAGCTCGCGTTCTTGACCGCCACCTTCGCCGCGCCAATGAACGCCGCGTGCGTTGTAAAGACCTGTGTGCGCCCCACGAGATATCTCCTCGGACTGCAGCTCTTCCATAACATCGCGAACAGGCTCGCACGGCCAGTTTCCGTCAGCATCGGCAGGGGCGCTTGAAAATAGCTTGCCAAGGCAGATGTCACAGACTGCCAATCGGTCTAGTTCAACCGCAAGCTTGCGAACCTCGCTCACCCACCTTGCTAGGTTCTCCTTTTTTAGGAAGCCCATCTTGTCGTAACCCGGTATTCGTTCGATGCCTTCAAGGAGTCGATACCCCCTCATCGCCAAGTCTTTTCGCCCCTCTGGAGTGCGGAATTTCTCCGGGTCTTCCTGACCGTCGTTCCGGCGATAGGCCCAGACTAGCGCCTGCACATACATTTCCGGGTGCGTCTCAATGTATCGCTCAAGGTTCGGGATGTGCTGTGTTTCGTTACCGAAGGCGCGGGACAAGACCTCGATATACGCGAACTCCAGTCCTGCCTTTTCCTCGAGCGTCACATCGGCATTGCGATCAAGCAGCGAGAACGCTTTTTTGATGTCGTACTCCTGTAGCTGATACTCGCCCGACTTGTCCTTGCCATCCTGGGCTATGCCGGACAGCATCCGGTAGAGGAGTGACGGGCTGATTGCTTCAAGCTTAAAGTGGACCGCAGCGAAAGCAGCGCGCGGCCTTTCAGCTTTCAGCATGCGCTCGACCGCTTTGTTGTTCTCCCCTTCAGGCTCGAAAATCCACTCCGGATTTACGGCCTGCCAGTAGCCCTCCTGTCCGGTTTCAGAAAGCGTATCGACAATTTCCCACGTTCCCGAATTGAAAGGTGATAGCAGCAAGAGCCTGAGCATGTCGTCCTCCGATAGCGACGACATGACCGTTGCAAAGAAGACGGCCCGGTCATCGATCGTCATGGCGCGCAACGCACCGAAAATCAGGTTCCTCCTCTCTGCCGATAAACCGTTCGATCCCGGCTGGAGCGCCTCCACGATCAACTTGTGCTTCTCGTCGCCGCCGAGGACGCTGCGGATAAGATGCCATCCGATTTGACTTTGCGCTTTCCCCTGATCCGCAAGCGCGAATATCCCATCCATACCTTGCTGGGTAAAAACGTCCGTCAAGGCAGCTACTCGAAGCTGTTCGACGCGCTCCTCGCGTTTGCGGAAATCCAGCTCATCATCATCCAGTTCATCGGCAGACTCCTCGACCCACGACTGGCTGAAAAGCCATTCATACCTGTTGGCTAGGTCGGTCGGCTCCATGGTGGCGTAGACAGCCTTTGCCGTCTTGGTCAAAGTCGCGAAATTCTCATCTTTGGCTCTCCTGCGCCCACGGCGCGACAAAACGGTGACCCGAATTTTTTCGCGCACCTTCGCAATGTCCGGATCGGACGCGCTCCCCTTCCATGCTTCAATGTTCTTCCAGACACGCTCCTGATCCTTATCCGCAAGACCATGCAGCCGTTCGACGAGGTCGCACAGCATATCTGCCGAATAGGTCGGACGGGAAAGCGACACCTCGACCATCTCGCGAACGAACGCGTGAATGGGTGACATGAACTTGAACGGCTCACCAAAACCGTAGCCGTCAGGACGCCATTTTGGCTTGTGGCTGTAATCGCCTACGCTATTGCCGTAATGGCCGAACTGGTCGACGCAGACTTTCCAACCGACCGACGGAAACTTCTCCAAAAGTAACGTGATCGCTTTCAGGCGCTGATTGTGGTCGGCCGCGGTCTGGGGCATCCATGCGCGAAAGATTGCTTCCAACGACGCGATCGGCTTGTTCCCATGGTTGTCGTTGATTTCAACGCAGGCCAGTCGGCCAAGGATTAGCACCGCGCGCGCCAGTGTAGCGGGGTTCCAAGCCAAGCCTTCCAATGCCCACAACAGCCCGACGCGCGAGCAATGGAATCCGAACAGCCCCGCCTCGACCGGCTTGAGGATCGATATTGACGCCGGTTGTTCCGTCTTCAGGTCACGCTCGAAAATCTTCAGGAACGTGTCAGGAGCAGCTTCTGCATACAACGGCATGTCACGTTCGTTGGCTTCTATTTTCCGCTTCGAAAGCGGCTCCAGCAGCTCCGTCACAAGCCTTGACGCGGCAACTTCGCCGTCGAAGCCGAGGCGCGTCTTGAAGAGGTGATTGCCATGAACGGCCAGCAACACCAACGTCTCCGAAATACCCTCGCGCAGCGCCGACGAAAACTCACGCTGCTTTCCATGCGACGCCGCCGCCCAACGCTCTTTTTCAGGTAGATCAAGCGCCGGATCGTCCTCACTCAATACCACCTTGGCCAAGTCGAGGTACCGCTTAAGGTCGGCCAGGGTGATCACCTTGGCGATCGCAAATAGCGCATCGATTTTTGAAATAACCCCGCGATAGCCACCGATGGACCACATCGGGGCATCATTGAGTGCCAGCAGTTCCAGAATGCGGCGTTCCAGTTCTTCGTAAGGTAAGTCGCCTGCCACCAAACTTAGGGCAATCTGGTCTGACTCGTTGTCGGCATTCCATGCACCGACGAGCATCAGCGGCACCAAAGAAGACGCGATCTTGTTGTCTGCAGCCCACTCCGGCGTTCGGATGGCTTCGACATTGGAGAGCTGGCGCCGAAGGACCGTTAACGAACGGCCGGACGCATTTGCATGTTTCGTAATGTCGTCGCGGTCATACCCCATCGCCTCCAGACCCACCTGGAATGGCTCGTAGCCAAGCGGCTCAAGGATGACGTGGGGTTCTGAATTCGTGGCGTTGCGCGGATAAAGGACGATCGATCGAAGTGCATTGGAATATGGCCCCAGCTCGCGCTCCACGTCGCGTGAATGAATGACTGCGACGAAGTCCTTCGACCCCTGCGCCAGTTTGGGTAAGACACCCACCTGGTCAAACACTAGCGCGCGATCACGAGCCTCGGTAAACTCGGGATCGGAGAACAACTGACTTAAAAAGCCCAACGCCTCCTCCACGGAGTCGCCGGCAATAACCATTGGCTCCGACGCAGGCTGATCGAGAAAGCTCTTAAATTTGTCCCGTGCGATACTGATCGCAGTTTTGAACAGACTGCCGTCCAACGGAGGTTTTGCGACATTGGCCCAATCGCTCCAACATTTGTCGAGTGACCGGACACCTTGCGATGGGCGTTCCGTTTCGTTGGCAAACCATGCCTGGCCAGCAAGCGACTGCTCCATCCATTGCTCAAGGTCGCTTGCGTCGTACGCCCGGACATCCTTCCACTGCTTTTTGGCCTTCATATCGGCGATCCATTTCGCTTTCCCCGGCCACCTGCGTGGCGTGACGAAAACGAACGTGATCTGATCGCGCTCAGCTTTTCGCTTGTAGGCCTTCACGCTCTTGGCGAAGTCGCCGTCGGCCTTGGACTTCGGGTCTTCGTTGACGCCGAACTCCCAACCCGCGGCTCCAGCCGGGATCCACGGCGTTCCATCCTTCGCTTCCGTCCAACCGTCCCAGCCGGCGCGCTCCGCATCGTCGTTGCCGGGGAAGTCGACCTTTTCGAGCCTGCCCCCCGTGGAATTCACCAACGTTCTCAGAAACACCGATAGTCGAGATCTTGCTGGAATGTTGTGATCGACCCAATCGGTGACATCGTTGGCCTTGAAGCTCAGGAACGGGGGCACATATGCCTTAGCGCTTGTTGGTGCCGGCTTCGTTTTCGTCCCGTGCGCATCAAAGGCGGCTTGCATCTCTAAGAGAGTCGCGGCAGGCATACCAAATGCCGTCTCGATCCGCGCCGCCATCTCGGGAGTGGTCGAAACCTTCCCGTTCAAGAAATTCGATACACCAGGACGGCTGATGCCGATTAGTTTCGCCGCGTCGGTGACGCTGATCTTGCGGGGGATCAGATAGGTCGTTCGGACATATTGACCCGGATGGATCGGCTCACTGGCCATGGTGCTAACCCTTCAAATGATTAGCCGCGTATGCCATAATGTAATGTGTAATGCAACACATTACATTTAGTCCCTTAGTGACGATCAAAAGGTTTTCGCATGACTTAAGAAACGCTAGGGCCCGAAAAGTCGCGTAGTAATAATTCAACAATTAGGCGGTTGACTGTCAGGGCCGGCATACGATCGAACCCGTCGCACCAACCTCAGTACACGCTGAGAAGAACGACTGCAGCAGCCAGTAAAGCTGAACGAATGATGGCGGCGGTGGCTGCCCGGTCTGAATTTCGGCGAACGCTTGTTCCACTGCCTGCTTGCTGAGCGACGAAGTAACGATCGTCGCGCGGCGTAGCGCTTCAGGAGCGTTCCTCGCCCTTGCCACAGCATTCAGAAGGTCTGGCGCGTTCGAGCGTATAGTTCGCGGGATCTGAGTCGCGTGCCCCGGCGCATTATAAGTATTGCCCCATCCCAACACCTTTGCTGCCATCCGCTCTTCGGGAAACGACATATTCGCCAGGTTTTTGATCGCTTGGCTCACGGCTATGTGGAAGGGACCAGCCCCCAACGACAGGTCGCCGTGCTTGGCATGGTAGAAGCTCACCTGCGTAACGCCATCGTTCTCACGTATTCCGATGAAATCCGCCCACTCGTCGCCAAGGTCATCACAGATGAGGATCTCGTCAGCGGCGGCAATGTGATCGACTATCGCCCCAAAAGACGACGTAGCTTCAAACGAAACTTGTGCGGCGGCGAAGTTACCTTTTTCGCTTGTCACGCCAGAGAGCGCATCGTTCGGATGCAGGTAGCGTAGAAACGCAGTGCCACCGCCCTGCATCCCCTCGTCACGGAATACTTGACCATTGATGTAGGCAAGTTGAAAATCGTCGAACAGAACAATCAAGGCATCGGTTTCATCTAGGTATCGTTGAAGGGATCGTCGCTCCGGGTCTTCACCGAGCGGCATGCTTAGACTTTCCACCTCGACATCTGCGGCTGGTGATAGCGATAGTGACCTAAGGGAAATCCGACTCTTATTCAGGCTGATCAACGCTGATTCAATGTTGGTGCCTGAAACCCGTGCCTCACGAACGCGAGCATCACCGACGATGTCCAGCGGTACGTCAAGTTGAGCGATCAGCGCGTTCAATTCAGCGGTGGTTAGCTCGACGGGATTGTCTCCAGCATGTATGAGCCGGACCGTTGCCTCCGCGCCGGTCACGGCATCAACAAGCGCGCTCGTGTCGATGGCCATTGTGATCGGTTCGGATGAGTTAAGGGCGTCGGGTAGCGATACCGGTCTTGCAAAGGATCTAATGAATGAAGAGACATCTACAGGATCAAGACGAACTGCATCAAGGACATCTTCGGCGAAATCGATCAACTCATCGAGCCCCACTCGGTCCGACCGCACGGCGATCCGCCCTGTGTTAGGCGTGGCCGTGCTGTGCGTACCGTTCACCGTAACTGTGTAGGTCTGCAGCGCATATCTGCGACTGCCTGCTGGTCCGACTACAGTCGCCAGATTTGGCGCTTCCAGCGTTTTGTTGCGCATCGCAAACTGCGAGACTGACATATTCCGCATACGCATGCGCTGGAATACGGCGTCACCTTTGGCGATCGCACCCTCCACGCGCTCCACGGGAACAGGTGAAAAGTGTGCGGTTTTAAAGGATGTCGGCAGGCTTATACGTGACGCAAAAACAGCGGCGTGGCTCTGATACTCGACAAGTAGCAGATAGCCGCATAGGGTTTCTCTGACATCCGTCGTCGAGACCAAGAACGATGGCGGCGCCTGATAGGTGAAACAGATCGCGGACCAGCGCGCGGTCCCTTGGACTTTGCGAGTGTGTTTGAAGATATTGTGAGCAGAGACATCGTAGTTCGCTCGAAGCGTCACGAAAAGCGCCTCTACGGCCTTCGCTGATATCCTCTTTTTGACAACGAAGAACGAGGCAGCTTTCGCTACCGCTAAATCATCGATCACTTGCGCCCCTCCCAAGCTCCTTGGTTAAACCAAATACTCCAAAGTAAACCTAGTCAACCTACCTTGCTCGGATTCAGACTTTCCGCGATTTGGGCGTCCTTAGAGTAATAGCTGCACTTACAGGTACCTTGATGACTAAGAATATTCTCAATCAAGGTGGTGGCTTCTGGCTCTTGCCATGATCGTTCATTGTCGGCACTACCGCTTGCCCTTATGAAATGGCACAGGGCAATCTGCCGGCTTGAATGGGACGCAGATCTGTCGAGCGCATTTTCGCTGTAGCAAGGTCCGGATAGCGGAAATTATTGCCGCTCGGCCCTTTGGTTGACTGATGCCCAAAGCCAGGGCACAAAGGTGGCATCCATGGTCGCTCGCGATGGGAAAACAGAGGGAATTTCAAGGTCTTTCCACTAAGCCATTGAAATCATGTGAGAATCCAAGGTCCCCAGGCAAGTCGTTTTTGGCCGATTTTTCGATCCAAATTAGCGACTATCTCCTGCGTTAAAAAGTGGCGTCTTCTCAATAAGTTGAGCCATCCCAGCCCCAGTTCCTTGGGCCATCCGTCCTGTTCGAAGGTGGCTCGGCAAATTGGCTGGGGCCCCGCGATTAATGACTGAAATGGGGCCGTGTGCTGACTGTCGGTTTTTGGAAAGCGATCGGCGGTAAGCTGCCGTTCGGGTCTGCTTGATCAAGCAAAATCTGCCTCTTCAACATTGCAGTTAAAGGAATTCAGAAATAGAAAACGACAGGAAACGAGGCCGCATGCCTCAATCAGTAGTACAGCCGATTCCGTGATGGCACGGCTTATGGGGGGATAGGTGTTCGGGGGCGGGATCGCAGATAAATTCGGTAATGCCTACGAAGCGCGATGGGCTGTTCTTCAACTACTGGAGGTTCTCAATGCCAAGGCGCGCTCCATGCGTCTCGAAGGCATCAGCGCTGCATTCAAAGGCTTCGAATTTGCGGTCAATTACGGGCCCCATATCGCCTGGCACCAGACCAAGATCAACGCCCCAGGTCAGAATTGGACCATCCGCGCGCTAGAGCAGGAGGGCGTGCTTTCTGCCTTTGCGGACAGGCTCCGAGCAAATGATCGGGATCGCTGCGTATTCGTTTCGCAAAGCCCGCCAGCGGACCTACTCGACCTTGCCAGCAAAGCCTCCTACGCCAGCGATTTTGCCGATTTCGAAGGCGCACTGCCGAAAGGATCACAAGAGAAATTCAAGAGCTTTCATACGACTGTCGGTGTCACGCCCGAAGTGTCCTTTAATTGGCTTCGCCGTTGCGATTTCCGTGTCATGCCGGAATCCGAAATCACCTCTGCCATCGAAACGTTCGGCTCTCTTTTGTTCGATTGTGAGCCAGCAGAGGTGTACCCGGCGCTCAGGGGATACCTCGAAGCGAGGCTTAACAGAGTTCTGACGACGGAGATCATTCGCGCGGACATGGCCGCTGTCGCCAAGTTGCGGATCAAGGAATGGTCGCTCGATCCGACCTTGCGCCAAACGCTGGCTGACGAGACCAACGCCTATTTGGACAGCTATGCGCCGTTCGGCGCGCACGGACATGTCGTCGCCCGAACCTATTCTGACGAGGTCATGTCCCTGCTGGATAGCCAGGCTGGCCCAAGCGTAGTCTTGCTGAGCGGCGTCGCGGGATCCGGCAAATCCGGTGTCGTACGTGACATTATCGAAAAGCTGACCGATGCCAGCATTCTTCATCTGGCCCTTCGCATCGATCAGCATCTCGACTGCCGATCACCGCGGGATTTCGGACGCACAATTCTCGGGCGTGAAGATAGTCCGGTTACGGTGCTAAAGGGTCTGTCTCCCGACGATCGGACGGTTCTGCTCATCGACCAGATCGACGCCGTCAGCGAGGTATCAGGTCGAAACGGCGCGGCAAAAAACGCCGTCTTGGGGATGGTCGACGAGGCCCGGCACTACGGGTCGGTGCGGATCGTCCTGGTGTGCCGCGCTTTCGACATTGAGAGCGACGAGCGGATCAAACAGCTAAGGCAGTCCAGCGATGTGGCGCAGGTCGATGTACCACTCCTCGACTGGAGCACTGACGTTGCGCCAGTGGTCGCCAGCCTTGGCGTAGGTCCGGATACCCTCGATGCTAGCCAGAAGGAGCTCTTGAGGCTTCCCCTTAACTTGGCGGTCTTCGCCGAAATAGCGATCGATGGCGATACCCAGTTCGGCAATCGCAACGACCTTTTCGCGAAACTCCTGCAGCGAAAGGAGCGATTGATCGCTCAGAACCGCGACCAGGTCAGTTGGGCACTGATGACCCCGCTCACGTCACTTGCCGATTGGATGAGCGCACGGCAACGGTTAGATGCTCCTCATACCATACTCGACGGATTCTCCCGAGCAGTCGAGATTCTGACCTCAGAACATCTTGTGATCCGCTCGCGGGGCACATTGAATTTTTTCCATGAAAGCTTCTTCGACTATGTCTTCGCGCGTGCATTTTCTGCGCGGCAGCAAAGCCTGCTGGATCTACTAGCCTCGACCGAACAGCATTTGTTCCGGCGAACACAGGTACGTCAGATTCTCGAACACATGCGCCAAAGCGATTATGTGCGCTACGTCCGCGAACTCGCTCAAGTCATTGCCTCGGGGGATGTGCGCTTCCATATTAAGATCGCCGTCGCCCAATGGCTGGCAGCTCTTTCTTCGCCTACCGAGCAAGAACGCGACCTCATACTTGAGCTCGACGTGTCGTCCCAACAGTTTCCCTTGCTGGTCCGCACGGCCATTCAGGGAACGGCAGGTTGGTTCGACGTGCTCAATCAAAATGGCTGGCTGGCTGCCCAGCTCCGCAGCACGGTTGAAATCCGCAAAAAGGCCATTCTCTGGTGGCTGTCAAATATTGCCGGTTCTCGGCCACAGCCTATCGCGCAGGTGCTGGACGCATGGTGGAACGGCGATCGAAACAAAGGTGCTGAACTCCTGGACTGGTTCGGCTATGTGCGCCGTCAGGGACCGGATCAGGCGCTGATCGATCTATGTACGCGCGTCGTTCACTCCCGTCCGCCCGGTTTGTTCGAGCGGAAGGGAAATTTTCGTCGCGAGCTTCTGATCGCCACGTGGACCGCCGGAGGAAGCAGCGACGGCGCAGCAGCGATACTAAAGGCCTATTTCGACGCATGGTTTGACGAACACCCAAATGGCAACCCGTTCGACCGGGACGAAATACAGGATATCGACCTGCACTCACTTGGCGAACTGGCAAAGAAGTCGCCCCTGGCGCTGCTCGATGGGTCGATAGACGCGCTAGCGAAAACATTTCAGCGGATTGCCCTAAAGGTGGGCGCGGGTGAATACGATTCCAACTTTCGCCATCGCGCCTACTCCGGCCACAATTTCGGCAGCGACCAGTATCTGCAATTGGTGCGTGCCGCCCTGCAAAAGGTGGCCAGTGACAATCCCGAGCAGGCTCGACTGATACTGCGCCGTATCGATCCGCAAAGTCACGAGGCTGCGGCCCATCTGTATCTTGAGACTATCGCCGCGAATCCGCAGGTCCTGGCGAATGAGCTGCTGCCTTTGCTGGCGTATCCTATAGTCTTTGAGGCGGGATGGACGGGCGCGGATTGGCGCTCATTTGCCGACGCGGCGAGGGCGGCGCTTCCCTATCTCGGCGATCCGGAACGCGCCGCAGTGGAACAGACGATCCTCGCATATTGGCCCGAATTGGATTTCGCGATCCAAGCCGCGCAGGAGCACAAAGCTGGAGAGCGGGAGACGATATGGACACAGCCCAAGAATATCGTCCGTCAGTTGAGATGGTCAGGCTACAAGCAATTCTGCATTCTCGAAACCATCGGGAGGGATTTGCTTAGCTCCAGGGCAGCAGCTCGGTTAGATGAACTGCGGCGAAAATTCCGGGGCGACAAGGTTGTAGAGCCCTCCCATGTCGAGGCCTACGCGATTGAATCGCCGATTGCCAAAGACACTGCCGTCCATATGACCGACGAGCAATGGCTGTCCGCCATGCGTGTCCATCACAGTGACGAAGAGCGGCACTATGGAAACGGCTCGGCTACCGGCGGCGCGCGACAGCTCGCCCAGGTGTTGCAGCAACTCGCGAAAGAAAGCCCAGAGCGATTCGCCGGGCTGCAACTGCGCATCCCCGCCGACGCAAATCCTGCTTATGTGCAGCAGCTTCTTTGGGGACTGGCCGAAGCGGAATCCGTTGCATTGGAGCCGTTGCAAGCAGCGGTGCTCAATGCTCATGCTCGCGAAGGCAAGCCTTATGGTGATGGTATAGCCCGGCTGTTCGAGCGCCATCCCGAACTGGGCAGATCGCAATCATGCTGGGATGTCTTGGTCTGGTACATCCCGAATGGGGAGGCGTCGGACAATGTCGATGTCGATACCGACCATGCCGACAGGGAAATGGTGTCGATCGAAGATCTTCTAAACCGAGGCGGCAAGTTGCATATTCGCGGCCTCAATGGGGCTCGCGGTTGGGCCCTGGAGGCGCTTTCAGCGGTTCTTTGGCATGTACCGGAACGGCGCCGCGATGCATGGTCGCTGTTTGAAGACCGCATTGCTAACGAAGCGTTGATCAGCGTGCGTTGCTGCATGCCGCGCCCGCTCACCCCGATGTTCAACGAGGATAAGGATCGCTGTGCGACTCTTCTGGAAGAACTTGTTTCTCCTGATGCGCAGCGGCCCGGCTTCGCCGCGAGGGCCATAGGGAATCTGCAGTTCCCGCCATCCTGGGTGCCACCCACCGCTGCGAGGATGCTGGCCGCTGCCAGCCAGGTCGCGGCCAACGCTGTTGCCACGCGCTCGTCCCACGATCCAGTGTGGCTGTCACCCTTGATGACGCATCCGGCAACCACTCTCCTACCGTACATCATTCATCAAGTTCCCGTCATCGGCAGGCGCCTGCTTTCCACGCTGCTCACATTTGGAAATACGGACATGCGGCTGGTTGCGACATGGCACATCACACGAGCCAGCTACAACGATGCCAGTTACGTCGCTCTGGCGGATTCGCTCGAAAGGTCATCGCTGGATGCGAGGCGGCTTGCGGCCGACATTGCCTCTCACTCTGCCGTGGAAGATACCTATCGGGATCGGGCCGTCAGAAAGCTTTTGCGCTACTTTGATGATGACGATCCGAAGGTGCGAAATGAGGCGTCCGGGGTGTTTCGCTCGATCCCTTCCGACCGGTTCGCGACGTTTATGGGACTTGCTCAGGCATACGTGACGAGCAAGGCATTCGAGACCGACACATTTGCCTTCTTGCATGCGCTGGAAGATGCACAATGCAATGTCGCTGGCTTGGTAGTTGCCGCTGCGGAGAGAGTCATAGTCGACCTAGAGGCTGGTGGCGAAGGGGCGAAGCGAAGAGATATGGATATCCACCAGCTAAGAGACCTCATTAAAGCCGAATACGCAGCTTCGGAAAACGACCCTGCATTGCGCGGGCGTTTGCTCGACGTGATCGATCAGATGCTGATGCTTGAGCTGTATGGCATGGATGAAATTACTAAGGCGCACGAACGGTAGGTGAGGAAAATTCCGTTCGATCTTTAACGATGTCCGCTTTCAGCCATCAAGAAGGCGCGCCGCTACGACTGAAATGGGGCGCATAGCCGACGTCGGAGCGGTCGCTATCTCGTTGACCAGAGGAAACTCTGACGCTCCACACAGTTTCGGAGGCAGCAAAACAACGCTTCAGCGGTCAATGAAATTACCGCAGGCCTTTCCATCAGCCGCTTACTTCAGTCGCTTTAAAAGCTCCTTGGCAACCATAAGGGCCGACGCGGGATTTTGTCCTGTGATGAGCTCCCGATCTATGACCACGTGAGGAGCGAAAGCGTCCGAAGCCTGGCTGTATGTTCCTCCTGCGCGCACGAGAGCGTCCTGTGGGTAGAATTTCATCTCGCCGCCGAACATACTCTTGGCCATCTCTTCCTCCCGGTTGCTGAAGGCGGTCATCTTGTAGCCGGAATAGATCCAGTCCTGTGACGACGCCACCCTCTCGCCCGTAACGAGGCCAGACGTGAACACTTCTGGATCCTTGAGAGAAGACAGGAGGGCGATCGGCCCGTGGCAGTCCAAAGCAGTCGGCTTCCCCGTCTTGTGGAAGTGATTGAGCACGCGCCCTAGGCGCTGATCGTGAAGGAGGTCCTGCATCGGAGCATGACCCCCTGGAACATAGACGGCGTCGAACTGATCGAGGCCGATCTGCTCCACCCTTGCAAGACTCACGACCGGAGAGGTATCCGGCGACAGCAGGCCCAGGTGATCAAGCTGTCTCTGCGCTTCAACAACGGCAGTCTGATCTCCACCGAAGTATGCCTTGTCGATCGACGCCCTGTCGAAGGAAGGCGCGCGTCCGTCGGGCGTGACGAAGGTCAACTTGTGACCCGCCTTCTGAAGCGCCTGCACAGGCTGCATCAGTTCGTTGAGATAGAAGCCGGTCTTGTAGATCTTGCCGTCCTTTAGTTCGAGATGATCGGAACTGGATAGGACGACGAGCACATCCTTGGCGTGAGCGGTTGCTGCGCCGAGACCGAAACTGATTGCAAGCGCGAGCGAGAGCAGTGTTTTCTTCATGATGAGGTCCTTTGGAAGGTGGTTTAGCCGGCGATCTTGGTCAGTCGGTGGAGCGCGAAGTCGGCGAAGAAGGCGCCGACACCTTTGGCCTGGAAGCGCCTCATGGCGTCGCCTTCCATGTGAGCATGCCACTTCGACTCGCTTTCCCAGGTCTCGACGAAGATGCGGACGCGGTCGTCGTCGAGCGATTTGTGAAGCTCGTAGCGCAAGCACCCGTCCTCCAGCAGCGTCTCTTTGACCAGATCTTCCTGTGCGGCGCGAAGAGCGGCCTCCTTGCCCAGCTTGGCGGTCGTGATTGCAATGATGGTGATCGCAGATTCTGACATGTTTGATCCCTTAGGCGATGGTATTCACGAGGCCGCCTTCGGCGCGCAGCGCGGCACCATTGGTGGCGGATGAGCGGGGACTTGCGAGGTAGGTCACGAGACTGGCGACCTCCTCTGCCTCGACCATTCGCTGAAGAATCGATGCGGAACGGGCGGTGGCGAAGAACTGGCTTTCGATCTGCTTCATCGGTGCTGATGAATCCGCAGCCTGACTGCGCAGGAAGGCTTCGATCCCTTCGGACCGCGTAGGACCAGGCAGAACAGAGTTTACGGTGACATTGGTGCCGCGTGTGAGTTGCGCGAGGCCGCGTGAAACGGAAAGTTGGGCTGTCTTCGTCATTCCGTAGTGGATCATGTCAGACGGTATCGCCAAACCAGCTTCGCTCGCGATGAAGATCACGCGGCCCCAGTTGCGCTCGATCATCGCTGGAAGGTAAGTGCGCGATAGGCGTACGCCACTCATCACGTTCACCTCGAAGAGCTTGTACCAGTCAGCGTCGTCGATTTGCTCGAAGGCCTTGCTTTCGTAGATGCCGAGGTTGTTCACCAGGATGTCGACCGACGGTGCCGCCTGGGCGATCGTCGAGGCTCCTTCTGCGGTTGCGGCGTCGGCGAGAAGCCCTTCTATCGACGAAGCTCCAGATGCCGATATCGCGGCGACGGCCGCATCCAGCTTATCCTGGTCTCGGCCAGTGATTATGACGCGCGCACCCTCGGATGCCATCGCCTTAGCGATCGCGAGGCCGATACCGGCAGTGCCGCCAGTCACCAGCGCAGTCTTGTCGTTCAGTTGCAGGTCCATGATCAATCTCCGATCGTTGTTTCGGAGGGAAATTTATGATCAGGCTCTACCAGCTACTATTGCCTTACACAGACAAGCACCTGTGAGTGGAGATCATCAATGCCGCAGATCCTGATGGACCGTTCTGGGGAAATGGAAGTATTCGTAAGGGTGGTCCATGAGGGAGGCTTTTCGGCTGCCGCACGCAGCCTCGACATCACGCCCTCCGCCGTGAGCAAGCTCATAGGCCGCCTCGAGACGAGGCTCGGCGCGCGGCTACTGATGCGCACGACGCGCGCTCTTGCCCTTACAGAGGAAGGACAAGCCTACCATCATGCGGCACTGCGGATCCTACAGGATCTGGCCGATGCCGAAGAGGCAGCATCCGGAGGCGCAATTCGGGGCCGGCTACGGGTCAATACCACGATTCCCTTTGGCACCATGTTCGTAGCCCCTGCGATGCCTCAGTTCCTAAAGGGCAACCCAAGCCTCATTGTTGATCTGAGCTTCACCGATGGTATCGTCGATCTTGTTGCCGAGAAAACGGACGTGGCTATCCGTATGGGAGATCTGCCGGATAGTGGCCTTGTCGCCCGCAAGCTCGGCCAAAGCCGCCGCGTTGTATGCGCTGCCCCATCATACATAGAGCGCCATGGCCCCCCAGAAACACCTGCGGATCTTCAGCATCATGACTGCCTGACCTTTAATTTCCGGCGGTCACGGCCTTCCTGGCCGTTCCTGCTTGATAGGCGCGACCACCAGCAACCGGTCGCGGGAAGCCTTATAGTCAATAACGGGGAAACGATGAAGCAGATGGTGCTGGCGGGCACGGGGATCGCCAGGCTCGGTTTGTTTCATGTTGCAGACGATTTAGAAGCTGGTCGGCTTGTCCCTCTCCTGGAGGAATTCAACCCTAACGACCTTGAGCTCATTCATGCGATCTATGTGGGCGGCGGTCCTCTACCCCAGAAGGCGCGTGCCTTCATCGACTTCATGACGCACATATTGCGTGACGTCCCAGCCCTCAAGGCCGAACCCAAAGCGTGAGATCACGGAACTGAGGACGAACTCCGCAGGGCCCGAAGAGCGCGCAAAAGGTAGAAATTGGATGATAGCTCGCCTCAGGTAAGTCTGCTTTTAGAAGCTGGGCGCGGTGACTTCTACGGCCGACATGCGGGCGCAAAGCTGCCGGGCGATCTGTGGCTGCCTCACCGCAAACTTGAGGCCCGAAAGCGGAAATTATTACCGTTAGACCGTACAGTTGACTGATGCCCAAAGCCAGGGCACAAAGGTGGCATCCACGGTCGCTCGCGATTGGAAAACAGAGGGAATTTCAAGGCTTTTAAACTAAGCCATTGAAATCATGTGAGAATCCAGGTTCCCCAGCCAAATTTCCTAGACAATACAGATGCTTAGACCGAAAGCGCTTCCAAAAAAGAACGCTTTTCATGTTGCGTCGTGTTGCGGATCTGACATGCGACCGGCAACCATATAGGAAAGCTCAAGTCGTTGTCTCAAGTGCTTCTTCGGCTGCGCTTTATGTGGCGCGCGTTTCACGGTTGCGTGACACTTCCCATCGAAGCGGCCACCCGCAGTAGAAAACGTGCTGCGCGGGTCCGAGATTGAGTAGAATGTGACATATTAAGTGATGAATCGCCCGGGTACACTTTGACTTCAAGGGAGTGACCGCGCGGTTATTCCATGCAATCTTTCGCAATCAGTTCTCGCTTAACTCATGGAGACAGCAATGGTCACTTTGCCTTCAGCATCAGAACTTACAGAATTCGAATGGGACACTGCCCATGCGTCTGCGGAAGGTAGTGGAGAGATTACTGAATTTGACGGATCCCTCTGGTTCAAATTTGAAGCTATCGCCGGCGTCACATACAAAATGTATATGTCCAAAGTCGGAGATTACAGCAATTCCGCGACGGCGAACCTCTTCGATGCCTCTGGGAATTTGATTGAAGCGGTCTCAATTTCCCAGACTTTTCAACTAAATGCCGGAGACGGTGGAGTTTTCTATATACAGTTAGCGGATATTTCTGGACTTCCTGGCGGAGCCAGTATCTCCATGACGACACTTTCCGGCGTCGATAAATACGCGTCCGGAGACTACACTGGTGCGGCTAATGAACGAATTATTACAGACCAGTTGAACGATGTTATTCAAATAGGCCAAGGCATAGATGCCATTGCTGGCTACGGCGCTGATTACGTCAATGGAAATACGACCGCCAATCGCATCTGGGGCGGAAGCGGCAATGACGTCGTGTTTGGCAAAGCGGGAGACGATGTGATTTGGGGCGGTCTGGGAGAGGACAGACTTTACGGCGATGCTGACAATGACCAGATATTTGGCGGCTTTGGCGCAGATAGGATCTATGGAGGAGCTGGTTCGGATCGACTTTTCGGGGGAGCTGGTGGCGATGACCTGAGCGGAGAGTCGGGTGTCGATATTCTGCGTGGCGGGAAAGACGGTGACCGGCTTGATGGCGGCACCGAAGGCGACTTCTTATATGGCGAAGAGGGCAACGATATCTATATCGTTAATGATCAGGACACTCTGGTCGAACTCGCCAACCAAGGCACCGATACCGTTCAAGCAAGCATCTCCTGGACGCTCGGCGATAATTTCGAGAAACTGACGCTGACGGGCACAGGCGACATCAGCGGCACGGGCAATGGCCTTGCCAACACCATTACTGGCAATGACGCCTCCAACCGGATCGACGGCAAGGCCGGCGCCGATACGATGAGCGGCCTTGGCGGCAACGATATCTATGTCGTCGATAATGCCGCCGATAAAATCGTCGAGGGTGTCGGCGGCGGAACCGCAGACGCAGCCTATGTCAACAATGTCTCGTATGCATTGACGGCCGGTGCGGAGATCGAACTGCTGGCCACCGGCGACGGCGGCGGCACGACGGCGCTGAACCTCACGGGCAACGATTTCGCCCAGTCAATCATTGGCAATAACGGCGTCAACCGCCTTGACGGCAAGGGTGGGGCCGACACGATGAATGGTCGCGCTGGCAACGACAGCTATGTCGTCGATAATGCCGGCGATAGCATCGTCGAAATTGCCGGTGGCGGCACGGCCGATGCTGTCTACGTTAACAAGATTTCCTATGTGCTGACAGCGGCAGCGCAAGTGGAATTGCTGGCCACCGGCGATGGCAGTGGCACGACTGCGCTCAACTTGACCGGTAACGATTTCGCCCAGTCGGTAATCGGCAATGACGGCGTCAATCGGATCGACGGCAAGGGCGGAGCTGATACGCTGAACGGGCGCGGCGGAGCCGACACGTTCGTCTTCTCCTCCGCCCCCAGCCAGGGCATCGACAGGATTGGAGACTATAATGTGGCGGCTGACACGATCGAACTGAAGAAGGCTATCTTCAGCGCGGCCGGAAATCTCGGTGCTCTGGGCCAAGACTCGTTCTGGGCGAGCGCTGCCGGCACGGCGCATGACGGCAGCGACCGCATCCTCTACGACACCGACAGCGGTGCCGTGTTCTACGACCTGGATGGCAATAAGGCGGGCGGTGTTGCCGCCGTGCAGTTCGCTACCATCTCGGTTGGTCTCGGGCTGACGTATGCGGATTTTGTGATTGCTTGACAGCATCTGATGATAGGGCGCGTTCGGTTCAGACCGTCTCTTCGTTGAAGTCAAATGATAGCTGAGAGCGAAAGTAGCCGCGCTTCATAATGCTCCCAGACGGCCACTGCCCTATCCTCGTCGGTGAGATGGCGACGAGCGCGGATGTCTGCAAACTCGGCGTCCCATTTCTGGAGTTCGAAGTTGAGCCGCCGCATTGCGACAGCTTCATCCTTGGTTTGCAACAAAACTTTTTTGTCCTCACTCGGGAAGTGATCTCTTAGATCTGACGGGATGTAGATTCGGGCAACCTCTAGAAGAATAAGCTATTAAATAGCAATACCTTACGCATAATCAAGGCACTTAACAAAGTTGGATTATCGTTCAGGTTCCCTAGCGAAATCCCTAATTTTCAGCCAAGAATATAGTTTGCCTCCAAACACTGCGGGGCTTTCCGCCCACGTGAGCTTCATTGCTTAAAGTTAATGGAAACTTGGCTAAAACGCTCTTTTCACGCGTTTGCCGGTCTTGTAAAAAAGCCCTGCGTTGGAATTATATCGTGTACAATATCAGTTCGCATTTTCGCATCGTTGTCGCATTCGTCATGCGCGAAATCGCAACGCGCTATGGCAAAAACCCCGGCGGTTATATCTGGGCGCTTATCGAGCCAGTCGCGTTCATTGCCATCATGTCACAAATCATGGGCGTTTTTGGTAAAGTGCCGGCCGTGGGGGAAAGCTTCGCGCTCTTTTATTCCACAGGCTATCTCGGCTATAACTTTTTCAAAGCTATGGAGGGGTACCTCAGTTCGGCAATCAGCTCCAACAGGAACCTTCTGGCCTATCCGGTGGTCGCTCCGGTAGACGCGGTTGTCGCCCGCTTCATTCTACAGGGCGCAACGTCCGTGGTTGTCACAGGCGTTATTATCGGCGCCGAGATTTTGACGGATCGCTATTCGGTAACACTCAATTGGGCGCCGATACTGGAAGCGATTGGCTTGGCCTGGATATTTGCGTTTGGCATCGCATCCTGCAATATCGTGCTATTCGACAGCTACCCGCTATATCAAAAGGTATACTCTATCGTAACTCGTCCATTGCTACTTCTTTCCGGAGTTGTTTATCTGCCAAATAGCATGCCGGATCCCATGAAAGGGTATATTTTAAGCAATCCGATTGCGCATATCATCATATTATTTCGGGAAGGCTTCTATGATCAAAGTGGGATGGACGGCCTGGATTTGCCATTCCTGATCATCACCTCGACAGCAACCCTTTTTATGGGACTGTGCTTTTTCACTTTTTGGCGCGGCGCTCGATCTCGCCGTGGTTAAGACAGGACTGAAGGCCTGTTGTTCATCATTTGATAGCGCCTACGCCTCACAGTTCTGATCTGAAGAACAGCAGCTAAGATCACGTTCCCGTGTATCGTGTCGATGTGTGTAACCAAGTTCCTCCATCTTCCGTAATCATGCAAAAGAGCAGATCATGGACATGGAGGTCCGATCATGTTGAGCAGACGTTTATTTCTGGCCGGCAGCACACTTGCCGCTGCGGCATTTTCCCTTGCTTCGGCGACGCGGGCGGCGATGCCGGCACGCAAATTCGCCGTCACGCATACCGATGACGAGTGGCGCAAGCTGCTGACGGCGGAGCAGTATAATATCCTGCGCGAAGAAGGCACCGAATATCCGGGCACCAGCGTGCTGCTCAACGAGCACCGCAAGGGCGTGTTCGGCTGCGTCGGCTGCGATCAGGACCTGTTTGCATCGAACACAAAGTTCGAGAGCGGCACCGGCTGGCCGAGCTTCTGGGCGCCGATCGAGAATGCCGTCGGAACGTTTCGCGACACGTCGGTCGGCATGGTTCGCGACGCGGTGTTCTGCAGCCGTTGCGGCGGGCATCTGGGTCATGTGTTCGATGACGGACCGAAGCCGACCGGCCTGCGCTATTGCATGAACGGCATTGCCATGAAATTCCGGCCGGTTTCCGCCTGAAAAGGCCCGGCCCCATCGTCATTTCGCTATCCGGTTGAGGAGACCACCATGCGATTTTCCAACAAGACTTCTTCCACCCTGTCCGCGCTCTTCGCGGTCGCAGGCATTGTTCTCGGCGCATCCGCAGCGGCCGCCGAAGAGGGGATCGTCATTCCCGCTCCGACCGTCGACGAAAAGCCCGGCTCCGCTGCGACCGAAACCGCGGTTTTTGCCGGCGGCTGTTTCTGGGGTGTGCAGGGCGTGTTCCAGCATGTCGAAGGCGTCAAGAATGCCGTGTCCGGTTATGCGGGCGGCGCCAAGGATACCGCCCAGTACGAGCAAGTCGGCTACGGCAAGACCGGCCATGCGGAATCGGTCAAGGTGAGCTACGATCCGAAAAAGGTCACCTATGGCCGCCTGCTGCAGATCTATTTCTCCGTGGCGCACAATCCGACAGAGCTAAACCGCCAGGGTCCGGATGTCGGCACTCAGTATCGTTCTGCAGTTTTCCCGACCAACGAGGATCAGGGCAAGATCGCCAAGGCCTATATTGACCAGCTCGACAAGGCAAAGGTCTACAAGGAAAAGATCGTCACGACGATCGAGCCGGGCAAGGCCTTTTACCCGGCCGAGGGTTATCATCAGGACTTCCTGACCAATAATCCGACCTATCCCTACATCGTCTATAACGACCTGCCGAAGATCGAGAACCTCAAGGGCATCTTCCCGAACGAGTATCGGGAAAAGCCGGTGCTTGTCGCGGAAGCCGGGCTCGGCAACTAATCGTCTTCTTTTAAATGTAACCAAGCCGGCAGGATATGCCGGCCGGTGAGTTCCGCCAGAATGATATCGCCGGGGGCTTTCGGCGATATCCAGCGGATTTCCGCGATCTCCGCCGCGTGGGCGACCGGTATGTCGCCGATTTCAACGATGAAAACATCAGCCGTGACGATATGATCCGGCTCGTTGGCCGCCGGGGCCTCGAAATGCCCGAAGGGCCTCAGCTCTTCCGGCGTCAGCTGCAAGCCGATCTCTTCTTGTAATTCCCGAAGCAGCGCTGTTTCCGGCTCCTCACCCGGTTCTATCTTACCGCCCGGCTGCATGAAGGCCACGGCTCCATGCTTGCGCACCAGAAGCGTATCGCCATCGGTGCGCAGCACGAGAGCCGCAGCAATTCGGATGACCGTCATACGCGGCCGGCGGCGTCGAGCGCTGCAAAGTCCTCTTCGGAGAGATCGATATTCACGCCGGCGACGTTTTCTTCGAGATGCTTCACCTTAGACGTGCCGGGGATGGGCAGCATGACCGGGCTGCGCTTCAGAACCCAGGCAAGCGCAATCTGGCTCGGTGCCGCATTGTGCTTGTGGGCGATGGTATCGAGAACCGAGCCGGGCTTGGCAAGATTGCCGGCGGCCAGCGGATGCCACGGAATGAAGCCGATATCGTGTTTTTCACAATAGGCGAGCACCGCCTCGCTCTTGCGATCGACCAGATTGTATTGGTTCTGCACGGTGGCAACCGGGAAATATTTCGAGGCCTCCTCGATCTGCGCAACCGAGACTTCGCTCAGGCCCGCGAACCGGATGATTCCGGCATCGATCAGCGACTTCACCGCGTCGAACTGTTCGGCGGCCGGCACTTTCGGATCGATACGGTGCAGCTGCCAGAGGTCGATCCGGTCGACACCGAGCTGGCGCAGGCTCTTGTGGGCCTGCTGGATGAGATATTCGGGACGGCCAACTGGAATCCAGCGATCCGGACCAGTGCGGGTCAGACCGCCCTTGGTGGCGATGACGGTCTTGCCATATGGATGCAGGGCTTCGCGGATCAACTCCTCGGAGACATCGGGACCGTAGGAATCGGCCGTATCGATGAAATCGATGCCGAGTTCCGGTACCCGCTTCAGGGTGCGGAGCGCCTCGTGGCGATCGGCCGGCTCGCCCCAGATGCCCTTGCCGGTGATGCGCATGGCGCCGAAACCCAGGCGGGTCACCTGAAGCTCCCCGCCGATCTTGAAGGTGCCGGATTTAGCTGCATTGAGATCAGACATAGGTTTCTCCTTTTCCCTCGTTTTCGATAGAAATCAGCTTTCCTGCGCCGCTTCCCGGTGCAGCTTGCTTGGTACACTGAGACAGGCAATGACGATCAGCGCGGAAATCACGAACATGGCGATAAAGGTCAGGTGCAGGGCGTGCTGGAGCGCGAAACGGACAGGCGAGTCCTCGGCCAGTCCCACGCCGGTCCCCTGCAGAAGGTCGCGCAGCTGATCCGAAGTAATCGGCCCGACGCCGGCTGTATGGGCAAGACTGTAGCTCAGAACGGCGCCGAGCAACGTGGCGCCCAGCGTGCTGCCAAGGTTTCGGGAAAAGACGTTGGAGGCCGTGGCGCTGCCTCGCTCCGACCAGCCGACATTTTCCTGGATGATGACGAGGCCGGAGATATTGAGGAGGCCCATGCCGAAGCCCATGATGAGCGAGCCCAGCCCGGCCTGAACCGGCGAGCTGCCCGGCGTCAGGAGCACCAGGAGGAAGGCGCCGGCGGGTACGAAGACGCTGCCGACCAGCATCAGCGGGCGCAGGCCGAAGCGCGGGAAAAGCCTCGACGCGACCGTGCCGCCGCTCGGCCAGCCGACCAGAAGCATGGTGAGGGCAAAACCAGCCACCAGCGGCGAACGGTTCAACACCGTCTGCACGTACATGGGCAGGAAGGTGGTGAGGCCCATGATCGCCATGGCGGACAGGAAGACGGCCGTGTTGGCGGCAGCGATCGGCCGTTTGAGCCACAGATCGAGCGAGATCATCGGCGCTTCGGCGCGGCGTTCCTGCCATATGAACAGGACGAAGCTCGTGGCAAAGATCACCATCGACAAGGTCATATAGAGGGATTTGCCCTCGGCTTCGGTCAACGCCACCATCAGCGAAGAAATGGCGATGGTGAAGAGGCCGGCGCCCAGGAAATCGATGGAGACCGTGCGCGAGCGTTTTTCCTCGTGCAGGAACAAGATGAAGCCGAGCGAAGAGGCAATGCCGATCGGCACGTTGATCCAGAAGACCCAGGCCCAGGGCAGGCTGTGGACGATGATACTGCCGAGCAGCGGGCCGACGACCGCCGACAGTGCCCAGACGCTGGCGAGATACCCCTGCACCTTGCCGCGTTCGGCACCGGGATAGAGGTCGGCGACGACGGTCATGATCACCGGCTGGATTGCACCGGCGCCAACGCCCTGCAACAGGCGGAAGGCGATCATCGATGGCATGGACCAGGCAAAACCGGCAAGGATGGAGGCGACCAGGAAGATCGCCGTGCCTACCAGAATGATCGGCTTGCGGCCATAAATGTCGGAAAGCTTGCCGAACAGCACCGTCAGTGCCGTCTGGGCGAGAAGGAAGGACGAAAAGACCCAGCTATAGAGGTTGAGCTGGCCGAGCTGCGCCGCAATCTGCGGCATGGCCGTCGAAACGATGGTCGCTTCGATGGCGATCATCGCCATGCTTGCCATTACGGCAACAATGACGAGCGCCCGGTTCGAGCGGGGATGGGTCATGGAATTCACCAGGAAACGCCGCGGGGCGCGCAATAGAATGGACGTTTGGCGGTCTGGGACGCTTGTGAGCCTGCGCAAGCTGCTCCAATGGCCGTCGTTTACTAAGTAGACCTTAGTATTAGCGTCCACGCCAACGTCAAGCGCCAAATTCGGCGCCTGTCAAAAGTGATGACCTTTCGATAGCGTCGGTCGATCAGGCCGAACGGCTGCCGGTGATCATTGCGGCGATGACACCTTCGTCTTCGGCGGCGAGCACCTGATTGCGACCGGCATTCTTGGCCTGATAGAGCGCATGATCGGCCCGGTCAAAAAGTTCGGATGCCGTCAGCAGGCCCGCCTCGTCCGAATGAAGCGTCGCCGTGCCGATGCTGATCGTCACATACCCCCAGGGAATGTTCTTCTCATGCGGCAGCTTGAGGTTTGCGACACGCTGGCGGATCGTCTGCGCAACCCGCTCGGCGCCGGTGACATCCGTATCCGGCAGGAGAATGGCGATCTCTTCGCCGCCATAACGCGCGGCGAGGTCCTTGGCGCGACGAATGGAGCCAAGCGCGACCTGCGCGAGCGCCTTGAGACAGTCGTCGCCTGCCGCATGGCCGTAGGTATCGTTGAAGAACTTGAAGCGATCGGCATCGATCATCAACAGCGACAGCGGCAATTTCTGCATCGTCGCCCGTTCGACCATCTCGTCGAAATGGATGTTGAAGGAACGGCGATTGGCAAGCTGTGTCAGTTCGTCGGTATTGGCGAGCTGATCGAGTTCTTCCTGAAGCTTTTTCTGGCGCGTGACATCGCGCGTCACTGCAACGAGGCGAATGTCCTTGATTTCGGCAATCGCGCCCGGCAACCGGTTCAGTGTCGTTTCCAGCCAGATCTGCTTTCCATCGGCCCGCTTGCGGCGTACGATCATGTTTTCGCGCAATGACCCGGACCGAAGACGATTCATCATCTGGATGACGCCCTCCCGGTCATCCTCATGCAGGTTGTCGAGGATGCTGGTGCCGATCATATGCTCGGCGTCGATGCCGAAGATTTCCTTGGACGACGGCGACAGATATTCGCGCACGCCAAGGCCGTTGAAGCGCTGGATCAGATCGCTCGACCCTTCCGCCAGCAGCCGGAATTCCGCCTCGCGGGCGACAAGCAAAGCCTCACCGGCGCGGCGCAGCAGGACCTGCCGCCGCCAGCGCCAGGCCAGCATGCCGGTGATTGTCACCACGACGATGCCGGACAACCAGCGCTGATGGGCGCCTCTCATCCATGCCGAGAGAGCCTCGGACTGGGACGCCGCCGCAAGTCCGACCAGACCGCTGTGCTGGCTCCGGTAGAAGCCGCCGATGCGCTGCGTCCCATCCACCGGGGAGATATAGTGGTAGGAACCTTCCTCGCCGTGAGCGAGATGGACCTTGAAAAGATCGTAACCGGAAACATCCGTCGCCATCAGGCTTTCGACGAAAGGCTGGCGCGCGAGAATGATCCCATCGCTCCTGATCAGCTGAAACGAACCTTCGTTTCCGATCCTGAACGCCTCAAAGAATTTCACGAAATCCGCGACCGTGATGCTCGCAAAGGCAATGCCGCCGAAACTGCCGTCCAGATTGCTGATCCGCTGGGTGATCGGCAATATCCACTCTCCGGAAATCCGGCTCTTGACGGGCTTGCTCAATACCGGCTGGCGGGTGATCGAGGATTTGTGAAACTTGAAATAGTCGCGATCCGCAAAGCTCAGATTCTGTGTCTGGACTTGAGACGACGTTGCAACGATCCGTCCGTCGGCGCTCATGACGGAAAGCGTATCGAGCCATGACGTGGTATCGACCTGCCGCTTCATCGTCGCGGCGATCTTGACCGCGAGATTCGGATCTGCGCGCTCCTGCTCGATCTGGGTCATCAAAGCCGAAAGCGGGAATTTGGACATGTCGATCGTATCATCGGCATGTTGCACGAGCGCCTTGGAAGTCTGGACAAGCTCGGCCTCGATACGTACGACCTGCGATCGCCAGCTCGAATATTCGCCCCAGATGATCAATCCCAGAAAGCCGCAGACGGCGAAGGCGACGGTCGCAAAAGTGCGCACCGAGGAACCATTCAAAGCACCGATCATCCTTCCCTCCCAAACCGACGCAACACAGGGCGGCTCAGGAGTTACGATCCGCCATAGAGACGTTTAGAGAAAAGTCGTTTAAGTTCGCCTAAATTTTTAGGCCTTCATTTTCATCCCGTATTTGCGGGCAAAGCTGCGCATAGATATCCTGCGGGCTCGCCGCACTCCGGATGGTGGCAGCCGTCAGTTCCTCCCGCACGCGCCGCGCAATGCAGGACAGGATGTTCAGGTGATCGGCGCGGTTTTCCGGATTGAGCAGCAGGAAGACGAGATCAACGGGCTGTTCATCCACTGCTTCGAAGTCAATCGGCTTCGCGAGCCGTACGAACAGGCAGAAGTGGCGGTCGAGGCCTTTCACGCTGGCATGCGGAACGGCCACACCTGCGCCTATGCCGGTTGAGCCCAGGTTTTCGCGATTGGTGAGCACGCGGGTGATTTCGGCCTCGCCTAACAACAGGCGTTCGGCCGCGAGCGCAGAAAGCTTCTTGAGCAGCACCGTTTTAGACGGCGCCGACACGTCAAGCACGATGTTCTCCAGAGGGAGATAATCACGGAGGTTCATGGCATTTCTCTTGAATGACGGAAGCCGTTACTGGCCTTCCTGCAGACGGTAGCCGACGCCCGTCTCGGTCAGGATGTATTGTGGCTGGTCAGGTGTCGCCTCGATCTTCTGGCGAAGCTGGCGGACATAGACGCGCAGGTATTGCACGTCCGTCAGGCCATCCCAGACGTGTTCCAGCAGGAAACGATGAGTGAGCACCTTGCCGGCATGCTGCACAAGGATGCGCAGGATGTCGTATTCCTTCGGCGACAGTTTTACTTCGCGGCCGCCAACCTTGACGATGCGCTTGACGAGATCCACAGAGAGATCGCCGGTCTGGAAGATCGGCTTTTCGCCCTGGGCCTGTAGCCGATGACGCAGTGCCACGCGGATGCGGGCGACGAGTTCGTTCATGCCGAAAGGCTTCGCCACATAGTCGTCAGCGCCAAGTTCCAGTGCCTTGACGATGCCCGCCTCATCGGTGCGGCTGGACAGGATGACGATCGGCAGGGTCAGCCCCTCGCCGCGCCATTTGGCCAATAGATCATGGCCGGACATGTCCGGCAGGCCGAGATCGAGGATGATGAGATCCGGCTTGTCTGCATTGGCGAGTTCGATCGCCACCTTGGCATTCATCGCCTCGCTGACGGCATAATCCTGCGTCGACAGGCCGACGCGCAGCAATTTACGGATCGGCGGCTCGTCATCGACGATCAGGATGCGGACGGCGGTATTGGTCATTCTTGCTCTCCCAAGATGGGCATTTCGGCCGGCGCAAATTTGTTTTCGGAAAAGGGCATGCGGATCGTGAAGATCGCGCCGTTGCGGTCGGAACGGTTGGCGGCGCGGATCGTGCCGCCCATGGCTTCGATAAAACCACGGCAGATGGAGAGCCCGAGGCCGGTGCCGGCTCGCACATGGTCGCCTTTTCGCACCCGGTAGAAACTGTCGAAGATGCGTTCGAGGTCGTCGAGCGGAATGCCCGGCCCTTCGTCCATGATGGAGATAAGGATCGAGGCTCCATCTTGCCAGCCGCTTATATCAATGACGGTATCGTCAGGCGCATATTTGGCGGCGTTATCGATGAGGTTGAAGAGCACCTGTTCGAAAAGAACCGGATCGACCCGGAGCATCGGCAGGTCTGCCGGAATGCCGACCTTGACCTTGTGATGAGCCGTGATCTTCGCCGTCCTCGACAGCGCCGTGCCGACGATATCGCCTGCGAAGTGGAAGGCGTAATTCGGCTCCATGGCGCCGGAGCCGATGCGGGTCATGTCCAAAAGGTTGGAGATGAAGCGGTTCAGCCGTTCGGATTCATCGACGACACTGCCGAGCAGTTCGTTGCGGGCTTCCTCCGGAATATCCGAGCCGAAATCCTTCAGCGTGCCGGCCGACCCCATGATGGCGACGAGCGGCGTTTTCAGGTCATGCGAGATGGAGGTCAGAAGTGCGGTGCGCAAGCGATCCGTCTCGGCGGCAAGCTTGGCCTTATCGACATCGGACACCAGCTGGATGCGTTCGATCGCAAGCGCCGCCTGATCCGCCAGCGCATCGAACAGACGCTGCTGTTCCGGCGTCAGAAGCGGTCCCTGCTTGTCGTTGTCGAGACCGATGACGCCGACGGCCTCGCGGCCGGTGCGCAGCGGCAGATAGAGACGTTTGGCGCCCGGCAGCGTATCGGCGGCGCGGCCGGCGGGGCGATTATGCTCCCAGGCCCATTTGGCGGCGGCGATATCCGCGTCGACCAAAGTATCGTCCGGCGGGTAACCGGCCTTCACCGCAATCGAATTGCCTTCCGGCAACAGGATGACAACGCGGACCTTCAGCATCGAGGCGATCTGGAAGGCGGTTGCCCAGAGCACGTCGTCCAGCGTGCCGGTGCCGGCGAGTTTCTTGGAGAAAAGATAGAGGTCTTCGGTGGTGCGCGCCCTTTGTCGCGCCGCCGCGGCCTGGCGCTGCACGGCTGCCGTCAGGTTGGATGCGATCACCGCAACGCCGAGAAAGAACATGAGGGCGATGACACTTTCCGGATCGCGGACGGTGAAGGTGTAACGCGGCTCGAGGAAGAAGAAGTTGAAAGACAGGGCGCCCAGCAACGATGCGAAGAGGCCCGGCCCAAGACCGCCGCGCACGGATGCTGCCAGTACCGCCATGAGGAAAACGAGTGCCAGATTCTGCACGTCGAGCGTCTGATCGAGCGTCACGCCGGCAAGGATTGCCAGCACGACGAAGGCGGCGCTGAGCAGATATGGTTTGAGGCGAAAAGGCTTTGGCGGCAGCGCGGCTTTCACCCCTCGCTGCGGTTCGCCCTCTTTCGTATCGCCGGAAATGACGTGGACGCTGATATCGCCGGCATACCGGATCAGGTCGTGGGTGACGGAACCCTGCCACCATTGCCGCCAGCGTGGCTTGCCCGGCCGGCCGACAACGATATGGGTGAAGTTGTTGGCGTTTGCATAGGCGATGATCTCGCGTGATGGCTGGACGGCCGGAAGTGTCACCGTTTCGGCGCCGAGGCTTTGGGCAAGCCGCATGTTGGCGGCGAGCCGGTCCTTGTCTTCATCGGAGAGATTGGCCGACTGCGGCGTTTCGAGATGCAGTGCCGCCCAGGGCGCGCGCAGGCGATCGGCCTGTCGGCGGGCATACCGCACGAGGCTCGCGCCATTGCGGCCGTGGTCGATGCAGACTAGCACGCGGTCCCCGGCCGCCCATGGGCCGGAAATGGCATGCGCCTGCATGTGGTTCAGGAGCTGTTCGTCCACCCGCTGGGCGGTTCGGCGGAGCGCCAGCTCGCGCAGCGCCGTGAGATTGCCGGGCGAAAAATAGTTCTCGACGGCTCGGCGGGCGGTGGTCGGCACATAGACCTTGCCGTCGTTCAGCCGCTTGATCAGGTCGTCCGGGGTGATGTCGATGATTTCCACGTCGTCGGCGCGGTCGATGATCGTATCCGGCACCGTCTCGCGCACCCGGACCTTGGTGATCTGCGCGACGATGTCGTTCAGGCTTTCGATGTGCTGGATGTTGAGCGTCGAATAGACGTCGATGCCATTGGAGAGAATTTCCTGCACATCCATGTAGCGTTTCGGATGGCGGCTGCCGGCGGCGTTGGTATGGGCGAGCTCATCGACCAGAACCAGTTTCGGGCGGCGGGCGAGGATGGCGTCGATATCCATCTCGTCAAGCTGCTGGCCGCGGTAGTCGATCTTCCTGCGGGGAATGATCTCGAAACCGTCGACCAGCGCCTCGGTTTCCCGGCGGCCGTGGGTTTCGACGACGCCGATCACCACGTCCAGGCCATCTGCCCGGCGAGCGCGGCCGGACATCAGCATTTCGTAAGTCTTGCCGACACCAGGGGCAGCGCCGAGGAAGATTTTCAGACGGCCGCGGGTTTCCCGTTCGGCGTGCTCGAGGAGAGCGTCCGGGGATGGGCGGTTGGGAGTATCGCGGCTATCGTCGAGCATGCGTTTGGTCTTTCTTATCGGTTGGCGCAAACGGCCCCCTCATCCGACCCTTCGGGCCACCTTCTCCCCGCTGGGGAGAAGGGGAAGTGCCGCACCGTCGCCGCTCCTCCTCTCCCCTCGGGGAGAGGGTGGCCGAGCAAAGCGGAGGCCGGGTGAGGGGGCCGCTTGCGCCATCCCTCACCGCGTCATAGGTGCATCAAGCTTCATATTAAGCGCAAGCACATTGACGACAGGTTCACCGAGGAACCCGAGTTCGCGACCCTCGACACTCTCATCGACCAGTGCACGAACCTTGGCCTCATCCACATTGCGAGCCTTCGCCACACGCGGCACCTGAAAATAAGCCGCTTCCGGCGAGATATGCGGATCAAGCCCACTACCCGAGGCGGTGACCAGATCGATCGGCACTTCTGCATTCGGATTGGTCGCCTTGGCCGCCTCATAATCGGCCTTCACGCGATCGATCAGCTTCTGGCTGGTCGGGCCGAGGTTGGAGCCGGAGGACGAGGCAGCATCATAGCCATTGGCGCCGGCAGCCGAGGGCCGGCCATGGAAATACTGGTCGCCGGCAAAAGCCTGGCCGATCAGTTTCGAGCCGACAACCTGACCGTTCTTTTCGATCAGGCTGCCGTTTGCCTGCGCCGGGAATATGGCCTGGGCAACGCTGGTCATCGCGAAGGGGTAAATCAGACCGGTGATAACAGTGGTGGCAACGATCATGACGATTGCCGGGCGGAGTTGTTTCAACATGACGAGATTCCTTAAGCGAGACCGATTGCCGTGATGACCATGTCGATCGCCTTGATGCCGATGAACGGGACGATGATGCCACCGAGGCCGTAGACCAGCAGGTTACGGGACAGAAGCGCGCCGGCGCCGATGGCGCGGTACTTCACGCCCTTCAGCGACAGCGGGATCAGCGCGATGATGATCAGCGCATTGAAGATGATCGCTGACAGGATGGCGCTCTGCGGCGTGGCGAGGCCCATGATGTTGAGCACACCAAGCTGCGGATAAAAGGCCAGGAACATCGCCGGGATAATGGCGAAATACTTGGCGATGTCGTTGGCGATCGAAAACGTCGTCAGTGCGCCACGGGTCATCAAGAGCTGCTTGCCGATCTCGACGATCTCGATGAGCTTCGTCGGGTCCGAGTCGAGGTCGACCATGTTGCCGGCCTCGCGGGCGGCCACCGTGCCGGTGTTCATGGCAACGCCAACGTCTGACTGGGCCAGCGCGGGAGCGTCATTGGTGCCGTCGCCGCACATGGCGACCAGCTTACCCTTGGCCTGCTCCTCGCGAATGAGGGCGAGTTTCATTTCCGGTGTGGCCTGGGCGAGGAAGTCGTCGACGCCGGCTTCGGCAGCGATGGCGGCGGCGGTCATCGGGTTGTCGCCGGTGATCATCACGGTGCGGATGCCCATGCGGCGCAGCTCCGCGAACCGTTCGCGGATGCCGCCCTTGACGATATCCTTGAGCTGGATGACTCCGAGCAGTTTGCCGTCGCGGGCGACAGCGAGCGGGGTGCCGCCGGCCTTGGCAATCTCCTCGGCAATGCCGCGCAGTTCACGCACGGTTTCATTTTCCGGGCTCACGGCAATCGCCGTGTTGCCGGAAACCTGCAGCGGACCTGAACCGACATAGGCGAGAACCGCATCGACGGCGCCCTTGCGGATCTGCGAACCGTCGATATCGACGCCGCTCATGCGGGTCTGGGCGGTAAACGGAATGAAGGTCGCCTGCAGGCTCGCCATGTCGCGGGCGCGGATGGCGTATTTCTCCTTGGCGAGCACGACGACCGAGCGGCCTTCCGGCGTTTCGTCGGCGAGCGAGGCAAGCTGGGCAGCATCGGCCAGTTCTTGGGCGGTAACTCCGCGGACCGGCTTAAACTCCGTCGCCTGACGGTTGCCAAGGGTGATCGTGCCGGTCTTGTCCAAGAGCAGCGTATCGACATCGCCGGCAGCCTCCACGGCGCGGCCGGACATGGCGAGCACGTTGAAACGGACGAGGCGGTCCATGCCGGCGATGCCGATGGCCGAGAGAAGCGCGCCGATCGTCGTCGGGATCAGCGTCACGAACAGCGCGACCAGTACGATGATCGGGATCGAGCCGCCGGCATAGGATGCGAAGCTCGGGATCGTCGCGGTGGCGAGTACGAAGATCAGCGTCATGCCGGCAAGCAGGATGTTGAGCGCGATCTCGTTCGGCGTCTTCTGGCGTTCGGCGCCTTCAACGAGCGCGATCATCCGGTCGATGAAGGTGGAGCCGGCAGCGGCGGTGATGCGCACGCGGATCCAGTCGGACAGGACCTGCGTGCCGCCTGTCACAGCCGAACGGTCGCCGCCGGATTCGCGGATGACCGGGGCGGATTCACCGGTGATGGCGGCTTCGTTGACCGAGGCGACGCCTTCGATCACTTCGCCGTCCGACGGAATGATATCGCCCGCCTCGACGATGACGACGTCGTTCACCTTGAGGCTGGTGCCGGGCACCATCTTGTAGGCGGTGCGGTCATTGCCGGTCAGCAGTTTGGCCTGGGTTTCAGTGCGGGTCTTGCGCAGCGAATCCGCCTGCGCCTTGCCGCGGCCCTCGGCAACGGCCTCCGCGAAGTTGGCGAACAGCACGGTGAACCAGAGCCAAAGGTTGATCTGGAAGGAGAAGCCGAGATTGCCGTTGCCGCTCGCAAGGTCGCGGAGGAACAGGATGGTAGTCAGTACCGAGACGACGGCCACGACGAACATGACCGGGTTCTTGGCGAGCGTCCGCGGGTTGAGCTTGGTAAAAGCGCCGCCCACGGCCGGAATGAGGATGCGACTATCGAGGATACTCGCGGATTTGGACTGGCTCATAAGAGACTCCAGCTTTGAAAAAGAGGCGACTTGCGTTCCCGATAAGGGAAGCTGATCAGCCGTGAAGGATTTCGACTGCGCAGACGATGGCGAGAACACCCGCCATCATCGCGAGGATTGCATTGGAACCACACCAGCTCTGATGACCTTTGGTGGTCCCCTTGCCCCGCTTTTGCGAGGCAAGGTCGGACTGTTTGCGGAGGGCCTGACGAATGCTCATGACTACCATCCTCAAAATGTCTGGCCGGCGATCATGACCAGGTGTTCGACCACGGGGCCGAGCGCCAGGGCGGGCATGAAGGTGAGGCCGCCGACGATCAGGATCGTGCCGACGAGAAGACCGACGAACAGGCCGCCATCGGTCGGGAACGTGCCGGCCGAAGCGGGAACCGTTTTCTTGGCGACCAGCGAGCCGGCAATGGCGAGCGCCGGGATGATGACCAGGAAACGCCCCATCAGCATGGCGATGCCGAGCGTGACGTTGTACCAGGGCGTGTTGCCGGTGAGGCCACCGAAAGCCGAGCCGTTGTTGGCCGCAGCCGACGTATAGGCATAGAGGATTTCGGAGAAGCCATGCGGACCGGCCGTGCCGATCGAGGCGACGGCGGAGGGCAGCACGGTGGCGATCGCGGCGAAGACCAACATGGCGAGCGGCAGGCAGAGGACGGCGAGAAGCGCCATCTTCATTTCCTTCGCCTCGATCTTCTTGCCGAGATATTCCGGCGTGCGGCCGACCATCAGGCCCGCCACGAAGACGGCGACGATGATGAACATCACGATACCGTAGAAGCCCGCGCCGACGCCGCCGACGATGACTTCGCCGAGCTGCATGTTGATGATCGGGATCAGGCCGCCAAGCGCCGTGAACGAGCCGTGCATCGCATTGACCGCGCCGCAGGAGGCAGCCGTGGTGATGACCGCGAAGAGCGACGACATGACGACACCGAAGCGGACTTCCTTGCCTTCCATGTTGCCACCTGCAAGGCCAAGCTGGTGCATGATCGGATTGCCGGCAGCTTCCGCCCAGTAGACGACGGCCACGCCAGCAATGAACAGGATGAACATTGCAGAGAGGATCGCCCAGCCCTGGCGCTGGTTGCCGACCATGCGGCCGAAGACGTTGGTGAAGGCTGCACCGATCGCGAAGATCGACAACATCTGAATCATGTTCGAGATATTGTCGGGGTTTTCGAACGGATGCGCGGAGTTGGCGTTGAAGAAACCGCCGCCATTGGTGCCGAGCATCTTGATGGCGAGCTGCGAGGCGACAGGCCCGAGCGCGATCGTCTGCTTGGCGCCTTCGAGCGTCGTGGCTTCCACGTAAGGACCGAAGGTCTGCGGTACGCCGAGCCAGACATAAACGAGCGTCAGCACGACGCAGATCGGCAGCAGGACATAAAGAACGGCGCGGGTCATATCGACCCAGAAATTGCCGAGCGCCTTACCGGAGGCGCGCGAGAAGGCACGGATCAGGCCGATGGCTATCGCCATGCCGGTTGCGGCAGACACGAAGTTCTGCACGGCAAGGCCCATCATCTGGCTGAGATAGGACATGGTGCTTTCACCGCCGTAGCTCTGCCAGTTGGTGTTGGCGACGAAGCTGGTGGCGGTGTTGAAGGAAAGCTCGGGGCCGACGGCAGCCATGCCGGCCGGGTTCATCGGCAGCATGTCCTGGAAGCGCAGCAGGCCGTAGAGAACCAGCGTGCCGAGCAGGTTGAACATCAGCAGCGAGAAGGCATAGGAGGTCCAATGCTGTTCTTCGCGCTCGCTGGTGCCGGCCAATGCGTAAAGGCCCCGTTCGACGGGAACGAGGACCGGGGAGAGGAGTGTGCGCTCGCCGGAAAACACCCGCGTGATATAAGCGCCGAGCGGTTTGACGAGCATGATCAGAACCCCGCAGAAAACGAGGATCTGTAACCATCCGTTGAGGGTCATGGGAGGAAACTTTCAATACCCGCGCTTCGTCAGAAACGTTCGGGACGAATGAGAGCGTAGGTGAGATAGACGGTGAGAAATACGGTCACGGCACCGCTCAGGACATAATCGAAGATCATCGGCGGCCTCCTTTCAAAGCCTGTCGCAGGCTTGCGTGTAGGCAAAGCAGAGCGCGAAGAAGACGACCGCTGTGCCGAGTAGAATGATATCCATCATCGATCTGGACTCCGGGTTTTGGGGAGCCAGGCAAGATGAAGGGTGCCGTCCGGATGGGGCACCGATCATGCTTTTCTGGCTTTTGAGATGGTCTGCATCTCGACGCCTAATATGCGGCTGGAGCGCATAGGGGTTCGAGATTGAGGGACGGGGAAAGAAATAGGAATTTTATAGGAATTTTGGGGTTGAGCAGCGCCTCTGGCCAGCCTCCCCCCTTGCGGGGGAGGTGCCCGGCAGGGCGGAGGGGGGTGGTTCAACAACCTCTAACGTCGGGTTCGTGGCACCACCCCCATCTGTCAGCTCTGCTGACATCTTCCCCGCAAGGGGGAAGACAGGAGCGCGCGGCTCCCTCCCTACCCCGCAATCAGCATGATCACCTGGGCGATGAGAATGACAACCCACATCACACCCAGCATGCCAAGAATGACCGTTGAAGCCCGGGCACTATCCCGCGCGTCAAAATTCACCGCCCGCGGATAAACATACCCGCGCACCCGATCGAACGACTTGGACATGTCCGCCTCTATGCCCTGCCCGCGACCTTAATGCCCGGCCGCATCGCCCGGCTGTCGAAAGCCGAATCCAAGCTCAGCGTCACCTCTTCCGGCACGCAGCAGACGGCGCCCGGCAAGTGGTCGCTTTCGAACATGGCGAAATGCACTGCCGAGGCACGGTCGGTGAACAGGCCGCCGACACGACCTTCGCGGTCGGAGACGATCCAGCGGCCGCCGGCATCGCGGCCGACCATGAAGCGTACGCCGGCGCGTTGGGGAGGTTCGCTTTTCCAGGCGTTGCTGAGCTTAGACTTGTTCATGGCCATCTCCTTCAAGCCACCGCCATCGAGACGAGGCTTGCCGCGCAGACGCCGAGCGCGATGACGCCGATCAGCCGCAGGAAAATGCCGAGATTGGCATCTTCCGGGCGGTTGCCATCGGCGAGCCGGCGTCGTTGCGCCTCGGCTTCGGCGAGATGCAGGAAGGTAATGCTTCCCAAACGACCAAACATTTCAGTCACTCCTTGATGGATGGCATCGAAAGCGATGCACGATCCAGAAGGTAGCGAGCGGCCCATAGGCATTCGATTGGATGCCGGGCACGAAGAAATAGGGAATCCATATATGTGGTGGCAATTTTTCAATTGCACCGCAGCATCCGGGGCGGCATGGTCAGGTGCTAGAAGCATAAAAGACTTGAACCATAAAACTTGGGAATGGAATTCAGATCATGGCAACAACAGATGTGATCGTGCTGGGAGCCGGCATCATCGGCGTTTCGACGGCAGTACAGCTGGCGCGGCGCGGCAAGTCGGTTGTTCTCGTCGACCGGCAGGAACCGGGCATGGAAACGTCCTACGGCAATGCCGGCCTGATCCAGCGCGAAGGCGTGGTGCCCTACGGTTTTCCGCAGCAGTTCGGTCTGATCCTGCGTTATGCGCTGAACAACCGCATCGATGCGCATTACCACTGGAAGGCCATTCCCTCGGTCACATCGTTCCTGGCGAAATACTGGTGGAACTCGAACCTGACCCGTCATCAGCTGATCGCGCGTTCCTATGCGCCGCTGATCGAGCATTCGATCTCCACCCATAACGAGCTGATCGAGGAAGCCGGCGCGCAGGATCTGATCGCCAAGAACGGCTGGACGGAAGTGTTCCGCACCCGCGCCAAGCATGACGGCGAAATCGGCGAGGCGACGCGGCTCAAAAAGGAATATGGCGTTGCCTTCAAGGAGCTTTCACCGGCCGATATCGCCGAGCAGGAGCCCAATCTGTCTGGTGATTTCGTCGGCGGGCTGCGCTGGGAAGATCCATGGTCGGTCAAGGATCCGCTGGCGCTGACGCGTGCCTATCTGGCACTGTTCGAAAAGCTTGGCGGCCGGGTGCTGAAGGGCGATGCGAAGAGCCTTTCCAAGACGACCACCGGCTGGCGAGTCGTCGTGGCAGACGGCACGGTCGAGGCGAAGCATGTGGTCGTGGCGCTCGGGCCGTGGTCGGATACGGTCACCAAGCCGCTCGGCTACAATTTCCTGGTGGGCGTCAAGCGCGGCTATCACATGCATTATGCGCCGAAGGGCAATGCCAAGCTGAATGGCTGGACCATGGATGCGGAGCGGGGTTATTTCCTCGCGCCGATGAATCAGGGCATCCGCCTGACCACCGGCGCCGAGTTCGCCCGCCGCGATGCGCCGAAGACGCCGGTGCAGTTGCAGCGCGCCGAAGCGGTCGCGCGGGAAATCTTCCCGCTTGGCGAACGGCTGGACAAGGAGCCCTGGATGGGCGCCCGCCCCTGCACGCCGGACATGATGCCGGTCATCGGCAAGGCGCCGCGCCATGAAGGCCTGTGGTTCGCCTTCGGCCACGCGCATCACGGCCTCACCCTCGGCCCGGTAACGGGTCAGGTGATCGCGGAAGCCATCTGCGGTGAAAAGACGTTGATCGATATCTCGGCCTATCGCCCGGAACGTTTCAACGCCTAGTCGAAAGCTAAAGCGCACCGCGATCTTGCGGATTCGCTCGAGCACTTTAGCGTCTCTTTTTTCGCATGTCGTTCTCGCAAAACCGCGGCACACTTTTGCGCGACATGCTTTGAAGTCTGGGCTATCTGATATCCCATGGATGATATCAGCTACGCCCAGATCTTTTTCGAAAACAATCCGGATATCGAAGTCCTCGAAGCCTTCGTCATCGACGTGAACGGCGTGCCGCGCGGCAAATGGATTCCGCGCGAACGGGCGCTCGACGTGTTGTCGAAAGGCATGGCGATGCCGCGCTCCGTTTACGCGCTGGACGTCTGGGGCCGCGACGTCAACAATGCCGGGCTGGCGGAAGGCA
The DNA here is from genome assembly GCF_019430945.1 of Neorhizobium populisoli. Lineage (GTDB taxonomy): Bacteria > Pseudomonadota > Alphaproteobacteria > Rhizobiales > Rhizobiaceae > Neorhizobium > Neorhizobium populisoli. The sequence continues at coordinate 162,319 of NZ_JAHYCB010000002.1, read as the reverse complement.
CCGGCGATCCGGACGGCATCTGTTTCCCGATCCCCGGCACGCTGTCGCGCGTCACATGGCTGAACCGACCGACCGCACAGGTCCTGCTCGGCATGCGTGATCCGGATGGCGCCGGCTTCTACGGCGATCCGCGGCAGGTTTTAGCAAATGTGCTGAAAGGCTTTGCGAAGATCGGCCTGACACCGGTCGTGGCAACGGAGCTGGAATTCTACCTCATCGATCCGGTGCGCTCGGCGCTCGATCCGGTGCGTCCACCGAATTCCCGCGATGGCCGCTGGCATACGGGGCAGACGCAGGTGCTTTCAATCTCGGAACTGCAGGATTTCGAGGATGTCTTCCACGGCATCGCCAGCGCGGCTCGGGCGCAAGGCATTCCAGCCGATACGACGCTGCGGGAAAACGGTCCCGGCCAGTATGAGATCAACCTCAACCATGTGCCGGATGCGCTGAAGGCGGCCGATTACGCGGTGCTGCTGAAGCGCATCGTTAAGGGCGTGGCGCGGGCCAACGATCTCGATGCCACCTTCATGGCGAAACCCTATGGCATGCAGGCCGGCAGTGGCATGCATGTGCATTTCTCGCTGATCGACGAGGCCGGACGCAATGTCTATGTCGGCGATGACGGGCCTTCGGAAGCACTGTTCCATTCGGTCGGCGGATTGTTGGAAAACATGGGAGAAAGCATGGCGGTGTTTGCGCCGCATGCCAATTCCTACCGCCGCCTGCGCCCCTCCGAACATGCGCCGACCTATGCCTCCTGGGGCTTCGATAACCGTTCGGCGGCGGTGCGGGTGATCACCGCCTCGAAGCCGGCCACGCGTATCGAACATCGCGTCGCGGGGTCCGACACCAATCCCTATCTGGTCCTGGCGATGATCCTCAATGCGGCGCTGACCGGCATGAAGGAAAAGCGCAATCCGGGCGGCGCGACCAGCATGCGATCAGCCACGAGCCGCTGCCGACCAACTGGGATTATGCGCTGCAACAGTTCAGCCGCTCGACCTTCGCCTATGCGACGCTCGGGCCAAAATACCGGGCGCTCTATACGGCCTGCAAACAACAGGAACTTTCCGAATTCTCGCTCCGCGTCACCGATGTGGAATACGACGCCTATATCCGGACGGTGTAAGACATGGCTTTCAAACCTGCCGACAATCCGCGCCATACGAACTCCTGGTACGCCGCCTCCGCCAAGGACAAACGTGTCCGGCCCGTTTTGGAAGGCGAAACGGAAGCGGATATCTGCGTCATCGGCGCCGGCTTCACCGGCATTTCCGCGGCTCTCGAACTTGCCGAGCGTGGATATTCGGTCGTTGTGCTGGAGGCGGAACGCATCGGCTTCGGTGCCTCCGGCCGCAATGGCGGGCAGATCGTCAACGGCTATAGCCGCGACCTCGAAGTGATCGCCAGCCGCTACGGGCATGAGAAGGCGGTGAAGCTCGGCGAAATGTCGCTGGAAGGCGGCGAGATCATTCGCGGACGGGTGGCGAAATACGGGATCGATTGCGACCTCGTGCATGGCGGCTTCTTTGCGGCTTTCACCGACAAGCAGATCCGCGAGATGGCGGACGGCAAGGCGCATTGGGAAAAGCACGGCCATACCGGACTGGAAATGGTCTCGAAGGCCGAGGTCGGCAAATATGTGAAGACCGACCGGTATGCCGGCGGAATGATCGACAAGCTCGGCGGGCATATCCATCCGCTTAACCTCGTTCTCGGCGAGGCGGCGGCGGTGGAAAGCCTTGGCGGACGGATTTTCGAGGGTTCGCGCGTCATCGGTCTCGATACGGGCGAGACGCCGGTGGTGCGGACGGATAAGGGTTCCGTGAGGGCTTACTACGTGCTCGTTTGCGGCAACGCCTATCTCGCGCCGCTCATGCCCGAAGTGCACGGCCGGATGATGCCGGTCTCAAGCCAGGTGATGGCGACGGAACCGCTGGATGCCCGGCTGATCGAGAGCCTGTTGCCGGAGAATTATTGCGTCGAGGATGCCAACTATATCCTCGATTATTACCGCCGCACCTCCGACAACCGGCTGCTTTATGGCGGCGGCATCGGTTATGGCGGCAACGATCCGAAGGATCTCACCGGCGTCATCCGCCCCAATATGCTGAAGACCTTTCCGCAGTTGAAGGATGTGAAGATCGATTATGCCTGGAGCGGCAATTTCGCGCTGACGCTGACTCGTATTCCTCATATCGGCCGGCTTTCCGACAAAGTCTATTTCTCGCATGGCGACAGTGGCCACGGGGTGACCACCACGCATCTGCTCGGAAAAATTCTGGGCGAAGCAGTCGCCGGTCATGCGGAGCGGTTCGATATCTGGGCATCGCTGCCCAACCTCCCCTTCCCCGGCGGACGTACGTTCCGCGTGCCGCTCACCATGCTCGGGGCATGGTGGTACGGTCTTCGGGACCGCCTCGGCCTCTGATCAGGCCGAAGCCGGGAAGCTGCCGGTGAAGAAAAAGGTCGACTGGGCGCGGACGATCGACTTGAACTGCGAGATGACCTGCGCGGCCTCCGCTTCTGACACCATCAGCGCCAACCGCAGCGTGGCACCCGCCATGTGGAACATCACGAACAGCGTGCGGCCGTATCCTTCGCGAAGGCCTTCGCCGACGAAATGTTCGGTCGCCCGATAAAAGACCTCGGCCTGGAAACGCGTTTCGGCGATATCCAGATCGGCAAGCGCCTTGTCCGCCTGGATGGCGTTCAGCAAATCCTGCGTGGAAGGTCTTTCGCGCATTTTGTAATAATAAGCGTCGAACAGCAGGTCGGTGGCGTCAAGCGCCTGATCCGGCGTGGTGATGGCGCCGATATGGCCGCTGACCAGGCCGCGCACTTCCTCGACATAACGCTCGTAGAGCATGGCTATGATGGCGGATTTATTCGGGAAATACTGGTAAACAGAGGCAATCGGACCGCCTGAGAGCGCGGCGATTTCCTTCATGGTCACGGCATCGATGCCTTTGCGGCCGATCAGGTCCATCGATACTTTGAGGATCTCGTCGATGCGCTCGCGGCTTCTCTCCTGTTTCGGAACCCGGCGAAGCGAACCTCGCCCAGGCCCTTGCGTCGAATCTGCCATTCGCACAGTCTCTCCTCAAACGTGCCATCAATGCATTCCGTCCATGGCCGATTTTTCGGAGACATGACGAGATCGCACAAACACAAAGTGTGTCTTTATACGGCGCGTGAAGAGTTTCAGATCACACGGTTTTTCGGTTTTTGTTAAAATACTTGGACCGTCACTATAGGCCTCTGTAAAGCCGAAATAAGAGCAGTAATCAGATTTTATTGACGCGTGTCAATTCTTGGCGTCAATTCTTCGACAGGCCTTTCAAGGCCTCCTCGACGATGACATCAACATGCGCATCGATATTCACCGTCACCACGCCCGGCTCGCCCTCCGGGCTTTCAAGCGTCGCGAGCTGGCTCTGCAAAAGCGAGGTCGGCATGAAATGGCCGGTACGCGCGCCCATCCTGCTTTCCAGCACCTTTGGGTCGCCGGTGAGAAAGACGAATTTCAGCCGGCCGGCAGCGGCATTGCGGAGCCGCTCGCGGTAGATTTTCTTCAGCGCCGAGCAGGTGACGACGATATCCTGGCCGTCGCGAACGGCGGCAGCCAGTTCATCGCCGATCAGATCGAGCCAAGGCCAGCGGTCCTCGTCGGTCAGCGGGACACCCTTTTCCATCTTTTCGATGTTGGCAGCCGGATGCAGGCGGTCGCCTTCGACGAAACGGCAACCGAGATTTTTGGCCATCATTTCGCCGACGGAGGTTTTTCCCGATCCGCTGACGCCCATGACGATAACTGCCAAGGAAGCTTTCTCAACCATGATTGCCGGCCCATTTCCGTTCATGTCTCAAGGACGGGATAACCGGGTTGGACCGGCTCGGCAAGCAGGAACGGCGGCCGCCTCCGGAGCTGCTATTTCTGGCGGGCATCTTTGCCGAGCACCAGCGGCATCAGCACCGACAGGAACAGCAGTCGCAGGACATGATGGGCGCCGACATAGGTCGGGTTTGCATTGAGCATGACCGCCATGGCGGACATGGTTTCCAGCCCGCCCGGTGCAAAGGCGATCAGCGCGGCATCCAGCGGCACGCCGAGGAAATAGGAAACGCAGAGCGCAACGCTTCCGGCAAGAATGGTTACGACGACGGTGACGACGGCACCGGCAAGAAAGGCCTTTCGGACTTCGCGGATCGAGACGCCGCTGAAACGGGTGCCGATCAGCGCGCCGAGCAGAATATAGATCGGGGTCAGCAGCCAGTCCGGAACCGCACCGCTGATAAAGCCCGTCACATGCGTACCGATGGACACCGCAACACCGCCGAGAAGAAGCGCGGCCGGAAAGTTCAGCCGCATGAAGAAAAGGCCGACGAGTACGGCCGCGACCAACGATCCGACAAGCATCGGCGTGCTCATCGGCTGGATGACCAGCACGGCGTTCACGTCGACCAGATCCAGCGCGCTGACGATGATCGGCGTGGTGATGGTTAAAGCTAGGACGCGCACGCTCTGAGAAATGCTGACGGTGCGCAGGTCGCAGCGCATCTCGGCGGCAAGGCTGAGGATATAGCTCAGGTGGCCGGGAGAGGACGACAGGAGCGACGTGATACGGTCATAGTGGAAGAACCGCTGCAGCACGAAGCAGCTGGCGTAAAGCAGGATCACCACCGTCACCAGAACCATGACGAAACTCAGCGGCCATGTGCGCGCAGCCTCGATCACCTCCGGCGTCACCGTCGTGCCCATGGAGACCCCGACGACGACAAAACAGGCGCTGCGAACCACGTTCGGCACGGAAAGCCTGACGCCTGCCAGTCCGGCAATCGTCACCGCAATGGCGGGGCCAATGAGATAAGGAGCGGGAAAAGCGACCGCGATTGCGATCAGGGCGCCGGCGGTACCGATCAGCGCCGTCAGCGCGAAGTCCCGCAATTCCGGAAAATTCATGGGCACATGTCCTGAAGGCGCCACAGGAAAGGAATGGCCGAAAGGCCGCAAACGCCTAAAGCCCTTCTATTGCATATGCGGGCGACGTCAATTGCGGGAAATGACAAAAAGCAAAAAGCGCCGCCCGGTCGGCGACGCTTTCAAAAGAGACCAGCGAATTACAATCAGGCCGCAGGAGCAACGATCTTCGGCAGATGCAGCGTGTCGAGGCCGAGCAGGAAATTGATCTGCGGGCGCGCCTTGACCAGATCGTCGATCGTATATTCGGCCAGCACGTCGAAGAAGGCGTTCAGTGCCTTGCGAAGCGCCGAGTTGAGGCCGCAGCTGTCAACAAGCGGACATTCCACCGCACCATCCTCGAAGCATTCCGCCATGGCAAAACTGTCTTCCGTGACGCGAACCACGTCAAAAAGAGTGATGCGGTCGGCTGCGCGGCCGAGCTTCACGCCGCCGTTGCGGCCGCGAACGGTTTCGACCAGACCGGCCTTGGTGAGCGGCTGGAGAATCTTGAAAAGAAAGAGTTCGGAAACGCCGTAAGCCCTGGCAATTTCCGGAATACGGCTGAGGTGACCTTCATTCGCCGCGCAGTACATTAGCATCCGTACCGCGTAATTCGTCTGTTTCGTCAAGCGCATGCTGGTCTCCCGAGACTCTTGCAGTCCCTATATAGAGGCTCTGCTAGTTTTGAACAATTCCAAAATAAGAAAATCGTGATCAGGTTTTCCGGCAGCTCTGATCCTCTCCCATTGACGGTTAAATCAAATCATGACCATCTGCGTCAAGATAACAACCCTAGGAGGATTTTGCATGTCATTTTTCCGGTCATTCCGCGAATTTACACTTATTGGTGTATCTGCGCTTGCGAGCGCCACCGCGGCATCGGCGGCTGGGGAGGTGAATATATACTCCTATCGCCAGCCGGATCTGATCAAGCCGGTGCTCGATGCCTTTACCAAGGAGACGGGAATCAAAACCAACGTGCTCTTCCTCGACAAGGGTCTGGTCGAGCGCATCAAGGCGGAAGGCGCCAATTCGCCGGCCGACGTCATCATGACGATCGACATCGCCCGCCTGATGGAAGCCAAGGAAGGCGGCGTGACGCAGCCCGTTACCGGCAATGCGACGATCAACAAGGACATCCCGGCCAATCTGCGCGATCCGCAGGGTGAATGGTTCGGCCTGACCACCCGCGGCCGTGTCATCTACGCCTCCAAGGAGCGCGTCACCCAGACGGCCATCACCTATGAGGAACTTGCCGATCCGAAATGGAAGGGCAAGATCTGCGTCCGCGACGGCCAGCATTCCTACAATATCGGCCTGATCGCCTCGATGATCGCCGTGCATGGCGAAGCCAAGACCGAAACCTGGCTGAAGGGCGTCAAGAACAACCTGACCTCCAAGCCGAGCGGCGGCGACCGCGACCAGGCCAAGGCGATTCTCGCCGGCGGCTGCGATATCGGCATCGGCAACAGCTATTATGTCGGTCTGATGCAGACCAACGAGAAGGAGCCGGAGCAGAAGAAGTGGGCCGAGGCGATCAAGGTCATGTTCCCGAATGCCAATGATCGCGGCACTCATGTAAACATTTCCGGCATGGCGCTCGCCAAGAATTCGCCGAACAAGGCCGATGCCGTCAAGCTGATGGAATTCCTGTCGTCCGGCAAGGCGCAGCAGATCTATGCGGAACAGGTGTTCGAATATCCGGTCATGCCGGGTGCGGAGCCGTCCGCCGTCGTCAAGGGCTTCGGCCCGATCAAGCCGGATACGCTGTCGCTTGCCGATATCGCCGCCAACCGCAAGAAGGCCTCCGAGCTGGTCGACAAGGTCGGCTTCAACGAAGGCCCGGAAAGCTGAGGGCTGATCAAAGAGCGCAAACAAAAAGGGCCGGCGAAAGTCGGCCCTTATGCGTTTTCACGTCATATGAGAGCATGCCGGGATAGAGACATGCCGAAGCGTGCGAGATCAAAGAATTTCCAGGCTGATCGCAACCCAGGCCGGAACCGCGACGATCATCAGACCGAACAGCATGCCGATGCCCATACGGGCCAGATGCGCGCGACGGGCACGCTTTTCGTCCCACTCATAAACCATAACTGAACTCCCCACTCCTACTCCACAGGCTAAATTAGATCAGCCTTCGGATACGTCAACAGCTGTGTTCAATCATGCTTACCTTGTCTCATGCTTGTCATGGCTGAGGTCGGCCTTTGATTTCAGCGGCATAGGCGCGGATATCCTGCTGGCGCTCCGGCGTGCCGGGGTGGCTGGAGAGCATATTCGTCTTGCCGTGATCGCCAAGCTTGTCTTCCAGGATGGCGAAGAAGCGGGCAAGGGCGGCAGGATCGTAACCCCCGGCGTTCATCAATTCGACGGAGCGACGGTCAGCCTCCGCTTCCGCAGAGCGGGAATAGGACAATGCCAGAAGCGTGCCGCCCTGGGTGAGGATATCCTCGACGCCCGAGCCCACATCGCCGGCGATCAGCATGACGAGACCGGCAACGCCGGCTGCGCGATAGAGCTGGCGCAGGCTGTGCTCGCCTTCCACATGGGCGATCTCGTGGCCGAGCACGCCGAGCACCATTTCCTCGTCGCTGCCGGCTAGCTTCACCAGATCGTCGGTGAGGATCAGGTTGCCATCCGGCAAGGCGAAGGCATTCGGGCCGATCACGCCGCCATCGCGGAAATTCAGCTTATAGGCCGCCTCTCCGCCCTTGGAGCGCGCGGCAAGCTTGGAAAACCCTTCGGCGAACTTCCGCTGTTGCGCTTCCGGAAGTTCTGATGGCTTGAGAACCGTTCTGTCTAGCGAGGCCAGCGTTCCGGAACCGATCATTTCCGGCACGAAGGGTGGCGTTACCAGCACGGCGACTTCCACCAGCGCCGGCAGAGCGTAGCGGTAGATCGACATGCCGAGCAGGATCACCGCGATGGTGAAGACGATCAGGCGTGGGTGAAATTCTTCCAGCCGATGGATGATCCCGCTTCGCACTCCGTGACGGGCACGCAGGTAGGCATCGACGGCGTCATTATCGCGCGTTTCGAAGACCGAGCCGTCCGGGAACGTCACACGGCGCGGGATCGAGCCCACCCGCTGGCTGAACTCCACCCGACCCAGCACCGCGAAAGCAAAAACCTGCCCGTCGGAAAGGGCGGTGACCCGCCCCTCCTCCTCGCGCAGTTCCGCTTCCATGGCCTGGCTGGAATTGGCCTTGTGCCATTCTCCTTTAGCGATGATCCCGTGATCAGAAGCCAAAGTCGAAGCCTTCCAGATCCATGTATTCGGCACTGATCGCCGCACCCGACGCTTCCATTGACGACAGGACCTCGCCGATATTGCCGTTGACGCGGATCGCCGTGTGCTCGTTGACGTAACGCGCCATGCGCACCGCCGCCCAGGGCCGCATCAGGCCGAGCGTCAGAACCGTCAGGATGATGTTGGAGATGACGATCCAGGCGTAACGAACGCGCGACACATCGCTCAACAGTTCATGGCGGCCATCGAGCGTCGCGGCAGACCAAGCGACATTGCGCACACCAGCGCGGTAGAAGAGTGCCGCGAGGCCGTACACGAGGAAATAGACGATGGCGACGGCATAAATGCCGAGGAAAGCCGCGACGTTGAAGCCTTCCAATTCACCTGCAAGGCCTTCTCCGGCAGCGGATGCGCCGGCAACCACCACCGCGACAATGCCACCGACGATGACGGTACCGATGACGACCATGGCCGCGGAAAGGAACCAGACGCCATAGATCGCGCCAAGACGCGGCTCGGTGGCGAACTTGCGGTCACCGTAACGGAAGTTGTTGAACAGATAACGCCACAGCCAGCGGCTGGCGACCGGCGCCAGGATACCAAACGTGATCGCGGCGATGATGCTGCCGAGAATGATCGCCTTGAAGGCGCCGCCGGCGGTGCCTACGAAATCGAAACGGACATTGCGATAGCTGGTGACGCGGGCGCTGAAACGCACGCCGCGCTGGATCAGCCAGGGCAGTGCGATCAACAGCACGATCGGCGTGATGATCGCCACCGGCGGCACGATCACGGCCAGGATGTTCATGACGATGAAGAAGCCGACGACGATCAGCCGGCCGATGAAGATCTGCTTGCCGGTGGCGTGATATTCGAAAGCACGATCCAGGATGACCGTGTTGCCGTAAAAATAGCGGTTGCGGCGTACTTTCGCCCAGGCCGAATAGATGCCGAGCGTGATGATCGTCAGAAGTACGTTGACGATCCAGATGCCGAAATATTCGCCGGCGCTGCCGGTGAACGAGGCACGCTGAAACTGACCCGCGCCTGCGGAAGGCGCCATTCCTGACATAGCCATGAAATAAATCCCCTAACGACCGCCATCCCCATGGCCGGCCAACCCAAAACCCGGGGGAAATGTTAGAGCACTCCACGACTTTCAAGTAGTCCAACGACAAAAATAGTCAGGTTTCCGAAAAAACCCGACTATTCTTTTTAATTCAAGGCGTTGGGGAAATTTAAGGCGCCGGTTGGCCGGCGCCTTCACTATCACTTCATGACAGGCATGACGAACTCGGCGCCGTCCTTGATGCCGGACGGCCAGCGGGCGGTGATCGTCTTGGTCTTGGTCCAGAACTTGATCGAGTCCGTGCCGTGCTGGTTGAGGTCGCCGAAAGACGAAGCCTTCCAGCCGCCGAAGGAATGGTAGGCGAGCGGAACCGGGATCGGCACGTTGATCCCGATCATGCCGATATTGATGCGGCTTGCGAAGTCACGGGCCGCGTCGCCGTCGCGGGTGAAGATCGCGACGCCGTTGCCGTATTCATGCTTCATCGGCAGTGACAGGGCATCTTCATAGTTATGGGCGCGAACAACGGAGAGAACCGGTCCGAAGATTTCCTGCTTGTAGATGTCCATATCCGGCGTGACATTGTCGAACAGCGTGCCGCCGACGAAATAGCCGTTTTCATAACCCTGCAGCTTGAAGCCGCGGCCATCGACCACCAGCTTTGCGCCCTCTTCGACGCCGCGGTCGATCAGGCCATTGATGCGGGCATGCGCTTCCTTGGTGACGACTGGACCCATGTCGGCCTTGTCGTCGGTATAGGGGCCGATGCGAAGCGACTCGATCTTCGGTACCAGCTTCTCGACCAGGCGGTTGGCGGTTTCCTCACCGACAGGCACCGCGACGGAAACGGCCATGCAGCGCTCGCCGGCCGAACCGTAGCCCGCGCCCATCAGGGCGTTGACGGCCTGGTCCAGATCGGCATCCGGCATAATGATCATGTGGTTCTTGGCGCCGCCGAAGCACTGGGCGCGCTTGCCGTTCATCGCGGCCGTACCATAGACATAACGGGCAATCGGCGTCGAACCGACGAAGGAAACGGCGCCGATATCCGGATCGGTGAGGATCGCATCGACGGCCGCCTTGTCGCCGTTGACGACGTTGAGGATGCCGGCCGGAAGGCCCGCCTCGATCATCAGTTCGGCAAGGCGGATCGGCAGGGACGGATCGCGCTCGGACGGTTTCAGGATGAAGGCATTGCCGCAGGCGATGGCCGGCGCAAACATCCACATCGGGATCATGCCCGGGAAATTGAACGGCGTGATGCCCGCGCCGATGCCGACCGGCTGGCGCATCGAATACATGTCGATCTGCGGGCCGGCGCCCTCGGTGAACTCGCCCTTGGACAGGTGCGGGATGCCGATGACGAATTCGCAGACTTCGAGACCGCGAATGACGTCGCCCTTGGAATCCTCGACCGTCTTGCCATGCTCCCTCGACAGCATCTCGGCCAGTTCGTCCATGTTCTGGTTGAGCAGGTCGACGAACTTCATGAAGACACGGGCGCGGCGCTGTGGGTTGGTGGCGGCCCATTTCGGCTGCGCTTCCTTGGCGTTTTCCACCGCGGCGCGGATTTCGGAAACGCTCGCCAGCGCCACCTTCGCCTGGACTTCGCCAGTGGCGGGATTGAAGACGTCGGCCGTACGGCCGCTGGTGCCGGCAACGTGCTTGCCGCCGATGAAATGCCCGATCTCGCGCATGGGTATGCTCCTCCGTTTTTATAGATGGCGGGAGTGTACTCCTCAATTTGCACAGCGCAATGGAATGAAATAAGTATCCGTTGTGCAAAAATTGAAGCAAGGTTGGCAAGATCGTGTCGGAAAAGATCGTCAGGATTGCGGAGCTTGAAATCGATCCTGCCCGGCTGGACGCCTACCGGGCACTGCTGTCCGAAGAAATAGAAGCGTCGATCGCATTGGAGCCCGGCGTGCTGATGCTGCATGCGGTCTCGGAAAAAGCGCAGCCGGAATTGATCCGAATTCTGGAAGTCTATGCCGGCCGGGAGGCCTATGATGCCCATTTGGGAATGCCGCATTTCCTCAAATACATGCGGGAGACGGCAGATATGGTGCGGTCGCTGAGGCTGATCGATGTCGATCCCATCATGATGGGGGCGAAGTGAGGGATCATGAACTGGGATGACGTCCGTATGTTCCTGGCGGTGGCGCGCTCCGGCCAGATCCTTGCAGCCTCGCGCCGGCTGGGGATCAACCACGCGACGCTCGGCCGGCGGGTCACGGCGCTGGAGGAGGATCTGCGCACCCGGCTTCTTATCCGCCGCACCAATGGCTGCGAGCTGACGGCCGAGGGCGAAGTCTTCTTTCGCGCCGCCGAGCGGATGGAAACGGAAATGCTGGCGGCGCAGGCAAGCACCGGCCGCATCGATACGGCGATTGCCGGCACGGTGCGGATCGGCGCGCCGGACGGTTTCGGGGTATCGTTCCTCGCCTCGCGGCTCGGTCAGCTGACGCGCCGGCATCCGGAATTGAAGCTGCAGTTGGTGCCGGTACCACGGTCGTTCTCGTTATCGCAGCGCGAGGCGGATATCGCCATTACCATCGAGCGGCCGGAACAAGGGCGGCTGATTTCATCAAAGCTCACGGATTATACGCTCGGGCTTTATGCCTCGAAAGCCTATCTGGAGCAGGCAGGCGTGCCGAAGACCGTCGATGAGCTTAAGGGCCATCCGCGCATCGGTTATGTGGAAGACCTGATCTTCTCCCCTTCCCTCAACTTCACGGGCGAGGTGATGCGCGACTGGGACGCCAGTTTCGAGATATCGAGCGCAATCGGCCAGACGGAAGCGGTGCGCTCCGGCGCCGGCATCGGCATCCTGCACGATTATGTCGCACGCCAATATCCCGAGCTCACCCCTGTACTGCCCGAGATTTCGATCCGCCGTTCCTACTGGACGACCTATCACGAAACGACACGCGATCTCATGCGCCTGCGGGCCGTCGTCGAGTTCCTGAAGGAACTGGTCGAAACCGAAGGCGATGTTTTCATGCGACGCACGGGGTCGCCCTGATAGTCAGGCGATACGGACAGGCAGCAATGGGGAATGGGAAAGAAAAAAGCCTTCGCCAGGATAGCGTGGCCGAATGCCGGCCGCCGATGCGGCCGGCATATATCCTGCTTTAAGACGTCAGGAACTTTGAAACCGGAACCTTGAGAGCCGAGGCGATACGCTTCAGCTTGGCCGGGTCGGCATCGGTGCCGTTTTCGATGCGCAAGATCTCATCGTTGATGAGACCGGTCGTGACGGCGAGATCTTCGACACTGTAACCGACTGCGCGGCGAGCCTCCGAAACTGCGGCGGCAATAGGCTGCGGAGAAAGTTTTGCTCCATTCGCGGATGCGAAATCATTCATGGAAATTGTCATCTACATGACTCCTTCTGGAAACGCCTGCCGGACTATCTGGCAGGTGAAGGGGGCAAGCGCCCAAGACGCAAGAGTCTAAAAAATTAGGCACCTGCTGGCGCAAACATAGGCATGCTTACGATCCTGACAAGGGTTTATAGTGCAGCGCACAAAAATGTGTTCGATTTCGGGTCGAACGATGGCGCTGCGAAAATGACAGGAGTTAAGCAGATAGGGAAGGAAGAATGCTTATAGGATAGAATGGTACGGTTGGGGGGTCTCGAACCTCCGACCTCAGGTGCCACAAACCTGCGCTCTAACCAACTGAGCTACAACCGCACAAACGCCCGCAGGCGTCGTTGAGGCGTCACATACGGCCATCGAACCGTTTTGGCAAGCCCCTTCGTGCAAATAGAAGAGGCCGGAACTTCAGCTCCAGCCTCTTCTCAAATCATGCAGCAGATCAAGCGGCCTTGAAGGTCGACATTGCCTTTTCGGCAGCGTCCTTGCCCGGCTTGGCAACGTCTTCGACGATCTTGCGAGCAGTGTCCTGCATGGACTTGGCCTGCTCGACGGTGAGTTCAGCCTGCTTGCGGAAGAAAGAAGTCTGCAGTTCGAAAAGTTCCGAAACGGACTTCACACCCAGCAGGGCTTCCATGTGGGAAAGCGAAGCGTCGGCATTGGTGCGCAGTGCGTCGATCGCCTTGAGGCCCAGTTCGACGGAACCAGCCTGAGCAGACTGCATTGTGGATTCCACGGTCTTGGTGGCTTCCTCAGTAGCGGTTTTCATCTTAGCATAGGCTTCGCGGGACTGGGTGGCGCCCTTTTCAGCGAAGTCGCGGAAGCTTTCAGTGAACTTCGACGGGTCGAAAGCGGAGAAAGAAAATACGTCGTTGGTGTATGCCATCGCTATTGGTCCTCGTTGGCGTTTTCTTCGGCAGCACCGAAGATCTCATGCCTCTTATATAGACGATGTCGTTGTGCATTGCAACATGATTGTGCGCTGCACAAAAATTCTTTCCCGAATTAACCCTATCCTTGGTTTGCGAAGCGCCACTCTCGACCCAAGACCAGCGGAAGGTTATTAACAATCCGTTAAATACCAAGAAATCCGGTTCCAAACGTCCTGTAGGTTTCGCCTATGTCCGCAGTCCAGTATCCGTTCATCGATATAGCCGTGCACGAGCGTGTGCGAGAACGCTTCGCGGCTGGCGAAGCGATCGTGCTGTTTTCGCCGGATATGAAGAGCCCGCTCTGGGCAAACGGCCGCGGTGCCGATCTTTTCGGCTTCGCGTCGATCTACGACTTCCTCGACCAGGGCCCGAACCGCATCGATATCGCCTTCCGTCAGACCGAGGCGGCGGCGCGCCAGCTCGGTTCCATCGGCGATATCCGCAATTTCACCATGCGCATTGCGTCCGGTTTCCAGCGCATTCCGGTGCAGGCGGTTTGTGAACTCATCAAGGTTCAGGGCGAGACCGCCGTATTGTTCAGCGCGCCGGTCGAAAAGGGCCGGCTGTCGCCTGCGGCCTGTGCCGCCCGGATGATCGAAGGGTTCGACGACCCGGATACGCATATGGCGGTCATCGACGAGAATGGCGACGTACTGGCCGCCTCCGCCGATTTCGCGGCGCTCGGCGTCACGAAACAGACGGCCGAGATGATGACGACCATGGCCGGCGCTGACCCGAGCCGGCTCGTGAAGCGCCCCATTGCCACCTCGAAAGGCTATCTGCCGGCGGCGATCGGCAAGCTTTCCGACGATCCGGCCCTGCACCTGCTCTTCACGGTCGAGGCCGTAGGCGGGCGTCCGGCACAGGAAGCCAGTCTTGAGCCGCGCGACGCTGCAACGGCTCCGGTTGTTGTGGATGAGATGGCTTCGGAAGAGCCCGTCCCTGGAGCCGTAGAAGACATTGCCGCGACCGAGCCTGAAGAGGCCACGACTGAACCGGCACCGAGCGAAGAGTTTACCGCCGAGGCTGTACCGTCCGACAATTTTGCGGATGTCATCACCGCCGTTTCCGAGATCGAAGAGACTGAAGAGGCCAACGAGGAAATCTCTCTCGAAACCGCCGATGTGCCGGCTCAGGTTACGGAACAACCGGCAGCACTTGTTGAAGCAGCAACGGATGACGCGCCGGCAGATGCTGAGGCCAAGGAGCCGGCAAATATCCCCGCGGAAGATACTATCGATATCGTTGCCGGGACCGAACAGCCTGCCGAGGCGATCGCCGAACAAGCAGTCGAACAATCGGCGCCGGTTGTCGAGACGGTCGAAGCAGAACCGGAAGTTCCGGCTTTCGCCTTCCGCCGCGATGGCCGCGCCACGCGTTTCGTCTGGAAGATCGATGCGGAAGGTCGCTTCAGCGAAGTCTCCAGCGAATTTGCCGATGCCGTCGGCCCGCATGCTGCCGATATCAACGGCATGGCTTTTTCCGATCTCGCCGCCCTCTTCAATCTCGATCCCGAAGGCAAGATCATCGAGCTTCTGAACAAGCGGGATACCTGGTCGGGCAAGACCATCTGGTGGCCGGTCGAAGGAACGTCGCTTGTCGTGCCCGTCGACCTCGCCGCATTGCCGACCTATACCCGCACCCGTGAATTCGACGGCTTCCGCGGCTTCGGCATCGTGCGTATCGGCGATGCGGCGGAAGATCCGACTGCGACCGGCCTGGCGCTTGTACCTTCCATCCTTGAGGACAAGGTGCAGCAAACTGCAGAGGTAGGGACGGACATGCCCGCCGAACAGGTGAGCTTTGCGCCTTCGGAACGGCCGGAAGAGATGTCGACGGACGAAGCCGTTTCCGACACTCCGGAACTTGCATCGCAGGTGATGGAAGTGGCTGTGGATCCGGAACCTGTTTCCGAGGAAGCAGCCGAAGTTTCGGAAACGCCTGATCACCACCCTGCCGCCGATGAGATTACGGAGCCGTCGAACGATGACGGTTTGGTTTCCGAAACGCTGCAGCCGAGTGAAGAGGCCGTCAATGAAACTCCGACCGAGGCACCTGCCGCAGAATTGTCGGATGTGATCGCAACGTCGGAAGAAGGTGAAGCCTCCGAGCCGACCGAGACAGATCAGCCGATGTCCGGCCGTCAGGTTCCGTCGCTGTTGGACTGGCCGGCAGGCGAGCGCCCGGCACTGCGGATCATCGAAAACCCCGGCCACCGCCATTCCGACAAGGTGATCCAGCTCGAAGAGCGCCGCACCACGCGCCGTGACGGCCTCTCGCCCAACGAGCAGGCCGCCTTCAAGGAAATCGCCCGTCAGCTCGACAATTTCGTTGGGCGTCGCAACGAAGAAAACAAGCCGGCAGCTCCGGAAACCGAAACTGCGGCTGCTCCGGAAGCGCCTTTGGCGAATGCCGCCACGCCTGTCGAGATCGATCCGGCCAAAGATCCGCATGTCCTGCTGAATGAAGAGCGCGAAACCGCCTCTTTCACGGAAGCCGATCCGGTCTCCGACGAAGCGGCGGAAGCGGATCAGGATGCTTCGGAAACGGCTTCGCTCGATGAGACCCCGGCAATTTCCGAGGAAGAGGCCGAGGCCTTTGCCGAAAATGCCAATGAAGCATTCGAGGCACCGACGGAGCCCGAGGAACTGGCGAAGATCGCTGCCGCTCAGCCAGGCGATGTGCCGCCGGTCGCCGCCCGTTCGGACGACCCGCATCCGGAGCTTTCCGACCGCGAACTCCTGAGCCAGATGATCCCCGTACGTGAGCGGATCGGGCTTTCGGCAGAGATCATCGACCAGATGCCGGTGGCCCTGCTGGTTCATGCCGGCGATACGCTGATCCACGGCAATCCGGAATTCCTGCGCCTGACCGGTTATACCTCTCTCGACGATCTTGCCGAGGTCGGCGGGCTCGATGCCTTGCTGCAGCGCCAGGATCTGGAAGGCAAGACGGCGGAAGCCGGTGGCATGGTCGTTGTGCGTGCCGACGATGCCATCGTACCCGTCACCGCGCGTCTGCAATCCGTCCGCTGGGGCGATATGACTGCGCTGATGCTGGCTTTGATGCCGGTTGCCGCCGAAAGCCAGCCGGCGAGCGAAGCGGAGACTATCGCCGAAGTCGTGCCGCTGCGCGTCGTGCGTCCGGCCGATCAGCTCGCCAAGCTGCAGGTGGAAGTCGAGGAATTGCGCGCCATTCTGGAAACCGCGACCGATGGTGTCGTCATCCTTGGCGCCGACGGCGAAATCCGTTCGGTCAACCGGGCCGCCAGCGCGCTGTTCAACTACGACAACGAAGAAGTCAGCGGTCAGCCCTTCGTGACCCTGTTTGCGCATGAGAGCCAGAGGGCGATCCTGGATTACCTGAGCGGCCTTTCCGGCCATGGCGTCGCGAGCGTGCTGAATGACGGGCGCGAAGTCATCGGCCGCGAGGCATCCGGCGGTTTCCTGCCGCTGTTCATGACGATCGGCAAGCTTACCTCTTCCAACGGCTATTGCGCCGTGATCCGCGATATCACCCAATGGAAACGGACCGAGGACGAGCTGCGCACTGCCAAGCGCGCCGCCGAGACGGCAAACGCCCACAAGAGCGAATTCCTGGCGCATGTCAGCCATGAAATCCGCACGCCGCTCAACGCGATCATCGGCTTTGCCGATATGATGGCGACCGAGCGTTTCGGACCGATCGGCCATCCGCGTTACGTGGAATATGCCAATGATATCGGCCGCTCCGGCCGCCATGTGCTCGACATCGTCAACGACCTCCTCGACATATCGAAGATCGAGGCGGGCGAACTGGAACTGGATTTCATCGCGGTCGGCCTGAACGAGACGGTGTCGGAAGCGGTTTCGCTGGTGCAGCCGCAGGCAAACGGCCAGCGGGTGATCATCCGCACCGCGCTGTCGCATTCCGTGCCGCAGGTGGTCGCCGACCTTCGTTCGATCAAGCAGATCGTGCTGAACATCCTGTCGAATGCCATCCGGTTCACGCCGTCCGGCGGCCAGATCGTCGTTTCTACCGCCTATGAGGCGAATGGCAGCGTGGTTCTGCGCATCCGCGACACCGGCATCGGCATGACCCGTTCCGAGCTGGAACTTGCCATGAAGCCATTCCGGCAGGTGGCCGGCGGTTCGCGCAAGCGGGGCGACGGCACCGGTCTCGGCCTGCCGCTGACCAAGGCGATGGTGGATGCGAACCGCGCCGCCTTCGCGATCACCTCGGCGCCGAATGAAGGCACGCTGGTGGAAATCACCTTCCCCTCGCCGCGGGTGCTTGCGAACTGAGATCGCGCCGGTTAGCACTCCTCTGAGAAAGAGGAGTGCTGCTTGCAGGTTTTAGGGACATCCGCCGCGTCCGCGCGGAAAGCGCGCCGGCCCGGCCGCTCCCTTTCATGGCTCGCCATGGGCATCGGCGCGGTCGTCGTCCTGCCGATCCTGGCGATCTTCTGGATCGCGGCCTCCGGGGCCGATGATACCTGGGGCCATATCGTCGCCAACGTGATCCCGCGCGCCACCGGCCGGACGCTCTCGCTTCTGCTGATGATTGGAGCCGTCACGGCTTTTTTCGGCATTCTTTCGGCATGGCTGGTCACCAGTTTCGAGTTTCCGGGCAGGCGCCTGCTCTCGGCCGCACTTGTCCTGCCGCTGGCGATCCCTTCCTATCTCGCAGCCTATTCCTACGGCGAATTCCTTGATTTCACCGGCCCGGTTCAAACCTGGTACCGGCAGGTTTTCGGGTATCGTTCGGCGCGGGACTACTGGTTTCCGGAGATCCGATCGATCGGAGGCGCTGTAACCGTGCTGTCCTCGGTGCTTTATCCTTATGTCTATCTCGCCTGCCGCTCGATGTTTGCCATGCAGGGCCGCGCCGCGGCGGATGTAGCTCGCACGCTCGGCGCCGGGCCGCTCCGGGTTTTTCTCAAGGTGCAGATGCCGATGGCGCGGCCGGCGATCATGATCGGTCTGACGCTGGTGATGATGGAGGCGCTGAACGATATCGGCGCGGTGGAATATCTCGGCGTCAACACGCTGACCTTTTCGATCTACGATACATGGCTCAACCGCGGCAATCTGCCGGGTGCGGCCCAGATCGCCAGTGTGATGCTGATCGTCGTGGCCCTGCTGATCGTCATCGAGCGACGCGCCCGCCAACGCCAACGCTTCGCCGGCAACCGGACGACCATGCAGAATGCCGTGCGACCAAGGCTTTCCGGCGCCAGGGGCGGATTGGCGGTGACCCTCTGCGCACTGCCGCTGATCTTCGGCTTTCTGATTCCGGTCTCTGTGCTCGGCCGCTTCGCCTTTGCCCGGCTGGATATGTTTGCCGATCCCCGGCTTGTCGAAGCGTTGTGGAACAGCATGGCGGTTTCGGCCGCGGCTGCACTCGTCGCCGTTACGCTGGGCTTTGTGCTGACCTATGCCGCACGCAGCGAACAATCGCCGCTCGCTAGTTTTGCTGGCCGCATCGCTTCGCACGGTTACGGCGTGCCGGGAACGGTGCTGGCGATCGGCGTGCTGATCCCGCTGGCCGGTTTCGACAATGCGCTGGATGGATATCTGCGCACCCATTTCGGCATCTCGACCGGACTGCTGCTTTCCGGCACCGGCTTTGCCATCGTTTATGCCTGCACCGTGCGGTTCATGACCATGGCGGAGGGTAGCCTGGATGCCGGCTTCCAGAAGCTTTCGCCGCATCTCGACATGGCCGCCCGCGCGCTTGGCCGCAACCGGCGGCAGACGCTTGTCTCGGTGCTTCTGCCCAACATGCACCCTGCCCTGTTGACCGCCGCCCTCTTCGTGTTCATCGAGACGATGAAGGAGCTTTCGGCGACGATCATGCTCCGGCCGTTCAACTTCAATACGCTGGCGACGCTGGTTTACGAGGATGCGTCGCGAGCGAAAATCGAGGATTCCTCGGTCGCGGCGATCATCATCATCGCGGCAGGGCTGATCCCGGTTCTGTTCGTTTCACGCTCTCTCGATCGCGCGCGATGATCCGGCATAAAAAAAAGGCAGCCGAGGCTGCCTTTATAAATTTAATGCTGTCCAACGAGGGTCGGAGGAGACGTCATGTCTATGAAAACTCGCGGTTACGGGTCTTTCATACACGAGACGAAACCATGTTGCTCCACTTTTGACCAACGCGACTTAACAAGCCGTAAACACCGTCCGATTTTCGGAATTTATGTCAGGTCTGTTATCAAATGATACATGTCCACATCCTTCGATAGCAAAAATCAACTCTTCAACTCCGGGAGATCGGCGAAAAGATCGAGCGCCTCCGGGTTTGCCAGCGCTTCCTTGTTCTTGACCGGGCGTCCGTGGACCACGTCGCGGACTGCGAGTTCGACGATCTTGCCGGACTTGGTACGGGGGATATCCGCAACCTGAATGACCTTGGCCGGCACGTGGCGCGGCGAGGCGCCGGTGCGGATGCGTGTCTTGATCGCCTTGTCGAGATCGGCGTTCAAAGCGCGGCCGCCGGCCAGACGGACGAAGAGCACGACGCGGACGTCATCATCCCAATCCTGGCCGATGCAGATCGCCTCGGCGACCTCTTCCATCTGCTCGACCTGATTGTAGATTTCCGCCGTGCCGATGCGCACGCCGCCCGGATTGAGCGTCGCGTCCGAACGGCCATGGATGACGATACCGTCATGCTCCGTCCACTCGGCGAAATCGCCATGGCACCAGATATTGTCGAAGCGCTCGAAATAGGCGGCGCGGTATTTCTTGCCCTCCGGGTCGTTCCAGAACATGATCGGCATGGAGGGAAACGCCTTGGTGCAGACCAGCTCGCCTTTTTCACGGCGCACCGGCTTGCCGTCGTCATCCCAGACATCGACCGCCAGGCCGAGGCCCGGCCCCTGGATCTCGCCGCGCCAGACGGGCTTCAGTGGATTGCCGAGCACGAAGCAGGAAACGATATCCGTGCCGCCGGAGATCGAGGCGAGATGCACGTCACCCTTGATGCCGTCGTAGACGAAGGAGAAGCCTTCGGGCGAGAGCGGCGAACCGGTCGAGGTCAGCAGCCGGAGCGCTGAAAGATCGTGCGTCTGTTTTGGCACGATGCCGCCCTTGCGGACCGCGTCGATATATTTCGCCGACGTGCCGAAGACGGCAAACTTCTCGTCCTGCGCATAATCGAACAGGACATTGCCATCCGGTGCAAAGGGCGAACCGTCGAACAGGCAGAGCGTTGCGCCGACCGCGAGGCCTGAGACCAGCCAGTTCCACATCATCCAGCCGCAGGTGGTGAAATAGAACAGGCGTTCGCCCGGCTCCAGGCTGCAATGCAGCCGATGTTCCTTCAGGTGCTGCAGCAGCGTGCCGCCGGCCGAATGGACGATGCATTTCGGCACGCCGGTCGTGCCGGAGGAGAAGAGGATATAGAGCGGATGCGCGAACGGTAGCGGCTCGAACTCCACCGCCTGCGCCTGATAGGCTGCTGTGAAATCGGCCAGCGTGCGGCCATCGGCCAGCGAGGCGGCAAGAACCGGCGCATCACCCGCATAAGGCACGACCAGAACCGGCGCCTTGAGGATGCCCGAGACGGTCTTCACCTTGGCGGACACATCCTGCAGCTTGCCGTTATACCAATAGGCATCGCAGGTGATGAACAGTTTCGGGCCAATCTGGCCGAACCGATCAAGCACGCCCTGTTCGCCGAAATCCGGTGAACAGGAGGACCAGATGGCGCCGATCGAAGCCGCGGCCAGCATGCAGGCGATCGTTTCCGGCATGTTCGGCATCATGGCGGCGACGCGGTCGCCCTTTTCGATGCCGAGCGCCTTGAACGCCTGCTGCAGTCGCGAGACTTCTTCGCGCAGCCTGTCCCAGGACCAGCGATAGCTCACCTTGTCTTCGCCACGGAAGATCAACGCGTCGCCTGCACCGGCACCGGTCAGCAGGTTTTCGGCAAAGTTCAGTGTTGCATCGGGAAAGAACCGGGCGCCGAGCATATCGTCGCCGTCGATCAGCGCACGATCACCGCGCTCGCCCCGGACGTTGCAATAATCCCAGACGGCCGACCAGAAATCGCTGCGCTCAGTGATCGACCAGGCATAAAAGGCGTCGTAACCTGAGAAATCCCTGCCGTAATGCTCAGCGCACCAGCCGATGAAGTGAGAAAGCGGGGTCTTTTCCTGCTGCTCTTTCGAAGGGCTCCACAGCGGCTGTTCGTTGGCCATTCAATCCTCCCAATCCGCTCTTCCTTGGCCTCCGGCCAAGACCGGAAATGGAAGACGCGTCATTTTCCTCACTCACCCAACTTCAGGCCCGAAATCAGGCAAAATCCTCTGGCCTGTATAGCATGTTGCAATGCAGGATAAAGAGGACAACCGGGGGACTTCCAGGCCCCTGTTTGCGCCATACCTGCAATTCCTATATGCGCGGTACCATGCTGAGAAACGGGTTTGCACATTTGCGGAAAAATTTCGGCCGCCCGCTTGGCAGGCGCTCAAAACGCGCGCTGATCATTGCCGGCGTCGTGCTGTGCATTCTCGTGCTGTTCCAGGCGCTTGCGCCGTTCCTCATATCCTCGACACTGGTTCGCGAAAACATGGAGCGGGCGGTGGCCCGATGGACCGGCCATGAAGTGACCATCGCCGGCGCGCCGGATATCCGTTTCTGGCCAAAGCCGCGCGTGACGCTTCGCGATATCACCGTACGCAAGAAGCAGGACGGCAAGGACGTGCTGCTCGGGCAGGTCGCCAGTCTCTCGGCCTCGTTCGATGTTTTCCGCGCCTTGATCGGCAAGCCGGAGTTTCAGGATTTTCGGCTGACCGATCCGGAAATCCATGTCATCCGGGAGGCCGACGGGCGCCTCGACTGGGCCAATGACGGCATTCTGAGCCGGGCCGTGCGCGAAGTGAAGCCGGACGGCTCCGGGCAGGTGTTGGCCTCCGATGCCGATGCGCGCATGGGCGCCGTGGAGATCGTCAACGGTACGGTGGCCGTTTTCGATGTTGCAAGCCGCCAAACCTTGCAGATTCGCTCCGTCCAGGGCTCGTTCGATTGGCCGTGGCTTTCCCATGGCATTGCAATCAAGGCCGCAGGCCAGGTCAACGGGCGCCGGCTTTCGCTTGATGCGAGCTCGACACAACCGCTGTTGCTCTTGTCCGGCAGAAGCGGCCAGGCCACCGGCACTCTGCGATCCGAGCTTTTTCAGGGTCGTTTTGATGGATCGATTGATTTTACCACCCAGCCCTACCTTTCCGGTGAAGCGGAGTTGGAAATCCCTGACCTCGTCGCCATGCGGGCATGGTCCGGGCTGGATTTCCCCGGTGCAGAGCGGCTGAAAAAGCTTTCGTTCGAAGCCCGGCTTGTCACCAACGACAACGCCCTTCGGTTCGACGATTTAAGCCTTGCCCTCAACGATGCCAAAGCGAGCGGCATTCTGGACCTCGTCACGATACCGGGCCGGGCCCCGCGGCTGACGGGAACGCTCGCCTTCGATCAGCTGGATTTTTCCGGCGTGCTTGCCGCCGTAGCACCTCGGGCACTCGGGTCTGCGTCGCCTGGCGCAGGATTGCGCACCTTGCTCGATCTGGACATGCGCCTCTCCGCCCAACAGGCAATGCTCGGCCCATTCCAGCTTTCCGAGGCTGCGATCAGCGTCATGAGCACGGCCGATCAATCGCGCATCGACATCGTCGACAGCGATTTCGAGAGCGGCAGGCTGACCGGCCGCATTGCGACCATCAAGGGAAGCAGCGCGGAGGGCGGCGTTGGTTTGCGGCTCGACATACACGACGCCGATCTGGGTTCGATCGTCAAACAGCTGGCGCTTCCGGGACCATTGCCGAATGGTCGTGGATCCCTGGAACTGGTGCTGGATATTGACCGGCCGATGACCCGCGAGGCATGGCAGAATGCGGCAGGCGACATCCGGCTGAAGGCGGGGCGTGGCGTGCTGCAGGGTGTCGATATTTCCGGCATCCGCAAGCTTGCTGCGCAAAAGCCCTATTTTGCCTTGAGCGAAGCCGGCAAAGGTCAGTTTCCCTTCGATAGCATGACTATTGCCGCGTCACTTTCAAATGGATCGGCCGATATCAGGGAAGGGCAGATCGTCGGAAGCGAAGGCGCGCTCAGCCTTTCCGGCGTCATTCCTTACGCCAGCAACAGTCTCGCACTTTCCGCCGCCTTCAGGCCAGCCGGCGAAGAAGCGGCTGCATTCGCAACCTTTATCGGCGGTTCATGGCCGGACCCGGTGCTCTGGCCGATCTCGCAGGCGCCTGCGAAACCCACGCCATAAACCTGTCCGGTGCTCACGCTCCGCGGGCGGCCTCGTGTTCGTCGCGGATGCGGCGCAGTTCGGTCCGCTTGGTGCTGATCGAGGTGGCGATGACGCCGAGCGTCACGAGACCGATCAGGATGGTGCAGATCGCGTTGATTTCCGGCGTCACGCCAAGACGGACCTGCGAATAGATCTTGATCGGCAGCGTCGTTGCACCCGGTCCGGTGTTGAAGCTTGCAATCACCAAGTCGTCGAGCGACAGGGTGAAGGCGAGCATCCAGCCCGCGACGACAGCCGGCATGATCAGTGGCAGGGTGATCTTGAAGAAGGTCTTGACCGGTGGGCAGCCGAGATCGAGTGCCGCCTCTTCCAGGCTGCGGTCGAAGGTCAGCAGCCGCGATTGCACGACAATCGCCACGTAGCACATGGTAAAGGTCGTGTGCGCGATGATCACCGTCCAGAAGCCGCGGTCGATACCGAGCGCCACGAAGAGCAGCAGCATCGAAAGGCCGGTAATGACTTCCGGCATGACGAGCGGCGCGTATATCATCCCGGAAAACAGCATCCGGCCCGGGAACCTGACGAAACGGACGAGCGTCAGCGCCGCCAGTGTGCCGAGGATGGTGCCGAGCGTCGCGCTGATCACGCCGACCCGCGCCGTCACCCAGGCGGCATCCATCAATCCCTCGTTAGACCACATGGTCGTGTACCAGTTGAGCGAGAAGCCGCCCCAGACGGTAACGAGCCGAGATGCGTTGAACGAATAGACGACCAGGATGATGATCGGGATATAGAGGAAGGCGAAACCGAGGGTCAGGACGGTCGCGTCGAAACGATGTGACTTCATCTCACGCCACCTTCTTCTGCTGGTTCTGGAAGATGGCGATCGGCACCACAAGCATCAGCAGCAGCACCACCGCCACGGCGGAGGCGAGCGGCCAGTCGCGGTTGCTGAAGAACTCGGTCCACAGGGTCTTGCCGATCATCAGCGTATCTGCGCCGCCGAGCAGGTCCGGAATGACGAATTCGCCGGTGATCGGGATGAAGCAGATCATCGAACCGGCGATGACGCCCGGCAAGGACAGCGGGAAAGTGATTTTCCAGAAAGCC
The DNA here is from genome assembly GCF_019430945.1 of Neorhizobium populisoli. Classification (GTDB taxonomy): domain Bacteria; phylum Pseudomonadota; class Alphaproteobacteria; order Rhizobiales; family Rhizobiaceae; genus Neorhizobium; species Neorhizobium populisoli. The sequence goes on along the minus strand of NZ_JAHYCB010000002.1, from coordinate 137,379 downwards.
TTCCAGGGCGGGCACCCGAGATCGCTTGCGGCCTCCAAAAGCGTATTGTCCATCTTCTCTAGTGCCGCATAGAGCGGCAGGACCATGAACGGCAGGTAGGAATATACGATGCCGATGAAGACGGCGTAGTCAGTGCGGAAAATCTGCACCTGGTCGTCCGGTCCCATCAGGCCGATGGTCTGCAGGAGCAGCGTCAGCAGGCCGTCCGGCTTGAGGATGCCGATCCAGGCATAGACGCGGATCAGGAACGACGTCCAGAACGGCAGGATGACCAGCATGACCAGCGTCGGCCGGATCGACGATGGCGCGCGCGCCATTGCGAGCGCCATCGGATAACCGATCAGCAGCAGCAGAAAGGTCGAGATGAGCGCGATCCGGAGTGAGGAGATATAGGCCTGGAAATACAGCGGATCGTCGGTCAGGAACAGATAGTTCTCGAAATCCAGCTGCGAGAGGTAATCGCCGATCGCGCCGAAACCTTCGAAGACCGGCGTATAGGGCGGAATGGAGATCGCCGTATCCGAGAAGGAGATCTTCAGGATGATCAGGAAGGGTACCGCGAAGAAAAGCAGCAGCCAGATATAGGGGATGGCGACGACCAGCCAGCGGGCCGGGTTGGAGCGATCGCCGGTCTGGGGTTCGGAAACGGTTGCCATTTCCTTCTCCCCTCAGCGTGTCAGCACGAGGCCGGCATCCGCCGACCAGGTCAGCCACACCATGTCGCCGAACGTGATCGGCCGGTCGACGAGACGCGAGACGTTTGCCTGCGCGGCACGGACGATGCGGCCATCCGCCGTGCGGACGAGGAAGACCGAGAAGTCGCCGAGATAACCGATGTCCCAGACCTCGCCGTAAACCGCGTTGACGGAGGTATCGGCCGGCTGTTCCGGCGAGATGCGGACCTTTTCCGGGCGGACGGCGAAAGCGACCTTGTCGCCTTGTACCGCCTGGCATTCCTGCTCCACCTTGACGGCGATGCCATCGCTGTCGATGTGGATCGCGCCGGGCGCGCCGAGTGCCGCCTCGGTCTTCGAGATCGTGCCTTCGAGGATGTTGATGTCGCCGATGAAATCCGCAACGTAACGGCTGCTCGGCGCCTCGTAGATTTCCGCCGGCGTCGCCACCTGCATGATGATGCCCTTGTCCATCACAGCGATGCGGTCGGACACGGTCATCGCCTCTTCCTGGTCATGGGTGACAATCAGGAAGGTCAGGCCCAGCGTGTGCTGGATATCCATCAGTTCGAACTGGGTTTCCTCGCGCAGCTTCTTGTCGAGCGCGCCGAGCGGTTCGTCGAGCAGCAGCACCTTCGGGCGCTTGGCGAGCGAACGGGCGAGCGCCACGCGCTGGCGCTGGCCGCCGGAAAGCTGTGCCGGCTTGCGCTTGGCGAATTGATCGAGCTTGACGAGTTTCAGCATTTCCTCGACGCGGGCCGAGATTTCGCCCTTCGGCAGATTGTCCTGCTCGAGGCCGAAGGCGATGTTCTTCTCGACAGACATATGCGGGAAAAGAGCATAGGACTGGAACATCATGTTGGTCGGCCGGCGATAGGGCGGCACGCCGGAAATATCCTTTCCCTGCAGCAGGATGCGGCCCGACGTCGGCTCTTCGAAGCCGGCCAGCATGCGCATGAGGGTCGTCTTGCCGCAGCCGGAGGGACCGAGCAGCGAGAAGAATTCGCGCTCGTAGATATCGAGCGTCAGGTCGTTGACGGCGGTGAACGTGCCGAAACGCTTGGTGACGTTTTCGAAGCGGATGAAGGGCACGGCCGAAGGATCGGTCCAGGGTGAGAATTTACGCTTTACCGGTCCAAGTGATTTAGCCATGCCCCAGCCCTTTTCGCCCAATTACAACATCAAAAGCATTCGGGGCAGGCTTTGCGGCCTGCCCCGATGTCGATTACTTGCCGGTCTTGATCTGGGTCCAGACCCGGTTCAGAACGCGCTGTTCCTTGGGTCCGTAGGCGGAGATGGTGAAGAGCTTCTTCACGACATCTTCCGGCGGGTAGATGTTCGGATTGTCCAGAACGGACTTGTCGATGAATTTCTGCGAAGCAAGGTTACCGTTGGCATATTGGACGTAGTTAGAAGCCTTGGCGATGACTTCCGGCTTCATCAGGTAGTTGATGAAGGCATGCGCTTCGTCGACATGTTTCGCGTCCTTGGGGATCGCGAGGTTGTCGAACCACATGTATGTGCCTTCCTTCGGGATGATGAAGTCGATGTTGACATTGTTCTTGGCTTCTTCCGCCCGGGTCTTGGCCTGGACGATGTCGCCCGACCAGCCGATCGTCATGCAGATATCGCCATTGGCGAGGTCATCGATATAGGCCGAGGAATTGAAGGTCTTGGCGTAAGGACGGATGCCCGAATAGACTTTGCCGCCGGCTTCGAGATCTTTGGTTTCCTTGCTGTCCGGGTTCTTGCCGATGTAGTTCATCGCAATCGCGAAGGTCTCGTCGGACGCATCGAGGATGTTGAGGCCGCAGGCCTTCAGCTTCTTGGCGTTTTCCGGCTTGAAGATGATATCCCAGCTGTCGAGCGGCACGTCGCCGAGCGCTTTCTTGACCTTGTCGACGTTGAAGCCGATGCCGGTCGTGCCCCACATGTAGTTCACGGCATATTGATTGCCGGGGTCATACTTGGCGAGCCGCTCGGTGATCTGCGGCCACAGGTTGGTAAGGTTCGGCAGCTTGGACTTGTCGAGCTTCTGGAAGACGCCCGCCGCAATCTGGCGGGAGAGGAAGGGCGCGGTCGGCACCACGACGTCGTAACCGGAGCCGCCGGCAAGCAGCTTGGTTTCCAGGATGTCGTTGCTGTCGAAGACATCGTAGACGACCTTGATGCCGGTTTCCTTGGTGAAATCCGCCAGGATCGATTCGTCGATATAGTCCGACCAGTTATAGACGTGGACTTCCTTTTCCTGCGCGAAGGCAGCGGTGGCGGCGAAGGCGGACGCGGCCAGGGCTGCGGCGAGGCTGAGCAAATGGTTTTTCATGATCTCTCCTGTTCCAGCTTTTTCTGCGCAAAATCAAAACCGCGCATAAATTCCCTTATGTTTTCCGCGAGAGTAGAAAGGAATTTTTCTCGCCACAAGAGGTAAATGTTCCCTACTCAACTGCTTACTGAAAATCGAAGGCGCTCAGGCCCGTCGCCATCTCGTCCAACCCGAGCGGGCGGGTGACCGGCGGCTCGGCGCGCGACAGGCAGCCCTGCCGTTCGCAAAGCCGGCACGATGTGCCAGCAAACACCATGGCGGCAGGGTGCGAAGCCGCTTCACCGTAAAGGGTTTCACCCGCTGCGGAGAAATCACAGCCGAGAAGGATCGCCGTGCGGCGGACGCGCTCGGCAAACCCCGCTTGCGGTCCTTCCAGCGTGCGCGACAATGTCATGAACAAACTTCCATCCGGCATTTCTATTCGATCAGTCAGAACCTGACCGGGTTGTGCGAAGGCCGTATGAATGCCGAGCTTGGGACACCCTCCGCCGAAGCGGGCATGCGGAAAACCCTGAGTGCCGGCGCGCCGGATGATATTGCCGGCATGATCCATCTCCATCAGGAAAAACGGGATTGCCGAAGCGCCGGGGCGGACAAGCGAGGTGAGCCGGGTTGCCGCCTGTTCGAACGAAACGTCGAAGCGGGAACGCAGGACATCGATATCGTAACGGGCGCGCTGGGCGGCCGTGAGAAAGGCTCCGTAGGGCATCATCAACGCATGGGCGGCATAGCGCGCCAGTTCGAAACGGCCGATGCGTTTTGCTTCGTTGCTGGAAAGATTAAGTTCCGCAAGCTCGGCGGCGATCTCCTCTGAGAATACCAGAAGCGAGACCTCCATGGCCAGCTCGCGGGTGCGATCGAAAGGCGAAAGCCGCTCGGAGAGGAAAAGCCGCATGGAATGCCGGTCGTAGCGGCGGCGCAGGTTCGGCATGGCATGCACGGGCAGAGTCCGCACCACGATGCCATGTTCGCTTTTCGCCCAAGCCTTTAGCGCAACGGGAAGTTCGTCTCCGGCGCCGAGTTTTGCCGAGAAGGCTTCCGCCGCATCCTCGATCCGCGCGAAGAAATTCGGACGGCGTTCCAGCGTCTCGCGCACCTCGTCGATCGGCAGGCGGGCACCGGCAAGCGAGGTTTCCCGGCCTTCGCGGGCGAGCATCTCGGCAAGGTCGGACAAGCGCCCTGCCTGCTCGCGATATGCGCGGTAAAGCTTCATCAATCCGAGCGCGGCATTAGGTGCGGCTTCGGCGACCTCGATAATTTCCTGGTCACCGGGAATTTCGCCGGCCAGCAGCGGATCGGCGAAGACCTCGCGCAACTGGCTCGCCAGCCCGCCGCCCTCACCTTGTAGCGCATCGAGATCGACCTTGTAGACGGAGGCGAGCTTGAGGAGGAGCTGGACCGTCAGCGGGCGCTGGTTGCGCTCGATCAGGTTGAGATAGGACGGCGAGATGCCAAGCCCTTCGGCCATGGCCGTCTGGGTCAGACTCAGCCCCAACCGGACGCGCCGGACGCGCGGGCCAGCAAAAATCTTCCGCTCCACCATGGCTCTCGCTTTTACAGAATTCGACAGAACGCCGTTTTGACTATTTTGACATCTTCACAGAGGCGCCTGTGAAAGACAAGACATCCTAACCCTTTTCAAAGCGCCGTTTCTGCATCTCTTCTCGCAATGCAGCATTCCCGTCTGTAAATTCAGTCACATCGAAATCGCTCGGAAGCGGTCAAAGATTTTACATGGGAGAGAAGGCATGACAGATTTTTACACACTGGTTCCTGGCGCATCGAAGGGTCGGTTCGACGGTATCGAACGGCCCTATTCGGCAGAGGACGTCAAGCGGCTGCGCGGATCGATCGATATCCGCTATTCGCTGGCGGAAGCCGGGGCCAATCGGCTGTGGTCGCTGCTGCATAAGGAAGACTTCGTCAACGCGCTCGGCGCCATGACCGGCAATCAGGCCATGCAGCAGGTACGCGCCGGTCTGAAGGCCATCTATCTCTCCGGCTGGCAGGTCGCCGCCGACAGCAATACTGCGTCCTCCATGTATCCTGACCAGTCGCTTTATCCGGCCAATGCCGCGCCGGAACTGGCGCGGCGCATCAACCGCACCCTGCAGCGCGCCGACCAGATCGAGACATCCGAGGGCAAGGGCCTTTCGGTCGATACCTGGTTTGCGCCGATCGTCGCGGACGCGGAGGCCGGGTTCGGCGGGCCGCTGAATGCGTTCGAGATCATTAAGGCCTTCATCGAAGCGGGTGCCGCCGGCGTTCATTACGAAGACCAGCTGGCGTCCGAGAAGAAATGTGGCCATCTGGGCGGCAAGGTGCTGATCCCGACGGCGGCGCATATCCGCAACCTTACCGCCGCGCGGCTTGCCGCCGACGTCATGGGCGTGCCGTCGCTCGTCATCGCCCGCACGGATGCGGAGGCGGCCAAGCTGCTCACCTCCGATATCGACGAGCGCGATCGGCCGTTCGTCGATTACGATGCGGGCCGAACGGTCGAGGGCTTCTACAATGTTCGCAGCGGGCTTGAGCCCTGCATTGCCCGCGCGGTGGCCTATGCGCCCTATTGCGATCTCATCTGGTGCGAGACCTCCAAGCCGGATCTGGAACAGGCGCGCCGGTTTGCGGAAGGCGTCCACAAGGTCCATCCGGGCAAGATGCTCGCCTATAACTGCTCGCCGTCGTTCAACTGGAAAAAGAACCTCGACGACGCGACGATCGCCAGGTTCCAGCGGGAGCTGGGGGCGATGGGCTACAAGTTCCAGTTCATCACGCTGGCCGGCTTCCATCAGCTGAACTTCGGCATGTTCGAACTGGCCCGCGGCTACAAGGAGCGGCAGATGGCCGCCTATTCCGAGCTGCAGGAGGCAGAATTCGCTTCCGAGGTTAATGGCTATACGGCAACCAAACATCAGCGCGAGGTGGGGACCGGTTACTTCGATGCCGTCTCGATGGCCATCACCGGCGGGCTTTCGTCGACCACGGCGATGAAGGAATCGACCGAGCACGACCAGTTCCGGCCGGCAGCGGAATAACCGCACCATCATCGCCCCTCACCCTAACCCTCTCCCCGCTTGCGGGGAGAGGGAACGTGCCCCGCGCCAAGTTGAAATAAGTCGATGCCGATGCGGCATGTGTCCTTCTCCCCGCGAGCGGGGAGAAGGTGGCGGCAGCCGGATGAGGGGCATCACTCAAACCCCAACCAGAGGAGACCCAAGATGAACATCCAGACCCCGCTCAAAACACACGTCAAGGAACGCGCCGAGGAACAGGCGTCCGCAATGACGCCCGACCAGCAGGCGGCGATCCGCTCGCTGGCCAACGACCTGCACCGCCTCAACCATGCGATCATGAAAGCCGTCGAGGCCGGTGTTTCAGTCGAGCTTGTCCGCTCGGCACGCCATCATGGCGGCGACGGGCATTGGGGTGATCTGATGATCCCCGTCATCGTGACAAACCGCACGCAGTGATTACGGCCGCTGCCCGGCGAAAAGCTGAGTGCGGTCCTTGACGAACTTCACCATGCGATCGGCCACCGTGCGGATTTCCCGCCGGTGGCGGTCGTCGTTGTTCATGACGATCCATTGACGGTGGCGAAGGCTGGCAATCTCGTCGCCGACACGCTCGAGCCGCATGTCCTGATCGCCGATAAAACAAGGCAGCACCGCCGTCCCTGCCCCGCCGAGCGCCAGGTCACGCAAGGAGCGCGGCCGGTTGACGGTGACTGCGATCTGCCCTGCCCGTTCCTGATGCGGCCAGCGCAAGTAATTCGAGATCGCATCCTCTTCAGCCACCGCCAGCCAGCGCTCGGCAATGGAGGGATGGGCATTGCGGGCACGATAGGCCGCATAGGCGACCTCGCCAAGCTTGATTGCCGCCAGATTGGGTTCTTCCGGCTCGAAGGCGCGGATGCCGATATCGCTTTCGCGATGAGCCAGGCTGGCACGCCGCTCGGCGATGAAGAAGTCCAGCCGGAACTCGTCCCGCTCGGTGCGGATATCGGCGAAATTGCGGGTCAGCATCCAGGCAAGCCAGGTGCCGCAAGCGATCCGCACCAGCGGCGTTCCCGCTCCTTCGTGCTTCCAGCTTTCGACGCGACGCGCGACGCCTTCCATTTCCAGCAATTGCGAAAACAGCGCCGACCCGTCGGCGGTGAGCTGGTAGCCGGTCCGGCTGCGGGAAAACAGCGGACGGCCGATCGCTTCCTCGAGATCGAGCATGCGCCGGCCGATCGTGGCAGGGCTCAAGCCTGTCGCACCGGAGGCGCCGGATAGCCCGCCGAGCCGTGCGACCTGCAGAAAAAGCTCGTAAGCATACCAATTGATGTTTTTCATGGGTGAAAAACATAGCGGGGATTCATCGCTACAAGAAGCGGATTTTTGTGTTTACTGAGAAAGACGGCATCAACCAACGGAGGATATCCGATGTATGAGAATGTCGTCGCAATCCTGCTCTCCAAAAGATCACAGTGGAGATCCAGTCCTCAGGATCGTCGCGCCGAAGACGATTTCTACCGGCGTCTTGCGCACCCCTATCCGCATTGGTTCGGATGGATGATCGGGCTTCGCGCCAGATCGGAAACGAAAAGGGGCGGCATTGCTGCCACCCCCAATTCATGTCGTGCCCGGTTTCCCGATCCGGCTGATCAGAATTCCGACCATTCCTGCTTGACGGCGGCGTTGCCGCGGGTCGCCGGTGCCGTGTAGCGGCCGGTTTCGCGTGCGGGCTGGGCCATGGCGGCTGCCGTCTGGCGCAGGCGGTTTGCCTGATTGCCTGCCGAGCCGCCATTGCCGAGCTGGAAGCGGCCGATCAGCTCGCGCATGCGGACCGCCTCGGAAGCAAGCGTCGCGCTGGCGGCGTTGGTTTCTTCGACCATGGCGGCATTCTGCTGGGTCACCTGGTCCATCTGGTTGACGGCGGTGTTGACTTCAGCAAGCCCGGTCGCCTGTTCGCGGGACGAGGTGGCGATCGCGTTCATATGCTGGTTGATGGTCACGATCAGGCTTTCGATGCCCTTCAGCGCCTCACCGGTCTCGCGGACAAGCTTCACGCCGCCTTCGACTTCTTCCGTCGAGTTGCGGATGAGGTCCTTGATCTGCTTGGCGGCCTGTGCGGAACGCTGGGCAAGTTCGCGGACTTCCTGTGCGACGACCGCGAAGCCCTTGCCGGCTTCACCGGCACGCGCTGCTTCGACGCCGGCGTTCAGCGCCAGAAGGTTGGTCTGGAAGGCGATCTCGTCGATCACGCCGATGATGCTGGAGATCTGGTTGGACGAGTCCTCGATCTTCTGCATCGCCTGGACGGCGTTGGCGACGACCTTGCCGGACTGTGCAGCGCTCTCGTTTGCCTGGACGGCAACCTGACGGGCCTCGTCGGTACGCTTCGAGGAGTTCGAGACGTTTGCAGTGATCTCGTCGAGTGCCGCTGCGGTTTCTTCGAGCGAAGCGGCCTGCTGTTCGGTACGCTTGGAAAGGTCGTCGGCGCCGCGGCCGATTTCCTGGACGCCGCTGTCGATCGAGCTTGCCGAATGCGCCACTGCGCCGAGAGCCGAACCGAGCTGCGAGATGGCAGCATTCAGGTCATGACGGAGCGATTCGAAGTCCGGAGCGAAAGGGTCATTGAGCTGGAAGGACAGGTCGCCTGCCGAGAGGCGACGCAGACCGGCGGCAAGACCGGCGGTCGCCTCCTGCAGACGGGTCTGGGCGGCAGCTTCGGCATCAGCCATCAGGCGATTGCGCTCGGCTTCAGACTTCGAACGCTGGGCTTCGGCATCGGTCTGCAGCTGACGATTGGCAAGAGCGGCCTGGCGGAAGACTTCGACGGCATTGGCCATCTCGCCGATCTCGTCGGCACGTTCCTTGTCGGCGACCTGATAATCGGTATTGCCGTTTGCCAGTTCGCGCATCGCCTTGGTGATACGGGTGACCGGAACAGCGATGCTGGCGATGCCGAAATAGGCGGCGAGGCAGACCATGAAGGCGCTGAAACCGAGGATCGCGTAAATAACCGTCAACGTCGTCGCATATTGCGAGCGGCTTTCAACAATGCCCGCATCCGATTCCTGCTGGTTTACCTTGACGAGCTTGTCGACGTTTTCAGCCAGATAATCGGCAACCGGGCCGAGATCGTTGTCGAAAGCGTCCATGGCTTCCTTGCTCTTGCCGGCCTTGGCAACGGCAAGCATCTTCTGGCCGACATCGATATACTTCTTCGCGGAAGTTTCGATCTCGGTGAAGGCGGCGCGTTCGGCGTTGGAGCTTACAAGGTTCTTGTAGCCGGCGATCGTGTCAATCAGGACCTTTTCCTTCTTGACGATCTTCTCTTCAAGCGCTGCCGGATTGCCGGAAAGGCGTCCCATCGCGTAGTCGCCATAGGAACCGCGCAGCGAATAACGCGCGATCTGGATATCCTTAGCACGAGAAATACTCGGCTGAATATTGGTTGCCTGTTCCTGGGTATTGGCGTTCAGCTCGGCAAGGCCGTTCAGCGAGACGACACCGGTGAGAGCAAACAGAACCGCGAACACGGCAAAAATGCCGGTCATCGAGGTCCGGATGTTCGGACGCTTCATTTCATTCCCCCAACAAGAAATGACGCCCGAAACAGGCGCCTCAACACTACACCTCCAAACGGTGCCGTCGGCAGAATGAAATCCAGCAGCTGGTCATCCGTAAGGTCAGTCCGACGTTACGTTAAAATCCAGCGTTTAAACCTCAGTTAAAATTAACTGTAATTATCCGTGGCGAAAACTAGTCGGAAATGTAACTTAACTTGTAAAATTACATTTCCGACAATTAGTATTTCTAGATATTATGCTGCGCGCGAATGCCTTTCGCGGCCAACCGCTTCTATTCTGAACTGCTGTACGAGCTGCAGAAGGGCATCGGCCTCCTCCGCCAGGCGCAGGCTTGCCTGCGTCGTCTCGCCGACCATGGCGCCATTCTGCTGGGTCATCTGGTCCATGCGGTTGACGGAATTGTTGATGTCCTGCAGCGCCGCCGACTGGTCCTTGCTGGCGGTGGCGATCATGTCCACGTGCTGGCTGATGCCGGTGATCTGCTGGCTGATGCTTGCCAGAACCTCGCCTGCCTGCTGCACGAGACCGGCGCCGGAGCTGACCTCGCGGCTTGACTGGGTGATCAGGTCCTTGATCTCCTTGGCGGCGCCGGCAGAACGCTGTGCGAGTTCGCGCACTTCCTGCGCCACGACGGCAAACCCCTTGCCAGCCTCGCCGGCGCGAGCGGCCTCGATACCGGCATTTAGCGCCAGAAGGTTGGTCTGGAAAGCGATGTCGTCGATCACTTCGATGATGAGTTCGATCTTCTGCGAGGCTTCCTCGATGCGGGACATGGCCGCGACGGCGTTGCTAACGACCGTGCCGGAGCTGTCGGCGCTTTTCTTGGTGGTGGAAACGGCCTGGTTGGCTTCATGGGCACGCTCGGCGGAAGAACGCACGGTCGCGGTGATCTCGTCGACGGCAGCGGCGGTTTCCTCCAGCGAGGCTGCCTGGGTTTCAGTACGGCGAGAGAGTTCCGTCGACGAATGGCTGAGTTCGGCACTGTTCTTCTGGATCGCCAGCGTGCTGCCGCGAATATGCGAAAGCGTATCGCGCAGGCGGATGATCGAACCGTTGAAATCGTTGCGGAGCTGTTCGAGGCGGCCGGAGAACCGGGTTTCGATCGTGCTCGACAGATCGCCCTGGGCCAGGCGGGACAATGCGGCGCCGAGCTCACTCACGGCAAGATCGATCTGGCTGTCGACGCGCTGCTTTTCGGTATCGTTGCGATGGCGCTCGGCTTCCGCTTCGGCGCGCTCTTCGGCGCTGCGGTTCTCGATACGCCGCTTTTCGCGACCGGAATCACGGAAGACTTCCAGTGCGCGGGCAATGTTTCCGAACTCGTTTCGGCGCTGGACGTAAGGGATTTCAGCTTCGTGATTGCCTTCCGACAGCGTCCGCACCGTGCCGGTCAGAACGCCGAGCGGGCCAAGCAGGATGCGCAGTGCAAACAGACTCACGAGCCCGACCGCGATCAGCGCGGCGATCGAGCTGCCGATCACCACATAACCGGAATTGGCGATATGGGCGAAATAGACTTCCATCGGAATGCCGATGAAGAGGACACCGGTGACGGCGTTGGAGGAATTGGTGATCGGGAAATAACCGGTCATGAAATCCTTGCCGAACAGAACGGCGGGGCCGAAATAGGCCTTGCCCTGGGCGAGTAGAGGCTGGGCGGGATGTTCTGCAGCGAGCTTGGTGCCGACGGCGCGCTCGCCCTTTTCGGTTTTGACGTTGGTGGAGATGCGAACGTAATCGGTGCCGCGCTTTTCGAAGACAGTCGCCACGCCGCCGATCGCATTTGCTGTGCGATCGACCATGTCGTGGTCTTTCAAAGCGCCGTCGCCTTGGGTGACGCGCGCCACGACGCCGTCCTTCATATCCGCCTTTACGCCGGCAAGCTCTACTTCATAAAGCAGGCTCATCGTCCGCATGGCCTTGTGGGCATCATCCTTCGCGGTGTCCATGATGTCGCTGCGCAGGTAAAGATAGGCCAGGCCGCCGACGGCAGACACCGCGATGAAGATCATGAAGAGACAGAGAATAACGATCCGCGAAACGACGGATGACGGCAGAAATCTAGACATGGACCGGTTCCCCAATTCGCCAGGTAATCGATCCAATATTAGCGATATATGTAAAAATTCACTAAATCTGCATTTAATCGAGAGTTGCAGTGCCGTCCGACAGTTGCGGGCGCCGTTTGCAAAGGCCCGAAATCAGGCCTTCAGCCGCTCGCTGCAGATACCGTATTGGCGATCAATGAAACAGGGCGGGCAGTGCCAGAAGGGTAGCCGTTGCGCCGATCGTGATGGCCAGGAAGCGCAGCCGCCTCAGTTTTGCGTCGTCCTTGACGAGAGCGATGGCGATGGCACGAGCACGACGGGTTTTTTGCATGTTTTACGAACCCCAGACAACGATTGTTGGCGTCCCACCGCGACCCGGCAGGAAGCGCATGCCGACGTTGAAACACAAGAACGGGCCGGCAATAAGGCAGCATCCGCCACGCACATTAAGAAGTGCTGAATCAATCGGTATTACAATGCTTCCCCGCAAACATGGCCCGAAGCCCATGCCCACTGGAAATTGTAGCCGCCGAGCCAGCCGGTAACATCGACGCATTCACCGATGAAGTGGAGACCTGGCACCGCCTTGGCCTGCATGGTCTTTGAATCCAGATCCGATGTATCGATGCCGCCAAGCGTCACTTCCGCCGTACGATAACCTTCTGAACCGGCAGGGCGGATCGTCCAGTTCTGGATGGAGGCGACCAATCCGTCGATCGCCTTGTCCGACAGATCGGCAAGATGGCTGGAGATGCCGCGAGCCTCGACGAAGAACTGCGCGAGCCGCTTTGGCAGCACCTCGGCCAGCGCCGTCTGGGCCGCCTGTTTGCCGTTCGCCTTGCGGGCTGCCTTCAGGACGGCGGCAATGTCGAGATCCGGTTCGATGACGAGGGTGACGTCATCCCCTTCCCGCCAATAGGAGGAAATCTGCAGGATCGAAGGGCCGCTCAATCCACGATGGGTAAAGAGCAGCGCTTCTCGGAACGCCGTCTTGCCGTGACGAAGCTCTGCGGGAACGCCGATACCGGAGAGTGGCGAGAGTTTTTCGAGCGTGTTCGGATCGAGCGTCAGCGGCACCAGTCCAGGCCGGGTTTCAACCATCTTCAGGCCGAACTGTTTGGCGATATCGTAAGCGAGACCTGTCGCTCCCATTTTCGGGATCGATTTGCCGCCGGTCGCAACGACCAGCGAGCCGGCTTCGATCGGGCCATCCGATGTGCCGATGCGAAAACCATTCGGCGTTTTCTCCACCGAGGTGATCTGCTTCTGCAATTCGAGCGCGGCACCGGCTGCCTTCATCTCCGACAGCAGCATCTGGATGATGTCCTTGGCGCTGTCGTCGCAGAAAAGCTGGCCGAGCGTCTTTTCGTGCCAGGCGATGCGGTGACGCTCGACCAGATCAAGGAAATCGCGCGGGGTGTAGCGGGCAAGCGCCGACTTGGCGAAATGCGGATTGGCGGAGAGGTAGTTCTTCGGCCCGGCATGGATATTGGTGAAATTGCAGCGCCCACCGCCGGAGATGCGGATCTTTTCGCCCGGCGCCTTGGCATGGTCGATGACGAGCACGGAGCGGCCGCGGGCACCGGCCCGGATGGCGCACATCATGCCCGCCGCACCGGCGCCAAGGATCACCACATCGAATTTGCGCGCCAATTGCTGCTCCTTAGGTTGTCGGCTCCGCTCTTCGCCATAGTTGTTCCAAAGTCAATGCTGCCCCCTCGCCAATTGCCAATCCGTGGTTATGATGGGAACTTCGATCAACCTCACACCGGTGTGTCATGCCGCCCAAAAAAGCCAACCCCACTCCCAAAGTCGGCACGGTCGCGAAAGCAGCCGTTGCTCAGCCAACGTTGACCTCGCTTCGAGGCGTGGCGGACTGGAAGGAGGCCGCGGCATGGTTGCGGGCGCGTGGCATCGAGGATATCGAATGCATCACGCCCGACCTCGCCGGCGTGCCGCGCGGCAAGATGATGCCTTCGTCGAAATTCACGTCGAACACGTCCCTGGCGCTGCCGTCCGCTGTCTATCGCCATACAATTTCCGGCGAATATCCCGATGAAACCGGCAGTTTCCGCTACGAGCCGCGCGACAGCGACCTGAAGCTGGTACCGGACCTTTCGACGCTTTCCGTCGTGCCCTGGGAAACCGATCCGACCGCGCAGGTCATCTGCGATATCGTCGATACCGACGGCAAGTCCGTGCCCTATACGCCGCGTAACGTGCTGAAGAACGTCGTCAATCTCTACGAGGAGCGCGGCTGGAAGCCAGTCGTGGCACCCGAAATCGAATTCTACCTCGTCGCCAAGAACGACGACCCGGACTATCCGCTGCATCCGCCGAAGGGCCGTTCCGGCCGTTCCATACTCAGCGGCCAGGGCTATTCGATCGCCGGCATCAACGAGTTCGACGAGCTGATCGATGATATCTACCATTTCTCCGAAAAGCAGGGCCTCGAAATCGACACGCTGATCCATGAAGAAGGTCCGGCGCAGCTCGAAATCAACCTGCGACATGGCGATCCGATCGAGCTTGCCGACCAGGTCTTCATGTTCAAGAGGACGATCCGCGAGGCGGCGATGAAACACGGCATCTATGCCACGTTCATGGCCAAGCCGATGCAGGGCCAGGCGGGTTCGGCCATGCACATCCACCAATCGGTGGTGGATATCAAGACCGGCAAGAACGTCTTCTCCAACCCGGACGGCTCGGCCTCCAAGGAATTCTTCCAGTTCATCGGCGGCATGCAGAACTTCATTCCGAAGACGCTGGTCATGATGGCGCCCTATGTGAATTCCTACCGTCGCCTGACGCCGGACATGTCCGCGCCGGTCAACACCGCCTGGGGTTACGACAACCGCACGACCGCGTTCCGCATCCCGATCTCGGATGCCAATGCCCGACGTGTCGAAAACCGGCTGCCGAGCTCGGACGCAAACCCTTATCTGGCGCTTGCGGCCTCGCTTGGCTGCGGTCTGCTTGGCATCATGAACGGGCTCACCCCCACGCCGCCGACGGAAGACACTGCCAATGATGGCGACATCGAGCTGCCGCGCGGCCTTTTGGAAGCCCTCTCGCTTTTGGAATCCGACCCGGCACTGGCGAGCGTGCTGAGCGCGGAGTTCATTGGCCTTTATGCCGGCGTCAAGCGCGGCGAGTTCGAGACCTTCATGCAGGTGATCAGCCCCTGGGAGCGCGAATTCCTGCTCCTCAACGTGTGAGGGCCGATCCATGGATGCGTGGCAAAGCCCGATCGCGCCGGGGATTTCCTGGTATCAGGCAACGGTCGGCGAGCGACCAGCCTATCCGGTGCTCGACGGTTCGAAGACTGTCGATGTGGCGATCATCGGCGGCGGTTATACCGGCCTGCAGGCGGCCTATAACCTTGCCAAAGCCGGTGTCTCGGTCGCACTGATCGAGGCCGGCCGCTTCGGCGACGGTGCATCCGGCCGCAATGGCGGACAGCTCGGCACCGGGCAGCGCTGGTGGCCGGAAGAACTCGAGCAGCAGATCGGCTACGAGCGGTCGAAAACCCTGTTCGACATGGCGGAAGATGCCAAACGGCACCTGATGCAGTTTTCCGAAAGCCACGGCATCGACATGGATTACATGCCGGGCCAGATGAACGTTTCCCACAAGCCGGGACACGATAAGGAATATCAGGCGAATGCCGAGATCGCGGCGGCGCGCTATGGCTATCCGCACGTATCCTTCATGGACAAGCGGGAAACCGCCGAACGGCTCGGCACCGGCGATTATTATTGCGGCGTGCGGGATACCGGCACCGGCCATATTCATCCGCTAAAATTGCTGGTCGGCCTGGCAAGGGTCGCAAACGAAGCCGGCGCGCAGATCTTCGAGATGACCCGGGCGAGCGGCATCGAGAAAACCAGAAACGGTCCTGGTGGCAAGATCCTGGTGAAGACGCAGAAAGGAACGCTCACCGCCGACCGGGTGCTGATCGCCACCAATGCCTATATCGGTGATCTCGAACCGGTCACCTCGGCGCATGTCATGCCGATCGGTTCGTTCATTGCAGCAACCGCGCCGCTCGACGATTTTCCATCCGTCATTCCGGGCGGCGAAGCGGCATGTGATTCGCGCTTCGTGGTGCGTTATTTCCGCAAAAGCCGCGACAACAGGCTGCTGTTCGGTGGCCGCGAGGTCTATTCGTCGAAAAATCCGGCAGATACCGCTAACGCCATCCGGCAGCAGATCGTTGCCACCTATCCGGCCCTCAAGAACGTGGAAATCACCCACGCATGGGGTGGAAACGTCGGAATCACCATGCCGCGGCAGCCTTTCGTGCGGGAAGTGATGCCCGGCGTGACGTCGATCGGAGGATTTTCCGGTCATGGCGTGATGCTGTCAAATTACTGCGGCAAGCTTTATGCTGATATGGTCACCGGCAAGGCGACCGATCTCGATCATCTTGCTGCCCTCAAAATTCCCGCCTTCCCCGGCGGGCGCCGAATGCGAACGCCGCTGCTTTTCCTGGCTCTCACGTGGTTTGCGCTGCGCGACAGGCTCTGACAAGCCAGCGACATTAGTACAGCCCGGAAGCCATTTCGGGCTAGCGTTTTTAAATCGATTAGAATAAGTGTGCCCCTAACCATGCAGGACGAAAGAACAGCGATGAGCGCCCAGATCATCCCAGTTGAGCCTTTTGATTGTGTCGTGTTCGGCGGTACCGGCGACCTTGCGGAACGCAAGCTTTTGCCGGCGCTCTACCACCGCCAGATCGAAGGTCAGTTTACCGACCCGACCCGCATTATCGGCGCCTCCCGTAGTGCGCTGTCCCACGAGGATTACCGCAAATTCGCTCAGGATGCTCTCAAGGAGCATCTGAAGAAGGGCGAATATGACGAGGCGGAAGTCCAGAAATTCTGCCAGCGGCTCTATTACGTTTCCGTCGACGCGAAGGCGGAAGGCGGCTGGGCCGAGCTCAAGAAGCTGCTCGACGATGGCAAGGACCGCATTCGCGTGTTCTATCTTGCTGTCGCTCCGGGCATTTTCGGCCCCATCTCGGAAAAGATCCGCGATCACAAGCTGATCACCAAGCAGACTCGCATCGTCGTCGAGAAGCCGATCGGCCGCGATCTTGCGTCGGCGCTGCAGCTCAACGACACGATCGGCAAGGCGTTCAACGAAGAACAGATCTTCCGTATCGACCACTATCTCGGCAAGGAGACGGTGCAGAACCTGATGGCGCTGCGCTTCGCCAACGCCCTCTATGAGCCGCTGTGGAACGCCCAGCATATCGACCACGTGCAGATCACGGTCGCTGAAGCCGTTGGCCTCGAAGGCCGCGCCGGTTATTACGACACGGCCGGCGCGCTGCGCGACATGGTGCAGAACCATATCCTGCAACTCCTCTGCCTTGTCGCGATGGAAGTGCCCTCCTCAATGTTCTCCGAAGCGGTACGCGACGAGAAGCTGAAGGTTCTGCGGGCACTGAAGCCGATCAACGAATCCAATGTCGAGCAGATGACGGTGCGCGGCCAGTATCGCGCCGGTGCTTCCGCGGGCGGCCCGGTCAAGGGTTACCTGGAAGAGCTGGAAGGCGGCGTTTCCAACACCGAAACCTTCGTCGCCATCAAGGCCGAGATCGGCAACTGGCGCTGGGCGGGCGTGCCTTTCTACATCCGCACCGGCAAGCGCCTGGCGAACCGCGTTTCGGAAATCGTCATCACCTTCAAGCCGATCCCGCACAACATCTTCGATTCAACTGCCGGCCGTATCGCTGCCAACCAGCTTATCATCCGCCTGCAGCCGGACGAAGGCGTCAAGCAGTCGCTGATGATCAAGGATCCCGGTCCGGGCGGCATGCGCCTGCGCGAAGTCTCGCTCGACATGAGCTTTGCGGAATCCTTCTCGGTTCGTAACCCGGATGCCTATGAGCGCCTGCTGACGGACACGATCCGCTCCAACCAGACACTGTTCATGCGCCGCGACGAAGTGGAAGCCGCATGGCGCTGGGTCGATCCGATCCTCAAGGGCTGGGAAGCCACGGGCCAACAGGTGCAGGGTTATACCGCCGGCACCTGGGGTCCGAGCCAGGCTATCGCGCTGATCGAGCGTGACGGCCGCACCTGGCATGAAGGCTGAACCGGAACGAGGCAACCGCAATGACTGCGCATATGCATGAATTTCCGGATGCCGCAGCCCTCGCCGCCACCTTGGCGGACGAGGTTGCGGCACGCCTCGCAGCCGCAATCCGCGACCGGGGCACAGCCTCGATCGCGGTCTCCGGCGGCTCGACGCCGAAGCGTTTCTTCGAGACGCTTTCGACGCGGGATATCGACTGGGCCAAGGTGACGGTGACGCTGGTCGACGAACGTTTCGTGCCGGCCGACAGCGATCGCTCCAACCACAAGCTGGTGGCAACGCATCTGCTGAAGGACAAGGCCGCAGCCGCCAAGTTCATTCCGCTCTATTATGACGTGGCCTCGATCGAGGATGCCGCCGTGAAGGCGACGGAAGAGACTGCCGGCATCGGCAATCCGTTCGATGTGGCGATCCTCGGCATGGGTGGTGACGGTCATACCGCCTCGTTCTTCCCGCGCGGCAACAATCTAGATCAGGCGCTCGACCTTTCCGGTCCGCGCGGCATCCTGACCATGCAGGCGGAAGGCGCCGGCGAAGAACGCCTGACCTTCTCCTTCGCCAGCCTTGCGGACGCCCGCTTCCTGGCGCTGCATATCGAAGGCCAGGGCAAGAAGGACGTGCTGCAACAGGCAAATTCAGGCTCCGACGAGTCCGAAATGCCGATCCGCGCCGTGCTGACCCGCTCCGTATCGATCGTCGATATCTACTGGGCGCCTTAAGCGCTCCCGAATTTGCAACGACAGCGATCCCGGTTGGTCAGGGCTTCATCACCCTGGCCGCTCCCAGGCCGGGATCGATGAAAAGAGGACATGACATGGCCGCCCATTCCAGGATCGAGGCGATCACCGCCCGTATCGTCGAACGCTCGAAACCCCATCGCGAGGCCTATCTCGACCGGGTGAAACGGGCAGCCGCAAAAGGCCCGCATCGCGCCGCCCTCTCCTGCGCCAACCTCGCCCACGGCTTTGCAGCCTGTTCCCCCGCCGAGAAGGCCGCGCTCGCAGGAGACGTCGTCCCGAACCTCGGCATCATCACCTCCTATAACGACATGCTTTCGGCCCATCAGCCGTACGAGACTTATCCGGCGCTGATCCGGCAGGCCGCCAAAGAAGCCGGCGGTGTCGCCCAGGTGGCCGGCGGCGTGCCGGCCATGTGCGACGGCGTGACCCAGGGCGAAGCCGGCATGGAACTGTCGCTGTTCTCCCGCGATGCGATCGCCATGGCAGCCGGCATCGGCCTGTCGCACAACATGTTCGATGCGGCCGTCTTCCTCGGCATCTGCGATAAGATCGTCCCTGGCCTGACGATTGCTGCGCTGACTTTCGGCCATCTGCCTTCGGTATTCGTCCCGGCAGGGCCGATGACCACGGGTCTTCCGAACGACGAAAAGGCCAAGACCCGCCAGCTTTATGCGGAAGGCAAGGTCGGCCGCGCCGAACTGCTGGAGTCGGAGTCCAAATCCTACCACGGCCCCGGCACCTGTACGTTCTACGGCACCGCCAATTCCAACCAGATGCTGATGGAGATCATGGGCTTCCATCTGCCCGGTTCCTCCTTCGTCAATCCGGGCACGCCGCTGCGTGATGCACTGACGCGCGAGGCGGCCAAGCGCGCGTTGGCGATTACCGCTCTTGGCAACGAATTCACGCCGGCCGGCGAGATGATCGACGAGCGCTCGATCGTCAACGGCGTTGTCGGCCTGCACGCAACGGGCGGCTCGACGAATCACACGATGCACCTCGTCGCCATGGCAGCGGCTGCCGGCATCAAGCTGACGTGGCAGGACATTTCCGAACTGTCCGACGTCGTGCCGTTGCTCGCTCGCGTCTATCCCAACGGGCTTGCCGACGTGAACCATTTCCACGCCGCCGGTGGCATGGGCTTCCTCATCAAGCAGCTCCTGAAGAATGGTTATGTGCATGACGATGTCCGCACGGTCTTCGGCCACGGGCTCGAAGCCTATACGGTGGAGGCAAAGCTGGATGAAAAGGGCAATGTGACCCGTCAGGCGATCCCCGATGAAAGCGGCGATCCGAAAGTGCTGACGACGGTCGATGCACCGTTCCAGGCGACCGGCGGCCTCAAGATGCTGTCCGGCAATATCGGCCGTTCGGTCATCAAGATTTCCGCGGTCAAGCCGGAGCGGCATATCGTCGAGGCACCGGCCGTCGTTTTCCACGGCCAGCAGGAATTGCAGGACGCTTTCAAGCGCGGAGAGCTGAACCGCGATTTCATCGCCGTCGTGCGCTTCCAGGGCCCGCAGGCGAACGGCATGCCGGAACTGCACCGCCTTACTCCGCCGCTCGGCGTGCTGCAAGATCGCGGCTTCAAGGTGGCGCTGGTCACCGACGGCCGCATGTCCGGCGCATCCGGCAAGGTGCCGGCCGCTATCCATGTGACACCGGAAGCCTCACTCGGCGGCCCGATCTCCAAGATCCGCAACGGCGACATGATCCGGCTCGATGCCGTCAAGGGCACGCTGGAAGTGCTGGTGGACGCGACCGAACTCGCTTCGCGGGAAGCCGTCGTCATCGACCTTTCCGACAATGAATTCGGGATGGGCCGCGAACTCTTCGCCGCCTTCCGCCGCAATGTCGGCCATGCGGAACACGGGGCAAGCGTCTTCGCCTGATCGGCCGGCAGCACGCGTCACACGGTTGTCTTCAGCGATTTCTAAGAAACTCCCAAGCGAACACATTGCTTGGGAGACGTACCGATGACCGTTCAGATTACTCGCCGCGACCTGCTGACCCTGCTGGCGTCGGCTTCCATGGTGCCCTTCGTCCCAATGCCGGTCATGGCTGCCGACCAGGGCTTTCAGGCGATCATCCTCTCCGATCTGCATTCGGCTTATGAGCGCATGGGCCAATTGCTGGACGTCGTCGAGAAACAGGTAGCCGCGGCCAGCGTGCCGCAGCTCATCCTGATCAACGGTGACATCTTCGAACTCGGCAATGTCGTCGCCACACGATCCGCCGGCGAGATCGACTGGGCTTTCCTCGGCGCCCTTGCCAAGCTTGCGCCGACCGTCGTCAATATCGGCAATCATGAGCCGGATCTCGACAACGATCTTGCCCATTTCGTCGAACGCGCCCGTGGTCTTGGCGTCACCGTGCTCAGCAACATCACCGACAAACGCACCGGCAAGCCCTATGCGGATGCCGGTAAGGTGATGGAAATCGGCGGCCTCAAGGTGAAGCTCGCCGCTTTTGCGACCGATGCGCTCGGCACCTATCCGAAGCCGACCCGCGAGATGATGGACATCCCGAAGCCGGTCGAATGGGCGAAGGCCAATCTTCCCTCGCTCCTGGCTGGCGAAGGCGTCAATATCGTGCTCAGCCATGCAGGTGTCGTACCGGATCGCGATATTCTACCGATCATTCCGGATGGCACCCTGATGATCGGCGGTCATGACCACCTGACGCTGACCCATAACCAGGGCGAGACCCGCTATATCCATACCGGCTCCTGGTCTTCGGCAATCATGGTCGCCACCTTCAAGGCGGCCGGCAAGGCGCCAGAACTCGCCCGCGTCGAGATCGACCGCGCGGCTCCCTCCTCTTCCGTGTTGAAGGATCTCATCCCGGCCGTGCTTGCCAAGCACCTGAAGGAAGAGGAGCGCGCCGTTATCGCCAAAACCTCCAAGGCCATGACGCTTGGCGAACTCGCCCGTTTCAGCTCGGAAGCGATGGCGGCGAAGGCCGGAGCCGATATCGGCTTCATCGGCCACACATCTTTCGGCACCGGTCTGCCGGCCGGCGACGTGACACGGTTCGACTACAATGCCGGCCTGCGCTTCGAAGGCAAATTAATGGTCTCGGAAGTGGACGCGGCGGTGCTGACCGCCATCCTCGCCCGTTGCAACCAGGATGGCAACATCCCGCTTGCCACCCGCACCGGCGATTTCCTCTATGCGTCGCCGAAGGCGCCGGAAGGCAAGCAGCGCTACAGAATCGTCTGCAATGACTGGTCGGCAATCAACCAGAAGAGCTATTTCGGCCGCGAGGACATCGCCTTTACCGAATTGCCGGACGTGAAACTCAAGCCGCTTGTTGCCGAGACGCTGGCCAAGAAGGCTTAATACCGGGCCATAAAAAGCAAATCGCCCGAGACCAGAAATGGTTTCGGGCGACACGGATTGGAAAGCAGCGCGATCTTACCAGGCGCGGATATCGATCGTGCGATCCTTGTGGTTCGGATGCGTCGAGAAAACGAAGATGCGGTTCATCTCCTTTTCCGACAGCAGGCGCAGGAAGCGAACCTGGATCGTGTTGTTGGAATTGGCGCGCATCAGCAGGCAACCGACCTTCGTGATGCGGGCATCCGGGATATCGAGGTAGAACTGCTGGGGCAGATTGTATTGCGTGAGAATGCCGAGAACCGCTTCGCTCTGCGAGATGCGGAGAACGTCGCAGCGGCGCTGCGCCATGTTCATCACGCCTTTTTCCGTGTACTCGATACGAGCTGCGTTCATCGTGTCTTCCATCTTGAACCGCTTCTCGCGGTCGTACATGAAAGACTCTTCCTTGTTCAGGTAGCTAGGCTTGTTCCCCGGTGCAGCACTCACGTCATCTCTCCTTTTCATGGAAAGAAGATTAAATGCTGAAATTTAACAGATGGTGAGGAGGTATCACAATGGCACAACGTGGCCCGCACCAAGCAACAGCATAGTAAATATGCAGTTACCGCTTAAATACGGTAGGTCTTACCTTCTGCATCGAAAAGATGCAGTTTCTTCGGATCAGCCGAGAAGCGCATCGTCTGGCCTTTCCTGATGTCCAGAATACCGGGAATTTTCGCGATGATCGGCTCGTTTTCGGCAAGGCCTTCGACATAAAGCAATGTCACCTCGCCAAGCGCCTCGACGATCGAAATCGTCCCTTCGAAAAGATAATCCTCGCCGGTGGCGATCGTCAGGTCTTCGGGGCGCACGCCGAAGCTGGTCGTCTTGCCCTTTTCGGATGCCGCAGTCGGCACCGGAACGCGGACGGACTTGCCGCCTTTCAGAGAGACGGTGGTGCTCTCTCCCGTCTCGCTTACCGTGGCCGGAATGATGTTCATCGCCGGTGAGCCGATGAAGCGGGCGACGAAGAGGTTCTTGGGCCGCTCGTACAGTTCCAGCGGCGGACCGACCTGCTCGATATGGCCGGCCGACAGCACGACGATACGGTCTGCAAGCGTCATCGCCTCGACCTGGTCGTGCGTGACGTAGATCATCGTCGTATCCGGCATCGCCTCCTTGAGCTTGGCGATCTCGATGCGGGTCGCGACGCGCAGTGCGGCATCGAGGTTGGACAGCGGCTCGTCGAACAGGAAGACTTTCGGATTGCGGCAGATGGCGCGACCGATCGCGACGCGCTGGCGCTGGCCGCCGGACAGCGCCTTGGGCAGGCGGTCGAGATAGGGCGTCAGCTGCAGGATATTCGCCGCCGAGCGCACCCGGCGATCGATCTCGTCTTTGTTTTCCTTGGCAATCCGCATGCCGAAGGCCATGTTGTCGTAGACGGTGTAATGCGGATAAAGCGCGTAGGACTGGAAGACCATGGCGATGCCGCGTCGTGACGGCGGCACGTCGTTGACGAGCTGCCCGTCGATGGACATCTCGCCGCCGGTGATGCTTTCGAGGCCGGAAATCATGCGCAGCAACGTGGACTTGCCGCAGCCCGAGGGGCCGACGAAAACCACGAACTCACCCTGGGCAATGTCCAGATCGATGCCGTGCAGCACCTTCACCTGGCCATATGCCTTGCGGATGTCCTTGAGTGTCACTGCAGCCATGATTTCCTCTCCCATTTATTCTTGAATGCTTCGATCCGTAACCCCCTCACCCGGCCTCCGCTTCGCTCGGCCACCCTCTCCCCGAGGGGAGAGGAGAAGCGGCGACGCTGCGGCATCTGTCCCTTCTCCCCAGCGGGGAGAAGGTGCCGGCAGGCGGATGAGGGGCCCGCCGGTACAATGTTTCCATAGTCAAACATGGCGGGCGAAGAACGCCCCCCAGGCCGGCAGTGTCACTCGCCGATCTTCCAGACCGGCCTCGAACCCGTGGCCGGTCAGCACTTCCCAATCGCCAGCCGGCAAATCGATCGCAGCCTCCGACGCGCTCATGTTGAACAGGCAGAGCACGGTCTCGTTGCCGAACCGGCGCTCGTAACCGAGTACCGCGCCATCCTCGGGCAGGAAAGCAATCTCGCCCTTGGCAAAGGCCGGATGCTGTTTGCGGAAGGCGAGGAAGCGGCGGTATTGCTCCAGCACCGAAGCCGGGTCGCCATACTGTGCTCCGACGGCACGCAACTGGTGTTCGACCGGGATCGGCAGCCAGGTCTTTTCCGCCGTCGAGAAGCCCGCCTGCATGGCCTGGCTGTCCCAGACCATCGGCGTGCGGCAACCGTCGCGGCCCTTGAATTCCGGCCAGAACTGGATGCCGTAAGGATCCTGCAGGTCGGCATAGGCGATATCCGCCTCGGTCAGGCCAAGCTCTTCGCCCTGATAGATGCAGACCGAACCGCGCTGGGTCATCAGGATGGCGGAGGCCATCTTGGCGTAACCATCACGGTCGAGCACATCCTGGCCCCAACGGCTGACATGGCGGACCACGTCGTGGTTGGAGAAAGCCCAGCACGCCCAGCCATCGGGGGCCGCGACCGCAAACGAATTCTGCACCTCGGCGACACGCGCCGGCGTCAACGGATCCGGCGCCAGGAATTCGAAGGCGTAGCACATCTGCATCTTGTCGGTGCCGGCGGTATATTCGCCGACGATTTCCAGGCCGCGCTGGCTGTCGCCGACTTCACCGACCGCCGCGATGGCCGGGAACTCGTCGAGCACGGCGCGAAAACGCTTCAGGAATTCCAGATTTTCCGGACGGTTCTTGTCGTAGAGATGTTCCTGGAAATTGTAGGGGTTGACGGCTGGCGCGGTGGAGGCGTTGCGGCGCGACGGATCGAGCGCCGGGTTGTCGCGCAAATCCTTGTCGTGGAAGTAAAAATTGATCGTATCGAGCCGGAAACCGTCAACGCCGCGTTTCAGCCAGAA
Source organism: Neorhizobium populisoli (assembly GCF_019430945.1). Lineage (GTDB taxonomy): Bacteria > Pseudomonadota > Alphaproteobacteria > Rhizobiales > Rhizobiaceae > Neorhizobium > Neorhizobium populisoli. The sequence continues at coordinate 112,617 of NZ_JAHYCB010000002.1, read as the reverse complement.
GCGGGTCATGTCCAGCAACGCGTCCTGAACTTCCGGATTATGCAGGTTCATGTCCGGCTGTGAGGTCAGGAAGTTGTGCATGTAATATTGCATGCGGGTCGGGTCCCAGTGCCAGGCGGACCCGCCGAAGATAGACAGCCAGTTGTTGGGCGGCGTGCCGTCCGGCTTGGCATCGGCCCAGACATACCAGTCGGCCTTGGGATTGACGCGGCTGGAGCGGCTTTCGATGAACCAATGGTGCTGGTCCGAACTGTGCGACATCACGAGGTCGATCATCACCTTGATGTTGAGGCGATGGGCTTCCGAAATCAGTCCGTCGAAATCCGACAGCGAGCCGAACATCGGATCGACGTCCGTGTAATTCGACACGTCGTAACCGAAATCCTTCATCGGCGACGGAAAGAAGGGCGAAATCCAGATGGCATCGGCGCCTAGGGCCGAGATGTGCGGCAGGCGCGCAGTGATACCCTTCAGGTCGCCGATGCCGTCGCCGTTCGAGTCCTGATAGGAACGCGGATAGATCTGATAGATAACGGCTCCGCGCCACCAATCCTTGTCGGGCACCGCGGAGGTTTCTGCTGCAATCGTCATTCAATATCCCGTCGTTTTCGAGTGTGATCCGTTGCGCTCAGCCGCCCTTGACGGAGCCGGCCAGCAGTCCACGAACCAGATATCTTTGCAGGCCAAAAAAGACCAGAAGCGGTACGATGATGGTGATGAACGCCGAGGCCGTGAGGATTTCCCAGTTGCCGCCGCGCGAGCCCAGAAGCGCGTTCAGGCTGCCGGTCAGGACGAGCTGATCCTTGGCGGTGCCGAGGAAAACGATCGCCACCAGCAGGTCATTCCAGACCCAGAGGAACTGGAAGATAGAGAAAGAGGCCAAAGCCGGGAAGGATAGCGGCAGGACGATCTTCATGAAGATTTCGAAATCGCTGGCACCATCGACGCGGGCGGATTCGATGATCTCCTTCGGCAGGCCGGCGATGTAGTTGCGCAGCAGATAGATGGCGAGCGGCATGCCGAAGGCGGTATGCGCCAGCCAGATGCCAGCATAGGTCTTCGACGGCACGCCAAAGAGATTGCCGACCTCGTTATAAAGTTTGAGCAGCGGGATCAGCGACATCTGTAGCGGCACGACGATCAGGCCGACCACGACGGCGATAATCAATGCGCGGCCGGGAAACTCCATCCAGGAAAGAGCATAGGCTGCAAAGGCGGCGATCAGGATCGGGATGATCGTCGCGGGGATCGCCACCGTCAGCGAATTGATGAAGGACTGGCCGATGCCCTCGGCGTTCAGGACAGTGTTGTAGTTTGCCGTCGTAAAGCTCGGCGGGCTGGCGACCGCGAGATAGATGCGGCGACCCTGATCGCCGGTGAAGGGTGCGTTCTTGGTATAACGATAGCTGCCGTCCTCGTTGATCTGCAGCATTTCGCCATTGCGGATATCGGCATTGGTGCCGGCTGCGAATTCAGAAGGTGCAGCGACGCGGCTGCCGAAGGCTTTGACCGTACCGCTTTTGCCCGGCTCAAAAACGGAGCCGGTGATGACATAGTTGGAACCTTCCTGCTTGGCGGTGGAAGGTGCACCCAGGCGACCTTGCGTGGTTTGGGTCGAACTGCTGAAGGCGGTCCACCAGCCGGAAGCGACAATCTGATCCTTTTCGCGGATCGAGGTGACGAGGATGCCGAGCGTCGGGATCAGCCAGATGATGCAGATCAGCAGAACCGATGCATGCACGAAAAGGCGAGGAAGGCCGATGCGGCGGAGATTGACGACTGCGCTCATCTCAATGACCTCCCGTTTCGCGGTTCGCCTGGCGGATGTTCCAGACCATGATCGGCGTGACGGCCGCCATGATGATCAGTGCTATGACCGCACTTCGGCCGCTATCGCCGCCACCGCGGAACATCCAGTCGAACATCAGGTTTGCCAGAACCATCGTGTTCCACTGGCCGTTGGTCATGGTCAGGACGATATCGAAGACTTTGAGGACAAGGATGGTGATCGTCGTCCAGACGACGGCGATCGTGCCCCAGATCTGCGGCACCATGATCTTCCAGAAGATCTGCCAGCCGTTTGCGCCGTCGATGACCGCCGCCTCGATCGTCTCTTCCGGAATGCCGCGTAGTGCAGCCGAGAGGATGACCATGGCAAAACCCGTCTGGATCCAGATGAGGATGATCATCAGGAAGAAATTGTTCCAGAGCGGCAGCGAGATCCATACCTGCGGGTTGCCGCCGAGCCAGGTGACGATGGAGTTCAACAAGCCGATCTGCGTTTCGGTGCCGCCGCGATATTCGTAGATGAACTTCCAGATGACAGAAGCGCCGACGAAGGAGATCGCCATCGGCATGAAGACCAGGCTCTTGGCAATATTGCCCCACCAGATACGGTCGGTCAGCACGGCAATGACGAGGCCGAAGAAGGTGCAAGCCGCCGGCACGACGGCGAGCCAGAGGATATTGTTGAAGATCGACTGGCGGAACTGCGCATCCTGAACGGCCCAGGCGTAGTTTGAAAGGCCGACGAAATTGGTCCCTGAGCGATCGTAGAAGGAGAGGATGAACGTCGCGACGACCGGATAAACGAGGTAGACGACGAGTAGAAGAAGTGCGGGACCCAGGAAGAGCCAGGGGCGGACGACAGCGCGACGGTTGAGGTTGCGCGAAGCCGTGCGGACATTGTCGTCCGGCACGGGGAAAACGAGCTGGAGGGTCTTGTCCGACAGCCAATAGTACAAGGCACAGGCGAATACCCCGGCCACCATGACCCCAATGGCTGTGGCGATTTGAGTTACCATGCTCCCCTCCTCCATTCACCGTTCTATGCGGATCTTGTTTTATCTGCTTTCAATGGTCGTGGCGCGCCCCTCATCCGGCTGCCGCCACCTTCTCCCCGCCCGCGGGGAGAAGGTGATATGCCGCACCGGCTCCCCAATCTCAGGCGTCGCATTGGGCACGTCCCCTCTCCCCGTGTGCGGGGAGAGGGTTAGGGTGAGGGGCAGCTACTTCAGCCCATCCCAAGCCTTCTGAATGGCCGTTCCGACCGTCTTCCCATCCTTGCCGCCGACGAAATCGATCATGCCGGTCCAGAAGGCGCCGGCGCCGATCTTGCCGGGCATCAGGTCGGAACCGTCGAAACGGAAGGTCGTGGCGGTAATCAGCAACTCGCCTTCCTTGCGCAGCGTGTCGTTGCCATAGGCTTCCGGCTTCACGCCCTTGAACGGCGTCAGGAAGCCGGATTGAGCCATCCAGACTTCATGAGCGATCGGCGTTTTCAGGAATTCGACAAAGGCTTTGGCGGCCGGGCTATCCTTGGTGATCGCCACCAGCGTACCGGCGCCGAGCACCGGCTTGCCGAGATCGGCCTTGGAGGCATAGGTCGGCATGTAGAAGAAGTCTGCGTCCTTGCCGAGCTGCTTGCCCTCCGGGAAGAAGGACGGGATGAACGATGCCTGATGATGCAGGTAGCATTTCGGCGGAATGTCGAAGAGACCCTTCGGGCTGTCGCGGAAGTCGGTCGAGGAGACCGCTGCCACGCCGCCGCTGACATATTCCGCCTTCTTGGCGAACTTGCCGAATTCCTCGATGGCGCCAACCACGGCCGGATCGTCGAACTTGATCTGATTGCTCACCCATTTGTCATAGACCTCCGGCTTCTGGGTGCGGAGCATCATGTCTTCCACCCAGTCAGTTGCCGGCCAGCCCGTGGCGCCGCCGGAGCCGAGGCCGATGCACCACGGAACACCACCGTCAGCGACGATCTGATCGCTGAGCTTGAACAGGTCCTCCATGGTCTTCGGCACTTCGTAGCCGGCTTCCTCGAAGTTTTCTGGCACGTACCAGACCAGCGATTTCACGTCGGCCTTGTAGGGGAAGGCGTAGAAAGCGTCCTTGCCGTCCTTGCCCTTATAGGTGCCGTAACCGATCCAGCTGTCGCCGGCGCCGTAATTGTCCTTGATCCACTTGGCGTTCTGGTCACCCAGCGGCACCAGGAACCCTTTGCTCGCGAGGTCGGCGAGCAGGCCGGGCTGCGGCAGGATGGCGATGTTCGGTGGCGAACCCGCGGACGTGTCGATGACGATCTGCTGTTCGTAGTTTTCGGAGGACGAATACTTTGCGTCGATACCGGTCGCGGCCTTGAAATAGGCGAGCACGCTGGTGAAAAGTGCCTCATCCTCACCCCGCCAGGGGCCGAAGATTGTCAGTGGCTGGCCCTTCAGGCTGGCATTGGCAGCCTTGAAGTCTTCGTAGCTCTTCCAGTTGAAACGAGAATCCTGGCCCGGAGGAAATTTCAACTCCTGAGCGACCGCACCGCCGGCGACAAGAGCCGCAAGAGCCGTGCCGATCCAAAATGATGCCTTCATGAAATTATCCTCCCATTGCCCCGGCTTACTACCCTGCCGGGAGTTCCAGTTCATGGGAGAGATTTAACGCGCTACCGGAGGAGTCAACCCCTCCGGCTGCGACGTGGAACAAATGAAAAAATCCGTCCGGAAAAGATCAAAATTTCGGAGCGGTTTTGCCGGCCGTGCGATAGGCAGCGATCACGGTGTTAGCCATCAGCATGGCGATGGTCATCGGGCCGACGCCGCCAGGAACCGGAGTGATGGCGCCCGCGACTTCAGCAGCTTCCGCATAAGCGACGTCGCCGACGAGGCGGCTCTTGCCCTCGCCCTTGTCTGGCGCCGGAACACGGTTGATGCCGACATCAATCACGGTCGCGCCGGGCTTTACCCAATCGGCCTTGACCATCTGCGGACGGCCAACGGCTGCGACAAGGATATCGGCATTGCCGCAGACGCCGGCGAGATCCTTGGTCTTGGAATGCGCCATGGTGACGGTCGCATTGGCAGCGAGCAGAAGCAGGCCCATCGGCTTGCCGAACAGGTTCGAGCGGCCGATAACGACGGCGTTGAGGCCGGACAGGTCTTCGCCGTGTATACGCTTGACCAGCAGCATGGAGCCCGCCGGGGTGCAGGAGATAAGACCGGTCGACAGGTCGCCGGTGGCGATCTTGCCGGCGTTGACGACGTGCAGGCCATCGACATCCTTTTCAGGCGAGACGGAGAGGATGACCGGCTCGGCATTCAGATGTTTCGGCAGGGGAAGCTGAACGAGGATGCCGTGCACTGCCGGATCGGCATTTAGCTCGGCCACAAGCTTTTCAAGCGCTTCCTGGGAGGTTTCTTCCGGCAAGCTGTGCTGGATCGAGTTGAAACCGCACTGCTTGGCCATCTTGCTTTTGGAATTCACATAGGCGTGGCTGGCCGGATCATTGCCGACGATGACGACCGCGAGGCCGGGCTTGACGCCAGTTGCCTTCTCCAGGGAGCCGGTCGCTTCAGTTACCGCAGCGATCACGGATGCTGCCGCTTCTTTCCCATCGATCACTGTCGCCACGCGAACCTCCCGCTTCAAAAACGCCGCTCATGTATACATAAGGCAGACTGAGCTTATTACCAACGGCTATGCTGGTCGCCGGGGGCAAAAGCAAGCGGATTCGATGTCGCAGCTCTTAACGTCGGCCGCTGCTACGGCTAGCGGAATAGGTTTCGACGCGCTCGCGCAATTCCGCCATGTTGCGGCGCAGTTCGCGAAGCTCTTCAGCCTTGTGAAGCTCCTCTTCGGAAATCCGCGGCGCGGCATATTCCGGGAACTGGCTGACGCGGCCGGACAGGACCGCTGCAACCAGCGGCGGAAGATCATCACTTTCAGCAGGTCGGCGGTTCGCCATCAGCATATCGCGGATATGGTCACCGAACGGAGTGTCGTTTGCGGGAGCCGGATGGCGATTGCGGACCTGCTCCTGCCGATAGTCTTTCGGCGGAACATAAGCGGGCTCGCTGTGGGCCGGTTCACGATAGACAGGTTCCTGATATTGTGGCTCCAGCCGTTCGTCGGTGTCGTCCGCTTCATCGAGCAGATCGACCTGCCAATGAGCGTCGATCGCTTCCGGTTCGGCAGCGAGTTCCGCATCTTCGGCTTCTGCTGCCACCTTCCGGCGGGTCAGGAAGGTAAGAGCCCCACCGAGGCAGAAGCCGATCAACGCGCCGCCGGCGCAGATTTCGAGAACGGACGGCCCTAGCCGCGCGGCATCCTCGACGGTCGCCGCGGCAAGAACCTTCACCTGCGGCGCCGATTTGCCGGTATCGGCCTCGGCACGATGCAGAGCTTCCAGATAGTTACGACGCGCTTCATCGACCGCAGCTTCCAGGTTTGACAGGCGTGCAGCCGCGTCAACGATTTCCTTGTCGTCGGGACGTTTCACCTGTTTTGCCTTCAGGTCGGCGAGACGCTTTGCGGCGGCGCTTTCCTGCTGCCGCAACGACGATACGAGCTGCTTCAGGGCGGTCTGGATATCGCTGCGAATATCATCGACAGCTGCCTGCGCGGCCTGGAGACGCGGATGACGCGGGCCAAGATTGCCGGTCAACTGATCAAGCGCGAGCTTGGCTTCCACATGCCGCTGACGCTCATAGTCCAGACCCGTATATTCAAGGCTGTCAGGAAGCGGCCTGCTCAGCACGTCCTCCAGCTTCATCGCCGCCGCCTGCTGCACTTTCTGCTTCAGGTCGGCGAGTTCGGCCTGGGCCTGCTGCAGATCGTCGGCGCGCTGCTGCCCCTCGCCTTCGGCGCGGCGCATCTCAGCAAGCTTCTGTTCATCGGTCTCGCCAACGAAGCCCGACAAGGCGGCACTGGCGCGGTCGAGCGTCTGGCGCAGCTTTTCCACCAACGGCTGAGAAGTCTTGGCGCCGGACGCCGCGATCTCATCACGGAACGTGCCGCCCAGCATATTGGCGATACGCACTGCCTCGGTGGCCTCGTCGGCTGTTACCGCAATCGATACCTGGCCACTTGGTCGGTCATAAGAGACGGCGATCGCCTGGGCCAGGCGCTCGCGAAGGCGGTTTTCCGCCTGTGAAACCGTCATTTCCTGACCGGAAACGATGTCGGAGACGATCCGGACCGCGCTCGGGCGATCGACGGCAAACTCGCTGGCATTGGTGAGGTTCAACGCATGGATCAGGTTGTCGAGATTGGCCTTCGAACGAAGTGCGCCGGCCGCTTCATTGATCGCTGCATCGGTTGCGGCCTCGACCTTCAGGCGGCTGGCAGCGGTGAATCTCTGAGGCACGGAGTCGGTGAAAAGCAGCGGTAACGCGCCGCAGAACAGGGTTAAGGCGCCGATCTTCACGGCAGCAGCGCGCATCCCCGCGAACCGGGAGACTGACGGTTCCGCTGCGGGTTCGATCGCCCGGTCTTCGTCGATTTGCACCGATTGATACATGGCCGATTGATACATGGAATGACCGCTGTAACTGACGCTGCCGCCTTTCGGGCGGTCCGTTAATTAAGACAGTCTAAATTTCTATGGCAAAGAAAGCGTTAACGCCTCAGGCGAAAGACGGAAGACTGTGCGAATGCTGGCGTCGCACAGCCTGCATATCGAGCTTGCGGCGAGCAAATTTCGACAGTCCGTCGCCTGCCATCACCACCATTCCGGTGCGGATAACGGCCAGATGCCTTTCGACGCGCCGCTCTGCGGCAAGACTTGCAGCGTCGACAATCACCACGTCGAAGCGGCGCGAAACATCCTGATCCGGTGGGATGACGACCAGTTCGTGCCATGGCGCATGCCGGGCAAAGTGCTCGCGAAGAGCCTCAAGCCGCCCCATATCCTCACCGGCAATCCCGATGATGCAGCGGCGTTCCAGATAGGTCAGCAATGCCGGCACGAAAGTCTCGGCGGAATATCGCAAGCCGGCATAACGCTTCTTGAGGGCCTTCGCGACGAACCCGAAGGCACGTCCACCGGACGGCAGAAGGAGCCTGCGATCGAGCTGATGATGATAGGAGAGATCCAGCATCTGGCGAAGCGAGGCACGCTCATCAAGAAATGACAGCGTCGTGCGGTTGCCGCGGAGCGAGATCAGGCCTTCGACCAGACCCAACGCGGCATTCCATCCGAGATCGCAGACACGCAGGCCGAACAGGGTTCGGGGCGTTTCCGATACCAGGAACTCTCCGGATGCGTTCATCGATGCGCTCCACCTAGAAGACGAATTTCATCTTCTCTAACAGGGCGCTCTGAAACCGGCTTTAAACCAATCGCTAAAATTCGAGCGATCCGTTCTTATCCGGGATTCAACCCGGTTCTGGTACGAAAAAGGCCCGCACGGGGCGGGCTTCAATCGGCGCTGTCAGGCTGGGATCAATGGCCCGATGATTTCGGCGCTTCTTCAATTTTTACGCCTTCGACAATCTTCTGTCCCGGATTGGGGTTCTTATTGCCGCGCGAGGCGTTGTTGCGGATGTCTTCCTTCGAAAGATAATCCAGCTGCTCGACCAGAACCTCGGCAACGAGCCCGTCGCCCAGTTTCTTGTTCAGGCTGTCCTTGATGTTCGAGCGGAATTTCTCGAGATCGAACGCACCCGGCTTGCTGAGATCGACCATCTTGTTGCCGATCAGCAGCGTGAAGAGCTCATCGGTCGTCAGCTCCGTCATCGGCAGCTTGAGGCCCTTGATCTTTTCCTTGTCCATCATGAACGATACACGGCCAAGGAAATATCCGGAGATAGCGCCATTGGAGATAACCGGAATGGTGATCGATTCACCACGCACCAGCTCCTCCATCTCCTTCTTCTTGGTTGCCGGATCAACCGGTGGGGCAGGCTTGTTGATCTGCACGGAAGCATAAACCGCCCCGAGCGTGATCACGCAAACCCAAAGACCTGTCAGAAGGAGCTTAATCATCAGGCTTCGCCGTAGGTGAACTGTTCCTGGGTGTAGGTACCGTCGCCATCAGCTTCGCGAGCCGCGCTCTTCAGAAGGTCGGCAACGGCCCGGACGGCATGCAGATGTGCTTCGACCCGGCGGGCGTTCAGGGCCAGCTTGTTCTTCAGGCCATGCATCTGGTCGATGTAACCGAGCGCCAGTTCCTTCGGATCGGTGCCGCGGAACAGCATGGTGAGTTCATAGAGGCAGCGGCTCTTGTGAGCGTTCGAGACCTTGAGGTCGAATTCCGGATCGCGACCGATCCGCTGATTTTCGTTGTCGATTATCATCTCCAGCCGGCCAAGTACGGTCTTGATGCGATAATCGTTCGAAACAACTTCCATATGCTCTACCCCAGTCTGAATCATATCAGGCCTCATTCTTCTTGCCGACGCCAAGCACCTGGCGCTGGAAATCGGTAATCATGCTCACCGCACGGCTGCGATCGTCGTCATTGGTGGTCGGATTGACGTTGTTTTCGGCACGGCGCACGGCCTGCGAATACATCTGCTCGGCAATGCCGACGCCGCCCTTCTTGGACATTTCGTCAGCGATCTTCTCCGACATCATGCTCTTCCAGAATTCACCGGCAGAGCCCTTGCCGTAAACATCCTCAGATTCCTTCGGCATCATGGAGTTGACGAAGGTCGAGAGAATGGAGGCCTCGAACTTGCGATATTCGTCCGGCATCTCGGCGGCTTTGCCGGCCGGCTCCGGATTGCCGAGGCCTGCGCGGGTCGCGGGCATGTCGATGACGTTCATCGCGGCACCGAAGCCCTTGCCGTTTTCTGCCAGGCTGGTGGCGGCAAACGCCGCCTTGTGCGCCTTCAGCTTTGCCTGCGCCTCTTGGACAGCCGTGGGGTCCGCAGCGCGGACGACATCCATGACCAAATCGCTCGGAGGTGAAATCGCCACGTCAGATCCTTTCATGACGGCCGTATGCCCGTGCGAACAGGCGCGGCACACAGCAACAGATTGAGATGGCACATGACCCATCCCAAGCTCGATTCGAGCCCGTGGGTCAGTGCGATGGCAGGACTATGACTTTCGAAGCTTGCTGGAGGCTGGCGCGTTCATTTCAAACCGCGCATGAAGCTTATTTGATCATCTGCGACGCGAGCGTGATCTCGATCAGCTCGTAGATGGAATTGTCGGCAGCCTCACGGTCCTCGTGATCGCGGGCTTCCTTCATGTTCTCTTCCAGCCGGTCGGCTTTTGTGCGTTCCTTGAGAACCTTCATTTCCTGAATCTGCTGGACGCCCGCGAGCTGCTTTTCCTTGGTCGTCAGGCGACCGAAGCGTTCGGCATATTGCTGCGCGAACTGCCGGTGGACAGGATCCATGGAGCCGATCGCGACGATCGTCTCTTCCATCGACTGGTTGACTTCGGCGCGGTAGCGGGTCGTGGCCGCCAGCTCGTTCTCCGACATTCTCTCGATATGCCGTTGCACCGCCACGAGGCGCTTCAGCTTGTCGGACCGCTTGACTGGGCTTGCCATGATCGGCTCCTAAAACGAGGTAAAGATCGGCATGAACCCATCCACATACTGACGGATAAGCGCGGCGATCGAGAGGTAAAGAAGGAAAATCCCGCCGACGAGCAGGAACGGCGTCGAGATGAAATAGACCGGTATCTGCGGCGCAAGCTTGTTGACCAGGCCAACCGCGACGTTGAACATCAGGCCATAGATCAGAAACGGGCTCGCGAGCCGCAACATGATCATGGTCGAGGCACGCAGCGTGTCGGTCAGCGTGATCAGCATCTTCTGAGAATCGATAATCCCGCCGACCGGCGTCGCTGTGTAGGAATCGACCAGAGCCTTGAAGACGACGTGATGGAAATCCATCATGAACAGCATCAGCAGACCGCTCAGCGTCAAGAGGTTGATCATCTGGTTGTCGTTGGTGTCTTCGATGACGTCATGGCCGCCTGGAGCCGTAAAACCGATCGACATCGTCAAAACCGTGCCGGCAAACTGCAGGCTCAGTGTGTAGAGCCGGGCGATCAGCCCGTAGACGACACCGATCAGGCTTTCCGTAAAGATCAGCGCCACATAGACCGAACCCGGCCCGGAAACCTTCGGATAAATCGAATCCCAGAGCACCGGCAGGATGGCCATCGATACCGCCACTGCGGTGAAGAGCCTGATCTGCATTGGGATGCGGGCGCTGCCGAAACCCGGCATAACCATAATGCACCCGCCCATCCGGCAAAACGCCAGGAAAAGTGCGAGAATGGTCCCCTGCGGGTCGGTCAGCATGAAAGAATCGTCCTTTGCGGACAGGATAGATTGCTTCGGGGCCGAATGAAATCACTCGACCCCGATATGCACACTTACGAAATCGCGCCGAGAATCTTGATCTCGAGCCCCTTTGCCAGTTCCACATGCGAGAGAACCGGCAGCGTCGCAAACAGACGCTCGATGATCATTCGGACATAGGAGCGCGTTTCCGGCGAGGTGACCAGCACGAACGGCAGGCCGCGGTCCATGAATTCGCGAATAACCTTGGTCGCCTGTTCGCTGAATTCTTCCAGCGTGCGCGGGTCGATGTCGAATTCGATGACTTCGCCCTTGTTGTCGCGCTTGAGAGCCTGGTGGAACAGCATGTCCCACTTGTTGCCAAGGCGAAGAACGCGCAACACACCGTTGTCGGCCAAGTCGCCGCAGAGCTGCTGCGACATGCGGACACGGACGTGTTCGACGATCTGTTCGGTCTTGCGGACATGCGGGGCGAGTTCTGCGACCGCTTCCAGGATAAGGTGCAGGTTGCGGATCGAGACGCGCTCCGCCAGAAGCAATTTCAGCACCGCCTGCAGGCCCGAATAGGACATGTGCGACGAGCAGATTTCGTCCGCCAGCTTCTTGTATTCCGGATCGAGGCGCTCGATTAGGATCTTGACGTCCTTATAGGAAAGAAGCTGCGGCAGGTTGTTGCGGATGACTTCCGACAGGTGCGTCAGCACGACCGAGACGTTGTCGATCGGGTGGAAGCCTTCGCGCTTGAGGTCTTCGGCGAAGGTTTCGAGGATCGAGACGGCCGGCATGCCGAACGCGGGTTCGCGAATTTCGTCGCCGGGAATGCTCGGCTTGCGGCCAGAGCCGGTGACGACGAGAACGTCGCCCACACGCAGCGTATTCGACGCAATCGTCGTGCCGTGGATGCGGATGCCGTAGGACTTTTCCGGAATGGAGATGTCGTCGGAAACCTTGATTTCCGGCACGACGAAACCGTACTGCGTCGCGAACTTCTTGCGCATCTTGCCGACGCGGAAGGCGAGTTCCTGATGCTGGCCGAGCAGACGGGTCGAGACCTGCTTGCCGAGTGCCAGTTCGATTTCGGAGGTCTTGAGGACCGACTTGACCGAATCCTTCTCGGCTTCCTTGGTCTGGACGACCTTCTTTTCCTCGTCTTCGCGACGGATTTTGTTCTCTGCCTCAATCCGGCGCGGAATGGCCCAGGCACCGAAACCCAGCAGGCCAGCGAGCGTCATGAACGGCAGGAAAGGCAGGCCCGGGATGATCGAAAGCAGGCCCATCAGGCCGGCGGACGTCCAGAGTGCGCGCGGGTAACCACCAAGCTGATCGAGAACGGCCTTGTCGGTCGAACCGGACGTACCGCCGCGGGTGACAAGCAAGCCGGCTGCGAGCGAAACGATAAGAGCCGGAATCTGCGAAACGATACCGTCACCGACTGACAGCTTGACGAAGACGTCGGCCGCTTCGCCGATCGGCATGCCGTGGCGGAAATAACCGATGATGATGCCGCCGAAGACGTTGATGGCGGTGATGATCAGGCCGGCGATCGCGTCGCCGCGGACGAACTTGGACGCACCGTCCATCGCACCGAAGAAGGAGCTTTCCTCTTCGAGTTCGGAACGGCGGCGTTGCGCTTCCTTCTCGTCGATGATGCCGGCGGACAGATCGGCGTCGATCGACATCTGCTTGCCGGGGATGGCATCGAGGGTGAAGCGCGCGCCGACTTCCGCGATACGCGTCGCACCCTTGGTGATGACGATGAAGTTGACCGTGATCAGGATCATGAAGACGATCACACCGATCACGAAGTCGCCGGACATCACAAGGCCGGCAAAGCCCTGAATGACGTTACCGGCTGCGCCGTGACCCTCGTTGCCGTGAGACAGAATCACACGCGTTGTCGCGATGTTGAGCGACAATCGCACCATCGTGACAATGAGGAGAACCGTCGGGAAGGACGAGAAATCGAGCGGCCGCTGAATCCACAATGCGACCATCAGGATCAAGACCGACAAGGCGATGGAAATCGCCAGACCGATATCGATCAGGAACGGTGGGATCGGCAGGAACAGGATACAGAGGATTGCAACGATGCCAAGGGCGAAGCCGACATCGCGGCCCTGCGGACTGGCCTTCGGGACAGATATTGAAGGTGGTTGCGCCATAGCTTTTCCGTCTCTTCATGAGATGGGGCAAGAGGTTTTCCTGCCAGTTCAACACCCTGACTAAAGGGCGAAGCTTGCGCGAAGGTGGGGAAGGCGAAAAAGCGAAGCGGGCGACAATCAGTTCCAAGCCTGGCGGCTAGAAACCTGATTGCACCCGCGAAAAGACCAGATTGGCGAAAAGATTGATCTGGCCGCCGATAAACGGCGCCGTAATGCCGATCGTGATCATGATGCACACGATTTTCGGCACGAAGGTCAGGGTCATTTCCTGGATCTGCGTCAGTGCCTGGATGAAGGCGATAATGACGCCGACGGCCATGGCCACCATGACCGCGGGACCAGAGGCGACCAGGATGGTCCAGATCGCCGCCTGCATAAGGTCGAGGGCATCGGCTTCATTCATTGCGCCGGCTCCTTCTTTCAATGGTATTTCGGCATCATGCCGAGGAATCGTCCCCGCCGCTGGTATCGTCTTTCGGAGGCGTGCTGGAAGGCGCCTGATTCGAGAGAATGATTCCCGGCTGAACCAGAACCTTATCGCCTTTTTCAGTGATGGCGACAACACCGTCGGAATAGACTTCCACCTGTTTGACGAGGCCCGTGACCTTGTCGTCGGCGCTGGTGATGTACTTGCCGATCATGTCGGAAGCCTGCGAGAACGACTGCGCCTGGATGAGCGACGACAGGTTCGAGTTCATCTTCACCGACTGTTCGACCTGCGAGAAGGTCGCCAGCTGGCCAATCTGCTCGCTGGCATCCATCGGATCCGTCGGATCCTGATACTTCATCTGGGCGATGAGCAACTGCAGGAAGTTGTTGTAGTTGAGCGTCGACGAAGTGGCATCCGCCGAGGCGGCCTTGCCGTTGGCGGACGCATAGGGATTGTTGTTGTTGATTGCGTCTACCGCCACGGTGCAATCTCCTTGCGGATGCGCTCGACGGTCGCCGGCGCGATTTCCTGATTGTTGAGGATGCGGTCTTCGGCCGGGTAGAGCGCGCGGATCGCCTTCAGGGCGTCGAAGGCGCGACCCGAAGCCACCATTCCATCGACACGCTTGAGTTCGGCCAGGATATCGTCGTCGTGGAAGCAGCTCAGCAGCATGGCCACCGACTTGCGGAACAGTGCCATCGACTGATCCTTGCCTTCCGGATTGATGAGCATCATCTGGGCGATGAAGTAGAGCTGCCGAAGCGGCGTCGTCGCATCTTCCGGCTGGAGAACGTGGTTTTCCAGAAGGAACGTGACGTCGTTGAGGAATTCCAGCGCAACCTTGCGATCAACGCGCAACACCGCGCCGTTGATGAAGATCCGCTCGCCGGATTTCAGAGAGATGCGAAGCGTACTTTTCATTTAAGTCCATCCCTGATGATGGTGGTCACGTCGATAATGCCCTGGAAATTGTTCGATTCACGTTTTCTGATCTTCTCGCATTCCTTCAAAATCCAGATAGCGATCGAAATCAGGTCCGCACGCAGTTCACCAGCCAACTCGTTGTCCGGTTGACGCAAGTCTTCGACGAAGCGAATCCAGACGCGCCGTGTATAAAACAGAGCTTCAACCGTAGTTCGGGTATAAGTGCCCTCGTCGCGAGCGACGCCAAGAAGCTCTATCGAGCGATCAAGGGCCTGCCGTTCACGATCCTTGGCGTTTGCGACGCCATCTTCCATGATCTCGGCATATGAAAATTGGTACATTCATGTATCCTCTTCACGAGCCTACCTTTAATCATCAAAGGTAGTTGGCTAGGCTCAACTGCTGTATCTTTGCCGTTACGGTGTATGCGGTCTCGAGAAGCGTCTTCATCGTGTTCAGCCGGGTCGCCGCCTCTTCGGGGTCGACGTTCTCCATGCTGCCGAGACTCTTCGTCAGAATATCCTTTTGCGCCTCCAACCTTTCCTCAGCCTTGGAGACACGTTCGGAAGCGATACCAACATTAGTCCGCTGTTGGTTAATACTGTCTACACCGTTCATCGCCTTGCTGATGGCAGTCCGGGTGCGCTCCGCTACGATATCGCGTGCTTCCTGCTTGGCAGTCGGCTGCAGCAGCTCATAGGAAACGATCGAAGCGAAGGCAAAGTTGCGCATTCCCTGGCTGTTCGAATTCGTCGAGCTGTCGATCACTTCAGTCGGGCCGATGCGCGACTTCATGTTCTCGTCGCTGGCGCTGGAGAAATAGCTGGTCCAGAGATCTTTGCCGGCCATCGCCGCCGGGTGAGGAGGAGCAGTCAACGGAGTGGTTCCGTTGAATTTCTTCTCAAGATCATCAAGGAACTGGCCCATATCGCCAGCGGTCATCTGATCTTTGCTGGCGTAACCCTTGACGGTCACTACGTAATAATTGAGTTCGGTATCGAAGGCAGCTTTCGCAGGCGAGCCCGGCGCAAAATAATCCTGCAGCGGCTTCACGTCAGAATTGATGCCGGCGAAAATGTACTCGCCCTGTACCGAGGTGTTGGCAAACTGTGTGAAGGATTCCAGAGCGTCCTTCATTGCCGAACGCGCCGTCGCAAGATTGGTTGCGTCCGAGGATGTACCAAGTGTCAACATCGCGCTCTGGATGTCCAGGCCGACCTTGTTCATGTTATCCATCGCCAGTTCAGCGCTATCAAGTCGCTGGGTGGCGAGAGCGGCGGTGCTGTGCAGGGACTCGATGCGCGTGATATCGCGGGACAGATCGAGCGCACGGGCAGTACTTGCGCCGAGCGTCACGCCGAGATCGGCGTGCTTTTGAGTGACGGCCTCCTGGTTGGCCTTCACCATCTCGCGCTGCACGCCTGCGATCGAATTTCGCATCGTGGTTTGTACCGACAATGTGGAAATGAAAGAGGTCTTCATGATCAGCTCGCAATATCCAAGAGGGCTTTCATCATATCGTCAATCGTCGACATCAGCTTGGCGCCGGCCTTATAGGATTGTTCAATATCAAGGAGCAGCGACAGTTCTTCATCGAGGCTGACGCCAGTTGTGCTGGAATAGGCTTCGAGCGTGCGCGTCAGCAGCGCCGTCTTCGTATCGTCGCTTGCGGTCGCGGTGCTGCGCAGCTGTTCCAACCAACCCATGGAGTCCGACGTGAAGGACATCAGGTCCGGTGCGTCGGCGATCTCGGTCGCAGCCGAGAAGGTCATCGGATTGGTGAGGTTCTCGTTATATTTGTCGAGCAGGTCGCCGTAGCTGCTGCCGCCGCCCGTGTTGACGACGTAGGTCGTGCCATTGATGCCGCCGTCCCGCAGCTTGTCGGGCGTGCCGGCCGGTGGAATAACCACCGGATTGACGAAGATGCGCGACGCGATGCCAGGAACGATGGTTCCGGCAGCCGGAATGTTCGTCAGCACGGTGCCCGAAGGGTCCTTGTAGGAAAACAGACCCGTCTTCGGGGTCAGCGCGCCGGTCGGGCCGGTTTCCTGGAATGCGGTGATCAGGCCGCGAGCGATCTCGTCCAGCTGGCTTTGGAACACCGGCGCGACGTCGTCGCGCAGCTGGAGGTAAGCCTGGATGGAACCCTTTGCCGTGGTATTCGGGCCGTCGCCAGCCTTCACGGGGACACCGTCGATATAGACGCCGTTACCGACGGTCGAGGCATCGAATGCGGCGGTCGATTGGAACGTGACCTTACGCGGAATGGCTTCGAACAGCGTTACACCGCTCGTCGTGTAGAGCACCATGTCGTTGTCGCCGCGGACATAAGAGGTCACGCCGACGATTTCGGAGATCTGCTTTACAAGCGCCTCGCGCTGATCCAGCGCATCATTGGGATCGGTGCCTGCCGCGGTGGCGTTCTTGACCTGGTTGTTCACCCCCTCGAACTTGGCGAGGAGCGAATTCAGGTCGGAAACATTCTGTTTGATCTGATCATCGGCATCCTTGCGGATCGCCTGAAGCTTGTTGGCGGACGTGTTGAGGGCGTAAGCCAGATCCTGCGCGCCCGAAATGACCGCAGCGCCGGTTGCCGTTTCATTCGCCTTCGACGCGAAGGTATCGAGACCTTCACGGAACTTTGCGATCAGATTGGCGGGGGAGAGCTCATTGTCGTTCCCCCCCATTAGGTTCTTGATTTCGGTCAGTCCGTCCAGCAACGTACGCTGGCCGCTGGCGATACCCGTGCTTTCGACCGCCTGACGAAGCAGCGGAGAATTTTGAGCGCGGACAATATCATCAATCCTCGCTCCGTTGCCGCCGGTGATTACCATCGCGGAACGGCGATGGTAATCCGGGTTCTGGGCATTGGCGATGTTCTTTGAAACCACGCCGGACTGCGTGCCGGAGTTGGTGAAGATCGACTGAGCCGTGGACAATGCGGATGCGAGCGACATTTTTTACTGACCTCTTGAGACTTATTCTCTCGATTAAGTCTACCGGTTATCTCTTCAAGTTAATCAGGACGTCCATCAGGTCGGAACCGGTCTGGAAGACCTTGGAGTTTGCCGTGTAGACGCGCTGGGCTTCGATCATTTCGGTCAGCTCGCCGGCGATATCGACGTTGGAGCTTTCCAGCGCGCCGGAATAAATCTGGCCGAATGCGCCCGATTCCGGGAAGCCGATGGTGACGACGCCCGAGTCGTTGGTCGGCAGATAAACGTTGCCGTTCTGCGGCTTGAGCTTGTCGATGGCCGGAACCGTGGCGAGAGCAACCTGATAGATCGCACGACGACCGCCGTCCTGGTAAACCGCCGTAACAACACCGTCACCGCCGATTTCGACGTCGGAGATCGGGCTCGGCGCGTTACCGTTGATGATGCCCTTGCCCGGTGTGAAGTCGCTGGCGAACTGCGTCATTTCGGACAGGTCGATTTTGATCTTCTGCGCGGGTGTCGCGCCATCGTTCGGGTCCGTGATGGTAAGATCCTTCATGGAACCGGTCGACGGCGGGCCTGCGACGTAAGGAGCGCTCACCAATTTGTTGGTGTTCGGGTCAAATCGCAGCACTGCCTTCGTCTGAACAAGGCTTGCGGGCGCCGTAGCAGTATAGGGGAAGCCGCCGTTCGTCGACTGATCCTGACGGTAGACCGAGACTTCCCATTCGTTGGTGCCGGTCTTCGTGTAGTAGAAGTCGTAAAGGACCTTGGCACCAGCGTGATCGTAACCGGTAAGCGAGGCCTTGTTGCCGATGACGCTGCCGGCGACGTTGTCGCTCGGACGAGTGCCTGCCGGAACGATATCTGCTTCCTTGTCCAGGTTGGCCGGGAAGCTACCCTGGCTGGACGGCGACGACACCAGACCGAAATCGTTGATGTTGATTTCTTCCAGACCGTTGAAGCCGTTGACGACGGCCGCCGGCGGGTTGGAGCCGTAGGGATAACCCATCAGCTTGTAACCGGCCGTATTTGTGAGGAAGCCGTTCGGATCCTTCTGGAAGGATCCGGCGCGGGTCAGGAAAGGAGAACCGTTCGGGTCGCTGACGATGAAGAAACCTTCGCCCTGGATGGCAAGGTCGGTCGACGACGTCGTGTACTGGATGCCACCCTGCTCGGCAATGCTATAGCGAACGTTGGTCTCAACACCACCCGAGGAATAAGAACCCTGGGTAGACGGCAGAACCAGCGACGAAAATGCCGTGGAGGCGCGCTTGTAACCGACCGTCGAAGAGTTGGCGATGTTATCGCCGACAGTTCCGAGACGGTTGGCTTGAGCGTTCATGCCCGAGACCGACGTCTTCATCGTGCCGAAAATACTCATAGGAAATCTCCTTTTTGACTGATGGAGAGAGTAAGGGATGGGCCTTGCGTGAAGCTGTCTGCTTCTCGTCCCCGCCGAAAATTGCGGCAAGGCCCCGCTGAAAAATCAGCTCCAGTCGATGCAATAGCCAAGGAAACGCTTGGAATCGACCGGATCGAAGCCGAGCTTCTTGCGCAGCTTCTTGCGCAGCTTGCTGATGTGGCTTTCGACGACGTTCTCTTCGACTTCTTCGTCGAAGATGCCGTAGATGGCATTGAAGATCTGGGTCTTGGAAACGCGGCGACCGCGATTCGAGACTAGGTATTCCAGAATGCGGCGCTCGCGACGCGGCAACGGGAAGACGTCGCCTTCGATTTCCGGATCGCGGCCGTCAGAAAAGACGCGGATCGGACCGATGTCGGTGAAGTTGGAAATCGCCTTCAGACGGCGACGGATCGCAGCGGCACGCGCCAGGATCTCGCGAGGATGAACGGGCTTGCGAACAACGTCGTCAACGCCCGAATCGAAGAAGGCAAGGGTCGCCTCCAGCGACGGCTGATCGCTGACTGCGATCACCGGTGCCATGGTCCTGTCGCGAATGGCCCGCGGCAGTTCGAGCGAACGCTCGCCCTGGCCGATCAGGAAGGCTTCGACTGCGGCGATATCCGAGTCAGCTGCCGTGTTTACCCATTCACTGAATTCACTTGGATCAAATCCCTGCGAAGGAATACCTTCACGACCAAACAGAGATGTGTATCCGTCTTTCACGAGCTCACGCTCATCAACCACTACGATCATTCGTCCGCCTCCGAATCAGTTGTGGTGTTTCGATGGCTGTATGGGTACGAATCGAGGGATTCCGAGACAAGCTGTGTGAAATTAACCAAACAAATTAATAGTTGATTAAGAACTGTCTCGCGATTTGCACTAGATGTAGTGGGTGACCCAATATGGGCCACAAAAATCCAGTGGACAAATTAACACTTTGTAAAAGAATGCTTGCACCGCCACTTTGTCATAAAAGCAGTGGGGATGCAATTTTGCGATTCTTATCGGAGCGAATTCAACCTGTAATTGCTTCACGCGTTACAGAATTTGGACGCATTCGACGTCCATTGTCCGTAGCCTGTCGCGATCATATTGGTGATGACGCGACACACATACTGCTTCTGAGCCGGATTGTTGTTTGGCCCCGCATGGTATCTTGCTACCGCCATGGTCCAGGTGTCATGCCTGTCGTGAAGGTCCCGGAGAAACTTGGCAGCGTATTCCACGTTGCGCCGGGGGTCGAACATCTCTTCCGGAGAGGAGAAATTCTCTCCATGGAAGTGGTGATTTATCTGCATGCAACCGATGTCTATCAGCTTCGCTCCTTGGCGTTTTGCCTCATAGAATGCGGTCATCCCAGCCTGTGGTGAGGGCGGAAAATATGCCTTGCCCTCAATATTCATGGCATAGGGGCTAAGGCTTCCCTTGCGCCCCGTCTCCGTCAGCCCGACCGAATAAAGGATACCTTCCGGTATGCCGTATTTGGCTGCAGCCGACTGGATTTCCTTTTCGCAGGCGCCCGGGTTGGCCGGAACGCCTGTCGATTGCGGCAGGCTGACCGGAGTGCGACGGGTTGCCGGAGCCATTCCGGAAGTCGTCAAGCTCGCTCGCGGGCTGACCTGCGGCCTTGCAGCTGCCTGGGGAGTGGCCGGGACGGCGACAGTGCCGTTACCCCAGCCACCGGGGCTGAACAGGGAGCCTGCGCAGGCGTCAGAGGTAAAGCTGACCAGGGCGAGCGCCGCCAGAAGCCGGAGCCTGCGCATTGTCCTGTACTGCTTCATTCGTTGTCCTCATGCGATCGTCCGCCGGCTGGCGATTATTGCCTGCCTGTTGCTGGCCGCGATCTGCAGCCTGTCCCTGGCGTCCGCCTTCCGTGAATTGCTGGCCGGCCTGGTTGTTCTGACCGGGCTGCTGACTGTTGTTCGTGTCAGAGTCGGCCGTAGGAGCGATGCTGATGGTCACCTGATCGACAGAGAAACCCTGGGCGCGCAATGCATCCAGAATGCCACCACTGTCTTCGCTGAGCTGACGATAGGCCGCACGCGTCTCCACCGTTAGGTGAACGTTCAGCTCTTCGCCATGCAGACGCAGCGTTGCCATGACGGAACCGAGGTCATGCGGGTTCATCTGCAGCTTGAGCGTATTCACGACGTTTCCGGTGCTGCTCTGGATCGCCGCATTGGAAAGTGCCGAGGTCGGATGCATTGCAGCCGCCCATTCGGAATCGCCGGACATCAGCGCAGACAGATTGGAACTGTTGGAATTCGGTGCAAGACCGAGGAAGCGACGGGAATCAAGAACCGTAACATTCTCGGCCGCACCGTTCGCGCCCTGCCTGAACTCCACCGTGTTACGATCGCCCTGGCCTTCGCCCACCGTCATGGACATGCTCTGCCCATCACGCGCATTGCTGAAGCGAAACTGCTTCGTTCCCGGCACTTCGGCATCAGATGGCATGGAAAGCGGATCCGGGCCGAGCGGATCGACAATGTGCAGGCGCTTGGTCTGTCCGCCTTCCGGGACGGCAATGCCGTCCTTCTGAAGAGAATGATCCTCATCATCCTTGGCGTGCTTAACCTGCTGTGACCGGGCGTCCTTGTGCGTCAGCACCTGCCCCTGGCCAACCTCGGCCTGGGCACTCCCGCCCAACATCGACAGCATGTCGGAAATCTTGGCATCGTCTGCTGCGAGGATCGACTGATCGATATCGTCGTCCTGCTGCGCGTTCAGCTTATCTTCCTTGGCAATCCGCTCGGCATTTTTCCCGCGCGTCTCATCTGTCTTCTTGTTACCGGTCTGCTCGTCGGCTTTCTGGGTAATCGCCTTGGCGGCCGCTAGCGCTTCACGGAGCTTCTTCTCCGCCAGCGTCATATGCGGCTCGTTGGTCTTCGCACCGGCTGCGGCCTGCTTCGCGTCGGTCGCCTCCTGCTCGAGGGATGCGCGGCGAAGGGATTCCGGCCGAATATCGACGATCGGCTTCTTCCTGCGCGAAGAGTCGTCGCTGCTCGCAAGCTGGTCATGCGAGGACGAGGGTTTGTGATGATCGTCCGCGATATCGGCATCCTGCTGCGGCTCGTCACGATCAAGATCGGACAGAGCGTTGGAGAAGCCCTTGGAATTGGCGTCGCGACCTGCAACAGCCTTTGCGGACGAGGCGGCATCGGCCGCACCGGTTTTGGCACTACCCAGAATGTCGGTAATCATTTGGAAGCGCGCTCCTCCTTCAGCATATCATCGATGGCATTCAATTTCGAACGACCGCTATCGACGTATGTCTGGAAGGCCGGATCGAACTTGGCAGCGGTGCCAGCCTGCGGACCTTCCGCGGCGGGGGCAGACCCAGCGATCTCATTCCTGGGTAACGCGACTTTGGGTTTCGCGTCTACTGTGTTTGGCATATTGGAACGCTTCTCTTGCGCGAAGCTTTCGGCGGTGGGAAGCGTAACGACTTGGTCCGCAATAGTTTTTGCGGCCTGACGCAGAGCGCGGTCACGCGGCGAAAGCGCCTCGTCCGGCACATTCGAGATGGCCTGCATAGCCGTGCTGATGTCCTTGGTCGGGATATCTGCCATGCCGCCATAGAGTTTCGCGAGTGCCGCCGGGGTGGGGCTTCCCTTCAATTCTTCGGCTTTCGCGGATGCCAGCCGGGCCAGCTCGTTCTTGCCGGCGATCGTCGCCGCACGGGCGATCCGCAGAAAGATCTCGCGACGCCTGTCGGCATCCATGAATTCGAGCGCGCCGTCGATGTTGTCCTCGGTAATCTCACCGAAATGAGCGACGGTCAGTTGGACGAAGAAATCGGCAAACTGGCTGGCGTAAGGAGAGTGAATAAACCGACGGGCATATTTGGTGGAATAAGATAGCGCCTGCGGAACCATGTTGGCCTCCACGGTGATCGCCACGGAGCGGCGAAGCGCTGCTTCTTCTATAATAGTGCCTGGAGCCGTCAGACGCGCCCAGTCATAATAGACGAGCGCACCTTTGGGATCCTTGGTGATGGCGACGTTACCGCTGACGAGCGACAGATAAGGACCGATCTTCTCGTCACGATATTCCACCGCCATGTCGGCAATGGTCTTGGCTGCGAGCGTACCCTTGCCGCTCAGGTATTTCCTCAGCGCGTCGGCGACGCGGTTGTCGAAATTGCCGGCGACGTCACGCGAGGCGAGAAACTCCAGCGTTGCCGGATTGCCGCCGCTCATCGCATAGACAAGGGCTGCATCGACGTTTCTGGGGTCTTCGAAAATGGAAGGATCGGCGGTGCGCAGCCGCTGGTCGATCGTCGCGAGCATGTAGCGCTGCATTTCAGCCGCCGAATGATCGCCGAGCACGACCGAATCCTGGACGAACTGCAACGAACGAAGCATGGCATAGGGCGCCAGATCGCCGCGATCCTGCTGCTGCGCAAGGGCCGGAATCGCGGAAGATGCCCCGACGACAAGACCGGCCAGCAGCAGACGTCTGATGCCCTTGAGCGCCATCTCTTATCCCTCATCCGCCTGGAGCAGGATTTCGATACGCCGGTTGGCCGCAGCGAGCGGATCGTTCGGCACCTGCAGGCGTCTATCGGCAAAACCCGAGACCTGCTTGATGCGATCTTCGGTGAGCCCGCCGCGCACCAGCATATAATAGGCGCTGTGAGCACGCGACATCGAGAGGCGCCAGTTATCGTTTTCGGTGCCCTTGAACTGGCGGCCATCGGTGTGTCCGCGTAGCACGACGCTGCCCTTGCGATCTTTCAGGATCTTGCCGATCTTTTCCATGGCAAGAACCATCTCGCGCCGCGGAACAGCCGATCCGACATTGAACATCGGGTCGTTGGTCTGATCGGAGATCGACACGAGGATCCCGCCTTCGGCAGGCGTCACGACGAGCCCTTCGGCAAGCTTGCCCGCGACACCGGAGATCTGCTGTTCGATTTCCTGCTTCAGTTGATCAGCGGCCTTCTGCTCCTGCTGGTCGGCTTTTGCGCCGTCCTGTGGCTTCTGGCCGTTCAGATTGGCCTGCTTGTCTGACGGAGCGCCATTCTGCTGCTGGGTTTTATCCTGCTGGCCAGGCACCGGACGTGGCGTCGGAACAGCGAGCGCCAGCTGCTGCGGCGTCAGGTTCTGTTCCGGATGTTCCTGATCCTGCGTGGCCCGATATTGCGGCGCGCCCATCTGGGCAAGCGGATCGTCGCTCGGCAGAACCTTGACGGCAGTTTCCGGACCATTTGCGCTGGTGACCTGCATCTGCTTCGTCCAGAAATCCGGATCGAATGGGTCGCGATAGGCCTCGCCGCCATCGGCACCGGTCGCCGGACCGGAATCACTGGCACCGCCCTCGCCCTTGGCGCTGACGTTTGCCTGCTGACCGACTTCCTGAGCAATCTCTGCCAGAACGGAATACGGGTTTTCGAAGAAATTCGCCTCGGAGTAATTCGGTTCGTCACCGGATGTCGAGGTCATATCCTCACCGGTCGCGGCCGCAGAACCCTGAACGGTGCCGTCCGCCTTGACGCGTGAACGTTCGCCGCTTTCCTGTCCCTCGGACGCATCGACGGGCTTTTCGAGCCCTTTCTCGGCCGGCGTGGAATCGGAAAGCTTGATCGGATTGAAATAGCTCGCCATCGAGGCCTTGGTTTCCTCGTTGGCGGCGTTGACCAGCCACATCACGAGGAAGAAGGCCATCATCGCGGTCATGAAGTCGGCAAACGCGATCTTCCAGGCACCGCCGTGGGCGCCATCGTCATGGCCACCGCCATGTTTCTTGACGATGATGACTTCGTTCTTGCCGTGATGATGATTTTCGCCCTCGCTCATGCCAGTACCTTCTTAAGGCTCGCCGACCAGGCAGACATGCGCGTGACGAGCGCGGTCTCACCGATATCCACCGAGATATCGAGATCGGGTGCTTCGACATGGCGCCAAACCAGGGTGGGTTCAGCCAATGCTGTCTTCAGTTTTTCGAACAGATGGATAGGCCCGCGAACCGTAAGCGTTCCCAGATCGCCATCCAGCATTGCATTGCGGATAATGTCCGCCATATCGGAGACCGCCTTCGCAACGAGCGCCTCGTCAAGCAGCGGAGACAATATCCGCGCCGTCTGATCGCTGATCGCCTGGGCCGTATGGCCGGCAATTTCCTGGAACTTTGCGGCGATCATGGCTGCTGCGTCGGTCTCGTAACGTTCGCGCAGAGCCGCCATCTCCTCGGCATGTGCCGCAAGGAGTGCTGCACGCTCTTCGTCGAAGCGCTGCTGCAGTTCGTCGGATGCAGCCACGTAGCCCTTCGAATAGGCATCGTTGCGTTCAGCCTCGAGGTCGACCGGATCTTCCACAACTTCCGGAAGGATCAAATCGTTGTCAAAGCCTCCGCCGAAGGTGGCTTCCATCATGGGGACCGGCAGGGTTTCAGGCTCGCTGAAATCCTTCAGATAACGCGCAAGGGCAGCACTCATGGAGCTACTCCCCGACCCGCATGGCCCCTCGGACCGCGGCTCTTCATGAGCCGGCCGAAAGCGCGATATGTCGCCGCTGCAATCATCGCATCATCCCGATTAGTTGCGTTTGTGCCCACGATGACGTCGTAGTCGTGGGTTCTAGGCGGAACGGTAGAAAGTCAAACTTGTGCGAGGATGAAGATACCGAGCCGCACCCCTTCCCGTTGCCGAAATTCGGGGCCTTCCTCCGAAAATTCGAGAAGGCCGCATCAAGCGGCCTTCGAATAATAGGGAGCGGTGAACGCTGCGGTGCTTCTGACCGTTTGTCTTACTGCCGGAAGAGCTGCAGAATGTTTTCCGCATTGGTATTGGCGATCTGAAGCGACTGGATGCCGAGCTGTTGCTGGGTCTGCAGCGCTTTGAGCCGGGTCGATTCTTCATTCATGTCCGCATCGACCAGTCGGCCGACACCCTTATCGATAACGTCGGTCAGCGAGGCGACGAAGCTTTCCTGCAGATCGATACGCTTCTGGATGGAGCCGAGACTGGAAGCAGCGCTGGTCATGCCCTGCAGCTGCTTGTCGAGGAACCGCTCCATCATATCAAGAACGGCTTCGTTATCCGGCGCCGAGCCGGCGACCATGCCGTTCATCTGCGTCGCCACGTCGGCCAGTTTGTTGATATCGAGATTGGTGACGGATATCCCCAACTTTCGGTTGTCGAGGTTGTTACCGGCCGTGACAACGAAATAGTACTTCGTCGCACCCTGCTGATGCACCGGAGTAGTGACGGTCGGAAGGTTCGGGTCGGTGGTCGTTACCTGCACCCACTGGCCCTCGGCGACCTTCATATAGCTGGTGGCGCCAACCTGATAGATGCGAGCATCGGCGGCATTCGCATCGGTACCGAGCGCCGCGAGCTGGCTTTCCGTCAGGAAGGTGGCTGCATAACTCTTGTCCACGGACGCCAACGTGCCGGTTTTCGTCGTCACGGTGACAGCGGTTTCGTTCTCGGCAACGAACCGGACCGAGGAGTCGAGGATGCCGATGTTGCCACCGCTCAAATCGAAGAGAACCGTACCAGAATCAAGGGTATAGTCGACGGTCTTGACTGCGACTTCACCGGAAGCCGTACGGGTGAAGGAGGCAACGACCTGTTTGGTGACCGGCTTTTCGGCAGCATTGGTGCCGCCGTCGCTGACGTAATCCTGCAGCCAGTTTTCGCCGGAGAAGGTGGCCGATTCGGAAATGCTTTTCAGCTGCTGTTGCAGCTGGGTGATTTCTTCCTGGATCTTGCCGCGGTTGGCGCCGACGCCATAAGCGGCAACGATCTTGGATTTGATTTCCATGACCGTGTCGATGGCACTTTCCATCGCGGTATAGGCTGTGTCCACTTTCGCGGCGCCGAGACCCAAAGCATCCTGAATGGTCGACAACGCATGGTTGTCAGAACGCATCGTCGTGGCGATCGACCAGTAGGCCGCGTTGTCGGCGGCGGTCTGCACCCGCATACCGGACGAGACGCGCGCCTGGGTGGTTTCCATGTTGCGGTCGATCGAACGGAGGGTCTGCAGTGCCGCCATGGCGGCAGTGTTCGTCAAGATACTCGTCATTGGCCGTGCCTCGGTCAAATATGCTGGAAGATCCGGAGTTTTTCACCGGAAACGACGGGAGGCATCATGCGAACCGCCCATGTGCATCCACGATGCGGGCAGCCTGTCGTTCTTAACAAATCGTTAACGACAGTTAGCAAAGGCGGGCGGAGATTGGCAAGATACATAACGCCTGGTCGCATCGGCCGTGCAGGCTTCGCGCAAGTTACGGCGGCCGATGTGGGCAAATCCTGCAAAATATTGACCGAAACGCGAAAAACCGCGCCCCTTTTGGGGACGCGGTCTTCTTTCCGGGATTTCTGTCGTGTCAGAGCGGGACGACCGCTCTAGCCAACGGCGTCGCTTACTGACGGAAGAGCGACAGAATGTTCTCGGAATTGGTGTTGGCGATCGAGAGCGACTGGATCCCGAGCTGTTGCTGGGTCTGCAGTGCCTTCAACTTGGTCGATTCTTCGTTCATGTCCGCGTCGACCAGTCGACCGATACCGCTGTCGATGGAGTCGGTGAGCTTGGAGACGAAGCTTTCCTGCATGTCGATACGCATGGAGATCGAACCGAGCTTCGAGGTGGCGCTGATCAGACCTTCGAGCTGCGTGTCGACGAAGGAGATCAGGGCATCCATGATGTTCGAGTCGGTCGCCTTCGTGCCCATGCCGAGGTAGGTTGCCTTGGCGCTGTTGCGGTAGTCGTCCAGCATGGTGATGTCGAGTTCGGAGATCGAAACACCCCTGGAGTATGCGATCGAAGCGTTGGTTGCGACGAAGGCGTTGGTGTCGATGTCGTAACCGCCGGCCGTGCCGTTGTAGACTGCGTCGACGAATGCGCCGCCGATTTTCAGCAGGTAGTCCGCTGCCGCGCCGGTCATCAGATTGCCCGTCGTATCGGCCTTCGCCCAGATTTCGCCGCCGATTTCGACCCAGGAAACGGTCGTGTCGGCCATCGCGCTGGTGTTGATGTTGACGTAGCGGTCGTTGCCGAGCGTATCTTCGGTCTTGCGGTAACCCTTCAGGATGTTGGCATCCAGCAGGCCGGCGTCACCGCCGGAAAGGTCGAACAGAACGCTGGTTTCGTCGAGGCGGATCTTGATCGGCTGAACCGAGACGTTACCGTTCGCATCGCGGATGAAGGAGCCGATAACCTGCTTGTTGATGGCGTCGCTGGCGTAGATTTCGCCGGTCGTGCCGTTGGTGCGGCCACCGATGTCAGCCTGCAGCCAGTTTTCACCGGAGAAGGAAGCGGAAGATGCGATGCTCGTAAGCTGATCCTGGAGCTGCGAGATTTCAGCCTGGATCTTGGACTTGTCGACGCCGGCTTCGGAAGCGGCGACGAGCTTGTTCTTGATTTCGGTGACGACGTCGACGACCGATTCCATGGCGGCGTAGGCGGTATCGACCTTCGCGGCGCCGAGGCCGAGAGCGTCCTGGACGGCGGAGAGAGCGCCGTTATCCGAACGCATCGTGGTCGCGATCGACCAGTAGGCGGCGTTGTCGGAAGCAGTGCCGACGCGCAGGCCGGTGGAAACGCGCTTCTGCGTGTCTTCCATCTGGGTGCCGAGCGTGCGGAGGGTCTGGAGAGCAGCCATAGCTGCGGTGTTTGTCAGAATGCTGGTCATTTTCTAGTGCCCCTTGGATTGGCTAGATGAAGGGACATTCCGGGATTACACCGGGGAACGTTGGCTCGGCCTTGATGCCTGTTAACCTCTTCTTTGTCTTGGTTAACCCATCGTTTCGATGAGGTCATTTAGCGCCCGAATGGTTAACAAACCTTAAACCGAATTTACCAAAGTTAATAAAAATCAACCGAGGTTAAGCGAAATCAACTTAAGTTAAGGAAAATCAACGAAGATTAAGAAAAAAATCGCGCGCATAAAAAAACCGCGCCCGGGGGGCGCGGCCTTTTTGGTTTTGAAGCCTTGCGGCCTTCCGATTAACGGAAGAGCGACAGGATGTTCTGACCGTCGGAGTTGGCGATCGAGAGCGACTGAACTGCCAGCTGCTGCTGGGTCTGCAGTGCCTTGAGCTTCGTGGACTCTTCGTTCATTTCCGCGTCGACCAGGCGGCCAACACCGCTGTCGATCGAGTCGGACAGCTTGGAAGCGAAGTCTTCCTGCATGTTGATGCGCATGGAGATCGAGCCGAGACGTGCAGCAGCGCTCGTCATCTTTTCGAGCTGACCGTCCGTGAAGGAGATCAGGAAGTCCATGATCTGCTCGTCGGAGACGTTCGTGCCGTCGCCCATGCCGAGGTTCTTGACGTCACCAGACTTGCGGTAGTCGTCGAGCTTGGTGATGTCGAGTTCGGAAACCGATACACCGTTGGTGAGCGTGATCGTGGCGTTGGTCGCGATCAGGGCGTTGGTGTTGACCTGGTATTCGTTGGCGGTAGCCGAGAATACTGCGTCGACGAAACCACCGCCGACCTTCATCAGGAAGGCGCCGTTCGTGCCGTCGGAGTAAACGCCGAGGGTGTTACCCTTCTGCCATACGTCGCCGCCGATATCGCGCCATACCATGTTGGTATCGTTCATCGCAGCGGTGTTGACCTTGGCGTAGCGATCTGCACCGAGCGTGTCGGAAACAACGCGCATGCCCTTCAGCGAGTTCGCATCGAGAATGCCGGCATCGCCGCCCGAAAGGTCGAACAGGATGTTGGTTTCGTTCAGAACAACGTTGATGGTCTTGACCGAAACGTTGCCCTTGGCGTCGCGGGTGAAGGAGCCAACGATCTGCTTGTTGATGTCGTCAGAAGCGTAGACAACACCGGTCGTGGCATTGGTCTTGCCGCTGACGTCAGCCTGCAGCCAGTTTTCGCCCGAGAACGAAGCGGAAGAGGTGATCGACTTCAGCTGGTTCTGCAGCTGGGTGATTTCTTCCTGAACCTTGGACTTGTCAACGCCCGGTTCAGAAGCAGCAACGAGCTTGTTCTTGATTTCCTGGACGACGTCGATAGCCGATTCCATAGCGGCATATGCGGTGTCGACCTTAGCGGCGCCGAGGCCGAGGGCGTCCTGAACAGCGCCGAGAGCGCCGTTGTCCGAACGCATGGTCGTTGCGATCGACCAGTAGGCAGCGTTGTCCGAAGCGGAACCAACGCGGAGACCGGAGGATACGTGAGCCTGCGTCTTCTCCATGTCGGAGCCGAGCTGGCGGAGAGTCTGGAGTGCAGACATAGCTGCAATGTTAGTCAGAATGCTGGTCATTAGAAAGTGCCCCTTGAGTGGCTGATTACGAAAAGGGACATTCCGGATTAACACCGGGAACGGCGGACAGCTTCATGCTTGCTAACCGGTTAATTTTCTTGGTTAACTCGCCGTTTCGATGGCTCTAGGTAACCCCAATTTGGTTAATGAAGATTGAAGCCGGAAAAGAAAAATGAAAAAGCCGCGCCCGGTGTCGGGCGCGGCCTTTTTTAAGCTCGGTGGTGCGGTCAGCCTCCGCACCACTTCGCCTGTTCCTATGTCTGTTCCGATTAACGGAAGAGCGACAGGACGTTCTGGGAGTCGGAGTTCGCAATCGAGAGCGACTGGATCGCCAGCTGCTGCTGGGTCTGCAGTGCCTTGAGCTTCGTGGACTCTTCGTTCATGTCGGCGTCGACGAGACGACCTACACCGCGATCAAGCGAGTCAGACAGCTTCGAGACGAAGTCGTTCTGCATGTCGATACGCTTGGAGACGGCACCGAGCTTTGCAGCTGCGCTGGTCATCTTTTCGAGCTGGCCATCGACGAACGAGGTCAGAGCGGCGATGATATCGTCGTCCGAAGCGTTCGTGCCGTCGCCCATGCCGAGGTTCTTGACGTCACCAGACTTGCGGTAGTCGTCGAGCTTGGTGATGTCGAGTTCGGAAACCGATACACCAGAGGTCAGCGTGACCGAAGCGTTGGTAGCGATCAGGGCGTTGGTGTTGACCTGGTATTCGTTGGCGGTAGCCGAGAATACTGCGTCAACGAATGCGCCGCCGGTCTTCATCAGGAAGGTGCCGTTCGTGCCGTCGGAGAAGACGCCGAGGGTGTTACCCTTCTGCCATACGTCGCCGCCGATATCGCGCCATACCATGTTGGTATCGTTCATCGCAGCGGTGTTAACCTTGGCGTAGCGATCTGCACCGAGCGAGTCGGAAACAACGCGCATGCCCTTCAGCGAGTTGGCGTCGAGAATGCCGGCATCGCCGCCCGAAAGGTCGAACAGGACGTTCGATTCGTTGAGCGTGATGTTGACGGTCTTGACCGAAACGTTGCCCTTGTTGTCGCGGGTGAAGGAGCCAACGATCTGCTTGTTGATGTCGTCAGAAGCGTAGACAACACCGGTAACAGCGTTGGTCTTGCCGCTGATGTCAGCCTGCAGCCAGTTTTCGCCCGAGAACGAAGCGGAAGAGGTGATCGACTTCAGCTGGTTCTGCAGCTGGGTGATTTCTTCCTGGATCTTGGACTTGTCGGCAGAAGATTCGCCGGCGGTAACCAGCTTGTTCTTGATTTCCTGAACGACGTCGATAGCGGCTTCCATACCGGAGTAAGCGGTATCAACCTTAGCAGCGCCGAGGCCCATAGCGTCCTGAACAGACGACAGAGCGGAGTTGTCCGAACGCATGGTGGTTGCGATCGACCAGTAGGCAGCGTTGTCCGAAGCCGAACCGACGCGCTTACCAGAAGAGATAGCGTTCTGCGTGGATTCCATTTCGCCGCTGATGCCGCGCAGCGTCTGGAGAGCGGCCATTGCATTGACGTTAGTAAGAATGCTCGTCATAGTTGTTTGTCCCTTTGAACGAAATACTTTTTGGGGGGACATTCCGGGTTTACCGGTCACTTCGGTCCGGCGTCATGCCAACTCGGCTCCTTCAACTCGGAAGTGAGGCCGAACCCGTTGTGTGAGGAGAAATCTCGCAGCCAATCCTTGCCAACTTCTTTAAAATGGGCGTCTTCCAAATAAGCTCTTTCCTTATGGTTAATGCTTGGTCTGGTTGTATGGTTAACATTTCGTGCCCTCCCCCTCGCCAGCGTCGCGACGTCGGCTTCAAGCAAGCTTCGCGAGCAATGATGCGAAAGGAACCCTCTGCGCCGGGCCCGGCTGCGAGGTGATGGATTGGAGTTGCACGAATTGAAAAGCCTCAAGGTACAACGGGATTATGCGGCCGCCCAAAAGAGCTTCGACAAAGCCGATTATTACGACGTTCTGGGCATCATAAACCGCCTGCTGGACGTTGATCGCGATCCGCGACACTACGCGCTTCTGGGCGCCACCCTGGTAAAGCTCAGGATGAAGACCGAGGCCGCGCAGGCCTTCCAGCTTGCCGGCGAGCAGGAAGGCCGTCATCAGATAAAATATCTGCGCGAGGCGATGCGCCTCCATTTCGCGAATAACGACGATATCAGCCTGCTGCGAATCGGTGCGAAAATTCTCAACGAAGCACTCGATGATCCCGACATGGCGATGCTGATGTCCGGCGCGCTGATGCGGCAGGAAATGGATGGCATGGAAGCCTTCCAGAAGACGCTTGCCGAAAGCGACAATGCCGAGCACCGTCGCTTCTCCGTCCGCTCCGTCCGTCTTGCGACGCGCACGGAAGCCGAACACAAGATGATCATCGACACGTTCGAAAAAGATCCCGAAGACAAGATCGTCCGCAATTATTACCTGACGATCATGCGTGACATCAACAATTACGAGGTCACGGATAAGTTCGATCCGATCCTGCAAGACGAGATCGAGGTAAAGCGCGATATCACGCCGTTCCTTGACGAGATTTCGCTCTACAACATCCGTTGGTGCACGAACGAGGCGGTCAACTCCGTCGCCGGCGCCGCACGCGTCAAGATTCCGGCCGGGATCAAGGACAAGCGCCGGACCATGCCGCACAAATGGGGCGAGAAGATCCGAATCGGTTATCTTTCCGCCGACCTTTGGACCGATCACGCGGTCATGAAAGCCTTCCGCGGCGTTCTCGAAGCCCATGATCGCAGCAAGTTCGATATCACGCTCTTCTGCAACGCAGCCGAAAAGAGCCTGACGGACAGCAATTCGGCAATCCGTGAAAATTGGGGCCGAATCGTTTCAATCCGCGGCATGACGGACGACGAAGCGGTGGAGGCCGTCAAGGAAGCCAATATCGACGTTCTCGTCGATCTCCAGGGCCATACCGCCGATACCCGCGTGCCGATCATGAACCAGCAGACGGCTCCGGTTCATGCAACCTGGCTCGGTTATCCCGGCACCGTGGTCAATATCGATATCGACTATCTGATCGCCGACCGCACGGTCGTTCCGGAAAGCTCCTTCAAGCATTATCACGAGAAGATATGTTGGATGCCGGAAACGTTCTTCCCGAACGATGCGATCCACCGCCCGCTGCCGCGGCCGATCGACCGCAGCGTCTGCCGCATGCCGCAGGATGCGTTCATCTTCTCGTCCTTCCATACGCACTGGAAGATCAGCCGTACGACGCTGGACCTGTGGATTCGCATCCTCAAGCAGACGCCGGGCAGCTATCTCTTCCTGATCTGCAAGGAAACCTTCGGCTCGCGCAAGAACCTGCTGAAGGGCTTTACCAACGCCGGCATCGCCAGCGAGCGCATCCTGTTCGGCGACCGCACGGTCGATTATGCAGCCTATCTCGACCGCATCGCGCTTACCGATCTCGGCCTCGACACCTATCCGTATAACGGTCACACGACCACTTCGGAAAAACTCTGGGCCGGCCTGCCGATGCTGGCGTTCAAGGGCGTCAACTTCGCGTCCCGCGTCAGCGAAAGCCTGCTCAACGCCGTCGGCCTGCCGGACATGGTCTGCGAGACGCCGGACGAATATGTCGAGCGCGCCGTCCACTATTTCAAACATCGCGACGAGCTGAAGCTGGTCCGCGACCGGCTTGAGAAGAACCGCTTCACGGAGCCGCTATTCGATGCCGACCGCTTCTGCCGTCACTTGGAAAACGGTTATGAAATGATGGTCGAACGGGCGAAAGCCAAGCTGAAGCCGGAGCATTTCTCCGTGCCGGCATTGCCGCCGCGCGAGGGTCCGTTCAGCGATCGCGGCGGCTTCTGAACAGCGCATTCATCGTTGATAATGCAATACAATACGGCGGCCGGTTTAACCGGCCGCTTTTCTTTTGTCCGGTGTTTTGCGCTTAACCGAAGGACCGCACGAGGCTTCCGACCAGAAGATTCCAGCCGTCGATCAAGACGAAGAAAAGGATCTTGAACGGCAGGGAGATGGAGGTCGGCGGCAGCATCATCATACCCATCGCCATGGTGATGGCGGCGACGATCATGTCGATGACGAGGAACGGCAGGATGATCAGGAAGCCGATTTCGAAACCGCGGCGGATTTCCGAAAGCATGAAAGCCGGGACCAGAACGCGATAGTCGATCGCCTGCGGCGTGCCGACGGACTGATTCCTTTCGCGGGCAATCTCCACGAAAAGCTGCAAATCCTTGTCACGCGTATTGGCAGACATGAAGACACGGAAGGGTTCCGCAATGCGCTGCACCGCCTCGGCTTCCGTGATCTGGTTTTGGAGAAGAGGCTGCGCGCCCTCATTCCAGGCCCGGTCAAAGGTCGGCGCCATGACGTAGAACGTCATGAAGAGCGCCATGGACACGAGAATCATGTTCGATGGCGTCGTTGCCAGGCCCATGCCGGAACGCAGGATGGAGAAAGCGATCACGAAGCGCGGAAAGCTCGTGACCATCATCAGAATGCCCGGCGCGACCGAAAGAACGGTCAGAAGGCCGAACGTACGGATAATCCAGGCGGCGGCAGAGCCGTCTACCGGCAGATTCAATAGATCCGCCGGCGATTGCTGGGCAAGTGCGAGCCCAGGCATCGCGATCAGGGCGACAAGCAGATAGATCAGCCGAATCATGCGATCACGAAGTCCTTTTGGTCACCTTGGTTAGACACCGTGGCGATTTGCGGTCAACGTCTTAACGGCCCCGTCCAAAAGTCGTGAACAGAAAGATGGTCATCAGGGCCGGGCAGCGTCCAATTTTCTCCGAGATTTGCCCGGCTGGGCTTCAGTTTTGCACAAGCCTCAATCCCTAGGGTCGAATTCAACAATGTCATGATGGCGCGGGAACCTGAACGAATCAGACGGTGATTGGACCGGGAAACCGAATCAGAGCACCGACATCCCATTCGCACGTGTTCCGCCCTGAAGCGGGAACCCGCCGCTCGAAACCCCGGTCGAGGAAACCTCAGTGAATCCCATCAAGCTCAGCATCTGCATTCCGACATATAATCGAGCCGCCCACCTGCGGACCTGCCTGCAGCGGATCAAGGCGTTCTCGTTTGATTTCGCCTATGAAATCGTGATCTCGGATAATGCTTCAACGGACAACACGACGGAAGTCGTGCAGGAGTTCGCGGCTGACATGCCGATCCGCTACTTTCTGCGCCCGGAAAATAACGGCCCGTTCGTCAACGTCAACGGCACCTACCGGCGCGCCCATGGCGAATATTCGGTCTATGTCGCAGATGACGACCGACTGATCTACGAAGGCCTGCTGAACGCCCTGAAGTTCATGGACGACAACCCCGCGGTCAACGTCTGCCATGCTCCGTGGTGGACCTATGACGGCATTCTCGAACGCGAAATGGATATCTTCTATCGTCTCGAAGAAGATGTCATCTTCCAGCGCCGCAGCTTCGGCGAAGTCTTCAACTTCATCTACAACAAGCACATTTTCCCGGAAATCGCCGTTTTCCGCACCAGTGCGCTGCGCACGACCTGGGTTCCGCGCGATATCTGCTTCTACGCCTTCCCGTTGCTGGCGCATTTCCTCGACCAGGGCGACATCGCATTCCTGAAGACGCCGTTCTACCAGCAGGTGATTCGCTCCGAACTCGGCCGCGACCGTCCGCAGGGTGGCCACGAGATCGCAATGTCCGGCTGGGACCAGTATCGCGGCGGTCTGGAATACTTCCTGTATTTCGGCACCAAGCGCGGCCAGATCGCCAGCGGGGAGAACGACAAGTTCACCCAGGATTACATGTGCAAGATGTTCACGCTGATCCGCATGACGGTAGCGCTTCGGCTGCTGCTCGGCTCGCGTCAGTTCGTCAAGGCCTATGAAGTCTACACACGCCTGATGTACGGCGGCCTGGACCAGCATCCGGAAGTGGTTGCGGCCCGTGAAGGCCTGTTGCTTGCTGCAGCGCTCGAAACGCTTGCCTGGCAGGTCAATGCAGCCGGCGGCGTCGAAAACCTTGTCCTGTCCGGCTTCCTCGACACGATCATCCTCAAAGAGCGCATCCGCAAGGTCAATTTCCCGGAGCGTATCGCGATCGTGGACGAACCCGAGGCGCCCACCAAGGACTTCATCGAAAAGACGGCCGTACTGGTATTCACGCCGGATCAGCGCGAACGCTACGTGGAACAGGGATATGATCCCAACCTCGTTTTCGCCCAGGACGACCTCATCCAGACCATTCTCCTGTAAGAAGGAATGGCCTCATAAGTCAGCCGGTCCGTAGCACCGGATCGAATAAGGCGGAGCCGACGGGCGATGGTTCCGCCCTATGGGCAGGGAGATAAACGTGAAAGCTGTCATTCTGGCCGGTGGGCTGGGAACCCGAATTTCCGAAGAGACGCACCTTCGGCCGAAACCGATGATCGAGATCGGCGGCCGGCCGATCCTCTGGCACATCATGAAACTCTATTCCGCCCATGGCGTGAACGAGTTCATCATCTGCTGCGGCTACAAAGGCTACGTCATCAAGGAGTATTTCGCGAACTACTTCCTGCATATGTCCGACGTGACGTTCGACATGGCCTATAACGAGATGCAGGTGCATCGCCGCAGCGCAGATCCCTGGAAGGTCACGTTGATCGATACCGGCGAAGCCACGATGACTGGCGGCCGCCTGAAGCGTGTCGGCGAATATCTTCGGACCGAAGACAGCTTCTGCTTCACCTATGGCGACGGCCTCAGCGACGTCAATATCGGCGAAACCATCAAGTTCCATCGCGAACACGGCAAGCTGGCGACCGTCACCGCGGTTCATCCCCCGGGCCGCTACGGCGCGCTGGAGCGTGACGGAAACAAGGTCACCGGCTTCGTGGAGAAGCCACGCGGCGACGGCGGCCTGATCAATGGCGGCTTCTTCGTTCTGTCGCCGAAATGCCTCGACATGATCGAGGGCGACACCATTCCATGGGAATCCGCTCCCATGATGAATCTCGCTTCGCAGGGCGAAATGATGGCCTACGAACACGAC
The DNA here is from genome assembly GCF_019430945.1 of Neorhizobium populisoli. Lineage (GTDB taxonomy): Bacteria > Pseudomonadota > Alphaproteobacteria > Rhizobiales > Rhizobiaceae > Neorhizobium > Neorhizobium populisoli. The sequence continues at coordinate 75,471 of NZ_JAHYCB010000002.1, read as the reverse complement.
GGATTCTGGCAGCCGATGGATACGCTGCGCGAAAAGAACATGCTCGAAGACCTCTGGGCTTCCGGCAAAGCACCGTGGAAAATCTGGTAATGAGCGGTGGCGCCCGACCTGATCACGCTTTCTGGCATGGCAAAAAGGTTCTTTTGACCGGGCATTCCGGCTTCAAGGGCTCCTGGCTTGCCATCTGGCTTGCCCGGATGGGCGCCAAGGTGACGGGCGTTTCGCTTGCGCCAACTGCCGAACCAAACCTCTTCGTACTTGCAGGTTCGCATATCGAAGCGAGCCATTTTCAGGATATCCGGGACCAGGCGAAACTGGCCGAAATCGCCCGCAACGCCGCGCCGGATATTGTGCTGCATCTCGCCGCTCAGGCCTTGGTGCGCCCAAGCTACCAGGACCCGATCGGAACCTTTGCGACCAACGTGCTCGGCACAGCCAATCTGCTCGAGGCTGTCCGGTCCATCCCGTCGGCCCGCGTCGTCGTCGCTGTCACGACCGACAAGGTCTATCGCAACCTCGAACATTCCTTCCCTTACCGTGAAACCGACCAGCTCGGCGGTCACGATCCCTACAGCGCCAGCAAGGCTGCCTGCGAGATCGTGGTTTCGAGCTATCGCGACAGTTTTCTGCGCGAGAACGGTGTTGCGGTGGCAAGCGCCCGCGCCGGCAATGTCATCGGCGGCGGCGACTGGTCAACGGATCGGCTTCTGCCGGATGCGGTCCGCGCCTGGCAGTCCGGTACCCTATTGAGCGTTCGTCGCCCGGAGGCGAAGCGGCCGTGGCAGCACGTTCTGGAACCGCTTTCCGCCTATCTGGTCCTCGCCGAGCGCCTCTGGAGCGATGCGAGCCTTGCCGACAGTTACAATTTCGGACCGGTAAGCCATGAGGCGGCACCGGTGCGCCAGGTTATCGAGATCGCCCGGGCAGCTTATGGCCGCGGCGAGGTGGTTTACGGCGACGGCACCGAAGGGCCGCACGAAGCGGGATGGCTGGCGCTGGAAACCGCCAAGGCTCGCCATGTGCTGAATATCGAGCCAAGATGGGCGCTGACCGAAGCCGTATCACGGACCATGAAATGGTATCGTGCGCAGCATGATGGCGCCGACGCCCGTACGCTTTGCGAGGCCGAGATCGCCGAATACGAGGCTGTCGCTTGAGCCGATTCACCGTCATCGACCTGCCGCTCTCCGGCCTGAAGCTTGTCGAACGTCAGAACCTTGGCGATTCGCGCGGCTTCCTGTCGCGCATGTTTTGTGCGGAAGAACTGGCGCAGGCTGGATGGGCGAAACCGATTGCGCAGATCAATCTGACGATGACTGCAAAACGGGGCACGCTGCGCGGCATGCATTTCCAGCAGCCGCCGCATTCGGAGATGAAGCTGGTCAACTGCATGCGCGGTGCGGTGCTCGATATCGCCGTCGATCTTCGCGCTGATTCGCCGACTTTTCTGAAATGGCATGCGGAAGAGCTTTCCGCCGAAAATCGCCGATCGCTGCTCATTCCCGAAGGCTTTGCGCACGGGTTTCAGACACTGACGGACGATTGCGAAATGCTGTATTTTCACTCCGTGCCTTATGCGCCGGGCTCGGAAGGGGCGCTCAGCGCGCTCGATCCGGCGCTCGGCATTAGCTGGCCGCTCGAAATCACCGAAATGTCGGAGCGGGATCGCCGCCACCCGAACCTGACAGAGCAATTTACGGGACTGACGTTATGAAATGCCGCCATTGCGACAGCACGCTTGCCTGCGATTTTCTCGACCTCGGCTTCGCGCCGCCGTCCAACGCCTATCTCACGGCTGAGGCCCTTTCCGCGCCGGAGCTTTATTTTCCGCTGCGGCTGAAGGTCTGCGAGGAATGCTGGCTGGTGCAGACGGAGGATTACGCATCCGCCGAATCACTTTTCAGCCCGGACTACGCCTATTTCTCCAGCGCATCGAAGGGCTGGCTGGCGCATGCGGCGCGTTATGTCGAGATGATCACCAAGCGGCTGAACCTTGGCAAGGACAGCATGGTCATCGAGATCGCCTCGAATGACGGTTATCTCCTGAAAAATTTCGTGGCCGCCGGCATTCCCTGCCTGGGCGTCGAGCCGACCGACAGCACCGCAGAGGCCGCCCAGGCGCTCGGCATTCCGGTCATCCGCGAATTCTTCGGCGAGGATTTCGCCAAGTCGCTGGTCGGCATGGGCAAGAGCGCCGATCTCATCCTCGGCAACAATGTCTATGCGCACGTGCCCGACATCAACGATTTCACCCGTGGAATGAAGACGGCTCTGAAGGCCGGCGGCACGATCACCCTGGAATTCCCGCATGTCATGCGGCTGATCGAGCAGAACCAGTTCGACACAGTCTATCACGAGCACTTCTCCTATCTCTCGCTGTTTACGGTCGGAACGATTTTCGAAGCTGCGGGCCTGCGCGTGTTCGACGTCGAGGAACTGCCGACCCATGGCGGCAGCCTGCGCGTCTATGGCTGCCACAAGGACGATGCTCGCGAGACGACCGACGCCGTTAAGGCGATGCTGCACGAAGAAGAAAACCGCGGCCTGCGAGACACCAAGGTCTATGCGGATTTCCAGACCAAGGCCGAAAAGGTCAAGGACGACGCGCTCGCCTTCCTGCTGCAGGCCAAGCGCGAAGGAAAGACCGTCGCCGCTTACGGCGCAGCGGCCAAGGGCAATACTCTCCTGAACTTCGCTGGCGTAAAACCGGATTTGCTGACTTTCGTCTGCGATGCTGCCGCCGCCAAGCAGAACAAGTTCATGCCCGGCAGCCATATTCCGATCCTGCATCCCGACGTGATTTCCGAGCGCCGGCCGGACTATGTGATGATCCTGCCCTGGAATATTGCCGAGGAAGTACGCCAGCAGCTCGCGCATCTGGCCGAAAAGGGCACCAAGTTCGTGACGGCGGTGCCGAGCCTGAAGGTTCAATAAGGGAATTACTGCGGTGATTCGCGCCTGCACATCGCGGGCGTTCAGCATTCAAAGGTGAAGGCCGTGATCGATATCCACCCGTCAGCCCGAGTAAGCCCGCTCGCCGACATCGAGGATTCGACCCGCGGCACGAAGATCGTCGTCGGCGAAAACAGCGTCATCGACAGTTTCGTGAAGATCAAGCCGGTGGGCGGCAGCGGCGATCTCACCCTTGGCAGCTTCTGCTACATCAACAGCGGCTGCGTTCTTTATACCGGCAACGGCATTACCTTCGGCAGTCATGTCCTGGTCGCCGCGAACTGCACGTTCGCGCCGGTCAACCATGCGTTCAAGGACAAGAGCAAACTGATTCGCCAGCAGGGTTTTCTTGAAAGCCGTGGCGGCATCATCATCGAGGACGACGTCTGGATCGGCGCGAATTGCGTTATCCTCGACGGCGCGCATCTGCGCCAGGGTTGCGTCATCGCAGCCGGATCGATTGTGCGTGGCGAAGTCGCCGCCTATTCGATCGTCGGCAGCAATCCGCTCAAAACGCTGGGGCATCGCGAATGAAATTCACGGTCTTCGGCGCATCGGGATTTATCGGGGCGTATCTCGTCACGCATCTCCGGTCGCTCGGCCACGAGGTCGATGCCATGACGCGTTCAACTTTTTTTGATCAGCGCGGCGATCTCGGTCACTGCATCTACGCAATCGGACTGACAGCGGATTTTCGCACACGCCCGTTTGACACGATCGAAGCACATGTCTCGGTCGCGGCGAACCTGTTGCGTGATTCGGATTTTGATTCGTTCCTCTATCTTTCCTCTACCCGCGTTTATGCCAATAGCGGCGAGGCGCATGAGGAGACCACGCTTTCGGCACGGCCTTCCAATCCGTCGGATCTCTACAATCTCTCCAAGCTGACAGGCGAATCGATCTGCCTTTCGTCGGGGCGGAAGAATGTGAGGATCGCCAGGCTCTCCAACGTCATCGGCCCGGACGAAGCCGAATCTGACACATTCGTCGGAGAATTGTGCCGCGAGGCGCAACGCGGCCATATTCAGCTCAGAAGCGATCCGGCTTCAGCCAAGGACTATATCTGGATCGGCGACGTCGCCGACCTGCTGACCCGGATCGCACTCGACGGCGGCCAAGCAATATATAATGTGGCGAGTGGGACCGATCTTCCCCACCAAGCGTGGGTATCCGGCATCGCCAGGATTACCGGCTGTTCGGTGGCAGTGGACGCTAATGCGCCCGTCATCGGCTTCCCGCGGATCGCGACGGAGAGGATCGTGGACGAATTCGGGTTTACGCCCTCGCCCGTTCTCAATTTCCTGCCGACGATCCTCGATCGCCAACCAGCCTAGTCGCCATACAGCCTAACCGAATCAGCAAGCTTTCGACAAAGAGGTACCTCAGCCATGAACCCGATCGAACAATTCAACCAGGAGCGCAAAGCCACCAGCGACGGTTATGCGCAGGATGCGGAATTCCAGGCACTGAGCTCAGCCTGGCGCGAAATGTCGATGGCCAAGCGGTATGTCTATAACTTCGACTGGCTCGGCCGCCCGATCATTCAGTATCCGCAGGATATCCAGGCGATGCAGGAACTCGTCTGGGCCACCAAGCCGGACCTGATCATCGAGGCCGGCATCGCGCATGGCGGTTCGCTGATTCTCAGCGCCTCCCTGCTCGCACTCCTCGACATGTGCGACGCGATCGAGGCCGGCACAACGATCGACCCAGCCAAGTCGAACCGCAAGGTGATCGGCCTCGATATCGATATTCGCGCCCATAATCGCGAAGCGATCGAAAGCCACCCGATGGCAAGCCGCATCCAGATGTTCGAAGGCTCCTCGATCTCCAAGGAGGTCATCGACGCCGTGCACGCGGCCGCCGCTCCTTACAAGCGCGTCATGGTCTGCCTCGATTCCATGCATACGCACGATCACGTGCTGGCCGAGTTGGAGGCCTACGCTCCCCTCGTCACTCCCGGCTGCTATTGCGCCGTGTTCGATACATTCGTCGAAGACCTGCCGAAGGATTTCTTCCTGGACCGTCCATGGAATCCGGGCGACAACCCGAAGACCGCCGTATTCGAATATCTGAAGAAGCATCCGGAATTCGAGATCGACAAGTCGGTCGAGAACAAGCTCCTCGTCACTGTCGCTCCGGACGGCTTCCTGAAGCGCACTCGCTGATTCGTTTGTTTGCCGCCGGCATTGAAAGATGCCGGCGGTTACAGAAAATGAGCACAAAAAAGCGGCCCGGAATTCCGGGCCGCTTTTTTTGTGTCTGCACTGGAATGATGCTTATTCGATCACGAAAGAGCGGAACATCACCTTGGCGACTTTGCCCTGGGAACGAAGATCGATGCGCTCTTCCAGGTCGTCCTTCAGATATTGAAAGCCGCGCGGGCCCTCGATCTGCTGCAGGGAGACGGTGCGCATATAGGCAAGAATGTCCTGATGGATATTCTCCGCCATGGTCAGTTCCGGCGGCCCCTTGAAGGCAAGCGCCACTTCCAGCCGGATCCAGTTTGTGGACGGATAGGCAAGATTGGTGGTGACAGGCTCCAGAAGGATCACGCCATTAGCCGCGGTGGAAATGTGGGGAAGCCCCTCTTCCTTCTTGCCGCCGCCGTGCTCTCCGCCTGCTGCGGCAGCCGCTTCTTCATGCTTCACAGCCGCAGCCGGATCCTTCGGGGCGATCATGCCGCCCAGAACCCAGCCGCCGCCGGCGCCGACCAGCGTGACGATGGCAACGGCGGCGATCACCATGACCGAGCCGCCCTTTTTCTTTCCACCGCCGTCTTCGGCCGATTTTGCGTCTTCCGCCATATCTTCAAACCTTCAAATCAAGAGGCCTTCGCGCGGTTTCGTCAGAAGGGCGAGAACATATCCACGACCTGCTGACCGACCGGGGGCTGTTGCACTTCGGTCAGGCGGCCACGGCCACCGTAGGAAATGCGGGCTTCGGCGATCTTGTCATAGGAGATCGTGTTGGCCGAATCGACGTCCTTCGGACGCACGATACCGGCGACGTTCAGGATACGGATCTCGTGGTTGACGCGCACTTCCTGCGAGCCGCTGATCAGGAGGTTGCCGTTTTCCAGGATGCCGGTCACGACGGCCGCGACAAGCAGCTTCAGGCTTTCCGACCGCTTGGTCGTGCCCTTGCCCTGCGAATCGGTGTTCGAATCAGTGCCAAGATCGCCGGTCGTGCCTGCCTCAGGCGTCCAGCCGAACAGGTTCTTCAGCGTCGCGCCCCATTTGAGGCTCGTTGCATTGGTGCGGCTGCGGTCGGTCTGGTTGTCGAAGGACGCCCGGTCGTTGATCTGGATGTTGACCGTTAGAATGTCGCCCACGTTCAGTGCGCGCGCATCCTTGAAAAGAGCCGACTGGGTATCACTCCAAAGCGAATAGCCACTGGCCATACGCTGCGGCTGCTTGGGATAGGATGCCATCTGCGGCGCCTGCGCATATTGCAGACCGCTGCCGATCGGGCTCATCGACGGAGCATTGCCGATTTCCTTGATGGTCTGGCTATTGCAGCCAGCCAGGAAGAGGACAGCCATGATGGCGGAAATGCGTTTCGTCATGAGGGTGCCTTCGGAGTATTGGGAGCAGCAGGTGCTTTGGATGTATTGGGATTGGTCGCGCTGGAGATGATCGTGGAGATCATGCCGGCCTTTTCCGGATTCATTTCACTCAGGAAAAGTGCGGATTGGCGTGCCGGGAGCTGCATGATGATCGCGGCAGCGATTTCCATGCGCATCTCGGCCAGCTGCGGTGCCGCGGCGTCGGGCTTCATCGTCTTGAAAATGTCGACGAGGCCGGCCTGGGCACGGGCCAGGAAGTCGTTGCGGCGCTTCAGCCAGTCCTGATATTCCGCCGTGCGGTTTTCGAGCGTCTTGATACGCTCGTCGACACCCGCCTGCAGCTTTTCAAGCTCCTGCTTCTGCAGGAGATAACGCTGGTCGCGCGCAGCATCGGCGATATTGGTGCAGAACTTCTGAATTTCGTCCGCGGTCGAGTTCTCGGTCACCGCCGGCGGCTGCTGCGCACCGACCTGGCCGACGATCGTCAGAACAGCAGCGGTGGCAAGTACCCGGCGTGCGAGGCGCTTCGAGATGGTAATGGTGAACAGGGTCTCGGTCATTGCAGGACAAGCTCCGCTTGAAGGGCGCCGGCGGACTTGATGCCCTGCAGGATGGCGATGATGCCGTCCGGTTTGACGCCGATGCTGTTGAGGCCGGCGACCAGCGTGCGCAGGTCGGGACCGTTAAGGATGGCAACTTGGCCGCCGTCCTTCAGAGCGAGGATATCTGTATTCGGCTGGACCGCCGTCTCGCCGCGCGAGAAAGGCTCCGGCTGGATGACCGTAGGCGTCTCGGTGACCTGAACGGTCAGCGTGCCATAGCTCACGGCGACGCGGGAAACCTTGACGTCGGCGCCGATGACGATCGTGCCGGTGCGTTCGTTGACGACGACCTTGGCCGGCGTGTCGGTCTCGACCACGAGGTTTTCGATCTCGGCCATCAGGCGGGCAAGATCGGCGCTTTTCGGCTTGGCGACGACCACTTCCTGGCTGTCGCGAGTCTCGGCGATCGGGCCGCCGTAACGGCGTGCCGCGAAGCCGTTGACCACGTCGGCAACGCGCACGGCGGTCGAAAAGTCCGGGTTGCGCAGCTGCAGAACGAGGTTGACCGAATCCTTGAACTTGGACGGCAATTCGCGTTCGATGATCGCACCGTTCGGCACGCGGGCAGCAGTCGTGACGCCTTCGGTCAAGGTGGCTGCCTGACCCTGTGCCTGGAAGCCGGAAACGACGAGTGCGCCCTGTGCCACGGCGTAAATCTGGCCGTCGGCGCCGGAAAGCGACGTCATGATCAGCGTACCGCCGCGCAGCGAGGTCGCATCGCCGAGCGAGCTGACGGTGACGTCGATGCGGCTGCCGGGGCTTGCGAACGGCGGCAGGTTCGCGGTCACCATGACGGCCGCGACGTTCTTGGCGTTCGACTGGCTGCCCTGCGTGGAAATGCCGAGGTTCTGCAGCATGGCGCGCATGGACTGGTCGGTGAACGGCGAGGAGCGCAGGCTGTCGCCCGTGCTCTGCAGGCCGACCACGAGACCGTAGCCGATGAGCTGATTGTCACGTCCTGCCTGAAGCGAAGCGATGTCCTTGATCCGCGCGGCAATCGGCGCGGTCTGGCTGGGTGCCGAGACCTGCAGCGCGACCGGCGGTGCCTGGCCAACTGCAGGTGCTGCGCCGACAAGCGCGGCAAGCAGGGTCAGAGCCGTGAAAAGGCGGCTGTTTCTCATTTCGCCATCACCTTTACGGTCTTGTCGGCCATGACGGTGCCGCTCACGGTCACGCCCGAATCAACGTTGCGAACCTTGACAATGTCGCCGACGGCAGCGTTTTCGAGCGGTGCGCCCTGAGCGGAGATCGTCATCGTACCGATGGAGAAGGTCAGACGCACCGTCTGGCCGCGCGTCACCGCATAGGCTTCGCGTAGCGCCGAGGGCGGAATGGTGCGGCCGGGCAGGAGCGTGCGCTTGGCCACCATGCCGACGACTTCCGCAGACTGACGGGCATATTCGCCGGACAGGTTCGGGTTGGTCACGTCGACTTCCTCGACGGCGCCCGCGCCGATTTCCTCGCCGGGATAGATGGTGCGGGTCGGCACTACGGCGGTGCCCGCTCCGGCGAATACCGGCGTTGCTGCTCCGGCAAGCAAGGCCACGGCGAGCGGCATGGCAAGCGCCATCCTCACTGCCCCGGCGGCAATTGCATTCTTCCGGCGAAACATCATGTCTGCCCGTCTCCTGTGGTGTTACTTCAGGTTCTTGCTGACGATCGTAGCCATCTCATCTGCTGTGGTGATGACCTTGGAATTCATCTCGTAAGCGCGCTGTGCGGAAATCAGATCGGTGATTTCCTTGACGGCATCGACGTTCGAGGTTTCGAGATAACCCTGCTTGAGGTAGCCGAAACCCGGATCTTCCGGCGCGGCAATGATCGGCTCGCCCGAGGCTGCCGTCTGCTGGAAGAGGTTGTCGCCCTTCGGCTGCAGACCTGCTTCGTTGACGAAGTTGGCAACCGTCAGCTGGCCGACTTCGGTGAAATCGGCAGAGTTTCCGACACGCACCATGACCTGGCCGGTGCGGGTGATCTGCGTTTCGCTGGTGTCGGCGGGAAAGGTGATGTTCGGAAGGACGGAATAGCCGTCGATCGTCACCAGCTGGCCCTGGGCGTTCTTGTTGAACGCGCCGGCACGGGTGTACATCGTCTGACCGTCCGGAGTCTGGATCTGGTACCAGCCGCGGCCGACGATCGCCACGTCGAGATCGTTTTCGGTCTTCGTCAGTTCGCCCTGGGTATGAATGTTGCGAACTGCAGACGTCTGCACGCCGAGACCGATATTCGCGCCTTCCGGAACGATTGCCTGGTTGGCGCGGTTCGGCACGCCCTCGGCACGTTCGCTTTGATAAAGAAGGTCGGAAAACTCGGCGCGGGCGCGCTTGTAACCGGTGGTGTTGATGTTCGCGATGTTGTTCGCGATGACTTCGAGATTGGTCTGCTGGGCATCCATGCCCGTTGCCGCGACGGAAAGCGCTCTCATGTCTTCGTCCTCAAAAAACTACTAGATTTGCATCTTTGTGACTTCGAGATAGGCGGAGACGATCTTGTCGCGCAGCGCCATGGCGGTCTGCAGCGACTGCTGCGCCTCGAGAACCGCATCGACCACCTCACGGGTGTTCGCCTTGCCCTGGATCGCCTTGAAGGACATCGCTTCGGCGCCCTTCAGGTTGTTGACCGTGTCGGTGGCCATCTGGCTCATGACCGAGCCGAAATCCATGCCGGTGTTCTGGCCAGGCGTCGCAGCCTGTGCGCCGAGCATCGACTTCGAAGAGGTGGAGCCGATCTCTTCCAGCCCGGAGGGCATGGAGATCGAGGCGACGTTTGCAATCTTTTCAATCATTATTGGCCGGCCTTCAGAAGATCGATCGTCGCGGAGATGAGTTCGCGCGTCTGCTTGATTGTCTGGATGTTGGCGTCGTAGGAGCGGTTGGCTTCACGCATGTCCGCCATCTCGATCAGCATGTTGACGTTTGGCATCTTGACCATGCCCTTGGCGTCGGCTGCCGGATGATCCGGATCGTATTCCTCGACGAACTTCGACTTATCGATGCCGATCTTCTTGACGTTGACCATGTCCGTGCCGCTCGCCCTATCCAGCTCGTTGCCGAACGTGATGATCTTGCGGCTGTAGGGGTCCGAACCGGGCGTGTCGCCGGTGGTGCGGGCGTTGGCGATATTTTCGGAAACGACGCGCAGGCGGGTTGCCTGGGCCTCCATTCCCGATCCAGCGATCTTCAGGGAGGCTGAAAGCGGATCCATTTGCTTACCTCTTAACTGTCATCAGCATCATGCTGTGAAACGATTTCACGAGACCTGTGCTCAATTCGTATTGGCGCTTGATTTCACCCGTCTTCGACAATTCCTGGGAGAGCGAGACGGTATTGCCGGATTCCTGGACGCCGATTTCGTCGTTCAGGGCCGATTCCTTGATGTCGACCTCGTCACTGAGGTCGTTCGAGGCCATGTGGCCTGCATGCGTGCGAGCCATCGCCATATGCTGGGTCTGGTCCAGCACCGCGTTGAAGGGCGTTACGTCCTTCGCCTTGAATTTCGGCGTGTTGGCGTTCGCGATATTGCCGGCAACAACTTCCTGACGCACCGAAAGCCAATCGGCCTGCCGGGATGCGAGTGCGAAAAGTTGAATCTCCTGCATAGGCTTCTCTCCATCTTTTGTCTGAAGCCTAGCGATGTAACCTTGTGTCGGACTTACGGGCGTGCAGCGCCCGCGTCCTGATAAACTGCTCCCGACGAAGTAATGATCACCCAGCGGCCGCTACGCTGCTCGAGCGTGGCAAGTTTACTGTTGTCGGGGAGGATCGAACCCACCCGCACCATGTACATACCGGAACTGTCCTCGATGAGGGCCCGGCCGTTCGCGACATGCAGAAGACGGAAGTTACTCTTTCCGGGGAACGGCTGTTCCTCACGGATGTTGCCGTTCTGCTTGGTTTCTCCGAGCGCGGACGTCGTGGTGGCGGTGGTCAGACCGTCCATCGGATCCATCTTCACCCAGTCGTCCTTGGAACTGTCGGTCATCGCAAGCGGCGAGACGGTGACGACCGGACGGCCGATGCCCGGGGGCAGATCGCGGGTGCGGCCGAAATCCTCGGTGCGAACCCCGAACTTGTCGGCATTGAGGAAGACATACCACGGGAAGAAGGCGGAGGCTGCGGCCAGGGCAACGCCTGTGGCCATCAGCACCTTGTCTCCCAGCCGCGATGCCGCCTCTTCCGCCTGCTGGGCAGAAACGACATCTTCCTTTTTCTGGTCGCTCATCGCGCGATCACCTTCTTGCTATCGCCGATGACGGAGCGCCCTGCCCCGCAGCTGCTCTCAGCGCGTTGGCAAGATCCGCATAGGCATCGATTGCGGGTTTTTCCCCCGGGAGCTGTTTCAGGACCTCGTAAATGACGGGTACCTGCTTGATCGCCATGTCGAGGTCGGGATCGGAACCGGCGCGATAGCCGCCGATGAGGCGCAGGTCGCGGGTTTCTTCGTAGCGATGAATGAGCGACTTCAGGCGCGAGACCAGCTTCTCCTGATCGTCAGTCCAGGCCTTACGCGACAGACGTGAGATCGACGAGAGCGGGTTGATCGGCGGATAGCGCCCCTCGTCCGCCAGAGAGCGGTCGAGCACCAGATGGCCGTCCAGAATACCGCGCGTCGAGTCGGCGATCGGATCGTTGTGGTTGTCGCCATCGACGAGGATGGAGATGATCGCGGTGATCGTGCCGGCACCTTCGACGCCGGGACCGGCGCGCTCGAGAAGCCGCGGCAGTTCGGTGAAGACGGAAGCCGGATAACCGCGCGCGATCGGCGGCTCGCCGGCCGCAACGGCTACTTCGCGGATCGCATGGGCAAAACGGGTGATGCTGTCGGCGATGAAAAGGACGTTGTCGCCCTGATCGCGGAAATGTTCGGCAATGGTGATCGCCACAAGCGGCGCCATCTTGCGCAGCATCGGGCTTTCGTCGGAGGTCGCAACGACGGCGATCGACTTCGACATGTTGTCGCCGAGCGTGTCTTCGATGAATTCGCGCACTTCGCGGCCACGTTCGCCGACCAGCGAGATCACCACCTTGTCGAAGGCATCGGCGCGCGCCAGCATGGACAGAAGCGTCGACTTACCGACACCGGAACCGGCGAAGACGCCGAGACGCTGGCCGAGGCAAAGCGGCGCGAAGATATCGACGGCGCGGACGCCAGTCTTGAAGCCGGTTTCGACGCGGCTGCGGGTCATTGACGGCGGCGCCGTATTGGCGATCGAGCGCGGATTGAAGCCCTTGCTGAGCGGTCCCCGGCCATCGATCGGCTCGCAGAGCGAGTTGATCGTGCGGCCGCACCAGCTATTGTCGGGCGCCACGCGGAAGGCGCCCTTGCGAATGACGGTATCGCCGATACCGATCGGTTCGCCCGGTTCGATCGGGCAGACATAGATGATATCCGGTTCGACGCGGACGACTTCGCCGAGATGAATGCCCGTCGCGCTGCGATGTGCGACGAATTCGCCGAGGCGTACATGCTTGGAAAGGCCGGCCACAGTGTAGTGGCCTGCCGCGATGGTCCTGACATGACCGCCATGGGCAATGGAAAATGCAGGATCGGAATAACGCGCCGCCAGCCCGGCAAGCTGAGCCAGCTTGCCGCCGTTGACTGCGTCGAGGACAGCCGCTTCCGTCATGGTCGGGCTCCTTCCTTAACGGTTAAGCGTTGGACCCGCCCAGCGTCTTGATGGCGCTGTCGAGCGTGGATTCGCTATCCTTCATGAGCGCGGAAATGCTCTCGAAGGCCCGGTTTACCTGGATCAGCTGCGTCATTTCGCTGATGCCGTTGACGTTGGACTGCTCGATGTAGCCTTGGACAACCGAGTTATCCATGCCTTCAAGCACCGGCTGCGGATTGTCGACCGGGATCACGCCTTCGTTTTCGTAGCGGTTGAAGCCCTTGGTAATGTCGGCCGTGAACAGGCCGAGCGTCGCGACCGGCTGGCCGTTCTGGATGATGATACCGTCGGCGCCGACACTTGGCGGACCTGCCTCGCGGTTGAGCTGGATCGGCGAACCGCCCGAATCCAAGACCGGGAAACCGCGGATCGAGCGCAGCTGGCCGGTCTCGTCCATGGTAAAGCGGCCGTCGCGGGTGAGAACCTGGCCGGCAGGCGTGTCGACTGCAAACCAGGCATTGCCCTTGATCGAGAAGTCGAGCGGGTTGCCGGTCTGCTGCAGCTGGCCGGTGCGGGTGTTCAGGTAGTCGTTACCCTGGGTAACGAAGGCGACCTTTGCATTGATATCGTTCTGGGTCTTGCTCAGAACTTCGTCGAACTTGACCTCCGTCGAGCGGAAACCAACCGTGTTCATGTTGGCCATATTGTCGGCGATGGTGTTCAGACGGCGCTCCAGCGCGATCTGAGAGGAGATGCCGACATAAAGTCCGGATTGCATATCATTTGCCTCCGAGTTTCAGATTGTTGATGGAGATCAGGAGATCGGTCGAAATGCCGCCTGACGAGGGATTGTTGAACGGCGTCAACGGATCGAAATTGTCCGATGGATTGTTGATTTCCCACATCGCGGTGAAGCGTTCGAGGAACTTGTTGACCTTGGCCGGATCCTGGAAATCCTCGATCTTGACCTTGTCTTCGATGTACTTCGCCTGGCGATCGACGTCGGCGCCGATGATCTCGTCCGGCAGTGCAAGTGCGGTGCGGACGACTTCGGAAAGCGCGTCGTCGGCGAGGATTTCCATGCCCGATTTGATGGTCGGCGCGGTGCGCTCGAAATAGAGCGCCAGACGGACGCCCATATTGTCTTCGCCGGCATCTTCCTCCAGCGTCTGGCGCTGGAACTTGTCGACGACGCCCTTTTGGGCCTTGTCGAAAGCGGTGGCGCCGGCGCCGAAGGCGGCGAAGTTCAGCGAATCGACCAGCGACTTGTAACGGCTGTCGGTCAGCTTGTTGGCGAAATCTTCCTTGTCGTCAGTGCCTTCGGTCAGCACCTTGCGGATGAAGGCCTTGGCATAGGCCATGTCTTCCAGACCATGAGCCTTCAGCGCGTAATTGTAGAGACGCGTGTCGTTCATGAAATCGTCAACGCTTTTGACGTTGCCGATATTGGCCAGATAATAGTCGGTCTCGCGGGCCACTTCCGGCTTTTCCGCGACGCGTTCCAGCGACTTCGGAAGGTCGCGGGCGATCATTGCATAGCTGGTATAGGTCGTGATCACGGTGGTTCTGCCCAGGTCCAGGAAGCAGACAATCCGCTCCTATCCTGGCGACAACTATGCGCGAAGACTTGTGCGAAGCTGTTCGGGGCTAACCTTTATTAGAGGCCTCACAACCAGCCTCACGCAAGCCAGAGGCCGTATCTCAGCACCAAACCAAAACGATCGGGCAGAGTTACGCGATGAATATTGTTATCGGATTTGTCATCACCGTCGGCTGTATTCTCGGTGGCTTCATGGCCATGGGCGGGCACGTCGACGTTCTCGTCCAGCCGTTCGAGCTGATGATCATCGGTGGCGCCGGTATCGGCAGCTTCATCATGGCAAACCCGATGAAGGTGGTGAAGGATTCCGGCAAGGCGCTCGGCGAGGCCTTCAAGAACGCCGTGCCGAAGGAGCGCAACTATCTCGACATTCTCGGCGTGCTCTATTCGCTGATGCGCGATCTCAGAACGAAGTCGCGTAACGAAATCGAAGCGCATATCGACAATCCGGAAGAATCCTCGATCTTCCAGACGGCTCCGACCGTTCTGAAGAACAAGGAACTGACGGCATTCATCTGCGACTACGTCCGCCTCATCATCATCGGCAATGCCCGCTCCCACGAGATCGAGGCGCTGATGGACGAGGAAATCGACACCATGTTTGCCGACAGGATGAAGCCCTATCATGCGATCACCGCGATGGGCGACTCCTTCCCGGCGATCGGTATCGTCGCGGCCGTTCTCGGCGTTATCAAGGCCATGGGTAAGATCAATGAATCGCCGGAAGTTCTCGGCGGTCTCATCGGTGCAGCTCTCGTCGGCACCATGCTCGGCATCTTCCTGTCCTATTGCCTCTGCAACCCGCTGACGTCCCAGATCAAAATCGTCCGTACCAAGCAGCATCGCCTCTACATCGTCGTCAAGCAGACCCTGCTTGCCTACATGAACGGCTCCGTGCCGCAGGTTGCGCTGGAATACGGACGCAAGACGATTTCCAACAAGGAAAGACCCTCGATCGACTCGGTCGAGCAGGAAATGATGAATCCTGGCGGTGAAAAGGCGGCATGATGGCGACCACACAAGCGACTGCAAACCAAACAACTTCTGCACCCGCGCCGGGAATGGACCTGGCGCTGCTTGCAAAACTTACCGGCGGCCTCGGCGACAAGAAGACCGTCGAGAAGATCAGCAGCGAATTCGCCCAGCTCTACAGCGAATTCCTGCCGGACGTCTTCCACAGCGAAACGGGCATCCGCATCGGCGTTTCCTATGTCAGCTGCACGTCGGGCCTGATGAACGATCTGGTAAGCGATCTCGGCGACGGTTTCGCACTGTCCGACGGTTCGCTGCGCAACTGGAGCCCGAATTTCGTGCTCGGCTGCGGCAACACCTTCGTCATCGCGCTGATGGAGCTGATGCTCGGCGCGGCACCGGAAACCATTCTCCAGCCGATCGAGCGTCCGCTGTCGGACATCGAGATCGATCTGGCTGTCATGGTTTTCGAAAAGATCGCCAGCGTGCTTCGCTCCGGCGTCAACGCACCAGGCGGCTTCGAAGCCAGCCTCGATCGCCCTTATAACGCCGAAGATCGCGCGGCTCCGGACGAATTCGACCGTCCGGAATTCGGCGTTGCGATCCGCATGGCGTTCGAACTCGGCAAGGTAACGTCCGAATTCGCGCTCGTCATTCCGCAGCGCGCCTTCCTCAAGACCAAGGTTGCGGCTCCGAAAGCCAAGGCTCAGGTCTCCAAAGGCCAGCAGGAATTTACCGACCGAATCAACGATCAGGTTCGCCGCTCGCACGTGACGCTCGAAGCGCGTATCCGACTGCAGAAGTTGACGCTCGGCGTGATTTCCAAGCTCTCCAAGGGCGATGTCATCGCGTTCCAGGACCTCAACGACGTGAGGGTTCAGGTCAGCGCAAATGGCAAAGACATGTATTCGTGCGAATTTGGGCGCTCCGGCGAGCGCTATACAGTCCGTGTAAAGGATAACATCAGCACGGACGACGAAATTCTACAGCACCTGATAGGCTAGGACGCTTCTGACTGCCGCTCGGTTTTTGTATCGTGACGGCAGGCTGACGCAAGTTTCAACAGGAATAATGACCGCATGGCTACGAAGAAGACACCCCTTACCGAAGACGACGCACTGATGCCGCTCGGCAATGACGGCGAGCTGGATCAGGCCATCGACGATCTGCGCGGCGTCTTGAAGGCCGACGCCGACGGCGGCGTACCGGGCTTCGATGCGGATTTCGGCGCGACCACGGCTCCGGACTTTCCGGAACCGAGCAGCGACTTCGGCGCACAGGCCGACAGCTTCGGTGGCGGCTCCAGCTTCGGTGGCAATGATTTTGGTGGCAACGATTTCGGCGGGTCATCCTCTTCCGCCACGTCGAGCTACCAGGCACCGGGCAGCGCGCTGAATGCCAACCTCGATCTCATCATGGACATCCCGATTGATGTCGAGATCGTACTGGGCACAAGCCGCATGCAAGTTTCAGGGCTTATGAGCCTTGAGGAAGGCGCGACGATCGCACTCGACAAGAGGATCGGCGAGCCGGTCGAAATCATGGTGAACGGTCGGCGCATCGGCAAGGGCGAGATCACCGTTCTGGAAAACGACGACACGCGATTTGGCGTGCGGCTGACGGAAGTACTGAGCACGAAAAAAGCCTGACCCCGATGATTGGGGCAGAGAGGGAAGACCATGATGGACTTTGAGGATTTCGGAGGCACGGCGCTCTCGACGGCGCCGTTGTCCAAAGCCGAAAAGGCGGCAGCAGTTCTCCTCGCCATGGGCAAGGGGGTTGCCGGCAAGCTCCTGAAGTATTTCACGCAGAGCGAGTTGCAGAACATCATCGCCTGTGCGCAGTCGCTTCGCTCCATTCCGCCGGACGAACTTCTCGAACTCGTCAACGAATTCGAGGACCTGTTCACCGAAGGAACGGGCCTCATGGACAATGCGGCCGCGATCGAGGGCATTCTCGAAGCTGGTCTGACCCCTGAAGAAGTCGACGGACTGCTCGGCCGTCGCGCTGCATTCGATGACTATCAGGGCAATATCTGGGATCGCCTCGGCGATGCCGATCCGGAATTCGTCGGCAAATTCCTCTCCCGCGAACATCCACAGACTGTCGCCTACATCCTCTCGCAGATGCCATCGAACTTCGGTGCCAAGGTGCTGCTGCAGCTTCCTGACAGCCGCCGCGCCGACATCATGAACCGCGCCGTCAACATGAAGGAAGTCAGCCCCAAGGCTGCCGAAATCATCGAGAAGCGCGTGGTCGAACTCATTGCCGCAGTCGATGCGGAACGCAATTCCAACGGCTCCAACAAGGTCGCCGAGCTGATGAACGAGCTCGACA
Source organism: Neorhizobium populisoli (assembly GCF_019430945.1). GTDB lineage: Bacteria > Pseudomonadota > Alphaproteobacteria > Rhizobiales > Rhizobiaceae > Neorhizobium > Neorhizobium populisoli. The sequence continues at coordinate 57,832 of NZ_JAHYCB010000002.1, read as the reverse complement.
AGAACCAGGTCGATACCCTGCTCTCGTCGCTCGAAACGATCAGCAAGGAATCGGTCAACAAGGTCCGCCCGAAGATCTTCCTCTTCGAAGACCTCATGTACATGCCGCAGCGCAGCCGCGTCATGCTGCTCAACGACGTTGCAGCCGACATCCTCACGATGGCACTGCGCGGCGCGAGCAACGAGATCAGGGAATGCGTGCTCTCGGCGATCAGCCCGCGCCAGCGCCGCATGATCGAAAGCGATCTCAGCGCGCAGCCGGCAAACCTCAACCCGCGCGAAGTGGCCATGGCCCGCCGCGCGGTCGCCCAGGAAGCGATCCGGCTGGCAAGCTCTGGTCAGATCACTCTGAAGGAAGAAAAGAAGGACGGCGACAAGCCGGCCGAAGCCGCCTGAGACTGAAGATAATGCACGAGGAAGAGACGGAGCGGGAGGCGATCCCGCTCCGTTTTCGTTTTGGCGACTTCCTCGCCGTGAATCAGCCAAGTACCCACAGCCTTTTTGTCGACTCGATTCGCGGGTAGCTGGTGATCAGATAAGATCGTGGGCGGCGACCCGATTCGTTTGGGCCACTTCCCCGCAACGCGATTGTCGAGTGGTCCCGGACCGTGTCGGACGAAGATAAAGACAGCAAAACAGAAAACCCGACCGCCAAAAAACTCACGGAAGCGGCCGAGAAAGGTAATGTGCCTGTCTCGCGCGAAGTGACGCTCTTCGCTTCGATCCTGGCATTCTACATTTTCCTTGTTTTCTTCCTGCCCTCCAGCGCGGCAAGACTTGGCGAAACACTGAAAGACCTCTTCGAGCAGCCGGACCAGTGGACGCTTGAGAACTCCTCCGACATGGTTTCGATCAGCAGCCATCTCGGCTGGGCAATGACCGCCTTCCTGGCGCCTGCCATGCTGCTTTTCATTATTTTCGGCCTCGTATCGGCGTTCGGCCAGAACATGCCGTCCTTCGTGCTGGAACGCATCCGCCCACAGGCCGGGCGCGTCTCGCCGACCAAGGGTTTTGGCCGAATCTACAGCGGCCCCGGCTTCGTCGAATTCGGCAAGTCGCTGTTCAAGGTCATGGTCGTGTCTGGGATCATGGTTATCGCGTTGCGCAGCGACTTCTACGGAACGCTCGACGCGATGTTCTCCGATCCGCAGATCATTCTCGTCAAGCTCAGCGCCATCATCCGCAAGATGGTGATGATCCTCATCCTGTCGATCGGCGTGCTGGCGGTTATCGACGTGCTGTGGACCAGATATCACTGGTACCAGGAATTGAGGATGACCAAGCAGGAGGTCAAGGACGAATACAAGCAGGCGCAGGGCGACCCGATCGTCAAGCAGCGCCAGAAATCGGTTGCGCGCGACCGCGCCCGCCGCCGAATGATCAACAACGTGCCGCGTGCAACGCTCGTCATTGCAAACCCGACCCATTATGCGGTCGCGCTGCGCTATTCGCGTGAGGAAAGCGACGCCCCGATCGTCGTTGCCAAGGGACAGGACCTGATTGCGCTCAGAATCCGCGAAATCGCCGAGGCAAACGATATCCCCGTTTTTGAAGATCCGCCTCTGGCGCGCTCCATGTTTGCGCAAGTCTCGGTGGATAGTGTCATTCCACCGGTCTTTTACAAGGCTGTGGCAGAACTCGTGCACCGGGTTTATGCGTCCCGGTCGCGCCAGAAACGGACACGCTGAGCGTCATGAAGAAATGCACCTACTCCACCGAACGAGAAGTAATCGTCGCACAAGCAATCAGCCCGGTGGCTACGGAACTTCGCCTGCTCGATGCCGGCGACCTCATTTCGCTGTTGCGCCTTGAGTGCTACAGCAGCCTCGCCGATCTCGTTTCGTCGGCGGCGGAGCTCTATTTCCATCCCGGCACCGTCAGCTTCGGCGCCGGCGGCGACTACAAACTTGAATGGGGCGGTCAGCCGGAGGTCGTCCTCGACCTTGAAATCAAGCCGCGCGGTGTTTCCGTCTATGCGCGCCTGACGATCGCGGACGAGAAGGCCGGCCTGGAAATCGACCATATCTCCTTCCAGGACCCATCCGAGGATCCGCAGGACAATACGGCCTTCCTGGCGCAGAGCCTGCAGGAATCCAAATTCGTCAGGATGAGCGCGACGCAGTGATTCTGCCGCGCCGGATCGACTAAAATCCCGAAGAGGCTGCGTCCTTTTTACGTTCCAAAGGACGCTTTAGTGGATGTAGCCGAGGCGTATGGCCTTGGCGATCGCCTGGATGCGGTTGACCGAGTCGAGCTTGATCGTCGCCGAGCCGAGATAGGCGTTCACCGTGTGCACGGACAGGCCCAGCTTTTCGGCGATTTCTTCACTGATCCGTCCGTCGCCGGCGAGTTGCAGGCAGGCGATCTCGCGTTCGCTCAGCGATTCGGCCGGCACGCTGCGGCGCTCGTCGAGCGCCAGGAGGTCCATCATTACCTGACAGCTACGCACATGCTGGTCGATGATCGCATCGCTGGCCAGTTCCATGGCGGTCGCCAGAAAGGTGACGTAACCGTTTCCGAGTGCGCCCAGGCGCACCGGGAAGGCTATGCCCGAGAACGGCACGACATCCGAATCAAGCCGGCGCGTCAGCGGCGTGAATTCGCCGGCTTCGGCAAAACTTGCATTCTCGGAACCGTTCCAGACCAGCGGCAGGAGCGACAGCTCGATGTGATCAAGCAACGCATCGCCATAACCGTTCAGCAGCTGAGTGCCGCATTCCTGCGCGCCCGCGCCCCAGTTTTCCAGCTCGCAGACCAGTTTGCGCTTGTTCGGCAATCCGGCGCCTGCGATGCGGTAGACCGCGAAATTGCGCGCCTTGAGGTTCTTCTGCATGGCAACGAGCTTCGGAAAGATGTCCGAACGGCTCGAAGCGCGCTGGAGACGCAGATACTGGATGCTTCCAGGTCCCTCTGCCATGCCGCCGCGCGTATACCCCATGAAATTTCAGTCCTTATACGAGATTGTTGCGAACCGCGTAGGCTATCGCCTCGGAGCGGGTCTTGGTGGCGGTCTTGCGCATGACGCTGGTGATGTAATTGTTGATCGTATTGCGCGAGATGCCGAGGATGACCGCGATTTCGTCGCTGGTCTTGCCTTCCGCGATCCAGAACAGGCATTCGAGTTCGCGCTCGGTCAGTTCGAAGTCACGCTCCGTCCTGGCATCCGAGCCTTCGGCGAAACTTGCGCCATAAGCTGCGAACAGGCCGACTTCACGCAACCGCTCCTGCGAGAGGATAATGCCTTCTGAAAACAGCAGCATCAGCGAAAAGCGCGTACGACCGACACAGAAGGTCAGTGCGCAATATTGGCGGCTGATGTCGTCCGGCGGCACGATATCGTCGGGAAGAAGCGCGAAACTCGGCGTCAGCAGAGATAGGCATTTCTCCAGTTCGGTGGAACGGGCATAACCGCTCGCAAGCTCCGAACCGAGACGACGGACAAGGTCGAAAGGCCAGTTGGACGTGACGATGAAGTCGAGCCCCTGTTCCTGGATCAGGTCATACCGGGCCAGAAGGAAATGGGAAGCGCCGACATAATCGGCAAGCAGGCGCATCACCGCCTGAACATTGTTGGAACTTGTCAGCACCGAAAGCCGGCGGACCAACTGCTCACGCGACAGGACCTTGGAGCCGGTCGCCTCCATAAAGGAGCGCCCCTCCGCTGTCATGTCTACCCCCTGCAACTCCATGCGTTATCTGCTCCTCGCCCCGTCGCACATTCATCATGAATGCGCGTATCGCGGCACGTCTCAACGACGCACAACCACTTCAAAACCGAAACGGTCCAAGTTTCCAGCGAATCATTGCCTTCTTCCTGACACGTTTGGCAGTCTGGCCTCCATTGGTAATTTCCCGCATTGCCGTATCGCTGGCGCTTTGGAACATTCCACCGAATCACCGTCATTGTAGGAAAGACCCACCGAATTACCATCGCCAAGGCATGGGATTTCCCCAACTGCAGGTATGAACGTCATAATTCGGGGTTGAAGTGATTTAGCCAAGTGTGTGGCAAAACTCATAAGAAAAGGGCCGGACAATGGCCGGCCCTTGGTAATCATATTTTCGTGATCGCGGATCAAGCTGCTTTTTCGAGAGCCCATTTGCGGAGAATCTTGGCAGCGCGCTCTTCGGAAATCTCCACCATGCGGGCCAATCTCTTTTCCGGACCTTCCTTGACGCGGCGGTTGAAGCCCTCGCCTTCGTCCTCGCCGAACGCATCGCCGGTGCTGTCGAAGCCGAAGTCCGAACCGAACCCGTCCATGAGGGCCGGTGCACCGGTCGACGGGGAGAAGTCCGGCAGTTCCAGGCCGCCACCTTCGGTCGAGGTGTCGCCGAGGGCTGCGCTGCCACCACCGACCGAGCGGATGAGGGGGCGAAGGCCGAGCCAGACCACCAGGAATGCAACACCGAGGAAGGCGAGCGAGTTGATGATGCCACCAAGGTTGCGGGTCAGCACTTCCATCACGCCCGGGCCGCCGGCAGCGTCGTCGAGCAGCTGGTTTTCGAGGAAGTCCATGGCCGTCAGGGTCACGACGTCGCCGCGGCCGGAATTGATGCCTGCTGCCGAGGAAACGATCTTCTGCATCTCGGCGAGATAGGCGTCGACCTTGGCCTGGTCGGCCGGTTCGCCGACCATTTTGGCGATACGACCCTTGTTGACCACGACGGCGACCGAGACTTTTTCGATCTGGTAGCTGTTACGGACCGTAGCCGTGGTCTTCTGGTTGATTTCGTAGTTGGTCTGCTCTTCCTTCTTGTCGGACTGATCGGAAGACTTCGGACCGGTTGCGCCACCCTGCTGCGGAGCTGCCTGCGGAACATTCTGTTCCACGGTCGCGGCATTGTCGTCCGCGCTCTGCTGCGACTTCGAATTTTCCTTGGTGGTACGGACCGAACGTTCGACACGGGAATTCGGATCGTAGACCGTTTCCTGGATCTGCTGGCTGTCCGTGTTCAGCGATGCGGTAACGCTGGAGCGAAAATTGTCCATGCCGAGGAAGGGCGCGAGCGCCTTGTCGATATTGCTTTCGATTTCCTGCTGAACGTTCTGGACGATCGAGAGCGACTTGTTCATTTCACCACCGTTCTCGTCGCCCGAAGCCAGGAGCTGGCCGGTCGAATCGAGGATGGTGACGTCGTCAACATCGAGCCCGGGAACGGCCGAAGCGACGAGATGGCGAATGGATGAAGCGGCCTTGCGGCCGGCATTGGATGCGGCACGGATCATCACCGACGCGGTCGGTTTCTGCTCGCCGCGGCGGAAGTTCCCGACATCCGGCATGACGATATGGACGCGGGCGGCCGATACGCCGCTGATCTGCTGGATCGACCGGCCGATTTCGCCTTCAAGCGCACGGACGCGGGTGACTTCCTGCATGAAGGAGGTGAGACCCAGCGAACCGACATTGTCGAACAGTTCGTAACCGGCATTGTGGCTGTTCGGCAGGCCCTTTTCGGCCAGCATAAGGCGAGCCTTGCTGGTGGTGCCGACCGGAACCTGGATGCTCTTGCCATCACTGCCGACTTCGAACCCCATGTTCGCTTCGGCAAGTGCCATGCTGACCTGATTAAGGTCACCCGCTTCCAGATTGACGTAAAGGGTTTCGAAAGCCGGTTTGTTCACGAACATTGCTGCTGCAATAACGATCGCTACTGAAATGACACCCGCCGCGGCCAACGCAATGAGCCGCGTCTGGCCTAAACCCGCCAGGTTTTTAAAGATTTGCTGAAATTGAGCCAACAGATTCATTCTGTTCCCACATCGCCAAACAAGGATATAGAGGCTTATGCCTGTGTGCACCCTAGAAAGCGAAGCTTGTGCGAGCGTTTCGCTGGTGCGTCCTGTCTGACGATTTGGAACGGAATTTAGACGGGAGGCCCAGCCCGCAAGGCTTTGGCCACTCTGATCTGAGGCTATCAGAAGAAATCGAAGTCGCCCGCTGCCTTGCTGAGCGGCTGGGAGTGGCCATGACGCAGGCCATTCGAGAGCGATTTCTGCATATCGGCAAGCTTGACGAGGCTCAGCGCCGTCGACACGTCGACGGCCCATTCGTCGGGAATTGTCGCAGTGATCGTGTCGATGAATTCCGCGATGCCGCGCGTTTTCTGAACGGCAAGGTCGATACCCTGCAGAACTTTCATGCTGTCCGGCGAAGAAAGCAGCTGGTCGCCGCCCAGTTCGATCAACTGCGGTTCGACCCGTTCGATCAGATAGGCAACGTCGTGAAGTTCCGACACCAGCCGCATCAGAATCTCGGGAAGCGGTTCCTCGAGAGAAGCGATTGGCGGCTTGGTGATGTCGTTCATTGCCGTACCCGTACCCTTAAAAGAATTCGATAGAGCTTTCGACCGGCTTCGGCGGGGTCCGAACGGGACGTTCCTCGAGAGCGACAGTCCTCTGCGTTTCGGCGCCGGTCAGCGGATATTGACGAGCACGGCCGCTGACGGGCCAGAACTCGAGCTTGCGTCCATGATCTCCCCCGGTAGAGGAGCCGACCACCGGAATGCCTTCGTCTTTGAGAAATTCCATGGCGAATGCGGCATTCTGTTCGCCGACATTCGAAAAGCTGGCGATGGTTTTGGCACCGCCGAATATTTTTGCTTCCAGCCTGTCGCGGCGGGCTCCCTGTTTGAGGAGCCCGTTGATCAGCAATTCCATGAGATGCACGCCGTAGCGTGTCGCATCGCCGCCCGATGCCATGGCAGTTGCCGACCCCGGCAGGAGGAAGTGGTTCATGCCGCCGACACCGGCGACAGGATCACGAAGGCATGCAGCCACGCAGGAGCCCAGAATGGTTGAAAGCACGACATTAGGATCGTTTACGACCTTGTACTCTCCCTGGATAATATGGACACGCCTGGCTGCAGCGGCGTCTATCATTTCAATGCTCCAAACACCGCTTCGATAGCGGCCTTCATCTTTTCGATGGTGAACGGCTTGGCGAGAACGTTGTTGGCGCCGAGCGAAGCTGCTTTCTGAACGAGGGCGCGGTCGCCCTGGGCGGTCAGGATGATGAACGCAGCCTTTTTAGTATTCGGATTGGCGCGCACCATCTGCAGGAATTCGATGCCATCCTTTTTGGGCATGTTGAAGTCCGAGATCACTAGGTGATGCGGCTGCTCGGCCATGATCTTCATGCCTTGCTCACCGTCACCGGCGGCGGTGATCTGCTTGAAGCCGAGCTGTGTCAGAGCGTCGCTGAGCAGAAGACGGCTAGTTACCTGATCGTCAACGATCAGAACTTTGATTTTTTCAGCGATAGACATTTATTCGGTACCTTCTTTTCGGGCGGCAGTTAACTTCAAAACTTCTTCTCCAATGGAGCCTAGCGGCAGTTGCTGCTCGACGGCCCCAATTTCGTAGGCGACCCTCGGCATGCCGTAGACCACACAGGTCTTTTCGTTCTGACCTACGGTGCGAGCGCCTGCGCTACGCATCTTCAGCAGACCGGATGCTCCGTCGCGGCCCATGCCTGTCAGGATGACCCCGACTGCATTGCGGCCCGCCAGTTCCGCGACCGAATCGAAAAGCACATCCACCGAAGGTCTGTGACCGTTGACCGGCTCCTTTTCGACCAGCCGGCAACAGGGTGCCGACGGATTGACTACCTGAAGGTGCCGTTCGCCACCCGGCGCCAGATAGATCTTGCCGATCTCCAATCTCGCCCCGTCAGTCGCTTCCTGCACCACAGGAGCGCAGATACGATTAAGCCGTTCAGCAAAACTTTTGGTAAACGTGGAAGGCATATGTTGAGTAATTACGGTCGGTGGGCAGTTTTGTGGAAACTTTTGTAGCACCGCGATGAGCGCTTCCACACCACCGGTTGATGAACCAATCGCTACAACCTTACGTCCGACGCGATATTCGACTGCAGGTGCCACGGTCGGCACCGGCGCCGGCCCGCTGCGACGGTGCGCGGAACGCGCCGCAGCCTTCACTTTTTCGGCCAGATCGTAGAAAGGACGGGAGTCGCCCGGCGCCGGCTTGCCGACGCAATCGAAAGCGCCGATCTCCAGCGCGGCCAAGCTTGCATGAGCGCCGTGATGGGTCATGGTCGAGACCATGATGACCGGCATCGGGCGCAGCTTCATGATCTTCTCGAGGAATTCGAGACCGTTCATGTTTGGCATTTCGATATCGAGCGTCACGACATCGGGATTGAGCTGCTTGATGGCAGCACGCGCCTCCATGGCGTCACTGGCCTGCCCGACCACGTTCACTTCCGGATCGGAATTCAGAACTGCCGTGATCAGGCCACGCATGGTGGGTGAATCGTCGACGACTAGGACTCGTGCCGGAGCGCTCATGCTTTCCTCCCCGCGTTCTTACCGACATACCGATAGGTGGTGATGCCGATGTTATCGAACAGGTTTTTCGCGTCGCCAGAGACGCGCTCGGAATGGCCGATATAAAGATGCCCGCCTTCGGGCAGCAGCGATGCGAAACGCGACCAGATCTTCATCTGGGTCGGCTCGTCGAAATAGATGACCACGTTACGACAGAAGATGACGTCGAAATTGCCCTTGAAGGGCCACTGCGCCATCAGGTTCAGCTCGTTGTAGGTGATCAGCTTCTTGACCCGGTCGTCGACCTGCACCTTGCGGCGGCCGCCAACATCGATGTCGCGGAAATACTGCTTGCGCATCGCCGGGCTCACCGCCTCTAGCGCGCCCTCGTCATAAATGCCGGCGCGAGCGGCAGCGAGAATCTTCGGATCGATGTCGGTCGCGAGGATTTTGAAATCGAGGTCCGCAGCGTTCGGCAGGAGCGACAGTACAGTGAGCGCGATCGAATAGGGTTCCTGGCCATCGGAAGACGCCGCGGACCAGATGCGAACGCGGCCGCCGCCCTTGGCGCGGTTGATCAGACCCGGCAGGACTTCATCGCGCAGGTGCTCGAAATGATGGTTCTCGCGGAAGAATCGCGTGAAGTTGGTCGTCAGATGCGACAGCATCTCACGGCGGGCGGCAGCACCCTCCGGCGAGGCCACGAGGACGCAATAATCCCTGAACCCGCGCAGACCGAGGGACCGGATATGCTTCGAAAGGCGCGAATAGACCAGCGAGGCCTTGGAATCATTGAGATAGATCCCGGCATCGGCATAGATCATCGCAGCGATTTCGGAGAGGTCGCGTCTGGTCAACGGATATTCTCCGCTGGCCAGAACCTCATCCGGCGACTGCTTTATCTCGATGGCGCCCAAAGGCTTCATGCGGCTTCGCTTTCCTTTTCGGGGAAGAGAGCATCCAGCTCGATCATGCAGATCATCCGCTTGTCGATGGCGAGAATTCCCCGGGCGTATTGTTTCTCAAGGTCCGAAGAGATTTCCGGCACTGGCTGGATATTCTCCTCGGTAATCGTAAGGATATCGGAAACGGCCTCGACCAAGAGGCCAACAACCTTACTTTTTACTTGCGCGACGATGATGACGTGGCGGGCCGTCGGCTCCGCCTCCGCCATACCGAGCCTCGCGGACAGATCGATAATCGGCAGGACAGCGCCACGCAGGTTGATCACGCCCATGACATAGGCGGGAGCGTGCGGCATCGGCGTAGCGGGTGTCCATCCGCGAATTTCGCGGACGGACATGATATTGACGCAGAATTCCTGATCGCCCACCCGGAAAGCAATCAGCTCCCGGCTTCCCTGGGCAAGGTTTTTCACGGCAAAAGACGACATACAATCAACCCGTGGCGGCTAGTGACATTTCAGGTTTCATCGACTGGCCGCGCGACGCTGCGACAACCGCATCGACATCAAGGATAAGAGCGACGCGTCCGTCACCGAGAATGGTGGCGGCAGCGATACCCGGTACGTGGGTGTAGTTGGCTTCGAGCGACTTGATGACGACCTGACGCTGGCCCTGGATCGCATCGACCATCAGAGCACGCTGGCCGCCACCTTCCGATTCCACCAGGAGAGCAACACCTTCGACGGGGTTCGCCTGGGTGGCGCGATAGTTGAGGACCCGGCCTACATCCACCAGCGGGCAGAAGGAGTTACGGATCGAGATGAGCCGCTGGCTGGCACCGAAGGAATGGATGGCCGAAGCTTCCGGCTGCAGCGTTTCGACGATCGCGGTAAGCGGCACGACGAGCGTCTGGCCGGCAACCGTGACCACCATGCCGTCGAGGACGGCGAGCGTCAGCGGCAGGCTCATGGTGAAGGTTGAGCCGAGGCCCGGACGTGAGGAGATCGAGATACGACCGCCAAGTGCCTGGATCGAGCGCTTGACGACGTCCATGCCGACGCCGCGACCGGAAATGTCGGAGATCTTGTCGGCGGTGGAGAAGCCCGCCATGAAGATCAGGTTGTCGATTTCATCATCCGACAGGTTGGCGTCGGCGGCGATGATGTCGTTGTCGATCGCCTTCTGGCGGACGCGTTCGCGGTTGATACCGCCGCCGTCGTCGGTGAGTTCGATCAGGATGCGGCCCGAGCGATGTTTCGCGCTGAGCTTGATCGTGCCTTCCGGATCCTTGCCGGCGGCTTCGCGCTTTTCCGGCGATTCGATGCCGTGGTCGACGGCATTACGGATCATGTGGGTCAACGGTTCGGCGATCTTGTCGATAACCGTCTTGTCGACTTCGGTATTTTCACCCTCGGTGACGAGGCGGATCTGCTTGCCGACCATGTCGGCCACTTCGCGAACGATACGCGACATGCGCTGGAAGACCGGCTTCACCGGCTGCGCGCGGATGGCCATGACCGAGTCCTGGATCTCGCGGGTGAGCTGCTGCAGCTCTTCGAGACCCATGTTGACTGCCGAAGTGCCGGTCGCATCGTTTTCGACGACGCTCTGGGACAGCATGGCCTGGTTGATGACGAGCTCGCCCACGAGGTTGATCAGGCGGTCGACGCGATCGAGATCGACGCGGATAGTCTGGCCGGCAGCGGCGGCAGCCGCAGCGGCATTGTTCTGGGCAGCGGCTGCAGCGGCTGCAGCAGCGGATTCCTTCTTTTCCGAAGCCCGGCCGGCGGCCTTGGCGACGCTCGTCGCGGTTTCGGCGGCGGAGACGGCAGCAGCGACCGTTTCGTCGGCGGAAGACTGGACAGCCTTCTCTTCCTCTTCGGAGGTCGACGGCTCGTCGAGAATGCCGAGATCGAACGGGACCGGGATCATCGGCAGTTCTTCGTCGGAAGCCGCTTCTTCAGCCAGCTTCACGTCGAGATCGCAATCCCATTCGGCGAATTCGAAAACGGTGCGGATGTCGTCTTCGCTCTTGACGGTCTTGAGCGAAATCTTCCAGCCGAAATAGGAGGCTTCCGGGTCCATCTTATCGAGGGCCGGCAGCGCATCCATGTCGCAGTTGATGCTCATATCGCCAAGGCGGGAGAGATCGCGAAGCAGGAGAGCTGCTTCATTGCCCTTGGAATAGAGTTCGCGACGGGGCTTGAAGGTGATTTCGTAGACGGAGCCTTCGAGCGCCGGCTCTTCGTCGTCGCCGAAACCATCGAAGGTGAAGGGGATCGGCTGGAAGCCGCTTTCGTCGGTCGGCTTCGGCGGCTCTGCCTTGGCGACCGGGGCGGGAGCCGGAGCGGCCTTGGGAGCCGGCTTCGGAGCTTCGTGAGCGGAGGCGGACGGCATCTCGCCATGGGCGAGTGCTTCCAGTTCCTTGACCAGGGCACGGGAGCGGGATTCATCGATACCGCCGCCGTCGCGGGACGCGCTGACCAAATCGGCCAGAACGTCGGCCGATTTCAGCATGACCTTCAGAACGTCCTGGGTCGGCTCCAGCTTGTTGGAGCGGACGCAGTCCAGCGTCGTCTCGAAGACGTGCGCGAAAGAGACGAGATCGTCCAGACCGAAGGCGCCAGCGCCCCCCTTGATGGAATGAACGGCGCGAAAAACGGCATTAACCGTCTCGGGGTCGCGATCCCCGTCGTTCAGCTTGAGAAGACCAGATTCCAGTTCAGCGAGCTGCTCTTCGCATTCCTGAAAGAAGATCTCTTTGATTTCGTTCATATCCATCGGAGGAATTCCTGGCTCAGGCGGTTACACGCTCGATCGCATCGATCAGTTTTGCAGGATCGAAAGGCTTGACGATCCAACCCGTCGCACCGGCCTGGCGCGCGCGGTTCTTCTTTTCGGCATCGCTTTCCGTCGTCAGGACGAGGATCGGAACGGCGCGGTACTTCTCGTTGCGGCGGACGCCTTCGATGAAGCCGAAGCCATCGAGACGCGGCATGTTGATGTCCGTGACGATGACGTCCGGATTGCAACCTTCGAGGACTTCGAGGCCTTCGACGCCGTCTTCGGCCTGAATGGTTTCGAAACCAGCATTGTTCAGGGTCACCAGAAGCATGTTCCGGATCGTCCGTGAATCATCCACGGTGAGGACTTTTTTCTTCATTGCTAGATCTCCTTAGCAACCAAATTTCCGTTATCGATGCCGATGAGCTGCATCGTCTTTTGAAATGCGTCGGAAGCCTTCTCAACCAGGAAAGACTTCTTATCTTCCGCCCAGGCACGGTGGCCTGCGACAAGAACCTGGGCGCACTGCACGCCAAGGCGTTCTACACCGGAAGCGTCGATGACGACGTCGCTGCCGCGTATGGACATGAGCTTGCCGTGCAGGACGGACGCCTCATTGAGGTCGAGCACTGCGGAAAGCTTCACACTTCCGGGGGCTGCCTTCTTCGCTGCCATCAGTTCATTCCTTGTCTTCTTTGGAAAAGATATTCGTCGTCGTCCGCCCGCTCGATCGGAGCCTGGGCGATCGACACCAGCGTGGGCTGGGCGTGGGATGCGGGCGGCGCAACCGGCCGGCGGGTTTCGTCACGGCGGTTCTGACGCTCGATGCGGAACTCGCGGACGGTGCGGCCGAGTTCGAGAATGACGGTGTGCAGCTCATCGGCGCCCTCGCCTGCCCGGCTCGCCATATCGGCGTTCACCGCGACGCGTTCGCTGACCGAGCCTATCTCGGAGGTGAGCTTGTCCAGGCTGCCCGCCTGCTCATGGGTATCTCGGGCAATGCCGGCAATCGTATCGTTGATCTCGGAGACCTGACGGACGATGCCGCCGATCGCATCCTGAGTGCGGTGGACCATGTCCACGCCGGCATCGACCTGACCCTTGGTCGTGTTGACCAGCGTCTTGATCTCACGGGCGGCCTCGGCGGAACGCTGGGCAAGTGCGCGGACTTCCTGGGCAACGACCGCAAAGCCGCGACCGGTCTCGCCGGCGCGGGCCGCTTCGATGCCGGCATTCAGGGCGAGCAGGTTGGTCTGGAAGGCGATCTCGTCGATGACGCCGATGATCTGGCCGATCTTTTCGGCGGAATTTTCGATATCCGACATGGCACTGATCGCCTTGCCGACGACCTGACCGCTTGCCTCGGCTGAAACGCGGGTAGCGGCAGCAACCTTTTCTGCGGCTGCGGTTTCGGCAGCGCTTCCCTTGACCCTGTTCGTCACGGCCTGCAGCGAACCTGCAGCCTCGCGCAACCGGTCGGACTGTTCGGTGGATGCGGATGCCAGAGAGCGTGAACTGCCGGCAAGCATGTCGGTGAGCGAGCCTGCCTTGCGGCCATGGCCATCGACCACTTCGACGGAAGAACGCAGGCCGGTGATCGCTTCGTTGAAGACGCCGGCCAGTTCGCGATAGGCGTCCGGGACGCCTTCGGGCAGACAGGAGGTCAGGTCGCGGTCGGCAAGTGCGGCGATGACATCCGAGAATGTCTCGATCGCCTGCGCCTGATCGGCGACGCGCTGTTCGGCAAGGGCGCGCTGGTGGCGCTGGCGCAGTTCGTTGAAGCGCAGCGATACGGCGATTTCGACATCGACCATGACGAGGCGAATGACGGCACCGACGAGATCGAGAAGTTCCTGTTCGCGCTTGCGGCCACCTGGCAGCAGCGATTTCGGCGCCATATCGACGATCGCACCGGCGATCAGGTGTTCGAGCATGACGCCATGGCCGGCGATGTGCCAGCGCGGATCGAGGCCCATGCGGCTCTCGACGTCGGAAAGGACTTTTACCCGCTCGGCGTAAACCGCATCGAACCGCGCGTCGGTCAGCACGCCCCAATGGGAGGCCTGCAGGTCGTGCAGGCGCTCGATCTGCTGTTCGCTCTCGAAATTGCGGGCAGCTTCGGGGAAGGACTGGAAACGATGGAAGAGATCGCGGAGGCCACCCTTCAGATGGCGTTCGAGCTCCGGCCGGCAACGGCGGAGAAGATCGCGCAGCTCGCCGTCGAGCCCGGCAAATGCCAGTCTCTCACCCAGGCTTCCCGCCTGAGCTCGTCGCGCCTGATCCGATGGCGTTTCCTGCACCAAAACCCGTCCCCACGAATTAACTGGCCGATCCTCAAGAACCGGCGGCATGCGCAGCTTCTGAAGGCCAGGCGCCAAGGATGAATGGGGGTGCTTGCCAGACCGGATAACATCCGTCGGGCGGGGGCAACACGGTCACCGCAGGCATTGCTGGATTTCATGAGCGGATACCGGATTGTCACCGGTACGGCTTTGCGGCTTCATGCCTGGTGGGTGACCGTAGTCATCCCATTTCGCCGTGGTCTCTAATATGTATGGTTAATTCCTTGCCTGAAGGTTAATAGACAGTATTAGAACCCATGTTTTGCTTCTTGCAGTTGACCCAGACAGAAACATCTTTTCCACTTTCGAAGCTTTAGGCCTGCCGATTAGTGGTAATCGCTGTCCATGTCCGAAATCGCCCGCTGGCCGGTCTTGTCGCCCGTGTCGGCAAGCGCCTGGAAAATGCGGCGGGCATCTCCCTCCCGGCCGAGGTTTTGATAGGCATAACCACGCAACCCCATGAGGTCGGCCTGTTCGGGCGCGATCTGCGCCCTCTGGTCGAGCGCGACGATCACTTCGCGGAAACGCCCCAGCCTGAAAGCATTGAGCGCCCGGTCCGTCAGGATGGCTGTCTGTAGCTCCACCGCGCGCTTGTTCGTCTGGGCCGTATCGGCCGCGGCGACAGAGGCCTTGTTGGTGAGGCCGGCGCGCAGATAGGCAAGGCTCTTGCCATAGGCGGCATCGGACCGGACATCCGGCGACGGGCTCGCATAAGCGGCTTCGAACGATTTGGCTGCCTCAAGCGGGCGATTGATATTCATCAGGCACCAACCGCGATCAAGCGCGGCAGCGGGTGCCATCTGGTTGGGATCCTGGGTCGTCCAGCACCCACCGCGACTGGCGGCCGGCTGAACGGCGACGCGTGCCGTTCTCGGCGCTGCCTGCTGCATGGGCCGAGCGACGGGCGCTTCCGTCCTTTGAGCAGGATAGGCCGGAACAGGCGGCGCCGTTGGTTGCTGCACGGTAACCGCTTCGGTCCGCGTTCCTTCATCGACAACTGCATTGGATGCGATATTGAGTTGCCGGCGTGCTCCGCCGCGTTCGGTCACAACCTCTCCAAGCCGGGCGATGCGCTCCGAACGCCCACCCCAGACCCTTTGGATCTGCGCGACGGCAGCTCGATCGTTAAGATCGTTGCGGGTCAGGACAAGGCCATAAGCGGAGGGTTCGTCATCCGGTTTCCAGGAAAGAGCGGCCTGGAACCATTCGGCGGCTGTCGGCAATTGCTGCATCGCGCGGGCATACCAGCCGAACTGCTGGGCGGCATCGGCATTGCGGGCGGCGATGACCACCGGCGCCATGCGCTGCAGCACCTGTTGCTGCAGGACAGGCGGCGGATCAAGCGCCAGAAGATTGGCTACTGCGGCCAGATAGGCCTCGCGCGAGCCATCGGAGGAATCGCGCCAGCGGTAAAGGACCGATTCGGCCTCGACCGGAGAGTTCTGGGCAACCAGCGTCAGCGCCAGCCCTTCTGCGGAAGACGCCGTCTCCTCCTTGGTGAAGGCTTTGCGGAACCAGCGTTCGGCGCCGCCCAGATTGTCGCGCCGGTAATAATACCAGCCGAGCAACAGCGCATCCGAGGCCATGTCATTGCTTTCGGCCACCCGCTCCAGCCGCGTCAGGTATTTTTCCGGCACGACGAGTTTAGCGTCGCTATTGCCGTCCGCCACGAGGCGGCGGGCGATGTCGTCGCGCAACGGTTCGAATTCAGGCTGCCCACCGGCCGGCGTCCGCTCCTTGGCAAGCAATTGCTCCAGCATGTCCGGGCCGAGCAGCTCGCTCGCCTTCTGCACCGTTGCATACCGCGCCGAGGCATCGTCGCAGTTGTTCAATATATACAGATAGGCATCGCGCGCCCGACCCGCCTTTTCGGTCTCGGCAAAAGCTTCCGACACGCGCCACAGCATGTCGATTTCGCTGCAGGTCAGAAGCGTCGGGTTTTCGGCCGCGAGACGGATGACGGTGTCGTAGTTTTTCGCGTCCGAAGCGGCAACGACGCCGACACGGGCTTCGGCAAGTTTCAGCCGGTCGAGAAGATCGGCCGGCGGCTGCCAGCCCGGTTCTGCCGTCTGGCGATCGGTGATCGCCTTGCGGACATCGGCATAACGCGACTGGGCATAAAGCGCCCACATGTTTTCGAGCTGCCGGTCGGTGTTCACCTGAACGGCCAGCGGATCGGCCGGCGGGTTCCAGTTCGGATATAGCGCGCGGAGGCGAGAGATTTCGGCCTGCAGGCGGGCGGTGTCTCCACGGGCTGCGAAATAGCGAAGCGCGCTTTCGTCCACCGCCGGCTGATCCGCCTGGCTGGGTGCGGTAACGGAAATGACCGGCTGGGGTGCCGGCGTCTGGGCCGTCTCAACCGGGTCAGGGCTTGGCGAGGCTGGTGACAATGTACCGGAAGGCTGCGGCGATTGGGCAATGACCAGCGAGGATGGGCCGGATTTCGTGTCCGTCTTGGTATTCGGCGTCAAAAGCTGGGCGACGATGCGCTCGGTCTTTTCCGCAAACGGAGCAGCCGGACGCGGGCTCTTCGACGAACTGGCCGGCGGTACATCGGGCGTGACGGATTGCGTAACCATGCCGAGATCGACATCGGGGCGGCTTTTCAACACGTAAAGGCCAACTGCGGCAAAGCCCAACGCCGTCAATGCTATCAATGGAAACCGCATGCGTACTCCCGTATCGTCCTGCTACGGATCGGCCCGCTCCCATTCGGAACAGGTTTGGCACAATCACTTCGATTTCCTGCACATTGCTACGATATGGTTAACGAACATTTTAGATTTGCCTAATTAGATAAGGCTCATTAACCCGGGACCGTGATTTGTTTTCGCGTCGAGGCCCCGCTTATGGACTTTGGGAAAGCCCGTGGATGCTTGATGTCCGCGGCTCAAACGATAAAGCTCACATATGGCGGATTACCATCTGATTCGAATCGAAGAGAAGCGCAGCCGGGGCTTCCGCAACAAGATATTGCTGCTGGCCCTGCTGCCGCTCGCTGCCACCGGCTGCGCCGGACAACCGACCCAGATGGGCACTTTTGCAAAAAATGTGCCCAACGAGGAAGCCATGGTCCTGCCGCCTCCTTCGGGGCCTGCGATCGTCAGCGTCATCGAACGGCGTTATGACAATGCGGTCCAGCAGGACATTTCGCTTTATACATCCGCCCGCACACCGGGGCAGAATAGCTTGAAGGTACAGCTCTTCGGAACCGAGAGCCCGTTCACCTTCAGCGAAAACAAGCTCTCCTCCGCCGGCCTGACGGAAGCGAGCATCAATTCGGAAATGCGGCAGACCTTCCCGAGCATCCGCATGGCCCGCTCCTCCTACTACGTGCAGAACAACTACGGACCGTTCGGTTATGCCTTCGGCCATAGCGGCGGCGGCGATCTCTGCATGTATGCCTGGCAGCAGTTGCGCTCGCCGGGCGGCACGATGTCGCCCTTTGCCAATTTCGGCGCGATCCAGGTTCGCCTGCGCTACTGCCAGGCAGACGCGACCGAACAACAGTTGCTGGCGGTCATGTACAATTATACGATCACCGCCTCGGTCGATGCCGCCGGCTGGAACCCCTATGGCGAGCCACAATCCGTTGCGCCGACGCTTGGTGCCACCAGCGCGCCGATCTACCCGCGGCCGACATCCAACGAGACGATCGTGCCGGTGCTGCCGCCGAAGCCTGCTCCGGTCTACGTCCGTCCGGCCGTCACCCGGGCGGCGCGGCCTGTTGCAACTGCACCCGTTGCGACGGCTCCCCCGGTCTTCGTTCCACCTCCGGCTGTCAGCGCGTCTCCCACCGTTTCCGTGC
The DNA here is from genome assembly GCF_019430945.1 of Neorhizobium populisoli. Taxonomy (GTDB): domain Bacteria; phylum Pseudomonadota; class Alphaproteobacteria; order Rhizobiales; family Rhizobiaceae; genus Neorhizobium; species Neorhizobium populisoli. The sequence goes on along the minus strand of NZ_JAHYCB010000002.1, from coordinate 39,708 downwards.
CCCGACCGGTTACCGGACAGACGACCAGCGGCTATGCAACTGCACCCGTAGGAACGCCGTCAGGCCAGGCCGCGACGCGTTCTCCCGTCGTCCCTACGCCTTCGGGCTTGAACCAGCCGCGGGGACAGCGGGTCACCGTGCCGTCGCCCGCCTGCAGCCAGACCAGCGGGGCGGCCAATGCGTGCAGATGATCGCTTGCGACCACCATTTGCGGCGCACGGAGGTAACGTAAGATGCGTATAGTCTTCTCCGCCTTCATCTGGGCGCTGGCCAGCGTCCTGATCATCACACTGGTGACGCTGCCGATCAACACCCGCACTCAGCTGATCGCCAGCCTGGTCGTGGTGGGCGTCATGGCCATCATCAAGATCGTCAAGGCGGAGGGCAAGTGGCGGCTCGTGGCGCTCGCCTTCGGCACCGCCATGGTGCTGCGCTATGTCTATTGGCGCACGACAAGCACGCTGCCTCCGATCAACCAGCTCGAAAACTTCATTCCCGGCCTGCTGGTCTATCTGGCTGAAATGTATAGCGTGATGATGCTGGCACTCAGCCTTTTCGTCGTCTCCATGCCGCTGCCGCCGCGTCCGCTCTATGGCAAACGCGACCGGGAATTGCCGACGGTCGACGTCTTCGTGCCAAGCTATAACGAAGACGAAATCCTGCTTGCCAACACCCTCGCCGCCGCCCGCAACATGGACTATCCGCCGGATAAACTGACCGTCTGGCTTCTCGACGACGGCGGCACCGTGCAGAAGCGGAAATCCGCCAATGTCGCGGACGCCCGCGCCGCCGAACAGCGTCACAAGCAGCTTATGCAGCTCTGCGAGGACCTCGGCGTCAATTACCTGACGCGCGAGAAGAACGAACATGCCAAGGCCGGTAATCTCAATAACGGCCTGAAACACTCGACCGGCTCGCTGGTGGCGGTTTTCGACGCCGACCACGCGCCGACGCGCGATTTTCTGCTCGAAACGACCGGCTATTTCGACGAGGATCCGAAACTCTTCCTCGTCCAGACACCCCATTTCTTCCTCAATCCCGACCCCGTCGAGCGCAACCTGCGCACGTTCGAAAGAATGCCGAGCGAGAACGAGATGTTCTACGGCATCATCCAGCGCGGCCTCGACAAGTGGGATGCAGCCTTCTTCTGCGGATCGGCTGCTGTTCTGAACCGCAAGGCGCTGGAACAGTCCAACGGCTTTTCCGGCGTCAGCATTACCGAGGACTGTGAAACGGCACTCGACCTGCACAGCTCCGGCTGGCATAGCCTCTACCTCGACCGGCCGTTGATCGCCGGCCTGCAGCCTGCGACATTCGCGAGCTTCATCGGCCAGCGCAGCCGCTGGGCGCAGGGCATGATGCAGATCCTGCGCTTCCGCTTCCCGCCGCTGAAACGCGGTCTCTCGCTGCCGCAACGCCTCTGCTACATGTCGTCGACGCTGTTCTGGCTCTTTCCGTTCCCGCGGACGATCTTCCTGTTCGCACCGCTCTTCTATCTGTTCTTCGACCTGGAAATCTTCATGTCTTCCGGCGGCGAATTCATGGTCTATTCGCTGGCCTATATGGTCACCAACCTGATGATGCAGAACTATCTCTACGGATCGTTCCGCTGGCCCTGGATTTCCGAGCTCTACGAATATGTCCAGACGGTGCATCTGTTGCCCGCCGTGGTGTCGGTCATGCTCAATCCGCGAAAGCCGACCTTCAAGGTGACGGCAAAGGACGAGTCGGTCGCGGTGAGCCGATTGTCGGAAATCAGCCGGCCCTTCTTCGTCATCTTCTTCGTGCTCATCGTCGCTTTCGCGATCAGCGTCTACCGTGTCTATGCCGAACCCTACAAGGCGGACGTGACGCTGGTCGTCGGCGGCTGGAACCTCCTCAACATCATCCTGGCCGGCTGCGCGCTCGGCGTCGTTTCCGAACGCGGAGAACGGCAGGCCTCCCGGCGCATCAAGGTCAGCCGGCGCTGCGAGTTCGGCATTGGCGACAAGTGGTTCACGGCGACGATCGAGGACGTTTCGGTGCATGGCGCAGCGGTTCAGGTTTATACAGAGGGTTTCAAGGAACTCTCGGTCGAGAAGACCGCCGTCCTGCGCTTCCAGCCCTATAGCGATCTGCCGGTGAGCGACCTGCCGGTCGAAATCCGCAATTTCGAGACGACCGGCGATGTCAGCTCGATCGGCTGCCGCTATATGCCGGAAAAGGCCGTCGATCATCGGCTGATCGCCGATCTGATGTTTGCCAATTCGGCTCTATGGACGCAGTTCCAGGTTTCCCGACGCAAGAATCCCGGCCTGCTCGGCGGAACGCTCTGGTTCCTGGGGCTTGCCATCTATCAGACGGCGCGCGGCCTGTCCTATCTGGTCCGTACCATGGGACGCGACAGCGTTCCCGCGCAAAAATAGGAGGGCATGATGAAAAAAGCGCTCGTCCTTGGCATTCTGCTTCTTTCCGCCGGCCTGGCCGCCGGCCAGTCGTCCGCTCCGTTCAGCATGAACGAGGAGCGGGCGCGGGATAACCTGCCGCCCGCATCATCGCCTGCTCAGCCGGCCGCACCGCAGGTCCAACAGCCTGCACAGCAGCCGCCTCGGCAAGCTGCTCCGGCGGTACCGGCACGACCTGCAGCTCCGGCTCCGGTTCAGACGCAGGCCCCGGCAGCGACGCCAATCCCTCTTTCTCCAGCGCCGACGTCACCGTCGACAGCGCCCGCCCAGGCACCGGTACCGGTTGCTCCCAAGGCACCCGCCCCTGTGCAGCAGGCCGGACAGGCACCGGCAAAACCTGCGCCTTCGATCGCGGAGCTCTCGACCCGCCGTTATCTGGTTCCCGAAAAGAGCCTGCGCCTCAATGGCGAAACCGAGCAACGTTCCTGGTCGGTCTATCTGACGCCTGAACAGGCCGCAGCGCCGTCCAAGCTGCATATCGCCTATCAGAACGCCATCGTCGTTGCGCCGGAGATGTCGAACCTCCGTATCACCATCAACGATGTTTTGGTCTACGCCAGCTCGATCAACTCGCCGGAAAAGGTGAGCGATCATGTCGTGGAGGTGCCGCCCAGCACGCTGAAGGCCGGCATCAATCTCATCAAGTTTCAAAGCAACCAGCGCCATCGCACCGACTGCACGATCGAATCGACGTTCGAGCTGTGGACGGAGGTGGATCCGACCCGCACGTTCCTGTCCTTTGACTCCGCGAACATGAGCCGTTTCGCGCGGCTGGACGATATAAGGGCAATCGGTCTCGATGATGCCGGTAATACCCGCTTTCGGCTGATCGTACCGGCTCTCGACCAGCTTGGCGCCACCGATGTGCTGATGCGGCTTTCGCAGGGACTGGCGCTGATGGGCGGCATGCCGAACCAGTCGTTCACCTTCGAGAAGGTTCCAAGCGCACTTCCGAAACGGGGAGAGCTTGCAATCTTTATCGGCACCTACGATGAATTGCGCCCGTACCTGCCCAACCTTCCGCCAGCGGCTGCGAATGCGGCGGTGGCGAGCTTCCTCGATTATCCCGGCGCGGACGGTTATTCGGCCCTGGTGCTTTCCGGCCCCAGCTGGCCAGCACTCGACGGCCTGATCGACAGTTTCGTCGCCTCCACGGGCGGCGGCGTGTCCACCCAGAGGCGTGAGACGCTGGCGACCCAATCCTGGCACGGCCTCGATACGCCGTTCCTGTTCAACAATGCGCTGATCGATTTCACCCAGCTCGGCATCGAAGGTCAGGAGTTTTCCGGCCGCCTGTTCCGCAGCCGCTTCACGATCGGCGTGCCGTCGGACTTTTACGCCAATGCCTACGGCGAGGCGCGCATCCTGCTTGACGCCGCCTATTCCGGCGATGTCCAGCCGGGCAGCCATATCGACATCTTCGTCAACGGCAATATCGCTTCGACCGTACCGATCACCTCGGGCGGCGGCGCCGTGCTGCGCCACCTGCCGATCAAGTTGACGCTGCAGCATTTCAAACCGGGCGTGAACACCATCACCATCGAAGCGGCATTGCGCACCCAGAAGGACAGCGTCTGCGCGCCAGGGGCAACGGCCGACAACAAGGCGCGCTTTGCGATCTTCGGCAGCTCGCAGTTCCAGATGCCGAATTTCGCGCGCATTGCCCAGATCCCCAATCTCGCGGCAACGGCCGGCACCGGTTTTCCCTATCGAACCAATGCGGACCCGATCTCCCTCTTCCTTGGGCGTATCGACGAGCAGACACTTTCGGCGGCAGCAACCTTCGTCAGCAAGATGTCGGTGGCCTCGCATACGATCCTGCCGATCGACGTTACCATATCGGCAGCCCGGGTTACCGGAACGAACGCGCTCTTTGTCGGGGCCGTTTCCGATTTTCCCGCCAATATCCTCACTCAGTTGAAGATAGACCAGGAAGCCCGCAACAGCTGGAGCCCATCCGGCAGCCCCGCCACGGCAGCGGCCTCTTCCTCTGTGACGCTGCAGGACTGGCAGCAGCGCACCGGTAACAATTTCTTCGCACGGCAATTCGCGACGCTCAGCGAATGGGCCAAGGACAATTTCGACCTGTCCTTCGGCATGCTGCGTTTCGCCCCGGCGACAGACAATCTTTACAAGCCCGATCAGACCGCCAAGATGCTGATCGCACAGGAAAGCGACCCGACACAGCTCGGTACGTGGACCGCGATCGTCTCACCAGACGGAAGCGCGTTGAAGGACGGCATGCAGGCACTTGCTCCCCGCGAGGAATGGAACAAGCTGCGCGGCCGCATTATCGTCTATGACGGCAAGGAAGACCTGACGGAGATTCCGGTGAGCCGGTTCCGCTTCCTGCCGACGCAGCCCTTCTCGCTGGAAAACGTCCGCCTGATCGCCGCCAACTGGCTCTCGGACAACATCATGTCCTATGCGCTGCTGCTGGCCGCCGGCGGCGTGTTGCTTGGCCTTGCGACCGGCGGGCTTCTGTCGCTGCTCGGCCGCAACCGGTAAAGCGCGGTCAGGCCGGGGCGAGACCGCCCTTGCCGGTGAATTTCTTGCTGATATGCAGCGAGCCGGACAGGCCGAAACGCCAGGGCAGATCGACTGCCTTGGAAATTCCGATGCGCCGGCCGACCACGACCAGCGGCGGCACGTCCGGCAGGCGCAATTCGAACGGTGCCTGCAGGAGCGACAGACCATTGTGCTCGATGCCGACGCCGAGCGCCTGGCACAGCCGGCCAGGCCCGGAACAGAAGAGCAGCGGATCGGCAAGGCCGCGCCGCCTTTCCATCTCGTCCAGACCACGAACCGGCTGCATGGCCCGGATCAGCACCGCGCTGCCGGGCCTGCAGACGAAATTCAGGCACCAATGGATGCCGTAGGACCGGTAGACATAGGCAAGAGCCGGCGGGCCGAACATCACGGCGGTGCGCGGTGTCGGCCCGCGAAAGCTGTGCGAGGCGGGTTCATCCGGCTCGTAAGCTTCCGTTTCGACGATGATGCCGCCGACGCCCGCGACATCGAGTTCGACGCCGATGAGGTCGCGGGCGACATCTACCGCGCCGCGATCAAAGAACCGCTGGTCCATGCCGTGCATACGACCGTCAGCTCTTGAACAGGCTCTTCAGCTGCGACGGCTGGCAGCGGAGATATTGCGGTGCTGCGGAGACCGTAGCGCCTAGCGCTGCTGCCGCATGCCAGGGCCAGCGGGGATCGTAGAGGATTGTGCGGGCGAGTGCGATGAGATCCGCATCGCCCGTCGAAACGATCGCTTCCGCCTGGGTCGGTTCGGTGATGAGGCCGACGGCGACCACCGGCATCTTCACCGCCGCCTTGACGGCACGGGCGAGCGGCACCTGGTAGTTCGGGCCAAGCGGGATTTTCTGCTCCATGGAGAGACCACCGCTCGAAACGTGGATCGCGTCGCAGCCCAGTTCGTCGAGCTTCTGCGCGAAGGCGACGGTCTGGTCGATATCCCAGCCGCCGGGCACCCAGTCCGTCCCCGAAACACGAACCGTGACCGCGCTGTCGGACGGGAAGGCCTGGCGAACCGCATCGAAGACTTCGAGCGGGAAGCGCATACGGTTTTCCAGCGAGCCGCCATATTCGTCGGTGCGCTGGTTGGAGAGAGGCGATAGGAACTGGTGGAGCAGATAGCCATGCGCTGCGTGGATCTGTGCCGCGGCGATGCCCAAGCGGGCAGAGCGCTTGGCGGAGTCGACGAAGCCGTCGCGGATGCGCTTCAGGCCGTCCTTGTCGAGTGCGGTCGGCGCGACGTATTTCGGGTTGAAGGGGATGTTGGAGGCGGAAACCGTCTGCCAGCCGTTCTCATGATCAGGCGCGATCTGGCTGCCGCCGAACCAGGGCTTGTCGGTGGAAGCCTTGCGGCCGGCATGCGCGAGCTGGATGGCGATCGGCATATCGGACCATTTGCGGATACCGTCCAGCACGCGGCCCATCGCCTTCTCGGTCGCGTCGTCATAAAGGCCAACGTCGGCATAGGTGATGCGGCCATCCGGGGTGACGCCGGTCGCCTCGATCGTCAGCAGCGCCGCGCCGGAAAGCGCCAGCTGGCCGAGATGGATCAGGTGCCAGTCGGTCATGCAGCCGTCCTCTGCCGAATACTGGCACATGGGGGCGATGACGATGCGGTTCTGGAGTTCGAGATTGCGGACCTTGAAAGGCGTAAACAGTGTCGGTTCGGGCATATTCGTTTTCCTTGATTGAAATCCTGGACCTTTACCAGACGATGGGATGCGTCTGACCGGTCAAAACGTTGACGAAACCTTGCGGCGCGCGCTCGGACGGCGCGACGAGAACCCAGCGCCAGGGCGAGCAGGTGAGCGTTGCAAACGACAGGCGCTCGGGGAAACCCGGCCACCAGCGTGGCGAAAATGTCGGTTCATACATCCAGTCGATCGCTTCGCCGGCCTTGTAGAGCGCCTGCATCTCGGCATCCAGCTCTTCCGCCGGCCGGGCCGTCATCAGGCCACCGACCTCGTAATGCACGCGGGCCAGAACCTTGCCACCCGAAACCAGAACCCAGCCGCCCTGCTGTGACTTCAGCTCGTTGGCGACCATGGCCATGGCCTCGTCCGAGGAGCCGACGACCCAGATATTGTGCTTGTCATGACCGAGCGTCGAGCCCAGAGCGGTATCCGGCGTGCGCGGCCCGGTGCCGAGCCAGAACATCTTTGAAACCTTCGCCTGACCGGAAAACCGATCGACGATCGAGAATTTCGTGACATTGCGGTCGTGATCGCGCTGCACGGCGCCATCGGCCACCGGCAGTTCCATGGTGATGAAATCGTCCGACCAGTGGAAGGGACGGAGCAGCGCTGCATTGGCAGTCTCGCGACCGGCGGGCGCCTCGATGCGGAAATCGGCGGCGGCGACTTCGCGGTCGATCGTCACCGTCTGTGTCGCCCAGTCCGGCCAGTCGATCTTCGGCAATGAGCCGGTAAACTTCTTGCCCTTGGAGACCGGACGTCCATCGGCCCATACCTTGGCGATGGAGAGCTTTTCGACATCGTCGAGCAGCACGATATCGGCAAAACGGCCGGGCGCGATTGAGCCGACCCAAGGCGTCAGGCGCATATGCCGTGCCGGGTTGAGCGTGACGCACTGGATGGCGATCTCCGGCGAAAGGCCGTTTTCGATCGCGAGGCGGACATTGTAATCGGTCGCGCCCATCTTCAATGTATCGGTGGCGCTGCGGTCGTCGGTGACAAAAGCGACCTGCGACCAGTCTGCGAGGTTCTTTTCGATCAGGCCGCGGATGACTTCCGGCAGCGAATGCGGGCGAAGCTCGATGAACAGGCCGTGCTGCAGCTTCTGCCAAACCTCTTCGAGGAACCAGCCTTCGTGATCCGACGCCAGGCCAGCAGCGGCGAAGGCATTGACCGAGGCCAAGTCGCGCAGGCCGGCGCCGTGGCCTTCCACCACACCGCGCTGTTCAAAGGTCGCGCCGATCATGCCCCAGAGGCGATCATAGGATGGATTGGAGGGGTCGGTGATCGAAGGCCAGTCCATGACCTCGTCGAGGCCGGCGACCATCAGGCTTTCGCCCATGAACTGCCTCTGCTCATCATAACCGAAATGACCGCCGCCCCACTCATAGGCGGTCGGCGGCACGGCCGAGCCCGGCAGCGGAAAGATCTTCATCGGCGAGCCGGCACGGCGAGCGGTGAGCCAGAATTCGAGGTTCTTCGCGCCGTTGACGTTGGAGAATTCGTGGCTTGCCTCACAGACCCAGGTGACGCCATGCGGCATGACAAGTGCGGCCTCGAATTCCGGCGTCAGGTGCGAGCTTTCGATATGCTTGTGCGCCTCGCCGAAACCCGGCACGGCGGAAAGGTTCGGCTCGTGGATGCGCTCGATCACTTCGCCCGTATAGCTGCCAGCCGGGCCGACATAGGCGATGCGGCGGCCCTTGATGACGATTTCCTGGTCTTCGAGCCAGGTGCGGCTGTGGACATCCAGCAACCTTCCGACCCTGAGCAGCCGATCGGCCGGGCGCTTTCCCAGCGCGGTCAGAACGAGATCCTGCCGGATGCGCACTTCGTCGCTCGCGTTGATCAGGAGGTCGTCTGGAAGGGTTTCTGACACGGTCACCATGGGCATGCTTTCGAAAGTTCGGATGGCCGGAAACTAAAGTCAGGCACCCTGTCTGTAAAGCAACCGCATCTCCTGTTCAAATTCGCGAATGCCCAATTATTGAGCTTGCGACGGGGCGGTTCAAAAAATAGTATCCCCTCAAATCCGGGGGGACGCCCGGAGCCGGATCAACGCCGCTCTCTCGCAAAGGACATGGCTCATGAAAGCCGCTCGCTTCACCCAAATGGCAACCCTCGCCCTGCTCGCTTCTCTCGGTGGTGCCGCGACGGCCAGCGCCCAGTCGAAAACCTTCACCATTTCCTGGTGGGGGTATAACGGCGAGAAGATGAACGCCAACATCATCGAGCCGTTCAAGAAGATTTGCGACTGCAACATCGTGTTCGAGACCGGCAACAATGCCGACCGCCTGAACAAGCTGAAGCTCCGCGACGGCAAGGGCGTCGATGTCGTCTACCTCTCCGACAGCTTCTCGCAGCAGGGCATCGAGCAGGGCATGTTCAAGGAGATCGACCCGTCGAAGATCCCGAACCTTGCCGAGATCTACGAACTCGGCCGCGCGCCGCAGGGCAAGTATGGCCCGGCCTACACGATCGGCCGCGTCGGCTTGGTTTACGATTCCGCCAAGGTCAACCCGCCGGTCACGTCGTGGAACGACCTGTGGCGTCCGGACCTGAAGAGCGCCGTCTCGCTGCCGGGTATCACCACCACGGCCGGCCCGATGGCCGTCATCCAAGCCGGCAAACATGCTGGCGTCGATCCCTATGCCGACACGGAAAAGACCTTCGCCGCCGTCGAGGCGCTGAAGCCGAACATCGTCAAGAATTACAATACCGGTTCCGAACTGGTGAACCTCATTTCAACCGGCGAAGTGCGCGTCGCCATGGCGCAGGATTTCACGCTCGCTTCCATGCAGGCCGCGGTGAAGACCATGACCTGGGCCAAGCTCAAGGAAGGCGATATCGCCACGGTCAACACGATCAACATTTCCAAGGGCACCGAAAACCTCGACCTCGCCTACAAGTTCATCGACTTCATCCTGTCGAAGGACGTGCAGCAGAAGGAAGCCGAACAGGGCGTCGATGCGCCGATCAACACCAAGGTGGTGCTGACTCCGGAACAGGCGAAGATCTGGACCTATGGCGCCGAGCAGGTCGGAAGCCTCAGCCTGATCAGCTATTCGAAGATGAATGCGGCGAAGACCGAGTGGATCGATCAGTGGAATGAGGTGTTTGGGAAGTAAGGGTGGCAGTTGCCACTGAGCAAGATCAGAGCCCGGAGCCCCCTCACCCGGCCTCCGCTTTGCTCGGCCACCCTCTCCCCGATAGGGAGAGGAGGGAATAGAGACGGTGCGGCACCTCACCTTCTCCCCTCGGGGAGAAGGTGGCCCGAAGGGCCGGATGAGGGGGCCAAGCCCACTACATGAGATAACAAACCAATGACCAAACTCGCCAAATGGGGCCTGCCGCTACCCGCGACGATCGCCGTCACGGTGCTGCTGATCATCCCCGTGACCCTCACCATCGCCACCACGTTCGGCGAGGCCAAGGGGGCGTTTTCCACCTATGCCGCCTTCTTCAACAGCGGTTTCCGCCGCGCCGTGCTGTGGCGCACGCTGGAAGTGGCACTGATCACCACGGCGCTGTCGCTCGTGATCGGCTTCATCACCGCTTATGTCATCGCCCAGATGCCCGGCCGGCTGAAGAGCATCATGATCATCGCCGCGGTCTTCCCGCTTTTGACCGGCGTCGTCGTCCGATCCTTCGCCTGGCTAATCATCCTCGGCAAGAACGGCATCATCAACGACACGCTGATGTCGATCGGCATCATCAACGAGCCGCTTTCCATGCTCTACACCGAAGGCTCGGTCATCGTCGCGATGGTCTATCTCTTCGTGCCGCTGATGATCCTCACCTTGACCGGCGTGCTGGAAGGCATTCCGCGCGACCTGATCGAGGCCTCCGCCTCGCTGGGCGCCAGGCCGATCCCCACCTTTTTCCAGGTCATCCTGCCTCTTGCCACACCCGGCCTCATTGTCGGCGCGGTGCTGGTCTTTACCGGCAGTTTCACCTCCTACGCTACGCCGCAGCTGCTTGGCGGCGAAAAGCAGATGATGATGGGTACATTCCTTTACCAGCGCGCCATGGTGACCTTCGACTGGGTCGGCGCCTCCACCGTTGCGGCGATCATGGTGGTCATCACCATCGCCGTCGTTTCCATCATGAGCCGGATCGCGCGCCGGCTGAACCCGATGGCGGTGTAAGATGCCGACACGCATTCATCCCGTCCTCGGCGCCTTTGCCGCCCTCGTCTTCCTCTTCCTGCTTGCGCCGCTCGTCATCATCATCGGTGCATCGCTGAGCGACACGACCTACCTTACCTTTCCGCCGCAGGGGCTGAGCCTGCGCTGGTTCGCCAATATCTTCCAGATCGAGGCGTTTCGGCGCACGGCGATCACCAGCCTGCAGGTTGCTTTTCTCGGCACCGGCCTTTCGCTGCTGATCGGCATTCCGGCTGCCTATGCGCTGAACCGCTACAGGGTGGAGTTGCCGCGCTGGCTTTCGACGCTGTTCGTACTGCCGATCCTGGTACCGGAAATCGTCTTCGGCTTTTCGCTCCTGAAATCGATCACCATTGCCGCCGGCCTGCCGGTTTTCCCAAGCCTCATTCTCGGCCACGCGCTGCTCGTCCTGCCCTATTCGGTGCGGGTGGTCGGCGCGAGCCTCGCGTCCTTCGACTTCTCGATCGAGGAAGCGGCCATGAGCCTCGGTTGCCCGCCGCTGAAAACCTTCATGACGGTAGTGCTGCCAAATATCCAGGCCGGCGTCATCGCCGCCTTCATCCTCGCCTTCATCACCTCGATCAACGACGTCTCTGTCTCCGTCTTCCTGACGGGACCCGGCATTTCCACGCTGCCGATCCAGATTCTCGCGCATATGGAACAGTTCTTCGATCCGACGATCGCGTCCGTTTCCGTGCTGCTGATGCTGGTAACCGTCGGCGTCATGGCCATCGTCGAAGCGACGCTCGGCCTCACATTCCTGACCAAATAGGTTTCTCGTGACCGTATCCCTGACTATTGAAAACCTCTCGGCCCATTACGGCACCACGCAAGTTCTGAAGGATCTCTCCATCTCCGTCGCCGCCGGTGAACTGGTCTCGCTGCTCGGTTCTTCCGGCTGCGGCAAGACCACGACGCTTCGCATCGTCGCCGGATTTCTGCAGCCGACCGCCGGCCGCGTGCGGCTCGGAGACCGCGACCTGACGACATTACCTGCGCATGCCCGCGATATCGGGCTCGTGTTCCAGAACTACGCACTCTTCCCGCATCTGACCGTGCTGGACAATGTCGCCTTCGGCCTCAAGCAGCGCACTATCGCCAAGCCGGACCGGGTGAAGCGGGCCATGGCGATGCTGGAACGCGTCGGCCTCGCGCCGCTTGCCGACCGCCTGCCCTCGGCATTGTCCGGTGGTCAAAAGCAGCGCGTCGCGCTCGCCCGCGCCCTCGTTATCGAGCCGCCGCTCCTGATGTTCGATGAGCCGCTGTCCAACCTCGATGCCAAGCTGCGCATCGACATGCGCGTCGAAATCCGCCAGCTGCAGCGGGCGAACGGCACGACCTCGCTTTATGTCACCCACGATCAGGAAGAGGCGTTCTCGATCTCCGACCGCGTGGCCATCATGAATGCCGGCCGCATCCTGCAGCTCGATACGCCGGAAATGCTGTATCGCAAGCCGGCCAATGCCTTCGTGGCGCGGTTCGTCGGGTTCGAGAACCTGATCCGCATGAAGGTGACCGGCCGCGATGGAGCGGTGGTGACGGCGGAGGCCATCGGCGGGACAAAGCTGCATCTGTCGCAAGATGTGTTCGGGGCGATCAAGGACGATTTCGTGCTGGCGAGCCGAGCGGATGGCCTGACGGTGCGCCGCGACGGTGAGGGTATTCCGGCGACGCTTGGGACACGGACGTATCTCGGGCGGGCGTATCAGTACAAGTGCCAGACGGCGGCGGGGGAGATAACCGCCAACGGTGCGCTGTCAGATCCGCTGGAGGCAGGGACGAGAGCGATGCTGACGCCTGTGCCGGAGCAGTGCTGCATTCTTGATCCGGAGGATTGAGGAGACTTCCAATTTTGAGTTGGAGCGTGGGGTACCCCCCTCTGCCCTCCCGGGCATCTCCCCCACAAGGAGGGAGATTGGCTGGGCGCACCGGTTTCCCCAGGCAACTAATCTTGCTCAGTGCCGCAACGTTTAATGTGCGGTGAGGAGCGTGCCTCTTGTAATCTCCCTCCTTGTGGGGGAGATGCCCGGCAGGGCAGAGGGGGGTGTGCCGCGCTCCAACATTAGCGGTTAACCTCACCTTACCAACACCCGACACCCTCCCCGTTGACGCAGGTCAAACGCCTCACGCTCCCCCTGTGTCACCCCATCATGGTCACAATCCTTCAACCGGCAGCGCGTTCGCGCTGTGAGGCTCAAGACCATGAATTACGTCTCCGAGACCATCTGGCTGGCGATCGGCACCTTCCTGGCTCTGCTGGGGGCGGCCTTTGCGCATGACAGCCTGTTTCAGGCCCATATGTGGGTGCTGTTCTTCACGCTGCTGATCAGCACGATCCTGCTGATGCGCCGCATCTCCTTCACGCCGCCAACCCCGGCTCAGATTGCGGCAAAACAGTCGGAATATTTCGACGAGGTGATCCGCTACGGCACCGTCGCCACGATGTTCTGGGGGATCGTCGGATTTCTTGTCGGCGTGGTCATTGCGCTGCAGCTGGCCTTCCCCGATCTCAATATCGAGCCTTGGTTCAATTTCGGGCGCATGCGGCCGCTGCACACGTCCGGCGTCATTTTCGCCTTCGGCGGCAATGCACTTCTGGCGACCTCGTTCTATGTGGTCCAGCGCACCTGTCGGGCGCGCCTGTTCGGCGGCAATCTCGCGTGGTTCGTGTTCTGGGGCTACCAGCTCTTCATCATCATGGCGGCGACCGGTTATCTGCTCGGCATTACCCAGAGCCGCGAATATGCGGAGCCGGAATGGTATGTCGATATCTGGCTGACGATCGTCTGGGTCGCTTATCTCGTGGTCTTCCTAGGCACGATCATCAAGCGCCGCGAGCCGCATATCTATGTGGCGAACTGGTTCTACCTCGGCTTCATCGTGACGATCGCGATGCTGCATGTGGTGAACAACCTGGCGATCCCTGCCTCGTTCCTCGGCGTCAAAAGCTACTCGGCCTTCTCGGGCGTGCAGGATGCGCTGACCCAGTGGTGGTATGGCCATAACGCGGTCGGCTTCTTCCTCACCGCCGGCTTCCTCGGCATGATGTATTACTTCATCCCCAAGCAGGTGAACCGCCCGGTCTATTCCTACCGGCTGTCGATCATCCACTTCTGGGCGCTGATCTTCATGTATATCTGGGCCGGCCCCCACCACCTGCACTACACCGCCCTGCCCGACTGGGCGCAGACACTCGGCATGGTGTTCTCGATCATGCTGTGGATGCCTTCGTGGGGCGGCATGATCAACGGCCTGATGACGCTTTCCGGCGCCTGGGACAAGATCCGCACCGACCCGATCGTCCGCATGATGATCATGGCCGTCGCCTTCTACGGCATGGCGACCTTCGAAGGGCCGATGATGTCGATCAAGGCCGTCAACTCGCTCAGCCACTATACCGACTGGACGATCGGCCACGTGCATTCCGGTGCGCTCGGCTGGAATGGCCTGATCACCTTCGGTGCGCTCTATTTCATGGTGCCAAAACTGTGGAACCGCGAGCGGCTCTATTCGGTCCGCATGGTCAACTGGCACTTCTGGCTCGCCACGCTCGGCATCGTCGTCTACGCCGCGGTCATGTGGGTCGCCGGCGTGCAGCAGGGCCTGATGTGGCGCGAGTACGACGACCAGGGTTTCCTCGTCTATTCGTTCGCGGAAACCGTCGCGGCCATGCTGCCCTATTACGTGCTGCGCGCCATCGGCGGTGGGCTTTACCTCGCCGGCGCGCTCATCATGGCCTTCAACATCACCATGACCATCCTCGGCCATCAGCGCGACGAGGCACCGATCGGCGGCTCGCTGCCCAAGGCACCCTCGAAGTCGCCTGCCCTGCAGCCGGCCGAGTAAGGAGGTTCGACCATGTCTATTCTCGACAAACACCACTACATCGAACGCAATGCCACGCTTTTGCTGGTCGGTTCGCTGCTCGTCGTCTCGATCGGCGGCATCGTGGAGATCGCCCCGCTCTTCTACCTGCAGAACACGATCGAGAAGGTGGAAGGCATGCGGCCTTACTCGCCGCTCGAGCTTGCTGGACGCAACATCTATGTCCGTGAAGGCTGTTACGTCTGTCACAGCCAGATGATCCGCCCCTTCCGCGACGAAGTGGAGCGCTACGGGCATTACAGCCTGGCGGCGGAAAGCATGTACGATCATTCCTTCCAGTGGGGTTCGAAGCGGACTGGCCCGGACCTTGCCCGCGTCGGCGATCGTTATTCCAACGAATGGCACGTGCAGCACCTGACCGAACCGCGCGACGTCGTGCCGGAATCGGTGATGCCGAGCTACGCCTTCCTCAAGGAAACGCCACTCAAGATCACCGACGTCTCCATGGACCTGAAAGCGAACCGCTCGGTCGGTGTGCCCTATACGGACGAGATGATCGCCAGCGCCAAGGCGGACCTTACCGCCCAGGCGGACCCGAACGCCGATACATCAGCACTTCTGGCTCGCTACCCGAAGGCGAAGGTCGGTGATTTCGACGGCGATGCGACGAAGCTCACCGAAATGGATGCGCTGGTCGCTTATCTGCAGATGCTCGGCACGCTGGTCGATTTCTCGACCTATGACGATGCCGCCGGTTACCGTTGAGGAGGTCAAGGACATGGAATTCTACACGGCCATGCGCCACTTCGCCGACAGCTGGGGTCTGCTTGCCATGACCCTGTTCTTCCTCGGCGTTCTCGTCTTCACCCTGCGCCCCGGCGGAAAAGCCTCTGCCGACGAGGCTGCACAGATCCCCCTGAAGGAGGACTGATCATGGCGGATCAACTTACACCCAATGGGCATATCGACGAAGTCAGCGGCGTCGAAACCACCGGCCACGAATGGGACGGCATCCGTGAGCTGAACAACCCGATGCCGCGCTGGTGGGTGCTGTGCTTCTACGCCACCATCATCTGGGCAATCGGTTATTGCGTACTCTACCCGGCCTGGCCGCTGATCAATGACGCAACCCGCGGCGTGCTCGGCTTTTCGAGCCGCGCCGAATTCGCGGCGGACATGAATGCCGCCAAGGTGGCGCAGAGCGCGGTGGTGGAGAAGATCACCGCCTCGTCGCTACAGGAGATCGCTGCCGATCCGCAGCTGTCGCAATTCGCGACCGCCGCCGGTGCGGCAGCCTTCCGCGTCAACTGCACGCCATGCCACGGCAGCGGTGCTGCTGGCGGCCAGGGCTATCCGAACCTCAACGATAACGACTGGCTCTGGGGCGGCAATCTCGATCAGATCTACCAAACGGTTGCCCACGGCATCCGCGATCCCGCCGATCCGGAAACCCGCATCTCGGAAATGCCGGCGTTCGCCGACATGCTGAAACCGAACGAGGTCCGCGAGATCGCCGCCTATGTGGTGAGCCTCACGGGCACACCCCGCGACCCGGCCATGGCCACCCCCGGCAAGCAGCTTTTCGCCGACAACTGTGCCTCGTGCCACGGCGAAAAGGCTGAGGGCAATCGCGACATGGGCGCTCCCGATCTCGCCGACGCCATCTGGCTGAAAGTCGATGGCGAAGCCGGCATCGCTCGACAAATTCTCGCGCCACGCCACGGCGTGATGCCGGCCTGGAACGCCCGGCTTGGCGACGTCGCGGTCAAGCAGCTTGCGGTCTACATCCACTCGCTGGGTGGCGGGGAGTGATCATTCACTCGCTGTAAGGTAACGAAGCTCGATACCGGCCGGGGTGCGAATGCCCCGGTCGATTTTCATCCAATCTCAACGCCCATTATCCGGGTCCTGCAGGCCTTTGCTGTTCAATGCATCTTCTGCAGCAAAAGCCTCCTCCAGCATCCGCACAACAGCTTCGGAGCGGGAGAGACCCCAAAGGGCCGCCATACGGTCGATCTTTGCCAAGAGCTTATCATCGACTTCGATCACTATTTTATGCAGACCCATAATCCTCTCCTTGGCCCTATTAAAAATAATGCATTTCACGTCTCACCGCCAGAATGCCGCAGCCCGACGCCCCGGTCGGTTGACCTTGATCAACGGCTCACACCTGCCGTGATGCGAAAATATGGGACCTAAGGATATCGTCCCATGAACCTTTATACCGCCTCGCATTTGGAACAGAACGGCTCGTCGGTCGAGCGCATCGACGTTCAGTCCGCGCATCCGCCCGGCAAGCCGCATCAGCCGCTTTACGAAAAACGCAAAAAGATATTTCCCAAAAAGGCTGAAGGCCAGTTTCGCCGGTTCAAGTGGCTGGTGATGCTGATCACGCTCGGCATTTATTACCTGACGCCCTGGGTACGCTGGGATCGCGGGCCGTTTGCGCCGGATCAGGCGGTACTGGTCGATCTCGCCGGGCGGCGGTTCTATTTCTTTTTCATCGAAATCTGGCCGCAGGAATTCTTCTTTGTTGCCGGCCTGCTGGTCATGGCGGGGTTCGGACTGTTCCTGGTGACCTCGGCGGTCGGCCGGGCCTGGTGTGGGTATGCCTGTCCGCAGACGGTCTGGGTGGATCTCTTCCTGGCCGTCGAACATTTCATCGAGGGGGACCGCAATGCCCGCATCAAGCTCGATGCGGCGCCGTGGTCGTTCGGCAAACTGTGGAAGCGGGTCGTCAAACACTCGATCTGGCTGCTGATCGCGGTGGCGACCGGTGGCGCCTGGATCTTTTACTTCGCCGATGCGCCGTCTCTCGCCTTCGATTTCGTCACCGGACAAGCAGCAATGGTGGCCTATTCCACCGTCGCGACGCTGACCGCCACGACCTATGTTCTGGGCGGGCTGATGCGCGAACAGGTCTGCATCTACATGTGCCCCTGGCCGCGCATTCAGGGCGCCATGCTGGATGAACATTCGCTTGTCGTGACCTATAACGACTGGCGCGGCGAACCGCGCAGCCGGCATGCGAAGAAGGCGGCTGCGACCGGCCAGCCGGTCGGCGATTGCGTCGATTGCAATGCCTGCGTCGCGGTCTGTCCCATGGGAATCGACATCCGAGACGGGCAGCAGCTGGCCTGCATCACCTGCGCGCTCTGCATCGATGCCTGCGACAGCGTGATGGACAAGATCGGCAAGCCGCGAGGGCTGATCGCCTATGCAACGCTCGAAGAATACGATCACAATATGTACATCGCCACCAGCGGCGGCACGACGGCGATCGATCCCGGCAAGGTGCGCAATACGGACGGCTCGTTCATCGACGCCATGCGGCACTTCAACTGGAAGATAATCCTGCGCTTCCGCACGCTTCTCTATTTCGGCGTCTGGGCGCTGGTGGGTCTCGGCCTCGTTTATGCCCTTCTTTCCCGCGACCGGCTGGAAGTGAATGTGCTGCACGATCGCAATCCGCAATTCGTGCTGGAGTCCGATGGTTCGATCCGCAACGGCTTTACCGTGCGGTTGCTCAACATGATCCCCGAACCGCGCACCATCCTTCTCTCCATGGAAGGCCTGCCGGAAGCGACCATGAAGATCACCGGCGTCACCGACCTGCCGGGCCGGCTGTTCGCCATCCAGGTCGAGCCGGACAAGACGCTGGCGCTGAAGGTTTTCGTCACCCTGCCGAAGGATGCCATCTCCGCCGAGGCCACCGATTTTCGTTTCATCGCCGAAGACCGATCGAGCCACGAAAAGGACAGCCACCCGGCCGTCTTCAACACGCCTGGCCCCAGAAAGTGAGCTGAACATGACGCATATCGATACGGATCATATCAATTCGGGCCGGGCCAAGTCTTTCAAGTTCGCTGGCACCTTCACGGGCTGGCACATGATGGGCGTCATGGTGCTGTTCTTCGGCACCATCATCTCGGTCAATTTCTATATGGCCTATAACGCCATCCACAGCTGGAGCGGGCTGGTGGCGGAAAACACCTATGTCGCCAGCCAGCAGTTCAACGGCAAGGCGGCAGAGGCCCGCGCGCTGACCGCCAGCGGCGTCACGGGCGTGCTCACCATGCACGGTTCCGACATCCGCTACGAAATCCGCCACCCGAAAAACGGGTTGGTCGAAGCCGATACGCTGGTGCTGAAATTCAAGCGACCGGTGGGCGAACATCAGGATTTCGAACTCGATCTGACCCCGATCTCCAAAGGCGTGTTCGGCACGACGCATCAGGTTCTGCCCGGACACTGGATCGTCGATGCCAGTGCGATGAAGGACGGCAAACGCATTCTTCACCAGGCAGAACGGGTCGCGGTGCTGAGGGGGCAGGAATGAGCTGCTGTGCGCCCGGAGCCGAAGGCTCGTCTGGTCATCCGCTGCCCTCGTCGGAAGAGCTGCTGCTCTCCAGCCGCACCGTCGGTGACGGATTGCTGCAGACGGATCTGAGCGTGCCGCAGGTGCATTGCGGCGCCTGCATCTCCGCGATCGAAGGTACTTTGAACATGCTGCCGGCGGTGGAGCGGGCGCGCGTCAACCTCTCGACCCGCCGCGTCTCGATCGTCTGGAAGGAGAAGACGGAAGCCGGTGCGACCGATCCGGCGCTGCTTGCGAAGGCGATCGTCGATGCCACCGGCTACGATGCTCATCTCTTCACCAATGCCGAGGAGGCCGGAGAGAAGCTGCAGAAGGATCTGATCCGCGCTGTGGCGCTGTGCGGTTTTGCGGCGGCGAACATCATGCTGCTTTCCGTCTCGGTCTGGTCCGGCGCCGATGCAGCGACCCGCGACCTCTTCCACTGGATTTCGGCGATGATCGCCGCCCCGGCGCTGATCTATGGCGGCCGTTTTTTCTATCAGTCCGCCTGGACCGTGCTGAAGCGCGGGCGCACCAATATGGATGTGCCGATCGCGCTCGCCATCACGCTTTCCTATGTCGTATCGCTCTGGGAGACGATCCATCATGGCGAACACGCGTGGTTCGATGCGACCGTGTCTCTGCTCTTCTTCCTGCTGATCGGCCGCACGCTGGATCACGTCATGCGTGACCGGGCGCGGGCCGCAATCAGCGGGCTCGCTCGATTGTCGCCGCGCGGCGCGATGGTGGTCGCGGCGGATGACTCGCGCGAATATCGGTTGGTGGAGGAGGTCAAACCCGGTGACCGAATTGCAATCGCTGCCGGTGAACGGGTGCCGGTGGACGGTGTGATCGAAAGCGGCGCCAGCGATCTGGACGTCTCGATCGTCAACGGCGAGAGCGCGCCACGCCCGGTGAAGGCGGGAGACGCGGTGCAGGCCGGAACGCTCAGTCTCACCGGCTCGCTGTTGCTGCGCGCCACGGCAGCCGCAAGGGACTCGTTCCTCTCGGAAGTCATCGCGCTGATGGAAGCCGCAGAAGGCGGGCGGGCGCGGTATCGCAGGATCGCCGACCGGGCGGCGCAAATCTATTCGCCGGCCGTACATTTTCTGGCGCTCACCGCCTTCGTGTCCTGGGGCATCTTCGGTGGCGACTGGAAGCAGGCGATGCTGATCGCCATCGCGGTACTGATCATCACCTGCCCCTGTGCGCTCGGGCTTGCCGTACCGGTGGTGCAGGTCGTGGCGGCCGGACGGCTGTTCCGGAACGGCATCATGGTCAAGGATGGCTCCGCGATGGAGCGGCTTGCCGAGATCGATACGGTGCTGTTCGACAAGACCGGAACGCTGACGCTCGGCCGGCCTCGGCTGCTGGATATGGAGAAGTTCAGCCGCAAGGATCTGGCGTTGGCTGCAGGGCTCGCCGTGCATTCGCGCCACCCGCTTTCGCAAGCCCTCGCGCATGCGGTCTCGGGTCCGGTCGAGATCTTCGAGACGGTGACCGAAACTCCCGGATGCGGGCTGGAAACGGTGACGCCGAAGGGCGTCTACCGGCTCGGCAACCGACGTTTTGCGTTGCCGGGGATCGAGCCCGGAAATCCGGGCAACACGGTCTCGGAGACAGTTCTCTCGCTTGATGGTCGGGAGATCGCCACCTTCAGTTTCGACGATGTGCTTCGGCCCGGCACTTCGACTTCGATTACATCACTCGGCGCGCAAGGCTTCCACACCGGCATCCTTTCCGGCGACCGGACCCGTGTCGTGGCAGACCTTGCTATCCGTCTCGGCCTCAACAACTGGAAGGCCGAGCTTTCGCCGAAAGAAAAGGCCGAGGCCTGCGCCTCGTTGGCCGCCACCGGCCACAAGGTGCTGATGGTCGGGGACGGCGTCAACGATGCGCCCGCACTGGCCGCCGCCCATGTGTCGATCGCGCCGGCAACAGCGGCCGATATCGGAAGGCAGGCGGCGGATTTCGTGTTCATGCATGACAGCCTCGAAGCGGTGCCTGTCGCAATCGATATCTCGCGCCGCGCCGGACGGTTGATCCGCGAGAATTTCGCGCTTGCGATCGGATACAACATCATCGCCGTACCGATCGCGCTTGCCGGTTACGCCACGCCTTTGATCGCCGCCGTCGCGATGTCGACCTCGTCGATACTGGTTGTCGCCAATGCGCTTCGGCTGAGCCGGCTGGCCGTGCTGGAAAAGCCGACGCTTACCGAAGCCGAGCGGCCGGTGCCGCAGGAGGCTCGTGTCGCATGAACATGCTGATCTACCTCATCCCGATCGCCCTGTTTCTCGGGGGGCTGGGTCTTTTCGCCTTTCTCTGGTCGCTGAAAAGCGGCCAGTACGACGATCTGGAAGGCGCATCCTGGCGGGTGCTGCGCGACGACCCGCCCGAACAGTGATCGATTGATTTCGAACAAACACCCGCCCAGCGGCCAGCGATAGTGTCGGGACATCATGCCCGAGAAGGATTCTGCCATGCCCCAAGCCGCCGCCGAAAAGGCCATCGTCGAGAAATATGGCGACGCCCGCCTGCCGCGCTATACCAGCTATCCGACGGTGCCGAATTTCACCGGTGAATTCGATCCGGCTCTGCACCGCACCTGGCTGAGCAACATTCCGGCCGGGCAGCCGACCTCGCTTTACGTGCATGTGCCCTTCTGTCGGGCAATGTGCTGGTATTGCGGCTGTCATACGACGATCACCCGCCAGCAGAAGCCGATCGACACCTATGTCGCGGCGATGCATAGGGAGATCGAGCTCCTGGCCGAACAGCGCGGCCGCAGTTTCTCTGTTTCTGAACTCCATTTCGGCGGCGGCACACCGACCATTCTCCACCCGGAACAATTTGTCGGCCTGCTTTATGTGATGCAGGATCGACTGGGCTTTGTGGAGAAGCCGAATATCGCCGTCGAGATCGACCCGCGGACGCTGACCGCGGAGATGGCGGCAGTGCTGGGTGCTTCAGGCGTCACCCGCGCCAGCCTCGGCGTACAGAGCTTCGATCCCGTGGTGCAGAAGGCGATCAACCGCATCCAGAGTGCGGAAATGACCATGGATACGGTCAGCAACCTGCGCCGCGCCGGTGTCGTCGGCATCAATTTCGACCTGATCTATGGCCTGCCGGAACAGACGGTCGAATCCTGTCTGGAAACGATCGCCACGACCGTCGCCATGCAGCCGGATCGTATTTCGGTCTTCGGTTATGCACATGTGCCGGGTTTCAAGAAGCATCAGCGGATGATCGACGAAGACGCGCTTCCGAATGCGCAGGAGCGTTATCGGCAGGCGGAAGCCATGGCTGAAGCGCTCATCACTGCCGGCTACCGGGCCATCGGCCTCGATCACTTTGCCTTGCCCGATGATAAAATGGCGCTCGCCCAGGCTGAGGGTCGGCTGCACCGGAATTTTCAAGGTTACACGACCGACGCCTGCGAAACCCTGATCGGCATCGGCGCCTCCTCGATCGGTAGATTCTATGGCGGCTATACGCAGAACGAAATCCCGATCGGGCTTTATGAAGCCAAGGTCGGGACCGGTGAGCTGCCGGTTGCCAAACTCTGCGCCACGACGGCAGAGGATCGTTTTCGCGGCGAGGTTATCGAGCGGCTGATGTGCGACTTCTCCGCCGATGTACGCGGGATTGCAGCAAGGCATGGCTTTGGGGAGGAGATGCTTCTCAGGGACAATACACGACTGCGACAGCTGGAAGAGGACGGGCTTGTAGACGTTCGCGATGGTGTTGTGCGTGTTTCGGAAAAGCATCGCTTCATCGTGCGGGCAGTGGCGTCAAGTTTTGACGCCTATCTGGCTGTCAACGGTCGGAAATTCAGCAAGGCGGCCTAGAAAATGCGGAGGAAACGAGGAACAGAATGGCCGCTCTGTTGCCTCCACTCCAACTGCGCTTCATGCCAGGTATTGTGAATACCTTCGAACGAGAACTTTACCGGTTGCGCAACATAAAACTGTCTGAACTCCCTAACCGTTTCATTCTCTCGGAGAAACTTGCAGATGGCTTGCCGAAAATTCCACGGCTTCGCCTCTTTGGGCAAGCGCGACAGCCAGTGCCCGTTTGGTCTGCCCTTTGGCCAACCTTTGAGTAGTCTCCACCCAGAGGGCAGTGGGTTTTGTGACATCACACTGATAAAGAGATCCAGCTCTGCCGGCATTGCGAATATCAAATCCACTCCATCAAAATGAACAGCCAAACGGCACCAGAGCTTCCTTTGAAACGGAAAGGGATGGCTGACGGATTTGGGACGCTTGCGCTGCCCGCTCGGCATCTTTTGCTGAACCCAGCCAGCCGTTGTTGCGCCAGCCCAACCACTCATGGGTGCCCAAGGAAATTCCCTATGGTAGGAAAGTGTCGCGGATTTCATGTCGCCAGCCAAATTCAAAAACGATCGCGGCCAACCTGCCTTATCCGGCTGCACAAATCTAGATCACAATCAATCAGTTGTTTTAAGTGGGGCGGCCAGCGTGATCTCGCGGCAGCAGCGTGACGTCAATCGGCCGCCCGAACCCAGTCTAAAGTTACTGGCGGTCGCGCCCCGCGCGCCTTTTGACAGACGGGCGGGTGTTCGTCCAGTGTGAAGGACGGGTCCGATACCGCAACTATCTCAGTGATCGATGTCGGAACCTCGTCTGCTCGATCGTCTTCAAAGCAATGAAGCTTGGGAGAACTCCGATGACGATTACGATTACCGCCTTTGAAAGCTCGCCGGATCGCGGCCGTGGCCTGGCGCGTGACTTTCGCGTTCGATGGGCGCTGGAAGAGGTCGGGCAGCCCTACGATGTCCGTCTTGTGTCATTCAAGACGATGAAGGAGCCCGCACATCTGGCGCTTCAACCGTTCGGGCAGATTCCGACCTATGAGGAAGGCGGGCTCGCCCTGTTCGAGACCGGTTCGATCCTGTTTCATATCGCCGAGCGTCATCCGGGTCTGCTGCCGCATGATGCCGATGCTCGGGCGCGGGCAATTACATGGATGTTTGCGGCGCTGAGCACGATCGAGCCGACGGTGGTCGAGCGCGAGATGGCGTTTTTCCTTGAGCGTGAAGAGACCTGGTATTCTCAACGCCTCGCCATGATCGAAGAACGCATCCGCAAGCGGCTCATGGAACTTTCCACGTGGCTTGGCGATGCCGAATGGCTCGATAGCGCCTTCAGCGCCGCCGATATCCTGATGGTGACGGTGCTGCGCCGATTGGAAAGCTCCGGTCTTTTGGACGAATACGCAAATCTCGCCGCCTATATCGCGCGGGGTAAGGCACGGCCAGCATATCAGCGCGCATTCGAGGCTCAGCTTGCGGTCTTCACGGCGGGAAACACTTGAGGCCAGACGGCTTCAGTCCAGCAACTCCCGCAGCAATGTCGCCAGTTCCCGCGCCGTATAAGGCTTCTTCAACCAGCTGCCCGACTGCGCCAACTCGCGGCCGGCGATCGAGGGTTCGGCATAGCCTGATGTGAACAATATTTTGATGCCGGGCCGGCGGATGCGGACTTCGGCGGCGAGTTCATCGCCGGTCATGCCGCCCGGCATGACGATATCGGTGAAGAGCAGCGCGATATCATTGTGTTCATCGAGACGGTCCAGCGCTTCCGCTGCGTTCGGCGCCTCGACGATCTCGTAACCGAGTTGCGTCAATCGCGAGACGGCGATACGCCGCACGCGTGGATCGTCTTCGACGACAAGGATCTTTTCCGTGCCGCCGGGCATGGAGGTTGGCTTCGTTTCAGCCTCGGATGCGAGCTGGTCCGCACCATCGTGGCGTGGGGCCGCAGCGAGGAATATTCTCACGCTCGTGCCCTGCCCGAGCTCGCTATAGAGCTGCGCATGGCCGCCGGACTGTTTGGCGAAACCATAGACCATGCTGAGACCAAGCCCCGTGCCCGCACCGGCGCCCTTGGTGGTGAAGAAGGGATCGAAGGCTTTTTCACGCACGTCGGCGGTCATGCCCTCGCCGGTGTCCGTCACCGCGATCAGCACGTATTCGCCGGTGCGGACGTCCGGATACATCTGCGCATAATCGACATCCAGCCGCACGCGGGAAATCTCGATCGTCAGCTTGCCGCCGCGCGGCATGGCATCGCGAGCGTTGAGCGTGAGGTTGAGAAGCGCGTTCTGCAGCTGCGATCCATCGACATTCGCTTCGTTGGCCGCACCGGTCACGGTGGTGCGCAGCTGGATGGTTTCGCCGAGCGTGCGGCGCAGAAGTTCGGAAAAACCGCTGACGAGGCTGCCGACATCGACGAGTTTTGGATGCAGCGGCTGACGGCGACCGAAGGCGAGCAACTGGCCGGTCAGCTTGGCGCCGTCCTCCGCCGCTCCTTGCGCTTCGTGCAGCAGTTCCAGCAGGCCGGCATCCTTCAAGCGGTCCTCGATCATTTCGAGATTACCGCTGATGACGGTCAGCAGATTGTTGAAGTCATGCGCCAATCCGCCAGTCAACTGACCGATCGCTTCCATCTTCTGGGCCTGGCGCAGTTCTTCCTCGATCTTGTGGCGGCTGGTCAGATCGCGAACGAAGCCGGTGAAGATGCGTTTGCCGTTGGTCTGCGCCTCGCCGACCGCAAGTTCCATCGGAAAAACCGACCTGTCCTTGCGCTGGCCCTGCACCACGCGGCCATACCCGATGATGCGGCGTTCGCCGGTCGTCAGGTAACGGGAGATATAGCTGTCATGTGCCTCGCGGTCCGGATTGGGCATCAGCATGCTGACATTGTGGCCGCAGACTTCCTCTGACGCATAACCGAACAGCCGCTCGGCGGCGGCGCTGAAGGAGGAAATCTTGCCGAACTCATCGATGACGATCATCGATTCCGGCACGGTATCCAGAATGGAGCGCAGATGCGCTTCGCGCTCGGCCAGATGGTTCTGCACCCTTTTCATCTCCGTCACATCATTGTTGGTCTGGATGATGATCGGAGGCCCATCACCGGACGTGTTGATTAAAACCCAGCGGGTGGCGACGAAGACGGTGTGACCGTCCCTGTGGCGATGGACCACCTCCCCCTCCCAGGCGTGAGTGGTCTGCACCTGCCGGCGGATGTCTTCGACCGGCTCGGGAAACTCCGTCGCCAGCAATTCATGCACGACTTTGCCCAGCGCTTCGTCTTTCGACCAGCCGTAAAGCCGCTCACAGCCTGTCGTCCATCTGCGGACGATGCCATCGGTGCCATGGACGATCAGGTTGGCATCGTCCAGCAGCATGGTGAGGGCGTCGAGCTGGCTGTCGGTGGACGTGCCGGTTTGGGTCCTGCCAGGCATAGACATTCCGTTCAAAGGTCAGTGGCGCCGCCGCTCACCCTGAGCCTGCAAATCACGCCGCATGTCGATACAGTCATCGTCGTCTCCGGCGAGTTGTGCAAGCATTCCCGGCCGTTCGATGCGGATCGAGTGGCGTGCGGTCGGATCCAACACGTTCAGGACGCCCTTGCCGATCAGCCGGGTGATGGTGCGCGACACTGTCTCGATCGTCAGGCCGAGATAGTCGGCCATGTCCTGCCGGCTCATCGGCAGTTCGACGACCGGCTGCAGGCTTCCCTCCGACAATGCGCGCCGCAGGTACTTCTGGAAGAAGGTGCAGATGCGCTCCTCGGCGCTCTTGCTCGCGAGCAGGACCATCTGGTCCTGAGCGGCGGCCATTTCGTCGCAGACGCGGGCCAAGACATCCTGCCGCAACCCGTCCGAACTCGCCACAGCTGCCTCGAACTGGCGGCGCGGCAGGCGGCGGATTTTGGCCGTGGTGATCGCCTCAGCGGTGTAGAGATAGTCGTTGCGCAGCGAGACGCCGACGATATCGCCCGCATGCAGGAAGCCGGTGATGACGCGCCTTCCGTCCGAAATGATGCGGAAAACCCGCAAAGTGCCCTCGATTACCTCGAAAATGTGGCGTGCCTCGTCGCCTTCGAAGAACAGCGCCTGACCGGGTGCGAGATATTCGGCGGGCTGTTTTGCGAAAAGCCCGTGCAGACAATCCGGCTCGCCATAAAGGCCGGCGCCCGTCGTGTTCAAAGCCTTCGCGTAATCCGTGAGAAACATGGTCTTGCCCCGTCCGTTCAGTTGAGGGCAGTTGACCTCTTACCGGTAACACGCGAATGCTAACCCAGTAAAACTTGGTTCGATTTGGTAACAGACTGTAACACGACGGTTCTCTGCTGATGTCTTCTCCCGCCGCTGCCCATATCCTCGTGGTCGACGACGATCCGCGCATTCGCCAGATGCTGACCCGCTATTTCGAAGGCGAAGGTTACGGCGTCAGCACGGCCGCCGACGGGCAGGAAATGCGCGGCCAGATGAAGGCTAAGGAAGTTGATATCATCCTTCTCGATCTGTCTTTGCCGGGTGGCCAGGACGGATTGGACCTTGCCCGCGAAATCCGCATGCAATCCGATATCCCGATCATGATGCTGACCGGCCGCGACGACGTGGTGGACCGGATCATCGGCATCGAGATCGGCGCCGACGACTATATCGCCAAGCCGTTTCACCTGCGTGAGGTGCATGCGCGCCTGAAATCGATCCTGCGCCGCCGCCAGCCTTCGATGTCGAAAACCGAGCCGACGGACGAGAAAATCATCCGCTTCGAAGGCTGGACGCTCAATCTATCTCGGCGGCAATTGCTGTCCGGCGACGGCACGGAGGTGGAGCTGACGACCGGCGAGTTCGACATGCTGGCCGCCTTCGTGCAGCATCCCGGCCGGGTGCTGACCCGCGATTTCCTGATGGACGAAACACGCGGGCGGCAGCTTGAAGCCTTCGACCGCACGATCGACGCGCAAATCGTGCGGCTGCGCCGCAAGATCGAGCTGGATGCCAAGCACCCGCAGCTCATCAAGGCGGTACGCGGCGTGGGTTACGTGTTTACCGGCAGGATCTGTTGAGGATTCAAGAGACGAGCGCCTTTTCCGTTTTCGACAGGTCGGAGAAAGCGCGAGTGCGGATTTCGTCCGCATCTGCGCCGCTCAACGGTACAGGACCAAACGGTGTATCGTCAGAAGGTCGGCCGACCGAAATCGGCAGGAGTTCCAGTTTTTCGCAGGTTCCGTCATCGGCAAGCGTCAGCCGGATCGCCGCGCTGCGCCAGACATCGACACGTTTTTCGTCATAAGTCGCCGGACGGCGGGTGTGGAAGACGAAATTGCCGAGACCAGGGATGATCGCCTTGCCACGGTGGAAGGCGATCGGCTGCATGACCGGTGCACCGGTGCCGAGGATCAGGTCGGCGTCATTGTCGATCAGACTGCGGCAGAGATCGAGGAGCCAAGCGGGCGGCTCCTTCCAGTTCGAATCCCAGTGATGGCCGTGGATTGCTACCGCGACGAGATCGCCCATGGCCTTGGCCGCGTCGATGCCGTCCACCAGCCTTTGCATATCCTGCTCGTCGGCAATCCAACGGGCGGCAATCGCGTCACCGGGCACGATCTGTGTGCCGAAGGCTTCGAGTTCGGGCTGCTTGCCGACATCGTAGCCGACGGCTGCGCGGGCAGCACTGCGTTTGTCATCTCCCAGTGTCGTGACAATCCGCTGCAGGGTCTCGAATTCCGCAGGCGGCAGGGCGACAGCGCGCTTCATCCGTAGAGGTGCGATGCCGGCCCGGTCGGCCGAGGCGTAGTTGATATCCGGCTGCGGGCCGAGATCGACGGAGAAGATCGCCAGGGATTTCCCTGAAGCTCCGGCGGGAGCAACAATCGCCGGAGTCGCTGCTGCATCGATATCCTTGCCGCTGCCGGCAAGCTGTAATCCAGCGGCTTCCGCCGCAGCCCGTGTTGAAGCGATCCCGGGCGGGCCGAGATCGAAGGCATGGTTGTTGGCATGCGTGACCGCATGAAAACCAAGGTCGCGCACCGAGGCGAGCGCTCCGGGCGAGGCCAGATGAAGCGTCTTCGTTTTAGTCGGCCAGGCGCCGGCCGTTTCCACCGTCGCTTCCAGATTGCCGAAGGCGACATCCGCCTTCAGGAAATCCATCACCTCCTGCTGCCCCTCGCCCGAAAGATCGAGGCAGCCGTGGATCAAAATCTGGCCGATGACGGCGACGGTGAGCGGCATCGTCTATTTCCCGAAAGGCTTCAGCGCCGCCATCGCCTCGCCGCTGACGATCGGCAAGCGGATGGCGGAGGGGCGGGCCACATCGCAGAACACCGTGTTGCGGGCGACCTGCGTGGTACGGCCACGGCCCTCCGGCGCATAGGTGTTCGGGTTGACGTCGTATTTCGGGAAGTTGGACGAGGAAATGTCCAGCCGGATACGATGTCCCTTGGCGAAGAGGTTGGCGGTGGCGAACGGCTCGATTGTCACCTTGAAAACCTCGCCTGCGACGATCGGTTCCGGCTTTTCGAAGGAGTTCCGATAGCGGCAACGGATGATGCCGTCGGTGATGTTGAGCGCGTAGCCGGTCGGATGATCCTTGCTCGGCGGATAGACGTCGACCAGCTTGGCGGTGAAATCGGTATCCGGCGCATCGGAAGAGACGTAGAGCTCGACGGTGATCGGGCCGACGACGGCGACGTCTTCGGTGAGTATTTCGGTCTCGAAGGACAGCACGTCGGCGCGGGCCGAGAGCGGCAGGCCGGGGTGCTTCGAACCGTAGAACTTGTTCCCCTCGCGCTGGTCGAAACCGCCGCCTTCGAAGATCGGCTGGCCGCTTGTCAGCGAACCGCCGATGGTCGGCACGGGGTTCTTCGGATCGAAATCATAGACGAAGGGGGCAATATCGGCCTTCGGCTTGTCGGCGGAGAGCGAGCCGTTTTCGTGGATGTAGAAATTGCGGAACTCGGTGCCCGGCAGCGGCCAGTCTGCCGCCTCGATCCAGCGGCCGCCGTGATCGAGCAGGCCCTGGTCATTGCGGTTACCCGAGCCACCGCCCATGACGAAGGCGCGCACGGTCGGCTGTTCGGAAACGCCGTTATCGTTGCCCTTCAGCCAGCGATCGAACCAGTTGCGGCGGAAGGCGAGCCAGCTTTCCATGACGTTGCCGCCGAGCGGTGCGGTCGGACCGAAGGACGTGTCGCCGGCGAGCGTGGTGTTACGGTTGCCATGCAGCCACGGCCCCATGATGAGCTGCAGGGGGCGTTCCTTCTTGCCGGAGAGGCCGCGGTAGTTATCGAGCGTCGATTTTACATAGGCATCGTACCAGCTGGACATCAGCACGCAGGGCACTTCCGGGAAGGTTTCGTAGAAACCTTCCATATAGAGGCCGACGCGGCGCCAGCTTTCGTCGAACGTGCCGCTGCGCCACTGCTCCAGAAGATAGCTCTCGTATTCCGGCATCCAGCGCACCGGCGAGACGCCCTCGCGCCACGGCATGGAGGTGAACCAGGCATTGATATCTTCCGCCTCGATAGCCACACGGGCGAATTCGTCCGCCTCGCCGATCGCCTGATTATAAGCCCAGGTCGCCTGTTTCAGTTCAAAGGCACCGCCCTGGCGGATGCCGCATTGGTAGGCGTTGGAGAACCCGCCCGAATCCATGATCATGCAGGCAAGACCCGGCGGATTGAGGCAGGCGAGTGCCGCCTGCGTATGCGCGGCATAGGACAAGCCCATCGTGCCGAACTGGCCGTTCGACCAGCCTTGCTCCACCAGCCATCGGGCGGTGTCGTAACCGTCTGCCGCCTCGGAAATGTATTTGCTGAACTGGCCTTCGGAATTATGGCGGCCGCGGCAATCCTGATAAATAACAGCGTAACCGGCGCGGACGAAATAGGACGCCACTTCGTTGCGCTTCATCGGCGTATCCATGCCGACTTCGATCTCGGAGCGAGAGCGCTCGGCCTTGCCATAGGGCGTGCGTTCCATGATCGCCGGCAGCTTGCCTTCGATCACCTTGCCGTCCTTAGCCGGGCGATAGACATCGGTCGCGAGCCTGATGCCGTCACGCATCGTTACCATCACATCGCGTTCGACGATCACGTCGTCGGCAATCACCTCGAAGCGCGAAGGCGTCAGGGTATCCATGTCCGTATCCTTGAAAAATTGACAAAGAAGATCCGGGCCGGCCGGCCACACTCCTGCCGGCCCGGACATTTGCTGTCCCACCGAAGCGAGGCAGCGTCTAAAACGGCGCTCTTACTTTGCGATACCGGCGAGCGTCGGGATCGTGTCTTCGGTCATGTTGGCGACATAGGTCAGGTTCGCCTTGCCGGCCCAGTGAACCTTCTGCCAGAAGAGCGGAATGACCGGCACGTCGGCGAAGACCATGTTGGTCGCCTTCTGCAGCCCCTCGATGCGCTTCTTGGCATCGAACTCGGCGGTCGCGGCCTGCATGGCCTGGTCGAAAGCCGGGTTCGAATATTTGGTGCGGTTGAACGAACCGGTGCCGGCATCCTTGTTGACGGTCATCAAGAGGTTGCGAAGGCCGGTCGCCGAAGTCGGGGTCGAGTTGCCGAGCGAGAAGATGAAGGCCGAGAACTCGCCGTTGCCGGCGCCCTTGGTATAAACGTTATAGGGCTGGGCGACGACGCCGTTCACCTTCAGGCCGCCGCGGGCAAACATCTGGCCGAGCGCCTGGGCCGTATCCGCATCACCCGGGAAGCGGTCGTTGGAAGTGTGCAGCGTGATGCCGAAACCGTCCTTGTAGCCGGCTTCCGCCAAGAGCTTCTTGGCGCCTTCGACATCATAGGCAGCCGCCTTGATCGACGGATCGTTGCCGGCAACACCGGTCGGGACCAGCTGGCCGGCAGGTTCGGCCGAACCGTCGAGAATGCGGTCGACGATGAGCTGTCGGTTGACGAGCTGCGAAAGCGCCTGACGAACCTTGAGGTCCTTCAGCGGGTTCTTCTCCAGCGGCTTGCCGTCCTTGTCGGTGACGAAGGGGGTTTTATCGCGCGCGCTGTCGAGGGCGAGATAGATCAGGCGGGCCGAGGCGATCGAGAAGACCTTGAGGCCGGAAATGCCCTGAAGGGTCTTTACGTCACGTGGGGGCACCGCATCGATGAGATCAACCGAGCCCGAACGCAGAGCCGCGACGCGCGAGGCATCGTTGGAGATGAACTTGATCGTGACGTTGTCGAAATCCTGCTTCTTGCCCCAGAAGCCGTCGTTCTTCGTCAGAGCCAGGTTGTCGCCCGGCGACCAGGACTTGAACTTGTATGCACCGGTGCCGATCGCCGCCTTGCCGCTGTTATAGTCCTCGATCGTGGCGCCCTGGGCGACCTTCTTTTCAAGGATGTAGACGAAGCCGATCTGCTCCATGAAGTCCGGCGTCGGCTTCTTGGTCTTGAATTCGACGGTGAGGTTGTCGATCGCCTTCATGCTGTCGATCGCCGCGACGTTGCCGGAAAACGGCGCCGGGCTGTTCGGCACGTCCTTGGCGCGGGTCAGCGAGAAGATCACGTCGTCTGCCGTCAACGGATTGCCGTCGTGGAATTTTACGCCTTCGCGCAGCTTCACCTGCCAGGTGAGAGGATCGATATTGGTCCAGGAGACGGCCAGAGCCGGCTCCATGTTGATCGCCGGATCGGTGTTGACCAGACGGTCGAAGATCGCCTGGGCGACGTTCTGGTTGTTGCCGGTGCGCGAGAAGAGCGGATCGATCGCGGACGGCTCGGTAGCGCTGCCGATAATCAGGTCGGCGGCGTGAGCCGTGCTCATCATCAGCACCGTGGCGGCGACGCCGGCCATCAGGAATTTCATCGGTTTCATGTGTTCGTTCCCTTTCTTTTTAGATGGCCGGTTCGGCCGCTACGTTCTTGATCTCATTTGCCGGCAAGTCGTTCAGGTGGCAGGCACTGACATGACCGGCAGAATTCTGCTTCAGGGCCGGCCGCTCCACGCGGCAGCGGTCGAAGGCCATCGGACAGCGCGGATGGAAGTGGCATCCCGGTGGCGGATGAAGCGGCGACGGGATTTCGCCCTTGATCGGCGTGAAGACGCGGCGGCGGTCGGTGACCGACGGCAGTTCGCGGATCAGCGCTTGGGTGTAGGGGTGTTTCGGATTGTCGAAGAGCTCGTCCGGCGTGGCGCTTTCTACCACGCGGCCGAGATACATGACGACGACCCGGTCGCAGATATGCTTCACCACGCCGAGATCATGGCTGATGAAGAGGTAGGTGAGGCCGAATTCCCGCTTCAGATCCATGAACAGGTTGAGGATCTGCGCCTGGATCGACACGTCGAGCGCCGCGACGGACTCATCGCAGACCAGCAGTTTCGGCTTGACCGCCAGCGCGCGGGCAATGCCGATGCGCTGCCGCTGGCCGCCGGAGAACTGGTGCGGGTAGCGGTCGAGATAGGTGGCATCGAGGCCGACGCGCTCGGCCAGCGAGGCAACGTAGTCTCGCATCTCGCGGCCCTTGACGATGCCATGCACCTTGGGCGCCTCACCGATCAGGTCGATGACCTTCTTGCGCGGATTGAGCGTCGACATCGGATCCTGGAAGATCATCTGGGCGGAAAGGCGCATCGAGCGCTTTTCCGCGCCTTCCAGCGACGTCAGAGCCTTGCCCTGCCAGCGTACCTCGCCGCCGCTGGTGGGCATGATGCCGGCCATGACGCGGCCGAGCGTCGATTTTCCGCAGCCGGATTCCCCGACCAGGCCGACAACCTCGCCCGGGTAGACGGCAAGATTGACCTCGTCGACTGCGTGCACGGTCTTTTCCTCAAGGCCTGCGCCGAAGAGATTGGCGATCTTTTCCGCATAGTCGAGTTTTCGGGAGAAGCGGCGGCTGACGTCGACTGCTTCGATAAGGGCTGTCGTCATGCGGCTCTCCCGAGATGCGGATGGAAACAGCGGAATTCGCGATCGGCGGCGATTTCCAGCATCGGTTCGGTGGCGCAGATTTCCGTCGCACGGGCGCAGCGGTCGCGGAAGGCGCAGCCAGAGGGGCGCGACAGCGGTGATGGGGCAAACCCTGGGATCGGCCGCAACGGTTCGCCGCGCGGCACGGCGGCAGGGACGGCGCTAAGCAGGCCGGACGTGTAAGGGTGACGTGGCTCGGTGAGGACGCCATCCACCTGTCCTGCCTCGACGATCTTGCCCGCATACATGACCATGATGCGGTCGGCGAGCGCGGCAACGACGCCGAGATCGTGGCTGATCCAGATCAGTGCCATGCCGAACTCGCCGGCCAGCCGCTTGATCTCGAACAGGATCTGCGACTGGATCGTCACGTCGAGCGCCGTCGTCGGTTCGTCGGCGATGATCAGGTCCGGCCGGTGCAAAAGCGCAATGGCGATCGCCACGCGCTGGCGCATGCCGCCGGAAAACTGGTGCGGATAGCTGTCCAGCCGCTCTTCCGGCGAAGGAATGCCGACGAGGCCGAGCGCGTCGCGCGAGCGCTGCCGGGCCTCGGCGCGGGAGACCTTGTCATGGGCGAGAACCGTCTCGACCATCTGGGTGCCGACCGAAAGGACCGGGTTCAGCGTCATCATCGGATCCTGGAAGATCATCGCGATGCGTTTGCCCCGGATCGTCCGCATGGCGGTCGGCGGCATTTTCAACAGGTCTTCACCATTGAAGAGGATTTGGCCGGAGACGACGCGGCCCGGCGGATCGACGAGACCGAGGATCGAGAAGCCGGTGATCGACTTGCCCGAGCCGGATTCGCCGACCAGACCGACGATCTCGCGCTGGCCGACGGTGAAGCTGACATCGTCGACGGCCTTCAGCACGCCGCGGCGGGTCATGAAATGGGTGGAAAGGTTTTTGACGTCGAGAACTGGAGTCATCCCACTCACCTTTCGCCCAGACGAGGGTTCAGCACTTCGCGGAGGCGATCGCCGACGATGTTGATCGAGAAGACGAGCACGAGCAGCAGCACGCCGGGATAGACGCTGATCCAGTATTCACCGGACATCAGCAGCTGGTAGCCGTTGGCGATCAGCAGGCCGAGCGAAGGTTCGGTAATCGGCAGGCCGATGCCGAGGAAGGAGAGCGTCGCTTCCGCCGAAATGGCATTCGCCACCTGCAGCATGCCGATGACGATCAACGGCGGCAGACAGTTCGGCAGCAGGTGACCAAGCAGGATGCGCGGCGTCGAGATGCCGAGCGTGCGGGCAGCTTCGATATAGTCCTTGTTCTTTTCGACCAGCGCGGCGCTGCGCACGGCGCGGGCGAAGGTCGCCCATTGCACCAGAACCAGCGCGAAGATGACCTTCCAGAGCCCCTGCCCCAGCAGAGCGAGAAGCATCAGTGCCACGAGAATGGTCGGGAAGCCGAGCATCAGGTCGACGACGCGCATGATCAGTGCATCGATACGACCACCGAAATAAGCGGCGATCAGGCCGAGCACGGTGCCGACCAGCAATGCGACGATGCCGGAAAACACGCCGACGCCGAGGCTGGTACGCAGGCCATAGATCATCGCCGAGAACATGTCGCGGCCCTGGCCGTCCGTGCCGAGAATGTAAGTCAGGCCGTCCATGCTCTCAGAACCCGGCGGCAGCTTGGAATCCATGATGTCGAGAACGGCGAGATCGAACGGGTTCTGCGGCACGAGATACGGGCCGACGACGGCTGCGAACAGCAGGATGACGCAGACCACTGCGGCCACCACCGCCTTGGGGCTGCGGGAAATGCCGACGACCAGACGGCCGAGCAGCATATCTTCACCGAAGAGAGCGGCAACACTCATGATGCGTCTCCCAGCCGGACTCGCGGATCGACCAGCGAATAAAGCACGTCGACCACGAAATTGATGAAGATGAACAGGCTGACGATAACCAGCAGGTATGCGACGACCACGGGGCGATCGAGGCGCATGATGCTGTCGATCAGCAGCTTGCCGATGCCCGGCCAGGCGAAGATCGTCTCGGTGACGACGGCGAAGGCCAGCATGCTGCCGAGCTCCAAGCCGATCACCGTGATCAGCGGAATCAGGATGTTCTTGAACACATGCACGAAGACGATGCGGTTTTCGGACAGGCCCTTGGCGCGTGCGAATTTGACGAAATCGAGTGGCAGGGTCTCGCGCACGCCGGTGCGTGTCAGGCGGATCACCAGCGACAGCTTGAAGAGCGACAGGTTGATCGCCGGCAGGATGAGGTGCTTCAGGCCATCCAGCGTGAACAGGCTGGAATGAATGCCGAGAAACTCGCCCATCTGGCCGCGTCCGGTGGATGGCAACCAGCCGAGCCAGACCGAAAAGATCATAATCAGCATCATGCCCTGCCAGAAGCTCGGCAGCGAAAAGCCGAAGATCGAGCCGGTCATGATCACTTCGTCCGTCGCCGTGTTCGGCTTCAGGCCGGACAGGAGGCCGAGCGGAATGCCGATGATGATGGCGATGAACAGGCCGACCAGCGTCAGTTCCAAAGTTGCCGGCAGGCGTTCGAAGATCAGGCTGATCGACGGGCGGTTGAACACGAAGGAGCGTCCGAGATCGCCGTGCAGCGCATTCCAGGCAAAGGTGAAGAACTGTTCCCAGAGCGGCTTGTCGAGGCCGAGCGAAGCAACGACCTGAGCGCGCTCAGCCTGGCTCGCATCGGGCGCAATCAGCATTTCGGCCGGATCGCCGATCGCATAGATGCCGATAAAAACGATGATCGCGGTCACGCACAGGACGGCGATGCTCTGCAGGAAGCGGCGGATGACGAAGACCGTCATAACGTGCGCTCCTGCTTACCCTTGTTCCCGCAAGGACAGAGAAACTTCATAAATTGCGTTCCCTTATTCTGTTTATTGCCGATGACGATAGCGACGATGGGAATATGCGCAATATTATGAGGAGAATGCATTGGCCTATGCGTTTTGCGCGCGAGGGTAACCCTGTCTCGCGTCATCGCTTGTGTTCGGCGGTCCGATACCCGTAGGATTGCCGAATGAATTTCAAGCAGCTCGAAATCTTCAAGACGATCATGGATACCGGCTCGACCATGTCGGCCGCCACGCAGCTCGGCCTGTCGCAATCGGCGATCAGCCGGCAGCTCGCCTCGCTGGAAGAAGAGATCGGCCGCGAACTTTTCCTGCGCGACAAGGGCCGGCTCATTCCGCGGCCCGAAGCGCATCTGCTGCGCGACGAAGTGGATGACGTGGCGCAGAGCGTCGCCCGGCTGCGGGTGAAGATCGGCGACGTCCGCACCGGCGCGTTCGGCGAGGCCCTGGTGCGCGTCGCTTTCCCGCACAGCCTGTCGACCACCATGCTGCCGCCGATCGTCGCTCGTTTCAAGGCGGACCATCCGCGCGTCACGGTCGAGATCCTCAGCGGTCCTTATGATGCGATCGAACGGCTGGTGCATGACCGCATCGCCGATCTCGGCTTCGTGCGCCTGCCGGCCGAAAGCCATTCCTTCGAGGCCCGGCCGCTCTTTTCCAGCGGCACGACCTGCGTCATGCCTGTCGGCCATCCGCTGGCGGAAAAGGAGGCGATTGATGTCAACGACCTCGCGCGCAACGACCTGATCCTGCTCGGCCGCCAGCGGATCAACCGCAACGAACTTGAACACGAACTGCGCCGCATCGTGCCCACCTATCGCTGCAGCCTGGAGGTCCATTCGGTGGAAACCGCCTGCGCCTGCGCCGCCCAGGGCCTCGGCATCGCCATCGTGCCAACGCTGATCGCCGAATTCTTCCGTAGCGCTGCGATTGCGATGCGGCCGTTTTTGCCGGACAAGGCGTATGATTACGGCATCATCACTGTTCCGGGGGCGCCGCTTTCGTGGACGGCGGAGGCGTTTATCAATATTTTGAAGGCGACTGGGAGTGAGCCGATCAAATAGGTGATCGGGAAAATCGCATCGAATCTGTTACGGCGCGGCGCTAAACATTCGCGATATATTAGGGAGATAATGGTGGCATTGGAGAGATTTTAGGTCGAAATTATATATTTAAAAAATATTATTTAGAAATTTCTTTGTAACGGCATGACGGCGGTCATTTTGTTGAAGATTGCTGACGCTTCCTAGCTTTATGACGCCGGTAAATATTTTCGAAATGAGCTTCTTGTTTTCTCTCGGCCTCCGCCTTTTTTTCAGCACGCTCATGTTCGGCGGCGAACTGATCTCGTAGTTTGAATAGCTCGCATAACTGGTTCCCCGAAACGCCTTCGAACATTGCCTTATAAGCCTCTTGATTAGCCATCGACGGAATTTCGCCGCGAAGCCAATCAAGTAGAAATTCTCTAGACTTTTTCCCTGATACCCAACCTTGATTCACGATCATTGACGCCTGCTCGACGAGGTGAACCATCTGAAAGGCGTGAAACTGTGCGTCCGACCAGTCATAAATTTTGGCCGCGTGAGCCTTCTCACGTTCAGAGGACAATTGGCGCGTTAGCTCAATAACAGTTGCTAAATTACGTGCCTTTGCCGATTGAAATATGGCAACAGCAGCGGCTATGACGGCGAAGAATGAGCCAAGAGCACCAATAGCGGTAGCGACATCCAACAAGTTTAACTTTTCCGGCAACCACCGCCACTGCGTTGATGTCTCGCATGTCGATAGTAGACAGAATACGCCCTTCTCGAAAGGCCGATCTGTCAACAGATCAACAATCTCTTTAATCATTT
Source organism: Neorhizobium populisoli (assembly GCF_019430945.1). GTDB lineage: Bacteria > Pseudomonadota > Alphaproteobacteria > Rhizobiales > Rhizobiaceae > Neorhizobium > Neorhizobium populisoli. The sequence continues at coordinate 1,238 of NZ_JAHYCB010000002.1, read as the reverse complement.
CTTCTCGGTCGAAACTGGTTTGGCCTGAGAGGTGCTTTGCCCTGTCGAAGCAGAGGACGGCCGTATCACCGGAGTTGGAAGATAGCTGTTGGCTCCCGTCAAATCGGGCGGCTCCGCCCTGCCATGCGACACCGCGATGTCTGGAGAAGTTTTCAGCTTGTCGTCAGACATCAAGGAACCTCCACTTCTTGGGGGAAAGCTGCATTGGCGCCGACGAGAGTGTCGTAGGCTTTGCTGTAGGCGGAGCAATCGGTGGAGCCGACTTGCAGCCTTCTGTTAGCATAATACGTTTTTCGTTCATGAAGCGGTCTTAAAGCTAGGGTTCTTAATGAGGTTGCCGACTACTTATCTTCGTCTTTCTGTTTTGGCTTTTCCTCAACGGTCTTGTTCTGTGATGTTGTCGGTGGACGAATGAGCGGAGTGTTCAGGTATCCGCCCTGTGGATCTGTGAGCCCGTTGTGCGGAAGGACCACGCCGCCGAGTGGATCGAAGGGGAAACGCCGAATAATCATGATTACTTCTTTTCCCCCGATGACTGGTTCTGAGATTGACTTTGGGCGGTCGAGATAGTCGGAGTTGGTAAGTAGCCGTTTTGGACGACAACCTTTCCTTCCGTTGCGATCCGAGGCGTTGGCATAAAGCCATCTTGTGCGAATGTTTTATTCTTATCCGTCATGGGTTTCACCTTTTTTGGGGGAGGGCAAGTGTAGCCCGCAGATGACACGGGCTACACTTAATTCACTTACCCTTCTTCTCGTCCTGCGAAAGGACGGAAGCGGCAAGCTTCTTCGCATCGGCGGGCGTGGCTTTCTTAGCGCCTGAAAGCACCTTCGAGGCCAATGTTGAAACCGGAGAGGAAGACTGCTTTTTAGCCATTTTTTCAAACCTCCGAAGCCGGACGGACATCACCGAAACGTCTGCCCGTTTTAATCTCGCTAATTCTGCCCGGATTGATACCGAACGTAGCCGCGATGTCATGTTGCATCATTCGCTCAAGAAGAAGACGTTTGATGCGTGCTGCCATTTCCGCCGTTACGCGCGGCGAGCGCTTTCTATGAGGCTGCTCTGAGACCGAACCTTGGATCGCCGAAAGCTGGAGTTTTCCGGCTTTTGCTCTGAGACCGAACCTTGGATCGCCGAAAGCTGGAGTTTTCCGGCTTTGATCACGATGGCTGGCTGGTTGCACCACCGGGATTATGCAGGTCAATCGGGACGTTATATCCGATCGCCGAGTGAGG
>NZ_JAHYCB010000019.1 GCF_019430945.1 Neorhizobium populisoli | reverse complement strand
ATCGACATCGCGGATCTCATCGTGGCCAGCGGTCAATGACCGCGCTCACAGGCCGGACATATGACTGCACCGTCCGGAGGTGATTTGCGCTGAAAAACCTTGCCAACCGGGCCGTTCCACATATGAGTCTGAACCCTAAGTTGATCTGGCACAGAGCCTCAAGCATAGGAGACGGACCTTGAACCTAGCAATCCCATATGTTGGTCTGGATGTTCACAAAGACATTTTCGTTGTTACGCATGCAGATAGCTTCAATCGCGGCGCTGACCGTGCCGCCTTCGTGACGACGCTGATCTTGAGTGCCAAGCTCAACGGCATTGATCCGCAGGCGTGGCTTGCCGAACTTATGAAGAAGCAGCGGTTCACGGAAGAGCAGGAGGCTGGAGCGAGAGCGGCTGATCTTTGCCGTAGGCACGGGATTTCCGAGGCGACCTTTCACAACTAAGGCCAAATACGGCGGCATGAAGGTGTCTGAGGCCAAGCGCCTCAAGGCACTGGAGGACGAGAATGCCAAGCTGAAGAAACTGCTTGGCGAAAGACGCTGGATACAGCCGCACTCCGCGAGCGTCTCTCAAAAAAATGGTAGGGCCTGCAGCCAAGCGTGACGCTGTCGCGTACCTGAAGGCAATCATGGGTCTTTTGGACGGCGGGCCTGCGAGATCATATCCGCCGACCGAAAGACAATCCGTTATCGATCCTCTCGACTGCCTGAGGTTGAGTTGCAAGCGAAGCTGCGCGATCTGGCCAAGGAGCGACGACGGTGCGGCTACCGACGGCTGTTCATTCTGCTTCGGCGGGACGGAGAGCTTTCCGGGGTCAATCGCATCTATCGGCTCTAATCGCTAGGAAGGTCTTTCCGTGCGCAAACGGAAAACCAGGCGGCGTGCCGTCGGCACGCGCGCGCCGATCCTCGTCGAAGCGAAGGCCAATGCCCGCTGGTCTCTGGATTTCGTCCACGATCAATTCGCCTACGGCAGGCGCTTCCGCATCCTCGATGTAGTCGACGATGTCACGCGCGAATACGCGAATACGTGGTGGCGATTCCGGACACATCGATATCGGGTCACCGTGTCGCGAGGGAACTGACGACGCTTATCGAGCGACGAGGCAAGCCTGGCGTGATCGTCTCAGACAACGGGACCGGACTGACCTCGAATACCATCCTTGCCTGGTCCAAGGATCACAAGGTCGAGTGGCACTACATCGCGCCGGGAAGACCGTCGCAAAATGGCTATGTCGAGCGTTTCAACTGCCGCATGCGCGACGAGCTGCTCAACGAGAGCCTGTTCTTCAGGCTCGATCATGCCCGTAGCGCCATGCAGAATGGGCCGACGACTATAACAATTCCTGGCCGCGCTCATCGCTCGGATACCAAACCCGGTTAGTCGCAGCCGGATAAACTTCAATAGGTCAGGCCGAAACAAGCGCCACCGAGGTCACTTTTTCTATCGCCAGTTCCGCCGGCGATCAAGATAGTTATCGCTTCAAACAGGATACCTCGTTATCATACGAGACCGTCCGACGTTCCCCGCCGCCTGAGAAGACGGCAACAACCACTGGCTTATTTCGCTGCTTGGCAGCTCGACCTGATCAAGGCGGAGTTCGCTGATTAGCTTTTCAAGGAGCCTATATGTTCCGAGCAGGTTATTTCCACTAGTTTCAGAAGCTCAGCGGCGCGGCAACTCAGCCATACTAGAGCGTCCTCGCCTATTTGATAGTGTCTTGAGTAGCGCGCTTTGACGTACGCCTCATTTAACGTGTTGAACCATGCGCGTTCGCGATGCTGGTCGCGAGGAAATGCACCTGCCAAACGACGGTCGAGCCCTTCCGCCAATGATCGTAAGAATTTCAGATTGTGGGATGGCGGTCCGTAGTTCGTCATTGTCAGAAGAACGCAAGCGTAAGCCTGTTCAAGCGATTGATGCATTAAAAAAGCCGCTTCGTTCAGGTCCTTCTCGGTTAGGCTAAACATTGATACCTTGAGGAACTTCGCTGCAGCGCTGAAACGATGTTCAAAATGGTCCTTTGCAACCCGAAGCTGGTCCTCCGGCGAAAGCAGCCCTGGTTCTGCGAGAGGCTCATCATCAAGCTCGTAGAGGACGATCCCTTCCTTCCGGATATCTGAAAAGAAGTACTGCCCCTCTTTCAAGTAGGCATTCACCTCACGCCTAGAATGAACAATGAAGCTGACGGGCGTCTCGATCGACTTGTCGCGGATCAGTCTGTCGGCGGCTTTGTACCAGTAGCTTGCGAAATCATTTAGCCGTCGATCGTTAACGATAACAAGCAGGTCGAAATCGGATCGGTAGCCCTTCATCGTGAACGGCTCATCGACCCAGCCGCCCTTGGCGTATGAGCCAAACAAGATGATCTTCAGAATCCGCCCGCGCTTCTTGAATTCGGCCGTGCCCTCCTTCAGCGCATCCTCGAATTCTTCGTGCAGGAGTTCCTTCACCCGGTCTAGCTCAAGCTGCTTTCTTGGCGGGATATGGTCGAGTGAGGTTTTCATCATGGCCGGGGGTAAGAGCCTTCTAAATTCTCGTCTAAATTGAATCGTGGCCGCTTGTAGCAATTAGCACCAACTTCGTCCGGCCACAATTAGCAAACCTGGCATTCCAACCGCTGTAGCGTTGGTATTAACGGCGCGGTGTCAGCCGCCGTGAATGATGAGTTTTTTGAAAAACCGCCGATTTCGGCTTTTTATGAAAACGCCCAGACGATGAACGAGATGATGATCGCCCACATTGTCAGCGCTACCGCAAGCACCATTAGGTAATTTTTGAATCGTTTTGTCATGACTCGGAGAGTGCACCCGAACCTGGAATGGTTCACGCTCTCCTAAAGGTGATGGTTGGTCACCTTTTCTCATGACTCGCAAATTACTGCTCCGTTCCAGGAAGTGTCCGAGATTTGTACATTGAGCCTGTGGAAAAACTGTTCCAGCGTGTCCTTTGAACGGTTTTGGAGGTCGCTGTCTTTCAAAAGGTTAACCTGCGCCGGCACCAGTCCTATCGGTTGCATTCATGAGCGTCGTGCCCTCCTCTCCAAGAGTTCTGCCCGCCCGCCAACTGGCCGGTGAAGAACACTCGATGGTCCTCACAGTTGGCAAAATATCAATCTGTAGAATGGGGGCCGTAACCTGTTGACGGGTCAGACGTCCTGGGCGACAAAGAGATTACCGCACGGCTGGGCCTGATATCCTCGGCTTGAAAGAGCCGCGGGTCCCAAAATCTGATCAAAACTGGATTTCCAAGCTTTCTTCGACGTCCATCGCCACTCGTTCGACTGGTGCGCCGTCGCCGAAACAGTTCTGCGCCGCCATTTGAGAAAGACCGGAAACGTGTGATCGAAGTCTTCCTTCTCGCTACGCGTTGCCTGCGGCGCGGCACAGGACAAACGAACTGAGCGCATAGCTTCGCCGTTTAGCGAAGTGGATTCGGTTCTTCATGAGAATTACCTGAAGCGCGCTAACGTGGCCCACGAGAGCACAAGATTGGCGATGGCCATGTGGACGGTCCCGGCTGTTGCTCGGCGCGTTTTCTTCCGGCATAATATATGAGCCACACTCGGCAAGGGACCGCGCGAAGTTACGACCGCGCATCTGACCTATGGTAACGTCCGGTCCGAGATGGCATGTCGCCTTGCCCGCGCCGGACGGTTTCGGGGTTATTGTTGGCTGGCAATATTTGGCAGAGTACCTTCTTCGGCCTTCTCTGGAGCCGTGAGGCTTTCGCTCGGCCTGAAAATTTATGCTTTGTCGCGCACACAATCGATATGAGTCGGCAAACCGCTTGCACGGGTGCCGCATGATGAACCTGAGGCAAATCGAAGTCTTTCGGGCAGTCATGCAGGCAGGCAGCATCACCGCCGGCGCAGAAACCCTCAATCTTTCGCAGCCGGCCGCGAGCCGCCAGATCGAGCGGTTGGAAAAGGTTTCGAAACTCAAGCTTTTCCGGCGGGTCGGGCGAGGCGTCCAGCCAACGCCTGAGGGCCTAGCTTTTTATGAGGAAGTGAAGCGGGCGTTTGTCGGGCTCGAAAATCTGCGGCATATCGCCGACACGATTAGTAATTTCAACACCGGTCAGTTGCGCATTCTAGCAATACCGGCGCTCGGTTTTGGTTTTCTCCCACGTGTCATCAGCCGCTTTTCGCGCTTGTATCCGAATGTCGATGTGTCTCTTCAGGTCAGAAGCGCCGGCGCGGTTCGAAGCGTAGCTGCAACACAGGAATTCGATCTTGGATTCCTGCCAGGTCGTCCGGATGACCACGGGGAGCATCAAACGCATTTCGTAAGCGTGGATGCTGTCTGTATCTTGCCTGCCGGGCACGCCCTGACCGCGAAATCCGAGATCACCGCACAGGATATCGCCGGCTTGCCGTTTGTCGGTTTCGTCAAAGACGACGTCACGCGTCAGCAGATCGATCAGATCTTCGGTGCTCAAGGCCTGGATTTGAACATCCATCTCGAAACCCAGTATGCGGCCACCATCTGCAGTTTCGTCATGAATGGCGCCGGCATCTCCATTGTCAGCCCGTTTGCGGCCGCCGACTTTTCTGGCCACGGTTTGGTCATGCGGCGTTTTCGTCCAGTCGTCCAGATAGACTACGCGATGGCGGCTGCCAGCATGCGGGCGCAATCCGCGGTGACCCAGAAATTTCTCACCTTCTTGGACGAAGAGCGCGATCGCGTCTTGAAGGAGTTTGACGCGATATGAGTTCCCAATCTAGGGTAATATGAGCTCGAAAACGAAGAATCAGATCGACGATATTCAGCTGGAACAATCGGCTGTTATCTCCCTAGCGTTCAATCACGGCGCCAAACTTTCTCGCAATCTCGCCGCTATTCTGCTCGCGCTATCAAGGTTCCCTGATCCGCGGAACAAAGCCAACCGCGAAACCGAATAGCCGCCCGATTTTATCCAGTGTTTCTAACGTTGGATTTGCCGCGCCGGCTTCGATCTCCGCAACTTGTCGTCGGGTTAGGGCAAGCATTTTCGCGAACTCCTCTTGGGTCATGCCGAAACCCTTTCGGATTTCTGCCACCGCAATAGGCAGCCTTAAATCGCCGGTTCGAGCGCGCTCCGCCAGTGTCCGCCGGTTTTCGAGGATCTCCTCTTTCGTAGGCTTCTTCCAACGAGCCATTCAGCTTTCCTCCGACATTCACAGGCACGTCGCCAAAACGCTATCTGCGATTTCCACGCAGCGTCCCATTACGCGTTCAAGAATTTCCGGCGACGCCTCCATTTGGTACGCTATGTCTGGCGCCTGCCGGAGATGTCCTGCAAATCCGCACAGCGCGGCCGCAAGCGCTTTCTGCTTGGTAGGATCAGGCATCACCTCCTTGCAAACGCATTTCCAATCGGGAAGGTGATCTCGACCACCGTCACGCATGATGGCCCAACGGGTGGAGCGTACTATTCCCTCCTTGGCGAGCCGCATGGGCGCGAAATCGAAGAGCGGAGAAAGTCGGATCGTGCCGTCCTCGTGCTTGCTGAGTGCGGAGTTCCAGCCGTGATTGTCGGGATTGCCGAGCGCCAGGTTCGCGATGTCGCGCTTCAGATATTCGACGGTATCCGAGGAGCGATCGGCCGAGTGTTGACGCAAAACGTCGATATAGGCCTCATGTGTGCCAACATGCCCGAAGTCGGCAACGCCGATCGCGGACACAAGACTTTCCTGGCCCAGTCTAACGGTTTCCTCGCCCTCTCCTTTCTTCCGGTCGAAACGGGGAATGATCAGGACGCCTTCGGCATAGGTTGATGGTTCACTAACATTCAAACCAATCTCTTGAGCGATCCGCGAACAGAGGGCTTCGCCTTCCAAAATCACGAGGTCCACAGGCTCGTTGCTGCGTACCAGCTTGACGATGACGTGGCGCACGGCCTCATCATCGGTCACGAAGCTGTCAGGATAATAGAGTCCGTCATTCGCCTGCGTCATGGAGACCTTTGGCCATTCGCCTTGCAGGCCACTTGAGCCCGACGCGAGCAATCCAAATCGGTCGGCCACTTCCATGAAGCGGTCCGAACGGTAACGGATTTCCGCTTCTGTAACTCTACGGCGCTGTACACCGCACAGCCGTTCAGCTTCTGCCTCTGCCGCTTCCTCGATCCGGATGTTTCCAATGCCGCCTGTCGCCGATCTCAGAAGCAGCGGGAGATCAGGAGCGCACGCCTTCCGCAAGGCCGAGGTGATCGGCAAGCTTTCGCCTTGCATGTCCCTGTGGCATGAGATCCAAGAGGAACGGCGGCCAGTTCCGGCTATAACGATTTTCGAGAAACACGGGATATCGGATAGATAAGGCGCGATGGTCACGGACTGTTTTTCCAGCGGCAAATGCACCGATACGACCCTGACGAAATAATCGAGATCGTAATCGACGATCAACGCACCCTGGAAGCCGGCCGCATCGTCATTGAGTTCTAGCGTTGCGACGTCATCCACTCACCCTTAAAATGTGTTTGGAGCGTCAGGCGCATTAAATGACCCGTTTAATGGCTCAAATACTGCATTTCTTCAATTTTTTATTCAACCCATCAAATTGGGTCTAATAACTTTCGTCGGAGCTGTTTTGCCCGAAACGGCGATCGAAACATCTGGTTCGGCTAACGATTTTTCGGCCTATCACGGCGCTAACCGCAGGCGAAAATCCTCGGCGACAAGCTCCATAGCGGATTGCCGACTGATTAACGCCGTTTCCAACGAACGGGTATCGACTATACCCGGTTCACTCCCATCGATCGCCTTTAGGCGGTGGGTAAACAGTGTTTTTCAGCCCGGGCTGACTATTCTCACATTACATCCTTGCATGAATTGCCTCCTTCTTTCGATTGGACGCACGGCCGTCCGTAGGGCCAACATCGTGCTGTCCAACGGGCTGAACAAAATTCCTCCAGGCCACATCGTCGCGAACCTGCGGGTTTGACCCGCGATAAAGCGGCGCGGCTTCGGGGGGTGTTCATCGGCAGTCAGATCACAATCATGCCGACCGTTGGACACACAGGACTTCAACGAAAAGGGGAACGGAATGCGCGGGGAAATGCAGTACACGGGGACGACGATCGGTCGCCGGACATTCGTGACCATGTCGGGTGCGGCACTGGCCGCCCCCTATATCCGGCCTGCTTCGGCCAAAGGCCGCACACTCACGATCCGCGATCCGGGCGGACCGGTCGGCGAAGCCTATAAAAAGGCGTTCTTCGAGCCTTTCGCAAAGGCTGCCGGCGTCGATGTTGTCGGCGTGCAATCGTCTCACGGTCCAACCGGCGAAATCAAGGCGATGGTCGATGCGGGCAATTACGCCTGGGACGGCGCGCTTCTCGATATGAGCGACGTCGTCATTCTCACGGACCACAAATACCTTGAAAAGGTCACCGGCAATGGCAAGCTCGGGCCGCACGCCTCTCAAATTCCCGCCGATCTTCGCAATGACTTCCTGATTGGCGCGATGGGCTATTCGACCGTTCTTGCGTATCGCCAGGACACGATGGGAAAACGCCCCCCCACGGGGTTTGCCGATTTCTGGAATCCAAAGGCAATCCCCGGTTCGCGTTCGCTGCGCAAGCACCCAAGCGGCACGCTCGAGCCAGCGCTTCTGGCCGACGGCGTCTCGAAGAATAGTCTCTACCCTCTTGACCTCGACCGCGCGTTCAGAAGCCTCGACAGGATTAAAAACGATATCGCAGTCTGGTGGACCGGCGGCGCGCAAACTTCACAGATGCTGAAGACGGGAGAAGTCGACTGCCTGATCACCTGGAATTCTCGCGCCCAGGTCGCGATCGACGACGGCGCCCCAGTCCAGATCGTCTGGAAGGATGCGATGTTTTCCTTCGCAGGCTTCGCGATCCTGCGCGGCGGTCCAAATGTCGAACTGATGCGCGACTTCATTGAGTTCTCTTCGTCCGGTGAGCGTCAGGCCGAGTTCGTCAAGCACTCCACCAGCGGGCCTTGCAATCCGAAGGCCTTCGACTTCATCGAACCCAAGCTCGCCGGTATTTTGCCGACAAACCCGGCCTATCTCGCCGATATGTTCGTGATGGATGCTGCCTGGTGGGGCGCCAACAATGCGATGGCGCAGGAGCGGTACGAGAACTGGCTGCTCGGTTGATTAGAACCGCGGAAGTGGCAGCGACCCTCAGCGCGGTCCTGCCATCTCCTCGACGCATGGGAGGATTTCAAATTGAACGAACGTAAGAACAAGCTGGCAATCCGCGGCTTAAGCAAACGATATGGGGCGGCCGTCGCGCTCGATCATGTCAACCTCGACATGATTGACGGCGAATTTCTGACGATGCTAGGACCCTCGGGATCCGGAAAGACAACGCTTCTCTGGTCCGTCGCGGGCCTCAACAATCCGGACGAAGGCAAGATCTGGATCGACGGACAGGAGGCCACTCACCGTCCAGCATGTGGCCGCGATATCGGCATGGTGTTTCAAAACTACGCGCTTTTCCCCCATATGACGGTCGCCCAGAACATCTCGTTTCCTCTTGAGATGCGCAAAGTCCCGGCCATGGATCGCAAGACAGCGATCCGGCAGGCGCTCGCGATGGTAAAGCTCGAGCATGTCGCAGAGCGCTATTGTAATCAGCTGTCCGGCGGGCAGCAACAGCGCATTGCGCTCGCCAGGGCTTTCGTCGCCAACCCGTCGATCGTCCTGATGGATGAACCGCTCGGTGCACTCGATAAAAAGCTCAGGGATCATCTGCAATTCGAAATCAAAAGGCTGCATGCCGAACTCGGAATGACGGTTCTTTATGTGACGCACGACCAGGAAGAGGCGATGGTGATGTCCGATCGCATCTGCCTGATGAACCGTGGGCAAATCGAACAGATCGGCACACCGCAGGAGCTTTATTTCCAGCCCAAGACGCTGTTCGCCGCAGATTTCCTGGGAGAGTCGAACCTTATCGCAGGTACGATCGTCGGCGAGGAGAATGACTGTCTCACGCTTGAATTGCCGGGGATCGGCACTGTCCGGGTCCGCAGCGGCAACACACCTGTGTCCGGTTCAGACATCGTGCATTTTACGCGGCCCGAATCCCTTTCCGTCCTTCTGGACGCGGATTTACGAGACAATCGCGTACGTGGTCAGGTGAAGGAAGTGTTTGTCTCTGGAGCCATCACGAAACTTTTCGTCGATGTCGGCGGCGCCTCGGCTCTCCGCGTCTCACAACTCACGGATTATTCCCGCTGCGTCCGCAAGGGCGATATCGTCACGATTGGCTGGGCCGACAATGTCGGCAACGTTTTCTCCGGCAAACAGCGGGAGGCGGCGTGATGGCCAGAATTGATACCATCCTTCAGACCACGCCGATCCGCAACGTGTGGCCGAAATGGAATAGGCTCCACTGGCAGACGGCGCCCGTCGCGATCTTCCTGTTTTCGCTGTTCGTCATTCCCGTGATCATGTTGCTCGGCATGAGCTTCTTGGGCGACACCGCCCTGCCGAGCCTGACGCATTATCAACGGCTGATCGAGGTTCCGCTTTATGGCAAGGTTCTCGTGACAACGCTTAAAGTGGCGTTCTACACGACGCTCCTTTGTGTCATTGGCGCCTACCCCGTAGCCTATTTGCTTGCGACGTCGCGGCGCTCGACGCGAAACTGGCTCATCATCCTCGTGCTCATGCCGTTCTGGACAAGCTTTCTGGTACGCACGTTCGCGTGGATCGTGCTTCTGGGACGAAAGGGCGCCGTCAACCAGATGCTCCTGGCCATCGGCATCATCGATGTGCCGCTGCAGCTCATTTACAATTTTGCCGGCGTGATGATTGGAATGACGCATGCGCTGATGCCGCTTGCGACTTTGACGCTTCTAGCCGTGATGGAGAATATCGATCCGAATCTGTCGAGAGCAGGCGCGACGATGGGCGCCAAGACTGGAACACGCTTCTGGCGGATCTATTTCCCGCTGACAATGCCCGGCGTTGCATCCGCGGCACTGCTTGTGTTCATCACATCGCTCGGCTTCTTCATTACGCCTGCGTTGTTAGGCGGGCCGCAGGACACGATGATCGTCCAGCTCATCATTTTTCAGATCCGTGAAGCCCTGAACTGGCAGTTTGCTGGCGCGATCGGGGTATTGCTGGTCATGACATTCATGGTGATCTTTTACATCTATGATCAGGTCTTTGGTCTCTCACTAGCGGGTGGTGGAGGCACAGCTGAAAACGCAAACAAGAGCTCGTTTATCCGCAAGGTTGCGGTGTCGGTCGGCAATGTCGTGATCCGAGCACTTGCTCGACTGACGGATGCGATGATCTCGATGCTCTGTCTGATAAAGCCTGCGACACACCGTGCGAAAACGTCATCGCGTGGCGGTCTTCATGTCGTCTGCACCCTGATACTCGCTTTCCTGGCCCTCCCGACGCTCTTCGTCGTCCCGGTATCGTTTACCTCGGAAGCGTTCCTGACCTGGCCGCCGCGTTTGTTTTCCCTCCAATGGTACGATCTTGTTTTTGACTCGCCAATCTGGCTTGCTGCGGCCGCGAGATCTTTGGTTGTTGCAACGACCACGGCGGCTCTGGCGATGGTCATCGCGATGCCTTGCGCTTTTGCGCTGGCCCGCGATCAGTTCGCCGGAAAACAGGCGCTGTTCGGTTTGGTCGTCGCACCAATGATCGTGCCGAACATCTTCATTGCCGTGGGCCTGTTCTTCCTGTTTTCCCGGATCGGGATCACCGGAACGACGTTTGCGGTTGTCCTCGGTCACACCGTCATCGTCATTCCCTATGTCATCGTCACGATCCTTGCCGTCATCAAGGGCTACGACCGCAATCTCGATTATGCTGCCGCGACGATGGGCGCGAGCTGCACGGTAACGCTTCGACGCGTGACGTTTCCGTTGATCCGGTCCGGCCTCATCGCATCGTTCATGTTCGCATTTATCATCTCGTTCGATGAGTTGACGATCTCCCTTTTTGTGACCGGCGGTCGCCTCACCACGCTGCCCAAGCTCATGTATGAGGACGCCCTGCTCTCCGTCAGCCCGCGCCTGGCCGCCGTTGCAAGCCTGCTGCTGGTGCTGATGAGCATCCTTATCGTAATTTCCGAATTGACCCGACGAAAAGGAGGTTACCGTGCGTTCGACCAGTAACCAGCTAAAGACACGCGATCGACTGGCGGATCTCGGAGATAATCGCCATGAACAACATGCCATTTCCGTCGAGACGCCAATCGTGACCACGATAGATCTCGATCGCGACGGACGGCAGGACGGCGCGCTTCATCTTTATCATTCCGGCGAGACCAATGGCTATGGCTACATCCCGATACCGGTGATCTCGATCAAGAATGGTGACGGTCCAACCGCACTTCTGATCGGCGGCAACCACGGCAACGAATATGAGGGGATTGTCGCCCTGATGACGCTGGCGCGAGAGATTGAGCCACAGCAGATCCGGGGCCATCTCATCATCCTGCCATGCCTCAATCTTCCGGCGGTTTTGGCCGGCACGCGATCATCTCCGTTGGATGGAGGCAATCTCAATCGCTGTTTCCCTGGAAACGCGCTTGGCGGCCCGACACAGATCATTGCTCATTATGTCAGTACGCGGCTCTTGCCACGGGCCGATCTCGTCATCGACCTGCACGCGGGCGGGCGTTCATCAACCTTCATCCCCTGTGCCATCGTCAGAGAGGGAAAGAACGGTGAAGAGCGGGACATGGCACGTCGTCTCGCCGAATGGTTTGCTGCACCGATCAGTTATGTCAGCAATGGCCAAGGCGGCGGCGGCAGGCTCACCTTGTCGGGCGAGTGTACAGTGCAGTCGGTCCCGTGCCTGACCGCAGAACTCGGCGGCAGCGAAACCTTGTGCCGCCGCGGCCTGCAGGTCGCAAGCGACGGGGTTATGCGTGTGTTGAAACATACGGGCATATTGCCGGTGGCGGATCCGCCCGCGGCCACCGCCACCCGTTGGATGCAGAAAACATCCGGCAGCCGCCTCCATGCTATGGAAGAGGGGATATTCGAGCCTCGCATCGAGCTCGGGGAGTTCGTTCGTAGCGGACAGCTCGCAGGGCTGCTGCATTTTCCGGAAGCGCCCCTGCGCACCCCAGCGGAAGTCTATTTCTCAACGTCCGGCTGCGTGGTGTCACGGCATGTGCCAGCTCTCGTCAAGAGAGGCGATGAGCTGTGCTCGTGCCTGAGTGAGGCCGAGTCGAGATGATAACACCATCCCCAGGAATTGAATGCAGCGACGCCGTTACGATCAGAAAAACGAACCCTGCTTTGTCTGGATTACGTTGCATCCGATGCCAACGCTTTTGGCCGATCGACGACTATTTCTGTGGTTGCCCGGACTGCTTTAAGGAAGGATATCCAGCCAGCGTTGCACCGGATTTTGAATACTTCCCGCCGGTTCTCAAGCCCGAGAACTTGTCGGACTGGCTCGCTTATCCTGGCCAGCCGCTGCTTGGTGAAGGCAATACACCCATTATCGACCTGCCGCAGCTCGCGGCGTCCATGGGCGTCGGACGTTTATGGGTCAAAAACGAGGGGGCCAACCCAACGGGATCGCACAAGGACCGTATGAGCGCGGCGTTTATTCGCCGGGCCCAGGATGTCGGCGCTCGCAAAGTGGCTGTAGCATCCAGCGGCAATGCGGGCGTCTCGGTCGCGGCCTATGCTGCTAGAGCCGGGATTGCTTGTGTTGTCGTAACGACTGCGGGCATGTCGAAAGGGTTGGTGCAGGCAATCGAAGCGCATGGCTCAGAAATCATCACTGTCACAAACTCCGCCGCTCGTTGGGAACTGATCTCAGACCGATCGCAATCTGGCGAATGGTATCCGGCGACGAATTTTACGCTTCCCGCAGTAGGTAGCAATGCGTTCGGCGTTGATGGCTATCGCACGGTCGCGTTCGAACTCTTCCTGAGCTTGGGCCCGAACCCGCCAACTGATATTCTTGTGCCCACATCACGTGCAGACCTTTTATGGGGGATCGTCAAAGGTTACCTCGATCTGCGTACCGCGGGTCTCATTACCGAACTGCCGCATATCCACGCAATCGAGCCATTTCCCCGGCTGTCCCGCGTGCTTGACGGTGAAGACTATATCGGCCACTTCGACGGTCAATCTCCGATCAAATCGCTCGGGGGCACGACCGTTACCTACCAGGGAGTCAAGGCGCTGCTCCAGGGGCGCGGTTGCGTGGCGACCCCGCCAACGGAGCTTACGATCGAGGCGCGATGTATCCTGTCACGGGTTGGATTATATGTTGAAAGTGCAAGCGCGATTGTCCTCTCCGGGCTTGGGTTGTTGCGTCAGGCGTCCGTTATAGCAGACGATGCCTCTGTCGTTCTTGTGATGACATCGCATGGTTATAAAGAGGGACTTTGACCGCTGGTCTGTGGTCCTCGTCAAATGTACGGGCATTTGGCTTAATTCATCAGACTTCATAAGAATTCACACTCACCTGGCTGGCCCCTCTATACGATGAGCTGGAAACAGGGGCGCAAGCAATGAGAATTCGGAAGATCGAAAGAGCTGACTTCGCCGAAGTTCTCACGCTGATGAGACGACACGCCGAAATCGAGAATTATGCAGATATATTTGCGGTCGACGAACATAGCTTTGGGCACCCGGGTCGAGAGCGCAGTTCATCCGGTTTCGAAGTACTAGTCGCTGAGGCAGCCGATGGAGCGGTGGTTGGCTACGCCCTCTATCTCATTCTGGGATTTTCCTTTCGACAACTCCCTCTCCTTTATCTGAACGATTTGATGGTCGATGAGCGGCAACGCCGCCACGGAATAGCCCGGCAATTATTTGAGCAGGTCTGTCGGGAAGCGAAAAACCACGGGTGTTTCCGCGTCAAATGGGGGGTGTCCGGCACGAACGATCAGGCGATCGCTTTTTATGAGGCGATGGGCGCCACACGAGAGGTCAACAAGCTCTATTTCACTCTGGATGAGGCCAGCTTTCCCGCCGATGACCAAGGAGCGCGCGCCTGAAGGAGGCGCCTTGCACGAGAATTTCCAGGTCCAGGTTGATAACCAACATCCCGACAGATGCTGCAGTTTGGGGCGATGCGCCTACACAGCGGCACGCTCGATACGATATCCAAGATGCGTCAATGCCGCCGCCAAACTGACCTCGACGTGATGCTCGGTATCACCTGCGACAATGACATGCCCGATGCGATCTCGATAGTCGCCCCGCCATCGAAGTTGTGACCCTTCGCCGACATAAAGCTCCACCTCTGACACATCGGTTATGCGCTTGACCTGATCCACATTTGCTTGCCACCGAACTGTGCCCCCAGAATCCGGCGTCAGGAAACGTATCGACGCGTGCCGGGTCGAGCGAACATGTAGATCGATCCCATGGCCTGTTACGAGCCTGATCACTTCCGACACCACATCTATGCCGGTCGCAAGGCGCACGAGCTCGGGAATCATGTCTCCCCCCATCCTTGGATTCACCTCAATGATGGCCGGGCCTTTGTTCGTTAAACGAAGCTCAGTATGCGCCGGGCCGAAGTCGAGCCTCAATGCAGCAAGTGCTCTTAAAACTGTGTCATTGATGGATGCGGCAACCTGGTGCGGCAAGATCGCTGGAAAGTCATGTCCCACCTCGACAAAATAGGGCAAACCGCCCAGGTGCTTTCTGGTAATACCAAGCACATGATCCCCGATCGTTTCGATCGAAAATTCCGGCCCCTCGAGGAATTCCTCGATTAACACGCCCTCCGGGCCTGCCAAACGGAACAGCGTTCCAAGATGGTTTTCCAGCTCGCTCTTCGAGCCGCAAAGCCTTACACCCGTGCTTCCACTGCCGATGGCCGGTTTGGCGATGAGTGGGAAACCAATAGCAGATGACGCGGCCAGTCCTTCCGACACGCTCGTTACCAGCTCATATTGAGGGCAGATCTGTCCTGAAGATCGTAACGTTTCGCGTTGTATGAACTTGTTCTGGCAAGCCTCGATCGCACGCGGATCGCCGCCTGGCAAGCGGTAGCGACGGCTGAGCTCGGCGGCAGCGGCGGCATAGACACCGGCTGTCGCCAGAATCCCGGCGATCGGGGCGTCGCGTTGCAGACGAGCAATCGTTGAGGCAATGTTTTCGATATTGGACGTATCGGTCAACACGGCATCAAGCTTTTCTCCTGAAAGGTTGGGGTAGCGACCGTCGCTCGCCGTCAGCAACACAGGCGTGAATCCGAGGCCACGCGCAGCTCGAACAAAAAGATGACCGCTTGTGCTGCTCTCAAGAAGAACCAGAATTTTTCTCGCCATGTGTTTCACTCCCTTGCTAAAGCGACTGCGCGATGACGTCGGAACGAGGTCGTCGCCCCCATTCCAGGCGTGTCCATTGCGCCAGGTCGGCGTGAGGGTTCGTGATGGTGACCGGCCGATCAGAACACACGCTGCGCCACCTGGGGACTTTCGAGTTCAGCCAGTCGTCATCATAGGCACTGTCTGCATATCGATGTCCCTCATCCGGCATCAAAATCACAACTGTCTTGTCGTCGTTGTGAGCGGCCCACCATGACGCGACCTTGTGAGCCGCCGCGCTGGTTGGCCCCATGAACAGCCCCGTTTGGCTGTGCAACTGGCGCGTTGCTTGAAAAATTTCGGCTGCAGACAACCAGTGAACTTCGTCGATCAAGGTGTGATCGACGTTGGAGGGAATGACGCTACCACCCAATCCCCTGACCAGGCGGGGTGCATCTGGCTGCCCGAAAAGGACGCTGTTGATGGTATCGACGCCGATAACGACCATGTCCGGGAACAGCAGCCGCAGGTAAGATGCCGTGCCGCAGAGCGAACCGCCCGAACCGACCGTTCCTACAAGGCAGTCTATCTGGCCGATGCGATCGACAAGTTTTGCAGCGACAGAGCCATAAGCGCGCGGATTATCCGGATTGTCATATTGACGAGGCCAAAAGTGCGAAGGACTTTGAGCTAGGATCTCATTAAGGCGATCCAGTCGTGCCTTCTGTAGACCGCCATGCGGATGTGCTTGGGTAACAATCTCGACCTCCGCGCCGAGCTCGACCAGCCGTCGTTTCAGTGTTGGCTCGAGCGCCCAATCGCTTACAATTGTCAGGCGATTTTCCATTCTCGCAGTGATCATTGCCAGAGCGAGGGCGAACGTGCCTGAAGACGTCTCGCAGATGTGGGTCCCTTCGCATATGTCGCCACGCTCTAGCGCCCGCTCAAGGATATATCTCGCGGGAAGCAGCTTCATCAAAAAGAATGCCGCCGCATAGAGGTTAGGCCCCAGCGGTACGACCCGGGGCATTTCGAATTCGGCAAGGTAGCGTGTTTGGAGATTTGTCATGTTATCCTCACGACGGGCCGCTATGCAGCAAATGTTGTGAAAGAAAATTTCGCCTGTTCGAGCGCTGCGGCCGCCCGCTCAATGGACACGTCGCGGTTAGGGCTGAGATGATCGAACATCATTCCGACCAACGTGCCGCTGTGAGCGACCTGAAGCCCGATTGCCCCAGATGCCGCAGCAATCTTTTCGAGTTCGTCGAGCCGCGGCTTTGCGAGAAAACGCTGGTTTATCCGGGCGCTCGCAGTGGCGACTTTCCCCACCAGCCCGGCGTCGCCTTGCCGGACAGCCCGCCGAAGCAGGCTGCGCAAGGGCTTAAATGCTTCGACCTCAAATTCGTTGTAGAGCGCTGGCTCGAAATCAAGTGTCGAAACGGTGGCGCTCGGCTCGCAGTCAACGCTGATGATATCGATCTTCGGCAGCGCCCGGTCGAAGGCCTCAAGCACGATCCCGCCCCTTTGAGCGAAAAGCACAGCCACTTGGCTGAAAAGCGTGGAATCACATGCTGTCTCGGCCTCGACGGCAACATGCATGATTTCTTCCATGGACCACGCAACATCGAAACGATCTAGTATTGCTTGGATCGTAGCGAGGACGTCGGCCGTAGAGGAACCCATCCCTCGACCGATGGGTATCGTTGACGAAATTTCGACATTCCCACCCTGGTCTTGGCGGCTGATTTGTCTGAGCGTCAATGCCGCCGCGCGGCGGGCCTTTTCTTTTGTGCCGGGCGAGATCGTCACAGCATGGCTTGAGTTCGGAACGAAGATGGCGTGCGTCTGAAGGTGGCGGCAAGGAAATGTGACCAGACCCCGATAGCGCTGGAAACAGGCATCGTCGAACACACCTTGCAAGACTTCTCCATGGTGAGCGTGCGCCTGGCCGGTCCCGTGCCTTTTTTGCGTCATCGCATTTACCTTCTCGTTGCCGAAAACTCCGGGATGCTGCGCGCATGACGCAAGAAGGTCGATATACGTATCGTGATTTAGTACAATTTAATGTTCCATAAATTCACATGTCCTCGTCCCTCCTGGTTCAGTGATTGACTCGCAAATTTGCGACTTGCTCCGCATCGGCGACCACTCATAATTGCACGTCCGGGACATCGACCGGTGCGTCACAGGCATTCTCCAACAGCGAAAATGCGAGGTGGAGCCGGTGTTTTGGAGCAGGAAGGCAACGATGGCCAATTCCAATCTAATGCTGGTTTCGGCGAGCCCCGACTTTCTCCTCGTTTTTAAACACATCCTTGAGACAGATGGATTTGGTGTCGTGGTCGTGGGCGGCTATGCGACCGCATCACAACAGGCGGACCTCATCAAGCCTGCGGCGGTCATAGCGGATTCCGCCGACACCAATAGTGCGAGCGTAGAGCTTTGCCTGTCGCTCAAGGGCAGGAGAGAAACGAAGAGCGTTACTTTCATTCCCATCCTTGAGCCCGGAGCCGACGCGATTTACATCGACCTGATCAGAGCCGGAGCGGATCGATGTTTTCTGCGGCCGTTCACCCCTGTGGAACTCCTGGAATATCTCCGGTCGCGCTTCTCGGATCGAGTGCCGCCGAGACAACAGATTTTGACTGGGGGCGGCATTGAACTCGATGTCCGTGCCCGCTGTGCTCACCGCGACGGGGCCAGCCTCAAACTTGGAATGCTGGATTTCAATCTGCTGCAGTTATTTATGGAGCGAGCCGGCATCGTCCTGCGGCGAGACGAACTGATGGTAGGCGGATGGCCGGCCAACACATTTGTCGATGATCGAACAGTCGACGTGCGGATCGGACTGCTGCGAAAGGCGCTCGGCGCCACGGACGCGGCGGGCCCGATCAGGACCGTTCGTGGCGTCGGTTACGTGTTCGATCCGGATCGCTCATCATAAACGGGCCGTCGGGCTTGAGCGCCGCCGCCCCCGAGCTATGAAGTTGAGACAAACCACTGTCCTTCAAACGATCTCGACTAATGGAGCGGTAGGACCCCCGTTCTCAATGCCAATGCCAGTGCGTGCGCGGAGGAGTTAGCGCCTAACTTCCGACGGATGTTCGCCATGTGAAAGCAAACGTTTGAAATGGCCATGCCTTCGATGTCTGCGATGTCGCGATAGGTCTTGCCTTCAGCGTACCATTCCAAACAGATACGCTCCTGCTTCTTGAGCGTTACGGTTGATCGCATTTCCTTTCCCGAATCCCGCCGCAGCAATCCATACAACATGCCGACACACGCGGCCGCGCAGACCGGATCAATCGGAGCGTCCTGCGTAGACGCTTCCCGGCTAGACGCGAACGTTAAAATAGCTATGCCAGCGCCTCCGGCCGGAATCGGTAAAGAGAGTCCCGAGCAAATTCCAAATTCAGCGGCGGCATTGAAAAAATCATTCTCAGTTTCGGTCCGGCAACGCTCTTTATGACCTCCAGACCACATAAAAGGCCGCATCACCCGTCGCGCTTTTTTGACGACGGGATCGTCCTCAAAGAACGAATTTTGCAGATATCGTCTTTGCCAGGCTACGGGGTAGTTGGAAACTGCGTCTATTTGCGGCGATCCAATTCGCAGAAACGCGTAACAATCGAAGCCTCGATTGCAAGCAAATTCAGCAAGTGTCTCCTCAAGGCTATGTGTTGATGTGATCGTGTCGATCTTATTGTTCAAAGCTATAGCGATATCAGTCACTTCGATATTCCTGAGAGTGTCGCTGTTGCGAGCTCGTCCTATATTTCTCCCGATTGCGACGATGTCTCGAGAAACTTAACCTTCAAAAGAGGTTTAGAGAGGTCGCGATCGCTGTGGCGTTTTGCAAGTTCGTCGCGCCTAGAGTGCACTTCGCATTATCGAGGTGGAAACGAACCGAATGTTTGGCAAGACTGAGGAGTGTCGCGATCTCCTCCATATTTTTCCCTTCAGCCGACCACTTCAAGCAAAGCGTCTGCTGCGGCGTCAATTTCGTTGCAGGCCGCGAGGTCGGCTCGACTTGGAGGAACGTCATGTGCGCATGTACCAGGCTAGCGACAATCGCAGCTCGGACCGGGTTATGCACGGCACCAATCTTGGTAACGATGTCGCCAGACGCGAACGTCAGGATCGAATGGGCGCCGAACCCGACGGAGA
Organism: Neorhizobium populisoli; assembly: GCF_019430945.1. Classification (GTDB taxonomy): domain Bacteria; phylum Pseudomonadota; class Alphaproteobacteria; order Rhizobiales; family Rhizobiaceae; genus Neorhizobium; species Neorhizobium populisoli. The sequence goes on along the minus strand of NZ_JAHYCB010000019.1, from coordinate 55,696 downwards.
CGGGTATTGAAACTCCAGACCTAATTCCGACCTGCCCTGCTTCATCGAAAAATTTCAAGGTTTCGCGACCACTGGCACCTGAAGTTCTCGACCATGCAAAAATCTGCTCGTTAGACCTGGCCATAACAAGCACGGGATCAACTCTATCGTATGAATGGGAAAAATAGCGGTCCTGCCATGCTTTCGGGTAGTTCGACACTGCAAAACTGCTTTTTCCTTTAAGATGCAGATAACAAAAGAACTCAAATCCCATATTGTACGCGGCTTTTCGTAGGACCCTCGATAGACCTCTGCTGTCTTTGACGAGAGATAACTCATCCGTTAAGCGTTCAAATGTATTTGTCATGACTTGCCTCCGCCGTCTGGCGCCTATCGTCGCCAGCTTTCCAGCCACAAACTCCAAGATCGTCACAACTATAGATATCAGTCCTCACCGGTTTCAACGCATATCACATTTTTTTGATGACACTCAGTCATGTTTCAGTCGACACAAGGCACCGCTCCGGAGTGCATCGTTAAAAAACCCCCTTTTTTGGGAGCTTACCTGCCAGGTGAAAACCCGTTGAAATGCGTCGGAAGAAAGCGGGGGCATATGAAGGTCGTCTTTATCAAAACACCCACCGGAGCAGCCGAGAACGCAATCCTTGAAGGCATCTACCAGCTTCGTGCTCGAATATTCCAGGATCGATTAAATTGGAGGGTCTCCGTCATCGGAGGCCGCGAACGCGATCGGTATGATGATTTAGACCCGAATTATATCGTCGTTCTTGGGAACGCTGACGACGTGATTGGAGCAGCGCGGCTTTTGCCGGCGCAAGGACCGACGATGCTCGAGGAGACATTTCCCTACCTTTTACAACGCGGTCATCTTGAAGCGCATCCTCGGATGGTTGAGAGCTCCCGTTTCTGTGTCGATACGCGAACCCGCACCACCATGAACGGGTTGCTGCACGAAGCGACATTGTCGCTATTTGCAGGGATCATCGAATGGTCGATGTCGGCCGGTTATAACGAGATTGTCACGGCAACAGATCTCAAGCTTGAAAGACTGCTCCGCCGTGTCGGATGGCCGATGCAGAGGCTGGGCGAGCCTCGTCTGATCGATCAGGTCGAAAGCGTTGCGGGCGTCCTGCCTGCAGACGACGCCAGCTTTCGAAACGTAAAGCCGCCTGGTTATCAGCCGATCACCGCGTTCTCACCTATGCCTGCGCGGAGTCAAAAATGCCGATGAGGCTTGAGCATGTTGCGTGACAATGGGAACCGAATGTCGATAGGAGACTGCTGCGTCCGCGCGCAGCCCGAATATCATGATTGGCTTGAAGTCAACAACCGCATCGACATCTCGTCCCGCGCAAGACCGCCGTTGGTCTTATTACATGTTGATCGCTGACTCTGCCAATGACGGCTCTCAGCTCATCCGGTTGGAAACCGCCTTTTAACGCGACGTCGAAAGTTGACGCGGCTTCATAAGCAAAGGGGCGATGTTTGATCGCCTGGAATGGCCGCCACAGCGAGGGTCTATCGTGAGCGCGAATCAAACAGGTGAAGTGCTACGCATCGAAGCTTTGCTGTTGGCATTCGCTCGTCTTGGGCGGAAACAACCAAAAGACGACAAGGACGGCGCGCTTTTCGGTGACAATGATCTTGACAGGAGAGAAGCGTCCTTTTCAATTATCTCGGAAGCCGTTGATTTATCGGCGCACCTTGATCGAGACAATCCATCCCTTCGGATGTTCTCCGCCGCTGCTATTGTTGCCTCGGCCGTAGTCAAAGACCCGTCCTATGAGAAATTCTTGATCGAATTCTCGCAATGCCTCATCCGTCTTCCCGACAGCGGTACGCAGACATCGCCAAACGAGTGATGCCTTGGCAAGCGGCTTTCAGTTTAAAGAGCACTGAGGCATCTGAAGCGTTTGCCATAATGCCCAGAATGCTGGGAGCAGCGCGTTAGCGGCCGGTTATTGTTTGACGGCATGGGGAATGCATCCGGTAGGGCATCTCCGTATATGCTTTTTTTGGCATATTGTTATCGAAGTCGCAGCGTCGGAGCGTCGAGTCAGTGTTTTACAACTCGCAGCTTCATAAGCTTGGTAGGACGGATGTAGTCCAGCGTTTAATGCAGGCTCCGGATCATAAACGTTGAGACCTCTTGTCGTTGAGCCGATACCAATCTTTCGGACGAACTCAAGATATTGGCCCGAGATTCCTGGATACTGCGCGGCTATCGCCGCAACTTGCTCATCCGATAGAGGCGTTAAGGAACACAGTTCTGCTGCTTCGTCGTAAGCAATTAAGTGCCCAATCGTTTCCAAAATTTCATGCTTTCCATGCAAAGTACGCGGCAGCATATTTAGCCATCGGACATTATAAATTGCACAGCGTAAATCCGCCAGATGACGGCTCGGTCCGAACGCGTTGCCTCAGATAATTCTGGCGTCGCGGTGATGACCGCTTATGGCGCATCAGCGACATGACAGCAGTCAGCCCGAAGCGGACGTTGGAAAGCTTCTTTTGGGACGTCCGTTTTGCGCCTTAACTCGTTCATTTCCAGCTAGCGAGGTTGGCCGCCAAAACCAGATATCGTCCCCAGGCGCCGCCTCCAGCATCCGGTTGGTGGCCCCGGGATTTCCCAGACTAGGTGTCGCCCGAAAGTTCGCGATCGGGCGAGAACACTACAAAGGGTTTCAGGGCGGGATCGAACCGCCGGCGCCCACCGGCCCACCCTGAGTTCTCACCGTCAAAAAAGGTCGGCGTCATAATCGGCACATAGGGGATTTCTTAATATTTCTGGCGCAGGTTTCTTGCGAAATTCCCAAACAAATAGAATGTTTTAAATGCTTCTTTCAGGTATGAGCCGTCGATTGGCAGCGCTATCCGGCCTAATTGTCGGCGCGGTAACAGCTATTCCGATGACTGGGGTGCGGGCCGAAGGTATAGATACCAAGACGACACATCTGATGGCGATCGGCATTTGCCCGCCGTGGAAATCGCTGGATACACAGGCATGCCGCCGCGGCGTGGATGCCATCCAGGCGGCCTTGGCCAAACGTCTCGACATAGACGACAAGAATGTGACCACCCTTGTGAATGCCGCGGCCACCACCGAAGGTTTGAAGGTAGCTTTTGCGGGCTTGAGCGGCCTTGGCGCCAACGACCGGCTGATTATTTATGCGAATATGCACGCCGGCACTCTCGACCCAACCGCAGAGGCTGGGCCTGACAACGACGTGTTCGTGTTGTGGACTAACGAAAAACCGGCCGCGGTACGGTTTGCTGTCGCTGAGGGAGACTGGATCATGGCCAGCGATTTCGCCGGCTGGGTGCACGCCTTACCGGCTGGAGAAGTCATCTTCATTCTCGATGCCTGCGAATCCGGCGCCGTCACGCCCCTGTTCATCGAAGCTCATCCGCAGAATAACGCGAACCGCGCGGAAGCGGTAATCGTCTCCGCCGCGGCGTCCCAATTTGCCAATTTCGCCGCGGACCGATCGATCGCCCTTTATTCCCAGCAGTTGGCACAGTCGATTGCTGACGGCCGCGGCACTTTTCAACAAGCCGCGGACTTTGCTGCATCGCGAACACATACTGCGGCGATCGCTATCTGCGATCCTCTGAAATCGGCGCTTGAGAAGGCGGGAATGGATCCGCTGTCGTGCGCGCAGCAGCCCGCGACGCATGATCCTGACGCCGTGCTGACCCGGATCGTCCTGCATGACTGACCTGGCAGCTATAATCGTCAACACAAGGAAAAATAGAATGAAGACCATCCTGATCGGACTATTTTTGACCGCCTCGGCGACCTCGGCATTTGCCCACACCGGTGAGTGGATCACTGACGCCTGGTTGGGCACCGAAGACGTCGGCGCCGGTACCGTTTGTAAGGTAAAGAACGTTGTTGTCCTGGCTCAGTCCGCCGACGATTGCGTTGCAATCGGCGGTGAAGCGACCCACACACTCGTCCGATCGACAATGCCCGTCGCCGAGTGAGCACAAGCGGTGGTGCGGCGTTCACCGCCTCACCACTTCAGCAGTTCCCGGTAACCGGCGCAGCAGAAGCCGTCCTCGACTGAATTGCCACCGAATACGGGCGCAGAGCTTGACAGCCAATGCGGTGCAAGCCCGGCTTCCTCACCCAGCTTTGCTTCGGTGTTCAAGAATGTCTGCATCGGGCCATTCGAGAACTTATCCCACCGAGATGGAGGTCCGCATGTCGATGTTGGACGCCAGGACCGGTCAGTCCAATATCGGCCCCAAGTCGGTCAAGCGTGGTTAAGCCGGCCAATGACCGCTTGTGGCGATTCTGTGCCATGACGCCCTTCGGCCCGAAGCGGTCATGCTGACCTGGGTACGAGCACGATAGAGGAATCCTCGACTGGATAAGTCTTCACGTAGGAAGATGCTCCTTGAGCACTGGATGATTGATCGTCGGAAACCGGTGAAGTGAAGGCTGAGCCGGTACGATAGCTGTCCTGAACCTCAATGTCTCCTGTCGGCCGAGGCGGTGTAAAAAACTCGATTCTGATGTAGAATCATCTTCGTCGATCGGAGGTCGCAATGTCAGGCTATGTCGAAGGCATTAATCGTGATAAGGTGACGCTGTTTCCAGACCGCCTTGAGGAGTGGATCGACGAAGATCACGCAGCACGAGTGATCGAAGCGTTCGTTGATGCGATGGATTTAGCGGGCGCAGGTTTCGGCCACATGTCGCCTGCGCAAACTGGACGCCAGCTATCACCCGCGCCTATTCCGCTGGCCACAATGATAATCGACACTGTCCAAATCACCTTGATGAGGACCAAACGCGTTTCTAGCTTCGCTGCTGCCAAGTGCCCTATCGCAACCGCCCTAGTACAACTTCCGCCCCTACCATCTATTTCCAGAATGGCCGTATTTGCCATTCGAGCCCGGTGTGCCGTTGAAGTATGGAGACGTGGTGTCGTGTCCATACTTGCTCGTGCCGGTGCTGCCGCTATATGGGTTGGAATTCCCCTTGTAGGAGTAGTTATCGGTGACACTTCCGTTGCTGTTGCTGCGGTAGTGTGGTGCCACGTACGTGCCGTTGTTACGGAAATAGCCGTCGACGCTGCCGGCGTTTGCCGCAGTAGCGCCAGCGAGTAGGCAAAAAGCTGCTATAAGTGTTTTCATCATAAGTTCTCCTACATGAAAGGTTAGTATCCGCCCTGTCGCATTGATGCAGCGCGGTAACCACAGAGGGAGCCATCCGCAGCTCGGTCGTAATATGAATAGCAGTTCCCTGGATAAGCTGGACGCCCGTAGCCGCCGCCGCAGTTGTGTTTTGAACAATACGCGATTGCGGCACCTCCCACAGCCACGACGGCAAGTGCCGCCGCCGCCTGATTTTGTTGCTGCACCATCGTCGGGCAGTCAGCCATATTGACGCGTCGGCGGCTCAACTCGGAGATGACCTGTTGCGACAACGCTGGATCCTGCGTTTCAAGCAACGTTCGACAGAGGTTGACCTTTGGGACTTGACGGGGATTTTGCGCCATTTCGGTGGTCGAGGTTGTGCAGCTCGCCAAGACAAGCGAAAGAGATGCGGCGAACACAAGCCGCGCAATGCTGAGTGAAGTCAAAGAATTCTCCCTAATCCCATATTGATCATGGCACAACTTGAGGAAGAGTCTAGCGAATATTTATGGCTGAATAAATTCGCTTCTGGTGAACGCCACCCCTGCCGCTGGGCCGGTCATTGAAACGCTTCGCTTGGGACCCTCGTTGGACTTGGGCTGACAGATAACTGGCAGCACATGATCGACAGCACCACAATTCGCGGCCATTCTCAGACTGCGGGCGCTAAGGGGGACTCACTAGGAGGCTTTTGGTCGATCACGTGGTGGCTTTAAGACGAAAATCCACTCCCGTGCAGACGGCCAGGGACGCCTCTTGGCTTCGTCCTGATGGGCGGAGAGGCTTCGGACTACAGCGCCGTTCCTGATCTGCTGGGTATGCCAGTTGGCAAGCCGAGGCTGTCCCTCGCCGACAAAGGCTACGACGGTGACTTCCTGCGTGTAGAACTCCTGATCCACGGGCTCAGGCCGGTAATTCCGCCGAAAGCAAACCAGAAGAACCCTCCTGCCTGCGATTTCCGCGCGTCGTTTGGCGATACCGGGCTGTTGCGTCCAAAAAACAGTGAATTTCGAGACATCGTGTGATATTGTTGTCCGCGACCAACCGCGGAACTCTGCGCGCTATGCGTCGCGGTTTGGCTGAACTTTCTCCAATTCGAGAAACGAACGGATGAGATCCATCAGCAGCCTTGCCTTCTCAGGGGGAAGTTGCTCGACATGTTTCATGAGCTGAAACCGTAATTCTGCTTCCTCTTGAGAGTCTCCCCAGAGATGAGGAGCAGCGGCATAGATGAGGTCCCACGGCGCAAAGTCTAACAGCTCGCTTAAATGCACAAGGCGAGTGACGTGCATCTTCGCTTCGCCCCGCTCATATCGCCCATAAACTTGGGTTGTGAGCCCGAGCAAAGGCGCGAGTTCAGGTCTCGTCAGGCCACGCTTTTTCCTTACCCTGCTCAGCGCCTCGCCAAGACGATTGTCCATCTCGCCGAGATCCACCATCTCTTCGAATCCCGGCCGCCGATGGATTGTGTTTTCCATCTCAGGATCACGGACTTCAATCAGTCGCGCAGCCTCGATATGCTTTTCGATTTTCGTCGTCATGTCTGAACTCTTCGGGCCTTCAACTTTGGCTTTATCCTTTGAAGCGTGCGCCACGACAAGCCTTGAGGACTATCGTTAAGCAAACTTATCACAATCGGCGCTTATCTTGGATGGGCCTTGATGTAGTCAGGTGATGTATCCTGCGGAATGCGCCGGTCGCGGGCATGATGAACAACGTCATTGGTAACCACCGTCGGGACGCCCGCCTGCCTGGCAAGATAAGAAGCTGGTGCAGGCGAAGCTGATCGTCCGGCCGGCGGCGCAGGTCAACGCCAGATCGGCACTGTCGCCGAAATCGGCTTTCAGGCGCGTGGCCTCATCGCGCAAGGAACGTTGTTGATATCTGGCAACAGGATGACGAGCAGGCTTTCGCCGTGGATGACCCGGTCGTTTCGGTCGAGATCGGTTAGCGCCGCTGGCCTTTTCGTATACCGGGCGATCGTCTCGGCCGCCGAGATCGGGTTCGGCAAGGCGCAGCGGACCGCGATCGCTCCGGGCAGCCGAATCGGATCGATCGGTTCAGCAGCCCGGCGCAGAATAGGGCCGAACTTATCACTTCCCTGGCCGCGGCTGATATGGCTGTGGGCACCTGCAGCTTCTTGTGGTCGTCGTCATGCTCGCCCTGGTTAACGCTAACGTTTTGCGAGCGATTTTCGCTTGTCGGCACGCAGGTGACAATCAGGACTTTGTGATCGACCGGCCGCTGTCGGCTATTGATTCAAACTAAAATAGTGGCGGGTGTCATCCCCGCCACCGTCGGGTCGGATGTCGAAAAAATAAGGCTTGCTCCGCAAAGGTCTCGGAGCGAATTCAACGTAATTGCAGGCACCCAAGCCTGAATAGATTCGAACGATCCCATCGCCAGTGTTCACGCGAGCGCGACCATCCCCAAGGCTTTGCGCAGCACCGCATCGCTCAACCGCTCTACTGCATTGGGCAAGATCGGTAAAATCGTCTTCGCCGCCTGTGCCTGGAAGACGGCTGGGACTCCATCCGGAGGGGCAGATATCGTAACGCTCGTAACCCGGCTTTCCTGCTCCTCCTTCCGGGCAGGTTGGCCAGGAGAAACCGGGACGCTTCATGGCTGACATCAGCCGCTCCATGGGAGGATGGCAACTCTGGACACCCTGCCAGCTCGGATTGTCGGACGCGGCGCAGAGCAGGACTTGGCATCCCCATTCGCTGGCACGAGCGGCGTCAGCCGGCGCTATCGCGCCATAGACCATGACAGAGATGATCGTTGCGTTCAGAGCAGACTTCAACACGGTCGTTTCCTCTATCGATCAGTTCGGCGGGGACGATGGCGCCAGTCCGTGAAGGCCGGCGTGAATTCACTGTGGCGGTCGCGGAGGAGGCTGTGGTCTGCGACTGGCCGGCGGTCGACGGTGCGATCGATTGCCCGCGCCTGCCATTCATCCGGATCGAGAACATATGTGCCCCAAAGCCCGTAGCGTGCCGAGCGCGCGTAACGCTCCGCAGCCGTGTATTGGGGGTCAATGCCCCCGGGTCCGTCGACGCGCGCCCAACCGACCTTCACCATCTCGTAGCCGAGATCGCGCCCCTTCACGTCGCAACGCCCCCTCACCTCTCGTGCGGTCGGTGACAGCACAACACGGCAGGACACGAGCGCGTCTCCGAGGGTCCGTTTCAACCAGGCTCGCGCAAAAGGCCCGCATGGCACAGGCTTCAGCTGTGCGCCGCGCTCTTTCGACGGATCGAAAGCCCATTGCGGCAAGGCGCAAGAGGCAATCCCAGCAAGGCGGATCCTGACGCCTGGGGTTGGGAACCAGAGCGTGTCTCCGCTGAGTACGGATGCTCTTCCCTTGATCGGAGACACAACCCTGGCTTCCGGCACGGCGACTGCGGCGCCCTTGTTCAGATCGGCTGCTTTCGCATGCGATGGGAGCAGCATTGGTGCCAGAAGAAATCCGTATCCGATGATTTTCATGGGGACCGCCGTTGATCTGCGCCAGACGCCCGACCTATCAACAGGGACGGATGCTGGACGTCTGGAAACTGCCAGAGCCCGGCCTTGCGGGCGCGCGCATGTTGCTCGGCGACCGCATAGGCAGGATTGATCGGAAGCCCGGACGGATCGAGCGCTGCAAAACCGAAGCCTTCGGAAATTAGCATCGTACCAAGATCGAGACGCTGGCCTGCCACGGTAGCGTAGCAGACGGCATAGGTCAGGTCGGCGTCGGGAACGATCGGCGCACAGGAAGGGCGGGTATCCTGCATGAAGGCGGCAAGAACTGCGAGCGAGGCGTCGCCGCAATCCTGTTTGCTGCCGCGTCGATCGGTGTAGGAGGTTCCACGGATGCACGATTGGACGCCGTATAGGCGATAGCGTTTAGCGCCGATCGACCAGGTATCGCCGCTCTCCAGGGTCATGTCACCGGAGAGGCTGAAAAACTCCGACGAAGCGGCAGCGCAGGGGGACGCGATTATCGCAATGGTCGCAGCCAGGATTGAGGCGCCCCGCATCATTGGCTTTTCACCCGCGGATCGGCCCACATGCCAAATCCACCTCGCCCGATTTTTTCGGCCTGGACAAGATCGGGCCGCAGGACGCCGCCGCCTGCTTTCTTCGAAAGCCGCAGCGCCCCAAGCGAGACGAGCTGTTCCTCGATATTGTCGATCGTGTCCAGCGTGCCCGGATAGTGATAGTAGCCGAAGCAGGTCACGTCCTGGCTCCGTGCTCCCTGCTCGGAAACGAAGGCCCGGCAGTAGAGAACGCGGGCCGCCTTCAGCTTGATCGCGAGTTGCCCTTTGGCGAAGTCGTCGCAACGCCCCGCAAACCCCTCCGTCCGATTGACCATGTCGCCTTGGCACGGCTCCACCCCGAACAGCTGCAGCGAAACCCTGTCGTCCACGTTGAACGTCGTCGGAGAAACTGGCTGGAAGCCGTTCGCCGAGGCGAAGCCTATCCGGCCGACGATCGATTTCTGACCGTCGTAATATTCGATCACCAGAACGGTTTTCCCCGGAGCCGCCAACGACCTGACATAGGTCCCGTCGACCTGGCTTGCCGCTGAGGCAGAAGCGCCCTGGCAAACCGTCAAAGAGGCGGCGCAGCACATAGCTCTAAAACGGTACATATCTATTTTTGATATCTTCACTTTTCGAATTTTCAAGATTTTTCCTCTTTTCGACTCGACATTCTTGATGTAGCAGTTACCTCATTTAGTAAACACACGCAACCGCAAGCGACACCAATATTGTCGTTGAAACCCCGCCGACCATACGAACTGGAGCGCGTTTATTAGATGGGGCACCCTATTTCCACATTGGCCCTCGCGGCCGCACTGTCAGGGTCGATCACGGCTGAATGCGGCGTACAATCCGCTGAGATCTTTGACTATAGCCGCTTTTCCGGGAATATCCGCCCCCTCGGACAGGAGTTTCCTCTTGCATCGCTCCCGTCTTCCGAGACTGCTTCCGACGCGTTCAGCCTTGATCGCTCCGGCATAATTTTGCGATCAAACCTAAGCGCAATTACGAACAATATCAGTGATAAGATACCTGGCGCATTGGCTCCACCCAGCGAACGCTCGGCAACTACGCGAACACCAACTGAGAATAATATTAGTAACGTCTCTTCTCCATCGAAGTGCCCACCTTCTCCGCTGCCACCAAGGCAGATTGCCGAACTGGTCGCCGTCGCGGCCGAAAGGCACGGGGTGGATGCCGGGTTGGCAAATGCCATCGCATGGACCGAAAGCAGGTTCGACCAGGTCCGCAACAGCCCCAAGGGCGCTCGCGGCCCCATGCAGCTTATGCCGGACACCGCGGCGCGGCTTGGCGTGGGAGACGTCTGCGATTCCGCAGCCAATATCGACGGCGGCGTCCGATATCTGCGCATTCTCGTGGATCAGTTCCGTAACCCAGTCCTGGTCGCCGCCGCCTACAATGCCGGCGAACAGGCGGTCTACGACCATGGCGGCGTTCCGCCCTATACCGAAACCGTTCGCTATGTCGCCGCCGTCATCAATCGGCAGATCGGCTTCGAGCTTCCGCGCAAACGCAGCGACGCCACCGCCAGGGCCGCAGTATCGATCCCTCCTCCCACACCGAGCAGCGTCATGGGCGCGCGCGCCGCCACCTTCGTCGGCGGCGTCCTGAACTTTTAACGGAAAAGGAAACGAAGATGGACGTCCAAACCCTTCGCATGAGCCGGCTCTCCAGGCCGAATACATATCGCCGCATCGCTGCGTTGATCACAGCATTGGCCCTGATCCAGCTCACCACAGCCGACACCGCTTTCGCGCAAGCAACCAATCAAGCGTTCGCACCGATCCAGACTGCGGTACAGGCGATCGTCGATTTCATCACGGGACCTTTCGGAAGGCTTTGCGCCATCATCGCCGTGATCAGCATGGGCTTTCTGGCTTTTGCCGGTCGTCTCAGCTGGTTCTTTGCCGGGGGCGTCGTCTTGGGCATCGGGCTCGTCTTCGGTGCTCCAGCGATCGTCGACCAGATGATCTCCGTCGTCGGAAACTAGGCGATGGCCAAGCTCGAAGACGACAAGCCCTTGGTGACACCCGTGGTGATCGGCCTCACCCGGCCACCGACGCTTTGGGGCATTCCCTATATGGCCGGCGTCCTCGTCATCGGCCTCACCATCATCGCCTGGCTCGTGACCAACACCTTCTGGTCACTGCTCACCGCGCCTGCGGCCTATGCGCTCCTGTTCACACTGTGCAGTTGGGATGCGCGCCTCCTCGATGTGCTCCAGGTCTCCACCCGTCATACCCCCAGAACGCCGAACAAGACGTTCTGGGGCGCCAACTCCTACGGACCGTGACGATGCTGAATGTGATCCGCGAAGAACTTGGTTTTGGTGCCCGAAGGCATCGCGAGCGAGCGATGTCGCGCCATATCCCCTATCTCCGCCATCTCGCCGATACCGTCATCAAGCTTGAAGACGGTGCGCTAATGAGCGTCGTTCAGCTCGACGGCCTGTTCTTCCAGACCGAAGACCAGGCAGAGATCAACATGCGCTCGGTCGTGCAGAACACGCTCATCCGTGCGTTGGGATCGAGCCGATTCTCAGTGTGGTCCACCGTGATCCGGCGCCAAGTGGATACGGCAATCGAGGGATCGTTCGACGATCCGTTTTGCGCGGAGCTCGACCGCCGCTACTCTGCGTCACTCGGCGGCAAGCGCATGTTCACCAATGAAATCTATCTTACGGTGCTGCGCTCTGGAATGCGCGGTGTGCTGGCAGTCGGGGATCGTGCGCGTCGTGTTTTTGCGAAGACCGAAGGGCAGATCGTCCAGGACGATCGCCTGCGCGAGGCGACCGACGAGCTTGAGGAACTGACCGGCAACATCGTCCGCGACCTCAAAAAGTATGGGGCGCGGGTTCTGACGATCACGGACCGAGGCGGCGAACCCTATTCAGAACCTTGCGCATTCCTCAACGCCGTGCTGACCTGCGGCGTGCCGCGCAAGATGCGGCTGCCGCGCATGGGCCTTGCAAACTATATCGGCACGTCGCGGCTGCATTTCTCCCGTCGCACGATGCAGGCCCAGGGGCCAATCCGCGAGGACGATCGCTTCGGGGCAATGCTTTCCATCAAGGAGTATCCGCCCTTCACTGGCCCCGGCATGCTCGACGGGCTGCTGCAGGTGAACCACGAATTCATCCTGACGCAATCCTTCACACTTGCCGACAAGCCGATTGCGCAGGAGCGGATCAGCCGGCTCAAGCGGCAGATCAGCGCCTCCGATGAGTCGGGGAGCGATGTCGAAAACGACATCGACTTCGCGTTGAACAGCCTGTTGAACCAGGAGGCCGTGTTTGGTTTCCATCACCTGACGCTTCTGTGCCTCTCCCGCGATCTCGATGGCATCAACAAGTCGATTTCCGATCTCGGCGCCTGCCTCACCGACATGAACATCAACTGGCTTCGCGAGGATCTGAACCTCGAGGCGGCCTTCTGGGCGCAGCTTCCCGGCAACCACGCCTACATCGCCCGTCGCGCCATGCTGTCGAGCGCCAATTTCTCCGGCCTGTCGTCGATGCATAATTTCGCCTCCGGACAGCAGGACGGCACCCATTGGGGACGCCCGATCACGATCCTGGAAACGACCAGCCAGACGCCCTACTGGTTCAACTTCCATCGGCGTGACATTGGCCATTTTCTGGTCACGGGCCCGACCGGCTCGGGAAAGACTGTGGCCCTCACATTCCTGTTGGCCCAGGCTTTCCGGGTCAAACCCTCTCCTCGCGCCGTCTTCTTCGATAAGGATCGCGGCGCGGAGATCTTCATCCGTGCGATGAACGGCTCCTACGAGATCCTTTCACCCGGCACGCCGACCGGCTTTAACCCGCTGCAGATCGACAATACCGGCGAGAACCGCGAATTCCTCGTGCGCCTTTTGAAAGCCATGCTGCGAAAGGAGCATGGCGCGACCTTCGATCAGGAAGAAGAAGACACGCTCGAGCGCGCCATCGTTCGCCTGATGCAGGAACCGGTCGCGGAACGGACATTGACGAACCTGTCGGGCCTGCTCACCGGGCGGTCGCGCGCCGGACCGAACGACCTTCACGCCCGCCTTCGGCCATGGATCGAGGGCGAGAAGTCCTGGCTGTTCAACGCCCATCACGATCTTCTGTCCTTCTCCGACCACCGGGCCTTCGGTTTCGACATGACGAACATCCTCGACAATGACGAGGTGCGAACACCTGCCCTGATGTACATCTACCATCGGCTCGACGAGCTCTTCGACGGCACGCCGGTGATGATCTTCATGGACGAAGGCTGGCGCCTCCTGCGAGACCAGACGTTCAGCGACTTCATCGTCGACAAGATGAAGACCATCCGAAAGCTGAATGGCATCGTCGGCTTCGGCACGCAGTCGGCGGCCGATATCGCCCGCTCGCCGGCATCGCACACGCTGATCGAGCAATCAGCGACCAATATCCATTTCCCCAACCCGAGAGCGGACGAAGACAGCTATATCCAACGCTTCGGGCTGTCCGTGAAGGAGTTCAACTTCATCCGCAACACGGCGCCGGAGAAGCGCGCCTTCCTGGTCAAGCACGGAAACGACAGCGTTATCGCGAGACTGGATCTTAGCGGAATGCCGGACCTGATCAAGGTCCTGTCCGGACGCAAGGAAACCGTCGAGGAATGCGCGCGGTTGCGCGACCTGCATGGCGACGACCCAGCCGGCTGGCTGGCGGAGTTCTGCTGTTGGGAGCCGGCCTCATGAGCACCTCGCGTTTTTCCACTCTGGAAGTGTCGCTTGGCGTCGTCGTTTTCAACGCCGGCATTGCGTTCGCGGACGTGTCCGTCATCGACGGCACCAATCTCGATCCTCGCGAGCAGCGCGACCAGAGCACGACAAAGATCGAGGATACCGACAACGATCGATACACGATCGACACATCGGTGACGTGCTCGATGTACAAACCCGGGCGGCGCAACGATCCGGTGGGTGCGGCGGAAGCCAACCCGGAGATCTCTGGCCTCGTGCGACGCATTGCCCGCGAAGAAGGTGTCGATGAGAACCAGTTTTTGGCCCTGGTCTATCAGGAAAGCCGCTTCAACCCTTGCGCCAAGTCGGGTGCAGGCGCGACCGGTCTTGCCCAACTCATGCCAGGCACTGCGTCCGATCTCGGTGTCGATGAAAACAATATCGAGCAGAACCTGCGCGGCGGTGCGCGCTATTACCGGCAGCAGCTTCAGCACTATGGCGGCGATGTATCGCTGGCGCTCGCGGCCTACAATGCAGGTCCAGGAAACGTCCACAGATATGGCGGCATTCCGCCATTCAAGGAAACGCAAGGTTATGTTGCCTCGATCACGCAGGATTGGCTCCCGGCATTCGGCGGGTCCGACAAGTCTGGAATACCCCTGAATTTCGGGGGTGGCGAGACGGCCTATACCGGCATGCGCACCTCAACCTTGAACGCCATGGGCACGACGCGCGCCACGGGCGACAGTCTTGGCAATGTCGCAAGCTGGTACCAGCAGCTCGCGCAGATGCATTCGGGCACGATCCAGGACAGCTGGGACCAAAACTCGACGGCTCGTAACGCCAATCTCGCGATGATCAACAACGTCATCAAGCTCGGGACAGTGATGGCGGACCTGGTCAATGCCCGCAACGCCGTCTCGTCGGCCAATATTTCCAGCTCTTCGCAGACCGCAAAACCCTCGAAGACCGACGAAGGGCAACGGGTCATCACCGGTCTCTGCGACCCGCGCCAGAACCTCCTATGGAGCGACAAGCAAGCGGCCTGCATCAAGACGCGCGAGGACGAGACCCAGGTCGAACTGATGCTGGAAACGCAATAACCAAGGAGACGAACCATGAAGTTCAAAAGTCTGGTAACTGCAGCCCTTACGACCGCTCTCGTCGCAGTTTCGACCCACGTTCTGGCCGACGTGCCCGTGATCGACAAGACGAATTATGCCGTCGCCAAACAGACAGCCGAAACCACTGACAAGATCCTTGATACCAACAAGAACATCCTCACCACCGTGCGTGACACTTTAAAAGCCGTAACCGGTGATCGCGCGAGCACGGCCTCGTCCTTGAGAGATCTTGCTGTCGGCAATGGTTTCAGCGTCTCGTCCATTCCTTCCTTCGACAGTCTCCTGAAGGAGGGCGTGCCGAATTTCGGGGCAATGAGCGGGGACATTGCTCAGGCCGCGACCGTTTTCATCAATGGGTTGCAGCTCGTCAAATCGCTGTCGGGCAAGGAAAACAGCGGGCTCGCCAGCGACAAGTCCTACGAGCAGCTCGTCAACACCGTGCTCGGCGTGTCCGCCATGATCAACGGATCGCAGAAGGCTGTCGAAACCCGGAAGAGCGCGTTCGAACAGGCCGGCAGCCAAATCGGCACCGCGCAGGATATCAAGGGCTCGATCGACCAGAATACACAGCTGCAGGTGCAGTCCGGCCTCACCCTCAACGAAATGATCGGCGTGATGAACGGCGTTGTCACCTCCCTGCAGGCGGAGAACCAGCGACGCCTCACGGATATCTCAAATTCCAAGAAGACCTTGGCCTACGGAAACTGACCGATGATCCGCAAGTCCGTCGCTCTACTGATCGCGTCCCTTCTCGTCACGAGCTGCGGGACGGTGAAGGAAAAGACCGCGCCGTGTAAACGGCCGGCGAACTTGACCTCCTATACGCACGATCCGCGAGCGAAGTGCCCGACCATGATGTCGGTTAACGAGCCTGGCGCGGCCTTCGTCGCGATCGGCATCGTGGAGTAAGGACCGGATGGAAGATTTCCTCGGCGATCTCCTGCAGCGTATTGAGACCTCCGGTTCGAGCTTTTCCGAGCAGGCCTATACCGTGGTCGGCAACGAACTCGTGCCGCTTTTGCGCATCATGTTCATCGTCTACGTGGCCTGGTACGGCTTGCAGCTGATCATGGGGACCTCTCGTCTCGGTGTTGGCGAAATCATAGGCCGCGTTGTCAGGATGATGCTCATCCTGTCACTCGTCAGCTCGTGGGCGAACTTCAACAATCTCTTCTACCAATGGCTCAACGACACCCCGGAGGATGTCGGCCGCGCGATCCTCGCGGCGTCCGGAACCGGGATCACGGAGCCCACCAATGGCATGTCGCAGATCTGGAAGACTGCCAGCCAGGCCGCATCCGCCTTCGCCGAGCAATCCGGTTATTTTTCGATCCTTCCCAGCATGATCGGCGTGCTGATCATGGTCGGCGCCGGCATTTTCATCGCGGTGGCGCTGGCGATCCTGATCCTCGCCAAGGTCATGCTCTGGGTGCTGATCGGCACGGCGCCGATCTTCATCGCCTGCATGCTGTTCGAGCGGACGCGCGACTACGGAATCGGCTGGTTCAAACAGGTCCTGACCTACGCCCTGATACCACTCTTCATCTATGTCATTGCCGCCTTCCTGATCTCGGCGGTGAACCCGGAATTGTCAAAGATCAACACCGCGAGCGGCATACGTACGCTGACACTCGCCGATATTGCCGGCTTTCTCCTGCTCTGCGCGGCCGGTGCCTTTGTCATGCTCCACATCCAGTCGATCGGTCAGGGCATTGCAGGCGGCATCGCCTCGGGGGTCGGCAATGCCGGATCTCGGCTTGCCCATACCGCCGGCATTCGAGCCCCAATCGCAGCAGCTTCGGCGGTCTACCGCGCCGGGGGTTCAGTCCTTACCCCCTGGCGCGGCAGCAAAAACGACGGTCACGGTGACGGCGGAACCCGATCGGCAATGCAGACCAAAATTTCTCGAAACGGCATGCCGACCTGACGGCTTCGCGGAAAGTTCACATGGCTGATACGAAAGACATCGATCTCACCACCTACTACCAGAGCGGTGATCTCTGGGAACAGGAGATCGTCAAACGCGCCAAGCGCTCGCGCGCACTGGCCTGGTTCGTCACGACAGTTTCGGCTGGCATCACACTGCTGTCATTGCTGGCCCTCGTCATGCTCGTGCCGCTCAAGAGTTTCGAGCCCTATCTGGTCGTCGTTGACAAAAACACCGGCTATCTCGAGGTCAAGAGCGGTCTGACCCGACCGACAAATCTCACCGAGAACCAGGCGATCACACAGGCCAACATCGTGCGCTATATCCGGTCGCGGGAAGGATATGATCCTTTCGCGATCTCAGACAATTTCGGGATCGCGGCACTTCTGTCGACCGGCATGGCCGCGCGTGAACTGCAGGAACTCTATAGTTCCGCAAATGCCCGCAATCCGGCCAAGGTCTACGGGCGCAACAAGCGGGTGACGACCGATATCGCCTCGGTTACCTTTCCGAACAGCTCCACCGGCATCGTGCGGTTCTCAACCGCCGAGGTCTCGGAGAGCGAGTCGATCGTTCGCCACTGGATCGCGGTCGTCCGTTTCCGATACACCGACACACCGGCCACAAACGAGTGGCGCTTCGAAAACCCTCTCGGATTTCAAGTCTACGATTACCGCCGCGATCAGGAGACAGTGACGGGGAGCAATCCGTGACCAATCACGTCTCTCTTTCTCTGCTCGCTGCAGTGACGCTGTCCGCTTGCCTTGTTTCGCCGTCTCCCGCTTTTGCCGCAGCCACACCGGCCGGCGGACGGCTCGATCCGCGCGTCACCAGCATCACCTACCAAGCCAACAACGTCGTTCGGGTCTCGGCCACGTACGGCATCTCCACCATGATCATCTTCGATGAAGACGAGAAATTCGAGACCATTGCGGTTGGCGACACGGAAAGCTGGGATGTCGTCCCGACGGACAAGGGCAACATCCTGTTCGTCAAGCCGAAGGCGAAGAATGTCGCGACGAACCTCAACGTCGTCACTACGAAACGGATCTACTATCTCGAGCTCAACGACTTTGCCCCACAGGACAATAAAGAGGTCTTCGGGATCCGCTTTGTCTATCCAGACAAGGATCTGAATGCATCGCTCCGGAAAGAAGCGGAAGCCCGCGCCAGCTATCCAAACATTGCCGGCATCGACAAGACCAACGTCAATCTCGACTATTCGTTTTCGGGCGACACCGGCCTCAAACCCCTGATGGTCTTCGACGATGGCAAAAAGACCTTCTTCAAATTCGGCTCAAAGGTGCCGGCCATATTCGCGGTGAATTCCGACTTCACCGAAACGCTGCGCAATTTCCGGCGCGAGGGTGAGTATATCGTGCTGGATGGCACGGCGACGCAGTTCACCTTGCGCGACGGCGATCAATGGACCTGCATTTTCAATCTTCGCAAGCCGGATTTTGGGCAACCCGATCCGGCATATCTCGGCCCGGCGAGGGACACTGAAGCCACGAGGCGTAGAAGGAGTGGCAACTGATGCAGCGGTCTCCAGAACTCGAAGCCATGCTTGCCGCAGACCAGGCGGACGTGCGCGACAAGCGCGCCCGTCGCAAGCAGTTACTCGGAGGCGCCACCCTGCTCCTGGTTGGCGCGGCACTCGCCTATATCGTCGTCGTCGCCCCGGCACGTAAATCCGGTGATGCTCCAAAGAGCGACGAGGAATTCAGGACGACGACGTTTCGGCCGCCGTCCTTCCTGCGTGAAGAGGTGAAGCCGCAGCCAAAACAGCCGGAGATCATAAATATCCCCGAACCTCCACCGGAAAAACCGGCGGAAAAGTCGGACACCACCGAATTCGCTGTGCCGCCGCCTCCCATGGTCACCCAGCCCATTCAGGCCGGGGAGCCGCCACAGGAGGAGTTTCCCGAACGCTATCGCTCGAAACAGATCGTCACAGACTCTGGCGGCGGCAGTCGGCAAGATGGATCGCTCGCCGGCAGCGGCGCTGATGGTCAGCCGACGGTTGCCGGGGAGGATCGCAACAGCAAATATCTGGCGGCAGCGTCCGCGGTGGGCGATCGATCTGCCAAGGCCCGACAGATCAAGCGCATCGATGCGATGATCCCGGAAGGCACGCTGATCCCGGGCATCCTCGAGACCGCTATTGTCAGCGACCTTCCGGGCCAGATCCGGGCGATCACCGCGCAGGATGTCTATTCCTTTGACGGGCGGCGTATCCTCATCCCGAACGGAACGCGCCTGATCGGCGAATACCAGTCGGAGGTAACCCGGGGCCAGAAGCGCATCTTCGTGATCTGGACCAGGCTGTTGCGCGATGATGGGGTGACCGTGCGTTTGAACAGCATCGGCACCGACAGCCTCGGGCGGTCCGGATTGACTGGCCTCGTCGACAACAAATGGCGCGAGCGCTTCGGATCGGCAATCCTCCTGTCCGTCGTCGGCGCAGGTTCGTCTTACCTGACCGGCTACGGTGGCAGCAGCCGCTCGGGGAGTGGCAGCGGCGGCAACGGCAGTTCGGATGCAGATCGCGCCGCCGACCTAGCCCGCCAAACCATCGCCCAGACCTTTTCCGACATGGCCAATCAGGCGCTCTCGGATAGCCTGAACATTCCGCCGACGATCAGCGTCCATCAGGGGGAACGCATCTTCGTCTATGTCCGCCAAGACCTCGACTTTTCCGCCATGTATCCGGATCCCGTCGAGGAAGCGCTGAAGGAAATCAAACATGAGCGAGGCCTCGATACGGGTCGTTACCGACAGTAGCTCGACGAAAAGCGATCCGCATTATTTCCTGCGGCGGGCACTATCGCCGCTCGTCGGGTTTCTCGATGATCCAAAGGTGGTTGAGATCTCCGTGAATGGTCCTGGCGACGTCTTCGTCGAGCGGCTTGGCTCCGCGCATATGGAGCGCCATCATATCCCCGCCCTCACCTCGGCGGAGATCGAGCACATCGGAGAACGGGTCGCGGCGGCAAGCAACCAGTTCATCAGCCGCATCAATCCCCTGCTAAGCGCCGCCCTGCCCTCCGGCGAGCGCATTCAGGTGGTCCTTCCGCCCGCCGCACCGGACGGCGGCTCGATCTCGATCCGCAAGCAGGTGATCAGCGACTATACGCTGTCGCAGTATCGCGACAGCGGCGCGCTCGACAAGGTGGCCGTGGCCATTGATGGACTGAGTGATGTCGAGGCCCGGCTCGTCCAATTGCTGGAGGAAGACCGCATTCACGATTTCATCGAGACGGCCATCCGGGAGCGGATATCGATGCTGATCAGCGGCGGCACCTCAACCGGCAAGACGACGTTTCTCAATGCCTGCCTCAAGAGCATTGATGAGCACGAACGGATCCTCACCCTGGAGGATACGCGCGAGCTCTTTCCGCCCCATCGCAATAGTGTCCATCTCATCGCGTCCCGCGGTGACCAGGGCACGGCGCAGGTCACGATCCAATCGCTGCTCGAGGCGTCATTGCGTATGCGCCCGGATCGGCTGTTCGTCGGCGAGATCCGCGGCTCGGAAGCTTTTGCGTTCTTGAGAGCGATCAATACCGGCCATCCTGGCAGCATGTCGACCGTTCACGCCGACACACCCATGGGCGCCTATGAACAGCTCGCCATGATGATGATGCAGGCCGGCATGACATCGGGTTATTCGAAGCATGACCTGATGTCCTATATTCGCATGGTCATCCCGATCGTCATCCAACTCAGGCGTGACGGCGGCCGGCGCGGCGTGTCGGAGATTTTTTACGCGCGGCGCGCGCCATGAACCGCAGCTTTCTGATCTTCTACCTGCTGTTCTGCAGCCTGGTTGCCGTCGCGGTCTGGATGCTTGCCTATAGCCTCATCCTGCAGATCGTCTGGAAGGACGGGCGGATTTTCACGATGATGACGACGACCAACGTCGTCGCACCCATCCAGCAGTTCGCAGCCTATGCCGGAAACCGGCAGCTGCAGCTGGTCGCCATGGCATCGCTCATCCCGGCACTGGCGGTCGCTGGCGCAACGGCCGTGTTCGGTTTGCGGCGTCCGACCAACCCGCTCGGGGATGCTGCGTTTCAGGATGTTTCAGCGATCCGGCGCGGCGGCTGGTTCCGCAAGGATGGTCATATCTTCGGGCGCATTGGAAACCGGATCCTGCGAAGAAGAGACGATCGCCATCATCTTGTCATTGGCCCGACGCGCTCCGGCAAGGGTGTTGGTTATGTCATTCCCAACGCCCTGATGTTTCCGGGATCGATGATCGTCACCGATCTGAAGGGCGAGATATTCGAGCTTACCGCCGGCTATCGAAAAGCCCAAGGGCATTCGGTCTTCCTCTTCTCGCCAGGAGCCCCGAAAACAAATCGCTGGAATCCGCTGGACTTCATCCGGCCCGACCGCGGCAGCCGGACGATCGACATCCAGAACATGGCGGCGATCCTGATACCCGAAACGGTCGGGTCGGAGAACGCCGTCTGGCAAGGGACTGCGCAACAGGTCATCGGCGGCGTCATCAGCTACGTTCTGGAAAGCCGGCTCTATCGCAACCGCCGCAATCTCGGCGAGGTCAACGCTTTCTTCAATGCCGGCCTGGATCTGCAAGTGCTAATGAAGCTGGTCAAGGAGACCGAGGAAGATCTCTCCCGTTTCACGATCGACAGCTTCAACGCCTATATCTCGCTCAACGAACGCGCCGCTCGATCGGCGCTCCTCGACATCCAGAAGGCGCTGGCGCCCTTCCGCAATGAAAGGGTGGTCGCGGCGACCGCCGTCACCGACATGGATATCGCTTCCATGCAGAGACGCCCGGTGACCGTCTATCTTGCGCCCAACATCACCGACATGACGATCCTGCGTCCCCTGCTGACGCTATTCGTCCAGCAGGTGATGGACCTGCTAACCCGAGAGCACGATCCGGCAGCGCTGCCTGTCTACTTCCTTCTCGACGAGTTCCGTCAGCTCAAGAAGATGGATGAGATCCTCAACAAGCTTCCCTATGTCGCCGGTTACAACATCAAGATGGCCTTCATCATCCAGGACCTGAAGAACCTGGATGAAATCTATGGCGAGACGGCTCGCCATTCTCTTCTTGGCAATTGCGGCCTGCAGCTCATCTTAGGCGCCAACGACCAGGCGACAGCCGATTACACATCACGTGCACTCGGCAAGCGGACCATTCGCTACCAGTCGGAAACCAAAACGCTCGAAATGATGGGCATTCCCCGCCGCACCAAGGTCGAACAGATCCGCGAGCGCGACCTGATGATGCCGCAGGAGGTGCGACAGATGCCGGAGGATCGTGCGGTGCTGCTGGTCGAAGGTCAACGGCCGATTTTTACCAGCAAGCTGCGATATCACGCGGTGCAGCCTTTCAAGAACGCCGTCGGCTCAAGCTCGGGAGTATCGGTGGAAATCCCGGAGGTGGAACTCGGGACGATGCCACCAGTGCCGGCGACCCTGCCGGGTTATGCTTCAACTGAGGGGAAGCTCGACAGCGCCTCGTCGCCCGTCATCATAAGTCTCGATGCGCCAGCTTTGGCGGAGAAACCCCAGGCGATTGCCAAGGCGATTGGTAAAACCGCTTCCGGAAAATCCTCCCGGTCCCCGGCAAAAAAAGGAACTCCCCTGCCGGGGCCCGCTGAAGCGCGGCTGGTGGAAAGCGCAAAGCGATTGAAATCAAACATCACTGCATCCCTGGACTCGCAGGCGACTGCTTCCAGCCAGCATCGGCTGAGCATCCAGGAAATCTTGGCGAAGACCGTGCCCGACCCCAGTGAACTCGGTCTTCAACAGGATTGGTGAAACGGTTGCTCGCAAGAAACCGAAGCTGTCGTCAAGTCGCACTTGGCCAATCGTTGGCGGGCTCGTCGATCGGGCTTTCATCGTCGGCGGGATCGGGGTCGCGTTCGTGTGCCGTGCGGAGATTTCCGATCTCTTCTTCGATCGCTTTGAGAACGTCTGCTTGCTCGACCCCCTGCACTACGAATCTATCGACCAAATCCTCCAGTTTGTACCGTAGATCGGCTCTCCATTCACCGCTCATCACTACCTCCTTTTACTGACAGGTTCTTCAGCGAGTTCGATCCAGACCGGGGCGTGGTCACTCGTGTGGTCCCACCCGCGCACGTGCTTGTCGACGTCGGCCTTCATCAGGCGCTCGGCAAGGTCGGGGCTGAGCAGGAAGTGATCGAGGCGAAGCCCCGCATCCCTTCCGTAGGCGTTCCTAAAGTAGTCCCAGAATGTGTAGATCCGTTCGCCTGGGTGAAGCGCTCGGACGGCATCCGTCCATCCCTGCCCTACCAGTTTGCGGAACGCTTCCCGCACCTCGATGCGGAAAAGTGCATCGTCTCTCCAACGTTCGGGCTTGTAGACATCGAGATCGGTCGGCATGACATTGTAGTCGCCTGCCAAAATGACAGGGACCTCGAGCTCCAGAAGCTCGTCAGCGTACGAGTGCAGGCGCTGGAACCAGCGGAGCTTGTAGTCGAACTTCGGACCGGGATAGGGGTTGCCGTTTGGCAGGTAGAGACAGCCGATGACAATTCCGTCCACGATCGCTTCGATGTAGCGGCTCTGCTCATCCTCCGGCTCCCCCGGGAGACCTTTGCGTGTCAGGTGCGGCTCTTGACCGCGCGCCAGAATTGCAACGCCGTTCCATGATTTCTGGCCATGCCAGACTGCGCCATAGCCAGCTGCGTTAATGGCCTTGGCGGGAAACTTTGCATTCGGTGCCTTCAACTCCTGAAGAACGACGACGTCAGGTCTCGCCTCGCTCAGCCACCGAAGCAGGATCTCGAGACGACCGTTGACGCCATTGACGTTGTAAGTGGCGATTTTCACTTGGACTTGTGGTCGCCCTTATCGCCCTCGCCGGGCTTGGCATCATGCTTGGCATCGTGACGCTTGTCGGCCGACAGGGATCTGCCGACATCGACGGACTCCTTGAACTTTCCCTCTTCGTCGCGGCGGACGTAGCGCTTGTCGTTTCCGGTATCGATGAGTTCACGTTTGGTCATGGGGTCCTCCTTCGGTTGCGGTCTCTTGATAACTCGCAAACGTGCGAAAAGATGCATCGATTCCAGCGGCTTGATCTGACTCTTCAGGTTGCAGCGCATAATTGAATCAAGTCATTGAAAAAGAGTCGCTTTTCACGCCGGAACGATTCGCATGGTGATTCGGTTGAATCGCCAAAGTTGCGTCAGATTGTGGAGAGTTCGATGGCAGGCATGCGCGCCCAATGGAAAGGGTTCATCAAGTTCGGCGAGGTCTCGGCAGGGGTTGCTCTCTATACGGCGGCATCGACATCCGAGCGTATCACTTTCAACACCATCAACAAGGCGACTGGAAATCGGGTCAACCGAGTGTTCATCGACAGCGGCACCGAAGAACTCGTCGAGAAGGAACAGCAGACAAAAGGCTTTGAGATCGAAACCGGTCAGTACATCATCATTGATCCTGACGAGGTCGCTGCGACAATCCCTGACAGCAACAAGACCCTTGAGATAGAAGCATTTATCCCATGCTCGGATGTCGATGACGTCTATTTCGACAAGCCCTACTACCTGACCCCAGACAAGCTCGGATCGGAAGCCTTTGCGGCCCTGCGGGACGGCATGCGGAAGTCGAAAGTCGCAGCCATCGCCAGGACGGTGCTCTTTCGGCGGATGCGGACCGTGCTTATCCGCCCGCACGGCAAGGGCCTGATAGCTACCACCCTGAACTACGACTACGAAGTCCGCTCTTCAAAGAAGGCATTCGAGGAAATGCCAAAGATCAAGATCGAGGGCGAGATGCTCGATCTCGCCAAGCACATCATTTCAACGAAGAAGGGCGACTTCGATCCCGCCACTTTCGATGATCGCTACGAGGCCGCGCTCGAGGAACTCGTGAAGGCGAAGATCGAGGGCAAGTCCCTGCCCAAGCGCAGACAAGTCGAGGTGTCCAAGCCCAACGACCTACTGGCGGCCCTCAGGGAAAGCGCTGGCATGACGAAGGCATCCAACGATAAACCGAAACGCACTGCGGCCAACGCCAACACCGGCGCAGGCCGTCAGGGCGCCGCGCGCGGGGCTGCCGCGAAGTCCGCCGCTTCGAAGGCGGCCCCGCAGCGCAAGTCGGCTTGAGGAGAAGATTGCCATGGCTCTGCGTCCATACTGGAAGGGATACCTCAAGCTATCCCTCGTCACCTGCCCGGTGAACATGACCCCCGCGACATCGGAATCGGAGAAGGTCCGGTTCCACACCCTCAACAAGGACACCGGCAACCGGGTCGTTTCCCAGTACATCGACTCCGTCACGGGCAAACCGGTGAAGGACGAGAACGAAGCAAAGGGGTACGCACGCGGCGAGAACGACTATGTTATCCTCACCGAAGACGACCTCGATAACGTCGCGCTCGATACGGTGAAGACCATCGACATCGAGAAGTTCGTGCCCGCCGACAGCATCGAGTGGGTCTACCTGGAAAAGCCGCACTATCTGATGCCCGACGATGCCGTCGGTAATGAAGCCTTCGCGGTGATCCGCGACGCGATGAAGGCGGACAAGGTCGTCGGGATATCGAAGCTCGTCATCGGGCGTCGCGAGAAGGCGGTGGTTCTCGAACCGAGGGCCGAAGGCATCGTACTCTGGTCACTCCGTTTCGGAGACGAGGTGCGGCCGGAAGAAAACTACTTCGAGGATATCGAAGACGAGGCCGATTCCGACCTTGTCCCGCTCGTGCAGCAACTCATCAAACAGAAGACGAAGCGCTGGTCCCCGGACATGGTCAGCGATCCGATCCAGGAGAGCCTCCTCGAGCTGATCGCAGAAAAGAAAAAGGCGTTGAAGCCCAGGAAGGCCGCCAAGGGCAAGAAGGCCGAAGCGGAGGAACCGAAGTCGAATGTCGTGAATATCATGGATGCGCTTCGCAAATCAGTGTCCGCTGAACTGAAAAACCGGAAGGCTGGCTGAGATGATCGACGAGACCGAGATTACGCTCTGCGAACCAGCGCCATTCCTCTATCACGAGAACGGCCAGATTGCCGTCACTGACGGTTCGACCGTCTGGCTGGTGATCGTGACATGCGAAGCGATCAAGGCTACGGCGCCACCTCCGGAGAAAACTCTTCGACGGCTGATCCGGTACGCGGAGTTCTATCGCGACCTGGCTGCAGCCGCGATCGCCAGGGGGGAGGATGTCGATGGAAAGGTATGGGTCACCGAGGCGGCCGTGATGTCCTCGCAACCGCGAGCGATGAAAATGCCTAGCGGCCTGGGAGGCAGGCTTGCCCAGCATGGTTCGTGACTTTAACGGCTACCGCATTTCAATCTATAGTCCCAATGACCACTTTGCAGTCCTTACAGGGCCGGGAAGCAATGCGGTTATTGATTTCAGGGAAAATCAACCGCGGTCGACCGTGGTGGAAGGTGCGGCCGTGTGCCTGGATAGGGCCGAGAAGCTGATCAAGACACTTTCGTAGCGTCAGTTCGCCCTCGTACGCCTCTGCAGCGAAGTCGAAGCCACTGTCGCGGCATCCCGAGCCAGACGCATCTGCTTTAGAAGAGCCGTTTTCTTCTCCCGTTCCGAAATCTGCCTGTCGATGATTTCGTAAGCCGCATCGGTCGTCGCGTCGAGCTTTTCGGTTTTTGTGAGCTTGGGCTTAAGTGCTTCATTTTCCATTTTATCTAAATAGGGCGACGAAGGCGTACAGCAAGGATAAACTTGAGCTTCCTTGCCCGCGCGTAAAGGCGAGCGCGGAACAAGACCGCGGTAATTGTGTTCACCCGGCGAGCAAATCCAAAAGGACGCAACGGATGAAGACGCTTGGTATCGCCTACGCCGGAACGCTGATTTCATTTCTGCTTATCGACGCAATCTGGCTTGGTGTCGTTGCCAAGAACTTTTATCAGGAACAGCTTGGTGAGTTGATGCTGCCGTCGCCGAATTTCGCGGTCGC
This sequence comes from Neorhizobium populisoli, assembly GCF_019430945.1. Taxonomy (GTDB): domain Bacteria; phylum Pseudomonadota; class Alphaproteobacteria; order Rhizobiales; family Rhizobiaceae; genus Neorhizobium; species Neorhizobium populisoli. Next base: position 28,812 of record NZ_JAHYCB010000019.1, on the reverse strand, counting down.
TGCTGTCTTCTATCTCTTCTTCGCGGTCGCCATCGTGATCCTCGCGGTCCGTCCCGGCATCGAGGCCGGCTCAGTGTGGACTAGCATTGGCTACGGGGCGACACTGGGCCTTGCAGCTTATGGTTCGTACGATATGACAAACCTGTCGACCCTGAAGGGGTGGCCGGTTCCGCTGACGATCGTTGACCTGGTCTGGGGCACGCTCCTGACATCTGCCGCGAGCGCATGCGGCTTCGCCGCGGCTCGTCAGTTTGGTTAGCCGGCGGTGATCTTCTTCACCGCAGACACGCATTTCGGGGATCCTCGCGTGCTGCGGATCGACCGTCGTCCGTTTCCGCACATGGCGGCACATGATGCTTCGCTCATCGAGAACTGGAACGCCGTCGTCGGGCAGAATGACGATGTCTGGCATCTCGGCGACTTCATGTCGGTAAAAGGTGGCGACTGCGCGGCCTTGCTTCGAAGGCTGGCTGGTCGAAAACACCTGATCGTCGGCAATAACGATCCGGCGACAACAACTGCATCCGAGGGATGGGCCAGCGTCCAGCACTATGTTGAATTCCGGGAGGGTGGCCATCATTTGATCCTATGCCACTACGCATTCCGGACGTGGAACCAGATGGGCAAGGGATCGATCAATCTCCACGGCCACTCGCATGGCCGGCTAAAGCCTGCACCTCGCCAATTTGATGTCGGTGTCGATGCGCACGGGCTGAAGCCGGTAAGCTTGGCCGAGATCCTCGTTTCCAAGAAAAGAACAAACGGCTCTACCGGCGGCATCTAGGATGCTGAAACGCATGTCGTTCGTCTCATTCCAACGGATACTGTTTCTCTCAGCGGCGCTCGGGATTTTCCGAAGCGGGCTCGAGTGAAGCGCTCTCCGCACGCTCCTCGTCCTTTATGTCATCTTCATCGATCAAGTCCCGAAGGGTTTCGTGTTCGTCGTCGCCGGCAATTTCATCCTGGGCTTGATCCCAATGCCGGGCAGCCGCGCCTTCCGGGCGCCCTTCGTTTTCCCAAATCTCATAAGCCCGCTGCTGGATGCGCTCGTATTGATCCCTGGCCATCGTCTAACCTCTCGAAAAACCCTGATTTGTTTGAGACAATAAGCCCGCTGACGTCGCCAGGTTCCTTTCAAACATCACCGCGACCCGAGCGCATGTCGATCGTCGAGGTATCCACCTCTCGAACCAATCCCCTTCTTGTTCGTTTGGATCACGTATTGAGATGGAGACAGGACGATGACCGCAGCATTTACCGCAGCTAAGCAGCGCGAAATCCAGGAACAGGTGGCTGAAGCGGATCAGCAGGAAATCTCTCCCGAACCGCGGGCGATGCAGGCCGGTGCCCGTCGATATCCCGAGCCGCCGTTTCCGGAGCAGCATCAGGACAAGCCCGGCGACGAAGCCGCCTTGGTGCCGGCGACCATGTATGACGCGCCGTTCTACATCGGCTCGGCCAAGCTGAAGGACAAGGTAGCGCTGATCACCGGTGGCGATAGTGGCATTGGACGATCCGTAGCGGTGTTGTTCGCGCGGGAAGGCGCCGATATCGCGATCGTCCACCTTGACGAGGATGCCGACGCCGAGACGACGGCTGCCGCCGTCGAGAAGGAAGGTCGCCGCTGCCTGGTGATTAAAGGCGATGTCAAGGAGTCCGCGTTTTGCCGCGACGCCGTCGAAAAAACTGTCAATGAATTCGGAAAGCTTGATGTCCTGGTGAACAATTCGGCGTTCCAGGTCCATACCTACGACATCGTCGACTTGATCGAGGATCATTTCGACGAGACGTTGAAGACCAATCTCTACGGCTATTTCCACATGGCACGGGCCGCCGTTCCGCATCTTAGGAACGGCTCTGCGATCATCAACACCGGTTCCGTCACCGGTTTCGACGGCGAAAAGACGTTGCTCGATTATTCGATGACCAAGGGCGGTATCCACGCCTTCACCAAGGCACTCGCATCGCAGCTCATCCCGAAAGGCATTCGCGTGAACTGCGTTGCCCCCGGCCCTGTGTGGTCACCGCTCAATCCAAGCGACAAGGAGCCCGCGAAGGTCGCCGAATTCGGTTCCGGCACGCCGATGAAGCGCCCGGCCCAACCCGAGGAGATCGCGCCAGCCTACGTCTTCCTCGCTTCACCCCAATGCTCGAGCTACATCACCGGCGAGATCCTGCCGATCGTCGGAGGGTATTGAGGATGGCGATATTGAGCGAACGTCAAGGTTCATGCCGATGTGGTCGGGTCTCGTTCGCCGTGCGAGGCGAGCCGATGCGTATTGGCATTTGCCACTGTACCGACTGCCGCGTTGAGAGCGGTTCGGCTTTCACCTATTTCGGAATCTGGTCCGCCGATCAGTTCACCACTGCCGGTGAGACGGCAGTCTTCGAGGGCCGCAGATTCTGTCCGTCCTGTGGCTCGCGTTTGTTCGCATATGATGAGACAGAGGCCGAAATAAAACTTGGAAGCCTGAGTGACGCGCCAGCGGATCTTGTCCCGGTCTACGAGCTGTGGGTAAGACGCCGAGAACCCTGGCTCGTGGCTATAGACGGTGCTGAACAGTTCGACGAGGATCGGCCGTGACGTCGAATCACGCCGCGACCTTCCGGGATTTTGCAAGCCGCTTGATGGCCGGCTCGAGGGGCCGCTGGCCATCACAGTAGTCCTCCCACGCCGTACTTTTCTTCAAGAGGTCCGGCACTGTCCTGACAGTGAATCGACTAGGATCGAGGCCGGCTTTGACTTGCGTCCAGTTAAGCGGCATCGATACTGTTGCGCCTGGGCGGGCGCGGGGCGACAGAGGTGCGACAGCCGTCGCCATCCGGTCATTACGCAGGTAATCCAGGAAAATGCGCCCCTCCCGCTGATTTTTGGCCATCTTGATCAGATAGAGGTCCGGATTGTCCCGAGCCATCTCTTGGCAGACGTCGTGTGCAAAGGCTTTTGCCTCGTCCCAGCCCAGTTTCTTGCCTTTCGGTGTCGCCAAAGGCGTGACGACATGCAGTCCTTTGCCGCCGGTTGTCTTGCAGAAGCTGATCAGGCCGAGCTCATCCAGGCGATCACGAATTTCGCGCGCGGCTTCGACGACGGTGGAGAAGTCGACGTCCGGACCTGGATCAAGATCGAATACCAGACGACCTGGCACTTCTGGCTGGTTGGGCTCGCAATTCCAGGGGTGTAACTCGACGCCGCCGATCTGCGCAATCGCCGCTAGACCTTCGACCCGGTCGATCTGCAGGTAGGGCTTCTTGTCGCCGAAGACGGTGACGAGTTCCACGAGATTGGACGTCCCCGGCATGGCGTGGCGTTGAAAAAACTGCTCGCCACCGATACCATCCGGCGTGCGGATGATCGAGCACGGCCTTCCCTTGATATGCTCGATCAGCCAGGACCCAACAGCTTCGTGATAGCGAGCCAGATCGACCTTCGTGACGGGCTTCTTGTCGCCAGCGTCCGGCCACAACGGCTTGTCCGGGCTTGAGATCATCACGCCCATCACCTCTGCCTTCGCACCTTTGCCAAATCGCTTGTGCGCCGGCTTGGCGGTTTCGGGATCGGGTACCTGATTTTCGTCTGGGGACGCTGGCGTCTCGGCCTCGACCTCCCCCGCCGGCTTGTCTTCCCGCAAACCCTTAAACGACGCCTGACGGACCTGGCCGTCCGTGGTCCAGCCAGCGAACTCGATCTCGGCAACAAGTTCAGGCTTGAGCCAGACGATGTCGGAAGACTTCTTGGGAGCGCCAATGCCTGTGAACGGCGACTTCGGGGTTTCCATCTCCTGCAATTTTGGCAGGAGCGTCTCGACGACCTTGGCGCCGTATCCCGTGCCGACCCGGCCCACATATACAAAATGACTGCCGCGATTGACGCCAACCAACAGCGATCGGAACCTGCCATTGGTCGTGGCATAAGCGCCGATCACGACTTCATGGCCGGCGCGGCATTTGGATTTCGCCCACGTCTCCGTGCGCCCGGACTGGTACGGCGCGTCCGCCTGCTTGGATACGATACCTTCCAGCGACAGCCGGCAAGCCGACTTCAGGACCGCATCACCGCCGGTCTCGAAATGCTCGACAAAACGAAGAAGCGGATCCTCGCCAGCTTCGGACAGAAACGAGGTCAACCGTTCCTTCCGCTTCGTCAGGGGATGGTCACGCAGATCTTCATCACCGACAAAGAGGAGATCAAAGGCGAAATAGACCAGATCATCCGTCTTTCCCTCCGAGAGTGCGGCTTGCAGGGCGGCAAAGTCAGGTGCGCCGTTCTCGTCAAGTGCGCATATCTCGCCATCAATGATGCAGTCGGGAAGGGAAGAGGCGGCTGCTGCGATCGCGGGCCATTTCGCGGTCCAATCGAGGCCCTTGCGAGTCTTCAGCGTGACCTCGCCATCCTCGACCCGCATCTGGATCCGATAACCGTCGAATTTGATTTCGTGGATCCACCCCTTGGCCGCCGGCGGGCGTGAAAGGGTTTCGCAAAGCTGGGGCGCGATGAAGTCGGGCATAGCTGACTTGGCGCGCTTGGTGGTTGCGGGCCTCTTACCCCGTGTTCCGTCATTCCTTGCTGTCGTCTTGCGCGCTTCGGCTGCAAGGCCGTGACTGCTGTCCCACACGGCATCCGCCTCGGCCGCATCACCCTGTAACATGAATGGCTTCGGCTTCCTGCCCTTGCCGGATGCTATGGTTTCCATCGGGCGGCCTGACGCAACGGAAGTGGTGTTTTCTTCCAGGACTGACGACCCGTTCTCCTCAACCGAAAACTCGTCATGATGTTTGATCAGCAGCCAGTTCGTGCGCTTGCCGCCATCGCGATCATGCCGCATGCGCACAAGGACAAAGCTGCCATGCAGGCGCTTACCGTGCAGTACGAATTTGAAGTCCCCCTTCTTTAGCGCCTCTTCCGGCGACTTGGCTCCTTCCGGTTCCCAGTAGCCGCGATCCCAGAGCATGACGGTGCCGCCGCCATATTCGCCTTTCGGGATCGTTCCTTCGAAATCGCCGTAGTCGAGCGGATGATCCTCGACTTCGACGGCCAACCGCTTGTCATGCGGATCGAGAGACGGGCCGCGCGTCACCGCCCAGCTTTTGAATACGCCGTTGATCTCCAGGCGCAGATCATAATGCAGTCGGGTCGCATCGTGTTTCTGAATGACGAAGCGCAGCCGGCTGGATGGCTTGATGCCGTCCTCTCCGCTCGGTTCCTTGGTTTTCTGGAAATCCCGCTTCGACCGATATGTCGAAAGACTGTCAGCCATGATCTCGAAACTCCGTTACAGGATACGAAAGAGCCGGTTAGACCCGCTCCACATTTCTCAGCGACCAGAAACCCAAATAGCGTCCAGATCACCAAAACCGCGCTGGACGGCGGCAATCTGGCTTGCGGCGATATCGGCAGACACTTCGATCTCCCCCTCGAGCGGTGCGTCCGTCCTGACTTCACCTTCGTCGCGAACGTCACCGCCGGATGGCTCTGAACCCGCCGAGTTCTTCGATCCGACAGGCTGCACGAAGATGTCCGGGCGCGCAATACCGTGCTGTTGCACCAAGTGTTCGACCGCAAGCTCGGCTGCCTCTCGGGTTTTGAATGTTGCGTAGATCGTGGTGGTGGCGCTATCGGACATCGGTCGTTCCCTGTGCTGATTGATTGAGTCCAAACGCCGCTTAAGCTCGTAGGTTTCGATTGAATCCGAAAACCTCCCTCAATCGAGGTGGATTCAGGTAAAAAACTCATATGTTTCCTTTTCGTTTTCGCTGTGAAGTCTTGGCCCAATCTCGCAACCGCCACACGGCGCCGATCTCAAACCGGAGCTACTCCAGTTCCAGGTCGAGCATTTTGGGAAGTCCCGTCATGTTATGGCATTGCTTACGGTATCGACGAGCGGCAGGTGCGGCCCGATCGCATCCGCAAATCGGTTGGCGCCAAGCACACATTTTGCGTCGATACCAATGACTTTGCCATTGCCGAGTTAGCCCTCGGCGGAGAAGGTCTGCGCTTTCTTTAACGACGCAACGTTCACAAAACCCTTGCGCTGTGTCGTTAAGCTTCGGGGGACAGCGGTGGAGCAACGGATACAGGAAAAGAAACTACGCGAGATCGAGCGTATTGCGGAGACGATCAAAGAGCTGGCGACCCCTCAAATGCAACCGAAAGCGCTGATCGACGCGGTTAAAAATCGTCATCCGGAAGCGTCAAAGAAGGAAATTGCGCGCGCAGCGTTTCTGAGCGTCATACTGTCGGCCGAATACTCGCCGGAGGACACGCAGGCCCTGCACGATCTAGCCGTGGAGACACGCGAAGAAGGGGACGGCTGAATCAGTGGATCGCCGTGCCGTGACCTAGATATTCCGGCGTCCTCCTTTTACCGGAAGGAGAAGCTTTGATGCCGACGTTTCAAGCTTTGCTTTTAGGTTTCACGATACGGACGGCGACTGAGCATTATCGTTATTCTCCTCGGGGGCATCGGCTTCGACACCAAGCGATGACAGACGGTAGGTGATCGCAAACGCCTAGACGGCATTGAGGACATCACGGTCGCGCACGTGCGGATCGCTAAGCGCAAACAGTCAAGCTTTGACGATCCGCTTCGCGGACGTCTTCGGACAATGATCTGTGATATAATCGAACAGGTTCCTGTCGCGCCAAGCCGTCAGCTGCACCTTCGAGGAGGTGCTGGTAGGTCCTTTTGAGTTTCTCTCCTATATTTCAATCTCCTTTTCCAAAGACTCCGCGAGGGACCGGGTGCTTGCCGATCAGCTTTCTGACGTCAGCGAGGATGGAAAACGCCAGATCGTTGTTTGAGTTCACTACAGGGTTTTGACAAGACCGTTGCGGTGCAGTCAGAGATAGTGACCGGGCCTTGTTCACTCTCGACCGCGCCTAGAGGTCGTCAAGCGAGCTACAACCGACGGGCGATCACCGTTGACGCTGCGGCGCGCGGCCTAGATCCTGTCAATATTCGCCCTGCCCGGGAACAACGGTGCTTGCCGCTTGTTGAAGCGCCGTACCCCATTGGAGAGATACATCGCATGAAAGCTGGACTTCTCGGCGCCGCGTCAGCGGCAGCTCTACTCGCCATGCTCACTGCCGCCCATGCTCAGCAAGGCGATGGAACGGAAGTTCAGATCACCACCAACGTCTTTAAGCCGAACAAGCTGCCAACGACCACTGATCGGATCGGTCAACTGAAGGTGCCTGAGGGTTTCTCCGTCCAGCCGTTTGCGCAGGGGCTCGGCAATGCCCGCATCATTGCGGTATCGAACCAGGGCTTCGTTTATGTGAGCCGCCGCGAAGAGGGCGACGTCCTGCTGCTCAAGGATGAAGACGGCGATGGCAAGGCCGACAAGGCGCCGGTTCAAGTGGCTTCGCGCGCGCAGGCCCATGGCCTCGCCGTCAAGGGCAACAAACTTTACCTTGTGACGGTCAAGGAAGTCTTCGTCGCCGATATCAAGCAGGACGGAACGCTCGGTCCGCTGGAAATGATCATCGGCGACCTGCCGGATGCCGGGCAGCACCCGAACCGGGTGATGGCGTTCGGACCGGATGGCATGCTTTACATAAGCGTCGGTTCTACCTGCAACGCCTGCAACGAAAGCAACGCGGAAAATGCGACGATCCTGCGCGCGACTCCCGACGGCAAGAGCCGGACGATCTTCGCCTCCGGCCTGCGCAATACGATTGGCTTTGACTGGAGCCCGCAGACCGGCGAGTTGTGGGGCCTCGATCACGGCATCGACCTTCTCGGTGACGAGGTTCAGCCGGAGGAACTCAACCGGCTCGAGCAGGGCAGGCAGTATGGTTGGCCGCATGTCTACGGCAAGGGCGACATCTATCCACAATCGACGCCGGTCGGCGGCGTGACCAAGGAGCAGTGGCGCGCGCACAGCCAGCCGATGGTTCTAGGCTACACGGCGCACGCCGCCCCGATGCAAATGAAATTCTACACCGGCGCCTCTTTCCCGGCGGAGTATGCCGGTGACGCCTTCGCGACGATGCGTGGATCGTGGAACCGCAACCCGGCCTCCGGCTACGAGGTCGTTCGTATTCATTACGAAAACGGCCAGCCGACAACGATCGAACCGTTTCTCACCGGTTTCCTGACGGATGGCGGCAAGACCCATTTCGCTCGCCCGGTTGGTTTGGCCGTGGCCAAAGACGGCGCGCTGCTGATGGCTGACGACACCAACGGCGTCATCTACCGCATCGCCTATTCCGGCAACGCCGAAAAGACCGCCGCGGCAACGATGCCTCCGGCAGAGCCGATGCAAGCTCAGGCTGCGAAGGGCGTCGGCGTCCCAATCGCCATTGATCGACCGGAGACCAATGCCAAGCTTCAGCCGCCGATCAAGGTCTCTTCTGAGGCCTTCTCCGCCGATCAGACCATTCCCCAACAGCACAGCGAATATGCCGACGGCGTGTCGCCGGTGCTCAAGTGGAACGCGGTTACGAATGCGGCATCCTATGTGATCATCATGGAAGATCCCGATTCCAAGCCGATCAAGCCCTTCGTCCATTGGCTGGCCTGGAATATCCCTTCTACCGTCACCAGCCTGCCCGAGGGGCTGCAGGAGCAGCTGCGCCTGACTGAGCCAGAGGGTGTTTCGCAGGGCCGCAACAGCTCCGGCACGCATGGCTATTTCGGTCCAAAGCCGCCGATCGGCGACCCGGCCCATCACTACCATATCCAGGTTCTGGCGCTCGACCAGATGCTCGACCTGCCGCCGACGTCGGATCGCGACGCTCTCCTTGCCGCGGTCTCCGGTCACGTCATCGCAAAGGGGGAGCTGGTCGGCATCTATCAGCAGAAGATTGACCCGCCCAAGCAGTGACTCGAAACGCAAAGCAATCTTACTAAACAAGGATCCATCATGCCGGTTCATTCTTCCGCTTTGCGAGCGGTCGGCCTTTCGGTCGCGCTCCTGTCTTCGGCCTCGCTGGCGTTGGCGCAGCAGGCCCAGCCCGCTCCCGCCCCGGCTTCGACCCAGCCGGCCGCGTCGCCGCGGCAGGCGCAAGCCGACGCGCAGATGCAGGCCGTGCTGGAGGCTCTGAAAGCCCTCGATGCGAAACCTTTCCACACGCTGGGCGTCGCGGAGGCCCGGACCCAGGCGAGCCCCGCCGATGCCGCCCGCACCGTACAGCGAGACAGGAAAATATCGCCCTTCCCGGAAGCGAAGTTCGCCACCAAGGACATCGCGATCCCGACTGCCGGCGGCGCTCTGCCCGCCCGGGTCTACATTCCCGAAGGCGACGGCCCGTTCCCAGTGGTTCTCTACTTCCACGGCGGCGGCTGGGTTGTTGCTGACATCAACGTTTATGACGCGACGCCCCGAGCGCTGTCGCTCGGCTCCAAGGCCATTGTCGTGTCAGTCGATTATCATCATGCGCCGGAAAGCAAGTTCCCGGCGCAGCATGACGACGCATGGGCGGCGTATATTTGGACGGTGGAGAACATCCACACGCTGAACGGCGATGCCGACAGGATTGCCGTCGCTGGCGAGAGCGCCGGCGGCAACCTTGCCGCCAATGTTGCGCTGATGGCCAAGGAGAAGAAAACAAAGATGCCGGTTCACCAGCTGCTGGTCTATCCGATCGCCGGCAACGACATGAACACGCCATCCTACCAGGAGAACGCTGACGCCCTTCCGCTCGGTAAAGCCGACATGGAATGGTTCGTGGCGCATGTCTTCAAGTCCAAAGACCAGACCGCTGATCCGCGCATCAACCTCGTTGGGCGCAGCGATCTCGGCGGGCTTCCTTCTGCCACCGTCGTTACGGCGCAGATCGACCCGTTGAGATCCGAAGGACAGGCTTATGCCGAAAAGATGAAGGCGGCCGGTGTTACGGTCAACCTCATCAATGTCGACGGCGTGACGCACGAATTTTTTGGCATGGCCAAGGTCGTCGACAAGGCGAAAACCGCTGTCGATGCCGCCAATGCCGATCTCGCCAAAGCCTTCTCGAAGAGCAAGTAAGTGGAGCGCGAACAATGAAGAAACTCAACCTGACGACAACCCTGATGGCCGCCTTCGCTGCTTCTACGCTCTCACTTTCGCCTTTGGCGGCGCAGGAGATGAAGGCAAAACCGGCCGGTGACGCGTCTCCGGTGATGGTGATGGACAAGGCCACCTTCGTGAAGGTCGCCGCAAGCGCCAACGAGTGGGAAATCCGCTCCAGCGAACTTGCCCGCCAGAAGGCGCAAAACCCGGAACTGAAGAAGGCGGCTGAAATGATCATTGCCGATCATCGCAAGGCCGGCGACAAGATGAAGGCGACCCTTGAGGCCAAGGGACCGGCGCCCGCCATGCCGCCCGCGTTGGCACCGAAGCAGCAGAAGATGCTCGACCAGCTGCAGGCGGCCGAAGGCAAGGATTTCGATACGCTCTTCCTCGATATGCAGACGCAGGCGCATATGGAGGCCGTCGGGTTTTTCCGCACCTATGCAGGTTCGGGGGAGGATCAATCGCTGGTCGGCTTTGCCAAGGAAACACTGCCCAGCCTCGAAACTCACCTCGCCCACGTGAAGATGCTAGTCGCTATGCAGTAATACCCGCTCGACACGATTGACTCGCGTCGGAGCATGTGAGGACGTAAACGGAACATGCCATGGGCGAAATGCAGGAGCGCACAGCACAAGTGGCGACGGGCGAAATCCGATCTGCAAGGCTGGGAAATCGAAATTGTCGACGCCGCAATCCAGCATGGCCGTGGCAATCATCTCCTCAACTGCATCGCAAGGGCGGCGAGGTCGTAAACGATGATGTTGGTGACATCGCTGAGATGAGCGTCGCAACGCCCAACGCAACGTTACCAATCACATCGCACAGCTCGCTCGGCTGCAATACAACCTTACCAACGACAACCGTCCTTCTCTCGATGCCGACCTTATCGAAGGTGAGTGGTAGTGATCTGCTTATGCTGCGTTGAAGCACGCCGCGGGATCCACTCTCAGTCGTCCCATTCACCTCGAAATGACAGCTCGCCGTGGTAGACATTCTTGCCAGCGTCATCGCGCACATTGACCTGCATCATTGCTAGCGGAGTCGTTGGAAGCTCTTCTCTCGCGATATCAGCGAGGATCGCGGCGACTTCGGTGGGAATTTTATCCCGCGACAGCAAATCCTTGCCCTGTTCGTCTCGCTCCAAACCATGACCGTTCACAACGTCAAAAAAATACCTGGGCATGATGACACCTTTCGTAGCGCGGTAAAAATCCCATCAAGAGTGTTTTTGTTCCCTCACTATGTCATATGACATCGACGGGTTCGACCAATGCGCTATGCTAAACGTTCCTAGCCACTGACCGTAGGCACCGGTGACTGGGAGAGACACCGTGCTCTCGCCTGCGAAAAGGAGGAAGCTGTTTGCTTTGCTCTCCGGCGAACGCCCCGACCAACGACGACCGTGAGCTCCTGAAAAGCTTAATGCGTCGCTATGCTGCTCGATATCATATCATCGGACGCGAGCGCGACGCGCTCATTGCGGAAACCGTAACGGCTCTCGCAGAAGAACCGGAGATCCTGCTGGACCGCCCGGTCGAACAAGCCATTGCCGAAACAATGCATCGGCTGTTCACCGCGAACATAGAGAAAGCACCTCCCTGCGACCCTTTAGCCGGAGAACCTCGGCCATATGCCGCGCGAGCGCTTCGCTGAACTTCTTTCGCTCGTTTTGCCGCATCAGCCGCACTGCTTTGCGATAACGTTCAAACCTGTCTGTAGTGCTCATGACCGATCTCGCGGCTGCATTGCGCAGACGGTCAATTCGGGCAATAGTTCAAGTTGGATATCGACATGATCAACGAGTTACCGATAACTCCAGAGCGACGGATCCTGCCAATCTCAGGCAATCCCACGCAGTCGAAACAGGTTATCGGGAATTCCATGCCGCTGAGTTTGCTGTTCAATGGTAGAGGCCGCCGCCCAATTTTGCGGCAGACGTGGCGCTGACACGTCATGGGAGTATAAACAGGTAATCTGTGTCCGGTCCGGTCCCTCTCCCAATTCGACCAGACCGCAATTGACCCGCCGTTGTGCGGGCCTTTTTGTCACCGCCACATAGCGGGGTACGATCATGGCCTTCATTTCGCTCGCCGTTGGCGCCGTGTTTGCCTGGGTCGGCGTTGCGGTGGGCACAACCCGGGTCACTGGCGAGGACGCACTGCGCGACACGAGATGAGCAAGCAGGGGTCATGTCGCTGCGCAATCAGGCACCTTGCCCAACATGAGAAATCATCAACTCGTGGAACCGTCCGACAACTTGCGAGTTACATCTTTGCGGGAAACTCAGGGCGGCTGCATGCATCAAATCTTGATCGTAGAGGATCAGTTCCTCATCGCAATGGCGATAGAGGACGCGGTCATTGAGCTGGGACACCACGTGGTGGGCATCGCATCAAACAGGACGGACGCGGAGAAGCTCGGGGACAGGGCAGATATCGCCCTGGTTGACGTGAACCTCCTCGATGGCCCCACCGGCCCTGAGATCGGCCGCCACCTAGCGCGGCACGGCTGCAGCGTTATCTTCATGACCGGAAATCCTGAGATGGTTGCGTCCGGAGTTGAGGGAGCGCTCGGGGTCATTTCGAAGCCCGTGCGCGATCTCGATCTTGTCGGTGTGATCCAGTACGCCAGTTCCTGCCGAACCGGCAGCAACGTTCCCCCACCGTCGACCCTCCGGCTGTTTGCCTAATCGCGCGAAAGCATTCTGAAGGTGAAGCAGGTCTCGTGTTCATCCGAGCGGACATCTATCCGCCCGTTATGTGCTTGCGCGATCTGCGAGGCGATATAGAGCCCCAGCCCTAGGCCCTGAACGCCTGACCGGTCATCACCCCGCTTGAACGGAAGGAAGAGCCTGGCGATGGATTCCGGCGGGATCTGGCGGCCGCCGTTTCTGACGCTGACTACCAGGGCCCCGCCATCTATATGGGCGCTGACCTCGACGGGCGCTTCCGGATCGCCGTGGGTCACGGCATTGGAGAGTAGGTTTGACACCATTTGTGCGACACGCTGATGATCAACTGCCGTAGTTGCCGGAAGCTCGAACCTCGTCAATATCTGGCGTTCGGGGTGCGCCACCCTCACCTCTTCGACGACGTTGGCGAGGGTCAGAACCAGATCCGCCTCCACCAATACAGTGCTGATGCCGCCGCCCAGCCTTGCGCGCGCCAGATCCATGACGTTTTCCACGAGGCCCGTCATCCGCGAGAGGCTCGACTTCATCAGTTTCAGAACGAGTGGACTTCTGTCGGTCCAACCCTCCTTAAGAAGCCTCGTCGTTCCTGCATCCACGGCGGCGATCGGGTTGCGCAGGTCGTGGCCGAGCACGGCGATGAAATGCTCTCGAAGCTCGGCGAGCTCCCGTTCGCGAACCAGGGATTCCTGGGTCATCCGCAGACGTTCGTCGGCGTCGAGATGATGCGCGATGAGTTCGGCGAACAGCTTGAAGGCGCCGAGAACTTCCGGGGTCTTCACTATCGCCGGGCTGGGATCGATCGCGCATAGGGTTCCCCAGAAGGACCCGTTTGCGAGGATGATCGGCTCGGAGATGTAGCTTCGCAGACCGTATATCCGAGGAGTATGGTGATCGCAGTACTGCGGGTCGGCGACAGCATCATCGAACACGATTGTCTGGCGATGCCCGCGGATCTCGTTGCAGAGCGTGCTCTCCAGCGGGAGTTCGTCACCCGGCTTCAGCCCGAAACGAACCGGGTCCAGAACCTGGCAGGCGACCCACTTCGTGTCGGTGACGCGGGCAACCGCGGCGAAACCCATACCGGTCATCCGCAGCACGACGTCGAGGATCGTCGGCACGGCAGCGATCCCTGCGACCCGGGCGACGTCATGCGTGAAGTCGGTTTGCTCGCCGCCAGCATTGGAAAGCGCTGCGGTAGCTGGCATGGCATTGACCGAGGCGACGACTTCCGCATTCAGGAAAGCAGTCGCCGCGGCATCGGCGAGCGCCTCCAGCGTCTCAACCTCCCACTCCGCTGGCGTGTAAGGGTGCGACCAGTAGGCACCGATCGCCGCCACTGGATCATCCGACTGGATAGGAGCCATCGCCATTGCCCGGACGAAGGTGTTCGCGTAGAGCTCCTGCGGAACTCTATCGTCCTTCGTGATGTCGGGTATGACGACTGTCTCGCCATGAAGCATCGCCCATCCACTAACACATGCCGACGCAGGGAATTTCTGGCCCTTCCAAAGTGGGCCGACGGCATCTTCCTCGACGTAGTGGCAAAGATCGCCATCCCGGAGGACCACGGTGATCCCCTCGCATCCGATGAGTGACCGAGCAGAGGATCGCAGGGCGGTCGTGATCTCGTCGCGATCACGCGAGCGGCTGATCCGACTAAGGGCCTTCGTCATGGTGGCGAGTGGGGTGGATGGTCTGGTACGCTGATCCATGGATCATCGTTCCTCTCCGGCGAAGGCCGTTTCAGCAGATCCGCAATCTCGCATATTCCGCCGGATATTTAAAGCAATGTTCCGTAACGGCCTGAGTGACGACGTCATTCAAAGGTCCGACCCAGGAACGCGAGCGCCTTTTCAGCTCCACCGAGCGAGATTGTGTGGCCGACGCGCGGCTCGATATCCAATTCGACATCGAAGCCCGCCGACCTGAGTTGCGTCGCCGCGACCGTGGAGGCCACCGAAGGAATGGTTCGATCATCGGCTCCATGGACAAGTAGGATCGGGGTTTGACTACTGTCCCTGGAAACCGACGTCGGAGGTAGCAGTCCTGAGAAGGAAACGAGGGCGCCGATCCTCCAGCGCCCGGATGCCACGGCGTCCAGCGCAACGATGGCCCCCTGCGACACCCCTACAAAGGCGACATCCTGAAGCCGGCCTTCGAACCCTTCCCGGGAAAGGACGTCTCGGATCTTTCGGTCAAAGGCCTCGCGCCCTTCACGGATCCGTCCAGGATCGAGCTGCATGTCGTCGACTTTGAACCACTGGTGACCTCCGTAGCTATTCCGTAAGGGAGCATCCGGGGTTGCGAACGCGAAACGTGGCAGGTGAGCGCGCCATGATGAGGCAAGCGGCGCGAGCTGCTCGCCGGATGCGCCGAGGCCGTGGAGGAAGATGATGAGGTGCGACGCTGTCATGTGATCTCGACTTCGGGAAACATACAGAGGGCGCTCGACCCAGCATGGGGAGCGCCCTCGTCACCCGCGACGGCGAACGCGCGACGTCATAGTCGCTGCAGGCCATCGGCTATGTGGGTGGTGACCCTCAGATGAGCATCATCGATCCCGTTTTCAAGATCACATCGCCTTCGCGGTCGTCTCCATCCAGGCCCGGTGCCGCTCTTCGTCCTGGTGTGCCTTGAGGAAGAACGCCTTCGACTGCGGGATGGCATCCTCGTGGCGGGATGCACGCTCGTAGGCCGTCACCGTGTCATCCTCGTTGGTCTTCATTGCCTTGAGGATGGCCGCGTCGCCCATGAGGTCCGCGAGCGCGATCTTGCCCGTCGTCAGCATCTGCTTCATGTCACCTTCTGTCGGGGCCTCTATGCCAAGTTCGCGCGCCATCTCGTTCAGCACGACGACATGCTGGAGATGATCCTGCTTGAATTCGGCGATCTTGGCGCTGAGTGTCTTGTCGTCCAGCCGTTCAATGCAGGAGTCATATGCGGCGATCGCGTCGTGCTCGAGATAGAGCAGATCCTTGACGAGCTTTTCGATGTTGCCTTCGTTGCCGACCATGGTGACCATAGAACTTCTCCGTTTGCGTGGTAGGGACCCCGCTAACGAACCGCCGGAAACAAGGTTCCTGCGGGAAGACCTCAATATGCCAATACGGATGCAAGGCTCTTAATGAACGGAGTGGCTTTGCATTCGGTAGGGATGAATGGTTTCGAACTGGCAGATAAAATTGGTTGCCTGCTGCATCACCCTTTGGGCGCGACGGGCATCCTCACGCGGGAGTTCATCCGCGTTCAGGCGGATCGCTTCAGCCAAATTCTTGGAGAAGATTGCAGCTTTTTTAATTTCTCTCGATCATCGCCTCTAACGCGGCGCTATCGAGAAGGCGGGCAACGTCTGTAAACGCCTCTTCCCGCTCTTAAACGGTCATGCTCTGCATGCTGGATTCGAGATACATTGGAAACTCGGCTTATGTTGGAGATGCCGCCGAAGCACGGACAGATGCTGCTCTCCGCCCGACACTGGGCGGAGAGCAGCGCTGAATGCGACGTCAGGTGATCATGCGGCCTGCTGATCAGCCTCGATCTGCAGAACTTGCTCGTCCTGGCCGTGGCTGCCGATCTGGATCTTGCGAGGCTTCATGGCTTCCGGGATCTCGCGGCGAAGTGAGACGGTCAGAAGGCCGTTGATGAGGGATGCGTCCTCGACGCGGACATGATCGGCAAGTTCGAACCTGCGCTCGAAGCCCCGGCCTGCGATGCCGCGATGAAGGTATTCGCCCTGCTGTTCCTCCGACTTCCCGCCCTTCACGACCAGGACGTTGCGTTCCTGGGTGATGTCGAGATCGCCTTCACCGAAGCCTGCGACAGCCATCACGATGCGGTACTCGTCGTCACCGCTTTTGACGATGTCATACGGCGGCCAGGTGTCGATCGCCTGAGGGCGCTGCGGGTTGTTGAGGAGATTGAACACACGGTCGAAGCCGATGCTGGACCGATACAGCGGTGCGAAGTCGAATTCAGTTCTCATGACCAAAACCTCCTTGAAGCGAGTTGGATAGAGACGCGGAAACCTGCGTCTCCGGGTTCTGCCAGTCCCTAATAGGCGACTGACGGGGAATGATCTGGTTTCGGGATTTTCTGATTCAAGACCTGACGTGAAAATTTTTCGACGCGATGATTTTTAACCTCTTGAACCCTGTTATTGCAGGGACAATCTTTGTTGGACCTGAGAATTTTGACCACCAATTGAAGTTTTTGGGAGACATCGATGAACAGTGACACCTTCATCCCGAAGTCCGGTAGCGGTGCAAACGCGGCCGTTGCCGTTTCGCATATCCTCCGCCCCCACGACCACTTCGATGACCCCGGCGATATCTTGTCGGCGCGTCACCTTTCCATCCAGGAGAAGCGCGCGATCCTCGCATCGTGGGCCTCCGATCTCTATGCTGTCGAATCCGTGCCTGCCCTGCGCCAACCTCCTGGACTCGATCATCCCGTCCGCTACGCAGACGTGATAGCCGCTCTGATGCAGTTGGACGATGATCGCGAATGGCCGCGGCATCGGGCACGTCATCTTCTGTGAGGCGGACGATGGGAGAAAAACGTTTTTGCGGTGAACGATACGGAGCCTCGCTTGCAGAATCCGAGATTAGCAGCCGCCTGATAGTCGCGGAACGGTACTCAGACTGCATAAGCCGACTGGCCCGCGCTTCGTCGGAAATCGGTCGTCGGGATCTTGCAGAGCAGCTAGAGGAGATCGCCGGATGCCTCGATCGCATGGCGGCGGACATCGCCTCAAGCAGGTACGGAACCGAAATCCTCATCCGTGCTAGTCGCTTGATACCGGTGGTGGAGAAGCTCGTCGAAAGGAGAAGGAAGGCGATGGCGCTACACTGAGGCGCATGAGGTGCGGACAACAGAGTGTTCTGGCTGAAGTCACACGATCCGTGCCTTGTTGACGCTCGACGGCCTAGGACCCATCTAGTCGAGATGCCGAAGAAAACCACCATCGTCCCCACGCTTGTCCAGGCTTGGACACTGTCGCCGGCAGCTTCGTTCGGATCGGCGGTCCGTGCCAAGGGCATCCTCCTCGAGATCCGGGCGCGGCTTCCCATCGCAATCCGAAAGTCGCTTGATGTTGAAGGAATGATCCTGACGCTGGCCATGCCGGAGGAGCAGGAGGATGAATTCCTGCGGACATGCCCGGCTGTCTCCAAGGCACTGGTCGGCATTGAAGAGCTTCCAGTCATCCCGCGCGAGATTCAGGACATCCTTGGTATGACTTCCAGCGAGCGACACCGCTGGCTCGCGGACGGACGTCTCCAGAGTGCGGGTACCAGAACCGTGAGGCTTGCGGGACGCGCTCGGCAGATCACCTTCCATGTCTTCGATCCGAAGTTGGTCGAGGATCTCCTTGACCGTGGTGCCGTCGATGAATGGCGTGTCGAGGATGCCGAGGCGAAGGCGCAGAAGCGAGCGAAGGCAGCGTACCAGGCGAAGCTGACCCGGATGTCGAGACCGCGCAAAAGGTCGAAGAAGTCAGGCAGGGGCGCCGAGGAATCGGCATCCGGACTTCAGGGCTGGGAGGACTTCGACCTTGACGGGCTGCTTCGGTGATCAGGAGGAGATGATCACATGCCCGGAAACATCGACGAGTTTGAGCTGTATTGCCAAAGCGAGCCGCCGGAAGCGCGGGAAAGTCTTGGTCCCGTCAGGCAGCTCATACTGGATGCAGTTGCCAGGCTTAGCGAAGGTCGGGTTCACTTCTACCTGATCTACCATTTCGGCGGAGGTGCGGTTGCCAAGCTGCATCTCGGTGCCAAGCAGCGGGTCGACATAACCTTCGTGACAGGCGAAGACCTCACCGATCCTGAGAAGCTTCTCAAGGGATCGAGTTCTGTCAGGACTATCAAAGTCACCTCGGCTGCGTTCCTCGAAAAGCATCGCGAAGCCAGCAATGACCTAGAGCGCCAGTCCTTTGCGCTGATCAGCGAGAGATTCGACGGCTTTGAGCATTTCATCACGTTGCGACCTGACCAGCCAAGTCCCTGAGTAGCGCAGGCCGGGACCTGGAATGTGAAACCAAATGGAGCGCCGGGAAGTTCTCGCGGGATGGCAGCGAAACGTTCGAGTCACCAGTGCATCCCCGCCACGCCGGACGGCCGATATTTCGTCGTGCGAGGTAGACTTTGGCGCAAGAGTAATCCCCAACTCGGCAATCACCAACGGGAAAGGCTGGTGGGGGAGTTGATGGCGGCTCGGCGTGCGGTCCGGGATGCCAAAGGCGACAGGGAAGCCATGGCCGAGGCGCGCAGGCGCGTCGATGAGGCGAAGGTCGGCCTTGGCGAGCGCGGAGAGGTCTGGTGGACCGATGGATCGCCTGACTACAATCGATACATGGCCAAGAACACGCCATATGCCGACTGGTTTGCAGGCCTGCCGAAGTAGGCGATCAATACGCACGGTGTCGTTAACCATGATCGCGTAGCTTCATCATCAGCACCGCGATCCTCCTCCCAAGTACGGTGCGTTCCATCAGAAAAACTCGCTCTCTTAACAGCGAGCCTTTCTTCTTTCCGATGTCGCGGTCACAGGAGAAGCGGAGTTTCCGCTGCCGCCTTCCTCTTCGACCACAGTTCCGTCGTGCGATCCATGACGATCAGCTCTGGCGGAAACCTCCGTTTCTGAAACGCGAGCGCGTCATCGAAGCTTCCATGCAGCCACCGCTCGTATTCGTCGCGATGGAGCAGGACAGGCATCCGGTTGTGGACCGGGGCGATCGCCTCGTTCGCGTCGGTCATGACACCGGAATAAACCGGTCCCCACTCATCGCTGACGCGCCAGAGCCCGGCCCAGGCGAAGATCGGGTCATCGCGATGCGAGAACCACGTTCTCGTCATGCGGCCTTTCTGTCCTTCTGCTTCCGCGAAGCCCGTTAACGGAATCAAGCACCGTGCCTGCGGTTTCCTCACAAGGCCCACCCACATCCGCGCTCCAAGATCGGCGATGTTATTGACGGGTTTTGGCTTGGCTTCCGGCTTCATACCCTTCAGCCTCAAAGGGAAGCCCCAAACCATCGAACGTAGTTCGCGAGCGCCGTCGGCCTCGGTTACCACCATTCCCGGCGTCCCGGGATAAACTTCCTCCGCGGCGTTCGATGCCATCAGGTTCGGCACGCCGAAGTGGGCGGCGATCTCGGCGGCCGATTTGCGGACAGTGTACAGGTTGCACATGCGGTTTTCCTCAAGCTGATAAGACTACAACATAGAGCGGCTAGATTTTCGGGGAATGGATCGGGCGGGCGGAATGCCGCTTTGCCATCTGTCCATGGTCTCGAGCATGGAAAAGTCCCCGGAGGAGATCGTCTCGCGCAACTGGAACTTGATCACCTCGTCGATACCGCCGTGAAGCCAGCGTTCGTAATCATCCGGTTTTAGGATGACCGGCATGCGGTTATTCAAGGGGCGGACGAGATCGTTCGCCTCTCCGGTCATCCCGGCAAAAGGACTACCCCCTGGTGTTTCGGCAGAAGCCAGCCAGGTCGTCAGGGCTGCCGATGAAGCGAGAACCAGGTCTGAGTCTTCGAACCTTTTGGACCGTCCGGGTTGGCGGAATGCGTCATCAGGATCAGGCAGCCGTAGCGTCGGTCGATGACAGTCTGCTCCACAGCGGGTTTGTCAGGTCTGCCGAGAGACCGATGCGGGCGGGCGGCTCGCCGATTTGCGCATCTCGCCGGTCTGGCGCGGGAATCCCCTGGGATCAGTTTACTGGGTCCGCTTTCGTTTTGAAGGGACAAAGCCTCTCGTCTGATTTCGGCAGCACTCAAAAGGCGCCTGGTCTACGATATTCACTATAAAACCTGAGTTTTTTATTTCCCGTCGACTCAGCTACAGCAAGATGCAAGAAAGACAGGGCGACGCAAGGCATTAACTGCGCGATGTCAGCCCGGCGGACGGGAAAACTCTTCTATAATTGCTAGGTAGCTGGTTGCTGCCTGTTCAAGAGCAACGGCCAACTCTTCATTTGTAGCTGACTGCACGTAGAATCCACTCGTGTGGAGCCATTCCAGATCCGCACGCAATCGCTCGACGGTCTCCTGATAAAGCTTAACTCTCTGCTCGGGATTCATATTGGCTCCTTTCCTAGACCACCTAGGGTCAATGGAGCCGATGACAAGCCAGGCAATTGCCGCATAAGTGCGCGTTGCTTGCTCTGCGAGGCGACCACCGATCCCGGCGCACCTCACGTTGGATTCGGATGCGATCAAGCGCGATCGCCATATTTTCCTACCCATCATCCATCAGGTTGCCTTTCCGTGAATTGTCACGCGACGCCAACCGTATCGAGCAAATCGCTCAGTCGCTGCTAGCAGACATGCCGATGGATCCTGTGTTTGCTATGGCAGGGAACGATCCTGTTGGCCTGTTCCCGATTTGCTTGCCCACATAGGACGTTGTCGGAGACAATCGTTCGCGGCTTCCCTCGTTGCGCGATGACAGCATCGAGTTCCCGCGCAAGCCGCCGGCCTGCGAGCGACGTGTCGGCGACCAGCGCCAGGCATTCGCGGGTGAAGTCGTCGACGACGGCCAGAACCCGAAAACGACGACCATCTGTGAAAGCGTCGCTGACGAAATCCAAGCTCCATCGCTCGTTGGCACGCGAGGGCAGCGCCAGAGGGCGTTTCGTCCCCAAAGCCCGTTTGCGTCCACCATGTTTGCGCACCGTCAGCTTCTCTTCGCGATAGAGACGCCGCAGTTTCTTCAGGTTCATGATGATGCCCTGCCGACCCAGCATGACGTGAATGCGGCGATAGCCGAAACGACGGCGCTCGGACGCCACCAGCTTCATTGCCTCACGGATATCAGCGTCATCCGGTCGAACGCTACGATATCGCACACTCGACCGATCAACGGACAAAACCTCACACGCCCGACGCTGGCTCACCCCATGTTGTCTGCAAACATGAGCTAGATGGCTTGATTTCCGGTACTTGGGTCAATGATTATCAAAACGGAGACGGAAGTACTCGTGCCTCCTCCAGTATGGCATTGTCCGAGAAGAACGGTCGTATATCCGGCTCCGGCAACACGACAATAACTTCGATATTCACGCACCAAGGCCAGAAAATTCCTTCCGTCACAAATACAGAGAAATTCTCTATCTCCGGAACAAGGAGTGCAGATCAACTCACGATTACATTGGGAACGGGAACTGCGACGTACACTTTTAATAGTAGTCTGACTTCTCGTGGCGGGAAGGTCTACACTCGCCGTTAGGTGCGTTGAAAAAGGTGAGATTGATGATAGGGTGATGGGTAGAAATTCGCAACATAACTAGATATTGTTCCGTTAGCTCGTTTTTCTTCGATCATTCATCAATCGGTGATGCATGGGCACGTTTGTCATTCTAGGGCCAAATAAAGTCGCGGTGCATTCAGCGCTAGTTTCCGCTGGCTATGCCAACCACATCTTCCACTTGGAAGAGCGTGTTGATCAGGCTTCATGGCTTTTCATTGTTTCAGCAGCTCTACAGGTCCAGCCTTTTCAGATGCTGGCCGACGGCGTTTTCTTGGGCGAACCGGTGGAGACCACCATGACAATACCCAGGGCAGTCCGTGAGGAGCTAATCCGCTTCGCCAGGAATGGTTTTGAGGCGAGTCATCCCGACATGCGCCTTTCAAGCACGCGCCAGCTAGTCTTGGACTGAAGCGAAGATGATTGGCGGCGGGCTACGTACCTTTACGAATGGATGATAATCGGGGAGAAGCGCTTACCTATAATCGCCCCGTAGGACTCTCCTGTCTGGCCCCTCGCACCTACCCCGCGAGGAGCTTTTCGCGTCAGCCTTCAAAAGCTCACTTGTCAGACGGCAGATTTCATCCCATCAATCGAACGTCGCGTTGGATTGCTCCAAAGTCCCTCGACGCGGCCGGCGACCGAGCGACCTCTTAAATCGGCTCGGTCGCCACCTATCATTCGAGCAGCGAAAGACCTACCTAATGCATATCAGGTATATGATCTCCGGCACGATGTTTGCAGCCGCAGTTCTGGCTTTAGGAGGCGCACTTTATTACTTCGCCGCTTGGTGAGGTGATAGGGCTGGGTGCTGTCTGAGCTAAAGGAGCTCTGACAAATGAGCTTTAATGTGGAGGTTCGGTATGACGCCAGCGGAATGTGCCGCTTGGTACACCCCCCGCGTGCCTTGAAAAGCTAAGGCCCATAACAGCAGTCCGGATAGCAGCAGAATTATGTGCAGTTGAACCTTCACCCCAATTCCTCCCTGCGGAGAAAGTGTACCATTTCGAGACTGGCGTCTAGCGTCGGTCGCATGATGCGTAGGCGAAGGGCGCAAGGGTACGGACCATGCTTCGTACGAGTTGACGGAAGATCAAAGGGCGCTACAATTTTCGGCGGGAGGAAACAAGCAAGGGACAACGCCATGACCTACGCTCACACTATTGGAAACACGGAGCCCGTAACTTTGCCGCTCCGATCTAGGATGATAAAAGGCGTTCACTACGAGCCGAAGAACAGGCGTCTTTGTATATTGACCAAACATGGTCGTGTTCATGTGTACGGAGACGTCGGCCCAGACACGGTACAGGCGATAGTCGATCACGAGCATCCCGGTTTCGCATATCAAAACTTGAAACACGAATTGGGACCAAGATTGTCGCCCCTCACTTTGGCTGGATTGTCCGCTTCTTTTAGAGCGCGCCAGGCTTTCAATGTGCTGGACGACTAGCTTTTACCGCAAAATGTGAGCGACCGGGAGATGTCCACGGGCCGTGATGCTCGGGTGACGTTTACGTCTCAAAATGTAATGTAGGCGCTCGGGCACCTCCTGTTGCCTTGGCGGACCTCCAACCCCTCGCACTACCCCGCGAGGGGTTTCCCCATGCTTAAGCTGAGGCGATGATAAGGCGCGGTCTTTATAAAATTAGCCAGACGAGTCCGCCGATAATTACCGCCCACATCGCCAGCGAAACCGCCAACACCATCAGGTAATTTCTGAACCGCTTTGTCATGAAGGCATTGCTGCATGAGTCGCGAAGATGGTTCATGCAGTCCTAATGGTGATGGTTGATCATTTGACCCGCTCGGCGCACAAAACTTGTGCCATTTCGATAATTGCATCAGCTTGAGGCATTCCGGCTGTGGACAAAGTCGACGAATGCGGAACAAACAGTCTGATTGCGCATTGCTTGGAAGACACGAGAGCGCCTGTCCCCCGCAGCCGGTTTGTTCAACAGCAACCTTCGCTCTCGTGGCAACTTCCAGTAAGATCGGTAGCGGATGTGATGATAGGGCGCTGGTCCGTTGGAGACCGTGGCGAGTGATTGCCATCGAGCCGTTAGTTTGTACGGAAACGGACACGAAACCTTCCGACAGCTGATGAGTTTGACAATAGAGCCGTCTCTGGCGCGCTCCTCGTGAACGACTGACAACTGACCCGCTTCGGCGGGTCTTTTTTGGCGTGTTTTGACAAATACCAGCACTTTTCGTTCCGCTTAGCTGCTTTATCTGACTTGCCGCATCAACACTGTGGAGCTCAGCATGGCACGCTATTTCTTCGATGTGATAAACGGCCAAGGCCTTGAACGTGACGAAGAGGGCAAGGAACTGGCATCGGCAAGTGACATACCACGACACGTCGCCGAAGCTGAGTGACGTCACCCGGGAGGAACTTCCAGGGTCTCCCCACGCTACCATCCGGGTGATTGTGCGCGATGGTTCCGGCGAGAATGTCTTCCGTGGCGAGCTCGCGTTCAACGCTCAATGGCTTTGAGGTCTCCCGTGCGACTGGCTCCGTCAGAATAGGCGCAACCCACTTGTGAGCGATGATTGGCCGCGGGTTGCGAACAGGTCCCGCCATGGTAGGATTCGATCGCATTGCGCTGACGGAGAGAATGAATGCCAACCTATTACCTGCATCTTCGCGAACAGGGCGACACGATCCGAGACCTTAAAGGGGCTGTCTTTGCCGACATTCAGGCGGCCCGCGACGAGGCGCGTCGTACGCTACGGGCCATCGTGGCAGAGCACCTTTATTCGGGAGAGACACTTCGGATACGTAGCATTGAGATCCACGACGAAATGGGCGCTAAGGTCGATGCAGTGAGCTTAGCATCTGCGATCTCTGCCGTCATACCCATCGCGGAAGTCGTGGCAGAAATAGAGCTGGGCTCGGACCACGGCAGCCACAATCCCTGACGCCAAGGACGGCCTTAGCAGTTACGGCACGCCCCGAAGCGGGCCAATTTGGAACTCCACCGTGCCGAGGGTACCAGTGGAAGCCAAGCCAGCAAGAATTCGCATCATTGTTCGAACCTCGCAGTTGGGATGCTGGTGGAACCAAATCTTGTGATACTGATGAAAAGGGCTCGTTATCAAACCTAGAGGGCGATATTGTCATCATGGATAATCTGCCCGCACACAAGGCCAAGGGCGTACGCCACGCGAGACGCGGGCTGCCGGCTGCTTTACCTTCCTCCCTATAGTCCCGACTTCAACCCAATCGAGAAGGCATTCGCGAAGCTCAAGGCCGTCTTGCGCGCAAAAGCTGAGCGAACGATCGACGGCTTATGGATACCGTCGGCCACATCGTCACGCTGTTCGAACCACAAGAATGCACCAACTACTTCAAATCGTGCGGATATGACCCCGAGTAAAGCGGACGCGCTCTAGGAGCTGGCCGCCGCCACGAGAGCCAGCCCGTGATGCTTTCTAATTCGTGAGACGTCCGCGTGACGGCCCGGGGTGCCAAATACCACATGCCACTCACAGATAAGAGATTGGATCAGATCGCATTCAGTGACTTGCCGCATCGGCTAAAAAGATCGCCCTGTCGACTCTCGTGGAATTCATACCCTTTGGGGCGCCTGCTTATCCGTGTTGGCGTCTGGCAAATGGGATCTTCCATCGCGCGGTATTCGTCATTGGCCGCTATATCTACCTTCTGCCACTTGCCGTGGCGCCTTGGTTGGCGGCAGGCATATTTCTTCGCTGTTTTGCGAAGCTTTACCTGGACGATTGATCGCGAGTCTGGGCTGCGGGCCTCGGCGTGGCTCTCATTCTGAAACACCGGCCGGGCCCTTTAATCGGCATTTAACGCAAACGAAAAGTGACGGTTGTTTAGGGGAACCCGCGTCCTCAATTGCCGTTATGCGGCCCGACAACGGAGGCTCAGATGCAAGGTCACTTTTGGACAGTTGTGCTTTTACAGTTTCTTTTCGGGCTTTACCTGCTTCACGTGGGATTCCGCCGGTAGTCATTCGGTCCTGCGGATAAGCGGGCGTGACGCTTCCTGTGCGATAGCGCATCTGGGCACTTGTTGTAGCCTTGGCGGACCTCCATCCACACCCCTCGCACTTATCCGCGAGGGGTTTCTTTTTGTTTATGAGCGGATGCGAAGATAGGGCGCAGAGCCACTACGGACGTTTTGTGAATGAACAGTCCCTAAAACAAGAAGACGCCCCTCGTAGCTCAACGTTAGAGCACCTACCTCGTTTGCTGCAGATCCAGATTCAACTCCTCGGCGGGGGCACCATCCCACTCTCCGGTAGGCTGGATACTAGAAAGATGGGCGCTCACCCGTTTTGGGTGATGCAGATCCGTGACCTGCGGTTAAGCTGCTCCCGCAACTCTATTGGGGGACCGTATGCGCACACTTTTGATCAGTTCATTTGCGTTTCTTGCAGCTACAGCATCTTCGTTTGCAGCAGAGTTTGGCGACCTCGCTGGCACCTATACCGGCAAGACCCCAAAAGGTAGCGCCATCGTCATTGTTGTACCTAAAAGCGGCACTCTTACTTACCGTTTCGCGGCGAGTCAGTGCGTGCTGGGTCAGCTTTCGGCCGAGGCCGTATAAAAACGGCCCGAAGGAGACATTCCAGCCGATGGACCAAGCAGTCCTTCAGTCAGATACTGCCGAACACGCAATTACGATTCAGGTGTAGTGGATGAATTGACCGCGCTCGATGAAGCCGAAAACACGGGAACCGTCGGCTGTCTCCTCGCCCGGCACATGGATTTTCTTCAGTGCAGATTGAACGAGTTCACGTTGTTGGGAGGTGGCCACGTGGATGTCGACATGGATGATGTCTTCATATCCACCGTCGCGGAAGTGATAGAACCATTCTCCGTCAGAGCCGTAACTGTGGCCATTCATTACTAGTGTACTCCACGTCGGGCTCGGATCGAGCGCATACATTGCCAAGCGGACCTCGTCCCACTTGGTATTATTCATGACCGAGTTGAGCATACCACTATCTTTCACAGCCGACCGATTTATAAGCGCGACCATATGGAAGAACTGCTGGGTTCTACAAGATCGAATGACGCTGTTGGCGCCAAGCGGCGGAGCGCGAGTTCTGGCTGAGGGGTCTGCTTTGGCACGACGCGGTCATTTCAAAAAGCACGGTTACCGGTTTTACTGCGTGAACCATCTCAAACCGATCTGCATATCTATCTGATGTCGCCGCCCGTTAAAGGTCGTCGCAAAAAATTGCCATCAACTTCATCAACAGTAACATATTGTTCAATTCCGTGGCGAATATGGTGCCGAATTGTGCAAAGCGATCACAAATCAGGCCGCCCGCGAAGCGGCTCTTGTGTTTCAGGCTCGGTGTGGAACGGTCCATCTACCTTGACGGCTGTCTTTGTCGGCGCATTCCCACAAATGGGGGATGCGTGTAGGCCGCCTTTCTGCACTACTTCCGCGGATCAGGAGGGAAATAGATGATTCGTCGCATTATTATCGCCGCCTCTATAGCGGCTGCTACAGCACAGACTGCCTCTGCAGAATGCAACTTCGACAAAAAGGCCGGGTCATGTATTGGTTCGATTAGGATTCTCTCCACCGGAGGGTCAAAGCCGAGCTATAGCACCGAAGTCGAAGTAACCAGTTCTGCAGGCTCGTGTTCAAAGGTGGAATTCTATGTGAATTCGACGCCTTACACTTCGGTGATACGAAATAGCGCTGTCGAGAATGAAAGCCTATTCGGGACTCGCCCTATTGGTAAGTCAGACATAAAGATTAAGAACTGCACAGCATTTGAAGGCGCCCGCCAGGCCAGTAAAGGCGATGACGACGCAGCCGGTGATGCGTCCGTCTCAGGCACATGGTCCACCGGCGACGGCACTACGATCGCTTTGACCGACCGAAATGGTACGATCTCAGGCTCTGGTACGACTGTCATGACGTCAACTTTCCCCGGAGGAACGGTAGTCACCAGCAGATACACCCTTTCTGTAAAGGGGAAGCGCAGTGGTAAGTCAGTCTCGTTGACGATCAACACGAGGTCTGACGAGCCTCCGCCGTTGAACGTTTCCCATACCCAGACGTACGTCTTGAATGGCGATTCTCTGACATCCACTGACGGGCACGGCAACTTCATGAGGAATTAAGCATCGGCGGCGTCAGCAGGCCGAGCCCCCTTACCCATCCCAAGCCCGTTACCGGATAACCCCGGGGACGGGCTTTTGCATTTTCAGCGAAGCCGAGCGATTTCACGGCATTAGAATTTTGGCGGCGGGGTCAGGAACCTCTGGTGCATTTCACAAGTTCGCTGACCAAAACCCGCGATCGGAAGCTCCAATGACAGTTCGAATTATCAGCATCTCCTTTGCAGTCGGCTTAACATGTTTGGCGCTCTCAGGATGCGTGAGCGAAGGAAGTGGCTACTATTCTGGATCAAGCTGGGCCGACCGCGAAGATGGATACCACTATCGGCACCGTCGTGGTTCGGACCGTGATCGGAACTGGGATCGAGGCAACTACAGGTATGATCGGGGTCAAGCCGACAACAACGACGGCTTCCGAGATGGGCCCGGGTACCGGGGCGGCGGAGAAGTTATAATTCCTCATCGATGACGGTAAGGGTTTAGGCTGATGAGGGAGTACTTGGCCGCACGTAGCTGGCCGGGGTTGCGAAGTAGGCCAAATACGGGCTACCCCTCAGCTCCAAAAAAACCCTAGTGCGCTGCAGGTGTTTGACGAGCACAATCCGTAGACTGATAATTAGAATTGGCATTCTGATTATCAGTCAAAATCGCGGCTGGACCAGAGGTCGTTCTCACTCTTCTCTGGGCTGGCGCTCCAGAACGGGCAAGCAGACATCGAGGTCATGAGAGGCTAGGTGCGCATAGCGCATTGTCATCTGAAGTGTT
>NZ_JAHYCB010000018.1 GCF_019430945.1 Neorhizobium populisoli | reverse complement strand
ACACGCCCCGATCTGATCTTGCAACCGGTATCAGCCGGTCAGATCGGGGCTCGTCGATGGGCATTGTGACGACCCGTCGGACATTTCTACTTTGCAAACCGGCGGACATTTCAACCTTGCCGCCACACGCGGGCCTCGCGAAGCGCGACGAAGTGGTCGCGTGACTTGCCGGAAATCTGCGGATTGCTGCTCTTCTGTTCGGTAACGGTGCTTTCCCAAAGCGCTTCGCGGCCGCCGGGACAATAGTCGTGGCCGGTGAAAAGCCGCGTTTCGTCCGGTAGCGACAGGATGGCCTGGATGGATTGCCAGAGGTCGAGCGCAGACCCACCGGGAAAATCCGCCCGCGCCGAACCGCTGTCCGGCATGAACAGCGTGTCGTGGATGAATGCGGCATTGCCGATGATATAGGTCACCGAGGCTAGGGTATGGCCAGGAGAGTGCATGACGCGCACATCGAGATTGCCGAGCGGGAAGATCTCGTCATGCTTGAAAAGCCGATCCCATTGGCTGCCGTTGCAGGCGAAGTCCGGCCAGTTATAGATATCGCCCCAGATTTTCTGCACCTGCCTGACATGTTCGCCGATGGCAGTCCGAGCGCCCGTTTTCGCCTTCAAATAATGCGCGGCGGAAAAATGATCGGCATGCGGATGCGTATCGAGAATCCACTCGACCGACAAGCCGTGTTTTTCGATATGACCGATAATGGCGTCGGCATTCGTGGTCGCCGTGGATCCGGATTTCTCGTCGAAATCCAAAACCGGATCGATGATGGCGCATTTCCGTGTTTGCGGATCGCTTACCACATATTGGATACTGCCTGTTCGTGCGTCATAAAAAGCCGCGACATCAGGCGATTGCATGGGCGCGGCCTTCTTGCTCGGCGAGCTTGGGGAAGAAGATCGCCCGTGAGGCGTCGAAAACATAATCCTCTTCGAACATCGGCGCATCGGCGGCAAGCTGCGCTACCGACTTGATGATGAAATCCACCTTCTCGTCGGAAAGCAGCACGCTGAAGTTCAGTCTCGTGAAGCCGGGCTTTTTGATCTCCTCGCCGGCAAGGATGGCCCGCCGCAGCTCATCGGATTGCTCGGCATCGATCGACAGCAGCCGGTGAACATATGGGCCGGCGCAGGCACAGCCACCGCGCGCCTGAATGCCGAAGCGATCGCTCAGCATGCGGGTGATGAGCTGCTGGTGGACATAGCCACCGCGGCCATTCTTGATCCTGAACGAGAAGATAGGCAGCCTGTCGGGCTTCGATAATCCGAGCAGTTCGAGTTGCGAAACGTCTTTCCAGGCCGCAAACGCCCTTTGCGCCAACGCGCGATTCCGCGCCTCCATCTGCTCAAGGCCGATCGCATGCTTCACGATGAACGCCAAAGCCGCCCGGATGTCTCCCACGACGTTCGGCGTGCCGGCTTCCTCGCGGGCCTCGAGACTGTCGCTGTAATCGTGAGAGTGCGGCGAGACGAATTTCACTGTGCCGCCACCCGGTAGCGAAGGTTTCCTGGTAACGGGGCCATCGCGACGGACGATCAAGATGCCAGATGCGCCCGGACCGCCGATGAACTTGTGGGGCGAAAGCACGATCGCGTCGATATCGGCTCCTTCACCCGGAGACATGGCGATCGGCACGTAAGGGCCGGCTCCCGCATAGTCCCAAACCATTTTCGCGCCGGCCGCCTTGACCATGCGGGTGATCGTCGCGACATCGCTGCGGATACCCGTGATATTGGATGCCGCTGAAAGCGTGCAGATGACAAGATCGGGAGAACCGCTACGGAGTGCGTCGTCAAGCTGTGCCAGGTCCGGACCGCCCCAGGGAGATTCAGCGAGCTCAACGATTTCCGCGTCGCTCTCGCGCCATGGAAGAATATTCGAATGGTGTTCGTATGGGCCGATGACGACCCGGACATGTTGGCCGACCGCCAGGGCTTCGGCTATTCCGAAGAGCTTGACGAGACGGTTCAGGCCGGACGTCGCGCCTGAACCCGTGAAGATCACCGCGTGCTTTTCGTTCGCGCCGCAGAAACCCGCAATCATGGCTCGGGCCTCGCGCCGCATACGCGTCATGAAGCCTCCGCAATAAGACGCTTCCGTGTGGCTGTTCGCGTAATAGGGCAGAACTTCGTCCAGCACGAAGTTCTCGATCTGGCGAAGCGCGCGCCCCGAGGCGACATAGTCGGCATAAACGAGAGTTTTGGCGCCGTAAGGGCCTTCGAGCTGCGTGTTCGCGCCGATCAGGCCCTTGTTCAAATCTGCCAGGTTGCTGACGAGATCTCGGTGAAATCGTGTAAGAGCGGTATCGTTCTGGTCGCAAGCAACGGGAGCGGTCACGGATAGCATCCTCTGGCTACGGCGTTGACAGCGATCATATTGTGCTTCAACGTCAAAAAACTCACCTTTTTCCTGCACTCGCGGTCAATATTTGGGTCAAATGATCGACAAGTCCGTCAAGATTGATAGTTTTGATCTGAAAATTCTCACGGCGTTGCAGAGAGATTCAAATCTGTCGCAACGCGATCTTGCCGAGAAGGTCGGCCTGTCTCAGAATGCCTGCTGGCGGCGGTTGCAGCGGCTTCATTCGACCGGATTGATCCGTGGCTCGCATATCGACGTCGATCTCTCCGCCTTGGGGCTGGATCTCACCGTCTTCGTGATGATCCGCACCCGGCATCACTCGAAGGAGTGGATCGATAGTTTTCGCGACCATGTTGAGCGCCTGCCGGAAGTCATCGACTTCTATCGCATCGGCGGCGAGTGGGACTACCTCATCAAGGTCGTCACCAGAGGCATGTCCGGCTACGACGCGTTCTATCAGAAGCTCATCACCAATTTCGATCTCGCGACGGTGACCGGTTTCTTCTCCATGGAAGCCATGATCGACAATCGCGGACTCGACCTCAGCCGCATGCGCTGAGGCCGGTCTCTCAGCTCCCCATTATCGCCGCGTTCGCGATCATCTGCCGCCCTTAAGGGCGGACGGAGCAATTTGTTCTGCGGTTGCCTCTCCGGAAGAAGATACGTGCTGCATCGCACACAAAATGTGCAAAAATTTTGTTTGCCCAAAAGTTAAGTATGCGATATTTGAATTGATGAAGATCAATGTTGCAAAATACGCATCATAGGCTCCCGGATGGAAATCAAGCAGATCGAAGTGTTTCTTGCGGTCATGAGCGCCGGGAGCATCACCGGTGCGGCGCGACTTCTGGATCGCTCCCAATCTCAGGTGACGAGGCTGATCCAGGAGCTTGAGGCTTCGATCGGTTTTGCTCTGTTCGAGCGTAGCGGCCCGCGCATCACCCCCACTTCGAAAGCGGTCGCGTTTCATGCGGATGCGGAGCGTTTCCTGACCGGCATCGGCCAGCTCAAGGAGCGCGCCAAGACCATCGCGTCGGCAGAACTGGCGCCGATCGAAATTGCCGCCATTCCGGCATTCGCCAGTGGCCTTTTGCCGTTGGCGCTCGCCGAAATGCCGGCCGAGCTGTTGCCCCGAAATATTCACCTGCGTAGCATTTCGGCCGAAGCTGCGGTGCAGTCTGTACTGGCGCGAACCGCCGATTTTTGCGTCGCGTCGTTGCCCATCGAGCATCCAGGGCTTGAGGTTCATGGGCTTTTCCAGGCTCCCTGCGTTGCAGCAATTGCGTCGGATGATCCTCTGGCTGCCCGGTCGAGCATTTCGGCAAGCGATCTCGCCGATCGCTGTATCATCACGATGGCCAATCCGTTCCGTCTGCGCCGGCGCGTGAATCAGGCCCTCGAGGCCGCTGCCGTACGACCGTCGATGATAGTCGACAGCAATGCGGCCATCAATGCGCTGCAACTGGCCTCGACCGGTTTCGGCGTCGCGATCGTCGAGCCTGCGACCGCCTATGGCATCCAGTTGAAGAACGTCGAGATCCGCCCGCTCGACATGGACATCCCCTTTCTGTGGGGCATTTTCTCAGCTCTTTCCAAGCCCTTGCCGGAAACTGCTCTTGAACTCATCCAGCTGATCATCCAGCTCTCCGCGGCGCGCATTCCTGGCTTCGTGGCGCATGATCCGGGTCAAATCGAGCGCGTTGCCGATGCAACATTCGGCGCCGACCAGCATGCACAGGAGCATTGATCGTGACTACTGAGCTTCAGCAGCCGGCGGCAGGTCTCGCGAGCCTCGAAGCGAGGCTTTCCGAAGATCTCTCCCTCCTTGAGCTTCCTCCCAAGGAATGGGTGCCGGCGACCGAACATGACGGCAAGCGTGTCTACGACGCCGTCATCATCGGCGCCGGCATGTGCGGCCTCGTGGCTGCCGCGTCGCTGAAGATGTTGGGAATGCACAACATCCTTTGCCTCGATCGTGCTCCGGAGGGGCGTGAGGGCCCATGGATCACCTATGCGCGGATGGAAACGCTGCGCTCGCCCAAGCAATTGACCGGGCCGGCGCTCGGCCTGCCGTCGTTGACGTTCCGTGCCTGGTATGTGGCCCAGTTCGGTGCCGATGCCTGGGACGCGCTTGGCAAGATCCCCAAGGGCCAGTGGATGGATTATCTGGTCTGGTACCGCAAGGTCCTGTCCTTGCCGGTGCGAAATCTGGTCACCGTAACGAGTATGATCCCCGTCAACGACGATCTCGTCGCACTCGATATGGCCGATGAGGCAAGCGGCAAGTCCGAGGTCATCCATGCGCGCCACGTCGTTCTTGCGACCGGGCGGGATGGTCTCGGTGGCGGCTTCGTGCCCGAATTCGTCAAGCGCGTCGACAGCAGATATTGGGCGCATTCCGCCGACGACATCGATTTCGCCGCCCTGAAAGGCAAGCGCGTCGCGGTAGTCGGCGCCGGTGCCTCGGGCATGGACAACGCGGCAACCGCGCTCGAAGCGGGTGCCGCCGCAGTCGATATGATCATTCGCCGCAAGGTCATGCCGCGCGTCAACAAGTTTACGGGCATTTCCAGCCAGGGCGTGGTGCAGGGCTTTGCCGGCCTCAGCGATGAATGGAAGTGGAAATTCCTGGATTATGTCCTGGGCGCCCAGACGCCGCCGCCGCGCGATTCGACGTTGCGTGTCTCGCGCCATCCGAACGGCCGTTTCTTTCTCGGCACCGGCGTAACGGGGCTGCACGCAAACGAAGGCAAGGTGATCGTCGAAACGGCGCGGGGCGATCTTGACTATGACTTCGTCATCTTCGCGACCGGCTTCAATGTCGATCTCGAAATGCGGCCGGAGCTGAAGCATTTTGCGCCATTCATCCGCTTCTGGAAGGATTCTTTCGCGGCGGAAGAAGGCATGGAAAACGGCGAACTGGCCACCTCGCCCTATCTCGGTCCGGACTTCGAATTTCTCGAAAAGACACCAGGCAGCTGCCCTTCGCTTCGCTTGGTGCACTGCTTCAACTATCCGGCATCGCTCAGCCACGGCAAGCTTTCCGGCGATATTCCGGCCGTCAGCAATGGTGGGCGCCGCCTGGCGCGCGGCATTGCCCGCAGCCTTTTCGTTGCCGACCGCGAAACGCATTTCGCCAACCTGATGGCCTACGAGACCCCGGAATTGCTCGGCGACGAGTGGACAGATTCCGCCGCCATGCTCGATGATCTTCGGAAGGGCGCCGCCGAATGACGACCTTTTTCGCCAAAGCCGGTGAGGGATCTCCATGACGCGCTTTCTGGCGGCCAAGATAGGGGAATCGCTACTCGCGATCTGGGGCGTGGTGACGATCGTGTTTTTCGTCAGCCGCGTGCTTGGCGACCCGGCCGTACTTCTATTGCCAGTCGGTGCCGGCCAGCAGGATATCGATTCACTGCGCGCGGCACTTGGCCTCGACCGGCCAATCCTCGAACAGTATTTCTGGTCGCTGCTGTCCATGCTGAAAGGCGATTTCGGCATGTCTTTCCAGCATCAGCGCCCGGCCATGGAGGTCGTGCTGGAGAGAATGCCGGCAACGGCCATGCTCGCGGCCACCGCACTTGTGTTCGGAACGTTGATCGGCGCTACGGCTGGCGCCGTTGCCGCCCTCAGGCGCGGCACCATCTCGGAATTCATCGTCATGATCGCGGCGCTGCTGGGGCAGGCGACCCCTGTCTTCTGGCTTGGCATCATGTTGATCCTGGTCTTCTCAGTGGATCTCGGCTGGTTCCCGACGGGCGGCTCGGGCACCTGGGCGCATCTCGTCCTGCCGGGCTTGACGCTGGCAGTCTTCGTTTCCGCCTCGATCGCCCGTCTCTTGAGATCGTCGTTGCTCGACATCATGCGCGAAGACTATGTGCGCACCGCACGCGCCAAAGGCCTGATGCCGCGCACCGTGTTCTTCTGGCATATCGCCCGCAATGCGCTGATACCAGTCGTCACGATGATCGGCATCATTGCGGGCGAATTGCTTGGCGGGTCGGTTGTGATCGAGACAGTATTCGCCTGGCCGGGCGTAGGTCGCATCATCATGCAGGCCATCCAGAACCAGGATTTTCCGGTTATCCAGGCCGGTGTCGCGCTGGTC
Source organism: Neorhizobium populisoli (assembly GCF_019430945.1). Taxonomy (GTDB): domain Bacteria; phylum Pseudomonadota; class Alphaproteobacteria; order Rhizobiales; family Rhizobiaceae; genus Neorhizobium; species Neorhizobium populisoli. The sequence continues at coordinate 72,677 of NZ_JAHYCB010000018.1, read as the reverse complement.
GCGGCCATCTTCATTGTCATCAACCTCGTGGTCGATCTGCTTTACGGCGTGCTCGATCCGCGCATCCGGCGGCGATAGGGCGGCACATCATGAAGTCCTTTTTCCTCGCCCTTCTCAAAAGCCGCGCCGGTCTGTTCGGTTTCGTGCTGGTGCTGGTTTTCGTGCTGGCCGCGCTTTTGGCGCCCTATCTCGGACTGCCGGTGCCGACCCGCTCCAACCTCGTGGCACGCATGGTCGCGCCAACTTGGACAGGGGCGTTCTCGCCGGGCGCGCATCCGCTCGGAACCGATGAACTCGGGCGCGATATTCTCTCGCGCATCGTCCATGGAAGCCGTGTGACGCTGGCGATCGCCGCGGCAGCTGTCGTGCTCGGCGGGATCGTCGGCACGTTGCTCGGCATCGTCGCAGGCTATTATCGAGGCATGGTTGACCGCGTGCTGATGCGCATCGTCGATATCCAGCTCGCCCTGCCGCTGATGTTGCTCGCCTTGCTGGTTATCGCCGCGCTCGGGCCATCCACGACCAACCTCATCATCGTCCTGTCGCTGACCAGCTGGCTGCGATACGCCCGCATCATTCGCGGGCAAGTGCTGGCTCTGCGCGAGCGGGAGTTCATTTTGTCCGCTCACGCCATTGGCGCCGGCACATGGCGGATCATGATCAAACATCTTCTCCCCAATGTCATGACCCCGGCGCTGGTCATAGCGACGCTGGAATTGGCGCGCATCATCATCATGGATGCCGCGCTGTCCTTCCTCGGCCTCGGCGTTCAGCCGCCGAACCCGAGCTGGGGACGCATGCTTGCCGATGGCCGCGTCTACATCTCGACGGCCTGGTGGATCGTCACATTCCCGGGGATCGCCATCCTGCTCACCGTGCTCAGCGTCAACCTCCTGGGTGACTGGCTGCGCGATTATTTCGACCCGAAACTGAGGACGATGCGATGAACCAGATTTCCTCCTCCAATTTGCCGCCTCGCGTCAACCGTCTCAAGGGCGCGATGGACAAGCAGGGCGTTGACGTCATCGTCTCCTTCAAGCCGGAAAACAGCTTTTATTTCACCGGCTTCAACCCGATCATCTATTCCCACCCGGTCATCGCCATCCTGACGCCGAACCGGGATCCGATCATGCTTGTTCATGCGCTGCGTGACGATCATGGCCGGGCCAGTGCCTGGGTGCCGGATATCCGTCTCTACGGTTCGTGGTCGACGAAGGTGACGATGGGGCCGAACTGGCAGGATGCGCTTGCATCGATCCTCGGCGACCTGGGCGTCGCGGACAAGGCGGTCGGGATCGAGGAGGACTTCATCTCGATCAGCCGCCTCAGCCAGCTTAGCAAGGCGCTGCCGAATGCGAAATTCGCCGATGTCAGCCACCTCATCGATCACTGCCGCCTCATCAAGGATCCGGACGAGATTGCCCATGCCCGCATTGCGGCGCGTGTCGCAGATCTCGGCATGGATACCGCTGTGGCGGCACTTGCCGCGGGTGGCAACGAGCGCGAAGTTTGTATCGCGTCCATGCACGAGATGAACAAGCTCTGGGCAGCCGAATATCCGGATGTCGAGGTGGCGGACTTCGGTTCGCTGGAAGGCGGCGTGCAGAACGGCATGGCGACATGGGCGCTTTCCGGCCCCCGCATGTTCTACAATTGCGATAATCCGACGACCCGCAAGCCGCAACGCGGCGAGGCGGTCTCCGTGCTGATCTGGACGATCGCCAACGGCATTCACGCGGAAAACGAGCGCACGATCGCCATGGGACCGCTACCGGACGTCAACAAGCGGGCGCTCGACGCAATCCACGAAATCCGTAACGAGGTCGATGCCTATATCAAGCCCGGCACGCCGTACAGGGAACTCTTCGAGCGCACCCGCGAAGGCCTCAAGGCACGCGGCTACGGCGCAAATATTCCCGGCCGCATCGGTCACGGCATCGGTCTCGGGGCGCATGAACATTCGTCGCTCGATGCCAATTCCCCTCTCGTGCTCGAGCCGGGGATGATCTTCACGTTCGAACCGAACATCCGTGTTCCCGGTGTTTGCGCGACGCAGATTTCCGACACGGTTCTCGTCACGGAGACCGGCCGCGATTACCTGACCCGCTCGGCCGGCGGCTATCTGGAGGTCTGATCGTCCATGGCGCCGCTGCTCGAAGTACGCAACCTGACCGTCGCCTTCGATACACCGTCCGGCACGGTGCATGCCGTCAACGACGTTTCCTATACCATTGAGGAAGGGGAGACGCTGGGGATCGTCGGCGAGTCCGGTTCGGGCAAGAGCGTACATGCCCTGTCGATGGTGGGGCTGATCGCTACGCCGCCGGGCCGTATCGTGCGGGGTGAGGTGGTTTTCAACGGTCGCGATCTGCTGAAACTCTCGCAGCGCGAGCTTCTCGACCTGCGGGGCAAAGAGATTGGCTTTGTTTTTCAGGACCCGATGACATCTCTCAATCCGGTCCTGACCGTCGAGAGGCAGATTGCAGAGCCGTTGAAGCGGCATTTCGGCATGACGTCTGCGCAGGCGCGCGCTCGCGTCATCGAACTTCTGGAACTTGTCGGAATTCCGGACGCGGCGCGTCGCGCCGGGCAGTATCCGCACGAGTTCTCCGGCGGCATGCGCCAGCGTGTGATGATCGCCATCGGCATTTCTTGCAATCCGAAACTGCTCATCGCCGACGAGGCCACGACGGCACTCGACGTGACTGTCCAGGCGCAGATCCTCGACCTCGTTCGCGACCTGAAACGCAAGATCGGCACGACCGTGATCTGGATCACCCACGACATGGGTGTGGTGGCAGGTCTCGCCGATACCGTGCAGGTCATGTATGGCGGGCGCATCATGGAGCGTGGACCAGTTCGGTCCGTCTTCCACGATCCGCGCAGTGCCTATACCTGGGGTCTTCTCAAATCCCTGCCGCATGGCGGCAAGCGCGGTGTGACGCGGCTCTACCAGATCCCCGGCAATCCGCCCGATCTGACACGGGATCCCATCGGCGACCCGTTCGCGCCCCGCAATCCCTTTGCCACGGATCGCTGCAAGGTCGAGACGCCGCCGCTCGTCGACGCGGCCGATAGTGTTGCCGGTCACAAGGTTGCTGCCTGGTATGATCTGCGGGCCGCACTCGCAACGCAGGAGGCGAGGCCATGAGCGAGACCCTTTCGGCCCGTCAACAGCCGCTCGTTTCCGTCAACCGGCTCTGCAAGACCTATGGCGGCGAGAAAAGCTTCTTCGGCGGTGCCACGCCGTTGTTGAAGGCCGTCAATAATGTAAGTTTCGAGATCGCTGCAGGCGAAACGCTGGGCCTGGTCGGGGAATCCGGCTCCGGCAAAAGCACGACGGGACGCGTCCTGTTGCAGCTCGAACAACCGACCAGCGGCGAGATATCCTTCAAGGGCAATAACATCACCGGCCTGTCCAAGCCGATGCTGAAGCCCTATCGGCGCGATATGCAGATCATCTTCCAGGATCCGTATGCCTCGCTCAATCCACGCATGACGGTCGGCGAGTTTGTCGGCGAGCCGCTGGATGTGCATCGCCTCGCGACCTCCCGCTCGGAACGGGAAGACCGGGTCGCCGGGCTTTTCCGCAAGGTCGGTCTCGATCCGGCGTTCATGAAGCGCTACCCGCATGAGTTTTCCGGCGGACAGCGCCAACGAGTGAACATCGCACGGGCCATCGCGCTCGACCCGGCGTTCATCGTGGCCGACGAGCCGATTACCGCTCTGGACGTTTCGATCCAGGCGCAGATCGTCAACCTGTTCCAGGATCTCCAGGATGAGCTTGGCCTCACCTACCTGTTCATCGCCCATGACCTGTCGATGATCCGCTATCTCTGCCACCGCGTCGCCGTGATGCTGCGTGGCCGGATTGTCGAGGTCGGTCCCTGTGAAGCGATTTTCGAAAACCCGCAGCATCCCTATACGCGGGCGCTGCTGTCGGCGATCCCCGTTCCCGATCCGGATATTGAGCGTAACCGCCGGCCCGTTTCCTTTGACGTCAACGCCAATATCCCCCCGGAGGCAGCCGTGCTGCGGCCCGTCGGCGAGGGGCATTTCGTGCTGGAGGCTTGAAGCGGGATGCACCTTTTCGCGACGCATTTTGGAACCTATGAAGTCGCCGCGGATGTGGACGGAAAACCATGCCTGAAGCCGTTCCGGCACGATCCGGACCCGGCCGAGATGGGACTTGGTTATCTGGAACTGGCCGATCATCCCGAACGTATTCGTGCGCCGATGGTGCGTCGCTCATGGCTGGAAAGCGGCCCGCTCGCCCGGACGGGTGGGCAGCGAGGCAAGGAAGACTTCGTCGAAGTTTCCTGGGATCAGGTTTCGACGATCATCGCCGACGAGCTTCGCCGGGTTCACTCCACCCATGGCGGCCAAGCGGTTTTTGGCGGCTCCTATGGCTGGGCCAGCGCCGGGCGGTTCCATCATGCTCAAAGCCAGCTGAAGCGGCTCCTCAATCTTGTCGGCGGCTTCACATCGTCTGTCAACACCTATTCCTACGGTGCGGCCGGAGTGCTGCTGCCTCACATTCTCGGCGTAGACTACAAGGACGCCTGCGATACGTCGCCGTCCTGGAGCGACATTGCCGATAACTGCGAGCTGCTCATCGGTTTTGGCGGCTTCCGGCTGACGAATGCGCAAGTCGAGGCGGGCGGCACCGGCAGCCATCGCGCCGTCGAGTGGTTGCGGCGTTGCCAGGAGCGCGGGGTGCGCTTTGTCGTGTTGAGCCCGGCGGCCAGCGATGCTCCGACGGGTCCGAATGTTCGGCATATCCCGATCCGGCCCAATACCGATACGGCCGTCATGCTCGGCATGTGCCACACGTTGCTGGCTCAGGGGCTCTTCAACGAGAGTTTCCTTCGCCATTGCACGGTCGGTTTTGCCGAGTTCGAAAGTTATCTGATCGGCGAGAAGGACGGCACACCGAAGGATGCCGCCTGGGCCTCGAAGCTCTCGGGTGTTCCGGAAGAAGCCATCACCGAACTGGCCGGCGAGCTGCACGATTGCCGAAGCCTGATCAATGTCGCGTGGTCGCTTCAGCGCGCACGTTTTGGCGAACAACCATTCTGGTCGGCGATCGCACTGGCTTCCATGGCGGGCCATGTCGGCCAGCGAGGTTGCGGTTTTTCCTTCGGGCTGACGTCCGTCAATTCGACCGGCCAGCCGGTCAGACGCCTGAAAGGCCCTGCATTCGAGCAGGGTAAAAACCCCGTACGGCACTATATCCCGGTTGCCCGTATCACCGAACTTCTGGAAAAATCCGGCGGAGCCATCGATTATGACGGGCTTGGCCTCGAAATGCCGGATATCCGGCTTGTCTGGTGGGCGGGAGGAAACCCGTTTCACCACCATCAGGACTTGAACCGGTTGGCTGAAGCCTTCCGTCGCCCCGATACAGTCATCGTTACCGAAAACATGTGGACGGGGACCGCCAGGATGGCGGACATCGTGCTGCCTTCGGCCTTTCCCTTCGAGCGTGACGATCTGGCGGCCTCCTCGCGTGACAACTGGCTGGTCTACAGCCGCCGTGCGATGGAACCTCCGGCCGGTATTCTCACCGATCACGAAGCCTATTGCCTCATCGCCGAGAAACTGGGCTGCCTCGACGCTTTCACTGAAAAGCTCGGAATCGAAGAATGGCTGGCGCGGATCTACGAAGGATATCGCGAACGATATCCCGAACTACCGGATTTTCAGGCGTTTCGTCTAAGAGGCTTTGCGGTGCTCGATGAGGGCGAGGATGCACCGGCGCCGGCCGACCACTTCCGTCATTTTGTCGCCGACCCCGTTGCCCACCCGCTGAAAACGCCGAGCGGCAGGATCGAAATCGCTTCCGCGATCGGCGCTTTCGGTTATCCGGACATGGGCGATCACCCGACATGGATGCCGCCGGAAGAATGGCTTGGAGCAGAGCTCGCCGAGCGGCATCCTATCCACCTTCTTTCCCCGCAGCCCGCACATCGCCTGCATGGCCAGCTGGAATATGGCTCCGTTAGCCAGAAGGCCAAGTTGAACGGTTACGAGCGCTTCACGCTGAACGCTGCCGATGCAGCTTCGCTGGAGTTGAAGGATGACCAACTCTGCGAACTTTACAATGATCGTGGCCGGACGATTGCCGCTCTGTCGATCGATGCCGGACTATCGCCGGGCGTTGCCGTTCTACCCGCCGGCGGCTGGTTCCGACCTGATGGTGCTGGCGTGGACCACGGCGGCAATCCGAACACGCTCACCGCAATCACGCCCGCGTCCCATCTGTCGCAGGCGACCGCTCCCAATTCCTGCCTGATTTCGATCCGTGCGTGGCACGGATCGGCGGGCGGCTTCTGAGATGAGGATTGAAGGTATGGACCAGATCGATATTCTTTCGGGCCTGAGAGTGGACGGTGAAGTCTATCGCATCCGCCGCGAGCGGCCGGACTATGTCGATGGCGCAGAAATCTGCCGGGAGGCAGTCCTGTCGCCGAACCACGGCTTCGGTCTGGGACCGGCGCTGCGTGCCGCCCTGGCCGCCCGCATGGCACGCATGATCGGCCGCAACGATCTCGCACGCAGCTATGAACTGATGCTGGAAGAGGCCGGTGCTGCCGAAGCACTGACCGCGATCGCATCGGCCGCCGAGCTTCCGAAGCATCAGGATGGTTTTACGGCCGCGATCGTCCGGCACGCCGATCTGGTGACGAAGACGCCGCGCAACAACACAAAGGCCGATATCGAGCGCCTTGAGGCGGCCGGGCTTTCCAATCCGCAAATCATCGCGCTTTCCGAGCTGATCGCCTTCGTCAATTTCGAGGCGCGCATCATCGCTGGTCTGGAATTGCTGGAGCAGGTGGCATGAACACGTCGCGTTTCAAGGTGAAGGCTCTTTCCTGGGCACCCTATATCGAGCCGGTCGATGTCGCTTCGGCGACCGAGGAACAGCTTGCCGCGATGCAGGTGACGCCGTCGAACACGAAGGTTTCTCCCTATGTGCGGACACTGGCGCATGATCCGGAATCCTATGTGGCGCGGACGAAACTGTTCAACGCGATCATGTATGCCAAGGGTGGCCTCGATCGGGCGGAGCGGGAACTCGGGGCTCTGGTCGCTTCGGCCGTCAACCGTTGCGTCTACTGTGCCTCCGTCCATGCCCGCCGTTATGTCGAGCTTTCCGAGCGAGCGGATGTGGTCGAGGAAATCTACGTGCGTGGCCTCGAAGGCCCGTTCGAACCCAAGATCCAGGCCATCGTCGATTTCTGCAAAGCGCTGTCCGAAACGCCGTCAAAGGTGACGAAAGAGCAGACGCAGGCGCTGCGCGAACACGGTCTCTCCAAGGCGGAGATTGTCGATCTCATCCATTCCGCGGCGATTTTCGGTTGGGCCAACCGGCTGATGCACACGCTTGGCCATTCGACGCCGGTGGACGGAAAATAGGGCGGGGACGCTCATTCTCGATCGGTTGCGAGATAGAGCAGTTCTTTCCTTGTTCGTCTAAATAAATGCATGAAGATAAAGCATATTTCAAAACAACGGAGACGGAACATGAAACGGAAACTGATTTCTGCCGCAGTGGCGCTTGGCGCTCTGATGTCGTCGACTGCGCTGGCGCAGGACAAGACCCTGACGGTGGCGGTGACGAACATGATGAACACGTTCGATCCGCATATGACCGCGTCGGTTGGGACGGATCTCAGCCTTCTCAGCCATATCTATCCGTCACTGGTGTTGCGCGCGCCGGACATGAAGGTCAAGCCGGCTCTCGCCACCGAATGGACGGCGGTTGACGATCTGACATGGCGCATCAAGCTGCGATCGGACGCATCCTTCGCCGATGGCGAGAAAATCGACGCCGAGCTCGTCAAGTGGAATTTCGATCGCGTCCGCGACCCGGCCGTCAACGCCCGCATCAAGGCCTGGTTCACGCTGATCTCGGACGTCAAGGTCGTCAGCCCAACCGAGCTGGAGATCAAGACGAGTTCGCCATACCCGGCGATGATCGAGCAGCTCTCGATGTTCTTCCTCCTGCCGCCGAAATGGGCGGCAGATCACAAGCCCGCCAGCGAGACCACCTCCGGCGGTCCTTACAAGATCACCTCGGTCAAGCCGGGCGAAAGCATCACGCTGGAAGCCAATGACAAATACTGGGGAGAGAAGCCCGCTTTCTCCAAATACACGATCCGCGTCATTCCGGATGCCGCAAGCCGCGTTGCAGCGCTTCTTGCCGGTGAAGTCGATTTCATCAATTCGATCCCGACGACCGAAATCGAACGCATCAAGGGCACCGGGAAAGCCCAGGCCGGCGCCGTGCCGAGCACTCGCACCGTCTTCATCAAGTTCAACACGCAGAAGGCGCCGCTCGACAACAAGCTCTTCCGCCAAGCCCTCAATTATGCGGTCGACAAGGAAGGTATCGTCAAGGCGATCTTCAACGATCAGGCGGAAATCGCCCGTTGCGAAGTCATGTCGAAGGCCTATTTCGGTTTCAATCCGAACCTTAAGCCTTACGCCTATGATCCTGAAAAAGCCGCTGATTTGCTGAAACAGGCAGGCGGCGCTCCGGCTCAGCCGATCGAACTGGAGGTTCCCTCGGGCACCTATCTCAACGGCGAGGAAGTGGTGCAGGCGGTTGCCAGCCAGCTGGAAGAAATCGGCGTCAAGACCAAGATCGTCGAGATGCAGTTCAGTAACTGGATGGACAAGTACCTGAAGACCAAGGATCTCGGCCGCCTCAGCCTGCTCAGCCAGGCATGGCCGACGATCGATGCCGACGGTCTGCTGACCCTGTTCGAGCCGGGCAACATGTACGCCTACTGGAACAATGCCGAATTCGGCAAGCTGCTGGTCGAAGGGCGTTCGACGATGGATCAGACAAAGCGGCTGGCGACCTACAAGAAGGCGACCGAGGTCATGTGCGATGAGGCGCCGGTATTGTTCCTCTATACGCAACCGACCACCTATGGCCTGTCAAAGCGAATCACCTGGGCGGCGCGCGGTGACGACTGGGTCCGCGCTTTCGACATGAAGCCTGCCAACTAAGCGATCGATCAAATTGGAGCCGCGCGAGAGCGTGCGGCTCCGATCATCCGGTTCGGGACAAGCCATGTTACGCAATGCTTCATCCGCCGATGCCGTGCTTGCGGAAATCGCGGCGCGGGAATGGGCCTTTCGCCGACGGCATGTCGTGCGGGAGCTCGGCGCCTATGTGCCGCTTCGTGGAAGCCTGCCGAGAGTCGATCCGCAAACCCAGCACGAGAAGCTGGGCTTCTGGAGCGAAGTTCTCCAAGACCTCGCGGCGATCGACCTAGACGCGCTTTCACATGCCGGCAAGGAGGACCTGCTTGTTCTTCGCCAGCAAGTCGAAGCGTTGCGTTCGTCGCAGCAGTTTCGCGATTATGAGCGGCCCTTCAATGGCTTCGTGAGCTTCTGGGACGATACCGCAGCATCGATCCGTGAAGAGACATTCGATGGCCTGCAGAAATATCGGGCGGCGATCTCGCTGATGCGCGGCCTGCCGCGATATTTTCGCGAGAACATCGAAAACATGAAAGCTGGGCTTGCCCGCGGCTTCAGCCAGCCGGCAGTCATCCTGCCCGCCGTGATCGCAACAATCGAAGCGGTGCTGGCGCGCAAGCCGGAGGAAACCGACTACTTCAAGCCGTTCCTCGCATTCCCGCCCCAGCTTCGTGCGGAAATACGGGAGGAGCTGAAAGGTGAAGCGCTGTCGGCAATCGAACACTCAGTCATGCCGGCCTTTGCCGAATTGCTGGATTTCATGCGCCACACCTACACCGATGAGGCAACCCGCCATATTTCCGCTGCCGATCTTCCCGATGGCGTGGCCTATTACGAGATGAAGGTGCGGGAGTTCACCACGCTCGAAATCACACCGCAGGAAATCTACGATCTTGGTTTACGCGAGGTCGAGACGTGCCGCGGGAACATGACCGGTGCGATGCGCGCCACCGGCTTTGATGAAGACTTGCCGGCGTTTCTGTCATTCGTGAAGAATGACCCGCAATTCTACCCGAAGTCAGCGGAAGAGCTGCTGATGCGGGCTGCCTGGATTGCGAAGCGAGTGGAAGGCAGGCTGGAGCGATTTTTCGGCCTGCTGCCGCGGCGACGGTTTGCGATCGAAGCGGTGCCGGACAGTATTGCACCGACCTATCCGATGGGCACCGGTGCGCCGGGCCTCTACCTGGTCAACACCTACAATCTTGCGACACGGCCGCTCTATATCCTCCCTGTGCTGACGCTTCACGAAGCCGTGCCGGGCCACTGTTTTCAAATGTCGCTCGCGGCCGAGAACGAAGGACGTCCGCCTTTCCGCTCGGAAACGTATGGCATTGCCTATGGCAATGCCTGGGCGCTTTATTGCGAAAAACGTCTCGGTGTCGAGATGGAGATCTACCAGACGCCTTACGAACTCTTCGGCATGTGGAGCTTCCTGGCGCTGCGCGCCGTTCGCATGGTGGTCGATGTCGGTATCCACGCCAACGGCTGGGACTACGAGCGAGCCAGAACCTACATGAGCGAGAATACCGGGCTCCCGGCGCATGTCGTCGAGGCAGAGCTCAATCGCTACATCAGCTGGCCAGGACAAGCGCTCGGGTATTACTTGGGCATGATGGCCATCGAACGTGCGCGCGAAACTACCGAGGCCGCGCTGGCGGATGCGTTCGATATCCGCGCCTTCCACGACCGCATCCTGGCACTCGGCCCCGTGCCCATGACCGTGGTTGAGGCCACGATCGACGCGATGATCGACGAGCATCAGGCCAAACATCTGCAGACAATCTGATTTCAGCAGCAAGGACGATAATTCATGCCGACAGTCACTCTCAACAACGCGACCTTTGTTTACGACGAGGCCGGCGACCCGAATGCCGAGACGATCATCGCTCTGCATGGCGGGCGCGGTATCGGTGACCGCAAGGGCGAATTCAATGCTTACAAGGTGCTGGCCGACAAATACCGCGTCATCGCCTACGATCAGCGCGGCTGCGGCGAAACCAGCCTGACGCCGCCGTATACGTTCGAACAGCTGGCCGACGACGTGGAGGCCTTTCGCGTCAACCTGTGTGGAGGGCGCAAGATCATCCTGGAAGGCGGCTCTTTCGGCGGCATGATCGCGCTGACCTATGCGGTCAAATATGGCCACAATCTCTCCCGGCTGATCCTGCGCGGCACCGCCGCAAGCTTCCACCACGAAGACGATGCGATGGTGGTGTTCAAGGAGCGTATTCACAAAGCCTCCAGCGCCTCGCTGGACATGCTCGGCAAAATGTTCTCCGACCGCGTCAAGGACGATACGGAGTTGCGGCTGATCTGGCTGGCTCTGCAGCCGCTGTATTACGAGAAGTTCGATCCGGATGCCGCACTCGAGCGCACGCGGACGATGCATCTGCATGCCGAAACCCACAACGCCCTATTCAAGGAGCGGCTCTACGATCTGCGCGACAAGCTCAAGGACATACGGGTGCCGACGCTTGTCGTTTGTGGTGCGGAGGACTGGATCTGCCCGCCGAACCATTCGCGCCTGATTGCCGAAAGCGTTCCGAAGGGTGAATACCTCGAAGTTCCGAATGCCAACCACGCGGTGCATGTCGAGGCGCACAGGACCGTCATCGCTGCGATCCGGGAATTCCTCAACAGAACCGCAATCGCAGCCTAAGAGGTTCGCGTCCGCGGTCCGCGGGGTCGGCTGAACCGGCCAACCCCGCAGTGAATTGCATGACCATCGCGGCAGCCAGACGATGAAACAAAGCCTTAGTCTTCGTTTGTGGCCCCTCTGTGTCGGTAGCGATTGCCTGAAGGGCGTTATCCCACGAAGCTTTTCTCTTCACGCGCTTGAGCTATCTGACGAACCTGTCGCGCGTTCGATTCCTTTCAACGCGTGTAACGACTTTCCCCCTAAGCCCAGGTAGCAGCGAAACAAAGAACTAATAGGGGTTTTCCGTCGAGCCTCCATGTATACGCCGACGCGTATAACATCGGTTCGGGTGAAGGTCTCGGTCACCTTAGGCACTGGTGCGCTTTAAAACGTGAGGCGCCCAGGAGGATTGCAAGACTTCATCTTCGGCCGGGTTCACCGTTTCATACTCCTCCAGCAGCGTTAAGAACGCCTGATGTGGCTGCCTGACATCCCCGGGTGTGCGGAATCCCCACTCACATTCCTCGCAATGGGCATAGATCGTCTGCCGGGTCACGTCCTTCTGGAGACAAAGGCGGCCTTGATCGTCGCACTGTGGGCAGGTCCCGACATAATAGAGCCTTGCCATCAGCAATCGCCGCTTCCGCCGACGTCGTTACAGCCGGTGGTATGCGGAAGATAGTCGTGGCCGCCAGAACTATTTGTCACCCCGCTGCCAAATATCCGCTGCAGTCTCACTCTTCGCGGCCAGATGAAGACCAACAGCACAATCAGGGCCAAGGCGGTGCTTCCAGCAATTATGAACTGCAACAATATCCGAAGTCTCCTCTTTCGAAAATGCCGTGCCAAACATTCCCATCAGCATGGTGTGAACAAGCAAAATTGGATCCTAAGATCACCCATCCAGTTGAAATGTCGAGGGATCCTGTGCGTCAACTCTGTGGGGATTGAACAACCAGCTATCTTTCGGCCAAACTTATGAATCTGTGGCCGGACGGCAGCAGCGGAACTAGGTAACTGATCATGAAAAACAAGACGGTAGGGATATGGTTGTCGGCGCTCGCGGTACCGGTTGCCATCCTGGTCGGCGCCCAAATCGATACCACATCCGGACCTTCAATCGGCGGTGGGGGCTACGACCTTGGTCCGTTTTTGTATTCATGGCTGTTGGTTATCGTCACATGTATTTGGTCGCTCTGCGCCGTCGTTGCCGCCCTAATATATCGAAACGGTGCGTCGTCAAGGCGAGCCATTGTCTTGGCAGTGATTGGGATCATCGCTCTCACACTGGTCTTGTTTTTCTACCGAGGCAACCTCCGATAGCCGCAAGCGAGAAAACGGGTTCGCAAGCCCGCGGTTCATCCCTTAGTCCAGGCTTGCAATAAACGTGGGAGGCTGGTCATGTGGGCCTCAATTTTTGGAAATCTCTGAAAAGGCGAACGATGAGCGACAGCAAGCCAGATATTGAAACGATAGATTCCAGGGTCGTTTATGAAAACCGATGGATGAAGGTCAAAGAAGACAGCATCCGCCGGCGCGACGGCAGTTCCGGCATTTACGGCTTTGTCGATAAGCCGGACTTTGCGGTTATCATGCCCTTCGACGGGGATCGCCTTTACCTCGTTCAGCAGTTCCGCTACCCGATCGGCCAGCGACAGTGGGAGTTTCCGCAGGGGTCGTGGGAGGAAGATCCAGATGCCGATCCGGAAGAGTTAGCACGGGGCGAACTGGTAGAGGAGACCGGGCTGCACGCGGAACGCGTGGAACAGATCGGACAATTGTTTCCACTTTACGGCACGGCAACTCAATCGTACCGGATATTCCTCGCCACCGGCTTGTCACAGGGACCATCCCGGCTTTCGGTCGAGGAGCAGGATTTGGTGGTGGCATCATTTTCCGTCGATCAGGTTGAAGCGATGATCCTGTCCGGCGAATTACGCGATGCCGCCACGGTTGCGGCCCTGTCGATCGCGAAGCTGCGCGGATTGATCGTTTAATTGCGGTCGACTTGACGGTGCCCCCTTCGATGCTGATCAGGATGCCCACCTGATAGCCGCCTCTTCAAGTGACAGAGCCGACATCTATTTCGGCGTGGTCGCACCGCCAATGGTCACGTATGTTTGGTGCCGAAACGCACCAAGCTGACTGCTACCGCTGCCCCCGCAAATAATACCGAACCAGCGCCCAATGCCCATGTAAGCGATGTCCAGGTCAACATGGCGCTGGAAAATATGACCCCAACGGAGTTCGCGGTGCGTAGCAAGGCAAATACCTCCGCCCTCTTCGAGGGAGGGGCCAGCCCGTCCAGGACGACCGAGTAGTAGGTACCCAGCGGCGCAATCATCAATCCGACGATCACGCAGCCGACGACGGACACTTCGACCGAACGCCGCAAAGAGACCAGTGCCATCCCGGTCGCAGCGGCGGCGAGAAGTAAAATCACGGTCCGTCGCTGCGCAAGACGGTTGCGAACGCTGACCCACACTCCGCCGCACACAGACGCGATGCAAAGTGCAACCGTAAAAATGATACCAAAACCCGGCTTGAAAGCGGAATCGAGTGCAAGAGCGACCGCACCAACCTCGATCGCGGCGACTGCCGCCCCACCGGCCATGGCGCAGAACAGCCAGAGCAAAATCGAAGGCTTGAGCAAGGCACCATCTGTTGCAGCCGCTGGGGGAGCGCGAGCATGGGGCAAGCGGGGAATCAGCTGGAGCGGCGCGCTTCCCAGGACCGTCATGGCGACGATAGCGAGCGGAGGGGAGATTGAACCCAGGAGAGACGCTGCGACAGGTGCTGCGACGAACGTCACTTCGTTGAGTGTCGCTGCGATGCCCAGTGATTTGAGCAAGCGGTCCGGGCCGGTGATGTAGTTCAGGATGGCGCGCATATAGCCGCTGGCTGCTCCGTTGACGAAACCTGCGGCGGCACCCGCGATGATCATCAGGAGGAAGGGTGCCTTCCAGGCTGCAAGAAAAGCAATGGTGGAAAAAGCAAGTGTCCGGATGACGACCAGAAGCTTCAGGTATGTAACCGCATTAAAGGTTCGGCCTAGGCGAGCGACGGGGACTGCTCCCAACACCTGCGCAGCGGTCATTGCCATGACGATAGCCGCACCGCTTTTCGCGTCACCGGTCAGTGGGAGCGCCAGTAGAGCAAAGGCAACGGGTGCGGCGGCCTGGGGGGCGGCCAGCAAGGCGTTCGACGCAAACCAGCGCCGGAGGACCCCTCGCACAGGAGGTGTATTTCTGGCGATATCAAGCGTGATGGGGACCTCGGCTATGGCGTGCGGGCAGGAAACGTCGCTCTGTACCGGGTAGCCGTCGGATACCCAATTCGTTTTCCGGCATCATGAGAATCAAACTCCCCGGTCGTAACAGTCCGGCTTTCAGGAGGTGTTGCAGGGTGTACGTACCGAAAGCGCATCATCGAGTGCATCGTGGCCCTGCAAGGGTGGATGCTCAACGTTGTAGTAATCGGCAAGCTTGATACTTGGGGTCTTGGCCAAATCCTCGATCGGCATCCCGGCGGCGAGCAGGAGCTTGACGGCGTTATCAAAACGCTGAGCCGGAACTGGCGCATCAATGCCGGCGATATAGCAACTGATGGCGACCATATTAAGTTCATCCTTGCCCCACGACCAAAATCGCGCCCCGCTGGAGAAACTGTCGACGCCGGATAGCGCGTCCTGCAACGTCACGCCTTCCGCCTCGATAACCTCTTCGGTGATCCCCGTAAGCTTCGTGAAGAAGGGATCGAGCGCAACCGCTTCCAAATAGATTCATCGGCCGGACGTAGGCCTTGTAGGTGTCAAGGATCGGAAAGTCAGCTTCCAAACCAAGCTTTACCGCGCCGATCTGGGCAATGACTGGATCGCGGTCGTGGGCGGCGCACCAAAATCTGCGTTGCGACCCTTCGAGACAAAGGAACTCACAGTCGAATATGATTGCAGTTTTCAAAAGTCCCTTCCTCTTCTTTCAAGTTCGGGTTCTGCTCGAAGGGCATCATTCTATCATTTTGCGCATTTGCACAGTCTCGAAAGTGCCAGCGTCGAATACAAACGGTGAAAAGCCGAGTTTCTGATAGAAGCCTGCTGCGTCCGTAGCGGAATGCACGAGAAGCTCGTTGATGCCAAGTAAACGCGCCAGCCGTTCAAGCCGCTCAAAAAGTGCTGTTCCGTGTCCTCGCCTTTGGACATCATTTGAAAAGCAAAGACAGATTCTGTTCGTTGATCTCCTCTGGCCCATCCGGGATATAGTCATACCGTTCTCTGGCTTCGAAGATTACCTGCCGTAAACCAAGGCTTTCTCAATCACAACGTTTTCTCCATCGCGTTGACGTGATCTCCGGTCGTGTTCTTCCCTCGCATATGAGTTCCTCCCCGAAGACTTTGTGCCAAGACCTCACCCGCAGGTCGCCCTCACCAGGCGCCCGGAGGCCGGATCGGTCTCAAGGGTCACCCTGTTATTTCGGTAATCATGGGTGACGGGCTGGCCGGGTGCGATCTGGCGTACGACGGTTGCTCTAGTTCGGTCCATGGCCGCCCTGTCGGTCAATTTCGGTTGCCCAACGAGCGCCAGCGCAGCTGCTGTATCGCACCGCCCACGCGACACATCAGACACCGTGGAACAGGCGATCAAACCGGAGATGACGCACAGGGACGCCACAACGGGCGCTATACGCAGAAGAGGATTCATTGTCTTCCCTCGTCAAATCAATAACATCAGCTGTCGGCCCGATTGCCGCTCGCTCGTTTGTGCAGGGAAGTCATGTTGAAATTTTGATCAATCAGACATCATGAGAGGGTCACGTAGTGTCAAAGCCCGGTGCATCATACTGATGGGTCCGAGTTATTTAAGCGGGAGCGTGCGGTGCAGGGGCACTAATCGCGCGAAAATGCATTCGTTTGATGCATCTTGGCGATAGTGGGCTAAAATTCGTGCGCATTGCGAATGCCTCAATGGTAAGTCACATAGTCGGGTTCGAGTTTGTTGGACACCATACTGGAGATAAAACCATGTTCACCCATGTCATGATCGGCAGCAACGACCTCGAGCGATCAAGGGACTTCTACGATGCCACCTTCGCTGCATTAGGTGTCGCGCCTGGCGAGATGGATGCGCGCGGCAGGCTGATCTATGTGCACGAAGGCAATCGACTAATGATCACCAAACCGATCGACGGCAAGCCGGCCACCGTTGCCAATGGTGGGACAATCGGTATCGCCGCTCAAAGCCGCGAGCACGGTCTGGCGTGGCACACCGCTGGTGTCGAGCATGGCGGCACGTCCATCGAGAGCCCGCCGAACGAGCGTCCGAACGGGGCCTTCGTCGCCTATCTTCGCGATCCGGACGGACACAAACTAACAGCACGGTCTAACCGACAAGGTAAGTCCGCGTCGACAGTGCTGCGCATTCTCACCACTGTTGTTGATTGATCTTCCTGCATATCCGGAGCGACAGCAATGGTAGTCCGGAGACAGCGTCATCTCACGATGTAAGGCCTTCAATTTCTCGTCGGATATCTCAATGCAAGCCGAACCTACGTTCCAGATCACCTACACCCTGACCGCGTGGGACTATGCCGCCATGGCGCGGGCGCTCACTCGCCGCCCCTGGCACCGCAGCATAGTCACGTTGGTTCTTTGGCTGTTTTCGGTCTGGTGTCTTCTGGTCTTCTTCACGGATCTCTACAATCCGCTGATCATGATCAACGCGGTAGCTGACAGCAGTTCCTGGCTTTGGCTACCTGTCGGTCTCGTCGTCGTCGCGCTGGTGTCACTGGCCACGCACTGGCTGGCATGGGGAGCATCGTTTCTGTCCTATCGGCAAATCGCGTCCGCGGACGCCACCATCACCATATCCCTCAACGATGATGCCATTCATGTGAAGTCAAACGTGGCAGATTCCACCGTTCCCTGGGCGAGTGTGAAACGCATCATTCGAGAGAAAGATTATCTGATGCTGCCGATATCAAACCGGGAAGCCTTCATTCTGCCAAGACGCAGCTTCGAAAATCAAAGGCGTTTTGAGGACGCCCTTCGCTATGCGAGCGCGCAAATATCGGCAGGACGTGGCATCGGAACTTGAGGCAAATACTAGTGCCTTTGATAAGCTTCTCAGGGGCTTACCGTTGGGGGAAATGCCTCGCAAGTTGACGGGGTGGCACTTGCGGCGCACGTTTTGTGCGGATGCCAAGGAGGAAGCCATGGTCCAATCAGTTGTTGAACTGCGAAATGTTGCGGGCACAGAAGCCGCGCTGGGATGGGCCGGGGGCCACACTGTGGTCGTGGATCGGCCTGACGGGAAGGCAGGGGGCAAGGGGCTGGGCTTCAATGGTGCGCAACTTCTCGGGTTGGCGATCGGCGGATGCTATTGCAATGACCTTCGGTATGCAGCTCACGAACTCAGGGTAGAGCTTGGGGAAATCGCTGTAACGGTCAGTATAGAACTGGAAGGGATCACCTTTACTCGCGACAAGCGCTGTCCTGAGCGTGTGGTGCGAGACAAGCGATGGTTCGAACCCGGAACGGGTCATATCTCGCGCTTGGTCAGTATGCACGCTGGCGAATTCACTCAACAAGGGCGTCAAGAGCACCCTGGAATTGCCATGAAGGCAACTCCCATTGAAGTTAAATCGGGTAGACGGCTCGAATCCAATCAGGGCCGAGGCCCCTCTATCGTTAGCGAAACGCTGCCCCAGCTTGGTCTAGCGATCCAGCACTTTGAAATATCCGGCACCCACGTCTGTGAAGAGTGAACGCGCATCCTTAAGCGGCACCGTCAACAGATCTTCGGTACAGGCGAATATGACGTGCGGCAGGCCCTTCAGAGTGAAGACAAGGTTATCCTTGGTGAAATAGACGCCGAGATTGCTGCGAACGAGGTCGTCGAAGCCACAGTCCTTCTCCGTCTCGTCATCAGATCTGTCGCGGTTTTTGATAACGAACTGGATGAGGTCTTCGTTTGGTCCAAAGCTGAGCAGCGATGGATCAGCCACCGTGGAAGGATCGACCTCGGCCCCATCCCCGTTGGTTGCGACCCAGCGGCGCAGGAGGGTTTCGGGCACGAGTGCCTTGCCCGTGCGGGCATCGGCGAGACGATGGTCTCCGAAATTACTAGGATGCGCGCCACCACACCAATAGCTGCCATTTTCCGCGATGCCCATGAGGCGGGTCGTCAGATGTTCAACCGTGACAGAACCGCCACCGTCGTATCCCGTCGAACCTTCTGCATCCTGCCCGGACCAGCCGAAGCCGAGATAGGCTTTCGTCATGCACCAAAAAGCAGGGAGAGCGAACTGCAGGCGCTGTTGCGCAAGATAGCGATTGAGTGGCGCCGGATTGACCTTCCCGATCGTCAGGACGACTGGATAGGAAAGCCCCGTTCGGCTGTCGTCGTCCATCCGGTAGCTATTGCCGCCGAAATCTTCAACGATGCCTTTTTTCAGCGGACGGTCCATCTTCAAAAAATCATAGGGCAGGCTGTCTTTGGTCAGGACCGTCGGCTCGTCGGTACCGGCTTGCGCATAGCTCGGATCGAGAGCGGCTAGCAGGTCGGGCTCACTGGGGGAAATAGCCCTCTCACCCCTCTTGAGGAGCTTGACCGGCAATGTCTTGCCGGTCTCCTTGTCCCGCCATGTCCCAGAAAGGCCCTGGCCACCATCGGTGCTCAAATCCCATTCCGCAGCGATCGGCGCGACGTCGATGACCTCGCCACCGGTGGTTTTGCAGAGCGTTTCTGTACAGGGCTTTTCCTCGGCGAGCCGCAGAGTACCGGCGCCGGCGCTCTTCATGCCGTGCAACGCAATGTCACCGCCCTTGGCGAGATAGGCATAACGCCCCGCCCGAAGGCCATTGGGACCCGGTGATGTCAATTCAAGAATGATTGGCAGCGAGCCTAGGGATCCAGAATAGGTAACCGCGTCGGCCGCATGGGCGGCGAGAGCTCCGGTGAGATAGGCGATCACAGTAGAGTAGAAAACGCGCATGTATCACCCAAATACCGGTAGAGACATGCCATTCTACCGGCCACGCTCTCATTTCGCCAGACGCGCCGTGATCGCTTGATAAACACTGGCACCCCTCGCTAGCTCCTGACGGCCGAGCCGGAAGCTGGAAAGTGGTCAAGCCGGACGATGTTGTTGCTATGGTCGAGAGGCAAGGCAAAAACGGAATACCCATCGCGGCCACGCCGCTTCGTCTCGTATAGCGCCCGGTCCGCGCTGTCCAAAAGCGCCTCCGGGCTGATCTGTGTCCCCTCCGACGATGCTATTCCGATGCTAACCGTGAGGCTCAGTTGAAGGGCTTCCCACGGAAATGGCGTGGCTTTGACTGTGCTCACGATCCTTTTGGCGATAAGCGTCGCCTCGGCTGCGGTCGCAGCTCGCAACAACAAGCAGAATTCGTCGCCGCCGAGCCGCGCAAAGACGTCGCCTTGCCGCAACTGTTTCGTTATTACGGCTGCCGCGTGCTTTAGTGCCGCGTCGCCCGCTGCGTGGCCATACCTATCGTTGATGGCCTTGAAACGGTCGAGGTCCAACAATAGCAGGCTGAAATTGGCGCCTTTCTGCTTCCCGCAAATTCTGTTCAGGTGTTCCGTCAACATCCGGCGATTGGCGATCCCTGTCAGCTCGTCCTCATTCGCCAGCTGCTCGACCTTCGCTTGCAGGCGGTCGAAAGCGCAAATGAGAAACCCAAAGTTCCAGATGACCGCGGCAAATAAAAATACGAGAAGATCGATCGATGCGGCTTGGTAAAGGTGCAAATCAGGTCTCATACCCGTTACGATGAGGATGTTGCCGCCGGCGATAATACAATGAGACAATGCGCCCATGGCAATGGCTGTGCTGGCAATGATCGCGCCCAGGTCTCGGCGAGAGGGTCGGATCAGGTAGATTGCCGTCAGTGCGAGCGGGAGTGACTGAGCCAATGTGTAGATCGGATTACGGCCATACCAGAGGTGAAACGTCGCCGCCATCACAAGAACGCTGCTACCCAGCAGGTATGAGACTTGGGTCCGTTCAACGTTGTCGCCGTGCAAGCAACGTGCGCCACACCAATTTAAATAAAAGCCAAAGATGATGAAGCCATTGCCTCCGACGGTGTTCAGCATCAAGCCGCTTTCGCCTTGAAGTGAAAGGGCAACCCTTCCGGCGACGCTTGCGGCGCTGCCGGCAAGCCACAACCGAGCGGCCCGCAGATCCCTGTATCGATAGGCGATCAAACCCCACATCAGGCAGTGCGAAAGATTGAGAAGCATAACAACGAGGTAAAGCGTAAGAAAATCCGGCACGCAGTCTCCTTTGCACTGACATCGCAACGGCTACCCGTACGGAATAAAAGCCTCATGAATATTTTGAGATGCATTTGAGCGAATGGGTCGTCCTCCGCGGCGAATGGCAACTTGTACGGAGCTCCATGAAGAACTGAACCCGGGCCGATCGGTTAGCCGTCACATGCTTGACACCACGTTCGCGACGAAGCGCACTGACAGCCGGATCGGGGTCACGGTCGTAAGCCAGGCGACGTTTTGCAATGACGTCCTGGAGTGTCTCGATTACCGTGACCGTTCCATGGCCCTAATTCGCAAACCGGTCGATGATCTCGGCGACAAGATTATCGAGATGCTGAAGCAGTCGTTCGGCATTGTCGGATCTTTCTGACACGATCTTCGCTCCTCAAATATCTAGCCGCCGCTGCTGCCAGTCCTTATATGGCGCCAACAACCGTCCGGTGAATCGCTCTTCGATCGCGGTCTCAACCATAGCGATCCTGACAAAGACCTCGCTGGTTTTCGCGGTTTTCAGAGGGGATAGTTTCGCTTTCGTCTTCCAGCTTCTGCATCAGCGCGAACAGTTCTTCGTCGGTCATCGCGGAAAGCTCGTCTGCGAATTCCGCGGCATCGAAATCGAAGCTGAGCGCAGCATGGATCTGCGAGACGACAGCTGCACCCTCCCCGACGGCCGCGGCAACCCGCTTGGTTGAGCCGGCGCGTACATCGCCACCAGTGGCAGGGGATTGCGGCTGTGGCTGCACAGCTTGTCAAAGGATTGGCCGGTGATGATGAAGCCTTTGGCATCTGTATGGACGCGGTTACTGATCCATCCGGCATTTGGATCGGCGCCGATGAACAGGAAAAGATGGTGGAGAGTAAACGGCTGCTCGCTGCCGTCCATCCTATTGCGAATGGTTGCAGAGGCCAGGCCGATCGCAGGATCGCCAGCGATCGCATTCACTTCGCAGTTCAAATGAAGCTCTACATTGGGGAGCGCTTTGATGCGGTCAATCAGATATTGCGACATCGTCTCCTCCAGGGCGCGCCGGACGACGAGGTGCAGTTTTCGGACCTGCGGTGCGAGGAACACGATGGCCTGACCTGCCGAGTTACCGCCGCCGACGAGCGCGACCTCCTCGCCAGCACAGAGCTTTGCTTCGATGGGTGAGGCCCAGTAAGACACGCCGTTGCCCTCGAAGGTCTCTATGCCTGGGACATCTGGCCGCCTGTACCGCGCACCCGATGCGATCACGACGTTACGCGCCTCCACCGCCCTGTCGCCGGAAAGCTCAAGCCTGATCGCTCCGCCCGCGTGGTCTGGTGGGACCAGACTGTCGACTTCAACGGGCAACACCATTTCTGCGCCGAACTTCAGCGCCTGATTATAGGCGCGACCTGCCAGTGCTTGGCCGGAAATGCCCGTCGGGAATCCAAGATAGTTCTCGATACGTGAGGATGCGCCAGCCTGTCCGCCAACGGAGACGCTGATCATGAAACCACTACGTATCCGCGTTATCGGCGGCTCGCTTGCGGGCCTGTTCACCGCAATTTTGTTGTAAAATGATGGCCATGATGTGGTTGTCTACGAGCGCTCCCACTCCGGCCTTGAAATCGGTCATCTCGATACAATGGAAAGATCTGTGGTCTGCGCGCTTTTTGCTGGATGGATCGCCTTCTTCTATGCTCGCAATGGGACACCTTGAATGCCCAAAAACTTGATCTAGGCGCTAGGGTGATCGGAAGAACGCCTGAACGCCTCCAGTAGCTCGTCAAGTCCGCTGTCAAAATCATCCAGCATTGCTCCTCTTGGCGGACGTCCCATGCTTCCATCCTGGGTAGCTACAGCGAGGGCGGCACCATGAGTGTAGTCAACAAGGATATGCGTCCAACGCGACGAGCGCTGTGAGGAGTGATTGTGTTCGCTCAAGAAGCTCATCAACTCACGGGTTATCCTTACGGCGTGATCGGGGAAAACTGCTGGCCGGCCAAAGATCGCCAAGGTCAGAGCGGGGTGGCGCACCACCTTAGCGTAGTAGGCTGTGAGGAGGCTGCGGGCGCGTGTATGGGCATCGCCCGTTTCAGGTGCGACGACCTCCGCATATACCCACTCCGCTAGCGACTTGATCAGTCCATCCCGATCCTTGAAGTGGTGATAGATCGTCATGGGATTGATGCCCACACGTGTTGCCAACACGCGCATGCTCAAGCCGTCGAGGCCGTCGGCATCGAGGATGCCCAAAGCTTCGGAAAGAATGGTCTCCGGCAAAACGGTCTCTCCGCCGGCTGGTGGCCGACCTCTCCCCCTTTCTGTCATGTCATGACTTCATAACGAGATTGGACCAATCCGGAAGGGAAAGACCTTGTGCCCTTGTGCGCAAGCGCCACATCACGCTGACCGCCGTTAAAAAGAGAGCGGCCAGTACCGAGCAAGATTGGCACCCTCGTGATCACCATGTCGCTGATCATGTCGAGCGCGAGGAAAGATTGAATGATGCGTCCTCCATCCACATAGGCACGCCGTGCTCCCTCGGATTGAAGCGTCGCCATCGCTTGTTCAGGTGACTCTGCCGAAAAGCGCACTTTTCCTTCAAGCTCGAAGGGCACTGCCTGTTGCGCAAGCTGCGCCGACAAAACCAGGACCGGACGGGTATAGAACCAGTCTCCCATGCCTCGGACCGCCTCATAAGTGCCTCGCCCCATTACGATAACGTCGATGTCGCTTATGAAATCGTTATAGCCATGATCCTCGCCAGTTTGGTCGTGCTTCAGCAACCAATCGATATCGCCACTTTCGCGAGCGATAAATCCATCAAGGCTTGTTGCGATAAATACGTGTCCGGTGACCATCTTCGTCTCCATAATTATACGTCGTATAAATAATGGACCTCTGACCAATGTCAACGCGCTCGGCGGCCGGTCTTGCATACCGCCCAGCTAACCGGCCGTAGCAGTCTCGACTGCCGGCTCGCTTACTCTGCTAATCCCACGAAGTGTCCGAAGGCCAGGCATTGATTGCGCTCGGCCTGGATGCGCAGATTGCGACAGTCATTCCGATGCTCACTGGAGAACTTGTCACGTTCACCTTCGAACGCTGGGCAAAGGAGGAAACCTACCTGACCGCGCAGATGGAGCATCTAAACGGTTATCGACCGAACCTTGCACGAGCTGGACTGGGTTCGGCCCGGCTGCGGCTCGAACGCGCCCATGCAACGGTGTCGGCCCTGGAGATACTCGATGTTCCTGCGGCAGTCGTTCAGAAGTCAGGCCGCGTGCTGGCGCTCAATGGTCTGCTCGAAAATTTGACTTCCGTTTTCCGACCGGCTGCCTTCGGCTACCTTGCATTAGCCGACGCGGCAGCCGACCAGCTATTGAAACTGTCAATCGCCGACACCGGCGACCCAAAATTGTCGGTGGGATCAATTTCGCTGGCGGCGACGAAGCATAGCCGGCGGTCGTCATTCATGTTCTGCCGCTGGTCCGGTCCGCTCACGATATTTTCTCGAGCGGCGATATACTTATCGTGGCAAATCTTGTGAGCGTCAGTCGAATGGCGGTTCCAGCTGCAATGCTGACAGCGTTGTTCGACTTGTCGCCATCGGAAGCAAGGCTTTCTGCCAAGCTTGTGGCGGGGAGCTCGGTCGCAAAGGCAGCAATCGAATTAGGTCTGACATTGAAGACGGCTCGGACATACCTCGAGCGTGTTTTTGCCAAAACCGGTACGCACCGACAAAGTGATCATGTCGTCCTGCTGAGAAGCGCAGGACCGATTTCTGGTGTGGAGGCTTCTGCAATCGCGAAAGACGAGGCAACAGGTACGGTAAACTTAACGCCGTAAAGAGAATATTTTGGGGTACGGCTTTGGTTCAGGCGGCGTGAAGGCGTGCGATTTGGCGCCAGTCATCCAAGGATTCGTCTCGCAGTTCACGATGGTGGATGGATGTCGTGGCGCGGAATGTAAAAGGGGGCAGAACAAGATTAGTGCGGAATCTTACGTTTAGTCGAGAAAGTCATGCTCGAGATCGATATTCGTCCCAAATTGGGTCCAAATAGCATTCACCTTAAAACTTTATATTCAGCACAGGCGGCAAACGACGGAAAATATGAACGAATTCGGTTATCGCCTTGGCGATTTCATCTGCGTTGATCCAGAAACCTTCGAGATCGAGCTTCGCGAACGAGGAAGACTTGCCGGAGCCATTCGGCCCTGCGGGGAGGATGCATGACAATTCCGGCATGAAGCGACTGCTACCTCACCGTGGCCGGGACGCGATCCTTGCGCTAGGTTGTCGACCGATCCTTTGCCTCGTTCTGCTTGTCCTTGGCGGAGATCGACAAACCCATGCGACCGCTCTCGGCAAGAGCTTCCCGGCCAATATGCTTCAGGGCTTCCTTGTTTTAGCACTTCTTCAAAAGCATCGTAGATCTCCTTTCCTTGTCTCGAATATAGCGCTTCACGCCATCCGCTGGAAATTCCGCTTGTGCCAGGTTCCGCCGACAGCAACACTGGATCCAACAGGTAGCGGGAGACGGCCCTCAAGCGCCAAAGCTAGTCGTTCCATAATTGCGGCTTATGCCAAACAGACCAGCGGCTCAGCTAAACCAGGTCAAGTTGTCGATGGTTCTGATCCCATCAAGGCGTGACCTTCTCAGCCAATCAGGGCCAGTCCGCCCTGACGCCCAGTGTCCCTCTCGATTTCGCCCACGAGGCTATCGAGAGCCGGATTTCTTGTTTTACGTGCCCGCCGGATCACGTAAGCCAAGGATGGCGGTGCAGGCAAACGATCGTTCATTATCTGCATCTCCCCTCGGATGTGGCGGTCGCTCAGCAATGCCACACCCATTGCGGCGTTGACGGCGGACACAATTCCAGCGGCGCTTGAACACTCGAAGACCATCTCGAGAACCGCATTCTCCTGACCGATGTCGAACGCCCATTGGCGGTAAAAGCATTCGTCATCAAACGACACGAACGGGATCGGTTCACCCTGTCGGGTCATCAATTCGGGATGCTTCACCCAGTGAAGGCCTTCTTTGTAAAGAACCACGTCGCTTGGCCGCACCTCGTGGCTGAAGACCTGGACGATCGCGGCATCGAGTTCACCGCCCTCCAGCATTGCGCGGAGCACCGTGCTCATGCGGACTTTTGTTCGGACCGCAACGTTCGGGTGAAGACGCTTGAAACGACCAAGGATGCGGGCGAGATCGGTGCATGCAGTATCTTCCGTCAGCCCAAGCAGAAGTCTCCCGGCAAGCGGCGTCTTGGACAAGCTTAACAGAGCCTCGTCATGCAGCCCCAGAATGCGGCCAGCGTAGTCCAGCAGGTCCGCGCCCGCAGCCGTGAACATTGGTCCTCCTGATTTGCGCCCGAGCAACTCGCAGTCGAGGCTGATTTCGAGCCGTTTGATCTTATGGCTGATGGCGGATTGGGAGAGCCCCAATGCGGCGGCGGCTCTCGTAATGCCACCATGATGGCGAATTGCGCAAAGCGCCCGCAAAGCATCAATCTCGAGGCGGCGACTGTTTAACTCGGTCATGGTCATACCCGTCAGTTTGTCCTGAAACGAAACCTACCACGAACCCTGTACATCATGACAAGGATTCAAGGAATGTCATATACCCATCGATATTTGTCATGTGCGGCCTTTGCGCTTTCCCTTTACCGGTAGATCGCGTTCATCGTGATAGGGCCCCAATGACCGACACCTCTCTACCTTCCGTCTCTGCCAGTCGCCATCCTCTGTTATGGCCATTGCTCGCCACGCTCCTCATTATCGGATGGAGTTCAGGCTTCGTCGGTATCCGGTATGCCAACCAGGAGGCAAGCGTCATGCTTTTACTCTTCTGGCGGACTTTGCTGTCAGGTCTGATCCTCCTGCCATTCGCACTGGCCATCGGGCCAAGGATTTCGATGCGCGCAGTCGGGGATCAGGCGCTGTGCGGCATCATGGCGGTGTTCCTCTATTTGGGAGGCTTCGCGCTGGCCATCGAGCAAAGGGTGCCAACGGGGCTCGTCGCGCTGATCTCCGACCTCCTTCCGCTGGCCATTGCCGCCCTGTCCCAACCCGTCCTCGGCGAGCGGCTGACGAAACGACAATGGTTGGGCACCGCGATTGCCGTCGCCGGCGTATTAATCGTGTCCTTCGATAGCCTCAGCTTTGGGGCGGCTCCGGTCTGGGCTTACGGCTTGACGGTCGGTTCTATGCTGGTGTTCGCTGTCGCCTCAGTCCTACACAAGAGGCGTAAGGCGCAGCATATGCCTGTTTATCAGAGCCTTTGCATCCAGATGCTGACGGGCTCGGTTCTTTTTGGCGTCTGCGCATTGACGCAGGGTGGTCTTGCTCCACCCATGACTCGTGACTTTGCTATCGGGATGGTCTGGCTGGTCCTATTCGCCACGTTCCTCGCCTATGCGGTCTACTATACTAGTCTGCGGCTGTTCCCCGCTGCCAAGGTGAGTGCAGCCATCTACCTCAGCCCTCCCGTGACCATGCTATGGGCATGGATGTTGTTTTCGGAGCCTTTGACCGCCGCTATGTCTGCTGGCTTGGCGGTGACCTTGGTGGGGGTCTGGGTGACATCCCTGGGATAAGCTTTTCGCCTCAATATGTGACGTGTCATCCGGTCAAGCGGCGATCTGAGGCTTCCCAATGTTTTCACGAACATCCCTGGCTGGGGACGAACCGAACAATCGGCCATATTCGCGCGTGAACTGCGGAAGCTCTCGTAACAGACCGCATAAACCGCATTGCTGATCGCGGCGCCTTCGGAGATCATCATCCGCCGGGCCTCGATGAGGCGGAGCTGCTTCTGGAATTGCAAAAGCGCGAGAGAGGTCACCGCGCGGAAGTGCTGGCGGAATGACGAGATGCTCACCCGGCGACATCAGCCAGACGTTCCACTGGGAGCGTCTCAGCATATTCGGCCCTGATGATAGCTACAGCCCTTGCGATACGGTTGGCATGGCTGTCGGTAAAGCCGAGCGCACGAATGCCCGCTCCGTGATGGCCGCTCAGCAGCCAGTAGTGCATTTCCCGCAGCAACTGGTCTTGGAGGATTGGAATCGACTGCTGTCGATCAAGGAGGCGCATGAGCCGAAGTGCCGCGTCAGCCACTTCCGCTTCGGCCGGATCGACACAGACAGGAAGTCCAGTCTCGGTCTGCGCAACACCGATCTCCAGAACCAGCGATTGCGTGATCACCGGATCGGTGTTGCGCACCAGTGAATAATAGGGAACCCCCGCATTCGCGCGGGTGATCTGACTGACGTTCGGAACGTCGGTCGAAATTAGAAGGGAGTCGCCAGCGCCGAAATCGAAGGTCGTGCTGCCCGTGGTCACACGCTTGGCGACGCCGAACTTGTCGGCATTGGCATCAGCATAGCGGCGGACGCATTGCGGGCTCGGCCGCAACACCGCAATCAGGATTGCCCGTCACGGCGGAGATGTCATCCTGACCTATCGAAATGGCGCCGAACAAGCGGACGCCGTTGTGGCCAATCGAAGCTCTCGGTCGGAAGGCGATGGCCCTGCAGCTTGACGTGACGGATGTTTCTTCGTTTCAGAAATTTGCCGGCACTGTAAAGCAGGCTCTGTCGTCCACGTGGAGTCGCGATACGTTCGACCATTTAGTCAACAACTCGGGTCAGGGCGAATGGCGAGCTTCGCTGAGACCACCGAGGGGCAATTTGATGCACTCTTCAACACCCCATGTGTAGGATGTCTTCTTCCTCACACAGACGCTCCTGCCACTGCTTGCCGACGGCGGACGCATCGTAACTTCTCACCCGGCATCACGCGCGTCTCGGCCGCCGGCTTCTCGGCATACTCCGCCGCTAAGAGCGCGGTCGAGATCCTGACCCTCTACATGGTCAAGGAGCTGGCAGGCCGCGGCATCACCGCCAACACGGTGGTGCTTCTGTAATGGGCCTTTGTTCGTCAAGTCCCTCTGAATGAATCTCGTCGCTGAGGTCATGCTTCTGTCCGTGGTCAGCACAAAGCCGCCACACTATGCCATCAGATCAACAAGCCGACAGGTCAATCTAGGAAGCGTGCTTCGCCGAAGCGGTCACAGCACCACACACGACCTTGCCAAGCCTGCGTCCCAGCGACGGGACTTCATCCGATGCAAGCCTTATACTTGCCTGCATCAATCACATATCGATCGTCATGCCGCCATAGGGCTTGCGCTCCAACAAAAGTCCGTCGCATCCACCCACATGCGGTGAAGAACGACACCGAGTTTGCGTGCAAGGGCAACCTTCGCGCGCTTCATTCCGCGACGCCTGGCCACATCGAGCGCCCAGCGCTTCAGACTGGAAAAGCGCGTGGCCCGCGTCAGCATTATGTGCGCGGACTTGCGGGTTTCAGTAAGTCGCGGACAGGCATTTCGGTAAGTCGCGGACACCGATTTCACTAAGTACGGGACAGTGATTTCAGTAAGTCGCGGACAGTTATCGCGGCGGAATTAGATCGATTTTCGTGAGCGCCGTTCTGGCACTTTGCCCTCGTGGTTTGAGCGAGGACATGATGCCCAGGCGGAAGCAAGCGAGACATACTGACGTGAAGGATATCCGATCGATCCTGCGGCTTACGTTCGAGCAGGGATTATCGATACGTGCCGTTTCCGAGCGGCTGAAGATCAGCAAGACATCGGTTTCGACGTACCTGCTGCGGGCAAAGGAAGCCGAGCTTGCGGTCTGGCCTCTACCTCCGGGCCTGGACGAGGACGATGTTCTTGAACATCGACTATTCCGCCGCATGGGACGGCCTCCACGCGATACTGTCGAGCCGAACTGGCCGAAGATGGCCAGCGAACTGAAGCGCAAGGGCGTCACGCTCCATTTGCTTTGGCAGGAATACCGGGAAGCTCACCCGGATGGCTACGGGTACACCTGGTTTTGCGGCCGGTTTGCTGATCACGAAAGCCGAGCCAGGCCCACCTACCGCAGCCGTCATGTTGCTGGTGTCGCGATGGAATGCGACTATGCCGGCCATACGATCCCGATCATCGATCCATCCATCGGCGAGATCCGTGCAGCGCAGATCTATGTGGCGGTGCTGAGCGCATCGCAACTGACGTTCGCCTATGCCAGCTTCAGCCAGAAGCTGCCAGACTGGATCGAGGCGAACCAACGGGCCTTTAGTTACTTCGGTGGCGTGACGAAGACGACGATCTGCGACAACCTCAAATCGGCTGTCGCCAAGGCTCTTTGGTTCGAGCCGACATTGAATGCGACCTTTGCCGCTTTCGCTGAGCATTACGACACGACTGTGGTTCCGGCACGCCCTCGGCACCCTCGCGACAAACCCTCCGCTGAAGGGACGGTTTTAATCGTCGAGAGATGGGTCTTGGCGAGGCTCCGAAACGAACGGTTCTTCAGCCTTGTCGATCTCAATATCCGCATCAGCACTTTGATCGAGGATCTCAATACCCGAACCATGCGGCGATATGGAAAATCTCGCCGCGCTTTGTTCGATGAGGTCGAACGCTCGCAGCTCAAACCATTGCCTTCAACGCCGTTCGAATATGCGGAATGGAAGATCGCCAAGGTGCATCCCGACTATCACGTCGAGGTCGACAAGACCTTCTATTCCGTTCCGCATGGGCTGATCGGAAGCGGGTCGATGTCAGGCTGACGTACCGGGTGGTCGAAATCTTCTTCGACCACAAACGAGTCGCAAGTCACATCCGGAGTTCGCAGCGTTCAGGCCACGTCACCGTCAATGAACACATGCCCAAGGCGCATCAGCGCTACGCAAACACGACACCCCACTTGTTGCGCAGCGAAGCAGCAAAGGTCGGGGTCAACACGGCGACGTTTATCGAACGTCTGCTCAGTCATCGTCCCCACCCCGAACAGGGCTACCGATCTGCTCAAGGCATTCTTTCCCTGGCGCGTCGCTACCAATCCGATCGGCTGGAGCTGGCTTGCGAACGGGCGCTGGTGATCAACGCGCTGAGCTATTCGTCTGTTGCCAACATTCTCAGATCCGGTCTCGATCAGGCTCCGGCCATGACCGAGGCCGTGAAGCCGGCGCCGCCGCACGGCAATATCCGCGGCAAAACCTACTATCAATAAAAAGGACATTAGATGCTGACACATCCGACACTTAAACAAATGAATGCGCTTGGTCTGGCCGTTATGGCAACGGCCTATCGCGAGCTCCTCGAGCAGGCTCATGGAAATGATCTGAGCTTCGACGAAAGACTGGGATTGATGCTTGACCGCGAGATCGCCCTCAGAACGGACAGAAGACTGACAAACCGGCTCGCCACCGCCAAACTCCGTTTTGCTAACGCTTCCATTGAAGACATCGATTTTGCAGCGCATCGGGGCCTGGATCGCCGCAACGTCCTGTCTCTGGCGCAGGGAGCGTGGCTCAAGGCAAATGAGAACTTGATCCTCACGGGCCAGACGGGCACCGGAAAGACTTGGATTGCATGTGCCTTTGCACGCCAGGCCGCCCGCCTCGACCACTCTGTCCTCTATGTTCGCATGCCGCGGTTGTTTGAGGACCTCGCGCTTGCCAGGCTGGACGGGCGTTTCCCGCGCCTCATCGACAAGCTTGCACGTGTTCATCTGCTGGTGCTCGATGATTGGGGAACCCATACCCTGAACGATCGGCAGCGCCTCGATCTGCTGGAAATCTTTGAAGAGAGATATCGGCGAAAATCCACTCTGATCACCGCCCAGCTTCCCGTGGCCGCCTGGCATGAGATGATCGGTGAGGCCACCTTAGCGGACGCGATCCTGGACCGTATTGTTCACAACGCCCACCGCATAACGCTCGAAGGCGACAGCATGCGGAAGCGGAAAACACCAACGCTCTTGAACGGCGCCGAAATAAACGAAATCAATCACCCCTGACAGGAACCAGGCTGGCGGAATTCGTTCGATCCCGCTGTCCGCGACTTAGCGAAATGCTTGTCCGCGACTTGCTGAAATCGCTGTCCCGATTCACCGAAATCCGCACGGACTCGAACAATGCGGTTCTCACCATCGCGTCGCCGACCTTGCTGACGCCGCCATCGCGATCAGTTTCGCCGGATTGATATTTCTTCGGCGTCAGCCCGAAGTAGGCACCCACAGTGCTGGACTTTTGGAACCGGGCAGGATCATCGACGGCAGAGCGATAGGTCAGCGCAACCAGGGCACCGACACCTGGCGCACTCATCAGTCGTTGGCAAACCTTGTCAGCGCGGGCGATCCTGAGCATCTCGCGGTGCAGCTTCGTAAATTCGCTCCACAACACTGCTCGCGCCGTCAGCATCGCGTCAATCACCGTCGACAATGTCGCATGCCCTGCAATCAGTTCGCGGATGCGCACCTCAAAACGCCCTCGGCTCACTTCGCCGACCTTTAGTCCATAGCCGCGCAGGATACCCCGTATGCTGAGCTCGACGTCGAGCAGCTTGGACTGCAG
This sequence comes from Neorhizobium populisoli, assembly GCF_019430945.1. Taxonomy (GTDB): domain Bacteria; phylum Pseudomonadota; class Alphaproteobacteria; order Rhizobiales; family Rhizobiaceae; genus Neorhizobium; species Neorhizobium populisoli. The sequence goes on along the minus strand of NZ_JAHYCB010000018.1, from coordinate 40,344 downwards.
AAGCTTGCGACCCACCAACAGAGCCCGAGTGTCCTGCGCCGGCGACGATTTCGCGTGGACCGGACGATACCATCCCATGCGCAGAAGTTGCGCGATCCCCCGTGCATCCTTGCGACCTGTCTTCACCGTCATCGCCGAAAGCGCCGCCTTCACATGTCGTGTTTCCAGCAAAACCACCTCATGACCCGCAGCAGCGAGAGCCGCGTATAGCCATTGGGACAAAGGCCCCGCTTCAAGGCCGATGCGCTCTACCGGAAACTCCAGTTGAGCAAAAAACCCGACCAGGCATTCTGGCTCGCTGCCCACCTTGGCCTCGCGAACCAACTTGCCCGTCGCGTCGACCACGCACACGCTGCTCTCTTTCAGCGAGACGTCAATTCCTGCATAATACTCCATGGCTGTTCCTCTCATGATGCTTGAGGCCGATCGCTCGGACCTCGTTTCAAAACATCATCATTCTGAGGGACAGCCACCTAACTGGCTACTCGTGAGACGCCGGCCCATTACGGCATCTAGGCCCCATTGAGACTGACTTCCTCGGCGGCGCGGTTCGCGCCATGCCCGACCTCAATCAACATCTCGCCGGCATGACAGCCCTCGGTAGGGTCGGTGTTCCCGATGATATCGGGCCGATGGGCGCCAGCTTGCTCGGCCCTGATAACCGCTGGATCACCGCGCAGCGCATCGAGGTTCTGGTGGTCAGGTTATCTGACAACGATGGGGGACGCGTTGTTACACAACACAGCGACCTCCCCGTCCATTGTTAGAGCAGGTCACACATCCCATTCCCGGATCATCACCCGCAGATCCTAGCCACCCGGCGAGCAGCCAAGCACCTCTTGCGTTAGAGCGTTCCGCGAGACCAGAGCTTTTCCGAAATCAGCTTTAGGCCAAATACAGTGAGGGCTGACCCGATCACTCTTTCAACCCAGTGGCCAGCGCGATCGTATGCGGCACGGGCCGGCGCGGTAGAGAAAAGCAGGATAACAAGTCCATACCACACGATCTCCAGGATGAAACCACCCAACAGCACTGCAAGTTTAGTCCAGAGTGATGCCTCTGCAGGCATTGTGACTGCGTAGAGACTTAAAAAGAAGGTGATGACCTTGGGATTGGAAAGATTGACAATGATCCCCATTCGAAAGCCCTCTTGGGCGGACTTTCGCGTCGGAGCGCTTCGTTCCCTCGACCGTTGGGGCTTGGCCTCCAACAAGGTCTTCACGCCCAAGTAGATGAGATAAGATCCGCCCGCGATCTGAACCAGACTCGCAAGCCAGCCAACTTCCGTCAGGAGGACAGACAGCCCCGCTATTGTGAGGATGGCATAGAACGTTGCCGAGAGCGCGAGCCCGACCGTCGCTCCCACCGCCGCTTTGCGAGAACCATTCAAAGCAAGCCTCGATATCAGAGCAAAGTTAGGACCAGGACTGACCACGGCCATGGCATAGAGGCCGAGGGTCGACAAAACGATCATAATTTCCGGTGCCATCTACAGCCTCCACTTCCCTTGGCAAAATTGCGCGATGTGCGTGTGTGCCATAAACCAGAAGAAGCTCTGGCTTGCGCAAGCGTATTAACACCTCCGCTCAGAGAAAGTTCGCGTGGGCGGCCGTGCCCTTGGGAATTACCTCACTCGGGCCGTCAATTGTCGATGGCTGTCGTGTACAACTTCCCAGACAGCTTGCAATGTGCAGATCGCCCGCCCGAGTCAGTGAGATCGTGCGTCGCCCCGTTGGATGACGTCGTTACTGCCGGGGTTCTAGCACTGAAAGGCCCGGTGTCGCAGCTTAAATTTCGAGTTCAGATCTTCTCCACGTAGATCCGTGCCGTTTCTCCGCCGTCGCCGAGATCGCTTCACGAAGAACGATCGCTACCACTGAGACGCAAAAGCGCGGTCCCCATTCGTTTTATCATTGTCACTTGGAGGCGGCCTGCAAAGGCGCACCATCCCGCTCTTGATGGATGGCTTCCTGGTCCAGCCCCGGATCTCCGCCAATCAACCCGCTGACGGGGTCCGCTAGCAAGCTGCGGCCGCTTCGGCTGCGCCTTCGCGGTGATCGCAACCGGTTCCGGACACTGACGGGAGCCATCGAGCGGGAATGGCCCGCTCCAAAGATGGAGCCTCAGATGAACACCGATCTTTCGCTTGCGCAGAACCACGCCTTCCAGCTTTCCCGCACCCTGATGGTTCCCGTCACGCTGTTCAGGTCCGGCGACGAGTTCGGCGTTCTGCCGAGCGACGAACTCGATGACGAAGACAATCTGGAGATCGTGCACGAATTCCATCCCTGGCCGGCTCATTGAGCCGGCATTTTCCTCTCCTAGGTGCCGCTTGCGAGCGGCAGGCGGCAAGGGAAGCTTCGCCGCTGCTGGCATGTCATCTGGAGTGGGTGCAAATCTGCAGATTGCCAGCCGCGCCCTTGCCCCCTTTGCCTTAGCGGCCGCCGGATACGGTCCCGTGAAATTTCGGGAGACATGAATCTGGAGAGAAGGGCGGCGCCGAGAGCGCCGGTAAAAATAATGGAGAAACAGAAACTGGAGGAACTTCGGGACCGTGTCCCGTGCGCAGCAGTGCTGGAACAGGCCGGCTTTGCCATCGACATCAAGGAAAGCACACGCAAAGCTTTGAAGTACAGGCGCGGTGCGGAAATCGTCATCGTCATCCATGGGGGGCGGGGATGGTTCGATCCGCTGTCCGACGCGAAAGGCGATGTCTTTGCTCTTGCGAAGCATCTGGATGGCGTCAACTTTGTCGAGGCGCTCGACCGGGTGGCCGATCTTGTCGGCGTTATCGTCAGGGATCCCGCTTGGTCCCGGCCGGCCGGAAGGCCAGCTAAGAGCACCACCATCCCGGAACGCTGGGCAATACGACGTCGACCGTGGCAGGGATCCTTGAGCTGGCGCTATCTGCGTGCCGAGCGCTGCCTACCGGCAACAATCATCCGGGAGGCCATAGAAAGGGACGTCCTCCGGGAGGGACCTTATGGCAGCATGTGGGCAGCGCATGTGGATGACAATGGCGCACTGACCGGCTGGGAGGAGCGCGGTCCCGATTGGCGCGGCTTCTCGGAAGGCGGTTCGAAAATTCTGTTTCGGCTTGGCTCGTCTGACGCCATGCGTCTTTGCGTCACCGAAGCGGCCATCGACGCGATGAGCCTTGCGGCATTCGAGGGGCTGCGTGAGGGCAGTCTCTATCTCAGCACTGGTGGTGGGTGGTCGCCAGCGACAGAAGCGGCAGTCCGCCAGTTGGCCGCACGTCCCGGCGCTGTTCTGGTCGCAGCCACCGACGTTAACAGCCAGGGCGAGACCTTTGCCGGCCGCCTCCGTGCCATTGCCGATGAAGTGGGCTGCGATTGGTTGCGGCTGAAGCCGCCGGCAGAGGACTGGAATGAGGCGCTGAAAGCGCGGGAGGAAGAAAGGAGGGAGAGAAGAATGGAAACCAGCAGAGGCCTGCCGCATGCCCGCCGGCCGCGTCAAGGGTGACGCTTCGCTCCGGCTCGGCGTGCCGGCGTCACAGATCGCCTTCATGCAGGACTACAAGAAAACGGAAGCCAAGCAGCGGCTGTTCAGTGATGTCCGCGCCTGCAAAGTCCGTGTTCTGATCGGTACGTCCGAGACGATGGGGACCGGCGTCAACGCCCAGCTCCGATTGAAAGCACTCCACCATCTCGATGTGCCGTGGTTGCCGTCTCAGATCGAGCAGCGCGAGGGCAGAATTGTTCGCCAAGGTAATCAGCACGACGAGGTGGATATCTTCGCCTATGCGACAGAAGGTTCGCTTGATGCCTCGATGTGGCAGAACAACGAACGCAAGGCCCGGTTCATTGCTGCCGGCCTCTCTGGCGACACCTCGATCGGGCGACTGGAAGATGTGGGCGAAGGGGCGGCCAACCAGTTCGCCATGGCAAAGGCCATTGCGTCGGGTGACGAGCGACTGATGCAGAAGGCCGGGTTGGAGGCCGATTTGCTAGGCTCGAACGGCTGCCGGCTGCCCACGAAGACGATCAGTATGCCGTTCGTTGGCAGATGCGTGATGCCGGGCGTGAGATCGAGGTCTCGACCCGGCGCATCGGTGAGATCGGCCAGGATATCGCGGGGCTTAAGCCGACAGGCGGCGATGCCTTCACGATGACGGTGCTCGGGCAGGAATACACCGAGCGCAAGGAAGCGGGCCGCGCGTTGATGAAGGAGATCCTCACGCTTCTTCAGCTTCAAAGCCAAGGCGAGGTTCATCTGGCAACGATTGGCGGGTTCGATCTCGTCGATGAGGGCGAACGCTTCGGCAAGTGCGATGGATATCGCTCGAGACCCTCCTCCAGCGCACTGGTGCCGACTACGCGATCGATCTGGCGATCACGGTCACGCCTCTGGGTGCCATCTCGCGGCTGGAGCACGCCCTTGAGGGCTCCTATGAGGAACAGCGCCAGTATCGCCGGCGTTTGGAAGAAGCCGAGCGGCGATTGGTTTCCTGCCGTTCCCGAGACGGAGGCGCTTTTGCGTTCGCGGACGACCTGAAGGAAAAACAGCTGATGCTGCGGGCAATCGAGGCCCAATTGGCGGAAGATCTGGACAAGCAGACCATCGCGGCAGCTGCATAGCTGCGTTGCACAATAAATGTTTTCCCGTTGGTTTAAATTCAGGCATAACGCCTTTAGCTGAGGCACATGACGGTCACCTCCCAGTTCCGTCGCAGCAGCTGTTCCCCTCTGGAGGTTTTAGATCTCCACACTTGATGGGCCACGGTTTCCGCAGGCCCATTTTTTTTATTCTTCGTTCCCCTCATCTGACAATCCGGAGCGAGTTGTGCCGCACTAGCTTTCGGGCAGCTAACTCGGCCATTATCCTTGCGAGCACCACGTCAGGAAGGTCTCTGGTTTGGCGCCTTCCGTCCGCGCCTTCTCGATCAGCGGTCTGAGGGCGTCCTTGATGAAGTCTTCCATCGTCGTGGGTAGCGCCGGACGATCATCGTGGAACTTGACCCGCCCCTCGTTAAGCGCCGCCGCGGTGTTCTTGTCATAGACCCAACGATCGAGCGTTCCGAATCTCTCCCGGAAGACCGTTTCAACCTCACGATCGCTCGGATCGACGAAGCGATAATCCAACTCCTTACCGAGCACCCGGCCGATGATCCCGGCGATCTCGGTCATCGTGTAATCGATGCCCAGTTGCTTTACGGACCGGTGCTGGTCAGTCGGCGTGTCAAACTCCTTTGCCGCGAAATCCGCGAGGTCCCGAATGGAAACCCAAGGCGCTTTGACATCAGGAGCGAGTGTAAAGCCGATTCTGTCGTGCTGCGCGATTGCATCCGCCCATCTGGACAGGTCCTCCATGAACCAGCCACCCTGCAGGTGCGCCAGCTTGATGTCGCGTAACCGGTTGAGGATCTCATCCAGGATATGGAAGCCCTGGAAATGGCCGGTATTTCCACTGCGCTCGGACCCCATTGCGGTCAGGCTCACGGCAAACTTCACCGGCGAATCCCGAAGTGCATCGAAAAATCGAAGCGCTACCGCAGGGTAGTGCCCATGAAAGTCCTCCGCCTGCCAAAGGGTTTTAACCATCAGGAACGCAGCGTCGGCATCTTTGAAGAACCCGCCAAGCTCACCATCGCCCATGTCGAAGCTACCAAGGAACGGCTCTGCTCCTTTCGCGACAAGTGCATCGAGGGCAGGCCCTCCTCTCGAAAGAGCTTTGACTGAATGGCCTTTGGCCAAGAGGTTCTCGGTCAGTCTGGCACCGATCCTGCCGGTCGCCCCAACCACAGCAATGCGCATGGCTCATCTCCTACAGTTTGCCGAGCCGATTCTTAATGGATTGCTTGATGGGCGAAAGTGGAGATGATGCCATATGATCTCGAAATCAGGCCAAAATTAGATGAAGCCAACCTGCAGCACCGCCATAGATCTGAGCCTATCGCACGGGCCGGCGATGGCGTTCAGAGTGGACTTCGCCGATTATCAAGCCGAGGGGGTGCAGCACCAGCACCCGCAGGGTCAACTGATCCTGGCGCTGCATGGCGCGGTAACCTGCACCGCGGAAAGCGGGGTCTGGGTCGTTCCACCCGACTGTGGACTTTGGGTGCCCGGCGGCATTCCTCACAGCAATCAGGTCACGTCCAATGCTCGTCTGACATACCTGTTTGTCGAGCCCGGCGCGGCGAAGCTTCCGGATGAATGCTGCACGCTTTCGGTATCGCCGATGCTTCGGGAAATGATCCACCGGGTAGCGGACCTACCGGAAAGGGACGTGCCAGACGCTCATTTCGATCGCCTCGTGGCGGTCATGCTTGATGAGCTCGCGTTGATGCCGCGTGAGAGGCTGGAGCTACCTGTCTCTGATCATCCAAAAATCGCCCTGATCGCTGCGGCGCTTTTGGCAAATCCGAGCGATCGTCGGACCGTCGATCGATGGGCTGAGTATGTCGCGGTCAGTGAGCGAGCGTTAAAGAGGCTTATGGTTCAAGAGACAGGGTTGAGCTTTGGCCGTTGGCGGCGCCAGCTCCATCTCGTCATCGCGCTGCGGGAGCTTGCCGGCGGTGCGACAGTCCAACAGGTGGCAGGCGACTTAGGGTATGAATCCACGACCGCCTTTATCGTCATGTTCAAAAAGGTCCTCGGGACTACGCCATCGCGCTACTTTGCCGATCGGCTTGTGAGCGGCGAGCGCGGTTGAGACGTTGACGTCCGACATAATGAATGCACTCCCCTCACGGGTCCAGCGCCTTTCTGTATCGGAGGCGACCGCAAATGAGGTGCTGCACCTTGACTGCAACTGCTTTGCGGCTGAGATCTGCACCAAAACACTCCGTTGGGAAACATGCCATTTTTTCTGGTGACGCAGACATCGTTGGTCGAAGCTCAAGACGAGCATGAGGCCGCTCAAACGGGCGTCGATCGCCCCCGCTCCGGAGGACAGGCCATGACATGATCGGCGATTTTCGCACAGATGCGCTACACAACGCGCTCGGCCGCGCGCCAATCGAGGATGACATGCTCATGGCGCTTATGGTTCTGGCCCTTGTCGGGCAGGAAGTCGGAGTGGACTCCGGCGCAGATGGGACGTTTTATGGCGGCAAGCGCTTTTCGCGCCATGCGGTCGCTCTGTTTGATGAGCATGGCAAGCTCGCCTTCGACCAGGACACGCTCAGGGTCGCCGTTCGCGCGGTGCTGATTGAAGTTCTGTCGTGCCGCCGCGGCATGTCTAATAGCGGCACGGTTTCACGCATCGCCAGCGAGGCGATCGGTGCCGACGGATACTTGCCGAACATGGGTTCGGAGGAGTTCCTCTTGTGCCTGTCCCGCCAGGCACTGGAAGCATCGTGCACCGAGGCGTCCGTGCAGCCACGGCCCAAGGTTCGTGAAACCCGTTCAGCGCTCGTGGAGCACTTCGTCCATGCTTCGGCGCGCTTCGCACCGCCAGCCGACGAGTTGCTCGACTGGATCCGGGCGAGCTCAGCTACGGATATTCTCGGCGCGTCGCCGCGCGACGCCGGTCACGCTGACGGCTCCGCTGAAGACCAGGAAGGGGAGGTCAACGAGGCAGCGGATCAGGACGATGTGCGCGATACCGATCTCTCCGACCACGAAGAGGATGACGCTGGCTTCGATCAGAGGGACAGCATGATTGTCGTCTCCCAGTCGAACATGGCAGGACCCACTCCCGATTTTCGGGGGTGGAGTGCGCCACCAGTGCGGACGGCCTTTCCGTCGACGGGCCGTCCGCCTTCATCGGCTGGCGAAGCTTGGGGATGGGCGATGATGAACGTACGCGCTTCTAAACCGCTAGCGAAAGCAATCGTCGCCCGGCGAGAGAGCCAGCGGCATCTGGAATGTCTGACCCGGCAAATTACAGCGCGCGCGGGACGGCAGGCGGCGACAGTGAAAGCCGGAACCGAGCGTGTCGTCGATTGGGTCGTCGTACTTGAGAGCAGGAGTCGTTGACCGCCTCACCTTCAAGCGTTGGGTCGAACTCGACATGATCCACCGCAGGCTGGCGATGCAAGAGAGCGTCATCGGTGAACTGCAGCATTGCGATGAGCGACCTCTGCATCATCCGGCGACATAGGCAGACCCGGAAACGAAGCCGCTGGTGCTGAACATGCCCGGCTTGATGTCGTCGGCATGGTGGGCTTGGCCATGTCTGTTCCTTCCCGTTGGAGCCAGATATCGGGCCGTGCTGGACTGCCCTTCTTGTTCGCTGCGGTCTGAACCGGCAGCCGGGCGTTTCAAGGCCGCTGTCGCGCCGCGGAGCGGCCGATCCAGCCTCTCTGCGCGAGGGCAAGCTCGCGGTCCCAAGCAGGTCGAAACCTGCTGGCCCGCAAACCTGCCCTGCTGGTTCAGCCGGATCGGACCTGTGAAGCCACCCGTCCATTGCCGGTTCTTAGTCAACCGCATCGAAGGGCAGACCGGCACGGGCCGGAACCGCTTCGGCAGCCAAGGAAGGAACTGATATGGCCAAGCCACCAACTCCCAACCGCTCCAACGCACGGGTCTCGCAACTCCGTAAAGGAGCAACCCTCGAAATGGTCCGCCTTTCATGCCCCGATGCCTCCCAGGCGCTCAAGATTGCCGAAAGCTTTGGCACCACGGTCGTCGACAGCGAGGGCATCCGCAGCCTGCATGAGCGGCTTATCGTCGAGACCGCCGACAATCTCTCCGAAGGTTTGGGCGAAAGAGCCATGCAAATCCACCTGCAGCGCATCGTCGGGGCCTTCGTCGGATCGGCGCACGGCGCCGGGCAGTTCTACTCCCGTGCGGTCACCGAAGCGCGCGACGCGACTGCCAAGGCATCGAACGATGCCAGAGATGAAGATCTCGATGGTCCGGGAGGTTATGATAGCGCCGCCCAGCGCAAGCGGGAATTCGCGGCCGACATGGGTATCCAGTCCCATGCGCTGCGCATGGCAGCCGAGGGCGCGGTGACCGCCTACGAGCAGGTCGTCGGCGAGACCTGGAAGCCCTTCGACCGCCCGGTCGAAAACCCGGGTGCATCCCTCGACCGCAAGGCGGCCGAGGTTCAGATGGCCGCTTTCGGATGACGCACTTGGCGGGGTCGCCCCCCGCCTTCCTTTACTGCTCCAAGGCCGGTGCCCACAGCGCCGGCCTTTTCTCATGTTGAAAGGAAACTGGAAACGCGCCTATCGCGGCTCGTCCCGCTCGGCGGTCCTGCAGGAGCCGGGCGCCCATGCAACGGCTTTGCCGTCCTCCACGCTGTTACGGCCTTCGGTGCAAGGCCACCATCGGCCCCTGACTTCGGACCTCCGTGACGGACCGCGATAGGCGCGGTTCATGAAAGGAGAGAAGTCATGACAAACAAATCAGAAAAGGGTCGGGCGGACATCTACACGCGGATCACCGATCGGATCGTCGAGGATCTGGAAAAAGGCGTCCGCCCCTGGATGAGGCCGTGGAGTGCCGCCAACACCGATGGTCGTATCTCGCGGCCGCTGCGCCACAACGGCCTTCCTTATTCGGGCATGAACGTTCTGCTCCTGTGGTCGGAGCAGATGTCGCGTGGCTTCGCCTCGTCGATGTGGATGACCTTCAAGCAGGCCCTCGAACTGGGAGGGGCGGTGCGCAAAGGCGAGACCGGCTCAACCGTTGTTTTCGCCAGCCGCTTCACCAGATCTGAAGCGGACTGGAACGGTAATGAGGTGGATCGGGAGATCCCGTTCCTCAAGGCCTATTCAGTGTTCAACGTCGAGCAGATCGAGGGTTTGCCTGACGGCTATTACGCGCCAGCGGCCAAGGTGCCTGATCCGATCGACCGGATCGAGAGCGCCGATCGCTTCTTCCGCAATACCGGCGCGGTCATCCGGCACGGCGGCAATCAAGCCTACTACTCCCCGGGAATGGATTATATCCAGATGCCTCCCTTTGAGACGTTTCGCGATGCTGCCGGGTACGCGGCCGTCCTAAGCCATGAGGCGACCCACTGGACAGCGGCGGAGCATCGTGTCGGACGTGACCTGTCGCGTTATGCCAGGGACCGAACGGAGCGGGCGCGGGAAGAACTCATTGCCGAACTTGGCAGTTGCTTCCTCTGCGCTGATCTCGGGATCGCGCCGGAACTCGAGCCGCGCCCCGATCACGCTTCCTATCTGCAGTCCTGGCTTTCGGTTCTGGCCAACGACAAGCGCGCGATCTTTCAGGCAGCCGCCCATGCACAGCGCGCCGTGAGCTTTCTGCATTCGCTGCAGCCGGAAACGGATATGAAGGCTGCGGCCTGAATTTCAAGCGCGGTCGTCACCATCGGTGGCGGCCGCGTGGTCCATATCATGTTGGTCCTTATCCAGTTGGGCTTTGAGACCTTGTGCAATGTCAGCACTCAGCCTTCAGATCGACGGCGTTGCAGTGTGCGCTTGGGGTCTGCGGGACGGTTGCGTTCGACGATGAACGGCTTGGTCTGCTGACGCATTGATCCTCCAGGCTGCGATTCGCGAGCGCAACGATATCGCACAGGGCGCATCAGCAAACGCGCAATGTTGGCAGGAACGCTTGTGCTCGATTGAGGCAGGCAACAACGGCGGTCGAAGTAGGCGTGGCGCACGATGCCCTTCGTGCCCAAGGCGAATGCACCGGAATGCCGCTGCCAAATCCCCTTGCGTCAGAGTTTCCGGCAACCCATCTGCAAGCTCGATGAGGCATGTCTGACCGGAGAACGGCTGCGCCTCGATCGTCTTCCCGCAACGACAACTCGCAGATTTCTTACCCCGGAAGGCTACGCTCTCCTCCTCTCCCACTAACAAATCTGCGACTTGCCGCCCTCCATTTCATTACGGCCCTATCGGGTGCGGTCCGATCGTCACCGATCTTTGCGACAGCCATCGAGACCGCGATGGGCGCGGCCCGAACTTAAGAAAAGGAATACGACAATGGCAACCATCGGCACCTTCACTTCTACCGAAAGCGGCTTCACCGGCTCCATCCGCACTCTCGCCCTCAACGTCAAAGCCCGCATCGCCCGGGTCGAGAACCCTTCCGACAAGGGCCCGCAGTTCCGCGTCTACGCGGGTAGCGTGGAACTGGGCGCCGCCTGGCAGAAGACCTCCGAGCAAGGCCGCGACTACCTCTCGGTCAAACTCGACGATCCGAGCTTCCCTGCCCCGATCTACGCAACGCTCGCCGAGGTCGAAGGCGAGGATGGCCTCCAGCTCATTTGGTCCCGCCCGAACCGGGATTGATTGATATCATGAGGCTCCGCCGCCGGCGGAGCCTTTTCCTCTACCGTTATCAAAGCGGGACCAGGCATCGAGCCAGGTCCGGCTTTTTTCGGTGCCATACGGAGAGGAGGGAAACCTGCTCAGTACCTGATGATGATGCCGACGGGATTGCCGCCGTCAAGGATGAGCGGTGCCCCCAATTTCGAATTGGCTGCGAAGCCGCCAACACGAAATCGGCTCCCCCACTCCCCGGCGCTGCCGGTCGCTCTCGCGATCCCTGACAACGTCATTCCCTATCCGGCGCCGCTGATCGTCTTTCACATAGGAGATCAGACGATGACCTTTGAACTCGAACGCCAGATCGAAGAACTTCGTGCCGAATTGCGCAATGCTGTCGATTCTGGCGAGCGCCGCCAGATCGAAAAAGAGCTCGATCTCGCACAGGCGGAATTGACGCTGACGATTGCCGAGCTAAACGCCCGTGTCGACGCGGAGCCACCGTTCTGACGAGTGGTGTCAAATCACGTCGCGTACCCCTCACGCACTGCCGAAGCTCTCCTGTTGATCTCATTTTATCGAGATCGGGGATGGTGCGTCTCGAACGTCTGGCCGCAACCTGATGACGCCAGAATTTTCCTTGGCCGCGGCTCCTTGAGCACCAAATTCAGGCGCCCTCAGGTCCTCCGCCCCGCTTCGGCCCTGTGGGTGCGGCCCTCCTTTTGGGTTCGCTTTTCATCCCGCAATAAAACGCAATCAACAGGAGATCCATCATGCAACAGCTCGCAAAATCCTCAGCGCCACCGGCCGCCGCCTTCGCACCCTTGGCAAGGTCGTCAGTCACCTCTCCCGCAAGGGCATGCTCGGTTTGAAGATCGCCATCAAGATCCCCTTCTTCGTCAATGTCGAATGTAATATTGAGACCGAATGGGAACGGCGCGAGTGAGCGCCGACAGGCTCGGCCTCTGGCCGAGCCGCCTTTCCGCGATGAATTCTCAATGGTGATCAGGATGCCGACGACTATCTCATTGTCATTGGGGTGCTGTGCTTCGCCCGCCGCCGCCGTCCCCTCTGGGGTCCTCGGGCTGTTTTAAATCGGTCGGTTGGCTTTGATTCATTATCGTGGATACTCGATCGGGGCACGAAGCGAACTGGGCGAGCCGGCTTTAGGTCGACCGCGTTTTAGTCGCGCTACGCCCGTCACGAAGCGGTAGAGCGCCATATATCGGTCTTTTCACGCTCGTTATGTCGACGGGACAATCCGAATCCATCCCCGGCTTGAGCGACCCAAGCGATTTTAGCGAAGACGAAAACTTTAACAGACCAGCTGTTCGGCGCCGACCTGTCTACGTGGAGAACCCGCAAGGAGTTCGGCTTTGTGCTCAAGCGTCATTCGGCTGGCCCTTGGCTAACCGCAAACGCCCGTAGCCGCTCCGTTTTTTGCCGCGACGATTCAAGCATTTGCCAGGATGCTCCCGTTGCAACGCGGTGCGTCTCTCCGAAATATTTCCGCTTGCGCTCGGTCTTGGTGATGTCGTTTTCTGCTCGCCCATAGGTACCTCCATTAGTCGGAGATTGAGCCAAGCTCAGCTGGGGCAAAGACGATAATCGACGCCGAAAGAGAGCGTCAGGCGGCTCACTATCAACAATTTCAACTGGGTCGTACCGATACGCGTCGAAGATCCAGTTTTCAGAAGATTCCTGGCACACTCTCGCAGCGTACTGGGTAACACCTTGATGCAGAGTGGGACTCGCGCCGAGTAAGCCGACGTCCAGATAGATCCGCCGTTTCCAGTCTGGCAGTCACCCACCCGGGATTTGCTGCAGGTGCGGTCAAAAAATCTTCAAAGGTCATTCCAGTATCTCCGCTTTCCAGCACGGCTTGTCGATAAAAGGAACGCCCCAAAACGGGGCCAGTCGGTCCAGCCTCCCTGCGGACGTTACGCTGAGGCTCCTGCGGCTGACCATGAACCGCTTGGGGCGTGTCGCGAACTCCCGAAATCCCGCCAGGGCGGCGCGATGCTGATTTCTCCGATACTCTTCTTTATTCATTGGCCCGGCGGGCCCGCACGAGCGCGTCTTCGTCGCTGCAGCGGAAACTAGTCGTGGATATCTCTCTTCAGTGCTTCGATATGTTCCGTGCAAACCTGCTTGACGAGCTCAAGCAGCACAGATGTGCGTTCCGCAAGCCAGTTAAGGGCTTCGGAACTGATTTCGTAATGTTTCGAGTATCGGGCCTTCACATAGGCCTCGTTCAGCGTGTTGAACCATGCCCGTTCGCGATGCTGATCTCGCGGAAATGCTTCTGCCAGACGGCGATCCTGTCCTTCCGCCATCGAGCGAAGAAATTTCAGATTATGCGATGCTGGGCCGTAGTTGGTGAGGGTTAACAGAACGCAAGAGTAGGCTTGCTCAAGAGCCTGATGCAGACTGAATGCAGCTAAATTTCCCCAGGCATCGCCGAGTGATTCTGAGTTAGTGGCCTGAAATCTCGCCGTGGAAAGGAAGGCCGTTGCCTCACTGCTTCTCTGTGTGAAGTGACCTTTCGCCAGCCTGAGACTGTCGTAAGGGGAAAGCGCCTCCGGTTCCGCCAGCGGCTCATCATCGAGTTCGTAGAGGACGATGCCTTCCCTACGGATATCGGAGAAGAAGTACTGCCCTTCCTTGAGATAGGTATTCACCTCGCGCCTCGAGTGGACAATAAAACTCACCGGCGTCTCGATCGATTTTTCACGGATCAGCCGGTCGGCAGCCTTGTACCAGTAGGTCGCGAAGTCGCAGAGCCTGCGGTCGTTGACGATGACCAGCAGATCGAAGTCGGATCGGTAGCCCTTCATGGTGAAGGGTTCGTCCACCCAACCGCCCTTGGCGTAGGAACCGAACAGAATGATCTTGAGAATGCGGCCGCGCTTCTTGAAGCCGGCAGTACCCTCTTTCAGGGCGTCCTCGAACTCCTCGTGAAGAATTTCAAGAGCCCGCTCGAGCTCGCGCTGCTTGCGTTGCGGCATGTGATCGACGGAAGACTTCATCATGTAATCGGACCGTCCCTCCATTCATCCGCCGCATGCCGACGCGTCGCGCCGCCCGGTCTATCTACAGAGATCAGGCCATCTCTGGAAGCACCAAAGGCTGCCCGCATTTCAGCCAAGACTGCTAGTTGCGGATTCGTCCCTAGAAACCTTACATCACGACTGATCATGGCGTGTCGAACCTCCCCCAAAACTCTTTGTCTCTGTGATAGCAGAGCTTCAGCGCAAGGATCGGCCGCCAGCCTGCGAGGAACAGCAATTCTCCCCTCGACGACATGTTGCGAACTTCATCAGGGGTGAGGAGAGGGCGCGCAACATGCTGCTCGCTGTAGCTGATCCCGGACTGCTCCGAATCCAGCGCCCTTCCCATAGCCTGAAACACCACCGTTTCTTGCCCGAGCAGATCGGAAACCAGTTTGGCGCTGGCATGATCGTTGACGCCAAAAACCTGCAGCAAGCCGGCATTCGACAGAAAGGTGCCGGCGCGCTGGCCATAGAGTGCCCGCAGCTGGTGCACGTCCTGCAGGATCGGCCAGAGTTGTACGCCATAGCCGGCCATTAGTCCCATCGCGCGCTCGACCGGGGCGAGATGCCCGAGCGCTGCAAACTCGTCGAGCAGATAGAGAACCGGCACGTCCGGGGCGTCAGCTGTTCGTGCCATTTCGAGGAGGCTTTGAGTAACGATAAGGCGGAGCCAGCGAGAGTAGGTCGACAGACGGTCCGGCGGCAGCACAAGAAAGATCGTCTGATGGGCGCGCTTCAGATCCGCAAACCGGAAATCCGAGCGACCGAGCACACGCGCCATACGCGGACTGTCGAGAAAATGCGTGTGCCGCTGGGCGGCCGAAAGCACACCCGCGGCCTCGCGATCGGATTTTCCAAGGTGCCGGTTGGCGGCGCGCGCGACAAGGTCGCCGGCTGAAGGCGATCGCTGCATCTCGGCCAGGAGTTTTTTGAACGCATCCGGTGGCAGGGTCAGGTATTCCCGCAGCGTCATGAGAGTCCGCCGGATTGCCGGCTCGGTCGTAACGACGTGAAGCAACAATCCGGTAATCAGTGCTTTTGCTTCCTCGTTCCAGTGCGCCTCGCCCGCCATGCCGGGTTCGTCGAACACCAGCGCATCGGCAAGTGTGCCGGCATCATCGACGAGATCGAGACTTTCCGGATCGAACTGGTCGAGTGGGTTGAACGCCGCCATCGGCTCATGGGTAATGCCGAAAGGGTCGAGGACAAACACCGGACCGAAGCAGCGGCGCGCACGTCCGGTGACACGTGTATTCTCGCCTTTCGGGTCGATGCAGATCA
Organism: Neorhizobium populisoli; assembly: GCF_019430945.1. GTDB lineage: Bacteria > Pseudomonadota > Alphaproteobacteria > Rhizobiales > Rhizobiaceae > Neorhizobium > Neorhizobium populisoli. The sequence continues at coordinate 24,852 of NZ_JAHYCB010000018.1, read as the reverse complement.
CCGACCGGTCAGCGGTCAGCAGGTTTGGAATGATCGTCCCGACACCCTTGCCGGTGCGTGTCGGCGCCATGGTCATCAGATGAGCCGAGCCGTCGTAACGCAGCAGGCTTCCGGTCTTGCTGTCGCGGCCGATCAGCAGCCCGGATGCGCTATTCGAAAGTTTGCCAATCTCCTTGTTGGTCGCAAACCGCGCGCTGCCATGTGTCTCGGCATCGACAGTACCAAAGTGCTGGATCAGCGGATCGCTCAGAAGCCTGAAGGCGAGCCAGACCATGAAGACGACGATGATGGCGGCGGCGATGTTGCGAAGGATGGCGTAGGAGGGCGGGATGAGGCCGCCGACAATCGACAGCACGACCCCGACAATCAGGACGGTGAGCGTCGCCGCAAAAATATGTCGCCATACCCGGATCGGCGAAAGCACAACAGCCGTGATTGCCCATACCGGATCACGCCGGGCAGCCCGCAGCATGTTCCTGAATGCTGCCCATGCGAGGATCGCCGAGTTCACGGCGACGCGCCCTCGCTGCTAGGCGCTAAAGACTTCAGCAGATCGCCGAAGATCGCCTTGTCGTTGTCCCGAGTCAGGAAACCTGGCAGTTCACGCCGGAGCCATTCACGCAGGTCGGCAGAGAAGCGATCTTCAACGCCATCAAGCCGTTCCAAAATAAGCGATCCGAGCAGCACCTTGCGGCGCGTGTCTTTCGCTCGTTCCTGGGTGTTGAGACGTGCCTGCAGATTTTTTTTCTGCGCGTCGAGCTGCGCCAGTCGCTCTTCGATGGTTTTGCGCGACATTCTAACCTCCTCGATCGTCCTTTGAGCGAAGCAGTCGGTAGATGGTAGCAGCGCTTGAGTATCACACAACCTAATACATGATCACAAATGCGCTACCGCTGATTTAAGTCGCTTCTAAGAAGAGTCTCGCTGTGGTAGAAAATCGAAGCAATCTTCTGTCGATTTCGGCCTGGCAAGAGCGCCTGAGGAGGGTGGCTGAGGGCTGATTTTCGAGTTTTGAAGGGCGCACTTACGAGTTGCTGCGCAACTCAGATGCGCCGATCGGTGATCGGAAGGGCAGGCGGCGTTGGCGATCTATCATGCAAGCATGAAGGTGATCTCGCGGGGCAAGGGCCGGAGTGCTGTTGCCTCGGCCGCCTATCGTGCCGGCGAGAAATTGACCAATGAGCGTGACGGGATCACCCATGACTTTACCCACAAGCGCGGAGTGGCGCATGCCGAGATCGTGCTTCCCGACAGTATCGACGCGGAATGGGCGCCCGACCGGTCGGCATTGTGGAACGCGGCGGAGCTGGTGGAGGGTCGCAAGGATGCGCGCGTCGCCCGTGAGATCGAGATCGCCCTGCCGCATGAACTGTCGGAAGACCAGCGGCTGGAACTGACACGGTCGTTTGCACGTAATCTCGCCAATCGATACGGCGCCGCGGTCGATTTCGCGATCCACCAGCCGCATGAGGAAAGCGACGTTCGTAATCATCATGCGCATCTGATGATGACGACCCGGGTGGTCACGCCGGAGGGGCTTGGCGACAAGACGCTGATTGAGCGGGAGAACAAATGGCTGCTCGCGAACAACCTGCCGACATCGCAGATGCAGCTTCGCGATATCCGGCAATCCTGGGAGCATCATGCCAACGAGCATCTCGCGAAAGCCGGACTGGACATTCGCATCGATCATCGCTCGCATCAGGAGCGCGGTCTTGAGCTTGAGCCGACCGAACATCTCGGTGTTCATGCAACACAGGTTCAGCGCCGCGGAATGGAGGTTTCCCGGGCGCGGCTCGACGCAGAGGCTGCGAAGCGAAACGCCGACCTCATTCGTCAAAAGCCTGAACAGGTTCTGACACTTCTGACCAATGAAAAGAGTGTGTTCGACAGGCATGATATCGCCCGCACGCTTAATCGCTATATCAACGACGATGCGCAGGGTTTTCAGAATGCGTTTGCATCGGTCATGGCTTCGCCGGCACTGGTGCAGCTGCAGGCCGAACGCATCGATGGAACGACGGGCGAACTCGAGCTGGCGCGTTATTCGACGCGCGAGATGATCGACACGGAATTCGGCATGGCTGCGGCTGCCGAACGGATGAACGGGAGACGCAACCACTACGTCGGTCGGCGTCATGTCGATCGGGCCATCGATCGGCAGGATTTTAGCCTGCGCCTGGCTGCATCCGGGGAGGAGCTAGGGCATGGCAGTCACGGTGCTTCAGTGCCCCGGCTTTCGGATGAACAGCGCAACGCAATCCGGCATCTGACAGGGCCGGAACAGATCTCCGTTGTCGTCGGCTTTGCGGGGGCCGGCAAGAGTACGATGTTGTCTGCGGCGCGCGAGGCCTGGGAGGCGCAAGGGTATCGTGTTCATGGCGCCGCCTTGTCGGGCAAGGCGGCCGAGGGACTGGAGCAGGCATCCGGGATCCAGAGCCGCACGCTGGCGTCCTGGGAATATCGATGGCAGGTGCAGAGCAGGGGCAATCAACCCGATAACCAGAGCCAACCGGTCGGTCGCGATGTACAGCCAACCGATCGGCTCGGCGCTAAAGATGTGTTCGTCATCGATGAGGCAGGCATGGTGAGCAGCCGTCAGCTGGCTCGTTTCGTCCATGAGGTCGAGACACGCGGCGCAAAGATCGTCCTTGTCGGTGATCATGAACAGCTGCAGGCGATCGGGGCCGGCGCGCCGTTCCGGGCGATCGCCGAGCGGATCGGCCACGCGGAACTTTCCGAAGTCCGTCGTCAACGGATCGACTGGCAGCGGGACGCGTCCGTCGACTTTGCGACGCACAGAACGGCCGAAGGGCTTGCCGCCTATCGCGCACATGGAAACATTCGGCTCGCGGAAACAAGTGACGATGTACGGCGGGCGATCGTTCAGGACTATCTGGCGGATCGCGATGAGCGGCCACAAGGCAGCCGGGTTGCGATGGCGCATCGGCGCTCCGATGTCCGGGCCTTGAACGGCGCCATTCGTTCGGAGCTTCAGGAGCGAGGCACGTTGGCGCGCGGACAGGAGAATGGCGAGCTCGCGTATCAGACGAATGACGGCACGCGCTCGTTTGCGTCGGGGGATCGGATCGTGTTCCTGCAGAACGATCGGGACCTCGGCGTGAAGAACGGCATGCTGGGAACGGTCCGGACCGCCGAGCGGCACGCACTACTTGTTTCGCTCGACGGCCGGAATTCTGGTGCCGGGGAAGGGGCCGACCTCGTCGTTGTACCGAGCGAAAGTTACCAGGCCTTTGACCACGGGTATGCAACGACGATCCACAAGAACCAGGGCACGACGGTCGATCAGGCGTTCGTACTGGCGTCGAAGACAATGGATCGGCACCTGACTTATGTGGCCATGACGCGCCATCGTGATGACGTACAGCTTTATGCGGGCAAGGATGAGTTTGCCGATCGCGGGGTTGGCAGGCTGGTCGAGCATGGTTCCGCTCCCTATCAACATGACCCGAAAAATCGACAGAGTTATTTCGTGACGCTCGAGAGTGATCGTGGGGAGCGGCACACGACCTGGGGCGTGGGTCTTGCGGCTGCGATGGCGCAAGCCAATCCACAACCGGGTGATAAGCTCGGGCTTGAGCATACCGGTTCCGAGATGGTGCGGCTTCCCGACGGAACTGTGACCGAACGGAATTCCTGGAAAGTGCGCGACGCGGCGGATGTCGCGTTCGCTGGTCTCGAAGCCCGCCTCGGCCGCTCGGGCGCAAAGGAAACGACTCTAGACTACGCTCAGGACTTTGCGCATCACCGAGGTGTTGGCACGGGCAGCGCGGTGACGAGCGAGATCGATATCGGTCACGGCATTGCGCAGAGACAAGATGGCAGGAGTGACCTGGGCGTCGGGCGGGCACAACATGGTGCCGCTAGAGCGAACCAGATGTCGATGCCGGGAGCCGAGAGAGGCGCGATGCAGAACAATTTCACCGTAAGTGAAAATCCGCCGGTGCGCCGTGCCTCGTTTGCTGGCCTGAAATTGTCCAGAGGGCAGAGACCTAGCGATCTCCGCACCGAGGAGCGGAGTGCTTCCGAGCCACAAGGCATGGATCAGGCGCCGAAGCGTGGGATGTTCTCAGGTCTGCGATTGACGCCGAGCCGCGAGCCTCCACAGGCGGGCAGGGATGAGCCAGACATTGCGTCGCAGGCCGAACTGCGTGTCAATGGCCGGCGGCTGTCTATAGGCGATCGTGATCTGACTAGTTCCGATGCAAGTCGAACCGTCCTGCAGCAAAAGAACCTTGATCGGGTCACCGAAGTGCAAGAGCAAGCGCACCATTCCTACGATGGCCAGGCGAACCCAGTAGTTGGAGAAAAGCCTGCTCGCTCGCGAGTACGTGAGGTCGAACGAGAACGCGACGATGGTTTCGAGCGGTAGTGAGGTCAGAAGAGATATGCCTAATGATGCGATACCGGAGTCCGAGCAGGACGATGCAGATGACGCGGTCAAAGCGTTCGAGGACCTTCGTCGCGCTGTCGAAAAGCATGGTGCGCAACTGGGCGCCGAAATGACGATCATCCGCAAGGCTCTCGAGATTGCCTTCGAGAAATTCGAACTCTCGCAACAGGCAGAGACTACCGCACTGAAGCTCGACCGGATCCTGGAAGTTCAGGTGGCGAGTGCCGAACATCTCTTGGCGCTCATGGATTCAGTGGCGTTAAAAACCAATCCGGAGCAGTACGCACGAATTTTCCAAAGGATTGCTGACGAGGCGTCTCAGAATCTGGGGCGGGTGATGGAAAGTCGAAACCGGGAATTCGAGCGGGCTGTTGGTGACCTGGGTGACCTCGCGCGGCGAGATCGAGGGCGTCGTGAGCGGGATCGGTGGCTGTGGGCTGTAGGCGTTGGTGGTTTTCTGATGGGGATTTTGGTTGCACTTTTAGTATTCGGATGACATGACGATTTAGGGATATCCGCTGTTCGCGTAGAGCGTCTATGGGAGTATCAAATACTTTATTGTTTGTGAAACAATTACAAGTCCTCAGCTCGTTGCAGTTCCAGCATTGTCGGGGTGCGCTAAGAGGCCCAAAGATGCTTAACGAGGGGTGCATCCTCCTCAAACGGACTGCGCTATGTTGCAGCCAAACCTCATCCACGAGGTGCGAGACTTCTTTGTTCCTCCAGTCACAAAGTTTTACAGGCGAACGGTGCTTAGGGATACGCGCCACTGCCTCTTCACCTAACACCGATCGCAAAAAGCTCTGAGGCGAGAGAAGCCAGCGTTCGGTCGAAATACCCTCCTCCAAAGCCGAGGGGCGAGCATTCATTGTCAAAGCCGACAACGGGTGCGATGATGATGTCGGGTTTTCGTTCCTCGCGATGCAGCGGGACCGGAATATTCGGACTCCGCGTATCAACTCCTCACCGATGCGCCAGGAGCGCACCGATAAGCGACGTCTTCCCGTCACGTTCTGCCGATCCGAGAGATGAGCGGGCGCCGATCAGTCTGCGGCGTATTTCCTTTCGCCACTCGGCCACGGCTTCGTGACTCCTATGCAAACCCACATATTCCGGATCGACCCGATACACGGAGAGTATGGCGGCTATGCGTATTCAAAGGAATTGTCTTTCTGAAAATCACCACTCATGTAACATTTCTTTTCTGTGCGGTTGCTCCAGAAGCCCACTGCGCTCCTTGATGAATGTTCTCTCATGGAGAATAATAAGGCAATATCATTCTTGAATAGAGATCGTTTTGGATCCCACGTCGCTCGAAATATTCCTAGCCGTCGCTGAAGAGGCGAGCGTGACCCGTGCTGCGAAGCAGCTGGCTCGCGCGCCGTCCAATGTGACGACGCGTATTCAATTGCTGGAAGAGCACCTGGATGCCGTCCTGTTCAGCCGGGAGGGAAAGAAGATGACCCTCACGCTGGAGGGTCGGACTTTCTTGACCTATGCGAAGAGGCTCGTCGCGCTTGCCTCGGAAGCCAGGTTCGCGCTCAAGCAACAGGTTCTGCCGGCATCCCTGCGCGTAGGGACTATGGAGAGTACTGCGGCAAGCCGTCTTCCGCCGGTAATGGCTCGTTTCAACGAAGCCTGGCCGCAGGTGTCGCTGCAATTGACGCTTGGCGCGACCCAGGAATTGACGAAGGCCGTGATCGCCGGCGAATTGGACTGCGCGCTGATCGCGCGTATTCCCGAGCAGCTGGAATGGTCGGCGATGACCGACCGCAAGCAGCAACCGCTCCACGCGACGCGTGTCTATCAGGAGGAGCTGCTGCTCATTCTTCCGCCAAACCATCCACCGGTCCGCGACGCGCGCGACGTGCTGCCGCCCGTGCTGGCAGCACTTGAGCCCGGCTGTACCTATCGCCGTATTGCCGAGCGCTGGGTCGGAACGGGCACCGCCGTCCCCACGGTGGAACTGACCTCCTATCATTCCATCCTTGCGCATGTCGTGGCGGGCAATGCCGTTGGCGTCGTACCGCGCTCGGTTCTCGACGGGCTTCACTGGACCGCCGATATCGCCGTGCATTCCCTTGGCGTGGTGGATACTCTGCTAATCTCCAATACCAGTCACAGGCCGGATGCGTTGCGCGGATTTGAAGATCTGCTACTTGCTTCGTCGGCCAGCGCGTCCGTCACGTCCGCCCTGCTTTCCTGAAATCTCTTCCATCATCGACTTCCAGGTTTTCCCATGCCCTCTTCCAACTTCCGCGAGCCGGCTCCAAATCGCCCGTCTCTCTCTTCGCGGCTGTTCCATCCCATTCTTGCCGGCGCGACATTGCGTGACCGGCTGCTTGCCTGCGTCGGCGCACTTGCGGCCATCACGCTCACAGGCCTGATCTGCGGTTATCTGTTGGGAGACGGCGCGCATCTGCCATTGATCGTCGCGCCGATGGGGGCCTCGGCGGTTCTGCTGTTTGCCGTTCCGGCAAGTCCGCTTGCTCAGCCCTGGTCGATTATCGGTGGAAATACGATTTCGGCAGTCATGGGCGTTATCGCGGCCAGCCTCATCAAGGACCCGATCATCGCCACGGGCGTCGGCGTATCGCTGGCGATCGCGGCCATGTCGTTTACCCGATGCCTTCATCCGCCGGGTGGGGCGGCGGCGTTGACGGCAGTCCTTGGTGGACCGGCCGTCGCCAGTTGGGGCATGCTCTTTCCGTTCGTACCCGTCGCCCTTAATTCCTGCATTCTGGTGGCAATGGGCCTGATGTTTCACAAGCTTTCCCGGCATAATTATCCGCATGTCGCGATGCCCCAGATCAATGCGCATCTGACCGCCGACCCGCCGCCGGCGCAGCGGGTCGGAATTCTGGAAGCTGATATCGACGCCGCTCTTGCGACGCTGAACGAGACATTCGACATCGATCGTGCGGATCTCGGACGCGTTTTGCGTCAAGTGGAATACGAAGCAGCGGCCCGTACTCATGCGGACATCCGATGCGCCGACATCATGTCTCGCGATGTCGTCGCGGTCGATGTGGATGCGACTGTCGAGCAGGCACGCTGGCTGCTCCTCCATCACAATGTGCGGACGCTGCCGGTCAAGGACCAACGCGGGCACCTGCTGGGAACTGTCGGCCTGCGGGAGTTGGCAATGAGCTCCGGTCCACTGAAAGAGGTCGTTACCCCTCCCACGACCGCCTCGGCCGATGATCCGGCCCTGAGCCTGCTTCCGGTCCTCACCGATGGCCGAACCCATGCGGTTATTCTGGTCGATGACGAGAACCGTATCCTGGGTCTTATTTCCCAGACGGATCTTCTCAGCGCTGTTGCCCGATCCTTGTCGACAGGCGCGCTCAGGGCTGCGGCAGCCTAATTGATCGTGCGAAGTGCGAGGTAGACTGCCAGGCTGACCACGGAAATAATGACGGGGAGTTTCGGCCTGGCGTCATTGAATATGGCGGCCAGAGCCAGACCGAGTGCAAATACCACAGACTTGGCCCAAAGACCCTGATCCGAGACGGTGAAGGCGATGGCTGTGAGAAAGACGGAGCTTGCGACGATCGTCGACGGCGCTCGTTTTTCATTGAGATCACCGCCAGGCAGGTAGGGGAGAAGAAAGCGCCGCATGCTCAAGCCTGCGGCGATACTCAGAAGGAGACATGTCAGAACGGGATGCATCATGAGGCGGCGCCGATCGATCCGTGGGTCTCCTTCCCGATGCAAGCGCTATGCCATCCTTGTTCTCTATCCGATTTGCCGCGCGATGGAGCCAGGACGGCCCTTCCCGTGACTAATTCCTCGGCGTTGCGACCCGTTTTTCAGCAGTGACTGCTCGCTATTCCTTTCGGGCTCGCAACCGATCAGGGTTTGCCCGCAAGTTGATCGCCAACCCGCTCTCGCGACCTTGCTGCCAGATACGGTCTTCGCTCGTGCTCCGAGGTTCGCAGCGAACTGCGCAGGCGGAGAAGGTCCTTCCGGGCGATGAGGCCGCATAGTTTTCCGTTGTCGGGATCGACGATCGGAATACGGCCGGTATCGGCGGAAAGCATCAGATCCGCGATGAACCCGACCGTATCTTCGGGATGTCCCACCGGAAGAGAGGTATCGGAAATTCTGTCGGCGATCGTCTGCTCGGCCAGCTCGGCATCTCCTTGCCAGCTCAGCGCATCACCTCGCGATACGGTCCGCACCAATTTGCCGGTGCTGTCGATGACCGGATAAACGCGGTGGGTCTTCTGGCGGGTTGCAAACAGATCGCAGGCCTCCGCCACCGTCATCGTGGCGTCGAGGGTGTCCACATCCTTGATCATGATTTCACGAGCCCGGGTGAATTCGAACGGATCGATACCGTATTCGCGTGTGATGTGCTGGCCTCTTCGGGCTATCTTCTCGGTCAGGATCGAACGGCGCATGAGGAGCACGGTCACGGCATAGGCCACGACGGTAGCGACCAGCAGCGGCACGAGAGTGTTGATGTCCCCGGTGATTTCCAGTGCGAAGAACGTGCCGGTCAGCGGCGCACGCATCGTGCCTCCCATCATTGCCGCCATTCCCAGCAGAGACCAGAAGCCGGGGTCGTTGCCGGGCATGACCAGGCCGACAAGCCAGCCAAGTGCGCCGCCAAAAATGAGGAGCGGGGCCAGGACGCCGCCCGATGTGCCGGAAGACAGGGCGAAGAGCCAGATAATGCTTTTGACCACAAGGATCGTGACGACCGTGGAGGCAAGGAACTTGTTGCCGAGCAGCCCGTCGATAATGTCGTATCCGACGCCCATCGCCGCCGGCTCGATCAGGCCGCCGATACCGATGACCAAGCCGCCAAGCATCGGCCACCACATCCAGTGGATCGGTAAGTCTTCGAACAGATCCTCGATCCTGTAGAGAAGCGTCGTCAGCAAGCCGGATTGAAGCCCGGCGATGATGCCGATCGCACCACAGGCGAAGATCCCCCACCAGGGCAGAGCCATCTGGAAATGTGTCGGGAAGAGCGGGCCGGCTCCAAACAGCATCGGGCGCCAGCAGATCGCGACACAGGCCGCGGTGGCAACCGGAATAAAGCTGCGAGGCTTCCATTCAAACAACAGAAGTTCGACGGCAAGCATGACGGCTGCGATCGGCGATCCGAAGATCGCCGTCATGCCGGCAGCGGCGCCTGCTACCAGCAACGTCTTTCGTTCGGCGGCGCTCATGTGAAAGAACTGGGCAAACAGCGATCCGATCGCGCCGCCTGTCATGATGATCGGACCCTCGGCGCCGAAAGGCCCGCCGGTTCCGATCGAGATTGCCGAGGACAACGGCTTCAATACCGCGACCTTCGGCGACATCCGGCTGCCACCGATGAGGATTGCCTCAATAGCCTCGGGAATGCCGTGGCCGCGAATTTTCTCCGAACCGAAACGGGCCATCAAGCCGATGACGAGCCCGCCAAGTACTGGCATCAGCACGATCCAAGGAGATCGCGGCAGCCCGGCCAGCGAAGCAGGCTCGATACCGACATGCCCGAACCAGACAATGTTGGTCGCGAGTGCGATCAGGCTGACAAGGCACCATGCAGCAAACGCGCCCGCCGTGCCGACAGCGATGGACATTCCGACAAGGATGAGGACCCGCTTGTCGGTCGTGAAATCGCCGGCCTCGCGCCGGGAGAGGCCGCCGGTGAAATCGTGCGGCCGGTTGCTGAATTTATGAGACATGAATTGCCTTGGATCGATCAAGTTTGATGCTGCTTGAAGCGGCGAATTATATCGTAGTACGACCTAAATCAAGATCAAAAACTGATGTCAGGTGAGTTGATGGTGCGATCGACGAGGCGGTGCCGCAGATGCCAGCCGCCAAAGATTTCGAGGCTTGGTGCAAAAAGACGCGGCTTAAACCGGACGAAGACATCAGCGAGATCAAGCTCGATCTGCGCAGTGAGGCGGGGCTTCTCAAATCCACCTTCCTGCATCGCCGCACCCTGATCGGCATCCATTGGGGCCGGTTGATCGATGCGGAAGCAGGGCGCGGCACCTATCGCGAAATCTGGCGTCTCATCTGGTCTCCCGACATGTCGGTTGGTCTCGCGAGGCGTTAGTTTGGGGTCTGACGATCGAGCAGGCGGCAGGAGCGGCCACGATCGACCGGATGCCGCGAGGCGTCGCGCCGCTTTTGGAACTGGTGCGCGGCGCGCTGGTGGCCGATCTTCCCGAGGCCGCAAGCGCCTGTATCGATCTTCTGCAGGCGGCGGCCGTCCAGAACTACGATATCACCGATCTGATGAATGCGGTAGCACCGTTGGTGCGCATCGTGCGCTACGGCTCGGCTCGCAAACTGCCGGAGCCCGAGCTTCGCGCACTGATCACCGCGCTCAGTGCTGAAGTGAATGACGGTGTGAACATCGGCTCCCGCCAGCTGGATGACGATGCGACGGCCAAACGCATGAGTGCGATGCGTGCCTATGACGAAGCGCTAGGACTTTTCAGCGATACCGCACTGCTGGAAGAATGGCGCCGTCAGCTCGCGCTTCTGGTCGATGACGAACAGGCCGTGGCGCCGGTCGTCGGTTTCAGTCTGCGCCGGTTGCATGATCTCGGCCTTTGGGATGAGTCGCATATCTCGGCCGCCTTTTCCCGGCAGATCGTCGGCGAGACGCCGGCGCGAGCCGGCTCCTTTGTCGAAGCCTTCATCGCCGGGTCTGCGGAGGTTCTGATCCAGGATCAGACGCTGCTTTTCCTGATCGACGAATGGCTTTGCGCACTGGACGAAGAGGTTTTCGTCGAGAGCCTGCCGCTTCTCAGACGTGCGCTCACCGGCTTCGATGCTATCGGCCGCAAGCGGATCATGGAGCGCATCGCCGGCGGGCGCAGGGAAGTCGCCGCTGCGCAGATCGAAACGGTGGATAATCCCGCCTTCGAATGTGCGCTGCCGTTACTGAAGCAAATCTTGGGAATGAGCGCATGACAGAAGCTCCCAAAACATCGGCCCCTAACACCTCAGAGCGTATCCGTCGCTGGAATTGGCGCTTGGCGACGATGACATGCAAGGTCTTGGCGAGCGGGACCAGCTATTGAGCCGCGCGCTTTCGGCTCTTTATGACTCCGACGGCAAGAAGGGCAGGGGAGGACTTGGTGCCGCACTCGCCTACTGCGAGACGAAGATCGAAGACGCATCTCGTGCTGATCACCGACCTCTACGAAGCGGGGATGCCCCTGCCATGCTGGCGGCGTTGCGGCGCTGAAACAGTCCGGCGTCAACGTCATCGTGCTTCTGGCGCTCTCGGACGATGGCCGGCCGAGTTATGACAGCCGCCATGCCGGCGCGATCGCCGCTATGGATTGCCCGGTCTTTGCCTGCACACCGGACCAGTTTCCGGATCTGATGGCGACGGCCCTGACGAAACAGGATGTCGGGCAATGGGCGAGCGCCAACGGCATCGAGCTCATTCGCGGTAATCAGGGGTGAAGCGAACAAGGGCGGTTTTGGCCCGCCCTTGTTCCTGATGTTATCGGCGCTTTTTCCGCCACGGCGCATTTTTCTGCCAGTCGCCGGCCATGATGCTGCCGTAGGGGATCACCTCGTCGATCACTTCGGCCAAGCCATAGTGCTCGATCTGTGCTCGCACATTGGCGGCGTTCTTGTAGGCGCCCGGTAGCTCCGACACGTCCGGCGCGTCATAGAAGAAACGCACATCAAGCCCTACCGTCTCCTTCGCCATGATTTCGGCGATGTTGTTCGGGCTCAAGCCTCGGCTGTCGGCACCATATTCCTCCGCCAGGCGCCGCAGATGGGCGCTTCGCGAAAAATTACGTCCCGCCCCATGCGGCGAGAAGCCGAGGCTGTGAGGGGCGTTCGAACCGCGAACGATGAGGATCGGTTCCGCCATGTTGAGCGGAATGATCGTCAGGTCCGTGGCATCTTCCGCCCAGCCGTCGAAGGCCGGCGTTGCGCCCTTGCCGTGATAGAAGAGGCCATCCGACTTCCGAAAGACGAAGTTGTGCTCGTTCCAGAAGCGATCCGAGACTTTTGCAGACAGTTTTTCCGCCGCCATGTCGTGGATCACGTGATGGTTCTCCTTGGTCCACTGCCGTACCGTCTGGAGCGCTTCCCAGTAGAGGTCAGCTTCCTCGGTATCGGCTGGGATCCAGGCATTGTCGCGATGGGTTTCCGGCGAAAGCAGCTCGCGGAAACGGTTCGCTGCCTTCATACCCTTCTCGTAGAGCCGGGCGCCGGGTGCGCGCGATCCGTGATGGGTCACGAGCGCCGTCTCGCCGCTCGATTTCATCTGGCCGACAAAAGCGAAGTGGTTACCGTCGCCCTGCGTTCCGAAATGATCGATCGCGGCCGAAAGCGCTCCCTCACTGAGGAACCGGTTCTGCTGAAAGGCTGTCAGCGTCTCGATCGACGGCTTGATCTGCGCACCGCGTGCACGGCCACCGCCGCCGAAATGCGTCACCGAATGAACGGCATCCAGCAGCGCCTTGGGATCCACGCCCGGGAAGACCGAGATCGCCATCGAGCAGCAGATATCCGCCGAGTGCATGCCTGGATGGATTGCTTCTGAGGCCACGACACCGCCGACCGGAATGGTCCCGATCAGTCCGGACGGGCAGGCGTCCGGCATGATCGCCGCAGCGCGCACGACCGGCGTGCGGACGAGCTCGCGCATTGTCGCGTTCACCTTCTCGACATTCTCCTGTTCGAAAGCGTTTTCTGCGCGGATGTTCGAATAGATCTCGATATCGTTCTCCGTGCGCAGCGCCAGCGTCGGCCCTGGCCGGAAAGCCCGGGCAGCAGCCATAGCCGCCTCCATCGAACCACCTTCGCTCAAGACCTGGTTGGCCGCATCCAGCGCCGGGCGAAACCACTTGCCCTGCGGCATGCCCGCATCAATCAGATCCTGTCCGCTTACCACTTCAATCATCTTCTTTTCTGCGTTCGCAGTCCTTCTGTTATTTTTTAAATACAAGTTCGACGTTTCAACACCAGCCGGGCGACTATCTTGTTGCTCTGGACCATCTCACCGCACGCACTTCACACGAGGCGACGCGATGCGGCCCCTGTAGTCCAGGGCAGCATTCGCCCGGCTTCGTCTCGATACCCCGGCGACGAATTTTGGCAGGACATCTTGCTGAGCTACGCAGCGCGTGGCGCTACGGGATGAATTGAACACCCGACCTCCCCGCCGGAGGTCGACGGGGCGCTCTTTCCTGTGGTCCTGCCGGTATTCGCCGGGCATTCTCTCTTTTAGTTCCGGCGACGAAGATGGCAGGACAGTATTTCTGAGCTACGGCGTTCCTTGCGAAATACCGGGATGATTTGAACATCCGACACCCTCACCCGCTAAGGCGAGGTGCTCTACCTGTAGTCCTGCCGGCATTCGCCGGTATTCATGTCGTTTCGGCAGCGGCGACAAGGATGGACGAAACCAGGATGGCCCCGCTCGTGCCAGAGAGCGCTGCCAAGGATGGGAGTCGAACCCAATCAGACCACCCCACTGTGGAGGCTGTAGTTCCGTCCGGCATTCGCCGCTGTATGTTTGGCCATGGCGACCAGGTTTGAGGAAACGTACTTGCTTCCGGCGTTTCGGCCTTTCCGCAAGACGGGACTCGAACCCGCAACCCTTTCGGGATGCCAATGGAGTTTCCCCGGCATTCGCCATGTCATTCGCATAATCCGTCATTTCAAAAACTCGTCCGTGACGACGAAGATTGGTGGAACGCCTGCTCTATCCGCTGAGCTACGAGGTCACAATCCTGGAGACCTCGGCGGGATTCGAACCCGCGACCTGGAGGGTTACAGCCTGTAGTTCCATCCGGCATTCGTCACGGTACTCCACGCGGTCACGACCCGCGTGGAGCAATTTCAAAGATCGATCGCCTCGATCTGGCGGACCCATTCGCTTTCACCAGACTTGGCGGAACCGGACTTTCCGGTCGCGAAGCTTTCGATCGCGCCATAAACGGCATCCGAGAAGCCGCCGATGTTCAGCACGTCCTCGCCCGTCGCCGGGGTCTGGACGTAAGGCTGGATGTCGAGGCAGACCAGCTTCGCAGCCGGGTTCAGCCTCTTGATCTGAGCCCACTCGCTCATCATCGCGGTCGCCTGGCCTTCGCCCTTCGCATCCATCCAGGACTGGTTGTCCGAGACAAAGACGACGAGATCGACCTTGGCCTTCTCTTTCGCCAGCAGGCGCAGCGGGGCCGAGCAGTTCGTTCCGCCGCCGCCAATCGCAGCGAGCTTGGCCGCGTTCGTCATCACGCTGTCGCGGCCGTTCAGGTTGACGCGAACCACGTCGTTCTCGAACGGCAGGACCCGGGTGTTCGGGTTCCGCCGCAGGAAGGACGCAGCCACGAGAGCGGCGACATCGATGCAGCGGACGACCGAGGTCGCGCCCTTGCGGAAGCCGGTCACCGACGATCCCATGGAGCCGGAAACGTCCGGGCAGACCACGACATTGCCGCGGACCGTCGGGACCGAGGAGATCGCCACCTCCATCGCATCCTGCAGTGCGTCCTTGACGACTGCGGGAACCGACGGATCGACCATCTGCCAGGCGACCATCAGCTGGTAAGGGAAGACGCGAGCCTTCCGTACCGCTTCAGGATCGGCCAGCCGAGCCGCCAGCTTTTCCGCCAGGCCCTCCACCTCGAACACCCCGTTTCTCGCGAAGGTGTTGAGGTTCTGGCGCACCATCTGCCAGGAGCCCTTGAGCGCGATTTCCGCCCACTGTTCCTTCGTCAGACCGAGCGAGGTCAGCATCTGGAACGGTACGTTCGGCAGCGGCAAAGACGTATCCCGCTTGAAGGCTTCGAAGGCCGAGACCTCTGCAGGTAAAGCGGCAACATCATACGGCTTGCCGATCGCCCAAGCGTAGAGTGCTGCGCGCATCTCGTCCTTCGGCTTCGGATGCACCATCCGGATGACGTCCGGCAGCGAGGGATCGTTGCCGACCATCGCATACAGGATCTGTTCCGGCGTACGGCTTTCCAGCCATGCCTGCACCATCTTCTTCGGGCGCGTTCCGAGCGATTTGCGTCCGGTAGCGCCGGACCGCATGATCTGCACGAACCCACGCAGCATCTTGCCGCTCTTCACGACCTTCGGAAAAGCTCGCGCGAACGCATCGCTTTCAAGACCGGAAAGCATCGCCAGCAACATGACCGGCACGTCCTTCATATGGCCCTTTTCGGCCGCATGGATCGCCACCTTGGCCAGGAGCTCCGGCTCGACTTCCGCCGCCAGCTTGACGACCGCTTCGAGCTGCTCGCCGGCATCCGCATAAAACGTATCGTTGAACGTTCCGGTCACGGCATACTGTGCCAGAGCTTCACGCGCCGTCAGCGCATAGGCCGGAGCACTCTCGTGGTTGACGGCATTGGTGCCCGGGATGAGCTTGCCGAAGTAGGATTTGAAGATCGCCTTGTTGACCATGACAGCATCTCTTTCGTTTGGTTCTGCCAGATACCTTTCAAGTCGCGTGCCAAGTAGATGCCAGAAGCGCGGAAAGCGTCTATTTTCTTCTTATCTATCTGTTTTAAAATGAATAAAAATAGTTCAGAAAATTTTTGTCGGCGAATTGCGATTTTAAGTGCTACCAAATAATCTCTTCAAAAGTATAGGACTTATAAATTTGGATAAACCATGAAGCGCCGAGTTGCCATCAGCATTTTGGGAACGACCCTCGATATGAGCCGTCGCGAGGACCGCTGGAGCCGTTGGAGACCGAATGTCGGCCTGTGCCAGCAGGCGGGGTTTTTCATCGACCGCGTGGAGCTGATTCACGACAATCACGCGGACTGGCTGGCCAAGGGCGTCATCAAGGATATCGAAACCGTCTCCCCGGCGACGCAGGTGCGCCAACATGTCATCAACCTGCGCGACCCATGGGATTTTTCCGAGGTCTATACAAGCCTGAGGGATTTCGCCCGCGGCTATAATTTCGATCCGGATACCGAGGATTATCTCGTCAACATCACCACCGGCACCCATGTCGCACAAATCTGCTGGTTCCTGCTGACGGAAGCGCGGATCATCCCCGGCCGTCTTCTGCAGCTCTCGCCGCCACGCGACCGCGAGCCGGGCCAGGATTTCGCCGGCACGCATCGCATCATTGATCTCGACCTTTCGCGCTACGACGAAATCGCGAAGCGTTTCGCGTCCGAACGGGATGATGCGGCGTCCTTCCTGAAATCCGGCATCTCCACCCGCAATCCCGCCTTCAACCGGATGATCGACGAGATCGAGCGCGTTGCGATCCGCTCGACTGCGCCCGTTCTGCTGACGGGTCCAACCGGCGCCGGCAAATCGCAGCTCGCCAAGCGCATCTACGAACTCAAGAAGGCACAGAGGAAGGTGACCGGGCCTTTTGTCGAGGTAAACTGCGCCACGCTACGGGGCGATCAGGCGATGTCGGCGCTGTTCGGTCACGTGAAGGGCGCTTTTACCGGTTCGGCCGGAGAGCGGGCGGGTCTGCTGAAGTCCGCCGACAAGGGTTTGTTGTTTCTCGATGAGATCGGTGAATTGGGAGCGGACGAACAGGCAATGTGCCTGCGCGCCATCGAGGAAAAGCGCTTCCTGCCGGTCGGTGCAGACAAGGAGGTTTCGGCCGATTTTCAGCTTCTGGCCGGCACCAACCGCGATCTGCGCAAGGCCGTGCAAGAAGGGCGTTTCCGCGAAGACCTTTTCGCCCGTCTGAATCTCTGGACGTTCCAACTTCCCGCACTTCGGGAGCGCAAGGAAGATATCGAACCAAACCTCGATTTCGAACTTCACCGATTTCTGGTACGGGAAGGCCAGAATGTTACCTTCAATAAGGAGGCGAGGGAGCGCTACCTCGTGTTCTCGACAGGCGCGGAGGCCGCCTGGAGTGCGAATTTCCGGGACCTTTCGGCGTCGGTAACCCGCATGGCGACGCTTGCTCCGCAAGGCAGGATTACCGTGGATGTCGTCAATGATGAGATTACGCGCCTCAAAAAGGCCTGGATAGGCACTCCACAAAACATGGCTGCCGATCACGCGATTTTTGAGCTTCTCGGCGACAATCTAGCGGCAGAACTCGACCTTTTCGATAAAGCCCAACTCTCGGCGGTTTTGAATGTCTGTATGGATCATGTGTCGGCCAGTGCAGCCGGACGTGTGCTCTTTGCAAACTCGCGGCTGGACAAGAAAAGCTCAAACGATGCCGATCGATTGACCAAATATCTGGCCCGCTTCGGTTTGAAATTTGAAGATATTCGAAAAGGACGTAGACCGTGATGGCATAAGATTGGTCTTCGAGCGCCGGGGTGCGCCGACCGCAACGTGCCAACACGCGGTTATCGAAAGGACAATCCTAAATATCGGCCTTATACCTTCACAACTTCAACAAGATAGTCGACGAAGGTCTGCAACTCGGGCGTCAATTTATCCTTGCCTTTGACAAGGGCCAGTTCGGTGTCGGGCTGGATTTCAAACCCGTCTTGCTGATCGAGTTCCATGTGTCCGGGCAGCAGGGCGCTTCTGGGAAGCAGGCTGATTCCAAGGCCGGAGGCAACTGCGGCCTGGACGCCCATGAGACCTTGGCTGGCATAGGAAATGCGCCCGCGCCGCCCTTTATTCTCCAGGTACTTGATCGCGCGCTCGCGATATATGTAACGCATTGGAATTACTGCAAGGGCGACCGGGCCGAAGGTGGTCGGCCGAATTGAACTTCCCACCCAGAGCAAGGGCTCTTCCACGAAGCCAGAGCTTGTCCGCCGCCTCCTGGTTCCCGCTTTATCAATGCCAGGTCGATTTCATCGGCTCCTAGGCTTTTTCGAAGATCGAAGCTCCAGCCGCTGATTGTATCGAGGCGAAGATTCGGGGAGGCATGCGAAAATCCGGACATGATCGCCGCGGGCGTCAACGATGCGGCCCGGTGTGTAAGCGGGTGCACGGAGACCTTCAGCCTACTGGGCGAAGGCGATTACCTTATGGGCGGCGCCAAACACAATAATCACGGTTTGAAGACTGTTTTCTCGAAGGAAACCAGGTTCCCCAGCATGCCCGTCGCCGGGCCCAACCGTCGTTTCGCTGCCATGCCAGGCTATCTCGGCGGCCGTTTCGACGTCTGCGGCAACAAGTGGTACGTCTCCTCCCATGTCGATACCCAGAACGGTCTGCCGCGTTCCATCCTGACCATGATGCTCAACGACCGGGACACCGGCGCTCCGCTGGCGCTGATGTCGGCCAATCTGCTCAGCGCCGCCCGCACCGGTGGTGTACGGGCGCCGCCGCCAAAGCATCTGGCCAACAAGGACTCCAAGCGAGTATCGATCGGCGGGGCGGGCCGATCAACAAGAGCTGCTTCATTTCGATCATGACGCAACTGTCGGCCGTCGAGGAAGTCGTCTGCTTAGATGTGTCCTGCAGACCTCGCCGCGCATCATGCCGTCGTCTAGGACGTGCGTAGCGGTGGTACCGTTTGGAACTTCAGCCAAGGTTCTGCTCAAAGTGCCGTGACGATCAAGGGGTGTATTCGGCTGAACGTAGCCGAGGGGGTGCGGGAGGACGTCGTTGCGGGCATGGGACTGGCCGTAGCTTCCGAATGGATGTTTGCCCCCGAACTGGCATCGGGCAGGGTTCGGCGTCTCCTCAAGGATTGGGATCCTCCGGCGCTCGATCTTTGGGAGGCCTTTCCAAGCGGGCGCACGGTGAGCAGCAAGGCAAGAGCCTTTGCCAACTTCATCAAACAAGAGTTGGCTTCCGAATTCAGTACCGAGAGCGATGGTGAGGCCGACTGAAGGCTGAGCATCGGGCTCAAGACATCCCTGCCTTGATATTTCACATGGCCGATGTCTCGTTCGGTTTGGGGGCAGGGATCATCCAACGGCTCAGGCAGTATACGTGGATATAATGCAATCTCGGGGCAAAAGGCCTAGAGATGTCGGATCCGGCAATGTGATCGTGGAGCTCTTTTTGCGGGCATACCGTGAGCTTTCAGCCTTACTGCCTTGGTGAGATTAAGTAAGCTGCGACACCGTTGGGCAAATGTGCCAGCTAGTCTTGCTCTAACGCGGCGCGATAATTTGTCTCGGTAGCGTCATCGAGTGGGAACATACATTCGATCCTCAACTCCTGCGTTATGACGGTTTGCGCGGTGGCAACTGTCGTCATCAGTGAGAAGAAGTTCAGGCGCTGGCCGTCTTTGACAAACGAAAGCGGTATTACGGGAAGGTTGTCCGCCAAAGTTGATATTTTCCACAGGCTGTCGACGTCGGGATAGGCGAGGAGGGTGCCCATCAACTCTTGAGTACGCACATCGATGACGCGGCCGACGGACTCTCTGAAGACCCGCGCCAGCAGGCTCTTTGCAGTCTCCTCCCAGTTTGGAATGAAGGGACGCATGCCAGCCGGATCAAACATCAGATGCAGAAGATTACGCGGTTTTGGGCGAGCTTCCATATCGATGAAAGTGTTAAAGAAGCGGGGTGCGGCATCGTTGGTCATGACGACGTTCCAATACCGGTCCATCACTATTGCGGGGAACGGCTCGTGTTGGGCGAGCATCCGTTTCAATGCGCCGCGTATGCTTCGCATCCCGACATCGTCGATATCACCCTCGGCGTATAGAGGCGCATAGCCGGCAGCCAGCAGCAACGAGTTTCGCTCACGAAACGGAACGTCCAGAGCCTCGGCAAGATGAATGAGGTTGTTGCGACCGGGGGTGCTTCGACCGCTCTCTATAAAACTGATTTGCCGCTGCGAGATACCGGTGTCAAGAGACACGTCAAGCTGACTTTTACCCCGGATTCCACGCCACGCGCGCAATTGTGCGCCGAGGTCATCCGATGTTTGCACCGAGATAGGCTGCCTCAAGTTCATCTTTTGTGGCCCTTGCTGATAACAGTGTTCGGGTGCTGCCAAAGGCGCCGTTCAACGCAATGGGGTCCCTTGTACATTGGCAGATGGAATGCGCTCAATGACATGCGATGTAATTGCGACCATATCGGTGAAGCCTCAAAACGGAAGGGTCTCGCTGCCAGCAAGGCGGCCACTCGATCCAAAGAGGATATGCCATGATACACTTCCCCATCCATTCGCTTGAAACCGCACCGGAGGAATCAAGACAGCATCTGGAGGCGCTGCGGAACGCTTTCGGGTTTGTGCCAAACATTGCCTGCGCCATGGCGACGTCACCAATACTGATCGGCAGCCTGACGGCGCTTTTTGGCCGGGTACATTCCGGCAGTTTTTCCGAGGGGGAAATCCAGATCGTCCTTTTGACGAATGCGGTGACCAACCGGAGCCAATGGCCGGTTGCCTTCCACTCATACCTCGCTCTGGAGCAGGGTATCGAACCGGACGACGTTCAGGCTCTGCGGGTCGGCGGCTTGCCTCGGGATCGCAAGCTGGCCGCGCTATCGGCCTTGGCCAAGGCACTCATCCTGCAACGGGGCCACCTAACCGAACATGAGAAGAGTGAATTCCTCAGCGCCGGATATGGCACCGATCGACTTCTTGAAGTCATTGCGATCGTCGCAGCATCGACGATTACCAATTACACCGCCAACGTGACCTTGCCGATGCTGGAGGAAAAGTTCGCGACGAACGCATGGCATCCCGCATCCTAAATCAGGGTAGCGTTCCTCACGTCCTGCCAGCGCTGCGCACATGGTCCACCAGAACTCGAAGCTTTAACGGCTGGCGGTCGCGTTTCGGATAATAGAGATAAAAGCCGGGAAAGGAAGGGCAATAATCTTCGAGCAACGGCACCAGTTCTCTCGTCGCAAAATAAGGCTCGAAGGTTTCCCACATGCCAAATGTGATCCCGGCCCCTGCGCGAGCCATGCGTGTCATCATACCCATCTCGTTGGTCGTGAGAGCGGGATCGACCGAAACGTCGAAGTCGCGGTCGTTCTCGGTAAATTCCCAGCGATAAGGCGCCGCATCGATCCTTGGCCTCCAGCCGATGCACCGGTGTTCCACAAGCTCGCGCGGATGGAGCGGCTTGCCGAACCGCGCGACGTAGGCCGGCGAGGCGACCGCACATTGTCTCTGATCTTCCGAAACAGATACGGCGATCATGTCTTGTTCGATGACTTCGCCAAGTCGCACGCCGGCATCGAAACCCGCGCCCACGATGTCGAATTCCTCGTCCGTGATTGTGATGTCCAGGGTTATGTCGGGATACTTCTCCATGAAAGCCGCGAGCATGGGGCCGGATATAAATCGTTCCGCAATGGAAGATACGGCGACTTTCAGCAATCCGGCTGGTTTTGACTGCACCTCGCGGACTGCTTGGACTGCATCCAGCACCTGCCTCGTGGGCGGTTTGACAAGGCCGTAGAATAATTCGCCGGCCTCCGTCAGCCGGACACTGCGAGTCGTACGCTGGATGAGGGCAACGCCCATCCGGTCTTCCAGCCGTTGAAGCGCCTGGCTTACCGCAGATCGGGTTACGCCCAAACCTTCTGCTGCAAGCCGAAAGCTGCGCGCTTCCGCGATCGCAAGAAAAACAGAAATGCCGTCAAATACGTCTGCCATTGGTTAGAAATTTTAACCGGGTCATTGCTGATTGACAACTCCCACTCATCCAATCGCACGCCTATATCGGTGATCTTGGGTTGAAACGATCGTTGCAACAACGCTTTCCAGCGACCGGCTTCAGCAATGGGCAACCCATTCAATCGCATCGACGGGAGATGACAATGACGACGCACCCTTATGTCGGAATATGGGTCACGGATCGGCACGAACTGCTCCCCGGCGGCCGATATGACGAAGGCCGCGGAAACCGCCAGAGCGCCTATCAAGGGCGATACGAAGTGGTCGGTACCCATATCGAATATTGGGATGACACCGGCTTCACCGCCGACGGCGACTTCACCGACGAAAACACTCTCCATCACGGCGGCATGATCCTGCGCCGCCAATGAAGCGGAGAACTCCGCGTATCGAGAAGGCTGATCTTCAGCTGAAAGGAATGAACATGACGACGATTTCTCCCATCTGGTTCATCACCGGCGCCTCGTCCGGTCTTGGGCAGGCCGTGGCGCATGCCGTTCTGGAAAGAGGCTGGAAGGCCGTGATAACCGCACGCAACACTGACCGTCTGGCAGAACTGAGCTCCAGGCACGGTGATCGGGTGCTGGCGTTGTCGCTCGATGTGACGGATAAAAATTCCGTCGACAGAGCTGTCCGCCGAGCCGAAGAGCACTTCGGTGCCATCGACGTGCTGGTCAACAATGCCGGTTACGGTTATCTCGCAGCTATCGAAGAAGGCACGGATCAAGAGATCCGCGCTCAGTTCGAGACAAATGTCTTCGGGCTGGTCGAGGTGACGAAACATGTGCTTCCCGGCATGAGAGCCAGGCGCCAGGGTCATATCTTCAATCTTTCGTCGCTTGGCGGCCTCGTGGCATTTGCCGCGACCGGCTACTATCATGCCACGAAATTTGCCGTCGAAGGCCTCTCGGAGTCTCTCTCGCTTGAGGTTGCGCCGCTCGGTATCAAGGTGACGATCGTCGAGCCGGGCGCTTTCCGGACCGACTGGGCGGGCCGTTCGATGATTGAATCGGCGACCGTCATAGACGATTACGCCGAGACCGCCGGCAAGCGCCGCCAGGCGACCCGTGCCGTATCGGGCAACCAGCCGGGTGATCCCGCCCGGGCGGCGGCGGCGATTATTTCGGCCTTCGAGGCAGAGCAACCGCCCCTGCGCCTGCTGCTTGGCGCCCCGGCGCTAAAGATCGCCCGTGAGCGGCTGGATGCGCTGAGGGTAAATTTCGACCGATGGGCCGATCTGACGCTCAGCGCGGACTTTCCGGTTTGAGGGCGCATTAGCAACCGCGATAGTGCCGGCCGTGCCCCGGCACCACCGTTTGATTTCTGTCTCTCCGGCGTTGAACGATAAGCATCGACCCTTTCCGCAACCAAGGCGACGTCTATAGTTAAAACGCAGCGCGCAGGAAAGCTCGCCGTACAGCGGAGATATACTTATGGACATCGAGCCGTTCGAGATTAGCGTCGACGATCACTTTTTGGAAGACCTGCGACGCCGCCTCCAGAACGTGAGATGGCCGGGCACCATTTCCCCGAACGATTGGAGCGATGGTACCAGTTCGCAATTTTTTCGGGAGCTGGTTCGCTATTGGCGCGATGACTTTGACTGGCGTGCCCAGGAGGCGCGGCTCAATCATTTTCCGCAATTCAAAGCAGAGATCGATGGCCTCAAAATTCATTTCATCCATGTAAAGGGCAAAGGGCCAGACCCCATGCCGCTCATCATTACCCATGGCTGGCCGGGTTCGTTTCTTGAAATGGAGCACATTATCCCGATGCTGGCGGATCCCGCAGCCCATGGCGGCGATGCTCGGGATGCCTTCGATGTGGTGGTGCCATCATTGCCGGGATACGCATTTTCCGACGCTCCGAAGTCACCGGGTATCGGAACCTTCGAGATCGCCGGCTTGTGGGCACAATTAATGTTGGGGTTGGGATACGGAAAATTTGGCGCTCAGGGCGGCGATATCGGTGCTGGTGTTTCCAGCTGGTTGGCAAACCGCTTCCCCGAACAGCTGTTTGGTGTCCAACTGAACTATATCCCCGCGAGCTATCGACCATTCTCCGGTCCTGGCACCCTACCATTGACTGACGACGAACAGGCCTTTGCCGAAAGGGCCGTGGAATGGGCGGACAAGGAAGGTGCCTATGCACATATGCACGGAACCAAACCTCAGACGCTCTCCTACGCGATGACCGACTCGCCTGTGGGGCTGGCTGCCTGGCTTGTGGAAAAATTCCATGCCTGGAGCGACTGCGACGGCGATGTGCTGAAAGTATTCAGCATGGATACTTTGTTGACGGAAATATCGATCTATTGGTTCAGCGGCTCGCTCGACGCCTCTTTCCGCCTCTATAAGGAGGGCCGCAATCGCCCGATGGCGTTCAAAGCCGGCGAGAAATCACAACCCCGCTTGGCGTCGCGCATTTCGCCAAAGAGCTGCCTCAGCCGCCGCGATCCTGGGTCGAGCGAGTCTACAATGTCACCCGCTGGACCGAGATTGAAAAGGGCGGTCATTTCGCAGCGATGGAGCAGCCGGAAATACTCACCGAAGAAATTCGTGCTCACTTTCGCCAATCTCGAAAAAGCCGTGCCGGCTGAGAATTTGCAAAAACGTCTCGCCACGCTTTGGGGCGCCCAGTGCACTCCTACCACCACGCCGCATCCGAAATCGCAGTTTCTGCCTAAGTGGAGAGGAAACCTGCGCCGTATGGGCTACGGCGGACATGTCTATCGAAAAATTACATTCGCTCCCGCGCCGCGGGGTCGACGGATTCTCATCTCGTCATATTTATCAATCTCGCTTTGGCCGCACATCGTAAGCGGGTAAGCGATCCCACGTAGCGCTGGAGGGACAGATCGCTCATTTTCTGCATGAGTCATGCGGAGAGCCCTATGAGTGATACTGTGAATCAGACCCGAGCCTTCGAGGTTTTGACGGCGA
>NZ_JAHYCB010000017.1 GCF_019430945.1 Neorhizobium populisoli | reverse complement strand
AGTCATACGAGGATATCGTCGATCATTGCTGCTACGCTTGGCGAACACTGCAGGACCGACCGTGGAAGATAATGTCGATCGGAAGGCGCAACTGGGCACAAGGGTTCTGATCAATGACGGTTGGTATAAGCGTCATCTCGGCGGAGAGCCCAAAGCTCGCATAACTTGGAACTACCCTGCGTTGATATTAATCGCCCGTGATAGGGCATCCGCGAGGGCGGTCTCGGCAACCGGCTTGCGCACCACCGGCACCCCAGAAAACCGGTCGGGGATATGGACGCTGTCGCGGTATCCGGTCGCGAATACATAGGGAACCTTGAGCCGCTCGAGCTCCACCGCTACATCTTCAGACGACGAAGAGCCCAGGTTAAGATCCAGCACGGCGCATTCCGGCGCCTCTCTTGCGATCCGCGCCAGCGCCCCCTCGACGTCTGGTGCGATCACGACGTCGGCAGCTCCCATAGATCTCAGTAGTTCTTCGGTATCCATCGCGATCAGCGACTGATCTTCCACGAGAAGAATTCGAAGGCCCTCGAGGATCTGTGCGCCGGTGTAGGGTTCTGCGCGTTCCGGTGCATCCGCCTCTGCAACCGCATGCAGGTGTCGAGCAGGGATGACGATGCGTGCTTCCAGCCCTGAAGGAGCGAAGTTTAGTTCCACGACGCCGCCAAGGTCGTGCGAGACTGTCCGTTCAATCAATTCAGATCCGAAGCCGCGGCGGGATGGCGCTGCCACCGCCGGGCCGCCGCTCTCCACCCAGTTCATGTCGCAGTCGCCGTTTTCCAGGATCGCCCACGATATCGATAGCTGGCCCGATGGCACCGACAGGCTGCCGTACTTTGCAGCGTTGGTCATCATCTCATGCAGGAGAAGCGCAAAGACGCCGAACGCGCGCTCTGTCAGCCCGATCGTGGTGCCAGAGATTGATATCCTATCCGGCATCTTGCTAAATCTATGCATGGCCGCTTCAGCGTCAATGAGCGTTCTTAGTTCACCACCGTCGGAACCAGCGAATGACTGGTCGTGGGCGTAGGAGAGCGCTCGCAGGCGACCTTCGAAAGACTTTGCGTAGTCGTTGACCGTCTCGGCGTTGGCACCTGTCTGTGTCGCAATCGACTTCACGAGCGCGAGAATGTTCTTCACGCGATGATTCAATTCCGAGTTCAGCAGCTTGCGCTGTTCTTCCGCCTTGCCGCGCTGTTCCTCGGTCGCGTCGTTGTGCGACAGCATCACGTCGCGAACATACCCGCGGATAGAATCCGCTACCACGAGATCGGCGGCGGACCACGGAAGCGACTTGTTGCGGACGTCCTCTCTCCAGGTGTCGAAACTGCCACGAGGCGTTAGACGCGGACCAAGCCCTGCCACCTGCTCCTCGATCTTTTTAGGCTCGCCCGCCCACTCGATCTCGTGGGCCTCTTCGCTGCGGAAAAGGACGAGATAGTCGGGTGCTGAGACCGAAATTGGGATAGCCAGGATGCCCGCCACTCGTCCACCATAGACTTTCGCGTTTCCCGTTTCCTTGCGAAGGTCCTGCGTGTCCCAGATGTTGCGGTCGGCCTTTCGTGCGACGAGATCCATCAGTGCCGGCACCGCGGCATCCGCAGGAGTGAGGCCATAGGATGCCCATTCGCCCCGTATCCACAAACCGGCGCCGTCGCTTGCGATGAGCGACGCGAACTGCCGCAGCCTTGCCTTGAGGGTTTCCTCGACCGGCTCGTTCGGATCCACGCCCGAGATGATGCCGTCGAGACACGCGCGGATCGCCGCCGCGGCAGCTTTTTGCTGCCGGTGTTCGATCGTTGAGACGTGTAGGGAGAAGTATTGGGCGAAGAGTTCCGTCGCCACCCTTAGCGGAATTGACAGCGTCTTCGGAGTATTATGATGGCAAGCAATCAAGCCCCAAAGCTCCCCATCGACAACGATCGAGATCGACATGGAGGCGGCGATCCCCATGTTCTGGAGGTACTGGCAGTGAACCGCCGAGACGCTTCGCAGATGCGCGAAAGAAAGGTCCACCGCAGGTTCACCATCGCGAATTTTCGGCTGCAGCGGGACGGGGACGAACGAGGCGTCGCCGATTACCCGAACCCAGTTACGGACGTAGAGCTTGCGTGCCTGGACAGGGATGTCCGAGACGGGAAAGTGCTGCCCGAGGAAGCTGCCGAGTGAGGGCTCCTTCGCTTCAGCCACCACGCGGCCAGCGCCATTGTGCAGGAAACGATAGACCATGACACGGTCGTAGCCAAGCATTGCGCGGATGAGACGCGCGACCGCCTTGAACAGCGGGTCGAACTCTTTGTAGCCATCGACGCGCCGGACGAGCGACTGCGTCAGGTGGAGCGCGACCTCGGTGTCTTCAGGAGAAGCGGGGTGCTCGAACTCGAGAAACGTGCGTCCGTCGTACCGGTGCACGGTGATGTCGGCCTGCCGCCCATTTCCAAGATCAGCCTTTAGGACGACCCCGGCAACCTGTCCTGCTCCTGCGCGTGCTACGGCATTCGCGACGTCATGTGCAATCTGCGGTCCGACGACGTCCGAGAGCTCTGAGAATGGATATTCCCGATTGGTGTCGCCAAGGAACTCGTGGATGTTTTCCGACACGAACGAGACGGTTCCCGTCTCGTCAACGACAATCATCGCCCCGTGCGGCTGGATGCTGCCGGGAATATGTATGGGTTCCCGGTCGCAGTTCGTCAGGTCGACGGAAGATCTATCGTAGCTCAAATGACGTCCTGCTTTCACTAAAGTAGCCAGCCGAAAACCTCTGTGCCACGTGGGGATCAGAGCGGCAACATCTTCCAGGTGGCAGTAATAGGCTAAAGGCGGCTTGCGGCGAATTTGTCGGGCGCGCATTAACGTTGTTCGCTTTAAAAATGTTCCGCTGACGATAATCCCGGAGGCGCGCGAAATAAAATCGCGACACGGTGTTTACCGCTGCTAGGGAAGCGTCGGCGAGCGCCGGCGCCTCTTAGGATCTTCAGGCGACCTCGGCACCCCGGAGGGTGTTGATCAGCATGCCGGCGGTTTCGGCGGAGGAGCCTGGGTTCTGGCCGGTGATCAGCAGACCGTCCTGGACGGCATAGGAGGACCAGTCGGGGCCGCTCGAATAGATGCCGCCGTTCTGCTTCAGGAGGTCTTCGACCTCCGGCGTCCTCGTCTGGACCGCATGAACCCGCCGCCAATCGAGGCCTGCAAACAGAGCTTCGAGCCGGGCATGGGGCAGTGTCATCAGCCCATCTTTGATGCCGGGCCAAGTGAAGTTGTGCTCCTCCAGCCGTTTGTAGGCCATGACGATCCTTGAGCCATCCCAATAGATCAGCTTCAAACAGTCCGCTTTGTGACCGGAACACGAAGACCGTTCCGGTGAACGGGTCCTTGTGCAGTTCGTTCTTCACCAGCGCTGCTAAGCCATCATGACTCTTGCGGAAGTCCACAGGTTTGGTCGCCACCATGATCGGCATTACAGGCGGCTCATCGAAACTCGTAGTACTACAGCCTCGCTCTTGCCGCTGTAGTTCGACGCAATCATTCTTGTGCGAGCGTCGGCAATTCTCGAATGGATTGCCACGTTTCGTCGTCGATTTGCGACCGGATATTGAAATCGATCCGATGCAGACGGCTGGCCCAGCCCAAGGTCCTATCACCGTGGGACTGAAGTCCCGTGGTGGGAACCGCGGGTCAAGGTCTGTGTTCGATCCCTAGCTTCGACACCCAAGGAACAGTCAGAAGCATAGAGGGAACCAAGGAGTTAGAGATGAGGATCTTCAATTGCGCGGCTCTTGCCGCAGCCCTTCTGGCTGGCACCACAATGACGGCATACGCTCAGTCCAGCAGCACCGTCGGCACCGGTGGCACGACCGCTGGAGGTGGCTCCTCGAGCAGCACCGTGGGGACAGGTGGATCGTCCTCCGGTTCGGATTGCACCCCCGGTAGTGCCAACTGCGGCTCTGGTTCGGCGTCGACGCTTGGGACTGGCGGCTCATCGGCAGGCGGCGGCACTTCGAGCAGCTCTGTCGGCACGGGCGGTTCGGCCGCTGGCTCCGGTAGCGGCTCAGGCTCCGCCTCGACGCTTGGGACAGGCGGCACTTCCGCGGGCGGCGGTCAGTCCAGCAGCTCCGTAGGGACGGGTGGCTCTGCGGCGGGATCCGGTTCCGGCTCCGGGTCGGCATCGACGCTTGGCACCGGCGGCACTTCTGCTGGCGGCGGAAAGTCCAGCAGCTCTGTCGGTACAGGCGGTAGCGCAGCGGGTGCCGCCCAGGACGATGTGAGCAACAAGAAGTGTCCTACCGGCCAGGTCAAGAAGGAAGGCGGCTCCTGCTAACTCAAATGGTGGGCCGCTCCAGATAGCGGTCGACCATCATCCTGGAGGATGAAACATGACATCATTGTCCAAACTGAAGACGGTGGCGTTCGCCCTTCCTTTGTTCCTAATCGTCTGCATAGCATGGCAAGTGCTCGCCGCCGAGACGATCAAGCTCGACGATGGAACGACCTGCACGGTACTCGAAGGCACTTCCACGGCAGGCGGAACATCCACTTCGATCACAGCCGGCAACGGCGGCGTGACGTCCTCGACGATCATCGACGGCAAGATCACGACCATGAATTCTGGAAGTGGTTCAGCGTCGGCGAGTGCGGGATCGTCGGTCACGACAGGGACTGCAGGCAATCAGGCATTTTCGATGTCCAGCCTGACGCGTCCGGACGGCTCGGTCGTGACCCGACGTTCCGACGGTACATGCAGCGTCACCAAACCCAGCAAGTGAGGAGACCTAAATTGAAAAGGAATGTTCTTTTCTCCGGATTGGCAGTCGCGGCTGCGCTTTCGGTCACTCCCGTCTACGCTCAGGGCTGCAATGCCACAGGAACGGTCGGTTCCGGGGGAAGTGCCGCCGCAGGCGGAACGTCGGCAAGTACTTTAGGGACAGCAGGCGCTTGCGCCACCGATGATGGAACGACTTCGTCCATCGCGTCCGGCGGTAGCGCGGCCACGGCAGACGGCAAGGCAAAGAGCCAGACGAAGGTAAACGAGAACCCCAACCAGCTCAGGGCCCAGTCGAAGGCGCAGGCCATTGATAAGGGTACGTTCAGCAAGTCCCAGACGAAGACGCGGGTGCGGGACGGCGAGCTGGAAAGCAGCACGCGGACTATGTCGCATGTGCCGGGCCAGAAGCCGATGAAGAGCACCACGAGCAACAACTCGGTGCTTTCGCAGCAATGAGGATCTTGTGAGCGGCCGTTCAATTACGGCCGCTCATTGGACGGCAAGATCATTACAGAAGGAACGGGTGATGGCATTCCCGGTAGTCGGCACTATGCTGCTTATGGCGGCGATGATCGCAGCCCTCGTGTTCATGCATGACGCGGGGCGCACTTCCACCAGCCGGGTCTTCATCCCTGAGGAACAGGTCGCCACGCGTGCTCCGTGAGCGAGGTGGCTCGCAGGGAAAGTTGTCCATCATGACAGCAAGACGTGTTCGATTTCCTCAATAGAGGAGATGGACGGTCGTCGCTTGCGGTCCGACGCCCTCAGGAACGGGAACCAGCGTCTTGTTGTAGTCGGTGTTGAGGACAAGGTTCGGGCCCTTTGAGAGGCGAAGCCGCCGGACCACGATGGCTGTATATGCTGACGCGTCGGCGACCTTGTTGTTGGCGTCGACGATCAGATTGCCGTTGGCGAGGTAGATCGTCCCGAGCAACTTT
The DNA here is from genome assembly GCF_019430945.1 of Neorhizobium populisoli. Lineage (GTDB taxonomy): Bacteria > Pseudomonadota > Alphaproteobacteria > Rhizobiales > Rhizobiaceae > Neorhizobium > Neorhizobium populisoli. The sequence goes on along the minus strand of NZ_JAHYCB010000017.1, from coordinate 78,626 downwards.
CTAGCCTTGTTGCTGGTGATGACGAAATCGGTCTCAGCGGATGCGCGATCCTGAAAGGTCACGAGGCCGGCAAGCGGACCAGTGACCGGGGCTTCGATGTCGACCTGTGAGCTGCTTCCGAATAACATGCCGGCATTTTTTCCCGTAAAATAAAAGCCCACTCCTTTGCCCTCAACGACAGAACTGGATTCGATGACCAGTGGGCCGTCCTTGATGATGTATATACCAGGCTTTAGGAATACGTCCGACGACGCGCGAATGGTCAGGCCACCGCAGTAGACCCCCGGCTGGAGATTTCCGACGAAGTGCTGATAGTCGGCATCCGTCTCCCGGCAAGAGCCGACGGATGGTGGAGCGCGAGAGGCAAGAGGGTCGGCAACTTCCGGGCAATCGGTTAAAGGGTTCTGGTAGTTATAGTTTCTCGACACTCCGGCAAAACCGCCGGCTGAGCAGGCGAGTTGGGCAACAAGGTTGGCGTTTCCGGTTGATGTGAGACCGCTTGTGCTCAGAGAGTTTGAGTAAACAGAGCATTTTGGTGCCGAGATCGCCGCATTTGTCTCCAGCGACACCGTTGCCGCGTCAGCCTTCTCAAGCCCGATGACGCAGATGTTGGTATTATTATTGGTTTGAGCCGCCGATGACACCCGGATCTGCGGGCTTCCAACGAAATACCCGACAACGAAATATGGGTGGTGGTCCTGCTCCAGGGTCACCGTGACCTGCTTCTTAAAGGGATCCACTTCGACCTTGGCAGCGACCGTACCCTCGGCCCCAGAACGTTTATGCGCTTCGAGGTAGCCGTTAACGATCGCAACGGCAGCGGAGGTCGACCAGCCGTTCAGAGATGCTTCCTTTGCCGCACCAAGAGCCGAGGCGTCGGCGATGTCCTGCAGGTCCGTCTTGTGAGTCATGAATGCGCTTACGTCTATCGCGCCGCCCGCGACGCCAATCAACATCGGCGCCAGGATCCCAGTCATCATGGCCATATGACCACGTGTGCATTCCAAGAGCCTGCGCAGAACCGGGAGCAATGAAGCTTCAATCATGCGAAACATGCCTTAGGACGGTTCATCAGTTCGTGAACTGCTTGAGGAGGCACCGGTCGAGAGAAGAGAAAGCCCTGCACGCGGTCCATCCCTGCGGCACGAACTTCGGAGAGTTCCTCTTGGTTTTCGACGCCTTCAGCGACAGAGACCAGTTCCAGGTCGCGGGCAAGTCCTGCGACGGCATGCAGGAACTTGCGTGTCACATTATCACGTGGACATGCCTCGATGATCGACCTGTCGACCTTGATCTCGGAGAACGGACAGAGCCGCAGTAGCTCGAAGCTCGACGCCCCCATACCGTAGTCATCAAGCGAGAGCTTGAAGCCCGTCATTCTTAATCGGGTCAGAGCTTCCACGAGCCGGGAGGGATCCTTGGGCAGGGATTTCTCCGTAACTTCGAGACAAATGATATGAGGATCGAGGCTCAGGTCAACCACTGCTTGTTGAAGGTGGGAGACCACGGAAGGCTGCTCGAGCACGGAGGCATCGAAGTTTATCGATACATCGGCATGGGCCCGGACAACGGGCCAGGTCTGGAAGTCGCGCATGACTTTTGCGGCAATCTCCAGGGAGACAGTTGTCAGATCCTCTACTCCGCTAACCGACGAAAAGAGTTCCGACGGTCCGTGAATGCGACCGTCCCTCGCAGTCAAGCGGATCAGGGATTCGAAACCTGCAACTTTGAGCGTCGCGAGATCGTATTGAGGTTGGTAGTACGGTGTCAGTTCGAAGTCCTTGCCAACTAGAGCTCCAAGCCTTGTCGACGATGGCGCCCGCGTCTCCTCCGACTTCGCGAGCATCGCTGCGACACCATCCAGCGTCAGGGGCTTCCGAAGGACCCCAAGGACCGAGATACCCAGCAATTTTCCCATGGCCTCGGCGGAACGAAGCACTGCCGGGCTTTCTCCGCTGGAAATGACGATGTTGCCTGCGTAACCCGCCTCGTGCGCTCCGCGCATGAACGCCAAGCCGTCAAGATCCGGCATGTTGAGGTCAAGAAAGACGAGATCCGTTTCGGGCGCATCACCTGACAACGCAGCCAGCCCAGCGCGTCCGTTCGGCGCGGTTCGCACTGGTCCAGAGGTAAGTGTGGACAAGATGCTAGAGGCCACCATGGCATACATCGGGTCGTCATCGACAATCAGGCAGCTCAGGGAATGTTTCATGCAGGTCTCCTGATATGGAGAAGATACCGGAATGAATAAGAACCTGTTACTTCTTGTCAGTGCGAAATCGTACAAACGTGAGTATTGAACATTGTTCCATTCCGCTTGGTTAAGAAGTTTCTGCGATCCTGCTTAAAAAGAGGATCCAAATGAAGCTCGACCGTCCGATCTCGACTCGCATATCGCAAATTGTCATCGCGGCAGTGGCGACGGGCATCAGTGTCAGCGTAGGCGGGTTCCTCGTCGTAGACTTTCGACAGTCGATGCAGGCGGAGACGTCGCGCTACCAGGCTGCGGCCTTCGCCTTTGCCGCTGCTGCCAGCGACGGTGTGGCCGAACAGGACGCGCGGAAGGTACTCGAGGTCATCCGAGGTGTCCGCAACCTGCCAGAGGTGGCCTACGTCGCGGCGCTCGATCCGGCCGGGCGCGTGGTCGCTGAGATTGGAGGTGGCGCCCGCCTTGTTGGCAAAGAGAACAACGCTTGGTGGGAGATCCCCACGAAGATCGAGGTTACGGCCGACGTCAGAAATGCGGGGGTCCCCGTCGGATCGGTCCTCATGCGTGCGGAGGCGAAGGGCCTGCTCGACCGGTACCTCGACGCCGCTCTCTACTCAGCCCTCTTCGGCGGCCTGCTCGTCGGCGCAACGTCATACCTGGCAAGGCTCAACGTTGCCCGCGTGATCCGGCCACTCAGAGATCTTACGGACCAGTTCATCGACATCGGGCAAAGGTCCGATCTCAGGCGCCGTCTCGACAAAGAGCGCAACGACGAGGTCGGGGTCCTCGTCGATGCCTTCAACGAGATGTTCGGGCATATCGACGAGCGTGATCGTCTCCTCCAACAGCATCGCGAGACGCTGGAGGAAACGGTCGACGCGCGAACGGTTGAGCTAAGAGTTGCCAAGGATGAAGCAGACGCGGCAAATGCGGCCAAGTCGACATTCCTTGCGACGATGAGCCATGAAATCCGCACCCCGATGAACGGCATGATGGTCATGGCCGAAATGTTGTCGGCGGCGCCACTGTCACCAAGACATCAACGATACGCGGAGATCATCACACGGTCAGGAAAGAACCTCGTTCACATCATCAACGATATCCTCGACTTCTCGAAGATCGAGTCTGGAAAGATCGAACTCGAGGAAATCGAGTTTTCTATCGACTCCGTGATCGAGGACGTCGCCTGTCTCTTCGCTGAGCGGGCGCGGGAGAAGGGGCTGTCGCTTGCTATCTTCATCTCGCCCAACGTGCCGATCAAAGTCCTCGGTGATCCCGTCCGCCTGACACAGATCGTCAGCAACCTTGTGAACAACGGTTTGAAGTTTACCGAAACCGGAGGCGTGTCGATAAAGGTGGAACTCGCCGACGACGGTCAGATCGTTGTTACCGTTGAGGACACGGGGATAGGCATCGCGTCCGACCAGATTGGCAGGATCTTCACGCGCTTCTCGCAGGCCGACTCCAGCATTACGCGAAAGTTCGGCGGAACCGGTCTTGGCCTGTCGATCTCCAAACAGTTGACAGAGTTGATGAAGGGGAGGATCCAGGTCAAAAGCCAAGTTGGTAACGGGTCGCAATTCATCGTATCGGTTCCGTTCAAGACCACCAAACCAGCGCATCGGCTCCCAGTGCGCCAAGGACTTGCGGTTGCTCTGTTCGACGATGACGCCGTGACGCGCCGATCTGTCGTGCAGGCCTTGGAAGGACGGGGAATTTCCGTTCTCGATGAGGCGGGCGTCGCTTGCAGGGCCGTCCTCATTCGGGCAGGCACGTCTTACGATCTTTCCAATGTCATGCCGGGGACGCCTATCATCCTTCTCCGGCCTTTTGCAGCCACGTCAGTGTTTATTCCGGACGGCCTTTCGGTAAACGTAGAAGTTCCTCTTCCAGTCACTAGATCTGTCTTCGACCTCGTCTGTGCAGCCATAGAGGACGGTGATCTCTCAATCGTCGACCTTGACCGTCGGGACAACGGCACGAGCGATATTCCCAACCTTCGTCATCTCAGGGTGCTAGCGGTCGACGACGTGGCCGTAAACCGTGAGGTTCTCGCGGAAGCCCTCAAGACGTTCGGCGTCCAGGCCGATCTCGCCGAGTCTGGTCCGGATGCGATCGCGCAGGTCCGTGTCAAACCCTACGACGTCATATTCATGGACTGCTCCATGCCCGGCATGGACGGGTTCGAGGCGACCAAGGCTATCCGCGCCTTTGAAGCGGAGGCGGCACGGTCGCCAACTCTCGTCATCGCGCTGACCGGACATCTCATGGGCAAGGAGAGCGGCGACTGGAAAGACGCGGGCATGACCGGTTATCTCGCCAAGCCCTTCAATATCGCTCAGCTCGCGAAAGTTTTCCAGGATCTGGAGTTAGGGGATCAACCGGATAGCAAAGTATCGGTCGAGGTCGAAGAGGAAGAGCCGCTTCTGTCGAGTGAGACCATGGCGATGTTCGAAAACATCCGCACGAGCACTGGAGCGGACATTCGCAGCAAGGTCTTCGCGATGTTTCGAGCAAGCGCGCTCGATGCCTATCGCGTGGCGGCCGCTGAAATCCTCTCCGATGGTCCGGAGGGGAAGCGGCTTATTCACGCTTTGAAGTCGAACTGCTCCAGCGCAGGTGCTGCGAGAGCGGCATCGATCTGCCAGCGGATCGAGACAATGCTCGCTTCGGGCGCTACAGTCGATCAGTTACTCCTTGCCGAGCTTGAGGGCGCGCTGGATCACACGCTTGCCGCCATGGGCCAAGTCGAATCGTCGATAGCGGCCTGACGAGCGACGGCCGCCTGCGGGAGGCAGACGGCCGCGCCCGGCACATCGAGATCGCCCTCACACGACCAGGATGTATACGATCTCGTAGGTCGACGGTTCGACGATGACGATCCGGTTGTCGGCTAGCACGAAGTATTCGTAAGTCCGATACTGCGGCACGATCTCGACGACCTTCGGAGGCAGGCGGTGCAGCTTGACTGTCTTCGGGACCGCGACGCCGACAGACACGCTGAAGGTCGGCTTTACCGTCTCGACCTTGTTCTCGACGATCACGTTGCGGATCTCGGTCCTTTGTTCGGTCGAGATGTTGATGCTTCCGGTGATTTCGTTCGACGGGCGATCTGCCGAGGCGGAGTTGGGCTTGCGCTCGTTGGTCTCAGTCACGGCGCCTTGCGCCGTGTCAGCCTTGCGGGCGTCGGTTGCACCTGTTTCGTTCTTGCCTTGTGCAGTCTGCGAATCCTTCGACTCTGGCTGGCTGGTGGCCGCAGTTGAGTCCTTGTTGTCGGTCGACGGCTTACCGGAAGAGGCACTGTCGGAATTGGCCTTCAGCTTCGGGTCGGCCTGACCAGCCGCAGCGGTGTCGCCGGACTTGTTTGCAGACCCGGGCTTGTTCATCTGGTCGAACTGCGCCTGGTCGCTCTGAGGCTTGGCTTGGACGTCGGCCTTGGCCGCGGCCTCTGGGGAACCAGACTGCGGCTTGATCCGAGCATCGGATTTGGCGCCTGCATCCGCCGAGCCGGACTGGGGCTTCATCTGGGCGCTACCGTCGACCGAGGCCGAGCCTTTGACCTGATTGTCCTGCTGGGTCTGCCCCGGCGGAACAAGCTTCTGGTTGGCCGCATCCTGGGCGAGCAACGGAAGCGGCGACAGCGTGGATCCTGCCAGCAGTACCGCTGCCAGTGTGGTCTTCGTAATGATCTTCATCTCTGTCCTTTCAGGCTCTTGATACCGTGTCAGTGTTACGTGTGCGGCCTCAATCGATGACGCGAACCACCTTGCGGGTGCCTGGGTCGACAAGCACCGTCGTTCCGTTGACGTTCACGTATCTGTAGGTGACGTTTGGAGCATCGATCGTATGGAGCTCGACCGTTTCCGGAAGCGCTGCGCCGACGGCGATCTTTACGTTCGGAACTTCGACAGTCTTTACCTTGTGCTTGGTGACGTACTCCTTGATCACCGTCTCCTGCTGCGGTTCGATGACGACGGCCTGGGCCATCGCCATGCTGGAACCGGCGATGAAGGCGAAGGCGGTGACAGTAAAAAGCTGTATTCTCATATTCGTTTCCTCCTGATCTGTTGAAAGGATGCTTGTTGAAAGCGGCATTGGAACCGGATCGGGCAGGCATTGTTCCGGGATTGGGGCTTCAGTCGGAGGCATCCCGGACCAAAGTCCCAGGCAGTCGAGAGGAGTACTCAAATCCTTTCCGACCAAAGCCTTACGTGAGCTGGGACTAAAGGCCCGCGTAGGAACATAAACGTCTCATTCCTGTTTCTTTGTCGGCACATCGAAGCCATCAAAGGAGAACGATCATGTCCATGAAAAGCATTGTCATTGCTGCTGGTGTTGTCCTTGCAGCAGGTAGCGCATTCGCCCAGCAGTCGACTGTCAACGGTGCGGCGGGCGGCGCTGTAACCGGCGCCATCGTGGGCGGCCCGGTCGGGGCAGCAGTGGGCGGCGTCGTCGGCGCTGTGGCAGGCACCGCAATCGATCCGCCGCCGGAGCGCGTCGTAACTTATGTCCGCGAAGCTCCGATGCCGTCGGATCCTGTCGTCGTTCAGGAGAAGGTGGTTGTCGGCGAGGCTTTGCCTTCGACCGTCGTGATCAAGCAGGTTCCGGAAAACCCGAAGTACAGCTACGCGATCGTCAACAAGCAGCGTGTGATTGTCGAGCCGTCCTCGCGCAAGGTTATTCAGGTTATCAATTAACTTGATCTGCATGCGCTGATGAAATGCCAGGGCAGCATCATCCGCCCTGGCATTTTCGTTTAGGGAGACTGTGACCTCGTCGCGCTTAGTGACCACAGACAAGCTGGTAGCGTTTCTCCGTAACATGAAGCGAAGTCTGCCAGCACTTTAGTCTGATAGCCTGCAAATCCTTGTGCGGGTAGCCGCTTCATTACTTGGAGATCCGACACAACGTAGTACGCGTAATGTCGTTTGTAAGGTTTTTGTGTAGAGGTTGCCATGAATACCCGACGAAAGTTTATCCTTAAATTCATATCGTCCGCTGCTGCCGGAGCCGTGGTTGGGTTGTCTGCGGTCAGCGCGTCCGCTCAAAATGGTAACGGTGGCGGCAATGGCGGCGGTAATGGTGGCGGTAACGGCGGCGGCAATGGTGGCAGTAATGGCGGCGGCAATGGTGGCAGTAACGGTGGCGGTAACGGCGGTGCGACCGGTGGCGGAAGAGGGGGCAGCACGTCTTCGCCTTCCTCTGGCGATGTCGGCAGATCGAATGGCGTCAACGCCCGCACCGGAGATACTGTGACGGTTGGGGACAAAGGTGTCGAAGTACGCCATCGTTCCGGAATCCGCGAACAGCTTTTTCAAGACAGGTACGTCATGCGGGATAATCGGGGACGGACGATCGTGGATCGACCGGCTACTGCTTCCGATCGAGAAAGGATTCGATCCCTTCTGGATTAATTCACCACGATCCTACGCTATTTCGGTTTCGTTGACATTCAGCGACATCTTGAGCTCCGCCCCATTCGGTGAGGATTTAATCTCAAACCGCCCACCGATGCTCTTCACCCGCTCCCGTAGCCCGGTGAGGCCAAGGCCGCTAAAGGACTCAAGCTGATCGAGTCTCAAGCCAGACCCACCGTCGTCGGCGACGGAGATCATGATGAGACTGTCCCTACAGGTCTGTTCGACGCGCTGGTTCCGACCACCAGCATGTTTCCAGCTATTGTTGAGCGCTTCCTGGACGAAGCTAGAGATGCATATCTTATCGGGCAGCGATAGACTGCACTCGCAACCTTCGGCGATGACGTCGACACCGGTTCCTGTCCGTTCCTAGTGAGCCGCCACGACGCGTTCGATTACCTGCACGCCGGATAACAACTCGATTTCCGGAAGTACGAGCCCTCGACAGATGCTTCTGATTTCGTGCATCGCTTCCTGAAGGCTCTTCTTGATCGTCTGGACCTCGCTCTCGCGGACTTCACGGGGCAGGGCTGCGTCGAGTATCCTTTCGCTGTCAATCCTCAGGGAAGCATAGGCCACAAGTTGAGCCGGACCGTCGTGCAGTCTGCGCCGATCTTTCTTAGCAAATGTTCGTTCAGCGTCGAGGTATTGAGCGAAGCCTTCTGTAGCCGCGCACCGAGTTCACGGTTCTGGGCCAGAAGATTCGTCAGCTCCCTCACCTGGTTGCCCAGAAGTTTTCTTTGATTTCGGATGGTGCGGCTCGCCCGTATGACGATGAAGGAAAGCAGAGAGAAGATGAACAGCGTCGCCAGGACAACCATCATCCATGTTGTCGTCCGGGCGCGGCTTAGGCTCTGCTGCAGATCGGCCGCTCGCTCATAAAATTCCGCGACAGCCACCACCTCCCCGGACAATGGTTGAAGCACAGGATTGTAGATTTCCAGAATAGGCTCGCCGATCGCACGTTCGGCGGTACTTTCCTCGTCGTCGACCTCATCGAAATGACCGATTAACTGCCCTTGGAAAGCTGCGATCCGGTCCGCGCTAGGCTGAACGACCCGACCAGTTAGGCTCTTATCGTTCGAATAGAGGATCGTCCCGTCCGCTCGCCACAGCCTGAAGGATACGAGCCGCCGTCCGAGCGCACCCTGGCTCAAGGTCTCATCAAGGACGCGCTCGACCGATTCCTCAATCGTGGCGTCCGCGCTGAGGTCAGGGAGGATCGGCGCAATGATGCTGTCGACATACAGCGCTGTCGTCGCAGCCGCGTTTCGGGTCACAGTTCTCGAAATCAGATCCGTTACGACGCCGCCGATAATCAGCGAAGCAGTCGTGCTTTCGCGCAAGTAGCAGTTTATGCAGGTAGGAGAACCAGTTCCTTGCGGTCCGTGTCCGGCCAACGGACGCGACGCGGATTACAAGCCTGATAGGACTGCACGAGCCAGAAAATCAAAAACAGACGACGCCGATGCCGCGCAACAATGTCGTCCCGGCGTCGTCGATCAATTCAGCAGCTATCTCGGCAGCGACTGACTCTGCTGCATCCCGTCGATAGACTGGCTCTGAGACAGACGATCGTCGAGAGGCCTGTCTCCCTCCGACGGGTTGCGTTGATGGCCGGTCGGGATCACGTCGTCGACAATGTCGCTTGGCAGATCGTCAATGAAATCGTATCCACGCACGCGCGGCGACGTTGCCTGCGTGCTCCTCGCGTAGCGGCCGGCTCCCGTGTTTGGATCAGGCTGGAACGCGTCTTCGCTGGATGCTGCGGACTGCTGCGCGCTGCTCCCCGCAGTCCAACCCTCCGTCCTCCAGAGATCGGCACGCTCGTCCATGTCGATGGAGCCTTCCTCGTCAAGGATGTCGTGCGCCGTGTCGTATTTTGCCGGGTCAACGGACGCGGAAACGAGGACGCCGCCGCGCCGAAGACCCTCCGCATATACGTCACGGTCATCGTCCGGAAACAACCAGTCTCCAAGCTTTGACCAGAAGCTGGATCCCTTTGCTGCTGCCAAGGTACCTCCGGCATCATCTTCGTATCCTGGCATAAGACGCACATCGACCACGCCAGCGGCTTTCAGTCGCTCGACCGCCGTCTCAGCTTCCCTCTTGCTGTCGAAGAATGCCGTAAGAGTGCTCTTGGCGCGTCCGCCCGCAATGCTCGGTGCGCCTTCATTGTATAGTTGGGTCATGATCATGCTCCTCCTTGTAGGTGGGAAGCGAACGGGCGCCGTAGGAGAATGTTCCGGTTCTCGGCGATTGGTGATCGGAGGAGCGAAAGCATTAGCCCGGTACGCTTCCACGTGACGTTGACGTCCGTTTCTGGCTGAGCCATCGTCGCCGTTTATGCAGCTGGAGGGATTCGGATGTTCGTCGACATTCTCACCGACGATGACCGGATTGACCGCGATCCTCGTTGTCGGGCCGCCTTCGATCGAACATGGCAGGCCTTGGAAGCAGGGGCGACAGCGGGCAGCCCATTCAATTTCCTACAGGTCGCAACCATCAACCAGAGGATGCAGCCTGAAGTCCGCACTATCGTCCTTAGGCGGGCTTATCGAAACGATGGCGCTATCTACTACGTCACGGATGTCAGATCGCCGAAGATGGACGACATCCTTAGACACAGTTCCCACGTGGCGTTGGCAGGTTACGATGCGACGAGCCGAGTACAAATTCGTATGACCGGTATCGCGAACACCGTGGGCGACCATTCCGAGCTTGCAGAGCACTGGAGCAAGCTCAGCGAGGCAACGCGCAGGACGTTCCATCAACCCTTCTCACCTGGCGCAAGGATGCATTCTGACGGGAGGCTCTATGACGACAACGAGAAGGACGACAGATCGCCGTTCGAACGCTTCTGTCCGGTTCGAGTCGAACTTTTGACGCTTGAGCATCTGGACATATCCGGAGCCGAGCACGTCCGGTTCTGCTTCATGAGGTCAGACCGCGGCTGGCTGGGGACGAGGCGGGCGCCTTGAATTCCTTCTAGCTGGACTTAGGCGGCAGCGAGTATTCCGTATCAAGGCATGGAAATCTTGTCCCGCAACTGTCGCCTTGGGGATGGCACATCCGCGCGCAGCCCATGGCCACGCGACGCCGGAGCCGTTTAAAACTCATGCCTGCACCAAACTGCGCGACAAGCGCCTTCCGGTCGAGCGAACCTCGACGGTCGCAGAGCGTGCAATCCACTTCCATCACCGCGAGGCGGACATCCTTCAAGGTGGGGCCGCCTTCGTTATCGGGCTTCGGCTGTCGTCTTCCCATACCCTCTCCAAGCTGCCGCTACGTGTCGAGCGGCGGCTGACTATCTGATCAATGTCCCAGAGGCAAGGCGCTAGCTCTCACAAATTTATTTTTGAGCAAGCCGGCTGCAGAGGGCCATAGCTACGATTTTGATTCCGCTCAGCGAATCTGAGATCTTGCTAATCCTAGGACTAGATTCCTCGATATCGAGTCATCTTGACGCCGTTCTGTGGATGGAACAGAAGAGGAACGTACAAGTTTTCAGCGACATGATGTCGTGAATTTTCACCGCGATTTCGGAAGGATTCGTGATCGATGTCCGCTGCTCGCGAGACAGTCCTTGCAGACCTGCGCGAACGCGTCTCCGCCTTGGAGGGAGGCGCTGCCAAGGCGAGAATCTGCCTTCCGTTCGGTGCGCCGGAGATCGACGGCGTACTTCCTGGCGGCGGGCTGGCCTACGGCGCGCTGCATGAATTCGCCGGTGGTGGATCCGGTACCGTCGATGGTGCAGCCGCTGCTCTATTCGCGGCGGGGATCGCTGCTCGAACAAAGGGACCTGTCGTCTGGTGCCTGACGCGCCCGGACCTGTTTCTGCCGGCACTCACCCAGGTCGGCCTACATCCGAACCGGGTGATCTTCGTGGAAGCAGGGAAGGAAGAGGACGTACTGGCCTCGATGGAGGAGGCCCTCTCATTCGGCGGTCTGGGCGCCGTCGTCGGGGAGCTTGTCCGCCTGCCGATGGTCGCCTCCCGTCGTCTGCAGCTTGCCGCCGAGCGGACTGGGACGATGGGCATCGTGGTGCGACGATGGAGGCGGCAGACGGAAGCGAACGACTTCGGCCAGCCGACCGCGGCAACGACACGATGGCGAGTGAGCGTCCTTCCGTCGGAAGTCCTGCCGGTTCCCGGCGTTGGCCGGGCGCGATGGTTTCTGGAGTTGATGCGAGTAAAAGCGGGAGAGTGTGCTGAGTTTTGCGTAGGAGCATGTGATGAGCAGGGTCGTGTCCATATATCTTCCAGATCTGGCGACCGACAGGATACGCCGCGACGATCCGTCAATTCCTGAGGAGCAGCCCATCGCCGTGATAGCCCGGAGAGGTGCAAAGCGCTGGGTATCCGCAGCCGACGCCGCGGCGAAGAAGTTGGGGGTCCGAGTGGGCATGCCTACCGCGAAGGCGCAGGCGCTCTTCCGCGGCCTCATGCTGGTCAACGCCGACCCGGTTGCCGACGCCAGACGGCTGGACATGATCGCGCTCTGGGCGCTCGAACATTATTCGCCCATCGTCGCCGTCGACGGGTTCGATGGTCTCGTTCTCGATACGGAGGGCGCAGACCATCTTCAGGGCGGCGAGCTGCCGATGGTCACGAAGATCTTCAACAGCTTCCACGCCAAGAAGCTGACGGCGCGTGTCGCCATCGCCGATACTTGGGGTGCCGCGCACGCGTGCGCGAGGGCGATCAGGCGTGAGACTGTCATCATCCCTTCCGGCGAAACGTTTCGGGCCGTCGAGAAGCTGCCGATCTCTTTGCTGCGACTGCCCGAGAAGATCGTCGCCGATCTTCGTGTACTGGGCTTCCAGACGATCGGCGAACTGGCGAATACGCCGCGCGCGCCGTTAGCGCTCCGGTTCGGCCCGGAGGTCGGACGTCGCCTCGACCAGATCCGCGGGGTGATGGCCGAACCGATCGATCCGATCCGCACCGCCGAGACCGTCCAGGTCTCGCGGAATTTTCAGGAGCCCATCGGCGCGGCCGAAACGATCAACAAGTATGTCGGACGCCTCGTCGTCCAGCTCGTCGGCGAACTCGAGAAGCGCGGCCTCGGCGTGCGACGGGCCGATCTCTTCGTCGAGAAGGTCGACAACACCAGACAGGTGATCAGGGCCGGAACAGCAAAGCCGGCAAGGGACGTCGCGTGGCTCACGAAGCTATTCCGCGATCGTACGGAGAAGATCGAACCCGGTTTCGGTATCGAACGTCTCGTTCTGGTCGCGGCCGCGGCCGAGCCCCTCTTGGAAGAACAGCGCGTATCTTCGCTCGTTGAGGAAGAGGTCACCGACATCACCCCTTTGATCGACATCTTCGGGAACAGGGGCCAGCGCGTGTACCGTATGGCACCTTTCGCGTCCGATGTTCCCGAGCGCAGCGTGCAGCGCATCTCCCCCGTCGCGGAATCCACCAAGGAGACTTGGGTCGGCCACTGGCGTCGGCCTGTCAGGTTGCTGGACCGGCCCGAGGTGATCGAGGCGATCGCCCTGATGCCAGACCACCCTCCGCGAAGCGTCACCTGGCGCGGGAAGCGCCACAAGGTCCTCCGGGCTGACGGTCCAGAGCGTATTTTCGGCGAGTGGTGGCGGCGTCCGGCAGAGCTGGAGGCAGTCCGCGACTACTTCATGATCGAGAACGAACAGGGCGAGCGGTTCTGGGTCTATCGCGCCGGCGACGGCGTCGATCCGGAGACCGGCTCCCATAAATGGTTCATGCACGGGATCTTCGCCTGATGCGGTACGCAGAGCTGCAAACCACCACCCATTTTTCCTTCCTCCGCGGTGCATCCTCGGCGGACGAACTGTTTGCGATTGCGAAGGAACTCGGCATCGAGGCACTGGGCGTCGTCGACCGCAACTCTCTCGCCGGGATCGTCCGCGCTCTTGAGGCTTCTCGGGCGACCGGTCTGCGCCTCGTCGTCGGATGTCGGCTCGATCTGCAGGACGGCATGTCCGTCCTCGTCTATCCGACTGACAAGGCCGCGTACTCCCGACTGACGCGGCTGATTACCCTCGGCAAGGGCAGGGGCGGCAAGAACAACTGCATCCTGCACTGGGACGACATTCCGCTCTACGCCGAGGGGTTGATCGGCATCCTCGTTCCTGACATGCCGGACGACCTTTGCGCCGTACAGCTCCGGCGCATGAAGGACGTCTTCGGCGACCGCGCCTATGTCTCGCTCTGTCTCCGGCGTCGGCCGAACGACCAGATGCGGCTTCACGAGCTGTCGAACATGGCCGTGCGGCACAAGGTGAAAACCGTCGTGACCAACGACGTCCTCTTCCATGTACCGAGCAGGCGGCAGCTCCAGGATGTCGTCACCTGTATCCGGGAGAAAACGACCATCGACGAGGTTGGATTCGATAGGGAGAGATTCGCCGACCGCTTTCTTAAGCCGCCGGAAGAGATGGAACGGCTTTTTCCCCGCTACACTGAAGCGCTTGCACGGTCGATGGAGATCGTCGAAAAATGCAAGTTCAGCCTCGAGGAGCTGACCTACGAATATCCGGAGGAAGCCATTGTCGACGGCATGGATGCCCAGCAGTCTCTCGAGCACTATGTCCGCGAATGCATCCCCGACCGATACCCCGAGGGCCTGCCTCAAAAGGTCCTCCGCGCCGTCCGGCATGAGCTCGATCTCATCAAGGAGATGGATTACGCGCCTTATTTTCTGACGGTTTTCAGCATCGTCAGGTTCGCGCGGAGCCAAGGCATCCTCTGCCAGGGCAGGGGAAGTGCGGCGAACAGCGCGATCTGTTACATCCTCGGCATCACTTCGATCGACCCGGAGACCAACGACCTCCTCTTCGAACGCTTCGTCTCCAAGGAGAGAAACGAGCCGCCGGACATCGACGTCGATTTCGAGCACGCACGTCGTGAGGAAGTTATCCAGTGGATCTACAAGACCTACGGCCGCGACCGGGCCGCGCTCGTCTGCACCGTTACGAGATATCGGGCGAAGAGGGCCATCGCCGACGTCGGCAAAGCCATGGGCCTGCCGGAGGATGTGACGAAGGCCCTGTCGTCCGGTTTGTGGTCATGGTCCGAAGAAATAACCGAGAAGAACGTCACCGACCTCAACCTCAATCCGAACGACTACCGGCTCGTGATGACCTTGAAGCTCGCGCGCGAGCTAATGGGTGCGCCCAGGCACCTCGGGCAGCATGTCGGTGGCTTCGTGTTGACGCGCTCGCGCCTCGACGATCTCGTTCCGATCGAGCCAGCGCGCATGGAAGACCGGCAGGTTATCGAGTGGGACAAGGACGACGTCGAAGCCTTGAAGATGATGAAAGTCGACGTCCTGGCGCTGGGAATGCTGACCTGCATGCAGAAGGCGTTCGATTTGATCCGCGAGCATAAGGGAGAGGACCTCGACCTCGCGAAGGTGAAGCAAGAGGACAGTGCCACCTATGCGATGATCCGGCGCGCCGACACCTTGGGCACGTTTCAGGTCGAGAGCCGGGCGCAGATGTCGATGCTGCCACGCCTGAAGCCGCGCACGTTCTACGACCTCGTGGTTCAAGTTGCGATCGTGCGGCCAGGCCCGATACAGGGTGACATGGTTCATCCATATCTGCGCCGGCGCGAGGGCAAGGAGCCCGTCGAATATCCGACTCCGGAACTCGAAGCCGTCCTAGGCAAGACGCTTGGCGTGCCGCTCTTTCAAGAGTCTGCCATGAAAGTGGCGATGGTCTGCGCTGGGTTCACGGGCGGCGAGGCCGACCAGCTACGCAAGAGCATGGCGACCTTCAAGTTCACAGGCGGGGTGTCACGGTTCCAGACGAAGCTCATCGATGGCATGATAAACAACGGTTACACGAGGGAGTTCGCCGAGCGCACGTTCAAGCAGCTCGAAGGCTTTGGGAGTTACGGCTTTCCAGAAAGTCATGCGGCTTCGTTCGCCCTGATCGCCTACGCGTCCTGCTACATCAAGTGCCACTTCCCGGAAGCATTCGCGGCGGCGTTGATGAACTCTCTGCCGATGGGATTTTATGCTCCGGCACAGATCATATGGGACGCGCGCCAGCACGGCGTCGAGGTCCGCCCGATATCCGTCCAGCATTCGCGATGGGACTGCACGCTTGAGGAGATCGCCGGCACTGAGCGGCATGCCGTCCGCCTTGGAATGAGGCAGGTGGCCGGTCTCGCGACCATCGACGCCGCCCGGATCGTCGCCGCTCGCGCGGAACGCCCCTTCGAATCCATCGATGATGTCTGGCGTCGTTCGGAGGTTCCGGCCGAAGCGCTCACCCAGCTCGCCGAGGCCGACGCCTTTCTCCCGGCCTTCGGTCTTGAGCGGCGCGATGCCCTGTGGGCGATAAAAGCGCTTAGGGACGAGCCTCTCCCTCTGTTTGCGGCCGCGGCCGAACGTGAACAGCAGGCCGTCGCAGAGCAGCAGGAGCCGAAAGTCGAACTTCGGCAGATGACCGAAGGCCACAACGTCATCGAGGACTACGCGCACGCCGGATTGACGCTCCGGCAGCATCCGATCGCTTTCCTTCGAGAAGACTTGGAGGCGCGCCGGATCGTGACGTGCGCCGATGCCATGAACGCGAGGGATGGTCGCTTCCACATGATCGCAGGCCTCGTTCTCGTGCGACAGAAGCCGGGCAGCGCGAAGGGAACCATGTTCATCACCCTGGAGGACGAAACCGGGCCGGCAAACATCATCGTGTGGCCGACGCTCTTCGAGAAGCAGCGAAGGATCGTCCTCGGCGCGTCGATGATGGGCATCTATGGCAAGATCCAGCGTGAGGGAGACGTCGTCCATCTCATCGCCCGGAAACTATACGACCTGTCCGGAGACCTTTCGGCGCTAGCGGATCGCGATCTCGACGTGAAGATACCGACCGGGCGAGGGGACGAGTTCGCGCATGGATCTCCGGGAAGCGGGGATCATCGCGACAAGGCTGCGACGAAGACGAGGGACATCTTCATACCGGACCTGCACATCGATACGTTGAAGGTGAAGGCGCGGAACTTTCATTGACGTGCTTCCGAGCTTCCAAGATGCGGTGGGAAAGGTCATCTTCAGACGTCGACAAGAGGAAGGTTTTTCGATGAAGTGTCTTTACTGCGCATCAGGAAAAATGAATGCGCACGAGCGACCTCAATTTCCCGTACCGAGGCCAAACAATCATTGTCGAGCAGGTTAAGGGCGTTTACTGCGACACCTGCAGAGACAGACCATATCCGGGATCTCCCGGACGAAGGCCCAGACTCATGACCCGGTGCGTGCTGGCGAGAAGGGACCTAATTGGCACACGATCGGCTACACGAACGAGGGCGACAAGGTCGAATGGATTCCCTCCGGCGAGGTGGAGGGGTGGTTCTGGCCCGTCGTCCTTCGCCGGAACGACGCCGCGATGCTGGCGGCCTACAACGAGTTCTGGGGCAGTCTGGTGGAACCGCCACATGGTGTGGGTCGAGCAGATCGAGAGCGGCGAGCGGCCTTTGAAACCGGAGCAAAAAACAGTCTTTGATACGGCCGAAAAAGCCGCCCGACGCATGGAGCGGAAGTACGGAAAGAAGAACCTGGGATGGGACGATTTCGACTGGGGGCTACTGTGCGGGCGAATGTCGGCGCTGCTGGGTCATGGGGCGGAATGGGAAGAGTCTTTTGATACGTGACATGACCGGATTCAAGGTGCCGCCCGTCATCGCCGAACTCGCTCTCGCCCGCGCGTTTGGGGCACTATCGGCGAAATCCAGGGAGCGGCGCCGAGCCCAACAGCCAATACGATGGGACATCGCCTTGATATCAACAGATTGCGCAACTGGATATCGGTCATCGGCATCGTTGATGAGCGCTTAAGATAGTGCCGCTCGCGATGCCTCGTCTACTGGCTTTGAGCACGGATGTACTGGCAGGGATAGGAAGACGAATGAAAGGCCGGTGCGATTTCGCCCGACCTTTTTTGTTGTCGACCCCGGCCGGGCCGGACGAGCCTCTGTTTAGATCGGACAGAACGCAGCTTGCCGCTAAACCTCGCCTCGCAGTCTTGCGGCAACCAGCGCCTGCAGCCGCCAAAGGTTCCTGTCGTATATGTTTCGCCCGGCAAGGTCGACGACCGTTCGTCTGAGGTATTCGGCGCAGGAACCGGCGGGACCGCAGGCCTGTGCCAAGAGCGCGGCAGCCTCTTCGAGCGCAATCTTCTCCGTCAGCGGCGATGCCTTCGGGCTTGCCCAGAAGGTGAGCGCTCGCCGCCTTCCCGAAGGGGTGCGAACCCATACCCAGCGCATCATGTCGCTGACTTCCGCATACCGGATTTCGCGGGCAAGCAAGATGCGGAGATCCTCGTCACGGTTCTTCGCCGACATTCTCAGGACGACGCCCGAGCAGCTTCCTCCAGGCCGGAGGGCCAGCATGAGACCCGGCGCGTCAGTTGTCGCTCTCAGCCGCTGGATGCGAAGCGAGAACGCCCGATGCCAACCATGGGCGACTGCGGGTTCGCTTGCCGTGGGTTCGAAGCCCGGGTGCCATAACAGTGAGCCGTAGGCGAAGATCCAGAGATCGTCGCCGGCCGCTTCCTGCTCGACCCTGCGGACCAGTTCGTCGAGTTGCACGGCAGTGATCGGCGTGCGATCCGGCTCCGGTCCTTCGTCGTCCACCGCCCGCAACGTCTTCAGGACGAGATCGGACGTGAGTTCCATCGCCCTGAAGAGAGGCGCTTCGAGGGAAGAATTCAGAGACATGATAGGTCCAAGCACGTGGGAAGAGAGAAAGACGACGGAGGTTCGGAGCCCCCGTCCTCCTGATCGTCAGCCCCTAACGAAGGTCAGTAGGTCTGCATTGAGGACGTCGGCATTGATCGTCAGCATGCCGTGCGAGAAGCCCGGATAGGTCTTGAGCGTACCGGTCCTGAGAAGCTTGATAGACTTGTGCGCCGCGTCGCCGATCGGAACGATCTGGTCGTCCTCGCCATGCAGAACCAGCGTCGGAACACTGATTGCCTTCAGGTCTTCCGTCTGATCAGTCTCGGAAAACGCCTTGATGCCATCGTAGTGCGCCTTGGCGCTGCCCATCATGCCCTGCCGCCACCAGTTCTGGATCACACCTTCGGAGGCCGTGGCGCCGTCACGGTTGAAGCCGTAGAACGGGCCGGCCGGAACGTCGCGGAAGAACTGTGCCCGGTTGGCGGCCAGCGCCGAGCGGAAGCCGTCGAACACCTCGAGGGGTAGTCCTTCGGGATTGGCCGGGGTCTTGAGCATGAGCGGCGGAACTGCAGAGACAAGCACGGCCTTGGCAACGCGACCGGCAGGCCCGCCGTGTCGGGCGACATAGCGGGCAACTTCGCCGCCCCCTGTCGAGTGGCCGATATGGACGGCGTTCTTGAGGTCGAGCGCTTCGGCGACGGCGAAGGCGTCGGCGGCATAATGATCCATGTCGTGACCTTCGGAGACCTGAGCCGACCGGCCATGTCCACGACGGTCATGGGCGACAACGCGATAGCCGTTCTGGAGGAAGAACAGCATCTGCGCGTCCCAGTCGTCCGACGACAGCGGCCAGCCGTGGTGGAAGACGATCGGCTGGGCGTCCTTTGGACCCCAATCCTTATAGAAGATTTCGACGCCGTCCTTGGTGGTTACAGTGTTCATGGTCGTTGTTCCTTCGATGGAGTGATGGGTGGAAGCAGCATCTGCCGCAAGGGAAAGGGAAGCTGGGAGTGCCAAGGCGGCAGCGGCGGCGGCTCCGGAGAGCAGGGCGCCTCGGCGCGTCACGGGAAGATCGTTCATTGTCATATCGGTTTCTCGGTGATCGGCGCCTGGTATTTGCGCCCCCGTGCTCGTCTGATGAACGTATATTGACCAGAAACGCGTGAGCCAACAATTGTAGCAATTGTTTCGAGATAATTGCCTTTTTTGAAATTATGCAGGAGGCGGGAGACCAGCCTCCCTTTCTTCTCAGGCCGTGCCGGGCCGGTTGATCGTCAGGAAGTGGCGGACGACCGGCTTGTCCGTGCCGGCATGATAGGCGAGAACCTTTCCCTGCAGGTCGGCGTCGGCGTTCGAAACCCGCTGGTGCTGCCGAAGATGCTCCGCCCAGGATTCGACCATGAACCACTCGACGATCTTTTCCGGGTCGGCCGAGTCTTCGGTGACGCCCCAGCCATAGGCGCCGTCACGACGACGTTCCTGGGAGAGCTGATCGAGGGCGTGCAGGAAAGCGGTGCGGTGATGCTTCTCGACCTTGTATTCGATCAGGATCAGAACCGGGCCGCGGTCATGTGCGACGGGTTCGGCCACAAGCGGCTCGGGCCAGTGGTTGGAGGCGACGAGGTCAGCTTCGCCTGCCGGAAGCTTCACGCGGTGCATGATGAAGCCAGCAACAAGCAGACCTGCCGCGCCGATAAGCAGGGTGGACTGGATGCCGACGGCTTCACCAACCGCGCCCCAGCCGAGGCTGCCAGCCGTCATCGCGCCGTTGAACACGGTGAGGTAGATGGCCAGACCACGACCGCGCACCCAGTTCGGCAGAACGGACTGTGCCGTGCCGTTCAGCGTCGTCAGGGCGGTGATCCAGGCAGCGCCAAGGAAGAGAAGCGCGACGATCGCCACGATCTTTGGCGGTGCAAGTGCAAGTATTCCCATGACGCCTGCGGTAACGATGGCGGCGCTCAGAAGCAGGCCGTCGGAGTCCATGCGTTGGCGCAGTCTCGGTATGATGAGGGCCCCTCCGATCGCGCCTGCGCCGACCGCGCCGAGGAGGATGCCGTAGAAGCTGGCATCACCGCCGAGCAGTTGCCGCGCTACCAGCGGAAGGAGGGCCCAGACTGCGCTGGAGAAGGCGAAGAAGATCGCTGCCCGCAGAAGGACGACGTGAAGCGGTCTGCTGGAGCGGGTGTACCGGAGGCCGGCACGGAAGGCGCCGAAGAAGTTTTCCTGAAGCGCGTTGCTGGTCTTCCTGGCGCGCGGCCACCAGAGCAAAGCGGCGATCACGACGATGTAGCTGGCGACGTCGGCGCCGTAGGTGATCCCCGCGCCGAAGGCGGCGAGAAGCAGGCCGCCAGCCGCCGGTCCTATAGATCGGGCGATATTGATGCCCAGCGAGTTAAGGGCGACCGCGCTTTTCACATCTTCCCGCTTTACGAGCTCGGGAACGATCGCCTGCCAGGTCGGCCCCATCAACGCGGCGCCGATGCCGCCCAGGAAGGTCAGGCTCACAAGTGCGCTCACCGAAAGCATACCGGTCTGCGAAAGAACCATCAGTGAGATGCTCACTGATGCCAGCAGGATTTGCACCGCGATGAGGAACTTGCGACGGTCGAGGATGTCCGTGAGGACGCCTGCCGGAATGGCGAGCAGGAAGATCGGCAAGGTCCCAGCTGCCTGAACCATGGCGACGGCGGCGGGCGAAGCTGAAAGATCCGTCATCAACCACGAACTTGCGACGTCGCGCATAAAACTTCCGGTGTTGCCGAGGACTGTGGCGGCCCACAGGACGGCGAAGACGGGCTGTGCAAGAGGCGCGAACGTGCCTCCGGAGGACTTGGGCGCGCTCATTTGCCTGCTCCCTTTGTGAGGTCGTATGCCGCAACCAGGATGAAGGCCCCGGCAAGACCAAGATGTTCAAAGAAGGCGTTGGTTGCCATCATGCGCTCCATGCCCGGCGCCATTTCCCAGAAGCGCAGCGCGATGAAGGTGGCAATGATGGTAAAGCATGCAAGGGAGAGAGCGCCGGCCCAGCGCAGCAAACCCGAGACGACCATCGTAGAGGCCGTCAGTTCGAAGACGATGACGGTCACCGCAAAGAACGCTGCGGGGTGCAGGCCGAAATGATCCATCTCGGCAAGCGCACCGTTGAAATCGGTAATCTTGGTGAGCGGCCCCTGAATGTAGGCGGCGCAGAGCGCGAGAAGCGCAGTCGTCCGCAGGGCGGGTGCCGCTGCGATGTCGGCGAGAACCCCGCGCGCTGTTGAAAGGGAGTGGCTGGTCATGGTTGCTCCTGCAAGCTCGGCCGGTCGGTTCGAGCGGCACCGGCGTTTGTTCGATGGAGCGATATTGTCCTGGACGGCGTTATCTCGCAATTGCACGAATAATTTCCATTTCATTGCATTAATTGCAATAATCTGCCTAGGTCGGAAACGAAACGGGCAGCGGTCTCACCGCTGCCCGTCCATTCATTCATGAGAAGATGGTCTCAGACCGCCCAGCAGGAGCAGCCAAGCGCGCCGAAGAAACCCTTGAGGTCTGCGATCGGAAGTTTCGCGGTCCAGGCACCGGCATGGTCGTGGCCATGCACGCCGCAGTCGCTGGCGCAGCCACAGGTCGAGATCGCCGTACGGCGGAGCGAGCGCGCACCTGCGCCTTCCGGTTCTCCCCAGGCCGCATAGCCGCCGAACTTGCGCACCGGCGACCAGTCCGGCATGGCAGGCGGGAGAGCGTTCTCGTCCAGCGCCTTGAAGTCGCCGGCACCATAGACGATCTTGCCGCCAACCATGGTGAGTTCCGACACGAGGAAGGAAATCTCGTCTTCGGCGCAGGCGAAGAAGTCCTTGTCGGGCACCACGAGATCGGCGAACTGCCCCTTCTCGATGCGGCCCTTCTTGCCTTCCTCGTTGGAGAACCATGTGACCTTTTCCGTCCACATGCGAAGCGCCGTCTCGCGGTCGAGGCAGTTGGCGCGCGGATAGAGCTGCATGCCGCCGACCGTCTTGCCGGTCACCATCCACGACAGCGAAACCCACGGATTGTACGAGGCGACGCGCGTGGCATCGGTGCCCGCCGAGACGTTGACGCCCTTTTCCAGCATGCGCTTGGTCGGCGGCGTGGCCTGCGCGACGCCGTGGCCATAGCGCTCGACGAAATACTCACCCTGATAGGCCATGCGGTGCTGCGTGGCGATGCCGCCGCCGAGCGCCGCAATCCGGTCGATGGAGCGGTCGGAGATGGTCTCGGCATGGTCGAAGAACCAGTTCAGGCCTTCGAGGGGAATGTCCTTGTTGACCTTTTCGAAAACGTCGAGTGAACGCGAGATGGTCTCGTCATAGGTCGCATGCAGGCGCCATGGCCAACGGTTTTCGGCCAGAACCCGCACTACCTCTTCCAGTTCGCCTTCCATCTCCGGGCCCATTTCCGGACGCGGCTGGCGGAAGTCCTCGAAGTCGGCGGCCGAGAAGACCAGCATTTCGCCGGCACCATTGTGACGGAAATAGTCGTTACCCTGCTTATATTTGACCGAGGATGTCCAGTTGAGAAAGTCCTGCTTCTCTTCCTTGGGCTTTTGGGTGAAGAGGTTGTAGGCTAGACGTACGGTCATCTGGTTCTCGTCGGAGAGCTTCTGGATGACCTCGTAATCGTCGGGGTAGTTCTGAGAGCCGCCGCCCGCATCGATCACACCAGTGATCCCAAGGCGGTTCAGTTCCCGCATGAAGTGGCGGGTCGAATTCACCTGGTAATCAAACGGAAGCTTCGGTCCCTTTCCAAGCGTCGAATACAGGATACCTGCATTTGGCGTGGCCAGCAGCAGACCAGTCGGGTTGCCGTTGGCATCGCGGGTAATCTCGCCACCGGGCGGATTCGGCGTGTCGCGGGTGTAGCCGACGGCTCGCAGGGCGGCGCCGTTCAGCAGCGCGCGGTCGTAGAGATGCAGCAGGAAGACCGGCGTATCGGGCGCGACAGCATTGATCTCCTCGATTGTCGGCAGGCGCTTTTCGGCAAACTGGTGTTCGGTGAAGCCGCCGACAACGCGAACCCATTGCGGGGCCGGCGTGATCGCCACCTGCCGCTTCAGCATTTCCATGGCATCCACCAGCGAGCGAACGCCGTCCCAGCGCAGTTCCATATTGTAGTTCAGGCCGCCGCGCACCACGTGAGTGTGGTTGTCGATCAGGCCGGGCAGAACCCGCTTGCCCTTCAGGTCGATGATCTTCGTGGAGGATCCGGCGAGCGCCATGATGTCGCTGTCAGCGCCGACTTCCAGGAAGAGACCATCCTTGATGGCAATCGCGGTCGCATTCGGGTTTGCGCGGTCGAGCGTGGTCACGCGACCGTTATGGAGGATTAGGTCGGGATGCATCGTGTCTACTCTGTGGTTGGGATCGGCGGCTCTCGCCGGGGAGAAGAGGTTCGAGAAGGCGAGGCTGGACGCCCCGCCAAGAAAGGTCCGGCGCGTCGTCATCAGCTCTGCCCCTCTATATCGGTCGTCGGCCGCTGAGCCAGCTCGCCCTGCTTTGCGCCTTTCGGGAGGTGGCCGAAAATATGCGGCCTGATCTGGTTGATCCAAGAGACCGCTGCGGGTTCCTGCGCCAGCAGCGTCCTGGCGAGAGGAAGGAACTGCTCGCCGACCAGAATGCCGAGCAGGCCGACCAGGGCGACGACGGGCGGGGCGGGCGAACGGACGTTCAGGAGGCTGTAGACGATCCCGACGATGAGACCCGCGCCGAGCGACATGACATACATTTTCATGGGACACCTTTCCGGATTGATTCCGCTCCGGCGAAATGCCGGAGCAGGGGCAGGACTACTACTTCGCCGGGTTCGGGCCGATGCGCTTGCCGTGCTTGACGCGTTCTTCCGCGCCGTGAACCATCGTGTAGGCATAGTCGATGCCCATGCCGTAGGCGCCCGAATGCTCCTTCACCAGCGTCGTGACGGCGTCGTAGCTCTCCTTGCGTGCCCAATCGCGCTGCCATTCGAGCAGGACCTGCTGCCAGGTGACTGGGATCACGCCAGCCTGCACCATGCGGTCCATGGCGCGGTTATGCGCTTCCAGCGAGGTGCCGCCGGAGGCATCGGCAACCATATAAATTTCGTAGTCCGGAACGTCGTGGAGAGCGGAAAGGGCGAAGGTGGTGTTGCAGACTTCCGTCCACAGACCGGAGACGACGATCTTCTTACGGCCGGCGGCGGCATTCCTGGCCAGTGCGTCGCGGACGTTCTGATCGTCCCACGAATTCATCGAGGTCCGTTCGAGGATGTCGTTCTCAGGGTAGACCGCGAGCAGCTCCGGAAAGGTATTGCCCGAGAAGGAGAGCGTCTCGACCGTGGTAATGGTGGTTGGGATGTCGAAAATCTTTGCTGCCTTGGCAAGGCCGACGACGTTGTTCTTCAGCGTCTGGCGGTCGATCGACTGGACGCCGAAAGCCATCTGTGGCTGCTGGTCGATGAAGATGAGCTGGCTGTTTGCCGGGGTTAGGACTTCAAGCTTGGACATGGTTCTTTCCTCTTGGTTGGGCCCGCGAACGGCGCCCGAAATCAGTTGCGGCTGTCGGGAGCTTCCGGGGCCTGCTGGCTGTTCGCTGCCGTCTCGGCTGCTGAAATCGAACTTACCGCCGACCGCATGCGCGCAAAATTGCAATAAATATTTCTAGTGAATTGTCGAAAACGAAATAGTCAGGGGACGCTGAGCGGAGCGAGTAGCAAAAAGGCCGCGATCCTTTCGGACCGCGGCCTTCGTCTACAGCAATGTGGGTTAGGCCGGTTACGCAGCCAGCGAGGGGAGGTTGGCCTCGATCTCCGCGCGGAATGCCTCATACCGGCTCGGCAGCTTGAGCGCCTGCCCGAGATTGGCGGTGTCCTCGTCGCGGTCAAAGCCCGGCTCGTTGGTGGCGATCTCGAACAATATGCCGCCCGGCGTGCGGAAATAGATCGCCCAGAAATAGTCCCGGTCGATCACGGGCGTGACCTGGTAGCCGGTGGCCATCAGCGCCTTGCGGACCTCGAGCTGCTTCTCGCGATTGTCGACGGCAAAGGCGATGTGGTGTACCGACCCTGCGCCTTGCCGTGCGAAGGGCGTCTTGGGGAGAAGCTGCAGATCGATCGTATCGGCACCGTTTCCGTTCGGAATGACGAAGCGTGTCACGTCGCCTTGCCTTTCCGCGCGCTGATAGCCCATGAAGCTCAGCAGTTCCTCGGTGGCAGCCGTATCATGCAGACTGAAGCGGGCGCCTGCAAAACCACGGATCGCGGCGTCTTCCGGGATGGCCCCGGCGAGCCAGGGAGACGAGCGGCGGTCGTCGGCTGACTCGACCAGCGCTAGGCTGTCGCCATCTGGACCCATGAACCGAAGCCTGCCGGCACCGAAGACGGTGTCCGTTTCCAGCCCGTCGACGCCCTGCGCCAGGAGACGATCCTGCCAGAATTTGAGCGATCCCCTGGGCACGGAGAACTGCGTCTCGCCGACCTCGCCCACGCCGGGACGCCCGAGCATCATGTTTTCGAACGGGAAGCAGGTCATGACTGTTCCGGCTGACCCCGTCTGGTCACCGTAATAGAGATGATGGACGCTCGGGTCGTCGAAGTTTACCGTCTGCTTGACGCGGCGCAGGCCGAGCGTTTCGGTGAAGAAGCGGTTGTTCTGCCGCGCGTCTGACGCCATCGACGTCACGTGGTGCAGCCCCTTGATATCCTTGATCATGTCGATGCCTTTCAGTCAGCACTCGTGTCTGTTACGTGAATGCAATATAGGCCGGTTGATTGCCGGGCGGAATTGCAATACTAATTCCCACAGCATTGCACAGAGTGAAATAATCCCATGAACGACTACAAGGCCCTGCGCACCTTTCTCCTTGCCGCCGAGAAGCGGAATTTCGCGCAAGTGGCCCGCGAACTGGACATGACGCCGGCGGCCGTCACGCGCGCCATCGCCGCCCTTGAGGCGGAGCTCGGCGTCCAGCTCTTCGTGCGCACGACGCGGCAGGTCTCCCTGACCACCGATGGCGCGATCTTCGCGGCGCAGATTCAGCCGGCGGTGAAATCGCTCGAGGACGCGCGGCGTGAGATGATGAACGCCCACAAGGCCGAGGAGGGCCGTCTCAGGATCAGCGCGCCGACCTGGTTCGGAAAAGTCGTGCTGCCGCCGATCCTGTCCGGCTTCAAGGACAAATATCCCAAGATGTGCTTCGAGATTTCGCTCTCCGACGGGCTGGTGAACATCGTTGACGACGACTATGACTTGGCGATCCGCATCTCCTCACAGCCGTCCGACAAGTTCACCATTTGGAGAAAGATTCGCGTCGTGCCGCGCATCCTCGTCGCAGCACCCGGCAGCCGCTTCGTCGACATGCAACACCCCAATGAGCTGAAACCTGACGATTGCCTTGCCTACAGCGGAGAAAGTCGGCGGGAGAACTGGGTGCTGTCGGACAGCGGCTCGAGCATTGCGATCTCGGCGGGCCGTGCTTTCAGCGCCAACAGCGGCGAGGTCCTGGCGGACATGGCTGCGGATGGGGCTGGCGTTGCCCTGCTTCCCGGTTTCAACATCGCGGAACACATCCGCAGTGGACGTCTGGTGCATGTCTTCAAGGGATGGGCGCCGCCGGACCTCTGGCTCACGCTGTTCTATCCGCCCTATCAGGCCCTGCCGCCCCGCATCGCGTCGTTCTCCAAGTTTTTCGAGGAGCAGCTCCCGGCCCATATGGTCATGCTGGATTAACGCGCTTCTCGCAGAGCTGCTCTGAAACGACTAGGCGGGGCACCTTGCACGGCTTGTTTCGTCGATCGGCATCACCATCTTAATTCCGTCCTCGAACCTGGAGCCTCGAGATGGAAGACGCGTCCGTTGAAACAATATCTGCCTGCGAGATCGAAATTCTTCCGCCGGAGCGCGAGCTTTCCAGCGAAGGCAGCGCCGAATGTCTCTGCTGCGGGCGGCGGCAGTTTATAATGGACGAAGACGGATGCGGCATCTGCGAAGAGTGCCTCGCCCCCTAAGCTCAAGGAACTTGCTGAACCGTCGTCCGTCTTCATTCGGCAAGTTATGCGTCGGCAAGCTGTCGCGAGTACGCTCCCGGCGGCTTTCCGAAGTGGCGGCTGAACGCGACGCTGAAGGCGCTTGCCGAGCCATATCCGACACGTTCCGCAATCTCCGTCGTGGCGACGTCCTTGCGGAGCAGCTCCTTTGCGAGCGCCATCCGCCAGCCGGTCGCATATTCCATCGGCGCGACGCCGATCTCTCTGCGGAAGCGCTCGAAGAAGGTCGAACGCGACATGGCAGCATCCTTGGCCAACGTCTCTACGGTGATGCCGCGGCCGGGATCTTCATGGATTCGCCGCAGGGTCGGTGCGAGTTGCGGATCGGCCATGCCGCGCAGTAGGCCCGGAGATGCGGCAGCGCCGCCACTGCACCGTAGCGCCTCTATGAACAAAAGCTCCAGCAGATGTCTCAGGACGATCTCGCGCGCGGTCCGGTCGGCTCTGGTCTCATCGTTGATCATACGGACGAGCAGCGCGAGCCGTTCCTCTCCATGGACATGGATGACCTCCGGCAGCAGCGTGACAAGAAGTTCCCTCTGGTCCGAATTGAACGAACAGTGCCCAACCATGGCCCTGATCGAGACAGGGAGGTCGGGATCGCCCAGCCGGAAGACGCCGGGGCTCGTCTCCAGCCGCTGTGCAAGGGTTCCGCGAGGCGGCGGTTCCAGACTGCTCATTGTGAACGAGGAGGCTTCCGGAACCAGGACGAAGTCGCTCGCGGTCATCTGCAAAGGGTCGCGTCCGGCGATAGTCAGCAAGCATTCGCCTTCCACCACGGCGCAATAGAAGGGGCTCCCGAGGTCTTTGCGCTCCACGAGCCAGCGCCCGCCACCGGTCACTACTTTCGAGACAGAGGGAGTCGGCTTCAGCAGAGCGGCGACTTCGGCGACTGGATCGGTCATTGTTCGGACTTTCGCTAAAGGAGTTCGGACCTACAGAGATAGCAAGTCCGCCGGATCTAGTCCATCTTTGACAGGCTTTAATCAGGAGACAAGCACTTGCCAAAGATCCTTATCACCGGCTGCTCTTCCGGCTTCGGCGTTGCCATCGCACAGACTTTTCTGGCACGTGAGTGGGAGGTCGTCGCCACCATGCGCACGCGCCGGCACGATCTGCTGCCCGCCCACGACAAGCTTCAAGTCCTGGCGCTGGACGTGACCGACGCGCGAAGCATCGAGGAGGCCGTCGAGGCGGCGGGACCGATCGACGCCCTTGTCAACAACGCAGGCGTTGGTATGCTGAACGTGCTCGAAGGCGCCGAGATCGACAAGATCCACGAACTCTTCGAAACGAACGTCTTCGGCGCCATCGCGATGACGAAGGCGTTTCTTCCGCAGATGCGGATTCGGGGATCGGGCGTCATCGTCAACGTCAGCTCCATCGTGACGATGAAGCCGCTGCCTGCCTTGGCCGTCTACAGTGCCAGCAAGGCTGCATTGAACGCATTCACCGAGAGCCTGGCGCTGGAAGCCGGCCCGTTCGGCGTAAGGACCCGCCTGATACTGCCGGGATCCGCTCCGACCACCGGATTCGGCAAGAATGCCGTCGCTAGGATGGGAATGGAAATCCCTGAGCCATACGGCTCGTTCGTCCACGACTATCTCAGCACGCTCCGCGCCGGAACGGAGTTCACGACGCCGGAGGACGTGGCCGAGGCTGCTTGGCGCGCCGTGACCGAGCTCGACGCTCCTATGAAGATTCCGGCAGGAGCCGACGCAAGCACGTGGTTCCGCGAGGCTGGTCTTCTTGCCGAATAACGAGCTCCTTCCAATATTTCCTCAAGGATTCAGAACATGAACCGTCTCATCGATATCGCACGCCACATACCCACGCCCGACGCCGCTCTAACCCTTGCCTATACGCCGATCCGACTGCTCATGGAGGGCCGACAGCCCCTCGAACTGCGCCTCACCGCGCCAGCGACCGGCGACAAGCTTCCCATCGTGCTGCTGTCCCACGGTTATGGCCCCTCCAACTACATCCCGTCGAAGGACGGCTACGGGCATATGGCCCAGTTCTGGGCCGAACGCGGCTTTGCCGTCATCCAGCCAACGCACGCAAGCTCGCGGGTCGGAGGACTGTCGAGCGATGCGCCCGGAGCGCCGTTCTTCTGGCGCGAGCGCGTGCAGGAGATGAAGGCGATCCTCGATCGACTGCCGGAGGTGGAACGACAGGCGCCTGCCGTGTCCGGACGGCTCGATCATTCTCGCGTGGCAGCGGCCGGGCATTCCTTCGGCGGCCATACCGTCGGACTTCTGCTGGGCGCGCAGTTGGAGGGCGAGGACTTCTCCGACGACCGCATCTCGTCGGGCATCCTCCTCGCCGCGCCGGGGCGTGGAGGGAAGGACATGACCGAGGAGAGCGCCGCCCGGTTTCCGTTCTTCGACGTCGACTTCTCGAAGATCTCCAGACCGATCCTGGTCGTCTGCGGAGATGCGGACGATCCGCATTTTACGACCCGTGGCCCGCAATGGCATGCCGATCCCTTTCACGACGCGCTGGGGCGGGACGATGCGCTCCTGATGTTGCATGGCGCCGGGCATGGACTTGGAGGCATCGCCGGACTCGACGCCAAGGAAACGGAGATCGAGGCGCCGGACGTGCTAGAGGCGACGAAGCGCATGACGCTCGCTTGGATGCGGACGGCACTTGCAGTAGATCCGGACGCATGGAGCGTGGCCTGCACCGGACTTGCGGGTCGGGCAACGGAACTGGGGCATGTGGTCGTTCGACGAAGGTGACGCAAACAAGCCCGCTCGACCAGCGGGCTTGGCGTCTCAACGAGACCGGCCGAAGCCTTACCAGGTAATCAGCGGCGACTTTCGCAGCCATCCGTCTGATCCGACCTGATCCAAAAGGAAGCGGGCGACATCCTGGCGGGATATGCTTCCGCCATGGAAGTCGCTCAGGTCGGTAAGCGCGCGTACAGTCCCTCGGGCGGCCTTGTTGTTGAGAACGGAAGGCCGGACGATTGTCCACTCCAGCCCACTCTCCCGGATAAGCGCTTCCTGACGGTCCTTGTCGGCATAGATGTTGCGCAGAAGAAGCGGGAAGATCAGCTTGTCGAAGACGAAACCGCCACGCGCCCGGCTGTCCCGGTAACGGCGACGAGGCGCGACACCTGCTCCGCCTTCATCGCATCGACGAGGGCTTTCGTCGCGCTCGAAAGAAGCGTCACTTCCTTAAACGGGCTGGCGGGCGTTCCGAGCGCGCTGATGACCGCGTCGCGGCCCTCGATAGCCTCGCGGAGAGCCGTCTCCGCGACCTTCTCCGGCGAACGCACGAAAGCGGTGATGTCGTGGCCGCGGCTCAAGGCCAGGGTGACGATATGACGTCCGGTCGGGCCGGTGGCGCCGAGGACGGTGATCTTCGGCGTGGCGTCTGATCGGGTGGTAGCAGAGGTGGGCATGGCGGTTCTCCTGGCGGGCAGGGCGCCTGTCTCAGGCCGCCCCGCTGGTATTGTTGATGGTGACGATAATCAGAGCCGGCCCTCGGCGACCAGTTCGCGGGTCCGCTTAAGGGTCGACAGCAGGGCGGACTTGTAGCCCCTGTCGCTGTCGAACTGGGTCTGCTCCGCCTGTTCTTCAGGTCCGTTCGGCTGCTTGCCGCGCAGGCCGAGGTAGCAGTAGAAGCGAAGCTGCAGTTCGCCACCTTCATCTTCGAACAGCTCGTTGATGATCGCGCCTTCGCGCGGTCCCATGGCCTGGAAGAAGGTGACTTTATGTTCTGGCTCCAGTGTGATGATCTCCCTGATGTCGGAACCGGCGATCGTGGCTTCGCGCACGAAGTGGGTCGTGCTATCCTCCACGACGTCGCAGCGGGTGCAGAGGCCGGGCGGCAGGAACAGCCGCGCGTCGCGGGCTTTCAGTTCGAGGCCCTTCCAGGCCTGTTCACGGGTGAGCCTGGTTTCGCCCTCTGGATTTACTGAAACGGTAGCGGTCGAATAGATCATGACGATGGTCCTTGTGGTGGATGTTTGCTGGTGGTGGTGAAGGTTGCCGCCTCAAGCCGAGGCGGCGGCTTCCGAGGCGAAGTCGCGGTAGGAGCGGAGCGGGCGGCCGAGCAGCGTCGTCAGGCGTTCGACGTCGCCGCCTTCCGGCAGCATGCCGTCGGTCAGGAAGCGCTCGCCCATCATCCGCATGTCGTACGCCATCCAGGGCGGCATGAACTGGTTGAGGTTCTGCTCGAAGGCGTCCGTATCGCCGCCGGCATAGCTGATCTGGCGGCCGAGGACGTCCGACCAGATGGCGGCGATATCCTCGCCCGTGAGGGTTTCGGGGCCGACCAGATTGACGCGGTTGAGCGGCAGCGGTTCTGCAGCCTGTTCACGACGCAGCAGTTCGAGCGCCGCGATCTCTGCGATGTCTCGCACGTCGATCATGGCGAGACCCTTGTCGCCGACCGGCATCGGGTAGACGCCGTAGCCGGTGATCGCGTCCTTGATCATCAGGTCGTTCTGGATGAAGTAGGCAGGGCGAAGGATGGTGGCTTTCATGCCCATCTGTTCGATCATCCGCTCGACGCCGTACTTGCCCGCGAAATGCGGAACGTTGACATAGACGTCAGGATGAATGACCGAGAGGTAGACGATGCGCTCAATGCCGGCCGAGCGTGCGACGTTGAGCGCGATCAGGGCCTGGGTGAATTCGTCCGGAACGACGGCGTTCAGCAGAAACAGCGTCGAGACGCCGGACATGGCGGCGCGCAGGGATTCGACATCGAGAAAGTCGCCCTTGGAGACATCGACGCCGGCCGGGAAGCTGACTTTCGAGAGATCGCGGACGAGGGCGCGAACGTCGGCGCCGCGGCTGGCGAGGTGTTGGACGACTTGGCTGCCGATATTGCCGGTGGCGCCGGTTACGAGAATGGTCATGTGAGTATCTCCGGTTGGTGTTCTTGACGACCCGAATATGACTGGTTCATCTTCAGCCAAATAGACCTTCAAAATAGACGCGCCGTCTCGTAGGTGAAACAGTATGGATCTTCTCGCACTCGCCGACTTCAATCTTGTGGCCCGCCATGGCGGTTTTGGAAAAGCGGCGCGGGCGTCCGGCCGTCCCAAAGCAACGCTGTCGCGGCGGGTGGCGGAACTCGAAGCCTCCCTTGATCTGCGGCTATTCGAACGCGGAGCACGTGATCTGAAGCTCACCGAGGAAGGACGCGCTCTCCACCAGCGGACGGCAGCCCTCCTGATCGAACTGCACGAGACGGCGGCTGCAATTTCTTCTGGCGCGGAAAGGCCGCGCGGTCGGCTGCGGATCAGCGCGCCGCTTCTCCTGTCGCAGACCGCTATGGGCAAGATCGCCGCAGGGTTTGCGCTCCGATACCCGGAGGTAAGGCTTGAGATCACCACGGAGGATCGCGTGGTCGACATGATCGAGGAGGGCTACGACCTGGTTATCCGCGTCAATCCGGATGCGGACGAAAGCCTCGTCGGCCGTGCCTTCCTTCATGACCGGCTGGTCGTCATTGCAAGTCCCAAGGTTCCTCGTCCGGTCGCAGGGAGGGCCTCGCCGGGCGTGGTCCGTGGCAGCGGTGGCGGCCAAAGCTGGGCCGTCCTGACATCGGAAGGTCGAGCGAAGATCGAGATAGAGCCGGTCCTGTCCATGTCGTCGCTCATCATGGTGCGGGATGCCGTACGCGCCGGCGTCGGCGCCGCTCGCCTGCCGATCTCGCTCGTGAGCCATGATCTGCACGACGGAACGCTCCTTCACTGGGGCGACGTCGAAGGATCCGAAATCTCCCTATGGGCGCTGTACCCCTCCCGGCGGCTCCTGAGCGCCCGTGTCTCGGTTTTTCTCGACTACCTCAAGCAGGCGTTTCCCGCAGGAACGCCCGAGGAGCTGGCCGCCTATATCGGCAGGTGACGATCCTGGGATGTCGACGCTGCGGCGGCTGCGGCGGCTGCGGCGACGAGGAGGGGTATGCTGATGTTCGTCCGATCCCTCTGTCTGCGCAGTCGCTGCTGTCTACTCCAGATATGGCTGCAGCACCCCTTCGACCCACTTCATGAAGGCCCGGACGCGGGGCGAGAGATTCCGGCGATGAGCCACGACGAGCGACCCGTCTAGCGGTTCCGGTCGGAACTGCAGCAGAACCTCTACCATAGCCCCGCTCTCAAGGTGCTGGCGAATCCCCGAATATGCCGCCTGGATGAGACCCATACCTGCAAGCCCGGCAGCCTCGTAGGTCTGGACGCTGTTTACGTGGAGCGAACCAGGTACCGAGAGCGTCTCATATTCGCCGTCGTCGCCATTCGGATACTCCCACCCATATGGCTTCGTACCAAGCGTCCTGCTGTAATGGATCGTGCGGTGTGCCTGCGAACGAAGGTCATCCAGAGACTGCGGGACGCCACGTCGTGCTAGGTACGCCGGGCTGCCGCATTCCCGACAGATGGAAGCCATAAGGTCCACCTTCAACAAGTCCGGACGGCACGTCCGGCAGCGTACGAGGCAGGCGATGTCCTTGCGAGATTGCGGGTGGGACACCATATCATGTTTGCCACCCCACAACGAGAGCCTCCGCAGCGCCGTCCGCCGGCGCTATCGTGATGCCTTGCGCGGGGTGAGAGGGCCGCTCCCTCCTCGGGTCGAGCGCCCTCGGACCTTTTTTGACACTCACGGAAATCATGGTTTCGCACGATAATCTCGTAATCCTTCTCCATGGTATAGGTGCTTCGGGCGCACAGCTCATGCCGCTTGCCGCATCTTGGCGGGAAAGCCTCGCAGGGCGCCATCATGGGCCCCGACGCGGTCGCCAACGGATGCTGGGCGGTGGGCGCGCTCGTCACGTTCGGACGGCCGGCTTCAAGGTCGCACTCGAAGTCGAGCAGGGAATAGGACATACGATCTCCAGCGCAGGCGCCGAAAAGGCCCTTGCATTCCTCAGGGAGACGCTTGTCTGAACGCAACCAGGCGGCCGCGGAAGCGTTTTCTTAGTATGGCCGACGAGCGCACCGAACAGGACGAATCCGAAGCACCGCTACAGGAGACTGTATCGTTTGCCTTCGATCGCATGACGGTCGTTCGCTTTCGCGAGACCTTCCCAAATGCTCGATGGAGCGACAAACTGCAGGCGTGGACGGTGCCAGGAAAGACGGCGAGAAACCGTATCGACCGATGGGTCGCCTCCGAGGCCGACCGACGGACACCATACGAGCAGGAGCGCGGGCGCGATGCCTTCGAATTCGAGCCGATCCTCAGCCAATATCTTCAAGTTGGCGACCAAGGTTTCCGTGTCAGGACGCCGTTCTCACGGGCGGTTGTCGACGAGCTCCGTCAAATCCCTTTCGCCAGATGGAATGGCGTCGACAAGGTTTGGGAGATCCCTTTCGCATCTTACGACGATCTGCAGCACAGATGGCAGGCGATCGAGGAGGGCGCGAAGCGTTCTGAGCCGGAAGAACGGCGCAAGCGTGCCGAGGCGCGAAGGGGTACCGAGGTAGAGGCTAGGGCGAAGCGGAAAATCTCCGAACGCAGGAAGAGGCGGCTGCCCGTGCCAAGCGACGATCTGCCACCCCTGGGTCGGCCGGTCGCAACGGCCGCTTTCGGGATCGTCGTCATCACGGAGATAACGGGTGAGATCGTTGATCCGGAGGAGATTGTCGAACACCATCCCGATGCGAGCGACGAGCATGTGTGGGCCGGATGGCGAGCGGCAACGCTGGAGGAGCTTATCCATACATGGCCCTCGAAAACAGGTCCGGGGGAACTCGAAAGGATTAGGGGGTGGTGGCAGCCGAGCTTGGACGAACTGCGGGAAGCGAGGAGGGCTGCGAAATCGACAGAGCGACGTCGCGGAGTTCGCGAAGCCACTACCGACGCCGCGTCTCGATGAGGCAGGTTACAGGCAACACCGGTAAAGGGTCTTGTCGCGCCAGTGGCAGATCGACGGAGTGCTCTTTCCATGGCGATACTCAACCGACCGCTCTCCGACCTCCGCGCTTCCCATCGGGTCGAGCGCCCCTGTTTCGAATCAGCCGCTACCCGGCGATACGCTGTTGTCGCTATTGTCGGGCAGTGATCCGGCACCGGGCGTCTTGCTCTCGTCCTGAAGGTGCGGCTGGTCATGCGGGCCTGCTGGCGGGCGTTGCTCTACAGCGGCCGGCTTATTCCCTGTTTCTTCGATGGCTTCTTGGGCCTTCGTATCCTTATGCATCCGAAACTCCTTGTTGTGATGTAGGAAAACTCGCGAGCGGTTAAATCGCGCGGTCAGCCGGCCCTCCTTGTGCCACGGTCCTGAACTTAGAATAGTTGACGGCGTGACAGATATCCGGCGTTCAGAACGCTGGCGTTTCTTCAAGGAAAATCGCGAACTCTCGAGCAACGGTCTCCGGATCCTCACGCTGCGGGAAATGTCCAACGTTTTGCAGAGCGATACGTTCGAACGGTCCTAGAAACTTCTCATGAAGGTTCTCAGACAGTTCTGGAGGGTTCACGCCATCCTCCAGGCCCTGAATATATATAGTCGGGACCGACAACGTCTTCGTTTCCTTGATCCGCTCCTCGAGCCACATGCTGGACGGGTCCGGTTCGACCTCGCCCCACCGGACCCTGTAGCTGTGCAGCGTGACAGCCACCCAGTCCGGGTTTTCGAAGGAAGTCGCGACCGCATCGAATGTGACCTCGTCGAACCACCCGTTTGGACTCCAGTTCTCCCACTGGATGCGTGCGAATCCAGAAGGGTCCTCCGTAATGGCTTCACCTCCTCGTTTAGTGGCCATAAACCAATGGTACCAGTACCGCTGGGCCTGCTTGAACGACGGCGTCTTCAGACCTCCCATACGAGGCAAGGATGATAGCAGGGCCATCCGCTCGACCCGTTGTGGCCAGCCGATGGCAAGACCCTCCGCGATATTCGATCCCCAGTCGTGCCCGACAACGGAGAAGGTCTCGATGTCCAGACTGTCCATCAGCGCGATTGCATCCATGGCTAGTACCGCGCCGTTGGCCGTGCGCAGAGTATCGAGATTGCGAAAGACGCTGCTGCCGAAGCCTCGCAGGTACGGCGCGATCAGCCGCAGATTACGATCCGCAAGGCGTGAGGAAACGGCCGCCCAGGTTGATGCGTCGTCCGGCCATCCGTGCAGGAGGAGCACTGGCCGTCCGTCTTTTGGGCCGGATTCTATGTAACTGATATGCAGATCATCGGTCGAGATGTGAGGCATCGATGAGTCCCTCTTTTTCGACACGAACCCTGAGCCTATGGCCAAGGTTCCCGCGGCACCCTTATCCGACCGCGTTCGCACGATGGTAGGCAGGTGTCGGTCCAATGATCCGGCAAGACATATTCGGATCATGAAAGAGCGACGTGCGGGCCAGCGTGATGATTACTCGCGGTGGACATAGACGCGAGGAGCTAAGAGGAAGATAGCATCGTTACTGTTCTCCTGATGGTTGACCGGCCCACGCCTGCCACGTCCGCGGAGCACGGCTCGTCTGCGAGATATCCAAGCAAGTTCCAGGACGGCGGCAGCGAACGCTCGGAGAACTGCGGGAAGCCAGGCGTACCGCGAAATTTCGCGATCGGGAGAATATCGGCTCGCCGGCCGCCGGAAGCGCGGTGCGAACTGAAGCGTCGAGGCATAACGGTGAAGCAGACCCGACGCTGCCTGAACGCTAGATTTGCGAGCGCGCCACGTTTGCGATCGAGTGGAGGTCGGCGTGCGGCAGAGATCCCACAAGACTATAGCCGAGGCCGTTTTTCGCCCAGCTCCAACCTCTGACGTCGGCCGTCTCGGTGGCCACCATGGGCTTGTCCTGGTCTAAGGCCATGGGACGGGTAAACATGACGAGCCTGCTGCCCTTGTCATCGTCATACATCAGCATCAGGGCTGGACCATGCGCCGTCGGGACAACGCGGCCGCCCATGAGGCGGTAGCCTGCCGTTCTAAGGTCCGGGATGGCCGCGGGGCGTCCAAGCGCCGAATTCGCGAATTGCTGGAGCCTGTCGCCTCCGTCGGCTCTAACCTCAACGGGATGTAGGCGGTCGGGGGCGAAGGTGCCATAGCTGGTTGACGCCTCCTGTGCGAGCGCTGCGACGCCTTCCGAAGGTGGCAGGGTATAGCTTTTCATAATCCAGCCGCCGGTCGCGCCGACCGCCAGAAGCACTACTGCAGCCGCGGCAAGCCGGAACGACCCTGTCCGGCGGGCAGGGGCTCGCGCGGCCGCGATCGTCGTCAAGTTCAGCCTCGAAGGCACTGGTTCTCTTGCCACTGTCTCCAGTGCAGAGCGAAGAGCGGCGGCTTGCGACCGATAGGACGAGACGCGTTCTGCTGCCTCCGGGTTTGCAACCAGGTATTCCGACACGTCCCGGTGCCGCTTGTCGTCGAGGACGCGGTCGACATACGCTTGGAGATCGTCTTCGGTGATCGGCCTAATAGTCATTTCACCCTCCGGATGTAGGAACCGGCCGTCGAAGTTCGCGGTCGTTCGTTTTCCAATATCGACCTTAGCCGCTCGCGGGCCCGCGCAAGT
This sequence comes from Neorhizobium populisoli, assembly GCF_019430945.1. Classification (GTDB taxonomy): domain Bacteria; phylum Pseudomonadota; class Alphaproteobacteria; order Rhizobiales; family Rhizobiaceae; genus Neorhizobium; species Neorhizobium populisoli. The sequence goes on along the minus strand of NZ_JAHYCB010000017.1, from coordinate 40,813 downwards.
CTCGACATGACCGTCCCCAGCGGAATTTCCAATACCTTGCCGGCCTCGGCGTAGGAAAGATCTTCCACGGAAACGAGCAACAGAATACTTCGGTAGTCGGGCGGCAGGCGCTCGATGGCCGCCATGACCTCCCCGCCGTAAATCGCATCTTCCTGCGTCGGCGACCGCGCCCCGACCGTCTCCGGTGCGTCTTCGATAGGCACCGAGCCTGCGCGCCGGGCATCCTGCCTCAGCTTGTTGACGGCAAGGTTATGCAGAATGGCGAAGACCCAGGAGCGCGGGTTGTCGTCGTGGCGGCGGCTCCAGTTCAGCACGACCCTCTCGAGGCAGTCCTGGACGATGTCGTCGGCGCTCTCCGCGTCTCGAACCAGACCGCGGGCGTAGCGCCTGAGGGCCGGGATCATCGGCTCCACCTGTGAAAGCAAGTCGTTCATATCGCGCCTCCGAACGGACGCCTGCACGCGCAGGCGCCCGTCTGCCGTTATTCTGCCGCCTGCACCTGCAGGACCTTGCCCGGCTTGCCGTCGTCGACGGCTGCCACGACGAGGTATCGGCGTTCGTCCTTGTGCTTTGCCTCCACGATCTGACGGATCGGGCCGACAGCGTTGACGATGGCCGAGCCTGCCGGATTGGTCATGAAGTTCGACAGACCTTCAAGAGCGCCGCTGCCGTCCGCCTTGTCGGCGAGAGCAAGGACATACATCTTCCTCGGCTCCAGTCCAGTCACCGAGGCCTGCAGGACCTGCGTCAAACCCTGATCGAACAGCGAAACCGTCGAAGGCGTCTTCTCCGTTCCACCCTTGGCTGCCAGCTTCAGGTGCGCCGCCTCGCCAGCCTTGCCGAGCGGCACTAGGTTCGCCAGGCCGTCGCCATCCGGTACGGCGTTTGGAACATAGGCGACCGCCTGGGGGCCTGGCCGATCGGGATGTTAGCGACGACCTTGTTCGTAAGCGTGTCGATGACGGCGAACTGATCGGCGTTCTCCAGACCGACATAGACGCGGGTGCCGTCGCCCGACGGCCAGATCCCGTGCGGCAGGTTGCCAACGGGGATGGTCGCCACCTGCTCGAAACTGTCGGTGCGGAATACCTTCACCTCGTTCAGACCGCCCACCGTCACATAGGCGAAGCTGCCGTTCTTGTTGGTGACGAGATTGACGTGGTTGGTGATCGGTCCGGTATCGATCGTCTTGATGTGGTCGAACGGCGCCTGCGCGTTGAAGACCTGCGTCTTGCCGACATCCTTGAGTGTGAACCACACCTGCTTGCCATCGGGCGAGGCGGCGATGTTCGGGCAGAAGGGGCTTTCCTGCTTCACATGGCCGACGATGTGATGGTCGGCGACGGACACCACAACGGTGTCAGGATTGAAGGACGAGCAGATATAGCCGTACTTGCCGTCCGGCGAGAAGATCTGCATGCCGGGGCCTGCCGGCACCTTGATCTGCGTCTTCTCCTCGAAGGTCGCGGCGTCGATCACCGAGATGTAGTCCTCGCCGCGAACGGTGACCCAGACTTCCTTGCCGTCGGGCGTGAAGAACGCTTCATGCGGCGAGCGGCCGACATAGGTCGTGTGCTTGACCGCATTCGTGGCCGTGTCGATGAAGGTTACGGAGTTGGAACCGATCGAGACGACCGCGAGGGTCTTGTGGTCTGGCGAGAAGCCCATGCCGTGGACCAGAACTTGGCCCTTATAGAGCGGCGACAGATTGCCGGGTTGAGGATCGCCGAGCTTGATCACGCCGAGCAGCTTGTTCGTGGACGGGTCGCTGACCGAGACGGTGTTGGAGAACTGCTCGGCGGCGTAGACTCGGTCCTTGCTGCTGATGGCGATGTCTGGATCGGAGGCTGCGGCGGGCGCCTGTCCTGCGAAGGCGGAAAAAGGCAACAACATGCTGCCCGCCAGAAGGCTGGCGGCGAAAGATGTCCGAATGTTCATTGGATAGACCTTAGAGTTACATCTTCATGTTTGGGTCCATGCCCTGCGGGGTGTGGCTGGGCGAGGACGGGGCGGGGGTGTTTTCCGGGGCGACTTGCGTGGGAGCGGGACCGGAGGGCGGGAGGGTGTCGCCGATCGCGAGCTTCATCGCCGCGATCTCCTGTTGCTGGTCGACGATGATCTCCTGCGCGATACGCTTGAGCTGCTCGTTCTTCCCGTACTTGAGGACAGCGAGCGCCATATCGATCGCGCCCTGGTGATGAGGCGTCATCATCGCCACGAAATCGCGGTCGATATCACCTGTCGGCTGCACCTCCATGTCCGCCATCATCGTGTCCATAGCGGCATCATTTTCGGCGAGGTAGGCAGCCTCCGTATTATCTGCAACGACTGGCGCGTGCCCGTGCTGGGACGGATCGTGCGCGAACGCGGCCCAGGCGCTCGACGTGAGCAAGAGACCGGCCGCCACTGCGATCGACTTCCCATATGACCTTCTCGTCATTGGCTTCTTCCTTCCTGTTTCAAAGGAGTAGACACCCGAGACGGGCTTCTATTCCCTGTGCCTGCATTTTTTTTCAATTCGGATCGTCGAGACCTAGGGACGCGACGAGCGCGAATGCGACCAGCCCCAGCAAGATTTCCAGCCCGCAGCCCGCCACAAGAAGTGTTCGCGACCTCGTGGGATGCCTGCCGCGCATCGGGACAATGAGATATCGGTTGGCGAGGGCCATGCAGGTCATGGCAAGTGTCGCTGCTATCTTCCACGAAAGTCGGGAAAAGCGCTTCATCGCGGCGACCGCCCCGTCGACCTTCAACGCCGACATCCGCACGAGGAGGATGAATGGGACGAGCGCACCGACCCATGCCGTCGCCGACAGAACATGAACCGCTGAGATCATGAGCTCGATCAATCCGGCCGCACCTGAAAGCCCCGCGGAATGGCCCCTGGTGGCCAGGCAGACGAGCGTCAGGAACGACAGGAACACGCTCGTCCGCAGGAGGTCGAATGCGGTGGCCGCGGCCAGTGCGATGCCGATCCCGGCGGCCGAGACCGTCAGCGAGATACCCGTATGCGTCTGGAGAGCAACGGCCGCAAGGATGTCCCACTGCCCGGCGCTCGTCCAATCCGACCCGATGCTGGCTGCCTGAATCGGCACTGCGGCGGCTCCCGCGGCGTAAGCGACCAGGCCGCATACGGCGAAAGGCCTCCGCATCGCCGCCTGCAGGCAAGTTCGAACCTGCCGTGGCGTGAAAAGGATAAATCCGCCTCCGCCCCAGACGAACGAAAGCGCCGTGTCGAACAGAAAGCGGTCGACCACCTGCGCGTCGTACGGCGTCATGGCTCGACCGTGAACGTGATCGCGCCCGACGTCTTGTGACCGTCCTTCGACAGCACGTCCCATCTTGCCTCGTAGGCTCCCGCGGAGAGGGGGGCGAGAGGGACTGCGGTGAGCAGCGAGCCATCGTCCCCGGCGACCTTCCGTTCCCGAAGCGGGGCGGCGTCGCCTGACCCGTTGGCCAACGTCACATGGGAGAACGCAGGCTCTAGTCCTTCGGAAAAGGACAAGGTGACGATGGGGGGCGCCGCATGCAGCGACGCCCCGTTGGCAGGGTCAGACTGGACGAGGCGGGCATGTGCCGATGCCGTGGCGGCAAGCCCGAGGCAGGTCGAACTTACGACCAGGGCAGAGAAGATTGCGTTTCGCATTGTGTCGCCTTTCAGACCGTGACTGGACGCACAAGTAGACATCGACAGCGTCGATTTATTCCCGCAGTCGCAAGATTTCGTCAGCCCGCCGATCAAACGGCAGCGCTCAAGCCCGCGGGAAGGCCTCCGCCTGTCTGGTCCTCCCACCGATCATGATGCCGCATTTGCCGAACATGATGCCATGATGGTCGGAGAACGATGGGTTGCGGAGCGACAGCATCTTGAGGGTCGCGACACCGAGATAACAGTCGAGCTCGCCGATGGGAGCCGAGAGAAGGATCATGCGTCTGGCGGCGACCGCCCTGATACCGACGCCGACGACGATGAAGCGCAGAAGTCGCCATGGCGACCAAGTGGCTTTCGATGCCGCGGTGATCTCCGGGTAGTGACACTACCAGCGAGCCCTTAGTCCCACCCGTCGATCGCGGCGCAATTCAACGTCCAGTTCGAGCGATCCGCCCTTCCGGGATGGACGGCTTGTAAAAGCGGAAGCCTCGTTCGAGGCTGCCTATAATCCGGCGCGTCTTAAGGGCATCGACTGGGATCGCATGGTTGGGGACGAGGCAGTATTGAAGGGAATTGTGCGCCACTTGGACGGGATGGGCTTTAACGGCGGCCTAGCGTGGAAGTCGTTCGAGCTGCAGAAGCCTGGTTTGCTGCAGCTTCATATGAAGCCCAGTCTAGTTGCATCAATGTTCCCCGACGCCGTTGCGGACGCGGTAATGACTCGGGCGTCCTCTATCTGATCCTGCCAATTCACGTGCGAGCGGCCCGATTTCACCAAACGCTCTGTAGTGCACGAGCTCGATGGTGGGACCCAACAGCATTCGCCTATTAGCGTTCACTCGCGTAGGTCGGCACGCGGCAATGATCCCGTTCGAGGCGCGGCGGTGTCAGATAATGGAGACGCGGACGCAGTTCTCAGCTTACTGAAACAAATAGGAAACTCGTAGGTTGTGGTGCTCGTTTCTCGAATCCGGAGTTTCACATTGAATGTCCCGCCACAGGCTTTAGCCGAATTCTCGCCTCTGGAGCGACAAGCAATGCTCGAGCGTCTCGCGGTCACTCTGGTGCGGAACGCGAGCTGGGCGGCGGACGAAGGCGACGACGGCCTGGAGATGGTTATGGTTTCCGTCGGTAAGGCCATCATGACCGTGGCCGACGATCTTGCTTGCTGCGACGTCATGCTCGCAGAAGACGTTGCCGCCAGAGCCGTGGCACTGATCACAACCTTTCATAGCCGCCACCCTCGGTATCCCACTGGGCCAGCCTTGCATTGACCACCGATAGAATGACTTACGAAATCTTCTTCGGAAATCGATTCAGGTGCCTGTTGTGAGCGCGGGGTCGACTTGGTCAGCCGACGGCAACTGCTGCAGCGCGTGCGGCTGGTAGTCGGACGCACTACGGTCGCTCTATCCTGAAGCGGGAATGCTTATCCGGGTTCCGCTGTCGACGACGATCCAAAGAGTTCGAACCATGTCGGCCGCCTCGAGCAGCCCGCGATGCAGGCCTTCACGAGAAGCGCCATCCACGTTGGTTGCGAGCCGATCCAGTTGGATGACCGCGTCGTGCTCCGTGCCGTCCGCCGGGATGCCGACCGTCTCGCGTAGGTCGCGGATGACCGTGATCGACCGCCTCAGCAAGCTTACCGCTTCGAAATCGGAAAGGCGGTCGGTCTCGTTGGCGGAGCGGACGAGTTCGGAAACGAAGGAGGGAATGCTGCTCATTCCGAAAAGTGAGCCGATAGAGAAGGTATCTGCAAGACTTCAGCTCCGTCCTAGCGTCTCGCCGAAGAGTTGGAGAAGGCGTCGCCAGTGTCGTTCGGCTCCGGCTTCATCGTACACGCCGTCACGGTCGGGAACGGTCCAGCCGTGCTGCATGCCGACATAGCTCTCCAGCGCGAAGTCCGCGCCCGCCCGGCGGAAGGCATCCGCGAATCGGGTCGACTGCTCTGGAGGGAAGCTGCCGTCGTCAGACGCGGTGCCGACGTAGACGCGAGCTTTGATTTCGCTCGCCAGAAGGTGAGGGCTGTCGGCCGTGTCGCTCGCCAACGCCGCGCCGTGAAAGCTCGCCGCCGCCGCAAAGCGGTCCGGGAACTTCGCCGCGACGGTGAGCGCGCGCCTTCCCGACATGCAGTATCCGACGACGCCCAGAGGCGGCGCGACGCCCTCGCGCTCGAAGACCTGGAGGAATGCTTCCGTGTCGCTCGTCGTCATCTCGACGGTCGTTTCTCCCATCATCTTCAGCAACTGGTTTCGCGACGTCTCGTGGGCGAAGGCAGATCCCGTGTAGGGGCCGTACTCCCCGAAGCGGTAGAAGAGGTCGGGCAGCAGGACCAGGTAGCCGTCGTCGGCAAGCCGCTGAGCCATCTCGTCCATGGAGGGGCGGGGGCCCATGGCGTCCATGAAGAACAGGACGCCGGCTCGGACCGGTCTGCCATCGACAGGAGTGAATAGTCCTGCGGGAGCTATACCGTCCCTGGTCGAAATCTGAATGAGCTTCTTCAAGTTGAAATCCTTTTTCCGTGGATCGTAGTGACATCACTGGCCCGCCTACAAGACCGGTCGAGATGGGCATTCCAGGGAACGACAGAATCGCGATTGACTCTCTGAAAAATGTTTATTCTGTTCCGCATGATCAGGTTCCTCAAAATATCCCGAATAGGTTGAACGGCAAGCGGTCCCGCGGCCGCAGGCACCCCGTCACCTGTTCGAGGATGTTCATGATGAGCCATCCGCATTTCGCGACGCCTGCGGCGCTGTATGCCGCCTATGAATCTGCTTCAACCAAACTCTTCTATCCACGCGCAGCGGTCCGTTGCTCGGGCGATCCGATGTTCCGCTCAAGACATGCACGCGACCTGGCGTGTATTCTCGACGTCGATCCTGACGTCGTAGCTTGGCTCTGCCTCCCGCTCGAGTTTCACACCGAGCGCGGCCCTCACGTGCCGGACTTCCTTGTCGACTATGAGGGCGGCGTCCGCATCTACCTTGACGCGGTCGAGGAGACCGGGGCGCCGGAAATCGCGGAGGGCGCCGCGGTAGCCGGCCTCCGGTACCGCGCCGTACCTAGGCAGGAAGTCAGGCAAGGCTCCCGTCTAGCCAACGCAAGGGACATGCTCCGCTACGCCCGCTCTCGCACTCCCTTGAATGACCGGATCCGAATGTTGTCTGCGCTGGAAGAAGCCGGATCGCTGACCATCGCTGACGGCTTTCAGGTCTTCCGAGAAACACAGCCGCTCACAGGCATCTCGTGGATGTACCTGCACCGCCTGATCTCCATGGACATCGATGAGGTGATCAGTCTGGACACCGTCGTCCGCCGCTATCATCGCTGACGGAGGCGAACATGGATGATCAATACGTTGCGCGTCGAGTGACGACGCTCGAGCGCGTCGCCTATGGCGCAGCCCTTAAGAAGAGCGCGCGTTTCCTGCAACGGCGACGCCGCGTTCCTCGATCGACTTTCATCCAGAGGGCCTTCGTTTCCAAATTAATTCGGCTACACGGAACTGAACCAAGAGCCGCCCGTTTCTTTCGATGGTGGACGAGGACAAGGTGACTAATGCCGCATAGAGTTCTGGTGGTCGAAGACGAACCCCTTGTCAGAATGCTGGCCGTCGACATCGTGGAAGACGCGGGGTTCGAGGCGATCGAGGCATCGAACGCAGACGAGGCTCTCGATATTCTAGGGAAGATTTCCGACATCCGGATGCTTTTTACCGATATAGATATGCCCGGCTCCATGGACGGGGTGGGGCTTGCTGCTGCCGTGCGTGATCGATGGCGTCAGATCCAGATAATCGTCGTTTCAGGCAAGCATCGCCCGACAGGCGCCGAGATGCCGGCCTGCGGCTTGTTCTTCTCCAAGCCCTACGACGTCTCTCAGGTTGCTCTGGCCATGCAGGGAATGCTTGCCGCTTGAGATGTTTCCTAACTTCAAGGCCGCTGCCTGCTCCGAGGCACCGCCCGCTGCACACATTTGCGGAACCATGATATGACAGCCCATGTAAGCTCGCTCCGGTCCGGCTCCCTCGAGGATCGCTACCGCATCCTTGTAGATGCGATTACCGACTATGCCATCTACATGCTCGACACCGAGGGGCGCGTCTCGAGCTGGAACTCCGGGGCGCAGCGCTTCAAGGGCTATGCCGAGAGCGAGATCCTCGGAGAACACTTCTCCCGTTTCTACACGGACGAGGACAAGGCGACGGAACTGCCTGCGAGGGCGCTGGCGACTGCCAGAGCCGAGGGTCGCTTCGAAGCCGAAGGCTGGCGCGTCAGGAAGGGCGGCGAACGTTTCTGGGCTCACGTCGTGATCGATGCGATCAGGGATCCGCACGGACATCTCGTCGGCTTCGCGAAGATCACGCGCGATCTTTCCGAACGCAAGGCTGCGGAGGAAATTCTACGACAGAGCGAGCAGCAGTTCAGGCTGCTGGTTCAAGGAGTCACCGACTACGCAATCTACATGCTCGACCTGGACGGCAACGTGGCAAGTTGGAATGCCGGCGCTCAGCGCATCAAAGGGTATCTGCCCGACGAGATCATCGGAGAGCACTTCTCGAAGTTCTACACGGACGAAGACCGCGACGCCGGCTTTCCGGCAAGAGCGTTGGAAACGGCCGCGCGCGAAGGACGCTTCGAACGCGAGGGATGGAGGATACGCAAGGACGGCAGCAGGTTCTGGGCCAACGTCATCATCGACGCCATCCACGGCGACGACGGACGTCTGGTGGGGTACGCGAAGATCACGAGGGACGTCACCGAAAAGAGACTTGCTCAGGAGGCCCTCGACACGGCGCAGAAGGAACTTTTCCAGGCGCAGAAGATGGACGCCGTCGGCCAGCTCACGGGCGGCGTCGCGCACGACTTCAACAACCTGCTGACTGCGGTCCTGGGGAGCCTCGAAATCGCACGGAAGCGTGTCGCGTCCATGCCCGACGTCGTCGGCCTGATCGACAATGCGATCGTAGGGGCGAAGCGAGGAGCTTCGTTAACGCAGCGGCTGCTCGCGTTCTCCAGAAAGCAGGACCTCAAGCTGGAGGTGGTCAGCGTCCCCGACCTCGTCAGGGAGATGGCCGAACTCCTACAAAGATCCATCGGGCCGGGCGTCGAGATCAGCACGACCTTTCCGTTGTCCCTACCGCAGGTGCTATCCGACCCGAACCAGCTTGAAAGCGCGCTGCTCAACCTTTGCGTCAATGCCCGCGACGCCATGCCCGACGGTGGGATGATCCAGATCGCCGCACGCAAGCATGTCCTGCGCGCTGGTCAGGTGCCCGAACTCCCGGCAGGCGAATACGTGTGCCTTTCTGTCAAGGACGAAGGCGAGGGGATGGACGAGGAGACGCTGGAGAAGGCGACCACCCCGTTCTTCACGACGAAGGGCGTCGGCAAGGGCACCGGACTAGGGCTCCCAATGGTGCAAGGACTGATGGCGCAGTCCGGCGGACGGCTCGTCATGAAGTCGTCGCTCGCAAACGGTACGACGGCCGAGCTGTGGCTGCCCGTCGCCGACCGAAAAACCGATCCGGTCATCGACGTCCCGTCGCTGGTTTTCGAGCAGCCGGCTCCGATGCGGCCGCTCACCGTTCTGGCCGTCGACGACGACGCCCTGGTGCTGATGAACACCGTGCTGATGCTGGAAGATCTCGGGCACACAGCGATCGAAGCCCATTCAGGTGACGAGGCGCTAGCTGCTCTGCAATCCGGGCCGCTGCCCGACGTGCTGATTTCGGATCACGCCATGCCACGCATGCTGGGGGCCGACCTCATCCGGAAGGTGGCCGGGCGGCATCCCCACGTGGGATTGATTCTGGCCACCGGGTATGCGGAGCTTCCGACAGGCGAGGATCCTGGCGTCCTGCGACTCCCGAAGCCGTTCACGCAGATGCAGTTGCGCGACGCGCTCGCGGCAGTCGTCGCCGACCGGCATCGGAACGCAGACGGCAATTAGTCGCCAAGGTCTTCCGGTCTGGCCGATAGCGGTGGAACTTCATCATTTGTCCAGCGTTTCTGGCGAACTCATGAAGGAGGTGCTCACATGCCAACATCGTCGAAAGGCCGTGCTCAGGATCGGGCGAAAGTGGCCGGCGGCCAGGACCACGAAGTTCGATACGAAGCTTCTAAGGAAGACGTATCTAAGTCCCAGGTCAAGGACGCCGTGAAGAAGGTTGGCAATTCGCGCTCGAAGGTCGAGAACGAACTCGAGAAGTGAGCAATAGCCACTGGAGCACGATTCCACCGTGATCGATCCCCCTACCTGCAACCCGGAATCTCCAGAGCGAAAGGTCGAACTCGACCAGACGGTCGACTACGCCGTCCAGCTTCTCGTCGAGGAAGCGCACCTCGTCGGGTGGACCCGCGTCGAGTTCCTTACGGCGATTCTCGACGCCGCCAATGCGCGGCTGTCCGCTCTCGAGGAGGAAACCGAAATGGAAAGCGGCATTTGAAGATCGCGACCTCCACCGGCCTCGGCCTCGGTTTCTAATCGCGTCACAGAAAGCGGAGGCACATGCTGGAAGGATCGACGTCCGTTCGGATGACGACGAAACCTGCTTCATTTTTAAGATGGACGCCGCGTCCGGCGACTGAATAGCGTCGACGCCACGCGCTATAGCTGCGGCAGAGGCGTGGGATCGTGGAGAAGTTCGTTAATCACGGTCTCGGCCCGGTGCAGGCATGTCGACGCTCCCTCGACGACAGTCGACGCGGCTGGCGCTCCTTGAAATCGAAAACTCGGTTGCTGCCTGAAGGGGTGACCACCGCGAAGTGGTCGTTCGGACTATAGATCGCTTTCCGATACCCTTTGAAGTCACGCACCATGCTGGGCATGGATCGCGCTGGCGCGCCAGGTCCGGGAGCGATGGCCGAGGGTGGGGATCATCTTCGCCAGCGGCGACGAGCTGGGCCGGCAGGAATCAGGTATTGTCGACGCAGTCCAGCTCACGAAGCCTTACACGTCCGAGGACCTCGCGCGTGCGCTGCAGCAGGCTACTTTCAGTGCCATCCGAGCGCGGGCGGGCTAAAGCCGCCCGAACGACAGTTGACGCGGCGAACGACACATCTCTGACGACCGCGGGTACGATCACGCACTACTTCGAGAGCCTTGTCTGGACAGTGCTTCTCTGTCCTAAACTTCAGAACGGACAAGGCTAGGCTCCACACCTCAAAGCCTTATCCGTTACGAGCAAGGCACAGCCATGAGCTCGCTCAGCGATAGTAGCAATACATTTGTCGGTTGCAACCTGGACTTTAGTCCCTGCTTGCTTACCAAAGCACAAGCACTCCTGGAGCACCCAGGTTTTCCCTAGGACCAATGACCTTGGGAGAGGATAAGCTTCACGTAGAGTTCGCCTCTGTCGGCATCGCTGGTGTTATAAAGATCCAACTTCCTAGCGCGAAGAAAGTCGTCAGCGTCGCGGATTTCGGCACCAGATACGGGCTCCCAAAAGACAAGCAAGCCCGGCTGGTAAGCTTCTTGGATCGTTCGCGCGCAAACACGAATTACTGATGAATGCCCGCCGCGAGACAAGGATTTGCTGAACGTCTTCGGGTGTGATGCCCAGCTTGGCAGTCATATCGATGATTACTACAGCCAACTTCGTATAGGCGACCGGCATCGCGTGTAGCGGCTACATGGCTGAAGGCTCCCACGCAATTTTCTAAAAAAAGAACCCGGCACAGGAGATGGCCGGGCTTTATAAATGCCGATCTTGGAGAAGCGATAGCTCCAAGTTTGAGAACGCATTGATCAGCAGAGCTTTTATACTAAACCCGGCGTCTCTTTTCAACCGCAGAGACGAGGTTCCAGTTTCGAGCTTTCGTTCGTCGCTTACGGAACTGGCGTCGTCGCTAGCTGTTCGAGTGGAATGCACGAGGAGATTATCATGGACGACGAAAAGATTAGAGAGATTGCGCATCGGAGATGGGAGCAGGAGGGCCGCCCGGAAGGGCAGCATGACCGACACTGGAGAGAGGCGGAGCAGGAGCATTCCGGCACGACGCAGACGATGCCGTCCGACCACAATAGCGGGGTGTCGCCGACTTCGCGTTCAGAAGGCGTTCCTCACGGAGAGCAGGACGTCGAAGAGCCTTCGAACGATTGGCCTTTGGCGGACGAGTAGGCATTGTCCTCCGCGAAGGATTCGGTGGCCTTGTAAATCCTGGCGATCTTCAGTTTCCGACCTATCCAGCACGAGGTGCCTCGCGAGCGAGTAGACGTCTCCCCCCGATTGGTGTCGCCGCGGTCAACAATGCCGCTCAGGCAGTAGACATTCCAAGGTCTCGGCCAATCGCGGATAGCACGTCGGTTATCACTAGCGAAGCAAGTGCTTCCGCCGCGGGAGACAGATGAGCTTCGGCGCGGTGAAGCGTCAGTCCGATCGAGGACAGCGAGGGAAGCGTATCGGCTATGGAGTCGATCCTTGTCACCTTTTCCGGGAGCCACAGCTCCGTCCTCACCGTGACGCCCAATCCCGCCGCGGCGGCCGCCCACAAGCTTGCGAGGCTGGAGCCGACGAAGCTGATGCGCCACGGCCTTCCCGCGTCGTCGAGCGCCTTCGCACCGATAGTCCGCATCAGGCACTGGTTGTCGAGAGCAAGAAGTGGAACCGGCTCGCGCGGGTCTATCGTGTTCCTGTATGTCGCGCTTCCGACCCAGCAGAGCGGAACGTCGGCAAGAGGCTGGCAGTGGGCCGTACGGGCCCCGTCGCTCCACGCAAGCGCGAGGTCGAGCCTCCCTCCGGCGATCGCGTCGAGCAGTTCAGCGTTGCGGGCGACGCGAGCCTCGATCTTCACCTTTGGGTGCGCCCGCGCAAATCGACCAAGGACGTCCGGCAGCAGCGTCTCCCCGAAGTCTTCCTGCAGACCCAGCCTCACCCAGCCTTCGAGTTCGACGCCATGTACGGCGATGACCGCCTCGTCGTTGAGCTCGAGCAGGCGCCGGCCGTAGGCAAGCATTGTCTCACCGGCCTCGGTCAGGGCAAGGCCCCGGCCAGCCTTGCGAAACAGTTCGGCGCCCGTCTGTTCCTCCAGCTTCTTCAACTGGGCGCTGACCGCCGACGTCGATCGTCCGAGCCGGTCCGCCGCCTTCGCGAAGCTGCCGAGTTCTATGCCGGTGGCGAACGTCCGAACAACGTCGAGGTCCAGGTTGATCTTCTTCATCGTCCTGTTTCTCCGAACCATAAGTTCTAAACAATCTGATTTTCCGTACGGATATGCCATGCGATCTTGCCGGTGTAAACAGCCACACGACAGGAGCCCCTGATGCCTTTCGTTCGAATTTCCATGATCCGAGGCAAGCCCGAAAGCTATATCCGCTCGATCGGCGACGGCCTCCACCGCGCGCTCGTCGCCGAATACGACGTGCCTGAGAGTGACCGTTTCCAAATCGTCCACCAGCACGAACTGTACGAGCTGATCTTCGACCCGACGTATCTCGCGGGTCCGAGGACGGAAGACTTTATTCTCGTCGCCGTCACCGCAGGCCGCGCACGGACAACGCAAATGCGGGGAGCCTTTTTCAAGCGAGCGGCCGAGGAGCTTCAACGCAGTCCGGGGCTGGACCCGAAGAACCTGATGATCGTCATCATCACGACGCAGCCGGACGAATGGTCGTTCGGCGACGGGGTTGCCCAGATGGTGTCGGCAGATTGGCGCGTGCAGGTGGGGGAGGCGGGCTATGAACAGGAGTAACCCAGCTTCCATGACGATCCGTCGGGCTGGTGGTGCGGCTCTGTCGCCCGCCGGGATCAGCAGCACGCCCTTCTGGTTCGAAAACCTCCTTGACGGAGGTGGCGACGGCGACCTGGCCGCGATTCGGGCCGACCTCGCTCCTGGGACGATCACGAAGTGGCACTCCCATCCGCGCGGGCAGCTTCTCTATGCCCTGTCCGGCGTGGGACTAGCGCAGGTTTGCGGCGGTGAGGTGAACGAACTCCGTGCAGGCGATGCGGTATGGTTTGCTCCGGGTGAGAAGCACTGGCACGGCGCCTCGCCGCACGGGACCTTCGCCTACTTGTCGGTGCAACTCTGGCAGGACGGCCGCAACGTCGACTGGTTGGAACAGGTGGAGCAGAGAAGATGATTGCGATGCAGTATAGCTTCCCGCTTCCCGCCGACTACGACATGTCGATCATCGATCGGCGCATCAGTGATAATGGGCACAGGCTCGATGGCTTTCCGGACCTCCGCTTCAAGGCGTACCTGTCGGCGCGAACCGGCGAGATGCAAAGCCCCGAAAACCTCTACGCTCCCTTCTATCTATGGGAGCGGGCTGCGGGAATGGAGGCTTTCCTGAGTGGCCCAGGTTTCCGGGCCGTCAGCAGTGCGTTCGGCTGGCCGAGCGTTGCTTCCTGGCTTGTTTGGCACCAAGACGTCTCCATGGACGTCGCGGCGGCAGGATGTGCCATGAAACATATCCTGCCGATTGCGCCGTATTGCGATCTTCAGGCGCTGCGGTGCGAGGCAACCCGGCGCGCGCTGGAGCAGACAACGATGGGCGCTCTTGCCTGCGTCACAGGCTTCGATCCGCGTGGTTGGTCGCTTGTGGAGTTCTCGCTCTGGAGAGAGCCGCCCACGGACCAGTTGCCGGGACAGAGATACGACGTTGGCTACGTTGCTGTTGAATCAGGATATGCGGGTGAAAGATGGAAGTGACACGCGACGTGGATAAGTTGGCCAACCATGCGACTACGCCGCTTAAAGCCAGCCTGGTCGGCATGGCACTTTGTATCCTGTCGATGATCAGCATTCAGGTCGGTGCCGCGCTTTCCGGTCCAGTCATGGAAAAGCTCGGATCATTTGGGGCAACCTGGCTTCGGCTCTTGTTTGCCACCCTCTTCCTGGTGCCCTTCGTGCGGCCACGCATCAGGGACTACGACGTCCGGCACTGGCAGTCGGCTGGAGCGCTGGGATGTGCGATGGCGATAATGACGCTGTGCTTCTTCGCCTCGATTCAGTACATCTCTCTGAGCCTTGCTGTAGCGATCGATTTCCTCGGTCCTCTGACCGTCGCAGCTCTTTACGGCCGCGGTGTCTGGCGAATCCTCTGCCCACTTATTGCTGCTGCAGGGGTGTTGTGCCTTTCGTGGGACGGACGATCCTGGACGGGCAATACGGCTGGTGCTTTTCTGGCACTCGGCGCCGCAGTAGGCTGGGCTGGCTACATCATCCTCATGAAGCGCGTCGGCCGCCGCTTCGCGGGACTAGAAGGCTTGGCGCTCTCGCTCCTCTTCGCGACCCTGGTTGCAACGCCGCTTGGTGTAATCGAAGCTCTTCAACACGTAACACCGATGCTTGCCCTTCAGGTGGCACTCTTGGCGATTCTTGTTCCCTTGATGCCATACTCGCTCGAGTATCTTGCACTCAAACGCATGCAGACGTTCTCCTTCGGGCTTCTGATGAGTCTGGAGCCCGCCGTCGGCGCCGCAATCGGGTTGCTGGTCCTGGGGCAGGGGCTTGCTCAGGTTCAAATGCTGGGGATCGCAATGGTCGTTGGGGCGAGTGCTATCGGCTCAAGGCTGCAGGTCGGAAAGTGAACCGCACGGATGAGGTGCTTTAATTTAGATTCTTCGTAAGCGTCCACCCCGAAAACCTCACCGGCAGCAGTATGTTTTCGTACACGTATACGAAATTCGCTCGGCGCAGTCGGTCTAAAGAAGGAGGCTGGTAGCGCCGGGCTGTCCGATGTAGCGCCGCTTCATCTCAAGCACCGGCGTGGACAATCGAGACCCCGAGGCTCGTGAACGGGTCTATCAGGTCTGGTGGGCAGCTCCTCGCGACGAGCAGGCTATCGATTTGGTCGAGGGGCACGACGCTGTGTGCCGAGACCGCCCCAAGCTTCTCTCGTGAGGCAAGCACGACCGTTTCGGCGGATTGTCGGCTGATGGCGCGCTTGACGGCTGCTTCCTCCCGGTTGCCGGTTGTGAGGCCGTATTCGGGATGGATGCCTGTGACGCCCATGAAGTAGATGTCCGGCCGAATGGAGGTGATTTCTTCGATGGCAACGGCGCCGACGGTGACGTTGGAGTGCTTGTAGAGCCGCCCACCGATAAGCTCGACTTCGACCCCCCCATGAGCGTGAAGTGCCACTGCCACATCTGGACTGTGGGTTACGACAGTCGCTTGAAGGTCGGTGGCTGCCAACGACCGGGCAAGCGCGATAGCCGTGGTGCCACCGTCCAGGAACACGGTCTGTCCGTTCTTGATCATGCCAGCGGCCGCCTTCGCGATCGCCGCCTTGTCCGCCGGCTGAACCTTGCGTCTCGTCGGCAGGTCAGCAAGCGCTTTCGAGGCGGGAAGGGCGCCGCCGTGCACCCGCTGAAGCAACCCCTCGGCGGCAAGTTCTCTCAGGTCACGCCGAATTGTATCCTCAGACAGTTCCAGCTCAAGGCTCATCTCCTTGGCCACAACCCGACCCACGCTTTCGAGGCGCTGGAGGATGAGGGCCTTCCTTTCCACAGTTAGCATTCGCTTCTCCTTCTCTGCATGATATTGCACGAACGCAGAGATTGTGCAATGTCAGGCAACGGTAGAATATGGAGCTCAAAATGATGCTTGCGGATCGCGTGCAGATCGAAGACGTAGCGACACTGTCTGATGACTGGTACGTCCTGAAGAAGACAACCTTTCGCTTTTTAAGAGCAGACGGCACCTGGCAAAGGCAGAGCCGGGAAACCTATGACCGCGGAAACGGCGCGACGATACTCCTCTACGACCTCGATCGGCGCACAGTGGTGCTGACGAGGCAGTTCCGCTACCCGGCCTTCGTGAACGGGTATGACGACCTGCTGATCGAGACGCCCGCCGGCCTTCTCGACAAGGCAACGCCCGAGGAGCGCATCAGGGCCGAGGTCGAGGAGGAGACCGGATACCGCGTGACGGACGTCCGCGAGGTGTTCGACGCCTTCATGAGCCCCGGTTCCGTAACGGAGCGAATTCACTTCTTCGTCGGGTCTTACACGGCTGCGGATCAGGTTTCCAGCGGAGGAGGCAACGCCGATGAGGGCGAGGATATCGAACGTCTGGAACCGACGATCGAGGAGGCGCTCGCGATGATTGCCGACAGGCGGATCCGCGATGGGAAGACCATTATGCTGCTTCAGTACGCAGCCCTGAACATCTTTGATGACTGCAGACAGGCGAAGCGATGAATGGTCTTGTCCTATATGGGCACTAAGTCCGTCTGAACCGTGCGCGATGAGGCGACGACGATGGACACTATGAAAAAAATGCGCTCGATCGGGAACTAGCCGGCGTCGCCGGACACGTGAAGATCAGTCAATTCTGACTCTTGTCAGGGCTGACTAGCACCGTGCGGCCGTGGCATGCTGTTTGGCAGAGTTGTAGGCAGTGCCGCCGACGGAGCTTCCTCCTGGCTGCGCCGTCAGACGAAGTCTCCGATCTTGCAAGACTGGAACACAGTTCCGGGATTGCCGTCCTCGCTCACCACCGGCCTTCCTTCGCGCTTCCAAACAACTACGCTTGCGTGCCTGTTTGCCAGGTCGCGCGCCCCCTTTATCGCCGCCGCTCGTCCGTCGAGGTGCGCGGGTCGAAGGCCTTCACCGGCTGATCCTTGTCGTCGAGGTTGAAATTGAAGACATAAAAGGCCGGGGTGTTCGTTGGACTGCACCCAGCCCCCGCTTAGAGGCTTCGTGGGCAAGGGTCTCACTGAAGGCTGGTTAGACCCACGTTCAACGGTATCTTGAGTCGCTGATGAATCTGATCGTGGAAGGGAAGATCGGCCCTTTCTTCCTCATCGCCAATCGGATCGGCCTGGAAGAGGGGCATGAGGCTTACAAGACCTACCGGGACAAGAAGGAAGGCTGCGCGAAGGCGTCATTCGGCCAAACGGCTGACTCGATTCCATAGACGGACGCGCCTACGGTCGGCGCGGCCGTCCCGTTCCGTGTATCGCGATTGAGTGGATGGCCGGCGCCGCCGACCTGGTGGCCATCACCCCCCAAGTGCGTGGCTATCGACCCTTCAGGTGCCATTTCCCCTTCCACTCTTACAGCGATACCTTTTACTGTGTCAGAGCAGCGCGACCACTCTACTAGAACCCCAGCCGACGGAGATCTTCAGGCAGAAGGTTCTGCCCTGATCTTCCTTTCACGCTCGGAAGTTCGGCCACCCGACCACGCCACTGTGCCAGATGTTCGAGGCCATTCGCCGGCTGCACCCCGGCGACGTCGCCGAAGAGAAGGCCCGCGTACAGGGTGATGTCCGCGATAGAGAACCGGTCTCCCGCGAGGAAAGAAGAGCGGGCAAGGACCTCGTCGAAGTACGCGAACCCGGACATGGCGGTGGCGCGGTTCCTTAGCGCCCACTCCTCGCGTCCGTTCCACTCGGGGCTCTTGTAGGCCTGAAGGGCTGCACCGAGACCCGGAGTCCCGTGGTGGAAGAAGATTCCCACGGGATCGAGGACAAATGCTTCTGCTCGCCTCTGCATCATGTGGACTATGGCCTTCTCCTTCGGAGAGGCGCCTGTAAGCGTCGGATTTCCGTCGAGGTTGTCGATGTATTCCGAGATGGCGGTCGCTTCGGAAATAAACGTCCCATCATCGAGTTCCAGGACAGGGATGACCCCGGATGGATTAAGCTTCAGAAAGGCTTCCTGCTTGTGCTCCGCCGCAATCAGGTCGACAGGAACGTATTCGACGGCGGCGTCCAATCCTTTCTCTGCAAGGACGATGCGGATTCGGGCGGCATTTGGAAAGCCGGGGCGGTCGTAGATTTTCATGGATGATCTCCAGTTAAGCGCTACGCGATCTACCTAGCGCTAGGTCAGAAAAGCATCGAGCTGGTCGTCTGTCAATCCCCTACCTAGCGCTAGGTAAATTCTTGCGGCGAGTAGAGTTTGATGTTAAGGGTGGTCGAAACAGGATGAGCAGCAGATGACGACCGACACTCGCGACACCATCATGGACGCGGCCAAGCTCGTGGTGCAGCGGGAGGGCTACAATGCGCTCAGCTTCCGAGAGCTGGCCAAGGACATCGGCATCAAGAACGCCAGCGTCCACTACCATTTCCCTACGAAAGGCGACCTCGGCCAAGCTCTAGCGAAGCGGTATGCCGAGGAGGCGAAGGCGTTCCTAGAAGGATTGTCGCTCATAAAGGAAGACGGCGCCGAGACGATGAGGACTTACGTGGAAGCTTTCCGGCTCGCCCTGAAAAACGACAATCGGATGTGCCTCTGCGGGATCATGCTCGCCGAGAGGGATGCTCTTCCAGGGCCGGTGCTGACGGAAGTCGAACGTTTTCGGTCGGTGAACGTGGACTGGTTGCGCGAATTCATCTCCGTGCATCGACCGAAGGCCGGAGAGGTCGAACTGGGCGACGACGCGCTCGCAATCTTCTCGGCAATCGAGGGCGCGCAGCTCGTCGCGCGCGGAAGCGCGGACATCGGAATGTTCGACCGTATGATGGATCGGTATGGATCAGCCGGTCTCTTCCCGGTTTGGTAAGGCAGGTCAGTGCAGGTCGTGGTGGAAGCGGAGGAGGAGGATCTCTGGAAGCAGATCGACGTCGGCTTGGCCGTCGGGGACGAATCCGTTTCTTGCAAATAGTCGAGCCATCGCTTCGGCTTCACGTCGTATCCGCAGGAATATTCAGGTCTAACTCGCTCCGTGCGACATCCGTCGCGTAATCAAGAAGCTCGGTTGCAAGCCGCTGGTCGGGCGAAGTCTCCCATCTTAAGGCGATCCCGAAATCGTCTCCAGCGGCATGCTTTCCACGGGGTGCCAGGTCGCGTGCTAGTGAGTCGATCGTCACTTTGGAGACACGCACTCGATGCGGCGGCCGCGGCCATTGTCATAGGTGTTGTCTACAGCGCTGTAGGCAAGCGCGTAGCGGGCTGCGCACCAGGAGACGTGCCTGACTTCAGCGGGAGAGAGGGCAGAGGTCCGGGGGCTACCGACGCTTCCGGCATCTTCGGCATACGCCGAAACTGCCTGTCTGGACCCGGCGCCGGCCTTGCCGGCTGCTTGTGGCATCTGGAACGCCTGGACGGAGTTCAGTGCTAGAGCGAAGAAGATGCCGCTGAAGGTGGACAGAGCGGCGAGCTTTGCGATTTTGCGCATGGAATGACCAATCGTTAGGACTTACTTAAGAAAGGTCGCTGGGCTGAAATGGTTCCGTTTCGCCGGCAGAGCGCCGGCGATCCGCATAAACGAGCCGTTGTCGTGGACGCTAAATCAAGGGATTCAAGGCCGTCCTATCTTGAGAAGGTCGTAACAACTTCATGCCAAACCGGCGAGATCCGATTCCAGACATCGTCAAATGAGGCTCTCTCCTCTTCGACCTACTTTAGGAACGAGCGGATTATCAGCCCGACCAGGGTAACTGTGCCCACGCCAGCCAACCAAAGCCCGATAAACCATGCCGCCTTTCGAAGAGCCTCGTGCATCAATGATATCCTTCCTCTGGGTCTACCTTGCCGCGGAAGACCCAGTAGGCGTAGGCGGTGTAGGCCAAGATCATCGGCACGAGGATCGACGCACCGACAAGCAGGAACTTCAGCGAACTGTCCGGAGCTGCGGCGTCCCTGATCGTGAGCACACCGGGGATCATGTATGGATAGAAGCTTATGCCCAATCCAGCGAAGCTGAGGATGAACAAGCCGAGCGCCGAGAGGAAGGGCTGCAGGTGCTTGCCGTGGGTGAGGCCGTGCCAGAGCGCGAAAGCGCAGAGAGCAAGCAGCAGGGGCACGAATGAAGAGAAGAAGGCGGTCGGCCATCCAAACCAGCGTTCGAAGTAAATCTCGTTGATAAACGGCGTCCAGAGAGACACCGCGCCGATCAAGGCCAGGAGGGCGACGCTCAAGGGACGTGCGAGCTTCGCCGATCGGGACTGAATCTCCCCGGACGTCTTCAGATTGAGCCACGTCACGCCGAGCAGCGCATAGCCGACGAGAACCGCTATCCCGGTCAGGATAGAGAAAGGGGTAAGCCAGTCCCACCAGCCGCCTGCGTACTGCCTGCCTTCCACAGCGACACCCTGCACCAGCGCGCCGAGAGAGATGCCCTGCATGAGAGCCGCGACTGAGGACCCGATCCAGAAGCCGAAGTCCCAGAGGTGGGATTCGTGATGCGTTCGCCAGCGGAACTCGAAGGCGACACCGCGGAAGATCAGGCTGACCAGCATCAGGATGATCGGCATGTAGAGCGCGGGCATGATGATCGCGTAGGCGAGCGGGAAGACTGCCATGAGGCCGCCGCCGCCAAGCACCAGCCATGTCTCGTTGCCGTCCCAGACTGGGGCGATCGAGTTCGTCATCACATCCCGGTCGTGCCGCTTTCGGAAGAACGGGAAGACGATGCCGATCCCAAGGTCGAAGCCGTCCAGCACGACATAAGCAAGGACCGAGAAGGCGATGATCCCCGCCCAGACGAATGAAAGGTCAATGTCCATGTCGGCCTCCGATCGGATGATCCTGTGCAGCGCCCGGCATGATGCCCGCCGTCCGGATAGGACCGGCATCCAGTTCCCGGTCTGTGTCCAAAGGCGTCGGCGGCCGTTGCATGAGCTTCAGCAGGTAGTAGACGCCCACGCCGAAGACCACGAAGTAGACGGCGATGAAGATGAGTAGCGAAGTGCCCACCGCGGGAGCGGAAACCGGAGAAAGGCTGTGGGCAGTTCTCAGATGGCCATAGACCGTCCAGGGCTGACGGCCGACCTCGGTCGTGTACCAGCCGGCAAGCACCGCGATGAAACCGGAACCTCCCATTGCTACCGCGATGCGATGGAGCCAGGGCGTGTCGTACAGGTTCCCCTTCCAGCGCGCCCACAGAGACCAGAGCCCGACGCCGAGCATCAGGAAGCCGAGACCAACCATGATGCGGAAGGTGATGAACGGCATCAAAGCCGGAGGACGCTGGTCGCGCGGCCATTCCTTCAGTCCCTTGATCTCGCCATTCAGTTCGTGCGTCAGGATCAACGATCCGAGCTTCGGCACCTCGATTGCGTAGTGGGTGGTCTCCGCCTCGTCGTCGGGAATGCCGAACAGGACAAGAGGAGCACCATCCTTATGCGTCTCGTAATGTCCCTCCATGGCCGCGATCTTCGCAGGCTGGTGTTCCAGCGTGTTCAGGCCATGCAGGTCGCCGACGAAGATCTGGATCGGAGTGACGATGGCCGCCATCCACATGGCCATCGAGAACATGATCTGGGCCTGGCGGTTCTTGCGGTCCTTCAGAAGGTGCCACGCGCCGACGGCGCCCACGGCGAAGGCGGTGGTCAGGAAGGCCGCCATCACGGTATGGGTCATCCTGTACGGGAAGGACGGGTTGAAGATGATCTGCCACCAGTCTTCCGGCACAAAGACGCCGTTGGAGTCGATGCTGAATCCGGTAGGCGTATGCATCCAGCTATTGGCCGCCGTGATCCACGTCGCCGAAATCAGCGTGCCGATCGCAACCATCGCGACCGCCACCATATGAGCCGTGTCTCCGACACGTTTGCGGCCGAAGAGCGCGATACCGAGGAAGCCTGCTTCGAGGAAGAAGGCGGTGAGGACCTCGTAGCCCATTAACGGGCCTATGACCGGTCCAGCCTTGTCGGAGAAGGCGGACCAGTTGGTGCCAAACTGGTAGCTCATCACGATCCCGGAGACGACGCCCATGGCGAAGGTCACTGCGAAAATCGTCTTCCAGTATTCGAAGAGCTTGAGATAGGCCTGGTCGCGCTTCCACAGCCAGAGCGCGTTCAGGACGGCGAGGTAGCTTGCCGTCCCGATCGAGAAGGCGGGAAATAGGAAGTGGAACGAGACGGTAAACGCGAACTGCAGCCGCGCCAGCATTTCGGCTTCGAGACCAAGGAAGGTCATGACGACTCCATTTTTTGAGGACCCTCGAACTCGGTGCCGCCGCCCCGGTTCCGGGCGTGGCATCGTGGCTGTTTATGTCGGCCTCTCGGACCACAACGTAGGGTGAAATCTGTCGAGGCCAACCTCACCCTGTGTCGCGCGTCGGAATGCCACGTCCCGAGGCACCAGGCAGGGCTGCCGCTAAACAGATGTAGCACCCCAGCTCTGGGTTACATTACATGTCGCTTGCCTACCGGACCGTCAAGTCGGTGGTGGATCGCGATCGGGTCCGCGCAGACGACCGGGCGGTCGCCGCACGGGTGGAACGAATCCTCCAGGAGCAGATGAAGCGAGCCGCCGACATCGTTCGCGCATGCCGATCCGCGGTAGAGGTCATCGCCGACGTCCTGGTGGAGAAGGGGATCGTCGAGGGTGACGAGGTGCATCGTGTTCTGAAGCAGGGAGCGGCGGCATGAGCGAGGCTGATTGGAGGGATGTCGTCAGAGGATTGAAGGCTTCGATCGACCCGGACCGCCGACGGCTGGTCAAGAGCATCGTGCGGGAGGTCGCAGGCGATGCGCTTCCTGTCCGGCTCGCGCGCAAGAGGCTGCTGCTCATGACGGTGGACGCCCTGAAGGGCCGGCCGGCTCTGGTGGCCGTTGACGGTAATGACGTCGTGGTAGTCGTCGGGCTGGAGGATTTGATTGACCTGGTGATGGAGCCGCCGCCGACTCTTGGCGAAGTCATGGAGCGCGCGCGACAAGGAGGTGTGCCGCGCGACCGAAGGCAGGGGAGATGAACATGCGACTGGCAGGAAGAACAGCGCTAGTCGTAGGATGCGCGCCCGTCGTAGCGGAGCTCCGGGCCGCATTGGCTGCGGAAGGGGCCATCGTGCTCGACGAGGCCGCTGAGAATAGCTGCGAACTCTCATGCGCCCCTTGCGAACTCGATATCCTGGTCGATGTCGGCGGCGAATTCGTGGCGAAGCCCTTCCTGAAAGTGACCGACGAAGACTGGAGAACTGGGTTCGAAGACAACGTCGTGCGGAGTTCCCGCTACGCCCGCAGAGCCTTGCCGCTCATGCTGCTCGCAAACCGAGGCATCGTTGTCTTCTTGATGAATCGCGGTGGGGCTGAAGCGCAATGGAAAGCAATTCACCAAGAGGTGACGTATCGTGCGCGCCAAGCGCTCGTCCGGGAGCTTGAGGAGCTCGTAAAAGGCACGGACGTCGTCCTCGCTACAGCTCCGCACCCGATGCGGGAGAGGCCGCCCGAAGAGGACCCGGCTTCACTAGGGCAGGGAGACCGCCAGCTTGATGCCTCCCTGTTAGTTTCTTTAGTCGCAGAACTCTTAAGAGCGAGGACGTCGAATGGGGTTTAGATCGCCACGGATGACGGCCTAGAAGAAGTCGCCAACCCTCCCGGCCTGGAAGAGAACCTCTGGATGGCCTTCCTCCCCGACTACCGGATCGCTTTCAAGCTTCCACGCGACGACGCCCGCATGCCTTGAAGAAAGATTTCGAGCAGCATCGACGGCCGCCTCGACGCTCGCGGCGGCGTGCGGTTCGAATGCCTTGACCGGCTGGTTTCGGTCGTCGAGGTCGAAGGCAAGTACATAGAAGGTGGTGAACGTTCCGGGCATCGAGTGGTCTCCTTTGCCATCGAAACGCATTCCGGCCCCGCACGGTTTCGGGGGGCTTGCACGGCTTGTTTCGTCGGCCGGCATCACCATCTTGGTTCCGTCCTCGAACCTGGAGCCTCGAGATGGAAGACGCGTCCGTTGAAACGACATCTGCATGTGAAATCGAAATCCTTCCGCCGGAGCGCGATGCCCACTGCGAAGGAGGCGCGGCATGCCTTTTGTGCGGACGGTGGCAATCCCTAATGGACGAAGACGGGTGCGGCATCTGCGAAGAGTGCCTCGCGCCGTAGTCCTTGGCAACTTCTGGAAATCGGCACCCGTTTCCGATGATCGAAACCATCAGGAGGAATTCGCATGAACAGGAGTTCGAAAGCGTCGACGATGCCTGGTGACGTTCTGATGTTCCAACGGAGACGCTTGTCCAGCTAGCAGAGGCGGACGCCTTCCGTCCCTCGCTGAACCTCGAGCGCCGCGATGCGCTGTGGGCGATAAAGGCTCTGCGCGACGAGCCGCTTCCGCTTTTCGCGGCCGCGGCCGAACGCGAAGCCGCCGTCATCCCGGAGCAACAGGAGCCGGAGGTCGAGTTGCGCCAGATGACGGAAGGCCACAACGTTGTCGAGGACTACGGCCACGTCGGCCTGACGCTGCGCGAACATCCGCTTGCCTTCCTGCGCCGCGACCTTCAGGCACGGAACATCATCACGTGCGCAGAGGCGATGAACTCCCGCGACGGCCGCTGGGTTTACGCCGCACGTCTCGTCCTGGTGCGTCAGAAGCCGGGGAGCGCCAAGGGTGTCATGTTCATCACCATCGAGGACGAGACCGGTCCGGCCAACGTCGTCGTCTGGCCCTCGTTGTTCGAGAAGCGGCGTCGTGTCGTTCTCGGAGCGAGCATGATAGCGATCAACGGCCGCATCCAGCGGGAAGGCGACGTCGTCCATCTCGTCGCCCAGCAGCTCTTCGATCTGTCGGGAGACCTGTCCGGACTGGCCGATCGCGACATCGACTTCAAGCTGCCGACGGGCAGGGGAGACGAGTTCGCGCATGGTTCGCCGGGCAGTCCGGATTCTCGGGATCGGCCGAGGCCGGTGCCGCAGCCGCGGGACATCTTCGTCAGGGATCTCCACATAGACACCCTCAGAGTTAAAGCGCGGAATTTTCAATAGACGGGCGTTCTTGGACGCCGGTCGCAGGCGCACTAGATATCTCCGACCGAAAGACGGGACGACTAGCTGAATGTCGAGAACAAGCCGCCTCCTTGAAATGCTTGGCATGCTTCGAGCACGACGAACGCCGGTAACCGCGCTAGAGCTGTCACAGGAACTGGGGGTCTCCGAGAGAAGCGTTTATCGTGACGTCGAAACCCTTCGTCTGCTTGGGGCACCGCTCGACGGGCAGGCGGGCATCGGATTTCTGCTGCGCGACGGATTTTTCCTGCCGAACTTCGCATTCTCGGCGGAAGAGGTGGAGGCTCTGATCCTTGGGCTGACGTGGGTGCAGCAGAGAGCCGATCCGGCTCTATCTCAGAGCAGCGACAGCGCTTTAGCCAAGATACTTTCGACCCGCACAGACCGGCTGCACGACGAAAATTCGCCGGCTCTCGTATCGGCGGCGTCCGTTTCACAGCGTTCAGATCCGGCGCAGGTCGGAATACTACGTGATGCGATCCGTCGCCTGCGAAAGGTCGCGCTCGTATACGAGGACGCCGGCGGCGCTACGTCTGAACGTGTCGTCTGGCCGATCACCATCGTCTATTTCGACGACGTTCGGGTTCTCGCTGCGTGGTGCGAAAGCAAGTCGGCTTTCCGTCACTTCCGCGTCGACCGCGTGAGGTCGGCATTGATCCTCGACGAGCGGTATCCGGAGCGCCGGGCCGTGCTCATGCGGCGTTGGCGCGAGCAGGATCGGGACTGGCGTTCGTTCCTGACAGTTTCTGACGGAGCGTCGGTTTAAACTTTCTGAAGGCGTCGCAAGGACGCTGCTATGAAAGGATAACTCAATGGTCGCGTTTTCACCCGACGTCTTTGCCAAGTTCCTATTTGAAGAGGACGACGCCCCAGTCGTGATGCTGAACCTTCTACGGTTCGTCCCCGAGGGCGGCCGGGAACGGCATCTGGAATACCTGAGAATGGCGGAACCCATTCTTGCCCGCTTCGGTGCACGGATCCTATTCCGTGGCGACGGCCTCGACGTCCTTACGAACGGGCAGGTGGAAGGGTGGGACGCGGTGCTGCTTGTGCAGTATCCGCGGCGGACGGCCTTCCGTGAGATGGTGGAAGACGCCGATTACCAGAAGGCGTTCGAAGTAGGAAAGGCGGCGCTTGCAGATATCGTCCTGCAGCCTCTGCAGATCTCGAAAGGACTTTGAATTATCCACTACAGGCTGCCGCGCTATAATAGGGCCGCGGCAGCCCTCATTCGCTCCGCACGTCGCACTGGAGGTGTAACAAGGCTCCTCAAGCGGAAGTGGGCTCTCGGTTCAAAATCCTCATGGTCCGTATCTGAGCCGCAAGCGCGAGCATCGCCTTTGACACTGTTTCATCCGACATCTGTTCTATGTCGCTTGCGATGTCCCGGATGACTCTTTCGGCGGCATCGTCGACGGTGCGACCTTTCCAGTCTTTACAAGCAGACCCCGCAGCGCGCCGGATGCAGTTACGCCTCTTTCGAGAAGCAGACGCCTGTCGGCGCCTCAACACAGTTCGCCGCCCGTACGAACTCCGAAATAATGTCGGTCGTCACGGTCAAAGGGAGTTCACCTCCGGCATAGGCTTGCCCGCGAACTTGGAGGAGTTGACGTCCCGAGATACTCTGTGGAATTCGACCTTGTCGTCGAGGTTCGCCTGCAGAAGCTCCTTCGCGCGCGCGCGCGGGCGTCGTGCCGACATCGAGCCATTCCTTGTAAACGGACGGGTCGAGGATCACCGGCTGCCTGTCGTGGAGCGTCTTCATTGGATTGCTCGCGGGCATCGTGACGATGGTACAGCTCGTGACGTCCAGCTTGTCGTTGTGGGCCCAAAGCCCCGCGAACGAAAACGGCCGGTCGCCAGCAAGATGGATGTGCCAAGGGTTTTTCTTGCCGTCCGAAGGGTCAACCGTCCATTCGTAGAAAGCGGAGGCGGGGATCAGGCAGCGTTTGCTCTTGAAAGCGTCCCGGAAGCCGGCCGTCGTGTCGATGGTTTCGACTCTGGCATTGAACATCGCCGCTTTCGGCATTTCTTTCGCCCACCAAGGCACCAGCCACCATCTGGCTTCTTCCGCCATCTGCCGCCCTTCGCCATCGTTATGAACCATCAGCACTGACGTGGTCGGCGCGATGTTGAAGCGGGCCTCCGTGTTTCGCCCCCGCTCGACGTCCCAAGGCAGGTCGTAAAGATCGACGAACGCGGGCCACTCGTGCTCCAGGGTAAACCGTCCACACATGCGTTCTAGGATCTCCCACTTTTGAGAACCGCAAGATCATCTTCAACCGCGCGGTTGGCAAGCACGGCCAGTATGAAATTGTCGGCAAGCTCGACCAGCGCGGCCGCGATTTCCTCGGGCTCCCAGCCAGAGCAGACCGCGGTCTCGGGGGCGGACGAGAAGGCGTCGTCCATCGCTTCCTGGCACCGTACAAGGCGGTCGGCGTCGCTCCCGACTGGTGACTAGGTTTCGCCATCCGAGTGAGATGGAGTCCGCGTGGGCCGCTTCAAGGCGCCTGTGATGCTGATCACTGACAATTCGCCAGGATGCGGGCGAGCGCGCGGTTCGAGCTTTCGATGTCGGTTCACAGATGAATAGGAACCGCTGCCGCCACCGTCTTCGTCATGTCGATCGAACCGGTACTGGCATTACCCTCACGGAACTCATCTTGCGATCGTCGCCGGCCATACTATCTCGAGTCGAAACTCTCGACCTGAAGACCCGAGATGGACGAGAAGACCACCCCCGTTTTCGCCGAAGCAGACATCGAAATCCTGCCACCGGAGCGTTTATCAAGCGGATCCGCGACATCCCGATGCGCCTTTTGCGGCCGGTGGTCGGCATGATCACCACGTTCCATCTCAGACATCCTCAGTATGCCGTCTGGCCGACACTTCATTGAGGGCGTCGACGCCTCCCAAACCGCGGACTGCCTGTCCTTCAGCCCTTCTGTCGCGCCCAGACCTTGCAGACCGCCGCCTCCGTCTGCCGAAAGGTCTCGAAACCCATCCGCTCGTAGTAGGCTTGAGCCACGGCGTTGTCCTTGCCGATGAAGGCCTCGATCTTCGACAATCCTGCTTCTGTCGCAGCCTGCTCGCTAGATGCGAACAGTCTGGTGCCGACGCCGGTTCGAGCTGCTTCCGGCGACACATGGGTTAATAATCCCCCAGCCGACCGGCGTGTCGTAGGGGTTGCCCTTGACGGCGCGGATCAGGGACTGAAACCCGAGAAGGCTACCATCCTCGTCTTCGGCGAGACTGCAGCGTATGACAAGAGGATTGGCGACGTAATGATCCCTAACGTAGTCTTCGTCCGTCGGCATCGTGCGTCTGCCCGCCGCGACAAGCTTCTCGAGCATCGCGCTCATCGACGCCACGTCGTCCTCGGTGGCCGTCCTGATGTTCATCCAGGAAACTCCGCTCGACCTACGTCAGGCGCCACGGACGTTCTCGGCTTTCGACTTGCCGGTCTTTCGATCCTGACCCACGTCGTACGACACCTTCTGCCCGTCGCGGAGCAGCGTCGAACCCTGGACCGCGCTGACATGGACGAACACGTCCTGTCCGCCGTCGTCTGGCGTTATGAATCCAAAGCCCTTGTCCTGGTTGAAAAACTTGACCGTACCGTAAGCCACTGAAAATCCCCTGGTTGGTATCCTGCGGGTACTTCATAGCGGCTCGGCGGGAGGCCCGCAACGGCTTAGCCGCCCTGTTAGGTATGGGCGGGCCAACCACGTCTCACCGATCGAGTGTGGTTTCGAGAGGGGCACTGTCCGATGGAACTCACGCGCGATGCCGCCGTGTCTGGAACTATTCGGGCCGCCGGTCATTCCGCTCAGGATCAGCAGGGGCCGATAATGCCAGATAGTGATACCAGTCAGAGCGACGCTCGACGTGCGGGCGAGCGCCTAGCAGCGGCGCGTGTCCGGGAAGATCCCTTCGCTGCGGCCTTCAAGGCGACGCGCATGCCGATGATCGTCACCGACCCGAACCAGCAGGACAACCCAATCATCTTCTGCAACGCGGCTTTCCAGAGATTGACTGGATATTCCAACGACGAGCTTGTCGGGAAGAACTGCCGGCTGCTCCAGGGGCCGGAAACAAGCGGAGATACAGTCTGACGCCTCCACGAGGCGGTATCCGAGGGGAAGGACATCTCGGTCGACATTCTCAACTACAAGAAAGACGGCAGCACATTCTGGAACGCGCTGTTCGTCAGTCCGGTGCGCGACGACGACGGCGACATAATCTACTTCTTCGCCTCGCAGCTCGACTTCACGAACATCAAGAGCAAGGAAGCGGAACTTGCCGCCGCCCGACATCAGGCCGAGGCGGAAGTCGCCGAGCGAACCGACGACCTGCAGGAGTCGCTTGCGGCCCGTACGCTCCTGGTCCACGAGGTCGACCATCGGGTCAAGAACAACCTCGCTACAATGGCATCGATCGTGAAGATGCAAGTACGGCTCACCGAAGACGAGGGCCAGCGACACGCACTTCTCTCGGTCCTCAACAGGATCGAGGCGATCAGCACCGTGCAGCGCAAGCTGTTTACGACAAACGACGTCGAGAGGTTCGACATTGGAGACTTTGCTCGAGAGCTCGCGACCGACCTCGTGGAGGCTATCAAGCGCGACGACATTAGGCTGACGATGGACGTCTCGCCAGTACTTGTTCCCGCCGTGAAGGCGACGCCGCTCTCGCTCATTGTCAACGAACTGGTAGGCGACGCGGTCCGACGAGGGCTGGCCGATGGCGGTGGCGAAATCCATGTCGTCGTGCGACGACTCAACGGGCACTTTCTGATCCGCGTCGAGGACACGTCGGAGCCGGTGGAGCCGGACCCCGCCAGCGCCGAACTTGGGCGGCGCATGCTCGAGGCGTCCGCCAGACAGGTTGGCGCGACGATTGAAAAGACGATGGAAGGTCGGCGCTCGATCGTCGACGTCACGCTTCTCGTAGAAAACAAGGACACACCGCAGTGAAAGTGATGATCGTCGAAGACGAGATGCTGCTTGCCATGGAGCTGGAGAGCGAAGTCGAAGCCGCCGGGCATGCCGTGGTCGGAATGGCGTCAAGCAGCGCTCAGGTTCCTGATATCGTCCGCGACGGAGGCCTGGAGTTCGCGTTTGTCGACATCCACCTGCAGGACGGCCCCACGGGCATCGAGGTAGGGCGGATGCTTTCCGGAAAGGGGATTCCATACATCTTCGTCAGCGGCAACATCAAGAAGTTGCCTCCGGATTTCGCTGGGGCGCTCGGCGCGATCGAGAAGCCATATACGATGAATGGGATGGCGAACGCGCTTGCATATATCGACGCCGTGGTCAGTGGCGACGAAGGTCGTCTGCCGCCTGCGAGCTTGGTGCTCGCGCAAGACGTCGGGTACAGAGCAAGCGGCCGATGAGACTGGCCGACTATTTCTTCCAGGCGACGCCGCATACCCTGCCTTCGGCTAGACGAAGCGGCCACGCCGACGCGTCCTCCGTCTCATCGCAAAGTCTGCGCTCTTCGTGCGCGGCCTGCTCATCAACGAATTAAATCACCGGGTGCCGGTGCGCAAAGGCTCCCCGCGGACCGCCACCTTCACATCACCACAAGAGCAAGACCCGAAAAGCGTGGTCATGCCGACTTCTCCGCTGCATCATCGACGACGTCGGTCTCTGGACGGTCTCCGCCAGAAGCATGTTCCGTCTGCCAGCGACCGTCGGCAAGCTGGAACGATATCTCCGCGTCGCGGCCCTCAAGATGCTGCCGCTCTGCAGCGGAACGAGCTGCGGCTAGCGCGGCATCATGATTCGCGAAGGGCTCAGACCAGACGTCGTCCAGCCTGTACGCGAAACCCCCGTCGTGAGGCGGACGCCGACGTCCTGAAGGACATCGCTTCAAACGACCCAAGCATGCCCATCGCGATTGAAATCGAACTCGTCTATCGTGAGGGTCAGGCTCAGGCGGCGGAGGCACGGCAGTCGGTCATCAAGGCGGTCGAGATGGCAGGCGGTAGACTGCTTCACTCCAGTCGCCATCCGCAATTTCTTTCAGATGCGCTCCTCGTCGAACTCCCGGCTGTACAAGTCTACCCCATCGTTCAGCGTTCAGAGACTTCTCTCGCAGGACTCGACCCGATCATGTCGATAGGTCCCCAGGCTTCGATAACTGTTCGTGCCGACGAGCGGACAAGCGAGCCCGCCGCCGTTCCAAGGGATCTTCCGGATCGGGAGCCGATCGCCGGCCTCTTCGATGCTGTCCCGCTGCTGCAGCATGCACATCTTCGCGGGCGTATGCAGTTCGACGACCCGGCAAATCTGGACAACCGGTCAGTCGGTCTTCGCGTGCATGGGACGGCAATGGCTTCCCTCGTGATCCACGGCGACTTGAGCAGTCCAGAGCCTTCCATCAGCCGTCCGTTGTACGTTAGACCCGTGATGTATGCGCGGACGGCGGGAAGCGACGAGGAGGTCTTTCCCAATGACAGGCTGCTAGTCGATGATTTCTACGATGCAGTCGTCCGTATGAAGGTTGGGCTAGATGGGCTGCCGCCCTCAGCGCCGAGCGTTCTTGTGATAAACGTCTCTCTCGGGGACAATCGGCGACGCTTCGCGGGAAGGCTGTCGCGCTGGGCGAGAGCGATCGATGATCTTTCGTGGCGCTATGGACTGCTGTTTGTCGTAAGTGCAGGGAATCTCGATGCGGCTGGCTTAGACGATGTCGCCATAGAAGGATTCGCCGATCCTCTGCAGTTCTCGGCCGCATCGTCCGACGCCCGACAGACCGCGATCCTGCAAGGGCTCGCGGCTTCCATCCGGGATAGGACACTTCTAGCGCCAGCAGATTCAATAAATGCTCTAACCGTTGGTGCAGTGAACAGCGACAGAGCGGCAAATGCGTCGGTGGGAAATCCAGGAATCCTTCCGTTCGCCTCCGCGAATACCTTTCCGAATCTTAGTTCGGCTCCGGGTCCAGGGTACGGTCGGAGCATCAAGCCCGATATTCTGCTGGCAGGAGGTCAAGAACTGGTGCTGCCAACGCTCGGCGGCACGGGTGTGTCCGTTCGCCCGTTGAAATTGAACAAGCCGTTTGGCCTCAAGGCTGCGAGCCCTTACTCAGGCGATGGCACCCACTCCTCCGTATCGTTCGTCGGACAGACCAGCACGGCCGCCGCTATCGCCACGCGGACGGCTCATCGTCTCCACGACGTTCTTGAAATTTCCTACGGTTCCGCCTTTCTGACACTTTCCTCACGGCACCGCGCCCTTTTGTTGAAAGCCTTGCTCGTCCATCGAGCTCGTTGGAGCAACGTGACCGACAAGATCGACCAAGCTTTTGGAGCCGGCCTGCACTGGCAGAAGCGAAGAGCGAATGCAGCGCGCCTCTTGGGCTATGGCATCGTCGATCACGATGACATCCTTTACTGCGTGAAGAACCGCGCGACCGCGTGGGCCGTGGGTGACGTCCAGAAGCTCGGTGCCGCGATAGTTTCGCTACCTCTTCCAGCCTCTCTTTCGGGACAGACCGTTCCCAAGACGATCGCAGTGACCTTGGCGTGGTTTTCCCCAACAGCACCAGGTCGCCGCAGCTACAAGACCACCCGACTTATCGTCGCCGATCCCAATGGAGACGACCTTGGTCGATTGGGCATGTCGAAGAACGACCTTCAGCCGGATGTGAACGCCACGAGGAGAGGGACGGTCGCGCACAGGATCTTCACAGGAGAAAAGGCTGCTGCCTTCGTCGCTAACGATCGCATAGAATTCCGAGTTCAACGCGAGAAGGACTACGGAGTGGGTGCGGACGATGTGATAGCCTTCGCCATCGCGATCACGATTCAGACCGATGCGGACCTGCCGGTTTACGAAGAAGTTGCGCTGAGCCTGCCCATCAAGCCTGCCGTCGTTATCACACCTCCCGCCGCGTGAGACCGTTAAAGCACGCCGTTCGACCACGCTGCATCAAACAAGACGCCATGTTCCAAATGATCTCCCATGGCATCGTATCCGGAGCGCTCTTCCTTTGCGTCGGCGTGGTCTACGAGCGACTGCACACCAGAGAGATCGCTGCGTTCGGCGGCTTGGCGAACAACATGCCCAAATATGCCGCCGTTCTCATGGTCTTCACGATGGCTAACGTCGGTCTTCCAGGCACGTTTCTGACGATCATCGCAGCCTTCAAGGTCAACACCATCTTCGCATTGTTCGCTACTTCGGGCGTGATCTTGTCGGCCTCCTATGCGCTCTGGCTCTACCGGCGGGTGATTTTTGGCGCTCGACAAGGAGGAACTGAAGGGTCTTACCGATCTGACAAGCGTCGAGCGCTGGATGCTATACCCTTTGGTCGCCCTTGCTCTCTTGTTCGGCGTTTACACGGCACCCATCATGGAAGTGACGGCCAAGAGCGCGGCCGCTCTCGCGCAGGTCCTGGCGCGGCAGTAGTCAGCCGGAGCGGCGGCGAACTCGCCGTCCGCCGGCTTTACCATAAGCGATTACCATTGTTAAACGTTTGGCGGGTATCGAGACGCGGAAGCAACCACTCATGGTGAATGATGCCACCGATACCCGAAATCGACGGCCTGCCGTCCATCCTTCCGGATGCTGAGTTAAGACATCTCGCAAGCAAGAACCAAGGCGGCAAGAACCAGCGTGACGGTTATTCGTTCGAACTGGCATATGCGACCTACCAGTTCGGTAAACTTCTGAGCCGGATACGCGACGGCCGCGTCGAGGACGGCTCCGATCTGTGGATCGCGATGCAGGTTCCGAGTTACATCGATGACATCATCATCGGAATGGCGGGCGGCGTGCTCTGGATTGAGGCGAAACGCGGCGATGTGACTTGGCGGACAGGAGAAAAGAACCGCCGGATTGAAGACAATTTTGCTGCCCAGATCAACGCAGACAGGAAGTTGACGCAGCATGGTGGCGCCAGGAATACTTATAGCCTTGTGGTAAGCAGGAACGAGCGGGCCAAGATACTGAAGAACGACCTGCCGAAGGCATTCGGAGGAGCGCGGGTGCTAGTTGCCGCTTTTGCAGAGGGGCGACCGGACGAGATCGATATCAGCTCGCGAAGCTCAGTAGCGACGATTATCCGAAGGCTACTTCCGGAAAACGCGGCTCGATACAGATACGACCCGATGAACCCCTCGCCACTGGAGCTAGAAGATCTCCGTACCTGCGTGAACGATATTCTCGCTCTCGTCCATCAGCTTCCTTCCGGGCAAAAGCATGTCGTCTCCGAACTCCTTCCAAAGGTCGATGCAGAATGCCGAAACGTCTGTTGGCGTGCGAAGCCCGTGAAACTCTCGGCGGATGTTCGCGACATACTTGGCGCAGTCGATGGGATAGCGATTGTGTCGAGCAACGGGCGGGTGAAGTATGAAGTGCACGATGGTCCTGAGGGGTCCTTGTCGTGTATCTTGGGGACGGAAAGCGGCGATCGCTTCGAAGAGGCTGTTCGGCAGGCCCGCCCCGCATATCTGAACGAGGTATTGGCGATTTTTAGAGAGACCACCAATGGCTGATACGAGGCAGGAGGACGTCGCGAAAGCGATGGAGGTGCACCTTGGTCATCTCGACGAAGGAACGCGATCAATTGGTGCGGTACTTCACGACATGGGCGCTGACTTGATCAATCTCTGGCCGCCGGATCGGGCGCTCGAAGGCAAGAATGTGCATGTGGTCTGCACCGCAGAGGATCTGGACTTCATAGCGTCGGGGTTCATGGAAGCGCTTCGGAGCAAGAAAGCACGACCGTCCTATTCGTGTTTCTGGAATGAGTATCGCGTGAAGGACGTGGACGGCGTCATACCGGACTCGTCGTACATGATCGCACAATATACTCAGAAGGGTATTCTGAAACCCGACGAACTTGTGCTTGTTGCCTCCTCCTTGACGGAGTACGCGACGGCCGCCAGCAACCTCGCGAGGGTCATGGATCGCCACGACTCTCTTTCGCAGCCGCTGGTTTTCGTACCCGCTGCTAAGAGCCCGGACTTCGACTGCTTCAGCGAATCCTTCAAGGCACGTGGATTCGAGCAACCACCGTTCGTGCTTTCGGGGATACCGATTTCCGGCCGCGGAATGCGGCGCGGCGTCGATGTTCACGGTATTCTCCGCCGGTGGACGATCGGAGAGTACGGCGGATATGACCATGCTTTTATCCCGGAGACTATCGGTTCACAGATCCCCGCGTTGAAGAAGGGAATCTGATCATGCTTGGCGCTGTCAACTATCGACGCCAACCAGTTCAGATTGCTGTGCAAAGCTGAAACTCGTTCTTGACTTGTTCCGCTTTCCTGATTTCATATCAGCGAAGCGGAATAGACGGAGCGACGAATGAGCAGTTTGGAGTTACGCGAATTTCATAACTTCCTCGAGGGCTTGATCGAGGGATCCTCGACCGAACAGAGGTTTTCGATCGATAAAGTGGTGGGCGCGATCCTTCACAGCCATCCAAAGCGGCTAGAAAAGATTCAGGACCACGTCATCGCGCTCGGCCTTCGAACTTTGATTCGCAACAACTGCCGAGCGAAGGTAAGTTCGACGAACAACGGTCCAGACATGTTCGGCCACTACCACCTCGGCAAACGGATCCCTGTTCCATACAAGGATGAGCACGGAAAGCTTCGTTGGGACAGGAAGCGTCGGAGCGAATTGTCGTTCGACGACCTGGATGAGGTGATCGCGCGCTGGGAGGACCGGCCACCGAAGCAGTCGCGCGACCGCAAGGACTTCGACGAAATCGCACGTCGAACGGCGCCATACCGAGATGTAGCTCGGACAGTCGGCGAGGCTCTCGAAATGGCTGAGCGGGACGGAGTTTAGCCGGTCCTGCTTGTTGCTCAGGCTGGTCGAATCCTGGCGAGGGTGGCCTCTGCCCAGTATTCTCACTAGAGCTAAAGTTGTTCTTGCCAAACATTTTCCAGTGTACTTAATTCAACTGCCATCCACACGGCGAGGGGGATTTCGTGCTCAGGATGCTGGTTGCTGTATTTGGGCGGTTGCATGACATCGCGGTGCTTCGGCTCGCGAGAGTGTCGATGTTTCATGTAGCTGTATTCTTTTCGGTCGCCATAGGCGTTCCGACGGTAGGAACTGCAGCCGATCCAATTCGACTCGGCGTCGTTCAGAGCAGCAGCGGCGCCTACGCAAGTGACGAGACCGGTCTCACGGAAATGATCCGGATGCTGGTTGCCGAGCAGAACAGCAAAGGGGGTCTCCTCGGCCGACAAGTCGAACTTGTCGTCATGGATCCAGCCTCAAACGACGAAAAGTATGCCCAGGGAGCATACATACTAACCGCACGGGGAGACGTCTCCGTGATTTTCGGCGGCGCGCGTCAGTCGTCCTGCGACACAATGAGCGCGGTCGCAGAACAGGCGAAGGTTCTGCTGTTCTGCCCAGGCGAAAACACGACGCCCATAAACGGTGGATGGACTATCCAGCTTGGGCTGCCCGCACCGCAACGAGTCATTCCAGCCGTTGAATTTCTCCGCGAAAACGATGGCATCAGAAACTGGCTGCTTGCATCGACCGACGGGGCATATGGCAAGGAAGTGAACGGTCTCGTCGAGGAATACTTGAAGGCGAAAGGGGTGTCGTCGGACAGTGTCCTTACCAGATACGAGGATGTAGGTTCGACGGATTGGACCGGTCTCGCGATGGAGGCTTCGAAGCTCCAAGCGTCGAACAGCTCGACCGCAGTCATATCCACCATATTGGGCGACTCCAACCAATCCTTCAAAGAGGCTTTCGACCACCTGGGGCCGGGGACCGCAACGACGCCAATGATCGCGTTCGATCAGGGAGGGTTTGCAGCGAAGATCGCGCCCGCTGCCGGAACCCTCTCGGCCCGAGCCTACTTCGACACTCTCGACACCGCAGCCAATCGCGATCTGCTACGTCGATGGAAGGCATACGGGCATGCCGCAGAGCCCATCACGGAGATGATGGCTGCTGAAGCGCTGGGCTTTTCAATTTGGACCGCCGCAGTTGAACGGGCCGGCTCGGCGGTTCCAGCCGCTTGGCGTCCGCAGGTTCAAAGCGTCGCCGTGCCAGGATACGCCGGCTTCGACGTCAGCGTTGATCCCACCACTCGGATCCTTCAGGCGGTGCTCCTGGGGCGAGCGCAGTCGGACGGCACTTACATCGTCGAAGCGAAGACGCCGGTTCTGTTCGGAGATCGCTGGAATCCCGGCCTTCCGGATACCAAACTTCTGGTTTCGAAGTGGAACGCCGGCGTCGGCACTTGCGCGGTGTTCGATATGGAAGTGGGTTGCAAGCCGGCTGTCGACCAGAACAAGCGCACTGTCGATCTGATGATCGCAACCACCCGAAAAGTTGAAAAGGCGGCCAATGCCAGCCTGAACTTTGCCCCGGTCCGTTCTGATTTGACCTTCGGCGCCGCGCGCGTCTCGGTGCCGGCAGGCCATTCATTCGGTCAGGTGGATCGGCGTTCGTGGCTTCAGGTGTTCACCTTCAAATCCGTCTCTGAAACCGAGTTTCAAATCCAGGAAGAGAAGGAACTGTCGCGCGAGGAGTTCACATCCGCGATAAAGACTGCAAACCCCGAGGACGCTCTGGTCTACGTCCATGGATTTCGCAACACCTTCGACGACAGCGTTTTTCGGTTAGCGCAAATTGTTTGGGATACGAAGTATCAAGGCGTTCCCATCGTGTTTTCCTGGCCGTCACGCGGGACGACGGCAGGGTATGAGACTGACTATGACAGTGCCGAGTATTCTGCGCCGGCCTTTCGCGAACTGCTCCGGACGCTTAAGCAGGACGCCCATGTGAAGACCGTGCATGTCATCGCACACAGCATGGGCTCGCGGGTGGTTCTACAAGGGCTTCTCAGTTCCGAACCGAAGCTTGGAGATCGACCGTTAGGTGAACTGGTCTTTGCCGCGCCGGACGTCGACAGCCAGATCTTCGCTCAACAGATCGCGATTGTCAGGAGCATGGCAAAGGGAGTGACCCTCTACGCCAACAAGAACGACTGGGCACTTTTCGCGTCAAAACAGCTTCGAAATCAGTTCATGCGGGCGGGCGACGCTAGCATGCCCGATGGCCCGCTTGTTGCCGCTGGTGTCGATACGATCGATATCTCCTCAGTTGGCAGAGACTTCTTCAGCCTTAACCACAGCACCTTCTCAGAATCCATGTCGGCGATGGAGGAGATCGCGTCGCTTCTTTCAAGCGGCGTCCGGCCCCCGGACAAGCGGACGCACATTCTCGTCGGCATGCCTGCGGCATCTGCACCGACTTATTGGAAATTCCCCGACTGACAACACTGTAGGTAGGAGATCCAATGAATTCCCAGAGCGCGAATGGCTCCGAGAGGCCCACTGCCGAGCAGCTCGCAGTCGCCTTCTCGTTGGTGAGCATCATAGGATCCGAGACAACCGAATCTGCGTTCGCAATGTTTGGCGCGTGGGGGAGGGGCAAGACCTTTACATCTGAGACAGTTCGCAGAAACCTGCCCGCAGACATGCTGGCCATACGGTTTCCGAGCTGGCTTTATCCGAACAAACCGGAATGCTGGGCGCATCTCTACAGGACTATCTTCGAAGGTCTCTTGAGGGAAAACGCGTCGTCACTGTACTCGGCGGTGGTCCGCATGAATTTCGAAAGGTCCGGCGTCTGGCAAGCGGTCCTATCAGTCATCTACGTCATGATATGGTTGTTTGCGGCAAGTTCGCTGGACGTTGGCTTCGCGTGGAGCCTTGCATACTCGATTGGGCCAGTCGCGCTCTTGTTCGCGTGGAAAATCGCATCGGCGATCCCCAACGTCGTGAAACATCTGCACACTGTATATTGGCGGATTGAGAGCCATACTGAAAAACTTGGTCTACAAGAGACCATCGGACGAGATCTTAGAGATCTGATCAATGCCTGGAACGCTCCGAGCACACCAAGCATTCGAAGAATGATCGCGCTTATCCCGGTTCTGTACATCGTGCCGTTCGCGTTTCTGTTGGTGAAGGCGCTTAGCAAAGGCACTCCACTTTACACTGAATTATCGGGAAGCGTCCCTCCGATAATGGCTTGGTCCGTCTTCTGCCTATGCAGCCTGGTTCTGCTCGTGCTCGT
Source organism: Neorhizobium populisoli (assembly GCF_019430945.1). Classification (GTDB taxonomy): domain Bacteria; phylum Pseudomonadota; class Alphaproteobacteria; order Rhizobiales; family Rhizobiaceae; genus Neorhizobium; species Neorhizobium populisoli. The sequence continues at coordinate 1,451 of NZ_JAHYCB010000017.1, read as the reverse complement.
CGAAACCAATCGACCAGGCAAAAAGCGGCTCCTCGTTATTATCGAGGATCTGGATCGTGTGTCCGCCGAGCACTCGCTATCGATAACAGAATCGATCTCCGTGTTTCTCGCCGATCACTCAGCTTCGGCGGCGATGCACTTCCTGTTCCTCATGGACGAGAAGGCGCTGGACAGTGCGATCGTCGCCCGCCATGGCGACGTCGTCGATCGCAATGTCGCCTACTACTTCAAGGAACGGCTCTTCAAGGCCCATATACGGCTGCCGCCCATGACCTCCGCGGAGGCCAAGGCAACGAGCTCATTCATCATCGAAAAGGACGTCTTGGACAAATTGCTCCAGGTGCGGGCGAACAGGCAGATGGAGATTGAGGCCCTCACCGCAAACCTTAAATCGGCGTCGAAGAAGTTTGAGGACGCTCAGGCAATGGCGATCATTCAGAAGGTCGAGGAAATCGTCACGCCAGCTTCTACCGATGAGGTGGAAGTCGCACCTCCACGTCGCACTGGCTCCATGCGGCACGATATGATGATGGGCGAGGAGGCCTATCTGCCACAGACTAAGACGGTTTATAAAGCAGCGGTGAAGCGGGTTCGCAAGGCGACAAGTGAGGAGATAGCGGCCTCGAAGAGCAACCGTGATGCGGCGATGAGATCTGCTTCCGCGGAAGTGCAGTCGGCCGAAAAGGCAGTGGCGAACCTCCGTGTGCAACTCGACGAGGATGAGGCCGCGATCGTCGCGTTCAAGAAGCGGCTTTATCACACGGACGAAGGTGCAACAAAGCTTCAGCCTATCATCCGTGTAGGGGACGCCGAGCGCCAGAAGATCGTCGAAATCATGGGCCGGCTCTCGGATGAGGAGGGAATTATCTGGGGTCCCCGCGCGATCATTTCATTTCTGCGAAAATTCGAAATGATGATGACGCTATGGCACTACCTGATCATTCGGTCGGAAGATCGCGCGCTGCACGACTGGGAGAAGTCGGCCATTCTCGACGCAATCTTCGTTGAGCTTGTCCATCTTCTCGGCAACACGCCTATGATTAACGAGGTGACACCCGATGCAACTGAGGAACAACGAGACGATGCGCGCCGGTTGGCGAGATACGTAGTCTGATCCAAGCGGGATTGCCAAGTAGACAGTCGACAGTTGGGAACCCAATCGTGCAAGAGGGACGGAGCTAAATCTTTTCGGAGTGTCCCTAGGCACGATTGCTCGCTGGCTCTTCCGTAGTTCGCTGTTGGCTCGAACTTAATCAGTTTGGCCCGTTCCAGCGTCGTTTTATCAAGTCGCGCTTCATCCTTGAACCCACCCTACACTCACTCAATGTGGCGGCAAGGTTGAAATGTCCGCCGGTTTGCAAAGTAGAAATGTCCGACGGGTCGTCACAATGCCCATCGACGAGCCCCGATCTGACCGGCTGATACCGGTTGCAAGATCAGATCGGGGCGTG
>NZ_JAHYCB010000016.1 GCF_019430945.1 Neorhizobium populisoli | reverse complement strand
GAACGTATTCCATGGGCTCCGGCTCAGCAGCGACGATAGCGTCAGCGGCCTGGGCGCCGGAAACTGCTGCGAGGGCAGCAGCGGAGCCGAGAAGAAGGCTCTTGATGTTCATTTTTGACCTCCAGTCTACGGATTGTGCTCGTCAAACACCTGCAGCGCGCTAGAGTTTTTTTGGACCTGAGGCGTATTTATGATTGTCGCCCAACAGTCGCCACTTTGCTTTTCCGTTGATCCTGACGGCACGCTGACACGATCCACAGGTCTGTCAAGAACAGAAGCGATCGACAGCTCTGATACGGGGCAGCACCAGCGAGTTGAGCGAGATGATTGGCTGCGGGGCCAGTACAGGCTCTCACCCGTTTGGGTGATGCAGATCCGTGACCTGCGGTTAAGCTGCTCCCGCAACTCTATTCGGGGGAACCGTATGCGCACACTTTTGATCAGTTCATTTGCATTTCTGGCAGCTACAGCATCTTCGTTTGCAGCAGAGTTTGGCGACCTTGCTGGCACCTATACCGGCAAGACCCCAAAAGGTAGCGCCATCGTCATTGTTGTACCTAAAAGCGGCACTCCTACTTACCGTTTCGCGGGCGATTCAGTGCGTGTGAGCAACGCCACTGTCTCTGGAAAGACGATCAACTTGAACGTTGGACCCAACGGGCTTGGCCGTGTTTCTATAACCGCGAGCGCAAAAGGGGCTTCCTATAAGTACTCTGACGACAAGGGCGGCACCTCAGCGACTCTCTCCAGGCAGTAACCCATGATGCGGGAAGACGCTGCGTCCATGTTGCGTCTTCCCCCTTCCACCAAATGCCAATTAGCGGCGGGGATGTGGCTGGTCTCGACTAAGCCGTTGCGGCGGCAGAAGGTGACTATACCCGATTGGGTGATGATTGCCCCACAGGGTTGCGCTGTTAAGGCGTAGCAAACTTGGGGATTGTATGAACATCCAGACTTTTATTGCAAGTGCAGCTTTTTCTTTAATAGCATCAGCCGCCGGTGCGACGTGCCTCGTCCCGGATCGGCAGAGCAATCCGATTACTGACTTCTGGAGAAATCAGTGCAACGTCGTGGTTGGTGTGCGTTGGAGCGATCAAGGGAGTTGCAGCAATTGGAGTTGCCTTGATCATGTCGGTCCTGGCAAGAAGTCGTCGTTCACAAAGTCTCGTGGCAACCTTCAATGGCGTGAATGCCAAGGCGCCTATTGCTCACCGAGCCGCTAAAGTGATCACGTACTTCGTCTATAGCACGGGCACGCAACTATCGACTATAAGCCCCGCTGGATTTCCAGCGGGCCTCTCTTTCAGTTTTCTTAGGGGCAGTACTCCATCAGGCCCATCCACCCAAGCTTCTTCCTTGCTTGTTCGGCTTGGTAGACTTTGAACCTTTTGAGGCATTCCATCGAATCTTCCTTCGCCGTTTGCGCATTCTGTTTCGGCGGGTCTCCCACCGATGCGAAGGTAGTGCAATTTCGAACCGTAATATTCTTTTTTGAAATTGGCTTCGTACCGAACAGCGACTCCTGCTCGGAACCTGCCTTTAAAACCGTGGTATTGGGCGTATTATCGAGAAAATATTCGACCTTCGAACATGATGGGGCAGAACTCGACACGCGAACCTCCGCCGAATAGCTCGGCTTCGATCCTCCAGAACTCAGAATGGTGATATTGCCGGTGCAGCTTCCTGTCGGCTTCTGAAAATCACATTCGGCACTCGCATCTTGAGCGATGCAAACCGTCGCCATGCATAACAAGTATCTGTAAACCATGGTTGTCTCCCTCACCTACCCGGCTGCGCAGACTATTGAGTTATTTGGAATTTGACATCCCCAATTGAGGGGTCCTGGCAGCGTCGTGTTGTAACGTCCCACCTCAACAGATGGCACTCGTTCGGGCGGTGCTTTCCGCTGGCACCTACGGTATCGGCGGAAAAGCTATTTTTGCGAAGCGCGTGCCGCCCGATTGCGACGAGGACCTTTGATCTACCCCTCGTGAGCCAGGTCAGGGAACGGCTTTCTGCCGAGAGCCTCGCAAATCACTTGCCACTGGCGGCCGTTCATCCACTTGATACGGACCGCATCGAGCGCGCTGAGCTCCCTGAGATCAGCGAGCGTATGGAAACCGCGAATTTGCAGCTCACGTAGAAGAGCATGGTTCAGGCCAATCGCGGAGATCTTTTTTTCCATGGCATGAATACTGCCATTTCAATATTCGCGACGCAACCGCGCCATCGGGTTGCCGCCAGCCTCGGCCAAGCTGAATTTCTGCATATTAGCTACGCCGCCTCGATCACATCTGGAAGCGGCATCAGGGTCGGCCTGTGCCTCAGGCCGGCCCATTCATGGAGCGGTAGTTTGTACGGAAACGGACACGAACCTTCCGACAGCTGATGAGTTTAATAATAGAGCCGTCTCTAGCGGGCTCCTCGTGAACGACTGACAACTGACCCGCTTCGGCGGGTCTTTTTTTGACGTCTTTTGACAAATACCAGCACTCTCCGTTCCGCTTGGCTGTTCTGTCTGACCTGCCGCATCAACACTATGAGGCTCGGCATGGCGCGCTAATTCTTCGATGTGATCAACGGCCACGGCCTTGAACGTGACGAAGAGGGCAAGGAATTGGTATCGGCAGGTGACCGACGAGGCGCGCTCGTATCTGGACAATCGTCGGGCCGAACATGAACTTGCTGATCATCGTAGCACGCCGCCTATTGCCGGTAGGCAATCCCGCTCGCAATAAGGGCGCTCCAGCAGTTCTTTGCTGCCGCCGCGGGATCGTTTACGACCGTGACTGAATGGACGGCATTGAAACCCCTTGAGGCGGCTTGGCGCTTCATCAAGTTGATAGCATTGTCTTTGCTTGGCGGTGGATCCCACATCTTGTTCATGCATGAGGAGCCTATGACGCGCTGCTTCTCATTGCTGAGCCGTGGACCGGTCTCGGTGACCACGACCGCTGTATCATCCTGCACAGTCTGCCGACCAGCGACATGCACCAGCCCCACGTCTGAATTTTCCGAGACAGTGCCGCAAGCCGCGAGCATAACGGCAATGGCCGGCAGGATAACTATATTTCTCATGATGAACCCCACCCTTTATAGTCGCAAGTTGCACAATCCTGCACGCTGTCGTCAAGGGCGGAAGTGATAGTGATAATGCCCGTTATCGCTACCCCGGCCGAACGCGCGGCTAACTCCCGCCCACCAGACAAGAGGATAGGCCTTACCGGGCCTTCCTCAATTCTTTAGCTTGCCGTGCCGGGAGTCCCAGGCCGCGCCATCTTCAACGTAGACGACGACGTCCTTATTGTTGGGATGGTTGAGGACAAGAATCCTCGCCCGGTTCAGAGCTTCCCCCACAGGCGACCACTCATTGGGGATCGAACTGGCATCGTAGACGCTATGACCGCAAGGTCGTCGGGGCCGACGTGAACCATCACACTGTGTGGCTGCCAATGCGCCAAGTCCTCTATGCGATCATTTCCAATTCACCCTCCCAAGGTTAACCCATGCCAGTCCTGAAGAATGCCCGGCATGAGAAGTTCGCGCACTGGTTGACTAAAGGCAAGATCATCTGATGCGCCCAATGCCGCCAGCGCGCTCCTGGCACAGGCCTGCGGTCCCGCCGGTTGCTGTGCCGAATACCTCAGATGAACGGTCGTCGACCTTGCCGGGCGAAACATATACGATAGGAGCTTCTGGCGGCTGCAGGCGCTGGTTGCCGCAAAACTGCGAGGCTAGGTTTAGCGGCAAGCTGCGTTCTGTCCGATATCGTTCGTTTCAATATAACATGCTTCGCGGCTTAATCAGCCTGCAAGCTGTCGTCCCGCGCCTGCGGTCATCTGGCCCACCATCGTAGCGATGACGTCCAGCCCGTATGGTTTCGGGATGAAGACGGCTTCGCCAGGCAGCTCGTCCTTCGTCAGGCGATGCCTTCCGGACGCGATGATGACCGGTACGTTCATGTGGGTGGAGGAGATCATCCTTGCGAGATCGATCCCGCTCAGACCTCCGGGCATGTCGACATCAGTGACGACCGCATCGATCTTCCGCTGGCCTAGAATGGCTACGGCCTCTAGAACGTTCGCCGCTTCCACGACGTCGTAGCCCTCATCGGCGAGGGTGTCGGCAAGCAACGTTCTAATCAAGAGCTCGTCTTCGACGATGAGAACCGTACGCTGATACATGGCAGTCTCCGCTTCATGGTTACGAGATGAACTCGCTTGTCCAGATTTAGATCGCCCCTCGAAGCGGAGTATTTGCTAACATATTTAATAAAACTGTAATCATCGCCTGGCTTTTCCGTTGCCAAGCCAGAGAGCGCCGAATTGAATAGGGACACGAAAGCCCAACAGGCGATTGAGGACCGGAAGCGTCCGATCGACAGCCAGGAGCACCCGCCAGCTGGCCCCCACGACAAGCCTCACCTTCAGGACGAGAGCAAGACACCAGGTGCCGGATCACTACCCGACAAGGACGACGATATCGTGTCCCCCGGCAGCGGCTGAAAGGAAAAAGGGGCACCAACCGATGGGGAGCGGCCGAACCGTTTCAGCTACGATTGCGGCGGAGGCCGAGTGTGGTCGATAAGATTCTCGACCGAGGCGGGGCGGTGATGCAAGCGGGGCATGAACGGACGCGAACGGACATGGCGGGACCCGCTCCCGTGCACAGGTTATCACAGCGCGCCCACAGCGTAAGCTTCTCTTTCAAAAGCCTTTTCATGTTCCAGGGTGAACTTTGAAACATCGGCGACTGCAACATGTCGGGAGAAGTTTCACTTTCACGATATCGATATGCGCGAGGAAGGCGTAAGTTGCCCCTCTCCTTGAGCGCCAGGCGGCGGATCGCTCGGAGTAGTCGGGAAGCGGCCGGCGGACCTCGATGGTCGCTTCCCGAGAATTCAATTCCAATCAAGAAGCTTCTCGACAGCAGCGGCATGCAGCAAGGATTGCGGCTGCGGAGCGTTCGGCATCAGCTATCTGCATTCCCTTAAGGAGGATCGATCCGGAACAGAGGCTCGTCCGGCCCGGCCGGGGTCGACAACAAAAAAGGCCGGGGAGAAATCGCACCGACCTTCCATTCGTCTTCCTATCCTTGCCAGTACATCCGTGGTCAAAGCCAGTAGACGAGGCATCGCGAGCAGCACTTATCTCAAGCGCTCATCTGCGTTGCCGATGTTCGATATACAGTCGCGCAATCTGTCGATATCAAGGCGATGCCTCATCGGAATGGCTGTTGGCTCGGCGCCGTTCCCTGGATTTCGCCGAACTCCTTGCGACACGCAGCTCATCGAACGTTGGCTGCCACCATCGACGGAGCCGCTCGTACTCGCCCGGCTCCGTTCGCGCCGGCCAGGTATGAACGAGGTCGTCTAGCGTCGCGACGCGCCAGCCGGCCCAGACATGCTCGTTGTCGGAATCGGGATGATGTTCGGCAATCTCGTCCGCATCGACAAATTCGTCTGTGATCTCGGTGAGGACGACGATACCAAAAGAGGTCGTGGCAACAGGCCGACCCAGCAGCGGTAAATCGTTGATCGGCACGGGCAACCGCTTCTTCCTGCGCTCGGACGTCCTACGCTTCGCCTTCGCTTCCTCGTCGGTTCCCTTCCGAGCCTCGGCAAGCTTCCGCCGTTCTTCAGGTTCCGCTCGCTTCGCTGCCTCTTCGATATCTTCCACCGGTGCTGAAGGTCATCGTATGATGCGTGGGCACCCCCCAGACCTTGTCGTCGCCGTTCCATCGGGCGAAGGGTATCTGCCGCAGCTCGTTGACAACTGTCCGTGAGAAAGGCGTCTTGATGCGGAAGCCACGGTCGTAGACCTGCAGATATGGACTGAAGATGGGTTCGAACTCATAGGCGTCGCGGCCGCTCCTCCTCGTAGGGTGTCCTACGGTCCGCCTCAGAGGCGAGCCACCGGTCAATGCGCTTTCGAGCAGTCGTGCCGGGAACCGTCCAAGCTTGGAGCGTGTCCGAAAATCCTGCATTGGCGAATACTTCCCGGAAACGAGCAACGGTCATCCGGTCGAAGGCAAACGACACCGTCTCATGGAGCGGGTAGACTGCTCGCTGTCTTCGTCGCGATCATCGGTCATAGCAGGAAAACAGTCGGGAGTTCGTGTGGTTTCGCCTACAGGAGCGACTTCTCAACGGATGATAACGCTTTCGCAGCGCCGGCGCTCGAAATCGTAGTCCGAGGAACGATTCCAGCCGAAGTTCTAAGCGCATTTGGTATCACAGCTCAGTAGTTGGCGACATCGTCCTCGCCCCCGGAAGATGATATTTCCGGTATGGCCGGCGCGCCGACGGCTTTCTCGAGGTATCTCAGCCGCAAGTTGGGTTTTACCGCGAATGACCAGCGAAACCCGTCATTCGGTTCTAGCGCAGGCAGTAGATCGGATGAGACGAGAGTTGTTATGAGGGTCGGCGGCCTGGGCTTTCGGCAAGTTCGCCCAGGCCGCTGCCGTATTTGTCGGGGTCGTGAAGCCCAAGGATGTTTGGCCGCCCCGCTGTGTCATTCCTGACCGGCCAAACTTAGCCATTCGGCCGAATGACGACCTTGACGCAACCGTCCTTCTTGTCCCGGAAAGTCTTGTAAGCCTCAGGCCCCTCTTCAAGACCGATCCGATGGGTGATGAGAAATGACGGGTCGATCTTGCCTTCCACGATCAGGTTCATCAGCGGCTCAAGATACCGTTGAACGTGGGTCTGACCGGTCTTCAGTGTAAGTCCCTTCCCGACGAACGCGCCAAGCGGGGCTGGGACCGCAGGTCCGACGAACACTCCTGGCAGGGAGACAACGCCGCCCGGACGGCAGGCCAGGATCGCCTGGCTGAGGGCATATGGTCGCTCCGTCGAGGTAAGCTTCGACTGCATAGTCTCCATGACCCCACCGGCACCGTGGCTCTCCATGCCCACGGCTTCGATCACCGAATCAGGTCCCTTCCCGCCGGTCATATCGAGAATCCGCTGCTGGAGGTCCTCGTCGGTATAGTCGAGTGTCTCGGCGCCGGACTGCTGCGCCAGTGCGAGACGTTCGGGAACGGTGTCGATCGCGATGACACGCTCCGCCCCCAGCAGGAAGGCCGACCTGATGGCGAACAGTCCTACCGGACCGCAGCCGAAGACAGCAACGGTGTGGCCCGGCTTAATGTCGCAGTTTTCCGCCGCCATGTAGCCGGTCGGAAAAATATCGGAGAGGAAGAGGACCTGCTCGTCCGAAAGCCCTTCCGGAACCTTGATCGGGCCAACGTCCGCGTATGGCACGCGAAGGTACTGCGCCTGACCACCCGGGAAGCGCCCATAGAGTTCAGAATAGCCGAATAGACCAGCGGTCGGATAGCCAACCTGTTTAGCTTGTTCTGCGCCGTTGGGATTTGAGCGTTCACAGAGCGAGAATTGGCCCCACTTACACTGGCGGCACTCCCCGCAGGAGATGGTGAATGGGACGACGACGCGGTCGCCCACCTTAAGCTTGGAGTTGCCACGGCCGACTTCGACCACCTCCCCCATTGTTTCGTGGCCCATGACGTCGCCGGAGTGCATGCCAGGGACGAAGCCGCCGTACAGGTGGAGGTCGGAACCGCAGATCGCGCAGCTCGTCACCCTGATGATCGCATCACGGTCGTCCTGAATGATCGGGTCGTCGACCTCTTCACAACGAATGTCTCCGCTGCCGTGCCACGTCAATGCTTTCATGTCGTATCTCCTGAAATGGTTTCGTTTTACAAAGACAGACGGTTACGGCTGTCCGCCGCCGCCTGCCGCGCCGTAGATCTGGCCGGTCGCATAGCTGGCCTGCGGGTCGGCGAGCTGCACGTAGATTGAAGCGAGTTCGACCGGCTGGCCGGGACGGCCCATCGGGGTGTCGCCTCCGAATTTCTCGAGCTTCTCCATCGTCGCTCCGCCGCTGACCTGAAGCGGCGTCCAAATCGGACCTGGCGCGACACCGTTTACCCGGATCCCCTTGGGAGCGAGCTGTTTGGCCATGGACTTGGTGAAATTCATCACCGCCGCCTTCGTCATCGCGTAATCAACGAGGTTTTCCGACGGATCGTAGGCTTGCTCGGACGTCGTCTGGATGATGGACGAACCCGGTTTCAAATGCTTGAGCGCGGCCTTGGTCACGAGGAAGGTGGCGTAAATGTTCGTCTTCATCGTCGCATCGAACGCTTCATACGTGATGTCGCCGATCGACTGGGCTTGCTGCTGCCTGCCGGCGTTGTTGACCAGGATGTCGAGACCGCCCAGCGCGTTAGCGGCGTCCTCCACCAGCTTCTCGCAAAAGGCGGCATCGCGAAGATCGCCGGGTAGCGCCACGCCCTTGCGGCCTTCCTTCTCGATGAGGGCGATCACTTCCTTCGCATCCGGCTCTTCGTCCGGCAGGTAGTTGATGGCGACGTCCGCACCCTCGCGGGCGTAGGCGATCGCAGCAGCCCGGCCCATGCCGGAGTCGCCACCGGTGATGAGCGCCTTCATTCCGGCAAGGCGCCCAGAGCCCTTATAAGTAGTCTCCCCGTGGTCCGGCCTCGGGTTCATCTTGCCCGCCAGTCCAGGAAAGGGCTGGCTCTGCTTCTGAAATGACGGCTTCGGATACTTTGCGACTGGGTCGTCCACTGAAATGTTCTCCTGCTTCCTCGAAGCCGACCAGCCGAAGGCCGGGAACGCCGAGCCTGCGAGCGTGACGCTCGCTGCCGCCAGAACGCCTCTTCGACTGATCGGAAATGATGACAGAGCACTCATTGCGCCCCCTTGGAATCTGGGGCGGTGTTGCCCAGTTGAATGAACAACCGTGCGAGCTCCTTGTTCCGCTAGAGAACCGGAGCCTAAGTCTCGAACGAGGATTTTTTCCCATGCCGCATCTTGATACGCCCGACCTGCACATCACGTTCAACGAAACCGGCGCGCGGGACGGCCATCCCGTTCTTCTACTGCACGGATGGCCCGATGACGCCTCCACGTGGGAGGACGTGTCGGCTCTCCTGCAGGAGCGAAAGCTCCGTCTCATGGCGCCCTATCTGCGTGGTTTCGGCGGGACGGTCTTCCGCAATGCCGACGCCCCGCGCACCGCGAACGCAGCCGTTCTGGCCATGGACGCCATCGCCTTGATGGATGGCCTAGGTATCGAAAGCTTCTCAGTCGTTGGCCATGACTGGGGCTCCAACATCGCCGAGGCTCTTGCTCTCGGATGGCCCGACCGCGTCGAGAGGATGGCCCTCCTCTCATCGTTGCCAAGAATGGGCGGACTGAAGACGCCGACGTTCCGGCAAGCGCAGAGGTACTGGTATCACTGGTTCATGGCCACCAAGCGCGGCGCCGAGACAATCGCCAGCGATCCTCACGGGTTTGCACGCGTCCAGTGGGAGAACTGGAGTCCAGACGGGTGGTTCGCCGAGGCGACGTTCGAGGGCGTCGCGCGATCCTTCGACAATCCTGATTGGGTCGCGATCACCCTCCATAGCTATCGGGTTCGATGGGGTGAGGCCGAGCCGGATCCGCAAAGTGGGTGGCTCGAGGATCGGATAAAGGAAACTCAATCCCTCTCGCTTCCGAGCCTTTATTTCCAAGGGGCGGACGACGGCGTCAACCCGCCGGAGCTATCGGAAAACTTGCACGAGAAGTTCTCGGGACCCTTCGACAGGATCCTGCTCCAGAACGTCGGCCACTTCCCCCAGAGAGAAGACCCGGAAACGGTCGCCCGAGAACTGGCTATCTTCCTTCAGAGCTAGAACCTCTGTAGCGCGGCAGCTTCGGCGCCGCCATACCCGACTCACCCAAGGAGACTTCAATGCCCGGAACCTTCGTCACCGTTTACCTGCTAGCGTTCGACCTCGACGGACACGGTCAGGCTGTGAAAGCTTTCGAAGCCCGCCCGGTGGCGAGCGAAGTGGCGGCGATCGAGGCGGCGCGCGCACTGGCCGACAGCCACGCCGGGGTCGTCGTCTGGAAACGCGAAGGAGACCCGGTAGTGGGCGAGGAAGGCGATCCGGAAATCGTGTTCCAGTCAGGCCGGATCGGGGACTTCGGGTGACGACCCACCCAGCGGACGACGAAAGGCTGGACAGACAGGAACTGTATGCGCCCGCCGTCGTTTCCGGCAGACACCATCTGGAGGATCACATGAGTGACATGACTTTGCCGGACATCGCCAGCAAACTTAAGAAGATCGACTTCTGCATGATGTCGACCAAGGGATCACAGGGCGAGATCTCGAACCGTCCGATGAGCAACAACGGCGACGTCGAGTACGACGGGGATAGCTGGTTCTTCTCTTACGAAGATACTTCCAAGATCGCGGATATTCGATGCGATCAAGGCGTCACGCTATCGTTCACGGAGCCGCCAAGCCTCCTCGGAAAGCCGGGCATCTTTATCTCGGTCGAGGGCAAAGCAGATCTTATCGAGGACAAGGCGCTTTTCGAGCAGCACTGGTCAAAGGACCTCGACCGCTGGTTTCCTGAGGGCATCGAGACGCCAGGCATCGTGCTCATAAAGGTACATGCGGGCCGGATCGAATATTGGGATGGCGAGGACAACGGTGCAATTACGGTTTGACAGCTGCAGATGGCGAAGCCGACCCCCGCCGTCCAAAAAGCAAAAATGGAGGCCTGGCTGTGGATGCCGGGCCTTAACCCTTCAGTCGAGGTAGCTTCCTTTCCGAAAATTTGGGCGTCAGCAAGATCGTCTTCATACAAGTTATAGAACCTCGCAGCCCGCAGCGCCTCTTACCGTAAAGTCCAGACAGACACCTGCGACCTCGCGGAGATGGTGGTAATTCCGGTTTTGGGCCCTGCCGTGTACTTGATGTCGAATCCGATCTTGTTCGAGATACCGAATTCGAAACCGGAAACAACAGTGCGGGCAAGAGTGCCACTTTGCAGAACCAGCAGCATGTGACTGCGCCCAAGGCCGCCACCAGAAACACCGCGGTCCATGTTCTTTGGTTTCGCGCTGTGCGCTTCTGGCAGGGGATTGGAGCTGGATGCAATGCTAGTTGAGCAATCCGTTCCGATGTCTCATCTCAATCATGGTTGTGCGGCATTGGCCGAGTTCCCCGTACACCCTTTCAGCAATGGTGCTAGAAGGTTGAGCCGACACCTAGCCTCCTAATGGTGGGAGGCAGAAGAGTTGTTTTTACAAGCTGAAGATTGAACCTCAGATCCGACCTCGATCGCGGGCCGGTCGATGGGGAATTTTCACGCCGGTGCGCTTTCCTGCCGATCCGCCTTGTCGTCCGCGGCGTCTTCGACGCATTCGGCCCTCTCGGCAAGCTTCTTGCTCATCTCCCGAAGCTGCTGCTCGTCGAGCTTCTCGATGCCAACGAATTTGTTCTGCGCCTGAGACGTCAGTATCAGTTCGTCAAGCTTGGCCTGCAACGCCTTGCCGTCACGATTCTGCGAGTTCTGCAGGACGAAGACCATCAGGAAGGTAACAATCGTCGTGCTGGTGTTGATCACAAGCTGCCACGTCTCGGAATAGTCGAAGAACGGCCCGGACACCGCCCAGGCGAGGACGAGCAGAACGGCCATTACAAAGGTGGCAGGCTTGCCGGAAAGGCCGGCAACTGAAGTCGCAAACTTGGAGAAGAATTTCGAGGTAGTGTTGTCGCTCATGTGCGTTCCTTTCGGCGGGGAAAATGCAGTCGTCATATCCAGGGTTCCGGTTCGGCCCGTGGGTGAGACTTAGGTCCCAGCGTCCGCTTTGAAGGATTAACGACGTCCGGGCACGTCCTTTGTCCTGATCATCTCCAACTCTCGGAAGGCGAACACATGGAACAGGCATGCATCGGCTGGATCGCAGCGATCATCATAGGCGGCATCGCGGGCTGAGTCGCGGAGCAGTTCATGAAGTCCAGCATGGCGTGATCATGAACATTATTCTGCGGATCGTCGGAGCGATCGTCGGGAATGCCATACTGTCCCTGTTCGGCATCGTACTTGGCGGCTAGATCGGCTACCTCGTCGCCGGCTTCATCGGCGCCTGCATCCTGATCGCGGTGGCGAGACTATTCCGCCAATGAAGAAGACGCCTCCGAAGCTGGCGCTTCCAGAAGGGGTCGAGGACTGCGGCTCCCTCCAGCGCAAGTTCTGGGCCGCCCAGCGGGTGGCCTGGATCGTCTTCTCGCTAATCCTGGTCGCCTACCTTCTCGGTGGCTTCGGACACGGTGGCTATCTCTCTAGGGCGAACACGAAGCGCGAGTTCCGGTCCCCAGTAGATCGCAATGGGATAGTTGGTCCCGAGGCAGATGCACATGCCGACCGAAGACCCTGCGGCCACGTTTCCGGCAACCCCAGCGGCGTGGACGACCAGTCCATAGCGCGCATAAGCGCTCCGGCTTCGCCCCCTCCAGACAGAAAGATGTCCGCATGGTCGTTTTGCTGAGGATTGCTGGGCGACTGCGCGTTCACGTCTACTTCTGGTCAGATCTGCACGCCATTTGTTCGTCGAACTTCTATCGAAACCGTCCCTTACTTTCAGCATGATACGACACTGTACGGTAGCGTACATCAGGCCACACTCGGGATTGCCATTTCCAGAAATCGGCCAAAGTCCACGCGGACTGCTCCTCGAGGAGATTGGAACTAACGAGCCTATTCTAAGTTATAACGGCACTCACGGACACGTGATCTTCGGGACCATGTGTCACCCTCCGCAACTGTTCGGTGCCGGACTTTTAGGGAGTGCGCGCTATGTGCCCCGAGAGCTTAGACAGGGAGAATCAATGAGTATTTTCGACCGTATCAAGCACGCAATCTTCGGCCAGGCTCATGCTGCCGCCGCCCCGCAGGCGGCGGCCCCGGCTGCTTCATCTTCGCCGACGCCAGCGCCAACCAACGCGTCGCCAGCCGCATCTTCGGCGCCGTCTTCAGGATCCGTCTCTGCGCCTTCGACCTCCGCTAATCCTGCTGCAGGCAAGTCCGCTCAATCGCAGCTTTCTTCATCGTCTGCCGCGGCGCCGACATCTGGTGTAGCTTCCAGTTCTTCCGTCGACGTCGAAACCACCCTGAATGACGCGGTGAAAAAGTCTGGCCAGAAGCTCGACTGGCGGCACTCCATCGTCGACCTGATGAAGGCCCTCGGCATGGATGCGAGCTTGGAGGAACGCAAGGAGCTTGCTCAGGAGCTTGGCTATACCGGCGACACCCATGACAGCGCGAAGATGAACACCTTCCTGCACAAGGCGCTGATGAAGAAGCTGTCCGAAAACGGCGGCAAAGTGCCTTCCGACCTGCTCGACTGACCGCGGTCTCATTTGAGTTCAACTTTACCAACAAGCGAGAGAAATGAAATGGCAGCCACCAAGACCCTAGACGACCTGTTCCTCGACACGCTGAAGGACATCTACTTCGCCGAGAAGCAGATCCTGAAGGCCCTTCCGAAAATGGCCCGCGCCGCCCAGTCCGAAGAAGGCAAGGCAGGGTTCCTCCAGCATCGCGACGAAACGCAGGGCCAGATCGAACGCCTAGAACAGGTCTTCGAACTGCTTGGCAAGCCGGCCCGTGGCAAGACTTGCGAAGCCATCCAGGGCATCATCTCCGAAGGGGAGGAGATCATCGAGGAATTCAGGGATTCGCCTGCCCTCGATGCCGGTCTCATCTCCTCGGCGCAGGCAGTCGAGCACTACGAGATCGCCCGCTACGGTACGCTTATCGAGTGGGCTAACCAGCTCGGCCTGAAGGACGCCGTGCCGCTCCTTCAGGCGAATCTCGCCGAAGAGGAAGCTACGGATAAGAAGCTCACGCAGCTTGCTAAGGCCTCGGCAAACGCCAAGGGCAAAAGCAAAACTGCCTGAGGCTCTGCAATACTCTGGAAGGCCGTCCACTGGGCGGCCTTTTGACATCTGGCTACACACCTCGGGGACAACCATGGCAAAGCGCACGACACGGGCTTCGGGCTCGACATCCACCACAGACGCCGTCACCATCCATGACCAGCAGCTCCACCGGGGAGCGGGCGGCGAGCTTCATCAGATCGCGGAGGACGGCGCCGACGTGCTGACCACCTCGCAGGGCGGACCGGTCGCCGACGACCAGAACTCGCTTCGCGTCGGCGCGCGTGGGCCGCTCCTGGTCGATGACTTCCATTTCCGCGAGAAGATCTTCCACTTCGACCATGAGCGCATTCCGGAGCGCGTAGTTCATGCACGCGGGTACGGCGCCCATGGCTTCTTCGAAACCTATGAATCCTTATCCGACGTCACCCGCGCCGACATCTTCCAGCGCGCAGGCGAGAAAACGCCCGTCTTCGTCCGCTTCTCGACTGTCGCAGGCAACAAGGGTTCCGCCGATCTCGCACGCGACGTCCGCGGTTTCGCCGTCAAGTTCTACACGCAGGAAGGTAACTGGGACCTCGTAGGCAACAACATCCCGGTCTTCTTCATCCAGGATGCGATCAAGTTTCCGGACGTGGTCCATGCCGCAAAGCAGGAGCCCGACCGGGCATTCCCGCAGGCTCAGACCGCCCATGACAATTTCTGGGATTTCATCAGTCTCACGCCAGAAAGCATGCACATGGTCATGTGGATCATGTCCGACCGCACCATCCCGCGATCGTTCCGCTTCATGGAAGGCTTCGGCGTCCACACGTTCCGGTTCGTTAATGCCGAGGACAAGTCCACCTTCGTCAAGTTTCACTGGAAGCCGAAGCTCGGTCTGCAGTCGGTCGCGTGGAACGAGGCGGTCAAGATCAACGGCGCAGATCCGGACTTCCATCGCCGCGATCTCTGGCAGTCAATCCAGTCCGGCAACTTTCCTGAATGGGAGCTGTGCGTCCAGCTCTTCGACCAGGAATTTGCCGACAACTTCGACTTCGACGTCCTCGATCCCACCAAGATCATTCCGGAGGAGATCCTGCCCGTGAAGCCGATCGGCCGTCTCGTGCTCGACCGCATGCCGGACAACTTCTTTGCCGAGACGGAGCAGGTCGCGTTCATGACCCAGAACGTGCCTCCGGGCATCGACTTCAGCAACGATCCTCTATTGCAGGGCCGGAACTTCTCCTACCTCGACACCCAGCTTAAGCGCCTGGGCGGCCCGAACTTCACGCACCTTCCAATCAACGCGCCGAAGTGTCCCTTCCACAACTTCCAGCAGGACGGGCACATGGCGATGCGCAATCCGGTTGGCCGGGTGAACTATCAGCCGAACTCTTTCGGGGAAGGTCCGCGGGAATCTCCGTCGAGAGGTTATCGCCACTTCCCAGCCCAGGAGGACGGCCAGAAGGTCAGGCTGCGTCCGGAAAGTTTCGCCGACCACTACAGTCAGGCTCGCCAGTTCTTCCTCAGCCAGACGCCGCCGGAGCAGCGACACATCGCGATGGCTCTCACCTTTGAACTGAGCAAGGTGGAGACCGTCGCCATCCGCGAGCGAATGATCGCGCATCTGCTCAACATCGACGAGACGCTCGCCGTTACCGTGGCGCAGAAGCTTGGTATCCAGACAATGCCGAAGGCTGCGGACGCCGCAATGCCAACACGCCAGGACCTGGAGCCTTCTCCAGCCCTCAGCATCGTCGAGCGCGGACCGAAGAGGTTCGAGGAGCGCAAGCTCGGCGTGCTCGTCACGGACGGCGTCGATGCGAAGCTACTCAAGGGGCTGAAGACCGCGATCACAAAGGAGAAGGCTCTCGTCGAGCTCATCGCTCCGAAGGTCGGCGGCGTGACCGCGTCGGACGGTTCCTGGATCGAGGCCCAGCACATGATCGACGGCGGCCCCTCGGTACTGTTCGACGCCGTCGCCGTCCTCGCATCGTCAGCCGCCGTCGAGGACCTTGTCAAGGAGGCCACCGCGCGGGACTTCGTGGCGGATGCATTCCAGCACTGCAAGTTCATCGGCTACGACGAAAGCGCCTTTCCGCTCCTCGCCAAGGCAGGGATTGCCGAGGATCTCGATGAGGGCACAATCATCCTTCCCGGCGAGGAAGGGCTTGCCGCCTTCGTGACCGAGCTTGGCAAGCTTCGTGTTTGGGGGCGCGAACCTACGCTCAAGCTCGGCAAGGCGTCGCAGCCGGTCAAGTGAAGAGGAGGCGCGGGAAAGTAAGTCCGCACCCTCCCCTCTTATGTGAGGTGGGAACGACAGACTTCGTCGGGTGTTGTCGCTTGCAGGGGCGGCAACACGCCCGGAAAAAAACAGGAGATCGATCAATGATGAGCGGACCTATGAAAGCGCTGCTGGGAGCGCTCGCCGTGGCAGGCTACCAGAACCGTGACAAGATCGCAGAAATGCTGCGCGGACTTCAGAACCGGCAGCCCCAGAATGGCGACGCCTCTCTCCCGAACGAGAAAACTGACGGCGGTCTAGGTGGACTGTTCGGGGGACAAGGTGGCCTTGGTGACCTGCTCGGGGGCCTTACGACCGGCGGCATCCTAAGTGGCGGCCTGGGCGACCTTCTGAAAACGTTCCAGCAGAACGGCCACGGCGACAAGGCGGACACCTGGGTCCGGCCGGGGCCGAACGCTCCGATTGAACGAGACCAGCTTTCCGAGGCGCTCGGCCCGGACGTCATCGACGAGCTCACGGCGAAGACGGGGCTCTCCCGCGAAGACATAATCGACCGGCTGACGCGCGACCTGCCGAGAGCCGTGGACGACCTTACGCCGAATGGCAAGGTTCCGAACGAAGAAGATGACTTCCTTCGCTCGGCCAGCTCGCTTTCGACGGGCCAAACCGCATGAACGCTACCTTTCGAATGGAGAACACAATGTCCGAACCCTCGAATTCGCCTGCCGTCCAGTCCATGCGGGAGGAGCAGGATCGCCAACGCGGCGCAAAGAGCGCAAGCGCCCTCGAAAAGGGGCTAGAGGCCACCTTTCCGGCGTCAGATCCCGTGTCTGCAGCGATCACCTCGATCCCGGCGGGCCGGGCGGAGACCGCCGACGTGGGTTCGTCGGCGCGCGCCGCGGAACTTGCCGCGGATCGTGACTACCCTCGCGTGGATGCCGCGCTGAACAGCCAATCCCTTCTTGAAACGGAGATCCTCGACGCGAGCGAGGAGGTCCGCGCGCTTCGCCGGGACGTCGCCCGGCTTCGGGAAACCCTTCTGGAAGTCGCCGAGGGCGGAGTCGCGATCATGAAGGCGGAAGCCCGATCCGCGGTTCGTGACGTCAAGGCCCGCGTTCGACAGCGCCCGCTCGCGGCAGTCGGTGTCGCGGCACTGATCGGATATGTGTGGGGCCTTACCAGATAGGACGTTACGATCCTGGCCTGCATCAAGCCGTAGCTGCGATTAATCTCGGGATTGTAGAAGCTGGCACGGTTCACGCCGACTTGAGATTGTCGGGAACGATCAGCCGAGGAACCCCGCCGATGAAGCGAAAGAGGCTAACATGCGAGCCGATCAGTCAGGCAGCGTCTGGGTCCAGGTTGCTTCTGCATAGGTGAAGCTGGAGGCGCCGAGCTCCATGACGAAATTCTTCGCCTCGCTGATCTCACCGGTCGTGTGATCGACGATGATACTCTTCCCCGAATATTCCACAAAACCTTGTCACCGGCGGGATGCTCTTGGCGCATCGTCGGAGACAGCCGTTGTTCGAAGCCGCTGAACAACGCACAAACCGGCTGTATCCGTAGCCATCAGGGTTTAAAGAGCGATACTCTCCCCATAGAATTTGGAGCGTAACGCCAGGCGTCTTGAGCTCGACGGCAGGTTCGGCCCATATCGGTTCCGTTCGCCGTCGAGTGTCTTGCTTGACTCCGTTGCGGGAGAAAAGCTTGTTCTCGAGAGCATCACCGGTCAGGTCGCTTGGCAAAGCAAATTCAAGCCGATCTCGACCCGGTTCTGAGCTTTATCGAGAATTGGCGAAGACTGGCTGGATCCAGCTCCGTACGTTCGCGATGATGACTAACGCCTCGAGCCAGCCTCTTCGACCACGTCTACGGCAGGCAAGCAATCTCACGAGTGGTTCGTCTACCACCACAAGCACTCTAAACGGTATAAGCACCCTGCCCATCGTCCAACAGCCTGACGAAACGGAGATAACCGATCACAGTTCCGCGCAACCGAAACTAATGTAAAAGTGAAGTCCGTCGGGCTGGAAGGCAACATTGGTACGTGGGTTCGACTTTGGTGGAAGCGCACGCTCTATCAGGACGCTGCCGAACCCCTTCCTCGTCGGCGCTTTCACGGCAGGGCCGCCTGATTCCACCCATTGCAGGTCGACCCGCCCACCCTCGGCAGTCCATGTTATGCCGACCGTCCCCCGGTCGGAACCCAGGCTGCCATACTTGATGGCATTCGTCGCAAGCTCGTGCACCACGAGCGACAAAGGCAAGACCACGTCGGCAGGCAGGACGACATCCGGCCCGTCGAATGAAATCCGTCGAGCGTCAGAGGCGTGCGCCTTCAAGGCTGCCTGCAAGACGTCCTTGATCGCGGAGGCAGATCCTTCCTTCCCAAGGATGAGGTCGTAAGTCCCCGCAAGTGCCGTCAGCCGCTCCGAAAAGGACTGGTACCGTTCCGGGTCGGAGCGGGCGAACGTCTGGCGGGATATCGCCTGAACGAGCGCGAAGCCGTTCTTGACACGGTGAGCGAGCTCGCGGACGAGGAGCATGCGCTCCTCCTCGTTGCGTTCGGCTTCGGCACGGCGTGTTTCGAGCTGGTCGAGCAGGTCATCGAGGGCGGCGCCGACGGCGTGCAGCTCGTCGGAGGGCTTCATCCACGTGCGGGCCTCGGTCTCTCCAGCCTTCCACTGTCGCATCACGTCCCCGATCCGGGAGATTGGTGCTAGGATGACCCGGTTGCCAACGTAGAAGGACAGGACGAGGGCCGCAAGTGCGCCCCAGACGATGCCAAGAGCGTTGATGATCGTGGACCTGTTTATCGGCGCAAAGGCCTCCGTCGTTGAGAAGCCGGCGCTAACATACAAAGGGCTGCTCGGCAGCGCGATCGGTCGGTATCCGAGCACTCGTTCCGTGCCGTCCCGGCTTCGGACTTCCACGACACCCGGTTGGTCGGCGTTGATGAGCTTGAGGAAGCCATCAGGGATGACCGTCCCGACGAAACGTTCCGGCAGGGGAACGCGTGCGACTATTGTCCCCTCGCCATCCGCGAGCGTTACGGCATTGCCGGGCGCGACGCCGCGCTCGGTGACGCGATTTTGGAGCCAGTCTAGGCGAATGCCGCTGACAACGACCCCAACGACGGCGTCGTTTTCCACGATTGGCATGGCCAGCGGTAGAACGCCGTCCCCGGTCAATCTGCTTTTAGTGTAGGTACCGACGACGAATGCCTTCGTCTCGATAGCCTGATGGAAGTACTTACGGTCGGCGAACGAGGTTCCGGCCGGCATCTCCATGCTGCCGCAGACGGGGCTGCCGTCGGGCTGCAGCACGAAGATGGTGCGTATGTTCGGTACGTTTCCTGCGAGCGACTTCAGTGCCTCGTCGCACGTCGGGCCGTCCAGATGCCGCACCGAGGGCATCGAAGTAACGGCGAGAAGAAGAGAACGCAGTCCTTCAACGATGCGATCGACTTCCGAAGACGCCTGTCTCGCCGCCTGCGCGGCCTGCGCCCGCACTTCCTCGCCACGCTGCTGGCGTATCGCATATTCGCCGTAGCCCAGCATTCCGACTACAGGGACAAGCGCGGCGACAGCCACCGCGACAAGCTTGAACTTCATCTGAAATCCCCTTCTCAGGCTTAGTTAGCATGACGCATTCGACCTGAGTAGAGTAAGCGGACGTACCAACCGCGCAGGATTGCGGTGAACCTGCTAGGTGAGCCACCTGCCGGTCGAGCTGTAGGTTGCGCCGACGCGAGGATGGTGTTGGCAGGCGAGAAGAAGAAACAAAAATTTTCCGAGCCTTTACGGGCCGGCGACGCGAGAGCGCACGAGGTCCTCGATGAAAAGCGTGAAACGATATCGGCGGCTGACAGTCTCGAGCCTCTGATTTAGCTTGCCGAGTTTCGGACGACGCGCCTTCGAAAATCGAACTTTTGCAGGAGACCCTCGAGGCGGGTCTGATCGAACAGCGGGAGCTTCGGAGGCAAGTGGACATCCTTGCCCAGAGGGGGAAAGTGACAGGCGTGATGTCTACGCGTGAAGTCGCTGCACACATCCGTAGTAAAGGAAGCAGACCCTGCGAGGCTTATGTACCTCATCCGGTCGAAGGCTCCAGACTAGATCCTTCCTGCTGCTCCGGGCATTCTTGAGGAGCGTCACCGGCAGATGAGAACCGTCGTTACCCAATCCGAACAGTTCGCGTTGCATGAACTGATGGCAGCCTACAAACTCAGGGATGCGAGACATACGGCGTAGGCTCGAGAGCGGCGGAACCGCATCCAAAGAGCGGAGGGGGACGAGGCGCCACCTCGACGAGGCAGGTCGTAGTGCCAGTTGGCGCTAGCGGATGGTCAGCGTCGGCGGCCTACGGCCGGCCCAGATGTGTTCTTTGGTCGCCTTGGGGCGGTGCTCCTGCTCGAGACAGGAACCCACTGACGCTTCCGTTACGCCGTCCCCCGCTCGCCTTCGCTTCCTCTTCTGTGCGTTTCGAGCTTCGTCACGCTTGCTGCGTAGCGGCAATCTAGGTGAGATTCAGCGTCAATCAGGGTGAGACTCGCGCCGGGGTGTGACGGAGTGAGGGCGTAGCCCAACCGTAGTCATACCCCGGCGTGACGCAGATTTTCGGCGTCTCATGATCGCGGTCGGTCCGGTACATTTGCGGTTTTCTGGATTGGAGAACCAGTGTGTGCCGGGTCGCCATGTAACCGATCATCAGTTCGTGAACCCGCCGCCAAAGGCTGCCCAAAAAGTCGATCTAATGGGTGACGTCGGTGATCTGCAGCGGGGCGCTGTCGTTGAGCAGAAGAGGTTTCGAGGGGTTGCACGAGCGTTGCATCATGCCCGGTAGTCCAACAGGAAGTCTTAAAAAGCATGGTTTGCGAAAATAGTTTGTTTACCGTGACAATACCTTTCCGTGCGCGGATGGAGCGCCGTATTCAAATCTGCGTTCTTCTCTCGAAAATGTATGAGGCTGCCATGCTTGTTCTCTTAGAAAACGATCTGCGCATCTTGAAGCAGGTACTGGATGATGTGTGCGCCTCCCGTGAAGCTTTCGGGAGAAACGCAAACAGAGGAGCGCTATCGATTATGGCTTTGGAGCTTTATCGGAAGGGTTTCAGAAAGCCGGAAATGCTTAATCGAATGCTTGACCGAATCCCGATCGACAAAAGTGGCCGATGATGAGTTCAAAGGATGGAAAGAACCAGTGCGCAAGACGGTGTGAGGCAGTCGTGTCGGACGGTTGCTCATCGGCGTGGCTCGGACGCTGCAGCCCTCGAAATTTCAGGTTTCAGCGCAACCGTAGACATGGGCTCTGCCATGTTTAACGGTTGACATAGCGTCCTGCGATCCGCAACAAGCGGCTCCCTATAATTGGACGATGGGCCTCTATGCAAAGCCTACCGACACTCGAAGAATTGGTCGCTGCAACTTTAACGCAAGCGAGGGATGGGCTTGCTTGGAACTCCATCACCCTTGGCGAAATCCAGGGTAAGTGCCTCAAAGCGGCCGAAGACCAGGCGCCTGATCTCGTCGATGAACTAAGCAATGTGGCGGGCTTGGGCGCGCTCATCCTGGCGCTCCAGGCCTGCAAACGCATCATTGTTCCGGCGGACGAGGAGTTAGGAGTTTGGACGTTCGTTCGCGAAGTACACTCTTAAGACGGCCTATGCCTTCACAGAACGCTTTCGCGGCTTCTGCCGAGCCGCCTCGAACGCTGAAACGGTCCGAAAGTGATAGGCGACGGGGGGTCGAATCCTCAAAGCCGGTCCCCATCGCTGTTATCACCTGTCGCTCGGTTTGACAGTGGCAATGCCCAGTTTGAATCAGCCGAAATCGCGGATTCGTCTGATGACCGCTGGGGGGCATTTCGGACCATTTGATCTGAAAATCGCTAATTTACCTGAAAAAAATGCATCACAGTCCCGGGCCTTATAGTGCCGATCACGGGCAAGCCAAAATGCGGAATGCCGCTCGACCAAGCCGATAACGAGGTGGATGCTCTCAACTATGGCGTAATCATCGCTGACGGCTACGCAACTCGCCAACACCTCGCCAGTTGTTGGGCCAAATCAACTCGCTGATGGGATCATGATGTCCGACCACGATGACGACTTAAGACATTTGGGGGAGCCGGTCTGCGGCAAATGCGGTAGTGACCTTCTCCACGGCGGAGGCCAGCCGGAGCAGACCGACATCATCGAATGCTCTAACAAGAAGTGCGGCCGCAAGGCGACCTACGCTGAAGTATCGGCCGACTGCCAAGCGGTCTACGCTGAATTTTCCGAATGGTACCTGCAGAAAAGCCGTGTCGGCATTAGACCGGGATTGAAGGATATCCGTCGGTGGCGGCCGAAGGGAAAGCGCAAATTCACGATGAAGGTTGTAGCCATTGGCAAGGTCGATGAGTTGATGCGGGATTTCAGGGCAGTAGAAATTTGAACCCGATCAGGACGAGGTCGGGTCGACCCGCTCACCGAGCTGAGCGCATTGTGCTTCTGGAGCAAGCCACTGGAAGGCCGGCACTAAGCATTGATAGCCCAACCTCTTTCATGGATAAGCTTGGTCCCGTCCCGTGAGAGAACCGGGCTGATGGAGAAGCGGCCTAGGGACTTTTTTAGAGGTTAGATTGGTTTTGGGTCTGACGACTCAAAGCTAAAAGATGTTGCATGCCCAAGTATTTCTTTGACATCGTCAGCGGCCCGATGCGCGATGACGAAAGCGTGGAATTGCTTCACCCTGAGTCCGTTAGGAAGAAGCTGCCAGGATCGTATCGGATCTCGAAAGAGATGAGATGCCAGAACCGGCGGTCGAAATCACAGTGAGCGTCCGCGATGAGAGCGATCGCAAAGTATTCATCGGGACGATGCACCTTGCGGGCCTTTGGCAAAGCTAGATATTTTTGCTTCCATCGTTCAACTCCGGGCAAGCACCGCACAAGCTCACGGGATGAATATCGCGCTCTGAGCCATCCACCGAATTCAGCGAACCCTTATGACCGATAGTAACTTCGAAATCACAGAGCCCGATACGGCCTCCGAAGAATGTGTCGCCCGCTTGGCCGAATGTCGCCGGCGATTGACGAAACTTTATGAAAATTTGATCAGCCTTAATGACCTCATGGAAAAAAGTCAGGCCATCCGCGCCCCGGCTTCTCAAAATCGGCATTAAGCACTCGCCGTCCAGCCGTACGAAAAGTTGTTTCAAGCTCGCCGCGACTTCGCCTTGGTATGACCAGACGACGCGCTGATCGGCTGTGAGATATCGAGTGGACGCCAAAAGAGATCCGCTAGATCTTATCCTCCGACGCACTCAGGTCGAGCGCCATAATGGTGCCCCAGTCGAAGATGTGTGAAGTCATCAGCAGCATGGTCAAAAATCAGCGGATTGTTGATGATCCTAACAAAGCTTGTCAGACAGCATCGAGAAAGAAGCGGGAGTCACACCGTCCGTCTGGGACAAGACAAAGGTCCTATATCCGAGGCGTTGCTCCGATCACAATCAAGGGTGGCATATCAGGGCCGGCCCGCCGCGTGGGTCGGCCCTTCCCATTGTAAGGCAAATTTGGCAGCGGGGTACGACCAAGGTTTGTCTTCTCTTCGCCTCAACCGTTCCTGTCCTGGAACTTGATGATGGAACTCTTATTTCCGACGCGACTGCCATTGCGGAATAAATCGACAACCTCAGTGGAGAGCCGACGCTCACGAGCGCGTCATGGACCCAGTTCGACGAATTCTTCCCACTCCCCTTTCCCTGCAAGGGCCCGCTTCTCCATCGCGGACGTCACGCTATATGCGGGCATTCTTTTCGGGGACGTCGCCGGGGTGCAGCCGGCCGATGGTCTCGACATCTGACGCAGTTCTTGCTCGGGCGGCCGAGCTGCCAAAACGATCAGGGCAGATCCATCTACCTGAAGATCCCCGTCGGATTGGTTTCTAGGAGCGCGGTCGCGGTACTGACTTGAAAAAGCAATCCCTGCAGGAGAGGGAGGGGAATGACGACCTGAAGGGATCGGGAGCCATGGTCAATGGGAGGCTGATGGCCACGACAGGGTGCAGCCGGTAGCGGCGGGCTGCGTCCGGCAATCAAGTCAACCGGCAAGTGAACGGACCAGGCTTATCGTAGGCCGTTGTTTGGCAGCTTCATTGGAAACCTCGGGTTTCCGAGCGGTACGGCTTGAACGTCAAATCCGACTTTGGAAAGCTTTCGCCCGATTGAGCGAGACTTGCATGACCGGCCCTATCCTCCGACTAAGCACTCTTGCAGCACGACGTGTTTGCGTACTTCACGACGACGTCGTCTGCTTGAGGATGGAAAGGTTGCCCTTGCCGCTCTCGCCGGGGTCGGAATGTTGCTTTGCCCCGCCTTCAATCCACCGCAATGGTCACGGATGATGTACCCTTGTTACAAATAGGGAGCCTCTTATGGACAGTCAGTGGAACGACCCGGTTCGCGTGAATGACGGCGAACTCCGCATCACGATAGCCAGCGCCGCTCAGGCTCGCAGCTTCATCCAGCATGCGCGGCACACGGGGCGCGTGTGGGAAGAAGCGATGCGGGCATGTTCAGCCGCTGCTGACGGACGCATGTCGAACGCGGAAGCGCGTCGGGCTTTCTTGAAGGCGGCGAACTGACTTTGAGAAGTTGCCATTGCCAACCGAGCAGGTGCTCTTTGCTCGGGTGCGTCTCCTCCCACACTCTTACTTGGGAAGAAACGACAAAGACCAACAAGATCTGGATCGGCCTGTCCGAATTGGAGACGACTTAAATCTTTTCGCCGTTCGATGCGCACAAGTTTCTGCGATCGAAATGGCCTGAACGGACGGACGTGAATTTCGCCAACGCCGTGTCGGCGATACGAGCGGCGCTCGACACGAGTATGACGGTCGATGCGGCGCGCTTAAAATTCACTCAACTTCATTAAGCCAAAGAGTCGATGTTTTCTTATGCACGCGCTCGCGCGCGTGGGCCGTTCAGCCAGCGTTCAGCAGACACGGAGCTAGATCATTTTGTCCAAGGAGGATAAACGATGCGCAAAATCATGCTTGCAGCAACTCTGATGATCTCCGGCATTCTAGGTGGCGGATCTGCAAATGCCTTGCCGTTTGGCAATGTTGACACGCCGAGAGCATCAAACGTTGTCACGGTCGACTACGCTTGCGGTCGCGGGTACCACATCACGCCGCGGGGCAACTGCCGGCCAAACCGCTGGGAGCCACCGCCGCGGCCCCGCTATTACTCAGATAGAGCGGAACGGCGCGACCGTTGGGAACGCCATGGGCCACCGCGTCGGGATTGGCGCGAGCGCCGAATTTACCGTCAATGGTGATTACAGCCCCTCCGGATCGGAGGGGCTTTTTTTGTGCTCGTAGGAAAATCTGTCGTAAGATTTCCGTTGGGGGAGATCCCGCGGTGGTGGAGCGGTCGAAGAAATTAAGGCGCCCTCGTCTGTAGGCGCAAAGTAACGTAGCTCCATCACTTGCGCCAGTCGCTGACAACTGCCGCGCGCTACGACCATGCTGTGCAGAACCGGCACGACCTTAACTCCACATTTACCAGGCGACGGCATCTTCCCGACATAGGCCGGGGCAGCCGAGGTTAAGGTTATGCGTAACAGTGGTTTGGTTCTTTTGTTGGTACCGCTCATTGCGGTTCTTCTCTTTGGCGCGTCGGTTGCTTGGCGGCAACTTGAGGCCATTGATCCTGTTTTGACCGGTTCGATTCGACAAGCACGATGATTTGGCAGGCTCATAAATCGGCCGCGACTGTCTTGTGGAACGATTCAACTTCTGGGGGCTTTGATCTCCAGGAGGAACCGTTATGGAAAACCAAAGAAAATCACGCCAAAGCGCTCACTACATGGGTCTTAACATAGCGCTATTTGCGCTCATCGCCTCACTCGTGTGGATGGCGCATTGAAACTTCACACAAGCAGTGGAAGACGCCCGCCAAAACTTGGCGGGCGTCCGCTAGTCGCTTTTTAGTGGCGTGCAGCGCGATCGACCCGTTTACCCGCGTTTTGTGTGGCGTCAACCGTATTGGCTGTATCCTGGCCCATGCCGCGGATCGTGTTGCCGCAGGAGGATAGAGCAAGAGCGACGAAGGTCGCAGTAAGCATAACAACGAAGGGTGTTTTCATTTTTTTCCAGCCTTTTTTGAAGTGACAGATTGGACATAGGGCGGCCGGTAGCAACGTCGATATCTCTACGCGGCAAGACGGTCTTGTGTGTGGTGGTAGTGGACCTTGAACTGCCGCTGTCCGACCTAAGTCCGATGCTGGAACAAAATGCCTTCAACCCGCATTTATGGTTCCGTCACCCAATCACATTCGAGGTAGAATTATGAATAGCATCATTTGGCTTGTCGGAGCGGTCGTCATCGTTTTGGCAATACTTTCCTTTTTTGGCCTCCGTTGAGCCTGTCCGCTACCTTACCAACACTGGCTTTGGGGCTTCCCATTTTCCTCTGCCAGAGAGGATGTCAAATTGTCCGACACAGGATGGCCAACGCCGGTGCCCATATCATCACCGTCTCTCGGCGAGGTATGCTTACCGGGCCTTTCCATGCGATTACGCTCCCTATGAACTACTGGCCGTCGATGTCCGGCCCAAGCTTCTTAAAGCGTGGGTCGCATGCAGTGCCGCATCGCAGGGCCATATCACCCTTGACGAACCACGGGCGGCTTTCGTCTTAGCCGCTGAAGAAGCTGCCACTGCTATTCATAGATTGCAGCCGGTTTCTTCGGCTGCCGGTGCGACGCTGCGTTAGAGCTGGAGCGATTGATCCTCTTAAAACTGGGCTTTCATAGGGCCTTCACCATATATAGAGGACATGGAGATCCGAACGGCTTTGCCCGCGCAGGGCACGCGCAGGCAGAGGATCTTCTGCAGGTAAACCGGGATGGCATGGTCGAATTCTATCGGTGTCGCGGGACGTTAACCAGTCCAAGCTCTCGGGCAGCCTGATCGTCAAGACTGGAAAGATGGCTACCATCGACGAGCCCCCCGAAAGACTCGGCGTCTTCTACCATTTCCCTGAAGGACGGATGACGGCCTCTAGCCAGTGATTGAGATAAAATTACAATTGGCGGGTAGCGTCGCTACCGAACAAAGGGCTGACGTTTGTCCTGCCTGCAGGTACATGACTAGCACTTTCGGCTCGACGCTTCCACAGGTTGTCCATTTGCTGGAGCTTGGATTCGAAATTGTTGCGCGGGTTATAAAACTCTGGACGATCCGGGAGCGGCACATCATACGTTTCGCAAATCTTTTCAATCTGGTCCATTGCCCGTAGACCAAGCCTCGCATACCCTTCTTGACGTCGTTCAAACAGATCATTGTAGTCGGGCGGATCGATTTCGATTGAATAAAGTCCGTCGACCATATTCCGCAGCCTGTTGGGCAGCCAACGGATTTCGTCGGCAAGCTCGCGCGTCAGTAGGGACCAATTGGCATCTGCAGGTAGGTTTACCGTCGGATCGGCAGAGTGGAACACGAAGTCCGTTGGATCATCGACGTTGATCTCGGGGAAGTCGTTGGCTGCGGCGTAGCAAGCTCCGACCATATCGTCGAGAGCTAAAACTATCCGGAAGGCAAGGTCACGCGCTCGTTCTGCAGACTCCATGCGCTGCTTTTTGCGGCTGTTCAAGTACAGTGAGGCGGTCAGAGAAGCGATTGCTGTACCTACCACGACACAAATTATGGCTACGACTGAAATGCTCATGGATTCCTTCTCTGGCAATCGCCACAGCGGGACAAAGACTTTGGCTTTACGCGGGGTCTGCCAGCTCCGATATTTTCTCAAACATGGGGTTGGTCAACCTCTGGGACAAGACTTGGCGGCACGTGGATGCTCTGGGTTAGGATGACAGGAGAGACAGATGCACGATCAGAGCGTGAAGCGCGGGGGAGCGGGCTGTAAGATTATAACAGTAATGCTATTGCGATATTCTTCTCAGGTAAGGTCCAATGTTCCCAAGCCGCCGCCGAAGAAGCGCGCCGTTAGCTGCCGGTGCGGTGATGGTGCAAGCGCAATTCGTGCGGCTCCTCGGCGGCTGTGGACCATATCAAACGATGAGAGCAGAGGAAGTCGCTACAAAGATCTTTTGACGTTAGATCGACTTCTTCCTCTTATAAAGGGTACTTCTTCGTTTACGACGGGGGTTCCATCGAATGATCGTTCTTCACGCCTGGGTCCCTTTTAGGACAGCCGCAATAGCGATTTTGGCAATCGTATCAGTGATGCCATATCACAAAGACGCTGCTGCGAAGGATGACGATATTCAAATTTGCCGCTACCGAAGTGTCATCGACGGCCGACGCCTTTGCATACGCAAGGATTGGTTCAATCGAGACCTCTGCGCGACAATGGAGTTCGTTGCGGATCGCCACCAAGTGCCAGCCTCCTTCTTCGCTCGACTTATTTGGAGGGAGAGTCTGTTTCGCCCGGAGGCGGTCAGCCCGAAAGGGGCGGAAGGCATTGCTCAATTCACGCCCAGTACTGCCAAAATGCGCGGCCTCGCGAATACTTTTGATGTGATTGCTGCTCTCGATACCTCCGCGGCGTATTTGGACGAACTCAAGCAGCGACTTGGTAATTTCGGGCTGGCGGCTGCAGCATACAACGCAGGCGAAAACGCCCTGCAGCGTTTTCTTCTCTCCGGTCGATTACCGTTGGAGACCCGTGATTATGTCTTTGCGATCACGGGCAGTCTAGTTGAGACATGGCGCAATCATCCGCCCGACGCGGTAGCGGCAGCGTTAGATGATGACAAAACCTTTTTGGAAGCTTGTGAAGCCCTTGCCGATACACGCCGGATGAGTGAGCCGGTCCTCTTGTCTTCGGCGGATTGGGCACCTTGGGGAATTCAATTGGCGGCTCACCACAACCCCGCTGTTGCGGATAGGTTATTTAACAACGCGATCACCAAACTACCCCCGCCGCTCGACAGCGAGCGTGCATTGATTGTAAGGCAGCGGGGCGGAAATTTTGGCTACCGCCCGCGTTATGCGGCGAGGATCGGAAAAGAGACCCGGATCGAGGCGACTGAGCTTTGCGCTCAAATTCAAGCTGCTGGTATTTCCTGCACCGTTTTTCGAAATCGATCCCCGTAACGCGTAAAGACATTTGCGCCTTTAGTAACGCCCAGACCTTAACGGGCCTCCGCGTATCAAGGTCGACTTGCCGCGGTGTTGAGCAACTGCTGCTCCCACAGATATGCGATGCCGCTCCCGCCGGAATGCTGGACGATAACCTCCGTGATCTTCGCCGCCTGTTCGGCACGGGCCCAGTCGCGTTGCCATTCGGCGGCGAGCGCAAGCCAGGTCATCATGTTGACCCCGGCTGCAATCATTCGCTGGATTGCAACCTGATGCGCCTCTAAGGAAACGGCTCCAGATGCATCCGTGACGACTGTCACATCCCAACCCTCACCTGCCGCCTGGATTGCAGGCATAGCGACGCAAACCTCGGTCCAAAGACCCGCGATTAACAATTGCTTGCGACCTGTCGCCTTCACGACATCGACGACCTTAGGATCCTGCCAGGTGTTGATAAACGTACGGTCGATGATTTCCTGGCCGGGGAAGACGTCGGCGATCTGCGGAAACAGGTTGCCGCCACGTTCCGCGATCACCGTGGTGAGAATGGTCGGAACGTTGAAAGCCCTGGCAGCCTTGGCAAGGCCGACCGTGTTGTTGACCACCATCGTCGGTTCGTGGCTATTCACGTTCGCGAGTTGATACGGCTGATGGTCGATGAGGACGAGCACGGAATCATCGGGTCGGAGAAGCGAGGCGAGGCCGTTACGAAAGGTCATGAAATATCCTTGTTGGAGTTACTCGGAACTGATCTGAGCGCCTGCGATTGAGGCGATCGACAAAAATTCTGTCATTACCTTCGCTCATGCGGTAGCCTTGGAAAGCGCGAGCTGTGTTGCAGAAAGGGGAACGCGAGGTGGAAATCGACGATCTCAGGGCTTTCGTGGAAGTCGCCGACGCAGGAGGCGTCACGCCCGCTGCGCAACGGCTTGGCGTGTCCAAATCGATGGTCAGCCGGCGCATCACTCGTCTGGAGGCGGAGCTTGGCGTACAACTAATCGCGCGCACGACGCGCGGCATTGCACTGACGGAGGAAGGCGCGACGTTTCGCGATCATGCGGCGAGGATCTCGTTGGAGATCGATGCAGCCCGCGAGACGATCCTGCCTGCGGGGGAGCTGCGCGGTCGGATCAGGGTCGCCGCACCCCTGTCGTTCGGCCCGACCCACTTCGCCCCCGTCCTCTCTCAAATGGCGCGCCGACACCCGCAGCTCCAGGTCACCTCGTGCTATACCGACCGCTTTGTGGATCTCATCACGGAGGGTTTCGACTGCGCCATCCGGATCGGCTACCTGCCAGATTCCAATCTCGTGGCCAGGCGCGTTGGACCGCTTTACGCGAGGTTCGTTGCCAGCCCCGACTACGTGGCCGCGAATGGATCCCCCGAAACGCCGGACGAGCTTTCGAAACACGAGGCGCTGATGCAGGGGACGGAGAGTTGGCAGGTCACCGACGGCCACCAGGTGCTCAACATTCGACCACGAGGCCGCTTTAAGGCCGACAACGGAGTGGCATTGCTAGCTGCCGCGTTGGAAGGTCTTGGTATCGCCAGACTTCCCAACGGTCTTACGGACCAGCACGTCGCGTCCGGGGCGCTTGTCGAGGTGATGGCAAAACATCCGCCGCCGACCGCGGGCATTTTCGTCGTTAGGCCTCCTGGACAGCATCCTGCCAAGAAGGTTCGCGTGCTGACGGAGATGTTGATCGAATGCTTTGACTCAGGCTCCTAGCACCACTTTGGCAGAATAGGTTCTGCGGTTCGAATTTGCCCTTTGCAGTGGGGACATCGGAATGTCGATATCGGTCTGGCGAGTGCGCTGATGACGGCTCGACGGATAGCAGGCAAGGTGGGCTCAGGCGGCCCTTTGGGCACAACGCCCACAAGACGGACCTAAGTCCTAGCCCACCACTCGGCCAGGAAGAAGGGCCGACCTGGGGGACAGGCCGGCCCTGTGTGCCGGCAGCTTCGGTATGCCGGCGAGCCGGAATTGCATGAGAACGACTCTGGAAGAACGAGCTCTACCCAACACGTCTGTCGGGTAGCAGGGAGAAATCGCCGGAAGCTTACTGCGTCTTGTCAGCCGTGTAGCGCGGCTGGTACGAGGATGCGTTGGCCCAACAAGACCATTGTGAAAAAACCGTTCACTTCGCTCCGATTGGGATCTTGGAGGGACAAATTGACCAGATATCGCGGGCTGACCCGCTGGCTTGCCGAGACGAAGCCAACGGAGGTGATCCTTACCTTTGAGGAGATCGAGCAAGAGATTGGGTTTTTACTTCCAAAGAGCGCGCAGCTTCCGCAGTTTTGGGAAAACCCTTCCAATCGAATGCACATCTCAGGCGTGAAGCGAGCGGTGCGTGAAGCTGGGTTCCAGAGCTTCTTATTAGAGGGGCAGGGTAAGGTCCGGTTCATTCGATATTGATGACCGGTTGGCTGCCGGTGACGTCCAGCGGTTTGGCGAACGCCGAAAGCGTACGTCGTCTTTTGGCGATGTTACACCCCGCGCCCGATCACCGCCGATTTTGGGAACGGAGATCGAGGAGAATTGCCAGGAGTGTATTTGCTACAACAACCGAGATTGCTTCGTCGCGAGGGCGTATGCGACGACGGCTAACTTTAGTCGTTCTTGAGCTTTTTACGCATCGGCATGCTGTCGATCAGATCGAAAATCTCAATGTTTCGGACGACGCGATCGCTGCGGAGCTTTACGCCGCCGTCCTTTCCAATCAGGACGACTTGGAAGGTGTCGCCGATGATTTCCGCTTCCTTTCGGAGCACGCCGGCGTCAGGGCTCGGAAAATTTCCGTAGACAGAACGAGCTTCGTCACCCGCTATCCGTATGATGACCATGTCACGCTCAGCCAAGTCGGATGTCTGGCGTTCGAGGAGTTCAATCTGATGATCTACTCGAGCATCGGTCGGCAGTCCGAATATCAGGACGACACGATTTTTCCATTCGAGATCGGCTATGCTGTCCATTGCGAAGACCTGTATTGACGCAAAGGTGGAGGCGACCGCGATGACCATGCGCAACATGTCTTGACCTCCTTAGGAGAGTACGTAACGCCGCCGAGGGGATTATGTTGCAGCTATCGCGGTCTTCCTAAGCCAAAGCGGCGAAAGCAAGTGCGGCGAGAACGATGGCTGTGAGTAGCACGACATCGATAGTCATCGGGACGTCGGGCAAAGGAAAGGCCCGCCGAGGGGCAAGGCGGACCTTTATCTGATTGACTTGAGGGTATCGGAGGGGTTCTCGGCAATACCCGCGACGTCAAGTAGCTTTCGCCATGAACACCCATGACTTCGGGCTTCGCGTAAGAAATCCAACTGAAAGTGCGTGATCGTACAGAGAGATGTGCTGGTCCGGAGCTGCGTGTTATCGTGCCTTCAGCCAAACGAATGATCAGAAACGATGTCAGGTGCGGACATCGGAAGTAACGCCTCTGGAAAATTAGGGGTGCGGCCGATGAACTGGGCCCGGTCGCCGCCGTTCTTAATCATCGAGCGAGATTTCCTCGAGTGCTTCCGAGGCCAAATCGCCCTGTTCCTGGAGTGCAATGTCGCCGAGAGAGATGATGCCGGCGAGGTTCCCTTCGTTGTCGAAAACTACCAGACGGCGCATCTGAAGTTCGGCCATACGCCTGGCGGCTTCGGCGAGGTCGTCCTCCTCAAGGCAGCTCTCAACGCCAGCGGTCATCACTTCTGCGACCGGGGTAGAAGAGGCCTTGCCCTCGGCGACGACGCGGATGACGATATCCCGGTCGGTGATGATGCCGACCACGCCGTCTGCATCGATCACTGGGATTGCTCCGCTGTCGATCTCGGACATTCTCCGGGCGACGTCTTCTACCGTATCCGACGATTTCGCCGAGACGACCTGGGCGGTCATGGAATTTTTCACCCGCATTTTCATTCTCCTGATATCGACATGAAGCACCGCCGTAACGGCTCAGGGCAAGAAGCGTTCCGAATGACGAACCCCGCCCGAGCAGCGCAGTCGACAGGCTGGGCTCGACAGTTCAAGGTCCGTCACCTGCAATCTCGGTCGACTGTGTTCCCTGCGTACGCAAGCAAAAGCGCGTCGTGGAGCCAATCCCAAAGACAACAAGGTGTTGTGACGTCGAGCGCCCCTCTGTCCCCGAGGAGTGTCTACACCACCTTTGCAACTCAAGCGGGGAAACCGAAAACATCTTGTGATCTTGTCACGATGACATTCAAAATCGATGTCTCGTGCCTTGAATGGATTTGTGCGCTTCGAATACGAAGGAGGGCTCATGTTTGGAAATCTTCGAGGCCGGGAGTTTGGCGGCGCTGTTGGAAGTCATCGCGATTGACCTTGTTCTCGCGTGAGACAATGCGGTTGTTATCGGCCTTGCGGCTGGGCTCGATGCCTAGCAAAGAAAGAGGGCTATCGTGGTCGGCATTCTAGGGGCGACAGTCTTGCGTATCATGTTCGCGAGTGCCGCTGTTTACCTCCTTGCAATCGTCGGGCTCTTGTTTGCTGGCGGCTTGTTGCTCCTTTGGGTTTGTTGGAATATGTGGCAAGAGCTAAGCAGTGGCCACGCGCATGAAGAGGCGGTCTAAACGGAAGGCGTGCAGCGTAAGACACTTATTCAGGCGGTCATGCAACTAATCGTCGCCGACGTCTCGATGTCACTGGACAACGTCCTTGCGGTAGCGGGCGCTGCGAGAGCACCCGGGAGTGCTGGTTGTCGGCTTACTGCTTAGCGGAGCGCTTGAGCTATGGCCTTGGGTGTCGAACGATCGCAACCCTAATCTGTGCCACTATCCGGAGGGTCGGAAGCTAAAGAGGGCGTATGGGTGACCGAAGGCCTCCCCACCCTCGGTCACCTGGCGGACGCCGTAGCGTCAGCCGAGCGCCAGCGTTCGAGGCTTGCGCTGATTTCCATTAGTCCATGATCAACTAACAATACATGAAGTCAGACGTGTTGGCCGCC
Source organism: Neorhizobium populisoli (assembly GCF_019430945.1). Lineage (GTDB taxonomy): Bacteria > Pseudomonadota > Alphaproteobacteria > Rhizobiales > Rhizobiaceae > Neorhizobium > Neorhizobium populisoli. The sequence continues at coordinate 57,504 of NZ_JAHYCB010000016.1, read as the reverse complement.
GTTGACGTTGATTTCCGCGCCGTTGATATACGAGGCCTCCTGCGAACAGAGGAAAAGGATGACCCGCGCGATCTCGGCCGGGTCTCCCATCCTGTTCATCGGTATCTGCTCGGCCACGATCTTTTCGGTCCCACGCGACAGGATGGAAGTGTCGATTTCACCTGGCGCGATCGCATTGACCCGGATCCCGTGTGGTCCGAACTCAAATGCCTGCTCGCGGGTGAGCGCAGCCATTGCCGCTTTCGAACACGCGTAAGCAGGGCCAGCGAAGGGATGGACTCGCGAGCCCGCGATCGAGGTGACGTTGACGATCGCGCCGCCTGTCGCCTTGAGCTCGTTGAAAAGCCGCTGTGACAAGGTCGCGGCCGAGAAGAGGTTCACGTTGAAGACCTTTAGCCAGTCATCGTAGGAGGTCGACATTACTCCCATGCGCGCACCTCCTTCGCTTTTTGGCGAAATAGCGGCGTTGTTGACGATCGCGTAGAGCCCGGTACCGTTCAGCCGCTCGCGAACTTCCGCCGCTAGACGATCATAAGAGGTCGGCTCAGCTAGATCGGCTTGTATGTGATTATCGCGGCCTCCCGGCCAGGGGCAGTCCTCGCTGAAAGCGGCGCGTGATACCGTGAGCACCCGCCAGCCGTTCTGGAACATTAGCTTCACTGTCGCGTGTCCGATGCCCCGGCTCGCGCCCGTCAGAAGTACCGTGCGCTGGGGTGCGCTCGGGCCGTTTCCCTGTAGCATGGCTATCCTCGCAACGGATTCTAAAATGCGTTCACAAGCCAGATCGAAATCAGCCCTGCCAACATGATCGCCCCAGCGACCAGATAATCCGAAAACGTCGAGCTTCGGAACCGCTTCCAGCCAGTGGCCAGCATCATTCGGCTCCGCATGGGGAAGAGGCCCGGAATCCGAGTTCGCGGCATTTCGCTTCGCCTGCCAAGATAGCTGAGGCTTTCGTCTTAAAGGGTCCGATGAGGTAGTGGAGAGCGCCCCTGAAATCTATTAATACTGCTTTCGTCACGCTGTCGTAGTACACTGCCATCCCGCCTTCACAGCCCGTCATTCTGAAGCCCCGTATATCGCCCGGCACGAGAACGCCAATGTGTGCTGAAGGTTCCACACCGTTCAGGGCAAGCGACGCCATCGCGTTCTTACGCGTCACCGACCGTAACCCGCACCTTGCCAGTGCCTGCGCAAGCTTCGCAGGTGTGCCCATTGTCGGTGCCGGCCCCATCGCATTCGGAGAAGACCGCTTCACCTGTCTGTGGCAAACCAGGCTTCATCTCGTCTCCAGGAGGTCATAGCCCTCAGAACGAACCGGTGTGTCCTGGTCGGACTGCTCGGCGCCCTCATGGGCGGGAGCCAAGGCTCGCCGCGTCGCGTCCAGAGGTCGTAAGCCGGCACGAGGTCCGTAAATGCTCTGTCCTCCAAATACCGTAGAGCTTCTGATAGCGATGAGTGTCGAGGACACGGCCATCTCGTTGGGTGGAGTCGCAGGCATAGCAATCCACGGAGCAGGCTCTTGGCTATCTAAATGAGGTCGACGTAGCGCTCGTCGACGTGAACTTAGCCGACGGAGCAACCGGACCCGAGATCCCACGGCTGCTGGCGACCCGTGGATCATCCGTGGTGTTCATGACAGCCAATCCGGAGGTCGTCGCAAAGGGGTCGAAGGCGCTCTAGGCGTCCTTGTTAAGCCCGTTGATGATATAGAGGCTACGAGGGCGCTGAGGTGTCCGACAGACGACGTGCAGGAACTGCTCTTGTCCCCGCGCTGAGATTCTTCGCACGTTCACCTCCACGATACTAGGATGGCTTTGTGCAATGCGAAAATGCATAGGTGCAATGCAACAAATCACGTTGCGTCAAGTTAGCCATGAGTCTATCTACTTCCCATCGAAGCGATGCACCTCCTCCCGCACCGTTTCGGAATTCAGGCGTCCCATCCTCCTCCCAGGAACGCCTGTCGACAGCGACACTCCTCCTCCCAGTCGCTGTCATTTAGTTCAAGAAAGCCTGTCGCACCTCCTCCCGCGACAGGCTTTTTTGCTTTCTGCCCTGCTTGTCGGCTCCCGAATCTCCCAAAGTAGAAGTGTTAGGAGCGGCTGGAATCCTTTGGTGCAAGGTTCTCTGAAAAGAACCCGGCGAGGCTTGCGACCGCCGAACCGACGTGTTTCGGCTTGTAGTGCATGGCGTGATGACCTGCACCTTGGACTTCAAAGAAGTGCTTCGGTTCGACGGAGAAAGGTCGAATTGGCGCCTCTCGCCTCGTATTGCCCGGCAGGCCCTCGGCGCCCGCCGACGATCACCTGCAGCGGCGGGGTCATCAGGTCGGGCGCTAAGCCGAACGGCGACGCCTCGAGTAATTACGCTGTGGTAGGCGGAGCCGAACGAGATAGGCAGCGCGGAAGCTCTTGCGATGTCCAGGCCCTCGGGAACCAGCCACGTTCGCGAAGCAGCGACAGCCCAACGATCTGCGTGCAATCTCTGCATGCTGAAAGCAGCGACCTTGTCGCCGACGAACCGCGTGGTCACGTGTACGCCCACGACCGTGCGGGCCGCTGCATAACCGACCACCCACCGAGGGGGCTGTGACGTCGATCTACGATTGATCAGATCTCCGCCTTCGATGGAGATCGCTTCCACCCTTATGAGGACTTCGTCCGGCCCGCAGACCGGATCGGGCACGTCGACGTATTTGAGCACCGACGGTGGTCCCGGATTGTCGTAGACTGGGCCTTCGTCTTCACTCCACTCTCCGCGGAAAGTCTTGCAAACATGTAGGGGGCGGACGGTCCTCAGAAATGGCTCCCGGCCGGGACGCCATGTTGCGAGACTTGCAGGAGGTGGGATGCAAGGCGGTCGCTGTTCCCCACCGTGCAACAAGCTGTCGCATTCACCGCCACTTCAACCGCTGCGCCAGGGCCACGAAATAGGTCGGACACCCTGTCGGGCGCAGCCCCAGTGCAGGCGGCACTCCCGGCTTCACGATTGACGACAAAGAAAGGAACCGACGCATATGATCGATTTGATTGGAAAGCGCGCTTTGGTCACGGGCGGCTCGCGCGGCATCGGCGCGGCGATTGTCAAAGCACTTGCGGAGAATGGTGCCGATGTGGCGTTCACCTATCAAAGTTCCAGGGAGAAGGCTGCGGCGGTTGCCCGGTCCGCCGAAAGCCGCGGTCGCCGAGCCACCGCCATCCAGGCCGACAGCGCCGACCCGCAGGCGATCGCGCGGGCTGTCGAAGATGCCGTGGCCGCGCTCGGCGGGCTGGACATCCTCGTCAACAGCGCAGCAATCGGTCATTCAGGGAACATCGTCGATCTGAACCTGGACGAATATCAAAACCTCATGGACGTCAACGTGCGAGCGCCGGTGCTGTTTGCAAAGGCTGTCATACCGCACCTGCGAGATGGCGGCCGCATCATCACGATCGGTTCCGCGCTCGGTGAGCGGGTGCCCTTCCCGGGTATAACTCCTTACGCCATGTCGAAGGCGGCACTGACATCCTTCACGCGCGGCCTCTCCCGCGAACTGGGACCGAGCGGCATCACCGTGAATCTCGTCCAGCCTGGAGCGACAGACACGGATTCTAACCCGGCAGACGGCGCGGCTGCAGACTTCCAGCGAAGCCTGACGTCGCTGGGACGCTACGGCGAGCCGAAAGAGATCGCGAATGCCGTGGTTTTCCTCGCAAGCTCCGCCGCAAGCGTTATCACAGGCGCGACCCTCACCGCGGACGGCGGTGCGATCGCTTAAGCCACATCCCGCTCAAGCATGGCCTTTGACGAAGAAGGACCGTGCCCCATCGTGAGGTTGGTGAGAGAGGCAAACAAGCAAGGTCGGCGGCCGATCGGTGACGCTTGAGACGGCCGACGCGGTAAACCCTGCCAGCCCACCCGGACCGTCGGTCGTCACGATATGCACGGCAGCCGCCAGCCACGACATGCCGTCCCGGAAGGAAAGCCGCGTTGCCTCGACCTCGTCATGGATAGGATCGATGCTCATTCGACGCGCAACCCCGCCTTTTTTAGAAGCGGCATGACGCGATCGCAGAAGAACGGCAATTCGTAAGTGTAATTGACGAAGGACATGGCGATACCGGAATACCCCTGTTCGGCGATCGCCACCATATCCTCGACGATCTTTTCCGGCGTGCCGATCAGCGGATAACCGCCGGCACCACCGGCAAACCGCTTGCGGTAACGATCATAGCTCTCCTTGTCATGCGACTGGGAGAATTCCTTCTTACCGGCCATATGCTGGTCGACGGCCTCGTGATCGGCGAGCGTCACGGCATAACGCTCGTAATAATCCTCCGCTTCCTGCTGGCTCTCGCGGCAGACCACATGGCAGACGGTATAGGCGCCGACATCGCGACCAAGCTTGTCCGCTCGGCCCTTGATGTCCTCGACATGTTTGCCGGCGTCGGCGATCTCGGTGAATGTGGTGAACAGATATTCGCAGTTCTTCGCCGCAAAATCCCGGCCCGGGCCGCCGAAGGCAGCGTTCATCGTCACCGGCCGCGGCGATTGCAGGCTGGCGGGACGGCTCACCACATCCTTGAGCTTGTAATAGGCACCGTCATAATCGAAAGGCGCATCCGAGGCATAGGCGCGTTCCATGATCTCCAGCCATTCTGCCGCCTGATCGTAACCCTTCTCGACCAGCGGCGTGCCGAACATGGCAAATTCCTTGGGATTCCAGCCGCAGACGATGTTGAGGCCGGCACGACCACCGCTGATATGATCGACGGTTGCCAGCGCCTTGGCCGCATAAAGCGGATGCACCAGCGGCACATGCACGGTCATGAAAAGCCCGATCCGCTCGGTGACCGAGGCCAAGCCCGCCGCCCAGGTGAATGTCTCGAACGACCATTCACGCACCCGGTTCTTGCCGCCGAACCCCTTCCATCGGGCGATCGGCAGGAAGAAGTCGAGCCCGCCGCGATCGGCAATCTGCACGGCGTTAAGATTGTCCTCCCAGCGCGCCTGCCAGCGCTCCGGCACATCGGTGATCGCCAGCCCGCCATCCGCATTGGCGGAAAAGACACCGAGTTTGAGTTTGCTGGGACCTTTCAGCGGATGCTGCTTCATGATCATGCTGTTCCTCTCCTAGTCGTCCGTTTGCGGGCGGGACGCAGGGTCTCTGCCTCCTCCAATTGTCGCCGGCGAACGGAGAGATAGGCCTCCTCTGCCGCAAACATGAAAAGCATCATGCGGTCCTGCACGATTAGCGGATCATGGGCCAGAAACGCCGCATGGATGCGTGAGAGCCCGTCAATATATTGTTCCGCAGTTGCCGCGTTGGCGAACGTGCCGAGCCGAACCGACTGAAAATAGTCGATGAACCGCGAAATCGTTGCTGCCATATGAGCGTTGTTTACCGCCTTCAGCCAGGCATTGCGAAAGTCGACATTGGCGGCCAGCAAGGCTGAAATGTTATTCGCGTCGAGCGCCTGCTCTATGCCCGCCATCGCCGAGGTAAGCTCCGCCTCGATCTCCGGCGTCATGTCGCGCGCCGCGCAGGCGGCGGCCCGTGGCTCAAGTTGCCGCCGCACCTCGAACAGGCCTGATATATCCTCCAGCGACAATTCCCGAACGGCAAAACCGCGTGTCGTGCCGACCAGATACCCTTCCGCCACAAGCCGTAGAAGCGCCTCACGAGCCGGCATTCGGGAAATCCCGTGACTGGCTGCGATTTCCGTATCGACAAGACGTCCTGACGGCGAAATCTCACTCCGCTGCAGCTTCATTCGCAGCTCGGTGTAGACCGCATCCACTAAATTGTCTGTCGGCTTCTTCATTGCAATCTCCCGCAAAAACCGTATACGGTTCTGAGCATAAATCAAGCCAAACTCGGCAATATCCGACGTTCCACCGAAAAAAACGTGGCGTTCAGTATGCGGTTAACCTGCTTGCGGTCTGAAGAATTTTAGGTTTAAACTATAATTCACCGTGGGGCCTACACACTATATGGCCGGCTACCCGAAGGATTTTATGAGCGCCTTCCGCCAGAAGTGTATTGGTTACGAGCGGCCAATCGATGCGTTTGCCGCCATTCCTCACTCTATCGGTTTTGAAGTGACGCAGGCATCCGGGCTGGATTTCATCTACTTCAATGCTGGGGACGCACAGATTGGCCACGAATTGAGGGGTCCCATTGGCGCCTTTGATATCGATAGCGTTCGTGAATTGGTGCGCTTGCCGGGCCATACAAGGGCATCGATTGCAGGCGTACTCGACGCGGGCATAGCAGACGTGCTTGTGCCGCGCGTATCGACCGCCGCACGAGCCAAGGCTGCGGTGATAGCGACACGGTATCGATCGGTCGGCGAGCATGGAGTTGGACCCGGCCCCACGGCCGGCTATAGCTATCGTTTTCGCGATGACCTCGAAAGCGCCAATGAAAGCCTAGTTTTAGCGATCAAGATCGAGACTGCCAGAGGCTTGGTCAGTGGCGACGAGATTGTCGCTGTCGAAGGTGTCGAAGTCATTTTCATGGGCCCCGGCGATCTTTCGGTTTCGCTCGATGTGATCGGGCCGAAAGGCGCCAAGACGCTGGATGCTGCGATTCTGAAGATTGCTGAGGCGGCCCGTGCCACCGGCGAGGCCGACGGCATTTTCCTCACCTCGCCCGAGGTTGTCGACAAATCGTCGAAATGGGCATCAGCGTCTATCTATTGGCGAGCGACACGATGTCTCTCGGCACAAGCCTGGCGGGCGGCACAGCGGCCGCACGCAACGAATAATGTATCGTCCTGGGAGTGAGATCGTGAAGGCTATCCAGTATAATGAACACGGCCCGGCCGAGGTCATGCAATATATCGATCTGCCGGATCCGGTCGCCGAACCAGGACAGATTCGCGTCGGGCTGGAGGCTGCCAGTGTCACGCCCTTCGACTGGAAGCTCCGTGCTGGTTATCTGAAAAGCCATTTCACCCTGCCCATGCCGAGCGTTCCCGGACGCGATGGCGGCGGGACCGTACTTTCGGTCGGGAACGGCGTGACGGAGTTCAAACCCGGCGATCGCGTCGCCGTCATGGCCCGTTTCTTCGCCCAAGGCGGCTATGCGGAAATGATCGCCGTCGATGCCGCGAGCGCCGTCAAAATTCCTGAAAACCTTTCGATTGTCGAGGCTGTTGCCTTGACCAATGCGAGCCTCAGTGCCTGGCTTTCCGTGCAGACCGCAGAGGTCAAATCAGGTGAAAAAGTACTCGTGCATTCCGGCGCCGGCGCCGTTGGCGGCCTGCTCATCCAGCTTTGCCATCATCTCGGCGCTAAGGTGACGACCACCTGCCGCTCGACCAACCGGGATTATGTCCTTGGCCTCGGTGCGGATCATGTCGTCGCTTATGACGAGGATGACTTTTCCGACACCGTGAAGGATCAGGACGTCGTCTTCGATCTCATGGGCGGCGTGGTCCACGACAAATCTTACAAGGTCCTGACCAAAGGCGGCCGCCTGGCCTGGCTTGTCGCTGACCCGATCAATGATCGCGGCGCGGAATTCGGTGTCACTGTCACCCGCGTCATGGTGACGGATGACCGGTCGGCATTGCAGGCGATGATGGATCTCGCCGGCGCCGGTGTGATCAAGCCTCAAGTCGCGCGGACCATACCGCTTTCGGATGCGGTCGAAGCCCATCGGCTCATGGAAAAGGGCGCCATCTCGCGGGGGCGCCTGGTTTTGACGATGTGATCTCGTACCCGAGTGTTGCGACGTCTTCAGGTCTCGCTCGGAAAGAGCCGGGCTCCCCGGCCGTTTGCAACGAAGTTGCGGAAGTCGTCGACGGCATGCTGGTTTGCCAACGAACAGAACGGGCCGCGGCTGACTTCGATACCGTTGAGCTTTTGTAGTCGAACATCCATCTCCGCACTCTTCAGCGCCACGGCAGCCGTATTGATGACCGGCGCGTGCAGCACCTTGAATCCGAATTCGCCTCCGACCAATAGACCCGGCAGGACGCCCGCCGGCACCACGACGTCGGCGCCATCCCGCACCAGTGGTTCGGCGCAGGCGGTGAAATCCGCAAGCATGCGTCGGCGCGCTTCATCGTCACCCGCAAATGCCGCACTGAAATCCGACGGCTCGCAGTTCATGCCCACGACATGCCGTACCCGGCTGCCGAGACCATAGAGATCGGCTTGCTCGTAATGCCACACCTGAAAAACATCATCCAGCGTGACGAGCGCCAGGCGACGACCAAGCCGGGCGGCATAGTGCATGCAGACCTCGCCTGTGCCGATGACCGGGATCGTCAGCGCGGATTTGAGTTCGTAGAGCCCGGGGTCCTGGAAATGGCCGATGACGACTGCGTCATAACCGCGGCTTGCGGCCTCCAGCCCGTTGTCAATCGCCACGGCGGCGCAGCGGAATTCGGCCAGTCTCCCAAAATGCCGGTCCGGCGGGCTGATGCCGAAAACGTCTACCGTCGTACCGGGCTCGGCAATACCGTTGAGATAATCCGAAAGCCGCTTCATATAGGCGGCGCTTGCCGTTGCGTCGATAAAGCTCTGCCAGAAGATGCGCATTGACCCCTCGTTTTGCTCTTGTCACTTGCGAGAATTCGCTCTCGTCAAAACACGGTTTTAAGGCTTTACTCCCGCTTCAAAAGCACGCCGGAGAATCGCATGAGCACGACCGAGAAACCGCTGAGCGCCCCATCGGTCGAGATGTCGGAAGCGGCATTGACCGAGTTCGAATGGTCTCTGTGGCGCATTTCCGCAGCCTTTCTGCGCTGGCAGTCGGAATGTTCGAGCGAGCTTGCAGGTTCGGGCCTGAGCGGCCTGGATACCGCCATCCTGCACACGATCCGCTATCGCAACAAGCCGAAAGGGCTTGGCGAAATCTCCCGTCTGCTCGGCCGCGACGATACTGCCAACATTCAATACGCGATCAAGAAATTGCAGACGATGCAGCTTATCGAGCGGGTCAAAGGCCGCTCCCGCAAGGACACGCTTTACACGCCGACCCGCAAGGGCACCAAGCTGACGCAGGACTACCGGGGGCTCAGACGCCAGCTGCTCGTCTCGCTGATCCAGAAGATGGATCAGGCTGAAAAAGGGCTTGGCGATGCAACGGAAATGCTGGAACTGCTGACGAGTTTCTACGACACTGCCGCCCGGCGCGTGGCGAGCGGTTCTCATCCCGTTGAGCGCTCCTGAACCAGAGCCAGCACCCGAAGCGGGCTGCCGGAACCGTTTTGGATTTTCAGTGGCGCGGCCAGGATCAACGCTCCGGTGGCTGGAAGCTGGTCGAGATTGGTGAGGCACTGAAGACCATACCGCCCTGCCCCATGCAGATAGTGATGGGCGGGATAGGGCGGCGAAAAATGGCCCGCCTGCCCGGCATCGGTGCCGATCGTTTCCGTGCCAAAGCCGATAATACCGCGCTCTTCGACCAAAAACCGCATGACCTCAGCATCCGGCCCCGGCGTATGCGCGCCATCCGACTGGAGATTGGCATAGGCCGCACCGGATTTTTTCGACCAGTTGGTGCGCAGCAAAACCCAGGATCGTGCCGGAATGCGACCGTATTCTTCCTCCCATGCCGTCACATTCGCGACTGTTAACAGGAAGTCCGCGTCTTTCGATGTTTGTTGGGTGCAGTCGATGACGCAGGCTGGCGCTACCATGTCCGCCGGCGGCAGCGTGTCAACGGAATTGAGCGGCAGGTTACGGCCCGTGTACCAATGGACCGGCGCATCGAAATGCGTGCCTGTATGTTCGCCGAAGGAAAGATTGTTCCAATACCAAGCTGGACCACCCGCATCGTATCGGGAAATCCTTTCCATACGGAACGGCGCCGACTGGCCGAGTTCCGGTGGCATGACGATAACCGGGAAGTCCGGCGACAGTGTGTGGGTGAGATCGACCACCTTTATGGAGCCTCCGGCCAGCGCCGCCGCGAGTGATCCGAGAATATCCCCGCTCATTGGCCGGCCTCCCGCTCGACGGCTTTCGGATTGTCGAACAACCGCGCCTCGATATCCCTGGCGACGTCACCGACATAAATGTCTTCAAGCCCGCGTCTCAGCCCGTCGACGACGGCATCCGCCAGCATTCTCGGCGCCACCTTGGGCGGCGGCACCGTCTGGAACCACTCGGTATCGAGCGGCCCGGTAAACGCGTTGATCACGCGAACGCCACCCTGCCGAAGCTCGCTGCGCAGCCATTGCGACAGCGACTGGCAAGCGGCATGCGCCGCGGAATGGACGCCGAATTGCGGCATGCTACTGAGACCGTGAACGGACAGGACGTTGACCCAGGCGACGGCTCCCGCTGCGCCATCGGCGCCACGCGACCGCATCACCGGCCCAAACGCCTGTGCCAACCGCATGAGGCCCATAACGGTGTGATCCATAGCTTCACGCGCCGAGTTGGCCGCGCCTGCCTCGAAAAGATGCGCCGGCCGGACGTGGTCGGCGGTATTGACAAGGATTTCGACCCTGGCGCCGATATCCATAGCCAGTTCCTGTACCGACCGTTCGCTAGTGAGATCCAGATCGACCAACTCCACGCCTTCGATCGCCTCAAGGGCCTGCCTTTCATCGAACGGTTTCCAGCCATCGGCCACACCGACGAAAATCCTCGCGGCGCCTGCTTTCCCGAGCGCCCGCGCCAGCGCGACCGCAACGAGGCTGCGACCATCGGTGATCAGGACGCGCCGATCTTTCGGATCGGCTGTGAGTTCGCGCCATTGCGGATCGTCTTCCATATTCGGCGTCTCCGAAATCGGGTGAGCAAAAAAGACGGCTTGGCCGGCACGATCCAGCTGAAGCGACAATCTGAGCGAACTGCCCGGCCCGCCGCATTCGCCATGCAGATGCACGACCGCGCTCGGCCCGCAATCAAGCCGGACCAAACCTGTCCGCCAAGGCATGTGTCCACGATAATAAGGATCGCCGCTCGCCTCGATCTGCGTTTCCGAAATAAGCGTGCCGCCGGTGGCCGCGTCCATGAAACGCAGGTTCGACGACAGGCAGTTCGGACAGGCCTCGCGCACCGGATAAGTATATCTTCCGCACTCACCGCAGCATTGCAACATGAAGCGGCCGACGCAGGCCGCAAGCGTCAGCCCATGCGCCTTGCGGCTGCGGGCGGACGGCGGCAGCAGCGGCTGGTTCGTGCGCGATAACGGGTTCTTTCGGTTCGGCTTGGCGAGTGGCTCGGTCATCAGGCCCTCGCCAGAATGGCGGCCGCGGAGGCAAGTCCGCGGTCGTAATTGATCATGCCGAAACCGGAGACCAGACCGAGTTGGGCTTCCTTCACCTGCGTCGCGCCGGCAGTCCCGAGCAATTGCCGTATTGCTTCCGTAATGCCGAGATGACCGCCGGCGGCCCCCGCCTGACCCGCAGAAAGTTGGCCCCCGGACGTATTGTGCGGCATCGAGCCATCGATTGTGAACGTATTGGCTCGGACGAAATCGGGCCCCTCGCCTTTTTTGCAAAACCCCAGATCCTCGAACTGCATCATCGAGATGACCGCGTAATCGTCATAGGTCTGGACAAAATCCATATCATCGGGCTTGGCGCCCGCCATGGCATAAAGTTCATCGCGGTCCAACACCCAGCCACCGCGCACCTGGATCGGATCATCCGGAAAAGCGTTGTGCCGCTCGATTGCCGACAAGAGCCGCACGAAAGGCAGGTCGAGCGCCTTTGCCGTCTCCTCGCGCAGGACCAGAAATGCCTCAGCACCGGCGCAGGGCATGACGCAATCGAACAGATGAAATGGCTCGGCGATCGGCTTCGACGAAAGATACTGATCGAGCGTCAGCGGCTTTTTCATCAGTGCATGCGGGTTCTTCAGCGCGTTGTCGCGTTGCGCAACGCAAAGCTTGCCGAAGTCCTCGCGGGTCGCGCCATAGGCATCCATGTAATGCCGGGCGATCAGCGCGAAACTCGCATTCGGGCCGCCTGCGCCATAGGGATAGGATGCGTCCTGCGCAAATCGGGAAAAATTGGCGAGCGTCTTGCGGAACGTATCGACCTGGTTCGTGTCGGCGGCCACGCAAGCGACGATATCCGCGTCTCCCGCCTGCACCGCCCGTGCGGCGCGTCGGATTGAGACAATGCCTGCTGCACCGCCCATCGGGACGTGATCCAGATGACGCGGCGAGAGGCCGAAATGCTGGGTCAGCGCGATCGCACTGTCCGGGCCCATGGTGAAACTCGAAACGGAAAAACCGTCGAAATCGCGGTGACTTATCCCCGTACCTTCAGCCAGGGCCCGAAGCGCCTTGCCGATCCACCAATGCGCAGTCTCGATGGAATAGCGCTCATAGGGCACCGTCACCGGTACCGCCAGCACAACGCCATTATAACCTTGCCGCGCTTTTGAAAGGTTCATCAGGCGACCGTCAGCTTGACGTCCACATTGCCACGCGTGGCGTTGGAATAGGGGCAACGCTCATGCGCACCCGAGACGATGTCTTCTGCAACGCTACGCTCGATCCCGGGCAGCGAAGCGACCAGTTCGACCGCCAGTGCATAACCAGCGGGTACCGGACCAATCCCCACCGTGGCCGTGACAGACGTATCGTCCGGCAACGCGACCTTACTGTTGCGAGCGACGAGCTTTACCGCGCCGAGAAAGCAGGCCGCGTAACCGGCAGCAAAGAGCTGCTCCGGATTTGTGCCCTCACCGCCCGGTCCACCAAGGACTTTGGGCACGGAGAGATTAACCGAGAAGCCGCCGTCGACGCTCCGCGCTTGACCGTCACGTCCTCCATGCGCGGTGACAGTGGTCTGGTAAAGGATCTTTTCCGGCGTCACACGAGCCCCCATATATGGATTTTAGCTTTGAATTCATTCGTATCAAGAGAGTTGCCATGTGGGAGTAGTATTATCTGGACTTGCGGATCGCGGCTTTCAGTTTGCGCAGGTCGATTGCCGTTCCATCTTCAACGGCCGTCGCCGCCATGGTCTTGATCTCACCGCGCTGCAGTTTCTGGGTCGAGCTGATCGGCAGCCTGTCGATGAAGACGACATAGCCGGGCAGCTTGTGATAGGCGATATCTGCAGCGGCAGACTCGATCATTAGTCTGGCCTTCTCGGCAGGCTCCGCCGGCTCGACAGCTTCGCTCTCCACTATGAAGGCAAACACTTCCTCGCCCCGCAAGTCGTCCGGAACCGGCGTTACGGCGGCTGCCTTCACGCCCGGGTTCTTGGCAAGCGCCGCCTCGACCTCGAGCACGGCGATATTTTCGCCGCTACGGCGCACGATGCTCTTCTTCCGATCGAAGAAATAGAGCAAGCCTTTCTCGTCAGCGTAAACGACATCGCCGGTGTGGAACCAGCCGCCCTCCCAGGCTTCTTCAGTCGCTTTTTCATCCTTCAGGTAGCCGCTGAAGAAGCCATCGCGGGGGTTGTCTCCCTTAGCGCGCACCAGAAGCTCACCGGGCCTGCCGAGCTCGGCATCTTTGCCCCCATCATCGACGATGCGAAAATCCATTCCGGCGCGCGGGCGGCCGATGCAGCGCAGGCCCGGCGTATAATCGTCCGCAGCTGTCGTCGTGACCCCCCGCCCGCCAGTTTCCGTCATCGCCCATGCTTCGACGATCGGAATGCGGTAACGTTCCTCGAACTCGATCTTGTGGCGCGCATTGACGCCTGGCCCGAGCGCGAATTTCACCTTATGTGCCTGCTCCGCCGCAACTGCGGGAAGCTGGAGCAGGACCGCCGGGATGACGCCAAGACAATGGATGATCGTCGCCTGGGAATCGGCGATCGAATCCCACCAGGAACTGGCGTGAAAGCGATCGAGCGGCACGATCGCGCCACCCTTCATGATCATCCCGACCGCCGTGCAGCCAAGCGCGTTCATGTGGAACATTGGCAGCGGCGTCAGTGCCACTTCCCTGCCCTCACCCATCTCCGCAATGCCGCCTTGCGTCGTGTACCATTCGGCGATGGTGATGAAGTAGATATTGGAAAGGATGCAGCCTTTCGGCTTTCCGGTACTGCCGGAGGTGAAGAGAAGCGCGCATTCCGCCTCCGGCCCGCCCGGCCGCGCCTCACACTTTTGCGCAGACGCGGGAAGCTCGTCCCCGACGGCAATCACGGTAACTACGTTTGGCTTGATGTCGCGCAGCTCACCGAGTCGTTCCGCGATGACGATCATCAGCGAGGCTTCTGCCATGTCGAGCTGGAAGAGCATTTCGTCGCGACGCAGATCCGGATTGATGGGCACGATCGAAGCGCCGATCGCATTCAAGGCCAGCCAAAAATCGAAGAACTCCGGCCGGTTTTCGAGAAGCAGCGCGATCCTCGACCCGATTCCATAGCCAGCGTCGGCGAACGTCTGCTTTAAAATGCTAACGCGAGCGAAAATCTCGCCATAGGAAAAGCGAAATCCATCCGGCGCATAGGGCAGCTTCGCGCTCCTTGGCGCGGTCAGCATCAGCGCCTCGGGAGCTTTCAGCGCCTGATGTTCGAAGAGCAAATAGGGAGAATGCATTTCGTCGTCCTCAAGCTTGCTCCGGCGCGCTTTTCGAGGCGCAACCTTCTCGTACAACGGCCTCGCTTCCAAAAGACGATTTAAGCATAAAATGATATGTAAGAAGGTCAATATATTTTCAGCGTCAACGCTGAAAAACCTCTAACAACAGGCCGAAGACTGCATCGCACTCAACCTTTTCCCTTGTGAAAAATGGCAATTTGCAGGGCTTGTGCACGCATTGGTGGCCAAACCTTTCAATTTGACGCGATAGGAAATTTTAGGCTTGAAGTAACCTATACCTCGTTCTACCATCCTCTCAATTGTTAAGGGGACCGCCGCGCAGAACGGCCGAACACCAATGACAGAATCCCCTGACAGGATTGCAGGCTCGCGTTTTTCAAGAACCGCCGCAGGTCCGTCGGCCGCAGACGCCGAGGGTAGAACCAGAGGGACGTCAATGACTTTTGAAATCGACCGCAGAAATCTCTTGCAGATGCTTGGGCTTGCCGCCGTCAGCGGCACCGTGCTGTCGCAGGCCAGTTTCGCCTTCGCGCAAGGCAGCGATAACGTCACGATCGGCTGGCCATCAGACGTGCCGTCCTGGGATCCGAACCTGCGTTTCGTTCCGGACGCACAGCCGCTGTTCAAGATGGTCTTCGACCAGCCGCTTGACCAGTCGCCGGACCTGAAGCTGATCGGCAACCTGATCACCAAATGGGAACTGAAGCCGGATGGTCTTTCGATGCCCTTCGAGATCCGCAGCGATGTGAAGTTCCACAACGGCGATCTGATGACGATGGAGGATTTCAAATACACCTTCATCGACCGTATCAAATCCGGCCTGAAGCTCGACATCGCCAATTCCTGGCGCACCTTGACCGAGATCGAGATCCTTTCCCCGATCTCCGGCGTGATGAAATTCTCCGCCCCGACGCCGACCGCGCCACAGTGGCTCGCCTTCCTCGGCAGCTATCTCGTGCCGAAGAAGTATATCGAATCCGTCGGCGCGGAAGAATTCGCCAAAAAGCCGATCGGTACCGGCCCTTACAAGCTCGTCGACTACCAGATGAATTCCCGCATCGTGCTGGAGCGAAACGAAGATTATTTCGGTGAGAAGCCGAAGATCAAGCGCGTTACCATCGACATCATCAAGGACCCGTCGGCCCGCACCGCAGCCATCCAGTCCGGTCAGGTGGATATCACGGTCAACCTTCCAGTCCGCGAAACCGAACGCCTCGGCAAGACGGAAGGACTGACATCCGAGATCAATCCGTTCACCCGCATTATCATCCTGCAGATGCGGAACGACAAAGGTTTTGCCGACAAGGCTATTCGCCTCGCCGCACACCACGCGATCGACAAGGTCGCCCTTTCCAAGGCGTTTTATGGCGGCGCGGCTGTTCCGCTTTCGGTTCCGGCCACGCCGGGCACACCGGGTTACGTTGCGGACTACAAGTTTCCCTACGACCCGGAGCTTGCCAAGAAGCTACTTGCGGATGCCGGTTATACGGCCGAAAAGCCGGCGTCCTTCACGCTCGCTGCCACCAATGGCCAGTTTCCGAGCGATTTCGATATCGCCCGCGCCCTCGTGCAGATGTGGCAAAAGGTCGGCCTGAAGGTGGAACTGCAGCAGATCGAATATTCCAAGTATTTCGAACTGAATCGTGGTGGCCAGCTGCCGGAAGCGACGCTCTACAGCTTCGACAACGCAACCGGCGACCCAGAAATTTTCTCGGGCTACCTCATGAACCCAAAAATGCCGTTCGGCGCCTGGAAGGGCATGGAAATCGGCGACAAGATCCTCAAGCTCTTCACCGAACCGGTCTATGAGAAGCGTATCCAGGGCTATAAGGACCTCGCCAAGGAGATCGTCGATAGCGGCGCCAACATTCCGCTGCTACAAAGCGTCCAGACTGTGGTTCGCAAGAAGAACCTTAATTACGTCAAGTACGGCAATGCCTGGGTTCTGGGCAAAACCATGTCCTGGTCCTGAGCACACGGCACCGATACAGGGGCTGGCAACCCGGCCCCTCTCCATACATCCTTCCTACGGGGCATGCGCATGTTTGCGACTATTGCCAAGCTGTTGGTAAAGCGCGTGCTGACCGCGATACCGATCCTGCTTGTTGTGTCCGCGCTTCTATTTTGCATCCTGCGCATCCTACCGGTCGATCCGGCGGCGATGTCGCTGCCGCCGAATGCGACGGTGCAGGAGATCGAGGCCATGCGTTCGGAAATGGGACTCGACCGACCTCTCTACGAACAATATGGCATCTGGCTGAACCAGCTCCTGCACGGCAATATCGGCCGCTCCATCCATTTTCGCCAGGATGTGACTGCGCTGATCGGCAACACCCTGCCGGCGACGATCGAGCTTGCGGTCATTGCCATGATGGTCGCGACCGTCTTCGGCATTGCCGGCGGTCTTTTCCTTTTTTATGTACGGGGCACCCGTATGGAAGCAGTGATGGATTTCTTCTCCATTTTGCTTCTCTCCCTCCCGGAGTTTCTCTGGAGCCTCTTCCTGCTGCTCGTCTTCGGCGTGTTCTTTGAGGTTTTGCCGTTCACGGGACGTTTGAGCCCCGGATTCGAACGGCCAGTCGTCACCGGCTTCCTGCTGCTCGACAGCCTGATCACCGGCAATATCTCCAGCCTCATCAACGCTTTGCAGCACATGATCCTGCCCTGTCTGGCGCTGGGTATCGCGCTGTCGCCGTCGCTGATGCGCGTGCTCCGCTCCAGCCTGCTTGATGCTTATCAGGATGATTATATTCATCAGGCGCGCCTGCGCGGCCTTTCCGAAAAGCGCATCCTTGTCCGTCACGGCTTAAAAAACGCCATCCTGCCGACGCTCAGTCTGATGGGCGTGCAATTCGGCTTTCTCTTCGGCGGCACGCTGCTGGTGGAGATCATCTATTCCTATCCCGGCATGGGCAACCTGATGGTCGATGCCATTCGCAACGCCGACCTACCGATCATCCAGGGCGCGGGCTTGACCTATTGCATTGCCGTGCTGGTGATCAGCATCGTGGTGGACAGCCTTTACCTGATCCTCAATCCGAAACTGAGGGTGCGCTGACATGAGACCGCTTCCGCTTTGGCTGAAATCCGGCCGCGTCCAGACTGGCCTCGTCATTATCTTCATTCTCGGCATCTGCGCAATTTTTGCGCCCTATCTGGCACCGAACGATCCGAACGAGCAAAACCTGCTTGCCATTCTTACGCCGCCTGCCTGGGCGGACGGCGGCGACCTCATGTTTCCGCTTGGCACCGACAGCCTCGGACGCTGCGTACTCTCGCGCCTGATCTTCGGCGCCCGTGTCGCCCTCACCGTCGCCTTCACGGCTTCGGTCGGCGCGATGATCATCGGTGCGACCCTGGCTCATATCGCCGGATATTTTGGCGGCTGGATCGACTGGTTGATCGGCCGCGTCGTGGAAATCTGGCTTTCCTTCCCCCCGGTCATTCTTTCGCTGATCCTGATGGTCGGCCTCGGCACGGGCCTCAGAAACGTGGTCGTGGCGATCATTCTGGTCGACTGGACGCGCTTCTGTCGCGTGTTGCGAAGCGAGGTGATCGTGTTGCGGCGTCGCGATTATGTCTCGGCCGCCCAACTTGTCGGCTTCTCGCACTGGCGCACTATTACCCGCGAAATCCTGCCAGGCACGCTGCCGCTGCTGATCACTCTGATGAGCCTGGAAATGGGCGTCGCTGTCATCGTGGAGGCGATCCTTTCCTTCGTCGGCATGAGCGTCGGCTCTGAGACGCCGGCTTGGGGCCAGATGATCGCCGATGCGCGCCAGAACATCTACGAGGCGCCGTTCAATCTGATCGCGCCGATCCTGGCGATCTTCTTTGCCGTTTTCGGCTTCAATATTCTCGGCGACGGCCTGCGCCGCACGCTGGATACCCGCCTCACGCAGACGGAGCGCACCTGATATGGCCAATCCTTCCCCCTCCGGCCCTATTCTTTCGGCGCAAAACCTTTGCGTCGAATCTCTCGGCGGCAAGGAACGTTTTCCCGTCCTGACCGATCTCAATTTCACGCTCGAGCCCGGCAAGATACTCGGTCTTGTCGGGGAGTCCGGCGCCGGCAAGTCCATGATCGGCCGCACGATTTCACAATTCCTGCCGCATGGTTTTGCGGTAACCAAGGGAACGCTGAAATTCGACGGCGAAGATCTGGTCGGCATGGGGGCGGATCGCCGCCGCGATCTGCTTGGCCGCGATATCGCCTTCATTCCGCAGGAGCCGCTGTCGGGCCTCAACCCGGTTCTGAGCGTCGGCCAGCAGATGAAAGAACATCTGTTGCGCATCGGCCTCCAACCTGGTGAAAGCTGGAAGCTGAGGGCGCTGAAGGAGTTCGAGGCCGTGCATCTGCCGCATGGCGCGGCACTGCTCGACAAATATCCGCACCAGCTTTCCGGCGGCATGTGTCAACGCATCCTGATTGCCATGGCCTTCGCGAGCCGCCCGCGTCTCTTGATCGCTGACGAGCCGACGACGGCGCTCGACGTCACCATCCAGGCGCGTATCATCAAGCTGATCGGCGAAATGCAGAGGCGGGACGGCACGGCTGTCATTTTCATCACTCATGACCTGCGCCTCGCCTCGCAGATCAGCGACGAGATCATGGTGCTTTACGCCGGCCGGCCGGCCGAACGCGGGCCGGCGAAGCAGCTTTTCTCGGATCCCGCCCATCCCTACACGCGCTGTCTGCAGCTCGCCAACCCGAATATCAGTGGCCCGCGCCGCGGCCTTTTCATTCTTCCCGAACGCATGCCCGGCCTGCGCGTCTTGAAGGAACTGAAAGGCTGCCGTTTCGCTTCCCGCTGTCCGAATGTGATGGAAGCCTGTACGCAGACCGAACCGCCGCTTGCCGATATCGGCCCGAACCACATCGCTGCCTGTATTCGGACCGAAAAGACGCCGGATATCGTGCCGCCGCCACTGGCGCCCGGCCGCGAGATCGCGTCGGCCAATATACATTTCAACGGCGAGAGGCTGACCAAGGCCTATACGACCGCCTGGAGCCCGTTCGCCTCCCGCAGCAGCTTCAAGGCCGTCAACAGCGTCGATTTTACGCTTGGCGAAGGAGAGTTCGTCGGCATCGTCGGCGAGAGCGGTAGTGGTAAGAGCTCGCTCGCCCGTCTGGTGGTTGGCCTTGACACGCCGACGGATGGCAAGATCACCCTTGCCGGGCGCGATGTTACCGCCAATCGCAATGCCGACAAGGCGTTCCGTCGCGATTATATCCAAATGGTGTTCCAGGATCCGCAATCTGCACTTAACCCGCGCCGCAGGATCGGCAGCATCGTCACGCAGGCAAACGAGGCGACCGGCCTGCTCAACAGCCATCGCGAGCGCATGGTTCGCGCCGCAGAACTACTCAAGGAGATCGGCTTGCCGCCGGATGCGGCGATGCGCTTTCCTTCACAGCTTTCCGGTGGGCAGAAGCAGCGCGTCAACATTGCCCGCGCGCTCTGCACCCTGCCGAAAATCCTGGTTGCCGACGAGATCGTCTCTGGTCTGGACGTCTCGGTTCAGGCACAGCTTCTTGACCTTCTCCTTAAGCTGCGCGACGAGCACGGCTTCTCGATGCTGTTCATCAGTCACGATCTGTCCGTGGTTCGCTATCTCTGTGACCGCGTTATGGTGATGTATCGCGGCGAGGTCGTCGAAAGCGGCCGCACCGAGGCCGTTTTTTCCAAACCGCAGCACGACTATACGAGAAGCCTGCTTGCGGCCGTGCCACCGGATGATGTCAATTCGGAATGGTCGCCGGTGTTGGCGGAAGCGGGATATCAGGTCGAGTGATGGCATTTGCAGGCAGGAAATACTACGGCGGCCGGGATGTGAAGCGGGCGGTGACGATTGCCGATCTGCAGGCCATGGCACGCGACCGCCTGCCCGCCTTCGTGCTGGAATATCTGGAAGGCGGAGCGGAGGACGAGCTGACGCTGCGCCGCAATCGCGACGTGTTTTCTGCGATCGGCTTCCGTCCCTCGACACTGACCGGTGTCGGTGTGCCTGACCTTTCGACGACCGTTCTCGGCCGAAAGATGCGCCTGCCTTTCATCATCGCGCCGACCGGCTTTAATGGCCTGTTGCAATATGAGGGTGACCGGCTTCTGGCGCAGGCGGCGGCCAAAGCCGGCGTGACCTTCACCCAGAGTACCGTCTCGAACATGCGGATCGAGCAGCTTGCCGGCATTCCCGATCTTGCGCACTGGATACAGCTTTACGTCTTCCGCTCGCAGACTTTCATGGAGGACCTGGTCGGCCGTGCCGAAAGAGCCGGCTGCCAGGCGCTGATGGTGACGACCGACGCCGCGACCTTCGGCAATCGCGAATGGGACCGCCGTAACTATCGCTCCGGCATGGACCCGACGCTGCGCCACAAACTGGACATGCTCTTCCATCCACGTTGGGCGATATCGGTCATGGCGCGCGGCATTCCGCCTTTCGGTAATCTTCTGGATTTCCTGCCTGCAGACCAGCAGACTTTTGCCCGCACCGCCATCTGGTCGCGAGAACAGGTCGAACCTGATCTCAGCTGGAACCACATCCGGCATATCCGAAAGATCTGGAAGCGGCCGCTGATCATCAAGGGCGTGATGTCGACGCGCGATGCGGAACTGGCGGCCGAAGCCGGCGCGGACGGGATTGTCATCAGCAATCACGGCGGCCGTCAGCTCGATGGCGCGCCGTCGCCAATCGACATTCTTCCGAAGATCGCCAATCGGCTGAAGGGCAGGATTGCCATACTCGCGGATAGCGGCTTCCGGCGCGGCACGGATATCGTCAAGGCCTTGGCACTTGGTGCCGATGCCATCATGCTCGGCCGGGCCGCACTTTATGGTCTCGCTGCAGGTGGTGAGGCGGGTGTGGCACGCGCGCTCACGATCCTCGAAGAAGAAACCCGCCGCACCATGGCGCTGATCGGTTGCCGCTCGATCGCGGAACTGGACCGCGACCGCTTGAGATTGTAATCGCAGCTCTCAGGGCAAGACGATCCGGGTTTCCATCGGAAAGTGCGAATTGCCGCCTTCGAAGGGCGGGAAGGTCTTGAAATCCTCGCGCATGGCAATGCGCGCCGGCGATTGCAGCGCGGCTTGTAGGGCCGCCGGGCTGTCGAACATAACCCGGTTGCGCTGCATGTGATTAACCCGTTCCCAGGGCAGGAAGCCACACCAATCGATCCGCGACAGGACTTCGATCTTGCGGATCCCCGGAAAGGTCCGCATCACCTCAGGATGATGGGTGACGTAATGATGCATCCAGACGTTCAGGTCCTCCGCCGGCCCCTGATAGTGAACGACATAGGAGCACGGGTTGCCGTTCCTGGCGATATCGACAGTCGAGTCATCGACCGGGAAATGCCGCGCATACATGGCCTGCTGCGTCGCCCTGGCACCACGAATGCTGGAAAGCACGCCATTGGCTGCAAGCTGCTGCAGGTGACCGGCTGGCGCCATCGCATCTTCCAGTTCGGAAAGCTCGTTGAAATGCAGCTGCATGCCGAAAACCGGGGACTGTTCGTCCTTGTTGTACATGTCCTTGGTGACTTCCGGCGTGTAAAGATTGGCTGAAGTCAGGCCCGGCGTCAGCTTGACGATCTCGGCGACGGTTTCAACGTCAGCCTTGCTGACAGCAAGCTTGCTGCTATCGGTATTTTCGAAAAAGGCGAAATAGGCAAAGCGCATGGCGAAATCCTCCTGCTTTTCCGAGAAGCGCCCATCTTTGCCGGCCCTCTCGTTCCCCATCGGATGGCGCATCATCAGGCTGCCCGATACAAAAAACAAGTTTAGACTTAAACTATTTTATGGCGCAGCACGTAGGAATGCGGTTGCGGATCGGTCAAAGGTATGTTCGACTGACCAATAACGGTCACGAATTTGCCTATATGCGGATGGAGCAGTCATGCCTAGCAATATCGTCGAAGCCCTAAAGGTCGAGCTTGGGTCAGACGTCTTCTTCGGCGACGATATCCCGCTTCGTTATCATAATGATTGGGCCGGCTTGTCTGCAGTCCTACCGCTTGCCCTGGTCCGGCCCCGGACGACGCAGCAGGTGGCGGCCGCCATGCGGATTTGCAACGAGTTCAAAGTGCCGCTAACCCCGCAAGGCGGATTGACCGGCCTCAACGGCGGCGCGCGACCGATCGAAGGCGGAGTTGCTCTTTCACTGGATCGCATGAACGCCATCGAGGAAATCGACACCGTCATGGCGACCATGACGGTGCAAGCCGGCGTGGTGTTGGGGGTTGCCCAGAAGGCGGCCGAAGAAGCAGGCCTGTTCCTCGGGCTTGATCTCGGCGCGCGCGATTCCTGCATGATCGGCGGCAATCTTTCCACCAATGCCGGCGGCAATCGCGTCATCCGCTTCGGCATGGCGCGCGAACATGTGCTCGGCCTGGAAGTCGTGCTACCGGATGGCACGATCGTCACCTCACTCAACAAAATGCTAAAGAACAACGCCGGCTACGACCTGAAGCAAATCTTCATCGGCTCGGAAGGCACGCTCGGCATCATCACCCGTGCCGTGTTGCGGCTGCAGGCGAAGCCCGCCGAGCTTGCCAGCGCCTTCTGCGGTTGCCCGGATTTCCCGTCTTTGCTGGAACTTCTGAAAAGCGCCCGCCAGCGCATGGGTTCTGCCCTTACCTCTTTCGAGGTAATGTGGCCGAGCTTCTACGACTTCATGACCGGCAGCCTGCCGGATCTGCGCCGAGCATTTAACGAGCCGTATGGCGTCTACGTGCTGATCGAAACCGGGGGCCGCGATGCATCGGAAAACCGTCTGCTGCTCGAGCAGGTCCTCACCGATGCGCTGGAATCAGGCTGGGTGTCCGATGCCGTCCTGCCGTCTTCCGAACGCGAAACCCGCGATCTATGGGCGGTGCGTGAGAGCGTTTCAGAATACAGCAAGCTGATGGGGCCGCTGACGGCCTTCGACGTCGGCCTGCCAACCAGCGCTGCCGGCAGGGTGGTGGATGACATCGAGGC
Organism: Neorhizobium populisoli; assembly: GCF_019430945.1. Lineage (GTDB taxonomy): Bacteria > Pseudomonadota > Alphaproteobacteria > Rhizobiales > Rhizobiaceae > Neorhizobium > Neorhizobium populisoli. The sequence goes on along the minus strand of NZ_JAHYCB010000016.1, from coordinate 34,054 downwards.
GGCGATGAAGGCGCGCTGGCAGGATGCGATCGCGCTGAGCTACGGCCATATCGGCGACAGCAACCTGCATGTCGTCTGCAACATTCCCTCTGCCGGCAAGGAGCAGCCGCACAAGGAGATCAGCGAACTCGTCTTCGGTTTCGTCGCCAGCGAAGGCGGCACGATCTCCGCCGAACACGGGATTGGACTGCTGAAGAAGCCATATCTCAAGCTCTCGCGGACGCAGGAGGAACTGGCGCTGATGGCGAAGATCAAGCAGGCACTCGACCCGAATAACGTTCTCAACACGGGCAAGGTTCTGACGCTCTGAGACGCCGGCCGCTACCGGTTTCAAAGCTTGCTTGAAACTTGAAATTTTTTTTCGAAAACCAAAGGTAAAGTTGACAGCCAAATTTGGTTGATGGATCATACCTTTCAACAAAGGGGTATCGGCGGCAGAAATGCCGCCATCGAGCAACGGCGCGGTAGCACAAGAGTGCAGCGCGTTTTCAGGAGGGAAATCATGCGCATTCTTTCGAAATCCGTCATCGCCGCAGCGCTTGCCATGAGCTTCGCGCAGGTCGCTTTCGCCGACGACATCAAACTTGGCATGGTCATCGGTACCACCGGCCCGTTTGCCGGCGGTGAGGCGCCGCTCGTGAACGGCACCAAAATGGCCGTCGAGGACATCAACGCCAAGGGCGGCATCAAGGGCAACAAGATCCAGCTGATCATCGAGGACACCGGCAGCGAGCAGACCGGCGCGATCAACGCCTATAACCGCATCCTGGACCAGGAGCCGTCGGCGATCATGAACACCACCGTCAGTGGTTTCGTGCTGTCGCAGATGGGTACGATCGGCGACGAAGGCATTCCGACGCTGACCGGCGCCGCTTCCGCCCAGCTCGCTCTCGACAAGAAGGGCGTCGAGCCGCTCTTCCGCGTCCGCACCAGCGACCTTTATGTCGCCAAGGCCGCGGCGCGTTTTGCCATCGACAATCTCGGTGGCAAGAAGATCGCCGTGCTGCGCGCCAACAGCGAATTCGGCAATAGCTGGCTGAACCAGATCCAGTCCGTGCTGACCGATAAATCGGTCAAGCCGGTTGCCGTCGAAAGCTTCGAAGTTGCCGACCGGGACTTCACTCCGCAAATCCTGCGCATCAAGGATGCCGGCGCAGACGTGGTCATCGTCTCCGGCGACCCGCCACATTTCGTGGTCGCCGTCCAGCAGCTGAAGCAGCTCGGCCTCACCTCTAAGGTCATCTTCTCGAATGCCGGCGTGCTGCCGACGACGATCAAGCTCTATCAGGGCGACTCGGCCAACGGCATTTATGGCACCGTGGACTCGGTTCCGGCGATCGATCCGGCGCGGGCCGATTGGGCCAAGCGTTACCGCGAGAAGTTCAACATCGACTCCGACTATTCGGCCGCTGAATATTACGACGGCGTCATGATGGTTGCTGCTGCGATCGCCAAGGTCGGCACCGATCACGAGGCGCTGGTCAAGGAAATGCGGACGATCAAGGATTATGCCGGTATCGGCAATACCTATAGCTACGCCGACAAGGGTGATGGTGGCCGCAGCGTCGCGATCGTGCAGATCGGCGACGGCAAGCTCACGCTCGCCGCGACCATCAAGTAAGCAATCGATCGCCTGAAGAAGGTCAGATGGACACGTTCCTGCAAGTCTTGATTGCCGGCGTCACGATGGGCTGTATCTATGCCTTCGTGGCGCTCGGCTTCACCTTGACGATTGCCGCTGCCGGCGTCGTCAATTTCTCCTACAGCGAATGGGTCACCTATGGCGGCTTCTTCGGCGTCACGCTGTACAGCATCGTCGGATTGCCACTCTGGGCAGCGCTGATCGGCACGGTCATCCTGTGCGTCATCATGGGCTACGTCTTCCAGTGGGTGGTATTCCGGCCGCTGGAAGGGCGGCACTTCCTCACCATCGTCACTGCCACAATCGGCATTTCGGTGTCGATGGGTGCGCTGGCGACACTCGTCTGGGGTCCCTACCCGCTGACCCTGCCAACCTTCTTCGGCAATGGTACCGTCGAGTTCGGCGGCATTTCCTTCTTCCCGCACAACGTCCTGATCATCGTGCTGGCGATCGCCTTGATCAGCGTGCTGCAATTTTGCCTGACCAAAACCGATATCGGCCTTCGCCTTCAGGCAACGGCGCAGGATCCGGATGCCGCACGGTTGATGGGCATTCCGGTGCGCCGCATGCGCACCTTTGCGTATTGTCTCTCTGCAGGCCTCGCCGGGCTTTCCGGCTTCCTCGTCGCGCCGCTTTTCGTCGTCACCACGACGATGGGCTTTGGCCTGATGCTGAAGGGGCTTGCTGCCACCATCGTCGGCGGCTGGGGCAGCCTCAAGGGTGCGGTATTCGGCGGGCTTATCATCGGCATCGTCGAGGCGCTCGGCGCCGCCTATATCTCGTCCGAATACAAGGACGTCATCGCCTTCCTGATCATCATTGTCGTTCTTCTGTTCCGGCCGCGCGGTCTGTTTCCGGAGCGGATTGCGGAGAAGCTGTGATGACCACACAAAGTGCATCCCGCAATATTGTCTGGCGCGCCATCGGCATCGTCGTACTGCTCGCCCTGGCGATCGCCCTGCCCTTTGTCCTAAAGAGCAATTATTACCTCGGCATTGCGCACCAGGCTTTGATCTTTATCATCCTCGCCTCCGGCTACGACGTGCTGCTTGGCTTTACCGGGCTCCTGTCGTTTGGCCATATCGGGCTTTTTGCGATTGGCGCCTATACGAGCGCCATCATGGTCACCTCCACCGGTGCGCCCTTCATGGTCGGCATCATGGCGGCCGCGGTGCTGACCGGCCTGATCGGCTTTCTCATCTCCATTCCGGCACTGCGTATCAAGGGCCATTCGCTGACGCTGCTGACGCTGGCGCTCGGCGAGGTGATCCGCCTCGTCATCCGCAGCATGGAATGGCTGACGAGCGGCTCGCACGGCATTTCCAACATTCCGCGGCCGGAAATCCTCGGATTTTCGTTCCGACAGGCCGTGCCGCTCTATTACCTGCTGCTTGCCTTCGCCGTTTTGACGATCCTCTTTGTCTGGCGGCTCCGAAGCTCGCGTTTCGGCCGCGCCTTCAACGCGATCCGCGATTCCGAAATCGGCGCCGATGTCTCGGGCGTCAATATCTCGGCGATGAAGATGCTGGCTTTTGCGATCAGCGCCGTTCTTGCTGGCATCGCCGGCGGCCTTTACGCCCATACGGTGCGTTTCATCAGCCCGGAATTCTTCAGCCTCGGCCTCACCATCATCCTGCTTGCCATGGTGCTGATCGGCGGGCGCGGCACGATCATCGGTCCGGTCATCGGCGCGGCGCTGCTGATCACGCTGCCCGAGGCGCTGCGTTTCGTGAAGGAATATTACCTCCTTGCCTTCGGCGTGGCGATCTGGATGTGCGTGCTCCTGCTCCCTGACGGGCTTGCGGGTCTCGGAAAACGTCTCTTCAAGCGTGCGAGGACCTCGACATGAGCACGGTCCTCAAAGTTGCCGGCGTTACAAAAATCTTCGGCGGCCTGACCGCGCTCGATAGCGTCAGCTTCGAACTCGAAAAAGGCAAGGTGCTGGGACTGGTCGGGCCGAACGGCTCCGGCAAGTCGACGCTGCTTAACGTGCTTTCGGGCGTCTACCGGCCTGAAGATGGCTCAGTGACGCTACACGATCGCAATGTCACGGGGCTTGCACCCTATCTCATCACCACCCAGGGTATGGCGCGCACGTTCCAGAACCTGCAACTTTTCCAGGGCCTTTCTGTTGGCGACAACGTGCTGGTCGGTCGCACCTGCCGCATGAGCTCGACGCTGGTCGGCAGCATATTCGGATCGTCTTTCTCCCGGAAGGAGGAGCGCGAGGCGAAGGAACAGGCGCGCTCATTGCTTTCGCTGGTAGGCCTTGACCGTTTCATAAACGAGCCGCCGTCAATGCTTTCCTATGGCCAGCGCCGGCTCCTGGAAATCGCTCGCGCGCTCGCCTCGTCACCCTCGGTGCTGATGCTGGACGAGCCTTGCGCCGGCTTAAGCCAAGGCGAGGCGGACGAGCTTGCCGCCTTCATTCGCACCGTCTCGGCGCAGGGCACGTCGGTGATCGTCATCGAACACAACATGCGTTTTATCATGGGTCTCGTAGACCACATCGTGGCGCTCAATTTCGGCCGCAAGATTGCCGAGGGCGATCCGCGCTCCATCCGCGAAAACGAGGACGTGATTGCAGCTTATCTCGGGCGGAAGAAGCGACATGCTGAAAATTGACAGGCTCTATGCGGGTTATAACGACGTGCCCGTGCTGCGCGATCTCTCGCTGGAGGTGAAGCCAGAGCAGATCGTCGCCGTTCTGGGTGCCAACGGCGCCGGCAAGACGACGCTGATGAACACACTGTCTGGCCTGCTGAAACCGGCCTCCGGGGTGGTGACGTTCGAAGGACAGCCCATCCAGGGCCTGCAGCCGGAAAAGATTGTCTCGCTCGGCATCAGCCATGTGCCGCAGGGCCGCCGTATCTTTCCCGGCTTGACCGTCCAGGAAAATCTGCTCGTCGCCCGCACCGCCGAGACAAAGAAGCGGCCGGGCGGTTTCAACGCCATCCTCCAGGAAGTCCACGAGCTTTTCCCTCGGTTGAAGGAACGCGAAACCCAGCTCGGCTGGTCGCTTTCCGGCGGTGAACAACAAATGTTGGCAGTTTCCCGCGCACTGGTTGCGCGGCCGAAACTCATTCTGCTGGACGAACCTTCGCTCGGCCTCGCGCCGCTGATCTTCGAGGCGATGTTCTCGGCGATCCTTGAAATCAAGCGCCGCGAAAAGACGACATTCCTTGTGGTCGAGCAGAATGCCGAACAGGCCATGCGGATTGCGGACTACGTCTATGTCATGGAACTCGGCCAGATCGTTGCCCAGGGCACGCCGGACGAGATTTCGCGTGATCCGGCGATTGAAAAAGCTTATCTCGGGGCCTGACCAGATAACTAACAGAACAGAGATTTGCCGGTGAACCGACACTTTCAGCCAGTCAGGGTGCTGCTTCCGAGCGAGGAGGTCGCGCGCAGACTTGCCGATGCAATCCGGACGGGCTTTTTCCGCATCGGGTCCCGCCTGCCCTCCGAACGCAGTATCGCCGAGCAGATGCAGGTCAGCCGCCCGACGGTGCGCGAGGCGGTCAAGCAGCTGGTTGAGGCCGATCTCCTGACCGTTCGGCCCGGCGCCGGTGGCGGCACATTTGTGGCCAGCGAGGTCGTGCCGCTCGATTTTTTCACGACGCCCGACATCAAGCCGACAAGCTTCGACGAAGCGATCGAGGTGCGCCGGCTGATTCTGCCCTGGGTGGCGCAGATCGCCTCGCAATATGCCGAGGAAGCCGATTTCGAGAGAATGCGCGAGGCGATCCGTTTCGGTCGCAATGCGCTGCCCTCATCCGAGACGGAAGCCGTCACGCCGGAGGCTATCAGCTCGGTGATTATCGCCACTATGCGGTTCGATTTGGCGCTTGCCCAGGCGACACGCAATGGCCTTGTCCTGCATCTGATGGAATTGCTGCTGCGCTGGGTAGAACCGATGCGCCATGACACGCTACACGTTTACGCGGACCTGACGCTGTCTCTCGATCTGGTTGAGACCATGATGCAGACGATCGAATCCGCCGATCCCGAGCGCATTACCGAGATCACCGAACGTCGTCTCGGTATCCTGGAACAGGCGCTGGAGAAGAAGACCGGTCGCAAGCTTCGTCGCAATCGCCGGCGCCTCGTCGACTGAGCTGAGGCTATCGCGACCCGGAAGCCGATCCGCCCGTTGAAGAGCAATCACCACCGGACGCTTGGATCGACGATGCCGTTTAAGATGGCCAGGACGGCGGTCTCAGTCGCGCATGTCGGTTCGCGGCAAGCGCCGCAGAGTTAGCCACCATATCTGTGGGTCGGCTGTCTTATTTTGTGGGAGGCGGTGCGTTTTTTTCGCACAACGTAGTGGCTAAGATGATTGCCCTGAAAATTCTTCTTCCCCGCCCTGTCCCGCGCTCGTTGCGGCGCGGATGCCGACATCCTTATTTGCTGGTCGACGCAAATCTCAGTAGAGGATCATGTCGACTTGGGTGGCCGTATCGACCACAACTGCGAGCTGGCAAATCACATTCTCAGCGCCGACGACATCGCCTGCGACCTTGAGTGCACGGTAGAGGTCCTTGGACGACCGCACACAGCCCTCAAGGACAATGTAAGAGCCACTCTCTTCAACGGTGATCGAAGTTGAATCGAAGTCAGCCAAGTACTTAAGTTCCGCTTCAACCGCGGGCTTAGCAAAAGAAATTGAAGGATTGCGACCGAAGTTAAAGCCAGTGCCGGCGTTGAACGTATTAAGCAACATTGGGGAGTACTCCTGATGAACATGAACCTCAGATGAATGAACTGTTGTCTCGTGTTTATGTTCCCGTCTAGGCGCCATATGTGATTTCTGATTGGCAACAATGCCGCTCCAGATGCAAACGACGCGTTCGGCTGTCTAGGCCCAGAAAGCACCTTGACTCCCTTGGCCGCGAGAACATAATAAGAACATCGCGAAGGATTCCCTATGGTTACCGCCGAAAAATTCATTGTCATGCCCTTCAAAAAGACCCGCGCCGGGATCATCCCGACGGAGATGCGGCAGGCCTCGAACGCCGCGTCCGCGGAAAGGATCGCGGCGTCGATGGCGTCCCGGTTTGTCGGTGTTGTGGCGTTGTCGGCAATAGCTGATAACGAGTCCGGTGAGTTGACCGGCGCGCGTCTTCTAGCTTCCCATGGCGAAACGGCCGATCTATCGAGTATGGTAGAGTTTGCGTCGGACGATGAGGCCGAACCGGAGCCGGTCGCGGACGCCATGCCGACAGAGATATCCAATGCGGTTACCGACAAGATTGAACCTGCGACGGCCGCGCCGGATCCAGCGCCGCCATTGATACCCGAGGCCTCGTCACTGATCCTTACAGCGCCACCGGAGCCTACAAGCGTCAAGCGCGGGGCACACACACCTGTGAAGCGCTTGCGGCCTCCAGCACCATCAGCGGGCCCGCTCTTCGAACAGGAATCCCATGCATGACCACGGCTAAGGTACCTCGCCAAGCCGATCTGTGATAGCGGCTTGGAATACGAGGGCGGCAAAGCGCGCCAGAGATAAAGTTACCTGCGAGAGCTGCTGAAGGTCGGCTAACTCTACTGAGGTCGCATCGGACTGTACGACACCCTTATACGACGAGTAGAATTCCGTGTACCGCGTTCGCAATGCCGGTTCGCGATGCGGATTGTAGTTGTCCGAGAAGAAGATTCAGATGTCAGCTAGCTCCTCTCAAGGCCGTCGAGAGTTAGCATACCCCATCCGTATCGGCCGAAACCTGTGCTGCTGAGACCATTGGGACTGCGACACATGGGTATCACATCTGGGCGCACTTTGTGCAGCGAGCCTGACTTATGTGATCGGCACTGCGAGTTTCGAACCTACTGCCCGTCGGTTGTAAGCCGAGGGCTCCTGTAAAGCTATAAGCCTGGCGCTAGCGGTCTCGAATTGCGATGTCGAGCGAACGGAGCAAGCGGTTCGTCGGCCTATTTCATGGCTGCTAACTTCCAGACGATGGCCGGCAAAGCGATACACGCTGGCGACCACACGACCACCATCATATCAGCCGGTTTGCTTCCTTTTGTTGGCTGTCGCGCGGCGCTGGCGTGAAGCAATGGAGTTGAGAAAAGCCTCCTCAACCTGCTTGGACCCCATGGGCCTTCCAACCAGATAACCCTGGAGCTGATCGCATCCGGATCTGGTCAGGATATCCGCCTGTTCTTGGGTTTCAACGCCCTCCGCAGTTACCGGAATATCGAGCGCTTTGGCCAACGAAAGCGTCGCACTGAGGACGCCGGCCCCCTTCTTATCCTTCAATGCAGTAACAAGCGAACGGTCTACCTTCATACGGTCAAACCCGAACTCGCGCAGGGCGCCAATACTGGCATAACCGCAGCCAAAGTCGTCGAGCGCGAACTTAACCCCAATGGCCTTCAGCCGTGCAATCGTCCGCTTCGCTTGCTCTGGGTTTGACATCAGCACCCCCTCTGTAATCTCGAGCGTCAATCGATTAGGATCGAATTGTTTCGCATCGAGAATAGTCTGGACGAGTGCGGCAAAGTCAGGGTTTCGCAATTGAACCGGCGAGACATTGATGGACAATCCAACGTTATTCCACGGTGACACCACTTCAACGGCCATCTCCACGATTTGCCGGCCAAGCTCGTCGATGAGACCGGCCCGTTCAGCAACAGCGATGAATACGTCCGGGCTGACAGGTCCGGTCTCGGGCGTCCAGCGTGCGAGCGCTTCGACGCCTCGCAAGGAACCAGTCTTGGCGTCGACAAGTGGCTGAAACGCAGGCCGGACCTCTCGCCTATCTATCGCTAGCCGGAGTTTGGCCTCCATCTCTGTCCGTTGGTGGCGCTGGAAATCGAGGGCGGTGCGATAGTTGACAACGCGTCCTCGACCACTTTCCTTAGCCTCATAAAGTGCCATGTCGGCACGACGCAGGAGTTCGAAACCATCAGGGTTATCCGAAGGAAACAACGCTGTACCGATGCTGGCGCCCACCTCAATCGTGCGGCCGCCAATGCGGAAGGGCTCGTGCAACGCTTGTATTAATGCAGCCGAGTTGGCGCCGATATCGTTAGCGTCATCTACGAGTGCAAACTCATCGCCCCCAAGCCTGCAAATCATTCTCGCATGCGGAAGGTTCTCTTTGAGCCGCTGTGCGACGAGCTTGATGAGCTCGTCGCCGATCGCGTGGCCCCAGGCATCGTTTACCTCCTTGAAGCCGTCTAAATCGATCAGCGCCAACGCAGGTTGCTCCCCAGATGAAATTTTTGCCGTGTCGATTCCATCTAGCAGGCCAGCACGGTTGAGCAGGCCTGTGAGTCCGTCATGTGTAGCCCTGAACGTGGCAGAAACAGCATCGCGCTGCAAACTACGTATTATCGCGACCGCCGTCGCAATAATCGCCAAGATAAAAGAAATGAACAGTACCCCCGCCAAAAGCAGCGACCTATAGACGCCATCAAATGTCTGGCTTCCGGGGGTCCGACGCGGCCACTCTAAATATGCAACTGCGCGGCCGCTATCACCGAGGAGCGGCATGCTCAACAGATGGCGGTCTGGGGAAGCCGTGATCCTTAGTCCGCCGATGTCGAATGTGTCGTCGAGCTGACCAATAACCTCAGGCGTCAAGCGTTTCGCAAAGAAAAGGGTGCTTAACGTTCCCTCCGGAGGGTTGTCACTGAACGGCCGGATGGCGCCTGCCGAGACCAGATAAATCCCCTCGGCTGTCGGCACGAAAGCGGTAACTGGGCGCTTGCCCGATGTGGACGCCCGCGCCGCCAATTGCGTGAGGCTCTGACCAAAATCGGAGGCGGCGTTGAATTCCGCACCCTTCTTGAAGGCGCCTAAGATGGTTCGGTTAGGGGTAAGGACAACGACAACATCATAGAGAGGATAATCCTCGCTGGTTTTGCCCCAGTTCTGATAGACCCAGTTGGCTGCGTCGGCAGATCCGATGTTTTTGAAAGCGTCGTCCCAGACGGCATTGTCGCGGACTGTGGAACTGATCCGTGCTTGAAAAGAACGAATGGCAGCTGTGACAGCACGACTTGCGCGGGCGTCATCGATGTGATCGGCTTGGTCCCTCATATTAATCACGGCCGTGAAAACGAGGCCGGCGATCAGACCGATGACGCAGGTAAAAAAGAGCGTTACGAGGGCAACGCGCCTCTTTTCTGAAGAAGCGCGCGTATTCGACAGTAATTCCATGGCACTGACCTGCAATTGGCATTCAGAGGGCAGGATGCACGCATTTTATCAATTACTAATTAAGGACGAGCAGCAAGATGCTGCACTTCTGCTTCGCAATTTAGGCTTTCTAAAACACTACGTGAGAGACTCGTCACATACATCGAGGAGCCCCAGTGATATCAAGAGCCACATTGCTAGCAGGAGCTGTTATCACGGGATGCTGCGGCTTTGCTGCCCTGCTTGGATGGGCCGAATATTCCAACTGGACGACCGAAGTCAGTCGGGTGAAGGCCTCCCTGCGCCAGACCGCAGAATCGATCGCCCAACACACCGACGATCTCATCGAAATGTCTCGCCTGCCTTTGTCGAGCATGATTGCAGAGATCAAGGATGAGCAAGGCGTGCCTAACATGCCGTCGAAGATCAAGTTACTGATCACGCAGCAAATGAAGGCATCCCCCACACTCGACACGCTCTCCTATATTGACGCCGAAGGAGCACTGATCGCGTCTACCGATCAGCTTCAACCCGGCTCAATCGACCTTTCGGAAAGGGAATATTTCAGATTCCATCAGAAAAGCCTTTTCCCGTTGCCGGTCGTGGGTAAGCCAATCGTCAGCCGTCTTTCAAACGAGTGGGTGATCCCTGTTACGCAAAAAGTCGTGTTGGCTGGCGGAGTTTTCGGCGGGGCTGTCGTTTCCACGGTCCGAGTCGGTCACTTCATCGATTTCTTCAGGCGCTTTAATGTCGGTAGCGAAGGCTCTTTTCTGATCGCCCGGGGTGACGGGATCATCTTAGCCCGCGGGCCGATGGAAGAGACGCTGATGGGGGCAAACATCTCCCCAACGGAACTGTTCTCGCATTATCTCAAAGCGGCACCCGGAGGCGCGTACCGGTACCAATCACCGCTCGACGGAACATGGCGAATTGGTGCTTACACGCAAAGTGCGAGGTCGGGGATCGTCGTGCTTGCTGCGGCCTCCGAAAGCCAAGTCCTTGCCCAGTGGCTCCAAACTGCGCGCATTCGGTGGACCTACACGGCATTGCTGATGCTTGCCGTCTTTGTGGCGATTGGTGTCTGGCGACATGTTTCGGCCATGCGGGAGAAGAGCGAGGCGATGCTGGCCTCAAGTGAGGCAGAATTCCGGCTATTGGCTGAATCCTCGAGCGACGTGATTGCTCGTTTTGATCAAAATGGCATTCGCGAATATGTTTCGCCGTCATCTGCGGACATACTAGGTATCGAGCCGCACAGGCTTGTGGGAAAAAGCGTGTTTGCAGGGCTTGATGCAGAGGCCGAGATCATCGTCCGAGATGTGACGGATCGGATAAAGGCCGGTTCGCGGCATGAAAAATTCGTGCTCAAGCATACGAAACCGACTGGCGAGGAAGTCTGGCTTGAGACGGTCCTCAATAAGCTTCCATCGACCAGAAACGCGCCATCACGTGCCGTGGCGATCAGCCGCGATATAACGCGCCAGAAAGCAATCGAAGATGAACTAAACGCTCTGGCCAGTACAGACGAATTAACGAAGCTTGCAAACCGCCGGACGTTCAACATCCGCTTCGAGGAAATGGTGCAGCGAGCGCGCCGAAGCCGCGCGCCGCTGTCGCTGTTGATGATCGACGCCGATCATTTCAAAGCTTACAACGACACTTATGGTCACGCAGCCGGCGACGAGTGTTTGCGCCAACTCTCGGCGGTCATCCGAAGATGTGTCCAGCGACCGACTGACCTTTCTTGCCGCTACGGTGGGGAAGAAATGGCTGTTCTCCTTGCGGACACGGATGAGCAAGGCGCGGTGGCGGTTGCGGAGAAAATCCGGAAAATGATCCGGTTGCTTGCCATTCCTCATGCCGGGAACTCCCCTGAATTCGTGACTGTCAGCATTGGGGCTGCAACGCTGGACGTGACAGCCACCTCTCCCCTTAATTCCCAACAATTCTTTGGCGCCGCGGATATGGCGCTCTATCGGGCAAAGAAGCATGGTCGCAATCGGGTTGTGAGCGGCGTGCATGTCGCCCAACAGGCGTCGATTGCGGTGTGAATCCGCGAAGCTTGAAGAAGTACTGAGCGTCACGGGGCCCTGTAAGCATGGAAAACGCGATGCCAGTGAATAGTACCGACTCAAAACGGTCAACAGCAGGCACCGAAAGCGGTGGCTACTCCACAAGAGACACTACGCAGCGATCCCATAACGAGCGGTTTTAATTGAGAAAGTCTGCAACCAGCCCCGTGATTAGGCCAGCGCCAAATAGGCTCAGTCCAAACACGATGCCTTTAGCGGATAGGTTCGACTGCGTGGGGTCGCGCATTTCACCTTGGGTTAAAACCGGCGCGCCATGCGTGATCTTTTCCGGGAGCGCCTCCACGAATTGGGTTGGGCTATACGGAATTTGCTGGTTTAGCTCTGAGGCTAAATGGTTGGCGACCCTCACTCGCCGGATGTTCTCTGCATCGAACTTCACGGTAAATTCGGTCGAGCCTTCCGACTGCAACTTCGCCAGAACCTTCTGAGCTGCCCTGACCTCATCCTCGCCTTCCACCAGCGACGTCTGAGTAACCAGGTAATAGGGCATGGGGGACTGCTCTCAATTTCGCGCGAGTTGACGTCATCGACCGCAACGACCCGCGCCGTCAAGGCCATCACACCCCCAATATCAGTATCAGGTCCTATATTGATTGGCTTAGGGTCCCGGCTTCTCTGTTGACGTCTTCGGCGCTGTTTTCATGTCGGACCTTGAGCCCGCCAATACCGCACGTTAAGGGCCGCCTCAACAGTGCATATATTACTGCGTGGATGGTCATAATGTATTATCGATCCGCGTTGAGCCGCGATTGGCAGCACCATGAAGGATACGCAGACCAGGCGGCATATCGTCAACGGGTGAGAAGAATTTGCTCATTCGGACCACGTATCGCGGTGGTTCAAAGAAGGGCTCGCCGAAGCGAGCCCTTCCCGGTGAGAGGGGCAAGTGTTTTCCTCCTGCCCCGCTGCAAAACCCTCAACTTCAACTGCTGTTCCCTGGAACGAAGTGCAGTCCGGCGGGTTTGGTGGATGTAGGGTTTATAAACCTAATGGTGAGGAACACATGTCTTTCAAGATTCTTGCAGTAACGGCACTTTCGATCGGTATGGCTACGTCGGCATTTGCCCAGAGCGGCAACTCCAACCAGGGCGGCGGATCCGGTGCGGCGACGATTTCGCCCGGCACGTCTGCCCCGAAAACCGATACACAGGCCACGACGGGAGCTCCGGCTGACAAAACCACGACCGGCAGCACCACCGGCGGTACGATGGGCAACTCGGGCACGATGGGCTCTGGTGGCGTTTCGGGTAGCTCGGCATCCGGCTCGAACCCGAACTGCGCACCTGGCACTCCGGGCGCAGGCGTGCAGGGCGCTCCTGCTAACGACACGACTTCAACCAACCCGGCTTGTGGCAAGTAAAGCTTGGGCATTGAATGAGCGTAGGAGCCTGGCATCGCCGGGCTCTTTTTTTTGTAAGGCGGAGGAGATGGGCATCAGGACGGTCATTGTCGTAGCGGCCAGCCTGCTTGTGATCGCTTTTGCCGCTCGCGAGTTGTCCTCCCAGCATGCGACGTCGCGAGAACACACCTCGTCAATTTCAATTCAACCATAAGCTCGTAGTAAACATCGTGAGCGACAAGACGCCCAAAAGGCATGGAGTGGGGTCGATAGCTCGGCTTATGCCGCCCCTTTGGCGGCAGGCCGTCGTAAAAGGAACAAGACATAGACAACATGTCAAGCAAGGTTGCCGGGCCTAAGATGTAAGCTCCTGTGCAACCGCCCAACACCTGATGTCACCAGTTGCGCCTCCTCGCGTGACTGCTAATCGCTACCTTTACGCGAAAGCCGATCCTGAAGAATAGGAAGCTGACCTCGTGGACAATACACTCCATCAGGTGCATGGCGGCAAAACCGGGCTCACTGAGCCGTCTGAGGCTGTCGTTCCATGGATGACGAAGCTGGTATGTTACCGAAGAGGATTCGCCCAAAGCCAGGTGGAGATTCCGAGGTACAGCACAAAGCGTGCGCGTATGCGAATATCGGCTAGCAAACGGTTACGGTCGGCAACTGGAAGCAGAACTCACCGACCTAGCGAAGGAAAATGATATCGACCATGGGCCGGCGGCCGCGACGCCATTGCGAAATCCTCGGAACCAAAGCCCGGTATAAATGCTTTGATCACATCAAACGAGTGTGGTGCGTAAATGCCTAGATTTTTCTTTGATATCGACAATGGACCAGACAGCCATAGCGACGATACCGGCATTGAAATCTCTTCTGATAAAGTCATCGAAGAAGCTGGCAGGTTCCTTGTTGATCTTGCCAAGGACGAACTGCCGCGTGATGGCGAACGACGGATCCGCGTCAACGTTCGAGATGTTGCAGGTCGCAGCGTATACAAGGGTAATTTGACCGTGCAAGATACGACCGACCAGTCGTGAGCCGCAGCCCAAGCAGTTCTCAGACGAGCTTAGTTGTTATCGAACGGCTGGACCTCGACTACGATCGTGCGAAAGCGGCGAGGCATCGGGCTTACGCTCAAATTCAGCGGCATCCACCATCGGTTGGGCTTCCAGCGCTAATAGGCGGAAATGCTGGCCATCGGCGAATGCCTGCGCGTGTAGCTCAAAATCAAACGTGTGATCCTTCGTCTCACCGTTCTCAATGATCCGCACAATGTATTGGCCGTTGCGAGGGATTACGTCTACACATGAGCGTTTCATCACGCGCCTCCTGAATGTGGGGCGGTATTAGCTGAACATAACCGTCGGCCCTCAAGCTTCCAGCCGTCATCAGATACTAATAACGTAATACAAAAACGCTGGCTATGTACTTTGACATAGGCACGGAACGCTCGTGTTTCTCCGCGACTAACCGATAGACGAATCCGGCTGTCCGCATTCTCGATACAGATATATGGCCTTCAGCGAGTGAGGCCTTCTGCGTAGCAGCAACTGACGGACACGTCTCGAAAGGCGTTTTCATCGCTGATAGGACGCGGCGAGATGATTTGATAATTTTGTGCGTGCATGGCGACCAGTTGATCAGGAACGAGGGAAGTGAATGTGAAAACGCCATTGCTGCCCTGTCAAAATCCCTGGCGATCCGAACGCGTCGATGTGCGCTGTCCTGCATATATCTGATAACCTTGCGTAATCGATAGAACCGCATAGCCAACGGCGAGCCACGATCGGGCTGAAAGTTCCCCGTTGCATCCTATCTACGTTTGATGGCGACAAGACGTTTCATCCGGGAAGCGCTGATCGCTTTTTTGATTTCATTCATTGAGATCGCGGAGATCAGGGTTGGCTCTGGACGTTGGCACATTTATGCGGTTGCACGCGGAGAATTGTGACCGCCTGCAAGGCGTTTCGCCTCCGATGACGCTTGGCGTTCCTTCGCCGGTTTTACCACCGTCGTGTTCGGGTTCGATCGACGATCAAGAATAGAGCAAGCGCGTCCGGCTCGGCCCGAAAGCCACTGTCGTCTATTTTGCGATGCGACGAACCAGACGATCGGAAGGCGCCTGCAACTTTTCGCCAAGCCACACTTCAAAACTGTACGCTTCACTATAGGACCGGCCAGAAAGACCAGAACACCATAGCTACGCCCCCTATCCAAGCGATTGTGAGAAGTGCCGACCCGATGAGAAACAGTTTGATATCCATGACAGCCTCCGCACCTTGAAAAAAACGCGAAACGCACGACCTTTCAATAGAATTCACTAATTAAGGTTATGCTTCAAGGTTAATTTGGGATGTGCGATCCAAATCTCAAACTCGAACCGCTTCTGTTCGAAATTGACGAATATCAAAGTTCATTCTACCTATCTCTTGGCGGCCTGAGGTCCGGCACCCCCAGTTCCTAGAATTGCAGGCTTCAGGACGCCCCACACACTTTGGCTATTCTCCAGGCTTACAAGGACCAGACCGAGTTTTGCTCGAGTTGGGTCTCGTGTTTCCCATTCCGTGACGCTCTCACCGTTGGCGCCAGCCATTTTGTGACGTTCGCGTGACGCCTTCATACCTTGCAAAGCGACCTTTCGTTCGATGATTGCGGATGAGCCCACCAGTGTTGTGTCTTTGAGGAGGAAGCTCCTGCAATTGCCTTGCTGCCAGATTGGATCTCGCCACATATGGACACCGGTTATGCGGTTCAAGAAGCCGTCAAACGCGGCAATTGCCTCGATAACCACGATTGGACATGCCAGATAGAGGTCAACTCTCATTCGAGCTGAACGATCGGCCGGATCTAATCGATGGACCGAAACAGGGTCGATTTCGCCGACGGCGGCAGACAGCCTTCTTTGGGTCGTAAAGCGATCCGCCGCTATCAATCTCAGTCGAAGCTAAGAATTCCTGCCAGTCGTCGGTGCCTTGAGCGACTGCGGCATTACCATAAGAAACCGGCGCACGGGTAGCCTGACGGCTCGGCGCTGGGGCGACGGGACGTGCAGGCGAAACCGGAGCACGCATGCGGTTCGCGGTCTCGCGCAACTGGCTTGAAGCGGCAGCGCCCCCAAGCCGGAACTGCGAAAGCAGATCGCTGAGCTTGGTGCTTTCGTGCGCCAGGCCGGCACCCGCAGCATTCATCTCCTCAACCATTGCGGCATTCTGCTGGGTCGACTGGTCCATATGGTTGACTTGCGGTATTGACCTGCGCAAGACCGACCGACTGTTCCTGAGCGGCGGTCGCGATCGCGTCCATATGCGAGGTCACCGTCTGAACCAGCTTCTCGATGGCTGCAAGCCCCTCGCCCGTATCGCTGACCAGCTTGACGCCTTCGGACACGGCCACGGCCGAGTTCGAGATCAGGCCCTTGATCTCCTTGGCGGCATTTGCCGAACGCTGTGCCAGTTCACGGACTTCCTGAGCGACGACAGCAAACCCCTTGCCGGCCTCACCGGCGCGAGCCGCCTCGACGCCGGCATTCAGCGCCAGAAGGTTGGTCTGGAAGGCGATCTCGTCGATGACACCGATGATCTGGCCGATCTGCTGCGACGACTTCTCGATCCGCTCCATGGCTGCGACCGCATTGCGGACCACCAGGCCGGACTGGTCGGCGCGGATGCGGGAATCCCGCACCACATCGCGGGCTTCGGCGGTGCGCTTCGACGTCGAGACGACGTTGGAAGTGATCTCCTCCAGTGCCGCGGCAGTTTGCTCGAGCGAGGCAGCCTGCTGCTCGGTGCGCTTCGACAGGTTGTCAGACGCGTCGGAAATCTCCTTCGAGCCGCTGTTGACGGTGGCGACCGAGTTGCCGACGCTGAGCAGTGCATCACGCAACTGGCGGACCGACGTATTGAAGTCGTGACGCAGGCCTTCGAATTGCGGCGCCAGCGCTTCGAAGGTTCGTGGCAAGTGCGCCGGTTGCCTGTGTCAGACGGGCTTCCGCTTCTGCTTCTGTCTGCTGCTGCAGTTCGGCACGCTCGGTTTCCGAACGACGTCGGGTAGCGTCCGCTTCAGTCTCAAGATCGCGGTTATGGATAGCAGACTTGCAGAACACCTCAACCGAGCGAGCCATGTCACCTATACCGTCCCTGCGATTGGCAAAGGGGATAACCTCATCCGTATTGCCGGCAGCAAGGCTCGACATCCGTTCGCCAATGCGACGGATCGAACGCGAGAGGAAGCCTGCAATAGAAACCGACAGAGCGATTGCAGCGACGACGAAAATGGCGAGCCCGCCGATCATCTTGGCTAGAATAAACCGGGCGTCTTCAAACTTCGATTTGGCTTCGGCGTGAACCTTGGTCGCCGTATCTAACAGCAGCTGACCAACAAAATTGCGCCGATCAGCCATATCCTTCGTCCAGCGTTCAAGGCTGGCGGGCGAAGGCGCCACAGCAGTATTCTTGGTCATGTCATCGATCGTCTGCTGCAAAGCCTTGCCTGTTGTCGACTGCATGAAACCATCAAGACGCGCAATGATCGCAGGATCGACGAATTCTGTGCCGATACTCCTCAGTAATTCAAGGTAGCATCACGTATCTCTGTCGGCACCTATGGGTGTGAAACAATCCACAGAGTGATAGCAGTCCCTGCCCCAGGGGCGCCTCACGGTCCCCCATCGCTCAACCGCAGACCGGCGGCATCCTACAGCGCAAACGCAATTACAGATTTTTGCCTCAGCTCGCGGTCTCGACCGATCCGATGTCAGCCGCAAAACTAAACGGCTTCGGCTTGTAGCCTCCTGGCAGTGTGACAGTCGCGGCGATTGCCGCCGCAAAAAAACCCATGGCAGTTAGTAGAAGAATTAGCTTCATCTTCAGCCCCCTGAAAATTCTCGCGCGTGAACGCTGAGCAGAGGACGAAGTTCCGGGCGGTTACAAAAAATCCTGACACACGCGCGCACAAGCGCACGAGCGCGAGAAATCATTGGGTTTTTTGGCTCAGTTGAGATGGGCTGACTTCAACGCCTTCTCGAACTTCACACGTGCTTCATCAACCGTGACGCGACCGTCGAGCGCCGCTCGAATGGCTGATTCAGCGTCGGCGAAAGCCATGTCCTTGCGGTCCGGCCATTGTGATTGCAGGAAGCGGTGCGCATCGATCGGCGAGAAGATCAAAGCGTCGCCTACTCTGACAGGTTGATCCCAAATTTTATCATTCATTGTCGTTTCCTCCTGATGAGGACATAGGGCGCGGCTCGGCGGAAGCAAGAACGGGAGGGTGTAAGCGATCGCTCGGCCCGTTTGCCGCTGAACCGGCGGCCTAGGCAATTTTTCCCGTCCGCAAAATTCGAAATCCGAACTGCGGCCGTTTGACCCACTCCGATGTGAACGCCAGCAATATTTTTCGTAGTCGCACTACGCCGTTTGCCGCGCCAACATTAGATAGATTTGCTCTCCGTGAGCTCGCTAACGATGAGGCCGAATGGCCCGCAGATCTACCAATCCAGGAGTGATGGCCTTGGAATTAGAAGAAACGCCTGTGTTTGACCGGCGCGACACGCCGTGCGTTCTATCCGCAACTGAAATCGAATGGCAGCCGCCGCGCCGTATTACAGTCCGCGGCGCGAGCATCCTTCAGGGACGTCACGCATCAGGCGAGCTTGGCGTACCGGGCCAAACCTTGCTGTTGCGGTGCCTCGGATCGATGGGTGGAACGCCGGCGTCATCGCGTTTCGCCGTCGAACAAAAAGCGGAGAGCGGCGATCCGGCGGACAAGTATTTCTGACTAGCCGCGCCGCATAAGCCGCTCGTGAGCGTAAGCCAGCCCGATTGCCGTTGCGGCCAATCCAAACGGCATCATCCATCCAAGCAGAAATGACATCATGTCTTCTCCCCGAGAAAGTTGAAACATAGGCGAACGTTATAATCGCGTCCGATCGTCCGTTCCCAGAAATGCTACGGCCAGCCCTACCAAGGCCAGCAGAGTTGGCACAACGGTCAGCGCTGCAAATTCCGGCCATGTCATCGCGGTCATCATGACCATATCCCCTTGATCTAAAGGGATTTAAGCATATTCCGCGGCGCCAATCAATCGCGGCCACCGTGCTATAAAGGTTTTCCATGAACCATTTCACCACCGCTCCGGCGGCGGCGCGCCGTCGTGCGCGCATTAGAGGCATCCGCTGATGCCCGCGACCGACCTTGAAAAACTCGTCGTCAGCCTCTCGGCCGACATAAGAAAATACTAGAATGCTTGGAACAGAGCACACGGCGTCACGCAACCGGCGAGCTCGGCGTACCGGGGCAGACGCTGCTGTTGCGGTGCCTCGGCTCAATGGGCGGAACACCAGCATCGTCGCGGTTCGCGGTCGAACCAGAGTCGGAGAGCGGCGATCCGGCGGATAAGTATTTGCAGGCGTCTGTCGCCGTCGCTGGCTTATGCCGATAAAGCTAAACTATTGAACCCGCTCGGTTGTCGGCGCGATCTGCGTCGGCGCCTTCGATAACACTCGGCGAGAGCATTCCTTTTCGACGCATACTGCCGGCTCGGCTTCGACGACGTCGAAATTGTTGTCGCTGGCTGGGGCAAGGATGGTCCGGCCTCCCTAATCGTGTCAGCAGCGAATACGGATGGTAAAAAACAGGACATACCCTACTGCCTCGTCACGCCAACGGTACCGGCTGGGGTCTTCGATCGGTTCGCTGACGATCCGGTTGCGGGCATGCCGGCGCTCATGCGGCACCAGGCAGGCTCGCCGAACGTCGGTGGCTTTATGAATGTCTGCCAGGTCGGCGAGACGCTGATCAAGAGCTACACGGCGGAGAGGCTTGCTTGAGGGGGGCGTCGCGGCGGCGGAGATTGAGAGATCTCTGCGGAGGGGGACGAGCATGCCGCCGCGACGGACATAAAATGCAGGGGCCGGGATTTGGTTCCGCCGCACGCATTAAAGCGACCTTCGCGAGAAAAGGTTTTGATGTAAATCAATGCAAAAACCCTTGTTTCATCCCAAGGTTGAGAAAAGGGGAACAATATGACTCGAGAACTTATTGAGCGCGAAGTGGAAGGCGTGCGTTTCCGTCTATCAATAAGGCGGCCCGTGATGGGCGAACCGGTAGTCCGGTATCTGGTGATGAGGAGCGCTCTGGGTCGTGATTTTTGGACGACTATCGCGAAATCAGATCACAAACTCCTGCCTAAGGCTAAAACGATCTTTGCGGGCGACCTAACCCAATGCCGGGCTGTCTGAGACTCGATCCCCCCCGCGGCGCAACTCAGCGGGACTTTCTGCTTCGGTCGGCACCCGAAACCGCAAGCTCGATTTCAAAGGACCGCTTCGCTTTGAGCCTCGTTCAGCTTCCGCAAAAGTCGGATCGCGTGCTCGGGCGTCAGTGATGTAACGATACGATGATTTCGCTCCACCTCGACAATATCTCGGTCGCAAATCGACCAAGTCCGATCGATCTCCTGAACAACGAAATACCTATCCTGCAATCCATGCGGGGTCATCATGCTGGCTCCTAGCGAGCGAGAGCGCGTCGAATCCCCCTGCCGTCACAGCTCAAAAACGGGTGACGATAGTGCGAATGTAAGCAAAAAATTGGAAAGGTCGAGTCAAATGCGGCGCAAGCTCACATATTGGGGAGGTTTTTCCGCCGCAGTCGGTTCCCCGTCAGCAATTCGACCGCGCCCTCCTTGGCCAGTTGAAAGAGCACATTGACGATGCGGTCCTGGTCATGGCCAGCATTCACGACCACCGCGAACTCATACAGACTTGCGACTTCCGGCAGGTCACGAATGCGGTCGAGGACGGCGGTGCGGGTATCACCGGCCATGCCCTGGCCGCCATCCGCGAGTGTAGCCTCTGCTGATGGCGGCATCGGCGAGCTCCAGTTGGTCATGAAGTTGCCTGCGATCCTCGATCAACGCTGCAATAGCCGCTTTTGCGTCACCGTCGTGGAAGGCTAGTTCAGCTTCTACCGCCCAAGCGAGGTCGCTCAGTAGTTCAGGCGAACCGGCTTGCATGTAAAATCCTCTTCGCGACCAACGGCAACAATGCGCATGGCAAACCGGCGTTGGGGATGCGGTACGCCCCGGTTCCATTCATCGTAAAATGCAGTGAGGTCTTCGGCGACCTCCGCGTATGTGGCAGAGGCGCCGCACTTTTCGCAGGCGACAACGTCCTCCGGCCGAGGTTCGCCGCCGTCGTATTCAAGGCCGCCTCCGCAAGCTCCGCAGATCGGTTCTGCAAGATGTCTCAGCCCATCATCCATTGGACACCTCCTGTTCGAACACCGGGCCAGCGGAAGGTGCAATTCGTTCGGCAGAAGCAGCATCCGAGGCTTGCCGCACTTCAGCAGGGACGGTGCTGGCGGGAGCTTTTTTGATAGGTAAGACGAGATATTTCAGCACTACGCCCATGAGACATCCTTTTTGATGTTCTCATTATGTTCTGGTTGGCGTGAGAGTCAAGGGGCACTGACACTAGCCGTGTCGCAACTCAATCCACTTGATTATCTGGCGGCCTCTTCGCCGCCTTCTTCAGTGACGGCGTAACGGAAGCCTTTCTTTGGAGTTAGTTGCGATTCGTCCGAAGGACGGGCGTGCCTGACGAAAAGTGACCGTCGTTCGTGAACCGCTTGGTCAGTGGCTCCGGTTGATGTTAACATGTGAAATGCTCAAAATTTCTGTCTTACAAACGATGCGACTGACGCTTAGGCCCAGTTGCCCGGATGACCGCGCTGATTTCATTAATCTTGAGCTTGATCCTGAAGTTATGCACTTTCTGAACGGTGGAGCGGTTGACCATGAGAAGAACGATCCGAATGACGTGACGTTCCTTATGCCGAGGGGAGTGGGTCAATGGATGGTCGACGGCGCACAAAAGTTGCAGCACCCAAAAAAACTACCGTTGAAGTATATGAGCCCTGCGGTGGTATTGGTTTTTGACCAGGTCGGCAACACCAATTGTACCAGCCTGGCGATCAAGCTTGGCCGCCACGAGGTTCGGCCTAAAACGCGATGAGAGGTGTCGAGACATCTCCTCTATAAAGCCTTTGGCGAGACCGATGCCTCCGCCAATGACAATTGTTTCAGGATCGAGCGTCAGTTGAATATCTTCGCAAAGCAAAGCCATATGCTTCGCCGACTGCAACACGATTTTAGTGGCCCATTCCTCGCCTTGACGCCACCGGGCGAAAACTTCCATTGCGTCGACAGGATAACCTGACTGGGCGGCGCAGGCCGCCATCCAGCGCCCAGAAACGACGTTTTCCAGGGGCTCACCGTCCGGTGCGCGACCGCGGACAAGTCCAAAATGTCCCGCAAGTCCTCTCCGTAACCGACCGTCCATAACGATCCCGCCGCCGATGCCCGTGGAAATGGTGAGAAAGACCATGTCCTCTGCGTTTCCGGCGCCGAACCGGTATTCGCCCCAAGCCGCAGCTTGTGCGTCATTTATCGCGTAAACGGGCGCCTTGAACACACGCTGCGCCTTTTTGCTCAGGTTATAGTCCCCCGGTATGGTCAATGTCGCCGGATTGAGCGCCCGCCAACAGCCCTCGCGAACAAGGCCAGTTGCAGCGATGCCTACGCGACGATAACGGCCGTTCCATGCGGCGGTGCTGTCAGCGATGCCAGCCAGCCAAAGATCGGGCCCCGTGCTTCGATCTGTAGCGACCGTAATTACTTCGAGCACATCGGAGCCCGATACCAGAGCGGCCATCGTTTTGGTGCCGCCGATATCGATCGCGAGAACCGCTTCTTCGTCCTTGTCGACAAGGGCTCTGGAAACCGCCTCATTGAACCAGTTGGTTACATGCTCGGTACGCGTGATCGCAGAGCCGACAACGACAGCTGAAGCCCCTGCTCGCACCGCATCGGCGGCCTGATCGGGAGAGCGGATACGACCCTCGGCGATCACATTTGAGGTCAATGCGCGGATTGCCGAGATCAAAGTCAGGTCCGGCTCTCTCGGCTCAGGCCCCCCGACATAACCGGAAAGTGTCGTCCCGACGAAATCGACGCCGGCTGCGAGCGCATACCGCGCATCGTCAAGGCAGGAACAGTCGGCCATGGCGGCTCGCCCTTTGGCCTTGACGGCACCGATAAGCGCCTGGATGGAAGCAGGACGAACCCTATCCGTTGCGTCGAAGGCGATAATGTCTGCTCCCGCATCCGCAAGCGCCTCAACGTCCGCCACAAACGGTGTAATGCGTACCGGACTATCGGGTAGGTCACGCTTGATGAGACCTATTATCGGCGCATCGGTGACCGCGCGAACCGCGGAGACATAAGCGATCGACTCGATCCGAAGCGCCACCGCCCCTGATGCCAGTGCCGCCTTGGCGTAGCCGACCACGAAATCGGCATTGTCCTGAGGACCGGCGGGAACCGGTTGACACGAAACCACCAAGCCCTGCAGCACCACCTCTTCCTCCTTAAATCTCACACACTGAGCGCGAAAGGGATATCCGATTGACAGATATCCTACAAGTGGATATGTCTTCGCCTCGCATGATGAAGATAGGAAATGAGACTGGCATGTCGCTCAAGTCCATCAAGCCGTTGGCCCGCGCGCCGCTCCTCCACGTTTCCGTGCAGGAAAGTCTTCGCGCCTTTATAGGCGACAATGGCCTCAAGCCCGGCACGCTGTTGCCGGCGGAAGCGGATCTGGCCAACCAACTCGGCGTCAGCCGCAACTCTCTGCGTGAAGGCATCAAGGCGCTCGAATCACTCGGTGTCCTGGAATCACGCCGCGGCGTTGGCATTTTCGTAAAGGCGTTCTCGTTCGAACCGCTTCTCGACAATCTTGCTTATGGCCTTGGTGGCGCCCTTCGCCAGATCGAGGAAGTCATCGAGATCCGCCGCACCCTCGAAGTCGGCCTGATCGGCAAGACGATTGAGATGATCAGTGACGAAGATATTGCCGAATTGCGCATCACCGTCGATCGGATGGGCGTTCTGGCGGAGCGCGGCAGGTCCTTCGCAGACGAGGACCAGCTTTTCCATACTCTGCTTTTCCGCTGCCAGAACAACGATACGCTTGGGCGCCTCATCGATGTCTTCTGGCTCGCCTTCTACAAGGCGTCGGATTTCGTGAACCTCGACAATGTCGACCCGATCGCAACGTGGAGGGATCACGCAGCGATCGTCGATGCGGTGGAGGCGAAGAACGTCACGGAAGCACAAAAGCGCCTGGACCGCCATTACGAAGGCATTTCCCGGGTGATCGCTGCCAACAAAACGAGTTCAAATGTGGGAGGAGTACAATGAACGCAATGTCGAAAATATCATCCGCCATCGCGATTGCCGCGATGATGGCCACGACCGCAATGCCAATGCTGACCGCTCCCGCGCAGGCCGCGACCCTGTCGGGCGGCTTCGATGTCGGCCCGGGAGGGTTTCAAGGCAACTTCAATCCGCTTGCAGCTACGAGCGGCTTCACCTGGCTCAGCGTCTATTTCGAGCCGCTGGTCACCTATGACGAAAAGCTGCAGAAGGTGGTCGGCCTGCTGGCCTCATCCTATGAGGTCAGTGCCGACCAGTTGACATATACGTTCAAGCTTGCCGATGCGAAATGGCATGACGGCAAGCCGTTCACCGCAAAGGACGCCAAGTTTACCATGGGCCTCGCCCAGAACGCCAAGACCGGTTCGGTTCTGGCGGCGCGTTTGACGGCAGTCTCCTCTGTCGAGGCTGTGGACCACAAAACGCTGGTGATCAAGCTTTCGGCTCCATCCTCGAGCTTGATGGACACGCTGACCAAGGTGATGATGCTACCGGAACACGCGCTGTCGCAGATCGCGCCGGACCAATTGGCCAAGAATACCTGGTGGTCGACGACGCCGATCGGCACGGGTCCGTTCAAGTTCACCAGATACGTCACCGACCAATATGTCGAAATGGCTGCCAACAGCGACTACCGCGGCGGAAAACCTGCGCTCGAAAAGGTCATCAACCGCTATTTCGCCAATCCGGCGGCGGCGATTGCGGCACTACGCGCCGGCGAGATCCAGTTCACCTATGTGGACTCGAATGACCTTGGAGCGTTCAAGAACAACAAGGACTTTCGCATCATCGAAGGCGACAGCTTTGTCGTCAATTATCTTGGCTTCAACCATGACTCCCCGATCTGGAAGGATGCGCGTGTCCGCCAGGCGGTGATGTATGCGATCAACCGCGACGCGATTATTCAAAGCCTGTACGGCGGTGCCGCGAAAACGGCGAATTGCGCCTATGTTTCCGAACAAGTCGTGCCGAAAAATATCGAGCCCTATGCCTACAATCCGGAAAAAGCCAAGCAGCTTCTCAAAGAGGCCGGCTGGGACCAGATCAACGGCAACAAGCCTATCACGCTGCTGACATACTACACCACGCCACTAGCCGCCAACGTCATGGCTGCGGTTCAGGCAATGCTCGGCCAGGCCGGCATCAATGTTACGCCACGCGCGGTCGATACGCCGACCTACAACAGTATCGTGCTCAACCCGACACCCGATACGTCCCAGTTCCAGATGGTCTATGCTGGCCTACAGAACGGCCCGGATGCGGGCAGTATCAATGTCGGTCTCAACGAAAAGCAGATTCCGCCGGCCGGCCCGAACGTCGCCCGCGTGCGCATGCCGGACCTGACCAAGGCGCTTGATGCAGCCCTTGGTGAAACCGACGCTGCCAAGCGCGATGCCCGTTACCAAGAGGTCTGCAAGGTGATGAACAAGGACCTGCCTTGGGGAACGCTTTGGGTAGCGAACCGCTACGGCGTCGCGTCCGCAAAGCTGAAGGATTTCGTCTGGACCCCCGCCCCCGGCGGCGGCCCCTACCAGGCGCATCCGGAAAAATGGTCGATCGCCGAATAAGCGCAACCACTCCTGAGAAACGAAGTGTGGGCGGGTCGCTGATCCGTCCACGCTCACAGGAACGGATTTCCCATGCTGCAATACAGTCTCCGGCGTCTGCTGATCGGGGCGGGCATGCTGCTTGCCTTAAGCATGCTCATTTTCGTCATGCTGCGCCTTACCCCAGGTGATCCCATCGATGCCTATATCGATCCCAATGTCCCGATGTCGCCGTCGGATCTTGTGGAATTGCGCGATACGCTTGGGCTTGATGCGCCGCTGCCGGTGCAGTATCTCGCCTGGCTGCAGCAAGCTGTGATGGGCAATCTCGGTTATTCGATCAAGCGGCCCGACCAGCCGGTGCTAAGCCTCGTCTTTTCGCGGATCGGCCCAACGGTCCTGCTTATGGGATCCGCCATCGTCATCTCGATCATCGCGGGCATTGCCAGCGGCATGATCAGTGCGGTTCGCCGAAATTCGGTCGTTGACCTTTCCTTTTCACTGTTTGCAGTTACTGGCATATCCAGCCCGCCGTTCCTGAGTGCGCTGGTCGGGCTCTATCTGTTTTCCGTCTATTTCGATTGGCTACCTTCCGGCGGCATGCTGACGCCCGGCCGTGATTTTTCAATCGCAGACTTGCTGCATCACCTTATCCTGCCGGCCGCTTTATTGGCGGTAGCGCAGACGGCACTGATCATGCGTTACATGCGCTCCTCCATGCTCGAAGTGCTGAATCAGGACTATGTGCGCACCGCCCGCGCGAAGGGCGTCTATGAATTCTGGGTCATCACCAAGCACGCGCTGCGCAATGCGCTCCTGCCGGTGGTGACCTTGATCGGGTCGACCATCGGCCTTGCCATCGGCGGGGCAATCTTCATTGAAAGCGTCTTCAACTGGCCGGGCATGGGTCTGTTGATGGTCGATGCCGTCGAGAACCGCGACTATCCCGTCATCATGGGATCGACGCTGGTGATTGGTGCCTGCGTCATCTTCGTCAACATCCTCACTGATCTCGCCTATGCGGTGATCGATCCGCGCATCAAGGTGGGCTGAGACATGCTAGGACGAACATCTCACCGCAGTCCCGGCCCGCTTGCCCGCGCTTTCGAACGTTTCCGCTTAAACCGCGCGGCGATGGCCGGCGTCTCCTTGATCGTCCCGCTGGTGGTTGCCATCCTGACCTACCCGTTCTGGTGGAGCTTCAAGCCGAACGATATCGACCTTCTGGCCATGAATGCGGGTCCGAGTGCCAAGCATTGGTTCGGTACGGACGGTGTTGGCCGCGATGTTTTTGCCAGAGCGATGGAAGGCGGCCGCATCTCGCTTCTGGTTGCGGCCGCTTCGACGGTGATCTCGGCGGCCATCGGTTTTCTTGTCGGTGCCATTTCCGCACTCGCCGGCCGTTGGACGGATGCGGTGACGATGCGATTCGTTGATTTGGTGATGACGCTGCCGCCGGTCATTTTCCTGCTGGTGCTGGCCTCGATCGCCGGCACAGGCATCTGGCCAACGATTCTGGTGATTTCGCTTCTATCCTGGCCCCTATTGGCGCGAATGGTACGCTCGCGGCTCCTCGAACTTCGCGAACGGGACTTCGTGTTGGCGGCGAGAGGCATGGGTGCTGGTCTCCCGCACCTCCTCTTCCGCCACGGTCTGCCGAACTCGATCGACATCCTTGTGGTGTTCGCGACGCTGCAGATCGCCAATGCTATCCTTCTCGAGGCCGGCCTGTCCTTCCTTGGGCTCGGCATCGCGCCGCCAGCGGCGAGCTGGGGCAACATGCTGAATGCTGCCCGCTCCACCGCGGTTCTCGAACAGTATCCCTGGCAATGGCTTTTCCCCGGCGGTGCGCTGGTCGTTACCGTCCTTGCCATAAACTTCATTGGCGACGGTCTGCGCGACGCGTTTGATCCCCGCGCCGAATTACACTGACTGTAGTCTCAAACCGACGATTGAAAGAAACCGAAAATGAGCAAGTTCAAGGGCGTCGTTCCTCCCGTCATCGTTCCGCTGAACACGGATTTCACTGTCGATTACCCGTCCTATACGCGGGTGCTCGAAAACCTGATCGAGGCAGGTTGCCACGGCCTTTTTGTGCTGGGTTCGACCAGCGAAGTGGTTTTCCATGACGCCCGCACGCGCAAGGAGATCATTGAGCACTCGGCCACGGTCATCAACGGCCGGGTGCCGCTGATCGTCGGCGTCATCGACGCCACGACCGACCTCGTCATCAACCATGCAAGGATCGCCAAGGCGGCCGGTGCCGATGCCGTTGTCGTCACCGCGCCCTACTACACGGTGACCAGCCAGGCGGAAATCCTCGACCATTTCCGCTTTATCCGCGACGGCGTCGACATACCGCTGATTGCCTATGATATTCCGGTCTGCGTCCACGTGAAGCTGCAGCGCCAGACCACGGTCACGTTGGCCAAGGAAGGCACGATCATTGGCGTCAAGGATTCCAGCGGGGACGACGGCAATTTCCGTTATCTGCTTCTCGATCTTGCCGATAACAAGGACATCTTCCTGATGACCGGCTCCGAGATTGTCGTCGACAACGCGCTTCTGATGGGCGCCCACGGCGTGGTACCCGGCATCGCCAATGTCGACCCACATGGTTACATCCGCCTCTGGGAAGCCGCGCAACGTGGTGACTGGGTTGCGGCCCGCAAGGAGCAGGAACGTCTGTGCCGTCTTTTCGAAATTGTCTGGGTCGGGGCCGGCCGCGTCAGCGGCGGAGCATCGGGCATCGGCGCGTTCAAGGCGGCGATGAAGAGCCTCGGCATCATCGATACTGCCCTCATGCCGCGCCCACGCGCCGCCCTTAACGATGCTGAAACCGCCAGGATAGACGAAATCCTGCGCACAGCCGGTCTTCTGACCTGATGGACACCATGCAGCAGGCGCCCGACACCATTCTCGACGTCAAGGGGTTGCGAACGGTCTTTCGCATTCGCTCCGGAGAACTGACGGCTGTTAACGCGATTGACCTCACCGTTGGAGCGGGCGAGACACTTGCGCTCGTTGGCGAATCCGGTTCGGGAAAATCCGTGACCAGCCTCTCGGTCATGCGCCTGCTGACCCGCAATATCGGCATGATCGCCGCCGGCACCGTGCGCCTGAAACGCAAGAACGGTGCCGTCAGCGACCTCGTCTCGCTCAGCGAGCGGGAGATGCGCCGGGTTCGCGGCGACGATATCGGCATGGTCTTCCAGGAGCCGATGTCGAGCCTGAACCCAGTCTACACGATCGGCGACCAGATTTCGGAGCCGATCCGAATCCATCGCGGGGCAGACCGGAAGGCGGCGATGGATGCGGCCGTATCGCTTCTGGATAGTGTCGGCATTCCTGACGCCGTGCGCCGCGCTGGCCAATATCCGCACGAGCTTTCCGGCGGCATGCGCCAGCGCGCGACGATTGCCATGGCGCTCGCCTGCGATCCGACGCTGCTGATCGCCGATGAACCGACAACGGCGCTCGACGTCACCATTCAAGCACAGATACTCGCCCTCCTGCAGAAATTGCAGCGGGAACGCGGCATGGCCATGCTGTTCGTCACCCACAATCTCGGCGTCGTTGCGCAAATCGCCCATCGCGTCGCGGTTATGTACGCCGGGCGGATCGTCGAGACCGGACCGGTCGCCGAGGTCTTCCGCAATCCGAGACACCCCTATACGATGGGCCTCTTGGCTTCGATGCCGAAGATCGGCGAGGCAAGCCGAATGAAACAGGCCGGCAAAAAGCTCTATGCCATTCCCGGCATGGTACCGGGCCTGATGAACATGCCGAAGGGCTGCGCTTTCGAGCCGCGCTGCCAGTTCGCCAAGCAAAACTGTTGTGAGGCGGTACCACCACTCTTCGACGTCAATCGGCACCATCAGACCCGCTGTAATCGCTGGCGAGAAATATCAGATGAGATAGGCCAATGACCGAACCGCTTTTATCCGTGCGCGATCTGGGCAAACATTACACATCGCGCGGCACGAACCTGACGATCCTGCATGGCATTTCTTTTGATATCGGCAAGGGCGAGGCCGTGGGTCTGGTCGGTGAATCCGGTAGCGGCAAGACGACGATAGGCCGCTCTGTGCTACGCCTTGTCGAGCCTTCGGCGGGCAGCGTCCGTTTCGACGGAACCGAACTGACCACGCTTTCTGAGTCTGAGATGCGCCGCACTCGGCCGCGCATGCAGTATATTTTCCAGGACCCGTTTGCGAGCCTTTCGCCTCGCATGACGATTGGTGAAATCCTGACCGAGGGCCTGAAAATCCAGGGCATCGCGACGTCCTCTGAGCGCATGGACCGTGCCCGCAAGGCACTCGAGCAAGTCGATCTGCCGCCGGACGCCGTCAGCCGCTACGCCCATGAGTTTTCCGGCGGTCAACGCCAGCGGATTGGCATTGCGCGAGCGCTAACGCTCGCGCCCGAATTCATCGTGGCGGACGAGCCGGTCTCGGCGCTCGACGTCTCCATCCAGGCCCAGGTGATCAACCTTTTGCGCGACCTGCAGCAGAATCTGGGCCTGACCATGCTGTTCATCAGCCACGATCTGGCAGTCGTGGAGTATATTTGCGATCGCGTGATCGTTCTTTATCTTGGCCGGATCATGGAGATCGCTCCGAGCGCCGAGCTGTACGCCAAACCACTGCATCCCTATGCGCGGGCACTTCTCTCGGCGATCCCCTCGCCTGATCCTGATGCGCCGCGTGAAAGCCAGATCCTGAAAGGCGATATTCCAAGCGTCGCCAATCCGCCTAGCGGCTGCGTATTCCGTACGCGCTGTCCGCTCGCGCTGCCCGCCTGTGCGCAGATCGTACCCGATCTGCGCGAAATGGCACCGGGCCGCTTCAAGGCCTGCATTCGCGACGACCTGGATTGAAAGACGAGATGACCACGCAAACACGCCGCCATCCCATCGCAGGCAACTGGGCGAGCCTGCTCCTGCCGATCGCAGACGATGACACCATTGATTTCGGCACGCTTGGCACGGAGATCGACATCCTCATCGCGGCAGACGTCGACGGTATCTATTCAAACGGCACGGCAGGCGAATTCCACAACCAAACGGAAACGGAATACGACCGGATACAGGACATGCTGGCGGGACGTTGCGACGCTGCCGGCATGCCCTTCGTGATCGGGGCCTGCCAGCCAGATCCAATCATCATGCTGAACCGCCTGCGCCGAGCGGTGCCGCTGAAGCCGTTGGCCATCCAGGTGATCCTCCCCGACTGGTGGCCCCTTACCAATCCGGAAGCCATCGAGTTTCTGAAACGTGTCACAGACGCGGCTGACGGCATCCCACTCATCCTCTACAATCCTCCGCATGCCAAACGAGTGCTTTCGCCGAGCGAGCTTGCGGACGTATGCGGCCCTTGCCCTTCGGTGGTTGGTATCAAGCTGGCCGATGGAGACGCAGATTGGTATGCGCAGACGAAACGCCATCTCAAGGAATACGCGCTGTTCATTCCCGGCCACCATCTGGCAACGGGTATCAAGCAAGGGATTGCCGCTGGCGCGTTCTCGAACGTCGCTTGCCTCAATCCGCGGGGCGCGCAGCTCTGGACCGATATGATGCGCACCGACATCGAGACCGCCTTGCAAATCGAGAGCCGCATCTGCGCCTTCATGGACGATCATATCGTCCCGTTTCGGCGAGACCACGGATATTCCAACGCCGCACTGGATAAGCTACTCGCTGCGGTCGGTGGCTGGGGACCGGTCGGAACTCGCTTGCGCTGGCCGTATCGGTTCATCGAGCAACGAGCGGCCAGCCGGTTGCGCGGGACGGTGACTGCGATGCTTCCGGAGCTTTTTCCCGACGCGTCAGATTGACTGACGGAAGACGTATCGGCGCTTTGACAAGAGCGTTAGCGGCTCACGATCGTGCACCGACCAGGCCCGACCACGATGATCGACCGTTTCACGCAGCTCCTGCCGGCAGACTGAAACTATCGGCGATTTGGGAGGTTAGACACGCGGAGTGTGGGGCTACCCCTGCTTGTAAAAAGCGTAGCTACTCGCTGCGGCCCTGCGCTCCGCTACAAAAAGATATCGTGCCGGGTCAACCATCAGCATAACTTTGAGGCGTGATGCTCGTTAAAGCCAAAGACAAGTGGCGCTTTCCTTGAAGAAAGGAGACTGCCATGGACGTTAAACTCTTTCTCATCGGTTCCGCGCTCATCGCAACCATGTGCTTAGCGGACTTGCCACTGATCTTTGCCGCTTATGTATTCCGTCGTTTGCCTTCGAGGATGTCGATGATCGAATTGGCGGCATCCAGCACGTTGGTGCCGGGCCCGAAGACGGCGGCGACGCCGTTCTGCATCAGGTAGTCATAATCCTGCCGGGGAATGACGCCGCCGACCACGACGACGATGTTTTCGGCGCCCTTGTCCTTTAGCGATTGCACGAGTTGCGGCGCGAGCGTCTTGTGACCTGCAGCAAGCGACGACATGCCGACCACCTGCACCTTTTCCTTGACCGCAAGATCGGCTGCTTCGTCCGGCGTCTGGAAGAGCGGGCCGGCAAGAACGTCGAAGCCGATATCGCCGAAAGCCGACGCAATCACCTTGGCGCCGCGGTCATGACCATCCTGGCCGAGCTTGGCGACCATGATCCTCGGCTTCTTTCCAGAGGATTTACCGTAGTCGGCAAGCCGGGTAACGATCGTCTCGTATTCCGGATCACCCTCGTAGGCAGCGCCATAGATATCGCCCACCACTTCCGGCACGGCGGAATGATCGCCAAAATTCCTGCGCATCGCATCGGAGATTTCGCCGACCGTGGCACGGGCACGAGCCGCCTCGATGGCAGCCTCCAGCAGATTGCCCCGGCCTGTCCCGGCGACTTCGGACAACGCGCTTAGAGCTTGCTCCACTTTTTTCGGATCACGCTGGCGGCGCACCTCTTCCAGCCGCTTGATCTGGGATTTGCGCACGGCGGTGTTGTCGATCGCCAGAATGTCGAGTTCGTCCTCGTTTTCGAGGCGGTACTTGTTGACGCCGACGATGATCTCCTCGCCACGGTCGACCTTTGCCTGACGCAGTGTCGCGGCCTCCTCGATCAGACGTTTCGGCAAGCCTTCGGCGACCGCCTTGGTCATGCCGCCCATGGCTTCGACTTCCTCGATCAAGACCCAAGCCTTTTCCGCCAGTTCGTTGGTGAGACTTTCCACGTAATAGGAGCCGGCCAGCGGATCGACGACCTTGGTGACGCCCGTTTCGTGCTGAAGGATGAGCTGGGTATTGCGGGCGATGCGCGCCGAAAAATCGGTCGGCAAGGCCATTGCCTCGTCGAGCGCATTGGTGTGCAGCGACTGCGTTCCGCCGAGCACCGCCGACAGAGCCTCGTAAGCGGTGCGGATGACGTTATTGTAAGGGTCCTGCTCCTGCAACGAGACGCCCGATGTCTGGCAATGGGTGCGCAGCATCAGCGACGAGGCCTTTTTCGGCTCGAACTCCTCCATGATCTTTGACCAGAGCAGGCGGGCGGCGCGCAACTTCGCCGCCTCCATGAAGAAGTTCATGCCGATCGCGAAAAAGAAGGACAGGCGACCGGCGAAGTCGTCGACATTCAGGCCCTTGGCAAGCGCGGCGCGCACATATTCACGGCCATCCGCCAGCGTGAAGGCCAGCTCCTGCACCAGCGTCGCACCCGCCTCCTGCATATGGTAGCCGGATATCGAAATCGAATTGAAGCGCGGCATTTCCTTCGCCGTATATTCGATGATGTCGGCGACGATCCGCATCGAAGGTTCGGGCGGATAGATATAGGTGTTGCGGACCATGAACTCCTTGAGGATGTCGTTCTGGATGGTCCCGGAAAGCTCGGCGCGCGAACAGCCCTGCTCTTCGCCGGCGACGATGAAGGAGGCGAGGATCGGGATGACGGCGCCGTTCATCGTCATCGAGACGGACATTTCCTTCAACGGAATGCCGTCGAACAGGATTTTCATGTCCTCGACACTGTCGATCGCCACGCCGGCCTTGCCGA
>NZ_JAHYCB010000015.1 GCF_019430945.1 Neorhizobium populisoli | reverse complement strand
TCACTCGGCGATCGGATATAACGTCCCGATTGACCTGCATAATCCCGGTGGTGCAACCAGCCAGCCATCGTGATCAAAGCCGGAAAACTCCAGCTTTCGGCGATCCAAGGTTCGGTCTCAGAGCAAAGACCTGCCACATCAACGGATCTCTGCGTTAAAAAACGGCCCGGTTCATCCCACGGACTGTGCGGTTAACTCAATCTAGATATCCCGGAGGCGCCAGCTTCATCAGGCCAGTCTCGATCCAATTTTTGAGAAGGCAGATTTAAAGCCAGTTGTTTCAGAAGTGATCAGCGACCGCGTAGCATAAGCCTGGTCTTCCTTCTCCAGTAGGAGAGGACCCACAGCCGCGTCAACGGATCGAATGCGAGCAACAATGTCGAATTCGGCGCCGGAGCAGACCCACCCTCGCCGGACGGCAATAGGCCCAACGCCAAAATTTTCCACCGTCACTCCTTCCCCGCCAACCAGCGAGGATCGGCATATTCAGAAAGCTCCATCGTACGCGCAATCGACCAACATGACTTCAGGAACCGGAGCCTAGTCGAGAGCTTTGCGCAATCTCGACCTGTCGCATTGGCGGATTGCCAGCATAAGAACCGGCATTGCTGATTTCTTTCATATCTTGATGATCCGTCGCGCGCCTCAGCGGCCGAAAATGCGCGTTGCCGAAGTAACTCCTCGAATCCTGATCCGACCGATCTTTGACGGATGAACCGCTTTGACGCCGCATCGAGACTCCATCCCATCCAGTTTGAAGCCTAACGCTCCCAACCATGAAATCAATAAAGTCGCGAGGATCAGTCTGCCGAAGACACCGAGCTTTGCGTTCGAGCAGGATCCGGATCCCCCGTGGCCTCCCACTGGCGAAAGCGTGGTTGCATTTGCCAGAAGTGTCGGAGTTGTCAAAGATGCGCGGACGCGGGCGGAGGATGAGGTGAGGTGGGAAGTGATGCTTGCGGCCCTGATCGTATTATCGTCGCGGCAGAGATCCCCAAAGGAATACGAAGGGCCTCCCGGCCGGCAAATCTCTCGGAGCCGGTGGCCTCCGCCGATTAAGCCTCTGCCATCACCTGTCGCCGAAGCAGACGATGACCTCGAAGTGTTCCAATCAGGTCATTGTAAGACCACCTCAAATTCAAAATACCCGAGCGGTTTCCGGTTGGGGTCACGCACGGACAAAGTGGCCAGTTGGATCCCTATCACCAAAACATGCCCTTTTAACAACATGGCAGGAACTGATCTTCGACCACCGGCCATTGGCACCGGCGAGCGAGGAGGCGAGTGTCGGTCGCGTAGCCTAGCAGTTCCCTCGCCTCTCGCACAACGAGGCGAAGCTCAGGCGGGCAATCAGGACAGCGTCCCCGGGGCCGCGCTAGACGCCTTGAGACTTCAAGGCTGGGCGCCCCCCGCATCGGGCCCTCAATCATTCGACATGAGGGGAGGGGCAATTATTTGCAGCAACACCCTGACATCCGTCTACGTTCGAGAGCGGAGACCTATTGATCGCGCGCGGAAGTCTTGGGACCGTCTTGCATATGATGATCACCGCCGCCGCTGGATGATCTGTAGCCTGTTCTCGCTTCCAAAATACACCGTGAGCGACCAGTCGTGAAAAGCCGACAGCCGAATGCGTGCCTCCTCTATTTTAGCGCCTCCAAGCCGAAATTGGAATTTGGCCTGAGACTCGCGGACAATGGAGCTGCAACGAGCGCACTCGACTTTACAATTGTAAAGCTCCAAGCCCTGGACGATTCCAGTGGAAAACTTTACAACTGTAAAGGTCACCTCGACACGCTCCCCTTTCCGGGCCAAACGAAGCCCTTCACCGTTTAGAATTGATTAACCAAAAACCCCTTGTGGAATCGGATGGTCTCTGGCAACGTCGACGGATAAAGCTCCGTAAAGGGACGAAAACCGTCAAGAGGATGAGATGCCGCAAGCTGCATCTAAAAACGTCAGAGACACCGCCTCGAAAATCGACGCCTATACGTCGAAGCTCTCGGCAGAACTGCGCGACATGCGCGAGGCAGTCTATCCCCCGGAAGCGAAAAAGACCTTCGCCAAGACGTTCTCGACGATGGATCTGGCCCGCCTTCTCGCCGTTCCCGAAAGTACATTGCGCCAGCTGTCGATAGAGGGCAAAGGACCTGTTCCTGAACGGGCCGAAAACAATCGCCGCACCTACACGATCGGGCAGGTTAAAGAGCTACGATCATTCCTTGCGTCTCAGCGTCCAGACGAGGCCGGACAGCTTCTGCCCTACCGTCGCGACAACGAGAAACTCCAAGTCATCGCCACAGTCAATTTCAAAGGCGGAAGTTCCAAGACCACCACGTCGATCCATCTTGCGCATTTTCTTGGCGTTCAAGGTTACCGCGTTCTTTGCGTCGATCTTGACCCCCAGGCGTCAATGACCGCGCTTTTCGGACTGCAGCCGGAATTTGATCTCGGTGACAACGAGACCGCATATGCGGCAATTCGATACGACAACGAAAGACGGACCTTCGCAGACGTCATTCGCCCGACCTATTTTCCAGGAATAGACCTTGTCCCCGGTAATCTCGAATTGATGGATTTCGAGTTCGATACCCCGACCTATCTGACCTCTAAAACGCGTGATGACCTAGGCTTATTCTTCGAACGCCTCGGCAGGGCAATCGCTAGTGTTGAAGATCGTTATGATTTTGTCATCCTCGATACGCCGCCGTCACTCGGTTACTCAACGCTTGCAGCGCTTTATGCTGCGACTGCGCTGATCGTCACCGTCCATCCCGCGATGCTCGACGTTGCATCATGTAATCAGTTCCTGATCATGATCTCAGATCTCTCCGAAGTGCTCGATCAATTTGGTGCGCGGTTCGAACACGACTTCTTCCGCTTCCTCCTGACACGCGTCAATCCGAATGACGGACCGCAAAAATACATGGCGGGTGTGATGCGAAGGCTTTTCGGCAACGACGTGCTCGTCGCCGAGGCTCTCGAATCCACCGCAATTGCAGGTGCGGCTGTCGCCAAGAAAAGTCTCTACGAGCTCGAAGCCGGGGAGGTGGGTCGCGAGGCACTAAAACGCGCCGTGGAAAGTGCCGATCGCGTCAACTTCGAAATCCTTGGTTTGGCTCATCAGGTATGGGGGCGCCGTCCATGAAAAAAAGCATTCTGCGCCGCATGGCCGAAGAGGCGGAAAACCGCACGGATGTTGCCGAATCTGACGAGACAGAAAAGCCCGTTTCCGGCCGGCGGCATTCGTCACCGGTCATCTCGAATGTCGGTAGGGCACTCACGCATCTGGGTGAGGATACGATCCTATCTCTCGATCCCGCCAAGATTGATCGCTCGCCCTATCAGGATCGTTTCGATAACGATGAAGAAGCGGAGGCTGAACTCGACGCCTTGAAAATGTCGATCGCGACTGAGGGCCAGAAAATTCCGGTTCTGGTTCGTCCTCATCCGAGCAAGCGCGACCACTATCAGTTAGCTTATGGCCACCGGCGCCTAAATGCCATCAAGTCTATGATGGGACAGACCGACCGGCCGGAGACGGTCAAGATAAAGGCCTATGTGCGCGATCTAACAGATCGACAGCTTATTGAAGAACAGGCCGTCGAAAATGGAATTCGGGAAAACCTCACCTGGATCGAGCAAGCCATGTGGGCGCTTCAATTGAAAGAAGCAGGATTATCAAACCGCGCAATTTGCCCAGTTCTCGGTCTCACCGAGGCTGCTGTCTCCCAGCTTTTCCGCGTGACGTCCGTCGTTCCAAGTGATGTCGTATTTGCCATCGGCCGTGCAAAAGCGGTCGGCCGACCAAAGTGGACAGCGTTTGCCGATCTCCTCAAAGACGGCAGCAAAATCAGTGCGGTTCGTGATGTGGTCCAAACCAGCGGATTTCGGCAGGCCGACGGTGCTGGTCGGATCGGCATCGCCATGATGGCGGCAGCTGGCACAACGATGACACACAGTGTCAAACCGGCTGAAACTGTCGAATTCGCGCTGGGAGGACGGCATTTCGGCCGAATGAAAAATTCCGCTTCCGGCACGACTGTAACGATTCCAAAGGCCGAAGATGCCTTTGCGCGATGGCTGGCAGAGCGAATGCCGGACCTGATGCGTGAATATGAACACCAGACCAGCCCCTCAAACTAGGTGTGGTCGAGGAAAGTTGAGCTAGCAAAAGGAGCAGCAGTACAAAAGAAAAAGGCCCCCAAAACGGTACCGCCGTGGAAGCCTCTCTCAATTCTCTAAGCAAGAACGAGAATCGCATTTCCACGAATCCTAGTCAAGAGTCTTTGGCACCTTTTTGGTGAGCGGATTTCTTTTGCCTGATGAAAGGTGAAAGACAATGGAAAGTGGACATGTAACGACGCCTTTTGGGCGGCGATCGGTGTCGCTTGGCATGCTCGCAAGCCAGATGATGGCGCGCAAGATCAAGCCCGGTGTGTCGGTCAACAAATGGAGACTATACCGCTCGCTCTGCGAAGCCCGATCATCGCTCGGTATCAATGACCGAGCGCTCTCGGTGCTAAACGCGCTTTTGAGCTTTTACCCCCATGACGAACTTTCCGAGGACAATGGATTGATCGTCTTTCCATCCAACACTCAGTTGTCACTAAGGGCGCATGGCATGGCGGAGCAGACGATCCGCCGGCATATTGCCGCACTTATCGAAGCCGGCCTTCTTCTTCGAAAAGACAGCGCGAACGGCAAGCGGTTTGCCCGACGCGGGCGCGGCGGTAACATTTGCGACGCATTCGGTTTTTCATTCGCGCCGCTTCTTGCGCGAGCCCTGGAGATTGAAAGACTGGCACAAGACGTTGCCGACGCGCGACTGAACCTTCAAAGGTTGCGCGAACAATTAACGGTCTGCCGGCGGGACATAACCAAGCTCATCGAAACGGCCATAGAAGAGGACATGGCCGGCGACTGGCAGGCAATGACGGAAATGTTGAAATCGGCTCTCGCCCGATTGCCACGGCCTGCAAGCGCGCGACAGCTGGAAGAACTTTACAACGAACTGAGTGCTTTCCGCGACGAAATCTTCAACGCTCTGGAAACACAGCTAAAAATCGAGAAAGTAAGCGGCAATGTCTCTCAAAATGAGCGGCATATACAGAATTCACAATCCGAATCTTTCTCTGAACTTGAAGATGGCACCGAAACCGCGCTGGAAAAACCATCGTCACTCG
Organism: Neorhizobium populisoli; assembly: GCF_019430945.1. Lineage (GTDB taxonomy): Bacteria > Pseudomonadota > Alphaproteobacteria > Rhizobiales > Rhizobiaceae > Neorhizobium > Neorhizobium populisoli. Next base: position 97,886 of record NZ_JAHYCB010000015.1, on the reverse strand, counting down.
CCATCGCACCTGACGTTGAGGCGAAGTTGGCATCAGGACCACTGGCCGCTGTTGGAATGGTATTGACGAGAACTAGCCAAGTCGCCGGTCTACGATCACTCTCGCTTGGTCTGGTCCTGCGAGCCTGCCCTCAGATCGCCGATTACTCGAGCGCTGGCATCGTTTCGGGTTGGCGCGATCTGATGGCTGCGGCGGACGTGGTGCGCACAATGCTGGGTGTCAGTCCCTCGGCCTACCAGGATGCGTGTGCGGCGATGGGCCCAGAACATGCCGCAGTCATCATCGCATGCATCCTTGAGAGAGGAGACCAAATCAACTCGGCCGGCGGCTATTTGCGCGATCTGACGCGTAAGGCCGAGCGCGGCGAATTCAGCCTCAGCCCGATGTTAATGGCTTTGGTCCGCGCAAAGAGTCAACCTCAGCAAGGGGCCGCTTGAAGGGGCCGCAAATAACCCGTTTATCGATAGAACGAAAGAGACACGCGTATACCGGTGTTGCCACGCTCTCACGAGATCGGCAACACAGCGACGCCCGAACAGAATGTTGGAAATCTATTCGAGATTAAGGATGTTGGTGTTCCGAACACTGGCACACATGTCTGGCGGTCAAGCGTGACTTTCCCAGATCAATATCCTATCACCAAAGCTGTACCTTGCTCGGGAAGCGTCTTACCAAGAGCTTCAGCCAATGGTTTTGTCAGAGAAAGCCTAATCATTTGATATCAAACAGTTTTCCATATTCGGGTGCGCCCCATCGATGGCAAATGAGCCGGAGGTAGATCGTCGACTTGACTTAATCTATCGTTAGAGGATGAGGAGATCCGCTCTGGTCTACTCCGATGTTTGTTATGAGCGCGCCAGGGGAAGCAGCATTCTGCCCTTGCATCCGGGAATGTTTGCGCTTTAACTCCACAAAACGAAGTTGCGCGAGCAGACGGTCCTCAGCGGAAACTGCTTCGGTGGGCAAACCGTCAATTGAATGGCGCATAGCATCGGGTTGAGCACTCGCGAAATAGTACCGCCGGGAATGTACAAAAGCGCCGATGGCGCGCCGTAGCGTGGTCGCCCCGATACCCGGCTTTAATCGTTGCCGGAATTGATCAAACAGCCCTTTCGAAAACGGCTTGACCAGATCACCAGGTAATGATGGAAGGATTGCCGCCGGCGGCTCAATCAATGCGTTGATGACCTGTGCCTTTTCGACGTCGATCTGCGTCGCTGCCACAGGCCCTCTGCTAACAGTCCAGATCTTCGCAATCATGCCAGCCTTCCCGTGATTCCCGCCTCCCGACCAATAGAAACCGGCGGCGCTGGGCGCAAGAGACTATTTGGCCGGGGCTGGGTTGCCCGTCCATCTCTTGGAAGCGACGCCTATATCAGCAGCCATGCCACGTTGACTTGGCTCCTTCGAAGCCTCGAGGACAATGAAGCTCGAGAATCCAGCAGTTGAAACATAAGATCACGGTCAGTTGTCGGGATCGACGCCCAGTTGATTTTTCCGACCTGCAGCCGGAGTACCCAGCGATCGGCCGTCAAATCACCCGGAGAAGCCGCTAGCATCTGCAGCGTTGTATTTGGCAATTGAGAACAGAAGCCTCCGCCGGGTCTGTCCACTCCATGACCGGGGATGCCAGCATGCAAGTGAGACCTGTGGCGTCTCAAGGAACGCTTCTGAAAACTCCGTAGTTGAACGTCGACGAGGACCCGGGCCATCTTGGAGGTGTCGAAGTCCATAGCAACAGGTGAAGCTGGTATTTCACGGTGCGAATGAGCAGGCCTAGGAGGTCTTCTTCACGTCCTCAGGAGAGGGTCTTGCATCTTTCGATAGCACAACATTCAGCCGGGGGTTCGGATCAAAAGTGAGCGCGTTTGTGATGTCGAGTGCACCCTGCTCAAGTTCCTCCTCGGTAAAATCTATATCGGAAGTTGTTTTAGATTTATCTAAATTTTTGCGTTTACTGTTATTCGTCATACATACCGCTCACTCTATTGTTCACAGCGAAGAATATGCCGGAGTTTGTTCATCGCAAGGCGAGAATAAGTTAATGATGAGGCAATAAACTACCACATCCTGATATCATCAACTTCGAAAGCTTTGGTACCGCGCCGATCAGTGACGCGGAGTCAAGCGCGCATGTAAATCGAACCAAGAAGCGACCACCGGAAAAGGACCGGTGTCGGTGTCGACGGGCGCGGGAACCGTGACGGCGGAACGCGGCGAGATCGTGTATATGCCCAAAGGCAAGGCTGTCACGTCACGACGGAAGGCGAGGGTAGGTTGACGGCCTAAGTCACGTATCCGCATTGGGCGGAGGGTCATGAAGGCCGAGATTCGGCCTGCAACATTGCAGGACGAGAAGCATGCAACCCCTCGACCCCGATTGAGGGGTTAACGATTGGACGTCGCTGGTCATGCAAACAGATTGATCGGCATTTGCGGCATCGAGTAGGCGAGCGATATTAATGTGGACCAGATGACCCTCGGAAGGGCCGCTGCAGACGACAACGCCCTCGCCATATCCTGTGGATCGACATCCCAGGAAAACGGCCGTGCATCATATGCGCCTCGACAGTTATTTCGACTATCGTCTGGCTGTCGCGGCGCAAGTCGTCCAGGAACGGTATTTGCACTTAAACTCGTTCGAATTTGTCTGACATCGTGAAATCCTTTTGGAGATCTGCAGCCAGAAGTGTTCAGGCGGCCTGAAGTTTCATGACGGCACAATGAAATCTTAATGCGGTTAGGACCCTCGTCAGGTATCGCCGCCGTTGCGCGCATCCCGAGCGAGATCATGAAGTGCCTAAATGTCTTCAGTACTATTTTTCGTTGTCTTGATGACACGCAGGAAAGGCGGCTCGGGCAATTTCCTTGCGGCTGGCATCCCGATGCCGTTCATTGACAGCGTTGATGAGCTGTTTTGGTATCATTCTGGGGTGGGCGAAAACGCGGATGATGCCCGCGATCTTTCCAATTTCCCGCCGTTTTTGTCGCGCATGAGGCATGGTTCCGGACCTCAACTCGTCAGCGGCCTCTGTCAAAACAAGATAACGCCGATGAAACTCAAACCCCGAGATCGGACTTTTGGCTTAGGAACAAACTCATCTCGGTCGGCATTCGGGGGGCAAAATCATTAGGTCAATGTCCCCATGCGCGAACTACTCACAGCCCTTCTCCTCGCTTCCTGCCTTCTGCCGATCGCCGCAGGCAGTATGCAGCTAGCATCCGACCTTGCTGAACCTCCTGCCCCCCACACATTCACCGACCTGAACGGCGAGCCTTTGTGGCCAACGGAAGTTAGAAGAGTTGATCCCAATCTACAGGTATATGAACGGCTCCCAGCTGCTCTGTCTGCAGATACGATGGTGGCTGAGGCCAAGCCCGCGCAGCGGGTTAAGGTGATGCTCAGTTCGGCAAGGACCACTGACGCGGCTGGCGAGCAGGGTGCGCCGTCCGATGTCCTCCTCGCGCAACGGCAGGCGGCCAGGACGCAGCAGTGGTGCGGCGCGCGCTACCGCTCATATAACCCGAGCGACAACACCTACCAGCCATACGGCGGCGGTCAGCGTCAGGCCTGTAACGCACCCGTCGAAACTCCGGCAGCTTCGGTCGATCAGGTCGCGGATATTGATCGGGCGAGCGTGCCCGATGCGACCGTGCGGTGGTGCATGGAGCGGTACAGCTCGTATAGGATTGCGGACAACACGTATCAGCCGTTCACGGGCGGCAGGAAACAGTGTTCGGGGGCGGGATCGCAGTCGGCCAGCAACGCCGTGAGGGATGTGGATGGCACCACTACAGTCATCCGGTTCTGACGCGCAGGTGAACCTTCGCTATAGACTTGGGACCTAAGTCCTACGACGGAACGCCGCCTCTCAAGCAACGTTGCCAGACGAAACGAAAATCGGAAAACGGGTGTTGGAATGTCTACCGAACTTTGGGAACCGACGGTTGAAGTTAGCCTTGATTGCGGAGATCACTTCAAGAGCGTCAGCAACAGTCGCGAAGCGCTCGCGTGTTTGATGACCTGTTGGCCCACCCGCGGCGGCAAAGCTTTTGCCGCCGCTCGCAGGGCGTGCATGGGCGCAGTTGATGGTAGGGTGGACTCGGGTGTAGCAGAGAAAGCTTTCAGGAAGGCAGCCGCAGACGCTGGCATACTCCGGCACTGAAATGCAGAAGCTGCCACCAATCACTTTTTCCTAAGTCAGCTCAATGCGATGCGTATCCGGCGGATATAAGCTCGAGCTGAGATTTCCGCGACCCTCCTCCACACGCCTGATCTCGCTTTCCGTCAGCCCGGTGGCTATCTCCAGCTGGTCAACGGTATAGCCCTTGCTGACGCGCGCGTTGAAAAGGTCCTCGGCGATCTGGTGGCTTGTCGAAGTGAGGGTTGTCGAAGAGACATCCATTCTTTCCTCCTTGGCTGTCTGAACGAGCTGCGACAGCTGCTTTAGACTTCATCGGTTGTGAGGGTTCAGGAATCAAATAGGCGAGGCTGGCGGAAACGATCCGTCAGGCGTCAGACCATCCACGGCGTCGGGAAGGTTCTTTGACAGTCTCTTCAGGACCTCCTCCTCGGACAGCCCTGTTCGCGCGGCGATATCGCGCAGGACGTCCGGACCAAGTGCCGATGCGAGTTCGCTGTCGTCAATCGGTTCGTTCGCGCCCGGCTTGACCCAAGACTCAGCCTTCCTTTCCTGTCCAGCCTGTTTGAACCAATCGATCAAGTCGCTGAGGCCGCCGTTGATGATAGAATGTCGTCGAAGCCACCCGAAGTCGGCGACATGGAGGCGTTCGGCGTAGAGCCTTGCGTTGCGCCACCGGGCGCCGACTGAGGACGCTCGGTGACCCCTTTGAGGATTCCAGCGATCTTGTCGCGGTTTTGATAACCCGCGACGGCGAGGACGGCGGGTAGCGTTGAGTGATCCGCTCGGCATGTCGTTTCTCCTATTTCCGCGAAAACGAGCCATAGCGTGCCTGATTCCGCCCAGGAAGATAGGCGCTGACGGAACAGCCATCCGGTGGTGAGGTTTGAATGGAGAACCCAAGGAGGCCAAATGACCTTTACCGTAAAATTCATGGATGCCCTGCATCGACTGGAAGAGTCCGGCAACGTCGACGTCATCGCCAGTCTGTTCAACGACGATGCCACGTTCGCAAGCGGAAAAGCCGCCGCGATTTAATGGCAGAGCGTGGGTGTCATCGACGGTCAGTCCGTCTCGTACTCAGGCGTTAGCGTCCTTGAATTCGACGATAAAAAGATCAGAGGATTCAGGGCGTGTATCGGCCCGCGCGAACTGATCGCACGAGCGGGCGCAAGCGAACCGGACGCAACGGCCAGCGACGTCGAGCGTGCATCAGAGGAGGAAACGGCGGAACCTTCCGGGCGACGCCCGGTTCGATTGCATGGACGGAACCCGCGGTGGTCTCCGCTTCTTAGATAGAGAAGGCTCGATCATGGCCCTGCAGTCACTTGTCGCGGAAATAACCGGCGCGATACCGATATCCGACGCCGCTACCGACATAGCCCCCGGACGACGCGTCCTCATCGTGTTCGAAAACGGCAGAACAACGCTTAAGGACTGGCATAACGATCTCCTATGGATCGACCGCGACCGATTACGGCTGCTGAACGTATCCGTTGTCAGTATACCCTCCGAAGGCGATGGCGTCCTCCTGAACGGCATTCACGCTACGCTTCCGACTGACAGGCTGAAGGTGGAGGTGCTGGGCAATCCGGAGGATGAAAAACCGGGTGTCGTTCTTATCAGCTCAGATGGCAGGGTCTTGCTTCGCTCTGATCATGCGGTGACGATTCAGCAGATCGGCGACGCGATCAAAACTCTCGACAGGGAGAATGGCTGGGCATGAGCGTCGTCGAACGGGAAGGATTCGGGGCCGCTCACGACCGGATCGCCTTCGTCAGCGTTTCCCAAGGCGCGATCGTCGCGCTCGACGCGGTTGCGTCCGGGCGGTGGAACCTCGGGGCCCTGGTTGCCTTTGCTGGTCTGCTGCCGCCTCAGCCGACATCGGCAGCGAGCAAGGATAAGCCGATGCTCCTGGTGCAAGGTAAGAGCGACATGACCATCCCGGCCCAAGCCTCGACCTTGCCGCGGCCCAGCTCGGCGCGACCGGGGTCAAGGTCGAAGTGAACGTCGAACCAGGTGTCGGGTACACGATATCCTCACTCGGTGCGGCGAAAGTGCTGGCGTTTCTGCAGCGGAAACTTGGCTGATATGGCAAACGATTTCTCTCAAACAGAATTTCAGCAAGCGCGTTGCCGCCTTGGCATGTCGATGTCACACCGGAGCTCGAAGCCGTCCTCGGGAAGACCCTCGGCGTCCCGCTGTCTCCAGGAACCGGCGATGAAGGTTGCAATGGTTTGCGCGGGTTTCAGCGCCGGCGAGGCGGATCAGCTCCGACGCGCCATGGCGACATTCAAGTTGACAGGCGGCGTCTCGAAATTCAAGGACAAGCTGGTCGGCGGCATGGTCAAGAACGGCTACACATCCGATTTCGCCGAGCGCACCTTCAGCCAGTTGGGGGCCTTCGGATCCTACGGCTTTCCCGAAAGCATGCCGCGAGCTTCGCGCTCATCGCCTATGCGTCGTCATGGATGAAATGCCATCACCCCGATATCTTCTGTGCGGCGCTCATCAATAGCCAGCCGATGTGAATCTACTCCGTCGCGATCAACCCCTGGAACTATGGGCAGCCGCGGCCGAGCACGTATCGATGACAGAGTCCGAGATACAGGAGCCAGCGTTTCCCTGAAATCGATGACCCGGGGGTAGGGAAGTCGTTGCGAACCACATCAACACCGGGCTTACCCTGCGCGCCCACCCGATGACCTTCCTGCGCGTGGATCTCACGGCAAAACGCATCGTCACCTGTGTGGAGGCGATGAGCCAACGCGATTGCCGGTGGATTTGGACGGCGGGCCTTGTCCTGGTGCGACAGCGACCCGGTTCGGTCAAGGGCGTGATGTTCCTGACACTCGAAGACGAGACCGGGATCGTCAACGCCGTGGTCTGGCCGTCGCTTCTCGAGAAGCAGAGGCGGGTGCTGATGACGGCGTCGATGATGGGCATCAACGGAAAAATCCAGCGTGAGGGCGAGGTCGTGCATCTCGTCGCCCAGAGGTTGTTTGCTTTTTCGAGCGATCTTTCGAGCCTTGGCGATCGGGATAGCGGGTTCGTCTTGCCATGGTCGTGGGGGTGATCAGGTCAAACATGGCGGCGGACCTGAACCGCGCGACGATCCGAAACCGGCGATGCAGGCCAGGGACATTTACATCCCCGACCTGCATATTGACACGCTGAAGGTGAAAAGCCGGAATTATTATTGAACAGGGCGTCGTCCACTCCGGGATTGCCCGTCAACCCGGGTTCATGTTGGGAAGGTTCGTTTCCACGTCCCGCCGTTCCTTTTCGGACAGCGGTTCGATCTTGTCGCGCCAGAACTGGGCGGCTTCTTTCGGCTCGTCGTCCCATATCCGCGTGCTGACGATGTTGTCGTCGAGTTTGCCTTTGCGTTTTCCGCCAAGACCGACGTATTCTTCAGCCAGGCGCGAAGCATTCGTTGATGGTTCGGTCATCGAGCGATCCCGTAAACAAAACCAACAACTGCCGCGAGCGCGACCGACGCGATAGGCTGCAGCCTGATTTGGTGCTCCACCTCCTCGCGCACCGAGGCCACGCCTGCGACGCTTGATGTCGATCTGGCCAGCGCCGGGCGTCTGACTGCGCTGCGAAGATACTTGAGCTCGGCTCGTAGTTCCTCGAGTTCCCGGCGCTGATCAGAATTCATGTCGCGAGACCGTCCAGGGTTCGTCGACAAGCTCTCGTCGACTTTGTTGCCGGAAGCGGTCATCACGGTCTTTTCGTCATTGTCAGACATGTCGATCTCCCTGAGTTGCGTCTCCATCGAAACGGCCTCTCTCATTAGGAGTTCCGACACGATACAGATTGGGCGCCAGGCTGCACGACAGCGAGCCTAGGTCGATCCTGCTCGTCGCAATGCTTTTCCGACCAAATCGAACCGGGCGACGAGGCTGGAATGATTGGAAGTGGTGCGCTCCCGGAGTTGCTCGGCGTCATCGTCGCGCAGATTGTTTTCGACCGCCATCATCACTGCCCGGAATGCCGCGCAGATGAGTTTGACCCCGCCGCCGAAATCACTTGCGACATGGTCGGCGACCTTATGGGAAGCATCTTCCATCGATTCCAGCAATTCGATCAGCAGATGAGCGGACGCCAATGGTTCGCGCGTCGCATCGATGAGAGCCGCGCGTTTCTCGGCCGCTTTGGAATCGTGACGATATGCATCGATCAGAACAGTCGATGCTACCTGCCGCTCTCGGTGCGTTCTTCAACTGCGAAAGAAGGGAGTCGAGACGCTCGATCGACAGGTCGGTATTGCCGCCATGCTTTTGCGAGACCACCGATGCCATCCGTGCAATAGCAGCGCCGGGTTGAGCTGCCACGAGAGCGGCCGCGCTGCCGCTGATCGTCGCGGAGCCGGGCCGATCTCAGCGAGTATTCGATCAAGCTCGAGTTCCTGGAGGCTCATCAGCGGCCCTGTCTGCTGGCTCTCGCACCATGCGAAATCGCCTACGAAAGTTCACAGATGCCAGTAAATCCTAAAATGGCTATTTGCGGCGTCGAAGGTATGGGGAATATGGTTTTCGCTTCTTACGACACGCTCGAGCCCAAGGATTTGTCGCTGCTACGGCAGGTCCTCGAGCAGGTATGCGAAGAGCGCAACATTACCCTTCAGCATCCCGACGCCGAGCATTACGCTCATAATCTGGTCAACTGGTATCTCTTCGGAGTGCGGCAACCCGATGAGTTGAAGGCTATGTTGAAGCCGCTGGATGCCTGAGGCGTCCATAGATTCAAATTCGGCGTAGCCAACGATGCGACTGAATTTCAGGGCTCGGACTTTTTTGAGCCCTTCTTCTTCTGTTTAAACCATCGGAGGACGACATGGGCTACGAAGCGAAGCCGGGCGAGGTATGCCTTTTCGAAAACGAAAAAATGGGACGTGAGGCCGCGCCGGATCACCAAGGGTATCTGATCGCGCACCGAGACATAAAGGCGGGGGAGAAAATCGCGATCGCCCTCTGGTGCGGTAAGCCCAATAGCGCCCGCTCGTTCGGGGGGAGGGTGAGTGACCTGAAGGCGGATGTGAAAAGCACTCCTCCGACCGATCTGTTCGGCAATCCTCTATCCGACAGGGGTAAGTGAGCGCCGATTTCGGCACCCGGCCCCAGGAATTCAATTCGGAAAGCAACGGGCGTTGGGTTATGCTCTGGCATCGAGATGCGAAAACCAACCTTTGAGCCAAAGGCATTACGACCACGACGGACTTCATCTCTGAACTGGTCGAAGCGGCGAATACCTTGCGCGCGATCAAGCCCGTCAAACGCCGCCGATTGATCGACCGCGGCATCGCGACCGTTCACGCACAGCAGGAACTGCTTCGTTTGAACGGAACCACATTCGCCCTTCAGCCAGGCTTCATGTCGGACATGCCGACGCTGGCGCGTTTGGCAGGACAAGAAGACGCGGTCGATGTCCTCGTCAGTGCGGGGATGCTGATGCTGGCCGGAGAAATCATGCGGCTTCGCATTCTCCATCAAGCAGGCCGGGAGTAGGAACCGACACGATGTCCCGCCTCTTCGCCGTCACGAAAAGCATCGAGGAGATCGTCGAGCACTTCGGCATCGACGTTCCGGCCTCCTTCGATGTGCCGAGCGAAACGATCGAGGGGACCCAGGGCCTCATCGTGTTTGAGAAGAACGGCCTTCGTAATCTGAAATCGATACCGTGGGGTTTTCCGCGAAAGACGCGCGACGGTCCGCCGACACGGCTCGGCCTCGTCGCCGATCTGACGAACCCGATGTGGGAACGCACGGTCGTCGATCCCCGGTATCGCTGTCTGATCCCGATCACCCATTTCGCCAATCCCGACGGCCGCAAGGGTGAGAAGACGAGGACGTGGTTCAGCCTCAATCGGCAGCCGCTCTTGGCCTGGGCTGGCTTCTGCAGGAATACGCCGGAATTTGGAGCCGCTTTCGCGGGGATGACAGGGGAGGCGAACGAGCGAGTCCGGCCGTTGAACGACCGCATGCCGATCCTCTTGAAGCCTGAAGAATATGAACGATGGCTCCATGGCAACATCCAAGAGGTCATTAGGTTCCAGTTTCGCGATCCCATGCGTTCCGAGGACCTCGACGTGCTTGAGACCCGCGACCGCTGGCAGAGCGGCTCTCCACCGCGAGGCGCGATTCTCCGCCCGTCGAGCCGCTCTATGTTGTGATAGCCTAGCCAACCTGAAGGAAGACCGCATGTGCAACCTTTATACCGTCCGCAAATCGGCAGTCGAGGTCGCCGCCCATTTAGGCGTGCCGAACCCGATGGCATCGAATGCTCCGGAAGAGGTCTATCCGGGGACGCCCGGTATGGTCGTCACCGAGGCTGTGCGCGAGCTGCGGTCGATGGTGTTGGGGTTTTTGCTCCGTCTGAAAGACATGAAGCCCGAGGCGAAATCCAAACCCGTCAACAACATTGCCGATCTCGGGGAAGGATGTGGGCGGCTTGGCCCGCAAACCGCAGGCACGGTGCCTGATCCCGCTGAGGCATTTTGGCCGAAGCCGAAGGGCCGAAGGGACGCATGACGCGGACCTGGTTTTCGCTTCGGGACGACCCGATCTTCGCCTGGGCTGGCCTGTGGCGTGTCAGCGACCAATGGATCCCTTATATTCCGGGGGCATGACCAATGCCAACGAGGCGATAGAGCCTGTTCACAACCGCATGCCCGTCCTGCTCCACAAGGACGAATACGAGCAATGGCTGCACGGAAGCTTCGACGACGCGCGGGCATTTGAGGAGCGGACGTTTCCGCCGGAATTGCTCGCCATGGACCGCACGACCGAACTCTGGTCGAAAAAGAAGACCGTCGCCGAGAAGCCCTTGCTGCTGTGACCGGCCTGGTTTGCCGGCCGAATCCTGCATGGCACTCCTGAAAGATAAGCCGCCGGAGCGCGCTAGCTCTACGAGGTCAGGCTCGACGGCCACCGGCTGGCGATCCATGTCGAGCACGGCGCGGTGCGCTTCCTGACCCGTGGCGGGCACGACTGTAGGGATCGCTTTCCGGCCATCGTTACCGCCGCCAGCGAGCGGCCCTTCGGGACCGCCATCCTCGATGGCGAAGCGGTGGTGCCCGACGACGAAGGAAGGCCGGTTTCGACGACGGTAGGCTGCCATGCGTCATACAAGGCCCGCGGGAGGTGCAGGACGATGCGGCCGTCTACAAGATCGAGACAGAGGCTCTGCGCAGATATGCGCCGCTGTGCTTCTTGCCCGGTTGAGGATCGGTGTCGCCTGGCGGCCTGGGCTGTCGGCTGCGCGCAAACCGGTGCTGCCGCACCGTCTTGCTCTTGGGAAAGGCTTCTATCCCTGACGCGTTTGGCGCTTGCGGCATCTTGGCCGCAAGGGAAGCTTCGCCGCGGACCGTTTTCTCGTTCCATCAGTCCCGCGACCGCGCCCTTGCAGCCCAGGCCTTCGCGCCCGGGTTTTGGCCAGACCTCCATCGTGAGAAGGGCAATCGGAGAAAATCATGAACAGGGAAAGAATAGAGGAATTGCGCGCCAGGGTGTCCTGCGCGCTGGTGCTGAGTCAGGCTGGCTTTGCCCTCGATATCAGGGAAAGCAGCCGCGGCGCGCAGAAGTTCCGGCGCGGCAGCGAGATCCTGATCGTCACCCATCAGGGGGCCGGCTGGTTCGATCCGCTGTCGGAGATGAAAGGCGACGTGTTTTCGCTGGTGCGTCTGATCGAGCGGGTAAGTTTTCCGGCTGCACTTAAGCATCTCGGCGCGCTCGCCGGCGTCCGGGACTTTCAGGTCGTGGCCCGGCTCCCGGCCCGCCGCACCGATCCGATGCCGGTCGCCGCACGTTGGGCGCGCCGTCCGGCGCTTGGCCCGGGCTCGCCGGCGACGATCTATCTGGAAGAGACGAGGGCCTTGCCACGCGCCGTGCTGCTGCATGCGGCCGGCGCCGGCCTGATCCGGCAGGGACCCTGTGGCAGCGCGTGGTTTCGCCATGACGACGAGACCGCAACCCTGTCGGGCTGGGAGGAGCGCGGTCCCGACTGGCGCGGATTCGCCAAAGGCGGCTTCAAGTCGTTGTTTCGTTTCGGCGATCGGTCCGCACCGCGCGTCTGTATCACCGAGGCGGCGGTCGATGCCCTGAGCCTGGCCGCACTCGAAGCGGTCCGCTCCGACACGCTCTATACCAGCACCGGCGGCGGATGGTCACCGACGACCGCGCACGCCATCGCGATCGTCGCCGCCAACCGTCTCCTTGTGGCGGCAACCGATGCCGATCCGCAAGGGGACGTTTACGCAGACCGACTGCGCCATCTGGCCGACCAAGCCGGCGCCGACTTTCGGCGGCTGCGACCGAAGGCGGTCGACTGGAATGAGGAATGGAAGGAAAGACGGGAAGGAGACGGGCTGCCGCATGCGGTGCGACCGCGTCAAGGGTAAGCTTCGCCCGCCGCCCGCGGCCCCTGACATGCTCGTGCCAAGGCGACCGCGGGGGAGAGGTGATCAAAGGACAGAGGTGGAGGTCAATACGCCACCCTTCGGCCACATCCCAAAGCAGCACCCATCTCTCCTATTCCGATCGTCGCCGCCGAACCGCGCAAGACCTTCGAGGGCGTCGCCGCCCGCCAGCGGATGTATGCCCTCTTCAACCGTCACGCCCAGGCACCCGCCGACGACGAGAGCGCCAGCGGCAGCCGTTATAGCGGCGAGTGGTTCGAGGGTAGCGAGGGCGACCACGACCGCATGTTTGAGATCCTGCCACCTCTCTTCTTCCGCGGCGACCTTTTCGCACTGCGCGAGTTCATCGCCGCCCGCGTCTCCTTCGAGCTGCGGCTGAGCGGCGGCCTGCGTCACTTCCACGGCTACTGCGATGTCTCCGACCGCGCCTCAATCGACCGCATGCGGGCTGGGATCATACAGCGCAAAAGCGTGGAGGTCCGGCTCATGAGCCGTGCGAAAAGCTCGATCATATCTGGAGCACGCGCAGCCGAGTTTCATGGCTGCGGCGACGCAAGAGGAAGACGTCGCCGATGAAGATCGTCGAGTGGCTTGAGCGCTACGTGGGGCGCCCGATGCTTTGTCGGGGCTGCCTCATTATTGTCAGGCAATCGCCGTGATCGTGAAGGCACTGTTTCCAGAACGGGTGGTCAATCTCTGCTCAATCCGGTGTGATTTCTAACGCTCCTGAGTCAATTTGCAAAAGCGGCACTTCCGGCGATATCCGTCCTCGCGTCAAACATTGACGACATGAGGTTGAAGTGCAGTCCTTAGAACGTTTTTCCCGATATAGACCGCACGCGCTGGCGCTGCTGCGGATCATAACCGCCCTCCTCTTCATCGAGCACGGCACGATGAAGCTTTTCGGTTTTCCCGCCGGAGGCGACGGCAACCTGCCGCCGTTGCTGATGGTCGTAGCCTGCCTGGAAGTCTTCGGCGGCGCCCTGATCGCGATCGGCCTGTTCACGCGCCCCGTCGCTTTCCTGCTGTCTGGCGAAATGGCCTTTGCCTATTTCATGGGACATGCGCCGAAGGCATTTTATCCGGCCGTCAACCAAGGGGAGGCGGCGATCCTGTTCTGCTTCATCTTCCTGATCTCTTCATCGCCGGCAGCGGCGCGTGGTCGGTCGACGCAGCCCGCAAGGCCTGACGTCGACCGGGGCGGTCGAGTTGAAGGCCGTCTTTGCTCCCTGTTTCTGTGAGGAGGCGCCCAACGCGAACCCGCGCCTGCGGGCCGCCCGCGGCAGACCTGCCATTTGTCCCCTCGACGATGCATGCGGTTGTCTCTAGTTTTTCCCGCGGTCTGCTCGAGCGGACTGTGTCGGCCGTGAGGCAGTCGGTCCCGCTTCTCCTTCGGACCGCTATGCTGAAGCTCCTGCGGCTGCCCTCGGTTCACGTCCGACACAGGACGCGAATTCCCGCTTTCCCGCGCGAACCGCGCGGCGCTATGCTGAAAGCTCCGATACGCTTCATTGTCGCTCAATTGCCTGCGCTGTGACGCCGACCCCGGTCGGATCAGCCGGCGGGCTCAGACGGAGCCGTCGCGGTCGCCGGCATGGCGTCTGGATTGGCCCCGAACGTCGTGAGGCCGGAACGCTCAGGCGCTTCCTCACCCCTTCGAGCGTGGCGCGCAGCCGCCTGCGCCTGCAGCGCTGCCAGATAGCGGCGATACATTTCGGCGCTATCGATCTCACCGGCCATCCACAGTTCGACAAGGTCAGGAACCGCCTCCAGCGAGAAGCCGCGTGCGTTCCATTTCGCGAGCACGCGACCGGCAATCTCTCGTCTGCGGCTCATCGCCCTCGTCCGCGATGACCGCGCCGGCCGAGAGGAGACCCGCGCGCCCGGTGGGCGCGATCGGCGCTTCGAAGGAATAATCAAAAAAAGGAGAGATTTTGGAGGGTTCGCAGGCCCGGCTGATGGCTGGTGCTGACGCGCTAGCGCGATCACCGCATGGCAGGTCCGCGCTCCGCTGCAGGGCGGGGCGCCCCGCCGGAGCGCAGCCCGGCCACGCTTGATCGCAATTGCAGCCATCAGCCGGGCCGGCGGTCCGGAAGGTGTCTTCGAGAAGAAGACTAGAAAAGAGGACAGCCTGTCCGCCAACTCAAACGGACATCTCCCATGCAATTGATCTCAGTTGATCCGCGCAGCCTGAAGGAAAATCCCGACCGATCCCGCCGGTCGCAATCCTCGCCGCAGCCCGATGCGCTTTTATGCGCTTCGATCAAGGCGATCGGCGTCGTGCAGGCGCCCGTCGTCCGGCTCGATCCGGATGGCGGCATCGCCGGCGATACGATCGGCGCCGACCAGTTCTTGGTCAACACAGCCACCGACGAATTCCTGTCCTGCCTGTCGCGTAACGCCCTGGAAACGGCAGCCGGTGAGGCGGGTGTCGAGACGGGAGCCAAGGTCAAGGAGACCCGCGCCGCCCTCGTCGCGCATTTTGCCGAAAGCCGCTCTGTTCACCCGGCCGCATTGATCGCGCCCGATGAACGGGAGGTCACAGCCTTTGCCGCCGCCTTCGCCAAGGCCGATGCCGCCGCTGCACCCCAGGACATTGAGATTACCAAGAGCAGCGACGATCGTCCGGTCGAGCCGGAGGTCGGCGAACCATGGGTCGCCGATGAGCCGGCGGGCGCCGAGGAGATCGAGAGCGATTGCCGAGAAGCCGCGGAATAACAGCCGCCCATCCTTGTCTCGCCGAAGCGCCGCTAGACACCCGTCCGGCGGCGCTATTTTCGAAGATCCGGACAGGAGAAGAACATGTCCACTTTGTCGAACCCACGATACGGCCGCACCCGCGAGGGATGGCTCGCGGCTCGCGTTGGCGAACAGGCGTTCGTGATGATCCCGCAGGAGGCCGGCCATCATCTGGCCAAAGCCTGGGGGCTGCGAGGCCCGATCGAAGACTGGGTTGCCGCCGATTTTCAAAATGGTAGGAGCGACCCTTTCGACGAGCAGAGGTTTCGCGAGGTAGTCGAGGAGTGGGCGGTCCATCGCCGGCAACTCGCGGGCATGGATCGCCGGTCGATCCCGAGCGGGGTCACAACACCTTAGGGCCGTTCGCAGGTTGCCGTCGCCTACGCCGACGGTATCGTTTCCCACCAGACGGCAAGCCATGGAGGCTTTGCGCTGACACCGGACCGAAATGCGGCAATCCTCGACCTGGTGCGGACCGAGGACGGGTTTTACGAGGAGGATTGCGCCTGGTCCGCCGTCGCGATCGCATTTCCGGAACTCTTCACTGATCTGGAGGGCCGTCATGCCGACGACACGCTTCGGCACTCCTATCCTGACGCCTGGGAAGTCAATCACGGCACAGCTCTTCAACCCGGCCAGTCGCGTGGCAGGGACCGCCAACGCTTCGATGCGGACAACGCCGATCGATGGGTCGTCATTGCGGCGATCCTGTCGAGCCAGCATCCCGGATTTGTCCAGTGCATCGCGACGCGCGGCGGCAGGCGCGGAGGCCGTATTGCCGGCCCCGCCCAGGACATTGTCGAGCGTCAGTTTCTCGTTGCGGAAGACCGATACGACATCGGCGTTTATGGATTCGTGATCGACGAGGAGCGGGACCGCGCCTACGACGGACCGTCGAGCTTCGTTGGCTGGAGCGGTTCGTAACAGCCAAGCGGGCGCGGCGGCATCATCGTCTGCCGCGCCACGACCGGGGCGGTCGCAAGGCAGGATCCGAGCGACGTGCCCGTTGCCCTTTGTTCGGAGGAGCGGAGATCTGGAGCCGTCATCGCGCGCAGTCCCTCGGTCTTGCTGCGGTCTGAACCGGTCGCGTCCCGGTCAAAGGCCGCGTACCGCGCCGCAGAGCGGCAGTCTCGACGCGTGCTCCGCAAGGCGCGGCCGCGTTTTCCGCAAGACCGCCTAAGGGGGTCCGCGGCCTCCGCAACCCCACCTTGCTTGCGCGCATCGGCCTGGCCTTGGGCCGGGCCGCTTGCGCGGTTCGTGTCGACCGCACCCGAGGAACAGCACCGGATGACCGGACCCTCGGGCTTTGCTCAACCGAACAGACAAGGACATCAGATCATGGCATCGCTCAACCGTTCCACAAAAGCCCGCCCCGCAGCCCAGCGCGCCACCACCCTCGACATGGTCCGCCACGCTTGCCCGGACAGCGCTCAGGCTCTGCGCATCTCCGAAAGCTACGGCCTTCCCGTCATTGACAGCGACGGCATTCGCGAGCTCCACCGCCATCAGTTGCTCGACAGCGCCGAAGCGCTGAAGGACGGTCTCGGCGAGAAAGCCATGCAGATCCACATGCAGCGCATGGTTGGTTCCTTTATCGGTTCGGCCTATGGCGCCGGCCAATTCTACAGCCGTTCGGTGACCGAAGCACGCGATCTCACCACCAAGCTCGCCAACGAGTTTCGCGACGAGGATCTCGACGGTCCGGTCGGCTTCGACGGGCGCGCGCAGCGCAAGCGGGAATTTGCCGCCGACATGGGACTGCAGGCCCACGTGCTGCGGATGGCCGCCGAAGGCGCCTTCCGTGCCTATGAAGAGATCACCGGCGAGACCTGGAAACCCTATGAGCGGATGGGCGCGACAGCACCGTCTGCCTCGCTCGACCAGAAGGCGGCCTCGCTGCAGATGTCCGCCTTCGATTGAAGGCGGCAGGACAAGTTCGCTCCGCAGCCCCGACGGCCGGCTTAATGCCGGCCTTTTTTCATTCGCAGCCGCGGCGCTCCCGCCGATCGCGGCCCGTCCCGGATCGCGGTCTAGCGCGAAGGCGGAGCGGATCGGCGCAACGGGCAAGCCGTCCTCCACTGCCGTTTCGGCCCGGCCACCAAGCCCTCGATGACACGACGCATCGCGGCCGGGTGCGCCACCTCCGCCGACGCGCTGGTCGACCGCCGTGACGGACCGCGATCGGCGCGGTCAGAAAAATTGGAAGGATAACACGATGAAGAACACCGCCAAGACCAATGTCGCGCGACCCGACGTCTATTCGCGCATCACAGATATCATGATCGCCGAGCTCGAAAGGGGCGTGCGCCCTTGGGTGCAGCCATGGAGTACCGCCCATGTCGGCCGGCATGTTTCTCGACCGCTTCGCTTCAACGGCGAACCCTATTCCGGCATCAATGTCCTGCTGTTGTGGTCCGAAGCCACGACCCGCGGCTATAGTTCGACGATGTGGATGACGTTTCGCCAGGCGCTCGAGCTCGGCGGCAACGTCCGCAAGGGCGAGACCGGCTCGATGGTCGTCTACGCCAATCGCATCAAGAAAACGGAGACGGACGGCAATGGCGAGGACGTCGAACGCAACATTCCGTTCCTGAAAGCCTACATGGTTTTCAATCTCGAGCAGCTCGAAGGCCTTCCCGAAGAATACGGCTCACAGCAAGACGCACCGCCCGTAAAATCCATCGAACGGCTTGCGCAAGCCGACGCTTTTTTCCGCGCAACCGGTGCCGTCATCCGTCACGGCGGCAATCAGGCATTTTATGCGACGGGAGCGGACATCATCCAGATGCCGCCGATCGAGGCGTTTCGTGACATCGAAAGCTACTATGCGACACTTGCCCATGAGGAGATCCATTGGGCGGGAGCGGCCCACAGGCTCAATCGCGATCTGTCCCGCTATGCGAAGGATCGTTCGGAGCGGGCTCGCGAAGAACTGATCGCCGAACTGGGTGCCGTCTTTCTTGCGGCCGACCTCGGGTTGGTGCCGGAGCTCGAACCGAGAGCGGATCATGCAAGCTATCTGGCATCCTGGCTGGCGGTCCTCAAGAACGACAAGCGGTTCATCGTCCAGGCAGCGGCGCAGGCGCAACGGGCTGTCGGCTATCTGCACGATCTGCGGCCCGACCGCAGCTTGGTCGCTGCCTGACAATCGCTATTGCTGCAAGTCGGTTTCCGATGCGAACCGACTTGCATAAATCGCATAGAATACGTGTTTTACGTACTTGAATGGAGGCGCCGATGGAACTGTTTTCCTTCTCCGACATGAACCGGGCCTCGGGCGAGATCCTTGAGGCCGCACTGATCGAACCGGTGACGCTGACCAAGCGTGGCAAAGAAAGCTCGTCATTCTCGCGGCCGAGCAATACCGCAAACTGCTCGGCCGCTCCCATACCGCCGCCTATAGCCTCGAGGACGCACCCGATACGGTCGATGCCGAACTGATGACCGGTCTCGATGCGCTGCTCGAGGACGGTCATGTTTGACGCGGGAGACGTCGTTCGTTTTCACTATCTTTGGAAACGTCAGGCGGATGCCGGCGAAGAGACCGGCCGGAAGGCCCGCCCGGTCTGTGTCGTCGTCCGTACGGCCGCCGTTCCAGGCGTCGTATTCCTGTTTGCGATCACCTCGCGGCTTCCGACCGATGACCGTCTTTTTTTTTAGCAATCAGCCAGATTGAATGTCGCCGGGCCGGCCTCGATCCTCCCTGCTTTGTCATTCTTGACGTACCGATGGGCAGTTTCGGTCCGGCCTTCCTCCGGAAAATTGCCGGCGTCGTCAAACAAACGGCAAGCCGCCGGCTGGTTGCCGTGTCACGGTCTTGAGGGAGCTAGGCCTTCCGTGTTGTTGCGCCCTCGACCTTCATCACCCAACATTCTCAAGCTGCCCAGGCGATCGCACCACAATCAGGCCTTGATCTGACCGGTGTCGCACAGATGCGCGAAGCCCGGTTAGAGACGTCGTGGCCGAGCAGCGGTTACCAGGTGTCGCGTCTTGTCTTTCTGTGGGCTCACCCCCGCGGTCTCGATGGGGTTTGTCTGACCGGAAATCGCCTCGCGGGCTCGGCTCGATCGTTTCCCGCAACGGCCGGCTCGTTTTCTTCCCCTGGCGACGACCACCCCGCTTGACGGGTCAAGCGGGGACCCCGGATCAGCCGCCATTCCTCGCGAAACAAGAAAGCCTCGGCCCAAGGCCATCCTTCACTTCGTTACGGCCCTTCGGGTGCGGTCCGCTCGTTGCCGGTCTCATCGACAACCATCGAGGCCGCGATGGGCGCGGCCCGATCAACTGAATAAGATCACGACAATGGCAACTATCGGCACGTTCACCGCATCTGAAGGCGGCTTCACCGGCACCATTAAGACGCTCAACCTCAACGTCAAGGCCAAGATCATCCGCGTCGAGCGCTCCTCTGACGAGGCACCGGATTTCCGGGTTCTCGCCGGCAACGTCGAATTCGGCGCCGGCTGGCAGAAGCAGGCGCGCGAAAGCGACCGCGACTACATTTCCATCAAGCTTGACGATCCGAGCTTCGCAGCACCGATCTACGCAACACTGACCGAAGTCCAGGGCCAGCAGGGCTTGCAGCTCATCTGGTCGCGCAACACGCGCCGCTGAAGAATGCGTCGAAAGCCCCGCTCGATCCGAGCTGGGCTTTCGCCATGTCACTTGTTGAGAGCATCCTTCAGGGCCTTGGCAGGCTGGAAGCTGAGCTTTTTGGCGGCGGCGACCTTGATCGTCGCGCCGGTACCGGGATTGCGCGCTTCGCGTTCTGGCGTGGCCTTTACTTTGAACTTGCCAAAGCCGGGCAGTGAGGTTTCGTTGCCGGCAACTGCAGCGGCGGTGATCGAGGCGATCACCGCCTCGACGATGGCCTTGCCCTGCGCCTTGGTTAGGCTGTGTTCCGCCGCGATCTTGTCGGCAATTTCGTTGGTGGTCGTCATGTCTAGTCTCCGCATCGAAATCGATACGGAATCTCCTAGCAAAATCCCCGGCATCTTGAACATGGCCTGTCATCGACGCGCCGCCGATCTA
The DNA here is from genome assembly GCF_019430945.1 of Neorhizobium populisoli. Lineage (GTDB taxonomy): Bacteria > Pseudomonadota > Alphaproteobacteria > Rhizobiales > Rhizobiaceae > Neorhizobium > Neorhizobium populisoli. The sequence goes on along the minus strand of NZ_JAHYCB010000015.1, from coordinate 77,552 downwards.
TTCGAGAGAAACCCCGGATTTCCACAGTTTCTCATCGGTTTTGACGGGCTTATAGCCTTTCCGTCGCTTCAGACGGGCGATGTCGAGGAAATGCGCCGCCGCTTCGCGCTCCGTAGCAAAGATCTCTGACTTCTCTCCCTGCCCGCCGATACGGCCCCAGCAGCACGACAGCGATCTCGCCGAACAAGGTCGGCTGGATCGACAGCGCGTAGTATCGCGCCATGTTGCGAGAGCGATCGACACGCTGACAGTAAAGGCGGTAGGGATAAATGACATGCGCGAAGAATCGCAGTCAGGGAACCCGACGTCCAACGAGAGTTTTGAATCGGTCAGGAAGGTTCGATTCCTGTCGCTAATGGATTGCCATGTCTTGCGATGGGCGGGGGGCTTTACCGCACGGCGCTTTGGGCAAGCGCACCGAACCCGCGATGCGGTTTCGTCCGTTTCAGGTGACGATCCTCTCGCTGTTCCCCAGAAGTTTGTTGACAGAGAACAGATGAAGAGCGCGCTCTGGTCATTCAATCAAGGAAGGGCTAGATCATCGCCACGTTCACAGGGAGGCCAACATGAATGATGCAATCAGTATCGACAATCGCGGCGATTTCGCCCAGTGGGCGATCGAGGTCGCCAAGCTAATCGTCAGCGAACAAGGTTTCGAGCTGGCGAGAGCAGCGCGGGATGGCTCCGAGGACGACGTGCGCGCTGCCGGAAATGCGCTCGGCCAGGCGATCACCAACGCCTTGCTGGAAGTCTACGACGGCCTGCTCGACGGCGCGCCGGAAGAATGACGTCCATTTTTACTTCGCAGTCGGCAGGGTGCCGAGTGCCGCCGGGCCTCCTCGCGATCCCGTCTCCTAATCTTTCCGCCCGAATGTTTTTCCTCAATAAACGGCGTAAGGTCGCCGGCCCGCCCATTGCATTCACTCATTGTTGCCGGCCCCCGGCAATCTCGGCATCTCGCCATCGGAGACCCGCCAGATCCACGGTGTCAGATCCGGGCGAGCCCCGATCATATCCTGAAGCGCCGTTTCAAAGTTCTCATCGACATTCGGTGGAACAATAAACAGCGCATAGGGCAGGGGCTTCGTCTCCAGCAGGGTCGCATTGGCGAATGGCTGAGTGCGGGAGAGGTTGAACCGCAACCCCTTCACGGATTTCGAGCGCAGTCGAGCAAGGCGCTCGACGAGGTTTTGCTCATAGGCGTTTTCGATTGGTAGCCATTGCTCGGTGACTGTCATCAAGGCGATCTCGTTTATGGTGGTGATGCCCGCCGGCGTGCCGCCGATCGTCATGATCGCCATCAGATGCGATGCCTCGGTGCTCTGCCACAACATCAGCTCGGCCTCGAATCGGCGCTGGAGAGACTGCCATGCCGGTTCTTCGAGACAGAGCCGGAAGCCCGGCATGTGCTTGATCACGACCTGCCTGCCATGGCGGGCGTCCGCGAATTCCTTGATCTCGCCGACCAGCATCATCAGCTGGTTCGGTCCATTCGTCTTGTGAAACAGCTGGCCAAGCTTTTGCGCCCTTCGTTGCTCGATCGCGGTCTTCTCGTCGGCCCGGAACGGTTCGGGTACGAGCAACCTTTCGGCCAAGGTCTCGCCCCTGACATCCATGAGCCGGGTGGCTTCCGTTAGGTGGTGGTAGACTTGCCACCAGTGCCGTTTGCCCGACCAGTGGCCGGTCCATTCGGTCAGGCCGCTCTCATGCCACAGGAAGTGCAGCAGTGCCCGCAGCGACAGCTTCTTGCTCTCGTTCCTGACGCGGTCAGCCGGGCTCGCGCCCGTCTCGTCCCTCGCAGTCGACCCGCGTTTCGATAATGAGAAGTCAAGCTTGAGCGCGGTCGTGCCCGCCGATGGATCAAGCTTGATTGCGCCACCGATCAACGGCCCGAGGCCCGACAATTCATAGGGTGGTTCGTAGGACGTACAGGCCGGATCATGTCTGCCGCCGGTCAGCGGCATTCGCTTGATCACCAGCTGGTCGCCTATGTCGGCGATATACATCGGAACGGCCGGGTCGCAGCACAAGCATTGAGGGCGGACTTTCTCGCGATAGGCGCGCGCCAGCCGATCGACAAAGTCGTCGCCATCCTCCACGCAGACAGTGGTGTCGAAAAGGAACTTCCTCATGCCTGATGTTCCCGCCGAGCGCGCCGCAGCGGTCGTTGGGGGTGCCACGCGAGAGGTAAACCTGTCTGTTCAGACCGGCCGATTGTGCCGGACGGGCAAACCCAGCTCAAGGCCGCGCGGCCCCTCCAAATTTCTCTCCGCTGCGTTTCACTCCGCTCCAACAAATTCGGTTCCTCCGCGCGCCGGCTCCGCCGGTCGTGTTCCACGAGCCTTGACCTGACTTTCCCCGCCCTGCGTGCCGCCGTCATCTCTCACAAACGTCAAGGAGACGATGATGACGATGGCAATCGAAGACCACATCGAAGAACTTCGCCTGGAAGCGATGAGCGCTCCCACCCTGGAGGAGCGCCGCGCGATCGAAGCCGAACTCGAGCTGGCACGCGCCGAACTCGCCATCGTCATCGCCGAGCTCGACGGCACGATCGAAGCCGAGCCGCCCTTCTGAGGCGGCCGTCAATATCCATTCTCCTTCAGGTAGAAGTCGATGGCGGCCCTCATGACGATTGCCATCTTGATATCGTTCTCGTCGGCTGCGCGCTTGAGGCGCGCTTTCGTCGCTTGGTCAAGGGCGACGTTTACGAAAAACTTGACCTCGCGTTGCTTGGCCCGCTTCAGGTTCTTTAAGCTGTTGCGAACCTCGTCCTGGGCGATTGCACGGTCGCGGGCCCGTCGGTCACGGTCTCCAGCCGAGGCTTTGCTCAGAAGCGGCTGATCTTTTGCGCGTTCCGACGGTTGAAACGCATCGGCCTCCGCATCGCGCTGTCCCATGCTATCCGGCTCGCCCTCTTTGATGGCCTCAGGCGACGCTTCGCTTCTCGCGGTGGACTTGCCGGCAATCATGAAGTCGCCCAGCGCCAAATTGGCCTTGCTCATGCCGCGACATCTTTCGCGGCGATAGGCTCACCAGGCCGTTTGCTCTCGATTTCGTCGACAAGGCTCTGCACCTCGTAGCGGGCTTTTTTGACCGGGTCGGTCAAAGGCTGCATCTGCAACGTGCCAAGACCGTTCTGGATTTCCCGATAGACGTTGCGCTCGAACAGTTCCGTGTCGAGCAATGCGGTCTGATAGCCGGCTTCTCGTAACCCGGCCACGAATGGACGGACATAGCGATAGGCTTCGAGATTACGGGCCGGAAGCGTGATGCGCGTCCTGATGTTGAGGTGGCGGATGTTCGCGCCCGCCCGATCGTTGAACTGGTTGACGGCTGCGACGGTCTGCCCGGCCGCCTCGATCTCCTTGATGCCGGGCTGCACCGGCGAAAGGACGAGCTCGGACGAGCCGATGATCGTCTCCTGGATGGTGCTGTCGACACCCGGCGCATCGATGATGATCAGGTCGAACTCCTGACCGAGCCGAGCGATCTCGGCCTCGATCGTCCGTCGCGAGGCGGCGATGGTGACGCTGATATTGTCGGGCACATTGTCCTTGCTGCGGCAGAGCTTCCACCATCCCGACAGGTTGAGACGGGGATCGGCGTCGATCAACAGGACCCGTTCTCCCCTAAGCGCATATTCTCCAGCAATCAGCGTGACCAGCGTGGTTTTTCCAGCGCCACCCTTGTTGCTGACGGTCGAGTAGATCCGTGCCACGTTCATCTCCAATGCATCTGCGAAGCTCAGGACTTAGAGCTCCATCGTTCAGTGCTGTGAACAAATATTATTCGATAAGGGTCATCGGTCAAGTCACCCTTCATGTGTTCAATCGCTGGGATCGGACGGCTGCATGCTTCAATCATTCTGCATTTTCACAGCGAGTGAATACACCGAGTGAATGTGCGGAGCCATTGATTATATGCACGAAACGACCGATAAATGGTTCGATACGCTGCTTTGCCTCGGTCGTGGTGTGTCGAGGTTCAATGGTGTTGCGAGCTACAGCGGCATGATGAATGAAGGATAACCGCCGAACGAGCGGAATTGATGTCGATACTAAAATGCGTAATGTTATGGTTGGCAGGATACGCAATTTTGTGATACAAATTTGCTGACGATCGACGGACGAGCCGTCGATGACGCCTGCGGCGCTTTAAAGAGGGGTTGCGATGTGGGGAAAAACAGGCCCAGTCGTTCCAGCCAAGGCGAGGGGTGAGCCGAGAGAACGGGTGGTGCACGCGCGCTTTTCGGCAAGTGAACTCGCCGCGATTACTTCTGCCGCAACGGCGGCTGATATGACCGTGTCGGGCTTTCTTCGATGCCTCACGCTCGAGGGTGCGGGTGTTCGGCCTTTCTTTTCTGAGGACGATCGCGCTGTCCTCGAAGTGCTCATTTTTGATATCCGCGCAATTGGCATCAATCTCAACCAGGTCGGCCGCGAGCTGAATCGAGGTGGTCGGCCGCCGGACCACGAGATTCTCGAGACGATGCTGGTGTCGCAGCAATTGATCGCGGCTGCTCTGATCGAATTGAGGCGCCACGCCTCGCAAGGCGCGCAACGCCACCGGAGGGTGGACTGATGGAATTCTTTCTGGGCGCCTTCGAGAACGATTGGGAGCGCCGTCGTGCTGCGATCCTGCACGAACGGTCGATCCGCAAGCGCGGCCTGGAAGAAGAGGAGGTTCGGCGCAGGGGTGGATTGGCTGGAGCGGAGCCGAGGGGCGGTCGAGGTGGCCGCGGAATTCGGTTGAAGGTGGACGCTCTGGCCTGGAGGAAAGGCGCCCTCATCGCAGAGCCGAGCATGCGGACCCGGTTCCGGGGACTGGCGTCCGGAAGCCAGCCTGCGGTCGTAAAGCTCGCCTCCTTTGGAGAAGGCGGCCGTCTCGGCGCGATGATCAACTATGTGTCGCGCGACGGGAGCGTTGCGGTGGAGAACGAGCGCGGCGAGCAGTTGCGCGGTCGGGATGCACTTGCGGTGGTCGAGAGTGAATGGGATCACCTGATGGGTAATCGTGCAGAGAGCCGCGATATCGGCACCTTCACGATGACGATCAAGGCAAGGCAGGCGAACGAATCCGATCCCTATGATCTGGCAGGCGGCTTGCTGAAGCGCGCACTCGGCGACCGAAGCTTCGCCTTTACGGTCGATCGAAAACAGGCTGTCGGGAGCCTCTCCGTGAATGGTGTCGCCGTATTGCGAGACAGCGCAGGCGAACGGCTGACGGCGGACCGAAAATCGTCGGAAATCGTGCACAACCGTCTTGGTGAGGGTTCGCAAACAGGCGACGTGGCGGCGTTTGGCTTTACCGGCCATGGCAATGGCGTCGACTATGGCACGAGCCGGGTCCGCGCTCTGGTGGAACGCAGCGGCGATATCGTCCGGACCGAAAGCGGGCAAGCGATCGAGGATGCCAAGCAGGCCGGCGATCTCGTTCAGCTCGGATGGCGCGGCCAGTTGCATAGCCGTAAAGCCCGCGACGTCATGCATGTCGTCATCTCCGCCCGTGCAGGGACGGACGTGCAGGCGTTTCACTCCGCCGCCCGGGATTTTCTGGCGGATCGGTTTGCAGGACATCGCTACGCGTTCTCGATGCACGATCCGGCCCACGATCCGAAACCTGTAGAGACGGGTGGCAAGCGTCCGCATGTTCACGTCCATGCGATCGTCGCGATGCGCTCTGATGCCGGCGACAGGATCGAGACCACCATCAGGACGTTCCGCGAGTGGCGAGTGGCCATGGCCGAAAAGGCACGCGCACACGGGATCGACATGGAAATGACGGATCGGCGGGATCGGGCAAGCGCTCCAGCCTACACAAAAAACCAGGTCCGTCCAATCAGCCGCGCGGGACGGACAGTGCACGAAGGCACCAGCATCGCGGCCGACGGGCGCTATCGTGGCAAACGAGACGACAGCGTTGCTGCGCCGCGCACACAACGTAGCGTAAATTATTCCGATGGTGCTGGTAGGGCGTGGTCCGATCTGGCGGCGGATGTCGATGCAAAAAACCTTGATAGCTACAGCAGATCGCAAGCTTTTCGGCTTGAACGCGCGAGATCAGAGCATAATCCTGTTCGCGCGAGGGATCATAAGCCGGAAGTTTCTGGTTCGCATTATCAAACAAATCTAGTAATGTTGGGCCGAATGATTTCGGAGGCTGACGACGTGCGCCAGATGACACGCGAAGAGTTTACGGCATACGAAAGTCAGGTGGACGCCGCTTTGCTCAATGCCAGGAAGGTCATTCCGGAAAGTGAGAGGGCCAGTTTCGAGGAAATCGCTGCGGCTGCTCGCGATCATGTCGAAGCACGGCGTGAATTGATGGAGAATGCCGAACAGGCCAGGAGCAAGGCAGCAGAGCGACGTCGCGAAGAGGTAGACAAGCCGAACGACCATTGGGATCGCGCCGTAGCACGGCATGGCCTGGAGGTGGTCAGAGCCGCAAACGACGTCATGCTTGCGGTCGAGCACTATCGCGAGCGGATCGATCGTGCGGAAGCAGCGGAAGACAAGACCGACAATTCGAGGCTACAGGCGGGATTGAATTTGGAGCTTGCGCGAGCCGGTGAGCTCGGGGCCGCAGGGAATGGTCTGGTCCGTGAGATCGCGGAGATGGATCAGGAGCTCCGTTTAGCCGTCGAGGCGGCCAGACGATCGCGGGAGCGGGATGACCGCCGAGATGTCGGGACGACTGTAACGCAGGTTCGCGGGGAACGGCGTGACGAGGGTGCAGTCGGTGACATTCCCGGTGATCAGCGGCAGACCACCGACGGGTCGCGGTCACGCGAGACGAGAGGTGCAGACGAGAATTCAGAGCCCTCCAGGCGGGGAGACACTAATCGCAGCAATCCAGCGCAACAGCGCGTTCCGCGGATTGAACAACTGCAGCGTGACGCGGAGGAGGATCAGAACCGCGACGCCAAGGATCGAGACGATAGGGATCGATAGGAGCTGACCACGCGCGACGAACGCCGGACTGTCATCAACCCTGAACGGGCGGCCGAGTCCGAAGATGGCCTGGCGAAGGTGTTTGGCATTGTCTTTTGGGTCATCATGATCGTTGCGGCACTGGACTATAAGTTCACATGGTTTTGGAGGCTCTTCGCTTTCAGCCTATCGGGATCGTGACCGTTGCTGGCGCGTTGCCGAAATTGGTGCTCGCTAGGGGGAGCGGGTTCTAGGCCTCCCGAAACGCACTCAGGCTGAACGGGTAGAACATAGTGATCGCCCGAGTTATCTCACTGCCGGCGACCGTTTGCTATGGATCCGAGGGAAAGGCGCTTGAGAAGCCGCCCTCCCTTACGATCAGATCATGATTTCACCGCCAGTGACAGGTATGACCGCACCCGTCATGTAGCTTCCGAGATCGGACGCGAGCAACACATAGGCGCCTGCCAGTTCCGCTGGTTGGCCAGCCCGGCCGAGCAGGGTCTGTTCGCCAAACTTTGCCGCCTTTTCTGCCGGCATTGTCGATGGAATGAGCGGTGTCCAGATCGGTCCCGGTGCGACGGCATTCACACGGATACCTTTTTTCCGCGACCATTTCTGCCAGTCCTGCCGTGAAGTTCGAGATTGCGCCCTTTGTTGAGGTATAGGCAAGAAGTTGCGGGGAAGGTTGGCGCGACTGGATCGAGGTCGTGTTGATAATGGAGCTTCCCGGCTTCATATGCGGCACGGCCGCCTTCGACAAGAAGAACGGCGCGTAGATATTCGTCCTGAACGTCTCGTCCCACTCATCTGCGGTGATATCGCCGATATCGGCATAGGTCCGTTGAAACGCTGCGTTGTTGACAAGGATGTCGATGCGTCCGAGCCTGTCCATTGCGCGCTTAGAGGCCGTCGGACGGGAAAAGTCATGGCGCCGGCGGGGTGATGGAAACTCTCCAGACGAAACCTTCCTCTACCGAATAGCCCTACGCCCTGAGCCAAGCCATTCTCGCTTGCCGGCCCGGGGGTGTGGTCTCATCGCCTGGTGTTTTCGCAGGTCCCGCCGTTCCTGCTCCGCTCGGTTCATTTATTGGCAAGGGACTGACGCTGAAGACAGGGCAGAAGCACGTACAGCGTTATCTTGAGCCGCTGATGCGGATGATCGTCGAAGGCAAGATCGACCCTTCTTTCCTGATCACCCACCGTATCGGACTGGAAGAAAGCCCCAAAGCCTACCGCGACAAGGCCGACGGATGCATTAAGGTGGTGATCCGGCCAAACGGCACTTATAACGCGGAGCGGTTGATCTTCGCAGTCCATTCAAATTATCTTGTGTCAATCTACGGCGCGGGAGAATTTTTTTATCGCCTATGCTTCTATACGAACCGGAATGGCCTTGGATGCAGGTGTTTTCGACAGTTCGTCATAGTGATCGATGGCGTTGAGCACATTGGCTTCCGGGTAGTAGGCGCCGATCGTTCCTCTCGGCAGGTTATGAGCCGTCACCACAAGCCCGGGGAGCTCGCGGCGGATCCCGTCCTCGAAATCGCTGACCAAAGTCACGATCTGACGCGCTTTTAGATCCGACACTGCCATATCTTCCTCGCACATCAGAAGCACGTCGCGTGTCCCTTCAATGCCGCGGAATCGATCGCTATAGCCATAAATCGTCGTGTTGAACTGGTCGTTGGAACGCATGGTCACCAGCCTGAAGCGGCCATCCGTGTTGCCGAAGGAGAGTGCGTTCAACCGTTTTGGGGCGGTGAAGATAGCCTTTCCTTGTTCCGTCTTCCAGATGCGTTCATGCGCGGCATTCCCGCGGTAGAAGCCACCGGGTTTAAACATGCGGGCATTGTAGTCCTTGAACTCCTTCGGATAGGTCGCCTCGATTAGATCACGCACAAGACCGTAGTCCCCAAGCCACTCATCCCATTTCCGTCTGGGGTTGGAATCGAGCGTCGCCTTGGCGATGCCGACAACGATCGCAAGCTCACTCTTCAAATGTTTTGAGGCCGGCGTGCGTTTTCCGATCGACCCGGAGATATGCGAGAAGCTGTCCTCGGTGGTGACGGTCTGATTGCCAGTCGCCTGTTCATCGATCTCGGCACGCGATAGGCAAGGCAGGATATAGGCGTTCTTGCCGGGAAACAGGTGGGTGCGGTTGAGCTTGGTGGATACGACCACAGTCAGTTCCTGCGCCGCCCAGGCCTGTTCCATCGCCTTCTGGTCAGGAACGGCCCGTACGAGATTGCCGCCCAGCGAGACGAAACCCCTGATCTTGCCGGCCATCAGTCCTTTGACCGCATCGACGATGGTTACGCCGTCCTCAGTCGGTGGATCGAAGTCGAACAGCTGCTTCAGTTTGTCCATTGGAATGAGCTTGGTCTTTTCCGCAATTCCGACCGTTCGCTGTCCCTGCACGTTAGAGTGACCGCGAACAGGGCAGCAGCCAGCTCCCTCGCGCCCGATATTGCCGCGCAGGAGAAGGAGATTGACGACCATCGCGACATTGACCGAGCCCTGCGAATGCTGTGTCAGACCCATGCCGTAAACGCCGATGACCCGTTCGGCGCCGATGTAGATCTCGCCGGCGCGGCGGATCGCAGCCTCCGTCAGGCCGCTTTCCTGCTCGATATCGCTCCACGACGTCTGCCGTACACAGGCGATGAAGGTCTCAAAGCCCATGGTGTGCTCGGAAATGAAATCGACATCGATGATCCTCTTCAAGCCTCTGGCCAAGGCGTCGTCGTCAGCTTCGATCACGACCTTGCATAGGCCGAGGATAGCAGCGATATCACCGCCGGCCTGGACCTGCAGATATTCGTCGGAAATCTGAGTCTCGCGTCCCGTCAGCATATCAACGGGGCTTTGCGGATTGACAAAAGATACTAGACCCTGCTCGACCACTGGATTGAACGTGACGATGCGTGCGCCGCGCTTCTTGGCTTCCTGCAACGGATGAAGAAACCGGGGACTGTTTGATCCCGGGTTCTGCCCAAAGAAAAAGAAGGCGTCGGCCTTTTCAAGGTCATCCCAGACGATTGTTCCGACCGGCGACCCGACGACCTTTTGTAGGCCGACCGATGTGGTCTCGTGGCACATGTTGGAGCTTTGCGGCAGGTTGTTGTTGCCATAGACCCGCGCCAGCAGCGCATAAAGAAACGAGGCTTCGAGCCCGGCATGGCCGGACGAATAGAAGACGGCACTGTCGCGCGGCAAGGACTGAAGCACCTTGCCGATCTTGGCGAAGGCCTCGTTCCATGTCACCTCGACATAGCGATCCCTCCCGGCATCATAGCACAAGGGATGGGTCAAGCGACCCGTTGCCTCCAGGTCGTGGCCTCAAATGAACGGCTGGAGCTTCAGGAGGCTTTTTTGCCTTTGGCGTTCGCTGACGCTTTAGCAAGCTGGGTCAGCTTCTTGTCGGTAGCTTCCTCCTCGGCAAGGTTGGCCTTCAGCAGCGGTATTGCATCCTTCAGGCCCAGCTGGTTCGCCCATTCGATCAGCGTGCCGTAGCGGGCCATTTCGTAGTGTTCGACAGCTTGCGCGGAAGAGATTAAGCCTGCATCGAGAGCGGGGGAATTCCTGAATTCCTCGATAACCTCCTCGCTTTCGGCGATGAAGCCCTGGAGCGGCGAAGAGCGCCAATTATTTGGTGACGATGTTGCCCTGGTAATCGAGCGAGACCGCAACGGACTTGACATCCGTTGTTCCCACCGCCTGCCAGACACCCTTGTCATCGAGCTTCAGGCCCATCAGCGCGTTGACGCCGGAGCCGTCGATGCCGACTATGCTTGCGATTCGGTGAAGCTGTTCTTGCCTTCCACCGGGGCCGTCGAGTTCTTCGTGTCAGGGGTTGCGACGGCCGGCGTGTTGCCGTTTGCAGTGGGTGCTGTGGTCGTCTGCGCATACGCCGTCAGGGCTGACGCTCCGAACAGCGCCGCCACAAAGATTATCCTGCGCCAGTAAAGCCGAGCTGTACGGCTGCGTGCCCATCGCGTTCGACCGATCGTTTCCAAAAGCTTCAAGGCTTCATCAGCCTAATGAAAAACTTGAACTCCCTGAGGCTGTGGTGCTGGTCCGATCCCATAACGGCGACCGACCAGTACTCTCGGTCGGAGCCGAAGATATCAGTCACCAGAACGATCTCGATCTCCGTGCCATCCATGCGTCGCGCCCAATAATAGGAGCCAGCACGAAGCTCGTCTTCATCGATCGATATCTCGCTGTTCAACGCCTGCTCACTCTTCGTATTCAAACGTATCCAAATCTCGTTTCCGTTTACGGAACCAGCATGTGGAGAGTTCCGAACCCAGCGTCAAGGTGCCACGCCCGGCCGCCGAATCCTCGCGTTGCTCCCGGGGGCGAGAGGGGGTTCCCGAGGAACCGGCCGCAGCCTTTCGCATCGACGCCTACATTGAACTGCCGAGGAACAGGGTTCATTTGACCACGGCGGTGGCCACGCAGGTTGATCGATCCCTTGCCATCTGGTTCCACCTGCGGAACTCGTGAAACAGGATGAAGGGATGGCCGTCGGGATATTTTGGTCAGGTGCTGGAGGGGTCTCAGGCCGCGATAGAGGCGACATTCGAGCGTATCCAGCAGGATCTTCCCCTTGGTGAAGTAACCCTTCTGGAGTTCGCGCCCGCTGAGGCTCGAATTTTTGACAGCTGGGCGATGGCCTATGTCGGCGAACCCTCCGATCTGTTTGCGGGCCTTGCAGGACGCACAGGCTTCGATGAATCGAAAATTCTCGGCGAGCGTCTGTTGGCCCGGCTCCGCGACCGGGTCGCGTCACCGCTACCGGCGTGATGAAACAAGTCATGGAAAACGCCGGCGGAATACCCGCTGGCTGAGATGACTTGTCTATTCAGCGTATTTTTATCGAGCTTTTCAACAATCTCAGAGCTGCTGGATGTTGCCGCTTTTCGGCATGCCGTCCGCGACCGCGTCTGGTCGATCATGAGGTGATTGCCATTCTCCGTCAAAACCATTGACCTGCTGCTCGCTATCCACGACCTCCTCAGCCTAGATGTGATAAACTCCCGCTTGAGCCGTTACCGATCTTTTGATTGAGCGTGTGAAGCTGGTACGCTCCGACGTCAAGGCGACGCTGTAGAGGTCGATTACGCAGCTAAGTCCGGCGACCGTGAAATGCCCTTCCATTGGCGCGATGGCCAAGCATCTACTCCCTTCAATCAATCCGGATTCATGTTCGGGAGGTTGCTTTCGACCTCTCGCCGCTTTTCTTCCGGCAGCGTCTCTATCTCGTCGCGCCAGAACGCAGATGCTTCCCGAGGTTCATCCTCCCACTTGCGGGTGCTCACAATGTTGTCGTCGAGTTTCGCTTTGCGCTTGCCGCCGAGGCGAACGTATTGGCCAGCGAGCCGAGCGGCTTCGGTAGAGGGGCCGGTCATAGCGCGATCCCGTAAACAAAGCCAACGACAGCCGCGAGCGTCACTGACTTGATGGGCTGCAGGGTAATTTGATATTCGACCTTTTCGCGGGTAGAGCGAGCCGTTTCGGCCACCGGCTTCGATGATGCAAGCATCGGCCGTCGAGCCGCGCTGCGTGCATACCTGAGTTCTGCACGAAGCTCCTCCAGTTCGCGTTGTTGCGCGGCGGCGCTCAGGCGAGCTGGATCAGCGCCGGTCGACAACGTTCCATCGACTCGGTTGACGGTTGGGGCGACGACGGTCTTGTTATTGCTGTCGGCCATAGTTGGTCTCCTTAGATTTCTCCCGCTCTCGAAACGGTATCGAAGATCAGGAGTTCCTCCGGGATTTTTCGGAGCAGAAGAAGAGGCGGCGTCACTGAGCCCTACGAGGATCTTGCTCTCCTTAATTCACTCATGGCGAGGTCGAAGCGGATGCGAAGGGTCGAACGATTACATGAGGTGCGTCCGCGTAGATCCGCGGCGTCATCATCGCGGAGATTGCTCTCTACAGCCATCATGACAGCCGAGAACGCGGCGCCGATTAATTCGACTCCACCATGGAAATCACTCGCGGCGGCGTCGGTTATCTGATTGGTCGACTCTTCCAGCAGTTCAAGGAGTTCGAGCAACAGGAGGGCGGCTGCAATAGGTGCACGGGTCGCATCGACGAGAGCGGCCCGTCTGGCCGTCGCATCGGAATTCGGACGGTATGCATGGAGCAGCGCGGCGGAGGCCGATCTGTCGTTCTCGGTTGCATCCTTCACCTTTGCGGAAATCGAGTCAAGGCGCTCAATTACCATGTCGGTATCGCTGCCGTGCTTGTTCGAAACGGCCAACGCCATTCGCGTCATCGCAGTACCAAGCTGGGCGGCGATAAGGGCGGTCGTGCTGCCGCTAATAACCGGTGACGTTCGACCGATCTGGGCAAGCATCGATGCAAGATCGAGTTCTTGGAGGCTCATGAATATCCCTTCGACCATTAACGCATTCGATTATTCGGCCATCCGCTTGCCACGGACGCATCTTGAGACGGTCTGTTTCGAGCGTGACTATCGGCGATGCAGAATTTTGCAAGCTGGAAACTCCCATCTAGCCTACTGCGCGAACTCGGTCATCCGACGCGGACAGGCGGCAATGCGGTTCTCATGGCGGTCCACAGCATATTGAATTGCCTGAACCATCTCGATGTCCATCAGCGGCTTACTGATCACGCCAAGTGTGCCGGGCACGCCGTCGCCGAGGTAGGCCGGATTGCCCGTCATGAAAACCACAGACACATCGTTTTCTGCCAGGCTCCTGCCGATTTCCGGACCTGTCGGACCATCGAGGAGATCGACGTCGACCAAAGCGACATCCGCGTTCGCCCCGAGTGCCAGAGCCTCAGACATGTTCGATGCCATCCCGGCTGGTTTGTAGCCGAGTTCAATAACGGCTTCTTCCAGACAAAGAGCGATAAGCGGTTGGTCTTCGACGATAAGGATACGGCAGGTCATGGGCTATTGGCCTTCTTGCTGTTGTAAAGGTTAAACCGCTCCGACATTTGTATTGTTCCGTCTGAACTGCGGCCCCGTCCGCGTATTGCGGATTCTCTCTCGCAAGTTCACGCGAAGACGCTGCTCGGCCGTCTCCGACTAGGCGTATTCATCGCATTGGTCATCGTGGCGAGTGATTGTGTTGTGATCAAAAAAATATTGTTAGCTTCGTGCTTCATAAAAGCAAAACGGTAGCGCGAAGGTCCGACATGCCTACTCCCCATCAACCACCGGCAGTCGTCCGGCGCGCTTTGCGAAAGCTCGGTGCGGATATCCAGGATGCTCGTCGTCGACGTAAGCTGCAGATGGCGGTCGTTGCAGAACGAGCTTTTACCTCGCGCTCGACGCTGCAAAAGATAGAGGCGGGAGACACGAGTGTCAGCATCGGGATATATGCGGGCGTTCTCCTGGCGTTAGAGCTACTCGACGGGCTTACCTAGGTGCCTGACATCAGCAACGACGGTGTCGGCCAGGCGCTTGCCGGTGCCGATCTGTCTAGGCGCCTCCGCTTGAAGTCGGCATCGGGATCGACTGAAGCATCCCGATCGCTTCTCGCTGGAACCGGCGCTTGCATTGACCCGCGGGGCCTTTGCTCCGCCGACAGGCTGGGCAACGTGCGGGTCGATCAGAGACTCTGCTCCTAACACGTACGGGAAGCGGCTCATGCAACGCACGGAGCGTCGCAGCGCGGAGCGGGAGGCGATCGGTTCGCACCCTCGCCGAAAGCGACTACCTGCTGGGAGTTGCCGACGAAACCCGCCTCGGTGCACTTCGTTTCCGGTGGGTCGATAAGGAGGTCTTCAACGCCCCCATCCAGACCGGCGTCCCGACCGTCATCGAGCTTGATCGGCTCTTGTAGATCACTGAGCCCATTCTGCGAGACGAAGAGACAGACGAGGACCTCCAGCTCATTTTCGCTCCACCAGCGACCGCCGAAGTGCTATCGCATGAAAACCGGATCCGCCCGTCGGCACGGTTCGCGGCGATCAGCTCGTCGAGACCTGATTCATATATCGGAATCCTGCCGGCTTCGAGTTCGCGAACGCGGTCCTCGGCGATATCGACGCAACATACATCGTGGCCCATCGACGCGAAGCACGCACCGTCGTCAGGCCGACATAGCCGGCCCGGATCATCACCGCATTCATTTGATTACCCTTTGGTTGGCTGATTGCTGGTCTCGATAGGGTGGCCGAAGAGAAACTGTGTGGAAGAGTTCCGGATGATGTTGAGGAAGATGACATTCAAGATGGAGCTGTGGCTCCCGAGCGCTTTTTGTTGTCGGAGTAATCGTGCTCATCGAGAGGGCGTTGAACCGCTTCGCAGTTCCCTCAAGCGAAGTACGGTGAACCGGATTGAATTGCTGAAATCCTCCCACAAAACCGGCGCCGCAAAAAATCGAAATTGCGGCGGAAATTCCGGTCGTGCCCGGCTGTTCGTCAGGCTCCACGGCGAAAAAAAGAGCTTGACGTTTTACGCTAACAACAAATTGCACTGTTGGATTGAAAGCGGGATATCTCGAAGGGGGAGGTACGTCACATAGCGGCAGCCCAGAGCCCTTATTGGTTCTGTGCTGTTCGGCCGGCAGAATAGCAATGCCGGCATGCCCACTTCGTCATTATCATGGCGCTATCGTCGGCGCTTGCCGGCACCATCCTGTGGCTATTCTTTAGGGCATGAGGGGGTGTTGGGCCGCATGAGGCATTGCTTCCTCAACTTTTGGAAACCGCCGAAAATGTATAGCGACACGCAACCGGCCACCGCGTTTCTGGTTAGTCTTCGCAACATGTCGAACAGGTGGTATTTGACCCGCTACAAATTACTCGTTGTCGGACCTGAAGATCTTGTATCGCTCGCCATCCAAACGGCTTGGAGCGAAGTTGGCGTCGAGTTGCTGGGGCCGGTCCCGGTTCATAGAGCTTTAGCCTATGACCTGAGAGCTTTTCATGGAGTTCTAATGGACATAACGAACGGCGACGAGGGTAGCCTGTTCGGATTGTCGGAGCGGCTGGATGATGCGCTGGTCCCGTCGCTATACGTCCTGCCGGATGCCGCCTACCAGGATCGTAACAAGATGTTCGTGTTGAGCGACCGCCGGAACGAGATCGGCAAAATCTTGTCTTCCATTTTTCAAGACGGAGATCACGGGGTCAGGCATTAACACCCGTATTGGCGTTCTTGCTTGTAAGCGCGATTTCCCGCATCAGCGTGAATAGCAGGAATTGTAATGTCCGACTGTCCAGTCCCGGCGTAGCCTCCAATTTCGCCCGAAGAATTGTGTTTAGCGCAAGTTCGTACGCATCCTTTTCCAGAGCCATGAAGCGTAAGGCCATACGGCGAGCGACACTCACCATATCCTCGTTCAGGAGTGAATTTCGGGCTAGCGTTTGGGGATGTAGTGAACTGCGAGTGATGGTCATTGAGCTTCTCCATCGTCTCCGTCCATAATGTCTGCGCAGGTGATCTCGTTCCCGTACGCTTCCAGACCGACGGCCGACTGCCCATGCATCCATCCGCGTGGTGCGCGGGCTGCGTCAGAGCATTATTTTTTCCGTCTGCTACCGTACAAACCTTAAACCCGGTGGGAATAAGATTACCGACGACAACGCTGAATCTTGACGATCCGTTCGCACTTCGTAAGCATGAAATTGAGTGAAGATGCGTACCGCTTGGATTTTGACACGTTCAGAGACTGGATGGACCGCAACAAGAGCTTTGGGATTGTCGTCAACTTTCCGTGGAAGCCTTTTCGATGCAGCTGACGCCACAGCCGCCTCTAATGCGGTACACGAAGTCGACGAGCGGCTGGCGCGCTGCTGCTCATAGTGTCACGACCGGGTAACAATAAGTTCTCGCTGACTCATGAACATGTATCCCTCACGCTCGCCCTCCGACGGCCGAGCGTGACCCCGGGTTGCATATCCTCAAACGTAAGGGCTTCATCAAGTCGGAGCGCGGCCCGGTGACGATCGCGCCGCTCTTGAAGAGTTTGCACTTAACACCTGGTGTCTGCAGAAAGAGGCATACCGGCATCTTATGAAAGACTTTTTCCGAGCGCATAGATTAATTAGGTTGCCAGCAAGCCTCTTATCGAGCGGGAACTGAGGTTGAGCTTATGAACAGGTATTTCTTCCACATCCGCCGCAGTGACGGCAACGTCTTCGATGAAGAAGGCGATGAGTGTGCCAATGTGGAAGACGCGCGCAACAATGCATTTGACGCGGTGCGCGAGTTGATAGCGGCGCAAATCAAAAGTGGCGTGGCGATTTCCGACGCGCACATGGACGTTCATAACGAGGCCGGCACCTTGCAGTTCAGCCCGTCCTTCCATGCCATTATTCAGGAGCAGCTGAAGAAGTAGGCTCAGAACGGTCTCGCTTTCCTCCGAATCTTGGAATTCTGAACTTTTTCTTAACTTATCTCTGAGCAAGAAACTGCTTCGCATGCTGGAAATGCTTTAGATTTGGCCGATGAGGCGGCGGTATTCTTCTTCCGGCTTGCCGTATGCGCCGCCCGCAAACTCCTCCAGCCCCCTCCGGTCGCGGATCGTAATCCGCCCCCGCTCGGCCCGCACAAGTTTGTTGCCTTCCAGGATGTGGATTGCATTCGTGACACTTGGCCGCCTTACGGCAAGCATCAGCGAGATGAAATCGTGGGTAAGGGCAATCTCGTCGCCATCCACCCGATCGTGGCACATGAGCAGCCAGCGGGCGAGACGTTCGTCCACCTGATAATTCGCGTTGCAAAGCGCTGTGTACGAGATCTGCGACGCGAAGTTCTGAATAAATCTTGCAAGCAGGTTGGCGAACACCGGATTGTGGGTAAGCGCTGTGTGAATGGATTGGAGCGACATTCGGAAACCCTCGCCCGCCACCTGCATCAACACTTCATGGACGCTGATCGTGCCGCCGACACCAGCCGATGTAGGCGAAAAGCCTTCCCGCCCGAACATGCCTGCCTCCGCCCTCTGGCCTTCCGCCGAGATGGTGACCACCGAACCAATGCCACTACAGAGAAAATAAACATGGTCGATAGGGCAATCGGCGCCAACGATGATGATGCCGCGCGGAAGCTCGACCGGTTGAACTGCAGACGCAATATGCTGGATTTCGTTCTGAGGCAAAAGCGCAAGGAGGCGATTGCGCAGATAAGGTTGTCGTAAAACGTCCATGACTCTCGCTGTCGGGCAGAAGCGTCTGCTTCCGGCCGCCAAGCCCTGAGCTTTCACTGACGGTTGGCGATTCTATACCATCCGCTCTGCCGACTTGATTTTACGTACGCTGGCATACCCTTGGGCCGCGTCTTCTTGATGCTGCTAATATGCAAGCATCCAACGGGTGGAAGTGCAATGGCAAATTACGAAAAGGAAACCGTCCTGCTTTTGGGAGATCAGGCACTGATCGCGCTTTTTTTTTGAAGATGTTGTCGAAAAGGCGGTTTCCGCACCATCAATATATGCTCGTCATGCTCCGCAGTCGCCAACGGGCTGGAAGAGCATACGCCGGAACTAGCGGTCATCGAGACGCGTTTTAGGGACGCTGCCGCACTTGGCGCACGCGGCATCTGTTACATCGTCCGTTCCGGCGTCTATGACAGGTAAGGCGCGTCTCCGCTGGTGAAAAGCAAGTGTCGGTGGATCACCAAACCCTGCAAGCCCGACGACTTTATTGAAGCGGTGCGAGAATGCCGCCTGGTCCAGTAAGTCCGACAGCGGGTTTTCTGGGCAGCAAGCGTGGTGGTCAAGGCGAAGATGTTCCGTCCAGCCATTCGCCATCGCCAGTTCCTCCTCGAGGTTTGCCTTAAAGGGTGTGGTGCGCGCGGACGTTCGGCGTACTCGGAAAACGAGATCAGCGGCTTGCAGCCGCGATCTCGATATCCTCGGACGCGAAGTTCGCCCATTGTTATCTTGAGAATCTTGGCAGCTGCCAAACTGTGGCCGATCCCCGCTATGGTTCCGGCGAGCGAAAATCCCCGCATACTTCGCCAAGGAATGATGCTCCCCAAGGCTTTCCAGCACGTACTCCAGGCGCACGATCTGACCTTCCGTGTCGCGAATATGTTCGTCCAGCTTTTCCAGCGATGCCAGATAAAATTTGATCCGGCGAAGCTGCGGCTTCATGATCGAAACGGCTGGTTTTTCCATGGCATGGGCATTCTTCAATCCTTTACAAACAGATCACACGCTGCTCGGCCATGTCTTCTCGCTCTCCTGTTCTGGGTCGCTACCGACCACGCGTCGCGAAGGAAGTTCGGTCGCTTCGGTTTGGTGAGCGCTGCCACACGGCAGGGCGTCAGGGTGAGGTCGATTGAGACCTGCCCACGTCGGCAGATCCAGCTCTCACGGTCGAACCAGGAGCGCTCCGAGCGTTACGGGACGAGGTCACATGCATCGACGCCGACATCGAACTTAGGAGGCGTCGGCTCAAGGCGACCTAGCGAATGACCATTCAGGTTGATCGACTTCTCGCCCATCTTGTTCCAGGTCCGGAAAGGGTAATTGGAAAGGATGGCCAGATGACGATCGAGAACGAACTCGGCGTAGTGCGGGACACCCGCCCAGCCCCTGGCGTTGGTCGTCGTTGCGGGATCATTGTTGCCGGTGACCAGGTGCTTTCACCCGTTCAGCTTCGACGGCAGCTGGTCGCAGTCGCCGCCCCGCGCCGACATGAGGTCGCCCAGGTGCCAGACTTCCTCCTCCTCGCCAACGAGTGTATTCTCGTTCCGGATCAGGGCGATGTCGTGTGCCGCTATATCCGGAAACGGACGGCGGTCTATGCGCAGGACACGCGGATCGGCGAAATGGGTATCGCTGGTGAGATAAATTATAGTGCGGATGTAGATCATTCAGACACGAAACGCAGGACGGTCCCGTAGACAAAGGGACTGAAGTCCCATCGATGCTTGAAAGGGAACAATCCGGTGAGCTTCCGGTTCGTGAATAGGTCACTGCAGCCACGCAGACAGATCAGCGTCATATCGGGAGAATTTCCATGACTGAACGAGATCTCACCCCGGGTCACGGAGGCGCAGCCGCTTCCGGCT
This sequence comes from Neorhizobium populisoli, assembly GCF_019430945.1. Taxonomy (GTDB): domain Bacteria; phylum Pseudomonadota; class Alphaproteobacteria; order Rhizobiales; family Rhizobiaceae; genus Neorhizobium; species Neorhizobium populisoli. The sequence continues at coordinate 57,609 of NZ_JAHYCB010000015.1, read as the reverse complement.
CTTCGCGATTCCAGGAAAGCCAGGAACCCCATTCCGAAAATCCCAGGGAGGCGGGCTCCTCCCAATCGAGCGCCGCCGGATTGGGCCAGAAAATATCGGATGACATCGCATCGCTAAGACAGACGGCCAAGGACGAGCTGTCCGGTGCAGCCGACAAAGCCAATGACGTTGCCATCGAACAAAAGAACGTCATCGCCTCTAAGGTCGGCGGCATTGCTGCAGCCATGGAAAAGGTCGCGGCCGAACTCGAGCAGGGCGATCAACGGGATATCGGCCGCCTCACCCGCAATATCGGCTCGAGCATGCGCACGTTTTCCGATGACATCAAGGATCGCGATATCGGTGAAATTGCGCAGATGGCGGAAGATTTCGGCCGCAAGCAGCCTTTGGCTTTCTTGGGCATGGCCGCCATCGCCGGCCTTGCCGCAAGCCGCTTCCTGACAGCCTCTTCCATTCGTGGTTCGCGATCAGGCATGCACGGTGCCGAACAGCGTTCCCCGCAAACTCCGGACGGCGCGTCCGCAACCCGCCACGACACAAATGTCACCCCTTCGACGGAGGATCATTTCAATGGCTAAGCCGCTTGACACCCGCTCGCTTCCTGAACTCGTCACCGGCCTGGTGACGGATATATCGGGACTGTTCCGCAAGGAGATCAATCTCGCCAAAACCGAAGCCTCCGAGAAGATGTCCCATGCGATCGCCGGCGTGGAGGCATTCGCTGCAGGACTTGTCTTCGCGATCTGCGCCGTCGGCGTTCTGCTTGCGGCGCTCGTCAACGGCCTGACGGCCTTCTTCGTCGCCCGCGGCATGGCGGAGCCGAGCGCGGACGCTCTGTCCTCCGTCATCGTCGGCGTCGTCGTCGCCCTCATTGCGTGGGGGCTTATTTCCCGCGGGCTTGCCACGCTTCGCGGAGAAAACCTGAAGCTCGACCGCACCTCCGCCTCGCTGCGGCGGGATGGGCAGATGATCAAGGAGAGAACGTGATGGCTCACACATCCGAAACCACCAAATCGGTCGAAATCGAACGGGAGATCGAAGCCGACCGCCGCCGGATCGAAGAGAAGATCGACGCGATCCAGCAGCGCATGTCACCCGGACAGATCGTCGACGAGGCTCTTGCCTATGTTAAATCGTCCGGTGGTGGCGAGTATGTCGCTAATCTCGGCAATGCGTTCAAGAACAACCCGATCCCGCTTGCTCTGATGGGCGTCAGCCTTGCCTGGCTGATGGCTGCGCCGAAGACAACCGTCTCCTCCTATGCCGATCGTCAGGAGGACGAGGTGGAATATCCGCTTGCCGTCGTCAGCGGCGACATGCGCCGGGCGGGGCCTGTTCAGGCGGATGGCGACAAGCGCTACAGCCACTTCATCGACGGCGCGGGAAAACGCTTCAAAGCGCTGACGGACGAGACCGGCAGGCGGGCGGGCCATTTCATGGATGAAAGCGGCCAGACCTTCCGCGGCTTTGCCGACGCTTCGGGGCGCCAGATTCATGACATCCGCGATGAGGCGGGCAAGCTTCTGGACCAGGCTTCGGGCTGGGCCTCCCACACCTGGCGGCAGATTACGCATTCGACCGGTAAGATCGGCGACGCCGTTGCAGGCGCCGGCCGGAGCTCGCTGAACGCCGGGACGCAGCTCAACGAAACGATCCTGAGGCAATTCAAGGATCAGCCGCTGGTCGGCGGCGCACTCGCCTTTGCCGTCGGAGCCGCCATCGGCGCCGCTCTGCCGCATACGCGCACGGAAGATGAGGCCCTTGGTTCGGCCGCCGCCGATGTCAGAGGCCGAGTTTCCAGCGAGGCTTCGAAGGCCATGGACAAGGCCGGGAACCTGGCCTCCGAAGTCTATGAAAAGACCACCTCGGTTGCGGCCGACGTGCACGACGTTGCGCGCAAACGGATTGCTGAAGAGGCAACCAACCTTCGGAGCAGCGACGACCAGTCCTCGTCGAGTACCCGCCCTCATTAGGCGGTCGTGAGGCCACCTGTCGAGCAGGTGGCCTCATCCGCCGTTTGCACGCCAGCGTGCACGGCACATTTGGAGGGACGAATCGTCCTATCCAAGACAGCCAACGTCAAGGGAGATCCGGTAATGCAACAGATCGACCCTTCCGAACTTGAAACGGGCGCCTATTATTGGGCCGTCAGGCAGGGCGTTTCTTCTGAAGAAATGGAGTTGGAGATCGTCCGGGCTCGACAGTGTTCGGATCCTCCCCTGAATATCTGACCACCGCAGTCATGGGCACCGACCAGCACTATTCGCTCGAGAACTATATTTTCTTCGAAAAGGTTGCTGGGCCACAAAGAGTCTCGTCCTAGCCCCATTTGCTAAATGTGGTTACTGGCTAAGCGATAGGACAGGCCCGGTTGCCATCCTTGTCCGGATTGAGAAGACACAGGCTGAGCAGCGCAGGGCCGGGAACGGCCTCGCCTTAGGATCTTTGCATCATTGGGATGGAGCCTGAGCCGCCGGGTTGCGAGGATCGCGGACTGCCGGGGTCGGATGGTCTCCATTGACGCTCATCATGGCCTGATCGACAACGGCGATAACGACGGCCAGGACGACAATGACGCGACCGCAGCGAAAAGCAATCCGTCTGCTCATTACATTCCTCCGACACGATAGATGACGCTGCCGCCGCAAACTGGGTGCGGCGGCAGTCACTGTTTACATCTGCTCGACCTGCGCGCCTCCGCCAGGCTTTGCCTGGCCAAGCACCGGTTTCTGCCCCAGAGCCTCGGTCATCGGCATTGATTTGAATTCGCCCTTGCCATCGGCGGAAGGGCCTTCAGACCAACGCCCGGCAACCGGATCGCTGCCGTCTGCCTGGAAGCCGAGGAAGGCGTAGGAGAATTCCTGCTTTTCCTCTTCCTGCGGGAAGCTGTTGGGAATTGGAAAGCGCCGGCCGTGCCCCCGAGTTCTTCGAGCGCTGCCAGCCACTGGTTCTGGTGCATCGTGTCGCGGGCGATCAGAAAGGAGAGCATGTCCTTCATGCCGGGATCGCTGGTCATGTTGTAGAGCCGCACGGCCAGCACCCGGCCGGCGGATTCGGCCGTGACATTGGCTGTCATGTCAGCGGCGATATTGCCGCTCGCATAGATATGCGACATGTTGAACGGCACGCCGTCGGAATCGACTGGCATGGCGGACTGACCCGCAGAGAGCAGGTTCTTCAGGTTGATGCCGCCGAGCACGGCGCCGCCGACCGGATCGGCTGCGATCTCCTCCCTAAGCTTGAGCGGCGCGCCTTCGAGGTTCAGGGCGACAGCGGTGGCCAGCATTTCGATATGGCCGAGCTCTTCGGCCGCGGTGTTCATGAGGAGCTGCCGTGAAACATCATTTTCTCCTTCTGCGTTTGCTTCCGAAGCAGACAGCGGGGAACTTGGATTATTCGTGGCGACCGGAAGACTATTTTCCTCCCGGCAATATTCGAAGAACGGAGAGACATGACGGAACTCCGAGCGCCGGTCTTGGTTCGGAAGGTCCGGCAACGGAGGTGATTATGGCAGATCCGAAAAGCAAGCAGCCTGCGGAAGGTTCTTGCAGGGTGATCGACAAGGAATTGCGCCGCCAGGACGGCGAGTCGAGGCTAAAAGCGGAACAAAGTGCCACGCCGAAAGATCCGGCGCCGCGTTCGAAGCTGGCGAGTAGAAAGGAAAGAAGATGAGCAGTTCAGAAACGACGACCGATCACAAGACGATCCAGAAATGGGCCGAAGCCCGCGAAGGCCGCCCCGCCATTATCCGCAATGGCAAGGAGGGCGGCGTTCTCCGTATCGATTTCCGTGAAAAGGAAGAAGAGTTCGATGAGATCGGCTGGGACGAATTCTTCGATGTTTTCGACAAGAACAAGCTCGCATTCCTCTATCAGGACAAGACCAGGGACGGCGAAACGAGCCGCTTCAACAAATTCGTCGAACGCTGAACCTGTCGCTTCTCCTCGAAGCGAGGAGTTGAAGATCGCAGGCGCGCAACCGGCATGCCTGCGCGCCCTTCCTGCAGCACATGGCGTATCATGACCAAAAATCCGAAGAGAAAGCCCAGGATCGGTTTCGACAGCGGTCCCGCCGGAGGATGGGGATCGGCGAAATCGGTCAGCGAAGTGCTGATCCGCGAACATGTGCCGCTGTCCGGTGCAGCACTTCTGGCGCAGCAGAACAAGCCGGAAGGCTATATGTGTGTGAGCTGCGCCTGGGCGAAGCCGGCAAAGACGCATCCGCTGGAGTTCTGCGAAAACGGCGCAAAGGCGACGGCTTGGGAGGTCACGAGCAGACGCGCCGACAGAGACTTTTTCGCTGCCCACACACTAACCGAACTGGAAAGCTGGCGCGATCACGATCTGGAAGAGCAGGGCCGGCTTACCCACCCTATGCGCTGGGATGCTGGGACCGACAAATACGCGCCCGTTACCTGGGACGACGCGTTCGCGGAGATCGGCCGCGAGCTTCGCGCGATTTTGCCGGAGAAGGCGGAGTTCTATACATCCGGCCGCGCTTCGCTTGAAACATCCTATATGTATCAACTCATGGCCAGGATCTATGGCAGCAACAATCTGCCGGATTCGTCCAACATGTGTCACGAGAGCTCCTCCGTTGGGTTACCGGAGAGTATCGGCGCTTCGGTCGGCACCGCGATCCTGTCCGATTTCCAGAACTGCGACTGTATCTTCTACATCGCCCAGAATGTCGGGACTTCCTCGCCGCGCCTGCTGCACGACCTGCAGGATGCCGTGGACCGCGGCGTCAAGGTGGTCACCATCAACCTTCTGCGCGAGCCGGGGCTGGAGCGCTTTATCAACCCCCAAGCACCGAGCGAGATGCTAACCGGCAAGGAAACGCCGATCTCCTCCAACTATTACCAGGTTAGAAGCGGCGGTGACATTGCCGCCATGTTCGGGATCGCCAAGGCGCTGATCGAGGCGGACGATGCACTCCATGTGGCGCGGGTCAGCAAGGTTTCCGGGTCGGATGACGTACCGGAGGATCCTTCAAACGCCGCAGCCTTTGCCTTTGCAGCTTCCGTCGCGGCAGCAGATAATAAACACGTTCTCGATCACGATTTCATTCAGACCCATACGGCAGGCTTCGAAGAATTCGCCGCGGCTGCGCGGACGTATGAATGGTGCGAACTGGAACGCGTCTCCGGCCTGACCCGGCGGGAGATGATGGAGGCGGCCAGGGTTTATGCCGCGTCTGATGCGGTCCTGATGGTCTACGGAATGGGGCTCACACAGCAGTTGATGGGTGTCGAGAATGTCCATATGGTCGCCAATCTGGCGCTGCTGCGCGGCAATGTCGGTAAGCCCGGCGCCAATATCTGTGCCGTGCGCGGCCACTCTAACGTTCAGGGGCAGCGAACGGTCGGGATCACCGAAAAGCCAGGCCTCGTACCGCTCGACAAGCTGAAGGAACTTTATCAGTTCGAGCCGCCGCGATGGGAAGGCCATACGACGGTCGACGCCTGCAAGTCGATCATAGAGGGTGAAACCAAGGCATTCGTTAGCCTCGGCGGCAATTTCCTGCGGGCGGCGCCGGAGACGGAGGCCATGGAAGCGGCATGGCGGAAATTGCGGCTTACGGTGCAGATCGCTACCAAGCTCAATCGCAGCCATGTCATCCATGGAGAGATCGCCTATCTGCTTCCCTGTCTCGGCCGCATCGAGATCGATGAACAGGCGAGCGGCCCGCAGGCGGTGTCGATGGAAAGCTCCGTCGCGCATTTCCACGGATCGCGCGGCAAGACCAAGCCCGCAAGCCCGGAGCTCCTGTCGGAGCCGGCGATTGTCGCGGGTATCGCCAAGGCGACGTTGACCGAAGGTCGAGTGCCTTGGGACCGCTGGGTGGACGATTATTCGCTAATCCGTAATGCGATCGAGGAGACCTATCCCGAAACGTTCAAGGATTTCAACAGACGCCTGTTCCAGCCGGGCGGCATTCCACGGCCGCTTCCGGCGAGGGAGCGGAAATGGGTTACAAAGAGCGGCAAAGCGAACTTTCTCACACCCGGGCGGCTGTTTCCCGACCTTCCGGAAGAGGCATTTGCCGACGATGTGCTTCATCTCGCAAGCCTGCGCTCGAACGACCAGTTCAACACGACGATCTATGGCTATAGCGATCGCTTCCGCGGCGTGGACGGAACAAGGCAGGTCGTGTTCATGAACCGCAAAGATATTGTCAGGCTCGGCTTTGGCGCCGGCGATGTCGTCGACCTGACTACCGCGATAGACACGCAGACGCGCAGAGCCGTGAAGGGTTTCCGGATCGTCGGCTACGATATTCCGGAAGGATGCTGCGCCGCCTATTATCCGGAAACCAATCCGCTGTTTCCTTTAAGCCACCACAGCCCAAAGGCCAAGACACCGTCCTACAAGCTCCTGCCCGTGCGTTTTTCACCCTCAACGGAACTGCCTTTCAATTGAGGAGGAGAAGCATGTCGGCCAGTGTTTCGCGTAACAGTTCGATCATGCTCCCGGCCATCCTCCTGATCCTGTTCGCATTGACTGCCGCTCTCATCGCCTATCTGCGTGAACCGCGGCAATATCGTACGGATCCGCCGGTTTCGGAAGCGCTGGAGGGGATGAGGCTGATGCCGAACGGGATTGCCGGCACTCCGCCTGACGTCTATTTCGCGCTCGGGAAGCCCTACGAGAAGACGGCCTACGACCTCTCTCAGGGCAAGCGACTCTATACCTGGTTCGGTTGCGCCGAATGCCATGGCGAAGGCGAGGGCGGGAAGGGGCCATCGTTTCTCGACGGCTGGTGGCTTTACGGTCCGTCCATGGTTTCGATCGCGGCCTCCATCCGGGACGGCCGGCCGCATGGCATGCCGGCGTTCGGGAGCAGGATAACGATCGACGAGATCTGGCAGCTGTCCGGCTACGTCAAGACAATCGGCGCCTATTCGGCCAGCGTCAACGCGCCGGCGCGGAACGACGACCGGCAGACGCGTCCGGCCGAGAACCGGGCGCCGGCCGCATCGCTTTTCGACGAAGGGCCGGTGCCGGTTCACCCCGACCAGGGACCTTCGCCGTGAAACGGACCCTTCTCCTCCTGCCGGTCATATTAAGCGGCTGCGCCGGCGTGCAGTCCGCGCTCGACGCGCAGGGACAATCGGCGATCCTCCTCAGGAACCTGATTTTTGTCATCGTCATCGTCTGCTCCATCGTCTGGCTGGCGGTCATGGCTATGCTTTTCTGGGCATTGCTTCGGCGTGACAGGCCGAAACCCGAGGACAGCCGTACCGACAAACCGATGCAAACCGCGGTCATTGCGGCGGTGGCAGCAACCGTCGTCATCATCACCGGCCTGACGGTTGCCAGCTTCTACACGACACGAGGCCTGGGGCCGGTGCCGGATGTTGACGTCACGATCAGGGTGCGGGCACAGCAGTGGTGGTGGCAGTTCACCTACGAGGACAGGGAGCCCGTGCATGCGTTCCAGACGGCGAACGAAATCCATATCCCGGTCGGCAAGAATGTCCGCGTTTTGCTCGAGAGCATCGACGTCATCCACTCCTTCTGGGTGCCGAGCCTTGCCGGCAAGCAGGATCTCATCCCAGGTCGTGAGAATGTCCTGACCCTCCGGGCGGAAAAACCCGGATTTTATCGCGGCCAGTGCGCTGAATTCTGCGGGCTGCAGCACAGCCACATGGCCTTCGTGGTGATAGCCGAAGACGAGCAGAACTATCGGCAATGGGAGGCTACCCAACGTGCAACGCCCAGCGAACCGCGCGAAGCCGAGGCTCTGGCCGGCAAGGCAGTTTTCATGGCCAGACAATGCAGCGCCTGCCATACGATCCGCGGGACGCAAGCGACCGGGATTTCCGGTCCGGACCTGACCCATGTCGGCAGCCGGATGACGATCGGCGCGGGCCTCATGGAAAACAGCCGAGGCTCGCTTGCCGCGTGGATCGCCGATCCGCAGACGTTGAAGCCCGGCAACAGCATGCCGCTCGTGCCACTTTCCGCCCAAGAGCTCCGACAGATCTCCGCCTATATGGAAAGTCTGAAGTAATGGTCGAACAGCGTTTATCGGTTATAGCGGACACAGACCTGGATCGGGCGGGGCTGGAACGGGAGCTGGAAAAGACCTGGGGCGCCCAGCCGGGGTTTTGGGGCATGATCGCGACAGTCGATCACAAGGTCATCGCACGCCGCTACATCGTCACGGCCTTCGTTTTCCTGATCCTTGGCGGCCTTCTGGCACTGGCAATGCGGCTGCAGCTGGCGCAGCCGGAAGCGCGGTTCATCAATCCCGATCGATACAATCAGATCTTCACCATGCATGGCTCGAACATGATGTTCCTCTTCGCCGTGCCTGTCATGGAGGCGATGGCGGTCTATCTGGTGCCGCTGATGGTCGGCACGCGCAACATCGCCTTTCCGCGCCTCAATGCGTTTTCCTACTGGGTGTTTCTCGCCGGCGGGATATTGCTCTGGCTGGCGTTTCTGCTCGATGCCGCGCCCGATGTCGGATGGTTCGCCTATGTGCCGCTCGCCGGTCCCGAATACGGAGCGGGCAAGCGGGCCGATATCTGGGCTCAGATGATTACGTTCACCGAGCTTTCAGCGCTGGCGATTGCAGTGGAAATCGTCGTGACCGTCTTCACGCAACGCGCGCCGGGCATGTCGCTCGATCGGATCCCGCTGCTGGTCTGGGCAATGCTCGTCATGGCGTTCCTCGTCATCATGGCAATGCCGGCCATCATGTTCGCCAGTTCGACACTGATCATGGACCGGCTCGTCGGCACGCAATTCTATAATCCGGCGGAAGGAGGCGATGCGTTGCTCTGGCAGCACGTCTTCTGGTTCTTTGGTCATCCGGAGGTCTATATCATCTTCCTGCCGGCGGTCGGCATGGTCTCGACGATCCTGCCGACCTTCGTTCAGAGGCCGGTCTTCGGTTATCTGCCGCTCGTGATGGCGCTGATCGCGACGGGCATCCTGTCCTTCGGCCTCTGGGTCCACCACATGTTCGTCGTCGGATTACCGCGGCTCGGCGAGAGTTTCTTTACCGCTTCCAGCATGGCGATAGCCGTCCCGGCCGGCATCCAGATCTTTTGCTGGCTTGCGACGCTCTGGGCGGGGCGGCCGGTCTTCAAGGTGCCGATGCTGTTCATCATCGGCTTCATCATCACCTTCGTGATTGGCGGCTTGACCGGCGTGATGGTCGCCTCGGTGCCTTTCGACACACAGGTGCACGACACCTATTTCGTGGTGGCGCATTTCCACTACGTGCTGATCGGCGGCGCTGTCTATCCGCTGCTCGCCGCCATCTACTACTGGTTTCCGAAGATGACCGGTCGGATGATGAGCGAGATTTTGGGGCGCTGGGCGTTCTGGCTGATCTTCATCGGTTTTCACCTCACCTTCTTCCCAATGCATATCCTCGGCCTGCAGGGCATGCCGCGGCGGATTTATACCTATCAGCCCGAACTGCCCTGGGGCGGGCTCAACCTGTTCGTCAGCCTGAGCTCCGTCATGTTGGCCGCCGGCTTTCTGGTGTTCTTCATCGATGCGGTACGCAGTTGTGTGCACGGACCCAAGGCTGGCGAAAATCCATGGAATGCGCCAACGCTCGAATGGGCGACAAGCTCGCCGCCACCCTCCTATAATTTCCGCTCAATTCCCGTCGTCGAGGACCGAAACCCGCTCTGGTCGCGGCCGGGTGAACTCACTGTAGCGGCTGGCCTGCGGACCGATCGCCGCGAACTTTTGGTCACCAGTGTGGTTGAAGCATTGCCGCACGCACGCGAGTCCTCGGCGCCGCAATCCGTCTGGCCCTTCTGGGCGGCAATCGCCACATCGATCATGCTGATCTGGTCGATGTTTTCCGCCTGGGCCGTCGTCTGGGGTTCTATGCCGATCGCGATTGCGCTGATCGGCTGGTTCTGGCCGAAGGGCGCGCCGGAGGAAGAATCATGAAAGAAAGGGTTGCTCTGGACGTTTCGCATCTGCCGCTGCATGCCACGGGCACGGCGAGCCCGACGTGGTGGGGCACCTGCGCCTTCATGCTGATCGAAGCCTCCGGCTTCAGCTTGGCGATCGCGGTTTATTTTTATCTCATGAGCCTTGCACCCATTTGGCCGATCGATGTGCCGCCACCGGATCTTAGGGCGGGAACGGTGCTGACGGCGCTGCTCGTCGCAAGCGTGGTCCCAAACATGCTCGTGTCGCGCTGGGCGCGGCAGCGGAATATGTGGCGGGTTCGGGTAGGGCTCGTCGTGATGTCGGTGACGGGGATCGTGCCGCTCGTCTTTCGCGCTTACGAGTTTCCCGCCTTGCATGTGCTGTGGGACGACAACGCCTATGGCTCGATCACCTGGACGATCCTCGGGCTTCATACGACGCATATCCTGACCGATCTCGTCGATACGCTGGTGCTGACCTGCCTGATGTTTTCCCGCCACGGCGACAATGCGCGGCGCTACGGCGATGTCGAGGACAACTGCCTCTACTGGAATTTCGTGGTCATTACCTGGCTGCCGATCTATGCCTGCCTTTATTGGGTTCCACGCTTATGAGACCAGCCATAGCACAGTTTGGCGGACTGGTCGTCGCGCCTGCGGCCTGGGCGGTCAACATGCAGCTCGGGCAGATCCTGCCCCATATCGATTGCGCATCGGAACTGATTCTGACGGCTACGGGTAGCTTCATTGCCATGCTGCTGGCCATCATTGGAACGGTGCTATCGTACCGGACTTATACCCCTTCGGTCTCCCGGGGCACCCGGTTTGTGGCAGGCCTCGCCGTGCTGATCGGGGCTGCCTTCGTATTCGCGCTTTACCTGCAGGGAGCGGCAACCTTGCTGCTGGATGCATGCGAGCGTTAATCTCCCTACTCATCTCCCTCATGAGTGCTGTCCCTGCTATGGCTCACGGGGGAGAGGAGCACGGTGCCTTACCGGAATGGACCTTCGATACATGGATTGTTACGCCGATCGCGTTTACCGGTGCGCTTTATGCGCTTGGTTCCCTCAGGCTCTGGGCGCGGATTAAAGATGCGCGGCTGCTGGTGAAGTCGGGCGCCGCCTACTGGAGCGGGTGGATCGTACTAGTCATTGCACTGATGTCCCCGCTGCATTTCCTGGGCGAGCACCTCTTCACTTTCCACATGATCGAGCATGAGCTCGTGATGGCGGTCGCCGCACCGTTGATCGTGCTGGCGCGGCCGATCGGGGTCCTGTTCTGGGGAATGCCGCGGGGCATCCGGCACTCTGCCATGATCGTCCTCAAACCACCTCCGGTGGAGCGGGCGTGGGATTTCCTCTCGCGCGGCTCCGTCGCGACCTTGCTACATGGTCTAGCCATCTGGGTCTGGCATGCGCCGGCCCTGTTCGATGCCACCGTGACCATCGTGTCGCTGCATCGGCTGCAGCATTTGAGCTTCTTCCTCACGGCGATCGTCTTCTGGTGGGCGGTCATCTGGAAGGCCGAGAAGGGATCGGCTGCCTGGCATTTGTTTGTGACGATGATACATACGAGCATCCTCGGCGCGCTCATTACGGTTGCTCCCCGCGTTGCTTACGTATCGCAAACGCGGTCCGCGCCTGAATGGGGGTTGACGCCGCTCGAAGACCAGCAATTGGCCGGCATCGTGATGTGGGTGCCGGGCGGCATCATCTATGCCGGAGCCGCGCTGGTCATGCTTGCGGCGTGGATATCAACGTCGAGTCGGGGAGGCGCCTATGCGAGTCGCGTCCGCTAGAGCGTGGTTGATCGGGACGACGATCCTGCTGGTCGCTGCGGCAACCGGCGTTGGTACCTCGATAATGTGGGACAGACAGAAGCGGAATGCGGTGGCAATCGCGATGACCGGCGGCAATCCGGCGATGGCCCCGCCGATCTTTCGGAAATACGGCTGTACGGGCTGTCATACGATCCCTGGCATTCCGGGTGCGGACGGCAGGGTTGGAGGGCCGCTGACCGACATGCGGCAGCGGGTGTATGTCGGGGGCGTGATGAACAATACGCCGAAGAACATGGTCCGCTGGATCGTATCTCCGCCAACGTTTTCGCCGGGGACGGCGATGCCGGTTACCGGAATTTCTCAACATGAGGCCAAGGATCTGGCGGCCTATCTCTACGCGCGATAGGTCAGGGATGCGGCGTCGGCCGGGGCGGCAGCGACTTTACATAGCGGGCAATGGCATCCCGATCGCTCTGCGGCAGTTGCGCCGCGTTGATGACGACATCCGCCATGGACGAACCGACCCGACCGTTAAAGGGAGTTTCGCCTGTTTTCAGCATGTCGGCAATATCCGCTTCCGTCCAGTCCCCGATGCCAACGGCGGTGATGTTCGGGACGAAGCCGGCCCCTTCGGGATCGACTCCACCGGCGAACCTGGTCTCCGGCTTGATGGCGCCAAGCATGTTGCGGGTGGAATGACATTCCGCGCAGTGGCCAAGGGTTTCGGTAAGGTAGGCGCCGCGATCCTGAGCGGTCACAGCTTCCGCTTTGCCCTCCTCGAAGAACAGAAGCTTCCAGAAACCGATGGCGCGGCGGAGGCGAAACAGGAGGGGCAGATCATGCGGCGGCGGCTTGCCGGAAACCGCAGGCAATATGCGCAGATAAGCGTAGAGGTCTTGGATATCGTTGAGGCTCATTCCGGTATAGCTCGTATAGGGGAAGGCTGGATAATAATGTTGTTCTGTGGGGGAGACGCCGGCGATCAGCGCGTTGGCGAACTCGGCAACGGTCCAGGATCCGATACCGTCTGCCCGATCTGGAGAAATGTTCGGAACCCGGAAGGTTCCGAAAGGCGATGCCAGCGCCAGCCCGCCGCCGAGTTTCAAGGGATCGGTCTGCCCAGGTGTAGCATGGCAGGAGGAACAGTCGGCGGCGGTAAAGACGAGCTTGCCGCGCGCTGCATCGCCACCTTGCAGGTTGGCGCCCTCCCCAGAGAAGCGGGGCACCGCATCGGTCAGCCAAATGGAGACAAGCAACGATGCCGCGCCTACGGCGAGCCCTGCGCCAAACCAGATCGAAAGTTTGGAGCGCATTTACTAGCATCCTTATTGAGCAACCGTCTCTTCAGATCATGATCTCACCGCCAGTCACTGGGATGACCGCGCCCGTCATGTAGCTGCCCAGTTCGGAAGCCAGCAGGACATAAGCGCCAGCGAGTTCGGCTGGCTGTCCGGCACGCTTCAGCAAGGTCTGCTCGCCGAATTTCGCCGCCTTCTCGGCTGGCATCGTCGACGGGATCAGCGGCGTCCAGATCGGGCCCGGAGCGACTGCGTTGACGCGGATGCCTTTGTCGGCGAGCATCTCGGCAAGGCCTGCAGTGAAATTCGAAATCGATCCTTTGGTCGATGCATAGGCTAGTAGCTGAGGCGAAGGCTGGCGCGACTGTATCGATGTCGTGTTGATGATAGAGCTGCCCGGCTTCATGTGGGGCACGGCGGCCTTCGTCAGAAAGAACGGGCCATAGATGTTTGTGCGGAAGGTCTCGTCCCACTCCTCGGCTGTAATGTCGGCGATGTCGGCGTAGGTCCTCTGGAACGCGGCGTTGTTGACTAGGATGTCGATCCCGCCAAGCTCTTCGACGGCACGCTTCACGAGAGCCTTGCAGTGGTCCTCGGACTTGATGTCGCCAGATGCGACGACCGCCCGGCGGCCAGCCTCCTTGACCCACCTTGCCGTGTCGTGCGCATCCTCGTCCTCGGACAGGTACGAGATCACCACGTCGGCCCCTTCGCGAGCGAAGGCAATGGCGACGGCCTTGCCGATTCCCGAATCCGCCCCAGTTATCAGTGCGACCTTGCCTTTTAGCTTGCCATCGCCACGGTAGGATTGCTCGCCGTGATCCGGCACCGGCTCCATCAACGCGGTCTGGCCTGGCGGCTCCTGATGCTGTTCGGGATGCGGAGGAGTGGGACGGCGTGTCTCGTTCATGATCGTCTCCGTTGTGTGGGTGTGCCGCCTTAACCTCTGACATTGCCATGAGTTCCGTGCGAGGCGCTCATTCAAGGGAACATTGTGCGCTCCAGACGCTTCTTGTCGTCACAAAGATCGAAAGCCAGGCAATCCCAGTACTTCCATGCTTCATTCCCTCAAGCCGGAGCGGTCCGGCGGCTTCCTTCCCCTCGAACATTACGCCGCGATCGGCGACGGGCGTTCCGTTCCACTCGTCGGGGCGGACGGCGCCATCGACTGGTGGTGCGCACCCGACATGGACTCGCCACCACTGTTCAACCGTCTCCATGATCCGGAGGGCGGCCACTTCACCCTTCGTCCGACGCAGCCTTTCTCGATCGAGAGGCGCTATCGAGATGATAGCAATGTCCTCGAAACCGTGTTCATCACAGACTGCGGCAGCGCGCGAGTCACCGAGTCGCTTAACAGCGGAGTGTCCGGGCGGCTCCCTTGGTGCGAGTTGGCTCGACGCATCGAAGGGCTATCGGGGTCCGTCGAGTTTGAAATCGTGCTCGCGCCCATCTGTGCCGGAGGTCCCGTACGGTGTGTAGAGCATCCAAACGCGCGCGTCCGCTACATCGGCGATCTTACCACGACATTCTGTCACGGATATGACGTAGACATCGAGGAGGAGACCAATACGCGGACCACTGCAAGGCTGGTGACGCATCCAGAAAGCCGGACATGCGTCGCGCTGCTCGTCGCCGACCGGGCACCATTGGCGATACCCGCCGTGTCCGACATCGACGGCCGGATCGACCTCAGCGACGACGAATGGAGACGATGGGCCGGAACGTTGACCTACAAGGGCCCGTTCAAGGCGGACCTTGTCAGGTGCGCGCTGTCCCTCAAGTTCCTGCTGTTTTCCGAGACGGGGGCAATCGTCGCCGCCGCCACCGCAGGCCTCCCCGAGCGCATCGGCGGCAAAAAGAATTATGACTACAGGTATGCCTGGGTGAGGGACGCCGCCTACACGATCAAGGCGCTGCTCCGGGCCGGAGCACTCTCGGAACCCATCGCCGCGTTCGGCTGGCTCGTCCGCACCATCGACGATGACGGACCCAAACCAAAAGTCGTCTACACCCTTCGCGGCGGGGAGGTCCCGGACGAGGAGGAGATCGACGTTCCGGGCTACCGCGGTTCCTCTCCGGTCAGGCGGGGAAACCGGGCCAAGCACCAGATCCAGTTGAGCTGCTATGGCGACTTCCTGGAGACGGCGGCTCTCTTTGCGCAGATGGGACACGTTCTCGACCCACGCGCTTCGAGACTGTTGGAGCGACTGGCAGACCAGGTCGTCGACCGGTGGCGGATGAAGGACTCGGGAATTTGGGAACTTGAGGATCTCCAGCACTATACATTCTCCAAAATCGGCTGCTGGCTGGCGCTCGACAGAGCGGTGTGGCTCGCCGAGGAAGGACACATACCCCGCGATCGCCGGGATGTATGGGCACGTGAGCGCGATACAATCCGAGTATGGATCGACGAGCACTGCTGGTCCGAGCACAAGCAGGCCTACACTATGCATTCCGGAACGGAGAGACTGGATGCCGTCCTGCTTCTTGCCACTCGGTTCGGCTTCGATGGCGAAGAACGTCTGCGCTCGACGCGCGCGGCCGTGGAGAAGGAGCTCGCAGTCGGACCGCTCGTCTACCGTTACACTGGCGCCTCGGAAGAGGAGGCCGCCTTCGTCGCCTGTTCGTGCTGGCTGGTTGAAGCCTACGCGTTTCTTGGCGACGTCGATCACGCCGAGAAACTGCTGAACGATCTCCTGGTGCCGCTTGGAAACAACTTTGGCATTTTGAGCGAGCAGATCGATCCTTCTTCAGGAAGGGCTTTGGGAAACGTTCCGCAAGGCCTTAGCCATCTCACGCTGCTCCACGCCATCCTATCCATCCAGGAGAACGCAAATGATCCCCCAACTTCTCGATGAAGACCTGCCTAAGAGCCAGCTCGGAGAGGGAGCCTTCTGGGATGGAAGGAGTTCGACGTTCTATTGGGTCGACATCAAAGGGAAAGCCGTTCACGCATTTCAGATGGAGTCGAGGAGCCACCAGTCGTGGTCAGTGAGCAAGGAGGTCAGCTTCGTGTTCACGAGCGCAACTGGCGGCCTCGTTTTAGGGCTCCGTGACGGCATCTACGACTTTGATCCGGCGACGGGCAGGGAAACCCCGATTGCGAGGATAGAACTGCCGCATGACCATCGTCTGAACGATGGCAAGCTAGACCCCAAGGGCAGGCTATGGGTGGGCTCGATAAACACGAGCCCCGAGCCGAGCGAGACTGCCGGGCTGTACGTACTCAAAAACGGGATGCTCGAGCTCTTTGAAGGCGGGTTCACCAACGCCAACGGCAAGGCCTGGAGCACGGACGGCGCGCTGATGTATCACGCCGACACCGGCCGGGGCACGATTTGGGTCTATGACTACGATCTCGAACAGGGAGTTCCCACTAACAAGCGGGTGTTCGTAAAGAAGGACGGCTGGTCACCCGACGGCCTCTGCATGGATCCCGAAAACAGGCTGCTCGTCGCAGTCTTCGGGGGGGCGGCCCTTGAAATATACACCCACCGCGGCGATCTGATCCAATCCGTCGAGCTGCCCGTACCGAATGTGACAAGTAGCGACATCGCGGACGGGGAGATCATCATCACGACCGCCTACGACGGGATGAGCGACGCCGACCAAAGACGGGCGCCGATGTCGGGTGCGGTCTTCTGCGTCCCGCTGCCAGGCTAACGTGTTCCCATATACACACATACCGAGGACATACATGCGACAGCGAACTTCACGGCTCGGATTTCCCGTCAAGGTGATGGTCCGGGACGACCTTAAGAGCAATGATGCCCGACGGGCAGCCAGCGGGCCGCATCTGAAGACCTCGCTCGAGTATCTCGATGCCATTCTCGATCATCTGGCGCGACATCGGATCGACATGTACCGGATGTCTTCCGATATCGCTCCGTATGCGACGCACCCCGACATGCCCCAGTTTCATGGCATGGTGCAAGAGAGCAGAAGCGAGCTCGCGGCAGTTGGCAGAAAGGCCAAAGATCTCGACATCCGGCTGTCGTTTCATCCCTCACAGTTCGTGGTGCTCAACAGCCCCGATCCGGAGCTCGTCGCAAAAAGCGTGTGGGATCTTCAGAGCCAAGCCGAGATGCTCGACCTGATGGAGCTCGGACCCGAGTCCGTCGTCGTCATCCATGTGGGCGGCGCGTACGGCGACCTGCAGTCCAGCCGTGAACGCTGGGTACAGACATGGCACGCTCTTCCGGAGCCGGTGAAAAGGCGGCTGGTTCTCGAACATGACGACATTCGTTTCTCTGCGGCCGACACGCTATGGATACACGAGCAGACAGGCGTACGTCTCATCTTCGACCATCATCATTTCTGGTGCCTAAACCCTGAACGCGCCGATCTGAAGGAAACGTTCTCGAGCTTCATGAGGACATGGCCTGACGGGCAGCAGCCGAAGATTCATTTCTCGTCGCCGAGGATAGATTTTCAGGAAAAGGTCGTTATCGATCGCGTCACAAAGAAGAAAGCCACGAAGCTGCTCGCCCCCGTGACGACCAGGCACGCGGACTTCTGTCATCCGTTCGAGTTCGCAACATTTATGAGGATCGTAGACGAGTTCGACTTCGACGTCATGCTCGAGGCCAAGGGGAAAGATCTGGCGGTTCTTCGCCTGCGCTCCGACCTGCACCGTTACGCTCGGGACGTGGCGTTAAGGTTCCGAAACTCCGGGTCCGATGATCATGCCCCGGCGGAGGATTTTCTGGACGAGAAGGGGGACGACTAAGGTGCTTCTCCGTTTGCCACAGGCATAAGCGTCACGCCAAGCTGGCACGCCATCGAGAATAAAGCAGCGAAGACCGCAACGTGTCGTCGGCATCGCCGGAAATCCTGGCCGCGAATGACCGATCAGTCTTGAACATGGAGAGGGAAAAGGTAACTCCGTCCTTCATCTTCTGCGCAGGTTTGCCTGGCTGCACTCGACGTCCCGGCTCGCAAGCATTCCGAGCATGACGTGATCTGCCAACTCGACGAGCGCGGCGGCGACCTCTTCGGGCCGCCATCCCGCCTTAATCGCGGAGAGGGCGACGTCTGAGACCCCGTCCGCCATCGCTTCCTGACACTTTAGGAAGCGATCTGCGTCTGTATTCTTCGGCGGGGATGGGACGGGTCTCATTCACAGGCAGATAAAGTCCGGTCGCAACTCGTCAAGACGATGCGCCACATTAACGCAAGAAGGCCGGCGTCTCCGCCGGCCCCCTTTGAAGTCGTGCCAATTCATCCGTGGTCACATCATCTTCATCCAATCTTCGATTTCAGCATGTCGAGATGGTCGATATGTTCCTTGATCTGGCCTCGCGCGAGCTTCGTCACGCTGAGATGCTCTCGTACCTGGCCAACCTTGAGGTAGTCTTCCTGGATCGCCAACAGTTTCTTATGGCCCTCGAGCTGGGACGCTACGTAGGCCTTGTCGAAGGCAGCGCCGCTGGCAGCCTTCAGCTTTTCGAGCGAGGCCTTGCCTTCCGCGTCGAGCATCGCCTGCACCTCGCTGTCTGACGGCGGCTTGAGGGCGCCCTCGGCCTTGCCGTCCATCTCCATCGACTTGAGGATATCGGCAATCGTCTCCTGCTCCGCGGTCTCCCATTTCGCGAACTCTTTCACCATAGGATCGGAAGCCTTCTCGGCGGCGACGCGGCTTGTCGCGAGCGACAGCGAACCGACCTTCTTCGTTTCGTCGGCGTGCTTCTTCTCAGCGTCGCCTGCGGCCTTGGCGGTCTGCGCGAAGCTGGCGGTAGAGGAAAGGAGGACTGGAAGGGTGGCTGCGGCTGCAGCGACAGAAAGCATTGTGCGGCGGTTCATGAACTTCTCCGAGGGTTATGGAACGGCGCTCTAACAACGAGGCCATCCCGGAGTTCCTTAGGTCAGCGCGTGCTCAATGCGCTCCAGATGCTGCGCCGGAGCAGCCCCTTGTTCGGCGACCGTAATTTCCTCCACCGTAAGCCCTGTGGCGATTGCAAGGTCCTCAAGACTATACCCTTTCGCAAGGCGAGCCGCCTGAAGGTCCAGCGATGATTTTGCGTGAGTGTGATGATCCATGTCGTTCTCCTTGAGGGCGTCCTGAAAATGCCTGAGCGCGGGCCGGGTTCCGGTGGTCAACTAGAAGCGCTTTCGCGGGCTGCCAGACGCAGCCGCCGAAGCCGTCCGCTCTTCTCCTCACGCAGCCGGCGCTCTTCCTCCAGAGCGTCCGCCGCGACCTTGTGCGTGTGTTCGAAAGCCGCCGCGCGTTCTTGCACGGTCAGAGTTTTTCTGAGCCTGCTCACCATGACAAATCCTTTGGGGTTTCCCGACATATGGAAATCACGATGATCAGGATCAACAGGTCCGAAGGGGCGCGTCCGCTAGCGTACGACGTAGCGGACGTCCTTGCGAGATCGCGGAACCGACACCATGTAGTGTCTGCCACCCCCAAGAGAGCCTCCGCAGCGCCGTCCGCCGGCGCCATCGTGATGGCTTGCGCGGGTGAGAGGGCTGCTCCCTGCCTCGGGTCGAGCGCCCTCGGACCTTTTTCAGCGATCACGGAAAATCATGGCGTCGCACGACCACCTCGTAATCCTTGTCCATGGGATCGGCGCTTCCGGCGCGCAGCTCATGCCGCTTGCCGCTTTTTGGCGGGACAGCCCTCTCTGGCACTTGCTTCGTAGCGCCGGATGCTCCTATGCATCATCGGCGGGGCCATCAGTGGTTCACGACCGAAGGCAACCCCCTCGCGCCCGAGCGCATTCTGGCCGCGCAGCAGGTCTTCGACGCGCTGATCAAAGATGTCGCGCGGCGCGAAGGGTTCGAGGAAGTGCACGACCGCGTCGCTCTCACGGGCATCTCGCATGGCGCTCTCATGGGCCTGGATGCCGTCGCCAACGGACGCTGGAAGATCGGTTCGGTGGTCGCGTTCTCAGGTCTTCTTCCTCCGCAGCCGATTTTATCCTTGAGTCGGACCACGCCGATCCTACTGGTACACGGTCAGGCGGACACGACGATCCCGGCAACTGCTTCTACGCTCGCCGCTTCGCAACTGGGGACGGCGAGGTTTGAGGTCGAAGTCGATGTAAAACTAGGTACAAGGCACACCATATCATCTTCGGGCGCAGCCAGGGTGCTCGCCGTTCTGAAGCGAAAGCTTCAGTAAGATGGAGATATTCAGCACCAAACCGCGGGGTGGCGGGCGTGCTTGAGTGGCCGTGTCCATCCGCTATCTCGTCGCGGGCATCGTCCACCTTGTCTTTGCGGGGCCGTTCCTGACGATCATGTTTGGATGGGTTCCACATCCTTCGTTGGTCATCGCTGCGACCGGCGTATGCGAAAATGCTGGGACGGCTAGTCTCTGGTGGCCAGGTAGTCAAGGGCTGGCTGACATCGGGTTGAGGCTCTATGCCGTCTGCGTAATAGCAGCGAACGTCGGCCATACGTCGCAAGATTCGCTGAAGGGGCGAGTTGACGGCCGCTCCGGCCGAAGGGTCGCTGAGATTGCGCATCTGCCGTCGCAGATGCAAGTTCATATTGCAGGAGCCGAAATAAGTGGCTTGGAAGGTCAAGACAATAAGAGCAAAAAAGAACGGTAGACGATATTTCAGTATCGACGGTAGGACCGTTACGCGCTCCTGCTAGTCGTTGATAAATGGACCGTACGAAAGCAGACTGAAACTCTCGAGCTGATTGGCAGTTCGCAACATGGGAGGCATGTCGAGATGGCGTCCTCGGACCTCGTTGATTGAGAACGATATGCCTCCCGCCCCGGATATGGAGTGTGAGAATGTCTGAAGAAAAAAAAGACAATCGTTTCGATAAACCTGTACTCGGCGCACAGGGGTCGGCGCGCGTTGCGGAAAGCATCGACACGAGTCGGACGCCCCTTGAGGAAATCGAAGCCGCCAAGGTGGCCCGCGTTGGCCGAAAGCCGCTTTACGGCACCACGAAGTGAGGCAGACGTGTTGAGTGACAACTGGGTCCATCTTTGCATCGACATGCAGCGGATGTTCAAGGAGGATACGCCTTGGCATGTGCCATGGATGGCAAAGGTGTCGCCTGCTATCGTCGAAATAGCCGGACGACATCCTGAGAAGACCATCTTCACACGTTTCGTCCCGCCGGTTAGCCCCGAGCAGGTGCCAGGAGCCTGGCGGGACTACTATCGCAAGTGGGAAAATATGACATTTGAGCGTCTCGGGCCCGAAATGGTAGATGTCATCCCTGAACTTAAGCGTTACATCCCCCCGGCCAAGGTTTTCGACAAGATGACTTACTCGCCCTGGATCGATGGGAATCTTCACCGCAAGCTGCAGACGCAAGGTGTGCAGACGCTTGCCATCTCCGGCGGTGAGACCGATGTCTGCGTCCTCGCTGCCGCTCTAGGAGCCATCGATCTCGGATACGAGGTCAAACTGCTTAAGGACGCGGTTTGCAGCGGCGCTGATGACACATACGATGCATCACTCCAACTTCTCGGCGATCGCTTCTCCGTTCAAGTGGAAATTGTCGAGACGGAAACGTTCATCAGGCGTTACGGTTGAGCCACTCAACACAGGCAAAGAAATGACATTTCACGATCAGCAATCTCAGATCGCCGAACGACTGGGCGTGGCCAAGAGCTTCGATGCAGCAGCAGAGGCGGAGCAGCGCATCCGGTTTTTGGCAGATTATTTGCGCGCATCGTCCTTGCAGTCCTATGTGCTTGGAATCAGCGGCGGTGTCGATTCACTGGCCGCCGGGATGCTTGCTCAGTCAGCCGTCGAGAGCCTCCGTTCGCAGGGGCACGAAGCTCAGTTCATCGCGGTCCGACTTCCTTACGGCACCCAGGCCGACGAAGCAGACGCGCAAAGGTCATTGCAAGTCATCAAACCCGACCGAGTTGTAACTATAGATATTAAGCCGGCCACAGATGCAATGTTGGAGGCTGTGCGTGTCGAGGGCGGCGACCTTCTGGATACCGCAAGGCTCAATTTCCATCTCGGAAATATCAAAGCGCGCCAGCGAATGATCGCGCAGTACGCGCTAGCTGGCACGACACGCGGACTTGTTATCGGAACCGATCAGGCCGCTGAAGCGCTAATGGGATTTTTCACCAAATTCGGCGATGGCGCTGCTGATATCCTCCCTTTGTCCGGCCTGACGAAACGACGCGTTAGGGCCATCGCAACGCATCTCGGCGCACCGGATGAATTGGTTTTCAAAGTCCCGACGGCCGATCTAGAAACAGATGCCCCGCTTCGTCCCGATGAGGACGTCTACGGCGTCACCTATGACGAGATCGACGATTTTCTGGAAGGAAAGGACGTTTCGGAAGTTGCAAGGCAGAAGATCATCGCGACGCATTACGCGAGCTCTCACAAACGGGCTCTGCCGGTCGCACTGGTTTAAAGTCGCTATTCGGCGGGAGCTTTATTGAGCAGCGCAAGGAGAGGGCGGCGGCGCGTACCGCCGCCCTTTTGCCTCATGCCGTCAGGACGACTTTGATGCAGCCGTCCTTCTTGTCGCGAAAAGTTTCGTAAAGACCCGGACCGTCTTCCAGCTTTGCGCGGTGGGTGATGATAAAACTTGGGTCAATCTCGCCTTCCTCGATCCGACGCAGGAGATCGAGCGAGTAACGGTTCACATGAGTTTGGCCGGTGCGGATCGTCAGCCCTTTATTCATAGCGGCGCCGAACGGGATCTTGTCAAGAAAGCCGCCGTAGACGCCTGGTACCGAGACAATACCGCCGGGCCGGCACGCCATGATTGCAGTCCGAAGAACATGGGGCCGGTCGGTTCCGAGCAGGGTAGCGGCTTTCACCTTGTCGACGATGGCGTCGAAAGACGCGGTCGCGTGTGATTCCGCGCCAACGGCATCGATGCACTTGTCGGCACCATGGCCGGCCGTCATTTGCTTGATGACATCCGGAATGTTGTCATCAACTTCATCAAAGTTGATGGTTTCGGCACCCGCGGCTTGCGCCAAAGCCAACCGTTCCGGTACATTGTCGATCGCGATCACGCGCGCAGCTCCCTGCATCAGCGCGCTCTTGATGCAGAACTGGCCGACAGGACCACAGCCCCAGATCGCGACAATGTCGGTCGGCTCGATTTCGCAGTTGGCCGCAGCCATCCAACCGGTCGGGAAGATATCGCCGAGAAACAGCGCTTGTTCGTCGGTCATCCCGTTCGGAATGACGATTGGTGATACATCCGCGAACGGTACACGGACGTATTCCGCCTGGCCCCCAGCATAGGCGCCCGTCAGATGCGAGTAGCCGAACAGCCCGGCCGTCGGATAGCCAAACGCTTTGGTGGCGTTGTCGGCATTGCGATTGGTGCGCTCGCAGACGGACCAGTTCCCCTTCCGGCATTGCTGGCATTCACCGCAGCAGATCGTGAATGGAACGACAACGCGATCGCCGACCTTCAGCTTCTTGTTGTCGCGCCCGACCTCGACCACTTCACCCATGAACTCGTGACCGAGAACGTCTCCCTTCTCCATGAACGGGATGTATCCGTCCATCAGGTGAAGATCCGATCCGCAGATGGCACAGGCCGTCATCTTGATGATGACGTCTCGACCGTCTTCGATTCGGGGATCTGGAACTTCATCGCAGCGGATGTCGCCTTTGCCGTGCCAGCACAGTGCTTTCATGATATTATTTCTCCTTCAGATGCGTTGCCGCCGTTCCTTTGGCTCGAATTTTAGTAGTTGCGACCAGCGCCAGAGCAAGGGCGCCTATCACATTGCTCGACCAGCGGGCATTCTGCGGAAGATCAAGGAGCCAAGGTCCCAGAAGTAGCAGCAGCCCAAAAACGGCATCGAGGAAGAGATGGAAAAGGATGGGCAGGACGCGCACGACACCGAACTCGTAGTCGGTGAGAAGGCTATAGGAGATCGCCACGACACCTATCACCACAAAGAACCAACTGGCGGAAACCTCTAGGTTCAAGATGAAGGGCAGGGCGATGACAAAGAGACCGACAACGTAGTCGGCTATTCCATGCAGTGACGTAGGGATAATGCGCAAGGTCGAGCTCCATCACGAGTGTTGCCTAACCTTAAAACATGCGGAGAGTTCCCTCGTCTCACTTGGCGGCCGCCGCTTCGACGTCCCCCGGCATGTCTCCGGCTTTCTTAGATGTCGCGGAAACTCCCACATTTCCACCGGCTTCTCCGGTCCCTCGTGAAGGCCTGCCATGGCGAGGCCCCTGATGCTGCCACAGCGAGCATCGCGTGCTTCCGGAGGCCGAGGACCTTGTTCGAGCTGTTGCGGCTCGTTGGTTTCATATCAAGTCGGAAGCAAGGGAACTTGGATGCCGTACGAATGTTCGTCGGAAACTACTGATGGAGGTCTTCTATGGACAAGGTCATCGACGTCGATTTCCATGTAACGTGGCAATCGCCCGTCTTCATACGGATCGGGAATGGCATGCGGGAACGCATCGACGGGCCTGACGCGGCAGTGGCGGCGCTTCTCCACCGCTGGCCGTCAAGCCATCAATCGGAACAGGCTGTCGCCAAACGCCGCTGCGTCGACGCCGTTGCAAACCACGGCAGCCCTAAGCTCGCCCGCGAGGCGTTTGTGGAAGCAGCGGTCGCGGCGAAGGTGCTTGCATGACAGGCCTGGAGCGCCGCGCCTCACGAAGCTTCCCATTATCCGCCGGCCTGCTGCTGGGCTTGGGGCTTGGCGGTTTCTTCGACGGCATCGTTCTCCACCAGCTTCTGCAGTGGCATCATATGCTAAGCTCGCGGTATCCAATCACCACAATCGAGAACCTCGAACTTAACACCTTCTGGGACGGCGTCTTCCACTCCGGCACTTATGTCTTCGTGCTCGCCGGTCTCTTCATCCTGTGGCGGTCCGGCCGCCTTAGCCATTTCCTCTGGTCGACAGCCGACCTCGTCGCGACGATGCTCATTGGCTTCGGAGCATTCAACCTGGTCGAAGGCATTGTCGATCATCATGTTCTCGGCCTGCACCACGTCAACGAAACAGTGCCGCGCGGGCAGTGGCTCTTCTGGGATCTCGTATTCCTTGCCTGGGGTGGAGCGATGATAGCCGTCGGCGTACTGATGCTGAGGCGGCGTCATGGCTGAGACGCTGCGTGAACTGCGCACCGCGATGATCTGGGCGGCGTTCGGCCTTGGTCTCGTCCTCGCGACACGACCGGTGTGGTCGTTTCTTCTCTTCGGCCCAAACTTCACGCTTGAAGACCTGCTCTCATTGCGCTGCTTCGGCCTGCCGACATAAAGCGCCGGTCGAGCGCGCGACCTATCCCAAGCAATCGACGGAGCTGATCCATGACTGCGTATCCCGACCGAATTGACCTCAATGCCGTACCCCGTGCCTCCCGCCACGTGGTCATCGTGGGCGGCGGTTTTGGCGGTTTGGCTTGCGCGATCGAACTCGGTAATGCTCCGGACATTGTGGTGACGGTCATCGATCGTCGCAACCACAATCTGTTTCAGCCCCTGCTTTATCAGGTTGCAACAGCCGCTCTGTCGCCCGCCGACATCGCCGAGCCGATCCGTAAAACGCTTGCCCGGTTCAAGAACATCAACATGATCATGGCGGAGGTGGCCGGTATAGATCCGTCGTCGTGCACAGTGTCACTGTCTGACGGCGATCTTCTGTCTTACGATCAGCTGGTCATCGCCACCGGCTCCGACTATAACTACTTCGGACACGACGACTGGCGACAGTTTGCGCCCGGCCTGAAAAGCATTCACGAGGCGCGGCAGATCCGTCATCGGCTGCTTCTGGCCTTTGAAAAAGCTGAGCGGGCGAAGAGCGAGCTGGAGAAGCAGGCGTTGCTCACCAGCATTGTCATCGGCGGGGGACCGACGGGCGTAGAAATGGCCGGTGCGATCTCAGAATTGGGTCGCTTTATGATCAGTCGCGACTTTCGAAAGCTCCACCCCGACAATCTGAGAGTGATCCTCATTGAGGCGGGACCACGCTTACTGGCCGCGTTCCCCGAGCACCTATCTGCGTACGCGAGGTCGTACCTCGAAAAGATGGGGGTCGAGGTCCGCACAGGCAGACGGGTAACGAATATTCGCGAGGATGGGGCCGAGATCGAGGGCGAATTCGTTCCCACCGGGTCGGTCATATGGGGCGCTGGCGTTAAGGCATCTCCTGCCCACTCATGGCTCGGGATACCCGGGATCGCGGGCGGCCGGATTCCTGTTGATGATCACCTTCGTGTCCTGGGGTTTGACGACATCTACGCCATTGGAGACACATCCGCACTCAATGGGGCGGACGGGAAGCTTCTGCCAGGCCTAGCGCAGGTCGCCAAGCAGCAAGGCGCATACCTGGGAAAAAGTCTGCGAAGTGGCCATGCCCTGCCAGGCTTCACGTTCAAAAATCGCGGCAATACGGCGGTGATTGGCCGGAACGCCGCTGTTTTCGACTTCGGAAAGTGGACGATGAAAGGCCGGGCAGCCTGGCTGCTTTGGGCACTTGTTCACGTCTATCTCCTCATCAATTTCGAGAAGCGCCTTCTTGTCGCCATCCAGTGGGTCGGTCGGTATCTCACGCGACAACGCGGTGCGCGCATCATTGACGAAACGGCCGAAGAGACTGAAGCCAGCTGTCACTCCGCCGCTCGTGATGGATGCCGGCTATAGCACGGTTGAACTCGCCCGATCTTAAGACGACGCTTACCTCGATCCGTCAGAGCACCCTTATATCGGTCGTCAAGGCAGGTTGGAAAAGTGCTGCCGTGCATGAATCCAGAACCTGCGCCGCCGCACCACAAGGGGCGACTGGACCCATATTCGCATCTGTACTCCGCTTGCGTTCGGAACGGTCGGATGCACGCTCGGTTACCTGAAGACCTGATTTTACCCTGTCGCTGACGCGGCGGAAGAGGGGGCCATGCGCGAGGAGGCGACCGTTTCAACGGGACATCCCCGAGCTCCGCGAGCTGATCGCCGGCGTCATACCGCGCGCGGCAGCTGTCACGGGCTTTTAGGTGACACGATTTTTGTGGATAGGCCAACGCACCATCCTTGTCGATGTCCGGCGCTTTGTCCACCCGGACATTACAGTACCATATCCTGGTGCTGTTCGACGACGCCACCGAGCGTCAGCGGCAAGGTCACAAAACCCGGGCTACCCAGGCGGACAGCACGGTCAGTGCGGCTTCCGCGCCATAGCAGGATGAGCCCGGTTCGTCCCAGCCCGATGGCCGGAACGGCTTCTATCAAGCCGAGTTTCTTGTCCTCATGCTCGCGGTTAGCAAGATTGCGGCCGACAGAATGGTGCGAAGGTTCAAGATGTCAGTCGTTGGGAGATTTCGACAGCGAACCTCTGGACTTGGCAGGAGTTCCTCCGCCTCAGGAAACGCCCTATTTACGCGGACTTGAGGGGAGGGGAGGGGAGGGACACGCTTCTTCAGATGACCCAGAACAATCAAAACAGAAGTTAAACTTTTAGGAAGCTGCCTAACGGCAGATTATATAGCGCATGAAAGTGTGGAGACCGGAGGTGGCGATGATCTCACTGGTTTCCTGTATTGCCGAGCAGCATAATTTTCCGCTTCTGCTCGTGGCAGTCTGTGTTTGCGTCGGGGGAAACCTTGCGGCTGTTCATGCTGTCTCGCGCGCGACGGTGTGTAAGAGTACACCGCAATCTCTGGGTTTGCGTTGCTGGCATCGTGCTTGGGGGGACGATCTGGGCGACGCATTTCCTCGCGATGCTGGCTTACAGCATTCCCGTCTCCTATCAGATATTTGAAACCGGCGCGTCCATTCTGGTCGCGATCGCGATCTAGTGCCTCGCGACCTATACCCTGGTCGGGATCTCGGGCTGTGGGGGCGCCGTAGCGAGTGGGTGCCTCCTCGGACTTGCAATCGCTGGGATGCATACAGTCGGGCTCAGCGCTATCAGCGACTCTGCGGTTGTTGAAAGCCGCACGGACACCTTGATTGCGGCGTGGGCGGTCGGTGGCGTCTTTACGGTCTCGGCGATGCTGATCGCCTGCGGTCAGGTTACCAGACCGAGACTGGTAATCACTGCATTGCTACTGGTATCGGCTGTCTGCGGCCACCACCTGATCTCGATGAGCGGGCTGCGCGTCGTGCCGCTTTATCCCGGTCCGGACAATGGCCTGACGTTTATCGATCGTATCGGTATTGCAGCAGCTGTCTGCGTTGTATCAAGCTTGCTGATCGCGGCAGGCGTCGCGGCGCTCTTCTTCGATCGACACCTGACGGATGTGAAAGGTCTTGCGAACGCCACGTCTGAGGCTGTTGTCCTGACGCGAGGGGGTATGATAATTCATGCTAACGAGCAGTTCGTATCGATGGTCGGCAAGCCGCTCGCCGAGCTCAAGGCACTTCCTCTCGAAAATTTCCTTGAGCAGAAGGAAGGAAAACATGGACTTGTCAAATCCCTTGACGGCAGGGTGCCGGTCGATATCGTCGACGGAGTCATCGAGTACCGCGGGCGCGAGACATTGGTCTTTGGACTACGCGACGTTCGCGAACGCCTTGAAGCGCACGAGCGTCTCGATCACCTCGCCTCACACGATCCGCTGACAGGTCTTTTGAACAGGCGGGCATTCAACGCTCAGTCCGAGAACACTATCCGCCTGGCTGAGGCTGAAGGATCAGCTGCGGCTCTGCTGATCCTCGATCTCGACCGCTTCAAAGCGATCAACGACATTCATGGCCATGGCGAAGGAGATCTGGTGCTGCAGCAAGTCGCCCAAGTGCTGAGATCGTCCTTCGGCAGCACAGCGCTCATCGGAAGAATAGGGGGGACGAGTTTTCCGTGCTTCTCCCTGCGAGTTCTGATTTCGAGGGGCAACAAGTAGCGTCGGCCTTCATGTCGCGCTTTAAAGCGGTCTTCGCCCCCTATCCAAAGGCAGCTGCGCTGGGGGTGAGCGTGGGGATCGCGGCCTTTCCTGCCCATGGTGGCACCCTTAGTCAGCTGCAGCACAACGCGGACGCGGCTCTGTATCGCGCGAAATCGCGAGGGCGTGGGCGGGTATGCGCTTTTGACCGTTTCCTCGATCAACAAATGCGGGAGCGCCGGCGGCTTGAGGACGAGCTTAGACGGGCAGTGAGAGAAAACGAATTCTTTCTACTGTACCAGCCCATCGTCGATACCCTGTCAGGGCAGCCGGCAGGCTACGAGGCACTATTGCGTTGGCGCCATCCCACTTATGGCGTTCTATCGCCCGCCGTTTTCCTTGAGGCTGCGGAAGAAAGCGGCGCCATTGTCGAGATCGGCGCATGGGTTCTCCAGGAAGCGTGCCGGCAGGCGGCAAGCTGGGACGAAAACCTGTTCCTGGCCGTGAACGTTTCGCCGCGGCAACTTCTCTCCGTTGATTTGCTTGATCAGGTGAGTGGCGCCCTCACCGCAAGCGGTCTCTCCGCTGCGAGGCTCGAACTGGAGGTGACCGAGACGTCGCTCCTTGAAGATCGTGTCGAGGTAGCGCAGTCCCTTCTTAGGCTCAGGGCGCTCGAGGTAAGGCTTGCAATGGACGACTACGGCAGCGGTTATTCGTCAATGACGAACCTTAGGCGATACCCCTTCGACACACTCAAGATCGATCGCAGCTACGTTGCTGCCCTTGATAAAGACCCTGTGGCTGGGGTGATCATCGACTGTGCCCTTGCACTTGGTCGAAGCCTTAGGTTGAGGGTGGTCGTGGAAGGCGTGGAGACAGAAGAACAACGAGCGGTGATATCATCGAAGGGCCCTCATCTCATGCAGGGATTCCTCTTTGGCAGCCCCGAGGCCTGCGTGGGTCAGGCCGCGTCGGAGGATGCAGAGTTGACCTGGCGATCGGTCTAGAACCGCCTGGCGCAATAGCTGCCGGCGGGTCTGTCGCTGATGTGCCGCCCGGTCATTTCAGAGGGGCAACCAGAAATCATGCAGGCGATACCTTTAAAACGGGCCGCACCCGAACTGCTTCGCCGGCCGTTAGATGCGGCCACCGTTGTGGCTCCCGGGGCTCCCTGATGACGTCTTCGTCACCGTCAGTCGTGCGAATATTGGGACCGGCCATCAGCTGCCCGTTTCAGAGTGAGGTGCTGCCACGGATTTTGATTCCGGCGCCCCTTGAAGCGTAGGAAGATTGACAGGACCACAAGCACGGCAGTCGACAGAAATTCCGACTGCCAGTTCTGGAAAGGATTCAAACCAGAACTGGGTACTGGCTAGATGCTCAATGAGGGGTACTGCGGGCTGGCAATGGATGAGCCCTCCGGCATTCGCGTCTTCAGCGCTGTAACGCAGATGGAGCAGAAAGCTCAGGATGAAGAGGATCGCCAGTGCTGTCGCGAGGGAATAGGAATAGAGGGAGCGCGCTACCCGACCGACTCGAACAGGCCAAGGCGCTTCGAGCATCGTGCTGTTTCTCTCTCGGGTCCTGATCCTGTGAGGCAGGCTCGTCGGGATCCTTCGATTCTGCCGAGCCGCGTTGGAAGAAGATGGCCGTCAGCATCACATAGGCCGACATCTGCAGGAACTCACTCTCCCATTTCTCGAACAGAGCCGACAAGAAGTGCCCTGAGAGCGCATCGCTCCACAAGTCAAGCTGCTGCGCCCCATGCTGGGTCAGCTCCTCATTGTGGACCCCCCAGCCGGTCAAAAGCATTCCGCCTACTGTCAATACCGAAAAGGGGCAATGGTGAGGCCACTGTCACGTAGAAAACGCAAGAGATTATCCTGCAAGAGCTTCGACAGTCGGGCCGGACGCAACTCTGTCGCCGGTTAACCCGGGATACCAGTTGGTTTGCCGGCGGAACGGGAGCGGCTACGATGCCGCTCCCGTTGATATCATGCAGCTTTTGTCTTGCCCTTGCGATTGACCTTGGCATCCGCAAGTTGCGTCAGCAGTTCGTCGGTCTTTTCTTCTTCAGCCAGGGTCTCTTCGAGAAGCTGGGCGACGTCATCCTTGCCAAGTTCGCGAGCCCAATTGCGAAGAGTGCCGTAGCGGGCGATCTCATAATGCTCAACGGCCTGGGCAGCAGCCAGCAAACCTGCGTCGAGCGCCGGCGAGTCCTTGAATTCCTCCAGGATCTCCTGTCCTTCCTCAACGATGCCATCGATCGCCGGGCAGGTCTTGCCACGGGCCGGCTTGCCGAGAATTTCGAACACCTGAACAAGGCGTTCAATCTGACCTTCGGTCTCCTGCAGGTGGGTTTCGAATGCTGTCTTCAGGTCCTGCGACTGCGCGCCACGGATCATCTTTTTCAGCGCTGCTACGATCTTTCGCTCGGCATAATAGATGTCCTTCACGCCGTCGATGAAGAGGTCTTCCAGGGTCTTGGTCGCCATGAATGTACTCCGTAAAAGGAAATGGTGCCGGATCGGCAGACATGTCGGCGGAGGCCAACATGGCCGGTAAACACCTTTCCGCCACATTTGTTCCGACTTTGGCTTACTCGGAGTTACGGGTGACTGCAGCTGTTGATGCGGAGCGTGGCCCAGCCAAACCGGATGTGGCGGTAAAAGAGACGCCGCAGCCGGCCACGGGCCAAAGCAGGCGCAGCATGTGTTCGCAGCCTTATTTACCCATTTCGTGTTGATCGACATGCCGCTTCGTCAACTGTGCCCCCACCGCCGTCAAGCGATAACGTCTCTGCTTCAAGTCGCCCCGCGCCAACATCAAGCCAAACTCCAGCACCGTATTGACGTCTTGAGCCCGGTGCCCTTAGGCGGCCTTCGCCATATCCGTCGGTAGCGCAGACAGCAGGCCCCAGAGCCGTTGGTCCTTTTTCGGCATCTCCATAGCCGTGACGTGTACTGCAACAACCGTGAACTCAGTTTGAATGCCGGCCGGACAAACAATTTGGAAGCCTCCGCCTAGCCGGTCCACCTCTAGGGAACTTCGGCACGTTCGTGAAGTTTGCTTTGGCGCGCGCACATGCGCGGAGAAAATCTGATTGCTTAAAACTCTTGGGAAACGATGAACATTCTTGTGACGGGCGCGAACGGGCTCATAGGCTCGGCGATATGCGGGCGGCTTATTCGGGAGGGCCACCAGGTCGTTGGGGTCGTGAGGCCAGGCAGCCGTCGACCTTATGGTGTCGCCAATACCATCTATCTCGACGTCGCGACCGCAACCGCAATCGATGGATGGCTTCCGGTTCTGGAGGATGTCGATGCGGTGGTGAACTGCGTGGGTGTGTTGCAGCAGAGCGCAAGAGAGGATCTAGCAGGGGCGCATGTCGCAGGCCCAGCGGCCCTTTTTCAGGCCTGCGAGCAGCTTGGTGTCAGACGAGTCGTGCATTTTTCCGCGATCGGCGTCGATCGACAACAACCAAGCGCATTTTCCGATACCAAACTGCGTGGTGACGATGTCCTGATGGCGCGTGACCTCGACTGGGTCATCTTGCGACCTTCC
This sequence comes from Neorhizobium populisoli, assembly GCF_019430945.1. Lineage (GTDB taxonomy): Bacteria > Pseudomonadota > Alphaproteobacteria > Rhizobiales > Rhizobiaceae > Neorhizobium > Neorhizobium populisoli. Next base: position 25,298 of record NZ_JAHYCB010000015.1, on the reverse strand, counting down.
GTCGTGCTTGGACGTTCGGCGTTTGGCGCAAGTGCTCTCATCCGTGGTTTGGCCGCTCTCCCCGTACTACCGATCATGCCTGCCGCCGCTGAACTTCAGGTCGTACAACTGGAGGACGTTGTTGAAACAGTGGTGCGGTTGATCGAGCCGAACGCCAGGAGCCGCGTGGTCCTGGAGCTGGTGGGCCCGCAGCGGCTTCGATTTGAAGACGTGGTCGCGTTCTATCGCCGCTGGCTTGGCAGAGGTCCGGCCACTCAGATCCGCCTGCCGACGGTCATCGCCTCTCTGCTTTACACCCTCGGCGACCTCGCAAGCTTGCTCGGCTGGAGGCCAGCGCTGCGAACGACGGCGAAAAAGGAAATCGTCCGCGGAGCGACAGGCGACCCGCAGCCGTGGGCTGTGGTAGTCGGCATCTATCCTCGCTCCCTACCCGAAGTACTGAGTTCAACCCCGGCGACCGTGCAGGAGCGGTGGTTTGCCAATCTCTTCTTCCTCAAGCCGTTGATGTTCATAGTCCTGCCGCTGTTCTGGATCTCGACCGGCATCATTTCCCTTACGGCCGGCTTCGACGAAGGAATGACGCTGATGGACCGGGCAGCCGCAGGCCAGCTATCGGCGCCTTCGGTCATCGCAGGAGCTCTGGCAGACATTGTCATAGGCGCAATGATCGCGTTCCGGCGAACGAGCCGCGTTGGTCTATGGGCTGCAGTCCTCGTATCGATCTTCTATGCCATCGCCGGCACAATCCTCGTCCCTGCGCTTTGGAATGAGCCCCTTGGGCCGCTCCTGAAGATCGGGCCCATTCTCGTTCTTCATCTGGTGGCCCTGGCGATACTGGAGGAGCGCTGATGCTCTACTTCCTCTTGAAATTCATCCACATCATCGGCGCCTGCGTGCTGCTGGGAACCGGAGCTGGAATTGCGTTCTTCATGCTGATTGCGCATCGAACGGGAAAGGCGTCGACGGTCGCACCTGTCGCTCGCATCGTGGTTCTCGCGGACTTCCTCTTCACCGCAACTGCTGTCGTGGTGCAGCCCGTTAGTGGAATCGCACTCGCCTGGACCGTTGGCTACTCTCTCACTGACGGCTGGATCGTCGTCTCAATCATGCTCTACATCCTGACCGGGATCTTCTGGCTGCCGGTCGTGTGGATGCAGATGGAGATGCGGGACCTCGCGGCCGAAGCCGACCGACAAGGGCTTGAATTGCCGCAGCGGTACTATGCGCTGTTCCGGCGCTGGTTCTTTTTCGGCTTTCCTGCTTTCGGCGCTGTCCTCGCCATTGTCTGGCTGATGATAACCCGCCCGGCCTGGTAGATCTTCGCCTGCCTTTTGCGAGACCACCGTAACCTAATACGAAAAGTGAACAAGATGATGGGTTTGAAACGAAGGGATTGCGTCATCATCGGAGGCGGGCCAGCCGGATTGACAGCTGCGATCTATCTTTCGCGCTACCATCTTTCCGTCATTGTCTTTGACGATGGCACAAGCAGAGCAGCCACTATCCCGATCTCCCATAACCATGCCGGCTTCCCGGACGGGATCGGCGGAAGCGAACTGCTGGAGAGGATGCGCGCTCAAGCGCTCACCTACGGCGCCGAAATCGTCAACGAGCACGTGAACGCGTTGAGCCAGAGAGGAGACGAATTCCTTGTCTCTTTCGGCAATCACACATTGCCGGCCCGAACCGTTATGATCGCAACTGGGGTAATCAACCGGCCGCCCGCGATGCCAAAGGGCGAGCATGACGAAGCTCTCCGTCGGGGGCTGATCCGCTACTGCCCGGTGTGCGATGGATTTGAGGTTACCGACAAACAAGTTGCCGTTGTCGGACAAGGCGCAAAAGCGTTTGACGAGGCGGTTTTTCTCAGAAGCTATACGCGCGAGGTCAAGTTGTTCTTACCGGGCGAACATGATCTTCAGCCCCACCAACAGGCTCGGTTGACGGAACTCGGGATCCATTTCGAGAGCGGACCGCTCAAATTCGAGGTCGAGCAGGAGGCGATCCTTATACGGGCGGGAGCGGCGGAATATCGCTTTGATTCCATCTACCCGGCGCTTGGCTCGGATGTACGGTCCGAGCTCGTCACCTGCGTTGGAGCAACACTATCGAATGAGGGGTGCATCCGCGTCGACGATCATCAGCGGACAAATGTTCCCGGCCTTTACGCGGCTGGGGATGTCGTGATCGGCCTCGATCAGATCAGCCATGCAATGGGCCAGGCAGGCGTTGCCGCCACTACGATCAGGAATGATTTGTCTGAACGGTCACCGCTCGTGCGGTGACCACCCCCCGCGCCTCCTTAAAGACAGGCAGCAATGCGATCCTCCGGGTTCTATCTGGGGGCGCCGGAGCACCGAGCGCACTGTGGTCATGGTGTGGCTTTGTGCGCAAGCCGGTACAGAGGAGGAACTTTCGGTTCTGGATGAGGTTTGCGTCACGAAGGAGAACCGAGATGATGAACGATGACAAGCACCCAGAGCAGGATCCGGCGGAAGGCAGCAGGGAAACCGTCGAGAGGGATTTGAAGCGGCAAAAGCAGGTGCCTTCGCCAAGCAGTAAAGAGCCGAGAAGCGAGAATGTCGCGGGCTCTGAAGCAGCCGAACCGTCGCCAGAGTAAACCTTTGAGGCGCGGCGTCTAGCAAAGGGCACCGAAGTGACAAAGGCAGCTACCGAGGTTTTCAATTTCGGCCTCTCCCTTGAGATCGAACCAACGGAAGCAGGGTCCGCAGACAGCTTGCCGGCGGGCGGCGGTTGGCAATACGAGCCGAAATGGGATAGTTTTCGTTGCCTGGCATTCAAACAGGCCAGCCACGTCGGCAACAATTATCCAGCCGAAACCACATGTGCTACCCGATGGGCGAGCGTTCAGCACTATGCAGAACTGACGATCGACAGCCAGCGGCTCATTCTCTGTCGATATCCGTTCCGCACCTGGAACCAGATGGGCAAGAGGTCGATCAATCTGCACGGTCATTCTCATGGTAGATTAAGGCCCATGCCGCGCCAGTTCGACGTTGGTGTTGACCCACGTGACCTGCACCCGAGAACCGCGGCCGGATTGCTGACGAAGCGGTCAAGGCGATTGCAATTAAAGAACACCGCGCATGCAGGATGATCTTTTCGGCGATCTGCCGCAGCGTTTGCCGGAGGGATTCCAGTACAAGCCGGATGCTGTTTCTCAGGCAACGCAGGACGAACTCGTTCAGTGGATAGGAACATTGCCGCTCAAGGCATTCGACTTCCATGGTTTCGAGGGCAAGCGACGGGTCGTTTCATTCGGCTGGAAGTATGATTCTGCTCTCGCCTCGCTCCGGAAAACCGATGACATACCTGACATTCTGTTTCCTTTGCGTGACATCGCGGCTGCTTTCGCTGGATTGGCCCCGGAGCGTCTTCAGCAGACCCTTGTGAGCGAATATGATATCGGCGCGCCAATTGGCTGGCATCGAGACAAGGCCGTCTTTGGCGTTGTCGTCGGCATCTCGCTGCTATCGCCCTGCACATTTCGCCTTCGCCGCCGGAACGGCGAGAAGTGGGAGCGTGCATCGACCGAGGCCCAGCCCGGATCCATCTACGTTCTGTCTGGCCCGGCACGAACTGTATGGGAACATTCGATCCCTCCCGTCGACCGGCTGCGATATTCGATCACCTTCAGGGAGCTGTCAGATGCCGCATAATTGCCGTTCCTGGCCTAGATGCGTGTAGCGTCAATCGGCACTGCGCACAGCCGAGGCGCCAGCGCAAGCGGCTGAGCATCCATCCGCCTCGGATCGTAGGCTGTGGCTGTGAGCTCCACGTTGATGATGGACCGTGCGCTGGCCATCGCCAAAAGCCCAGGATAACCGGCCGACGCTCCCCTGTGCCCCACTTACCAGAATGATCGGTATATGTGAGAGCGCGCCATCGCCGCGCATCGCTTGGGCCAGTGGGCGGCACCTGGGCCAGTCGGTTCGAATGTCGAGGGCCGGCTGTCGAGGTCGGCAGCTCGACGATTCTGGCCGCAGCATGATCTTCCACGAGCTGACGACCAACGCCGTAAAACAAGGGCGCTGTCTGTTACCGATGGCGAAGTATCGTCACCTCATCGCTGGAAGAGGGCGTTCGCGGACGGACGTACCTCAACTGCCAGTGGCGTGAGAAAAAAGGCCCTGTCGTGCAGCCGCCCGGACGCAACGGGTATGGCTCTGAATTGCTCCAGGGAACGGCGCGCATCTCGGCGGCAACGTACAACTCAGCTATGATCCGCAAGGTTTGGTTGCCACAATGAAAATCCCGCTCTGACCGTCAGGCCGGACCTACCGAAGCGCACCGAAACACCTGCCGCATTACCGAGCGAGGAACTCTTTCCTCGAACCATTGTTTGAGCGCTTCCAAGTTAAGAGGCGCAGATGGTGGACAGCAATCTTTCCTTATTGCGAGAGCAAGTCGAGACGACATGTTCGGGTCTTTACACGGCGGCTGACATCCGCCTCGATGAACTGACGTTAACCACGAGCCGCGAGACGATAATTCCTCTCCTGCTGCTTCTGCGTGACGACATGAGGTTCAGATTTATCTGTCTGCTGGATATTTGCGGGGTGGACTGGCCGCAGCGAGCGGAGCGTTTCGATGTCGTTTATCACCTGCTTTCGCCTCAGCTCAACCAGCGCGTTCGGCTTAAGCTGACAACGACGGAAGACCTGCCGGTGCCATCGGCGTGCAGCGTCTACCCGGCTGCGGATTGGTATGAACGGGAAGCCTGGGACATGTACGGCATCTTGTTCGAGGGTCATCCGGACCTCCGGCGACTTCTGACGGATTACGGGTTCGAAGGCCATCCGCTGCGAAAGGACTTTCCGCTCACGGGTTACGTTGAGGTTCGGTACGATGATGCCGCGAAACGGGTCGTCTACGAACCCGTCGAACTCCGTCAGGAATATCGACACTTCGACTTCTTGTCCCCGTGGGAGGGCACCGACTACGTCCTGCCTGGCGACGAAAAATCAACCGATAGCAAAGGCTGAGGACGCGGATGCCCGAGCACAATGTCAGAAATTTCAACATCAATTTCGGGCCGCAGCATCCGGCCGCCCACGGGGTCCTTCGCCTGGTCCTCGAACTCGACGGAGAACTGGTTGAGCGCGTAGATCCCCATATCGGCCTCTTGCACCGCGGGACGGAAAAGCTGATCGAGGCGAAGACCTATCTCCAGGCTCTGCCATATTTCGATCGGCTGGATTATGTAGCGCCGATGTGCCAGGAACACGGCTACTGCATGGCGATCGAAAAGCTGCTGGGGTTGCAGGTTCCGATCCGCGGTCAGCTGATAAGGGTGCTTTATGCCGAGATCAGCCGGATCTTGTCCCACCTCCTCAACGTCACTACCCAGGCCATGGATATCGGTGCGCTGACACCGCCGTTATGGGGTTTTGAAGAGCGCGAGAACCTGATGGTGTTTTACGAGCGCGCCTCCGGGTCTCGCATGCACGCGGCGTATTTCCGGCCTGGAGGCGTGCACCAGGATCTTCCAAGAGACTTGGTCGAGGATATCGGCCGCTGGTGCGAGACGTTCCCAAACACGCTCGATGATATTGAGGGTCTGCTAACCAACAACCGCATTTTCAAACAACGAAATGTCGATGTCGGGGTAATATCGCTAGATGACGCCTGGGCATGGGGCTTTTCCGGTGTGCTGGTTCGCGGATCCGGCGCGGCGTGGGATCTGCGGCGATCGCAGCCCTACGAGTGCTATTCGGAGCTGGATTTCGAAATACCCATCGGCAAAAACGGCGATTGTTATGATCGCTACCTGATCCGGATGATCGAGATGCGGCAATCGGCCAGCATCATGAAGCAGTGCGTTGACCGTCTGCTGTCGAGCGAAGCGACGGGCCCCTTCTCCTCTGCCGATGGCAAGGTCGTGCCGCCGAAACGCGCAGAGATGAAGCGCTCGATGGAGGCCCTGATCCATCACTTCAAGCTATATACAGAGGGCTTCCATGTTCCGGCAGGCGAAGCCTATGCCGCCGTCGAGGCTCCGAAAGGCGAGTTTGGCGTGTATTTGATCGCTGACGGAACAAACAGCCCGTACCGCTGCAAGATCAGGGCACCAGGGTTCACCCACCTGCAAGCGATGGATTATATGTGCAGGGGACACCAGCTTGCCGACGTCTCGGCGGTCCTAGGTTCGTTAGACATCGTTTTTGGGGAGGTGGATCGATGAGCTGCGACCGGTTCGCTTCGTCTCTGCTGCCCGGGGTCGGCCGAGCCTTACTGCCAAGATTCATTAACGAGGATTAGCATGCTTGAATACCGAAGATATTACGAGGGTCTGCCGAAGCAGGGCGACATCGTCGTGAAGTTCTACCACTCGGGCGATCAGATCCGCGGTTATGTCCGCAAGGTCGCGGACACGGCAAACGAGGATACGATCTTTCCCGGCGAGGAGATGGAGCCCGACGCAGCCTTTGCGATCGCCAAAAGCCATGGTCGAGGCGACGATATCTGGGTCGAATTGACAGAAGACGTAACATGGGATGAAGGCTGGGGCCGTCTCGTCTATTAGCCCCTCGCTTACAGCTTGCGGACCGGATCGTGATCCCCGGCATTAATCGCTGTGATTCATCGTCTTGCCGAAGCATTTGTCATCGCCGCGAGTGCCGATGGAAGGCGATTGAAGCCATGCGAGCCGAGGGGAGAAACGGTCAGGGTCGCGTTGCTGTTAGCCCGCTGCCGCGCTCGGGGCATTTCAGTGTCGTCGATGATGGGATCGAGTTCACCGGCAATGAAAAGAGCCGGTGGCAGCCCGTGAAGTCGTGCGAACCAAGGACCGCCCGCTTCTTCGCGCCGCAAGTGTGGGCGCAGCCTCTGAAGATAGATAGGCCGGGGGCCCGCTGGCGATCAAAGAGCGATCGGTCGAGCGCTTCAGGCTCGGCGAGCCGCTGAATCAAACGCTCCACACGTCGAGATGAAACCGAAAACGCCGTTGCCATTCCCCGGTCTCTCAACAGCAGCAAAGCCTGAGCCGCCAGATGAGCACCGGATGATTCGCGTCCAATCACAATTCGCGCGACGCCGAGCGCCGCAAGGCTCCACACATCCATTCGAGGGCAGCCTCACGGTCGTCGACAAATTTGTCGACGCGGTCGTCGGAAGCGTTGTGGAAATCGACCGCAACAGCCAGAACCTGGCACTCTTTCGCAATCTGCGGGGTGATCCCGTCATCCAGGCGTGCATTGCCCAGCACCCACGCCCCCGCCGTGGAAGTGGACATAGATGCCTCTAGGGGTACCATCCGGCAACACGCAGCCCGATCATCCGATCATTGGCGATGATACTACGCCTAAATACGGTGTGATCATGGAGTATAGTGCCGGCGTAGCAAGGTCTTTACTTCCACCGGGCCGATCGGGGCCAGCTCTTTTTGGTGACGCTCATAGAGCCCTTTGTAGTAGTGGGTCGTTGGCCCAGGAACGATTGTAGGTCGTGCCGTTACGAAGGCCGGGCGGTGGGCTGCCCGGCCCTGAAAGCCGTTACATCTGCTCGAGTTGCGCACCGCTTTTCGGTTTCGCCGGCCCCAGCACCGGCGTTTGTCCCAACGGCTCCAGCGACGTTGAGGAGAACGTACCCTTCCCATCTATGGACGTTCCCTCCGACCAGCGGCCGGCAGGTGGCGCACTGCCATCGTTCTGGAAGCCGAGGAAGGCATAGCTGAACTCTTTCAACTCTTGCTCTTGCGGGAAGCTGTTGGGGATTGGGAAGACAGCTTTCGATCCGCCAAGCTCCTCCAACGCGGCCAGCCACTGGTTCTGGTGCATTGTGTCGCGGGCGATAAGATACGACAACATTTCCTTCATACCCGGATCATTTGTAAGATTGAAGAGGCGGGTTGCCAGCACGCGGCCGGTCGATTCCGCGGCAACGTTCGCGGTCATGTCAGCGGCGATGTTTCCGCTGGCGTAGATGTGAGACATGTCGAACGGCACGCCGTCGGAATCCACGGGCATTGCGGATAGGCCGGCCGACAATAGGTTCTTCATGTTGAGGCCGCCGAGCACCGCGCTCGCCACCGGGTCGGCGGCGACTTCATCCTTGATGGAAACGGGAGCACCTTCAAGATTAAGTGCGACCGCTGTCGCCAGCATCTCGATATGGCCGAGTTCCTCGGCAGCTGTGTTCATCAGCAGATCGCGGAACTTCGGATTGCCACGGGCGCCGCAAGCCTGGAAGAAATATTGCATCGCCACGCGAATTTCACCTTCTACGCCGCCAATTGCCTGCTGCAACGCTCGGGCGAACAATGGATCTGGAGTTTCCACGCGAACGGGAAACTGCAGCTTGTTATCGGTATAAAACATTGGGACTCTCCTGGGTTTCGACGGCGCTAACACAGCGCAGTCGACAAAGTTCCCTGCCGCCGAACTGCAGTTCAGACATGGAGAAAATGATGGGAACTTTCCTGCCCCACCCCGGTTGCGCAGGATACAGCCACCGGAGACCTTCATGACAACCCAATTAGTGCTGGAAAATGCCGATCTCGTACCGCTCGAGGATATGGCGGACGGTACCAAAGGTTTCGCAGCGGATCTTGCTTACCGGCAGCTCTCGATCGTAAATGGGATCTTCTACGGCATCCCGTCAGGCCAGGGCGAATGGGAATTGATAGATGCAGGTTTGCTCACCTCAAGCGGCACCACCGTAGAATTCGCCGAGCGGCGTTTTGGTAGGGATGCGAGGCCGACGGCGCGCCTTCCGGGGTTTGATGCCGACGACCTGCTTGATCCCACGGTGCAGTCAACGTTCGAAGCGGCAAAACTCGACTGGTCCAGGCTGATCGATCCAAATTCGTCCGAAATGCTCGCCTTTTATTGGACCCTTCTTGCTCTGCGGCATCAACGGATCATGCCGCTGTTGCACGGCCTTGGCGGTGGAGGCGGTTCGTTCCGACGGGAAGGCAGTGTCACCGCTGACGAGTGGGTGCTGAAAGATCGGGCGAGGCTCCTCCTGATTGCGAACCTCTCTGAGAAGCCGGCGCAGTACCAGACGTCGCCGTCAGCCAAGCGGATTTTTTCGCTGGGATCATCCACCGATGAGACTTTATCTCCTTGGCTCGTCATCTTCAGCATTCAATCCACTCAGCTTAAATCAGTTTCAGCAGAAAGTGACGTTCATGGATAGGGACCTCGACCAACTGGCCAAAGAGCATGGGATCAGCCTGACAAGGCCAAGCCCGGAAAACGTGGAGGTACCGATTACCGATAGCGTGAAACGCAAAGTTCTTGCGGCGCTCGGCGTCGCGGTTGACAGCGAACCGCAAAAACCGGTTCGAAAGAGTCCTGAGAACAATAAAATCGCGCCATCCTTCCTTCCGCATTTTCTCGAGGCCGACCGTGTGTGGGGGATCAGTCTGCAGCTCTATGAACTTCGATCGGAACGGAACTGGGGCATCGGTGACTTTGAAGACCTTGTCGAAATGGTCCGTTTTGCCGCCACGCTCGGCGCCGATTTCGTCGGGCTCAACCCGCTGCATGCGCCGTTTCTTGCCGATCCCGATCGGTGCAGCCCGTATGAGCCGTCGAACCGGCAGATGCTCAATCCGCTCTACATCGCCGTCGACAAAATTACTAGCTTTGAAAGCACTTCGGAACTCGAAGCAAGGTTACAGGAGTTGCGATCAACTGATCTCGTCGATTATATCCAGGTAGCCGAGACTAAACTCGCGGTTTTGCGGGAAGTCTGGGCGAGCTGGCGGCGCTTATCAGACAATTCGTCTCGGCAAAACTTCGAGGCCTTCGTAGCGAACGGCGGCGAAATCTTGCGGCGGCACGCGTTGTTCGAAGCCCTGTCAGCCTTCATGGGTGAAAAGGGCAGCGGCACTGGCTGGAAATCCTGGCCCGCGGCGTATCAGCAGCCGGAAAGCGCGGAGGTTGCCGCGTTTGCCGACGAACATGCAGACACCATCGACTTTCACATTTGGCTGCAATGGCTTTGCAATCAGCAACTAATCCGGGTCGCCGAGACGGCTCGGGACGCCGGTTTGCGTATTGGCCTTTATCTTGATCTGGCCGTTGGTGAAGCAATCGATGGATCGGCGACTTGGAGTGAACCGGACGCCTATATTGCCGATGCCACGGTTGGAAGTCCCCCTGATCCCTTCGCGCCCAACGGCCAGGATTGGCATCTGGCTGCTTTCCATCCGGCAAAGATCGTGTCGGGCGACGATGCTCCCTATCGACGGATGGTAACAGCTGCGATGCGTTACGCGGGCGCCATCAGGATCGATCATGCCGCAGCCTTGCGCCGGCTGTTTCTCGTACCCCTTGAAAGTTTGCCCGAGGGAGGTGCCTATGTGGACTACCCACAAAACGGATTGCTGCAGATTTTGGCGGAGGCGTCGTCGAAATTCAGATGTCTGGTCATCGGAGAAGATTTAGGGATGCTGCCGGACGGCTTGCAGAAAGACCTCGCTGAAGCTCAGATCCTGTCCTACCGCATTTTGTCTTATGAACGGGAAGAAGAAGGCTTTAAGCCCACGGAGGCTTATCCGCGGCTGTCGCTCGCGTGTATTTCGACCCATGATCATCAAACACTGGCTGGGTGGTGGCGTGGCGCTGACATCAAAGCCAGGTTGGATCATGGGGTTGTTCCTCCTGACTTGACAGAAGCGCATGTCAAAGAACGCCAGCATGAGCGAGAGGATCTGAAGGTTGCGCTGGAGGAGGCAGGCACGGATCCGCCAAACCGCCTGCCTTCTTCCGCCGCGGGCGAGCACAAGCTGAATGACCTGATCGTCAGCGCTCATCGCTTCATCGCAAAAACTGCGTCGATGCTGGCTGGGGTTCGACTGGCAGACATGACAGGTGAGAAGCGTCCCACGAATATTCCCGGTACCAGCGACAGTTACCCGAACTGGAAGCCAAAACTCTCCGTTGCGATAGAGCAGTTGGCCAGCGTGTCGCTGCTCTTACGGATTGCGGAGGCAGTGCGCGAGGAGCGGCCGAATCAAAGGTGAGCCTTATAATCGGCGGTCTTCGATTGCCATTTGATGTAGCAACGACCGTCAGTGCGACCTCAAAAGCGCTGCCGCATATGCCACGAAATTTTCCTTCACGGCGACCAAAATACGAGATCGCCCAACACCAAAGTCCTCGTCCCGGAAGAAAAAACTGGGCTTTTTGACGTCGAAGCGGGATCAAGCCGTACGCGACTGCAGATTTAGAGTGGGATCAGAAGACGCATTTCAAGCAGTGGGTCTAGGCGGCCCACGCAGAGGGCAGCGGATCGGGTCCGCAAGGTTCGACTTCGGTGTAGACGGATCAAAAAGGGGGTTTTTGAGACGCCCTAAAACCAATGATCTTGGCACGGCAGGGGCGCCCGTCAACTCTGCCGCCGCTCTATTCTGCGGACGTTCTATATCAACGTTTCACGCGGAACGTTAACGGTCAATGTAGAAAAGAGGTTCAGGCCGTTCCGCCCGCGCCTGTTTCTACTAAGCGCGAGCTTTCGAATTCAGATTCCCATAACTAGCGCAGTCAGCCAGAGACCACCGCACATGACAGCTGTAGCCGGCACGAGGTCTGCCACCATCGATTGCTGATAGCGACTGAAGATCTGTGACAACAACGCCCGGATCATATCAGCGAACCCTTGTCTCGCGCCGAGCGTTCATCAGCAATTCATGCTTGCGGGCGAAGTGACCGAAAAGCTTTACGAGCCGATTTTTCTCTTCTGTACAGAGGCCGTACCTGACGGCGAAATCGACGACGCTTACAACTTCCTTGGCGCCGGTGATCTGGGGCTGGGAAACGGGCGCGGTCACAGTCAACTCCTTTGCTAATTCGCGCGAAAAACTCTGCCGTCGACGATTAGTTCCAGAAATTTTTGAAGGGTACGATAGCGTACATCGCCGATCGCGCCGATCGTCTGCGAGCGCTGCTTTGGACAAGGCCTACGTAGCGGCCCAGCTCGACGGCATCAACAAATTCATCATTGAAGCTTATTTAAGCTGGTAGAACATCTCAGCATAACGCAACTCGCAAAGGGGCCAATCAAGGAGCTTTTGACAACTTGGAAAGGCTGCGTTCAAAATTGGATAGACAGTCGCGGTGCAAGTGCCGCTAACTTCGGCACCGTCAGTTTTGATCTAGTGCCGACCACGTTCGAATTTTTGACGGGCTTCGGTTGCCGCGGTCTCAAATTCTCTGCGCGCGTCTTCGAGTGATTTGTGGCCAGCGAGCGCACCTCTGCAAGCGCTCCGTGCTTTCACAAAGCTCAAGCTCTGCTCGCCTGGCCACGAGTCGGTCAGAACCGCGAGCGCTTCGAACGGTCCGGCCACGGTCCTCCTCCCTTCCCGATTCATGCGCACCTCGACGGGTCGGCTCCACTTTTCGTTTGGTCCAGCCATAATTTGTTTTTCCCATTACTGTCGAGCGATAACAATGTATGGCGCTTCCGGTTCCATTCACGCTGTTGCTCCGCAAGGGCACTCGCTGGGCCAATAGACGCGTCTCCTGTTGTAGAACAGCTTCATCACCGACATGAACGCGACCGCTGCAACAATGGTGACGATGCCAATGATCACGGAAGTCATCAACGAAGCATGTCGCCATTGGAGGAGGCCAGCCGTTCCAATTTCGCTTTATCCTCAACCAGCCCGCGATGGAGACCCGGCACCGCATTGGCGACTTCGATAACGGTGTATGCCTTCTCGTCGCGGAAGGCGCTCGCATGCCTTGTCGTCACGTCTTCGCTTGGGAGGGATGCCATTTCGAGAAAGTCACCCTCGTGTCCAGCAGCAACGATGCGCGCGTCGCCAGCTGTCCGCGCCGCGACATAAATCGATCCGTGGCTTTGTGCTTTGTCCCACCTGAAGTCGTCGGGCGGTGCGACCGGTTCCAACCGATATACATTCAAGACCTCGCCTGGGTCGGTACCAGAGGCCAAGATCGCAGCATCCGCAATCTGCGCCTGGCTTTCAACGGACTTGCCGAATTCCGTATCGCTCACACCGTTGTTCTTGGTGCCGCGCTGATTGTCCTGAGTGGCGTTAGACATTTCGCATCTCCTGTTCCTAAGCATTAAACGATGCTTCCTGCACCTCGTTCCGCAGTCTGCGGTTGATCCATTCAACGGCAACCGTCTTTGTCCGCGCCGCCAGTCGGGTGGGAAAGCGATGGAAACCATGGGGTCCTTCCGGCACGACCAGCAGGTCCGCGTTCCCGCAGACGTCTTGCCAACGCGTCTGCATCGACCGGCTGTCGCCGATGATCGGGTCAAGTTGTCCGGCAATGAAGAGGCCGGGCGGCATTCCAATCAAGTCGGCACGCAACGGCGATACAACGGGATCATCCACTGCGAGTGAAGGTGACCCTTCCAGAAGTCGATCCAAGTTTCTGCCTGCAGCCTGCGGGTCGATGACGAGGCTGTCAGCTGCCAGTTTGAGGCTGGCGGGACCAGAGAGATCGAACGCTCCACAGTAGGAGACAAGTCCGGCAATACACTCAAGCGACCGACTGCGCGACAACCGGACAAGAGAAGACGCGGCAAGGTGGGCACCCGAAGACTCACCCTCCAGAAAAACTTTGTCGACGCCAAAATTGGCTCGGCTGTCCAGCGCCCACCTAGTAAAAGCGTGCGCGTCCCTGATCGTCTGCGCGAGATCATCGTCTGTCGCCAGATGAAAATTGGCACTAGCCACTGCGACACGACAGCGGCGGACATATTCGACATTCCAATTATCATCTAGCTTAGAGTCCCCAATCACCCAGGCTCCGCCATGAAAATGAAGAAGCAAGGCACGCGGCTTTTCGGGAAACAGGACGCGGATCGGCAGCTTACCGCCATTCACCGATAGGCTTTTGACCATCACGCCGATGTTTGCGGGCTCTGCGGCCAGATGGCGTCCTACCGAACACATGCCGTTGATGAACCGGGCGTTGAACCTGCCGCTCGTGCGGTATCTCGGGACCCATTTTAGCAGTTTGTTTAACCGCCCGGCTCGCCTTATATCTTTCGCTGTGAAAATGGCGTTAGGATCGTAATGCATCCAGTTAACCCCTTACGCCACAGACGCCGGCTCGAGGATCATGGCTTCGTCACGGTGTTTCCCGATGGCTCATTGACGGGGTTGGGGTTCCCGCTACCGCCATCGGCGTGGGGCGTACGGTCGGTTGGAGCCATTCCGCCTGAAGGAGCGGTCGTTGTCGTCTGCGGGCGAGGGGTATTTTCCCCAGCCGGTGGAGTAGCGGTCTGCTGCGGCGGTGCGTCTGTCGCTTCACCCCACCATTCGGCTGCACCCCATGCGAAGAAGACGAGAACGAGCCCGCAGATCAGTACCATAAGCACGGGTCGTCCGGTGCGCCCCTGCCTCGCTTCCGTCGCAGTTTCGGTGAGAACAGCGTCACGGCGTTTTCTTTCGGGCATGATCGATCTCCTTTTGCCTCGCTCGAACTGACCGTGTGAGACGAAGTTCCCTTGATACGAAAGGAAGGACAATGCCGGAAAGAGCGGTAGAGCCGCTCCTTGCATATCTGATTGTTGGGATCGACCACATTTCAAATCGACCAACCCTTCCAAGTCGCTCTTCGCGTCACTTGAATTCGAGCTTTCCAAGCAACATCTAATGGTCACGATCTGAGACAGCACGTCTCTTGCGGCTGATCGTACAGCGCACTTCCCGTCGGACTGTTCTCGGGTCCGGGGTGCGTGCGCTTCACCACTTCATAGATGATGTCAGCTTCGGCCTTGTGCGGCCAAGCGATAAGGCATGTTGGAAAATGACCGTTCAAGTTCAGGAAATCACTCCCACACAAGCTAAACTTCTCCACGCCCACAGATCGCGGCAGGCCAGGTATGCTTCGGCATCGCGGATGGTAGTGGCGCGCAAGTTGCAGATCGAGGTCTCACAGCGCCCACCTATCTGGAAACGCGCAGAAATCCTCTTCGATGCTCATGTCCGCGCTTACCAGTTTCACCTCGCGAACAAATGTGTCCGACCGGAGGTGAGTTACATAAAGAAGCGATGCGGAGAATTAGGCGTAGAGTATCGTGATGTCGTTGGGCGCTCTGCTTTGAAACGAGTGGTCGTTGCACGCCGCCGACTGATGTGGGAGGTGCGCGACAAGTTCGGCCTCGCCTATGCCGATGTTGGGCGGGCGTTTGGTGATCGCGACCAGTCCACTGCCATGAGCGCGATTAAAGTCCATGAAACCGGAGACGGGCCGCTCCATTAGATGTCTTCCCCGGCGTTGGTGCGACCGGTCTCGTCGCATCGCGTATCCGCCCGCTGCTCATATGTGACACGCTTGGGTTCTCAACCACTTGCACCGATGAGGTTGCCGGAGAGCAGGCCTGCCGGGAGTTCGATCAAACCTTCCGGTAGATCGCGTGAGGTTCGGTGGCCATTCGGGGGCGGACATTCTAGCCGTACCGCTTCGACTTACGACTAGCCTTGTCCCAAACTGAGAGCCAATGCACTCGCACGTCGATGTAGCCCAACAAATGGAACTCTTTGCTCTTATTTCAGTTCGCTGCGGCATGATTACGATAATGTCCTTCACCGCGGTAGCAGTCGGAGCCGCCCTTCTAGGCCTCGCAATGTCCGTAGCCTCGAAAAAAGGGACGGTTGCTGCGTTCGCCGTTACGCTCGCTGGTTTACTGGGTCTGGCATACGGTTTCTTCGATGGGGCGACATCTCCAGCGCTCAGCCCGCCAGACGTGATTTCAGGCAGCGATCAAAAAGGGAAATGATGTCTCACAGCGGCAATCAGGGGCCAGACTGGTGGTTCAGAATCTTTGGCCAAACTGGGGGAAGTAGCGGCATCGCCAGAGCAGTTGTCCTGTTACTGGTGGTCCTGACCATCGCTGGTGCAGGCGTCGCCCTCCTATGATGGGAGAAAATGCATGACGAATTACGGCAAGAATGAAACCCCTACCGGATTGGCACCGTCGTCCGACAGCTCGGAACAGAAGAAGAAAAAATTACAGGCTGGGAAAGGCCTCATGCTCTTTATCGTCGGGATCGCGGCACTTGCCGCGTTCCTCTATGTGTTCATAGCGGTGTACGGCATTTTTCAAAGCTCTTAACGCGACCATGGCATCGCACGCATCGAGCTATGGCCTAGTATGCCGCCGTATGGACTGACTTTGCGAATAGATGCGGGCCAACGATGGGAGGCCCGCGATTCCCGAGAGCCACCGCGAGGATGTGGTTTTCAGTGCCGTTTTACTGTTTTCCCCATAAGTAATAGGGCGGATGATCCCTACGAAGATCGGAGTAGTGTGCCCCTGACGAAGTCTGGGCGGTGACAACATAAACAAACGGATCTTGGACGTATAGAAGCTCTTAAGCGTGAAGGCCATCGGTTTGACCGGTCACATCGAGAAGCGCGCCGTCTGCACCTGAGACGTTTCCGTTCACGTCATCGGACATGAGTTGGTCTGCTACGACAACGATAGACAAATAGCCGCCCGCCGCATTTCCTTGCGGACAAAACGCAATCAAGAAGTTGCACCTTAGCCCTGAAGTGCGCGGAAACGGCAGGATAGGACGCGTTCTTGCCTGCCGCTATGACAGCATGCGAGAGAGCGACGCCCTTGCGCGATTGACGCGGCTCTTCATTGTTCCAACAGCGCACTGACACAAAACCGCAGCGTCCTCGTAGCTCGTGCCCTGCAGGATTACCAGATCGACCGCCTTACGGTGGTCGGCGTTGAGGGCGGCGATAGCTTGCTCGATCTCCTGGCCTTGCACTCGCCACTCCTGCTCCGGTTTCGTCGAAAACTTGTTTATCTGAACATCGTCCAATCCGACCTGCTCGCGCTTGTTGCGAGCGTACTTGGTGCAAAATGCGTTTCGCATTATCGTAAACATCCAGGACTTCACGCTCGTCCCTTCCTGAAACTTGTCAAGATTTCCGAGCGCCTTCAGGAGGGTGTCTTGAACCAGATCTTCGACGTCGCTCTCCGTGCGATGAAAGCGGTGGGCGAATTTGTACAGCGCTGGGATGTATCCGATTATTTCGGCTTCGACGCGAAGTCTGCAACGGTTATCTTGCATTGAACCACTCCTCTAAAGGAGCACAACCGTTTGTTGATCAATGGTGTTCCGGCGTGAATGAGGTGGGTCTGCTACCGTACCGACCAGGGACTTGGGCAAATGCGCTTATCGCCCCTCTCTCCGTTCGGGCACAGCTAACGGAGACACCACCCGCATCAGACATCCGTACCTAAGCTCTCTAGAAGAGGCCGGTCATTAAACGCCGGTACTCTTGTTCCGGCTTTCCGTAAGCGTCGTGAGCGAACTCCTCGAGGGCAGGACGGTCTCGGATGGTCAGCATCCCGCGCTCTGCGATGACGAACCGGTTTCCCTCCAAGATGTGGAGAGCGGTTGTAACGCTCGGTCTGCGAACCGCCAGCATGGTCGAGATGAAGTCATGCGTAAGCGGTAACTCGTCAACACCCACTCGATCGTGGCACATCAATATCCACCGGGCGAGACGCTCCGTAACGTCGTGCACGGCATTCGAGACTGCTGTATACGCGAGCTGGATCGCAAAGGCCTCGATTGCCCGGATCATGACTTTTGCGAATGCCCGGTTGCTTTCCATCTGGCGACGAAAATCTTCGAAGCCTATGCGGTACCCCGCCGCGTCTATCTGGACTGTCACGTCGAAGGTGCTCTGCTCGGAACCGCTGACGGCGGAAGTTGGTATGTAACCCTCCCTGCCGAAAATTCCGGCCTCGGCGGCGCTTCCTTCAGGCGTTTGAGCCAGTACGGAGCCAACGCCCGAGGTCAGGAAGTACACATGATCTATTGGCTCTCCTGCGCTCGCGAGTCGGGTCCCGCGGGGGAGCCTCTGATACTTCAGGTGTGATGCAGCTTGCGCTAAGCTTTCACTAGGCAAAACTGACAACAATTTGTTTTCATGGATTTCAGCTTCAGCGAGGTTCATAGCGGTCCGTCCTTAATCTATCCCGAGCGGGAGACAGCCTCAATCGATCTTGACCACTGACTTAAATAGGATCGTGTCGATGATCTTTCCATTCTCCGTAGTTATCTCGAACTGCCCGCCATCGACGACTTCACCTTTGGCGACTTTCGCGGCCATCAATTCTCGTGCAGCCGCTTGGGCTTCCACCGTCGCAAGCTCATCGGAGGCAAACTCAGCTCCCTCGAGATCTTCGACGAAGCCATCCGGACCACGAACGTGAAAGTAATATCGCATGTGACTTTTCCTTTTCCCGCCGAGGAGCTTACAGAGCACCACGCCCGCGCTCGGAACCGCCTTTTTCGATTCAGGCAGCACTGCTTCGAGTTGGTCTATTTCGCATGAATATGATAAAATCCTTCAATTGACGACACGCAAACCGGACATGATATCAGAAGTTCCCGGTCTAAACGAGATTGCGTGTTTCAACTGGCCGCGACTGGCTTCTGCTCCGGGTGCGTAGCAGGTCACCCGTTCTTTACCGGCAGACACTTCCGCTTAGTTGTTGAGCAGCAGCAGCGACGAGTTGAGAGTGGAGGCAAACGCGACCCACAGCGCGTATGGGACAAAGCATAATCTTGCCACGCGATCCCTCGTCCGCACAAGAAAGTACGAGATCACGACCAGCAGGCCGAGGATGATCACAAGACCGAACGCCATAGCGTGCAAGCCGAAGAAAACCGGCGTCCAGAGCCAGTTCAGGATCATCTGTCCGTACCAAATCTTCATCCGTGCCCCTGACAAGCCCTCTGCCTTCCAGGTTTTCCATCCCGCAATCGCGATCAGAACGTAGAGGATCATCCACGCCGGTCCGAACACCCAATTTGGAGGGTTGAAGGGCGGCTTGGTCAGGGAAGCATACCACTCGCCCGGTCGGATCATCAGCCCAATGAGCGCTCCCATCCCGACGACGATTAGTATGAAGATGCCAAGTGCAAGTTTTTCGTTCAACGGTCTTGTCATGCTCGTCCTTGAAGGCTTAGGCGCGAGTGTTACGCCGCTTCGAGCCTACTTGCTCGCTTGCTGCGGCGGGAATTCGAGCTTCCGGACATCGTACCCGAGCACTCGGGCCTTATCCACCATGCGAGCCAGCTGGGTTTTCGAAGGAACCTTGCGTGAATAGATCCACAGATCCGTCCTCGATGGATTGGCGCTGATGAACCAGGACTTGTCCGGGGACTTGTACAAGACCCAGTAGTTGAACGTAATGAGCAGAGGATATCGAACCCGCATCTTGGCGTTCGTCGTACCGAAGTCTAAGATGGTGCCAACGCCGTTTACTGTCTTCAAACGCCCGTCCGGAGTGCCTTCCCGGCACCCGTCTTCCACCGTCACTTGGTCTTTTGTCTTGGCGGGACGATAAATTGAATAGCCTGCCACGCAACCATCCGTCAGCCACATCGGCGTTCTGCCAATTTCAAGCCAAGTAACCCGGTAGTGATCCGGGCCGACTTTGACGACGGGAGGTTCCGCCGATGCTATCGAGAGGGTAGGGAAGGTGCACGACGCTGCCAAAGTCAGCCGTTTTAAAATGCTCGTGAACTTTGACATCAAGCGACCCTCCAGCGAGATCATTCCGCAGTGTACTTTCCAGGATCTACGCGAAGAGAGCCGCCTTGGATCAGTTGCGTTTCACAACGCTGCCAGGTGCAGAGTTTTTGCGCTAGAGAATGATCAATCCTCCCGCAAGATAGCTCACTGGAACGATCTGTGTCGTGGAGCATTCACTCGACAGGTAGGTCGAGAGACGGCTGACAATGGACTTACCCGGCGCGATTGACCGGAGGGCGATTTGAACGCCAGAACGACCCCTTTCATTAAAGGAGAAATGATCATGGGTTCGACATCCGACAAAATTTCCGGCAAGGCTAATGAGATTGCCGGTAAGGCCAAACAGGTGATCGGCGATGCTACCGATAACAAAAGCCTTGAGGCAAAAGGGTATGCGCAGGAAGCAAAAGGTGATGCTCAACAGGCCAAAGGCCATGTGAAGGACGCCGCAAAAAGTGGCGTCGATAGAGCCTGATAGAGCTCTCGATCTCAAGCCCGGAGGCCCGCTCATTGCGGGCCTTTTTATTGATGCCCGCTTACGGAATTGCTGCCTCAGTCAGGAGTCAATACACGCCGACCAAGCACAGTTGCAGTCAATTGGGGAACTGCGCTACGCTGTGCGAGTTATGGCGGAATGAACCAGATCATCACCGAAATCGATACAATCGCCACGGAAGCCAAATTGGCATCCGGGTTGGTGTACGTTCCTGGACTGGATACAGGAATCTCCCGGAAGATGGGCGCTAAAGGTTTTTTGTACTATCGGCCGGATGGCAGGAGAATTACGGAGGCCTCAGAGATCGCCCGCTTGAACAGCTTGGCTATACCGCCAGCCTACACCGACGTGGTCATCTCGACCAACCCTTTCTCCCATCTCCAAGCGATCGGCAGGGATGCTCGGGGGCGGCGCCAGTACCGTTATCATCCGGATTGGCACACGGAGCGCGGCAAAGCCAAATTTGAACGTCTTGTATCTTTTGCCGAGTGCCTCCCTGATTTGCGTGAACGGGTTGAAAATGATCTGAGGTCCCGCGGTTTATCGATGGATAAGGCGCTCGCTACCGTCGTCTGGATGTTGGATAACCTGTACATTCGTGTCGGCAACGCCGCATATGCTCAGGCTAATAAGTCCTTCGGCCTGACCACATTACGCAATCGGCATGTGAAGGTTGAAGGCGGAAGCCTGAAGTTCCGGTTCAAGGGTAAATCGGGCAAGGAATGGAACCTCGCCCACAGCGATCGTAGAATTGCAAACGTTGTCCGAAAGTTGCAGGAATTGCCAGGCCAGCAACTTTTCCAATATGTCTGCGACGAAGGTGGATGCAGGCCGATTTCCTCACATGACGTGAATGCCTACATTCGCGAGATTACGGGTGAAGACTTTTCTTCCAAGCAGTTTCGGACCTGGGGAGCCACCTGCATGGCTGTCGAAGCCTTGGTTTCGCTCGAGGTCGCCCAGACCAAGCGTGACCTTGCGCGTCAGCTTAACGAGGCAGTCGATGCGGTCGCTGCGAAGCTCGTGAACACGCGCTCTGTTTGCCGTTCGTCCTACATTCATCCCGCCGTATTCGAAGATTTTCAGGCAGGAATTTTGCGGGATGTCTTAAAGCTGAAAACGAAAAGCGAGCGACTGCTTCAATGGCTGGACGATGAAGAAATCCGAGTTTTACGATGGCTGAAGACAAAGACACGGCCAGCCGCTGAGCCTACTGCCTGAGAGCGAAATGTGGTGGCAATGGCGTCGACGGATCCCGGGCTGAAGGCCACCGTGCCGCAAAGCCTTGAGACGATCCGCCCTTATACAAACACCTCAATGCCCTCTGTCTCAACCACATACAAGAATTCGTCGTAGGCCTCGCGATCCGTTGCGAAGGTCAAATCCCAGTCGGTGACTTGACCATCGGCACTCGTCACCTCGAGTTCCCACCCGGCATCGCGAAACGTCTGTTTGATATCGACCGTTACGGTGACGTCGCCTTGTGTATATTCCGTGGATAAGGGAGAACGATGGGATCCTGAAAACATTTGTACGCATTCCGCAGTCTGAGTCGTAGGCAGAGTATTTGCTCTCGATCGCAATTTTCGCAAGAGGTGCAGCTCAGGCGCATGTCGTATCAACAGCAAGGTTTTGAGTGATTGACGTCTCGACACACTCTTGAAAACTATTGGCTAGCAATCCATCTGTCGCCCGAATTTAGCAATCTGGGGATGACCGATGACGACGAATGAAGACCGCCAACCCGAGCATCACGCCTTCGAGGCTGACGTGAGCCGGCTCCTGCAGATGATGGTTCACTCCGTATATTCGGATAAGGATGTATTCCTTCGAGAACTGATTTCCAACGCGGCAGACGCCTGTGAGAAGCTGCGGTTTGAAGCAATTTCAAAGCCA
The DNA here is from genome assembly GCF_019430945.1 of Neorhizobium populisoli. Taxonomy (GTDB): domain Bacteria; phylum Pseudomonadota; class Alphaproteobacteria; order Rhizobiales; family Rhizobiaceae; genus Neorhizobium; species Neorhizobium populisoli. The sequence goes on along the minus strand of NZ_JAHYCB010000015.1, from coordinate 3,386 downwards.
CATCTGTCAGCCGACGGTTCAGAGCCGCAAATTCTGGTCAAGCTCGACGAGCAAGCGCCCAGCCTTATTGTCGAAGACAACGGGATTGGAATGAGCCGAGACGAAATGATCGACGCTCTCGGCACGATCGCCCGGTCGGGGACGCGTGCCTTCATGGAGCGCTTGGAAGCGGCGAAGTCGGGCGACAAGGCCGAACTCATCGGTCAGTTCGGCGTCGGTTTCTATTCGTCCTTCATGGTTGCCGACAAAGTCGACGTCATCTCAAGGCGTGCTGGGCACGACTCTGTATGGATGTGGTCCTCCGATGGCAAGGGAAGTTATGAAGTCGTCGCCGTCGATCCTGCAGACGCTCCCGCCAGAGGCACGCGCGTCGTCCTGCACCTCATGGGCGACGCACAGAAATACACGGGTAAGTGGACGATCGAGAAGATCATCCGCGACCAGTCTGGTCATGTGCCTGTGCCGATTAAGCTGATCGAGAAACCCGGCGCGGACGCAGTCCAGGTCACTGATGGCGCAGCCCTGTGGACGAAGCCGAAAGGGGAGATCTCGAAGCAGGAGTATGACGATTTCTATCGCAGCGTTTCCGGGCAGTATGACGAGCCGCTGGCGAATGTGCATTTCCGCGCCGAAGGCCGCCATGAGTATACGGCACTTGCCTTCGTGCCCGGTTCGCAGCCTTTCGACCTTTTCGATGTCGAGCGCCACGGACGGATGAAGCTCTATGTTAAGCGCGTCTTCATCACCGACGAGGCAGAGTTGCTGCCGCGCTACCTGCGCTTCATCCGTGGCGTGGTCGACACGTCGGACCTGCCGCTGAACATTTCGCGTGAGATGATACAGGAAAGCCCGGTTCTCGTGGCAATTCGCAAGGGGCTGACCAGCCGCATCCTGACGAGCTTGGAGAAGATGGCCGAGGGTGAACCAGAAACCTTCGGCAAATTCTGGGAGCTGTTCGGTGCGATCGTCAAGGAAGGCATTTACGAAGACTATGAACGTCGCGGGCAGTTGTTGAAGCTTGCACGCTTCCGCACGACGGCCTCGGAAGACGCGACGCGCAGCTTGTCCGATTATCTGGGGGCAATGAAGGAAGGGCAGTCTTCCATCTATTATATCAGCGGTTCCAGTCTCGCACAGTTGAAGGCGTCGCCGCATCTGGAAGGGTTCCGTGCCAAGGGCATCGAAGTCTTGTTGCTGACAGACCAAGTCGACAGTTTCTGGCCAACGAACGCGGGTGAATTCGAGGGCAAGACACTCAAGTCGGTAACCCAGGGGCAGGCCGATCTCGATGATATCTCAAGCAACGGTAGCGATGGTGGCGACAAGTCAGAGGCCTCTCAGAGCGTGCTCGACTTCATCGAAGTGAGCCGTCGTATCCTGAAAGACGAGGTAGCGGATGTCCGGGTGTCGACTCGACTGACGGAAAGTTCTGTCTGCCTTGTGGCGTCCGAACACGGGCCGGACCGGCAGCTTGAAAAGATTCTCCAAGGGGCAGGGCGGTTGCAGACCGCGTCCAAGCCGATTTTGGAAATCAATGCGCAGAGCCCAGTCATTCAGAGCCTTGCGGCGGTGACAAATGACGAATTTCGAGAAGATGCGGCGTGGCTCTTACTGGATGAGGCCCTGATTTTAGACGGTGACCGACCGAAAGATCCGCGCGCGTTTGCGAGCCGGCAGGCGAGACTTTTCGCTTTGGCACTGAAGCAAATCTAATCGGCTCAGGGCATTCGCGCCCAGGACCGGGCGCATTGGCGCTTGGAAGTAACGGGCGGTGGGCGATGTCTGGCCGCCCACGTACCGCACAGCCATCGCGTGAGTGAGTAATACCAGGCAGACTTGCGTGCCCGATGTTACAGCTTGGATGCTGGTGCATGTCGTGTCGCTAAAGAAATCACTCAATAATTTCATGGTTTTGCATGGAACCTTTCATCCATCTTGTCGTTGGCTGCCCGCCACGGATTACCGTGGAACATGCAATTACGAGGAACTCGAATGAAGAACTTCATCATCGCCGCCGTATCGCTTGCCGCAATGTCTGGCGCTGCGTTTGCACAGCAGCCGGCTGCACCTGCCGCTCCCGCAACGGCGGCGGCTGGGTCCGACGCCATGATGGCCGCCCCGGGAATGACGATGGGTAAGGCAGCGACGATGCCGCTAAAGTATGTAGAGATCAAGGACACCGATCTCGTCACGTCGAAGCTTGTAGGCGTCAATATCTACAACAAGGCAGACGAGTCTATCGGCGAGATTTCTGACGTCGTCATCGGTGGCGGCAAGTCGGTTGTTGGTATCGTCGCCAGCGTCGGCGGCTTTTTGGGCATGGGCACCAGCTACGTCGTACTTGATCCGGCGTCGGTTGCGCTAAATAACGACAACGGCACTAGGAAAGCCTATGTCGATACGACGAAGGACGCTCTGTCGCAGGCTCCCAAGCTCGACTACGACAAGTTCAAGAAGTAATCAGCTTGCTAGCGACCGCGGATGTACCGGCGCCGCGCATACAGAGAGGTCGATGCGAGTTTCGCCCGGCCTCTTTTTTAGCTGATGATCGACAGTATATCGGGGACATCGACGCAGGCCATCCGAATATCCGCCATTTATTTGTTTGGCTAGAAGCACCGAAGCTTCAGCCGTAAGGCGATTTGGAGAGGCCTTGAAATCAACCCCGCAGGACATACTTCCAGACACCGAGTTCGCCCCCGCGGGATATGGCCCGCTGATGATATGATCAGGACCCGGTTCGTAGGTTCCAGTTTTGTGAGTTACCGGTCAGCTATGCAAGATAAGGAAAAAAAACGCCACGACGCGCAAAACGCCGGCGACAGGCTCGTTGCTCGGCACGTACGGGAAGACCCGTTTGCGGCCGCATTCAAGGCGACAAGAATGCCGATGATCGTGACCGACCCGAACCAGGATGACAACCCTATCATCTTCTGCAACGCCGCCTTCGAGAAACTTACAGGCTACTCGAGCGACGAGGTCGTAGGCCGAAATTGCCGTTTTCTGCAGGGGCCCGAAACTAGCCGCGCAGCGGTCGGTCGCATCCGAGAAGCAGTGGAAGCCGGCGCGGATATCGCCATCGACATCTTGAACTACCGGAAAGACGGGGCTTCGTTCTGGAACGCGCTCTTCCTGTCACCGGTCCGCGATGAAGCTGGCAAGATCGTCTACTTCTTTGCGTCCCAGCTCGACTTTAGCAACGTGAAAAGCCGCGAAGCCGACCTAGCTGCTGCGCGTCACCGAGCAGAGGAAGAGGTGGCTAATACCAACCGTCATTGATCAGAACCCTTGTGCCCAGTTGCGCCTTCCGATCGACATTATCTTCCACGGTCGGTCCTGCAGTGTTCGCCAAGCGTAGCAGCAATGATCGACGATATCCTCGTATG
>NZ_JAHYCB010000014.1 GCF_019430945.1 Neorhizobium populisoli | reverse complement strand
GCAAAGCGCTTACATCACCGCGATAAATCCCAAACGGATTTACGCTTGGCGCGGGGTGGAGCAGCCCGGTAGCTCGTCAGGCTCATAACCTGAAGGCCGCAGGTTCAAATCCTGCCCCCGCAACCAATGATACTTGCGATCCCAACAAAGCCCCTTCGTGGGGCTCTTTGCGTTCTACAGCTGTCGACAGGATGCCGGCGAGATCGCTGTGTTCCGACGTAGAGTTTGCCCCCGCTATCGGCGCCGAAGGCTGACCCCGGTCACGCAGAAGAAATGGCAATTTGATCAGCGCATTGATCTGATCCGACCGAGGGGCATTCCTCCGCGCCGAAAGGGGTCAAACTTCCACGCTTAATCACACGTTATGGCTATGACAGCGAAGCGCCGCTCTATTTCCAGCTGGTATAATCGGCTGCAACGCATCCAAATGGCGCGCGATCCTGACCGAAGCGCTTCTTGAGCTGGTCACATCCCCACCTGTTCAAGGGTGCAGGCATCAAGTTGTTGATGTCCACGCCCGGAGATTGAAACTGGGTGTCAGAGCTCGTCACATACCAAAGCCAAAATCCAAACACACCGACGACAATGAGAACCAGGACCCCTAGGAACATCTGAAGTCGCTTCCAGATGGAAATCGTCTTCGTCGGCGCATCGACCAGAACCGGCTGCTGATCATTTTGGTACTCGTGAGCGAAGGGAGCCAATGCGGCCATTCGCTCCTCATCCGTCAGCGACACGCGCTGGAGACGATTATCGAGCAGCACCGGCAGGGCCGTTTTGCCATGCCTAACGGCCAAGCCAACAGATTTGCCATTGGCCGATCCAATGATCAGGGGCTCTTCGCCGTCCTTCATGCGGGTGTAGGACGACCGTCCGGTCTTATCGCTGGCGATCTTATCGTTATAGGTAATGGAAAGGGTCCCGCGTCTGCGATCAAAAGCGGTAATTTCGACAGGCACAGGCTTGAGGACTGCCGGGTGGCGCAACTGGCTTTTGACTCGCCAGATACGCAGGGTCAGAAAAATCATCCCGACACAAAGTCCGCCTAGAAGCACAGTCAAGACGGTAAGCGTGATGATGCGATTCCAGAGCTTATCCAAGCCGAGGCTGATGGTTGCCAGTTCCGGATGGTCCGCGGAAATCACCAGGCCGGTCTCGTAGTCGCCCATATGAAAATCGACAAACATGACCTCGACCTCGGTATCGTAGTCATGTCCATTATAGCTGTAGACCAGCCGTGCCTCACAGTCGGTGAAAATGGCCCTGCGCGTGGTACACCGGCCGTTTTGAATGTCGCCGCTGTCCAATGCCAATGGGTTTTGGCTGATCTGAAAGTCTCGGTAGATTCCCGGGGCTTCCCAGATGAACACAAAGACCGTCAGAAGCAGGATGATCGGGGTCGACCAGAAATATGCCCGCGGGGTCGAGATCACATTCGGTGCCAAAGAGAGGGGGCGGTTAGGGAAGGAATTCGGGTATGTCATATACGAACCTTTCAATATTATCGTGCTGAGAAAAGATCAGGGAAGATCAAGGTTTGGGTCCAGACTTAAGACAGGTCATGAGTGGCATGACTTCGTCCTGACGCCTCCTCGCTGCTGCAGTGCGCTATTTTAATAACGTCCGGATGTCTTTCTGAGAGCGTCGCGTAAGGTCGGATGCGCGCTTTCCATCCTTGTCCCGGATCGATTTGTCGGCGCCACGATCGAGAAGCAGCTTGATGTCGGCAGCAACATCTGTCCGCCCGACGGCGACATGCAACATCGTACGGCCCGTCCCGTCTGTTGCGTTGATATCGATGCCAAGCGCCAAGAGGTGGTCGAGCATTGCAACCTCGTCAGCGTTGGCTGCACGCAGGCTGGTCATCGTCAGGAGATTATGAAGAAGCGTACCGCCGTCCGGTAGACGCTCCAAAGGGTCGAGCCCGTAGGTCTCCATCAGCTTGAAGCCCTCGACGCGGGTGCAGTAACATAAGGTGCTGCGCCCTTTGAGATCGCGCACCTTCGGATCGGCGCCAAGAGCAAGCAGCGCTTTGGCATTGGTGTAAACCCCATTCCACGCGCCGAGCAGGCTCGCCTGAAGCGGTGTATAAACCAGTGAGGTGCTGCTTTCCTCGGTGGGTTCCGCCACCGCATTGATGTCGGCGTTATGCTCGACGAGAACCCGGATTTTCTCAGGCGTGCGCGCATAATGGAGAGGCATCTCGCCTCCGCTTGCCCGCGCGTTGACATCCGCGCCGTGCTTCAACAACTCTAGGGAAGCGTCGGGCTCTGCCCAGTAGAGCATTGTGGTGCCATTGTCCCACTTCGCATCGGGATCGGCGCCAGCCTCAAGCAGGATTTGCAGAGTGGCAAGGAAGTCAGCCTCATTGATCTGCCGTTCAAGCTGCGGTTGGAGCATATCGTCCATTGCCTGTCGCATCAGTGCGACGGTTTCGGCATCTAGGCCAGGGCTTTCAGGCGATCTCTGTTCATCCTGAAGGCGCTTTTTGAGGCTTGACCTGTCGGCTGCGATATAACGGTTTCTCTGGGTCAACAAATGATGGATCGGCCAATATCGCTCGTCCTTCCAACCGTTGACGCGCGCGCCATGGGTAACAAGCCAGCGGGCGGTGGCAGGTGTCCCCGTTATCGCCGCCTCCGCCATTGCAAGATGACGGGTGTTCAGCGAAGCCCCGGCTTTCACCAGCGCCTCAAGGACCACGATATTACCGTGGCGCACCGCGTAACTGACGGCGTTTGAGAACTCGTCTTCCCAAGGGCTGCTGTCTCGATCCCAAGCTGAATTCCAGATCGCATCTGGAGTAGCGCCAGCCGCAAGCGCCGCTAAAACGCCTGCCGTATTGTTTGATAATGCGGCTTCGAGCAGCGCCCTATCCGCAGTTGTCGTTCCGACGATGGCCGGCGGTGGCTCGTTGGTCTCAACGGCAGCCGGTTCTCGCTCCAGCCAGGCGCGCCAAGCCCTGCCGCCTGCGCTCTCCGCTGTCAGATAATAAGTATCGTCCTTCCACTCCCCAAAGGGCATCCACGACGCCCATTCGGTACCGGCAAAACCGAGCTTCGACATTTCGGTGATGAAGGAAAAGAAATCAGGTGCGAGCGCCATCCCATGCAGGACTGCAAGCTCATGACTGAAATAGCGCACCGGATGCGGCCCGGTGGGGCTACGCATGTCGATCGTCAGCATGTCGCCGTTGACAAGCGTGTAGAACGGAAACTGTTTCTTCCACATGTCCGGAGTATTCGGCGCTTCCGATGCATCGATATCCGCTGAAGACGCTTTCCAGTTTAAAAAATTGGGAATGGCGTCGTACTCGATATGCTCGATGTCCCAAATGGCGTCGCGGTTAAAGCTCATGGTCGGCAGGCTCTGTTTTTCGAGAGCCTGCAAATGGCTCGGGATATGCCAACCAAAGGCAATATGACCTGAGAAGTCGGTCAGCATGCGTCGCAACTGCTCTGGAATTGCCTGGCCGTAGGCAGTCTCGATGCGTTTGATAGTCGCGACCGAAGCCGGCGGCGAAATTGAAAGCGGCGTTACGTCCCAACCTCGCCGCTGGGCGATATCCTCCATCCAGCGCCAGTCCTGTTGCCACCGCGCAAACAACTCTTTCGTCATATTATCCCCCTGCTGGGAACAGCCCGATATCACCGAAGCCGCCGCTATGCCTGCGCCGGCCGCCAGAAAGGTACGGCGTGATAATTTGTGGAGCAAAAGCATTAATTCCGCGCCGGTCTAACCAATTTCAGCCGGGTAAATAGGTTCTGGCGCCGGCGCGACAACCCACTCGGGAGCAGACGGATGAAGCGCGCGTAGTCTGAGATTTTGGTTCTCCTGGATGTTGCGCCGCCCCTTCGAACCTTACCAAGAATTCACTGTTCTTTACCGTCTGCGAATGCGATCTAGCCTTTGCGAAATATTAGAAGGCGCTTTGATGAACGAGCTTCGAAGTCTCCGTGCCATCATAGATCGGTTTTGCGCAGAACAAGGTCTGTCGATCGCATCTGCTGCTGGAATGGATGCAGCGCGCCATTGTCTTGCCCAAGCAGCCGCTCGAAACCTTGATGAGCGGCAAATGCTTGTGGAGTTATATGAATGGTATCAGCTCTACGCCAAACGCACTGCAGGCGTTGCCGTGGCAGAGAACTCTGGTCATCTCCGCGATTCTGGCAACAATCACGAGCAGGTTAAGGCGGCGTAGCAAGGCACTTCCGTCAGCTCTCGGCTGATAGAAATTCGAGCCGGCAATCGAAGGACAATCAACAGAAGCCGTTGAGTTTGAGGATCTTGTACGCCTCTATGGCCGCCCGAAGTTCGTTTTCCGAGTTGCGATCGCCTTGGTTGGCGTCGGGGTGGTGCATTTTGAGCTGTTCCTTGTAACGGCTTCTGATTTCCTCCGGCGTCGCATCGTGTGAAAGACCTAGTGTCTCGAATGCCTTGGCCTCGAGTACCTTGAGTTTGCGAACCCGGAGAGCTGCGTTGGCTGCTTGGCGCACGGCAGCACTTTTACGGGCATTGACCGCCTTGGCGGAGCCTGATCTAGCCGTTGAAGGAAGAGGGGCCTCTGTAGGCTGGCGGATCCTTGTACCGACGGTCGGGCGAAGACCGCTCGCTGCTTCTCTCTGATAACGGGCGGTTTCGACGTCGGACAGCGCCGGTGAATAGTTGTAGCCCTTTGAGTATTTTTGAACGTGCTCGGCGCAGAAGAGCAGGTAGGTGCCTTCAGCACCGCTACCGACGGGAGCCCGATGGGAGCCGGTTTTCTCGCATTCGTCCCACTGGCAGTTTGGGCCGCTCGGTTCCTGATGCTTTGATGGGCTTTTGCGGATCGGGCGCACGCCGACGAAAATCTTCGAGTCAGAGGTCATCGCGCTTTATATGGCAGCAGCAAAGTGGACGGCAAGATTTTGTTTCTGAGGTGCCTTCACTCCTGTAGCCGCGCGCTGTCAGCACAAGAAAAGACAGGCGGGCGACCGATCAGTCAAAAACTAAACTGATGAAAGGTACCGAGTCGCAACCGATTGATCGGAAGGCGTGCAAAAATACTCACTGAATGACGGGTCGTCGTTTCGCTTCCGTGCGAGAATAATGGAATTTCGCGCGAATGTTCGTCCGAGGTGCCCCGGCGCCAAACCGCTTTCAGTATCTCTTCTTCTTGGAGATCTTGTTGCCATATGGTCCGCTGACCATCGGTGACCTTTCGCGGTTTTCCGCAAGCAAGGTTCGCCAGCGCTCCACGCGATCGGCAGCAAGCGTTCCATTCGTGACGGCTCCCTGTACAGCACAGCCGGGCTCGTGGACATGACTGCAATCGCGAAACCGACATTGCGATGCCAGCTCGGTCACGTCGGCAAAGAACGTATCGATACCGTCGGCGATATCACTAATGTAGAGTGTCCTTATCCCGGGCGTATCGATCACCCAGCCGCCGTCTGGAATGGCATGTAGCGATCGCGCTGTCGTCGTATGCCGCCCTTGGGCGTCATATTCGCGAATTGCGCCAGTCTTCTGGCCTGTTTCCGCGCCATGTCCGACAAGCGTGTTCACCAAAGTTGATTTTCCCACACCTGAGGATCCAACCAACGCACTGGTCTGTCCAGCACTGCACCATGGTGCCAAAAGTTGACGCGCTTCCTCTGACCGCCCGTTCAAGAGGATGACGGGTAGATCAGGTTGAAGAGCTTCAGCTTGGGCGCGGAACGTGCCGGCATCCTCGGTGGTGTCGGCTTTGGTCAGCACGATCACCGGGTTGCTCCCGGCCTGGTTGGCCATGATCAGATAGCGTTCGAGCCTCGCCGGGTTGAAATCGGCATTGCACGAGGTCACGATGAACAGGGTATCGACGTTGGCAGCAACAAGCTGTTGGCCCCGTCCGTTCTCAGGGCGCCGTTGAAAGACGGTTTTTCGGTCGAGGCGGCGAATGAACATGCCGCTGATCGGATCGGCAAGCACCCAATCGCCCACCGCGAAGTCGGCCGTGTTGGAATTGGGTGGGAGTTCTAGCTCGACCGAACCAATAGCATCAATTGCTTCGATGCGGGACCGATGAACCGAGGCAATCCGCCTCGGTGCAAACTCAGCCTCACCAGGCTCTACCTGATCCCTGAAAAAGCCTGACCAACCAAGGCGTTCAAGCGGTGAAAGGAGCGTGAGACTGCTCAATTGCGGCTCGCAATCATTTGGCTATCATGAGTGGGTTCAGATGCGGTCGTTTAAGGCTGACCGGCTGATCCCGCTTAGGCAAGGACTGTGCATGAGCAATAGCCTCGCCAGAATAGGGGAAATCGTCGCCAAGCTGTAGGTCACCGTCATAGACCTTGAAAATAGGACCCTCTCGTTCGACGATCTTGTAGCCATTGACGTATTCGATTTTTGGCGTTTTCCAGCCCATTCAAATTCTCCAAAGCTGTCCGAGATCCCGACTGCGAATTTGGTGCCCGAAAGCTCGTATTCGGCAATTCACTGATCTAGCAGCTCCCCGTGCAAAACACGAATTGTTTGACACTGCACCTCCTTTTTAGGAGCCGGCATCGTTTCGGCGGTCGCCAGTCTTTCTGGTGTGTGACCAGGCGTAGGACACCTGAGCGCAGATCTAAGGTCATCTATCATTCAAACTAGGTCGACAAGCTATGTCATCGCTGTCAAAATAGAAAAGCTGCCCAGTATCAACTGGACAGCCCATGGTGCTTGCCTGAAGTAGGCGTCGGTTCAATACGGCGAATTGCATTGTGCCCGAACACCGGCACGCGGCGAGTAGGTGTTGTCCGATGCGCGGTAGGACTGGTAGCGGTTAGCGCACCACTGGACATGGCTCGAGCCGCCTGAAGCGCGTGGTTGGCTGGCGATAGCACCGCCAATGATGGCGGCAGCACCAAATGCGGCCAGCGGATACCAGAAGCCGTCGCTGTGTCGACGGTAGCCGGGCCGCCGGTCTCTGTAGCCTTGACGGCCGTTGTACCAACCCTGTCGACGAACATCGCGGCGGTCACGATAGTCGCGGCGGTCGCGCCAATCCCCGCGGTTACGATCCCGCTGTATATAAAGCTGTACGTTTTCCACGGCCGAGACTTGCGGGGCCGGTGCAGATGGCAGCGGTACAGCAAATGCGGACGTCAAAGAGGTAAGGCTCATCGCGACAGCCAAGGAAGCTGCGGACAGCATTTTTGTTATGTTCGTCATTGAGGTTTCCTGTTTTCAGCGTGGGGTAACCTTCCAAGAGGAATAAGGTTCCCTGAAATAGGGTTGCTCGCGAAAGCAGGTTGAACCGCTACTCTGGAAATCTCGCCGAGGAATGCCCATATTGTTTCCAGGTGGGCCGTTCTGGCCTGCGTTGGCGCGATGCGCACGTTTCCCCGGAGATCGATCATGTCTAATGAAAAAAGCGCAGCTGCGCCTCTGTCTGCCATTGCCGTCGCAAAGAAGTACCGTATTGCAATCGAGGACGCTAACGCCATCATCGAACAGCACGGCGACGACGCCAAAGCAATCCATAAAGCCGCTCGACGCATTGCTGCGTGAGCTGAAAACCGTGAACGCTTTGGGTTCCGCCTTCTTATAGGCTATGTCCTGTATTGCCTGAATTCGCTCAAAGACCGGAATTGGCTTCTGAAGCACGCCGATTTTCCGGGAACGACGCCTCTCAGCGCGCCGGGAAGTAGGACTGGATCGAACGCAGCCCGATCGTACTAAACCCGATGAAGACGAGCGTCTCGCGCATGGCGGCGCTCGTCGACAATACCATGGACCTGGCAAGGTTCCAGCTGGGGGCGGGTGGCCTTCAATCTCATCAGAGGCCCACCTCGAACCCGCCCACATGTGTGGCGAGCCTACTTGTGCTTCAGCAGCCACATTTTGCCGGCCATCGTGATCCCGTGCGGGGAAATGTTGGATTCAACGTCCGAATTCAGCGTCTGGAGCAGGCCATTGTTTCGCAGCTCCTCCACGGTCGCAGTCGTCAGGAACTTGATCTTCAACGGGCGCTCCTTGAACCTGTCGGTCCTTGCATAAGTCACGGTCGCGTTGAGATGCGTCCATCTTTTGCCCTCCTGAGGATAGAGGTCGCCATCCTTGGCAAGTTTCAGGCCTTTGATCTGGGTGGGGGTCAACGTGATCATTAAAGCTGTCGTGTTGGGGCTGACCTTGGCGGTCGTGTTCATGCGGGTTCCTAACGATAGTAGTGAGCCCATGCGCAGATGCGTGGGCACGAAGGTTATCTGTGAGCCGTGGCGTGGCGGGCTTCTCTGAAGGAGACCAGCTTGCCGCGTCTTTCATCCCAAAGAGCCAGTCGTACGCATCCAAGGCTTTGCCAGAGGGTGATGCGACCGATATCTGCCAGTTCGGGATGGTCGCGCAGCACTTCCGGTAGACGGTAATATGGAATTCGGCTCGAAAGGTGATGGATATGGTGGACGCCGATATTCCCGGTCAGCCACCGAAGCACCAGAGGAAGGTCGTAATGCGAGGCGCCGTGAAGGGCGGCCTGGGGAAATTGCCACTCTTCGGACTTCGACCAGTGCGTTTCCTCGAACTGATGCTGAACATAAAACAGCCAAACGCCCGCCGCCCCGGCCAGCAGAACGACAGGGAGGTGGATCAGCAGAAAGGGAACCAGTCCGATTGCCCATATCATCAGGCCGGTCACGATCGCGATCGCCAGATTGGTCGCCATGGTGGATATCCAGGGCATGGCCTCCGAACCCATCATGCCGATCGGCAGGCGCTGTTTGAAAAGAAATAGCCAGGCAGGCCCGATGCCGAACATGACCAGCGGATGTCTGTAGAGCCGATAGCCAAGCCGCGCTCCCCAGGATCTGGCGCGATATTCCTCGACCGTAAGGGTTGTGATATCGCCGACACCCCGTTCATCGAGATTTCCGGCAGAAGCATGATGCGTTGCATGGGCCCGGCGCCAGTAATCGTAGGGTGTCAGGGTCAGGACACCGAGCGTGCGACCCGCCCATGTATCGAGTTTTCGCCGCGCGAAAAACGAACCGTGTCCGCAATCGTGCTGAATCATGAACAGCCGAAGCAGGAAGGCAGCGGCCGGCAGGATCAGGAGATAGCCGTACCAGACACCGTGGAGAATACAGACATAAGCGCCAGCCCAGAACATCGCAAACGGCAAAACCGTCACCAGAAGTTCGAACACGCTACGCCCAAACCGGGGCTGTCTGTATTTCGCCAAGATCTTCAGCAAAGCGCCGGCCGTGTCTTCGGCAGGCGGCTCCATTCGGCGAGCTTGGACGTTCATCGACTGCCATGCCTTTCCAGCCGCGGCACAAAACCCGGCAGGTCTTGTTTGTCAGATGAACTTCCGCCCATCACGCGCGACGGGCCTTGCGTGCCGCATACCGGCGATCGCGTTCGGCTTTTCGTGCCGCTTCATCGGCAATGACACGTGAGACGCGATTGTTGATCTCCGCCTGCCGGGCTTCGGCCTCAGCCTTTTCATGTTCCTGAGCTGCAGCTGCCAGGGCCGCAGCCTCTTTCAAAAGACGCTCGTTTTCTGCTGCCTTCAGGGCATCACGCTCGGCACGGCGTGCGATTCTCGCCGCGCTGATCGCTTCGCGCTCCGCCAGCCGCTCCTGCATTGCAGGGTCCGTTGGTTTCGGTGCCGAGGCAAATTTTGCCAAAAGCTCACGCTTCGCGTTATCCGCAGATTTACGGCGCTGGGCGAAGCTATTGTCATCCGGGTGTCTCAATGGAATTCCTTGTCAAAAATTAAGATGGTCAGGACCAGCATGCATTCGGATCTGTCATGTATCATGACTGCCTCTCGAATGGTCCGGAAAAATGAAAAAGGCAAGGCAAATGCCTTGCCTCCAAATGCTCCAGCCAGCCACGCCAGTACATCCGTGGTCGCAGCGGCTATGTGAGCTTTTAAGCGGCCTGAAGCTGGCCGGCCGACATTTTGCCGGACTTGCGGTCGTGCTCAAGTTCGAAGCCGAGCTTCTGGCCTTCGACGATCGAGCCCATACCGGCGCGTTCAACGGCCGAGATGTGAACGAAGACATCGGCGCTGCCGTCGTCTGGTTGAATGAAGCCAAAGCCCTTGGTGGCGTTGAACCATTTTACTGTGCCGGTGGTCATGACAAACCCTTTCTTGGCATAGGTTGATTATCCGCCGGGCGGCGCACGGCGGGCTTTCGACTTTTGAAGGGAGAGTTGATCAAGAGGCGCCAAGCGCAGCCAAACAAATATCGGCAAACAAAGTATCGATAGCCAATGAAATACAAGGAACGCGAGGAAGGGTCAACTCATTGTTTTGCTATCGCTATGATTGCAACCTATTGGCGCAGGTGGCCGAAATGCATTTTTATTCACTACGCTAATTTCCCAAACTGAAAATAAGGTTCGCATTTCTGAAATCTGTAGCCATGTGCGCTTTCGCAGAACGGATTTGACGATGACCAGTCCGCAGAAAATCCTCTTTCGGAATTTTTGCAGCTGTTGGCCGCTCGTCGTTCACCGAGGCCTCGTTATTCATATTTCAAACAATACAATGTTGATTTCCGCTGAGAACTGACCCGGCTCAAGCTCCCATTGAGAATTACCCGATGTTTTAATCATCCTCTGTTGGTTCAGCAGGAGCGCTGGAGGATCGACATGACGTTACTGAGCGTAGTCCGACGCTCGTATTTCCGCGACCACGTATCGATCCGCCGAGATATGCCGCAGGATCGGCCTCTTCCGGCATCCGATCCGCAGGTTTCTGCATGCTGACGGTGTGGAGCCGAAATTCAATATTCAGGAGCGTCTAAGCAAGCTTGACCCGTTTGCGGATCGATTGGTAGCCTAGCTAAAAAGGTTATCGCCACCAGTTGCTCGCAAGAACCTGTTGCGTTCCAGCGGCTTATGGTTATGGTTGCCTCTGCATAAGCGACGCTCGAACGGGGATATCCGGTGGCAACAGGTACTGTTAAATTCTTCAACCAGGACAAAGGTTTTGGTTTCATCACTCCTGACAATGGCGGCGCAGACGTGTTCGTGCATGTCTCTGCTCTCGGTTACGGCGGCTCTCTGACCGACGGCCAGAAGGTTTCTTACGAACTCGGCCAGGATCGCAAGACCGGCAAGTCGAAGGCTGAGAACGTCACGCTCCTTTGAGCGGCAGTTCTTCTAGCCAGCGTTTTGACGCTCCTCGGTCCCTTATCCGAGATCACGATGAAACATGGCGCCAGAAGCCATGTTTCTTGGTGTGTCTGGTCCGAAGATGGGCGAGATAAGCGTCATGTGGCGGAATCTCTTGGGGCTCGCCGAGTTGGCGCTGAAGGGCAGCACATTCGGCAAGCTGGCGAGCGGCGTGCCTGTATCTGCTTGATCGCGCCTTATCCAGGGTGAAATTGATCATTGCCCGCAGCACAACCGTTGCTGCCAATGGGTGCCGAGCGGAAAGCGCCTCGGCGACACGCGACAATAGCTCATAGTCCTCACCGTCGAGTTCGCTGAACCGCTCCAGGATCAGGCGTGACGCGGCGGCAGGAGCCGGCCACGCGATGAAAAACCCGAGTGCGCGGTGGACATCGCGGAACCCGTATGCGACCCGGAACGCCCGATCCTCGGCCTCCACATCGTCAAAATCCCGCAGGTGACGGAGAAAAGCGCGAAGATGAACCTCCTGCAAGGTCTGTTCGAACCAAGTCCATCGATCAGCCTGGGCTTCGTCGATCCGGCCTAGAGCTTCAAGCACATCCAGTCGAACAAGCTGCCAATCCAGCATGACCTGCTCCGACGCCGGACCTCCGCCCGCCGCGTCGAGGGCCGCCAACGCATCTTCCGCGCGTCCCGCACGCAGCAGCCTTCGCGCAATGGCCGACGCGCCCGCGCGCGATGATCGAGCCTTGTCCTCGAGATGATCGATATACGCATCCACATCCCCCCGTGCGTCGGCGATTTTGCGGAGTGCTACTCTGGCTACTTCCCCGCGAATGCGGTCGGCGGCGCCGGTCTCGCGGGATGGGGGCTTAATTCGCCTCGTCGCAATTTCATCCCCTACGATTGCGGAACCATCGTCGACCTCATCCCGCCACATAACCAGCATGTCGTTCAGGCGGCGCAATCCATCGGCGCCGAGCACCGGGGCCATCGCATCGATCAGCGGGTCATATTGGCCAACCTCATTCGTCTGGATGGCCTTGAAGACGGTCTCGGCAAGGCGCGCGGGATCGATGGCCGCCATTCTGGCGATAGACGCCGCGTCTTCGTTTGCCTGATGGAAGATCTCGATCAGCGTGGCGCCTGTCTCGCTCGTCCGGCCCATGATCGAAGTCGCCGTTGCAAGCAATTGCCAGATCAACTCATAGGCTTCCCCCGGATCGTCAGCTGCCACGACGTCGACAATGGTCCTGCGCTGGGTTTCGAGGTCGGCCCTCACCGCTTTTACCCGCCGCCAGTTGATGAAGGTCGTGGAGCGGGCAACGCTCGCCAGACGCTTACGGACTTCGTGGGCAACTTCGCTGCTGCCTCGGCTTCCCGCGAGTTCCAGCCTCAGGCGCCGCTTTGCTGCAGCGCTGCCGGTGCTGATCTCGATCAGCAATTCAGCCAGCTTTTGGGCGCCAAGGCTTTCGAGGTTCTTTGCGTTCAGTGTCGTTTTGCCAGCCATGGCTTTCCTTAAGCAAAAAGAGACGTTCCCGCCAGTTTCCGTGTGCCGGAAGACAGCGAGGGCGCTCGACCCGTTTGCGGGGAGCGCCCTCTTCACCACGGACGACCGCACGCACGACAAGCGGGCGTCGGCTGCAAGATCATCGATACGGGGTGGTGATCCGTAAATGTGGATGGGCTCTGCGTGTTTCAAGAGCCGCTCAGCCGGCCTGCATCGACCACCCCGCGGTAACAGGTGTTCAGGATAATCGGGCGCCGGCTGATCGTTCTCGGGTCGTCGATGATGGCATCTTCTACTTAAAAGCAGCATTGTCCCAGCGCGTAGGCCGCGGCGCCGACGCTGGATGCGTGGGGGCCAAGTTCCGAGACCAGCAGGCATGGCTTCTGGCGCGATATCCCGTAGCGATTAATGTCCGTCAGGTTGACCCGCGCGATCAGCTTCTCCGCCAGACCAGTGGGGATCTGCCCGCCGAGAATAACCGCCTCCGGATCCAGGACCGCCCAGAAGGCAGCGACGATCCGGTTGAAATTCGGCGAAACTTCGTCGGCCCATTCGTCGAGGCCCGGCCATGCCGGGTCGTAGCGCTGGGCCATCTCAGAAACCGATGCGAGGTCTATGCCCTTATCGTTCAGCCTCTCCAGGAGATACTGCAGGGCCGGGCGATGGAGTCGCTCCTCCGGCGTGAAGATCGCCGATATTTCCCCGGCATTTCCGCGCCCTCCGGTGACCAGTTTTCGATCGATGACGACGGCACCGCCGAGGCCGTAGTTGAAGGATATGTAAGCGAACGTTTTCAGATCGTGTCCAAGACCCAGCATGGCTTCACCCAACGCGGACGTGTTGGCATTGTTCTCGATCCATACCGGTATTCGGAAACGCGCGGAAAGAAGCGGGCCCAGCTCGATGAGCGACCATTCATGGAGCGGCAGGGGCGGATTGTACTGCGTGCCACTCAGCCGGAAGCCAGTAATGCCAAATCCCATGCCGAGGCAACGATCTTCATGAAGGCCGTGATCGTTACGGAGGATCTGCATTTTTTCGGCGATCGTCGTCAGTGTCACCTCGCGCCTCCGCGCATCCAGAGGCAGCAATTCGCCGGCGATGCGGTTGCCGGAAAAATCCATCAGGCATAACCCGATTTCGTCGGTATTCAGGGAAATGCCCCAGACATACGCAAAATCCGGGTTGAGGTGCAGAGATGGGCTGGGTTTTCCGCGTCCTGATGGCGGCGGCGCCGGGCCTAGGCTGAGGAGCCCGCGCGCCGTGAGATCACCGGCAATGCGATGCACGGATTGCTGGGTCAGGTCCAGCTCGGTTGTCATCGTGGCGCGGGGAAGGCCCGGCTGACGGAGGATAAGACGCAGCATCCTGCGCTCGTTTTCAGACACGATCGACGACGCAGACGACCGGTTGAACCGGGCCGCGATAAGATGTTCGGGGCGGTAAACCATCTGCTTTGCGGCCAATCCGATATGTTATCTGGTATCCGATGAATATCACACCTTGGTGGTGATAAAAACGTTAATATAAGGCGCTATGCCGTTCGCAGCTCAGTGCTGCAGTCGGGGACGATCCCGCTAGGAGACGGTTCATGAAACACTTGCTCATCGCCTCGGCCTTCGCGGTCGCGGCTCTTTTGCCTTTGGGCGCCCATGCGCAAACCAGCGATAGCCGCCCCAATCTTGCGGTTGCCGTCGCAGATGTGCCGCCGACGCTGGAGCCGGCGCAGGAGCTGTCCAACCAGGGCGTGCGCATCACTTATTCGATGTTCGACACGCTGATCCGCCGCGATTTCCTGTCCTCGCCGAAGGGCGATGGCTCGAAGCTCGTTCCCTCGCTGGCGACGAGCTGGACACGCATCGATGACAAGACGTTGGAAGTGAAGCTGCGCCCGAACGTCAAGTTCCACAACGGCGAAGTCATGACGGCAGACGACGTCGTCTTCACCTTCTCGCCGGAGCGTCTGAGCGGCAAGAATGCCGTGATGAAGCAGGGGCCGGCCTATTTCGGCGTTCTCGAAAAGGTCGAGGCGATCGATCCGCTGACGGTTCGGTTCACCACCAAGACCGCCGACCCGATCCTCGAACAGCGCCTTGCCTCCTGGGCGTCGTGGATCATCAACAAAAAGGACTGGACGGCCAACGCCAACGGCAAGTTCCCGAAATTCCCGGTCGGCACCGGCCCGTTCAAGCTTGGCGAATACAAGCCGGATGAATCGGTCAAGCTGGTTGCCTTCGACGACTATTTCGGCGGCAAGCCGACCGCGCAGTCCGTCAACTTCCGCGTCGTGCCGGAACAGGCAACCCGTATCGCCGGCCTCGTCAGCGGCGAGTTCGACATCGCCACCAATATCGCGCCGGACCAGATCGCCCAGATCAACAGCTATCCGGATGTCGAGGCCCGCAGCGTCGTTCTCGCTAACGCTCACGTGCTCGTCTACAACACGGAAAATCCGACCATCAAGGACAAGCGCATCCGCCAGGCGATGAACCTCGCCATCGACCGGAACCTGCTGGTGCAGGCGCTTTGGAGCGGCCAGGCCGTCGTGCCGAAGAGCCACCAGTTCCCGGAATTCGGCGCTCTCTATGACGAAAAGCGCGCAGGCCTCGTCTACAATCCGGAAAAGGCCAAGCAGCTTCTGAAGGAAGCCGGCTACAAGGGCGAGGAAATCCGCTATTCGACCCGCGCCAATTATTACCTGAATGCCATGAATGCCGGTCAGGCGATCATGGAAATGTGGAAGGCTGTCGGCATCAACGGCAAGCTCGATATCGTCGAAAGCACCGACAACATTCCGAGTGACAAGCGCATGGTCCGCACCTGGTCGAACTCGATCCGTTATCCGGATCCGGCCGGCGGCCTCTGGAACCTTTGGGGTCCTTATGGCGGCGTGCAGCAGAACAAGGACTGGGTACCGGTCGAGTTCAACAAGCTCGGCGAAGAGCTGGACCGCACCTCGGATACGGCCAAGCGCCGCGACGTCTTCCAGAAGATGGTCGACATCTGGGAAGAAGAAGCTCCGGGCACGATCCTCTACCAGCCGCTGGAAACCTATGGCGTCCGCAAGGCCGTGAAGTGGCAGCCCTATAACTTCTACTACATGGACCTGCGTCCCTATAACCTTCAGATCGAGGCCAAGCGCTCGTGACGGTTATCGATACCGAAATCCTCTCCGCCGGTTCCGACCGGCGGGGAGACCTCGCCTCTGGCAAAGCGGAGACCGTGCTTTCGGTGGAAGGCCTGACGGTCGGCACCGGTCGCGCCGATCTGGTGATCGACGTGTCGCTCGAGGTCCGTGCCGGTGAAACGCTCTGTCTCGTGGGCGAAAGCGGCTGCGGCAAGAGCCTGACCTGTCTTGCCGCCATGGGTCTGACGTCAGAGCCGCTGATCGTCAGGCAAGGCCGGATTTCATTCCTGGGCCAAAACCTTTCATCGCTCAGCGAAAATCAGCTCGCCGATATCCGTGGCCGCGACATGGCGATGATTTTTCAGGACGCCACCGCCGCCCTTAATCCCGTGCGCCGCGTCGGCATGCAGATCGCCGAAGTGCTGGTGGTGCATCGCGGTCTATCCTGGCGGCAGGCGGAAAAGCAGGCCATCGAGCTGATTGCCTCGGTCGGTATTCCGGAGCCTGACCTGCGGGCAAAAGCCTTCCCTCACCAGCTTTCCGGTGGCATGTGCCAGCGGATCATGATCGCCATGGCGCTTGCCTGCCGGCCGAAACTGCTGATCGCCGACGAGGCGACGACGGCGCTTGACGTCACAACCCAGGCGCAGATCCTGCGGCTGATGCGCGAGTTGCAGGCGGAGACCGATGCCGCGATGATCTTCGTCACCCACGATCTCGGCGTGGTCGCGGAAATCGCCGACCGGGTTGCCGTCATGTATTCCGGACGGGTGGTGGAAACCGCCACTGTCGACGAGCTTTTCGAAAATCCGCTACATCCCTATACGCGCGGCCTGATGGCCTGCCGCCTGCACGCGACGACGACAAGCCACGGTCGCATCGCCGCGATCGAGGGTACGGTTCCGAGCCCGTCACGCCGGCCGGAGGGCTGCAGTTTCCGGCCGCGCTGTTCGTTCGCGAAGGACACCTGCCTGACTCTGCCCGCACTTGCCCCGGTCGTCGGCAATCATCGCGCTGCCTGTCATTTTGCGGGAGATTTCGCATGAGCGGCAAAGGCAGGCTGGTCCTTCAGGACATCGTCAAGATTTATCGCACCGGCGGCAACCTCTTCGGCGGCAAGACCGAAGTCCGCGCGGTCGGCGGCGTCAGCATCACGCTTGAACCCGGCGAGACGCTCGGCATCGTCGGTGAAAGCGGCAGTGGCAAGTCGACGCTTGGGCGTATCGCCGCCGGCATCGAGGCGCCGACCTCCGGTACGGTCTCGTTCGACGGGAACCCCTATGCCCGGATCGGTTCGGCCGCCTGGCGGCGCGAGCGGCGTGGTGTGCAGATGGTGTTCCAGAATCCTTCCAAGGCACTCGATCCGCGCATGACGATCGGCGGCCAGATCGACGAGGCCATGCAGGCGCATGGGCTTTTCGACGCTGTGGGTCGCAAGGCGCGGCGGGAAGAGATGCTGGCCCTGGTCGGCCTCCCCGGCATGGCCGACCGTTACTCCCACCAGCTCTCAGGCGGTCAGCAACAGCGCGCTGTCATCGCCCGCGCCTTGGTCCTCGATCCGAAGATCGTCGTCTGCGACGAGGCGGTCAGCGCGCTCGACGTTTCCGTCCAGGCTCAGATCATCAACCTGCTGAACGAGCTCAAGGCGAAATTTGGCATGGGCTATCTGTTCATCTCGCACGATCTCGGCGTCGTGCGGCATATCAGCGACCGCATTGCAGTGATGCAGAAGGGTGTGGTCGTCGAGACCGGCCCGGCCGCCGAAATCTTCGCCAATCCGCAACACGATTATACGCGCTCGCTGCTGGCAGCCGTTCCCGCGGCAACGCCCGCCGAACGTCGCGCCCGCGAGCGCCGGCTCGCATCGTAAAATTCAAGGAAAGCCCATGTCATTGCCTGCCATCGTCGCCCATCGCGGTTACTCCACCCTTTATCGGGAAAACTCGCCTGCTGCCTGGATCGGCGCCATGGAAGCCGGATCCGACTATATCGAGGTGGATGTTCGGATCACCCGCGACGGCAAGGTCGTCTGCAGCCACGACAAGGATCTGAAACGCCTTGCCGACCGCGATGATGCAATTGCGGACGTCACAAGCGACGAGCTTGCCGGCATCGAGGCCGATGGTTTCGCCGCCGCCCCACCGCTCGCGATGCTGTTCGACATCGTGCCGGCGGATCAACCCATTCTGTTCGACGTGAAGGATGAGAGGCCGGAATCGCTGGATATCCTGCTCGCCGCATTGGCGCTCGAGCCCGGCCGCGATCTCACCCTCGGCCTGCATGCATCAGGATCGGTCAGGCATATGCGCGACGGTGGCTGGAGCCGGCTGATCCTTGGACTGGTCAAGACCTTTGACGAGGAGGCTTTCTTCGAGGCGGGCGGCGACATCCTGCGCATCTGGGAATGGGATGCCGCACCCGGCCGTATCGCCTCGCATGTGGAGCGGGGCCGGCCGGTCTGGATCACGGCAGGCGAGGGCGCGACCGAGCGCCGCGTTGGTGATTTCGAGGCCGCGGAACTGATCCGGATGGCCCGCGAGGGGGCGACCGGTTTTCTGGTCAACGATCCCGTCACCGCGCGTCAGGTTCTGGCGGAAGCTTAGGGGACGTCGCGATGATGCGGCTGCAATTCATTCTGACGAAATTGCTGCGGGGTCTGCTGACGCTGCTGCTTGCGGTGACTTTCGTGTTCATCGTCCTGCGCGTTTCCGGCGATCCGGTCTCGATGATGCTGCCGGACGATACGCCGCCGGCGATCGTGGCCGAATACCGTGCCGCGTGGGGCCTCGATAAAACCGTGCCGGAGCAATATGTCCGCTTCATCTGGTCGGCCCTGCATGGCGATCTCGGTTACTCCTTCCGTGACGACCGGCCGGCTTTGACCGTTGTCCTGGAGCGCGTGCCGATGACGCTACTGCTCGGCGTCTGCGGTTTCATCATCACCGTCGTCATCGGCCTTTTCGCCGGTATCGCTGCGGCGCTGAAGCGCGGCACGAGCGTGGATCACGCCGCCATGGCGTTTTCGATCTTCGGGCACAGCATGCCGAATTTCTTCCTCGCCATCCTGATGATCCTGCTTTTCTCCATGACCTGGCGCCTGCTGCCGAGTTCCGGCGGGGCGACCTGGTGGCATCTCATCCTGCCGGCCGTGACCCTCGGCATCATCAATGCAGGCACAGTGGCCCGCTTCACGCGCTCCTCGATGCTGGAAGTGCTGCACCAGCCTTACATGCGCACGGCCCGCGCCAAGGGGCTGAGGTTGACGCGGCGGGTGATGTCGCATGCGATCCCCAATGCGGCGATCCCGGTCGTTACCGTCCTCGGCCTGCGTCTGGGAGGCCTGATCGCAGGGGCGGTCGTGGTTGAAACCGTCTTCGCCTGGCCTGGCATCGGTCTGATGCTGGTCAACGCCGTCGGCCAGCGCGACTTGCCGGTGGTGCAGACAATCGTCCTGCTTGTGGCGCTGACCATGGTCATCACCAATTTCATCGTCGATCTCACCTATGGCTGGCTCGACCCTCGCATCGAAAATCGTCCGAACAAGGAGGGGTAATGGCTATCGAACAGTCCGCACCCGCCGCCCGCTCCCGTTGGTTCCGTCTCAAATCCGCTGGCCGGCCGCGATTGCTCATAATGCTCTGTATAGCTTGGCTGATTCTGGTCCTGATGGTCGCGATAGGCGCCGATTATCTGGCGCCATT
Source organism: Neorhizobium populisoli (assembly GCF_019430945.1). Classification (GTDB taxonomy): domain Bacteria; phylum Pseudomonadota; class Alphaproteobacteria; order Rhizobiales; family Rhizobiaceae; genus Neorhizobium; species Neorhizobium populisoli. Next base: position 110,193 of record NZ_JAHYCB010000014.1, on the reverse strand, counting down.
CGCCTATACGGAACAAAGCCTGCTCAACCGGCTGAAGCCGCCGGCTTTCCTCGGCGGCAATCCGAAATATCTGCTTGGCACGGATGGGCTTGGCCGCGACGTGCTCAGCCGACTGATCTATGCGACGCGCATGAGTGTGCTGATTGCCATCGTCGGCTCGATGATCGGCGCCACGGTCGGAACCCTGCTCGGCTTCCTCGCGGCGCATTTTCGCGGGATCGTCGAAGACATCATCATGGTCTTCGTCGATTTCCAGGCGAGCATGCCCTTCTTCATCATCGCACTCGCTGTGCTGGCCTTCTTCGGCAACAATTTTGAGCTCTTCCTTGTCGTCGTGGGGCTTTACGGCTGGGAAGTCTATGCGCGGCTGACACGCAGCCTCGTGCTGCAGGCAAACGGCCAGGGCTATGCGTTCGCGATCCGCACCCTTGGCGTACACCCGATCCGCATCTATGCCCGGCATATCCTGCCGAACATCATGTCGGTTTTGATCGTCCAGGTGACGCTGAATTTCCCGGAACTGATCCTGATCGAAACCTCGCTCTCCTTTCTTGGCCTCGGCATTCAGCCACCGCAGACAAGTCTGGGCCTGATGTTGGGCGAGGGGCGAAATTATCTGGCGACGGCGTGGTGGACGGGAATTCCGGCAGGCCTGGTCATTTTCCTGACGACGCTTTCGATAAGTCTTGTCGGTGACTGGCTACGCGACAAGCTCGATCCGACGCTGAAGATAGCCGAGGCTTAGCCAGTCAATGGCTGCAGCCTCCTAACCGACCTCGCGTCCCCAGAATTCGATCTGAGTCAGTGCGGGAAAGGGAGAGGGGTCGTCGGCCTTGATCAATTGTTCTAGGCGAACCCATTCGACCGTTCGCTCAGGAAACGAGAAGGTCTGGTTGGCGCCCGTCTTCCTGAGTTCGAACGACAGGTCCGGACCGTGCGAGAAGGCGAGCGTAGCGCGTTCCCACCAGGCATCGTGGGGGAAGTCAGCGCGTGTCCGGATAACGACTTCATTGATCACGACAAGTCGGCCGAACTGCAGGGTAAGGGCCGCCTCCGGATCGCGGTTGATGCCCCAGCTCGTATAGGGCCATATCCCGTGATCATCGTTGGCCATTTCGCCGTCGATGGCGTTGCGGGCAGCAAAGACTGCCTCGCCTCTGGTTTCGACATTGGCGAAACTGTGGGGAAAAAGGCTTTCGTTCGCGTGGTGGTCCCAAGGATTGAGTGCGAGATTTCGGCGAGAATGTATCTCGTCGGGACGAGCAGCGCGGACAAACAGCCGATGCCGTTGCGCCAGAAAGGACTGCGGAGGATAAGGATCCCGATCCCTGCCGAACGGCACGCGAAACTCAAATCTGTTCCCCGCGACATAGGCAAGCGACGCGCATAGGCCTTGATCCAGCGAGAACACGAGATGGCAGCCCGGCTGTTCGACAGCGAAACAAAGCCGGTCTCCCGGCTCGTAGGTGAGGTCATGTACGAGCACGACCTCGTCGATCCCTGATTTTTCGGCACGCACGCCATTTTGTGGGTCGAGAACCTGTAAAGTGAGTTTCATGCTTGCTGCCTTTGCGATCCTTGCCGACCTCGTAAACCACCTTCCGCCGTGCGTGCAACAATCTCATGGATGAAGGAAGCCCGCGTTCGGATTTCAGATCGATTGATAGGGAAAACATCAAGCGTGGCGGACCTTTGCAGATCCGCCACGTTGAATGTCACTTCGAGACTTCGGACGCGGCCTTCTCGATAACGTCCGCGACCTGCTGGGCTTGCGAAGCAAACACCGCGTGGCTGGCCTTGATCTCGGTGATCGCGCTGCCGGCACGTTTCGCCATATCGCGCTCCAGGTCCGGATTGATGGAGCGGTCTTCGGTCGCGACGATCGACCAGCTTTTCTTAGTTTTCCAGGCTGGATCGCCGATCTTCGCCGTGAAGGCTTCCTTCGAGGCGAAGACCTGAGATCTGGCGAGGAAGGCGGCCTCATCCTTCGGCAGGTCTGCTGCAAAATCGTTCGGGAAGGCGGCGGGGTCGATATAGAGATATTTGCCGTCTTTCGTCTCGCGGATGTTCATGCCGCCGGCCGGTTTGGAGCTTGCAAGGCCGATCAGGCTTTCGCCCTTGTCCGGCTGGAAGGCCGCGACATAGACGAGGCCCGCCACACTCGGGCTGTTGCCGGCTTCCGTGATCACCATGCCGCCATAGCTGTGGCCGACCAGCAGGGTTGGACCATCCTGCAGATCGAGGACGCGATTGGTTGCGGCGATATCATCCGCAAGCGAGGTGATCGGCTGCTGGACGATCGTGACGTTAAAGCCGCGTTTGCCGAGGATGTCGGTCACTTTGCGCCAGCCGGAACCGTCAGCGAGCGCACCATGCACGATGACAATATTTTTGACTTCGGCAGCCTGCGCCGCATAGGCGATGACGCTGGTGGCGAAGGCAAGGGCGAAAGTGGAAATGTAACGACGGTTCATAGGATTTGCTCCTTTGGGTTTGCTATGGATGAGGAAGGGAAAGAAGTTCAGCCGAAGGTGAAGGCGTAGGCTTCGACGCCCGGATCGAGGAAACGGATTTCGAAATTCCGCGCTTCGACATCGCCGGACTGGCGGACGAGCTGGTAGAGCTTGGTCGAGGTCACGGTGCCGTTGCCGTCGGCATCCGTATCCGCGCCGTGATCGGCGCCGGGCGCCTTGCCGTCGATGGTCACCTGAAAGCGGACGGGCTTGCCGGAACTGCCGCTGCCGAGGACGAGGTGCAGGTCGCGGGCGCTGAAGCGATAGGCGATACTGCCGTCCGGCTGGTCGAGCCTTGCCTGTTCGGCGCCGATGGTCCAGGTGCCCAAGAGACCCCATTCGTTCAGGTTCGGCGTTTCGACCGAATAGTCCCGCGCGGCATCGGCGCGCAGGGTTTCCCGCGAGGCGAAGTTGGTGGCGCGTTTGTAGCCAAGATAGGTTTCACCGGAGCGGATGTTCTTCAGGTCCGGGCTTGCCTCCGCACCCTTTGCATCGGGGGCGACCGGCGCGCTTGCCGCCATATCGCTGCCGGCTTCACGCAACAGATCCTGGATCGCCTGTTCCGTCTGGCGGTAATTGCCCTCGCCGAAGTGATGATAGCGGATCTGGCCCTTGGCATCGATCAGGTAATGGGCCGGCCAGTAGCTGTTCTCGAAAGCGCGCCAGATCTTGTAGTCGTTGTCGATCGCCACCGGATAACCGATCTTGAAGTCGCCGACAGCCTTTTTGACGTTATCGATCTTCTTCTCGAAGGCGAATTCCGGGGCGTGGACGCCGATCACGACAAGGCCCTGATCCTTGTATTTTTCCGCCCAGGCACGGACGAAGGGCACGGTGCGGATGCAGTTGATGCAGGAATAGGTCCAAAAATCGACGAGCACGACCTTGCCGCGAAGCTGTTCGCTGGAAAGCGGCGCGAGTTGAGCCATTCGACGGCACCGTTCAGCGAAGGGGCCGGGCCTTCGACAGGCAGGCTGGCCCGGAACGGCCGGGCGGCGTCAGCCGTCACAGCCATGCTGCTGCTTGCGACTTCGGAGGGAGCGCCGGTGTTTCGCTCGGCATGCAGCCGGTCGAGGACCGCCTGTTCGAAGGATGCGGCGCTGGCATAGGAGAGCCGGGCCAGCAGGCCTGTGTCGAGCCCGAGCGCGATCACCGCGACACCGGCCAGGACGGCCGCACCGACAATCTGGCGGATACGTTCGCTAAGGCCGAGCGACCGTTTCATGCCGGCGAAAATCTTGCCACCGACAAGCAGAGCGACGGCGAGAGATGTCGCGGCACCAGCGGCATAAGCTGCGAGCAGAAATGTCGTTTCAAGGTTTGCGCCCTGAAGTGCGGCACCCGTCAGGACGAGGCCGAGGATCGGGCCGGCGCAGGGAGCCCAGAGCAGGCCGGTTGCGATGCCCAATATTAGCGAACTTGCAGCCGTCGGCGCGGAACCGTGTTTGCCGGAAGCGTTCAAGAGGCGGTTGCCGAAATCGACGACGGGCTGGGTGATGATGCTCGCGATACGCGGCGAGATGAGGCTGACACCGAAGACGGCAAGCAGCGCGATCGCGGCAAGGCGGCCGTATTCATTGGCGTGGATCGCCCAGCTTCCGCCGACCGCGGCAAGTGTCGCGACGACAGCGAAGGTGGCAGCCATGCCGATCAGCATCGGCAGCGTGCTGCGAAAGAACGGCTGCCCGGCACGGGCGAAGACGAAGGGAAGGATGGGCAGGATGCAGGGGCTGAGAATGGTCAGCGCCCCTCCGAGATAGGCAATGATAAGAAGCGTCATCATCGTTTCCTCTGAAACCGGGGTTCGGGCTCTGGGCGGCGATGGCTCGACCAGCAACGATGCCAATCTGGTCGGCGCGACGTATCCCGGATGTGTCCGGGTTCGAGGAGAAGTGTATCGAAGTGTAGGAATTACCCGGAGCGCTACAGAGCGAAACAATTGGCTGAGGTGCGGGGGCAGGGCGGATTGGCGAATTGTATCGGAATGTATCCCGGCGGCCGGATGCTACATCCGTATTCAATAGCGACGCCTTGGGGACACATCGGGGATACATGCCGCCGGCTTTCTATGGATCGTGATCAATACGGATCGGAGAGAAAGCCATGAACAACCAGATCAACCTTCAGCGCCGCCGTTTCTTCGGTGTTGCCGCCATGACCGTCGCAGCCGTCGAATTCGGCGTGACGTCGCTCGCAAACGCCCAGACCGCCGCCGCGCCGTCTTCCGGAGCAATCAAGGCCGGAGCACATACTTCCTTGGGAGCCTTGAAGCAGGTAGAGGCCGGCGTATTGAATGTCGGGTATGCTGAAGCCGGTCCGGCGGATGGTCCGGCAGTCCTGCTGCTGCATGGCTGGCCTTACGATATTTACAGCTTCGTCGATGTGGCACCGATCCTGGCTTCCGCCGGCTATCGCGTCATCATTCCCTATCTGCGCGGTTACGGCACGACCCGTTTCCTGTCCAAGGATACGCCGCGCAACGGCCAGCAGTCGGCGCTCGCCGCCGATATGATCGCGCTGCTGGATGCACTCCATATCGAAAAGGCGATCGTCGCCGGTTATGATTGGGGTGCGCGCACCGCCGATATCATGGCCGCTCTCTGGCCGGAGCGCTGCAAGGCGCTGGTTTCCGTCAGCGGTTATCTGATCGGCAGCCAGGAGATAAACAAGAAGCCGCTGGCGCCCAAAGCAGAGCTTTCCTGGTGGTACCAGTTCTATTTCGCCACCGAGCGTGGGCGCCTCGGTTATGCCGCCAATACCCGCGATTTCGTCCGGTTGATCTGGGAGACCGCGTCTCCGACTTGGAAGTTCAGCGACGAGACCTTCAATCGCTCAGCGCCGGCCTTCGACAATCCGGACCATGTGGATATCACCATCCATAACTATCGCTGGCGGCTGGGGCTCGCCGAAGGCGAAGCGCAATACGATGCCTATGAAAAGCAGCTGGCCATGGGGCCGGTCATCACCATTCCGGCAATCACGCTGGAAGGCGATGCGAATGGTGCGCCGCATGCCGATCCTTCGGTCTATGCGGCCAAGTTTTCCGGCAGGTACGAACATCGCAACATCACCGGCGGCATCGGCCACAACCTGCCGCAGGAGGCGCCGGAGGCTTTTGCCAAGGCCGTTCTCGACGTTGCAAAGTTCTGACCGGTCGGCTGCCGGGAGGACATTTCTTTGCTTCGCGGCAGCCCGATCCAAGGCTAAAGATGAGCGGCGCTGCGGCGCCATACCGAAAGAGGATTCGAAAGTCCGAAGATGGAGCATATCGACCACATCCTGATCGTCGATGACGATCGCGAAATCCGCGAACTGGTGTCGAGCTATCTGAAAAAGAACGGTCTGCGCACGACTGTCGCGGCCGACGGCCGCCAGATGCGCAATTTCCTGGAGGGTAACGCGGTCGATCTGATCATCCTCGATGTGATGATGCCGGGCGATGACGGATTGGTTCTTTGCCGCGAGCTACGCGCCGGCAAGCACAAGGCGACGCCGATCCTGATGCTGACCGCGCGCGACGACGAGATGGACCGCATTATCGGGCTGGAAATGGGCGCCGACGATTATCTGCCGAAGCCGTTTGCGGCGCGTGAATTGCTCGCCCGCATCAAGGCGGTCTTGCGCCGGACGCGTATGTTGCCGCCCAACCTGCAGATCAGCGAAGCAGGCCAGCTCCTGACCTTCGGCGACTGGCGCCTCGATACGGTCGGTCGGCACCTCCTTGATGCGCAGGGGACGGAAATCGCGCTGAGCGGCGCGGAATACCGCCTGCTGCGCGTGTTCATCGACCACCCGCAGCGCGTACTCAATCGCGACCAGCTTCTGAACCTGACCCAGGGGCGGGATGCGGATCTGTTTGACCGTTCGATCGACCTTCTCGTCAGCCGGCTGCGCCAGCGTCTGGGCGACGATGCGCGTGAGCCGACCTATATCAAGACGGTGCGGGCGGAAGGTTATGTCTTCTCGGTTCCGGTCGAGATTTCGGAGCCGAGGCTATGACAGATGGCGGCACATCCCGGCGTGGCTGGTGGCCGAATACCCTGCGCTCCCGATTTTTCCTCATCCTGTTTGCCGGTCTGGCGATCGCCTACGGCCTGTCCTTCAGCATCCTTTTCCTCGAGCGCTACATGTCCGCGAAAGCCGTCATGCTCGGCACGCTGGAAAGCGATCTGGCGACATCGATTGCGATCGTTGATCGGCTGCCGGCCGGTGAGCGGCCCGAATGGCTGGATCGCCTGAGCCGCGGCAATTATCGCCTCGTGCTGGGTCCCGGGCTGCCCGGTGTGCCGGACATGTCCGGCCGCGGAGCCGAGATCGCGGAGCGGATCGAGGAGGCTGCAGGGCACAGGTTTCCGTTGCGGATCGAAGCCATCCCCGGTGATGGCAAACGACTGCAGGGACATCTGACGCTTTCCGACGGTGCGCCACTGACCATCGACGTCACCCCGACCGGCGTGATGCCGATTGCCGAATGGCTGCCGTATGTCTTTGCCGTGCAGATGGCGCTGCTGGTGCTCTGCACCTGGTTTGCCGTTCGTCAGGCGATCCGTCCGCTCGGCGAACTTGCTGCGGCGGCTGATGCCCTCGATCCGAACAAAAAAGGGCAATTGCCCATGAGCGAGGCGGGGCCAAGCGAGGTCGCATATGCGGCCCGCGCCTTCAACGCCATGCGCGATCGGATCGCTCATTATCTCGAAGAGCGAGTGCAGATATTGGCAGCGATTTCGCACGACCTCCAGACGCCGATCACCCGCATGCGGCTGCGCGCCGATATGGCGGATGATTCACCGGAGAAAGACAAGCTCGTCAGCGATCTGCGTGAGATCGAACGGCTGGTTCAGGATGGCATTGCCTATGCCCGCAGTTCGCACGGCAATGGCGAAAAAATCTCCCGGATCGATCTGTCCTCTTTCATCGACAGCATTGCCTACGATTATCAGGACACCGGAAAGGCGGTGAGCGTTATCGGCATCGTGCAAGGTACGGCTTCGACCAAGCCGCATGCGCTGCGACGCATCCTGACGAACTTCATCGACAACGCCATCAAGTTTGCCGGCGCCGCCGAGATCAGCGTCGAGCGGAAAGGCGATGGTGCGATCGCCATCACCGTGTTCGATCGCGGGCCGGGGATTCCAGAGCATATGCTGGAAGCCGCCATGCAGCCTTTTTTCCGACTTGAGCAATCCCGTAACCGCGAAACCGGCGGCACGGGGCTTGGCCTTGCCATCGCCCAGCAGCTCGCCGGCGCGATCGGCGGCTCCGTCCGTCTCTACAATCGCAAAGGCGGCGGGCTTGCGGCGGAAGTGATCATCCGCTGAAGAAAATCGGGCTCTTTGTATGAAAAGATGTCCAGTCCACCTGCCGCTACGCTTTGATACACTTCCGGCTTTTTGAGAAACATGCCGGATACCTCGTAGCTTCAAAACACTCCCTGTCAGCGGATGTCGCGATGTGCGACCGAACAAAGGAGTGTCCCATGACCAAGATCGAAAAGGTTCTTTATACCGGCAAGACCCGCACGACCGGCGGCCGCGAAGGTTTTGCGCGTAGCGACGACGGAGAGCTTGCCGTCAAGCTTTCGCCCCCCGGCACCGCTCAGCCGGGCACCAATCCCGAACAGCTTTTTGCGGCGGGCTGGTCCGCATGCTTCATCGGCGCCATGGGACTGGCCGCCGCCAAGCGCAAGCTGCGGCTTCCCGCCGATACGGCGGTCGATGCCGAGGTCGATCTGGGCACCACGGACGGCGCCTATTTCCTGCAGGCCCGTCTGAACGTCAGCCTGCCGGGCATCGATCCGGATCTCGCACGGGCGCTCGTCGAGGAAGCTCACCAGACTTGCCCCTATTCCAAGGCGACACGCGGTAACATCGATGTCGAACTCAATATCGTTTAAGCCTCCACGCCATGGGACGAAGCTGATCATATTCTTGTTGGCCGCGTCGGTTTTCGCGGCACCTTGTGTCTATGACGCGACGTCTTCCGAACCGTCATCACTGCAGGGGCTGGTTGAACTTGGCGCACGCCCTTTTTCCGGCGGCCGCGATGTTCATGAGGCGGGATTCGAATATGGGCTCAACGGTGGCCCCGCATCGGAATATCCATCCAGCAAACGTTGACGCTCGCCAACTCCAGGATGAGGCAAATAATGTATATGCCGGCCCCCCAAGGGCCGGCTTCTGCTTTATGACGGCGACCTGCATGAAATTCCGTTATGACGTCGTCTTCACCTACTTCCGCGACGGGTCCAGAAGCCTTGTCAGGACATGTCGTTTTCGCTTGCGCGGAGAGAGCTCGATATCGCTGACAAGCCGTGCCCCGCCGTCACGCCGCTCCAGAGTTATCTTGCGGCTATGGAAGGCTTCCAGTTCGGCGCGATGCCCAACACTCACGATAGTCACCTTCGGCAATTCACGGATGACCGTCTCCATGATGGCATCCTGACTTTTCTCATCAAGTGCCGATGTCGCTTCATCGAGTACGACGATATCAGGATCGTGGAGGAGGAGGCGAGCAAACGCCAGACGCTGCTTTTCACCGCCAGACAATGTGTGATCCCAAGGAGCTTCGTCTTCGATCTTCTCCTTCAGGTGCCCAAGACCAACCTTGTCGAGGGCGGTACCGATCTGCTCTTCGTCCCAGGCGTCGGCGCCATGCGGATAGGCGACGGCTCTGCGAAGTGTTCCGGAAGGGATATAGGGTCGCTGAGGCAGCATGAACAATCGGCTGTCGGCCCGGAAATTGACGCTCCCGTCTCCCCACGGCCAAAGGCCGGCAATCGCACGCACCAGCGTGCTTTTCCCCGAGCCCGATTCCCCCGCCACCAGCACCCGTTCCCCAGGTTCAATCTCGACCTGGGTCTCCTTCACAACAGCGGTTCCGTCGCCGAGCGATACCGAAAGCTCATTAAGGGTGAGCATAGCGCCGCCTTCAGCCTCACCGCGTTTGATGCGGCCAAACGTTTCGCTGTCTTCGGCGCGCTGAAGCCCGTCGATCGACATCATCAGTGACGCGACACGCCGGGCGCATGCATTCCAGTCCGCGAGGCGCGGGTAGTTGTCGACAAGCCAACCGAAGGCGCTTTGCACAATGGTAAAAGCGGATGCTGCCTGCATGACCTGGCCGAGCGACATGCTGCCATCCAAAAATTTGGGTGCGCACAGCAATACCGGCACGACAGGTGCGACCAGCATCGAGCCATGCGATACGAGCGTGGTGCGCATGTATTGATGGGCAAGCAGACGCCATTGCTGGCGAACATTGCGAAATGTCTTGTCGAGGTCGCTTCGTTCTTCTTCTTCGCCACCCAAAAGCGCAATGCTTTCGCCGTTTTCCCGCACGCGGGTCAGCGAATATCGAAACTCCGCTTCGACCTGGTTCTTGACCTCGGAGACCTTCACAAAATTGCGCCCGATGAACGCGATCGAGCTCGATGTGATGATGGCATAGACAACGGCTGCCGCAACGAGAAAGCCCGGAATGGTGATGGTAACTCCGCCGATTGGAAGGCTCAGGGCGCCACCGATCGTCCACAGCACGACGATGAACGTCGATGCTGACAGAAAGGCGGCAATCACGCCTGCCACGAAATCAACCGGCGACTCGGTGGCAATCCGCATGTCTTCCGACATGCGTGCCTCGGGATTTTGATGGTCGCCACCGATGAGGTTCAGTTGATAGTAACGCCCGTTGGCGAGCCAGCGCGCTATGAGCGCTTTCGTAAGCCATGAGCGCCATCGTCGCTGCATCATCATGCGAATGAAGACCTGCAGCGTTACCAGACCGACACTGCCAAGAACGAGGGGAGGAAACAGGGCGCCGAGGAAATATACGTTCGATGCGTTGCGCTGCTCGATGGCGTCGAAAATCTCGCGATTCCAGACATTGATTCCGTACTGGAAGCCGACATTCATCCCGATCAGGACGAGAAGACCGATCGAGCAAACCCAGGCGAGCCGGTCTCCATGATGTCCCCAGAAACCTCTTGCGCTCATCCAAAAGCGTTTGAGCAGATATGCCTTGCGTGCCTCCTCCGCTTCTTCCGGCGAAAGTTGCCCTTCCAACTCGGCGGGCGGAGCGGGGGCTGCATCCAGAACCTCCACTGCCTCTGACGAGAGCGGCTCGTCATCGTTGAAACTATCTGCGACTGTCGGTTTTGGACCGGGCTTTACGTGGGACATGTGCACCAGAATTATGGAGAGGTTCGGCGGCAAAACGTGGCGTCGATTGATTGGTTCCTCTTGCCTGCCAATCGCTCGAAAGCCCATGATTTGAATTGATAATTGTCAATTCGAATAAGCCTGTGTCGTAGGAGGAAAGATTTTTGGTGTGGCAGGGGTCACGGAGGAAACTTTCTCCGCCATACGGAATTTAGCTTCCGGAATGAGTCGCTCTGAGAAAAATATAACCCCGCGTCACGTTTGAGGTTCAGCACGAGGATCACAGCCCGCGATCTGGAAATTGCGGCTCGCCAGTTGCCGGAGCAATAGCGAGAGTGCCGGGTCCGAGGCCTTTTGCGAAGGCCGAGCATTGGGAGAGAAAAATGCGCGATCTTTTTGACGACAAAGGTCCGGAATGGATCTTGCTGGTGATCTGTGATGACCATGAGACATTGATGCAGCAGAGGGATGATCTCGCCCCTTACCAACAGCATTTTGCTGACCGCGATATCGTTGTTGTTACGGTCGAACCCGGCGACGCGAAGGTAGCGCATGGCGATCGCAACTGTGAACTGACGGCTTCCGAACTGATCAGAAAATACGACCTGACACCGGCGCAGGTTTCCTATGTCCTGATCGACAAGCAAGATTGCGTCAAATGGGCTGCGCCAACAGCTTGTGGCATCAAGGATGTTGTTTCTGCAGTCGATGAAATGCCGCGGCATGACGCGGAAAATGCAACGCGTGGCCCGGCACCTTCAGATCGTAAGCCCGTGGCGTCGTTCAGACACTGACAGGACAACCGCCTTAAACTAGCAGTGGAAACGAGGCCGATTGCTTCCTTTTGCTATCGCTTATCCAGCGCAAGGCGAAAGATCAGTTTTTCCGGTCCGGCAATTTCCCGGGCCACCTTCAAAGCGGTCGAGAAATCGATCTCCGTCCCAACCGAGCCTTCGAGCATAATGCATGATCCAAGGATCTCGACCGTGATATCGCGTCCAGAGCCATCCGGCAGGTGGTGCAGCTCCGCTTCGATTGCCGCCTTCTGAGCCGGAAGAGTTTCGCTCCCCAGACCGAAGCTAAACGCGTTGCTATCGTGTGCGCTATCTAAAAACATCCGTCAGATCCTCACAACAAGAATGTCAGATGAACAACACAATCGCTTACCTGATGTTCCTGAGATGATGAGCTTTTCCGGAGGATGACGAGGAGGCTTTCGCGTCTTTTGCTTGGTGAACCACTGCCTCGTCTCAGCTCGAAAGCCACGCCCCACTCCAGCCTGGCGCTAGATCGAAGCGTGGAATCGGCATGCTGATCTTTTCAGCGAATGCTGAAAGGGAAATATTTCGCATTGATGGCATCATATTCGCCACTGTCTTCGATTGTCTTGAGAGCGTGGTTGAACCGATCAGCCAGCTTGGTCTCAGACGGGCGAACTGCGATCCCGGCACCATCGCCGAAATACTCGGCATTTTTGAGGTCAGCTCCGACGAACTCGCAGCAACTGCCCGCTTTGGTGTTAGCAAGCCAATCGTAAACGGCCAGTTTATCTTCAAGGATGATGTCAACGCTTCCGTCGGCAAGACCCTTGTAGAGATCCGGTGACGCAGCAAATACCGTCGTTGAGACGTTGCTGTAAAACTTTTTGGCGTAGGCTTCCTGTGACGTTGCGGACGTGACGCCCAGCTTGAGCGCCTTCAGGTGTTCTGCCGCCGTGCCAGGGATTTTGGTCCCCTTCCGTACGATGAAAACGGACGGACTATCATAGTATCTCTGGGTGAACGCCACTTTCTCGCGCCGTTCCGCACTCATCGACATTGATGAGATGATCGCGTCGTAACGGTTTTCCAGGAGGTTGGGGATCATGCCCGTCCACTCCTGCATGACAAATTCGCATGACATTTCTTCCGCCGCGCAGAGAGCCTTGGCAATGTCGACGTCAAAACCCTGAAGCTGCTTTTTGGCATCGACATAGTTGAACGGGGGAAAAGCTCCTTCGACGGCGATTCTGATCTTGTCTGCATCGGCGGCAATACCTGCAACAGGCGCAGACAACAATGCCATCGGGAGTGCGCTTGCGAGCAAGCCCTTTCTTATCAACTTCGACAGCTGAGATGACTTCATTTCAAACCTCGATCTGATGTTGGAGGACAAGCCCCGTTTACTTTCCGTCGGAGCGTAGCAAATCACACAACTATTAATGTCCACATCACTTGCTGTCGTTAAATTCGACCTCCCTTGAAAAGCATTTCGTAAACAATCGCAGTCACAATCAGCCTGCTTGGGGAGAGGGACGCGGTGCCTGCTGGTTTGATGCGAGATATGCTAGCTCGGCGGAGTATCCGGACGTCTTCCGGTTCGATCCTGTTTTTTCTGTCGATCAGCGGCCTTGCAACTCTGGGTCTTGTTTTCCTTTCAGCGATCTGGGCTGGCGCGGAAAGCGACGCTGCGGCTCTTGAACGACAGCGCGGCCTCGTTGATGCGCGCCTGCAACATCAGGTTCAACGTGTAAGCCAAGAGATCACACTGATCGGCGCAGGTTATGAAACTCTTCTCTCGGCAGATCCTTCGGCCGTCATTGCAGAGGGCGTCGAGCGACAACGGAGCGGTACGGTAACGACGGAGGCGTTCGGCAAGATTGCCACGGCGGTGTTTGCCTATAACGCTGCGTTTCTCGTCAGAGGCAATGGCGAGCTTGCCGCGAACCTGGCTCCCGACGAGGTGCGCCGATATCGATGGGTCCGCCCTCTTCTGCAGCCGCTTTTGCAGGACATCGACGCGATGATGTCCAGTGCCACATCACAGTCAACCGCGGCTGGAGATCTGAGCCGCGTTGAGCTTATGCGGCTGGAGGGACGTCCTTCTGTTGCAGGCGTGGTGTCCATCTCGGATACCTCGGCACGCAGAGCTGGATCAGCATCCAGCGATCGTCTCTATCTTGTCGTTTTTCGGTTCCTTGATGGTGCTCTGCTTGACATGATCAGTCGAGAGCAAGGCCTGGCGGGTGCCCGATACGCCCGCACGCAAGATCAGGAGAACGACGAGGTCGCATTCCAGATTGAAGCCACAAAAAGTGGTGAGCCGATCGGCTACATCATCTGGCAGCCCGACCTGCCGGGATCACGTGTGGTGGGCCGTCTGGTCCCGGTATTGTCGATTGCCGGTGTCATCATCGCGGTTCTGTTCTTTGCCTTGATGGCGCGCCTGCGCCGCAGCTTGCGCGAGCTTAGCGCCAGCGAGCAGAATGCCCGCCATGTTGCCGTCCATGACGTCCTGACCGGCATTCCCAACCGATTGCTGTTTGTCACCCGGTTCGAGAAGTATGTCAGTTCGATGGGAGCCCGATCATCGCGAGGCGTTCTCGCCCTGATCGACCTCGACAGGTTCAAACAGGTCAACGATACCTATGGCCACCCCGCGGGCGACGAGCTTTTGCACGCAGCGGTCGCGAGAATGCGCGCGCTGATCGGTGACGACGATACTCTTGCCAGAATTGGCGGCGACGAATTTGCTCTGCTGCTGCCCGATATCGACGTCGGCGATCATTCGCAGGCGATCCTCAAGGATTTTATCGACGAGTTGAGCAAGCCGTTCCTCCTCAAGGCAGCCGATGCCGTGGTCCGAATTGGATGTTCGATCGGTGTGGCACTCTTTGAAGGCCCCAATCTCGGCACTACCGAAATGCTGCGACGTGCAGACGTTGCCTTGTATCAGGCCAAGGCCAATGGGCGGGGACAAGTCGTTGCCTACGATCCTTCCCTTGATCGGCTCGTTTCAACGCGCGAAAATCTCAAGAACGATCTCAGGATCGAACTCGAACGGGGTGCCGCGGTCCGCTCCAGTGAGGTCGATGAAAATTCGTTCAGCGAACACGGTCTGGAAGTTTTCTATCAGGGCGTCCATCGAAGCGGAGATCTCCATCAGCTATCGGGTGCGGAAGCTTTGATCCGTTGGCGTCATCCGGTCCATGGGCTCCTGTCGCCCGACAAATTCATTCCACTCGCCGAAGAAGCCGGCTTGATCGATCAGGTCGGCGAGTGGGTGCTCGAGAACGCTGCCAAGGCAGCAGCCCGGTGGCCCGATGATCTGACGATCGCGGTCAATGTTTCGCCATTGCAAATCCGCCGATCCGAATTCGATAAACAGGTGTTGGGCATATTGGAAAAAACGGGCCTGTCTCCGTCCAGATTGGAGCTTGAGGTCACCGAGGCAACATTGTTCGAGCTCGACGAGAAGGCTCATGCCGGACTTACACGGCTCCGGTCAGCGGGGGTCAGGATCGCACTTGACGATTTTGGCACCGGGTATTCGTCACTTAGCCATCTCATTCAATTTAACATAGACCGCATCAAGATCGACAAGTCCTTCGTTCGCCTGCTCGGCAATCAAGCGGAAGGCGCGGCAATTATTTCGGCGATTTTGGGCTTAAGCAGAACACTTGGGAAGATGATCACCGCTGAGGGGGTCGAGACGGTCGGGCAAAGAGATTTTCTGATTTCGGCCGGTTGCCACGATCTGCAGGGATACCTGTTTTCAAGACCGATGCCGGTCGACGAGTTCGAGACAATGTTGTGGAGCAGTCGGTTAGATCAGCGGGCTTCAATGCAGATCTAAACCGGGTGCCGAGCTTGAGCTTTATCCATGGCGCTGGGATGCGCCGGGCTTAATGCCGGAACCTCGCTATCAAATCATCGTTTCTGCCATTGCCAGACGTCAGGGCTGCGGGAGAAATAGATTTGCCGATGATCGGAACCGCTGCCTGGTCCATTCCGAAAAAGCTGGCCGGCCGGTTTGCTGAGCAGGGCAGCGGGCTGACGCGATATGCCTCCGTGTTCGATTGCGTCGAGATAAATTCCACCTTTTATCGCCGGCACAAGAGGACAACCTTCGAACGGTGGGCACAGTCCGTGCCGGACAGTTTTCGGTTCTCGGTAAAGGTCCCGAAGGAGATCACCCATACCCGGCGGTTGAAAGACATCGGCGAACCATTCGACACCTTTCTTGATGACATCGCGCCCCTCGGAGGGAAGCGCGGACCGCTATTATGCCAATTGCCGCCTTCACTGAAATTCGATGCCGACGAACTCGAAACCGCATTCAAGGCAATGCGAGACGCCGATAAGGGCGTGATCGTCATCGAGGTTCGTCACAAGAGCTGGGCCTGCAAAGAGGCATTGGACCTGCTGAAAAGCTATGCCATCGAACGAGTTTTTGCCGATCCTGCTCCAACGTGGCCGGCAGACGATTTTGCCTATCCTCCGCGGTATATTCGCCTGCATGGCAATCCGGAAATCTACTACTCAAGTTATACCGACGAGGAGATCAGGTCATTTTCTGAGCTGCTGGCAACGGATGGCTGGTGCATCTTCGACAATACCGCCTCAGGGGCTGCAATTGAGAATGCGCTGACCGCGCTTGGCCTGCATTCAAAGCTATTGTGATAGCCAGCAGGGGCGTGCATTTATCCGGATAATGGAGTTCGGGAGGCGCCTAGTGTTCTCCCGGTTCCCATTCGGCGCTGAATCCACCCAATGTCGGATGATACATCTCGTCGCCGGAATGCTGGGTAAACTCGACGTTCAGGCGGTCCTCTCGCAATCCCAATATTTCGATGCAATGGGCACAGAGCGCTTTCGCCACTTCCATTCGAAGTTCAGGCGGTCGGCCGCGGCGTATATCAAGCATCATGACAGATACCGGCACCGGCTCGCCGCCGGCTTCAGGTATGCGCCAAACGCTTCCATCCCCGCATTCCCGGATGGCGACGCTTACTCGCCTGATGTCGACCGACATCATCTGCGAATAGGTTTTGCTCATTGCCGCCGCAAGCTTTTGTTTGTCTTCCGGTGTGTATCGACCATTCACGTCCAGCTGAAGAAAGGGCATTTCAGGGTTCCAGTTCGATATGGCTGGGCTTAACCTTCACGCCCGACCGTGAGCTGAAGGTAAGCCTCCTCAGCCCAATCTGGAATGTCGAATAAGCGTTGATTTGGGTCACGATGCTTCCATCCCAGCCTTCGTTGCGGCGGTTGACCGACTGCGCACAGGAAGGCGCGGCGCATCCGGTCGCGATCGCTGAAGCCGGTTTGCCGCGCCGCGATATTGATGAAGTAGCGGTTGCTCCATGAGGCTCCGAGCCGGTCGAGTTGGTAGCTACGTCGGAATTGATAGCTACTCGATTTTTAAAGACACGGCTGTCAGGCGCCTGCCGGCTGCTCCGACCAGCTCTTCAACATCTCCGCAAGAGCCGTACGATCCGCCGGATCGAGATGTGGCAGGCCTGGAATGCGGACTTCCCCGACGGACAGACCGGTCGTCAGCGCGAATGCTTCCTTCACGACGGTCACGTTGGCGCCGTTCCGGTATTTGGTGCGCATCCGTTCAAAGGGCTCGATGATCTCGACGATGCGGCGGGCTTCGGCAAAATTTCCCGCCTCAAGTGCTGCATGCACCGCGAGCGAGAAATACGGCGCGACATTGACGAGGCCGGAGGTGAAGCCGCGGGCGCCGGCGGCGGTGAAGGAGGGCGCCCAGCTTTCGGCCAGGCCGCAGACGAACAGCGCATGGCTGGGGTCCGAGGCGGCGATCGAGCGGGACAGGAGCAGGATGTCGGTCGTCGCGAACTTGATGCCGGCAATGTTCTCGTGGCTTGCGAGCCGCAACATGTCGTCGACGGTAAAGCCGTCGGCGCGCACATAGGCGACCATCGGCAGCGGAGAAGCTTCGGCAAGACCGCGGAAATAATCGATCTGCGCCTGAGGCGCGGCAAAAGGATCGACCGGCTGGTGGGACATGACGGCGGAAGCGCCCATGCCCTTGGCGGCCTTTGCCATTGCAATCGCCTCGCGCAGGGAGCGGCCGACGGCAGCGGTCACCGGGGCGCGGCCATCGACGCCGGCAACAGCGGCTTCGGTCACTGTGGCGATCTCGGCGGAGGTGAGCGCGTAGAATTCGCCGGTATTACCGGCTGCGACGATATTGTGGATGCCGGCTTCCGCTACGCGGTCATAAACCTTGCGGGTCGTGGCGGCATCGACCTCGCCGTCCTTGTCGTAGGCGGTGATCGGAACGCCGGAAATGCCGGTCAGCGTCTTGCGGAAATCCTGGATGTTCATGTGACTATTCCTCAAATCGCGAAACGGTGTTCAGGCAGGCCGCGCACGCCGGCTTCGAAAGCGTAAAGCGTGCCGTGTTCGAACGTGCCGTTGTTGTCGGTGGAAAGCGTGGTGACGTAGATCGTCGAGAAATCCGGACCGCCGAAGCAGGGCATGCTTGGCCCCTTGGCCGGCATTTTATAGGCTTCAACCACGGTGCCGTCGGGCGCAATCCGGTTGATCCGGCTGCCCTGCTGGCCGCAGATCCAGTAGAAGCCTTCGGCATCGACCGCGGCACCATCCGGGCGGCCTTCTTCCGGCGTGAAATCGTGCAGTCGGCGCGGGGCACTGGTGACGCCGAGCTCCGGATCAAAGTCGAAGACCTGCGCGTAAAGCCCGCTGCTGTCGGAATGATACATGGTGCGGCCGTCCGGGCTCCAGGAAATGCCGTTGGAGGTCATCAGGTTGCCGTCGAGGATCGTGTCGAAGGAGCCGTCCGGCTTGACGCGGTAGAGGCGGGCATTG
Source organism: Neorhizobium populisoli (assembly GCF_019430945.1). Lineage (GTDB taxonomy): Bacteria > Pseudomonadota > Alphaproteobacteria > Rhizobiales > Rhizobiaceae > Neorhizobium > Neorhizobium populisoli. The sequence goes on along the minus strand of NZ_JAHYCB010000014.1, from coordinate 91,905 downwards.
CCGGTCTGCGGCACCGCTTCGTCGCGGGTGCCGACCCAGAAACAGCCATCCGGCCCGGCCTTGCCGTCGTTCAGCCGGCTGTCCGGCCGGCCGTTGTCCGGGTTGCAGAGCAGTGTCAGCGAGCCGGTCTTCGGGTTGAGGATATGCACGCCGCTTTCCAGCGCCACGGCGATATCCTCGCCGTTTTCGCAAAGCGCCAGGCAGCCGATTTTTGTCGGCATTTCGAAACGGTCGATCTTGCCGGAAGCGCGAAGGCAGATGGCGGCAGGCGCGAGGATGTCGACCAGCCAGAGATCGCCGGTGCGCTCATCCCATGTCGGGGATTCGCCGACCTTCAGGGGAAAGTCGATGACCTTGCGCACGTCCGGGGTGATGATCTTTGTGGCGCTCATCGCGTCGCTTCTCCTGATAATACAAGTCCGTTTTCGTCCCTGAGCCGGATCGTCCCGTCATGCTCGGGATCGCAGAAACCGCCGCCCTGGAAGAAGGAAGCGACCGGGCTTTCCTCGACGGGTTCCAGCTTCAGATGATCGCGGGTGAAATCCTGTGGCCGGTAGCCCAGTCGTTCGGCAAGCTCGTCCTTCCACCAGCCGGCATCGTTCTTCGACATGCCGTAGACGACGGCGGCAGCGATATCCGGATGGGTCAGGCCGATCCTGACGAGCTGATAGAGGTCACGCGGGCTGATCCAGATCGCCGCTGCGCGTTCGCTATTGGGGTAGGGACCGGCATTGCCGATGCGGATCGACAGCGTGCGGATGCCCGCCTTGTCGTAGTAAAAGCCGGCGACCATCTCGCCCCAGCATTTCGACAGGCCGTAACGGGTGTCTGGTCGGGGCACGTCGAGCGGTGTAATCGTTTGCGAACGCGGGTAGAATCCAGTCGCGTGGTTGCTGGAGGCGAAGACGACGCGGTTCGTGCCGTTTGCTCTCGCGGCCTCGTAGACATTGTAAGTGCCGAGAATATTGGTCGGGATCATGTGAGCGATGTCGAATTCGCGCGGCAGGCCACCGAGATGGATGACGCTGTCCATGCCTTCGAGTGCGGCGTGCATTGCACCCGCATCGGCAAGATCGCCTTCGAAAAAGCTTTCGTTCGAAGCAAGATCGGCCGCCGGCCTGATGTCGATCAGCCTTATATGCTCCACCTCGGAACGCATGAAACCTCTGAGCTGCGTGGCGATATTGCCGGCGCCGCCCGTTATCGCAATCCGTTTCAAAAAGTCCTCCCCGCGACGTCTCCCCACGTCGCTCAAAATTGACGGCTTCTAGCCTCCCACGCCCTGGAACATGCGGGCGCGTGCATTCAGGATATGAATCTTCATGGCGTCATGGGCAGCGGCCTCCCGCCGCGCCAGGATTGCTTCGACGATCGCTTGATGTTCGTCCTGGACGATGCGCACATGTTGTGGTGTGCGCTTCAGGCTGAGACTGCGGGTCAGCGACATGCCGACCGTGAAATGCGGCCGGAACCAGTCGCGCACCGTGACATGGAACTGATTGCCGCTTGCTGCCGCGATCGCATCGTGCAGTTCTTGATCCTCTTCGGCACCGAGTTCGCCGATTTCCAGACAGTGTTCGATGGCCGCAAGCTTGGTCAGAATGCGGATGCGGTCATGGGCCTGCCAGTTGCGGGCCGCCAGTTCCGCAGCCTCGGCTTCCAGCCCGGCGCGGAATTCGAAGAAGCGCTGCACATCGGCCAGCGATCCGACCGGCACATGCCTCAAGACCGAGGAGTCCGGACGCTGGCGCACATAGGAGCCGGAGCCCTTGCGCGAGACGATCAGCTGGTCGGCGCGCAGCCGTTCCAGCGCTTCACGCACCACCGGCCGCGAGGCACCGAACATGATGGCGAGATTGGGCTCGGAGGGAAGGCGTTCGTTGACGGGAAAACGGCCGTCAGCGATCATCCCCACGATCCTCTCGTAGATGATGTCGCTGAACCGAGGCTCCGCCCTGGCGGCCGCTATCGCGCCGGATTGATCCATCAACTTACCTCTTCGCGGAAGCTATATCGAGCTCCCGACATTGCATCGGCCACCTGTTTAGCCATGTCGGACGGAATGACAACCGTCGCTGCAACTTTGCCAACAGAGATGCTTTCCAAGGGGTCGGGTAAGTTGTTACCGAAGGCTGATCTGCCATTTTCGTTGACGTGGCAGCCGTCCGGGAGCAGGCTGTGATTCAGCCGTGCTGCGGCGATGGCCGTGCGTGAGCTGTCGGCCGATATAGCGCGTGTTTCCTCGCCGAAAGTCATGCCTATCCTCCCCTTTCAGCATGTCCCATATGCGCTAGAACTATTTAACCTGTAAAAATCTGTCAATACTTGTAATCATCTGAAAAGCGTCATATGGTCCGTTTTGCCGATGGGATGGAGGTCCGCGGCGGCTTTTGGTGAGTGGGAACCGCCATCTGTCGCTGCCTTAAGTCGGCTCGGGCTGCATTTGGGAGGAAATCAATGCACGACGACGAAATCATGTCTTCCGGCGTGAGCCGCCGGACGTTTCTGGCAGGTGTTGGCGGGGCGGTTGCCCTGTCGGTGGTGGGCGGTACGACGGCCCGCGCTGCCGGAACCAAGGAAGCGCCGCAGCTTGCGGCAATGGTCAAGGACGGCAAGCTTCCGGCACTCGCCGATCGCCTGCCGGCAAACCCCATGGTGGTAAAACCCTGGGAAAAGGTCGGCACTTACGGCGGCACATTGCGTCGCGGTCTGCGCGGCTCTTCCGACCATAACGGCATCCTGCGCATGGTCGGTAACCAGGGCCTCGTGCGCTGGAACATGGAATTCACCGCGGTTCTGCCGAATCTGGCGGAAAAGTGGGAAGCGAATGCCGACGCCTCGCAGTTTACCTTCCATCTGCTGAAGGGTGTGAAGTGGTCGGACGGCCATCCGTTCACCGCTGACGACGTGGTCTTCGCGATCGAGGACGTCGTCAAGAACAAGGAACTTTACAGCGCCACGCCGGCGCAGATCCAGGTGGCCGGCAAGCCGGTCGTGGTCGAGAAGATCGACGACTATACCGTCAAGTTCACCTTCGCTGCCGCAAACGCGCTTTATCTCGAAAATCTTGCGACCCCGCTCGGCCAGCATCCGACGCTGTTTGCCAAGCACTATTGCAGCAAGTTCCTGCCGAAATACAACGACAAGCTCGCCGACGACGTGAAGGCGGCCGGTGCCGCCAATTGGCCGGATCTGTTCCGCGCCAAGTGCGGCGATATCGAGATCCCGCAGCGCTGGGGCAATGCCGAAAAGCCGGTTCTCGATCCGTGGATGATCAAGGAAGCCTATTCCGGCGGCGCCACCCGCGTGCTGATGACGCGTAACCCGTACTTCTGGCAGGTGGATACGGAAGGCAACCAGCTTCCTTATATCGACGAATTGAACTTCGGCATCTCGCAGGACGTCGAGTCGCTGATGCTGAACGTCATCTCCGGCAAGCTGGACATTCAGGAGCGTCATATCAACTCGCTCCAGAACAAGCCGACCCTGTCGCAGAACATGAAGAAGGGCGATTACCGTCTTCTGTCGCTGATCCCGTCGGCGGCCCAGCAATGCTCGCTTTATCTCAACATGACCCACAAGGACCCGGTTCTGCGCAAGATCTTCGCAGACAAGTCGGTTCGCCAGGCCTTGTCGATGGGCATCAACCGCCAGGAAATCATCGACATTTCCTATTTTGGTCAGAGCGAGGCCTACCAGACCGGACCGCGTCCGGGTCACCCCTGGTATCATGAGAAGCTGGCCCGCCAGTTCACGGAGTTTGCCGCCGACAAGGCCAGCGCTTTGCTGGACAAGGCCGGTCTCGATAAAAAGAACGCCAACGGCATCCGCCTGCGGCCGGATGGCCAGCCGTTCTTCTTCGCGGTCGACGTCATCCCGACGCTCTATCCGGACCTCGTCGACGTGCTGGAACTGGTGAAGGCACATTGGGCGAAGATCGGCATCGACATGAAGGTCAACACGATCGAACGCGCTCTCTACTACACGCGCGGCGATGACAATGCGCATGACGCGCAGGTCTGGCCGGGTCCCGGCGGTCTCGATCCGATGCTCGATCCGCGCGATTTCTTCGCCTTCCATCCGCAGGGTTCGCGTTACGCCATTCCGTGGACGCTGTGGTACACGTCCAACGGCGCCAAGGGTGAAGAGCCGCCGGAAAGCCAGAAGAAGCGCTTCAAGCTGTTCGACGAAGCCCGTTCCACGGCCGATGTCGACAAGCGCGGCGCGATCATGAAGCAGCTTTTCGACATCGCGGCGGAAGAGTTCGAAGTCATGGGCATCTGCCTTGCCGTCGGCAGCTTCGGCATCATCCGCAACAACCTGCGTAACGTACCGGAAAAGCAGCCGGACAGCTGGTCCTGGCCGAACCCCGGTCCGGCCCTGCCGCAGCAGTTCACGTTTACGAGCTGAATGGGCACGCGCTGATCCATCTCGTCGGTGCCGCCGTCTAGAAGGCGGCGGCACTCCTCCAGTCCCATTGCCTGACATGTTGAAGCGGGAGCCATAAGCCTCGCGTCGATAAGCCGTGCGATCCGAATTGCGAGCTCTCCATGCTGAAATTTATCGTCAAACGCCTGTTCTGGATGATCCCGTCATTGTTTGCGGTGAGCTTCCTGGCTTTCGTGCTGATCCAGCTGCCGCCCGGCGACTTCGTTACCACCTATATTGCGACGTTGGCCTCTTCCAATGAAGTGATCGACCAGAACACCGCAGCCCAGCTGCGCGAGCGGTTCGGCCTCGATCAGCCGATGCTGTTTCAATACCTGAAATGGATCTGGGGCATTATCTCCCGCGGCGATTTCGGCATGTCCTTCGAGTGGCAGCAGCCGGTGTCCGGCCTGATCTGGGAGCGCATGGCGCTGACCCTGGTTCTGGCGCTCGCCAGCCTGATCGCCACCTGGGCGATCGCGCTGCCGATCGGCGTCTATTCCGCCGTCAAGAAATACTCGATCGGTGATTATGCCTTCACGGCCTTCACCTTCTTCGGCCTGTCCATCCCGTCCTTCCTGCTGGCGCTGGTGCTGATGTATGTCGCCGCGGTGGAATTCGGGGCGGATGTCGGCGGTCTGTTCTCGCAGGAATACGAGACGGCGTCTTGGAGCATCGGCAAGATGTACGATCTGCTGACGCATATCTGGCTGCCGGTGGCGATCCTTGCGGTCTCCTCGACGGCAAGCCTGATCCGCGTCATGCGGGCCAACATGCTGGACGAGCTGCCGAAACCTTACGTCACGACGGCACGCGCGAAAGGTCTTTCCGAGTTCCGCCTGCTGGTCAAATACCCGCTGCGCATCGCGCTCAACCCGTTCATCTCGACCATCGCTTGGCTGCTGCCGAACCTGATTTCCGGCTCGGTCGTCGTAGCGATCGTTTTGAACCTGCCGACGGCGGCGCCGCTTCTGCTGCAGTCGCTGATGGCGCAGGACATGTATCTCGCCGGCGCCTTCGTGCTGCTGATCTGCGCACTCACCCTGATCGGCTCGCTGATCAGCGACATCCTGCTGGCGCTGGTCGATCCGCGCATCCGGCTCGAATAGGAGGCCCACAATGGTCGATGTCACCATTACCAACGATCGTCCGGATCGCGTCGCCGTCGCCTCGCAATGGCAGCTCATCTGGTGGGCGTTCAAGCGGCACAAACTTGCCATGGCGGCCATGGTCGTCACGGTTGCCATGTATATCGTCGCGATCTTTCCGGGCTTCTTCGCGATCAACGATCCGATCCTGCAGAACGCCCGCACCACCTTCTATCCGCCGCAGCGGGTGCATCTCATCGACACCACCAACGGCTTCGAGATCGGGCTTCACTATTACCCGACCAAGCTGACCCGCGACCCGGAAACGCTGGCCGCGATCTATGTGGAAGATAAGGCGCAGAAGAAGGTACCGATCCAGTTCTTTGGACGCGGTTATACCTATACGGTGCTCGGCCTGTTCGAGAGCAATATCCACCTGCTCGCCTCAAGCGATCCTTCCAAGCCGCTTTTCCTGTTCGGTGCCGATCGCCTCGGTCGCGACGTCTATAGCCGTACGGTGCAGGGCGCGCAGGTCTCGCTGTCGATCGGCCTCGTTGGCGTCATCCTGTCGCTATTGTTGGGCATCATTCTCGGCGGCATCTCCGGTTATTACGGTGGACGGATCGATTTCGTCCTGCAGCGGGTGATCGACTTCGTATTGTCGCTGCCGACCATCCCGATCTGGCTGGCAATGGCGGCGGCTTTGCCGCAAGGCTGGCCGGCGACGCTGCAATATATGATGATCACCATCATCCTGTCGTTCACCGGCTGGGCGCAGCTTGCCCGCGTCGTGCGCGGCCGCTTCCTGTCCTTGAGAACGGAAGAGTTCGTCGCTGCCGCCCGTCTCGACGGTGTCTCGGAAGGCCGCATCATCTTCCGTCATATGCTGCCGAGCTTCTCCAGCCATGTCATCGCCTCCGTCACGCTCGCCGTGCCGGCGATGATCCTGGCGGAAACCTCGCTCTCCTTCCTCGGCCTTGGCCTGCAGCCACCGACGATTTCCTGGGGCGTGCTTTTGCGCGAGGCGCAGAACATCCGCTCGATCGCCACGGCGCCGTGGCTCTTCATGCCGGGGCTCGCGGTCGTCGTCGCGGTCATGGCGCTCAATCTCTTCGGCGATGGCCTGCGCGATGCGGCCGATCCGTACAACAAGTGAGGCGCCGATGACCGATATTCTCTCCATCACGCCGCGCCCGCCGGGCATCAAGCCGCTGCTCGAAGTGAAGAACTTGGTGACGGAGTTTCCGCTCCGCACCGGTATCTTCAAGGCCGTGAACGACATCTCGTTTGCCATCGAACCCGGCAAGACGCTGTGCGTCGTCGGCGAATCCGGTTCCGGCAAGTCGGTAACGGCGCGCTCCATCCTGCAGATCGTCGATCAGCCGGGCCGCATCGCCTCCGGATCGATCGTGCTCAACACCAAGGATGGCAAATCACTCGATCTCGCCAAGCTCGATCCGCGCGGCAAGGCGATCCGTGCGGTACGTGGCCGCGACATTTCGATGATCTTCCAGGAGCCGATGTCGTCGCTCTCGCCGGTGCACACCGTCGGTGACCAGATCACCGAAGTGCTGCGTCTGCACCTCAACATGAGCAAGGCGGAAGCCCGCAAGGAAGCGGCCGAGCTGCTGCGGCAGGTGGAAATCCCCAATCCGGAACAGGCGCTGGATCGCTATGCCTTCCAATATTCCGGCGGCATGCGCCAGCGCGCCATGATCGCCATGGCGCTTGCCTGCAAACCGCAGCTTCTGATCGCCGATGAACCGACGACCGCGCTCGACGTCACGACCCAGGCGGAAATCCTCGACCTGATCAAGCGGCTGCAGCAGACGACCGGCATGGCGGTGCTGTTCATCACCCACGATATGGGCGTGGTGGCGCAGATCGCTGACGACGTGCTGGTCATGCATCATGGCGTGGTCAAGGAATACGGTCCTGTCGACCAGATTTTCCATACGCCGCAAGATCCTTACACAAAGATGCTGATCGGCTCCGTGTTGAAGCTGGAGCAGAAGGCGGAGATCCGGCTTGCCCGGCCGCCGCTCGACACTAGCGCCGAACCGATCCTCGATATCCGCAATCTCTCCATGCATTTCGGGGAAATGAAGGCGCTGAACGACGTGTCGATCTCGCTTCTGCCGGGCGAGACGCTCGGCATCGTCGGCGAATCCGGCTCCGGCAAGACGACGATGGGCCGCTCGATCATGCGGCTCTACGAGCCGACCGGCGGCGAGATGCATTACCGCAAGGCAAACGGCCAGACGGTCGATCTCGCCAAGCTGGAAGGCGCGGAACTGAAGGCGGCGCGGCGCGAGCTGCGCATGGTCTTCCAGGACCCGTTCGGTTCGCTCAACCCGCGCATGACGGTGGCGCAGGTGATCGGTGAGCCGCTGCTGGTCAACGGCATCCTGAAGGGCAAGGCGCTCGACGAAAAGGTCTGCCATCTGATGGAGCAGGTCGGCCTCGACCCGGCCGGTCGCGAGCGTTATCCGCACGCATTCTCCGGCGGCCAGCGGCAGCGCATCGGCATCGCCCGCGCCATCACGCTTAACCCGCGCATCATCGTGGCAGACGAAGCGACCTCGGCGCTCGACGTTTCGGTGCGTTTCCAAGTGCTCGATCTCCTGATGCGGCTGCAGGACGAGCTGAAACTCGCCTATATCTTCATCAGCCACGATATCGGCGTCATCCGCTACATGTGCGACCGGGTGGGCGTCATGTATCGCGGCAAGCTTGTCGAAGTCGGCGAGGCGGAGAAGGTCTGCAACAATCCGGATCACGCCTATACCCAGGCGCTGATCTCCGCGATCCCGCGGCCCGATCCGCGGGATCGCGACCGCTCGCGGCGGTTCCGTTATGTCGAGCCAGCCCATACCGATACCAGCAATGTCAAGAATGGAAGTTCTGCGCGATGAAGATCACCGGAATTCGCACGTTTCTCATGCATGTCGGCCAACCGGTGGATGAGGCCTTCAAACCTTCCGGCGGCGAGCGGGGATATTTCGGCGGCACGCGCAACTGGCTGTTCCTGAAGATCGAGACGGACGAGGGAATTACCGGCATCGGCGAATGTTCCGGCTGGCCGCGCGTGATCGAGACTGCCATCAAGGATATCACGCCGCTTCTGGTCGGCGAGGACCCGACGCATATCGAAAAGCTTTGGCAGAAGATGATGATCGCCATGATGGGCCACGGCATGCTCGGCACGGTCGGCGGTGGCGCGATGACCGGTATCGACATGGCGCTGTGGGACATCAAGGGCAAGGCACTCGGCGTGCCGGTGTGGAACCTGCTCGGCGGCAAGGTGCGCGACCGTATCCCGATCTATTCGCATGCCAACACGGTGGAACAGGCGCTGAAGGTCAAGAGCCGTGGCATCAAGGCGATCAAATGCGGCGGCGTTTCCGATCCCGTCCGCAAGGTGGACAAGCTGCGCGAGGCTGTCGGCGACGACATGGATATCGCCATCGACCTGCATGGCGCACCATGGCTGACACCTGCCGATGCCTGCCGGCTGGTGCGCAAGCTCGAGCCTTACGAACTGATGTGGGTGGAAGATCCGATCGCGCCGGAAAATGTCGACGGTTACCGCCGCATTCGTGACGCTGCGCATATTCCGCTGGCAGCCGGCGAGCGCTCGGCGACGATCTTCGGCGAGCGCGAGTTGATCGAAAAGGAACTGGTCGACATCATCCAGCCGGATACCGGACGTGCCGGCGGCATTACCCAGATGAAGAAGATCGCCGCGATGGCGGAGGCGCATCATATCCAGTTCGCGCCGCATTCCGGCTCGCTCGGGCCGGTCGCCGAATATGCAGCTCTGCACCTGATGGCGGCGATCCCCAATGCGCTGATCCTCGAACGCCTCGACGACGATTGGGAAGGGCGCAAGAGCGTCATCCTGCCGAACCCGGTGCAGGAGGATGGTTCGATCGCGGTGCCGGACGCGCCGGGCCTCGGCTGCGATATCGACGAGGATTTCGTCGCCCGCTTCCCGAGCCTCGGCAATGTCTCCAATCAGGTTGCGAAGGACAGTACCGCCTATGCGCCGGGCACGTGGGGTGAACACCTCTATGTGCAGACCCGCGTTTCGCGCCGCCAGTATTTCAGCAAGTAAGGATATTGAAGATGAAGATCGACCGGATGCGGGTTTACATGACCCGCGACAAGGATCGCCCGCGCGTCATCGTCGCGCTCGATACCGATGATGGCCTGACCGGCTGGGGCGAGTGCTACAATCACGGACCGGACAAGGCGCTGCCGCCGCTTCTGGATTACCTCTACGGCTTCATCGCCGGCCAGGACCCGACGCGGGTGGACTATCTCGTCAACCTGATGATCCAGCAGAGCCGGTTTCCCCCCGGCGCGATGGGTCTGGCGGCGATTGCCGGCCTCGACCATTGCCTCTGGGATCTCGCGGCGAAAGCCGCGGGCGTTCCGGTCTACAAGTTGCTCGGCGGCGAGGTGCGCGACAAGATCAAGGTTTATGCCGGCGTTTATACGGCGCCGGACGCACCGGCAGCGCGCGACGAATTCGACCGGCTGAACGAAGGCTGGGGTTTTACCGCCTTCAAGCTCAGCCCCTGGCGGATCGACATGCACACCAATCGCTGGGGCAATGTGGTGAAGGCTTCGGCCGACTATTTCCGCCAGCTCCGCGAGACGGTGCGCGACGATTACGAGATCGCCTTCGATGCGCATGCCAAGATCTATGAGGCGAATGCCGCCCGTCAGCTCGGCAATGCGCTGGCGCCCTACGATCCGCTGTTTTACGAAGAGCCGCTGCGGCCGGAAAATATCGAGGCCTGGGGCGAGCTGAAGCAGGGGCTGGAATGCACGCTGGCGACGGGCGAAAGCCTTTACAGCCGCTACGAATTCCTGCGGCTGCTGCAGGTGAAGGGCGCCGACCTGATCCAGCCGGATATCTGCGTGGTCGGGGGTCTTTCGGAAATGCGCCGTATCGCGACGCTCGCCGAAGCCTTTTATGTCGGCGTCGCGCCGCATAACCCGATGGGACCATTGGCGACGGCCGTCAACGTGCATTTCTCGGCCGCACAGCAGAATTTCAAGATCCTCGAATACCGCCTGCCGAAGGGGCAGACCTATATCTATGGCGGCACCGAGGTCGAGACGCGGGAAGAGACGGCGCGTTACGTCGCCGATCCTTATCTGCCGAAGGATGGTTATCTCGAGCTGCGCCCGGATCGTCCCGGCTGGGGCGTCGAGATGGATGAAAAGGCGATGCAGGAGGACGGCTATGTCCACTGGCAACGTCGTGTGCCTAAGCGGCCGGATGGGTCCTATGCCTTCGCCTGATTGGCCGGAAAGCTGGACCAGTATAAGGAGCGGGCCGCTCGAGGCCCGTTTCCTGCCGGAAAACGGTGGGCGGATGACCCACCTCGCGCATGACCGTTTCGGCGATATCCTCGTGCCGACGCCGGGACCGGAATTCGAGCCGCTGAACTGGCCGAAAGCCGGCGGCTATCCGCTGTTTCCCTATCATAACAAGCTTCTCGGCGCGGCCTTCACCCATGAAGGGCAGCGCCACGAAGTATTGCCGCATCCGGTAATGGTGACCGATGCCCAGCACGGCCCGGCGCATCGCCGGTCCTGGCATGTCGTGTCGCAAGCGGCGGATCGGATCGAACTGGCCGTCGATTACCAGGCCGATGCCGACTGGCCCTTCGATTTCCGCGCCGTGCAGCGCTTTGTGCTTTCGAATGATCGGCTGGATATCGAACTGTCGATGACCAATACCGGCACGGTTTCCATACCTGGCGGTTTCGGCTGGCACCCGTATTTCGCCTCCGGGTTCGACAGGACTGCGTCCAGCGATGCACGCAGGATCTGGCCGATCGGGACGGCGGGCATTCCAGATGGGAGCCCTGCGGAAATTCGAACCGGCGAGGAATTGCCGGGCGAAGGTTTCACGGTTTTCCTATCCGAATGGCATCGCGCCACGGCGGTCACGAAAGGCGGCGCCGAAGTCATCGTTACGGCCGGTCCGGACCTGCCGCATATGGTGGCGCATCGGACGTCCGGTTACGTCTGCCTGGAGCCGGTATCGCATGTTGCCGGGGTGTTCGGGTTTCAACCCGACCAGCAGCAGACAGCAGGCCTTTTCGTCCTCAAGCCGGGCGAAGGGCGAGTTGCGCAATTGAATGTTTCGATCGGCCCGGGCCCGGATCGATAAGGGAAGGCCCGGCCTATAAATATCGCGATTTTAAAATTGGGAGGAGACCCCGCATGTATATCGGCACTCAATACAGGGCACGCAACGACGACGACTACCGGGTGATGGCGCAGCTCGGCGTCCAGCACGTCAATGCAGACCCGGACGGCAATCCGCATGACTGGACGCTTGATGTCCTCAAGGCGCATCGCGACCGCGTCGAAGGCTTCGGTCTCATCCTCGACATGGTTCAGCTGCCGCTGAGTTCGCATGTCATCGAGAAGCAGTATAGCCCGGACATTCTCGGCAAGGGGCCGGATCGTGACCGGCAGATCGACTCCGTCTGCCGTCTGATCGAAAACGTCGCCAAGGCCGGCATTCCGGCCGTCAAATACAATCTCAACATCATAGGCATTCCCCGCACCGAGCTCGAGGTCGGCCGTGGCGGTTCGCTCAACGAAGCTTTCCGCTGGGACAAGGCCGATCACGATGCGGCACCCACCATCGCCGGCGTTATCGACGAGGAGGAGAACTGGGCGCGGATCGACTATTTCCTCGAGCGCGTCGTTCCGGTTGCGGAAGCCAACAAGGTGCGGCTCGCCTGCCATCCGCACGATCCCTACACGCCGCCGGGCTATCGCGGTGTTACGCGGGTTCTCGGGACGGTCGATGGTTTGAAGCGGTTCGTGCAGACGCGCGAAAGCCCCTATCACGGGCTGAATTTCTGCCAGGGCACGGTCGGCGAGATGCTCGACAATCCGGCCGAAGAAATCTTCGACATCATCCGTTGGTTCGGCGAACGCGGCAAGCTGTTCAATGTCCACTTCCGCAACATCCGCGGCGGCAAGCTGTCCTTCATGGAGACCTTCCCGGAAGAGGGTGACATGGACATGTGGAAATCGCTGCAGACCTATGCCGAAGTCGGCTACAAATACATGATCATGCCGGACCATGTGCCGCGGATTTCCGGAGCTGATCCGGACAATACCGCCTTCGCTTTCACCTATGGCTATATCGCCGCATTGCTGCAGGTGCTGAAGGGAAAGGCTGCCTGAGGAAGGGGCATGGCAGCGTGCCGGAGGCAAGGCAAGTCTCCGGTCATACCCTGCCGGCTGTTTCCCACGTCTATGCCAGAAGGCCTGCCTTGGTTGCGGCTTCGACGAAGGTTTCCCGAGCGAGTTCTGCCGAACATTTGCGGTCGATCACTCCGCGACAGGCGGCTTTCGCGGTCTGATAGTGCACGCCTCGTGATGCGGGCCACTTGTTTTCCAATACCCGCAGGGCTGCCTTCGGGCCGCTGATCCGCTCGATATGGCCGCTCTCCCACTTGATCAGCACCTGCTGCTGCCAGGTTGAAGGTGAGGGGTCAAATTGAGCTTTCCGGTCCATTCAGGTCTCTTCGTCGGGCGATCGGTTTCCTCCCATCCCTTACCTCGCTACCTCATGCAATAAACAATGACATGATCTCGAACAAAGTTTTTGCTTCTCGGATGATGCCGGCAGGCAATCGTCTGCGATCCGGTTGCTAGCGGTATTGACAGGTCTCCCATGGACGAGATTTGTTGGGTGCAGAACAACGGCAATTGCGGGAGGAGCGGGTGCCTGGGATTTATATCCGGCCGGGCGCCATTCGGTGTCTCGGGCCGGTTTCGTCCGGCACCGGGTCCAGGCCGCAGGCAGATGGAGGCGTGTTATGTCTGAAAATCTCTTTTCCGTCCTGAAGACCAATTTCCCGGAGGATCTCAACAAGACCTTCCTGCAGCAGCCTGGCGAGCCGGTGCTCACCTATGGCGGTCTGGTCGAGCGCTCCGGGCAGTTTGCCAATGCGATCGTGGCGCTCGGTGTCAAACCGGGAGACCGGGTGGCAGTGCAGGTGGAAAAGAGCATCGAGGCGATGATCCTCTATGTCGCCACGGTTCGCACCGGGGCGATCTATCTGCCGCTCAACCCGGCCTATACGATTTCCGAGCTGCGTTATTTCCTGGGCGATGCGGAGCCGACCCTGGTGGTGTGCAAACCGGAAAGCCGCGATGGGGTTGCCGAACTGGTCGCGGCACTGCCCGGTTGCGCGCTGGAAACCCTGATGGCCGGCGGCGGCAGCCTCGTGGAAAAAGCGGCGGCGAGCCCCGGCGCCTTTACCGATGTCCCGCGGGCGGCCGACGATATCGCCGCCATCCTCTATACGTCCGGCACGACCGGGCGCTCCAAGGGGGCGATGCTGACACATGGCAACCTCTTCTCGAATGTCGAGGCACTGAAGGCATCCTGGCGCTTCTCCGCCGACGACGTGCTGCTGCATGCGCTGCCGATCTTCCACACGCATGGCCTGTTCGTCGCGACCAACCTGACGCTGCGGTCCGGAAGTTCGATGATCTACATGCCGAGTTTCGATGCGGATACGATGCTGCGCGAGATGCCGAAGGCGAGTGTAATGATGGGCGTGCCGACCTTCTACAGCCGGCTTCTGACCAAGCCGGGCCTGACCCGCGAGGCGACCGCGGGCATGCGGCTGTTCATCTCCGGTTCGGCACCGCTTTCGGCGGAAGTTCACAAGGAATTCTCGGCCAGGACGGGCCATGAGATTCTTGAACGCTACGGCATGACCGAAACGAACATGAACACCTCGAACCTCTATGACGGGGCGCGTATTCCGGGAAGCGTCGGGCCGGCTCTGCCCGGCGTCGAGGTACGCATCACCGACCTCAAGACCGGCGAGAGCCTGCCGCGCGGCGAGGCGGGCGGCATCGAAATCCGCGGGCCGAACGTCTTCAAGGGCTATTGGCGCATGCCGGAAAAAACCAAGGAGGATTTTCGCGAGGACGGGTTCTTCAAGTCCGGCGATGTCGGTTACATGGATGAGGACGGTTATGTCTATATTGCCGGCCGTAGCCGCGATCTCATCATCACCGGCGGCTTGAACGTCTATCCGGCCGAGGTCGAGGCGGCGCTCGACGCGATCCCGGGCGTAGCGGAAAGTGCGGTGATCGGCGTGCCGCATGCGGATTTCGGCGAGGGCGTGGTGGCCGTGGTGGCGCGCCGCAGCGGTGCCGCACTGGACGAAGATGTCATTCGCGATGCGTTGAAGGATCAGCTCGCCAAATTCAAGCAGCCGAAAAAGGTCTTCATCGTCACCGATCTGCCCCGGAATGTCATGGGCAAGATCCAGAAGAACATGTTGCGCGAAGAGTTCGCAAAGACATTCGACTAGGGCTCTGGAAGAACTCCCGATCGGCGATATATGCAAGGTCGCGCAGGACTTCGCCGATCGGGAGAATCATCTTCAGGGGCGGCGGCAAATCTTGTGGCGGACACTTCACATGGACATGGTTAATGAGGTGCCTCGATGCCTCTTTCGACCGTCTCGTGCTTGAGGGGTTGCACATAAACCACAGGTGTACGCCTCCAAAGCGTCACAATTGCCTTTTTTGCCCCGATTGATATTGCCGGACTGCATCCCCTTGATATTTGTCAACTTAACGAAACTTTGCCCAAAAGGATACGCGATGCGGAAGCTTGCGCCCTGCCTCCTGTTCGTTGCAGTTTTGAGTGCTTGTACCGCACCTTCGGACGGTCCGTCCGCCGGCGGGTTCTATAATGCGACCGATCCCCATACGCAGGAGAAGATCCCGGTCATCCGGCTCGCCAACGCGCCGATGGATCAGGTCAGCACTGCGCCTGTGGGGTATTCCGTTTCCGACCAGGGTCTCAGCGTGCTGCGCTCGACGGGCTTTGCCGATACGCGGCTGCGGCGCGGCGATGTCATCGAGGTGACGATCCTCGATACGGGCGAAGAGGGCATGTTCTCTTCGGCGCAAAGCAAGACGCTCAATCTCGGCCGTTTCACGGTCGATTCCGCCGGCACCGTAACGCTTCCGTTCGTCGGCCGGCAGCGAGTTCTGGAATCCTCGCCGGAAGGCCTGCAGTCGCGCATCGTTTCCGGCCTCAAGGGCTCGGCGGTCAATCCGCAGGCGGTCGTTACCGTCGTCGACAAACCGACCAGCGGCTTCACCGTCAACGGTGACGTTCGCTCGGCCGGCCGTTTCCCGCTGACCGCCCGCAAGGAGCGGGTGCTAGACGCGATCGCGCTGGCCGGTGGGGCGTCTTCGGCGCCGACGGCTGCGACCGTTACCGTCATCCGCGGCAAGCAGCGCGCCAGCGCACCGCTCGAGCGGGTGCTGAACGAGGATCGCCAGAACATTTTCCTGCTGCCGGAAGACCAGGTTTATATCGGCAAGGACGCACCGAGCTTCACGGCTTTCGGCGCCTTCAAGAGCGTCGGCGAATTCGAGTTCGAGCCGGGCAAGCTCTCGCTCATGCAGGCCTTCAGCCGTGCCGGCGGCCTGCTGGACGACCGGGCCGATGCCAGCAATTTCTACGTGATGCGCAATCAGCAGGTCTATAGCGCGGTACCTGCGGCGACGGCGAAGAACCCGGGCATGGTGGTTGCCGCCACCACGACCAAGCCGGTCATCTACCGGGTCGACATGAACGACGTTGCCAACCTTGCCCTTATGCAGCGCTTCCAGGTGATGGACGGTGACATCCTCTACGCCAGCAATTCCGGCCTTGTCGATTTCGCCAAACTCTTCACGATCTATCAGAAGAGCCCGGCGACGGCGGCGGCTCCGCTTCCGGGTCGTTGATCGCCTGACAGCCGTCGGAGCTTCTATCTCAAAAAGCCGTCCAGCATGTTCTGGGCGGCTTTTGCGTTTTCGGGTCTTTTGTCCGGCTGCTCATGGATGAGTTCGGCTATGAAAGCGTCGAGGCGATCCACATTCCCTCTGCAGAGAGATAGCAGCTCCGACAGGACGCGTCCGGCCGCATAAAGATCGGAGCGAGCGTCGAGAATTTCTCCGGCCAATTGTTCCGGCGGCGCAAATTGCGGCCGGCCGGCAAAGGCGATGTCGAGTTCCCGGTAGCGGCGCCCGGTTTCGATCGCCACACCGAAATCGGCGATCTTCAGGCGGGAAAAATCCCGGCCGCTGCATAGCAGGTTGGCGGGCGACAGGTCTCCATGGATGAAGCCGGCCTCGTGGAGGGCACCGAGGCCGGAGAGGATGGCGGTGATGATCTTCGTGAGATCGTCGGTCGAGAAAGGCGCATCAGCTGTAAAACCGGAGAGGTTCTGGTCCAGCCATTCGAAAACAAGCGCCGGCCTGCCGTCGCCAAGCCTCAACGCGGTTTCGGTTGCGACCACGTTCGGATGGCGGATCGCCATGCCGATTTTGGCCTCTCGCATCAGCAGCTTGCGGGCAATCGGGTCGCCGGCCTGATCCGGGCGCAGAATCTTGATGACGTGAAGGCTGCCGAGATCGCGGTGGCGGGCACGATAGACTTCGGTCGTGGCGCCTTCTTGGATGCGAGCCTCGAGCGTGAATGTGTTGGCGATGATCGACCTGTCTTCTGCGGAAAGACGGTCTTCCGCGCGGTCCAGTGCGTCACGCACCTGATCGATCAGGAAGCGGCGCTGTTCCAGGTCACGCGGTCCGTCCTCTCCGACCGTCAGTGCTCGCCAGAGTGTTGCGAAATTCCGCGCGACCTCGCCGAAATCCGCATCCGCATCATCAGCCACGGCCGGCGCTCACGTCGACAACCAGAGCGCTGAGGTTTTCGCGGCAGTTGGCGATCAGGGCTTCCTGCGCCAACACGGCGGAGACTTCATCGAGATCGGCGGAAAGCAGAATTTCGGCAATCCCGCGTTCGGTGAGAACCCGGGGAAGCGGATTGCTGCACAGCAGGAAGCGGTCGCCCGGTCGCAATTCGTCCAAGAAAACATCCGGCGTGAGCTGGCTGCGAAGCCCGAGGCCGCGGGCGAGAGAACGCTTCATGCCGATCGCAACATGATCGCGGGTAAGGCAGCGCATCATCCCGTCGCGCAGAAGATAGCAGCGCGCATCGCCGGCCCAGAGGAGCGCGAAGTTTTCCGCAAGCGCCGTAAGCACGACGATACTGGCCGAAGGCGAGGGGCGGTCCGGCACCATATGCGCCGATTGCAGCAGCCCATGCGCCCGGCCGAGTTTGCCCTTGATGTCCTGGACAAGTGCTTCGATCGTCTCTTGGGCGGCGATCTCGTTCAGCACGCCGGTCGCGGTTACGCCGGCTTCTGCAGCATCGGCGCCGTCGCCCACGCCATCGGCAATCGCGAAGATGGCGGGCGTCGTAGAGGAAAAGACGCTGTCGGCATTGAGCGTCAGCCGCGTTCCCGGATGGCTGGCGTAACTATGCGACAGGCGCAGACTTATAGTCTTGACGAGAGGTGCGACTACGGGCTTCGGAGAAGGTTCTGGAGGTGGCGCTGGCACCGGCTGCATGGCAACCGGTCGGTCCATGCTGGGCGCGGGGGAGGGATCACCCGTCAGAAGCCGCAGGAAATCGTCGGGGCGGGGTCTGCCATTGACGTGAAAGCCGCGCATCTGCCGGTCGCCCGGATCGGTCCTCCACCAGAAGGCGCCGGGGGATGCACCGCGCTGTCTGACGTCCGTTTCGAATTCGCCCGCCCGCGGCGTGCGCAGGCGCTTCAAGCCGGCAGTGAAGAAATCGATGTCGAAATCGCGCCGGCCGGCGGTTTCCGCCATGCCTTCGGCGGCCGTAAACCAGGTGTCGTCGAGGCAAAGGCCTCGCGGATCTTCTGTAAAAGCATGCAACTGGGCGGCGATGACCAGCGGGAAGCTGCGTCCCACCCGATCGAGGCTCGGCACGATAACGCCGGCGATCGTCGCAGCCCCCCAGAGACCGTCTTCGACGATGAAACGCCAGCCGGGCATGGCCCGGAAACGACGTTCCCAATCCTTGCCGAATTCCTGCTGGATCGCCGAGAGGCTTTCCTGGAGCCAAGCATCCATGGCGTTCTGCACCGGGCGGCCCAGCCCGGAGGAGACGAAATCGCCATGGGTCGGCAGCTTGCCGAAAAAGCCGATCCGATCGATCTCGGTGGGCGTCGGGTCGAGGGCGGCACGGACGGCCATGGTCTACCGATCAGAACTGTGTCGGGCAGGAAAAGGCGCTCAGCGCCTCCAGCCGGAACGGGTTGAGGACTGAGCCGAACTGCACATCGAATTCCGCCTTCTGGCCGTTGCGCTCGAACTTGGCGCGGAACAGATCGCCGCCCTGTACCGAAAGCTGGGCGTCGTCGAACAGCCGGAAGGGCGACCAGTCGCCGTTTTCCGTCAAGGCTTGCTGCCAGCCGCCGGGCTGGAAGGCGAGCCGCGAGACGTTGCTCGCTTCGGTCGACGGCCAGGAGATCGATTTCGACTGGATGGGGCCATGGAAATAGACCACCCGCTCGCCTTCGATTTCCAACATGACGGCATTGGCGCTGTCGGTGAGCGAGACCGGCTTGATGTTGATGGCGACCGACGGGCCTTCGCTGCCGGCGGGGAAGAAGGCGCGGTTGATCTTGTCGGCGTTTTCGAACTGGGCAATCGCCTCGCTCGGAATGCTGGCCGAACCGAACGTGCCCTTCCAGCCCCAGGGTGAGGAACCGGTATCGACGAAAGCGGCGAGCTTGTCGCCGAAGAAGGTTTTGAACAGGCCCTTGGGGCCGAACAACCGGATGAAATCGCTCATCGCCACATCGCGCGGCGATTCCCGGTCGAAGGGATAACGACCGCTGACGACGTTGGAGCAGAAGTTTGCACCCTCCGCTGTCCATGCATCGCTGATGCGCGAGCGAGCGGATTTGACAGCGAGCGAACCGACATCGGCCGCAACGCCGGCCATCCAGGTATCGATGGGAGGTGGCAGCTGGCGTGCCTGCTGCAGGAGATCCTGGTTGGCGGTAGTCAGCTGGCTGTCGACATCGAAGACCTTGGCGACCTCTGCCGAAGAGGTTGTCGCGCGGGAAAGCTGTTCCTGCACCTTCTGCAGCACCGGTTTCAGCTGGGCGATTTTCGATTTCGGCGCGTCCTGCGATTGCGTCATCGGCAACTGGCCGGATTGCGGCGCTTCAAGTGCCTCGCGAAGGCTGGCGAAAAGATCCGGTGCATTGGTAACGCCGGCAAGTGCCGTTGTCGAAGCCGGCAGACTGTCGCCGGCGGCGGATGCGACCTCGGCGCCGGAGCGGCGAAGATCGGTGGAGGTCACGATCGACCTTGCCAGACCTTCGACCGGGTTTGGTTCGCTGGCCAGGATGCGGGTGGTTTCGGCCGCATTGGCGATGGTCTGGGATGGCTTGATTTTCAGATCGGCCAGCACGTTCGTCCAGCGCTGTTCGAAATTGTCGAAATAGAGCTGCAGTGCTGCCTGGGCGATCGTGTCGATCGTCACCCCGGCCGGATTTGCCTGACCGCGCACCCACTCCTCTTCGACGGCTGTGCGGGCTGCATCGGTGACGCGGGGAAGCACGACCTGACGATAACCGATGCTCGAATAAAGACCCGGAATGCCTTCGTTCAGCGCGGTCTTGGAGGTGCGTTCGAAAGCCTTCTCTCCAAGCGGACCGAGGGCCGCGGCAGGCGTCCAGGCGGGCAGCATACGGGAGGAGCGGTAATTGGCGAGCATCCGATAGGCGCGGTCGGCAATGCCTTGCGGACGGATCGTCTCGCGTGCCTTGGCGATCAGAGCGCTGTCGAGTTCGATCGGCGGCAGAGCTCCCTTTGCCATGGCATTGGCATGGATAATCAGGGCATTGCGGGCGGCGGACCGGCCTTCGCCGGGGTAAAGCCTGGTGAACATGTCTTCCGCTTCAAGCGAAACGAAATCCGCGTCCATCGGGCCGAGGCCGCCCAGCATGCCGTAGAGTTTCAGGGCGTCGAATGTGGCGGTCACATCCGTCGTGGCGGTCATGTCCTTTTGCAACTGAACCAGCATGCGCGGCAGGAGCAGCGCATTGAGTGCCCGCTGATAGGCATCCCGCTGGCGGCCGGCGACCTTGTCTTCCTGGTCCAGTCCGAAACTGACAGGCCAGACGCGGGTTTTCGAGAAATCCGTGGTGACGGCGGCGAGATTGTCGAGCGCCGGCAGAACCCGCAGGAAATCCGCGTCGTTGACATCGCGCACCGGCACGCCGCGCGCGAGTTGCTCATAGGCGTCGATCCGCCGTTCGGCGCTGGCAATCGCAGCAGCATTCTGGAAATAGGTGGCGGTCCAGCTGGTGAGGACCACGGCAAGCGCAATGGTCGCCGCCGCATAGGCCGCGCGACGGAAATAGACCTGGCGGCGGGAAAGGCGCTTGTCGCGGGCGACGAGCGAGGCCTCGTCGAAGATCACATCCTTGAACAGGCGGGAGAGGAAATAACTGCGGCGGGGGCGGGAAGCGGCTGCCGATACGGTCTCATCGGCCTGTGTGCTGGAAGCGAAATAAATGCCGCGCAGCATGGGTGGTTCGATAAGTTTCGATCCGGAGCAAAGCTCGACCATCACGTCGTGCAGTCGCTCCTTCAACGAACCGAGTTCGGCGGGAAAGCGGAAGATGCGGCCACGCAGTTCCGGGTTCGGCTCCTGCTGTAGCCGTTCGATCAGCATGGCGCCGACGCGTTCCTGCAGAAGGGCAAACTCCTGAAGGAAACGATCCGGCAGATCGGCTGCCTTGTAGCTTTCCTCGAGGCCGAATGTCGTGCCCCAGACCTGTTCACGGTCACTCTTGTTGAAGCCATCGAAGAATTCGACGAAACCGGTCAGAAGATCGGCCTTGGTCAACACGAGATAGACCGGCACGCGGGCTTGAAGGTGTTCGTCGAGTTCGCCAAGCCGCTGGCGGATGGCGCGGATTTCTTCGCGCTGTGCCTCGGTATCGCGGGTCAGCAGATCACCGATCGAAAGCGTCAAAAGCGCGCCGTTGATCGGCTGCGAGCGGCGGTATTTCCTGAGGAGCCCGAGAAACCCTTCCCAGCCCGCCTTGGCAGTGCCGTTCAGGTCGTCCTGGGTGGTGTAGCGGCCGGCGGTGTCGATCAGGATCGCTTCGTCGGTGAACCACCAATTGCAGTTGCGCGTGCCGCCGATGCCCTGCACCGAATTGCTGCCCATCGCGTCGCCGAGCGGGAATTTCAGGCCGGAATTGCTGAGCGCCGTGGTCTTGCCGGAGCCTGGGGCGCCGAAGATCACGTACCAGGGAAGTTCGTAGATATAACCGAACCGCCTGCGGGTGATGCGGCGCAGAAGCTGCAATGCCTCCTTGAGGCGGCTGTGGATCTCGCCGACTTCCGCCTGTTGGCTGGCGGCGGCTTCGCTTGCCGCATCCCGCTCGATGCCTTCGACGAGTTGTTTGTCGCGGCGGCGATCGCGGATGGTGGTGACGACGAGATAACCGATCCAGATGGCGATGATGATGCCGATCAGGATCAGCCGGTTGTTGGTGCTCGCCAGCGGTTTGAAATTGCCATAGGCGGCGAGGTAACCGTAGAACCAGATGACGATGCAGACCGCCGCCACCCAGATGATCGAGATAAAGCGCCGTCCGAGGAGGCCCGCATAGGCCTCCACATAGGAGCGCATTGTATAGAAGAAGCTTAACGGGTTCATCGTGCAGCTCCTCCTGCAGCAGGCGCAGTTTGATCATCCGGCCTTGCAGCCTGCACCGGCGGGGCCTTGAGGCCTGCGTCGGTCAGCCGTTCCGAAGGATCGGTCAGGACCAGTATTTCCGTGCGACGGTTCATCTCGCGGCCTTCAGGCTTGGCATTGTCGGCGATCGGATCGCTGTCGGCGCGGCCTTCGGTCAGGATGGCGTCAGGACCGGCATAAGAGGCGAGAATGTCGCCGACGGCCTTGGCGCGGGCCTCCGACAAGTGCCAGTTCGAAGGGAACTGGATGGTACGGATCGGCACGTTGTCGGTATAACCGACCACGACGGCCCGGAATTTTTCCGCCGCCAGCGCCCCGCCGATCCTCTGGATCAGGTCGTGGAACTTGTCGCTGACTTCGGCGCTGCCGGTGTCGAACAGGCCGGAATTGTTGATCCGCACCAGAAGCCGGCCGTTGGAATCCGACAGCGTCACCAGCTTCTTTTCCACCTCCGGCTGGAGGAAGGCGAGAAGGTTGTCGAGACGGCTCGGAGGCGGGGCCTGTTTCGGTGGCGGCTCGACCGGAGGCGTGGGTTTTACTTCCACGACCGGTGGTTTGGGTTCGACCGGCGCCTCCGGGACCTTGATCAGCACGCTCGGCGTTTCGCGCGGCGACAGATTGGCAAGGCGCTGGAAGGTGTTGTCGGATGCGCCATTCAGCGAGAGCGTGAAAAACAGATAACCGAGCGCGAAAATCAATGCCAGGATGGAAAGCAGTGTCCAGAGCGCAACTGCGGTCCGCAGTGGCTTGTGGCGGGCGGAAACGCCCTTCCAATGCGGTGAGAGTTCCCGTTCGAACACGCCATATTGGCCGAGCAGCGTCTTGTAGAGACTGTCGCGAATGCGGCCGAGTTCGAGATTGCCGCGCGGTGAAACGCGGGTGCGGCCCTCGAAGGCGAGCGAGAGGGATAGATAGATGAGGAGCAGCAGGTCCTTGTTGGCGCCGGGGCTCTGATGGAAATGGTCGAGCAGGTCGAAAACGCGATCGCCGCCGGTGACATCCATATGGAAGGTCGAGACCAGGCCGGAACGCGCCCAGCCGGCACGCACGCCCCAGGGCTTGCTCAACACCACGTCGTCGACGGTGGCGCAGACGACATAATGGGCAGCGCGGGCACGGTCGGGGCTGATGCGGGCGCTGGCGAGATCGCGCTCGTAGCGGCCGACCGCCTCGACCGCAACCTTGCGGAGCTGGTCGATATCCGGTTGCTCGTCGGTCGTTCTCAGCGCATGGGCGAGATTGAGGAGCGGAGCGGCCGAACGCACCAGCGTCGGCACCTCATCGCCGCCGAAGCGGAAATTCTTGACCAGCGTTTCGACCGACCAGCCGCCTTTATTGACAGATTGCGGCTGGGCGTTCTTGTCCGGAGCGCTTTCCGGAAACTCCAGGACATCGTCGAGCATCTCGGCCATCTTGCGGGCCGATTGCTGTTTCTTGACGCCGTCCTCGGTCACCTCGACGATGGTCGGCTGGCTGTTCCATGCGGATGCGGGTTCGTTCTTCATTCTCTAAGGGCCCACAGTTCCAGTTCGATACCCGGGAATTCGCCGGCGAGATGCAGTGCGATGGCGCCCGATGTGTCGAGTTGCTTCCAGAGAGGGTTTTTGGTGTCGAGTTCGAAATAGATCGTGCCGGAGCGGTAAGGCAGCTGGCGCGGCAGAACCGGCAGCGGCCTGACGGGAATGCCCGGCAATGCCACGTTGACGAGTTCGGC
Organism: Neorhizobium populisoli; assembly: GCF_019430945.1. Classification (GTDB taxonomy): domain Bacteria; phylum Pseudomonadota; class Alphaproteobacteria; order Rhizobiales; family Rhizobiaceae; genus Neorhizobium; species Neorhizobium populisoli. The sequence continues at coordinate 68,006 of NZ_JAHYCB010000014.1, read as the reverse complement.
GATGCGTTCCACTGGGCCGACCTTGATCTGGGCAGGCAGCTTGCGGCGGACGTCTTCGGCCGACATTTCCGCCCGCACCGCCAGCACGAAGCCGGCATCCTTGAGCAGCGAGCGATCGTTGATCGTGCCGACCCGGACGCCATGGCGGCGCTCGGCAAGCTCGATCGCGACAGCGGACTGCTCCAGCACGGCGGACAGAGAGGCGCGCAGGTCGTCGTAGACGGCAGCGAAAGTCGCCTTCAGGTCGTCGTGGCGATAGGGCGGGAAATCGGTCGCCCGTTTTCGTTCGGTGGTGAAGGTCGCAAGCTCGCCGGCAAGCTGGATGCAGGTCTCGTAGAACTCGATCGGGTGCATGCGCGTCGCGTTGGCGGCAATATGCTTCAGCATCGGATCGGCACGGTTCAAGATCTGCAGCAGGAAATAGTCGCCGACTTCGGCCGTGCCGCGAATGGTCGGGTCACCGATCCGCTCGGCGATCGCTTCGGCGCGGTGGCGGACGATGCCGAGAAGTTCGGTCATCAGCTCGGTCAGACGGGCTTCGGCCGCACAGTTGAGGCTCGGTGCGATGAATTCCGGATCGAGGATGACGGCGCGGTCGGAGCGCACCTCGATGATGCGCGCGAGCCCGATCAGTTCGTAGCCGGCCAGTTCGTCACCGGTCTTGAGGTAACGCATGCTGAGGCGGCCGACATCGATCGGCGCCATGAAATCGGTCTCGACATTGGCGTCCGGCGCTTCGTAATGCGAGGCGACGAGGCGGACGCTGTTGAGCTTGGCGCCGCCATTCAGCGCCACATCGGCCTTTCCGGGCTGGCGGGCCGGAAGCGCCAGATAGACGACGGCATTCTTGGTGTTTTCGTCGAGATCGAGCGGTGGCGGCAGGTCGGCGTCGATCGGTGCCTCGAAAGGCGTGCCATCCGGCATGATGCCGCGCAGGTTGGAGAGCGCGAACTGACCGATCGCCAGCGCGCTGCGGTCGATGCCGATTTCGGAGACGCCCCAGGGATAAGGAGTCAGTCCGCGGGTCGTGGTGCGAACCAGCCGTTCCGTCCAGCGGTCCGCTTGCTGGAAGTGCTGCACGCGAAGGAACATGCCCTCGCTCCAGGCCACCCGGTTCTCATTCCTCATCTCTGCCGTCTCCTTGTATCGGCATGGATTTGCCTTCCGGGGCATCCATCGCGCGCATCATCGCGTCGCGGAAAAACTCGCGGATCGACAACGTGCTGCCGTGTTTTTCAAACTGTGCCTTGTAGGCCTGCCAATAATCCCGGTTGCGGCCCCATGGAGGCGCGAGGCGCATTCCGCGCGAACCGGCATCGACATGCGATTCCAGAATACGCGGCTCCATCCGGCCGGCTTCGCGGAGCAGTCCTTCGAGAGCGGCGTTGAACTTCATCTGCCGGCCGAGCAGAATTTCGACGCGGAAAACGAGCGCGTCTTCCGCGTCGCTGCCGAAAATGTCGGATGCGACGGCGGGCTGTGGCTGTTCGATTTCGAAGACGGCGAAAGCATCCGCAAGGGATTCTTCGAGCCGGCCGAGCAGCGGCTCCAGCTTCTGCGCCAATTCGCCCGACTTGCCGATCGACAGGCGCGGAAAAGCATCGAGCAAAGGGTCTTCCGGCGGACTGTTGTCATTGACGGTTTCGAGCATTTCGACCGGCCGGACGCGCATGGCGGGGGCGGAAACATGCGGAGCAGCACCATGTTCGAGATGGCTGCCAAAGTCGGAGCTACCGTCGGAATTCCAGTCGTCCGGCAATATCTTCGAGGCTGTGCTGATTTCCGGCGGGCCGCTCCAGCCGATCTCCACATTGCGGGAAGAGGCGGCACCGTTCTTCTTCTGCGGGACCGGAATGGACCAGTCTTCCGCAACGCGTTCTCCGAGAATGCCTGTCGCGGTGCGTCCGCCCGGCGCGATATCGGCGAGGATGGCGGAGATGGTCAGCGGTTCGTCGCTCAAGGCAAGTTTCGCATCCGGATCTTCGACATCGTGATCCTTCTCGCCGGAAATGTGGACGGAGAAAGCCATTTCGCCGATTTCCAGCCGCGCACGATCGGAGAGGCGGGTGACTTCGCCCTCATGCACGATAACGCCGTTCACCGTCGATCCGTTGGCGCTCTGGTCACGCAAGAGAAAACCTTCGCGGTCCCGCTCGATCGTGCAGTGCAGTTTCGAGACCGAACGCTGGTCTGCCGGCACCTGCCAGTCGCAATCCGCGGCGCGGCCAAGCGTGCGACGGCCGCGTTCGAGGGTCCAGCTGGAACGGATCGGTGGCGGGGCGCCGCCATTGGCGATCTGCTTCAGTTCAAGCCGCATGTCCGCCTCCTTCCCTTGCCGTCGACAGGCGTTCGACGATCACCGCGTCGCCGCTGTCCTTTGCTGCCGGTGCCACGCGTGCCCAACTGTTCCAGCCGAGGCGCGGCATATCTGCGGAATTGGTGCCGAGCTGGCAAAAGGGAATATCCTCCTTGCGGAGAATGACCTGGATATCGAAATCCAGTGCCGCGCCGACATAAAGACGTGCCAGGGCAAACACCTCCGTGATGTTGCGGCCACCGGGTGCGAGCGACAGATATTCGGCATAACTGAGCGGGCCGACTACCACCCGGAAACCGCCGCTGAAATCGCGGATCGCGGCACCCGCCGTGGCGTTGACGCCGAGCTGCACGCCTTGCGCATGTCCCATGCGGCTGCGCTCCTCAACCGGGATCGTCAGCCAGCGGCCGCGGAACAGCTCGATCTCGACCGGCAGGCCGGTGAACTCTTCCAGCATGGCCCGCAGATTGGCGGGATTGCGGTTGCGGGCTGCGAAAAAGCCGGAGAAGCGCAGGATCAGGTCTTCGTTGACGCCGCTTCGCTCCGTCAGGCGCTTGGTGCCGAAGCCGGCCAGTGCCAGAAGCGTGGTGATAAAGGCATTGTCCCGGCGGTTGGCGCCCCAGCGCAGCCGGCGGGCGATGCGGTATTTCTCGCAGGCATCCGCAAAAAGCTCGGCCATGCGGGCGCTGAACAGGTCGAAGAAGCTTGCCAGCGCTTTCGACCTGTTGCGCTCCTCGCGCAGGATAATTTCATTATAGGCTGTCGGCATCGAGCCGAGCGGGCCGATCAACCCGGCAAATGCGCTTTTGACTGATGCCCGCAGGCCCTTGCGCCTGAAACCGCTGATGGCGAGCGGCGCGGGAGAGACGCCGGTATGGGATGCGACGTCCAGCTCGATACCCTGATCTTCCGCGACGGCTGCCTGCGCCACGCGAAACGCCGTCACCGGCTCGAAGCGACCGGGATCGCGTTCGAGCAGGTCCGCAAGCGGGTTGCTTGCCGTGCCGGTCGAGGTTTCGGGTTTGAGCGTCGTCAGGTCCATGGTCCGTTCGCGTTCCTCTCAGAGCAGGGGTCGTTCGGCGGCGCGGGCCGGCCAGGTGGCGATGGGTTTCGATTGCCCCTTCATCGACACGGTCAGCCGGGTGAAACTGTTGACCGAGGTGTAGAGGCTGAAGAAGCGGTCGAGCACGGCGCCGAACAGATAGGCAGATGGCCGGTCGATGGCGGCAGGATCGAATTCCAGCGAGACCTCCGTGCCGGGCACCATGCCGCCGCTGCCGAGCCGGGCCGTCGAATTCTCGGCCTTGATGCGGATCAGCGCATCGACGAGCTGCTTGGTTTCCGGGCTGTCGCGGAAAGCGTAAAGCGACAGGATGTCCTTCAGCGCCGCTCCCTCATTGTCGAACAGGGAAAGGTGGTTGAGCAGCAGATGCGAGACCAGCCGCCAGTTCCGGCCTTCCTGGTCGTTCATGCGGACGGACGGCGTCGGCGGGATCAGCGCCTCGACGCCGGCCACCGCCTCATGGCCGGAAGCCAGCTGCAGAAAAGGATGGCCGCCGCCGAAAGGGAGCTGTTCCGGCAGGTCGCGGTTGAGGCAGAGCGTATCGACGCTCGCCACCGCATCCATCGGGCCAGCGACGCGGCGGTTGCGATCGACGAAGGCGATCTCGGTGTCGCTGGTGCCGTCATCCTCATCGAAGCGACGATAGGTCTGCCAGTAGGAAGCGCTGTTGCCGGCTCGCTGCGAGCGGCCGAAGAACGGCTGGCAGAATTCCTCCTGGCCGCGCGAGCCGGTGAGGATCACCCGGTCGACCGAATAGATTTCCCGCGTCCGCTGCCGGCGGGCATCCGGCAGGAGGCGGTATTCGGTGCGAGTACCATCGACCGAGATCGGCTCGCAGGTCTGGCGGAAGAGATTGACGACGGGGGCTGAGTTGAGCGTGAAATCGCGGACCGAGACGGCTCGCTCCAGCTTTGCGTCCGTTTCGTCCAGATAGATGAAGATTTCCAGCGTTTCGCCCTTCCAGGCGTCCAGACCCTCGATATCGAGGAACAGGAATTTCTGCGGCAGGGCGAAAAATTCTGTCAGCAGCCGGTAGCCGATGAAGCTTGGGGCCGGATAGGGCAGCATGGCCTGTTCCGGCTCGAAGCCAACCGTCTTCAGATTGCGTTTTGACAGGAAAACCGGCTCGCGGTCGTCGGCATGTTGGGCAAGTGCAATGCCGAGCGTGTGGTTGGCGAGCAGTTCATGGATCGCCACGGCCTGCTGCCAGGGCGAGGGAATATGCAGGCGCAATCGGCTGACGCCGAGTTCGCCGAACGGTTTGCGTGGATCGAGCGAGCGGATCGACAGGCGCAGGCAGCCGGCAATCCCGTTATAGGGAGAAAGCGGCGCGTTGACCGGCTGGCCGGACAAGACGGCGGCGGTAATCTCGATCGGCGCCATCTCCACGTCCTGCGTCGTACGAAAACGGCAGGCTTCGCCGCCGATCGGTTCGGCCAGGATTTCGGTGTGGCGCGGGACGGTCTGCACCGATGCCAACGTATCGGTGGGCTTGAAGCGGACGATGCTCATGGACGGCAGCGGCGCCAGATAATGCGGATAAAGCGTTTCGAGCAGTCCGTCCGTCAGCTCCGGGAATTCGTCGTCCAGCTTCTGGCGCACACGGGCGGCAGAATAGGCGAAACTCTGGATCAGCCGTTCGACATGCGGGTCGTCAGCGACATCGCCGGTCATCCTGAGACGGCCGGCGATCTTCGGGAAGGCGTCCGCAAAACGCGCCGCCCGGCGGCGCAGCGCCAGAAGTTCGTCATTGTAGCGGTTGAGAAAGCCTTCAGCCATTCGCCGCCTCCACGAGGAAACGCTGGGTGGAGGGGTCGATCGTCGATTCGAAGCTGATCGGCGGCATGCCCTCGTGCAGACGGAAAGTCGCCTGGATGCGCATGCGCAACGCCCGCTCGGTCATCGTCCGGCTTTTGAGAATGGTGACGCGGATATCGGAGAGGCGGGTCTCGAACATTGAGATGCGCCGCTCGATCATCCGGGCAAGCTCGAGCTTGGCTTCATCCGTGACGAGATTGGCCGAGACCATGCCGTCGACGCCGTAGCTTACCAGCGCATCCTTGAGTTCGGACAGGATGGCGGGCGGCGCTTCCGGGCAGCGGCGGGTATTCAGCAGGGCTTCGAGATCGCGGCGGATCGATTCTCGCATATCGCGGACCTGATCGACGACGCTCACCGGCGGATCGAAGGCACGATCGGGCGCTTCGTCGACCAATCGATCAAGGATCGAACGGGCAAGAATGCGGTCGCGCGGGCGGTACCGTTCGAGCGGATCAGCCATGGGCGACCTGTCTGCTTCTTGCCGCTGCCGCGACGGTTTCGAGATTTTCCGTATCGTGGAAGGAAACGAGCTCGTCGCCGGCGAGGAAACAACGCTGGCCACGGCCGGTGGTGATGCCGGTCGGCTCGTCGACCCAGTCCGTCTCGCGGCCGAGCTTCAGGACGGCCTCGCCCGTGGTGCCGGTGCCATGATAGATCGCCGGCAGAAGAACATGGGCGATCGCCCCGTCGATCAGCGACAGTTCGGCACGTCGGAAGGCGAGGTCACGGGGGCGGGCGATCGGCTCGACGGTCAGCGCGGCGATCTTGGCGAAATCGATCCACAGATAGGCGCCGCCGGTCATGATCACTTCCAGCGCATGCGGGGTGCGGTCGTCGAGATCTCGGAAATCGGAAACCCGCTTGCCGTTCCACAGCATCGGCCGCTCGCCGCGGGCGTTATCCAGCGCCGCAAGGGCTGCCTGCGTATCGGCGGCATCGCGCAGGCGATGGGCGATGCCGAGCTTGATCCCGAGCTTGTCGAGATCGCTCGGACCCTGTGGGAATTCCGGCACTGCGCCGCTTTGATACCAGGCGTCACGCGCCGCCATGCCGCGCAGTTCGTTGCGCAGGAGGGCAAAGCCCATGGTCGCGTCGGGCGCGAAGGTGACGGCCAGGCTGCACTGGTTGTCGGCCTTCTCGTAGTCACCGGCCAGGACCAGGAGGTCGATGTAGAGATGGCGCGCTTCCTGATCGGACGGATTGGTCTTGAGACGCGCCTTCGCCAGATCGAGTGCGTCGTCGAGAGCGTTGTTGCTGAGCGACTGGGCGATGTTTTCGGACAGTGTCATGCGGACATCCTTTCAGGCGTGGCGACGGCGCTGCGGGTCGTCTGGCCCGTGTTCGCGGTCTCGGCGATGAGGTGGAAGCTCGTGGAAACGTCATCGAGCTGGAAATGCGGCTGCAGGCGGACCGTGCAGGAGAAGGTGCCCGGTTTGCCGGGGATTTCCGCCACGGTGATGCCGGCGGAGCGCAGCGGATAGCGGGTGCGCAACAGAAGATCGGCATCGTCATTGCCGAGCGTATAGCTGGTCAGCCACTCTTCCAGTTTCCGCTGGATCGAGTTCGCGTCGGAGAGCTGGCCGATCTCGTCGCGCATGATCACCTTGAGATAATGTGAGAAGCGGGAGGCGCAGAGCACATATTGCAGCATGGCGGCGAGCCTTGCGTTCTGGCGGGCATGCTCGTTGGAATAATGCGGCGGCGCGTGCAGCGACTGGTTGGAATTGAAGATCGCCGAGGCCGACAGATAGGTGGTCGCCACCGGGATCAGGCCAAGATCGCAGAACTGCTGTTCCTGTCCGCTGGTCAGGCGGATTTCCACCGGCGCCTGGGCGGAGAGCCCGTTGCTTTCGGTGCCGAAGTCATAAGGCCGAAGCTCGGCATTGCTCAGGAGGCCGCCATCGACCCTGTCCTGGGTCACGCCGCGGATATCGGCAAACCAGCCGGACTCGATGAAGTTGCGGATGACGATGGTGGCGAAGGCGAAGGCGCCATTGCCCCACAGCAGCGAACTGCCGTCAGCCTCGACCTTTTCGCGGAAGGGAAAACCGTCATCGCGGCGGCGGTCATAGGCTTCGAGCGGCGAGCGCATCAGGATGCGCGGTGCGACGAGGCCGAGGAAGCGCGAATCCTCGCGGGCGCGAAGACTGTTCCAGCGGATACGGGCCGGATCGCCTGAAAGCCAGGAAAAATCCTGGACGCGGCCGAGTTCGTGGAAATCCTCGAGCCCGATCGCCCGCGGCGATGCACCGGCGACGAACGGGCAGAAGGCGGCGGCGGCGACCATGCCGAGCTGCGTCAACGTGCTGACGGCATCGCCATCCTTCGGCTCGTCCGGCGCAAGGTGATAGTCGCCGATCATCAGGCCGTAAGGTTCGCCGCCCGGCATGCCGAATTCGCGGCTGTAGATCAGTTCGAAGAGATGGCTTTGGTCGAAATCCGCGGCACGTTCCATGCCGCGCGCGAGATCGCGCCAGCTTAAGCCCAGCAGCTTGATCTTGACGTCGGTGCTTCGGCCGGCTTCGCGAACAAGCATGGCGAGGCCGCGCCACCGCGCTTCCATGGCCTGGAAGTCGGGATGGTGCAGGATCGCGTTTACCTGGTCGTTCAGCGCCTCGTCGATCAATGCGATCAACTGGTCCGCCCGACGCCTCCACTCTGTGTTCGAACCCATCGTCGTCCTGGCTTTTGTCCGGAATTGCGTGAAAACAAATTCAGGAGGTCACGCGCGGCGAGGGGGCGCCGCGCGTGCCGTCGCATCAGGATTTGGAGGGTATCCGAGCGACCATCCGCAGAGAGGTCGTCAACTCCTCCATCTGCAGCCAGGGGCGCATCCAGGCCACCGCGTTATAGGCGCCCGGCTTGCCCGGGATTTCCTGAACGGTGACCTTGGCATCGCGCAGCGGGTACTTGGCACGAGACTCTTCGCCGGCTTCGTCATTGGCGTTGACGTAGTTGGAAATCCAGCGGTTGAGCCAGGCTTCGCAATCTTCCGCTTCCATGAAGGAGCCGATCTTGTCGCGGCCCATGACCTTCAGGTAGTGGGCGAAACGAGACGTCGCCATCATGTAAGGCAGGCGGGCCGAGACGGCGGCGTTGGCATTGGCTTCCGGCCGGTCGTAGAGCTTCGGCTTATGGGTCGTCTGGGCGCCGAAGAACACGGCATAGTCGGTGTTCTTGTAGTGGCACAGCGGCAGGAAGCCGAGCTTGCCGAGTTCGGCGTCGCGACGGTCGGTAATGCCGACTTCCGTCGGGCATTTCAGGTCGAGGTCGCCGTCGTCGCTGGCGAAGATATGCATCGGCAGGCCTTCGACCTTGCCGCCGTTTTCCGCGCCACGGATCGCCGTGCACCAGCCGTTCTTGGCGAAGGCTTCGGTAAGGCGGGTGCCCATGACGTAAGCGGCGTTCATCCAGCAATAATTGTCATGCGGCAGCTCGCCGGTCTTGGAGCCGCCGGTCTCATCGTAGTTGAACTCATCGATCGGGCTGGTCTTCGGGCCATAAGGCATGCGGGCCAGAACGCGCGGCATGGCAAGCGTCACGAAGCGGGAATCGTCGCTGTCGCGGAAGCTGCGCCACTTGGCATATTCGACCGTATCGAAGATCTTTTCGAGATCGCGCGGCTTTGCCAGTTCGCGATAGTCGTCGAAACCGAACATATGCGGGCTGGCTGCCGAAATGAACGGCGCGAAGGCGGCCGCGGCGATCATCGAGACGCCCTGCAAGGTCTGGACGTCGTCGAAGGAATTGTCGAATTCATAATCGCCGACGATCGCGCCCATCGGTTCGCCGCCCGGCGTGCCGAATTCGTCTTCATAGACGGACTTGAACAAGCGCGACTGATCGAATTCGACCGCCTTGGCGAGATCCCTGGAAATGTCGCGCTTCGACGCATTCAGCACGCGGATCTTCAGGTTGACGCTGGTCTCGCTGTTCTTGACGAGATATTGCAGGCCGCGCCAGGAGCCCTCGAGCTTGACGAATTCCGGCGCCTGCATGATGGCCGCAAGCTGCGCTGAGATCGTCTTGTCGATTTCGGCGATCGCATTGTTCAGCGTGATCGTCAGGTTGCGGTCATAGGTGACCGTGCCCTTGAGGGCCTGATCGGTGAGGGTGCGCAGCAGGTCCTGGGCACGGTTCGGTTCAGTCTGGCGGGTTGCCGCGACGACCTTGGAGAGCAGGTTTTCGTCCGGAACGAAATCGACCTGTTCCTTGGTCTGCAATTGCGTGTCAGCGCTCATGTCTCAAATCCTTGTTCTGGTGAGCTGCACATGCCGTAAGTGTTGACGCCTTCGGCAAAAGGGCTGCTCAGCCAACGAATGGGAAAGAATTTCAAAGCACGCGCGGTCACCCGCGCGCCGAATTCGCTCAGTTCACGGCGTCCTTGGTCTCTGCCTTCTTGTCACCACCGAGCTGGTTGATGAGCTGGGAGAGATCGGCCTTGTTCTGCAGGATGTCTTCGAGCAGGCGTTCCAGCTCTTCCGAGCGGTCGGCCTTGCTCATCAGGTCGCGCAATTCGTTGCGTGCATCGAGCAGCGCCTTCAGGGCCGGCACCTGGTTGACGATGGAACCTGGCTCGAAATCGTCCATGCTTTCGAATTTCAATGAAACCGGAAGCTCGGTTCCGTCGTTCTGCAATGTGTTCTCGACGGAAATGGTGAGGCCCGGGGTCATGCGGCGCATCACGTCATCGAAATTGTCGCGGTCGATCTGGACGAACTTGCGTTCGCCGAAGGGCTTGAGCGGCTGGGTGGGATTGCCGGAAAAATCGCCGAGGACGCCGACGACGAAGGGCAGTTCCTTAACCACCATCGCGCCTTCGGTTTCGACTTCATACTTGATATGGACCCGCGGCTTGCGAACCCTTTCCAGTTTCTGATGCACACTTTCCATCGGAATTCTCCTTCATGCCATCGGCAGATTGTGAATGCGGACTGTTGCGGTTTGCCTCGGCGGTGCGCAGAGGCGGCGGTTTGCCCTCAACCTCCCCTGTCGGTCGAGGGCTGGATGCCGGCCGCCGTTAGCACCGCGTTACGCGCATGCTGTTCGGGCAGAAGCTCGGCAAGAAGCTCGGAAAAATCCATGCGGCCGCGACGCACCAGCGTTTCGATCGACATGGAAATCGGTGAATGGGGTTCGGTGCGTCGGAAATAGCGCGCCACCGCGACCAGCATCTCGAACGCCTCTTCGCGGGAGCGAATCATGTCGGCGCTGATTGAGCGTGGCTGCGGCGCGGCCTGCGTTTCCGCCTCGTTCGTATTGGCCGGATGCAGGTCCGGCTTGTGAATTTCGGCCTGATCTACGGCCGGAGCACTCGCCTCTATTCCGGCGAGAACGCGAATTGCGGAGGCGGCCTCTTGCAAAACATTGCGGGTATTCGAGCTCGGTGGCGCCTGATCGCCGCAGCGGGCATCAAGTATAGCGACCAGCCGGTCGAAGGCCGCGATGCATTCCTGGAGTACCTTCAGGTGGCCTGACATGGCTGCGACACCGGATTCCGTCGCCGCCTGCTGCAATTCCTCGCGCCTTTGGTTTTCGGTCGACCGTTGGGAAAGCTGGAAATCCCAGAGCGAAAACTGGGCGAATTTTCCACCGGGGATCAAGGAAGTCAGGCGAATTGCCTGAATGATCGTGCCTTCGCCGCCGACGCCGTTGAGGCCCGCGAGCGGCGCGAACCTTTCCTCGAAATCGTCGTCGCCGATCGAGTGAAGAGAATCGAAATAGTTGTCTAAAAGCGACGCAAGTGCGTCATAGACGTCGCGCAATCCTTCAAAGCCGCGAAGCCGCAGCTGAGCCTCCGCGAGCCAGGCCAATACTTCGATGTCTTTGCTCTCGGAAGAAAGAATTTGCAACCCGAGATTGTTAACATCCTGCCAGGCAGGTGAAAGTCCAATAGTTTCACCCGGGACTATACCCCGTTCTGCGGTCCTGGCGGCGCTTCTGGCGTCCTTAATTCTATAGTATGTTGCACGCAGCGAAGTATTAGTTCGCACGTTTTCTCCACATGGAGGGTCTTTATCAAATGCATTGGCAATTTTTAACACATTCACGCTGTCATATTCTCCAAAAATGAGAGCATAAATTCGTGGGCAATTACTGTGTGGTTCATATACTGGATTGTCAACCTCAAAAGAAAGGTGACAGTTTGATGACGACTGTCGAAATCGCTGTTTTTTGACATAGCGCAAATTTTTATCTCGGCAAGGGCTAGACAATGACGAGTAACCGCCCTAGTTGTCGCCTCACATCTCGAAAGAACACTGCACTCGTCAAAAAGACAGGAACTGCCGGATGTCGCATATCGATCTCAACCGTCTGATCCGGACCCTTGAGCCAAATTTGCGTGTCGGTCTTGAGACAGCCGCTTCACTTGCTGCACGTCATCAGCAGCCGGTCGTCGAGGTTGCCCACTGGCTGCGCGCCCTACTTGATAATTCTGAAATTACCGCCGTTTTCGAAGAACTTAGTGTTTCCTCGGAAGCGCTTCGCACCGAGCTCGATGCAGCCATTGCCGATATTCGTCGGGAAGACGGCGCATCGCTTGTGCTGTCCCAGAACGTACTGTCGCTGGCCCGGGAAGCCTGGGTCGTTGCGTCGCTGCAATTCGGACGAAACGCGGTTTCGTTAGCCGACTTGCTTGCTGCACTAACCACAGATCAGGCATTGCGGGTCGTCGTGCGCGGCATTGCGCCTTCCATGCGCGGCCTGGACCGGACACGCCTCGACGATAAGCTGGAAAAGGCGAAGTCCAGCCAGGGCGATAGCGCATCCGAGCCGGTTTTTTCGAAGCCGGCTTTTTCATCGCCTTCAGACAACGAATTCCTGCGTCTCTATACCCGTGACATGACGGAGGACGCGCGTTCCGGCAAGATCGATCCGGTGATCGGCCGTGATCGGGAGCTGCGCCAGCTGATCGACATCCTGATGCGGCGGCGGCAGAACAATCCGATCCTGGTCGGCGAGGCCGGCGTCGGCAAGACGGCGGTGGCCGAAGCGCTGGCACTCGAGATTGCCGCCGGCAGCGTGCCGGAGCGGCTGAAGCCGGTAAAGCTGATGCTTCTCGACCTGAGCCTCTTGCAGGCCGGTGCCGGTGTGAAGGGCGAGTTCGAACGGCGCCTGCATGGCGTCGTCGATGCGGTAAAGACTTCACCTGACCCGATCATTCTGTTCATCGACGAAGCGCACGGCCTGATCGGCGCCGGTGGGCAGGCGGGACAGGGCGATGCGGCCAATATCCTGAAGCCAGCTCTGGCGCGTGGTGAGTTGCGGACAATCGCTGCGACCACATGGAGCGAATACAAACGCTATATCGAGAAGGATGCGGCGCTGACCCGTCGTTTTCAGGTGGTCCATATTCAGGAGCCGGACGAGGAGACCGCGGTGCGCATGCTGCGCGGCGTCGCCGGAAGCCTGAAGGTCCATCACAGGGTTCGTATCCGCGACGAGGCGCTAGTCGCCGCTGTCCAGCTTTCGGCTCGTTATATGCCGGCCCGGCAATTGCCGGACAAGGCGATCAGCCTGATCGATACCGCTGCGGCGGCCGTCGCGCTGGCACGCCAGACGTCGCCGGAAGCGCTGAAGCTTCTTACCAACGAACGCAGCCTTCTGGAAACCGAGGCCAAATGGCTTTCCGGAGAGCCGGAGACGCCGGAAAGTGCCGAGCGGCTTGCGGAGATCGAGCGCGAATGTGCGGCGATCGGCACCGAGATCGAGGCGCTGACGACAAAATTCGACGAAGAGATGCGGCTCGCCCGGGAGGCGGATCGCCTGGAGGGGTTGTTCGCTGAAGATGAGGCCGTGATGCCTCTGGCCCCGGCGGAAGAGGCGGAAGGCACGAATGTCGCGCCATTCCCGCCACAGTCGATGACGCCGGAAAGCGCGCGTGCTGCATTCACGACGACGGAACGCAGTCTGGCGTCGGTGGCAGGTGAATCGCCATTGGTGCCGCGCGTCGTCGACAGGGAAGCGGTGGCTGCGGTCGTTGCCCGCTGGACCGGCATTCCCGTCGGCAAGCTTTTGTCCGATCAGGTCGAGACGGTGAAGACGCTCGATGCGCGGTTGAAGGAGCGGGTGCTCGGCCAGGATGCGGCGATCGAGCGGATCACTTCCGCCATGCGCGCTGCCCGTGCCGGTCTTTCCGATCCGCGCCGGCCGCCGGCGGTTTTCCTGCTGGTCGGCATGTCGGGCACCGGCAAGACCGAGACGGCGCTGTCGCTTGCCGACATGCTCTATGGTGGCGGCCAGTATCTGACCACGATCAACATGTCCGAGTTCAAGGAAGAGCATAAGATTTCCATGCTGCTCGGTTCGCCCCCCGGTTATGTGGGGTATGGCGAAGGTGGCGTGTTGACGGAAGCCGTGCGGCGCCGGCCTTACGGCGTGCTATTGCTCGACGAGGTCGACAAGGCACATCCGGGCGTCCAGGAAATCTTCTACCAGGTGTTCGACAAGGGAACGTTGCGCGACGGCGAAGGCCGCGACATCGATTTCAAGAACACCACGATCTTCATGACGGCCAATACCGGCTCCGAACTGCTGACCGCGCTCGCTGCCGATCCGGATACGATGCCGGAAGGCGAGGCACTGGAAACGCTGCTCATTCCCGAGCTGCAGAAGCATTTCAAGCCGGCCTTCCTCGGCCGCACGACGATCCTGCCGTTCATGCCGCTGACCAGCGAAACGCTGTCGGGCATTGTCGATATCCAGATCGGCAAGATCCGCGAGCGCGTCGGCTCTGCCTATGGCACGGCGCTGACCTTGTCTGCGGAGGCACGTGAAGCTCTGATTTCTCGCGCCAAGACAAGCGAGATGGGCGCCCGCGCCATCGAGATCATGATCGCCCGCGATCTTCTGCCTGTGCTTTCGACTTTCTTCCTCGACGCGGTCGCGGAAGGTCGGAAGGTCGCCGGCATCACCATTCATTTTGACGAACAGCGCTTCGGCATCGATGCCGATAAGGCTGCTGTTCCACCGGAATTCGCCGAACCGGATCATAGCCGGCAGGCGGATGAAGAACCCTCGGGCCGTAAGCGCGTCCGGGGAGGAGCAAGACGAAAGGCACTTAAGCCTTAGCCGCAACTAGGCATTTAATCCGATAATAGGAGCTGATAACATGCCGATTTATCTGCAGATCGACGGTATCCAGGGTGACGCGACTCACGAGCAGCACCGCAAGTGGATGGACATCGAAGCCATTCACTGGAACGTTGCCCGTAACATGAACACCTCTGCAGGTTCCGCAGCGAACCGCGAAGCTTCCGAGCCGACCATTTCGGAAGTCATCCTGACCAAGGTCAGCGATTCCTCCTCCACGAAGCTCTTCCAGGAAGCGTGCTCCGGCCGCACCGGCAAGCGCGCCGTCATCCACCTGGTCACGACCGGCAATCCGGGCGACACCTATATCGAATACGCGCTCACCAACACGCTGATCGCCAACTATTCGATCGATTCCAACGGCGACCGTCCGATCGAGACGATCAAGCTGAACTTCACCAAGATGGAAGTGAAGTACACGCCTTACGACGAGAACCACTCGCCGCAGTCGCCGATGATCGCGTCCTACGACCTGTCCACGGCCAAGGCCGCTTAAACAACAGCTCAATAGTCGCGACGCCGGCCTTTTTCGGCCGGCGTCGTGTCCATGTGCCGACCGGCCAGTCCTCGCATCACGCGGGAGACGGCTGCTGTCGCAGTCAGTTGAGACATATTTTTCGGCTTTGAGAATGGGAGATTGATCGTGGCATCCGCAAATCAACGCCTGGGCGATATTCTTGTAAGGCTTCCCAAGTATAAATCTCAGTGGGAACTCAACGTCGTCAGCCCCTATGTGCGGGCCTATGACGCCGCTGTCAGAAATTATGATAACGAGATGAAGGCTCAGGGTGAGCGCGACCGCGCCACCGCCGAGATGTTCGTGCTCGCAGCATCGGTTCTCAGCGGCAGCATCATGATGGCTGCTTTCGCCTCCACGTCGGTACGGGTCGTGGCAGGCCGCGCGATCGTGCGGGTGATCTGCAACAACAATCTCAACCGCACCTTCAATCTGGTCGCTGCCGCAAACAGCAACAAGGCGTTCATGTTCGCGCTGGGCGCCGTGCTCGACGAGGCCAAGAAGGTCGCCGGCAAGCAGGTGACGAAGCTGGCGGAATCCGCCACGAGCAGCGCGACGCTGGTCTCGGCGCCGACTTCGGTCAATTACGAGACAAGGCTGATGGACTTCGTCCGCGCCAGCCACATCTGCACGCATGAGTTCATCGAAGGCGTGAAGGATGATGCTTCGATCAGCGAAGCGGACAAGCTGAAGGTCGTGGACATGACGGCGCGGATTCCGTTCTGCAATCCGCCGTCCGGCAACAGTATCGACGAACCGAAACTCGCCGAAAAGATGGAACTGCTCTTCTATATGAGCGGCGTGCTGGATTCCGACCGTCTGGTGGTCTATTCGCCGGCCGCGAGCGGCGGAACCGTCGGGGGGATGGGCCGCGACAACGAATACAGCCGCAAGTCGATCTCGCAAATGCCGTCCGACACGGCGAATTATCCGAAAGCGGTCGCTCCGAAATTCACCGGCAAGCCGTTCGTTCCTTATGGAACGGGCCAGCGTATCGAATACGAGAATATCGGTTCCGGCATCCGCGACCGCATCAACAAGCTCAGCATCAACACCCGCAACGGGCCGTTCTATCCCAGCCAGAACTTTGCGGAAAAGTTCCTGTTCGATCCGACCGGGCATGCCCAGATGGTCAAGGCCGAGCAGATCATCAGCAAGCTCTACAACGATGCGCGCCCCCGGCAGCTCACCGACGTGCGGATGATCTGAGGTGCTTTCGATGAGGTTTCTCGGCTCTTCTTCGTTACCGGTCAGGGCAGGGGTTATCCGCGGCGGATTGGGAATTGCGGTCCTGGCGCTTGTCGTCGGCGGGTCCGCTTTTGCCTTCGCATCGGGTCCCAGCAAAGTCGACACGGCCATCCTCCAGATGGAGCAGGTCGATACGCGCCTTTCGGCGATGCCGTCCATGGTCGGGACCGTGGCAAAGGCTGCCACGGAACGGGGGAATACCGAGGCCTCCAAGGTGGCGCCGCTTCTCGAAGAAGCCGCCCGGGGTTCGTTCAAGGCGTCCGATTTGAGCAAGGAAATCCTCGATAACCTGGCTGAAGCCGATGACGGCAAGGTTGATCCGGGCGCCTTGTCGAAGGCGGCTGCCGCTTTCGTCGATGGTCGTGAAAAGATCGATGAGATGTATCGCAGCCAGGATCAGGCCAAGGCGAAGGAAATCGAGGCGCGGGTCGGCAGTGCCGAAGACGGCCCGCGCATCACGCAACTCGCCGACATGATGGCGTCACCCGATCTCGCCGTTGAAACGGCCCTGACCGCGCAGGTCATGTACGCTTCGCTCGAAGCGGCCTCGGGTGCCAATGCGGCCGAGCTGACGTCGGCGCCGAAGGACAAGCTGCAATCCGAACTGCAGGGTGTCGTGACATCGTTGCGCGGCAAGACCGAGAACGAGAAGCCGCTGCCGAAGGATGTCGCGCGCATGGACGAAAAGGCGCGGATCACGTTCGCGCTCGCAACCCTCTCCAGCCAGGATCTTTCGGTTCTGACGGATTTCTATCAAAGCGAGGAAGGTAAGGCCAAAAAGAAAGCGCTTGTCGAAAGTTACGGCAAGGCATCCGACCAGGCCAATACCAGGATGCTTGGTGAGTATTTCTCCGAACTGGCAACCTACCTCAAAGCTAATCCCCGGTCGCAACAGTGAAAAACTGATCGCTTCCAAGACGGGACTTGATGCATGGATAATTTATTACAAGGTGCCGCCGATTATATTCAGGCGAGCCGTGTTTTGCGGATTGTGTCGCCGCTCGGCGAAGACCAGCTCCTTGCGGAGCAGGTGACGATCGAGGAGGCCGTCTCCTCGCTGTTCACGATCAAGGTGTCGGCGCGTTCGAAGAAGCCGGTGGTCAAGCCCGAGGAGCTGATCGGCCGGCTGATGGATGTGTCCGTCGAGGTCGAACAGGAAGGCGGCGTGCGCCGTCCCTTCAACGGGCTGGTGACGGAACTCAACGAAGGTCCGCCGGTCACCCGCGGGCTGCGGTCCTATTCCATGGTGCTGAGGCCGCAGATGTGGCTTCTGTCGCGCCGGTCCGACTGCCGGATCTGGATGGACAAGACCTCGGTCGATATCGTCGAGACGCTGTTTTCCGAACACGGCATTCCCGCCCCCGACGTATCCGGCATCGTCACGCCACCACCGCCACAGCACTATTCGGTGCAGTGGAACGAGACCGACCTTGCCTATCTGACAAGGCGTTTCGAGGAGGACGGACTGTTCTACTGGTTCAGCCACGAGAACGGCAAACACAAGCTGCATGTGGGAGACAGCGCCAGCGGCTGGCTTGGTCCGTCTCCTTCGGCCAAGGGCGATGGGCGGGTGCGCCTGGCGCAGGGATCTTCCGACCACAATCATATCAACGACTGGTCGCGGCGTTATTCCTATGTGCCCGGCCAGCGGGCCGGTGCCGACTGGAATTTCGAG
Organism: Neorhizobium populisoli; assembly: GCF_019430945.1. Classification (GTDB taxonomy): domain Bacteria; phylum Pseudomonadota; class Alphaproteobacteria; order Rhizobiales; family Rhizobiaceae; genus Neorhizobium; species Neorhizobium populisoli. Next base: position 50,272 of record NZ_JAHYCB010000014.1, on the reverse strand, counting down.
ACGCCGCGCATGGTGCCGGGCACGATGACGCCGTCGCTGGTGCAGATGCCGGAAGCGATCAAGCGCGAGCTTTACGAATATCCGGCCCGCATTTCGTCCGTGGCCGAGGCGGAACGCGCCGAGAAGCTCAGGATGCAGGCGAGCGAGGCCGATCACGACCGGGTCAAGAGCGGCTCGACCTCGCGTGTGCTGGAAGTGGGGCGGCGGTTCACGCCTTACGAGGTAGCGCATCCGGAACATGCCTACGAGGAGCATGTGGTTACCAGGATGACCCAGACGGTGGTCGACCGCTCCTACGAGACCAATACGAGCGAGCCGGAATATACCAATACGTTCGAATGCATGCCGGCCCGGGTGCCGATGACGCCGCATCGGGAGACGAAGCGGCCGCGGATCGAGGGCACGCAGGTGGCGATCGTCGCAGGTCCTGCCGGCGAGGAGATCCATCCCGACCAATACGGCCGGATCAAGCTGTGGTATCCCTGGGACCGCAAGGCCAAAAAAGACGGTTCCGACACCTGCTGGGTGCGCGTGGCGCAGAACTGGGCGGGTTCGACCTGGGGCGGCCAGGTCATTCCGCGCATCGGCATGGAAGTGATGGTTGCCTTCATCGACGGCGATCCGGACCGGCCGCTGGTGACGGGTGTGGTGCCCAATCCTTCGAACGGCGTGCCCTACGACCTGCCGGCCAACAAGACCCGCATGGTGATGCGCTCCAACACCCATAAGGGCACCGGCTTCAACGAAATGTCCTTCGAGGATGAGAATGGTCGGGAGAACATGTTCTTCCATGCCCAGAAGGACCAGACAACGCGGGTCCTGAACGACCGCACGAAGCGGGTCGACCGTCATGAGGTCTCGGCGATCGGCGGCAACCGGGCCGTGGAAGTCTCGGGCAACCAGAAACACGAGATCGGTGGCTCGGTGAATACCGTCGTTGGTGGTACGGGGCTGATGGCACAAGTGCTAATGGGAGCCGTGCAGGGGCTCTCCGGGCAGACTTCGGGCCTCCTTTCGCAAGCGGCGCAGCTCGCCGGCGGCGGCGGGCCCGGCGTAGAGGCCTTTGCCGGGACACTTGCCTCTTCAGCGCTCGGCTTTTTCGGCATGGGTGGCCTTGGCAGCCGAGAAGGTGTCGTATCGGGTCCAAGCCCGCGTGCCGATGCAGGCACGGCGCTGGCCGGATCCGGGAGCGGCGTCGGCGATGCCGCGTCGAGCCTGTTTCCGCTTCCCGGGATCATGAACACCATTATCGGTTCGTTTCAATCGACCACCGTTGGCGTCGCGCAGGTCGAGCAGATCGGCACCAGCAAGGTCACCAATGTCGGGCAGATACAGATCGAGAATGTCGGCAAAGCGAAGAAGACGCTGGTCGGCACCGAGTATCAGGAGAAGACCGGTACATATCGACTGATCCAATCCGGCAAGGATATCGACATTCACGGCAGCCGCGTCGTCCAGGTGACATCGGCAAAATCCATACTCGTTTCGGAAGAGAAGATCATTCTGTCGACCCCCGGAGGGATGATCGAGTTGAACCAGGACGAAGTGATCATTTCCGGAAAGCGTGTTCGCATCATCACCAATTCGCTTGATATCGAAAGCGGTTTGAAAAGCGAAAGCTGCATGAAAACGTCCAGAGGGATCGTTTTTGGTGAGTAAGCTCGAAAGCCTTTTCCTGGAAAGCGCCGGTCTTCCCAGTGTCGCCCTTGTCGATGGGACGAGTATCACCAACCTGTACAGCAGGCTGGAGGCTCTGGACGTGCCTTTCGTCAGTTTGCTGAACGGATGGTCGGCGACAACCTATCTTCGTGTCGCACCTTTTCTGGTGCAGGTCGATGAGCCTTCCATGCGAATGGAGAAGCTGATCGACGACGCCATCTCCGTCGGCGGTCTGGTCTGGCTCGGCTCTTCTCAGCCGCTTGAGCGGATGAGGTCACGCCTTTTCAAATTCTACTACTGGCGGCATGGGAAAAACCACGTCTATGCCCGAATTGCTGACGCCATGTATTTTTCCACTCTCCTGAAGATTGCCACCGCCGAACAGATCAAAATGATCGGGGCGATCGCCGAGCGCGTTGTCATCCCGCTTAACGGAAAGCTCGATACCTACGCCTTTGACGGAGAAAGCGTTCAGTTCCAGCTGCAAAAAGTTAAAGAGGAGTCGTGATGGCAGCGGCAGCATCCAGCCAGTTTTGCCCAAATTGCCCTCCGGACGAAATCTGCGAAGAACTTCGCAAGATTGTCCGCCGCCTGGTTTTTCAGAAGAAAGCGGAGACGGGGACACGAGGGCTCGCCGAGCGCATCATGGACCAGTTGAACGGAACGCGCGCCGGCTGGGCGGGACATGATGAAGCGATCACCAACCTCAAGCGACAGATCGCGAAGGTCATGAAGGATTTCTCCGATAACAATTGCGGAGACAAGGCGCCGATCGGCAATGATGCGAAGCAGTGGATCAACCGGCCGAACCCGTCGATCAACGAATTGAAATACGAGGCACCGCCGGCTGAAGAGCCTGGCTGGTTCAGCATGGAACGAATGAGCCAGATTACCGGCCTGACAGGCGGCGCTCTTATCGCCTATGTCATCATATCCGAAGGTTCACGACTGTTTCCGCCGCGTAACCTTATTCCAGTTCCTTGAGGCATTTGATGATCAACAGACCACCCGAAAGCAGAGCCTGGCGCAATCTGATCGTCCTGCCGAGCATGGATGCCATCGATGCCGACGCGATGAGCGATCTCGGTATGCGATCTGCAAATTTCCAAGCCTTGCAGGCAGAGCTCAGAAAGACCGTAACGGCCAGCAATTTCGATCCCAATGCTTCGCTCACATTATGGCAGGCGGCACTGGAAGCCATCGAAGCCTCGCTGGGCCGTCAGGTCAGGAGTGACTTCGAGGCATGGGGAAAATCGTTTCCGTGCGACTCTGACGCCGTTTTGCCTGAGCTCGATGCATGGGAGCGGACCTGGCCGGATCTTGCGAATGTTGTTCGCGCTTCACAATCCGCGTCTCCATGGGGAGAAGATCTGGCAAACCTCTATCGCACAACGATGCGCAAGACCGATTTCGAGAGGAAGCTGGAAGAGCGCCTTTCCCGTCCGCTGAGCGAATGGGACAAAACGTGTTTCAGCCACTATGCGAATGAAGACCTGATGTCCGAAGCGGAATTCTTCACGACGCTGACACTGGGCGCAGACCGCCGGCAACTGTCGCATTACTGGCAAAAAGCCGCCGCCTCGCTTTCCGGCGAGCAGAAGGCCGTCATCTGGAAACATGGACAAGATGTCTGGGCGCAAATGCATGGCGCAATGACGGACGATGATTTGAAGACGATGCGGAAAGAGTTTTCGGACGAACAAAGCTTCCGTGAAGCATTGGCGGCTCTTGAGGCCTATAATCCGAAACCCGTTCAGCTGCCGCATCCAGACATGCTGCTATCCTATGCCTGAAGGCCGCCTCCATGTTGTCCAATGACCAACTCATCGCTCTCGAACAGCACTATTTCAAAGAGAGATATGTTCCGCGAATGATCGGATACCTTCGCGACGAAGGCGTTGAGGAGGCGGACAATCGGCTGGGGCTCCATCTGGCCAAGCTTCACGACGGTCTGGCGCGGATCCGAATCCACAGCCCGCGTAACACGTTCAGATTTTACCGTTTCGATTTCAGAAAACCCGAGATGAGCCAGGTCGATTCCCGCTATTTCTATCGCGTCATGTTCAATACATCGATAGATGAGACGGCGCGTTTCGATGTGCTGGAAAAGAATATCCTGGGAGAGAATAATTCGGATCGTTGGAAAGATCTTGAGTAAAGCATTCGCGTTGACCTCGAATATATCCTGGAGTGGAGAATAAGCATGGGCCAGCCTACCGCGACGATTGGCAAGATGCATGTCTGCCCTCAGGTAGATCCCGGTCCCACTCCTCATGTCGGCGGTCCGATCATGACGGGGCAAGCCTTCGTCCGGATCAACGGCGTGCCCGTTGCGGTCGTCGGGGACAGCGCGATCTGCACGGGCTGCGGTCAAATGGATCGTATTACAAAGGGCTCCTCAATCGCTCGCATCAATGGCCGCCCCATTGCGCGCCTGGGGGACGCCACAGCCCATGGCGGTAAGATCACCGAAGCTGTGCCTACAGTGCGGATGGATTGAAGGACCTTCTGCGCTGTCCATTCGTCGATGAGGTCAGATCTCAAAGTCAAAACGGTCCAACCGGATCAGCGCGAGCCGCATCAGGTGGCTAAGGGCGCATGGGATCTGATCCCGGAACCCAAAAACGCTGCGACTATCATCCCCTCGGCTTTGCAGCGAGCTTTGCCTTTAGCAGACCGGTTACCAGCTCCCGCCGCTTTGCGAGACGGGAGCTGGCTTTGACGGTTTCGATGGCGGCAACAGATCGAGACCGTCAAACTTTATCCGGCTGTATCGATCGCCAGGGCTGGCGACGAAATTCAACTCCGGAAGCGCCTTCGCCACAGGAGAAGGGCGAAAGCTGCCTCCGGAGAGTTGAGGGCGCGCTCGCAGGAGGGAAACCGGTGGGCCAACACCGGTCAAAGCGGGCGATATCCCTCGACTGCCTTGCCGGAGGTCTTCGGCAGAGCAGTCCTTCTCTTGATGCGGTCACCGCCTGCATCACGCGCGGTGGATCCTTCGTGAAAGGTAAGTGCTGACGGGGGAGGGATAGGACGGCCAGTGAGGGGCCGTTCCAATCCGCCGGAAACGCCGCTTCGCCCCCATTGCCCCCGGAGGTGCTCCCTTTGGACCCTTGACGAGCCCGCGAAGCTTGAAACGTCGTCCGGCCATGCCAATAACCGGAGCCTTTCGGCGAAGGTGTCTCGGCAATGTCCACCGTCAGCATCTCGCTGTGCCCAAGCGCCCCCCGCTTGACACGTCGATCGATATGTCGCCGCTGCCGACGATCGGCCGCGGTTACCAGTCCTGGTCTTTCCGAACCTATCTCGGAGTTTTCCCCGGTCTCGACTGCGCAGCGTCATTTCGCGCGCCTGTCCACCCGGAATTGCAATCCGTATCGGTTCTATCGACCCCGGCAGCTTTCGACCGTCGCCTGTTGCTGCCGGGTGAAAAACTATGTCAGGCGACCGTAGTCTGGCTTCTCATTGCGTGCACGGAGGTGCATTTTTTGTTTGCCTGCTCGCAATCAACTGGCGAGCCTCATCGTTCGCAGGTCGCCCGGCGCCATGCCATAGGCGTTGGCAAAGGCGCGATAGAAGGTGGCGATACTGTCGAACCCGCTCGCATAGGCGGCCTGCGTGACGGCAAGCGTCGGATTTGCCATCAGCCGGCGATAAGCACCTTCCGCTCGCATGGCGGTCAACGTCCGGCTGAAGCTCATTTCGGAATTTTTGAAAAGCATGTGCAAATAGCGGATGGAGACACCGAGTTCGGCGGCAACATTCGCCGGATTGAGGCTCGCCTCATGGTGTCGGCGCGCCATGATTTCTCGTGCTGCGTAATTCAGTCCCACACGGATGGCGGTCTTGATTTCCGGCATCGTCAAAGGCAGCCGGCCGCGTGCGGCCATTGAGAGCCTGGCGATGTGAAGCACGTCCACGTCTGGGTTCGCAAGGGTTTGCGACCTCATCGTGAGCGCATCGAAAAGCGCCTGGAATGCCCGACGGAAAAGCGGGCTTTCCGAGAGCGTAGTCGCGAACAGATCGTGTGCCGGCCGGCCGAGTACGAGTTCTTCGTTGAGCGGGATCTTCAGAAGCCGATAGCTGAAGTCGTTGTAGTGGTAGGGCGTGCCCCTGAATGGCAGATCCGAGTGGCTGATCGCAAAATCGCCTTCCCTCATCGATTGCGTCAGGTCCCGGCCCGTATCGAGAATGCCCGGCCCGCGGACCTGCAAGGAGATGCAAAGGCTGTTGCCGGCAAGCCTTGCAATATCGGCGGCCGTGCGGCTGACGCGATAGGACGAAGCCTGCATTTCCGAGGCGATTGCGCCGCCGACTGCGAAGGCCTTGAACGACCCGTGAAAGCGCTTGCGGCGCTCTGGATCAAGCTCGATGGTGACGCCAAACAGATGCTTGCCGCGGGCTTCCCGCCATTCGTCGAACCTGTCTGCTTCCCTGAGGTCGTCGGTGGAAAACTGGAGCATGGCCTTGGGTCAAATTTTTTGTGAGGCCACCTGAATATCATAAGCGTATTCAGCGGGATATGGATGGGAAGTGAGCATTTTTGACATTAGCGCCCTTGGAGCGCGATGCAGGCTGCGCCGCTAAACCATAAAGTTGTGTTCAACTTCCCATTCCATCCAGCCTTGCCTTTTCCTTCAGCCTCCAGGCACGGGGCGTTTTGCCCGTCTGTTTCAGGAAGAAGCGGGAGAAATAGGCCGGATCGGCAAAGCCCAGGCGGTGGCCGATCTCCTGCACGGAGGCGAGCGAAAAGACCAGTTCGCGCTTCGATTCCTCCATCAGTTTCGCAGCGATCAGATCATGTGCCGTGCAGCCCGCCATCGAACGGACGATGCGGTTGAGATGGGTGAGCGAGATGCCGAGTTCCCCCGCGTAGAAGGAAACCGGCTTGTGCGAGCGAAAATGCTGCTGGATCAGGCCGTTCAGCACGTCCATCCGCCGCTCGCCTTCCTCGGCGGGAAGCTGGTTGAGATTGTCGGCATGGGAGATACGGGCGGTGAGCCGCAAGGCCAGCGTGACATAGGAGGCCAGCAGCTCGTTGCGACCGCTGCCGCGCTGCTCGAATTCGTCGCCGATGCGTTTCACCGTCTCCCTGACATAGGCAGCGTCGGGGTTTTCAGGATCCAGAACGGTGAGATGGGGGGTCGCGAGCCATTCTCCGAAGCGCGTACGCTCCCCCGGCCGGTGGCTGAGATGGGAGCTGAGAATGGTGATGACGATACCTTCGATATCGCGCGAAAACCTGAAGCCGTGGTTGAGTCCCGGCGGCACGGTGACGATCGAAGGTGGTCGCATCGGATGCGTTTCGCTGTCGAAAGTCACATCGCCCGAGCCGGCGTCGATGTACAATATCTGAAAGAAAGACTCGTGCCGGTGCAGGCGGATTTCCCATTGATGCCGGCTGCTGCGCGACTTGATCGTCTCGCAATGTAGCCAGAAGTCAGGCTCCTTGCCGGTATTCTCGCCATAAAGCTGATAGGTCGGAACATGCCTGTTCATCTGTGGCCTCCCACTCCGATGGTCAGTTTGTGCAATTTTTGGGCTTGAATGTCCATTGCCGGGCATGCCGAAGCCAAGCACAATTTGTCATAAGCCAACAAGCATTCGGGAGGATAAGCTTGAGGACGCAGGTTGCCATTATCGGCTCCGGACCATCAGGTCTCTTGCTCGGCCAGCTTCTGACGGAAGCGGGCATTGACAACATCATTCTCGACCGTGTGAGCAAAGATTATATCCTCGGCCGCGTGCGTGCTGGCGTCCTCGAAGAGGGCACGGTGGCGCTGCTCGACCAGGCGAAATCCGGTGCCCGCATGCATGCCGAAGGCCTGCCGCATGACGGTTTTTCACTGGCTTTCGATGGCCGCGATCATCGTATCGATCTTCACGGCCTGACCGGCGGCAAGCGGGTGATCGTCTATGGCCAGACCGAAGTGACCCGCGACCTGATGGAAAGCCGCGAGAAGAGCGGTGCCGTGACGATCTATGACGCCGGCAACGTTCAGCCGCATGATTTTGATGGTCGCGCGCCTTATGTCACTTATGAGAAAAACGGCACGACCCATCGCATCGACTGCGACTTCATCGCCGGCTGCGACGGTTTTCATGGTGCGAGCCGCAAGGCGGTGCCAGAAAGCGCCATCAAGATTTTCGAGAAGATCTATCCGTTCGGCTGGCTCGGCGTTCTGGCCGAAGTGGCGCCGGTCAGCCATGAGCTGATCTATGCCAACCATCCGCGCGGTTTTGCGCTTTGCTCGATGCGCTCAGCGACCCGCAGCCGCTACTATATTCAATGTGCACTGGACGAGAAGATCGAGGACTGGAGCGACGACCGCTTCTGGGACGAGCTTCGCCATCGCCTGCCGGCGCATCATGCCGAGGCGCTGATCACCGCGCCGTCCTTCGAGAAGTCGATCGCGCCGCTGCGCTCTTTCGTGGCCGAGCCGATGCGGTTCGGCAGCATGTTTCTGGTCGGCGATGCGGCCCATATCGTGCCGCCAACCGGCGCCAAGGGGCTGAATCTGGCTGCCAGCGACGTGCATTACCTCTTCAACGGGCTGCGCGAGCATTATCAGGACCGTTCCGAAGCGGGGCTCGACGCCTATTCGGAAACGGCGCTCGCCCGTGTCTGGAAGGCCGTCCGCTTCTCCTGGTGGATGACAACGATGATGCATCGTTTCCCGGACACCGGTGATTTCGACCAGAAGATTCAGGAGGCGGAACTGGACTATCTGACCCATTCGCGTGCCGCCTCGACGGCGCTGGCGGAAAACTACGTGGGCCTGCCGTTCTGACGGTTTCGCCGTCGGCTTGACTTCACAGGCATGATCGCATCGAAGGATGCGGTATCAATTCGCATTACGACTTGAAACCGGTGCATCGACCACGGAGGCATGCACCCTTTTGAAGAGGGAGGACTAAACATGAAGAAAATCATTCTCTCCACACTCGCAGCACTGGCCCTGAGCAGCACGGCTTACGCCGATGTCATCAAGGTCGGCGTCGTCGGCCCGTTCTCGGGTCCGTTTGCGCTGCAGGGCAAGAATTTCAAGGCCGGCATCGATGCCTATATGGCGCTGAACGGCAACAAGGTCGGCAACGACACTGTCGAGATCATCTATCGCGACGTGCCTGCCGCCGATCCGGCCCAGTCCAAGGCGCTCGGCCAGGAACTGATCGTCAAGGAAAAGGTACAGTATCTCGCCGGCTTCTATTTCACGCCGGACGCGATGGCCGTCACGCCGATCCTGAAGCAGGGCAACGTGCCGATGGTGGTGATGAACGCCGCCACCTCGGCGATCATGAATACCAGCCCGTTCGTCGTGCGCACGTCCTTCACCACCTGGCAGACCTCGACGCCGATCGCCAAAGTAGCGTTCGATGCGGGCGTCAAGAAGGTGATCACCGTCGTCAGCGATTACGGTCCGGGCGTCGATGCCGAGAACGCCTTCAAGGCCGGTTTCACCAAGGCCGGCGGCGAAGTGGTGCAGGCGATCCGTATGCCGCTTTCCACCAATGACTTCAGCCCGATCATGCAGCGTATCAAGGATTCCGGCGCTCAGGGCGTGTTCGCCTTCCTGCCGTCCGGCCCGACCACGCTCGGCTTCGTTAAGGCCTATAACGACAACGGCCTGAAGGCATCGGGCGTGAAATTTTTCGCGCCGGGCGACCTGACGCAGGAATCCGACCTGCCGGCGCTGGGCGATGCCGCGCTCGGCATCCAGACGAGCTTCCACTATGCCGTTTCGCATGACTCGCCGGAAAACAAGAAGTTCACCGAAGCTGCGATCAAGGCGATCGGCAACAAGGCCGAACTCTCCTTCCCGGCCGTCGGCGCCTATGACGGCATGCATGTCATCTACAAGATGATCGAAGCGACCGGCGGTAAGCAGGATGCGCAGAAGGCGGTCGATGCAGTGAAGGGGCTTTCGTGGGTCAGCCCGCGGGGCCCGGTTTCCATCGATCCGGAAAGCCGCCACATCACGCAGAACATCTACCTGCGCGAAGTCGCCAAGGCTGCGGACGGGACTTACATCAACAAGGAAGTCCAGACGTTCGAGAAGCAGGGCGATCCGGGTCTGGCTGCTGCGAAGTAAGTTTGCCGTTCGGCTACAAAAGATGCCCCTCACCCTAACCCTCTCCCCGTTCTGACGGGGAGAGGGGACGTACCCTACTCAACAGTTGAGTAGGGGATGGCGGTGCGGCATGTTTCCTTCTCCCCGTCAAAACGGGGAGAAGGTGCCGGCAGGCGGATGAGGGGCTCCGAGGCGCAACATTGTTTTTGCGCGGCCACCAACCAAGGACTACACAAACCCTATGCAGACAGTCTTCAGCATAGCCATCGACGCGCTTGCCTATGGCATGGTGTTGTTCGTCATCTCGATCGGCCTATCCGTCACGATGGGCCTGATGCGGGTCGTCAACCTTGCCCATGGCGCGTTCGCGATGATCGGCGGCTATATCGCCTCCTATGTCGCGCGCGATCTCGGTATGGGATATGCGGTGGCCGTCATCGCGGCCGTGGTGATCACCATCATCATCGCCATTCCGATCGAACGGCTGCTCTACCGTCGCATCTACGGCCAGCCGGAGCTGACGCAGGTGCTGATGACGATCGGCATTACCTTCTGCATCATCGGCATCGCGAACTATGTGATGGGGCCTACGCTGAAGACCATTCCGCTGGCCGGCCCGCTGCAGGGCACGGCCGATCTCGGCTTCCGCACCATTTCCATCCATCGCCTGTTTGCCATCGTCTGCGGCCTCGTCGTGGCGCTCGGCCTGTGGTTCGCGATCGAGAAGACCAGTTTCGGCGTGAAGCTGCGCGCCTCGGTGGACAATGCTGCCATGGCGGCGGCGCTCGGGGTGCGCACCGAGATCGTTTATGCGGTGAGCTTCGCGGTCGCCGTCGGGTTGGCGGCTTTCGGCGGCGTCGTCGGCGCGGAGCTTCTGCCGGTCGAGCCCTATTATGCGCTGCGCTACATGGTGACCTTCCTGGTCGTCGTTTCGGTCGGCGGCGCGGGTTCCATTCCGGGCGCGCTGATCGCCTGTCTCGTGCTCGGCGCGGTCGATACGACCGGACGTTACCTGATGCCGGAATTCGGCGAATTCTTCTTCTATCTCGCAGTGATCGCGATCATCTGCGTCTTCCCGCGCGGTTTTGCCGGGCGAGCGAAGTGAGGCGGGTGAGATAAAATGACCGTGGCGATGAACAACCAGACCACTCTCAGCCGCCCAAGAGGCGGTTCCTTCAAGCGCGACCTGATCGGTGTGATCGTCATCATCGTCTTCGCCGCGCTGGGTTATGTGCTCTTCCCAGACAATCTTGCATTGCTGACCCGCATCCTTGCCGTCGCGCTGCTGGTGCTGTCGCTCGATCTCGTCACCGGATATTGCGGCGTCGCGACGCTCGGGCATGCCGCACTGTTCGGCTCCGGCGCCTATGCGGCCGGCATTCTATCGGCGCATTACGGCATCAACGACCCATTCCTGATGACGATGGGTGGCATCGGCGCCGGTGCGGTCGCGGGACTTCTCTGCGCGGTCATCATGCTGCGCGCCCATGGCCTGCCGCAGCTCGTGCTGTCGATCGCGCTGATCTACCTGTTCCACGAATTCGCCAACAAGGCTTCCTCCTGGACCGGCGGCAGCGACGGCCTTGCCGGCATCATGCCGGATGCGGTGTTCGGCATCTACGAATTCGACCTCTACGGCCACACTGCCTATTTCTTCGGTATTGCGCTGCTCTTGATCGTTTTCGTTCTGCTGCGCATTCTCGTCCGCTCGCCCTTCGGCATGCTGTGTCGCGGCATCAAGGAAGACCCGTTGCGCATTCGCGCCATGGGGGCCTCGCCGAATGCCGCGCTGACCAAGATGTACGTGATCTCCGGTGCGGTAGCCGGCACGGGTGGGGCGCTCAGCGCCATCTCCACCCAGGTCGTGGCGCTCGATGCGCTGTCCTTCACCCAGTCGGCGGAGGCACTGGTCATGCTGGTGCTCGGCGGCACCGGCTCGCTGTTCGGGGCGCTGGCCGGCACGCTGATCTTCATGCTGTTCGAGGATTATGTCTCGGCCGCCAATCCTTTCCATTGGCTGACCATGGTCGGTGTGCTGCTGATCGCGGTGGTGCTCTTCGCGCCGAAGGGCATCTATGGCACCGCCGCCGCATATTTCTCTCGTCGTCGGGAGGGCAGCCAATGAGCGCCGTTTTCGAAGTCAAGAACCTCAAGCGTTCGTTCGGCGGGCTGGTCGTCACCAATGACGTGTCGATCTCCATGGCGCCGGGAGACCGCGTTGCGCTGATCGGCCCGAACGGCGCCGGCAAGACCACATTCGTCAACCTCGTCACCGGCACCATTCCGCCAAGCTCCGGCGAAGTGCGGCTCGGCGGCGAGACGGTCACCAAGGTGGATGCGATCGGCCGGGTGCGGCGCGGGCTTGTGCGCTCCTTCCAGGTGACGCGGCTGTTTCAGGACATGACGCCGGCCGAACATGTGGGCTTGGCCGTCCTGCAGCGAAGTGGTCGTGCCGGCCGGCTGTTCGGCAGCTTCCTGACCATGCCGGATGTGATGGCGGAAGTCTCCGAGCTGCTCGAAAAGCTGGGCCTGGCCGAACTTGCGCATCGCAAGGTCAGCGAGATCGCGTATGGCCAGCAGCGGCTGCTGGAAATCGCCGTGGCTTTGGCGCTGAAGCCGAAAGTGCTGTTGCTCGACGAACCGGCGGCCGGTGTGCCGCAGAGCGATACGGGCCGCATCGAACAGGCGCTTGCCGACCTGCCGAAGGATCTCGCCGTGCTGATGATCGAGCACGACATGGATCTGGTCTTCCGCTTCGCCAAGCGGGTGATCGTGCTTGCCGCCGGCACCATCATATTCGACGGCTTGCCGGCCGATGTCACCAAGGATGCCCGCGTGCGCGAGGCCTATCTCGGAAGTTATGCCCATGCCAGCCACGTCGCTTGAGGTCGAAAACCTGTCCGCCGGATACGGGCCGACGCGGGTTCTGGAAGGCATATCCTTCTCGGTTCCCGCCGGTCAGCGGCTCGCCGTGCTCGGCCGCAACGGCATGGGCAAGACGACGCTGCTTGCCTCGCTCGCCGGCCAGACGAAACGTTACGACGGCCGCATCAAGCTTGGTGGTGCCGATATCTCAACCGCGCCGAGCGCCTCGCGCGCCATTCAGGGCCTCGGTTACGTGCCGCAGGCGCGCTGCATTTTCCCGACGCTGACGGTGGAGGAAAACCTCTTTGTGGGTCTCAAGGCCCGGCCGAAGACGGCGATCGAGGAAGCCTATCAGATGTTCCCGCGGCTGAAAGAACGCCGCCGCAATCTCGGCAATCAGCTTTCCGGCGGCGAACAGCAGATGCTGAGCACGGCCCGCAGCATCCTTGGTCGCCCGTCGGTCCTGCTGCTGGACGAACCGCTGGAAGGTCTGGCGCCGGTCATTTGTGAGGAACTGATGGCAGCCTTTGCCGAATTGGCGAAGACCGGCGACATGACGATCCTGCTCGTCGAACAACGTATCCAGAGCGCGCTCGATTTCGCCGAGCAGGTGATCATCCTCGAGCGTGGACGGCTCGCCTGGTCGGGCACGCCGGAAGCGCTTTCCAAGGATCAGGATACGGTAGAGCGCTTACTCGGCGTCGGCGGCCTGCATTGATCCGATGACCGGCGCCGCTGACGCCGGCGGGTGCAGGGACTTTCCCTGCTATTGTTGAAAATTCAACCTGAAATTGCTCGAAACTATACTGTGGCAATGCAGGGTAATTTCTGATTCATCAAGTTTACGGTGCGTTTGAGACGAATTTCGAAACCGGATATCCGTGTGATATTTTATCGGATTAACGATGATTCCTTGATATATAGCAAATTTACCCGATCTTGGGTGGGTTAAATTTCATAATTATTACACTTCAAATATTTTCCTAGTATAAATTGCAGTTTCTTATATGTTCTATACATCGGCGCAAACTTCAGTTGTCGGCGCAAGGGGGATTCGGAGGTTATCATGGCTACAGTAAAGTACGGTTCGTTGCCGAGCGGCTATCCGCTTAATTTCGAGGCTAATCCGCCGTTGGATTTTATTCTCGGTAATTCCGGGGACTATCACCTCGAAGCGCTGACAAGCACTCGCGCGACCTATGAGTTCGACAATGGCATGTCCATCAGGATCAATGGCACCGGATTCACCAAGGGGCTGGACGGAGACCTCGACGATACGGGAACGATCAGCTCTATTCAGGTCTTTGCCAGTGACGGCAAGACGGTTCTGCAGACGATCACGACGACTTTGAAAACGGAAGCCTTCGTCAATGCGGTGAACGCATTCGATGCGCAGGGAAATCTGCCAAAGCTCGCCGAATGGCTGTTCAACAAGGCCGACACCTTCACCGGCACTGCCGGAGACGATGAGATGTACGGCTTTGGCGGCGACGACATCATGAATGGCGGCGCCGGTGTCGATTATATCCAGGGCGGCGAGGGCAAGGACACTTATGACGGCGGCGCCGGCATCGGCGACCAGCTGAGCTTCCAGGACGCGTATTTCAACGCGAATGCCTACCGGGGCATCGCGCTCGACGTCACCAAGGGAACGGTTATCGATCCCTGGGGCAATAACGAGACATTCAAGAATTTCGAAAGCTTCCGCGGTTCGCAGTTTGCGGACAATATGAAGGGATCCGCTGCCGACGAGGCCTTCATGGGCCTGGGCGGCAAGGACGTCATCGATGGCGGCGGCGGTTTCGACATTGTTCGCTATCATCGCGACGTCAACCGTGGCGGCGACAAGGGCGTGACCGTCGATCTGGCCAAGGGTTACGCAATCGACGGTTTCGGCAAGACCGATACGCTGCTGAATATCGAGGGCGCGCGCGGCACGCAGTTTAAAGATACCTTCACCGGCAGCACGGCCAACAACACCTTCTGGGGTGACAACGGCGACGATACGTTCAATGGCGGCCTCGGCAACGATATCCTGAATGGCGGTGCCGGCAAGGATACCTTCATTTTCAATTCGGTGCTGAATTCCACCAAGAACGTTGACCAGATTCAGGGTTATGTCGTTGCGGACGACATCATCAGACTGGAAAATGCGATCTTTACCAAGCTGACCGGCGTCAACGTTTTGCTGACCGCAGATCAGTTCGTTGCGAACACTTCGGGTGAAGCGACGGATACTAAGGATCGGATCATCTACGAATCCGACACCGGCAACATCTATTACGATGCCGACGGCAGCACCAAGACGATCGCCAAGGTTCTTTTTGCCCATGTCGACGCCGGGTTGAAAATGACGGCAGGTGAATTCTTCATCTTCTGATGCTTGTCGGCCCGGCTTCCTTTCTGGAGGCCGGGCCGCGCTTGTTTTTGCCTCCAGGGCAGGCGGAAATATGCGCAATCTCGCCGCCAAACCGCAGGTTGGCCCCAATATTGCCGATATCCAAAATATATCTCGGCTTGGCGGGGCTTTGGGCAAATATTATTCACGCCTTTGATCCAGCATATTTCAGAATTGCGCCCAATCTTCCAGCCGGGTATGGACAGGCGGGATACAGCCAAAAGTTTAGAGAGTTGAAGATGGCCGAGCAGGGCATCGTTTCCACGGGGGCGGGCGACAGGGATGTTGCCCAGGATGCATTCCGGCGCAGCCGTGGCGGCCTTCTGGTCGTTGGTTTCGCCAGCGCGCTGATCAACATCCTTTATCTGACCAGCTCGTTCTTCATGCTGCAGGTCTATGATCGAGTCATCCCGAGCCGCAGTATTCCGTCTCTCATTGCGCTCAGCCTTCTGGCCCTGCTGCTCTACGCCTTCCAGGGCGCTTTCGAACTGGCGCGCAGCCGCATGCTGATGCGGATTTCCGGAATTTTCGACGAGGTGATGAGCAAGCGCGTCTTCAAGGCGATGCTGAAGGCGCCGATCAAGACCCGCGGCGCTTCCGATGGCCTGTCGATGATGCGCGATTTTGACCAGGTCCGCTCCTTCCTGTCGAGCCCGGGACCGGGCGCCTTCTTCGATCTGCCGTGGATGCCGCTTTATCTCGCCATCTGCTTCATGTTCCATCCGGTCATCGGCTATATCGCCATCGGCGGCGCGCTGGTGCTGATGCTGCTCACCTATCTCACCAATCGCAGCACGCAGGTTTCCGCCAAGCAGGTGCACGAACTCGGCAGCCAGCGCACCAGCCAGATGTCGGCGGCGCAGCGCAATGCCGAGGTGATCGAGGCTATGGGCATGAGCGAGGATCTTGCCCGCGCATGGTCCACCAGCAACGACAATTACCGCCACACCTACCGCCGCAATTCCGATACGGCGAACAGCTATGCCACGATCTCGAAGATTTTTCGTGTGGCGCTGCAGTCCGGCGTGCTTGCGGCAGGTGCGATCCTGGTGATCGAGAACCAAGCCTCCGGCGGCATTATCATCGCATCGTCGATCCTCACCTCGCGTGCGCTTGCACCGGTCGAGCAGGCGATCGCCAACTGGCGCGGTTTCGTGCAGGCGCAGCAATCGTGGAAGCGGCTGAAGCAGATGCTTGCGGCGTTGCCCGAGGCTGCCGTGCCGCTGGCGCTGCCCAAGCCGCAGAAGAGCGTCGTTGTCGACAACCTGACTGCAGGCCCTCCGGGCAAGCAGGAAATCATCGTTTCCGGCGTCAGTTTCACGATCGAGGCCGGCAGCGCGCTGGGTGTCATCGGCCCGAGCGCCTCCGGCAAGTCGTCCATGGTGCGTGCCATGACCGGCATCTGGCCAATCTATCGCGGCTCGGTTCGCCTGGATGGCGCAGCGCTCGATCAATGGGATGACGCTGCCCGTGGCCGCAATGTCGGTTATCTGCCGCAGGATATCGAACTGTTCTCCGGGACGGTGGCGCAGAACATCGCGCGGTTCCAGCCGGATGCGACGGCCGAGGCAATCATCGACGCGGCAAGAATGGCCGGCGTTCATGAGCTGGTACTGAAACTGCCGAGCGGCTACGAGACGGAGATCGGGCCGGGTGGCTCGATGTTGTCGGCCGGCCAGCGGCAGCGCATCGCGCTTGCACGTGCGCTTTACGGCGATCCTTTCCTCGTCATTCTCGACGAACCGAATTCCAACCTCGATGCCGATGGCGAAAACGCGCTGAGCGAAGCGATCATCCGCATCCGCAAGCGGGGCGGCGTCGCCATCGTGGTGGCGCATCGCCCGAGCGCGCTGGCCGGCGTCGATCTGGTGCTGATGATGAAGGATGGCCGCAGCGCGGCCTTCGGCCCGAAGGATGAAGTTCTGTCGAAGATCCTGCGGCCGCAGGGGCCGGTCTCGGATCGTCCCGCACCGCTGAAGATCGTCGGCGAACCGCAGGAGTCCTGAGCATGAATATGGTTGTTTCACAGCACTCCCTGCGCCGCCACATGCTGTTTGTCGGCGTTCTCGGTTTGGCACTCGTCGGCGGTGTCGGCGGCTGGGCCGCGACGACGACGCTGTCCAACGCGGTTGTCGGCGAAGGCACTGTCATCATCGACGACAACGTCAAGAAGGTTCAGCATCTGACCGGCGGCATTGTCTCCGAACTGTTCGTCCGGGAAGGCCAGCATGTGAAGGCCGGCGACGTGCTGCTGCAGCTCGACGGTACATCGCTGCGCGCCAATCTCGGCATCATCAACAGCACGCTGGCGCAGCTTTATGCGCGCCGCACACGCCTGCAGGCCGAGCGTGCCGACAAGGACACCCTTTCGGTCGATGATATTGCCGCAAGCGGCGTCGATGTGAAGGCCAACAAGTTGCTCATCGACGGTGAGCTGCAGCTGTTTGAGACACGGCGTTCGGCGCTGGCGGGCATGAAGAAACAGCTCGGAGAGCGCAAGGGTCAGCTTGCCCAGGAAATCGAAGGCCACACGATCCAGCTGAAGGCAACCGAGGACGCCACCAAGCTGATCGACGAGGAATATCAGGCGATCAATTCGCTTTACGAAAAGCAGATCGTCACCATGCAGCGGGTCAACGCGCTGAAGCGTCAGCGCGTTGAACTGGACGGCAACAGGGGCCAGCGCCTGGCGGCCCGGGCTCAGGCGGAAGGTCGTATCAGCGAAATCAACCTGCAGATCCTGCAGCTTGGCGAAGATCGCCGGTCGGAAAACGCCAAGGACCTGACCGAGGTCGAAGCCAACGCAGCCGAGATGGAGGAGCGCCGTGTCGCGATCCTCGACCAGCTGAAGCGGCTCGATCTGCGCGCGCCCATGGATGGCCGCGTCTACCAGCTGGCCGTGCACACGGTCGGCGGCGTCGTCAATCCCGGTGAAGCACTGATGCTGCTGGCGCCGGATACCCGCAACCTGACGGTCGAAGCGAAGATCGCGTCGCGCAATATCGACTCCGTCACGCCTGGCCAGAAGGTCGACGTGCGTTTCAGCGCCTTCGACCAGCGCACGACGCCGGAAGTCGAAGGTGAAGTGGTTTCCGTTTCGCCGGATATCGTCGTTGATCAACGTACCGGGGCCAGTTATTATCCTGTGCGGATCAAGCCTTCGGCGGAAACGCTGGCGAACCTGAAAAGCATGGCGCTTTATCCCGGCATGCCGGCGGAAGTGTTCATCAAGGTTGCCGACCGCAGCGTGGTTTCCTATTTCATGAAGCCGCTTACCGACCAGATCAATCACACTTTCCGCGAGGAATAGGCTTGGCGAATAGCCCCGAATGATCGTGATCCTGCGTCCCTCGGCGTGGGGTAACCATTTGGTGTGGAAACAAAAGCCGTCTCTCATCGTTCGCGTATCATCAGCCATCCTCAAGGGAGATTTTCGATGGAGATGACACGCCGGACCGTTCTGGCCGCAAGCGCATTCACTGCGGCTGCCGCCGTTTTCCCGAGGCCGAATATCGCGCGGGCGGCTTTGCCGATCACGCAGCCGGCCCTGCCGTTCAAGGAAGATGCGCTGGCGCCGTCGATCTCGGCGAAAACGGTCGGGCTGCATTACGGCAAGCACCACAAGGCTTATTTCGATAAGCTGAACCAGTTCGCTGCGGGTACGAAATATGCGGACATGGATCTTGTGGGGATCGTCAAGGCATCGGCCAAGTCCGATGCGGACAAGAAGATCTTCAATCAGGCGGCCCAGGCGTGGAACCACGTTGCCTATTGGGAACAGTTCGTGCCCGGCGGCCCGAACCGGCCGGACGGCGAGCTGGCCGGCATGATCAACGACACGTTCAAGGGATATGACGGGTTCATCGAGCGGGCGATTGCCGCTTCCGATCAGGTGTTCGGCACGGGTTGGGTATGGCTGACGCGCGACGATGGCAACAAGCTGGCGCTGGTCGGTTACGAGGACGGCAACAATCCCGTCGCGGTCGGGCGTCCTCCCTATCTCGGCATCGATATCTGGGAACACGCCTATTATCTCGATTACGAGAACCGCAAGCCGGAGCATATCAAGGCCGTGCTGGACAAGCTGGTGAACTGGCGTGTCGTGGCGGACCGGATGAAGGCCTGACGGCTGATCGACTATCGAACGGGGTGTTCGGCCGTGCGCCGCGAGGCAAACGGCCGGCGTCCCTTCAGGAGGTGCTGGACCGGCTTTTCCAGCAGTTCGTAGCCGGCTATGCCCACGAGAGTGCCGGTCACGACGGCAATGGCGAGCGTCAAGGGCGGCGCCAGCGACAGCATCAGGCCGAGCTTGACGATCACCGAGACGGCGAATGTGTGCCACAGGTAGATCGAATAGGAACTGTCGCCGAGATAGGTCAGCATTCGCGAGACCGGAAGCTTTCCCGAAGCCTCGACCCCAAGCGCGCCCATTACCAGCATGAAGGCGAGCGGGCCGCAGGACCATGCATCGAATTCCAGCTTGAACACCTGGATCGCGGCAAATCCGGCGATCGACAGGACCACCAGAAACGCGCCGATGACCGGGGAGGGCAGGCGATTGGCCTGCCAGAGCTTTGCGAGCGCCGCTCCCGCCACGAATTCCAGGATGACCGGGGCCGTATAGAAACCAAGGATCGGGTTTTCTGCCTCCAGCAGGACACCGCCCGCAACGAGCAGGCCGAAGATGGCAGCGAGTGCAGCGAGCCGGATGCCGGGTTTCAGGAAAAGTACCAGCGCGAAGATTGCATAAAAGAAAATCTCGTAGTTCAGCGTCCAGCCCTGCACGAGAACCGGCCAAAGGTCGCCGGTGCTCGGCGATGCGACGGGCAGGAACAGGAACGAGCCCAGTATATGGGCGAATTCGAGCTTCAGGTTAGGGAAAAGGCCGGCGACTGCACCGACAATCATCAGCAGGGTGGCCGCCCAATAGGCCGGGGCGATGCGCAGAAGGCGATTGCGGAAAAAGGCGACCGGGCTGGTCGGGCTCGCATCGCTGATCGCCATCATGATGAAGCCGCTGACGACGAAGAAGATATCCACCCCGGCGGCGCCGATGGTGAACGGCATGCCGGTTCGCTCTCCGGCATGGAAAACCACGACGGCAAGGGCTGCGAAGGCTCTCAGATACTGGATCGAATAGAGCGTGCGCATGATCAGCTTGCCTGCATCGTCGTCGGGTTCGGAAGATACTGGTCGAAATAGGCGCGTGCCGGTGCGGTTCTCGGCAGGGTCAGCTTGCCGGCGGTGAAATAGAACAGGAAGGAGCCGACATGATAGGGGTTCATGATGTCGATCTCCACGAAAGAGCGGACCAGAAGCAGCGTGCCGATGCCGAAGCAGAGCAGCGCTTCCGGCGTCCGTCCCATCGTCAATAGCCGCTTGAGATAGCTGCCGAGGATGGTCAGCAGGATGGTGACGATAAGCAGGGTTCCGACAAGGCCGGTCTCCACCATCGTCTCGATATAGGTGTTGTGGAAGTGGAAGCCGCTGCGGCCGGTGATGAAGAACTCATCCCAAAGGCGTTCCGCATCCGCAAAACCCGGCACCCAGTAACCCTGATAACCGATACCGAGGAACGGATTCTGACCGGCAGCGGCGATGCCCTGCTGCCAGAGATAGGTGCGGCCGGTCAGCGTCGAGTCCTTGCCGAAGACGCCGAGAACCGCATCCGCCGCGCCAAGCTGCAGGCCCGCGACACCTGCCACGATCGCGAGTACCACGGCGGCGGCGAAGAAGAAGCGACGGTTTTTCGGTGCCAGGAACATGAAGCCCTGCAGGCCGATGCAGAGTGCCACGACCGCGACCGTGGTGATGACCGAGGTTGCCGATTGTGAGGCGAGCAGCGAATAAGCCGAGATCAGGCTGATGATGCCGGCCGCCGCGAACCAGAGGCGGCGAGCGCCGAAAATCATCACGGTGGCATAGGAGAAGAAGATGCCGAGCGAGGCGTAAAAGCCGAGCTGGTTCTTCGACGAGAAGGCGCCGACGAAACTATAACTGCCGTCGATGACGTCATAGAGATAGTTGCCGAACAGCAGCGAATAGGCCAGCACCACAGCCACGCCGACGATGGCGCCGCGCGTCAGCGTCTGCAGGCTGATCGTGCGCATGGCGACCAGTGCGCAGACGATATGGGTCATGTACTGGATCGCGGTTCGAAGCGACGTGCCGAAGGCCGGCGACCAGAAGGCCGAGACGAAGCAGAACAGCGCGAACGAAAAGATCCAGAGGTATTTGATGTAATTGCCGAGCACCCGCCGATAGTCGGCGAGCACCAGCAGGAACCAGACGCCGTAATAACCGAGGATCGAAATCTGCCCGAATTTGGCCGAATAGGCGAAAACGAAGAAGGACAGCGCGATGGCCGCGATGCCATAGGCTTCGTTTCTCTCCGGATCGATCAGGGCAGACTTGGCGATCTTCATGCAGGTCTCGAGGCCTTTACTGCATCAGGAGTTCGGAGGTGACCTTCACGACATCGCCCGGCAACAGCCGGTCGTTTTCGCTGACCACGACCTCTTTCGGTCCCTTGCCGTCGTCACGGACGACCACGTATTTGATCGTCGCATCTTTGGCGGAGGGATCGAACTTCAAGGCCTCTGCCGATTGCGCCAGCGCCTCCGACATCAGTTCACGGCTGGTGCCGAGCTGCAGGCCGAGCTTTTCGAGTTCGGCTTCGGTGTCCTGCAATTCCTTGGCGCGCTGGGCTTCCCAGTCGTTGCGCAGGTTGATCTCGTCCTGGTTCGCCTTGTTGATATCCTGCTTGGCGCGAAGTGCTGCGGTATCCGTATCGAGCATGTTGGATTCGAGATCGGCGGCCCGTTCTTCCGAAGTCAGGCGGCGGCTAGCGGTGGCAAGGCCCTGTTCGGTGAGCCTCGCCATCTTGTCGCGATCCTCGCTGACCAGTTGCAGCTGGTTTTTCTGGGTCGCGGATTTCTGGGACAGCGACTGGACTTCAGTGTTCAGCAGCGTCTTCAGATCGGCCAGCGCCTGTAATTGCAGTTCATAACGTTGCCGGCGGGATTTCATCAGCGAGGCCTCGCTGGCGATCAGCTGATCGGCATTCGGCACGTCCTTGAGTTCCGGCGGTACTTTGAGCTCGGCCTCGCCGGCGACTTCCGCCATCAGGCGGGCCTTGCGGGCGAGAAGCCGGCCACGTTCCGAACCGTAGACCTGAGCATCGCCGCGGGCGTTGATGAAATCACGGGCAAAACGCTGGCCTGCATCGGAGCGGCGCAGGCCGCCTGCGAGGCTGACGGCCTTCAGGACGGTGAGATTGGGGGCATAAGGATATTCGCCGGGCGTGTGAACGTCTCCCGCCAGAAAGACCGGACGGAATTGTGCGACTTCGACGGAAGCCGACGGCAGGTTGCGAAGCGCGAACTGGCTGCGCAACTGGTCACCGATCGCCTTGGCCACCTCGCCGGTGGATTTGCCGGCGGCCGGCACGTCGCCCAGGAAGGGGAGCGACAGCGAGCCGGTCGGCCCGACGGTATATTCGCCGCTGACCGCATCCCAGCTGCGGACGGTGCCGTCAGCCGGTTGCCATTCGGCGACCTTGATCTTCAACCGGTCCATTACCCCCAAACGATAACCGCTGTCTTGGGCGAGGGTGGGTGCAATGGACCCGGCCAGCGCGATCGTCGCGCCGGCCAGAAGGCATAAAACACGCAGGCTCCTTGCGGAGGCGATCTTCTGCTGCATGGAGTTTTTCCTCAAAGGGCGCGGGCAAGTCCGCGTATGGATTTGGCCGCGCTCAGGATTTTTGATGCCACGATGCCGGACCGGATTGGGAGGAGGGGCCGCGGATTGCGTGGAGAAGGAGGTGATGTGATCAGTAGCTGCCGCGGGCGAGGCACACGGCGGGAATGGTTTTAACGATGATCATGACATCGCCGATCAGCGTCCAGTTCTGGACATACTGAGTATCGAAGGCGATGCGGGTTTCATAGGAGACGTCGTTGCGGCCGCTGATCTGCCAGAGGCCGGTCAGGCCCGGGCGGGTCTTGAGATAGAAGCCTGCGAAGCTGTCATAAAGGTTCAGCTCCTCATCGACGACGGGACGTGGCCCGACGACGCTCATCTCACCCCGGATGATGTTGAAGAGCTGTGGCAGCTCATCGAGGCTGAGCTTGCGCAGCACCGTGCCGATCACGGTCACCCGTGGATCGAATTTCAGCTTGCGGGTCGCCTTCCATTCTTCGGCGGCCTGGGGGTTATCACGCAGGAAATTACGCAGGATCTCGTCGCCATTGACGGCCATCGTGCGGAACTTGAGGCATTTGAAGATGCGGCCGTTATGGCCGATCCGGCTATGACCGTAGAAAATCGGTCCCTTGTCGGAAAACTTCACCAGCGCCGCAATCATCAGGAAAAGCGGGCTGAACAGCAAAAGAGCGAGCGCAGCCGACGTGATGTCGAAACTGCGTTTGACCAAGCCGCCGGTCGGAAGAGCGATCTCGGCTTGTGTCATTTTTGAAAACGGCGTTTCTGCCGATCGTGTCGCTGACTTCATAGAGAAAGCTCCATTTACGCTTTGCGATAGGTCGGGTGCCATGACGGCGTGTTCGGTCCTTATGGGATAACAAGTCTGTGGTCGGAATTTGATCTTGGTCAAAATTTTCCGATGGCTGAACGCAGGGGTAAATCACTACCACCGATATCCGGCCCACGTAGTCCCGCTCTATTGAACCTCTTCCGGAATTTGCACGGTTTCTATTTCCGATGATCTGTATTGGCTGGCGCCGCACAAATAGATGTCGAGCTCGTTCATCTAAACATCACGAGCTAGCCTCCATCTCTTCCAGCTATACTCATGTCCGCTTCCTTGGAGTGCCGACCAAAGTATCTTGCGCATAGGACCAAAGGCCCATGATTTTTGCGCTGCAATACAATGCTGCGGCGCAACAATGGCGCGCAGCAGATGCTGATCTTTGTAATAAAAGTTGATTGGGAAAATCCGTATCGGAGCCGGACTCGGAAATGCCGGTTGGAAATCGTGCCGAATCGCGGCCGAATTGCGGCAAAATCTGGGCCAAGACATCTTGGTGCCTTGCGTCCGGAAGAGAAGATGACAGAGAGATTTGTTCGGAACCTCCAGAACCTTACGAAAGTTTCACCACTGGTCTGGCATAATCGAGGTCGCTAAACTTGCATCCTCTCCGGCAGGCTCATATGCTTGTTTTCTTGGGAGAGGAGCCCAAAAGACAGACGTACTGAACAGTTTTGTTCGGGAGGATAGATCATGTACGCACCGCGCGTCCTTATCAGCATGACGATGGTGCTGCTCGTGTTTGCGGTGTCTGCGTATTTCATTTCCGGTTCCGTCTATACCGCGCTTATACACACGCTGATCTGCGCCGTGATTCTGCAGGTCGGATATTTCGTCGGCGTCCTCTATTTGGTCAGCCGCGAAAAGAAGCTGCGCGAGGAAAGCCTGCCGCCTGAAACCGCGGCGGCCAAGAAAGACAATCGTCGGGAAGGCCTGCGGGCCGATACCGCGCCGAACGTGCCGGCCGGCGATACCTGACACGCATTTTTTGACCTTTTCCACATCAGGGCCATTTTCCTCGTGTCGATAGTTTCTATCGATGCAACAGGAGATGGCCATGGCTGAAACCGCCGCCCAGACGATCTGTGTCATCATCGCGGCCAAGAACGCCGCCGATACGATCGGGATCGCGATCCAATCCGCCTTGAACGAGGTTTATGTCAGCGAGGTCGTCGTGGTCGATGACGGCTCCACCGACAGGACCGCCGCCGTGGCACGCGAGACCGATGACGGGTCGGGGCGGCTGAGCGTGGTGTCCTTCGCCGAGAATCGCGGCCCGTCGGCCGCCCGCAATCATGCGATCTCGATATCCAGCGCGCCGCTGATCGCCATTCTCGATGCGGACGATTTCTATTTTCCGGGCCGGTTCGCGCCGATGATGGCGGAGGACGGCTGGGACATGATCGCCGACAATATCGCTTTCATCTACGATCCGGCGGAATTCCTGCATCCGGAGCGGTTCGAGGCACGGGCGCGCACCATGTCGCTCGTCGAATTCGTCGACGGTAATATATCCAGACGCGGCGTGCAACGCGGCGAGACGGGCTTCCTGAAGCCGGTGATGAGCCGCGCATTCCTCGACACGCATGGCCTGCGTTATCGGGAAGAGATGCGGCTTGGCGAGGACTATGATTTCTACGTTCGCGCACTGGCCAGGGGTGCCCGTTACAAGGTGATCGAGCATTGCGGTTACGGCGCGATCGTACGCGGCGATTCGCTCAGCAGCCGGCACCGCACGGCGGACCTGCAGACGTTTTATGAAGCGGATGAGGCGATCATCGCCGACCCGGCTTTGCCTTCAAAAGCGCGCGCCTCGGTGCGGCGGCATCGCGACCACATCCGTGATAAATACGAGCTGCGGGCTTTTCTGGATGTGAAGCGCGAAGGCGGAAAGATCGCGGCGATCCGCCATATGCTGGCGCGGCCGCAAGCACTGCCCGCCGTCGCTGGCGGGATTTTGCGCGACAAGCTGGACGGGCTCCGGGCAAGGACGGCGAAGGCGCCGGCCGAGCCGGTCGCCACTCGCTATCTGCTGCCCGGCATTCCTGCCGTTCAGAAATAATCGCGTCTGATTTCCTTCAAAACGGAGCGGAAGCGGTGCTTCCGCTCCTCCAGCACGCCATCGGGGCTGAGCCGCGGTTCGGCCCGGCTTGCCTGCCAGAGCGCCAGAACGGAAGGCGCGGCCAGGAACTGTTTCGCCATGCCGCGCAGGCCGGTCTGGGCCGGTTGAGGGCGCGTCAGCACCTCGCCATGTTCCGTGGGGCGCTGTTCTTCGGGCGCTTGGCCCGCTGGTAGCTGGCCGTCGAAGCTGACGCCCCAGAAGCGCTCCTTCTTGGCGACGGCTTCCGCCCTGGTCGAGACCGGCACATAACGCGGCTCATAGGTGGTGCCGACCGAGCTTGCCCAGTCGTTCCATTTGAAATTGTTGATGGATCGGGACGTGCTGACCGCGACCCACGGCACGCGAAAGGCGTCCGCCAGGATGGCGCCATGCATGGATTCGGCGATGATCAGTTCCGACTGGGCGATGTGACGAATGACGGCTTTCGCCTCGCCGCGCGGATCGAGATAGGTCAGCCCGACCGGCTCGCAGACCGCCTGCCACATGCCGAATTCGGCTGATTCCCAATGGGGTATGAAGGTCTTCTTGTGGATCTTCGGCAGATGCTGGAATTCCGGCATGTCGGCAATCATCGCAGCCGGATCGGTGATCGCGATATCGTTCGGAAGGCCGAGTTTTTCCGCCGTCAGCGGGCCGCGCACGGCGCGCACGTCCCATTCGTCCGTGTCGCAGATATCCGGCGGGGTGCCATAGCCATAACCGCTGCCGACGACGAGTTTTTTCTGGCCGGCGGGCAGCAGGACCGGGTTCAGGACCGTGCCGACGCCGACCAGCAGCACATCCGGCTGGACGTCGCGGAAGCCGGGCAATAGCTCATCCCAGAGCCAGAGATTGAGATCGTCGCCGAAATTGCCGTGATGGGATTCCCAGTAGTACGCTTTCATGCGGAGTCTCCTTGGGATTGAAATTCGTTGCGAAAAATCAGCGGGCGTCGCTGCGGCCGAGCTTGCCGGCGCCGAGTTGGAAGGCGGCGCGGATGATCGCCGGATCGCGCATCACCCAGCGGGCGAGCAGACCGAAATCCGGCGCCTGCCGCCGTTTCATCCGGCCCGCCTGGCTCCACAAGGCCTGCCGGCGAGCGGTATTTTTGTAGGAGGCGATCGAGGCGACGTCGCCCGGCCGGGTACGGAACCGTTCCTCGAGCGTATCGAGCGCCACCCAGGTGTTGAACTGCTGGCGCAGGAACTGCGGCGAGCGGTTGTCGATGCTGTGGAAGATGTTGAGCCCCATGCCGCGGGCCGCACCCGGTTCGTCGCAGAGCAGGGTGCGTTTCGATTTCAGGATGCAGTCGACGAAGAACAGCACGTCTTCTGCTGCAAGCCGGAGCGAAGGCTCGAAACGGACCGTCTCGAAGACCGGCCGGGCTATGACCATGCAGGAGAGATGCAGAAAGCTCCAGTTCTTCAGCATGACGCTGGCAAGCTCCGGCATCTCGATGATGAGGGGGTTTTCGGACAGCCGTGTCCCGCCTTCTGACTTCTCCAGTTCGGCCATGCCGAAGTGGTAATAGAACTCGTCGCTCGCCTGCATCGAGGCCCAGTAGCACTCGGAATCGAAGCGGGTCATGGCCTCGTGAGCATTTTTCAGATGGTCCGGCAGCCAGATATCGTCGGAATCTAGCAGCGCCACAAAACGGGTTTCCGGCGGCACGTTGTCGAGCCCGGTATTCCTCGCCGCACCCGGCCCGCCGTTCGGCTGGTGGATCACCTTGATGCGAGATTTCCAAGCGTCATCAATGGCTTGAAGTTCTATTTCAGCGGGGAGGGGTGACTCGTCGTCGACGATGACTATATCGAAATCCTGATAGGTCTGAGTGAAGATTGATTGCAATGCGCGGCCAAGAATGCCGGCTTCCTTCTGGAAAAATGGGATAACAACCGTGAATGTCGCCATGTTTTTGCCCCTGCTTCTGAGAAGTATTGAAAGCCGCTGATCCGGCTTGGGATTAAAAGGCGGCAGATCGCTGCCGTATCGAATTTGTCCTCCACAAACGGGAATCTGATCTATGGCCCCAACCCAAGGCGTGAAGACGATCACGACGAATGTCGGCTGGAGCGTGCTCTCAAAGACCGCTACTTTCGGGCTGAAATTTGTCACGGTTCCGATTCTGGCAAGACTGCTGACCCCAGAAGATTTCGGATCGGTCGCCGTGGCGCTCACCGTGGTGCAGTTTCTGGCGATGATCGGCGGGGCCGGTTTGACCTCCGCTCTGGTGGTCGACCGGGATGGCGAGATGGCCACCGTCCATACGGTTTTCTGGGCCAATCTCGCCATGTCCTGCCTGATGGCGGCGGTGCTTTTCTTCGGTGCCACCGACCTTGCGATCATGATGGGAGCGCCCGGAAGTGCGGGCCTTTTGCAGATCATGGCGCTGCTCATTCCGCTGCAGCTTTCCGGTGACGTGGCCTATTCGCTGCTCGCCCGGCAGATGAATTTCAGCAAGGACGCGGTGCTCAGTACCGTGTCGGAATGTAGCGCGGCGCTGATTGCGCTGCTGCTCGCCTTTTTCGGCTTCGGCGTCTGGGCGCTGGTCTTCCAGCTTTTTTCGGCGGCGCTGATCAGGCTCGTCGGACTTTATTTCGTGACCGGCTACATGCCGCGTTTTGTGCTCGTGCCGCGCAAGGTCGGGCCGCTGCTCCGGTTCAGTTCGGGGCTGATGGGTTCGGAGATCGCCAATTTCGTCACTTTCCAGGCGCCGATGGTGGTGATCGCGCGGATGCTCGGCATTGCCGATGCCGGCGCCTATTCGGCCGCCAACCGGTTTGCCAGCATTCCGAACCAGGTCGTGCTTTCGGCCGTGATGGGCGTGCTGTTCCCGGCCTTCAGCCTGATGGGCAATGACCGCAAGCGACGTTCCGACGCGCTGATGCTGAGCACGCAGGTGACGACCGTCATCCTGGCGCCGGCGATGTTCGGGCTCTGGGCAATTGCCGAGCCGGCGATGCTGGTTCTGTTCGGGCCGCAATGGGCCTATGCCTGGCCGGTGCTCGGATTGCTGGCTTTGTCGAAGGGCATTGTCACGCCCTGCAGCACGTTCATCCCCTATCTCAAGGGCACCGGTCATGGCCGGGTTCTGTTCTGGTCGGCGGTCCTGCGGGCCGTCGCGACGACCGTGGCGATTGCCGGTGCCGCCTATTACGGCGATCTGGTCGATGCGATGGTGGCGCTTTGCGTCGTCAACGCGATCACGTTGATCGGTTATTCCTGGGCGGTCTTCCGGGTCGACGAGATCCCGTTCCTGCGCGGATTACTCGTTAGCAGCCGGTCGATGATCACCGCTTTTGTCATGGCGCTCGGCGTGCGCGCCTTTCTGCATGTGTTTGCCGAGCGGCTGACCAACCCGTATCTCGAAGTGCTGGCGGGTGCGGCGGTGGGCGGCGTGATCTACGGCCTGCTGTTCCTGATCACCGAGCGGGCGCTTCTGCGGAAAATTTTCCAGATCGTCAAACGGCGTGGCGCAGCGGATGCGGTATCAGTCGCCTGATATGGCCGCCTGAATATGTCGCAAGTTTGCCCCAATGTTGCCACAGTTCGGCAGAGATCGGGCTGTCGGCGGTAAAACGGTAACGGGGTCTTTGGTCTGCTCGCGGATTTCGGGCAATCTTTTTTCGGCTTGTTGCGATGCAGCAATTCAGCATGAGGCGACGACGCCAATCGCCTTGAAATCATGAGCCTGTGACGGGTTTGTGATCGGTTCGAAAAACCTTTCTCAGGCAGCCGGTTATTCTATCTCGGCACCGTTATTTGCTGCGCCGCCACATTTTACCCCCAACTGGGCATGATCCTTTCCGGGCTAATGCGGGCTCAAGTCTGCTCTGATTGAAACGGCGGTGACGGGAGGCACTGCCCAAAAAGGGTGACCTGTTTGACTGTTGATCAGAACATCTCCTCCCGTATCAATTTGATGCGTATCCTTTTGATCTCCGGCATCGTCTTCGTGCATGTGCCGTATGATCAGGCCACCAGCCCCTATCTCGGGCCGAATGGTTTCTTCGACTGGCTCAGGGTGTTCCTCGGGGACAGCCTGTTTCGTGTCGGCGTGCCGTGCCTGAGCGCGATTTCCGGCTATCTGCTGTTCCAGCGGGGCTTGGACAAGTTCGATTACGGCAAGACGCTCCGCTCCAAGGCGAAGACCGTGGCTCTGCCGTTCCTCCTGTGGAATCTCGGGCTGCTGGCGGTCGTGCTGATTATTCAGCGCCTCGGCATGGGCATCGGTTATTTCCCTGATCTCTGGAGCGCCAGCCCCCGTGAGTTCTTGAGTTACGCCTTTGCGACGGAAGGCCTGCCGGTCGATATCCCGCTCTACTTCCTGCGCGATCTGATCGTCTGCCTCCTGTTGTCGCCGGTTCTGGCGTTTCTGGTCCGCCGTTTTCCGGCGCCGACGCTCGGCGTGCTGTTCCTGCTGGCGGTCATGCCGAACCTGACGCTCGTCATCGTGCTGAAGAAAACGATCCTGTTCTCGTTCACGCTCGGCGTCTTCCTGGCGCTCAATCGGATCGACCTGAAGGCGATCGATCGTTTTGCCGGCGTTGGCACGGCGGCTACCGTTGCTGCGGCGGTGCTGCTTTCGATCGCGCAATATCGCACCGGCCCGGACTTCCCATGGGCTGTCGATATGGTCCGCAACGCACTGTCCATGGCCGGCGCCTTCGGCTTCTGGCTGTTGTCCGCGTTCGTCATTCGCTCAAGCATCGGCCAGCGGCTCGCCAATACCGGCAGCCTGAGTTTCTGGATTTTCTGCGCCCATTATCCGCTGCTGGTCGGCCTGTGGATGGTGTGGAACCGGGTGATGGGGGATGCCGCCTATCCGGTCTTCTATCTGGGGGCCGTCACCACAAGTCTCATCATTCTGGTCGTCAGCAATTCACTCGTCTCGCGTCATCTGCCTGGCGTCTACGAGGTGCTGACCGGCAGCCGGGGCCGCAAGGCGAAGCTGGCGGCCGCCCAGAAATCCCATTCTTCCGGTCTTGCCCCCGCGGGCAAGCCGGCCCTGACGCAACAGCAGAGGTGAAACATGATGGCGAGAGCCAGACAGATTCCCACGCGGATTCAACGAACCCTCAAGGTCGTAAGCACGTCATTGGCGCTTGGGCTTTTCGCAACCGGCACATTCGCCACCGGTGCCTTGGCGCAGGAGGGTGCGACCGGCAAATCCTTCGTCGAGGAGTTCGACCGTATCGACCGTTCCTTCTGGTTCGTGTCCGACGGCTGGAACAACGGCAAGCACCAGAACTGCACATGGTCGAAAAATCAGGTGAAGGCCGAGAACGGCGCTTTGCAGCTCACCTTCGAGCAGGCGAAGACCAAGGATCGGGATTATGCCTGCGGCGAAATCCAGACCAAGCAGCGCTTCGGTTACGGCACCTATGAGGTGCGCATGAAATCGGCTGGTGCCCAGGGGCTCAACTCCGCCTTCTTCACCTATATCGGCCCGACCGACAAAAAGCCGCATGACGAGATCGATTTCGAAGTGCTCGGCAAGAATACCGGTCAGGTGCAGGTCAACCAGTATGTCGGTGCTAAAGGCAATAACGAGAAGCTGGTGCCGGTCGCCGGCGGTGCCGACCAGGGTTTCAACGACTATGCCTTCATCTGGGAAGAAAATCGGCTTCGGTATTTTCTGAACGGCAAGCTCGTTCAGGAGGTGACGGACAAGGCGAAAATCCCGTCGAACGGCCAGAAAATCTTCCTCAGCCTTTGGGGCACCGACACGCTGAAGAGCTGGATGGGCGCCTTCGCCTATAGCCAGCCCTCGACGATGACGATCGACCGCCTCGCCTTCACCGCACTCGGTGAGGCGTGCCGCTTCCCGCAATCCGTGCTCTGCACGCTCGACTGAGGCGCATTCCCGCGCCTCGTCGCCCGACGCTGCTGAACAGCCGAATGGCTCGTAAAAGGAGTTGGACGATTTGAGTCTGAATGTTCTCTATCTCGCGCATGACCTCGCCGATGCGGCGATCCGCCGGCGCGTGCTGACGCTGAAAGCCGGCGGTGCCGATGTGACGGTGGCCGGCTTCGAGCGCGGCGCAAATGTGCTGGCAGACGAGCGTGATGTCGCGACGGTTTCGCTGGGCGAGACGGCCGATGGGCGGTTCATGCAGCGGATCGGCGCGATCGTCGGTGCGCGGATGACGCTGAAAAACAGGCTCCATTGGGTTCCGAAACCCGATGTCATCATCGCCCGAAACCTGGAAACGCTGGCGCTGGCCGGTGCCGCGGCATCGATGTTCGGCCGCGATATTCCGGTCGTCTACGAATGCCTCGATATCCACCGACTGTTGCTGGACGATGGCATGAAGGGCAAGCTGATGCGGCTGGCGCAGCGGCATTTCGGCCGTCGCGCCAGCCTGCTGATCACCAGCTCGCCGGCTTTCGTCGAGAATTTCTTCAAGCCCCGCTCCGGGCTCGATCTGCCGGTCCTGCTTCTCGAAAACAAGGTTCTGGCGCTGAGGCCGGAGGCCGTTTCCGGCATTTCCGGCCCGCGCATGCCGCAGCCCGGCAAACCATGGCGGATCGGCTGGTTCGGCGCGATCCGCTGCCGCAAGTCGCTGAAAATCCTGATCGATTTTGCTGCACGTATGGAAGGCAAAGTCGAAATCGTGCTGCGGGGCCGGCCGGCTTACAGTGAATTCGACGATTTCGACGCGATGGTTCGGGCCGCGCCGCATGTGGAGTTTCATGGGGCCTACCGGAACCCGGAAGAACTCGGTGCGATCTATCGCGACGTGCAGTTCACCTGGGCGATCGATTTCTTCGAGGAAGGGCAAAATTCCAGCTGGCTCCTGCCGAACCGGCTCTACGAAGGCGGGCTTTACGGCGCCGTGCCGATCGCGCTTGCGGGCACCGAGACCGGACGCTTCGTCAGCCGCCGCGGCATTGGTGCGACGATCAAGGATGCCTCGCCGGAGACGCTGGAAAACCTGTTCAGCGGTATGACCGAGGCTCGCTACTCGGATCTCGTCTCCCGCCTCGCAGATGTCGAGCGCAGCCAGTGGGTGACGGGACCGGCGAATTGTCGTGCCCTTGTTTCCCGGCTCGCCGCCCTACATCCCGACATTCCGTTGCCGGCAGAGATGCCGGTCGTTTCAACCGTGCAGTCTTAGAGGTGGAGTATGGTTTCGCGTTTGTCTCCGCATGATCAAGTGGCTGATATCAGGATGCTTCTCGTCATTCCCTGCCTCAATGAGGCAGTGACGATCGAGCCGCTTTTGCGCAAGTTGAATGGCCAGCGCGGCGGCATGGACATGCTGATCGTCGTCGCCGATGGCGGCAGCACGGATGGGACGCAGGCGATCGTGCGCGGCCTGGTTTCGGACATTCCGGACTTGCTGCTGATCGACAATCCCAAGCGCATCCAGAGCGCGGCGATCAATCTTGCGGTCGATCGCTTTGGTGAGGGCTGTGACTATCTTATCCGTATCGATGCGCATGGCGATTACCCGGACAATTATTGCCGGGCGCTGATCGACGAGGCGGTCGCCATGCAGGCGGATTCAGTCGTGGTCGGCATGGAGACGGTCGGTTTCGGCCTGTTCCAGAAGGCGACGGCCGTGGCGCAGAATTCCAAGCTCGGCAATGGCGGCTCCAAGCATCGGGCCGGCGGTGGTGGCGAATGGGTGGATCACGGCCATCACGCGCTGATGCGGATCGCCGCCTTCCGAGCCGTCGGCGGCTATGACGAGAGCTTCAGCCACAATGAGGATGCGGAGCTGGATTTCCGGCTGCGGGCTGCCGCCTTCCGCATCTGGATGACCGGCAAAACCTATATGACCTATTATCCGCGGGCGAGCGCTTCGGCGCTGTTCAGGCAATATCTCGGCTATGGCCGGGGCCGGGCAAAGAACCTCATCAAACATCGCTCCATCCCGAAGCTTAGGCAGGCTATCCCGCTTGCCGTCGCGCCAGTCGTGATCGGTGCGCTTCTGGCGCTCTTCTACTGGTGGACCGCGGTGCCGATGGCGATCTGGGCTGCGGCCTGCCTGGGTTACGGTTTCTGGCTGGCGGTGGGGCAGAAGAACCCCTACGGCCCGCTCGCCTCGCTTTCCGCAATGATCATGCATTTCGCCTGGTCGGCCGGCTTCTGGCTGGAACTGATCGGCATCCGCCCGCGGAGGACCGCCTGATGACGCGTACCCGTATCGATATCGGCATCTGCACCTACAGACGGCCGGAGCTTGAAGAGACGCTTCGGTCTCTTTTCACGCTCGATATGCCGGACGGTGCCGAAATCCGGCTGATCGTTGCCGACAACGACACGAACCCGAGCGCGGCGGCCCTGGTGGAAAGCCTGCGGCAGGCCTCGCCATTCCCGATCCGCTACGTGCATTGCCCGAAATCGAACATTTCGATCGCCCGTAATGCCTGCCTGACGGAATGCGAGGCGGATTATCTGGCCTTCATTGACGACGATGAGGTTGCCGATCCGCAATGGCTGGCGGAACTGTTCGCCAAGGCAAGGGACAGCGGCGCCGACGCGGTGCTGGGCCCGGTACAGGCGGTTTATGGCAGCGAGAGCGCCGGCTGGATGCGGCATGGCGATTTCCATTCGACGCTGCCCGTCTGGGTCGGTGGGCGGATCAGGACCGGTTATACCTGCAACGTGCTGCTCGACATGCGCTCGCCGTCCATTGCCGGCCGCCGGTTCGCGCTGGCGCTTGGCCAGAGCGGCGGCGAGGACACGCATTTCTTCACCGGCGTGACGGATGCCGGCGGCCGGATCGAGTTCGCGCGCCATGCCGTCGTGACGGAAAAGGTGCCGGAGAAGCGGGCGAGTTTTACCTGGCTCGCGAAACGCCGCTTCCGCTCGGGGCAGACGCATGGGCGCATCCTCGCGGCAAAGAATGCGGGGCTGAACCGGGTGAAGCAAACGGGCATTGCCGGCCTGAAACTCGGTTTCTGCGCCGCCGCGGCAGGTTTGACCGCCTTTTTCCCGATCATCCGCAATCGGTATGCGCTTCGCGCCGCGCTGCATGCCGGTGCCGTTTCCGGTACGCTCGGCATGCGTGAAATCAGACAATATGGAGCGACCGAGGCCGTATGAGCATTTCCGCAACCCAGCCGGACGTCAGTTTCGTCGTCGCCGCCTATAATGCCAAGGACACGCTGGTGCGCGCCATCGACAGCGCGCTGGCGCAGGTCGGCGTGACGGTCGAAGTGATCGTCGTCGACGACTGCTCGACGGACGGCACGCGGGATATCGCGGAGGCCTATTCCAGCATCGACGAGCGGGTGCGGCTGGTTGCCCAGACGGTCAATGGCGGCCCGGCGGCGGCGCGCAATGCCGGTTTTGCCGAAGCCAACGGACGGTGGATCGCGGTGCTCGATTCCGACGACACGATCTACCCGGTCCGCATGCTGGCCATGTTGGAGCGCGCGGAGACGATGAATGCCCAGATCGTCGTCGACAATATCGACGTCATTCCCTTCGATGCCGGCCCGCCGCAATCGATGTTTCCGCGCGATATGCTGAAGCGGCGACCGCTGATGACGCTGGCCGATTTCATCGGCTCCAACGTGATTTTCCAGTCGACCTTCAATTTCGGCTATATGAAACCTGTCTTCGAGCGGTCGTTCCTGATCGAGAACGGTCTTGCCTTCGACGAAAGCCTGCGGGTGGGGGAGGACTATCTCCTGCTTGCCTCCGCACTTGCCTGCGGCGGCCGCTGCGCCGTTTCGGCCGAGACAGGATATGTCTATCACCTGCGGCAGGGATCGATTTCGCGGGTGCTCGAACAGGGCCATCTCGATGCGATGCTGGCATCCGACAGGATTTTCCTCTCCCGCTATAAGCTCGACGCGCAGGCGACGGCGGCACAGCGCCGCCGCACCCGCAGCATCCTGGAAGCGGGATCGTTTCTCACCCTTGTCGATGAGATCAAAAAAGGATCCGTCGGCGGTTTTCTCAAGACGGCGATCGAAAATCCGCGGGCGCTCCGGCACCTGCGCATGCCGATTGCCGTGCGCATGCGCCGGCTGGTGGGGGCCGCCAGCATACAACAACAATAGTTGGGACCATTGATCGGGCAGGCGGACGGGCCTGTCGTTTTGAAGATATCAGCTCCTGAAAGCGAGCCCCATGGATCAGTTGAATTTCAGACCCCGAACGATTTTCCCGGGCGAGACCCGGGACAGCGATACGTTCATCGATCTCGACAAGCTCTGGGCGGCGGCCATCCGCCGGTCGGGCATCATCGCCATTTGCCTTGTCGTCACCGTCGCGCTGGCCGGCGCCTATCTGGTGCTGGCGAAACCGATCTATACGGCAGCAACCAACATCCTGATCGACGAAAACCTGTCGCGTTACGCCGAAGAGCAGCAGGACGCGCAATCGGCGCAGCAGCTCGACAACCGCATGTCGAGCGCGGTGGAAATTCTGAAATCCAAGGCGCTGGCGCTGCGCGTCGTCGACAAAGGTAAGTTCGACCAGAACGACATGCTCGTCGATCCGCCGCAATCGCCCGTCGATCTCGTCAAGAGCTCGGTAAAAAGCATCGTTGCCATGCTGACACCGGGTGCTCCGCCGCCATCGGAAGAGCTGGAACGGCTCGGCCGGCGCGAGAAGGCCGCCGCTCTCCTGCAACAGGCGTTGAGCGTCGAGCGGGTCGGCCGCAGTTCGGTCATCGCGCTTTCGGTGCAGTCGCCCGATCCGCAGCTTTCCGCAACGATTGCCCGTACTTACGCGGCCGCCTATCTGACCGACCAGCTGAATGCCAATTTCGACGCCTCCGAGCAGGCCTCGCTCTGGCTGCAGGAGCGGCTGAACGATCTCAACACCCGCTCGCAGCAGGCATCGCTTGCCGTCGAACAGTACAAGACCGAGCATAATCTGATCTCGCCGCGCGGCGAGCTGCTTTCGACGCAGCAGCTTTCCGATCTCAACAGCCAGCTGATCGTCGCCCAGGCGGATGCGGCGACCGCTTCGGCGCGTTACCAGCAATACCAGGCGATCATCACGAAAGGCGCGGATACGGCCGTCCAGAACGCCGTCGTTTCGGCGCGCGATACCGACAACACCCTCATCCAGGACTTGCGCAAGCGCTATATCGCTATCAACGACCGCGAACAGGGCGTCATCCAGCAGTTCGGCGCCGACCACCCGCAGGCGGTGGCGCTGAAAGGCGAAAAGGCGGAGCTGGCGCAGCAGATCTTCCGCGAACTGCAGCAGCTGACCGGCAGTTTCCGCAATGAATTCGAAGTCGCGAGCTCGCGCGAAAAATCGCTGCGCGACAGTATCGAAAAGGTGGCAGGCCGCAATTCGCAGGCCAATGTCTCGATGGTGCAGCTCGCCGAACTGGAGCAGAAGGCGAGTGCGCTGAAGACGCTGTACCAGTCCTATCTCGGCAGGTTCGAAGAGGCGACGCAGCGGCAATCGTTCCCGATCGCCAAGGCGCGCGTCATCTCCGAGGCCGGACTTCCGTCCGCGCCGTCCAGCCCGCGCAAGACGCTGACCATGGCGCTGTCGATCGTGCTCGGCCTGATGATCGGCGGCGCGGCGGCGACGCTGTTGGAATTCCGCGAACGGTTCTTCCGCACCGGCGACGATGTGCAGGCGAAACTCGGCCTACGCTTCCTCGGTTACCTGCCGATGGTGAGCGGTGCGAGTGCCGAAGAAAAGCCTGCGCCGCAGCCGACCGAGGCTGAAGTGGCGGCCGCACCGCCCGGCAACCCGATCTCCTTCCGCCGCCTGATGCGGGTGGCGGTCGAGGCGCCGCGTTCGCATTTCGCCGAGACGTTGCGCAACGCCAAGCTCGCCTGCGATATCATGCTGCAGGAGCGCAAGTGCAAGGTGATCGGCATCGTCTCCTGCCTGCCGGGAGAGGGGAAATCGATGGTGGCGGCGAATTTCGCCGGCCTGATCGCCTCGACCGGCGTGCGCACGCTCGTCATCGATGCCGACCTGCGCAATCCGGGCCTCAGCCGCATGCTGGCATCGGAGCCGGATGTCGGTCTGGTCGAAGTGGTGCTGCAGAAGACCAACTGGACGAGTGCGGCACGCGTCGATCGCCGCTCGCGGCTGACCATCCTGCCGATGACGACGCGCAGCAAGCAGCTTGCGCATACGAGCGAATTGCTCGCATCCTCCGGCATGAGCCAGTTCCTCGAGAGCATCAAGGAAACCTTCGATGTGATCGTCGTGGATCTGGCGCCGCTGATCCCCGTCATCGATGCGAAGGCCTTCGAGCCCTATGTCGACGGTTTCGTGTTCGTCACCGAATGGGGCAAGACGCCGTCCAAGGCGGTGGAAACCGTGCTGCGCGGCGAACCGCAGATTGCCTCGAAGACGGTCGGCGTCATCCTCAACAAGACGG
Organism: Neorhizobium populisoli; assembly: GCF_019430945.1. Classification (GTDB taxonomy): domain Bacteria; phylum Pseudomonadota; class Alphaproteobacteria; order Rhizobiales; family Rhizobiaceae; genus Neorhizobium; species Neorhizobium populisoli. Next base: position 12,297 of record NZ_JAHYCB010000014.1, on the reverse strand, counting down.
AAATGTCCGAGCTGCATAAATATGCGGATCCGGGCGCGCCGGAGCGGCTGCGCAGCAGCTACGTGTCCTATTATAAAGAGGGTTCGGCTTCGGCTCCTCGGTAACGTATGTGACCGACCGTTGATTTCATGGCGGACCTCGCCACCGATTCGATCTCACCCTCGGGCTCGTCCCGAGGGTCTGTCCACGCCCACTTTTTTGCACCGGTTTGGATCCTCGGCACAAGGCCGAGGATGACGGAAGCGGTTTGAGGCTAAGGCAATTTCCGCTGTTGCCGATTTCCTACCATCGTCTCGGAATCGTCCGATCGTGAGCCGATCGAAAGGAGCAGTTAACCTTTATTTTCTACTTCATGAGCTAATGTGCCCTCATCGTTTCTCGTACGGTTCTCATGCAGTTCACACGCAATAATCTCCCCCAGAGTTCCGAAAATGCTCACGCCGAAGACGATGCAGTCGATACGGCGCGGCAACCTGTACGCTCTCAAAGCCTTGCTGATTTCAATCAGCCGGTGCTGGAGCAGGCCCCCTGGCAGGCGGCTTTCCGGCTCGCTCCCAACGTGCGTTTCACCCGCACGCCGGAGAATGTGCTGCCGCGCAAGCCAGCCCATGTCGAGGCTCCGGTACAATCCGAATCGCCGGCGCCTGTTGCGGCCCCGGCCGTGACTGAGGAGATAGAAGTCATTCCGTCGGAAGTCTTCCTGACGTCTGCCCGATATGATTCGGTCGCTTACGATTCCAATGCCGTGGAACAGATCGCCGGCTTGCAGAAACTCGCGGCGGCGATGCGCTACCACGCTCCGGAAGTGCGGCGATTCGTGCCGCCGGTTGCGGTTCAGCCTGCTGCCGAGCAGCCCAAGGCCGCGGTGCCGCGGCAGGATATCGCCATTTCCGATTTCGCCTTCTGGGATGCAATGCCGTTCGAGCTGGAAGGGCCGGTCGTCATCGAGCCCGCGCCTGCGTCGTCGGAACCGGAAGTCGCTGCCAAGCCCGGCGCGCCCGTAACGGATCTCTATCGTGAAGTGCCGCGCAAGGTGCTCACCCGCACCGTCGTCATCGCCCCGTCGCCCCGGCCGGAGCCCATTCGGGCACCGGAACCGGTAATCGTTCCCGCATTGCCGGTGCCTGTCGTGCCGGTGAACATGGCGCCGACAAACGTGCCGCAATTGCCTGCAGGCATCCAGTTCACGGTGAGCGAGGAATCGATCGACGATTTCATCAAGCCGGTGCTCGATACCAGGCGTGCGAAGCCTGTCGCCCGGGCGCCCGTGCAGATGCCCGCTCCGGCGCCCGTGCCTGTCGAAGCTCCTGTCGTGGTTCAGCCGGCTGCCGCAGAGCCGGAGCCCGCTCGCGCCCGTGCCGTGCGTCCGCCGGTTGCCGAATACGAATTCCCGCCGATCTCGCTTCTGCAGGAGCCGCAGGGCGAGCGTGGCCAGGCCATGCAGCCCGATGCCCTGCAGCAGAGCGCCGGTCTGCTCGAAAGCATTCTCGAAGATTTTGGCGTGCGCGGCGAAATCATCGACGTGCGTCCGGGTCCGGTCGTGACGCTCTATGAATTCGAGCCGGCACCGGGTGTCAAATCCTCGCGCGTCATCGGCCTTTCGGACGATATCGCCCGCTCCATGTCGGCGCTTTCGGCGCGCGTCGCGGTCGTGCCCGGCCGCAACGTCATCGGCATCGAACTGCCGAACACCACCCGCGAGACGGTGTATTTCCGCGAGCTCATCGAGTGCGAGGATTATTGGGAAACCAAGCATCGCCTGGCGCTCTGCCTCGGCAAGACGATCGGCGGCGAACCGGTGATCGCCGAACTCGCCAAGATGCCGCATCTGCTCGTCGCCGGCACCACCGGCTCGGGCAAGTCGGTCGCCATCAACACGATGATCCTGTCGCTGCTCTACCGGCTTCGCCCGGAAGAATGCCGCCTGATCATGATCGATCCGAAGATGCTGGAACTCTCCGTTTATGACGGCATTCCGCACCTGCTGACTCCCGTCGTGACCGACCCGAAGAAGGCCGTTCTGGCTCTGAAATGGGCGGTGCGCGAGATGGAGGATCGTTATCGCAAGATGTCGCGCCTCAGCGTCCGCAATATCGACGGCTATAACCAGCGCGCTGCGCAGGCCCGCGAAAAGGGTGAGGTGATCACCGTTTCCGTGCCGTCCGGTTTCGACCGCTCGACGGGTGAAATCAACTACGAGGAACAGGAACTCGACCTGTCGCCGATGCCTTATATCGTCGTGATCATCGACGAAATGGCCGACCTGATGATGGTCGCCGGCAAGGAGATCGAAGGCGCCGTGCAGCGTCTGGCACAGATGGCGCGTGCCGCCGGTATCCATGTCATCATGGCGACGCAGCGCCCGTCCGTCGACGTCATCACCGGCACGATCAAGGCGAACTTCCCGACCCGCATCTCCTTCCAGGTCACCTCGAAGATCGACAGCCGTACGATTCTCGGCGAACAGGGTGCGGAAAACCTGCTCGGCCAGGGCGACATGCTGCATATGGCTGGCGGCGGGCGCATTTCACGTGTCCACGGCCCGTTCGTCTCGGATGCGGAAGTGGAACTGGTCGTTCGTCACCTGAAGACCCAAGGCCGCCCGGATTATCTCGGCACCGTGACCGAGGACGAGGATGACGCCGATGACGATGAGGCGGTGCCGCAGGAAGCCGTATTTGACAAGAGCGCGGTTGGCGCGGAAGACGGCGACGATCTTTACGACAAGGCCGTCAAGGTGGTCATGAAGGACCGCAAGTGCTCGACCTCCTATATCCAGCGCCGGCTTTCCGTCGGCTATAACCGGGCTGCCTCGCTGGTGGAGCGGATGGAGCAGGAGGGTCTCGTCGGCCCGGCCAACCACGTGGGCAAGCGTGAGATCATCTCCGGCGGGCGCGGCATGGCGGCGGTTCCGGATGGGTTTGAGGAGTGATCGGTTCGGCTTAAGCCGAGCAATCGATCCAGCGGATCGATTGCAGCGACGAACGCCTTAAGCGTAAGCGCAGGGCTGAGCGGTTTGGGTAGATGTGGGTTGCCGGTTGTTCCGTGTGATACCCCCCTCTGCCCTGCCGGGCATCTCCCCCTCAAGGGGGGAGATTGGCTGGGGGCACTGGCTTCCCCAGACAATAAACTTAGCAATTGGCGCTGCTGTAGTGGTGCCCCTCGGTTGCTGCACAGTAAACGGTAGATGTGACGGAAAGATCGCGCCGCGAGTCGATCTCCCCCCTTGAGGGGGAGATGCCCGGCAGGGCAGAGGGGGGTATGGCGGGGTATCCCCGTTAATATGGCCGTTACCGCTGCCGACACACGAACGGCAGGAAGCTGCTGGCCGTCCCGAAATTCATCGCGGCCATGGTCAGCACATTGGCGAGCTTGATCTCTTCCACCGAGCGCGGGCAGATGTCGGCTCCGCTGGAACAGCCGTCTGCAATGAACTTTTCGTTGCCCTCGATGAATTCCCGGCTGATGCCGTTCGGCCCGACGAAGTCCTTGGCCCGGTTCCAGGCGCGTTCGTAACGCACACATTTCTCCTTGGCCCAGGCCTCGACCGCGGGGTCTTCGGCATGGGCGGGAGCAATGTTGTTCAGGATGACGGCGAAGGTCAGCAGAATTCTGATCATGCCTCGAGGCCTCGCAGAATCAGAAGCCGAGTGCCGCGCCATCCTTGCGATGGTCGGAGCCGCCGACATAACCATCGCCGAAACGGTGTATCAGCTGGGCGCCGCCGAAGGCAAAGCTGTTGTCCGGCGAATCCTGGCTGATCTCGTGGCCGAGGGCGGCAAGACCGTCGATGGTTGACTGCGGCATGGTGTGTTCGACGGCAACCTTGCGGCCCTCGACGAAACGCCAGCGAGGGGCATCGCTCGCCATTTGCGGGTTCTGGCCGTAGACGGCGGTGCGCACCACCATCTGGGTGTGGCCCTGCGCCTGCATCGGCCCGCCCATCACGCCAAAACTCATCAGCGGTGCGCCGTCCTTCATCACGAAGCCCGGAATGATGGTGTGGAACGGCCGCTTGTTGGGGCCGACCTCGTTCGGATGGCCCTTTTCGGCGGTGAAGCCGAAGCCGCGGTTCTGCAGGTGGATCCCGGTGCCGGGAATAACGATGCCGGAGCCGAAGCCCGCATAGTTGGACTGGATATAGGACACCATCATGCCGTTTTCGTCGGCGGTGGTCAGGTAGACGGTGCCGCCGGCCTTCGGGGCACCGGCGCCGGGTTCGCCGGCCTTGGTCATGTCGATCAGCTTGGCGCGACCGGCGAGATAGGTCGGGTCGAGCAGGGCTTCCGGCGAGACCGACATGTATTTCGGATCGGCGACGAAGCGGTCGACGTCTGCCAGAGCGAGCTTGATCGCCTCGATCTGCAGGTGCATCGCCTCGACGCTGTCGACCTCGTAATTCTCGATATTGGTATGTTCGAGAATGCCGACGGCCATGCTGGCGGCGATGCCCTGGCCGTTCGGCGGTATTTCGTGCAGGTCTACGCCGCGGAAACGGGCCGAGACGGTGCCGCACCAGTCGTTGGTATGGGCGGCAAGATCGTCCACGGTCAGGACCGCGTCATGCCGCTTGGCAAAGGCGGCGATCTTTTCGGCGAGCTGGCCGGTATAGAAGGCAGCGCCTTTGGTGGCGGCGATCGCTTCCAGCGTTTTGGCGAGGTCTTCGTTGACCAAGGTTTCGCCCGCAGCCGGCGCGCGGCCGCCCTTCAGGAAGTGGTCGGCAAAGCCCGGATAGTTCTTCAGGTTTTCAGCCCCGATCTTCCAGAGCGTCGCAATGCGCGGCGAAACCGAGAAGCCGTAGCGTGCATAATGGATAGCGGGCTCGAAAAGATCGGCGAAAGCGAGCTTGCCGAAACGCTCGGACAGAGTGACCCAGGCGGAAACGGCGCCCGGCACGGTGACGCTTTCCCAGCCGCGCTGCGGGATCTTGCCGCCGAACCGCTCCGGGCTCCAGCCGGCCGGCGAACGGCCGGAGGCGTTGAGGCCATGCAGCTCCTTGCCATCCCAGATGATGCAAAAGGCGTCGCTGCCGACGCCATTGCCGGTCGGTTCGACGACCGTCAGCGTGATGGCGGTGGCAAGTGCGGCATCCAGCGCGTTGCCGCCCTTCAGCAGCATGCGAAGGCCGGCCTGCGCGGCTAGCGGCTGTGAGGTCGCCACCATGTTGCGGGCGAAAACCGGGACGCGCTCTACGGAATAGGGATAGTTGAAGCTGAAAGTCATGTCGTCCTCCAAAATTCCTGATCGACCGGCAGCCGGAATTACCGGCTGCGGATGTAATCGCTGAGGCGCTGGGCCGCGTCCTCGATCTGCTTCGGATCGCGCAGATAACAGGCGCGCATGAAGGCCGTGCCGCCGGGGCCGAAGGCGGTGCCTGGAGCCATGCCGACGCCCGTCTGGTCGACGATCCTGAAGGCTTCGTCGCGGCTGTCGGTGACGCCGTCGATCTTCAGGAAGGCGTAAAGCGCGCCTTCCGGCTTGCGGGTCTCGACGCGATTGGTGGCGATCAACGCATCGCAGAGGATGTCGCGGGAGGTGCGGGCGCGCTCGATATTGGTGCGGACGAAATCGTCGCCGTGGTCGAGCGCGGCAATGGCGCCCTTCTGCATGAACTGCGCGACGCCGGATGTGGAATACTGGATGAGGTTGGTCAGCGTCTGGCCGATCTCGGCCGGCGCCACCATCCAGCCGACACGCCAGCCGGTCATGCACCAGTTTTTCGAGAAGGAATTGGCGAAGATGATCCGGTCGCCCTGTTCCATCACATCAATGAAGGACGGCGCGCGGTTGCCTTCGAAATAATAGAGCCCGTAGATTTCGTCGGCGATGATCCAGAGACCGTGCTTGCGGGCGAGCGCCAGAACGGCCTTTAGGTCTTCATGGCTTGCGGTCCAGCCGGTCGGGTTGGAGGGCGAGTTGATGAACAGCGCGCTGGTCTTCGGGGTGATCGCTGCTTCGAGGCGGTCGATATCGAGCACCCAGCGACCGTCGGCAAAACCGAGCTCGACGGTGACCGGCTTGGCTTCGGATACCGTGATGGCGTTGACGACGTTCGGCCAGGCGGGCGAGAGATAGATGATCTCGTTGCCGGCGGAGGCGACGGTCTGGATGGCCAGCACGATCGACTGCATGCCGGAGCCTGTGACATAGATATTGTCGGTCGAGAGGTTCTTGCCATAGTGGCGCTGGTAATAACGGACGATCGCCTCGCGCAGCGCCGGGATGCCTTGCGTCCAGGTGTAGAAGGTCTCGCCGGCCAACAGCGCCTCGCTTGCGGCACGGGTGATGAAGTCCGGCGTCGGCAGGTCGCCTTCGCCGATCCAGAGCGGCATCAGGTTTTCGCGGCCTCGTGCGTAAGTGACGATTTCGCCAATGCCACTGCGCGGCGCTGCCGCGGCACGGGCGCTGATATCCGGTCTGATGATGGTCATGGAGGGCCTGTCGATGCTGGAAATGGTGGCTTCCTGCGTAGGCCCGACCTAACCGCCGGTCAATATTTTTTCGGCCTCAATGGCCCTGAAAACGGCCGAACGTGCCGCGCGAGAAACACAGGGGATCGCCCTCGCGATGGGCGGCGCGCAGCACACGGCCGAGGATCAGCGTATGGTCGCCGGCATCGTGCATCGAGGCAAGTTCGCATTCGAAGCGGGCGAGTGTGCCGGGAATGACCGGCACGCCTTCGAGATTGTCGAGCCAGTGCAGCTCGTCGAAGCCCAGGCCACCGCGGGTGAAGCGGGCGCTGAGCAGGTCTTGGTCGGCGCTCAGAACATGGATGGCGAAATGGCTGGCCCCGGTAAATGCTGCGTAGCGCGAGGAGCTTTTCGCCGGAGACCAGAGGACCAGCGGCGGGTCGAGCGACACGGAGGTGAAACTGTTCACCGTCATGCCGATCGGCCCGGCCGGCGTTTTCGCCGTCACCACCGTCACCCCCGTCGTGAACGCGCCGAGCGCCGTGCGATAATGCCGGGCGGTCGTTGCATCGGGAATGAAGACATTCTCGTTGTGGGCATGGGTGGTGTCGGCGGATATCGTCATTTTATCCCCTTATGGTACCTGCTTGCCAATCGCAGCGGTGTAGAGTTCGAACCAGGTCTCGCGGTCTATAGACACCTTGGCGGCGTCGCCGATCGTCTTGATGCGGTCGAGATTGTTGGTGCCGAGCACCGGCAGGATGCTGGCCGGGTGGGCGAGCAGCCAGGCAACCGCCACGGCAGCGGTATCGACGCCCTGTTCGGAGGCGATGCGCTCGAGGATAGCCATCAGCGCGGCGTTCTTGAACAGCGAGCCGCCGCCGAGCGGCGACCATGCCATCGGGGCGATCGCCCGTTCCTGCAGATAGGCCAGATCGCCATTGGTGAAGGCGTCGGTCGCCAGCAGGCTGAGTTCAATCTGGTTGGTGACGAGCGTCTGCTCCATCGAAGACTGCAGCAGCGAGAAATCCCAGGGGCGGAAGTTGGAGACGCCGACGGCGCGCACCTTGCCGGATTCGACCAATGCATCGAGCGTCGAGCCGGTCACGTCCGGGTCCATGAACGGATCCGGGCGATGGATCAGCAGGAGATCGACATAGTCGGTCGCCATGTCACTGAGCGAGGCCTCCACCGATGCGATGATGTGTTCGGCGCTGGTATCATAGTGCTTGCCGCGCTTGGCCGAGTGACGGCCGGCGGGGGCGACGATACCGCATTTGGTGACGATCTCGATCTTCTCACGCAGCGAAGGCGAGGCCTTGATTGCCGCACCAAAGATCGCTTCAGCGGTGTAGCCGCCATAGATATCGGCATTGTCCATGGTGGTGATGCCCTGCTCGAGGCAGGCTTCGACCTTGGCCTGAACGTTTTTGGCCGAGGTATCGGCATCGTCGCCGATGCGCCACAGGCCGTAAACGAGGCGGCTGACTTCGAGTTCGGGCGAAAGTTGAATGCGGTCCATTACTGACGTTTCCCTGTGCCGAGCGGGGTTGCGGGTGTTTCGGCCGGGACGCGGCCGTAGGCGTGCGGCAGCGAGCAGGTCTTCAGCTGCGGCAGCACCTTCTGGCCGAAATGTTCCGCCTCGTCGAGATGCGGATAGCCGGAAAAGATGAAGGCGCGGATGCCCATCTTCTGATAGGCCTCGATTTCCGAAAGAACCTGGTCGGTGGAGCCGACGAGAGCGGCGCCGCAGCCGGAGCGGGCGCGGCCGATGCCGGTCCAGAGATGCCGCTCGACATAACCGAACTTGTCGGCGAGTTCGCGGGCCTTGGCCTGATGCGAGACGCCGAGCGAATTGCTGTCATGGGCACGGGCGCGGATCAGCTGGCCGTATTCGTCATCGAGCTTGGAAACCAGATGCTCGGCATATTCGCGGGCTTCCTGCTCCGTGTCGCGGACGATCATGTGGACGCGCAGGCCGTAATCCAGCGTGCGGCCATGCGCTTCGGCGCGGGCGTGGACGGCCTTCATGCGTTCGGCAAGCTGTTCCTTGGTTTCCGGCCACATCAGGTAGACGTCGCATTGGGCGCCGCAGAGTTCGAGCGCGTCCGGTGAATAGCCGCCGAAATAGAGAAGCGGGCCGCCGTTCTGCTGGTAGGGGCGGGCGGGTTCAGTGCTGACGCCCTTGAAATTGTAGACCTCGCCCTCGTGGTCGATCTTGTCGCGCGTCCAGGCCTGACGGAGGATCTGCACCACTTCATGGCTGCGGCGATAGCGGAAGGCGCTGTCGGCGACTTCGCCGGGGAAGTCCGAGCTGATGACGTTGAGCGTCAAGCGGCCCTTCAGCATATGGTCGAGCGTGGCGACCGTGCGGGCCAGCATGATCGGCTGCATCTCACCGCAGCGAATGGCGGCCAGCATGTTGATCCTGTCGGTCACCTGAGAAGCAGCCGCGACGAAGCTCAGCGTGTCCTGACCGACCTGATAGGAGGACGGGCAGAGGATGTTGCAGAAGCCCAGCTCCTCGGTGCGCTTCACGATATCCGAGCAGTGTTCCCAGCTCGATTTCAACGCACCGTCCGGCACGCCGAGATAGGCGTAGTCATCGGAGCAGAGGGCGGCAAACCACGAGACTTCCGCCGCATCGAGATCGGGCGACGTTACGGGCACAATGGTCATCGAATTCTCCTCAACTCCGTCAGTGATGACTTGCATAACATCTGAAATCGTGTAGATCAATGGTGTATCAATTTTTCCTTGGAGCGCCGCATGCCCAAATGGGCACGCATAAAACGCTCCAAGTTTTTGACTGGCGCATCGTGCTTTCCGAAAATCAGTTCCGATTTTCGGGCCGATGCGGCGAACGCCCTGGAGGAGGGGCCGCTCTATCTTGGAAAGCCGTCCGGGCAGCCTGCCCATCTATCTGCAGATCACCGAACTTCTTGTGCGCGACATTGCGGCCGGACGGCTGGTGGATGGCGAAAAGCTGGCGCCGGAGCGGGATATGGCGAACCAGCTCGGCATCGCCGTCGGCACGTTGCGCAAGGCGCTGGCGGAGCTGCAGACCCGCGGTCTTCTGGAGCGGGTGCAGGGATCGGGCAATTATATTCGCGCCATCAGCGATCCGAAGAGCGTCTACGCGATGTTCCGGCTGGAACTGATCCAGGGCGGCGGCCTGCCGACGGCCGAGGTCATTGATGTGACCCGGCTCGACAAACCGAAGGACCTGCCGAAATTCGGTTTCTCGCCGGAAGGGCATCGCATTCGACGCATCCGCCGGCTTTCCGGCCAGGTGGCGGCGATCGAAGAAATCTGGCTCGACGGTTCCTATGCGCAGAAAGTGGTCGAGGAAGACCTGTCGGAATCGCTCTACCTCTTCTATCGCACCCGGCTCAATCTCTGGATCGTGCGCGCCGAAGATCGGATCGATCTCGATTCCGTGCCCGACTGGGCGCCGCCGGAATTCGGCCAGAAGCCCGGCGCCCCGATCGCCCACGTGCTGCGTGTCAGCCAGGCGCAGGACGGCGCCACCGCAGAAGTTTCCCGTACATGGTTCGACCACGCCGTGGCTCGCTACGTGTCACGCTTGAGGTAAATCGATGGATCTGAGTGCCCGAAAGATGAAATTCGAAACCACGCCAGACGGCTTTTCCCTCTCCATCGACGGCCGGACCATCCTCCGCCACAGCACCGCCTCGCCCGCGATCTTCGTCGGCCAGGGGCAGGAGCGGATGGATATGTATCGCGGCAATTTCGAGATCGAGGATTATGTCACCGAGCGCAGCGCGCTGAAACATGCGGTTGTGCAGGGGCAGACTGTCACCTTCTCCGAATCCGAAGGGCGGGCACCGCGGCTGGAGATGACGGTCGCCGGCACATCGATCCATTTCCGCTCGCTGGACGAGAGCATCAATCGCTTCTGGATCCGCATTCATGCCGAAAACGACGAACATGTCTGGGGCGGCGGCGAGCAGATGTCCTATTTCGACATGCGCGGAAGGCGGTTTCCGCTCTGGACGTCCGAGCCCGGCGTCGGGCGCGACAAGTCGACCGAGATCACCTTCAAGTCCGACATGGCGAAGGCCGGTGGCGACTATTACACCACTAATTATCCGCAGCCGACCTATGTTTCCTCGCTGCGTTATGCGCTGCATGTGGAAACGACGGCCTATTCCGTCTTCGATTTCCGCCGCAAGACGTTTCATGAGATCGAAGTATGGGAAGTGCCGGAGCGGATCGAACTGACGTCTGCGCCTAACTTCATCGAGCTCGTTGAGCAGCTTTCTTTGCGTTTCGGCCGCCAGCCGGAACTGCCGGACTGGGTTTATGGCGGGGCGATCATCGGACTGAAGGACGGCGAGAATTCTTTCACACGATTGGAGACGATGCGCGCTGCCGGCGTGCAGGTTTCCGGCCTCTGGTGCGAAGATTGGGTCGGGCTTCGCCAGACCTCGTTCGGATCTCGGCTGTTCTGGGACTGGCAAGCGAACGAGACCCGTTATCCTGGCCTTCGCGACAAGATCGCCGGGCTGAACGCGGAAGGGATCAAGTTCCTCGGTTATGTGAACCCCTATCTTTGCGTTGATGGATCTCTGTTTCCAGAGGCGGAAGCGGCCGGTTATTTCGCCAAGGACCAGCTTGGCCGCACGGCGATCGTCGATTTCGGCGAATTCGATTGCGGCGTGGTCGATTTCACCAACCCGGACGCGGCCGATTGGTTTGCCGAAGAGGTGATCGGCCGAAAAATGCTGGACTTCGGGCTTTCCGGCTGGATGGCCGATTTCGGCGAGTACCTGCCGATCGACGTGGAGCTTTCGAACGGTATCGACGCCAAGCTGATGCACAATGCCTGGCCAACGCTCTGGGCCGAGGTGAACGCCAAGGCCGTGGAAAGCCGTGGCAAGACGGGTGAGGCGCTGTTTTTCATGCGGGCCGGCTTTACCGGCGTGCAGAAACATTGCCCGCTGCTCTGGGGCGGCGACCAGTCGGTGGATTTTTCGCGCCATGACGGGCTGGTGACGGTGATGTGCGCGGCGCTGTCATCCGGTCTGCTCGGCAATGCCTACCATCATTCGGATATCGGCGGTTACACGAGCCTGTTCGGCAATGTCCGCACACCGGAACTGCTGATGCGCTGGGCGGAGATGGCGGCGTTTACGCCGGTCATGCGCAGTCACGAGGGCAACCGGCCGCGGGACAATATCCAGATCGATCAGGACCCGGATGTGCTGGCGCATTTCGCGCAGATGACGCGGATTTATGTGCATCTGGCGCCGTATCTGAAGACGCTGTCCAAGGAGGCCGCGGCGACGGGTCTGCCGGTTCAGCGGCCGCTGTTCTTGCACTACGAGGGTGATCCGAAGACCTATGCGGTGCAGGACGCCTATCTCTACGGCGCCGATCTGCTGGTCGCGCCCGTGTGGCAGGCGGCTCAAGGTGAGCGGGTGGTCTATCTGCCGGAAGGGGCCGATTGGGTGCATGTCTGGAGCGGGGAAGAATTTGCCGGTGGGCAGGACGTGACGGTTGTCTCCCCGATCGGAGAGCCGCCGGTGTTTTATCGCAAGGGCACGGCTTTTGCGGATGTTTTCAAGACACTAAAGGGCATCTGAGAAATAGAGAGCTGCGGTTGTTATTAGATTTAATAGAGCCGCAGTAGCCTATCCTCATCATTCCATCGGAACATCATTCTTTGCCGCTCCCGGCGAACCGGAGAGTTGTAGGGAAGAGAAACTATATCCTTGATCCAGCCAACAATCTGCGTGCTCTGATCCCCAAAAACTGGATCGTTCATAACTGGAGTTTTCCGCGTTAAATTCCCGGCTGGGAACAGGAGCGGAAGTGATGAAGGCATCGAAGTTTTCGGACGCCCAGAAGGCGTTCATTCTGA
>NZ_JAHYCB010000013.1 GCF_019430945.1 Neorhizobium populisoli | reverse complement strand
CTCTTGCCCAAGAATTTCGACGCGCATCGCAATACCCGCATAAGACACGTCGCTAACGACGTCGTTAAACACGTGTCTTAGTCGATCAGGCCGTTAAGCGGCAGGCGGTGCCAATCGGGCGGTTACCGTGCAGCGTCGCGCGGCTTGCGTCTGCCGGTTCGCTTTCGCTCGCATTAGCGAGCTGCTCAACCTCGACCACCGAAATGGCGTAAAACCCGCGCCAGGTGCCGAAGGTCAACCTCTCTCGGACGCTCTTGAAACGCAGGATCCAGCTATCGCAGCAGATAATCACCGGGTTGATCCGCCGACGCGTCAATAGGCGGAGTGTCTGACCATGGTTCAGCTACAGAACCAAGCCGCAGCAGCACTGGTTGCCGTTGCGATTGTCGGGACTGTTGCTAAGGTCTGCTCTAATGGTTGCGCGCCGACTAACAGCTATTATCGCCGACAGCCGACATATCTGGAAACTGTCAGCATTCTCGGCAGCTCGACGTCGCGGGCAACCGGTGCGGCGCCCGGCTGCTGACGTTCGTCCCGGCGAATCTTCTCCAGCTATAGTCTCGCGGAGGACAGTTTCTGAGGAAGCCTCGAGCGCAGTACTAAACCGCATGAAAGCCGCGCAACCACGCGGCTAAGTGCGCTTCCTCGGTCTTCAGATAAGAGCACTGGGTTATCGGTAACCCTTGCAACCCGGTCGCTCTACCTTGGTCATGCGATAAGCGATTTCCCCAGCTGATGCTCTCCTGTTTTTTAGTGGCCTCATCAAGGCAAAGGGCTCCCACAGCTTGAAGTTCGATCAACTCAATCGAAGACGGATTTTCGTGCCTCGGTAGCGACCTGCGTTACAATTCCGATAAGCCGGCCTGCCGGACTCATTAGCTCTGCCACTGTCCCGCGAAGTGCATCTTCCCGATGAATACTTTACGATCGCTCTCATCGCGGACATTCACTGTGATCTCAACCGCCTGCTCGCCCGGCATCTCATCTCGTGCCAGATCCGACACGATCCTGGCAGCTACTTTCCTTACAGTTTCAGGATCCAGCAGTTCAACGCCTTCGTCGTCGCGCATCGGGCCTTGGCCGTTGACGATGTCAAAGAAATACCTGGGCATGCGACACCTTTTCGCTTTGAGCAGATCAGACGCAAAAACAATCTAACTCCTAAAATCGTTCCTATGCCTGGGCTTCGCTGGCCCTACCATCGCAAACGGACCAGTCCCGCCTCTGTCGGCGCAAAGCCGCATCCGCGGTAGAACGAGATGAGATGTGGTTCGAAATCGACATGCAGCCAGACCGCACCTCGATCACGAGCGGCCTGTCTTGCTTCCTGAATCATCCTGGTCGCAATGCCCTGTCTGCGGAGCCTAGGCGATACGCCAGTATCGAGGATGAAAGCATGAACACCGCCATCCCAAGCCACGTTGACGAAGCCGACTAAGCCTTGGTCGACATAGGCGCCGATATGAGCAAGGCTACGTGAAAGGATGTTCTGGAAGTCGTGGCTTGGAGGCGTGCTCCATGCTTCCAGCCAGAGCTTGTTCAAATCGTCGGCAGAAGGGAAGGGATCAATAACGATAGAATCCATGCAGCCTTCCTAGCATTTTCTCCCACCCCGCCGCCGATCGTCGCGTCACATTCAGAGTTTGCTAACCGAAGTGCTCAATACTCGAAACACGTTGAAGGCGAATGCGATGCGGGTTGCGGCAACCGAGAAAATCAGCTCCGGCAGGTCATTTCGAATGAACGTTTGGGTCGTGTCCTCAGGCCAGCACGTCGTGAAATTTCAAAAAATGAAATTGCTCGGCGGTCGTCCCGTATGGATCACGATAGGCGCTTCACAGAAGCATCTTCACCTGGAAATGCGCGATGTCTTCGCCGTCGAGCTATCGGGCATCGCTATCAAGCTGGTCTAACGTTCAAAAGATGCTCCAACCCTGGCGGCGGGCCGGCCCTGATGTGCCGCTCCTAAGCGTGGTCGAAGCTGCGCGGCGTTCTAACAACGACTCGGCTCGTCTGAGGTTAGGGCTTGCCGTAGAAATGATCGATAGCCCCCCAGCCAGATCGCTTGGCGCTCATCATCGAAGAGATACGGAGATACTACGATAGCCTGCCCGAGTTTGGCGGCAGTCTTGCCTTCCTGATGGATCGTCTGCACTTCGGTTCGCGGAAGCGGCGCGACTTCGGTGGGCAATGCGAAGGTGCTCATAACACCGTCTCCTACTGTTGAGAGCCATGTGGGAAACTGTCGTCCGTTTTCCCATATGGCTCTAAGTCCGAGTGCCTTAGGACTTTAGCCTTAACCGCTGGCCCTATCATCTTTCGTGGCTGTTTATTGGAAAAATGCTACGTCGGGCGGATCGTTTCCGGATAAAGAGCGGAAAGAGTTGCGCCCAACAGAAATGCCGAGCAGATTGCGATAAGGCCAATTGTGCCGGTTCTGCTGCCCATCCGGAAGCTACCGAAAAGGTTGTGGTCAAGGACCATTCCTCCTACACCAGCGGACATGACGAGCACCAGTAAAGCGATTTTCTGGCCTTCACTCATTTCATTCTCCCTGCCAAAATTTTCCGAGCAGCGGGGAAAGTATCACGCCTTTCACGAGGGAGCGGGTCAAAAGTCCTCGTCGCGCTCGAGCGGTTTTCGCTTCGCGAACATCGCTTTCCGCTGACCCGTAGGTGCCAGCCACGAAAGCCGAGATGAAATAGCTGGAGGAGTGTCTCGGCCAAGCCTTCCCCTGGCGGCTAGACCTACCTACGCCGGCCACTCGATCGCCTCTCGAAGGACCCGCTCCACCGTTGCAAGTTCCTCGGGACTGAGTGGCAGCGGAAGTGATCTCGGTAGTCGGCTGTCATGAAAATCTCACTCAGCGGTGTCGGCGATCGGGCCCAAGTCAGAGAGGTGACAACCCGATCGCCTGGTCGCGCAGCTGATACGAGCAACTGGCGACGAGGTAATAATGCCTAGAATTCCTAGGATCGCAAGCATCGTAGCGACCAACCGCCTCCGAGCGACTTAGCTTGAACTGATTATTTGCAGAATTGAAAAGGGCATGGGGAAACATGGCAGGGAGAGACGACATGCCGAATGGGGCGCCGCGCCGCGATCCGCCGGCGAGATCGATCGCCGTGCCGCGCGGCTTCTGGCGGTGTCTCCAAAGGTACGAACCAGAGGCGCCGAGCCCGTGATCCGCAAACTGCTAGCGGAGGATGCCGTGCCGGCCTCGGCGCCCGGCTCGGAACTATCGCGCTGGCAGAAAGCGAACGCTTTTGATCGGGAGCTGGAAGACCTGCCGCGGGAGAGGCGCTGGCGGGAATGGATGCTCCGGGTCGAGGCGGCGATCTTCGCCTCGACTGGAAAAGATTGAAGCATCATTCGGCTGATTGACGACCTCAGCGAGGAGTTGCGAGACCGGCCCTATGAACTCGTGTCGGTCGCCGGTGGCTGGCAGCATCGAACCCGGCCGGGGTTTGCCGAGACGATCCGAGCCTCGTCGGCGCCGAAAAGGGGAGGGACGGCAGCCCTCTACGAGTTCGAGGCGATGGTGCTGATGGCGGTTGATTATTTCCAGCCGGTCACCCTCGGCGAGCTGTGCGTGCCAGTTTTGGGACACTCAACGCACGCTTAGCGGAGCACCCCTTCGTCAACGGGTATGGCCTCGACACAGAGGAGCCATCGTCTCAATTCAAGATCAGGATCATCTCAGTGGCATTTCATTATGATTTCGGAGTCCAGCATAGCAACGGGCGCGTGCTCAAGCCGCTGAGGGTTCCGATCGCACCCGGCGGCGGAACGAATCTATGGGTTTCGACGTCTCCCCCCTTAGAAGATAGGCGCATTTATCCTATATCAAACGCTGAACCGGAGGATGTATGACGGATAGTTTAGGAGCAAAAGCAAGGACAGGGGTAGAGGGACTGGACGATATTCTGTTCGGTGGACTGTCGCGCCGTCACGTGTTTCTGCTCGAAGGCGCGCCCGGATCGGGTAAAACGACGATCGCCCTCCAGTTTTTGTTGGAGGGCGCCCACATCGGCGAGCGCTGTCTTTACATCACTCTTTCGGAGACCGAAGAAGAACTACGTGACAGCGCCCTGTCGCATGGGAAAGAGATCGGTCATCAGGTGGAGATCTTTGAGCTCGTTCCACCAGAAAGCCTCCTTGACGCCGATCAGCAACAAAGCCTTCTTTATTCCTCGGACCTGGAGCTCGGTGAGACGACAAAGCTCATCTTCGAAGCGTTCGAGCGGGTTAAGCCACACCGCGTGGTGATCGACAGTCTCTCTGAGATCCGGCTTCTTGCGCAAAGTTCACTACGCTACCGTCGGCAGATCCTTGCACTGAAGCACTTTTTCTCTCGGTCCGACGCGACGGTCTTGCTCCTTGACGACATGACATCCGACGCAATGGATAAGACCGTCCACAGCGTTGTGCATGGCGTGATCCACCTGGAGCAGCTGGCCCCGGACTACGGATCTGAACGTCGTCGACTTCGGGTCCTGAAATACCGCGGCCAGGCCTATCGTGGCGGCTATCATGACTTCGTTATCAAAACTGGCGGGGTCTCCGTTTTCCCACGTCTGCGCGCTGTCGAACACAAGTCGGGATTTGAACGGTCTCTTTTGGCAAGTGGCATCAGCGCGTTCGACGATCTTCTTGGAGGCGGCATTGCGCGCGGTTCCAGCACACTGCTGATTGGACCCGCTGGCACCGGAAAAAGCCTTGTCGCTCTGCAGTTTGTCGAAGCTGCGATCCGACGCGGAGAGCGGGCAGCAGTATTCGTATTTGACGAAGAACTTGGCCTGCTATTTGCCAGGACGAAGGAAATGGGCCTCGACCTGGAAACGTTGCGCGATCAAAAACTCATCCATATCGAGCAGGTGGATGCCGCAGAACTTTCCCCCGGCGAGTTTGCCCACCGCGTCAGAGACAGGGTCGCGAGTTTCAACGCCACCACGGTCGTGATCGACAGCATCAACGGATATCAGGCTGCCATGCCTGAGGAAAACGCATTGATCCTGCACATGCACGAGTTGCTGCAGTATCTCAACAGGCAAGGCGCCAATACGTTTCTCACAGTAGCGCAGCACGGTCTTGTCGGCGACATGAAATCGCCTGTAGACGTGACGTACCTTGCCGACACTGTCATCTTGCTGCGCTACTTCGAGGCGGAAGGTCGCGTTCGTAGGGCGATTTCGGTGATCAAGAAGCGGACCGGCCAGCATGAGGATACGATCCGGGAATACAGGATTGGCAGTAACGGACTAACGCTGGGAGAGCCGCTATCCGGGTTCCAGGGGATTTTACGTGGGGTTCCCGAGTTGATTGGGGGCGGTCACTCCCTGCTTCGAAAACTTAACGAGGATGGCAGCGATTCCTGAGCGTGATGTCATTGCCCTGGTCCACGCCCCGCTGGGCCGTGACGCGAAGATCGCTGCATCCCTGCTGCTGGATGCAGGAATCGTCGCCAATGTTGCCCCTTCGCTGGGCAACCTGGTCGCGGAATTGCGGGAAGACACGGTCTTTGTGGTCGTCACCGAAGAAGCCCTCCGGTCGGCCGACCTGCGTCCACTCGTATCATGGATCGAGACCCAGCCAAGCTGGTCCGACCTTCCATTCATTATTCTGACGGCGCGTGGCGGCGGCCCAGAGCGCAATCCCGCCGCCGCGCGGCTTTCCGAAGCCCTCGGTAATGTCAGCTTCATCGAGCGGCCCTTCCACCCGACGACATTTATCAGCGTTGCGCGGTCCGCGATGCGCGCTCGACGCCGCCAATATGAAGCAAGTGCCCGCATGGAGGCGCTCGATGAAGGGGAACGCCGGCTTGAAACGGCACTGGAGGCTGGCCGACTGGGGACGTGGGAGCTGGATCTCGGAACGAGAGTGCTGACGACCTCATCGACGTTCAGGAGAATTCTCGGGTGCAGTCCCCAAGATGACCTGACCTATGACGATTTGATCAAGGCTATCCACCCTGACGATGTGACGCGCATGCAGGAAGCTGTGCGCAATGCATTCGAGACGGGTGTCGATTATGCTATTTCCTACCGCGTTATCTGGCCCGACGGCTCCATCCATGGGTTAGAAATTCGCGCGCAACTCCACCGTGATCGCGTGGGCCGGCCTCTCAAACTGGTCGGAGTGGCAGCCGACATCACGGAGAGGCTTCGGGCCGAAGAGCAGCAGCGTCATCTCAACGAGATGCTCGAGGAGCGCGTGACGGAGCGCACGCGCGAGTTAGAGGAGGCGCACCGGCTTGTACTGGCCGAAGTCAGTCAGCGCGAGCGAGCCGAAGAGCAGCTCCGGCAGGCCCAAAAGATGGAAGCCATCGGGCAACTCACGGGCGGGGTCGCCCATGACTTCAACAACCTCCTGATGGCCGTGCTTGGCAACCTTGAACTTCTCCGTAGGCATGTGGCTGGTGATGCCAAAGCGACCCGTTTGATCGACGGCGCGCTGCAGGGCGCGCAGCGCGGCGCTTCGCTCACCCAGCGTCTACTTGCCTTCGCTCGACGACAGGATCTCCAGGTCTGCCCAGTAGATCTGACTGGACTTGTCGCAGATATGAAGGATCTCTTGCAGCGCTCGGTCGGATCTCGCACCGTCGTAGAAGTGGCCGCGAGCGAGCACCTCCCACCGGTTTTGGCAGATGCCAACCAGGTCGAGCTGGCCCTCCTTAATCTTGTCGTCAACGCCCGCGACGCCATGCCGGATGGTGGGGCGATACGCATCGAGCTCAAGCAAGCAGAGCAGAAGATGCAATCGGATTCACTTGCGCCGGGTAGCTATGTCGTCCTGTCGGTCTTCGATGAGGGCATGGGTATGGACGCTGCGACGCTCCAGAAGGCGATCGAGCCGTTCTTTTCCACCAAAGAGCTTGGCAAGGGCACCGGTCTCGGCCTGTCGATGGTCCATGGGCTTGCATTGCAGCTCCAAGGTCGATTGGTGTTGAAAAGCGCCTTGGGCGAGGGAACCACGGCGGAACTGTGGATTCCCGTTTCCACCGTCGAGATCGAGGAAAAACCGCAGGATGCCTCGTTGGCCGAACATCCTGCCGCCGCTGGGCCTAAACGGATCCTTCTGGTCGATGATGATGTCCTGATTGCCATGAGTTCGGCAGACATGCTCACTGACCTTGGCCACGAGGTCGTGGAAGCCCATTCCGGAAAAGAGGCGCTTGAGTTGATCGACGGGGGCGCCATCTTCGACCTTTTGATTACGGATTACTCTATGCCGGGCATGACAGGTGCGGAACTAGCTCAAGCTGTCCGCGAACGTTTGCCACGACTCCCGATCTTGCTGGCCTCAGGCTATGCCGATCTGCCGTCGGGCGTGGAGCTTGACGCAGCGAGGCTTGCAAAGCCGTATTCCCAGGACCAACTGGCTTCGGTGCTCGGCAAGATCTTGTAGAGGCCCAGAAGCGTACCGGCGTCGCTCACGTCAACGCCTTCCCGATTGAAGCGCTGCCGTCGACGTGCAGCGTCTCACCGGTGATAATCCGCGCCTTCGAACCAACGGCCTGATCTCAAGAGGAGGTGGCACTCCAGCTCCGGTGGAAGAGAGAGTCGGCGATGACGAATATGAGCGCCGCGAACGAGGCGGTTAAGGATGTTCTTGTAGGCGCTCAGCCGCGTTGCGCGCATCATGCCAAGGAGACCGCCTGCGACGCCCCCACCGATGAACTCGGCTGCCAGCCGCAGTCCACCAGTCCGGACGCTGCATAGTTGAGCGCGGTCGCCAGCCGGAACGCGCCGACGGAGAGGGGCGACGCGCCGATCGCGTTGATCATCGGCATGCCGGTCGCAAGCATCAAATCTGGCACGATCAGAAAACCTCCGCCGATCCCGAAAAGCCGGAGGCCGGTCCCGCGGCGAGCGCCGCGGCTGCGGTGACAAGGCACATCCCTAGGTCGACCGGCCGGTTTTAGCGGATGTCGGCTTCCTAGGCTTGAGCATCAGGGCGCCGACCACGACCATCAGAATGCCGAAAAGAAGGGATCAGGCGGTCTCCGTCCACTGCTTTTCCGAGGCTGGAGCCGGCCAGCGCGCCAAGGACGCCTAGCGCGGAGAAGACCAATGCGCACCGCCACCAGACGTGCCCCTTGATGGCGTGGCTCGCGGAGTTGGCGAAGGCGTTTACCGAGACCGCCAGCGCGCGTTGACAAGACGCTGCCTATGCCGAAGCTGATCCTGCACGCCCTGCAGGTGAACATCCGCGGCGGACGTCTGCCGGAGCCGGAAGCGAGCCGCAAGCGCTACCTCGCGCCGCTGGTCATCGGACGGGCCCTCTTCGGTCTCGGCTGGGGGATCGGCGGCTTCTGTCCCGGCCCTGCCGTCGCCTCCCTGTCGATTGGGACCCCAAAGACGGTGCTGTTTGTCGTGGCCATGCTGATCGGCATGACCCTTTACGACCGGGGATGGAGCAGAATTGGTCGGCATGCGGATGAGTGTCGAGGATTCAACTCGACCGTCAGGCCATTCCCCTGATATAGTCGAGGATCGCGTCGGCATTGTTGGTCGCGGTGGCTCCGGCCTTTTGTCGTATCGACCACCGGCTCGATGATCGCGCACTTGCCCGTGGCCGGGTCGGACACGACGTACTGGGACGCTCCAGGTCCGCTTGTCGAAGAAGCCTTTCACCTGCGGGCGCCTCGCAGCATGTTGCTTGAGCTATGCCGCAGCGGCGCTGGTGTCGAAGCCGTGGGCACGGCCGAACTCGACGACGTCTTCGGCAGCCATCCGCCCATCCAGAACCTCGCCGATCAGATACAGGCTGAGATGCGCATGGGCGCGCCCCGTTCGAAATGGCTTCTATCATTTCTTCCGTCTCTGAAAGACCCGCCCCGGCGGGGCGGGTCTTACCGGTCGTTTTTTAGAAGTCCATTCCGGCACCTGCCGACAGGGCCGGTGCGGCGTCCTTCTTCGGCTTTTCGGCGATCATCGCTTCCGTCGTCACCAGCAGACCGGCAACCGAGGCGGCGTCCTGAAGCGCGGTGCGCACGACCTTGGCCGGATCGATGACGCCCTGCGCATAGAGATCACCGTATTCGCCGGTCTGGGCGTTCCAGCCAAAGGAGAATTCGGCTTTCTCCCGGAGCTTGCCGACGATGACGGAGCCCTCCGCACCAGCATTCTCAGCGATCTGGCGAACAGGCGCTTCGATGGCGCGGCGGACGATCTCTATGCCAACCTTCTGGTCCTGGTTGCCCGTGGCAAGATTGTCGAGTGCCGCCACAGCACGAAGCAGCGCGACGCCACCGCCCGGCAGGATGCCTTCCTCGACGGCAGCGCGGGTCGCATGCAGGGCGTCGTCGACCCGGTCTTTCTTCTCCTTGACCTCGACCTCCGTCGAGCCGCCAACGCGGATGACGGCCACGCCACCAGCAAGCTTTGCAAGCCGTTCCTGCAGCTTCTCGCGGTCGTAGTCGGAGCTGGTCTCCTCGATCTGGGCTCGGATCTGGGCGACGCGACCATCAATGTCGGCCTTCGAACCGACACCATCGATGATGGTCGTATTTTCCTTTTCGATTGCCACCTTCTTGGCGCGGCCGAGCATGTTGAGGGTCACATTCTCAAGCTTGATGCCGACGTCTTCGGAGATGACAGTGCCACCCGTCAGGATGGCGATGTCTTCCAGCATGGCCTTGCGACGGTCGCCGAAACCCGGAGCCTTGACAGCCGCAATCTTCAGGCCGCCACGTAGTTTGTTGACGACGAGGGTCGCAAGCGCTTCGCCTTCGACATCCTCCGCAATGATCAGAAGCGGTTTGCCAGACTGGACGACGGCTTCCAGGACCGGGAGCATCGCCTGCAGGTTCGAGAGCTTCTTCTCGTGGATCAGGATATAGGGATCGTCGAGTTCAACCCTCATCTTGTCCTGGTTGGTGACGAAGTAGGGGGAAAGATAGCCGCGGTCGAACTGCATGCCTTCGACGACCTCAAGCTCGGTTTCGGCAGTCTTGGCTTCTTCGACGGTGATGACGCCTTCGTTGCCGACCTTTTCCATGGCTTCGGCGAGATACCTGCCGATCTCCTCGTCGCCATTGGCCGAGATGGTGCCCACCTGGGCGATTTCCGAGTTGCTGGTGATCTTGCGGGCGTTGGTCTTCAGTTCCTTGACGACGGCGTCGACGGCAAGATCGATGCCGCGCTTCAGGTCCATCGGGTTCATGCCAGAGGCAACCGCCTTGGCGCCTTCCTTGACGATCGCCTGGGCGAGTACGGTCGCGGTGGTGGTGCCGTCGCCGGCAAGATCGTTGGTCTTCGACGCGACCTCGCGCAGCATCTGGGCGCCCATATTCTCGAACTTGTCTTCGAGTTCGATTTCCTTGGCGACGGAAACGCCGTCCTTGGTGATCCGCGGCGCGCCGAAGGACTTGTCGATCACGACGTTGCGGCCCTTCGGGCCGAGGGTCACCTTGACGGCATTGGCAAGCACATCGACCCCACGCAGCATGCGTTCACGGGCGTCGCTGTTAAATTTGACTTCTTTGGCAGCCATTTGTCTAACTCCTCAATAGGCAGCTATTTGACTGATAGGATGTTTTGTAAGGAGAGCCCTTCAGGCAGCGATCTTCTGCTCGGCCTGGGCTTCGATGATACCCAGCACGTCGCTTTCCTTGATGATCAACAGGTCTTCGCCGTTGATCTTGATCTCGGTACCGGACCATTTGCCGAACAGGATGCGGTCGCCAGCCTTAACGTCGAGCGCCTGAATCTGGCCGGCCTCGTTACGCGCGCCAGTGCCAACTGCGACGACCTCGCCCTCGGAGGGCTTTTCCTTGGCGGTATCGGGAATGATGATGCCGCCCTTGGTCTTTTCCTGGGAGTCGACCCGGCGGACGAGAATGCGATCATGAAGCGGTCGGAACGACATGTTTTCCTCCGTTGAGCAAAAATGATGACGTTGAAGACCCAGGCCGGACCGGGTGACCAGTCCGGGCGGGTGCGAACCTCCCTCGAGCGTTCGCGGGCAAAATTTATTTTCGAGATTTTTCGATTTCAAGAGGGTTGGAAGAAAAAATTAGCACTCGATGGGGTTGGCTGCTAACATGCTGGAAAGGAACAAGAAATAGCGTCTGAACCCAGAAAACCATTGATGAGCGCAAGATTTTACGTCACCTTCGCAGTGTCACGAAACGGAGATGAAGCATGCAATTCTCGTCGGATCTGGAGCGTCAGCTCAACGGCTATGGGCTGACCACCGCGCATATCCTCTACCGCATTCCCGATTTCGAATCCGTCCTGCAAGCCTACATTTGGCAAGACTACGATCTCGCACCTGATTTTCCGGAGATGCATAAGTTTCTGGGCTTCTGGCAGGCGAAGCTCGACGGGCCTCTCCACTCAGTCCGCTATTCCCACCAGCGGCTGATCGGCCCGAACGAATGGCGCCGTGTCGAGGGCGAGTTCAAGCTTCACTGACCTCTTGACTTTGATTTTTCAGCTTCCTAGCTCATCGACAGCCCGAGACGTTGAACTCGGCGTGCTTCGATTGTGTATGGAGTGACACCTGCATGGAAGAGAATATCAGCATCATCAAGAGTGTTGGCATCGATGAACGCGAAGAGATCATCGTGGACTTTGCCAGATGGCTTGAGACCGCCTCAAAGGAAGCGCTGGTCTATGGAGAAGGGAAGTTCGCAATTTTGTCTGCCAGCATGGCAGAAGCAATGCGAGTTAATGCCGACGAAATTGCTCGCGATAAACCTGAGGCGGCCGAGCGTGTGCTGCAGCAAGCATACACGATGATGGCGCAGTTCAAGGCTGCGTATCCACATCGAGTTATCAGTCGATCCGTCCACTAAAGGGGCGATGAGGCAGACCTGTCGGCGCGTGGACAGGCGGGGCATTCCCCCGGCAAAGATGCGAGCGGATGAAGCCGAAAATTATTTGATCTCTCAGGGCGAATTGTTTAGCGGCACGAGATGCCCAGCGTGCGCGCTCGATCAGCGACTGGCCAACCTATGACATCGTCAGCTACCGGATCTCGATCGCAGTCGCAGGCTTTGCCCAGGACGATCTCGACATCACCTTCCAGTCCAACCTGATGACGATTTGCTCGAGACCTCTGAGAGGCGTGGCCTCCTTGCAGGACGCACCGTTTGGCTCCACTGGCCCGGTTCGATAACGATAGGAAGTCTCCAATTACGCTTAGGAAATTACAACCAGAAGATAAAAATCCAAGAACCTCAAAACTAACCGTTGACCTCTTGCGGTCATTCTGTTATTGATAGCTCATCGATCTTTTGCTTGCCGAGCTTTGTCTACCGCGCGATTGGCACCGCGCTTTAAGCGAACTTCCCTTTCAAAAATAGTCGGTTTTCGTCTGCGTGGCATCAGCTTCGCGGTCTCTCACTCTATGCTTAGAAAGGGTTCATCATGACCACTGGCACAGTAAAATGGTTCAATTCCACCAAAGGCTTCGGCTTTATTCAGCCTGACAACGGCGGCGCTGACGCCTTCGTTCATATCTCTGCCGTCGAACGCGCCGGAATGCGCGAAATCGTCGAAGGCCAGAAGATTGGCTACGAACTCGAGCGCGACATGAAGTCGGGCAAGATGTCGGCCTGCAATCTGCAGTCCGCTTAATCGATATCTGCTTCCCTTTGACCACGGATGTACTGGCACTGCCGGAAGCAATTATCAGTTTGAGGCCAGGCATAACGCCTGGCCTTTTTCGTTTGGTCTCATAGCCAATGTGGAGGAAATTCAATGACAGAGACATATAGTAAATCTCGCCAGCAGGCCGAGACCGCCTTCGGCAATCTCCAAACGGAGTTCTTCGCCAAGAACAATGCGGCGGAAGAGCTCGAATCCGTGGCCCAGGCGCGCGATGCCAAGACGTTCAGGCTGCGCGAAGCGCGCCTCGCCAAGGAGCAAGCCGACCGCATGTCTGCAAAATCTACGCTGCTTGCCAAACGATCCAAGTCCAGCTGATCATCCCAACTACTAATTTTAGGATAAAGATTTGAGACACGCCAGAACCAATGAACTCACCGACCGACGCTCCGCTACTGCAGACGCCAAGGCAGCTCTTCTGACTGCGTATAAGGCTGCAAAGACAGCGGCAGAGCCATCGCAAGCCGCCAGACAGGCCGAGCGCATCTTGCTTGTTGAAGCCCGGGAGGCGCGCCGTGCGGAACGGGAGCTACTGAAACTTGAGGAGCGCACCCGCCTCGAAACTTTTGCAGCCCGAGCGCAGGCAGCCATCGAGGCAGCGGCCGCGGCCGAGATTAAAGCGCGACAGTCCGCCGACAACGCCCGTATATCGCGTGTCGTTGAAGATGAGGCCGCCCGCAAGGCTGAACGCGACCGACGCTACGCCGCCCGGAAGGCCCGGCAGGCTTAACGTCCAGGCACCCACCCTTTGAGTGGATGCAGCCGTGCAATAGATCAGGGCGCGATATACGGTTGCGTTCGACGTCACTCATCCCTTAGGAGCCTTTGATGGCACCGGACACCAACGAGCTGCAGGCAATCAACACCGCCTGGCAAATAGCGATCCAGGAAATCCTGCGCATGGTCATACGGGACATGTACCATGGTGCTGGCGAAGCGGCCTTCAGCGCCCACATCAAGCGGATCGAAGAAGCGGCGGTCGACAGCGTTCAGACCGACTTGAGGCTCCGCGGGACCAGCGAATGGACCGAGATGCTGGTCAAGGAACGGGCCAGTAGTTTCATCACGACCCTTTTGACGTCCTTTACCTACGACCGTGCCTGATACCGGTAGACGCTGATCGAAGCGCTGATCTATAGCTTAGGCGCGCCTGCTTGAACTTTCTTATGGTTTGCGAGGTTGATCTGTCAGGAGGCTGCCTAAATCACCTCAACGTCACAGCGAAAGCCGAGCAGTCGGGCATGGATGAACACAGCGTAGAACGCCTCGCAGCCATCGTCGAGTCATCTTTCGACGCCATCATAAGCAAGGATCTTTCCGGCACGATTGTCAGCTGGAATAAGGCTGCCGAACGTATGTTCGGCTATGCGGAAAGCGAAGCGGTCGGACAGCCGATCTATCTGATCATACCTGAGGACAAACGGGATGAGGAGACGGATATCCTGCGCCGGCTGAAGCTGGGAGAGCGGATCGAGCCGTTCCAGACGACCCGGCGTCATCGAGACGGGCAGGCGGTTCCGATTTCGATCACCATTTCCCCAATTAAAAGCCGGACCGGAAAACTTGTCGGGGCATCGAGCATTGCTCGGGATATCTCGGAGGTGCGCGAAAGCGACCGCCGGCTCCGCCTTTTGATGCGGGAGATCAATCACCGCGTTAAAAACCAGTACGCCGTAGTCCTGGCAGTCATCAGGCAAACAGCAGCACGCGCCCGATCAATCGAAGAGTTCGAGAAGCGGGTCCGTGAAAGAATCATGGCGCTTTCGCATTCGCATGATCTTCTCTCGCAGGTTGATTGGGCTGGTGTCAGCCTTGCCGAACTCGTGGCCCACCAAGTCCGACCTTTTGAGGCGCTCCAGCCGATCCAGGTTCTTGGCCCGAAGATCGTGCTGGACGCCAACGCCGTCCTCAATCTTGGCATGGCCTTCCACGAGCTGATCATGAATGCGATGCGCTTCGGAGCCACCAATGTTTGTGGCATATCGGTGACTTGGGGGCTGACGAGCGTCGAGGGCGGCGACCTATTCGAGCTCGTCTGGTCTGAGCCAGCGGTGGCTTACGCCGAATTGCTTGGGCACGAGGAGGGTTTTGGCGCCTTGGTCCTTGGTAAGCTGGTGCCCTCCGCCCTGTCGGGCCATGCAAAATGGAGTTTCACGGACGAGCGGATCGTCTGGAAGCTGACAGCGCCGCTTGCGCACATCCAGGTCGGGCTGGGGTCTTCGGTCTTCCCCTGACTATCCACGGTGGGCAGGCCGGCTAGATGTCCGCATCATCTGCGCACTTTGTCGAGCGATCCCAGCCAGATCCGGTGAACCGCTTCACCGGCATGGCGCTCTAGAAATCAGGATTCCTTTAGCTCCCCGCCATCCGGCGTGATAAGCACCGAAGGAATATGATCGTGAGTTGCAAATGACAGAAGCTGAAGAAAAGCCGATAAGCGCCGAAACGGTTGCCGACCTTCCACATCTTGGGGAGGCGTTGGATGATGATCGGTTCCGGCAATTCCTCGACCACGTACCGTTCGGAGTGGCCGTAGCGGAACTCACGTCGCATGAGGTGCTGGTTTACGCCAATATTGAATTCGAACGTTTGATAGGCATTTCGGTTGATGTGTTGCAGGGCAAGCCATGGTCATCGCTTCCGCTGGTGCGCTCGGCGAGTGGAGACCAGGATCTCGCGACTGCCATTGTGGTAGGTGAGGAGTATCTCGGGACGTTTGCGACATCTTCAGGGACGGAGCCTCACATTGACGCCTGGTCGAATACAATCGTCAATGACGCTGGAACCCCTCTCTTTCGTCTTCTCGCTATCGCGACCGCGAACGGTGGAGAGACCGGCACTGACTTGGCCGCCACGCTGGCGGAAAAGGACGTGCTGCTCAAGGAGTTGCAGCATAGGGTCAAAAACAATCTTCAAATGATCACAGCACTGATCCGTATGGAAGCTCGGAACGCGCAACATCCGGATGAAAGCGCGCGGTTTAACCGACTTGCAGGCCGGGTAGACGCGCTGACGATCCTCTACCGTTCTCTGTCCGATATAAACGCGGACGAGACTGTCGACCTCGGGACATATTTGAGCCAGATCGCTTCGGCGGTCATGGCCGCACATGCAGTTCAGGGTATTCGGCTTGACATGAAGGTCGACACCTGGCCCGTCTCCGTCAATATTGCGATGCCGGTCGGCTTGGTCGTCAACGAACTGATGACGAACGCGCTCAAACACGCATTCAAGGATCGTAAAGGCGGTGAGATTGTCCTGCGCTGCGTCGTGGATGATGCGGGCTGCAGGATCTCGGTTGCAGACAATGGCATTGGTCTCACCAACCCATCCGACTGGCCGCGGCGCGGTAAGCTCAGCGCGATGATCGTGCAGTCGATCAAGCAGAACGCAAGGGCGGATGTTCAGGTGGAATCCACGCCGGGGACCGGCATGAAGGTCACCATCGTTTTTGGAAAGCGAGAAGCAAACCAACCATAGAACGGCATTCATCACGCCGGGGAGCGATGGACACTCCATGGATATGCGGTAAGCGCTTTGTCCAGTTTCCCTTTAGTTGCGGGATTTCCGGCCTTTTCAAGGCCGCCGGTATATGCTGTTCGTTCGGGAGCATTCTTCGGTGAGGCAATACAAATCTCCCCGTGATTGCCGCTATGCAAGTTGAAGGCGCTTCACATCCTGCGCAGTGCCTCAAGTTCACGCTCGAGTTCGTCTCGGCTGGCGGTCGGTGGCAATTCGCGACGGCGTGTCATGGATGCAGGGACCTCACGACCAAGTTTCTGTTCTTCCAGTCGTACAACGTCTGCCGGCTCACGCTACCTTCTGAGCTACCGAGCGGGCGCTGTCGCTCCTGGCGCACAGATCAATCACGGCCGTTCGCTTCTGCTGCTCTGATCTGATGGTACCGCTTGAGTTGCCGGTGTGAACTCACCGCCTGTCGCGAGGTTGATATTCATCGATCCAAGCCGAAAGCTTTTCGCGGCTAGGGAAGCCAAGTGCCTCGATGGTCCATGCGAGGCAGCGGCCGTTATCCAGATAGTGTTCAACGGCAACCCTCTTTGACTCATCCGAATAATGCTGTTTGGTGATTACATAACCCGCCGACAAGTCATCGCCACGTGCGAATTCACGATACCGATGCTTCAAAGCATTCTTCGTCGGATAACTCAACTGACGGATGGTGGCATTCGCCCGTTTGCCCAGCTTGACATAGAGCTGCACAGCCCTCATGTGGTCTTCCTACGAATACATGAACTATCTCCTGTTAGTCCAAGTTTCGTCCGCACCGCCAAGGGGTCGACATTCCGAGCCGATTTGACAGGTTTGCGAAAGATTGCAAAAAAATGACTCCTGAGCCTGGAGAAGGAATTCTAACAGCTCCAAAATAAGGGCCAGCAGTATCAATCCGCTCCAGCGTTTCTCGGGAGGGGTTTAACGTACGTGCGCAGGTAGCTTAGGTCCTACGCGATTTTCGAGTTTAAATGGGAATCGCGGCACTACAGTCAGTTACACTAACCGGAGAAGTGGGCGCCGCGATTTCGGGGAGAACGAAACCTCGCATATCCCAGAAACAGGACTTGTCGCGGTAATCGTGTAATCAAGGCGGTCGGCAATGGGTCTAAGCTGGTCCACTGCGGCCTCTGACAGCGCACGCCGGATCATCGCCTGGCCCTGAGCCATCAGGACGCAGACCGCACCGACTTCGATCCCGAGGTCGAACTCTTCATCACGGCCCGGAAAGCGGAGCCGCACGTCATCGAAAATCTCAATCTTCCGCATCTTGTTCCCCTTCGAGAACAAGATTTGCTTGTGTCCGTTAATAAAGCGTCAACCTTCAATAAGAAGAAAGCACCTCTAAGAAAAGGCCGTCAAGAATTCCCGACGGCCATGACGGGGGTCTTTGGTTTTAGTCGCGGCGGATGCCAACTGTCCCGACATTCTTCACGCCGCCAGCGCGGTCGTCCTCCACTTCGACTTCGGTCTTGCGAACCGAGTCGGAAATCGTCTCCTGGCGCTGTTCTGCGGTTTTTTTGAGTGCAATCTCTTCCACTACGCGAGCATCCTTGGAGACGACCGCCTCTTCGCGGTGTTCCTCAGCTTCGATCGTGCGATCAACGAAGGCGTTTTCGTTGCCCGTCAATGGACGGTCTACCGTGCGGCGGGTGACTTCGACGTTCTCGTCGCGAAGCGTGACGCTTTCGCTGACCGGGGTCTCGGTTACGTAGGAGCGCACCCGGACGCGACCGTTGTTAACTTCGCGCTTGCCGATCCGCAGCTCTTCCTCAACGACAGGAATGACTTCCTCGTTGTCAGCTTCAATCGTTGACGAGCGGGCCGTACCGGTGCTCCGATCGTGAGACGAAGATGCAAATGCCTCGGTCGATCCCGAACGAGACCAGCCTTCGGATTCCCAAGCCTTGGCACGCTCGTCGATATCGATGCTGCCATCGTCGTCAAGGATGTCCAGCGCCCGGTCGTGCAGATCAAGAGGATATCCAGAGACCGTCAGCAGATAGCCGCCGCGGCGGATGCCCTCGGCATATGTCGTGCGATCGTCGTCGGCGAGGAAGAATTCTCCGAGCATCGCCCAGAAGCCCTTGTTCTCGCGGGTCGTCGTTGCGGTGTCGCCGTGGCCATCTGCGATGAGCTGAATTGCCGACCGGGGAATGCCGGCCTCGGCGAGTTTCTCGATCGCGCGTTCGGCTTCCGATCGTTCGTCGTAAAACGCGGTGATCGTATTAGAGTGGGAGGGCAAAGTGTTGTTACCGGTGTAAGCCATCAGCAATTTTCCTTCTGTGGTTATTCGCCAATGCGTTTGACGCTAACGGTTTGCTTCTTCAGTGTGACAGGCACCGAAACATCTTCAGACGTGACGATCTGCCGGATGCGGATCTCTTCAACGAGAACAAGCCGCTTTTCGATGACCATGATCTCTTCGACCACCGGGATGATCGTGGTGTCGCCTTCGACCCTGGTTTCAGGGACCATATCGATTTCTAGCTCAACCCGTTCCCTGGTGACCTCGACGCGATTTCCGGCCAACGTGGCCCGCGCCAGTTCCTCGACCTCGTTGGTTGAAGTCGAGACGCGAACACGTCCGGTCACGACGCGCTCCTTGTCCACGTTGACGCTTTCCTCGACGAGCTGAATTTTCTGATCGTTCTCGTCCGACATGGTCACCGCCTGTTTGCCAGGGAAGAACACCTAAGATTCCACAAGGTTCCGCGCCAGCCAGTGCTGGAGATCACTCGTGCCTCCGGCAACGACTGATAAGGCTCTACCGATTGTCGGGTGCTACATCGATTCTGAAACAGGCTCGGAGAGGTTCAAAGCTACCTGGCTGGGTCGTTTCAATAATGGCACGACGCCCCTACAAGGTGGCAGCCGTGGCGCTGGCTAACAAGATGGCCCGCACGATATGGGCGATTTTGGTCAAGGGCGGCACATACCAAGCGCCAGCGATGGCAGAGGCGTAGGAACAGATTCCCGGCGTTCCTGCGTCGGGATAAGCGGCAAGGTACAAGAGCGTGATGAACCCGAGGGGCGATACCTCGATGTCGATCAGACCGTCTGACTCACTGCGCCTTTAAGCGCGCAAGGTTGATTAGGCGATCGATATCGCGGATCTCATCGTGGCCAGCGGTCAATGACCGCGCTCACAGGCCGGACATATGACTGCACCGTCCGGAGGTGATTTGCGCTGAAAAACCTTGCCAACCGGGCCGTTCCACATATGAGTCAGACCCAAGATTGGACGCCGATAAGGGGCCAACATTCCGAGCCGATTGACAGACTGACGGACAAGTTGTCCGCGAAAGGTCACAAGTTGAAGGGCTGCGGCTCGCCAGAACTCGTAGACGAGAATGGGCAGGTGCTGTGATGGTTTCGACGGTTGAACTGTAGGCTCAACGGCTTTGCGGTGACCCTGTGGTGCAGCCAAACGTACCGCTACCTCTCGCCCGGTCAGCAATCGCCGGGCTTTTCAAGCCCATGCGGCCCACGCAAGTATCGCAAGAATAATCGCCAAGATGAGAATGAAATCGATGGTCATCTACAATAGGGAAAGGCTCGCTTGGGCGCGAGCCTTCATCAACATATGACACCGAGCGGGGGGCGGACCTGTATCGGGTTGCCTAACAGCTGGAGTCGAATAACGTTCCCGACCAACGAAAAAAGCTCGCACCAGAAGCGAGCCTCATCAACGTAAACTCATGCGTTCACCTGAGAGGCAGTCCGCTTTCCAGATGGCTCGATCGTAAAAGATGACGATCTTCCTTACGCACGGCAATTTGAGTAGAGCCGTTCTCCGGAAGGTAAATATCCTCGAGCTGCCTGAAGATTCTCGCGTCTGCTATTGCCGTATCGTCGTTCAGCAGATTGATCGGGATCGTTACCGGCCATGGCCCGTCGACGGAGGTGATCTCGAACATGTACGTCACAGCCATTTTACCTTTCCGCTTTCGTTTGTCGCGTGTTGGCGCCCGCAAACTGCGGCAGGTGAGAAAAGTTCGAGAAGCTTGGGACTTTGCGATCATCGAAGGGTGCGCGAACGTGGCTGAAGCTTCGGCCGCCATGGCGAGAAAGAATGTGGAGTTCCTCGGCTCTATGCCGAACTTCTTTCAGCTCAGGAACCGGCTTGCCTCTCTCGCCGCCTTTTCGAAATCACGACGCGCTTGCTCCGGCGTGACGCGATCTTCGAGTGCCGCTTTGCAAGAAATTTTTGCTTTGATGAACGGAGCACCGGCCATCGTTGGCCAACCTTCGGAGAGTAGGGCCAGAGCTTCGAATGGGCCAGTTACCTCGCGACGCGCGAAACCCGGCAACGCGACGACGACAGGTTTTTCCCAATTTCCGGTTACCACGTGCAGCTCCTTCGTTACGTCCGATATTGGATCCGATGGTGATAACCTGTTTTCTCACCCGCTGTACGCCTATGTCCGCTCCCGGACAAAGCGGCCT
Organism: Neorhizobium populisoli; assembly: GCF_019430945.1. GTDB lineage: Bacteria > Pseudomonadota > Alphaproteobacteria > Rhizobiales > Rhizobiaceae > Neorhizobium > Neorhizobium populisoli. Next base: position 121,246 of record NZ_JAHYCB010000013.1, on the reverse strand, counting down.
CGCCGATGTGCCTTGTGCAGGCCTCAAAGAAACGCCTCAGCGAGATCCTTTGAAATCGCCCTCGTTCATTTCTGAAGGATCGTAGTTCAGATCCCATTCCTTAACAGGTTTCTCACCTGGCGGTGTCTTATGCGCCGTAGCGTCCTCGGATCCGGTGATCACCGTGGGCTTGGCGCTTGCGACACCAGTGGATTTCGGATCCGCTTGTGACTTGGCGTACTGTCCTTTCGCATCCGCTTCTGGATTAGTCATATCAATCTCCTTTCGTTTTGCCGGCGTCGGTCACCTTCTCCCGTGACGGATCGTTGTTGTTCTCTCCGACCGCGTCACGATCTGTGTCGGGGTCGTCCACTGCCGGCAGATAGCCGCGCGGTCTCGTTTCTTCGGGTCCCTCCCACCGTGGTGACTGATCGGTGGTACCAGCTGCACCGGGATTTGGCTCTTTCATTCCCATTTGAGATCCTCCTGTTGGGGTTGATCGAACACGTAAGCCTCGCGGGAGTTCCCTTCGTCCTCGATGGATTTGCTCCAGATTAAAAAATCGAGGATTCCGGAAACTTTACATGTCCCGGCGAGTTGGCGCCGCCAATTACCAAAGGAGTTCAGCATGGCGAACGCTTCGAAAGCACATCGGTTCGGGATCGCAAGGCAAAGGGGACGGAACAGGGGCTATGACGGAACCCGACCAGGACGTCCTTCCGGAAAACATGGTGCTTTCCAACCGCGACAAGGCGCAGCACTCGCGCGAACGGGGATTGGACGGCAAGGCAATCCAGACTGAACAGCTTCATGATCATGACGCCAACAAAGATCCGGCTTGATAGGTGAAGACATGAGCAGCAGACTTCCGCCCGTTCGAGATGAAAACCGCAGTCCGAGGGGAACCGGTTCGTCGCCAGATCATCCGGCCAATCTGAAATCCCCAAAAGATCCGGCGGACAATCCCGATGAGATGGGGCAGCGAGGCAACAGCAAGGTCAACACGACCCATCAGGGTTATCAGCAGGGCCGCTAGCCCGGCGCGCCGGATACAAACCGGCCTGCGCGAGAGCCATGGAACACAGGGGGCTGCTTTAATGACCACACCTTTGGGGCGCGTTAGGATTGGGATCAGCGAAGGGGGGAACCAGAACCTACGTTCTGGAACGAGCCTCCGGTGTCGCGCTGGGGATCTTGACCCCTTACATGATAGGGGTTGGGATCTACCTGTTCGGGCGCGAACGGCAGTCTGTGGTCGACTCGATATCCACCTTCTGGGTCGGTCCGCCGCTGGCGGCGTTCATTATCTTGAACGCACTCCATATGGATATTGGTATGCGCACCATTACCGAGGACTATGTTCATAGCGGGCATCTGCATCGTCTGCATCTTTGCCATGTTGCTGATGATGTTCGAGCACGCTCACTCGCCTTGAGCGGAGGCAATGACAGCTACGCCAACCGACCTTGGTTTGCGGGACCGCCGATTTCGGTACGCTTCAAGACACACCTGCCCCGGTTGGAACTTCAAGCTGATGGGCTGGTTAGCCCGGCCAATATTGTCGTGAGGCCCAAATGTCCAGAAATGATGACCAGAAATCCTTCCCGACGCCGGCGATCGCGTCGGCTGGGGAAAAGGCGAAGTCACTGAACCTCGAGAAAGTCGACATGAGCCGGGCAGGTGCCCAAGGCGATGTCTACGTCTCGAAGGGGCGCTCGAGCACCTTCGTGTCTGCCATTCCAGACGCTAAAGAGAGCAAGGAATGAGTTCGGCCCCGGATCAGACGCCATCAGTGCGTGGCGCGGGATACTCAACAGATGCAGGCATCAACTTATACGCCTGGAAAATATCCGCACCCGGTAAGCCCGACGCCGAGAAGATTGGCAGCTTAGCGGAGCTCGAGAGCTTCCTGGATAGCTCTGGCCTTCCTGGAGCCTCTCCTTCCAAAGAGATCATAGCCCGCACCCTGCTGATGCAGTCAGGCGGTCAAGGATATTACAAATCAAACGCTGGTCCGGACGAGCGATGGACGCTGCTTTGGGTTCAGATCGGCGGCAAGTAGACTTGCAACAATCCCGGCGCCGCTTACCGTCGAACAGTTCTTTCTACTCTGCTGACCAAGGAAAACATGCTCGGGCCCTGGTCCGTTATAAGAGCATCACTTCCGCTTTGACATAAGAGTTGGGAGCTTCGATTTTAGGGGGAAGCACAATCGATCCGCATCTTGACCGGCTGGCAAAGCAATAGGGCATCAGCCCGACTGGGCCGTCCCCGGCCATTGAAGAAGGGCCCTTTACCGCCGAAACAAAGCGGAAGGTTCTTTCCGCTTTGGGTGTGATGAAAGATCCAGCCAGGTGTCGAGCAAAAAGCAGCAATCGAAGGTGTTCTTAAATCGTATCTACCGAATGTCCTAGAGAGTCGGCGCGTCTGGGGCATCAGTCTGCAGCTTTACCAACTGCGATCCAAACGCAACTGGGGCATCGAAGACTTCGAAGACTTCGAAGACCTAATTGGCATGATCAGGCTCGCCAGTTCGCTGGGCGCCGATTTCCTCGGCCTTAACCCGTTGCATGCACCGTTCCTGCCCGACCCCGATCGCTGCAGTCCCTACGAGCCTCGAACCGGCAAATGCTCAACCCTCTCTACATCGCTGTCGAGAAGATTGCGGGCTGTGCGAAATCGCTGCTGCGATGCAGAAGGAGCGATCAGGCACTATATGACCAACCAGTTTGAAATTCTGCTTCGCTGTATCTCTGCGTCCAAACGTGGCGAGCCGGCAGCTCGGAGTTTTTTGGCTTCATCCAATGCGCCTGACCTACGACTTCGATGACGCCGAGGCCGAATTGCTGTGCCTAAGCCAAGCACTAACTAACCTTAAGCGCGCATACAAACGCTTTGTAAATCCCACCAGTACGGAAGCAGACCGCAACTCTCGAGCTGATTGGCAGTTCGCAACATGGGAGCCATCTCGAGATGGGATCATGTCCAGGGCGTGGTGTAGCTTAGACGACCACGGCTCATCCCAAAGGGCCGGATGAGTGTCAGCTTGCTGCTGGCAGGCTGATGAGTGGATCATCGCTCGTCGCCAGCCGTCCGCGCCGCGACATAGACCGACCCGTGGCTTTGGGCATTGTCCCACCTGAAATCGTCGGGCGGTACGACAGGCTCCAGTCGATAAACATTCAGAACCTCGCCAGGGTCGGTACCAGAGGCCAAGATCGTAGCATCCGCGATCTGCGCCTGGCTAAGCTGGTCAGGCTTTCCAGCGCCGATTTAGCGAAAGCATGTGCGTTCGTGATTGTTTGTGCGAGATCGTCGTCTGGCGCCACATGGAAATTCGCACTGGCCACCGCGACTCCACAGCGACGAACATACTCAGCATTCCAGTGTGGTCGATCTTCGAAACTCCGATCACCCATGCTCTGCCATAGAAATGCAGGTGCAGGGCACGCGGATTCTTAGAAACAAGATGCGTACCGGCAGCCTTTCATCACCCACTTCGTCACCGTATTCCCAGACGGTTAGTTAACGGGCTTTGATTTCCGCTGCCGCCATCGGCGCGCGGGCATCTCGACAACCATGGCCGCGAATTGGACTGCGTCTTCCGGCTCCGGTAAAACCAGCTTCCCTGCCGCGCCAGCGTTCGCCAGGACGACAGATGTTGGCTTTCACCCCGTAACGTTCCGCGACCTCGTTCGCCGTCATGCCCGGGCGCAAGCTCTCTAAAACGATCCGTGCCTTCCCCTCGTCCGGCCATTGGCGGTGAACTTGGCGCGTCCCTCGGTCTAACTGCGGGCCGTGGCGGTCAAGGGGGGGTGAGGTTCGGCGGTTCTCAAGGCCCTGAGACTCCGCTATTACGTGGAAGCTTGAGCGCTAGGCGGACATGGCTGCAGTTCGATTAGCGCGAAACCTGAGCCGTCATGCGAATGTGAACCCGGCTCAAGGCGCAAGTCATCCGCGTGAGCAGCGCGTGCTCGCGCTACGGATTTCAAAGTGGCTCGCGAATTGTTAGCTTGTCCTGAACATCAGGAGGACAAGGTGGCTAAAATTACAGGTTTGCAATCGTTGGCAGCTAGAGCGCGGGAGTTGACAGTCCAGCTGACACAGTGGCCGAGCGTGACCGGAACGCCTGACGAAGCAGAGTTTTCCCATAATCTGCAGCGGTCACTGGCAGACACGCCTTATTTCAGGGATCGGCCGGAGCAGCTGATGCTCGTTGCCAGTCACGGCAATCCGGAAACCTCGAGTGTGGTGGCTCTGGTACGGGGAACCGGATCGCGCACGATCATCCTCGCAGGCCACTTCGACACCGTCTCCATTTCAAATTACGGAGTGTTGGCCTCGCTGGCCTGCGATCCCGAGCCGCTCACGGGTGCGTTGATAGAAGAGTTGGAAAGCCGCGCCCGTTCGGTTTCGGAAGACAAGACCTTGGCGGATCTCAAAAGTGGTAACTTCGTTCCGGGCCGTGGTCTTCTAGACATGAAAAGCGGGCTGGCTGCCGGTATCGCAGCGATGGAAAGTTTTGCTGGGCTCGAAACACCCGCCGGCAACATTCTCTTCGTTGCGACTCCGGACGAAGAGAATGGATCGCGGGGTATCCGCAGTTTCCGAAACGCACTACCTGACATCGCTCGCCGGTTCGACCTCGAAATCATAGGCGCCATCAACCTCGATGCTTCGAGCTGTGAGGGCGACGGCAAGGATGGCCGAGCAATCTATCTTGGCTCAATCGGCAAGTTTCTGCCATTCGCGTTCGTTGTCGGCAGGCCGACTCATGCCGGCTATCCGTTCGACGGCGTCAGCGCCCATCTGATCGCCGCCGAGATCATACGTGCGATCGACACTAATTCCGACCTGCGAGATGAAGCGCATGGAGAATTTTCGCCAGCACCAGTCTGCCTCGAAGTGAAAGACCTCCGGGATGCCTATGACGTTACGACCCCGGACAAGGTATGGCTAGCCTTCAACTGGCTTACGCATCGCCGCAGTGCGCGGGATCTGTTGGGCGATTTCAGGGATCAAGTTCAAGGCGCGCTGGACGCGGCGCTGCACCTTCAGGGACTGAATAGCGCCAGGGCGGGTGCATCACACTTCTTTCCGGGAGAGGCCAGAGTATTAACCTATGCAGAGCTTCGCGAGCTGGTCAGATCATGCGGACGCCTAGGCGCCGAGCACCGGATTGCTGAACTGGAGGCAGTCGCTGCGATCGATGACAGCCCGCTGGAGACGACCCGCCATATTGTAAGCGCAATGATCGCAGAGGCCAGCATCGAGGGGCCTGTCGTCATCATCGGCTTCGGCAGCCTGCATTACCCCCTCGTTCACCTCGAGCATCACGACGCCGGCAGGGATTTTTACAAAGCGATCCGCTCAATCGTGCCCGTTATCGAAGAGCGGCACCAAACAACCATAAGGGATCGGCAGATCTTCGCTGGCATTTCCGATATGAGCTTCCTCGGCCATCGACAAGATGCAGCTCAGGCCCGCCTTGTCGTAGAAAACACCCCGGCGGGTGTCTATGTTGACGATGCCCGCGACACCGCTTTGCGGTTCCCGGTTGTAAATATCGGCCCGTGGGGCCGTGACTATCATCAAAAGTGGGAGCGTGCTCACGGCCCATATACATTCGAAGTCCTTCCGGAACTGATCTTCGAAGCCCTGCGCGCCGGCCTTGCTCAGGATGGGCGTCCGGTGGTTTCTCCGCAGGAGGACAGCCCGTAGAGGAAAGGATGGTCGACAGATAACCGCCTATGGCGCTGCTCGGCTAAACACGGAGTTGCCAAGGGTGGAACTTCCAAATTGGTGGGAAGTTCGCTCGTTCATAATAGGAGGAATAACAGTGTCGAGCACCAAAAGAGGCAGAGCGCAAGACCGGGCACGCGTTGCAGGCGGCCAGGACCACGAGGTTCGCTACGAGGCGAAAAAGGCGGCGTCACGAAGGATGTCATAAAAGGTGCAGTCAAGAACGTCGGCAACAACCGTGCAAAAGTCGAGGCCGATCTGGAGAAGAACCGATGAGCCATCGTGAGGTTGTCGTGCCGGCCGGCGCTCGTGATGTGGGTTTTCTAAATCAACGCCAGCATGCAGAGGTTTCCTTGGCATTCACCGAGACCGCCGGTTTGAAGGCAGGTGCTCAAATCACCAATGGCGGGCTGTTATCGATAGCGGCTCTAGTCTCGACCATCCTTCTGTCGACTGCGGTGCTGGTGCACGTGGCTACACGGGACACCCACTCCAAGAGGCTCTGGTAGCAATGGCCGAGTCCAACGCGCCCGATCAATCACCTGCGGCATCATATGGCTTGTCAATCGAGACGGAGCCAATGGAAGCCAAATTGGCCAAAGCTCTCCCGTCCGGGGAGGGCTGGCAATACGAACCGAAATGGGATGGCTTCAGGTGTATCGCGTTCAAGAACGGTTCTTCGGTGGATCTTCGAGCTAAATCCGGAAAACCGCTCGGCCGCTACTTCCCGGAAATGGTGGCGTTGCTCGCCGAGCTTCCGGCACCTGACTTCGTCATCGACGGGGAATTGGTCATCGAAGTAGCGGGGAACCTGTCTTTCGACGCCCTGCAGATGCGCTTGCATCCAGCTGAAAGTCGGATCCGTAAACTGTCGCGAGAGACCCCAAGTAGGCTCATTGCGTTCGACATGCTTGTGGACACGGACGGCACGCAAATCCTGGAGAGGAATCTTGTGTATCGCCGGGCGCGACTTGAATATTTCCGTGACATGATCCACGCCGATCCTATGCAATTCGCCATATCCCCGGCGACCAGGAACTTGCGCGAGGCGGAGACATGGCTATCCGGATCGGGTGGGGATACCGATGGGGTGGTCTGCAAGCGGATCGACGAACCGTATCGTTCCGGAGAGCGAGCGATGACGAAGGTCAAGCGCCTGCGAACCGCGGACTGCGTCGTCGGCGGGTTTCGATACGAGAGTGACAGTAAGATGGTTGGTTCGCTGCTGCTCGGCCTTTACAACGATCACGGCCAACTCGACCACGTCGGCTTCACGTCCTCGATTGCCGATACCGAAAAGCCTGATCTGACGGCGAGACTTGAAGCACTGAGGGAGGGTCCGGGTTTCACCGGCAAGGCTCCGGGCGGACCGAGCCGTTGGACGACAGACCGATCTTCCGACTGGGAACCGCTCAGACGCGAACTGGTGGTCGAAGTCCAATTCGATCAGATCACCGGCCGCCGCTTCCGGCACGGAACCAAGCTTCTGCGCTGGCGCCCGGACAAGAAGCCGTCGCAATGCGACTTCTGGCAGATCGGGCTGTAGACCATGAGGTCCGGCCTTCCAGGTGATCAGACACCGACGCGCTTCAGCCCGAAGAAGTATCGCCGCCGATCACCCTCGACCACCATCATTCCGGCAACCTCGTCCTCACCTGTCCACCGGAAATGATCGGCGATCGGCAGCCTGTCGTACGCCATGACGGCTGTCTGAAATTGGCTTTTGTCGCCGCCGTGGAGCGATGCCGTGGTGCCTTGTGCCCGGAGGGCTCTTCGAAGATACGAGAACCAGTTCCTTGCAATGAAGGTCCGGCCGAATGCCGAAAAACGCAGTGCTAAGCGCAGGGGAATTAAAGCGGGATCGATCGCTACGAGCCGGCCAGGCCTGCCCTGGAACAACAGAGCGTCGGCTCGCATGTCCGCATGAAATTGCTTTCCGAACCATCCGAGATTTTCGAGAACGCCATCGAGCGGATGTCCTGAAGGCATACCCGCGCCCTGCCACAGCCCGATCATTTCTTGAGCACGGACTGGCTCAAGCGTCTGAAACCATTCCTCTGTCGCTGGCGGGAATTGACTGGCTCTGCCAATCACTGTTGCGGGTATGCGCTGCTCGTCCGTCATAGGTCCCAGTACCTTAAGGATCCCTCGATTTCTGTCCGCCAGATATCGAACGTCTGCCTCCGCGCAGGCATATCTCCGATAGCCCGAGCGAGATGCTGTCCTTCGCGATAGCCTGCATCCCTTCGCATCCTGATCGAACCCGCCGAATAATCGATCATCTTCAACCCGATTTCATCGGCGCCGCCATAGGCCGAATGGATAAGCGTGACGTCGATACCTGCGGATGCCTGCATAATGTTTTTTGTTGCCAAGATCGCGTGGCGGCTCTGGCTCGCGAAAACGATGTCGATCGTGCGGCGAAGAGTTTGATCGAGAGAATGGGGAACAAGTCCAGGACCTCGAAACAAGTCAAGGCAAATGCAAACGACCTCCTGCTCCGGCCGAGGAAAAAACAGAGAGGCAAGTGGAAGGTTTGCCGACAATCCCGGGTCGGCGCAGTGCCGTCCGTCTATCTCGACCAGCGGAAAAGTAAAAGGGAAGGCCGTGCTGGCCATGATGTGCTCGACCGTGAGACCGTCACCGCGATTCAGGAAGTCAACGTCTTCTCCGGTTTCGGTATCCACAGCTGTAACGTGGAGCTCGCTGCTGCTGTGGTTGATGAGGTCAAAGTCGATCAAGGCTTGCAGTGTTTTCCGTTGTTGGCTGGCCTCGAAGAGACTGTCTGTTGTGGGCCCAAGGGGCAGCAGCGACCACAAGCCAGGGAGAGATGGTCGGAATAGTCCGGGGTTACCTGTAAGAAGCGCTTGCACCGCCGCGCGCATCCTCGCGGCTTGGTGAAACGGCCCATGGTGGCTGATGAATGATAATGTTTCGGTTGCCACCCGCCAGAAATCGTTCAGCCGCGCGACCCGGTCTTGCGGATGGTTCCCGACGATAAGCGCACCGTTCACGGCACCAATGGAGGCACCCGCTACTCGATCGAACGCGACGCCCGCTTCGAGCAATGCCTGGATTGCGCCAGCCTGATAGGCTCCGAGCGCATTGCCGCCAGATAGGCACAACCATGTCTGCCGCTCTGACATCATGTTTTCCTTCCATTTTGCGAAAGTGAAAGTTTCATTTGTTCTGAGCGTCACTGGTGAGATACGGGATAACCTCTCTCGCCATGAACCACAGGAACCCCTCCTGGTCGAGCGAGACGTTATGGATATAGATCTCTTCGAATCCGCAAGACCCGGCCGCCCCGATGAGAGCCAGCAGCTCTTCGCCGTGGACGATGAGCGGGATCACGTCTTCAATCTCTTCAGGTGCCATGCCGCGTGTCACCGCATCGAAATCTCTCGGCAACTTCAGTTCAGCCAGGCAATCAGGAGGCGCAGCAGCATTGCGCCAGTTTTGCCACGCGGCGATGCGGGCCTCTTCTTTGTTTGTTGCCCAAGCGACCTGTAACTGGAGAACGCGGGGTTTCCCGGTGATCAACCCGTCCGCCCAGGGTCCCATCCACGCCGCCGTCGCCGAAGTGAGCGCGGCGCCGAAAAACAAAGGGGAGCGGGCAGGACGAGACCAGAGCTTGGCGTCTTCTGCGGCGAACCAGGGGTGACGCACTGAAACGGTGTCGCCTCGAAGCAGGGCTCGGATGATCTCCGTACCGGCAAGCAGCCGCTCATTGCGCTGCGTCTTATCGGGCCAGCCATTGCCAACCACTGCCTCATTCAGGGCCTCGCCGCTTCCGACAGCGATCCACCGCAGCCTGTCGGGATATATTTCCGCGAGCGTGGCGATGGTATGCGCGAGTACGACGGGGTGATACCGCCAGCCGCCCGGGATTGCCAAGCTTGAGAAAGGCAGGGACGTGGCGGCAAGTGCTGCACCGAGCCAGGCCCAGTTATTGCCCGAGTTTGCTTGCCGTTCGCTCCATGGGGTAATGTGGTCCGATGTCATGATGCCGCCGAACCCCGCATCCTCGGCAGCCTTTGCAAGGGTGAGCAGCCGACTGGGCGGAAACTGCTCATGGGACGCGTGATAACCGATCAGCATTCGGATCAACCTGCACCGCCGACTGGCGTCACGACCTTCCCTGATCCATCGCATTCCGGGCAAGTTTTGCCATCAACCTGACCCTTTCCTGCACAGGCACGACAAGTATTCTCGCCGGAATTCGGAGTGCCCTCTGGCACAGCCTCAGGATTTCTGGTTCCATCGTTCGGATCTTGAGCGGTCATTTTGTCCTCGCGCTATGTCTGGCCCTGGAACCATCCGCTTGCCTTCGGGTTCCATCGGATCGCCAGCTTCGTTCCCGCTCGGTGTCTGAAGCGAGCCTTCCGTCTGCTTCCGTACGTTGACGAGCACGTGCTTGAACCTCTTTGCTTCAGTTTCCACCTGAGGTCCTCCACCCTGCACGTGCACCACCGTGTGCCCGAAGTCAGCCGTGGCGCGCGGCGGCTGTCGGGAGGATGAGAAGGCGCTCCCGAGTACCGGTTGAGTGCCCTCAGCTCAGATTGCGCGTTACAGGATGAGAGGCTATCGGATCACCGAGTGGCATCGTCCAGTCGGCACTTACGCCACGCTACATGGCCGCAAGCCCAAGCGTACGTTTTCGCATTGAGTAGAACCTCTGTCGGAACTTCGGTCGAGCCTCTCATAAATGAACGATATTTGCAGCTCGAATCTCGGTAAGATGCCTTGTTCCCTGAGGAACTACTCGAAGCTCTAGCGCTTCGAGGTACTTGTGCCGTCGCATTCCCTTAGCAGCGGACCCGCGAATCCAGGAAAGACCCTTATGGCCCAGCAAATTCCGCTCAGCGAAGACGACCGCGCCGACGAGGTCGATCGTGACGACGGCACCCGCAATATCGCAGCCGACCTCGCCTATATCCGCACTATCATGGCCAACGTCGTTTTCTATGGTCTGCCAGATGGCGGCGACCGTGGCTGGGTCCTGATTGACGCCGGCGTCATTGGCGGGAAAGCCTCAATCAAAAAAGCGGCGGCCGAGCGTTTCGGTGATGCCTCACGTCCCGCTGCGATCATCCTCACCCATGGACATTTCGACCATGTCGGCGCGCTTGAGGACCTCGCGGAAGAATGGGACGTGCAGGTTTACGCCCACGAGCTGGAGCATCCTTATTTGAACGGGAAGGCATCTTATCCAGACGGCGACCCTACCGTCGGCGGCGGCCTGATGGCGAGACTTTCCGGGCTGCTACCCACGAAGCCCGTCGATGTATCCGCGCGGCTGCGGCCGCTTCCAGGCGGCGGAAGCCTTCCCTTCATGGATGGTTGGCACTGGGTTCATACGCCTGGGCACTCGCCGGGACATGTTTCGCTGTGGCGTGAGCGCGACCGGGCCCTGATCGTCGGAGATGCGTTCGTCACGACAAGAGCTGAATCAGCATATGCGACCGCGTTTCAGACGCTACAACTGCACGGTCCGCCACGCTATTTTACCATCGATTGGGTCAAGTCGAAAGAATCCGTGGAAGTGTTGGCGGATCTGGAGCCCGATCTCGTCATAAGCGGCCATGGTAGAGCAATGCAGGGTGCGGAACTTGCCGTAAAGCTGCATACGCTGGTCCGCGACTTCGATCGCATCGCTGTACCCGAGCAAGGCCGGTATGTCAGCCATCCTGCGACAGTCGAGGATGGCTCGGCATACATAACACTGAGCTGAGATGTCCGGGATCATGATCGACGCGGTTGAAGGGAGACCGATATGACAGTTTGCACAGCCCGGCGCGGCCTGGCGGTTATCACGGGTGCTTCGAGTGGCATCGGCTTCGAACTCGCCAAATGCGCAGCTGGCGAGGGCTTCGACCTCATTATTGCTGCCGATGAGCCAGAGATCGAAGAGGCTGCGGCTGGTCTGAGAACAAGTGACTTTACAGTCGATACGGTTCAGGCAGACCTTTCGACCATTGCCGGTGTCGATCGACTGATCGAATATATCGTCTCAACAGGGTGGCCGATCGATTTGCTGATGGCAAACGCCGGCCGCAGCCTTGGTCACGCCTTTCTCGATCAGGATTTCGATGACGCCCGACGCGTTGTTGATACTAATGTCACCGGCACGATCTACCTGGTCCATCAGATCGGCAATATGATGCGAAGCCGGGGGGAGGGCCGCATCATGCTGACGGGCTCCATCGCCGGCTTTTCGCCAGGCCCATTTCAGGCCGTCTATAATGGCACCAAGGCTTTCATCAACAGCTTCTCCTTCGCCCTTCGGAACGAGTTGAAAGACAGCGGCGTCAGCGTGACCTGCCTGATGCCGGGCGTTACCGAGACGGACATATTTCGAAAGGCGGATATGCTCGACACTGCCATCAACGCCCAGGAAAAAGATGATCCGGCAGATGTTGCGAGAACAGGGTTTGACGCGATGATGAACGGGGAGGGCGACGTCGTCAGTGGCTGGAAGAACAAACTGCAGACAGCTGTTGCCAACGTAACACCAGCCGGCGCGCTGGCGGCACAGCATCGAAAATTGACGGAACCCGGTTCTGCGCCGAAATAGGCATTCAATTATCCTCACGCGCTGAGAAACCGTTTCAAAGCAGCCAGCATTTGTAAGAACGAAGAATGCGATTTTCGCGCGAGCGTAGATGTCCGAGCGGCGGCCTGCTTTCGATTAAGCGTACTCAACAATGCGGTCGAGCATGCCGTAGGAGAAGAGGCACGCACTAGTCGACATGAGGATTTGTCCGATCAAGCCGCCATCGTCAGCTTTCCTCTTGCCTTTGGCATCCCGGACAGCGTGCTAAACCGCCGTCAATTCTACACGCTCAAGCGAATTAGCTATTAGCCACTCTTCGAATACGCTCATGAGATGACGTCGCCGCTAAAATTGACAGTAAACGGCAGCGAGCGCTCGGATCGACCCGCTATAAGTGAGCATAACGCCGTAGGCACTGCCGATGCATCGGAAGCGGTTGTTATGGTCATACGTTGCGCGCTCTTGCAAAGTGCAGCGGTAGCATGAGCACGCAGAGGCGACTACTGTGTTCGTTGCGTCCAACCACCCCGAAAGAACAGTTCGCCGTTGTAAATGTCTAGACCGACATCGTCGCGGACATTGACCTGTATATGGACGGTGCTATCAGAGGGCAGTTCGTCACGAGCGATCTCTGTAAGAATCCGCGAAACTTCGCCTCGCACTTGATCCGGTCCCTCAAGCTCAACACCATCGTTATCACGGTGCAAGCCGTGACCGTTAATAACGTCAAAAAAGAACCGGGCCATTACTCACTCCTATGGTTACGGAGAGCGAAGTCAAGTCAGCCGGTTTTGTTCCAAGACAGGGCGCGCGGCGGGTTAATGGGCACCTTTAACATGCTTGTCCGCATTCAAGCGGTTGCGGATCATTGAAACGATTTGTAACGCGTACTCGCAAACCTCCAGGTCAGTTAGGCCGTCGGTTGTAGCCGCGGCGATGGCTGCTTCAATCGAATTGGTAAGGCGGTCGATCGCTCGCTGATCAACTTCGCTTCTCTCGCCCATCACCATTCTCCCGCGATCAGATCGCCAAGTTCTTCGTCCATCGGTGGGTCATTGTCGTTGCTCAAGTTGTACTCGATCCGAAACAGCGCAGCTTTATAGTGCGCTACTAACCATTCGGCCTTTCGCTCTTCCTCCCGAGTAACGTCACCTATTTCAGGTAAGACGATGCGCGTACCTTCGTGGATCATGCGGAGCGTTTCGAGATGCCGGTGAAGGTTATTCAACATGCTGTCCGCTAGCTCCTGCTCCCAACCGTTGAGTTGTTCCCTACGTCGCCTTTCCATTGCCTGCTCCGATTGATGCCGAAGGGTATTCCTAAGCGAGAAATTCGTGAAAAGTTCCAAAGGCGGAAAGTCTGGCTACCAAAAAAGGAAGGATCCCTATCAAACTTAACCCGGAGCAACAGCAGTTGGACTGGTCGAACGACGACAACGTTCCGACTTTCCAGAATATCGTTGGCGAAGAAAGGTCAATGCCATTACTGACTTCGGTGCTGGTGACGGTTACATATCGGAATGGGTTCGCCCGGTGTGTGGTGGCGCTGGCAAAGGCGATATTGCAGCACCCTGACTCAGATCCTTGTTCGCGGGCACGGTATTCGACCTAACAGCGTAACAGCCCGCGCAGTCTGCAGGGCTCTTCCGATAGCGGCAGCGCTCAAAACGATCCGGCTCGTAGGCGGCGCCCCGCAAGCCATAGCGCTCTCTCAGGGTCCGCAGCCCGAGCAAAGAGACAGACGCAGCCTGGCTGTACGACAACATTTCCCAGCAGGGTCGAGGGGAAGGTGAAGGCTTATTCGCACGGATGGGGGAGCGGCAGGCGCTTATAGTGCGGCAGTTCGGTAACACGGCCTTCTGCCGTGAACGAACGCCTGGTGCAGTGGTAGCCGGAACCTGACGTCTACATTTGCAATGCTGAATATGCTGGGAAATGGTAGATGTTCGTGTGGTTCCGCCGCCACTGGGTTAAGTGGCATTGAGAATCGATGCAGCCGAGGTTGCTGGCGCTGGGATCGGCGCGGTGGTCGGTGGTGCGGGCGGCCTACTCACAGGTCTTGGCCTGATGGCCATTCCAGGCGTTGGCCCGGTTGTGGCAGCTGGTTAGCTCGCGGCGACCGCTGCGGGTGCTGCAGCCGGCGCCGTCGCTGGTGGGGCCGCAGGCTCGAATGTAGCTCTGGCATCAGAAGCAGAGGCTATCCGGAAGCGCTCGGACTGGGTCGATACGGTGGAGCGCCGCACCCCCTACGAGCAGCAGGGATGGACACGATTCGACGACACCCTCGACCCATACCATACCACCAAATCGAGCAGGAACGGCTGCGATATCGTCGCACCGGCCTCTAACACACCCCACGAGGGGCGCCACCGTGGCGCCCTTCTCATTTGCAGTCTCCCTCAGGGCTCGTGATCGGAGAGTTGTCAACAAGATTCCCATGCAGGTTGAAATCCTGAAGTCGTGGGTTTTAAAACTAAATAGATTTAAACGTCGTTATCAAGCGAGCGATAGCCGGCGACCCAAGACAAGAAAAGTTCAGGCTGCTTCAACGCACTGTATGGGCAGAACGCAAGCCCATCCCTGCGGCCGTACGCCGCTCTACCTTCGCGGAAAGCGACGTCCTTCGCCTGCGGCGGTGGTAGCGCCGATTGGGAATCAAGGCGATCGATTATGACGCCGTTCGAAACGGCCGGTTCTGGCTTTGCATTCACTTGTGCGCGAAGCTGGGCGATCTCTCTCTCAAGTTCGAGCGTTCTCGCCTCCCTCTCAGACGAAGCAGCAGCGGCCATTCTCTCCGAGTTCCATCTGTGGATCAGCGCGGTTGCCAGCTGGAGCAGCTCATCGGGATTGAACGGCTTGACAAGATAGAAGAGTCGATCGGCGCCACCCACTTCGGCAGCAAGCTGGTGCGGCGGATGATCGGAGTAGCCAGTGACAACGACGATGTTGATATCCGGGCTGATCTGCCGCAACCGCTTGGCTGTTTCGAGGCCATTTATGCCAGGCGGGATACGCATGTCGATAAATGCGATTGGATATTGGCTTTTCTCGTCTTGTCTTGCTTCAATCCACCGGAGTGCTTCTTCGCCTTGCCGACAGAGATCAACACCCGCGACAGTTGTCGATGTCTTTGGCTTTGTCGAAGCGGACTCGAACAGCGTATTTGCGATCGTCTCGAGTTCATCTTCGGCTTTCGCGACGATGCCGCTGAAAACGCTCCCATACGCCGCCAAGACATCTGGTTCGTCGTCCACGACAAGAATTCTTGCTTCGGCAAAATGGCTCAAACTGTCCTCTTATCTGTCCTCGGCATCCGGAGGGGCAAAATCTGCATCACACGATCCGCATGATCTGCTTAAGCTGCACGGTCCGCACTGCGCTGACGATCCAAAAGCTGCTTCACATCCTCTCGGCTGCAAGGCCGGTGGAAAAGGAAGCCTTGCATCTGATCACAACCGGCAGCGCGCAAAAGCTCATGCTGAAACACCTCTTCGACGCCTTCCGCGGTCACCGTCAACCCCATGGCCTCACCTAGCCCAACAAGCGACCGTATAATCCGTTCAGCGTTAGGTTCAATGCGCAGGTTACTGACGAACGACTGGTCAATCTTCAGCTTGTTGAAACGGAGTTGGCTAAGATAACCGATACCGGCATAGCCACTTCCAAAGTCGTCCAGCGCAAGTTTAAAGCCAGCGTCACACAGCTTCTCCACTTGCTGCGCGAAATCGAACATGTTGCCGCACAAGGCGGTTTCCGTAATCTCGAACTCGATGAGTGAGGGTGATATGTCTGCCGCTCTTGCAAGCTGGATCACTTTTTCGGCGAAGCACGGCTGGCTGAATTGGACAGCGGAAAGGTTTATGGAGGTAATAATATCTGGCCAGGAGCGGATATCCCTCATGGCCTGGCGCAATACCCAATCGCCAAGCTCAATCATCATGTTGTTTTGCTCTGCAATGGAAATGAACACGGCTGGCGAGACATCTCCATGCTCCGGATGCGTCCAACGCAAGAGGGCTTCAAGGCCCGTTACCTTGCAGCCGTCGGCGCTCATCAAGGGCTGATAGTGCAGCTGGAGACCACTATTCTCGATGGCAGCCTTCAGGTCGCATGCGATCACTTGGCTACGGAGGAATTCGTCATCAAGGCTCTTGTCATAGCCTCTAGCGGTACCTCTGCCAGCCGCCTTAGCGGAATAGAGCGCCAAGTCTGCGCGGCGCATCGCGTCCGACAGGCCGCCGCCGACGACATCGCATCGACAGTATCCGATCGAAAGGCTAACCGGTAACTCGGACCCCGCTTCGGCAAAAGGGATATCGCCAACCCGCAGGACCCGGTTCAGTACACTATCTAATTCCTCACCCTCGGTAATTACGACAGCGAATTCATCACCGCCCAACCGAGCGACAAACCCATCCTGTCCAGTAGCGCGGACGATGCGATCTCCCACGTTACAGATAAAAAGGTCCCCAACTGCGTGACCGTGCACGTCGTTCACCATCTTGAACCGGTCGAGATCGATATAGGCAAAGAAGAGTTTGCCGTCTGCCTTACTGGCTTCTGACATCGCCGCATCAAAAGCTTCCTGCAGTCCTTTTCGGTTCAGCAATCCTGTCAATGGGTCGCGCCGCGCCGCTCGGTGGGCCGACGCCTCGCTGACCTGCAGTGCTCGGTTGACCTTTTCGAGTTCTTGCAGACGTCCGGTCAGTTCGGCTGCGGCGCGCATGTCGCTCGTCCAGCGGTGAACGAGCGTCGTCGCCATCTGCCGGACCTCATCCGCATCGAATGGCTTCACCAGATAGAACAGGCGGTCCTGTGCTCCGATAGCTCCTGCGATCTCAGCCGGCCGGTGATCGGAATACCCCGTCACCATCACGATGTTGATCGCAGGATCGAGCGCCCGCATCCGTCTCGCCGCCTCAACTCCGTCAAAGCCCGGCGGCATCCGGACGTCGACAAAGACCGCGGCGAAGGGCTCGCCTTTGCCTGCGGCCTCTCCGAATACGGCAACTGCCTCGTCGCCCTGCCGGCAGTAAACGATCTCGTCGATCCCGGTGCCGTTTATAGCAGGTGTCTGCTCGTCGCCGAAAAGATCAGCCGCGAGCGCGTCGAGGGTCACCTCAGCCTGCGCACTGGCACCTTCGACGAGATCGGATAGAATCCTCCGGTACGCTTCTATGACACCAGTCTCGTCATCACAGACAAGAATTCGTCGGCGCAATAGAGCATTGGTCATCAGGCAGCAGCCTTGTTGATCTGCAGTGCGGGAAGAATAATGCTGACCGTCGTGCCCTGCTCGATCCCCGCGCTTTCCACCATTATCTTACCACCCATGGCGTTGATCGCGTTCGCACAATAGTGCAGGCCAAGACCTCGTTTTCCGTCGCGCTTGGTGCTGAAGCCTTTTTCGAAGACGCGATCGAGATGAACTCTTTCAATGCCAATGCCGCTGTCGCGGATATGCAGAACCACCTGCGCGTTCCCCTGATCCGATACAGCTTGTTCCGTGGCGACTTCTATATGGCCCATCTTCTTAGGAGATAGTTCTATGGCCTCCGCCGCATTGATCAGAATATTGGCGATCACTTGGTCGAGTGGAATTTTGTGACCCATAACCGCTGCGCCATGCATGCCGTCCAGTTTGACCACGACCGTGCCGCGGTGCTCCACCACTCGCACAGCGTCGACGATGGTTTGCTTGAGATCAATCTTTTCAGCAACCCGCTCAAGCTGTGCGGAAGCATCTGATTCTCGAAGGATATCTTCAATGTGACGCAGCATCGTCACCATCGAGTGGAGATCTTTCTGGTTCTTCGCGTCGTCCTCGAGCAAACGAGCGGCAGACATTGCCACAAACTGGTTGAGTTTGGTCGCACGTTCAGGGGCAAGGTCAGGATTCTTCAGCTGATCAATGGCCTTAGCAAGGTTTTGCCGTGAGGTCGTCTCGTTCTGTCTCGATAGGTGCCAGGCCAATGCAGATACTGGGCTCATGGCGTTACGGACATTATGGAGGAGATCTGCTGCCTGATCGGCGGCGCCATGGTCGTAGTCCTGCCGACGGAGTTTGTCCCGCAACTCGGCCAGCTGCCGCGCCATCCCGTTGAAGGATTGCAGTGTCTCGCTTAGCTCATCGCCTCTGCCATCCTCCGGCAATGTCGCCAGATTTCCACTCGAAGCCACAGCATTGAGATGAGATCGGAGTCTCTCGATACGGCTCACCGCGATCTTGCGGATCACGAAGCCGAGCGCGAGTAGAAGCAGCGCTGAGCCCGCTAGAAGGAAAAGCATCGTCGTCAAAATAGTGCGCTGGCCAACAGCGCTGATATCGCGGAGGGTGGTGGAAACAAGCATAGCAACCGGGGCGCCATCTAGACCCGCAAGCTGATCAACCCGGTTTAGGGAAGCTGCGTCAGATGATCTCGCAGTCCTAGTTATAGAACCGGGTTGTAGTAGGTCAAAGTCCACCTTCGTCGCCGCTTTGATCGCGCTTGAATCGAGAATGCGACCAAGAAGCAGAATTCCTACGCGTTCGCCGCTGCGGTCCGACCGCAAGATCGGCGCGTAGCCCACGACAATCACGCCCTCCTCGGTTCGCATCAGCCCCGACTGGATCTTGATCTCGTCGTGTTTGGCGACCAGAGCATTCACCGAGGGAGTCGCGCCCGTCTGGAACAGCTTGAGTGGCTTCGGTGCTTCGCCCTCATACCTGAAGCCTTTGTCCAAAATGATTTTGCCGTCGTTGTCGAGTGCCACGAAGTAGTTCACCCCAAGCGTCTTCAGGGATTCCGCCGTAACATTCTTCTCTTCGTACTCATCGCTTCGACCGCTCATGAACTCATAGGTGTCGTCCCAGATGGCGTAATCGCCGGCGCTGTTAGCAACCTGTTCCTTCTGAAGCTCAATCGCCTCGATGACACGGCTTTGGTTCTGATCCGCCGCCTGCGCTTCGAGCGCAGCAAAGCTTGGCATGACCGCCATCCGCAGCGCCGCAAAGTTCAGACCCGCTGAGACGGCAACAACCCCGAGAAGTGCCAGATTGATTTTGGTGACGAGACGCATGACCTACCCCTGTTTTTACGGAGTTTACCGTCTTGAATATTAAGCAAGGCTTCTATTCGACGGTAAACATCTCTCGGAGCACGCAATGTACGTTATCGTACAAAATGGGGCCTTTACCACTGATTTCGGAGAGGGGCACCGATATCCCAGCCGAGACTATGGAATCATCAAACGCGCTCCGCTTTGCCCGTCTTCTCCGCCCAGCAACGTCTTTAGCTTAAAGCGGTTCGAGCATCACCTTAAGCTGACCCGGATGCCTTACGCCGAACAGATACCAGTTCACGAGCTCTCGGGCGATGTTGGCCGCATCGGGATGATCGAGTGTGACTGATCTCTCACCGCAAACCTCTTCCAGTAATGCCCTGAGAAATCGAAGATCACTCGGCTCGAGAGTATCGAACGATGAAAATGCCACTGCAGCCCCCTGCTGCTCCACCCACGAAGATGATACAAATTTTCCCGAACCCCCTGCAAGCGTTCCATGCGCCGTCAGACTTCGGTCCGATGGAGTACCGATTTTTGCTCAGGTGGACGCTTTTATCTCGTCACGAGCTTCGGCCATCTCCGCAGTAATTCCGCCCAAGCCGCCACTCACCGTGAGGCGACCCTGGGTGTCCGTCTCCGGCAGGACGAGCTCTCTCCACTGGCGGTCTGCCTTACTCATCAGCATTATCGAGATCACCCTCGCACGGGTTTGACAACTGCTGCAACGTCAGTCCAGGACCAGCGCTAGGATCTTTAAGGCGCCGAAATAGTGACAACCGGCTTAGCATCACCAGCCAGACGGCAAATATGCGCCAAGATTCAAAACGCTCTACGAAGCCATCCAACTCAGCGAATAGAAGCCGGAACTTCTTTTGAACTAGGCCATGACATGTTGGGCCAAACGTTCCGAGGTAAACGACGTCTTGGAGAGCCTCTGAGGCCCGCCGTCAGAGCAGCATCACCGAATTCGCGGCGTGCAGCGCCCTTCACTGGTAGAGCCTGACTAAGGTTCGTCTTCCATCATCTGTTGCGGGCGACATGTTGGCGTTATGACCTTTCGGGCCGATTGTTCTTACTGATTTAGTTCGTCGCATTAGGGCGCTTGCCGAAAAAGCCGAGCAAGTCGAGGACGTCGCTGATGAAAGGCTTCGGGTGCAAAAGGCTCTTGGACTTGGACGGGCGCTACTGTACGATGCAAATCCGGCAACGCCGCCGGCTCACTCCTCGCGGCTCTCTTATCTCGCGGGGCCGGGTAGCGGTCGACCCGCGGATAAATTGGCACGGCGAAGGCGCATAAGGACTAAACTCCAAGACAATTTCTGCGGATGGATATTGCTCGCGGCATTACCAGTTGCCGCTAAGCCATCCTGGCAAAAGCAAGTCCGAGACGATCACCGCGGCTATTCCGACCCACGAAAGCTTGACGCTTCGGTTTCGAACCATTTCCCTAAGTTGTCCGTGGGTTGCGAGGACCTGTTCGCGCAGATCGTCAACGAGGGACGAAGGTGACCGCGCCCCCGGGATGGTCATGACTTCGGCACGCTCAAAAAGGGCTCCCCACCTTTCGAAAAGGGATTCAAGGCGTTCGATACATCGGCGACGTCGAACCCTCGAAGCTAACCCCTCTACATCGCCGGATCGTTCGACGGCCCGACGATGCTGGATCGACCGGGAGAGGAATTGCGTGTCCGGGGGGAATTGTTCGACGTCGAAGAAGATCGGATCTCCATCCTGGACGAACTTGAGGGCATCGGAGAAGAGTGGAGCTTCCGCACGAACGCTGGACGTTGCGCCAGTGGGCGGCCGCAATGGAAGCGATAATCCCATCTCAATCGACCTCGTGAAACCTGAAGAGTGTCATCCTTCTCTATGTTGTTAAAGGGCCGGCATCAGGTGCCGGCCCCCGAGAAGTCGGTGCCAGTACATCCGTGGTCACCGATCAGCGGTATGCGCGAAGAAAAACCAGCGTTACTTGTTCATATCCTTCGCCATCATCAGATGGTGCTCAAGGGCGGGACGGGTCTTCGCAGCCCACGCCTTGAGGTCAGCATTTTCACCTTCTTCGCCGTAGCGCTTAAAGAGGTCGACAGCGTCTTCGTGGGCATCTTCCTGATCGGAATGGTACTGCTTTGTAAAGTCGTCGCCCTTGAGCTTCTTGAGGTCGTCAAGCATGCTTTGCTGGGCAGAGCTCATCGCCGTCGGGATGGTGGCTTTCACTTTGCCACCTGATACCAAAGCCTTCAGCTCCTCGGACGTCTTCGTGTGATCTGTGATCATCTGCTGGGCGAAGGTCTTGGTCGCAGGGTCCTGAGACTGTACAAGAGCAAGTTTGCTGGATTCGATCTCGAACATGTCCGACGCGGCCGCCTCAGTCACGAAATCTTCGGTTTTTGGGGCGACACCCATGACGGAGTTGACGCCGGTCTTTTCCGCGGCGGATTGCGCCAGGACTGGTGACGCGAGCATAACGGCAAGGCCGGCGAGTACGAGGACGGTTTTCAAAATCAGTGCTCCTTTTTGTGGAATATCGTCACTTTAAACTCCTGCGCGTCCTGAACGTTCCGCGCGGACCTGCGGCAATATAATTTCCTTTCGAACCAGCTCTCCAACCGCGCCACCCGAAGACTGGAAAACGCCGCCCCTCGCCAGGCGAATGTAACTCTGCTTCGTGCTGCTTGGCCATCGTTAGGCACTCCGGCACCACACTAAAGGACGAGCCCGTTTCTGTCGGCCCATACGGGAAAATGCGCCTCCGCTGCTGCCCGTAGTGCAATCGCAACCTTTAGTCTCCACACTGCCTCTTCCTTTTCACCTGCGACCCGAGCGACGCTGAATGAGAGGAGGGAAGGGCTGTCCTGCAGTGCAGCGGAAACTCGAGCGGGGTCGAGATGAGCTTCGGGCCAAGGAATGCCCACTGTCTTTATCTTCTCAGCGAGGTCGGCTCCGACCACATCCAGGTCCGATCCTGTCGTCACCGCCCACCAGTGATCCGACCATAGACAAGCATGCCCAGCCTGTTCCGAATTGTCGCGTTTGGCTCAGACGGCTTGATATTCAGTGTTTTTTCCGGCCATTGTTGCGATTGCGGCCAAACACTCCGAGATTGAGAGTGAATTTCCCAACTTGTCCAATGTTGGCACTGCTTGCCTGCAGGTTCAGGATCAGCCAATCGTCGCCATGCAAACGATGCCAATTGTGTCCTGAATTCGACGAGAGCCATCGCTGCTCCCGACATGTGGCTCATTCGCCTCGCCACAGCCGGGCCGGTTGACAGAACGGCTCGTGATGCGGCTCCAACGAAGAGTCCAGGCGTTTAAGGAGGCATTGCCGAACGTGACAGAGATCATTCAGGCACAGTGTCTGTTTGGTGATCCTGACTACATGCTGCACATCGTAACCAAAGACCTTCCTGCGTTTCAACGTCTTTATGACGAGAAGCTGTCGGCCCTTCCGCATGTACTGCGGCTAATGTCGACATTGGTTATGAAGACGATCCTCCAGAATAGACCGCTTCAGATTTGACGTCTGGTTTTAGCGCGAAGCGGAAGACGCCTATGACCTGAAGCTGATTTCGCAAATTTGCCCTAGATGCCTAATCTGCCAGACAAAGAAAAAGATCGTGACCGCAAAAGCGATTGCGGCGGCTGAAGCCCCATCAACATCATCCTTACAGGATATTCCGACCATTCGCCGTGCAGCATCGTGGACCAGGTGGGTGGCCAGATCAATTGTTGTATCTCGTGAAGCCGTTCCATCCTGACCAATTGCTGCAAATGAGCTCAACGCTGCTCAGTCGATGGCTAGCGGAAGCGGGCCATCGCCGACAGCCTGACTTCCAACGTTAGCGCCGGAACAAGTCCAGCGGCATTGAGTGAAAGTGAAGCGGAGGCGCGGAACTGAGGGATGAGGTCACGATTAACGTTTCGCACGCGGATGGATCTTGGAAAGTGTCCGGCGCTCAAGGGCAAAGCGTCGACGACCCTACCGGACCGGCGGCTTGCGGCCCTCCGACCAACCCTCACCAAACCAACGGGCAGCATTTCTGGCAGGTCGCTCTGCGGTTCGTCGCTTCAATAGGGTCCGCTTCTGCCTCTACACTCCCGTAAAGGAGCCGGATTTGTCTCCTGCATCGATTGCTGGTTACCGCTCACTTTCGGATGATGCGTTGGCGCTATCGCAGGCCAACATTGATCAAATAGATCCCGACCGAGACTTCGATCAGCAAAACTGTCCAGAATAAAGTTCCCATAGGTCCGTCCGTGTTGACCTCCATAAACCATTTGGCCTCCGTCGATGCACGGAGGCCATCTGTCATCCGGATCACTGCTTCGGCAGGACGACATTGCTGTCGGTCGTGCTTTTCACCGGCTTTTCACCGGGCACGTGAGACATGCTACGGGTCGTGCTCTGCAGATCATCGCCTTGGACGCGTGTCTTTGTCTGCGACTTGCTGAACGTCCCTTGATCCATCGCCTGGGCCTTGGATTGCGTCCGCAGCCCATTCGGGTTCTCGTTTACCTTGGTCTGGCTTTTTGCCTTTCCGTCAGCGGTAGCAGCGCTGCCTCCAGATCCGATCGATGCCGTTGTACCATCGTCGGTTTTGCAAGCGCCCGCGGTGCCAAGCGTGCTGGCGGACGTGCCGCCCGCCGCGGCACTGCCGCCGGAGCCGACGGTACCAGCCGCATTACAGTCCTGCGCAAATACTGGTGTCGTGAACACCGACGCCAGGAACGCCAAGCCTACGATCGAAATTGCTTTCGACATGATTGCCTCCATTCACTTCTTGGGTTTCGTTACATCGCACGTTCCGTCAGAGCGGCGGGTGATGACCGTTCCGTCGGGCCGTGTCACGCTGGCGGTCGAAAACGACTGGCTGCCAGCGGTGCCACTGCTGGCGGACGAGCCGGCACTCGAAGACGTCGAGCCGTTGCCCGACTGCATCGTCGTCGTGTTGCCGTCGATTGTCGTTGAAGACGAAACGCTGCCGCCGCCGGCAGTGACCGAGGTCGATGTACCGTTGCCGATCGATCCGGTGCTATCGATGACGGTGCAGGTGGTCCCGTCGTCGAGTTTGATAGTCTCATTGGCCGACAATGCGGTGCCTGCGATCATGAGCGCCAGGATCAGCGGCAGGGCAAAGGCGCCCTTGTGTAAGATTGATACCGAGGTCATGCCCGGTCCTCCTGAAGATGGGCGGAAGCCTATGGCTTCCGCCCTGTGAATGGATTAGCAGGAGCCGCCTTCCTTCTTGGCCTGGCCGGGAGGGCATGCCTTTTTGCCCTGGCCGTTCTCCATTCCGGCGCTGCCGGCGGAACTGCCGCCCGTTCCGACCGAGCTGGTCGAGGTGCCATCCTTGGCGGATGTGCCGCCGGTGCCGAGCGTAGACGCTGAACCGGAGCCGTTGCCGGAGCCTGCAGCCGAACCGCCCGTGCCAACCGAGCTGCTGGACTGGCCGCCGCCGGCCGAGGTGCCGCCCGTGCCAAGGGTCGAAGCCGAACCCGAACCGCTGCCCGATCCTGCAGCCGAGCCACCAGTACCGACCGAGCTGCTGGATGTGCCGCCGCCAGCAGACGTACCACCGGTGCCAAGCGTCGAGGCCGAACCGGAGCCGCAATTGGTGCCGGTGGTGCAGTTGGTGCCGCCTGCCGAGCTGCCGCCCGTGCCGATGCTGCTGCTGGAGGTGCCGCCGCCGGCCGACGTGCCGCCGGTACCGACGGTGCTGCTGGTTTGGGCATAAGCGGACAGGGTCGTGCCTGCGAGAAGTGCTGCGGCAAAGGCCGCACGTACAACGATGTTCATCCTCATATCTCCTTGAATTTTTTCGAGCTTCTGACGCCCGTGCGCTTCGAAGCTGTCAATCAAACCCAAGGCTTTCCTGCTTGTTCCAGCCCGGGACTTCAGTCGGTGCCACCTTTGGACCTTTGGTCCTTAGCGGGGATCGACTAAGGTCCTACCGGCGGACATTTTCCCGGACAGGCGCGGTTTCGAGCCTGGACCACGTTCAAAAACCAGAATTTCAGATAACACTTCGATCGACCACTGCCGGTGGATAAAGCCAAATGTGCTAGGGCGTGAATAGCGCTGGCCTCAGCATCGATCGATGGTGGCAACAATACGGAGATGGAGCTCCAGGATCGTCAGCGGCTCGGCTCTGGAGTTGGAACAGCGAATGGCTGATCGCTTGTCGGATCTTCAGGCCCGCGTTTCGCGCCATCATTCGATGGCTGCTCGGCGGGATAACACCGTCGGATACATCGCCATGCCAATGCAGCCTCCGTACGGTTGATCACCCCGAGCTTGGAGAATTCTACGTCAAATGATGCTTGATGTTTTTTCTCGAAGCTCGAGCTTGATGGCAATCTTTCGATTGCTGAATCCC
Source organism: Neorhizobium populisoli (assembly GCF_019430945.1). Taxonomy (GTDB): domain Bacteria; phylum Pseudomonadota; class Alphaproteobacteria; order Rhizobiales; family Rhizobiaceae; genus Neorhizobium; species Neorhizobium populisoli. The sequence goes on along the minus strand of NZ_JAHYCB010000013.1, from coordinate 95,547 downwards.
CACATCAGCAGTTCGAGAATCCGCTGTTCTCGTTCCTTCAAGCTCGCTATCGTTTGCTCACGAGGCAGAGCAAGGACTTTGGCGCATACGTTCGGTTCGACATAGCCGTTCCCGGTGGATATATGGTCGAGAAGCGTGGCCAGCGCTTGGGCCCCGATGCCTTTCAAGATGTAACCGCGAACGCCGAGCTGCAGTGCCTGGCGAAGGTCGTCATCCTGCTCCGAGGCGGTGAGCATCACGATCTTTGCATTTGGTTGGGCCTGAAGGACCGGAGCGATCGTCTCGATCCACCTCCGGGGAAGTGATATGTCGAGAAGCAGGATATCTGGTGATAACCTCTCTGCGATGGTCACGGCGTCAGCTGCACACTCCCCTTCCGCCACGACATCGAAACCATTTTCAATGAGGCTGAGCCGCACACCTTCCCTAAATAGTGGATGGTCGTCGACGACCGCAAGCCTCAGATTCTGACGCATGCCCGTTTCACTTTGGACTTCGCTGTTGATGACGGGATTTCTCACCGTCGCAAATGGGACAGTATGGTGAGACCCCGTGCACTAATGCCTAAATCACGCTTTCCAGCGACGACACCTGAACGGAGTTTGTCCAGGTGTCGCCCTTAGTTTGCAAGTCCAGGTTTTGAGGCGCGCTCTACCGGTCAGCAGCGATCAACGTAGCGGCGGCCGTACTGATCGCGATAATAGCAACGGCCCGGTTGATCAGCCACGCTTCCAATCAAAGCTCCGGACACACCGCCCACAGCGGCGCCAACGGCCGCGCCGCGAACATTGCCGGTTGCGACGCCGCCTATCACTGCGCCTGTTGCGGCTCCGAAGCCCGCACCTTGCTCGGTCGCGGTGCAAGCTGCGAGAGATGTTGCGATAAGTCCGATGGTTAAGATCCGCTTCATGTGATCCTCCTGTTAGTGTCCCGGCAAAAACTGTGCCATGGTCTCAAGTTGCAACGACAGCGCATATGCGATGAAGATCACCAAAGAATTGGCGGTCGAGGCGCGCACCCCATCAGATGCCGCCATCCGCCGCCAAGTCCATATCGTGGGGACCTTTGCCGCACAGCCTATGGACCAATGGCCAATTAGGCGTAGGACTTTTGGTACCATGATCGGTTTCGCTTCAGCTGTTGGTCGGCGGTGAAACTGCTCAAAGCGTCGTCGCATGACCGGCCACAGGCTTTGCCGCCCCCAGGTCTTCGTCTTTGGCAAAACCGTCGGGCGCTAGACGTTGGACGATCAGACTTTGGCTTGAACGCATTCGCAAAGGTCCAAGGTTGGAAACAAGGATTCCTTCCAAAGGTTTGCGTTGATGAAGGAGACAAGGGATGGATCCCCCCAATTATCGACTAAGGCTGGTGGCCGAAGACCTGCTTGCCATACATCGCCGGTATCCGGACGTAAGTATGGCGGCTGGTGCACGCCTGTTGGCTTGCCTGCTGCTCGAATGACAGCCGGCTCTCGATCTTCCGATCCCGATATTGTCGAAACTTTATTGGAGTCGCGGAAAAGATGCTTCTGACGTCCGTCACAGTTCACTAAATGCGAGGATGAGGCAGCCTTAAACTTGTTGAGGAGGGCGGCGGCGAAACTGTCTCTTATCTCTGGGGAGATGGGAAACACGGCAATCTGCGCAACTGCTCAGTTGTGAAGCTATCGAATACCGTCTGATGATCTTGGTCAGTGCTTCTTCAACACCCGCAATTGAATGCCGTTGCAGAACCGCCCCAATCCGTTAAGTCAGCTATGAACTGCAATTCTGAGACAGGGGCCCCTTACTGAACGCCCCTTTGCAGCCTGCTGCCTGGGAGACAAAATATGAAATCGCCCTGGCAATTTATCTCGGATTTGGCCGGCCGCCGGCGCCAGCGTCTCGCCGAACAGAGTTCCGAGCCGACTGCCGATGAAGGTCCCGATCGGCTCTTGCTGCCAGCCCCATCAGATTGGCCCGAAGACGGTGTCACGACGACCAACGCTAATAACCAGCCCGATCAATTAACACGCCCGCCTGAGGAAGCGCTGCATGAGGAGACGCAGCTTAGTGCACAAGCGTCGCTTGGTGAGGCCGTAGGCTATAGCCAGAAAGACGACGGAACCACGTTGGTAGCCCCCGAGACATCAAACGCTACCCAAGCTCAGAGTGTGCCGAAGACTAGAGGACGTGTCGCGCGCAGCGCAAGACCAGAGTCTCGACACAACCCGATGTCGCTCAGGCACCCGGTTTAATGCCAGACCAGATGCCGGTTGCGCGCACGTTTCATGATGATGTCAGGTCGGTCGACGTCAACATCAAGCGGCTCCGGACCGAACTTGCGGCAGAGCTGCGCGTGCAGAAAGAGCAGCTTAAAAAGATGCTCGAGCGTTTCGATTGCCAATAGCGGCCATTTTCGGTGAAAAATGCCGAATGGCTGGGTCTTGAAGGGGCTCAGACATGTTGACTATTCGTGGTGGGTGTTTGACATAGTGTTGATCCAGATGAGGGCTCCCCATGGCTGAAGAAGACGTTCAAGCACCTGCAGACGTGACCGCGACGAACGAACCGGAACAGACCGCACTTGCGCGTCAGAAGAAGATCCCTCGGCCGAAGAAGGCAGTAGCCGAAAAGGCGAGCGCTTCTGCTCCAGTGGTCGCAAGACCGAAGACACGTGGCCTGACAGATCAGGAGAAGCAGGACAGGGTCTCCCAGATCGAGAAGGACGTTGCTGGTGGCGCGACCTTGAAAGATGCGGTCAAAACAGTCGGGATCTCCGATCAGACCTACTATCAGTGGAAAAAAGCTGCCGCAAAGCTTGCTGTGGCTCCCGTCGCTTCCAAGGCCAGCGACAAATCCGTCTCTGCCGACGACGAAATCGCCGAGTTCATCGCGCTGGAAGAGGAAAATCGGCGGCTGCGGAAGCTTGTTGCCGAGAAGCTTCGGGCTGAGAACGCAGACCTTCGCAAACGTCTGAGAATTGAATAAGATTGCTGTCAGCGGTGGGCGCCGAGCCCATCACGCCGTCGCCACCGATCATGCCACCGAAGAAGCTTTGAATTCATGAAAGCACCACGACGCGAATTCGTCGTTGAGTACAAATCGGCCCGCCGACAGACCAAAGCGCAGCCGAAATCGATCTGGGGAAACCTCGATCTTGGTGCGGTTGCGCGTCAGGTCGATGCAGACGACGTCCTGCCTGCCGAACAGCCAATCCGACCTGAGCCCGTCGAAGCGCAATCGGTTAAACCTCCAACGTCCTCGAACGCTGTCGTCCAGGCGGCGGAGATGCCCGAGAACGTGGATGATCTCCCGCCATTGGTCGAGGCCGGTTCCCAAATCGTCGACGTAGTTTTTCCCCCGGATATTGACGTCCCGATTGACGCGTCACCTCCGGCTGAGGCCGAGACATCCCAGCCGCAAAGGAGACGCAAACGGAAATCAGCGACGCGAGAGCTTTCCCCGCGCCGTTCTGACGCCCCGCATGCAATTCTGCCGGCAGTCGAGCTCGACGATGACATCGAAGCGCTTGATGCCGAGAACCGCCGGCTGAAGCGTCTCATGGTGGATAAACTTCGCAGCGAGAACGGTCGGCTCCAATCGATCCTCGACCGGCTTGAAGAGATCCCGGCCACCTGTCGGGGCTGAACGAGTTCACAAAGAGAACTCGATCAAAACGAGTAGGCGCAACGCTCCGGTCAGCGCGAACAAGATGGCTCCGAAGTCAAAAGCATCGAGCTGGAACGGCTGATCGCCCAGGGCATCACGCTTCTGGAACGCCGCAACAGTTCCGAGTTCATGCGCGACTATGCGGGCGACCTCTTCGAGGCCCAGACCGGCTCCGCCTGGCGGCCGCGCACTGGCTCGAAGGTCAGCCACGCAAACATGACCGCCGCGATGGTCGACAGCCGCGATTTCCTGTCCGCTCGCCGACGCGCCGAGGCCGAAGTGCTGATCCCGGCCGGTACCAAGATCGCCTTTGCCGGTGGCATGGACTTCAACGATCACGAATGGATCTGGGCCAAGCTCGACCAGGCCAGCGCAAACACCCCGACATGGTGCTTCTGCACGGCGGATCGCCCAAGGGGGCCGAGCGCATCGCTGCCTGCTGGGCCGAGGGCCCAGATCAGCTTCAGCCGAACTGGACAAAACACGCCAGGCCGCCCCGTTCCGTCGCAACGACCGCCTCCTCCTGCTCCCCAGACCGGGATCCCGAGCCGACGAGCGGGGCCGTTACGGGTGCGATCGTCGGCGGCCCTGTTGGTGCAACCGTCGGCGGTGTGGTTGGCCGTTGCAGGCACTGCGATCGATCCGCCGCCGGAACGTGTCGTCACCTATGTCCGCGAGGCTCCGATGCCGATCGAACCGGTTATTCTGGAAGAGAAGGTGGTCTTGGGTGAGGCCTTGCCTACAGCGGTCGCCGTCAAGCAGGTGCCTGAGAACCCCAAATACAGCTGCGCGATCGTCAACAAGCAGCGGGTGATCGTAGAACCGTCGTCCCGCAAGGTCATTCAGGTGATCGACTAAACCAATCCCAAGGTCGGGCGGTGTCACAGCCGCCCGCCTTGTCCCCTTCTTATTACAATGTTTGGAATGATCATGGCATCCGCAATCACTGGAACAATGTTGGCGATGGCACCTATGGTTTTGGCGCTTGTTTTTCTTCACGACCAATCCAGAAATCTTCCGTCTAGGGTTTACGTACCAGACGCTGCGGTTCTCGCAATAACCGGGAAATGACGGATCGGGCCTATCGACGCAGCCGTCCCGAACGGGCGGTGAACATTGGCAACGTCCGCGACCTGTTGCAGCTTTGTTTACTTCGCCATCGCGCCGTGGTTCTGTGGTTCGGACCGAGCAATCTTGAACCAGATCCGAGGACACGGAAATCCGATGATATCCCGCCGTAGCTTCCTGTTGGGCTCAAGTTGGTTGGCCACGGTTGCCGCCACCACGGTCGACATCGATCAGGCGTCCGCCAAGAACGGGAACGGTGGAAACGGTGGCGGTGGCGGTGGCGGTGGCGGAAACAATGGTAATGGTGGGGGAAACGGAAACAGCGGCGGGAATGGCAACGGAAACGGCAATGCCGGTGGCGACGGTCAAGGGAAGGGGCCAGGGACAGGAAGCTCGCTCCGCTCGACGACCTCATCATCCCGAAGCGAGGTCAATGCCCGCACCGGCGACACAGTCAGCGTTTCCGGATCGTCCATTCAAGTTCGTCATCGCACCGGAATCGAAGAAGCGCTGACCGAAGGGCGCTACGTTATGCGCGACAAGCGCGGCAGAACCATCGTTGAACGCGCCGCAACCCAGGCCGATCGGTCACGAATCCAGTCGCTTCTCGATTAACGGAGCGGCCGGCCTCTTCGCACCCGACGCCTGCCATTTCAACGCAGCTTCCGTACGATTGGAAGCGCCAAACTTTGCCATGATCTTAGTCATATGATGCTTGACGGTCTTCTCGTGAAGACTGAGACGGCGCCCGATCACCTTATTGCTCAGTCCCATGGCGACAAGTTCAATAACGTCGATTTCGCGGGCGCTCAATCCATAGGATAGGTTGGCTGGTTCGGCAGCATCAAGCGAGCCGGCGATCAGTTTAAGGCTCAGATCCGACGCGACATAGCGCTCGCCCTCTGCCACTGTTTTCAATACGTCGGCAAAGGTGGTCGGACCTACGCCCTTCAGCACATATCCACACGCTCCGAGTTGAAGCGCTTTGCGGACATGCTCGCCATCCTCCGACGCGGTCAGCATAACGATTTTGACATGAGGGGAGGTTCTAACGATTGTATCGATCGCCTCTAGCCCCCCACCGGGCATCGAGATGTCCAGGAGTATGACGTCGGGGCCGTGCTCTCGGGCGATAGCGATCGCATCTGCTGCGCAGGCACCCTCTGCGACGACATCCATGCCCAGCTCGACGAGGGTACTCGCAACCCCAGCCCTGAAAAAAGGATGATCATCGACAATCCCCACCCGCAACGTCCCGTTCATGCAGCCTCCGCTTCAAAAATCTTCAATGACATCGTCAAAGTCGTCCCTTGCTGGGATGTCGTTAGGTCGAACCTTCCGCCCAGGCTCTCGACACGGTCTTTCAGCCCGGAAAGGCCTAGTCCATCGTTCGAAACGCTCGGATCAAAGCCAGGCCCGTGATCGCTGACGGCAACCACGACACAATCGCCGGCAATCCACTGCTCGACTCGTTGGCCTTTGCCATCGGCGTGTTTCCAACCGTTGTTGAGCGCCTCCTGAACAAAGCGGTAGATGCAGATGCGCGCGGATGCGGGAAGAACTGCATAGGCCCCTTCCGCGATCAGTTCCACATCCACGCCGGTGTGGGATCGATAATTCGAAACGACACGGTCCAGGATTTCCGGGAGAGGAAGCGTTTCAATATCCGGGAGAGCGAGCCCACGACAGATATTGCGGACCTCACGGATTGCATCGTCGAGACTGTGCTTGATCGCCTCGACCTCTTTCATCCGTTCGGGCTCAGGACGACTGCCGTCGCGAATTGCTCGGCTTTCAACCCGCATCGATGCATAGGCCATGAGTTGGACAGGGCCGTCATGAAGATCGGCGCTAACACGTCGGAGGACTCGCTCATTGAGAGAGGCGGCGTTCTGTGAAGCTCTCCGGACGCGACCCGAAAGGTCCTGATTATGGCGTAGCAGCAGATCAAGTTCTTCGACGCGTGCGTTCAATGCGGTGCGCTGGTTTTCAATGGTCTTGCTGCCCTTAAGGACGATCGCTGATAACAGGAGGAAAAAACCCACCGTGACGGCGACAACGGCAAGCCAACTTTTTGTCCGCGTCAACGCCAGGGTATCGGTCAGTTCATTCGCGCGCTCATAAAACTCCGCGACGGCAATCACTTCGCCCGACCACGGCTGGTGTATAGGATTGTAAATCTCCAGGACCGGCGTGTCTGATTTTACCGCGGCGGCTGGATCTTCGTCCTTGTCTAGCTCGAACTCCGCCACCATCTGGCCGGAAAAGGCGCGCTTCAGATCATCATCCGGCGGGACCTTCATCCCCATCAGGGCTTTGTCGTTGGAATAGAGCGCCGTTCCGTCACCCCTCCACAACCGAAACGAAATCAAACGATTTGCGAGCGCGCCCTGGCCCAACGTCTCATCCAGAGCTCTCTCAATCGACTCGTCGAGGCTCTCGGTTGTGGTCAGGTCTGGCAGGATCGGCGCTATGACGCTGTCAACATAGAGAGCCGTAGCGGCGGCAGTGTTTTGGGTGATTGCTTTAGCGATCAGATCGGTGACGAAAAAACCAACAGAAAGGAGCGCAACGAGCGTCACAAGTCCGCCAGCAAAAAAGAACTGCTTTGCAAGGGAGAATGAGCCGAAGAACTTCACAAATGCACGCACTTCAACCGGTCCTCTCAAGATGGAGAGCGACGTAAATAATGCAGCATATTCGGGGTTCAATACGTCAATCGAAGATCGGCAGCGCAGAACAAAGGTCGACCTTGCGAGACAACACAAAAATCCCGCACGACGGCGGGCCAACTGCGGTCTAGTCGATTAGGTAGGGACCGGTCCCAAGACAGGTCGCTCCTAATAGCCGATATTCATGTCGAATAAATGTACGCTCGGGAAAAACGTAATCGCAGAGTTGGTGCATGGGCGAGCAGATCTCGGCCATGCCTGAGGCTTTATAACTCGCTGGGTTTAATCTGAACCGGTCGTCAAAAGCAGCGTATCGCGAGACGTGTTCTCGACCGTGGGAGTAGAGACGAACGTATTGCTTATCGGAAGAAAAGGGCGCCGGGAGGCGCCCTTCGTGGCTTGGTCAGAGAGCGCCACGGCGATAGCGGAGCCGCTCTTCTTCGACCTGGCTGGCATCATACGGATCAAGCGTGTCATTAAATCGCGTCCATCCCTGCTTTTCATAGGCGGTACGACGCTCAGTCGGATCGACCCAGTTTGAGCGTTTCAAGATCGCTTCGGCTTCGGGCGCAATGGCGTCATCCACCTTGGCGGTGACCAATGTACCGCCCCGGCGAACGCCTTCAGCATAAAAATGGGCATCGCGTTCCGGAATACCGGAGTCCGTCAGCGCGCCGATAATGCCGCCGGCCGCACCGCCGGCGACCGCACCGGCCGCTGCACCAGCAGCGGTCGCTGCAAGCCAGCCTGCAGCCACAACAGGTCCAACACCGGGGATCGCCATCAAGCCAAGGCCGGTGAGAAGTCCGCCTGCGCCGCCGACCACCGCGCCAATCCCGGCGCCGGTTCCGGCACCCTCGGCCGCGTTCGAATCCCCGTGCCGCCGGTCCGCATTATTGGAGACGATGCTGATGTCGTTAGACCGCACGCCTGCAGTTTCTAGTTCACTCACCGCTGCGCTGGCATCGGCATAGTCGTCGAATAGTCCGGTTACAGTTCTCATCGATGATCTCCTTGAGGTTACTTGGCGACAACGTTGCCCTGGTAATCCAGTGCAATCGAGACGGCCTTACCGTCCTTCATGCCTGCGGCGTTCCAGACGCCTTTGTCGTCTTTCTTGAGGTCCTTGACCCCGGTGTATCCGGCTTTTTCAATCCGATCCTTTGCCTGGCTTTCCGTAAAGCTGTTTGCGCCCTCTACCGGCGCTGTGGGGTTCTTGGTGTCCGGTGTCGCGACCGCGGGCGTGTTGCCATTGCTGTTGGCCGCTGGCGCAGTCTGCGCAACGGCGGAAAAAGCCGCAACGGAAGCGAGTGCGGCGGCGAGAATGATGGTTTTCATGGTTTCCTCTCTAGCTCGGATCTTCGTCGTTGGATCCGTTTGCTCAACACCCCGATAACCTGATGGTTCCGCCATTGGACTTTAGGCCGAAGGTCCGGACCGATGACCCTGAGAGCGCAAAGGACGTTTGTTCGGTCATCGTAACGAGAGGCGCTGCGGATATGGCCGATCCAATATGGACCGGTACCGATTGGTTGGACCGCGACGAGCACTTAGCTGCAGCAGGCATTTCCGCCGGATGACGGTTTGCAACATTACGATGTGCGGCTGTCAGGTTCGACGAGCGACCGATCGCGCGGTTTGTAGTTTGCTGGCCGCGCGGAACGCTCAACATGCACGGCGTCATCATACAGGGGAAGGGGCCTCGGCACAGTAGAGCTGCATCGGCTTTTACGCCGTCGCCTACCTCGAATGTCAACTTGACCGATCCGTCAAGCTGCACATGCTCCGACGCCTTTCGGATGATCGCCGCGAATGATCGGGATCGTATGGCCGGCGTAGTTGCATTCCATCGCGAAACCAGTAACGCGACGGCTGCGGTAGGTGGACCTGGCTCGGCTTTCGTGATCGACAAACCGGCCGCAAAACCATATATAGCCATAGCCATCCGGTTCCCGGTATTCCTGCCAAAGCAAATGGAGCGTGACGCCCTTGCGCTCCAGTTCTATGGCCATCTTCGGCCAGTTCGGCTCGACCGTATCGCGTGGATGCCGTCCCATACGCCGGAATAGTCGATGCTCAAAAACATCGTCCTCGTCCAGGCCCGGAGGTAGCGGCCAGACCGCAAGCCCGGCTTCCCTTAATCTCTGAAACCGGTCTTTTTTTGAGCTTCGATAGCCATAGATCGGATCAAAGCAGATCCTAGACCAGTTCGACGATAACCCCTGATCCACGAGCAATAGTAAAACAATCCAAGTGTTCGGTTCGGACGAGATATCGATAACCGCAACGGCCACAACTCAACCGCTTAGCCGCGCCACGATATGCAAGCATTGGTCTGGCCATACCGAACTCTCGAGGTTAAGCACAAGGGTTTTTCCGGATACTTTCAAAAAGGAAAAGTCTGAGCACGCTGCGTCTGGACCTAGACGCAGGGTGCCCTTGTTGATGACACTGGTTATGCTGTTCGTGACGCCGTCCGAGATCCCACCGTCAGCATTGGAGGCGAGGTGCTAGTCTATCGACATTGCTCGCGATCCTGTCGATCGGCTTTACGGGGCTCGTTGAAGGCATTGTCACGATCGGCGAGTTTGTGGCTGCGGTTTATGCTCTCAGCCGGGCCATACCTTTACTTTTCTGCAGATGGGCCAGCAGATCTTTCAGGCGCCCGGCACGATCAATGACGCCATGCCCGTCATGACTACACCGCCGACGATCGTCGACCGGCCAGACGCGACCGAGTTGACCGTGGAAAGCGGTCCGGTTCGCCTCGAGAACCATAGATTCTCCTACAAGTCGAGCCCACCCGTGATCGTGAACCTCTCGCTGACGATCTGTCCTGGCGAAAAGGTCGGTCTCTTTGGCCTCTCCGGCGCCGACAAGACAATGCTCGCCAGTTTGCTCCTTCGCTTCTACGATATCAAAGACGGCACAATCCCGATCGATGAAAGATATCGCGACGTCACGCAAACCGGTCTACGCCGCGCCATTCTAAGCGCGCTTTTTGTTGAAAATTCGGAACGCGATACCTGAATATCAGAGGGCTGGAGTCACGAAATCGTGGAACGGCGAACATGCCCGTAAGCTGAGCGATCAAGGCTTGGGCAACTGATGCGCGGTTGCGAGTAAGCGCTAGCCTTGTTCGGCCTTGCGCATGGACATTCTTTGACAACGCGGTTGCTGCGAAACTTCACGCCGCCGTCCTTGCCCACGAGCAGCACCTGAAAGCGATCGTCGGCGAGCTTCGCTTCCTTGCGAAGAGCGGCCGCGTTCAGACCAGATGCGTTTCCATAAATGGAAAGAGCTCCGCCATCGGCGACTTTGATTATTACGATGTCACGATAGGCGAACTCGTCTTTCTTGCTTTCGAGCAATTCGATCTGTTGGTCAAGCCGTGGGTCCGCTGAGCTCCCGAAAACAAGGATGACGCGGTTTTTCCATTCGAGATCGGGAAGACTTTGCATGGCTGATACCTATGAGGCTAGGAGGTCAACAGCGAAGGCTAAGACCATTCGGTTCATATCGAAGTCCTCTGTTGATGAAGCCTAACGTGCTGCGAGTATATTGTTCGCGGTCTCGCAGACCGTCTCGTGGTGGGGGTGAGTGTGGGCTTGTCCGCAGGCTGCGGCGCCGGCTGCCTCGTCAACAGAACCCGTTGAGTTTGAGGATCTTGTGCGCTTCGATCGCCGCCCGAAGTTCGTTTTCGGAATTGCGATTGCCCTGGTTCGCATCCGGATGATGCATTTTGAGCCGTTCCTTGTAGCGGCTTCTAATCTCCTCAGGAGTTGCTTCCGGCGACAGGCCCAAGGTCTCGAACGCCTTCGCTTCGAGGACCTTGAGTTTTCGGGCCTGAAGGGCCGCTCTTGCCGCCTGGCGTTCTGCCGCACTCTTGCGGGCGTTGATTGCCTTGGCAGAACCTGATCGCGCCGTCGATGGAAGAGGGGCTTCGGTCGCCCGTTTGGCCCGCACGCCGATCGTCGGGCGAAGGCCACTTGCCGCCTCCTTTTGGTAGCGAGCCGTTTCGGGGTCGGACAGAGCCGGCGAATAGCTGTAACCCTTGGTGTATTTTTGAACATGCTCGGCACAGAAGAGCAAGTACAAGCCATCTGCCCCGCTCCCGACCGGTGCTCTGTGCGTGCCCGGCTTTTCGCAGCCATCCCACTGGCATCGTGGGCCGGTCGGTTCGTTTTTGGTCTGAGATTTGCGGATGGGGCGCAGGCCCACGAATATTTTGGAGTCAGAGGTCATAGGCGGGATATAGGGTGAACTGTCGACTGGTGGCAAGGATTTCACTGTAAGTGCGCTACAGCCGAAACAGCGAGCACCTTCCAATTAACCGATCAAGCCGCGCTGATTCAGCAATTGATCTGTAATTCCAATTTCAGCAAAATCAGTGCTCTAATTAACTTGGTGACGTGCCAATGGTTCGGCTCCTTACAGGGCCCGAATTTGGTTCCTTCTGGGGATTCATCGCCGAAGAAGTTGCTGAACGTGACCCGCAGCTTTTTCCCTGAAATCTGGAGGGTACCGGCACCACCAATTACCTCCGCTGGACTGAGGAAGACCCGTTTTTGAGTCGGGTATTGGGTGAGTATGTGGGTCGCGTCGAAACGACGTTTGTTACCAAACCAAAGCCTGACGGCGTCCAGTATGACCGCTATACGGTCCATCTTCTCGCTATGTTTCGAGAGATGTGGAAGACGGTCGAGGATTACACTCCTATCAGGTGACGACAAACTTCTTCGCATCCTCGACCACCAGCATGGTCGTTCGTCTTTCTTTCCAAGGGGATGGCGGGGCAGATAGCCCAAGCAACTACTAACCCGCATGATGCTCAAATGGCTTTGACAAACGCATTGTCCCAATGCGCGTGGCGTGACGGCGATAGGAATTGCAGAGCCTCGATCGCGCCGGTCCCTGCAACCGCAAGTACGCCAAAAGGACCGTATGTGTGTGATATGCGACGACAAACAAGAAGCTCATCAATGCGAATGCTAGGACACGATCGACATTCACTGGAAGCAAGTCATGAGGGCGCAACTCAATCGGACTCATGGTGACGAAGATGATCAATGCCAAGCTCGTCCACGCTACTGCACGCAGGATTTTCTGTGTCATCATTGTGTTATAAATGGAAATGCTGCCCTGCAGCAATCAAACTCGTTTGCGATGATTAGCCCCGCGCCTATCATTTCCTACAAACGCGGCGGGATTTCTTGAGCGCCCTATACGCTTTGGTACACCGGACGGGCCATGCCAGGCAGGAAAAAGACGAGCCTTCTTCGCGCTCGTGAAAATATCAGCACTTAAGAATGCATACTCGGTTAGGCCCGCGCGCCCTATCATCGCGCAAGCGAGGCCAACGACGGCAAAGCCGCGCTGACCTCTACCGCAGTAGGGTATGACGGGTGAGGTCACTGCGGTGCCAGATCGCTATCAGGCTGACAGTTCCAAAGGAAATTCAGACGGAAGTGATGGTTGTTCGAAAGTTAAGGATGGGACACGAACGTGCAGCACGACCCGCATCGATGATGGGACATTCTTAACATTCCGCCGCGAGCGGCGTCGGTAGCTGATACGAAGGGAGCGGACGGAATTTGCTCTTGGCATACTCATGAGGACCTTCTTTCGATAGGTCCCTCATATCGGATGCGCTTGCCGCGGCAACTTGATCCATGGAATGCGGTTACGCAGTAACCTTACCGGCGCTCGCCCAACCACCGCTCCCTATTAGCGCGCTAGAGCAGCCTGTTGACGTCATCACCGTTCCTTGGTCAAGGACAATTCGCCATTGGTGGCTTATGTGGCGACAAGTGGGGAGTGTCAGACCTATTAGCAATTAGGCGAAAGCAGCCTGTGGGCTCGATATCACTTCTACTCGGATTGTGGCGCGACCGTCTTTTACGAGAACGAAGATTTGCCCGGTGCGTACGCGATCCCCGTCGGCGCTTTTGCTGATCCGGCGTTCCCGCATCCGACGCGATCAATCTTTGAACGGCGCAAACATGAATGGGTTGATGTCTTGGAAAGCGGTATCGTCGCCAAGTTCTGACAAGTCCGGCCGGGGCGCTTCAATCACCTGTTCGGCCCGGCTGTCTTCGAAGAACCAGCCAACCAAACGGTGGAATGAAGATCGCGGCTTCAGTAAAATCAGCTGACTATGAGAAATTTCCCCAGCGAAAGATTTTAGCAGCGGTCATGTGTTTTTTCGGCCGCTCTCCCCGAGGGGTTTTCCTCAATGGCCCTAAAGATCAAAGGCTCGTTGAAGAGTTGTCGTCCCCAGCGAAACTGCATCCTCATTAAAGTACCCAGATATAGTGGCACTGGCGTCTCGTCTCCCACGGTATTCAGGTCTGGAAGCTGAGCGCTTCCGAGAATGTCGCGGGCAACAGCCGTGACGACGGCGTCTGATACTTTCTGCAGCGAAGTCGACTCAACTCCGGACTGGAGCTGATATTGTATTGATGGGTAGTCACCGATAAATTAGCTGTATATTGAGAGCCATCGGCTCGCGCCTATGCGCGGTTGACGGGTATAGTCGCGACCGGCCGCAAGTGCTGGATGAGTTCGCGCGCGGTCAGATAGCGCTCGAAGAGCATGTTGACATGCGAGCGGCGCAGAATACGCGGCAGACGCCTAATTTAATTGAGGAACTTTTTGTCACGAAAGCCGTTAACGATTCGAGCGGCGTAACCTAGTCAGTGACGCAGTTCACATGGAAGAGCCCGGGATCCACCCCGGGCTTTTTCTATTTTGAAGTCGTACGCCGGTGCGGGCGGTCGCTGGACCATTTGCATTCCGCAAGTAGAGCTGGTGCATCGTCTCGGCAACGGCTTTCGATTCTGTCCCGGGAGGTGGTGTAGGTCGATAGCGGTGGTCATCGGCTTTTTCCGGTAGGGTTGGGTTGTTCAAGCACAACCTTTTGGAAAGACCACCGATGACCAATTGGAGTTGCCCCATAAATTCCGGACAGGATCGGTTTAGAGACTTTGATGATAGACGGCTATTATGCCGTCGTTGACAAGGCTTTGAAGTAGGGGGGACATCTCCTCAGATCGGACGAAAGCCACCCGCTCGTGGCCAACTGTTTCCAGTAAAACTGTTGTTCCTGACGTCATGAACAGGTCCTCAGGAAACGACCGCTTAGACCAATCAAATAATCCACTAGCGAAGTCGGTCATAGCTTTTAGAACCGATGGGTTTACGTTATACTCCAAGACTCTGCCAAAGCCGTTAAGAAGCGTTGTGCCGGGCCATGACTGCTGAATGCTGTCACTGACTTTCGCACTCTCGATCTGGTCTAATAGCTGTTTTCCTTCCGCCGCTATGTCGCCTTGAACGACGAAGCCAATCGTGTCGGCGTTTCGCCCGAGTTCGGCCAGAAGGGCGACGTACACAGCTCCTTGGATATCGTCTACCACGTCAAACACCATCATTCGGCGGCTCCCGCGCTGCGCATATCCGTCTGACTGCTCGACAAGAACTCTCTCGGAGAACGATAGCCGAGTGCCTTGTGAGGATGAAGTGTGTTGTAGTGCTCGAACCATGCGGGCAGTTGCGCGATGACGGTCATGGCGTCCGGGACGGGGTTGACCGAGACGTAATCGCGCTTGAAGGTTTTGACGAAGGCCTCGGCCATTCCGTTGGATTGGGGACTGCGAACGGGCGTTGAACACGGCTCCATGCCGATATCGATGAGCAGCGTTTTGGTTTCCTTTGCGATGAAGCAGGAGCCGTTGTCCGTCAGCCATTCGATTGACTTTGGAAGTTTGTTGACGAGACCGAAACGGTTCTCAACAGCCGTGATGACAAGGTCCTGGACGTCCTCGCTTTTGATGCCCTCGGTTGTCGCGACATGGGCGATAGCCTCGCGATCACAGCAATCGAGAGCGAAGGCAACGCGGACCTTCTCCTTGTTGTCACAACCGATTTCGAAGCCGTCTGAACACCAACGCAGATTGGATTGCTCGACGGCGACGCGGCCATCGTGGCGACGGGTGTCGACTGCACCCGTATGGCGCTGAAGAAGCATGCCGTGAACCTTCATCACCCGGTAGACGCGTTTGGCATTTGGCCATGGACGGTTTTCGCTGCGGGCTTTACGGCGCAGGATCGCGTGGACCCGGCGATATCCGTAGGTCGGCATGTCATCGATGATCGTCTTGATCTCATCCATCAGTTCCTGATCAGCGAGCGGCGGCCGCCCTCTGGCTCTGGAAGGACGTTGCCTCACACGTTCCGCTATGTTGGATCGGGCGACAGCCAAGGTCTCGCACACCGCCGTCATCGCGAACCGTCCTTCGGCAACGACAGCGAGCGCAACAGGTGTTTTTTTGACCCTGATGCTATCTCAAGCGCTTCTTTGAGGATTTCGCCTTCCATCGTCTTTTTGCCGAGGAGGCGCTGAAGTTCTTTCACTTGGTTCTGAAGCGCTCTGTATTCGGATGCCGGGACGACCTCTTCCTGCGATGCCGTCGCCGTCAGCGCACCTTGCGCCGCCAATTTACGCCAGGCGAACAACTGGTTTGGCTGAATGCCATGCCGTCGAGCAACGATGCTGACCGTGACATCCGGCTCGTAGGTCTCCTGGACTATCGCGAGCTTCTCCGCTGTCGACCAGCGACGACGGCGCTAAGGGCCGGACAGCACTTCTATCTTAGGTATGTGACTAGTCATAATGGGCACATTACTCCTCACACTTAACAATTGGGAGATCGTGTCCGGAGATTTAGGGGGCCACTACACCAATAACATGATGGACCTGCGCTCTCGTGTTGAGAAGAGTGCTGATGCGGATTTGCTGCGCGAGATGATTGGCTTTGCGGCCGAGAAGCTGATGGAGCTGGAGGTGGGTGCCAAGACCGGTGCGGCCTACGGCGAGAAGAACGACTTTCGGCTTGCTCAGCGTAACGGCTATCGCGATCGCGTGCCTCGTCGGGGTCGGCTTTGCCCTTAACCACATTGAAGCAGGCAGTTTTGGCCTCTGCCAGCGCGTCACCTTCTTCAGTCGGCCACTCGTAAACCAGCTTTCGAGCCGCCGTGTCGGTGTCCGGAATAACAACGTATAGGCCCACACGATCGAGTTGGATTTCGACTGGTTCATCCCATCCGCTACCCTCGTGCCGGTTGAAAGGAATCGGTAACGAGGATAGGGTAGGTGTGCTGATCAAAGCGTTCTCAAACTTGGAGAACCCGGTTTCTCCAAGATTAGCACTTTCCAAACCCGGTCGTCCTCTGGCCGGGTTTCTTTTTAACAAATAATGTTTGTTCGATAGCGTACCGACAACAAATCAGATATGGATGTTCCCGCGATCCACAAGATGCGGCTTGTACTCGTGACGGGAGCGTCCAGCGGAAATGCTAGACGCTCCCAATCTCCATATTGGGCTGGTTGATACTCCTCCAACGGATGGCGAACACCACCCGTACATACAATGGATAACCAAGCATTAGCAGGACTTGCTAAGATTGGGTGTAGTGATAGTCGGCGTGTTACTACGCGTTTTTCAACCGCTTCGAGTAGAAGCAGCCCCCTGATCCACCCCACCAGACGATCTTGAGCCGGTCCGCCCGCTTCGCCCGGAAGACACATATGAAGCCGTTGAACAGATCACTGCCGGCGTCGTGCACCAGCGACATCAGGTTGTCCGGCCGCTTGCGGAAGTGGGTAGAATGGCTGGCGAGGAACACCATCAAACCCGCGGGGGATCATGCTGAGCGAACCGACCGGATCCCGCGCTGCAGACGTTCTTCGTCAGCATGCCAGCCGTCCCGCACGACGATACCGACGAAAACGATTTCGACGAGGGGGCGGGGTCAGATACAACGATCTGCGGATCAACCGCCGCTGTTGCTTGTCCAGGCTCATAGTTGCCCAACAGTTTCCTGCGCCAGCGGTAGAGTTGAAACGGCAAAATTCCGCACTGTGCGCAAGCGACCAGACCATGGTGAGCGATCCGTTTCCCTATCCGGCACGGCGTGCTAATTGCGGCAGTTCCAAGTACATCTATGGGGTCATCACCCCGAGTTAGTGTCACGGGGTTCCTGGCTCGGCTAGGCTTCACACGTGAGAATGTGGAGTAGCACTGTCCCGTGGTGCGGCGAGTGACAGCAAAGCTTGAGGCCACCCCAATCCAAGCAAACGCTAATACCACGAGAAGCGAACCGTGCGGCAATTGCCGAAGAATTTGAAAGTCGGAGTAACGGCGGCGTGCTTGACCTTGCCGCGACGCACCACGCCTCTATGTCCGGTTGACGGAGGTAACCATGGCCGAGCAAGAACAAGATGTGACGAAGACCGAGCGCAAACGCCGGGATCATGAAGAGACCACCCGGTTTGCGCAGGAAGCCTCCCGGCAATGGTTGCAGGAATCTCGCGAAAAGACCGAACGGCTTCGGGCCTTGAGACTGGCGAAGGGTCAGCAGCATGACTCCTGAGCATGAAGAGGAAATCCTCGGATCTTTCATCGCGTATATGGGAACGGCTCCTGCCAAAGGCATGATTGATATCAACATCTTCAGTGAAGGCGTCCAGACTGCACGAGCCGGGAGATGGATCTCGGATTGTCCATACGGGCGGGACGAGCGCGAGAAGGTCGAGATGTGGCGATCCGGCTATTGCAGCGTTATGGTACGTCACCTACCGATCTAGTGGTGGACTTGCGAAGCTTGATCAGAAAGAGATTCGCGCTGTTCTACCAGACCATTTGGTGGCAGATTGTCGCGGAGAAGTGCTAGGCGACGACGGTATTCTGCAGTAGCCGCGACGTATTCTTCGGAAATGGAAGCACGTTCTTTTTCGTCGGCAAGATCAATGAATTCGGTCAAGGCATTGGTTCGCAGTGATTTGACGTTTCGGCTATATCATCATATCGAATTCTTACCGTCGGCCTAACACGGCTCTTTCAAGCACTAAACTCTTCGTCGGCATCTTAAGGCAACCTGCGATTAAGCCCGGCGTTCCTCAACGCTTCTAATCCTGGCGTTCATGCGGTGGTGCTTAGGTTCGGTCCTTTCCAGGGGAATGACCGGCGGGAGGGCAAGGCAGGCAGCCGGAAAAAAAGGCCCGCCCACCGGGCAGGCGTCGAAGCCGCAGCAAGACAAGAGCTTATCTTGCAGAAACACGCGCTCGTTGATTCTGCCGCTCTTCGACAGCGCCATGGCGCAGTAGCCGGCACCCCCGACGCCACCGGCGAGCAAAGCCTCGGCGTCGCTGGCCGCCGATCCGCTGGCAGCGGTTGCCGAGGTGATGAAGTAGGAAAAGCTGCGTAACGAGCTGATCGGCCGGTCGAGGAACTCCTAAAGACCCCGCCGGCGGCACCAACCGCAGCCCCGGCCGCATCCGCCGAGGTGTCACGCTCGGCTACTTCGCCCGCCAGGCGTCAACCCGGGAATTTCTGGGTTGCCTGCCGCTCATGCTCTGCTTTCTGATTGCCGGCGCGTGACTAGGGTAAGCTTGTTGGTCAAGCGACTTTCTCCCCTCGCAGCCGGCGACATCCGCGTCTGCGCGGACGCCGATCTGGACGCGTGCCGCGCATCCGGTTCAATTCGTACCGAGCGCTCCGACATGGACAACATGATCAAAGCACCCGGCTGACGCGCGAGATCTACAACTCCGACCCCCAAAGGCCTGACCGGAGACGAGATTTTACCCGGTAAAGGACTTGCAGACCGATGCAGAGCTGGAAGCCGTCATCCGCAGACGGCGCTGATCCGGCATCATGTGCTGGGTACATGCGCGATTGGCGTGACATCAGGCGCCGTTGCGATCCGTAACACAAGGTTCACGGCATCGAAGGCCTGGGCGTTGTCGATGCTTCCCTCATGCCGGAAGAGCCAGGTGACAATACCAACATCCCGACAGCCATGATTGCAGAAAAAGGGTCTGACATGATCTGCGGACGGAATGTCGCCACATCGGGTTAGATATAGGCCAGCCGCTTTTGAGTCGCCTCATTGAAGAGATGCAGGCTGCCGCGGCGTCCTCGAACATGCACTGTTTCCCCGACCCGGATGTCGGCATCTCTCGGAAACTCGACCGAGAGCATTTTTGAATGGCCGACCTCCAGATAGCCGTAAGTCTGGCTTCCGAGCCGCTCGGCGACCATCAGTTCACCGCTGAGCCAAGCCTCCTCAGCCGGGCACCGGATCAGATCTTCCGGCCTGATGCCGAGCACGATATTTTTTACGAGGCTATCGACGGCATCTGACCCTTCCAGACGGACGGTCCGGCCCAGCAGTTCCACCGTCCCGCCACTCCCCGAGATTGTCGTCGGCAACGTATTCATCGTCGGGCTGCCGATGAAACGTGCGACGAAAAGGCTGGCAGGCTTATGGTAGAGGTCGAGTGGCTTGCCGATCTGCTCGACGACCCCACCGTTCATCACGACGATGCGGTCGGCGAGCGTCATCGCCTCCACCTGATCGTGGGTGACGTAAACGGTGGTGGCCTTCATGCGGTTGTGAAGCTTGGCGATCTCAAGGCGCATCTCGACACGCAATGCCGCATCGAGATTGGAAAGCGGCTCGTCGAACAGAAATGCCGCCGGCTCTCGGACGATGGCGCGACCCATGGCGACACGCTGACGCTGTCCGCCGGATAGCTGCGCCGGCCGGCGATCGAGATAGTCCTGAATCTTCAGGATATCCGCCGCCTGGTTGACGCGCTTGTCGATGTCGTTCTGGTTGCCGCCGCGCATCTTCAGCCCGAACGACATGTTCTCGCGCACGCTCATGTGCGGGTAGAGCGCATAGTCCTGAAAGACCATGGCGATGTTGCGTTCCGCAGGCGGCAGTTCGTTGACCGTATGGCCGTCGATATTTAGTTCGCCGCCCGAGATTTCCTCCAGCCCGGCGATCATGCGCAGCAGCGTGGACTTGCCGCAGCCGGATGGCCCCACGAGCACGAGGAACTCGCCGCTGCCGATCTCAATGTCTATGTCGTGGATGACCCGCAGGGCGCCGTAGGATTTCTGGATTTTCTTCAATGCAATGCCGGCCACGTTTTCCTCCCCGGATACGACTTTCGAGCTTGACGCCAATTATCGATATCAATATCGATAATGATAAGTTTGGAAATGCGCAACGGCTGGATCGACCTACATGGCGTATTTTTCGTCCCGACCGACACCTGTCAAAACGCCGAAGGCGAGCGTCGCGTTTAATGCGCTGAAACGCGATATCATGCTTGGGAATTTGGCCGCGGGAAAGGGGCTCACGGAGCTGGAACTGGCAGCGCATTTCCAATGCAGTCAGGGAACCGTACGGGAAGCGCTGTTGCAGCTGCAGGAAGAAGGGCTTGTTCGCCGGCAGGGTCACCGCGGCACTCAGGTCTCCGAATGCACCGAGGACGAGGCGATCGAGATGTTCCGCTTGAGGCAGCAGATCGAGGGAAGCGGCATAACGCGCGTCATGCTGGCGCCGAGCCGCACACTGACCCGAGACCTGAGCGGCCTTCTGGAAAAAATGCTGGTCGCGGCGGCGGCCGGCGACGAGTTGGAACTCGCCTCATTCGACCGCGACTTTCATCGCCGTATATTCGAGGATGCCAACCTGCCGGCCCTCGACCCGATCTTGCACCGGTGTCTGGTGCACAACCACCGTTTCAAGATTTCCCGCAGCCCAATGGCGCGCGATCTTGAGGCGACGGCCATGCGCCACCGCAGCATCATCGATGCGATCGAAGGCGGCGATGCCCGCCGTGCTTCGGCGGCCATGCATCATCACATCGCGACGATCGTTGACTTCGGACCGGAAGTTTTTCCGGAGGCGACCCAATGATCGACGTTGTCGAACTATCGGCTGAGTTGTCGGGCGAAACGTTGACCCTTATGGAACGGGTCGCCGCCGAGCTGGGGCCTTTGTCCGATCCGACGACCCTGCCGTCGGCGGAAGGACGTGCGCAGTCGCTTGCCGCCAATGTCCGCAACAACGTCAACCTGCCGGAGATGGAGAATGTCGCCGAAGTCTTTGTTGCGGAGGATGCAGTCCTCGGATCGGCGCGCTGTCGCGTGAAGGTTTTGGTGCCGGCCGGGGTGGGCGAGGGTGCAATCCTTTTCGTGCACGGTGGCGGCTTTGCCTTCTGTTCTCCGGAGACGCATGAGCGATGCGCGCGGGTCCTGGCGCTCGAAGCGGGTCTCCCGGTTGTCCTGCCGCATTATCGGCTAGCGCCGGAAAATCCCTATCCCGCCGGGTTGAAGGATGTCGTTGCCACGCTTCGCAGCCTTTTCGAGGTGACAGCTGGAGCCGGTGTGCGCCCCGGCCTCCTGTTGATGTCCGGTGACTCGGCCGGCGCAAACCTCGCGCTCGCGACGATGCTGCACGAGCAGGCTGAAGGCCGTGCGTTGCCGGATGCGGGACTGCTTTTCTACGGCAACTATGCGCGCAGTTTCGACACGCCTTCCTACGAGCGCTTTGCCGATGGCCCAGGTCTGACACGTGGCAAGATGCAGCGTTACTGGTCATTTTATGCCGGCGGGCGGGCGATCGAGGATGACCTGCTTGCCTGTCCGCTTGCGGCATCAGATGCGGCGCTCGCCGCATTGCCGCCGCTCTACCTGATGGCGGCGGCAGTCGATCCGCTGCTGTCCGACACGTTGACTCTGAGCCAGCGTCTCAGGGCTCTCGGCCGCGACGACGAGCTGAACGTCGTGCCGGGCGTCGTTCACGGTTTTCTGCAGAATACAAACGAACTTTCAGCCGCAAGGGAGGCTCTGGCGGCTGCAGGCAAAGCAGCAAGGCAACTGACGCGACGTCCATGACGGGACGTTCAAGAGGAGGAGATAGACGTGAAATTCCTGAGGACACTGGCGCTCGGCGCCGCTCTTGCGGCGTCTGCCGCATTCACCCAGGCGAAGGCTGAAACCGTTCGCTTCTGGTACCATTTCGACAACCCGGCAAATCCGATGACGGATCTCGTCAAGAAGTTCGAAGCGGCTAATCCCGGCATCAAGATCGAAGCCGAGAACGTGCCGTGGAACAGCTATTACGACAATCTCTACACCTCGCTGGTCGGCGGCAACGCACCCGACGCTGCCATGGTAAAGCTTTTCGCCCAGCCGCGACTGGCAGAAATGGGCGCGCTGGAGCCGATCGGTAAGCAGATCGACAGTTGGCAGGGTAAGGCCGACCTTCTCGACAACCTGCTGGAACTCAACAAGGGACCTGACGGCAAGCAATATTACCTGCCGATCCAGTATGTGGTCCTTTACCTCTACTACCGCACCGATCTCTTCCAGGCTGCCGGCCTGCAGCCGCCGAAGACCTGCGAAGACTTCCGCAACGCTGCGATCAAGCTGACCAACGCACCGCAGACCTATGGTTTTGGCCTGCGCGGAGGCAAGGGCGGCTGGGACCAGTGGGGCGCCTTCGTGATGTCGCAGGGCGCCGAGCTAAAGCCGGGCGGTCTCGTCAAGCCGGAGGCTATCGCCGCCAACCAGTGGCTGGTCGATCTCTTCCAGAAGGACAAGGTCATCCCGCCGTCTGCGCC
Organism: Neorhizobium populisoli; assembly: GCF_019430945.1. Lineage (GTDB taxonomy): Bacteria > Pseudomonadota > Alphaproteobacteria > Rhizobiales > Rhizobiaceae > Neorhizobium > Neorhizobium populisoli. The sequence goes on along the minus strand of NZ_JAHYCB010000013.1, from coordinate 72,673 downwards.
GAACGACGGCTTCCAGGAAATCGTCGCCGCTTTCAAATCCGGCAAGACCGCTATGACCATCCATCATATCGGTTCGTCCAAGGATCTCGTTGCCGCGCTCGGCGACAAGGTTTCCGCCGTTCCGGTTCCGAAATGCGGCAATGGCCAATGGACCTCCTACGGCGACGAGTCGCTGGCGATCTTCTCCTCGTCTTCGGTCACGGACGCTGCCTGGAAGTGGATTTCGTTCCTCGCCGAAGGCCAGAACAACGTCGCCTTCAACAGCGCGACCGGCCAGCTGACGGTCACCAAGAGCGGTTCGGCCGACTGGAAGCTGCATGAGCGCCGTTTCGTCGATGCGACCGTCCAGTCCCTGCCGTTCGCCAAGGTGCTGCCGCAGACATCCGCCGTATCCGAATTCGTCAACACGGCGTGGCAGACCAACATGCAGCAGGCCCTGACCGGCCAGATCACGCCGAAGCAGATGATGGAACAGCTGCAGACACTGTTTGCACAGTAAGCTCTCCTGGTCCCGACGCCAAGCGTGTCGGGACCTCCTTTTCCGCCTTGCTTCCCACAGGCAGGACAAGCATGTCCCTATCCATATCTTCCCCCATGGCACGCCGCAGAATCTCCATCTGGCGTTCGGAACGGCTGCTGCCTTATCTGCTGTTGGCGCCGGCCGTGGTGGTGACCGTCGTCATCGTTTTCATGCCTATGGTGCAGGCAGTCTTCACCAGCTTCTACGACCTGATCCTGTTCCGGCCGAATGCCAGCAAATTCGTGGGGTTCGGCAACTATGGGAAACTGTTCAGCGATCCGGTGTTCTGGACCGCGCTCTGGAACACGATCATCTGGATCGGCCTCACCGTGCCGCTGCAGATGGGGCTCGGGCTGATGACCGCGGTGCTTCTCAACCGCGAATTTCCCTGGCGGGGGCTGGCGCGCGCCCTGATCATCATTCCATGGGCCTTGCCGAGCGTGGTGATCGCACTGATGTGGCGCTGGATCTACGATCCGAATACCGGTGTGCTGAACGATATTCTGATCTATCTCTCGATCGTCCAGTCGGCCGTTCCGTGGCTGGCCGACCCCAAAGTGGCGATCTACGCGATCATTGCGACACTCACCTGGCAAGGTTTTCCATTCTTCGCGGTGATGATCCTCGCCGGCCTGCAGGGCATCCCGAAAAGCCAGTATGAGGCGGCCTCGATCGATGGTGCCTCGACCTGGCGGCAGTTCGTCCACATCACTCTGCCCGGCATCGCACCGGTTCTCGCGACCGCGGGTCTGCTGCGGGTGATCTGGGTTGCCAATTCCATGGACGTCATCTTCGTCATGACCGGCGGCGGTCCTGGTTACGCAACGCATACGTTGCCGCTTTATGCCTTTATCAAGGCCCGCCAGAACCTCGACTTCGGCTACGGCACATCTATCGCCGTCACCTTTACGATTTTCCTCGGTGCCTTCGTGGCTCTCTATCTGGCCCGCACTATGCGCGAGGTGGAAAGATGAACAAGCAAACCACCGTTCGCCGGATCATTACCACGGATCTGCCCGTACTTGTGATTGTCCTGTTCGCCATGGCGCCGTTTGCCTGGATGATACTGACGTCGCTAACCCCAACGGCAACCCTGAACGCGACCGGAGTTGCGCTCTCGCCGATAGGCTGGAGTCTCGACAATTATTTTCGGTTGATCGAGCAGACGTCGTTCCTGAAGAACATGCTCGACAGCCTCATCATTGCCTGTGGCACGGTCGTGGTCGGCCTGATCGTGTCGGTAACGGCGGCCTATGCCTTTTCCCGTTTCCGTTTCAGGGGCCGCAAGCTTTTGATGCTGCAGTTCCTGCTGATCAACATGTTCCCGATCGTGTTGCTCATCCTGCCGCTCTTCGTGCTGATGCGCCGCTCCAGTCTTCTCGACACGCATTTCGGTCTGATCCTCGCTAATGCGACTGTGGCGATCCCGTTCGCCGTGTGGATGCTGACGAGCTATATCGGCGCCATCCCGAAAAGCCTCGACGAAGCGGCGATGACGGATGGTTGCTCGCGGCTGACGGCGTTGCGCAAGGTAGTCCTGCCGCTCACCATGCCCGGCATCATTTCCACCGGCATATACATCTTCATCACCGCCTGGAATGAATATCTCTATGCGCTGACGCTCGGCGGACGAAACGTGCGGCCCGTCACCGTCGCCATCCAGACCCTGATCGGCGAGTACCAGATCGAATGGGGTCTGCTGGCCGCCGGTGCCGTGGTTGGCGCCATGCCCGCGACCATCCTCTTCCTACTTGTCCAGCGTCGGCTGATCGGTGGGCTGACTCAAGGGGCGGTGAAGGGGTGAGGTGAGAAATGGTCGGCGAAGCCGATGAAACGATCAGGTGGATCGTTTTGAATGACGAACGCCCGGAGCCCGAGCGAAGAGCCAGGGGACGGTTCGGCAAGCTCGAACAACGCCAAACTGAATTTTTGGATGCAAAAAGAGGAATGACAATGAACCCCATCGGGTTGATTTCCATGCAATATGCTAGGCCGTTCACGGCGGAGCATTTCCCGCTGTTTGCGAAGATGCGCGAGCATGGCTTCGATTTCGTCGAGCTTCTGGTTCCGGAAGCCGGCGAAATTGATCTCACGGAAACGAGGAAGGCGCTCGATGATGCCGGTCTCGGCGCGGTGCTTGCCGCACGCGTCAACCTGCAGCGCAATCTTTCGTCTGCAGATCCCGAAGCGCATCGCGCCGGTATCGACTATCTGAAATATACTGTCGATTGCGCGGCCGGCCTGGGCGCGAAAATTGTCGGCGGTCCGCTGACCGGCAATCCGCTCGTCTTCGCAGGCAGGCCCCCTCTGCCGGTTGATGAAACCGAACGGTTGGCTCGCAAGGAACGCTGCGTCGCGGGCCTCAAGGAAGCCGGTGATCACGCAGCAAAAGCTGGCGTGCTATTGGCCGTGGAGCCTCTGAACCGCTTCGAGAGCGACGTGCTGTGCACCACCCAACAAGCTATGGAGCTACTGGATGCGGTCGACCATCCGGCTGTGAAGCTGATGCTCGATACCTTTCACATGCATATGGAAGAAAGCTCGCTCGCCGAGGCGATCCTTCTCGCCGGAGATCACCTCGTGCATTTCCAGGCCAATGAAAATCACCGCGGCTTTCCAGGAACGGGCATGACCAACTGGGTTGAGGTCTGCCGCGCGCTTCACGAGGTCAGCTACAAGGGGCCCGTTTCGCTCGAGCCTTTCCGCCGCAACGACGACCGGTTCGGCGTGCCGTTCGCCCAATGGCGGGCACCGCACGAAGACGAAAGCGATCGCCTTGCAGCATCCAGCACCTTTATGAAATCCCATCTCCTGCTTACGGAATATCGTCGATGACTTTGAAAATCGGTTGGATCGGTTGCGGTGTCCACGCAACCCAGATGCTGCTTCCTCAGCTTGTGCGCCATGACGTCGAGCTCGTCGCCATGTGCGATATCGACGGCAAGCGCCTGAAGGATGCCGGGCGGCAATTCGGCGTCACCAATCTGACGACGGATGCGCAAACGCTGATCTCGACCCCCGGCATCGACGCGGTCGGCATGGCGGTCGGTCCGGATCAGCACTTGGCCTTCGGCAAGGCAGCGCTCGAACGCGGTCTTTCGGTTTTTATGGAAAAGCCTCCGTCAGGCTCGGCCGCCGGGGCGCGCGAACTGCTCGCCGCCTCCGAAAAGGCGAAAAAGCCGCTGCTGGTCGGTTTCATGAAGCGTTATTCGATCGGCAATCGCATGGCGGCGAATATCGTCAGATCCGGCCGCTTCGGCGATGTTCTGGGCCTCACCGGTTACTATATGACGGCGCCGGGCTATTTCGTCGGCAATGTCGATTATACAGGCTTCTTCCTGCATCACTGCGTTCACTACATGGATCTGGTGTCCTTTCTGGTTTCGCCGGTGCGCTCGATTTCCACGCGCAAGGTGGAGAAGGTGCCGGGTCGCATGCTTTTCCATGTTGCTTTCGAATTCGAATGCGGCGCTATCGGCAACATCGCCATGGGCACCGTGCAGTCGCGCGGCACGCCGGTCGAGCGCATCGAACTGATGGGCGATCATCAGCGCATCGAGGTGGACGACGTGATCGAGATTAAGTGGCACCGCAACCCACCCTTCAAGATCGATGACCTCGGTGCGACGCTGACGGAGAACTGCGATACGCTGACGTGGAAACCGAATTTTACGGCCGCGGCCAACGAGGACCCGAAGGGCTATCATGCGCTTCTGGCGGACGTCGTGCCTGCTCTGGGCGGGGCACCGACACCTGCCCCCACGATCGCCGAAGGCGTCATCGCCATGGAACGATTGGAAATGATGCGGCGCGAACTGGCGCTCTGAGACGACGATTCATCCCGACCATTAAAAAGGCACCGCCCAAGTCTCGCCGGTGCCTTTTTATGTCTCGAGCCTTCTCGGATGACTTGACGACGATTTGCCGCGGACCGTTTGTCAACCGTTCGTAGCCGTCCTTGGTGATCGTGACCGACTCCATACGGCATGATTTTCCTTGTTCACGGTCGCCCGGCACTGAAGTGCTGAAATTTCAAATTAGGTTTCGACACGCGGGTCGGGTTTCTAATCCGTTCAGGCGAGACATTTTTTTGTGGGTGTGTAAGAGATTGCATTTTAACGGAAGGGACCCTAGTTTCCCGCGGCCGGGCCTGTAGCTCAACGGTTAGAGCCGTCGGCTCATAACCGATTGGTTGCAGGTTCGAATCCTGCCGGGCCCACCAACGACTATGTCGGCCGCCACGATCCGTTGATCTGGCCTCCATCAACCTCTGAACTCACGGCGCAAAAAAATGCCCCTAAGACGGGGTGTTTCGCGTTTGAGCGTAAATGCAGGAATTTTCACAAAAATGTGAAGTCTGGCAATCGCGGTGAATCCGAGGGACGTTGACCGGGTTAATCTGGCGACGACGACCGTGCCGTTGTCGCAGGTAGTCAGGTCCGCGAGGGTTATCTTCGTTGCCATCAGAGTCTTGGATCACAGCAAGGGCGCGAGGCCAGCTCGGAATGGTTGTCCCCGACAGTGCCGCTGGTTACCGCATGCTTATGGGGCGAACGATCTATTTGCGCGGACCTTCGAATATTATAGCTTTCTGTCGGAACTGGCCGTGTCTGAGGGGTTCGGCTCATGGGCGAGGGCCGCCTTGAGAACAGTAATTGTCCGTTCTTGTGCGATTTCGGGTATGTCCTTATACCCTCGACGGATTTCAGCTGGTCGATGATGCCCTTGACGAAATTAGGCTTCATGCGTTCGGCCACGCCAAGGGCAATGCCGACCTTGTCGTTCAGTAGCGATAAAGCCTCGATGACATATTCATCACCGCAGAATTCGCCACGCACGCGAGATCAAAGATATACCGAGGTTGCAGCGATCCTCCGCGACAATGGATTTTCTTCGCAATTATCTCGCCCGGCGTTTCGAGATCGACTTGAACGCCTCGTACTCCCGTTGTGTGACAGGGTCTTTCGTGAGACTGGGCGCGCAAATGAAGTCGATCTCGCCGACTCCGGAGAACGCCATTTTCAGCGCCCTCACCCGTCGGTCTTATATTCGTCCGGCTCCATCTCAAGCGTGTTACCCTGCGTATTAGGATTGAGATATGGAAGGACTTGCGGATCGTCGACGAACAGATCGATATCGTAGCTTTCGCGATAGTCGATCTGCAACATCGTCGCGGTACCGCCGCGAAGGACCAGCTATCCACGACCGTAAACGCCGAGTTGGCCTGATTGATGATAGATACCGCCTGATCGAACAGGGTTTCCGACTGGCTCCTCGACAAGGAAGTGATCGCCTGTCAGAGCATCTATCTGGCGCCCGTTTCCGTTTTGATCTGTCGCACGAAATAATCGAGAGATATCTGAATTGCCGCCAAGATCAGCCTTCTGACGCTCTCATCCATAGCGAACACCCGCAGGCGCTCGAGCACGTGGAGGCTTTCGATGATGTGGTCCTTGACCGTGTCGAAGTCCAGAAGGTGATTGATCGCGGGCGTCTGCACATTGACGAACGCCAGGGATTTTATCGGCCGAACGATCATGTCGGGTTGGAGGTAGAGCCTCAATGCATCGGTAGTTCCTCGGATTTCCTGGTCGTCAATGCAACTCGCAGCCGATGCCCTTGAACTTGAGGATCAGCCTGAGGCTGTTGCCGCCAAATAGGGGAGGGTAGTAAATTCCGCTCCCGACGACGTCCGGTTTGATGAGGTGGAGTTGTGGGAATTGAGACGAGGCAATTGCATCAGTAGTTCTGATAGAACTCCATGATCGTGACATCTGGCGACTTGACGTCTCCTCTCCCTGAAATCCGCTACTGAAGGCGAACTCGGGTCGTTCAGCGAGGAAATCAATCACGACCTCGTAGGACAGGTTCGCATCGATCTGCGAGGAATGCTCGACGGCGAGAGTCTGGTAGTAGGATTGCGGCGACATCAGGATCGCCTTGAACCGCTGCCACTGGCCACTAAGGATGCTTGCCTCGCCACGCATGCGATAGCGGGCAAACTGGCGGTCCATCAACGGTGCGCGAACCTTGTTCTCAATGAGGATGCCGCATCGTCATCGGTCTTAACCACCAATTCGATGTCAGTCTCCCCTAGCGAGAGGCGGTCGCCATGGAGGAGCAGGAAGAGTTTCTAAAGCTGGAAATTGAGTCTGGAAAATCTACACTCGGTGTCTATCCGCCCAACGCGGAAACTTTGGAACGTTTCGACACGTAGCGTCGAGTACGAGCCTTCGTCGCATAGGACGAGCCGCTCCCGTTTTGACGCTACCCGCCCGCTTCTATGGATGAAGGCTCGCACGAAAGCCGTTGCGATTAACGACAGTTCACCTGGTAAGCATGGTGGCAAAGCAGGCCTCGCATAAGCGCACAGAGGCATCCGCATCAACGCTGTTCGCCAAGAAGCAGACGTGTTCCTTTCCGTGAATGCGACATCCAAGGCCTGGATCAATGATTACGGTGGAGGCTTTACGTATTCCACGCCCGGATAACCGGTTCTTGACGATCGTGCTCGTATCCGAGGATACTAAGGCTTGCTGTGCCAAGAACGAAGCTTTCGCCCCGTTCGAGCCGAAGTCCGAGCCATCTGGCGGCAAGAACACGCAGAAAATGCGAACTTGAGAAAATTAAGATGGGTGCACCGATCTGTCTGATGTTGTGGATGATGCGATCCGCTCTTACACCCACCTGTTTCACATCTTCACCGCCTGGGGCACCATCACGGAAAAGCCGCCAGCCGGGCGCCGTCTGCTGAATCTCCTTCGTAGTGATCCCTTCATACTGTCCGTAATCCCACTCGTGTAGATCGGGCTTCACGGACACCTCGGATGCGAATCCAGCAAGCTCGCATGTCCTGCGCGCGCGCAGAGACGGACTTGACCAGACGACCTCAGTGGCAAATTCCTGTAGACGCCCAGCGAGCGATCTCGCAGCTTCTTCGCCATTGGGCGTCAGATCGATATCCGACCTTCCAGTGTGACGGCCGGAGACCCAGGCCGTCTCGCCATGTCGAACCAGGAAAATCTGTGGCAGAAGCATCGGCATGGCGTTTCCTTTCCATAAGCTTGATCCGTTCCGAGATAGGTCCCGCATACCGTCGAGAAAGTCCACATCCCCGGAGAATTGCTGATCGCAGGCTCAGCCCTATATCCCTGCAATGTTTCATCGAAGGGAGCCATGTATGATGGTCTCAAAGTCAGCACCGCCAGTCACTCTCGTCATCTTCGGCGCTACCGGCGATCTGACCCGCCGGCTGCTTATTCCCGCGATTATCAACCTCACCCGCAGCGGTCTGGTGGGAGATGATCTCACCATTCTCGGCGTCGGCATCGATCAGGGCGATGACGAATTCCTGCGGGGGCGCCTTGATAAGTTCCTGAGCCATCTCAACCCTCACCAAGACGAACAGGCGACGAAGGATGAGGCCTGGGACAGCCTGAGATCACGAATTTCCTATCTGAGCGGCGACTTCACAAAAGACGGCATCTACGATGCCATCGGAAAACGGCTTGGGCCGACGGCGAATGCCGCCTTCTATCTCGCCGTACCGCCAAGCTTGTTTGGACCGATTGTTGAAAAGCTCGCGACGCATGGATTGATGGAGGAAACTGACGTCTGCTTCCGCCGCGTCGCGATCGAAAAACCGTTCGGTACCGACCTCGCCTCGGCGCGCGCGCTCAATGCGCAGATATTGGCGCGGGTTTCGGAGACACAGGTCTACCGGCTCGATCATTTCCTCGGCAAGGAGACCGTGCAGAACCTGATGACGGCACGCTTTGCAAACATGATCATCGAAGGCCTGTGGGGCAACAACTTCATCGACCATGTTCAAATCACGGCCGCGGAGATCGTCGATGTCGGCAGCCGTGGCAAGTTCTATGACGCGACGGGAGCGCTTCGGGACATGGTCCCGAACCATCTGTTCCAATTGCTGGCAATGATTGCCATGGAACCGCCGAACAGTTTCGATGCCGAGGCTGTTCGCAATGAAAAGGGAAAGGTTCTGAAAGCTCTGCGTGTCTACTCAGTGGAGGAGGCGTCAGCAAACAGCGTACGAGGGGCGTATGGGCCTGGATCTCTGAATGGCCTGCAGGTGACAGGATATCGGGAGACGCCCGATGTTACCCCCGATAGCAGAACCGAAACCTATGTCGCTCTCAAGCTCTACGCCGACACTTGGCGCTGGGCGGGAGTGCCGTTCTATCTTCGGACGGGGAAGGCTTTGACCGCGCGCGACACAGAAATTGTCATCACATTTAACAAGGTGCCGTTTGCTCAGTTCCGCGAGACCGAAGTAACACGACACTTGCCGCCAAATCGGCTCGTTATCCAGGTTCAGCCGGATGAAGGAATGAGCATGGAGATCTCGATCAAGCGCCCCGGCCAATCGGTTGAGACCGTTCCCGTATCGATGGACTTCCGCTACGCTGACAGGTTCGATATCGGGCAAACGACCGGCTATGAATCCTTGATCTACGATTTGTTCATTGGTGACCAGACTCTGTTCCAGCGCGCGGATAGCATCGAAGCAGGATGGGCGGCAGTCCAGCCGTTTCTTGATGCCTGGGCGGGCGGTGGCACATTTCCGGATACATATGCTCCCGGTAGCATGGGGCCGGCCTCGGCAGATGATCTGATCCGAAAAGACGGACGCGAGTGGCATGAGCTCGGCGTCGTTTTGCACCAGGGGGCTGGTCGGCCGGTCTGAGGCGAGGCCATTGGCGCATCAGATGTCGCCAGCGAATGTCGGAGCGAGATTCAGGATGGCAGGATCCTGATAGTTTTGAACTGGCGGAAGATTGGCGCAGCCGGTAGCATAAGACGCTTCGACCTTGACGACACCGGACGGGGAGGCGGCAAGCGCGCCGAACATCAAGCCGAGATGCTCGATCTTCTGAGAGGCAGTTTCTTCGCCCCAGACCCATTGCGCTGTAAGCCTATCGCTGTCAGCATCGAGGTCTTAAAAACGGATCAGGTCTGCCATTTCCCATCGCAAGACGCGGCAGTGCGCAGCAGGTCCGGATGGTCGAGTTCCTCGGCCATGTGCAAATTCACGTTGGCAGCAGAGTCAGTGTGCGCGGCGAAGGCGAACCGCCGCCATAGGTGACGCCGGCGCACCCAGTCGAGGGCAGGCTGCTGAAATCATCCGGCAAATGCAGGGAAATACGCCGCCGCTCTGCCGGACTGATGTAGCCGGGATCATGACCGTAAAGGGAGCGCGTCTGGTGCGGTAGCTTCTCCTTCAAAAACCCTTCCGGTACTCTGTAGCGCATCTCTATCCAGCGCAGGATGGCCAAACTGGCAACCGACCGCGGGGACACTCTCGCCCTGGATCCAGGACAAAAAGCGTCTTGCTGTCGAAGGTCTCTGTCAAACGAACCACGGCACGATAGAGCTGCCAGTAACTGTCCCCGAACCGGCGCATGTGATAAATGAGCGCATCCTGAAAGCTTGCCGGATCGTCGGCGTTTCGAATAACGGATCAGAGAATGGGCTGATTTGCTTCGGCGCAGGACCGCGTTGCGCAGATGTGTTCCGGGCATAAATTGGTCTAGTCCAGGCAATCGAGACGGATGGTGCTCTCGCGTTCATGCGCGGCAACAATGTCATCCCATTCCAACCGACCTGAACCCTGTATTCGAGACACGACCGGCCTACACACGCATTGAGTTAGAATGCGGAGTTAAACGAACGGTATTTTCCTCCGCCACAAAACTGGTCATCCTTGTTTAATCCGTGTCCGTCAGCTTAAAAACCTTCGAATTATCCTGCTCATCACGAAGGCCCTTGTACGAGGCGTGCCGCAGGTTTCCATCGCTTGTCCAGCCGCGAAAGTGGATTTCAGCGATCAGGGTCGGCTGCGCAAACACGAGATTTCTTCCCTTTAACGGGACGGCTGGTCGCTTCGTTTTTAGCTCATCGAGCATTTGTTTCAGTTCAATTGCGTCGCGCTCCTTAAAGCCAGTGCCGACTGATCCCACTGACCTTAGGCCATCACCCTGTCGCGCCGCCAACAACAGACTGCCGATGCCGCCTCGCGCCACGCTGCTTTTCTCGTATCCTATGACGAAAAAGCTCTCACTCTGCACGCATTTGATCTTGAGCCAATCGCCGGTGCGGCCGGATCGATATTTGCTGTCGCGATGCTTGGCGATGATCCCTTCAAGGCCGTATTCGCACGCTTTCTCCAGCAGGTCGTCGCCATCGCCCTCGACTTCCTCGGAGAGCTGGATCGCGCCGGTTGCGCCGTCGAGGAAATCCGTCAACAGGTGACGTCTCACCGATAGTTCAGTATTCGTCAGGAGGTGACCATCGAAATACATGACATCGAAGGCAAAAAAGATTGCTTCGGCTGAAACCTTCTTTCCACCACGTCCGCCGAGCGACCGTTGTAAAGCGCCAAAATCTGAGCGGCCCCGGTCGTCAAGAATGACGGCCTCTCCGTCGAGAATGGCGGTTCCGACGTTAAGTTTTTTAGCCGCGTCTTTGATGGCCGGAAAACGACGGGTCCAGTCATGGCCGCCTCGTGTCAAGATACGGACGTTACCATGCTCGATGTGTACCGCTAAACGATACCCATCGAATTTGACCTCGTATGTCCAGTCGGGACCGGAGGGCGGTTTTGGCTTGAGAAGGGCCAAAGCGGGCTCGATCCTCTCCGGCATCCTGTCGAATGGAAGATTGGGCTGGGCAGGGTCTCTCGCCCTGCGGGGCCGCGATTTCGCGACGCTATCATCGTGGAGAAGGGGCTTTGAGGGGCGACGCATTACATGACCTCGGATGGAGAGTACCTTACCCTCTAATCCGGGATTCAATTGTTTCGGCTCCGATTCGTTCCTTACGTGCCTAGCCTCAAGCCGAGATTGCTTAATGTTATTGGAATGCACGATCTTTCAGGAACGTCGCCCGATTAACAGGATGTGGTCGATACCATCGCCTGCTGAAAATGAACCGGCCAGTGCGATTCGTCCGATAGACCACCCTGATCGTCGTCAGCGATGTGGGCAGAAGTAAAAAATAGGCCACGCGGCAGGGGGCCGTCGCCTATAATTTTCCAGTCAACCTCTGCTTCCAAGGCAAAGGCATCCCGTCCGCATATCGCAATCAAAGCCACACCATCAGTCAAGCACTGATCGATCAGCGCTTTAAGACGTAAGCTCTTTGGCACAGGGTTCTGCAGAATGATGGCACGCGCAAGTCTCATCTCACCAAGATAGAGCGATGCAATCAGCAACAAAGGCTAGCCTGCTTTGCGCGCCTTAAGCTCCTTGGCGACCGACTTCTTCAGCGCATCCATGATGCTGACGACATTCGACTTCGACTCCTTGTCGCCGGTAGATGCCTTGGTAGTCTTTCTCGTCGGTTTGCTTTGCTTTTTCTTGTCCGCGATCAGCTGCAGCAAACTCTCTTGGATCGGATCAGAAACCATAGTAGGCGACCAGTACTTCAGCCGCTTCTTGATAATCTTCTCTATGGCCTCGACGCCTTTGGCGTCCGACTTTTTATCGATGCCCGTGAAGTAATCGGTTTCGGGACGAACTTCGTCTCCGTAGCGCAGAGTCCATACAACGATCCCTTCTCCGCGTGGCGCCAAAATCACCGCTCTTTCACGCCGTCCCAGCACGACCCGCGAGACGCCGACCACGTCCTGCGCCTTCATTGCCTCTCTGATAACCGCAAAGGCTTCATCGCCTATCTTCTCGTTGACGGTGAGGTAATACGGTGTGTCGAAATAAACCCACTCGATGCTGTCTCGTGCTACGAATTTTTCGATGTCGATTGTCCGCACCGTCTCCAACTCGACCGCTTCCAGGTCTTCGTCGGTCAGGATGACGTAATCGTTCTCGCCGCGCTCGTAGCCTTTCGCTTCGTCCTCATCCTTGACCGGCTTGCCGGTGACACTATCGAGGTAGTGAGAGACGACGCGTTTGCCGGTCTTCTCGTTGAGAGTGTGAAATCTAACCTTCTCGCTTTCGGATTTGGCGGGCGTCATAGCGACGGGGCAGGTGACGAGCGACAGCTTCAAATAGCCGCGCCAGTAGGGACGACGGGGTGCCATGATCAGCTTGCCTTCCTTTGCAAGGTTTTGCCAGACGAAGTTTTAGAAGACTTCGAAGTTGTTTTCTTGGCGGTGGATGCTTTCTTCTTTCCGGCGCTCGTGGTCGCGGCCTTCGGCTTTTTCGCCGCCCCTTTGTCCATCCCGGCGCTTTCACGCAATGCCTTCAACAGGTCGTTAGGCTTGGATACCTTAACCGGCTTCGGCTTCGGCAAGGATTTTCCGTTGGCCTTCGCTTCGACTAAGGCAGCGAGGGCGGTCTCGTATCTGTCATCGGTCGTTCCCGGATCGAACTCCCCGATCTTGGTGCTTATAATATGCTTGGCGAGGTCAAGCATTTCTCCTTCGACCTTCACCCTGGCGACGTCCTTGAACGCTTCTTCCGACGAGCGCACCTCGTAATCGAAGTTTAATGTCGTTGCGATCAGGCCAAGTCCGTGAGGCCGGATCAGGACCGTTCGCATTCTTCTGAATAGGACGGTGCGCGCAACGGCCGTTGCGTTCGTCTTCTTCAACGCATCTCTGATGCAGCTGAACGCATCATTCGCCTCATCATCAACCGGGACCAGGTAGTACGGCTTGTCGAAGTAGACATCATCGACATCACCGCACGGAATAAATGCCTCTGCTTCGAGCATCTTATCGGAGTCGGGAACGACCGCCGCGACTTCGTCGGGGTCGATCATGATGTAGTCGCCGCTCCCGGTTTCGAATCCTTTGACCTGCTGGTCGCGTTCCACGACCTCTTCCGTCTCGCTGTCGATGAACTCCCGCTTGAGCCGGTTTCCGGTCTTCGCGTTCAGCATGTGGAAGCTGATGCGGTCCGACGTCGAAGCAGCGGAGTACAGGCCTACGGCGCAGCTAACCTCCCCAACCTTTAGATGACCTTTCCACTGAGCACGATGCGCTGCCATTTAATCACTCCGGGTCCGGGTTCATGTTAGGGAGGTTGGTTTCGACCTCCCGCTGTTTGTCGTCTGACAACGACGCAACGTTCGTGCGCCAAAATCCAGCGGCGGCTTCTGGCTCGCCGTCCCAAAGCCGAGTGCTGACAATGTTGTCGTCGAGTTTGGCTATAAGTTCCCACCCAGACGAGCATATTCCTCCGCAAGCCGGGCAGCACCCGTTGAAGGTCCGATCATCGGGCAATCCCAACCTATCTCCGGACCCGTGGGACCATCGAGTAAGTCTACGTCAATCAAGGCGACATCCGCGTTCACACCTAGCGAAAGGGCCTTGGATTTTGTCGAAGCCATTCCAACTGGCTTATATCCAAGTTCGATGACGACCTCTTCCAAATAGAGGGCTATGAGCGGCTGGTCTTCGACGATTAATATACGGCAGGTCATCGGCTCATTTCCTTCTTGCACTTGTAGACGATGAACCGCTCGATCGTTGGACGCTCCTGATGTCGATCCGGGAGGCTGGTTAGTACCGGATGTTGTGAGAATGCGGCCTCTTGAATGGCCGCTACAGGGTTCACATCTTTTCCCTCATGAGCAAACTGCAGGCGATCATCGCTATCATCACAACCGGCGCCGGCATTATTGGCGGCGCTTGGTTAGGTGCGATCTTGGCGGGATGGCTGGGCGCGATGCTCTTCTTCCCATTTGGAGGGGGTGCCGGTTACCTGATCGGAGCGAAGCCCGGCGTGACATTTGACTTTTTCGGCGAACTCCTGTCGTAGCTCATGACTGTCCCGAACTTCGTGACTCTTTTGCGGTGCCAACGGGTCTCGAAGTTCGTCCGAGACATGTAAGCAGCGCTCTAGCTTTGGAACACTTCTGAGCCCATATTGGTTTTGAACCGTCACGAGGGCGCGCCCCCCTAACCGGTCGTTGGCATCCTTGACAACTGAGCGCTCTCGAGCGCGCCGGCATTCGCGACTCGCCCCCGGAACTTATCCCTCTGCCGACTGTTCGGATAGCGCAACGTAACCAGGGAGAACCCACCAATGTATAAGATTCTTGCAGCCTCGATCCTCACCATCGGCCTCGCTACTTCCGCTTTTGCTCAGGGCGCTGGTAACTCTGGAAGCGGTAACGGCGGCAACTCTAACCAGAGCGGCGGTTCTGGTGCAGCAACGACGATGCAGCCGACCGCAAAAGACAACATGATGACTAACAGCACATCCGGGACCACTCCCCAGGACGCAATGAAGGACTGCCCATCCTCAACGGCTGGCGCAGGCGCCGCTGGCAGCGCCAAGACCGACACCAACGCGACCAACCCGGCTTGCGTAAACAAGTAACTTGGTCATAACCTCGAAAAGCCCGGGAAACCGGGCTTTTTTCGTATTGCTATTTGAAACGAATGATCGATGAATCCGTTGCGTTCGCCATTCTGGTTTTGGGTTATCATAATGGCTGTGGTAATAGCGGGCTATGCAGCCTTCTCAACGTAAGCTGGTGCACCCTCATCGAGAGAGTTCTGGCGCGGGGGCATGCTTTCGGCCTCCAGTGTACAAGCTAATAGCTATGTTCTACTCGAGTTGCGACGAAATCTGCGGACATTCTAAGGTGCCTAAAGGCACTCCCCATCGAAGACGCTTCAAAGCGCGTCCATCGCTGCGGCAAAGGGGGTAGCCTGAAGCCGTTTATAGTCATATCCGTTAAGGCCGATGTTGTAGTGCAAGTCGTACAACTCAAAGTCAGAGCCCGATGGAGCATCGTATTCAGCGAAGCCTTGGTACGACCAGTCGCCCGTGTCATCTCGCAGGGATGCGAGCTCTACCGCAGTAATGAAGCGGCCGGAATACGGCCTTGGTAATCCGAAATTGTTTCCACGTACCGCTCTGTGCTGTTCAAGCGCAGAAGACGAGCATCAACCGCGAAGCGCGGCGGGGTCCGCTTTGGTCCATTGCGATCACAGTTTACGGTGGCTACCTCGCTTCAGCTGGGTCGATCCCCCCGCCGCATAGCGAAGCAACTTATCCATGACAATGCGGCTCTCGGCGCGAAGAGGAGGAGTACTTTGCAGGAGTTTCTCGTTTTCGGTAAAGTTCTAGGTCCCGCTATGCTTTCCGCATTGGGACAGGGGTTCACACTTCACTATGGGCGCAGGACGCTAATCTGGCTCTTTATAGTCCTGTTTCACGGAATATCCTTCGCTGGAATCGCGCTCGTACACTGGTCTTATACTGGAAGCAAAGTAGCGGCGAAGGGCGGCGCTTGTGCTGCGGTAGCAGCGGGCCTGGTCTTAGGCTATGCTTGGATATCGGTAATGCCTTCGTTTCTGTCTACCTCATCCCGATTTAATTGCGCAAGTATAGCTCGCGGAGGCTTCATCATAGTGCTTTTGCTTGATGTGCAGTCATGGTGCAAAGCTCTTCCTGAGCGATGATCGGCTGCGGGGTCGCGCCTAGATCGAATGCGCCGCAACCCTCACCAGATTGTAACCAAGTCTTTTCACCTGATACCAACGTTTCGAGACTATAACCACCATAATCGTTTTGGAGGTCCGGTGCTTGTCTCGTCTTCTCAAGTTCGTTGGCGTCTGCTGCCTTTCCGCCGTCTTGTTGTTGTGTGCCGCACAAGCAAGCGTCGAACTCTACGGCGTCGTCTGGACTGACTCTCCGCTCAGCAATGGCTTCGAATAGCTTTCAACGCGCCGCGACATGAAAGATAGGCGTCCTGACAAATGGCAATAAGCGAGCGCTAATACGTTTTGCTATCCAAAAACCGTGCTGGATCGAGCTTGTTCTTCCAGAGTCGGACTCATGCAATTCCGGCTCGCCGCGCATACCGAAGCTGCATGGTGCACGGGCCGGCCTGTCCCCCAGGCCGGCCTTTTTTCGTTAGCGTAGTCCGGGAGCGAGGCCTTGAATCCAATGCGCCTTCGCCTAAATTTTGCGGCGTCAAACGAGCGCGAGAAAGGAGATAGCCATGGCGAACACCCTGTTTGACAAACCTCTCTTCGTAAGAAGACCCCGGTACATCCAGGAGCTTTGCAGCCTCGAGGATGTGTGTGATCTTCTCGATGAATGGCCCGATGAGAAGAGGGACACCACCTACGAGGTTTTGGCGAAGGCATCTCGGATGGCAGCTCAAGGAATTTTCCCTTTGCCTGCGTTCCGGGAAAACGTCCGCCGGTTTCTGATAAGGCAGGGCGCGCTTGCCAATATCGACGAGGTGCCGCTGTTTGCTAAGCGCATGACCGACCGCAATATCGGGTCGTAAGCTCCCATATTTTTGAAAGAGCCTTTGCAGAATGGGTGAGGTTATCCCATTGTGTTAGAATGGCCAGCACCGGAGCAAGTCTCCTTGCCTATCTGAGACTGAAATGCCGCGGCAGGCCCTACAGGCGGGGCCTGTCCTTCTGCCCTGAGCGTCGACGCCATACCCTCAAGCTTTTCTGACGGTTCAATCAACGAACTGCAACCTAAATTGAGTTTGCGGAACGGGTGCTCCCAACCTGGAGTGATGTGATTTGAGCCTTCGTTTAAGAGGAGCCTCCACATGATTGAGCGCGAGTCGGAAGAAGTTATTCCGCAACGTCCAGTTCCAAAATCCGTCATGGACGAATTTAAAGAGTGGTTTGACTATACCAGTTGCTGCCTCGGCCTTGCCGCTTGGGACGCCGCGATTGTCTACGTCTGCATCAATACCTGGGCAGATCGTCGGAAACGGCTCGAAGTGGCGCAGGCGCTGTTGCTCGGTCCGATAGTGATCCTGATCGACGAGCCCTCGGTTGGGCTCTCGCCGAACCTCGTACAGGAAGTTCTCCGTACGCTGATGCGGCTGCGGGATCAGGGCGTGACGATCCTGATGGTGAAGCAGAACGCAAAGGCGGCGCCCGCCGTGTCGAGTTTGCATTCTTTTCGAAGCATATCGAAGGGCGCCCAGGGAGTCTGGCAGGATTTCGCCGACCGTCGGTGGCTTCGATCGCATCAAAGCCATTCAGGCGCGTAAGCGGCTAGTTGGCGATGTGTATAACTCAGGTCTGCCAAGGCCGTTGGACCTAATTCAGTTGCACCTGAGGGGCAATCGATTCCGTGTCCAAGGGCTCGGCGCCCTGTTCGTACCGACAAAAAGCGAAGTTACGAGCTGGCGAGCGCTCGCTGAACACGGGCAAAGCCCTTTTCGATCGACGGTGAGGAGAGCGTTATGCGGGCGCCGGCCAAGTCGAGCGCCAGTTTGTATTTTTCGGCAAGTGCCGTGTGACCGAGGATGTTGATGTCACGGGATTTATCGTCGCCCAGAGCCTCGGCAATCTCCGCACCGATCATCAGGCCGGCGAGGTAGTCGGTGATATCGTCCGGTGGCAGTTGATTGAACAGAACAAGGCTGCGAGCGGAAAAAATGCGAGCGAGAATCCGGCCCGGCAGGGCATCCTGCTGATAAGCGGTCTCGACACCACGACGAAATGCGTCCGGCCGTTCCTTGTATGCCGAAGGGATGAGCCGCGAGACGAGCGAATCCTTCTTCAGTAGATTGAGGATTTCGCCGGACATGTACGTGGTGATACCGGTAATGCAGCCATTGTCCATCGTCACCCATTTCGCATGCGGGCCGGGCAGCACGAAAAGGCCGTCCGTCTGCTTAAGCCCGAAGAGTGACATTTCCTCCCCGCGCATCACGTCCGGTAGCGGTTTCGTCTGGGCGATACCGGGTACGAAGACCAGCGGCGGCAAGCCGTCGACCTCATGGGTGACGGCTTGGGCTCCAAGGTCCTCGGGGCCCGCGGGCACGACCGCGAAAGGGCTTTCGATCCAGCCGTTACGGCTGGTGATCATGCCGGAAAACAGGATCCTCTCGACCTTGTCCATCCAGTCGCCGAGTTCTTCGCGCAGTGCGGCTTCGAAAGCGCCATTGGCGACTTTGGTGGTGCCGCGGTCGCTGTTCCTCTCGCCAAGTACCTTCTCCCCGTCCAGCAGAAGGGCGCGGAAGGCCATTGAAGTCCATTCGATTGCGATAATCATGTGTTGATGGTCCTGGAAGGCAATGTCGCTTTAATAGGCGGGCTTTACTGGAAACCAGTCCTTGCGCTCGGTATCGAGATAGGCACCTGCAATGCCGGACACGCGGTATTTCTCAAGTTTTTCAACATCGATATCAACTCCAAGTCCCGGTCCCTCCGGAACCTGGAAACGGCCACCCACCAGCACCGGTGCATTGGGTGAGATGTCGCCGCCAAGGTAGGCGCGCTCGGTGTCGATGGCGATCGACATGTTGGGAAGCGATGCTGCAAGGTGGATATAGGCGGATTGCGATAGCGCGAGTTCGGCACCGGAATGCAGCGTGACGGAAATGCCGACCGCCTCGCAGATCGCTGCTGCCTTGATCGTTTGCCAGAGGCCGCCAGCCTCATGCGGGTCGAGCAAAACCACGTCGGCCGCTTGGGCGCGGACGATGTTGCCAACATCGGATAGCGTATAGGCGCTCTCGTCCAGCGCGATCGGCACGGGTGAATGGGCGACAAGCGCGGCGTGGCCGGAAAGATCGTCGAGTTCGAGCGGTTGCTCCACATAAGCCGGATCGAAGGCTTTCAGCTTTTCGAGCTGGCGCTTGGCGGTCGCGGGGTTCCAGGCGCCGTTGACGTCGAGCCGCAGCGGATGGTCGCCGATCACCTTTCGAGACGTTTCGGCCACGGCGATGTCGCTTCTCTCATCGAAGCCGATCTTCACCTTGAAAGTCGTATAGCCGATATCGAGGAAGCGCTTCAGCCGTTCCGAC
Organism: Neorhizobium populisoli; assembly: GCF_019430945.1. Taxonomy (GTDB): domain Bacteria; phylum Pseudomonadota; class Alphaproteobacteria; order Rhizobiales; family Rhizobiaceae; genus Neorhizobium; species Neorhizobium populisoli. The sequence goes on along the minus strand of NZ_JAHYCB010000013.1, from coordinate 53,424 downwards.
AAACTCTTCGGATCATTGGTGAAAAGATACGCCGCGGCTTCGACATCCTTTCGCCAGCGCCCACCCCACATCGCGGAAAGCGGCAGGCAGGCCTGTTTGCCAAGCGCATCCCACATGGCCATTTCCATGGCGCAGATTGCCATCACGGCGGCACGCTTATGATGATAAAAGCCGGCGCCTAGTACATGCCGGTGAAAGCGCTCAGCATCCGCGACCGGATAACCGATCGCGAGCGGTGCGACGATATCCACGAACACCGCCGGTACATTGGCAATTAGAGAAATCGTCTCGCCCCAACCAATGATTCCAGCATCCGTCTCGATCCTGCATATGAGACGCGTGGTGCCGATCCGGCGCCCGGAGCCCCATAGGATGTCCTCGGTAAACGGCATACGGATCAGCCAATGATCCACTTTTGTAATGCGCAAGATGTCCTCCCATCGACCTCGGCGTAAGGCCTCTCCAGTTTCACTGTTGACATGGAACTTAGTTCCAAGATAACTCACTTGGCAAGAGCGAGGCGACATGCTGTGGGAGCGGCAATGAAAATCGTCGCCTGGGAGAGGTTATGGCCAAGGTTCAATTGGAAGCAATCGACAAGGATGCTGTGAACGATACGGGCGGAGTGCCGGGCGTTCAGGCGCTGACGCGCGGCATCCAGATCGTCGACGCGGTCGCGGCAGAAGCCCGCGGTCTGCGCTTCACTGCGCTGCTCGACCAGACGCAGTTGCCAAAGGGCACGCTGCATCGCCTCTTACAGGCGCTGGTGGACGAGCGGCTGCTGCATTTCGACACCCGGGATCAAGTCTACCGGCTCGCGCCCAGGGTGTTCCAGTGGGCCCACAAGGTTTGGGACAATTTCGACCTGCGCGGCGCGGCGGAGCCCGAACTCGCCCGCCTTCGCGATCTGACGGGGGAGGCGATCCGGCTCGGTGTGCTCGATGGTGACAGCGTTCTCTACATCGATCAGCGGGAAGTGCCGCAGCCGCTTCGGCTCAATAACGGTGTCGGCTCGCGGGCCGCACCACATGCCAGCGGACTTGGCAAGGCGATCCTGGCGCATCTGTCTCTCGAGAAGCGCCGGGCGCTGCTCGATGGCTTGGAATTGGATCGCCTCACACCCAATACGATTGTTAATCCTGACGAATTGAGCCGACAGCTCGATCTCACCAAGGCGCGCGGTTACGCGGTCTCGGTGGACGAGCAGCATATTGGCATTTCCTCGGTCGCCGCCCCCGTCCTGAACCACCGCGGCGAGCCGATCGGTGCGATCGGCGTCATTGCCCCCTCGTTCCGCCTGCCTGTCGACCGCCTGCATGCTCTCGGTCGCGATGTGATCGAGGCGGCCCGCCGTACCTCCGGCAATTATGGAGAATTCGCCATGTCGCTTGCGGTCAAGCCGCGCCCCCTCGGCCCCGATCGCGCCGATGTGCGCTGTGTCATTCCGGCAAGTATGTTTCTGGGTGAAGGGCCGCACTGGTCGCCCGAACACAAGAAGCTCTATTTCGTCGATATCCTGGCGCCGGCCGTACTGACCGGCGATCCGGTGAAGGGCACCTACACCGCCATGCAGGTGCCGGAGCTGATCAGCTTCATCGTGCCGCGCGCACGCGGCGGTTTTGTCGCTGCCATGCATGGCGAGATCCGCGGCATCGATCTGTCGAACGGCGAGATCACCACGATTGCCCGACCGGAGGCCGATCGTCCCGGCAACCGTTTCAACGATGGCAAATGTGACCGCCGTGGGCGGCTTTGGGCCGGCACCCTGGCGATCGACAGTTCTCCCGATCAGGGCCGGCTTTGGCGGATCGATACGGATGGCCGGTCCAAGGAGATGGATCGAGGCTTCCATGTTTCGAACGGCCTTGGCTGGAGCCCGGACGATCGCACCATGTATTTCACCGATACCAACCGCCAGAGCGTCTATGCCTATGATTTCGATATCGAAACCGGCGAGATCGGCAACCGGCGCACCTTCATCACCGTGCCGGAAGCCGAAGGCAAGCCGGATGGCATGACCGTCGATGCAGAAGGCTTCCTCTGGGTCGCTCATTGGGATGGCTGGTGTGTCACCCGCTATGACCCGGAAGGCAAGGTGGAGCGCGTCGTGCATCTGCCCGTGCCGCGGCCGACAAGCTGTGTCTTCGGCGGAGCTAATATGCAGACGCTGTTCGTCACCTCGGCGCGCATCCGGCTTTCGGCGGCGCAGCTTTCCGAAGCGCCGCTCTCCGGCAGCGTGTTTTCGATCGACACCGGCATCAAGGGCCAGGCCGCGCAGATGTTCGCGGGCTGAAAATCAAGAGACAGATATGGCCAAGCTTGAACTGATAGATATCCGCAAATCCTTCGGCTCCGCCGAAGTGCTGAAGGGCATCGACCTGACCGTGGAAGATGGTGAGTTCGTCGCTTTCGTCGGCCCATCCGGCTGTGGAAAGTCGACATTGCTGCGCCTGATCTGCGGCCTCGATGAAATCACTGCCGGCCGGATGGCAATAGATGGCGAGCTTGTCAATGACGTACCGCCCGCCAAGCGCGGCATTGCGATGGTCTTCCAATCCTATGCGCTTTACCCCCATATGACGGTGGCGGAAAACATGGGCTATGCCCTTCGCCTTGCCGGCACGCCGAAGGAGGAAATTACCTCACGCGTGACCAAGGCGGCCAAGAAGCTGCGGATCGACGCGTATCTGGAGCGCAAGCCGCGGCAGCTTTCGGGCGGCCAGCGCCAACGTGTCGCGATCGGCCGTGCGATTGTCCGCGAACCGCGCATTTTCCTTTTCGACGAGCCGCTTTCCAACCTCGATGCGGCACTGCGCGTCGAAATGCGCATCGAAATCGCCCGCATGAAGGAAACGCTTGGCACGACGATGATCTACGTCACCCACGATCAGATCGAGGCGATGACGCTGGCCGACAAAATCGTCGTGCTGAGTGCCGGTCGGGTCGAGCAGATCGGGTCGCCGCTCGATCTCTACAACAAGCCGATCAACCGCTTCGTGGCGGGCTTTATCGGCTCACCGAAGATGAATTTCCTGAAACTCGGTGCCAAGAAAAGTGACGGCCTGTTCGCCGTGCCCGGTGGCGAAGTGCGCCTGCCGCGCAATCTCACTTCCAGCCCCACCGAGATCGGCATCCGCCCCGAGCATGTGGAGCTCGTCAATCGGGGCGCCCCTGACTCGCTCGCCGGCACAGTGACGATCACCGAACATCTCGGTAGCGACACCTATGCCTATGTCGCCTTGGATGGCGTCGAGGAGATGGTCGTGGTTCGACTCTCCGGTGATCGGGCGGTCAAGCGCAACGAGCCGATCGGCGTTCATGTGGACCCTGCGATGATTCATGTCTTTTCCGCCGATGGCCTGTCGTTGGCATCCGCGCGTCCCGTCGCCCTGGAGGCCGCATGACCATCCATCAGGAACTGGTTGAAAAGGTGCATGTCGAGGTCGCGCGATATCCGAGCCTCAAGGACAAGGCCGTGCTGATCACTGGTGGCGGATCGGGTATCGGTGCATCCCTGGTCGAGCATTTCTGCGCGCAGGGCTGCAAGGTTGGTTTCCTTGAACTGAACGCGAATGTTGCCGATGAAACCGCGGAACTCATCAGCAGAAAGACGGGGAACAGGCCATTCTACCGCGCTGCGGACCTGCGCGATATCGAGGCGTTGAAGGCTGGTGTCGAAGCTTTGAGGACAGAGATTGGGCCGATCCAGGTTCTCGTCAACAATGCGGGCAATGACGACCGCAAGCCTCTCGAAGAGGTGACGCCGGAATACTGGGACGAGCGGTTCCAAACCAATCTCCGTCACCAATTCTTCGCGGTTCAGGCTGTCGTCCCTGAAATGGCGGAGCTCGGCGGCGGATCGATCATCAACATGGGGTCGATCTCATGGATGCGCGGCGCGGCCGGCCTGATCTTCTATACGACGGCTAAATCCGCGGTAATGGGCATGACGAAGTCGCTCGCCCGCGAGCTCGGCGAACGCAGTATTCGTGTGAATTCGATCGCGCCCGGCTGGGTCTTGACCGAACGCCAGGTGGAGCGCGCCAAGCGTATCTATCAGGGCAAATTTTCCGAATATCTCGAGGTCCAGTGCCTCAAAGAGCATTTGCTGCCACCTGACATCGCCCGCATGGCGCTGTTTCTGGCGGCGGATGATGCCCGCCTTATTACCGCGCAGACGTTCATCGTTGACGGAGGCGTCGTCTAAAGGGAGAGGAAAAGAGAAATGGCGCTCGCCGCCTGCCTTTTTTTGAATTGAAACAAAGTTCCACTATCATCGTATCGGGAGGATCGGATGAACGTAATGAAGAACATGATCGGCGCGGCGGCCACCGCCCTCGTGCTTGGTGCGGGCGCCGCGAAAGCGGCTGATCTCAGCTATATGAGTTTCACCTATGCCGAGGAGCCGAACAAGGCCGCCGTGCAGGCTACGCTCGACGACTTCAATAAGGCTGAGAAACTGACGGTCGAGCCTCTTGGCTTCGCCTGGGGCGACATGCAGAAGAACATTTTCCTGCGCGCCCGGTCTAAGACATTGCCGGATATCGCTCAGCTTTCCGAGCGCTGGCTGCCGACTTTTGCGGCCTTGGACAATCTCGTCGATCTGAACACGGTCTATGGCAAGGATAAGCTTGAGGCCGCTTTCGCGCCGGATGCGCTGGCCATGGGCAATATCGGCGGCAAGCAGCTTGCGCTTCCGTTGATCTCCGGCTCGATCGGCATGGTCGCCAACAAGGAAGTGCTGGCCAAAGCCGGCATCGCCGACGCACCGAAGACGATCGAGGACTTCAAGAAGGTGATGGTCGCGGTGCGAGACAAGGTGCCGAATTCGGTTCCCTACACGATGGCGACCAAGAACAATGGCTCCATCTTGATCGACTTCATGGTGTGGAACTGGGTCCATGGCGGCCGCATCATCGACGATAGCGGCAAAGTCGTCATCGACAGCAAGGAAAGCCGCGATGCGCTGGGCTTCATGGTGAGCCTGATGAAGGATCGCCTGGCCGCGCCGGAGATTGACCGCCCGGATTCGCGCCGTCTTCTGGCGCAGGGCGCTTCCGCCTTCTATCTCGACGCGCCCCAGACCCGCACCTTCCTGCGTGACTTCTCCGGCAAGGGCGAAGCCTTCGACGCCAATGTTCTGCCCATGCCGACGCCTGTTCTGAAGTCCGGTGACAAGTCGGTTTCCGTTCAGTGGGGCCACCTTCTGGTTCAGTTCGCCAATGGCGGCAAGGCTAAGGCGACCGATCCGGCAGACAAGTTCCTGACCTACATCACGTCCGATCCGGTACAGACCACCTACACGCTGAAGATGAGCGCGCTTCCTGTGACCAAGTCAGCCCGATCTGCTGTCGCAAACGATGCCTATCTAAAGAACTGGTCGGCCGCGACCGGTGACGCCCGCCGCAATGAAGTCGGCATATGGTCGAATGCTGCCGATCTGACGAATATCATCGGTGAAGAAGTGCAGGGTGCGCTGCTCGGCCAGAAGTCGGCCGATGATGCGATCAAGTCCATGCAGACGCGTCTGACGACCAGCATGGAGAAGGCGAAGAAGTCGGAGTAGTCGCCGCCTTCAGGTTTCGCCCCTCACTCTACCCCTCTCCCCGCGCCCGGGGAGAGGGGACGTGCCCTACGCTACGACAGTGATGAAGACAAACCGCGCGGCAGCTCCCTTCTCCCCGCATGCGGGGGAGAAGGTGGCGGTAGCCGGATGAGGGGCACTCCTCGCCGCGCGTAACCAGCCGTCGAATGAAAGACCACACAGGAAATACCGAATGGCCGTGATCGAAAATAACCCGCTCGCCTATCCGGTTTCGCCAAAGGCGAACCGCGGCGGCCTCAAGGCGGGCCAGAACCGGATCGGGTTGCTGATGCTGCTCCCCGCGGCACTCGCCTTCGCCGCTGTCATCCTCTACCCGTTCCTGTCGGCACTCGGCCTGTCGTTGTTTGAATATACGGTCGTGATGATGGAGCCGCGTTATATCGGCCTCCAGAATTTCGCGAAGATTGCCACCGACGCCGATGTTTGGGCGGCGTTCTGGACGACCGCTATCTACGTCGCGCTCACTACGGCCGGTACGCTGGTCGCCGGTCTCGGCTGGGCGCTGATCATGAACCAGCCGTTTGCCGGGCGCGGCGTGCTGCGGTCGCTGTCGCTGCTCCCCTGGGTGCTTCCATCGACGGTGAGCGCCTTCATCTGGGGCTGGATCTTCAATTCCCGGTATGGCGTGCTGAATGCGTTTCTGATGGAACTTGGCGTCATCGATTTTCCGCAAGCCTGGCTTTCGACGCCGCAGGGCGCGATGCTGGCGGTGGTGCTGACCAAGGTCTGGCTCTCCATTCCGCTTTTCATGTCCTTTTTCCTCGCCGGGTTGCAAAGCCTCGACAAGGAGCAGATTGATGCGGCGCGCGTCGATGGCGCCGGCAACTGGGCAGTGCTGCGCGATCATATCCTGCCGCATCTCAGACCCGTGCTGATCATCGTCGTCGTGCTAGGCGTGATCGGCAACCTGCAGCAGTTCGACACGGTTTACGCGCTGACTGGCGGCGGTCCGGTGCGTGCGACGACGGTTCTCTCCGTGGAGGTCTATCGCCGTGCCTTCGAGCAATGGGACATCGGCTTTGCGTCTGCCGTCGGTGTGCTCTGGGTCTGCTCGCTGCTGCCACCCGCCTTTTTCTATCTGCGCATGCTGGTGAAGGGAAACTGAGATGTTTGACCTTTCCTCGATGAAGGCGAAAATCGTCTTCGGCCTCGCCACTCTTGTGATCGGCTTTTTCCTGTTCTTCCCGCTCTATTGGCTGGTAATCTCGTCACTGAAGGCGAATGGCGAGCTTTATAGGGTCGTGCCGACGCCGATTCCGACAATGCCGAGCCTCGAGCATTTCATCCGAGCGCTGACTACCGGCAAGCTGCCGATGTATTTGATGAACAGCCTGATCACCTCGACCTGCAGCGCGGCGCTTGTCACACTACTGGCGCTCTATGCCGGGTTCAGCTTTGCGAAATACCGCTATATCGGCCGCCAGCCGGTGATGCTGTTCATGCTCTCGGCGCAGATGTTTCCGTTCGGCCTGCTGTTGATTTCGATCTATCCGCTGATGAGTGAACTGAACCTACTCGATACGCGGCCGGGCCTGATCCTAAGCTATGTCGTCTTCGCGCTGCCTGTCTCGACCTACATGCTCTACAGCTATTTTTCCCAGGTGCCGGACGAGTTGATCGATGCGGCGCGGGCGGATGGGGCGAGCGACCTGCGCATCTTCCACACGATCGTCATTCCGATCTCCATCCCGCCGATCGTTACCGTCTTCCTCTATTCCTTCATGTGGTCCTGGAACGATCTTCTCTATTCGATGACGCTGATCACCTCAGAGGATAAGCGCACAATCGGGCCGGGCCTGCTTCTCACCTATCTCAACGAGGTCAATTCCGATTGGGGCGGCGCCATGGCGGCATCGCTGGTGGCATCCACCCCCATCGTGATCGCCTTCATGTTCCTTCAACGTTACTTCATTCAGGGCGTCACCGCCGGAGCAGTCAAATGACCAAAACCCTAGCCGGAGCCTTTCCCGTTCTTCCCACGCCATTCCGTGATGACGGTTCGATCGATGAGGCGGATTTCCTGTCAGTCATCGACTTCGCACTGGAGAGCCAGGTGGACGGCGTCGTTTATCCGGGGGTTGCGAGCGAGGTGGATACGCTGACGCCGGAAGAGCGCAAACGGCAGGTGGAACTGCTCGCCGAGCGCATCCGCGGCCGCATCCCGATCATCATTGGCGCAAGCGATCCGGACCCGGAGGCTGCGGCGAAGCACGTGGCGCAGGCGGCCGAAATAGGAGCAGGGGCTGCCATGGTGATGGCGCCGCTTTCGCTTGGTAACGACATCGCCGCCCAGACCGCCTACTTCAGGCAAGTGGCGGCCAATGCCGGCGTGCCCATCATGTTGCAGAACCAGCCGAAGCCGATCGGTGCCGGCCTCACGCCGGAAGAGGTGGCGGCGGTCGCCAATGCCGTGCCGGAAATCCGCTACATCAAGGAAGAGACCGCCCCCTGCGGCCAGCACCTCACCCGCATCAAGGCGGCTGCCAACGGCTCGCTCGAAGCGATCTTCGGCGGTGCCGGCGGGCGTTACATCACAGACGAACTGGCTCGCGGAGCGGCGGGCACGATGCCGGCGGCCGAGCTTGCCGATATCCATGCACAAATGATCCATGCCTGGCAGAAGGGCGATGCGGCCACCACGCGCAAACTCTACAACGTCTCGCTGCCGCTCCTGAATTTCCAGGCGATCTTCCGCATGCACATGACCAAGGAAGTGCTGCGCCGTCGAGGTGTCATCAAGCACACGTTCGTGCGCGGCAAGGGGCCGAAATTCGATGAGGGCGACCGCAAGGAACTGGCGTTGCTGCTCGACGAGGCCGACCTTCCCTACACCAATCACAAGCCGAACTGAGCGGGAAACATGCCGAAAAACGTTGTCGATGCGATCGTCTCGGTCGAGACCTTCATCATCTCAATTCCGCGCGAAGTGCCTTATCTTGGACCGCTCAAGGAAGGTGAGGCGATCAACGAGCGCGGTTATCTAATCCGCAAGGGCAACCGCACCATCTATCCATCGACCGATATGACGCTGTTGATCAAGGTGACGGGCGAGAGCGGCAAGGTCGGCTGGGGCGAATGCTACGGCATCGTTGCGCCCGAGGCGACCAAGGCAATCATCGACGACGTGATCGGCCCGGTCATTATCGGCCGCGATCCCGGTGATGCGGCGGTCATCCATGAGGATCTCTACGACTTGATGCGGGTGCGCGGTTTCTTCGGCGGTTATTATCTCGATGCGCTGGCGGGCGTCGATATCGCCCTTTGGGATCTGGCCGGCAAGAACCTCGGCGTGCCGATCTCGACGCTGCTCGGCGGACGGCGGCATGATACGATCCGCGCCTATGTCTCGGGTCTGCCTAAGGCGACGCTGAAGGAACGCTGCGATCTGGCGGCCGATTGGGTCGGCAAAGGCTATAAGGGCATCAAGTTTGCGGCCGTCGTGTCCGAAGAGGATATCGTCAAGGAAATGGCGGCGCTGCGTGAAGCTGTCGGGCCGGATATCGACCTGATGGTCGACCTGCACTGGAAATTCGAGGCGAGCGAGGCGATCCGCATCATCCGCCGGCTGGAGCCCTACAATCTCTATTTCGCGGAAGCGCCGGTGCAGCCCGAAAATCTTGAAGGCCAGGCACGGGTGGCGGCCGGCATCGGCGTGCCGCTGGCGCTCGGCGAGGAACTGCGCACCATCTACGAATACCGGCCACGTTTCGAGGCGCGGGCAATGAGCATCGTGCAGCCCGAAATGGGTCATACTGGCGTCACCGAGTTCATCCGCATCGGGCAGATGGCGCAAGCCTTCCACATGAACATCATGCCGCATGCCTCGATCAGCGTCGGCATCTTTATGGCGGCGAGCCTGCAGACTGCTTCGGCGCTACAGAACCTACCCTATCATGAATACCAGCATTCGATCTTCGACCGGAACCTCACCTACACAAAGGGCGACATGGCAACGGGCAATGGGACGTATTTGGTGCCGACGGGCGCAGGTCTTGGTGTTGAACCGAAGGAAGAGGTCTTCGAGTTCGCCATCCGGCGGTAGAAGCATTGATCCGCATACAGGATCGGGTGCCAAGCCAGCCTATCCTGTCACGTCAAAGATCTGAAAGTGATCTGGCCCTGAGAGCTTCTGCGATCGGAATCATCCAGCGTCTCACGCCTTTCTAGACCGCCGTGCGCGGAACGATCAGCTCTGCGTTAATCCACTATCCGGCTTGTTTTCGAGTAAAAGGCGTTATTGTCCTTGTCGAAGCCGATCCGCTGGAGCTCGCCCTCCTCATTGGAGATCCGCGGATGCTGTTCGGTGCCGTCGAAGCATCCAAGGTTTGATGTGCTGGGGTGCGCGAAGGCTCGTGACGCTTCTCGAAGGATGGCGTCAGCCCCCAGTCCCGAGCAAAATAGACCGTGGAGGAAAACCTGGCGTCGAGCCTGTAGGGACCGCTTCGACCATAACCGTCGTGGATATCAAGCGGCGTACCGTGCGCCATGCCCGCGATGGAAATGTGCTCAACCGCGACCCGGCCCTCCGTGTCCCTCCATGATGTCACCGTATGGCCGTCGATCACTACGACGGTCGAGGCGGCGGCATGGATTCCGTGTACCCCGTGCCACTGCGCCGCGACGGCCTCGCCATTAGCGGGAACAACCGTATTGTCGCGGGAACCGTGCAGGACGGTGATCGTCGGCCAAGGGCCTTTGTTCCTGATGGTCGAGCGAAGGATGCCTTGAAGATGCGCCGCGGGCGGGATGCCATGATCGCGCATGCGGTCGAACGCTTCAGGCACACTGTCTGCGATCCCGTAAGGCAACCCCGCGATGATGGCGCCACCTGCGAAGATCTCGGGGTAGGTCGCCAGCATGACATTGGCCATTACGCCCCCCGCCGACAGACCCGTAACGAAAATGCGCGTTGGGCTGATGCCGCAGCGTTTGACCACCGTGTCAATCATCTGCCGGATCGATTGTGCCTCACCGACGTCGCGGCGGATATCGGCCGGCGCGAACCAACTGAATCATGTATTGACATTGTTCTGACCTGGTCTGCTGAGGGTAGAGGACGACAAAGCCATACTCGTCGGCAAGACGCGACCAACCTGAACCATGTTCATAGGCTGCGGCTGTCTGGGTGCAGCCATGGAGCGCGACCAGCAGACCGGGCCGCTCTGCGAGGGGTTTCGGCGCGTGGACATACGCCTCGAGCGCGCCGTGATATGACCCGAAGGCACCGAGATCGACCAGCGAGGACCTGGAGGAACTGCGCCTTGTCGCAGGGCACGCAGCTTGACCAGCCGTGCCAGCGTGTCGGACAACGATCTCTTGGAAACGCCTCGGTCAGAATCGGCCGGGATGGCGATGACTGCTTATAAAGTCCCTATAGCGCATATGTTGCTGCGCTGCACAAAAGTCTGGACTTGCTAGCGTGCCCTGCAAAGCAGGATAGGCGCCCCGAAGTCTGGTTTAAATCGGCCATCCCAGCGTGAACCGTCCGTCATCATTTGACGTAGTCATGTTGAAGTTCATCCCGCCCGCCATCGCGTATTCAGGGAATACATGTCCACTCTCCTTACACGTCTACTCTTCACCGCCATCCTGATCGTCATATCGATCCTCGATCAGCCTTCGACATCGCTTGCAGCCGAAACGTCGGTGCGTCCGGTTCGGCTCGACGTTGGCGGCTTCAAGCTTAATAGCGTTCTGCTCAAGAAAGGCAGACTGGGTGATCTTCCGCCCGTCGTGTTTCTTCACGGCGCAAGCACCGGTCTTTACGATCCGATGTTTTCCTTTCGCGATAAGCTGGAAGGACGAGCAACATTGCTCTTCGTGGACCGCCCGGGCCACGGCGAGTCCGATGTCGGGCCATTCGCGAACATACGTCCCGACGGGCAAGCCGATGCGGTCGCCCGGTTGATGAAAATGCGCGGCATCGAAAAGGCGATTATCGTCAGCCATTCGTTTGGCGGGGCAATAGCCGCGTCGCTTGCGGTTCGCCATCCGGAAAAAGTGTCCGGTCTCGTCTTCCTGTCTCCGGCCGTCTACCCCTGGAAGGGCGGCATTGCCTGGTACTATCAGGAAGCCAGCAAACCCGTGACGGGTGTGTTGTTCAGCATTCTGATCGCTCCCCCGGTGGGTGTGTTTGCCATCGACATGGCGGCGAAGAGCGTCTTTGCTCCCAATCGTCCTCCCGCGGATTACATCGAACAAACCCGGGCATGGCAGGCGCTACGGCCGAATGCGTTCCGGCATAATGCGCAGGAGATTGCCGCGCTGAGCGACTGGGCAAGGAGCGCTTCACCGGGTTATCGAAAAATTCGCGCGCCAACGATTGTCATCACGGGAGATGCCGACGGGATCGTATCTGCGGACATTCACGCACGTCACCTTGCTCGCGACATTCGGGGCTCCAGGCTGATCGTTGTCCACAATCTCGGCCACAAATCCGACTATGTCGCGCGTGATCTGGCGGTCGCAGCCATCGAGCAGGTTGCCGGGAAAAAAGCGGATCTGACCGCCGCGAAAAGGGCCGTCGAGCGGAGAATTTTCCCCGATGGCAAAGATTGAAGCGTGGCGTTTTCGGTGCCGCATGGGCCTGGCTATCCTATATGGCGTCGCAGGCGTTCTCCACATCGCTCTCCCCGGCCCGTTCGTGAGCATCACGCCGCACTGGGTCCCGGACGTGGAAGAGGTGATCCTGCTGACCGGGATCTGTGAAATTGCCGGGGCAATCGGGTTGCTACTACCGAGAACCCGTCGGTTCGCGGGCGCGGCATTGGCCTTTTACGCAGTCTGCGTATTTCCGGCAAACATCGGGCATGCGATCGACAATATTGCTATGCACGGCACGTCAATTTGGCCTTGGCTGTACCATCTGCCGCGTTTAGCACTTCAGCCCGCTCTCGTGTGGGCTGCACTCTTTGCAGGTGGGCTCGCCGCTCCGGCCATTCCGCACGTGAACCAAAAAAAACACGAATAGTGCTGTGCCGTAATCGATAGCGGCGCTATTGGTTTGCACCGAGAGCCGACCCTTTCCCGCAATCCCCGATCCGCTTTCAGTGCAAACCAACAACGATGGCTTAATCGTTTAGAGTTCATCATCGACCGGTTACCGGTTCGCATCCCATCAAGAGCTGCGATTGCGATAAATCGCCCCTTCAGCGGCTTTTCAGACGCATGTAGGCTCCTTCTTATGCAAACCATTCAATGATACGAACGCTCGAAGAGATCGTTTACGAGCTCAGTGCTGCGCTGAGATCTTTCAATCCAATCATGAGCATCATCGGGTCGGGCGGAGAAGGCAAAAATCCGACAGCCTCACAGAAGGCACGTGCGTCATCGGAAATCGCATGAAGGCGCCGAGGTGACAGCGGATTTTAATGGGCGACGTGATCAGCCGGCCGCGCACGAGCGCGAGTCATTCTAATGCTTAATCCATGCCTGATACCAACAACTGTATTTTCATCATAAGATCAAGCTCCTAGAGGTGCGAGATGCGTTCAACCTCCACCACGGTCAGCTGTGCATAAGCTCTGTTAGCCTGACGGAATTGTTCTACAGGGCCGAATAGTCGGCACCCGGAACGTAATAAGGCGATGAATTGGCTACCGCAAGGGCATCGAGGCTGCAGCCCGTGAGGCAGGTATCCTTCGACACGGAGCCCGCTCATCGCTCCCGAGTTTCCGGAGCCGACCTAGCTTCCAAGGGCAGAGAGAGCCGCAGACGGTCGTCCATTCTCGGTCATTGTGACAGAAGAATGGAACCGACATGCCTGGCATAGGTTTCACCTCCCTGATTTGTTCCATTTGCCGCAAGCGAAGGGGTCGATCGCCAATGCCTACCCTTGAAATAACCCGGAGAGATCTCATGGTCGCAACAGCCACCGTTCCTGTCACCTCAACAAGTGCGGGTTCGCAAACTCGCCTGCAATCGGAGGCGTCGGTCGTCGACATCCACTGTACCCGCGTGGCTTTCGCGGTGAACGGCACGAGGCAGGAACTGGAAATTGACAACCGCACGACATTGCTCGACGCGTTGCGAGAGCATCTGCATCTGACCGGCACCAAGAAAGGCTGCGATCATGGACAGTGTGGTGCTTGCACCGTGATTGTCGATGGACGCCGGATCAATTCCTGTCTCACCTTGGCGGTCATGCATGACGGTGACGAGGTCACCACGATCGAAGGGCTGGGACAACCCGGCAACCTGCACCAGATGCAGGCCGCGTTTGTCAAACACGACGGCTTCCAATGCGGCTACTGTACGCCCGGACAGATCTGTTCCGCCGTGGTGGTGCTTGAGGAAATCAAGGCGAACATTCCAAGCCACGTCACCGAAGACCTCACTGAACAAGCAGAGATTACAACTGCCGAAATCCGGGAGCGCATGAGTGGCAATATCTGTCGGTGCGGGGCCTACTCTAACATAGTCGACGCTATCACCGAAGTTGCGGGGGTGCGGACATGAGGGCTTTTTCCTATGAGCGCGCCGCCTCGGTCGAGGCTGCGGCACAGGCTGCAGCGCATAATCCCGAGTCAAGGTTCATCGCCGGCGGCACCAACCTTCTCGATCTCATGAAGCTTGAAATCGAAAAACCGTCGCATCTGATCGACGTCAACGGCCTCGGCCTGGACACGATCGAAAGCACGGCTGAAGGCGGGCTGCGCATCGGTGCGGTGGTACGGAATACGGACCTTGCCGCGCACGAAACCGTCCGCCGCGACTACGGCGTACTCGCCCGGGCGCTGGTCGCGGGCGCATCCGGCCAGCTACGCAACAGGGCGACGACGGCTGGTAATCTTTTGCAGCGTACGCGCTGCCCATATTTCTATGATCCAAACCAGCCCTGTAACAAACGGCTGCCGGGCAGCGGCTGCTCCGCCATCGGTGGGATTACCCGCCAGTTGGGCGTCGTCGGAACGAGCGAAGCCTGTATCGCGACGCATCCAAGCGATATGGCTGTGGCAATGCGAGCACTGGATGCGATCGTGGATACCGTGAAGCCCGGCGGCGAAAGGCGCTCTATCCCAATTGCCGATTTTCACCGGCTTCCCGGCAATACGCCGCATATCGAAACCGAGCTGCAACAGGGCGAAATCATTACTTCCGTTGTGCTGCCTCCACCGATCGGCGGCAAGCATATTTACCGCAAGGTCCGGGATCGTGCCTCTTATGCATTCGCGCTGGTTTCGGTCGCAGCGGTCATCCAGCCGGATGGAACCGGGAAGGTCGCCGTTGGCGGGGTCGCGCACAAACCCTGGCGGATAGAAGCCGCCGAGAGTGAGTTGCCGAACGGCGCTCGTGCCACCGTCTCGATATTGATGGCGGATGCCCGCCCCACCGATCAGAACAGTTTCAAGGTCGATCTGCTCGAGCGCACGCTCGGCGCGGTATTGGCGGGAGCGAGGGGATAAATTATGCAGTTCGATAAACCCGCAACGACCAATCCGATCGATCAGCTCAAAGTCGTCGGCAAGCCGATCCACCGGATCGACGGCGAGCTGAAAACAACCGGACGCGCCACGTATGCCTATGAATGGCACGACCCAGATATGCAATATGCCTACGGATATCCGGTGGGTGCCGCTATAGCCAAAGGTCAGGTCATATCAATCGACAGTTCCGTGGCGAAACAGGCCCATGGTGTTCTCGATGTCCTCACCACGCTCGATCTCGGCGATCTTAAAAAGGGCAAGATGAACACCGCCAGGTTATTCGGCGGCAAACAAGTTCAGCATTACCATCAGGCGATCGCCGTCGTTGTCGCCGAGACGTTCGAGCAGGCGCGCGCCGCTGCCACACTAATCAAGGTCGAATACGCTCCGGAACAAGGCGCATTCGATTTGAGGAGTGAGCTGGACAATGCAACAATGCCGGATCCCTCGACCGAGCCGGAAAGTTCTACCGGTGACTTCCACGCCGCTTTCGTCGTGGCCCCCGTGACGCTGGACGCAGAATATTCGACACCGGATCAATCCCACTCCATGATGGAGCCGCACGCCTCGATCGCAGCCTGGAAAGGGGAGGAGGTCACCGTCTGGACATCCAGCCAGATGATTGACTGGTGGCGCAGCGACTTGGCGATCACCCTTGGAATCGACAAGGAGAAGGTGCATCTGATGTCGCCCTTTATCGGGGGCGGGTTCGGTGGCAAGCTTTTCCTGCGCGTAGACGCGGTTCTGGCGGCCTTGGCGGCAAAGACGGTCGGACGGCCGGTCAAGGTCGCGCTGCCGCGCCCGATGATGCCGAACAACACGACGCATCGGCCAGCGACCATCCAGCGCATCCGGATCGGTGCAGAACAGGACGGCAAGATCACGGCGGTCGCGCACGAAAGCTGGTCCGGAGACCTTCCGGGCGGTGGGCCGGAAACAGCAGTCATGCAGACGCGTTTGCTATATTCGGGTGACAACCGGATGACCGCCATGAAACTGGCGACGCTCGATCTGCCGGAAGGCAATGCCATGCGCGCGCCGGGTGAGGCACCGGGGCTTATGGCGCTCGAAATCGCAATGGACGAGATGGCCGAGAAGCTCGGACTGGACCCGATCGAGTTCCGGATCATCAACGACACCCAGGTCGATCCGGAACATCCGGAACGGCCATTCTCATACCGCGACCTGATCGGTTGCCTCAGGCTCGGAGCCGAAAGGTTCGGTTGGGACAAGCGCGCCCGGCCCGCGACTAGGCGGGAGGGCAGCTGGATGATCGGCATGGGCGTCGCCACCGCCTTCCGCAACAACCTGGTCATGACGTCCGGCGCACGCGTGACACTTGACCAGGAAGGCATCATCACCGTCGAGACTGACATGACGGATATTGGAACCGGCAGCTATACGATCATCGCCCAGACCGCGGCAGAGATGATGGGCGTCGATATCGAAAAGGTCGCCGTCCAACTCGGCGACTCCCGATTCCCCGTATCGGCGGGGTCTGGGGGGCAGTTCGGCGCAAATTCCGCGACATCAGGCGTCTACGCCGCTTGCGTCAAGCTTCGCGATGCCGTTGCCAGCAAGCTCGGCTTTAATTCCGCAGACGCTATCTTCGAGAATGGTCAGGTGCGCGTCGGCAATCGCTCCTTTCCCCTATCAGAAGCCGCTGGAGCAGAAGGCTTGGTCGGCGAAGATAAGATAGAATGGGGCAAGCTGGCCGAAACTCACCAGCAATCGACCTTTGGCGGTCACTTCGTTGAAGTCGCCGTCGATGTCTACACAGGAGAAACGCGTATTCGCCGCATGTTGGCGGTCTGCGCGGCCGGGCGAGTGCTCAACCCGATCACAGCCCGCAGCCAGGTCATCGGCGCGATGACGATGGGCGCCGGCGCCGCGCTCTCGGAAGAGCTGGCGGTTGATATGCGACGCGGCTTTTTCGTCAACCACGACCTCGCCGGATACGAAGTGCCGGTCCACGCGGACATCCCGCATCAGGACGTCATATTCCTAGATGAAACAGACCCTTACTCGTCGCCGATGAAAGCAAAAGGCGTTGGGGAACTGGGCCTTTGCGGTGTATCGGCGGCGATTGCCAATGCCGTCTACAACGCGACGGGCATCAGGGTCAGGGACTATCCGATTACGCTCGATAAACTGATCGGCCGACTGCCCGAGGTCGTCTGATATCAGCGGTGGCCTATGGGCCACCGCCTCGAACATGAAGGCGGTTTAGCACACAAAATCTACGCAAATACGCGACGTCGCGTATTCGCAATGCGGCGACATATTCATCGTTCGACGCAATTACGCCATGAAAGTATAAACGCTTCCCGTTTGAAAATTAGCAGGAAAAGGTAATCGCGTTCGCATATGACGCGCTTTACGGTCGCCCGTGGCGTTTGGGTGATGGCGACTGTTGACTAGCCTTGCACACCGTCCGTCAATGACCTGCGATCGTGGCACCGGCTGAAGCAAGCTGTCGATAATACAGAAATGAAATGGCGCGAGCCAATTTGCAGCGGAAATAGCCGCCAGAACGGTTGTCCTGCTTAACGCGGTAATCGAAGCCTAGAGCGGAAAGGCCGACTGAGCCGCTTCTCCACACTCTTACCAATCTGGCTTATGCCTTGGGGCTTGCCGCGCCGTGCGCGTTAAAATCCCTCGTGACGAGCAACGGTCTTTCTCACGGCCGGCGCGGCGTTACGACCGCTCGTTCAAAGAACCGCAGCTGCTCATCGCCACTTTCGATTGTGATTTCAAATATCAGCCGCTCTCCTCGCCGGATCGCCCCAGCCTTTTTGGTCAACGTCGCGATGACTTTTGCGGGTGTCCTTGGTGTCAGAGTCATCGCCAGTCCTTTTGGCCCGGCCTCCATTTTGGCAATGCCCAGGCGACCAGCGTCGAGCTGCAGGCGAGTTGTCCGCAGGAGTAGGGCTACCTCATCAGGAAGTTCGCCGAACCTGTCTTCGAACTCCTCTTCGAGGTCGTCCATTTCTCTCCGTGTGGATGCTCGCAACAGCTTGGCATAGAGATTGAGTCTCACCGCTGGGTCCGACACATAATCTGCGGGTATCGTGCCGGCCACGTCGAGGTGGAGGATTGCGCACTGCCTGATGGCCGATGATTGCTTGCGTATTTTCGCAACGGCTTCCGCAAGTAGTTTCTGGTATAGTCCGGTGCCGATCGCCTTCATATGCCCGGCTTGATCCTCCCCAGCAATGTCGCCCCCGCCACGCAGGTCGAGATCTCGAAGGCTGATCGCCAGGCCGGAGCCCAGGCGGTCATTCTCGACAAGGGTCGAAAGCCGCAGCCGCGTTTCCTCGGCCAGTTCTGCACCTTCTTCCGTCAGAAGAGTGCATATGCCCTGCGCTGCTCCGCGTCCAACACGTCCGCGCAGTTGATGAAGCTGTGCCAGCCCGAATCGATCAGCGTGCCATACGAACATAGTGTTGGCTCGCGGCACATCGAGGCCGTTTTCGATGATGTTGGTGGCGAGCAGGACGTCGCCGTCACCTTCCGCAAAACCGACAATAGCTTCATCGATAGCTGCCACGGGCATCTTGCCGTGAGCCACCTTGACGGAAAGCTCCGGAACGATCTTTCGCAGTATCGTTGCGACGTCTTCTATGTCCTCGATGCGGGGCACTACGACGAAGCTCTGCCCTCCTCGTCGATATTCACGCATCAGCCCGGTCCGCATCGATGCGCTGTCGAACATTGCAAGCGAGGTACGGATAGGCCGACGTCTCGAGGGCGGCGTCGTCAGGAGGCTGACCTCCTGAATCCCAACCATCGCCGATTGCAAGGTCCGCGGTATAGGTGTCGCCGACATGGTGAGCATATGAAGAGACGGTGCAAGAGTGTTCATCGCTCGCTTGTCCTTCAGCCCGAAGCGGTGCTCCTCATCCACGATCAGCAGCGCCAGACGGGCAAAGCGGACATCCTTCGCCAAGATCGCTTGGGTCGCAACGACGACACCGATTTCACCTGCTGCCAGCGCCGCTTTTACGTGTTTTGCCTCGCTTGGCTTGAGCAGCCGAGACAGCATGCTGACTGCGATACCAGTCGCCGCGAAGCGGCGCTCGAACGTAGCAAAGTGCTGACGAGCCAACACGGTGGTCGGTGCGATGACGACCACCTGACCGCCTGCGAGCGATACCGCTGCTGCTGCCCGTAACGCGATCTCAGTCTTGCCGAAGCCGACGTCTCCACAGACAAGGCGGTTCATCGTGTGTCCGGATGCCAGATCAAAGAGGACTGCCTGGATGGCTTCGGCCTGGTCATACGTTTCGGTAAATGGAAACCGCCGCGTGAAGGCGGAGAATTCGGCGCGAGGCGGAATGAATCGCTCTGCTTGCGACGCCTGCCTATGCTTGGCGACGGTCGCGAGATGACGCGCGGCGGACAGAATGTCCGCTGCAATCTTTTCTCGTTTCTTCTGCCAAGCGTCATTGTGAAGGCGATCAAGGGTAACGGCTTCGGGTTCGGAGCCATAACGCCACAGCTTTCCAAATTCCTCCATCGGCACAAGCACGGAACCTTCGTCGCGATATTCCAGACGGGCGGCTTCCCGAGAGACGCCCTCAACGGCTATGCTTTCCAGATGTTTGAGAATTCCAACGCCATGATCTTCGTGAACAACGACATCGCCTATCCGAAGCTCGGGCTCGGCCAAAAGTGTGCTGGAGCGGGTGACCCTGCCAGATGCATCGGCCGCGGCGATCACAGCTACACTCTGCGCGGCATCGACGAACCCCTGCTCAAGGTCCACGGCCAGTTTGAGAAGAGTGCCGGGCTCGGCCTCCCGAACTGCGTTCCAGGCGTCGATTGACCGAGGGGCGAGCCCAGTTGCCTTTGCCAGGCGCCGACAGAGGGCATCGGCGCTCTTGCCTTTCCCTGAGATTACGACCCTCAGCCCTTGTCGCAGCTGATCCTGCACCAGCTTAACCGACGCGCTACGCGGGTCGGCGTCGGCGGTATCTGTTGGCAGGTCACCGCCTTCTCCGAGATCCATTGCGCCTGTCGATGTTTTGCTGACGTATCGCTCCCATTCGGCGCGGTCGAGGTAGATCGAACGGGAGGAAGGGACGTCCTTCTCTCCGAAATCCTTGCGGGCCTTGCGGGCATCCTCGATGATTTCGAGATAGCGCTCCAGTCGATCGGCCGCACCTGGTGCAAGAATTACGTCGGCGTCACCCAGGATGTCGAACACGGTTGGCATGTCTCCATAAAGGCGCAAAAGGTGGCGCTCCATGGTGTCCGACTTTGGAGCAGGGACTTCCGTGGCGGCTTGGCAGGAAATGGCCTCGGATGCCGGACCAATAATCACGCTTTCGAGATAGCTCTCCGTCCTCTGGGACAGGCGGTCAAAGCCTCTAAGTTCCGAAATCCTATCATCCTTCGACAGAACGATACGCATCGGTCCAGGTGCGCCGGCGGGGTAGATATCAATCACGCCTTCGCGAACGGCCAACTCACCCGGATCGTCCGCAACCCCTTCTTCCACATAGCCCGTTTGTTGGACGAAGTCGGAGAATACGCCGCGATCAAACGGCTTTCCCACCACGAGTTCCAGTTGGCTGTCCGCAACGACGGCTGGCGGCGGAATACGCTGAAGTGTTGCGTCGAACGAGGTCAGAAACAATCGCGGCGCCTCGCTGGGGGAGCTCCAGATCCGTAATGCGTCCATACGCCGGCCCATGCAGTGCCGCGAGGGTGGCACGCGGTCATAGGGAAGGCTGTCCCACGGTGGCAAAATAATCAGCTTGATTTCGGGAAACAGGGCGCCGACGGCCTCAGCAATTTTGGCAGCCGCGCCTTCGCTCAGTGCGACGTAGCACAGCGATCGTTCCGAACGTCGCAGCAATGCCGCAAGCCTAGTCGCCACGAAACCCGGTGGCAGCTTGAAATCCGCCGTCTGATCGGCTGCGGTAGAAGGCACGGACGCATTTTCATCTCTAGACTCTGCGACGCTCACCAGGACCTGCCATTTCTTGCCCGCAATATTATCAGCCTGCATGAACGAAGTTTTGATCAGCCTGTTCCATGCCGCTGGCTGCGTTCCATCGCCTCAGCAAACGCGATTTCGGCATCTTTGCTTCACACCATGAACAACAATCTTTTCGCAGATTTAAGCCGTTACAATCCATCATTGTTCGCCAGTTTTTCAGCTCGCGGCTGGCGAATTCGCGGATTGAGGGGTCGAACCGCTTAGCAGCTGAGGGGATTGAGGATTTTGCTGTTCATCGCAGCCGGTAGGTCTGGTACTTCACGAACTTGCCGCAAACGCAGCCGTTCACGAGTCTCTTTTGATCCGCAAGGTACGCTTGCGGTAGACTGGAAACTGAAGGGACGATCACCCGCGACTGGAATCACGCAGGCCTGTCTCTCCGGATCGCCCTTCCGTCGCTAGATAAAGTGGGACGGGACTTTCGTGGCATACTCTGAAAGCTGATTAGGCTTTCTCCACTCAGCGTCTTGGAGCATTAGGGTGTTACCGCGCAGCAAGGGCCGTAAGGCGAAGCTCGAACGCCGTAGTCCAAGATGTCCTTTCGCTTTGGTCGATCTTCAAGACGAAATAATTGACGTTATTGAGCCTCGGGAACCGTCTGTGCGCCTAAGCGTTGCTGGTGGCTGACAATCGTTTTCATGGTATTTTCAATATGGCTCTCGACACTATTTCCGTTCTTGTTGTCGAAGAAGAGGTGCTGATACGCTTGAGCCTTGTAGAAGATCTGGGTGATGCCGGCTTTCAGGTGTTTGAGGCGGGTAATGCCAACGATGCGCTGCAACTTCTAAATTGCAATCCCAAGATCCAGGCTCTGTTCACAGACATCGACATGCCCGGCCTGATGAATGGTTTGAAACTGGCCGAACTCGTGAGCCACTCGCGCCCTGAGATAGCGATCCTCCTGACGTCTGGGTATTTAAAGGTTCCCAAGAACGATCTGCCCATACAAGTTCCTTTCCTTTCAAAACCATATGATATTGATCGCGTGGTAAACCATATCCGCGAGCAAACAGTCCGCTAATGCGAGAAAATTTGCTTTGCATCGACCTTTACGCCATAAAAATCAGATAGAGCAGCTGCCTAGGGAGTGAGCGATGCAACGGTTTGCGTGCTCAAGCTCAAGGCCGGGACACAACGGATATTTCATGGCACTGGTGAAGACATCCCGATTGGGCTCACGGGCGACCGCGACCAGGGCTCCCGGGGAAGGGCCTGCGGTTACCGTCGCAGACAAGGCCGCAACGTCGCGCCGGCTGCAAGATCGTTCCCGCGTCCGGCAGCAAAAGGCGGCCGAGCGGATCGGGGCTGCGACTGAAGAACTTGCTACCGGGGTTGCGGAAGCGGCTGCCGCCGCTGAAGAACTGCGGCGCGCACTGGAACAAATTGCAAGCGGGGCCGAGGAAGCGGCGGGCGCCGCTCACCAATCCTTGTCTGCCACCAATCACCTGTCCTTACGATTTTCCACAGCCCGGTCGGAGGCAGATGCTGCTCGTCGGCGCACCGAGGAGCTCCAGAACTCGGTTCTTGAATCCGCCGCGCAGATCGATGTATCGGTTTCGGCGATCGACGCCAACGCCACGCGGCAGATCGCAGCCATCGCGGTCATCAGCACGCTTCAATCTCAGGCTGAAAGTATCGGAGCCACGACCGTCGCGGTGGCGGATATCTCCGATCGTACCAATCTACTCGCGCTCAACGCGGCGATCGAGGCGGCTCGAGCCGGGGACGACGGTCGCGGTTTTGCAGTCGTCGCCGACGAGGTCCGTGCGCTGGCGGAAATTGCCGAGCGGAGCTCCCGCGATGTCAGCCGGCATGCCGAGACAATCGTCGATGGGGTGCGCCAGATTGCCGACCGCATCAAGTCCGCCGCGTCCACCGCGCAGGAGCAGACTAGGTCAGGCAGGGCGATAGCCGAAGTCCTGCACACCATCCGGTCGGGTCTCAGCGACCTGTCTCAGGGCAGCCAGACTATCTTGATTGCCGCGGTCGAAGCGGAAGTAGCGGCACGGGAGGCCCAGAAGGGTGCCGAGACCGTCTCGTCAGCCGCCGAAGAGCAGTCGGCGGCTGCGACGGAGGCGCAGCGCGCCGTCCAGCAGCAAAGTGCGGCGCTCGAGGAAAGCCAGCAGACCGCCCAGGCGCTTGCGATCCTGGCGGACGATCTTGTGAACGAAAGCGGCCGGGCCGCAAGAACGGAAGAGTTGAGTTCGGCTGCCGAAGAACTGTCGTCGACCGTTCAGGAACTGTCCGGCGCGGCTAGCGAAATCCTCATCGCCGTCGAGCAGATCAGCCGGGGCGCGGAAGCGCAGGCCGCCGCGACGCAGGAAGCCAATGCGGCCATGGCCCAGATCGAGAAGAGTGCTTTCCAGACGCAGGAGAGCGCCGAGCAAACCAACCGTCGCGCAGAGGAAATCAAGGCGCTGCTTGCGACGAACAAAGGGGGGGTGAGCGGCATTGCCGCCGGTGTCTCCCACGCTCTTGTCGAAACGCGCAACGCCTTGGCGGAACTCAGCTCGCTCGGCGAAATCGGTTTCCAGATCGAACGCACCGTGGATCGGATCGTTTTGGTTGCGGTTCAGACCAGCATGCTGGCCGTCAGCGGCTCCGTGGAAGCGGCACGAGCCGGCGAAGCCGGGCGCGGGTTTGCCATCGTCTCGACCGACATTCGCAAGCTGGCGCAGGATGCCGCCGAGAATATCGATGGCGTCAAGGACATCGTGCGACAGATCAGGGTACAGATCGCGACCGTTCAGCGCGAGCTCGAGATGATCGTCGCGGCGTCCGAAGCTGAAATCGCCAAGAACAGGCTGATCGTCGACCGTCTGACAGTCGCGGAAACCGACATAGACACGATGGTACGCGGCAGCGCCTCAATCCTTGATGCTGCTCAGGCGGTTCTGGTTGCAGTCAAACAGGTGCAGGCCGGTACCCAGCAGATCGCCTCAGTTGCGCAGGAAGCGGGCGCTGCTTCCGAGCAGGCGGCAACGGCGGCGCGACAGCAATCGCGCGGCGCCGAAGATCTTGCTGCAGCCGTCGAAGAAATTGCATCGCTGGCCGATGAACTCCAGATGGCCGGAAACTGAGGCGATGGTAATTTCCTCCGCTGCGGGCGCCGATCAGAGGCGGCTCTTATTTCAGGTCGGAGAGAGACGTCACGAAATCGACGCGCGCCTGGTGCTGGAGGTTGTCAGGGTACCGCATATCACTCGGGTTCCGCATGGTCCGGAAGCGCTGGCGGGCATTGCCAATCTCCGCGGCAGGCCGATACCGGTCCTGTCGATGGAAAGGGTTCTGGGTGGCTTCAAAAGCATCGCATCCCATGAAGGCAAGATCATAGTCTACGACCATGCAGGCGCAGTCGGGCTTCTTGTCGACGACGTGCTGAGGCTTTCGGCTGATGCAGCCGATGCAACGGCGATGCCCCTACAGGACCTAAACGGCCTGCTGGACACGGCGTTCAAAGCGACAAGACGAGCGCCGATCAGTCGCCTCGCCGAGATGGACAGCAAGATCGGGACGGAGACGCGCGTCCGGCTAACCGCCTTGCTGTCGTTCCGGGTGGCAGATCAACTGTACGGCCTGCCGCTCGATCGCGTCCGCGAGGTTGCCACGCTGACCGGCGATATCGCGATGATCCCGACCGCAGAAGACGCGATAATCGGCCTCGTTCCGATGCGAGACAGCATCCTGCCGCTGGTTTCGCTTGCGTCCCTTCTCGGTCTTGATCGTGGACGCTCGACAGGTAACGGAGCCTGTATCGTCATCGTCGAGCATGAAGATGACGTGGTCGGCCTTGTGGTGGACGATATGGACGTCATCCGTCGGCTTGCCGACGATGCCATCGATACGGTTCCAGCCGTCCTGCAACGCGGACGCGGCAATGCGCAGATCGATGCGATCGGCCGCATTGCTGATGGCGGACTGCTGATCTCGATCCTGTCGCCGGAAAAGCTGTTCGGCCATCGGGCGGTCACGCAGGCGATCAGCCAGAATACGGGAGCAAGATCGATGGAAAAAACGGCGGAAAGCGAAGTTGCATCCGAACAGTTTCTGATCTTTCAACTCGGCGACGAACATTATGGCCTGCCGATCGCATCGGTCGATGAAGTCGTCCAGGTCCCCGACGACGTAACCCGCATCCCGGGCGCGCCAAAATTCGTGATGGGCGTCATCAGTTTGCGTGGCAAGGCCATTCCGTTGATCGACCAGCGCACCCGATTCGATTTGGCAGCCTTGTCACAGGCCACCAAGGTACGCGCCATCGTCGTGACATTGGGAGCCCTTCAGGCCGGTTTCGTTGTCGATGGCGTCTCGGAAGTAAAGGCCGTTTCCTCCGCCGCTCTTTCGGCGGCGCCTGAATTTTCCTCCGAGCGGACAGATGTCTTCGACCGGATCGCGCATATCGAAACCGAGGGCAGGATGATCTTGCTGATCGACCCGCAGGAACTGCTGACGCGTACAGAGCGGGATGTCGTCGCGGCGATCACTGACGAAAAGTCGATGGTGGCCGGTTCGTGATCCGTCTTCTTATCGTTGAAGATTCCGCCTTGATGCGGAAGCTGCTTGGACAGATCTTCAGCGCCGAGGGAGATTTCACCGTCGAGTTCGCGCGAGACGGTGCTGAGGCCCTGAAAGTCATCTCGGGCTTTCAGCCCGACGTGGTCACACTCGATATCCACATGCCGCTGATGGACGGGCTTGTTTGCCTGGACCGGATCATGCTCGAACATCCCTGTCCCGTGGTCATGGTTTCGTCACTGACTGAAGAAGGTGCGGAAGAGACCCTGGCGGCGCTGGAGATCGGCGCGGTCGATTTCATTGCCAAACCGGGCGGCGCGATTTCTCTTTCCATCGACGAACTCACTCCACGTCTGGTCGAGAAGGTTCGGACGGCAGCAACGGTCCGCATCCGGCGCAGCCGACGGCTTGCAGAGCGCGTTCGCCTGGCGCAGACGATACTGCCGCAGCAGGCGATCCTGCCGCGCGGACGCCGAGATTCTCCAGCGCGACCGATCAGGCAGGCGGGCAGGCCGGGTATCGTGATGATCGGGACATCGACCGGCGGTCCGCCGGCGCTTGATGCGGTGCTTGCCAACCTTCCGTCGGGCTTCGATTGGCCGGTGGTGGTCGCACAACATATGCCAGCATCCTTCACCGGCCCGCTTGCCAAGCGGTTGGACAAGATATGCGCTCTGACCGTCAGCGAGGTCGCTCAGCAGACCAGATTGGAACCGGGCAATATCTATGTTGCCAAGGGCGATGCGGATATCGTTATCGCATCGCGCGCCGGATCATTGGTGGCGATGGCAGCTCCAAGCGATCAGGCCTATCGGTGGCATCCAAGCGTCGACCGCATGGTACGCTCTGCCATGAAACACCTGCCGGCGGCCGATCTTGTCGGTATTCTGATGACGGGCATGGGAAATGACGGAGCCGCTGCGATGGCCGACTTGCGGAGCGCCGGTGGCTACACGATTGCCGAAGCCGAAGAAACGGCCGTCGTATGGGGGATGCCGGGAGAACTGGTGCGCCTCGGTGGCGCAAGCGAGATCAGACGCGTCGAGGAGATCGCCGCTTCTTTGATGGATCGGGTCTGCTGATGGTCATCCCTCCGACCAATTCGGGGAATCACGGCGCCTCGCCGCTTTCTGCGTCGGATCTCGAGGAGATCTGCGAGATCATCTACAAACGCAGCGGCATGGTTTTCGGTGAAACCAAGCGTTACTACATCGAACGGCGCATCACCGATCTGATCGACCAGCGGAACGCCCAATCGGCGAGGAACTACATTTCCATTTTGCGCGGCGACCTGCGTGAGACGGAATTGCTGATCAACAGCTTCACGGTCAACGAGACCTATTTCTATCGCGAGCAGCACCAGCTTGCCTGCCTGAGCAATTCGATCCTCCCGGACATTATCCGCTCGAAAGGGCCGGGGGATCGTATCCGGATCTGGTCGATGCCCTGCTCAAGCGGCGAAGAACCCTATTCGATCGCCATCTGGCTGCTCGAAAACTGGCCTCTCGTCGATGCCTACAATATCGAGATCGTCGGCTCTGACATCGATACCGCGATCTTGCGGCGGGCGGCGGAAGGGTATTACGGTCAGCGATCACTCTCGAAGCTTCCGAAGGATATCGTGGACCGGTATTTCGAACCGGAAAACCAACAGGATCGCCGCCTCATAGAAGATTTGCGAGAATCCGTGACGTTTGCCCGAGGCAACATTGTCGATCGCCAGACGCTTGCCGCGATCGGGCGTTTCGATGTTATATTCTGCCGGAACCTGCTGATCTATTTCGATGAGGCGGCACGGGAGGTCGCGGCCCGCAACATCCACGACCTGCTTTATCCCGGTGGCTATATCTGCCTCGGTCATACGGAATCCATGTCGCGCATTTCGGAAACTTTCGAAGCGGTCCGTTTTCCCGACGCCATCGTCTATCGAGAGGCGGGAGACAAATGAATGGATGAATTGATCGAACAATTCGCCATCGAGGCACGCGAACTGATCCAGCAGGCGTCGGAAGATCTCATGGCGCTGGAGGCAAATCCGCGTGCGCGCGAAAGCCTCGAAAGCGCATTCCGGGCGATCCATACGCTGAAGGGATCGGTCGGGCTGTTCGATTTCGGCCCGATGGCGGGCATATTGCACCAGGCTGAAGATCTCCTGTCGCAGGCGCGCGCCGGCAAGATCGTCGTGGACGCGGCGCTGATCGATCCGATTCTGGCGATCATCGAATGGGTCGATGACAGTATCGACGGCATTTCGCAAACGGGAGGCCTCCCGGAAGCACAGGAGAAACAGGCTACGCGGCTGCTTGGGATCCTTAACGGCGCAGTGACCGCGCGAGACAACGATGCGCCGGCCGACGCGCCCGCGGCGATTCCCGACTGGGCGCTTTCCCTGCATCAATTGATGTCGGCATCCGGGGCGGCGGGGCAGATGATAGCCATTCGTTACGAGCCGCATCCCGAGTGTTTCTTCAGCGGTGACGATCCGCTCGCGACGATCTCCAGTCTGCCGGATCTCAGGCATCTGACGGTTTCGCTGAAAGAGCCCCAGCCGTTGCCAGAGAAATTCGACCCTTTTCGCTGCGGCCTGCTGATCGAGGCGGTATCGGGCACTTCGCTTGCAGAGGCGGAAGCCGTGTTCCGGCTTATACCCGATCAAGTTAAGCTTTTTGTCTTGACCGTCGCCGCTGATAAGCGGGCAGGCATCGCGCCGGAACCGGCATCGGGCCGCAGCCCGGAGCGTCAGTCGACAACCATGCGGGTGGACTCGACACGTATCGATAAACTTGTCGAAATTGCCGGCGAGCTGGTCACAGCGAAGAACAGCCTCGTTCCGCTCTCTGAAGAAGCGCGCAACCACGGCAATGGTCCGCTTGCTAAGCGCATCCTCTCCAGCCATCACGAGATCGAGCGTCTGGTTGCTTCGCTCTACGGTGCCGTCACTCAGGCGCGGATGATACCGCTCGAAAATACGTTCCGCCGGTTTCCGCGATTGGTCAGGGACACATCGGCTCGGATCGGTAAGGCCGTCGATCTGGTGATCGAAGGCGAAACGGTCGAGGCGGATCGCGAGATCGTCGAAAATCTCTTCGAGCCCTTGCTTCATCTCGTTCGAAACGGTCTCGACCACGGCCTCGAACCCGAAGATGACCGGCTGAAATTATCCAAGCCGAAACGGGGGCGCCTCCTTTTGCGGGCCCGGCAGCGGGGAGATCAGATCGAAATCGAAGTCGCGGATGACGGTCGCGGCATGGACCCGCAGCGTGTACGCGCGGCAGCGGTGGATCGCGGCATTCTATCGGAGAGCCAGGCTTCGACACTTTCGGAAACGGATATCCTCCAGCTTGTCTTCGCGCCCGGCTTCTCGACGGCAGCGTCGA
Source organism: Neorhizobium populisoli (assembly GCF_019430945.1). Taxonomy (GTDB): domain Bacteria; phylum Pseudomonadota; class Alphaproteobacteria; order Rhizobiales; family Rhizobiaceae; genus Neorhizobium; species Neorhizobium populisoli. The sequence goes on along the minus strand of NZ_JAHYCB010000013.1, from coordinate 24,495 downwards.
TTTCCGAACTCTCCGGCCGCGGCGTCGGCCTCGATGCGGTACATACCTCCGTCAAACGGCTGGGCGGGACGGTTGAGTTGCAAAGCGTTCCGGGGTTGGGCACTTCGTTCTTTCTGAAATTACCGATCAGCTTTTCGATGACGCAGCTCATGATCGTCGAGGTCGGCGGCGAGCGTTACGGCGTACCGATCACTGCCATCGTCGAGACCCATAAACTGCCATTGAGCGCCATCCAGTCGGTCAGGGCAGGACGTGCGTTCGTGCTACGCGATCGCACGATACCTTTGCTGCATCTGGGCGAATTGCTACAGGTCGCCGCGCCGAACTCGCAATCCGGCGATCTCAAGGTGTTGATCGTGCGGGCCGGTCAGGAAGATATCGGTGTTGCCGTGGATGCGATCGCCGAGCGGGCCGAAACTCTCACTCGGCCTTTGGCCGGGCTTCTGCAAGGCGTGGCCGGAATAGCGGGAACGACGTTGCTGGGAGATGGAAGGGTCCTGCTGGTGCTGAATATGGAGGAGTTGTTGTAATGACGATCAGCCTCGATGCAGGCGCCATCACCCTTTCGGGAGCATGTGGGGTGGAGGAGGCGGAGCCGTTGATGAGTTACCTGGAGAGCCGGCCGGACCTTCCCGTCGATATTAGCGCGGCAACCGTCATCCATACCGCTCTTTGGCAGGCATTGATGGTGTTCGGACCCGAGATAATCGGGACGCCTATATCATCTTTTATGGCGGATAAGCTGCTGCCCGGGGTAAGGGCCGATATTGCCACAAGACGCGAAATATAGGCGGCGAACTTGCGAAGATCCCTGGATCCCCATAAGGCTATAACCATCTCCGCCGCAGGCGGGTGCAGGGTGAGTAAACGGAGTATGAAATGACGGTCACAGTCCTTGTCGTGGACGACAGCAAACTGGCCCGTATCGTGGCGGGCAAGGCAATCGCCGCGCTGCAGCCCGACTGGACCCGCGTCGAAGCGGGTAGTGCGGCCGATGCCTTGGGCATTGTCGAGACACAGCAGATCGACATCGCCATCCTGGATTTCAATATGCCGGACAAGGACGGGCTTGAACTGGCATCGGAGTTGCGCGTCGACTATCCGAATATGCCGATCGCGGTGATCACCGCGAATGTTCAGGACGAGATCATTGCCAGGGTGAGGGCGTTGAACGCCACGTTCGTTGCCAAGCCGGTCACCCAGGAAGCGCTCACCGGCTTTATTTCGGGGGCAGCACTTCGGCTCAAAAAGGCCGGGACATGACCGACAACACGATTGCGCTGGACGAACTCGAACGCGACGCGTTGACCGAGCTCGTCAATATCGGTGTCAGCCGCGCGGCTGCGAGCCTGCGCAAGATGGTGAACAGGCAGGTCATCCTGTCGGTTCCATCGGTTGAGATCGTGACGCGCAAGTCTGCAGCTGCTCTGATCGGCCAGCGCGAAAGCGAAACGCTGATCGCCGTCCAGCAGCAATTCGAGGGGCCATTTTCCGGCCGGGCGCTGTTGATCTTCCCGGAGAGCAACGGTCTGTCGCTCGTGCGGGCGATCGTCGGCGATGAGATGGATGAGGCTGACCTCGCCAGCATGGAGGAAGAGGCGCTTGCCGAGACCGGCAACGTCATTCTGAACGGCTGCCTCGGAACAATGGCCAACATGTTGCAGCATACGCTGAAAATGTCACTGCCAGATGTCCGCCGCGGAGACAGCAACCTTCTGTTCGGTGTTCTCGGCAGCGCGCGAGAAGAAAGCTTCGTCTTGTTTCTCTATATCAACTTTTCGGTTCGCGAACACAATATCCGCGGCTATATCGCAATGATCATGGACCTTCCGTCCCTTGAGAAGCTCAAACAGCTCATCGCCGATTTCATCAATCGCGTGATGACTGCAACATAATAACGGTAGCGGATGAATATCGGCGGCGATCATGACTAGGGATGCCGACAACCCGGTAGCCGGATTGGCTGGAGTACGTTCCGAGTTGGAAACGGCCGAGCGCCGGTTGCAGCTGACGCTGGAGGCTGCCGGCGCGGCCTGTGGGTGGGAGTGGGATATAACCCGCAAGCGGCTTATCGCCGACCCTCGCTTTGCAGCGATTACCAACCAGGACCCTGTAGCGCTCGCGGACGGCGTATCTACCGACCACTTCTTCGCATCTATCCATCCGGACGACCTCAAGCGCGTAAAGGTCGCCGTGGCCGGCATCCTCGCCGGTTCGGAAGTGTTCTCCAAGGAATACCGCCTTCAGCGCAATGACGGCGGATATCGGTGGGTGCATGCCAGTGGCCAGGCCGTGCTGAACGACGAGGACGAGCCCGTCAAGTTCATAGGCATGCTTGTGGATATCACCGAACAAAAACGTGCCACCGAGCAATTGCGGATTGCCCAGTCAGCAGGCGGCATTGGTACGTTTGAATACATAGTTGGTTATAGCACGATCAACGTTTCTGAGCAGTTCTGCCGGCTCTTTGGCCTGCACCCGACGCGGATTCTCCCTGTCCGGACGCTGAACGATCTCATCCATCCCGATGACGAGCGGGTCATCGATCTCAGTGATCCCGATGGCGTTCAGAACGAACGGAGCATCGAGTTCAGAGTCACTCGCCCCGATGATGGCGAGGAGAGGTGGCTTGCCCGACGCGGCGAATATGTCGATGATACCGAGACCAGCGGCCGGCGCTTCGTGGGGGCAGTCTTCGATATTACTGAAGCCAAGCAGACCCAGGAGAGCTTGCGGCAGGCCAATCAAACGCTGTCCGAAATCGCTCGTGAAAGCATGCGGGAACGAAATCGCGTCTGGACGAATTCGCGCGATCTTCTGGTGGTAATCGGTACCGATGGCGTGTTTCGCGATGTCAGCCCGGCTTGGCTAGAGGTCCTTGGCCATCTTCCCGAAGAGGTCGTCGGACGCCATGTGATCGACTTTGTCTGGGCCGAAGACGTGGCTCAGGTCAGGCCGCAGCTGAACAAGGCAGTCGAAAACACGCATACCAAAATCGATTTACGCATGACTTGCAAGGATGGGCCGCCCCGGATCATCTCCTGGATGACCTCTCGCGAAGAAGACCGGGTCTACGCCTACGGCCGAGACGTAACGGTTGAGAAACAGCAGCAGGCAGTGCTCGAAGACACTGAAGCCCAGTTGAGACAGGCCCAGAAGATGGAAGCCGTCGGCCAGTTGACTGGCGGCATAGCGCACGATTTCAATAATATGCTGACCGGGGTGATCGGCGCGCTTTCCGTCATCAAGCGCCGGATCGCGGCCAGGCGACTGGACGACCTTGACAAGTTCATCGACGCTGCGAGTTCATCGGCAGCACGAGCCGCCGCGCTGACCCACCGTCTCCTGGCCTTTTCCCGAAGACAATCTCTGGATCGACAAATGGTTGACGTGAGGCAGCTCGTCGACTCGATGGAGGACCTGTTCCGGCGTACCCTCGGCGAACAGGTCGAGTTGCTGATCGACATGGTTCCAGACACCTGGAAGGCAATCACCGACACCAACCAGCTTGAAAGCGCCATTCTCAATCTCGTCATCAATGCACGCGATGCCATGCCCGATGGTGGAAAGCTGACGATCGAAACAAACAATCTCATTCTGAACGAAGGAGATCTGGCGGCGGGCGAAACCCTGGTGCCGGGACGTTACGTTGTCCTTGCTGTTAGCGATACGGGCATCGGAATGTCGCAGGCGACTATCGAAAAAGCCTTCGATCCGTTCTTCACGACAAAGCCTATCGGGCAGGGGACCGGTCTCGGCCTGTCAATGATCTACGGTTTCGCGCAGCAATCCGGCGGCCATGTCCGGATTTACAGTCAGGTCGGCTTGGGGACCACCATCAAACTATATCTCCCCGGCAGCACTGAAGATGTTACGGATCAGGGCGCGGCAATAGATCCCAACGTCGTCCCGCCACGCGGTGAAGGCGAAACGGTTCTGGTGGTCGAGGACGACGATTCCGTGCGCATGCTGGTCGTCGATGTGTTGAACGAACTAGGATATCGCGTGGTTGAAGCGATCGATGGCAACGAAGCCCTGCCGCTCATAGACGGAAAGGGCCGTCTTGATCTTTTAATTTCGGATGTCGGATTGCCCGGCCTAAACGGCCGGCAGCTTGCTGAGATCGCCATAACCGCGCGCCCCTCTCTTAAGGTCCTCTTCATCACCGGATATGCGGCCACGGCCGCATCTCGCGCCGATTTTCTGGCGCCAGGCATGGAAATGATCACCAAACCTTTCGCAATCGACGATCTTGCCCAGAGGGTGAGGGAGATATTGACCGCGACTCGTCACTAGTCTCATTTTATCAGTTCTGCAGAACTCAGTGCATCTTCGATGATTTTCTGGAGACCATGCGATCCCGGCGAGGCTTCCGTCTCGTGATAAGTTGGGGCAAAAGCGGGTTCCGCTGGGTAATCGTTTTGTTCTTGGAAGAGGACGTCAGCCGCTCGCAGCGGGCGCTGTAGACAGGAGAAGAGTGTGCGTTGTCGAGCATGTCAGCCCCGCGTCGGCTGTAGCCGTCGCTCATATCAAGCGGTACGGCGTGGCCAATGCCCGGGACAGAAGTATCTTCTAATACCGCCAGCCGACCGGACTTTTTTTCATGGCTTGATCCAATGAATTTCCCGCGATGGCAAAAACTGCAGCTTGGCGTTTCCGATGCCGCATACCGAGGTGAGTTGCCCGTGGCACTCCGCTTATAGCCGCGAACTTCAGGCGCGGAAGCGTCTACTTGATACGCGCCGTCTTGCCGGGGATTTTGTTGATCGTGGCGGGCGCTCCAGCCGTCCTTACGCCAATATCCGCACGTTCGTCGAGATCGATCGCGCCCTCATCGGCAACAATGTCGTGCGCCATATCATACGAGGCGGCGTCGACCAAGGCTGAGACCGGAAAGCCGCCACGCCGAAGCCCTCTACGTAGGCGTCACGGTCATCAGGAAAAAGCCAATCTCCGAGCCATAACCAGAAAGCTTAAGTTTTCGGATCCAACGGCAGAGCTTTCGTTGTCGCCTTCATAGCCAGGCATCAGCCGGATGCCACCAATTCCTGCGTCCTTCAGTTTGGAAACTGCCGCTTCTGCTTCCCGACGGCCGTCGAAAAATGCTGTCAGTGTAGTGTTCGCGGGCGATATTCGGAACGCCTTCATCGTAGAAATTGGCCATTGGTGTGTTCTTCCGGGTGTTGGCGGAATGTGATCCGGCGGATCAAATGAATGTTCCTAAAACAACGCTTGTGCCGTTGCTGGTGGCAGCTCAAGTATCGGATAGGAGTGTCAAGGCGCGGTTCGCCTTCACGAACACACCCTCGGCTAGTCTGCTTCCGATACTGAAGTTGACAAGTTCGGAAATCGCGAGAGTTTGAGCTCGGCTTGGTCTTTGGGCTGTGCAGTCGACGGTTATAATGCCCGTCGGCTAATCAATTTTGAAAATTGATTCCACGCTGCTGCCCGCGGCTCGAAAGTAACGAACTTTTGGTGACATCGACACATGATTTCGTTGCAGAACTCGTTCGCGCTGCTAATTGGCCGAGCAAGCTCTCAGCTCAGCAAGTCGATAGATTTTAACCCGGGCAATCGGCCTCACCGAATCGCGGCAGCAAGCCAACATCAATCCTATCAGCGGACTCAATCCGGACCGTTCTCGCCGGCGCCGATCGGGTATCCCGAGAAGAGTGGCATCATGCGCTGCTTCACGTAGCCGAGATGATCCGCGACATCCATATCATTCTTCATGCTGAAATGGGGATACGAACCGCTCACCGAGATGCCGGACGTTTTTCTATGGTGACTAAGTGCAGCGATCGAGGCCTCGCCTAAGGTGTTGGGTTCGGCTAGGGGTCATATTTTACAAAAATCGGGTGGGAGCGGTTCAGCGCGGATCGATCCTGTTTTCGTTTCCGGATCGCTTCTTTTCCGATGCACATCCGTCCCCGAACATCGTTTGCAAGCCGTCTGACAAAAAAAGATCACAGCTGACTCAGGGGCTTAACCGGATTTGTCAGGCAATTTTCACGCCAATGGCGCCCAGCACGATTGACATGGATTAACACGGGTATGATTATATTCATTATGGATACGACATATTCAAATAGAATACAAGAAGAAAGTGGTGGTGTTCGACCACTTTCGACGGTCCTCAAAACGATGGCGGTGCTGGACGTGCTGGCATCGAGCGTCCGCGGCATGAAGCTGCCGGAGATCGCCACGGCAATGGAACTTTCCCGACCCACGGCATATCAGCGGCTCTTGACGCTGGTCGAAGCCGGCTGGGTTGAGCAGGATCACGAGATGCGCTACCGGCTTTCGATGCATGCTTGCCGGCTTGCCGCCGCGGCACTTGAGCAGGCCGATCTTGGAACGCGGATCCAGCCCGTTCTCGAAATGCTTGTCCATCGCGTCCGGGAGACTGCGTCCCTGGCGGTGCTCGACCGCGGCCTGCCATGCATCGTTTCGCGCGTCGAATCCGAAAGCGTCCTGCGCGCCGAGCAGAAGATCGGCACGACCATGTCGCTCGAAGGTTCTGCTTCGGGACGTATCCTGACGGCTTTCGCTGACGAGATGACGCTCGGGCGCCTGAAGGAAGGCGGCGGAGTGCTTTCCTCCGAAGAGCTTTTAAACAATGCCCGCCGCGACGGTTATGCGCTGTCGAGCGGTTATACCCATAGCGGCGTCATCGCGATTGCCGCGCCGATCTTCGACATGCACGGCAAGTGCACATCCGCCCTTTCGCTGGTCATGCCGGAATTCCGGTTCGATCTCGAAACCTTCCGCGAGCCGCTTATCGAAACGGCCCGCACCATCACAAAAATGCAGCAGGGGGAGCGTTGACGGCGATGACCGCGACTTCCGAGAAGATGGCAATACCGCAGCCGCGACCGGCCGATGAGGTGATGAAGACCGCGCGCCTTGCCGCGATCCAGCCGAGCCGGCTCAGCGGCACGCGCGCCTTCATGAACAAGATGATCCGCGAATGCTGGGACATTTCCAATGTCCTGTTCGATGTGGACGGCAATGCCGAAGGCACGGTGATCTATTCGATCAAGGCGCCGGGGCAGGAATTCTCCTTCATCGGCTTCTCTCGTCCGCCGAGCCGTACCGCCCGTACCGGCCGTATCATCGGCCAGGCTTGGGACATGATGGGCACGCTCATCGAAGGCCCAGCGACCGAGGCGGAGATCGAAACCGCGCGTCGTGAAATCCCCAAGCTTTATACCGGCCGTGCCACGGCGAAGACGCTGATCTGGTGCCGTTCGAACCGCTCGATGCGCGTCTTCGACCAGACCATGGCGGCGCTTGCCGATGGTCGCCAGCCGGCGGTCGAGGATATCGCCAAGGTCTGCTATCTGATGCGCAACACCGGCCTCGATGGCAACGGCACGTTCGGCACGCGCTCCTTCCCGTCGCTCGGCGCAAGCCATGCGCTTGGCGGTGTTCTACAGGCGCAATTGCTGACCGCCTATCTGATGCGGGAATTTTCCTGCGATCTCGTCGAGCATCTCGCGGCCAAGGCGTCCGACAAGGCCGTCAAGCTAGATCCGCAGTTGCGCCGCTATATCGGCGTCGGCAATGGCTCGGCGCTTGGCCTCATCTTCTTCGTGCATAAACATCCCCGGCTGATCAACGCCCTGGTATCCGCACGCGAGAACGCGATCGTCGCGGCGCGGGGCATGAAGCTCGAGGCGGGTGACGCGCGTGCGACTACTCTTGTCGATCTCCTCCGGCAAGCGATCGCTTTCCGTCGTCAGGACCGCATGGTCTACGAGACTTTTGCCTCCAGCGTGGAAGTTGCCGACGACCTCGAAAAGATCGTCACGGCGCTTGAAGAATTTTGCAGAAGCGGCACCGTGCTCGGCCGAAACGCGGACTATCCGCTCGATATCCTGGCGTCCGAATTCGTCGATGAACTGGTCCCGGAGGCCTATGAAACCTTTCTGTCCCTCCTGATCGAACTCGTTCCGGAGGAGGCTGATCGACTTCTTGCCGCTGCGCACGGTCCGGACGAACTCAGTGTCTCGCCGGCGGAAGCCGTCGAGGACCTGAAAGCCCTGGTTCGCGACGAATACCAATGGGCGCTTGATACCGACATGAGCGCGCCGGATGCCTATAAATATGTCTGGTACAAGTCCGAGACGGCGGAAGAGCCGCGTCGTGGCGCACGCGAGGAAGTGCCGGAAGCGCTTGATCTCGGTCTCGATATCTGCGGAAGCATCCAGTCGCTGTTCTCCGATCTGGACGAAGAGGATGGCGCTCAGAGCGTCGCGCGTTTCCTGATGAAACATCCCGAGCATCGCTACATGGTCGCCCGCATCCAGAGCTTGCGCGGGCAGGGCTATCATACGCCGCGCGCCAACATCAACGCGGAGGCCTTCGTGCCGATCGATCTCGTGCGACTGATGAATGTCGGCATCCACGGCATCGACAAGACGCGCGACTTCCTCAGCCGCAACCTGCGCGGCGTGCTCTATCACGGCGCACCGACGCCAGACGATCTGCGCGCTGGCTACAGCGGCACCTGGTATTATCCGGCGGAACCTGTCCTATGACCAAATTGCAGTCGAAGGCCACGATGCGCGTCATGCCGCGCGAAATGCGATTGATGTCCGAACGCATCCTCTCGCTGTCGAGCCTGCCGAAGGGTTTTTTCCTGACGGTCGGCGATCTCCCAATGTACTCGCAAAAGCTCGGTCTTGGCGGCTTCCGCCTGTTCGAGGAGCGTTTTAAGAGCTTCCGATCGGCCGATCCTTCCCGCATTTCGATCACCGCGGAACAGGGTAATCGCATCGCTCTCGATGCGGCCGGCGAGCATGCCTGGTTCGTGCTGCCGGCGGCCATCGACCTCTTGGGCGAGCTGACGGCGAGGTTTGGTTCGGGAGAGTTGACGATTGCCGGTGCGGTCGATGCTGCGGAATTCGCAATCGCTGCAGATTTCGGCGGGCGTTCAGGCCTATCGGTGACTGTTGTCGACAATGTGCTGACGGCGGTGCCTGCGCAGGTCACGGGAGACGTAAGCAAGGACGATCGGTTGCTCTGGTCGGTGCTGCAGGACGGCGTCGAGATCGACGCGGACCTCTGGTGGCGCATTTACCATCTCGCCAAGCAGGCGCTGGCGACCGACAGCGTCGTGTCCCGCCGCCACGCCGGACCGATGATCGTCAATGAGGACGGCACGGTCATCGGCCGCAAGGACAATGACGACGAGACAGACGTCTCCTTCCTGTCGTCCAATATTTCCGAACGCATGATAGAGAGCGCGAGATCATGATCATCGACGGTTTGCAATGCGGGCATTTTGATCGCGCCTCTTTCGAGACCCTGCTGAAGGGAACGGTCGGCGGCGTCGTCAACACCTGCGGCTTCTGGGAAGGCACCGTTGAATCCCTGGATTCGATCGGCCGCTGGCGCGATCTGGTCCGTGACAATTCGGAGATCGCCGAGATTGCCCTGACGGCTGGTGACATCAGCCGCATTTCCGATGCGGGCAAGCTCGCCATCATCATGGGCTTCCAGAACTCGAACCTGTTCGAAGGCCGTATTCGTTTCGTCGAGATGTTCGCCGAACTTGGCGTTCGAGTCGTCCAGCTCACCTACAACAACCAGAATGAGCTCGGCGGCTCCTGCTACGAGGCCGAGGATTCCGGTCTTGCCCGTTTCGGCAAGGAAGTTGTGCGCGAGATGAACGCCGCCGGCATCCTCGTCGATTGCAGCCATGTCGGCGACCGCACGACGCTCGACGCGATCAAGGTATCGCAAAAACCGATCGCCGTCACTCATGCCAATGCGCAGTCGCTTTTCATGCACAAGCGCAACAAGTCGGATGACGTTATCCGGGCGTTGAAGGATACCAGCGGCGTCATCGGCTGCGCTGCCTATCGGAATATCACCGGAGACGAATTCTGCGCTTCGATCGAGGCCTGGTGCACGATGGTTGCCCGCACCGTCGATATCGCCGGTATCGACTCCGTCGCGATCGGCACCGACAAGAGCCACAACTTCACCGCTCCGGACTATGCCTGGATGCGCAAGGGCCGCTGGACCCGCGGCGAGGATTACGGCGCGAGTGCTGCCGGCAAACCGCTGAAAGCCGCGCCGCCTGAATGGTTCAAGAACGTGGAAGACATAAGGGTGATCCCGGATGGGCTGAAGACGGTCGGCTTCTCGGAAGCGGAGGTCGCGAAGATCACCCATGGGAACTGGCTCCGCCTCTATGAGGCGACCTTCAGGAAATGATGAAGCCACTTCAAGAAAAACATAAAGAGGAGAACCGCGCATGACCGGAATAAAGACGTTTCTGATGCCTGACCGCCGCCGATTTCTAAAGACTGCCGGCGCAGTCGTCACGGCATCTCTCGCAGCGCCCTATATCGTTCGCGCTCAGGAAAAGATCCTTTACATCAACACCTGGGGTGGTCCTTGGGAGATTGCGGCCAAGACGCATCTGATCGACCCCTTCACTAAGGAGACAGGCATTCAGGTGAAGACGGTCTCACCGGTTTCCTTTGCCAAGCTCGCCCAGCAGGTGAAGACCGGTACCTACGAGTTTGATGTCACGACGCTCGGTGGCGGCGAACTGGTGCGCGCCAATCAAGCCGGCATCATTGAACAGCTGAAGGCTCCCTACGAAGGCGGCCTGTTCGAAAACGGCGTCGCGTCGCACGCTTTTGCGACCGTGCTCGCCTGGCGCACCGACAAGTACAAGGAAGAGCCGAAGACCTGGGCGGATTTCTGGAACGTCGAGAAATTCCCGGGGAGCCGTTCGTTGCAGCGTTATGCGTCGCGCGTCATCCCGATCGCGCTTCTGGCCGACGGCGTGGCGGTTAAGGACCTTTATCCGCTCGATGTCGATCGCGCCTTCAAGTCGCTCAACAAGATCAAGAAGCATGTCCGCGTCTGGTGGACGGCTGGCGCCCAGTCGACGCAGATCCTGCGTGACGGCGAAGTCGACATGATCGGCATCTGGCACGGCCGGTACTTCGAAGCGGAAAAGGCCGGCGCACCGGTCGGCATGACCTGGAATCAGGGCGAGATCGAACGCGCCTACTGGGTCGTCGCCAAGAAGACGCCGAACCTCGAAAACGCCAAGAAGTTCGTCGAATTCGCCACCAGTGCCAAGCCACTTGCAGGCTTCTCGAAGGCGGCCGACTACGGCGCGCTGAACCCGGCTTCGAACGAATTCGTCAGCGCCGATGATGCCAAGCGCATGCCAACCTCGCCGGCCAACTACAAGCTGACTTTCGAACAGGATATGGCCAACTTCGGCATCGATCCGGCAGAACTTGCCGAACGTTTCGAGGAGTGGGTCGCAAGCTGATCCGTTCTCCCGGATCAGACCGACCTGCCTGAGCGGCATCGCGCAATCACCGTGCGATGCCGCACCGACCCCGCTTGCCATTGAGAAGGAACGGCAATGGGCATGAGCCTTTCAAGACTGACGGAAAAGACGAACATCTGGCCGTGGCTGCTTCTCGCGCCGCTCGGTATATATATGCTCGTCTTTTTCGTCGTACCGCTCGCCGACGTGGCGATCATGAGCGTCACAGACCCACGCGTCTCTTTGGCGAATTACCAGAAGGTCCTGACAGGCGCGCTCTACCAGCGCGTCTTCATCAATACCTTCCTGACGGCCGCCTTCGTGACGCTGTGCTGCCTCGCTGTCGGTTATCCGCTCGCCTATCTGATGGCGCATTCGAAGCCGCGCACGGCAATGCTGATCCTTCTGCTCGTGACCATGAGCTTCTGGACGAGCTTTCTGGTGCGCACCTATTCCTGGATGGTGCTGCTTGGCAACAACGGCCCGCTGATCGCCTTCCTGCAGATGATGGGCATCGAACAGCTGCCACAGCTACTCTTCACGCGTTTCTCCTCGACGCTCGCCATGGTGCATATCCTGGCGCCCTACATGATCATGAACATCTTCTCGGTGATGAAGAAGATCGATCCGGCGCTGATCCGCTCGGCGGAAAGCCTCGGCGCCAAGGGCTGGTCGCTGTTCCGCCATGTCTACTTGCCGCTGACGGCACCGGGCATCGCCAACGGTTCTGTTCTCGTCTTTGTCATCTGCCTCGGCTTCTACGTGACGCCTGTCCTGCTCGGCAGCCCGCGCGAACAGATGATCGCCGGCCTGATTGGCCATCAGATCGACGAGTTCCTCGCCTTCGGCCTCGGTTCTGCAATGGCCATGGTGCTGCTGTTCGTCACGCTCATCATTCTCACCATTTATCACCGCCGTTTTGGCCTCGACAAACTCTGGGGTTGATCGATCATGAATACGTTCATGCGCTGGGCCGGCATCCTGGTCGTCATCTTCATCGCAGCTCCGCTAGTCATCGTCGTGCCGATGTCCTTTTCCAGCGCGAATTCGCTGCAGTTCCCGCCGCCGGGCTACTGGTTCGGTTATTACCGCGCCTACTTCACCAACCCGGACTGGCTGATCCCGACATGGAACAGCGTCATCATCGCAACGGCAACCACGATCCTGACCATGGTGCTGGTCGTGCCCGCGACCTTTGCGCTGGTCCGCCACAAGTTCCGCGGCAAGAGCGCCGCCGACGTGATGATGCTGATGCCGCTTGCGGTGCCGCATATCGTCATGGCGGTGGGGTACTATTCCTATTTCGGCGATCTCGGCCTGGTGCATAGCCATCTCGGCGTTATTCTCGCCCATACCTGCCTCTCGGTGCCGATCGCCTTTCTGGTTCTGTCCGCCAACCTGAAGGGTTTCGACCGCAATCTCGAGCGTGCCGCCCAGAGCCTCGGGGCCAGCCCGACGCGGACCTTCATCCACATCACCCTGCCGATCCTGCGCCCCGGTCTGATCATCAGTGCATTGTTCGCCTTCGTTCAGTCTTTCGACGAGACGGTCGTGGCGATCTTCATCTCGGGGCGCGATGCAGCCACCCTGCCGCGCAAGATGTTCGACAGCATCCGTCAGGAAGCAGACCCGGTCATCGCGGTCATCTCGACGTTGCTGTTCCTGCTTGTGATGGTCGGCATCGCCGCCCCCTATTTCGCCAGCGCGCTTCGCAGCCGCGCTCCCAAGCCAAGCCGCCCGCCGGCAGGCGCACACTGACCGTTTCCAAGGACTTCCCATGACGAGCTATCTTGAACTCTCCAAGATCACCAAGACCTACGGGAATTTCACAGCCCTCGACAATGTGAGCCTGTCGGTCGAGAAGGGCGAGTTCGTGACATTCCTCGGGCCGAGCGGCTCGGGCAAGACGACGACGCTGATGATCATCGCCGGCTTTGAGAAAGCCAGCGGCGGTGCGGTGCAGGTCGGCGGCCGGTCGATCACCGAGCTTGCGCCGCACGAACGCAATATCGGCATCGTCTTCCAGAACTACGCGCTGTTTCCGCACAAGACCGCCGTCGAGAACGTCTATTTCCCGCTACAGATGCGGGGCGTCGGCCGCGACCAGGGGCTGAGGCAGGCAGAGGACATGCTGTCGCTCGTCGGGTTGAAGGGCTTCGGCCACCGTCATCCGAAGGAGCTTTCCGGCGGTCAGCAGCAGCGTGTGGCGCTCGCCCGCGCGCTGGTCTTCGAGCCGTCTTTGCTGTTGCTCGACGAGCCGCTTGGCGCGCTTGACAAGAACCTGCGCGAGCAGATGCAGATCGAGATCAAGCGCATCCAGCGCAGCCTCGGCGTGACCACGATTTTCGTGACGCATGATCAGTCCGAAGCCATGTCGATGTCCGACCGGATCGTGGTGTTCGAGAAAGGCAGGATCGAGCAATGCGCCGCGCCGCTCGATATCTACCACCGTCCGCAGACGTCCTTCGTCGCTGCCTTCATCGGCGAGAGCAATCTCATCCCGGCAACGATCGGCAGTGCCGCCGGCAAGACGGCAGAAAATCCGACGCTTGGCGCGTTCGACTACGCCGCTTCCGACAATGTTCTGTCCGACGGCCAGGCGGTGACGCTGCTGATCCGCCCGGAGCATATCAAGCTGTCGCGCAACCCGATCGAAGGCCGCCAGAACATTCGAATGACGGTCGAGACCATCGTCAATTACGGTGACAACGCTCTCGTCATCGGCAGGGCCGGCGACATTCCCATGCGGGTGAGAGTGCTCGGTGCCGATGTGGTCATTATCAGGGAAGGCCAGGAATGCTGCATCAGCTGGACGCCTGAATCCGTCTTCGTGATCACCAAATAGAGCAGGCAACAGTACCATGACCACAGATTTCTCCTCGATCATAGAGCGTTTCGGTGTCGGCAAACGTGGCAGCCTTGCCGTAATGCATCAGGGCACCGGCTATTTTGCCTGCACCCCGCAGGCGCCCTATGACGGATCGTTGAGCACCGCCGAGCAGACCCGCCAGCTTCTTGCCAAGGCAGAAGGCCGGCTGGCGGAAATTGGCAGCGCGAAAGAGGGTCTGATACTCTGCGCCATCATCCTGGCGAACATGGACGACTATGCTGCCATGAACGAGGTTTGGGACGAATGGGTGGCCGATGTCGCTCCGCCCGCCCGCGCCTGCTTCGAGGCCCGCCTTGCGAGCCCCGATCTCAAGGTCGAGATGATCATGATCTCGGCCGCAAAGCCCGCCTGATCAGACGATTGCCGCCTCGATGAGGAACGGTCCCTTGCGGGAAAGCGCGGCGGTATAGAGTTTCACGAATTCGGCCGTGTTCGTCGCCCGGCCAGATTCGACGCCCAGGCCCTTGGCGAGCGAGCACCAGTCGAGTTTCGGCTGGTCGAGGTCCAGCATCTTGCGGGCGTTGACGCCGTAGGAGTTGACGCCGACATTCGTCATCTCGCCCTGCAGGATGCGATAGGCATTGTTGGCGAAGACGATGGTGACCACATCGAGGTTTTCGCGCGCCTGCGTCCAGAGACCTTGCACCGTGTACATGCCGCTGCCATCCGCCTGAAGGGCGACGACCTTGCGATCCGGAGCGCCGATCGCGGCGCCTGCGGCGAGCGGAATGCCGATACCGATCGAACCGCCGGTGATCGGCAGATGGTCATGCGGACGCAGGCCGGGGGCGAGCGCCGGATACTGACCGATCGACGTCAATGCCTCATCGATGACGATGGCGTCTTCCGGCAAGTGACGCGCGATCGCCAGGCTGATCGCATCCGGCGTCAACGCGCCGTCCGGCACCTGGATTTCGTTCTGGCAAAAGGCATTTCGGGCAAAATTGGCATCTCCTTTGATGCTAAGCTCGCCAGCCAATGCATCCAGGGCCGCGGCAAGATCATGCTCATGCTCGGCAAGCTGGATCACTTCGCAGGATGGCGGCAGCGTCGTGCTTGGCTTGCCCGGATAAGCGAAGAAGGTGACGGGGCGCTGTGCGCCGATGCAGATCGCCACCTCGAACTGTTTCAGGGCTTCGACCGCGAGTTCGATATTGTAGGGGATCGGTCGCACGAAGGCACGACCTGCGCCGCGCGCCCCGCGATCCGATTGCACCGTGAACAGGGCTGCACCGGTGGCAGCAGCGATGCGGCCGGCCGTTTCCAACGGCTTCTCGCGCAAAGCCCGACCGCCCATGATGATGACGGTGCGTTTGCCACTCTTCAGCGCTGCTGCCGCGGCCTTCAGGGTGCTGGAATCGAGTGTTGGAGCAGCGGGAATTGTTGCCCGTGAAAGCGGCTCGGGCGTGACTTCGCCCCAGGCGGCATCCGCCGGCAGGATCATCGTCGAAACGCCGCGCCTGGCAATGGCGGCGGCGAAACCTTCCTCGGTGCAACGGCGGATATCCGTCGGGCCGGCGGCACGGCCGACCCAATGGGACATCGGCCGGGCAAGGCTCTCGATATCGCTTGTCAGCGGCGCGTCATATTGCAAATGATAGGAAGCGTGGTCGCCGACGACGTTCAGGATCGGCGTGCGGGCGCGGCGTGCATTGTGCAGATTGGCGAGACCGTTTGCGAGACCGGGACCAAGATGCAGAAGCGTCGCCGCTGGCTTGTCCGCCATGCGCGCATATCCATCCGCCATGCCCGTGACGACGCCCTCGGAAAGGCCCAGAATACAACGCATTTCCGGCTTGCGATCGAGCGCTGCGACAAAATGCATTTCCGAAGTGCCGGGATTGGCGAAGCAGACATCGACGCCATTGACCAGCAGGACGTCACAAAGCATATCGGCGCCGTTCATGCGCTTTTCCTTTCCTGATCCGATCGGTGCTGCTTACGCTGCAGCCGAAGCGCCGGCACCCGAGAATGCCGCTTCAATGGAAGCCTCGAGGACGGCAAGGCCTTCTTCGAGCACCTCCCATTCTATCGTCAACGGCGGCAGCAAACGGACCACATTGAGCCGTGTTCCGCAAGAAAGCAGGATCAGCCCGCGGTTTTCTGCCTCGGCGATGATACGATTGGTGATCTGCGGTGCTGCGGCCTTGGACTGACGATCCTCCACCAGCTCGAAAGCCACCATTGCGCCAAGCCCGCGCACGTCGCCGATAGGTTCCATGCCCTGGCGGGACGCAATCGAATTGAGACGTGCGGTGATCCGGCGGCCGACTTCGGCGGCGCGATCACAGAGTTTTTCGTTGTCGATAACGTCCAGAACGGCATTGGCAGCTGCGACGGACAGCGGATTTCCGGCATAGGTGCCGCCGAGTCCACCCGGGTGCGCCGCGTTCATGATCTTCGTTTTGCCGGTTACGGCAGACAGCGGAAAACCGCCGGCGAGACCCTTGGCCATGGTGACGAGATCGGGCTTCACGCCTGCGTGTTCAAAGCCAAACATCTTGCCGGTGCGTGCCATCCCGGCCTGGACTTCGTCGGCGATCAGCAGGATCCCGTAACTGTCCGCAATCTCGCGCAATTGCATCAGGAACTCCGTTGGTGCCACGTTGAAGCCGCCTTCACCCTGGATAGGCTCGACGATGAAGGCCGCGATCCGCTCCGGATCGACCTCAGACACAAAGAGCCGCTCAAGCTCCGCGATAGCCTGTTCCGTCGAATAGCCAAGAAACGGATTGGGGAAGGGCGCATGATAGATCTCGGCCGGGAAAGGACCGAAGTTCTTCTTGTAGGGCATAACCTTTCCGGTCAGCGCCATGCCGAGCATGGTGCGGCCGTGAAAAGCGCCGGAAAAGGCGATGACGCCAGCGCGTCCGGTATAGGCGCGGGCGATCTTCACGGCATTCTCGACGGCTTCGGCGCCAGTGGTGACCAGCATGGTGCGGTTGTCGGCACCCGTCGGCGCAATCGCGTTCAGCCGTTCGGCAAGACGGACATATCCTTCGTACGGCGCCACATGGAAGCAGGTATGGGTAAAGCGCTCAGCCTGTTCGGCAACCGCCTTCATGACAGTCGGGTTGCGATGCCCGGTATTGTTGACTGCAATGCCGGCCGCGAAGTCGATAAAGCGCCTGCCGTCCACGTCCCAGAGTTCGGCATTCAGTGCTTTCTCGGCAAAAATCTCTCTGGTGCCAACGCCGCCTGCTACGGCAGACTTCCGACGCGAATGCAAATCACTGGAGGCGGTCATCCAAACATCCCTCTTTAGGTCGATGACCAAGCTATAATCTTGCTCATTATTTTGAGCAAGTGCTGTTCGATGGAATCAGAGATATGGCGGGGAGCAGGCCGAGATGACGATCGTGCGGCGATCCGAAAGATTGCGGAAGCGATGCGGCACGCGGCTGTCGAACAGATAGGCCTCGCCGGCCTTCAGTACGCGCACATCATCGCCCACGGTAAGCTCAAGCTCGCCTTCAACTACATACCCACCTTCCGCAGAGGCATGCTGGAGAAGCGTATCTCCCGTATCTGCATTCGGCTCATACACTTCGTGAAGAATTTGCAGGTTATGAGCCCGCGCATCACCGATCTGTCGGAAAACAAGCGTACCGTCGGTTCCGCCAGAAATTGGCGATGCGGCGATTTGCGACGTCAGATCAACAAGTTCATGCGCGGAAAAGAACGGTCCTTTCGGCGGGCTGCGCTCGGGTTCGAAAAAGTCTCCCATGCCGACGCCAAGACCGCTCAAGATCTTTCTCAGGGTCGAGACGGACGGGCTGACCTTGTTGGTCTCGACCTGGGAAATCTGCGCATGCGGCACGCCGGCGCGTTCTGCAAGCTGGCGCTGGGAAAGGCCTGCCGCTATACGCATGGAATTCAGCCGGGCGCCAATATCGAATTTTTTGTCCATCTCGTCACGTTCCGTTTTGGCGAACCGTTATGCCTTGGATCTTAACTGGCGGCAATGGATGATATATTGAGCATTCGTAGCGTGGTGATCCGGCATCTATCATCGCGTCGTCAACCTCATTCCACGTCATCTCCGTGCCGAACGAATACAAGTCTAAAGTAATTTATAACCATCTGATGTTTATGTTTGCCACCAGGATCGGGCAGCAATCGAGTTTGCGTTGCCCGGGTGTTTCTATCAGGGGTTTGCATGACCAGATTGTTGTGGTCTCTTTCTTTTCGCGCGCTTTTGACGGTTCTTGCGATCGTACCGTTGGCGGCTGTTGCAGTGCTTGGTGCGATCGTCATCCGGGACGAGTTCCGCAATTACCAGAAGCTGAGCGGCGCAGCAGCGCTGGAGCGTCTGGCCGGAGCAGGCGGACAGCTTATGCTCGCCTTGCCGGTGGAAAGTGCATCTTCGCCCGACCAGCGCCCGCAGATGCGCCAGAAGACGGATGCTGCCTATAAGGCAATCGTGGCAAGCTATGGCGACGTTATTTCGGCCGGTTACGATGACCAGATCCTGTCGGGCATCAAGCGTGGCCTTGACGAGCGATATGCAAAGCTCGCCGAATTCCGCTCCAAGGTGGATGCCGGCCCGATCGATGCGATGATGCCGCTCCTCTACATGCAGCCGATTTCCGCGGCGTCGATCCAGGTTACGGCACGTGCCGGCAACATCATGGAAGATCGTGACCTGCAGCAGGGCGTTACGGGCTACAACGCATTTCTGCAGTTCAATGAAGGTTATCTGGTCCTGAACCGGATCGGCATGCAATATGTCAAGAACGGGACCTTGTCGCTTGAGGAGTTCGCGCGTCTGGGTGCCGCGACGACCCAGATCCGCATTTATGGCCAGCTCGTGCGTGAGTTCGTCAACCCTGCCGTCGTGTCGCGGCTGGATACCTTTATGCAGTCTCCTGCTGGGCGTGGGCTTCAGCAGAAGATCGACGAAATGTCGAAGAATACCGCCTATACCCCGGTGCCTGCCGATCTCGACATCTGGACCAAGACGATGGCAGAGCGCCGCGATTTCGTCGGACAGTTGCTGATCGATACCGCAGGCTCCGTCCATGCCAATGCCGTGTCGAAACTCGAGGACGCCTATTCCTCGCTGGTGACTGCACTGACAGTGCTCGGTGCTTTCGTCATCGCGGCGATTGGTATGTCGGTCGCGATCGCGCGTCTGCTGTCTAAGTCGATCCGCCGCATCGGCGAACGGATGTCGAGCCTTGCGGCAGGTAATACGGATGAGGCGATCCCCTATAGCGACCGCAAGGACGAGATCGGCGACATGGCCCGCTCGGTGGAAGTGTTCCGCGAAGCCGCCATCCGCAACTATCAGCTCGAGGCAGAAGCAGACGCGACCCGTCGTCGTTCGGAAGCCGAGCGGATCGAGCTACAGCAGATGACCGAGGCTGAAGCCCAGGCCAAGCTTACCCAAGCGACCGGCGCGCTGGCTACGAACCTGCGCCGCCTCGCCGATGGTGACATGCAATGCGAAGTGCATGATCAACTGGCGCCGCAGTTCGAAAGCCTGCGCCATGACTTCAACACTTCCGTTCGCCAGCTGCGCGACGCGCTCTTGAGCGTTGGCAACTCGGTATCGACCGTCAACAGCGGCTCGAAGGAAATCTCGGACGCATCCGACAATCTGTCGAAGCGTACCGAACAGCAGGCCGCCTCGCTGGAAGAGACCGCCGCGGCACTGGAGGAGATCACCTCCAACGTCGTCTCGACGTCGAAGCGCACCGCCGAAGCCCGCGATGTGGTGCGGGATGCCCGCATCCGCGCCGACCAGTCCGGCCAGGTGGTCCGCAATGCGGTCGCAGCCATGGAGCGGATCGAGAAGTCGTCGCAGCAGATCGGCCAGATCATCGGCGTCATCGACGAGATTGCCTTCCAGACCAACCTTCTGGCGCTGAATGCGGGCGTCGAGGCGGCTCGTGCCGGCGAGGCCGGAAAGGGGTTTGCCGTCGTCGCTCAGGAAGTCCGTGAACTGGCACAGCGTTCGGCAAATGCCGCCAAGGAGATTAAGGGCCTGATCTCGAATTCGGCCGTGGCCGTGTCCGAAGGCGTCAAGCTGGTCAGCGATACGGGCGAGGGGCTTGCTGCCATCGAGCAGCTGGTCCGGACGGTGACCTCGCATATGGATGCGATCGCGACCGCCGCTCAGGAACAGTCGGTCGGTCTTGCGCAGGTCAATACTGCGGTCAACCATATGGACCAGTCGACCCAGCAGAACGCGGCGATGGTTGAAGAGATGAATGCTGCCGGCGCCGGTCTTGCGCAGGAAAGCGCCAAGCTCAGCGATCTTCTCTCGCAGTTCCAGTTCGGCGGTGGTGGTGCAGGCAGCCAGCTGCGCGACACTGCCGCCCGCATGCGGGCACCGGTAGCTACCCCGGCTCGTCCGGCTGCCCCAGCGCCGAGCCGCCCGGCGATCGCCCGCGCACCGGTCTCGCGCGGCAATGCCGCGGTCGCTCAATCGACGGATGACTGGCAGGAATTCTGAGAAAGCCATTTGGGCCCCGCTGTGCATTCTTTTGAGAAGCATGGCGCGCCAGAGCCAAAAAAGGGCGGCCTGTGCCGCCCTTTTCTTTTCTGGGTGGTTGCAAATCTCCGCCTTTTACCAGGCGGGGTCTTTCACCGCCTCAAGGCCTTCAACTCGTTGTTGTAGAGTTCGCCATCGATCCGCTCGACCTTGCGCATATAGATGCTCTGGATGATGTCGCCGGATTCGGCATCGATCGTCACCGGTCCTCGGGGTCTGGCAAATTACATGCCCTCGGCGGCACCCAAACCGACCCGTCGCAGGTTCGTCCCATCGAACCTTTATATAGCGCCTTGAAATGATCGCTCAGACGTCTGCAGCATATCAGGCTGGGTGAGCTTAAGCCGCTGGTCTTCACCGTCAACTGCTTGTCTAGTGAGGAATACGCTCGGAAGGATAAAGCGCCGCTCCAGTCTTTTGAGCTGTAGCTGCTAAGAACCTGGCGCCGTTAGGAATGGTTTCCGTGTGATGGAACCGGGACATCCGATTGTCGTTCTGTCCGCTCTACAAGATACGGAGCCGAAGGAGAAAACGAATGGCGACCAACGACGACGACAACAGCAAGGTATGGGATTTGGCCGAGAAGATCGGTTTCTGCATGCTGACGACACAGGCCGGAACTGATCTGAAGGCGCGCCCCATGTCGGCTTATGCGGAGAGGATCGACAACGCCTTCTATTTCCTGACCGACGTTGCCAGTCACAAGGATGACGAGGTTGCCCGCCACCCGAACGTCTGCCTGGCGTTCGCCGACAGCAAGGGTCAGAAATACGTCTCGATCTCCGGAACGGCGGAGGTCCAGAACGATCGGCGGAAAATCCGCGATCTCTGGGCGACGCCGGCCAAGGCCTGGTGGGACAATGCCGACGATCCGTCGATCCGGATCCTGAAGGTCACGCCGTCCGCCGCCGAATATTGGGACAGTCCCGGCACGGTGCTGAGCTACATAAAGATGGCGGCGGCTGCAGTGACGAGCGCAAAGCCCGACATGGGCGAAAATGCCAAGGTGCAGATGTAAGCGAAACTATATCGGCATAGTGCGGCGGGCTCTTTCGAGCCCGCCATCGCGGCCGGCACGGGATATGAAGCGCGGACTCAACGACCGCGCCTGAATGGCGACGTCGACACCGTATGGGGAAGGACCGATCGTCTTCGCAGGCAGCATGTCGGAAGAACGTTATCTCTCCGGCGCCCGATAACGAATGAAGCAGCTGGTTCTTTTTGTGAATGGCAAGCACCCGCGCTCGGTCGCAGCCTACAAAAACCTGCAAGCGGCCTGCGAGCGCCATACACCAGGCGAGTACGCAATCGAGCTGGTGGACGTGCGCCAGCGCCGGGAGGTGGCTTGCGAAAAGGATCTGGTGGCGCTGCCGCGCTGCTTGGTGATCTGCCGCCACCGTTGCGCAAGATCGTCGGTGACCCTGCCAATCTGGACGTAATCGGATTTCTGAGCAAACCCGATGGAAGCTCCTAAACCTGCCTATTGCATCACTCAACAAGAATGTTGACATTGCCCCGAACGGGCCAAAACCAACTGCTATGAAAAACGTTGCTAAGGCTCTGATCGAAAAAGATGGGTCTTCGTCATCCTTGATGCCGAAGACGCTCTTTATGGTTTGGGTATTGAAGTAGGCTCTTTTACATCCAATGCTGACGCAGTTGCCTGGCTCAAAATTACCGACCAGTTGTAGCCGTCGTCGATCAACGTTTGCGCGACGGGACATCGGATCCACTGCGAATGCACTGGCCGCGGCCTCCATCCTGTTCGTTGTATTCTACCGGATGCCTATGAACCGGATGTTTACGCCATATTCCAGACCGTGCGCTGGATTGACAACCCAACGATATATAGGTCTTGCACGCCGCGATCGTCGGGGCGATGAACTCCGAGGACCGACCGGTACGAACCACCTACTTCTGGCAACGCGCCTGTGGCTGAGGTTCAGCTTGAGAGCCGGGCGTCTTGGGTCGCTGGGCGTTTGTATGCGGCGTCGTTTTGCACGCTTCCTGGTCGCTTACACTGTTAGTGACGGAAATGTCAGGCTGACCGGCAGCTGCAGGATTGCTCGCACTCGGCTTGTTCCCCTGGGGCGCCGAAGAGGTCGTTGAACTGGACGTGCCAGTGCCCTGTGCCAACACAGGTGGCGTAGTTGTGACGGCTAGGATCATGGCGGAGAGAAGGTATTTAAGCATGGCAATCTCCTTTGCCGCCAAACCGTGGCGCGTCGAGATCGTTCCCCCGTTATTCTCGCATCGCAGCAAAATTTTGATTATTTGACACATTTTCCGCGTATAACGGTGAACGCGGGGGCTTAACCGAAAGGAAAAGCCTTGAACTCTGTCATTGAAGTTGCATTCGGCATCGCCTGGGAAGACCCGGTTTTCGTCCGGGCGGAAATGTTCGACGATCGAGCGATCCGGGGACCGCGCGAGGCCTTGCGCTATCTTCAGCACGACTTCGGCCGCCAGTCCGGGCAGGCTTACTGGGCGGCCGTTGCAGCCTGCAACGCTGCAATGCGCAGCCAGGCCCACCTTGGCCGTTCGCGCGACACATTTATAGCTGCTTATGCGGAGTACCGCTTCAAAACAGATCTTTGATCAGGCTTGATTGGCCTGATTGATGGGGAAATCGTTCACCAGTCGCGCACTCGCCCTGCTGGTTTCCGCTTTCTGGGCTCCAGCCTCCCATTCTGCGTTCGCCTGGCGCCAGTGTTCGCCGTCCTGGCCATGTGGCCGGCCGGCCAGCTCCCATAGCGTGTAGGCACGCTCTTTGATCCACTCGTCACGTTCGGTCGCCATCGAAACCTCCAATATGCTTTTACCTGCACATGGGATTCGGGTGGCGATTCTCAAGTCTTATCTAACTTTCTTGGCCTGGATCTCATCGTCCAGGGACGTGACCAGCCGCTGGCGCTGCAGACAATCGAGTCGTATGTGGTCGCTATCAACCAGCTCGGCGCGGGAACAGTCAGTTGGTCTTGCGGAGGTCAATCCCGCCGTCAATCAGATAGATCAGGTGACCCAGCAAAACGCCGCCATGGTCGAGGAAGCCAATGCGGCAGGCGTCACTTTGGCTCAGGAAGCCGGCTGCTTCCGGGGGCTTGTTGGGCGGTCCCAACTGGCGCATCAAAGCCGCATCGGTAGCCCTCCACCTATCGTGCCGGGTGACATAGACCATAATAGCTAAGTCTTGGCGGCGGTCAGGCGCATCCGACGGATGCCAAGGTAAACGAGATAGGCGACGCCCGCATATTTGACGATTTCAAAGGTGAGGGCCGACGTCATCAGGATCGCAGACAGACCGAGCGTCGCCATGAGCGTGTGAACGAGGTTGCCGAATGCGACACCGAACCCCGGCGCGATCCCCACCCGTTGTCCACCACTAATGCGTCGGGCGAGCACGAAGACCACTGCCGGACCCGGGATCAGAATTGAGCCGCGGAACCTGCAGTGTAGGTCAGGTAGGTTGTTAGGTCGATCACGATATCTAAGGAAGGTGCTGCCGGGGCGGTGTCCGCCGCACCAGACCAGCTCCAGCAATCGAAAGACGATACCTCCATCCAAAACTCCGCGCCACTTGGCTAATGGCTGACACGCCAAAAGCCCAGGATCTTTGGAACCCCGCAGTATCCTCCTGTTGAGTTCCATAATTTACCTTATCTGATAATTGAGTGTAGCCGCAAAGTTAGAATGTCCTGTTTCTGCAAAGTTGGAATGTCACACTCCCCGGGTCTGAATGATGCCTGGGAGTTTGCAGATGGGATTGATAGCGATGAGCGAGCGCGATCTGCGGCGGAT
>NZ_JAHYCB010000012.1 GCF_019430945.1 Neorhizobium populisoli | reverse complement strand
ATCCGCCGCAGATCGCGCTCGCTCATCGCTATCAATCCCATCTGCAAACTCCCAGGCATCATTCAGACCCGGGGAGTGTGACATTCCAACTTTGCAGAAACAGGACATTCTAACTTTGCGGCTACACGTCATAATCAGATAATCTATCTTATGGAACTTGGATAGACCTCCAGCAATTACCTCGATGCGGAACCGCCGACGATTTTACAAGCTGCCGCCATAGGTGTGGCTCGACGGTTCGAGCCATCCTGACGAAATTGGTCAATGAAGCATCCATGGCGGCGTGAATCCCGACGCCGCATGTCACCGGGAGTTTCGGAAGCGTCGATGCTCCTGACGGCGCTTCGAACCTCGGCCATCCCGACCCAGATCCGACCGCAGCATTTCTGTCCGTGAAACGCAGGGCAATTTGCTTTGCGCTTGGCGCATCCAGATGCGAGCCAGTGAGCAAGCAAAACCTCAGTGCCTTGAAAATGTGGGAGAAATACTTGGCCAATCCGACGATTATCAGTTGCGCCGTCACGGGCAATATCACGACAGTCGAGTCGACACCCTACCTGCCGATCACGCCCGAGCAGATCGCGAATTCCTGCCTGGAAGCCGTCAGAGCCGGCGCGGCGATCGTGCATATTCACGTCCGGCACCCGGACGGGCGGCCGAGCATGGAATTGCAGCATTATCGCGAGGTGATGGATCGCCTTCGCGCCGCCGATGAGGATGTCATCATTAACCTGACGACCGGACCGGGCGGCCGGTTCGTGCCGGGCGAACAGGAGCCGAGCGTTGCCGGCCCCGGAACCACGCTGCTGCCGCCCGAGCGGCGCGTTGAGCATATCGCCACACTTCGGCCGGAAATCTGCAGCCTCGACTTCAACACGATGTATTCCGGCACCTCGGTGGTGATCAACACGCCGCGCAATCTCGGCATCATGGCGGATATCATCCGGGAAGCCGGCGTCCTGCCCGAACTCGAGGTTTTCGACACCGGCGATATCCAGCTCGCCAACCAGTTCATTCAGGAAGGTCGCCTCGATGCGCCCGCCCTCTTCCAGATCGTACTCGGCGTTCGTTACGGCGCGATCGCCACGCCGGAGACGCTTGCCTATATGAAGTCCCTCTTGCCGGCTGGGTCTCACTGGGCGGCCTTTGGCATCGGCCGTTGGGAGTTTCCCATGCTGGCGCAAGCCTGGCTGCTCGGCGGCCATGTGCGCGTCGGGCTGGAAGACAACATCTATCTGGAAAAAGGCGTGTTGGCGAAAAGCAATGCGGAGCTCGTGAGCAAGGCCGTGCGCATCCTGAAGGAACTCGGCGGCACGATCGCCACGCCCGGTGAGGCGCGCGAAATTCTCAAGCTGAAGAAACAGCTGCCAACGTGAGGCGCCACCCGAAAGGCTGCCAGCGATTTTCCCTGAGCATATTTCAAGACAGAAGCGGAGGAACAGATGTACGACCAGAGTGACCCGAGAGCCAGCCTGGCTCAGGCCGCAAAGCCGAAAACAGGCCATGTCCACAACAGCTATTTCGGCTCGCAGCTTAGCCTTTATTACGGCACTGAGCCGCAGGTCTCGGACGAGAACGGCAGGACCTGGATCAGCCGCGGCCAGAATTTCGTGATAGCTTATGCCGACGGCAAGCAGGGCGGCACCTTCGCCCGCAGCGCCCAACCGGACGAATATGCCCTGATCATTCCGGACCGGGAAACCTCCGTCGAGATCACCACGGCGGACGGAACTACGACCGTTCCGGGCTATTCGGTTGCCTTCATACCACCTGGCGAAAGCAGCATCCGCATGCTGACCGCGGGCAGCATCGTCCGGCTCTTTACGCCGAAATCGAAGGATATGGCCGATGCGGCTTCCAACGCGGACGCCTTTTCAGGCCCGCATCCCAATGTTCCGCCCTTCGAAGCCTGGCCGGTACCGCCCGGTGGCCTGAAGCTCAAGTGGTACACGCTGGACGTTCCCGAAGACCCGTCACGCTTCGGGCGGATCTATCGCTGCACGACTTTCATGGTCAATTATCTGACGCCGCGGGTCGGCCCACGCGAGCGCGACAAGGTCTCGCCGCATCATCATGACGATTTCGAGCAGTGCTCGCTGGCTTTGACCGGCACGTTCACGCACCATCTGCGCTGGCCGTGGACGACGGACATGAATGTCTGGCGCGAAGACGAGCATCTTTACTGCGAGTCGCCATCGGTCTGCGTCATCCCGCCACCGTCGATCCATACGACCACAGCGGAATCGGCCGGCGTGAACCAGCTCGTCGACATATTCGCACCGCCGCGCATGGATTTTTCGCTGAAGCCCGGCTGGGTTCTCAACGAGGACGATTATCCCATGCCGAAGGCTTAAGACGAATACAGAAAGGCCCCCGGAGATTTCCGGGGGCCTTTTATTATGAGCAGGATCGGGAAACGTTTCCGGATCACGTCGGTTGAACGAGGCCGGCATCGACCAGCGGCCGGATGGACTCGATTTCCTTCTGGATGGAAACCCGCATCTGGTCGGGCGTATTGGCGACCGCCGTCAGGCCGAGCGATGTCAGCTTTTCCTTGGTTGCCGGCATATCGGTCCATTCTTTGATGGCGCCCTGGATCGCATTGACGATCTCCGCCGGCATTCCCTTCGGACCGACGGCCCCGAACCACAGCGTCTGGTCGTAATCCTTGAAACCCTGTTCGGCGACTGTCGGCACATCCGGCAATTCGCTCGTGCGCTTCAGCGACGTGACGGCAAGCCCGCGGATCTTGGAGTCTCGCACATGCGGCAGGTAGTTCGACGGTGCATCGAGCGCGAAATGGATATGCCCGCCCAGGAGATCCGTCAGCAGCGGGGGCGAT
The DNA here is from genome assembly GCF_019430945.1 of Neorhizobium populisoli. Taxonomy (GTDB): domain Bacteria; phylum Pseudomonadota; class Alphaproteobacteria; order Rhizobiales; family Rhizobiaceae; genus Neorhizobium; species Neorhizobium populisoli. The sequence continues at coordinate 162,741 of NZ_JAHYCB010000012.1, read as the reverse complement.
CCCTTGTAGGGGATGTGGTTGATTTCGACGCCGGCCAACTGGCCGATGATCGCCGCTGCGATATGTCCCTTGGTGCCGGCGCCCGGATTGCCGATATTGACCTTTCCGGGATTTGCCTTGGCGTAGGCGATCAGTTCCTGGAGCGACTTTGCCGGAGCAGAAGCGCTCGCGGTCAAGAGTGCCGGGCTTTCCGCAACGATCGTGATCGGCGTGAAATCCACCTGCGGGTCATAAGCAAGGTTCTTCTGAACGACCTTGTTGGCCGCGATCGGCGCGCTGCCGCTGACCATGATCGTGTAGCCGTCTGCGGCCGCACGGGCGAGCTTGCCGCCTGCCAGCGCTCCGGCGGCGCCGGCATGGTTTTCGACCACGAACTGCTGGCCGAACTTGGCCGTCAGCACATCCGCCACCAGGCGCGTGATGATGTCGCTCGTGCCGCCCGGCGGGTAGGCCGAGATAACGACGCCCGGCTTGCTCGGCCATTTGCCGGCCGACCATGCCGTTCCACTTGAGGCCAGCAGGGCTGCCGTGCCACCGAGCACCATGAATTCGCGTCTCTTCATTGTTATTCCTCCCGCTCGTTGATCGAGCCTATGTCGTCAAATTAACGCAACATGTCCCCTTCTCGAACATGAGGCTGCTTCCGTTTCGCTGCTTGGAACGGCCTCCCGCCATCCCTATTCCCCACCGGCAAGCCACCGCTCTTCTCCGGCGTGAAACGCGGCCAGTTCATCCGGTCGGTCGTCGCCCAGGAGATCCGGGTTGACCTTCACACCCCGCACGCTCTGGATATAGGCGAGGAACTTGTAGGATGGCCGCATTGCATTCAGTTGCGCCCAGTCGATCGGAAGCGTTTCGGACGGATTGACCGGCTTCATCACATCCCGTTCGAAGAAAACGTGGAAGGACAAGAGCTTCCAGGCGCCATCCTCCCTGACCGCGCGGGAAAAGAAGCGGCAGAACACATGAAAATCCACTTCAATATCTTCCAACCGCGCGCGGTTGAAGATCATGGCAGGGCTTTCCACTGTCGCCCGGTCGCCGGAGATTTGAGCAAAGGCCGGAAACACCCAGTGTTTGCTATTGCCGGTATTGCTCATCCACTTGCGCGTCGCGTCCACATAGGCGTCGCCGCCATGGCCGTCATACCAGCTGGTGCGGATATAGGCGTCGCGGTGAAAACATGCAGCCATCACGTCGAAACGGCGCTGGTCCCGTGCGAACCGTTCGCGCCGCACGAGATCGAAAAGTTCTTCGCGGTCGAGATGAGCTCGCAGGCGGGCGTCGAAATCATGTGGCATTGGGTCTCCTGTTTTATGTGGATGCGGCTGCGCGAAGGCGCAGGAAACCGACGATCGTCAGTCGACTTCCTGCAGCCCCTCCTCGCGCACTTTGCGGAAACGGGGAGATATGATCGACAGCAGCAGCAGCGCAGCGACGATCAGCGTCCCGAGGCTGAGCGGGCTGGTGAAGAAGACGCTGGCGTCGCCATGCGAGATCAGCAGCGCCCGCCGGAGATATTCCTCCGCCATCGGCCCCAGGATCATGGCGAGGATGAGTGGTGCAGGCTCCGCGCCGACCTTCTTGAAGAAATACCCCAGCACGCCGAACAGAGCCATCATGTAGACGTCGAAGACGCTGTTGTTGATGCTGTAGACGCCGATGGCGACGAAGACGCAGATCATCGGGAAGAGGTAATGATAAGGCACCGAGATCAGCTTTGCCCAGACGCCGACGAGCGGCAGGTTCAGGAACAGCAGCATCAGATTTCCGAGCCACATGGAAACCACGAGCCCCCAGAACAGAGCCGGCTGCTGCGTCAGAATTTCCGGCCCCGGCTGCACACCCTGCACGACCAGCGCACCGATCATCAAGGCCATGGTTGCCGTGCCGGGAAGACCAAGCGTCAGCATCGGGATGAAACACGTCTGGGCCGCCGCATTGTTTGCCGCTTCGGGAGCCGCCACGCCTTCGATCGCGCCCTTGCCGAACTCGGCGGAATGGCGCGAAACCTTCTTTTCCAGCGCATAGGCCGAGAAGGACGCGAGCAACACCCCTGCCCCCGGCAGCACGCCGAGCAGGACACCTATGCCGGTGCCGCGCAGGATCGGCGCGGCCATGCGTTTCCAGTCCTCGCGGGTCGGAAACAGACTGCTGACCTGAGCGATCCCGGCGGAGCGGCTGCGCTCATTCTCGAGATTTGCAAGAACTTCGCCGAGGCCGAAAACACCGGTGGCCACCACGACGAAATCCAGTCCGTCGAGCAGGTTCGGCGTGCCGAAGGTGAAGCGAGCGGCGCCCGAATTGACGTCGGTTCCGATCATGCCGAGCATCATTCCGAAGAGGGCCATGCCGAGGGCTGTGAGCAGCGAACCGCTGGCCAGCACCATGGACGTGATCAGCCCGAGAACGATCAGCGAGAAATATTCCGCGGGTCCGAAGGTCAGCGCAAGGCCTGCGAGCAGCGGCGCCGCGATGGCGATGAAAAGCGTACCGACGGTGCCTGCAAAGAAGCTGCCGATGGCCGCCGCCGCGAGCGCCCTGCCCGCCTTGCCCTGCTTTGCCATCTCATGGCCATCAAGCGTGGTGACGACCGAAGACGCTTCACCGGGAAGGTTCATCAGGATGGCAGTGGTAGACCCGCCATATTGCGAGCCATAAAAAATGCCCGCCAGCATGATCAGCGCCGTATCCACCGGAAGGCCGAAGGTGAAAGGCAGAAGCATGGAAATGGTGGCGATCGGCCCGAGGCCCGGCAGCACACCGACAGCCGTTCCGAGCAGTACGCCCAGGAAACAATAGAGAAAATTCCCAAACGTCGTCGCGGTCGAGAAGCCGAGCATAAGTCCGTTGAATATATCCATGTCGAGGCTCACGATGCGTTGGTTATTGCAGCCAGGTGCCGAGTATAGGTATGGGCAGCCCGATCAGCTTGACGAAAAGAACGGTGCATAGTCCGGAGAAAACCAGTGCGCCGGCAGACGCCTTCCAGTCGAAACGGAATTTGACGCTGGTTGCCGCGCTGAGGACGAGAAGCAGCAGGACGGCTGGCAGAAAACCGAGCGGCTCGATCGCCAGGCCGAAGACCACGACGGCCGCAGGCACCATGAACAGTGCCTTCAAATTGATCGCCGGAAACGCATCGCCCGATGCGGATATCGATCGGATGACGACGCAGATGCCGGTCACGACGAGGAGGCTCGAGATGATGACCGGAAAATAGCCCGGCCCCATTCGCCCTGCTGTCCCGAAAGGATACTGGATTGCGATCCAGAGCGCCACGCAGCCGGTGACGGCAAAAAAGAGCCCTAATATACTGTCTTGACCGATCTTCATCGGCAAACCTCCCAAAATGCGGACAGAAACTCGACCTATGCTTCAGGTCGATGCAAACGATAGGTCATGCAACCGATCCGGCTCCTCCTGCCGAAATCGATGCAGGTCACCCCTCAAGCAGGGTAGCCAAGGATCGCCTTGACCTCGAGATATTCCTCGAAACCGAACAGGCCGAACTCACGCCCGTTGCCGGACTGTTTGTAACCGCCGAACGGCAGGCTGCGGTCGAAGCCGGCGCCATTCAGGTAGACGCGCCCTGCCCGGATGCGGTTGGCAACCTTGCGGGCGCGATCGACGTCCTTCGACTGCACGAAACCCGCCAGCCCGAAGGGCGTATCATTGGCTATCGCAATGGCTTCGTCTTCCGTGTCGTAATTCAGGATGGACAGAACGGGGCCGAAAATCTCCTCTCGGGCGATCGTCATGTCGGGCGTCACGTCGCCGAACACCGTGGGGCGCACATAATAACCGCGGTTCAGTTCGGCAGGGCGGCATGGCCCGCCGGCCACCAGCGTCGCACCCTCGTCAAGGCCGGTCTGGATCAGGTTCTGGACCTTGTCGAACTGCTGCTGGCTGACGAGCGGCCCCATCGTCGATTTCGGGTCGAGCGGATCACCAAGACGAATGCTGTCGACGGCCCTACGGGCTGCGTCGAATGCCTGTTCGCGTTGTGAGCGGTGCACCAGCATGCGCGTCGGCGACTGGCAGTTCTGGCCGGCATTGGTGTAGCAGGCATGCACGCCGGCCTCGACTGAGGCTTCAAGATCGGCATCCGTCAGGATGATGTTGGCGGACTTTCCACCAAGCTCCTGAGCGACCCGCTTGACGGTATCGGCGGCCAGCTTCGCGACCTTGATGCCGGCGGTCGTCGAACCGGTGAAGGACACCATGTCGATTTCCGGATGACCGGCAATCGCTTCGCCGACGGTCGGGCCGTCGCCGTTCACCAGATTGAAGACGCCGGGCGGCAGGCCTGCCGCGTCGATGATCTCCGCAAGCAGCATCGAGCTCAGCGGCGCGATCTCGCTCGGCTTCAGGACCACGGTGCAGCCGGCCGCAAGCGCCGGGGCGACCTTGGAGGCGACCTGGTTCAACGGCCAGTTCCACGGCGTGATGAAACCGCAAACGCCGATCGGCTCGCGGCGGACGATGCCATTGCCCATCCGGTGCTCGAAATCGTAAATCGAAAGCACCCGCACCACTTCCTCGAAATGGAAGAGCGCGACGGTCGCCTGGCGTTCGGTCGAGAAGGTGATCGGCGATCCCATCTCCAGCGTCATCAGCTTTGCCAGTTCCGGCAGGTGTGCCCGAAACCCGGCAATGATCTTTTCGAGATAACCCAGCCGCTCCTCAACACTGGTGTCGCTGTAGACTGCAAAAGCGCGTCTGGCAGCCCGTGCCGCCCTGTCCACGTCTTCGCGCGCACCGAGGCTGATCCGTGCGAACGTTTCCTCGGTCGCCGGGTTGGTAATCCCGATACTTGCCGGAACGGCAGGATCGACCCATCGGCCGTCTATGTAAAACTTCAGTTTTTCCATCGTTCCGTTCATTGCTGCTGGCGTCAAAGAGGTAAGGGATCTCATCGACACTATAGGGCTGGACATGACTGGCAACGCATTCTCGAAGACGTTTCGCCAGACGACAACAAGCCGGCTTGGAAGGCAACCTTATAAATGCCTTCCTTCATCCACCGGCACAATAATCCCGGTCGAACTCGTCAGGTTGACGATGCAGGCAATCACAGCGCGCGCCACGTCATCAGGCGTCGTAACCCGCCCTAGCGGCAGTCTTTCGGCAACCTTTTCCAGCTGCTCGCGGGTGCGGTTCGGAACGAAATCCGTATCGACTCCGGCCGGCGACACGGAAAAGACCCTGACCTTCGGCGCCAGCACCTTGGCAAGCGCGATCGTCAGCGAATCCAGCCCGCCTTTTGCTGCGAGATAGGCGAGGCTGCTGCCGATCCCCGTCCGCGCCGCGATCGACGAGACGTTGACGATGGCGGCATTGTCACCGCGTTCCAGCAACGGACGAAACGCGCGGATCGTCGCGAAGGGCCCACGCAGGTTGAGCATCACGGTCCGGTCGAAGATTTCGTCGGTAAGCCCGTTCAGATCACCGGCAGGAACCGGCGTGGTCGCGCCACCGGAATTGATGAGCGCGTCAATACTGCCGAACCGTTCCTTCACGGCGGCAACAGCCGTATCGATCGAGACGGGATCGTCGATCGAGATGCGCATGGCGACATGACCGCTGCCCTGAAGACCGCTGATCACGTCATTCGCTGCGTCAGGCCGGCTGTTGTAACCGACGACAACCGTCGAGCCCATCTCGGCCAGACGCGCTGCGGTAGCGCGGCCGATCCCGCTGCTTCCTCCGGTGACGACCGCCACTTTGGGGATACGGAGCGCGGGGATATCGATAGCAGTCACATTCTCCTCCAATCGAACAATCAGTCCGCAAAGTCCTTGAGCGCCTTGGCGGCTGCGGAACGGATGAACCCGTGGTCGCTTGAAAGCAGCATGGCGCTGGCGCCAAGCCCTTTGGCGAATTCGAAGTCGTCCTTGTTCGTCGGCAGCATCAGCAATGGGACATTGGCCGCTTGAGCCGCGGCCGCAACTCTTGCGCTGATTTCGGCAACCTTCTTTGCGGCATCCGGATCGTTACCGAAGGAGGCGGTCAGATCGCCACGGCCGATAAACAGGGCGTCGATCCCATCGACACGTGCGATCGCCTCCGCATGTTCTATCGCATCCTGATCCTCGATCATCACGACGCAGGCGACTTGTCTGTCCTGCAAAGCCATATGCTGCACGCCAGTGAAACTCCCCCAAGCGCCTGCACGGGTAAGTCCTGCAAAGCCGCGGCTGCCACCGGCATACCGGCAGCTTTGCGCAACGGCCTGCGCCTTCTCCACCGAGTTCACATGCGGAACCATGATCCCCATCGCCCCGCAATCCAGTGCGGAGAGGATGCTCGCTGCGTTGAATTCTGGCACCCGCACCAGTGGCGCAATATTGGAAGCGCGGGCAGCCAGGATCATCAGGTCCGTTATTCCACGATCGAGAGGCGCATGCTCCTGGTCGATGACGACGAAATCGTAGCCGATATGCCCGAGTATTTCGATCACCTGGGTCGTCGGCAGTTTCAGGAAGGTTCCCAGCATCCGCTCCCGCGCAACAAGGCGTTCGCGAAACGTTGTGAAATTCGGGCGTTGTTCGGTCATCTTGATCTCTCGTCCCCTAGAATGGCCGACATGGTTCGGGCACGGCTGGCGCCATCGCCGGGTCGACGACCAGCACGACTTTGCCGATCTGCCGGTTCTCGTCGAGAATGGCGTGAGCATCCCTCACCTGATGAAATGGCACGGGTTCGTGGATATGCGTCTTGATCTGCCCATCCTCGATCAGCGGCCAGACCTGTGCGACAAGCTCGCGCGCCAGCCGGCCCTTGTACTCCGCCGATCGGGGCCGCAGTGTCGAACCCGTGATCGTCAGACGCCGGCGCACCAGCGACCTGATATTGACCTCGGCGGACTCGCACTCATGGCTGGCAATGAAGACCAGCCGGCCATCGGCCTTCAAGAGATCGAGATGCCGTTGGGTATTCGGCCCGGCCTGTCCGTCGAGAATGACGTCGACACCGGCGCCATCGGTCAGCGCGCGGATTTCCTCGTCCCAGGCACCGCGATAATCCACCGCCGCCTTGGCACCGATCGCCAAGCAGACGTCGCGTTTCTCCGGGCTGCCCGCGGTGGCAAAAACCTTTGCCCCGCGCAGATGCCTGGCGATCTGGATGCCGGCCATGCCGACACCACTCGTGCCGCCGTGGATCAGCAGCGTTTCCCCCTCGCCGAGACGCGCCAGCCAGATCAGGTTGTTCCAGGCGGTAAAGAAGACCTCCGGAAGCGACGCACCCTCGATAAAACTCAGCCCCTTCGGGACCGGCATGCACTGCACGGCCGGCGCGACACAGAACTCCGCATATCCGCCGCCATTCACCAGCGCGCAGACCGGCATTCCGGGCTTCAGGGTTTCGACGCCGGGACCGACCTCCTCAACGAGCCCCGCAACATCAAGCCCGGGAATATCCGATGCACCGGGCGGTGGCGGATAGAGCCCGCGTCGTTGCTGTACATCCGGCCGATTGACGCCTGCCGCAACGACCCGGATCAACACCTCGCCAGCGCCTGGCTGCGGCCGAGGGCGATCGGCGATCCGAAGCACTTCCGGACCACCCGGCCTCTCGATTTCAATGACTTGCACCAGCTCGGACCCGTCGCCGCGTCAATCGCTCAGACCGACTAGTCGGGCTGGATTATCCGAAACCATGGCCCTAACCTCCGCCTCGCTGAAGCCGAGTGCCAGGCAGAGCTTGATGGCCTGCCGCATACCTTCCACGGGGGTCGGATTATCGACCTGCCCCAGATCGGAGCCGATCGAAGAGTGTGCAACACCGGCGGCAAGGATGTGCTCCTTGAGTTCCTGCGGGGAATAGGCGTTGAAGCGGCTGTCGACATACATGCCGGCCGACTGCTCGACCAGCGCACCCATGGCGGCCAGGTCGCGGATATCGTCGTAGGTGAAGTGCAAGCCGTACATCGGATGGTTGATGAGGAGACGCTTGACCCCGCGTTTTTTCGCTTCCTCGAACAGCTGCCAGATTTCCCAGACATGCAGATGGCCGGAAGACAGGATCACGTCGAACTCGGCGATCATGTCTAGGATCTGTTTCACCTCGTCGATAATATTTCCGTACCCGTCGACGACACTCAGCGCCGGCGAGTTTTTCAGCTCGACATTGGAGGCGAGCCGGACCTTGCGATGGGCGCTTCTGATATGGTTGGCGGCCTGCGCCGTCGGCATCCAGATCAGTTTGGCGCCCATCTTCAACTGTGCATCCACGACAAACGGATTGAAGCCGCCGGTCGAATTGTTGAGTACGAGGCCGCTATACATGGCAAGGCCACGATCCCCCAGCACCCGTTCCATCAGGGGAATGAACGGCGCCACGGAATAATGGTGATCCTTGAACAGCACAGCACGCATGCCCGCCGCCGCCGCTTCTTCGGCCGCTTCCAGGTGATCGAGCTGGCGCGGCATCGTCGAAGGCCCGGAATGCACGTGAAGATCCAGTGCGCCGCGCAACAGGCTTGCCGCCAAGGCGTCATCAATACCGGCGATCAGTCGGCGAACTTCCTCGCGGTTGCGTTTCGTATCCTCTGTCGAAGCCATGAACTTCATCCTCCTTGCATCTAAGGCAGCCTTAGAACTTGACTTGGTCCGGCGACAACCTATCGTCTCTATCGTTTCGCGAGCCGGAATGGCTTGGCGGACAGTCTGGGAGGAGGACCCATGACCATTAGAGCCATAGAACGCGCGATGAACGTGCTGCAGGAGCTTAACCAGCAGCCGATCAATACGATTGCGCAGCTTCATGCCCGCACGAAACTGCCCAAGCCAACGCTAGTGCGCATCCTGCGAACGCTGGAGGAGGCAGGCTACGTGGAGAACGACACGCGGCAAGGCGGCTATCAGGTGAGCGCGCTCGTCACATCGCTCAGCTCCGGTTTCCACAAGGGGCCTCTGGTCGTCGAGGCCGGCCGAGCGTGGGCGATCGCCATCACCCGCAAGCACAAATGGCCAGTCGCCATTGCCCTGCCGGATTACGACGACATGATCATCCGCTTCAGCACGGTGCCCGACAGCCTGATTTCGCCCTTCCACAGCACGGTCAACAAGCGCCTGTGCATGCTCACCCGCGCGATGGGGCTTGCCTATCTTGCCTTTCTCGATGGCGAAGACCGCAATGTCATGATCGACATCCTGCAGAAATCCGACAATCCGGAAAATGCGCTGAGCCACCACCAGGACAAACTTCTGCGCCTGCTGAACGAAGTGCGTAGCAACGGTTACGCGACACGTTCCTCAACCGTCGAACCACGCAATTCGGACACGATTGCCGTGCCGATCATAGCCAAAAGCGGCCGGGTGCTTGCCAGCCTGGGACTGACCTATTTCAAGGCCGCGTTTGGTTCAGAGCAGGAGGCACGAGATCGCTATGTGCCAATTCTCAAATCTGCAGCGGTCGCGATTTCAGAAGACCTGAACAGGCTGTCCAGCAGTGTGGCAATCGACGTCAGTTCCGCGGATCAGTCGGCCACATCCGACGATTGAATTCGATCGCCTCTTCATCTGCGATGGCAGCGGCCTCATGAGTTGGTCGTTGTTGATGCTGCCTGCGACTATCGAGCGGCACTTCCGTTGACTTTGATCTATCACGGCGTGGTCCGGATGAGCGGCGCTCCACGATGTGCGAAGCGATGTAGATGCGGCACGCCGGCATGCCGGGCAGGCGCGGGTTTTCGATCCGCTGGACCAGTAGACGCAATCCCACCGCGCCACATTCCTGGCCTTCCATCTTCACGGTCGTCAGCGCTGGCGAGATTTGGGTTGCCGCGGAAAAATCGCCGAAACCGACGACCGATATGTCATCCGGGATGCGGTAGCCTTGCCCGAGCAGTTCCGAAATGACGGTCAGGGCCAATCCGTCATGCGCGCAGAAGAAAGCCGTGGGCTGAACACCCTTCGCCTTCAGGGCACGATACGCATCTGCAAAACCGCCCTGCTCTTCAAACTGCATGGCATGGAGATTGGCATCGCTATACCGTTCGGCAATCTCGCGGGCGCCATAAAAGCGCTCGCGCCGTCCGCGATATCCCGGCACACCATACACATAAGCTATTTCGCGATGACCGAGATCGATCAGATACTGCAGCACGGCCTGTCCGGATTCGTGGTCAGTGCCGGACACCTGATCGGCATCCTCCAGCGGATCGACCCAGCCGAAGCGGACAATCGGAATTCCCGTCGCCACCGCTGCATCAACGGCTTCGCGGTCGTGGGGGCCGACCAGCAAGAGACCGGCGCAGGTCTTGGCCATCTCCGCAAGCTGTCCCTTGTTATGTGTCCAGCGTATCCGCAGACTCATGCCCTGCCGATGCGCTTCGGCCTGAACGCCGTTCTGGATTTGCATGTAGAGTTCGCTGTTGACGGAGTCATGGTCGTGGAAGACGACTGCGATCTCGTTTGATACCGACGAATTGGCCGGCTTGATATAACCCAGCCTTTGCGCCGTCTCGCGAATGCGCTCGCGCGTCTCCTCGCTGACGCCATTCTTGCCGGCGAGTGATCGGGATACCGCGTATTTGGAGAGCCCAACCTCCGCGGCGATCGTTTCTAACGTCACCCGCCCTCGCTTGCCCATATAGCCCTCTCATCGGTCGTGCCGCACCAAACTGCTGCGACGCACAACATAAAATTCCTACTTAAAGCAACATAACACTTTACCTAACAGTATTCGAGTGAGACCTTTGGATTATCCAAGCCTGAAGAGAGAAAAAGCAGCAGTTTGGGCGTGGATTTGTGGAGGAGACACTGATGATCACGCTGAAACGTCGTGCGTTTCTGGCCGGGACCTCGGCCGCCTTGATTTTGCCGGCCCTGCCGGCCCTTGCCGCTGCCAGCTACAAGGAAGCGGATATTCTCAAGCCAAAAGTGTCGAGTGGCGGTCTGCCGCCGGTCAAGGACCGGCTGCCGGAAAACCCGCTCGTCATCAAGCCTGTCGAAAGCATCGGAAAATACGGCGGCGACTGGAAACTGGCGCTTGTGGGCGGCGGATCGCTGTCCATGCTGTTCCGATATCAGGCCTACGAACCATTGCTGCGCTATACGCCAGACTGGTCGGGCGTGACGCTGAATGTCGCGGAAGCCTTCGACGGCAATGCGGATTCGACCGTCTATACGATCCGGCTGCGCAAGGGCATGAAATGGTCGGACGGCCATCCCTATACGACGGCGGACGTCAAATTCTGGTACGATACCGTGCTCACCGACAAGCGCGTCGCAGTCACCAGCCAGGGTCACTGGAAGCAGGGCGGCAAACCGGCCAAGCTGGAAATCGTCGACGAACAGACCTTCAAGGTGATCTTCGATAAACCTAACGGTATGTTTGCGTTGCAAGTTGCTTGGTCCAACTGGGACCATACAACCCGTTGCCCGAAACATTATCTCGAACAGTTCCATATCGACTACAATCCGAAGGCCGACGAGCTTGCCAAGACGCGTGGGTTCCAGTCGTGGATCGCGTCCTTTCAGGCCGCTTCCGGCTTCCAGGAGGACAATACCTTCTTCCTGAATTCGTCGAAAAAGCCGACGCTCAACGCCTGGTATTTCACCATCGCTCCCGGCGAAAATACCGAGCGGGTCGTAGCCGAGCGTAATCCCTACTATTGGAAGGTCGATACCGAAGGGAACCAGCTGCCCTATATGGATCGTATCGTCTACCAGATGGTGGCGGATCCCCAGGTGCTGCTGCTGAAATGCATGCAGGGCGAAATCGACCTGATGGACCAGTATATCGCCACGCCGAACAACAAGTCGGTGCTCTACGACGCGCGCCAGCAGGGCGGTTATGATTTTTATACGCTGACCTCGACCGAGGCAAACGTCATGAACTTCATCTTCAACCTGAACCACAACGACGAGACGAAGCGAAAACTGTTCCGGGACAAGAAGTTCCGGGCGGCAATGTCGATGGCGCTCGATCGTCAATCGCTGATCGACGCGGTGCTTGTCGGCCAGGGCGCGCCGGCCCAGCCTTCGATCAAGGAAGGCGATCCGCTCTACAACGAGCAGCTCGCCAAGCAATATACGGAATACAGCGTCGACAAATCGAATGCCATGCTCGACGAGCTGGTTCCGAAACGCGACAGCCAGAACTTCCGTCTGGACGAAAAAGGCCGCCGCCTGACGATCATCTTCGAGATCGACCAGGCCCGCCCGATCTTCCTCGACCTGTTCCAACTGATCATCCCGATGTTCCAGGCGGTTGGTATCGATGCCCAGATGCGCACCATGGACCGTTCGCTGTGGGAAACCCGCGTCCGCCAGGGTCGCGATTTCGATGCCACCGCCCACCAGTTCGGCGCCAATGGCGGTGTCGCGGCCATGCTCGATCCGCGCTACTATGTGCCGACCGACAATAACGCGATGTATGCCCCGGCCTGGCAGCTCTGGTATCTCGATCCGAAGAATGCCAATGCCGAAGAACCGCCGGAGGATACCAAGAAACAGCTTGCCCTCTACGACAAGCTGAAATCGACCTCCGATCAGGCGGGCCAGCGCGAAGTCATGAAACAGATTCTGCAGGGCGCCGCGGAGACCTTCTACGTGTTCGGCATTTCACAGCCGCCGGACAGTTACGGCATCGTCAAGAACAACATGAAGAACATCACCATGACCATGCCGAACTCGTTCGGCTGGCCGACCCCTGCCCCGACCATGCCGGAGCAGTTCTACAAGGTCTGACATCTCTAGCTGTTTCGTACAGCTTTCCGGGCGCCGGTTTTAACCGGCCGGCGCCATGGGATTTCCTTTGCCGATGAATTGGATGAATGCCATGCTTGAGGCCACACGACCGAACGCCGACACTCTGCGTACTCCCGACTGGTACAAGACCGCGACCCGCTGGACGCAGCTGACTTTTGTGGAAGACGATCCGGAGAAATACGATCCGGCCTTCTGGGTCGATGTATTCAAGCGCACCAAGTCGAATGCTGTCTGCCTGAGCGCTGGCGGCTACATCGCCTATTACCCGAGCAAGGTGCCCTATCACTACGTCTCCAAATTTCTGGGCGACAAGGACATTTTCGGCGCATTGGTCGATGCGGCGCGCAAGCTCGACATGCATGTCATGGCTCGTGTCGATCCGCATGCGATCCATGACGATGCGGCGAAAGCGCATCCGGAATGGGTGATGGTCAATGCCGACGGCAGTCCGCGCCGCCACTGGGCCTATCCAGATGTCTGGGTCACCAATGCCTATGGCGATTACAATACTGGCTTCATGCCGGAAGTGGTGAAGGAGATCGTGCGCGAATACGATATCGACGCGATCTTTGCCAACCGCTGGCAGGGCCACGGTGTCGACTATAGCGAAAACAGCGCCCGCCGCTTCAAGGACATGTTCGGTTATGCCCTGCCGAAAAAGGCGGATGCGGAAGACCCAGCATGGCAGGCCTGGCTGCAATGGCGCCGCCAGGTGCTGACCGACATGATCGCCCAATGGGACGACGCGATGAAGGCGATCCGCCCGAATTCGAGCTTCATCCCGAACATGAGCGGCGCGTCGCTGATGGAGTTCGATCTCTCCGTCATCACCAAGCATTGCCCCTTCCTGGTCGTCGACCATCAGGGCCGCAAGGGTCTGGAAGTCGGCTGGTCAGCCGGCCGCAACGGCAAGCGCATCCGCGCCAGCTTTCCTGACCGCCCCGTCGTGCTGATCACCTCGATCGGCCCGGAGGAAGAATACCGCTGGAAGGATGCCGTCACCTCCGGCGAGGAAATGCAGCTCTGGATCAATAACGGCACGACCCACGGGCTCTACGGCTGGTTCACCAAGTTCAACGGCGTTGTGCCGGACGAACGCTGGGTGGAGCCGGTCGCCGAAGCCTTCGGCCTGCAGGCAGCGGTCGAGCCGGTCATCAACAGCATGAAGCCGACCGCGGAAATCGCCGTGATCGATCCTTCGACAACGCTTCGCCACTGGGCGCCGGAGGACCGGCACAGTGCCGAAAAGCACGATCTCGGCTTCTATCATGCGCTTGTCGAAGCTCGACTGCCGTTCGAGCTGCTTTCCGACCAGGTGCTGACCAAAGAAAATCTCGATCGTTTCAAGGTCGTCATCCTCGCCAACGCCTCATGCCTCTCGAATGCACAGAACGAAGCGATCCGCGCTTACGTGGAACGCGGCGGCAGCGTGGTGGCGGCCTATGAGACTTCGCTGCGCGATGAGAACGGCAAGACGCGACCGGAATTCGGCCTAGCCGATACGCTGGGCATCAAGTTCGCCTCCGGCCCGCGTGGCATCGTCAAGAATACCTATGTGGCGCTCTTCGGCGATCATCCGGTCAATCAGGGTTTTGACGGCGCGGCGCGTATCATGGGCGGTACGCGGCTGATCCATGTGGATACAGCCGGCAATGTGGAAACACCTTTCCTCTATGTTCCGGATTTTCCGGACCTGCCGATGGAAGAGGTATATCCGCGAAAAGACCCGGAAGGTGCCGCCGTCGTGGCGCGCGAGACAGGCAAAGGCGGCCGCACGGTCTATATCCCCTGGAATATCGGCGAGATTTTCTGGGAAGTGTTCGCTGTCGATCACGGCCGGCTGATCGCCAATGCGGTGCGCTGGGCACTCGGCAAGTCATCGCGCATTGCGGTCGAGGGACCGGGCGTCATCGATCTGGCTCTGCGCGAGAATGAAGACGGCATCGCGCTCAGCATGTTCAACCTGACCAACCCGATGATGATGAAGGGTCCGATCCGCGAAAATTACCCTCTGGCGGGCCAGACGGTTTCGGTGGACATTCCAAACGGCAAGTCGGTGGCGCGGGCCTGGCTCGTGGTGGCCGACCGCGCCGCGAACTTCAGCGTCAAGGATGGCCGGGCGATCATGGAGGTGTCTGGTATCGACCGGCTGGAGGTGCTGCACCTCAGTTGGAAATGAGGTGGCGAGGGAGGAGCGCCTTTGGCCTGGAGGGGCCGAAGGTGAATGAAGAACCGACGAAGCGTCCGCGAACCATTCGAGCGGCGGCGCTTTCAACGGGAGGAGAACCATTCCGATGCTGGCCTATATCGTCAGGCGAATCCTATACATGATCCCGACCCTGTTCGGCATGTCGCTGATCGCGTTCCTGATCATCCAGTTGCCGCCCGGCGACTATCTGACTTCGATGATCGCGACGATGAGCGACAGCGGCCAGGCGGTCGACCCTGCCCAGATCGAGCGGCTGCGGGAAACATATGGACTGGATGCTCCGTTCTATCTCCAATATCTGAAATGGATCTGGGGCATCGTGAGCCGTGGCGATTTCGGCCACTCCTTCGAATGGAACCAGCCCGTCGCCAATCTGATCTGGGCGCGGATGGGCTCGACGCTCGTCATCTCCTTGCTCAGCCTGCTGTTCGTCTGGATCGTCGCGCTACCGATCGGCATCTATTCGGCCGTCCGTCGCGGTTCGGTCGGCGACCACGTCTTCACCTTCTTCGGCTTCATCGGGCTTGCGGTGCCCAACTTCATCCTGGCGCTGACGCTGATGTATCTCGCGTATAAATATCTCGGCCTGAGTGTCGGCGGCCTCAATTCTCCGGAATATGCCGAGGCGCCCTGGAGCCTTGCCAAGGTCGGCGATTTCCTGGCGCATCTGTGGATCCCGATCATCATCATCGGCGCCTCGGGCACAGCGGCCTTGATCCGCATCCTGCGCGCCAACCTGACCGACGAACTGCACAAGCCTTATGTCGTCACCGCCCGTGCCAAGGGCCTGCCGGAATACAAGGTCATCCTCAAATATCCGGTGCGCATCGCGCTCAACCCGTTCGTCTCGGCGATTGGCTGGGTCCTGCCGCATCTGGTCTCCGGCGTGACAATCACCGCCATCGTCCTCAACCTGCCGACCGCAGGGCCCCTGCTCTTCCGGGCGCTGATCTCGCAGGACATGTATCTCGCCGGCAGCTTCATCCTGCTCCTTTCGGCGCTGACGCTGGTCGGCATGCTTCTCTCCGATATCCTGCTTGCGCTGCTCGATCCGCGCATCCGGTTCAATTGAGGAGCGGCGGATGACAATTCACGAAACGATGGGAAAAGCCTCAGAACCTTCGCTCGTCATCGTCGATGGCCCCTCGATCAGCCCGTTGAAACAGGGAAAGACAGTCTCCACCGCAGCCGTCGGCCCGTGGCGGCTGGTGGCAGGCAAGCTGGTGCGCCAGAAGGTAGCGATGCTTGCCGGCGCGATCATTCTTTTCCTCTATTTCGTCGGCCTCTTCGCCGAGGTCATCGCCCCATCCCTGCCCTCGACTTCCAAGCCGCAATATACCTATGCGCCGCCGCAGGGGATCAGCTTCTTCGTTACCAGGCCGGACGGTTCGAGCGAGTTCAATTTCCATGTGAAGGGCTACAAGATCGAGATCGAGAAAGTGGCGCTGCGCCGCACTTTCGTGGTCGACGACAACAAGGTCGTGCCGATCGGCTTCTTCGTCAAAGGCCCAGCCTATCAGCTCTGGGGCTTGATCCCGATGGACCGGCATCTGATCGGTCCGATCAATCTCAACGATCCGATGTACCTACTCGGCACCGATCGCCTCGGTCGCGATGTCTTCTCGCGGCTGGTCTATGGCACGCGTGTCTCCATGTCGATCGGCCTCGTCGGCGTCGCCATGTCGCTCATTCTCGGCGTCGTTTTCGGCTCGATTTCGGGCTTCTACGGCGGATGGGTCGATACGGTGATCCAGCGCGTCATTGAGGTGATCAGTGCCATGCCGACCATTCCGCTATGGCTGGGCCTGGCGGCCGCCATTCCCATCACATGGTCGCCGCTCAGCGTCTATTTCGTCATCACCATCATCGTCTCGTTTCTCGGTTGGACGAGCCTGGCACGGGAAGTGCGCGGCCGTTTCCTGGCGCTACGCGGCGAAGACTTCGTAACGGCCGCCAAGCTCGACGGCTCGAGCGAGGCACGGCTGATCTTCCGGCACATCCTGCCGTCGCTGACCAGCCATATCCTTGCCGTCGTGACGCTTGCCGTGCCGACCATGATCGTCGCGGAAACCTCCCTGTCCTTCCTGGGAATTGGATTGAAGCCGCCGGTGGTCAGTTGGGGCGTGCTGCTGCAGGACGCGCAGAATATTCGCACCGTCGCGACCGCGCCGTGGCTGCTGATCTGGCCCTCGCTGGCCGTGGTCGTCGCGGTCCTGTCCTTCAACTTCTTCGGCGACGGCCTGCGCGATGCGGCCGATCCTTATGACAATTGAGGAGGTGACGATGGCTACCCTTCCAGACGACGTCGTGCTCTCCGTCGAAGACCTCTGCGTCGATTTTCGCTTGCGCACGCATATTCTCCACGCGGTCGAGAAGGTAAGCTTCCAACTGAAGCGTGGCCAGACACTTTGCCTCGTCGGCGAAAGCGGCTCGGGCAAAAGCGTCACGGCCCGGTCGCTTTTGCAGATCGTCGATCGTCCCGGCCAGATCGTCGGCGGCAACATTCTGCTGCGAAATGGTGATGCGATCACCGATATTGCCGGGCTTCACCCGGACAGCCAGACGATGCGCGCCATCCGCGGCCGCCGCATCGGCTTGATTTTCCAGGAGCCGATGAGTTCGCTCTCGCCCGTCCACACGATCGGCTCGCAGATCGTCGAGGCCATCCGGCTGCATAGCAAGATGGACAGGAAAGCTGCGCGCGAACGGATGATCGAGCTGCTGCGGCAGGTGGAAATTCCCAATGCCGACAAAATGGCCGATCGTTATACGTTCGAATTCTCCGGCGGCATGCGCCAGCGCGCGATGATCGCCATGGCGCTGGCCGGCGATCCGGATATCCTGATTGCCGACGAACCGACGACGGCACTCGATGTCACCACCCAAGCGGAAATTCTCGACCTGATCAAGCGCCTGCAGGTCAGCCGCGGCATGGCTATGCTGCTGATTACCCATGACATGGGCATCGTGGCCGAAGTGGCCGATGAGGTCGCGGTCATGCGTTTCGGCCGTATCGTCGAGCACGGACCAGTGGATGCGATCTATCACGCCGCCGTACACCCCTACACCCGCCAATTGCTTGCCTCGACGGTGAAACTCACCCACCACGCCGAGGCACGGCAGCCGGTTTCGGCGTTCTCGGCGGAAATGCCGAAACCGGTCCTTTCTGTTCGCGGCCTTGGCAAGACATTCGGGCTTGCGGGCAATACGGTGCTGCGCGCCGTGGACGACGCCAACTTTGACCTATATCCCGGCGAAAATCTTGGGATCGTCGGCGAAAGCGGCTCCGGCAAGACGACGCTCGGACGCCTCATTCTGCGCACCGTCGAACCGACGACCGGCAAAGTGATCTATCGCGCCAGGGACGGTCAGGAGATCGACGTCACAAGCCTTGGCAAACGAGAACTGCGTGGTTTCCATCGCGAAGTCCGCCTCGTCTTTCAGGACCCGTTCGCCTCGCTCAATCCGCGCATGACCGTAAAAGAGGTGATCGGCGATCCGTTGATCGTCAACGGGCTCGCCAAGGGCAAGGCTTTGGAGGATCGCGTCGCCGAGCTGATGCGGCTCGTCGGGCTCGATCCGATGGGTATGGAGCGTTACCCGCACGCCTTCTCCGGCGGCCAGCGGCAGCGTATCGGCATCGCACGGGCGCTGGCGCTCGAACCGCGCATCATCATCGCCGACGAGGCGACCTCGGCGCTCGACGTGTCGATCCGTAGCCAGATCCTCGATCTGCTGCTCGACATCAAGAAGCGCCTCAACCTCAGCTTCGTCTTCATTTCGCACGACATTTCAGTGGTGCGCTATTTCTGCGACCGCGTCGCCGTCATGCATCGCGGCAAGATCGTCGAACTCGGTAGCGCCGAGCAGATCTGCACTGCGCCGCAGGAAGCCTATACGAAAAGCCTGATCTCCGCCGTCCCGAACCCCGACCCACGCGACAAGCGCATGCTGCACCGTCAGCGCTTCGTCGCACCGGCGAATGCGTGAGGACATAGCCATGCAAATACTTCACCACCCAACCCGCGGCCTCTTCGGAGGATCGCGCTAAGACCCACGGCTTTTAGAATTTCCGGACGCTATCTCTGTCTGTTTTCAAGAGGCTTTCGCCTCGAAGGCGGAGCTGTGTCCGGACCTTAGACAAAGAGGACCAGCACAATGCCTAACGATATCCAATTCCCTTTCGGCGCCGTCTATTTCCGAAAATCCAACCCGCCTCGCGAGCATTGGGAGCGCGATTATGGCGTCGCCGGCGAGGACGGGCTCAATATTTTCCGCCACTGGTTCATGTGGAGTGCGATCGAGGTAGCGCCCGGCGTCTATGATTGGGAAGAATACGACCGGCAGCTCGATCTTGCCGCCAAGAACGGCATCAAGACGATCATCGCCGAACTCATCCACGCCGTGCCGGACTGGGCGGTGCGCAAATATGCCGATGCGCTGCAGGTCAACGCCGACGGCACCAAGCTCGGTTCCTATATGGGCGTTTCGGCCGCAACGGGCGGCTTTTCCAACAATGGTGGCGGTGCCGGTGCGCTTACGCTGAACTGCCCGGAAGTCAAGGAAGCTGCCGGCAAGTTCCTGACCGCACTCGCCACCCGCTACAAGGACCATCCGTCGATCTACGGCTATGACGTCTGGAACGAGTGCAATTATTCGGCTGATGTCGATTATTCGAGTTATGCCAAGGCGGCTTTCCGCAAATGGCTGGAGAAGAAATACGGCACGTTGAAAGTGCTCGCCAAGGCCTGGCACCGCTACAGCTATGCCGAATGGGACGATGTCGAGCCGCCGGTGCATATGGCGCCTTATCCGGAATGCATCGACTGGCTGCAGTTCAAACGCGACAATTTTTACGACCAGATGCAGTGGCGCATCGATACGATCCGCGCCATCGACCAGAAGAACGTCATCGCCGCCCACGGCATTTCCGGCTCGATCCCCAACATGGCGGCAAACGGCTGCGACGACTGGCTGGCCGCCTCCAAGGTGCAGGTCTACGGCTTCACCTGGATTCAGGCGCGCAAGGGCACCGAGCCCTGGAAGACTTGGTACGGTGTCGATATCAACCGCGGTGCTGCACGCGGCAAGCCTTTCTGGCACGCGGAGCGTCAGGGCGGCCCCTTGTGGCTGCAGCCGCAGGTGATCGGCCGGGACAAAGAGGACGGCCGCGTTGCCGAGCCGGAGGACATCCGCATCTGGACCATGACCTCGTTTGCGGGCGGTGCCCGTGGCGTGCTGAATCTGCGCTGGCGTCCGCTGCTCGACGGCCCGCTCTTCGGAGCCTTTGGCGCCTATGGCATGGACGGCTCGCGCACGCCGCGTTCGCAAATGCAGAGCGCCATGGCTAAATGGGCCAACGATCCGGCCCAAAAGCCGTTGTGGGACGCCAAGCCGGTGCGCGGCGAAATCGGCATTCTTGTGGTTCCCGAAACCCAGGAATGGGAATATCTACTGAGTTACGATCGCAAGGAAAAGCCTTATCCGGAAGCCATGTGGGGTACCTATCGCGCCTTCCTCGATAATGGCATGCAGCCGGACTGGGTGCATATCGATGATATCGACGCTTACGATTTCCTGTATTTCCCCTATCCGATCATGTTCACCGAAAATCAGGCGGCTCGCCTTAAGGCCTGGGTCGAGAAAGGCGGCACGCTGATCGCCGAAGCCTGCCCCGGCTATTTCGGCGACCGCGGCCATGTCGGCCAAGTGCAGCCGAATATGGGCCTCGACACAGTCTTCGGCGCACAGGAAGAAACCGTCGAATTCATGCCGGATATCGGCGACCGCATCCATTTCAAATTCGGCGACATTGCCGTCGATGGCGGCGGCTTGCTGCAATCCTACCGGCTTGCCGGCGGCAAGGCGCATGGCAATTTTGACGACGGCCGTATGGCGGTGGTCGAGAACACGTTCGGCCAGGGCCGGACGCTGTTGATAGGCACCAATCCTTCCGTCGCCTATTATCGAACGAACGGAAAATCGAATGCTGGCTTCTATGCCGAACTCATCAAATGGAGCGGCAGAACCAGCCATGCGGCGCTTTCAAATGCCAATCTCTTTGCCCGTGTCCACAAGGGCGACGCCGGCAGCTTCCTCTGGCTGGTCAATCCGACACGGGAGGCTCAGACGACAGAGGTGAAACTTGCTGCAGAACACGGCAGCATCGGCGGCGGAGCGCCAGTCTGGCCGTTGGATTCTGCGGGAGGAAAGATCGAGGTACCCGCTCGCGACGTATTGATCCTGCCGCTGGCCGGCGGCTGATCGTTGGAACAGTATCCGCCCGTCTCGGAAAGTAACGTCCCATTCGCCGTCCAACCCGCGGTGAATGGGACCTGCTTCTTCGAGTCAGCCGATCACATGCCTGATGGCCTCGGCTGCAAGACGATGGTCGTCGTATTGCGTCAGGCCGCTCACAGTCACGGAACCGATGCAGCCGCTTCCCTTGACGATGATCGGAACGCTGCCACCGCTTGAGACGAAATCATCCGGCGACAGGATGTAACGCTCCAGAAATGGTCGGCCTTCTCGATCGGCAAGCAGCTTCATCATCAGCGAGCTGCGATAAAAGCGTTCGACGACATTGCGCTTTCGTCTGATCCAGTGAGCATTGTCGGGCATGGCGCCCGGCATGGAAAAATAGAATAGCGGATGGGCGGTTCGGGCCACTTCGAAGGCGATCGGCATGTTTTCCGCCAATGCCCGCTTTTGAATGAAGCAGCCGATCTCCCAGGCGATCAGCGGATCGAATGCGGGGAGCTCGAGCTCCGCCGCCTGGATCTGCAGCTCTTCGATGGTTTGAGGTGCGGTCAAGATTGTGTCCTTGCGACAAGACGGTATGAGATTGGCTGCGACCTAAAGGCCAAGCTTTTTAACATAGTCGATCGACCGCTTCGCAAAGGCACGCCAATCGCTCGGGTTGTCGTGCTCGGTGACGATATGCTCGGCCTTCGTCTTGCGGAACAGTGGCACGAGCTTTTGCCAGTCAATGATACCGTCGCCGGTCGGCGCCCAGCCATCGTCCTGTTTCGTCCCGAACGGCATCGTATCCTTCACCTGGATGGCAATGATGCGGTCGGCGAATTTCTCAAGCTCGGCTGCAGGATCGCCGCCGGCGCGGGTAATCCAGCCGCAATCGATCTCGAACCAGACATTTTCACCGCCGCCTGCCATAATATGGTCGATCGGGCGCGAGCCGTCCGCCAGGGGCATGAACTCGAAATCGTGGTTGTGCCAGGCGACCTTCAGGCCGTGGTCCGCCGCAAGTGCTGCGCCTTCGGCAAGCTGCCGCCCTAGACCATTCCAGTATTCGGCGCTCGTGCCACGCTCTTCCGGCACCACATAGGGCGGGATCATGATCGTCGCGCCGATGGTGAGCGCAATGTCGATGAAGCGGTTCGGTTCGTTGACCAGCCCCTTCAACGGCATGTGGAAGCAATGGCATTTCAGGCCGTTATCGTCGAGCGCCTGTCGAAAGGCCTTCGGATCGGCCTCATAGGCCGGCAGCCAGGGCTCGATCGCATCGTAACCGAAAGATTTCAGCTCAGCGAACTGGGCGAAAAGCGGTGGGAAATTGCGGGAGGAATAAAGCTGGTAGGAAATCGGATACGTCATGGATTTCGTCTTTCGATGCATGTGCGACAACGCATGGCCCGACGGGCACCGCGTCTCGTCTGAACTGCTATTGCGGCTGCTTGTCCCGATCGAATTCGAGAAGTTCGATCAATCCGCCAAGCGCCCCTTCGGTGTCGAAATAGGCGTAACGGCCGGTTCCGCTCTGGAATTCGCCCCGCTGCAGCATAGGATGGCCCGCCGCTTCGAGTGCTGCGGTATCGCGTGTCAGGTTGCGGGTCTTGAAGGCCAGATGGTGGAAGCCCGGGCCGCGGCTTTCCAGAAGATCGCGCCAGGCACTCGGCTCCGGTCCCGGCTCGATGAATTCCAGGTCGATATGGGCGAAATGGAACATCATGATGCGGCAGCCGATCCGCGGCGGTCCACCCCGATAGACGGCCTGCGCCTTGTCCGGATCGGCGGCATAGCTCACCGGCGGCAATGGCAGCCCGGTCAGTTGTGAAAACCAGGCGGCCGATTCTTCGAGCTTGTGGGTAACGAAGCAAATCTGCAGAAGCTCTTCGCCATCGCCCAGGATCGCAGTTGCGGTCATGTCAGGCCTCCAGTCGCTTGCCGGTTTCGGGATCGAAGAAATGCACCCGCGTCGCATCGATACCGACGGCAAGCTTCTCGCCCGGTTGCTGCAGGATGCGTTCGCGGAAGACGCCGACCACGTCATGGCTGCCAAGCCGAAGGACGACCTGCGTTTCCGAGCCGGTCGGTTCGACGGTGACGATCTCGGCGGCAAGCCCGTTCGGATCGAGGCTGAAATGCTCCGGCCGGATGCCGAGGCGGACGTCCCGGTTGCCGACACGTTCGGCGCCCGGCACTGCGAAGGTGGTGTTATCCGCCGTCCGGAAATTGCCGTTCTCCAGCCTGCCGGAGAGAATGTTCATGCTCGGGGAGCCGATGAAACCGGCGACGAAGAGATTGTTTGGACGATCGTAGAGTTCGAGCGGCGAGCCGACCTGCTCGACCACGCCGCCATTCATCACCACGATGCGATCGGCCATGGTCATCGCCTCGATCTGGTCGTGGGTGACATAGACGGTGGTCGTTTTCAGGCGCTGGTGGTTCTGCTTGATCTCCGAGCGCATCTGCACACGCAGCTTGGCATCGAGGTTCGACAGCGGCTCGTCGAAGAGGAAGACTTTCGGCTTGCGCACCATGGCGCGGCCCATGGCGACGCGCTGCCGCTGGCCGCCGGAGAGATGCTTGGGATAGCGCTTCAGGTAATCTTGGAGGCCGAGCATCTTGGCGGCTTCCGCCACCCGTGTCTTGATCTCGTCTCTCGGCGCACCACCGAGCCTCAGCGAGAAGCCCATATTCGCTTCGACCGTCATATGCGGATAAAGCGCATAGGATTGGAACACCATGGCGATGTCGCGTTCTTTCGGGGCAAGCGTGTTCACAACCTTGCCGTCGATGGCGATCTCGCCGCCGCTGATCGCTTCCAGACCGGCAATCATCCGGAGAAGCGTTGACTTGCCGCAGCCGGACGGGCCGACCAGCACCACGAATTCGCCGTTGGCGATATCCACGGACACGCCGTGAAGGACTTCCAGCGCACCGTAATTCTTGCGCGCCTGCGCGATGTTCACTGAGCCCAAGGGGCACCTCCATTCAAAAATTCAGTCGTCCCAGGCGGGCGATTTTTCGGGATCGATACGGCGATAACCGCGATCGAGTTTACGGATCTCGGCCATTTCGGCCGCATCCAGCGAAACGGTGCCGGCAGCGAAATTTGCCCTGAGATTGGTCTCGCTGCCCGAAGCGGGAATGACGATGTGGCCTTCCGCCATCAAGAAGGCCAGCGCGACGGCCGAGACCGTGACGCCGTGTTTTTCGGCGATACGCTTCAGCACGGCATCATCGGCAATCTCGCCTTTGGCGAGCGGCTGATACGCCGTCAACTGCAGGCCGATCTTTCGCGCATGGGCCACGAGCTTGGGCGCCTGCAGATAGGGATGGATCTCGACCTGATTGGTGGCAAGCGCATTCTCTCCGATCAGGGCCGCTGCCTTGTCCAGAAGCGCAGCCGGATAGTTCGACACACCGATCAGGCGGGCATAACCCTTCTGCTGCGCCTCGACGAGCGCCAGCATATAATCCTCAAATGGCACAGCATCCCCATGCGACGGCCAGTGGATCAGCAGCAGATCGACCTGATCGACGCCGATCGTGTCGAGGCTGGCACGCACCGAGGGCACGAACTGCGCCTTGTCGAGCCGAGTATCGGCGACTTTGGTGGTGACGAAGAAATCGCCGCGCTTGAGGCCGGAGCGGCGCATAGCCTCGCCGACATTCTGCTCGGTGCCATAGCTCTGGGCGGTATCGAGATGGCGGTAGCCGATCTCGATTGCCTTCAGAAGTGCGGCAATGCCCTCGTCTCCCGTCCGGCCATAAGTACCGAGCCCAAGCTTGGGAATGGTGTCGTCCGTCATGATCATCCTTTCGTGGCGCCCGCGGTCAAGCCGCCGACGAAGAGACGCTGCATCGAGAAGAACAGAAGCGCGATCGGCAGCGTCATGACGACGGAGGCGGCCATGACGGCACCCCAATCGGTGTTGAACTCGGTCGAGAATTCTGCAAGCCCGATCGGCAGGGTCTTCACGGAACTATCGGTCGCAAAGCAGAGCGCAAAGACAAACTCGTTCCAGGTGGTGACGAAGGCGTAGACGACGACCGCGACGATGCCCGGCGTCGAAAGCGGCAGCGTGATGCGGAAAAGAATGCCGACCCGCGAGGCGCCGTCGATGATCGCCGCCTCCTCAAGCTCCACCGGGATCGCCTTGAAATACGACGTCAGCATCCAGACCGAGAGCGGCAGCGTGACGATCATATAAACGAGGATCAGACCCCAGAACGTGTTGACGAGGCCAAGCACCCTGAGAGTGATGAACAGCGGCACGATGATCGCCGCCGTCGGCAGCAGCTGGCCGATCAGCACGAAGCTCTGCAGGATCGGTTTGCCGCGGAAGTTGAAGCGGGCGAACCCGTAGGAGGCAAAGATCGCGAGGATCAGCGCCAGTACGGTGGAGCCGACCGAGATGATCACACTGTTCAGGAAGTAACGCGGAATATTGCTCTCGAAGAGCACCTTGTAATAATTGCCGAATGTCGGCGTCTCCGGCCACCAGATCGGCGGCACGGTGTAGAGTTCCGGCAGCGTCTTGATCGACGAACCGAACATCCACATGAACGGAAACAGGCATATGAAGACGATGACCACCGCGCCGATGATGGTGATGGGCAGCGGCAGGCCGGTGCGCTTCAGGGTGTTTGCGTCGCTCATTTTGCCTCTCCCGGGGTCGAGGCCAGCGCCTTGATGTAGATGATGACGATGACCAGCGCGACGGCAAAGAACATCACCGAAAGTGCTGCCGCCTGATTGAAATTGGTGCTCTCGAAAGCGAGCCGGAAGATCTGGATCGGCGTGATCAGCGTGCGGTTGGCAGGGCCGCCGCGGGTGATCGCGTAGATGATGGTGATCGAGTTCAGGCCCCAGATGACCAGTAGCAGGGTGACCGCGACGATGACCGAGCGCACCTGTGGCAGCATGATGTGGAAGACCTCCTGCCAGAAATTGGCGCCGTCGACGCGAGCCGCCTCATAGAGATCGTTCGGGATCGACTGCAGGCCGGCGAGCACCATGATCGCCACGAAAGGGAAGAGCTTCCAGACGTTGATGGCAATCAGCACCGGCATAACGGTGCTGCCATTGGTCAGCCAGCCGATCGGTTCCGGAATGACCCCGGCGCCGGTCATCATGTAGTTGATAATGCCGAATTCGGTATGGAACATCCAGGCCCAGGTGGTCGCCGCGACGATGCCGGGCACAACCCAGGGCAGCAGCGTGATCGACCGCACGATGCCGCGACCGACGAAATTCTGGTTGAGCAGAATGGCTGCCGCTGTGCCAAGCACCACCTGAAAGACAATCGATCCTCCGACGAACCAGAGCGTGTTCCAGAACGCCTGCGGCGTGGCGCGCGCGCCGAGCACAGCGTTGAAATTGTCGAGGCCGACGAAGGCGCCCTGGCGATCGGTGACGCTCAACAGGCCGGTATAGGCAACGGGATAGGCGATGAGCATGGCCAGCACGATCAGCGCTGGCAGCACGAAAACAAGGCCCGTCGAATTGCGGTCCATCTATGGCTCCTTCGGGAAGTCAGATGCGTGGCCGCTCCGGGAGATTGAGCCCCGGAGCGGTCGGATATCCGAGTATTATTTCTGGTCGAGCAGGGCCTGGATGTCCTTCGCGGCACCATCCATGGACTTCTGCACGTCTTCATCGCCAAGCAGGATGCGCTGAATGCCGTCGAAATAAGCCTGGGTGATCTGTACCCAGTTCTTGTTGTTCGGCACGGCGCGACCGTAGGGCAACATTTCCTTGAAGACGGTCAGGATCGGATCGCTGAAGCGCGGCAGCGACATGGCCGACTTGCGGGCCGGGAAGGTGTCTGTCAGGGCGCCCTGGTTTTCCGCCTCGGCCAGGAAGCCGACCAGCTTCTTGGCATCCGTCGGGTTCTTGGCCGACTTCGGAATGACGAAGCTCCAGCCGCCGAGAAGGGCTGCGGTCTTCTTGTCGGCCGGATGCGGGATCTGCATCACGCCGATATCGATCTTCGGGTTTTCCTTCTTGATCGAAGCGATGTCGAACTGGCCGGACTGGTAGGCTGCGACCGTCTCGGCAATGAACAGGCGGCGAAGCGCCGTGCCGTCGTTTTCGAGCGTCGAGGCCGGCGCCTGCTTGTTCTTGAAGAAGTCCGTATAGAACTTCACGGCCGCGACGGCTGCCGGCTGGTTGACGAGCGCCTTCTTGCCGTCGGCGGAAATGATGTCGCCGCCGTTCATCCAGATGAAGGGAAGCGAACGGAAAATGGTGTTGCCCATTTCGCCGCCGCCGGTAATGCCGAAGCCGGAAAGCTTGCCCTTGGAGAGCGTCTTGGCGGCAGCAACGAGTTCGTCCCAGGTCAGCGGCGGCTTCGCCGGATCAAGGCCGGCATCCTTGAAAGCGCCCTTGTTGTAGATGATCGCATGGGTCTCGATGCGGTACGGAATGCCCCAGAGCTTGCTGTTCCATGTCGCATAGTCCAGCGCGGCGGGAATGTAGTCGTCGCGATCCTTCAGCACGTCATCGACCGGCAGAACGAGGTCGTTCTGGGCATAACCATTGATCCAGGCATGCTGCACGTCGATGACTTCAGGGGCAGCACCCGACTGAAGCGCGGTCAGCACGCGCTGCGGCAGGCCGTCCGAGGTGGTGATCTCGAGCTTGACCTTGACGTCCGGGTTGGCTTTTTCGAACTTGGCGACGATTTCGCGAGCTCTCGCCTCGTTGAAGTTCGGCGTCCACCAGGTGACGTCACCGGCGAATGCTACACCGCTGGCGAGCATCGTCATTGCGGTGGCCATGACGGCCAGTTTCTTGAGTTTCATTGCCATTTCCTCCTCCATGCGGCTTGATCGCCGCCCTCCTTCAGACCCGGCTCCCGCCGGAATTCATCATGCTGTCGCTGTCTTCCGCATCTCTTCAAAGCTCGCTGTGCGCTGCGAACGCGCCGGCCCGAGCGAAGCTGCGTTCATCGTCAGCGCCTTCATGAAGCCGATCGTATAGGCATTGCCGGCATGCCATGGAGCCGGGCAATCGAGGTCCGGCACGTGGTCCGGGACCATCACGCCGTCAAAACCCTCATCGCGCAGCACGCGGACGATCTCGGCCATTTCCACATCGCCGTCGTCCACGAAGCTCTCGACATAATGCGGAACCTTGCCGCGCACGTTGCGGAAATGGACGTAGGCGATCGCGTCGCGCCGGGCGAAATGGCGGGTCGTCTCGTAGACGTCACCGTCCACCATTTCCTGCAGCGAACCGACGCAGAATTCGAGCGCGTTGGCGGGACTTTTGACGATGTCCAGAAGGCGCTCGTATTTGGCGTGGCTGTTGACCAGGCGGGCGTTGCCACGCAGCCGTTCCACCGGCGGATCGTCCGGATGGGCGGCGAGCTTCACATTCGCTTTCTCGGCAACCGGCACAAGTTCCTTCAGGAACCATTCAAGCCGCGACCAGAGCTCAGCCTCGGAGACGTCGATCGGCACACCATTGGAAGCAGCCGGGCGATAACGCATGTTCCACAACATGCCGTCCGGCATGGGCTGCTGCTGGTCGAATTCCTCGCCGAAAAACACGGCTGTCATGGCGCCGCCGCGGGCAACGCGCTTACGCTGCCATCCCCAGACACCGGCGATCGAAAAATTATAGCCGAGAACCGGGATTCCCGCCCTGCCCGCATCACGCACGAGCTGTTTCAGGCCATCCATCTGCTCGTGCTTTTTCGGGCCGTCGAGAAGAATATCCGACCAGAAATTCGGCGAGAGATTTTCCAGCGCTGCGATCTTGAGGCCATGTTTCCCGAGCATCGAGACGACACCTGCCATGTGATCATAGGTCCAGAGCGGCACGTCGATGCAGTCGCCATTGATCGGCCCAACGATGCCGCCGGCACGATAGGCACTGTTGTCGGCATTGCGGGCATACTGGGTGAGATGGATGACCACGTCGGCGACGCCGAGCTGGCTCGCATAACGCGCACCATCCTCCGTCAGATGATCGCCGAACAGCGTCAGTCCTACCCTCACGCCTGCCTCCCCGATTGATGCCTAGCTTGCGCGCCAGTTAGTTCATATTTGAATGTCATCAATTCGAACTATAACTTGAGCCAGTTAGGCCCGGTTGTCAATTAGACGCTCATCACGAGTGCGAGCGGTCCTTCAGCGTGGCAGCGCCGGTGGCGACGCCGCTTGTGTTCATGCTGCCGTCGAACAGCGGCACGTTGTAGGGCGCATAGGGATAACGCTCGCAGGCTTCCTCGATCAGCTCGACGCCGAGACCTGGCGCGGTCGGCGCTAGAATGGCGCCGCCTTCGAATTGCAGCGTTTCCCTGACCAGCTCCTTGCGCCACGGCACATCCACCGAAACCGTCTCGAAGATCGAAAAATTCGGGATGGCCACGGACATATGCAGCGTCATGGCATTCATGACCGGACCCACCGGATTATGCGGCGCGACCGGGATCAGATGATGGTGGGCCATATGCGAAATGCGCTTGGTCTCACCAAGGCCGCCGGCATGCGAGACGTCCGGCTGCAGGATATCGACGGCCTTCTTGTTCAGGGCCTCGAGGAACTTTCCGGGCTCGTACCAGCGCTCACCAGCTGCGATCGGAACGGGGCTCTTTTCCCGCACATCCACCAGTGCATCGATGCTTTCCGGCGGCGTCGGCTCCTCGATCCAGCGAAGATTATACGGCGCCAGTTCGCGGCACATGGCAATCGCCGTCGGCACGTTGAGACGACCATGAACGTCCAACATCAGATCGACATCCGGGCCGACCGCATCGCGCACGGCGGCGACGATATCGATCGTTTCGCGGCGCTGCTTGCGGTCCATTTCGAGGTCGGCAACATCGAACGGGTCCCATTTCAGCGCGCGATAGCCCATGGCGACCGCCTTGCGGGCGTTCTCGGCATATTGGTCGGGCGTCACCGCGCCGAAGAACCAATGATTGGCGTAGCATTCGACCCGATCGCGGTATTTACCGCCGAGCAATTCGAAGACCGGGACGCCGAGCGACTTGCCTTTGATATCGAGCAGCGCCGCTTCGATCGCCCCGAGCGCCGTACGGAACACGGCACCCGTTCTCCAGTAGGAATCCCGGTGCAACTGCTCGATAATTGCATCGACCTGGAAAGGATCGCGGCCGATCAGCACGCGCTCCAGCTCTTCAAGCGCCGAGACGATCGTCTTCGTCTTCCATTCGAGCGTCGCCTCGCCCACACCTTCGTAGCCGTCATCCGTATAGAGTTTGACGAACACGAAATTGGTGCGCGAGACGTTCGCGACGAAGATCTTCTGCTTGACGATTTTCATGAGGCTCCTCCCGATCGACGCGACGTCTCGGCGACTATTTCCGCTGCGACTTCAGGCGTTCGATCGCCTGGAACTGCAGGCTGTCGTCGGCCATCTGCATCAGCTCGATGCGGTGGCCTTCGGGGTCTTCGATCCAGGTCTGCCAGTTGTTATCGGCCGCCTTGATGGTCGGGCGGATACGCTCGATACCGAGCGCGTCGAGTTCGGCAACCGCCTTGTGAATATCCGGCACGGCCAGGCAGAGGTGATTGAAGCCGACGACCTCGCGTTCCGCGGCACGATCGCCTTCGCCGTCCGGGAAAATTTCCAGATACTGATCGTCGGTAATGCGCAGGTAGACGAGCCAGAGCTTGCCATCCTTGTCGAGGCGCATCATCTCGGAAAAACCGAGCTTATTGATGTAGAAATCAAGGATCCGGTCGATGTCTTTGACGCGGATGGCCACATGGGCAATCGAGGAAATGGTCAGCATAGAAATAACTCCGGTTAAAGACGGCCGTATTTGGCGTAGACGTCGGCAACATCGCCACCGGCGCGGATTTCGTTGCGGGAGCGGTTTTCGATCCCCATGATCTCTTCGGCCCGATCCAGAACCGCCTCGACCTTGCCGGCCGGCACGACGATGACGCCGTCCATATCGCCAAAGATCCAATCGCCAGGATCGACCCGGATCTGCGAGGTCAGCGTGCCGGAGATCGAGATCGGCACCTCGATGCCGCTGATGCGGGTGCGTTTGCGGGATTCGATCGGCGAGAGATAACGGGTGAAGACCGGCCAGTTCTCCATGCTCATCAGGATATTGCCGTCACGGATGCCGCCATCGACCACGACGCCGGCGGCGCCCTTGGCCTTGGAGCCGGTACTCATCAGCTCGCCCCAATGGCCGGCCTTGCGCTCGCCGGCCGCCGAGATCAGCACCACGCAGCCGGGATACATACGGCGGAAGAAGGTGAAGGTCTTCACCTCTTCGTTGTCGTATTCGTGGTCTTCGCGGACATCGAGCGTGCAGGCCACCGTAAAGGCCGGGCCGGCGATCCGCATGCCCTTGTCGAGGCCGCGGATCTCCAGATCCATGCACTGATTGGGCAGGCCCATCTCGTCGAGAATGTCGTAGACGGCAGCGGTGTAGAGCTTCTGAAAGCGTGCGGCCGTGGCCGCAATCGCTGCGGTATCTCTCTCCATGAT
The DNA here is from genome assembly GCF_019430945.1 of Neorhizobium populisoli. Classification (GTDB taxonomy): domain Bacteria; phylum Pseudomonadota; class Alphaproteobacteria; order Rhizobiales; family Rhizobiaceae; genus Neorhizobium; species Neorhizobium populisoli. Next base: position 131,081 of record NZ_JAHYCB010000012.1, on the reverse strand, counting down.
GTCTGCCTCCTCCAGCAGATCGGCTCGCCGAGCGCGCCCTCCTCTTCGAGCGCGCCGCAAGCTTTAATCCATATTTGAACTTTGACAGTTCAATAATGCATGATAGAGAGAAGAGAATTGGAAAGTCAACGGCGAAGATTGCAATGGACCAAATGAGCGATTCCGGTGCGGCCAAGCACACGATCCCGGTGATTGACCGGATGATGGATGTTCTGGCGGCGCTGGAGCGGCGGCCGAACGGCGTCAATATCCGCGACCTGACCGCGCTTCTCGGCCTGCCGCGCACGACGATCTACCGCATCGTCAACACGTTGCAGGGCCATGACATGCTGCGGCGAGACGATACCGGCGCCTATCATCTTGGCCGACGACTGCTGAAGCTTGCATCGCATGTGGCGGCCGGCGTCAGCGATATCGATCTCGCCGCCTTTTCCCAACCGTTCCTCGATAAGCTTTCCACCGAACTTGGCGAAGGCAGCAAGCTTTCGGTGCTCGATCCCGAGGGGATACTCGTCCTGTCCGCATCGCAAGGCCGTCGCGAATATGCACTGACCGTCGCGCCCGGCCAGCGCATGCCGATCCATGCGGGCGCCGCCAGCAAGATGCTGCTCGCACACCTGCCGCCCGAGGAAATGGCGATTTGGCTCGCCAAGCCGCTGATCGCCTACACGTCGAAATCGATCACCGACCCGAAACGGCTCGGAACCGAGCTCGCCCGCATCAAGCGGCTGGGCTGGGCGCAGGACCGCGGCGAAAACGCGCCGAGCATCCATGCCTTTGCCGCCCCCGTTTTCGACCGCTCAGGCAAGCTCGTCGCCGCGATCAGCGTGCCGTTTCTGGCCGGCGCCGAACCGAGCCGCATGGAGGAGATTCGCGTTGCGGCAATCGACGCGGCACGGGCCATGAGCGAGGCGATGCCCGTTTAAGTCATTCAATCAAAAGACATTCAGACTGGGAGGCAGAATGAAGATCGTCGACCTCAAATGCGCGGTCATCGGCAAGAGCCCGATCGTGCGGATCGTCACCGACGAGGGTATTTCGGGTTACGGACAGGCAGAGACCTGGAAACCCTACCTGAAGACGCATATCCTCGCCTTTCGCGACGCATTGATCGGAGAGGACCCGACCAATGTCGAGCGCGTCATGCTGAAAATCCGCCAACGCGGCGGCTTCAAGCCGTGGGGATCGGCTGTCAGCGTCATCGAAATGGCGCTGTGGGACATTGCGGGCAAGGCGGCCAATGTGCCCGTCTACAAGCTGCTCGGCGGCAAGGTGCGTGACAAGGTGCGCGTCTATAACGGCTCGATCCGCTTCCCGCTCGCCGACCACCGGCCGGAAGATCTGGCCGACGACCTGAAGAAGATGATGGCTCTGCCGGAAGGTTTCACCATCATCAAGCAACCGATCGGCTTCCATTCGCCCATGAAGCGGGCGGTGAAGGATTTCTATTACCACGAACCCAATGCCAGCCCCTTCCACGGCGCGCTGGACCGCGGTCCGATCACCGAAAAAGGCCTCCGGCATTTCGTCGACTGCGTCGCGGCGATGAAGGAAGTCGCGGGCGACAGCATCGGTCTCGCGCTTGACTGCGGCCCCGGCTGGATGTTGCCGGACGCGATCCGGCTGGTGCGGATGCTCGAACCCTATAATCTCCTCTGGGTCGAGGACCTGCTGTCGGGCGACTACACGCCCTGGGTCAATGCCGGGGTCTATCGCGAACTGACCCGCATGAGCACGACGCCGATCCATACCGGCGAACAGATCTATCTGCGCCAGAATTTCAAGGAACTGATCGAAGGCCAAGCGGTCAATGTCGTCGGCCCGGACCCGGCTGACGTCGGCGGCATCGCCGAGCTGAAATGGATCGCCGAATATGCCGACCTGCATTCGATCCTGATGGCGCCGCACGGCACCGCGAATGGCGTGCTCGGACTTGCCGCCCTCATCCAGGTCTCGGCGACATTGCCCAACAATTTCATCGCCTTCGAATACACGACCGGCGATCCGGAGTGGTGGTACGACATCGTCGAAGGCCTGCCGCAGCAGATCGTCAAGGACGGCTTCATCGACGTTATCGACCGGCCCGGTATGGGCGTCGATCTCGTGCCGGAAAAGGCCAAACGCTACCTCACCGAGGATGACAAGGCGTTTTTCGACTGAACTTCGACATGACCTGGAGGAGAGACATCATGCACAAGATCGGCATTCTGGGCGCCGCCGGCATCGCACCGCGCTCCATCATCCAGCCAGCCAATCGCAGCAAGGATGCGGTCATTCACGCGGTCGCCTCACGGCGGCCGGGTGCAGCCGCTGCTTATGCAGAAAAGCACGGGATCGCGAAAGCCCATGAAAGCTATGAGGCGATGCTTTCCGATCCCGAGATCGACATCGTCTACAATGCCCTGCCGCCGGCCGGTCATAAGGAGTGGTCAATCGCAGCCCTGAAGGCCGGCAAACACGTACTCTGCGAAAAGCCGATCGCCATGGATGCCGAAGAGGCGGAGGAAATGGTGGCGGAAGCCGATCGCGCCGGGCGTATCCTGATGGAGGCCTTCCACGACCGTTATCACCCGGCTTTTCTGCATCTCCTCGATCTCAAGACCTCCGGCCGTCTTGGCAAGCTGAAATCGGTCAGAGCAGAATTCTACGTCGACATTCCCTTCGATCCGAAGTCGATTCGCCACGATCCCGCTCAAGGCGGCGGAGCGATGATGGACCTCGGCTGCTACCCGGTCCATTGGGTGCGCTCGATCATGCAGGCAGAGCCGGAGATACTCTCCGCCAAAGGCACGATCAATCCGCTTGGCGTCGATCAGAGCATGCATGTGGAAATGCGGTTTCCAGACGGCACGCCGGCCACGGTCATCGCCGACATCGCCAGTCCGCCCTTCCGGGGCCTGCTTCGGCTGGAGGGCGAACGAGGCATTGTCGAACTCGACAATCCTTGTCTGCCGCACAAGGGACACTCGATCCGCGAATGGCTCGAAGATGAACCCTATCGCGAGCACACGCTTGGAGCCGGCACGACCTACGACTATCAGCTCGCCGCGATGATCGAGGCGGTGGAAACCGGTAGGTTGCCGATTACCGGCGGAGCCGACGCGATCGGTAACATGCTGGCTGTCGATCGCATCTATCAGAGCTCCGGATTGCGCGAAGGCCGGTAAGGCGGGCTCCTTGTGGTTCGGGCGTCGGTAGGCGCTCAGCCATGGCCCAATTTATCAGCGCGCATTCACATGAATGCCGCCATCGACCATGATCTTGGCGCCGTTGATATAGGATGCACGGTCCGAGGCGAGGAAAACAATGACATCGGCCACTTCTTGTGGCTGCGCCCAGCGGCCGGAGATGATGCCCTTTTCCTTGCAGAATTTTTCGAGGAATTCCTCCCGCGAAACGCCCGTAGCGCTGCCGGCGTTTTCCGCCCAATATTGCCGCCATTCGGTGGCGATCAAGCCGGGGATGACCGCATTGACCGTAATCTTCTCCGCCACGAGATCTTGCGCCAGATAGCCTGTCCCATGGTTGAGCGCGGCGTTGTTGAGCCCATGGGTCAAGGCGGGCGACCAGGTGGAGATGCCGGCCGCGCCGGTGATATTGATGATGCGGCCCGTCCCGTCCCGCGGCATCAGCGGCAGGAAGTCCCGGATGACGCGAAGATAGCCGATCATCTTGATTTCCAGATCGGCACGCCAGTCGTCGTCCTCCCAGAGGAGCTGACGGTCCTGACGGCGAATGGCGCTGCCGGCATTGTTGACCAGCACATGCAGACGGCCGAAATCCGGATGGTTCTGCACCGTCTCCACAGCACGTTTCACATCGTCGGCAATGGTGATGTCGCATGCGATCGGGAGAACCGGCACGCCGTATTCGGAAGAAATCTCACGCGCCACGACCTCAAGATCGGCTGCAGTGCGGGCAAGAAGCACGACTTTTGCACCCTCCCTGGCAAACGAGATCGCCGTCGCCTTGCCGATGCCCTTGCTGGCGCCGGTGACAAGCGCCACCCTGCCCTTCAATCCGAGTTCCATGGAAGCCTCCTCAGTGCCCCGTGCCCAGCATGGCGCGGCGGATTTCATCATGGGCAATCGCGCCATCCGAGCGTTTGAACTCCTTATGAATGCTGCCATGCGCCAGCACATAGGCGCGCGAGGAAACGTCGATCGCCTGGAAAAAGCTCTGCTCGGCCATCAGGATCGTCATATTGCTCTTTTCGCGCAGCGTGGTAATGGCGTTCAGCACGTCGCGCACGACGATCGGTGCCAAGCCTACGGACGGTTCGTCGATCACCATGATCTTCGGCGCGGTCATCAGCGAGCGGGCGATCGCCAGCAATTGCTGTTGGCCGCCGCTCATGGTCGAGGCAATCTGTTTGCGGCGCTCCAGAAGCAGCGGAAACGTCTCGAAACAATAGGCGAGGTTTTCCTTCATCCGGCCGACCACCAGCGGATTGCTGCCGGCAAGCTTCAGATTGTCTTCGACCGAAATGTTCGGAACCAGCCGCCGCCCTTCCGGCACGATCGACAGGCCGAGCCGGACGATCTCGTGCGGCTGCAGCCTGGTCAGATCGTTGGTTTTGCCATCCCATTCGAGCAGGATACGGCCGTCGCTTGCGTGCACGAAACCCAGCACGCAGTTGAGCAACGTGCTCTTGCCATTGCCGTTCATGCCGAGCAGCGCCACCATTTCGCTCTCGTTCAATTCCAGCGATACCTCACGGAGCACGGAAACGGCGCCGTAGCCGGCGGACAGATTGTCGATGATCAGCCTATTCACCGAAGTACACCTTCTGAACGAGCGGATTTTCAGCGATCTCCGACGATGTGCCGGTGGCGATCAGGCGGCCAGTTTCGAAACAGACGATCCGCTCCGAAAAACGCATCACGGCATGCATGATATGCTCGATCATGATGACGGCGACACCGGACTTGTTGAGCGCAAAGAGGATCGCCAGAACTTCGTCGATCTCTTCTTCGGAAAGGCCCGCCATCGCCTCATCGGCGATCAAGACCTCGGGATTGCCGACCAGCGCGCGGGCAAGCTCTAGCTTGCGCAGCTCTAGCTGCGTCAGTTTTTCGGAAGGGTCGGAGATACGGCCCGATAGCCCGACGCTCGCCAAAACGGATCGCGCGCGTTCCTCCTTGCTCCCGTCCACCTGGCAGTAGTCGAGCGGCACGAGCAGGTTCTCCAACACCGTCATGCCGGTAAACGGTCGCGGGATCTGGAAGCTACGAGAGATGCCGAGCCGGGCGCGTTTATGGGCTTCGATATGGGAAATGTCGCGGTCCTGAAAATGTACCGAGCCCTTATCAGGACGGTAAACGCCGGTAATGCAGTTGATCAGCGTCGTCTTGCCGGAGCCGTTGGGGCCGATAATGCCGAGTCGTTCTCCCACCCGCAGGTCGAGATCGACAGGGCCGAGCGCCCGGAACGAACCGAAGTGCTTTTCGACACCCTTGAGGGAAAGGATAGTATCGCTCACGACTTCGCCCTCCCTTGCCTGCGGCCGAAGAGATCGGAGAGGCCGCCGGGTGCGAAGGCCACGAAGGCGATCAGGACAAGACCGACGAAGAGGATATTGAGTTCCGACGAGATTGTGACGGTGGCGATCTGTTGCACGGAGGCAAGGAGCAGCGCGCCGAGAACCGGACCCGCCCAGCTCTTGGTGCCGCCGATCAGCGGCATGGCGATGGCGTTGAGGCCGATGATCAGGCTGAACGCGGTGACCGGTTCGACGAAGGACGTGTAGAATGGATAGGGAGCACCCGCCATAGCGAGTACCGCGCCGCTGAGCGCGCAGGCCAGAAGTTTCAGCCGCAAGGTCGGCACGCCGGAGCATTCGGCGGCATCCTCGCTGGCCCGCACGGCCCGCAGGCCGCGGCCGATCCAGGAGATTTCCACAAAACGCGCAAGCGAAACGGCGGCCACCGCGATCACCAGCATGATGGTGAAATTGTATTGCGACGGACCGGGGCTCCAGGCCGGCGGGCGCGGGCCGTAAACCGCCATGCCGCTCGCGCCGCCGAGTGCCGAGATATTGTGGACGATCGTCTCCAGCACCACGACGAGACCGAGGGTGGCGATAGCGAAATAAACGCCCTGGATCCGCAGCGTCAGATAACCCATCAGCAAGCCGAGAACGGCGCCGAAGACGGCAGCCGCAAGGATGCAAAGCGGCAAGGGCAGTCCGAACGTGGTGAACAGGAAAGCCGACAGGTAGACGCCCGCCCCGAAGAATCCGGCCGCGCCGAAATTGATATAACCGGCGTAACCACCCAGAATATTCCAGCCGGTGGCGATCGTCACATATTGCAGGACCACGTAACCGACGAAGAAATAGAACGGATTGCGGACGGTCCAGGGCAAGAGAAAACCGAGCGCCAGCACGATGACGATACCGGCAATGAACAGGATGGACGTCTTTCTCATCGCGCCGCTCCAAACAGGCCCTGCGGGCGAAGTGCAAGGCCGAGCAGCAGGATCGCGAAGGCGACACCCGGAGACCATGAAGGGTTGAGATAGCTGGAGACCAGCGCCTCGGCGATACCGATGATGACGGCGATCGCCAGGCTGCCGGGAATGGAGCCCATGCCAGCGAGCACGACGATGGCGAAAACGCGACCTATCTGGAAACGGCCAGCAAAGGGTTCGACCGGGCCGACCATGATCAGCGCGGCACCCGCGACCACGGCGGTTGCCGTGGCGATGCCGAAGGCGTGGCGTTTGACGGAAGCCGGATTGAGGCCTGCGATCGACAGCGCTCGTTCCTCATGCGCAACGGCGCGGATCGCCGTGCCGGAATTGGTGCGGCTGAGATAAAGCCAGACGGCGCCGATCATGACCGGACCGAGAAGCGCCGGGATTAACAGACGATAAGGAATTGTGAGCAGGCCGAGCTTCAGGCTGGAGCCGATATAAGAGACGCTGACCGATTTGAGTTCCGAGCCGAAACCAAGCGCCAGCAGGATTTCGATGACCAGCGACAGGCCGAAGAACAAGGTCAAGCTCTGCAGCACATTCGCGCCGCCTCGCCGTTCGAACACGCGGGAATAGAAAATATAGAGCGCCACGCCGAGGATATAGAACGGCACGAGGCCGATCAGCGCAGCGACGATCGGATCAAGCCCCCATTGAGAGAGCGTGTAGACGAAGAAAGCGCCAGCGACGACCAGCGTCGGATGCGCGATATTCGGAATGTGGAGAATGCCGAAGGTGATGGCGAGCCCGAGGGCGAGCGACGCATAGACGCTGCCCAGCAGAATACCGGTCACCACGGCGTTCAGCAGAATGTCGATCGATATCATATGGAGGTCCTTGAGCCGGCATTCTGCCGGCTCTCTGGATCGGTTGACGAGATTAGCTGGCACGCGCCTTGTTATAGGGACCGGCAAGATCGCCCGTCTTCAGCGACGGTGGATCGAGAATGACCTGGTGGCCCGGGTTGCGGAACTGTTCGAGGTCATTGCCCTTGATGCCGCGCAACTGCACCATCAGCACACGCCGTTCCTTCCAGTCGCCGATCTCGTTGAAGGCTATCTTGCCGGCAATCGTATCGACGCTGTTGGCATGCAGGAAAGCCGCCATCTTGGCCGGATCGACCGATTTCGAGCCGGTGATCGCAGCTGCGGCGAGCTGGCCCGCGACATAGTAGAAGGGCGGAATGTAATAACCGAGCGGATCGACGCCCTGCTTGACGGCAATCGGCGTGTAGCGGTCGAAGAAACCCTTGATCGCCGGGGTCTGCATGGTCGGCTCGGGCACGAAGGTGTGCGAGTTGACCAGACCGTTGAGTTCCGGCCCAAGCGAGCTCAAAAGCGCACCGTATTGCGGGCCGACCATCGCCCCGCCGAAGATCTTCACCTTGTCGGAAATGCCGATTTCCTTGACGCCGCGGATGATCGCGGTGCTGTCGGCCGGATAGGAGGCAATGAAGATCGCTTCCGGATCGCCGGCATTGATATTGCGGATCATCGAGGAAAAGTCGGTCGTGTTCGGCGGATAGCTCTGGTTGAACACGATCTCCATGCCGTATTCCTTGGCGACCTCCGCGCCGCCCTTGGCGGCGTTCTTGGAGAATTCCAGATCGGCATTGATGATGGCGATCTTCTTCACACCTTGCCCCTTGGCGAGATCGAAGAAACCGCGTGCCCAGTCGCGACCGGAATTCGGTCCCCAGGGGCCACTGTGGAAGAATTTGTCGTGCTTGGCGACGTCGTTACCGGCAAGACCGAACATGCCGATCATGAAAAGATCGCGCTGCTTGATGAATGGCATGACCGGCGCCGACAGGTTTGCGCCATAGGGCGAAAACAGCACGTCGCAGGCATCGACATCGACGAGCTTGGAATAGATCGCCGGCACGTTGGCGGCGCTGCTCTGGTCGTCATAGGTGACCAGTTCAACCTTGCGGCCGAGGAGACCGCCGGCGGCATTGACGTCGTCGCGCCAAAGTTCGTAGCCGATCAGGCCGTTCTTGGTGCTGGCAAGTGGCCCCGTCAGTGAAACGCTGGCGCCGACCCGGATCGGCTTGTCCTGTGCAAATACCTTGCTCCCGACAAATGCAGGGGCGGCAAGCGCTGCGGCCGTGGCGGCCGCGAGCTTGTGAAACTCACGCCTTGTCTTCATCATTTTTCCCTCCCAAGAAAATTCGCTAGACGAATAAATATTCGCATAACGATAGGCGGCGGGTCTTGCGCTTGTCAATCCCGTATGCGAACGAAAAAAGAAGCGCAGGAGAATTCCGATGATCGACAGCAATTCGCCCGAGTTCGTCGAGGCACTGGCGAGGGGCTTGTCCGTTCTGGAAGCCTTCGATGCTAAAGACCCCGAAATGACGCTGGCCGAGCTTTCACGCAAGGTCGGCATGTCGATCGCCACCGTCCGGCGCAACGTGCTGACACTGGAAGCGCTCGGCTTCATCCGCCGTCACAACAAACATTTTCTGCTGGCGCCGCGTATCCTGACGCTCGGTTCGGCCTATCTCAACGCTTTCAATGTCGAGGAAGCGGTGACGCCGGAACTGCACCGGATCACCTCGCAGTTCGGCGATGCGGCCAACATGGCCGTGCTCGACGGTGTGAACGTGCTCTACATCGCCCATCTTTCCGAGAGCCGCGGTGTTCGCCGCAACGCGACGCTCGGCGTCACCTATCCGGCTTACGCCACCTCGATGGGCCGCGTTCTGCTCGCTTCCTTGCCGGAGGACGAGATTGCCCGTTATTTCGAAACATACACTCCGGTGAAACTGACCGACTACACGCTGACCGAGGAGGCCGAACTGCGAGACATCCTCGTCGAGACGCGCGCCAAGGGATATTCGATCACCGTCGACCAGCTCGACTACGGCATCACGGCGATTGCCGTTCCGGTGAAGGACAATACCGGCCGCGTCGTCTGTTCGATCAACAGTTCCGGTTATACACCGCGGCTGACACCAGAAGAGCTGATCGAGCAGCGCCTTCCGGAGATGCGGCTTGCAGCGAACCGGCTCTCGCAACTCTTCACACGTTTTCCAGCGCTGCTGCATTCCCTGGCACCGACGGCCGCCCCTACCCGTTGATCTGCTCCGACCCTCCGGAATTTTTCAGAGCCTCTCTTCGCAGGGGTTGACACTCCCTCGATTTTACGAATTCATTATACGAATATAAATTCGCTGAGCGAATAAATTAAAATGATTTGGGAGGTTATCATGGCGCGATTGAGGGTCGCCGTCATTGTCGGCAGCGCACGTCAGGCGTCGCTGAACAGGCTGTTGGCGCTTGCCTTGACGAAACTCGATACGCCCGACATGGAATTCGAGTGGGTGATCATCCGCGACTTACCGATCTTCGATCAGGAAGTGCTGGATGCCGGCGTGCCGCCGCAGGTCGAGCGCCTGAAGGCCGAGATCTCGCGGGCCGACGCGCTGCTTTTCGTGACGCCGGAGCATAACCGTTCCGTTTCCGTCATGCTGAAGAACGCTATCGACTGGGGTTCGCGGCCACGGGATTCCAGTGTCTGGGCTGGTAAGCCGGCGGCCATCACCGGCGCCTCCTATGGACGCATCGGCACGGCCGCCGCTCAACAGCATCTGCGCGCCATTCTCGGCTGCCTCGATGTCGCCGTCATGGGACAGCCGGAGGCTTTCATCCATCTGTTCCCCGGGCTGGTCACGCCGGAGGGCGAGGTTACCAACGACGAAACCCGCCTCTTCCTGCAGGGCTTCATGGACCAGTTCGGCCGATGGGCCAGCCGCTTCGCCGACAAGGCGAGTGCCGCAGCCTAGCTTTTCAAATCAAGGACATCAGCATGAAAATCGGCAAGCAGTCTGCACCCTATCAGGCGATCTGCACCTCGAACCCCGAGACGATCATCGTCCGTGGACATGATCTCGTCAAAGATCTCGTCGGTTCGATTTCCTTCACCGAATATACTTGGCTGCTGGTCGCCGGCTCGCTGCCGAACGAGAACCAGCGCCGCATGCTGGATGCCACGCTGGTGGCGATCGCCGAACACGGGCTGGTGCCAAGCGTGCAGGCGGCCCGCATGACACTCGCCGCCTCTCCCGAAGCGGTCCAGGGCGCGGTCGCCGCCGGGCTGCTCGGCTGCGGTTCGGTCATTCTCGGTGCATCGGAAACTTCCGGCGCCTTCTTCCGCGATATTCGCGAAGAGAAGGAAGCCAGCGGCAGCACGACCGAAGCTGCCGCCGAAAAGCTGCTGCACCGCTACAAGGAACAGAAGAAGGTGGTGCCGGGCTACGGCCATCCACTGCACAAGGGCCACGATCCGCGCGCCGAACGGCTGCTTGCGATTGCCCGCGAACTCGGCATCGCTGGCATCCATTGCGAGATCGCCAAGGCGGTCGAAAAGCTGATCCCCGACATCATCGGCAAGCCGCTCGTCCAGAATGTTTCGAGCGCCATCCCCTGCGTGTTGCTCGATGCGGGTTATCCGCTGCTGGCGCTGAAGGGCGTGCCGCTGCTGGCACGCACTGCCGGTCTGATCGGTCATCTCCTCGAAGAGCAGACCCGTCCGATCGGTTTCATCATGTCCCATGCGGCGGCAGCCGCCATCGAATACGACGGCCCGGCACCGGACGGTTTCGTCGCCAACGAGAACTAGGATCCGCAGATGCTGACTGCCTTGAATCAAATCCGTGTCGTCGAACAGGGCACGTTCATCACCGGCCCCTGCACCGGCATGATGCTCGCCGATCTCGGCGCCGATGTCATCAAGATCGAATCGGCCGGCAACGGCGACCCCTACCGCAGCTTCAAGACCGGCTTCTACAGCGCCCATTTTCAGGCCTATAACCGCAACAAACGGGCGATCGGCCTCGACCTCAAGAGCGAGAAGGATCGCGAGGTCTTCTACCAGCTCGTCGCTCAGGCGGATGTCTATATCCAGAATTTCCGGCCGGGCGCCGCAGCCCGTATCGGCGCAGACTACGAAACTCTGTCGAAACTCAATCCGAAGCTCATTTATTGCTCGATCAGCGGCTTCGGTCCGGATGGTCCTTATTCACAGCGGCCGGTCTACGATTCCGTCGCGCAGGCAGTCAGCGGCTTCCTGAGCGTTTCGATCGATCCGGAACAGCCGCGCTTTGTCGGCCCCGCTCTCGCTGACGCGATCACCGGCATCTATGCCTCGCTCGGGATTTCCGCCGCTCTTGTGGAGCGTGCCCGCACCGGAAAGGGCAAGCGCATCGACATCTCGATGATCGAGGCGATGATGCATTTCGCCGTCGAGCCATTCATGGGTTACTTCGCGCTCGGTGAAGAACCGAGCGGCGTCGACCGGCCGCGCCTCGCCCAGGCCTTCATCGTTCGCTGCAAGGACGACAATCTGTTTGCCTTTCATCTTTCGTCACTCGACAAGTTCTGGGACGCACTGGTCGAGGCGATCGACGGTCAGGCGCTGGCGCAGGACGACCGTTTTTCGCAGCGCCTTAAGCGTATCGACAATTACGAAGCGCTGAATGCTGAACTGAACGCTATCTTCGCGACGAAGACACGCGCCGAGTGGGTGGAGCGGTTTGCCCAATTCGACGTGCCGGCCGCACCGATCAACACGATCCCGGATGTGGTGAGCGATCCGCAGGCCAACCATCTCGACATGTTCGTGCCGTTGACCGGCCGCATCGAAGGTGCCGAGCGGACTGTTCGTCCCGCATTTTCCTTCGACGGTCAACACGCAACCGCGGTACGCGCGGCACCGGTCCTCGATCAGCACAGCGCGGAAATCCGCGCCGCACTCGACAGCGATCCCAAGGCCTGGCCGGAACTGAAACCGGAGGCGGAATCGGTAGCTGCCGCACAATAAATCGGTGTATTCATTTTACTGGGATTTGGAGGAGAGATATGGCGACCCTGGCAGCGGTGCTTGCTACCACGCATCACCCTTTTTACCTGAAGGCGACAACCATGCCGCCGGAACAGCAGATGCCGCAGGCTCCGGAATGGAAACGCAAGGTCGAGGCCTATCGCGAGACCCTGACGTGCGCCAAGCCCGACATCCTCGTCATGATCGGCGCCGACCATTTCCACCAGTTCTTCCTGGACAACTATCCGCAGTTCCTGATCGGCAAGGCACCGCGTTACGACGCGACCTTCTATAATGAAGAGCGCGAGTTCGGCATTCCGAAATACGTGCTGGAGGGCCATGAGGAACTGTCGAATTTCATGCACGAAGGCCTGATGGAGCGCGGTTTCGACTTCGCCTTCAGCCACGAACTGAAGCTCGACCATTCAATCATCTGCCCGATCATCACCACCCGCCCGGATGCCGACCTGCCGGTCGTGCCGATCTACACCAATATCTTCGTGCCGCCGCTCCCCTCCCCGAAACGCTTCTGGGATCTTGGCCGCGCCATCCGCGAGATCATCGATGCCTATCCGTCCGACCAGCGTATCGCCGCCGTCGGCAGCGGGCATCTGTCGCTGGAGCTTGGCGGTCCTCGCCAGTTCAAGGAGACTGGTCCGGACCCGGACTTCGACCGCAAGGCGATCGAGTGGCTTTCCACCGGCAATATCGAGGCGATCCTTGAGAACGTCACGCATGAAAGCATGACCGCGAGCGGCAATGCTACGCACGGCTTCATGGACCTGATCCTGATGATGGGCATCGCCGGGCCGATCCCGACCGCCTATCACGACAATCTCGACCTCTTCCATACGATGGAAGCCTATTTTACCTGGTATCCGGAAGGAGCAGCCGCATGAGCAAGTATTATGTGAACAAGTTCCTCTTTACCGTCGACCGGGACCCGGAACTGCTGCGGCGCTATAAGGAAGACCCGCGCTCGCTGGTCGCCAGTTGGGAACAGTCGATTGGTCCAAAGCTGAACGATGCCGAAGTCTCGACCGTCAACTTCCTGACGGATGCCGAACGAGACGCGCTGATCAATCACGATTATGTTGCACTGTTCGAGATGGGCGTGCATTTCTTCCTGTCGCTGACGATCTTCATCGCCATTTACGACGAGGATTACATGACGAAGAGCGGTCCCCTCTCCTTCCAGCGCGAGTTCGCCGAAAAACTGCAGCACTGGACTGGTAAGGATTATCCGTCCATCGCACTGTGGCAGGCAGCAGCACGCTGATCGCGATGCTTTGAACAAGCCTTTCGCTTCAAAAGCGGGAGGCTTCGGCGATTTGGACTGGGATCGGGAGGAAGACCATGTGCAAGTTCTGCGGCAACCGGACCCATGCGCCGGCGGAAATCGGTAATGGCATCGGCAAATTCGCGGCTTCATCTTCCGCCATGCCCGCCGGCATCGGTGACGCAGACCGGCTGACGCTGATCCGCGGCGGAGCGGTTCTCTCCATGGACGCCGCGGTCGGAAATTTCGCCAGGGGCGACGTGCTGATCCGCGGCTCCAAGATCGTCGAAATCGCAACATCCATCAATGCGCCGGATGCCGCGGTTATCGATGCATCCGGCATGGTCGTCATGCCCGGCTTCATCGACACCCATCACCACCAGTTCGAGACGGCGTTGCGCAGCCTGCTCGCCGACGCAATCCTTATCAATGACGGCCGGCCGGAAAGTGCCGCCAATTATTACGAATGGATCCTTCAGAAATTTTCCGTCCTCTATCGGCCGAAGGACGTCTATATTTCCGAGCTGTTCGGCAGCCTTTCGCAGATAGATGCCGGTGTCACCACCGTCATGGACGTCAGCCAGATCCACCATTCACCCGAACACTCGGATGCGGCCATCGCCGCCCTTCGCGATGCCGGGCGTCGCGCCGCCTTCGGTTACTTCGAAGGCTGGGGCGATGCATCGAAATATCCGGGCGATGCCCGGCGCATCAAGACCGAACATTTCTCCAGCGACGATCAGCTGCTGACCATGGTCATGGGCGGTGAAATCTACCTGCCTTTCCATGAAGAAGCCTGGGCGCTCGGCCGCGAACTCGGCATTCCGGTGGCGCTGCATGTGGTCGGCACGTTCGGCATGCAGCCGGTCTTCGACCAGCTGGCGGAGGCCGGGAAATTTGGGCCGGACAATATCTTCATCCACATGACCGGCATGAGCGATATGGCCTGGAAGCGCGTCGCGGATGCAGGCGCGCATATCTCGCTCTCGGTTCCGATCGAAATGCAGATGCGGCACGGCAATCCGCCGCTGCATCAGGCGCTCGATCTCGGCCTGCAGCCGTCGCTTTCGACGGATGTCGAATGCACGATGACCGCCGACATGTTCACCCAGATGCGCTCTGCGATCACGCTGCAGCGCATGCTGGCGAACGACAAGGCGCTGCGCGGCGAGGAATATCCGAAGCTGTTATCCGCCATGGACGTCATCCGCTTCGCAACGATCGAAGGCGCACGCGGCCTGAAGCTCGATCACAAGACGGGTTCGCTGACTCCGGGCAAGGAAGCCGACATTATCCTGCTCGACGCGAATGCCATCAACGTCGCGCCGCTGAACCACGTGCCGGGCGCCGTCGTCACACTGATGGAGCGCTCCAACGTCTCGACGGTCATTTGCGCCGGCAAAGTCCGCAAATGGCAGGGCAGCCTGCTTGGCCACGACATCGCCAAGTTGAGAGCTGAACTGGAGGCGAGCCGCGACTACCTGTTCGCCACCGCAGGTATTGCGCCTGACCTCTTTTGAGCTTGAATTGGCGCGAAGACCGGCCGTTTCCTTGAACGCTTCCTGGGCAGTCTCGATGCGTATCTGCGTGATAAGCCGCTGAGCAACCTCGTGGACCCGGAACGGGGCTATTGAGCCTGTAGCTATCCTCGCTTTCGGGCGAGACAAACGACCATTGGTGTTTTGCGCGAGAACTCGCTATTCCCCGACCTGGCATTTGGACGAGGAGGCTGTATTGAACGAACCGAAGACGCACATGATCCCCGCCGCATGGCTGAGCCCATTGCCTGCAGATTATAAAATCCCCTTCTGGAGATGGATCCTGCTGCCGACTTCCGCTTGGATGTTGCATCGCAGCCGTGGCCAGTGGGTCGGTGGCGAATTCTCCATCCGCTCGAACGACGTGCATTTCGCGCAGAAGGGCCTGATCAAGGTCGGCAAGACTGTCGAGTGGAGCCTGCCGCTCACTCAAATCCACAGCATCGACACGAAGAAAGGCTTTGCCTCGGAGACAATCGAAATCCGCCACACGGATGGCCTGACGAAAATCATGACCGTCAGAGCGGAACAGTTTATCGATCTACTTCGCACCGCCATCTCGATGGACAGGAAAGTCGCCAACCAGGACCATTCTCACTCGTAGTGCCGAAAGCGTCATCTCGCGCTTGAAACGCCACATGTCCTGCAAAGCACTCGCGTAACCGCATCGCAATATTTGACGTGTATTGTCGCACCATGTTCTGGCACGACGTCAAAAAAGCGCTTTCGATAATTGTGCTGAGCCTCGTGATGTTGGCATCTTCGCATGCCACACCGCTTGAGGCGGCGCAATCTATGGAGATTCAAAGCTCTTGCTGGGCTTCCGGCGATCTGTCGGAGGACCTTGCCACCGCTGTCCGGTCATCGGAACGTTGGATCTGCGGGGATCAGGACTATTCGCTTGAAGGCGAGCGGGTCCTGCTGCGTTTTGAAATCGGTCCTGACAGCGCCCTTCCGCAATATGTCTTTTCCAGAAGAGCGGCACTTACCGCTGTCCATCTGCTGGCAATCAACCGGGATGGCGCTATGCGCCAAACCACCCTGCCCGCAGGCGACCTGCATAGCTCTTTGCGGGGCGGATATTTCAAAGCCTCACTGCCGACAGTCACGCGCGACACGCAACATGTCGTTGTTGCTTTCGATCTGCCGAGCCACCGGATGACGCTGGAAAGAGCTTATCTGGCACCGTCGGATCTGGCTTTGAGCCCCGATTTTCTCCGCTCGCAGCTGTTTCTCGCCATCCTTTCCGGCATGTTGTGCATGCCGCTCATCTTCAACGCTGCCTTTTATCGGATTCTGCGCGAACCATTCGTGCTGTGGCATTCGGCGCTGACGATCTCGCTGCTGATGACGATCCTGATCTCTTCGGGAATCTCGGTCGTTCTTTGGGATCCGCCGGCAATGACGCTGAGCTGGATGACGACGGTGATCTTCGGTCTTACGATCGCATCCGGAGCGATGTTCACCTACAGCTTCATCGAACCGGGCTATATGGATCCCCTGCTTCGCCGGGCGCTCATCTATTGCGCCGCCTGGGCGGTATTCCTCAGTACGTTTCACGCAGCGTTCCCGTATGTCGAACGCCCGGTCCAGTCGACCGTCTACACTGCGGCTTTCGGCCCGGTGCTCTTTATTTTCATCCTGTCCGTTGCCGATGCATTGCGACGCGGAAGCCGGGCCGCCAAATTTCAGGCAATCGGCTACATACCGGTGATCTTGGCCGGATCGACACGCCTGGTCACGGGCCTGTTTCCATGGCTGGAGAGCAATGACGCGATGCTCCTGTTCTATACCGGCTGCGTATGCGAAGTCCTGTTCACCACGCTCGGGGTCGCAGACCGCTTCATGACGATGCGGCTCCAGCGCGACAAAGCGTTCTTTGAAGCCGACGCATTGAAGAACATTTCCGAGCGTGATGCTCTGACGGGCCTGCTCAATCGTCGAGCGATCGAGCAGAATTTCGCGAGGTATCGCGCTGAGGGCTACCACGCACTTGCCGTGCTCGACCTGGACCACTTCAAGGCAATCAACGACACTCACGGCCACGCCACCGGCGATGGGGTCCTGAAGGCAGTGGGCGGAGCTCTCGACGCGGATCCTCAGGTTCTGGCCTTCCGCCTCGGCGGAGAGGAGTTCGTGCTGTTGTTGCGCGGTGAGGATGCCGAGTTGCGGGCGGAACGCCGCCGCCAGGCGATCCCCTCTGCCATCGCAAACGCGGTCTCCGGACTCGGGAGACCCGTGACCGCCAGCATGGGCATTTCAGGTGCGCCGCGGGATGCGGACGTGAACTTCGCAGATCTTTACAAGCAGGCAGACGCGCTGCTTTACGACGCCAAACTTTCCGGACGAAACCGAACCAAATCGGCGCTCTTGCCAATGGCAAGGGACGATACGCATTCGGTGCTCGACGGTATGGCCAAGCACGCGCGATCAGAGCATCTCAGCTCCTGACGGCAATATGCCAATTCCCGCCCTCCTCTCGTTGACGGCCTGTTCGGCGATTTGCCAGATATGCCGGAGCGATAGGGCGCCGTGTACGGCGCTCTTCAACTTCGTCCGTTTCAGTCGAAAGGCTTGTCGAGGGACTTCGAAGGCGGCGTGAAGAAGACCGGACCGTTTTCGGACATATAGATGATGTCTTCCAGTCGCACGCCGCATTCACCGTAAATTGCCAGCATCGGCTCGTCCGAGAAGACCATGCCGGGCTGAAGCGGCGTCTTGTTGCCGCGGACCATGTAGGGATTCTCGTGCATGTCCATGCCGAGCCCATGGCCGGTGCGGTGCGGCAGGCCAGGAACCTTGTAGTCCGGACCGTAACCGGCATCGGTCAGCACCTTGCGGGCGGCAAAATCGACGTCTTCGCACGGCGTGCCAAGCTGAGCCGCCTCGAAGGCGGCACGGTGGGCTTTTTGCTCCAGCGTCCAGACTTCCCGCTGGCGGTCGGTCGGTTCGCCGAAGACGTAGGTGCGGGTGATATCCGAGCAGTAGCGGTGGATATGGGCGCCGAGATCGATCAGCACCATGTCGCCGACTTTAAGCGTCTGCGCATAGGGCACGCCATGCGGATAGGCGGTCGCCTCGCCGAACTGGGCGGCGGCGAAGATGTGGCGCATGCCGAGTTTCTGATGAGCGGCAGCGATGAAGTCGGTGACTTCCGTCGTCGAGACGCCTTCGTAAAGTCCCTGCCATACCGCCTTATGGACCCCGAGGCTCGCCGTCATCGCGGCCTGGATAATGGCGATCTCGGTTGCCGACTTGATCTGTCGGCATTGCGCGATCAGCTCCTTGGCGCCGACGACCTTGAGGCGGCTGCCGATATGGGCAGTGATCGGGCTGGAGAAGACGAACGGCGTTGCGGGATCGAAGGCCAGCGTATCGCCTGCTGCAGAAAGTCCGCAGATCAGCTCGGCGACCAATAGAGCCGGATCCTCGTGCTCTTCCCAGACTGCTATCTCGCCAGGAATGGTGATCAGCGTCTGCGTCTTCGGCTCTTCGAAGGCCGGGCTGATATAGATCGGGGCGCCGGACGACGGGATGATCGCGCCATGCATACGCTCGCTGGCGCCGAGCGTGATTGCCGTGAAATAGGTCAGGCTGGTCGAGGTATCGAGATAGACGGCCTTGACGCCTGCCTCCCGCATCAGGCCTTGCAGCTTGGCGATGCGGGCGTTCAGCTCTTCAGCCGAGATCGGCGGGATAACGGCTGCGATATTGCCGAATTCGGACAGGGACTGTGCAAAGGATTTGTAAGCGGGGGCACTCATGATGAATTTCCTATCGGGATCGTAAAGCCGCCGGAATACGGCGCATCGGCGTTGAATTGGTTGGTTTCATTCGGAGTAATTGTAGCGCTTGGCGATGAACATGCTGCTGGCAATGGTCATGACCAGCGTCACGGCCATGAGGATGAAGGAGAGCGTCGCGCCGAACGGCCAATTGGCCTTGCCGAGCACTTCATCGACCACCATCGGTGCCATCATGCGGAAATTCGGGCCACCGAGCAGGACCGGTGTCGCATAGGCATTCATCGTCAGGATGAAGGACAGCACAAAGGCCGCAAGAATGCCCGGCATGACGAGCGGCACGGTGACCAATCGGAAGGTTTCGAACGGACCGGCACCGAGGCTGAGCGAGGCATCTTTGGTGTTCGGATCGAGGCCTTCCAGCACGCTTTGCAGCGTCAGGACGACATAGGGCAGATTGACCGAGACGATACCGACGAAAACGGCGGTCGGCGTGTACATCAGCGTCAACGGGCTGCCGATCAGGCCTATCGCGCCGAGCAGGTAATTGACCACGCCGTTCTGGCCGAAAGCGACCATCCAGCCGGCCGCGCGCACGGCATTGCTGACGAAAAGCGGCAGGATGATCGCCAGCAGCAGCAGCGTCTTGAGGCTTCCCTTCTGGCGGGCAATGAAGCTTGCCAGCGGCAGGCCGATGACGATGCAGGCGACCGTGACGCCGAAAGCCATCAGGACGGTTGTTCGCAGGCCAGCGAGATAATAGCTATCGGAGAGCAGCGAGACATAATTGGCGATCGTCATGCCCTCGACCATGAATTCGCCGGGCACATAACGATTGAAGCTGTAGCGCAGAAGCAGCAGCATCGGCAGAGCCAGAAACACCACCACCATCAGTGTGGCAGGTGTCAGCATTGCGGCTGCCGTCGTTCCCCTCTTGATCATATGTCCCCGCCGTTCCTTCAATGCACCGGATTGGGTGCTGTATCGAGCTGTCGGCCGGGACGAGCCCGGCCGACGTTTCTGGATAAGCCCAGTGAGATCAGCCCTTGAAGGACTTGTTCCACCAGTCCTGCAGGGCGGCATCGGTCTTTGCCAGATATTCCATCTTCTGGAGCATCAGTCCCTTGCGCTGCTCTTCGGTATAGTCGACCAGTTTCGCGAGGTCCGGTGCCAGCTTCACCGTAGAGTTGGTCGGCGCATAACCCATGCTTTCGGCAAAGGCCGTCTGCGGGCCCTTTTCCATCATGGCATTGAGATAGGCGTAGGCCGCATCCTTGTTCGGTGCATTCTTCGGAACGCACATTTCGGAAATGTAGAGGACAAGGCCTTCCTTAGGCACGGCGATCTCGACCGGAATACCGGCCTTCTTCCACATGTAGCCGCGGGCATTCCACATGATGCACATGACGCATTCTTCGGTCTTCAGCGCCTGCGCCATGGCTTCGTTGGTAGGATAGATCTTCACGCCCTGCTTCTTGAGCTCCAGCATCTTCTGCTTGCCGGGCTCGTAATTGTCGAGCGCGCCGCCGGAGATCATCGCGGCGGATTCGATGGTCGTCTGGTACTGGATATCGATCACGCCGATCTTGCCGGCATATTGCGGATCCCACAGGTCGGCATACGAGGTCGGCGGCGTCTTGACGAACTTCGGATTGTAGAGAATGACGCGGCCCGTATAGATGTGCGGGACGCTGTAATTGTTACGGAATGCGGCCGGGATATATTTCATATTCAGCACTTTGGTCTCGTCGAGCGTCTCGAGCAGACCGTTCTGGTTCATCTCGAATGCGCCCTGACCGGTGAGGCAGGCGATATCCATCGAGCCGCGCGGCAGGCGGCGTTCGGCCAGCATCTTGGTCTTGCGGACCGTGTCGTTGGCCGTGTCGAACACCACGTCAATGCCGGTGCCCTTCATCAGCGTATCGACGATGAACTGCTGCTGCAGGTTCTGGTAGTCGCCGCCCCAGGTGCCGACAACGACGCGGCCGCTCGGCGCGGCAATCGCCTTGGTTCCGGACAGTGCGGTGCTTGCGACGAGCGCGCCGGCCATCAGGCCGAACTGTCTTCTGTTGATGCTGTTTGTCATGCTGTTCCCTTTCTCCGTTGTTTGTTCATTCACATCAGGACTGCGGATTCCGGCGAGAAAGAAAGGACGAGACGGCTACCGATTTCGGCGGCGAGCCCCCTGTCCTTCAGATGCTTGACGGTGGTGATGACAGTGAACGCGTCGCCCATCGGCAAGGTGGCGACAATCTCGATATTGCCGCCAAGGAAGACACTGCTGGTAATCTCGGCATCGAAGCAGTTGGCCTCGTCCGTCTTCTGCGCCGACAGTTCGATCATTTCCGGCCGCACCACGATTTCGTTGGATGCGCGCGCGGCCGCGGTCGTGGCGATCACCGTGCCGCTCTTCGCCTTGAAGGAGGTTTCGCCCTTGGCAATTTCGCCTTCGACGAAATTGGTCCGTCCGATAAAAGACGCAACGAAGCGGTTGGCGGGGTTGTTGTAGAGCTCAATCGGCGTGCCGATCTGCTGGATCTTGCCCTCCTGCATGACGACGAGCCGGTCGCCGACATACATGGCTTCATCCTGATCATGGGTGACCATGATCGTGGTGATGTTCAGCTTCTTTTGCAGCGCCCGCAGCTCGTCGCGCACCTGCAGGCGCAGTTTAGCGTCGAGGTTGGACAGCGGTTCGTCGAGCAGGAGAATATCCGGGCGGATGGCGATGGCGCGGGCGATCGCGACGCGCTGCTGCTGGCCGCCGGACATCTGCTTCGGATAACGGTCCTCCAGATGGCCAAGCCGCACCAGTTCCAAAGCCTCTCGGACGCGCAGCTTGATCTCGTCTTCCGGCAGCTTGCGGCGGCGAAGGCCGAAGGCGACGTTTTCGAAGATCGTCAGATGTGGGAAGAGCGCATAGTTCTGGAAAACCAGCCCGATATTGCGGCGATAGGGCGGCTCGGCGGTGACGTCGCGTTCGCCGATCGCAAGCCTGCCGTTGTTCTGTTCGACGAAGCCAGCGAGCATGCGCAGCGTCGTCGTCTTGCCGCAGCCGGAGGGCCCGAGAAGGATCAGGAACTCGCCGTCCTTCACCTCCAGGCTCATGTTGTCGACGGCAACGAAATCACCATAGATCTTGCGTAGGTTTTCGATCGTGACTGTTGCCATGTTCAAACCATCTTGGAGAGATTGACGAAACGATTGGTGATGACGAGCGCCAGCCCGATAATCGCCACCTGCATGACGGAAGCCGCCGCGATTGTCGGGTCGATCTTCCATTGCAGATATTGAAGGATCGCCACCGGCAAAGTGAGCTGGCCGGGCGTCGACAGGAACATCGAGACTTCGAGATTGCCGAAGGACACGACGAAGCTGAAGATCGCCGCGGCAACGATGCCCGGGCGGATCAGCGGCAGAGTGACCTTCGAGATGACGGCCAGCGGTGAGGCGCCGAGGCTGGCGGCTGCCTCCTCAACAATCTCGTCGAGGCCCGCAAGGTTGGCGGTCAGGAGCCTGATGCACCAGGGGATGGTGAGCAGGACATGGCCGGCGATGAAACCGGTCAGCGAGCCTGTCGCCGGAATACCGGTCCTGACCTCAAGCTCCACCAGCGTCATATAAAGCGATGCGCCGATGACGATGGCAGGCACGATGAGCGGCGACATCAAAAGCTGCATGATGGCGGTGCGGCCGATGAAGCGCTTGCGCACCAGCACGATCGCCGCCGGAATGGTGACGATCATGCCGATAATCGTCGCACCGACCGCGACCATGGTGCTCAAGTAAAAGCCGCCGATGAACTGCGGCTGCCGCCAGACTTCGGCAAACCAGTTCAACGTGTAGCCTTCCGCCGGAAGCGAAAGCACGCTGTTGGAGATGACCGACAGCCACAGGATCAGGATGAGCGGCAGAATGCATATGCCCAGCCCGACCGTGTTGATGAAGCCGACCGAAAACCGGCCTAAGCGTTCTGCAAAGGTCTTGCCCTGTACCATATTCGCGTCTCCCGCGATCAGGCAGCGAGTTCGTTCTTGTAGAACTTTCCGCCCTTCATGATTGCCTTCAGCCTGTCGTGCTGCTCGAGCACGGA
This sequence comes from Neorhizobium populisoli, assembly GCF_019430945.1. Lineage (GTDB taxonomy): Bacteria > Pseudomonadota > Alphaproteobacteria > Rhizobiales > Rhizobiaceae > Neorhizobium > Neorhizobium populisoli. The sequence goes on along the minus strand of NZ_JAHYCB010000012.1, from coordinate 108,128 downwards.
AATGTCTTCCAGCGGATTGCCGTCAACGACGAGCAGATCGGCAAAGGCGCCCGGCGAAAGCTCGCCGATCTTGCCTTGCATGCGGCACAGTTTTGCCGAGATAAGCGTTGCGGACTGAAGGATGTTGGCCGCCGGCAGCACCTTGTTGCGGGTCGTGAACTCGATCGACTGATACTTGTGGAGCTGGCCGAGCAGGTCGGAGCCGTAAGCCATCGGCACGCCGGCATCGCGCAGGATTTCCAGCGAACGCAGGCCGCCGACACGGACGGTCTCGATCTTGGCGACGGAATCCGGCTTCAGGCCGAAGGCTTCACCTTCCATCGCAAGCCCTTCATAGGCGGCAAGCGTCGGGCAGGCGATGGCGCCCATCTTGGCGGCGAGTTCAGCCGTTTCCTTTTCGATCAGGTTGCAGTGTTCGAGCGAATGAACACCGCACTCGACCGCCCGGCGAATGGCCGCGTCGGTATAAACGTGCGCCGAGACATAGGTGCCGACATTATTGGCTTCCTCGACGATCGCGATAATTTCCTCGCGGGAATATTGCAGAACATGGATCGGGTCGGTCGGAGACGCGACACCGCCATTTGCCATGATCTTGATGAATTCGGCGCCGTTGCGGATCTCTTCGCGAGCGCCGCGACGGACTTCGTCGATCCCGTTGCAGATACGACCGAGGGCGCCGAGGCTCGCCTCATGCAGCGGACGGTTGTCGAAGCGGGTACGGTAGTCCGTATGGCCGCCGGTCTGGCCGAGCGCCTTGCCGCAGATCACGAGACGTGGACCGTCGATCAGGCCTTCCTCGACCGCGAGCTTGAGCCCGAGATCGGCGCCGGCAAGATCGCGCACGGTGGTGAAGCCGCGCATCAGCATGCCGTTCATGATCTTCGCGGTGCGCAAAGCCACCAGCGAGCTCGGCAGCTCGGCATTTGCGGCCAGATCGACGAGGGTTGCGACGACATGCACGTGAGCGTCGACAAGACCCGGCATCAGCGTCTTGCCGCGGAGGTCGATCCGTTCGGCGCTGCTGCCGGTGATCGGCTTGTCGGAGACCTCACGCACGGTATTGTCCTCGACAAGAACCTCGACACCGCCAAGCAGCTGCTTGGCCTTGACGTCGAGGAATTGGCCACCGGTGAAAATATACTGCGTCATCTCTCGCCTCCAGTTTCAAAACATCTTCCGGCAGGCCCGATCATCAGCAAAACCATAGCTTCGCCGTCCGTGACAACCGTATCTCTTGGCCATCATTCGCAATCGGTGCCTGTCTGTTTTCATGATCGCCGTCCGCTCATTTTAGGCGGATCGACGAGTTCCCTTGTTATTTGTTGGCGCGATAATACAAGCTGTCGACAACTGCGCAACAGTTTAATTCAACGTCAGCTTGTTTATTGTTCCCGCCTGCGCGAGGCCCTCACGAAGGCGGAAACGATGGTCCCGGCTGCGGCATTCGGCATCTGTATTTGATGGGAAAGCGGCTTCTCCACGGAAGCTCAATCGGTTCGCTCAACGCCTGGCAGGCTGACGGACACCGACAGTTAGATCAGGCGCCGGTCAGCAGCGCGGATCTCATCGAAGGATTTTCGGGCGATCTACAGGAGCAATCGACAAGGGCCGAAATCACGAACCTGGTCGCTGGCGCCGCCGTTTGATTACGGCGCCAGCGACATTTGTGGACGGTCAGGCGGCTTCTGCCTCGGCTTCCGATCCGACATAGGCGATAAGGTCTTCGATGGTGACAAGGACGAGACCATGCTCTTCGGCGAAAAGTTCAAGATCGGGCAGCCGCGCCATCGTTCCGTCGTCCTTCGCGACCTCGCAGATGACACCGGAAGGCGCCTTGCCTGCGAGCTTCGCCAGGGCAACAGCTGCTTCCGTATGTCCGGGACGAACCGCGACACCGCCCGGGTGAGCGCGAAGCGGAAAAATATGACCGGGACGCGCGAAATCTAGCGGGACCGACCTCGGATCGACCAGCGCAAGCACCGTTGCGGCGCGATCGGCGGCCGAAATGCCGGTCGTCGTTCCGTGCAGGTAATCCACCGAAACGGTGAAGGCGGTCTTGTGCATTTCGGTATTGTTCGGAACCATCAGAGGGATGTCGAGCACGTCGAGCCGCTCGCCTTCCATCGCCACGCAGATGAGGCCGCGGGCGCGGTTCATCATGAATGCGATGATTTCCGGTGTAATGTCCTGCGATGCGACGATGATATCGCCTTCGTTCTCGCGGTCCTGGTCATCAACGACCACGACCATCTCGCCGCGGGAAATCGCTGCGATGGCATCTTCGATTTTGGATATTGTCATGTCTTCATGCCTTACAAGGGTAATGCCGACGGGTCGGCTTTTGCGCATCCGATAGACGGGATGCGCGGATTATCCCTTGGGCGAACAAGGCTACGCGGCCCCGGAAGGGGACCACCTGCATTGCTCTCTTTCATCCGGACTATACCGTCGGCTCCGGCATCGCACCGGATCTGCTGACCCTTCCGAAGAAGGCGCTCGCGGGCTCCGGAATTTCTCCCGATACCGCCGGTGGGGAATTGCGCCCCGCCCTGAGAACTCGGCGATCTTAGATCAGAGATGCTTTTTCCTGCAATGGTTTGATTGTCAAATAAAGCAGCGGCTTGAGATTGCGATGTCGTCGGATGACGAATTTGAGTAATTCCATACTCATCGACCAAACAATGGCATGCCCGCGGAAAGAGCCGATGCGCGAGCGATCTACGCCCGTGAGGTCCCTACCGTAACCCCGCCGATGATCTTCGCGGCCGCCGCATCCCAACAGGGCGACTTAGGACCGCAACCAATGCCGGTCGCGTCATTTATCCCAAAGCCACGCCATTGGTTGCCAGGAAAACGGAATAAAGCGACTTGGTCGCGGTGATGAACAGCCGGTTCTTGCGCGGGCCGCCGAAGGTGACGTTAGCGACGGTCTGGGGCACGAGGATTTTCCCGAGCAGTGCGCCATCCGGCGAGAAGCAATGCACACCGTCTCCCGCGCTGGTCCAGACATTGCCTTGCACATCCACCCGGAAGCCATCCGGGAGGCCGTTATCCAGGCTGCAGAAGACCCTACTGTTGCTCAGCTGCCGGCCATCGACAACATCGAAAATCCGGATATGCCGCGGCGCCTTGATATCGTGGCTGGAAGCGGAGTCCGCCACATAGAGCTTCGTCTCGTCAGGTGAGAAGGCAAGCCCGTTCGGCTGGCCGAAATCGGTCACGACAGCGTCGAGTGCTCCCGTTTCGGGATCCAGACGATAGACGTTGCGCGTTGCCTGTTCCGGCTCTGAACGATAACCCTCGTAATCGGACTTGATGCCGTAGGTCGGATCGGAGAACCAGACGCTGCCATCGGAGCGGACCACGACGTCGTTCGGCGAATTCAGCCGCTTGCCCTGATGGCGGTCGGCAAGCACGGTGATCGAACCGTCGATTTCCGTACGCGTGACGCGACGGCCTCCATGTTCGCAAGAGACAAGCCTGCCTTGACGATCACGCGTGTTGCCGTTGGTGAAATTCGATGGCGAGCGAAACACCGATACACCGCCTTCCGGCGCCCAGCGCAGCATGCGCTGGTTGGGGATGTCGCTCCAGATGAGGCAGTTCAGATCCGCGAACCAGACCGGCCCTTCCGCCCAGCGACAATCGGAATAGAGCTCTTCCAGGGCCGCGCTGCCGACGATCAGCTGGCGAAAACGTTCGTCGTGAATTTCGTAGATGGAGGGAGCTTTGGGCATGGGAGGCGTCCGATTGGTGTTGTTCATCGATTGGCCCGGCGGCCGCCGGCAACCAGGATAACGGCGATGATGATGATGCCAGTGAGAATGAGGCGGAAACCGGCGCCGAAGCCATAGGTATTCAGCATCGACACGACAAGGAACATGAAGAGAGAGGCGCCCCAGATGCCGGGGATGTTGGAATTACCGCCGGCAACCGCGGTGCCGCCGATCACCACGACGGCGATCGACATGAGGAGATATTCCGACCCCATGTTGAGTGCCGCGCCACCGGAGAAGCTCGCAAGCAGGTAACCGCAGATCGAGGCCAGAATCGCGCAGAGGATATAGGTGACGAGCCTTGTGCCATCGACCGGGATACCAGTCATGCGGGCAGCAAACGTGCTCTGGCCGATCGCCGAAATCCAGCGGCCGTAGATCGTCTTTTCGAGCAGAACCCAGGCGATGCCGGATAGGATCAGCGCCACGATGGCGATATTCGGAATGCCAAACAGGCTGGACGTCGTGAAATTTGCCAGCACTTCCGGCGGCTTGATGCGCAGGCCGCGATTGGTCCAGATCGCCGTCGACTGGATGATGAAGCTCATCGAGAGCGTGGCGATAATCGGCGGGATGCGCAACAGCTTGATCAGCACGTAATTGCCGATGCCGATTGCAAAGCCAAGCAGGATCGAGACCAGCAGGCCGACGACTATCATGCTGTCCTGCACGTCCATCAGCTTCAATGCCAGCGTGCCGGAAAGCGTCATCGTGGCGGGCACGGAAAGGTCGATATTCCCAGGGCCGAGCGTGATGACGAACATCTGTCCGATGCCGACAATGACGGAGAAGGCCGCAAAGGTGAGTGCCGCCTGGGAGAGGCCGAGCGAGCTTGCGCCGCCGGTAAACAGCACGGTAACGACCCAGACGATGACTGTCGCTGCAAAGGACCAGATCCAGGGCTTTGAGAAAAGAATGCGGGCGGAGTTCATCGGCTCTTCTCCCGCTTTTCCAGCCGGTTGAGGAAGAGCCGCAGCGCCAGCACGACGATCAGGATCGCGCCCTGTGCGCCGATCTGCCAATCAGGCGAAATGCGCATGAAGGACAGGAACGAGCCTGCAAGCGTCAGGGTCAGGGCTCCGATGACGGCACCGATCGGCGAAACCTTGCCCCCGACGAATTCACCACCGCCGAGGATGACGCCGGCGATCGACAGCAGTGTGTAGCGCAGGGCGATATTGGCATCCGCCGAAGTGGTAAGCCCGACCAGCGCAATGCCGGACAAGACGGCGAAGAAGCCGGCCAGCGCATAGGTTCCCGCACGGATGCGGATGACCGACCAGCCGGCGCGCTCGACGGAACGGACATTGCCGCCAACCCCGCGGATCAACACGCCAACGGACGAGCGCATGATCAGGAAATGCGTCACGACGGCGATGACGACACTCGCAACTATCGCCATCGGCACGAAGGGTGGCCGCGATGTCATCAGCCAGCGAGTCCAGCCCGGTGCCTCACCGCCGGGTGATGGCAGGATCAGCACAGCCAGCCCACCCCAGACGAAACTCATGCCGAGTGTCACGACGATCGAGGGCAGCTCCCGGATATGGATGACGACACCGATCGCGGCATAAGCGGCAATGGCTCCGAGCAGGATCAGCACGCCGATCGCTGGCGAGGACTGCAGGAAGGTCGCCGCCACGCAGGCGCAGAAACTGACAAACGTGCCCATCGACAGATCGAGGTCGTTGACCGCCATGATCAGCATCTGCGCCACCGTCGCCAGCGCAATCGGCACAGCCAGATTGAACAGCAGGTTCAGCCCCGTATAGCTCATGGCGCGTGGCTGCATATAAAAGACTGCGGCCAGAAGCAACGCCAGCGATGCAGCCGGAATGATCAGGCGGATGGTGCCGGACGATATCTTCATGCCGCCTCTCCTCCGCTGAAGGAAGCAGCAAGGACATTCTGCTCGGTGATCTCGTTGCCCACCAGCTCGGCGACGATAGAGCCTTCGCGGAAAACATAGACACGATCGCAGAGGCGGATTTCATCCATTTCCGTCGAATACCAGATGAAGGTGCGGCCATTGGCGGCTTCGGAGCGCAGGATTTCGTAGACCTCCTGTTTTGTGCCGACATCGACGCCGCGCATCGGGTCGTCCATCAGGACGATGCCCGCGGTCGTCGCCAGCGCGCGGGCGAACAGCACTTTCTGCTGGTTGCCGCCGGAGAGGGAGAGGATGCGGTTTTCCATATCCGGGGTGCGGATTTCGATACGCTTTTTCCAGCCATCGCCAAGCGAGGTTTCACGCCCCTGGTCGACGATCGATCGGGACGAGAGATTGCCGAGTGAAGCGATGCTGAGGTTATTCAGAATGCTCCAGAGCGGGAATGTGCCGTTAAGGCTACGGTCGCCGGCAACGAAAGCGATCTCGCCCTTGCGGGCCGGCCACCAGTTGCCGTTGCGCGAAAGATAGAGGTCGAGAAGCATTTCGGTCTGGCCGTGGCCGCCAAGACCTGCAAGGCCGATCATCTCGCCGCGATGGGCTTCGAACGGGAGGCCATGGCCGCGACGTGCCGGCATCGAGAGAGCGGCGGTACCGCCACGCTTGTCCGATGAGCGCAGCCATTCCTTTTCGCGCACCACGTTTCCCATGGCCTCGACGAGCGTGCGGGTGCTGAATTCGGATGCAGGCCGATCGGCGACAACGCGGCCGTCTTTCATCACCACGATACGATCGGAGGTAGAGAGAATTTCGCCGAGGATATGGGAGATCAGCAGAACCGAACCGCCCTCGCCGACGAACCGGCGGATATAGGCCATGAGCTGAGCTGCAAGCCCCGCATCGAGAGACGAAGTCGGCTCATCGAGAATGACGAGCTTCGGTCTATCGTGCAGGCCGGCGAAGCTGATGGCGATTTCCACCATCTGCCGCTCTGCAATGGAGAGATCGTCGACCGTGCTGTCGCAATCGATACCGTGGCCGGGAAAAATCTCCCGTAACTGCCGCTCGACGAGCGCGAGAGCCTTGGCCCGCCAGTTCCAGCCGGCAAGCTCTGCATGCATGATCCGGGCGTTCTCATTGACGATGAGGTTGGGGCAGAGCGACAGTTCCTGAAAGACACAGCGAACGCCATTGGCTCTTGCCGCCGAGATGCCGTGCTGGCCGACATTGCCGCCATAAGAAATGTCGCCCGCATGCGGAGTCAGGCCGCCGTTGATGACATTGACGATGGTCGATTTGCCGGCGCCGTTGTGACCGACCAGCCCGACGCATTCGCCGGCATGGATGACGAGGTCGGCGCCATCCAGCGCTTTCACGGCGCCGAAGGTCACCTTGATGCCGCGGGCGGCGACCACCTCTGGTCTTGCTGTTACGTCATTCATGCGGGACACGTCATTGGTGGTTCGGCAGACGCCGGGCATATTTTCGGGACACGGCGCTCGGCGCCGTGTCCCGCCTTGGGGAGGATCAGCTCACTTGGTGCTGCTGATGACTTTCTGCGCGTCTTCCAGCGAATATTCGACGTTGGCGACGCCGCCCTTCTGGGTGCCGGCAAGATTGGTCTCGAGATTGGCCTGGTCGATACGCAGGAAGGGCACGACGAGGTCCTTCTTCACCTGCTTGCCGTCGAGGATCTGCTGCGCCACCCAGAAGGCAAGCGTCGAGACACCCGGTGCGATCGAGACAGACATGGTCTCGTAGCCGTCCTTGTCCTTTTGGCTCTTCCACCAGACGAGCTCATCCTCGCGGTTGCCCATGACGATGGTCGGGGTCGGGCGCTTGGCGGCGGCGAACGCCTGGGCCGCACCATAACCGTCGCCACCCTGGGTCACGACAGCGGCGATTTCCGGCAGGCTCGGCAGGATGCCGGCGACGGCGCGCTGCGCGACATCCTGCGCCCAGTCGCCGTTGACGGCGCCAACCACCTTGAACTGCGGGTTTTTCTGCACGCCCGCCTGGATGCCGGCATGGATTTCGTCATCGACCGAAACGCCGGCAAGACCGCGGATCTCGAGCAGGTTGCCGCCCTTCGGCATCTTCTTGGCGAGATATTCGACCTGGCTTTCGCCCATCGCCTTGAAATCGACGGCGATGCGCCAGGCGCAGGGTTCCGTTACGATACCATCGAAAGAGACGACGGTGATGCCGGCGCTGCAGGCTTCCTTGATCGCGCCGTTGAGCGCTGTCGGCGAAGCGGCGTTGATGACGATCGCGTCATAGCCCTGCAAGATCATGTTCTGGATCTGCGCGGCCTGTTCGGTCGCCTGGTTTTCGGCGGTGGTGAACGGATCGGCCGCAGCGACGATCTTCTTGGAAACGGCGTCCTTGGTGATCTTGTCCCAGCTGGTCAGCATGGCCTGCCGCCAGGAATTGCCGGCGTAATTGTTCGAAAGAGCGATCTTCTTGCCGGATGTATCGGCCAGGGCGGAAACCGGCCCGGCAACGCATGCGATAGCGACAGATGCGACGAGCATCTTTCTGATGATCATGATTTCCTCCCAAAGGTTCCCGACGGGAATTTCTCCAGGCCGCTCCTCAACGGTTGCCCCGAAGATAACAATTGCACTGAACCCCGTTTGCTCAGTAAAGCCAGAATGGAGGAGAAATCAGATGTTGTATAGGCGCATACAAGCAACCCTTTTGCGGGTATTCGCGCAAAATTTGCGGGTTCCCGCAGGACAAGAACTACGGCGAAGCGTCTAATGGTTCGAGGACTTGAGGAGGTCCGCCATGCTCAATCCGTCACAGAATTCGCTGTTCGAGCGCTACCTCGGCATATCCCGGTTGCTGGCGGGCCAGCTCGATTTCAACTCGATCATCCAGGCTGTCGCAGCCGAGATCAGTCACATCATTCCGCACGACCATCTGGACGTCTGCATCAAGATGGTGGATGGCAAATATCATATCGCTTATGAAAGCGGGCTGGAGACAGCCTGGAGCAAACATCCCCCGGCGCTGCTGACCGGCAGCCCGATCCGCACGCTGCTGTCGGGCGAAGTGGATTACCTTCTTTCTGCGGATGCCTGCGCCGATCCACGCTTTCACTTCGAAGGCGCGTTTTCAAGCCCGATCATCCAGCTTGCACTCAGAGGCCGCCTGCATGTGCCGCTGAAGGTGCAGGGTGACATCATCGGTGCTTTGAGTTGCTCAAGCCATCTAAGCGACTGCTACACGATGGAGGACGTCGAGAGCGCCCGCTCGATCGCCGATCTGCTCGCACCGTATTTCTTCGCCCTGCGGGCAGCCGAACAGGCCAAACGCTCTGCAATCGTCGAGACAGAAGCTCGAGCTCGCGAAGAAGGTCTGCGGCTCGGTGCTCTGAAACTCACCGAAGCGTTGGAAGCGGAGCGCCAGCGGATCGGCATGGACCTGCACGACCAGACGCTCGCCGACCTGACACGGCTTTCCCGGCGCATGGAGCGATTGTCAGGATTGGCGGACCTGCATGGGGATGCGGTCGAGCCACTCTGCCGCACGCTGCAGCAATGCATGCACGATCTTCGCCAGATCATTGAGGAAGCCAAGCCGACCGTGCTTCAACTGTTTGGCGTTGCCGAGGCGATCGAGAACCATCTTGAGCGTTCGGTGCGTGAAAGCGGCCACGCGATCGAATGGAGAATGATCGACGAGAGCCATGAAGCGCTGGTCGATCTCGACCAGACGGTGGCGACCGCACTGTTCCGGATCGTCCAGGAAGCGGTCAACAACGCCATCCGGCACGGCCAGCCGAAGAGCATTCTGGTTCGCCTTGTGAGCTGCGATGGGATATTATCGATCGAGGTCGAAGACGACGGCGGCGGCATCCGCAGCCCGCGGGAGAAGGCAGGCCATGGGATCGACAATATGAAGACGCGGGCGCGGCTGATCTCCGCTCGGTTCGAGATTGGTGCGAAGGTCGGCGGGTTCGGTACGTCGATAAGGGTCACGCTGCCTGTCGAGCGAAAGCGTATTGCGGAGACATTGGCATGAGAGTTCTGATCGTTGAGGATGATCCGCTGCATCGCTCCTATCTCAACGAGGCGGTGCGCGCTGCTCTGCCCGAATGCGAGACGGTGCTGGAGGCCGACAACGGCCTGAGCGGCGAGCTTCAGGCCCGCAAGCTGAGGGCTGAACATGTGGTGATGGATCTGCAGATGAGCGAGCGTAACGGCATCGAAGCCGCCCGCACGATCTGGCGCGAACGGCCAGATACAAAAATCCTCTTCTGGTCCAACTATTCCGACGAGGCCTATGTGCGCGGCGTGGCGCGCATCGTGCCAGAGGGCGCGACATACGGCTATGTGCTGAAATCGGCTTCCGACGAACGGCTGAAGCTCGCCCTGCGCAGCGTCTTCATGGAGTCGCAATGCGTCATCGACCGGGAAGTCCGCGGTATCCAGCAGAAGAACCTCGGCAATGCGCACGGTTTGAGCGATGCGGAATACGAAATCCTCGTCGATGTGGCGCTCGGCCTGACAGACAAGGCAATCGCCCAGCGCAAGAAGCTTTCCCTGCGCAGCGTCCAGAACCGCCTGCAGCAGCTCTACGAAAAGCTGGATGTCTATGAAATTCCAGGCGACGGGCCGGAAGGCTGGTACAATCTTCGCATGCGGGCGGTCGCGGTCGCCCTGCTGCGCAAGGTGCTGAATGCCAGCGCGCTGGAAAGAGCCGAACGCGAGCTGCGCAATTCCGGTGGGCATTAGGCGCCGGAAGCGGTTGCTCCACGGAGCTGCCTGCTGCCGAGCATCGTCACAATGCAGCCCGCGATAAAGGCGGCCTGCTGAGCGCAGACGGCCGGATAAAAATGCACGTGATCGCGGAAAAGATCCGCATCCTCGCCGAGATTGCGCGTGAACCGGTGCAGGTCGATCATCGGAATTCCGGCCGCGGTCATGACTCCGTCGGCGATGCGATTGTAGGCATCCAGATCGGCAATATAGCGATTGAACGTCGTGCTTATGGAATTGTGGATCGCATCGACGCAATGGGTGGTCCTGACCCAGATCGCCTGCGTGCCGGTCGCGGCCAGAAGCTCCACAATACAGGTCAGGTTCGCGAGATAATCCGTTTCATGAATCTGTCTGGTTCCGACTGCCGGATCGGTCTTGATATCGTGCAGGCCGCAATTGATGAGCAGGATATCCGGTCGAAAGGTCGGCTCCTTGAACCGCTTTTCGAGATAGTCGAGCACCATCGAAGAGTCGCCACCGTTCGCGCCCTTGCCGCTATCGAGATCGGCCGTTTCCCCCGCCGGCGCCATCTTGCGCTCGTAGTCGCAGAAGCCGTTCAATTGCGCCTTGAGGAAGGGGCCATAATGCATCGAGATGCTGTCGCCCAAAACGAACAGTTTCGGCAGATTGCCCGCGGATTGTCTTTCCATCAGTTCGCCATCTCCAGCCAGTCTTTTAGGACGCCATGGAACTACGGTTCATCGCCCGTTTCAAGATGAACGGCATGATGCCGCCGGTCTTCAGAAGCGAGACTTCCAGCTCCGTCTCAATCGCCATCCGGCATTCCATCTCCAACAAGCGCCGATCGCCCCGTATGACACAGGCTTTGACGGTACCGCCTGGCCGTATCCTCGCTTCCTCGGCGTCTATCTCGATCCAGTCCTGAGCCGTCAGACCAAGCGTTTCCGGTGTCTGCCCCTCCGGCAGAAGGAGAGGCAAGATGCCCATTCCGACAAGGTTCGACCGGTGGATGCGCTCGAAGCTGCGGGTGAGAACGGCACGGGCGCCGAGAAGGGCCACGCCTTTGGCCGCCCAATCGCGTGAGGAACCGGCACCACACCGTTCGCCGGCGACGACTACGACGGAAACATCTTCCGCCGCATACCGTTCGGCCGCCCGCCACAGCGGGAGGACCTCACCCGATGTCGCGTGGATCGTCGTTCCAGGTTTCAAACCCGGATCTAATAGATTGACGACCGAGCGGTTGGTGAATAACCCGCGTATCATCGCTTCCCAATTTCCGCGCCGGGACGCAAACACGTTGAGATCAGCCGGATCATCGCCGCGTTCAATGAGATAGCCCGCCGTATCGCTACCCAGCGGAATTTGCCCCGCCGGCGAGATATGGTCGGTGGTGATGTCGTTGCCGACGACCAGAAGCGGTCTTGCCTTATAAGACCCGATACGTGGCGGCTGATCGATGGACGCGAATGGCGGTCGCCGAACATATGTCGAGGACATATCCCACGGGAAGAGCATAGACGACGGCGCATCGAGCGCCGCCCACGCCGCATTCTCTTCTGCTTGCTGGAAAGCCGGGCCAAATTCGGCGGGATCAATCGCCGCCTGCTGTACGGCATCGATCTCTTTGCTGTCCGGCCAGATATCGGCCAACAGCACCGGCTTGCCTTCAGCGGTAAAGCCCAGTGGGTCGCGGAGGATGTCTCTTCTGGTGTCACCCGCAATAGCGTAAGCGATGACAAGCGGCGGCGACGCCAGAAAGCCGGCATCGAGCGCCGGATGAACCCGCCCCGGAAAATTGCGATTGCCGGAAAGGACGGCGACGGCCGCGGTGCCGCCTTTTACCGCTGCTTCCATGCTTCGTTCGAGCGGGCCGGAGTTGCCGATACAGGTCGTGCAGCCGAAACCCACAATATCGAAGCCGACGGCCGACAGGTCTTCCATAAGCCCGCTACGACGAAGGTAGCTTGCTGCAGCGGGCGAACCCGGCGCCAGTGAAGTCTTGACCCACCATGCGGGCTTCAAGCCGAGCCTCCTGGCATTGCGCGCCAGAAGGCCGGCGGCAATCAACAGCCGCGGATCGGTAGTGTTCGTACAGCTCGTAATGGCAGCGATCGCGACGGCGCCATCTGGCGGCGTGTTAGGATCAGAATGTTCGTTCAGCGGGCGGTGATAATGCGCTTCCACTGCTGCCGGCACCTTATCCGGCGACATGCGATCCTGCGGACGGCGAGGCCCGGCGAGGCTGGTGGTGATTGCCGACAGGTCGATCTCGATGACATCGCTATAGCGCGGGGCCGTATCCGGATCGAACCAGAGCCCTTGAAACCGTGAGGCATCCCGCACGATGTCCTGGCTGCGCTGAGATCGGCCGGTTGCAGCAAGATAATCGACCGTCCGATCGTCGATCGGAAAATACCCTGTAGCGCCACCGAATTCCGGCGTCATATTGGCGACGACGGCACGATCCCCCGCAGACAGAGTCGAGACACCGGGTCCGAAGAACTCAACGAATTCGCCCGACAGGCCGTAGGCCCGCAATCTCTCGGTAACGACAAGAGCGAGATCCGTGGACAGCACGCCTTCGGCAAGCCGGCCCGAGAGCCGAACACCGATGACATCCGGTATGCGCAACATGACCGGCATGCCGAACATGACAGATTCCGCTTCCAGCCCACCGACACCCCATGCCAGCACGCCGATGCCGTTCACCATCGGTGTATGGCTGTCCGTACCGATCAGCGTATCGGGAAAGAGGTGCGTCTCGCCGTCTGTCACGCTCTCGGCGATCACGCTGGCGAACTGCTCGAGGTTCATCGTGTGCATGATGCCGGTTCCGGGCGGATGCACCTTGATATGCTCGAAGGCATTCATCGCCCACTTCATCAGCCGGTAGCGCTCGCTATTCCGTTCGATCTCACGGGCAATGTTGGTTGCCAGCGCATCGGGCGATCCGTAGGCATCCACGGCAATGGAATGGTCGACAGAGACATCTACCCGCAGCGCCGGATTGAGCAGCCCTGGGTCGCCGCCGATCTCACTCAAGGTGGCCCGAAGCGCTGCCATGTCCACCAGCGCCGGCACGCAGGTGGTGTCGTGCATCATCAGCCGCCCCGGACGAAACGCAATTTCGACACTGCTCGTGCCGCGTTCCAGCCAGTCTCGAAAATACCCTATGATGGCATCGGCGCTACCATCCGCATGCCTCAGACAGTTTTCGAGGATGATGCGCATGAGATAAGGCAGCCGATAGAGATCCCGCCCGAAAACTTCCTGCAAATCGACAATCCGGACTTTCTGGCCGGCGATCCTGGTGATCTTGAACGTCATGACGCATCGCCCTCCATGGGTGGAGCCCTGAGCATGCCTGTCTCACATATTCCGGCCGGCAGGCGCCGGGTTCAGCAGGTCGATAAACTGCTGAACCCGTGTATCGCTGTCGGCAAAGGACAGGACGAGGCGATAGGAATCCGGGCCAAGCGCCGACCAGCGGGACGGTTCGAAACCCGCCTCCTTCAATCGGGAAACAACGGAGGGCGCGAACTTGCAGAACACCTGATTGGTCTCGACCGGTACGAGCAGCTGGCAATCAGGTTTTCCTGCAATCGCCGCTCCGATCCGATCGGCCCTGGCATTTCCAAGAAGGGCATTTTCCAACCAACGGCCATCTTGTACGAGCGCCATGAGCTGAGCCGAAAAATATCGCTGTTTCGAGGACAGCAAACCGGCTCGTTTCTGCAGCACCGCCATTCGTCCGGCAATTACCGGATCGAACGTGACGACCGCTTCGGCGCCGATCGCGCCGTTCTTCATGCATCCGAAGGCGAGTGTATCGATTCCTGCCCGATGCGAAAGGTCGGCCGGCGAGCAGCCGAGCGCCGCGACCGCATTTGCAAACCGCGCCCCATCCGCGTGAACCATGAGGCCCGCACCGTGGGCGATCGACGCAAGCTCGGCAATTTCCTCAGGACGATAGAGCGCACCATTTTCGGTCGGCACCGTCAGGCTGAGCGTCGCCGGCTGCATTGCATTGATGCCGCGTGGCACCTTTTTCGCAAGTATCTCCCGCAACGCCACGACATCGATCCGCCCCCGGTCTGCCGCAAGCGGTACCAGGCGCGCGCCGCCGGTATAAAACTCAATCGCACCGGCCTCGGCGGTCACGATATGGCTGTAGGCATGGCAATAAATTTCGCCGTAACCGGGCGTGATGGACGCCAGGGCAAGGGCATTTGCCGCGGTTCCGGTCGGAACGGGAAAGACGAAGGATTTTTTCTCGAAAAGGTCCGAGAACATGTCCTGCAGCTTTGCCGACGGCGCATCCTGGCCATAGGGTTTTTCAAACCCTTCATCTACAGCCGATATCGCTTCGAGCACTGCCGGATCGGCGGGCGCCCAGTTGTCGGACGGAAAGGCATACCGGGTCATATCGAGGCCTTGCTATATAGACAGGAGCGGAAACGAAAGCGAACCAAGATGATATGCGGTTCCTCTCCATATGGCCAGAAACCGCAATACAAGGTTGCGCCGACCGACTGCCGGCGCACCGACAGATCGGTAATCTCGTCAGGTCGGACCATGTGTGTTCGGATCGGGACCGCCACGATGGCCCGTATCGAGCGCGGAAACCGCCGCGACCTCTTCCGGCAAAAGCGCGAAGTCGAAAATATCGGCATTCTCCAAGATACGCTGCGGATTGATGGACTTCGGGATCGGCGAATGACCCAGATCGAGCTGCCAGCGCAACACGACCTGCGCCGGCGTCTTGCCATACTTCCTGGCAAGCTCGGCAATGACCGGATGGCGAAGCGGGTCGCGCTCGGCGGAGCCATCACCACGATAACGCTGGATACCGCCGATCGGCGACCACGCCTGGGTGACGATGCCCAATTTGCGGTGCGTTTCGGAGTGGTCGGCCTGTACGAAGAAAGGATGCAGCTCGATCTGGTTGAGTGCCGGCACCACTTCGGTCTGCTCCATCAGCGTTGAGAGCTGGGCCGGCGTGAAATTGCAGACGCCGATCGCACGCGCCCTGCCCTCGGCAAGAAAGCGCTCACAGGCCCTCCAGCTGGCGACCGTATTTTCGAATATACGTGGCACCGGCCAGTGCAGCAGATAGAGATCAACAACATCGACACCAAGCTCGGTCAATGACGCATCGAAGGCGCGCAGGGCGCTTTCATAGCCAAAATCCCGGGTCCGCAGCTTGGTGGTGATGAAAATTTCCGATCGGGCGACGCTGCTGTCGCGAATGCCTTTGCCGACTTCGGCCTCGTTCTGATAGCCGGCTGCCGTGTCGATCAGGCCATATCCGGCTTCCAGCGCGGTCCTGACCGCAGCCGCTGTATCCTCTTTCGAAGATTGGAAAACGCCGAGCCCGAAGGCCGGCATTTCCACGCCGTTGTTGAATGTCAAACTTGGCCCGATTCCCATATCGCTCTCACCTGCACTAACTGAGGAATGGAAAATGCGGCAATGAGGACTTCACCGCATTTTCCCTATCCGACTTGTCTTACTTGGCTGCCGTAACGGAAACGCCCCAGGCGCGCGGCGAACCGACCGACCAGCTTGCGTAGCCGTCGATATTCTTGCGGACAGCACCCACCCGGGCTCCCGAATAAAGCGGGATCATCGGCACGTCTTTCTGGAACATCGTCTCGATCTGATCGAACAGAGCCTGCCGCTTCTTGTCGTCCGCAGTCGCCATGGTTTCCGCCAGCAGTTTGCGTTGTTCGGGATTGTCCCACACCTTGCGGGGCTGCTCGGCCTTGTCGCCGGCCATCATGTCGTAGCTCAACGCCGGATCGAGGCGGGCCGAATAGCTGAAGGCCATCATCTGGAACTTGCCGGCATTGTAGCGGTCCAGCTGGGTGGCCCAATCGAGAACCTCGATATCGGAATTGACGCCGATCTGCGCCAGCATGGCCTGCGCCATGACCGCCATTTCGAAGAGCTGCGGCTGTTGTTTGGAAGCCATGATCATAACGGGTTTGCCGTTATAGCCGGCCTGTTTCACCAATTGCTTCGCCTTTTCGATATTGGGCTCGAACGGCGTCGCCATGATCTTGCTGTAGAAGGCGCTGCCTGGCGGAATGACCGACTGGTTCGGCTTTGCAAGCCCGACCGTCACCGCATCGACGATCTGTGGCGCGTCCAGCGACAGCTTGATGGCTTCGCGCATCCGCACATCGCCCAGAACCGGGTCCTTGGTCTGGAAGAGATAACCGACGATGCCGAAGCCTGGCACTTCGTCGAGCTTGACTTCGGGATTGGTCTTCAGCTCTGCGACGTCCTGGTTCTCGACGTCGAACAGCACGTCGATGTCACCGGTCAGGAACCCGGCTTTGGCGGCGGAACTGTCCGGCACGACGAGGAAGCGCACATGATCCACCTTGGGCGTCTTGTCGCCGATAAGGCCGCTCTTCGGCTCGCTGCGGGCCTTGTAGCCTGCGAACTTGTCGAGCTCGACATAGCGACCCGGCTCCCGCTTTGCCAGCTGGAACGGCCCGGTTCCGATCGGCTTTACCCATTTGCCGTCGGCGCCGACCGATTCCTTTTGATAGATGCCGGTCTGGCCGCAATCCGGGCGCGCCATATTGGCGAGGAACAGCGAATTCGGCTGATTGAGCTGAAAGACCACCGTCATATCATCCGGCGTATCGACCTTTTCGACCTTCAGCCCCTTCGAGCCGTCAAACTCGGTAAAGCAACGCCAACTGGTCTTCGCGTCCATGTAGCGGTTCCAGACCCAGGCAACGTCGGCCGAGGTCATCGGCTTGCCGTTCTGGAAGGTGATGCCTGAGCGCAGGCGGAAAGTGTAGGTCTTGCCGTCAGGGGAAATCGTATAGCTTTCCGCCAGCATCGGCCCGACCGACGCATCGTCGCGGTGGCCGACAAGGCCTTCGACGATATGGCTGACCACCCAGTCGGTGTTGCCGTCACGGTTCACACCAGGGTCGGTCGAACGAATATCCGAAGGAAGCGCGATACGCAGTGTCGTATCCGCATAGGCTGCAGCGGGGGCGGCAAGCGCCACGCCAACGAGAAGACCGCGAAGGGCCGTTGCAAATATCATGCGTCTCATACGGTCTCTCCTTTTGAATACTTTTTTGTCTGTGCTGCGTCTTCGTCCGGCTTCAGCCGGTATTCCTGGAAATTGCGGTTCAGGGCCGGGAGGATCGCCACCTCCATGATCCCAGCCGCCGGCTGCATGACGATCATGGCGACGGTGGCGGAAAGGTTCTCCTGAATGTTCTTGCGCGGCGGCCGGCATACCGACCATGGCGAGTCGAAGTCGTCGAACAGCGCGTGCTTCACATCGTCCACTCCGATCGAACCGATCTTGGGTTCCAGCAGATCGTGGACGCGGACGTCACGGAACAGGCTGTCCGGCGTGCCGGCAATCCCGCGATCGATGATCTTCGTCTGCGCTACGGGAGACCGGAAATGGTTGGCATGGCACAGCAGCCCGTTGACCGGTTCAACCACGAAGGTCTCGTCCGGAACGCATTCGAAATCGAGCGCCACGCCCTTGGCCTGCGCCAGCATCATGTTGTTGGATGCGGACTTCGCCGTTGCATGAACGGCGCGGATCGCCAACGCGTAATGCTGCTGCTCCAGCGCCCGGCGGCGGATGACGGCGAGCGGCATGCCAAGTTGCCGGTAGTCCCGGTCGCTTTCCAGATAGTTGCCGGTGATCGAGATGCCGGCGCTGTTGAAACCTGCTCGGGCAAGGCCGCCGGCTTCGGTGAACGTCAGGATATCGGGACCGTCATGGCGAAGCACGCGCAGGACCACGGCGGTTTCGGCACATTCCTTTTTCCAGTCCCAGTCCTGGGCATGGATCAGCTGGCCATCGCGAGTAGCTTTCGGCTGGACGATGACGCCGGTGCAGCCATCGGGCTCGATGAAATCCGGCAGGCCGGCGCTTCGGCGCTGCGCGATCTTCAGGATCTCGGTGCGCGCGTTCAGGAGCATGGCGTCGGTAAAACCGACCCCTGCCCCTTCGGCGATGCCGCGGATTTCCTCAAGCAGGTCACCCGCGCCGACTTCCAGCGTACCTGCGAACTGCATGACAATCTGGTCAATAGTCTCAGAAGCCAGATTAAGCTGAGCGAGCTGATCGGAATAATGGGCTACGCCGAGGCGGATGCGACCGGCCGCCTGTTCGCCATATTGCCGGCCACGCTCGCGTGGCGGCCCGGAAATCTCAATCAGTGGACATGGTGGAATGGCAGGCGAACCCGGCACTGTATTCGGCATTCTCATCACCCTCATAGGCCGGCGCGACCGACCGGCAAATCAACGGCAGATCAAAACGTGGGGCGATCCGATCGCCGAGATATCCGCGCTTTCAAATGCCTTAAGATCGGTATTTTCATAATTGGCGCCAATTTTGTTGCATAAATATGACGACCCGACAAGAGGAAAAATCGGTCTTTTGCCCCTCACCTGTGATCACAATTTCAGGCGGTAAGCGCTCCTCGCGCTCTCGAAATAAAGCGCGCGTTTTTCGTCAGCCGAAAAGCTCGTCGTCACCCGTTTGAAAGTGTTCCAAAGGGTCCGAAAACCGCAGGTCTGCTTGTCGACCGGCCAGTTGCTTTCGAAAAAACATCTCTCCGGACCGAAAAGCTCGATCGCGGTTTCGATATAAGGCCGCCACTCCATCGCAAGGGTGGCACTGTCCGGCGGCCGCGGCGCCGCATAATGATCCCAGCCCCAATAGAGCATGCCGAGGCCGCCGAGCTTCATCCACACGTTGGGGCAATGCGCCAGTGCGGCCATACCGTTGCGCCACTCCGAAAACACCTCATCCCGACGGCCGGCATAGGGGCCGATCCCCAGAGGCATGCCGAGATGATTGACGATGATCGATGTTTCGGGAAATGCCGCTGCGAGATCCGCAAGTTCGGCAAGCTGAGGATGAAACGTCCAGGCTTCGAAGATCAGGTCGCGTTTGCCGAGTTCCGCAAAACCGGCACGGAATTGTGGATCCATGGCCAGATGCCTTGGTCCCGATCGGCCGGACATGCCGATCCCGGATCCGTCCCAACGCAGCGAATGACGAATACCGCGCATTCGTCCGGCTCCAGCCTGCAGATGAGCATCCAGGACTGGACCGACATCCGCACCGAGCGTCAGGTCGGCGCGCACAATAATGCCCGCCGCCAGACCTGCCTTACCTTCAGTATCCGCTACCGCGGCAATCGTTTCTCCAACGGGCCGAAAAGGAACTGGCCCATCGTTGAAATGATTGGAGCCGCATTCGATGAACACGGTACCGACGATCTTGTGTCCGGACGCATCTGCCTCGGCCGCATAATCGGCAGGAAGAAAATCATTGTCCGGCTTGCGCCAGAAATGCTGATGCGGATCGATGATCGGCAGGTCGGGCTCGATCACCGGCTCCGGCGGCACATCCTGCCATGCATCACATTCTGCAAGGCTTCGAACGAAGTTGCGGCTTATGTCGAAAGGTATCATGCAGCCTCCCGTCGAAGCGTTGCGGTTGAAGAGGGCAAGGTCAGGCAGGGTGGACCGCTTGCGATTGCGCACCGGCAGGCGCGCTGCCCTCCTCCGCATCGAGCCGCCAGAGAAGCCGCACGCCACCGCCGGGCGCCGGTTGAAGGGCCGGAACCGCGGACAGGAGCTTGCGCGTGAACGGGTGCTGAGGCGCATCGAAGACGGTCGAACGATCGCCCTCCTCGACGATCCGGCCCTTGTCCATGACGATGACCCGGTCTGCGACCTGCTCGACCACGCCGAGATCGTGGCTGATGAACAGGCAGGAGAAGCCGTGGCGGTTCTGCAGCTCGGTGAAGAGATCGAGGATCTGGGCCCGGACCGTGACATCCAGCGCAGACACCGCTTCATCCGCGATGACGAAACGCGGCCTGCGGACCACGGCGCGGGCAATGGCGACACGCTGGCGCTGCCCGCCCGAAAGCTGATGCGGGAAACGGTTGGCATAATCTGCGCCGAGTTTCACCTCTTCCAACACTTCCGCGATCCGCTCTCTCACTGCAGCCGGCGTCATGTTCGGGACATGCCGTAGCGGTTCGCCAACGATTTGCCCGATGGTCTGGCGCGGATCGAGGGACGAATAGGGATCCTGGAAGATCATCTGGCAGTTCATCCGGTAGTCCCAATAGGTCTTCTGGTCCTGACTTATCGGCGCGCCTTCGAAACGCACCTCGCCGTCAGTCGCCTTGACGAGACCGGCGACCACCTGCCCCAACGTCGTTTTGCCCGATCCGGAACTGCCGACGACGGCAACCACCTGTTTTGGTGCAATGTCGAGATTGATCCCGTGCAGCGCCCGGTGCGGCGGATCACGGCGAAGCAATTTCTGGCGGCCGGGATATTCCACCACCAGATTGCGGATCGATACGATCGGCTGCTCGTCCTTCGGGAAGCTGCGCTCCACGCCGCGGGCCGGCATGGCGCCCAGCAGTTTGCGGGTATAGGGGTGTTTCGGCCGGGCTAGCAGCTCGTCGCTCTTGCCCTGTTCGACGATCTCGCCGCGGCACATGACGATGATCCGGTCGCAATAACGCGCTACCATGCCGAGATCGTGGCTGATCAGCAAGACCGCTGTGCCCTGCTCCCTGGTCAGCCCGACCATCAGTTCGAGCACATCCCGTTGCACGACGGCATCAAGCGCAGTGGTCGGCTCGTCGGCGATGAGGAGTGCCGGGCGCAGCAGCATGACGGATGCCAGCATGATGCGCTGGCGCATGCCGCCGGAAAACTCGTGCGGATAGGCACCGAGCGCCCGCTCCGGCTGATCCATCCCGACCCGCTGCAACATGTCGAGGATCATCTCGCGCCGCTTCGCCTCCGGCAGGCGACGATGCAGCGCAAGCCCCTCGTCCAGCTGGTGACCGAGCAGCATGGACGGGTTGAGAGACGTCATCGGCTCCTGGAAAACCATGCCGATGCGGCTGCCGCGCAATTGCCTGAGGCGGCGCGGAGCGATGCCGATGATCTCTTCTCCGTCGAACTTGATCGAGCCTCCGGTGACGCCGATGCCCTGCGGCAGCAGACCCATCGCAGCGCGGGCGGCCAATGTCTTGCCGGATCCGGATTCGCCGACGATGCCAACGATCTCGCCAGACTGAACGTTGAACCCGACATTCTTGACCACGTCGAGACCGATGCCGGTGACCTGTACCGACAGGTTATCTACAGTAAGAAGGTTCTTTTCCATCATCAGGTCCTGTCGCGCATGCGGGGATCAAGACGGTCGCGCAACGCGTCGCCGAGAAGATTGATGCCGAGAAGCGTCATCGAGATGCAGAGGCCGGGCAGAACCGCGAGCCAGATTGCCTGCCCGATATAGGGCCTGGCCGAGGCAAGCATGTTGCCCCAGGTCGGCGCCGGTGGCGGCACGCCGAGGCCAAGAAAGCTCAGCGAGCTTTCAGCCAGCAGGACCCAACCGAACATCGACGTCGTCAGCACCGTGAGCGCGGCAAGGCAGTTTGGCAGCACGTGCCGCATCATCGTATAGGCTTCGGAATTTCCGATGACCCGCGATGCCGCGATGAATTCCCGCTCGCGGATAGAGAGAACCGTTCCGCGCACGATACGCGCCACCGACGGCGAATAGGCGATGCCGAGCGCGACGATGATGCCGTATTTGTTGGCCCCGAGCACCGCCAGCAGACCGAGCGCCAGAAGAATACCGGGAAAGGCTAGTAGTGCGTCGTTGAACGACATGACGATACGGTCGAACCAGCCGCGGGAATAACCCGAAGTCACGCCGATGACGACACCGATCGACACGGCGATGGTGACCGTCGTGATGGATATCCAGACGCTGGATGCCGCCCCCGCCATGAGCCGGGATGCGACGTCGCGGCCGAACTCATCCGTGCCAAGCCAATGACGGGCATTGGGTGCGGCCAGCTTGTCGCGGAAGCTGATGCCGAGAGGATCATAAGGGGTCCAGACCGCGCCGGTGACGGCGACGAGAACCAGAAACCCGATAATGACGCTGCCGATGGCAGCATTGGCTGCTACAAAACGTTTCATTCGATGGTCACCCTCGGATCGAAGAGTGGGTAACAAAGGTCGACGATGAGGTTCACGACCACGTAGACGAGCGCCACCATCAGCATGCAGCCCTGGATGACGGGATAATCCCGGCCGAAAATGGAATCGACCAACAGGCGGCCGACGCCGGGGATGGTGAAGACCGTCTCGACTACGGCGATACCGCCGAGCAGATTGCCGAGCACGAGACCGATCAGGGTCCAGGTCGGGCCGAAGGAGTTCTTGAAGGCGTGGCGCCATAGCACGGCACTTTCGGTCAGACCCTTCGCCCGGGCGTGGGTGATATAGTCGAGCCGCATTACTTCCAGCGTCGAAGCGCGCGCCATGCGCAGAATGACGCCCATTTCATGCAGGAAAAGCGTGAGGATCGGCATGATCAGGTAGAGCGTACCCCGCCACGGGTCTTCGGCGATGCTGACATAGCCCACGACCGGCAACCAGCGCAGCTTCAGCCCGAGGAACAGCAGCAGAAGCAGACCGAGCCAGAAGGTCGGAACGGACATCAAAAGCGTGGCGATCGACACGGCGCTGATATCCAGCTTGCCGTTCTGCCGCCACGCGGCGATGACGCCAGCTGGCACCGCGACCAGGCAGGCCAGCAATACGGCTGCGACGACGACCTGCGCCGAGACCGTGAACCTTGCCCAGACCAGCGAAAGGACATCCTGTCCCGTCGCGATCGAGCTTCCCAGATCGCCGGTCAGCAGGTTGCCGAACCAGATTGCAAACTGCTTCGGGAGCGACTGGTCGAGGCCGAGCTTGGCATGCAGCATCGCAATGCTGGCCGGATCGGCATTGTCGCCGAGCATGAGTGCGGCGGGATCGCCGGGCACCATGCGGATCAAGAGAAAGACGGACGCTATGACAATCAGCAATGTCGGTAGCGCCATGACTATTCGAGCCAGGATAAACCTTAGCATTCGTAGCCTCCTATGTAAGGTGACGATGTCAGGCGGCGTGTCAGTCTTTTTTGGTTATGCCCCACACGCCATAGCTGAATGAGGTCGGCTCGACGCCCTGCACCTTGGCGCTATGCGCCATGCAGCTGACGCGATTATGCGTCAGGATGATCGGCACGTCGTTGAGGATCATCGCATGCAGCTTGTCGAAGATCGGCTGGCGAACCTTGGGATCCAGCGTTTCCATGGCTTTGTCGATCAGGGCCAGAGCCTCCGGATTGTCCCAGACCTTCCGTGGCTGCTTGTCCTTGTCGCCGGAAATCTGCTCGAAGCCCGACGCGACATCGAAGCGCGGCGAATAGGAGGTGGACTGCATCATATAGCCGCCGACACCATATTTGCTGAGCTGCGTCGGCCAGTCGAGCACCTCGATATTCACGTTGAGCCCGACAGCCTGCCACATCTGCTGTGCGATGACGGTCATCGGGAAGCTCGGCACCGTGGACCGCTTGTTGGCGTGAACGGTAATCTGCTGGCCCTTGTAGCCCGCCTCCTTCAGGAGCTGCCGCGCCTTTTCCGGATTATATTCGAAGCCCTTCTTTTCAACGTCGCCGAAATAGCCGGAAGTGTCGAATACCGGGGAATTGTTGACCCTGCCGAGACCATCCGTGACAGCCTCGACGATCTGCTTGTAATCGAGCGAGATCGCCAACGCCTGGCGGATGCGAACGTCCTTCAGCACCGGATCGCGGGTCTGCAGGATGAACGAGTTCCGCACTGGTGTCGTGCCGACTTCGACCGCAAGATCCTTGTTGGCGCGAAGCTCCTTGACGTCGCTTTCCGGCACGATGGCCATATCGATCTCGCCCGATTCCAGGCCGGCCTTGACGGTTGCGCCATCGGGGATCGCCATGAAGATCACATGATCGACCAGCGGATCCTTCTTGCCGATGAAGCCGTCGCGCTCCTTGCCCGGAGCCGAGACATATCCCTTATAGGCATCGAACTGGACCGACTGGCCCTGCTTCCATTCTCCGAACGTGAACGGGCCGGTACCGATCGGCTTGTCCCAGCTTCCATCCGCCTTCAGGGACGCCTTGTCCATGATGGCCAGGCCGCCGCAATCGGTCCGCGCCATGCTGTCGAGAAACAGGGCATCCGGCTTCTCGATCTGCAGGACGAATGTGTCCGGATCCGGTGCCGAATAGGAAACGACCTTCGTGCCATTAGTGCCGTTGAAGTCGTTCAGGCAATACCAGTTCGTCTTCGGGTTCATGTAACGGTCGAAATTCCAGACCACAGCGGCTGAGGTCAGCGGATTGCCGTTGTGGAACTTCACGCCCTTGCGAAGCTTGAAAGTGTAGGTCTTGCCATCTGCCGAGACCTCATAGGACTGTGCAAGCAGCGGACCGACGGCGCCACCTTTGTCGTAGCTGACCAGGCCCTCCACGACATTGGTCATCACGACATCGGTATTTCCGTCTCGATTTACTCCCGGCTCGGAACTGCGAAGATCCTGGTTAAGGGCGACCCGTAGCGTTTGTCCGAATGCGGGTGAGGTGACTGCGAGTATGCCAAGCGCGAGCAGCGAAGCTCTTGTAAACATTGTCGTTACCCTCTGTTTTATTTATTTTCATTGTCTTCATCCGTGTTGACGGTTTTCACCCGCGCCGTTCTGCGAGCACGTCGTGAAGGAATTCTTCGACGGAGCGCACTGCGCGCGTCCCGTCATGCGCCATGTTGGGTATGACGTCGAAACGAACGTCGATGCCTTCCTTCTCGAAGGACTGACGCAGGCTTTCCAGCCGCTCCGGCCGCACCTTGCCGGCATGGTTTGCGTCCGGCATCCAGAATCGGGAGCCCTCCTTGTGGGTAATCTCCCAGGTCTCAAGGTCGGCCTTGCCGACCAACATCTGGACCTTCACCTTTCTCATCGCCTCGATGTCGAGTTCACGACCGAAAAGCTGCGCGAAATTGCGCGTACCGACCCACCAGTCACGTGTTGGATCGAGCAGCGTGACGGAGCCCGGGGCGCCGATGGTGCAGGCGAACAACCGCTCCGGGTGAAGCATCAGGAAGCGGTGGGCGAAATGCGCGCCGCCGGAATAGCCGAAGATCGCAAACTTCGAGAAATCGCAGTCATATCGCTGCGCGATCTCGTCGACCATCGCCAGAAGGACATGATCGTAACGGATATCGCCTTCGACCATGTACTTGAAACCGTCGCGATTGCCGTCGCCCAGCGGGCCGATCGGATAGAGCGGTGCCAGGATCATGACATTATGCCACCGGGCAAAGGTGGCGAAATCGTCGCGGTATCCGGTGAAGTTACGGCCGGTGCCGTGCTGGACCACCAGAAGTTCCGGCTGCGGGCCGCCTTTTGCGACGCTCGGCGGCACATAAAGGCAATAGGCAAACCGCGGATCCGAAGCCAGCGAACGGATGGGCGTCTTGTTGAGGTCATACACATGAAAGGCTGTTTTTCCCGGTGCGCGAGTTGGCACTTGATCCATGGCTTCATCTCCGCAATAAAATTGGCGCCAATTATTACGCATAAATTATCGCTTGCCGCAATAGGCAAAATGCGAGACAGCACGCCGGAAGGATGTGAGGCCGATGAAGCGCAAGGAAGACAAGAGACCGCTCGCCGACGAAATCGCCCAGGCGATACAACTGGGAGAATATCGGTCGGGCGAATGGCTAAGGCAGGTTGACCTCGAAGAGCGGTTTGCCGCGACACGTTTCGACGTGCGCGCGGCACTCGAAGCGCTGGTCGTCCGCAAGGAAATCCAGCATGTTCGCAACCGCGGATACAAGGTTCCAGCGCTGGACCCGGAAATGCTCGCCCATCTGCGCGAGGTTCGGGTGATCCTTGAATGCGGCGCTGTTCCGCAGATCGTCGCCAATGCTACGGATGAAGACGTCGTCCGTCTTGCCGAACTGGCGGAAGCCTTCTCGGTTGCCGCCAAATCCGGCACTCACCTCGACCAAAGCACGACCAACCGTGAATTCCACGAGGCCATGCATGCCCTGACGGCCAACCCGGTGCTGGTCGAGACGATCTGGTCGATCCGCGATCGCGGCCGTTCGGCGCCGTTCACGATCTGGCGGACACCGGACACGCTGCACCGCAGCGACGAAGACCACCGCCAGATGGTCCACTGTATCCGCGAGCGCGATGCCGCCGGCTTGTCCAAAGTCATCGAAGATCATATCCGCCGCCGCCACTGACCATAGTTTCGCCCGCGCATCGATGATGGCGCGGGCTTCGGTCGTTCACGGGTCAGCGACGAGGGCGCAGGCCCTCGCCGAGTTGATAATTCAAGCTTTTTTTACAGGCTTCAGCAGATCGCCGAAACCAACGCGATGCAGCATTTCGGCGCGCAGGCGATCCAGTACGGCGAAACCGATATTGGCGCCGTCTTCCGTCGGATCATAATGCAGCCGGAATGGACGTTTGCCGAACGGGGCATCGACCACATCGACGATCATGTCGGCCACCGGCGCCGGGTCCGCATCATCCGGCACGATCTTGCCGAAAGCCTCCTGGATCTTTTCACCGTAGCCGGCGTAGGGGCCGGCCTCGTATTCCGCCGCGCGGGCCTCATCGGCCGGGCGACCTGAATGGGCGAAATGATTGGTTCCCTTGGTGAAAGCGCCCGGCACCACGATCGTTGTCTCGATACCCCACTGGCTCAGTTCGCGGGCATATTGCACGGCAAGCGAATCCATGGCCGCCTTGGCGGCGAAGTACGGCGAGAGATAAGGCGGCGTACCGCCGGCCGAACTTGAGCTGGAAACCCAGACCAGAAGACCTTCACGCTCACGGCGCATATGGGGCAGCACCGCGCGGTTTACCCGCTGAGTTCCGAGCACGTTGACGTCGTATTGCTGGGCAAACTGTTCCGGCGTGAAGGACTCCGCCGGGCCGAACATCATGTGCCCGGCATTGTGCACGACGACATCTATCCGACCGCTTTCGGCGATGATCTTTTCGACGGCGAAATTGACGGAGGGCTCGGACTGGACATCCAGTTCGATCGGACGGAGATCGACGCCTTCCCTGCCGGAAATCTCGTTCATCTGCTGAACGTTGCCGGCATTTCTTCCGGCGATGTCACGCATGGAGGCGTAGACGATGTGGCCGGCACGGGCGAGCGCTTCGGAGGTGAGGCGACCGAAACCGCTGGAGGAACCGGTGACGAGGATGATCTTCTTGCTCATGACAAAATCCTTCAATGATCTGATTGGCTTGGGAGAGTTAAAGGATGTGCGGGATCAGATGATCCCGCCATTGGCGCGCAGCACCTGGCCGTTAATCCAGGCGCCATCCGGTCCGGCCAAGAAGGCGATCGCATTGGCGATGTCTTCCGGCTGGCCAAGGCGTTCCAGCGGAGCGAGCTTGGCGAGATTGTCGATGGCGGCCTGCGACTTGCCGTCGAGGAAGAGCGAGGTTGCGGTCGGCCCCGGTGCGACGGCGTTGACGGTGATATTGCGGCCACGCAGTTCCTTCGACAGCACATGGGTTATGGCTTCGACACCGGCCTTGGTCGCCGCATAGACGGCGTAGTTCGGATGATAGAGCCCGACGACGCTGGAGGAGAGGTTGATGATGCGGCCGCCGGCACGCATCCGCCGGGAGGCTTCGCGCATCGTATTGATGCTGCCCTTGAGGTTGATGGCGATCTGGCCGTCGACGAATGCCTCATCGCCCTCGGCAATCGTTGCAAGCTTCATGATGCCGGCGTTGTTGACCAATACGTCGACGCCGCCAAGCGCCGCTTCGGTGCGGTCGAAAAGGCGGGCCACCGCGGCTGCATCGCTGACATCGGCCTGGGCAGCCAGTGCCTTGCCGCCCGAGGCTTCGATGCGGTCGACCAGTTCTTCGGCAGCCTTGGCATTGCCGGCATAATTCACGACGACCGTGAACCCTTCCTTGGCAAGGCGTTCGGCGATTGCGGCACCAATGCCCCGCGAAGCGCCGGTAATGATCGCTACCTTGTTTTCAGTGTCTGCCATTGTCGTTCTCCTTGATTGGTGCGCCGCAGCGCTTCCTGACGAGAACAAGATGAACCTTCGCGATCTCCAGATAATCAGGCATGATCCGCCATTATAATCCGGAGATAGCGAACAATGGATCGGTTCGATGCCATGCGAATCTTTACCCGCGTTGCGGAACGGCGCAGCTTCTCGCTGGCAGCGGAAGACCTCGGCATTCCGCGCTCGACGGTAACCGACGCGGTGAAACTTCTGGAGCAGCGGCTCGGCGTGCGTCTGCTCGAACGAACGACACGCGTGGTTCGCCCGACGCTCGATGGAGAAGCCTACTATCAGCGCTGCATCCGGCTTATCGCCGATCTGGAAGATGTGGAGGCCGGCTTCAGTGGTGTCAAACCATCCGGGCTGCTGCGGGTCGATCTGCACGGCACGCAGGCGCGTTATTTCCTGCTGCCAGGCCTGCCTGCCTTTCTCGAGCACTATCCCGATATCCAGCTGCATATCAGCGAGACCCACCAGCCGATCGATCTGGTGCGGGAAGGTTATGACTGCATCGTGCGCGTCGGCGCGCTGTCGGATTCGAACCTCATCCAGCGCAAGCTCGCGGAACTTGCCCGCGGAACGTTTGCCAGCCCGGACTACCTGTCAAAATTCGGCGTGCCGAAAACGCCGGACGACCTTGAGGACGGCCACCGCATGGTCGGCCTTCTGGCGCCGGACATGCCCTCCATCGCACCCCTCGCCTTTCATGTCGACGGAAAGATCCGGGAGATCATACTGCCGGCCGTCATTACCGTGACCGGTGCTGAAACCAATGTCGCCTCTGCCTGCGCCGGGCTCGGCATCATCCAGGTGCCGCGCTATAGAATCGAGGCCGAGATTGCCAACGGTTCTTTGGTGGAAATCCTGCGCGATATGCCGCCGCCGGCAATTCCGGTGCATGCGCTCTACTCCCACACAAGGCAGCTCTCGCCCCGCCTGCGGGTTTTTCTCGAATGGATGACGCAGCAGTATAGAGAGGGCGCTGGCCTGGTGCATTGACCCGAAGAGTGTTTCCCTCACCCCTTCGATGGGATAAGGGCAATTGTTTCACGGAGAGGTCCCAAGCATCGATGGAAACCAGCGAGCGAACATCCCAGGTGCTCAAGGAGCATTTCGACCGCCATCGGTCCGCCCTGAGCAGGTCGGAACTGGCCGTTGCCGAACACCTCGTCGCCATGCCCATCGATATCCTCATCTTCCGAAGTGCCGAGGAAATTGCCGGCGAAACCGGAACGAGCGACGCGACGGTGATCCGCACCGCCAAACGGTTGGGCTTTAGCGGCCTGCCCGAACTGAAGCGCCTTTCGAGCCGCGTGATGGCCAAGACGGTTCCAGCAGCGGACCGGCTGGAGCATCGTTTTCGCGCCACGGGCGACGATCTGTCGAAAGTGGCCGGTCAGATGTTTACCGAGGCTTGCGAAGTTCTGTCCTCCACAAAGGACGAGCTGGATGAAGCGGCCGTCCATTCATCGGTCGAGATGATCGAAAAGGCCGATACGGTATGGTGTCTCGGCATGGGCACCTCGGAGATCCCGGCAAGGCATTGCGCGACATCTCTGAGCAGGGTCGGGGTCAGGACGCGCTTTTCAGGCGCATCCAGCTTCGCGCTGGCCAATGAACTCATAGATCTGCGTGAGAACGACGTCATCGTGATGTTTCATGCTTCGCGGGAAGTGCCCGAACTGAAGCTCGCCATCGAGCAGATCTCTGCGACCGGATGCAAGCTCATCCTGGTTTCCGGCATCCAGCTCAGGGAGATCTATCGCGACCGCGCGTCCGCCGTCCTGACCTGTCTCGGAGTGCGCTCCAAGCTCGCCAGCTGGAATCTCAGCGCCATCGTGCTTGCTGATATCCTAGCCTATGGCGTGGCGGTGAGAAATCAGGAACAGGCGCTCGCGGCCAAAAAGAAGCTTACCGCGCTCCGGGTCGGCGTCGAACGCGGCGATTGAGGCATTCCACAACAAACATGACTTTGTCAGTTATGTTTGTTGAAATTCCCACTACAATACTGTAGTCAGCACGACAAACGCATTTTCGGATTGTCACAGCACTGCAGGTCGCCATGAATCGCTTCCATATTTTCCGGGGCTTTTAACGCCCCGCCGCCGGCATGATCGCCCGCGGCCCGGTCCCGTCACCGACTTAACCTTTCACCATTTTGCGAACAATCCGCGCGGCGCCGTCGCACGGAGCAGATTTCCTATGCCTTCAATCGATATCAGGGGGATATCAATGTCCAACCGAAACAAGGCTCTAAAAGCCCCTCTACTAGCTGCCGTCGCGCTGATCCCGGCCCATGGCTTTGCGCAGGACGCAGACACCACGCTGACGCCGATCGTCCTTACGGGCAACTGGCTCGATCAGCCGAATGAGGAAAAAATCTTCAATCATGCCGGTGCCCGCACCATCATCGAGCGGAAGGCGTTCGAAGAACGCGGCGTGCAGGACATCCGCGATGCGCTCAACCAGATTCCCGGCGTTCAGGTGCAGGAGAGCAACGGTACCGGCGGCAGCGACGTGTCGCTGAACCTCGGCGTCCGTGGCCTAGCCTCGCGGCTTTCGCCGCGTTCGACGGTTCTGATGGATGGCATCCCCCTCTCCTACGCGCCGTATGGCCAGCCACAGCTGTCGCTGTTTCCCCTGACGCTCGGCAATGTCGATACCGTAGACGTCGTCCGCGGTGCGGGCTCCGTTCGGTACGGACCGCAGAATGTCGGCGGCATCATCAACTTCGTGACGCATCCCATTCCCGACGATCCGACGGTGCGGTTTGGCTCCGGCACGGAAATCGCCGGCAACAACGGCCATGTGAAAGCAACGCCAACCTTCTTTGTCGGGGGTACAAACGACGACGGCCTGGGTGCCGCCCTTCTCTATTCCGGCATCCACGGCGAAGGCTTTCGCGACAGCAACGACCGCACGGATATCGACGACCTGATCCTGAAAGGCAAATACGAGATTTCCGACACGGATACGCTCGGCATCCAGTACCATCATTATAGCGGCGAAGGTAAAATGCCGGGCGGCCTGACCAGCGCCGAATATGCCGACGAGCCGTATCAGTCCACCCGCCGGTGGGACGACTTCAGTGGCCGCCGCAACGACATCTCGCTGCGCTATCAGCACAATGACGGCGAGAACAATTTCGAGGTTCTGGCCTATTACGTGAACTCGTTCCGCGGCAGCCATGTCGAACAACAGGGAACAGGCGCCAATGCCGGGCTCTATCGCCTGACGTCGGCGCCGCGCGAATACGAATATTTCGGTATCGAGCCACGTTATTCGCGCCTTTTCGAACTCGGCGATACGGATCACGAGCTGACGGTCGGGTACCGTTTCCTCTGGGAGGAAAGCTCCGAAGTCGCGGCACGCACGGCATTTTACGACCGGGCAACCGGCGTCGATCCCCGTGGCCTGCCGATGGGCACCTATCAGACGAGCGACGGCGGCACGACCGCTCACGCCTTCTACATCGACGATAAGATCAAGATCGGCAACTGGACAGTCACGCCAGGCGCCCGCTACGAATTGATCAGCACCCATAACGACATCACCAACCTGACCGGCGGTGTGGTGACCGACGTTTCCAATCCGGAAGTCGAAGCGCGCGAACTTTTGCCGACGCTTTCGGTCGCCTATCAGGTCAACGATGCATGGAGCGTCTTCGGCAATGTCGGCGTCTCGTTCGGCCCGCAGCAATACAGCCACCTCGCATCGACGACGGATGGCTTGCACCCGGAAAAGGCGACGACCTACGAGATCGGAACCCATTACCAG
This sequence comes from Neorhizobium populisoli, assembly GCF_019430945.1. Classification (GTDB taxonomy): domain Bacteria; phylum Pseudomonadota; class Alphaproteobacteria; order Rhizobiales; family Rhizobiaceae; genus Neorhizobium; species Neorhizobium populisoli. Next base: position 75,961 of record NZ_JAHYCB010000012.1, on the reverse strand, counting down.
GGTGACGGTTTCAGCGCCGAACTGACCGCCTTCTACATCGATTTCGACGAGGAACTCTACCTCGGCAGAACCATCGTCGGCGAAGGCATCTGGACGAACCTTGGCGCGACCAAGCACCAGGGCATAGAAGCCGCCACACAATACGACATGGGAGGCATCGCGCCATGGCTTGAAGGCCTGTCGATTTATGCGACCTATACCTATACCGAGGCGACCTATGAAGCCGGCGGGTTCAAGGGACAGGACCTGCCGTTCTATTCCCGCCATGTCGGTTCGATCGGTGCGAGCTACTGTTACGAGGACTGGATCGTGAACGCCGACGTCTTCGCGCAATCCGGCCAGCATTCACCCGGCAATCCGGACAGCGGCACCTATGTGCGCGACGAGGATGCAACGGGTCGCCTCGGCGACATTCCGGGATATGGCATCGTCAACCTCCGCGTTGCATATCAGACGGAAGACCAGAAGAACGCTCCGAAGTTTGTGTTCGGTGTGAAAAACCTGTTCGACAACGAATATTTCACCCGCTCGACGGACAACAACGGCGGCAAGTTTGCCGGTCAGCCGCGGACATTCTTCCTCAACGCTTCGGTTGCCTTTTAAGGCCATATCAACGAAATTGCGGGCCGGCTTTGCCGGTCCGCATGACAACGGATGGAAACGGTTCAAGATGACGACGCGACGAAATGTTCTTTCTGCATTTATCCTGACACTGGCAGCAACTGTTGTTGCCGCCCCACCATTTGTGCAGGCTCAGGAAACCCGAACGATCACCCACTTGCGCGGCAAGACGGAGATTTCTGGGAAGCCGGCGCGCGTCGTCGCGATGGAATTTTCCTTCGTGCAGGCGCTGGACGCTCTCGGCGTCGTGCCGGTCGGCATTACCGACGACAACCAGCCGAAACGCATCGAACAACTGGTCGGAAAGAAGATCGATTATTCCTCCGTCGGCACCCGGCTCGAACCCAATCTGGAACTGGTGAGCACACTGTCGCCAGATCTGATCATCGCCGACGATCTGCGCCATTCGGCGATCTACCCGCAGCTCAGCCAGCTTGCCCCGACCATCGTGCTGAACAGCTGGGAAGGCGATTACGAGACGATCAAGGCTTCAGTCGTAACCATTGCCGATGCATTGGGTGACAAGGCGAAGGGCGAGAAGGTTATCGCCGAGCACGAGGCTCGGATCAAGGCACTGATCGGCAAGATCCCGGCCGGCGAGAAGCGACGTTTCATGCTGGCCGTCGCCAATCCGGACTCCATGGCCCTGCATTCGTCCTCGTCCTTCACCGGCTCGGTCTTCAAGGCCATGGGTCTGACGCCGGCAATCGATTCCAAGGATGCCGTCGAGAGCGGCGCGGGTCTCGAGCGGCTGGTAGCGGTCAATCCGGATGTATTTCTTGTCGCAACCGACAGCCCTGGCACGGTCTTCGAACAGTGGAAGGGCAATGCCGCCTGGCAGAATATTTCCGCCGTCAAGAACGGTATGGTCTTCGAGGTGGACCGAAACCAGTTCTCGCGCTTCCGCGGCCTGAAGACAGCGGAGCTGATCGTCAGGGAAATCCTCGCCAAGGTCTATAAGGTCGAGTGAGCCGTGGCCGCGAGTATCGCAAAATCTGAGACACGGAACGGCCCTGTAAATCCCATCGCGGTCGGGGCCGTTTTTCTCGTTCTTCTGGCGATCGCGATCGTTGCGGGCATTACGTTCGGCGTTTCCAACCTGCCGGTCTCGCGCGCCTTGAACCTGCTCTTTTCTCCGGATGGCTCGGCGGACAGCGCACTGGTCTGGGATGTCCGCCTGCCCCGCGCTATGCTCGCCATCGCCGTCGGCACCAATCTCGCCATTGCCGGCGTACTGATCCAGACGCTGACGCGCAATCCGCTTGCTTCCCCCCAGACCTTCGGCATCAATGCCGGCGCGTCGCTGGTCATCGTCGTCTGCCTGATCTTCTGGCCGGAAATCCGCGGTGCGGGCATGGTCTGGCCGGCCTTTGCGGGTGCCGCTACCATCGGATTTGCCATGTGGGCGCTCGCCGCATCCGGCACGATGAACGACATGAAACTGGCGCTTGCCGGCATTTCGATCCAGCTGGTGCTGGCCGCCCTCGTGCAGGCGATCCTGATCGCCAACAATACGGCACAGGATATCGTCTACTGGCTGGCCGGCTCGATCAATGGTGCCCAATGGTCCAAGGTCTGGATCATTCTGCCCTTTACGCTGACAGGTGCCGCAGCGGCGCTGATCGCCGGCCGTCATTTCGACATTCTGGCGCTGGACGAAACCACCGGCCTGTCCCTCGGCCAGAATGCGAAACGCGTCGGCGGATTGGCCGCAATCATCATCGTCATCCTTGCCGGTTCCGCTGTCGCCGTCAGCGGTCCGATCGGCTTCATCGGCCTGCTGGTGCCGCATATCGTGCGGCGGCTTGTGGGCGGGGATCACATGGCGGTTATTATTCTCAGCGCCATCTGCGGCCCGCTGCTCCTGAACTCGGCCGACCTTATCGGGCGCATGACGGCCTTTCCGGCAGAAACCCCGGTCGGGATTGTCACGGCACTGATCGGTGCGCCGGCTTTCCTGATGATTCTCTGGAGGCAGAGGGTAAGATGAGCGCCAGCGTCACGAACCGCGCCGATCTCCGCGCCTTCAGCGCCGGGATGATTGCGCTTGCAGTGATCCTTGCGATCGCCGTTCTCGGCATGACGATCGGTGCGGTGACGTTGTCGGTGAGCCAGGTCGTCGATGGGCTGGCCGGCGGCAAGAGCGCCTTCATCGTCACGCAATATCGCGCACCGCGCGTCGTCATCTCCATTCTCGCCGGTGCCTCCTTCGGCATGGCCGGCGTTTTCCTGCAAGGCGCCTTGCGCAATCCGCTTGCCTCGCCGGACGTGGTCGGCATCACCAAATGCGCCGGCCTCGGCGCATTCCTTGCCGGCCTTGTCAGCCCGCCTGCCTTGGCGATCTGGTCGATCCCCGCAGGTGTCGTCGCCGGCGCGGTGGTTGGCGCGATGATGCTGCTGACAATCGGGCGCAGCTTCGGCGGCGGCATCGCAGCGCTCGCGCTCGTCGGCGTGGCGATCGGCCTCTTCGGACAGGCGCTGATGCAATATGTTATGGTTCTCTTCCCGACCCGAGCCGACCAGTCGATGATCTGGCTCGCCGGCAGCGTTTACGGCAGTACAGGTGCCAAGGTCATGGCGCTGTCACTTTGGCTCGTCCTCTGCCTGCCGCTAGTCTTCATTGCCGGCTTGAGACTCGATGCCGGCGGGTTCGGCGATGAGACACTGATCAGCCTCGGGATTTTACCAGGCCGGCTCCGCGGCGGCCTTATCACCGTCTCGGTGCTTTTGACGGCAGGGGCCGTGGCAAGCGTCGGCAGCATGGGCTTTCTTGGCCTGCTCGCGCCGCATGCCGCGCGTCTTCTGGTCGGAGCCCGCGCCCGTCATCTCCTGCCGGTCAGCGCCTTGATCGGCGCGCTGACGCTGTCCGCCGCAGATCTGATCGGTCGCGTTATCGCCCTGCCGAACGAAATCCCGGCGGGCATCGTCGCGGCCGTCATCGGCGGCCCCTACCTCATCTTCTTGCTCATCAAGGAGGCCGGCCGCCATGACTGAAGCCAGCCATTCCCGTCTTTCCTCGAAAGACCTCTCGCTCGGTTACGCGACGACGAAAATCCTCGAACATGTCGATATCGCCATTCCGGACGGCAAGATCACCGCGATGATCGGCGCCAATGGCAGCGGCAAGTCGACGCTTTTGAAGACGCTCGGCCGCATTCTGCAGCCGATCGATGGAACTGTTCTGCTCGACGGCAGGGCGATCGCCGGCTTGCCAAGCCGCGACATCGCGCGGACGCTGGCACTTTTGCCGCAGAGCCCCGTCTCGCCGGACGGGCTGACGGTGCGGCAGCTCTGCCGCTTCGGCCGCCATCCACACAAGGGAATGCTGACGCGCACCACCCGTCATGACGAGGAAATCGTTGAGCAGGCGCTTGCCGCGACGGGCTTGTCCGACTTGACGGAGCGGCCACTCGACCGGCTTTCCGGCGGCCAGCGTCAGCGCGCCTGGATCGCCATGGCGCTTGCCCAGGAAACGCCGATCTTGCTGCTCGACGAACCGACCACCTATCTGGACATCGCTCACCAGCTCGAAGTGCTAAACCTGTTGCGGGATCTGAACCGCACGCAGGGTCGGACCATCGTCATGGTGGTTCACGACCTGAACCACGCGGCGCAATATGCCGACCATATCGTGGCGGTCGCCAATGGCGGCATTCATGCGGCCGGCCGGCCGGTGGATCTGCTGACGCCTGATCTCATCAGGACGGTTTTCGACGTCGATGCGATGGTCATTCCACATCCCGCAGATGGCACGCCGCTTTGCCTGCCGCTGTCTATCGATTTCTGAGGCGATAGCGCAGCGCCGTAAATCGCTTCAGTGATGAAGATCGGCCAGATCCAAGGGTTCGTAAGCAATGTTTTTCGCAAGCAGGCTGATGCTCTGGGCGATTACTGCTTCGGCCTCTCTGCCCGCTTCACTCATCGTGCCACTGGCCTGCTGCAGCATGTAGAGCGTCCTGGTCAGTGGCGGATTGACGATGCGCCGCGCGATCAGCATGCCGGCCTTTACCTCACGCCCCACATTGCCGTAGGGTAGCACCGCACAGGCCATACCATCGGCGATCATGCCCTTGATCGCATCCATGGATTCGACCTGGAAAGCGACGTTGAGCTGCAGCCCGTACTGAATCATCGCATCCTTCAAAAGGTGGATGATCTGCCCCTTTTCCGTCGGGATGACGAACGTCGCCTTGGCGAGCTCCGCCATCTCGATCGGCCCTTCCCTGCCGAAGGGCGAGTTGGGGCTGGTGATGAAGAATACGGACTCCTGCAACAGCGGGCGTTTTCGCAGCGCCTTGTGATCCGGCACGTTAAAGGCCAGCGCAAAATCGAGATCGCCACGCGCAACGCGTTCGCCGAGCAGATGGCTCATGTCTTCCACGACCTGGACTGAAACCGAGTGCGAAAGCTGGCTGAGATCCTGCGCCAGTGCCCCGGCAAGCATCGCCGAAAGGCTGGCGGTGAGGCCGATCAGGATATGTTCCTTCTCGCCCGGCGCAAACGTCTTGATGGTCTTTTTGATGGTGGAAACGTGTTCGAGGATCTTCTTTGCTTCCGCAAGAAAATAGACACCCGCCGGTGTCACCGTCGTGCCGCGCCGGCCGCGTTCCAGAAGCTGGACACCGAGCTCTTCCTCCAGCGAGCTGATCTGTGCGCCAAGCGCCGGCTGCACGATGTTCAGCGCGGCAGCGGCCTGGGTGATGCTCCCGAGTTCACAGATGCAGACGAATGATTCAAGCTGGCGGATGCGCACGGAAGCCTCGCTCCTTTTCCGGACGGTGAACCAGCATGAATAACACAAGGCCCGCCGCCGGGGCAGTGGCGGCAGGTTGCATCCGGGAGACGAAGAACGTGGCTAGTCGGCCAGTTCTGCACGCGAGAGGTGGTAATCCCAGACGCGTTGAAGAACGCGTGGTTCGAGATTCTTCGCGCCTGAAAGTGCGACTTCACCCGCGGTGAGTGCCCGGATCTTGCCGATCGTCATGGACTGTAGCTGCACGTCGGCATTACGGCAAAGCTGGATGCTGCGCATCACCAGTTCCCGCACGCTGCCGCCGACCACGACGGCGCCGTGGTTGCGGAGCAGGACGGCGGAATGCTCGCCAAGAGCCGCAGCCAGCGAAGCCCCCTGCTCTGGCGTCGAAACCAGCATGTCCGTATCACCGAATTCCACCTGTTCATCCCAGAAAGGCACCGTCATGCCGACTGTCGCACCCACATGCGTGACAGGCAGCCATGGTTCGCCGGTAACACAGAACGGCATGATCGTCGGCGAATGGAAGTGGCAGATGGCGCGCACATCCGGCCGGACCTTATAGATGGCGCCATGGATGATCCGCTCGAGATAACCGCCACGCGTATCCGGGCCGATGATCTTCGAATCCGCGTCGTAATGCTGGATATCTTCCAACGCCACGATTTCCGGGCTGCGGGAGCGGGAGATATGGTATCCGGTCTCCATGCCTCGAATGCTCACGTGGCCGAACGCATCCAGCACCGCCTCATGCGCCAGGATGCGGTTCGCCTGCACCAGTTCCAGCAGTGCCGCCTGATCGCTCATGTTCACACCACGACCTTGGTCATGATGCCGGGCGTAAAGATTTCTTCGGGCGTCATATGCCGCTCGGCAATCCCCTGCTGATAGGTGTACATCAGCATCTGTTCGAAGGTCTTGCGGTTCTTGTCGATGCCATAGGGGAAAGGATCGGCCCCGAAGAGATCGCGCATCTTGCGGGCATAGATCGGCATCCAGGCAAGCGGATATCGCGAGACGGCCGGATCGAACAGTCGCTCCAGGCTGCGGCGCTTCGATTCCTCGAAGGCATTGTAGAGATTGCGGGCAACCCACGGGTTTTCCTCGACGATCCGCTTCTTCATGGCGATGATATGCATGATCGGCCAGACGCCGGTCGTCTTGTAATAGTCTTCCTCTCGTTCGAGGAAATCCGGGATCAACCGTTCGACGCGCGGGTCCTCTTCCAGGAAGCAGGTCGGCGGACGGGCGATGATCGCGCAGTCGATCTCGCCGGAGGCGAGCATTTCGGAGAGCGACTTGTCGACAATACGCTCGATCGCAACGCCTTCCGGTAGCTTCAGGTCGACCTTCTCGATACGGCCCGGCGCGTTGGCGCCGGCCTGTACCCAGTGAACGTCCTGCAGCTTGACGCCCGCTTCATTGTGCATCCAGCCGCGCATATAGACGGCGGCGGAATGAGCCCATTCCGGCACGCCGATCCGTTTGCCCTTGAGGTCTTGCACCGTTTTGATGCCGGCAGCCTTGTTGACGTAGAAGGACGAGAACCGGAAAAGCCGCGAGCAGATGACCGGCAGGCCGATGATATCGCTGTCCGGCCGGCTGACCTGCGCCATGAACTTGGCAAACGAAAGTTCCGCAATGTCCCATTCGCGGTTGAAGGTGAAGCGGGCAAAAACCTCGTGGTGGGAGAGCATCGACCAGGTGTGCACGATGCCTTCGGCAGTTACGGTGCCCAGGCGAAAATCGCGGAAATGATCGTAATCGGTGGTGGCAATCGAAAGCTTCAAACGGTTCATGACAATATCCGGAACTCAGCGAGTGATGACGTTGACCTTGGCGGGGTCGATGTTGACGAGAATGGGATTGCCGATCGGCGTGCGCAGGCTCGGGTGAACGCGGGCGAGAAGCCGCGTCTGGCCGACCGACACCATGTAGTCGACACATTCGCCGAGGAAGACCTTGGTATCGACACGACCTTCCAGCAGGTTGCCGGACGCGCCGTTCTGCTTGCCGGGCTCGATCAGATGGACGTTTTCCGGGCGGATCGCCACGGTGAGCTTGTCCTTGACGTCGAGAGCTTCTTCCGAAGCCACCTCGATCGTCCCCATCGGGCTTTCCACCGCCCAGCGACCGCTTTCGCTGCCGCGGGCCGTCACCTTGCATTCCATGAAGTTCGACGAGCCGATGAAATCCGCGACGAAACGCGTCTGCGGTGCTTCGTAGATTTCGCGCGGCGAGCCGAGCTGGACGATCTGGCCATCGTTCATGACGGCGATCTGGTGCGAGAGCGCTAGCGCTTCCTGCTGGTCGTGGGTGACATAAAGCGTCGTCAGGTTCAGTTCGCGCTGCAGGCGCTTCAGCTCGAAACGCATCTGCTCGCGCAGCTTGGCGTCCAAGTTGGAAAGCGGCTCGTCGAGGAGAAGCAGGCGAGGTTCCATGACCAGCGCACGAGCAAGCGCCAAGCGCTGCTGCTGACCGCCGGACAGGCGGGTCGCCTCGCGGCCGGCATAGTTTTCCAGCGCAACGGCTTTCAAAACCCGCTCGACCTTTTCCTCGATCTGCTTCTTGGAAAAGCCGGACTTGCTGACCCGGAGCGGAAACGCAGCGTTCTCGAACACACTCATATGCGGCCAGATGGCGTAGCTCTGGAAGACCATGCCGAAATTGCGGCGGTTCGGCGCGACAAAGACGCCCTTGCCGGCGGAATAGACGGTGACGTCTTCAACCGAGATATTGCCTTTGACCGGCCGCTCAAGGCCGGCGATCGAGCGCAGGGTCGTTGTCTTGCCGCAGCCGCTCGGGCCGAGAAGGGTGAAGAGCTTGCCCTGCGGCACATCGAAGGAGATATCCTTGGCGGCACGGACGGGCTTGCCCTTGCCGTCGGCATATTCGGTCGTCAGTCCCTGAACATTCAGCATTTCGGTATCTCCTCACCTCCGCCGCGCTCCCCGCCCGGCCGGCTTCATTCCCGGGACGCCGCGACGGTCGCGACGTCCCTGTTCTGTCTGTCTCTTACTTGACGGTCTTTTCGAAAGTTTCGCGCCACTGGGCGAGCTTATCGAGCATGGCGGCACCATCGACCACCTTGACGTTGAGATCCTTCGGCAGCGGCGCGATCTTGACATTGGTCGGAGTGAAACCGCGTTCGACCAGGATCTTCTGACCTTCCGTCAGCGTGAAATCCTGGAACAGGATCGCAGCATTCGGATGCTTGGCGGTCTTGGCAACGCCGAGGCCGTTGATGCGGGCGACAGAAGGGCCGAGTTGCAGAACCTTGATCGGCGCGCCGTCCTTGTTCATCTGGTCGACCTTGTAGAGATAGGTCGTCAGTGCCAGCGGCACTTCGCCGGATGCGGTCAAGTTGGTCAAAAGCGTGTGGCCCTTGCGCAGCGAGATGCCGTTGATCTTGGCGAGCTTGGCAAAAAAGTCGATGCCTTCCTTTTCGCCGCCGGGGAAGCTGGCATTGACGGTCGCGAGCCAGTCATAGGCTTCCGCTTCGAGACCGACCTTGCCCTTCCATTTCGGATCGAGCAGATCGTTCCAGCCCTTCGGCACGTCCTTCTCGGCGACGAGATTGGTATTGTAAGCGGCCGTGATGATGTTCAGGCGGCTACCGACCCATTCCTTGTGTTCCGGAACCGCACCCGGAAAGATATCCGGCGTCACCGGAGATGCGATCGGCTGCAGGATTTTTTCGCGATGCAGGGCTTCAAGTTCCGGCCCGTTGGTCTCGATCACGTCAGCATCATAACGGCCGGCCTTGATCTCGGTGACGGCGCGGCGCAGCACGTCTTCGGACGAGCCGCGCCAGACGGTGACCTTGATACCGTATTTCTTGGTGAAGGCATCGGTCATCGCGGTGACGTCTTCCACAGGCGTTGCGGTGTAAAGCGTCAGACCGCCTTCGGTTTTAGCCGCAGCAGCGAGCTTTTCCAGCCGGTCGGCGCCGCTATATTTGGAAATCTCGTCGATCGACTGAGCCACGGCCGAGCCGGCCAACAGCGCGCCAACGGCGCCGGCGAGAGCGAATGTCTTCAGGCTCTTCAGGGTATTGCGCATAGTATCCTCCTCCAGGAATTATGAGCGTTGTTACTGGAATGTCTTTTCGAATGTCTGCCGCCAGGCCGTCAGGTCATCCAGCATGCCGGTCGGCTCGATGACCTTCACCTCCATACCCGCCGGGAATGGCACTTCCTTGGTGTTGGTCGGCGTGAAATAGCGCGATGCCAGGATTTTCTGCGCCTCTGTCAGCGTGAACTGCTGGTAGAGGATCGCGGCATTCGGATGGGTCGTGGTCCTCGCGATGCCGAGGCCATTGATGCGGGCGATCGACGGGCCGATGGTGAGCGCCTTCACCGGAGCACCTTCCTTCTCCAGTTGCAGCACGCGGTAGAGATAGACCTGCATCGTCAACGGCTTTTCGCCAGACGCAGTCATGTTAGCAAGCTGCGGGTGACCCTTGTGCAGCGAAGGATGGTTGGTCGTCGCCAGCTTCTTGAAAAAGGCGAGGCCTTCCTCCTTGGACGGGAAGCTCTGGATGACCGTCGCGAGCCAGTCATAGGCTTCGGATTCGATGCCGATCTTGCCGTTCCACTTCGGGTCGAGCAGGTCGTTCCAGGTCTTCGGCACATCCGCCGGCTTCACCGCATCGGTATTGTAGGAGGCGGTGATGATGTTGAGACGGCTGCCGATCCATTCCTTATGAGCCGGCACGGCGCCTGCGAAGATTTCCGAAATGACCGGCGAATTCACCGCCTGCAGGATGTTTTCGCGATGCAGCGCCTCGAGCTCGGGACCGTTGGTCTCGATCACATCGACCTCGTGCCGGCCGGCTTTGATTTCGGTCAGCGAACGGCGCAGCACGTCTTCCGAACTGCCGCGCCAGAGCGTGACTTGAATGCCGTATTTGGCGGTAAAGGCGGCGATCACCTGATTGACGTCATCCACCGGCGTTGCGGTGTAGAGAGTCAGCTTGCCTTCCTTCTTGGCGGCTGCGACCAGCTTTTCCATCCGGTCCGGGCCGCTATAGGCGGCGACATCCGCAACGGATTGCGCAAGCGCCGGGCCGGCGGCGAGCGTTGCAACGAAGCCGATTGCCAGCGCCCTGCGGCTAATACCTTTTAGAATATGCGATTTTTTCATGCGTTCCTCCTCTTTTAAAGCCGGACCTCCCAATCCGACTTACGCTTCCTTGACCCCGAACCTCTTGCCGACCAGCTGGGCGAGCATCACCACGATGAAGAGCGCAATGATCATCATCACCCCGAAGGCGGAGAGTTCGACATACTGGCCGTTCTGCCAGAGTTCCCAGATGACGATCGACACCACTTCCGAACCCGGGCTGTAGAGCAGCACGGAACTGGACAGTTCGCGGATCGAGACGACGACGATGTAAATCCAGCCAGCCAGCAGGCCGGGCTTCAGCAGCGGCAGCACGATGCGGACAAAACTCTGGCTCCAGGACGCGCCGCTCATTGCGGCAGATTCTTCGAGGTCCTTGTGGATTTGCAGCATCGACGTGGTGTTGTAGCGGATGCCGTAAGGCATGAAGCGCGTCACATAGGCGATGAAGATAATCCAGGTCGTGCCGTAGATGCCGATATCGAGATAGAGGTAACAGATCATCACCGACAGGCCGAGAACGAGGCCCGGGAAGACCATCGGCAGCGAAGCGACGTTATCGAGCAGCCAGCGGGCCGGCAGCTTGGTGCGGATGACGATCCAGCAGATAACGGCGGTGAGCAACATGATGGTGGTGGCAGCACCGAGCGAAAGCAACGCGCTGTTCCACACGGCCTGACCGACCATCGGGTAGTTGATGACCTTGGCATAGGCATCGAAAGAAAGGCGGCTCAGTCCTGCCCAGGACGGTACGCTGTAATACTTGTTCAGCGACGACCAGAACAGCACGAGGAATGGCAGGACGATGACCAGGATCATGTAGAACACGATCAGGATCGCCGCCGGGATGCGCCAGGGGCCGAGATCGAACGGCCGCGGGCGAAACCCCTTGCCGGTGACGGTCGAATATTTGCTGCCCTGGCTGGAAAGCTTCGACTGGAAATAGATGCCGAAGGAGGCGATCAGCAGGAGGGCTGCGGCATAGGCGGACGCCAGCCCGACATTGCTCGGATATTCGCGGATCGCTTCATAGATCGCCGAGGTGAAGACCTCAATACCGACGGGCATGCCGAGCAGAGCCGGCACTTCGAAGGATTCGATCGAGCGAATGAAGAGAATGAAGAAGGAGGCGATCAGCGCCGGCCAGACGAGCTTCAGCGTGATGCGGAACATGATCTGGCCGATCGAAGCCCCTGACATCAGGGCGGATTCTTCCAGCGACGGATCCATGGATCGGAATGCCGCCGACATCAACAGGAAGGCGATCGGCGAATAATGCAGGCCTTCGACCCAGATCATGCCGCCCATCGAATAGATGTCGAAGACCGGGCCCGAGAGACCGAAAGCGTTTTTGAGGATGAGGTTGAAGAGCCCGATCTGCGGGCTCGCCATCATGATCCACGAGACCGTGAACAGGATCGACGGGATGACCAGCGGCACGATGGACGCGGCATAGAACATCATCTTGAACGGCGTGTTCGTTCGCTCGTTGAGCCAGGCGAACAACGTGCCGATGACCAGCGCAAGGCAGGACGTGCCGGTGGCGAACACGACCGAATTGCGGAACAGCGGCAGGATGGTGCTGTCCGTCAGCGCATGGATATAGTTTCCGAACGTGAAGACGGCCGGAACATCGCCTGCGGCAGGCGTCATGAAACTCTGCCACAAAAGGAAGACCAACGGCACCAGCGCAAGCCAGCCGACGATCAGCACCGCGGCGCCAATGATCAACCACTCGGCCCGAATACGGCCGAAGAAGCTCGGCTTTTCGACCGATTTTGCGTAACTGCTTTCCTGTAACGACATCCCGACCTCCCGAACGAAATGCTGCCGGCTTGCCGGGGTTTAGGCCCCGGCCGGCGACATCGCGAGGTTTTCCTTATGGTAACCTGCAATCTTCTGGTAGCTGGTGGATAGCTTCTCGAGGTCCTCGTGGCTAATCACCTTGTTGATGTCGTCGAACGGCTTGTCGCCGGTACGCTCGAAGACTTCGCGCAGGATGGCATCCGGCGGGTTCTTGCGGTTGGTAAGCACGACCTGTGCGGTGGCCGGACGGCGCACCGCTTCATAGGCATGCATGGCCTTGATCGGATCGCCTTCCTTAACGAGTGCATCGGTCAGCGCACGGCAATCGAGGATCGCCTGAGCCGAACCATTGGCGCCACGCGGATACATCGGGTGAGCGGCGTCGCCGAGCAACGTCACGCGGCCGAAGGTCCACTGGTCGAGCGGATCCTGGTCCACCATCGGATATTCGAGGATCGCGTCGGCCGCCTTGAATAGTGCCGGGCAATCCAGCCAGTCGAACTTCCAGTCCTTGACGACGTCGAAGAAGTCTTCGATGCGGCCCGGCTTGTTCCAATCGCGCTGCGACTTGTAGTTCTCGGTGGCGATGTCGACGACCCAGTTGATCAGCTGGTTGCCTTCACCGTCGATATTGTCGCGGATCGGGTAGATCAGCACCTTGGCCGTGTTCAGCCAGCCGATGCGCACCATGCTGGCGCCGGTCAGGAACGGCTTCCACTTGGTGACGCCGCGCCACATGTTGATGCCGGAATAACGCGGCGGGCCTTCGTTCGGGTAAAGCTGCTTGCGGATCTTCGAGTGAATGCCTTCGGCGCTGACGACCATTTCGGCCTTGACCGAAGGACGCGCCGAGCCGTCACGCGGATCGACGAAATGCAGGGTCACGGCAGCATCGTCCTGCTCGAAGCCGGTGCAGGACCAGCCGGTCATCAGGCGATCGGCGCCGCAACGGGCCTTGAACGCTTCGACCAGAACCATATGCAGATCGCCACGGTGGATCGAGAACTGCGGCCAGTCGTATTCGGCATAACGGCCGGTCGGCTCGGTGAAGATGTGCTGGCCGTAGCGGTTGTAGAAGCCGGATTCCTTGGTGGTGATCGCCACCTTGGCCAGCGCCTCTTCAAGACCAAGCTTGCACATTTCGCGGGAGGCATGCGGCAGGAGGTTGATGCCGACACCAAGCGCCTTCAACTCAGGAGCCGCCTCGTAAATGCGCGAGGCAATTCCCTTTTCGTGGAGCATGAGCGCCAGCGTCAGACCGCCAATGCCTCCACCTACAATCGTCACTTCCATGCTTATGCTCCCTCTCCCATGCGAGAATGGTGCGCGCCGCCGCCGCAAGTGCGGAAGCGCGTGAAAATCGGTTGTCAGGATTTCGGCAAAGCTCCGCACCCGGCCGGATTAGCATCCGCCGCACACGAGCTTCGATATGTTGCAGTCCTCCCGATCACCGGCGCTTGAAGCAGGTGGCCTTTGTGCCGTCGCTTCGTCCTCTGTCCGATGTATGACAATGACTAGGCGGCTTTTTACCCGAAGACAAATACATAGATTGTTTGAAGTCATCTCGAAAACAGATGACTGGTCCGCTCATGCGCGGAGCGGATGACGAGCCTTTTCATCACGGTCATGGCTTTCGGAAGCCTGAAAATACGGTGGATCAAGGCGTGAAGAGCATTGGTCGCGGCTCATGTCCTGCGGCATATCGGCCTGCCGAAAATACCTTCAATTCGGCTTTTGTGCCGTCGATCTCGCGCAGGTCCGCAGGGACCTGGTTGGCACGATTCTCCGCGCAACGCGCCAACCTTTTTGCTGGACTCCCTTGGGGTGTGGGGATTTCGAATAACGACGTGGCCGGCGCGGCGATTTCAGTTCTCGCCAACTTTTTGGTGAGCCATGGTGCCGAATGCCCCTTCTCCGAAGTCGACCTCCGCCGTTTTAGGCGAGATTATGGGCTTGATATCGTGATTTAGAACGACGGTGCCTCTGCGGCGCATGGTGAGTATTCGCCTAGGCTTCCCGGCACGAGACATAGATTCAGATGGCTTCATCAACTCCGGTCAGCAGGCGACGAGCAAGTCCAAGAGCATGCAAAGCACGCCCTGCAAATTCGCTTTGCCATTAACTCAATGCAGGCCGTTTTGGCCGCTGAGGCTTGTCTGAGGTACGTTCGTGGACAGAGATACGCCAGCCTTGACCATATCCTGCATCAGGGACGTGAGTGCCAGCTCCAAGCAATAGGTGGAAAATTCCAGCTTCATCGACTGAGCACGCTGGCACGCAAATGAGACCATACGCCCCAGAGCCAGCATTTCTTCGGCATCGTCTTTGGTTTCTGCTGTCAATTCGGTCATAGGAACCTCGCGCTGCCCGACCTGAAAACGGTTCAGGTCATATCTTTGCATCATAAGATGCGTCACGGCAGCGTCACGCGGCTCAGATAAGGTCAGTCGATCTTTGCCTCTTCATCCCGCGGTCGGTCCGCCAGAGACTTTACCAGCGAAACAATCCGCTGACGCGTCAACGGGCTCTTGATGTTGAAAAAGGCTTGATTGAGAGCGAAGCCCTCCATGGAACTAAGGAAAGTACGGAGCATAATACTCTCCGTCTTTTCCGCATGCGGCATTGGTAAACTATCGTCTGTGACATTATTAAAAAAGAATGCAACCTCTACGCCGAGAATATCGGCGATTGCCTGGAGCCGCGAAGCACCGACACGATTGGCTCCCTTCTCGTATTTCTGCACCTGCTGAAATGTTATTCCTAACCCGGTCGCCAGTGTTGTTTGGGTAATCTTTAAGGAACGCCTGCGAAATCTTATTTGCGAACCGACGTGAACATCGACTGAATTCGGCGCTTTGCTTTGCATTCGAGTATTCCCCTCACACCCGGGCATCGGGACCCAAGTCAACACTATATGTGCGAGAGCACATCACGGCAATACAATCCTTTGCTGTAAGTCATTGAAGAATTTCCGATAACCAATCGCTAAAACTTGAATTTTTCAAACTAAAACCTTGCTGCGTTGCAGAATTTTCGAAATGCAGCGAAGCGCGCCGTTCCTGCTTGCGAAATAGCTCCAGCCATAAACTGGAAGAACTTCAAACCCGAGCGCTCCCCAGATTTCGATATTATTTCGGTCAAACGCTTGCAGCGACGGCTCGACATCACCGAATTGCGCCAGCCATGCCAATGGCCTTTCACGCCCTGAACGAACCTGATTTTCAAGGATGAGATTGTTGTAGAGCCTTGGCAGACGTTTG
Source organism: Neorhizobium populisoli (assembly GCF_019430945.1). GTDB lineage: Bacteria > Pseudomonadota > Alphaproteobacteria > Rhizobiales > Rhizobiaceae > Neorhizobium > Neorhizobium populisoli. The sequence continues at coordinate 60,397 of NZ_JAHYCB010000012.1, read as the reverse complement.
CCGCTGTCGGGCGCAAGAGCGTAGGGAACCGGATTGCGCATAACCTCGAACCCTCGAAGAACCAGCGCGGCGGCGCTGGCATCGAGGCAGCGACGGGCGTTTTCAATCAAAGGGGTTTCCGGCTCGCCCGCCGTAGTGGGATCACCGACCAGCAAAAGCGGTCGATCATTGCGTTTCAAGCCGGTGACGGAAACGAACTGATCGACATGAAAGCCGAACTGATGGCCTCCATGAAGAAGGCTTTCGGATCCCGTGGAGCGGATTCCACCCCCTTCGATCTCCGCTGCATCGGTGCGCAATATCTTCCGCGGTACTGAAGGCCTTTGTGCCTGCAACAGATCTTCGGCCCGATATCCGAAGATGCTGACCGGTCGTCTGTCTAGCTCCTCCAGTGCTTTGACGGCGCCGGCAACCGTTGTTGCGGGGGGCGAAGCCCCCTGATATCTCGATCTTATCTCAGAACGACCAATCAGCCGAAAATCCTGACCAACCAGTTGATTTCCTCCCGGCGGGAGGACTGGCAGAGAATATAGCGGCACTTGCAAGAAGCCCGCGATACACGCGGCGAGACCAGACCCCTCGGACGAAAGGATTTCAAAATCCGTTTCCTCGCCTGTTCGGACAAGAAACGCATCCTGTATCCAAGGGCTGCCGATTGAACCTGCCGGCACGGGAACGAAAGCAATCCTACACCTGGCTTGCAATCCGTGCGCCCATGCTTTCGCCTTAGGAAGAACAGCATCATCGACCAGAAGCAGCACCTCGATATCTGAAGGCAACGAGACAATCAGATTCCCGATTGGCACAAGCGGCCGGAACCATCCGCCGGTACTCGCCTCATCGAAAAACGCCTCAGGAATCGATAGCGCGATCTGCCGTATGAAGCCGCCGCAATCCTGGACGAGCTCGCTGGAAAGGGGCGCCTTGCCTGCTCTGCTTCCGGATTCAACCACGGGAGCGCGCTACCAGACTCTGGAAAAACAGGGTGTTCTGGAATTTCCATTGCGGGCGAGGCGTTCGATCGAGGTCTCCGGCTTGCAAAGCCTTCAGCATTTGCAGAGCGTCATTCCGCTTTAGGCTCACGACGTTGTCAGCCAGCGTCTTGGCAAACTCCGGAGCAAGCCCGGCTTCCGTGACAATCGACCGCCACGTCCGGTTCGAGAAATGCTGCCTCCGCGCCACGTTGAGCAACCGATCCGAATCATCCGACGACAGATCGCCCATCGAACCGATCGTTGCTTCTGCATCGACAAGCGCCACCGTCAGCGGCCGATAATTGAGGTCCACAGGCGCATGGACGATCGCGACATCCGCATCGGACGTCCGGGTACCGTCTCGATAGGCTTGGAAAACCTCTCCGACGCCGATCATTCCGAAAGGCTCGCACTCCGCTGCCCGTAGCGCCCCCATGCTCGCCGCGCCAACGACCGGAATGCCGCCCGATAATGCATGGAGAAGCTCCTTGTGCCAGACCGCAGCACGATCTCCGTAAAGGCCGTCGATTAACCCGATTGTCGCTGCACCTCGTTGAATGGCCGCGAAAATATCACCTGCCGCCGCAGGCGGAAGAAATTCCACGTCCGGAAAAGCGGCAAGATCCAGGCCGAATATCGAGGGTCCTGCGAAGACGACAGCTCCCATTCGCGTTCACCGTTTCAAAAAGCTGTCCAGCGCGGTGGCTGAGAATTGATTCCATCCCGGCCCTGCCGCCGCAAGGCCGCCGGCAAGCACCCGGACAACCGAAATACCGGGAACGCCGCTATCCAGAGAGAAAACATAGATGTCGTCGACACCGGCCGTAAAAAGATGCTCGGCAACCTGGCGCCAGAGCGGTTCATCCCGACCGGCATTTATCTGCGCGACCGACGACGGCCCCGTTACAGTGATAGTGGGCGCGTCTTTCCAGCTGCCCGCAGTATGATCAAGATCGTACCGGCTGACCGATAGATCGTCCCGGGCGCCGCTGATATCCGTCAGACGGGACTGGACCGCTTCAAGCAGGGCGGCGGTAGCAGCTTCGTAGATATCGAGACGGCATGCCGCCCCCGCGGCGATACGCAGGCCCGGGCCGCCTTTGGCTGTAATCTCGCGCGGCAATGCTGCAAGGATCACCGGAATTCCGTTCGAGCTGCTCATATTGAAAAAGCGTGGCACAAAACCGGCCTCCGTCACCTGCGACCACAAACGGTCGAACGGCTCGGAGATGCCGTTGGAGAACGAAATCGACCGCATGTCCAACTGGCGTGTTTCGAACGCGCCTATCGCGAAACAGGCATCGTGTTCGATCAGCTCCAACAATGCGTGGAGAGTTGCCCGGTCATGGTCGAACCCGGCGGCGAGCCCTTGTGAGCTCATTTGGAATACATGCCGATCCCAGGGGAAATCTGCACGAAAATCCATGCCGACAAGTTCGTAAGGCGCAAGCGCAGGTGAAGCAGTGCGAACCGAATACCCCTCTACCCAGGCCCGTTCACGCCGTGGATCGATCTCCCCAGGGTTGACGCGGCTCAAATTTTCCAGAGGTACGAGCTGCTTGCTCTGTTGCTGCATCGCCAGAAGCGAACCATGTGCGCAGACATGACGTTGCGTGTCTTCCGCGACAGCACCCTCGATCGCTTCCATTACCGCTGAAAGTTTGGCCTGCCGCGATGTGAGCCCTTTGCCCTGCGAGACCGAAAGCCCTCGCGAATTGGGCCTGACCGCAAACCAGACTGGCACGCCAATGACATCCAGATCGGTAACATCACCGACGCGCGTTATCCCGAACCACTTCAGCAATGCGCGGTCTTCCACCAGTGTCTCGGCCAGATGCAGGAAGCCCTTCCCCCCTGAGGGAGGAAGGGCGACCGACGAATTCTCGGATGCCATGAATTACGGCGTGGTGTTCGGCGAATCCGACAGGATTGCTTCGAACAGTTGTCCGGCTGCCGGGCCAGACGGGCCGACGGCCTTGAGGGCGCTCTCGATCGGAAGTTGAACATCACGGTTGAAGTCCCAACCGGCATCGACGACTTCGCCAACCAGAGCAAAGTCGGCATCCGATACGACAGCGCCACCGGCGATCAGGGTTTCGATGCCCTGTATCTGCACTTGGTCGATCGAGGTTTCAGGCTTGCCATCCTGGCTGACCAGCATGGCCTTTGCAGCAGCGGCAACGCGAGCGTAACCATCGACTCCCGGATGAGCTGTTTCGTACTGAACGATGACGTCGTGAGAAACCGACGCTACGCGAAGCGGCGATGTGCGTATGAACAAAACGCCCGAGCCTTTTTTCCCAACAACATAAAACTGCGAATTCGGCATAGTAGCTCCTATTTGATTCCTGCTGAACGGTAGGCTTGATAAAACTTCTCATTCACCGCGGGATCGCGGTTGGGCGACAATAGACTTAGCTGTCGGGCAGTCATTTCAGGATAATTTTCCTGAAGCCGTCTGCCGTATTGCTTTGCCATTTCAAGATCACCATTCAATGAATGGCTGACCGTGAGAATTCGTAGTGCCGACTCGTCGTTCTCCATGCGGCCGCAGAGCTGCACGGCAGTCGAGTAGTCTTCGCGCTTCAAGGCTATGCTCGCACCGGCCCACCAATAGATATCGGGAGCAAGCGGATTGAGGTCGATCGCCGTCTGAAAGCGCGACCATGCTTCTTCATGTTCGCCGAAATGAGCAAGCGCATCGGCATGCTGGATCAGAAGGTCGGCAGAGTTCGGCGCAAGCGCCTCCGCTTCGAAGAACTTTTCGGCGGAGACATCGAAATTGCGCTGATAGAGCGCAACCACCGCGCACATCCAGTGGCCAATACCGAGCGTCGGATCGATATCGATCGACGCCTTTGCCTCCGCATTCGCACGATGCAGGAGATGAGGATCACTGCCGCCGAGCATCAGCCATTCAAGCTGCAGGCTTTGCCCAATTCGAGCCCTTGCGGCAGCCATGCCGGAATCCAGGTCAACAGCCTTCCGGAATTCGGCCCGAGCCCTCCTGAGCAAGGGCAGATCGCATTTTCCGCGCAGAAGCTGCTGACCGGACAGGAGATGGATATAGGCCGAAGAATCATGATGCCGGCCTTGCTCGACATGATATCGCTCGAGCCGCTCGGCAAGAGCTGCCGCAATCTGCTTTGAAAGCAGGCGGAAAGCCGCATAAATCTGCCGCTCGTTCAACGCCACTTCCAGCGACCAGATGATTTCGGAGGAGTTTTCCTCGATCAGGGCGATGGACAGGCGGGTGTTGTCGAACACCGTCGACTGCACGCGGTAGTCCGCACGCAGCAACTGATAGCTCTCGCCAACGGCATCCCGGGCCGCCGCGAAACTGCTGTGAGGAGCAAGCACCCTGAATGTCCTGTACCGGACGAGGGTATTGGCAACATCCTCGATAAATGCCTGAACGATCGGCTGGGTCGGCCTCTTGTCCACGCTGACCGGTGGCAGGAAAGCCACGCGAGGTTTGGCGCGGGTCGGCCGCTCCGGCGGAATATCCAGAGCATTGCTGTCGGCAACGTAGCCCTTGAGCCGGCGCCGAAGCGCGATCGTCGAAGCCTCCGGTGCCCTATCCTCCGAACGAAGCCGCTTGCCGAGGCTTTCGAATATCCGTTCGCTGGCATCATGATCGCCCGTCCGGGCATAGGCGGACATAAGGTTGCGATACGTTTCCTCCCTGTCCGGCTCCAGTCGAAGAGCGCAATCAGCGATGGAAGCGATAAGGCTCGATGTTCGTCCGCCAAAACGGGTGACATCTTCAAGCAACTGCGCGACGGCAGAGAAGAAAAGCTCCCTCAAGCGATTCCGCTCCGAGGCAATCCATAGATAGAACTGCTCGCCGTCGACATCCGTCCCGTCAAGAAGGTCCCCGTCCATGCCGAGGATACCGTCTCTGCGGGTCTCGACGTCGCCGGCCCGGACGGCAGTCAGGAACTGCGACAAATCCGAGCGTAACGCAGTCGGTCCGGCAGCAACATCATTGTTGTTGATGATGACTGCAGGCTCGTCATTGCCGAAACATTGCTGGAGACGCAGCAACAACTGGCGCAGGTTGCCCAACGCTCTTTTCTGGCTGGCGTTTTCCCACAGAAGCGATGCAGCAGCCTGCCGCGTCAACGCCTGCCCCGGCGCCAATACCAGCGCTGCGATCAGAACGAAACCTTTTAGGGGAAAAAACGCTTGCGAACCCGCACCATAACGCGGCGTTCCAAAAAGCTTGATCGGCACTTGTTCTGCGTCACCGAACACATCATTACCCCTGCTGATTTGCGCATCTAACAACGGCCAACGAGAAATTGAAAGAGCCGTTGGCACCCGGTTTGACGGTGGCGTGACGGGATGTGCTATAGTCTGACATTCAAGCGGAGGCTGAAGCAGACAAGCTATTGATTTTCATATAGCTGCACATGAGAACCCCAATGAAATTCAATGATCCATGTCTGACATTTGCGTCAAGCGCGCAACCCTTTTTGCGTGCTGATGATGTTGGTTATGCCATGACCGAATTCATGTGGTTCGAAGGCAAACCCTACTATCCGATGAGCGCGCTGACCGATGCAAGGGTCGCCTGCGTGCGTCTTTCCGCAGCGCTTTACGAAGAACTCGACGAAGACAATCTTGATCTGGTTTTTCAGATGCGCGGCCCTCAGGGCAAGCATATGTTCGAGGTCGTTCTGAGATCGGATTACGGTACGACCTATGGCGGCTGGCTTTGGGGAGAGGACCTTGAGATAGTCGATGAGTTTATCGAAGGCTATCGTGTTCTGGTGACCAACTACGACGGATTTCCGGCTCGGTTCGAATATAACCGCGAGTTGGGTCAATATCGCTTCGTCGGAGAGAACCCCATTGAAAAGGCATCATTTTCCGGCGATCGAAATCGTCCATCCCGTCACAGCATCACGCGCATTGAAGCTTATAATCACCGAATTACACGATGATCTCTGCATGATGGCCGGATAAGGCTTTCGGGGGGGGAATAGTGCAAGCCGATGAGGATTTTCCGTGGCTTGCCCAAAGCCGGTTGCTGCGAGTTACCCGCAACACGGTAAATTTTCGAAATCAGATCAGATAGATATAAGCGAGGCTAAAAAGGCCGACGAGCCATAAGGCTGTAAGCATTGCTGATCCGACGAGAAACAGCCTGATGTCCATGGGTGCTACCATGCTCCATAATGATCGTTATCCGGGCATATGCGTAGACGGCAGGTCGGGGCAGCTGCAAACCATCCCGACCTGCCAAGTCCAAGATCGGGTTCCTGTGCAACCCGATATGGAAACACTAATCTGCCATGCGTCACGCTGGCGTCACGCCGATGACGCAGCCTAATTCCCGGCATCCACCGCCGAATGGGCGATGGCAGGAGGGAAACGTTTCCATCTCAAATCCCCATCAATCGCGTCGCTCGCAGTTGCCATGCGGAAACGGTGGGATAAGTTCGTCGAGGTTGGCGTTATGCCTCGAACGCGGGAGAGAAAGATGCCCCATATCATAGTCAAGATGATCGAGGGACGCACGGAGGCACAAAAGCAGACGCTGACTGCAGAGCTTACCAAGGCGATCATGTCTTCGATCGGCTGCGCCGAGAGTTCGGTATCCGTCGCCATCGAAGATTTTGAGAAAGATGCGTGGAGAGATAAAGTCTACGTGCCGGATATTCAGCAGCAGCCTAACCTTATCTATAAAAAGCCGGGTTACGATCCCTTCGCGTAAGATCGGTTCGGCGTCGGGCGTCACAAATGCGTCACGCGATAGCGCAGAGGCACCGACTTCAGGTATTTGCCGCCACTTGTGGATGAAAGAAACTTTGCGAACGCAAGGGCGCTTCTGCAAAAATCCCAAAAGCTTGAATGACCATACCGGCCGGAACCTCAAGATCACGCGCCACTCCACAGCCTTTCAGGACACCGCCACGTTTGTCCGGGTCGGGCTCACGGAAGGAGCCTCCGGCACCCAGCCGGCAATTCTGCACCCGGATCGGGCCGATTACCTGTGCTCCATCGCCGATTTCAGCGTTTATCGCGATGGAACCGTTGCCGTTAAGGCGTACTTCATTGCCGATCACGACCGCGTCGCGGCCGGCCGAGGCGAGTATCGTAAAGCCGCCCTCCTGGCCGATATCGCAATCCGCACCGATCCGTATCGACCCCGCTTCGGCTTCGATACGAACACCGCTGTGAAGAGTGGTTCCTGCACCAATATCGATTGAGCCGCTCGCCCCGACTGCGATCCTGGAGTTTGGCCAGATGATCACTCCCGACGCAATCCGCACGTCACGGGAGATGAATGTCGAAAAAGGATCCATGACCGTGACGCTCTGATCGCTCAACAGGAATGTCTCCTCGATTGTCAGGAAACCTCTTTCGCGCCGCAGAGCATTCAAGCCAGCCGTAAGATCAGTCATGAAGCGCTCTTTTGCCGGCAGCGTTTGACGCAATCGCGAGCAAGCGATCGGCGATCACGTCGCCATCGTGCTGACCGCGATTCCATGCGTCTTCCAACTCGCCCCGCATGATCATGTGTTCGCCATCCTCCGGTAAATCATCCTGCAGGTAGGGAAACGCTCCCACGGTCTTCTCGAAGGGAAAAAGCACACGATTGCCGAGAACGTGCATGGATAAACGCGCGCCGTCGCCTCGCCCTTGACCCCATTGCGCCTGAAACGCCTCCACAACGTCGTTTAGCGTCATCCCCAATGTCTCCCGACATTGCAGAATATTGCCGATCATCACCTTTGTGCAGCGGGCGCGCTCCACAGCGCTGATCGTACCATCGACCAGCAGATGCGGCAGGATGCTTGTGTAGAAGCTGCCTGGCCCAAATGCGATCAGATCGGCCTCCTCTATCGCTTCCACGGCCGCCGGATTGGGCCTAGCCGCCTGTCCACCCGGGCGTGCCAGTTCTATTGCCTCGATGCCGATCGCAGCCTGTTTGTCGGATAGCTTGGTGATCACGTCCTGGGGAGAAAGCCGGTCTCCGTTCTTTAGGCGGGCGGAAAGCACCAGGTCGCTGTCGAGAGAAGACGGCCAGACATTGCCGCTGATGCCGCAAAGCTTGCGGAATACGAAGATCGCCGTGTTGACGTCGCCGTTATGCGCGATACAGGCGCCGGTCAGGATGAAGTTGCCGACGCTGCCGTTGCGGAAATCGAAATCGCCACCAACGGTGGATGCAAACGTCTTCAGATAGTTGAGGATAGCGCCGCGCAGGCCGGGCTCCATGCGCTCCAGCAGCGGATGGCGGCCCTCGGCATAAAACTGGAATTCTTTTCTAGCTTCTTCCAGATCCCGGTTGGCCGAAAGGCGCGTATTGCAAATCCTGACGACGTCGCCCGAACAGCCCTCCCCGTGGGCCATCGTCATCAGTGCCTGACGAATATCGCCAACCGACAGAATACCGAGCTTTTCGCGGATAACCTTCGAGGAGCCGCCACTATCCCAGGCCGGGACGATGCGGGTCAGGCGGACATTCCTGCGGCTGAGAGCGATATTAATGGTGCGGCAGGCGCTGCCTCCCGAAAACAGGACGATCCGCTTCATCTAGATTTGCTCCCGCCGGCTGCTTCAGCGCATTTTCGTATCGCTGCTTACCGTTTAACGCGGGAGGTATAAAGCGCAAGTGTCGGGCGAGCTTTCAAAATACCCAGCACTTGCCTTTCGATGATCCGGCAAGCTTTACCACTTCTTCTGCGGCAGCTTGATTCCATTTTCGGCGAGGAAGCGATCGATGTGGATCGTCTCCCCCGTTTCGATCGACGTATTTGCCGCAATGCCCGTCAAAATCGACCATGCGCCGTCGATATAGCTCGATCCGCGGCCATAATTGTCTGCGGCGACCGAAGGATCGAAGAGATGCGCGAGCATGACCGGGTCCGCGCCGCCGTGATCGCCTTCGCCCGCCCAGACATCGAGATGTTGCGGCGCCTGACCGGCAACATGCAGGGTCGTCGTCATGGACTCAGAGCCTTTGGCCTTGTCCTGCTTGCCGCCGAACACGCCGTGCACTTCCACATGGCGATGGGTGAGTTCACCCTTGGTACCGTGGAAAGTGATTTCGAGACCTTCCCACGGGCTGTAGGCGCAGAGCGTGTAATTCATGGTCGCGCCGTTGGCATAAAGCGCGTGTACCTGCATCGTGTCTTCGATGGTGATGTCATCGTCAAACACACAGAGATCACGCATATAGCCGTCGTGATCTTCTGCCTCGAGGTAAAGCTCGCGCAGCGGCTCGTTGCCCTCAAGATCAAGCTTGAAATCACATCGATCAGCGCTCGGACAGGTATGGCAACGCGGACCGCGTTCGGACAGGCCGAGGGCTTCGGCCGTTTCCGGCTTGTAGAAGGCACGGCGGCCATGGGCGGTGACGGAAACCGGCGAAGAACCGAGCCACCAGTTGACCAGGTCGAAATGATGGCTCGATTTGTGGACCAGAAGGCCGCCCGACTGGTTCTTGTAGCGATGCCAGCGGCGGAAGTAATCGGCGCCGTGGACACGGTCGAGGTACCAGGTGAAATCGACAGCGGTGATCTCGCCGATGGCGCCGGACATCAGGATGTCCTTGAGCTGCGTGCGCGCCGGCGTGTAGCGGTAATTGAAGGTGACCGTGACCGAACGGCCGGTCTCTTCTTGCGCATCGAGGATCGCCTTCAGCTTGTCGAGATCGATCGTCATCGGCTTTTCGGTCATGACATTGCAGCCGGCCCGCATCGCCTCGACGATATATTCGTGGTGGAGATAGTCCGGAACCGTGACGATGACCGTATCCGGCTTCTGCTCGGTGATCATCTCGCCGAACTGCTCGGCGCGATAGGTGGCGATGCCATTGCCCTTGGCCGCGACGGCCGCCGCGGAAATCGCCAGACGGTGTTCGTTGACGTCGCAAAGACCGACGAGCGTGTTCTCGCGGCTATAGGTATCCGCCACGGCCCGCCGAAACATCTTGTGACGGGAGCCGGTTCCAACGATAGCGTATTTCATAATCCTGTCCTTCTTGGCCGGCGTTTGGGAGCCGCCGGTAAATCACTTCACTTGCGCCCAATTCACCTGCGCAATGTCTGATCGTCGGGGCCGAACGCATGGCAGTTCGCCGCATCGATCCGGAGCGGCACGGTTTCGCCATGCTGGATGGCGAGCTGGCCGGGAGCCAGGATTGTGAGGCTCGCGCCGGAAGTCATGGTCGCATAGACCGAGGTGCTGCCGCCGAGATGTTCGACGAGATCGACCTTCGCTTCGCCCAGAGACTGGCCCGCTTCGCCGCCGAGAACGATGTGCTCCGGACGGATGCCGAAGGTGATCGGTACGCTTGTCATCGCCTGCCCAAGCTGGTCCGAGCTAAGCCGCAGCGACTGTCCCGCGACTTCGATCGTGTCCGCCGCAGTCCGTTTGGCTTCCAGAAAATTCATCTTCGGCGAGCCGATGAAGCCAGCCACGAAGCGGTTGGCGGGTCTGTTGTAGAGTTCCAGCGGGCTGCCGGTCTGCATCACCTCGCCGGCCTTGAGCACGACAATCTTGTCGGCCATGGTCATCGCCTCGACCTGGTCGTGGGTGACGTAGATCATCGTATTGCCGAGCCGCTCATGCAGCTTGGAAATCTCGACGCGCATCTGCACGCGCAACTCGGCATCGAGGTTGGAAAGCGGTTCGTCGAACAGAAAAATGTTCGGATCGCGCACGATCGAACGACCGATCGCGACGCGCTGCCGCTGACCGCCGGAAAGCGCCTTCGGTCGGCGCTGCAGATATTCGGTGATGCGCAGCGTCGCGGCCGCTTCCTTGACGCGGCGGTCGATCTCGTCCCGTTTCAGGCCGGCCGTTTCGAGGCCGAAGGCGAGGTTCTTGTAGACCGTCATATGCGGATAGAGCGCGTAGGACTGGAAGACCATGGCGATACCGCGCTTGGCAGCCGCGGTATCGTTCATCCGCTCGCCGCCGATCAGCAGGTCGCCGCCGGAGATGGTTTCAAGGCCGGCGATCATCCGCAGCAGGGTGGACTTGCCGCAGCCGGACGGGCCGACGAAGACGGTGAACTGGCCGGGTTCGATATCCAGATCGATGCCCTTGATGACATCGATCGCCCCGAACCGCTTCACGACTTTTTTCAATTGAATGCTGGTGGACATGTGTTTCTCACAATTTGTTCCGAGCGGGCGGGCATCCGTTTTGCAGGCGCACCGTCATCGCTTCATCCCCGTCGTCGCGATGCCTTCGATGAGCAGCCGCTGGAAGAAGAGGAAGATCAGGAAAATCGGGATGAGGGACAGGACCGACATGGCGAAGAGCTCGTTCCAGCTCGACGTGCCGCTGGAGTCCACGAAGGAGCGCAGGCCCAGCTGGACTGTGTAGAGGTTCATGTCGCTGATGTAGATCAGCGGCCCGAAGAAATCCTCCCAGGTCCAGATGAACGAAAAGATCGCGGCAGTCGCCAGAACGGGCAGCGAGAGCGGCAGGATGATCTTGTAATAGATCCGCCAGGGGCTGCATCCATCCATCTGCGCCGCCTCGTCCAGCTCGCGCGGGATCCCGCGAAAAAACTGCACCATCAGGAAGATGAAGAAGGCATCGACCGCGAAATATTTCGGGACGATCAGCGGCAGCCAGGTGTTGATCCAGTCAAGGTTGAGGAACAGCACATATTGCGGGATGAGCGTCACGTGATAGGGCAGCATCAGCGTGCCCAACATCAGCGCGAACCAGAAATTCCGGCCGAAGAAGTTGAGCCGGGCAAAGGCATAGGCTGCCAGCGAGGCTGCGAAGACGTTGCCGAGGGTTGCGAGCGACGAGATCAGCAGCGAATTCAGGAAGAAATGCCCGAAATTCACCTGCAGGCCGAACCAGCCCTGCGGATAGGCGGCGACCGTGACCTGCGACGGGATGAGGTTCGCCCCACCGCCGAACAGATCCTCGGCCGGCCGCAACGAGCCCGCCAGCATCCACAGGATCGGGTAGAGCATCACGAAAGATGCCGCCATCAGAAGACAGTGCGACAGGGCCGAGCGCAGATAGGGATGGTCGCTGCCCTGGCCGGGAAGAACGCGGGCTTCGTCACTCATCGTAATGCACCCAATACCGTGTCGAGAGGAACGAGAAGGCCGTGAAGATCGCGATGATGATCACCAGCACCCAGGCGAGCGCGGAGGCATAACCCATGCGGAAATTGCCGAACGCTTCCTGATAGAGGTAGAGCGTATAGAACAGCGTCGAATTGATCGGCCCGCCGGTGCCGCCCGATACGATGAAGGCCGGCGTGAAGGCCTTGAAGGCCTCGATCGTCTGGATGACGAAGTTGAAGAAGATCACCGGCGAGAGCAGTGGCAGGGTGATCTTCCAGAACTGGCGGGAAGACGAAGCGCCGTCGAGGCTGGCGGCTTCGTACATGTCCGTCGGGATCTGCCTTAGACCCGCAAGGAAAATGATCATCGGCGAGCCGAACTGCCAGACCGACAACACCACCAGCGTATAAAGCGAATAACGCGGGTTGGAGATCCAGCTCGGGCCTTCGATGCCGAAAATGGCGAGCACGCTGTTGATCATGCCATCGGCTGCGAAAAGCTGACGCCACAGGACGGCGATCGCCACCGATGCGCCGAGCAGCGACGGCAGGTAGAAGATCGCGCGATAGACCGGCAGGCCGGTCAGGCCGCGATTGAGCATCATCGCCACGGCCAGCGCGAAGGCGAGCTTCAGCGGCACGGAGAGGATGACGTAAAGGAACGTCACCCGCATGGCGGCGATAAATTTCGGATCGGCCGTCGCCATGCGGATATAGTTCTGCATCCCCACGAAGTTCGGAGCCTGCAGCAGGTCGAAATCCGTAAAGGAAAGATACAGCGACACCAGCGCCGGGCCGAGCGTCAGACAGAGAAAGCCGATCAGCCAAGGGGCAAGGAAGAGATAACCGGGCGCGTTTCTTCGAACCGCTCCGCGAAGGGAACGGGCGAGTGCTGAACTCTCGCCCTTCCCGGTCGCAGCGGCCGACCGCTCACTGACCGACATTCAACTTATCCCTTCTTCAGGACGGACTTGGCTTCCGCGATCAGGGTTGCGCCGCCGGCTTCCGGCGTCGATGCCTCGAAGGCGACTTCCTGGCTGATGCGGATCAGCGCGGCGTTCATTTCACCAGCACCCTGCGGCGGAGCCGGCGGCAGCGAGCCGACATAAGGCGTCAGTGCCGAGATGAACTTCACCACTTCGCTGCTCGGTCCATCCAACTGCGGGATCAGCGCATCACGGATGGCCGGCGAGGCCGGAACGCCGCGTTCGACGCCAAGGATCATCGCGCCGGCCGGATCGCGGACCAGGAAGTTGATGAGCTTCGCGGTCACTTCCGGAGCCTTGGACTTGGCGTAGACCGAGAACATCTGCGACGGCTTCAGGTAATGACCCGGCTTGCCATTGGCGACGACCGGCTGGGCGGTCAGCGCCAGCGCCGGCTTGTTCATCTTCTGGAAGCCGACGAACTGGTTCGAGAAACCGAAGTCGGATGCAGTGTATCCGAGCGTCAGCGGCGAGGTCTCTATCGTGTTCTTGTAGAGCGCCTGCACATCGGCCGGCACACAGCCGCCGGATTTACGCATCGCGGCCCAGAACTTGAACCACTCCGCCGCATCGGAAGGCTCGTAACCGAGGCTGCCATCGTCCTTGTAGAGCGACTTGCCGCGGGCGATCAGCCAGCCTTCGAACAGGTTTTCGTTACCGCTGCCGTCGGCGGAAGCGTATTTCTTCTTGCCCTTGGCAGCCTTGCCGTAGGCTGCAGCCTTTTCGGCATACTGCTCCCAGTTGGTGCCGTAGGTCGGTGCAGCAATGCCCACTTCCTGCCAGGCTGCCGTATCGACGATCGTGCCGAAGGCGTTGACGCCGACATTGGCGCCGTAAAGCTTGCCGTCGACGGAACAGCTCTTCAGGTTGACGTCGCCGAAATCGGCGATCTTCAGGGCCGAACCCATATACTGGTCGAGCGGCAGGATCGTCCCGCGCCGCGCGTATTCGAACATGTAGCGGTAATCCATCTGGATGAAGTCCGGCGCATTGCCGCCGGCGACCTGCGTGGCAAGACGCGGCCAATAATCATCCCAGCCCATGGATTCCGACGCGACGGTCACCCCGGCATTGACGCCTTCGAAAGCCTTGACCGCTTCCTTGGTGCGGCGCGCGCGCTCTTCAGAACCCCACCAGACCATGCGCAGCTGCGCGCCATCGGCCGCAAAGCCGGGCACGGAACCCCAAAGCGGCATGGACGCCACGCCCAGACCCGCGCCGAGAAACCGACGGCGATCCATCGTAAAATTGCTCATGAATTCCTCCCATTGAAACGGACACGACATGATGCGCGCTTTCGTGCCGACTCCCCAGCAGCACGCATTCGTTTCGGCGCCAAACCCCGTGTCGTCTCCTCGAAAGGCTTCGGCTGGCCGATGACAGGAAAATTACAGTCGCCTGACCTTCAAAACAAATACAAAAAATGGCATCTTTTATAAAATTCATTTATAGAAGAAAGCGTCCTGCCGGGGAGGAATGGGGTGGATAAATCGCTCGAACAATTCATGGCCGTGACCGAGCTCGGCTCTTTCGTCGCTGCCGCTGAACGGCTTTTCGTGTCGCAGCCGGCGCTGACCTACAGCATCAAGAAGCTCGAAGAGAGCCTCGGGGTACGGCTGTTCGAGCGCTCCTCGCGCGGTGTGCGGCTGACCACCTATGGCGAGACGCTCTATAAGAACTCGCTAATCATGCGCCGCCTTTATGCCAACGCATTGGAGACGATCGAGCGGCAAAAATCCGAGCACGAACACGGCATCAGCATCGGCACGGGTTATTCGTCCTGGACGCTTTTCCTCAAGGATTTTGTCGTCGCGCATTTTCGCGACCATCCGAATGCGCCGATCAATGTCAGCATCGGCAATGCCATGCGCTGTATGGAACAGCTGTGGGCGGGTGACATCTCGCTCTTCGTCGGACATCAGATCCAGGGACTTGCCCGCGAAGTCGATATCGACTTCATTCCGCTCGGTCTTGCGAAGGACGGTTATTTCGTGCGGCCGGACCATCCGCTGCTCGGCCAGCCCCGGCGTCTTGCCGATATCTTTGCCTACCCGACGACCATGGCCTTTCCACCGGAATCGCGCCAGAAGCGACTGCTTATCGACAGCGCTATTCCCGTTCCTCAACCGGACCGGTTTGGCCACGCCTTCACGTCGAACTCGATGCGCGCCTGCATGGATTTCGCCCGGGATACCGATGCCGTTCTGATCCACTCCGACCTCTTGGCGGCCTCGTTCGCTTCCCATGGGCTGGCGCAAGTCGAGATCGACGGAGAGGAAATGTTGCCGAGCTGGCTGCTCGGCATTTATGTCCTGCCCGAACGGCGGACGGACCCGCATGTGCGCAAGTTCATCGAGCTTATCCGCAAGGGCGCATCCGCACTGGACCTGCAGGCACCACCTTGATGTTATTTCGCACTTTCAATAGCTTACCATTCGATACTTCACCCTCTTGTTTCGGGCAAACACGTTGAACCTGCGCGCGCTGCAACTCTTCCGCCATATCGTGCTGACGGGCGCCCTTTCGGAAGCGTCGGAGCGGATGAATGTGTCCACCTCGGCGGCAAGTCGGTTGATTTCCCAGCTCGAAGCGGAGATCGGGCTTACCCTGTTTTCTCGCGCCAAGCGCCAACTGGAATTGACCGAGGAAGGTGAGCTTTTCTACCGGCAGATCGCCAATACGCTGATCGGACTGGACGAAATCCGCACCGTCTCAGCGGACATCCGCCGCAGGACGCAGGACTGGCTGTCGATCGTCACCGCGGCGCCGCTCGCCAACGGGCTCGCCATTCCGGGCTTGGCACAGATGCGGAGAAGCGGCCCGGAATTCCAGAGCACCGTCAATGTCGAGACACGCTTCGAGATCGAGAGCAAGGTCGCGGCGCGCGGCTACAACCTCGGCCTCATCTCGCTGCCGGTCGAAAACGCCATCATCGAGCTCGATGTCGTGCCGTTCCTGAGGTCTCGGCTCGGCATTCTTCTGGCGGACGACCACCCGCTGGCATCCAAGGACGTATTGTCGATTTCGGACATTGCAGGGGAAAGTTTTGCCACGCTTGCCCCCGGTCAACGCTGGCGCGAACGGCTTTCGGAGCTTCTTGGCAACAAAGGGCAGGCGCTCAAGGCGCCGTTCGAGACGGGATCGACACTGGTTACCGTGGAGATGGTGCGCCAGGGACTCGGCATCACGCTGATCGACCGGATCTGCGTGACGTTATGGCCGGGCTGCGGTCTGGCTCTTAGGCCGCTCGAGGGCGATTACTGGATCACCTATGCATCGCTCCATCCGCGTGGACCGAGGGCGCCGCTGTCGGAGCGGTTCCTGGACGCGATCTCGGCCCATATCGAGAACCTGCGGGCACGAGACCCGCAGGCCGCGGAAATGCTGGAGCTGATTTAGAACAGTGCCGCCTTTCTTCGGATGGCAAAACCGCTTAACAATTCTGCTGAAATTGCCCTAGGCTCTACGGAAACGTAGGGAGAGTTTCATTGCAAGCTCGGCAGCACTTTCCGCAATCTCGACGCTGTCGCCAACATAGGATGCCGGATCGAGCGCCGCTTCGATCTCCTTCACAGTCAGATGCTTGCCGATTTCAGTGTCGGCGAAAATGGCTATTCGCGGTGAAACCCCCTCCTCCATGGCATTTTCCAGCACATGGTGGACGAGATCATGTGCCTGGGCCCGGCCGACAAGCGGAGCCAGCACCATCATCAGCTTTTCGGAAGCGATGGCGCCGCCGCTGCGGTCGAGGTTTTCCCGCATGCGCTCCGGCACGACGATGATCCGGTTCAACGTCTTGGCAAAACCTTCCGCCATCTTCCAGGTCAGCGGCACCGCCTTTTCGACGAGCGAAGACAGAAGCTGGTTGGCAACCGCGTCCCCCTCATGGCTGGAGCGGCTGCTTTCGAGCGCCGGCCCCGCCATCCCGCGCAGCTCGATTGCCTGAGAAATGACCCGCACGACGTGTTTCGGGTTGATCTTCTGTGGCATGGTGGAGGAACCGACCGTGCCTTCATCCAGCCGCTCGACGATCTCGCCCACCTCTTCCATCATCAGCCGATAAAGTTCGCCCATGATCCGCTCGACCGTCATCGCAAGCAGCGCGAGCTGCACGAGATATTCAACGAAGAGGTCATTGACGGTGCGGCTGGGCACCAGGAGCTCCCGAAGGCCCAGATCGCTCGCCATTTGGCGGTTCAGTTCGCGGCCCTGTTCGCCATAGGCATGCATGGCACCAACCGCGCCGCCGAAAGGCAGCGAGAAAAGCCGCTGCGCCGACGTGGAAAGCCGCTCTTCGACCCGGTCCATCTCCTCGATCCAACCGGCCACCTTGAACCCGAAGGTCATCGGCAAAGCATGCTGGCGATTGGTGCGGCCGGCCATCAACGTGCGGGCATGGGTGTGCGCCATCTGACCAAGATGTTCGACCGCGACCGCCAGATGCGCGCGGATCGCCTGATCCGCCTCGCGCAGAAGCAGTATCTGGCCGGTCTGCATGACGTTCTGCGTGGTCGCCCCCCAATGCACGAAATCGCCGGCCGGGCCGGAGGCGGCGGCCAGCGACCGGGTGATCGACAGGATCGGTGCCAGCGTGCGCGCCACGTCCGCCGCCAGGGCTTCGCGGTCCAGCCTGCGGATATCGGCGGCGCGGGTGATTTCCGTTGCGGCCCATTCCGGGATCATCCCGAGCTTCCCCTGCGCCCGGGCAAGCGCGGCTTCGACGTCGAGCCAGGATTGCCAGAGCGTGTCTCGAGCAAACAGAGTTTCAGGCGTCAGCGACGGACGAGGCATTTCATTCATGTCCGGAAAACTCCAGGCGGGTTTCTTCGGCCCGGAAGCGAGGTGCCGCGGCAAGCAGCGTCCGGGTATATTCATGGGAGGAATGGTTCAGCACCGCATCCGTCGAGCCTTCCTCGACAAGCTTGCCCTTCAGCATCACCGCCACGCGGTTGGCGATCTGGTGAACGACTCCCATGTCGTGGGTGATGACCAGGCAGCTGAGGCCCAGATTGGCCTGCAGATCGGTCAGCAGATTGAGGATCTGCGCTTGCACCGAGACATCGAGCGCCGAAGTCGGTTCGTCGCAAACCAGCGCTTCCGGCGAGGTGACGAGTGCACGCGCAATCGCCACGCGTTGCCGCTGGCCACCAGAAAGCTGGGCCGGGTAGTTGTGGATCAGCCGTTGCGGCAACCGCACCATGTCCATCACCTCCCGCACCCGGGCGAGGCGGGTCTGGGAATTTCCATCGCCACGCAATTCCAGCGGCCGGACGATGATTTCGGCCAGCGTCCGGCGCGGATTGAGCGAGGAATAGGGATCCTGAAACACCGGCTGCACCAGCGCCGCCCGCTCGCGCGGCGACATGCCGCCAAGCGTCTTGCCCCGCATCAGCACGCTGCCGGACGTCGGCAGGCTGAGACCGAGCATGACGCGCGCCAACGTCGACTTGCCGGAGCCGCTTTCACCGACCAAAGCCAGTGTCTCGCCCCGCTTCAGGGTGAGATTGACACCGTCGACGGCGCGGATTTCCTTCTTCGGCCCGAACAGACCACGGCGAGACTGGAATACCTGCACGATATCGCGCGCCTCGATGACCGGCGCCGTCGAGGCTTCGACGGCCTTTCGGACCATCGCGGCGACGGGCGAAGCCTGACGCTGTGTCGCAAGCTCCGTTTCTCCCAGAATGCAGCGGCGCCAGTGCTCGTCCGATCCTTGCACGGGCGGGCGTCCACTTCGGCAGACATCGCGCACGAAATCGCATCGGGAGGCGAAGATGCAGGCTTTAGGGATGCTGGTCGTTGATGGAACCGTGCCGGGGATTGCCGCGAGCTTCACCGGTGGTCCATCCATGCGCGGAATAGCCTTGAGCAGCGCCTGTGTATAGGGATGTTTCGCCGCGGCCATCACCTCGGCCGCCCTGCCCTCCTCGATCATCTCGCCGCCATACATGACCGCAACGCGGTCCGTATGTTCGGATACGACGGCAAGATCGTGCGAGATCAGGATCATCGCCATGCCCATTTCACACTGCAGGCCTGCCAGCAGTTCGAGGATTTGTGCCTGCACCGTGACGTCGAGCGCCGTGGTCGGCTCGTCGGCGATCAGCAGTTCCGGTTCCATCATCAGCGCCATGGCGATCATCACGCGCTGGCGCTGGCCACCGGAAAGCTGGTGCGGATATTGCGACATGCGGCCGGCCGGGTCCGGAATGCCGGTACGGTCAAGGAGTGCGATCGCCCGTTGATGCGCCACCTTGGCGCTCAGCACCCCTTGCCGCACCGAGGCCTCGGTCAACTGCCGGCCGATCGTATAGACCGGGTTGAGCGAGGTCATCGGCTCCTGGAAGATCATCGCCATGCGGCGCCCGAGGATTTCGCGGGCGAAAACGGCATCCGGAACGGCAGTCAGATCCTGGCTGTCAAAGGCGAGCCGGTCGAGATTCACCTCCGCGCCGCGCGGTAGAAGCCGCATCAGCGCCAACGCGGTCATCGACTTGCCGGAACCGCTTTCGCCGACGATGCCAAGCGTCTGGCCGCGATCAAGGCTGACGGTCGCGCCGCGCACGGCATGCAGCCGGGCATTCGGCAGTTCCAGTGAAACGGAGAGATTGCGGATTTCGAGAAGCGGAGCCATCAGTTCCTCCCTTCCGGCGCGGTGATATCGCGAAGACCATCGCCCATCAGGTTCGCCCCGATGACCAGCACGAAAAGACAGATGCCGGGCAGGATGACCAGCCAGGGGCGGTAGAACATCATCGCCTTGCCTTCGGCGATCATCAGGCCCCAGGAGGGCGTGGGCGGCTGGATGCCGACACCAAGGAAGGAGAGGCTCGCTTCCGCCAGGATCGCTATGCCGAGCTCGAAGGTGAAGATGACGATGATCTGCGAGATGAGATTGGGCAGGATTTCATGCCAGATGATCTGGCGCGACGTGGCGCCCGAGGCAGATGCGGCAGCGACGAAATCGAGCTGGCGGATGCGCTGCGTCGCCGAGCGGGTGACGACCAGATAATAGGTCCAGTGCAGCACGCCGATAATGCCGATCACCACCCAGACCGACGGTCCGATGATGAAAACCAGTGCCATGGCGAGCAGCAGGCCTGGCAGTGCCAGTTGCGCCGTCAGCAGGAAACTCACCGCATGGTCGACCCAGCCGCCGAAATAACCGGCGAGCACACCGAGGGTGACGCCGATCAGTAGGCCGATCGTCGCGGCCCCGATGCCGATCACCATCGAGACCTGGGCGCCGTAGATGAGGCGGCTCAGGTAGTCGCGGCCATTCTGGTCGGTGCCGAGCAGGTAATCCCAGTTGCCGCCCTGCACCCAGACTGGCGGCAGCATGCGCTTGCCGAGCGACTGCACGAACGGATCATGCGGGGCGAGCAATGGCGCGAAGAGCGCGATGAAAGCGAGCACGAGGATGATGCCGGCGCCGATCATCAGGCTGCGATGCTTGCGGGCGCGGCGGCGCATGATCTGGCGGGGCGTCAGCGGCGCGGGTTCTTCCGCAGCCGTAAGGTTCGGTTCGATGCCGATATTCATAGGCGTCATCCTATCCGGATACGGGGATCGAGCGCCGCATTGAGGATATCGGCGAGCAGGTTCATCACCACAAAGACGATGGCGAAGACGAAGATGAGCATTTGCACGGTCGGGATATCCGCACCGAGGATGGATTCGAGCGCCAGCCGCCCGAGCCCGTTCAGCGCGAAAATGCTTTCGGTAATCACCGAGCCGCCGAATTTCTGGCCGAGCTGCACCGCCAGCACCGAGATAACCGGCAGCAAAGCGTTTCGGAGAGCATGGCGCCAGAGGAGGCTTGCACCGCTATACCCCTTCGAGCGGGCAGTGCGGATGTAATCGGCGCCCATCACCTCGATCAGGCCGGTACGGGTGAGGCGCATGACGGCAGGCACCGATGTCGCACCGAGCACGAAGGCCGGCAGAACGAAATGCATCCAGGTCGCATCACCCGAGACGGGGAAGATCGGGAAGGTGACGGAAAAGAGAATGATCATGATCAGGCCGAGCCAGAAATTCGGCACGGCCTGCGCTGACACGGCCACCCCGAGCGCCGTGCGATCTATCCATGAATTCGGATTGAGCGCCGCAAGCACCCCGAGCGGAATGGCGATCAGGATCGTCACGGCCATGGCGGCCAGCGCCAGCGCGATCGTTACCCCTGCCCGCTCCGCCACCAGTTCGGCAACCGGCTTATGCCAGTAATAGCTCTCGCCGAAATCGCCCTGCACGACACCGCCAAGCCATTGTGCGTAACGGACCGGCATGGGCTGGTCGAGACCATAACGGACGCGGATCGTCTGCACGACTTCCGGTGTTGCATCCTCACCGGCAATGGCGCGAGCTGGATCGGTCGCAACGTTCAGGAGCAGGAAGGCGGCGAGGGAAACGGTGAACGCGACGGCGAGCGCCAGCACTCCGCGCAAAAGGATATATCTAAGCATGGGCATTCTCCCGGAAGACAACGGCAAGGACGGGCGGCGGCTGTGATCTTATCCGCCGCCCGTTTTGCGGTCACTTCCAGCTTGCGTTCTGGAGGCGCGGAAGGCCATCGGAATCGAGCGGGAAGTTCAGTTCCGGCGAGACCAGATAATTGGCCGAATATGTGAAGAGCGGCGCCCAATAGGCCTGATCAGCAATACGGCCGACCGCCTTGGTGTAAAGTTCGCGGCGCTTGTTCTCGTCATTGGTCTGTTCGGCCGCCAGCACATCCTTGTTGAGCTGCGCGTCACCGGAGAGATTGCGGTCGGTTTCGTCGGAGAAATGGATGCGGGCGATCGCCGCCGTATCCGCCGTACCGCCTGACCCCCAGGTGCCGATATAGGCGGAGATCTGCTTGTTGGCCCGGGCCTGATCGAGCGATTCCAGCTTCACATACCGCAGGTTCACCTTGATGCCGGCGGCCGTCAGGTCCGCCGCGACCGCTTCGGCGACGGGTTTCTCACGATAGGCCCAGAGGTCGAGCGGGAAACCGTTCGGATAACCGGCGGCCTTCAGCATTTCCTTGGCCTTGGCCGGATTGTAAGGATAATCGACCGATTTCTGGTCGCAGCCGAATTGGGCCGGATGGCAGGCGGTATGAATTCCCTCAGCCGAACCGCCGATCAGGAATTTCGCCATTTCACCACGGTTCAGAGCGTAGTTGATGGCCCGACGAACCTCGACTTTGGTCAGCGGCCCCTTCGGATCTGTATAGCCGGCCGCATCCAGCACCACGAAGCTGACGCGCAGATCCGGGCCGCTCAGGTGCTTGGCGATCGGCGTTGCACCGAGACTCTGGGCGAGGTCGAGCGGCACGTTGAACATCCAGTCGACACCGCCGGCCATCAATTCGGCCTGCTGCGTGCCGATATCGGGAATGTTGCGCACGATGATCTTCTTGATTGCCGGCTTCGGACCGAAGAAACCGTCGAAACGCTCCAGCACTACCTCCTGACCGGGCTTGAACGAGGTGACCTTGTACGGACCAGTGCCGTTGACCTTCTGCGCCATGGCGTTCTTGTTGACCACGCCGCCCGGATTATAGGTATCCTTCTTGCGCAACATGATGCGCTGGGCCATGTCGCGCAGCGCCAGCGGATAAACCGCCTTCATGTGGAAGCGGAGCGTATTGGCGCCAGTGACCTCGACGCGGTCCAGCCAGCGGCCGATAATGCCGGTCGCATTGGATTCACTCTTCGGATCGATGATCCAGTTATAGGTATAGGCGACATCCTCCGCATTCAGCACTGAACCGTCATGGAATTTGACATCCGTGCGCAAAGTCACGTCCAGCGTCTTGTCGTCGATAAATTTATAGCCGCTTGCGACGGAAGGGACGATTTCCTGAGTTTTCGGATCGACGTCGAAGAGCGACGCATCTGTCATCTGCGCAAGGATGATATATTCGCGCTTGGTCGTGTAATTATAATCGAGATTGAGAATTTCCTCGGCCATCGCCACACGCAGCGTATCGTCGGCCTTCTTGGCGAAGGCGGGTGCGGTGGAAAGCGAAAGGCTGAGCGTAATAGCAAAAAGGGTTGAGCCGACGGCCCGCTTAAGCTTGATCATTTGGAATCCTCCCAGATACAAGCTCAGTCTAGCGTCCTCCTGCCATTTCAAAAATTGAAAATAGCGCCCGTACTGTTGCATTTCTTGCAACTGATGTGCTCGCTCCGGGCTTTGACTCAAAAGAGGGTTTCCCGGAGCGCTCTTGTCATTACCGGCTGAAATCAGAGGTCGATTTCGATGCGAAGCGGCTGGTGGTCCGATCCATCGGCCTGCTCGTCCACCCAGACCTTGGCGATCCGGTTGGAGAGCCAGGTCGGGACGAAGCAATAATCGATGCGGATACCGGTCTTCGCTGCGAAGTCGCGATAAAGGGTATGACCCTGATCTTCTGCACCGCCGGCCGCCACGAAGGCATCCACGAAACCGGATGCATCCGGCAGGCGGCCGTGCCAGCGGTTTACCGAGCCGCAGATCCACTCATATTCCGGCGAGGTCGGCTCGAAATTGAAGTCGCCAAGCAGTATCGCTTCGCGCGGCATGTCCGGTAGCGCCGGTTCTTCACGCCAGGACGGGACGATCTCGCGGCCGCCGATCGCAGGGCCATCCTGGAAGGCACGGTTGGAGACGTTGATGAGTTCCTGCAACTGGACCATGCGGTGGCGGCTGGCGAGGTGATCGAGATGGGTCGAATAAAAGCGGACCGGGCCGCTTGGCAGATCGATCAGCGCCTCGATCGCGCCGCGCTGGATCGTGTGCGGGCCAGGCGCAGTAAACTTCGGATACATGTGGTTGCGGGTCGACAGGATAGGATAACGCGACAGGATCATGTTACCGAACTGGCGGCGCTTGTATTCGGTCGGCTTCTTGCCTTCCGCGTCCGAAACCTTCAGCACGTCGACGGTCGGACCCCAGACGAAGAAGTGATCGGGCAGCAAGCGGGCGATCTCGTCGGCCTGGCTGATATTACCGGAACGGTCCCAGTAATTCTCGACTTCCTGCAAGGCGATGATATCGCTGTCCTTGACGGTTTCGACAATCCGTTCCAGATCGAAACGGTCATCGCGGCCGCGGGTGTATTGGATATTGTAGGTCGTGATCAGCATAAGAAGGCCTCGCGTGAAATTGAATTGCATGAATTTAAAGAAAACGTTTCATTTCATGCGCATGATGGAATTAGGCCTCTAGTGTGAAACTTCCGATTCTCTTTTGTGACGATTGCATGAACCTTCAACTGCCCTCTCTCGACGGAACACAGCCCAAGCCATGAAAAGCCGTGCCACCATCAAGGATGTCGCGCGGCTGGCGCAGGTCTCCATCGGCACAGTCAGCCGTGTCGTGAACGGCAATGCGGCGGTGACGGAACAGAACCGCATTGCGGTGTTCGACGCTGTCAAGCGGCTGGGCTATCGGCCGAATTCAGTTGCCCGGTCACTGGTTGGGCAGACCGAAAGGGCGCGCAACGGCGCCGCCCTGCTTCCCGATGCGCCACGCCTGACGACGATCGGCTATGTCAGCACCGACCATTCTATCCTGACCGAGGAAATGCCGCCGGCGGGCAGCCGCGTCTCGGCCAAACTCATCCATCGATCGGTCGGCGGCCCGGCTGCCAATGTGGCGATTGCGGCGAGCCGCCTTGGCGGCGACTTCCCAGTGGCGGTCGACCTCATTTCCTCCCTCGGCGACGATCCGGAAAGCGATTGGGCACTTTCTCAACTTCTGGAATTCGGACTGAATGTCGATGCGGTCGAGCGTGTCGCGGGCGGGCGACTGTCCCGCAGCGTCATTATCGTCGAGACCGGCGGACGTCGCACCATCCTCAATGAACCGCTTTCGCTTCCAGCGCCACGCATTCGCGACTATCTCGCCGAAGCGGCTGAAAAAGCCGGACGCCGCTGCCTTCATCTCGAAGGTTTTCGCGTCGGCTTGCTCGATGAATTCCATTTCACCGGCACGACTCGGCCGGACCTGGTGACGATCGATACGACAGGCTTACCCGCCCATTGGAGAACACCAGCGGCCTTCGACGAACTCTGCCGAAGCTGCGATTTCATTTTCATGAGCAGGCCCGCAGCCCGGCAAATCATGAATCTGGATATCGAAGACGATGAGCTTGTGGCGGCGCTCGCCCGCCGTATCGAGGATACTGACGCAAGCGTCGTATTGACGATGGGTGCCGGTGGCTCCGCTCTCATTCAGCCAAGGTCCGCCCCGGTCATCGTGCCTGCTCTTGTACTCGACCCCGTCGATGTTACCGGAGCGGGAGATGTCTTCGTCGGCGTCTTCCTGGCCGTTTATCTCAACACCGGCGATGCCGTTCTGGCGGCGCGCTGGGCAGCAGTCGGGGCTTCCTATTCGATCGGCGCGGTCGGCGTGAACACGATCGAAATTACCGCCAAGCTGATTGCCGGCGGTCTCACCGAGATCGCCGAACGCGCCTAGACGCCACCCCTCATCATTTTAAACCGATCGGCGCGCCGGTTTCGGCGCCGCGAAATTGCGTCCTGCGGTCGCTCTGTCGCACAACCATCACCAACCGGACATAGTGCCGTCATCCAAATGAAACGTTTTCACGATAGTTGCCCTGCCTGTTCTCGCGCAGTCGGAAATGCCGGCCGTCGCACAAAAGGATTTGGAGACAGGGATGCTCAAGACTGCTTTCGTTGCTGCAACCGCGCTCGCAGCACTCGCCGGTGCCGCGCCCGCCAGCGCCAAGACTGAGATCAACATGTGGTTCGGCCTGTCCGGCCGCCTGCAGAACGAAGTGCTCGCCCAGTGCGACCGCTTCAACAAGAGCCAGGACCTCTACACAATCAAGTGCACCCGCGAGGGCGACTATGACGAAATCTTCCAGAAGGCGATGGCCGCCGTGCGCGCCGGCAACCAGCCGCATATCCTGCAGGTAGTCGACCGCGGCACCGGCACGATGATGCTGTCCGGCGCAGTTATTCCGGCCTACCAGCTCGCCGAGGAGCAGGGTCTCAAGATCAATTGGGACGACTATTTCCCGGTCATCGGTAACTATTATGCCGGCCGCGACGGAAAGCTCTGGGCTTTCCCGTTCAACTCTTCGACCGCCATGGTCTATTACAACACCGACGCCTTGAAGGCCGCCGGCTACACCACCTTCCCGGACACCTGGGAAGGTTTCGACGACCTGCTCGTCGCGCTGCGCGACAAGGCTGGCTCGTCGTGCCCGCTCACCTGGAATATCGACCTCTGGTCGGACATGGAGCAGTTTTCGGCGATCCATAACGTTCCGGTCGCTTCGAAGAACAACGGTTATGACGGCCTCGACGCCCAGCTTGAGCTCAACAAGACCATCTTCGTCAAGCACATGGAGCGCCAGAAGCGCTGGTTCGACGCCGGTCTTGCCAAATACGATCCGAACTTCAACAACCGCCGCGACATGTTCGTCACCGGTCGTTGCGCCATCATGTTCGACTCGATCGCCGGCTTCACCTCGACCGACGAGCTTGCGACCCCGAAGGGCACCAAATGGACCGTCGCCCAGCTGCCGCACAACAAGGACGTCACGCCGATCAACAGCCTTGTCGGCGGCGCGGCACTCTGGACGATGAAGGGTTTCTCCAAGGACGAATACAAGGCCGTCGGCGCCTTCTATCAGTTCATTGCCCAGCCGGAGCAGCAGAAGCTCTGGTCTGATGGCACCGGCTATATCCCGGTCACCAAATCGGCTTACAACGAGCTCGTCGCCTCCGGCTATTATAAGCAGAAGGGCAAGATCAACCGCGATCTCGCCGTGCAGAGCCTGACCCGGGCCGCGCCGACCCCGCTCTCCAAGGGTGTCCGCCTCGGCAATTATGTCGAGATCCGCAACATCATCACCGAAGAGCTGCAGAAGGCGCTCAACAACCAGGTGACGGTGCAGCAGGCAATCGACACCGCCACCACTCGCGGCAACCAGCTGTTGAAGCGCTTCGCCGACACCTACGCCGGCCGCACGCTGCCCTGATCGGTCCGGTCGCCAGGTTTAAGCCTGAGCCGCAGAAACGCCGGCCCGGATCGCATCGCCGATCCGGGCCGGTTCCCCGATCTCCACCCCAGAATTTGGTCCGAGCATCCGCATGATCAAACGTGTCGTCTTCGAAGACCGGTGGCTGCCCTATCTTCTGATAGGCCCGCAGCTGCTGATCATCTTCCTGTTCTTCTACTGGCCGACCGGCCAGGCGCTCTTCTGGTCCTTCACGCTGGAACCGCCATTCGGCGGCGATGCCGTGTGGGTGGGCCTGCGCAATCTCACCGAGATCGTCACCAGCCCGGTCTATCACATCGCCATCCGCAACACGCTGATCATGTCCGTCGCAACGACGGTCATCTCGCTCGGCCTCGGGCTGATCTTCGCCGTCTTCGCCGATCGCGGCCTGCGCGGCATGATCTTCTACAAGACCGCCATCATGTGGCCCTATGCGGTTGCCGCTCCCGTCGCAGCGATCGCCTGGCAGTTCATCTTCCAGCCGCAGATCGGCATTTTCGGCATCGTCAACCAATGGTATCCGGGTCTCTGGAACCCGGCGCTGAATGGCGCCCACGCGCTGACCATGGTGATCATTGCTTCCAGCTGGACCTCGATCACCTTCAATTTCGTCTTCTTCCTGGCCGGCCTTCAGGCCATTCCGAACAATCTCGTCGAGGCGGCCGCCATGGATGGCGCCGGCCCGATGCGGCGTTTCTTCGATCTGGTTTTCCCGTTGATCTCGCCGACCTTCTTCTTGCTTCTGGTGCTCAACGTCACCACCTCGTTTACCGAAGGGTTCGGCATCATCAACGTCATGACCCAAGGCGGACCGGGCAATGCCACCCAGACCATGGTCTATAAAATCTATCAGGACGGCTTTATCGGGCTTGATCTCTCGTCATCCTCGGCGCAGTCGCTGCTTCTCATGATTTTGATCATCGCCGTGACCCTGCTTCAATTCCGTTTCGTCGAGCGCAAGGTCCATTACGCCGGTTCCGACAAGGGGGAGGCCTCCGAATGATCGAGAAAAGCCCGATCCTCAATTTCGTCACGCATGCGATCCTGCTTGCCGCAGCATTCGCAATGTGCTTTCCGATCTATGTATCACTGATCACCGCCACGATGCCTTTCGAGCGGGTCGCCGAAGTCCCGAAACCCCTCTGGCCCAGCGATCAGTTGCTGGTCAACATGGCGGCCGCCTGGAAGAAGGGCGCTTTCTCCACGCTGTTCATGAACTCGATCATTTCGACGCTGATCATCACGGTCGGCAAGATCGTCATCGCCATGATCACCGCCTTCGCACTGGTCTATTTCCGCTTTCGCTTCCGGGCGCTGGCGTTCTGGATGATCTTCATCACGCTGATGCTGCCGCTCGAAGTGCGCATCGTGCCGACCTATGAAATCGTCTCGAACGTGCTTTTGCCGATTCAGAGGATTCTCGAATGGACGGGCCTTGCCTGGCTGATCCAGACTCTTTCGGGCGTCCGGGTCGTGCTGAAGCTCAGCCTGATCAACACCTATCTGGGCCTCACCCTGCCGCTGATCGCTACAGCTACCGGCACGTTCCTGTTCAGGCAATTCTTCCTGACCATTCCCGACGAACTGGCGGAGGCCTCCAAGATGGACGGATCCGGAGCGCTCAGGTTCTTCTGGGATATCCTTTTACCGCTGTCGCGCACCAATATCGCGGCGCTCGCCGTCATCATGTTCGTCTTCGGCTGGAACCAGTATCTCTGGCCGCTGCTCGTCACCACCGGCCCCGAATACCGCACACTCACCATCGGTCTGACCGCCATGCAACCGGGCTCCGACGCAACCGCCGACTGGAACGTCATCCTCGCCGGTGCGCTGCTCGTCATGATGCCGCCGGTTCTGGTGGTGGTGCTGGCCCAGCGCTGGTTCGTCAAGGGCCTGGTCAACACAGACAAATAGCCCTCGGCGGCACTCATCAATCAAGGAGGCTTCCCATGGCCGAAATCGAATTTTCCAACATCACCAAGTCGTTCGGTACGACGCAGGTGCTCCACAGCCTCAACCTTTCGATCGAGCGCGGCGCATTCGCCGTCATCCTCGGCCCGTCGGGTTGCGGAAAGTCGACGCTGCTGCGGCTGCTGGCCGGTCTGGAGAAAGTATCCAGTGGTGAAATCTCGATCGCCGGCCGGCGTGTCGAGGAGCTGCAGCCCCGCGAGCGCGACGTCGCGATGGTCTTCCAGAACTATGCGCTTTACCCGCATATGACCGTCGCGCAGAACCTCGGTTATTCGCTCCGCGTCGCGGGCGTGAAGCGCCCCGAAATCGAAAAGCGTGTCGCCGAGGTCGCCCGCACCCTTCAGCTCGACGAATATCTGAAGCGCAAGCCCGGCCAGCTTTCCGGTGGCCAGCGCCAGCGCGTCGCAATGGGCCGCGCCATCATCCGAGAGCCGAAAGTCTTCCTGTTCGACGAACCGTTGTCGAACCTCGACGCCAAGCTGCGCACCCAGATGCGGCTCGAGATCAAGCGGCTGCATCGCAAGCAAGGTGTCACCAGTCTTTTCGTTACCCACGACCAGATCGAGGCAATGACGCTGGCCGATATCCTGATCGTCATGAACAAGGGAAGGATCGAGCAGGTGGGCAGACCGGCAGACATCTACGAAAAACCCGCCAGCGCCTTTGTCGCAAGCTTCCTCGGTTCGCCACCGATGAACCTCATCCCTGCGACCGTTGATACCGACAATCGCGGCATCGTTTTCGGCGACGGCATGAAGATCTCGCTCGGTTACGCACTGCCAGTGGCGCCGGGCACCGAGATCGTCGCCGGTATCCGACCCGAGCATGTCGAGATCGGCAATGGCCATATCGTCCCGGTCGAGTTCGCCGAGGAGCTGGGCAACGGACGGCAGGTTCATCTGCGGATCGGCGACATGGCGGTGTCGGCTTTGCTCTCCGCCAACGACAAGCAGGTGATCGGCGACGCGCTAGCGATCAAGCTCCCTTCCGAACACCTGCATTTCTTCGCCAAGGACGGCCGTGTCATCGACGTTCAGCCGACAGCCCATACCGTATCGAAGCCAGAGACCGCGGAGCGGACAGTATCCGTGCCTGCGCTGGTTTGATGGCGTTCACCACGAGCCGCCGCACCGTCAACGGAATGCCTCGCGCACCAGGTTTCTGAGGGCGGTTGCGGTGGGCGAAAGCGGCACGCCACGGCGCGAGACGATGCCTATTTGCCGCGTGACCTGCGGATTGTGGAGCTGCCGCAACCCCAGGCTTTCCTCATCTGCCGATGCAAAAGCCATTTGTGGCACGACTGCGAGTGCGGCCCCCGCATGTGCCATGGCAATGGCCGTTTGCAGATGTTGTGCCTCGTAGCGCCAGACCAGGTGATCGCCGGTGCCCGCGAGTGCATCGTCGATGATCATGCGGTTGCCGGAATGCTGGCTGACCCGGATCAGCGGATAGCCCTCAAGATCGGACCATTCCACCCTGTCTTTCTGCGTCAGCAGGTGCCCCATGGGGCATACGAGAACGAAGGGATCATCCACCAATACTTCCGTATCGAAATCCCAGCGATGGCTCGTATTGATCGTGACGCCGAACTCGACCGTGCCGCGTTCGACCAGATCGGAAATTTCAGAGGCTGATTGGTCGTAGATCTGGACGAAAACCTCCGGATGAGTTTCGTGAAACCGCTTGAGGATGTGCGGCAGGCGCCCCGCGGCGATTGTCGGCAAACAGGCGATGGAAAGCCTGTTATGTCTCCCCTCTCCGGCCCGCCGCAGCTCGTCCATGGACGATGCCAGTTGCGCCAGCGTCTGCTTCACCTTCGGCAGAAGATCCACCGCCGCCTGCGTGAGACGAACCTCCCGGCTGGTTCTGACGAACAGCTTCTGGCCGAGTTCGTCTTCAAGCTTTCTGATCCGATGGCTGATCGCCGTATGCGAAAGGTTGAGATGCGTTGCCGCATCCCGAAAACTGCCGCGATCGGCAATCGCAACAAAGGCATGAAGGCCGAGGAAGTCGACTCTCGAACTGTAGTTCATACGATCTACGACTACGCTAATGGATGAACCTGATTCATCTGATGGTTCATAAAATTCGTTTGTTTCATCACGAAATATGAGCGATCTCTGCCACTTCTGCAAGCGGAGGATGCATGCAGTGGGCTGCAGGGTCTGGGAGGAATACCTGCCCTGTCATCCGATCATCGCGACAAAATCCGTCGAATGCATTGAAGGAGGAGAATGCAAATGACCAACACACCACGACTACCCTTCACCCGCCGCCGGTTTTTAGTCGGTGCTTCCGCACTCGGTTTTGCTGCGACCAGCCTCTCGAAGGCGAACGCGGTCGGCTATCCCAGCCAGAACCTGACACTCGTCGTACCGTTCACGCCGGGCGGCTCGACCGATATTCTTGCCCGCGTTATCGGCCAGAAACTGGAGACCGTCCTGAAACGGTCGGTCATCGTGGAATCTCGGGCGGGCGCCGGCGGCACGGTTGGCGTCGCCTCGGTTGCGCGCGCGGAGCCGGATGGGCATACGCTGGTCATGGGCCATATCGGCACGCTCGGCGCGGCACCCGGCCTTTACCCGAAGCTTCCTTATGATCCGCTGAAGAGCCTCGATCCGGTCAGCGGCATCGCGCAGGTTCACAACATTCTCGTCGTCCATCCGGACGTACCGGCGAAGACGCTGCAGGAGCTGATCGACTACGCCAAGAAGAACCCCGGCGTGCTCAACTACGCTTCCGGCGGCAATGGCAGCGCGGCCCATATGGCCATGGTTGCGCTCGCGGACCGCGCCGGCATCGAGATGACCCATGTGCCCTACAAGGGAACGGCGCCGGCCGTCACCGACCTGCTCGGCGGACGGATTCAGCTGACCTTCACCGGCGCTCCAAACCTCATCCAGCATGTCCGGGCCGACAAATTGCGTGCGCTGGCGGTTTCAGGCACGACCCGTCTTCGCGCGGCGCCGACCGTGCCGACCGTTGCCGAACAGGGCTTCCCGGGTTTTGAAGCATCGCAATGGTACGGCATCCTTGTGCCTGCCGGCACGCCGAAAGAGATCATCGACCTTCTGAACAAGGAAATCGTGGCAGCTCTGGCTGGCGAGGAAGTCCGAGAGCGGCTGGCGCTGGAAGGCGCCGATGTCTGGACGAATACGCCAAAGCAGTTCCACGATCATATCGCCTTGGAAATCGACCGCTGGGGCGCGATCATCAAGAAGGCCGGCATCAAGCTCGATTGATCGAATTGCAACTCAGGCAAATATCCCGCCGTTAGCCGCGGCGGGATACCTTGGTTCTGTAAGGGCCGCAGCCGCCTTCTCAATGAAGTGCGGTGATAATACCTTCGGTCATCCCCTTCGTATCCGTCGTTCCTTTGATGTCGCGGGTACGCGTTGCCGGATTGGCAAGCGCGGAAGCAATCGCCTTTTCCATGATCGCCGCGGCTTCGATCGCCTGCGGGATTCCGCGGTTGTGACCGAGCCACTCGATCATCATACGGGTGGATTCGATCATTGCGAACGGGTTGGCGATGCCCTTGCCGGCGATATCCGGAGCCGAGCCGTGGGTGGCCTGCGCCATGGCCAGATTGCCCTCGCCAATGCAGAGGCCAGGGGCCATGCCGAGACCGCCGACAAGGCCAGCCGCTTCATCGGTCAGGATGTCGCCGAACATGTTGGTGGTAACAATCACATCAAAGCTCTGCGGATCGCGGATCAGTCGCATCGCCATCGTATCGACGATCACCTCGTCGATCGTCACATCCGGAAACTCCTTGCCGACGCGATAGCACTCCTCGACGAACATGCCGCAACCGAGCTTGAAGACGGTGTTCTTGTGCACCAGCGTCAGCCGCTTCTTGCGCTGCCGGGCGATCTCGAACGCTGCCTTCGCGACGCGCGATGAGCCGGTGCGGGTGATGACACGCACGGAAATGGTCATCTCCTCGGTGGGGCGGAATTCGCCGGAGCCGGCCACGACGTTGCGATCCGGCTGGAAACCTTCATTGTTCTCGCGCACAATGACGAGGTCGATGTTCTCATGGATCGCGCCGAGGCCGGGGAAGGACTTCGTCGGGCGGACATTGGCGAAGAGGTTAAAACCCTTGCGCATGATCGGGTGCGGATTGATGGCGCCCGGCACCTTCGGATAGGCCTGATGGCCGATCGGCCCGAGGATGAAGCCGTCCATCTTTGCCAGCGTCTCCATCGTGCCTTCCGGGAAGGTCGAGCCATGCGTATCTAGCGCCGACCGGCCGATGGGCATCGGGCGCCAGTCGATCTCCAGCCCAGTTATTACCGCTGCGGCCTTCGTGACGGAGACCGCCGCCGGAACGATCTCGTGGCCGATATCGTCGCCATTCAAGATGCCGAGAACGAGATGACTGGTCATGCATGCAATCCTTTCAATTCGTAACGCCGATGTGGTTCGAAAAGAGAGACGCAGCAAAGCCAACGCCCCTCCAAACCGGATGGACAGACACTGAATTGAAGACTGTAGATTGTCAACAATTATTAGCGGCACAATAAAAGCTTTTACGGCCGCTTTTTTAAGTCAGGATTTTGCCGGCTGATTTGCCCGGCGAGCACGCCCGATACCATTGAGGATGTGGCTACGCGCAGCGACAAGCGCGCGCATAGGATCGCGGGCTTCCAACGCATCGACGATCTCGCGATGTTCCTGGTTGGATGTGTGCAGGATGTCCGGCGTGGAAAGCGCCCGGTATCGCTGGATATGAAGTTCCCGTACGAAACTTTGGTACACGCTTTCCAGGCGTTGATTGCCGGCCATGCGGCCGATCTGCTTATGGAATTCGAGATTGACCGGATAATAGATATGCACGTCGCCATCCCTGGCGATCTCATCCATCTTCGTCAGCAGGTCACGAAGGATGGCGATATCCTCATCCGTGATGCGCTCTGCGAGCATCATCGCGATGCAGCCGAACACACCGGCACGGGCTTCCGAGAGGTCCAGTGCCTCTTCCTCGCTCAGCGCACGGATGAAGAAGCCGCGATTCGGGATGATCTCGATCAGGCCCATGGCCGCCAGCGCGCTGCAGGCCTCGCGGATTGGGCCGCGGCTGACCCCGAGTTTCTGAGACAGGCCGTTTTCGTTGACCCGCTCATTGGGCTTCAGTTCGCCGTCTATGATCATGCGTTCGATTTCCGCCTGCACGACATTCGCGAGCGAGCGGGTGCGCAGGAAATCGATGGCAGAAAGATTGTGTGGCGGGGTGTTCGGATCAGACATTATCAAGCCGTGTAAGAGTCAGGCGCGGCGCTGCAAGATATTTTCGAACAGATTCCAGCACATCGGTTGAAATCTGTCGACAAACAACAGATCGTCTTTAGCCTAATCTTTGAGCAGCGCAAGGGCTTGCGGCCGCGTTCCACCGGGAACTTAAGCTTCGCCTCATTCAACCTCCAGGCAAAGCGGTCAGAACCAAGCCCAAGCCAGAACCGCCAACGCTCCACCGAGTGCGAGAACGATGAGCACGGGAAATTTCGGTTTCCAGAAAAACAGGGCACAGGAAAGGCCGGCGATCACAAGTGCCAGCAACCCGCCATCCGCCAGACGAAACAAGGAGATAATGCCGGCAATGATCAGCCCCGTCCCGACCGGCGCCAGACCTTCCCGCATGACGCGGTGCCACTGTTTTTCCCGGTGGGTATTGGTAAAGCGGAAGACTGCGTAACAGAGCAACGAGGATGGCAGGAAGAAGGCCAGAGATGCGACAGCCGCGCCTGACCAACCGGCGATCTTCCAACCGAGCGCCGTTGCCAACATCGTGCCGGGGCCGGGCGAGGTGCGCGACACCGCGAAGAGATGAACGAACTCCGTCTCGGTGATCCAGCCGTGGACGTTGACCACCTCGTTCTGCAGGCCGGAAATGATGGCGATGCCGCCGCCGATCGACGTCAGCGAGAAGGGAATGAAGACCAGGGCAAGGTTGACGAAGAGGTTGTCGCGCATCTCAACTCCTCTTCCAGGCAATAAAGATGCTGAAAGGCGCGATCGACAGAACCACCGGGATAAGCGGCCATTCCAGCACACCGACTAGAACCGCCGTCAACACTACGACGATCAGCGACGGCGGAAAGCGCATGGCCCGCTGCGTTCCCTGAATGCAGGTCAGCAGAAGCAAACCCATCGCTGCAAACGCGACACCATTGAACATCACTGGCAGGAATTCGAAAGCGGCAAGCTGGTCGAAGACGTTCAGAAGCGCTATGACGGCAACAAACGGGCCAATCAGGAAACCGAGAAAACAGGCGATCGACCCGAGCGTACCGCGCAGCAGTTCGCCGATGCAGATGGCGAGGTTCACCACGTTGGCGCCCGGCAGCATCTGGGCGATCGCAACGCTGCTGGAAAAGTCGTCCTCGCTGAGGATCTGGTGGCGCAACACGAATTCCTGATAGATCCAGCCGGTAAGCCCGCCGCCGAAACTGAGGATTCCGATCTTGAAGCAGAGCATGAAAAGGGTGGCGAGACGGGGCTTTTTCGGTGAGCCTGGAGCTTCCGAGAGAGACATGGCCCATATCCACTGTTGCGATGGAACGGAGCGGCCGGTTAGCCGCCAGCCGGTTCAAGCCTCAGTTATGGTAAAAATGCGCCGCCATTGACATGCAGCGTCTGACCGGTCGTGTAGCGGGCCTGCGCACCGGCGAGATAGAGCACGGCGGCGGCCACCTCCTCCGGCGTGCCGCGGCGGCCAACCAGCGTGCGGGTCGTCTTGTGGTGCGCCGCCTCGCTCGTGGTCGCATGCTGTCGGTTGGTATCGATCATACCGGGCGAGACGAGATTGACCGTCACGCCCTCGGTGCCGAGCTCATGCGCAAGCGCTTTGGTGAACCCGTCGAGACCGGCCTTGGCTGCCACGACATGGACGCGGTTGATCGCACCGGTGTAGGCGGTAAGGCCGCCGATATTGATGATCGCCCCCTGCCCGCCAGCTTTCAGATGCGGGATGGCGGCGCGGGTCATCAGAAAGGCACCATCGAGCGTGACGCTGAAGACATCTTTCCAGTCGGCAAAGGAGAGCGAACCGATCGGCGCCTCGCGGCGGATGGCGGCATTGTTGACGAGGATATCCAAACGCCCGAGCTTTTCGACTGCCTGATCGATCAGACGTTCCGCATCATCCTCCTTGCCGACATCGCCAAGCAATACTGCAGCAGCAACCCCTTTCGCCTCGGCCTCGCGGGCGACGGCTTCCGCCGCCTCACGATCCGACCGAGCGACGATCGCGACCGAAGCGCCGGCATCGGCAAAAGCCAGCGCGATCGAGCGGCCGATATTGCGGGAGGCACCGGTGACCAGCGCCACCCGGCCTTCGAGACCCAGATTCTGCATGTGAACTCCGCTTATCCCCTCGAAGCTGAAAGATCGACAGCACCGCCGTCGGCAATCAGGCCCAGCGCATCTCGCAATGCACCGATCCGTTCACCCGTCAGGCCACCGAACTTCAGGTTCGCTTCGAACTTCGCTTGCATCTCGTCATCCGACAAGGGCTCATGCGCGCCACCACGCATATAGGGTTGGCGGATTTCCTTCACCGAGCCGTCCTTCAGCACGGCCTTGAGATGGCCGGTGAAATTGCGCGGATAGGGATCGTTCGGATCAATCTCGTAGGAGACCTTCGCCGCCAGCGCCCGCAGCGACGGGTCGAGCACCCGTTCATTGGTAAACTGGCCGAGGCCCGCCTCGCCATCGGTGAAACCGACCGCCATGCAATAGGGCGTCGAGAATTTGCCGGCATAGCCGTTCGGCGGGCGATGTTTGTCGGCAAGCGGTTCCCAGAGACGATGGACCGTCCCCTCACCGACATTGCAGGTGATAGAGACGATGTCGTCCGCCTTGACGCCAGATTTGGCCAGCGCGATGGCACAGTCGATAAAGGGCTGCGTCATGGTTCCGCAGGCATAAGGTTTAAAAGCCAGCGTCTCGAGGATCCACTCCTTGCCGAGCGTATCGACAAGATGGCTGAAATCCGGCGTCTTGGACGGCGCGAATGCTTTGTACATGCCGTTCGTGCCGTCGAAGACGGTGAGCGGACCGGTGAAGCCACTTTCCGCCAGCAGAGCGACACGAACGCCGGCCTGTGCGGCGGCGCCGGCATGCAGACGCTTCGTCGAGCTGCCATCAGCAAGGTATTCGATGATGCCGGAAGCGAGGCTGCCGGAAATGCCCATGGCGCGGGCAATCTGGTTTACGTCAAGTCCGATCGCCGCGCCCACCGCCGCAGCCGCGGCCGGAGCGCCGAAGATAGCCGTTGGGTGGAAGCTTGCCTTGTGGGTCGCTTGCGGGGCAACAAGGCTCATACGGCACATCAGCTCCGTGCCGACAGCGATGCCACGCATCACAGCCTTGCCGTCCAGGCCGCGCTTTTCGGCGATCGCCAGCACGGCGGAAACGATCACCGCACCGGCATGGATCGGGCCGCCTTCGAATGTATCGTCGTAGTCTTCGCCATGCGCAGCGGTGCCATTGACCAGCGCTGCGTCATAGAGCCCGAGTTTGCGACCGTGGCCGAAGGCGGTGCAGGGGCCGTCGTCGACGGCGCTGTTCAGCGCAGCCTGGACGTAATCCGTCTCACGGCCGGCAATTGCGAGTGCGACGATATCGAAGATCAGCCGGCGGCAGGTGTCGGCCGCCGCGGGCGGCGGCGAGGCTTCGGCTGCGAAGGTCGCGAGCTTCACTGCGACCGGCGTCGACGGGGAAACGGCGACATTCATGAATGAGCTTCCTTGAGCTTAGCTTTGCGGGCATCGCGGATTTCGCGAGCGAGCGAGAAGACGATGAAGATGAGGGCGAGCGACAGCAGCGCGACCGCGATCGGATCTTCGAGGAAGACCCGAAGATCGCCGCCGGACAGAACCAGCGACCGGCGATAGCTGGATTCCACCATATGACCCAGCACGACGCCGAGGATCATCGGCAGGACCGGGAAGCGGGCAAGCCGCATGAAGAAGCCGACGACGCCGAGGCCGAGCGCAATGCCAAGATCGAACAGGCTGTTGTTCAGCGTATAGATGCCCGACAGGATCAGCGCGAAAATGAAGCCGGCGCGATAGTGGCGTGGCCGGTTCACCAGCCAGATGCAGGCCGGCAGGATGACGATGCCGACGCCGATCTGGGCGATGATGGCGATGAACGAACCGACATAAATGCTGTCGATGACCTGGGCACTCTGTTCGAACAGGCGTGGACCGGGGATCAGGCCGTGCATGAGGAGGCCGCCGAGCAGGACAGCCGTGGAGTTCGAGCTCGGGATGCCGAAGCTGAGCAGCGGGATCATCGCTGTGCTGGCCACCGTATTGTTGGCCGTTTCCGGCGCCGCGACGCCTTCTTCCGAGCCCTTGCCGAACAGTTGTGGCGTCTTCGACCAGCGGCGGGCTTCGTTATAGGACATAAATGCCGCGATCGAGCCACCGCCGCCGGGCGTCAGGCCTTCGAACAGGCCTAGGATGCAGCCGATGAACTGCGAACGCTTCAGCTTGTTCATCATCTGCCAGCTCGGCAGCTTGATGCGGATGCTTGCATTGAGGCGCGCCATGCCGACCGAACCGGACTGGCTCATCAATTCGGTCAGCGCGAAGAGGCCGACCATGACCAGAACCGGTTCGATGCCACCGATAAGGTCCGGTACATCGAAGGTGAAGCGGGTGACGCCGGAGATCGGATCCGTGCCGACGGTCGAGATCATCAGGCCGACGGTCGCGGCGCAGAGACCCTTGATCAGCGAACCACCGCTCATCGAGGCGATGACGCTCAAGCCCAGAATGCCGAGGCCGAAATAGGATGCCGGGGTGAAGGCAAGCGCCAGCCACGATAGTGGTTCGGTGAGCAGGATGAGCATGGCTAGGCCGAACAGGCTGCCGACCACGCCGGACATCAGCGAGATGCCAAGCGCCTCGCCGGCACGTCCCTGGCGGTTCATCTCATAACCGTCAATGACGGTTGCGGCGGACGAATTGGTGCCGGGCGTGCGGATCAGGATCGCCGGGATCGAGCCGCCGTACTCAGCGCCAATATAGACGCAGGCCAGCAGCGCGATCGCCTGTGCCGGGTCCATCGCATAGGTGAAGGGCAGCACGAGCGCCATGGTAATCGAGGCGGAAATGCCGGGTAGCGCGCCGCCCATAATGCCCCAGGTGAGACCGATGATCGCCACGAAGAAGATCGGCGTCTCGGTGAGAAGATGAAAGATGTCCCAGAACGTGGCCATCAGAACAGTCCTTGAAAAATCGAACCCATGGGCTGGTTGACGCCGAGCAGCTTTACGAAGATCGCCCAGTAGAACAGGCCGCCGCCGATAGCGGCTGCGAGCACGATCCAGCTGCGGCGCGGAGCGCCCTCGTAAATCGCGATTGTGCCGATCAGGAGCGCGGTGGCGACGATGTAACCGACGAAGGGAAGCAGGAAGACATAAGCCGCTCCGAAAGCCAGGAAGCCGAGGGCGCGCGGCAGAGGCGCGTTGTCGTCCTCTTCCTCTTCGGTCTCCGCCTTGGTGGCGGTAGCGGCGGCGGCACGAAGTCCCATGGCGAGCACGGTACGGCCGATCAGGCAGACCGCCAGTACGCCAAGGAGGATCGCCAGCATTTTCGGCAGGCCATCGGCACCGATCTCGTCTGAGAGCGTGCTGTCGGCAATCCTGGTGGACCACGTGTAATAGATGCCAGCGATGGCGAGAAGCACCACGCCGCTGAGAATATCTTTGTTCATGAGAACGTCCTCACGGGGAAAACGGTATTTCGGGACCGAGCGAGGCACGGTCCCGAAGCAGCGCGGGCATTACTTGATCGCGCCGGTGGTCTTCAGGAACTCTTCGGTCGTCGTCGCGAAATTGTTGACGAAGCCCGGATATTCCTTGTGATCGATCGGCTTGGCGACGAGCACTTCGGCGGAATAGGCCTTCTTGTATTCCGGGTCGTTGAGGACTTCGATCACCGCCTTGTCCCAGATTGCGGCAGTCGCGTCGGCCAAGCCCTTCGGGCCGGCAAGACCGCGGAACTTGACGAACGAAACGTCGAAACCGGACTCCTTGACGGTCGGCACATCCGGTTTGTCTACGATGCGCTCAGGGTTAAAGGTGGCGAGCAGCTTGATCTTGCCGGCGTCGAGCTGCGAGCGCAGTTCCTGGATCTCGCCGATGCCGATGTCGAGCGTGCCGTTCATGACGTTGAGCATCATGTCGCCGCCGCCTTCATGAGTGACGATCGCGGCATTGACGCCGGCGACGCGCTTCAGCTGTTCGGCGGCCTGGCGCTCCAGCGAGGCCGGGTTTGCCGCGCCCCACTTGCCGCGTTCCTTCTTGGCATGGTCGATAACGTCCTTCAGCGACTTGAAAGGGCCGTCGGTACGCGTGAAGATCACCTCGCTATCCAGGAAGAAATTCACGAGCGGCTGCATGTCCTTGTAGGTGGACTGCGGCTTGCTCATCAAGGAGGTGTAGATATAGGTCGGCGTCGTGGCGTAGAAGACGCTGCCGTCTGCCGGAGCGGACGCAACACGGGCCATGGCCTTTGCGCCGCTGCCGCCCTGTACGTTTTCGACGACGAATGTAGCGTTGATGTATTTGCCGAGATATTTCGTCATCTCGCGCAGGAAGACGTCGCTGCCACCGCCCGGGCTCGAATGCGTGACCAATGTCACGACCTTGACCGGATAGGCGGCCGGCTCTGCGAAAGCCGGCCCGGAGGAGAGCAGCGCCAAGGCGGCAAGGCCCGTGGCTGCTTTCCCGATCATCTTGATAATGCTCATTACTCTCTCCCTCTAGATCACCGCTTCTCCCGGAGCGGCGTTGTCCGGTTGAACTTATTCGGCTGCAATTCCCTTGGCGTTGTCATCCGCGCCGCTGATCAGCGATACGAGGCGCTTGATGTCGGCGCCCTTGTCGATGTTGCGCACCAGAGCAAGGAGCTCCTCCTGCGGGGCGCTATCGACGACACCTTCGGCACACATGCGGAATTTCGCGTCGAGGCCGGCATCGTCGATCGGGTTGGACGGGCCGCCGCGATAACGCTCATCCGCCCATTGGACGAGCGTGCGGCCGTCCTTGGTCAGGACTTCGATGCGCGAGCGGATCTTGTCGTAACCCTGGGCGTCGATCTCGAGATCGTTGATGACTTCGGTGCGCGCCTGCAGATCCTGCATCGCTTCGCCGGCAACGAAGGCATCCACGAATTCATGATGGCTGGCGCGGCGGCACAGAACGATCATGGCGAGCAGCGCCGGCATCGAGAACTTGGCCTGCAGGTGGTTCTTGGCGATCGGATAACGGATCGGCTCGATAATGTTCTTGCCGGCGTGGAAACGGATGCGCTCGACTTCCTCGCCCTTCAGGTCATGGTCGAGAACGAGCTTCAGCATCGCATCCATGGACTGGTGCGTAAGAATGCCCGACGGATAGGGTTTTACGCTGACGCTCGGCGAAACGATGGTGAGCGGCGAGCCGAAGCCTGCCTTGGCCTTTTCTTCGCTGAAGCCTTCGCCCATCACCGAGAAGAAGCCCCAGGTGCCGTCGAGCGCTGTAGGATCGGCGTCGAAACCGCGGGCCGCCAACAGGGCTGCCGTGATGCCGTTTTCGCAGGCGCGGCCGACATGCATCGGCTTGGTCATCGTGCCGAAATTGCAGCGGATGCCGGCAGCGAAGCTAGCCGCCATGCCAAGCGTATGGGCAAGCTTGTCGCCCTTCAGGCCAAGCAGTTTTGCCGCGGCCGCAGCCGCGCCGAACGTGCCAACCGTACCGCTGGTATGGTGACCGCGGCGATAGTGGCGCGGGGTCATCCATTCGGAAATCTTGCTTTCGACTTCGAAGCCGACCTGGAAGGCGAGCATGATATCCCGACCGTCGACATTGCCGAGCTGGCTGCCGATCACCAGCGCTGCGGTCAGCGGCGGTACCGACGGATGGGTCAAAAGGCCGTAGACATGCGCCGGGTCATGCGAGACCTGAGTGTCGTCCCAGTCATGTGCATGTCCCGACGTGCCCCAGACGCGGCCGGCAAGTGCGGCCGGCACCTTGGCGGAACCCGCGCCTGGCAACGGCGCATCGCCGCGACCGCCCTGCGCCAGCGCGTCTTCTACGAGGATGCGAACAGAGTGCTCCTGGCTGCCGGCGAGATAGAGGCCGACCGTATCGACCATGCAGCGGCGGCCGATAGCGAGCGCCTCTTCCGGCAGGTCGGCATAGGTCGTGCGCTCGATGAAACGTATGGCCTGCGCCGTGATGTCGGATTGATTGGTCACTCGTGTGTCTCCCTGTGATGTATTGAATTCGATACGTTCGCCATCAATCGCTCCTTCGAGGCCTCGACATGCCAGGTATGGGCGGCGAGTGCCTTGGCCGGATCGCGGGCGATCACGGCTTCGGCCATGGCGTGATGCTCCAGATGCGAGGCGTGCATGGAGTCGCTCAGCATCAGGTTGCGGGTGCGGTAAAGCCTAAGCTGCTTGACGAGGCCGAGATATTGCTGGGCCAGTGTCGGGTTGCCGGCATTCGTCACAATGAATTCGTGGAAGCGGAAATTGATCTTCACGTAGCGCTCGAAATCATCGACGGCGTTTGCCGCATCCATCTCCGCGACGAGCGCCTTGAGTTTCTCGATACCCTCATCGGTGATCCGCTCAGCCAGCAGCTTGCCGGCAAGGCCGAACAGGGCAGCGCGCACGTCATAGACATCGCAGGCCTGCTCGGCGCTCAATTCACGTACGAAAAAACC
The DNA here is from genome assembly GCF_019430945.1 of Neorhizobium populisoli. Classification (GTDB taxonomy): domain Bacteria; phylum Pseudomonadota; class Alphaproteobacteria; order Rhizobiales; family Rhizobiaceae; genus Neorhizobium; species Neorhizobium populisoli. Next base: position 17,675 of record NZ_JAHYCB010000012.1, on the reverse strand, counting down.
GCGGTTCGGCACCTGCTCGACAAGGCCTGAGGAGTCCATCGAGCGCAGCGCCTCGCGGATCGGGCCGCGACTGATGCCGAAGCGATCCGCCAGCTCCTTCTCGTTGATGCGATCACCCGGAGAAAACTCGCCGCTCAAAATGACGCGCTCGATCTCCTGCTCCAGGACCATGGGCAGGGATTGCGAACGCAAAATCTCGACAGCGCTTAAAGCCATAAACCTCTCCTCTTGATGAGAGGTGTAGGAAGTAGAATGTAAATTGTCAACAGTTTTATGTTGGCGTAATGACAAGCAGACGCGCCCTGCCCAGCTACGGCGCGCTGATGACTTCAGAAATTTGAAATTGCGAGTTTTTCCGTGAGGCGGCCTGTTCGCCAATCACCAATGTCCAAGGGGTCTACTGAAAAGATAACGCCTAGGAGCAGCCGCAAAATCCTGCGGCTGCATTCATTCAAGAGCCTTATGCCACCTGAATGCGCTTGCGCTCAGGTACGACCTTCCAGCGCAAGACGCACCACCGTCCCGAGATCGGCCTCGGCAAAGCCGAGTTCAGCCGCCTGTTTGAAGCTCGCCTGGGAAGCGCGGATCGCCGGCGTTTCGACACCGAGGTGGCCGGCGAAGTCGAAGACCACGCCCATGTCCTTCAACACACCGGATACCGGGAAGCCGACGGCCTCCGTTTCACCGAGTACAACCGACAGGCGGGACCGCATGGCAGGGCTTGCCGCGGGGCTGCCGGAGAGAATGTCGATCATCTTCTCGCGCGAGAGACCGGCCGCACCGCCAAGCTTGATCGCTTCCCTCATCACCTGCCATAGGCCCATCAGCATCATATTGTTGACGAGCTTGGCCGCCGCACCATCGCCGAGACGGCCGACATGGTGGATGCGGTTCGACAGCGTTTCCGCGACCGGCGAAAACCGGCGAAAATCCGCCTCAGCACCGCCGATATAAAGCCCGACCGTGCCGGAAAGCAGCATTTCCGGGCCACCGGAAATCGGCGCGTCGAGCATCGCGGCCCCCTTGTCCTTCAACGCGGCCTCATGAGCGCGCGACGTCTGCGGGCTGACCGTGCTGGTATCGACGATCAGCTTTCCGGAGATGGACGATCCAATGAGCGCTTCGAGCGTGGCATGCACGGCCGCGTCGTCGAGAAGCGCCAGAATGATGACATCGGAGGCATCGGCCAACGCGGCTATATCATCTACCGCGCTTATGCCGAGGTCGGAGGCTCTTTCCAGCGAAATGCCGCTCCGGGTCCAGCCGGTCACGTCAAAGCCTTGCCGTGCCAGCCGCTCCGCCATGGCGGCACCCATCCGGCCGAGGCCGATTACACCGATACGCTCTTTTGTCATGCGGTCTCACCCTGCGTGTTTCGTGGCAAAGGTGTTTAAAGCAGAAAAGGCGCTTTCGTCTTCTCTATTTTACGACGCGGCATGATCGGTGTGCTGCCCCGCGACCTGAGGGGCAGCGGATATCGTCTCAGCTCAGTGCCAGATCGAAAACGTGATGATGGATATGCCCGTCGAACATTGCGAGCAGGCCCTTGGTCATCTCGCGGCTTTCGTAACGCACCGGAGAATCCAGGGCCGCAGCCAATGCTTCGCGGCTCTCGTACATGGTCGAAAGCGCCATCGGATAGGGCGGCGCACCCTCGTCCCGTTCGATATTGTAGAGGACGCGAACTTCCTTGATGCCCGGAAAAGCAAGCCACATCGGCATCAGCTTGTCGGCCACGTAGGCCTTGAACGCTTCTTCCTGGCCAGCCTTGATCGTGCCCTCGAAGAAGGCCTGACGAATGATCATGATTTCAATCTCTCTCAGTTGACCGTGGTCGGCGGCTTTTCGCCTGCGAAATGCGCCGCGATGTTGGCAAGCACGAGTTCGCCCATCGCGACGCGCGTCTCGACCGTGGCGCTGCCCTGATGCGGGGCGAGAACAGTATTCGGCGCCGTAAAGAAGTCTTCGCGGATGCGCGGTTCGTTGAGATAGACGTCGATCCCGGCGCCGCCGATCGTGCCGTCGTTCAGCGCCGCCAGAAGCGCATCTTCATCGACGACGCTGCCGCGGGCGATATTGATCAGGATGCCTTTCGGGCCGAGCGCCTTCAACACATCCGCATCGACGATGTTCTGGGTTTCGGCATTCGCCGCGACGATGACGCAGAGCACGTCGCTATCTTCCGCGAGTGCCACCGGAGAGGCACAAGCCTTCCAGCTCGTATCCTTGACCGGCGAGCGGTTCCAGAAGCGGATATCCATGCCGAAGACTTCGGCGCGGCGGCCGAAGGCCTTGCCGATCTGGCCGAGACCAAGAATCCCGAGGCGCTTGCCCTTCGGGCTGTTGCCAAGCGGAAAACCTTCCTTGCCCCACTGGCCGGCACGCACGAAGGCATCGCCTTTCGCGATGTGGCGGAGAGACCCGAGCATCAGCGCGATGCCCATGTCCGCGACGTCATCGGTCAGTACGCCCGGCGTCGTGGTGACGTCGATATTACGGGCGCGCGCGAAAGGTAGATCCACCTTGTCGGTGCCGACGCCGTTGATGGCGATGACGCCGAGCAACGGAAGCTTTTCGATCCACTCGTTGGAAAGACCGGTGCCGCCGCCGGTCGCAACCGCGCGAATGTTCGGCAGCGCGGCTTCAAGCGCGGCTTTCGCTTCCGGATCATACATGCGGTGAACCGTGTAGTCCGCATCGAGGCGTTCCTCGACATACGGCATCATCTTTTCGACAAGCAGGATATCTGGCTTCATGGAGTGCATCCGTCTTTGAAAAAGGTCAGGAAATCTGGCCGAGGAAGATTTTCAGTCGTTCGTTCTTCGGGTTGCCGAAGAACTCGTCCGGCGTGCCCATTTCAAGGATTTCGCCGCGATCCATGAAAATGACGCGGTCGGCGACCTGGCGCGCGAAACCCATTTCATGGGTGACGCAGAGCATGGTCATGCCTTCCTTGGCGAGGTCGATCATCGTATCGAGCACTTCCTTGACCATTTCCGGGTCGAGCGCCGACGTGGGCTCATCGAACAGCATGATCTTCGGGTTCATGCAAAGCGCACGGGCAATTGCCACACGCTGCTGCTGGCCGCCGGAGAGCTGGGCCGGGTATTTTTCGGCCTGTTCGGGAATGCGCACCCGCTCCAGGAACTTGCGGGCGGTCTTTTCCGCCTCCGCCTTCGAAATGCCGCGCACCTTCATCGGCGCCAGCGTGCAGTTCTCGAGCCCTGTCATATGCGGAAAGAGGTTGAACTGCTGGAAGACCATGCCGGTTTCCTGCCGCACGATATCCACATTCTTGCCGCCTGCCGTCAGGTCGTGGCCGTCCACGACGATCCTGCCGCTCTTGATCGTCTCGAGCTGGTTGATACAGCGGATCAGCGTCGATTTTCCGGAGCCGGACGGGCCGCAGATGACGATCCGCTCTCCGCGCTTTACCGACAATTCGACATTCTTCAGCGCGTGGAATTCGCCGTACCATTTTTCGACAGCTTCCATGCGGACGGCGAGATCGGAGGTTCCCTGCGCGGCCGATGCGTTGGTTTGTAGATTGGTCATGCGAGGAATTCCTTATTTTTGGATCATCCGGCGTACTGTGCTCAACAACACCCCCCTCTGGCCTGCCGGCCATCTCCCCCTCAAGGGGGGAGATCGATTTGGAGCGCCGTTTCGCCGAACTCCAACGTTGAGATGGAGCGATGTCAGTGCTTCTTGCCAATCTCCCCCCTTGAGGGGGAGATGCCCGGCAGGGCAGAGGGGGGGCCTCACCACTCGCCGGGCCTGAACCTTACTTCTTGGCGTTCGCCACGAAATCCGGCAGCGGAGCGCCGAGCCACTTTTCGTGGATCTTGTTTAGTTCGCCGCTGGACTTGGCCTTGTCGATGAAGGCGTTGACAGCGGTCAGAAGCTCTGTCGAGCCCTTGCGGACGGCAATGCCCTGAACCTGCTGGCTGAGCTGCAGCTTCTGGTCGAAGCGGCCCGGAGCGGCCTTTTCGATCTGGGCGGCAACGACATTGGAAACGCCGATCAGCTGAACCTGGCCGGAAAGCAGCGCCTGAACCGCGGTCGCGTCATCGTCGAAACGCTGAATCTTGGCATCGGCCGGAGCGACCTTGGTGACGCCGGTATCCTGCGTCGAAGCGCGGGCCACGCCAACCGTCTTGCCGGAAAGGTCTTCTGGCTTGGCAACCTTGGTTTCCTTGGCGCCGAACACGCCGATCGAAATGCCGGCATAGGCCTGCGAGAAATCAACGGTCTTGGCACGCTCTTCGGTGATGCCGAGCGAGGCGACGAGCAGGTCGATCTGATTGCTCTGCAGGTACGGAATACGGTTCGGGCCGGTGACCGGAACGATCTGCACCTTCACGCCCCATTCTTTGCCCAACAGCTTGGCAACGTCGGCGTCGTAGCCATCCGGCTCGTTCGACGTGTTCATGATGCCGAAAGGCGGAAAGTCGACGAGCATGCCGACCTTCAGCGTGCCTGCGGCCTTGATGCTGTCGACGGTCTGTGCGGCAGCGGTGGAAGCGATTGCGCCCACCATCAGGCCTGCGCCGATCGCGGCCATCATCATGCGTCTTGAAATGCTCATTTTTCCTACCCTTTCGTTGTGCCGGGTTAACCTCCCTCCGGCGCGGGTCCCGTCAGCGTGTCGTCGCCCGGGAGAATTTCTTTTCCATGCGCCCGGCCAGCAAAGACAGCGGCCAGCAGAGGACGAAATAGACCGCAGCCACCGTGGAGAAAACCAGGAAGGGGCTGAAGGTCGCGTTGTTGATGATCTGCCCCTGGCGCGTCAGCTCGGTGAAGCCGATGATCGCCGCAAGCGACGTGCCCTTGATGAGCTGCACGAGGAAGCCGACCGTCGGCGCTACAGCGATCTTCGACGCCTGCGGCAGGATGATGTAGCGCATGCGGTTGAAGTAACGCAGGCCGAGCGCGGTAGCTGCTTCCCGCTGGCCGGGCGGCACGGCCTCGATGCAGCCGCGCCAGATTTCGCCGAGGAAGGCGCTTGCATGCAGCGTAAAGGCGATCGCCGCCGCAAACCACGGATTGATACCCAAGCCAAAAATATTGAGCCCGAAGAACACCAGGAAAAGCTGCATCAGGAGCGGCGTGCCCTGGAAGAGGCGGATGAACCAGGTCGCGATGCGGCGCGGCCATTTCGCATCCGAGACACGGGCGAGCGCGATGAACAAGCCGCCTAATCCGCCGCCCGCAAAGGCGATCACAGACAGCGCGATCGTCCACTGTGCGGCGAGCACGATGATCCAGAACTCGTTGGGGCCGAAGGCTCTGATAAGAGGCATGGTTCCGTCTCCCCTTACCGGCTCAGCGGATATTTGAAGGCCGCCTTCTCGATCGCCGAGAAGATCAGCGAGAAACCGACGGACATGGCGAGATAGATCAGCGTGACGACGATATAGACTTCGAAGCTCGCAAAGGTCGCCGACTGCAGGTCGTTGCCGGCGGCCGCGAGATCGTCGGCCGAGATCGCCGAGACGACGCTCGAGGTCAGCATCAGATAGATGAATTGACTGGTCAGCGACGGATAGACCGTGCGCAGCGCCGGCTTCATGACGATATAACGGAAGATTTGCAGCTTCGAGAGGCCGAGCGCGGTGCCGGCCTCCATCTGCCCCTTCTGGATCGACTCGATGCCGGCACGAATGATCTCGGTGCCATAGGCGCCGAAATTGATGACCAGCGCCAGAAGGGCCGCGCCATTTGGCGTCAGGCGCAGGCCAAGCGACGGCAGGCCGAAGAATATGAAGAAGATCTGCACCAGAAAAGGCGTGTTGCGGATGATCTCGATATAGGCGTTGATCACCCAGCGCAGCGGCGCGACATTCGAGGTTTTCGCCGCAGCGCAGACGATCGAGACGATCAGGCCGAGGATCATCGCCGCGACCGAAAGCTGGATTGTCAGCACGGCGCCGTAAAGCAGCTTGTCGAGCCCGGCGATAACCGGCTCGAAATTGAATTTGTACAACTTGGGACCTCCCCAATATGTCTGGCCCAATGAAGCCCGGACTGCGCCGCTCCTCTGCCGCGCCATCCTTTTAGATCGATCTAAAAGCTTTTAGATCACACGTCAACGGCAAACTAACAGATTCTTACAGCACTGCTTCGCCAACCGATGCACATGACTGGCGGATATGTAGCTGCGTTGCCTTGACAACCTTGCGAGGTGGCAGCAATGGATCGGAAAGGCGGTCGAGCAGAAGCTTTGCAGCATTCTCGCCGATCGAAACCGGCGCAGTCGACACCGACGTAAGCCGCGGCCGGACAACTTCGGCTTCCGCCACATCGTCGAAGCCGATCAGCGAGAAGCTCTCGCCCACTTTCAGGCCCAGATCGTGCAGGCCGGCAACAAGGCCCAGCGCGATCACATCATTGAAGCAGATGACCGCTGTCGGCTTTGCCGTCCCCTGGAAAAGAAGCGATGCCGAGCCTGGAATCTGAGCTGTCTGATCCGGCACCCGCACAATCAGGTCCGGCTCCAGACCACGGGATTGCATCGCCTCGCGAAAACCCTCGATCCGCTCATGGTAGGCCGAGTGGATCGGCCCATGAACGGCAAACGCGATAATCCGGTGCCCCAGCGAAGCGAGATGCTCGACGGCCTGGTGCATGCCGGCCGCGTAATCCACACCGGCATAATCCATATCGTCCGAAATGTGGCGCAGTGCTTGGACCAGCGGCAGGTTCCACTCCTCGATGCGGTCGGGGAAATCCGTGCCCGTGGCCGCGGCGGGGCAAAGAATGACGCCATCGACGCCATGCTCGCGCATCCTGCGCATCACCATGTCCTGCCGTTCGACAAGATCGCCGCTATTGGCAAGGATCACCACCATGCCGGCCGCGTCGATGACAGATTCGATACCGGAGAGCAGTTCTGCAAAAAACGGGTTAGTCAGATTGGGCACCACGACGCCGACCGTATGGCTGCGTTCCGCCCGAAGTCGTGCCGCACCCAAATTATAGACATAGCCCAGCTCGCGCATCGCCGCCTCGACGCGGGCGCGGGTTTCCGCCCCCACCAGCGGACTCTTGCGGATAACGAGCGAAGCGGTCGCGCGCGAAACATCGGCGTGCTGCGCCACGTCGAGAAGCGTTACTCGGCTCTTTTTACGGTCACCGGATGGGCGGTCTTCGGAGGGCATGCAATTCACTTGGGAAGGAGTCAGAGGCTCAGATCAAGCGCTATACATTGCCTCCGCTTCGCTCCGGGTCAATCCATCTCCCTGGTGGGTGTGGCTCCGCGCTTGCGGAGGAGCTGTTGCATGGCTATCGCGCAGGCCAAGGTCCCGAGCGCGAGCACCAGCGAAAGCACTATCGCCGCCTTCTGGCCTTGGCTTTCGATAATGGCCGCATAGACCACAGGCGCGAAGGCCGAGGCGATGAAACCCGGCATCAACATCCAGCCTGACAGCCGGCCATAGCTACGTGGATCGAAAAGTTCGAGCGGCTGGATGCCGCGTACGATCGTCAGAAGGCCGATACCAATTCCATAGACGAATGCAAAGATAATGGCGGCGACCACTCCTTCCGCCAGTGCAAAGCCGATCGAACACACAAGTGCCGCAGCCGCAACGACGCCCAGCACAAACGAATCGACACGACTGCCAGCCGCTATCTCTGCCAGGCGAGCAAGCGACTGGCCGACACCTCGAAGCGATGACACGCCGACGGCGACCCCGGCAGCAAACCCGAAGCCGCCGATGATGGCGACCATATGCGCCGAGAGGCCAGAATTCAGAAAGGCGGACACGGTGTTCATCAGAGCAAACAGCAGCGCCGCTGTCTTGAGCTTGGGGCGGGACGTCTCGGAAACGGTAGGCTCCACACCCGCTTCTGGAAACCGTTCCGCGGTGGCAGGGATAAACCAATGGAGCGTCATCGACACGACTGCGAGTGCGGCATAGACGAACAGTCCATTTCGCCAGCCGATTTCAGAAACCAGCAGATCGCCGACGGGCCAGAAAGCCGAAGATGCGAGCCCGCCGAGCAAGGTGATCCGCGAAATCGGTTTGCGTGCGGCGCGACCGACAAGATGTGCAAGCGTGGCGAACGCCGCTTCGTAAAGCGTCATGCGAAGCGCGAGCCCCACGAGCAGCCAGCTGGCACCGTAAGCCGCAAGGGAATGAGACAGAGCCAGGCTACAGAAGCCGACCGCCAACAGTGCCGAACCCACGGTCATCACAGGCCTGCCGCCATATTGGTCGATCATCCGTCCGACCGGCCCGGAGGATAGGCCCATGACAATCAATGCTCCGGAAAAACCGCCATAAACGACCGGCAGAGTCCAACCGGTTTCCGCCGCAATCGCGGGACCGAAGACGCCGATCATATAATAACCGATGCCCCAGCACAGGAATTGCGACAGGCTGAGCAGGACAACAGTGCCGGCGCCGATCATCGTCTTAGCGCGGCAGGCCGTCGCCCGGTCCGAGCGGACGTTGCATCAGCACGGTATCCAGCCAGCGACCATGTTTCCAGCCGACGGATTTCAGAACGCCGGTGAGTTCGAAACCGACGCTTTCATGCAAGCGCCGCGAAGCCGTATTGCCGGAATCGCCAATTACCGCGACCATCTGCCGGAAGCCGCGCGTTTCGCTTGCCTCAATCAAGGCCAGCAGAAGCGTGCGACCGATGCCGTAGCCCTTCGCCTCAGGATGGACATAAACGGAATTTTCGACCGTGCCACGGTAGGCCGGCCGAGCGCGATAGGCCCCGGCATAGGCATAGCCGACAACCTTCTCACCGGCCTTCGCGACAAGATAAGGATATCCCGCGTCGACCAATGCCGCGCGCCGCGCCAGCATGTCGTCAATCATCGGCGGCTCGAGCTCGAAACTCGCCGTCCCGTAGGTTACGGCATCGGCGTAGATTGCCGTGATTTCGGGGATGTCTGCGGGCTCGCAGGCATGAAGCGTGATCTGCACGGGGTGAAGAGGGGTATTCATCTGACGTTCCTGAAAGGCATGTGAACGATCTTTGCCCTTTATCGGATCAAAAATAAAGCTTATGCATCTCATGCAAAGCATAAGAATAACTTTGGAAAATATGAACCTCGAACAGCTCCGATCTTTCGCATCCGTCGCCGAACTTGGCAGTTTTTCCGCTGCGGCGGAACGAGCGGGCCTGACGCAACCGGCCATCAGCCTGCAGATCCGGCAGCTTGAGCGACACTTCGGCGTGCGGCTGATCGAGCGCGTAGGTCGCAGAGCACAGCCGACGCTCGCCGGCGAAGAATTACTCGTCCATGCCGGCCTGATCGAAAAGCAGGTTTCCGAGACCATGGAGGCAATGGCGCCACACCGTAGCGGACTTGCCGGGCGTATTCGTATCGGCTCCGGCGCGACGGCATGTATCTACATTCTTCCCCGCGTCATCACGCGCCTGAAGGAGCGGATGCCCGGGCTGGAGGTCACCGTCCGGACAGGGAACACGCCCGAGATCCTGCGCGATCTGGAAAACAACCGGCTCGATCTCGCAATCGTCACCCTGCCCGCCCCCGGTCGTGCCTTCGAGGTGGAAAAGATCGCCGAGGACGAACTCGTCGCCGTCGCCTCCATTCGAGAGAAAAGCGCGCCGCAGGTGCTCGATGCGGAATCCCTCTGCAACCGGACCCTGCTTCTCTACGAAGGCGGCCACACCCGCAAGGCGATCGACGAATGGTTCAGGGCGGCTGGCCAGACGGCGCGCCCGGCAATGCAATTTGGCAGCGTCGAGGCAATCAAGGAACTGGTCGCCTCGGAACTCGGCTGGGCGATCCTGCCGCGGCTCTCTGTTCGCCAAGCGCAGGACGCCGCCCGTTTCACCATACGGTCGTTATCGCCCAGGCTGGACCGCTCACTCGGCCTGGTCGTGCGGCGCGACAAACACCTGAGCAGACCTTTACGAGAAGCCATGCAGGCATTTCGGGCCTGATTTTCAGCGGAAAGCTCGCTACCGCTCCAGAGCTACGGTCTTGATTACCGCGAAGACCGCTTTCTCCAGCTTGAGATCAAGCCGCTCGACAGACAATGCGGTAATGCGGGCAAGAAGATCGTCCTCGCCGCTGCGGATTCGGACACGCATCATGCCTTCTCCGTCAGGCTCGATCGAAACAATGCGACCTTCGAGGATATTAAGCGCGCTCAGCCCTTCAGGCCGCAAGGTTGCGACCATGACGTCCCGCTCGGGAATATGAACTCGCACACTGCGGCCGGTTTCCACATGCGCATTGGGCACGACGATTTCCGATGCTGAAAGACGGATAGTCGCGAGCCGGTGCGCATCGTCGATCGCCTCGACCCTACCGGTCAGGACAGCACCGGCATCGCGCCTGTCGCTGGAAAGAAACGCTTGTCCACCCAGGATTTCGGACGGCGTACCGATTGCCTCAACCCGTCCGCCCTTCATCATCACGACCTTATCGGCCAGCCGTGCAACTTCGCTGACGGAATGGCTGACATAGACGATCGGCGTGGCCATCTCGTCACGCAGGCGTTCGAGATAGGGCAGGATTTCCGCTTTTCGCTGATCGTCCAGTGCGGCAAGCGGTTCGTCCATCAATAGAAGCCTCGGCGCGGCAAGCAGTGCCCGACCGATCGCGACACGCTGCTTCTCGCCGCCGGAAAGCTTGCCCGGCCGCCGCTCCAGCAAAAGCTCGATCCCGAGCAGTTCGACGATCCGGTCGAAATCATCGCCCTGCCTGCTCATGCCGGCAAACCAGCGGCCGTAATTGAGGTTCTGGCGAACGGTAAGATGCGGGAAAAGCCGACCTTCCTGGAAAACATAACCGAACCGCCGGCGATGCTTCGGCACGAAGATACGGTTTTCCGTATCAAGCAAAACGTCGCCATCGACCATCAGCCGCCCCTGATCTGGCTTGGACAGGCCGGCGATCACCCGCACCAGCGAAGTCTTGCCGGAGCCGGAGCGGCCGAACAACGCCGTCACTCCGCCTTCCGATGTAAAACCGGCATCGAGGTTGAACTCTCCAAGCGTCTGTCGGGCTTCAACGATCAGGGTCATTCGACATTGACCCTCTTGCCGACGATATGGGCCATGAATTCCGAAGCAAGCAGCGCTGCAAACGAGATGATGATCGCCACAAGCGTCAATCGCATGGCTCCGGCATCTCCGCCCGGCACCTGGGTAAAGGTATAGATCGCAGCAGACAGTGTCTGGGTCTCGCCGGGAATGTTCGAAACGAAGGTTATCGTTGCGCCGAACTCACCCATCGCCTTGGCGAAGGAGAGGATCATGCCGGCAATGATGCCGGGCAGGATCAACGGCAGCGTCACCGTCATAAAAACCCAGGTCGGGCTTGCACCAAGCGTACCGGCCGCCTCCTCCAGCTTACGGTCAACCGCCTCGATCGAAAGCCTGATCGAGCGAACGAGCAACGGGAACCCCATGATACCGCAGGCGAGCGCCGCTCCCGTCCAGCGGAAGGAAAACACGATGCCGAAATATTGGTCCAGAAATGCGCCGATAACACCGCGCCGCCCGAAAAGCACAAGCAGGATAAATCCCGTAACGACCGGCGGCAGGATGAGCGGCAGGTGGACGATCCCGTTCAGGATCGATTTACCCCAGAACCCACCTCGCGCCAGCAGATAAGCAACCCAGATGCCGAACGGCAGGCTGACGACCATGGCAATGCCGGACACCCAGAGGCTGAGCCTGATCGCAGTCCATTCCTCGTCACTCAGATGAAGCCAGTCCAAACGCGGTCCCCAAAAAACATGGCTCCCGTTTCAGGCGGGAGCCATGACCTTAAATCCTGTTACTTCAGGACCGTAAAGCCTTCCTTCTCGAAGAAGGGTGCAGCCTTGGCGGACTTCAGGAATTCCAGATAGGCGGGCGCATCCTTCGACTTGGATTCGGTCAGAATGGCGATCGGATAAATGATCGGAGGATGACTGTCTTCCGGGAACTTGCCGACCATGGCGACGCCCGGATCTGCGGTCACGTCCGTCTGATAGACGATGCCATAGGGGGCTTCACCACGCGATACGAAGGCAAGTGCGGAGCGCACGCTGTCGGCCAGGGCAACACTCTTCTCGACGGACGACCAGACGCCCAGCTTTTCGAGAGCAGCCTGACCATATTTGCCCGCCGGAACAGCTTTCGGCTCGCCCATGGCAAGCTTGCCGCCCTTCAGGAGGCTGGCAAGATCGAAACCAGGCTTGATCTCGACCGGCTTGGCGGCATCCTTCGGGGCAACCAGCACCAGGCGATTGCCGAGCCAGTTGGACTTGGTATCTTCCTTCACCAGCTTCTTTTCGGAAACATATTTCATCCAGTCGAGGTCGGCCGAGATGAAAATGTCGGCCGGAGCGCCGCTTTCGATCTGCTTGGCAAGCGCGCCGCTCGCGGCATAGGAGACCGTAACCTCTTTACCCCAGGCCTTGTTGGCATTGTCGAGGGCATTCTTCATGCTGGCGGCAGCGAAGACGGTGACCTTTTCCTGCGCAACGGCCGGAGCCGCAAGCGAGGTCAGCGACAGAAAGCCGGCGGCCGTTGCAACGGCAACGCCAAACAAGGAACGGCGGTTGATGATCATGATTTTCCTCCAAATCCTTAAGCGGGATATTTCCCTGAATATCTCGGAGAGCAGGCTTTAGCTAGCGTTGTATTCGACAAAATATCTTGAGTTGCAGTTCCGGAAACTGCGAGCTCACGGCCGCCGCCGATCGCCTCGATAGCGCCCGGCGGCGACCATCTAGCCTATGTCGATCCAGATTAACGGCCAAACCGATACGGGCCTGCGCCAAAGGTCATGATGATCGCCATACCGCCGACGAGACCGACATTCTTCAGGAAATTCAGCGTCTGAGGCACGACCATCGCGGCCGGCGACGCCCAGAAGTTATGAAACATCAGCGTTGCCGCGATGAGCGAGATGTTGCATATCGATGTTCCCGCTGCATAGACGATATTTACCGCCGTACTCGCGGATCAGGGCGTTTCGCAGGGCTTCACCACGGCGCGCATGTATCGCGGTTCGATACCGGCGGTGAATATACACGGTATTTTCGGGGGCACGACTTTTGAGCTTGGCCGAGAGTGCTTCTGACCCACGAAATCCGCGCATAGTCGTCCATGTTGCGCCGCTTCGCCGGCAGCTGGAGGGCGCGACGAGGCAAGCACTCCATCCGCTGCATCTCGCATAAGGCTGTTGTGAGGGATTCCGATTGGCTATAGCTGACGCAATAGACGCTCGAATGTGCAGATATCCGGATGTTGGTCTTTCTCGATTTTGAGGCTTCCTCCCTCACCAAACATAGCTACCCGATCGAGATCGGCTGGGTGTTTGAGGACGGCAGTCGCTATTCAAGCCTCATTCGGCCAGCTCCCGGCTGGAGCGACTGGTCGGTGAAAGCGGAGGCGATCCACGGCATTTCACGCCGGCAACTGGAGCGGGAGGGACTTGCCGTCGAACAGGTTGCAGCAACTGCCATGGACGTGCTTTCAGGGCATGAACTCTGCGCAAGCGCCCCCTCGTGGGATGGCAAATGGCTGAGTATATTGCTTCGGACGGGCGGCTTCCCGCGCCATGCGCTTCGGCTCAAAAAGTCCGACGACGTGTTTCTCGCTGCCGCGCGACAGATTGTCGGCGACAGGCTGTCAGGGGAAAGGCTCGCAGAGCTTGTAGCGGGCGCAATAGCGCAAACCGAACCGGTGTTTCCAGCTCACCGGGCCTTGCCGGATGCGGAGCTGGAGCTTGTCCGCCTCAAGCTGGTGCGTGACCTCTCAGCACAACACGCCTCCCGATAACCCTAGGGCACGCTTGATCTTTTCAACGCGATTTCGACGCCGGCCTCCGGCAATGTGCACGACAGTTCGCGTTACGCAGAGAAATGTACGGGAAATCCCTCAGGTAATTTTATCAATTCACGGTTGTTATATGTAAATTCTAATTAAACACTCTTAGCTGCTCGTTATCGACTCCGGAATAGGTTCGGCGCAGTACGCATCGTGTGTGCAGACGTCCTGCCTCGCTTTTGTTCCAAGGAGCATTGATGACCCGCCTCCTCGTTGGTTTTTCCGCACTCTTCACGGTTTTCGCAACGACGGCACTTGCCCAGACGGCGACGTCCCAGTTCAACGTGCAGATGACCATCACCGCCGATTGCCAGATTTCCTCGGCAAGCAACTTGAGCTTTGGCTCGACCGGCGTCATCGGCTCCAATCGTGATGCAACCAGCTCGATCGTCGTCCAGTGCACCAACGGCACGGCTTACAATATCGGGCTGAACGAAGGCCTCGGCAGCGGCGCGACCACTTCGGCGCGCAAGATGACCGGCTCCGGCGCCGCAACAATCGGCTATTCCCTCTACACGGACACGTCCCGTTCCAGCATCTGGGGCAATACGGTCGGCAGCAATACGGTGAGCTCCAACTGCACCGGCTCGGCCCAGACCTACACTGTATATGGCCGTGTATCGGCACAGACGACGCCCGCGCCCGGCTCCTATGCCGACACGGTCACCGTTACGCTTACCTATTGATCGGAACAGCCCCTTGCGCCTGCAACCATTCGCCATCGCCTTTATGGCCGCCCTTGGGTTATCGCCACCGGCGCTTTCCGCCTCGTTGCGCGTCGCCCCCGTCATAATCGACTTGTCTGCGCCCACAGCAACGTCGAACATCCGCGTCTGGAACGATGCTCCGAAAGCGATCAACGTGCAGGTTCGCACTTCCGGTGGTCGCAGAAGGACGGGCAGGACGTGTTCACTCCGGCGGAGGACGTCGTCGCCAGTCCGCCCATTATCCAGCTGAAGCCGGGCGGTGAGAATATGGTGCGCATCGTGCGGACCTCGAAAGCACCGGTCAAGGGAGAGGAAAGCTACCGCCTGATCGTCGACGAACTGCAGCCGGTTGGGAAGCAGGCCGCGACCGTCGTTATGGTCGTGCGCCATTCCATCCCAGTCGTCTTCGCCGATGGCGGGGCCACCAATCCGGCAATTTCGTGGAGCATCCGGCCCGTCTCGGGCGGCTACAAAGTCAGTGCGGAAAACCGTGGAGATCGACGCTTCAAGCTTGCAAACCTCTCGTTGACCAGTGGCGGCAGTGCCGTTGCCAAGCGCGATGGCCTGGTCGGTTATGTGCTTGGTCGTTCCACAGCAACCTGGTTCGTACCGGCAAACGGGAAAAGCGCCGGCGCGCTGGCGATCCGTGGTGAAAACGAGGCGGGTGGCTTCGATGCCAAGGCCAAGCTTCAAGGCGGCTGATTGGCGTCTGGCAGTCGTACTGCTCGCGGCGATCAGCTGGAGCGGCGACGCGTGCGCCCAGCAAATACCGCAGATCGCTTCCATGAATGTCGATGCGCCCGGGTCGGCCTTCGATCTTCAGCTCGAAGTCTCTGTCAACGGCCGGCCGACCGGCTTGATCGCGGCCTTTCGGCATGAGGGCGGCAGGCTTACGATCGAGGCTGTGCAACTCGAGAACTGCGGGCTGAAGGCCGCCGACGAGGCGCGCCTTCCCGGCAATCGCGTCGATATCGGCAAGCTACCAGGCGTTTCCTTTCTATATGAGGAAAAGCTGCAGGCGATCACCTTTACAGCCACGACGAATGCCCTTGCCGTTCACAATATCGATAGCAGATCCTCTGCTGCTGACGGCGAGCGTCTGAAACCGCAAAGCAGCGCCGGCGCACTGGTCAACTACACGCTGTATGGCGCAAGTGGCGGCGAAGGCCTCAAGGACCTCTGGGAATTTCAGGGACTTTCCGGCGCCTTCGACATGCGCGTATTCGGACCGCTTGGCCTGTTTTCATCGTCGCAAGTCGTCACGCTCTCCCAAACGATCTTTACTCCACCGCCCGGCTGGATACGACCTGGAGTTATTCCGACCCGGACCGTATGCCGACCTATCAGGTCGGTGACCTGATTACCGGCGGGCTGGCCTGGACACGTCCCGTTCGTCTCGGCGGAGTACAAATCCGTCGTAACTTCGGTCTGCGCTCAGACCTCGTCACCATGCCGCTTCCGGAAGTATCAGGTACCGCGGCCGTTCCTTCCACGGTCGATCTTTATGTCAACAGTACCCGCCGTTCGTCTCACGAGGTGCCGGCCGGACCATTCTCGATTTCGGATATTCCGGCCGTTAGCGGTGATGCGACGGCACGCCTTGTCGTGCGTGATGCGCTGGGCCGCGAGACGGTTACGGAAACGCCGCTGTTTGCATCGGCAGATCTCCTGGCTCCCGGTCTAATCGACTATTCTGCGGAAATCGGTTTCGCGCGCCGTAACTACGGTCTGGAATCCTTCAATTACGACGAGCGACCTTTCGGCATGGCGAGTGCACGTTACGGTCTCACAGACCGGTTGACGCTGGAAGCGCATGCGGAAGCCGGGTTGGATTTTCTGAACGGCGGCGCTGGTGCCGCCTTCGCGCTCGGCACGCTTGGCATCGGCACGGCGGCGGTTGCCGGAAGCCGGTATGGTGACGAAAGCGGTTTTCTTGTGTGAGCGATGTCGAAGGGTCCCGATCAAGCCGGGCCGCCACCGTCGCCTATCGTAGCGGTAGCGGCCGCGTCGAGGGACGCGTGGAGCAATCGGACAAGAACGTCTCCGTCCGTGGGCAGGTCGATGGCGCGCTGATTCTCGCCGGCGGTGACGTCTTCATCTCGGACAGGATCGAAGATTCTTTCGGGATCGTCGATGCAGGCACACCTGATGTGGCCGTCGAATTCGAAAACCGGCCGGCCGGAAAGACCAACCGTCATGGCAGGCTACTCGTGCCGAACCTTCGCTCCTACGAGGAGAACAGCCTGTCGATCGACCCCGCCGGCCTGCCGATCGATGCCGTTCTGGACAGCGCGCGTGAGACCGTCATGCCGCACAAGGGCAGCGGTGTCGTCGTCCGTTTCGCCGTAAAACCGCAAACGGGTGCAGCACTCGTTACGCTGAAGACGTCCACGGCGAGGTCGTGGAAAGCGGCTCGCTCATTTCCGTCGAAGGCTCGGATGCGAGCTACGTCGTCGGTTACGATGGCCAGGCCTATCTGACAGGCCTGACCGGCAAGACCACCCTTATTGTCCAACACCCACC
This sequence comes from Neorhizobium populisoli, assembly GCF_019430945.1. Taxonomy (GTDB): domain Bacteria; phylum Pseudomonadota; class Alphaproteobacteria; order Rhizobiales; family Rhizobiaceae; genus Neorhizobium; species Neorhizobium populisoli. The sequence goes on along the minus strand of NZ_JAHYCB010000012.1, from coordinate 627 downwards.
GCAGGCACTTGCGAGGCCCAGATCGACCTCGACAAGACGACCGCGGCCATGGATGCCTTGTGCAGGAGAATTGAATGAAATTCCTATTGCTCCTGATCGGCCTGTTCCTTGCATCCGCAGGCGGCGCCGCAGCACAAAGCTGCAATTTCAGTGTTTCGACGCTCAATTTCGGCACGGTAAACCTTCTTTCCGGCTCCTCTGTCGATGGTACGGCGACGATCGACATTTCCTGCACCAACATCTTGAGTATCAGTCTCGCAGCACGTCTCTGCCTCATATGTGGAACGGCCCGGTTGGCAAGGTTTTTCAGCGCAAATCACCTCCGGACGGTGCAGTCATATGTCCGGCCTGTGAGCGCGGTCATTGACCGCTGGCCACGATGAGATCCGCGATGTCGATCGCCTAATCAATCTTGCGCGCTTAAAGGCGCAGTGAGTCAGACGGTCTGATCGACATCGAGGTATCGCCCCTCGGGTTCATCACGCTCTCGTACCTTGCCACTTTATCCCGACGCAGGAACGCCGGGAATTCTGTTCCTACGCCTCTGCCATTGCTGGCGCTTGGTATGTGCCGCCCTTGACCAAAATCGCCCATATCGTGCGGGCCATCTTGTTAGCCAGCGCCACG
>NZ_JAHYCB010000011.1 GCF_019430945.1 Neorhizobium populisoli | reverse complement strand
CCTGGCTCCGTCGAAGTCCGACCGTAATGAAAGCGCTGAACCCATCGCAAACCTCCTGTTTGCGCCATCGATTCAGATTCGTCCGGCTTTGGGAACCCCAAGAGTCAGCATCAGTGACAACTGGTATTACCTGTCTTGTCCCGCTTTGCGTTTCGGTATGAAACATCCATAAAGAACATTTAAACGTGTTTTCCGGGGCTGCTGGATTAGCTGCATGATCCTCTTACATTCATGGGTCTGCAAGGAGCCAGCCATGTCCCGTCTCCCCGGTCTCGCCACGGCCACCATCACCTTCGTATTTCTCAGCGCTTTGTTAGCCGGCGCCCTAGGCTATGCGACTCTTAACGAGCGGGTGACAGCGTATCAGGAGAGCGCCCTGGCTGTTGCCGTCGAGACCCGTGTGCGTGGTGCACAAGTTGCCTTCTCATCCGCGCTGCATCGAGAATGGGAAGGGCTGAAGGCCGTTGCACAAAAGCTTGATCCGGACAAGCCGACAGAACTGGATCAGGCGCTGAGCCTAGTTGTCGGATCAGGTAGTTTAATATCCTGGGCCGGCTACGCTGGAATTGACGGCGTCGTGAGAACAGCTTCGAACGGCCTGCTCTTGAACGCAAGCGTCGCTTCTCGCCCATGGTATCAGCAGGGGCTAAAAGGGGATTTCGCTGGCGACGTTCATGAAGCCGTTTTACTGGCCTCGCTTTTGCCGCCGCAAGGGACAGAACCCCGCCGGTTCCTGGACCTGGCTTCGCCGATCAGAAGCGCGAATGGTTCTGTCGCGGGTGTTCTCGGCTATCACCTGAACTACAAGTGGGCTCAACGTCTTTTGAAAGAAATGGCTACGTCTCTCGACGTGGATCTGTTTCTCGTCAACGTCAATGGGGACGCCGTGATCGCGACGGACGGCGGCATTTACCATTCGCCGGATCTTGCCAGCTTCCGCACAGCGCGAACCGGTGCCTCTGCTGTCAACGTCGAGACGTGGCCGGACGGAAGACCTTATTTCACGGCCGTGTTGCCCGAACTCGATTATCAGGATCTGCCCCGCTTTGGCTGGAGTATGATCGCCAGGATCGACGCGAGCAAGCTAGCGGAGCCGAACCGCCAGTTCTCCACTGGCCTTCTATGGAACCTCGCTCTCTTCGGTCTTCTGTTGATATTGATGAGCGCCGTCTTTGTGGTCGTCTTCATCAGGCCGTTTGGCCAGCTCGCCGATAACGCGGCCCGAATTGCAGCGGGCGATGATGTGTACCCGTTTGAATCCAGGAGAACGAGGGAGCTGAACATGATCGCCTCGTCCATTGCCAAGCTGCAAGCGAAAGTGGCTCTCTCCCCTACAAAAAGCGGCCAAACGCGTCGCGAATGAGAGCTCCAATACGCGTCTTAGTAACACTCGGCACGTCGCCGCCTGCGTAAAGCCGGCGCAACAGAGCTTCATGTTGCGCAGCAACGAGCTGCAGGGAGAGAACCCCTCCATCGTCCGTCGTCTCAAGAACCTGCGCCTCAATGGTGCCGACGTCGGCAACGACAAGAGATAATGCTATTCCAGCGGCCAGATCCGCTCCACGCACCCTGGCCGTCTCTTGTGATAGATCGGTAAGCCAGACCCGTTGTAGCCCCGTCTTCGTTATCAGGTCACAGCGTTCAGGCCTGTCACCGAGATGCTGTTCCACCCTCGGTAGCTCCACACAAACGACAAGGGTTACAGTCAAGGTCAACACGTTATAGAGCGTCCAGAACAGAATGATAGCCTTCCCGTCCCCTGCGTCGTTGAACGCAAAGCGGTCGGAGAAAATTCCGAGCACGACGCCAAAAAGCGTCAGCACCAGGATAATCAGGAAAGGACGCATCAGGCGCCATTGCACCACGACCTTTGTCCGGTCGCCGCCCTTCGCTGTCACGCTGAAAGGATGACCATGAGGTTTAACAAGGCCGGTGATCGCAGCGCGCGTGATCGGTATGGCGCCAAGAAGCTGGCTGACGTCGTTGACGATCGGAACGACTAGACCTCCTGAGACGAAATTCAGGACGAACAGGATCCAGGCGAAGTATACGCCGAAGTACCGGATGACATCCGAGACCGACGCATCGACGATGGTGACATTAAAGAACCAATAGAAAAGCGGAAAGACGAAGCAGGCAAGGCGAAACGAAAAGCTGCTGAGCCAGAAGAGCACGCTGTCGGCGACACTCCAGCGATCGCGAAATCTGAGTTTGTTTCGCGACAGCGGCCCCAGCCGGCCGCGCGCGATCTGCATGAGCCCAAGGCACCATCTCGCCCGCTGGGTCACGTATTCTTTAAGGCCCTCCGGCGCGAGACCCTCCGTCAGCGCCTCGTTCAGATAGACCGTCCGAAACCCTCTCTCTTGTAACGCAAGCGTCAGCATGAAATCTTCGGTGATACTGTCAGTTGGGAAGCCGCCGATTTTCTGCACCGCGGAAAAGCGGATAACAGACGACGTGCCGCAGCAAAAAGCGATACCCCATCCGTCCCTGGACGGTTGAAGATGATCGAAGAAGAAACGCTGCTCGTCGGGATATGATCTGCTGAGGCCCAGATTGTGCTGTATCGGATCCGCGTTGAAAAAATGTTGCGGTGTTTGAACAAGGCCGACATCGTCATCGTGAAACAGCGCCAGCGCACGCTCGAGGAAATCCCCGTGCGGCACGAAGTCCGCATCCAAGACCGCTATGAAATCGGGAGGGGTGGTGTCCTCGGCGAGAAGGCGTAGCGTGTGATTGATGTTTCCAGCTTTGGAACCCTTGTTGTCCGGCCGCCGCACGTAGCGCACGTCTTGCACCAGACAGTAGTCCCGCAGCCAGTCACGGCGCCCGTCGTCCAGTACAAGAACTTGCTTGTTGGGATGATCGACCGCCTTCGAACCGACAATCGTTCGTTCCAGCACTTTGCGATCTTCGTTGTACGTCGCGATCAAGATGGCGACTCGAGGTGCGGGATTTGGAGACCACCAAGCTTTGAAACGTTCGACCTCCGCAGACCGATCGGTTTTCCTCATCATGATCGTGAAGGCACTGATCGACGAAAGAAGTGACGCCCCCTCTAAAGCAAGGAAACTCCAGCTGAGCAGGCAATCGGCTGTAAATCCGAAAGGCGCTATGGTCTCAGATGCGCGCCACCAGAAATAGCGACATGATAGCAATATGCCGATACTGAACAGGATCTTCCTATCGCGCGTGCGACCGCTACTCAGAACCGTTGGCACCACCAGCGCGATGCCCGTCACAAGTAGTAGCTGCGCTATGCTAGCCTGGAGTTCGCTCAGATAAATCATATCTTAGGTCCAGAACGAGCGCAGCCAGTCCAGCGGTCGGCGATCGAAGAACACTCTACCTGTTCGCCCAACTAAGCAGCGCAACTTTGCATCATCTTGCAAGGCCGGGACAGTGACCGTCACGTCGTAACGCTCCAGGTGCCTTCGGCTGGGAGCGATGGCAAGGTTCTTGTAAATTGTCTCCGCGCCCGCACCTGCCAGACGCGTCACCGTACCGCTCATGACTTCAGTGCGGCCGTTCAATCGAAATTGAGCAGAGCCGCCCACGGTCAAAGAGTTATAAACGCTTTCTGATACCGACAGGGTCACGATTGTCGAGTCACAATCAACCAGCCGCACCACGTCCTCACCTCGCTGAACCGTTTCGCCGCTTGCTGCAAGCACATCCCAGAGTAGCCCATTAACATTCGACTGTAAGGTGGCAGATCCCAGCCTGTTGACGCGAAGCCTCTCCGCGGACAATCGCGCATCAACGGCTGCGAGACGGGCTGCCTGCGCGTCCACCTGGCTTTTCAGCTCCGCCTGGCGTAGTTCAAGCTCCGCTATGCGCTGCTCTGAATAGGGCGCGTCGTTATAGCCATCTCCTAGAAACGTTCCCCGCCGCGCAGCTTCAAGGCTAACGCTCGCTGCAACTGTCTCGGCTCTTGCGTTCGCCAGTTCTAGTCGGGACACTTCCACAAGCGATTGAGCACGCTGATACGATACGCCAGTCTCGATGCCTCGGTTGGCAAGGGATGAGGTTCGCTGAAGTTCCAGGGTAGCCGACTTGAGCTTGGCCTCGGCAGCATCACCTAGCGACTGCGACGCCGCGACCTGCGCTTCGAGCTGCCGTATACGATCCGCAGAGTAGTTGCGGGAGCGCTCTCGGAGCAAGACGATCGCTTCCTGTACAGACATAAGGTCTTTGAGAAGTCTGGTGTGCTCCGCGGCTCCCTGAGCTTTCTCATTTTCCAGATCGCCAGCCCGGACATTATCGACCAAATCATCGGTGACATCTCCTATCTGTTCATTCCGGCGAACTTGAGCTCCCAGTGGACGATCCTGCAGCCCAAGCCTTCCTGAGATTGATGATCTTACTGTGGTCAGTCGGGCATTTATGACAGCATCAGCACTGGCGCCAGTGAGCTGCTCGCCGACGACGACATAGCCCGCGACCAGGACGATGATGAGCCCAACGATTATCTTGACGAGTTTCATGCTGCACCCTGTGTTTTAGGTAGGCAACTAGAGCGAAAGATGAGGCGGAGAAGCGCGCTTTGCCGGTTAGCAATTGCACGGCTACCAAGTCCTTAATGGGATGTCCCGGTCCGCGACAACTCTCACCGGAGACCTAGCTCCGACAGTTCTGTTATCTGGTGGCCCTCCGTTCTTGACGACGTTTGAGATCGTTCTAATTTACAGCTCATGACGCGGTTCTTTTTTGATATTATCATTGGCAACGACACAGAGACGGATGAACATGGCGTCGAACTCGCCGATCGTGTGGAGATGCGGCGCGAGGCCGGCCGGATCCTTACCGACATCGCAAAGTTCGAAATCGATCATACCGAGGAGCTAGCGATCGAGGTGAATGTTCGTGAAGACGATGGAACCGTTATCCACCATGGGGAACTGAAGTTCCGCACGCTTCCTTGCCGCTTGACCGGTGAGCTTCATGCTGAAGAAACCCAACCGTGTGAGTGATTGACAAAAGGGGCCGATGCCCCCAAGGCCCAATCGCCATCTCTGCCGGGTCCGTACGGCCTAGACGGCTAACGCACAGGGAGTATCTTGACGAGAAGACGCTATAACGCCATTACCCGCAGATTGCGGTACTCTGCGTGGGGATGCTCATGCAGGATGCTTGCCCCCGGCATCTCTCCTCTGCGGTGCAGTTGCACTGCGTCTGATGGCGCTCGATAGCAAGTTGGCTTAAACGGATCTCAAGTAGTGGCCATTCCTGCTGCGGATCAAGGGGTTATCTTCAACGCCAGAGAAAGCTGGGACCGTTATCTTGATCTTGAATCGCCCAATGATATCTAGCGTCGCGTCCTTCCCCTCTTCCATCGCTGCAAGCAGGAGGGGCATATTTTGGTCAAGCGCGCAGTATCCCGAGCTGTCTCAGCAGCCTGGGAAGGGCCAGCCGCCCCGAGATCAATAGTAGCGATCAATCAGGCAGACAAGCATAGCAGCATCAGCTGCGCTGACGTTGCGGTCGGGAAGCGACGCCGCCTCGTCGGGGCTCTGGAACAAAATCCCGGTGTTGAAGGTCCATCTTGTCGGCGAGCAAGCCGCAGAACTGGCCAAACTTCATCACAACATCCTTCGACACGGCGGCATGGTACCCTCGTTGGTCACCGGAGTGGTAGCTCGGGGATGTTAGGGGCACCTCAGTAGGAGTATACCAACACCTACTCCGCGTTCTGTTAGAGGTCGCAGCACAGCACCCTGCCAAATTGAAACGCAGCCGAAAAAATGCCCAACGCATCAGGTGCCAACTAGGCACTCGCTGGACAGCAAGAACAGGAAAGTCGTGAGCGAAATCGGTATTCGGGTCATTATCGGGCAACTCGGCGATCTCGGGGCGGATTCTCTTGAGATCATGGAAAGGGTAATTGCGCTCGAAGACGAATCTGGCGTCAATACTTATCGACTCTCGTTTATGAGTTCACTGCCTAATCAGCTCGCCGAAGTAACGGTCCAGTAGGGGAATCTTCATGCACTATTACGAGAAACGCTACGCAGGTCTGATCTACCGGGTCACCATTCCTGCAATGGCGGATGAACCCGTGCTATACCATGTCAGGTCTTCCGGCGCTGTCGAGTGGCAAAGGATCCCTAAAGGGCCGAACTCTATTCGCAGACTGATGGGGAGCCTTTTTGCCGAGCAGCTGTCCCTTCATCCCCGCACAAGAAAGAGCAAACGGACCCCGGAGCGCCAAGCCGCAAGCCCGGGGATTAAGAGCCTCGATTTCGAAAAAGCGGCAACACTGCTCGCGGCGGCGGATAACCAGACGCGTTACCTGTTGATCTTCCTGCTGTTGGACCAGGAGCGGGATGTTGGCACCTTGGCTACGATTGCCGGGATCAGCTCCAGTCTCGCATCGAGTTATCTCCGACAGCTCCGCGTCGCTGGGATAGTGGTGCCGCGCCGAGCAGGCCAGACCAAATATTATCGTCTCGCAAGTGTGGAGATGCGTCGCCTGATTGAATGCGTCCGGCAGCTGCCTCTTTTACAATCGACCCTCGACAAGTGAGCGAACAACGCAAGGATTCGTTAACCATGATCGCGTAGTTTTAAGGTCAGCACCGCGATCTCCTCCCATGTACGGTGCGTCTTATAGCAAAGGCTCGCTCTCGACGGCGAGCCTTTCGCTTTTACGGACGGGCTGTCAGAGCAGAAGTGGTGTCTCGGCGCTCGCCTTCTTTTTAGCCCACAGCTCCGTCGTTCGATCCATGTTGATCAGCTCTGGCGGAAAAGTCCGTTTCTGGAGAGCTAACGCCTCTTCGAACTCCCAAGCAGCCATCTCTCGTAGTCGTCACGGTGAAGCAGGACCGGCATGCGGTTGTGGACGGGCGCGATTGCCTCGTCACGACAAGGACCGCACCGCCGCCGATGAGGCCCATGCCTGTGATGAGGCCTCCTGGCCGCCGCCTCCGGGCTTCCGGCTGTCAAGTTCTCGGTCGCCTGGATAAATCCGCAACTGGCTATGGCGACCAGCGGAAACGTGCGCAACCCGGCGCTTCGCTCGCCCTTTTCGCGGTCCCACCCGATCGGAAGCGCCAGCAAGTAGGCCGCCACAAGCGCTCCAAGATGTGGAACGACGTTGTTCCTATCGCTGCCAGCTGTTCCAACATGTTTTTACCCTCCCGTCGTTTCTGCCTGGAGATAGTTGTGTTGGGAGATCAAGCGAATTTGGTCTGGGCCAGATCTCGCGTTCGACAACATGCACCAAGAAGGCGAAGGGCATATTGGACAGGGTAGATGTTATCTCGGCGCCTTTTTTTGGCGCTTGGTTTCGGGAACGCAATCGGCAGCATCTTCGATCGCGTGTAATCGCTCCCGCCGTACGGTCCATAATCCTGGCGTCGATGAACCCGATCATCCTAGCGACGCCACAAGAGCAGGTCCTCGATACCACCAGATGAAGATCCCGTGCAGCAGTGTACCTGCTTAAGAAGCCTTGCGCAAATCTTCCGAATCGCCGCTCATCTGGTCGAACCTGCCCCTGAGCGTCTCAACGGCAGTTGCGAGTGCCTGAAGGTCGTCGTCGAGCTGCTGCTCGAATACTGCAAGCTCGCCGGCCAGCAGTTCGGCGCCGTGGACCAAAGCCTCGAACATGATCGAGCATTTCGTTGAGCTCGGAAGCTTTTCACCGCAGCGCTTCGCCACTGATCACTGTCATGCATCCCCTCTCGCCTGAAGAAACTCCGCCTGAACCGGACCGTGAGGCGGAGGATTGAATGATCCGTCGTACTTGGCCGCCTCGATTCCGAAGACGTTTTCTTCGTTCCGGCCAAGGCAAAAGTGTCGCCGGCGTTCGTCTTTAACAAACGACTCAGACCCGAGGCATAACGAAGATGCCGCACGCAACGCAAACGGCCGGCCCAAAGTCCCTCATCTTATAGGACCTTCGTACCCGGCTTTGCGGCATAGGTCCGACCTCTCTGGAATCCAGGGGGGCGATGCGCATCCTTATTAGAACGATCAGCAAAAAACCGAGAAGGAGGATGTCATGATTATGCAAAAAATCTTGAAGACCGCGATCGTCGCTGTGTCTCTCGCCTCAATGGGTCTGGTCGCTTCGGGTGGCTTCGACGGCGACGCTCTCGCCAAAAGTGGCAACGGCAACTCGGGCGGCGGCGGGGGCAATGGTGGAAGCGGAGGACACGGCAACGGATCTGGCAAAGACCATGCCTCCAACACAAACAACAGCAAGAACAGCCACGGGCGCCCCGACAAAATTGCCTCGCGCGCCGCGACGCAGCGTGAGGACAGGGCGCTGCATCGTGCGGAGAAGTCAATGGCGTCGGAACTGCGCGGCTTGAACTCGCTCAAGAGAAATTACCACGCCTACTTCGATTCGAAGGATCCGCGGTTGGCGGGTGTTGCTTCTTACGTGCAGGACTATGCCCGCTATGAGCTTCGGACAGGCACCATCCCCGCCCTGGAGGACCCCGAACTCGGTGATGCTGCTCTGACGGCGGCCCTAAGCGGCTTTTCCAAGGCGACAATCACATCTCGTCAGCTCAGCTGGGCCAAAGACGTCCTCGGCGTGGGCAGCTCGGTCGGCAAGATCGACCAGGTCCGCGAGGCGATGGAGAAGCAGGCGGACGCGCGAGAATAGCAGCCCGTGCAGGGTATCGTTTTCGTTAAAGCCGGCAGCAACTGCTGCCGGCTCCTGCCCGCCGGATGACTGAGTATGCCTGAGCTATGGCTTGAAGTGACAGCAGTTAAAGGTGACCGGATCTATGTCAACTTTGCCCATATCATCGCTGTCCTGCCCGACGGTGGCGGGTCGATATTGACGACAGCAGCTGGTGACACCAGGGATCAGGGAAAACGCTGGCGTATATTCAGGGCCAAATCAAGATTTAGCTTGTGGGGAGAGCAGAACAGCAGCTCCGGCGGATCGGACCTTCCTGTCGTTCAAGTTCTTAACATCGTTCGACGGCGGTGCGAGTTTTGTGTCATGGGGTAGCGATCATCCCACGAAGCCACGACCGAAAAATCGCGTCCTTTGAACCCAGCTTAACCTTTGTCTTTATATTTGGTACCGGATCTGACAGTTGGTAGTTGTGTACCGAAACCGGTGGGCCTCAACGAAAACTCTCTTTGTGATTATGTTCCTTCGACAAAGAATGCAACGGCTTTCGAGCCGGCATGCCTGAAATTCAATGGCGGTGACGACCGAGTGCATTTTCGCGCCGGAACTTTTAAATGGTGTGTTTCAGCGCGTACTGCCCGAATGGACACTGCCGACCATCGATCTCTGGGCGGTTTAGCCGTCGGGCCGCCTAACCACCGCAAAGGCGAAGATTTTCCAGTTGAGAATTACACCAGAAAGAAGAAATGAGCGACGCGCCAAAGAAAGCCCGCTCCGGAGACATGACTCTATGTGGCGCCTTGAACCAGTCTGAAACGATGACCCGGACATACTGGTCTGGCCCCTGCAACGTGAAGTCAATCAGGCGGTAGATGTCCATCTCTTTTGCGGCGGCACAATTTTTGCGAATTTGGCAGGTGGGGCCAATGGCCGAGCGTGGTCGCTTCGCTGTCAGCGGCGTAAATCACCGGTGACGGATAAGGCTCGATGTCGTCTAGAGATACGCCAACCCTATCCCGCCGACGCCCATCGTGATGACAACTATCCAGGGAGGCGCCTTCCATACGGTCAGCAACAAGAAGCCAGCCGCAGCCAGCGCAAAGTCGTAGGGCCGCATGACTGCGCTCGTCCAAACCGGGCTATAGAGGGCGGCCGCCAGAATGCCGACGACAGCTGCATTCGCTCCACGCATTCCCGCCTGTGCGGGGGGACGCTTTCGAAAATCCTCCCAAAAAGGAAGTGCCCCTAAAAGCAGCAGAAAACCCGGAAGGAACACCGCCAAGAGTGCGATTGCTGCACCGGCAGGACCATTCGGCTCTGGACCCATGACAGCGCCGAGATAGGCGGCGAATGTGAAGAGCGGACCTGGCATTGCCTGGGTGATTCCATAGCCTGTGAGAAAAGCATCGTTGCTGACCCAGCCGGGATCGACGACTTCCGCTTGCAGCAAAGGCAGGACGACGTGGCCTCCACCAAAGACCAGAGCGCCCGAGCGGTAAAACGCGTCGAACAGAGAGACACCTGGTAATCCTGAGGACGCGGCAAGCGGGAGAAGCACGAGCAGTGTAAAAAATGCGATGAGGCTGATTACGCCAATCCACCGCGGTACTGTGAACAATAGCACGCTTTCGCCCGCCGTTGCGCCGCTTCGGCAAACCATCAATCCGAGCACGCCGCCAAGGGCGATCGCCACGACCTGCCCAATGGCGTTGGAAACGAAAATTACCATCAGCATCGCTGTCAGGGCGATGGCAGCGCGTCGCCGGTCCGGCGTCAGATTCTGTGCCATGCCCCAGACTGCCTGCGCGACGACGGCGACGGCGACAATCTTGAGGCCATGGAGCAGGCCGATGCCAACAGGCCCGCTGAACGCAGTCGCCGTCATGGCAAAAGCGACCAGCAGCAAGGCAGAAGGAAGTGTGAATGCCGTCCAGGCCGCAAGCGCCCCGAGAGGTCCTGCGCGCAGAAGGCCCAAAGCAAATCCAACCTGGCTGGAGGCAGGACCCGGCAAAAACTGGCACAGAGCAACGAGATCCGCATATGCGGCCTCGCCGATCCATTTCCGACGTAGAACCAGCTCGTCGCGAAAGTATCCCAGATGCGCGATCGGGCCTCCAAATGAAGTGAGGCCAAGTTTCAGGAAGGCAAGGAAGACCTCGCTTGCGGTACCGCGTTGTTGCCCAACATTGATTTCGGCCGTTGTCTCGGTTGCTGGGTTCACGACAGTTCCTCCAAATATCCCCTCATCAGACTTTGCCGTTGTCGTGTTCTTACGTGACGCTTTCATGAAGGCGACGACGGCATTCGCGCCTATCCTTCTTTTTTAAAACGAGGCCGGACTTTCGGGAGGAAGCCTTTCGACTAACGGCGAAAGTCTCAATAGCGCAATGATCGCGCAGGCGCCAAGCGTCACGCAAATTGCCAGAGAAGCGATAATGCCAATATGAGCGATCGACAGCGCTAAAGCGAAAGGCGCCAGCGCCGAAAGGATCAAGCGCGCCGCGATCATCTTCCCTTGCAACTTGCCATAGCCTTCACTGCCGAACAGATGCAGCGGCAGAGTTCCGGTGACAATGCTCAATAGGCCGTTGCCCATGCCAAAGATGACCGCGAAGGCCATGGCGCCGGGTACGGAAGGCGCCGTCAGCAAGAGGATCATTGCACCGCCCGGGATAAGCAGTGCGGCGATCACCGCGAGATGCAGTGCGGCCAGATGTTTGCCAAACACCATGTTTATCAGGCGGCTGGCGACCTGCGATGGGCCAAACAATGTGCCGACCAGGGCTGCGGTGGCGCCGAGGCCGAGACCGGAGAGCAGCGGCACCAGATGCACCAGCATAGCGGCCCCAACGAGCGACATCAGCGAAAACCCGGTGACCATCAGCCGGAATCCCAGCGGGCGATGCTCGGGGGCCAGCACACCTTCGACCTTGGGGGGAGCGGTTTTGGTAGCCGCCCTCCCGCGGATCGCGCCACGCGACAGCCAGGCATGGACGGGCAGGCAGATGAGCAGATTAAGGGCTGCAAAGACCAGATAGACGTCCTGCCACGACATCTGTGCGTGCAGGGCCGTGGTGATCGGCCAGAACATCGTCGAGGCGAAGCCGGCGATCAGGGTCAGATAAGTGATGCTGCGCGAGGCCACCTGGGGTCGAATCTGCACGAGCAGCGCGAACGCCGCGCCGTATTGCACGAGGTTGGCAGACACTTCGATCGCGATCAGCGCTGCGGCAAAGGACGCCTTGCCCGGTGCATAGGCGCAGGCGATCAGGGCGGCGGCGGCAACGGCAGAGCCGATGGTCATCACCCGACCAGCACCGATACGGTCGAACAGGCTTCCCAGCCACGGGGCGGTGAGCCCACCGATCAGCAGCGCGACCGAAAGCGCGCCAAAGATCCACTCGGTGGGCCAGGCGAAATGCGCCGCCATATCCGGCGCCAGGATGCTGAAGCTATAATAGAGGGTGCCGTAGCCGATATTCTGCGTGACACCAAGGGAGACGACCGCTGCGATCGGAACCCGGTCGCTCATATGGATTTCAGGCTCACACGTTGCTCCAGCTTTTCGGCGTCTTCCTTGCGCTCGCTATAGCGATTGGTGAGATAGGGAGAGGCGTCGCGGGTGAGAAATGTGAATTTCACCAGTTCCTCGCAAACATCCACCACCCGGTCGTAATAGGAGGAGGGCTTCATACGCCTGTCCGCGTCAAACTCCTGAAACGCCTTCGCGACCGACGACTGGTTGGGGATGGTGATCATCCGCATCCAGCGGCCGAGGACGCGCAGCTGGTTGACGGCGTTGAACGACTGCGAACCGCCGGAGACCTGCATCACGGCTAGCGTCTTGCCCTGGGTCGGGCGCACCGAGCCGATCGAGAGCGGGATCCAATCGATTTGCGCCTTCATGATGCCGGTCATGGCGCCGTGGCGTTCTGGGCTGATCCAAACCTGACCCTCTGACCAGGCCGACAGGTCTCGCAGCTCCTGCACCTTGGGATTGCTCACCGATTCCGCATCGGGCAATGGCAGGCCGGCAGGATCGAAGATTCGCACCTCGCAGCCCAAGTGCTCGAGCAGGCGTGAGACCTCGTGCGCCAGCAAGCGGCTGTAGGACACCTGGCGCAGCGAGCCGTAGAGGATCAGGATCCTTGGCCTGTGCGTTGAGAACGACGGGCGCAGCGCCTGCAGATCGGGAAGCTGCAGGTGCTCAAGGGATGCGGCGGGCAAATCAGACAATGCGCTTGCCCTCCGCATTGAGGACCTGTTCGCCGTCTTCCTTAGTGAACGCGCCCTTGTGGGTGTCCGGCAGGATGTCCAGAACCACTTCGGATGGCCGCGACAGGCGCGTGCCCATCGGTGTGATGACGAACGGCCGGTTGATCAGGATCGGATCCTTGAGCATGGCATCGAGCAGCTGGTCGTCGGTCAGATCCGGGTTGTCGAGGCCGAGTTCGATATAGGGGCTACCCTTTTCACGGATGGCCTCGCGGACGGTCAGGCTGGCGTCGGCGATCATGCGAACCAGCTGCTCCCGGCTGGGCGGGCTCTGCAGGTATTCGACGACCGTGGGCTCGATACCGGCATTGCGGATCATCTCCAGCGTGTTGCGTGAGGTGCCGCAGTCGGGGTTGTGGTAGATGGTGACGTCCATGATGTCATGCCCTCCTGATGGTAGTGGCGTTCGCCCGGACGGCGGGGCCGCGCTCGTACCAGCCCTTGCTTCGGTTGACGATCCAGACCACCGACAGCATTACCGGCACCTCGATGAGGACGCCGACGACGGTGGCAAGGGCCGCACCGGAATGAAAGCCAAACAGACTAATGGCAGCGGCCACCGCCAACTCGAAGAAATTGGAGGCGCCGATCAGCGCCGAGGGGCCGGCAACGCAATGTTCCTCGCCGCTCCAGCGGTTCAGCAGATAGGCGAGGCCCGAGTTGAAATAGACCTGGATCAGGATCGGCACGGCGAGCAGCGCGATAACGCCCGGTTGCGCGATGATCTGTTCGCCCTGGAAGCCGAACAAAAGCACCAGCGTGGCGAGCAATGCCAGCAGGGATACCGGTTGGAGCTTGGTGCCGAGGCGGTCGACGTCTGTAACCCGGCGCAGAACCTGTGCCGCGATCACCGGCAGGACGATATAGAGCACCACCGACAGGATCAGCGTATCCCACGGCACGGTGATAGCTGAAAGACCCAGCAGCAGGGCGACGATTGGTGCAAAGGCGACGACCATGATCGTGTCGTTCAGCGCCACTTGGCTTAGCGTGAAATGCGGCTCGCCCTTCGTCAGGTTGGACCAGACGAAGACCATGGCGGTGCAGGGTGCGGCGGCGAGGATGATCAATCCGGCAATGTAGCTGTCGATCTGGTCGACCGGCAGATACGGCCGGAACAGGTAGCCCACGAACAGCCAGCCGAGCAGCGCCATCGAGAATGGCTTCACCGCCCAGTTGATAAACAAGGTCACGCCGATCCCGCGCCAGTGGCGGCCGACCTGGCTCAAAGAGGCAAAGTCGATCTTGAGCAGCATCGGGATGATCATCAGCCAGATCAGCACGGCGACCGGCAGGTTGACCTTGGCGACTTCGGCCATGCCGATGGCCTGGAAGAAACCCGGCATGACGTGGCCGAGGGCGACCCCGACGACAATGCACAGGAACACCCAGACGGTCAGGTAGCGTTCAAACGTAGACATCGATCCACTCTATTATTGTCTTGGCAAGCAGTGCGGCAGATGCCGGACATAGGCTTGCTGCCTGGCGGGTCTGCAGAATGGCGGCGGGTGCAGCCGCGCGATCAATCCGGGCGAACCCCAGGTGTTCGAAAAAGGATGTCGCCGACTCCGTCAGAAGATAGACGGTGCGGACGCCATGACCGATGGCCTGGCCCAGCACGAGGTTGGTAACAGCCGCGCCGTTACCACGCCCGCGATGTTCCGGAACCACGACCACCGAGCGCAGGAGGGCGTGCTGACCATAAATCTCAAGACCGCCGAAACCTACCTTGCGGCCCTGATCGCTCAGCTGGAAGAAGCTGCGTCCGCTTTCGGTAAGATCGTCGGTCGGCAGGTTGGCAGCTTGCAGCGCCGCCAGAAGCTCGCCATCGGTCCCGGCGACCGGCTGCAGATCCAGTTGCGGCCTCACGCGACATCGCTCCAGCGGTTGGTTGAACCTTCCATCGCACCGATGCCGCGCAGCTGGGTTTCCAGTGCCAACTTGTCGATCGACGCAAGGGGCAGGCTCAAAAACGCGGTAATGCGGTTCTTGAGGAACCGGGCGGCCTGGGAGAACGCCTGGCCCTTCTCGATCAGCGAGCCTTCGACGGCGGCAGGATCCTCGACCCCCCAATGGGCGGTCATGGGGTGGCCAATCCAAACCGGGCACGCCTCACCGGCGGCGTTGTCGCAGACCGTGAAGATGAAATCCATCTGCGGCGCGCCGGGTTCGACAAAGACGTCCCAACTCTTGGAACTGAGGCCACTTCTTTCGTAGCCGAGGCCGCGCAGCGTTTCGAGCGCCAACGGGTGAACCTCACCTTTGGGTTGACTTCCGGCGGAATAGGCTTTGAACCGGCCCCTGCCCTCGCCATTGAGAATGGATTCCGCCAGGATCGAGCGAGCGGAATTCCCGGTGCAGAGGAACAGGACGTTGTAAACGCGATCGGTCATTGCAGCTTCTCCGTGGCTGGTGCGCAGATTTCAGGGTGACCCGCGCAGCAGTCCTCCATAAGGAAGCGGACAAGCGCGCCGAGGCCGTCATAGTTGGCCGTGTAGATGATCGAACGGGCTTCACGCTTCTGATTGATCAGGCCAGCGCGCTCCAGCTCCTTCAGGTGAAACGAGACGTTCGACGGTGAGACGTCAGCCTTTTCTGCGACTGCGCCCGCGGCCATGCCATCGGGACCGGCGACCACCAGCATGCGAACGATATGCAGACGGGTTTCCTGCGACAGCGCCGCGAATGACATGAGAGCCTGACGCTCTTCCATATTTCTACAATCCTTGAAATGTTGAACAGAGGAGTAACGCAAATGGAGGCGATCGACAAGCCCCGCCTTTCACGAGCGACGCCCGTGTGACAAAGTAATAAGGCACCTAGACTGCTCTTTCAGTGCGCAAGGCAGTTTGATCGACAAGAAGGTCTCACGCCGCCAAGAACATTGCGGGCTTGAACACGTCAGCTCCACTTCCCAAATCATGCTCGACCCGCTGGTCCGGGCCCCTCTGGTGAAAGTCTCCGGCGCTTTCACGATGTCGGACCTTAAACCGACAAATGCCGCACGCCACGGGGCCAGATTATGATCGCAGAGATTGCTGCATGGATGTTCACCCTTTTCGTTGTAGATCCTCTTCACGCCGAGATGCGGCAACATCTCGAACACGCGAATGCGCCGGTAGAGGTCGTGCAGCAGTCTCGCCAATGTTTGGCCTCTCATGTCCCGCGTCTTGTCGATAGAGCCGGTAACGAACCAGGCTGGGCAATCGCCACGGCCATCGGCATCTCGACCGGATGGACATCACCGGATCGGCTGTTTGATGGAGCCGATCCGAGCTGCAGCGCGTTGCGTAGTCTGATCGGCGCCCAAAACGCGCGCGAAGCGGAAGGCTGACCTTGGCGATCCCGGGCGGCGACCGCGCTACGAGCACCGCATCCGCGACATTGGCCTGTCTTGTGAGAGAAGCGCGGAGCCGGGACGGCCTGACAATTGCTGATGCCCTCGAGTTGATGGGGAAGTCCGGCTTTGGTTTCGTGATGTTGCTTCTGGCCCTGCCCGCGCTCATCCCCATCCCCGGCCCTTTCGGTCTGGTCTTCGGATCCACGCTGGCGATCGTTTCTCTTCAGTTCGCGATCGGGCTTAAATCCCTTTGGCTGCCATCACTCCTCGCCAATCGGCGCATATCGGCGAATACATTCGAGGCTCTGGAGCGGTATGCATCGCCGCTGGTCCGACGGATCGAGCGCTTCGTGCAGCCGGGCCGAATGACAACGTTTGCCGGGCCGCGCATGCCTTATTTGCTTGCTTTGCCGGTTTTCTGTCTTGCGGTTGCCGTTGCTTTGCCGATCCCGTTTGGAAACCTCGCCCCGGTCACAGCACTCTGTGTTATCGCCATCGGGTTGATCGAGCGTGACGGGCTGGTAGTTCTTCTCGGCCTTTGCATGACTTTGATCGCGCTTGCCGTGACTGGAGCGCTGCTTTACACGGCAGCTGGCGTCATCCCCTGGATTTGAACTCAGTCTGCCGACCTCGGTCTCCTTTCCTTGTGGTGCCGTTGCGATTTGGCCTGTTTTCAGCTTTCTCGAAGCGTTATCCTTCGTGCGGATGACGTAGCAAAATCCAAAAATCTCCCAAGGTCGGGATGGTCCTTCAAGTCAGATTTCGCGCCGCGCTCTTGTCACACCGATCGCAGTGTGCTGACGCTCATGGTATTCGCTTCAAGTTGACCCAACTCCTAGTTATGGGTGGCAATATTAACCGAAGCTTACCGCGCTTGACGTTTGCCATTTCGGTCCCGCCTCCCGTCGCGAGCTCCAGGGAAGGTGGGCGTCGACTAATGCGGGAAATGTCTCAGACGATACGCTTTCCTTCCTGGTCGAGGCCTGTTCGCCGTCTTCCTTGGTGAAAGGCCCCGAGAATGCGTCGGCAGGCAGGATTTCGAGCACGACCTCCGAGGGGCGGCAAGTCCGGTGCCCAGCGGCGTGACGACGAGCGGTCGGTTGATCAGGATTGGGGCCGCGATCATCGCATCCAGCAACTGCTCATCAGTCAACTCCGATTGTTGAGGCCGAGTTCCGCATAGGGCGTGCCCTTCTCACGGACCGCTTCGCGAGCAGTCAGACCGGCATCTGCGATCATCGTGGATAGCTGCTCGCGCGATGGCGGGTTCTTCAGGTACTCGATGACGGTGGGTTCGATCCCGGCGGCGAGATTCTGTGGGTTGGGTGCCTAACCATCGATAGGTATCCCGGAGCGTATCCGTACAGCGCGTTTGTACATATTCGTCCAACGTGTTATCCTCGTGGCCAGTCTGTTGTCAGGGTTAAAAATGATGCCGCAAACCTCCTACAACATCAGTGAGGCCCGCAAGAACTTTGCCCATGTGCTGGAGCGCGCCAACCGAGGTGAAGAGATCATCATCATGCGGGGCAATGAGGTCTATGCTCGCATCGTCCCGGCTGACGCCGGCGCCAAGCGCCCTTTCGGCCTGCTGCGTCAGCGTGGTCTGCCCGACGACCTGTTTGATGATCACGATACCGACCAAGCGGCGATCGACGCCGGCGACTGGAATGACGATACCGGTGTTTTTCGTGGCCCCCTCCCCGATGGCGAAAGCCGATCGTGAAAGTTTTGCTCGACAGCCATGCGGTTTACTGGTGGACAATCGGCAGTGACCGACTGTCGGCAAAAGCCAGATTGCTTATCGAGGACAAGGCCAACATTGTCCTCGTCAGCGCCGTGTCATTCTACGAGCTGGACAACAAGATGCGCCTGAAAAAGCTTGACCTAAAGCCGCAAGAGTTGCGGGCCGCGGTAACAGCGAGCGGCCTGCAGACCGTAGCCATCAGCGATCTGCATGCCGAACTGGCAGCAGCATTCGACTGGGAGCATCGTGACCCGTGGGACCGCATCCTGGCAGCACAGGCCAGGCTTGAACATTGCACCTTCGTCTCGACGGATACCGTGTTCGACGTCGTGCTTCATGAACGCCTTTGGTGAGATCGATGAGACATGAAGATCCTCGTTGAAATTGCCGAAATCTTGGACCGGTTTGAAGAATAGCTTGAATTGGTAACGCGCGGCGATCACGTTTTTGATCTGCCCTGATGGAACGCCCGTCGTAGAAATGAATCCGATCTCAAAAGGCTCCGAGATGTGGGAGGAGCTCTGGGCGATGATGGACGCAGAGCGCTTCAACGTGCCGGCGGGCGCCACCTCAAATCATGACGAATTTTACGACGAACACGGTCTCCCAAAATGAGCGCCGTCGATCGCCGTGCCCAGGATCTCGATACGATTGCAGCCGTGCGGCCGATGGAGCGGTGCGACGAACTCGCTGAGCTGCTCACCGATCAGGACGTCGAAACGCTTCGGCATCTGGTCAACGAAGGCATGGGCGCAAACACTTTACGCGCCCTTGACCTCCGATCTCGCCTATCTGCGGGCCTGGTCGCTGGCGGCATCAGGCAAGTCACTGCCTTGGCCGGCGCCGGAAGCCCTGCTCCTGAAATTCGTGGCCCATCATTTACGGGATCCGCAAAAGCGGGCCGAGAATACGGATCATGGCATGCCGGCAGAGGTCGAACAAAACCTTAGCGGTCAGGGCTTCTTGAAGTGAATAGTCCCGGGTTTCGTCGACATCCTCGGATTAGATTTTCTGCCGTTTCTCGAACTCGACGGGCGACAGCATTCCGTTTCTGACGTGCTTGCGTTTCGGATTGTAGAACATATCGATGTAGCCGAATACATCCTGGCGAGCATCATCACGTGAACGGTAGCCTGCGACGTCCGCTCCCACTTCAAAAGATTGAAGAAGCTCTCGGCCACCTCATTGTCATGGCGGTTGCCGCGGCGGCTCATCGAGTGAACCAGATTGTGGTGCTTGAGGAACGAAGTCTACCAAAGACTTGTACGAAGAAGGTAAAAGTCCGCTGTCGGGGTCTATGAAAGCGTCGACGCCACTCGCTCTTCCACCTACTCTATTTCCAACCAAAATCGCGCAAGCTCGTTCCCTTCACGGCTTAGCGAGTAGCCCCTGCAGGACCGTCTCAGCATGCTGGGTGGCCAGTAAATCAAGGTCGGGGGCGTGTCGGCTGTCCGATCCAAACACCTCTTGGAACAGCACGCCCAGCACCATCGGCCCGACGATCGATATGGCGAACAGCCCCGGGTCCCCCGCCCGCACTTCACCCCGCGCTTGTGCCGCTGCGATCAGCTCCGCCAGCCGGCCGAGGATACGCGCGACGACCTCGTCATGCCATATCCGCGCCAGATCAGGAAAAGCCCTGCTTTCTGCGAGAACCATGCGCACGATGCCTGCGATGCGCCCATCGCCCATCCGGCCGGCCGCCCGCTTCAGCAGCACGGGCACCAGATCCGCTATGGAGCCATTGAAAGCGGCCGAACTTTGCTCGACCGCCTCCAGATTGGTGGTCAGCGCCTGACGCGCTGTGGCGCGGAACAGATCCTCCTTAGTTTCGAAATAGAGATACAGCGTCCCCTTGGCGACGCCCGCGCGTATGGCGACGTCGGTCAGCTTGGAGGCAGCAAAACCGTGTTCTACGAACACGTCCATAGCCGCGTTGATGATCTCTCCTGGACGAGCATCTTTCCGGCGGCGCCTCTTGGGTGTCGGGTCTTTCATATGGTTTCCCTGACCTGGAAGCTAAACCTTCAAATTGATGCCCCGATCAAGCAGGTATTTGTCAAGCGCGGCCGCCGATCCTTGAGGGTCAGCGATGCCCACGTATGTATCGGGGCGTAGAAGATAGGCCGCGTTCTGCGCCAGCCCCGCCTTTTTGTGATTTGGCTGCCAGCTGAAGACGTGCAGCGGAATGCCCTTGTCTTGGCACCAGCTGCTGAGATCGGCCTGGGCTTCACCGTACACATGCACCTGCCAACCGATCGCCGTGAGTAGCGCATAGTTATCGGACCCTGCGACGGGCGCCCATGGCAGGCGGTCACCGCCCTGCACGCTTCCCGCCTTCCCTTCGCTGAGTGGGCTGTCGTCATAGCTGAGCGTCGTCTGGGAGACGATCCGGAACATATACTCACGCACATTCTCGCTGAGATAGGCAACGCTGATGAAGGTTGGCGCGATGTGCGTGCGAACAAATTCAGCAAAACTGCCTTCGGCGGTGGCGAAGGTGAATAGCTTATCGGTGGTTTCGACGAGTTTGCGCGCGAACGTCTGGCGCTCCACCGCATAACTATCGAGCAGGCTGTTGGGTGCCTGGCCCTTAATCACGGCCGCGAGCTTCCATGCCAGATTAATGGCGTCCAAAATACCGGTGTTCATGCCTTGGCCACCCGCCGGACTGTGCACGTGCGCGGCGTCGCCAAGGAGAAACACGCGCCCACGACGGAACTTATCCGTGACGCGGTGGTGGACGCGGTACGTCGAGAACCAATTAACCTTATCCACCGTGACATTGAGGCCCCGAATAGCGTCTTGGCCAACATCTTCGAAACTTAGTGTTTCAGGGTGTTCGGCACGTTCACCGCGCACGGTTCCGATCAAACGGTATTGTTGCACCTCGCCATAGGGCATGACGAGCACAAAATCGGACTTATCGAAAGCCACGTGCGCTTCGCTGGCAGGGTTTACACCGCTCGCCACAACGTCCGCGACGTAAAACAGTTGCTTATAGGTACCTCCCTCGAATCCAGCGCCAATCTCATGGCGGATCGGCGAGCGTGCGCCATCACAGCCAGCCAGGTAAGCAGCGGTACAGGATTCTTCCTGACCGTCGGGAAGTCTCAAGAGAGCGCTCACGTGGTCGCCCTTGTCTTCAAACGATAACAGTTTGGTCTGGCGCTCGACCTCGATCCCGAGGACGCCAAGCCGCTCTACCAGCAGCCGTTCATGGCGGTCTTGGGGGAACACCAAGACAAACGGGTAAGGCGAGATTTTCTCGCCCGCGTCAGCTAGTTCGATCTGCACCTGCCGCTTGCCGCGCGCCCACATGTTCATAGCGGGGGTCTTGTATCCCGCATTCACGACCGCGTCTGCCAGGTCGAGCTGGCGGTAGAATTCCAATGTGCGAGCCTGGACAGCCATTGCACGCGAGGTCTCGCCTGGGCCGCTGCTTTTGTCGATGATCCGGATTTTAATGCCCTGTTTGGTGAGCCAGAGTGCCAGAGCCAGGCCGGTCGGTCCTGCTCCGACGATGAGAACCTCCATTTGTTTCATGGCTTTCTCCGTTTAATGACTTTTGAGTCACTAAATGACGCTGTAATCTAGAAGTCAAGGTTTAAAAGGGAAGTGCATACTGCAGCTTCGCCACGTTACTGGTGCAACGGCGATGGCTGTCGCGGATCTAAATCACTACAGAAGCTTACCGGGCCGTATTTGACACGAGCTCATGTTGTTGGTAGAAAACTGTGAAAAGGTAGATTTTGGAGGTGTTCGTGTCGCTGAACATCAAGAATCCAGCTACGGTAGCGCTGGTGGACGAACTTGCTCGGCGCCAGGGAATCAGCAAAACGGCGGCGATCCATCAGGCCTTGACCGAACGCCTCCACCGGCTAGGGCATGGCGAGGTTCCGAAAGACCGCTTGCTTGATGAGCTGCGCTCCGTTCGCAAAAGAATAGCACGGCTCCCTGAACTGGAAAAGCGCAGCGATGAGGACATTGTCGGGTTCGACGAAGACGGAATTCCCAACTGATGGTCATCGATACATCGGCCATCGTCGCAATCCTGCGCGACGAGCCGCAGGCGGAACGACTTGAGAGAGCCATCGTCTCCGACCCGATCCGATTGATTCCAGCCACATGCGTGTTCGAGGCGCGTATGGTGATGGTCAGCCGGCGCGGCGAGCATGCATTGGCCGAAATCGATGTGTGGCTTTCCAAGATCGCAGCCGAGATTATTCCCGTCGATTCCGAGCTGGTCGACCTCGCCACTCGGGCGTGGCTGACCTATGGCAAGGGCCGACATCCCGCCAGCCTGAACTTCGCCGATTGTTTTTCATACGCCTTGGCAAAACGCGCCGATGATGCCCTTTTGTTTATCGGAGAGGATTTTAATCAGACCGACATCGAGGCAGCATGAACAGCCTAGGCGAATTCGTTCTCAAGGAAGATCTATCGCAGGTCGCCCCTCCCCTTCCCTTGAGCCGGTGTCCAGCCTGTCGGCCCAACTTAAGAAGTTGGTCACAGAGAGATCAGTGACCAGGAGCGCGGCCTTCGCCGGATGCTCACCCTCTTATACCGAGTCCCATGCCTCAGACTCAAATGCGGTACAGCGCTTAGGTCGCGCGAAGCCGACGTTGGGGTCAGATACGTCTCGCCTGGAAAAGCGGGTGATGATTAACGAACGAAATAAGGCCGGAGACAAGTCTCACGGCCTTAAGTTTTTCAATCGACAGCGTAGGGAGGAGAACCGCGTCGAGAAGACCACACTAGAGGAATATGGTTAACGAGATCTAACTACTGGTTTCGGCGCTTGCGGTAGTAATGCCGGGACGAGATCTGCGGAGACAGGCGGCTAATGGATCGTCCCGCTTATGACCATCCTTGAAACGAAAGCAGATAGGAGCTTCGCATCGAAGTGCCCCGGCGAATTCATCATCATGTTGATGGCCTCGGTCTGCGTGAAGGCACGTTTATAGGGGCGGATTGTGGTGAGCGCCTCGTAGACGTCGCAGATCGCAGCCAGCCGCGCGACGTAGGGTATCTTCCTGCCGGAAAGTCCGCCGGGGTAACCCCCACCGTCATACCGTTCGTGATGATAGCGACAGATGTCCAGAACCTCCTTCGGCGCCGTGCCTGCTCTTGAGACCATCTCATAGCCAAGCTGCGGATGCTGTCGAACAAGCTCCATCTCCTTGGCCGTCAGTTTGCCAGTCTTGGTCAGAATGTCGTCGGAGAGCGTCATCTTGCCCAGATCATGCACCAGCCCGCCGAGGCCCAGCAGGCGAATTTCGTCTTCGCTGTGGCCGAGGCTACGTCCGAGCGTTACCATGAGCGCGCTGACCGCCAGCGAATGAAGAAAGGTGACCTCGTCCTTCTCCTTCAGCTTGGCAACAGCAATCAGGGCGCCGGCATTCTCGAGCGATGCGGACATGATCCGCTCCACGGCTGTGCTGGCCGGTCCGTCAGCGAAGCAAGCTTGCAAGCGGGCGTCGCTAAGAACTTGCCGGAGATATGGATCGATCTCCCTGATAGACTGTCGCGCTCGCCCGATCTCCTGGGGAGTGAACACCATCAGCAGCCTTGCCTTATAGCTCGCAGCGTCCTCTCCTTGCGGAGCCGGGTTTCGATCAAGATCGATGCCTTTGGCGACATTGATGACCACACTTTTGACGGGGCTTGCCATGATGCGTCTGACGTCGCTATTAGACCTGATCAGAAATGGCTCGGATCGGGTTGCATCACCATAGCCGCCCAGCTCAACGTCCTCGACGAACATCCCGACCCGTAGCTGGTTCACCTGAATCCGCTTCTGCATTCCCTATCCTTGGCTCTAAAATAGCTTAATTAACTAGTGGCGCGGCAAAGAACCCTGCGTCGATACGAAACTGTTGGCCGCAGTTTGATGTGGAGGCCGCTGAGCGCGATCTCTGAGCAACGTCGTTGCCTCTACGCGGTTGACTGCCCTTGAGAAAAGATATCCCTGCCCGAGCTTGCAACCGAGCTTTTCCAGCTGTTCGGCCTGGGCTTCAGATTCTATTCCTTCTGCTACCACCCGGACGCCGAGGTTGCTGGCAATTCCGATCAGCCCTTCGACGATGAATACGCCAGCATCTCCAGGCGTCATTCGATCGACAAAGGACTTATCTATTTTGAGGATATCGACCGGCATGGTCAGCAAGTGCGTAAGGGAGGCAAATCCGGTCCCAAAATCGTCCAGGGCCACTTTTATGCCTTCTGCGCGCAGTGCCCGGATCTCTGCCGCAACAACATGGTCGCGCTGCCCGAGGTAGACCGATTCCGTCACCTCCAGTATGACGTGGTCGAGCGGAACTTCAGCATCGTCGAAAGCTTTGCAGATCGTTTCCCTCAAGGCTCCGGCGCGAAAGTCTGCGGCGGAAAGGTTGATGCCGACATGCTGCAGAGGGAGACCCGCGTCAAGCCAGCTCCGCATGTCGCGCGCCACGCTTGTCATCATCCGCTGAGTCAGTTCAGCCGCCACGCGAGCATCCTTCGTGGCTTCCTGGAAGTGCGCCGCCGCGATAACCTCGCCCGACGGCGTAGTCATCCGGCACAGTGCTTCAAAGCCAACAATCTCTCTGGTGTCGATGCGAACTATGGGCTGATAATGCGGATTAATGCGATCCTGCGAGAGCGCAAGACTGACGTCCCGAACCGCTCTGAAACGCCTGGTTATCGCGGTGCCGAGGCCGCGGTGAAACTGGAAATACTGGCCGCGTTTGTTTTCCTTTGCGTGATAAAGTGCCACGTCGGCGTTTCGCCGGATCTGGTCGGGCGTCAGTCCGTCTTCTGGCACCGCCCCGCCGATGGTTGCGGCGGGAAAGACGACATGACCATCACAATCGGCGGGCAGCGCCAATGCTGCGAGGATTTCCGTCGCCGACCGGCTCAGATCGAGATCCTGTTCGGGAAACATGATCAAGGCAAATTCATCGCCGCCGAGCCGGAAGATGAACTCTGGCTCAGCGGCGGCCCGGAAGCGGTCGGCAACAACCTTGATCAGCGAATCGCCGGCCGCATGACCGAACGTATCATTCACGAGCTTCAGATTATCGATGTCGGCCAGCAGTATTCCCCAACGCCGGCTGGCGACAGTCGGACCGCTCAGGACGCGATCGAATGCGGCGCGGTTCGGCAGGCCGGTCAAAGCGTCCGTGTAGGTCAGGCGCTGGCGCTCCATAACACGCTCTTCGCGGTCGATAGCAATTGAGCAAAGATAGACGCAAGCGTCGACAACCTTCTGTTCCAGGTTGCTGGGGCCTCGCGCGTCCCGAAAGTAAAATGCGAACGTACCCACAACGCGGTCGCCGCTCTTGATCGGGCTCGACCAGCAGGCACGGATGCCGATCGGAGCAACGAGGGCCCGATAATCCTGCCAGCGTGGGTCTGTTTCGATGTCGGTGACGATCACCGGCTCCGCATGGTAGGCGGCCGTGCCACAGGAACCCGCCGATGGGCCGGCCGTCAAGTTGTCGATCGCCGCGGAATACGACACCGGAAGCGAAGGGGCGGCGAGCGTTCGCAGGCAGCGACCATCGTATGCCAGAACCGAGGCGGATATGCCGGGAATGGCGGCCTCGACCCTCAAGCACAGCTCCGCCATCGTGCTCGCCAAGGGCTCCCCTTTGGCAATCATTTCAAGAATGGCATTCTGCAGCGTGAGGATCATCATGCACCGTCTCGAAAAGGACGCCCTTATCTACCGAGAGCGGTTTCAAATCAGGTTATCCAATTCGTTAAAATTTGATACGACAAGCTCCGAAGTCCCGACCGTCGATCTGGCGACCAGGTTTGAGATCAAACCATTTAGGACCCCTTGCCAAGATCGTCTGACAGCATCTCAGCCAAGCCGATCTGCAGTGTGAGGACCGCCGTCGCCCCCATCTCAGATACAAAGGGCGGCGCGAGCAGTCGGATCCATTTTCAAGGGGAGAAATGCGCCGGGGTTGAGAAACAAGCGTCCTTCCTTTGAGGTATTGCTCACGGTGTAGGACATTGCGAGAGTGTGAGATTCACGGCAAAAGCGTCGCCGAAAAACCTCGTTTTGAACAAGCGCCAAACGCAGATGATAATAGTCGTTGAAGGCATTAGTGCCGCAGGAAAAACAATATGGTGCCGACAGCACGCGGCGCAACACCTGATCAAGGAGAGCTATCCTGAGAAGCGGCCCGATCGGCAAGCAGGACCTGGGGAGGCCGCACGGACTGGAATTGCTCACATGCGCGTTTTCTCCTCTATTGTGATCGCCTTTCTCACCGGAGCTCTCACCGCCCATGTGGCCGACGCGGTTACCTATTCCGGATCCATAGGTCCGCTGGCAATCATTCTTGAATTGACACCAACCGGTCCCGATAGCCTTCGGGCGGGGCGTTATGCGACAAGCTAGATACGCCGCAATACTTTGTCCTTCTTTCCGGGCAGCATGGTGGCGTTTGGGTGAGCCTGGGCATCAAGGCTCGAACACGAAAGCGTCCAAGCGTCACGACGCGAACCGGACGGGACCATATATTGGGCCGATGGCGCAGTCCGACGCTGACGCAGCCCGGGACGAAATGTCTTTGGGCGATCTCGAAACAGCGCGTCTCTATGGGGCGCGGGTTGCCCGTGTCGCGCGGCAGTACAAACCAACGCTGGGGGAATAAGAAGGGCGGCCTGCCGGCCGCGAAATTCGGGCTATATGGAAAGCCGCACAATCATCTCCCGCGCCCTGAGCGCGGAAGCTCGATCCACGTCCTACATGGCTCGTGCAGGATAACTGCCTCATGACGCCGTTGCGCACTTCCTTGCAGAACAGCGAGACCGTTTGAGAGTGACGGTCCCGATCATTGTCGGGGCAACGGCCAACTTTGACGATGCAGCGTCTTGATAGTCGGGGCGGCTACGCAAAGAGCGCAGAGCGGCCAAACCACTGTCGCGATGACAAGCAGCCAATATATAAACAGACAAAGACCGTAGTCGGCACCGCGGATTGAAGGCCCTTATGTGGTGTCGAAGAAGGCTCACAATGCCAGTCGCCCGATCTCCGCGAGATTGCCGAGACGACGAAACATGACCGTACTGCTCTTGTTTTAAGGTCTAAAAATAGTTAGACGACCCTTCAAGAAGCGGCCTGACAGCAGGCGGACATGAGGGGTCGGAAAGCGTGAGAACACTACTGGCGATGACAGGTCTATGCGTTTTGCTCGGCGCGACGGCCAACTCGGCTTCGGCAGCTTCCACAACATATCCGCTGACTGTCGAGAATTGCGGTGTGAAGGTTACCTTTACGAAGGCGCCGGAGCGCGCTGTCGGACTTGGTCAGGGCAGCGCAGAAATCATGCTGATGCTCGGCCTGGAAGACAAGATGGCGGGAACCGCCTTCTGGCCCAACAAGCCCCTGCCACAGGTGTCGGAGGCCTACGCCAAAGTGAAGCTGCTGACCATCGAGTTTCCGAGCTTCGAGGCCGTTCTTGCACAGCAGCCCGACTTCGTGGCAGCCGCCCTTCCAAGTCTCATGGGACCATCCAGTAAGGTCGCCAAACGCGACGATTTCGAAAAGCTTGGCATCCCGGCATACCTGTCACCGAGCGCGTGTGTTGCCGAAGGCGCCGCCAAGGACAAATTCGGGTACGGCAACCGCAGCCAGCTCTGGAATATGGCGACGCTCTACCAGGAGATCGGGGAGCTTTCCCAGATCTTCGACGTCAGCGAGCGCGGGCAAGCCCTGATCGAGGACCTCAAAAAGCGCGAGGCTGCGCTCAGAGCAGAGACTCCCAAGGATGGCAAGAAGCTCTCGTATGTCTTCTGGTTCTCCAGCCCCTCCCCGGCTGCGGACGCATATCTCGGCGGCAAGAACACGCCATCGGGCTTTATCGCCGATGTTCTGGGAGGAACAAATGCCATCACATCTGAGGCCGACTCGCCCGCACTTGGCTGGGAAAGCATCATTGCAACGGACCCGGACGTCATCGTCGTTGCCCAGGTTGACCGTAATCGTTGGGAGCTCGACAAGGCGGAGGCAAAGATAAAGTTTCTGAAGACCGATTCTGCCACAAGCCAGATGCCGGCGGTCAAGAACAACGCCATCGTGATGATGGAGGGGCAGGCCATGAACCCAACAATCCAGACGATATTCGGCGCGGAAAGCATCGCCGCGCAGCTCAAGGCACTCGGTCTGCGTCAGTGAGCATCGCCGCCATCAAAAGCGACGGCGTTCAACGGTACAGTCGCTTCCTGTTGCTTGTCGCGGTATTGCTGGCCTCAGCTGCCTGCATATCGATGATCGTGGGTATCAGTGTCGGGATCGGAGACATGCCGATCCCGCTTGCTTCAACGTATGCCGCCATCGCAAATCGCCTGGGCTGGACGCACGTCGAGCTGAACCGTATCCACGAAACGATCATTTGGGATTATCGCCTCAGCCGTGCTCTGGTCGCTGTCTTCTGCGGGGCAGGCCTGGCACTCTCCGGCGCCATCCTGCAATCGTTGCTCCGCAATCCGCTGGCAGAACCCTATGTTCTCGGCATCTCGGCCGGCGCTTCCACCGGAACGGTGGCCGTGGTCATCCTGGGCCTTGGCGCCGGTTCGATATCTCTCTCGGCCGGCGCTTTTATCGGCGCGTTTGCGGCTTTCTTTTTCGTGGCCCTGCTCTCGAATGGCGCGCGCGGCGGTGCTGACCAGACCATTCTTGCCGGGGTCGCCGCCTCGCAACTGTTCAACGCCGCGACGTCCTATATCGTCACCACGTCAGGCAATGCCCAGCAGGCCCGCGACGTGATGTTCTGGCTGCTCGGCAGCTTCGGGGCGGTGCGCTGGCCCGAATTCGCCCTTGTCTCTATCGTCGTTGGCATCGGGCTGGTCGTATGCCTCCTATACGCGCGCGTGCTGGACGCGTTTGCATTTGGTGACGAGGCTGCGGCATCGCTTGGCGTCAACGTCGGCCGGGCCCGGCTTATCCTGTTCGGCGTTACAGCCGTGATGACTGCCACCATCGTCAGCATGGTTGGTACGATCGGATTCGTCGGACTGGTGGTTCCGCATGCAGCGCGCTTCGCCGTCGGGCCTTTGCATGTACGACTGATGCCGGCTTGCGCCATTGTAGGAGCCGTCTTCATGGTCGCTGCCGACATTGCCTCCCGTGTTCTCATCCCGCAGCAGGTTCTTCCGATCGGCGTGGTAACGGCGCTGGTCGGCGTACCGTTTTTCGCGATTATCCTTTACCGGTTCCGGCGTGCGTCATGAGTATCGAGGCTGACAACCTGATCTGGAAGATTGGGCCGAAGACTATCATCGACGGGTTGTCGTTCGCCGCCGAGCCAGGGAAGATGCTAGGTTTGCTCGGCCCGAACGGCTCTGGAAAAACCTCCTTGCTGCGACTGCTTGCCGGCCTGAAGAAGCCGACGGCGGGGCGCGTCACCCTCGACGGAAAGGACATCGCACAGATCGGGCGCCGGTCCATGGCCCAACGTGTTGCGTTCATCGAGCAGCACGCCACCACCAACGCCAGCCTGAAGGTTATCGACGTCGTCAAACTGGGCCGGTTTCCGCATCGCTCGATGTTTTCCGGGTGGACGGTGGCGGACGATGCGGCCGTGACCTCTGCTCTCGAACGCACCGAAATGACAGCGAAGCGAAACGACCGCTGGCAAAGCCTGTCGGGCGGCGAAAGGCAGCGTACTCACCTCGCCCGCGCATTAGCGCAGTCCCCAAAGGAACTGGTTCTCGACGAGCCGACCAATCATCTCGACATCCACCATCAGATCAACCTGATGCGGCTCGTATCGGCTTTGCCAATCACGAGCGTCATCGCGCTGCATGACATCAATCATGCAGCGATGTTCTGCGACAGTCTGATCGTCATGCAGTCCGGGAAGATCGTCGCATCGGGTTCGCCGGAGGACGTGATCACGCAAGAATTGCTGCGTGACGTATTTTCTGTAGATGCGCGGGTCGAGAGCTCCCCATATCATTCGAGACCACATATCCACTTTGTGCGCTAGTTGATGTCGTGCCCTTTGAGGAGCACGGCCTTCTTATTCATGGGGACGCCGCTATCACCAGAGCTCAGCATAACGTTCCGACAGCGGCCAGCGAGCCGGTGATAGCAAATCCGCGGATCGGAATTCTGCTTCGCATCCTGTCAGGCTTTCTGTTCGCCGGAATGTCGATCTGCATCAAAGCAGTTGCGGAAGACGTCCCCGTCGGTGAAATCGTCTTTTTCCGCTCGGCGTTTGCGCTTATTCCACTCATGGTCTATCTGTGGATGCGAAAAGAGTTCCCGCAGGGTCTTGCAACCCGGCGGCCACTTGGCCATTTGCTGCGGTCAAGCCTTGGCGCTGCCGCTATGTTTGCATCCTTCGCGTCGATTGCCCGGCTTCCGCTAGCTGAAGCGACACTGCTCACCTATCTGTCGCCGACCTTCACAAGCATAGCCGGTGTCCTTCTCCTGTCGGAAAAAGTCACAATCTGGCGCATCGGCGGTGTGGTACTTGGCCTCGCCGGCGTTCTTGTGCTCGTCTGGCCAGAACTCGGGCATCAAGACATGGATGCCGGGCGCATGTGGGGATACATCTGGGGCTTGCTGATGGGGATCCTGACGGCCTTCGCGTTGATCATGGTCCGCAGTCTCAACCGAACCGAAAATCCAGGAGCGATCGCATTCTACTTCGTGATCGCTTCCATGATTGGCGGCATTGCGACTGTGCCATTCGGATGGGTCATACCTGACTCTTATGCCCTTACCATTCTTGTTATGGCAGGGCTGCTCGGAGGGTGCGCGCATATCGCAATGACCCTCTCGTTCCGCCACGCCGAGGCCTCGCTACTTGCTCCTTTCGAATATATGGCGATCCTGTGGCCGGTTCTTGCGGACTTGTTGTTGTTCGATATGCCGATCTCATCAGCATTTCTGGCAGCCCTTCCGCTGGTGCTTGTCGGAGCTGCGATCGCTGCAATGGAGAGCCGGAGACGGCGCTGAAAATCAGTGCGAACGGTCCAAAGGCCCGCCTCGTGGCGACAGGTGACAGGAACTCCGAGTAACAGTCTTTGAGGCCCTCGCCGAGCGGCTGCCTGCTACCGGCGCCAATTGCACCATAGCGAACGTCCGGCATTTTGGTAGGGTTGTATCTGAGATCACACGTTGAGAACTGGTGCGGAAGCCGTTATTCCTTTCCGCACATGGAGTGAGCACGTGAGCCGGTTCTGGAAGGTCGAGACATGGATAGTTCAGACGCTTTGCGTCCTGGCGCTCCTGTTTCTCGGTCTCGTGCATCAGCCACCAATGCCGACAAGCGATGCTCGCGCGGCCGAATTTGCCGGTTTTGTCCTTCCTGACGGCACCTTGCCAACACTTTGCATCACCTCCACCGAGGATGGCGGTAAGGGTTCCTCTTCCCCCCATAAGGTCCATTCCCAAGGATGCGAGGCGTGCAGGATCGACGCCGGGGTCATCCTGCCAGGACCGACCGACACCGGCGGGATTTCGGTCAGCTTCGTCTCGGTTGCTGAACTGCCGCTGCGCGCCGAAAGCATCCGCCGCCAGATCTACCCACCCAATACCGGTCCGCGTGCGCCTCCACTTGATCTGATCATCGTCTGAACCGCGTTTCGGCAGGCGCCGTCGCGCGTGCTGTAACGGTCGCGAGCCTGCTCGCGCAGATGGCTTTGGATCTGGATCAGTCTCATGTCTTCCATTACGACCGCCGACCCGGCGGATACCGCTATTTCAAGCGTTTCACTCTACCGCGCTATCTGGCGCTGGCACTTTTTCGCAGGACTGTTGGTCATCCCTTTTTTGCTCAACCTGTCCGTCACGGGCTCTCTCTACCTGTTCAAGGACGAGATCAACGATACCATATTCGGGTACCGCTATCTCGTTAAGCCCGAGGGTGGGACCCTTTCGCCGCAAAAGCTGGTGGACCTCGCAGTGACCGCTGTTCCGGGATCTATGGCGACCTCCTATAAGGATCCCGCCTCACCGGAACGATCGGCCATTGTTACCGTGTCGAAGGACAAGGTCGCGACCCAGGTATTCCTGAACCCATATGACGGGAAACTCCTCGACGCGGTCGCAAGCGATCAAGAGTTCAACTATGTCGTCAAACGGATCCATAGCCTTGCCCTGTTCGGTGATTTCACCAACAGGCTGATCGAGATCACGGCCGGTTTTGCAATGGTGCTGGTGGTGACCGGCATCTACCTCTGGTGGCCACGCCAGCAGACAGGTGGTGTCGTGACCGTTCGCGGAACGCCCGCCCGCCGTGTGTTCTGGCGTGACCTCCATGCCGTCACCGGCGCGTTCGCCGGCATCCTCATCTTTTTCCTGGCGCTGACGGGCATGCCCTGGTCGAGCTACTGGGGCGCGAACGTCAACTCCTGGCTCGGAAGCCATGGTCTCGGCTATCCGACGCAGCTTTGGGATGATGTTCCGAAGTCGCAAAAGGTTACTTCAGACATTCTACCAAAGGTCGGCTGGACGGTGGAAAAGGCACCGGTCCCGCTTTCCGATATCGCCGCCGCCCAATCCAAGAAACCTGTCGGGGTGGACGTCGCCATCGAGGCAGCAAGAGCAGCCGGCATCCGACCGGGTTTTGACATTGCAATCCCGGCCGACGCCGCGGGGGTTTATTCCGCGGCCATCTACCCAGACGACGTGGCCGGACAACGCATGATCCATATCGACCAGTATTCCGGCAAACCGCTCGTCGACCTCTCCTACAGCCAATACCCCATTTTCGGGAAAAGCATCGAATGGGGCATCAGCGTCCACCAAGGTCAAGAATACGGACGCTTCAACCAAATCCTGATGCTCGCGACCTGCCTGACGATCGTGCTGTCCTGCGTGACCGGCGTTGTGATGTGGTGGAAGCGACGGCCACAGGGCCGCGTCGGCGTTCCACCGATGCCGCCCCGGCGCTCGGTCTACAGTGGCCTCTGGATCGTCGCGGCGATCTTTGCCGTGGCCTTCCCGCTAACCGGCCTGGCGATCCTGGCGATTGTTGCGCTCGATCAGGTGGTGATCCGGCTCGTCCCGCCTCTCAAGCGCGCATTTTCGTGAGGAGCCCGGCTATGAACAAAATCACTTCGATTGTCGCCGGCCTGCTGTTTGCTTCCACCTTGCCGGTGTTCGCGGCTGATATCCGCATCGATCACGCGGCCTCACATGCAATGGTCCCAGGCGCCAAGGTTGGCGATGGGTACCTGACCATTATCAACGATGGCGATCAGCCTGACCGGCTGATCGCAGCAGCATCCGACCGGGCCCATTCCGTGCAGCTTCACCGCATGGATATGGCGAACGGGATCATGAAGATGCGTGAGTTCAAAGGTGGATTGGTAATCCCACCTCATACGACGGTCCGGCTGGCCCTGAACTACCACCTGATGTTCAACAATGTCGATAAGCCCTTTCGCAAAGGCGAGACGATCAAGGCAACTCTAACCTTCGAAAAGGCTGGCGGAATCCAAGTCGGCCTGGTTATCGGCAATTTCGCCGGGCCGCTGGATGGCGACGATGCGGGTACTGCAGCGCCTAATGCCGCAGAGATGTCCATGGACATGGTGCACATGCGTCACGAGGACGAGGATCCGCAAGCT
The DNA here is from genome assembly GCF_019430945.1 of Neorhizobium populisoli. Taxonomy (GTDB): domain Bacteria; phylum Pseudomonadota; class Alphaproteobacteria; order Rhizobiales; family Rhizobiaceae; genus Neorhizobium; species Neorhizobium populisoli. Next base: position 134,563 of record NZ_JAHYCB010000011.1, on the reverse strand, counting down.
GCGGTCCGGGACGTGCTGAAGACCATGTTCGAGACACCCGACAAACCACTTACTGTCGATCCGATCACTGTTCAGGACGAATGGGCGATAGCCGGATGGAAGCAAGACGGACGTGGCGGGCGCGTGCTCCTCAAGCGATGGCCGCACGGTTGGCGGGTTCAAATGTTGGCTGGCGATGCGCTCAAATCTCCGGCTGGTTATGAGAGCGCTGGGGTTTCGCCGCGTGACGCGGAGCTGCTTTCGCGTCACGTGAACGAGGCAGAAGCGAAGCTCGATGGCCCGACGCTCAAATTGTTTGAGAGTTTCGAGGGCAGCTTGGCCATGGCTGAAGACGACAAGGGCGCCAGCGGACATTCTGCGCATGAAGGACATGGCCAATGAGACCGAAGACGATCCTGACAATCGCCTACTCGGCCAGCGGGCTGTTTATCGCATCGCTGGTCGCGCTGGTGTTCTCCGTCTATCTCGATACGCCGAGAGCCGGACCGTTCAACGAGAATTTCTCACTGATCGACGATGAGGGCCGCCCGGTCGACAAATCGATCTTCAAGGGCCACCCGTCTCTCGTCTACTTCGGCTATACGCACTGCCCGGAGGCGTGCCCGACCACGCTCTATGAAGTTTCCGGGTGGCTGGATGACCTGGGCGATGAGGGCAGCCCCCTGCGCGCCGTGTTCTTCTCGATCGATCCCGAGCGCGACACCAGAGATGTCATGCATGACTATGTCACGGCGTTTGGTGATCGCATCACCGGAGTCACCGGAAACCCTGACGAGATGCGCAAGGTGGCAAAGGGCTGGATCATTCACGCTGAGAAGGAGCCTGCTGACGACGGTAACTACCACATGAACCACACTGTCGATCTTCTGATGATCGGTGCCGACGGGCGCCTGAAGGGGCTTATCCCTTATCGTTCGGACAAGGACGCAGCACTCGCCAAGATCCGTAGCCTCCTCCTTAAGCATACGAGGGGTGCCTGAGATGAAGAGGAGAAAGTCCGACGGTGCAAAAGAGCAGGATTCGGAGGAACATAAATGAAGCGCGGGACAACACTTCGATGGCTTGTCATCGCCGAAGCCATGACTTTACTCATCCTTGTACTGGTGGCGGTCCCTTTGAAACATCTCGCGGGCATTTCCGAGGCGACACGTGTGATGGGCCCGGTTCACGGCTTGGCTTTCCTCGGCTTCTGCTGGGCAGTGACCCGGTCGGCAGGTGAGAGGGGCTTCCCTGGGCGGACTTGAGCTCATGTGCATTTGATCTGTGGCGTCAACCAACATGCCAGCCTGCTGGCTTGCTCCCCAAAGTCAGTTAGCCGCCTGCCTCGAGCAACTCGGATAGCCGCTTCGCGTTCTTGATCGAATTGCCGTCCCGGTCGTTGTTGAAATAAATCCAAGCGGCCTTGGCGCCACTTTCGCGAATGCGCTGCGCCCATACCGTCAGCTCAGCATCGCTGTAATCGTGACGGTACCACTGCTGTGTCCCGTGGAATCGGACGTAGATGTCATCACTCGTGCGCACGAGCTCGTCCGGCAGTCGAGGCCCGCTACAGGAGCAGAAGATCGCCCCAGCCTCCCTAAAGGCTGCGTAAACGTCCTCGTTCCACCAGCTTTTATGGCGGAATTCGACGACGTTGCGATGCTTCGGATCAAGCTGGGATAAGATCAAATGCAGCATTTCAGGGGAATAGCGCACGCTAGGCGGCAGTTGAAACAGGAAGCAACCCATTTGGGAGCCGAGCAGGTCGGCGATGTAGCCGAAATCCTCCACGAGTTCCTGCGTGTTCTCGAACCGCTTGATGTGTGTGATGAGCTCGCACACTTTGATCGTGTAGATGAAGCCAGGAGCAGCCTGACGCATCCATGTCTTGACCGCGCCAATCGTCGGCCATGAATAAAAGGGTGCGTTGAGCTCCACCGTCGAGAAATTCTCTTGGTAGATGGAAAACAACTGGTTTGACGGCGTTCCTGCCGGATAGAATTTGCCTTTCCAGTGCCAGTAGTACCATCCGGAACAGCCAATATGTGTTCCGTCGGAAACCGCGTCATTGGGCGCTACAGGGACCGGGGCATTTGCAGCGCGAGCGAGGTGCATTTTGGACGCGCGGATCACATTGGCTTCGCGCTGTTTCTGGCGCCGCTCGGCGCGCCGCGCTCGTCGTTGCTCGATTTCTTCCGGGTTTCGCTCTACCACTTCATTCGCCTGACCGATAGCACAGGCCAGACAGGAGCCCCGGGATACGGTCGGGAATCTCGCGCGCTAAAAAACCGAGCGGGCCAACCGTCTCCGACAGTTGGGCGCCTGCCTCGCCATGAAGAAAAACGCCCCATATCGCTGCGGTTACCAGGTCGGCACCACGCGCTGCCAGCCCCGTTATGATGCCGGCGAGTACGTCTCCCGAGCCGGAAGTTGCAAGCCCAACGCCACCCCCTTCATACTGCCAATTTCCATCTGGTGCGGTGATGATCGTCTGGCTTCCCTTCATGACCACGACAAGCCCGAAATCGTCCGTTAGGCGGCTTGCTGCGGTTCGCGGGTCAGCCTCGATGACGGCCTTCTCGATCCCGAGCAAATTTGCCATCTCGCCTGCATGGGGTGTGACGACAACGCGTCCGGAACGTCTTCGAAGCGCGTCGCCCTGTTCCCTGAGCTGCGGCAGGGCTCCGGCGTCCACTACGATGATCGTTTCCATGTTGCTTTCCAGCAGATTTTTCAAGATGGCATCGCAGTCGGGCTCTTCCACCATCCCGGGACCTATGAGAAGCGCATCAGCGTCGACCCACCTCGACGCGGCAGACGCTGCGGTTTGGCACTGCAACCCACCCGCTGGCGTCTCCGGCAAGTCGATAACCATTGCCTCCGGCATCGCCAATGCAAGCGCACCAGCGCGGCTTTCGACGGTGGCGATTTGAAGCTTGCCCGCTCCGGCACGCATTGCGCCAAGGGCAGCAAGAAGAACTGCACCTGGCACCTCTCTGCTGCCTCCGATGATGCACACCCGACCGCGCTTTTCCTTGCTGCCTTCCACGGGCTGGGGCAGCGGCAGGTTATGAAGAAGGTCTCGGTCGATGATCTGCATGTCCCTCATCGAGCAGCAACATTCGCGTCTTTTTCAGCAGTTACAGGCGCTCCTGCCTCAATCAAAGGGGCCACAAAATTGTAGCGCATCAGGACCAGGGCGCCGCCGGCTTCGGTATGAGGCTCAGCCGCATATTCCGTAACACCGCAGTTTGAAACGTCGCCCTGCCGGTCGATTTCCAAAATCTGCTCCTCGGAGAGATTTTCGATGATGTAGCGCATGCACAAGACCACGACCTGGTGCGCGACGATTAGGACGCTTCGATCCGCGTAATGCAGGCAGATGGTATCAAGCGCGCTTCGCAGTCGGAGGATCACGTCGCACCAGCTTTCACCGGCTGGCGGTCGATGATAAAACTTTCCAAGGACGCGACGAAACTCGGCTTGATCCGGATGGAGCTCTTCGATGCCTCGCCGCGTTAGCCGATCGAGAATGCCGAACTCCTTTTCCCGCAGCCGCTCATCGGTGCTAACAGTGAGTTGAGGCTGCACAGTAAGCTGCCGAGCGATCGCCTCCGCCGTGCTTCGAGCGCGTATATACGGTGACGCCACGAGAACGTCGGGCTGTTCCGGCAGCGTGCCGAACCAGGCGCCGAGCGCTTGTGATTGACGTTCGCCAAGCGCACTCAATGGGACGTCGACATCCCTTTCCGCGATATCGATGCGCGAGTGGCCTGCAAGATCCGCAGCATCGCGAGCAACGTTCCCGGCGCTTTCGCCGTGCCGTACGATCCAAATCCGCTTTGGCCAGTTCTGCTGCATGTTATCCCATTATTCCGAGCTGCGTCTTTGGGCTGGGGTGCGACGCGACTGGTGTCGCCGAGGTTCGGAGAACCGTAGTATCGCGAAATAGTTCCGCTGTGGATCGACTTGGCATTTTGGTCATCGGCGAACGAGCATCACTCTCTTACGTGGCCATGCTTCAAATGAACGGGCGAGGCGGCCCAACCGAACATGAAAAGTCCGCTTACACCGGGGCGCAGGCCTCGCGAGTTACCGCTGCCGGAACTCTCGCCCGATTTCGGCGTTATCGCGTCACTCACGAACCCGTGAATGTCTAAGGATAATGCCATGACCGAACCGGTCTACGTCCACACGACGCGTGAAACAGCCTATGTCGATCCGTCGCTCACAGCGTCTTTGAACAAGGCATCCTGGGGACCGATTTTTGCGGGTGTCGTTCTGGCATTGGCTGTCCAGTTCCTGCTCAATCTCCTTGGCGTCGGCATCGGCGCCGCGGTCATCGATCCCGCCCAATATGACAATCCCGCGGCCAGCACCTTCTCGATCGCTGGCGGGCTCTGGTTCGTCGTCGCCGGCATCATTGCGTCGTTTATAGGCGGCTATGCGGCCAGCCGGCTTTCGGGTCGACCGAGTCATTCGACCGGCGGCTATATCAAGGCGTCACCACCTGGGCCGTTACTACGCTGGTCATCCTGTATCTTCTGACCACCTCGGTCGGCACCCTGATTGGTGGTGCCTTCAGCGGCCTTTCCGGTATCGTTGGTGGCGTCGGCCAAACGGCTGCTACCGCCGCGACGACCGCCGCTCACGCTCTGGCAAACTCAGCCAACCCTATGGCCGGGATCGAGCAGCAGATCCGCAATGCATCCGGCGGCAATGATCCAGCCGCACTTCGAGATGCTGCCGTATCAGCGGTTCAAGCCGCAGTCACCGGTGATGAAGCAACCGCCGACGCCCGCAATCGCGCAGCCGATGCGGTTGCCAAGGCCCAGAATATTCCGGTCGAGCAGGCGCGCACTCAGGTCGCCCAGTATGAAAAGACCTACCGCGACAACATTGCCGCCGCCAAGCAGAAGGCGCTCGACGCGGCCCAGACCGCGACAAAGGCAGTGTCGGCCGGCGCGATCCTGGGCTTCATCGCACTTCTGCTAGGAGCAATCGCCGGCCGGTTTGGCGGTTCCTACGGCGCCAAGAAGGCGCTTTTGCTCGCTGACACCCCTCGGACGATCTGATTTTAAGGGGCCTCTGGCAGCAGTGGCCCTTTCGCAGCCTCAACTTTTGAAAGCTCTCACCATGATAAGCGGTCCATTGAAAGCCCTGCTCGGCGTCCTTGCATTCGCCGGCTACCAGAACAGGGACAAGATCGGCGAACTGCTGCGCGGAATCCAAACCGGACGCGGTCCAGGAACTGCACCAGGGGAACCTAATCAGCACGAGGGCGGGCTCGGTGGCCTGCTCGGGGCCTGGCTGCCGGCCAAGGCGGTTTCGGGGATCTCTTCAGCGGGATGACATCCGGTGGCATTCTGAGCGGAGGTCTCGGCGACCTGCTCAAAACCTTCCAGCAGAACGGGCACGGCGATAAGGCGGAGTCTTGGGTTCGACCCGGCCCCAATGCCAACATCGACCACGCCGAATTGGAGCAAGCCATTGGACCGGAGATCCTCGATGAACTCGCGACAAAGACTGGACTGTCACGCGAGGACATTCTCGGCCGGCTGCGTCAGGATCTGCCAAGGGCCGTCGATGATCTGACGCCGAATGGGACGCTTCCCGCAGCCGACGAAGAGCTCGAAAATACACCCCCGACAGCTGTCTGAGCATGAGATATCCATTCAGACGTCTGGCCTTCTCTGCCGCCCTGGCCGCCCTTTGCGGTCAGGCGTTCGCAGCTCCAATCGATGCCCAGGCCGTCAACACGACGGCTATCTCGTCCGTTCCGATCGTAGCCCCGGCGGAAAAGCCGGAAGCCCCGGAACCGGCCGTCGTCCATCTTCAGGTGCTTCTCGACCGTGCGGGGGCATCGCCAGGAGTGATCGACGGGTACTTTGGAGATAACCTGACCGAGGCCATCGCCGGATTCGAAGCGTTGCAAGGCCTCCCCGTCGATGGAAAGCTCGATCTCGAAGTGCTCGCACGGTTGAACGACGAAGTCCCGGCCGTTAAGGCCTATGCGATCACCGTGGATGACGCCAAGGATATCGTCGAAAGCATTCCCAAAGACTATGCCGAACAAGCAAAAATGAAGCGCCTCGGCTATACCAGCGTCGCCGAGAAGCTCGCCGAACGCTTTCACATGGACATCAGTCTTCTCAAGGCGCTTAATCCGACGGCTGCATTCAAAGCTGGTGAGACGGTTGCCGTTGCGATCCCAAGCGGCTCAAAGATCGGTTCCGTCTCACGGATCGAAGTGCGTCGAAAGGTGGCGCAGGCGTTCGCGTACGCAGAAGATGGATCGCTGCTGGCCGTTTATCCCGCGACCATTGGCAGCGAGGACACGCCCTCGCCGTCAGGTACGCATAAGGTCAAGGGCGTTTCCCGCATGCCTGTCTACACGTACAACCCCAAGGTCAACTTCCAGCAGGGCAACAACAAAAAGGTGCTGGAACTGCCAGGCGGTCCGAACGGTCCTGTGGGCACGGTGTGGATCGATCTTACTGAGCCGACTTACGGAATCCACGGCACGCCTGAACCCGCGCTGATTGGCAAGGTCGGCTCACACGGGTGTGTTCGATTGGCAAATTGGGATGTCGAGGAATTGGCGGAAATGGTCAAGCCGGGTGTCGTTGTCGAGTTCCTCGATTGAATGACGGCTTTAGCCGCCAACCTGACTTGAACGAGATAGGCGTCTTTGGGTTCAGCGGACAAGATATATTCAGATGTGGACAAAATCCGTCTGATATCAAGCTGGGTAGAAAAGCGATACGCTGCGGCAATTTGGTAGAGTGTTGCAGCGAAATCGTGTGCGTAGTCATCCGCCATGGGCGCCGAACCGGGTTTTGACGAGGAGCGCCTGATAAGGTCCAACATTGTCTTCGCCGCTGCGGCAGAAACCTGCGAGATTCCGATGTCGAAACTGTTTTCGAATTCGCTGCCACAGTTGCGGACCTTTCCGGAAAAGCCGGCGCTTTTGTTCTGGCGGTTGGGCTCGTCGTGGTCTGGGCCCTGTCCGGGCCGTTCTTCGGCTTCTCGGAGACGTGGCAGCTCGTCATCAATACGAGCACGACCATCATTACATTTCTCATGGTTTCGTGCTGCAAGATTTGCAAATCGAGACGGCAAGGCCCTTCAGGCAAAGCTCGATGAACTTATCCTGACATCGCAGGCACACAACAAGATTTGTCGGGATCGAAAAGCTGGACGAAGAGTCCTTGCGGAAAATGAGCAAGACGCTCGCTGAGAAGGCCGAGCAAGTCGAAGACGTTGCTGATGAAGAGGCGTCGGAGAAAAAGGCTCCTAGCCTGCAGACGGGCGCCTTGGCTGCCTGCTTGAAGGCCGTGTTTGATGAAAGCCGCCGGCTCACTCCTCGCGGCTATGTCATCTCGTGGAGCCGAGTAGCGGTCGACCCCTGGATAAGTCGCCACGTCAAAGTCGCCTACAAGGGCTAAGCTACTGAGACAGCTCCTTTGAATGGAGATTGCTCGCGGCATCACTAGTGGGCCGCTAAGCCATCCTCGAAAAAGCAAGTACAGAGGCGATCACCACGGCAATTCGGAGCCCCAAGCGCTTGTGGCTTCGGCTTCGAACCATGCTCCTTGTTCGTCCGTGAGTTGTGAGGACCTGTTCGCGCAGATCGGCGACCTCTTTTCGCAACCACGCTATCTCCTTAGCGGCGGCATCAAGGTCCGGTTCAGTATCTTCGAGCGGGTCGGGTAGCTCAACCTTGTCAAGTTCAGCGAGGTGCTCTTCAAGGGCTTCTCTGCTGCCCCTCCCCTTGATACGGATATCTGTCATGACCTCTCCATCTCTTCACATCCTAATCCGACTGTAGGTAAAACTATAGCAGGGATCACCGGATTCTCAGACGCCGGCTTGCTAAAACGGCGGCCAACATCATCGTGCCAATTCCGACTGCCAAAGCAGCGCGAGCCTTCGATCCTGAAACGGATCCGACCGCCGGTGACGCCTCGTCGCCAAACCGGCCACCCGACACTGCGGACGGATCCACTGCGTCGAACAGGTTGTCCGGCCGCCGGGATTGTTTAAGCTTCCCATCGAGCTGTCCCTCGAAAGCGGTACGGGCCGCCAGCCTGTCGGTGAGGCCAGGGAGGATGAGGCCAGCAAGGATGGCCTTGACCGTTGGACGCCCTACCCAGAGCTCACGTGGGGCACTGAGAGCACCCCGATAGATTTCGTCGGCCACTGCCTCCGGCGTGAAAACCGGCGCAACAGGACGCGGCTCGCGATCCATCTTGCAGCGAGCCCAGCTGAATTGCTCCGTGTTCACTGCTGGGAGATGGATCATGGTGATCATGATAGGCGAGCCCTCATGAAGAAGCTCACAGCGCAGCGCGTCGACAAATCCCCGAATTGCTGCTTTCGCTCCACAATAGGCCGACTGTAGCGGTATGGATCGATAAGTCAAAGCCGACCCGATGCAAACGATCCTCCCTCCACCAACCTGACGCATGTGCTTCAAAGCCGTTTGAGTTCCGTGAACCTGACCAAGGTAGGTGACCTCGGTAACTCGCCTGAACTCGTCGGGGGCTATACTCTCGGCTGGCCCAAAAACGGTGACCATCGCGTTGTTGATCCAGACATCGATCTTCCCCCACCTATTTACGACCGTAGATGCCGCAGCCTCCACACACTCGGCATCCGCAACGTCGGCCGGGAGCACGAGGCTCTCGGCGCCGGCTGCCCGAACTTCTGACGCCACCGCCTCAAGCCGGTGTTTCCCCCGTGCCATAAGGGCGACGCGCCATCCATGCCTGGCAAATTGCAACGCTACAGCTCGTCCGACACCGGCTGATGCTCCCGTGATCACAACGACCGGTTTTTTGGTGGGTATCGTGGAAATAGCGGCCTCCCGAGTTATCTGCATTCTGAACGCCAACACCCGTCTGCTAGTCAGACCTATTGCCTCTCGCTTCAGCTGCCCGTCTCCGAATGCGGCGCGGCCACAGGTTTGGACTCCGGTGATCCTCTGAAGCGCAAAAAGATCGACAGGACGACCAGGACCGCCGTCGACAGAAACTCGGACTGCCAGTTCTGAAACGACTCGAACCAAAATTGCGCACTTCCAAGATGCTGTAGGATCGGTAAAGCCGGCTCGCCATGCATGAGTGCCTCGGCGTTGGCGTCCTCAGCGCTGTACCGAAGATGCAGCAGGAAGCTCAGGATGAATAGGAGCGCTAGCGCGATCCCTAGCGAGTACGAGTAAACGGCGCGTGAGATGCCACCAGTCCGGACCGGCCCTGGGGCCTTTGCATCACCTTGCTTCAGTTTCGGGTCTCCGTCTTGTGAGGCAGGTTTGTCAGGATCCTTCGATTCCGCCGAGCCGCGCTGGAAGAGTATAGCCGTCAGCATCACGTAAGCCGACATCTGGAGAAACTCGCTCTCCCAGTTCTCGAAGATGGCGGATAGAAAATGGCCAGAGAGAGCGTAGCTTGAAAGCGCAAGATGCTCGGCTCCATGCTCGGCGAGCTCTTCGTTGTAAACGCTCCAGCCAGTCAAAAGCATGCCCGCGACTGTCAGCAGCGATAAAACGACAAGAACGATCGTCAGTCCGTTATCTCGAGCGAAACGCATGGTCACATCCTATTGCAGAACGGCGCGAGGACGAAGCGACTGAGCGAAATCGATGACACAATCCGTCGGTTCGAGACATTTCGCCCGCCCATCCAAGGCATCCCAAGAAGGAGCTGGAGCGGCATTCAAGCGGTACCGCTCCAGCCGTTATCAAGCTGCCTTCGACTTGCCCTTCCTGTTGACCTTGGCGTCGGCCAGCTGTGTCAACAGTTCGTCGGTCTTCTCTTCCTCGGCCAGAGTTTGTTCGAGGAGCTGGGCAACGTCTTCCTTACCAAGCTCGCGCGCCCAGTTACGAAGCGTGCCGTACCGAGCGATCTCATAGTGCTCGACAGCCTGAGCGGCGGCCAGCAGACCGGCATCAAGCGCCGGAGAGTTCTTAAATTCCTCCAGGATCTCCTGTCCTTCCTCGACAATACCGTCGATGGCCGGGCAGGTTTTGCCACGAGCAGGTTTGCCGAGGATCTCGAAGACCTGCACGAGGCGCTCGACCTGGCCCTCTGTCTCCTGAAGATGAGTTTCGAAGGCTGCCTTCAATTCTTGCGACTGCGTGCCGCGGATCATCTTCTTCAGCGCCGCAACGATCTTGCGCTCGGCGTAGTAAATGTCCTTCACGCCGTCGATGAAAAGGTCTTCCAATGTCTTGGTCGCCATGTGGTGAATCTCCGGTTGAGAAAAGATGTCGTGCGGCGAACGCCGCCGCGGCTACAACCCATTCAAGACAATTCTGCGCCATTTGTTCCAGCCCAGAGATTAGATGACCCATGCGTATTTGAACTGTTCACGCATTCTGGCAGTCGTCGAGGTCCGAGGGACAACAAGACAGCGTCTTGCCTTGCGGCAGTAGTCCTGATCGTGAAGCAGGGAGGGGACCGTCGCGCGCATAGCGGCTGGCAATAGCTGGAGCTACGGCCGAATGATTGGACCGGCGCCATGCGGACACGCAGGCGATCAGCCGAAGCACACCTCAGCTGTTAGCGGTTCGAGCATCCTCTTCAGTTGAACTGGTGCTTCACTCTGAACAGATACCTGTTCACGAGGTCGCGCGCGATCGTCGCCGCGTCTGGAAGATCGAGCGAAATTGATCTCTCACCGCAGACCTCGTCCAACACCGCTCGGAGGAAGCGGAGATCTGCTGGCTGTAATGTATCATAAGACGAGAATGCCACCCAGGCCCCTGCTGCTCCGCCCATTAGCATCATAGGCAATTTGCTTCGCGTGCCGCAAGCAGTTAGCGCGCTCTTAGACTCCCGTCCGATTTCGCACCCTTCTTTCTGAGTCTAAGACCCGCAAACCTGATCCCTGTCGCGGTGTCAGAGATATTGCACAGGCCGCGCCGATCTCCGGTGGGTTTATTGGACCTACAGATGCGTTCAATCTGATAACCGTCTCGCTCGAAATCGCCTTGTGTAGCGTAAGCGAGTCGAATAGGCGGTCAGCCAACGTAACCGAAGACGTTAGTTATCCCGGCGGCGGAAATCGTGCCGACCCGCGGCATCTAATTCGCGTCTCGCGCGTTTGGTAGCACCCATCAGGATGCAAACATGCGCACAGATCAATGGCTTTCTCTTCTCATCATCGCTTTGATGATGGGCGCTTTCGTATGGGGGCGATATCGGTACGATGTGGTCGCTGTCGGATCCCTACTGGCGGCAATCGCCTTGGGTATTGTACCGGCACATGACGCTTTTTCGGGGTTTTCAGATGATATCGTCATTATTGTCGGTAGCGCGCTCATCGTCAGCGCCGCCATTTCAAGATCAGGCCTTATGGACGTCGCGTTGCGGCGGCTGTCGCCGGAGCGGCGCGGCCCGCGGACGCAGCTGATCATTCTGGTGCTTATCGTCGCCGTGCTATCCGCGTTCATCAAAAATATTGGCGCCCTCGCAATCATGATTCCGGTCGCCATGCAGATGGCCCGGAAGTCGAGCGTGTCGCCGTCCATGTTTTTGATGCCGATGTCGTTTGCGTCTCTCCTCGGCGGACTGATGACGCAGATCGGAACATCGCCGAACATCATCGTGTCGCGGGTTCGTGAAGAGATCACCGGGCAGCCGTTCACCATGTTCGACTACACTCCGGTCGGGCTGGCGCTTACGGTCACAGGCGTTCTCTTTCTGGGCCTCTGCTACAAACTGCTTCCAGAACGAGCGCGGCAGGAGGCCTCAATGGATGAGGCCGTTAAGATCAAGAATTATACGACCGAGGCCCGGATAACGTCCTCGGCCATCGGCCAGTCGGTGAGTTGGCTACAGAAACCGGGTGGTGGCGACGCGATGGTCACGGCAATCATCGGCGAAGGGGGTCAAAAGCGAACCCCGCTTCCTGATACCATTCTGAAAGACGGCGACCTTCTGATCATCGAGGGTGAGCAAAGCGCGCTCGACAAAATCGTCAGTGAGGCCAAGCTTCAGCTGTCCGATCGCGTGGTCGCGCCGGATGAGGCCAAGGACATCACCTCTGTCGAAGCGATTGTCGGCGAGCATTCACGTCTTATCGGCCTCAGCGCGAAAGACGTTTCGCTCTTCGACAATACCGGCCTCAATCTTCTCGCGGTCAGCCGTCGTGACAAACGTTTCACGGAACGGTTAGGAGAGATCAAGATCCGCAACGGCGATGTCGTCGTGCTGCAGGGAGATCTGCAAGCCCTACCTGATCTTTTGCGCGAATGGGGATGCCTGCCGCTCGTCGAACGAGATCTAAAACTGGGCAGTGCCCGAAACGCCATCCTCCCTGTCCTCATCCTTGCCGCTGCGATGGCCGCAACGGCGTTCGGTGGAGTACCCGTTGCGGCCGGTTTTTTCGCGGCCGCGTTCTTTATGGTTGTGAGCGGGTCCTTGCCCCTGCGTGAGGTGTATCGCCATCTCGACGCACCAATCCTGATCATGCTTGCAGCACTCATTCCGATCAGTGACTCGCTGAAAACCACCGGAACGACGGATGTCATCGCCAACTTGCTGTCGCGGACGGCCGAGATGTTACCGTCCTATGGTGCTCTTGCGCTTATCATGGTCGCGGCCATGGCGGTCACACCGTTTCTCAACAACGCGGCTACCGTTCTGGTTATGGCCCCGATCGCTGCCACCTTCGCGTCAAAGCTGGGGTTTCAGCCGGACGCATTTCTGATGGCGGTCGCCATCGGCGCCGGCTGTGATTTTCTGACGCCTATCGGGCATCAGTGCAATACCCTGGTGATGGGTCCTGGTGGATACCGGTTCGGCGACTACGCCCGTTTGGGACTGCCCCTGTCCTTCATCGTTCTCATCGTGAGCGTTCCGATGCTACTGCTTGTCTGGCCGATATAGGCCGAAAAACTGGGCTTTTAAAACATGCGGCTTTGGAGGATTTGGACCATGGAAACGTTGATCGAAGCGTAACCGGGAACTTAAACTGATATCGAACACCGGACTGGCCCGCCTCTGCCGGTGACTTCATCTGAGAAGGTCAATGCAGTCATCCACTACTACCGGGGTGGCACGGGCAGGATGACCAGCTGGCGAGATCGGATTGACCGCACATCCACCTGGGCTATCACAGTCGTCGTAGCATTGCTGTCGATCTCGCTGTCAACACCGACTTCACACCATGGTTTCATTCTTTATCGTTGTACGTCGCAGGCTGTGCGAAAGTTACTCCACGTTGTAGATCAGACGAACCGGAACGGTTCGGAATGATTGAACCCTTAGTCCTAGACGCTCGCCGGGTCCTGCCTTTTGCGACCATCGCGCCGCCAGAAAACCCGCAAACAGGCTTCTCGGTCCTGAGGTTCGAAAACTCGCTTCACAGCCTGCGCCCCAACGCAGGGTTTGATGATCTCTTTTTATCCAACGGATGTGGTAGAAATCACCGATTACCATCTTGAATTGTCCTGTGGGGCCAGGCGCCATGAAGTGGGATTCCTCCCGGCGGTTTGAGCCGATAATTTTATTCTTCGCTGAAAAGAACAACCGGGCAGTCTTTCGCACTGCGCGTGCAGCTGAAGTCTTGTTGCGCTATTGGCCTGTGGACGATGGCGAGCAATTTTACGACGCCATCAAGATTTGTCTCGACGTCATCGTCGGGCTGACCGAACCCGGTCGGCTAAGAGAGGCCATGATACGGGCAGCCGGTGAAGCAGGTATTGCTGCTTTAGCTGTGGTTCATTGAAACCGAGAATGTCTCGAAATCGGGCGCTGCCAATGTTTCTTAGCTGCATCTGGTCAATAGAGTTTCCGGCTCCTGGGTTGATATTGCAAGCGGCCAGCCGTCCGCGTATGGATGGCCAGCGGCGGATAGATAGGAGCACGGCTTGCAAGTTCTGGTGCGGGATAACAATGTTGATCAGGCTTTGCGCTTTCTGAAAAAGAAGTTGCAGCAGGAAGGCGTGTTTCGAGAGATGCGCCTTCGGGAGCATTATGAAAAGCCTTCCGAGAAACGAGCCCGTGAAAAGGCCGAAGGCATCCGGCGAACGCGCAAAGTCGCGCTGAAAAAGCTGAACCGAGAACTTGGAATAAGCGCGCCAAAGAAGGCGAAGCCCCGGACACGCCCGAAACCTGCCGGCTAGTTGCCGATCAGATGCCTTGAGCACTTCTGCCCGCGCCAAGTGGTTTCGTGGGCGTAAATTCGCGTCCGAGGATGAACTCAAAGACCGGCTCAGGCTGACCCCCGTGGGTTCCCAGCAATATCCGTGGAGCGGCTGCGGTTACCGCCGCGTAGTCAGCAAGCATTTTCAGCCGAAGGCCGAGCCCTCGTTCAAAATCATCTTGCTGAACCTTCCCCAGGCATCGAAACAACACCGCCGCGCGTCCTGCGTGGCGCCCGGCTGCAGGACGCTTGCCCTCTCTGATTTTTACGCCTGCGGCTGAGAGCAGGATCAGGCCCTTCAATAGAGAGCGGATTTCGCTGCTCTTGTCGGCTACCTGCCACAGCCCTTCCCAAGCCTCATGGGCTTCCCAGTAGTAGCCGTGGTTGAACAGGTCTGCGCCCCAGGAGAACTCCTCCGATCCAACCCTGGCGACCACATGGACAGGCTGTATTTGATAACTATGTCCTGCTGGATCGCGAACAGGATGCGGATGCCGGCCCGGCAGATACGCGTAGGCTGGAAAAGCTCTGTCGGGAACCAGACGTGGACGGCCCATCTTTTAACCGTTAAACCGATCTGAGGTGCGCAACCACCCCTCCCTGGACCAGCGGTGAAATCTTCGCCGTCAGCTTTCGGGGGATAATGACTTGGGCGTCGAAACGGCCGGAGATGTCCAGGACCGCCCGCTCACCTTTCTCAATGGCGTCAACCAGTGTTGAAAGGTTTTGCCCCTTGGCAGAGACATCGTCCGCGGCCTCAGCAGACTGCGAAGGGTCGACATGCCCTTGATCCATGGCAACGACGAGGCAAATCAGCAGCGCCGCGTCTTTGGCTGATACCGGACGGTCCGGCAGCGATAGAATGTTCTCTCCAGCTGCCCCGGCCGGGTCTAGGGCAAAAAGGATCTCCGCGCCTAACAGGAAGTCACTATGCTGAAGGTCCATTTCATCAGCGATCAGACCGCAGAATTGCCCGAACTTCATAATTGAACTCCCTGAAATCGTGGGCTCTCACGCGTGAGAGAACTTCCCTTCAAATAGGACCATCTGCGGGAAACACCAGTCGCCCGTCAGCGACCCACGGTAATTGCTTCTCTAGAGGACCAAGCTCACAATCTCACCGCTAGCTAGGTCGTAAGCAGTGTTCCGCGCTACCGGCCAACCAGACGAGCCACCAGTTGCTGTATAGATCAACGGATGTGTGCGCGAACGAGTTCGCCATTGAACTAGCGATGGGTTGATGACGCCTCAGCGGCACTGGGTGATCGCGTGCATTCTGTTGGCAACGACCCTTACCAACCTCGATGCCGCGATCGCAAACATTGCGCTGCCGTCGATCGCCCACAGCCTCGATACGTCAGAGGCAGCCACGATTTGGATCGTCAACATCTACCAGCTAGCGGCGGCGGTTTGTCTGCTACCGGCGGCGTCGCTCGATGAAATCTTTGGCCTGACGCGCATCTATTCCTCCGGTCTCGTTGTCTTCACGCTCGCTTCTCTAGCCTGCGCTCTATCGGCAAACCTGGAGGTTTTGATCGCTGCGCGCCTCATTCAAGGTATTGGAGGAGCAGGCGTGGCTGCCCTCTCCCCGGCGATCATCCGATCCATCTATCCGCGTCACCTCGTTGGTGACGGCTTCGCAGCGCTGGCGCTTGTCTTTGCCGCATCGGCGGCCCTCGGGCCCACGATTGCAGCTTGGATCTTGTCGGTCGCATCGCGGCACTGGCTTTTCTCGTCAACTGCCGATCTGCCTCATCACCGTCCCGCTGTTTCTGGCGATGTCACTAGCCACTCCCGGCGTAGCTAAGAAGTTCGACTACACAGGTGCGCTGTTGAACGATGCAGGACTCGGCATGGCCGTGATTGGTGTCGGGAATATGAGCAGCGACCGCATAACGGCAAGCCTCGTCCAGATCTTTGCCGGCTTGATTTGTCTATCCGTTCTCGTCCTGCAACAGCGCCGTCGAGTGGCGCCGATGCTGCCGCTTGACCTGTCGGGTATCCGGTTTTTGCACTTTCTGCCGCGACATCGATCTGCTCCTATACGGCGCACATCATGCCGTTCGTTTCCCTTCCTTTTCTGTTTCAAACGGTGCTGGACCGATCGACAGTCTAAACTGGGCTGCTGATTACGCCTTGGCCTGTACTCGTTGCCTTCGCCGCGCCCGTCGCGGGACGACTATCCAGGCGCTACCCCGCGTCGATACTCGGAAGTCTCGGGTTGACGATCTTGGCAGCCGGTCTCTTTCTTCTCGCTACGATGCCACCATCGGTAGGCAACTACGAGATCGCTTGGCGAATGGCGATT
The DNA here is from genome assembly GCF_019430945.1 of Neorhizobium populisoli. GTDB lineage: Bacteria > Pseudomonadota > Alphaproteobacteria > Rhizobiales > Rhizobiaceae > Neorhizobium > Neorhizobium populisoli. The sequence continues at coordinate 118,125 of NZ_JAHYCB010000011.1, read as the reverse complement.
TGTGGTATCGGGTTCGGGTTCTTCCGGGCGCCGAACAACACTGTGTTGATGACGGCTGGTCCCCCGGCACGCAATAGCGCAGCCAGTGCCACGGTGGCCGTCGCAAGGACAATCGGATGGTCGCTGGGCTCTGCCATCGTTGCCTTGATCTTCTTGGCGCGCGGCGTGGACGCAGCTCAGTTGTCTATCGGCACCGGCGCTGGCTTCGCTGTCTTTGGCGCTGTTATCTGCTTGACCCGGCTATCTGTAGCCCGCGCTTCGTGATTAGAAATGAAGATAAGCGTCGCTTGTCCGCGGACCAGATCTACCACGCCAGGTCGGGTGGCTTATCGTTATGCTGCATTTTTGGCCGCCCGAGAGGTGTGCACCATCATCTGGTTGAACGCCATATATCTGTGCATACAGCCCCAGAGACGGCAATTTGCGAGAATAAAAATTGTCAGTTGCACAATAATCGAGCAATTATGTCCTGCTTGGAGGAGCGCACGGGAGGGAAGTCGTGAGAGTCAGCAATACGTCACCATCATTGTACAACGAGGATCTTGCACCTGCAGAGGAACGCAAGTGGGGCGCCTTCAGTATCTTCAACGTCTGGACGTCCGACGTTCATAGCTTGTGGGGGTACTATCTCGCCGCCAGCCTGTTTCTTCTTTGCGGCAGCTTCATCAACTTCGTCATCGCGATCGGTATCGGGTCGCTGGTGATCTTCGTCCTCATGAGCATGGTCGGCAACGCGGGGGTCCGCACCGGCGTGCCGTTTCCCGTCCTTGCCCGCGCGTCATTCGGCACATTCGGCGCCAACGTGCCAGCGCTTGTGCGCGCGATCGTCGCCTGCTTCTGGTATGGAGCGCAAACCGCTGCGGCCTCTGGTGCAATTGTTGCGCTATTGATCCGCAACGACGGACTGCTTGCCTTCCATCAGAACAGCCACATGCTCGGTCACTCGACGCTGGAACTGATCTGCTTCGTGATTGTGTGGTCGTTGCAGTTGTTGATCATCCAGCGCGGGATGGAGACGGTCCGTAAATTCCAGGACTGGGCCGGTCCAGCCGTGTGGGTCATGATGCTGATCCTTGCAGTCTACCTGGTGGTGAAGTCGGGCACGTTTTCTTTCGGATCGGAAATACCACGCGAAATACTGATCGAGAGGACCAAGGACGCCGGCGTTCCGGGCGAGCCTGGCTCGTTTACGGCGCTGGCGGCGGTCGCTGCCACCTGGATCACCTATTTCGCAGCGCTTTATCTCAATTTCTGTGATTTCTCACGCTATGCGACGAGTGAGAAGGCGCTTCGCAAAGGTAATCTCTGGGGCCTGCCGATCAATCTGCTCGCCTTTTGCCTCGTTGCCGGCGTCACGACAACGGCAGCCTTTGCCGTTTACGGCGAGGTTCTCCTGCACCCCGAGCAGATATCCGCAAAGTTCGACAGCTGGTTGCTGGCCCTTCTCGCCGCTCTGACATTCGCGGTAGCAACGCTTGGTATCAACGTCGTCGCCAATTTCGTGTCTCCGGCTTTCGATTTTGCGAATGTCTTCCCACGGCATATCAGCTTCAAGCGGGGCGGATATATCGCCGCGCTAACTGCGCTGCTCCTGTATCCGTTCGCGCCGTGGGAAACGGGAGCTGCCCATTTCGTGAACTTCATCGGCTCAACAATGGGGCCAATTTTCGGGATCATGATGGTGGATTATTATCTGATCCGCCGCAGCCAAATGGATGTGGGCGCGCTCTACCGTGAGGCCGGAGAGTTCCGCTATCAGAACGGTTGGCACGCTGCAGCCTTCATCGCCTTGGCGATAGGTGCGTTGTTCTCCTCTATCCTGCCGACCTTCACGTCGATCCTGCCATCGTGGTGGGGCACCTACGGCTGGTTCTTCGGAGTGGCGATCGGCGGGGCGATCTACTTTTTGCTCAAGATGGGATCCCGTCGTCCCGCTTTGGCTGCACGAGTATAGAGCAGCCTGCTCATCTATTGGCGGCTAGTCGCGGCCGCCAATCCCCAATTCAGTTCCGGGCATTACTCGGAAGCTGAACGACGGCAAGCGGCAATTTTAATCGGGCGGGTAGTTCGCGAGTAGATGAAGATGACTGAACGGCCCTCCATGCTTTCTCCGTTTGGGGTTCGTAATTACCGTTTCCAATGGTCCTCTGATCTGATGACATCCTGCGCGACGGAGATGGAAACTATTATTTTAGGGTGGTTCATTTTCATTGAGACGAGCTCAGTTCCGTTGCTCACACTCTTTGCCTCGCTGCAGTATTTCGGAACGCTGATCGCCCCTGCCTTTGGTCTAGCCGGCGATCGACTGGGGCATCGCAACGTGATTCTTTGCATGCGGACCACGTATGCACTGCTGGCGGTAGTGATTGCGGTTTTGGCATTAACTTGTACCCTTTCGCCGCTGTCAGCTCTTGTCATAGCCGGGCTCGCTGGCCTTCTACGGCCTTCCGACATGGGCATGCGAAACGTGCTGACAACCCGGATGGTGGCAGGTGACCGCCTCATGAGCGCGATCAGCCTGTCGCGGATCACCACCGATTCTGCCCGGATTGTCGGAGCATTGACCGGCGCGAGTGTGGTTGCCCTCCTCGGCATCCAATGGGCCTACCCATTCATTGTCGTGTTTTATCTCGCCAGCGCAGCCTTGATGGTCAGCATCCATCAACCATCTTCCAAACCCCCGGCCGGCGGAGTTGTGCTGCCATTCACGCCAGTAAAGGATTTCATTGATGCCCTGAGGGCTCTAGGGAACTCTCCGCCCCACCTTGCGGCGATGCTCCTGGCTTTTCTGGTGAACCTGATGGCGTTCCCGTTCACCTTGGGCCTTCTGCCCTACATCGCACGTGAAGTGTATCAGGCTGGCCATGCCGGCTTGGGCTATCTGACAGCCGCAACCGGCGTCGGAGCTTTGGCGGCCTCGTTGCTGCTTGGCCACTTGGGCCATTCCGTGCGACCGGCCCGGATGATGCTGATCTTCGGCGCCGTATGGCATTGCCTGGTATTATTGCTCGGTCAGACTGAAAGCATGCTCATAGGATTGGTTGTCCTTGCGATGATCGGTGCGGCCTCCATCTTATGTCTCCTGCCGTTGTCTGTCCTGTTGCTGCGCGGGGTGCATCCCGATCTGCTCGGCCGGATCATGGGGATCAGGATGCAGGCCGTTTACGGTCTGCCAATCGGCCTCCTGGTGTCCGGACCGTTGATCGACAGCGTCGGGTTCTCATGGGCGGCTACACTGTACGGTGGATTGGGGCTTATCCTTACCGGGATGATCGGCGGCCATTGGTTCCCGCATCTTTGGCCGGCGTCAGTTGTCAGTAACCAGGGGTGAGGTGCGGGTTGAGCTTGCGGTAGAGAGATCGCTGCAAAAAGTCCGGTAATCGCAGACCGGGCAGCGTAGCATCGAACATTAGAACCTATCGATGCAAATCTCCAGATGAGGAATGTGGCTTCGGCCGCGAACTCGGCCTGCCGGAAAGCTTCATCGGCCGCCACCTTTCGCTAGCTATTCAAGATGCCTAATCTGTCAGCGGAACAGTTATGATTTGAGATAAATCAAGCGAATTGCAAAGGTGCAGGCCTCTCCAAGCGCGCGAATGGTGACGTTTCTCATCGTATTGGTCAGGTTTTCGCGGAACCTGGACGGCGCACGCAACGATTTTAACGCTTCGGCCGAAAAGCCGCAGCAGACCCTGAGCCATGTGGCGCAGAATGCTCGAAGCATAGATGCAGGCGCCAAGGCGATCAAATCGGCCGCCGATGACCTCGCCAAGTGGACTGAGCAACAGGCAGCGGCCGTGGAAGAGACTGCGGCAGCACTGGACGAAAATCACCACGACAGTCAAGGACTCCACCAGACGGCGCAAGAAGCGGGCGACTTGGTGAACCGTACCCGCAATGGTGCCGAACAGTCGGGTGAGATCATCCGCAAAGCCCTTTCCGCGATGGGACGCATCGAACAATCTTCTTCCGAGATCGGCAATCCATTTCGCGCACCACAGAGGCAACAATCTTATCGGATGAAATCGACAAGGCGGTCCCTAGAAACAGAGAAGTGACAAGCCGCGCGTTCGGATCCGGAAGCAGGTTGGCCTGGACAAGTTCACCAAGCGCGAAGCCCAGCGCGAACGGCACAATAATACCACGTCAGTGAAACGCCTGCGGCCGCTCGCCGGAGCCTCAGGGCCAGGCCGAGATCTGTCTCCATGCCGGCCAGCAGCAGCAAGAACAGGATGCCGAGCTGCGCGACCGCATCCGCCATCGACTTCTGAGCTTCCGCATCGGGAAAGAGAGCGGCCTGTGTGTCCGGCAGGAGCAGCCCAAACACCGAGGGGCCAAGGAGGATGCCACCGATGATCTGGCCCACGATCGATGGTTGTCCGATGCGGACCATCGCTTCCCGAGCAACCTTCCGATCACAACGAGGATGATGATTTGAATCAGGAACAACGCTTCGGATAGCCCGGACGTCTTGCCCTCCGCTGCATAATCCGCAGTGAATCTTGCAGCCATGCACGGGGGTAATCACCCAAAACCACAGTGATGGCTTGGTGATGCACGAGCTCATGTTCTTCAATTGAATTGTCCCCGCACGATGTAGGTCCAAAACGGCCGATACGATTTCCGGCTCCGTGAGACCGCGCGGGAATATCAGATCAACCTCGAATCAATGAGTTGGCGGCAAGTCCCGCGTGCTGGAACTGGGACCTCAATCGCGGGTTATCTCAGCGAAGGAGATTGTTATGTCCGATAAAGAGTACACGGCGGAAGAACTCGCTGACCGCTATGGGATCAGCCGGCAGCAGGCGGTTCGCCACATTGCCCGGTTTGGCCCGAAAAGAGACGAACTTGATGCTTTCTTGACGTCGTCGTCGCGCAGTCAGCGCCATCGACAAGACGAGTTAGATCGTTCCTCTTCTGACGTGTCGTTCGGCCTATGAGCGACGACAGAGCGACACAGGAACCAGACCGCCGGACGGTGCTCGCGGCCGCCCGATGATTTATGCGGCTGAACGTACCTATGCAGCATGGATGCGGACTGGACTGACAGCCCTTGCAAGTGGGCTCGGTGCCAAAGCTCTCTTGGCAGCAGTTGTTCCAGAGTTTCTCATCGTTACCACCGGCACCATTCTAGTCCTTTTCAGCGCTTTTTGCTTCATCGTCGCCGTTCTGCGGGAATTTCGGCCGGGCCCGCCTCCCCCTGAACCCGATGTCAGGAAAATACCAAGCATCCTGCTCCTCATTGTCAGCGGATGTCTCGTCATTGTGTCTCTTGCAGCACTGCTGGGCGTATGGTTTGGGCGATCAGGGGCCATCGGGAACTAGGCAGTGTCCCCATAAACGGGGTTCATCTTGGCGACGGTGTATGATTCCTATGCGGAACGGCCCGGTCAACAAGGTATTTTCCTCGTAGTTCACCATCGGACGGTGCATTCATATGTTCGGCCTGTTGATGCGGTATAGCCCGCTGGCCACGATGAAGTCCGCAATGTCGATCGCCTAATCAATCTCACACGCTCTACGGCGCCCTGAATCACACGGTCCGATCGATATTGGGGTTGCGTTCCATTGGTTCATCACGCTGTTGTACCTTGCCGCTATCCCGGCACATACCGCCGGGAATTCTGTCTATGCCTTCATCATGACTGCCGGAGTCTGATACGTCCCTCCTTTGACCGGGAGCGCCCATATTGTACGCGCTATTTTGTTGGCCAGCGCTACCGCAGCGACCTTATAGGGTCTCGGCTCCAGCACAGAGGCGATCCAAGCTGGTAGTTTCGCGCCTCGTCGGGCCCTGCCTCAGGATTGAAGTCGCGCCAACGACTAACAAAGTCCTCAGCTGCTGAAATGATCTTCTTCATGATCTCCTCGCTTTCGGTTCGCCCGGCAGGTTCGCGTCGGGCATTACACGAACGAAAAACGAGCTTCCGTCGCACTCGGCAGAGAATTTGTCTTCCTAGAAGTCTCTGCGATCGTCACGCTTGATTCCACCAGCTTCAAATACGCCGCGCTCCCGAACAAACCAGCCGCCGGACCGTTATAAGTCTGCAGCCGCGGGGTTTGAAATGGACCTGTCTATCACATCCGATCGTGCATTAGCTTGGCTGAAGGCTATCCTGATTAACGAGTGGACAGCCATCCAAATCGTTGTCATCGCTCTGGTGTTTGCGATTTCGACGCTGCTCGCAAGACGGATCGAGCCGTTTTTCGAAGGCAGAGCTCGAAATATCCGGGGCAATCCCGACCTCTTGCGCGTAGCAATTGCTTTCCTTCGTCGGCTACGATGGCTCTTCCTGGTCGTGTGGCTCGGCGTCGCCGAAGCGTTTCTCCAGCGTCAGGTTCCTGAGGAGAACCGTTGGCTTGTGTCCGTGGCATTGATCTTGAGCGCCGCCTGGCTGGCAGCCTCCGTGCTGACGCGGATTATTCGAAACAGAACTTTGGCGAAAATCGCCGCAATGGCGATTTGGATCTACATAGCCCTCAACGTCCTTGGGCTGGATGGCCCAATCTTCACAGCGCTCGATAGCGCCTCCATCAACCTCGGGGCTGTCCGTCTCTCCCTGTTGATCATACTGAAAACCCTCCTTCTTGTGACAGTCCTCGTCTGGCTCGCAAGTTTTATCGCGAAGGTCGCCTCCCATCGGATTCAGCGCTCCAACGATCTGTCACCTTCCTTCAAGGTGCTCATCAGCAAGCTCATCAAGATCGGCTTAATCGTTGTTGCTGCTGTTTTGGCTTTGACCGCAACCGGCGTCGATCTTACAGCGCTAACCGTGTTTTCCGGTGCCGTGGGCGTCGGTATCGGTTTTGGCCTGCAAAAGGTCGTATCGAACTTCATATCCGGAATCATCATTCTGCTCGACAAGTCGATCAAGCCCGGAGATACGATCACGCTCGGCGATACGTTCGGCTCCGTTCGTGATTTGCGGTCGAGATTTGTTTCGGTCATCACGCGGGATGGGAAGGAGTACCTTATACCAAATGAAGACTTTATCTCCCAGAAGGTCGTAAATTGGTCATTCTCCAGCGACTTTGTCAGGATTGATGTCGTGTTCGGCACATCGTACGACAGCGATCCGCACGAGGTGGTTCGGTTGGCGATCGAGACCGCATCGTCCGTCCCGCGTGTCGAGAACGATTACGCCAAGCCGGTTTGCTGGTTGACAGCGTTCGGCGCTTCGTCGCTTGATTTCAAACTGCGGTTTTGGATTTCCGACCCAAATAACGGCCTGACAAACGTCCGTGGCCAGGTCCTCATGGCATTATGGGATGCGTTCAAGGAAGCCGGCATTTCCATCCCCTACCCTCATCTGGAGATCGATATGAAGTCACCTGTCCAAGTCGCTCGGCCGCCCCGCTCTCCCTGACGTTATGTCTCCCCTCAGGTCGTCCTTCAGCACAGCTCCCTCATTTGGATCATCAGCGCCACATAAAAGCGCGGGGGACCCTGTGTCTTGAGGGGATGTGAACCTGTGACTACCAAGTTTGACTTGGGATTTTAAAATTCCGAGCCTTGACCTTACGGATTAGTCTTCAGGACCTGAAACAGATATATGGGCTGCTTCACCACACGCCAGCTCTCGTGCATCCGCCCTTCTGGGAGGGCCGTGCACCAATTCACCTCCCTTTCGGGCGACGATGCTGCGGAGCTCTCAGGCTCTAAAACGATCGAACGCCGTGAGGAATTTGGTTGGCAGGTCGGCTTCGGGATATTGGTAGATCTCGGCGCGGAGATAGCGCAGCTCATCTTCTAAGTCGGGTTCATCCACCTCGATCCACCACGACTTCGGCCGCCCTTCGCTTCCGTCCGACCATCGATAGCCGCGTGCTTTCAGATGATCCTTGAAATCGAAGGGACTGTTCTCGGCGAAGATACGCACCCGCGACCGCTGGCTTGCCCTGTATAGTTCAGCGAACGGCGTGAGATCATCTGCTTGTGCCTTACGATCAAGGACTTCGAGCAGCGCAAAGCAGTCGTCGACGGCGCGGTGACCGTCATGGAAGTATCCCGCTTGACCGATCAGGTAGCCCAGTTTCGTACCCTCGAAGCCGCGTGATGACCAGTCAATCTCGGCATTAGAGCAGGCCCATGCCTTGCTGGAGAACGCGGGTGAAAATGCCTCGCAGAACGGACGGTCGAACCCGGCATTATGGGCGATGATCAGATCGGCTGGATCGATCAGGGACCGCAACGCCACTATGTCGATAACCTCACCCGCCACCATTTCGCTGGTGATGCCGGTGACCCTGGTAATCTCGCCAGGGATAGGCCCGCTCGGTTGCTGTAAGCCGCCGTAAATTCCCGTGACGTCGCCGATGGCGCCTTTCTCGTTGAAGGTGAAGGCGATGACGCCGATTTCGATGATCTCATCCTTACGGGGGTTGAGGCCAGTGGTCTCGGTGTCGAGGATGATACCCATCAATGGGAATTCGGTCCGAATGACTGTTGCGACCTCCCGGGGCTCAAGTTTCCGGAGGATGCGATAGCGGCCGGTTGCGGTGAGATGCGCCACCATCTCAGCTTCATCCATCCGTACGTTACTGCCACGATTTACGCGCAGGTCGGCAGCAGATCGCAGCGGCGATGCGCCATCCGCGTCGACGAACATATCGAATTGGGCGGGCGTTCTGGCTGTTTCCTGTCGCGTCATACCGCAAGAATTACCACGCGCTGTCATCGAGGTCATCGTGATGTGATGCATTTTTTGCGCACTCAGTTTCAAATGAGCTTGATGGTAGCCCCCAGGATCGCGAAATCTATTGGCGCTCAAAGCGTTCGAGCAGGAAGGACGCTCCGCTCGACGGAGCGATATCCTAGCAGGAATATCCCACCCGCGAGGTGTCGGCAGTCCAGCGGGCGCGGGGCAAATTGGCGCGTTTAGGGTTCGGCGCGGCGAACGGCGACCGCTGACGTGAGACGTTGCTCCCGAAGGGCCTCCAACGTCTTTTGCAGCCTGCCTTCTTCCTCAGATATGGGCATTCCCCTGAACATTAGCCGGCTGATTGCCTTTTCTTGCCGCAACAGTGACTTCTCCAACGAGAAAAGATCTCGGGCGGCCTGCCTCTCTACGGTCTTTTGGGCTGATGGATGGTTACTTCTTGTCATTGCAGCGACCCGTAGGTTGCGGTTGATCTTTAGGCCATTGGTATTCGGCCGTTGTGCCGATGCACCAGGCATCGTCTTACATGCTTCGCCACCGGTGGATGTTGGTCACACCGAGATCGGCCGGGGGAACCGCTTTGGTTCCCGAAGTAGGCTGCTTGCTTCGGGTCGCTGGGGAGCGCCGTAACGCGCGGGAGCTCCGATCAAAGTAGTTGCGCGTTTGTCGGCGGCGAAAGCGGCGACTAGAATGAACCTGGCAAGCGGTTTGAACATCGTGTGGGATCTCTCGATACACATAGAAACCTCAAACAGTCAAAGACGCCAACCGTTCCAAAGCATTATGGCATCTCGGCGCAGCAGCCCATTGGGATGATTATTTGGCGTTATCGAAGAGATCCAAGGAACTTACCCGTGCCCCGATGGTTGGCCGATCTTCCGGAGGAGACCATGCCCAACAGCGAGCACGAAAATAACCGGCTGTCCCGCATCTGCGCCGAACAGCAGGATGCGTACCTGAGGCGGTCCTCGATCCGATTTCTGGAATGTGCAATTCATCTGTGCGTCACCCACATGAGCCTCGAGGAGGTCGCCCGTTTGCTGGAGGCCGAAGCCAAAATGCTGAGGGACCTCGGCTGACATTCTTTACGGCACCTGTTGATCTTTCTCATATGTCCGGGCTCCTTCCGGTTTGTGAATTGCTCGCTGCAGCGACGCAGAGAGATCAGCCTCACGTTAGGAGACTTCCATGCTGAAGCACTTCAAAAAAAGAGGCGTTACGGGTTCCGGTTAGGTGAATTGCTTCCCGAAAGATTGCGAGCATTTAAGACCGGCTCGATCAGAATGGCCGCGAGCTGGTCCGGTTGAATGCAGCGGAATCCCTGTTGAACATGAACCGGTCCATTTCTAGTTAGCGCGGCCATCTCCCCGCCCGATCTCCCCCGTCACTCCGCAGGTCAGCAGGTTGGGCTTTCTACGGCAGTCTCGGCCCAAGAAAATTGTAGGGGATTTTGAATGGCAAACGCGAGATCAATTCGTTTGCTATCGGCAGGCCACAGAGGCCGAAGAGTCAGGGCGACAGGATTTTACTACCTTCCATGTCGTATAGGAAGCGTATCTCACGAGCACCGTATCCGGTTTCGCCCAATGTACCGGTCGGTTCAGGGCTGCTCCTACGTTACTTAACAACACATAGGGCATATATCGTGATACGAGCATGCTCACGACATCGTCAAAACCTCAATCGGTTTTGGCAATCTCGGTGCAAGAAGTCGTCATTCGCCACACAAAGCTACTTAGATGACCTGTAGACTTTGTTGCGGGGGCCTTCGTGAACGCCTAGCCTTTCTCCTCCGACTCAATTCGGTCCAGCACAGCCTCGGGAGCGACATCTTTTTTCAGCTCGCTCAGCTCCTCGTCGCTCTCGATCGGCGGCACCTCCAACTTCTTAGCAATCGCTTCCACCATTGCGATTAGACGGGTCGTTTCGTGCTCGTTCAACAAACTCACCTGTAGATCGAGATCAGCTCGTGTATCGTCTTCGGCCGCCATTCGATTTTGGTTTATCAGGACAAAAGTCGAGAGAAAAATGGCTTCGACCGAAGCTTCCATAGCAAGAATGACGAGCGACGGATCCCACGCGGGCACTCCCGGCAACAAGTCCAGATTGGCAACAATCCACCCCCCATATAGAAGGAGGTGAATGTAGATGAAAGGCATCGATCCCGCGAACCGACTAATCGCAGCGGCTGCGCGTTCTTGCGATGAGGCCGCATTTGCTGTTTTGCGCCGACGCTGCATAACTGCGTCGATGTTCCGGGCGAGAGCCGGCGTAAGGCCCTCAGCTGCTGGTGTCGTTGGGCTTTCGTCTTGCGCATTGTTCATCAGCAGGTTCACCTCCACTACCTCCCGGATCGCTTCTGCGCCGGCTCATTCGCAAAACAGAGAAGGCAGGTTTCAGTGCCTGCTGTTTCACCTTCTTCAGCAGATTTGAGGTGGCACCTCGACTGCATAATGCCGCTGGCCGCGGCGACAAAGATAGACCTCCCGTTCCGGATGGGCTTCAATGACGAAGCCTGAACTGCGCAGCATTGCTTCCATGGCTGCCGTGTTTGGGATGAACCAGTTGGTCGGATCAGAAGCGTAGCGTTCTTCCACGAAGAAAAGTTTGGGATAATCATGCTGGTCGAATAGCGACCACTCAGTAAAGTCGTAGTTTTCCTGGATCTCCGGCAACCGTTCATCCCCGCGCTGCAGGCATTGGAACAACATCTGTTCCCCTACGACATGTTCATACAGAAGGTCGAGCGCAAGCAAGGGGTGGCGCAGATGGTAGAGCACGCCCATGAAAATCACGAGGTCGAACTTTTCGCCGAGCTTTCCGACCTCGTATACGGACATCTGGCGGAACTCCACGTCTAGACCCGTCTGCTCTGCCACAAAACGAGCCTGCCGCAGGTAGTGCGGATCTGCGTCGATCCCCAACACTCGGCCGGCATTACGCTTCTTCATCTCGAAGGAGTAGAAGCCGGCGTTGCACCCGACGTCGAGAACGCTGCACCCGCCAAGATCCTCCGGCACCACCTGTTTGAAGCCATGCCATTTGAAGGATGGATAATCGCCCAGGAAGTGATCGGGAGCGGTTGGCACCCCCTGCACGTGGATATTCTGGAACCAGGGCCCAAGTTCGGCGATCCGATGCTCCATGTCATCGTCTGCTTTTCTTCCGGCGTCCATTCCTCAGGCTCCGATCGGTAACGAATCGGTTAGACCGGCACGTGGCTTTGCGCTTGCGGTCTTCGGACGAAGGTCTGTCTCGACGAGAACTGAAGCGAAATAATCAGCCGTCTGCTGAAGGCCTTCCGACAGCGGGATCTTCGGCTCCCAGCCAAGCAGTTCCTTCGCGCGGGCTATATCCGGGCGACGACGCTGCGGATCGTCTTTCGGCAGGGGCCGGTAAACGATTTCGGACGCCGTGGGGACCATTGTCAGGATCATCTCGGCCAGCTCATTGATCGTGAACTCGCCCGGGTTCCCTATGTTGACGGGCACGCCCGGATTAGGATTGACATCCATCAGCGCCAACAGGCCTGCTACGAGATCTGTCACGAAGCAGAAGGACCGCGTTTGCTCGCCGCTTCCGTAAATCGTCAGTGGATCGCCCGACAGCGCCTGAACCAGCAGGTTTGAAACGATGCGTCCGTCATTGGGCTGCATGCGCGGGCCATAGGTGTTGAAGATGCGCACCACGCGCGCATCGGCGCGCCCGGCCCGTAGCATGTCGAAGCACAAGGCTTCTGCGGCGCGCTTGCCTTCGTCATAGCAGGCACGCGGCCCCGTGCAGCTGACATTGCCGCGATAGTCCTCGCGCTGGGGATGCTCTTCGGGATCGCCATAGACCTCACTGGTCGAGGCCTGGAGGAAGGATGCGTCATGGCGTTCGGCAAGCGCAAGCAGATTGCCCGTTCCCGCCACGCAGGTCATCATCGTGTGCACCGGATCGGCTTGGTAGAAGGGCGGTGAAGCGGCACAGGCTAGATTGTAGATCTGGTGGATGGGCTCGTCGAGTTCCGACAGATGGCAGATGTCCTGTTCGATCAGCCGAAACCGGGGATGGTTCTCCAGAGGACGGACATTGGCTCTGGATCCGGTGAGAAAGCTGTCCACGCAGATCACCTTGTGACCGCGCAGCAGCAGGGCATCGCACAAATGGGAGCCGACAAAGCCGGCGCCGCCGGCCACAAGAACAGTCTTGGTTTTTCCGTCACGCATTCTTTGCAACATGGTGTTCTCCTCACTCCTCATACCGAGATCTCATCGCGCATATCGGCGCGGGCCGACTGCGTTGCCGCAAGACGATCGAGCGCCAACGCCAGATGCCGGGCACGGGCCACGCCGGTATGCGTCTGCATGACGCGCGCATGGGCCGCCTTGCTGATTGCCGTGCGATTCGGCTCGTCCATGCCGGTTAGGACCGTGATCACATCGGCCGTGCTGCGGGCGATGCAGATCGCTTCGCCATCCGGAAGAAGCTCGTCCAGACCGCGCCAGTCGTCGCTGATGATCGGCGTGCCGCAGGCGGCCGCCTCAAACAGCCGCACGCTGGGCGACCAGCCGGCAGCGATCATGTCGGCGCGCGTCACGTTCAGGGTGAACCGCTGCCGGCTGTAGAAGCTCGGATGGTCCCGCGGCGGCAGATGCTCGATACGCTCCACATTCTCCGGCCAGTCGACCGTGTCGGGATATTGCGGACCAGCGACCACGAAACGCAGATGCGGCAGCGCCCGCGCGGGTTCGATCAGAAGCCGCTCCAGCGTCGGCTGGCGATCGAGGCTATAGGTGCCGAGATAACCGAGATCCCAGCGGGAGGCTTCGCCCGTATTGCCGTAGCGTTCCGCGTCAACCGAACAATAGAGGTCGATCGCGCGGCGGGCATGGTAGTCGCGCTCGAGCCGGGTCAGCACCTCGCCGCCCGAGAAGGAGAAATAGGCGTCGAAGACCGGGATCTGTCGCAGGCCTATATATTCCTCGTCGCCGCGATCAAGCTTGGCCAGCGTCACGGGCGTATCGATGTCGTAAAAGCAGAGGCGCTTGGGCGACAGTGCCGCCACGGCATCGATGACCGTAACGCCTTCCGGCACATAGGAACCGATGATGACCGCGTCCGCCGCGCGGATTGCGCCAGCAAACGATCCGGTTAGTTCGCCAACGCTTGAATAATAGTGCAGGTGGCAGAAGTCGGGCTCGGGGAGATCCCGCTGACTGGCATACCAGGGCACGTCACGCTCCAGGAAGAGGACCCGATGGCCCATCTCGTTGAGCCCCCGGATCAGGGCTCGGAATGTCGTGGCATGACCATTGCCCCAGGAGGACGACAGTGAAAGCCCGATAAAGACGATGTCAAGCGGGCCCGTCATTCGGCCGTCTCCATCTGCCGGGCCGCATGGGTGCGGAAGATAGCGTCGACGGTAACGGCGCGGCTCGCATAGGTATGATCCGCAAGGACGCGGGTGAGCGCCTTCTGGCCCATCACTTGCGCCCGCTCCGTCGTCAGGCCGGCGAGGATATCGGCAACGTCCTGGCCATCGCGGGCAACGAGCACCTCCTCGTCCGGCCGGAGAAAGAGGTCAATCCCTTCCCAGAAATCGGTGATCAAGCAGGCGCCGGCGCCGGCCGCCTCGAAGACGCGGGTTGCCGGCGAGAAACCGTTTTCGGCCATGCCTTCTCGGGAGATGTTGAGCACGGCCTTCGGTGTCACGTTGAAGGCATTGTGGTCACGCGTCGAGACATGCCCGATATAGTTGACATTCGGCGCCATCGGCTTGTCCTGCCAGCCGGAGCCGCCGAGCAGGAAGCTCGCGCTCTGAAGCCGGTTGGCAGGCTCGAGGAAGAAATGCTCGACCCGTGCTTCGCGGTCCGGTAGGCGGTTGCCGAGAAAACCGAGCTCGGCCGTGAAGCGCGCATCGGGTGCAATCGGGTGGTGTGTCATCGGATCAAGCGCATTGTAGATCGGAATGCAGTCGCGGGCGCCGAGCGCGCGATAGGCGTTAACCACCGGATCACCGCCGCCATAAGTCAGCACGAGATCGATGGCGAAAAGCGCCCTGCGCATGGGGTGGTCGGGGGCCGCGCGCAGTTCAGCCAGCGTTGCGGGAGCATCAACATCCCAGAAGATCTTGAGGGCACAGGGCCGCGCTGCACGCAGCACCTCCTCCAAAAGAAGATCGTCTTCGAAGCCGACGCCGCTCGCCTTGACGACGACATCGGCCTCGCCGGCCTTTGCTGCAACGGACTTTAGCGCCTCGACGGTCCCTTCATAGACGACGACCTTGCACCATTCCGGCGGTTCGATATCCCGATTTTTCTGGCGGTCGTAGACGTCGGGCTCGTAGAAGGTGATGTCGTAACCCTTCTCGGCGAGTGCCCGCAGCAGGCCGCGGTAGTAAGTGGCGGCGCCATTCCAGTAGGCGGAAACGAGGCTGGAACCGTAAAAAGCGATCTTCATTCTGCGGCCTCCATGGAAACAAGCTTGCGGGTGACGCGATCGGTACCGCAGTCAGCTAAGATGGTGAGGAGTTCGTCGACCCGGTGGCGGCAGGTGTGACGCGCCATTAGGGTTTCGCGGCCCGACCGGGCAAGCGATTGCGCCAGATCCCGGTCGAAGAGCACCTCCCGCAACCGTGCGGTCATCGCCTCGCCATCCGGCACGATGAGGTAGTCGTCACCAGCGCGAAACAGATGCTCCGCATCGTCCCAAGGCGCCGAGATGAGCGGTATACCGCAGGCAAGTGCTTCGAACGGACGGATGGTCGGAATGCCCGGGAGGTTCTGCACATAAGGGCGGCGCGGAATATGCACCGTCACCCGATGCTGGGCAAAGGCATGGGGAACCTTGGCGTTGGCGATCCAGCCGCCAAAGGTGATGTTGGCTTCCTGCAACGCCTGCTTCGCATGGTCGGGATAGCGTACCCCATGCACCAGCGTCTTGAGGCCAAGTGTTTTTGCGGGCTTCACCAGAAACTCGATGATCTCTGCGGAGCGCTCATCGTCGCCCCAGTTTCCCACCCAGATCAGCTCCCCAGCCTTGTCCACCGCTGGCATCGGCTTAAATAGTGTGTCGTCGGCCGCCTCATGCCATGTAAACACAGTCCTGCCCCAGCCGGCTTTAAGGTAACGCTCGCGTAGCGTCTCCCCGAAGGCTAAGATTCCGTCGTAGTCGGTGAGCCTCAGCCCGGCGATGTCGCCTTCCGAGGAAACTGCCCTGTGATGGGTGTCGTGGAATAAGAGAGTAAATGTGCCACCGTTGGCACGGATGCGGCCGATTTCCGACACGAGTGCTGGATCCGTCCACTCGTGCACCACAACCACATCCGCATCGGCAAGAGCTGCTTCATGGTTGAAGTCGGCACTATAGATCTCGGCGTGAAGTTCCGGAAAATGCGTAGCGAAATCGTTGAGTGCCGCCTCGCCCTGGTCCTGCACGAGATTGCCGCGGCTCCAAGATTCGAAAGGTTCGAGTGCCACCGCCTCATGACCCCGGCGGGTCAAGTCGCGCATGATCCCACGCAGGAAATGCGCATTGCCGTGGTTCCAATCGGAGATCAGCGAGTGGGTGTAAAAAATAAACTTCATGGTCACTCCGCAGCGGAATTCGTTAAATTGCGTTGAAGCAGACCCGCATAGAGACCCGCCATGGCTTCAGCTTGTGACGGCAGGTTGTAGCGTCTGGAGCGCTCCGCAGCCTTGTCCGCCAATTGTGTTCGCTGATCGTCATCTCGGCAAAGCCGATCGATTGCCGCGGCCAGAGCCTTTGCGTCTCTGGGGTTTGCGAAAAGGGCAGCCCCGTCCCAGAGTTCGCGGTAGGTGGGGATGTCGGCCAGCACGAGCGCGTTATGGGCACGCGCTGCTTCAAGCGCCGCGAGCCCGAAGGGTTCGTAGACGGAAGGCGACACAAAGACCGACGAGCGACGCATCAACGCCATAACATCCGCATGCGGGAGCTCGCCGAGCCGTTCTGCATGACGGATCGGCAGCGTCTGGCCGTCCGGTCCGGTGTTCGGTCCCGCCATCATGATAGGCCAAGCAGTGAACGCCGCAGCCTCGTCGAGCACGCGCCCGTTCTTGCCATCGTCCCACCATCGGGCAGCGGCGCAGACAATCGCATCCTTTTGCTCGGCTGTCTCCTCAGACCGGCTGGCGTTATAGACCACATGGAGCTCTTCGATCGCCCCGTAGGTCTCCTCCAGCGTGCGGGCATGGCTGCGGCTTGGCGCAAGCGCGAGGTCCGCCCGGTTGAATCCGCGTCGGTTGATCGCTTGGTGCCACTGCCATTCCACTGGTGCCGCTTCACCACGGACCGCGGCAAACCAGGTCACCACGCAGGAATGAGACATGGCGATTACCGGCAGATCCGTATCGATCGCAGCGGCCTGCGAAGGAAGGTTGAGATGCAAGAGATCGACCGCTTCCGCACGCGCCAGGTCCGCGATTTGCGGCCCCACGCGTGAAAGTTCGTCCTCGTTTTCCACCATCCAGTCCAGCGGCGCATCGAGCCAGCGCAGATGCCCAAGCTGGGCGGCCTCCCTTTGCTGGCGACCCGACGGCCGGGGGCCGAGCCCGACAAAAAGGAACTCGACACCGCGGGGCTGCAGGCTCGCGGCCAGGTCCATCGCATAGCGCCAGACGCCGCCGACCGCATCGATCGTCATAAGGATACGGACAGCGGCGGGCCGCTTAGGTATCGTCATGCCGAAACCTTCCGCTTTTCCTCCCCAAGCACCGATCGTCCGCCGAAGCGGTTGTCGGCCAGCCATTCTGCGAGGTGCTGGAGCCCATAGCGCCAATGGACCTTGGCCTCCCAGCCCAGTTGGCTCTCCAGTGTTCGGGTATCTGCCACAAAGAAATACTGGTCGCCGGCGCGCCAGTCGCCGAACTGCGTGTTCAGCGGCCGGCCCGTAAGCTTCTCGATCTCGCGCAGGACGCTGAGGATGCTCACCGAGTTCCGGGGACCGCCGCCGAGGTTGAAGGCCTTGCCCTTGACCTGGTTGATAGCGGAAAGCAGCGCGCGATAGGCCGAAACCGCGTCGCCTACGTGCAAAATGTCGCGCACCTGCTTGCCGTCGCCGTAGATGGAGATCTCCTCGCCGGCCAGGGCCCGAATGAGGAAATGCGCTACCCAGCCCTGATCCTCGGTTCCGAACTGACGCGGGCCGTAGATGCAACTCATCCGTAATACGGCGGTCGGCAGGTCATAGGACTTTGCGTAATCCAGCACGTACTGGTCTGCCACGCCCTTCGAGCATCCATAGGGGGTACAGAAGTTGATCGAGCGGTCTTCGCCGATCCCATGTGCACGGATCGCCTCGTCGGCCGGGACATACCGGTCGTCCAGCTCAAGCATCTGAACGTCTTCCAATGCGCCATATACTTTGTTGGTGCTGGCAAAGATGACCGGTGCGTGCTTGCCCGCCCTGCGGACCGACTCGAGTACGTTGATCGTGCCGCGCGCGTTGGCCTCGAAGTCATCAAGCGGATGCACGAGGCTAGTCGTCACTGCCGTCTGGGCCGCCAGGTGGAAAACGGCCTTCGCGTCGGTGAACGCCGCTTCTATACCGCGCAGGTCGCGAACGTCGGCGAGCACCGGATGAACCCGGTCGCCATGCCGCTGCGTCAGCCATCCAAGGTTCTGATCCACACCTGAACGCCCGAGGTTATCGAGGATGACAACGTCTTCGCCGTCGTTGAGGAAGCTGTCAGCAAGGTTGGAACCGATGAAGCCGCTGCCGCCGGTGATCAAGATCGGTGCGGCGCCGGTGGAAAGGTTCGGCGCGGCGAGCTTAGCCACATCCTCAAGCCGAGACACGCCACCTTCCAGCAGTAGCCGGGCCAGCAACTTCGGCTGGTTGTCGTGCGTGACGGCGCCCAGGTGATAGTGCCGCGGGTCGAACCACAGGCCTTCCTGGACCGGCACGTCCGGCGCCACATCCTGCCAGGAATACCAGTACATGCGGTCTGCCGGAACGGTCAGAGCCTTCATGAACCGGCGGGCCTGCTCCATGTCGTCGCTGCGCCAGGTGGAGTAGCCGGTTTCGGTGATCCAGATCTCCGATGCGGGGTTAAAGCGGTCGAGAATCCGGCGCATTTCGCCGAGATGCATGTCCCAGCCGCCCCAGGTTCCCTCTTCGCTATCCCACGTGCCGGGGAAGCCATGGAAGCCGACGGCGTCCACGACGTTGAGAATGCCGCGCTCTCCCATCAGGTTCAACCAGTAGGGATCGAAGGGGCAAGGTCCGCCCAGCACCGGCTTAAAGCCGCGTTGCTTGGCCCAATAAGCTGCGCCGCCGACCATCTCGGAAAACAGCAGGAAATCGGCGTCCTCGCGCCAGTCCCAATCGAGCAGATTATTCGGCTCGTTCCAAAGTTCCACATGGGTGAAATGCTTGCCATAACGGGTCAGCACGTGATCCAGAAAATCCGCATAGGACTTCAGGTCCTGCGGCGGCCCATTGGCACGTCCTGTCCGGGACAGCGACGGCGGCGTGTAATGGAGGCAGGGCAGCAAGTCGATCTGGCTACCGAGATGCGGCATCAGCCAGTCGAACCACTCCTCGCCGCCGGGCGCGAGATATTCGGCCCATGAGAGATGCGTGCGGAGATAACTTGCGCCGCTGGCGATGATTTGCGGCAGCAGGAGCTCAGTTCGTTCGTATTCGCCTGGCCTGAACCATTCAACAAAACCATATTGGCGAGGGTCCCGGGCAGCGGCTGGTTGAGGCTCCGTCATGATACGAGCCCTCGTTCTTCCAGCTGCCGCTTCATCTCCGCCCCCCGGTCGATAGCGCCGGTGCTGCGGACCCATTCCGCGAATGGACCGAGCGAATTCTCAAGACGGTGCTGGGGCTCGAAGCCTAGCAATTCACGCGCCTTTGAAATATCCGCAAAGCAGTTGCGGATATCACCCGAGCGCGCCTTGTTCATGATGTCGGGCGAGATCTCCGGGACCCCCATAGCCTCGGCGAGGAAGGTCGCGACCTCGGCAATTGTATAGGCTTGGCCACTGCCTATATTGATGACATGGCCACTTGCTGCCGGCTTTTCCATCGCGAGACGGAAGCCGCGGGCGACATCGCGCACATGAACGAAATCACGGCGCTGCCGACCGTCCTCGAAAATCATCGGCGGTTGACCATTGGAGAGTCGTGACGCGAAATTGGCAAGTACGCCGGTGTAGGGGTTTGACAGCGCCTGGCCGGCGCCGAATACGTTGAAGAGGCGCAGCGCCACGGCTTCAACGCCATAGGCCTCGCCGAAGATCAGCACCTGCTTTTCCTGGGCGTACTTGGTGAGCGCGTAGATAGAGGCGAGATCGACCGGCTTTTCCTCGTCGGTCGGCACCGGAACGAGTTCTTCGCCATCGGCACCGGTCGCAGCCCATCGGCCAGCTTTGATCTGCTCGGCCTTTCGCCGCACCAAGTCGAGCGAGCGTCCGTCGCGTGTCTGGTAGCGTCCCTCGCCATAGACGCTCATGGATGACGCGACGACAATGCGCTTGATCTGCTTGTCGATCATAGCTTCGAGAAGAACAGCCGTACCTAAATCGTTGCCGCCGACATAACGGGCAATTTCGTACATTGACTGGCCAACGCCAACTTCGGCGGCGAGATGAACCACACCATCGATGCCTAAGAGCGCTTGCTCTACGACACCCTTGTCCCTCACGTCACCGCGAATAACTTCGGCCGCTTCCGCCACAGTCGCCTCTGTGTCGCCATGGACTTGGTCGATGAACGCGTCCAGGATACGGACCTCGTAACCCTGTTCCAGAAGTTCTTCTGTGACATGACGGCCAATAAAGCCGCACCCGCCGGTCACAAGAATCTTTGCCATGAAGGCTCCTTTGTTGATAAGCATGAACCATGCGATGAGGTTCGAACCTTAGGCGGCGGCAAAAGTTCCTTCATCTATGACATCTTTGACATCAGTGACTTCATCAATGACATCGTCGCAGCCTAACTGGTGTCACGCCCACTCATGCAACGTCATCTTCTTCAATGTCATCCGGAACTCTTCACAGGATCCAGAGTTCGGACCACCGATGTAATTGCGAAGATGGCGGAGTGGCAGGAATGAATGTTGCAATGATCGGTGCGGGCTATGTAGGTCTCACCACGGGCGCCTGTTTCGCGTCACTTGGCTACAAAGTCTGCTGTGTTGATATTGATGAGGGAAGGGTTGCTGATCTCGAAAAAGGAATAATGCCGATTTATGAGCCCGGCCTGGCGGAACTGATCATCGAGGGCCGCAAAGCGGGGCGGCTACGCTTTTCCGCCGACATCGGCGCATCGGTTGCTGACGCCGACTTCGTTTTCCTTGCTGTAGGGACTCCATCAACAATCGATGGCGATATAGATCTGTCCTTTGTTGATGCTGCCGCACGCGGCATCGCGCCATTTCTTCCCGATAGTGCTGTCGTGGTTATCAAGTCGACGGTCGTGGCTGGCACGGCAAAGACCGTCGCCGACGTCATCTCTTCTAAAAGAGCTGGCCGCCGTATTACTGTCGCCTCAAATCCCGAGTTTTTGCGAGAAGGGTCGGCCATCGCCGACTTCAGGAACGCGGATCGGATTGTGGTTGGCGCGGACGACGAAGGTGCTGCGAATTCCTTGAAGGAACTTTACCGCCCCCTGATCGAGCGCGGCGTTCCCTTCGTCGCCACCAGTACGATCGACGCTGAACTAATCAAGTATGCAGCCAATGCCTTTCTGGCATTGAAGATTGGCTTCATTAACGACGTCGCGAACCTTTGCGAGAATGCGGGAGGTGATGTGACTGCGGTCGCAAAAGGAATCGGTCTCGACCGGCGCATCGGCCAGACGTTCCTGCAGACAGGCCCTGGCTTCGGTGGTTCCTGCTTCCCCAAGGACACACGAGCTTTCGCCGCAACCGGCAAGCGCTTCGACGCACCTCAGCCACTGATCGAAACGCTGATCAATTTTAACGACAAGCGGAAAAGTGACTTGGCGCACCGGATATTGCAGGTGCTCGGCGCGACGGGCCACGCGAAAACGGTTGCCATCTTGGGTGTGGCCTTCAAGGCGGAAACTGACGACGTCCGGGAATCCGCCGCCCTATCGATCATCCCGATCCTCCTGCGGGCCGGCATGTGCGTACGTGCCCATGATCCGAAGGCCCAGGCGCCGGCCCGCAAAGTGCTAGGCGCTGGTGTTGAATGGCACGACGACCTTTACGCAGCGGTTAATGGGGTCGATGCAGTGGTTGTTTTAACCGAATGGGATGACTATCGCCGAATGAACTTGTCCAGGGTTGCGGACCTAATGGAAGGCCCCTACCTTTTTGACTTCCGGAACCTCTTCATGCCGGAAGACGCAATCCGCCACGGCCTTGTTCATCATAGCCTTGGCCGTGCCATAGGCAGAGCCGATAAAACGCAAGTCAATGTTCGGGGCGGCGGCGGCCCGGCCTTGATCGAAGTCGCTGCATCTCCCTGTTAACCGATCAACCCAGAGTTCTAACTAGGAGGTAACGCATGGATTTGTCCAACCAGGTCGCTGCTGGGCAGCTTTCTGCCGTTGTCATTTCAAAAGCAGGCGAAATACAACTTCGAAACATGGCTCTCGAAGAACCGAAGGCTGGGCAAGTGCGAGTGCGCCTCGAGGGATGCGGCGTCTGCGCCTCGAACTTGACGCCTTGGGCAGGGCCGGACTGGATGCAATTTCCAACGGAGCCGGGCGGGCTTGGCCACGAGGGGTGGGGACGAATCGACGCGTTGGGCGCAGGGGTCAACGGGTTGAAAATCGGCGATCGGGTTGCTGTCTTAAGCTACCACGCATATGCGAGCCACGATTATGCTCCGGCGGACATGGTCGTGCCACTTCCCCCGGCGCTGGACGATAAACCCTTTCCCGGAGAACCGCTCGGCTGCGCAATGAACATCTTCAAGCGCTCGGAAATCCGCGCCGGACAAACGGTGGCCATCGTCGGCATTGGCTTTCTCGGTGCAATGCTGACCCAGCTTGCCGCTAAGGCGGGAGCCCGCGTCATTGCTATCTCCCGGCGTGAGGAGTCACTCAAAGCGGCAAAGCGGATGGGTGCTGCCGAAACGATCCTGCTCGACGATCATTGGCGCATCATTGAAGAAGTTAAAACCCTCACGGAGGGGCGCTTCTGCGAGAGGGTGATTGAGGCAGTAGGTATGCAATGGCCCCTGGACTTGGCCGGCGAACTGACCATGGAGCACGGCCGCCTTATCGTTGCCGGCTACCATCAGGACGGTCCCCGGCAAGTCAACATGCAGCTTTGGAATTGGCGCGGCTTCAACGTTGTCAATGCTCATGAACGCGATCCTGCCATATATATCCAGGGCATCCGCGACGCGGTCGACGCCGTGGTTGAAGGGCGTCTGGATCCCTCTTCGCTCTACACGCATCGCTATCCTCTGGCTCAGCTCGACCAAGCCCTCGACGATACACGTGACCGTCCCGACAATTTTATAAAGGCACTGGTGGTCAACCCATGAATAGTATCATAATACCGGATCAAGGGGAGCCAATTACTCGGCCCGCACGCGTCGGTTTCCTGGGAGTTGGCTGGATTGGCCGCCATCGCATGGAGGCCATGCTCGCCACTGGGCTCGTGGAAGCTGCTGCGATTGCCGATCCCTCTCCTGAAATGGTGCAAGCGGCAACCAAGGCTGCGCCGCAGGCCAAGCTGCTTTCCGACCTGGATGAGCTGCTAGCACTCGACTTGGATGGCGTCGTTATCGCTACGCCGAGCGCCCAACATGCCGAACAAACTATTCGAGCACTCAATGCCGGGGTGGCGGTTTTTTGCCAGAAGCCGTTAGGCCGCACGGCGAGGGAGGTTAAGGCTGTAGTCGAGGCCGCCAGAACGGCAGATCGCGTTATCGGAGTAGACCTCTCCTATCGGCATACTGAAGCAATGCAACGGATCAAGGCGTTGCTTAAGGCGCAGCATCTAGGTCAGGTGAGCGCTATCGACCTGACGTTCCACAATGCCTATGGACCGGACAAGCCATGGTTCTACGACAAGAAGCTATCCGGTGGCGGATGTGTCATCGATCTTGGCGTACATCTGATTGACCTAGCTCTTTGGGCACTTGATTTCCCTGACGTAATCAAGGTCACGAGCAACTTGTTGGCGCGAGGGCGGCCGTTGTCCAACGCACCGGAAGAGGTTGAGGACTATGCCGTGGCGACACTTCTTCTTGCGACCGGCGCTGTCGTTCGGCTGGCATGCTCCTGGCGTTTGCACGCCGGGCAAGACTGTATCATCGATGCGAGCTTCTACGGCACCGCTGGCGGAGCGGCTATGCGTAACGTCGGAGGGTCTTTTTACGATTTTGTCGCCCAACGCTTCTCCGGGACCGTTACGGAGCAGCTTGCGGATCAACCGGACGAGTGGGGCGGACGCGCGGCAACCGCCTGGGCGCGGCAGCTTGTCAGGAACCGGGGCTTCGATCCGGAGGCCGAACACCTTGTTCGTGTCGCCGAAGTTATTGACCAGATTTATGCCAACCCCTACCAACCATGAACTCCGCTGGAAATAAAATCCAGCGGCCGTTTTGAAGCTGCGGAACTGTCAGCCGTCATCGTAGTTTTTTGAGCGGCGAACGACAACGAGGCACATATGCCGAAGCGACGGTATCATTGGGAGAAAGAGCCGGCGGCCCGACCGTCCGATCTGGTAATAAGGAGCGGTCTGCCGCAGTGGGTTGTTCGCGTGCTGAGACAAAGCGGCATCAAGAGAATGAGTGTGATTGCCGTTCTCTCTGACGAGCAGTTGTTGGAGGTGCCTGGAATCGGCCAGCGGTCGCTCGCGCTCATTCGAGACGAAATCAGCCGGATGACCGAGATGAAGAAGCAAGCCACCACGCAACATTGAGCACCTCGCCCCGACATACCTATCAGCGCCCAGGACAACCCCTCAAATATGAAGGTCTTAAAGGCAGTCGAACCGCCGACCCGCCGATGCCTGCCACTTATTCAGCCTAGCTGGTTGAAAAAACGTCAAGCCATTCCTCAGCGGTGTGAAGCACATGGGGATAATGATTTCGTCACTGCAGACGACGCGATACATGGAGCGCCGCTGATGCCATGTGACGCACGCCAGCAATTCTTCCAACACAGGTGTCTGCCGGAAAACCAATGAAACGACGAGCCGCCGTGACCCGTGTATCGACCCCAACCGCTGCAAACGAGTTATCTGTCTAGAGTAAATGAAGATAGAGCACCAGGCTAGAATGCGAATACTGCCCAACTGAGTTTGAAGATTTACAGGCACCTCATCCACCGGCTTACGAACCGCGGGCAAAACTAGCAATTCTGCGAGTAGACGAATCCGCAGCACTAGCTTACCGCTTGGCAATGAAAACGTCCCATGATCACATCCCTCCCCACAAGCAGCGCGAACTGGACCGCGTGCTAGAAATTATCCACGAGGAGTTCGAAGATGCCTTGCAGAAGGGCACCGCCCAGTTCAAAAAGCGCGGCCGTATCCTGAAGATCATCCCTGTTCGGATCGTACGCCAAGGGCGGATGGGTCGACGAGCCGTTCACGATGAAGGGATACCGTTCCGACTTTGATCTGCTGATCATTGTCAACGAACGTCGGCTCTGCGATTTCGCGACCTACTGGTACAAAGCGGCTGATCGGCTGATTCGCGAAAAGTCGATCGAAACCCCTGTGAGCCTCATTGTCCACTCACGGCTGGAGGTGAACACCTACCTGAAAGAAGAACAATATTTCTTCTCCGACATCCGCAAGGAAGGCATTGTTCTCTACGAGCTCGACGACGAGCCGCTAGCGGAGCCCAAGTCGCTATCGCAACTAGATCAGCTTCGCGTGGCAACGGCTTTTTTAGCCGATCGCTTACCGCTTGCACAGACTTTCTGAAGATTGCCAGAACGTGCCTTAGCGAAGATGAACTCCGTGTGTCAGCTTTCGAGCTTCACCAAGCGCTCGAGCAAGCGTATGCATGTGTGCTGCTGACCCTTACGAATTACGGCCCTCCCTCTCACAACATCAAGTTTCTGCGCTCCTTAGCAGAGGGGCAGGATCACCGTCTTGCCGAGGCGTTCCCCCGCGCCAGCATCGAGAACGCGCGTGGTTCAACACGCTCAATGAGGCCTATGTCAAAGCGCGGTATTCGAAGCACTACGAGATCAGTGCAGATGCACTGAAGTGGCTCGGGGAACGAACATCCGTTCTTCTTGAACCCGTAAGCATCGTTTGTAGCGAGCATATCGAGATTTTGAAAAAGGCCGCAGACGAGAGCCCGTAATGTGGGGCCTGGACGCTCTCATTTGGTCAAGCGGATCATAAACCGCTATGTTACAATCTTCATCAGGCGACTTGATCTGCTCATTTGAAGGCGCCGGCTGTTTAGTCTTGAGCGACTAGCGGTGAGATCTCTGCCGCGTGTCGAGAGCTTGCCCTATATCCCGCCCATGTCTGACGCGGGTAGCCTGGCCTCATCAGCCATGACGCGTTCGATCATATCTGGATCGCAGTTTTCATGCTTCAGGAATTCTTGGACACCTCCGGTCCATGATCTGATCTCGGCAAGGAACTCTTGAGTCTTTTAATGCCGCGCTTGGTAAAGCCTGTGGTGCCTTCCTCACTGCCGTTGTGGACGTTCACCATTTTGCCGTAGTCGATATTGTCGGAGTTCGCAGCGATCTCCTGGAGGAGCTCAAGGTTCTCGCCGATCATGACGTCGCGGTCCTCGCGGCGCCAAGAGGCATAGCCCATCAGGCAGCTTTGGCCGCCCCGAACAGATACAGGGCGGCGTATTACAGTAGGATGATGGTCTTGCCGTCGCGGATGCGGCCATCTCGGATCATGTCCAGCGCCTCGTCGATCGTCGGTTCGAGGCGCTCGATATCCTCGCCTTCCTCCGCATTACCGCCTAATTGAGATGTCCTGTCCGCGGCTGAATAGGCGGCTACGAAGAAATGCAGCCGTTCCGTCACGGAGCCCGGACTCATGAAGGCGTCGAAGATCTGGCGCACCTCCGTCACCGTGAAGCCTGTTTCCTCCTCAACTTCCGCACGGATCCGCTCCTCCGGGCCGGCATAGTCGAGCAGGCGGCGGGCGATTCCCGAGGATACGATCCGCCGCGACCTGCGGGAACTTGCGGGGGAAGGACTGCTGCAGCGCGTTCACGGCGGTGCGCTGCCTGCCTCAAAAGCACTGGCTGATCTATCGACACGCCGAAAGGTGGCCGTTGACGATAAGGTCGCCATCGCCAAGGCCGCCGCGGCGATGATCAGGAACGGCCAGATCAGTTTCCTCGATGGCGGAACGACGGCCGTCGCCGTCGCCCGGGCGTTGCCGCTGGAACTGCGGGCGACCGTCGCGACGCATAGCCCGGATGTCGCCGTCGCCCTGCTCGACAATCCCGCCGTCGAGGTCGAACTGGTGGGCGGCCGCATCTACAAGCATTCGAACGTCGCTGTCGGCGCCGTCGCAATCGAAGGCATTTCCCACATCCGGGCCGATATCTACTTCATGGGCATAACGGGTATCCATATAGAACACGAACTGACAACAGGCGACCGTGAGGAAGCCGCCATCAAGAGAGCCATCAGCCGGCAGTCCGCCGAAACCGTCCTGCTCGCTTCAAGGGAAAAACTCGGCGCCGTCTCCGCCCATGATGTGATCGCCCTGGAGCAGGTCGTTGGCCTGATTGTAGAGAAAGGCTGCCCGGCAGAGCTGCTCGAGCCCTTCCGGACGCGGCGCATGTCGATAGTCACCGCCTGAAACCCTGCGCCTCGGGCGCCGGGCCACATATCACCGCGCGAGACGCATCAACCTTTGCCACTCTGCCGATTTACGGAGCGCGCTTCACACTGCCGCGCAGCTGGAATTCGACGAGCAGCGACTTCAACTCCACTTCACGCACCCGGCGCGCCGCCTCGTCGGGGCTCACCCATTCGAGGATACGCTGTCCGCGCTCCTTGAA
Source organism: Neorhizobium populisoli (assembly GCF_019430945.1). Taxonomy (GTDB): domain Bacteria; phylum Pseudomonadota; class Alphaproteobacteria; order Rhizobiales; family Rhizobiaceae; genus Neorhizobium; species Neorhizobium populisoli. The sequence continues at coordinate 90,523 of NZ_JAHYCB010000011.1, read as the reverse complement.
CTGCGCCTTCACCGCGTCGACTTCCACTTGAAAGACGTCGACGACGCAGGGGGCAACGTCACCATTATCAAGTTCCTTCAGGTAGGTATAGCTGCCAACCGGCTTCTTCTTCGCCGTCCCGCGCACCCCCGCCTCTTCCCAAGCCTCGATGGCTGCGGCCTCATACGGCTTCTTTCCCTTCATCGGCCACCCCTTGGGGATGACCCAACGCCCGCTGTCGCGCGACGTGATCACCAGTATCTCGATCCCGGTTCCATCGCTGCGGCGCCGAAAGCAGAGCGCACCGTATTGCTGGCGAAACGCGCCGGCGAAAAGTTTGTCAGGCACTCCTGCGAGTTGCCTGAGCAGGGGCTTCGATTTGCCTGGCTTGGATTTCTCGCTTTTTTTCGGAGGTTTCATATCGATGTAACGAAGGAATTTCCCTGTTGCGTCAACTGTGTGAGCGCGTTTATGACAGATTTATTACAGCCAAGGCAGGACGGGATCGCAGCACATGATGAGCATTTTTCGAAAGCTGATGCCGAGGGAAGACAAGTTCTTCGACATGTTTACCAGGCATTCGAAGACGGTAGTCGCCGCCGCTCATGCACTCGATCAACTCCTTAAAGGGGTCGACGTTCAAAAAAACTGCGATCTAATCGTCAAATACGAGAACGAAGCCGACGATATTACCCACGAGGTCCTGCTTGCGGTGCGGCGCAGCTTTATCACGCCCTTCGATCGCGGCGACATCAAGGATCTGATCCAGTCGATGGACGATGCGATCGACATGATGCACAAAACCGTCAAGACGATCCGGCTGTTCGAGCAGTCGAGCTTCGACCCGCTGATGCAGCAGATGGGCGGCGAGATCGTCAAGGCGGCCAATCTTTTGGCGGAGGCCATTCCGTTGCTCGACAAGCTCAGTGCCAACGCGCAGCGTCTCTCCTCCATTGCCGAAGAGGTCACCCGGGTCGAAGGCCGCTCCGACGAGCTTCACGACCTGGGCCTCAAGGATCTCTTCCAGCGCCACCGCGCCGGCGGCGACGCGATGGCCTACATGATCGGCAGTGAGATCTATGGCGAGCTCGAAAAGGTCGTCGACCGCTTCGAGGATGTCGCCAACGAGATCAGCGGCATCGTCATCGAGAACGTCTGATGGATGCGTCGCTTGCCCTGCCGCTGCTGGTCGGCCTGATTGCCGTAGCGCTGTTCTTCGATTTCCTGAACGGCCTGCATGACGCTGCAAACTCGATCGCCACCATCGTCTCCACGCGCGTGCTGCGGCCGCAGTTTGCCGTCGCCTGGGCGGCCTTCTTCAACTTCATCGCCTTCATGTTCTTCGGCCTGCACGTTGCGGAAACGCTGGGAACCGGCATCATCGATCCGGCGATCGTCTCGCCGCAGCTGATTTTTGCGGCGCTGATGGGCGCGATTATCTGGAACATCGTGACCTGGATCTTCGGCATTCCGTCGAGTTCGTCGCATGCGCTTGTCGGCGGGCTAGTCGGAGCAGGCCTTGCGAAGGTCGGCTTCAACTCGATCGTCTGGTCCGGCCTCTTGAAGACCGTGGGGGCAATCTTCCTGTCGCCGGCGATCGGCTTCTTCCTGGCGCTGATGCTCGTGCTTTTCGTTTCTTGGCTGTTCGTCCGGCAGACCCCGTTTGCAGTGGACAGCACGTTCCGGATCCTGCAGTTCGTCTCCGCCTCGCTCTACTCTCTCGGCCATGGCGGCAACGACGCCCAGAAGACGATGGGCATCATCGCCGTGCTGCTCTACAGCCAGGGGCATCTCGGAAGTACCTTCTATGTGCCCTTCTGGGTGGTGATCTCCTGCCAGGCGGCCATGGCGATCGGCACGCTGTTCGGCGGCTGGCGCATCGTCCATACGATGGGATCGAAGATCACCCGGCTCAACCCCATGCAGGGCTTCTGCGCCGAGACCGGCGGGGCGCTGACCCTGTTCGGGGCGACCTGGCTCGGAATTCCGGTCTCGACGACGCACACGATCACTGGGGCCATCGTCGGCGTCGGCGCCGCAAGGCGCGTCTCGGCGGTCCGCTGGGGCTTAGCCGGCAACATCGTCATCGCTTGGATTGTCACCATGCCGGCTGCGGCACTGATTGCCGCGATCTTCTATGCTTTGACGGGCCTGCTTTCGTAATGGCCGCGGCTATTCGATTGACACGATCTTCAGCGCGTCGGGTATTGCCGTCGGCGTGAGCTTCTCCAGTGCGCCGCTATTGGTGATCAGCACGTCGATCGACCCGAGGTTCGTCACCCTGTGTGGGGCGCGCTTGCCGAACTTTTCGTCGTGGGCCACAAGAATGACCTGGCGCGAATGCGGCAGGATCGCTTGCACGAGCTCGATTTCCAGCGGATCGAACTCCAGAACCGCTCCGTCTTCATCAATCGCGCTCGCACCCAGCACGGCGATATCGAACTTGAAGCGATTGCGGCTCTCGTCCGGCACAGTCAGGATGGTCGGGTCCTTGCTGCGTACATAGCCGCCATAGATATAGACGGAAGCCTCCGTCTTCATGGCACAGCTATAGGCAACTTCGAGATTGGGCGTCGCGATGAAGACACCCGGATGCCGGGCGAGAATTTCGTAAAGCGAATCGAAGGTCGTGCCGAGGCCGATAAACATCGTTGTATTCGGCTGGATGAACTGCTCAAGCGCCTGGACAAGTCGCCTCTTTACCGAAACGAGCAGGTTCTGCCGTTCGCCGCGGACAAAATGCGGCACGCCCGGCGATGCAAATGCACCCCCGAAACCCTTTTGCAGCAGACCGCTGTCGTTGAGGCTTTTCAGGTCGCGGCGGATGGTCTGCTGGGTGACGCCGAATTCCCTCGCAAGGTCACCGACCGATGCTGCGCCGTTCTTTCGGACGGATTCAAGGATCGCCGCCTGCCGCTCAGTGCGACGGGGGCTATCACCACTGTCTTCTGATTGTTCCGAACCCGGAGAGGCCACACCGCTCATCGCAACCTGACACCAATATACGTTCGATCGTCGGTCAGCTGGATATCCGTGGTTCCCTTTACGCTCATGTACCGGCCGATCTTGTGAGGATCTTCCTCTTCTACCCGTTGAAAGGCTGCTTCCCAGGAGGCTATGCCGAATTCTGCCCCCATCTCGAAATATCCATCAGAGAATAACTCTATCGTGTCAATTTCAGAGATTGGAAGACGCCGCGTCACGATATATTGGGATGCGATGTCGAACCCGTCGAGACCCCCATATCCAAGCACACGATCTGTGACATTCTGAAAATTGCCCTGACCATGGGCGATGCCATGCTGGATGAGTTCGAGCAGTTCATAATCAGGCACGGTCGGAAGGTGCTGGCGGGCTGCTTCGAGCGCCTGTTTCTCGATCGTCTCGATCAGGCCCGGATCGCCCGTCTCGGAGCCGGGCGGCTGGTGTTGTGTCCCCTGCCATGTAAAGAGGCCCGACATCCGGTCGCGATCCTTGACCCCGACACCCTTCGCTTCGAAAACGCGCCAGGCCTCCCGGCGCAGGATCGCTGTGACATCGTCCAGCGGCTTCAGCGGCTGCACCACGTCGGAACCGTTGATGCGTATGCCGCTGTCACCGGCGGCCACGACCTGCAGGAAATCTCCGTCGTAGAAGGCGATCATCAGCGTGCAACCAGCGCGAACCTTCCAATCCGACTTTGCCGCTGCGAGCGCATTGTTGTCTTCGTAACCACGACGAATGGCATTTGTGAGGTAACGCATCAGCCATTCCGGCCCCTCATAAGTCAGGTGACGCTGATCGGGGTCGTTGCGACCGAGCAGGAACTGTTCGAGAGCACGCTTGACGGTGCGCGAGGCGAAGCGGCCTGAAAGCATGCCACCGTAGCGGGTCCCGTTGCGATCGGTGACACCGTCGATCACCGCATAACCGAGGTCCGGCATGATGACCATGCTGTCTTCGTTCAACTCGGGATGGCCGAATTTCTTGCCGAGCGTGAAGGCCTCGATCTGCTTCATATGCGTAAATCCACGATTGCGGTCCGCCGGCCATGAGGACGGTGGCTGATGTCAGTTACATTGTTGATTGACAGGGCGATGACACGGGCAACGGTCGTACGAGCCGCCCGCCGCATCGCGATGGCGGGCGACTCGTTTTTATTACTGTCCGGTGGCCGCGCGCCACTTGGCGAGCAGCGCTTCCTGCCCGCCGAGTTCGGCGATCGTCTTGGCTTTGACGATCTTGAGATCGGTCAGATTGGGCAGGTCTGCGGGTCCCTTGACGTCAGTCCGAACCGACCGCCGGCCGATTTCCTTCACGAGCGTTTCCTGGGTGGCCTTGGACAGCGCCCAGTCGACGAACTTCTTGGCGCCTTCGGTATTGGGACCGCCCTTGACGACTGCGACGCCATCCGGCGACAGAAGCGTACCATCGGTGAAATGCACGATCGAGACAGGCGCGCCGCCGGCGACATACTGCAGGGCGTTGTCCTCGAGTGTCAGGCCGAGCGAGGTCTCGCCGTCGGCGACGTACCGCGAAACCGAGCCGGAACTGTCCGTTAGGACGAAGTTCTTGGCGATCTGATTGTACTTGTTCAGGCCGTCATCGCCGAAAATCGTCAGGACGCCCTGCATCTGCTGAAGGGCGGATCCGGAATTGTCGGCGCGTGCAGAGGCGATCTGGCCCTTCCACTTGGGATTGGCAAGGTCGGCCCAGCTCTTCGGTGCGTCCTTGAGAGGCGTCAGGGTCGTGTTGACCGCCATCGCATAGACGACGCTGGTGTAGGGCGTCCAGGCCGGGCTGCCGACAAGGTCCTTGTTGATCTTGTCGGCGTCTTTCGGTGAATAGGGTTCAAGGATCGGTGCAAGCTCGGTCAGGACGCTGCCGGTAATTGACCAGATGACGTCGGCGGCCGGCTTGCCGGCTTCCGCTTTCACGCGCTTAGCCACATCACCGGAGCCGAGCTTGATGACTTCCGCCTTCAGGCCTGTTTCCTTCTCGAAGGCCGGGATCAGCTTGTCGACGATCGCGGATATATGGGCGGTGTAGATGACGACCGGCTTCTTGTCCTGCGCGGCAGCGATACCAGTGCCAGCCACGCCACTCCCCAGTACCACCGCTGCAGCCAATAGGGTTCGTTTGCGAATATTCATTGCATCCTCCGTGTTCGCTTTGGATCATCCTCCTGATCATTTTAATACTGAACCTCAAGTGTGAATGTTGCAATACGAATATTTTGCGCCATTATCGACATCAGGAGGAGCCAGCATGACGTATCTGACGGTCGGAAATGCCACGAAGCAATTCGGGGTAAACTTCAAAGCGCTGGACGGGGTTTCTGTCAGCGTCGACAAGGGGGAGTTCTTCACACTGCTTGGGCCGAGCGGGTGCGGAAAGACCACCCTGCTGCGCGCGATTGCTGGATTCAACGACCTGACCTCCGGCGATATTAAGCTTGGCGATTACGACCTGCGCAAAATTCCGCCTCACCAGCGCGACATCGGCATGGTGTTTCAGGACTATGCCGTGTTTCCGCATCTGAGCGTATTCGACAACGTCGCCTTTGGCCTGAAGCCACGCAAGGTGCCGGAGGCGGAACGCAAGGCGCGGGTCGACGAGGCACTCGCCACTGTCCGCCTTTCCGCCCTGGCCGATCGCATGCCATCCGCCATGTCCGGCGGCCAGCAGCAGCGCATCGGTATCGCACGCGCCATGGTGATCAAGCCTCGACTGCTCCTGATGGATGAGCCACTCTCCAACCTCGACGCCAAGTTGCGCATCGAGTTGCGCGAGGAAATCCGCGACATACAGAAACAGATCGATATTGCCGCGATCTACGTCACGCACGACCAGGAAGAAGCGCTGGCGATCTCCGACCGCATCTGCGTGATGAGCGGCGGACATGTAGAGCAGATCGGCACGCCGCAGGATATCTATGGCGACCCGCAGACACGTTTCGTCGCCAATTTCGTCGGCACCCTGAATACGTTGAAATCCGGAGCAGATCTGGAAAACCTTACACGCAATCTTGGGCTAAGCGACGTCAAGGCCGAGACCTGGGCCGTCCGCCCCGAACGACTGGGCCTGTCAAATCCGGCAGCCCGCGAGGGCGCGACGATCAAAGGGACGGTCAGCAAATATGTCTACCTCGGCCGGGAAGCGCATCTGCAGGTCAGCACCGGCATCGGTGAACTCGTCGTGCATATCGCCAATCCGGGCCGAAATGCCGGCCGTGCCGTCGGCGAGCCGGTATCGGTTCTGATTACACGCGACGCCCTGATGGGCTTCGACACCAACGGCAAGCGTCTTTCCACGGGAGGCTGATCATGTCGCGACTGAATTTCTGGTCGGCTGTTGCCATCTTCACCTGGCTCCTGCTGGCGATCTTTCTGCTGCTTCCCGTCGGCACCGTGCTGTTGTCGAGTTTCCATGATCCAAACGGTCAGTTCACCCTCGCCAATTACGCCGCCTTCCTTAGCGAACCGCGGTTTCACAGGGCGCTGCTCAACACGCTGGTGGTGGGCTTCGGAGGGCTTGCAGGTGCGCTGCTGCTTGGCGCCATCATGGCGTTTTGCATCTCCCGGTTCGTTATCTTCGGCAGCAAGTTCGTGTCGCTGCTGGCGATCCTGGCGCTCGTCTCGCCGCCGTTCATCGGCGCCTATTCCTGGATCGTGCTGTTCGGCGCCGGCGGGCTGGTGCGCACCGGCCTGCGGGACGTCGGGATCATGATCCCGCCGATCTACGGCCTGATCGGCATCCTCATCGTCTTCGCCCTGAAATTCTACCCTTACGTATACCTCATGGTCTCTGGGGCGCTGGCCAACGTCAACCGTTCGCTTGAAGAGGCTGCCGAAGGCCTGGGGCTGACGCCATGGCAGCGGACGTTCAAGATCTCGTTCCCGATGGTCTTTCCGGCACTGTCGGCCGGCGGCCTGCTCGCCTTCATCCATGCCATCGCCGATTTCGGCACGCCGCGGCTGCTCGGTCGTGGCTATAACGTGCTGGCGACCGAAGCCTTCACGCTCTATTCGGCGGAGGTCGGTTCCAACATGTCGATGGCGACCACGATCAGCGTCGTGCTGATCATCGTCTCCATGCTCTTCGTCTTCCTGCAGCGCTACATGTCGCGCCGGAACGTCTATCACGGCAACATGATCAACAAGCCGATCAAGATCAAGCTGAAGGGCTGGCGCAATGTCGCCGCGCATACAGTCGTCTACCTGATCGGCCTGCTCGGCGCCCTGCCGGTGATCATCTCGATCATCTACTCCTTCCGCCTGACCAACGGCCCCGTCTTCCAGTCGGGTTTCGGATTGCAGAGCTACACTCGCATTCTCTTCAATCTGGGCGACGTGGTGCGCAACTCGCTCACCTTCTCGGTGATGGCAGTCATCCTGATCGTGTTGGTCGGCACGATCGTCGGCGTCTATGTGGCCCGGCGGACCACCTTGAACACCTCGCTTCTCGATGCGGCCTTCATGATCCCTTTCGTCATGCCGGGCATCGTGATCGGCATCGCCTATATCGCCGTCTTCAACACCGGCCCGGTCATCCTGACGGGAACGGCGACGATCATCATCCTGTCAGTCTTTATCCGCCGTCTGCCTTATGCGGTCAGGACGACGGCGTCGGCGCTCAGGCAGATATCGCCGAGCATGGAAGAGGCGGCGATCTCGCTGGGATATAGCCCGTTCCAAGCATTTCTGCGCATCACTGTGCCGCTCATCGTGCCGGGCATTATCGCCGGCGGCATGCTCAGCTTCGTCACGGCGATCAACGAACTGTCGTCGTCGCTCGTGCTCTATGTCGGCAGCACGGTCACCATGCCTGTGCGCATTTACCTGCTAATCCTCGATGGCGATTTCGGCACGGCGGCAGCCATGGCGAGCATCCTGCTGCTGGTAAGCGGACTGGCTGTCTATATCGCCTTCCGCTTCCTTGGACGCAACGAACAGGCGCTGCTCTGAGATGCGGATTTAGTCGCGTCTAAGCCTGACCGATCAGGAGGCCGAGGACGTGATGGGTGCGGTGGAACTTGGTGCCGCGAAGAAGGTCACGTCCTCGATAGTGACATAGGAATAAGCGCCTTCGAGTTTGCCGCGCGGCGACGGCGTGGAACCGTTTTGTCCCAATCGCAGCTCGTGCGAGCTCTACGGGTTGAAATGCCGAAGACGAGCTAAAGCGCGTGCCGTCCGAAGGCGTCGGATGAAAATGGCATTGCCACCGCAGCGGCGCCTCGGCGAAGACACCAAATGCCTGGATGACCATGCCGCTCGGCACGTCAGCTTGCGGGCGATACCGGGCTTGAGCGCCTTTTTCTTCCAAGTAGCGCCTCCCCGCCGCCTGCGGCCAGTGCGCCGCTCATAAGCGTAGTTCCTCCCTCGTCGCCTTGGCCATCAGCCGCATCATGTCATTGAGCCTATCATCTGGATTGCCGCCCTTTAGTTGAGCATAAATTTCCGGCGACTGGATGAAGCGATCATCACTCGCTCCCATCAGATAAGTCCACTGGAAAAAGCCCCGTTCGGTTTTCAAGCCGTGTGCTCGGGCTTGCCTTTCATGCCGCTCCATGAATATCAGCGCTTCTCGGTCGTCCATGTTCTCTAATAGGTGCGGTGCAGAGCGGCGAAAGACCTCAATTCTTCTATGCCATGAAAACTGTATCCTTTGTCGCCAATCGTCTCCAGGTTCTCTCGTGTCAGTCGCAATAGGCCTTTACCTACTGCAGCATCTGCGGGGCGACGCCCCCGTTTGATGCTTCCGCCCCATTCCTCACTGGGCGCAAAGAAGATCTGCTCGGCCGGCCCCATCAGACGCGCCACCTGTTCTGCGAGAGGGTGGGAAATACCTGCATCATCACGTTCGGATCTGCATGGCGGAAGACGGAGGCCTCGAAGCTCTTTCCTCCTTCATTATTGTCATCAGCCGGCACCTGATCCGGGTCCGCCACTCCTGCCGCCAGAGCGAGTTCGCAGCACCAGGCAAGGCCGACAGACTATCTCCCACCAGATCCTGTTCAGATTCTCGTTCTATGAGAATTCGGTTGATGCTGCGCAGATGACGGTAGATCTCGTCTTCCGACAAGGAGCGGCCTCCGATCCAGAACACGAGGCCGGGCTTGTCCTCGACTAACTCAAGCAGCGCCTCGATACGGACCTTTATCCGCTCTGGGCGGTCTATCTCGTCGGTTGGCAACATACTGCCGCCGCTTTCGTCACCATTGGCGACGGCATGCGCCATATCAAGCTATAACTTCGCCGCAAGAGCAGCAAGCTCTTCGTCGGTCGGCTCTTCCGAGCCTTCCACCGTATCTTGCGAGACAGGCATCGGCGGAGCCATGCACAATGTTACTAACCAAGGTCCACCGAGAACGACGGCGGCTCCTGCACCGATCTGGCGATACAAATGACGATGACTTAATTTGGCTGCGAAAAGACGCGACGGCAGCCCGCCGAAGCGGGCACCATCTATTACTGCATAAATGCGTTTGTCGCAGCCCTCAGCGATTTCGCAAAGGCGCTCAAGAAATGCCCGTGAGACGACAGAGAAACCGTAACTGTCTTCAGTTCTACCGGACATTTTCACCCCCTGATTGTCGGCGTAGATTGCGCCGCCATGCTCACTTGGCAAGAGGTGCCGCTGCCAGCGGCCTTGACTTCATCTTCACCAATGAAAACATTCCCGGAGCCAGTCTGCGCGTTGCCGCCGCAGTCGATGGCGTCACCTACGCGCCCTGCCGGGCGGCCGTTAATGAAGACAGTGCCCGAACCGGCCGCAAGCTTACGTCCATGCGCCGATTGCGGGCAAGTAGGGCAGCCATGGGGAACGTAAGCGTCGCCGACGCGCATCAACTGACGGCTGTTGACATAGACATCCCGACTTCCCCCCGTTGCCGGGGTCGGAGGGAAGTGGCACGAATGGGCCGACCCGATTTCGGCTTTGCGATGTGCTTGCGGAATAGGCAACTCCTCTCTGTTCGGTTAGGCAAGCAATTTCATGACGAGGACGATCCGGGAGAGTGTAAAAATTGGACACGGTTCAGAAGGGATACATTCTCAAAAACATTAAGAAGGCAGGGAACATATTGTAGGTGGCCGAGAGAGCCTGGTTAGCTCAGGAAATCTCCAATCTCCTCTGGCTGGAAAAGAACACAATCAGAGGGTGTGCTTCACCATTGTGCGACTGCGAGTTTCCGTCTCCGACGTCGGTGCCAATCAACGGTCATGAAACTCGAAACAGATGCGCAAAATAAACCGCATTCCGACCAATAAAACCGCTAAGGACAAGAAAGCTCCTAAAGAGAATGCACCGAAATAAGTCCAGGCGAGCGAGAACAGGATCACAGCCGACGGGATGAATACGAGATAAGCCAGTTTCTTCTGCATCCGCATACGCTTCATGTGCTTCACATTTCCCAATATTTCTTGACGAGCGTGGGATCGACCTGATCCCCGAAGACCTGCCGGAACTGCTGGTCTGTCATCTGTCCGCTGTGGAAGCGATCGAGCAGGAGCGACGCGATAGTAGCCCAATTCTCAGCTCCCGCATCATGCCCGGCAAACAAAGCATTCTTAAGGGCTATCGCCTGATGGTCCGCTTTGGGTTATTTTCGGTGATGGAAGTCGGGCCACGCCAGTATGTGTCGAAGCGGCTGGATGGCGTCGGAGGATGGCACCCAAGCAGATCCGGCCCGTCATCGAGCGCACTACTGCCCACCTCAAGGAATGAGCGACTGGACAACTAATGATCCCGAAAGCCGCTTCGGCTTTCGGGATCAACTTCACCCTCTGAATATTTCTCGTGACCTTCAAAGTAGGTGGGCGCGCCTTTCGCCGTAGAGAGCATGGCCTCTGCCTTTGGGCAGTCGTTGACTTGTCGTCTGGTGAGGTCATCGGCGACTGCGGAATAACCGCCCTACCTGCGAGGGATGAAGACTTGCCCGCCATCTCGATAGCCGGGCCCATCTCTGAAGCCGTCAGTGTTGTCTGCCTGACCCCGGTCATACCGGTAATTGCCTCGATCCCAGTTCCGATCATGGTCCGGGCGGCGATGGTGACGATAGTGGTACCCATCCTCGCGGTCGGCCCAGCCTGATCTAGAAGAGTAGCCACCGCCTTCGCTCACGCATCCAGAGAGCGCCAGGCATGTTAAGCCGACTGCAAAGGAGATGCTGATAATTCGAATTGCCATTGGAGTTCCGATCGCTGATTTCTGTCAGCGAACTTGTGTAAACAACAGAGGTTCCTGACCCCGCCGCCAATCATCGCATCACGCGTGGCCAACGACGGCAAAGCCGCGCTGACCTCTACCGCAGCAGGGTATGACGGGTCAAGTCGCTGCGGTGCTGATTGGCTATCAGGCCGGCTGGTTCATCGGAAACGCAGACTGCACTGATGGTTGTTCGAAGCTTAAAGATTGAAAAGCAAGCGTCTCGCTCGCCTCGACGTCCGCATTACGGACGTGCAGCATCACCCGCATTGTCGGCGGCACCTTCTTGACATTTCGCCGGGTCGGCGGCGGTAGCTGATCCGGAGGGAGCCGACGAAATTTGCTCTTGGCGCGCATGACAGGAAATGGATCGGGACGGGAACGGGACAACACCCATCTTCGAACTTTTCGAAGCGAACGATGTGGATCGGATGGATGTGGTGGTTCGAGGCAAAGCCTGCAGGATGACATTGCTTACAAAGATGCGTCGGAAATCCGGCAGATTGTCCGTAATAGGCGCTCAATGCTGCCGAAATCAGACAAGAGGCTTTGTCCTTAGGGCCGTAAGCGGACGCAGCACCCAAAATTCAACGCAAGACGATCGACGCCTTTCGGACATCGACCGTTCAATCAGGGCCTACGATGCTTCAAAGTAGGTATCAAAAGTCGATCTCAAGACCATCTTCGCAGAAATCGAACTTGGCAGGTTCAGACTCGCTACCGTCTGCGTAAGCCGCCTTGACCCACTGTTTGCAGCTTTCGCTGTTGGTGCTTTTGTCCCACACGAGGTCCGCCGTTGCGCCCGGCTTAATGCCCTTACCAATCTCGAAATAGCCCCAGGTCTTTTTGTCTTCCGAGACGAGGACTTTCGTGATTGAGGACTTCGTTGTGTTGGTGGCTGTGAAAGAAAACTCTGCCGCTTGGGCAGTAGTGGTCATCGGTCCACAGGACGCGATACCGAAGGCGATAGCTGCGAAACCTAAGCGTAGGCTATTGGAGTTCATGTCTTTTCCTCGGGTGAGCGCTAATCTGGCGCTCACTTTTCTTGCATCTTGCTGTAGCCGAGTCGACGGGAAATAAAAATCTATGGCTTTATAGTGAATATCGGAGACCAGACGCCTTTTGCGCACAGGACCGCGCTGGGCTTAACGCCCGTCATCATCAAGAACAGGGAAAACATCTCCCGGCGCGGCAATGAGAACAAAAGTGGTATTGGTCGCTGAGGATTCCTTGACGGTCTCTGAGCTTTTAACGAGGTATCTTTCTAGAATGTCCATCGCTTATTTCGAAGTCAGCGTCATTCGCCGTGGCAGACAAATAGCGGGCGCAGTTTTTCCGTGCTCAAGTGGAGGTTGGGAGCTGCTAGGGCATTAAGCTGTGCCGACAGCACATCGCGTACCTCTCGGTCCGTTTTCCAGACCTTGACTACGGTCTCGACTGAGGACGGGGCTTGCGAAAATGCATCACTTGAAAGAACGACAAGGCGAGAGCCGCTATAAACGCGGCTAATGAAACGTGGGTCATTCTCCACTCCTAGAAGACGTTTCCTTGATGATGCCCGGCATTCCAGAGGTTCGTCAATCCGTCGAATATACGGCATAACATAGAAGTGCTGATGCCCACCTCCCTACCTCGCTTCCGTGGGCGGTTTATTTTCCTAAGCAGACGTCGCATAGGGGGTGCTCGGGTCGGACGCCAGGAATGCATCGGGTTGCCGCAATGGAGACAGGTCGTATCTCCTTTGCTAAGGCTGCCAAATGTTTGGGCTTCGCGATTTTTGCTCTCAAGCACACGGCGCTCAAGCTCCGCTTTGATTTCATCATCGCTAAAACCGCCCTTGTTACTCCCCTTGCCACAGTTTGCCAAGCATCTCGGCGAGTATCACGCCGGCCGCCTAGTTAGGCAAGCGACCGGGCTGCCTTGATTGCTCCCGGTCGCCCTTGTCCTCGTGCAGTATCTCACCACGTGCGCATGGACGCCACTTTTTAGCATAGGAGGATGAATCGACAACCCTGCGACGGCCGAAGTCAATAGGGGGACGAACTCCGACCGTCTAACGTCGCCGAGTTGGGTTGTGGGGTATCTCAACGGCGCTGCAACTCAGATGGGCGCAAGAGGCGGAAACAGCAAGCTGGAAAACCCCTAGCGACGGCATTGTCAGCAACCGTACAAAGCTTTCTGGGTGGTCATCAAGGGCTAAAGGAATTCGATTTTGGCCGACATCCTCCTGAGCTGCTCCTCATCACAAAAGCCAAGATGGAACAGCTGTAGCAGAGTCGCCGCCAAGCCTTCCGCTTGGCGGCTAGACCTATTTATGCCGGCCAACTCAATTGCCTCGCGGAGGACCCGTTCCACCGTTGCAAGCTCTTCGGGACTCAGCGGCGGCGGGCCAAAGTGATCTCGGTAGTCTGCTGTCATGAAATCTGGCGCTGGGCTTCGGTCCTAAACGTGACTTTCGAACCGGAGTGGTAAACGGTTCCGGAATTGTTTCGGCTGCAGGTTCTGCCTCCTCTTACAAGTGCCGTCCGGAGATCAAGGAGCGCCGGACCAAAGCGCAGGTTTGGTAGTGAGCTCGCACTCTTTTCTAAGGCGGCGTCTGCGCAACCAAGGGCGCCCTTTCAGCGCGGCAGTCACCACGCTGGATGCCCGCGACATCCCGTCGGCAGACATCAGCATCGTGTCAAAAATGCAGGTGACTATCACAAGAAAGGCGATAGGAACGCCGCAGACGGCGCTGGCACGGGGCCGGTATCGGTGTCGTCATTGGCGCTCTCCTGACAGGACTCGGGATCATGGCCATCCAGGTGTCAGTCCCGTTGTTGACGCCGGCTGGCTTGCCGCGACCAGTGCGGTAACCGGTCGTCGCTGCCGGAGCGGCAGGCGGGGTGACCGGAGCAACCCAAAATCGTCGAGCTCTGTTCGTCCCGCGGAGGAGCATCCTCGCTCAGGCGCAATCAACTACCGATCACCTGCCACCTGGCCTCATGCGCCTTCATCGGTGCTTTGGTGACTTCTGGCCAAGCGTAGGGCTTTAAGGTGGTTGGTTTTCGCCCGGTGTTCGACTTCCTCCTGACGGATCAATTTAACTGCAACGTCGTTAAAACGGTCGATGTCTGCTTTGACGTAACGTCCGCGCTTATCGGCGGTGTCATCTGCCACAGAACGTCGCCCGTTCCTCGGCCGAAGCCCACACTGAAAAAGTCTAGGACTCCGGTCTCGTCAAGTAGCCGTTTGGATCCCTTTGGCGCGTCGACTGTGCATCGAACAGAACCGGCGCTTCCAAACGCTAGAACAAGGCTCCCGTACGGGCTCGGATCCCGAACTTGCAAGGAGCCGGGCGGTAGAAGCTACACACGCCGGCCGCCGCAGTTGAAATTCCACGCGGTCGCCATATCTTTTGATCGACTATTGCGACCAGACAGAAATAGCGTTGACGAAAAACGGCGGGCAGGACGTCTTCGTCCACATCAGCGCTTGAGCGCGGCGGCTCGCTGCGGGAAGGCGATAAGGTGAGCTTCGAGCTCGGTCAGGACCGGAAAACCGGAAAATCGAAAGCAGAGAACGTTTCCGTCCTCTGAGTTTACTTACAAAGAACCAGCTTCTTTACGACTGTTCGTGCGACAGCCGCTGTGCCGAAAATTTATTTGCTATCGTAGCGGTTAAGCATCTGCTTGAGATAACGGTTTTGCACTGAGAGCTTTCTTGCCAGCCGTTTTCGAAGGTCTTGGATTTCGGCATCCAGCTCCGCCATCTCATCGACTGCTGTCTTTGCTGCGACTGGCGTTGTTGCGACAAATTCCGACGGATGGCCATCGGCTGGTGTCAGAGCCTCGGCAACCTTGTCGAACCGCCTAGCTTCAGCCTTTCTCCTGTTGGATGGCTGTTTGAGTGACATCGCTTCTTCGTCGGCGCGCCGATGGGACGTGTCCAGCGCGACAATCTCTTCGACGAAGGCAACCGAGGAATTTAGATCAACGGATGGGGGCGTTGTCTCCCCTAGGTCCGATGTCGCGTAACCTGCCGCGGGGTGGTCTGAAACGGCAGCGGAACTCGCGAGACCACCGGTTCGGTCCTCATCTTGACCTTGATTGTGCGACTGAAGGGCGTCGGCCACGTCTTGAAGCGGGTGATACTCGAGCGCCTGTATGTCGGCGCTCTCATTTGCCTTATCTGCTCTCCCGAGGGCCGGTTTTCTGGAAACCAGATCTGCTAAAAACCGCCACGGCGTCTTCATGCTTCATGCCTTTCGTATGTCAAAACATTGATGCCTTGTTCTTGTGCCGGACCTGATCGATCCGGCACGCGTAACCGTAAGATGGTAAGTCGCAGTCGAAGCTCAATACCTGCAGTCAGTTCTGACCAAGGCGCTTGCGCAGGTCGGCGTTCTCTGCACGAAGCTTCTCAGACAGCTGCTTACGAAGGCCCTTGTTTTCTTCCTCCAGCCTGATGAGGTCCGCGAATTCATCGCTGGGCTCACCGTTGGAAGCTGCGGTCTCGATCGACGTATCGGGAGCAGCGGTCGCACTAGCAGCAGGGCGGCCGGCCGGTTTCGGTGACTTGGCGGGGGCAATTTTGGAACCGCGTTTGGCTCTGGTTTTCTTCACAGACTTTTCCGATGCAGCCAGATCGGTCAATGCCGTCGCCTCAGCGGCCTTAGGCTTGCGAGGCTGACGGGTCTTTTTCGCTATCGGTGCCTGATCAGCGACGATCGGCGTGGAAGTTTCATTCATGTCGTGAGTATCGTTTTCGTCTGGCATCTATGGCTCCTGATTGATGGGCAGATTGTTGTCGAATGAGATCAGCGAAGAGTCAATGATGAGCGACTAGCTGAACTAAAAAGCCGTCGGCGGCATTTGGACAGGAACTGAGTTCTTGGAGCCATCCGATCAAAATAGCGATTCCGGTCGCAATGCATTCAATGCTCGTCCAGCGACGCTTCAAAGCCCCGCGTTTCACCCGGGAGCGTCGGGTGCTTCATACTACCATAATTCGACCGTCAGGGGACTTGGCACGGGGAAGATCCCACAGGTAGGAACTT
This sequence comes from Neorhizobium populisoli, assembly GCF_019430945.1. Classification (GTDB taxonomy): domain Bacteria; phylum Pseudomonadota; class Alphaproteobacteria; order Rhizobiales; family Rhizobiaceae; genus Neorhizobium; species Neorhizobium populisoli. The sequence continues at coordinate 74,319 of NZ_JAHYCB010000011.1, read as the reverse complement.
TCAGGTTCCCGCGGTGTTGTCGTGGCGCCTCTTGCAGGTTTGCGCGCAACTACATCAAACTATTGGAGCTGACTAATGAGTAATACCGAGCAACCGGACCAGCAGACGCCCCCTGCCCCTGAAAATCCTGATGTGACGTTGACATCAAGTGCAACCGGTCCGACCTCCCCGGCTCCGGAAGAACGACCGGTAGAAGCTACGACAGATGCGCCCGTATTTACCGCTGGCAACCAAGCCCCTCAGGAGCGTCCGAAAACCAAAGGCGTGGCTGATATTGTCTTCCTTATAGACATCACTGGCAGTATGGCTCCCTGCGTCGATGCACTGCGGCGCAATATCGAAGCCTTCATCGACACTCTGAGCAAAGGTGATCCCAACAATGCCGCACCGGTCAAAGATTGGCGCGGGAAGGTCGTTGGATACCGCGACATCGAGGCCGCCGAAGCTGAGGGACTGCCCTGGATTGTCGATAATGACTTTGTCCGCGATGCCGGCGCACTTAAAGCTCAGCTCGGCACGCTGCAGGCAAACGGCGGTGGGGATGAGCCGGAATCGCTTCTCGATGCATTGTACAAGCTTGCCTCTATGGAGGCTGTGGCGAAGAATTCGCAGACAGAAGATCCGACAAAATGGCGCTACAGAAGTGACGCGGCGCGCGTCGTCATCGTCTTCACCGATGCATCGTTCAAGGAAACAATGAGCATTGCAGAGGCAAAGGGCGGCTCGCTCCAGGACGTTGCGAACCTGATCATGGCTAACCGGATCATTCTCAGCCTGTTTGCCCCCAATTTTGAAGGCTACGACAGGTTGAGCCAGATCGATAAATCGGAATGGGAGGTCGTGGAGTACGACGGGCTCAACCCCCAGGAGGCGCTCCAAAAGTTCACGTCCGACCCTGTGAACTTCCGCAACACCCTCAAGCAGCTCGCCGCAAGCGTTTCGCGCTCGGCAGCAACTGTCGCACTCTAGCCGGGTCGCCCTAAAGTCATGGCCAAAAAGCTGAAGGTCGGCGACCGGATCCGTCAGTATCGCATAACAAGGGTGTTTGGGCCGGGTATGATGGCGATTTCGTACGGAGCCGAGACTCCGAGTGGTGAGAAAGTCTTCTTTAAGCAGTACAAATCTCCCGCTCCGACGGTTGTCTGGTACAAGGCATTCATTGCTTATCAAAATGAGTTGGGAGCACGGGTCCGTGACGGACGTGCTGCCCAGTTTGCGGTGCGCCAAGTCGATGCGTTCGAAGATGTTTGGGGTGGGCCGTGCTACTTTCAGGCCTTTGAGTTCGTCGAAAATGGCGCCGACCTGCAGCAAATGCTCGATGATGAGCGAGAACAACAGCGCAGCGCGAAGTTGGCTGCAACGCGCGATCCAACGGTGTGGGCGCGTCACATCACGTGGGCGAAGGTGTTCATGGCTGGGATCACAGCGCTGCATGAATCCAAGATCGTCCATGCAGATCTCAAGCCGGCGAATGCCTATCTTCTAAAAGACGCCTCGATTAGCTCTGGCTACCAGCTGAAGTTGATCGATATGGATTTCTCGCTCCTGGCGGATCGACGCGCACCTTGGCACGGGCATCAAGGGTATGTTGGTACCGACAACTATCGATCGCCGGAACATATGAAACGCGGCGGGATCCCGGGACTTGCTTCCGACGTCTTCACGTGTGGCCTGATACTTTACGAACTTTTAGCTGGTTATCACCCGTACTGGACTGAGGATCAAACCGATTACTTAAAGCTAGTTCAGAGCTATGCCGCCAAGCCTCCGGCACTTGCCGGGTTGATGCCGGCTCCGTCTAATAATGCGGACGTCAGTGCCATCCTATATCGTTGCCTTTCACCAGATCCCGCCGCAAGACCAACAGCGGCGGAAGTGCGGGCTGTCCTTAGTGGACGGGGAGCAGGGTCGGTCGATTCCAGAGGAAAACCTGCTGCGGTGCCGGCGTCAGAGGTCCCCGCTCGTGGACTGGCCGAGTTGATCTCATCCAACAGGATCGAGCTGGTCGATGACGATGGACGATCATTGCAGATTGGGGTGAGGACTGAACTCGGAAAACCCCTCTTGCGGCAATTCGGAGCCGACAGCGATTTTTGGGACGAACGCCAGTGCATTGTCGGGCGAGATGCCACGGGGCGGTGGGTGGTCGCGCGCGTTGCTGGCACCACCAACGATACCCTTGTGAACGGCCTGACCCTGGCAGCTCCTCATCCGCTTAGGCAAGGTGATCGGATTGCGGTTGGTCGCGAGGCTAAGGGTATTGCCAAATTGCCCCTTACTGTTCGGGCACTTCCCACATGAACTCCCGCGAAGGATCTCAAGTGCCCCAGCCTGATCCACTCGACGGGCGAACGCCTTTAAAAGATGCGCATGAACTGACCAAAGACTTGTGCACAGGTGAGGTCGACGTGCCCCTCCCCGGCTGCCCTCCCGTTTCTCTTGCATCCAAACCTCCTGTAGCAGGAACCGACCCGATACCTGAGCCTGATCAGTCTCGCCTGGACGGAGAGCTGCTTGAGACTGAAAACACAGTTCCGGATCCGACCCTTTCAGAAACGAAAACGTTCAAGCCATTAGAGATCGTCGATATCGTTGATCTGGATTGGGAAGCTGTCCGCGACCAAGCCAATCCATCCTCCATCCGTGCTCGCGTTCGCTCCGCGGTGGAAAGCATGGAGGCGCTGCTTGACCAAGCCGACGGGCCAGGCATGTTATTTGATGAATTCCGTGGCAGTCCTACGGATAAAGTCATCAAGGTTTCTGCCTTCCAAACTGAAAGCCCGTTGTGGATCATCGGCGACCTGCATGGCGATCTACTGGCGCTTGAGGCTGCACTTGAAGCGGTGCGGCAGCAGGGCCTGCAGCTCCTTGATAGGCCACCGCGGCTCCTGTTTCTTGGCGATCTCTTCGACGATGAGGGCTTTGGCCTCGAAGTCCTTATCCGAATTCTTGAACTGATCGTAGAAGCACCCGACCGCGTTTGCCTGATTGCCGGCAATCACGACGAAGCCCTTTCCTATGATGGCGTAAGATTCTCTTCAAGCGTCACGCCATCGGATTTCGCTGATTTCCTCAATGCCAATCTCACGCACGAATGGATCGAGCGGGCCGGTAAGCTTGCGGTGCGGCTGTTTGCGAACGCTCCCCGCGCGATCTTCTTTCCCGATGGACTGCTTGCCGTACATGGAGGTTTTCCACTCGTCGACTTACACCCAGCCCTTGCTCAGACTGAGGACTGGAATGACCCCATGTGTCTGTCAGATTTCGTATGGACCAGGGCTCATCCGAAAGCCCGGAAGAAGCTGCCAAATAGGTTCTCTCGCGGCAGCCAGTTCGGTTACGAGGACTTCGGCGTTTTTTGCTCCTTATGTGAAGGTCTCGGGCGGCCCGTTACCCATATGATACGTGGCCACGATCACGTGGAAGAGAGATACGCAAATTTCCCGGCTTATCATGCTACTCCGCTAGTGACGACCGTCGCGCTTTCGCGCCGTTTGAGCCGAGAAGCTTTCGGATCGTATGAACGGGTTCCGACTATGGCGCGCTACGTCGAAGGTGCCTTGCCAAGCGTATGTCGACTGCACATTCCACCAGAAATGATCCGTGCGTATTATCCTCCGCGGGCCGTCGACAGCATCGACAACCACCCGAAAGAGGAACATTGACCATGACAGGCGTCATCTTACGTTGTCCGAACTGCGGCACCGCCACAACGACTACCGGTGAGTGCGAAGCCTGTCACGAAGCAAATGTCAGCTTTTACTGTACAAACCATAGGCCCGGACACTTCCTGGATGCACCCGCATGTCCGCAATGCGGAGCGAAGTTTGGTGATCCGCAACGACCTGCGACTCCGTCGGCACCGCCTGCCGCTCGCCCCCGCCCCTTAGATCCTTCACCTAAAGCGGCGCCGCGAAAGGCAATGCCGCCGCTAGACACGGCAGGGCCATGGGACCGGAAAGAAAAGTCCAGATCTGCGCGTCCCGAGGTCGGGCCCGCCCCTGATCGTACCTCGGCCACCGATATTCGTACAGCCAAGATGCTGGAGATGCTGAGAGCTCTGTCACGCTCCAGTCGTGTCCCTCGAAGACCGACCTATTCGGATCCGGAAGCCCCATCTGTGAGAGTAGCAGCGGGGGGCTGCCTGATGCGCTTCGTCCTTCTCGTGCTGTTCCTGTTCATTATGTTGCCGCTGATATTATCGTTGATTGGCGGCTCCCTGTTTGGGTTACTTGGCGACTATTATTATTGATGTCGAGATTTGCCCCGCGCTAGACACTGCTCCCCGCGGAGGACCCATCGAAACTTCTTCGCGGTGCGGATCTGCTCGAGCTGGGTCAGGAGGCCCGGTTCATCACATCCGCCTATAGGCTGGCAGAAGGGAATCCTGACGATTTTCTCGCTTTTCCGATGACGGTGATTCCGCCCGGTGCTGCCCTCGCATACCTTAGCCGCACGCCGGCGACCCGGACATCGGAAGGCCTCCCGTTAAGGATTTGTCCGATGTCGCCTTTGCCGAAACAACGTCGCTGATCAATATCCCCCGCTGGCTGCCTCTGCCGATCGCGCGCCGAAAGGATCGCGCCATGAAGATCATGGATGAATTCATAACCGGACTGTTCTCCACCGCCCTGCAGCAACGCGTGGGCGAGGAAGCCCATCTCATATCCAGCCTGATCGAACACCACGAAGGTCGCGCGCAAGCGATCCGCGATGACGCCATGAGCCTGCTGATTGCCGGACACGAAACTTCAGGCGCGCTGCCGACCTGGTCGTTCGCGATGCTTGCCGCCTTCCCGGTCTGGCTGGAACGCGCAATAGTTGAGGTGGACAGGGTGCGCGGCGCTGAACGGCCCCAAGCATCGGATCTCCTGCGGCTGCCGACGATCATGGCCATACTCCAGGAAACGTTGCGGCTTTACCCGCCCGCCTATACGCTTTTCCTTCGCGAGGCCTTGCGGGACGTCGATATTCAGGGGCAGCGGATTCGGCGCGGAGACCTCGTGCAGGTCATCCCCTACATCACGCAACGCGATGACCGGCTCTTCGAATACGCCGAGCGTTTCGACCCTACGCGCTTCATGAACGAAGCGGATTGGCCGCCTTACGCTTATCTGCCGTTCGGTGCCGGGCCGCGCGTCTGCATCGGGCAGAATTTCGGTTTGATGGAGACCGGCCTGGTGCTGGCGACAGTATTGCAACACATGGTTCCAGCACCGTGCGACCAGCTACCGAAACCGATGGCGCGCTTCTCACTCCGCCCGGCCGGTGGCCTTGTCCTGAGATGGCGCACGCGACGCTGACCGCGCGCCGTTGACGAACCTGTGGCTCTGGCCTGGAGGCGGCACGAAGCAGTTTCCGCCATGCCCAAACCAGCGGTAGCGGTTCCGAGCGATGAATGCGTAGACGACGTCGCGAAGCGAGCGAGGAAAGATGGACAGAACACGAAGTGCGCGCCAGGGCTCTGAGAGCTGCCCGATCAGTGCCAACCCAGCATCGGAGCGAACAAGGCCACGGCCGTCTTCGACCACCAGATAAGTGGCATCAAGATCATCCACCGTCAGACCGTACCGGGCCGCCAACCTCGCCCCTCGTCCGACCAGGCGGAGACAAAACGGATCGTCTGATCGCGTTCGTGACGGAGGATGAAGTGAACCCATGATGAGCATAGAACGCAATTCGTATCAAACACTATGATGGTCGATAACCCCTCATCGGTCACATTCTTGCTTCCCTCACTTAGGCATTTCGAAAATCTCGTCATGATCGCTCTGCGTCACCGTCGGTTCGAGGTAAATCACATGCGTGCGCGTCAAGAGACTGTGGTCGTGTTGAAGCTTGAAAACAACACCTGCGCACGTACGTGGACCCCTCCTCAGAAACGCTGGAGCGGATCGACAGCATCGTGGGCGAGAAACAGAGAGCTGATTTATCCGCGAGGCGGTTGATCAGGCTCTCAAGATGGCTGGGCTTATGAAAAAGATCGAGGCCGACAAGCGATAAACGGCGTCACAACAAGAACGGTGTATAGTGGGTGTTAAGTCAGTGGTAAGAAATGGCGAAGATAATCACAAACAAACCTGCCTCGAATTACCCAACCGAGCCCATCATGACTAATTTTATTGATCTTGCGGATGAAGAAGAGCCTGCGACCGTTTCAGAAGGGTACGTAGCTCGTCTTGCCGAGTATCGCCGCCGCTTGTCGCTTCTCCGGGAAAATCTATCGACCCTCAACGGCATTATGGAAGAAGCCGAAGCCGCTCGTGTGCTAGCCACCCGCACTTGTCATTAAATTAGTAGGTGACGCACCATGATGCTGCAATAGCCGGATCGCCACACATCGGTTATCTCGCGTTCGTCCGGTCCGTATGGGCGCTCCGAGATCCATCCTCCGGCTTGCGCAGCTCAAACGCCTTCATCGAAAATACCGGCGACAACGGCGCTGTTGAGCGGCTGCTGGACCATATTTATGGAGAAAGCTGTAACCGTGACATCGTCATCAGGACGGCCAGGAGTTTGAGGTATGGGGCATTGTCACCAACGCAATCGGGAAGTTTAGGCCGCGGGCGCCGACCCTGGTCGAGGGCAACAACTTCTACGCCTCCTGTCAACGTGTCTTCCAGTCCGTTCACGCGGCTGGCCGGTGGTGTCGTCTAACAACGATGGCTGCGTGATCGCCCGCTCAACGCGGCTAAGGCGCTTGGGATCGATCTGGGTGCGCCCAGGCACCTGACGTAGTTTTCGGCAGCACGGGGGTCTCACCGCACCCGACGCACACGTCTCCTCTCGTTCCGGCGGACGCACTGTTTTACCGGGCCCATGGCGGGACGAAGCGTCGATCCTGATATTCAGCGAGACAGTCCGAATGAAGCGGATCAAGCCACTTCTCAGTTTTCATGTAACCGATAGCGACGACCGGTACTCCTCCTCCGACCGGCGTGACTTCGACAGTTGAGCGAAAACTTCCTTCCTCGCCGACGGCTTCAAGTTCATCGAGGGTTTGGAGACGCTCCTCCTCGATTTCGAAAAGCTCTCCGCGAACCTGCAGGCCAACGCCCGGGCGGTCGAGCATCATCGGGCCGTAGAACGATCCGGCGATATACATGGGGTAGCGCTCGACTGTCTCGACATCGCCCAAGTAGCGTGTGTCGCAAAGGCCCTTCTCGAAGAGGGGAAAGCCACGCTTCAGCGTGCCGTAGATGAACACCTTCATGGATTGGACCTGAGTTTGGCCCCGACGCGGTCCAGCGACGGCAGTTCAATGCGCAGTCGCAACCCATCCTCCCGCCACTCTCGCGTGACGCTCCCGCCAAGCTGCCTTTCAAGAACGGCGCCCAACAGGACGTTTCCAAAACCTCCTCGTGGTTCCGTCTTGGGCGGGCTTGCTCCGCTTTCCGCCCATTCAAGCACGATCCCGTCGCCCTGTCTCTGCCAGCCTATGTGAAGCCGGCCTCCGGGCCGAGACAGCGCGCCATGGACGGCGGCATTGGCGGCAAGTTCGTGTATCGCGAGGCCGAGCGGCTGCACAGATTGTGCGGGAACCGCGACTTCCGACCCTTCGATCTTAACGCCATCCTCGCCGAACACGGCGACCTGAAGCCGCACGATGTCGTGGAGGTATGCCTGCTGCCATCCATTGTCGGCGAGCAGCATATGGGTTCGCGACAAGGCCTGGACGCGCTGCTGCACCGAGGCGGCATAAGCGGCCGCACTGTCTGATCGGCTCAGACGCACGATGCTGTCGACGATCGCCAGAACGTTCTTGGTTCGATGATCTACTTCGAGGAGCAGACGGCGCTCCGCCTCCTCCAGTGTCTGGACCTTCCGGTACGCGGTGACATCGATCTGAGACGCGAAGTAGTAGGCGAGCTGACCCTCGTCGTCGCGGATCGGGCTGAGATGCAGCTGGTTCCAGAAGGCGGTGCCGTCCTTCCTGTAGTTCAGGATTTCGACAGTCCCCTCGCGTTCCTGCGCTATAATCGCGCGGATTTCTGCTACAGCCGTCCGCGACGTTTCCTCGCCCTGTAGCATGCGGCAATTCTTGCCGAGCAACTCATCGGCGGAATATCCGGTGAGGTTGAGGAAGGCGTCGTTAGCAAGGACGATGGGGTAGTCTGGCTGGCGGGCGTCCGAAACCACCATCGGCATGCGGGTTCTTTGGAATGCGAATGTCGCCAGCTCCTTATGGTCTGCCTTTCCCTGTTTGGAGGCTGCGGCGGGCTGGTCGCCATGGATGTCGGACTTGTCGGCTTCAGGCACGCGGCACCTTTCGTTTTTTCTGCAGATCAGAACGTCGAGGGAGCGCAATAGTTCAACCGTTTCGCGCTCCTTCGAAACGATAACTTGCACGACTGTGCTCGTGCTAGAGACAAACCGTTCATCTCCCTGGACATGGACGAGATGCTCCGCGCGTTCGGGGCTACGACGGTGACAACGTTCGGAAACAGAGCCGACGCGCCGGAATGGCTGGATTGGACGCGGCCCGATCTGGCGGTGATCGATCCACGCTTGAACGACGGGACGTGTGCCGACGTCGCGGAACGGCTCGTGGCGGACGGTGTGCCGTTCATCATCTACTCCGGCGCCGAAGTCGACGATCCGGTGTTCAGGAAAGGCGGCTGGCTCGACAAGCCGACCACACCAGATTCGCTCCAAGAGGCGCTCCAGCGGATCCTGTCCTAGAGGAAGTAGAAATAACGACACCGGGCGGTGAATGCCGTATGGGGCCGTGGGACGAGCCGGCAATGGTCGGCTATTTTCGTAACACCTCTTCCAGGGCAGCCCGAAGCTCGTTCTGCCCGTGCGGCTTTGAAAGTAATGCCGTCCTTGACGGATCTTCTAGCTCGGGCCCACGATCCATGCCGGTCGCAAAGATGATTCCGATCTCGGGCCAACGACGTCGGACTTCGCGGCAGAAATCCTCACCGGACATTCCTGGAAGACCGAGATCGGACATGACGATATCGATGCCGCCCTCAGCCAGCATCGGCAGAGCCTCCTCCGCCGAACCGGCCTCAACGACTTCGCAGCCGATCTCCTCAAGCATGTCGATTTCCGACATCCTGATAAGGAGATTGTCCTCTACGATCAGGACCCGCAGGCCCAGAATTTCCTTTACGGCCTTTTCCGCCGTTGGTGGATTCTGCGCCTCGGCACGAGTCTCGGCTATGGCGACCTGCGCCTCATTGTTGAGGACATGGCGGATCTTTCGAGCCAGCGCTTCGCGCGTGTAAGGTTTGGACAGGAGCTGGACGCCAGCATCCAGCCTTCCGCCGTGGACGATCGAGTTCTCGGTGTAGCCTGAGGTGAACAACACCGCCAGTCGGGGAAGCCGCTCCTTGGCTCTGCGCGCCATGTCGCTACTCTTCATCGGCCCTGGCATCACGACGTCGGTAAACAGCATGTCGACTTGGACGCCGCTATCGATGATGGTCAGCGCCGCCGACGCGTCCGGCGCCTTCAGGACGCGGTAACCAAGCTCCTGAAGTAGTTCGACGACTGTCGCGCGGACGCCTTCGTCATCCTCGGCCACCAGTATCGTTTCCTTGCCGCCTTCGATGGGAAGATCGTTCTGGCTGACGTCCACGTCCTCCGGCTGCATGGACCGTGGCAGATACATCCTCACCGTCGTTCCTTGACCAACCTCGCTGTAGATCTTGATGTGGCCGCCTGTCTGCTTAACGAAGCCATAGACCATCGACAGGCCAAGACCGGTGCCTTTACCCTCGGGTTTGGTTGAGAAGAACGGCTCGAAGACCTTCTCAATCAGCTCGGCCGACATGCCGCTTCCCGTATCGGTCACCGACAAGGCTACATATTTGCCCGGCTCGACCTCCTGGTGCCGCCGGGCGTAATCCTCATCAAGGTATGCATTGCCGGCCTCTATTGTCAGTTTGCCAAACCCGTCCATCGCATCGCGCGCATTGATCGCAAGGTTCAGAACCGCGTTCTCGATCTGCATCGGATCGACGAGCGTGTTCCAAAGCCCACCTGACACGATGGTTTCGACCTCGACGCCTTCGCCGATCGTGCGGCGGATCATTTCATCCATTCCGCGGATAAGCCGGCCGACATTGACGACACGCGGATCGAGCGCCTGTCGACGTCCAAAGGCCAGAAGCTGCGAGGCAAGCTTCGAGCCTCGATCGACGCCCGAGAGCGCGTTGGTGATCCGCCGCTCGGCTTTCTCGTTCCCGGCGACGTCGATTGCCAGGAGCTGCAAGTTGCCCGCGACGACCTGGAGAAGATTATTGAAGTCATGCGCGACGCCCCCCGTCAGATTGCCGATGGCCTCCATCTTCTGAGCCTGCTGTAGGGCCATTTCGGACTTGCGGAGCGCAAGCGCCGCTTCCCGCTCTTCCGTGACATCGCGACCGACAGCGTGGATGAACGCATCGTCGGGCACAGCTGTCCAGGATATGGTCCGGTAGCTGCCGTCCTTGGCCTGATACCGGTTCTCGAAAAGGAAAGTGGTCGCTCCGTCGCCAAGCTTCCCGACCTCGGCAAGGGTAGCTTCCCTGTCATCGGCGTGGACGAGGTCCATGAACGAGCGTCCTGTCAGGTCCTCTTCCGTCCACGCAAGGCTTGTCCGCCAAGCTGGATTAATTGCAACGATCCGCGCATCGAAGCTGGCGACCAGCATCAGGTCGGTTGAAAGCCGCCACATCCGGTCGCGGTCCGCTGTCCGCTCCGCCACACGCTCCTCAAGGGTCTGGTTCAGAGCTTCAAGCTTCGCGCGGGTCACGCGCTGATCCTCGATGTCTGTGTTCGTGCCGATCCATCGGACCAGAGCGCCGTCGTCGTCGAGGATCGGCACGGCGCGGGCGATGTGCCAGCGATAGTTGTCATCGGCCTGCCGGAGACGAAACTCGGCTTCATAGGGTTCGCCGGAGGCCAGTGCCTGTTGCCAACGTTGTCCGGCTGCAGAAAGGTCGTCGGGATGGACCATCTTCGTCCATTCCACGCCGTCGAGTTCTCCCGACCGGTGGCCGGAATACTCGTAAACGCGCTCGTTGAACCAGTCGAGCAGGCCGTCCGGCCGAGCCGTCCACACATGATTTGGCAGCGCTTGGGTCAGCGCCCGAAAGCGTGCCTCGCTTTCCCGTAGTTCACGTTGCGCCCGGCGGCGGTCTGTGACGTCCTGCACCACGCCAACAAACCGGACAGGCTTTCCCTGCTGGTCATATTCGAATTCGCCTTTGCGGGCGATGACACGCTTGCGGCCATCATCTGCGCGCCGGATCCTGTATTCGACGTTGAGGGGCGAATCTCCCGACGATCGCGTGCGCCGATTGGAACCGATCTCGCGGTCCTCTTCAAAAACCAGTTCCTCGATCATCTCGATGGGAACCGGCCCGGCATCCGGCAGTCCATAGATCTTTCGGAATTCGGGAGTCGGACTAAGAAGATTCGCTTTGAGGTCGAGCGAGAACACGCCAACGCCGCCCGCCTCCTGCGCCCTGCGCAGCCTTGCCTCGGCTTCAAGGAGCGCCTCCGCCGCAAGATGCTCCTTCGTTTTGTCTCTCAGGACCTTCACGAAGCCGCTTGTTTTGCCGTCCTCGTCGCGGATCGTGCTGATCTCACCGTCCGCCCAGAACCGTTCGCCGGTCTTGCGCACATGCCAGCGTTCGTGATGGGCGCTGCCGGCTTGAAGGGCGGTCTCAGTTGCCTCGGCTGCCTTCCCGGACGCGCGATCTTCCTGGGTGAATAGTACCTCCCAGTTCGATCCGGTCATTTCGGCCTCGGTCCACCCGAAGATCCGGTAAGCGCCTTCGTTCCAACGCACAATTCGGCCATCGAGGCCAAGCGCGAAGATTGCGTAGTCGGTGGCGCCGTCGATAATCTGGCGGCTCTGCCTCTCGCTAGCCCTTAAGCGCTCTTCGGCGAGCACGCGATCGGTGACATCGGTGCCTTGCGCGAAAATACCGACGACGCCACCAGCCGTATCTGATACCGGTTGATAGACGAGATCGACATACCTCCGTTCGACGCTGGAGTTTTCCGAAGGCTGGAAGTCGACAACAAGTGCGTTGCTCTCGAAGGCGACGCCCGACCGGTATACTTCGTCAAGACGCTCGAAGAACCCCTGCCCGCGAAGGTCGGGCAACGCTTGCCGGATCGGCAATCCTATGACCTCCCGGTGCCCGACGAGTTGGCGATATGCCGCATTCGTCAGTTCGAACACATGATCGGGCCCTCTCAGCATCGCCACGAAACCCGGCGCCTGCTCGAACAAAAGACGCAGGCGCTCCTGCTCGCCGGGGCTCCAGCGCTCTGCGATTACTTTCGCGGTGGATTCAACAACGATCGCCATGACACCGCAGGGCCTGCCCTCATCGTCCATGATCGGCGAGTAGTCGAGGTTGATGAAAACCTGCTCGGGCCTTTCGTTTCGGTGGAGGGTAAATTCCTGATCCTTGTAGGCAAGCGTCTTCCCCGAAAGCACGACGTTCATCACGTTGTCGTTGAAGTCGGCCACTTCCGGCCAGCCCTCCCGCACCCTTGATCCGAGCAACCCGGGGTGCCGTCCCCCAGCAAAGACAGAATAGGCGTCATTGTAAATCATCACACCATCTTCGCCCCACAGGGTAACTATGGGGACCGGAGTCTGGAGTATCGTCGTCACAGTTACCTTGACCGCTTGCGGCCATTGCGAAGGGCATCCGAGGGAGGTTGCGTTCCAATCGAACTTGCGAATGAGCGCGGCAAGCTCGCCATTGTGAGCCAGGAAGTTAAAAGCGGATGTCATGATGCCACTTGCTGATTTTTTTGACTGTGTAGCGGAAACTCCACCATTGGGAAAGCGACGAAGCATGTGACGAGGGCCCGCTCAGCAGGCGCGTCGCGCAGTACGCCGCACTCGCTGCCTGATGTTTCGTGAAGACGGATGACATGCCAATGCACAGAGCATTCTTCGATTTACCCGGCGCGGGGATCGCGCGAACGGACGCAGCGATTTAAGGCGCTCAGCGCGAGAGGCACCAGGTAACGGAAACGTTATCGGATTGGGAACCTTACCCGCCCGTGTGAGTGAGCGCGCTACTCAGTGTTCAGAAGGACCAAACATGGCCGCTACCAAACTCTAGACGATCTGTTTCTCGATACTCTCAACGACTTCTACTTTGCCGAAAAGCAGATCCTCAAGGCTCTGCCGAAGATGGCCCGTGCCGCCGACTCCGAAGAAGGCAAGGCAGGGTTTCTCCAACATCGCGACGAGACGCAAGGGCAGATCGAGCGCCTGGAACAGGTGTTCGAGTTGCTCGGCAAGCCCGCCCGCGGCAAGACCTGCGAGGCGATCCAGGGGATCATCGCCGAGGGCGAAGAGATCATGGAAGAATTCAAGGGATCGCCTGCTCTCGACGCCGGCCTGATCTCGTCGGCGCAGGCTGTCGAACATTACGAGATCGCCCGTTATGGCACGCTCATCGAATGGGCAAACCAGCTTGGGCTGAAGGATGCGGTGCCGCTTCTGCAGCAGAACCTTGCCGAAGAAGAAGCGACGGACAAGAAGCTGACGCAGCTCGCCAAGGCTTCGGCCAACCCGAAGGGCAAAGGCAAAGCCGCCTAGCCGGCTCGAACTGCGTCGCAAGGCCGTCTCTTCGACGGCCAAATCGATCTCGATCCGGCGCGGCTCGTCTTCATCGATGACGGCGTCAGCATAAAGATGTCTCGGCTGCGCGGACGGGCCCCTTGCGGAGATCGATGCCGCTCACCGGTCCCGCACGGCCATTGGAAAACAACGACGTTTACCTGAGCGCTCAGGTTATCGGGAATGACCGCACGCATGGTCTTGGACGGCGCGATGAACGGGATAGCATTCCAGGCCTATGTCCAGCAGGTTCTCATTCCAACCTTGGCAACGGGCGACATCGTCATCATGGACAATTTGCCTGCTCACAAAGCGGAAGGCGTGCGTCACGCAATCGAAAACGCCGGATGCAGGCTGCTTTACCTTCCTCCTTACAGTCCCGACTTTAACCCCATCGAGAAGGCATTCGCGAAGCTCAAGGCCGTCTTGCGCGCAAAAGCTGAGCGAACGATCGACGGCTTATGGAATAGTGTCGGCCACATCGTCACACTATTCGAACCACGAGGATGCGCTAAAAACTATAAATCGTGCGGATATGACCCCGAGTAAAGCGGACGCGCTCTAGATTTCCCACCATGCTCTTGTCACATCGATTGCAGCGCGCCACTTCAGACTACCCTTCCAAATAAATGCGATCTCCCATGACAGTCGTAGCGTCCTACATCTACCGGCTCGGCAAACGTGCCGAAGAACTTCCGCTGACGGGCAGCCCATTTTCGCAGAAGGACGGCGAGTTCGCCTGGATCGGTATTACCGAGCCGACTGTCGAGGAAATGGCAAATCTGAAGTCGATGTTCGATCTGCATCCGCTGGCCGTCGAGGATGCGCTGAACGGCAAGCAGGTCCCTAAGGTCGAGGTGTATGGCGACCAGCTTTTCGTCATCATCAAAACCGCCCACCTTGAAGGCGACAAGATCGCCTATGGTGAAACCTGCATCTTCGTCGGGCGGCACCATGTGATCTCGGTCCGGCACGGTTCGGCACGTTCACATAAGGAACTGAGGGAGCAGCTCGAACAGTCGCCAAAGCTTCTCGACCACGGACCCGACTACGTCCTGCATGGCATCATCGACTTCGTCGTCGACGGCTATTTGCCCATGGTCGAGACGTTAGAGGATAAGGTGCTCGAGATGGAAAAGCACATGCTGATCTCGTTTCTGGAGCGCGAGCAGATCAGGCGGCTTTTCCGCATGCGACGCCAGGTCATCCGCTTCCAGCGGATCCTTGGTCCGATGGCAGAGGTCGTCGGAAAGCTGACAAACCTGGAACTGCCCTGTATCGACGACAATGCGAAAGCCTATTTTCGGGATGTCCTCGACCATGTGCGGCGTGTCGAGTTCATGATCTCGGGCCTGCGGGAAGTGATCACCTCCGTGTTCGAAGCATCCAATCTTCTGGAACAACAACGTCAGGGCACAATCACCCGCCAGCTTGCGGCCTGGGCGGCGATCCTTGCCGTGCCGACCGCGATCGCTGGCATCTATGGGATGAACTTCGAGCACATGCCGGAGCTGAAAACGGAATACGGCTACTATGTCGTAATAGCCGTCATTCTGAGCCTTTGCGCGATCCTCTATTACCGGTTCAAGAAAACAGGATGGCTGTAGGATGATTGTGCATCTTTCCCTGACTTCAGCGAGCACTACATCAACAGCTGATTAACTGAGCCTGACAGGAGCTGGATTGGCCACCGGACTGATCGCATTGCTTGATGATGTTGCAGCCATCGCGAAGGCGGCAGCTGCGTCGCTCGACGACGTCGCGGCGCAGACCGCAAAAGCCAGTATGAAGGCAGTGGGCGTCGTAATCGACGATACTGCCGTTACTCCAACCTATGTTGTCGGCCTGGCTCCCGCCCGTGAGCTGCCGATCATAGGAAAGATTGCACTCGGTTCGCTGAAGAACAAGCTGATCTTTCTCTTGCCAATCTGCCTCGTGCTCGGATATTTCGCGCCCTGGCTTATCACGCCGCTGTTGATGATCGGCGGCATATACCTGTGCTTCGAAGGCGCGGAGAAGCTACACGAGGCATTTTTCCCCCATGGCTCAGAGTATGGTCCAGGTCACGACAAGCCGCTCGACGCGGCAGGTCTGGAAAATCATAAGGTCGCAGGCGCGATCCGCACCGACTTTATCCTCTCGGCCGAGATCATGGCACTGACGCTGGCCGGCGTTTCAACAATGGACATCTATTCGCAAGCCGGAGTACTGGCGGCCGTCGGGATCCTGATCACCGCAGCCGTCTATGGTGTCGTGGCACTCATCGTCAAAGCCGATGATATCGGATTGCACTTGACTAAGGCCGGAGGTCCTCTAGCGAAAGCGGTCGGGACCGCTCTCGTCAAAGGCGTACCCATCCTTCTGAAAGGGTTGGCTGTCGTCGGAACGGCGGCAATGCTCTGGGTGGGTGGGAGTATCATTGTGCACAGCCTCGCGGGCATGGGATGGCATGAGCCTGAACATCTGGTCGAAACGTTTGCATCGGGGGTCGAACAGATCGTGGTGGTTGCCCCACTAGTCACGAATTGGCTGGCCACATCCTTCGTTCAGGCAATCATCGGGATCGGGATCGGGGCAGTCGCGGTCATCCTATTGTCTGTCGGGAAGCAGTTCGCTGGGCGCGCCACCTTTTAGGTCCGCTTCGACCTTCTTGCGGCTGTTGCCGACCTTTTTGACGGCGTCTTTTACTTCACCTTTCGAGACGCCTTCCTTCTTCGCTTCGTATCGGACCTCATGATCCTGTCCGCCTGCGACCTTCGCTCTGTCCTGCGCCCGGCCGCGTGTTGTGGTCGCCATATCGATATCTCCTTGCTGACTACGTGATCCTGCCGCTAAAGATTTAATGATCCACGTTGATGCGGTGGCGATGATTGAAGACAATCGAAGCGGAACTGGGAGTCTCGGCAGCATGGATCTCGTCGAGGAGAGACCGGAGCGCTCGTGGAGCTAGCGGACCAATCGAGGAAGGGCGGTCCTGCCAACCGAACTTGTTCGACAAGTTCGGGAAGAGATCATTGCCGAGCGGTTGATCCGGCGGGAGCCATTCGTTGAATTGGGTCCAGGTTCGAAGCGGGGAACACCTCTTCCTGAAAATGCGATGGTGACCCATTGGGCTTCGCGACGACGCGGGCAGCTCCTAGATGCACTAGACAGCAATGCCAAAGAGCTCGACCTCCTTCGGACGAGAACGGTTCGGGAGCATCCCGACGGGCGGAGAAAGGATATCGACGAGCGGACTGCCAAACTTAAATCTCTGGAGAGTGATTTGGCAGAAATTGCAAATATCGTAGCTCAGCTGGGGAACGACGCAGGGGAACTCAACACGCTCGTGCAGCCGACGCCGCTGTTCCATCGGGACTATCGTCTCACGCTTCTAATGCGTGCTTTCGCTCCGCTCCACTCCGAAGCAATCTCGGAGACCGACGCCGCCCGGTCCCACTATCCCCCGATGTTTCTCACCGTCTCTGGGAGCTATGGGGTGCCGTTTGGCTCGCGAAGCAATTTCGGCGGTTTGGGTTCTGTGGTCCCGGTGATGAACATCACGCTCTTTGCCGATCCCGGCTTTTGTCGCACCAAGACTAGACCGGCTGCATAGACCCATCGCTCGTCGCACGCAATCATGGTGTGTTTCGGCGTGGGATATTGACCCTCCGGGGGGTGATCGGCATCCAATATTGGACGCCGATAAGGGTTCGACATTCCGAGCCGCTTAACAGCCAAGAACGGCAAGAGCTGACCTGGCCGCAGTACGGTTTAAGATGACTACGGCGAAGGGCGGCGATAGCTGCCCTTTTTGATGACGGGGGCGATCGGCGATGAAGGCTCCACCCGTCGATTGGGATGAAGTTTGACGAGATATTCCGCATAGGCCGCCACAAAACAATCGCGCGATCGCTCGACATCGTCCCGGCAGAGAAGGGCGGCGTTACAGGCGCCTATCGCACTTCAGTAGGGCTGTCCGCCACGAATTGTGAAACTGTCGGCGAGCTATTTCGAAGCCTCTCGCGCGCTCCGGACTGCTCTGTCGCCAACTCGACCCTGCCGAACGATGACAGGATGTTTCCACTCCAGGCGAAAGCCGATGCTAATAACAGAGTTCAAGGCCGTTCCCTTCTCAAAGTTCAAGTGAATACCTTATGCCCCGTCATGGATATCACGGGTGGAACGCAGCCCTTGGGTCTCATCTCATAGGTGCCGACTTTCAGCCATCGAGTGTTCGCAAAAGGTCGGCGATCCTGATTGTCGAGAAGTTCGAAAAGGTATCGCATACCGCATAGGGCAGGACGATCTGGTCGTTGTGACGCATAGCACCGCAGGTATAGACGACGTTCGGAACGTATCCTTCCCGCTCTGATGGCTCTGGCCGAACCAGGGGCTCCCTCGAGCGGGCAACAACTCGGGACGGATCGTTCTTATCGAGAAGTGCCGCACCGATCGCATATTTGCGGACGGGACCGACGCCATGGGTCAGTAACAGCCAGCCCTCGTCGAGCTCGATCGGCGAGCCGCAATTTCCCATCTGAACGAATTCCCACGAGAACTTTGGACCCATGATCATCTGTCCCCCATCCCAGGTATAGAGGTCATCAGAATAAATCAGGTACAGATTCTCGTTATCCTGCCGTCCGATCATCGCGTAACGATCGCCGATCTTGCGGGGAAACAGCCCCATTCCCTTGTTCCTGGCCGCCGAACCGTGAAGAGGTGTCATCCGAAAAGATATGAAATCGTCGGTTTCAAGCAGTTCGGACCGGATGGCCTTCCCGCTATAGGCGGTATAGGTCGCATAGAACGTTCTCTTCCCGCCATCCTCGAACGCCACGAAACGTGCATCCTCGATGCCGTTCGACTGCGCCGGCGTAATGGGAAAGATGACCCGCTCGCTGATGTGCTGCTGGGCGGAAAAGCTCAACTCCACCGGCTCACCAAGAGGATCTGATATCCGCGTATGCACCGTCGGAGTGGAGGCCAGTCGGGCCGTGGGTTCAATTTCCACACTGCCATCCGCGGCAATCAATCCGGTCCGAAACGTCAGGGAGGACACATGCCCTTCGCCGACGGCACGGAGGCTGAGGATGAAGCGCCGGCTGCCCTCTTGCACGCCGGATTGATCCGGATGCACGACGATGCTGGGGTTAAACAGCGCGGAGGCCTCGAAGGAATATTCGTGCAGAAAATAGGCGCCGACGAGCTGGCGTTGAACTTTCGTGAATTCCACGTGCGGTATGAGCGCCTCTTCCATCTCGCCTGCCCGGTTTTCAAACGTCGTGAGCAGGTTGCGGTGGCGGCCCTCGAAGTTTTCCAGGATATCTTTGAGCATGCTATCGGCTACCTCAGGATCGAGCGCGAGAACTCGATCGACGATGTGGTTTGCGCGCGTCTTGTCGGTCGGGTTGAGATCCCGTGGCTCCGTCGCCGGTTTGAAGGGACGCACCACGACCCGCGAAGGATCGGGACGCAGGAAAAGCGCCTGGCGGTTCAAAAAAGTGGATTGGGACAAAATGATCTCGATCTTTCTGGGTCCTGAGGTGCCGGTTCACGCACTCAGGGCGTGAACCGGAGCGATTGTCGAAGAATGGCCGATTGCGCGTGAAAGCTTGCGAAGCTCAACAAGCCCCAGAAGATATGACACGACGGATTCGCCGCCCCTGTTTTCATTGACGCGTGTTGGATGCAGGCCGTCCCGGCAGCTGCCGGTGTCGGGATCGACAAGCGGCAACGCTAGATCGTTGCTGCCCAGAAACCACGCGAATGCGCGTCCGGCCTCGCTTCTCCATTCGATATCCTGGTCGGCGCGCCACGCTGCATGGCATGCCGCGATGGTTGCCGTCACTTCGAGGGGCTGCTGGTCGAACCCGCGAGGCTTCGTCCGCCTATCGCTGAACCCGTCCGTCCCGATCGGCCGAAAATGGCCGAGTGCGGCGGTCTGCATTCTCATCAACCAGCGCAGGCTCTTCAGCCCGGCAGTGACGTAGTCCGATGTACCGGTTGCGAGACCGGCCAACAGAAGTGCCTGCGGCAGGCGTGCATTGTCGTAGGAAAGGCCTTCTTCAAACCAGACCCAGTCATGCGTCTCGACACGAGCGAGCAGATCGATCAGGCGGGCGGCAAGTGCCATGCGAACCCGCTGGGCGAAGTCATCATCTTTGCGGGCTGCGCAATATCCGTCGAGACCAAGCAGGGTGAATGCCCATGCACGCGGCGACCGGAAATTCTCGACCGTCGGCAGGGCCTCGGCGAAGAGCGCCGCAGCCCATCGCCGCCGGGAGGGATTGATGTCGCTGCGGGCGCACTCTCCCAGTGCCCACAATGTTCGGCCGTGGCTGTCTTCGGATCCCTTGTCTTCGAGCCAGCGCCGGTCGAAACCCATGAAATTGCGAAAATGCTTCTCATCGGGATTCCAGGCATGCTGGACGAAGGACGCAAAGCGCGCCGCCAAAGGCTCAGGGAGGGATTTCTCTCCCGGCGAATAAAGCGCAATCGAGAGAAGGAGGCCGCGGGCGTTGTCATCGACGCAATAACCGTGTGAGCGATCCGGCACCGAGTAAACGGCATGTTGAAACAGGCCCGTATCGTCGCACATGGAAAGGAAATACGCGAGCTGCGGCTCCGGTAGGGCGAAAGGTTTGCGCAGTGAAACCCCGCCACCAGACACGAGCGGTCTTGTGAGCGTTCTGCCTCGGATCGCTTCGCGGAACTGCACGAGATACCGTTCCGCCGTTCTCTCCCACGTCATCGACCGGCTTTCCGCATAGGCGCGCAGGCGCATGGCATCCCGTCGAGCGCCGTCGGTGAGTAAGGTCGCGATTTCCGCGCCGATCGTTCCCGCATCGCTGAAGGGAACAAGAACCCCGCGCCCTTCGCCCAGGAGTTCGCCTGCGTGCCAATAGGGCGTCGAAACGACCGCTTTTCCAAGGCCGAAACTGTAGGCTAAAGTGCCCGATGTCATTTGCGCCTCGGTTAGATAGGGCGTGGCATACACATCGCACATGGAAATGAAGTCCAGGAGCGTCGCCTGATCGACGAACTGGTTCATGAAAACCACGTTGTTTTCGACCCCCAGATCCAGCGCGCGTGCGATCAGCCTTTCACGATAGGCCTCGCCCTCGGTGCGGACGAGATTAGGATGGGTTGCGCCAAGAACGACATAGACCGCATCCGGCCGGCTTTGTAGGATCAACGGCATTGCGTCGATCATAACCTCGATACCCTTGTTGGGAGACAGCAGTCCGAATGTCAGGATGACGGAGCGGCCTTCGAAGCCGAGCTTCTGCTTCGCCGCATCAGGCTCGCAAAAGGCAATATCTGGAATGCCGTGAGGGATCACCTCTATCTTATCCATCGGTACGCCGTAGACCTTGCTCAGCAGCACCCGCCCCTTTTCCGCCATCACCACGACTTTCGCCGAAATCTCGACGATCCGCGTCAGAACGCGGCGTTGGGCAAGGTTGGGTTCCGCAAGCACCGTGTGAAGCGTCGTCACGACCGGCATCTCCAGCCGCGACAGGAGCGCCAGGATATGGCTTCCGGCTTCTCCGCCGAAGATTCCGAATTCGTGCTGGAGGCAGACGACATCGAACCGGCCGGCATTCAGGGCTTCCGCCGCGGGGATATAATCCTCCAGGCTTTCATCAGGGATCTGAAGCCAGACGCTCTCTGGATAGTCGTAAGCGTGGCCGTGATCCGTCATTGCAACGATCGCGGTCCCGACCGTGATGGGCGATCTTGAAACGGCCTGCTGCAAATCCGTTGTAAAGGTCGCGATGCCGCAACGGCGGGGCAGTGAATTGCCGATGAATGCAATATTCTTGAGACCGGTCATAGGCTTTGCTCCACAGCACGGAGGGGTGAAACAACCGGCCTCCTCTGTTCGATAGGCCTGCGTGTGGCGAAATCGCCGTCGAGTTCGCGCAGCAGATCGGGGTCGGGCACGCCGTCGGCATAGGCCAGTAGAATAGCGACACCATCACGGCCGACCTTGACGACCGCTTTGTCCTCGTCGGCAAAAAACACGTCGCCCACACCAGCGCGCATGGCGCCGATGGTTGCATTTCCGCCGATGACCACCGCCCAGGCTTCGCATCCCACCCGCAACTCCCAAGTGGCATCGGGCGGGAGGTCAAGCCTTTCGAATGTAAAGAAGGGGCAGGACGTAAGCTGCATCCGTTCGACAGTGATATTGGTCGGGGTCGGCTCCGCTTTTGTCGGCTCCAGATTTGCCACCGCCTGGGCTTGATCAATATGAAGCTCGCGCGTCCGCCCGTGGTCAAAGAGACGGAATGTCGTGTCGCTTCTTTGCTGTATTTCAGCAATGACCAACCCGGCGCCGATCGCGTGAATGGTTCCGGCCCGCACGAAGAACACGTCGCCGACCGAAGCCGATTGCCATTTGACAAGATCGGCGATCGATCCGCTCTCAATCGCATCACGCAATTCGATCCGCGTCATGGATTGATTCAAGCCGATGGCGACCTGCGCGCCTTCCGCGGCCGAGAGCACGTACCATGCCTCGGTCTTGCCATTAGGCATGCCCATCAATTGTGCGAAAGTATCGTCTGGATGAACCTGAATCGAGAGGTCCTGCGTGGTGAAGAGCAACTTGAGAAGCAGCGAAGGATCGGGCGTATGTGGATCAATCCGGTCAAACATGAGCTCGCCGATGGCTGATTGACTATCCGCCGAACTCCAGGGGCGCAGATCCTGGCTGCCCCACGGTTTGGATACGACCCTTGCAGTTGCGCGTTCGAATGGCATGTAAATCTCCTGATCTTAGCCGCTAAGATCAGGGTGATCCGAGGTCGGAATGTCTCCTGTGAGGCGCTACTGCCTCATCGAAACTGTTTAAAATACCAACAAATAATTCATCAGCACATGACATGCGCTTTAATTAACATAAAAATCAAAATAAATTCGAGTTTATTATGGGACCGAGTTCGTTTTCACTCTAGCAATATGTGTCAAGAATCGGAATTAACAATGTATCTGGACCTTTATTATTCTCATAATCGGGAAAATTATTTTTGAGCAATACTAATTGCGCGCAATGAATATTAGCGGGGTCGAAGCGTACCGCCCGTTACAGGCCTTGTGGGGCTGATCGGAACGCGAGCGACAACGAGTGAAAGGCTTTCCATCGCGTTCTACGGCATTCGCGGGGTCGGATCGTTCTATTATCTCGCGTATGGCATAAATCACGGAGATTTTGCAGATGGAGACCGACTTTAGGTGATCCTGTCGCTCGTGGTTTTCGCTTCGATCCTGATGCATGGACTGACAGTCACCCCGGCAATGCGGTGGCTGGACCGTCGTCATGGCAGGGAAGTCGAGTGTCCTCTCAGCTCTGTTCGGCGAAGCTGTATGGTCCGCCCCTAGCGAGCGCTCTCTTGTAAGCTGGACGAGCATGTATCTGTTGAAGCCAGCGCTTGATGTTCGGCCGCTCTTCACCGACCAAGCCCCTCGATTGCGCAGCCTCGAGCGGAAAGCTCATCATAATGTCGGCGGCGGAAATCTCGTTTCCGGCGAACCACGAGCGCGCTGCGAGCTCACCCTCGGCATAGTCGAGATGTATGTCCAACATAGGCCGAACTCTGCGGGCCATGACACGCCCGACGATCGGCACCTTAGATAGGACAAGCATCGTGAAAAGGACCGGCATGACGGAGCCTTCGGCGGAATGCAGGAACTGTCGGTAGAATAGAAGATCTTGACCGCCGTCCGGAGGTCGAAGACGACCCCCAGCCTTGCCGACCAGATATTCGCAGATTGCGCCTGTCTCCACGAGGACTGTCACGTCGCCGCCCGGCTTCCTGTCTTCGAGTATAGGAGATTTCCCGAGTGGGTGGACGCGTTTCATTTCCGCAGGAGCGGACATGTCCCGGTTTCTCTTGTACGTCCTGATCTCGTATTCGAGGCCAAGCTCCTCAAGCATCCAGAGGATGCGCTGGGAGCGACTGTTGTTGAGATGGTGGACGATCAGCATCTGCTCTCCTGGCTTTGCCGGACTATCGATAATATTTGTCGCGCAGGAAAATCGCGGCTTCGCTCGCCTCGTCGGAAGAGATCGTGTGGCCGACGTCCGGAAACACTTTCAATGATACATCGTACCCGGCCGACTTCAGCTGTCCGCTTGCCGCAACCGAAGCTGCCGACGGGATGGTCCTGTCCGCACCGCCGTGCATGAGCAGGATCGAGGTTCCCGAAGAGGGCGATGTTGGCGGCAATGGCAGCAGGCCGGCGAAACTGACCAGCGCCCCAACCTTCCAGCGACCTGTTGCTACGGCGTCGAGGGCCATGATCGCACCCTGCGAAACCGCGACGAATGCGACATTTTCCAAATCGTTCTCGAAACCCTCGCGTTCAACAATGTCAGCCACCAGCCCGTCAAACGCTCGCCGGGCCGCCTCGATGCGGTCGGGGCGCATGACCTGGTCATCGACTACGAACCACTGATATCCACCCGATCTATGTGGGGACGGCGCATCGGGTGCGACGAACCTGGTGTTCGGGAGCGTTCGTCTCCATGAGTCTGCGATGGCGTCCATCACCGATCCCCTGCCCTTGACCCCGTGGAAGAATATGACGAGGCGTCCAGGCTGAGCCGATATCGTTGAAGCTTCCGTACTCGACGCATGGCCATGTCCGATACCATTTGACGAGGTGGCCTGCGTGGCGCGCGGTCCGTGCCGAGAGGTCTCGAGTTCGGCTAATGCCGAAGCCTTTGCCGCGGTTGCGGTCAAGGGTGTTAGCGAGAGGAAGAGTAACAATGGAATGCTAGCGTAAAGGGAGGAGATCATGAGTGTCCTTGGTCTGTCACGTCGAAAACCGTCTCCAGAGCGTTTCGTTCCTGATATCTATGTCATCGAAAAGAGCACGGGCGTCATTGATGCGTTAATTTTTCGCGTCACCGACCGTGTCGGCAACGTAAGCTCCACGGCTTCCCATTGGCCGCGACATCCCCGTCGTCGTGTCTCGGGTGGTCTGATGCTCCAGCTCTGCGTTGAGTTCCGCGCCGACGATCAGGATCGCCACGGAAATCCACGTCCAGACGAGGAACCCGATCAGGGCACCGAGGGTCCCGTAGGTGGCGTTGTAGTCGGCAAAGTGCGTCAGATAGAACGAGAAGGCCAGTGACATGACGAACCAGACGCAAATAGCCAAGGCCGCTCCCCAGGTGAGCCACCGCAGGTGGGCGGGCTCCCGACTGGGTGCTACGCGATACACTGTCATCACGGCGGCTATTACGATCGACAACAGCAAAGGCCACCGCAGAATAAGCGCCATCTGTTCCTGGAACTGGTTGAGCCACAGGTAGGATAGGAGCGCAGGCAGCACCGCGACAAGGGCGACCAGGGCCACTGCCGCTACCACGAAGCAGAGAGTGAAAGCCAACCCGATCAGGTTCAGTCGGATGAAGCTTCGTTTCTCCTCCTCGTCATAAGCGACGTTCATTGCGTCGAAGATTGATAGAACGCCGCTATGGGCGCTCCAGAGAGCGACAGACAGGCCCACGAAAAACGTGACTCCGAGGGTGCCATCGCTGCGCCTGGCCAAGGATTTGATCTGCTCACATATTATATCGAAAGCCCCCGGCGGCAAAAGTCCCGACAGCTTCGCAAGATGGTCGGAGATCGTCATCGGATCGGCGATAAGCCCGTAAATGGATACCAACGCCGTCAGCCCGGGGAACAACGCAAGAAGGAGATAAAAGGTCACCCCGGCCGCGATGAGCATAACCCTGTCTTGCGAAACCTCCTCGACCAGCCGCCAGAAGACATCGAGCAGTCCTTTCGCTGGAATGGCTTCCGGGACCTCGGCGTGCCGTCCTCGCTGCATGTCCACCGGCTCGGATTGCCGCTCACTCGAGAGCGTTTCCTGGTGTCTGTTTTTGACAAGCAGTAACGACACCGCCAGCCCGAAGGCGATGGTCGCTATCGGTAGCTTTTTGATGATGTTCATTGCCGGCATTCGCGTGGTCCTCTCGATCAGGCGCTCAACGCTCGAATTCGGCAAAGGATGCACACCTTACCTCGGGCTCCGTTCCCCGCATTAGGGAACATCTGTCTGGCGTCGATGTCGGGATCCACTGAAACCAATGTTAGAGGACCGCGATGACGATGCTTGAACCTGGGATGGCCCTTTCGATCGCTCTCGGTGCGGTCACAATACCGTCTGTCAGCTCTTCGCAGAACCTTGCGCTGCAGCTTGAACCGAATGGGGTTCGCCCGGTCATCCGCGACAGAGACCGAGAAGGTGAGTTTGACCGCCGCGGCGGTTGTAGCCCGGGCAAGCCCGTGCGGCTGCGCGTGGCGAAGGGTTCCGGAATCCCGAGGTTGTCCGCGTTACCGATCGGAGCATCGTCGTAAGCGTGTGGCCGCGGCGGCCGGCGAAGGCGCTGCCGTCGTGAGCCAGATTCACTCGGCCCTGAATGTTATGGCTCCCGGGAACGCTTAGCTGATCTTAGAGACGGAACAGGTGCCTGATCCGCTCGTGGTATCCAGCAGCCGAAACCGCGTTCCATCCGAACCCGGCTCGATCGCCACGAGCGACTTGTTCACCAGGTTATCGATGATATCGTCCGGATTTGGCACTGCTAGGACCGCGACGGCGGCCGTGGCGGTGAACCAGCCTCTGAAAATCGCGAGCTGCTGCAGTGCCGCCTGCTCCTCGGCCGACAGTACCGCATAGCTCCAGTCGAGCGTCGCCTTGAGTGTCTGATGCCTGAGCAACGCCGTTCGCCTTCCGCGCGTCAAGACACGGAAGCGTCGCGAAAAAGCGCGGCGTAGAAGTAGACGCGAGTATAGCTTCGACAAAAACCGCGCCTTCCTCCACGACGTGTTCGCAGCTATCGAGGACAAGGATAACATCGCGTCCCTCGATCGCCGCGGCAACCTCACTCAGGAGGTCATCGGTTCTGAACAGGATATCGAGCTTGGAAGTCGGATCAATCACTCCTCTTGAAACGCCTGCTTGCGCCCCTTGCGAACGAACGGTAGCAAAACTGCGGCAAGCAGGGTGGCGGCGATGGCCAGCAATACCGAACTGAGCGGCCGAGTAACCAGCACGCTCGGATCGCCCTTCGAGAACAGCATGGCCCGGCGCAGAAATTCTTCCATCATCGGGCCGAGGATGAAGGCCAGCAACATCGGTGCAGGCTCGGCGTCCAGTTTGCGAAAGACGTATCCGACGACACCGAAGAGCGCCATCGCGTAGACGTCGAACGTGTTGTTGTTGACGCTGAATACGCCGATCGCGCAGAAAACGATAATGATCGGGAAGAGCAGGTTGTAAGGGATCGCGATCATCCGCACCCACAGGCCGATCAGCGGCAGGTTCAGCACCAGCAGCATGAGATTGCCGATCCACATGGAGGCGATCAGCCCCCAGAACAGTGCCGGCTGCTCGGTCATCACCGACGGGCCGGGCTGGATGCCCTGCATGATCATGGCGCCGATCATCAGCGCCATGACCGAGTTGGACGGCAGGCCGAGGGTCAGCATCGGAATGAAAGAAGTCTGGGCGCCGGCGTTGTTGGCGGCCTCCGGACCGGCCACACCTTCGATGGCACCCTTGCCGAACTGCTCCGGCGTCTTCGACATCTTCTTTTCGAGTGTATAGGAACCGAACGAGGCAAGTGCGGCGCCGCCACCCGGCAGGATGCCGAGCAATGACCCGAGCGCGGTGCCACGCAGGATCGGCGCGATAATACGCTTCCAGTCTTCCTTTGTCGGCATCAGTCCCGTGACCCGCTTCGTCATCACAGTGCGGTCTGCCTCGTCCTCAAGGTTGGCGACGATCTCGCCGATACCGAAAACACCCATGGCAATGACCACGAAGTTGAGGCCGTCCGCCAGCAGCGGCATATCGAACGTGTAGCGGGGCACGGCGGAGTTGACGTCCGTGCCGACCATGCCGAGCAACAGACCGACGAGGATCATGCCGAGCGCGTGCAGAAGTGGGCCGGATGCCATGACGATCGAGGCGATCAGGCCGAGCACCATCAGCGAGAAATATTCGGCCGGGCCAAACTGCAGGGCAACGGCGGCAAGCGCCGGGGCGAAAATGGCGATCAACACCGTCGCGATCGTGCCGGCGATGAAGGAACCGATCGCCGCGGTCGAAAGCGCCCGACCAGCATGACCTTGCCTAGCCATCTGGTAGCCATCAAGCGCGGTGACGACCGACGAAGGCTCGCCCGGCAGATTGACGAGGATCGCAGTGGTAGAGCCGCCGTATTGCGCGCCATAATAGATACCGGCGAGCATGATCAGGGCTGATTCCGGCGGCAGGCCGAAGGTGATCGGCAGCAGCATGGCAATCGTTGCCACCGGGCCAAGGCCCGGAAGCACGCCGATGGCGGTGCCAAGGAAAACGCCGATCAGGCAATAGAGCATGTTGGAAAACGTCGCGGCGACGGTCAGGCCGAGCCAGAGATTTGCAAAGATATCCATGGGACGCGCCTTTAGTTCCTGAACCATTCGCCGAGGATCGGCATGGGAAGACCGAGGCCTTCGACAAACACTACGGTGCAGAAAACAATCAGTGCGACGAGACCGGCAATCGCCCTGATTTCAAGGCGAAACCGCTCGCTTGCGGCGGCCGAGATCAGGATCAGCGCCAGAAGCGCCACGACGACACCGGCACGCTCCAGCAAATAACCGAAGGCGCAGACCGAGAGGGTGATGAGGAAAATGCCTTTCCAGTTGATCGCACCGATCGGCGTGCCGTCGCGGAAAAGCCCGCGGGCGACGGTGATCACCCCGAACACGATCAGCAGCGAAGAAATGATCGTCGGGAAATATCCCGGCCCCATGCGCCCGGCGGTACCGAAACTATAGTTGCGCGCGATGATAAAGCCGGCTAGTCCGAGGGCGAGATAGATCACCCCGATTCCGAAATCCCGTTGTCCGCGTATACCCGTCATCATTTCCTCCCTGGTAGAAAGATCATCGAATTGGCTCCTGATCCCGGAGCGATTCGCCGAGGCGTTCCGTCATCGGCAATAACCTCAAGCCATAAGGTGCGTTCGGTTCGCGCCAGCGTTCGATCAGGCGGTCGTAGACGCCCTTGACCTGATCTGCGGCGCGATAGCCGATCATGTGAAAGAAAGTGCCGGATTCCGGCTCGAGATCCGTGCGCCCGAGCAGGACGACAGAGAGATCGGATGGAATATCCAGCCCGCCGGCAGCGAGCAGCGAACGGAACTTTGCGCCATCCTCGACACCCCATACGATGACGGCAGGCCGGCGCGCTCCGGACGCGGCGGCGTGTGCCGTGCGGATCGCCGCGACGACGACTTCCTCATAGTCCTTCGGGGGCAGCTTGACGATGCGGGTCTCCGGCTGAAGCACCTGGGCGAACGCAGACTGTTCCCGCAGGAGGCGCCAGCGATGCAGCCCCATTTCGTTGGCCAGAAAGAAGCTCGATGTGGTGACGAACTGGATCCGGTCGTGACCGGCGGCAGCCAGCCGTCTAACGGCCGTTTCGACCGACTGGCCCCATTCGAAGCCGACTGCATCGACATCGGTCCCAACCAGCCAGGCGCCATCGACGACGATCGTATCCGCTTTGCGTTTTAACGCGGCGATCATATCGATCGGCATCGTGTCGAAGGAGTTCTGGACGATGCAGGCATCAAAGCGCGGCAGGGTCTGCAAGACCTGCTTTGCATGTTCGGAGTCGGAATAACCGACTTCCAGCGTGACGTGACCGGCACCGTTGAGAAGCCTCTGCAATTCCTCGACAACAATTCTGCCGCGCAAATTGTTCGACGAACGCTTCAGCAGCATCACGCTACGCTGCGCGCCCTCCTCCGCTCGATTTCTGCCTGACGTTGCAGGCTCGCCCGCCGACCCGCCCGTGAAAAACGTCCCGCGGCCTACATGGGCGGCAACGAGCCCCTCGTCCTTGAGTATCTTCAAGGCTCGCTCGACATTCTGTTGGCTCAGCGAAAAATCGCGCATCAGCTGACGAACGGTCGGCAATTTTTCACCGGCCGCTGCGGCATGAGCGACGGAGCGCAGATAGGATTGAAGGCGTGCAGTGTCAGTCATTGCGATCTCCATAATACAATACAATACATTCGCTCAAGTGTTTTTGCGCAGAATCGAGCTTGCGCGGCCGATAATTGCGCGATATCTCGCTATATCAGGCTCGATTTGCCGATACAATATATATTGTACAAAGGGAGGAACCCATGTTCAGACGAAATCTTCTTCGCGCCGCCGCCGCGCTCGCTATGGCGGCAGTGCCTGTCGCCGCCCTTGCCCAAGACAGCGGCCCGATCACGCTTCTGGTCGGCTACTCCGCCGGCGGCAGCGCCGATTATGCGGCGCGAGTCATCGCCCCGGAACTCACCAAGCGCCTCGGCCGCTCGGTGGTTGTGGAAAACGCAACAGGTGGCAGCGGCATGATCGCGCTGCAGAAGCTGATCAACGGCAAGGCGGACGGCTCAACGCTTTATTACGGCGGTCATGACACCGTTGCCGTACCGATGCTCAACAAGTCGGTCAAGATCGACTGGAAGAAGGACACGCTGCCGGTCGGTCGCACCGCGATTACCTCGATGGCAATCGCCGTGCCCGCCGCCTCGCCCTACAAGACGCTGGGCGAACTGGTTGCTGCCGCCAAGGCCAAGCCGGACAGCATTTCCATCGGCACACCGGGTATCGGCACGGCCCAGCACATGGTCGGCGAGATGATCAGCGAGCGCTCAGGTGCGAAATTCGTTCACGCCCCCTATCGCGGCGGTGCGCAGGTTTCCAACGACATCCTCGCAGGCATCCTGGATTCGGCCGTCTTCACCACTTCGACCGCCCTGCCCTTCTTCAAGGAAGGCAAGCTGCGCATTCTGGCCGTGACCAGCGACGACCGCGCCGCTACCCTGCCGGATGTTCCTGCGATGACGGAAATTCCGGAATTCAAGGGCCTGGCGCTGCCGCTCTGGCAAGGTCTGTTCGTAAAGGCGGGCACTGATCCGGCGATCGCCAAGAAGTTCAGCGATGCGATCGCAGCGTCAATGGAACAGGAGGACGTCAAAAAGCGCCTCGCCGACGGCGGCTTCATCGCATCGCCGATGGCGATGGGTGAATTCGCCGGCTTCATCGACCAGCAGGCCGTCATCTACCAGAAGATCGTCATGGATTCCAAGATCACCATCGAATGATCACAGGGCGCGCTCTGCGAGACCGGAGCGCGCCCTTTTATCGCTTTTCAAGACAATGGATTTGCCATGACCGTCGGAATGTTCGACTCTTTCATCACCCGCTACTGGTTCAGCACACCGGCGAAAGAGATCTGGAGCGATCATCAGACATTGCAGGCATGGCTGGATGTCGAGGCAGCTCTGGCGCAGGCACAAAGCCGCCTCGGCGTCATTCCGGCAGACGTCGCACCTGTCATCACCGAGGCCTGCCGTTTCGAACGCTTCGACACGGAACGGCTGAGCCGCGAGATCGCCTATGCGCAGCACCCGTTCGTGCCTGTGCTGCGACAGCTTGAAGAGTTCAGCGGTGAGCCGGCCGCGGGCTACATCCACTGGGGGGCTACTACCCAAAATATCTTTGACACCGGCGTTGCCCTGCAGATGCGGCGAACTCACACCCTGATCGAGGCAAGCCTGGAAGCCGCCACGCACTCGTTAGCAAAGCTCGCTGTCGCCCATCGAGATACGATGCAGGCCGGCCGCACCCATGGCCAGCACGCACTGCCCATGACTTTCGGCTTCAAGGTGGCTGGCTGGCTCGAAGAAATCCGCCGAGACCGCAAGCGCCTACAGGATCGCATCGGACCATCATTCGTCGCATGCCTCGGCGGCGCAATTGGCACCTTTGCGGCCATGGGCGAAAAAGGCCCAGCGGTCGAAGCGGAAATGGCTGCGATCCTCGACCTCGAACCCGCAATACTGCCGATGCGTTCATCCTTCGACCGCGCCAACGACTATTTCTGTGCGCTCGGACTGCTCGCCGCCACGGCGGACAAGATTGCCCATGACATCGTCTTCATGCAGCGGACTGAAATTGCAGAGGTGGAAGAAGCCTTCCACATGGGCAAGGTCGGCAGTTCGACCATGGCCCAGAAACGCAATCCTTCGACAGCACTCCTGCTCACCAGCCTCTGCCGCCTCCTGTCGGCGCGGTTGCCGCTGCTGATGGGCTCGATGCTGCGTCTGGACGAAGGGGATTCCTCAGCATCGAATGTCAGCGATGTCGCCGTTCCAGAGATAGCCATTCTCGGCGCGTCCGTAGCCGAAACGCTCGCCCGCCTGGTCGATGGTCTTGTCGTTCACACCAACGCGATGAAGCGCAATATCGAGATCACCAATGGGCTCATCGTATCGGAAGCCGCCATGATGCAGCTTTCCGATCGTATCGGCCGCCACAAGGCCCATCACATGCTCTATGGGGCAGCACAACGGTCCGTCATGGAGGGCCTACCGTTTACACAGGCTATTGCCGAGCATCCGGAAATGATTGGTAAGGACATAGTGACGCTTGATACTGCAAGTTATACCGGCAGTTCCGCCAATCTGGTGGACAAGATCGCCGGCATGGGCTGAGCGCCACCTATTTTAACAACTGGCGACAGCGGGAGACTAGGGCATCTAAAACCGCGACACTTAGTCATAAGTCAGCGACAAACGTCTGCTTCTGGGTCCCAAGACCTTCGATGTGGATGCCGTCGTTAAACCGACCATTGGCATCCTACCGTAGACGACACCTGCTGGGATGCGTCTCCGTGCTCAGCTAGCTGCTCCATAGATTCACGGAAACTGTACGATTTCGTTTGGAGGTGGTCTGTATATCAGATCAGCAAATAGAGAGAGGGTTCAGCTGGGAGGTTCACGATCCCGGACGGGATAGGTTAAACGAGGCGGCAGCACTGCTTTCCGCCCTTGAAAATGCCAAACGGCTGCAGATCCTCGTGAGCGGGGAGCGATTGGTTTACGAATTGCCGATATCGTGGGTCTCAGTCAGTCCGCCTTGTCACAGCACCTGTCCAAGCTTCGTAACGTGAAGGCTGTCGCAACCCGCCGCGAGCGCTAGGCGATTTATTATGCTTGTCATTCAGGTGCCGTGCATCAACTTCTGCACACATTGAACGGGATCTATGCGGGTCGGAGCGTTCGTCATGTGGCATTGATGTTGAGATCTTGCGGCTCTCAGACCGATCGTCAATCGCCTGTCGCTCCAGCGGACGCCGGGGCTGAAGCATTTCCCAACGAACGCCGCTGAGCTGTAGGGTCACGGGGCCGACTGTTGCAGCAGTAGATCTGCACCCGATCACATGATGCCTCGCCGGTGCTCGCTCTGCCCGATGTCACGAGAGACTGGCGCAGGATAGAGTGCCTCAGGCCGCCTGCCGATTATCGGATGACCTGTGGAGTTCAACACGGTTGCGGCCAGATGTCTTGGCCGCGTAAAGAGCTTTATCAGCTGCGTGAATCACATCTTCCAGATCGCGTGCAAGGCGGGTGGCGAGTGCACATCCGACGCTGGTGGTAAAGGTGATAGTATGCCCGCCGGTTTCGACCACTGCTTTGGCAATCTTTTCGCGAAGGCGGTTGGCAAGAAGCACGGCTGCGGCCTCATCCGTTTCGCGCAACAGCACAACAAACTCTTCGCCACCGAAGCGGGCTACCTTGTCGGTTGTCCGGATGCCGGCACTGATAATCTGTCCCATTGTTCGGATCACCTCGTCGCCCGCAGAATGGCCAAAGGTGTCGTTGATCTTCTTGAAGTGGTCAATGTCGAACATGAGGATGCTGAACTCACGGTTATACCGCTTGAAGTAGTTCCACGCATCTTCGGCAAAGGGCAGAAATGCTCGACGGTTGAGAAGCCCAGTTAGGCCGTCCGTGTCGGCAAGGATCTGGAGGGTGTGGAGGTCCTGGCCAAACCGCAGCATCTTCTCGTCCGCATTCTTTTTCTGCGCCTCGACCTCACGCTGCAATGCCTTGATGGTGCTATTTGCGTCCTGCTGGCTTGCTTCGGCAAGACCCACTCTGCGCAGAAGTGAACGCACTGCCGCGGACAGCTGCAAAATATCCAGGGATCCGTGTTCGCGTTCAACGCTGGTTATGTTGGCCTTCCGACCAATCAGATCAAGACGCTCGGCGAGATTTTGGAGCGGCTTCGTGACCGCCCCGGAAAGAACCCAGGCTAGATAGGAAGCGGCACCGGCTACAATGAAGCCGACCAGCAAAATCTGTATGACCAACCGGTTCGCTGTCGCATAGATCACGTTAACGGGTTTGCGGGCGGCGACCGTCCAGCCAAGCCCCGGATAATCGCCGGAGCCACGGGTGGTAACCAGTGCGGTTAGGGTAGCGCTGCCATGACTCGTGTCGATGAATACCGTGCCGCCCTTTTCTACGAGACGAGCGGGCTCGACCTTACCAGAAGGAGGTCCAATGAGAACCGAACCATCGCGTGCAACGACCCACAGATCCGCAGGCGCGGTTGCGTCCTCATTCGCAAGGACCGTCTGACGAACGTCATCCGCCCAGGTCCAGCTCATGTGGGCGCCGAGAACCCCCGCGAGCGCTCCCTGCCGGTTTTTAACGGGCATTGCGACATCGACAAAGCGAAACGGAGCATCATCGGGCGACACGCGCAGCAATTTATCCAGTAGCTTCGCGTCGTGCACGTCTTCCACAGTAGGTTGCTTCAATCCGTTTATAAACCACGGGCGAGCAGCGACGGATGCCCCTTCGAGCATGCCCTTGGTTGCGGCGCGAACGGTACCGTCAGGAGACGCAAAGCCTAACCAGGCATATTCCGGCAGGCTCGCCTGGAGGCGCTGCAGAACAACGCGCACGGCATCGGGATCACTGCTCCAAGTTTCCTGCAAAGGTCCCAATCCGGCGATATTCTTTATTTCACGGTATCGTTCAAACATATGCTGGTCGAGCCGGTCGGCCATATTGCGCGCCAAAGCCTGAAGCTCCTGGTTCGCGCTGGCGACCGCGCTTTGCCGCGCAAGTACGGCTGCCCCTGCCGCTGCGATACCGACAGCGGCTATGCATGTGATTGCGGTCAGCAACGCAACTTGTGATCTGATGGTCAGGCGGTCACGTAAACTTTGAAACGATAATAGCGGCATTGGCACAAGCACCTGGCTGACGGATGTTTTGCTACTGTAGTACGAGATGCATTTGTTCTCATTAACGGTTATCGAAAACAGAATGTTAACAAGACAGGCGAGATGACCCCTCCATAGTGCCGAGCGTTTGGTCTCGGTATTACCCCGTACAGTTTGTACCTTCACAAGCAGCGAATCGATGAGCAGCACTTTTCATCCGACGCGGCTTCCCTATCTGGCACGAGAATCAACGCGGTAAGGCTTCATGATCCCAAGCACCTTTCTTCAGTGGTCCAAAAGCGTAATGGCAGACAGGCTACGCACTTTCCCGTGGGAGGTGACCCCTCTTGGACCGATTGACCAGTGGCCGCCGGTGCTCAGGATGACCGTGGATGCGATGATGGCTTCCCGTTTCCCGCAGTGTCTGTTTTGGGGTCCCGATCTCATTGCCATCTACAACGATGGCTTCCTGCCTTTGCTTGGGGCGAAAGACGAGGCTTTAGGGCAGCCGCTACGTGTCACGTGGGCCGAGACGTGGGAGGCCCTGCAGCCAATTGCGGCAAAAGCCATGTCTGGCGAGGCCGCTTACTTCGAAGACTTTCCTCTGAAGACAACCCGGCTCGGACACGCGGAGACCGCCTATTTCACCTTCTGCTACAGTCCGGTCAGGGACGAGGATGGCACTATCCTTGGCATGATGGACACCGCGATCGAAACCACCGATGCGGTGCACGCGCGACAGCGTATCGCGTCTGAGAGTGAACGCTACCGGCAAATGTTTGAGAGTGCGCCAGGCTTCATGGCGATGCTCAGCGGCCCTGACCATGTGATACAGTATTGCAATCCCGCGTTCCACGCTCTGGTGGGTAATCGCGATTTGATTGGCAAGACGGCGGTAGAGGTTCTACCGGATGCAGTCGAACAAGGTTATTTGAAGCTTCTCGAAGATATTTGGCGCACCGGCGAAGCCTACACGGCGACCGGGGCGCTTTACGCTATCCAAGTTTCGCCGGATGGTGTCGTCAGCAACCGCTACGTAGACTTTGCTTACCAGCCAATCAAGGATGCCTTCGGCGACGTCACTGACATTTTTGTCTCTGGCTCGGATGTCACCGAACGGACTCAAGCTGACACTTCTGTGCGTCAGTCAGAAGCGAGACTAAGGTTTCTCGACGAACTCGCTCGTGAGACCGGCAAAAGCGACGATGCCGACGCCGTCCTGGAGATCACAACGCAAATGGTCGGCGAATATTTGTCGATCTCCAACTGCGCCTATGCGGATATGGACGAAGACCAAGACGGGTTTACCATCCGAGGCGATTGGGCGGCGCAGGGATCTCCCTCGATCGTTGGACATTACAGCCTGGCGGCGTTTGGCAAGCTGGCAGTATCTAATCTCCGCCGTGGTCTCCCGCTGGTGGTCACAGACAACCTGGCTGAACTAGCTCCCGAAGAGGCCAAGACGTTTCAGGAAATCGGCATCGCCGCGACAATCTGCATGCCTCTGATCCGAGAGGGCAAGCTGACAGCGCTCATGGCGATACACGATAAAGTGCCACATCGTTGGACGAATGAGGAACTGGCCCTGATCAGGGAGGTTACGGAGCGCTCTTGGGCCCACATCCAGCGGGTGAGATCAGAAGCAGAACTTCGCGACACAGCCGCCGCTCTGAGTGAGCTGAATTCCACGCTGGAACAGCGCGTCGAAGAAAGAACTACGTTGCTCTTTCAAGCAGAAGAGGCACTTCGGCAGGCGCAGAAGATGGAAGCCGTGGGTCAATTAACCGGCGGTCTGGCGCACGACTTCAACAACATTCTGGCCGGGATCGGCGGTAGCCTGGAAATGATGAAGACAAGGCTGGCTCAAGGGCGTATTGCAGACATTGACCGGTATTTGAGTGGCGCGCAGTCGGCGGTCGGGCGCGCTGCCGGACTAACACAGCGGCTCCTGGCGTTTTCAAGGCGCCAGACGCTCGATCCGAAGCCCTCCGATCTCAATCGTCTCGTAGCAGGTATGCAGGAGCTGATATCGCGTAGCGTCGGCCCTGGCGTCAAGGTGGAGTCCGTCGCGGCCGGCGGTCTCTGGACAACGTTTGTCGATGTCGGCCAGTTGGAAAACGCCCTGCTCAACCTCTGTATCAACGCGCGCGACGCCATGCCAGATGGCGGCACTGTCACGATCGAGACGGCCAACCGCTGGCTCGATCAGCGAGCCGCGGCGCAGAGAGGCCTCGCGCCCGGCCAGTATGTCTCGCTTTGCGTGAGCGACACGGGAACGGGAATGACGCCGGATGTTGTCGCGCGAGCCTTCGATCCTTTCTACACGACAAAACCGACCGGCCAAGGGACTGGGCTCGGGCTCTCGATGGTCTACGGCTTCGCGGGTCAGTCTGGCGGATCGGCGCGCATCTACTCCGAAATCGAAAAAGGCACGATGATCTGCATCTATTTGCCTCGTCATATTGACGATGGGCGAGTTGAAACGGAGGAAGCAGACGAAGGCAAGGCTCCACCTTCTAAGGGGAATGAGATAATCCTCGTTGTGGATGACGAGCCGCTTGTCCGAATGGTAGCGGTCGAAATCCTCGAGGAACTGGGCTATGAGGTTCTCGAGGCAGAGGATGGTCCTTCGGCGCTGCGGGTTCTCGCGGCGAGAGCCGACATCGATCTTCTCGTGACGGATGTCGGCCTTCCAAACGGCATGAATGGACGCCAGGTTGCGGACGCGGCTAGAACCGCCCGCCCGAACCTGAGGGTTTTGTTCATTACCGGGTATGCGGAAAACGCAGTGTTGAACCATGGTCATCTCGACCGGGGGATGCAGGTCATGACGAAACCGTTTTCCAGTGAGGCTTTTGGCCAGCGGGTCAAGGAGATAATCAGCAGTACGGAGTTGGGTGAGGATATTCGGCGGTCTTGAGGGAATGTCGACCGGTGACGACCAGATTTGGGTTGGGATTTTGAAAATTCCGCGCATTGGCCTTATTGGATCAGCTCTGCGGACCCGAAACAGAATATCGGGTCGGTTCACCACACGCGGCTCTCGTGCAATCGCCCTTCGAGAGGACCGTGCACAAATCACCTCCCCTTAAGGCGACGATGCAGTGGAACTCTCAGGCTCGGAAACGATCATCCAGGCTGCGAGTTGACGCTCTGATGGCGCGGCAGTGGTCGCCACCAGGATGCCTTACCAATAGGTATGGGGACGAGGCCACCGATTGGCCACCGTTTTCTCTCAATCAAGCTTGAGACGCTTGCGCAGATCGGCGTTTTCAGCACGGAGCTTTTCAGCCAGGAGCTTGCGCAGCCTATGGTTCTCTTCTTCCAGCTGAAGGAGATCCGCCATCTCGTCACCCGCCGCAGCTATCGCCACGGCATCTCAGGTTCTGTTGGCGAGACGGAGATCACTTGAACAGCCTGGAGGACGCTTCACAGGTGCGCGCTTTGCGCTGCGCGGCGATCAGAATTCCTCCCAGCTTTCCTTGACCGCCGTATTGCCGCCGAAGGCCTTGACCACCTGGGCAGCAATGCGTCGTGCGGGTGAGGCAACCGGGGTGCGGAGAGGGCCAGCAGCGCGCATGGTCATGTCAAGCTTCGGGGCGCCGCCCAGCTGAAATTGCGCAATCAATTCCCGAAGCCTAGCGCTTTCGCCGGCCAGTGTGGCACCGGCGGCGCTGGTCTCCTCGACCATAGCGGCGTTCTGCTGGGTCACCTGGTCCATCTGATTGACGGCGGTGTTGACCTCGGCCAGGCCGACCGACTGTTCCTTTGCAGAGGTGGCGATCGAATCCATATGCTGATTGACGGTGACGATGTAAGCTTCGATGGTCTTAAGCGCTTCACCCGTCTCACTGACCAATTTGACGCCGCTTTGTACCTCAATCGAGGAATTCTGGATCAGCCCCTTGATTTCTTTAGCCGCCTTGGCGGACCGTTGTGCCAGCTCGCGGACTTCCTGCGCCACAACCGCAAACCCTTTCCCGGCCTCGCCTGCGCGCGCCGCCTCAACACCGGCATTCAGCGCCAGCAGATTGGTCTGGAATGCGATCTCGTCGATGACGCCGATGATGTTGGAAATCTCATTCGAAGACTGCTCGATTTTTTGCATCG
Source organism: Neorhizobium populisoli (assembly GCF_019430945.1). Classification (GTDB taxonomy): domain Bacteria; phylum Pseudomonadota; class Alphaproteobacteria; order Rhizobiales; family Rhizobiaceae; genus Neorhizobium; species Neorhizobium populisoli. The sequence goes on along the minus strand of NZ_JAHYCB010000011.1, from coordinate 35,543 downwards.
CATCGACAGCACTCGCAACTACCTTCCCCGAATGAGCAGCGCTCTCGTTTGCCAAAACGGCAACCTCGCGGGCTTCGTCAGCCCGCTTGGAGGAGTTGGCAACGTTGACGGTGATCTGGTCGAGCGCGGCGGCCGTCTCTTCCAACGATGCGCCCTGCTGCTCGGTGCGTTTGGACAGATCGTCGGCGCTGGTGCTGACCTCGCGGCTCCCGGTATCAATGCCGCTCGTCGCTTCGGCCACAGCCTGCAGCGTCTTTGAAAGCTGGGTAACGGCGGCATTGAAATCCGCGCGCAAGGTTTCGAAATCAGCAGCAAATGGTTGAGCGAGCTGGAAGGCTAGATCACCCTCGGCTAAGTGCTTCAGCCCCTCCCCGAGACCCTTGGTCGCCAGTGCCATCGCTTCAGCTTTGACCCGCTCAGCCTCGGCATTCCGCTGGCGCTCGCCGTCGGTCAGACTCCGTTGAGCCTGGGCTTCCTGCTCAAGGCGCAAAGTGGTCACGGCGTTGGCACGGAAAACCTCGACAGCCGCGGCCATTTCGCCGATCTCATCGGCCCGACCGCCATAGGGAATGGAGCTCGTTGCATCGCCACCAGCGAGCTTCTTCATGGCCGCAGTGATGTTTTCGATCGGTTTGGCAATGCCAGCGAAAGCGAAAAAGACGGCACCTGCAACGATGAGGAGACAGAAGGCCACGGCTGACTACGTCAGTTTAATCGTATTGCTGTAGGTCGTCTGGCTGTGTTCGTAGGCTTTCAGCGCACCGATGCGGTTGATTTCAACAATTTGATCGATCAAGGAGGCGATCTTTGCCGAAATCGGGCGCATCTCGTTGCTGAGAACCAGTTTGGCTTTTTCGTCTTCCTGTTGCGACGACAGATCCAGCATTTTTCTGCCACTGGTTTCAAAAGCAGAAATATTGTCTCGAATATCTTTCAGGACTGCACGCTCGCTGGGTTCGGAAATCAAGGTCTCGTAGTCGGCTGCTGCCTTGATAAGCCTGTTCTTCTCGGTCACCACGCTTTTGGCCGCGTCAGCCTCCGTGGCATCATCGATGGCGAGCACATGGTCACGATAAGCGATCCGCAAGTCGGACAAGGCGGTGTCCATTTCCTTCGAATACTGAATGCTGGGCAGCCAATCTGTCGCAACCTCTTTCACATTCGCGTTAAGGACGCCCATTCTCTCGATGGCGTATCCCGCAAGAACAACGGTTAGCAGGCCAATGGTGGCGAATGCGGCAAGCAGCGCAGTCTTGATTTTGGGACGCGACATAATGAAATCCTCGGGTGGCTGTCAAAGCCAGCAGTCCCTTGAACGGTATCATTCCGCCGCAGGCCTAATGAAAGGATACATTCCTCTCGAGTTTAACACCCACACATAATTTAGGGTTCTCGCATATTGGTGGCTGAATAATATTAACGGCTCGATAATGTCGCCGTGTGCTTACTTAAAAAAACTTGGTTTAAGCGCCGGAACCATCCCCCCGGAAGGGCGGGTCCCACGGTCGCGCGAGCAACATGCAATCATGATCTTGAATGCCCTTCAAAGCACTTCGCCAAGATAGCAATCTCGCTTTGTTTGCTGCTATTGGCTCAGCTTGCAAGCTATCTCGCGATCGACGTTGACAAGAGCAACGCGGGGATTTCGGCGTCATCTGCATCGGTGACAAGCAGGACGTCGAGTCTGTCACCGACTTCTTCAACGCTGATGCCTTCCACTTTGTAGGCCTTGTCAAGTTGTTGCAAGGAGAGCTGCCGCCCATCGTGACTGACAACGCCGATTGCGGCGCCAACGCAAGGTCCATCACGAAACGCATCCTCGGTATCTTCGGCCACTGCGCAGAACACTATGTCACCATTGGACAAAGCGGCCGCGTCGGTAAAGCAAAGCGGAATGCCTTTGATTAGACCAAGGTCGAGACGCTTAATGGCGGATGGCGTGAAAGGGTCGGCCTGGGCGATTTGCAAAGCATCGAGGACTTGCGAAAAAAGTGGATAGCTGATGATCGCGTTTTCCGCGTGAGCTTTGTTACCGCGCTGGAACAGGCGCAACTCATCGCCGACGACTACCGCGCCCTCAATGTTGAGGTCGTCGAACGCCTCATGAAGCGGTCCGAGTAAGGCGGACATATCCACTTCTTGGAACAGACCCGTAACCGCCCCATCGTCACCAAGGGTAAGCAGCGACCCGTGGCCCCGGTTCGGTCTCGACGCTGACCCGAGAGCCAGCAGTGCGCCGTGCGGAAACTTCTCGGACGCCGGAACGAAGGTGAGCGCCTCGAGGTCTGGCTTCATCCGCTTTCGCGCGGCTTTTTTGTGGGGCAGTAAACCCTCAAACAAGCGAACGAGACGACCGGGTTCTAGCGTGCTTGTCGAAAACACACCCAGATGAAGCTCGTCGTCGGCGACAACGTACATCGTTGAGCCCACGCACACGAGGCCGCTCGCAGCGCTCAGGTGACTGGGCCGATTTTTCGAGGCTGCTTCAGACAGGTCGAGCGCGCGTATTTCGGTCACGGTGAGCATAGTCACGTCCTACCAGGCCTATGTCAGCAACTCCAGCGTCTTGGTTGGCGGCTCAGTTGCGCGGGAACCAATGGTCATCGCAATAGCGGATCGGCTACCACGATTGAAGGATGGACCGATCGTGGTGCTTCATGAAACACGCATGTTAGAACCTATTACTCTCAACGGTTCAAACGGCAGGAGAGGGATTACTGGCTCGCTGTGAAAACGTTAAACCGCCGGTTTAGATCAACGGAAAGGGCTTTCGACAAATCTACCGATCTCCATAGGCAGACAGCTTGAATCAGAACGCGAGCGACTTGCAAAGCCATTCGATTTAGTCAGAGAGGGAACGGCCCTAGGCTGGATTGGAGAGTTTTCGGGAAGCCACCAGCCCGTACAGGGCTGGCGGAGAGCTAACTAGAGAACGGAAACATTCTCCGCCTTCGACTTGCCCGTCTTACGGTCCTGACCGACCTCGTAGCTGACCTTATCGCCTTCACGAAGCGAGTCGCCGCGCTGCAGGGCCGAGAAGTGGACGAAAACGTCCTGACCGCCATTCTCGGGGGTGATGAAGCCAAATCCCTTGTCTTGGTTAAAAAATTTTACAGTACCGGTCGCCATTGAATCCTCTTGATGTCAGCGAAGCTCGATTAACGTACACTGCCAGCCTACGTTCCTACAACCTGCAAGAAATCCGTAGTGCTCTCAGGATTTTGTCGCCTACAATGCGCAATCCGAATTGGCAATATTGGAGTAGCAACGCGACGGAAGCAATGTCACATACCTTGTTTGGAACCTGTCCGTTCGCTTGACCGCCTCGCCCGACCGTGGCCGCCAAAGCGCAAATCCTCGGAGAGGTTCGAACGCGGAACTGTTGTCTTCTGGCGCGGCGGGGCCGATGATGGCCGTCGTGATATTGGTTCGAAACTCCCCCTGAATCGCGGTAACCTTAGCGTCCCGTCCATTGTGCCCGCTATCCCTTCTTGAGCGCTTCAGGTTTATGCGCGGCCTGTTTTCCAGATTTCGAACTCTCCACGATGACCTGGGGATCGTCCTTTGAAGCTTTCACCGTATGACCTTTGATCCTGGTATCCGACGTCTGCTTCTTGACGACCTTACCTTCGGTTTTGCCCTGGCTGGTTTCCCAGGTGACCTTGTCGCCCTTTTTCAGGTTCTTGCTCATGGTTACTCCTTTAGTCCGGGCTGACGGGTGACGGCGGCCTTATGTCGGTAGCGGTTTTGGTTTCGTTGTCCTTGGCGAACTCGTTGTCGGCTTGCTGGTTGACCTTTGTCACCTCTTCGGATTCCTGCTCGGACAACTCGTGCTGCGCCTCCGCCCGCTTCCAATGATCGTCGTGTGCCTCCTGCGGGCGACCTTCGTCTTCCCAGATCTTGTAGGCCCGTTCGCGGCGTTCCTGTTCCCAGTTGTCCATGGCTTACTCCTTGTGCTGCCTAGGATAACTGGAATGCGCGAGGCTCGTTCCTCTCGCTTATCCGTTTGGGTGCTTCTTGGGTTTGTCCGAGGCCATGCGTCAACTGACAGAGCCGCCTCCTCCCGCGTGTAAGCCGGTTGCAGGGACCGCGAAGAGTTCGTGATCTGGCGCAGGCTCCGCTACCGTAACCCGATGCCCGTCTGGCTAAGCAGATCCCTGCCGCTCTTTGGTCGCGACCCCGTTGACGGAGTGGCTTAAGAGATCCCTTGAGACACGCTGAAAGCCGCTTGATGCCGTACTCGGAGGCACCCAGACCCCCCGGCGAAACGCATCGCTAGGCTGGTGCACCGACCTCTCATCAATCGGGTCTGTTTTGTGGACCGTCCGGTTTGAGATTGGCGTTGAGCCGAAGTGTTAGAAAAGTCATGACGGCCAGCACGATCGACACGTCGTAGGCTCCAAGGCCAACAGAGGTGCCGATAGCGCCCGTCGCCCAAAGGCTGGCGGCCGTGGCCGTTCCCCGCACACTCGCTTTCACGACAAGGATCGCACCGCCGCCGATGAAGCCCATGCCTGTGATGAGGCCTTCGACAATTCTGGCCGTCGCCTCCGGGCTTCCGGCTGTCAAGTTCTCGGTCGCCTGGATAAATCCGCAGCTGGCTATTGCGACCAGCGGAAACGTGCGCAACCCGGCGCTTCGCTCGCCCTTTTCACGGTCCCACCCGATCGGAAGCGCCAGCAAGTATGCCGCCACAAGGGCTCCAAGATGTGGAACCACATTGAACGTTGTTCCTATAGCTGCCAGCTGGTCGAACATGTTTTTACCCTCCCGTCGCTTCTGCTTGGAGATAGTTGTGTCGGGATGGAGATCAAGCGGAATTGGTCTGGGCCAGATTTCGCGGTCGACGACATGCTCCCAGAAGGCGAAGGGCATATTGGTTAAGGTAGATGTTATCTCGGCGCCTTTTCGCGGATTTACCGTAGCGGAATTTCATGCACGATTGAAGCTCTAGGCCAAAATCAGTTTCGTCCCCTTTCCGCGCTTGATCGGTTTTGGTTCAAGCACGGGTGAATGTGGGGAGGTTGGCATACCAGGTCCATCGTCAGAGACTTCGATTGCGATCGAATGGGTGGAAACTAGGAGATGCCCTCGACAGTTGTTCCAGACTTGACGGCATTCTCGGACTCGTCACCGCACCGTTGATTGTGAGAGGACGAAATTGTGCTGGAAGACGGTTGAGCCCGATAACGGTTGTCGTGCCCCAAATACGCGAATCCGTTGCACATCGTCCGCAGCGTGATGCCACGTCGATGGTTTCTGCTGGTTCGCGGTTGTGGTCGCCGCGCCAGCTAGGCTTCTCCGCGCATTCCATCGATGGGAATTTCGCCGAGAAACCCTTTTCCCCGATCGAATCTTGAGCTATAACGATGTGAGAAACCGGTTTCTCACTAGAAGGTTATAAGGGCGGTCCACTTCATGGAGCGGGTGACAATATACGATGTTGCAGCTGCAGCTGGTGTCAGCACAGCCACGGCCTCGAAGGCCTTGAATGGAACCGGTCGGGTATCGAGCGAGACGCGCGCCAAAATCAAACAGGTTGCTGCGGATCTCGGGTTCCGTCCGAACGCGCTTGCCCGTAGCCTCACTCGCAAGCGCAGCTTTACGGTAGGCCTCCTGACCGACGATACCTACGGACGTTTCACGCTGCCGGTCATGGCGGGGATTTCGGAGGGATTGATCGATCAAGGTGTCTCGGTGTTCCTCTGCGCTATCGAAAATAACCCCGAGCTTGCGAAGACGCATGTCGATGCCATGCTGGACAAACAGATCGACGGCATTATTGCGACCGGCAAACGCGTCGACAGGTCTTTGCCGGTCGATCTCACCCACCTCCCAGTCCCGGTTGTATATGCATTGACTGCAGGGCCAGACGACGCGGTAACAATCCTACCCGATGACAGCCAAGGCACGCGCGAAGCGGTTGGCCATCTCATTCGCAAAGGTCGAAGGCGGATCATTCATATCACTGGCCCCAGCACCTTTCAGGTGGTCGAAGAGCGTGCCGCAGCATTTTTCCAGACACTTCAGGCAGCGGGACTGTCCTCGCCGCAAGCTGCTGTCTTGTACGGGTCTTGGTCTGAACGTTGGGGACATGAAGCCGTCGCTAATCTCTGGTCGCACGATGAGCGGCCGGACGGCATTTTCTGCGGCAACGACCAGATCGCGCGAGGCGTCGTCGATGGCCTTCGCGAGCGCAATATCGATATCCCCAACGATGTTTCGGTCGTGGGTTTCGACAACTGGGAGATCGTTGCGGAGCAAACCCGACCGCCGCTCACCACGGTGGACATGAACTTGAAGGAACTCGGGCGGCAGGCTGGACAAGCGCTTCTGCGGCTCGTGAATGGCGAAGCTGTCGAAACAGGGATGTGGAGACTGCCATGTACGCTGGTCGTGCGTGGCTCATGACGGTTTTGCAAGAAAAGAGCATGCCAGACACAGTTCGATAAACCGGTTCTAGAGGGAGGAGACCTCATATGAAACTGCTCAAGATTGCGGCTTTGGCCGCCACGATCGTTGGTGCCCTGTCTTCATCAGCGCTTGCACAACAGAAGCTGACCATGTGGTCGCGGTCCACCAGCGAAGCGTTCATGCCGACGCTGATCAAGGCCTTCAACGAAAAGCACAAGACGCAGATCGAGTTGCAGATCGTACCCTCGACCGAGATGGTGCAGAAATACGCGACCGCCGCCGCCGGCGGTTCGGCTCCCGATTTCGTGGCACTCGATCTGGTCTATGGCCCAGCCTTTGCCAAGTCCGGCGTACTGGAAGACCTAACCGACATGGCCAAGAGCCTGCCGTATTTCGACCAGTTGTCGAAAGCCCATCTGGGTACGGGTACCTATGAGGGCCGGATCTATGCTTTGCCGATGTCCGCCGACGCTTCGGTGCTGCTATGGAACAAGAAGCTCTTCAAGCAGGCCGGCCTCGACCCCAACAAGGCGCCGACAACCTGGGCGGAAATCGAAACCGCAGCGGGCAAGGTCAACGCGCTTGGTAACGGCATCAACGGCTTCTATTTTGCTGGCGCCTGCGGAGGCTGCAATGCCTTTACATTCATGCCGCTGATCTGGGCTTCCGGTGGCGATATTCTGGTCGATAACGGCAAGCGCGCCAATATCGACTCGCCACAGATGCACGATGCGATCAACTTCTATCGGAGCATGGTTGCCAAGGGTTATGTCCCGGAAAGCGCAAAGACGGATTCCGGCAAGAACTTCTTCGGCGGCTTTGCGACGGACAAGATTGGCCTTTCGCCGATCGGCGCCTTCGCGATCGGCAACCTCGTCAAGAACTATCCGACCGTCGAATTCGGCGTCACATTCCTTCCAGGCAAGGACGGCGGCAAGGCTTCCTTCGGCGGCGGCGACAATTTCGTCGTGACCGCGGGACGCGACAACCTGAAGGCGGCGAAGGAATTTCTCGATTTCGTCTACTCGCTGGAAGGCCAGACCCTGCTTGCCAAGGGCGGCAGCCTGCCGACCCGCGCCGATGTCGCCACGGAAGCGGTGAAGTCGCTCGATGAGCGCTACCAGATCGCAACCGAGGCAATGAAGATCGGACGCACGCCATCGTCGCCCTTCTATAACGACATCATCAACAGCAGCACCGGCCCCTGGAAGCAGATGCTGAACGAGGTGTTCTTCGGCAACGACGTAAAGGGATCGGTCGCCAAGGCGCAGGCCAGCATGCAGTCGATCCTCGACGCGGCCAACTGATCCGTCAGGCTTATCGACCGCCTTTCATTCGCAACGACCCGGACGGCAAACAGCCGTCCGGGACAGCCCGACCGACGCTACGGACGAGATAAAATGACTTCGCTACAACAACCGACCGGTGCCCAGCCTGTCAGGCGGCGCAACAATCGCAGCCGCCGCAACCAGCTTGCCGGTCTGCTCTTCGTCGCACCGGCGCTTATCCTGGTACTGATCTTTTTCGTCATTCCGCTGGGAATGGCGTTCTGGATGTCGCTGCATAACTGGCCGCTGCTCGGCAAACCGCGCTTCATCTGGTTCGACAACTATTCCCGGCTTCTGCAGGACGCACAATTCTGGATATCGTTGCGCTTCACGGTTTACTACACGGTGATCGTCACGATCGCGATTTTTGCGGTGGCGTTTCCACTGGCGCTTTACGCCGAGCGATCGCGGCCTCTCACCAAACTCTACCGAACCGCCTTCTTCCTGCCGGTCGTGGTCGGCTTCGGCTCCGCCAGCCTGCTCTGGGCCTGGCTGCTCGACGTGGATTCCGGATTGTTTTCCTATGTCTTCGCCTATTCCGGCCTGACGGAAAAGCGCATCAACCTTCTCGCGGACTTCGACACGACCTTCTGGTCGATCGTCGTCATGGTCGTGTGGAAGACCGCAGGTTTCAACATGATCATCCTGCTGACCGGCCTTCAGGGCATTTCGACAGAGGTCCAGGAAGCCGCGCGCATGGACGGCGCCTCATCCTGGCAGCGCTTCCGCAGGATCACGCTGCCGCTGATGCGCCGGACGATCGCGCTCGCGCTCATCCTCTCCGTCTCCGGATCGATGCTGGCCTTCGATCAGTTCTATATCATCGCGGATGGCGGGCCGCAGAACCGGACAGTCACGGCGGTCTACTGGATCTTCAGCCAGTCCTTCATGTCGTTCCGGCTTGGATATGGTGCGGCACTCTCGATGGTGCTGCTGGTCATTCTCGTCATCATCAGCGTCGTGCAGCTCAGGCTGCTCCGAAATCCGGAGGGCATGTGATGGCCCGCACACGAAACTCCTCGGCACGCCGCCTGTTTGCCAATATCCGTTATCACGGCTTCGGCATCGTCGTCGGCCTGCTTTTCCTGGCGCCGCTGGTCTGGAGCGTGCTCGTCAGCTTCAAACCATCAGTTGAAGCCCGTCAGCCGCCGCTTCCGCCATGGCCAGTCGACGGTTTCAGCGTCCAGAGCTACGACAATCTGGCGCAATACGGCTCGGGCATCTGGACCTATACGGGCAACAGCCTGATGGTTTCGGCGGCGACGGTGGTGGCGTCGGTCATCGTCAGCCTGTTCGCCGGCTATGGCTTCTCGCGCTTCCGGTTTCCGTTCAAGAATGCGCTGTTCGTGCTGATCATCTCGACGGTGATGATCCCGTTCCAGTCGATCCTGACGCCGCTTTTCCTGATCCTGACGAAGCTCGGGCTGCAGAACACCCTTACCGGCATCGTGCTGGTCTATGTCACACTGCAGCTGCCGTTCTCGATATTCATGATGCGCAACGCCTTCGATGCGGTGCCGAAGGAAATCGAGGATGCGGCACGGGTGGACGGGGCTTCGGTGCTGCGGGTGCTCTACCGCATCATGCTGCCACTCGTCCTGCCCGGTGTCGTGACGGTCGCGATCTTCGCATTCCTGGCGTCATGGAACGAGTTCCTGGCGGCGCTCATCCTTCTGACCGATCAGAATAAATACACCCTGCCGGTGCTGATGGCCGCCGTTCGCTCGGGCCAGTTCGGCACAATCGATTGGGGTGCCGTGCAATCCGGCGTGACGCTGATGATGGCGCCATGCCTGGCGCTCTTCCTGCTGCTGCAGCGCTATTACATCCGTGGCCTGACCGCGGGTGCCGTCAAGTGACAATAACAACCAAACCGATTGGATGAGACTGATCATGGCATCCCTAGAAAAACCCATCGCACCGGGCTTCCGCCCGCCCGCCGTCCCCGATGTCGACGTCCGTGGCTTCTGGGGCGACCGTATCGACGCCGTCGCCGACAAGACCGTGATGATCCTCTACGAACGCTGCGTCGCGGCAGGCATGTTCGACCAGATCGATCCGGCGAGACCGGTGCCGGATATCCGCATGCCCTTTCACATCCGATCGGATGGCACGCCGGATACAGTCAATGTCCAGATGTTCTGGGATTCCGACGTCGCCAAGGTCATCGAGGCTGCGGCCTATGTTCTCTATCGCAGGGCCAATCCGGACCTTGAAGCGAAGATGGACGCCATCATCGACATGTTCCACGACCTGCAGCAGCCCGATGGCTACCTCAATTCCTGGTTTATCCGCATGAAACCGGGCACGCGCTGGACCAATCTGCGCGACTGCCACGAACTGTATTGCGCCGGCCATCTGATGGAAGCGGCCGTGGCTTATTTCCATGCGACGAAGAAGCGTCGGTTCCTGGATGTCATGTGCCGCTACGCCGATCACATCGACCGGACATTCGGCCCGGGTACCGACCAGAAGCCCGGCTATTGTGGCCACGAGGAGATCGAACTCGCGCTCATCCGGCTTGGCCGGACCACTGGCGAACAGCGATATTTCAACCTCGCGCGTTATTTCGTCGAGCAGCGAGGGCAGCAGCCGCACTATTTCGATGTGGAGGCTGCGGAGCGCGGCGCCGATCCCCGGTATTTCCGGCACAAGACCTACGAATACAACCAGTCTCATCTGCCGGTGCGCCAACAGACGAAGGTCATTGGACACGCGGTGCGCGCGATGTACCTTTATTCCGGCATGGCCGATGTCGCTACCGAATTCGGCGACGACAGCCTGACGGACGCGCTGAAAATCCTCTGGGACGACCTCACCACCAAACAGATGTACGTCACGGGCGGCATCGGCCCGGCGGCGAGCAATGAAGGATTTACCGACTATTACGACCTGCCCAACGAGAGCGCCTATGCGGAAACCTGCGCCTCCGTCGGCCTGATCATGGTGGCGAGCAGGATGCTCGGTCGCGGGCCGGATCGCACCTATGCCGACATCATGGAACAGGCGCTTTACAACGGCGCCCTTTCTGGTCTCGCCACTGACGGCGCGACATTCTTCTACGACAATCCGCTGGAAAGCCGCGGCAAGCACCATCGCTGGACCTGGCACCGCTGCCCCTGCTGCCCGCCCAACATTGCCCGTACGGTCGCCGCCATCGGCAGCTACATGTACGGCGTTTCCGCCGACGAGGCGGCCGTTCATCTCTATGGTGAAAGCACCGCGAGGCTGATGGTCGCCGGCACGCCTGTCACGCTGACGCAAAGCACCAACTACCCGTGGGATGGCCGGATCGCGATCGAAGTCGGTCTCGACACGCCGGCCTCCTTCAAACTGGCGCTGCGCGTGCCCAGCTGGTGCAGGGCTGCATCGTTGTCGATAGACGGCGAATCGCTAGACGCCACGGCGATCGAGGACAAAGGGTATCTTCGGATCGACCGCCAATGGAAGGGCGGCGAGACCATCGTGCTCGATCTGCCCATGCAGACCCGCTTCATTCACGCCAACCCTGCCGTAAAGGCGGATCTCGGCCGGGTCGCCCTGGCACGAGGGCCGATGATCTATTGTGCCGAAGAGGTCGATAATGCATCCGGCCTCAACAGACTGATCGTTGAAGACGATGCTACGGATGCCGTCGCCGGTCGGGCTGAAGGACTCGGTGGCGCTGTAGCCATCGATGTGAAGGCGCGTCGCGAACACTGGGGCGACTGGACCGGCAAGCTCTACGATACGGAAAAGCCGACGCTGGAGGAAACGAGCGTCCGGTTCGTTCCCTATCACCTTTGGGATAACCGCACACCGGGCGAGATGCTTGTCTGGGTTAGGACGCAAAGATGACCGTCACCTCACCCGAAAAGGCCAAGATCGAACTGCGCGATGTCCGCAAGAGCTTCGGCGCCGTGAACATCATTCACGGCCTCGACCTCTCCATCGAAGGCGGTGAATTCGTCGTCTTCGTCGGCCCGTCCGGTTGCGGAAAATCCACCTTGCTGCGGATGATCGCCGGGCTGGAAGACGTGACCTCCGGTGACATCTTCATTGCCGGCCGGGATGTCACGGAACTCGATCCAGCCAAGCGCGGCATCGCCATGGTGTTCCAGTCCTACGCGCTCTATCCGCATATGAGCGTGCGGGAAAACCTGGCGTTCGGGCTCGAAATGGCCAAGACGCCCGCGGAGGAGATCGAGCGGCAGGTGCAGGGCGCCGCCCAGATCCTGAAGATCGGACCGCTGCTGGAGCGCCGCCCCGGGCAGCTTTCCGGCGGTCAGCGCCAGCGCGTGGCGATCGGCCGGGCCATCGTTCGCAAACCGCTGGCGTTTCTCTTCGACGAGCCGTTGAGCAACCTCGACGCAGAACTGCGCGTCAGCATGCGCATCGAGATTGCGCGGCTGCACCGGGAACTTGGCAACACCATGATCTACGTCACGCACGACCAGACCGAGGCGATGACGTTGGCGGACCGGATCGTGGTGTTGCGGGACGGACGCATCGAGCAAGTCGGCACGCCGCGCGAGGTCTACGAGGACCCGAGCAACCTGTTCGTCGCCGGGTTCATCGGATCTCCGAGGATGAACATCGTCGATGCGATCTATGCGGGCGACGGCCGGATCAAGATTGCCGATACGGTCATGGCGCTTGGCCAGAACTTCGCCGGTGTCGCGGCGGGAGACGGCATCAAGCTTGGCATCCGCCCGGAACATCTCAACGTCGCCCAGTCGAGCAGCACCGCATTGCGGGCTAAGGTCGATTTCGCCGAATATCTCGGCAGTACCCGCTATCTCTACTGCTATCTCCCGAGTGGTGAAACCATCACCGTCGAACAACGCGACGGCCGCGACCTGTCGTCCGGCGAAGAAATCTTCCTGCGTTGTGATCCCGAGCGATTGAGACTTTTCTCGACCGGAGGCGACCGGCTGCGTTCCGCCAACACAGCGGGGATGCCGACGGCATGACTTACCAGACAAATAAAGAACTGCGACGTCCCCTCCTCGCGCTTGCCATGGGCGATCCGGCGGGCATCAGCCCTGAGCTTGCCGCGCGGCTAACCGTATCCGAAAGAGTTGCTTCCAAAGCTCGACTTGCGATCATCGGGGACAGGCGGATACTCGAAGAGGGGGCAAAAGTTGCAGGTCTTCCTCTCGATATCGAGACCGTGAACGCCGATGCGATCGGATCTTCCGAAAAACCGGTTCTGATCGACCTCGGCAATCTCGGTGCACAGGACTTGTCCCATGGCGAGGCGACACTCGCCGGAGGGCGCTTTGCGGTGGAAAACTTCATGTTGGCGCTGACACTTGCCAAGCAGGGCAAAGTCGATGGCGTATGTTACACGCCGTTCAACAAGAAGGCGATGCGGCTGGCCCACCCCGGCTACGACGACGAGAGCCGCTTCATCGTGGAACTCTTGCAGCTTCAGCGGCGGGTCAGGGAGTTCAACGTACTGGATACGGTGTGGAATGCCCGCGTGACTTCGCATATCCCGCTGAAGGATGTCGCGGCGAGCCTGTCCATCGATGCGATACGGGACGAGATCGCTCTGACGGCAGACTGCCTGAGACGATCGGGCATCGAGCATCCGCGAATTCTGGTGGCGGCCCTGAACCCGCATGCGGGCGATGGCGGCAGCTTTGGCATGGAGGAAGTCGACATTATCGGACCCGCCATCGAAGCCGCTGCGGCAGACGGTTTTGACGTTTCAGGCCCGCATTCGGCCGATACGGTATTCGTGACCGCCCTTAGAGGCAAGTATCACGCCGTGCTGACCATGTATCACGATCAGGGGCAGATCGCCATGAAGCTGATGGGCTTCGAGAGAGGCGTCACCATGCTGGGAGGCCTCCCCTTCCCGGTTTGCACTCCTGCACATGGCACGGCTTACGATATCGCCGGTAAGGGTTTAGCCAATTCATTGGCTAGTGAGGAAGCTGTGATGCTCGCTGCCAGAATGGTTTCCACAGCAGATAGGCGAGGCGACGAGCATTCAGACTGACGTTATCGTCGAAGACCCACGCATGTGAATCTTTTCGATCCGGATGCCCGCTTGAAAAGCTCTGGACAGGTGCAACCCGGAGCGAAGGGCCGGTCTGGTGGAAAGGCGGCAGCGTCACCCGGAGTGACATTCCAATAACCGCATGCCGCGATTGCATGCGGACACCGGCTGTTCGGTTTTCCGAGAGCCTTCCAACCATGCGAATGGCCATACACTGGACCAGGAGGGCCGGCTCGTATCCTGCGAGCACTCGGGCCGCGAGATCAGCCGGACGGAACCGGATGGTCGAATCGTCACTCTGGTTGACCGATACCAAGGCAAACGGCTGAATTCGCCCAACGACGTGGTCGTCAAGTCCGATGGTACAATCTGGTTTATCGATCCCTTCTACGGCATCCTCTTCGACTACGAGAGAACCAAGGCCGACAGCGAAATAGGCGCCTGCCATGTCGATCGTTTCATCCCAAGACACGCGAACTCACGATCGCGGCGGATGATTTTGAGAAACCGAACGGATTGGCTTTCTCACCCGACGAGAGACGTCGCTACGTTTCAGACCCAGGCTTTTCCTGCCGGAAAAACTGGGCCCCACCACATCCGTGTGTTCGATGTCGTTGGCGGTAACAAGTTCCAAACGGAAGCGTCTTCCCCGAGAGCACTCCGGGCACTTCCGACGGATTTCGTTTACGCCCCGGAGAGACTAAGGCTTGGCAAGATCTTGGTGTCAGAGATCGTAGCCAACTGTACATTCGGCGGGCCTGCCGGAAACCGATTGTTCATCACTGCTTCGACGTCACCTTACGCATTAGAAAACAAGCACTTCAGGTTGAGCTTCAGCAAGTCTTCTAGCCTCGCCTTGAAAGGATGTGAACCTACGACCTGTTGCTTGCGATCTCTCACACACTTTTCGGGCCACAGCCAGGACCGCATCGACGATGGGGTCTGCATGGCAGTCCGACGCCCGCTCCACGCGGAACCTGCAAAAACGGTGAGGGACAGCCCACAGCGGCACGAGAAATAATCGCCTGACAGCTTTCCAGCATGCCCGCCTGTTCGAACAACGTGACCCGGCACGAGCACGGCGAGGGAGACAGCCCGACTTTTTCCGCCAGGCCGATATTCGGGGCGCGGGCGTCCGCCTGAAGCACACGTAGGATCTTCAGGTCAATCGCGTCGAGGCTCATATTGGGATGAATGATCATCAAATTGATGGCGACTTGGCCAGCGTTTTGCTCGGCGCAGTATCAACTTAGACTTGAATCCCGGCTCACTGCAACATAGTCACCCGCTCCAGGGGGATATCGCCTCGGCCCGCTCCTCCATACCGGCGAGCCGATCAAGGCGTCGTTGATCGAGTAGATCTGCAGCTCGGGGGCGAAGTCGGCCAACATCTTGACTACCCGTCCGGACATGTCGCCGTAAAGCGTGTAGTTGCTCAATCGGACTATTCCGCCCTTCCGTTCGAACCGTCCTCGATTGAGGTGCCATGGCACCCCATGTCAATGCCCAAAGCCTTGGCTTCGTTTTATCGGGCGATCACACAGCCATCATTGTTTGACACCACCACCACCACCGGCCGCCCGCGTAGCGCAGGCTGGAAGACACGTCCATGCTTGCATCGGATCATCTTCGCGGCTTTCCGCAAGGACTTCTGTATCCTTGTGAATGATTTCTCACCGTTCCTCGTTTAGCGACTGTGAAGCATGGAAACTTACCATGTAACTCTTTCCCTTGTGAGTTTCCGATGACCAGACCCCGCATCAAAACCGCCCTCATCACCATGTTTGCTGTAATAGGCCTGCTTTTTGGAAGTTTTGCCGTTTTTGCGATTAGTCGGATGGATACCATCAATTCCAGTACAAGCGATATCGCTGGAAACTGGATGCCAAGCCTCGGCCTCGCAAAAGAAGCCGACAACGCGTTTACTGACATGCGTGTCGCTTGGCGCGGCCACCTCATCTCAAGCTCGGCTGAGCGGAAAACGCAGATGGAACGCGATATTGCCGACGGAAAAGTTCGACTTTTCAACGCGCTCGCTGACTATGATAAGATCGCAAACTTTGCGGCTGAGCGAGAGGTTACCAAGAAAATTCGCGCTGACTTTTACGTCTATGAACAGCTCTCCGAGAACCTTAAGCAACTTTCCAATGCGCACGATAATGCAGCCGCTGAGAAGCTGATCTTTGGCGACATGCGCCCGCCTATCCTTGCGATCGACGAAAATCTCGGCAAGCTGGTATCCATCAACCAGAAAGGTGCCGCCGGTTCCTACGAAGCGAGCAAAGCTGCCTACACCGAAGCATTAATCATCGCTTCTCTTCTTGTCGGCTTCACCGGCCTGGTCCTTGCCGGCGCCATCTGGTTTGCCGTGAGCGGAATAGCCAGCCCCGTCCAAGTCATCACCGCCGCCATGAACCGGCTGGCCGGCGGCGACACCGAAAGCCGCATTCCCTATGCGGGCCGCACAGATGAGATCGGCGAAATGGCAGCGGCTGTCGAAGTGTTCAGGACCAGCGCCGTCAACAATATTCGCCTTGAACAGGAAGCGACAGCGCAGCGGAGCGCCAGCGAGGAGCAGCAGCGCGTTCTTGCAGCTGAGGAGAAGAAGCGTGCTGATGCCATGGCCCAGGCAACGCAAGGTCTGGCGGACGGACTAAAGCATCTTTCCGCCGGTAACCTGAGCTTCACGATTAACACGCCTTTTACGCCTGATTTTGAAGGCCTTCGGGAAGACTTCAATGCCGCCTGCCAGCGTCTGTGCGAGACGCTCGCGGAGGTCGCTGGAGCCACCTCTGCGATCGACAGCGGCGCACGTGAAATCAGTAGGAGCGCCGACGATCTGTCCAAGCGGACCGAGCAACAGGCGGCCTCGCTGGAGGAAACCGCCGCTGCGCTTGACGAGATTACCGCAAATGTGGGTAACGCCTCGCAGAGGGTGCAAGAAGCGCGTAATGTCGCCCAACAGGCCAATCAGAGCGCCAGCCATTCCGGGGCAGTCGTAGCTAAAGCGGTCGACGCAATGGAAAAAATCGAGCAATCTTCGGGACAAATCTCTAGCATCATCGGCGTCATCGACGACATTGCGTTTCAGACGAACCTGCTGGCCCTCAATGCAGGTGTTGAGGCTGCACGTGCCGGCGAGGCTGGCAAGGGGTTTGCGGTCGTGGCCCAGGAAGTTCGCGAACTGGCCCAGCGTTCTGCCAAGGCTGCGAAGGAAATCAAGGAACTTATCCAGAACTCATCGGTCGAGGTGCGCAGCGGCGTCGAGCTTGTCAGCGAGACCGGCGAGTCCCTGAAGACCATTCAGTCTTACGTGACGTCGATCAACCATCACATGGAAGCGATCGCCACCTCGGCGCGCGAGCAGTCGACCGGGCTTACCGAAGTGAACACGGCGGTCAACCAGATGGACCAGGTGACCCAGCAGAACGCGGCTATGGTCGAAGAAACCAATGCAGCCGGCGCGACGCTTGCACACGAAGCTGGCCGTTTGCGCGAGTTGGTTGGCCGTTTCGTGCTCGACGACACCGGACGCCGCAACGCTGTGCCGCCGGTCAGGGCGGGCTGGGCTCCCAAGGCCGAACCGCAGCCGGCTCCGTCTCCCGCGCGGGGCATGCTCAACAAGATTTCGCAGGCATTCGCGGGTAAGACTGCAACGGCAGCCGCAACCGACAGCTGGGAAGAGTTCTGATCAGCTGCCTCAATGGCCGGGCGAAGATACCAGTCCCCCAGGTATTCCGCCCGGCCAGCGAGATCTTGCGTCCCGGCGTCAATTTCGCTTGCGTCAGGCGAGCAGGAGCCTTGACAGCTCCAGCAGGCCGAAACCGCCCGCAAGCACCAGTCCGGCGATAAGGATAGCCATTATCAAGGTGTGCCGCTCCATGAGGGGGATTTGACCTAGATCCCTCAGAGGACAATCGGACCAAAGTCCCTGTATCGCGCGCGCAGCAGGGTTTGATCTTATCCCGCTGATCCGTTCCCGCTTCTTTCACGCGATTGTTTTTAATCTCCAGCTCAAAGCCGGTTCCGTTGCGAACGGACTGCCTCTATTGCTGAAAGAACGCCAGTCATAGGAGTCATCATAGTGGAAGCCCCGACAGTCCTTCTTTTAGAGGACGAGTTCCTGATTGCGCTCGAACTTGAAGAAGCGCTGGAAGATGCCGGGTTCCGGGTATTGTCCGCCTCCGCATCGACGATTGTCTTCACCGCCTCACGACAGTGACACCGGATGCCGCCATTCTTGATTTCCGCTGTGGATCCGAGACCAGCCGGCCGGTTGCGGAAATGCTTGCCGATCTGCAGGTCCCATTCGTGGTGTACTCCGGAATTCCCGGTGAAGACGAGCTTGTCAGCCCTGTCTTCACCGACCGTCCTTGGCTGATCAAACCGACCGACAACAAAACGATCATTGAGACGCTGATAAAGCTCCTTCCGGCAACTTATTCGTCGCCCCCGTCTAACCCGCCGGCGGAAGCGACGTCGCGACCTGATTGAGCAACGTTGACACCGCCGTGATCAGCTGGGCCGGCACGAACGGCTTGGGGATCAGGACGCTGTTTGGCACGCCGTGCGCCGACCACTCGGCGGCGCTGTCAGCCGTCATGTAGATTACCGGCATGGTCGGAACCAGTTCGCGCACCCGATGCCCCACGTCCCAGCCGCTTGGGCCTTGGCCGAGCCGGATGTCGGTGATGATGGCGCAAAACCGCCCGGCGTCCTCATTGATAATTGCCAGGGCAGCGGTGCCATTCACGGCTGTTATTACGCCGAACCCGGCCCCGACCAGGGTTTCCTCGGCGTCCAGCATCAGGATCGCGTCGTCTTCGGTCAGCAACAGAAGCTGCTTGGTAATTTCGCGCATTGCAATCCTTTATGAGGCACATAGCCCCAGCCTACAGTTAGTCTCGACCAAGGATCGACATCAGATCGGGGTTCCCCTTACGGGGTTCCCGCATTTCGTCATCTGATCTCGGACAGCTGCGGTTGACTGGTCGGGAGGGGAAAACCCATGATCCGTTCGTATTCCCGTTCTGCGTAGCCGTAAAGGCCGCGACAGATGGCCTGCAGGCCGGCGCGATCGAGGATCTGGAGATCCATGCGCAGGGACCGGATCAGGTACCGCCCCTCAAGCCGGTGGATAGCGTCTGTGACACTGGGCCGGCGAATGCCGAGCATGATCGCCAGAAAATCATGTGAGAGGCGGATATGGTCGTTTCCCACACGGTCCTGGCACATCAGTAGCCAGCGCCCCAGCCGCTGCTCGATGTCGCCTGCGGCATTGGCCGCAGCGGTGCTGGCGATCTGGTCATGGACGGTACGCGCGTAGCGCAGGAAAAAGGCCTTGAGCTTGGCGCTGCTCTCGATCGCGGTGACAAACTGCTTGGTCGTTATACGCGACATGCGCCCGGGGATCTGGATGAAGGTTTCCAAGGCAGAGCGGTCGTCACCGTAAAGGAGCGGCAGGCCTGTCATGCCCTCAAGTCCGGTGACGCCCATTTCCACGGCAAGGCCAGACGAGCCCGCCTGCAAGACAACAGAGGCCACCGCACTTTCCGGAAAATAGACATGCGTGATGGGCTTGCCTGCCTTTTCGATGCTGAAGCGCAGGTCAACATCAATGGGCTCGAAGGGTTCTAAAAGTCGGCGATCCTCTTCACCGAGATGCGCTAGAAGAAGGTTGCGATAGACAATCCCGCTCATGTCACTACCCATAGTTTTCGGGGCGTAAAAGTAGACACCGTCATAAAAAGTTCCAGAGGGAAAACGGACGAAGGATTCCGGCAATCAGGGGGAAACCAGAACCCTCCGTCCAGCCGCGGAGCGACTTGGAGACTGTACGCGCGGACCGGCTTCTTAGATCAGCATATGCTGATTGGGTACCGTACCAGTACGCTACCGCACGAAGCTGAACCTCCGCCTTCTTTTTGACCCAGCGCAAAGCGATGGACTGGGGCCTGTGGCAAGGTCATGCTGGCTCATTGCGGGCCCTGCAAAGCGAGGCCACTTGATCTACCAACTCATTATCGAAGACGACGAGCAGCATGTCGCAGCTGACGATCTCGAACTGATCGACCTGGAGCGCGCAACGTCGGAAGCTCTACTCGGCTTCCGGGAGATCCTTGCCGACCATATCCGCAACGGCAGAGCCTTCACGATCAAGGCCATTCATATCGCCGACCAATTAGGTGGTATCCTTGCCACCGTAACCCTCGGCGAAGCTTTGGCCGGCATACTGGCACTGGATTGCCCCGGCGGGGAACCACTTTGAACAAGTGGCTCAACCCGCCTCACGCCGTCGCCGTCGAGGAAAGGCGCCGCACGTTTGATGCTCTTGTTGAGAAGACATCCCTAATTTAGGCATTGTCGTTATGCGTTCAAGAGCCCGATCCACGACCGGGTTAAGGTGGTCAACGCAGGCCGGATGCGCTAAGTTGGTGCTATCAGGCGTGTGCTGCGTGCGCCTTGGGCTTTCCTAAACCGACGGAGGAATTGTAACCTCTTAGCAAGGATGGCGAAGCCATGACCACATCCTCCCACCGCTCCCAAGGGTTTCTGCGGCGTTTTGCAACGCATGAGGCATCCGGAGGGCTTATTCTCATGGCGGCGGCCGCATTAGCTCTGGTAGTCGCAAATTCGCCGCTCGCAGAGCCGTATCAGCATGTCCTGCATGCTTATATCGGCGGGCTGAGCGTACTGCACTGGATCAACGACGCGCTCATGGCGGTCTTCTTCCTCCTGGTCGGTCTTGAGATCAAACGTGAAATTATCGAAGGGCAACTCGCGACCTGGGAGCGCCGGATCCTTCCCGGTCTTGCCGCGGCAGGTGGTATGCTGGCCCCGGCGGTGATCTATGCAACCGTTAATTCCGGTCATCCCGACACCATGCAAGGCTGGGCCATCCCCGCCGCGACCGATATCGCCTTTGCCCTTGGCGTCCTGTCGCTGCTCGGATCGCGTGTTCCGGCATCTCTGAAGATCTTCCTCGCAGCTCTGGCAATCATCGATGACCTTGGCGCGGTGCTCATTATCGCCGCGTTCTACACGGCCGATCTCAATCTCGTGGCGCTGGGCGGCGCGGCGGCGGTGTTAGCGGGACTAATCGTGCTCAACGTCTCGGGGGTCAGGGGCCTTGCGCCGTATCTTTTCCTCGGGGCGGTCCTTTGGGTGCTGGTGCTGCTATCTGGTATCCATGCCACGCTCGCTGGTGTTCTTCTGGCATTGACCATCCCCCTCGCTATCCGTGAACCTGGTCTGTCACCATTGTTCAGGCTGGAACATGCCATCCAGCCGTGGGTCGCGTTTGCCATCGTCCCGGTGTTCGGTTTTGCCAATGCCGGGGTGTCGTTTGCGGGGTTTTCCTTGCGGGCGCTTCTTGATCCCGTACCCGTCGGCATCGCGGCGGGTCTGTTCCTCGGCAAGCAGGTTGGCGTGTTCGGCATGGTGCTGCTGGCGGTCAAAGCGGGTTGGGCATCCTTGCCGCACGCGGCGTCCTGGCGTCACGTCTATGGTGTGTCGCTGCTCTGCGGGATTGGATTTACAATGAGCCTGTTCATCGGCCTGCTGGCGTTCCCCACTTCGCCCTTGCTTCAGGATGAGGTGAAGCTGGGCGTCCTGATGGGATCGATCCTGTCGGGCGTAGTGGGTGCGGCTGTTCTGGTGAAGGCACCCGCGCGTATCTAAGACGGCAGGTGCAGGGTTTCCCTTCAACCCTGCCTGACCGGCGAGGTCTGGGGGTAGCAAGGGCAACGGTCTCAGGCGGCGGGCGCACAAGTGCAGCGCGGAGCCTCGAGAACCGCCCCTTGCCCGCGCGAGGGGCAACGCCCCTGGGTTTAGCGACTGCAGCCGTGTCCGTTGACAGTTATCGTTCTCGCGACGCTTAATGTTACCAATCTCTCATATACTAAAGTTTGCAACCGCTTCGCAAAGCCGAAGCTGTTAAGATCCAACACCATGATTTGTTTTGCGTCTTAAGCTGTGAGTCTTACTCAGAGGGAGCAAGCATGAACCGCAACAGCGTCGAGATAATCGTGCGCAATGGCCGTTGGATCGTCCGGATCGTCGAACGTGGCGAGCTTTATGAAGAGGACTTCGGGATCGAAGAGGGCGCGCGCGCCTGGGCGTCCGGACAGATATTGCGCCTCAAGATGAAGGCTGCGCCGGGAGACGAAGTGGCTTATCCGGGTTTGGAAAGCCTTTTCAGGCGAAATACTGAGACCTGTCAGGCTGATCCTGCTTGAGCTGCGATCGACGTCCCGGTCCCAAGGTACGCTATCGTACCAGTGGCATTGGCGACGCCTTTGTTTGACTTGGCTCAAACGCCAGAAACGCAGGTTGCGTATGCTACGATATCTGGAGGAGCGCCCATGCAAGTTCAGAGCTATGAGAAAGATCACGACGGCATGAGCTATCGGCTGATGGTGCGTACGCCCCTTCAGGGTCGCACGATCATCCGTTTCCAGATCGCGCGCCTGGCGCGAGGGCGGAGCAGCTGGTGGACGATCCCACGTCGTGCAAAGCTCTGCATAAGCAGATGGAAACGCTGTTTCTCAGCGAACTCCACACCTATCGATGAAAGACATTTCCAAAGTCCGCGGCTCGGCCGATGAAATCGGTTCGGCCCGCACTGAACCCGGGTTCGACATCACCAGAGCGGCACGCCTGCTTCAGGCCCTGAGCAACCCGGCACGGTTTCGGATCGTCACCCTGCTCATGCAGCAGGGTCACGATGTCGGCACAATAGCAGCCACTGTTGGGCTCGGCCAGGCAACGACCTCTCAGCACCTCAAGATCCTGAGGAACTGCGGAGTGGTCAGGACGAAGCGCGATGCGCAACGGGCTCTGTATGACCTGTTGGATCCGGGAGCCGCACGGATTGTCGAAACAGTGGCGACTGTTCTGGGTGCGATGTCTCAGACTCCGGCAATTCTGGGAACGCAGCCCGAATAAGGAAAGCGCCCGCGGCAAGCTGTACCAGGATTGCGGCCCAAAACCATATTTCCAGTGAGAGAACCTCCGATCAGCGGCATCCAAACCAGGCGGTAGGTGTCCCGTTCCGCGGGCGGGATCGTAAATGGATCAACCGGTTAACTTAAAATGAAAGCTGGTTGTGGTTCAACCGCCTGGTCCAGACGACCTGAACCGGAGATAGGCGCTGACCCCTTCCGGCGCGTAGATGATCTCCGCACGCCCCAGATCCGGAGGCAGAGCAGCCGGAATGAGCTTGCTGCCGAAACCCTGGCGCGTCGGCGCCAGCACAAGCGGTCCGCCTGTTTCGCGCCACGTCAGTTCGGTCACTCCTTGCGAAGCTTCCCACGCTATCGCCACGCGGCCTTCCGGGACAGACAGCGCACCATGCTTGGCGGCATTGGTCGCCAGTTCATGGATGATCAGGCCAATACGCGGGCCAAGGTTTTCGTCCAGTTCAAGAGGCGGGCCGTAGAGATCGACGCGGTCGCAGCCATAAGCGGCAAGCAGGTCTGTCAGAAGCGCGCGAAGATCGGTCGGCGCCCGACCGGCGCCTCCCGAAGAAATACGGTGCGACTTCGAGAGCGCCATCAGCCGGCTCTCAAACAGCGGTAAAACAGTCGACGGATCTGTTGACGTCCGTAGGCTAAGCTGCGCGATTGACTGCACCAGCTGAAGCACGTTGGCCACCCGATGGCGCATTTCCCGCGCCATTACCTCGGCCTGCTCCTCGGATGCCCTAAGGCGCACCAGGGCACGCTGAAGGGCGTGGATAACGCCTGTCATCAATGCTCCTGATAACAAGAACATTGACACCGCTACGATTAAACCCGGCAGATTGTTAGTCGCGGTCATCCCCGCAAGAGCCAATCCCGCAGCCCCTATGAGCACTACCGCGCCTGCAGCCGCGCCGCCCCATACGCTCGCAATGACGATGAGTGGAAAAAAGGTCAGGAATGGCGCGCCGGTGACCCAGTTCGACAGGAGAAGGCGTATGCCGTAGCCCACGGCAAGACATCCCAGACCCAAAGCCAGGCTGTACGGCAAACTGGGTGGCCGGTTCGGCAAAAGCCGTGACCACAATGGTTCATCAGGCGTTGGAATGTCTGACATGACGGTCCATTCCTCCGCAGCCCCGTAATAGAGATAGCAGCGTTCGCCCAAAAGAAAACAGAAAAATGCCACTCTGATGCCACTATTGAGGCCCCTTGCAACGCGTCGTTTATGGTGAATCTTTATGCCTCGTCGAGCAGCTCGAAAAATCGGGCGGGAAAGTTTCCCGCCCGTGCAGGTTCAAAATTCCGACCACTCTTCTTTCACAGCCAGATTACCCTGGTGGGACGGCAGCCTCCTTGGTTGTTGTGCCGCTGCCATACGGCGAGCGACCTGTCGAAGGCTGTCGTTGTTGCCGGGCAGGGCGAACCGGCCGACCAGTTCACGCAGCCGGACTGCGTCGCTGGCAAGGGTAGCTCCCGCAGCGCTCGTTTCCTCAACCATGGCGGCGTTCTGCTGTGTCACCTGGTCCATCTGGTTCACGGCGGTATTGACCTCACCCAAAGCCACCGCCTGCTCCCGCGACGAGGTGGCGATCGCCTCCATGTGCTGGTTCATGGTGGCGATGAACTGCCCGATCGTCTGGAGCGCAGTACCCGTCTCGCGCACCAGTTCAACACCGCTGCCCACCTCTTCGGAGGACTGACGGATCAGTTCACGGATCTCCTTGGCGGCCTTGGCCGAGCGCTGCGCCAGTTCGCGGACCTCCTGAGCGACCACGGCGAATCCCTTACCGGCCTCTCCTGCGCGCGCAGCTTCGACACCTGCATTAAGGGCGAGCAGGTTGGTCTGGAAGGCAATCTCGTCGATCACGCTGATAATACTGGCGATCTGGCTGGAAGACTCCTCGATCCTTTCCATCGCCTGAACCGCGTTGGCGACAACTTCGCCGGACGACTTGGCGCTTTTGTTGGCTTCAGCGGCCACACCACGGGCCTCGTTGACGCGCTGCGAGGAGTTCGCGACGTTGGCGGTAATCTGATCTAGCGCAGCGGCGGTTTCTTCCAGCGAAGCTGCCTGGCTTTCAGTGCGCCGGGAGAGGTCACCCGCCGCGCGGCTGATTTCCTGGCTGCCGCTGTCGATCGACGCGGTGGTCGACGCGACCGCTCCCAGTGCTTCGGAAAGCTGCTTCACTGCGCCATTGAGATCATGACGCAAGGCTTCGAAGTCAGGGGCAAACGGCTCATCGAGTTGGAATGACAGGTCGCCGGCTGCGATCTTCCTGAGCCCGGCCGCAAGACCGGCAGTCGCCTCGTTGAGACGTGCCTGGGCTGCCGCTTCGGCGGCTTCGGTCAGGCGGATCCGTTCGCGTTCGGCACGTTCGCGGGAAGCGACGGCCTCCTGCTCAAGCTCATGGTTGCGGATCGCGGCCTCGCGAAAGGTCGCGACGGCCCCTGCCATCTCGCCGATTTCGTCGCGGCGGCGCAGGTGGGGAATGTCACTGGCGCGATCGCCTTCTGACAGACGCAGCATGGCGTCCCGGATTGAGCGAACGGGACGAACCACGCCGGTATGCACGATCGCCAGGGCGATCAGGGCGACGAGCAGTACCAGAATTCCGCCTCCGACAGTCATCAGGCTGGCTGTATCTGCGGCTTCGTCAGCCGCTGCACGTCGATCCTTGAGAAGCGCCCGCTCATCGGCGACCATTTCAGCCACCTTGGCGCGGATGCCGTCCATAGCGGCTTTCCCCACGCCAGAGTTCTCGATGCTGCGCGCTTGCTCCCGGGTCGCCGGATTGCGCATCAGGGGGAGTTCGGTTTCGACGACCTTTTGGCTCCACTGCCGGGCAAGGCTTTCCACTTCGTCTAGGCGCCGCTGCTGCGCTGAGTTATCGACGGTCAGGCTGCGAACGCGGTCCAGGCTTTCGCGGAACCGCGAAGCTCCCTTCTTCTGGGGCTCCAGAAAGGCTTCATCGCCTGAGAGCAGAAAGCCGCGGACACCGGTTTCCTGGTCGACCATGGAGGCGGCAACGCTGTTGAGGGAGGTGATGACAGAATAGGTGTGCTCGGTCATCTCGCTGGCAGCTTCCTGGCGGCTCAGGCCGTTATAGCTGGAAACACCGGCTGCGGTGCTGATCAGGATGACGGCGGCGGAAGAAATAGCAATCTTGGGAAGGATTTTGATGTCGGAAAGACGGGGCATCGCTGGCTCTCTATCACGTGGGAGAACGTTCAGTTGACGCCGCGCATTTCAGGGACGCTGATTTAATAAGATCTAAAGAAAATAGCAACTTAGCCCGGATGATCGCGTATTATTTTTTTCGAGATCCGGTGATCCGGTCGAGGCGGATTACGTAGGCAGGCTATAGCAGTGCGGTGTGGATCAGCCATAGGCCTGCAATTACCTCGACCAGAACGGCAAGCCAGTACCCGATTTCCATTGAGCTCTCTCCCGACATTTTCCAGACGGCGAATGCTGAAAATCCAAAAACCTAAAAATCTCGTTATCTCGGGTCACGGGTCTCGTTGATTTTGCTCAATGCGTCCGGCCGGGCCTTGGACCAGGAAGGGTAAGGGGGGACTCTATGCACTTCTATGAAAAACGACACGAGGGTCTGATCTACCGGGTCACCATTCCCGCGACGGCGGATGAACCCTTCATATTCCATGTCAGGCCTTCCGGAGCTGTCGAGTGGCAAAGGGTCCCTAAAGGAGCGAACTCGGTTCGCAGGCTGATGGGAACCCTCTTTGCCGAGCAGCTGTCCCTTTATTCCCGCAGAAGAAAAAGCCAACCGGCCTCTGAGCGCCGACCCGCGTGCCCCGGTCCTAAGAGCCTCGATCCTGAGAAAGCGGTGGAACTGCTCGCGGCGGCGGCTAACCCGAAGCGTTACTTAATGATCCTACTGATGATGGACCAGGAGCGGGATGTCGGCACCTTGGCTACGATTGCCGGGATCAGCTCCAGTCTCGCATCGAGTTATCTCCGACAGCTCCGCATTGCGGGGATCGTGGTGCCGCGCCGGGAAGGCCAGACCAAATATTATCGCCTAGCCAGTGCCGAGATGCGGCGCCTTATTGAATGCCTCCGGCAGCTACCTCTGTGAAGTTATCCGCGTGATCGGAATGGATGAGCGGGACATGTGAGCCATGGCGGCGTGATCCGCTCCTGTACGGAACACAGTGGTCCCGTTCCAGCGCGAGGGGAGACGTTCATTCTGCCATTTAAACCGACTGCACGCGATGGCTATCGTCGCATCGTGCTTCCGAGCAGAAGCCGAGCCTATGCGTCGCCAGCATGCGGCTGAACCGGTTCAGCGGTCCAAGCGACGGTAACGGCAGGAGCGGATAGGGAGTACAGCCGGGTAATGGCGACACCAGGACATGAGGTAGCCCCAGAACATCGGCCATATATCGGGCCAGGAAGGATTTTGTATGGTTGACGAGGATGCTCGGGAAAAAAATTAAGCGCCTCAGACTCAGCATCGAAAGCTGACGCATCAGTGGCGTGACCTTCCCCAGCAATTTGAAGCCTGCGGGAGAAGCCAGCTCCGGAAATAGCTGCTTTTGCCCTTTGGCCTCAAAAAGAGCGAAGAACTCTCCGGGTGACGGTGCAAAGGGGATGTTTCGGTCACGCACCAAGGCCTCGAACTGCAGCGGCTCGGCAAGTTATACCTCGTCTCCTCGCACCTGAAGGCGAAGCGGGAGGGCCACGTAGGGCGGCACATCCCCTCGGTCCCCAGGGTCTGGTTTGAAACACGCACTATCGAGCACTCCCTGGTCATCCGACCTCCCTGCGCCACGTATTTCGCTTACGTTTGCTCAAAGGCCCAGTCCAACGCTGCGCCACGCTAGCCTTCCTCTTCGGTGACTTGGCCACCTATCAGATACCTTCGTCCGGGATGTTGAGGAGGTTGCCACAGGCTTTACAATGGACAGCGTCGGCATCGTGGCGCTGCAGGCCACATTGGTGGCAAGAATATGATACCTTGTAGGGCCGCACGACTGCCTGCGCGAGCCGGACAAACAGCGAGATGCCGACGATCATCGTGACTACTGACGTAAGCTTGCCGAGGGGGCCGGGGAGCGTGATGTCGCCAAAACCGGTGGTCGTGATCGTCGCCACAGTAAAATACAGCGCATCGACAAATCCTTCGCCGCCCTCTTGGCGGTAGAAGAAGGTGGTGTAGACAAACCCCGTCACCATAAAGAGGAATACCAGAAAGTTCAGAACAGCGCGGACCACGTCCTGAAAATGCCCAAAACCTGCGCGCCTCAGCCCCTCGTAGAGTAAGGGGCTTTTGCCGATCGCCCAGATCCGCATGACCCTCAGGAAGGCGAAATTAAATAAGTGATTGGGTAAAAGCAGAGTTCCAAGGATGACGATGTCGATCCACGTCATCGGCCGTTTCGCCCAGTCTTTCAGAGACGGCGCACTGATGGCGCGCGCCACCAGCTCGACGGTCATCCATGCGGCAATCAGATAGTCGATGATGATATAGGACGGCCCTGCACGAAGGTATGGCCCAAGAATAAAGAACGCCAGGATCAGCAGATCGATGAAAGCGAAAAATGCCTGCCAGCGCAGTGCCCATGTATCCCGACTGCTCTCCAGCCGTTGAAGGCTCTGCCGGACTGAAGCAGCAGGGATTTTGAGTGGGCGCGTCCGCGGCTCGTCAACATTCATTAACGCGAGATAGGCGGTGATAGGTTTGAGTCAAGCAAAAGCCGCGTGGTTCGGTGCAAACCAAATAATAGAAGATATCTATGACACCGCTGAAACGTTTACGACCTCCGCCAGTTAAGGATCGATGGGGAGAGAAAAGCAGCACCTGACCCCGGCGCAAACCTGTGTTGCGGCTGCCACGTCAGGAAAGTTCTAAATGGATAACTATGTGATCGTTCTCACGCTGCTCGGAGTCGTGATCCTGCTGACGGCGTGGCTGCCGATGGTCCTGAGGACCCTTCCACTATCACTGCCCATCTTTTGTATCATGCTCGGTATTCTGCTCTCCTGGTCGACACTGTCGCAGGTGGCCATCAACCCCCTGGACAACCTTAACCTGACCGAACGGCTGACGGAGATCGTCGTCATCGTCGCACTCATGGGCGCAGGGCTCAAGCTCGACCGGCCCTTAGGCTGGAAGCGGTGGCGCGCCACCTGGCGGCTTCTCGCAATCGCGATGCCGGTCACCATCCTTGCCATCGCTGTCACCGGTTGGCTCCTGCTGGCACTGCCGCTGGCGTCAGCCCTGCTGCTCGGCGCCGTGCTGGCGCCCACCGATCCGGTGCTTGCCAGTGATGTGCAAGTCGGGCCACCCGGTTCTGGAGATAAGGATGAAGCCAGATTTGCCCTGACCTCAGAAGCGGGGTTGAACGACGGCCTCAGCTTTCCATTCGTGTACCTGGCGATCGCGCTGGTTCCGATGCAGACTTTCGACGCGAACGTGCTTTGGCATTGGCTGGCGGTCGATGTCGTCTGGCGCTTGGCGGCGGGAGTGGCAATCGGATGGATAGCCGGGCGCATCCTGGGGTTCCTGACCTTCAGACTCCCGAAAAACGCCCGCCTGGCCCGGACCGGCGACGGGCTTGTCGCACTAGGGATTACCTTGCTCTCATACGGCGCCACAGAACTTGCCCACGGCTACGGCTTTGTCGCTGTATTTGTTTCGGCGGTCACACTGCGCTCCACCGAACGGCAACATGATTTCCATGAGAACCTGCACAGCTTCACCGAGCAGATCGAGCGCCTCTTGATGATGGTGTTGATGGTCTTCTTCGGGATGATCATAGGGGAGGGTACGCTGCTGCGCGCCATGACCATCCCGATTATCTCCACGGCCTTGATAGTGCTTTTTGTCCTGCGCCCAGTAATCGGATGGCTGAGCTTAGGTGGGCTCCGGATGTCGGTTGCGGAGCGGGGTGTAATCGGTTTCTTCGGTATCCGGGGGCTTGGCTCCTTCTATTACTTGGCTTTCGCGACCGGCCTCGCCAGCTTCGGCACTGAAGAGACTTTGTGGGCAACGGTGTTTCTGATTGTCCTGATTTCGATCGTAATCCACGGCATCACCGTGACGCCGATCATGCGCCGCCTCGACCAAGCCCAGGGCCGTCCGGTTGAGTAACGGGCACGTGAGTTTCTAAAAGGTGGTCAATGACGCCTGATTCCCTAGCTTGCATCGTCGGGCGTGTGCTGCGTGCGCCTTGGGTCTCCCCTTAACCGACGGAGAAAATGTAACCTCTGACAAAGGACGGCGAAGCCATGACGCACCGCACCACTCTCCACCCACCTCCCCGAATTCAGGAGGGTTTCTCCGTCGTTTCGTCACCCATGAGGCGCCGGCGGGTTGATCCTGATGGCGGCCGCCGCGCTGGCGCTCGTCGTTGCTAACTCGCCGCTCGGCCAGTCTTATCAGGAGGCGCTAAACACCTATGTGGCTGGCGTGAACGTGCTGCACTGGATCAACGACGCGTTGATGGCGGTGTCTTCTTGCTGGTCGGGCTTGAGATCAAGCGTGAAGTCGTCGATGGCCAACTCGCCACTTGGCCAAACCGCATCCTGCCTGGCCTGGCCGCGGCGGGCGGCATCTCGCCCCGGCTCTCATCTATGCCGTGAACGCCGGCGAGCCGGAAACGCTGCGCGGCTGGGCGATACCGGCGGCCACCGACATCGCATTCGCGCTCGGCGTCCTCTCGCTGCTCGGTTCACACGTGCCGACCTCAAGATCTTTCTGGCAGCTCTGCGATTATCGACGACCTCGGCGCCGTGGTTATTATCGCCCTGTTTTATACGGCCGACCTGAACGTGATGGCGCTCGGCGGAGCAGCGCTGATAACAGTGGTACTCGTGGCCCTCAACCCACTTCGACGTGAGCGCCTGGCGCCGTATTCCGCGCTAGGCCTGGGGCTGTGGGTGCTGGTCTTCCTCTCGGGGATCCATACGACATTGGCGGGCGTGGTCCTGCCCTGACCGTCCCACTGGCAATACGGCAACCCGGCCTGTCGCCGCTGTTCAAGCTGGAGCAAGCGATCCAGCCGTGGGTCGCGTTTGCCATCGTGCCCATCTTCGGGTTTGACAATGCTGGCATGTCGTTCGCGGGGTTCTCGCTCGGCGCCGTCGCTTAGAATCGTCGACGATGCCCTTTGGCAACGGGTGAAGATGCGTCAGGAGAACTGGCGAGCCAGCTAGGACAGTGCGGCTACAGCTCGGCCGTAGGGCGTCACTCCGCACACGTGCCAAGGATAGGCATCATCAACCTTACATGGGTATCGATACGCTCGAGAACCTTCGCCGGGACGACATTACGTCCCGGCAGCGACCACCAGAGATCATTCACGCGTTCGACTGTATCGACCACCGCTTTGAGCACAGCCGCTTCCGGAAGCCGTGCACGATTGGCGAAGGCTTTCCACCGCTGCACGTTCAGCGCCTTGAAGGGCCGCTCGCCCGCGAGCGACAAAGCCATGGCATCCGCAGGGATGTATGGGACCGTCGAGAGAACGTCATAAACGGGCGCGAGATGCGGTTTGTCACCTGCCCCGCGATAGATCAAGGACCAGTTCTTGAGGTGCATGTCGCCATTGCCGGTGATAGCTGCCAGCGCCAGTCGGCGGACGAACTCAAGAGCAGCGGTCGGCGAGACGGCAACGTTCAACGCTGCGGCGATATCGTGATAGGCACCCCCTTCGTATTTCCGCGACGGGTAGATGCCGAACACCTGCGCGAAATCCTCGATGTGGATCCGCTCGCCGTCTGCGCCGCGATCGAAGCGTTTGACGAGCAAGACTTTTCCATCCGACAGAGTCTCGAACTCCTTTGGGATTCCTTCGAACTCGGACTGTTCGACAAGCTCCCGCTCCGGCACTTCCATGCCGATCGCTTCCGCCAATGCAAGGTTGGCATATTGGTTTTCCGAAACGCCGGGAATTGAGGTCGATGGAAACTTGGCGATATAGGATCCCTGATCGTCGCCAAGCGGTAGGGTCAGGCCACCGCCCTTGCCCGTATTCTTGATGACCGAAAGCTTCATCTGAACGCCAGCGAGCGAAAACCGTGCTTTCGGCTTATGGGCTGTCAGATTGTCGAGACGAGCAACCGCTCCCTCACCCGGGATGACGCGGACGGCGCCAGGCAGATCCGACCCGAGCGCGACGAGCAGGTCGAAATCGTTTCCCGCGCGAACACTCCCCACATGATGTTTTTCCATCGCCTCGCGCAGCTTGTCTTCCGGGAGCAGATTAGCAAAGAACGCCGGCAGCGCACGGGCAACGGGTTTCGGATCTCTACGCAAGCCGCCGGTGGCAGCGCGAAAGGACAGGCTGAGCACCGAAAAGCCGCCGGTTGAGCGATAACTGTCCTCGAAGCTGAAAGCGTTGAAATCGCCGGGCGTTCTGACGATCGTGCCGATCTTCTTATCGTTCAGCAGCACGTCGAGCGACGAGATGGATCTCGGATCGGAGGAAGCCTCAGACATTCTAATCCCCGTCCGGATGCGCCATGAATGCCGGGAGATCGTCAATATCGTCATTCGGCCGCAGCAGCGCACCGACGGCCGGAACCATAGCCTGCGGTATGAGCATCAATTCAAGCCCAAGAGCGCGGCCAATGTTGATCAGGGTTGTCGTGCGTGCGGAACTGCTTCCGGCTTCTATCTCGCGATAGCGGGGACGCGATATGCCTGCCATGTCGGCAATCTGTTCTTGGGTCAATTGCCGAGCTTTGCGAGTAGCCTTCAGCAATCGCCCGATTTCCAGCAAGGATTCTGACTCTGATCGTGCCATCCTACCCATCCCACCATTCTTCGTGGAGCAGGGAAAGCTATCTCAGACATTCTGAGTTCGGTCAACACGAAAGAAACTAATACGGATCATTATTACTGAATTGATCCGTTTATATATCATTCAAGCTGTGTCCTGGATGGGAGTGCCATAGCCAGGACGCGGTGGCCTCCGCCGGGTGGCCAATTTCTCCCTCCCCTCCCCTGGGCATAGCGATCTTGCCATCCGCACCGCCGTTATCATCGTGATCACCAAAAGAGGCTGCACGCCCCGTGTGCCGGAGAGGCCGTCGGGGCTGAGGGCCCAGGCCGGCGGCTGGCTGGTGACGCGGCGGCGGCTGCGCAGCACGTCGCGGCGATGGTCAGTTCATGGGTCGGGGCGCGGACGTCGGCGCCGGCATCGTGGAGGACAGGTCCCCGAGATGGATGAGCTCGCCGTCGAGCCACAGCGACGCGCAGGCGTCGGCGAGGCTCATGCCGATGACCACCACCGTGCAAATCTCCGAAGCCAAGACGCATCTTTCCGACCTGCTCGTTCGGGCAGAAGGAGGCGAGGATATCGTGATCGCCCGCGGCAACAATCCGATCATCCGACTGGCCCGTGTGGTCAAGGAGAACGATATGCAGTTGTTGCTTGCCGAAGTCCGTACCGCGCGGCAAAAAGCGGTCACCTCCACTCATGACGAGATCCTGTCCTGGCGTGACGAAGGGCGCCGCTGATGTCCTTTGTCATCGATGACTCCATGGTCGCGGCTTGGGTGCTGCCGGGAGGAATATTCCGATGCTGCTGAAACCGTCATCGGCACCATCGAAGCCCCTAGAGTGCCGTCTCCGCCATGGTCCCCTCCCGCTTCGGGCATTAGATCCAGCGTCGCATAGCCCGCTCTTTTAAGAAGCCTACGCAGAAGAGACTGCTTTATTTCGGTTAGGTTCACCACAGCCAGCCCTCCGTGATCATGAAAAGGACGATGACGAAACTCGTCACGGCAACCGCTCCTGGAGCGCGTTAATATAGCTCGGCGAAAAATTCTATTGGTGGGAGGAATACCCTCTCCTTCCCTAAATACGTCATCCGACCAACCGAGATGATCCCGCTGGTAGCCCCAAATCAAGCGGCTGCGGATGCTGTCTTTCGACGCCCAGTCTGGCGGACCGGGTCTGGCATAATCGGCTTTGCTTCGCGCAATTGGCGCAGGCGCGCGGTTTTGCGGATACGCTCCGCCGCTTCCGTTTCAATGATCTGCCGCGCGACTTCGCTAGTGGTCGCGGCCTTGTCTCGGGCGGAAATCTTCTCTGGCTTGAAAAACTCATGCTTCGTCACGGTCATGATAAACTTCTTTCGGTCTGTAGCTCGGGCGCATCCGAGAAATCGAAGGTTGGATCGAAGCCGGAAACACGGCCGGTCCGAAAACAAAAAGGGCCGGGCACTAACCCGACCTCTCACAGCCACTCGGCTCTGCTGCTAGTACATCCGTGGTCAGCGGGGCTAATGAAAAACTCAAGCTGCCTGAAGATTTTCGGCCGAGCTTTCGCCGGACTTGCGGTCCTGAACAACCTCGTAGGAGATCTTCTGGCCATCCGAGAGCAAACGCATTCCGGCGAGCTCGACGGCAGACCGTGGACAAAAACGTCCGTGCTACCGTTGTCTGGTTCGATAAAGCCAAAGCCCTTGGTGGAGTTGAACCATTTTACAGTGCCATTATTCATGACGGTTTCCTTTCAGAGCAATCGTTGGTTCCCGCGATACCTTGCGGGATGAGATCGATGACTTGAGAGGAAATCCGACGGGAGCTAAGCTACGGACCAACATCACAAGCAATGGCCGATAAGGAGAATATGGGTAAAATTTCTGATTTTACAAAGACCGCCGGTTTAAAATCCCATCCACAAAGGATCCCGGCGTTTCTGCCTGTGCTTGCGTCATCAACCAATGAAGGCAATATCCACGGCGACATCCAGCGACACGAACGCGTCCGCAGCACCGATAAACGTTCCCGACACGGGCACGAGCTGGGTAATGTTGCGTGCGGCAGCAACGGGGATCAGGTTTGCGCTTCCCATGCTCCGGTTCGTCGGATCGAACGCGATCCATCCTGCTCCTGGTAGGAACACCTCAACCCATGCATGGGTTGATCCGCCTGACGACGAACCGATGAGCGTGCGCGCCGGGTCGTAGAGATATCCAGAAACGATCCGCGCCCCGAGCCCAAGAACCCGGACAGTTTCGGCAAGGAGTGTCGCAAGATCCCGGCAGCTCCCGGACCTTAGACGAAGGGTCTCCAGCGGAGGCTGTGTTCCTTCCATATCTCGCACCTGGTAGGAGACGCCGTTCGAAACACCGGCACTGAGATCCTTCAACAGCGACAGCGTGTCGGTCGAATTCCCCATGACGAAGCCCCTGACCCACTGCTGCAACTCGCCGGAAGCATCGGGATACTGAACATCCCTGAGAGAGCCAAGATCCTTCCAATCCTGATCGTCGTAGCGGAATGGGTAGGTTATGCCCGACGCAGCGATGTCGAACACCGGCCAGGCTTGCGATTTCAGGTCGACGTTGGCATGGCTTATGATCTCCAGCTGCTGCGTCGGCTCCGAGAACGTCAGGGTCGCAATTGCGTTTCCAAACACATCCGTAGTCCACGCGACTCTGCTTTCCGGTGAGACCGTGATCTGGTGATGTTGCAGCAGGAGATCCGGCCCTTCGCGCGGTCGTAGCAATAGCCGATAAGGCGACAGTTGAACGGGACATCGGTAGCGGTAGGTCGTCCGGTGGTTTACGGAAAGCTTTGTCATTTCCCCTCCTCGCGCAGAACAAACTCAGCGCGCATGTGTCCTAATACTGCGAAACCAAGGCAAATTCCCGCCGCTGCGTGGCTGACGGTCCGCCGGAACCAGAATTAGTGCCGTATGGCAATTGAAGGGGCCGCTCGGCAGGCGGCCAAGAACACGCTTATCTCATAAGCCCTGCGGATCGCAGCGCACTCTCGATGACGTCCTGGACATAGTTCGTGACCTCCTGGCGATCATCGCCTTGTCTTTCGTTGGAGGTCGCGGTGCTAGCATCGGGTCTGGCGCGACG
>NZ_JAHYCB010000010.1 GCF_019430945.1 Neorhizobium populisoli | reverse complement strand
GATCCGCCGCAGATCGCGCTCGCTCATCGCTATCAATCCCATCTGCAAACTCCCAGGCATCATTCAGACCCGGGGAGTGTGACATTCCAACTTTGCAGAAACAGGACATTCTAACTTTGCGGCTACATATCAAGATCAGATAAGATAGATTATGGAACTAAATGATATGGCGAAAGCTCTGAAATGCCGGCCTTTCGGCTGCTTGTTTGCCTTTCCGCCATCGAGGAATTCGTACATCCGTACGATGGCAGCTTATAGCTCCACGTCCAATTCGAAGCTCATCCCGTCGAATGCCGGCTCCACATGCGCTGGCGTCTCACGCATCACCGTCTCGTAGTCGAGCGGCGTATGCATATGGGTCAGGATGGCGCGCTTCGGCGTCAAGCGTCCGATCCAGCCAAGCGCCTGTTCGAGCGACAGATGGCTCGGATGGAATTTGTATTGCAGCGTGTCGATGATCAGGATGTCGAGCCCGGTAAGCTTACCGATCGTCTCGGGCGGAAAATCGCTGACGTCGCTGCAATAGGCCACGTCGCCGATCCGGAAGCCGAGCGATATGATATCGCCATGGACCTGCAGATGCGGCCAGAAGTCGATGGCACCGCCCGGGCCGTCGATGACGATCGGCGCATCCATCGTCTCGATCAGATGCGGTCGCGCGATCGGCGGATAATTGCCGCCGGCCGGCGTTTCCAGGCAATAACCGAAACCCTGGCGTATGCGCTCCATAGTGAAAGGTTCGGCGTAGATCGGAATGCGATGCCGCTGCAGCATGAAATATGTGCGGATATCGTCAATGCCGTGCAGATGGTCGGCATGCGCATGGGTATAGAGCACCGCATCGAGCCGCTGCACGTTGGCGGCAATCATCTGCTGGCGGAAATCCGGGCCGGTATCGACCACCACGACCGTACTGCCTTCCGGGCCGATCTGCTCCACCATGAAGGCGGCGCGGGTGCGTCGGTTCTTCGGATTGGCGGGATCGCAGGCGCCCCAGTCACCATGCGGCCGCGGCACGCCCGGAGACGACGAGCAGCCTAGAATGGTGAAGCGCCGCCGGTATGTCGCCACCGCTCAGACCCTCGGCATCTTCGAAAAGATGCAGAATGCGTTTTCCGTGGTGATCCGTGCCATTTCCTCGTAGCTCACGGCCTTGCATTCGGCCAGAACTTCGGCGGTGTTGACCACATAGGACGGCTCGTTGCGCTTGCCGCGCCAGCGTTTCGGCGCAAGGTAAGGCGCATCCGTCTCGACCAGAAGACGGTCCAGCGGCACCGTCCTGGCGATATCGCGCAGTTCTTCCGATTTCGGGAAGGTCAGGATGCCGGAGAAGGAAACATATCCGCCAAGCTCGACACCGACGCGCGCCAGTTCTGCACCCGACGAGAAGCAATGCAGAATGAAGGGGAAGGCCCCCTTCCCGCTTTCCGTGGTCAGTATCTCGATCATGTCGTCATCGGCCGCGCGGCTGTGAATGACCAGCGGCAGGCCGGTTTCGCGCGCTGCCGCGATATGGCGGATCAGGCCGGTCTTCTGGTCGGCCGGTGTCTGCGTATCGTAGAAATAGTCGAGACCCGCCTCGCCGATCGCGACGATCTTGTCATGCGCATTGGCAAGCCGCACCAGGTCTTCGGTCTGGATATCCAGCTCTTCGCCGGCATTGTTCGGATGCGTGCCGACCGAGCAGAAGACGGACGGATAGGCTTCCGTGATCGCCAGCAGCCCATCCAGCTTGCGAACCCGGGTGGAGATGGTGACCATCTGCTTGACACCGGCCTCGTGAGCGCGGGCGATGATCGCGTCGCGCTCTTCCGTGAAGTCGGCGAAATCCAGGTGGCAGTGCGTATCGATCAGCATGACGAAGCCTTACGCTTCCGGAGCCACGTAACGCGGGAAGACCGGCGTCGGCGCTTCCAGCACGATGCCCGGCTTCAGGCGCCCGGCCTCACCAAGCGCCGTGAAATCGCGAGCGTCAGGCGATGCCTTGACGAGATCGAGCAGCTTGGTGGACGAATCCGGCATGAACGGTTGCAGCAGTATGGCGATCTGCCGCACGACCTCGACGGTTACGTAAAGCACCGTGCCCATACGCTCGATATCACCCGTCTTCTTCAGCGCCCAAGGAGCCTGCGCCGCGAAATATCGATCCGTCTCGGAGACGACGGCGATGACAGCTGCGAGTGCCTTGCTGATCCCCTGCCTGCTCATCTCATCCCGGCAGGTTTCAAGCATTCCGTCGGCAAGCGCCAGCAGCGCCTTGTCTTCCTCAGTCAGTTCGCCCGGTTCCGGGACTACGCCGTCAAGATTCTTGGCGACCATCGAAATGGAACGGCTGGCAAGGTTGCCGATACCGTTGGCGAGGTCCGCATTGACGCGGGTCGCGATCAGCTGGTCGTTACAATTGCCGTCCTGGCCGAACGAGATTTCGCGGCAGAGGTAATAGCGTACGTAATCGAGGCCGAATTTCTCGATGATCTCGAACGGATCGACGACATTGCCGAGCGATTTCGACATTTTCTCGCCGTTGTTCAGCACGAAGCCATGCGCGAAGACGCGCTTCGGCAATGGCAGGCCGGCCGACATCAAGAAGGCTGGCCAGTAGACGGCGTGGAAGCGGATAATGTCCTTGCCGATGATATGCACGTCCGCCGGCCAGTATTTGGCGCGCGGGCCGTTCTTGTCTTCCATATAACCGGTGGCGGTAATGTAGTTGGTCAGCGCATCGACCCAGACATACATGACATGCGCCGGATCGTTCGGTACCTTGATACCCCAGTCAAACGTGGTACGCGATACCGACAGATCGCGCAGGCCGGATTTCACGAAGGAGATCACTTCGTTGCGGCGCTCGTTCGGGCCGATGAAATCCGGGTTTTCCTCATAGTGCTTCAGAAGCTTGTCGCCATATTCCGACAGCTTGAAGAAATAGCTGGATTCTTCTACCCATTCGACCGGCGTGTTCTGCGGCCCGTAGCGCACGCCATCGCGCACCGTGGTTTCGTCCTCGGCGTAATAGGCCTCGTCGCGCACCGAATACCAGCCGGCATAGGTGTCCTTGTAGATATCGCCGGCATCCGCCATGCGGTTCCAGATATCTCTGGACGCTTCGTGATGGCGTTCTTCGGTGGTGCGGATGAAGTCGTCGTTCGACGCGTTCAACAGCTTGCCCATGCCGCGGAATTCACCGGAATTGCGCTCCGCCAGCGCTTCCGGCGTAATGCCCTCGGCGCGCGCCGTCTGCTGCATCTTCTGGCCGTGTTCGTCCGTGCCGGTCAGGAAGAAGACATCCCTGCCGTCGAGACGCTGAAAGCGCGCCATGGCATCCGTCGCGATCAACTCATAGGCATGGCCGATATGCGGCTTGCCATTAGGATAGGAAATCGCGGTGGTGATGTAATAGGGCGTCTTGTTCGGCATCTTGGCACTCGGGACTGGATGAGGAGAACTTGTCCGGCACGGATTGTGCTGAGCGCTCTTAGCGCATGTTTCGCTGATGCGAAACACAAAGTTCCGGATGTTGGTTTCCTGAAAGCCCCAAGGCACGCTGCGTTTCAGCGGCGGGCAGCTTCGAGAATGGAGATGATCGTCTGCTTCTTGTCCAGATTATAGGCCTGGGCGACGGTGATCTTTTCGGTAATATCGCTGACGAGCTTTGCCTGGCGGTCGGCGGTGAACAGGTCACCGGCCAGTGCGGCCTCCCTCGCCCGTGCGACAAGATGGTCGCTCAGGTGCTCCAGAAAGAAACCGAAGATCACGTCGCTTTCCTTGCCGGACAGCACGTCCGCCAGCCGGTGCATCGCCTTGCGCGCCGCCGGTCCTTCCGCCGCGATCACATCGTCGAAGGCCGCGATGATTTCAGTCCCACCGTAATTGAGGAGCTTGAGCGCCTGGGAAACACTGCCCTTGCCCATCGAAAGAACTGTTTCTTGTGTCTTGCCGCCATCGAGCGGCATGCCGAGGCCAGCCAGAGCCTTAGCCATGTCGGCATCACCAAGCGGTGACAGTTTTAGTGGCTGGCAGCGGGAGCGGATGGTCGGCAACAGTTTCCCCGGCGCATGCGAGAGCACGAGGAACAGCGCACGACGTGGCGGTTCTTCCAGGATTTTCAGGATGGCGTTCGCGGCATT
This sequence comes from Neorhizobium populisoli, assembly GCF_019430945.1. Lineage (GTDB taxonomy): Bacteria > Pseudomonadota > Alphaproteobacteria > Rhizobiales > Rhizobiaceae > Neorhizobium > Neorhizobium populisoli. Next base: position 183,656 of record NZ_JAHYCB010000010.1, on the reverse strand, counting down.
GCGGTTCAAGTCGTCGGCCGGATCGATGATGACGATGCGCCAGTTACCGGTACCGGACGTCTGCGAGAAGAAATGCCCTGCCCGCCTCACCTCGTCGACGGTGATCGCCGTCTTGACCTTGCCGGTCTTGTCATCCACCGGCCGCGCCAGATGCAGAAGATTATGCGAGGCGCCGGAGGCGATCTGCCGGCTGACGGATGAATCGAGATCGGGATCGGCAAGATGATCCGGCGCGTTTGCCGGATCGGGATGGGTCAGCACATGGTTGGCGAAACGGAATGCCAGCGTCGCCTTGCCGATGCCTTCCGGCCCCTCGATCAGGATCGCGTGATGCGCTTTACCGGACTGGTAGCTGCGCGCCAGAAAATCCTCCGCGGCCTGATGACCGTAGAGATGCGGATTGCGGGCCGGCGGCAAGGCGCCGTCCAGAATGCCGGGCGTCTCTTCGCTCATCCGACCGATTCCGCGCTGCTTGTCTGGGTGAAACCAAGTTCCCGGACCATGGGTTCGATGAGCGCAAAAATCTCGTCGGCGATTTCATCCTCGGAGCGTTCGGCGTTCACGACCCGACAGCGTTCCGGCTCGTTCTCGGCGATCTCCAGATAGGCCTCGCGCCGCTTCTCATGCGTCTGGATTTCCTCCCGCTCAAAACGGTCCGGCGCATTGTCCGCCGCGCGCTTCTTGGCACGCTTCAGGCCGATTTCGGCCGGCAGGTCGAGGATCAGCGTGCAGTCCGGCTTTATGCCGTCGATCGCGATCCTCTGCAGTGCCTCGATATAGTCGGGCTCCAGATTGCCGGTCACACCCTGATAGACGCGGGACGAATCGATGAAGCGATCACAAAGCACGATGGCGCCGGTTTCCAGCGCCGGACGGATCACCTCTTCCACGTGGTCGTTGCGGGCGGCGGCAAATAGGATCGCCTCCATGCGCACGCCGAATTCTTCGGCGGCTCCCGACAGAAGCACATGGCGAACTGCTTCCGCACCGGGCGAACCACCAGGCTCGCGCGTCACCAGCACGTCGTGGCCGCGACGGCGCAACTGATCCGCCAGCCGGCGAATCTGGGTCGATTTGCCAGCCCCCTCGCCGCCTTCGAAAGTCACGAACAATCCGGAATGTTCTGCCACGCGTGTTTCCGCACTCATTTGTATCAACTTATATCGTATAAGGGTGCGCTGCGAAACAAGCGGTAAACATCAAAGCCAGAAGAACATCAGTTCGAACAGCGCATCGGTTGCCCGGCTCGTCAATCCGCCGACCTCGATCGGCTGCGCCGTCACCAGCGGCACTTCGCGCACGACGCGTTCGCCGGCGGAAATCCTGAGCACACCGACATCCTGGCCTTCCTTCACCGGCGCCCGCAACGGCCAGCGATAGACGATACGGCCCGAAAGCCGGTCCGGATTGTTGGCCGGAAGATAGATATCGACCGGCTCCTTGGCGACCAGATCGACATAACGCGACGTGCCGCCATAGACGCTGGCCTGGCCGATCACCTCGCCTTGCTTGAACAGAAGCTTCGTCTGGAAGGCCGAAAGCCCCCATTCGAGAACCTTGCGGGCCTCGTCCATCCGCTCCTTGTCATTGGCCAGGCCACCCATGGCGAGGAAAAGTCGCGTGCCGTTTCGTTGAATAGAGGCGACCAGCGCATAACCCGAGCCTTCGGCAAAGCCGGCGCCCAATCCGTCAACGCCGATATTCAGGCCCATCAGCGGGTTCTTGTTGCGCTGAAAGATCTTGTTCCACTGAAAATCCGGCTGGGCATAGATCGGATAGAACTGCGGATATTCGCGGTAGATATGCCGTGCCAGTTCGACAAGGTCGCGGGCTGTGGTGCGACTTTCGGCATCCGGCAGGCCGGTGGAATTGCCGAAGATGGACCGGTCGAGCCCGATATCCTTGGCACGGGCCGACATGCGCGCGGCAAATTCGCCCTCCGTACGGGAAATCCCCTCGGCCAGCACGATACAGGCATCATTGCCGTTCTGGACCACGACGCCCTTGACGAGATCTTCGATGCGGACCTGAGATTTCAGTGCCGCGAACATCGTCGTCGTACCGGACGGAGCGCCGCCGCGGCGCCAGGCGTTCTCACTAACGGGATAGGTCGTGTCGAGACTGATTTCGCCTCGCCTCAGGGCGCTGAACACCACTTCCATGGTCATCAGCTTGGCGAGCGAAGCGGGCGGAAAAACCTGGTTTTCGTTGGAGGCCAGAAGCACCGTACCGGTCTTCGCTTCGATCATGAAGACCTGCTTCGCCTTGGTGGCGAAAGCTGGTGGCGGCTCCTGTGCTTCTGTCGTGTGAAATGTCGCTGACGCCGCAAAAAGCATCACGCAGAGAAGAAGCAAGAGACGCCGCATCGTCACCTCGTAGACCGGTTCAGCCATGAGCGTAGCAGTGGCGGTTGCGGCAAGCAATTACCGCAACACTCAACGCACGGGCTTTTGACCGGGTGCCGGGTTCTGCAGCACCATATTGCCGAACATCACGACCGGCTCCTTCGAGCGCGGCTGGCCTGCATAGGCAGTCGCGGTGAATTCCGGCTGCGGCTGGCGGGCCTGGGGCTCGATCGGGCGGATGCCGGATACAGCCTGTACCGGCTGCTGAACGGGTGCCTGTTTCGCCTGACGCTGCGGTTCGGTCGGATAACCAGCCGCGCTTGCAACCTTGACCGGCTGGCGAGCTTCGCTGACCACCGGACGATCGCTTGAACGTGGTGCGGCGGGCGACGTGGCGGCGACATAGACCGGCGCTGCAGCTGGGACAGGCTTTGCCGCGGCAACCTGCGGCCTGGCGGAATTGACAGCGTTCGGAGTAGCGCGCGCCGGGGCGATCGGCTGCGGCAGCGCCGAACGATAGCTCTGCAACTGATCGCCGAACGGCTGGTTCGATGCCACCATCACACCGGTTGCGATCTGCCCTTCCGGACGAACGGACGGCAGGCGGTCACCCTTGCGGATATAGGATGCCATCAGGAACGGCGTGTCGTTGCCGTCCATGCGGGCGCGGCCGACATATTGCACATTCACGCGACCGGTTCCCAGCCGCTTGATATCGATCATCTCGGCAGTTTTTTCGGAGACATCGAGAATGCGCCCCGGATGATAGGGACCGCGGTCGTTGACGCGCACGATGACCGACGAGCCGGTATCCATATTCGTCACCCGTGCATAACTCGGAAGGGGGAACGTCGGATGGGCTGCAGTCAGAGAAGCACTGTCATAGACTTCGCCATTGGCGGTCAGGCGACCATGGAAGGCGGAACCATACCACGACGCAAGACCGCTCTTGTTATAGTTCGGGTCTTCCTTCGGCACGTAGGTCTTGCCTTTGACCTCATACGGCTGGCCGACCATGAAGCGGCCGCCGCCCTTCGGCACGGCCTGCCCATCGCCCACCACACGGGGGCTGGCTTTGACGCCATATTCCTTTTCGGAGAAATATTCCTTGCTGCGAGGCTTGCTCGGCTTCGGAGCTTCCGTCGTTGCACAGGATGCCATTCCGGCACAGACAACTGTAATTCCAAGCCATTTCGCGCCCAGCGAAAGTTTGCCGCCACTCAAACTCAACACGTCCGTCCCATACCGTCTTTGACCCGACGGGATCGGATGGTTCTCGTTCCATCCTCGACCGCCGCAGTCATATTGAACCGGCTCGATACATACCCCTATGCGTCGAACCAACGGACTTAGACTTTTGCTAGTAACGTGGCGAAAATGCGAACGGTATTTTGTGGATAGTTAAAATTCTATTTGATATGGTTAATGGATAGTTAATATAGATCATTTGGAAACCACATAATAAACATTTCTCCGAGTGTCGTTACTGCAACTCATTGGTTGCCGTCGTGCCAACGGCTCTGGAAGGACAGGCTACCTGTGAATACAGGTTGGCCGCTCTCGTCCCTTACCTCGATCGAAATTATCCCCTTGCCGCGGCCCGGCAGTTCCTCGCGGGCGATATCCGCCAGGATTCGGCTGACCTCCCGGCTTATGGCGTCGCGGGATGTCAATTCCTGGCCCTGCTCATCCGCAACCGGGCCGTCTCCGTTGAAAAGATCGAAAAAATACCGTGCCATTTCATGCCTATCGTCTTGAGATACTGCAACCAAATTGGCATTCATGGATTTTGTTCCAGCAGCGAGGTTCACCAGTCGCGAACCTTGCATCGACCAACGATCCTTGGGATCGAAGCTGCCGGGGACCGCCGTGATCGAACCGCTTTTTCTCAATCTTGAACAACACGACACCCTGTCTGACGAAGAGCGCGGCGTTCTACGCAAGATGATGGTGAAGGAGAAACGTTTCGCAGCGGGCGAGGATCTGGTCGTGGAGGGGTCTCGACCGCCTTACAGCAGCCTCGTCATTGACGGCTTTACCGCGCGCTACAAGCTGACTGCGGAAGGTACAAGGCAGATCACCGCACTCCACATTTCAGGCGATTTCGTCGATCTGCACGCCTTCCTTCTGAAGACCATGGATCACGGTGTCATCGCCCTCTCCCCCTGTCATGTCGCCTTCGCGGACCACGGCGAACTGAAGCGCGTGACGGAACAATATCCCCACCTCACCCGCATGCTGTGGCTCGATACTCTGGTGCACGGCTCGATCCACCGCGCCTGGATCGTCGCCATGGGCAGGCGCTCCAAGGCTTCCCACCTCGCCCACATCATCTGCGAACTTTTCGTACGCCTCAGATGCGTCCACAAGACGAATGGCTGGAGCTTCTATTTTCCGCTTTCCCAGGGCGAAATGGCCGACGTGCTTGGCCTGTCGCTCGTCCACATGAACCGCGTCATCCAGACGCTACGCCGCCACGGCCTGATCTCCTGGGCCAGCCAGACGATCACCATCCTGGATTGGGAAAAATTGAAGGATGTGGCTGAGTTCGATCCGACCTATCTGAGCCTGTCAGCGGAGCCTCGGTGAAGCTTGTGGCGGAAGAGGTGGGATTCGAACCCACGGTACGGTTTCCCGCACGCCGGTTTTCAAGACCGGTTCCTTAAACCACTCGGACACTCTTCCTTCGACACCGGCTTTATAGCCTGCAACGCTGAAGCGTCAACCGCGAGAGCGTCATGGAAATGAACAAATGGAGAGATCCGGCGTTTCCCGAATTGACACAGTCTCGCGGATCGGCGAGGCAGTCATGTGCCGGACTGGTTAAACTCAAGCCAGGCGCAAGGCAGCGGTCCTACGGTCACCCTCGTCCGGAATGATTCCGGGTTCAGCTTGAGGACTATGAAATGTCGAACGAAAACACGACCTTCGGTCAACCGTCCGAGCAGACGCTCGCCCTTTTCCTGCAGGAAAATGAGGCTGAAAAATTGACGGATATCCTGGTTGAGGCCCTTTACGAGGCTTTCCGCATTCTAGAGGACGAAATCCGTCCCGAAACATTCCACTGAGCAACGAATTGGCTAGGCGCCGCCGGGAATTTCGAGCGCCTGGCCATAATATGCGGCCAAGCCTGGCACTTTTTGCATCAGATCCGGAGCAAGCGATTGCTGCTCCGCAATATCCCCCCGATATCGCGCATCCAGGAACCGGGCATGGGCGGCCAGATGGTCCCCCTCGCCTTTCCGAAGAGCTGTAAAGACCGGCGACTGCTCTGTTTTGCCCTTCACCGTGATTCGATCGAGTTCGAAGACTGCAAAACCGTCAGCAGTGCGTGTCGCCGTATTTTCTCCGATCAAGAGCGGCACGCCGTAAGGTTTGGAGGCACCCTCCAATCGCGCGGCCAGATTGACCGCATCGCCAAGCGCCGAATAATCGAAGCGCTGCGTCGAGCCCATATTGCCGACGACACATTCGCCCGTATTGATTCCGACGCCGATTTTCAGCGGATAATAAGTCCGCCCTGCGGCTTCCGCTTCCGCCTTCAGTTCGTCGTTCAAAGCCTGCATGGAATCGAGCATGTCGAGCGCTGCCGAGACCGCATGTACTGCGTGGTCGGTATCATCGAGCGGAGCGTTCCAGAACGCCATCAGGCAGTCGCCGATATATTTGTCGATCGTGCCGCCATGCAAAAGCACGATATCTGAGAGTGGGGTCAGCAACCGGTTGATCAGTGTCGTCAGTTGCTGCGGATCGTCCTTCAGCTGTTCGGAGATCGTGGTGAAACCGCGCACATCGCAGAACAGGATCGACAGTTCGCGCTTTTCTCCGCCGAGTTTCAGCTTCGACGGGTCGCGGGCGAGCTGCTCAACGAGCGCCGGCGCCAGATATTGCGAGAAGGCACGGGTGATCTGCCGGCGATTGCGCCGCTCTTGTGCGTAATCGAACGTCGCCTGTGCTGCCGAAATACCAATAAAGGCCAGAGACGGTGCCATTGGCGAAACGAAGACGCGACCGAAGCGGAGCGTCAGATAACTTGCGACGAAAAAGACTGCGATGGCGCAGGCGCCTGTCAAAACCGTGCCCCATCCCGTCCCTCTCCAGACAAGCGCTGCCGCAATTACCACCGCGGCCAGCAAAAGGCCCTGCTTCAACGGGGGAGCGGCCTCTTCGATGGAGCGTTTCAGCCTGAGATTATCGAGAATTGTGGCCTGAATTTCGGCGCCGGCCGTCAGTTTTCCGGTATGGGTCGTATAGGAGGTCGGGAAGGCATCAGCTCCGCCGCTTTCGATCGACGGCGCATTTTGAAGGCTCAATCCGACAATGACGATCCGATCCTTGAAAAGACCCGCCGGCAGAAAATTTTCCGGATCGAGGGCCTGATAGTAGGAAACGGTCGGATAGGTCCGTGGGCCGCCGAAGGACTGGATAAGGCTTCCGGGCGCCGGCAGTTCCGCATCCTCGCCGGCGGCGGTAGCGATCATCGCGGCCAGCCCGTCGTCATAGGCGGGCATTTGCCTGAGCACGCCGTCCCGATGCAGGCCAACCGAGGCAATCCCGGTCAGGGCCAGCCTGTCGGAAAACATCTGCAACGGCAGGACCCGGACGAACTGATCGGCCTGATCCGAGGTGACCAGTGTTTCATCCCCTGCAAGTACGACATCCGGACCAAGGGCTGCAGCCAGAGCCTCATCTTCTCCGGGCGAAGATGGCTCCGAAAAGATGATGTCGAGCCCGATCACCTTTGCGCCTGCCGCACGAAGCGCGGAGACGAGCTTCGCATGCAGGCTGCGGGGCCAGGGCCACTGAACATTGATCTCCGCCAGCGACGGCTCGTCGATCGCCACGATGATCGGCCCTTCCTTGGGCAAAGGCTCTGCGGCGGTCGTCGAGAGATAGTCGAAGGCGCGATAATCGATCAGCGGCCAGGCGGGAAAGCGGGTGATCAGGGTGACGGCTATCAAGGACAAGGCCGCCAGCAAGGCGACCTGCAGACGGCGCGACGAAAAGAAGCGCGAAACTCGTGGAGACAAGACCATTAAAAGCGAACTTTGAGTGTGCCCTTGAAGGAACGGCCCCAGCCTGAGATGCCCGTGTTCAGCTCAATGTCTTCATCCAGAAGATTGTAGGCTGCAAGATCAAGCTCAAAGCGTTTATCAAGCGGCTCCCAGGTAAGGCTCGCATCCAACGACCAATAGTCGTCCAGCTTGACGCCGGTCTCGTTGACGCGGTTGCCGACATAGTTTGCGGCGATCGTCGACTTGATATTCGCTTCGTTCACCCACGTCAGTGCAACTTGTCCAGCCCATTCCGGAATATAGGGAAGAGGGCCTCCGAACGCGGCTGACGCGGGACCTTCGTCTTTTGAATCCGTGTAGGCAACGGTCGAAGACAGGCCAAAACCGTATCCGAGGAGGAGGTTGGTGCTAAGGCTGCCTCGATCGACCCGCCCCTTTTCCGTCGTGAATGGCGCTGACGTCAACGGCACGGATATGAGTGCATCCCTGACATCCTGGTGCTGAAACTCGACCGCAGTAAAGAAATCTGGCGTCCATTCCGCATCCCAGCGCAGGGCGAGCGTATCGAGCCGCCCATCGGTATCGATCGATATGCGGTTTGGCTGAAGGCCGACAACGCTGATCGGCGACAGTGTTGGTGTCGAAAAGTCGATGCTGTTACGCATAAAGCCAGCGCGCAGCCACTGCCCGGTCACTGGAGACCACGCTATTCCCAGCCGTGGGTCGAGTCTCTGGGCGTCAGCCCCGTTACCCGCGATCAGATTTCCGAATAGCGCATATTCGGCTTTGAGGTCTGCCGTAATCTCGTGCAGCAGATCGACATAGATGCGACCGAGACCGGCGCGTGTCGATGAGGAATTCTCCACGATCGTGGACGGAACGACGGTGTCGTCCTGAAACCACTGATATTGGGAACTGGTCTGCAACCCACCTTCGATACCATAGCGCCAGGTCATGTCATCCGAGCCGACGGTATGGTTCAATGCCGCCACGTAACTCGTTTGCTTGAATTGACTTCTCCCTGAATCGACAGCCAGGGGAATACCAAAAAAGAAGTCTGTTGTGCGATTGAAACTGGTACGGCTGTTCGTCTCGTTGAAGAGGAGCGCGGCATTGACGACATCGCGATATCCGACCGTGTGGCTCCATCCAAGACCCACATCGACACTTCGGCCTGACTGACTTTGTTCAAGGGTTACCGGAAGAACGCCGATAGCCGGCAGAAAATCGAGACTTTTTACGTCGAAATTCACCCTGCTATTGGAGTCGTTGATGTAAAATACGGTCCGGTCATAAGGTGTCGGGCTTGCCGTGAGATAGCCGTTACCGCCAATGATGCGGTTCTCGCTATTCATATCGGTCAGCCCCAAAGTATCACGGCTGTCGGGAACCTTCTGCCACTGAATATTTCCATAAAAACTAATCGGGAAAGGCAGGTTGCTGAAGCCCTGAATGTCGGCCTCACCGGTATAGCCCACCTCACCCCCAGCTGCCGTGATACCACCGCCGATCGATCCTTCGATAAATGGGCGACGCAGCAGATTGGCAGATCGCGAGCGGCCGGAGATCACATGCGGCTCCAGCATCAGGCCTTGCAGAAATGCTGAAAAAGACTGACCACCCGATGTGTTGTTGAAGATGTCTTCGCCGTAAATGTAGCTGTTGGCAAAGATGTCGATGCTGCCGCGGATACTCTGGTCGATATAGGCTGTCCCCGCAAAGGGATCGAATACGGCATCGCTATAATATTCCGCCCAGGAATTCATATCTTGGAAGCGAAATGCGTCGTTCAACGTCGAACCGGCCTGCTGGTTGGCGCCTAGTGAACTGTAATGGCCGCCACGTGCTTGTGACCGCTTTACATATTCCTGTGCGTTGCGGATCGCGCCAATGGAATCATAGTTGTCGATCGCTATTGCCGCTCGAACGGCCGAAATCACGGGGTCGTTCCTGTCGAGCCGGTCGGCATTATCGAGCGCCTGCTGAGCCGGCAGACGATCGCCTTTTTCGTAATGATTGGAAGCCAGAAGCAACTGGCCCTGGGAGTGGCTTGGATTGGAGACGGTACCCGCAAGAAGGTCGTCCATTGCCTTATCCATCTCTCCCGTCTGCATGTAATACATGCCTCGTACGATGAGAGCCGGACCAAGCGTCGGGTCGAGTTTTAGAGCCAGATCGATCTCTTTCTTGGCTTTCTCGACCTCATAAAATTCAAGATAAAAAACGGCCAGATTCGTGTGCGCGACAGGATCTTCCGGATCGAGTTCGATCGCATGCTTGTAGTTTGCTTCGGCCTCTCGCGACGCTCCAAGATCGGACTGGATCGCCGCCATCATATTCCAAGCCGTGCTGGTTCCCGGAGCAATCTTCAAAACTTCGCGGATGTCCGCAAGTGCGCCTTTGAGATCTCCTTGAATGCCGGTCTTATAGTAGGCACGAACTTCGAGCGCTGTCGGCTCCTGCGGATCAAGGGAAAGCGCCTTCTCCATCGCCTCCTGCACTTGAACCCTGTCGTTCAGGAGAAGTGCCAGCCATGCCCGATAGGCCGGCAATCCCGGGTCTTTCGGATATTGCTTTTCAGCTTCGGAGAGCGAAGCCATAGCGGCGCGAAGATCCTTGAGGAACCCGATAGCGTAGGCACGCAAAAATGCTCCGTCGGGGCCACCGGCCTGACGCGGCAGATTTTCCACTTTGCTCGGGTCTGCAAGCGAGCGCGCATAATAAGCGCCGTAGAGAGCAATACCTCTTCGTTGCCGGTCAAGCTTTGGCTCAGCGGCCGAAAACAACTTGGCGGCCTCCGCATAACGCGTCTCCGAACCTGCGATAATTGCTTCTATCAACGTCACGCGCGCACGCTGCGTCACAGACAACTTCATTTTCTGAAGAGTGTCGAGCGTCTGCTTGACCGGGCGCCGTCCTTCCAGAGAAAGTTGTGCCTCTGCAAAGGTAACCCAATCTTCGGGGCTGCGGCGTTCCGGCTGGATTGCGGAAATACGATCGGCATCCCTGCGCATCTTTGCGACGGGTTGCGCGGAGGGGGGCATGCGTTCGAATGCTTCACGCGGCGGCAGATAGAACAGCATCTGCTCGCGGTCGTCTGAATCCACGATGGCCACCTTGCGAGGCGCCTGACCAATCGTGGCCGCAGCGCCCTCGCCTTGGCGTACTTCGACGCTGCCCTGCGGATTGCTGAGCTGAACCACACCTTCCAGAACGTTCAGCGAGGTATTGGCGCCATTGACCGTCATCGTCCAGTCAGTGCCGCGAATGGCTGCCGCCGCTGCTGCCGTCTCGACCTTCACGCCCGGCCCGCCGCGCTCGGCTCGCGCCCAGATCGATCCGGATTGAAGCTGCAACACGGTATCTGCATCCGTGCTCGATGTCACTTGTTTGACGACGAGCGATGAATTGCGCCCCAGGCGAACCTGCGTGCGGTCGGAAAACAGGATGGCGAGCTGCCCGGTCTCGTTGGTGCGCAGAATGTCTCCGGAAAGGAGATCTTGCTTCAGATCGACCGTCTGCCAGTTGGATACATCGATGAAGCGAACCTCTTCGCCTACCTTGCGGGCAATGACGGCACCCGCTGCGGCGCCGTTGCGTGCGACAGGCTCCGCCGAAACCGGTATCGCCATCGCGACAACCAGGGCTGGAAGAGCCACTGCGCTCAAATAAAGTCGATTGAATGCCCCCAACATAAACCCACCACTGCTTGCGAAACAGGGAAGTGTCAAGTCGCATTACAGCAATGGGTTTGCTTTCCAGGACAGGTGTATTAACAGGGAAACAGATATCAAAAAGGAGACAGGCGAAGGTGAGCGATTTCGACAGCGCCCCGACCGAGATGCTGGACATGCCGATGGCAACCGGCGAGGTTACAGAAGAATACTTCAATCACGTTCGCAAAGTCAATGATATATACTATGATCAGATCAAGATATCGGACCAGAAGGCGGCCTATATATTCACCTTCATGCTTGCCTTCCTCGTGTCGTCGACAGAAGGGCGCAATGTCTTTAACCTCGCCCGATACATGACCGGCAACTGGACCGAGATTATCCTTTCGGCTGCACTTGCGCTCGCCTCGGTTCTCTCAATCATATTTGCCATTCTGGTCGTCCTGCCGCGCCACATCAACAAATCGACTTCGCTTTTCTGGGGAACCTGGCCGCAGCACCGGCCGATTTTCGAAAGCGCCGCCGAACGGAGCGATGTCGGATATCTCTTCAAGGAATATCTGGACAATGCCGATGTCCTGTCGCTGATCGCCCGCCAGAAATACAAATTCGTGGCCTACGCCTTCCGTGGCCTGATGTTCACGGTTCTCGCTTATGTCGTGCTGCTGCTGGTCAGCCAGAATCAGGTTTGAACGAAATCAACATCGAGATTGAATTGTTCTCTTTATGTTCTTATAAAGAGGCATGCAGACTTTCTTCGATTTCGCCCGACCGTCTGATGATCTGCCGCTGATGCGGGAGCAGTTGCGCGCCGCTTTTCCCGGCTACCTTCCGCACAATATTCGCGAACCTGTCGGCCAGCTTTTAAAATCGATGATCAGCAGCCGGACGAAGGATACGGTTTCTCTACGGTCATACGAGAAGCTTGTTCGGCGTTATTCGTCCTGGCCCGATCTCGCCGAAGCGCCCTTGGCCGGGATCGAAGAGGCGATCCGGGACGTTACCTTCGCGCCGGAAAAGGCCGCACATCTTAAAGAGGCTCTGCGGCTGATCGCGCTTGTATCGCCTGAATTCGACCTTTCATGGCTCAGGCAGCGCCCGGTCTCACAGGCGCTCGCCTGGCTGGAAACCCTGCCCGGCGTTGGCCGCAAGGTCGCCGCCGCGACACTCAATTTTTCGACACTGGCCATGCCCGCCTTTGTGGCGGACACGCATATCATCCGCGTCCTCGGCCGTTTCGGAATTGTCGGCGAGCGCGCCGACACGGTGGCGGTCTATGATGCTGTCATGAGCCTCGCGCCGCATTGGACTGCCCACGAACTCTCGGAATTCCACGTTCTGATCAAGCAGCTCGGGAAAACCTTCTGTCGGTTCGAACAGGCGGATTGCCAACTCTGTCCGCTCAGCGAGAATTGTCGTTTTGCAACGTCCAGACTCAACGCACGGCAGGTTGGTGTGACACGTCATCGATCACCCCCTGCATAAGCCTGCGCTTGTATTTCAAATCCGAACATGGTGAGCCTTCGGAATCGGCCACTTCATGGATTCGCCCAATGTTTGCCAGCGCCACGCCCTTCATCACCGTCGGCCTTCTCATCCTCTCCAACATCTTCATGACATTCGCCTGGTACGGCCATCTCAAATTCGAGGACAGGCCGCTCTATCTCGTCATCCTGGTAAGCTGGGGAATCGCGTTCTTCGAATATTGCGCCCAGGTACCGGCCAACCGCATGGGCTACGGTTATTTCAACGCCGCGCAGCTGAAGACCATTCAGGAAGTCATCACGCTTTCGGTGTTCGTGATCTTCTCTGTCTTTTATCTCGGTGAGGCGATCAGCTGGAAGCAGATCATCGGCTTCGGTTTCATCGCGCTCGGTGCCTTCTTCATCTTCACAAAATAACCGACAGCGGGTAGCCGGAATCACGCTTGCGCGCTTTTCGTCCGGCACACCTTCATTTCCGTCTCGGTTTGATTTAGAGACAGTCCTTCAATCCGCCCGGAACACGGGCGGCAGGACTGTTTGGGCTGACATTTTGCCCAGATTAATTTGCAAGGTGTTGATCGATGCTTGATTCCCTCAGAAACGCAGCCCGCTCCTGGGTCGCCAAGGCACTTCTCCTGCTTCTGGTCGTCTCGTTCGGCATCTGGGGCATTTCCCGCGAACTGATCGCACCGAGCAGCAACACGGTGATGACGGTCGGCGACCAGAAGATTTCCGCCCAGGAATTCCGCCTGGCCTATCAGCGCCAGATCGCCAATCTGAGCCGCCAGTTCGGTACGCAGCTCACCGCCGAACAGGCGCGTGCCTTCGGCGTCGAGAACGACGTCTTCGCGCAGCTCGCGGCCGGCGCGGCGCTCGATCAGCTCTCCGCCGACATGAGCCTCGGTCTTTCCGAGGATCGCCTCGCGAACCTGATCGCCCAGGACCCGGCCTTCCTGAGCACCAGCGGCCAGTTCGACCGCAACCTCTTCACCTCGCGCCTGCGCAATGCCAGCATCCGTGAGGACGACTATATCAAGGAACGCAGCAAGGTCGCCGTCCGCAGCCAGATCGTCGAAGCGGTCTCCGACGGTTTCAAGGCGCCGCAGGTTCTCGTCGACGCGCTGAAGCACTATCGCGACGAAAGCCGCACCGTCGACTATCTGCTCCTGTCGAATGCCAATATCGATCCCGTCAAGGCACCGGCCGACGACATTCTCACCAAATGGTTCGATGGGGTGAAGAGCCGCTACCGCGCGCCGGAATACCGCACCTTCGCCTATGTAAAGCTGCAGCCGGCCGATATCGCCGATACGGGCTCGATCGGCGACGAGCAGGTCCGCGCCGAATACGACAAGCGCAAGGACAGCTACAAGACGCACGAAACCCGCACCATCGAGCAGCTCCCCTTCCCCAACAAGGAAATGGCGGATGCGGCTGCAAACCAGCTTAAGGGCGGCGCTGCAAACTTCGATCAGCTGGTCAAGGATCAGGGCAAGACGGCGGCTGACATCGCACTTGGCGATTTTACCCGCGAAACCATGCCCGACCCGGCCTTTACCGAACCAGCCTTTAAGGTCGCAGCCGCCGGCGGTACGACCCCGGTCATCAGCGGCACGTTCGGCCCGGTCATCCTGCGCGTGACGAATATCCGCCCGGAAACCACCCGTTCGTTCGACGAAGTGAAGGAGGAGCTGCGCAAGCAGCTTGCAGTCGCTGCCGCCTCCCGCGAGCTGAACAATGTTCACGATCGTTTCGACGACATGCGCGGCGGCGGCACCTCGCTCGAAGAAACTGCCAAGGCGCAGCACCTCAACATCGTCGCCCTGACCACCGATGCATCCGGCAATGACGAACAGGGCAAGCGCGTCACCAACATTCCGGCTTCGAACCAGCTGCTTGGTGAGGTCTTCCGCGCCGACCCCGGCGCAGACACCCTGCCCGTCAGCCTCGGCAATGACGGATACGTCTGGTTCGAAGTTCGCAACATCATTCCCGAACGTGACCGCCCGCTTGCGGAAGTGCGCGAAAAAGCCGTCGCCGACTGGACTGCCGACCAGCAGCGCCAGGCGCTCGGCGCCAAGGCTATCGAGTTGAAGGGTCGCCTGGACAAGGGGGAAACGCTTGCCGCGATCGGCAGCGAATTCGGCATTGCTGTCGAAAACAAGCAGGGCCTGCGCCGCGGTGCTGAAGACGCGATCTTCGGCAATGAAGCAATCTCGGCAGCCTTTGCCGGCCCGGTCGGGATCACCGGTACGGCCCTCGGATCTGACGGCGAGAGCCGGCTTCTCCTGAAGGTTACGGCTGTCGATGAAGCCACCAGCGATGCGCTTTCCGGCGACAAGCAGCTTGACCAGATGGCACAGTCTGCCGGCGACGACATGCTCGACCAGATGGTCAACAGCCTGAAGACCAGCTACGGCGTTTCGGTCAACCAGACTGTCGTCAACCAGGCCATGGTCCAGTAAGGAAGGGGTGCAATGCCTGAGCTGAAACCCCTTATCGCCAAGGTCGCCAATGGCGAGAGCTTGAGCCACGAAGAGGCGCGCGGCGCATTCGAAGTTCTGATGTCGGGCGAAGCGACGCCATCGCAGATCGGCGGCTTCCTGATGGCGCTGCGCGTACGCGGTGAAACGGTGGCCGAGATTACCGGCGCCGTGGAAACCATGCGCTCGAAAATGCTGCCGGTTACGGGGCCTGCGGATGCGATGGATATCGTCGGAACCGGTGGTGACGGCCTCGGAACCTACAATATCTCGACGCTTGCATCGCTCATCACCGCTGGCGCCAAGGTTCCGATCGCCAAGCATGGCAATCGGGCACTCAGCTCCAAATCGGGCACGGCCGACACGTTGTCCGTTCTCGGCGTCAATCTCGATATCGGCCCCGATCTGATATCGCGCTGCATCATCGAAGCCGGTATCGGCTTCATGTTCGCCTCCATGCACCACGCGGCCATGCGCCATGTTGGCCCGAGCCGGGTCGAGCTAGGCACACGCACGATCTTCAACCTGCTCGGCCCGCTGTCCAACCCGGCTGGCGCCAAGCGCCAGTTGTTGGGTGTCTTCGCGCCAAAATGGGTAACGCCGATTGCTGAAGTCCTGCGCAACCTCGGTTCGGAAACCGTCTGGGTCGTGCATGGCGAGGGCATGGACGAGATCACCACGACGGGCGTCACGCATGTGACAGCATTGGAAGACGGCAAGATCCGCTCCTTCGAACTGACGCCGAAGGATTTCGGTGTCGAGCCGGCAAGACTGGCCGATCTGGTCGGAGGCGACGGTCATCACAATGCGGCGGCCCTGCGCGCGGTGCTCGGCGGCGCAAAGAACCCTTATCGCGATATCTCGCTCTGCAACGCGGCGGCCTCGCTGGTGATTGCCGGCAAGGCGGAAACGCTGATGGACGGTATGAAGATCGCAACCCGTTCGTTGGAAAGCGGCGAAGCGGCTGCCGCGCTCGACCGCTTGGTCGCGACGTCGAACGAGAAGGCCTGAGGAAGGATCGAGGTTATGGCGGATATCCTGAAGAAGATCGAAGCCTATAAGCGCGAAGAGATTGCCGCGGCCAAGGCGGCGCTGCCGCTTGCCGAGGTCAAGGCACGTGCCGCCGATCAGCCCGCCACCCGGGGCTTCCACCGCGCGCTTAAGGCGAAGAAGGATTCGGGCGTCTTTGGCCTCATCGCCGAAATCAAGAAAGCAAGCCCGTCCAAGGGCCTGATCCGCCCGGATTTCGATCCGCCGGCGCTCGCCGCAGCCTATGAAGCCGGCGGGGCAGCCTGTCTCTCGGTTCTCACCGACAAGCCGAGCTTTCAGGGCGCGCCGGAATTCCTGACTGCCGCCCGCAACGCTTGCGCGCTGCCGGCGCTTCGCAAGGACTTCATGTTCGAACCCTATCAGGTCTACGAAGCGCGCGCCTGGGGTGCCGATTGCATCCTGCTGATCATGGCCTCGCTCTCCGACTCCGAGGCCCGCGAGCTTTATGATGTCGCCACCGAACTCGGTTTGGATGCGCTGATCGAAGTGCATGATGCCGAGGAAATGGAGCGGGCGTTGAAACTCCCCTCGCCGCTGATCGGCATCAACAACCGCAATCTGCGCACCTTCGAGCTCAGCCTCGAAACCAGTGAAGAGCTGGCGCCAATGGTGCCGGCGGACCGGCTTCTGGTTGGCGAAAGCGGCATCTTCACCCATCAGGATTGCCTGCGCCTGCAGAAGGTCGCCATCGACACCTTCCTGGTTGGCGAAAGCCTCATGCGCAAGGACGATGTGGCGGCGGCAACGCGATTGCTGCTGACTGGCGAGGCTGCAAACCTGGCCGCCGAATAATGTCGGGCCTGACCCATATCGGTGCCTCCGGCGAAGCCAACATGGTCGATGTCGGCGACAAGGCGGAAACCGTGCGTTCGGCAACCGCCGAAGGCTATGTCCGCATGCTGCCGGAGACGCTGGCGCTGATCCGCGACGGCAATGCCAAGAAGGGAGACGTGATCGGTACCGCGCGGCTCGCCGGCATCATGGCCGCCAAGAAGACCTCTGACCTCATTCCGCTCTGCCATCCGCTGATGCTGACCAAGGTTTCGGTCGAGATTGCCGAGGACGACGCCCTGCCCGGCCTGCGCATCACGGCGACTGCTAAGCTCACCGGCAAGACCGGCGTCGAGATGGAGGCATTGACCGCCGTTTCCATCGCCTGCCTCACCGTCTACGACATGGCTAAGGCCGCCGACAGGAGCATGGAGATCGGCGGTATCCGCCTTCTGGAAAAGACCGGTGGAAAATCGGGAATTTTTCGCGCCGAATAATCGGCCCTGAACCACTGGAGGACTGGCTATGTCACTCGTGCCTGTTTCGGAGGCGAAGAACCGGCTGCTCGGCAAGGCGAACCCGATCGAAGCGATCGAGACCATACCGCTTGGCGACGCCAGCGGTCGCGTTCTTGCTGCCGATCTTGCCGCACGGCTGACCCAACCGCCCTTTCATGCATCCGCAATGGATGGCTATGCGCTGAGGGCCAGCGACGCTCCGTCAATCGGCGCGGAGCTTACCGTGATCGGCAGCGCGGCCGCGGGACATGCGTTCGATGGCGTGCTCGGCGCAGGTGAGACCGTGCGCATCTTTACCGGTGCGCCGCTCCCGGAAGGCGCCGACTCGATCTTGATCCAGGAAGACGCCGAAAAGCTCGACGGTGGCCGCATCCGCACCAAGTTCGAAGTGACCAAGGGCCGGCACGTTCGCCCTCGCGGCCAGGATTTTGCGGAAGGCGAAGTGGTCGTATCCGCCGGTACCCTTCTCGACTTTTCGCATCTGACCGTCGCCGCCGCCATGAACCATCCGACCGTCGAGGTTTACCGTCGCCCCCGCGTGGCGATTCTCGCCACCGGCGACGAGTTGCTGACGCCCGGCGAGACGACCGGCCCCGCGCAGATTATCGCCTCCAACACGTTCGGCGTCGCAGCTTTGGTGCGTGACAATGGCGGCGAGGTACTCGATCTCGGCATCGTCAAGGACCGCCCGGAAGATATCGCCGCAGCGATCGATCGGGCACGAGCCGAGAAGGCCGACGTTCTGGTGACGCTGGGCGGCGCATCCGTCGGCGACCACGACCTTGTGCAATCGACGCTGAAAAGCGCTGGCATGCAACTCGATTTCTGGCGGATTGCCATGCGTCCCGGCAAGCCGCTGATGGTCGGCGCGCTGGGCGACATGCGGGTGCTCGGCCTGCCCGGAAACCCGGTCGCAAGCCTCGTCACCAGCATGCTGTTCCTCGAGCCGCTGCTGCGCAAGCTCGGCCACCTGCCGGATCGCCGGCGTGAGGTGCAGGGCATTACCTTGAAGACACTCGCGGCCAACGACCAGCGGCAGGATTATCTCCGGTCGACCCTGACACGCGACAGCGACGGCAATTTCGTGGCGGATTCCTTCCAGAAGCAGGATTCCTCGATGATGAAGATTTTCGCCCATTCGGACGCGCTCATCATCCGGCCGCCGCATGCGCCCGAACTGCCGGCCGGCTCGCCCTGCCCGATCCTGTTGATCCGGCCCTGATCCAGATCACCGACTGATCCAACCGGAAGAAAATTCCGTAGCCTGGGGCAGTCACGCCCCAAACGGAGAAGCCCGTGTCCGAACAAAAGCCGGCCCCCAGCATCCTCTGGTTCCGCAAGGATCTTCGCCTCGACGACAACCCGGCGCTACATGCAGCGATCGAAGCTGGCGGGCCGGTCATCCCGGTCTATATCCGCGAGCCGGAGCATCTCAATGTCGGGCCGCTCGGGGCAGCGCAGGCGTGGTGGCTCCATCATTCGCTCACCGGATTGAAAACCTCGCTCAAGTCTCTCGGCAGTGACCTGGTATTCGCCTCCGGCAAGGCGGAGGATGTGCTGGCGGATATCGCGCAAAAGACCGGGGCAAAGACCGTATTCGTCAACCGCGCCTATGAACGCACCTCCTTCGACCGCGATATTGCCATCGCCCTGAAGGAGGACGGCATTGCGATCCGGGCCTATCACGGCCAACTGCTGCACGAACCCAAATCCATCCGCACCGGCTCGGGCAATGCCTTTAAGGTCTTCACGCCGTTCTGGAATGCCATGCAGAAGATCGGCGAGCCGCATGACCCTGTCGACGCACCGGATACTATCCCATCTCCGGAGCATTTCCCGAAATCCGAAAGCCTCGACGGCTGGGATCTGCTGCCGAAGAAGCCTGATTGGGCGGCCGATTTTCCGAAGATGTGGACACCGGGCGAAGACGGCGCGCAGGAGAAGCTTTCCGACTTCCTCGACCGTGAACTGCATGATTACAAACGCGGCCGCGACCTGCCGGCGGTCGATGCCACGTCCCTGCTCTCACCACATCTGGCACATGGAGAAATCTCGCCGTCGCGTATCTGGCACGCGACCAGAGGACAGCCGAAGAAGGCGGCAGACGAAGTTTCGCATTTCCGCCGTGAACTCGCCTGGCGCGACTTCTGTTACAATCTGCTGATCGAATTTCCGGAACTGAACGAGAAAAACTGGGACGACAAGTTCGACCCGTTCGAATGGGAGTATGACGCGAAGGATTTCCACGCCTGGACCAGCGGCCGGACCGGTTATCCGATCGTCGACGCTGGCATGCGACAGCTCTGGCGTTACGGCTTCATGCACAATCGCGTACGGATGATCGCCGCGTCCTTCCTGATCAAGGACTTGATGATCGACTGGCGCAAGGGCGAAAAATGGTTTCGGGATACGTTGGTGGATGCAGACCCGGCCAACAATTCCGCCAACTGGCAATGGGTGGCAGGCTCGGGCGCCGATGCCTCGCCCTTCTTCCGCATCTTCAACCCCATCCTGCAGGGCGAGAAATTCGACCCGGACGGGGATTATGTCCGCGAACACGTGCCGGAACTGGCAAAGCTTGACCGGAAATATATCCACAAGCCGTTCGATGCGCCGAAAGATGTGCTGGAAAAGGCCGGCATCGAACTCGGCAAGACCTATCCGAAACCGGTGGTCGATCACGGGTTTGCGCGGGACCGGGCGCTTGCTGCCTACCGAAAGATCCGGTGAAGCTTTAGCCTTCTTCGCCGCTCATAGCTTCGATTAGTACCCAGATATGACCGGCAGGGTCGTAGATCGAGGCAACGATACGGCCCTGCACGTCGAGCTGCAGCCGGTCACGCATCTCGCCGCCGGCCTCCAGCGCCGCTTTCACCATTTTCCGTACATCCGGCACGATAAGCTGGAAAAAGCTGCTGACGGCCCCCGGCATTTTGGGATGATAGGTGCCGGAATAGCCCGGCACTGCTTCGCGTGCCGGATCCGAGCCGCAGATGACGAGACCCATTTCACCGATCTGCATTTCGATCATCACGGAGCGCAGCATCTCATAGGAATTGGTTTCCTCCGCACCGAAGACCGCCCTGTAGAACTCCGCCGTTTCCCGCTCGCGACCCTGCGCCACGAACAGATTCAAACTCAAACGAAAATCGCTGCCAATCATCTAGCCGATCACCTGATTCCCCGGTTCACCATAAGAGAGAACCAATGACAGTGTCACGTCTCGGTAGACATCCGCGACATGTTGTTAAGCCGATTCTACCGGGCCAACGGCCACGCCGGTATAACGCGCCCTCGGCCTTATCAAATGGCCGGTCTCTGCCTCCTCCAAGGCATGAGCCAGCCAGCCGGTGGTGCGCGACAAGGCGAAGATCACGAGTGGCGCATCGTCCGGCAGCCGGAATGTGTCTGCCATGGCGGCCAATGCGAAATCGATATTGATCGGCTCGCCGAGCAGCTCCTCCCCGGCGATTGCCAGCGCGTTATAGAGTGGCGGCGCTTCGAAACACGCCATCAGCGCCTTGGCACGCGGATCGCCATGCGGATAAAGCCGATGGCCAAATGCCCGGACCACGCCTTCCGATGACAGCATGCCGCGGATCGCCTCCCGCACACCAGAAGATGCCGTCTGCTGCACCAGCCGCGTGACGCTCGTCCATGCGCCGCCATGCCGTGGCCCGGTCAGTGTCGCAAGCCCGGAAAGCGCGGCTGCCGAAAGCGCCGCTCCGGACGATGCCGTCACCCGCGCCGCAAAGGCCGAGACATTCAGTTCGTGTTCCGCAGCCAGGACCAACGCTTTGCGAAGGGCATCGGCCGCTTCCGGTCGTTTCCAGCCGAGCGCCAGACGTTGATGCAGAGGCAGCGCGTCCGGCCATGGGGCGAGCGCCGCGGCGGCCGTCGACAGCACGTCTGCCGCTTCCGCGCGCAGAATGAACGGCTTCCGTTGCAGCGCCGGCAGGTCTGTGACCACACGAACTGCAAGACCTGAGAACGCCGCAGCGATCCGGGCTCCGCTCTCCGTGCCGCCTGATTGCACCTTGACCGGCCCGCTCTCCCAAAGCAGCGCCGCAACCTCCTCCAGTGTCGATTGTTCGGCAAGTGGCACGGCATCGCGGCCACGATAAAACAGCCGCTCGCCGGCAATCGTCGAGATCGCCGTCGGCAGGACCGGATCGCCCCAGCGTATCGTGCCTGCTGCCACCTCCGCCGACTGCCGCCGGCCTGCATGGCGTTGCGCCAGCCGATTGACATCGTCGGACTGATAAAGGCTGCGTCGCGGATCGGCCGGGTCAGGCTTGGCGCGTATGCGACCGCGGCTGACATTGGCGTAAAGCGTCTGCGCCTTCGTTCCCAGCAGGGCCAGCGCTTCTTCGGCAGTCATCCAGAGGGTATTCATATTGATCTATTTCATCAAGATTGACGTCAATGACACTAGGTTTGATCATCTCTCCCGTAAAGGAGAAACACCCATGAAAAACGGACTTGAAGACGTCGTGGCCGCCGAAACCCAGCTCTCGGATGTGGACGGAGACGCCGGCCGGCTGATCATCCGAGGCGTGTCGCTGGATCGGCTTGTCGAACACGCGACCTACGAACAGACCGCAGCGCTGCTGCTGGACGGCTTTTTCGACCGTCCCATCACGGCTGCCGATCTTCAGGCACGATTGGGAAAGGCGCGCGTCGAGGTGTTCGCTCATGTCGCTGCGCTTGACGATGCCCTCGTCGCTCTGCCGCCCACCGATGCGGTGCGGGCACTGATCGCCCGCCTGTTCGATGGTGAGGATTTCGATACGGCAATCCTGCTCCTCGCCGCCTCGGCCGTTTTCCTGCCGGCCGTGCTGCGGCTTCGTGATGGCAAGACGCCGGTCGCGCCGAACCCGTCGCTGTCGCAATCCGCCGACATTCTCGCCATGCTGACCGCCAGTCTACCTTCGCCCGAGCAGGTCGCAGCGCTTGATGCCTACCTTGTGACGATCTCCGACCACGGGCTGAACGCGTCCACTTTCGCCTCACGGGTGATTGCCTCGACAAAGGCCGGTCTCACCTCGTCGGTGCTTGCCGCAATCAGCGCGCTCAAGGGGCCACTACATGGCGGCGCGCCCGGCCCGGTCCTCGACATGTTGGATGCGGTCGGCTCGGCGGAGAACGCGCAAGTCTGGCTCGGACAGGCGCTTGATCGCGGCGAACGGTTGATGGGTTTCGGACACCGGGTCTACCGGGTACGTGACCCGCGTGCCGATGCGCTGAAAGGAGCCTTGAAACCGCTTGCTGCATCCGGCCAGGTTGATCCGGGGCGGTTCGGATTGGCCGAGGCGGTGGAACAGGCGGCTCTTGCCATCCTGAAGCAGCGCAAGCCGGATCGCCCGCTCGACGTCAATGTCGAATTCTATACGGCCCTGCTGCTGGACGCCCTGAAATTTCCACGCGATGCCTTTACTGGCGTTTTCGCGATCGGACGCACTGTCGGCTGGATCGCCCATGCGCGCGAACAGGCGCTGGAAGGTCGGCTCATCCGGCCACGTTCGGTCTATGTCGGGCCAATGCCGCAGGCGGCTTGAGGCCTCCCAAGTTGGAGGAATAGGAAAGAGCGGATTTGCTGCGTACAGATTCGTTCTTCGATATCGGTTGGGAAAATCGGGGGTCTGAATTGAGCTTGTGCCGTATGGTACCCCCCTCTGCCCTGCCGGGCATCTCCCCCTCAAGGGGGGAGATTGGCTGGGGCACGACCGTCCCCCTTATCGAGCTTCTTCGTAGTGGCTATCGTGAAAATAGTGATTTGGAGCTTTGACATCTGAGATGGAGCATCAAATATCCATTTTTTGGGGAAGTCTGTGCTCCCAGCCAATCTCCCCCCTTGAGGGGGAGATGCCCGGCAGGGCAGAGGGGGTATTACGCGCGCACGCCATTCAATGTCACCCGCGTTGAAACCTGCCTCGGGGACAAACAGCATCCCCGCCCCAACATCTTCAATAACTTACCCCCTCACACATCCCCGCCCATCAAACCCATCCCATAATCCCCCCGCTTCCGTCGCCGGAGTGTTTCGCGAGACGTTCGCGGGCAGGCGGAGGTCGGCGCTTTCATCGGAACCGTAACGTGCGGGAAAGGTGGAAGAGGTGAAAGCCATGGAGCGACTGCGGAAACGTTGACGTTCCTATCAAGCATCCCCCTGGCCGCCAGGTCGGGTTCGGTTTGAGCCGTGCAAGCGCAGTAGCAATCCTGCGTGCAGAGAAGGCGAGGCAATCACCTGTAGGGGCCGGAAGCCCCGAAAGAACGCCGAAGGCCACGCGAATGCGGAGCCACCATTACTAAAACTACTTGAGGTTCCGCATTCGTGTGGGCTCTCCGATATTTGAAAAGCCCCGGCAGAAGACTGCGCGGGGCTCCGAAGTGTTGGCAAATAACAGCGTCGATCTGCCGGACGGTGATTATACCAACCGGCTCTGATCCACTGCGGCCTCGATGAAGCTCGAGAACAGCGGGTGCGGGTCGAGCGGGCGGCTCTTCAGTTCCGGGTGGTACTGGACACCGATGAACCACGGATGATCCGCATACTCGATCGTTTCCGGCAGCAAGCCGTCCGGCGACATGCCCGAGAACACCAGGCCGCAGCCTTCCAGCCGCTCCTTGTAATCGACGTTCACCTCGTAACGGTGGCGATGACGCTCGGAAATATTGGTCGAGCCGTAGATTTCGGCGATCTTGGTGTCTTTCTTCAGCGCCGCCTTGTAGGCACCGAGACGCATCGTGCCGCCGAGGTTGCCGGCTGCATTGCGCTTTTCTAGCTCGTTGCCCTTCACCCATTCGGTCATCAGGCCGACGACCGGCTCGGCGGTCTTGCCGAATTCGGTCGAGGACGCATTTTCGATGCCGGCGAGATGACGGGCAGCTTCCACCACTGCCATCTGCATGCCGAAGCAGATGCCGAAATACGGCACCTTGCGCTCACGCGCGAATTGCGCCGCGAGGATCTTGCCTTCCGAACCGCGCTCGCCGAAGCCGCCGGGCACGAGGATGCCATGCACCTTTTCAAGCCACGGTGCCGGGTCTTCCTTTTCGAAGACCTCCGACTCGATCCATTCGAGCTTGACCTTGACGTGGTTGGCGATGCCGCCGTGATGCAGCGCCTCGATCAGCGACTTGTAGGCATCCTTGAGGCCGGTGTATTTGCCGACGATCGCGATCGTCACTTCGCCTTCCGGCGTGTGGATGCGATTGCAGACCTCTTCCCAGGCTTCCAGACGCGGCTTCGGAGCGGGCTCGATGCCGAAGGCGGCCAGAACCTCGTTGTCGAGGCCTTCCTTGTGGTAAGCCATCGGCACGTCGTAGATGTTCGCCACGTCCAGCGCCTGGATGACCGCGGAAGCCCTCACATTGCAGAACAGCGAAAGCTTGCGGCGTTCGGCCTCCGGGATTTCCCGGTCGGCACGCACCAGCAGGATGTCCGGCGCAATGCCCATCGCCTGCAGTTCCTTGACGGAATGCTGGGTCGGCTTGGTCTTCAGTTCGCCGGCAGCCGGGATGTAAGGCATCAGGGTCAGGTGAACGTAGATCGCGGTGCCGCGCGGCAGGTCGTTGCCGAGCTGGCGGATCGCTTCCATGAACGGCATCGCCTCGATGTCGCCCACCGTGCCGCCGATCTCGCAGATGACGAAATCATAGTCGTCATTGCCTTCGATCACGAAATCCTTGATCTCGTTGGTGACATGCGGGATGACCTGAACAGTCGCGCCGAGATAGTCGCCGCGGCGTTCCTTGTCGATGATGTTCTTGTAGATACGACCTGTGGTGATGTTGTCGGTCTTGGTGGCCGAACGCCCTGTGAAGCGTTCGTAGTGGCCCAAGTCCAGGTCGGTTTCCGCCCCGTCGTCGGTCACGAAGACCTCGCCGTGCTGCGTCGGGCTCATCGTGCCCGGATCGACGTTGAGATAAGGATCGAGCTTACGAAGCCGAACCCGGTAACCTCGAGCCTGTAACAAAGCTCCGAGTGCCGCGGCCGCAATTCCTTTTCCGAGGGAAGAAACCACGCCGCCTGTGATGAATACATATCGCGCCATGGGAGTCACCGGATACCTTTTCATTGGTGATTCCGCCAGCCCAAATCGTCAGAAGACGAAAATCACCTGTGGAATCTTCACAAAATAAAACCGGCAGGCTTTTGGCCTGCCGGAGCTTGAAACCTTGACCGTGCCTTATTGGCCGATCGGAACACCCGTCGGGGCCGCGGGCTGAGCCGGTGCGGGAGCTGCCGGAGCAGCGCCACCGGTTGCCGGTGCAGCAGGAGCGGACGGGGCGGAAGACGCACCGGAACCGGTCGGTACGCCGTTATCGGACTGAGCTGGTGCCGGTGCGTTTGCCGGACCGAGCTGGTCGAGAATGCCGTTGCCCTGACCCTGCTGATTCTGCGGAATGCGGTTCAGGATGTCGCTCGGACGGCTTTCGAAACGGGCAAGCACGCCGAGTGCCAGCGACGTGATGAAGAACAGCGTCGCCAGGATCGCGGTGGTGCGGGTCAGCGCATTAGCCGTACCGCGCGCCGACATGAAGCCGGAACCGCCGCCGATGCCAAGGCCGCCGCCTTCGGAACGCTGGATCAGCACCACGCCGACAAGTGCCAGCACGATCATGAGGTGAATGACAATCAGAACAGTCTGCATATCAAAATCCATGCCTCCGCGGAGGAGACAACATAAGAGGTTGGCGGCTCTTTACATGAGAGCCGCACGGTTTCCAAGCCCCTATTGCAGGGCTTAAGCGGTCAGCGCCTCATACACGCCGTAGATGGCGAGGAAGTCCTTGGCTTTCAAGCTCGCACCGCCGATCAAAGCGCCATCGACATTCTCGATCGCCATCAGCTCGGCGGCGTTTGCCGGCTTCACGGAGCCGCCATAGAGGATACGCATCTTCTTGCCCTCATCGCCTAAGGCCTCGATAAGCTCGGCGCGCATAAACGCATGGGCAACCGCAACGTCGGCGGCGGTCGGCGTCAGACCCGTACCGATCGCCCAGACAGGTTCATAGGCGATCACGGTATTTTCAGACGTCGCGGTCATCGGTATCGAGCCGAAAATCTGCCGCTTCAGCACATCGAGCGTCTGGTAGGCGTCACGTTCGTCAGCGGTCTCGCCGATGCAGACGATCGCCGTAAGGTCTGCCGCATGCGCGGCTTCAGCCTTGGCGCGGACGAGGTGATCCGTCTCGGCATGATCGGTGCGGCGCTCTGAATGGCCGACGATGACATAGGTGCCGAAGCAGTCGGCGATCATCTCAGCCGAAATATCGCCCGTATGAGATCCGGAAGCCTGCCGATGGCAATCCTGTCCGCCGATCTGCAAGGGACTGTCGGTCGCCAGCGCCGTCGCAACATAGAGAAGCGTTGCCGGCGGGCAGATCAGCGTTTCGACCTTTTCGGACAAAGCGCCCTGGACGCCTTCGGCCATGGCCTTGATCTCGGGCAGGCTTTCGCGGGTGCCGTTCATCTTCCAGTTTCCGGCAACGAGCGGGCGCACGTCAGGCGTCATCGGCAGTGTTTTCCTCTCTTTTTTCCGGTTTTCAGCCTGAAAACCGGTCCTCCAATTATTAGGGGACCTGTTTAAACACATCCCGCCTGAATTGGTATGCTAAAGAGAGACCAAATGCACAACTTTGCCGAATGAACGCCGTCACCCGGCGCTCAGGAGAAAATTCAATGCCTTGCGCCAGTCGATCATCCGGATCGGCGTCCCATGACCGCCGGTCTGAAACAACGTGAACCGCGTCGGATAATTGGCAGCCTTCAGCTTGCGGTAGATCGCCGCCTGGTCCTCGGACTTGTAGACGCTGTCGGCGCTGCCGTGGGCGAAATAGATCGGCAGCTTCAGCTTGACGAGCGGCGTGGTCGGCAGGCCCGGATCCGGCGGCCCGCCAAGGATCGCCATGCCTTCGAGATAACGAACTGCTTCCTTGTCACGGCTGATATGCTGACAGATGATGCCGCCCATCGAGGCGCAGGCGAGGATGACCGGCCGACCGGAAGATCGCTCGAACGTATAGCGCAAAAGCGCTGCCACATCGGCGAACCCCTTCTCATCGAAGGACGTGATGCTCGGCGCATAATAGGTGCCGCCGTTGCCGACGGCGAGATTTTTCAGCCGGTTGAAATTGCCGCCGAACGTGTAGTCGTTGGCGCCCAGTCGTCGGTCGCCGCCGCGACCATGGATGAAGATCACCGTGAAGGCCGCGTTCTGCTGCGGTCCCACCCTGGTGACATCGATCTTGCGGCCACCGACCTGCAGCGTTTCGTTCTCCTGGTAGCGGCGCACATCCGTCGAGATATAGGCGTCCTTGACGCGCCGCTCCGGCTCGCGGTCGCGTCCGTTGATGTCGCGCATTTCCTGGTAGTCGAGGACTTCGTAGGCACCGCTATCGGCTGATTGCAGCACTGTCATACGGGAAAACAGGTCGTCCTTGTAAGGTTTGATCGGCCCTTCCTGCGCCAGCGCCGAACCGCCGGCCAGCGTCGTGAGGACTGCAAGAACCGTGCCGAAGACGAAATGAACTGTGGACATGCCTGCTTTCCTCGGTGTGCCTGCGGCGCTGCGCCTTGTCATTTGAGGCTCCGCGACGCATTGCTCGAAAACGGCCGTTTCCTTGCGGCATCGCGAAAACGCCGGATTTCTGGCAGAATCGCCGTTGATTCGAAACAGCACAGAGATGGGTATGGCATCTTCCTCCGCACCCCGACAGGTAGTATCGACGCAGCCGATGGATGACAATAACGACCTTTTTGGCGATCTTCCCGCGACCCAGAAGCCGGTAGCGGTGGAGCCCGCGCCAGCCATCGTGGCCGAACCGTCCACGCCGCGCCCTGCCCCAACACCGGTGACCGGTGACGATTACGGCGCCTCCTCGATCCGCGTTCTCGAAGGGCTCGAACCGGTGCGCATGCGCCCGGGCATGTATATCGGCGGCACAGACGAAAAGGCGATGCACCATCTCTTCGCCGAAGTCATCGACAATTCGATGGACGAAGCCGTGGCCGGTCACGCGAACTTCATCGATGTGCATCTCGATACCGAAGGTTTTCTGACCGTCACCGATAACGGCCGCGGCATTCCGGTTGAAAACCACCCGCAGGTACCCGGAAAATCGACGCTCGAAGTCATCATGACGAAGCTTCATGCCGGCGGTAAATTCGACGGCAAGGCCTACGAGACCTCCGGCGGTCTGCACGGCGTCGGCGTTTCCGTCGTCAACGCGCTGTCCGACCTGCTTGAGGTCGAGGTCGCCCGCAACAAGAAACTCTATCGTCAGCGCTTTTCGCGTGGCGTCCCGCAGGGCGGCCTGGAAGAACTCGGCGACGTTCATAACCGCCGCGGCACCCGTGTGCGCTTCCATCCCGATCCGCAGATCTTTGGCGACCACGCGAGGTTCGATGCGGGTCGCATCTTCCGTATGGCGCGATCGAAAGCTTATCTGTTCGGCGGTGTTGAAATCCGCTGGAGCTGCGATCCAGGCGTCGTGCCTGCCGATGGCGACATTCCAGAAAAGGCCGTTTTCCATTTCCCCGGCGGCTTGAAGGACTATCTCGGCGCCACGCTCGGCAAGGAATTCACCGTTACCCGCGAAATCTTCGCAGGGCGCACGGAAAAGACCGGCGGCCATGGTGCCATGGAATGGGCGATCACCTGGTATGGCGGTGATCCGCAGGTTCACTCCTACTGCAACACTATCCCGACCCCCGAAGGCGGCACGCATGAAGCGGGTCTACGCATCGCGCTGACCAAGGGCCTGAAGAATTACGCCGAGCTGACGCAGAACAAGCGGGCCAAGGAAATCACCACTGACGACGTGATGATCTCGGCGGTCGGCATGCTGTCTGTCTTCATCCGCGAGCCGGAATTCGTCGGCCAGACCAAGGACAAGCTCGCCACCGTCGAAGCGCAGCGCCTCGTCGAAAACATCCTGCGCGACCCCTTTGACCATTACCTCGCCGGCAATCCCAACGAGGCTGCAAAACTTCTCGAATGGGTGATCGAGCGCGCCGAAGAGCGCCTGCGCCGCCGCAAGGAAAAGGAAGTCAACCGCAAGACGGCGGTGCGCAAGCTGCGCCTGCCCGGCAAGCTTGCCGACTGCTCGCAGAACACAGCCGAAGGCGCCGAACTCTTCATCGTCGAGGGTGATTCGGCAGGTGGCTCCGCCAAGCAGGGGCGCAACCGCGCCAACCAGGCAATCCTGCCGCTGCGCGGCAAGATCTTGAACGTCGGCTCGGCCAGCCGCGAAAAACTTTCCGCCAACCAGCAGATCGCCGACCTCATCCAGGCGCTTGGCTGCGGCACGCGGACGAAATACCGTGAGGAAGACCTTCGCTACGAACGCATCATCATCATGACCGATGCGGACGTCGACGGCGCCCATATCGCCTCGCTGCTGATCACCTTCTTCTACCAGGAAATGCCGGAGCTCATTCGCGGCAATCACCTCTATCTCGCCGTGCCGCCGCTCTATTCGCTGCGTCAGGGCGGCAAGACGGTCTATGCCCGCGACGACGCACACCGCGCCGAATTGATGGAGACGACGTTCAAGGGCAAGAAGGTCGAGATCAGCCGCTTCAAAGGCTTGGGCGAGATGATGGCGGCTCAGCTGAAGGAAACCACAATGGACCCCGCGCACCGCACCCTGCTGCGCGTCGGGATCGACGAAGTGGATTTCGAGGGCACCCGCGAGGCGGTCGACAATCTGATGGGCACCAAGGCGGATGCCCGCTTCCGCTTCATTCAGGAACGCGCGGCTTTCGCCGACAATCTCGATATCTGAATCAGATCAAGCTCGCGTCCAGGTGTCAAAATCCGGACGCGACGATCTCCTCCAATGCCGATCAAGTATCAGCTCCGCCCGGCCAGAACTTTGGTGACTGCGCCGATCAGCGCAGTTGCCTCATAAGGCTTTCGCACGACCGGCGCCGAAAAGCTCGCGGGTATGATGGAGCGGTCGCTATAGCCGGTGGCGAAGATGAACGGCACGTCACGGCGCAACAGTTCCTCGGCAATCGGCAGTGACGTCCCGGAACCGAGATTGACATCGAGGATCGCTACATCAGGCGTAAAATCCTTGAGCCGTCGGAATGCATCCGCAGCGGACGGCGTCGTCGTCACCTTCTCGATCCCGTGGTCCGCCAGCATCGCCTCGACATCGGCGGCGATCAGCATCTGGTCTTCGACGAGCAGCAATTCGAGGTCCGCAAGCCGTGGAGCGCTCATTTCCACAGGAGCAGGTACATCGTGGGTGATGACTTCGGTTTCCGTCGCGTCGTCGTCACGATGGATATGTTTGGAAGGAACCAGGAAGCGTGCCCTGACACCTTCCGGCGGATAGTCCACCTTGGCTGCGCCTTCCAGTTCGTAAGGAACGCTGCGGCTGATCAGCACGCTGCCGAAGCCCGTACGCGTCGGGGCCTTTGCCGGAGGGCCGCCGTTTTCGATCCAGAATATCTCGCAGTCGCCGTTTTCCAGCCGCGACCATTCGATATCCAGTTGCCCGCCGGTAACCGAGAGTGAGCCGTATTTGGCGGCATTGGTCGACATCTCATGCAGCACCAATGCCATGACCGAGAAGGCACGGCTGTCCAGCCAGATACGCGGTCCCTTGAAGGTGACGCTGCGGGTCCCTTCGCTGTAGGGCCTCAGTTCGGCCTCCAGAAGATCGGAGAGCACCCCGCCATCGCCGCCGCGCACCACCTGGTCATGCGCGAAGGCGAGCGCCTGGATACGGCCCTTCAACGAGCCGATATAGTCCTTGAGGCTGATATCCGCATCGACAGAATGGCCGACCAGCGCCTTGATCACCGAGAGGATGTTCTTGACGCGATGGTTCAGCTCTTCGTTCAACATGCGCTGGCGCACGTCGGCCTTGCCGCGCTCGTCGGCAAGCAGTTCGTTGTGGTGCAGGACGATCTCTACCAGAACGGCGCGGATCGCATCGGCGATTTCCCGGTCGGCATCGGTCCAGGGCTGCGCCTGGTGATGAACCGCTTCCTTCCAGATCGCAAAGCTCTTGCGCGGCGTCAGCCTGTCGCCCAGCGGGCCGGTTTCGTATAATTTTTCCGGATTGCCCGCCCAGTTGAGTGTCTGCACCACTTCGCGTCGGAAGAAGAAGAGATAATCGCGCGGTCGCTGCGACAGCGGTATGGCGAGCACGCCCGCGACATTCTCGGGAGAGATCCGCGAAGCCGGCAAATCGCCTTCCATCTGGTGAGTGGACCAGACCCGCCCGCCTGCCACGGCGCCGACCAGATCGGCCAGTTCGGAGATCAGGCCAGTCGGCGGCACAGTCCCCTCGCCGGCCCAGACCTCGTCCAGCCAGAGACCTATACCGTCGCAGGGAAGCATCCGGCCGAAATCCGCCAGCGAACTGCGCAGCAATGCGCCGATATCCGCATGATGGGCGGCAACCTGCAGGAAGAGGTCCAATGAGCGACGCGCCTGGCCTGCCGTCTCCATCAGCTGCCGCTGTTTCAGGGCGCTGAGATGCAGGGAGAAGAACTCGCCGAACGTCTCGGCGGCAATCCGCTGCGGCAGGGAGAGTATCTTGGGCGAATAGTGGTGGCAGGCGATCAGCCCCCAGAGTTCACCTTCCACCACGATCGAAATCGACATGGAGGCCGCGACACCCATATTGCGAAGATATTCGCAATGAACAGGGGAAACGCTGCGCAGATGCGCAAACGAAAGGTCGAGCGGGTTACCCGATTCGTCGAATTCCGGAATGATCGGCACGCGCGGATTGCTCGCATCCGAGATCACCCGGACGGTATTCTTGACGTAGAGCGCCCGCGCCTGTTTCGGGATATCGCCGGCGGGGAAATACTGCCCCTTGAAGCTTTCGAGGTCGCGCCGCTTATATTCGCTAATTACCTTGCCGGCGCCGTCCTGCTCGAAACGGTAGATCATCACCCGGTCATAACCCAGCATGGCATAGATCAGCCGGGCCGAACTCTCGATCAGCTTATCGAGGCTGGTCATGTTGCGGATGCGGCTGATCAGCATGCGCGCCACTTCGAGCGGCTGATCGTTATCGACCGATGCGGGCTCGAACTCGAGGATCACTTTCGATTCGAAACGATGGATGGAAGCATCGAAGCTTTCGCCGTTCAGAAGCTTCAGACCGTGCCGCAGCGCCGGGCGAGCAGGGTCGTCGGACGTCGCCAGCGCGTTGCGCAGCGTATGCGCAGCATCGCCTCCGACGATCTCCTCCAACCGGCGACCGATGATGTCACCATTTATCGACAGCATCTCGGGCACATTGCCGGAGCAGTGCAGGATGATCGCGCCTGCGGCATCGCAGGCCAGGAGACATCCGTGAGGCTGGATGCTGCCGGGAATATGGATCGGCTCGCGGTCGCAATTGGTAAGATCGACCGTATCCATAGGAGGCATGTCGCAAGGTTCCTTGAAGACAATACGCACCGGGGGCAAGGCACGTGACGCTTCGGTAGTCCACGGAGGCTCCAAGGAACCTCATCGAGAAGGTTTAGATTCTAAGTCCGGCTCCACCGGCAGTGATTTCATATTTCTATCGCATCTGCCGTCTAGGGCAAGAAGTAAGCTTCCTTTTAATGGGTCACTGGTTAGTCTTGTACCGGGGAGCCTGATACGCCATATGATGGCGGAAACCGAAAAGGATACCAGGTGGGCGGAAACAGTGATCGCAACGGGCCTAAAGAGCCGCGCTGGCTAGGACCGGTCGCGCCGAGCAGGGTCGCGTTGATTCCGCCGATTTCGGCCGCACGCTGGCTTCTGATTTTGATCGTCGCCGCCGGGATTTATTTCTTCCATGGTTTCATGGTGCCGGTTCTCGCCGCCCTCGTCATCGGCTTTGCCAGCTGGCCGCTCTACCGCGAACTGCTTCGCCATGTGCGCGGCAACACGACGATCGCCGCGTCGCTGGCTATCATCTTCATCCTGACCTTCCTGATCGTGCCGATCGGCATTGCGATTTCCTACACGATCGGCGAAGTGCGCCAGTGGATCGTCTGGGCCGCGGAAGTGAACCGTTTCGGCGCCCCGCCGCCGGCCTGGATCACCGGCCTGCCCTGGATGGGCGAATGGCTCGGCGTCCAGTGGATACAGCGCGTCGGCTCTCCCGGCGCAATCGGCGAGCTGATCCAGATCGTCAGCGGCGCCAATATCGGCAACATCTACAGGGCCATTCTGGCCGCAGGCGATGGTGCTTTCCATCTTGCGCTGACGCTGATCTTCATGCTGATCGCGCTCTTCTTCGTCTTTCGCGACGGTGGCTCCTTCAGCGAGCAGATCGACCTGCTTGGCGAACGCATCCTCCCGTCGCGCTGGAGCCGTATTTCCCGCGTCGTGCCCGCAACGATCAGTTCCACGGTGACCGGTCAGACTCTGATCGCCATCGGCGAAGGCATCGTGCTCGGCATCGCCTACTGGCTGGCCGGCGTTCCCTCGCCCGTGACGCTAGGCGTGCTCACCGGCATTATGGCGCTTATTCCGGGCGGCGCACCGCTGTCCTTCACGCTGATTTCCTTCTACCTCGTCGCCAATGGCGCCTATGTCGCCGGTGCGAGCCTCTTCATCTGGGGCACGGTAGAGCTCTTCATCGTCGACAAGACCCTGCGTCCGCGCCTGGTCGGCGGACCGATCAAGCTGCCCTTCCTGCCGACATTCTTCGGTCTTGTCGGCGGTGTCAGCACCATGGGCTTCCTCGGCCTGTTCATCGGCCCTGTCCTGATGGCGCTGATGGTGTCGATCTGGCGCGAATGGATCCGTGAAGTGAAGATGGCCGACAGTTCGGAAATCGAATCTGCCGATCTCGCCAAGGGGCCTACCGCAACAGACCTCCCACCCGACGTTCCCGTCGTCAGGAAAGTCTCATCTCCATGAAGATGCTGAGCGGATCGGGACTGTAGCTTCCGAAAGCTTCGATCTCGACAAAGCCGTTCGCCTTGTAGAGGCCGATCGCCTGCGGCTGGTGAATGCCGGTTTCGAGACGAATCGCGAAAAGGTTCAACTCCCGCGCCCGGTTGACGATCACCTCCATCAGCCGCTTGCCGAGCTTCAGGCCCCGCGCCTCCTGGTCCACGAACATGCGCTTGATTTCCGCGGTCCCATCGCCGCTTTCGACAAGCGCGCCGCAGCCGAGAATGTCGTTGCCGCGACGGGCAACGAAGAACGAGGTATCCGCGCCTTCCAGCGTCGATATGTCGACCATGTGATTGCTTTCGGCCGGGTAGAGCGAAGCAGCATAAGCGTCCGAGAGTTCAAGCAGGCGAAGCACGCCCGGCTGGCGTGGCGGTTCAAGCGCAATGGTCACGGTCATGGATGCATTCCGGAGAAATATCGTATCGGCTGACAAGCTATAGGATCGTATCGCAGTGCGAAACCCGCCTTGGTGGCGTCATGATTGCCGGGTTTAAATCCCATTGAAACCAGGGAACGACATGAATCCAGCTCTTATCGTGATGACCATACTCGGCTGCAACGACGCGGTCACCGATTGCAAATATATCGCCACGGCCGAGCAGCGCTGGCCGACGATCGAAATGTGCGATTCGGTTTCCGAGCAGCAGCTTTCCGGTTACGCAAACCAACCTTATCCGATGATCATCGCCGTCTGCCAGAAGCCGGAAGCGACCGAGATCGCCAAGGCGCCGGTGCCGCAATCGCGTCCCGAGATTCCCTCTGCTTCCACGGCGGTCGAGCCGCCGGTCACCCCGCAGGAAAAGGAAACGCTTGCCGGTCGCGCTATCGAGCGCGTCAAGAACGTTCTGCCGACCACCGAGGGCGTGAAGACGCTGATGACCAAGCCGGTGCGGCTCGTCGAGGACGGCTATTCCTGGGTCGCAAAGAAATTCAGCCGATAAGTCGCACAGCGCTCAAGCGGCCAGCGATACGTCGCTCGCATAGGAACGGGCGCTGACGCGCATTTCCAGGCGGTGAAGCTTCTCGACCATGTCGAGCAGTTCGGACACAGCGCCGTCCCGTGTCATCTCCGGAGAGAAGCGTTCGAGAAGCAGTGCCGAGATGCTGTCGAGCGTCCCCGCTGCAGAAGCCTTGCGCCAGAGGAAGACCGCTTCGACGAAAACTGCCGCTATATCGCGTCCGAGGCCGGAGGCCTCGAACAGCGCGCGAACGGCATGCATCCGCCCGGTTGCCAGAATGCTGCGCACCCGGCGGTCGTCGAGACCGGAGAGCGACATCATCGCGCCAGCGAAGAAATCCACTTTGCCCGTGCAGAGCGCATGGATGAGGAAGGCAGGCGTCAGACGGCCGTCGGTGCGAAGATGGTCGACGAGGCCCGGGATTTCGTCCTGCGCAACCGTTCCGGCAATCGTCACCGCCGCCGTCTCGCGGGCTTCCCGCGTCAGATGATCTATGCGGGAAGCTGCCATCGTGGTGCGTACCAGGCCGGAATTCGTCAAGGCAGCGGTGATATGGCTGACCAGCATATGCCGGGCATCCGCCGGCAGGCTGTCCCGCTCCAGGAGTAGATTACGAACTTCGCAGCAATGACCGAACCGTTCGGCGATCCGCCGCAAGGAAATGCGCGTGATCGAGGCGTCGACATTCTCCAGAAGAATGCAGATCTCCGCTTCATCGCCGATTTCGGCAATCGCAGCAGCTACGCCGCGCGACAGATGCGGGCGGGAGGCAATCAGCCCGCGCGTCAGCCCGTCGCTGCGGCCTGCGAGATCGACGAGGTCGCCTTCCGTCAGTACCGGCGAGCGGGCGATCACCGTGCAGGCGATTTCCGGCTGGTCTTCCGCAAGCGATACGATGACGGCGCGCGGCGCTTCATTGGCATCCGCAAGGCCTTCGGCAAGCGCCAGGCGAACCCGCGGCGACGGGTCGTCGAGCAGATAGGTCATTGCAAGCGATGCGGCACGCTGCTGTTCGCCGTCCATGCCGGAATGAAGGAAGGCGCGTGCAAGCGCATTGGCCGCCTTGGCGCGGTCAGTCACCCTTGCCGTTTCCGCCCAGCGAAGAAAAGCCTCTACGATCACACTCGGCCCCGATACTACATCGCCAGTTTTGACCGGATTTCGGTCCATTGCTTTATGACTGGCTGAGATCAGGCTAAGTCGAAAAAGTTTAAGATTGGTTCACCACGTTTCTTAACGGGGGCGAAGTGTTTGAAATCGTGAAAGCCGGCGCATTTTGAGCCGGCTATGCGCTTCCAGATGACAGTCTTTACCGGAGCATGTCGGTTGCCTGCCACCGAGTCGCATCAACAGGCATTTCCCAAAACACGTTCGCCGGCACAACATGCGGCGAACGGGAATCACGGATATGTTGAAGAACCTCAGCCGCCGGCGCCTGGTGGCCGCGTCATCTCGAAAACATCCGAGCCACCATCGGCGTAGTCTCGATACCCCATGCGGGCGATCGGCCGTGCGAGGCCCATGTCGATCCGGCCGTCACGAAGGATCTCTTCGCTGATATGGATGCCGATAACCTGGCCGATGACCATGAAGGATTCGGAAGCAGCGCCGTCCAAATCTTTCGGATTGACGACATCCGTCACCCGGCATTCCAGCACGGTATGAGCTTCTGCCACATACGGCGCATCGATCAGCTCAGCCATCTTTGCGGTCAGGCCGGCAATCTCGAACTCGCTGACGCCGTAATCGACCGGCGCCGACGACGCGTTGACATGTTCGGACAGATGCCGGCTTGCAAGGCTTGCCGTGAAGACACCGGTTTCCTCGGCATTCCGCAGGCTGTGCTTGCGGCCTGCGGAGGAGAACATCACCATTTTCGGCTTGTCGGAAATGATGTTGAAGAACGAATAGGGGGAGAGGTTCAACGAACCGTCCCTGCCCTTCGTGCCGATCCAGCCGATCGGACGAGGTGCTACGATCGCCTTGAACGGATCGTGCTTCAGCCCATGCTGGTTGGTGTCGGTGGTGTAGAACATCGGCGATCAGTTCTCGCCGATATAGCTGACGATCTGCCAAAGCTCCGGCCGCGGGCGATCCGGCGTCGGGAAATCGCTCGAACCGATATGGATGAAGCCCGCGACCTTCTCGCCTTCCTTGACGCCGAGCAGCGCCAGCGCCTCGTCGTCATAGGCAACCCATTCGGTACGCCAGTTGGCGACGAAACCATGGGCGCTCGCCGCCATGACCATGTTGAGGCAGACCGCGCCGGCTGACAGCACCTGTTCCCATTCCGGGATTTTGGCATGCGGAGCGGCCGTGCTGATGACGCCGACGACGAGCGGCGCGCGACTGAAGCGGATAAGCTCGGCTTCCTTCGCCGGGTCGGTCATATCAGGCGCCTTTTTCGACGCGATCGCCAGAAACTGCTCCCCAAGCGTCTTGCGCACGTCGCCGCGATAGACGGTCAGGCGCCACGGGGCGATCTTGCCATGGTCCGGAACGCGCGTCGCAAAGGTGAGAATCGCGTCCAGCTCTTCCTGCGACGGTCCCGGTTCCTTCATCTGGGCAACCGGGGTGGAATGCCTGTCGCGCAGGAAATCGATGAGCTTAACGTCATTTTGCATGATCAAATCTTTCAATCGGAGCTGGATGCGTTGGGGAGGTCTTGAAATTGCCTTGCCGTTGGTCTTCAAGTGACCTTTCAGAAAACAAGAGTCAACCGGTACACAACAGATGTCAGGTTCTTCCTCCGCTGTCCGCTGGATCTTCGCCGGAGCCATCATGCTCGGCTGTGCATTCGCGGCTTCGGCTCAAGAGGACGCGTTCAAGAACTTCAAGCAGCTGGACAGTACCGCGAAGATGCCGAAGCTCAATGCCTTCTCGGCGCTTCCCGGCGGACCGCCCGGCATCATCGCTAGGGACGTCTCCTTCGACGCCAAGCTGACCAAGGATGGCGACGTCATGCAGGAAGGCCTCGTCTGGCGGGTGTTCAGCCCGTTGGCGGGCGAAGACGGCAAACTGCCGCTGGTCGCCAGTTCCGAGGGCGGATCGGCCGCCTTCCAGCTTGCCCCGGGTGACTATTTCGTCAACTGCGCCTTCGGCCGCGCCGGCGTCACCAAGAAACTCACCGTCCCTGAAACTGGCAGCGTTACCAAACAGACGCTGGTGCTCGATGCCGGCGGCTTCGTGCTGAACGCCGTCTCCGGTACCGACCAGCGAATTCCGCCCGCTCAGCTCAGCTTCTCGATCTACTCCTCGGAAGTACGCGACCATGGCGACCGCGCGCTGGTCATGGCCGATGTCAAGCCCAGTACGATCGTGCGGCTGAATGCCGGCACCTATCACGTCGTCTCGGAATATGGCGACATCAACGCCGTTGTTCGCGCCGATATCCAGGTCGAATCCGGCAAGCTCACCCAGGTGGTGATGCAGCACCGCGCCGCCCAGATCACGCTGAAGCTCGTCTCGCAGCCCGGCGGCGAAGCGATCGCCGATACGGCCTGGTCGGTGCTGACGGCTGCAGGCGACATCGTCAACGAAAGCGTCAGCGCGTTTTCGACCATGGTCCTGTCGGAAGGCGAATATCTCGCCGTCGCCCGGAACAAGAACAAGATCTACCAGCGCTCCTTCACCGTGAAGGCAGGCCGCAATACCGAGGTCGAAGTGCTGCTGCGCAATCCGGCCCAGGTCGCCAATACCACTGCGACCGATCGCAACTAGGCGCGATATCTCATTTAAGCCCTACGTCTCTGGCGCTCTTTCACCTGCTCCCGCCGCATGCGAAAAACCGCGTCATAGAGCGTGACGAGCAAGTCCTTACGATCGGTGATCGCGGACATCTCATCCCAGGTCATCATCGTGCCGACATGGGCGCGGATCGTCGAGCCGGAAAGCCGCTTGAATTCGCGGATCAGAAGCGACAGGCGCAGCGTCAGCGAAATCCGGCTGACGATATGAAAAAGCGGACCGTTCTGCCCTTCGAAATAGATCGGCACAACATTGGCGCGGGCGGCATGCACGAGCTTTGCCGGAAAAATCTTCCAGGGCAGGTCTTCGGCGCGGCCGAAACCCTTTTTAGCTGTCGCCACTCCGCCACCCGGAAAGATGATGATCGTCGTGCCTTCCTTCAGAAGCCTCACCGCCTCGTGACGAGTCTTCAGATTGAGCGCCACCGCCTCCTTGGTCTCCTCGAAGGACACCGGCAGCGAATAAGGCTCCATTTCCGGCACCTTGAGCAATTCGCTATGGATGAGAACGCGGAAGGGCCGACCAAGCTGCTCGGCGATTGCCAGAACAGCAATGCCGTCACCAATGCCGAAGGGGTGATTTGCAACGATGACCAGCGGCGCATCGCCAAGGCCCGGCGGCGGCCAGTCTCCGACGATATTGAGACGGACGTCGATGAGGTCCAGCATCTTGCCGAACACCCGGTCGCTCTTGCCGATGATATCCGTCCGCCAGATATCGTAGAGCCGCGCATAACGGTCGCGACCCGAAAGGCCCTCTATTGAACGGATGAGCCAGCGCTTGATGCGCGGGTCC
This sequence comes from Neorhizobium populisoli, assembly GCF_019430945.1. GTDB lineage: Bacteria > Pseudomonadota > Alphaproteobacteria > Rhizobiales > Rhizobiaceae > Neorhizobium > Neorhizobium populisoli. The sequence goes on along the minus strand of NZ_JAHYCB010000010.1, from coordinate 143,893 downwards.
CGTTCACTGGCATAGGAAAGCTGATCAAATCGCAAGGCTGTCTCCGCGGAATATGACCGCGCGATGACATTGTCACCGAATTGTTGCGTCGACATGACAGCCGAAAACGGCGCCCGGATCACTCCGGACGCCGTCTCTTAAAATCAGGCAGCCTTGGCGGCCTTCTTGGCTTCCTGCTTGCGCAGCACATCCGGCGGCGTCGCCTCATGCGAGAGCGAGGCGATCGCCTCGTCCAGCGTCATTGAGGTCTGTGCCTGGGAGCCGAGGCGGCGGATATTGACCGAACGCTCTTCCGCTTCCTTCTTGCCGCAGACGATGATGACCGGCACCTTGGTGACCGAGTGCTCGCGGACCTTGTAGTTGATCTTCTCGTTGCGGAAATCGGTCTCGACGACCATGCCCGCATCGCGAAGCGCTTCCGCAACCTCACGGCCGTAATCGTCCGCATCCGAGGTGATCGTCGCAACGACGACCTGGGTCGGGGCGATCCACAGCGGCATATGGCCCGCGAAGTTCTCGATCAGGATGCCGAGGAAACGTTCCATCGAGCCGCAGATGGCGCGATGGATCATCACCGGCTGAGTCTTTTCCGAGTTTTGGTCGATATAGAACGCGCCGAACCGCTCCGGCAGGTTGAAGTCGACCTGCGTGGTGCCACACTGCCATTCGCGACCGATCGCGTCCTTCAGCGTATATTCGAACTTCGGACCGTAGAACGCGCCCTCGCCCGGCAGAATGCCGGTCTTGATGCGTCCGCCGGACTGCGCCTCGATCGTCTTCAGGACGTCCAGCATGACGGATTCGGCACGATCCCAGAGCGCATCGGTGCCGACGCGCTTTTCCGGACGGGTGGAAAGCTTCACGACGACTTCCTTGAACCCGAAATCCTCATAGACCGACAGGATCAGGTCGTTGATGCGCAGGCACTCGGCCGCCATCTGGTCGTCGGTGCAGAACACATGCGCATCGTCCTGCGTGAAGCCGCGTACGCGCATCAGGCCGTGAAGCGCGCCGGAAGCCTCGTAACGATGCACCAAGCCGAACTCTGCGAGACGGATCGGCAGTTCGCGATAGGACTTCAGGCCGTGCTTGAAAATCTGCACGTGACCCGGGCAGTTCATCGGCTTCAGCGCGAAGACGCGGTTGTCCGCTTCCTCGTCCTTCGGATGCGTGAAGGCATAAGCGGATTTCACCGCGAACATGTTCTCCTGGTACCAGCCCCAGTGGCCGGAAGTCTCCCAGAGCGAGGCATCTAGAACCTGCGGCGCGTTGACTTCCTCATAGGTGCCGGCCAGCCGGCGACGCATGTAGGAGACCAGCGACTGGAACATGCGCCAGCCCTTGCCATGCCAGAATACGACGCCCGGGCCTTCTTCCTGGAAATGGAACAGATCCATTTCGCGGCCGAGCTTGCGATGGTCGCGCTTCTCCGCCTCGGCCAGAACGTGCAGGTACTGGTCGAGCTCTTCTTGGCTCGCCCAGGCCGTCGCGTAAATGCGGGTCAGCATCGCGTTGTTCGAATCGCCACGCCAATAGGCGCCGGCAACTTTCATCAGCTTGAAGGCCGTGCCGATCTGGCCAGTGGAGGCCATATGCGGGCCGCGGCAAAGATCGAACCAGTCGCCCTGATAATAGATCTTCAGGTCCTGATCCGCCGGGATCGCATCGATGAGCTCGACCTTGTAGTCCTCGCCCTTCGCAGCAAACACTTCCTTGGCCTTGTCGCGCGACCAGACCTGCTTGGTGAACGGCTTGTTGCGACCGATGATCTCCTTCATCTTCGCCTCGATCTTTGGCAGATCTTCCGGCGTGAAAGGAGTCTCGCGCGCAAAGTCGTAATAGAATCCGTTCTCGATCACCGGGCCGATCGTGACCTGCGTACCGGGCCACAGCTCCTGCACGGCTTCTGCCATCACGTGGGCGGCGTCGTGCCGGATCAGCTCCAGCGCCTGCGGGTCGGTGCGGGTGATGATCGCGATCGTGCCGTCAGTCACCGGGTCGGTGAGGTCCTGCACGGTGCCGTTGATCGACACTGCGACAGCCTTCTTGGCAAGCGACTTAGAAATGCCTTCCGCGACGTCACGGCCGGTCGTGCCGGCGTCGTAAACACGGACGGAGCCATCGGGAAAAGTAAGGGAAACGGATTGGGACATGTCTTTCTCCTGTCCAGTCCCGCCAACGAATGCGGGTGGTGTTGGAATAAATATGGGAACGCCTCGGGCGAAAAATCAGCCCGCTACGCGGTGCGGCTGATAGCGGTTTTTCGTGTTTTAGTAAAGGCAAGCGGCCGTTCAGCTAATCATTTCGGCGAGCCGGATAACGGTATTGGCATTGCGCATCGTGCCGATGCCGAGCTTCTTCGTCGTCAGCGCCGAGAGAAGCCGCGTCTCGCTCGCCTGCCCGCCAAAATCGACCCAGAGATCGCCGTTGATGATGGCGATCTTCTCATCGGTGCGGTGCTTTTCGAGAAGGCCGATGACGCTTTCCGCCAGCGGCTCGCGCATGACCCGCACGCCGATCTCCGAACCCTCGCGGCCGGGAAAGGGATTGCTGGCGGAAAGTTTCAGCCAGTCGGGGCCAGAACGTACGAGAATATCGACATGTTTGCCGAAACGCTGCTTGAAGGCCGTCTCAAGCCTGCTTTCGATATCGCCAATCGGCGACTCGTCCGCCTCGAACACCAGATTGCCGGTAGAGACCAGTGTCCAGCAGTTTTGATAGCCGAGCCCTTCCGCCATCTCGCGGAGTTCGCTCATGACGACCCGTTTGCCGCCGCCGAGAACGATGCTGTAGAGCAATGCTACATAGATCATATGCCGGTCTCTTTGCGGTGACCGCGCCAATAACGCCATGGCGTCCACCAGTGCTGGCGGTCCTCAAGTCTTTCCTGCACTGGATCAAGCCCGCCGGTGCCACCCGGCCCGCATCGCGAAACGCGAAACAGCGTCATCCAGCCGCCTGGCCAGAGCCCGTGACGAGCGACCGCCTCGTAGCCAAATTCAGAACAGGTCGGGATATGGCGGCAGGAATTGCCGATGAAGCCGGAAAGTGTCAACTGGTAGAGGCGGATCAGCCCCATGCCGATGAGTCGGTCAGGCGTCTTGCCGAATCGGCCGGACCAGTTGCGGGAGTGGTTTTGGAGCGGGCGTTCCTTAGGGTGTTGACAGTCGCGAGCGTCGCACATCAGGAGCGCTCCAAGGAGGTCTCTTCCCATCTACCGTCATACCGTGTCCGCCCCCCTCTGCCCTGCCGGGCATCTCCCCCACAGGTGGGGAGATCGACTCGTGGCCAGTGCACCGCTCCAAGTTTGGCATCACTGTAGTGAGTTGAATCAGCACGAGAGAGGGACGGACGATCGTGCCCCATCCAATCTCCCTCCTTGTGGGGGAGATGGCCGGCAGGCCAGAGGGGGGTAGCCGCAAGCTCCAACGTCACTCCACCAATCACCCAGCAGCAACCAACTGCTTCGCCTCGATCTGATCGATCGCATCCACCACTGCATCAAAAGTCAGCATGGTCGAAGGATGCCGCGCCTTGTAGTCCTGGACCGGCTTCAGATACCGCATGTCCTCAAACCGGCCTTCCGGCCCCTCGCCGCCTTCTTTCAGCATGGCGAGCATGTCCTCACGCGCCTTGCGCAATTCGGCGGACGTTGCGCCGATCACATGCCGCGCCATGATTGAAGAAGAAGCCTGCCCGAGCGCACAGGCGCGTACTTCATGGGAAAAGTCACTCACGGTATCCCCATCCATCTTGAGATAGACGCGCACTTTCGAACCGCAGAGTTTCGAATGTTTTTCCGAACTCGCATCCGCATCCGGCAGCGCGCCCGCATGGGTAATGTTGCCGGCGAATTCGAGGATCTTGCTGTTGTAGATATCGTCCATGGAGGCTCGCTTGCAGTCCTTGAGGTCGGAATCTGAACACTGTGTCCCGTCCCGCGGACTATCACAAAGGGGTTCTGGCAATTATATGTGATGTCGGCGCAGGGTCATCAAGAAACGATGTTTTCACGAAATCCTACCGATTTCGAAATAGGATATCTTGTAAAAACGCGCCTGAGGGGTCAGATAGCCCCGGATTGCCCAAAAATCAGCCGCCCCTATGCCCATATCATAGTCGCGCTTCGGACAGTCCATGAGTAAAGCCAGTCGGATGCGGCCTTGAACCGCATCGGGAGACGATAGATGGATGCCATTGTGAAGAACTTCCCGGCCTCGAAGGAAACGCAGGCCCGCCCGAGCCAGCAAGAGGCAGAAGACGCCGTTCGCGTTCTGCTCCGTTGGGCCGGCGACGACCCGGCGCGCGAAGGCCTGCTCGATACCCCGAAGCGCGTTGCAGCCGCTTACGGCGAACTGTTCGGCGGTTACGAGCAGTCTCCGGAAGAAGTTCTCGGCCGCACATTCGAAGAAGTGTCCGGTTACGACGATATCGTCCTGGTGCGCGATATCCCGTTCTTCTCCCATTGCGAACATCACATGCTGCCGATCATCGGCAAGGCGCATGTCGCCTATCTGCCGAAGGGCCGCGTCCTTGGTCTCTCCAAGATCGCCCGCGTCGTCGAGATCTTCGGCCGTCGCCTGCAGACGCAGGAAAATCTGACGGCACAGATCGCCAGCGCGATCGACGAGACCCTGCAGCCGCGCGGCGTCGCCGTGATGATCGAAGCCGAGCATATGTGCATGGAAATGCGCGGCGTGCAGAAGCAGGGTTCGCATACGCTGACGACGACCTTCACCGGCGAGTTCAAGGCGAATGCCGCCGAACAGGCCCGGTTCTTCACGCTCGCCCGCAACCGCTGAGAAGCTGGCCAAAATGTCGATCCCGTTCGAAAAGCCATCCGCCGACAAGGCGGTTCTGGAAGGCGCAGGTGCCTTCACGCCCAAATTCGATGCCAATGGCTTGGTAACCGCCGTCGTGACGGATGTTCACGATGGCGAGTTGCTGATGGTGGCGCATATGAATGCAGAAGCGCTGGCGCTGACGATCGAAACCGGCATTGCCCATTATTACAGCCGTTCGCGGGACAAAATCTGGAAGAAGGGCGAATCCTCCGGCAATCTGCAGACCGTCCATGAATTGCGCACCGACTGCGATCAGGACGCCGTCTGGCTGAAGGTTTCGGTCGCCGGACACGATGCCACCTGCCATACGGGACGCCGCTCCTGTTTCTATCGCACGGTAACGAAAAGTGACAGCAAGGCTGTCCTTGCAATCACCGACGATCACCGCCATTTTGATCCCGATACGGTTTACTCCGGCTAGGGAATTCAAGGCGTTGTGGTCTCTCCGGCTCTTCGCCTGCGGCCTTGGTTCCCAAGGGAACCAATTGGGCATCTGCCTCGTTTTTCGCCACGTCCCATCGGAATAAACGATTTCGAAACTCCTGAAGGCGTTTAATCGTCAGACGGGGTAGTGTTCAGCCTTGGAGGGTGTTTATCGATGCTGAACTGGGGTTGGAATCGTCATGATCCACACGCGGCGCCTGCCGAGGCAGGCGGCACGCAAGTTATCGAGCCCAAGCCTCCCGAAATCATCGAAGCTCCCCGAAAAGCCAAACTCGCTCTCGCGCTGGGTGGCGGCGCCGCTCGTGGCTGGGCGCATATCGGCGTGCTGCGTGCGCTGGATGAATCGGGCATCGAAGTCGGCATGATTGCGGGCACCTCGATTGGTGCTCTCGTCGGCGGCTGTTATCTCGCCGGCAAGCTCGATGAGCTCGAAACCTTCGCCCGCTCGCTCACTATGCGGCGGATTGCCGGTTTCCTCGACCTTACTATCGGTGGTGCGGGCCTGCTCGGTGGGCTGCGACTGACCAAGCGCATGCAGGAACATCTGGATGGCCTGAATGTCGAGGACCTCGATCGGCCGTTCGTATCGGTGGCGACGGAGCTGCATAGCGGCCACGAGGTCTGGATTTCCAGCGGCTCGCTGATTACCGCCCTGCGCGCATCCTATGCCCTGCCCGGCATTTTCGAGCCGATTAAATGCAACAATCGCACGCTGGTCGATGGCGCCTTGGTCAACCCGGTTCCAACTTCGGTCTGCCGCGCCTATGAACAGCCGCTCGTCGTGGCGGTTAACCTGAACTACGACATCTATGGCCGCTCGGCGGTGGTGAAACACAATGCCAGCGTCCAGCCGATCGATGACGGCCGTCGCAAGCAAGTCGACAACAATGTGCGGACCGGGGTTGCCGGCACCATGGTGCAGGCCTTCAACATCATCCAGGAACGGATTTCCCGCGCGAGGCTCGCGGGCGACCCGCCGGATCTGGCGCTGCACCCGCGCGTCGGCGATATCGGCATGTCCGAGTTCCACCGGGCCGGCGAAGCGATAGATCGCGGATATAATGAAACCATCGCACAGATCGCCGCGCTGAAGCGTATGCAGGACGTTTTCGCACGATAAGGTTAGGTCGCCTCCATCAAATGAAGGCGAAGTCCACGAATCTGTTCGAAAGCCTCGCACCCAGCGAGGCTTTCAAAAAAATCAGCCGGCGATATAGGCCTTCATCTGCTCGGCTTCGAGTTCGGCCTCGCGGATACGCGACTTCACCACGTCGCCGATTGAAATAATGCCGGCCAGTTTGCCTTCGTGTTCGACGGGCACGTGACGAAAACGTCCGGAACTCATCATTCCCATCAACTCATCGACGGTCGTCTCTTCCCGACAGCGCGTCACCGCGGTGGTCATTGCCGACTTGACCGGCTGGTCGAGCACAGATGGCCCCTTGCTGGCAATGGCCCGCACCAGGTCGCGCTCGGTAAAGATGCCAGATATCCGGCCTTCCATGCCGGTAATCACCACGGCACCGATCTTCTTGCTGTTGAGAATGTCGGCGACTTCCAGAAGCGTCTTGTCCGGCCCGACGGTCACTACGTCGCGGCCTTTGGCATCGAGCATGTTCTTGACGACTATTGCCATGGTTCTCTCCTCGCACCACCGGTCGGCGCCAACCTTCCTCCGGAAGGCGCCATGCAGCAATTCACCGCATCTGATGGATGTTAGGGCGAGGTCAAGGCCAGATCAAGACCGCGTGAAAGGCAGATGCGCCGCGGCCGGCAGAGGATCGAACAGGCCGAACAGCAGAAAGCCGAACAGGAAGCCACCAATATGCGCATCCCATGCGATCGGCCCGACATCCGCACCGAACAGCGACACGCCGAAGGCGATCAGCAGGTTGCCGAAGAACCACATGGCGGAAAAGGTGACGACCGTGCGATTGCGGAAGGCACCTGCTATCGACTGGCGCGGATAAAGATGACCATGGGTGCGATCGTATCCGCGCCTGCCGGGAAAGGCGAAACGGCAGGCGGCGCCCATCAGCCCCGAGACGACACCCGAGGCGCCGATTAACAGGGTCTGATCGCCCCAGTTCAGCGCCGCATGGAAGAATGCCGCTGCGACTGCCGAAAAAATCCAGAACAGCGTATAGCGCAATGCGCCGAAACGTCTGGCAACCGGGGCGCCGAAGGCCATCAGCCAGAGCGAGTTAAAGACAATATGCTCGATGCCGCCATGCAGCAGCGAATAGGTGAAAGGTGTCCAGAGCCATTCGAACCCTTGATCCGCCAAAGGATAGATATAGCGCACCGGCGTAAACGCGAATGTTATGACGAAATAGGCCCGCATATCGGCATCGAGCAGGTATTCCTGCACCACGAAGATAACGATCAGCAGCGCGAGCGTGACGACGATGCTCCGTGGCAGGTTAAATACCGGCGGTGAAGTTTCTCTTTCCCCTTCGTCCCTCTCCGGTCCGTCTACAAAATCGGGGCCGTTATCGCTGTTCGTCAAAATCGCTGTCCGTCCATCCAGAATGTTCCGCAAGGCATATAGGAGCGACCGACCAAAGGGAAGCACGGCAGAATGTCGCCGGCCGCCGGCCAATGCATCGAGAATTAACCATCCACTAACCCTATTAGCCTGCCTGTGGCACGGTTTTCGCTGAATGATCAGAACCGATCGTGCATGAGGCGCGATCTGCATCAGAATGTGACAGGTGAGTGCGGATGCGGAACCAGGCCAGCCGGGCAGTCTTCGACTACTGGATCAATATCAAGCGCGATCGCCCTGCCCCTCTGCGCACCGAAATCGATCCGGCGGCCCTGCGTCATCTGCTGCCCTATCTTTTTATTGCAGCAAACGACGCGGACGGCGTGCCCAGTTTCCGCCTGGCGGGCACCCGAATCTGTGACCTGTTCGCCCGTGAATTCCGTGGAGCGGCATTTGCCGAGATGTGGTTGACGAGCGACTACCGGCGTTCCGTCGAGATCGTTCATAATGTCATTCATGACGAGGTGCCGGCGCATATCGAAGTCGACGCGGTGAATGGAAAATATCGCCATCCCCATGAAATGCTGCTCCTGCCGATGAAATCGTCGGAACATGAGAGAAGCGACAGGGTCCTGGGTGCTCTCCTGCCGCAGACGGACCGCTATCCGGAAACGGAACTGCCAGTCAAAGGCCTGGCACTCGACAACTGGACCTTCCTGACCGGCGACGTCTCACATTTCGGCATGCCGGTCATTGCCGACCAGCGCGGCCTTGGCGAACGCCTGCGCCGCATCTTCCCTGACCGTCGCATTTGATCATAATCACTTAAATCGCGGCATTGCGCGGCTCAACGTTCGATAGCGCCCAAACCTTCTGTTAACCGCAGCGCGCTATCTCTTTAACAGGTTTCTCTCAGAGAAAAGCTTCCGTAGATGTACTCTTTCCAATCCTCGCAGACACCCTCCGCCCAGCCACCTCAGGCCCAGAGAGCCTTCCAGCGTGTGTCTGTGAACATCCCGGGTCGGCTGATGCTTGCAACTCACGAGGAGTTTCCCTGCAACGTCGTCGACATGTCGCCGGGTGATGTATCTTTCACCTGCGTCGGCCGTCCGATCGCAGGCGAACGCGTCATCGCTTATCTCGATCATATCGGCAGACTGGAAGGCACCGTCCTCAGCCTGTCGAACACCGGTTTCGTGATGTCGATCAACGCGACCGACCGCAAGCGCGAAAAGCTCGCGGCGCAGCTGACCTGGATTGCCAACAAGCACGAACTCGGCCTGCCTGAGGATCGCCGCCACGACCGTCTGACGCCGCGCAGCACCCGTTGCGAGATCACGCTCGACGACGGCCGTCGTTATGCCTGCCGCATCATGGACCTTTCGCTGTCGGGCGCGGCGGTCGATATCGATATTCGCCCTGCACTTGGCACGCCTGTGCGGCTCGGCAACATGCGTGGCCGTGTCGTCCGCCATTTCATGGAAGGCGTGGCGATCGAGTTCAACTCCGTGCAGTCACGCGAGACCCTCACCGAATTCCTCTGATTACCTCAACAGCGATCATTTGGATCCAGAAAAGGGTGGCCTCGGCCGCCCTTTTTCGTTTCTAAAACTTCCGCGGGCCCACCAAATCCGTGCCCGAAACGGGTCGCCTGTATCAAAACGAACTTTTTTTCGAAAAAATGTGCTCTTTCGGCACTTTTTTCGAGGTTCTAAAACACGGATTTCTGCTCGTTCAAGCGCCTCGAAGACGCATTCGAATGGCATCGAGGCGATCGAAGTCGTGCAAAACAGGGGCTTACCGACAGCCGATGGCAGCCTCGGCCGCTCTCGCCACAAAGTCCAAAACTGCCGATCATTCAACGTCATAGCGCGAAAACGCGCGTCGATGGACCGCCGAATAGGTCCAATTTTATGAAAATACGCGGCAAATTTGCGCGGTATTTTAGAAAAATGAGATGCGTATTTGACGCATGTTTTAGTCAAATTGAATTCAAATAAGAGTTTGATTTTACTACGAGATTTTGCGGTCGATCAAACCCTGTCTGGCAATGTCTTCCCAACAACGGGGAGACAAAAAAATGAAATACAGCAAGGGACTGAAACTCGCCGCAGCCGCTGCTTTCGTGGCACTCGTTTCTGCCGGAAACTCCTTCGGCATGCCGGCTGGCGCAATGCGTATCATCGGCAATGCCAACCCGCCGCTCGGCCATTATGAGTTCTGCCAGACCTATGTCAGCGAATGTGCGAAGACCTATACGGACGCAGGTCCGCTGGCGCTGACCGAAGATCGCTGGCGCACGCTTCTCGACGTCAACTATACGGTCAATACGTCGATCACGCCGATGACCGACCAGGAAATCTACGGCGTCGAAGAGCGCTGGGCCTATCCCCGCACCGTCGGCGATTGCGAGGATTTCGTTCTGCTGAAGCGCAAGATGCTGATGAAGAAGGGTTTCGATCCTTCCGACCTGCTGATCACCGTCGTGCTCCAGCCGAATGGCGAAGGCCATGCCGTGCTGACCGTGCGCACCGACCGCGGCGACTTCGTGCTCGACAACATGCGCAACAAGGTCATGCTCTGGACCGATACCGAATATACCTATCTCAAGCGCCAGGCGCAGGATGATCCAGCCCGCTGGGTCAAGCTGCAGGACGGCCGCGCCACCGCCGTCAGCTCCGTCAGCAAGTAAGCCGAGTATTACGTCTCCCCATGGCGGCCGCGATCATGATGTTCGGCGGCCGCCTTTCGTTTTCATTAACAAAACATTAACCGCAAATCGCCAGACTGCCGTCATTCGCCTGCCCGCACCTGTATCGCGTTCCTGTTCCAATCCGGAGCATAGCGAATCGTCCAAACGAACACGGAACGCAGGTCATGGCAGCTCCAGCCCCCAATCCATCGATCACGGAAGAAGAACCGCTGATCTCCAGCCGTTTCGTCTACCGGCTGACAGCCGTTGTCGCGGTACTCGCCCTCCTGACCATCGGAATCAGCATCGGCGGACGCTGGTTCGGTGAACGGATCGCGCTTGCGGGCCATACCGACAGCACCGAGCAGTTTGCAGTCCAGATCGGCCTCGACAAGCTGACGCTCTTCGCCAATACGATTCGCTTTCGCGACCAGCGCCAGTCGGGTACCGCAGAACGGGTCGACCTCTATCTGACCTGGCCCGAAATGCAGGGATACAGCGCCGGCCTCAGGCAGCGATTCGATGACGTCGGCCAATCCTCCGCCCTGATTTTCCTGCAGTTTTCGCAAAGCACCATGTCCCGCGACATGTCCGGCCGGCTGGATCCCATTTATACCAATCTGTTCGACGGCGCCGCGCAGCCGGTCAATTTCGGCCTGACGCTTCATCACCTGCGTGCCGATTCCGGTTACGGCAACGAGATCATCCTCACCGCACCGCGGGATGGTCAGCCCGATTACGTGGTCCGCTGCCTTCTGCCTGCCGCCGGCGAGCGGCCGAATAGCGGCGATTGCCAGCGCGATATTCATATTGGCCAGGACCTCACCGTGCTCTACCGATTCTCCAGCGCGCTTCTGCCCGACTGGCAACATATTGATGCTGCAGTTCGGCTTTTTGTCGAAAACCGGTTGGCCAGGTAGTAACCGCGGACGGGCGGAAATCCCTTAAATGATGCGTAAAATGCGGCATAACGTGGCAAGCCGCCATTCATCATAAACCTCTTGGTAACGCTGTTCTCTTAGATTGTCGGACAACGGCTGCGACGGGGGAGCGTCCGGACGTGGGTAAGAAAATGATGCAAGCGATGAGTGCGGCAGTGTCTAAGAAAATGTTCTCTGCTTCCTTCCACAAGGATGGCGCGACGTCTCCGAGGCGAATTCTCGGCTTCTTTGTGGGTATTGTTCTGGCGGCTTCAGCCCTTACGACGGCTCATGCGCAGAGCGCGCCGAAATATGCCGGGATTGTCGTTGATGCCAAAACCGGCAAGGTCTTGTACGGCGAAGATCCGGATGGCCTGCGTTATCCCGCATCGCTCACCAAGATGATGACCGCCTACATGACGTTCGAAGCGCTGGAAGCAGGTCGCATCCGCCTCGACACTCCCGTACCGGTTTCCGCACACGCTGCATCCCAGCCGCCGACCAAGCTTGGCGTTCGTCCCGGCGGTGCCGTCAATGTCGACCAGGCGATCCGCGCCATGGTAACGCGGTCTGCAAACGACATGGCGACTGCCCTTGGCGAACTGATCGGCGGCTCCGAAGATCGTTTCGCGCAGCTGATGACAAGCAAAGCCCGCGCGCTCGGCATGACCCGCACCAGCTATCGCAACGCCAACGGCCTGCCCAACACCGCGCAGATGACGACGGCCCGCGATCAGGCTCGTCTCGGCATCGCTCTCCGCCAGCATTTCCCGCAGTATTACGGTTACTTCGCCATCCGCAGCTTCACCTTCGGCAGGCAGGTCATCGGAAATCACAACCGCCTCGTCGGCACGGTTTCGGGCGTCGACGGCATCAAGACGGGTTATACCCGTGCTGCCGGCAGCAACCTCGCCACATCCGCACAGCTCGATGGCCGCTCGATCGTCGCCGTCATCCTCGGTGGCCGCTCCAGCGCCGCCCGTGACAGCAGCATGCGCAAGCTCGTCGCCGAATATCTCCCGCAGGCCTCCCGCGGCGGCAGCTCGAACCTGATTGCTCAGGCAGCCCCGACCGCGCCGATGCCGTCTGCTCCGGTTCGCTCGGCGCCGGCCGTGACCGCCACGCAGTCCGAAGCGCGCCAGATGGCTGCCGCCTTCGATCTGCCGAATGCCGGTCCGAAGCCAGGCGCCCGTTACAATGAAGAGCCTATCGCTTCGTCTGCCGTTGCTTATGCGGCGGAACCGGAAGCCAAGAAAGTCATCAGCCAGGCCATGATTGCTCCGGCAACCGCAAGCGTTGCAGCCGTCCCTACCCCGGCGCCGGAATACATTCCGGAGCGTAGCGAAGACGTCTCTCCGCGCCGTGCCGGCCGTGGCACCGTCGATGATGTGACGACCGCATCCACCAGGCCTTCGTCCAAGCCGGTTCAGCAGGCCGTTGGCCCGAACGGTTGGGTGATCCAGATCGGTGCGTCTCCGACCCAGAAAATGGCTCAGGATCTCCTGCAGAATGCGCAGGATAAAGGCGGCAAGGTATTGCGTTCCGCCAAACCTTTCACTGTCGCCTTCTCCAGCAATGGCGAACAGATCTACCGCGCCCGCTTCGGCGGCTTCGATGACCAGAAAGATGCCACCGATGCCTGCAACGTTCTGAAAAAGAAGGGCATCAGCTGCTGGGCCTCTCTCCAGTGATCTCTATCGGATCAAAATACCGCAATACCCGCGCCGGATGTTCGGCGCGGAGAAATCTCGAAAGTAAAGCGTAGACGGGGTTTCCTATGGGAATGAATGAAAACAGCGCGGAATTCGCCTTCCGGCCCGCGCAGAAGAAAGCCAAGGGCATTGCCCTCAATCCGCTTCATGAGGCAGCAATGCGCCTTGCAGGTGTCGGCATCAGCCGATCGAAAGAAAAGACACGCGATCTGGTCACGCTCTTGCTCAGCCACGGCGCCCGCGCCTGGCGTCATTCACAGCCGGAAGCGAATATCCACCTGCATATCGGCACCCGCGCCGGCCGTGCACCGGTTCGCATCAAGCTGCGCTGATCCTCAGCTTACAGAAGACCGAGTTCGGCGAGTTCACGCCGCAATGATTCAGGAAGCGCCGCAACGTCCTCGCCCAGTCTGCCGAGGTCGCGCGGCGCTTCTTCGTCTTTCAGATAGCGCCAGCCCTGAAAAGGCCTTTTCGGCTGGGATGCGGTCTCGATTACCTCGGGACCGAGCAGAAGATGGCATCGCTGAATGCCGTCGCCGCCGGTAAACGTCTCGATGTCGAGCAGCTTCTGGCGGGCCATGACCTGGCCCTTGATCACCCAATAGAGCGATCCGCCATCCAGGAGCTCCTCGGCACGTTTCGGCACCATGCGGGTTGTGTGGACGCTGTGTGGCTCGAGGCCGGCCGCAATCGCGTTCAGCGACTTTTCCGCCACCCATTCCTGAAGGTCCTGGATGGAATCGGCGCCGACGCAAAGTTTTAAGAGATGAAGAGACATTCGCTCTTTGAAGACCCATTGAAGAGGGAGGTCAAGCGTCCTCCCTCGCCGTCCACAGCGGCAAAAGGAATCAGCACTCGACGACGTTGACGGCGAGACCGCCCGTCGAGGTTTCCTTGTATTTCTCGCTCATGTCGTTGCCGGTCTGGCGCATGGTCTCGATGCAGGCGTCGAGTGGTACCAGATGCGTGCCGTCGCCCTTGATCGCCAGCGAGGCGGCGGTCACGGCTTTCACGGCACCAAAGGCATTGCGCTCGATACAGGGCACCTGCACGAGCCCGGCGATCGGATCGCAGGTCATTCCGAGATGGTGCTCCAGCGCGATCTCGGCAGCGTTCTCGATCTGCTCGGGCGAACCGCCCATGACGGCGGCAAGCCCCGCAGCAGCCATTGCCGCCGCAGAACCCACTTCGCCCTGACAGCCGACTTCGGCACCCGAAATCGAAGCATTGTGCTTGATGATGCCGCCGACGGCTGCGGCCGTCAGAAGGAAATTGCGAATATCTTCCTGTGTAGCATCCTCATGGAAATGCAGGTAATAGCGCACCGTCGCCGGGATCACGCCGGCTGCACCATTGGTCGGCGCCGTGACCACACGGCCACCGCCGGCATTCTCCTCGTTGACCGCCATGGCGTAGACAGAGAGCCAGTCGTTGGCCAGCAGCGGGTTGAGGCGGTTGCTGCGCCATTCCTCGTTCAGCCTGTCGTGGATCGCCCTCGCCCGGCGTTTCACCTTCAGTCCGCCGGGCATGATGCCGTCGACCTTCAGGCCACGATCGATACAGTTCTTCATCGCGTCCCAGATACCATCCAGGCCGGCATCGAGTTCAGCCGCGCCAAGCTTGGTCTCCTCGTTCGCCCGCTTCATCTGGGCGATTGTCAGCCCGGAGCCGCGCGCCATGTCGAGCATCTGCTTGGCGGAGGAGAAGGGATAAGGCACGCGCGAATCGGAGGACGACTTCTTGGCGCTGCGCATTGCCTCCAGTTCGATATCCGTCACCACGAAACCGCCGCCGATCGAATAGTAGATCCGCTTCAACAGCAACCGGCCGTCGCGATCGAGCGCCGAAAAGCTCATGCCGTTGGCATGGCCCGGTAGGGGCTGCTTCTTGTCGAAGATCAGATCGGTCTTTGGCTGGAATTCGTAAGCCGGATGCCCGGGCGGCTGGACACGACCGGTCCGCTCGACCTCTTCGATGATCTCGTCCATGCGATCCGGATCGACCTTGGCCGGCCCCTCGCCGACAAGCCCGAGGATGACCGCCCTGCCCGTACCATGCCCGATGCCGGTGAAGGCGAGCGAGCCATGCAGGCTGACCTTCAGTGACGCCACATGCGCACCGGCCGGTCGCGGCCATTCGTTGGAAAGAATGAGCTCGAGAAAACGGTTCGCCGCCGACATCGGTCCCATCGTATGGGAGCTCGAAGGGCCGATACCGATCTTGAAGACGTCGAAGACGGACAGGAACATGATGATCCGCTCTGTAAAATCACTTGTGTCCGGGAGGCTATTCCAGGCCGGCGCCGATCCAATCGCGGCTGCCCGACATCGGCTTTGACAGCCGCGACATTTACCTCCCGTACCGCCTCATATGGAACCGGCGCGGCAGCATTACCACGCCGTTCGGGCAAAAACAGGCCGGATAAGAATGATAAGCACGCGGAGAATCGCGAAAGGGGTCAGAAAGCACCAAAAAGATAGGCGAGCGCGAAAGCTCCGCCAAAACCCATGAGCGCCTTGAATGTCACGCCCCAACAGGATTTCTGGGTGGTCTCTTCCATTTCGTCTCCTTCATCACACCGCATGGGTCGAGCTCCTTGAATGCTCGCCATGCCTAACGATGTATTAAAAAGAAGGCAGCCGAGCAATGTGGAAAATGGCGAAAACGTGGCAAGTGCTTAACACGTTAAATCGCGGAAGGTTCCGAAATGCGAAAAAGGCCTGAAAAAACAAAACCCGGCCGAAGCCGGGTTTGTTTTGGTGCGGTCGAGAAGACTCGAACTTCCACGTCTTGCGACACAGCGACCTCAACGCTGCGCGTCTACCAATTCCGCCACGACCGCATCGTGGTAGATCCGACTTGCGCCGGCGAGGGAGCATTTAGCAAAAGGATTTTGGGTACACAAGAGCGTCGTGACACATTTTTGAAGGATAAAAACTGCCTGTGGAAATACCTATATAAAGATGGCCCCAAAAGCCCGGCTTGCGGGCACATTTTGTTTTTGCCAGAAGAACTTCCATGCTGACACGTACAGACCTCACTCTTTCCATGCTGCCTGAAGACGGCTCCCCGCCGGTTCGCTGGCGAATCTCCGATGGCCTTGTGCCCTATGAACAGGCCGTCGCCGAGATGGAGCGGGAAGTCGCCGACATCGCCGACGGCAAGGCGGACGAGCTTGTCTGGCTGCTGGAGCACCCGCCGCTTTACACGGCCGGCACCAGCGCCAATTCCACCGATCTCATCGAACCGGACCGATTCCCGGTCTTCGCCACCGGCCGCGGCGGTGAATATACCTATCACGGGCCCGGCCAACGGGTGGCCTACGTGATGCTGGACCTGAAACGCCGGCGGCAGGATGTGCGCGCCTATGTGGCAGCGCTCGAACAGCTCGTCATCCGGACCCTCGACATGATGAACGTGCGCGGCGAACGCCGCGAGGACCGAGTCGGCGTCTGGGTGCGCCGGCCGGAGAAACCGCTCCTGCCGGACGGCACGATGGCGGAGGACAAGGTTGCAGCGCTTGGTATTCGTCTGCGCCGCTGGGTGAGCTTTCACGGGCTGTCGCTGAACGTCGATCCTGACCTCTCGCATTTCTCGGGCATCGTTCCCTGTGGCATCAGCGCCTATGGCGTCACCAGCCTCGTCGACCTCGGCCTGCCAGTGATGATGGCGGATGTGGATATCCGGTTACGAGAGGCTTTCGAGGAGATTTTCGGAGCAACCGTCTCTGAAAAGCAGGAATAGGAAGATGGTGGAACTTAAGGTCAAGGTCCGACCGATCGGCGCAACTGCGGTGCTCGGCAGACTTGGTCACCCCAAGGTGACCAGTGAGACGAACGGCAGCGTGGATGTGGTGACCGGTGCGTCGGAAGTCGGCTTCAACCCGCTCGACCTGATGTTTTCGTCGCTTGCCGCCTGCCTCGTCTTGAGCGCCCGCATCGCGGCAAGCAAGCTCGGCATGCTGGATCGGTTTCGCGAAGTGAACGTTCACGTTGCGGGCGAGAAGGCCCATGAAAGCCCATCGCGGATTACCCGCTTCATCATCGACATGAAAATCGAAGGCGACTTCAGCCGGGAAGAAAAGACTGAAATCGCCCATATGGCGGAAGAAATCTGCACCGTGAGCAATACGCTCAAAGGCACTCCCGAATTCACGATCGCTGCGAACTGACGTTCGGCAAAGAATCAGTCTTCGTTGGGAATGCGGCTGTCCACGCCGGCAAGTCTCAAATTATTGACGATGGCACGCACGCCGTCGATCTTTTCGACCTCTCTGACGATGCGCTGCGATGTCGCGCGTTCATCCACTACACCTTCCAGCGTTACCTTGCCGCTTTCGACATGCAGATCAATCGAATCGATTTCGACGATGTCGAGCTCCAGGAGCCGGTCCGTGATGCGTTCTTCCAGATCGTCGGCATCCTCACGACCGATCGTTTCAGGAAAAATGCCATCGCGGAGGCGCTGTTCCGCGCCATCGGCATCCGCATCCTCGATCCGGTAGCCCGGATTACGCTCTAGGTCGAAGTTCGCTGCCGGCTGGCCATAGGCGGTATTATCGACCGCGCGCGAGCCTGCGCCCGCAGCGTCGTCATAAGGCCAGCCCTCGTCGATATTGCGGTCGTCATAGTCGCGAAAATCCTCTTCGCGGGAAATGTCGTCAACCTTCTTGGTCTTGGCCGGCATGGTCTTCTCCTGTCGTCTTTGCCGTTGGCTGACCCGGCGCATCGAGCAGACGCGCCGGGCAAAGCCTTATGGCTGGTACCTAATGGCCGGTGGACGCGCCGTCTTTGCCCGTAAGCGTCAGACGGCTTTCGACATCATGTACGCCATCCACCATTTCCGTGCTCAGCACCGCTTTGCGGGCCGAAAACACGGTATCGACAGAACCCTCGAGGGTGACCTTGGTTCCCTGAGCATGCGGCTCGATCGCCGATGCGTCCACGTCCGGCAGTTCCGCCAGACGCTGGGTAACCTTCTGCTCGAGATCGGTATTTCCGTTGTTCAGTTCGCTCGTCATGGTCGCTCTCCTTGTTGGCCAGACGAGCAGTGAACGAATATGACAATCTTTGGTTTCGGCTATTTTGCCTTTTCCCATTTCTTCACGAGCCGGTCGCGCTTCAAGCGCGACAGCCGCCGCAGCCAGAAAATTCCGTCCAGCTGGTCGATTTCATGCTGCATGCAGATGGAATAGAACCCATCCGCATCCTCCTCGTGAAATCCACCGTCCAGATCCTGGTAACGAAACCGGACCTGCCGCGGCCGTTCGACTTCTTCGGTCGCGCCCGGCATGGAAACGCTGCCTTCCGTGTAGATAATGGTCTGTTGCGACGAGGAAAGGATTTCCGGATTGGCGTAGAAGCGCGGCCCCTGCTCTTTCGGAAGCTCCAGAACGACAAGCCGGGTGAACACGCCGACATGCGCAGCCGTCATGCCGACGCCGGGTGCTGCGCGCATCGTTTCCAGCAGATCGTCAGCCAGGGCCGCAAGCTCAGCATCAAAAACCGTGACCGGTTGGCAGAGCGTCGACAGGCCCGGATGCGGATATTTCAGGA
This sequence comes from Neorhizobium populisoli, assembly GCF_019430945.1. Lineage (GTDB taxonomy): Bacteria > Pseudomonadota > Alphaproteobacteria > Rhizobiales > Rhizobiaceae > Neorhizobium > Neorhizobium populisoli. Next base: position 125,238 of record NZ_JAHYCB010000010.1, on the reverse strand, counting down.
TCGGGCCGATGGCCATCTTCAAGCGTCCTTAATGTCATTCCCGTATGGATATGTCCGGTACCTGCTGGACCGGAAGAGACAATTGTTCTAGCAGGAAAACCGGCGACATGAAGACGACCGCCGGATGCGGCTATCCGGTTGTTGACAATAAGCTTTTGGCCGCCATCTTCATTTCATCGGGCAAAGCAGCGAGGGCGGCAGATGAGCGATATCGGCGAAGACATCCGCCCGCGCAGCCAAACCGACGACGCGAATGCCGACATCTATTCCGAGGAAGGCTCGATCCGCGCCGACTTTCTGGCGATGGTGGGTGCAGCGATCGCCGATCGCGACACGCTTTTCCTGCGCAATCACGTCGCCCGCCTGCACGAATCCGAACTCGGCGACCTTCTCGAAGCCATCCTGCCCGATCAGCGCCATGCGCTCGTCAGACTGCTGGGCACCGACTTCGACCTGACCGCACTCACCGAAGTCGACGAAGCGATCCGTATGGAGATCGTCGACCAGATGCCGAATGCGCAGATCGCCGCGCAGATCGGCGAACTGGATTCGGACGACGCCGTCTACATTCTCGAAGACCTCGATCACGCTGACCGGGAAGAAATCCTGGCGCAGCTGCCGTTCACCGAGCGGGTGCGGCTGCGCCGCGCGCTGGATTATCCCGAACAGTCGGCCGGCCGCCGCATGCAGACGGAATTCGTCGCCGTGCCGCCTTTCTGGACGGTCGGCCAGACGATCGACTATCTGCGCGACGACGAAGACCTGCCGGAGAGTTTCACCCAAATTTTCGTCATCGATCCGACCTTCAAGCTTCTCGGCGTGCTCGATCTCGACCGTGTCCTGCGCGCCAAGCGGCAGGTGAAGATCGAGACGATCATGCGGGAGACCAACTATCCGATCCCGGCCGACATGGACCAGGAAGAGGCCGCGCAGCTTTTCGAACAATACGACCTTCTGTCCGCCGCCGTCGTCGACGACAACGGCCGCCTTGTCGGCGTGCTCACCATCGACGACGTCGTCGACGTCATCCAGGAAGAAGCGGAAGAAGACATCCTGCGCCTTTCGGGTGTCGGCAACGAAGAACTCTCCGACTCCGTCCGGGAAACCTCGCGCTCGCGTATTCCCTGGCTGCTGGTCAATCTTTTCACTGCCTTCATATCCGCGTCCGTCATCTCGCTGTTCGAAGCGACGATCGAGCAGGTCGTGGCACTGGCGATCCTGATGCCGATCGTCGCTGGCATGGGCGGCAATGCCGGTTCGCAGACCATGACGGTGACGGTGCGCGCGCTGGCCACCCGCAATCTCGACATCCACAATGCCTGGCGCGTCGCGAGACGCGAGGCGGGCGTCGGATTGATCAACGGCGTCGTCATCGGCTGTCTGGTCGGCTGCGTAGCCGGCCTCTGGTTCCACGATGTCCATATCGGCCTGCTGATCGCCACGGCGATGATGATCAACATGTTTGCCGCGGCCATGGCCGGCATCATGATCCCGCTCGTTCTCGATCGCACCGGCGCCGATCCGGCCGTTTCCTCGGCGGTTTTCGTTACAGCCATTACCGATACGACGGGCTTCTTCTCGTTCCTCGGACTGGCGACCCTCTGGCTGATCAACTGACAGTTCATTTCAGGCTGCCTGATTTCAACACCTTCGAAAAATTGACTGTTACGTAAAAGTCAATTATTTTGCTCGGGCGGATAACAGGACATGGTCGTGGATAAATATTACAGCATAACGGAACTGACACGGGAATTCGGGGTCTCCACGCGCACCCTTCGGTTCTATGAGGATGAGGGTCTGATCCATCCGGAGCGCCGTGGGCGCACCCGGCTTTTCCGCGCCGCCGACCGTCGCCTTATCCAGGAAATCCTCCGCGGCCGTCGTATAGGCTTCACAGTTGCTGAAATCCGCGAAATCATCCAGGTCTACAAGGAGCCGCCCGGTGAAATGGGCCAGCTGAAGCTGCTGATGAAACGTCTGGATGAAAAGCGCGACGATCTTCGCCAGAAGCGCAAGGATATCGACGACACGCTCGCCGAGCTGAACAATGTCGAGGAAGCCTGCCTCACCCGCCTTGCCGAAATCGGCGTCGGGACCTGAGCGGTCCCGGTCTTCCCATTCCCCTATTCGCCGAGCTGGGCGCCGATCGAGCATTCCTCGACGATCGCCTGAACGCGATTGTCCTGCAGCGCGATATTCCCCTTCAGCATCGGCTCCATCAGCGACTGGGCAATCAGCCTGTCTGCCGTGCAGCCGCAGAATTTCTGGCAAAGTTTCGTATCATTGCCTTCGCGCGTGCAGCCCGCTTCGCAGGTAAGAACGTAATTGTGCCGCGGATCCGGCGGCGGGGCCGGATGCACGAGCGAAAAGAGATAAACGAGCGCGATCAGCACCGGCTGATGCACGAGATAGACCAGAAGACTGTGCCGGCCGGCCTTGGAAAGCAGGTTCTGCCTTGTCTGCACGGCTGCAAGCCCGGATAGCCAGTTCCGGGACATGGCGATCCTGGCAATCGTTACGCCCGCAAGCAAAGCTGCGATCCATGGGAAGAGCGGTACGTAGTCGTTCGAGCGCGGCGGGATTTCTGCAAAGCCGAGCCAGCTCAGCCAGCGCGTGTTGAAGACGGCAGAATCCAGCGTCCCTGGCGCAAGACTGTAATCGGCCAACATCGCGGCGATGACTACCAGCACGATTACGCCCGTGACCAGCGGCGGCAGCCGCAGAAAGGCAAGGCCGATCAGGCTCGACAGCGCGATATTGTGCAGGATGCCGAAATAGATCCACTCACCCGGAAAGGCGATATAGGTGGCGATGCTGATCGCGGCTGCGGCCCCTGCAACCATCGCAAACCGCTTCCAGAACGACTGCCAGCGAATGACCGGAAAATGCGCCAGGACCAGACTGACACCCGCCAGGAATAGGAAAGAGCTGGCGATCGAGCGCGCATAGATGCGGAAAAAGCCCTGTGTCGCGGTGCCGGGATCGAGGTAACCGAAAAACTCCAGATCCCAGGTAAAATGATAGGTCGCCATGGCAATCAGGGCGACGCCGCGCAGCGTGTCGATCAGCGTGATGCGAGGGGTGCGGAGCGCGGGGCTGGGATTTTCGGCAATGGTCAATTTATGGATGCTTTCTGGATTAAGGGATATCGCGATCCATCAGCGCCAGCCGCGCTTCAGAAAAATACTGCCGGCGGGCCAGGACGAAGATCACGAACGTGGTCATCGCCATGAACATATAGGGCCCGGCGAACCAGCCCAGATAGCCGACCGATAAAAAGAGTGCGCGCAGCCCGTCATTGAAGTGTTTTGCGGCAATCGTGTTCATCAATACGACCTGATCGGCGGCGCGCTCGGCGGCCGCCTTGTCGATATTCATGTCATGCATCATCGGCAGCGCGCCGAACAGGATGGTGCAATAGTTGAACAGCCGGTAGGACCAGCCGAACTTGAAGAAGGCATAACCGAACAGCGCGGTTAGCCCCGCCACCTTGATCTCGAATGCAGTGCGACCGCTGTAAGCGACGAGCGGCAGATTGCCGAACACGGCCTCCACCTTGTCCGTGGCGCCGAGCAGCGCGAAACAGCCACCGATCGCGAAGATCGAAGTCGAGGCGAAAAAGGCCGTGCCGTTCTGCAGGCCCGCCATGATCTGCGTGTCGATCATCTTCAGGTCGCGCTTCAGGGAATTGTAGATCCACAGCTTACGCCGAGCGGCCATCACCCGGTTGAGGCTGAGCCGCGGAAAGAACCGTGCCCCGGAGCCGGCGGTGATCCAGGAATATCCGGCCCAAAGCAAGGCGAACAGTGCAAGCGCGATATAGTCGGCTGTCGTCATGGATCACCGCGGCGCAGATTCGAGGTTTGTCGTTTCCTCATGCGTCGTTTCGGGGATCGCGGCAAGAGGCTCCGGGCACGCCTTTGCTCGAAAGCGCATGCCGCACCTACCGCATTGCCGGCCGCAACTGAACTTGATCGGTGAGGACGGCTGTGGTTCAAGAGCAAAGCTCCTCGAAAGTCCCCCGACATGCCCTCACCCACCGCTGAAAACCCGCTCAAGGGCATGGCCATCATGGCGACCTGTATGGTCGTCCTGCCCTTGATGGATGCGATCGCCAAATACATGGCGACCTTCGAGGCCATGTCGCCTGGCCAGGTAACCTTCTACCGCTTCTTCTTCCAGCTCGTCTGCATTCTGCCGCTGGTCGTTTTCACCGGTGCGGCGGTCTTCCGCGCCAAGCGGCCCTGGATGAATTTGCTGCGGGGCCTTTTACACGCGGCGGCGAGCCTGATGTTCTTCTCGGCGGTCAAATACATGCCGCTTGCCGATGTCTTCGCCATCTATTTCGTCGAGCCGTTCATGCTGACCATGATGTCGGCGGTGTTCCTGCGGGAGAAAGTCGGCTGGCGGCGCTGGCTCGCCATTGTGGTCGGCTTCGGCGGCGCAATGATCGTCATCCAGCCGAGCTATGCCATCTTCGGCTGGACGGCGCTGCTGCCGGTCGCCTGCGCTTTTCTCTATACGCTCTATCTCTTCCTGAACCGCGCCATCGGCGAGGCGGATTCGCCGCTCGTCATGCAGACCATGGCAGGGCTTGGCGGCACACTGTTCATGGCTGTGGCGCTCTTCATTGGGAACCGGGCGGGCGGTGCGGACTTCACACCCTCCCTACCCTCATCCTGGCTTGGTCTCGTCCTGCTGGTGATCTTGGGCTCGATCTCCGGCTATATGCATCTCCTTGTGGTCCGTGCCTTCCGGCTGGCGCCGCTTTCGCTGCTGGCGCCATTCCAGTATTTCGAGATCATCTCAGCCACCGTTCTGGGTTATGCCTTGTTCGGCGACTTCCCGACCGCCTCCAAATGGCTCGGCATCGCCATTATCGTCGGTTCCGGCCTGTTCATCATCTGGCGCGAACGGCTCAAATCGAAGCAGGCGACAACATCCTGAGCCGGTCATTGCATGCCGATTAACCTCGTTCCTTGAGCGGCCCTCAACTTTTCGCCGTTACGATCCACATCAGTTTCATGATGAAACGGAGATAGAAGATGGGCGGATACCGCTTTTCTTTTCCGGCATGTGTCATCGCCGGGAAGGGTCGGGTTATGACCGACGATATTTTGATGCTGCGCAGGTTCGCGTTCCCGGACGGTCTCAAGTCTTCGGAGGACGCACTCGAACTTCTGGCGCTGAACGAAGCCTCAATCGAAAAAAGTCCTCAATGGGCGGCTTATCTCGTCGAAAGCCTGGCGATGTTCGTCGTCTATGGCAGCAAGCCGGAAGGCCTGATCGACGAAAACAAGGCGACATGGCTCATGCGCACCTTGTCCGTCGATGGCGCGGTCAAGTCCGCGCTGGAGCTCGAGGTGTTGCTGCACGCCATGGAACTGGCTTGCGAGGTGCCGGAGGATCTCTCGGCTTTCGCGCTGGACCAGTTGCGACTGTCGCTGGAGCCTGAGCCGCGTGGCGCCTATCATGAAGGCCGCCCTGCCTCCGACGGTATCACCAATCACGATCTGATATATATCTGGCGCATTCTGCGCGGCGCTCTGGAGCGTGGCCGGCTGATGCTGTCGCCACTGGAAGCGACGGTGCTGAAACATATCGACGAGCTTGCCGACCCCGCCGTGCTGCATTCCGACTGGCACACGATGATTGCTTCCATCGTCACCCTCGATCGACCGAAGCAGATTCTGCGCAGCGATCGCTGGCTGGTGACCGACGACCAGCACCTGCTGGACGAGGCAGCGGCCTGATACGCCGACTTTGGGCATCGCATTTTAACAATCACCTATACCGCGCAGAAATACCGGCGGGGTAGGATGATACGAAAGCATCGGCGGCAAAGGGCCGCCGGATCGTTTTACATCGGGAACATCTGACATAGTTACGATGACGACCGCCATTTCCATCGCCGTTCTGCTGACCATCAACCTCGGCCTGGTCTGGCTGATGATGGCGGCTCCGATCGGCCGGCGGACGATTGTCTTCCACCGGCAGTTTTCCGTCCGTCCGGAGCGGCTCTGGCAGGCGGTTCACCCAGGCGGAGAGGAAGCCAACTGGAACCCGGCAGTGCTTGCCGCGACGTTAACCTCCTGCAATGGGCAAATCGAGGTATCGTATCGACACCCCGACCGACACGGCGACCCCATCCGCCGTGTCTTTGCCGTGGAGGAACAGGAGAACATACAGGACCGACATTACGCGGCTGTCAGCCACGTCGTGGATGACAGCGCGCTCGACGTTTCCTTCTGGCGCAATTTCGAGGAATACCGAGCGGTCTCCCCCGCTCCGGATGGAGCCACCCTCACCCTCGCTCAGACCGACAACTATCGCGGTCTCGGCTTCTACCTCTTCCGCTACCTAATGATCCGCCGCCAGGTTTCAGCGCTTGCCGCGTGGCTTAAGGGGGAAAAACCCCGCCGTGGGGGCGTGCTCGAACATCCGTCCACGCAAGCGCTTTTTGCCCTGGTCTCCACCCTGCTTCTGTGGCCGTTCTTCGGTTTGAATCCCGCCGGACTGACGATCTCGGTCACGCTGACGATCGTTATCGTCCTGCACGAGCTCGGGCACATGGCGGCCTACCGGGCATTTGGGCACGAGCGGGTACGAATGATCTTCATACCGCTGCTTGGCGGCATCGCTATCGGCAGCCGTCCCTATAACACCCGGTTCGAAGTCGCGACCTGTGCTTTGATGGGGGCCGGCATGTCGGCGTTTCTCGTGCCTGTTGCCATATCCGTTTACGAATTTGCCGTCGACGGAATGCTTCCGCACTTGGCGGCAGGTGCCTCGCTCATCTTCCTTCTCATCCTCGGCGCGTTCAACATCCTCAATCTCCTGCCCATGTCCCGTTTCGATGGCGGGCAGGTCCTGCGGCAAATCTTTCCCGGACGCCGCATGCTTGTCCTTGGTAGTTTCGGCATCACGCTGCTCATGCTTTGGGTCGGTTACAGGATCGGACTTCCGTCCAAGGCTCTGATGGCGGGACTTGCGGTATTTTTGCTGATGAGCCTGATGGGTGCCAGCTCGGTCAAACCCAAAGACAGCCTCGTATCCATGCATCCCGGTGAACGGCTGATGGCCGGCCTTGGGCTTTACGCTGCCGTCGCGGTCCACGCCCACGGCATCGTCTATGCCTGCGATCGCCTCTTCGGTTGACAATCGCCCTGGAACCGGTTCCAAGGCCCGCATGCAAACCGAAAACGCTCCTCTTCCGCTCGGCTATTCCGCCGTTCCGCCCGGCAAGCTCGCAACGGTCGTTACCTGTCTTGAGATGCTCGCGCCGCCACCCGCCCGTGGTCCGCGTACGGTCGATCCGTCACTCGGCCTCGAACACTGGCAGTCGCCCGATGTCGAAAGCTACCGACAGATCTATCGCGCCGTCGGCGAAGACTGGATGTGGGTGTCACGTCTCGAGATGACGGACGAGAAGCTTGCAGCAATTCTCAATGATCCACTCGTCGAGATTTACGTTGCGACGGATAGCGGCCGGCCAATCGGACTGATGGAACTCGATTTCCGCCAGCCGGACGAATGCGAACTCGTCTTCTTCGGCCTCGTGAAGGACGCCATCGGCAAGGGAGCCGGTCGTTTCCTGATGAACCATGCGATCGACAAGGCATGGGCGAAAGCGATCCGCCGGTTCTGGGTGCATACCTGCCACTTTGATTCGCCTGAGGCATTGCCCTTTTACCAACGTTCCGGTTTCCGCCCGTATTGCCTGATGGTCGAGGTCCACGACGATCCCCGCCTGAACGGCCTTGCGCCGAAAACCGCATCGCCGCACGTGCCGATCATCGAAGCCTAAGGCAGATCACCTTTTTGCGACCTTAGGTGTCTGGTTCTCGCTTGAGCGCCGCCCCTTTGCCGTGCGAAGGTCCGCGCGGATTCGTCAAACACGTCAAAAGCACCAAAGGGAGAGACACGATGGATGTCCGCGCCGCCGTTGCCGTTCAGGCTGGAAAACCGCTCGAAGTGATGACCGTGCAGCTGGACGGCCCCCGCGCCGGCGAAGTGCTGATCGAGGTCAAGGCCACCGGCATCTGCCATACCGACGATTTCACCCTGTCAGGCGCCGATCCGGAAGGCCTCTTCCCGGCCATTCTCGGCCATGAAGGTGCTGGCATCGTCGTCGATGTCGGCCCCGGCGTCACCTCGCTGAAGAAGGGCGATCACGTCATCCCGCTCTACACGCCGGAATGCCGCGAATGCTATTCCTGCCTTTCGCGCAAGACCAACCTCTGCACCTCGATCCGCTCGACCCAGGGCCAGGGCGTGATGCCGGACGGCACTTCGCGCTTCTCGATCGGCAAGGACAAGATCCATCACTATATGGGCTGCTCGACCTTCGCCAACTTCACCGTCCTGCCGGAGATCGCGCTTGCCAAGGTCAACCCGGACGCGCCCTTCGACAAAATCTGCTATATCGGTTGTGGCGTCACCACCGGCATCGGCGCGGTTATCAACACCGCCAAGGTGGAGATCGGCTCGACCGCCATCGTCTTCGGCCTCGGAGGCATCGGTCTGAACGTGTTGCAGGGCTTGAAGCTCGCCGGTGCTGACATGATTATCGGCGTCGATATCAACCCGGACCGCAAGGCCTGGGGCGAAAAGTTCGGCATGACGCATTTCGTCAATCCGAAGGAAGTCGGCGACGACATCGTTCCCTACCTCGTCAACCTTACGAAGCGTAACGGCGACCTGATCGGCGGTGCCGACTACACGTTCGATTGCACCGGCAATACCAAGGTCATGCGCCAGGCGCTGGAATCCTCGCATCGCGGCTGGGGCAAGTCGGTGATCATCGGCGTCGCCGGCGCCGGCCATGAAATCTCCACCCGTCCGTTCCAGCTCGTCACCGGGCGCCAGTGGATGGGCACGGCCTTCGGCGGCGCCCGCGGCCGAACCGACGTTCCGAAGATCGTCGACTGGTACATGGACGGCAAGATCCAGATCGATGCGATGATCACCCACACGATGCCGCTCGATGACATCAACAAGGGCTTCGACCTGATGCACAAGGGTGAAAGCATTCGCGGCGTGGTAATCTACTGAGCCACAGGGGCTCTGGATCTTTTGGGGGATGGCAATGCTGAAAAGGGTACTGATCTCGATCGCAATGGGTGCCTGCGCTTTGCTGTCTCTCCCGGCCGGCGCCTGGGCGGACCCGACGGGCAATTTCAAGGTCGTCGGCGACAATCCGGATACTGGCCGACAATATACCGGCACCGTGAAGGTGACCCGCACCGGCGAAACCTACGACGTCGTCTGGACGATTGCCGGAAGCCAATCCATCGGCACCGGGCTCGGCGCAAAATTCGTTGGCGATAACCGGTTCGGTGTTGGATCGGCCAGCAAGGACGATGTGGCGATTTCGGTAGGCTACATGTCGGACAACAGCTCTTTCGGCATCGCCATGTATTTCGAACAGCCGGACGGAACCTGGAAGGGCGTCTGGACCTATAAGGGTTCGAACAAGACGATCCGCGAAATCTGGACCCGCCAATAAAGCCGGATGATTGGTAGTACCCGCATGATCTATGTCGATGCCGACGCCTGCCCGGTCAAGCCGGAAATCCTCAAGGTCGCGGAACGCCACGGTTTTGAGGTTACACTCGTCGCCAATTCCGGCTTGCGCCCGTCCCGCGATCCGATGATCCACAACGTCATCGTCTCGGCCGGTTTCGATGCGGCAGACAACTGGATCGCCGAACGTGCCGGCCCAAACGATATCGTCATTACCGCAGACGTACCGCTTGCGGGCCGCTGTGTCGCTGCGGGCGCCATGGTGACCGGCCCGACCGGCCGCGTCTTCGACCAAACCAATATCGGCATGGCGACCGCAATGCGCGACCTCGGCCAGCATCTTCGCGAGACCGGCGAAAGCAAGGGTTATAATGCCGCCTTTTCGCCGAAGGACCGCTCGAAATTCCTCGAAACGCTGGACAGGCTCTGCCGCCGCGCCAAATCTGCCGGATGAACGAGACGGAACCCGATATGGCAGAAACCCGGCCCGGTCGCTGGCATAGATTGCGACATCATCGCCACGGCCCGTTCCTAATCGGCGCAGTCGTTTCGCTGGCACTGCTGCCGGTGCTTCTTGCCAAGGTGCCGGAGCTTGCGGCAGGCATCGCGGCGATCGTGTTTTTCCTCATCTATCTCGGCATGATGGCGGCGCGCATCCCGAGCCTCGATGGCGCGATGCTGCGCAAGAAGGGCCAGAACGATGACGAACCGGCCCCGGTCATTCTCGCCGTCACCCTGCTTGCTGTTGCGGCGTCTATCGTCTCGCTGTTCTTCGCGTTGAACGGCAAGCCTGCCGATGTGGTCAAGGTCGCCCTCGCCTTCGCCTCCGTGGTGCTGGGCTGGATGACCATCCACACCATGTTCGCGCTTCATTACGCCCATCTCTTCTGGCGGCCGGAAGAGCAGGAAGAAGAAAACGACGCCAGGCGCGGCGGCCTCGATTTCCCCGAAACCGACGAGCCGGGCGCCTATGATTTCCTGTATTTCGCCTTCGTGATCGGCATGACGGCGCAGACCTCCGATGTCGGCATCACCACCACGGCGATGCGCAAGGTCAACCTGCTACATGCCATCGTCTCGTTCTTTTTCAACACAGTGCTTGTCGCAGCCGCCGTCAATGCGGTCGTCTCGCTCAGCCAGTAGCATTTGGAGTTTTCAATGAAGGTGCTTTCCCAGAACACCGCATTCGGCGGCATGCAGGGCGTGTTTATGCACGAGTCGGAAGCCTGCAAGTGCGAGATGACCTTCGCGGTCTTCGTGCCGCCGCAGGCGATCAAGGAGCCGCGTCCGGTTCTCTGGTATCTCTCCGGCCTCACCTGCACCCATGCCAATGTTATGGAAAAGGGCGAATACCGCCGGCTTGCCGCCGAGCTCGGCCTGATCATCGTCTGCCCGGATGTCAGCCCGCGTGGCAATGACGTTCCGGACGAACTCACCAACTGGCAGATGGGCAAGGGTGCCGGCTTCTATCTCGATGCGACGGAAAAGCCCTGGGCCGAGAACTACCAGATGTACAGCTACATCGCGGAAGAACTGCCGAACTTCGTCAGCCAGCACTTTCGCTTGGACATGAGCCGGCAGGGCATTTTCGGCCATTCCATGGGCGGCCACGGCGCCATGACGATCGCGCTGAAGCATCCGGACCGGTTCAAGAGCTGCTCCGCCTTCGCCCCGATCGTCCAGCCTTCGACAGCCGACTGGTCGGCGCCGGCATTCGAGAAATATCTCGGAGCCGACAAGGCCGCATGGCGCGACTACGATGCCTGCGCGCTGGTGGAAGATGGCGCCCGTTTCCCGGAATTCCTGATCGATCAGGGCAAGGCGGACGGTTTTCTAGACAACGGCCTGCGTCCCTGGCTATTCGAAGACGCGATCAAAGGCACGGATATCGGCCTGACGCTGCGGATGCACGAACGTTACGACCATTCCTATTATTTCATCTCCACCTTCATGGACGACCACCTGCGCTGGCATGCCGAACGGCTTGGCGCCTGAGGCGGGAACCGCAGGCTGCAAGGAACGTTCCTCCGGCGCTTTTGCCGACGGAGTGAAAATGAATACGGAACGGAACCTCGAATGGCTGGCGCGCAGCGGATACGCGGCGCGCGGCATCGTCTACATCCTGATCGCCGGCATGGCGCTGCTCTCGACATTCGGTGGCGGTGAACCGGACCAAAAATCAGCGCTGAAGCTCGTCCTGGAACAACCATTTGGCCAGGTCTGGCTCGGCCTGATCGGTATCGGTCTGATCGGCTTCATTCTTTGGCGTATCGCCCAATCCGTGCTCAACACCGATCATCACGAGAATAATGCGAAAGGTTATGCGGTGCGCGCCGGCCTGCTGGTCGGTGCAGTGACCTATACAGGTCTCGCGACTTATGCGATCGGCCAGGCATTCCAGCTCGGGTTCGGAAACGGCTCGTCGGATGGCCAGAAAAGCGCGACCGCCTGGCTGATGCAGCAGCCTTTCGGCCCTTATCTCGTAGCGGCAGTCGGCCTTTGCATTCTTGGTGCGGCAATCGCGCAGGTCGTAAAAGGCGTCAAGCGCACCTATCTCAAATACTTCGATGCCAATTGGGGCAAGGGAACGCTGCTAGACGCCATCTGCATCTACGGACTTTCCGCGCGCGGAGCGGTCTTCCTGATCGTCGGCGGCTTTTTCCTTTATGCCGCCTTTGCCGTCGATCCCGGCCAGACAGGCAGCACGGCGGAAGCGCTTGCCTGGGTAAGGCAATTGCCGTTCGGCGCCGTGCTTTATGCCGCTGTCGCACTCGGCTTGCTCGCCTTTGGCCTCTACAGCTTCATTGAAGCGAAATACCGTGTCATTAATCCGCCGAATGTCGGTGGAGAAGCCCGCGCGATCGGAGCGCGCGTATCGCAGGCCGCCCGGAGGCATATATGAATTTCCATCATCGCATCAAGCAGCAGGTCGTCGACCGGTTCGCGACTTTCGAGCCGATTGGCCTGATGATGTTTGCTCTCATGGCTGGCGGGCTTTTCGTATTCTTCAAGCTGACGAGCGAGGTTCTGGAAGGAGAGACCCGCACTTTCGACGAACGCATCCTGCTCGCGCTTCGCACCACGACGGACCTGCAACAACCCGTCGGACCCTACTGGCTCAATCACGCGGTCAACGACATCACCGCGCTTGGCGGCATGACAGTGCTGACCCTGATGACCGTCATGGCCACCATCTTCCTGATGTTGTCGCGGCAGAGGGCGATTGCGGCCTTCATGTTCCTGTCCATCCTCGGCGGCTGGCTGGTCAGTGCGCTTCTGAAGATCGGTATCGCCCGCCCTCGCCCCGATCTCGTGCCGCATCTGGTCGAGGTCCATGACCTGAGCTTTCCGAGCGGCCACGCCATGCTTTCCGCCGTCACCTACCTGACGCTCGGAGCGCTTCTTTCACGCGCCCAACCATACCGCTCGACAAGGCTTTTCCTGATCGGCGCGGCGATTTTCCTGACGCTGATCATCGGCATGAGCCGCATCTATCTCGGCGTGCATTTTCCAACCGATGTCCTGGGCGGCTGGTGCGCCGGCGCCACCTGGGCGCTCGGCTGCTGGATGATTGCACGGCGATACATCTGGTCGCCTGCGAAGGTGTCCGAACAGACCGTTATGCACCAATAGCCTTTGCGCAAGCCTGGATAAGGATCAGGGAAACAACGCACTGGCGATCGTCGGACGACCGTCGAGCAGACGGAACTCGCTGGAGATGCGGTCGGCCACCTTTTCCGCCAATCCTTTGTCAGCCTCTTCGCCGTTCAGCAGAAAAACCGACGTACGGAAGGTACCTTCCGCAATCGGCTCGCCGCTCGAGACCGAAATCGCCTTGACGGTGACCTTGGCCGCATGGCGGCTGCCGATCATCAGCGGGGTATGAGAGGTCTCTTCGATCCTGACCGACAGGATGGCCCGCGGCAGGAGCTTTTGACGCACCGTTGAGCGGATCGCCACGTCCATCAAAAGGTCAATCTGGATCACCAGCCCCTGGGGCACATCAGGACGCGCCGTGACGAAAGCGCCGCGCACGTCATAGAGCATCTTCTCGCCGGATTCCGATGCCGCCGGCATGCGAAACGCCATCAGCGGCAACGCCGCAAGCAGGATTATGGCAATGGAAACAACGCGGCGAAGCATGGACGAACCCAAAAATGGCACGTCTCCATGATCAACCCAACAGGGTTAGAGAAGCATTAAACCGCAGGTCTCAACGCGAGAAAAGTTTCCGTTGCGGCACGCAATTCATCCAGCCTTTTTGCCCGACGATGCTCGGCTTCGGCATCCGAACCCCAATGTTCGATCGTCCAGTCCTCATCGACATGTGCAAGCGCCCAGGCCTCGTCGGCCGTGACCTCGCCTTCTGCAAAGGCAAGCGCCAAAATGGCAGAGCCGGTCAGCGTCGTAATCGTATGGAGAACTGCCAGTTCGATCGGCGTATCGTATTTCTTGAGCGTCACCGCAAAGGCGGCAATCGCCTCCTTTGGCTGTTCCTGCGGCATGATGCCTTCGATCAGCACAAAACGCGCACCGAGCGTCATCGCCGCCCAATCGACGATCGGATCCCATTTCTCGTTCTGGCGTGCAACGAGGTTTTCCGGACCGTCAGCGCGGTAGCAGAGCGCATCGCTGGACGAGAAACGCAGGATATCTTCAAACACCGCCTGCGGATCGGCGGCGACGCCATCGATCGCCGTGTTGACGAGACGGGTGATCGGCATGGTGCGCGGGTCGATGACCTCGACCTGGTTTGCCCACTCATCGCGCATCAGTTCGGCAAGCCGGGCGGTCGGTGCGACGAGCGCCTTCTTGGCAGGCGTCTTCACCGGACGGCCGTCGAGATGGATCGCATGCCCTTCGTCGCCTTCCGTAACGGAAACTTCCGTATAGAAACGCTTCGGCAGGGGCTTCTGCATCTGGATCTGCGCCCGCCTTGTGGGGTCAGCATGGGTCAGCATCTCGGAAGGATCGGGAAAGAAATCATGCATGGTCTTAAACCTCAGCCGATATGGGCGAGCAGTTCGCGGGGATGGTAGACGATCGCATCGGCGCCGGCTTTTTTCAGCTCGTCCACCGAGGCATAACCCCAGGCGACGCCGATGGCCGTGGCGCCTGCCGCCTTTGCCATCTGCATATCGTAAATGGCATCGCCGATGACAAGGGTATCGGCAGGCTTCATGCCGGTCTCGTCGCAGCATTCGGTCACCATGGCCGGATGCGGTTTGGACGGGCAGTCATCCGCCGTGCGGCCGACCACGAAATATTTGTCGAAGCCATGCGTATCCATGACGAGCTTCAGGCCACGACGCGACTTGCCGGTGACCGCACCGATCCGCAGGTCCTCACGCGGGCCGATCTCGTCGATCACTTCGCGGATGCCGTCGAACAACGGCTCCTTGAAGTTCATGTCCTGACGCACAGTGACGAACAGCGACTTGTAATAGGCCGTCATGTCGACTTCTTCCTGACCCGCATGCGGCTTGCCCTGCATGCGGGCGATCGCGATGTCCAGCGTCAGACCGATGATCGCCTTGGTATCCTCGAATGTCGGCTCCGGCTTGCCAAAATGCAGGAAGGTAC
The DNA here is from genome assembly GCF_019430945.1 of Neorhizobium populisoli. Lineage (GTDB taxonomy): Bacteria > Pseudomonadota > Alphaproteobacteria > Rhizobiales > Rhizobiaceae > Neorhizobium > Neorhizobium populisoli. The sequence goes on along the minus strand of NZ_JAHYCB010000010.1, from coordinate 110,130 downwards.
GGCGCATGGTTTCGTGAATGAGGCCGCCGCTATCAACCAGCGTGCCGTCGCAATCGAACAGAACAAGCTTCATTTGGCTTCCGATGCTTTCAAAGCGAGATATTGGCGCAGGACTTCCGTGTGCTCGCGCACTGCAACCGTGTTTTCTCGCACCGCGACCGTGTTGTCGTTGCCGACCTTCTTCATTTCGCGGCGACCCAGAACCGAGAAAGCCAGAAATGCTACCAGCGGCAGAAAGATGATTATGTAAGGCAACAGATCCATCAAATCCCCCCTATATCAATCGTCGTCCCGAGCGCCGTTTTCCATATCGAACCCGAGCAAGTTCCAGCTCTGCACCATGTGCGGCGGCATCGGTGCGGTAACCCTCAAGCGACCGCCGGAGGGGTGTGGGATATCGATATGCCGGGCATGCAGATGCAGCTTCTTCTGAATGCCGCCCGGGAAAGGCCAGTTCACGTCGTCGTCGAAATATTTGGGATCGCCGATGATCGGGTGCCCCATATGCAGCGCATGGACGCGCAGCTGGTGCGTGCGGCCGGTATAGGGCTCCATCTCCAGCCAGGCGAGCGTCTGCGCCGCTGTCTCCAGAACGCGGTAATAGGAGATAGCGTGATCGGCGCCCTCCTCCCCATGCTTGGCGATCCGCATGCGGTCGCCATCCGGCGTCTGTTCCTTGACCAGCCAGGTGGAAAGCTTGTCCTCGTGCTTGCGCGGTACGCCCTTCACCAGCGACCAGTAGGTCTTCTTGGTGTCGCGCTCGCGGAAGGCGGCCGTCAGCTTCTGCGCAGCACCACGGGTGCGGGCGATGACCAGCACGCCGGACGTATCGCGGTCGAGACGGTGCACGAGACGTGGCTTCTCGCCCTTGGGGCTGACCCAGGAATCGAGCATCTGGTCGATATGCCGGGCAACGCCCGAACCGCCCTGCACGGCAAGGCCCGCCGGCTTGTTCAGGACGATCACCTTGTCGTCCTCATGCAGCACCATGCGCGACAGGAGTTCGAAATCGCTGGAATGCTTGAGGTCCTTGCCGGCGATCGGCCCGGTCTTCTTGGCGTCCACGTCCATCGGCGGTACGCGCACGGTCTGCCCCGGTTGCACGCGGGCATCCGATTTCACCCGGCCGCCATCGACACGCACCTGGCCTGAGCGCAGCAGTTTTTGAAGTGGGCCGAAGCCAAGACCGGGATAATGGATCTTGAACCAGCGGTCGAGGCGCATGCCTGCCTCGTCCGCCTCGACGCGGATATGCTCGATGCCAGCCATCAAAGCTCTTTCTTATTGTTCTGCGCATCGACCCGAAAACCGAAATCGATTTTTGGAAGTTACGATGCGTATTCAAGTGCCGCAGCGTCCCGTACGCGCTTTATAGCACGCGGCACTGCAGGATTAGCCTGCCCTTTAGAGCATTGCCCGCCCGAGCGCCAGCCCGGCAAAGACTGCGGCGAAAGATGCAACGGCGCTGCCGATCACATAAGCCGCAGCAAGGCCGAAGGCACCACGCTCGTAGAGCACGATCGTATCGAGCGAAAACGACGACCAGGTGGTGAAACCGCCGAGAATGCCGGTGACGAGAAACACCCGCAATTCCATCGAAGCATTGAAGCGCCTTGCGATCATCTCTGTCAGCAGCCCGATCGCGAAAGAGCCGACAATATTCACCGTCAACGTCCCCCACGGGAAATTGGGGCCATACTGACGCAGGGTCCAGACACCGACGAGATAGCGGAGAACGGAGCCGATCGCTCCGCCTACAGCGACGAGAAGTACGTTGATCATGCGATCTTGTGTAATACGGCGGCAAAAAACGTCAAATCGATAAAATGCCGGCTTTTTGATTAAAGGGGGACGAAGCGCGTCCGCCCTATTGATTCTTATCAGGGAAAAATAGTGGCACGCGAAATGACGTTACTGGTTACCATATCGGCGAATACCGCCGCTCTCGCCATAGAGGCGTTGAGACCTGGTCGACGCGTATCGACCAAGGACCAGGTCGCCGACACCAAGGCTGACGCAGATCGCAACGCCCGTCGCGCGGAAAATGCCGGTGACCCCGGCGATGCGGAATTCATGTTACCGGCAACGACGGTTTCCCTCGACCTGCTGACGACCGGTCAGCAACCGCGTCAGCAAGCAACGCTCAATCAGGCGCAATCGGCGTATCGGTACTTCGAAGATTGAGATTTTAGGCCGCAACGACCAGGATGTTCGATGCCCCGCCGTTTTGGCGGGTTTTTGCTTTTCTGTAGAAATCCACGAAGCCCGACATCGGCAGCGCCTTGGAATAGAGCCAGCCCTGGCCATAATCGACGCCGTGTTCGCGCAGATAATCCGCCTGCTCCTGCGTTTCGACGCCTTCTGCAACAATCCTGAGGTCGAGCGTCTTTGCCATCTCGATGATATGCGGCGTGACCGAGCTGGTCGCGGTATTGCGGCCGATCGTATCGATGAAAGATTTGTCGATCTTCAGCGCGTCGGTCGGCAGGCCCTCCAGATATTGCAGACTGGAATAACCGGTGCCAAAATCGTCGATGGCGATCGTATGCCCCCAGGCGCGGGCGATCTTGAGCGTTTCGCGGGCCGCATCGATGTTCATGAAGCCACGCTCTGTCGCCTCGAGCCAGACCTGACGCGGGTCGATGCCATGCTTGCCCAGCCTCTCCTCCAGGACCGGCAGCACGCGGCCGGAAGTCACGTCGGCAGCGCAGAGATTGATTGCCAAATGCAGATCCGGATCGGCGTTCAGAAGCGGCCCGAATTCGGCCGCCACCATCTCGATCACCTGGTCGGTGATCGGCATGATGAGGCCGCTTTCCTCCGCCAGTGGAATGAAGAGGTCTGGCCGCGTCAAAGAACCGTCGGGCCGCCGCCAGCGCACCAGCGCTTCCGCACCGACGCAGGCGCCGCTCGTCAGATCGACGATGGGCTGGTAATGGACGATGAATTCGCGCTTCCTCACCGCGATCGATAGTTCACCGAGCGGAGACAGGCGCTTCTTCGATTGCCAGGCAACGAAAACAACGATGAAGATCGCCACGAAGGCGCCGGCCGGCACCAGTAGCAGCAGCTCCTCCTCAAGCTTTCCGGCAATGCTGGCGCGCGGCGCGATCGCCATCGCGACCAGGCCTTTATCGCGCGCGACAGCATAAAGCGATCTCTGGTTCATGCCGCGCTGCGGGGCTTCCGCCACGCTTTTCAGCAAAGCGGCATCCGGAGCGTTGAGCGTGACGAGCGTATCGCCCACCTCATTCGCCAGCACCAGCGCCACACCGTCTTCCATCATCGTGTCTACGAAACGCTGCGGATCGATGAGCATTCCGTAGACGCCGCGATAAAGCGCCATGACCCGGTTGCCCATGCTGATCGCCGGATGCGCGTCGATCTTGACCTGCAATCCGTCCGGCGTGACATAGTCCGGCACCGAACGCATAATCCTGGTTTCCTCAAGTCCCCAGGAGGAGCATTTCAAGAGACCGTTTTCGAAATAGCCGATTTCCGCAACGGAAGTGGTGTTGAAATCGATCACCCGCATTCGAGCGATGTGCTGCGGGGAACAGGGTGGCAAGGGTGGATAGGCAAGCGAGTCGAGCGCGATGCGGGCGTCCGCAAATGTCTTGCTGGCTCTGACGATCGTCTGCCTGGCGATCTGCTGCAGCACTTCCTGCTGCTTGTCGACCGCGATGACCCAGGAAACATAAACCATGGAGACGATAGGCACGATTGCGCCGACGAGGCCAAGTAATATGGCCGCCGCAATAACGCGGGAACGTCGCAATTCCATTGCCGAAACCTCTTCTGGTAGGTCTACCCCTATTCATTCCTGACATTTGTTAAGATTCATTGGCGAAAGCAGTTCGGGTTGTATCGATGACACCCGCTAAATTTAGGGTATCGCTACAGAAATTGCTGCAATTGCGAAAGAATCTGCATTTCACACTCAGGTTAGATGCAAACCTACGGTATGTCCGCATCAATCCTTGCCGGCCGCAAATTTTAGCGGAAATCCTTCAAAGGCCTTTATCTCCTTCAAGACGAAAGTCGTCTGCATTTCCTTGATGCGCGGCAACTGCCGCAACGTCGACATCGCGAAATCCGCATAAGCATCGAGATCCGACGAAACGACCTGCAGCAGAAAGTCCGCGTCACCCGCAATGCTGTAGCAAGCGATCACCTCCTCGATCCCGCTCACCTCCGCCGCAAACGCCTCCGCCTCCGCAGCGCTGTGGCTGTCGATCTTGACGCGGATGAAGGCAAGCACGCCGAGACCGATGGCGCGCCGGTCAAGAACTGCCCGGTAGCCCTGGATGACGCCAGTCTCCTCCAGATGCCGAACTCGCCGCCAGCTCGGCGATGTGGAGAGACCTACCTTGTCGGCGAGCGCCTGATTGGTCAGGCGTCCATCTTCCTGAAGCGCGTCGAGGATTCGCACATCCGCCTTCTCGATTTCATTGCCCATCAAATCAAACCTCGAAATCACCAAAAATCGGTAGAGCCTACCAAAAATGATGCAATTAAAGAAGGAAAAGGCAGGAACCACCCGAAGATCACGGATAACCTCAACATCCATCCTTACCCGTCAAACGCCTTTGCAAGATATACAGATGAACGACGACATCCGCATTGCCATCATCATCAATCCCTCCCTGTCGCTTGGCCTGATTGCCAATACGGTTGGCGTGATCTCGATCGGTCTTGGCGCCCGTGTGCCCTTGCTTGGCGCAACAAACCTGACGGATCGCGAAGGCAGGATAACCGACACCTGCTGCAACAGGCCGGTTCCGATCCTGCAGGCGGATGCCGATACGATTCGAGCCACGATGCTGAGGGCGGCGAGCCAGCCCGGCGAGCGTGCCGTCGTTGTCTTCCCCGCCTTCGGTCGCTCGATGCACGACCATAGCGAATACGAGAAGAGCCTTGCTGACCGCGACCTCTCCCGGGAAGTCATCGATGGGCTGGGAATCGTCGGCCCGTCGAAATGGGTAAAATCGCTGACCGGCAGCATGAAACTGCTGCGCTGAACCGGCAACAAAAAAGAGGCCGCTCGATGGAGCGGCCTCATTCAATCGATCACGGCTTTGCGCCACTCGGCCCGGCCGCCTCGATCGGCAGGGTAATATCGACCTTGCCCGCCTTCTCGAACGTCAGCGTCGCCTGCACCGCTCCACCAGCCTTGAACGGTTCCTTGACCTTCATGAACATCAGATGCAGGCCTCCCGGCGTCAGTTCGACGGTCTTTCCGGCCGGAATGGCAATGCCGCCATCCAGCCTGCGCATCCGCATGACCTCGCCCTGCATCGCCATTTCATGCATCTCGACCATGCCAGCCACCGGCGACGTGATCGAAACCAGCTTATCGTCAGCCTTGCCGTTGTTCTTGATGGTGAAATAACCACCGCCAACCGGCTGGCCGGGCAGCATCGCCTTGGTGAAAGCGCCTGTGACTTCCAGGTCGCCAGCCTTGACCACATCGTCATGCGCCGAGGAAGCACCGCCGCCCATGCTCATTCCCGCCATGTTCATGCCGCTCATGTCCATGCCGGCATGTTCGTCATGGCCGCCTGCGTTCTTGGCGGTCACTGTCAGTGTCGGTGCCGGGCTCTTCAGTGAATGAGGGTTGGTGCCCTCTGGAGCGATCTGGTCCCAGGCGACCTTGCCATCCGTGCCGCAAAGCTGGACGGCCGGGAAAGCCAGCGTCTTGCCGGCGGCAATGCCGGAGACCTTACCCTGGATATTGAACGTGTCGTAGTAGGCATCCGGCAGATTGCCACCTTTCCAGCGGATCTCGACCGGGCCGGACGTCGCCTTCTCACCGCAATTGTCATAGGTCTTGGCATAGGCGCCCTGGATGACCTCCAGTTCCCAGCCCGGCTTCGGCTGCGGCTTGGCGAACACGAAACCTTCCGGCAGCTTGATCTGAACTTCGGTGGTCGCCTTGCCATCGCAGCCATGCGGCACCTGCAGCGCGATGACCGATGTGCTCTCCTCGGTCACCGTGGAGTTGACGAACGTGGCATGCGCTGCGGCCTGCGAAACGCCGGCGGCGATGAAAGCGCCCGAAAGCGCAAATTTGAGAATGGTCTTCATGGAATGTCCCCTTCCGGTGACCGCCTTCAGAGGCTAGCCGACCGGGAATGCGATTGATCTGTCGAACGATAGGCGCGATCAGAAAACAAACGGCGGGGCGCGCGATTTCGGTCGCTCGGTGGCGGTCGATCCGGATAGCGCGAAGAATTGAGGAAGCGGGTTTTCGAGCAAAGCCCGCTCGCCGATCAGCCATGTTTCGTCATCCGGTGGCGGCAGGATGACGGAGGCTGACAGAAGGCAGACTTCGCAGAGTGGCTTCGCGAACGGCTGCTTGCCGTGATCGCCCAACGCGTGGCCGCCCTCGGAGCAGATATCCGCAAACGTGCCATCCGGCAGCCGGTAGGCTTCACTATAGGAATCGGATGGCGCCGCCTGTACTGGCTGATGAGCAAAACCCAGCGAAAACAGCACGACCGCGCAGAATATGCGCAGAAAATTCGATGCTGTCCTGAACCGTGCGGTCATGATCTTGCCCAATGGAATGAGCGGGGAATATCGCAATTCGGCGCAAAGCGCAAAAGGCGTTTTCAAGCAAGCTCGCAATGCCGTTGAAGGCCGGGATCACAGGCAATATCAGGCTTGCTGCGATGCGACAGAAATTATGTTCACCGCGACATTGGGGGCTTGCCAAATACCGGACGAGCCCGATAATGACGGCCATACCCGATGGGAGAAGCCGCTTTACTGCGGTGCCGAAGGAGCAACCGCCCCGGAAACTCTCAGGCAAAAGGACCAACGGGTAACCGACAGGACTCTGGAGAGAAGTCTTTCATGACGAAAGGCTCGCCGAAGGGATAACAATCTCAGGCGACAAGGACAGAGGGGGCTCATAAACCGGCGCATCGGCACCAAGAATCCGACGCGCCAGAAATTTGAGCCGGCATGCGATCCATTGATGTGGAAGCGCCAATCTGGAGGTGTCCTTTGGGCAATCAGACCGACGACCAGACCGCCCTTAAAATCACTCCGCTTCACGCCCTCCATCTGTCGCTCGGCGCCAAGATGGTGCCTTTCGCCGGCTATGACATGCCGGTGCAATATCCGGCCGGCGTCATGAAGGAACACCTCCACACCCGCGCCGCCGCCGGCCTGTTCGACGTGTCCCATATGGGCCAGGTCATCGTGAAGGCGAAGAGCGGCACCTATGAGGATGCGGCTCTGGCGCTCGAAAAACTGGTGCCCGTCGACATCCTAGGCCTCAAGCCCGGCCGCCAGCGTTATGGTTTCTTCACCGACGACAACGGCAATATCCTCGACGATCTGATGATTACCAATCGCGGTGACCATCTGTTCGTCGTCGTCAATGCTTCCTGTAAGGATCAGGACGTCGCTCATATGAAGGCGAACCTCACCGACTGCGATGTGGAACTGATCGAAGATCGTGCCCTCGTCGCGCTCCAGGGACCGCGCGCCGAAGAGGTGCTGGCAGCCCTCTGGCCCGACGTCACCGACATGAAGTTCATGGACGTCCGCGACGCGCTGCTGCACGATGCACCCTGCATCATTTCCCGCTCCGGTTATTCCGGTGAAGACGGTTTCGAGATTTCCATTCCCGCCGGTCAGGCCGAACTGATCTCCAAGGCGCTGCTCGAAGACTCGCATTGCGAACCGATCGGCCTCGGCGCCCGCGATTCGCTGCGCCTCGAAGCCGGCCTGTGTCTCTACGGAAACGACATCGACACGACGACTTCGCCGATCGAAGCCTCGCTCGAATGGGCCATCCAGAAAGCCCGCAAGGACGGCGGCGACCGCGAAGGCGGCTTCCCCGGCGCTTCCCGCATTCTCGGTGAACTCAAGAACGGCACCGCCCGCCGCCGCGTCGGCCTGAGGCCGGAAGGCAAGGCGCCAGTGCGCTCGCATGCCAAACTGTTTGCGGATGTGGAAGGCAAGACCGAACTCGGCGAAGTGACGTCCGGTACGTTCGGACCCACGGTCGAGGGGCCTGTTGCGATGGGGTATCTACCGACTGCCCATGCCGTCATCGGCAATCAGGTTTTTGCGGAAGTGCGAGGTAAATATCTGCCGATGACGGTCGCGAGGCTGCCTTTCATCACGCCGACTTACAAGCGGTAAGCCATGATGGTCGAGCACGCCGCCACCCCCCTCTGGCCTGTCGGCCATCTCCCCCTCAAGGGGGGAGATTACAGGTGGCACGACCTTCCCACCCCTCCGACGTTGCGCCCGGCCGCAGTGGCTATCTTTGATGGAAGCCATCGCGCCCAGTCATTCTCCCCCCTTGAGAGGGAGATATCCGGCAGGACAGAGGGGGGTACTTCACGTTCCAAAACAACAATTCAAATCACCTTCCCAGAGAGGACCTCCCCATGCTGAAATTCACCGCTGAACACGAATGGCTGAAACTCGAAGGCGACGTTGCAACCGTCGGCATTACCCAGCACGCCGCCGAACAGCTCGGCGACCTCGTTTTCGTCGAACTGCCGGAAGTCGACGCCGAACTCGCCAAGGAAGCCGGTGCCGCTACTGTCGAGTCCGTCAAGGCAGCCTCCGACGTCTATTGTCCGCTGGATGGCACTATCGTCGAAGTCAACCAAGCGATCGTCGATGATCCGTCGCTGGTCAATTCCGACCCGCAGGGCGCCGGCTGGTTCTTCAAGCTGAAACTGAAAAACGCTGCCGATGCCGACGCGCTGCTCGACGAAGCCGCCTACAAGGATCTGATCGCATGAGCGATTCCACCGATTTCCACTTCACCGACTACCAGCCCTACGACTTCGCCAACCGTCGCCATATCGGGCCCTCGCCGTCCGAAATGACCGAAATGCTGAAGGTGATCGGTTACCCGACGCTCGACCGGCTGATCGACGCCACCGTGCCCTCCTCGATCCGTCAGGGCGTGCCGCTCGCCTGGGGTCCGGCGCTCACCGAACGCGAGGCGCTCGACAAGCTGCGCGATACGGCGAACAGAAACAAGGCGCTCGTCTCCCTGATCGGCCAAGGCTATTACGGCACGATCACGCCGCCGGTCATCCAGCGCAATATCCTTGAAAACCCCGCCTGGTACACGGCCTATACGCCCTACCAGCCGGAAATCAGCCAAGGCCGCCTGGAAGCGCTCCTGAACTTCCAGACGATGATCTGCGACCTGACCGGTCTCGACGTTGCCAACGCCTCGCTGCTCGACGAAGCGACCGCCGCCGCGGAAGCCATGGCGCTCTGCCAGCGTCAGGCAAAATCGAAGGCGACTTCTTTCTTTGTTGACTCGGCCTGCCATCCGCAGACCATCGCGCTAATCGAAACCCGCGCTGCCCCACTTGGCTGGACTGTGATCGTCGGCGACCCGATGACCGATCTCGATCCGGTCGACGTTTTCGGCGCGATCTTTCAGTATCCGGGCACCCATGGCCATGTCCGCGATTTCTCCGGCATCATCGCCCGCCTGCACCAAACCGGCGCGGTCGCGGCCGTCGCCGCCGACATGCTGGCTTTGACGCTCCTGAAATCCCCCGGCGAAATGGGTGCCGACATCGCCATCGGCTCCTCACAGCGCTTCGGCGTGCCGGTCGGTTACGGTGGCCCGCATGCAGCCTATATGGCGGTCAAGGATGCGCACAAGCGCGCCATGCCCGGCCGCCTCGTCGGCGTGTCGATCGATGCGCGCGGCAACCGCGCCTATCGCCTGTCGCTGCAGACCCGCGAACAACATATCCGCCGCGAAAAGGCGACGTCGAACATCTGCACCGCGCAGGTCTTGCTCGCCGTCATGGCCTCGATGTACGGTGTCTTCCATGGTCCGGACGGCCTGAAGGCGATCGCCCAGCAAGTCCACAAGAAGGCCGTGCTGATGGCCAAGGGCCTTGAAAAGCTCGGCTACACGATCGAACCCGACACGTTCTTCGACACGATCACCGTCGAGGTCGGCCACATGCAGGGCCTCGTGATGCGCGCGGCCGTTGCCGAAGGCGTCAACCTGCGCAAGGTCGGCGAGACGAAGATCGGCATGTCGCTCGACGAACGCACCCGTCCGGCGACGCTGGAAGCCGTCTGGCGCGCTTTCGGCGGCAATTTCAAGGTCTCTGATTTCGAACCGGAATACCGCCTGCCGAACGCGCTGCTGCGCAAGTCGGCCTATATGGAACATCCGATCTTCCACATGAACCGCGCCGAAAGCGAGATGACCCGCTATATCCGCCGGCTCTCGGACCGCGACCTGGCGCTCGACCGCTCGATGATCCCGCTCGGTTCCTGCACGATGAAGCTCAACGCAACCGCGGAAATGCTGCCGATCACCTGGCCGGAATTTGCCGACATCCATCCCTTCGCCCCGGCCGATCAGGCTCTGGGCTACAAGGAAATGATCGACGATCTTTCGGCGAAACTTTGCCGGATCACCGGCTACGACGCCTTCTCCATGCAGCCGAATTCCGGCGCGCAGGGCGAATATGCGGGCCTGCTCACCATCCGCAACTACCATATTGCCAATGGCGACACGCATCGCGATATCTGCCTGATCCCGACCTCCGCGCACGGCACCAATCCGGCCTCCGCGCAGATGGTCGGCATGAAGGTCGTGGTCATCAAGGTCCGTGAAAACGGCGATATCGACCTCGAGGATTTCCGCGCCAAGGCCGAACAGCATGCCGCAAACCTCTCCTGCTGCATGATCACCTATCCTTCCACGCACGGCGTGTTCGAGGAAACGGTGAAGGAGATCTGCGACATCACCCACAGCCATGGCGGCCAGGTCTATCTTGACGGTGCCAACATGAACGCCATGGTCGGCCTCGCCCGTCCCGGCGACATCGGCTCCGACGTGTCACACCTCAACCTGCACAAGACCTTCTGCATCCCGCATGGCGGCGGCGGTCCCGGCATGGGCCCGATCGGCGTCAAGTCGCATCTGGCGGCTTACCTTCCGGGTCACCCGGAATTCGACGGGCGCGAAGGTGCGGTTTCGGCGGCGCCGTTCGGCTCCCCGTCGATCCTGCCGATCTCCTGGTCCTACTGCCTGATGATGGGCGGCGAAGGCCTTACCCAGGCGACCAAGGTGGCGATCCTCAACGCCAACTATATCGCCGCAAGGCTGAAGGGCGCATATGACGTGCTCTACAAGTCGGAAGCCGGCCGCGTGGCGCATGAATGCATCATCGACACCCGCCCGCTGAACGCCTCTGCCGGTGTCAGCGTCGATGATGTCGCAAAACGCCTGATCGACTGCGGTTTCCACGCTCCGACCATGAGCTGGCCGGTTGCCGGCACGCTGATGATCGAGCCGACGGAGTCGGAAACCAAGGCCGAGATCGACCGTTTCTGCGATGCGATGCTGGCGATCCGCGAGGAAGCCCGCGTCATCGAGGAAGGCCGGATGGACAAGGTCAACAACCCGCTGAAGAACGCCCCGCACACAGTCGAAGACCTGGTCGGCGAATGGGATCGCCCCTATTCGCGCGAACAGGCCTGCTTCCCGCCGGGCTCCTTCCGCGTCGACAAATACTGGTCGCCGGTCAACCGCATCGACAACGTCTACGGCGACCGCAACCTCATCTGCACCTGCCCTCCGCTGGAGGATTATGCAGAGGCAGCTGAATAGCGTCCGAACCTGGTTGGGGACTAGTCCCCAACCTCTTCACGGCGATGCTCGGCAGTGCGCCAAGCATCTCTCTACATCGAACGTGGTCAGATCCTTGCCAGAAGGGCGACGGTGACACCGATCAACGCGGGTTCGACGCCTTCCATTCCGGCAATTGAACTTTTTGCCTTTTTCAGCGTTAAGCCACTGAGACGAATTGTCTATAAGCAAGTCCTGCACAAGCTAGGGCTGCAATAGTACCGGAATATGATTGTCTGCCCCTCGATCAGGCCGCACCGCCACAGGCAAACGGGGGACCAGCAGACAAGACGTGCAGGATGAGGGATACGCATGTTTCAGCAACAGCAGCAGCATCAAGATGCCCCGTCGGCGGCGGTGGTTCTCGGATCGGACGATCTCGAACTGCTGCAACGATTTCTGGAAGCCTGGTGCGAGGAAAACGGCGTCGATGCCCATAGCGAAAAAGCTGCCGATGTCGCGTCCGCCTTGTTCAACTGGTACCAGTTTGAACTCGGCGACCGCAACCTCCTGAAAACCCATGTGCCGGAACCTCTGCCGGAATCCTCCGAACTGAAAAATCTGCTGCGCCGTCTCGCTACCGTCTGATCCCGCCACTCTCGATCCATACGCGAGAACTGCGACCGCGTCGTTTCGGTACATGCGCAAACAGAATAGCCTCTTCGCTTAACTCTACGGCTTCATCCTTCCTTGAGGCCTGCCGCTCTAACATCGCTCATCCGAATTTTAAGGAAAGCGGCGATGAGCATCTCGGCAGCAATGGGTATTTCTCTTTCCGGCATGCAGGCCGAAACCCGTCGCATCTCCACAGCCGCCCACAACATCGCCAATGCCGAAACCAACGGCTACAATCGCCTGACCACGCAGTTTTCCTCTCAAACGAACGGTGGCGTATCGGCCAACGTAACGCCGTCCAGTTCTGCAACTTCGCCTGATGGCTCGAATGTCGACCTTGGAAGCGAGATGCTAGATGTGATCGGTGCCTCGCAGGGCTTCAAGGCGAATGCGGCGGTATTCGAGACTGGTGCGGACATGTGGGACGTACTGATGACGATGGTACGGGACTAAATCCCCACTTACGACTGGCGATTTTCCACACAGGCCGCCTCGAGATACGCCTTGCATAAAAGGAAGGCTTCGTCGCCCAGCCTCTCAAGGACTTCCGGCCCTGAAACGAGCGCCCCAAAGCTTCCACGCGAAAGCCCGGCCAAGGCGGAAAGCAGCGTGAAAGCCACCCGATCCAGATCATCGAAACTGGCGTTGGAAGCGTGCCGCAACACCCGGATGACGGCCGCTTTCAGTCTTTGATAGACATCGGTCGACAGCCTGAACTGGTCGATTGCTCCGGCAACCCGATAGAGCGCCGTTGTCGCATCCGGGCGAGCGAGTTTAACCGACACATAGGCCTCGGCGATATCTCCGGCCAGGTTCGCAAGCGGCCGCTTGGGCCCGGACACGTCGATCCGCTCGATAGCAGCGACCATGTCTTCGAAATGACTGATCAGCACCGCGAAAAGCAGAGCCTGCTTGTTGGGAAAATATTGATAGAGCGTGCCGACCGAAACGCCTGCCCGCTCGGCGACCCGCGTGGTCGTCGGCCGGGTCAATCCCTCGCCGAGCAAAACCTGAATCACCGCCTCGTGAATAGCCTCGACAGTGGCGCCCGAGCGTGCCTGAATGGGCTTTTTCCTGGGTTTCAGGCGGTTTGGAACGGTCGGAACGGTGTCGTTCAAAATGCGAATTCCTAACTGAAGGATTGTTCAGATATATTTTTTGCCAGGATGGGGTCAAGCAAACGGGCACCCTGTCATGCCAGACGAAAGGGTCTCCAGATGATCGACGACACTCAAGGATCGGATAAAACGGGCATCAGCCGCCGGCTGTTTCTGGCCACTGCCGCAGGCGCGGCCGCATCGGCGTCATTGATATCGGCGGCGGGCGCTCAACAGGCGGTGGCGCCGCCGCGCATCCTGAAATTCAGCGATCACGAACCGCTTGGCGGAATGCGAACCCGTTTTCTCAAGGATGTCGTATTTCCGTCAATCGAAAAGGAGTCCAACGGGCGCCTGAAGATCGAGGATCATTGGAACGGCGAAGTGGCCGCAGCCTATGATGCGCTGGGCGCCGTTAGCACAAAAGGCGTTACCGACATGGCAACCGTCGTGCCGGAATATACGGCGAAGGAAATGCCGCTCCACCAGATCTTCAAGAGCTTCCCGACCGGCCCGTCAGGTGCCAGACAGGTGGACTTCTTCCGACGTATCTATTCGGACATTCCGGCATTCGCAGCGGAACTGGAAAAGAACAACCTCGTGCCCCTTTTCTTCGGGACCGGCTATCCCGTGGCATTCTTCAGCACCGCGCCCCTATCGAAACTGGACGAGATTGCAGGCGGCAAATGGCGATCCGCCAGTTTCTGGCATCTGGATTTCCTTCGTAATGCCGGAGCTACCCCTGTAACCATGCACTGGGGACCGGAAGTCTACGATGCGCTGAAAAACAAGACGCTGGACGGCCTGATGGTGAATGTCGACAGCGGCTATATGTTGAAAGTCCACGAAGCTGCCCCGAACGTTCTTGTCTCCAGGGACCTGTGGCTGGGGCACCTCTATCTTCTGACGATGAACAAGGGCGTTTGGGACAGTCTGGCGCAACAGGACAGAGACGCCATCCATCGCGCCGCGCACAATTCCTACCAGACCCTTGGCGCGGTGATGGACCGAAGCTTTGACGCACAATTGGATGACCTGAGAAAAGCCGATGCAAGCGTGCGAATTCTCGATCGTCATGAACCACTGCGTTTCGCGGCCGTCACAAAATACCGCGAGGTTCAGTCCGCGTGGGCCGCGGACCAGAAAAACAAGGGTGTCGAGAACGCCGGCCCCACCATATCCGCAGTTGCGGCGATCATGGATGAGTTCCTCGGCTAGGCAACCCCGAATAATAGCGCAGCGGGCGCCGCCTTCAAGCGCCCGCTGCTGGCAGAACCGCCGCTATGCGATCGGCGGCCATGCGTTCCGGAAAAAAGTCATGCCCCCTTGCCGAGGCAGGTCTGCAGCGAAGATGCGATGCCGCGCATCAGTTCGAAATAGAGATCCGGGCCGGCCTTGAGCGTTGCGGCTTCCGGGTCGAGCACGCCGGAACGGGCCTTGGTTCCCTCTGTGACGACGGAAACCAGTTTCGGCTCGAACTGCGGTTCGGCGAAGACGCAGGTGGCGCCGAGATCGGCGACCTTCTTGTGAATTTCGGAGATTCGCTCGGCACCCGGCATGGTTTCCGGGCTGACGGTGATCGAACCTGCCACCTTCACGCCGTAACGATGCTCGAAATACTGATAGGCATCGTGAAAGACGATGAATGGCTTGTCCTTGACGGGCGCCAGCATCGTCTTCAGCTCCGCGTCCAAAGCGTCGAGGCTTTTCATCAACGCGGCACCATTGGCCTGATATTTCGCAGCATTGGCCGGATCCGCCTGGACAAGGGCGCGCTCGATTTCGGACGCCATTGCCTTGGCGTTCATTGGATCGAGCCACAGATGCGTATCGAACCCTTCGTGGTCATGATCGTCGTCGTCATCATCGTCATGACCTGCATGTTGATCAGTAGCGGCATGGTCATGATCCGCATGGGCTTCGCCCTCACCGTGATGATGGTCGCCGTCGTCATGCGGCTCGAAGGCACCGCCTTCGCGAAACTTCAATTTCTCGAGGCCCGGCGCCTCTTCGAGCGTCACGACCGTTGCCTTGGAAGCAAGCGCTTCGAGCGGCTTTTCCAGGAAAGCCTCCATGCCGTGGCCGACCCAGAAGACCATGCCCGCGCCTTCCAGCGTCTTGGCGTTGGAGGGCTTCATCGTGAACGTATGCGGGGAAGCGGCGCCATCGACGATCAGCTTCGGCTCGGCCACGCCCTTCATGATCGCCGCCACCAGTGAATGAACCGGCTTGATCGACACCACCACATCCGGCGCGGCAAACGCCGTTTGAGCGCCCATCGTGGCGCTGATCGCGACGGTCGAGGCAAGGAGGATCGGGAGGGCGAATTTCATCGGATACTTCCTTGTTTCAATGTGTAATGTTATTACATCAATTGCGTTATGCTATAACGTGTGCCATGACGGCTGACAACAGGGTCTGAGAAAAAATATGCAGATGACGGAACGGGGCTCGAATGCCCGGAGCGACGACCGGCTGGTGACGCTGAAAGCTGCCGGCATACGTCGCGACGGTCGCTGGCTAGTGCGCGGCGTGGACTTCTCGATCGCCCGCGGCGAAGTCGTGACGCTGATCGGCCCGAACGGTGCCGGCAAGTCCACGACCGCCAAGATGGCGATCGGCGTCCTGAAGGCGGACGAGGGTTCTGTTACGCGCGCTGCGGGCTTGCGCGTCGGCTATGTGCCACAGAAGCTTGCGATCGACTGGACCATGCCGCTTTCCGTGCGCCGGCTGATGCGCCTGACAGGCCCCCTCACCGATACGGAACTTATGGCCGCGCTGACGGCGACCGGCATTCCCCACCTGATCGATTCCGAAGTCCGCCACCTTTCCGGCGGCGAATTCCAGCGCGCTCTGCTTGCCCGCGCCATCGCCCGCAAGCCGGACTTGATGGTGCTCGACGAACCGGTCCAGGGTGTCGATTTCGCGGGCGAAAGCGCGCTTTACGAGCTGATCCGCACGATCCGCAATTCCACCGGCTGCGGCATCCTGATGATTTCGCATGACCTGCATATGGTCATGGCCGGAACGGATACCGTCATCTGCCTCAACGGCCATATCTGCTGCCGCGGTACGCCGGAAACGGTGAGCCAGAGCCCGGATTACCTGAAGCTCTTCGGCAA
This sequence comes from Neorhizobium populisoli, assembly GCF_019430945.1. Classification (GTDB taxonomy): domain Bacteria; phylum Pseudomonadota; class Alphaproteobacteria; order Rhizobiales; family Rhizobiaceae; genus Neorhizobium; species Neorhizobium populisoli. The sequence continues at coordinate 93,643 of NZ_JAHYCB010000010.1, read as the reverse complement.
CACGCGCTCGCTCGCGGTCTACAGCCATAACCACGACCATACGCATCTGCCGGATGGCCGGGTCATGCATGGCGACGGCTCGATCACCGATCATTGCCACCCCGATGATGGGCACCATCACCCCGAAGAGCACCATCGGCATGATGGTCACGATCATACCCATCACGATCATAGCCATGATCACAGCCACCATCATGGCGACCATGCGCATGTGAATGGAGACAAGCGTGCTTGACGATTTCTTCATCCGCGCCATGATCGCCGGTATCGGCGTGGCCCTCACCGCCGGCCCGCTCGGCTGTTTTGTCGTCTGGCGGCGCATGGCCTATTTCGGCGATACGATGGCCCATTCGGCGCTGCTCGGCGTTGCCTTGTCGCTGTTCTTCCAGATCAACCTGCTGATCGCCGTCTTCGGCGTTGCGGTGCTCGTTTCGCTGCTTCTGCTGGGGCTGCAGCGACGCCAGTCGCTGTCTGCGGACGCGCTGCTCGGCATCCTCTCCCATTCGGCGCTGGCGATCGGCCTCGTGCTCGTCGCCTTCATGACCTGGGTACGGATCGATCTCATTGCCTTCCTGTTCGGTGATATTCTGGCGGTGACGCCGACGGATATCGCACTGATCTGGGTCGGCGGCGCACTGGTGGTCGCAGCCCTCGTTTTCCTCTGGCGGCCGCTGATCGCCTCGACGGTCAGCGAAGATCTGGCGGAGGCCGAGGGCATGAAACCGGCGCAGGCGCGGCTTTTCTTCATGCTCCTAATGGCGCTGGTGATCGCGATCGCCATGAAGATCGTCGGCATCATGCTGATCACCTCGCTGCTGATCATTCCGGCGGCCACCGCCCGGCGCTTTTCGGCAAGCCCGGAGATCATGGCGGTGCTCGCCTCCGTCATCGGCGCATTGGCCGTGATCGGCGGGCTTTTCGGCTCGCTGCACTATGATACGCCGTCCGGGCCTTCCATTGTGGTCGCGGCACTCCTACTTTTCATACTGAGCCTTCTGCCCGCAGCGGGAAAAAACACGGCTGAAAAGGCCGATAACAAGGGAGTGCGATGATGAACGCCCCGATATCGTCACCAGTGTCGTCACCGGCTCTGACCAAGAACCAGAACCTGGTCTTCGACGTCCTGACCCGGGCAGAGGCGCCGATGAGCGCCTATACCATCCTCGACAAGCTGCGCGACCACGGGTTCCGCGCCCCTCTGCAGGTCTACCGCGCGCTCGACAAGCTCACCGAATTCGGCATGGTCCACCGGCTGGAAAGCCTTAACGCCTTCGTTGCCTGCGCCCACCGCGAAAGCGAATGCTGCGGCGCCGGCCACGGTCATGGCACTGTCGCCTTCGCAATCTGCGAAAGCTGCGGCCATGTCTCGGAATTCCACGACCACCAGGTCGATCACCGGCTGAGTGATTGGGCGAAAAGCAAGGGCTTCAAGCCCGCCAAGACGACGATCGAAATCCGCGGGCTCTGTGAAGCCTGCGCGGCTTAGGCAGCGTTGTTGGTGGCCTGAAAAGTTCGGTTACGCCCTGCCCGTTTTGCTTCGTAAAGTGCGGCATCTGCCGCATCGATCAGCGCCTTCGGCTCCATATCCGAGGCCGGGCTGATACTTGCAAGACCGATGCTGACCGTCACCCAGCCGCCGCCATCCGGACGGCCATGTGTCAGCGCCAATTGCCGCACAGCCCGGTGAATGCGGGCTGCCACCGTCAGCGCCTGTATCTGATCCATGTTCCGCAACAGGACGGCGAACTCCTCGCCGCCAAGCCGTGCGGGGAGATCGGTCCCAGCCCGGGTCTGCGCCTCGATCGCCCGCGCCACCTGTTGCAGACAATCATCGCCGGCCGGGTGGCCGAAGGCATCGTTATAGCGCTTGAAAAAGTCGATATCGATGATCAGCAGCGACAGCTTTTCATTTGTAAGTCGTCCCGCCCTCCAGGCCTCGTCTAGCACCTGATCGAACATGCGCCGGTTGGCGATGCCGGTCAGCGGGTCGGTGTAGGAATAGGTGCTGAGCTGCTCGTTGAGATAGCCCATCTCCCGGCCACGCAGCCGCTCGCGCAGCATCAGGAGATAGGAATGCCGCATGGTCTTCTCGAGCCGATAGTTGGCGATCAGTGTGATCGCCGCCATGGCGCTCATATAGAAGACCGGCAGATGTTTTTCTTCGCTGCTGAGCAACGTCATGCCGGAAAGAAACACGGCTGACATGACGCAGCACGCGACCGATGTTGCCACCGCCACCGGAAAACGGATCTGCAGGACGATATTGCCGGCAATGACGATCAGCCCGAAGCTGAAGGCATTGTAATGCGCCATCTGCGAGGTGCTGTGCCAGAGCAGGATGTTGGAGGTCAATGTCACTAGCAGCACCGCGCTGGACATGATCGCGTCCCGCGCCCAGACTGGCGGCAGGCGGTGCAGCCAGGCGAGCGCAAAAAGGCAGGGCAAGGTCGTCACCACGACCCGCAGGAAAACCGCCTGGCCGAAAATCTCCGGCCGGCTGGCATGGTCGATGAACAGGAAAGCGTTGAAGACGACCAGCGCAAAGAGCGATGCGATGATCGTCTGCCGGTTTCGGCTTTCTGCCGTCTCTTCCTGAAAAAGCGCCTCAAGCCTCGGCGCAAACTTCAGCCGCAGATCTTTCCGGCCAAGCTCACGCGCAACCGCATCCAACAGAATGGATGTAGACTGGGCATCGTGATGGTTCTTATCGCTCATGGCAGTTCGATTTTGCGCCATACCTGCAGGCGTTCTTACATTCGAACCGGATGATATGAAATGACAAGTGAAGCAAAGCTTACAAACGTCATGAATGATTGCTTAGAGGAAAACTTGGGTTTGCACCGTTAAAGCCGGCGCAAATCACGCGCAAAACGTTTCCAGTTCTCCACATAACGTATCGCAGATTGCCGAAGTTTTTCAACCGCCTCTTCATCCAGTACCCGGATCGCCTTCGCCGGCGAACCGACGATCAGCGAATTGTCGGGAAATTCCTTGCCCTCCGTGACCAGCGCATTGGCGCCGACCAGGCAATTGTTGCCGATCTTGGCGCCGTTGAGGATCGTCGCTCCCATGCCGACAAGCGAGTTGTCGCCGATGATGCAGCCATGCACGATCGCATGATGGCCGATCGTGCAATCCTTGCCGATCTTCACCGGAAAGCGCGGATCCGTATGGATCATCACGCCTTCCTGGATATTGGTCCGTTCGCCGATCGTGATCGGCTCATTGTCACCGCGCAGTACGGTGCCGAACCAGATGCCGACATCCTCGGCAAGTTCCACCTTGCCGATGACATTCGCATCCGGCGCGATCCAGTAACGGTCCGCAGCCGGAAGTGTGGGTTCGAATTCGCCAAGCGCGTAGATCGGCATGGGTTCTCCTCCCTAATAGCTTTGTTTAGATGACGCTCAGCGAAAGCTTGCCGACGCCTTCGATGCCGACTTCGACCTTGTCTCCCTTGACCACCGGGCCGACGCCTGCCGGTGTTCCGGTCATGATCACGTCACCCGGTGCCAGCACGAAGAGCTTCGACAGTTCGGCGATGATTTCCGCCAGCTTCCAGATCATCTGGTTGAGATCGCCGCTCTGTTTACGCTGACCGTTCACCTCCAGCCAGATCGCACCCTGCTGCGGATGGCCGATCTTCGAAGCGGGAATAAGGGAAGAAACCGGCGCCGATTTCTCGAAAGCCTTGGCGGCTTCCCACGGACGGCTCATCTTCTTGGCCTTGTCCTGCAGGTCGCGGCGGGTGAAATCGACGCCGACGGCATAACCATAGACCTTGGAGAGCGCATCCTCGACCGAGATATCCGAGCCACCGCCGGACAACGCCATCACGAGTTCGGCCTCGTAATGAACGTCGGCGGACAGTGACGGATAGGGAAATGCCTCGCCGTTATATAGGTTGTCAGCATTCTTCTGGAAGAAGAAGGGCGGCTCGCGCGACGGGTCGTGGCCCATCTCGATCGCATGGTCGGCATAGTTGCGGCCGACGCAATAGACCCGGCGCACCGGGAACTGCTCGGTGACGCCGTCGACGTCGAGGAGAACGGGTTCGGGCGAAGGGATCACGGTGGCGCGCATGGCAAATCCTGAAGAATGAAAACGGGTTAAGGCATCTTTGTCCAACAATTCGCCGTACAATCCTAGCCCTTTTCGATCACCAGCCGACAACTGGCAAAGAATTTCCGTTTGCTGTATGAAGCCGCCAACAAAGGAATTCCCATGTACGCTGAAGCGCTGAAGCGCGGCGAAAAAATCTTCGCCGTCGCCCCGATGATCGATTGGACGGATCGCCACTGCCGCTACCTGCACCGGCATCTGTCGTCGCGCGCCCTGCTCTATACCGAGATGGTGGTGGCTGATGCGATCATCCATGGTCCGCGCGAACGACTGCTGTCTTTTTCGCCGGCGGAACATCCGGTCGCGCTTCAACTTGGTGGGTCGGATACCGGAAAACTGTCTGAAGCGATCCGCATTGCGGTCGATTACGGTTACGACGAAATCAACCTGAATGTCGGCTGCCCGTCGGATCGCGTTCAGTCCGGCACGTTCGGCGCCTGCCTGATGCGTGATGCGGCGCATGTTGCCGATCTGGTCGCCGCGATGAAGAAGGTCTCGAACGTACCCGTGACGGTGAAATGCCGCATCGGCGTCGATGACCAGGAACCGACCGATGTTCTGCCGGATTTCCTCGCCCGGATGATCGGTGCCGGCGCGGACGCGATCTGGATCCATGCCCGCAAGGCCTGGCTGCAGGGGCTTTCGCCAAAGGAAAACCGGGAAATTCCGCCGCTGGACTACGATCTCGTCTATCGGATGAAGCGCGAGAACCCCGATGTGTTTTTGGGCATCAATGGCGGTATCGCCGACCTCGATCAGGCGGCAAGTCACCTAGAGGTGATGGATGGGGTCATGCTCGGCCGCGCCGCGTATCACAATACGGGTTTGCTGGCCGGGGTCGATGAACTTGTCGCCGGCAATGGTAGCGCGAGACTGACTCGAACTGCCGACATCGACTGGCAAGTTCTTCGTGACACGATGATGGCCTATGCCGAAAACGTTATCGCATCCGGTGGCCGTCTGCACCATGTCACCCGCCATATGGTCGGGCTGTTCCAGGGATTTGCCGGCGCGCGTCGTTTTCGCCAGATTCTCTCGACCGATGCCACGCGTCCGGGTGCAGGTATCGAAGTCATCGGCGCGGCCTTTGCCGCGGTGGATATCGATGGCGGTGCGAAGAAACTGGCGGGGTAAATTCTCCCGCCAGTTTGCGATTTCGGGCCTTCCGCCGAGGCCCTCATATCTTAGCGAGCAATGATGCTCGAGATGATGCCAGTGGCAACGCCGACCAGCAGATAGTCGTTATCGACCTTGACCCAGTGATAGCCGCGCGGCGGAGCCGACAGGCGGTAGCGGCGGTAGTCGCGGACTTCAGCCATGCGACGGCGCTCGGCAGGCGACATGCGATGGCCGCGGACCCAGCGGGTCTTTTTGATAACGACCTTCTTTTCGACGACCGGCGCGCGATGGCGATCCGGGCCCTTATGCCAATCCTGCGCCTGGGCGGCGAGCGGGGAAGCGAGTACGGAAGCGGAAATCAGAAGAGCAAAGAACTTTTTCATATGGGTGTTTCCTCGTGTTGACCACGCCCGGAAACTAGGCTCGAAATGATGAACCGTATCTGAATCTTAAATTACATTTTCGTAATGGAATCATGGCGCTCCGTTAATTCTCTCATATTTCTAATTTACGGTTTCAGTGCCTCGTAGGCGAAGGAATCGAAGTCTGCAGGCTTAGCGCGACCCGAAGTGTCGAAAGCAAAAACACCCGCAAAAGCGCCGGTAAACGAGCCATGCTCGCCCCGTCCACCCTCGTCCGAAATCACGCTTGCATCCAGCGCCGGGCCAAGTTCCTGCGAGTCGTTCGACCCGCCGGCACGCCAATAGAATTGCAGGTCATTGCCGCGGATATCCATGGCGAGATGCACCGGACCATCCGGCAAGGCAACGCCGCTGCTCACTGGAAAGCTCATGCGGCCATGCGGGAAATCGCCCGGGCAGGAAAAGATCGTCACGACGCGGCCGAGCTTCTCATGTAGCGTCACGACGACGGCATGGAACTTGTGCCGATTGTAGTAATGCGTCAGGCCCGCGACCTGCTGGTAGGTCTCCGGCGAGAAATCGACGACCGTTTCGGCGCGGAAGGAATGATGCTCCTGCCGTCGCGCGACCAGCGCCTGCTCGAACCAGGAGCCGATGCTTTCGCGACCGAAAAGGCGCAGGTGACCCGGCCGCGCCGAGAGGCTGAAAATCCTCTCCGGTTGGGGCGTTCTTAGCCACTGAAACTCCATCGGCAACACGTCAGAATCAAAATGAGTTTCCAATCGCGCGGCCTTCTCGATGGGCTCGACATCGATCGGCGCCGGGACGTCCACATCCGGAACCATGCTGCCCTGGGCGAGATAGAGCCAGTCGTCTTCCCAGATGCATTTCTGCAGCGCCGTCTCGCGACCGAGTGTGCAGCGGCGGTTCGGCGGAAGCGGGCGGCCGCAGAGATGCGTGTGATAGGCCTGCCCATCCGGAGTCTCGACATATTGCCCGTGACCGGCCCGCTGCAGAGTGGCCTTGGGATGATCCTTGGAGGTGATCAGATGCAGCTGCGGATGCATCTCGTACGAACCGTCGATCGTCCGCGACCGCGCCATGGTCACCGCGTGGTCGTAACCCGTGCCGCCCTCGGCGGTCGTCAGGTAATACCAGCCGTTCCGCTTGAAGAGATGCGGCCCCTCGACCAGCCCGAGCGGGCTGCCGGCGAAAATGTTCTTGATCGGGCCTTTCAGCGCCTTCGTTTTCGCATCCCATTCCTGCATCAGGATGCCGTCGAAAGCCGGATGTTTCGGGGCGCCGCCGTAACTTTCGGTGCGGTGGTTCCACTGCATGTTCAGGAACCATTTGCGGCCGTTGTCATCGTGGAAAAGCGTCGGGTCGAAACCGGAGGAATTCACATAGATCGGATCGGACCATTCGCCCTCGATCGTCGGCGAAGTGACGATGTAATTATGCGCGTCCTTGAAATTGCCGTCGAAGCGCTTGACGTCCGTATAGACCAGCCAGAACAGGCCATCCGCATAGGAAAGGCATGGCGCCCAGATGCCGCAGCTGTCGGGATTGCCCCGCATTTCCAGCTGGCTCGCCCGCTCCAGCGGCCTCCGCACCAGCGTCCAGTTCACCAGATCGCGGGAGTGATGGATCTGCACGCCCGGATACCACTCGAAGGTGGAGGTGGCGATATAATAATCCTCGCCGACGCGGCAGATGGACGGATCCGGATTGAAACCCGGCAGGATAGGGTTGCGGATCATGGTTCCTCCCAGAAAGACAATTCAGGTTGCGGCAGCCCCTCATCCGGCTGCCGCCACCTTCTCCCCGCATGCGGGGAGAAGGCCGATGGAGCACCGCCTCGCCACATCCTCCTTCTCCCGTCAAAACGGGGAGAAGGTCCCGGCAGGGGGATGAGGGGCAGCTCCGGCCGTGCAGCTTATTTTCTCAACGCGACGGCCCAGCCCGCTCGGCCGACTTCGCCCAGAGGTTGATATCCGCATCCTTCGCATAGGTATCGATCTCGGCCAGCTCCGCCGCCGAAAACTCCAGATTGTCGATCGCCTTGACGCAATCCTCGACCTGTTCCGGACGGCTCGCGCCGATCAGCGCGGTCGTCACCCGACCACCGCGCAGAACCCACGCAAGTGCCATCTGCGCCAGCGTCTGGCCGCGCTTCTCGGCGATCGCATTGAGTGCCTTGAGGTTGCCGATATTGCGCTCGTTGAGGAAGGCGGGACGCAGCGACTTGCCCTGCGCGGCGCGGCTGTCGTCCGGGATGCCGCCGAGATATTTCGAGGTCAACATGCCCTGCGCCAGCGGCGAGAAGACGATCGAGCCGATGCCCAGGTCTTCCAGCGTGTCGAGCAGGCCATCTTCCTCGACCCAGCGGTTGATCATCGAATAGCTCGGCTGGTGGATCAGGATCGGCGTGCCGAGTTCCTTGAGGATCGCCATGGCTTCCTGGGTACGCTTCGAATTGTAGGACGAGATACCGACATAAAGCGCCCTGCCCGAACGGACGATATGGTCCAGCGCACCGCAGGTTTCCTCGAGTGGCGTATCCGGGTCGAAACGGTGCGAATAAAAGATATCGACATAATCGAGACCCATGCGCTTCAGGCTCTGGTCGCAGGACGAGATCAAATACTTGCGGCTGCCCCATTCGCCGTAAGGACCCGGCCACATATTGTAACCGGCCTTGGACGAGATGATCAGCTCGTCGCGATAACCCTTGAAATCCTCGCGCAGGATCTGGCCGAAAGCGGTCTCGGCGCTGCCCGGTAGCGGGCCGTAATTATTGGCGAGGTCGAAATGCGTAATGCCGAGATCGAAGGCCTTGCGGCAGATCGCCACCTTGCGCTGATGCGGCGTGTCGTCGCCGAAATTGTGCCAGAGGCCGAGCGAGATCGCCGGGAGCTTGAGGCCCGAACGGCCGCAGCGGTTATATTTCATGGTCTCGTAGCGGTTATCCGCCGGTTGCCAGCTCATAATGAAAATCCTCCGGATGAAAATGCGGTGCGCAGTTCTCGGGCGCGCGCCGCAGTCTTAGAGCAAATCCCGGACGCCAAGAAGCGCTTTCCGCTTCCGGCAGGCCGGAAACATCCCGTCAACGCAGCAGCGCCTGCGCCTCTGCGATACCGAGCGCCGCAGGCTGGGTGCAGGTCGTCGTAAGCTCGATGAAACGACCTTCCGCGCCGGATTTCAGGATCGAGGTCATCACATCGACGCCATGCAGGGTGCGATCGAGTGAGCAGCGCGCATCGCGCCCCTCGATCAATGCCATCGCCATGTCGGCAAGACCGGCGGTGCGATAATTGGCACGCGGACCCTGCGGATGTTCCTGGTTGTTGATGCCAAAGGGATGATCCCAGGCTTCGAGCGGCTTGATATCCTTGTTGCGGCCACTCGCCTCCACCGTACCGCCGAAGAAGTTCGGATCCGGTACGAAGATCGAGCCTTCGGTGCCGTAGAGCTCCATATTGGCATGGCGGTGCGACCAGACATCCCAGCTCGCCGACAGCGTGATCGTCGCCCCGCTGACGAATTCCAGCAGCGCATGGATATTGGTTGGCGTCTCGACCGGGATCGACTGTCCCTTGAACGGTCCCTCACTGGTGACATTGCGGGTCGGGTTCGCCATGGAAGTCAGCGCGCCGACACGCTTTACCGGGCCGATCAGGTTGATCAGGTTGGCGATATAATACGGCCCGAGATCAAGGATCGGCCCGCCGCCTTCCAGGAAGAAGAAGCCGGGGTTGGGATGCCACATTTCCATGCCCGGGCTCATCACATGGCAGGTGCCGGACGTGATACGCCCGACGCCGCCCTCGTCGATATATTTGCGGGCGAGCTGATGCGAGCCGCCGAGGAACGTGTCCGGCGCGCACCCGACCGACAGGCCTTTCTCCTTGGCCAGCGCCTGCAGCGCCTTGCCCTCTTCCAGCGTGATCGTCAGCGGCTTTTCCGAATAGACGTGCTTGCCTGCTTCGAGGATCGCCTTCGACACGGAAAAATGCGCCGCCGGGATCGTCAGGTTAACGACCACGTCGAGCTCGTCATTGGCAAGCAGATCGGCGATCGACTGCGCCTTGACACCAAACTCCTCGGCGCGCAGTTCTGCGGCCTTGTCATTGAGGTCAGCGCAGGCAAGCACTTTCAACCCTTTGAAGAGCGGTGCCAGCTTGAAATAGGCGGTGGAAATATTGCCGCATCCGATGATGCCGACGCCAAGTTCCTTTGGCATGAAAATTCTCCGAACTTTCTGAATCGATAGGTTTGGCTGATCAATAGGTCTGGAAAGAAGCGATCGAGCGCGTCAGCAGGCGGTCGACATCCTTCGGGTTGTCGTGTTCGAGCACGAAATATTTGGCCGGCGTCTTTCGCAGTGCCGCCATCAGGTCCTTCCACGGCAGCGTACCGTGACCGACATCGGCCCAGCCGTCCTCGTCCTTGTTCTCGCCGGCCGGCGCGATATCCTTGACGTGGACCGCCGTGATGCGCTTGGCATAGCTCTCGATCCATGCGAACGGATCGGCGCCACCACGGACGACCCAGGCGACGTCGATTTCCCAGGCAAGATCCGACCCGCCGGCCAGGATCTGCTCCTGCGGCGTCGAGCCATCCGGCAGAGCCTTGAACTCGAAATCGTGGTTGTGCCAGCCGAATGTGTAGCCGGCGTCCTGATACCGTTTGCCGGCTTCCTGCAGGCGCTTGCCAAAGGCGAACCAACCGGCGGCATCGGTCGGACGCTGGTCGGCAACGAGATGCGGGCAATAGATCGCGTCCAAGCCGAGCGTCTTGGCAATCGCCAGCGCCTGCTGCGGTTCCTTTTCAAGAAGGTCGATACCGAAATGGCCGGTCGGCATGGCAAGGCCATTTGCGTCAAGATCGGCACGCAGCGCATCGAGGCCGGCCTGATCAAGATTGGCATAGATGCCGCCGAAACCTTCGACCTGCGTATATCCCTTGGATGCCACGAGCTTCAACGTGTCGGAAAGCGGCGGAAAATTGCGCGCGCAATAAAGCTGGAAGCTGAGTTTCGTCATGATAGTCCTCCCTTGAAAAAACCTCAGCCCGCCGCCTGGCAGGAATAGAGGTCATAGATGCGGAATTGCGGGATTGCGTCCATAGGGACGGCGGGGGTGAAGCGGATGACGCGGCTTTCGCCGGCGGCAAGATCGAAGGCGTTATCGGAATATCGGCCGGGCGTGTTGCTCTCCACAAGGATGAAAAGCGCAAGGCCGTCGGCTTTCACGAGGATGTCGAACGAGCCGTCACCGGAAGATGACACGGAGTGCCCCAGTCCGGGGGATTCAAGCTCGAGCGCCTTATAGGTGCCGGACACATGATGCCCCTCGCCCGTCATGCCGTTTGAAGCCGTGAAATTCCACGCGAGGATCGTCTGCTCCGGCACATGGTCGGTCGGCAAAGACAGGATCGAAACTGCTGCATCCGTAGCCACACTCACCTCAACGCTCTGAAGCGGCTTGCGCTCGCCGTTCAGGCTCATCAGTGAAAGATTGAGCTTCAGGGTTACATCTTCAGACGCATCGTTGACCGCCGAGAAACGGATTTCCGAACCGTCTTCGGATGGGATCGCCGCCACGTTCACCGGCTGGAAGAACCGCTTGGCGAGATAATGCAGCACCTTCCAGCTGCCGCCATAGTCGAGGCTGGACCACGAGGCGACCGGCCATGTGTCGTTGAGCTGCCAGTAGAGCGTCCCCATGCAATGGGGTTTGAGCGAGCGCCAGAAATCGACCGCCGTCTTGATCGCCAGTCCCTGCTGCACCTGACTCAGATAGACGAAATTCGGAAAATCTTTCGGGAAGCGGAAATTGCGGAACATCGTGCCGGCAATCCGCTCATTGCCGCCGGCATTCTTCTGGTGATGCTCCATAACCGGGGAAGCGATGTTCATATCCTTCGGATCGACATAGGTCTCGATGACCGGCATCGAGGTATAGGACTGGAAGCCGAATTCCGAGCAGAAGCGCGGTTTGACGGCGCGGTAATTATCGAACGGCTTGTTCTCATGCCAGACGGACCAGTAATGCATGTCGCCGGAACCATCCGCATGCCAGGCATCGCCATAATCGAGATAACCGGATGCCGGGCTCGACGGCCACCAGATCGCCTGCGGCGCGGCTCGCTTCAGCGCCTGCTCAACGGTGCGGTTCAGGCGGTCGTAGGAAACGAGATATCGGTCGCGATTGCCGCGCGATTCCGGAAACCAGTTGAGCGCACCGACCAGTTCGTTATCGCCGCACCACAGCACGATCGACGGGTGCGAAACCAGCCGGCGAACTTGGTACTCCACCTCCGCCTCGACATTTTCGAGGAAATCCGGCGTCGAGGGATAGAGATTGCAGGAGAACTGGAAATCCTGCCAGACCATCAGACCGAGCCGGTCGCAGAGATCGTAGAACCAGTCCGGCTCATAAAATCCGCCGCCCCAGACGCGGAGCATGTTCATGTTGGCATCGGCCGCGGAACGCAGCAGATCCTCGGTTTTTTCCGGACTGGAAAGCGAGAACAGCGCGTCGGCCGGAATCCAGTTGGCGCCGCGGCAGAAGATTTCGCGGCCGTTGATGCGGAAGGCGAAACGGCTGCCAGCCTCGTCCGGATCGGTGAGCAGCTCGACCGTTCTTAGGCCGATCTGCCGGGTCACGGTCTCGGTCGGAATATCGATCGTGAGCGTATAAAGCGCCTGTTCGCCGCTGCCCGCCGGCCACCAGAGTTTCGGGTTTTCAACGTGGAAAACATGCGTAACGATCGTCTCGCCGGCCCGCACGCCGCAATCGAGCCGCACCCGTTCGCCGGCAAACGAGAAGTGGATCGGCAGCACGCCCGGTCCATCGGCAAAAAGCGTTACCGAGACTGTGAGATCGACCTCGCCGCCCTCATGCCTCTGCTGGGTGATGACATGCTCGATCCGCGCGGTCTCAAGCTTCTTCAGCGCTATCTCACCGTACAATCCCAGCGGCGCTAGCGCGATATTCCAGTCCCAGCCGAAATGGCATTGCGGCTTGCGCAGCATATTGCCGTTGGGGATCGGTGAATTGCCGGCATGGTAGGGGATGTAGAACGGCTGGCGAGCCTGGCGCGTGGCTCCCTCGGCGATCGAGGAATGGAAGAGAATACGGATCGTATTCTCGCCTATCTTCAGCGTTTTAGACACATCCGGACGGTAGCGGCGGAAGCAGTTATCCGCTTCAAGAACAACGGCATGGTTGACTAAAACAGTCGCGACCGTATCGAGATCTGTGATGTCGAGATACCAGCTGCCTTCGGTATCATCGAGCATGAACACTCGCTCGATCACCCAATCCTCGTTCGCCACCCATTGAACGGCGTCTTCGTTGCGGCCAAAATACGGGTCGGGAATGATGCCGGCCGACTTCAAAGCGGTATGCACGTCGCCGGGGAGAGACATCGTCGTGCGATGCGCTTCATGGGCAGATGAGAGCTGCCATTGGCCGGCGAGGTTGATGGTGGTCATTGGGGTGATCCGCCGACCTTAGGTGTATGGAAGGCCACCCCCCTCTGTCCTGCCGGACATCTCCCCCTCAAGGGGGGAGATTGGCTGGGAGCACGGCCGTAGCTTAAATTATAGTGTTGGAGATGAGCGAGACGTTGCCGCAAGTCGATCTCCCCCCTTGAGGGGGAGATGTCCGGCAGGACAGAGGGGGGTATCACACGCACCGCCATCCAATCCAAACAAGAACCCATTTGCCTCACAATCAGATCCGATCTTCCGTCTCGGCATCGAACAGCGACGCCAGCGTCATATCGAACGCAAGCCGAACCTTGGTCCCCGGCGCATAGCGCCGCGCGCCGCCGATACGAACCGACATCGTATGCCCGGCATATTTCAGCCAGAGCAGGTTGTCGGCGCCCATCGGCTCCTCGATCTCGACCACCGCCTCATGCACTTCGCCCGCGATATCACCATCCACCTGAATATGTTCCGGCCGCACGCCAAGGGTGACCTTGCGGCCGGCCGTCAGCGGCTGCGACGTCTCGTAACCTGCGAGCGAGAAGGTCACGCCATTGGTCTTGAAGACCGGCTTACCACCCTCGTCCGCCAGTTCACCCTTCAGGAAGTTCATCGACGGCGAGCCGATGAAACCGGCGACGAATTTGTTCCGCGGGCGATTATAGATGGTCTGCGGATCGTCGAGCTGCTGGATGACGCCGCTCTTCATGATGGCGATGCGGTCCGCCAGCGTCAGCGCCTCGATCTGGTCATGGGTAACATAGATCATCGTGTTCTTCAGCGACTGGTGCAGCCGCTTGATTTCGACGCGCAGTTCCGAACGCAGCTTGGCGTCGAGGTTCGACAGCGGCTCGTCGAACAGGAAGACGTCCACGTCCCGCACAAGCGCCCGGCCGATCGCCACGCGCTGGCGCTGGCCGCCGGAAAGCTCGGCCGGCTTGCGCTTCAGAAGCGGCTCGATCTGCAGGATGCCGGCGGCGCGGGCGACGCGGCGGTCGATCTCGTCCTTCGGCAGCTTGGCGACGCGCAGGCCGAAGGAGAGGTTCTTCTCCACCGTCATCTGCGGGTAAAGCGCGTAGGACTGGAACACCATGCCGATGCCGCGGTCCTTGGGCTCTTCCCAGGTGACGTTCTTGTCCTTGATGAAAATCTGACCCTCGGTCGGCTCCAGGAGTCCGGCGATGCAGTTCAGAAGCGTGGACTTGCCGCAGCCGGAAGAGCCGAGCAGAACCAGGAATTCACCGTCGCGGATATCCAGGTTGAGGTTCTCCAGCACCGTGACGGAACCGAAGGAAAGTGACAGCTCGCGGATCGAGACGCTGTTCGATTTATTGATGGAAACGTTTGCGTTCATCAGGTTTTACCCCTTCACTGCGCCGGCGGCGATGCCGCGGACGAAAAGCCGGCCGGAAATGAAATAGACGATCAGGGGAACGGCGCCCGTCAACAGCGTTGCTGCCATATTGACGTTGTATTCCTTCACACCCTGGACCGAGTTGACGATGTTGTTGAGCTGCACGGTCATCGGATAGGTATCCGGCCGGGTGAAGACCACGCCGAACAGAAAGTCGTTCCAGATACCGGTCGTCTGCAGGATCATCGAGACGACGAAGATCGGCAGCGACATGGGCAGCATGATGCGGAAATATATCTGCCAGAACCCAGCCCCGTCGATGCGCGCCGCCTTGAACAGCTCTTCCGGCAGCGAGACGAAATAGTTGCGGAACAGCAGCGTCTGGATCGGCATGCCGAAGATCGAATGCACTAGGATCAGGCCGTAGATGGTGCCATAGAGGCCCATTTCGCGCAGCACGATGACGATCGGATAGATCATCACCTGATAGGGAATGAAGGCGCCGACGATCAGGATCGTGAAGAACACTTCCGAACCCTTGAAGCGCCAGTTGGCGAGTGCGTAACCGTTCACCGAAGCGATCGCGATTGACACTATGACCGACGGAATGGTGATCCTCACCGAGTTCCAGAAACCACGCGAAAGACCGTCGCAGTTCAGGCCCGTGCAGGCCTCAGCCCAGGCCTTGACCCAAGGCTCGAAGGTAATTTCCATCGGCGGCGAGAAGATGTTGCCGAGCCGGATTTCCGGCATGCCCTTGAGCGAGGTCACGACCATCACGTAAAGCGGCAGCAGGTAATAGAGTGCTGCCAGTCCGAGCAGTCCGTAAACGATGATGTTGCGGGACGACAGGACCTTGCGGGGACGTTTGCCCTGCGGGCCGGCCTCAAGCCGGGACGTAGCAGACGTAACGGAAGGCGCCATGGTGAGAGTTTTATCCACGCTTGCGTCCTCCGAATTCGAGATAGGCCCAAGGAATGATGACGATGGCGATGGCGAGCAGCATCATCGAGGATGCAGCAAAGCCTTGGCCGAGGTTCTGGGCGAAGAACATATAGTCGTAGACGTATTTCGCAGGCACGTCGGAAGCGATGCCCGGGCCGCCGCTGGTCTGGGCGACGACGAGGTCGTAAACGCGCACGATGCCGCTGGTGATCAGTACGAGCGTGGTGACGAAGACCGGCCGCATCATCGGAATGACGATGAACAGATAGGTCTTCCACATGGGAATGCCGTCAACACGCGCCGCCTTCCAGATGTCCTCGTCGATGCCACGCAGGCCGGCGAGCATCAGGCACATCACGAGACCCGTGCCCTGCCACAGTGCCGCGAGCAGAATGCCGTAGATTACGATGTCGGAATTGTAGAGCGGATCGAACGTGAAGCTGGTCCAGCCAAGCGAGCGGACAACGGACTGCACGCCGAATTCAGGGTTCAACAGCCATTGCCAGACAAGGCCGGTGACGATGAAGGACAGCGCGAAAGGATAGAGGAAGATCGTGCGAAAGGTGTTTTCGAAGCGAATCTTCTGGTCCATCAGTGCGGCCAGCAGGAAGCCGATCGTCAGGCTGAAGATCAGCGACAGGCAGCCATAAGTCGCCAGATTCTGGATCGAGACGATCCAGCGCGGCGTATCCCACAGGCGCTCATACTGCTCGAAGCCGACGAAGTTCAGGCGCGGCAGAAGTTTGGAATTGGTGAAGGAATAGGTGACGGTCCAGATCGTTCCGCCGAGGAAAATCACCACGGCCGTCAGGATCATCGGGATGGAGGCAATCTTGGAATTCAGATTGCGGAACAGCTGGTTGGGTCGGCCGGGCTGAGAATGCGCCGCCATGGTCAACTCCTCTCTATCGCAGGATCGGCAAGCTGCAGACGGCTCCGCCCGTTAATTGGCAGGCGGAGCCGTCTTACAAACGCTTGCTCGATCAGTCAGCCTTGCCAAAGATTGCAGCGAAACGCTTCTGTGCGTCTTCCGGCGTCATCGACGCGTTGGCGAAGAACTGCGACATCAGGTCCTCCAGCTGTTTCTGGGTATCCTGAGTGATCAGCTGGTCGGTGCTGGTAACGACATTGCCCTTGGCGAGAATGTCGAGACCCTTCTTCATGCAGTCGTTGGCGGCCGTCAGATCGACGTCGCCACGCACCGGCAGCGAGCCCTTCTTCAGGTTGAAGGCGACCTGGGTCTTCGAGGCGAGCAGCGTCGACGCCAGAACTTCCTGCGCCTTGGTCTTGGCTGCATCCTTCAGGACCGGGAAGTAGATCGCATCGCCGGCGGTCGAGATGACCTCGTTGACGCCGAGACCCGGAAGGCAGGTATAGTCCACGCCGGCCTTTTTGCCGGCCAGCTGGAATTCGCCCTGCGCCCAGTCACCCATGATCTGGCCGCCGGCCTTGCCGGTGATGACCATGTTGGTGGCCTGGTTCCAGTCCTGCACATTGGTGCCCTTCGCCATCTTGCGGGCGTCATCGGCAGCCTTGAAGACCTTGGCCATTTCCGGACCGGCCGCAAGCTTGGCATCCTTGTCGCCATAAACCTTCTGGTAGATATCCTTGCCGCCGATCGCGACGACGAGCGTGCTGAACAGGCCTGTGGACTGCCAGGCCTGACCGCCAACGGCGAGCGGCTGGATGCCGGCCTTCTGAAGTGCCGGAGCGGCGGCGACGAACTCGTCCCAGTTCTTCGGAACGGCGACGCCGGCCTTCTTGAACGCATCGTTGGAAAGCCACAGCCACTGCCAGGAATGGATGTTCAGCGGCACGCAATAGACCTTGCCATTGAACGTGCAGGACTTGAGCAGGCTCGCCGGACGGACGATCTTGTCCCAGCCTTCAGCCTTGGCAAGATCGGTGAAGTCGCGCATCAGGCCGGCCTGCACCAGTTCCTCGGCCTGACGGCCGTGGTTGAACTGGGTAGCGCCCATCGGATCGCCGCCGGTAATGCGGCTGATCATGATCGGACGGGCAGTGCCGCCGGAACCGGCGATCGCGCCGTCGACCCACTTATTGCCGGTCGCATCGAATGCCGTCGCCAGCTCCTTGACAGCCGCAGCTTCACCGCCGGACGTCCACCAATGGGTGACTTCCAGATCGGTAGCATTGGCTGCGGTAAACGGTAGCGCGACGGTGACGGCCAAAGCGGCCGCGAAAGAACGAATATTCATGAGTCTCCTCCCTCACTGAAACGTTGCCGTAAAAACGTAGGGCAATCGCGAAAACGACGCAACCGGTTTCCAATGAAAAAATTCGACTGGCGAGAAAATACAATTACTGGAAGAAACTCATGAAACAGGCAGGTTTGCATAATGACAAGGTAGCAGCTTGAAAAGCCGTTATATCCGCGACTTTTTCTTTATATATGGAACCTGATACTCGCAAATGCAAAAACTATCTCGCATCTGCGTTGTACAACCTATGGATATCCGAATTTGGCCGTCTCGCCATTGCCTCTGGACAATTTACCTGTATCGTTACAGTTATGAAGTTTGGCAGGCGATCACGGGAGGGGTCGTGCCGTTTCAGGCAAGGTTCGTATTGCTATAGTAACCACCTGAATCGGACGGTAAGAGCGAATGGACGACAGCGGAAGACCACGGACGGGCGGAATGCAGGAGACGGTTCGCGAGCGTCCGACCTTGAAGACGATCGCCTATATGACGGGGCTCGGCATCACCACCGTGTCACGGGCTCTGAAGGATGCACCGGATATCGGTACCGATACCAAGGAACGCGTCCGGCTGGTCGCAAAGCAGCTCGGTTACCAGCCGAACCGCGCCGGCGTTCGCCTGAGAACCGGCAAGACCAACGTCATTGCGCTGGTGCTCAGTATCGACGAGGAGTTGATGGGCTTCACCAGCGCCATGGTGCACGGCATTTCGGAGGTTCTCGGCGGCACGCAATATCACCTCGTGGTGACGCCGCATTCCTTTCAGAAGGACCCGATGGTGCCGGTCCGTTATATCCTCGATACGGGCTCCGCCGATGGCGTGATCATCTCGCGCATCGAACCGGACGATTCGCGCGTCCGGCTGATGACGGAGCGCAATCTGCCCTTCGTCACCCATGGCCGCACCGACATGGACATCGTCCATCCCTATTACGACTACGATAACGAGGCCTATGCCTATCAGGCGGTCCAAAAGCTCGTCGAAAAAGGCCGCCGCCGCCTCGCCTTTCTGGCGCCGCAGAGCCGGTTCTCGTTCTATATCCACAGCCGCGTCGGCTTCGAAAAAGGCCTGGCGGATTTTGGCGCAACCGAAGTGCCGATGGGCCGCGTGACGAGCGAAACGGCGCTGGACGACGTCCGCCTTCATGCCGAACGGCTGATGCGCTCCGCTGAGCCGCCGGATGGGATCGTCTCGATCAGCGGCTCCTCCAGCATCGCGCTGATCGCCGGCCTCGAAGCCGCCGGCAAGCAGCTCGGAACAGATGTCGACATGGTCTCGAAACAGTCGGCGGAATTCCTCAACTGGATCAGGCCGGAAATCTATACGGTTAACGAGGATATCCGCGCGGCCGGTCGCGAGCTTGCGAAGGCCTTGATGGCAAGGATTGATGGCGTAGCGCCGGAACTCCTGCAGGGCGTAGCGCAGCCCGTCTGGTCGCGGCGGGGGCCGAAGATCTGAACGGCGTGCGATGATGGCCATTAATTGAGAGTGACCAGAAAAACCAGAAGCCATATCCAAGAAAGTTCGGAATGACTTTAAGATGCATCGAACGCAGCAATATGTTCGAACCATTGCTGGAAGCCGACCCAACATTTCAGGAGAAATGGAACAGCTTTCAGGAAGAATTTCGATCCGAACGCGAAATGCCGCTCTATCTAGCTCTATCGGATTTTGCTCGACATCTGATCAATCACCTCGAGACAGGCAACACCCATCGATTCAATGAAATCTTTAGTGTTGTCGAAAGCTGGCATTTGGACGGCGATGCCTATGTGCGTGAGGCAGCCATGGTCGGTCTCGTCGAAGATCTGCAGAATGCGAGCCTACACCAAGCTACCCATCCGGGTGAATTTATGCCTTGGCTTCAGCCCGAAACCCTTCGGGCGTGGAATAATATTCAGGCGTTCTGGCTAAAAGGGACGCCTTTAGCTGGCCCTCGCCGCTAAAGACTAATCTGAGTTGCATTCAGCTCAGAGCGGAATGACAAGACCGTCGCGGCCGACGAGCAATTCGCCGGAAAAGGTTTCCGCCAGCGCTATCCGCCAGTGGCTTTCGGTGAAAGCCGGATCATCGGCCGGGATCAGATGGTTCAATGCAAGCCGCTTCACGCCTGCCGCCGTAGCGATCCTTCCCGCGTCCGCTGCGAGCGTATGGGATGCGATGAGATGTTCACGCAGACGGGCGCCATTGCCAGTCCGCGCCACGATGCTCTCGATACCTTCCGGCAGCATAGCCTCGTGCACGAGAATATCCGCACAACGCGCGAAATCTGCCAGCGGCGGGAAATAGGCCGTATCGGACGAGAAAACGACGGAACGTCCCTCACCCTCGATCTTCAGCGCAAAACAGTCCGTCACCGGCGGGTGATCGACACGTAGCGCGGTGACCGTCAGGCCGCCATCGGCGAAGACATGCCCCGGTCCGTATTCGTAAACACTCACCAGACCCTCAAGGTCCGGACGCCCCTCATCCGCGATGCGGGTGGCGATATCGTAGGAAAGCGATGCCAGGAAGCCCTGCCACAGTGCTTTGGTGCCCTGCGGCCCATAGACGGCTACCCGCTTTGCAAGCCCCGTCGTCCAGGCCGTGTGGATCAGCGGCCCAAGTTCGAGAACATGGTCGGAATGCAGATGGGTGATGAAGATCAGGTCGAGCTCGGAGAGCTTCATGCCGGCTTCGACAAGCCCGCGCGAAACGCCGAGCCCGCAATCGACGACGATGCGTCGCCCGCCGAGATCGAGCAGCATCGATGTCGGCGATGGGCCGCCCGGCCGGATAGCCGGGCCGCCCTTTGTCCCTAAAAGAACGAGACGATCAGACAAATCCGCCCCTATCAGGCGAATTCGCCAAGACCGCTGCCCCATGGGCCGTGATGCTTGTCGACGCCGTCGAGGCGGTCGAAGCCGTGGGCGCCGAAGAAGTCGCGCTGCGCTTGGATCAGGTTTGCCGTGCCGCGACCACGACGATACGCGTCGAAGTAGGAGAGAGCCGAGCCGAGCGCCGGCGCCGGCAGGCCCGACAGAGCGGCGAAGGAAACGACGCGGCGCAGTGCCGAATCCGTATCCTTGACGATCTGCGAGAATGCCGGCGTAACGATCAGGTTCGCAACATGCGGATCCTTGGTGAAGGCCGAGGTGATCTCGTCGAGGAACTGCGAACGGATGATGCAGCCAGCGCGCCAGATCTTGGCGATCGTCGGCATCGGCAGGTTCCAGTTATATTCGGCGGAAGCCGCAGCCATGACGGCGAAGCCCTGCGCATAGGCACCGACCTTGGCGGCCAGCAGCGCGTTTTCGAGGTCGTCGATAAAGGCAGCCTTGTCGCCCGGCACGGAACCGACCTTCGGCAGGCCGAAGATCTTCTCGGCAGCTTCGCGCTCGCCGCGCAGAGACGACAGGATGCGGCCGGCAACGGCAGCTTCGATCGCGGTGGCGGCGACGCCCATGTTCTGGGCTTCGATGACCGACCACTTGCCGGTGCCCTTCTGGCCGGCCGAGTCGACGATCACGTCGACCATCGGCTTGCCGGAGATCGGGTCCTTGGCTGCCAGTACCGTCTGGCTGATTTCGATCAGATAGGAATTCAGGCGGCCGGTATTCCACTTGGCGAACACGTCGGCGATCTCGGTGGCGCTCATGCCGAGGCCGTCGCGTAGGATGCCGTAGATTTCGGCGATCATCTGCATGTCGGCATATTCGATGCCGTTATGGATGGTCTTGACGAAATGGCCGGCACCGTTTTCGCCGAGCCAGGCAACGCAGGGCTCGTCGTTGAACTTGGCGGAGATCGAGGTCAATACCTTCTCGACGCGCTTCCAGCTGTCTTCCGTGCCGCCGACCATGATCGAGGGGCCGTGGCGGGCGCCTTCTTCACCACCCGAAACACCCATGCCGATAAAGGTCAGTTCCGAATCCTTCAGGCTGTCGAAACGGCGCATCGTATCGCGGAAATTGGCATTGCCGGCATCGATCATGATGTCGCCGGCGGAAAGATAAGGCTCAAGCAGCTTCATCTGCTGATCGACCGGCTCACCGGCCTTGATCATGATGATGATCGGCCGCGGCGGACGAATGGCGGCGACGAACTCCTCAAGCGTCTCGCAAGGAATAAGCTGGCCCTGAAGTTCGCCGGCCTCGGCGTAGAACTTGCGCGTTGCTTCCGGCGTGCGGTTGAAAACGGCAATCTTGTTGCCCTTTTCAGCGATATTGAGGGAGAGGTTAGAGCCCATGACGCCGAGCCCGATAAGGCCGATTTCTGCCTGTTCCACGGATGTGCCTCCATTTGAAGATTCGCGGGATGTTGTCGCATTCATATAGGTCTTCGGCAAGCAGAACGCGACGCTAAACGATTAAATTTCCATGACGCTTTGCCTTTCTTCGAACGAAGCGCCGCCGATGTTCTATCGTCTGCGTCGACGCCGTGGCAGCGCCGATTTTCGATGCTAGATATGTCAGGATGGATACACTCGCCACCCCCGGACATCAGCAATGCCGCAGCCTGTTGTGCTTCGGTTCGCGATAAGGCGGCGGCCCCAGGCTGCTAAACCTCGATGGAGCCTACCATGACGATATTACCCGCTCGAATCATCCATATCGGCATCGATCGCCCTTGGCGAGAGGTCTATGCCTATGCCGCCGATCCGGAAAACCTGCAGCATTGGGCGTCCGGTCTGGCAAGCGGACTGGAACGCGACGGCGAGGATTGGGTCGGCGATGGCGGCCCCATTGGCAAGATCAGGGTGCGCTTTGTGCCTGAGAATCCGTTCGGTATTCTCGATCACACGGTCACGATGAAAAACGGCCTCGTGGTCGAAAATCCGATCCGCATCATGGCCAACGGAGATGGCGCGGAGATCACCTTTCTCCTGTTGAAGCGCCCCGATATGAGCGACGCAGCCTTCGAATCGGATGCTGCTCATGTTCTGAAGGACTTGACCACGCTCAAAAACCTTCTCGAAGCCGGAAAATAGGAGGACCCGATGGGAACCAAAGGTGCCGATCGCAAGATCGACTATATCGAGTTCAATGTCACGGACATAGAAAGCGCCAAGGCCTTTTATGGCGCAGCCTTCGGCTGGACTTTCACCGATTACGGTCCTGACTATTGCGAATTCCAGGACGGCAGGCTGACCGGCGGTTTCGCCCGCGCACCGAATGTCAGCCCCGGGGGCGGCGCGCTGGTTATCCTGTTCGCCGACGTTCTCGAAGATGTTCAGGCTCAGATCGAGAATTCAGCCGGAAAGATCGTCAAGCCGATATTCTCGTTTCCCGGCGGAAGACGTTTCCATTTCACCGATCCGGAAGGATACGAACTCGCCGTCTGGTCCGATAGATGACGTTAAGCTGCCGGCCGACGACGCCGGTCGGCAGTTTCCTGCATGACGAGCAGAACGCCGATCAACTGCGAAGATCCGGATACGCAGGGCGACATGCGGCAGCGAATGACGATCGTCTGGCCGTCGATCTGGTCTGCATAGGTCAGCGAAATGCTTTCCCCCGCAAAGCAGCGCTCCAGGTTCGGCCTGAAATCGTTCTGGAAACGATGGATGCCGACGAACTCCGCGAAATGACGGCCGATCAGCTGATCGCGCGGCATATCGAGGCGACGCGCATTCGTTTCGTTGGAATAGAAGATGCGATAGCCAGGAGCGATGACGATGATCCGGTCAGAGATCCGGTTGAGCAGCGCATCATCGAGAAAGCCATCGGCAGTGGCATCGGCGATGATTGCCGAATCGGATGCATCCTGTTCCGGACGGCGGTTGGCGGATACGCCCTGGTCGGGAACCAGATACCGTTCCACCAGCATCTGCAGGAGATGGGCGTTGCGGCGCACGCAGCCGCGGTCGTCGGCTTCCTCGTTCAACAGGTCGAGCGCGAATCGGAATTGCGCCTGGATGCTGGCCGCGTCCTTGCCCTGGCTGGAGAAGATGGCAAGCAGCAGCGGGTCGAGTTCGTGGTCGAGCGCACTCGTCGCGTCCGCATCGTTGCGGTCGATCGCCAGCCGCAGGTCGGCATATTTAGCCCAGAAAAGATCGATCAGCGCTTCCAAATTACGACCCTTTCCCTTCTGCGGGGATTTTTGGCCGGCCCTTTCCCCAAGGCCGACGTCAAGCGGATTAGACGCGATCGAGATTAATTGTTTTCTCAAAACCGCACCCAACATTTGGCCGATGACTTAACGCAGAAACTCCGGTTATGCAATCGCGAGATGTAGTCAGATTTGACACAACCAAAGACTACAGATACCGCTTGATATGCCACCTGTCGTGGTACCAGAGCCACTGTTCCGGATGCTCCCGAACCCAGCTTTCGACCTTGTCATTGAGCAACTGACCGACAGCCTGCAGGTCCAGTTTACCGTTCTCGTCGCGCGGCATTTCGATCTTCGGCTCGATTTCCAGCCGGTAGCGATTATCCGGCAGACGAATGCAGCGGGCTGGATAGACCTCCGCATCGAACTGGCGCACCAGCTTGGCCACAAGCGGATTGGTCTGCACAGGGCGGCCGAAGAAGTTCGTCTTCAGTCCCTTGCGGAATTTCTGGTCGACCAGGACGCCGATCCCACCGCCTTCATCCAGGCGACGAGCCAGGGAAAAGGACGAGCCGGCATGTGAGGGTACCAGCGCGCCCATGCGGCTTGCACGGAAATCGAAAATCTTCTTGGCGATATAGGGGTTGTTGGGCGGCCGGAACATCACCGTAACCTCCAGCCCGTACGCCTTGCCGGCCACCGGCAGCAGCTCGAAATTGCCGGTATGGGCGGTAAACACGATAAAGGGCCGCGGATTGTCGCGCAGATCGAGGAAGATCGGAGCGCCCGACACTTCCACCCTGCCCGGCTCCGTTCGCTCCGGATCGAAATCGAACAGCCGGTCGAGGAAGACATATTCGGCCGCAAGCCGGCCCATATGGCCCCAGCTTGCAATCGCAATCTCCTCCAGCTCCGCATCCGTCTTTTCCGGATAGGCGTTCCGGAGGTTGACGAGCATCAGGTTGTGACGCTTCTTGAGCTTGGGGCCGATGCGCCGCACCATCCGATCGGCAAACCGGATAGCCGGGTCAGCCGGAAAGATCTTCAGAAAATTGAGGAGCCCGAACGCGAGCTGCGCCACCAGCCATTGCTGGAAATTGCGCAGCGCGATCACGATCCGGGTGATGAACATCTTCAAAGGGCAGAACCTCTTGTCAGTCCATGCGAAGGACGATCTTGCCGAAGATCTGACGTCCTTCCATCCGCTCCAGCGCCCGGTCGATCTCGTCGAAGGTCACTTCCGTGTCGATCACCGGATGGACGATGCCCTGTGCCATCTTCTGCATCGCGTCCGCCATGTTTTCCATGCGGCAGCCGAAGGAGCCGAGCAGCTTCAATTGCTGCTGGAATAGCATCATCAGGTTCATATCGGTCGAAACGCCGGATGTCGAACCGCAAGTGACAAGCCGCCCGCCGCGCTTCATGCACAGCATCGAACCCGCCCAGGTGTCTTTGCCGACATGTTCGAAGACGACGTCAACGCCCTTCTTCTTGGTCAGCTTGCGCACCACGCCTTCGAAACGGTCCTTGCGGTAGTTGATGACGTGATCGGCGCCGAGTGCCTTGGCCTTCTCGATCTTGTCGTCGGAGCCGACGGTGGTGATGACGGTGCAGCCCATCTTCTTGGCAAGCTGGATGGCGGCCGAGCCGATGCCCGAACCGCCGGCATGCACGAGGATGGTCTCGCCCGGCTGCAGCTTGGCATTGTCGAACAGCATGTGCTCGACCGTGCCGAAGGTCACCGGAGCAAGCGCCGCGGCGACCGCATCGATACCCGGAGGTGCCGGCACCAGCTGGCGGGCCGGAATGTTCGCCTTCTCCTGCGCAAAACCATCCAGATGGAAGCCGTGGACGCCGGAAACGTGTTCGCAGAGGTTGTCGCGCTTTTCGCGGCACGGCTTGCAGAGACCGCAGGTGCGCGCGCCGTAGATCGAAACGAGCTGGCCCGGCAAGACATTCGACACGCCGGGACCGATCGCCTCCACTACGCCGGACGCTTCCGCGCCGATCGTCAGCGGCATCTTGCGCTTGGCGAATGCCATGCCGCGCCAGCCCCAGACGTCGATATGGTTCAGCGCAACCGCCTTGACGCGCAACGTCACCTCACCCGGGCCGGGTGCTTCCGGCTCGGGAATGTCCACGGCCTCGAGCCTGCGGTCATCGATCAGTTGCAGCGCGCGCATAATAGTCTTCCTTCGCCAGAACGGCGTTCCAGTCGTCTTTAATGTGTTTGGGCGCTGGCCTTACGCTGGTTCCAGCGTCATGACAAGGCTGGCGTTCTGACCGCCGAAGCCGAAGGAGTTGGAAAGCACGGCTTTCGGATGCGCATCCCGCTTCGTGTTCGGCACCACATCCAGCGCGATCGACGGATCGGGATTGGTGTAGTTGATGGTCGGCGGCAACGTGCCGGTCAACATCGTCTGGAACGAGAAGACGGCCTCGACGGCACCGGCGGCGGTCAGCGTATGGCCGATCATCGACTTGTTCGACGACACCGGAATGTCCTTCAGGCTGTCACCGAAGACGGCCAGCATCGAACCGTATTCCATCTTGTCGTTTTCCGGCGTCGATGTGCCATGCGCATTGATGTAGCCGATGCCGCTTTCGTCCATGCCGGCATCGCTGAGCGCTGCGCGGATCGACGCGATGGCCGGGCCGCCATCCGGCGAAGACCGGGTACGGTGGAAGTGGTCAGCCTTCTCGCCGCAGCCCTTCATGATGCCGAGTACCTTGGCGCCTCGGGCAATCGCCGATTCCAGCGATTCCAGCACGAGCGTCGCCGCACCTTCGGCGATGACGAAACCGTCGCGATCCTTGCTGAACGGCTTGGATGCCTTTTCCGGCGGATCGTTCTGGGTGGAAAGGGCCGAAAGAAGCGAGAAGCGGATCAAAGCTTCCGCGCTGACCGAACCGTCGGTCGCGGCAACCAGCGCCTTGTCCATGCGACCCTGGCGGATTGCCTCGACACCAAGCTGGATGGCGGTGACGCCGGATGCACAGGCGGTCGACAGCGTCACCGGAAGGCCGCGCGTGCCGAACATGTCGGCAAGGCGTTCCGAGATCGAGCCAAACTGAACCGCTTCAAGGAAGACCGGATCGGGACGCTCACGCATCGCCGCGAGGAACCGGTCATAGGCGTCACCCTCGGTCTTCGACGGCGGGGCACGGTCGGCCAGCGCGAAACGGTCGCTCCATTCCGGCTCGACCGGAGGGGCAGCAAGAAACAGAGGTCCGCCGAAATCACCGGAAAGGCCGGCCTGGGCCAGCGCTTCGATCGTCGTTTCGCGGGCAAAGGCGAAAGAGCGCTCGACGGAATTTTCCGCCGGAACGTCGATGAAATCCACCGTGCCGGCGATACGGGTCGACAGCTTTTCGGTCGGGAAACGGTTGATCTTGTGAATGCCGGACGTGCCGGAGGTCAAAGCCGTCCAGTTGTCCGTCACGCCTTGGCCGAGCGAGGTGATGACGCCCATGCCGGTGACCGCGATGATCGGGCGGCCGAGATGATCCTTGAAGCGATTGTCGCTCATATCATTGCTCCGTTACGCGGCCGAGAGGACCGCAAGGCCCTCGCCGCGCGTATAACCGACCGTGGTCACGACCGCGTGTTTAGCAGGCGCCGTCATGGGCTTCTCGCTATTGGCATCGAAAGCCGGAACCTTGGCGCCGCCATCGAGGCTGAGTGCCGCAAGCGCCAGCCCGAGCGGGAATTGCGCTTCCATGCCGTGCCCGGTGACGCCGCCATAGCCACGGACCGTAGCGCCGGCAAATTCCTGCTCGATAACAGCCTTCTCGCGAGCCGCGAGATCGATCAGGCCGCTCGTGCCGGAAAACACGACCATATCCGCTTTGGAAGCGCCGGCTGCATGTTCCGCCATGCGGGAAAGCCGTTTTTCCAGCCTGCCTTCATCGCGATTGCCGCGGTCGCCTTCGATCGCATCGATTACTGCGTAGATATGAGCACCGCGAGCTTCCGCATGTGCACGCGATTCCAGCACCAGGAAGGCGCCGACCGAACCCATGATCATACCGCCGCCATTGTCGGCAGAACGGGACCAGAGCGGGTTCCACTCACCCGTCGCATGTGCCCGGATGCCTTCCACCAGCAGAAGGATATCGGCCCGTTCTGCGACGAAAGCGCCGCCGACGAGGCTATGGGTCGACTGACCGGCCTTGATGCGGTGGAAAGCGGTCTCGACAGCCGAGATACCGGCCGCCTCTTCGCCCATGAACGTGCGCGACGAGCCCGTCACCTTGTGAACGATCGAGATATTGCCGGCCACGAGGTTGGAAAGCTGCGCCAGAAACAGCGTCGGGCGCAGCTCCGTCGTCAGTTTCTCGTTCAGCAGCATCTCGCGGTCGTTGCGCTTCAACGCCTCATCGACGATCAGCGAATCCACCTTGATGTCGCGCTCGCCGCCGCCGGCCGCTACGATCATGTCCATCGAAGCACAGGCTTCCGCATCCGTCTTCAAGCCCGCATCGTCGAGCGCCAGACCGGCGGAGAAAACGCCGAGCCGCTGCCAGTTCTCCATCTGGCGCGCATCCTTTTTGCCCACCTGAGCGGTCCAATCGATTTCCGGCATGGGGTGGATCGGGTAAGGCGCGAAACGTTCGGTCTCGATCTTAGGATCGCCAGCTTCCTCAGCAGTCAGAAGCGCCACATGCGGTTCCTTGCCGACGCCCTGGCAGGTGACGATCCCGATACCGGTGATCACGACATCATTGTCAGACTTCATCATGTCCTCTTCGAATGCCTCTCGGTCTGAGCGTCTCCGCGATATGGGACGGCGACGCCTGGCATTCCTTCGTCGTCCTCGGGCTTGTCCCAAGGATCTGACCACCCGAATAATTGACGTTTGCAGATCCTCGGGACAAGCCCGAGGATGACATCGAGCAAACGGCAACGTTAACAAGAATATCTTCGCCGCTTCCAACTGGAAGAGGCCGGTATTTTCTCAAGCTCCGGCGGCGATCGCGTCCATCAGGCCGACCTCTTCGGCGCGCTTGCGCACAATCGGGCCGAGCGGGATGTCGCTGAACGGCATGGTGCGGAGCTTCAGCTGCGCGTCGCAGACCTTCTTGCCGCCGCTTGTAATCTTGGCCGTGGTAACGGCGTAACCGGACCCTTCGTGCTCCAGGAACGCCTCGATGTCGAGAACCGCGTCCGGCTCCACGAACGTGCGCATCTTGGCGCCGTCGACCGTCATCAAGAACGGCATGGCAGCGAAATCCGTCGCGGCAAGCACCAGCATTCCGGACGCCTGCGCCATCGTTTCGATCAGCAACACGCCCGGCACCAGCGGCATTCCGGGGAAATGCCCCTCGAAAACCGGGCTCTTCGACGGAACGACGGAGCGCGCCTTCAGGGTCTTGGCGGCAAGATCGACCGCTTCGATGCGATCGATCATCTGGAAATATTCGAGCAGCATCAGGTTGCCGGCCCGGGAGGATCGAAACCGATCAGCCCTTGGCCGCCCTCAGCTCGTCGATCTTGGCGCAGAGGTTCTTGAGAACGAAGTATTCCTCGGTCGAAACCTTGCCTTCGTTGACTTCCTGCGTCCACTGTTCCAGCGGAATCTTGATGCCGAATTCCTTGTCGATCGCGAAGACGATATCCAGAAAGTCCAGGCTGTCGATGCCGAGGTCATCGATCGTGTGGCTTTCCGGCGTGATCGTCTCGCGGTCGATTTCGCTGGTTTCAGCGATGATGTCGGCAACTTTGTCGAATGTAGCAGTCACGCCCATATCCTCTAGAGAATTTCAAAATCAAAGTTCCACATAGGGAAAACGTACCCAAATGCCAATGGGCTCGTCTTCCCCTGTGCGCATTTGCACGGAAACTGTTGCCTAAACAGCAAATGCCTTCAGGCCAAACGGTCAGCGGCCTTCTACGATAGCCGCGCGGATTACATCAAGAACCTTTTCAGCCTGAACGCCCGTCAGCACGAACTGGCTCGGCTGGCCGTCCCAAGGGCTGCCGATGAATTTGCGGCCGGTCTCCGGCGCCTGGATCGTCTCGCCATCGGCAATACCACCGCAGACGACGCGAACCGGACCGCCGCGAACGGTGAAGAGATCGGGACGCACGAGGTAGACGCAGGCCGTGCTGTCATGCACCGCCATGCCGTCAAGCCCGGCGCGGCTGCGGTAGAACTCGATATAATATTGGGAAAGATCGGAAAGCAGTTTTACCGACTTGTCACCAGCAGCCACCATGCCGGCCAGATAATCGGCGCTCATGATCGTCTTCATCGTCACGTCGAGCCCGACGATCGTCACCTGCCATGGCGTGATGAAGATCAGGTCTGCGGCTTCCGGATCGCCATGGATATTGGCTTCGGCCGCCGGCGTCACGTTGCCGTTCACGTCGAACGCGCCGCCCATGACGATGACTTCCTTAACCAGCCCGACGAAATCGGGATCTGCCTTGACGGCCAGCGCAAGATTGGTCATTCGGCCGACCGCGATCAGCGTCACCTCGCCCGGATGTTCGCGCACGGTGTCGATGATAAACTGATAGGCCGGGCGCGGATCGAGCGGCCAGTCGATCGTCTCGGGGACGCCGATATTGCCGAGCCCGTCTGCGCCGTGCACCACGGAGGCGGCACGGTCGTCGGTGCGCAAGGGATCCATGGTCTTTTCCGCACCGCGGGCGATCGGCGCCGGGATTTCCCATTCCCGATGCAGGAACTGTGCATTGCGGGTCGTCAGATCGACGCCGACATTGCCGAACACGGTGGTGACGCCCAGAAGGTCTATGTCCGGGTGCCGATGCAGGAAGAGCAGCGCCATCGCATCGTCAACGCCCGGATCCGTATCGAAAATGACCTTG
Organism: Neorhizobium populisoli; assembly: GCF_019430945.1. GTDB lineage: Bacteria > Pseudomonadota > Alphaproteobacteria > Rhizobiales > Rhizobiaceae > Neorhizobium > Neorhizobium populisoli. The sequence continues at coordinate 63,153 of NZ_JAHYCB010000010.1, read as the reverse complement.
TGCATGTGCTCCACCCTCGTCTCTCTAAACTCTCAAAGGCGCGCACCATAACCGCAAAGCTCAAGGCCGCAATCCCCCGACAGCCATCAATATGGTTTGTCCGATAACGAGGGCAAGACAGTTGCGTACCGTTACATTCAATGTAACAAGCGCGCGTCGCTGACCACAGCACCTTTCTTCGCTTGACCTGAGTCTCCCTTCTTGAACGACCTCGCATTCCATCTCGTCCTCGTCCTGCTGTTTGCTTCCTTCTTTGCCGGTTTTGTCGATTCGATTGCCGGTGGCGGTGGCCTCATCACCATTCCGGTCATGCTGATTGCCGGCATTCCGCCCCTGGAAGCACTGGCGACGAACAAGTTGCAATCGCAGTTCGGTTCAGCCTCGGCGACGATCGCCTATGCGCGGCGTGGTCATGTCAATCTGAAAAGCCAATTGCCGATGGCGGGTATGTCGCTGATCGGCGGCGCAATCGGGGCGACGCTCGCCTCGCTCGTACCGGCCGCGTGGCTGGCCGCCGCAATCCCCTTTCTGCTGATCGCCATCGCTGTCTTTTTCGCGCTGAAGCCCAATCTCAACGACATCGACAGCCACGGGCGGATAACGCCCTTCGTGTTCGGACTGACAATCGTGCCAATCGTCGGTCTTTATGACGGCATTTTCGGCCCAGGCGCTGGCTCGTTCTATATGCTAGGCTTCGTACTGCTCGCCGGGTTCGGCATGCTGAAGGCGACGGCACATACCAAGCTGATCAATCTCGGCTCGAATTTCGGCTCGTTCCTCGTCTTCGCAGCAACCGGTGCTGTGCTCTGGAAGATCGGCTTGATGATGGGTGTCGGCCAGTTCCTCGGCGCACAGGTCGGTTCGCGGCTTGCCATGAAGAATGGAGCAAAGCTGATCAAGCCGCTCCTGGTGATCTCGTGTTTGGCACTGGCGCTGAAACTGATTGCCGACCCGAGCCATCCGGTCCGCGTCTGGCTCGGTTTTTAGCCTTTCATCCTCAGGGGCAGTCCGGCTGCAACGAAATAGACCTCGTCGGCAATGGCGGCGATCTTCTGATGCAGCCTGCCGGCATGATCGCGAAATTCCCGCGCCATCTTGTTGTCCGGCACGATACCCAAACCGACCTCGTTGGAAACAAGCATCACCCGGCCGGATACTTTTAGGAGTTGGTCGACGAGGGCATTCGCTTCCGAATCGACGACGCGTTCATCCATCATCAGGTTGGTGACCCAGAGCGTCAGGCAATCGACGAGAACCACCCTGTCCGGCCCTGCGACCTCGGCAAGGATTTCTGCAAGCCGCAGCGGCTCCTCATGCGTCTGCCAGCCCTCGCCGCGATCGACGCGATGCCTGGCAATCCGCTCGCGCATCTCGTCGTCGTAAGCACGCCCGGTGGCGATATAGTGCCGCTCCAGCCCCGTCTCCTGCGCCAGTCTTTCGGAAAAGCCTGACTTGCCCGAACGGGCGCCGCCGAGAACCAGCGTGATATGGCCGGATTGCGTCATGGGAAAATCATCACGGAGGAATGTTGGCGGGAGGCTAGCGAGGCCAGAAGGGACCGGACGATTCGTAGATAAGGAGGCGTCCGGCCCTGTTGGTGATGATCGATCTGGATTCGCATTACAGCATCGATGGTGCAGGCTTGGCAGCCAGGTGTCAATCGCCCATGCCGTGCGCGATCACGAAGGCTTTTTTCATCATATGTCGCAGTATCGCAATTGCGACATCGCTCGCCGGTCTGATCAATTGAACGGCAAAGCAATCAGGCGTATTTCCGTCGCAAACAAAAAACTTGCTCGCATTCAGGAACCCCCCATCATGCTTTACCTTTTCAAGACGGGCAGCGGCGTCGAAATCGCCTGGAACGGCAGGCTGAACAAGCAGCCGGTCGAAAGCCGCATCCGCCAGCTCGATACGCGCTTTTCGCTGTTCGGCTTCATCCGCACGCGCGGCCTCGGCTGACCTGACCGGCCGAATTTCGGAAACGACAATATCCGCAGTCGCAGATGAGCGCCTTGCCCGATTGCGACCGCGGATAATATAATCTGAATGAGAAGCGCCACGGGATCAACAAGACCCGCCATCGAGCAGCGAGGGCAACCGGTACGCACTACCTGATCCGGCGCCGAAGACGAGCTAACCGCCCGCAAGAACACAAATAACGTGACATTCTTACCGGATGGTTAGTGAACCGGAACCAACCTGCGAATTTCTATTTTTTATTGCATAACGACGCAATTGACGGGCCCTACCGGATCGAATGAGCGCCGGGATTGCATTTCTATCGCCCATCCGCCTGCAATACCTCACGTAACGGCAGCCGCGTTACCGGCAAACAGTGACCGCTCGCTGGCGATCCATCTCGAATTTATTGATTTGCGGCCCTGAAAGCCTCAGGATTCCATGATACTGACATAAGGATGCAGCAAAAGCATTCGGAGGCATTGCGGCAGAGGAAGCTCCGATGCCCGGCAACAGAATCATGTTGATGGGCAGTCCGCCGCCGGAGCCAGGGAACCGTCTGGAATGAAAAATTTTCTTGCCGCCTCAGCTTTTGTATTCAGCTCGTTGACGCTCGCTGGAGCGGCAAAGGCGGAATGCGGCACGGTTTCGATCGCCGAAATGAACTGGGCCTCGGCGGGGATCGTGGCAAATCTCGACAAGATCGTCCTCGAAAAGGGTTATGGCTGCAAGGTGGACCTGGTTGCGGGCGATACCCTGCCGACATTCAATTCCATGAACGAAAAGGGTCAGCCTGACGTCGCTCCGGAATTCTGGGTGAATTCCGTTCGCACCCAGCTCGACAAGGCCGTTTCCGATCGCCGGCTCCTGGTCGGCGCTGAAACGCTGGCCGACGGCGCGATCGAAGGTTGGTGGATCCCGAAATATGTTGCCGACGCCAACCCGCGAATCAAGACCGTTCAGCAGGCGCTTACCCGGCCGGATCTTTTTCCCGCACCGGACGCTTCCGCCAGAGGTGCGGTGTATAGCTGCCCGACGGGCTGGAGCTGCCAGGTTTCGACCGGCAATCTGTTCAACGCCCTTGATGGCAAGGCGAAGAATTTCGAACTGATCGATACAGGCTCCTCCACGGGCCTCGACGATTCGATCGCAGCGGCCTTTGCAAAGAAGAAGGGCTGGCTCGGTTATTACTGGGCACCGACCGCGATCCTCGGCCGTTATGAAATGGTGAAACTGTCCTTCGACGTGCCGTTCGACCGTGCCGATTGGGATGCCTGCACCGCCGTCTCGGATTGCCCAAATCCGAAAGTGAACTCCTATCCGATCTCGCAGGCTTTTACGCTGATGACCCGGCAGTTTGCCGATAAGGCGGAAGTTGCGATGGATTACATGAAGAAGCGCAAGTGGAACAACTCCACGGTCAACGAGCTTCTCGCCTGGCAGGCGGACAACAAGAAGAACAACCAGGAGGTCGCACGGTATTTCCTGCAGACGATGCCGGAGATCTGGACCAAATGGGTCTCCCCGGATGTCGCGGAAAAGATCAAGAAGTCGCTCTGAGGCGACGATAGAGCCGCATCCGGATCAATCATCCTTCCCTTTTCAGTGCAGTATGGCTTGACCATCACGTGCATTCGGTATGCCATGCCAAATGCCGGACTTATAAAAGAACCAACAAGGGGAAGCTCATGGCGCATTTCGAATGGCGGGCGGGAGCCCTGCCCTGTCCGTCTGTATCTTCCGATCTGACGCGCGAGCGCCCGGAGGTTCGGCATGGCTAGCCACGGCATCGAAATTAAAAACCTCTACAAGATTTTCGGCAGCCACGGGCGTGAGCATGTCGAGGCAGTCAAAGCCGGCATGACCAAGGCCGAACTGAACCAGAATCATGGCCATGTTCTCGGCCTCAAGAACATCAATATCTCCATGCCGGCCGGCGGTATCACCGTGGTCATGGGCCTCTCCGGTTCCGGCAAGTCTACCCTCATCCGCCATATCAACCGGCTGATCGAACCGACCGCCGGTGAGGTCATTTATGACGGCGCCGACATATGCAAGATGAGCGCCAACGACCTGCGGGAATTTCGCCGCCACAAGACGGCGATGGTCTTCCAAAAATTCGCGCTCCTGCCGCACCGCACTGTGATCGAGAACACCGTCTACGGTCTCGATGTGCAGGGGATTTCCCGCAGCGAGAGCCTGAAAAAGGGAAAATACTGGATCGAGCGTGTAGGCCTCGCCGGCTTCGAGAACCACTACCCGAACCAGCTTTCCGGTGGCATGCAGCAGCGCGTTGGCCTTGCCCGCGCGCTGACCAACGATGCCGATATCCTGTTAATGGACGAGGCCTATTCGGCGCTCGACCCGCTGATCCGCGTCGATATGCAGACCGTGCTTCTCGACCTCCAGGCGGAACTGAAAAAGACCGTCGTCTTCATCACCCACGATCTCGATGAAGCGCTAAGGCTCGGCGACAAGATCGCCATCCTGCGCGACGGCCAGGTGGTGCAGCAGGGAACCGGCCAGGAAATCGTCCTGTCACCGGCCGATGACTACATCACCGCCTTCGTCAAGGAAGTGAACCGCGGCCGCGTTATCCAGACACAAACGGTCATGCGTCCTTTCGACGGCAATCCGGACGGCGTCAGCCTTGCGCCGAATGCAACGCTCGAAATCGCGGCCAAGCTGATGACCGAAGCCGGGCAATCGCGCGCTATCGTTGTCGACGAGAACAATAATCCGATAGGCATGCTCGACCTGCAGACGATTATCGCTGCCATGGTGACCCCGGCAAGCCACGAAGCACAGCAGATCGCAGCGGAATAACCGAAACAGCAAGCGGCGGCGGAATAAGAGCCGCCGCTGTCGCGCCAAGGCCAATCGTTGCAACTTGAAATCATATAAAGCAATCTTTATATGCAAAAAATCTCTTGCAAGGAGCGCCCCATGACCAAAGCCAACGCACTGACCGAACTTCTCGCTGAAAAAGGCGTGCTGCTGGCTGATGGCGCGACCGGCACCAATCTCTTCGCCATGGGCCTCGAAGCCGGCGAAGCGCCGGAACTGTGGAACGAGGACGCGCCGGAAAAGATCGAGAAGCTGCATCAGGACTTCGTCGATGCCGGCGCCGATATCATTCTCACCAATTCTTTCGGCGGCACCCGTCAGAGGCTGAAGCTGCACAAGGCGGAAGGCCGCGTGCATGAGCTGAACAAGCGCGCCGCCGAGATTGCCCGCAAGGTGGCGAACAGTGCCGGCCGCAAGGTGATCGTCGCCGGCTCCGTCGGCCCGACCGGCGAGTTGCTGATCCCGCTCGGCGCCATGTCCTATGAGGACGCGGTAGCAGCCTTTGCAGAACAGATGGAAGGCCTGAAGGCCGGCGGCGCCGATGTCGCCTGGATCGAGACCATGTCTTCGGCAGATGAAATTCGCGCGGCAGCCGAAGCGGCCGTCAAGGTCGGCATGGCCTATACCTATACCGGCTCCTTCGACACTGCCGGCAAGACCATGATGGGCCTCGACCCCAAGGACATCCACGGCGTCGCCCGGGACATCGGCACGGGTCCGGTCGCGGTCGGTGCCAATTGCGGCGTAGGCGCCTCCGACATTCTTTCCAGCTTGCTCGATATGACCTCCGCCGCCCCGGATGCGATCACCATCGTCAAGGGCAATTGCGGCATTCCGGAATTCCGCGGCTCGGAAATCTTCTATTCCGGCACGCCGCCGCTGATGGCCGAATATACCCGCCTAGCCCGCGATGCCGGTGCAAAAATCATCGGTGGTTGCTGCGGCACGTCCTGCGAACATCTGGCCGCCATGCGCCAGGCCCTCGATAGTTATACACCGCGTCCTCGCCCGACGATCGAGGAAATCGTCGACAAGATCGGCCCGCTGCGCAATAAGACCGCCAGTGAATCGGGCGGCGAACCCGGCAGGGAAAGACGCCGCCGCCGGGGATGAAATCCCTTTCAAAGGAGGACGTCATGTCGAATATTTCTCCGATCGGCAGCCGCGAGACCGTGGCGGAAAGCCTTGCCGGTTTTTCGCCGGAAAATCAGGCCTGGCTCAAGCTGCTGATGGACAATCCGACCTCGGACGACCTGCTGCTGGAAGGCCTGCACCTTTATCTGGACCAGGCATCCGAATCGAAATTCCTGAATTCGCTGAAGCTCGGCAAATGCGGCGAATGGGTGGGCAATAACGCCCCCGCCCGTCTGCAGATCAGGCTTGCCGAAGCAGCAAAATCCAGCCAGCACCCGGCCTATCAGGCCTTCAAGGACGGGCTAACCCGCTCCGGCGGCATGGAGCGGGCTTATCCCAAGGCGAATATCTGATTATTGATACGGGCGCGAAAAAACCGCGCCCGGAATTGCATTATCGACGGTCCAGCGTCTCGGCGAGACGCACCAGATCGATGAAGCCGCCGCGATAACCGAACGCATCTTCGCCCCGCGCATTGCGCGCCATGTCGAGGATCGACCGGTAGGGATAGGCATCCAGCGCATTGGTGCCGCGCAGTTTCTGTCCGAAGGCCGCCACCGCTGTCGCAAACCGCACATCCTGTGGGGCGGAGCCGAAATCACGCACCGCATTCATCTCAGATACCGGCGTGGTGATCAGCTTGCTCGTGTCGCTATCCGGCTGCTTGTAGCGGATTTTCACGAAGGCCATCTCTTCCGAGACGGCATCCGGGGTCGGAGCCGACGTCGCCGCAGGTCCGTAGCGCAGCGGGTCGTTCATGACCGAGGCGCTGCCCTTCGGCGTCACTTCGTAGATCGCCGTCACCGAATGGCCGGAGCCGATATCGCCGGCATCCACCTTGTCGTTGTTGAAATCCTCGCGCTTCAGGGCGCGGGTCTCGTAGCCGATCAGGCGGTATTCGGAAATCTGCTGCGGATTGAACTCCACCTGGATCTTCACATCTTTGGCGATCGGGAACAGCGTCGAGCCCGCCTCGTCGACCAGGGCTTTCTGCGCCTCGGCCAGCGTGTCGATATAGGCCGCGGAGCCATTGCCGTTCTGCGCCAGCGTCTGCATCAAGCTGTCGTTCAGGTTGCCCTGCCCGAAGCCGAGCACGGACAAAAAGATACCATCCTTGCGGCGCTGCTCGATGACACGCTTCAGGTCCTCGTCGCTGGAGACGCCGACATTGAAATCGCCATCGGTCGCCAGCATCACCCGGTTGACCCCGCCCTGGATGAAAGCCTGACGGGCAAGCCGATAGGCCGCATCGATGCCCTCCGCACCCGCAGTCGAGCCGCCCGGCTGCAGGGTGTCGATCGCCGCCAGGATCTTGTCCCGTTCGCGCGCCGAGGTCGGCTCCAGAACCGTGCCGGCATTGCCGGCATAGGTGACGATGGACACCTTGTCCTCCGGCTTCAGCTTGCCGACCAGAAGACGGAATGCGCTCTTCAGAAGCGGCAGTTTGTCCGGCGCATTCATCGAGCCCGATACGTCGATCAGGAAGACCAGATTGGCCGGCGGCACCGCGGATGGCGCAGTATCATAGCCCTTGATCGCCACCTGCATCAGCCGCGTGCCGGTATTCCACGGCGTCGGCGTTACGGTCACGGTCGTGCGGAACGGCTCGGTTGCGGATTGCGGCCGCGGCCAGTCGTAAGGGAAATAGTTGACCATCTCCTCGACCCGCACGCTGTCGGGATCGGGCAGATGCCCTTCCATCAGTGAGCGGCGCGCAAAGGCATAAGACGCCGTATCGACATCCACCGAAAAGGTCGAAACCGGATCGGTCGCAACGCTCTTGAGCGGGTTCGTATCGGCATTGGCGAACCGGTCGCGGCTCTGCTCCATCGGCGGCAGGAGATCGGGCTTAGCCGGAGCGTAACGCGGTGCGGCGGCAGGCGGCGGCGCCCGTTCCGCCATCATCGGCGATACGGGCACAGGGCCTGGTACCAGAGAAGCCGAAGGTTCTGCCGCGCGTTTCGCTGTGCCACCGACGGCTTCCGGCTTGTTGAGCTGCCGCGCCACATTGTCAGCATTGTATTCAAGAGGCCCGGGAACGGGCTGAGCAGCGACCTGCTGCTCCTTTTCCTTCTTTGCTTCAGAAAGCCGTCCCTGCGGTTTGGGAGAAACAGGCTGAGCCTGCGTGCGCGGCGTATCTGCCAAAGGCGGCAAAGCCAACTGCCCCGAACTCGGCAGGTTGCCGCGCGTCAGTTCGAGTGTCAGGAAGGCGGCGGCGGGAATGATCAGCATTGTCGCCAGAGCCGAGCCGGCGAGATAACGGTGTTGGGCAATCATCTGTGTGCTCCATATCCGGTTGAGGATGGAGCTTGGACGCGACCACAAGGAACTTCCTTTGGCGCGACCCGCATTTTTCTCTTCCGCATCGAATGCCTGCATGGCCGCGGCCAGCGCACGGGCGCGTGCAGCACCGGAGGCAGGCGGCGGAGACGGGATGCGTCCCAATGTATCGAATTCGTCCGTCATGGTCAGACCGCCTCCCTCTTCAGAAGGTCCTTCAATTTCTTGCGCGCCTCATGCAGATGCCAGGAAACAGTGTTCTCGCTGCATTCGAGGATCTGAGCTGCTGCGGCATGGGAAAGCCCCTCGCCATGTACCAACAGAACCGCATCGCGTTGCTTGTCCGGCAAGCGGCGAACCGCCGCCCATAACCAGTCGCCGCGATCGTCTTCCTCCTGGGATATATGGCTGAAGAAGATCGGATCATTGGCGATCCGGTCCTCGTTTCGCCTGAGGCGGGAGAGCTTGCGCTGATGGTCGCGAACCACGTTCAGCGTCAGCGTGTAGAGCCAGGTGCGAAAGGCGGATTGGCCGCGAAACGTCCGGATCGACTTACCCAGCCGGATGCAGACTTCCTGCGTGGTGTCCTCCGCATCCGTCGGCGTGCCGCACCAGCGCCACGCCACCGAATGGATGAAATCGTAATGCGCCTCGACCAAAGCACCAAAGGCGCTTCGGTCGCCGTCACAAGCTCTCTGAACCAGTTCCGCGCTCAATGTCGTGTCCGCAATTCCGTCGACTGAAGCTTAGTCGTTCCGCACGGAAAAATCCTTGGGGTGATCTCAAGAAAAAAATTCAGGTTTTTTCACCGTCTCGAAAAAGCGCGGAATGCCTCAGAACAATGCCTGCATATGGAAACGCAATTGCTCCTGGCCATAACGATAGGATGCGCCGACCGGGCAGGCATTGCGGGCAAGACAACCGGTTTTCATACAGCCAACCTGCCCGATGCCGCTTTCGAGATGCGATCGACATGGCACGACTTCGAAGCCGGACAGGCTTATCGCACCTACCGGACAGGCCGTGAGACACGGCTTGTCGCGACAGTCGTCGCAAGCGTGCGGTTCGAGAACCCGTTCCGTCTCGATCGCAAAGGGAAAGCCCAACGCTCCCCGATAACCGTGCCAGAGACCGTATTGCGGATGGATGAGAATGCCGAGCGGCGACGGCTTCAGCCCCTCCGCCCTCATCGCCCATTGCTGGAACGGCTGCCACGGCGGATCGGATGGGAAATAGGCCGTTGCTTCGAGAGCCTGGGCAACCGGCCGGATCAGCGACTTCGACCAGCTATCGAGCGGATCGGCACCATCATGGGTCTCGCGCCATCGGTCGAAGGCCGGCCAGATGGAGCCCCCGACATTGCCGAGCAGCATGACGGAACGTGCCTGCACGCCGTCGGCCAACAACGGCCTTTCGCCGCAGGAAAAGTTCACGACGCCGCGCACCCGAATGCCGTGCGGCTCAAGCGCCTCGGAAACCAGCTCCCGAATCGCGAAAGGGCCGCTCATCGCGGCCCCTCGTATTTATAATGCGGGCGCCAGACCCCTTCCTGGATGAAGTCTGCCACCTGTCTTGCACCGCCTTGCTCCCTGGCGGCCTCGGGCTCTCTTCAGGTGAAAGCGTCCGGCATTGAATCCTTGCGATCCTTGATGAAGGCAAGCAGCGCCTCATCGATCGCCGGATCGAGTGCTGGCGCCTCATAGCTGTCGAGCCAGGCGCGGCACAGCGCGTTGGCACGCTGTTCGATGCGCTTCTCGCCTTCGATTTCCCACTGTTCGAACGAGTTGTTGTCCATCAGCGCCGAACGATAGAAAGCCGTCTGGAAATGCGCCTGCGTATGGGTGCAGCCAAGATAATGGCTGCCCGGGCCGACTTCGCGGATCGCCGACAGCGCCTGCCCTTCTTCCGACAGATCGACGCCTTCGGCCATCTTCTGCATCATGCCGAGCTGGTCCTGGTCGATCATGAATTTTTCATAGGACGACACGAGACCGCCCTCCAGCCAGCCAGCCGCATGCAGCACGAAATTCGTGCCGGCGAGCAATGTCATGTTCAGCGTATTGGCCGATTCATGCGCCGCCTGCGCATCCGGCACCTTGGAACCGCAAAGCGAACCGCCTGTTCGGAACGGCAGGCCGAGACGGCGGGCGAGTTGTGCCGCACCATAGGAGACCAGAGACGGTTCCGGCGTACCGAAGGTCGGCGCACCCGACTGCATGGAGATCGAGGCTGCGAACGTACCGAACAGAACCGGCGCGCCCTTGCGAATGAGCTGTGTCGTCGCCGCGCCGGCCAGAACTTCGGCCAGAATCTGCGTCAGCGTACCGGCAACCGTCACCGGGCTCATGGCGCCCGACAGGATGAACGGCGATACGACGGATGCCTGGTTATGCCGGGCATAGCCCTTCAGCGCGCCAAGCATCGTCCCGTCGAACACCATCGGCGAGTTGGCGTTGATGAGGTTCAGCGTGACGCAGTTATTTTCGACGAACTCGTCGCCGAACACCAGCTTCGCCATGGCGATCGTGTCTTCGGCGCGTTCCGGCGCGGTGACCGACCCCATGAACGGCTTGTCGGAATATTTGATATGGCTGTAGACCATATCGAGATGCCGCTTGTTGACCGGTACGTCGACCGGCTCGCACACCGTGCCGCCCGACGAATGCATCGACGGCGCCAGATAGGACAGTTTCACGAAATTGCGGAAATCCTCGATCGTCGCATAACGACGGTTGCCTTCCAGGTCGCGCACGAACGGAGGTCCGTAGACCGGCGCAAAAACGGTCGCCTTGCCGCCGATATGCACGCTGCGCTCCGGATTGCGCGCATGCCAGGTGAATTCCTTGGGCGCCGTTTTCAAAAGTTCGCGGCAGAGCCCCTTCGGAAAATGCACGCGGCTGCCGCGCACGTCGGCGCCGGCCTTGGCCCAGAGGTCGAGCGCCTCCTCGTCGTCGCGGAACTCGATGCCGATCTCCTCAAGGATTGTATCGGCATTGCGCTCGATCAGCTGCAGCCCTTCCTCGTCCAGCACTTCAAAGGCGTTGATCTTGCGGGTGATGTAGGGAAGAGAAGCGCCCGGACCTGCGCCGGAACGGGCTGCACGGCGGCCTGCCGCTCCCCGTTCGCCACGGCCGCGCCGTGCGCCGCCCGCTGCCGCATCCGTCTGCTGGGTCAAGTCGTCCATGATGTTCCTCACCTCGCGCAATTGCCGCGTCTGTTCTGATGCGCCATGCTAGGCCGAACGGCAAGTCGAGCCCTGCCTTTCTGCGTCACCATTTTGCGCAGGACAGACATTTCGCGACATCGCACTCCGTCGTTTTTCCGACGTGGTGCTGTCGCATACGAAAGAAATTGCCAGGCGATTTGAAGGTACAGATAGAGGAAAGACGGGGGAGCGTCTGATTTGCCTTCCCGTCGTAGAGAAACGCCCTCTCGAACCCAAAGGGAAGCATCCCATGTCCGACGACGAAATCATCCTTTCGGAACTTTCCGACGAGGAACTCGTGCAGCAGATGCACGACGACCTTTATGATGGATTGAAGGAGGAGATCGAGGAAGCCGTCAATATCCTGCTGGAGCGCGGCTGGACGCCTTACGACATCCTGACCCAGGCGCTGGTCGAAGGCATGCGCATCGTCGGCATCGACTTCCGTGACGGCATTCTTTTCGTACCGGAAGTGCTCTTGTCAGCCAACGCCATGAAGGCCGGCATGTTCATCCTGCGCCCGCTGCTCGCTGAAACCGGCGCGCCGAAGCTCGGCAAGGTGGTTATCGGCACCGTCAAGGGCGATATCCACGACATCGGCAAGAACCTCGTCGGCATGATGATGGAGGGTGCGGGCTTCGACGTCGTCGATCTCGGCATCAACAATCCGGTCGAAAATTATCTCGACGCGATCGAACGGGAAAAGCCGGATATCCTTGGCATGTCGGCGCTGCTCACCACCACCATGCCTTACATGAAGGTTGTGATCGATACGCTGAAGGAAAAGGGGATGCGCGAGGATTATATCGTTCTCGTCGGCGGTGCTCCGCTCAACGAGGAGTTCGGCAAGGCAGTGGGCGCCGATGCCTATTGCCGTGATGCGGCGGTCGCCGTGGAAACGGCCAAGGATTATATCCGCCGCAAGCACAACAGCCTCGCCGCCGGCGCCTGATCGCATCTGCCCGGAAATCGGAACGATTTTCGGAATCACGATGCGTCAGCAAATTCGCGCCGCCGGCTGGAGGCTGACGGCTACTGATCAATTGCGGGCAGCGCGATCGACCTTCTTGCCGGCCGCCTGGGTGGCGTTGACGGTATTGGCCGTATCCTGGCCCATGCCGCGGATCGTGTTACCGCAGGAAGCGAGCGAAACGGTCATCGCGAAAAGCGCGGCGATCACTGTGACTGTCTTTGCCGTCATGATAGATTACTCCGATGGATATGGATCGAATGGGTCAGGAAAGTCCGCATCCGGTGGAAACCGATTTTCCGGCTAAGGAACGTACAAATCACGAAAAAGTTCACGTGATTGCGTGTGGTGCGATTGCGCGTGAAATTCTCGCTGTCTGTCGCCAGTCCGGCCTCGACCATATCGACCTCCATTGCCTGCCGGCGATCTGGCACGCCTACCCGCAAAAGATCGTGCCGGGGCTTGAAAAAGCGGTCGGAGAAGCGCGTCGGGCAGGCTTTGAAAAGATCTTTTTCGCCTATGCGGATTGCGGTACCGGCGGCGATATCGACCGTCTGTGCGAGCGAGAAGGCATTGCCCGCATCGAAGGACCGCACTGTTATTCCTTCTTCTCCGGTAACGAGATTTTCGAGAAGACCGCAGACGACGATATCTTCTCTTTCTTCCTCACCGACTTTCTGGCTCGCCAGTTCGAGGCCTTCGTCATCGAGCCGCTCGGCCTCAACCGGCATCCACAGCTGAAAGAGATGTATTTCGGCAATTACCGGAAGCTCGTTTATCTCTCGCAGGAAGAAGACGAAGCGCTGCAGGAAAAAGCCAGGGCGGCGGCGGATTATCTCGGCCTTGAATACGAATATCGCCTCACCGGGTATGGCGATCTCACGCAAGCGTTACGCTCGGCTTAACCGTTTCTTCGGGCTTGGCGAGAAAAGTGCGGCTGCAGATCGGAGCAGCTTGATGCAGGAACAGATATCATCCCGGATCGTGGTGATGACAGCAGGCGGAACCAATCCGCAGGTCATGATCAATGCGCTCGCCAAACGTTTTCCCGACCTGCACGTCATCCAGGAAGAGCCGGAATCGAAAGGCAGGCTGCTGAAACGTCGTGCCAAACGCTTCGGCTGGTTCACTGCACTCGGCCAGCTCGCCACGATGATCGCCTCGCGCCTCGGCAAAAGCGTCGCGGCGAAACGCTCGGAAGAGATCATCCGCGAATACGGCCTATCCGCAGAACCGAATGGTGCGATCTCGGTTACCCACGTTCCGTCGCTCAACGATCCCGCCTGTCACGCCATGGTGACAAGTCTCAAGCCAGCCGCCGTCTTCACCGTTTCCTGCCGCATCCTGTCACCGGCGACGATCGCTGCGATCCCCTGCCCGATCATCAACTTCCATGCCGGCATCAATCCCATGTATCGCGGCCAGATGGGCGGTTACTGGTCGCTGGTCGAACGCGACGAAAAGAATTTTGGCGCGACCGTGCATCTGGTCGACAAGGGCACCGATACCGGCGGCACGCTCTACGAAAAACGCCTGACGCCATCACGCTCGGACAGTCTTGCCACCTATCCACTGCTGATGACCGCCGCATGTATCGATATCAGCGTCCAGGCGCTGCAAGACGCGATCAGCGGCACGCTCAAGCCCTATGCGCCAACAGGCCCTTCGGCACTGCGTTTTCCACCGCCGATCTGGACCTGGGCCTATCACGGCCTCACCAAGCGCATCTGGTAATCTCGCGCTTCCTGTGGCCACGTCGCTTTTTGCTCTGTGCGACGTCGTGGCAAGCGCAGTCCGCCGCCTCGCACCCGTGCATGCTGCCTATCAACCAAGGAGCAAGGCATGGCAGACCGCATCATCGTCTACTGGCGGGATATCCCGGCGCAGGTGATCATCAAGAAGGGTCGCCAGACTGCCAAGCGGGAACTGTCGCTCCGCTTCACGGAAGCGATCGACATGTGCGCGATGCGCACCGGCGCCGCCGAAACCGACGACTATCTCGCCGAATGGCGCAAAGCCGATCCGGTACCGGTTTCCGACGATCTCGAAGCGGAAGCCGACAAGGCCGCCGCCGAGTTCGAAGCTGCATACGACAAGGAACGCCTTGTGGCGCTGGTGAAAGCCGGCGGCCGCGAGGCAGCATAAACACAAGAACAATTTCGGCGCTCCGGGAGAGAGGGCGCCCAAGGGAATCAGGGAGCCAGCAGCATGACCCGCACCATCGTCGCATCCGCCACCCGCGAGGTCGTGATCGGCTTCGATCAGCCCTTCTGCGTCATCGGCGAGCGTATCAACCCGACCGGCCGCAAGAAGCTGGCGGCCGAGATGATCGAAGGCAATTTCGATACGGTCATCAGGGACGCGCTGGAACAGGTCGCCGCTGGCGCCACCATGCTGGACGTCAACGCTGGCGTCACCTCGGTCAACCCCAACGAGACGGAGCCGGGCCTACTCGTAAAGACGCTCGAAATCGTCCAGGGCCTTGTCGACGTGCCGCTGTCGATCGACTCGTCCGTTACCGCCGCGATCGAAGCAGCCTTGAAGGTCGCCAAGGGCCGGCCGCTGGTCAATTCCGTCACCGGCGAGGAAGAAAAGCTCGAAGCCATCCTGCCGCTCTGCAAGAAATACGACGTGCCTGTCGTGGCGATCTCCAACGACGAGACCGGCATTTCGATGGACCCGGACGTCCGTTTCGCCGTCGCCAAGAAGATCGTCGAACGCGCCGCCGATTACGGAATCAAGCCGCATGACATCGTCGTCGATCCGCTCGTCATGCCGATCGGCGCACTGGGCTCCGCCGGCCTGCAGGTGTTCGCGCTACTGCGGCGTCTGCGCGAAGAACTCAAGGTCAACACGACCTGCGGCCTCTCAAACATTTCCTTCGGCCTGCCGCATCGCCACGGCATCAACGCCGGCTTCATCCCCATGGTCATCGGCGCCGGCATGACCAGCGCCATCATGAACCCCTGCCGCCCGCAAGAAATGGAGGCCGTTCGCGCCGCCAACGTCCTGAACGGCACCGATCAGAACTGCGGCAACTGGATCATGACCTATCGCGACTATAAGCCGGCCGAAGGTGGCACAGCTGCGGCTTCCCCCGCACCGGCAGCCGCCGCCGGACGCCGTGGCGGACGGGCAGCGCGGGCTGGCACTGGGGCAAGAACGGAATAGATTGGCCTGAAAGCGAATTCGGAGAGAAAGCTTGAAGGAAAAGGCAGCGACAGGTCAGGCCCATCACTTCGGGACGCCATTGGGGAAAAGTGTCCGCACGTCGGATGCTCTGTATGCCTTGTCACCACAGTCTTCGATGAATGCTGCGTATTCCTTGAAGAACTTCGTCCGTTGCGACAAGAACTCGCGCGTATTCCTCGTAAGGCTGCTGTTTTCAGCAACAGACTTCTCGATCTCGTCGAGTTGTTTATCCAGTTCATCCACCGGCGCCTTGTTCAAACGCCTTTGCGTGTTCATGACGCCGTGGGATTCATCGACAGCCATCTTCAAACGTTCGACTTCCAGCCTAAAGCGAGCTCTCTCGACTACGGCATACGTACTGAAGCAGGTGGCTACCTCCTCAATGGTTAGAACGGGCGACCTGCTGTCCGCAAACTCAGATGGCACGCCGAACGGCAACAAATCTTTCGAAAGGGAGAATCGATCCGAACTGATATCGCCGGAAAGCAGGGCCAGTAGAAAAAGCGGGCCTAACAAAGTTTCACTCCAAAATTGCCGAAATACCCATCATTTGGGTAAAACGTTAGTACGAATGAAAGCCTCATGAAAGATCACCTCGTCCTCTTCATGCCGTCGGGCAAACGCGGCCGGTTTCCGGTCGGCACGTCGGTGCTGGATGCCGCGCGCCAGCTTGGCGTCTATGTCGAGAGCGTCTGCGGCGGGCGGGCGACTTGCGGGCGCTGTCAGGTTTCGGTGCAGGAAGGCAATTTCGCCAAGCACGGCATCACGTCCGCCGACGATCACCTGTCTCCGGTCGGCCCGAAGGAAGAGCGTTATGATCGCGTTCGCGGCCTGCCCGGCGGCCGACGCCTCTCCTGTTCGGCGCAGATCCTCGGCGACCTCGTCATCGACGTGCCGCAGGATACGGTGATCAACGCCCAGGTGGTGCGCAAGGCGGCTGACGAGCGGGTGTTCGACCGCAATGCGGCGATCCGCATGTGTTATGTCGAAGTCGAAGAGCCGGACATGGAAAAGCCACTCGGCGATCTCGACCGGCTGAAGGCGGCGCTGGCGCAGGACTGGCATCTCGACGAACTCGACGTCGATTTCCACCTCATTCCCAAGGTGCAGCAGATTCTGCGAAAAGGCGAATGGAAGGTGACGGCGGCAATCCACAAGGACCGCGAAGACGACCGCCCTCGCCTGATTGCACTTTATCCAGGTCTCAAAAACGAGGCCTATGGCATTGCCTGCGATATCGGCTCGACGACGATCGCCATGCACTTGTCCTCGCTGCTGTCCGGCCGCACTGTGGCCTCCGCTGGCACATCCAATCCACAGATCCGCTTCGGCGAAGACCTGATGAGCCGCGTCTCCTACGTGATGATGAACCCCGACGGCCGCGAGGCGATGACGGTCGCCGTGCGCGAGGCACTGAACGGCCTGATCGACAAGGTCTGCGCCGAGGGCGGCGTATCGCGCGCCGACATCCTCGACAGCGTCTTCGTCGGCAACCCGATCATGCACCACCTCTTCCTTGGCATCGATCCGACGGAACTTGGTGGCGCACCCTTCGCATTGGCCGTTTCCGGCGCCGTTCAGGTAAAGTCAGCCGAAATCGGCCTGCCGATGAGCGAAGGCACCCGCACCTATCTCCTCCCCTGCATCGCCGGCCATGTCGGCGCCGATGCCGCCGCCGCGACGCTGTCGGAAGGTCCGCATCGCCAAGACGAGATGATGCTGATGGTCGATATCGGCACCAATGCGGAAATCGTGCTCGGCAATTCCACCCGCGTCGTCGCCGCCTCCTCGCCGACCGGCCCAGCCTTCGAAGGCGCTGAAATCTCGTCCGGCCAGCGCGCCGCACCCGGCGCCATCGAACGCGTCCGCATCGATCCCGTCACGCTCGAACCGCGCTTCCGCATCATCGGCACCGAACAATGGTCGGACGAGCCCGGTTTTGCCGAAGCGGCAATGGCCACCGGCGTGACCGGCATCTGCGGCTCCGCCATCATCGAGGTCATTGCCGAAATGTATCTCGCTGGCATCATCTCCGAAGATGGCGTCGTGGACGGCTCGCTGATGGAACGCAGCCCGCGCATCCTCCAGAACGGCCGCACCTTCTCTTATCTTCTGCATGACGGCGAACCGCGCATCACCGTGACCCAGAATGACGTGCGCGCCATCCAGCTCGCCAAGGCCGCCCTTTATGCCGGCGTAAAATTGCTGATGGACAAGCAGGGTGTCGACCATGTCGATCGCATCGGCCTGGCCGGTGCCTTCGGCACGTTCATCGATCCGAAATATGCAATGGTCCTCGGCCTCATCCCCGATTGCGATCTCACCAAGGTCAAGGCGGTCGGCAACGCCGCCGGTACCGGCGCCCGCATGTGCCTACTCAATCGCGGCTATCGACGAGAAATCGAGGAAACGGTCACCCGGATCGAGAAGATCGAGACCGCATTGGAAACGAAATTCCAGGAACATTTCGTGGCCGCCATGGCGCTGCCGAACAAGGTCGATGCCTTCCCCAATCTTGCCACGGTCATAACCCTGCCGGAACGCAGGGCAATTGCCGACGCAACCGGCGACGGCGGCCGCCGGCGACGCAGAAGCCGCGATTGACATCGCGACTACACCATCGGCCTTGAAAGCTTGGCGCGATCTCCGTCATGCTCGGTTTCATACCGAGCATTGGTCCACAGCGAACGAGCACAATCCTCTGTCATCCGAGCAGCTTCGACGGCTCAAATTCAGGCCGCGGCGGCCACCATTGCCCCGAACGCTTCGCGAATGCTTTCGGCAACCGCCTTGGCGGGATGCGAAAGCTGCGGCGCGGTCAGAAGACGGATGTCGAAGTTGATCAGTTCCGGCAGGCCTTCCTTGGCACCGAGGATCTGCATGTCGCTGGTGACATAGGAGAGCGGGAACGGCGCAATCGCCAGGTCCGACAGTACGGCGGCGCGCTGCGCCATCGTGTGGGCGCTGGCATAAGCAATACGGTAGTTGCGCTTGTTCCGTTCGAGCTGGGCGATGGCGTCCTGACGCCAGACGCAACCGTCTTCCCAGACCGAGATCGGCAGGGGATCGCGCATATGGGCGGTGCCGCATTTGGCGCCGGCCCAGACCAGCCGTTCGGTATGGATCACCTCACCGACGGTCGGGAATGGCCGGGTCGCGCAGTTGATCAGCGCAAGGTCGAGCCGCTGCTCGTCCATCCGCTTCTTCAGCGCAAGGCTCATGTCGACGGTAACGTCGACCATGATGCTCGGAAAGCTCTCGCCGAAATGCTTCAGCACCTTCGGCAATAGACGTTCGGCAATATCGTCCGGCGCACCAAGACGCACGACGCCGGAAAGCTCCGGCATCACGAATCGTGACACCGCCTCGTTGGAGAGCGCCAGCATCCGCCGTGCATAGGAAAGCAGCATTTCCCCATGCTGAGTCAGCGACACCGAGCGCGCATCACGCAGGAAAAGCGTCGTCTTCAGCTGTTCTTCCAGTTTCTTGATCTGCATCGACACGGCGGACGGCGTGCGCAACACCGCATCGGCGGCGGTGGAGAAATTACCGGTCTCGGCAATCGCCACGAAGGTTCGAAGCACGTCATTGTCGAGCAGCGGAAGCGGCTGGCGAAACGGCACGGTCATTTCGATCTCCATCAAAAAAACTGAACTTAAAGACCATATCATTTCGTTTGATTGAAAGTCAAATCGGGAAGATACTCCAAATCATCGGAAGCAGGCGTCGATACACAACTGAATTTCATGAGACGCACAACATGCATCCGATTGATTGATGGATCGGTGAAGCAGATGCTCCCAACATCCACCGCCTTCCTACCACCCAAGGAGAACCGCAATGACCATGATCACTTATCAGGAGGGCGAACGCTCCCGGTTTCGGCCGTCTCCGTTCGTTTCGTTTATTCGCCCGGCAGTCGTGACAGTGCTCGCGCTTCGCGAAGCATGGCGCCGTCGCCAGACGGAAAAGATGCTGGAAGGTCTTCCGACCGAAATTCGCAAGGACATCGGATGGCCGACGACCAATGCCGCACCCAGCCGTCGATAATCTCTCCAAAGCATGGCCCGTTTGTGATATGAATGGGCCATGCTTCCTGACTACGAGCTAAGTCGTCGCAACCCGCAAACTGCCCGCTGATACCCCGTCATGTTCTTGCGACGCATGGATGTCGCAAAAATGTTATTGGCTTGTCGCCAAAAGCCCTTCTCCGCCATGTTTTTCCGTGCGAGTGTCGTTTTTAAAGAAATGGCAGGTCGCAATGTACGATCACGGCAAGGGGAAGACAGTATGGATTTGATGAGCAAAAATCCGGGCAAGAAGCGTTCTCTCGTATTCTTTCTCGTTCCGCATTTTACGATGCTGCCTTTTGCGGCAGCCGTAGAGACCCTGCGAATCGCCAACCGCATGCTGGGATATTCGGCCTATACATGGCGGCTCTGTTCCGCCGATGGAGAAAAAGTCTATTCCTCCAGCGGTATCGGTATCGAGGTGAATTCCTCGCTGGCCGACGAGCGCCGCCACCTCTCCGGCGAAAACCGGCCGAACATGGTGCTTGTCTGTTCCGGCATCTATGTCGAGGAATTCAACAACAAGTCCGTCAATGCCTGGCTGCGCGAGACCTATAACCGCGGCATCGCTGTCGGCAGTCTCTGCACCGGCGCGCATGTTCTGGCCCAGGCCGGCCTGTTGAACGGCAAGCGCTGCGCCATCCATTGGGAAAACCTTCCCGGTTTTGCCGAAGCCTTCCCGCAGGCGGAGGTCTATGCCGATCTCTACGAAGTCGACGCCAACCTTTATACCTGCGCCGGCGGCACGGCCTCGCTCGACATGATGCTGAACCTGATCGGCCAGGACTTTGGCGACAACCTCGTCAACCGCGTCTGCGAACAACAGCTGACAGACCGCGTCCGTAATCCGCACGACCGCCAGCGCCTGCCGCTGCGCGCCCGCCTTGGCGTGCAGAACGCCAAGGTTCTGTCGATCATCGAGCTGATGGAGAACAATCTGTCGGAACCGCTGTCGCTGGTCGAGATCGCTGACGATGCCGGTCTGTCGCGACGCCAGATCGAGCGCCTGTTCCGCCAGGAAATGGGCCGTTCACCGGCGCGCTATTATCTGGAAATCCGCCTCGACCGCGCCCGTCACCTTCTGGTGCAGTCCTCAATGCCGGTCGTCGAAGTGGCGGTCGCCTGCGGTTTCGTATCCGCGTCGCATTTTTCGAAATGTTACCGCGAAGTCTATAACCGTTCGCCGCAGCAGGAGCGTGCCGAACGCAAGCTCAACATGAACACGGCACGCAGCGGCGTCGTGGTCTGATAACAGCCAAGGCGGCCGGATCAGCCGGCCGCCTGCAGGACGATCGTATAGTCGGAAAAAATCTGGTTGCGGCCGTAGCTTTTCGCCATGAACAGAAACTGTTCGGCAGCGTTCAGATAGTTGTCGAACGTTTCGGGGCCGCAGACTTCCGCAAGCCCGATCGACACGCTCACCGAAAAATCGAGATCCCCGCCATTGATCCGCAAGGCGGCAATATCGAGACGCAGTTTTTCGCAGAAATCAGTCGCCGCCGCGCCATCGAGGCCGACGAGCAGGATGCCGAATTCCTCGTCATCCAGCCGGGCCAGCAGATGTCGGGTTCCCGTGGATGCAGCACTCAGCCGGTCGGCGATCGTCTTCAGGACGCGACTGACTGTTTCTTCGCAATGATTGTCGTTGAGACGGCGAAAGTGGTCGATATCGACGATCGCGACAGCAGACGGCAAGCTCTTTTCCAGGCACTCGGCGACCAGCGGCTCACCGAGCCGGTAGAATTCGCTGAGGCTGGCAAAGCCGGTCAGTGGATCGACTGTGAGATTGGCCGCCTGCATCTGCACGGGAGATGGTGCAGCCCACCGATAGGTCAAACGCTCCGTTTCGCGGAAGTGCTGGCTCTGGAGATAGGGCATGCGTGAATTCCTTCTGCACGACCCATAAGGATCGCGCATTTTTATGCAGTCACAGCCTCAAGCCGCCCGTCAGGCGACCTGTCGCGCCGGTTCCCTGGACTTGCCCTGCATCGACCAGATCTGGATCAGCGTATCCAGGTTCTGGTTGACGCGGCAGTAAAACTCTTCGTCGATGAACGGACGCAGCATGAAGTCGTTGCCGCCGGCCTTGAGGAAGCGGGCCGAAAGCAGCCGGTCCGACGAGGACGAAACGCCGATGATGCGCAGTTCGTGGCTGCCGCGCACCGAGCGGATGCGGCGGGTCAGTTCGAAACCGTCGATATCCGGCATGTTGTAGTCGGTGACGACCAAACCGATATCCGGGTTCTTCTTGAGGAGTTCGAGCGCCTTTGCGCCGTTATCGGCAACGCTGACGCGGAAATTGTAACGCTTCAGGCGGCTGGTAAGCAGCGCCCGAGCCGTCGCGCTGTCATCGACGATCAGCACATGGTGGCGATGATTGGTCAGGAAACGGCAGACCGATTCCGCCAGCATCTCGACCGCAAACACATTGTCCTTGAGAATATAGTCGACGATGTCCTTGGCGAGCAGCTTGTCGCGGGTTTCCTGGTGGAAGGTCCCGGTAAAGACGATGGTCGGGATCGACAGATCGACCAGATAGTTCAGCGCCTCGCCGTTTTCCGCACCCGGCAGGTTGATGTTGGAGATCGCCAGCGTTACCGGCTCGGACGACTGATCGTAAGCGAGCTGCAACTCTTCAAAATTGCGGCAGATTTCGACATTGATGCCGAAGAGCTCCTTCAGGCGGGTCCCGACCATCGAGGTGAAAACGTTGGAATCCTCGGCCAGTACAATGCGCGAGTTAGCCAGTGATTGCCCGGAATATTGCATGCCGGAAATACCGAGGAATGTCATGGTGCCCCTATCGATCAGAAATCGTACCCTCGGGAACATTCGTAGTGCAAACGATTTGCAGAACAGTTAATCCGACCCTTCCTCCGGTCCTGAAACGGCACGGGCGGCCATAAGACTGCCCGTTAACGTCAATGTTCTCTTACCTGTGACCGAATTTTTCACTAGGCGCGCAGCACGGCATTCTCCGCATCGAACGGACTTTCCGGAACGACGGTTGCATCATACTTGGTGCCGAGGATTTTGATCTTCAGCTTCGTGCCCTCTACAACGTAATCCGGTTTGACCATGGCAAGCGCCACCGACTGGCCGATACGCCAGCCGAAGCCACCGCTTGTGACGCGGCCGACCAGTTCGCCCGCCTCGTTGTAGATCGCCTCAGAGCCACGCGCGTCGACATCGCTATTGCCGCTGACGATCAGCGTCACGAAATTCCATTTCAGGCCCTTTTCCTTGTAGGCCAGCATGGCATCGCGACCAATGAACGGCTTTTCCGGACGGATGAAACGGTCGAGCGCCGATTCATAGGCATTGTATTCGATCGACAGTTCGCGGCCCATGTTTCGGTAGGATTTCTCCACCGCCATGGCGCTCATGGCGCGTATGCCGAACGGCTTGATGCCGAATTCAGCGCCGGCTTCCATCAGCTTGTCGAAGATATAGGTCTGCATCTCGATCGGGTGATGCAGTTCCCAGCCAAGCTCGCCGACGAAGTTAACGCGCAGGGCATGCGCGGTCGCGACGCCGACGGAAATTTGCTTGGCGGTCAACCACGGGAAGTCCTTGGTCTCGAGGCTGGTGCGGGTGAGCTTTTTCAGGAGGTCGCGCGACTTCGGGCCGGCAAGAACCAGCACGCCGTATTTCTGGGTGATCGGCTGCAGCGAAACGCTGCCGTCCTTCGGTGCCAGCCGCGCCAGGAGATCGTGGTCATGCGCTTCGAGACCGCCCGCCGAGACCATGTAGAAACGGCCCGGCGCCCATTCGTAGATCGTGAATTCCGCCTTCACGCCGCCGGCCGGTGTCGGGATGTGGCAGAGCGCGATACGGCCGCGTTTCTTGGGAATGGCATTGGCGAAGATCGAGTCGAGCCAGACGCGCGCGCCGGGGCCGGACACTTCGATCTTGGCGAAAGGTGACATATCGAGAACGCCGACATTTTCGTGGACGTTCTTCACCTCGTTGCCGACATGTTCGAAATAGTTCGAACGGCGGAACGACCACTTCTCGACGATGCGGCCGTCTTCCAGCGCCGGAGCGTGATTGTGGTTGGTGATGACATCGGCGCCGACGCCGAGCTGCTCCTTCGGGATATCGTAGCCCGCCGGCGCATACCAGTTGGCGCGCTCCCAGCCATAGACGGACCCGAACACGCCGCCGAGCCGCTTCAGGCGGTCGTAGATCGGCGTGGTTTTCAAGGGACGAGCGGCGGCGCGCTCTTCGTCCGGATAATGCATGGTGAAGACGTTCGAATAGGCTTCCTCGTTCTTGGCAATGAGGTAGCCTTCCGTCGCATAGGGGCCGAAGCGGCGCGGATCGACGCCCATCAGGTCGACGGTCGGCTCGCCATCGACGATCCATTCCGCCAGCTGCCAGCCGGCGCCACCGGCAGCGGTGATACCGAAGGAATGGCCTTCGTTCAGCCAGAAATTCTTCAGGCCTGGTGCCGGGCCGACGATCGGGTTGCCGTCCGGCGTGTAGGCGATCGCGCCGTTATAGACCTTCTTGATGCCGACCTCGCCGAAGGCCGGGACACGGACGATCGCCGCCTCGATATGCGGCATCAGGCGGTCGAGTTCTTCCTGGAAAAGCTCGTATTCGCTGCCGTCCGACGGGCCGTCGACGTAACAGACCGGCGCGCCGACTTCGTAAGGGCCGAGGATGAGGCCGCCCGCCTCCTCGCGCATATACCAGGCGCTGTCGGACTCGCGCAGCACGCCCATTTCCGGAAGGCCCTGTTTGCGACGCTCCTGGATCGCCGGATGCGGCTCGGTGACGATATACTGGTGTTCGACCGGGATGACCGGAATGTTGATGCCGACCATCTCGCCGGTCTTGCGGGCAAAATTGCCGGTACAGGAGATGACGTGTTCGGCGGTGATCTCGCCCTTGTCGGTCGTCACCTTCCAGAGACCGTCCGGCTGCTGTTCGATTGCGGTCACTGTGGTGTTGCGATAGATCGTGGCACCCTTGTCTCGCGCTCCCTTGGCGAGCGCCTGGGTGAGATCTGCCGGCTGGATATAGCCGTCATCCGGATGCTGAATGGCGCCGAGCAAGCCGTCTGTCTCGCAGAGCGGCCAGACTTCCTTTACCTGCTCCGGCGTCAGCATATTGACCTTGACGCCGATCGTCTCGGCAATGCCGGCATAATACATATATTCGTCCCAGCGATCCTTGGTGCGGGCGAGACGGATATTCGAGACCTTGGCGAAACCGACATTCATGCCGGTCTCTTCCTGCAGTTCCTCATAGAAGCGCACGGAGTATTTGTGCAGCTGGCCGACCGAATAAGAGAGGTTGAAGAGCGGCAAAAGGCCGGCCGCGTGCCAGGTCGAACCGGAGGTCAACTCCTTGCGCTCGATCAGCACGACGTCGCTCCAGCCTTTCTTGGCCAGATGATAAAGCGTCGAAACACCAACCACGCCGCCGCCGATCACCACCGCCCGTGCATGTGTCTTCATGGAATGAACCCCTCTTCGGCGCAGAGCCGTCATGTCGAAATCTGGTCAGGACTATGCAATTCCATCAGGCGCCTCAAACGCCTGATTACGACATGGCGACATTCATCCCGCGACGATCTTCAGCGGGGTCGAAATAGTGCTCAGGCGCCCCCCCGCATATCGCTCTCTTCCGGCAGAACCGGCTTGCCGCGATGGAAGACGATTTCCTGCTGCGGGAACGGGATCTGGATCCCCTCCTCCCGGAATCGCTTGAGGATGGCGATCCGCAGATTGTTGCGGATGCGCAGCCCCTCGCCCATGTCGGCGAGATGGAAACGCAGCTCGAAATCCAGTGACGACGGGCCGAATTTCAGGAATTCTACATGCGGATCGGGATTGCGCAGCACTTCCGGAATCTGGTCGACGAGTTCGAGCAGGATATCCATCACCTTCTGCGGATCCGCATCGTAGCTGACGGAAATCGGGACTTCCGAGCGACCGATCTTGTTGCGATGCGTCCAGTTGCCGACAGGCGAGTTGATGAGGTCGGAATTCGGGACGATGATCGCCTGTTTGCGGAACGTTTCGATCTCCGTCGCACGCACCGAAATGCGCTTGACGATGCCTTCGGTCGCGCCCGTCACCACGTGGTCGCCGACCTTGAACGGCCGTTCGACGAGCAGGATCAGGCCGGACACGAAGTTCGACACGATGTTCTGCATGCCGAAACCGATACCGACCGACAGCGCCGAGGCCACGAGTGCGAAGCTCGACAGGTCGATACCGGCCGCCGAAACGCCGAAAATCACCGCAAGGCCAACACCGAGATAACCGATGCCAGTCCTGACCGAGTTACGGACGCCGAGATCGACCTGGCTGCGCGCCATGACATTGCCGTCGATCCACTTCTGTACCCAGCGGGTGACGATGAAGCCGATGCCGAACAACAGGACGCCGCCAAGAATTCCGACGATCGAGATGGACACATTGCCGATGCGGATCTGCGTAAAGAAGCGGTAGATCCAGACTTCGATATCGGCAAGCTGAAAGCCCCAGGTCAGCAGGATCAATGGTATGCCGAGGAACAACGCGAAGGCATAAAGCGCGAGGCCCGCGACGAGACCTGTCTGGTCCAGCGCCACCTCGTTGAACTTGTGACGTTCGGCGAGACGCTTACCGGCGCTGGTATTCTGAAACGCGCCCTGCTTGGAAATCGCTTTACCCGACAGAAAGCCGAGATAGATCAGCACGGCAACCGCGCCGGTCAAAACGATCTGGGTCGCCGCGAAACGCGCCAGCCCGACATAGCCCGTCAATATCGACAGGATCAGCAGGCCACCCATCACCCTGAGCAGGATCGAGAAGAAGCGCGGCCAAGGTTGGCCTTCCGTCACATGTTCGTCGGCACTGATGCGCGGTTTGACGAAAGAAATGGCGATCAGGATCAGGCCGACGATGATCGATGCGATCAGGCTCTTGGCGATCGTCAGCACCAGAGGCGAGCTCAGCGCTTCGCTGATCGCCGCCAGCAGATAATCCAGTCCATTGACGACCGCCATGGTGAGAACCGCGATCGTCAGGAAGTTGGCGCCTTCGTTGGTGATCCGCACCAGCCGCCACTGCGGTTCGCCCGGAGCCAATATCCCGTAGGTCAGCTTCCAGACGAAGGAAACCAGCCATATGAAGCCGAAGAAGCTCGCCACGATCGGCGCAACATCCGGTCTCAGAACATTGAAGCCGTCGAGAAACAGGTAAGACGCGACCAGAAAGGCGGCGATCGACACCGTCTGGATGACCGTCGACCAGAAGGTGACCGAGAGGCGTTTGATATAGGTCGGCTCTTCATGCCCGTTCCGACGGATGAACCGGCCGAACAGCCGGTAACCGCCGGACAGGAACAGCAGACCGGCGCCGATCGACAGCGCGATCGCGCCGAGCAATTGCAGCGCCTTGAACCGCCAGACGAAGCCAATCCAGCTGCCGAGCGTCGAGCCGAAGTTTCCGACTTCATCGACAAAGGCATTGCCGGCATCGGCAAATAGCTCACCCGTCAATTCCGTATGGCGGAAGAGTGTCTGGGTGAACAACACGCGCCGGAGATTGGTGATGTAATTGGCAAGCTGTGTAGCGGTGTTGGAAAGGCTCGACGCATCATCGACGATGATGTTGAGCTGAGAACGTTCCGCGACGAGCCGGTTGCGCTCTTCCACGACCGCCGGAGCTTCGGCCGGCTGGCCTTCCTTCGGCGGTTCGCCAAGACTGGTCAGGCGTGCCTGAATCTGGTCGACGCGAGCCTTCATCGCGTCGGATGCAGACCGCATCTCACCAACGATCTCCTCGGCCTGAACCCGCAGTTCCGCCAGACGCGCATCGTCCTGCATATCGCCGTCAACGCGGCTGCGGAAAGAGGTCAGCGTTTGCCGGATGGCATCGATCCTCTTGCGCATGTCCGCGTTGATCGAATCGACCGTCTCCTGGGCGCTCGGCTGCGGCTGAGGTGCCTGCGCAAGAGAATGTGCTGGCCGAAGGAGGATAGCGAAAGTGGCGATCAGCAGGATCGCGGCAAGCGCACGGGCAAGGCGCGCAAAGGTCGAAAAGCCGGTCGTGGAGGTTCTGATCAAGTCTCTGCTCTTTGTCTTTCGATCGGATTCGCGGCGCAAAATAGAGCGACTTCTGGGCGAAGAAAAGGAAGCCGCGGAATGAGCATCAAGAATTGGAACAAATTGCGGAACCGGGAACATGTACGAGCGTTTCCATCGGCCAACGACAAAACAGGAGGTCGGGTATGGAAAGCGCAGGCATCGGCTGGTTTGCAGCCATCATCATCGGCGGCATTGCCGGCTGGCTCGCCGAGAAGTTCATGAAGAGCGACATGGGCGTCATCATGAACATCATCCTCGGCATCGTCGGGGCAATCATCGCCAACGCCATCCTCGGCGTGTTCGGCGTCGTTCTCGGCGGGTGGATCGGTTATCTTATCGCAGGCTTCATCGGCGCCTGCATCCTGATCGCCGTCGCCAGGATGTTCAGACGCTAATCGAAAGATCAAAAACCTGCGCCGGGCTTGGAGAGATATTCAAGCTCGGCCGCAGTCGATTGCCGCCCGAGAATCGGGTTTCTATGCGGGAAACGGCCGAACTGGCGAATCACCTCACGGTGACGCTCCGCATAGTTCAGATAGTCAGCATCTCCCAGAAGCGTGAACAACTCCACCGAACGATCCTGCTCGGCAAGCACTTCGGAATGTTCGAACGGCAGGTAGAAAAAGCATCGCTCATCCGTGCCGAGCGCCATGTCCGCGCCTGCTTCAATCGCCAGCTTGGCTTCCCTCAGGGCAATCCAGTCCGCTGCGAAAGACAGCGGCGTACCGCGATAGAGATTGCGGGAAAGCTGGTCGAGCACGAGGATCGCGGCCAGCCGGTCACGAGGCGAAGCTCGCCAGCCATCCAGTTCGCCGCGTGCCAGTGAAAGATGCGTCGCGGCGAAATGCTGGCGCATCGCCTCGTCCAGCGCATCATTCTTCTCGAACCAGTCCTTTCGCGTCAATTGTTCGAACCAGAAGGAATAGACTTCCTGCGGGGTCTTCGTATCCGTGCCGGGCATCATCAACCTCATTCAATCAAGACGAAGGGAAGAGATATTCTTGCCGAGCATCCGGGCAAACGCCTCGACGACCAGATTGTGGTCCTCACGCTGCGGCAGGCCGGATACGGTCACCGCACCGATACAGCCGACGCCTTCGACCCTGATCGGAAAACTGCCGCCATGCGGCGCATAGTCCGCAGGTGAAAGGCCCCAACGGTTTTCGACCGTATCCTGCAAATGCGCCAGCTTGCGGCCGATGCCATAGCTCGACTGGAAGAAGCGAAGCACGAGATTGCGCTTGCGGCGGACCCAGCCTTCATTATCGGCCGACGTCCCTGGCATGGCGCAATAAAAGGCCGGCATGGAATGCAGCTTGACGTCGATCGCCACGCCAAGACCCTTTTCTATCGCCATCGAGCGCAATAGCGAGCCGAGTTCCCAGGCGGTCGTCAGATCGAAACGGTCGAAAACCAGCGCTGCTTCCTGCTCGGCGATCTTCGCCATGTCCTTTTCTTCGGCCGTCATCAAATCCTCCTTGCGTGATGAAACGCAGGCATTGATGACGGCAAAGGTCTGGAAAGTAAAGTTACTCGGCGGCCGCTAACGCGCGGTCGGGAAAGAAGGCCGCGAGCTCCTCCACGGCAAAACCGATCCGTTGCTGCAGCGGCTCGGATACGACACGGTAATCGGCGAAATCCCGGTCCGAAGCATAAACGGCCGTCGGCAGTGTATGCGCCATGAAGAAGCCGAAAAGCGGCCGGAGCTGATGCTCGACCATCAATGCATGGCGATCCCCGCCGCCGGTTGCCGTGATCAGGATCGGCTTGGCGCGTAGCTGTTCCGGGTCGATGAGATCGATGAAATGCTTGAACAGCCCTGGATAGCTGCCCTTGTATGTTGGCGACCCGATGATCAGGACATCCGCCTCGACCACCGCAGCCAGCACCTTTGCTGCATTCGCATCGAGATCGGCCTGGCGCTGCGCATGTCCGAGCGAGGGGCCGACATCCGTGAGATCGTAGACCTCGCCCTCGAAGCCATACCGATCAACCGCGATGGCGGCGATATGCTGAACCAGAGCGAACGTCTTGGACGGGCGGTTATAGCTGCCAGCAAGACCGACGAGTTTGCGGGTCATGAAAATCACCTCTGCGCAATGACTGGCTCAGATTAGCCTGCGAGCGGCCGGATGAAAGCAAGGAACCTGCCATGGATCGCGCCAAGGGAGAAAATCCTCCTAAGAGAGCCGCCTATCACGCGATGCGAGCAACAGGCGGCGCAGATCGGGCGATATCCTTCGAAATGGTCTCGGCCAGCTTGCTTGCCTGAATGCGTATATCGGGCACTGCCGTGATTTCCCAGAACTGACCGGCCGTCAGCGCGCCGGACGCGTAAAGACCCGGATGCGGGACGCCGGCGGGGTCGAGGACACGAGATTGCGCATCGACCGAAATGCCGAGCCCGAGTTCATCCATGGCGATCATGCCGCGATCACGCATCGCCTGAAGCAGCGGCGAATGACCGATCCCGGCCCGTTCCATACCTGTGCAGTTGACGACCCAATCGGCATGAAGGGCCGCAACTTCCTGGGTACCGCGCTTTCTAAACTGGACGTCCGTGCCGTCATCGGCAGCCTTGATCGATTTCAGGAACCCGGCATGCACAGTGACGGTGCCATCTTTCAGCAACGTATCAAAACGTGAAAACACCTCCGGTGCGATCCGGTGGCGGTGGATATTCCACCAGGCCAGAGCATGCCGAAGGAAGCGAGAGCGCTGCTCTTTGCCAAGGCTCTGCCAAAGCGCTTGGGTTTGCGGTCGCAGGCCATCGACAACGCCGCGCCAGTCTGCACCGTTTTCGACCTGTCGGCGAAGGGCCTGGAGGATGGAACTCATGTCGCGGTTCTCGGGCATTTCGGTGGCCACGGGTGCAGACCGGCGTTTGGGGTGCGGATGCGGCACCAATCCCCGCCGTGACAGGACATGGATGCGACCGCGATGTCCTTGAGCACGCATCGAAAGCACCTGATCGATCATCGTCAGGCCGGAACCGAAGATACAAATCTCGTCCGTCCTTCCGACCCGCGAAAGCCATCCGAGCCGCCACGGATTATCGATGATGCGAGGCGTTGCGGCCGGCTCGACACAATTCTTCGGAAGCGGCAGGTCAGCACTGCCGACACCAAGCGCTAGAACGATATTACGAGCCTTCAGCTCGTCGGTATTGTCCAGACAGAAGACCAACCCGTCTTTTTCGCATTGAACACAGGACGTCGCCTTTGCCCTGATAAAATCCACACGCGCCCGGCGTTCACGCGGCCGCAGAAGCGAAGCCAACGTATCGCGCAGATAAAGCCCGTAATCGCCGCGCGAGGCAAAATCCTCGGCAAAGACGGCCTTGCCCTGCCCGCGCAGCCATTCGACGAAATCGTCGGGCCTGTCGGGAAACACGCTCATGCGTGCCGCCGGAACGTTCAGGCGATGCAGATAGAATTCCGTGCGATAAGCCGTGCCTCGCCCGAAGCCGGGATCGTCGCCGACCACCGCGATAGACGCGGTAGGGGGCAAGACGCGCAATAGATTGATGGTCAGGGCGATGGCGGAAAAACCGGAGCCGACGACAGCGACATCGTAGGTCATCAAGCACACACTCCTCGTCCGTTGTTGCTTTCAATGAAAGATGGGCGAAAGGGTCGTCTTGGAAAGCGGCCGGAAACTTTTGACAACATGCCGGCGGCCGCCTCAATCTCGATCAGATTACTAGAGATTAGACCGGTGTAAAGCCGTTTCTGGCAGGCACCGGTAATCCGCCTATCTGCAAGCTGGTTCCGGCCGCGGCATCGCCAGCGTTTCGGCGCTCGGATTGGTATTGGCCTGCGTGCCGGGTGCCAGGCAGCCATCTTCCTGGTCAACGGTTCCCGTCGTGCTGTTGGTTGTCGTCGGATCGACCACGCCCGGCAGCGGCGTGACTGTGGAGGTTCCGGAATTCGCATCCGGCGTTATCACGGTTACTCCGGGAGGCGGACTGGATGGCGCGGCGGGTGCGGTCTGGGCAGCGGCGCTGCCGGCAATCGCCAATGCGACGAAAGATGACGAAAGAAGTTTCATAAGCATGGCGGCATCTCCTCCGATCTGTGGACGAGATAACCGGAAGCTTGGATATTGGTTCCGCCTGTGCTCAAGGCATCAATTCGTGGATGGAGGCGAGCAGCCGGTCGTGCTGATAGGGTTTGGGCAGGAAAACCGTGTTGGCCGGCAGAAGCATCGGGTCGAGATTGACGACGCCCGACGTGATAATAATGCCGACGCCCGGCCGCATCGCCCTGATCCGCTGGGCGAGTTGGATCCCATCCATCGAACCCGCCATGTTGACGTCGGTAAAGACGACGTTGATATCCGGTGCGTTGCGAAACAGGACCAGAGCCTCGTCGGCATTGCCCGCTTCCATCACGGAATGCCCGACCTCTTCCAGCGCGTCGAGCGTGCTGAACCGGATCAGCGGTTCGTCCTCGACAATCAGCACGACGGCTTTTTGCGGCATGGAAGTCTCCCTGCAGATGGACGGCCGCAACCAGCATCACATGAGGATGGCCCCGCAGCCGTGGTCGGGCATATAGGAAAGGGCATGCCATGCGGCAAGCCTTGATCTGACAAGCCACGCCATAACACACATAACGCGCACCCCGTCCTTACCGCACCGCCAGGATTTCAATCACAAGAAACGCCGTCGGATGTATGACAAATGCACTTGCAAAGGGGCGAGAAATGTCCTGTACCAATCCGCACGAAAATGTGACTAGAGAATTCTAGCCTTCTGACCACCCATCCAGCCTTAGGTTCTCGCTTCATGATGGAACTCTTCACCGCAGCCGGCCTCGCGGCTCTTGTCCAGATCATTGCCATCAACCTCGTCCTGTCCGGTGACAATGCCATCGTCATCGGCCTTGCCGCGGCCGGCCTTCCCCCGGCGCTACGACAGAAGGCGATCCTGTTCGGCATTTCCGCCGCCACCATCCTGCGCCTCGTATTCGCGGTCGTTGCCGTCTACCTTCTGGCCGTACCGGGATTGAAACTGCTCGGTGGTGTCCTGCTGGCTTGGGTCTGCTGGAACATGTGGAGCGAACTGCGGCATGGCGGCGGCGATGGCGCCGATGCTGTGGCTGAGGCCGAGGCCAACACGCCGCAAAAGACCTTTCTTCAGGCCGCAACCCAGATCGTCGTCGCTGACGTCTCGATGTCGCTCGACAACGTTCTGGCCGTCGCAGGTGCCGCCGGTCAGAACTCGACCGTGCTGGTGATCGGTCTCGTCATCTCGATCGCACTGATGGGCGTCGCTGCAAATTTCGTCGCCAAGCTTCTCGCCCGTTATCGCTGGATCGCCTATCTCGGCCTTCTGATCATCGTCGTGGTCGCTGCCCAGATGCTCTACGAAGGCGGCGAGGAAGTGCTCCACCTGGCCCTCGGCACGGCACCTGTCGTGCATGCTTCCGGCGCCTGATCCCCTTCAGCATTAACAAACATCATTTGACCCTGCCCGTGCCGATTGCGTGGGCAGGTTTTTTCTATTCGTGCCGAAAATACTTGCGTTTGATCAAAAAAAGGAGGTGAATAATCATACGACCGTCATACGGTCGACCAAAGCGAGGTCCCTCTGCATGCGATTCCTTCGGGTTGTTTCGTTCTTGCTGACGGTGGTGGTCGTGGCTGCCGTCGGATTTCTGATTATCGGCTGGCGATCCGAACTGCCACCGGACGAAAAGGCGGCCACTGCGCAACATCCGCCGGACCTCGTCGCCAAGGGCGCCCAGCTTGCCGCGGTCGGCAACTGTATCGCTTGTCACACCAAGCCCGGCCAGGCAGCGTTCGCCGGCGGGCTTCCGGTCCCTACCCCCTTCGGAACGCTCTATTCCACCAACATCACCCCCGACCCGCAAACCGGCATAGGCAGCTGGAGCGAAGCCGCCTTCAACCGCGCCATGCGCGAAGGCGTCGATCGCGAAGGCGATCATCTCTATCCCGCCTTCCCTTACGACCATTTCACCTGGGTGACGGACGAGGACAACAAGGCGCTCTACGCCTTCCTGATGACCCGCACCCCGGTCAAGGCCACCGCCCCGAAGAACGAATTGATCTTCCCGCTGCAGTTCCGCCCGCTTCTGGTCGGATGGAACATGCTGTTCTTCCGCGAAGGCGTGATGCAGCCTGATTCGTCCCAGAGCGAAGCCTGGAACCGCGGGCGTTATCTGGCCGAAGGTCTGGGCCACTGTGGTGCCTGTCATACGCCCCGAAATTCACTCGGGGCCGAAGACAGAGGAAATCATTTCGCAGGCGGGGAAGCAGAAGGCTGGCAGGCCTATGCGATCAATGCCGCCTCCAGATCGCCCGTTCCGTGGACGACGGACAGCATCGCCTTCTACCTGCGCAATGGCTGGCATGAACTGCACGGCGTCTCGCGCGGCCCGATGGCCGAAGTCACCGGCAATCTCGGCCTCCTGCCCGACAGCGACATCCAGGCGATCGCCACCTATGTGGCTTCCGTGATGGGCGAACCGTCGGCGGACCGCAAGGCGAAGGGCGAAAAGCTCGCCCAGAGTTTTGGCAATGGCGGCGCTGGCCTGACCACCGCTGCGGTCAACATCGGCAAGCCGGCCGCTGATCTCGCCAGCCATCCGGGTGCTGCAATCTACACGGCAGCCTGTTCCACCTGTCATGAGAGCGGCAAGGCGCAACCCTTCGGCGGCCTGAATTTCAACCTCAGCACCGCCGTCAATGCACCTAACCCGCAAAACATCGTCAACGTCACCATGTTCGGCCTGCCGCCGGCCGATGGCCAGCCGAGCGCGGTCATGCCGGCCTTCGGCAATACGTTGAACGACCAGCAGGTCGCCGATCTCCTCGGCTATCTGCGTGCCCGCTTCTCCGATCAGCCGGTCTGGTCCGGCCTCACTGACCTTGTCGCAAAAACCCGCTCCGGCGAGCACCCAGTCACCGTGCTGGCCTCCGACGGCATTGAAAGAGCGCCGAAAAATGTCGGCGCCAAGGAGCAGAAATGACCATCACGCTCAACGTCAATGGAAAATCCCACCAGGTCGATGCGGAAGCGGATACGCCGCTCCTCTATGTCCTGCGTAACGATCTCGATCTTCACGCGGCGAAATACGGCTGCGGGCTCGGCCAATGCGGCGCCTGCACCGTGATGATCGACGGCAAGGCGGCACTCTCCTGCGTCACGCCGCTGCTCGTCGCCCAGGGCCGCGAAATCACCACCGTCGAAGGCCTCGGCACCGCCGAAAATCCCGGCCCGATCCAGAAGGCCTTTATCGAAAAGCAATCGGCGCAATGCGGCTACTGCATCGCCGGCATGATGATGAGCGGCGCGGCGCTCCTGAAGCACAATCCGAAGCCGAGCGACGACGATATCCGCGCAGCCCTTCGCACCAACCTCTGTCGCTGCGGCACCCATATGCGCATCATGGCCGCGATCAAGCGCGCCAGCGAACTGATGGGACAACAGGCAGCTCTTCCCGCTGCTGAATCGAACAGGAGTGCCGGCTGATGGACACGTTCGACAAACCAGACAATACCGACATCGAAAACAGCGCCTCCGAGCACAGTGGTCCTGAACTGACCCGCCGCGGCCTGCTCATGGGCACTGGCGCGCTCGTCGTCAGTTTCTCCACGGCCAATGCGTTTGCCCAGACCCCGGCACCGGCTCCCGCAGCGCCTGCAGCCGCTCCGGCCAAGCCGCCGGCATTGCCGGGCAGCCTAGACACCGACCGCTATCTCGACAGCTGGATCCGCATCGATGCCCAGAGCAAGATCACCGTCTTCACCGGCAAGGCCGAACTCGGCCAGGGCATCCGCACGCCGCTGATGCAGGTGGCGGCGGAAGAGCTTTACGTCGATCCCAAGGATATCGAGCTGATCACCGCCGATACGGGCCGCACGCCGGATGAAGGTTTTACCGCCGGCAGCCAGTCGATGCAGAATAGCGGTACGGCGATCCGCAATGCAGCGGCCCAGGTCCGCGACCTGCTGATCGCCCAGGCCGCCACCCAGTGGAACCTGCCGGCAGACCAGTTGAAGGTCGAAAAGAAGCGCGTCATCGCGCCGGACGGCCGCTCGATGGGTTATGGCGAGGTCGTGGTCGGCCAGTTCCTGCATGTGGAAGCGCAACCGAAATCGAAGCTGAAGACGCCCGACCAGTTCAGCGTCATCGGCCGAGACGTGCAGCGCGTCGACATTCCCGGCAAGGTCACCGGCGGCGTCGCCTATATCCAGGACCTCAAAATGGACGGCATGGTCCATGCCCGTGTCGTGCGCCCGCCGAGCTATAGCGCGACGCTGAAAAACCTCGACGACACGGCCATCCGCAAGATGCCGGGCGTTATCGAAGTGGTGCGCGACGGCAATTTCCTCGCGGTCGTCACCGAGAAGGAATACCAGGCAGTCAAGGCGATGCACGCCCTGCAGCTCGCCGCCCAATGGGACGAACCGGCCAAGCTGCTCGACAATGCCAATCTCTCCGCCGAGCTGATCGGCCTCGAGACGGAAGTCGGCACCGTCGCGGAAGCAGGCACCCCGGCCTTCCCGAACGGCCCGACCTACGAGGCGACCTTCAGCCGTCCCTATATCATGCACGGCTCGATCGGCCCTTCCTGCGGCATTGCCGTCATGAAGGCCGATGGTTCGCTGGATGTCTGGTCGCATACCCAGGGCGTCTTCCCGGATCGGGATGCGATTGCCCAGATGCTCGCGCTGCCGAAACCCAAGGTCCGCGTCATCCATATGGAAGGCTCGGGCTGCTATGGCCATAACGGCGCCGACGATGCGGCGGCGGATGCTGCGCTGATCGCCACCAAGGTTCCGGGCCGACCCGTCCGCGTCCAGTGGATGCGCGAGCAGGAACATACCTGGGAGCCATTCGGTCCCGGCATGGTCACCAAGATCAAGGCCTCGGTCGGAGCCGACGGCATGATCGACAACTGGACCTACGACCTGTGGAGCAATTCGCACGGCACCCGCCCGGGCGATGCGGGTTCGCTGCTCGCCGGCCGCCACAAGAGCAATCCTACACCGCTCAAGCTGCCGAAGATCAACATCAACCCGAACGGTAACGGCGACCGCAACGCCATTCCGCTCTACGCCATCCCGAACCAGAAAATCCTCTGGCATTATGTCAACCAGATGCCGATTCGCGTTTCGGCTCTGCGCGGCCTCGGCGCTCAGCCCAACGTCTTCTCGATCGAAAGCACGATGGACGAACTCGCCATGGCGGCGAAGACCGATCCGGTCGAATTCCGCCTGAAGCATATGAAGGATAAGCGCGGTTACGACGTGATCAAGCTCGCGGCCGAAAAATTCGGCTGGGGCAAGGGCACGCCGGCGCGCGATCACGGCGTCGGTTTCGCATTCGCCCGCTACAAGAACCACGCCGCCTATCTGGCGATCGCCGTGGAATTGAAGGTCGAGCCGGATACCGGCCGTGTCCGCGTCATCCGCTGCGTTTCGGCGATCGACAGCGGTCAGGCGGTCAATCCGGACGGTATCCGCAACCAGACGGAAGGCGGCATTCTGCAATCGCTGAGCTGGACGCTCTACGAGGCGGTGCAGTTCGACAAGACGCGTATCACAAGCGCCGACTGGTCGAGCTACCCGATCCTGCGCTTCGCCAGCGTACCGGACACAGTCGAGGTACATATCATCGACCGCCCTGGCACGCCGTTCCTCGGAACCGGCGAAGCGGCGCAGGGCCCGACCTCGGCGGCGATCGCCAATGCCATCCGCAACGCGACCGGCAAACGCATCACCGACCTGCCGCTCAGCCGCGAAAGGGTGAAGACCGCAATAGGGGCTTGAGCCTGTTCCGCTATGGGACGGCGCTCAGTTTTTCGTCACCAAGTCTTTGACTTTTGTGACGGTCCCGTTGAACATGCGCCCAAAGCAAAGGTACGTGAGCCCCAGCCGACATGATGTCGGTTAGGGGCTCGCGGACCCCCACTCGCAAGAGTTGGTGAGCCCCGTCATCGAGTAATTCCAGCAAAAGTGCGAAGCGGTTTTGCATCCGGAATTGCGTAAAACAAGGAATTAGAGCTGTTTCGCGATTCGAAGAAAAGCGAAGCTGCTCTAGGAATGGAAACAGATCCTTGAGCCATAGTCACGACGATCATTCTCATCCGCATGGTCACGACCATGGAGATCATGACCATGACGGTCACCATCAGCCGGTCGATTGGCGCGAGCACGGCGTCAAGGTCATTCCCGGCAATTCGCTGGATCCGAATACGGCACAGACGCCCGGCATGAACCGGGCTACTGCCATCAGCCATGCCCGCGCCGGAGCCGAGAAGATCTGGGCCGGCACGGTGACGATTCACGCCAATGCCAAGACTGGCGCGCATCACCACGGCGATCTCGAAAGCATCATCTACGTGGTCAAGGGCAAGGCGCGCATGCGCTGGGGCGATAATCTGGAATTCGTCGCGGAAGCCGGTCCGGGCGATTTCATCTTCGTGCCGCCTTACGTGCCGCATCAGGAAATCAACGCCAGCCGTGACGAGACGCTCGAATGCGTGCTTGTCCGTTCCGGCCAGGATCCGGTCGTCGTCAACCTCGATATCGAGCCGGTGGAAAAGCCGGAAAACGTTCTCTGGAAGGACCCGATCCACAAGTGATCCGCCGCAATCGGCGTTTACGCTGCCGATTAACTGGAGCCGTAACTGACGATTGACCGACCTGACGGTCTCCTTTAGAAGGCGGCATTCCTTTCCGAAGTGTAAAATTTCGGATTTTCAATGCTCCGGAGCTGGTGGCGGATGGCGGAATTTCCGCAGGCAAGGCGGATGAGACGCGAGCGCGACGAGGATGGCCTCGTATCGCGCTGGTCCGTGCTTGCGGCCGCACTCTTCCTCACCGCGATCTTCGGCCTGCTCTCCGGCGTCGTCCGCGACGTGCAGTTCCCGCGCGGCGTCCAGGCGGCGGATAGCGGCTCGGAAACACCGAAACTCACCAAGCGTGAACCGCTCAGGGCGCTCGCAGCCGCCGACCGCAAGGATTCAACCGGCACCCATGCCGCCCACGGCGGCGGCGCCCTCGTTCCGCATTTCACGGAAATCGAATTCCCGCTTCTGTCGTCGACCGTCGCGCCGGCTCTATCGGCAGCGCGCCCTGCCCTGACCTTTTGGCCGGCTTCGCTGCCCCGCGCTCCGCCGCAACAGGCCTGAGACGATCGCGCTTCGCAGCGCTCGCATATCCAAGACCTAAATTCCGCCCATGCCGATCGCCTCGCGCGCGCCACGGGCTCAGCAGGATTAGAAATATGAGAAACTCCCCGTGGCTGGTGACGACCTATCTCGTCATCATCTTCCTCGGCTTTCTGGTGGCGCTGCCGAACGTCGTTTCGCAGTCGACGCTCGACCGCCTCCCCACCTGGCTGCCGCATAGCCGCGTCTCGCTCGGCCTCGACCTGCGCGGCGGTTCGCATCTTGTGCTGGAAGTCGACCGTCCCGACCTGATCAACGAGCGCGTCCAGAGCCTGTTGCAGGAATCCCGCCGCGTCCTGCGCGACAAGAATATCGTCACCACGGCCATTCGCCGTAGCGGCGATACGGTCACGGTCGCGCTCCGCGATGCCGCCCAGCGTGATGCAGCGGTAACCGAACTCCGGACGTTGTCCAACCCGGTCAACAGCGGCACGACGATCGGCGGCAGTGATCTGAACATCACGACGCCGTCCGACAACACGATCTCGATCGCCCAGACAGAAGCCGGCATCAATTCCCATATTACCGGCGCCGTCGAACAGTCGCTGGAAATCATCCGCCAGCGTGTTGACCAGGTCGGCGTTGCCGAACCGACGATCCAGCGCATCGGCTCCGACCGCGTCCTCGTCCAGCTTCCGGGCGAACAGGACCCGACCCGTCTTCGCCAGCTTCTCGGCTCGACCGCCAAGATGAGCTTCCACCTGCTCGGCAACCAGGGCGAACCCGGCGTCACTATGCTGCCTGATGATCGTGGTGGTAACCAGTACCCGGTTCTCGACCGCGTCGAACTCTCCGGCGACCGCCTGACGGACGCCCGCGCCGCCTTCGACCAGCAGACCAACGAACCGGTCGTCAACTTCCGCTTCGATTCGGCCGGTGCTGCCCGCTTCGCGCAGATTACCCAGCAGAATGTCGGCCGCCCGTTTGCGATCGTCCTCGACAACAAGGTGCTGAGCGCCCCGGTCATCCGTACGCCGATCACCGGCGGTTCGGGCCAGATTTCCGGCGGCTTCTCGGTGTCCGAAGCCAATACGCTTTCCGCATTGCTGCGCGCCGGCGCCCTGCCGGCCAAACTCACCGTCATCGAAGAACGCACCGTCGGCGCCGACCTCGGTTCCGACGCGATCCAGATGGGCCTCTATTCCGGCCTCGTGGGCTTCGTCCTCGTCGCCGTCTTCATCCTGCTGCTTTACGGCACGTGGGGCATCCTGGCGAACGTCGCCCTGCTGATCCACACCGTCCTGACCTTCTCCGCTCTGACACTGGTCGGTGCGACCCTGACGCTGCCGGGTATTGCCGGTATCGTTCTCGGCATCGGTCTTGCCGTCGACGCGAACGTTCTGATCAACGAGCGTATCCGCGAAGAAACTCGCAAGGGTCGCGGCGTCTACGCCGCCATCGATGTCGGCTTCAACCGCGCCTATTCGACCATCGTCGACGGTAACGTCACCGCCCTGATCGCCGCCGCCATCCTCTTCTACTTCGGCTCCGGTCCGGTACGCGGCTTCGCCGTCACCATGGCGCTCGGCCTGATCATCTCGATGTTCACGTCGGTTGCCTTCGTGCGTGTCACGATGATCGCCATCACCCGCCGCTGGAAGCTGAAGTCGCTGAACATCAAGCCGTTGATCCCGTTCAACGTCTACGACAAGCACATCCACTTCATGAAGGCGCGTTTCTTCGGCGTCGCCGTCTCCGGCATCCTGTCGCTGGCGTCCGTGGTGCTGTTCTTCCATCCCGGCCTGAACTACGGCGTCGACTTCCGCGGCGGCATCCAGATGACGGTCAAAACGCAAGGGCCTGCCGATCTCGGCAAGTTCCGCGAGGGCCTGAACACGCTCGACCTCGGCGAAATCACCCTGCAGTCCTTCGGCGATCCGAACACCATCCTGGTCCGCGCCCAGCGTCAGGAAGGCGGCGAAGAGGCACAGACCGTTGCCGTCACCAAGCTCAAGGACGAGGTCACCAAGATCGATTCCACCGCCGTCGTCCAGGGTACCGACGTCATCGGTCCGAAGGTCTCCGGCGAACTTGCGATTGCCGGCTTCCTGTCGGTCTTCATCGCCAGCGTCGCGATGCTGATCTACATCTGGGTTCGGTTCGAATGGCCGTTCGCGGTGGGTGCCATCGTCACCCTTGTCCTCGACGTCACCAAGCTGGTGGGCTTCTTCGCCATTACCGGGCTCGACTTCAACCTGACTGCCATTGCGGCGGTGCTGACCATGGTCGGCTACTCGGTCAACGACAAGGTCGTCGTCTACGACCGCATGCGTGAAAACATGCGTCTCTATAAGTCGATGCCGCTGCGCGAGCTGATCGACAAGTCGATCAACGAAACGCTGGCCCGAAGCCTCTACACCAACGCCACCGCCTTCCTGTCGCTTCTGCCGATGGCGATCTGGGGCGGCAGCGCGGTGGAAAGCTTCGCGGTACCGATGGCCTTCGGTATCCTCGTCGCCGGCGCATCGTCCGTCTTCATCGCGGCCCCGATCCTTCTCTTCCTCGGCGACTGGCGCAAACGCCACGCCAAGAAGGTGGAAACGACTGCCGAAGACGTCGGCAACGCCACCAAGGCCTGATCGAGATTTCGGAAAAGCAGACAAGGGCGGATTTCGATCCGCCCTTTTTCATGTCCATTTGCAGCTGGAACCGCATGCTCGACCTTGCCGCCTATGCGGGGCTCTTCTCCGCCGCCTTCATCGCCGCGACGATCTTTCCGATGCAGTCGGAAGCAATCCTCGTCGGGCTGATCCTCAGCGACCGGTATTCGCTCACCGGGTTACTGCTCGTCGCATCGGTGGGCAATACGCTGGGGGCTGTCGTCAACTGGGCGCTCGGCCGCGGCATCGAACAGTTTCGCGAAAAAAGCTGGTTTCCCGTCAAGCCGGACAAGCTTGAAAAAGCGCAGGCCTGGTACCGGAAATATGGAAAATGGTCGCTGCTTTTGAGCTGGCTGCCGATCGGTGGCGACGCGGTAACGGTCGCGGCCGGCGTGCTGCGCGAACCGCTGTGGATCTTCCTCACCCTCGTCTTTATCGGCAAGTCGGTGCGTTACCTGGTACTGGCCGCCGCGACCCTCAGTATCGTCTAAATCAGGCTTTCGAGCCCTCTTCCCCGAAAGCGGCGAGCGTCACCCAGAAATCGGCAAAGAAGTGGTGAGCGAACTCCTCCAGCGAGGCACCGGGCGGCTGCTCGTTCCATCTCTCCCCACCGACCCGCAAAGCGCCCATGACGATCGCCGCGAGCAGGCGCATGCGCTGTTCCTCCGCTGCCCCTTTGGCGCGGGCCTTCAAACCTTCAGTCAGTTTGGCCTCAAGCTTGGCATATTTCAGATGATCGCGCGCACGAAGCGCCGGCGTGTTGCGAACGAGTTCCGTAAGGGCCAG
This sequence comes from Neorhizobium populisoli, assembly GCF_019430945.1. GTDB lineage: Bacteria > Pseudomonadota > Alphaproteobacteria > Rhizobiales > Rhizobiaceae > Neorhizobium > Neorhizobium populisoli. Next base: position 20,814 of record NZ_JAHYCB010000010.1, on the reverse strand, counting down.
TGATCGTTCATCCGTTGCGGAGACAAGAGCACTGACAAGTCCGTGCTGAACCGCCTTCACTGCAGGTTCTTCCGCCGGCCTTGATGCGATCGCCTCCATCAGATGATCGGCAAACCGATCCTGCCAGGCAAAAACGACTTCTTCCTTGGTCGGGAAATAGTCGAAGAAACTGCGCTTGGAGACATCGGCACGCTCGGCGATCTCATCGACCGTCGTCGCGTCGAAGCCGCGCTCGAGGAAAAGGCCCATCGCTGCCTGCTGGATACGCTCCCGCGTCTCCCGGCGCTTTCGCTCGCGCCGGCCTTCGGTATCGCTCTCGGTTGCTTTGTTCATGCGGTCGAAAGGCTCAATGGGCGGAATTGTCGTTGCCCGGCAGAACGACGGCTTCCGCTTCACTACGCTCCCGGGAACGCTCCCGCACCAGCTCCAGCGGCTTGCGGCGTGAAATGCGATAGACGGCAGCCGGCGGCAGGTTGCGAACCGTATGGCCGATATGGACGGCCTTGAGGCCAAGCCGATCGAGGATAGGCCGCGGCACCGGGCAACGCGGGCCGTAGGTGAACTGGTAGAAGGCGCCACCCTGCCGGATATAGGCGAAAGCGCCGCCAAGGATCGCGGTCACCTTGCGCGGCGACATGGACAGGAGCGGAAGGCCGCTGATGACGGCGCCGACTTCGTCGCCGTCGAAAAGATGAGCCTGGGCAAGTTTTGCCGCGTCCATCTGCAGAATTCGCGCTTCCGGAAACCGGCGCTGCAAACCAGGCACGAATTCGGGACCGTATTCGATCAGCGTCAGATCGGACGGCGCCACGCCGCGGGCCAGGAGCGCCCGGGTGAAGACGCCCGTGCCTGGCCCGAGCTCGATCACTGGACCGTCCATCGGCGAAATCTCTTTGGTGATCAGCCGCGCAAGCGATTCGCCGGACGGCGTCACCGATGCCACCCGCAAAGGATTGCTGATCCAGGAACGGAAGAAATGCACGAAGTCGGAGAAGGCGGCATCAGTTCTCATGGTAAGAGACTCACCGGTTTGAAAATTCGATCGAGTATCGCGCCGACCTTCACACGCTGCGTGGCAATTCCAAGGCATTCCCGATCTCCGCTTCAAAAAGATGGCGTTTTTACCGCGATCGCCATGTTCTAGGGCGTCGCAATCCCACACTTGGTGAATGTTTGCACCAAGTGCAAGATCATCCAGAAATCTAATTCGACGGAAATCCACAAAAAAGCGTGATCCCGAACGGGAACAACCGGCGTTTGTTCCCATTGATGCAAAGCGCAAAATCGCTGCAGGAGGAGATTTCATGCAAAAGCCGGAGATTGGCCAGGGTAAGGGACAGGGCCTCGCAGAGGGTGCAGCATCGGGAGAACAGGATACGGAACTCCACCGGGTCATGGGACCTGGATTGCTGCTGCTGTTTATCGTCGGAGATATTCTCGGTACGGGCATCTATGCCCTGACGGGGCAGGTTGCGGCGCAGGTCGGCGGGGTCGTCTGGCTACCGTTCCTGATCGCCTTCGTCGTCGCGCTGCTGACAGCCTTCAGCTATTTGGAACTTGTCACAAAATACCCGCGTGCCGCGGGTGCCGCACTCTACACACACAAAGCCTTCGGCATCCACTTCGTCACGTTCCTCGTCGCCTTTGCGGTCATGTCGTCCGGCATCACCTCGGCGGCCACCGCGTCGCGCGCCTTCGCATCGAACTTCTCCGCCTCCCTTGGCCTTGAGCTTGGCACCTGGGGCGTGCCTCTGATCGCGGTCGGTTTCATCGCGCTGGTTGCCGCCATCAACTTTCGAGGCGTCGGCGAAAGCGTCAAGATGAACGTGCTTTTGACCGTAGTCGAACTGACCGGCTTGCTGATCATCATCGGCATCGGCTTCTGGGCCATCGCCGGCGGCCAGGGTGACGTATCGCGTGCCTGGACCTTCGCGGCGCCGGAAGGCACGGGCGTCTTCTGGCCCGTCATCGCGGCGACCACCCTCGCCTTTTTCGCGATGGTCGGCTTCGAAGATTCGGTCAACATGGCGGAGGAATGCAAGAACCCAAGCCGCATGTTCCCGAAAGTGCTGCTCGCCGGCCTTGGGATCACCGGCGTGATCTACGTCCTGGTGGCGATCTCCGCTATCACGCTTGTACCCGCCAACGAGCTCGGCCAGGGGGAAACGCCGCTTCTCAAGGTCGTGCAGGCTGGCGCACCGGGCTTCCCGATCGGCGTATTCGCGGTCATCACCATGTTCGCCGTCGCCAATTCGGCGCTGATCAACATGATGATGGCAAGCCGGCTGATCTACGGCATGAGCCGCGAAGGCGTGTTGCCTGACGTGCTCGGCAAGGTGCATTCCGGCCGCCGCACGCCCTATATCGCGATCGGCTTCACCTCGCTTCTGGCAGTGGGCCTGATCCTGTTTGCAGGTGGCGTACCCGCACTTGGCGGCACCACGGCTCTGCTTCTGCTCTGCGTCTTCGCCATCGTCAACGTGGCCGTGCTGGTGCTGCGCAAGGACAAGGTCGAGCACAAGCATTTTCGCACGCCGACAATCCTGCCGGTGCTCGGTGCGATCTCCTGCACCTTCCTTGCCGGCCCATGGACCGGCCGCGATCCGGTGCAGTATCTGATCGCTGCCTGCCTTCTCGGCCTTGGCGTGGTTCTATGGTTCGCTACCATCAGCTTCATGCGGACGGCCAACCAGACCGCCTGAGCCTTACCCCTTGAGGCGGACGGAAAGCCGTCCGTCCTCATCGATATGCGGCATCACATCAAGATAGCCGGGTATTTTCGAATGCCCGGTTTCGATCGGATGCGAATGGGTGGTGGTGATGACCATCACATCGGCACCCGCATTCTCGCCGGCCTGAATGCCGGCCAGCACGTCTTCGAACACCAGCACCTCATGCGGGCTGACACCGAGCCTTTCCGAGCCCAGGATATAGCCCTGCGGATTGGGCTTGCCGACAGTGACGTCCTCTGCCGTCACCATGAAGCGCGGCAGCGGAATGCCGGCGGCCGCAAGCCTGACCTTGGCAAGCTCGATCGGCGAAGAAGTGACGATCGCCCAGCGCTCCGGCGGCAGCGCCGAGAGAAACTCGACCGCGCCCGGGATCGGCACGACCCCTTCGAGATCCTCGATCTCGCCGCGCAAGATCTTCTCCGCCTCGATCTTCGGATCGACGCCCGGCAGGTTCAGCGAGGTGATCGTATCGATGCCGCGCTTGCCATGCATGAAAGGCAGGAATTTTTCGACATCGAGCCCTTGAGTCTCGGCCCAGCGGCCCCAGACCCGTTCCGCCGAGGCGATCGAATTGAGGATCGTGCCGTCCATGTCGAACAGGAAACCGGCATAGGTCTTTTCAGGCAGGATGATTTCGGCAGCGGCAGGAACAGGCACGGGAAATTCCTTTATCGTCAGGCTCCGAGTCGGGGAGTTGGCTAAACAGCCGCCTTCGACTAACCGGTACCGCGCTGCAAGGCAATTCGGGAAAACATGGGATGACGCGCGCTAATTCTGTCGCGAGCGGATGAAGTGCGAAACTGCCGCGCCAATCGCAATTCCAAACGCAACACCTATGCCGATGTTGTCGAAGAAAGCGATTCCAAGCGCGGTTCCAAGACCGACGCCGACGGTTATGCCTGTCGTTATGGTCATTCCCGACCTTGTCAACCCCGAGTGGCAAGACTTGGGCAAACCTGCCTGTCATCTTCACTTGTCTTGCGTCAAAGGCGGGATAGAACTGGCTCACCAAGCCAACCAGGGAGGAAGTTTTGGCCGAATTATCCGTCCGCCATGCGGACCTCGCCGACAGGGGCGTGCTGATCACCGGGGGAGGCTCCGGCATCGGTGCGGCCCTCGTCGAAGGTTTTGCCGCACAGGGTGCCAAAGTGGCATTTCTCGATATCGCAGAAGAGCCGAGCCGCAAACTCGCCGAACGCCTGACCGCAACAACCCCTCATCCGGTTCTGTATATCAAGGCCGATCTGCGCAATGTCGCCGAGACGCAGGCGGCAGGGAACGACGCCGCCGAAAAGCTCGGCTCGCTTTCCGTCCTCGTCAACAATGCCGGCTGGGACGATCGGCATGAACTCGAAGCGGTGACAGAGGAATATTGGGACAATAGCCAGGCGGTAAACCTGAAGCAGATGTTCTTCGTCGCGCAGGCCGCTATCCCTCATATGCGCAAGGCGGGCGGCGGCGCGATCGTCAATTTCTCGTCGATCGCCTTCTTGCTCAACATGGGCGGCCTGCCATCCTATGCCGCCGCCAAGGCCGGCATTATCGGCCTGACGAAAAGCCTCGCAGGCAAGCTCGGCAGGGAGAATATCCGCGTCAATGCCATCTTGCCCGGCATGATCGTCACCGAACGACAGAAGGCGCTGTGGCTGAACGACGACAGCATCGCCGCCATGGTTGCCCGGCAGTCCCTGAAGCGGGTGCTTGTGGCGGAGGACCTGATCGGTCCCTGCCTTTTCCTCGCTTCAAACGCTTCCGCCGCCATGACGGCCCAGACGGTCGTCATCGACGGCGGTGCGCTCTAGGCGATTTCCAGGGGCGAGTAGGAGGGCGGGTTCGCCACCCGGATGGCCTAAATTGAAGAGATAAGGAATTGCCGCGCGGGTTCCCGGTGGAAAGAACCCGCGCGGCCTGGAGGCCAGCTTACTCCGCTGGAGAGAGAGCCGGAGCGGCGGCCTCCTCACCGTGCTGCCGCAGAGGACGGCCGCCGGTAAGCAAACGGGCCAGCATGTAGAAGACCGGTGTCATGAAGATGCCGAAGAATGTTACGCCGATCATCCCGGAGAACACTGCGATACCCATGGCGGTCCGCATTTCCGCGCCGGCGCCGGTCGAAAGCACCAGCGGCACGACACCCATGATGAAAGCCATGGAAGTCATCAGGATCGGACGCAGGCGCAGCCGGCTCGACTCCACCGCCGCCTGGAAGGGCGTTCTGCCTTCGAACTCCAGTTCTCGGGCGAATTCCACGATCAGGATCGCGTTCTTCGCCGAGAGGCCCACCAACACCACCAACCCGATCTGGGTGAAGATGTTGTTATCGCCTCCCGTCAGCCAGACCCCGGTCAGCGCAGCCAGCACGCCCATCGGCACGATCATGATGATCGCCAGCGGCAGGACAAGGCTTTCATACTGCGCAGCCAGAACCAGGTAGACAAGCAACAGGGCGAGCGGGAAGACAACGACGCTTGAATTGCCGGCGAGGATCTGCTGGTAGGTCAGGTCCGTCCACTCGAACTCTATGCCGGTCGGCAGCGTTTCGTCGAGGATCTTGGTGATCGCAGCCTCCGCCTGGCCGGACGAGAAGCCCGGAGCCGGAGCGCCGTTGACATCGGCGGCGAGGAAGCCGTTATACCGCGTCGTGCGTTCCGGACCGGTCTGGGCGTCCACCTTCAGGAGAGCCGAGAGCGGGATCATCTGGCCGGACTGCGAACGGACCTTCAGCTGGCCGATATCCTCCGGTTTTGCCCGGAACTTGGCATCCGCCTGCACCCGGACGCTGTAGGTGCGGCCGAAAGCGTTGAAGTCGTTCACATAGAGCGAGCCGAGATAGATCTGCAGCGTTTCGAACACGTCCGTCACCGAGACACCGAGCTGTTCGGCCTTGGCGCGGTCGAGGTCGGCATAAAGCTGCGGCACGTTGATCTGGAAGCTCGAGAAGATGCCGGCAAGTTCAGGCGTCTGGTAGGCCTTGGCGATCACCGCCTTGGCCGCTTCGTCGAGTGCCTGGTTGCCGAGACCTGCGCGGTCTTCGATCTGCAGTTTGAAACCGCCCGTCGTGCCGAGACCGTTGACCGGCGGCGGCGGGAACATGGCGATATAGGCGTCCTGGATGCCGGCGAACTTCTGGTTCAGCTGCATCGCGATGGCACCGCCGGACAGTTCCGGCGTGGTGCGCTTGTCGAAGTCGTCCAGCACGGCAAAGACGATGCCGGAGTTCGAACCGATCGTGAAGCCGTTGATCGACAAGCCCGGGAAAGCGATGGCGTGTTCGACGCCAGGCTGTTCCAGGGCGATCTCGCTCATCCGCTTGATCACGCTTTCGGTACGGTCCAGCGTCGCGCCGTCAGGCAACTGGGCGAAACCGATCAGGTACTGCTTGTCCTGCGCCGGCACGAAGCCGCTCGGCACCGCATGGAACATGCTGTAGGTGGCGCCGACGAGAGCGATGTAGATGATCATCACCAGGCTCTTGCGCGACAGGAGCCCGCCGACCGTGCGGCCGTAGCCGTTGGACGCCGCCCCGAAGGCGCGGTTGAAGCCACGGAAGAACCAGCCGAAGATCGCATCCATGAACCGGGTCAGCCAATCCTTCTTGGCATGATGGTCCTTGAGCAACAGTGCGGCAAGCGCCGGCGACAGCGTCAGGGAGTTGACCGCCGAGATAACCGTCGAGATGGCGATGGTCAGAGCGAACTGCCGGTAGAACTGGCCGGACAGGCCGCTGATGAAGGCAAGCGGCACGAACACCGCGACCAGCACCAGCGCGATCGCGATGATCGGGCCGGACACTTCCTTCATGGCCTTGTAGGTCGCATCGCGCGGACTGAGACCGTTCTCGATATTGCGCTCGACGTTTTCAACGACGACGATCGCGTCGTCGACCACGATACCGATCGCCAGCACGAGGCCGAACAGCGTCAGCGCGTTGATCGAGAAGCCGAAGGCATACATGACCGCGAACGTACCGATGATCGATACGGGAACGGCGATCAGCGGAATGATCGAGGCCCGCCAGGTCTGCAGGAAGAGGATGACGACGAGCACGACGAGCGCAATGGCTTCGAGCAGCGTGTCGATGACCTTCTCGATCGAGGCACGGACGAACTTGGTCGTGTCGTAGACGATCTCGTATTTCACGCCCTGCGGCATGGCGATCTGGAGCTGGTCCATCGTCGCCTTGACATTGTCGGCGATCTCGATCGCGTTCGAACCGGGAGCCTGGAGCACGGCGACGGCAACCGCTGGACGACCGTCGAGCAGCGAGCGCAGCGTATAATCGGCAGCGCCGAGTTCGATACGGGCGACATCGCGCAGACGGGTGATTTCGCCATTCTCACCGCTCTTGACGATGATGTTGCCGAATTCTTCCGGGGTACGCAGGCGGCCCTGGGCGTTGACGTTGAGCTGCAGGTCGACGCCCGGCTGGCTCGGCGAAGCGCCGATAATGCCGGCTGCGGCCTGGACGTTCTGGCTACGGATGGCGTTCGAAACGTCGCTTGCGGCAAGCCCGTGTTCGGCAGCCTTCTGCGGATCGATCCAGACGCGCATCGAATAGTCACCGGCGCCGAAGACCTGAACCTGGCCGACGCCCTGGATGCGGTTCAGCCGGTCCTTGACGTTCAGCGTCGCATAGTTGCGCAGATAAGTGATGTCGTAGCGGTCGACGTCGGAGACGAGGTTGACCACCATGATGAAGTCGGGTGAGCTCTTGACGGTCGTCAGACCCAGAGAGCGCACTTCCGCCGGCAGCCGCGGTTCGGCCTGCGAAACGCGGTTCTGCACCAGCTGCTGCGCCTTGTCCGGATCGGTGCCGAGCTTGAACGTCACGGTGACGTTCAACACGCCATCGGACGTCGCCTGGCTGGACATGTAGAGCATGTCCTCGACGCCGTTGATCTGCTCTTCGAGCGGCGTCGCCACCGTTTCGGCAATGACCGTCGGGTTGGCGCCCGGATAAACGGCGCGCACGACGATCGAAGGCGGAACAACGTTCGGATATTCGGAAATCGGCAGTGACCGCACGCCGATCAGGCCGGCGACCACGATGAGGATCGACAGAACGGCCGCGAAGACCGGCCTGTCGATAAAGAAGCGGGAAATATTCATGACGGAACCCTCTCTCCAGAGGTAAACAGCAAGCGGAAAGCCCCCGTCCCGCGGCTGACGAGCCGCAGGCGATAAGGCGAATGATCTGTTGGGGTCAGGTCTGACCGGTCGAGCCGGTCAGGACCTTAGTTGTTGGCGACCTTAGCTTCGTCCTGCGGCGCCACCACCGCGCCGGGACGAATACGCTGCAGGCCGTTGACGACGATACGGTCGCCCGGGTTCAAGCCCTTTTCGACAATCCGCAGACCGTCGACGGCGGAACCCAGCTCCACCTGCCGGTATCCGACCTTGTTCTCGCCATCGACCACGAAGACGAACTTCTTGTCCTGGTCGGTGCCGACAGCCTTTTCGCTGACCATCAGGTGATCTTCAGCCTTGGGCTGGCCCATGCGGACCCGCACGAACTGGCCGGGGATCAGCTTGGAGCCCGGATTGTCGAACACGGCGCGAACGCGGATCGTACCGCTTGCGGCATTCACCTCGTTGTCGATCAGCTGCAGCTTGCCGCGAACCGGTGTCTGGTTCGCAAGCGTGCTGACTTCGACCGGAACCTTGTCGATCGCCGGCACGCCGTTTTCGACAGGAAGGTCTGCAAGGATCTTGGCGACCAGTTCTTCACCGGCATCGAAGCTTGCATAGATCGGATCGCTGGACACCAGCGTCACCAGCGCGGCGGACGCAGAACCTGCGGCTACGAGGTTGCCGACGGTGATTTCCAGCCTGCCGACGCGGCCGGCGATCGGTGCGCGGATTTCCGTATAATCGAGGTTGAGCTGCGCCACCTTCAGCGCCGCCTTGGCGGACTGCAGATTGGCGAGTGCCTCGCTCTGGGTGCTCTGCCGCTGGGCAAGATCACTCTGCGAGATCGTTGCCTTGGCGGCGAGGTTCTTGCCGCGGTCGAGTTCGGTATTGGCAAGCTCGACGCGGGCCTCGGCCGAAGCCACCTGGCCTTCGGCCTGCGCAACGGCTGCCTTATACGGCTCCGCATCGATCGAGACGAGCAGGTCGCCCTGCTTGACCAGACCGCCTTCGCGGAAATGCACCTGCTGGATGATGCCGGCGACGCGCGGACGGATCTGCACGCGGTCGACGGCCTCGAGCCGGCCGGAAAATTCCTGCCAGGTGGTGACGTTGCGCGGGTTGATCGTGGCAACCGTCACCGGCACGGCCGGAGCCGGAGCGGCGGCCTGCGCCTGTGCGGCATTGGCGCCCTGCGGCAGTTCGAGATAGACAGCGGCGCCTGCAATCAACGCAGCGGTACCGAGTCCGGTGCCCCACAGGGCCCAGTTTCTGATCTTCGATATCATCGGTATTCTCCTTACGGCCTTGGGAAGAGGCCGAGCTTTCTTTCAAAAATATGCAACTTTTTACGCACTGAATTCCTGAACGAAGCCGGTGAACTCGCGACAGAGCGTCGCCATCCATTCACCGTCACCATCCTTGTAAATGCCCGTCCAGCCGCAGCTGGCCCGGAAAACCTTCTTTCGGACCAAGACGCCCGAAGCTTCAAGCCGCTCGGCGTAACCGATTGCCTCGTCGCGTAGCGGATCGTCTTCCGATGTCACGACCAGAGCCGGCGCGACACCCGAAAGTCGCGAACAGAGGCAGGGCGCCGCATAGGGATGCTGGAAGCCGCAATGGGAACCGAGATAATGGCTCCATCCCTGCGCCCAGCGCTCGCCCATGCCGATCTCGTCCGCCTTGCGGAAGGACTGGCTCGTCATCATCGGGTCGATCATCGGCGACAGAAGGATCTGTCCAGCCAATTCGCCCGGCATCTGATCCCGCGCCTTCAATGCGACGCCAGCCGCGACATTGCCGCCTGCCTCATCGCCGGCGATGAACAGCGGCGACTTGGCGCTGCCGAACTGCTTGCGGCGGCTCGACAGGCAATTCAGTGCCATGAAGGCGCATTCCATCGCCTTCGGGAACATATTGTGCGAAACGCTGGAATAATCAGCCTCCAGCACCACAGCTCCCGTTTCGGCCAAAGCCTTGCCGATCGGTCGCTCGTTGTCGGAGCGGCCTTCGTCGAGAAAAGCACCGCCACGCAGATAAAGAACCAGCGGCGGAGCCTTGCTCTTGGCCTTGCCCTCATAGATGCGCATGGGAACAGGCGGCTTGGCCGCCTTATCGAACGCGATATTTTCCCACTGCACGGACATTGAAAAATCCTCTGGCCGACCCCTACTGAAGGCGGGGTACTTGCCGTCAATTCTGAACCTGATATTATTATTCGGGACGAAACACACAAGTTTGCGGAATTCGGCAACACTGTTCCAAAATTCAGTACAATGTTGCAGTGCGGTGGAGAGGGCTAATGGATCAGCTTTCAGCGATGCGCGTTTTTGTGCGTGTGGTGGAAACCGGGAACTTCACCCGGGCCGCCGCAACGCTCAGCATGCCGAAGACGACGGTGACCAATCTGGTGCAGAGCCTCGAGGCGCATTTGCGCACGACGCTCCTCAACCGCACCACCCGCCGCGTCATGGTGACGACAGACGGGGCGCTTTATTACGAGCGGGCCCAACAGTTGATTTCGGAACTCGACGAACTTGACGGCAGCCTGTCGAACTCGCAGACCCAGCCGTCCGGCCGATTGCGCGTCGAGATGGCTGCCGCTTTTGCCGAGGCGCTCGTCATCCCCAACATGTGCGACTTTCACAACCGCTATCCGCAAATCAAGCTGGATATCGGCGTTGGTGACCGCTTGGTGGATTATATCGCTGAAAACGTCGATTGCGCGCTACGCGCCGGCACCCCGACCGACCAGTCGCTGATCGCCAGAAAAGTCGGCGAGATCGGCATGCAGACCTATGCCGCACCGCTCTACCTGCGCAATTTCGGCGCGCCGGCCCATCCGCAGGATCTGGAAAAGGACCATTTTTCCGTCGGTTATCTGAATGCGAAGGCCGGCCGCGTCATGTCGCTGGAATTTCGTAAAGGCGAAGAGACGATCGAAATCGATCCACGTTACGTCGTCTCGATCAACGATGCTCGCCTCTACGTCAACGCCGCAATAGCCGGCATGGGAATCGCGCAATCGCCGCGCTTCATGGTGCGCGACGCGCTGGACAAGGGCGAGCTCGTCGAAGTCCTTCCGGAATGGCATTGCGAGAGCCTGCCCCTCTACATCGTCTATCCGCAGACCCGCCACCTCTCCAACAAGGTGCGGGTCTTCGTCGACTGGATGGCCAAGCTCGTCCAGAACCTCAAGGTCGAAGACAATCGCGACCAGATCAGAAAGGTCGGCTAGGCCTTCGCGACCAGCGAGGCGATGACCTGACGGATGTCGGTCACCGCCTTGCGAGAATACGCGCCGCCATTCCGAAATGCGATCCAGCCCTCGTTGAACCCGTCAAGCATGCGGATACGCGGCATCGGATTTTGCATGCCTTGAGAGCGGAACAGCTCTTCCCACGTGTCGCGCGCGACGATCTCGACCTTCACCGCATGACCCAGCGTCTGTCCAAAAGCCTCCGCAATATCGTTCGGAGAAACGCGGCCCGGTCCCTCCAGCTCGACCAGCCGGCGACCGGTCCAGTTTTCGGCGAGGAGTTCGGCTGCGGTACGACCGACATCCTGTGCCGCGACCATCGTAACCTTGCGGTCCGCCGGCTGCAGGAAACTGTAGACTACGCCCTCTCGTGCCGAGGCTACATCCCAGGCCGCATTGTCCATGAACCACCCGGCCCGAACCGTTGTCACCGGCAGGTCAATACCTGCAAGCGCCTGTTCCATCAGGGTCTGTTGTGACAGGAGATTGTCTTCCGTGGCATCGCCGCCGATCGTCGAAAGATGCACGACCTTCAAAGGCTGTGCAGCCTTCAGGGCCGCAACAACGGCATCGACAACCTTACGAGCCTCAATGTACCCCGGCTGCGGGTCAAACACCGGCGGCGGCAGAATGAACACGCCGGCCATCCCGCGGAACGCCTCAGTCAAAGCAGCGGCATCCTCCATGTCCGCCACAGACACCTCGCAGCCGAGTGCGGCCCATTCCGCGCCTTTCTTCGGATCGCGCAAAACTGCACGAACCCCCTCGCCTTTCGTAAGCAATGCCCTTGCGGCCTCGCCGCCCACTTTGCCGGTAATTCCCGTGATCGCATACATGACGGTGTCCTTTCGTTTCACGATGTCGAAGGACTTTTACCGCGCGGCGCACCGTTGCCGTGAGCGCCGAAAAATCATATGACTGTTGACTAATAATCAACGGTGGATGACTTGGCCTTCGATGCGCGTGTGATTGCAAATGTGGGCGTATTGGCCGCGATCGTCGAAACCGGCAGTTTTGCCCGGGCCGGCGAGGCGCTCGGCCTGACGCGATCAGGCGTCAGCCGGGCCATGGCGCGGCTTGAAAACAGTGTCGGCGTCCGATTGCTGGATCGCACGACGCGGGTGGTCTCGTTGACGGACGAGGGGCGGCGGCTCTATTCAGAAGTGGCGCCGCTACTCAACGGCATCGAGGATGCGGTCACCCTCACCTCCGGCTCCTCGGTGGCGGTCCGCGGCAGGCTGCGGGTCAATGTCGACGCCTTCTTCTCCCGGCTTCTGTTCACACCGCATGTCGCGGAATTCCTATCGCTCCACCCTGACCTTTCGCTCGAACTCGTGGCCCGCGATCAGCTTGGCGATCTGGTCGGCGAAGGCTTCGATATCGCCATTCGTTTCGGCATGCCGCCCGCCTCTTCGCTGGTTGCCCGCAAACTGCTGGAGACGCACACGATTACCGTCGCCTCGCCCGCTTATATCAAGCGGCACGGCCACCCCGCCTCGCCCGCCGATCTTGCCCGGCATTCCTGCATTCTGGTACGGGATTCGCTGACCGGCCAGACGATCGAAGATTGGCAGTTCCGCCGCGGCGCCGAGGTGGCAAACGTCAGGATTTCCGGTCGTCTAACCGTCGCCGAATGGGGCACCATGCTTGGCGCCTGCCTGGAAGGCGTCGGCATTGCGAGGGTCAAGGCGATCGGTGTGCGGCACCTGATCGAGCAAGGCGCACTCCTGGAAATCCTGCCCGATTGGCAGGGCGAAGGCTTTCCACTCTACGCGCTTTATCCTTCGCGCCATCTGCCGCCCGCCAAGGTGCGTGCCTTCATCGATTTCGTGCAGGCAAGGCTCGCGCCGGAACAAGCCGATATTGTGGGCGAAGAAATCATGCCGCCCGTTGCGGAATTTATGCCAAGACTCGTACTCGGGTGATAAGGCTTCCAGAAGCATATGCTTGAGTAAGAACGGAATACGCATGACACGTTGGGGACATGTCGCAATCGCCGTGCTGGGCGGCATCGCAGCCGCATTGCATGTCGGCAAGGTACCACCTGCCATCCCCCTTTTGCGATCCGAACTCGGCATGGATCTGGTCGCCGCCGGCTGGCTGATGGGACTGTCCAGCGCGCTCGGCGCCCTTTGCGGTTTCGTCATCGGCCGCTTCACCGATTACCTCACCCACCGTCGTGCGATGATCCTCGGCCTGGCTCTTCTGGTCGCCGGCAGCCTGATCGGCGCCGCTACCCATTCCGAACCTATCATCTTCGGCAGCCGCGTCCTGGAAAGCATCGGCCTGATCATGGTCTCGGTCGCAGCACCCGGCCTCATCGCCTCGTCGATCGATCCCAAGGATACCGGGCTCGCCTTCGCGCTCTGGGGTGTGTGGATGCCCGTCGGCGTTGCCGTCATGATGTCGATCTCGCCCTTCCTTCTGCCGAGCTTCGGCTGGCAGGGCTCCTGGGTGTTCGCGGCACTTCTCAGCCTCATCCCGATGGTCGCGCTGGTCCTGATGAAGACCCCGAAACCGCATGGCACAGGCCAGGCTGCGGCTTCACTTCTCCAGGCGGTGACATTGATGGCCGCGCGGCCGGTCTCCTGGATCCTTTCCGGTATTTTCCTGGCCTATAGCGCAAGCTTCATGGCCGTCTTCGGCTTCCTGCCGACGCTGCTGATCGAAGAAATGGGTATCGGCCTTGCCGCCGCGTCGATCATGACTGCATTCGCTGTATTGATGAACGGCACCGGCAATATTCTCGGCGGCGTCTTCGCCCGGTGGGGCGCCCCACGCTGGGTTCTGATCGCCGGCCCGTGCGTCATGCTGGCGGTTACCGCCTATGTCGTCTTCGGCCACGGTTTTCCGCTCTGGTCCCGCTACGCCGCGTCGATCCTGTATGCGGTCTGCGGCGGCGTGTTGCCGGCAACGATCATGGGCTCGCTGCCGGTTTACGCCCCGCGCCGCGATCTGGTCGGTACGTTCAGCGGCTTCGTCATGCAAGGTTCGAACATCGGCCAAGTCTTCGGCCCGATGATGCTCGCCTCCATCGTCGCGGCCAATGGCTGGTCGGGCGCGCCATCCTATATCGCCGCCATGGGCGCTCTAGGCATCGTGCTGGCGCTATGCCTGCGGCAGACCGAGCGGCGGATCGCCGCCGCCCAACCCAAGGCAATCTAGCAGAGGGCGGCATACCGCCCTTCTTCTCGATCCTCAGATCAGAACCGCCCGCGGCTCCAGCATCGCCTCCAGCCCGAACACACCGTATTCGCGGCCGATGCCGGATTGTTTGAAGCCGCCGAAGGGTGCCAGCGGCTCATGCGGTGCGCCATTGATCACCACGCGGCCTGATTCCATCCGGTCTGCAATCCGCCGCGCGCGATCGATATCGGAACCATGCAGATAGGCCTGCAACCCGTAGTTCGTGTCATTGGCAATGCGGATGGCGTCTTCCTCATCCTTGTATGGAATGACCGCCAGCACCGGTCCGAAGATCTCCTCCCGGGCAATGCGCATATCGTTCGTAACGCCGGTAAAGATCGTCGGACGGATGAACCAGCCGCGATCCAGCCCTTCAGGACGCCCCTCGCCGCCCGTCAGCAATGTTGCTCCCTCTTCCATACCGAGCCGGATATAGGACTGGACGCGGTCGAACTGCCTCTGGCTGACCATCGGCCCGATCCGTACCTCGGGATCGCATGGATCGCCGACCTTGACCGCCTCGATGCCTGCCTTCAGCCGCGGCAGGATTTCCGCCAGCCGGCTTTCCGGAACGAGAACGCGCGTGCCGTTGACGCAAGCCTGGCCGCTATTGCCGAGCCCCATCATCAGCACGGTCGGGATGACGGTATCGAGATCGGCATCGTCGAGAATGATATTCGGCCCCTTGCCGCCGAGTTCCAACGTCACGCGCTTCAGGGTCTCGGCTCCGGCCTTCAGGATCTGTTTGCCGACAGCCGTCGAGCCCGTAAAGGTCACCTTGGCGATATCCGGATGAGCGCTGAACTCGGCCCCGACCACATCCCCGCGCCCGTTGACGATGTTGAAAACACCTTTGGGCAAACCGGCCTCATGCAGGCACTCGGTCAGGATCTGCGTCTGGATGGCGCTCATTTCGCTCGGCTTGATGACGATCGTCGAACCGGCAGCCAGAGCCGTCGCCAGCTTCCCGCAGATGAAACCGTAATTGCTGTTCCACGGCGTGATCGCCGCAACGACGCCATGCGGCTGCATCGTCACCTCAGCGCGACCGATCTTGCGCGTGAATTCGTAGGTCTTGAGAATTTCCGCCATGTTGAAAAAAGCCGATGCCGCGTGCGGCACCGAAAAACCGGTAAAATAACCCGGCGCCCCGTACTCCTCGGTCATCGCGGCCGTCAACTCTTCGGCGCGGGCGGAAACGGAAGCGCCAAGCCGCTCCAGCATCTCGATTCGCTCTGCCTTACTCGTACGCGAAAAAGCCGGAAACGCCCGTTTGGCAGCAGCAATCGCAGCCCGTGCATCTTCCCGATCACCCAGCCGGACCGTTCCAATCCTTTCTTCGGTGGATGGATTGAACAGGTCAGCAACATCCTCGCCGTGCGGTGTGACGAAGGCGCCATCGATATAGATCTCGGAAATGTTCCGCATCGCTTCTCTCCTTGAGTTCGATACGGCTTATCTGGCATCCCGACATTGATCTGATAAGCTGGTCAATACTGCGCAGCCTGATAAGGAATTAAGGACAATGATGCGAGGAACGCTTGCCGAGTTGGAGGCGGTGGTGGCGGTTGCCGGCCATGGCGGCTTCCGGGCTGCTGCCCGGGAACTGGGCATATCCTCATCCGCTCTCAGCCAGCAGATTGCCGCACTCGAAACTAGGCTCGGAATTCGCCTGTTCAACCGCACCACCCGCAGCGTCAGCTTGTCGGCAGCCGGTGAACAGTTCCTCGCAGAGGTCACGCCGGCGCTTGCGGCGATCCGTAACGCCATAGACCTTGCCGACGAGCACCGTGCCGAACCCAGCGGCACATTGCGCATCAACATGGCGATCGGTGCGGCGCGGATGGTGCTTGAACCCTACCTCTTGGAATATCTCGATCGCTATCCGCAGATGAACCTTGAAGTGGTAACGGAAGGCGCGCTGGTGGATATCAATGCACAGGGCTTTGACGCCGGCGTGCGCATTCTGGAAGCCGTGCCTTCGGATATGACCGCCATCCCGATCGGCGGCACGATCCGTCCTGCTATTGTCGGATCACCAGCCTATTTCAAAGGTCGCAGCCTGCCGCAGGTGCCGGCTGACCTGATGCACCATCGTTGCATCAAGGCCCGCATGGCAAGCGGCTCGATCTACCGTTGGGAATTTGGAAAACGTGGGCAGGCCTTCACACTGGACGTACCCGGAAACCTGATCCTCGACGACAGCGATCTGTTGCACCGTGCGGCCTTGAGGGGCGTCGGCATTGCCTATCTCAACCAATGGCAGGTCACGGACGATATCGCCGCTGGCAGGCTGATCCATGTGCTTGAAGACTGGACGCCGCCCTATCCCGGCCTTTGCCTTTATTATCCCGGCCGGCGCCATTTGCCGGCCAAGATGCGTGCCTTCATAGACCTGATCCGCGAAATCAACCGCCGACGGGCCTGAGAAAAACCTCAGCCGAAGGGCGACTGACAGGTCCGGCGCGGACCGCCGTCGAACGGCCGATAGCTGTTGTCGTCTGCCCGGTAGGACTGGTAGCGATTGGCGCACCATGCCTCATGCGAACCTCCCCCGTTCGAACCGGTAGGTGCTGCACTCTGTATCACCTGCGGATCGTCGTTGCGAGATTCGATTCCGGCTTCAATCGCCTGCCAGTCATCATCCGAAGGCATGGCCTCCGGCGGTAATGGCGCCAGCCTTTTCGGCCTGTCTTGACCCTGGATCCGCGGAGAGCTGGCGATTGGAGCAGAGGCAACATCGCGGACCATCGGCTCGCGCGCAGCCTGCGCTGGCGCAGCAGTATCAACCTGCGGCGCGCCGGGCGCCTGACATTGGCGACGCGGGCTGCCGTCAAAAGGCTGATAGGTATTGTCCTCGACACGATACGAACGGTAGCGGGCATAACAGAACTGAGCGTGGGCGGCATCGACATTAGCGCCCTGCGGCGTGACAGGCTGCGCTTCGGCCGGCGGCATTTGTCCGGCCGCTCCGATCGGCTGCGGCAAGGAACCCGGCATTGGAGCACCTGGAGCCGCCGGCTGGACGGATGCAGTAACGGTCTGATCGACTGCTCCATTCACTGCGGAGGGAGAAACCGCGGCCACCGGATGAGCGGACTGCCCCAAGGGAGCGGAAGGAGCAGCCGGCTTGGGCGCTTCCGCCGCAGCCACCACCGGTGCCGGGGCGTCCGGCAGCCGCTCATAGGCCTGCTTGGCAGTATCAACCTCTTTCGGCTTCGACGTCCAGAGATCCGGTGTCTCGATATTGGCAAACTTGTGCGGTTCCGGCTCGGCGATCACATTGGCGGTGATGATCACCCCACTCAGGAAGACAATTGCCAGCAGCACCAGACTGCCGAGAAGTAAAAGGATGGCTTTCATGGCCGCGCTCCCATTTTCGGTTTGCGGTCCAAATGCCGACTCAGGTGTCACGGTTCCCCGCCACATCATAAAAGCCTGAAAATCGCAATCACACATCGTAACACTGCGACATCGTGACAGGTTAACGCATTGAAACTTTTACCCTTACCCTCGCATTTGTGACAACGGGCCCTTTTCCGCCCACCGAAAATCCGCTCGATTTCATTTTTTTGCTCATCCGGCGAATTATTTTCAGCGAGCCGCTAGACAAGCCAAAAGAACCCCTTTATACGCCCCCTCACACCGCCGGCGAGCAAGCCTCACCGGACCGGAACTTGGGTGATTAGCTCAGTTGGTAGAGCAGCTGACTCTTAATCAGCGGGTCGTAGGTTCGAGCCCTACATCACCCACCATCAATTCAAAGAATTAGACGATTGTTCCGGACGCCAGTTTCCAATCTTTTGGAAACGGTATCCGATTCGTGTTCGGTTCACGTTCATTCAATCTTCGTGATTTATTCCCTCACCTTCGGACGGCAGGATCACGGATCATTGACCGATACCGCCGGTCTCGAAAACACGAGGCCGAAGCCACATACCTTGGCAAAAGAAATACGAATGGCAGGTCACATGGCCCGGCCAAGGCCATCTTCGTCACTCACTTCGCAGTGATACGCACCTTCTAGGTGATTTTTTCAGACCCGTGAGCGCGGATAACGATGGTCGCCTTGCGTCCTAACAAACCAGATTGCGTATTGGACGAATAGCCGAGATCGTGAACGGCGCTCATGCATGTACATTCGGCCGTTCTGCCACGATCAGGGTGTCTATATTTTTAAAGCACGTTGCGGCGCTCACTCTCGAAGAAGATCGCCATGTCTCGGCTGCTCATGATGTTCTGCGATGTTGGTTTTTTGGAAGCGCTACGGCGTGCCTTGCCCGCTATGAATTTAGTCGGTATCTTCCCGCCACTTTGAATTGGATAGAGGCATCCAGCGTGCAGGCAGACATTTTCATTACGGGGATGAGCAATACTGATGCCATCGCCTCAGCTCTGAAATCCTACAAGGGCCCATTGAAGGTCGATTTGGTGCGCTTGAATCCCAAGGTTGACAGTGAGGCTTTCGTTGGCGGGAAGGCCAACCTCGATTTCTTCCGCCCAAGGCTTAAAGTAAAGCTTGCTGTCCTCGCTCTGTGGGGTAACTGGTACAATTCCCTTGGGATTGCGGAACACTCAGAAAAATTCGATTTCATTTATCCAGGCTTCGATGAAGAAATCGACGAAAGCAGACGTATAATCCCATTTCAGCAGATGAAGAGAACCGTAAACAATAACGTCCGCTACCGGTTGGATGCTGCAAGTGCTTTGCGCCCGCTAGCGAGCGGTAAGGTTCTGATGATGGAGCCGCCCCCGCCCAACGAGGACGACCATATAAAGCAATTTCCTAGCGCTTTTCGCGAGGCTATCGCGGCCACTGGCCTGACCCCGGCCCCCATTAGACGCAAGCTCTGGAAGCTTCAAAGCCAAGTATATGCTGACATGTGTGATGAACTAAAGATGGAGTTCTTTCCTTTTTTGACGGAAGCGACATCTCCGGATGGCCTCCTCGCCTCTGAGTACCGCTTCCGCGACCCTACACATGCGAACGCCTTGTACGGCCAAAAGGTCATTGAAAAACTCGAACAAATCCACGGATCGCTGCAATGAAGCGCCATCCTTACGTAGACCTCCCAGACTATCAGTTCTGGAAGAAATCCTTCGGCTCAAGCTCCATCGGCGGACTTGATCCGGTCTCCTCTACGCGCTTCACGATTGGCTCCGAAGACAAGGTTGTCGCCGCCGGCAGCTGTTTCGCGCAGCATGTTGCGCGCCACATACAGATGCGCGGCTTCAATTTTCACCAAACGGAAAAGGCGCACTCGCTCTTCGTTCGACAGAAGTGGAACGATGCGCATGGCGGCACTTTCAACTACGACACCTTCAGCGCGCGTTACGGGAATATTTATACGGCCCGACAACTGCGTCAGTTAATTGATCGGGCGTTCGGTTCGTTCGTCCCTCTCTCAGGCGCATGGCAGCGCCATGATGGCGCGTTTGTCGATCCGTTCCGCCCACAGGTTGAGCCCGACGGGTTCATATCGGAGCGAGAAGTTGGTCTTGATCGCGACTACCATCTCGCGGCTGTGCGAAGAGCACTGACGGAAGCCGATGTCTTTGTTTTCACCATGGGCCTGACAGAGGCGTGGGCAGACAAACGCGATGGAGCGGTCTATCCCATCGCACCGGGCGTCGCCGGCGGCACGTTCGATCCGGAAATTCATGAATTTAAGAACTTCACGGTTTCCGAGACTATCGATGACATGACTTATTCCATCGGTCGCATCCGCTCCATAAACCCAGACGTCCGGATCTTGCTGACTGTGTCTCCGGTCCCGTTAAACGCCACCTACGAGCCTCGGCACGTTCTTCAATCGACCGTCTACTCCAAATCAGTGTTGCGGGTCGCGGCACAGCACCTCGTCGACGTCGATCCACTCATTGATTACTTCCCTTCTTTCGAGATCATAACCGCACCGCAGAATGGCGGGAAGTATTTCGGCGGCGACATGCGGTCAGTAGAAGAGGCAGGCGTTCAGCATGTCATGGACGTGTTTTTCGCTCATTACACGCGCGCCACCTCCCCGATCGCCGAAACCCAAGTCGTTGCTGAGAAGGCCGCCGAGAGGCAGAAGGAGATGGAGCGGTTATCCGATGTACTCTGCGACGAAGAGGCGATCGACAATGTATGACGATAACGGGGCTCAAGTCGAAAGACTTGCCCGGTATTCTCTCGCCAAAGGCAAGGATGGACGATTTACCCGGTTGCAAAGTTAATTTCCAGCGATGAATAGCCCGCAATGCCGCAGCTTTGGCATTGCCGGCGCAAAAGAGCAGAAACCCAAAGTCTATGGGTGCACGAGGCGACCCGATATCCATAGGGTCGCCTCCGACAATCAACGTGACGTCATTTCTTGCTAAGCCAATCTCATCGGATTTCCTCCGCTCTTAGAGCGGTTCCCTTTCATGCTGGATCGTATCCGCAGGAACTGAAGTAGTTTCGGGCTTCCTTTGGCTCGATGAGTTCTATGCTCTTTCCGATCCTGTCCCACAGTCCTGTTACGGTTCTCTCTG
>NZ_JAHYCB010000001.1 GCF_019430945.1 Neorhizobium populisoli | reverse complement strand
AACACTTCAGATGACAATGCGCTATGCGCACCTAGCCTCTCATGACCTCGATGTCTGCTTGCCCGTTCTGGAGCGCCAGCCCAGAGAAGAGTGAGAACGACCTCTGGTCCAGCCGCGATTTTGACTGGAGGTCAAAAATGAACATCAAGAGCCTTCTTCTCGGCTCCGCTGCTGCCCTCGCAGCAGTATCCGGCGCCCAGGCTGCTGACGCTATCGTCGCTGCTGAGCCGGAGCCCATGGAATACGTTCGCGTTTGCGACGCTTTCGGCACCGGCTTCTTCTACATCCCGGGCACCGAAACCTGCCTCAAGATCGGTGGTTACGTTCGTTTCCAGGTTGACTGGAACGACAACAGCGCAGCTGCCGGCCCGGACGACAACTGGAATGCTCGTACCCGCGCCCTGCTGAACTTCGATGCCCGCACGGACACCGAACTCGGCACCCTGCGTTCGTACATCGGCCTCCGTACCTGGGCTGAAGGCGACTACAACGGTGGTTCGTTCGAAATCGACGAAGCTTACCTCACCATCGGTGGCTTCAAGGTTGGTTACGGCTACAACTACTGGGATGCTGGTCTCTCCGGCGAAACCGACGACCTCGGCTCGAACCGCGTCAACATGATCGGTTACGAGTACAAGGGCGACGCCTTCTCGGCTGGTATCTTCGTTGACGAGCTGACCAAGCGTCAGGACGGCACCGGCGTTCTCGGCATTCAGGCTGGCGTTCTCGACTCCGCTCTGTATGAGCCGGAAAACGACAACGTTGGTATCGAAGCTCAGATCTCCGGCAAGTTCGGCGCCGTTTCGGCCCAGTTGCTCGGTGGTTATGACTTCCACACCGAAGAAGGCGCTATCCGCGCTATCGTAACGGCTGCTGTTGGTCCTGGCGAACTCGGCCTTGCTGCTGTCTGGGCTTCCGGCGTCAGCGCTTACTACGACCGTTCGGAATGGGCTGTTGCTGCACAGTACGCTGCAAAGTTCGGCAAGTTCACGGTTACCCCGGCCTTCCAGTACTATGGTAACCTCGGCTACGACACCAGCCTCGGCAACGAATACAACTGGCTGAGCAACGATGCATGGCGTGCAGGCGTAACGCTTGACTACGCTATCACCTCGGGCCTGACCTTCAAGTCGACCGTCAACTACACCAAGATCACCGGCGACACCGGTGCTGGCTTTGATGACGACTCCTGGACCGGCTTCGTCCGTCTTCAGCGCACGTTCTAATCATCTGACGATGGTTGCGAAAAGCCCGGCTTCGTGCCGGGCTTTTTGTTTTTATCCATCCAGCATCCAGATCCTCGATCCTGGTAAAATAGGTATCGTTCTGGACTGATGTTTTCGGTCTGCCTGAGTAGTGCATTTTAGTCACAGAGATGTAGCAATTGCTCAGAAGAGTGCCGTGGATTTCCGCTTTCGAATTGCGAGAAAAAGTCATCCGCGCAATGATGCATATGTCAGCTGGGAATCATCGAATGTGTCGGGCGTTTTAGTCTGATCCTCCCAAATCGATGGTTGCAGAAAAACTAGATTTTGGAGATCTAAAAATATGAACATCAGAAGCGTATTGTTCGGCACCGCTGCCGCATTGGTTGGCTTCTCTGGCGCCCATGCCGCCGATGCTATCGTTGCTGCCGAGCCGGAGCCGATGGAATATGTTCGCGTTTGCGACGCATTCGGCACGGGCTTTTTCTATATTCCCGGCACTGAAACCTGCCTCAAGATCGGCGGTTACGTTCGTTTCCAGGTTGACTGGGACAGCGCAAACGACGCCGGTGCAGACGACAACTGGAATGCCCGTACCCGCGCCCTGCTGAACTTCGATGCCCGCACGGACACTGAATTCGGCGCTCTGCGTTCCTACATCGCTCTCCGTACCTGGGCTGAAGGCGACTACAACGGTGGTTCCTTCGAAATCGACGAAGCGTACATCACGCTCGGCGGCTTCAAGGTCGGTTACATGTACAACTACTGGGATAACGATCTGTCGGGCGAAACCGACGATATCGGTTCCAACCGCGTTAACGCAATCGGTTACGAATATGATGGCGGTTCGTTCACTGCCGGCCTCTTCGCCGAAGAGCTGACCCGCTCTTACAGCGATCGTGACAATAGCCCTTACGGTGGTAACGACAACATCGGTCTCGACGGTCAGATTTCCGGCACCTTCGGCCCGGTTACGGCTTACCTCCTCGGCGCATACGACTTCGCAGCTGACGACGGCGCTATCCGCGGTATCGTTTCCGCAGACGTAGGTCCGGGCGCATTCAGCGTTGCTGGTATCTGGTCGTCTGGCGTCAACGCCTACTACGACCTGTCGGAGTGGACCGTTGCTGCTCAGTACGCTGCCAAGTTCGGCAAGTTCACGATCACCCCGGCCTTCCAGTATTGGGGCACGATCGACGTTAACGCCAGCGGCGACTTCGCCGGCGACCGCGACATGTGGCGTGCAGGCGTAACGCTCGACTACGCTATCACCGATGGTCTCGCCTTCAAGACCACCGTCAACTACACCAAGGCTGACGACGATGGCACCCCGGCTGATGACGACGTCTGGAGCGGTTTCGTCCGTCTGCAGCGTACGTTCTAATCCGAACGATCTATCGAATGAAGAAAGCCTGGACTTCGGTCCAGGCTTTTTTGTTTTGGGCTAAGTTTTCGATTGCGATCGGGCAGGGTGATTGGGCACTCTCATTGAGGCTGATTGTTTAAAGTCGCGCTGCTTCAGGCCTACAGTTTGTCTGACTCTGGAGCCTTCAAGCTTTTCTTGGGATCGCGAAGCAGCTCCGAGTCTTTGTTTCGCGCAATTCCGGACGCAGAAAATCGCCGCTTTGCAGCGACTCACCCTGATCCGGATGTTCGAAAACCTCGAGCACCAGCGCGCCGATATCCAGCAGCATTAGCTACCAAAGCGGCAGACAGCGGCTACTGCTGGCGGCCGAATTTAAGGTCGGCTTCTATATCTGCCGCCTGGCCCAGCCGGGTCTTGTAGACCTCGTAATTTTCGATCACCCGCTGCACGTAGTTGCGCGTTTCGGGGAAGGGGATGCGTTCGATCCAGTCGACGACATCATCGATCGATTTGCCGCGTGGGTCGCCGTAACGGGTGATCCATTCGGGCACGCGTTTCGGGCCGGCATTATAGGCGATGAATGTCATGATATAGGAGCCGCCGAACGTATCGATCTGTTCGCCGAGATAATGGGCGCCGAGCGTTGCGTTGTAGCCTGCGTCACTGGTGAGCTTGGCGGCCGCATAGCTGAGGCCGTGCCGCTTGGCGACGCCCTGCGCCGTGCCGGGAAGAAGCTGCAGAAGTCCGCGGGCATTGGCGGCGGAAACGGCGCCGGGATTGAAGGCGCTTTCCTGTCGCGCGATGGCATAGGCGAGAGCTTTGCCGGAGCCGGAAATGTTCGCGCCGGCGGGAATGACGCCGATCGGATAGGCAAGTGCTGCAACGTCGATGCCGCGGCCGAAGGCGGTCTTGCCGATCTGCAGCGAAAGGGCGTGGTTGTCCTGGGCTTCGGCGCGGCTTGCCAGGATCGCCAACTCGCCGGGACTGGTCATTTCGTCCGCAAGCGCGCGGTAAAGCACGCCGGCACGCTTCGCATGGCCTGCCAGTTCCAGCCGGGCAATGGCCTTTACGGCTTCGCGACTCTCAAAGTTCTGACGGTCTGTCGCAGTCGGGGTCGGATAGGCGACATTGAGCGTCTTGATGTCCAATCGCGCGCCGGCAAGTTGGCCATAGAAGGTTTCAGAATAATGCGCCGCCTTGGTATAGAATTCCTTGGCGCTTCCTGGGCCGCCGGCCTCCGCGGCGCGACCTAGCCAGTACCAGGCGCGGGACGCTGAAAGTGCGCGCGAAGAAGTCTCAAGGATCTTGCGGAAGTGCATCTCAGCCGTGGTCGGATCGTTCAGCGCCCGTAGCGCATACCAGCCCGCATGGAACTCGGCATCCACCACATCGGTCGAAGAGGCCGCAACAGTGTTGGCAACCGCACGATAGGCAAGCTTGAAATCGCCTTGATCAGCAAGTCCGCGGGCGATGATGCGGCGCTCGTTCCACCACTCACCCGGGTTGACGAGTTTCGCAGCCTCGCGCGGCGCCTTGTCGAGAAGCTCGGCCGCCTCGCGATAATTGTCCTGCCGGCGCAGATATTCGATCCGCGCGAAAAGCAGGCCTGGATCGGCCTTCAGCGAGCCCTCGACTTCCGCCAATAGTGCTTCAGCATTCTTGGCATTGCCGATTACGCCAGCCCAGGCTTTGTAGAGCGAGGCGGCACGGCCGAGATCGCCGAAGCGCTTCGCCTGCGCAGCGCGGCCCTTGTACATCAGGAAATCCATCCGCGCCTTGTGATCCGCAGCGGAGAAGCCCTGCGGAAACTCAGCAAGGATCTTATCTTCGGTCGGCTTGTCGAGCGTTTCCGAAACCCAGATCTGCCTGAGCGAGCGGGCCGCATCGGCGTTCCGGCCGGCTTCCGTCAAGGCGCGCGCGAGAATGATGGCGCCCTCGGTCGTTTCGGGTTTCGTGGAGCCGAATGCGGCAAGTATCGTCGAGGTCGGCGGGTTTTCCCTATAAAGGGCGCGTTCGGAATTGGCGCGCAGGCTTTTCAATCCCGGCCAGCCCTTCAATTCCTGCTGGGCTGCGGCAATCTCGCCGGACGGCACGCCCGGTGCGCCGGATGTGGCGATCGCCCAGGTCAGGATATGCCGGTCAAGCGAGCCCTGCAGCAGGCCGTTACGAACCGCAAGCGCCTCGGCGATATCATTGGCCGACAGCGCATCGAGCCCGGCCTTCAGTTCCGGCGCCGCTGTCAGGCGGCCGGTGCGCGCATTCGGGTCGGGACGCGGGATCGCACCGGTAACATTGGGGTTTTCGAGATCCGGAACCGGCATCGCTGCCGGAACCGTGCGGGCGACGGGATTGTCCGGCCGTGCGAAGGGCAGGGGGGCGACGCTGCTGTCCGGCAAGGTCGTGGTGAAGTTCTGTGCACTTGCCGCGCCAAAACCCCATGGGAACCCGAAGGGTAATCCAAGGGCTGCGAGAAGCAGAACGGACCTTTTCATCCAGTGACTCGCGATAAAGATAGTGAACCCCTATTAACCGCCCGCTCGATTAACGAAACCTTACCATACTTATGAAAATGCGGGCTTTCTCATATGAGATTCCGCATGAAATCGCGTCCTGCCGCGCTTGTCGGCGCTATCCCGCCGCTTTATGGTGCGCGACCTGAGATGCTTTCGGAGCTGGAGCCAAGCCGCAATGCGGCTCTATCCAAATTTTCCGGCAGCCTCTAATAGTTGCGGATTACGGCTGAAGAATGAACATCGGCCGACTGGGAGTTTTGGAATGTTCAAGGGATCGATGCCCGCCCTCGTCACCCCGTTCACCGCCGCAGGCGCGGTGGACGAAGACGCTTTCGCCGCTCATGTGGAGTGGCAGCTCGGTGAAGGTTCAAGCGGTCTGGTGCCGGTCGGCACCACCGGTGAATCGCCGACACTGAGCCACGATGAGCACAAGCGCGTCGTGGAAGTCTGTGTCGAGGTGGCGAAGAAACGCGTGCCGGTCATCGCCGGCGCGGGCTCGAACAACACCCGCGAAGCCGTCGAACTGGCGCAGCATGCCGAAAAGGCCGGCGCTGATGCGATCCTGGTCGTGACGCCCTATTACAACAAGCCGACCCAGAAGGGCATGATCGCGCATTTCTCGGCGATTGCCGAAGCGACCAAGCTGCCGATCATCATCTACAACATCCCGCCGCGTTCAGTCATTGACATGTCGCCGGAAACGATGGGTGCGCTGGTCAAGGCGCACAAGAACATCGTCGGCGTCAAGGATGCGACTGGCAAGATCGAGCGTGTTTCCGAACAGCGCATCACCTGCGGCCCGGATTTCATCCAGCTGTCCGGAGAGGATGCCACCGCTCTCGGCTTCAACGCCCATGGCGGCGTCGGCTGCATCTCGGTGACCGCCAACGTTGCACCGCGCCTCTGTGCGGAATTCCAGGCGGCAACGCTGGCCGGCGATTACAAGAAGGCGCTGGAATATCAGGACCGCCTGATGCCGCTGCACAAGGCGATCTTCCTGGAGCCCGGCCTCTGTGGCGCCAAATACGGCCTGCACAAGATCCGCGGCATGAACCGCACCGTGCGCTCGCCGCTCGTCTCGACGCTCGAACCGGCAACGGAAGCGGCGATCGATGCGGCGCTGCGTCACGCCGGTCTGCTGAACTGAGGCCTCCTGAAGGGAGGCAAAGGAGAGCGGTCGTTTTGGACCGCTTCACTTTCGGCCTTGGCCGCATTACATAATTGTGACCCCGCTCATTGCCCCATCGCCCGGGGATGATGGGCGGGGATTTGTTTTCGAAATTCGCAGGGCGGATTGGACGATATTCTCATGGCACCCAGAGGCAGCCAGCGCACGGTGAACAAAATTGTCGCGGAAAACCGTAAGGCCCGCTTCAATTATGAAATCATCGATACTTACGAGGCGGGCCTGGTGCTGACAGGGACCGAGGTCAAGTCGCTGCGCGAAGGCAAGGCGAATATCGCCGAATCCTATGCGTCCGACGAGGGCGAGGAAATTTGGCTGATCAATTCGCACTTGCCGGAATATCTGCAGGCGAACCGCTTCAACCACGAACCGCGCCGCCGCCGCAAGCTGTTGCTCTCCAAGCGCGAGATCAACAAACTACGCGTCGGCATCAACCGTGAGGGCATGACGCTGGTGCCGTTGAAGATTTACTTCAACGAAAAAGGCCGCGCCAAGCTCGAGCTTGCCCTTGCCAAGGGTAAGAAGCTGCACGACAAGCGCGAGACCGAGAAAGAACGCGACTGGAACCGCCAGAAGCAGCGGCTGATGAAGGCGAATTGAGCGGATTGACATTCTTTGGTGAGGCAGCGCCTTCCCGGGCGTCAAACACTAACGCATTCCTGAAAGTTTCGCACCGGTAGCGGGTACTTCAGGGGTATGCCGGCTGGCGAGAAGATTGCTTCAGCCGACCGTATTCGGCATTTCGAACAGGAAACACGTTTCCTGTTCGGTTGAGGTTGCCGTAAGCGTGCCGCCGTGGGCCTTGGCGATTTCGTGGGCGATGTAGAGACCAAGGCCAAGCCCGTCTTTGTATCCTTGCGACTGACCGCGCACGAACGGATTGAACAGGGTTGGCATCGCTTCAGCCGCTATCGGTTTTCCCCCGTTCGCGACCCAGAGCCGGAACGAGCCATTCTCCGTGGTTTCCGCGCCAATCCGGATAGGCTGTCGTTTGTCGCCATGGCTGAGGGCATTCCCCACCAGATTGGACACCAGCTGACCTATCTTGGACGTGTCGCATTCGACAGGTCGAGTTGCCGTATAGGACATGAGGACGTCGTGGTCCGGACTGGATGCCCTCAGTTCCTGGACAACCTGATTGATCAGCGGCTCCAGCGTGTCTTCCACGCGCAACTGCAGGCCGATGCCGCCTCCAAGCCGGGCGCGGGCGAAATCCAGGACGTTGTCGATGAGCCCGGACATCCTGAGCACGCTGCCCTGCATCAACCCGATGACCTGCCGACCTCGGTCGCTGAGGGTCTCTTTCGATAGAATACGGGCTGCCGCGGAGATCGAAGACAAGGGATTTCGAAGGTCGTGGCCGAGGACGGCGACGAATTGCTCCCGCAACTGTCCGTCATCCATTTCCTTCTGCAGCCCTTTCTGGGCATTGTCGCGCGCGCTGACGAGTTCGCGTTCGTAAAGACGTCTTTCGCCTGCCTCCAGGAAAACGATGCGGATCGTATTTGCATTGCCGAGAGGATCGGGAAAGGAGGTTGCGCCCATGATGACGGGCACCAAGGTTCCGTCGCTCCGCTTGAGGTCGAGGGTAACCTCTCGGATATTTTTCTGAAGCTTGAGAAGAGGCGCCAGATTGGTCTCGAACAGGATCCGGGCGGACATGCTGAAAATGTCGCGCAAGCGTTTGCCGTCGATTTCGCCCGTCGGATATCCCAGCAGATTGGCAACCCAGTCGTTCGTCTTGAGGATGACGCCATCGGCACTCAGCAGTACGTAACCGCAGGGCGCTTCGTCGAAGAGTTTCCTGTAGTCCAATTCCTCTGTCATCGACGTCAGACGAATTCCTTGATCGCCTTCGTGACCTCGTCAGGCGCGCTGAGATTGGGGCAATGTCCCGTGGCATCGAGCAGAATCAGCTGGCTGCCGGAGATGTTGTCGCGAACGTATTCTCCGACCTTCTCTCCGGCGATGATGTCGTCGCGGCATTGAAGGATTAGGGTGCGCGCGGTCACCTTCGGCAGGTCGGCGCGATTGTCGGAGGTAAACGTCGCCCGCGCAAATTCCCGGGCAATCCTTGGGTCGGTGCGGCAAAAACTCTCCGTCAGCTCCTGTCCGAGTTCGGGCCGATCTGCATTGCCCATGATCGCGGGAGCCATGGAAGCCGACCAGGCCAGGGGATTGTCGGCGAACGATGCCAGCAGCTCTTCGATATCGGATGCGCCGAAGCCGCCGACATAAGCTCCGTCGTCGATATATCGTGGCGAGGGGCCGACCATGATCAGCGTGTTGAACAGTTCGGGGGCCTTGATCGAGGCAAGCGCGCCGATCATGGAGCTTACCGAGTGGCCGACGAATATCCCGTTCCGGATGCCCATTTCGCGGCCGACTTCGACGATGTCGTCGGCATAGCCATCGAGCGAAGCATATTTTCCGATGTCGTAAGCATCGGGATCGGAACCACCGGCTCCGACATGGTCCATGGTGACGACCTTGAAAGCATCGTTGAAGCTTGGCGCTACGAACCGCCACATGGCTTGGTCGCATCCGAAGCCGTGGGCGAACAGCATGGTCCGTTCACCCGTACCTGATACTTTGACGTTGTTTCTACTGATTGCCGACATGGCCGTTCCAATGGAAGTTACGACCTACGCCGCGATACAAATTGCCTCGCTACGCTAGTCGATTTTCGCATTAACGTCCATCGGCGGATAAACCGGCGTGTAAGAAACGGATAGCACAACGCACGCTATCGCTTTCCGTTCTTGCGCGCCCTTTGTTCCAGGAACAAAAATGTCTCACGCCCGTTTGCCCCGATCTTATCCAGGCGAGCGGGCGATGACGCGAAAACAGATATTTACCTATGGCATGCTGGTGGTCGGCTTCGGGGCCGCCGGATATCTTCTCTATCATACGTTTCGGGAATATTCGCTCAGCGACATCGTCGAATCCGTCCGGGCGATCCCCACCTACAATCTGGTTCTGGCACTCGTTTTTGCCTTCGGTTCCTACCTGTGCCTTAGCGGTTTCGACTGGGCCGGCGTGCGTTACGTGAAGAACGATCTCGCCTATCCGAAGATCGGACTTGCCTCCTTCATCGCGCTTTCGATCGGCCAGAGTGTCGGCCTGTCCGGCCTGAGCAGCGGGGCGTTGCGTTATCGTTACTACGCCCATTGGGGCATGAGCACCGAGGACGTCGCCAAGATCGTGCTGCTTTCGGGTGTGACCGTCGGCATCGGCATGGCCGTGTTGTCGGGCATCGTCATGATGATCAATCCGAAGGATGCAGCAACCGTATTGGGTCTCGGCGAAGGAGCCGTAATGGCAATCGGATTTGCCTGCCTGGCCGCGACGGCCGGTTATCTGGCGCTTGCCGCCTTCGTCCGAACGCCGCTGAAAATCCGCTCCTGGACCTTCGAAATGCCGACACTGAAGATCGCCATCGCACAGGTAGTGATCGGCACGATCAATTTCGCCCTGGTCTCCGCCTGCCTGCGTGAGGTGATGGCTGCGAGCGCCGATGTCAGCTACCTGAAGGCCGCAACTGCCTTCGTACTGGCCAACCTTGCGATCCTCATCACTCATGCGCCGGGCGGCCTCGGCGTGCTGGAAGCGACGGTGCAGCATGTGATGGGAGATCAGGCCTCGATCGGCTCGCTTGTCGCCTTCCGGGTGATCTATTTCTTCATCCCGTTCTTCATCGGATTGCCGCTGTCGCTGATCGTCGAGGCGGTGTTTCGGGCGAGGAAGGCGAGGCGGAGTTCGGGTGATGGATTGGAGATGAGGGAAGTGGCTTCGGCTTAGGTAGCGTTAGAGTGTGTGGCACCCCCCTCTGCCCTGCCGGGCATCTCCCCTCAAGGGGGGAGATTGACTCGTGGCACGAACTTCCCACCAGACTAACCGTATCGCCGACGGCAATCAAAGATGTGTCGATGGCGACGATTGTTGTTTGGGGAAACCGGTGTACCAAGCCAATCTCCCCCCTTGAGGGGGAGATGCCCGGCAGGGCAGAGGGGGGTATTCTGGGTACTGCCCTAGATTAGCGTTTCCCCGCCATCCGCCGCTCATGCTCCAGCAGCCAACGCTTTCGCCACAATCCGCCGCCATATCCGGTCAGGCTGCCATCCGCCCCGACCAGTCGATGGCAGGGAATGACGATGGCGATCTGGTTTGCCCCGTTTGCACCCGCCACCGCCCGCGTCGATGACGGCAGCCCGAGCCCTGCGGCAACCGAACCATAGGTTTGCGAAATGCCGACCGGGATCGCCCGCAAGGCATCCCACACCTGCCGCTGAAACGACGAACCATGCCCCGCAATCCGGGTCTCAAACCCGCGATCCTCGCCGGCGAAATAGGCCTTCAGCTCCGCTTCGATCTGGTCGATCGGCGGATGCCGGCCCATGACGATGCCGCTGCCGGTGAAGGTCTGAAGCTTCTTGATCTCCGCCGGCAGCGCTTTGCGTTCGGCGAATTCGAGGATGTGCAGCGCATGGGCATCGGCGATCGCCATCATCGGGCCGATCGGCGTTTCGATCCAGTCGGCGCGCAGCAGTTCCTTGCCACGCAGATGCGCTGGCGCCGCACCGAAAAGCTTCGTCACCGCGGCGCGAAAACCGCTGCCCGACTCAAACCCGGCATCGAGCTGCGCATCGATGACGCTGGCACCCTCGTTCAGCGTCTCGGCCGCCTTGCCCATCCGCCTCAGCCGCGCCATTTCCAGAAAGCTCATGCCGAATTGCCGCTTGAAGGCACGCCGGGCGGTGGAGGGATCGATACCAAGCGCGGTCACATCATCCTCGCTCCAGCGCCGGAAGGGTTCGGCATCCAGGGCATCGACGAGCCGCGTCACCATCGGATCCGCCTCTCCGAATTTCAGCATCGGCCGGCAGCGGCTGCAGGGGCGGAAACCTGCCTCCAGGCATTCGGCGATCGTCTCGAAGAAATTGGTGTTCTCTCGCTTCGGCTTGCGGGCCGGGCAGGTGAGGCGGCAAAAAATGCCGGTCGTCTTCACCGCCGCCCAGGCAAAACCTTCATAGGAAGCATCGCGGGCAACCAGTGCGTCGTAGAGAATATCATCGGAAGGGCGTTCGAAAAGCATGGCGCTTTTCTAGCACAAACGAAAATAGGCGCCGCCGAAAAACGGGCGCCTATTTTCAAAAGCATCCAGAGAGATCAGACGTCGGCAGGTTCGACCGGCTCGGTCGGACGCGCCGGCCGTTCGGACGGGTCACGACCGACTTCGGCCTTCAGCGTCATCAGGTCGATGAAATGATCGGCCTGGCGGCGCAGGTCGTCGGCGATCATCGGCGGCTGGGTGGACATGGTCGACACGACCGAAACCTTGCGGCCCTTGCGCTGCAGCGCCTCGACAAGCGTCGTGAAGTCGCCGTCGCCGGAAAACAGAACCAGATGATCGACGGTTTCGGACTGCTCCATAGCGTCGATCGCCAGCTCGATATCCATATTGCCCTTGACCTTGCGGCGGCCCATGGAATCGGTGAATTCCTTGGCCGGCTTGGTGACAACCTTGTAGCCGTTGTAATCCAGCCAGTCGATCAAAGGACGGATCGACGAATATTCCTGATCCTCGATCAATGCTGTGTAATAATAGGCCCGGAGAAGATAACCGCGCTTCTGGAAAGCCTTCAGAAGTTTCCGGTAATCGATATCGAAACCGAGGCTTTTCGAAGCGGCGTAAAGATTAGCGCCGTCAATGAAGAGAGCAATCTTCTCTCTTGGATCAAACATATGGTCTCCATCCCCTTTTTGTTATGAACCTGCCGGGCAGGGGAGCCTTGGTCAATTATAGAGTGACTCAAATCTCCGGATTATTCCACTACATTACAAAACGTTCATATATTCGTCATTTATGGCACGATTCGGGATAATCCAAGCATCTTACAGTTGAATTTAGGAGCCTTCCTCAGAAGACCGACCAAAAACTGGCAATCGTCAATTTGCAGGAAAAACTTGAATTTACCGCGCAATGGCTGTATCGGGCTCGTTAATCCCGGAAATCCATGACCCAAAGGACATGCAATGGCCCGCGTCACAGTAGAAGATTGCATTGACAAAGTCGACAACCGTTTCGAACTCGTCCTCCTGGCCAGCCACCGTGCCCGCCAGATCTCACAGGGCGCTTCGATCACGATCGACCGCGACAATGACAAGAACCCGGTCGTTGCGCTGCGCGAAATTGCGGATGAGACGCTTTCGCCGGACGACTTGAAGGAAGACCTGATCCACTCCCTGCAGAAGCATGTGGAAGTGGACGAGCCGGAACCCGATCCGGCTTCGCTGATCGCTGCCGGCGGCGTTTCCGTCGCGGCCGATGGCGAAGATGAAGATGCACCGGAAACGGTGTCTTTCGACCAGATGTCGGAAGAGGAACTACTGGCCGGCATCGAAGGCCTCGTGCCGCCGGAAAAGAGCGACGATTACTAAGCGGGCGCTTCAGCGCCTCGCTGAGCAGAATCTGCTGCTTAGCAAGTTTTCGTTCATCCTCTCGCCCTAATCTGGCTGGATGTTTTATGATGGCTGCGCCAATCTGACGGTTGGCGCGCCATTTTTCTTTTCCTGCCACCAGTTACCCAAGGGCATTTTTCAGGATGATGAGGCAATACGAGCTCGTCGAGCGGGTGCAAAAGTACAAGCCCGATGCGAACGAAGCTCTTCTGAACAAAGCCTATGTCTATGCCATGCAGAAGCACGGCCAGCAGAAGCGTGCCAGCGGCGATCCCTATATCTCGCATCCGCTGGAAGTCGCTGCCATCCTCACCGACATGCATCTAGACGAGTCGACCATCGCGGTGGCTCTGCTGCACGACACGATCGAGGACACCACCGCCACCCGCGCAGAGATTGACGAACTGTTCGGCGAGGATATCGGCCGGCTCGTCGAAGGCCTCACCAAGCTGAAACGGCTCGACCTCGTTTCCAAGAAGGCCAAGCAGGCCGAAAACCTGCGCAAGCTGCTGCTTGCCATTTCCGACGACGTGCGCGTGCTGCTCGTCAAGCTCGCCGACCGCCTGCACAATATGCGCACGCTTGAGCATATGAAGGCCGAGCAGAAGGCCCGTATTTCCGAAGAGACGATGGATATCTATGCGCCGCTCGCCGGCCGCATGGGCATGCAGGACATGCGCGACGAGCTTGAGGAGCTGTCCTTCGGTTACATGAACCCGGAAGCGCACGAGACCGTCACCAACCGGCTCGCCGATCTTTCGGCCCGCAACGAAGGCCTGATCAAGAAGATCGAGGACGAGCTGCGCGAGCTGCTGATCGCCAATGGTGTTGAGGCCGTTGTCAAAGGCCGCCAGAAGAAGCCCTATTCGGTCTTCCGCAA
This sequence comes from Neorhizobium populisoli, assembly GCF_019430945.1. Classification (GTDB taxonomy): domain Bacteria; phylum Pseudomonadota; class Alphaproteobacteria; order Rhizobiales; family Rhizobiaceae; genus Neorhizobium; species Neorhizobium populisoli. The sequence continues at coordinate 852,389 of NZ_JAHYCB010000001.1, read as the reverse complement.
GATGCAGTCGAAGTCGCTCTCCTTCGAACAGCTCTCGGACGTCTACGGTTTCCGCATCATCGTCGGCGACATTCCCTCCTGTTACCGGGCACTCGGCATAGTTCATACCCGCTGGCGCGTCGTGCCAGGCCGCTTCAAGGACTACATCTCCAACCCGAAGCAGAACGATTACCGTTCGATCCACACGACCATCGTCGGCCCGTCCCGCCAGCGTATCGAAACGCAAATCCGCACCCAGCTGATGCAGGAAATCGCCGAATACGGTATCGCCGCCCATGCGCTCTACAAGGACGGGCGAGGGGCGGTGAAGGGTGGCGAACTGCTGCCGAAGGAGAGCAACGCGTATTCCTGGCTGCGCCACACAATCGAATCCCTGGCGGAGGGCGACAATCCGGAAGAATTCCTCGAGCACACAAAGCTCGAACTCTTCCAGGACCAGGTCTTCTGCTTCACGCCGAAGGGCAAGCTGATTGCGCTGCCGCGCGGTGCCACGCCGATCGATTTTGCCTATGCGGTCCACACCACGATCGGCAACACCACGGTCGGCGCCAAGATCAATGGCCGCATCATGCCGCTCGTCACCCGCCTCAACAATGGCGACGAAGTCGAGATCATCCGTTCCGGCGTGCAGGTGCCGCCGGCCGCCTGGGAAGAGATCGTTGTAACCGGCAAGGCGCGCTCGGCCATCCGCCGCGCCACGCGTATCGCCATCCGCAAGCAATATTCCGGCCTCGGCCATCGCATCCTGGAACGCACGTTCGAGCGCGCCGGCAAGGTGTTTTCCCGCGAGGCGCTGAAGCCTGCGCTGCATCGTCTGGCTCACAAGGATGTCGAGGACGCGATTGCCGCCGTTGGCCGCGGCGAGCTTTCCTCGCTCGACGTGCTTCGCGCCGTCTTCCCGGATTATAAGGACGAGCGCGTCACCGTGAAACCGTCGGCCGACGACGGCTGGTTCAACATGCAGAGCGCCACCGGCATGGTCTTCAAGCTGCCGAACCAGCGCCGCGTCGAACCGGAAGAAGTCGAAGCCGGCCCAGACCCGCTGCCGATCCGCGGTCTCGCCGCCAATATGGACGTCCATTTCGCCCCGAGCGGCGCTGTCCCCGGCGACCGCATCGTCGGCATCATGGAAAAGGGCAAGGGCATCACCATCTACCCGATCCAGGCGCCGGCCCTTCAGCGCTTCGATGATCAGCCGGAACGCTGGATCGACGTGCGCTGGGATCTGGACGAAGCCAACAAATCCCGCTTCCTGGCGAAGATTGCCGTCAACACGCTGAACGAGCCCGGCACGCTGGCCACCGTCGCCCAAACCGTCGCGCGCCTCGACATCAACATCCGCACGCTCGCCATGGGCTCAAACAGGGCTGATGACTTTTCCGAGATCACGATGGATATCGAGGTCTGGGACCTGCGCCAGCTCAACCAGCTCCTCAGTCAGCTGAAAGAGCTGGATTGCGTGGCGAACTTGAAGCGGGTTTATGATTGAGCTTTGACGATGGCATGGCTGCTTGTCGCCTTCGTTCTTAGCCGCCTCGTCATCAGACGGACGGCAAACATGCGGCTTTGGGTCGGTGAAACCGATCACCGCCGCTAGCGCTTGTCGCGCAATATTTGCTCAATAGCCAAGCACATTGGCAGTGTGCCATGCTTCTGGCGCATGTCTGGTCGGCTGTTCCCGCGTTGGTAGAATGCGAGATCTCATCTTATATTGCTGCAGTGCAATATGAGAGAGAAAGAAGACATTATGTTTGACCAAGTCCGCAAGATCGCCCGCGCCTTCCGCGTCCCGAGCACTCAGGATCGTGAGATTGCTTACCTGAACGAATCCCGTGACCGGATCGATCTCGAATTCCGCATGCGCCAGATCGACCGTGGTATGTTCCGCAAGTCGGGTCTCTGATCCGCCTCGGAATAGTTTGATGATTGTCCGTGCCGCGCCGGGTATCCGCGCGGTCGGCAGGTGTCGCCCGTCAATGGGCGGGTGGTATGATCGGTAAATGCGTCGCAGGCCGATCCGATACAGCGGCCAATTTTTGCCATCATCTTCAGGCTCCGCTATGAGAGCATAATTGATGATGAGATTCCCGGTGCCGGTCGATTAAAATCCCGGCCATTGAAACCGATACGAAGCCAGATCTGCAAATGCCGTTTCGCCGCCGTACACCGCTTGCATTTCGTGAAAGACTACGCCGCGCCATCCTGCCTCCCAAGGGCTTTCGCCGCATGGTCGAATATTACCGTCTGAAAGTGATGCGCATCGGCGGCTCGCCGCACGCGGTCGCTGCCGGCGTGGCGGTCGGCGTCATCAGCGCCTGGACGCCGTTTCTCGGATTTCACGTGCTGTTTGCCATCCCGATCGCTTATCTGCTCGGCGGCAGCATGATCGCCGCGGCGATCGGCACCACGTTTGCCAATCCGATCACCTGTCCGATCATCTGGCCGCTGACCTGGAAGATCGGCGCGACGATCCTCGGTCATGATCCGGCAGGGCATGACAATCTCGATCTCGGCCAGCTTTTCCATCACCTGGATATCACCCAGCTGTGGCGTCCTATTCTGGAGCCGATGGTGATCGGCGCCATTCCGCCGGGTCTGATCAGCGGCGCCATCTTCTATGCCGGCACCTATTGGGCTGTGCGCAGTTTCCGCAATCGCCGGATGGAACGCTTGACTGCGCGGGCCGGAATGCTCAAGTCAGCCTGAAAATCCGGCTTCAAGGAAAATTCATGATCATCGGCCTGGGCAGCGACCTGATCGACATAAGACGCGTCGAAAAATCCATCGAACGTTTCGGCGAGCGCTTTACCCATCGCTGTTTCACCGAAATCGAACGGGCGAAATCCGACCGCAGGCAGAACCGCGCAGCTTCTTACGCCAAGCGTTTCGCCGCCAAGGAAGCCTGTTCCAAGGCACTCGGCACCGGCATTGCCAACGGCGTGTTCTGGAAGGACATGGGTGTCGTCAACCTGCCCGGCGGCCGTCCGACCATGGTCTTGACCAATGGTGCCGGCGAACGTCTGGCCGAAATGATGCCGGCCGGCCACGAACCGCTCATCCACATTACCATTACTGACGATTACCCCTATGCCCAGGCCTTCGTGGTGATTGAGGCCAGGCCCGTCGCATCCTGATCAGCCGCCTGTGACCCGATGGGCCATTGCCGCGGCTCCGGGAAAAGTTTAGAGAATGCGGCACTCCGTAGGAAATAGAAAGTCTTCAAACGTGTCCGATAACGCCGATACGAAGTCGCAGAACGGTCTCTGGGAAAACATCAAGGTCATTATCCAGGCCTTGCTGCTTGCGATGGTCATCCGCACCGTGCTGTTCCAGCCCTTCACCATTCCGTCCGGCTCGATGATGCCGACGCTGCTGGTCGGCGACTATATCTTCGTCAACAAGTTCGCTTACGGTTATTCGAAATATTCGCTGCCTTTCTCGCCGAACCTGTTTTCCGGACGCGTTCTTGAATTCAGCGAGCCGAAGCGAGGTGACGTCATCGTCTTCCGTCTGCCGAGCCAGCCGGACATTGACTATATCAAGCGCCTGATCGGCCTGCCGGGCGACAAGGTGCAGATGATCAACGGTGTGCTGCATATCAACGGCAAGCCGGTTCCGAAGCAGCCGGATGGCGCTTTCACCTCCGACTACTCTAAGGATCCGGGTGTCAACGTGCCGGTCTTCCGCGAAACGCTGGAAAACGGCGTGACCTATGACTCGCTCGACGAGGGCATGGGCCGCGGCGACAATACCCAGGAATTCGTCGTTCCGGCCGGCCACTATTTCTTCATGGGCGACAACCGCGACAACTCGCTCGACAGCCGTTTCGACGTCGGTTACGTGCCGGCTGAAAATCTTGTCGGCCGCGCCAGCGTCATCTTCTTCTCGCTCGGCAACGACACGTCCTTCCGCGAAATCTGGAAGTGGCCGACCAACATGCGTTGGGACCGTATCTTCAAGGTCGTGCGGTGATGAAGGCAAAGGCGCTTTCGGCGGAGGATCGCGGCCAGCTTGAAAAAGCCATCGGCCATGAGTTCGTCGACAAGCAGTGGCTGGACCGGGCGCTGACGCATGCCAGCACCGGTACGGCCAAGAATGCAAATTACGAGCGCCTGGAGTTTCTGGGCGACCGGGTTCTCGGTCTCTGCGTCGCTGAACTGCTGTTCAGGACGTTCAAGGCGGCGGAAGAGGGCGAGCTTTCGGTTCGCCTCAACCAGCTGGTCAGCGCGGATAGCTGCGCGGCCGTCGCTGATGAATTGGAGCTGCATCGCTTCATCCGCACCGGCGCCGACGTCAAGAAACTGACCGGCAAGCGCATGATGAATGTGCGCGCCGATGTGGTGGAAAGTCTGATTGCTGCGATCTATCTGGATGCGGGGCTGGAAGTGGCCCGCGCCTTCATTCTGAAGCATTGGGAGGGCCGCGCCACCCGTGCGGACGGCGCAAGGCGCGATGCCAAGACCGAGCTGCAGGAATGGGCGCATGCGAAATTCGGCCTGACGCCCGCCTACAGGGTGGACGACCGCTCCGGACCGGATCATGATCCGCGCTTCACCGTGACGGTGGACGTGCAGGGTGTTTCGCCGGAAACCGGCATAGACCGCTCCAAGCGGGCCGCCGAACAGGTGGCCGCCACCAAGATGCTCGAACGCGAAGGCGTGTGGCAGAAGCCCGCCGGACAATGACTGTTTAACAACGAAATGGACGATATGACCGATAACGAACACATCGCAGGCGAGGAACACGAAGCCGGCGCAGCAGGCCCGACGCATTCCGGTTTCGTGGCGCTGATTGGCCCGACCAATGCGGGCAAGTCGACGCTGGTCAACCGTCTCGTCGGCGCCAAGGTGTCGATCGTCAGCCATAAGGTCCAGACGACGCGCGCCATCGTGCGCGGCATCGCCATTCACGACAACGCCCAGATCGTCTTCATGGATACGCCCGGCATCTTCAAGCCGCGCCGCAGGCTCGACCGCGCCATGGTGACGACCGCCTGGGGCGGCGCCAAGGATGCCGACTTCATCATGCTGCTGATCGATGCCGAGCGCGGCATCCGGGGTGACGCGGAAGCGATCCTCGAAGGCCTGAAGGAAGTTCATCAGCCGAAGATCCTGGTGCTCAACAAGATCGACCGCGTCGATCGCGAAGACCTGTTGAAGCTCGCAGCTGCGGCAAACGAGTTCGTGACTTTCGAGCGAACGTTCATGATTTCCGCGACCACCGGTTCCGGCTGCGACGACCTGATGGACTATCTGGCCAAGGAACTGCCGGAAGGTCCTTGGTATTATCCGGAAGACCAGATTTCTGACCTGCCGATGCGCCAGCTCGCGGCCGAAATCACCCGCGAAAAGCTTTTCCTGCGCCTTCACCAGGAACTTCCCTATTCCTCGCATGTTGAGACGGAGAAGTGGGAGGAACGCAAGGACGGTTCGGTGCGCATCGAACAGGTCATCTATGTGGAGCGCGACAGCCAGAAGAAGATCGCGCTCGGCAAGAATGGCGAGGCGATCAAATCGATCTCGACCGCCTCGCGCAAGGAGCTGATGGAAATCCTCGAACAGACGGTGCATCTCTTCCTGTTCGTCAAGGTTCGCGAGAACTGGGGTGATGACCCCGAGCGCTTCCGCGAAATGGGCCTCGAGTTCCCCAAAGGGTAACACGCAGCCCGTCCGGGCGGCATGAGACACCTGAGCGATTCGTGGAGCGAGGCGATTTGCCGGAGCGAAATCGGGAAACATTGCTTGCTGAGGCCAATCTGGCGCCTTGAAAGGGCGGAAGACACCTCATTTCCCCCCCCATTTGCTCCATGACGAGGAGCTCGGCTTCAACCTGATGTCCATCATCGGTTGAAATGCGACTCTATATCACGATATAAAGTTGATTTCCTCGTATTTTCATCGGTTTAGCGCCAATATGCAACTATTGGTAACTGCTAAAATATGCAATGTGATACTGGTTTCCTGAGTGTGTGAATCGGAGGTCCCGACATGACTGACGCCCGCGTTTTGGACGGAGATATCGGTGTTCAGAACATTGCGCTGATCGGATTTTACAGTTGGAGCGTCCCGGAAAACCGCGTCCATGGCGACGAGGTGATCGCCGATATATTCGGCATCTCGGTGAAGGAGCTTGCTCTCGGAGCACCGATCGAGGTTGTGATCCGTTATGTCGACGATGGCGACAAGCAGATGCTGGCCAAGGCTGTGCATCACGCCATCATCACAGGCGAGCAGTTTCAATGCGACTATCGCCTGACCCATCCGAATGGCCGCAAAATTCATATCCATGCGATCGGCCGGTGTCTTCGCGATGCCGATGGCGTGCCATCCATATATAGCGGCACCTGCACCATCATGCCGCAAGAGGCCGGTGACGTCTCCCGCGATCCGCTGGAGAGCCATTGTCGCGCGGCGCTCGGCATCGCCACCAAGCGACGCCATGCGCTCGCCGCGCGTTACCTGACCTCCGCCCTGAACGTGCTTGGCCAGAATACGCGGCGCTGACCGGTCAGCTTATTTCTTCTGTTGCCGGTCCATCAGCGCCTTTACCTCCTGGTAGCGGCGGCGGTTTTCCTGCTCCTGTTCATTGGAGCCATAGCAGGTTTTCGAAATGCAGAAACGCAGCAGGCTGAAGGGCGCCTGCGCCTTGTCGAACTCGCATTCGATCTCGTTGTTGAAATCGGTGGGCTTGGCGTCTTCGCGGGTCGAATAGGTCAGCCGGGCGCCGGGCGGATCGAGCTCGGGGAAGGACTGTACGATGCCGGTCTTGATGTTCGGCACCAGCAGAAAGCTCTTGGCGACGGCAACGCATGCCTGTTCCAGCTGCGGCGATTGGGCAAGCGCTGGCGGCGCGGAAATGAAGCTCGCGGGAAGGGTGGCAAGCGCGACGGCGAGAAGAGTACGTTTCATTCGGGTATCCCCCAGGTGATAGGCCGGATAATCCGGCCGGGTGTGGCGTCAGGCGCGTCAGGCGATTGTAATCGCCATATTCGGCGGGGAAATCCGAATCTCACCCGATTTGTTCCAAGGGCTTCGGCAGAACCCGGCAAGCCGTGGGCGAACAGGTTAATTGCGAGAAACCGATTCTGTCAGAAGCACTTATGGGATAGAACTGAATCACCTCAGAAAAGAGTTCATGCGCCGATGCAATGGCAGGACGAAGCGATCATTATAGGCGTCAAACGCCACGGCGAGACGAGCGTCATTGCCGAGCTGATGACCCGTGAGCGCGGCCGGCATCTCGGCATGGTGCGCTCCGGCCGCTCGCGCGCCATGCAACCCGTGCTGCAGCCTGGCAACAAGGTCGAAGCCGTTTGGCGGGCCCGGCTTGACGAACATCTCGGAGAATTCAAGCTGGAGCCGGTCCGCCTTCGCGCCGCCAAGCTGATGGAAACCGCCACCGCCGTGTATGGCGTGCAGGCGATGGGCGCGCTGCTGCGGCTTCTGCCCGAGCGGGACCCTCATCCGCATCTCTTCGAAGCACTCGACGTCATCCTCGACACGATGGACGACCCGGCCGATGCCGGCGAGCTTTTCGTGCGTTTCGAGCTTGCTGTGCTGAACGACCTCGGCTTCGGCCTCGATCTCTCCGAATGCGCTGCGACCGGTATCCGGCGGGATCTGGTCTATGTTTCACCGAAAAGCGGCCGCGCCGTCTCGCGTGATGCCGGCGCTCCCTATCACGACCGCATGTTGGCTCTGCCGGGCTTTCTGGGCGAGGCGGCGGTGCATTCTGCAGATCGCGAGAGCATGGCCGCTGCCTTCCGGCTCACCGGTCATTTTCTGCATCGTCACGTCTACGAACCACGCGGCCTGACGGAAAACGCCGCCCGCGACGGTTTCGTGCAGGCGGCGCTGAAAGCCTTGGCGGATAAGCCGGAACGGCAGGCTGGCTGAATTACTCCGCCGGCTGCACGCCCATCGCCGTGCGGTCGACCGGCTTTTCCTTGATCGGCCAGTTGACGATCGCGGCAAAAATGCCGAGCGCCATGCCGAGCCACCAGACAGGATCATAGGAGCCGAGCCGGTCATAGAGCACGCCGCCGAGCCAGACACCGAGGAACGAGCCGATCTGGTGCGACAGGAAGACGATGCCGCCCAGCATGCCGAGATGCCTGGTGCCGAACATGATGGCGACGAGGCTGTTGGTCGGCGGCACGGTGGAAAGCCACAGAAGGCCCGTGACGATGGCAAAGATGATCACCGACAGCGGCGTCTGCGGCAGAAGCAGGAAACCGGTCACCGCCACCGAGCGGGCGATATAAATGAAGCTCAGGAAATAGGGTTTCGAATAGCGCTGGCTGATCATGCCTGCCGCAAACGAACCGATGATATTGAAGAAACCGATCAACGCCATGGCGATGACCGCATAACGCGCATCGATGCCGATATCGCCGAGATAGGCCGGGAAATGCGCGGTGATGAAGGCGAGCTGGAAACCGCAGACGAAGAAGCCGGAGGTCAGCAGCAGATAGCTCTGGTGTCCGAACGCTTCCTTCAGCGCCTGGGCGACCGTCTGGTCGATTTCGGTCCGCGACTGGGTCCCCGACTTGGCATTGCCACGCAGCGGATAGGCGAGCAGCGGTACGATGAGCATGATGAAGCCCAGCACGACCAGACTGTCCGACCAGCCGTAATTGCTTATCAGCGCCTGGCTGAGCGGCGCGAAGAAGAACATGCCGGCCGAACCGGCGGCGGTGGCGATGCCGAATGCCAGCGAGCGCTGCTGTGGCGTCACGTTGCGGGCATAGACCGACAGGATGATGCCGAACGAACCGGCGCCGACTGCAAGGCCGACCATCACGCCGCCCGAGAGGAAGAGGATCGGAACGGAATGGGCCGTGGACATCAGGATCAGGCCGGCGGCATAAAGCAGGCCCGAAAAGGTCAGCACCCGGCCGGTGCCGTATTTGTCCGCCAGCGCGCCGAACACGGGCTGACCAAGGCCCCAGGCCAGATTCTGGATCGCCATGGCCATGCCGAAGGTGGAGCGGTCCCAGCCGGTGTCGTGCAGCATGGGCAGCTGGAAAAAGCCCATGGCAGAGCGCGGACCGAAATTCAGCATCGCGACGAGTGCGCCTGTGACGATGATCAACCAGGGCAGGGATGGACGGGCGGGCGCGGACGTGGGCATGAAATTCCTCCTCATAGGAGATAAGTCATACGCTTGGGCAAAAGATTCGAAAAACGACTTTTGCTAAATCAATCCATCATTGCATTTGATGGACGATTACTGGACAAGCTTAAGGTGTCCCTGGCGGATCGATCGCCGGAGGCGGCGTGCGGCCGAGCCGAGCTTCCCGCCAGATCGTATAGATGCCGGCGCCGATGACGATGGCGCAGCCGGCGATCATGTTCGCCGTCATCACCTCACCGAAGATGAAGACGCCGATCAGGCAGACCAGCACCGTCTGGATATAGCTGATCGGCTGCACCACGGAGGCGTCGAGCAGGTCGAAGGCGCGGATCAGCAGGTAGTGTCCCGTCATGCCGGTCATGCACAGCACGAACATCCACACCCAGTCGGCGGGTGCGAGATTGGTCCAGTAGAAGGGTCCGACGAATGTCATGGTCACGGCTCCGGCAACGCCGGTATAGAAGAACGCCGTCATCGACGTGTCGGTGCGGCTGGCAAGCCGTGTCATCACCGAATAGCAGGCGAACATCCCTGTCGCGACGACCGGAATGACGATCTTCCAGTCGAAAGTCGCATGCAGCGGGTTGACCACCAGCAGGATGCCGATGAAGCCGACGCCGATTGCAGTCCAGCGCCGCCAGCCGACCGTTTCTCCCAGAAAAAGCACCGAAAGACCGGCGACGACGAGCGGCGCGGCGGCAAAGATCGAATGGCTCGCGGCAAGTCCGACGCGCGAGAAGGAGAAGATCGAGATGACGATCTGGACGGCCAGCAATACGCCGCGCGCCGTCTGCAGCCAGGGCCGACCGGCTTTTGTGGTGGCCTTGAGGCCCGCCGGAGAGCGCGATGCCAACAGCATGGCGAAGGCGGCAAAACCCCAATAGCGGATCATGGTGATGAAGACGGGCGGATAACTGCTGCCGAGATGTTTCGAAATGCCGTCCTGAACCGAAAAGATCGTCACCGCCGTGATGGCACAGAGCAAACCGGTGGACCGAGGTGTCATCGGGGCATTCTTCTTTCGGAGCGCAGTGCTGGGCGTACCGAATGGTACGCGAATACACTGAAAGGGCGGGACGGCAGGTTATCTGTCCGTTGTGGCTGCTCGCAAAGGTATCCGGCAACCTGCTTTTTGGGAATAGCTGCCATGCACGAGCCGCGCACATGAACTCTCCGGGCTGCGACACCGACGGTTTGGCGTGACTTCAGGGTTCGATAATGCCTCTAGAGCCTGTCATCGACCCGTCACACTTGAATGTCGCGCCGGTGATCCCCAAGTCGGGAATATCGAGGCTTATTGAAAGCTCGACAACGTCACAACGACCAAAGAGTGGGTGGCTATTATGACCAACAGCATCAATCTGAATACCCTGAGCACCGAAGAGCGTGCGGAAGTCCTGGCAAATGTCGCCGAAACGCTGGAGACCAATGCCCGCGAGGCTTTCTTCGAAGGCAATCAGCAATTTGCCGCGATCTCGAACGGTATCGCCCAGGCGATCTTCGTCAACCTGAACGAGCTGGCGACCGGCGAGGCTGAAGCCGCCGCCAACGTCCTCAACCAGGCCTCCGAGATCATCACCCAGTTCAAGGCATCCCATCCCTATCCGATGGTGAGCATGGCGGTCCACTGATCGCGTCCCTTGTCTGATCCTCCCCCAAGCAGACAGAAAAGCCGCTCCTATCCGGGAGCGGCTTTTTCGTTATGATCTTTTGGAAAATTCGTTCGGGTGGCCTTCACCCTATGCCTAGGCCATCAGATCAGCCAGCGCCTTGTGCTCCGCGACAGCCTGTTTCAACGCCGGCACGGTATCGTTGCCCTCGCGAAAGAGGTTGATCATCACCGCCGCGGCAAGGCCGAGATCGGGGTCTTCCTTTCGAAGCTTGTGTGCCATGCGCCAGTCTTCCAGCACGGTTTCGAGGACCTCCAGCTCCGTCGGGCCGAACGTCGTTTCGAGAAATGCAGCCATATCCTTGTCCTTGGGGCCTCCCGTTTGACCGCCACCATGTGGGCCGCTTTCGCAAACCTTCAAGGGGACAACATTCTTTTGATCGATCAACGGGTTGAGGGCACGATTGTGTTATCCGGCAGGTTGTTCTGGCCGTTGCCGCTCAAGATAAATGCGCCGCATCTCCGTTGCAGGTCACGCCCGGCGCTTGATCGCCCAGGCATCCCGCGGCGCGATCACCGTTGCTTCATCGCCGAGCCGGATCGTGCCGGTGGAACGCGGCACGGCGTTCCAGCCGAACAGCGGGCCGGGCACGCGGCGGTCGGCGGACATGCGCAGGCGGCCCATGGCCGGCATCGGGTTCGGCGCCTCGCGCGAGCCGGTCACCTGGTCCTGCGTCGTCATGATGCAGCGGGCGCAGGGTTTGACGAAATCGAACCGGATGCCGCCGATCTCGATGCCTTCCCAGCTATCTTCGGCCCAGCCCTCATTGTGGTCGAGCACGATATTGGGCCGGAAGCGCTCCATGCCGACCGCGCCTTCGCCATGTTTTGCCATGTCGGCATTCAGCGCGGCAAGCGAGCCGGTGGTCGTCACCAGAACCTGATAGCCGTCGGCAAAGGTCACCGGCGAATCGTCGCCCGCCCATTCGGGGCTGGCGATGCGCTTTGCCTGCTCGTCGAAGAACACCAGTCGGACCTCGCGGCCGAGCCAGTCGGAAAGTGTGGCGTTGGTTGCATCGTCGGCCACGGCGGCATTCACCGCCGATTTCCACACGACGATATCCATGCGCTGGCTGGCCGGCGGGCGTGCAACCAGAACCTCACCCTTGCCGTCTATCGAAAAACGGACGCTCTCCACTTCGGGCACGACGTTGAGTTGCGCCAGCGTCTGCAATTCCCGCTGGGTGATGAACATCCCGGTCGGATCGGTCACCATCATGCGGCGATCGCCCGGAATGCCCTCGGCGGCGATTTCCGCCTGGCTCAGTGTGATGCCGCGGCCGCTCTTCAGGGGGTAGAAGTTCAATTCGCTGACGCGCATGGCCATTTCCTCATATTTCGTCGAGAAACAGGTCCCGGATATGTTTCAAGCGCTCGTGGCGCTCCGTGGCAAGAGCCCGGCCGGCCACGGTCTGGAAACCGTCCGCCAGCTTGAACAGCTTGACCTCGAAATGATCGATCGCAAAGGCCTTGTCGTCCAGCGGCCGTTCCTTGGCAAGCGGGTCGGCCGGGTCGTAGAGGCCGGAACTCATCCGCCCGGCGATATAGAAGCAGCGGGCAGCACCCACCATGCCGATCGCATCCAGCCGGTCGGCATCCTGAAGAATCTTCGCTTCAATCGTTTCCGGCGGGATATTGGCCGAAAAGCTGTGCGTGGTGATCGCATGCGCGACCGCCTCGATATCCGCCTTCTCCCAGTCGAGCCGGGCCAGAATGCCGGATGCCTTTTCCGCCGCCAGACGCGACGCCTGGTTTCTCAGCGGCGAGTTCTTCTCCACCGCCACGCAGTCATGCAGCAAGACGGCCGCAGCGAGTACCCGACCGTTGCCGCCTTCCACGGCATGAATGCGCATGGCGTTCTTGAAGACGCGCAGGATGTGGGCGATGTCGTGCGAACCGTCGTCGCCTTCGGTCGCAAACGAAATCAGGCTTTCGGCCAGTTTTTCATGGGGTGCGAAGGCGGCGATGATGGAAGCGGTCACGCAGGCTTTTCCTCGGAATCAGGTGCAGCAGGTTCGCCACTCTTCTTCACCAGAATGCGCTGGTAGAACAGCCCGATCCCGATCAGCACGGCGCCAAGCCCGATGAAGGACAGCGCCCGCAGGATACCTTCGAGGTTCGACATGTCGATCAGGAACACCTTGACGACCGCGACGAGCACGAGGCCGGCGGAGGCAAGCCGCAGGCTCTTGGCGTCGAACTTCGAGCCGATCACCAGAAGCACGATGCCGATCAGCAGCCAGACCACCGAATAGGTATAGGTCTCGCCCTGCATGAAACCCTTCCAGTCGGCGATGTTCTCACCCTGCCAGAAGCGGCGGACGGAGAGCGTTGCCCACATGAAGCCAAGCACCGCGCCGGCCAGCGCCAGCATGAGCACATAGGGGTAGGGCCGCCGGCTGCGGGCATAATAGGCAACCAGTGCATAGGCGAGAGCCGGCAGCAGATAGCCGATCAGCAGCAGGTTGAAGAACGGGTAGGGGCCGGTGCCTTCGCCGCTGAAATAGGGGTTGAGCGCGAAGATGTGCAGCGACAGCACGTTCAAGGTAGCGATCACGCCGGCGATCATCGAACCCCAGCGGAAGACCGGACTCGGCGATTTCAGGTCGAGCGTCATCAGGATGCCCGAGAAGCCGACCGTCACCAGCGTATAGATCGACTGCTCGCCCAATGTCGGCACGTTCGAATCGAGCGTCCCGTGGTTCATCGCATGGCGCACCAGTACGGCGATCGTCACCAGAGCCGACAGCGAGGCAAGCGCCTGCATGATGTTGCGGATGCGGAAATCGGCAGAATCCCTCAGCATCCAAGCGGTGACGATGGCAAGCAGCGTCGATATGCCGTAACCGGGCAGCAGTGCATTGAGGAATGGCGTGGTGCCGAGGCTGTTCGGGCCGATCAGCGTAGGTTCCCAGGCGATGCGGCCGAAGACGATGATGATTGCCGCTGCCATCATCCAGGGCAAAGCCGGCCAGGTTTTCACCCGCATGGCCAGCACATAGGCGAAGCCGAGCACCGACACGGCGATGGTGGTGACGATACCGTTGGTGAGGGCATGCAGCGCCAGCATGAAGCCCGCGAAGGAGCCTGCGACCAGCAGGTTTGCAGGCCAGTCGATCTTGCCCTGTTCCGTCTCGTCGCTCCGACGGAACAGCCATTCCGTGCCGGCGAGCAGCACGGCGCCGAGCGCCACGCCATAAAGCCCATGCGTCCAATCGCGGCCGAGATTACCAAAATTCAGGAAGCTGATGACGGCGAGCGTGATCGGCACGGCCGGCATCAGGAAAGCCCAGAGGATAGAAAATTCAGGCTCTTGTGACCGGAAGCGTCGAAGGAAGGCGAAGCCGAGGAAGGTGAAGACCGCACCGAGCCCGAGGGAAATATTGATCTCGTTGGTGAAGGTCAGGATCGGCGAGTTCTGCCCGGCCGTCGGTATCGGCGGATAATAATCGAGCCAGTGCAGCGCGACGACGATGACCCCCAGAACGGCGCCGGCAGCACCGAAGAGGACGGGCCAGACCGCATAGGTGCGGCTTGCGCCAAGCGCGGCGAGAGCCGCCAGGATCGCCGCAAAGCCGAACAGCGCCAGCCCTTCGCCCTCGGTATAACGGACAATCATCGCAAGTGCCGAGAAGAGCAGCATGATCGACAACGACAGGGTGATCTGCAGCGGCGGCCGGCCGAGCAGCATGCCGATACCCGGCTTTGACGGGCCGATAATGCCGTAATAACGGCCGGGCCAATAGAAGGCCGTACCGGCGACCGTGACGATCAGCGCCAGCGTTGCCGGCGTGACGAAATCATCCATTCCGAACGTGCAGGCGATCGTCCAGAGCCCGATGCCGATATTGGCAAGCGTCGGCACCACCGTCCATTGCCGGAAGCGCGAGGTCACGTTGACCGCAAGCCAGGTCAAAGCAAGGAAACCGAACAATGCATTGGCATTCGGCTCGTTGCTGGAAACCAGAGCCGGCGTGATCAGCGAGGCGAGCAGGCCAAGCCCCGCCAGTGCCTGCCCGTGCAGCAGCGACAGCGCGATCGTCGCAAACGAGACGATCGCCAGCAGGATGAAGGCCGGCGTTGCGCCGATGAAATCATAGACCGCATAGGCCGCGAAGATCGCGCCGAGCAGCGTGACTGCGCCGGCCGCGGTCAGCGCGCCGGGGATCATCGCATTGCTGAACTGTTCGGACATCCGCGGCATGGCGCGGCGGCGCAGGAGCTCGCCGCCTGCCATCAGAATGAGGCCGAATATGCAGGCGAGGGCGAGGCGTGCGCCGGGACCGAGCAGGCCGGCCTCTATCGAATAACGCACCAGGAAAATGCCGCCGAAGGCAAGCGCCACGCCACCGACCCAAACCGGCCAGCGTGCGCCGAGATAGCTCTCGAGGCTTTCCTTGTTGTTCTGCTTTACGGGTGGCACGGGGGCGGGGCCGGGCACGACGGTTTCATGGCCGGTGCCGGTATCTTCCGCCGGCGCTTCCGAGATGACGGCCTCGGCCGGCATCGCTTCGGTCATTTCACGGGCTGCAGCCTCGACCGGCAGCACGGCGGCCACATCAGCGGGCGCAGCCTCCGTCTCGGTGACCGTCGACGCTGCCGGCAGGGCCAGCCGGTTCAGCAGTTCCGCCTTGACCACTTCCAGTTCCTGTTCCAGCGCACCGATGCGGCCGGAATTGCGGCGGTGCAGGCCGACCATCAGGATTGCGACAAACAGGACGACTATTTCGATCATCTGCGGCTCACGAATAAATGTTTGTTCCAATCGTTTATACAATTGCCGGACGAAGGAAAGGAAGAGTAGCCGGCTGTCTTAAAATCCGGGCAGGGACCCTCGGAAGCGATTGTCGTTTTTTTGCGCCGCCCTATGTCAGATTTAATTGCCCGAATTGTGGATGTCTCCTAGGCCGGGCGTTTATGACGGGACGGGATACATTGATGGGCGAAGCCAAGGGGATCAGCAAATCACTCACGGGTATTGAAGGTTTTGACGATCTGACGCTCGGTGGCCTGCCGACGGGAAGGCCATCACTGGTCTGCGGTTCGGCCGGTTGCGGCAAGACATTGTTCGCCTCGACCTTTCTTCTGAATGGCGCCCGGGAATTCGACGAAGCCGGCGTTTTTGTCACCTTCGAAGAGCGCCCGGTCGATATCGTCAGCAACGTCGCCTCGCTCGGTTTCGAAATGGATCGGCTGATCGATGAAGACCGGATCGTCATCGAACATATCGCTGTCGATCCCGCCGAACTCGCAGAGATTGGCGAATACGATCTCGAAGGGCTTTTCCTGCGCCTTGAATTGGCGATCGATCAGGTCGGCGCCAAGCGTATCGTGCTCGATACGATCGAAAGCCTGTTTTCCGCCTTCACCAATCCGGCCATCCTGCGCGCCGAAATCCGCCGACTGTTCGACTGGCTGAAGGATAAGGGCATGACGACGGTCATCACCGCCGAGCGCGGCGATGGCTCGCTGACCCGTCAGGGGTTGGAGGAATACGTCTCGGATTGCGTGATCCTGCTCGATCACCGCGTCCACAACCAGATTTCCACCCGGCGGCTGCGCATCGTCAAATATCGCGGCACGGCGCACGGCACCAACGAATATCCGTTCCTGATCGACCAGGACGGTTTTTCGGTCCTGCCGGTCAGTTCGCTCGGCCTCAATCACAAGGTCCACGAAGACCGCATTTCGAGCGGCGTGCCGGATCTCGATATCATGCTCACCGGCGGTGGTTTCCATCGCGGCACAAGCGTCCTGTTAAGCGGTGTCGCAGGCTCCGGGAAAAGCTCGCTTTCGGCCTGCTTCGCCGATGCAGCCTGCCGCGCGGGCGAGAAGGCGCTGTATTTCTCATTCGAAGAATCGGCCGCCCAGACGGTGCGCAACATGCGCTCCATCGGCGTCGACCTGCAGCAATGGCTGGACAAGGGTACGCTCCGCCACATCGCTGCCCGCCCGACTTTCTACAGTCTCGAAATGCATCTTGCCGTGATGCTGCGCGAGGTCTTGCGGTTCAAGCCGACACTCGTCGTGCTCGATCCGATCTCTGCCTTCGTCGGTAACGCCGAGCGGCAGGAAGTGCAGTCCATGCTGCTGCGCATGGTGGATTTCCTGAAATCGCACGGCATCACCGGCGTCTTCACGCATCTTACCCATTCGCAGGAAGGTAATGTCGAGACGGATGCCGGCCTGTCTTCGCTGATGGATGCCTGGATCCTGCTTCTGAACCGCGAGGTGAACGGCGAATTCAACCGTGAGCTTTATCTTTTGAAGGCACGCGGCACGTCGCACTCCAACCAGGTG
The DNA here is from genome assembly GCF_019430945.1 of Neorhizobium populisoli. GTDB lineage: Bacteria > Pseudomonadota > Alphaproteobacteria > Rhizobiales > Rhizobiaceae > Neorhizobium > Neorhizobium populisoli. The sequence goes on along the minus strand of NZ_JAHYCB010000001.1, from coordinate 835,285 downwards.
CGCGAATTCATCATGAGCAACGATGGAATCAAGCTCATTTCGCCCTATCTAGGAGAGGCGGGCGCTCTGACAGGCTCGGCCCGCAAGGCCGAGGAGGGGAGAGCCCGTCGTGCGGAGATTGCCCGCCGCACCGAGGTGCAGCGCCTTGCCGAAGCTATCGATGTCCGCCGTCGCAAGGCGAAGGCCGAGATCGAGGCTTTGCAGGCAGTGCTCGATGCTGACGACAACGAAATGCGCCGCATGCAGGCGGACGAAGAGACTTATCTGGCCCAGGCTGCAACCGACCGGGAAGACATGGAAAAGAGCCGCCGGGCATGATGGAGGTAATGATGATCGACGACGCACTGGGTGCCGCCCCTTCCGAGCCCTTGAAGCTGGTGCTTTACATCGCTGGCCAGACGCCGAAATCGCTGGCTGCGATCGCCAATCTGGAGCGCATCTGCGCCGAGACCGAACCCGGCAAATATGTTGTCGAGGTGATCGATCTCAAGAAGGATCCGAAGCTCGCCCGCGAGCACAATATCGTCGCCATTCCGACGCTTGTCCGGCAGCTTCCGGTGCCGATCCGCAAGATCATCGGTGATCTTTCCGACCGAGAGAAAGTGCTTGTTCACTTGAAGGTCGGAGCTGAGTGATATGGCGATTGCGGAGAGCGGCTACGATACTCTGAGCGCGGAAGAACTGCGCCATCGGCTGGAAGAGGCCGAAGACACGTTGCGGGCGATCCGCGAGGGCGAGGTCGATGCGCTTATGGTGCGCAATCCGCGCCGCGAGGACGAGGTGTTCACGCTCGAGGGTGATGCTTCCTATTACGCCTTCATGGAAGCGATGAACCTCGGCGCTGCCGCCTTCGACGAGGAAAACCGGCTGCTTTATGCCAACAAGGCGCTGCGCGAATTGCTGCAGCTGCCGGCGGACCAGGTCGATGCCAACCATCTTCGCGCAGCTCTGGACGATGTCAGCCGCGAGACGGTGATCGCGCTGATGAAGGATGCGCGGGAAGCAAAGCGGACGGCGGAAATAGCCATGCTGGTCGGTAGCGACGAGATGCATTTGCTGCTCTCTGCCGCGCCGTTGCAGCTCGGCGTCAACCGCGGGCTTGCGATCACCTTTACCGATATCACCGCCAAGGTGCGCGCCGCTGCAGCCGAAGCCTCGGAGCGCGCCGCCCATTCGATCATCAATTCCGCCAACGAGGCCGTCGTCGTCTGCGACGTCAACGGCATCGTAACCCATGCCAATGCCGCTGTCGCCGCAATCTATGCCGGCAATCCGGTTGGTGAGGCCTTTGCCGACGTCATCCAGCTGAACTTGCCGATGACCGGCCTGCTGCAGGCCGACGATATCGTCTCGCTCGCGATTTCCGGAAGCTCGGTCCAGGGTATCGAGGCCACTGTGCCGGATGCGCCGCGCGTCAAGGATGTCCTGATCAGTGCGGCCCCTCTGCGCGTCGGCAGCGACAAGGCGAGCGGCTGCGTCATCACCATGGTCGATCTTTCCCAGCGCAAGGCGGCCGAAAAGCAGCAGCTGCTGCTGATGGGCGAGCTCGATCACCGCGTGAAGAACACGCTGGCGCTGGTTCTCTCCATCTGCAAGCGCACCGCCTCCACGGAAGAAACAGTCGACGGTTTCCAGGTCGCGTTTTCCGGCCGCATCCAGGCCTTGGCTGCCACACACAATCTGCTCGCTGACAACAACTGGTCGTCGATCTCGATTGCCGAAGTCGTCAGCGCCGAACTCGATCCTTTCGTCAGCAGCGCCCAGGCGCGCCTGAGGGTCGAAGGGCTCGACGCGATGGTCATGCCGCGCGCTGCGATCGCGCTCGGTCTCGTTGTCCACGAGCTTGCCACCAATGCCGTCAAATACGGCGCGCTGTCCAACGATACCGGCCGCGTTCAGGTCAAGGTGACGAAGAACGAGGATGAAGCATGGCTCGGCATCGAATGGCTGGAAAGCGGCGGTCCGGTCGTGCAGCCGCCCGTCAAACGCGGTTTCGGCCAGACGGTCATTACCCGCAGCCTGCAATATATGGCATCCGGCGGCGCGGAGATCGAATATCCGTCGACCGGCGTCCGTTGCCGTCTTCGCGTACCGGATGAAGATGTCGTCAGCGCCTGAGATCTGATCGAAGCCATTTTGCTGCAACATGTTGAATTTTAACCGCCCGCGAAAATCCGCTTCGCGGGCGGGCTGCATTTTGCAACCGGATTGATGAAATCGGTAGCAGTCTCCTGTGCCAAAAATCGGCATATGATCATTTTATATGCAACATTAAAATATGATGTATTTATGTGCAAATTCGGCTTGCGGAACCGCTGAAGAAACGCTTGGATATCCCCTATCCGAATAAGAAATCTCCAGGGGACGACCTTTCATGATCTCGCGCAGACTGCTTTCGAAACTCTCTGCTGCCGCCGCGTTGGCTTTGGCCGCCGGCTTCTCCTTCGTGCCTGCGCCGGCTTCTGCCCAGACCGCTGTCAAGCTGACTCTGGACTGGAAGTTCGAAGGCCCGGCCGCCGGCTTTCTGCTCGCCCAGGACAAGGGTTACTTCAAGGCCGAGGGCCTCGACGTGACGATCGACACGGGCAATGGTTCGGTTGAGGCGGTTCCGCGCGTTGCGACCGGCGCCTACCAGTTCGGCTTTGGCGACATCAACTCCCTGATCAAGTTCCTGGACGAGGATCCGAACCAGAAGATCAAGATGGTGATGATGGTCTATGAGCGCCCGACCTTTGCGGTCGTCGGTCGCAAGTCGCTCGGCATCACCACCGATCCGAAGTCGCTGGAAGGCAAGAAACTCGGCGCCCCGCCGCCGGATGGTGCCTTTGCCCAGTGGAAGGCCTTCAAGCAGGTTGCCAAGATCGACGATTCCAAGATTACGCTGGAATCGATCGGTTTCCCGGTTCGCGAGCCGATGCTGGCGCAGGGCAAGGTCGATGCGGTCTTCGGTTTCGCCTTCTCGGTCATTCTCAACCTGAAGGCTCAAGGCATCAAGGATGAGGACATTGCCACCATCCTCATGGCCGAAAACGGCCTCAACCTCTATGGCAACGGCGTCACGGTAAATGCCGATTTCGCCGCCAAAAACCCTGCTGCAGTGAAGGGTTTCCTGAAGGCGCTCGCCAAGGGTTTTGCCGATGCCGTCGCCAAGCCGGAAGAGGGCGTTGCCGCCGTCCTGAAGCGCAACGAGACGCTCAACAAGGACATCGAACTGCAACGCCTCAACATGGCGAATGCGATGAACATCAAGACGCCTTACGTGGTGGCAAACGGCTTCGGCGGTATCGACCCGGCCAGGCTGACGGCGTCGATCGAAACGCTCAAGGTCTCGATGGGGTTGAAGGGCAATGTGAAGCCCGAGCAGGTGTTTGACGCGAGCTTCCTGCCGGCGAAGGCGGAACGGATGCTGCCTTAAGGCAATCGAAGTTTGCCCCTCACCCTAACCCTCTCCCCGTCCTGACGGGGAGAGGGGAAGTGCCCTGCGCAACGTCGAGAATCTGAAGGGGGCGCGGCAAGTTCCCTTCTCCCCGTCCTAACGGGGAGAAGGTGCCCGGCAGGGCGGATGAGGGGCCGGCCACAAGGAATGTCCAAGAGAGAAGAGCATATGGCGCAGCACCTCGTATCCATCGAAAACGTCGACATGCGCTACGGCGGCGCCTCCGGCACGCTCGCCGTCGCCGGCCTTACCGTGAAGGTTGGCAAGGGAGAGTTCGCGGCCGTCGTCGGCCCGTCAGGCTGCGGCAAGTCCACCCTGATGAAGCTCGTCACTGGCCTCCACATCCCGCAATCCGGCGCCGTCGTGGTTGCCAACAAGCATGTCACTGAACCGGTCTCGATCGTCGGCATGGCCTTCCAGAACCCGACCATGCTGCCCTGGCGCACCACGCTCGACAATATCCTCCTGCCGCTCGAAATCGTCGAGAGACATCGCCACCGGCTCAGGGCGCACAAGAAGGAATATGTCGAGAAGGCAGAAGCTCTCCTGGAGACCGTCGGCCTCAAGGGTTTTGGTTCGAAATTCCCCTGGCAGCTGTCCGGCGGCATGCAGCAGCGCGCCAATCTGTGCCGCGCGCTGATCCACGAGCCGGAGCTCCTGATGCTCGACGAACCTTTTGGCGCGCTCGATGCTTTCACCCGCGAGGAACTGTGGTGTGTCATCCGCGACTTGCATGCGGCGCAGGGCGTCACGATCGTTCTCGTCACCCATGACCTGCGCGAGGCGACCTTCCTTGCCGACCGCATCTTCGTGATGAGCGCGCGGCCCGGCCGGGTGCTGAAGGAGCACACCGTGCCTTTCGCCCGTCCGCGTGATCTCGACATCATGTATGAGAAGGGCTTCAACGACATGGTGCACGAACTACACGGCGAAATCGCTCAGGCGAGAGTGGTGGCATGAGCTCCGCAGCCGAAGACACCAAGCCCGCGATGCCGGTACGGGCACCGCTCACGGCCGGCATGAGCTTCGTCAAGCTGGCGCCGTGGATCTATACCATCGCGCTTTTCGCGCTGTGGGAACTGCTGGTTATCGCGCTGGACATGCCGCAGACCATCCTGCCGGCGCCGTCCCGCGTCTTCCAGGCGATTGTGCAATATTGGTCGCCGATCTGGAAAAATTCGCTGCAGACGCTCTATACGACGACGGTCGGCTTTGCGATCGCCGTCGTGGCGGGCCTCGGGCTTGGCTTGTTCATCGGATGGTCGAAGACGATCTATGCGGGCCTATACCCGCTGATGATCGGCTTCAACGCCATCCCCAAAGTGGCGCTTGTGCCCATCCTCGTCATCTGGTTCGGCATCGGCGCCGTGCCGGCGATCCTGACCGCCTTCCTGATCTCCTTCTTCCCGATCGTCGTCAACGTCGCGACGGGGCTTGCGACGATCGAACCGGAAACCGAGGACGTGCTGCGTGCGCTGGGTGCCAAGAAGCTCGACATCATGCTGAAGGTCGGCATTCCGCGTTCCATGCCGTATTTCTTTGGTTCATTGAAAGTGGCGATCACGCTCGCCTTCGTCGGCTCCGTCGTCTCCGAAACGGTCGCCTCCAACTATGGCCTCGGCAACATGATGAGTTCGGCCCAGAGCCAGTTCAACGTACCGCTCGTTTTCGCCGGCCTGCTGATGCTGGCGGTGGAAGGCATTGCCATGTATGCGCTGATGGCCTGGATCGAAAGGCGCATGACCGGATGGGCGCATCGTTCCACAATGTCGCATTAACCAAAGCCATGTCGCGATGCCATTACGCCGCGGCCCGCAGGCCAGGTGACCGGTTTCTTCCTGTGGTTGAGAAGGTGACAGTTTTTCCGTTCGCTTCCGCCCGCTCATGCGACCGGCGAAATTTCCTGAGAAGATGATTGAATGAGCAGGTGCCGAAAGGCCGGACTTCGAAATTTTTGTTGCTGTAAACCCTGCCCGAAGGGCACGCTAGGTAAATTTGGCAGCATTTCTTTAAGGGTTTTGCAGCAACTCTGGCGTCCAGCAAATCATTTTATCCCCGCTACGCTGGAGTATCGCGTGAAACGTCCTTCCGTGAGATTGTCTTTGATCGGCGCATTTGCAGCCCTGTCGGCCTCATGCGCGGCACTCACCTATACGGGCATCAACCAGATGTTCGAACTCGACGCCAAGAACGACAAGATCATCGCCGAGCGGATTCCGAGCCTGTCCAATTCCAAGGAAATCAGCGGTGCCCTGGCAGGGCTGCGGCTGGCCTATGTCCAGCACATCATTTCACAGGACAATGCCGCGGCGCTGAAGGCGGAGGCCGATATCAAGGCCAATCGCGGCCGCATCGAGAAGGCACTGGACGAATATGGCCGCCAGACCGGCCCGAGCGACGCCAGGCAGGCCGACGCGCTGAAGGTGATCCGTGACAGCTATGGTAGCCTGGTCAAGATTGGCGACGAAATCGTCACCCTGTCGCGTAACGGCAGCGAAAGGCCGGCGAAGCTTGCCTTCAACACCCAGCTCGAGCCCGTCGGCAACAAGATCGCCGAAGCCGCTAGCGTGCTGGTGGCGGTCAATATCGAAGCTGTCGGCCGTGTCGGCGCCGAGGCCGATGAGGTCAAGGAGAACGCTCTGGCGATCTTCTACACGCTGAGCATCATTACCGGCCTGATCGGCCTCTTTTCGATCATTCTGGCGGTCCGCGGCATCGCCACCCCGATCCTTCGCATTACCGCCTCCATGCGCAGGCTTGCCGAAGGCGACACGGTTTCGCCGATCCCCTTCGTCGGCCGTACCGACGAAATCGGCACGATGGCGGAAGCCGTCGAAGTCTTCCGCGGCGCCGCTATCGCCAACAAGCGCCTCGAAGAGGAGGCCGAAACCGCCCGCCATCAGGCCGAGCAGGATCGCATCCTTGCCCAGCAGCAGGCGGAAGCCGATGCCGCCGAGCGCCTGCGCGCCGCAACCTCCGGCCTTGCCACCGGTCTGCAGCGGCTGGCGGAAGGCGATCTCGCCTTCCAGCTCAACGAAGAATTCGCCCCCGATTTCGAGCGCCTTCGCCACGACTTCAACCAGTCGGTTCGCCAGCTCGGCGAAACGCTTTCGACGATTTCCGAAAGCATCGGCAATATGGACAACGGCACGCGCGAAATCTCCGCCGGCGCCAACGACCTGTCGAAGCGCACCGAGCAGCAGGCGGCGGCACTCGAAGAGACCGCGGCAGCGCTCGATGAGATCACCGCCAACGTCTCCAACTCCGCCAAGCGGACCGAAGAGGCCCGCACCGTCGCCGCCAAGGCAAACGAAAGCGCCAACAATTCGGCTGCGGTCGTCACCCACGCGGAAGAGGCGATGCGCCGCATCGAGTCTTCCTCGCAGCAGATCTCCAACATTATCGGCGTGATCGACGAGATTGCCTTCCAGACCAACCTGCTGGCGCTGAACGCCGGTGTCGAAGCCGCGCGTGCCGGCGAGGCGGGCAAGGGCTTTGCCGTCGTCGCACAGGAAGTCCGCGAACTTGCCCAGCGCTCCGCCAAGGCCGCCAAGGAAATCAAGGATCTGATCCGCAATTCCGAAGGTCAGGTGGAAAGCGGCGTAGCGCTGGTGCGCGACGCGGGTAACGCGCTCGGCACGATCGGCACTTTCATCACCGAGATCAACCAGCACATGGAGGCGATCAGCGTCTCCTCCCGCGAACAGTCCACCGGCCTTGCCGAAGTCAACTCGGCGGTCAATTCCATGGACCAGACGACCCAGCAGAACGCGGCGATGGTCGAACAGTCGACCGCCGCATCCGCGACGCTGGCCCTCGAAGCCCAGAAACTGCGCGAACTGGTCGCCCGCTTCCGCCTCGACGGCATGGCGAGCAACCACACCAGCGCACTGCGCCACACCGCCGCCGCCATGGCCGCCCCGACCATGTCGCCTAGCCGCGCCCCACGCGCCTCCGCACCGGCTCCGCGCGCTCAGGGCAATGCCGCCCTTGCCACACAGGATTGGCAGGAATTCTGAGTTCTCGAATATTGATGGAATGAACAAAACCTCCCGCAGCAATGCGGGAGGTTTTTTTGTGCGGCCGCATATCTTGTGGTCAAATGGACTTGAAAACGGGTTCTTTTGGTCTAAATTGTGTCGAGATGAAACAGGATATCTGCCGTGGAAACCGCACCGCGAAAACATGACGCCGCCGATATTGCCTCTGTCGCGCTGAAAGCGTTCGGCAATGTGATGAGCAAATGGGGCATCCCGCTCGATGAGGCCGCAGCACTGGCGGATATGTCGGAAAGCACGTGGAAGCGTGCGAAAAAACCGGGATATTCGGCCGCCCTGGGCAAGGATCAGTTGCTGCGGCTGAGCGCGATTATCGGCATCTACAAGGCGCTGAAACTCTATTTCAGCGAACCGATTGCCTCCCGGTGGATGACGCTGCCGAACCAGGGACCGTTGTTCAACGGCGCCCGGCCGGTCGATACGCTGATCGAGGAGGGGCTGCCGCAGTTCTTGAGGGTCCGCAATTATCTCGATGCGCTGAGGGGCGGGGCGTGATCGTCACCGCGATCAGTGACCGCGGTCTCGTGCGGCTCATCCCGGCGACCTATCACAAGCCGCCCAGCCTGCGCGGCCTGGTGGATAGCGATATGGAGATGGACATCCTTGCCGAGATCGAGGGTATGACCAGCGCCCGCCTGACCGCCGAGCGGGGCCTGAACCTGCATGTCGACCGCCGCGAACTTGCCTGGAAACGCCGCAAGCACGACCTGCAGGTCTATGGCAACAGCCATATCAATGCCGCCTTCACCTATACACGCGCCGGCGGCAACCGCTTCAACGACGAAAGTCGTGGCGCCTGGTATTGCAGCTGGGAGACCATGACCTCGGTTGCTGAGGTCGCCTATCACAAAACGCGTGAACTGCGCTTCATCGGCGTATTCGACGAGACCGCACGTTATGTGGAACTGGTTGCCGACTTCATCGGCGACTATCCGGATATCACCGGGGAGGAGGGCCATCCGGCGCTCGATCCCGATCCGGCGAGAGGATATCCAGCCGGGCAGGCTTTGGCGGAAAAGCTGCGCCGGGAAGGCCATGACGGGTTGATCTATCCGTCCGTGCGCCAGCCGGGCGGCCGCTGCCTCGTGGTCTTCGAGCCGGCGGCGATCCGCAATGTCCGGCCCGGCGCCTCCTGGGATATCGTCTGGAAGGGATCGGCGGATTACAGTGTCAGTGCTGTCTAATCATTTCCAGCCGATGACGCGCGCAAGGCCGGTCGGATAGAGCGCGATGCCACGCCGCTTGAGCTCTCCGGGATCGACCCAGACAGCCCGGATATTGGCGCCGTTTTCGATCCGGTAGACGATGTCCTCGCGCTCGTAAAAGCTCGTGTCCGCAAATGCGATATCGGCAGCAAAGACGATCTCGTGACCTTGCGAGCCTTCATAGTCGAAGATGTTTTCGATCGCGTGCCAAGGGCCCGTGACAGTCACCTCAGCGCCGAGTTCTTCCATGAACTCTCGCACCAGCGCCCGCTCACGGGTTTCTCCGAATTCGATTGCGCCGCCAATCGGCCTTACGCCGATCACGCTGCCGGCATGGCTGGTCACTTCGCTCGCGAGCAGCCGCCCTTCCTTCCAGGCAAGCCCGATCGCAATGACGCGGATGGTTTTGGAAGGTCGCCAGGACGTCATGAAGTCCTCCGTGCCGGATGAGCGTCGAGGTCGGGGCTATACACTATTGGAGACGTATTTGCGCGCCGGATCCAGCCCCCTCGTAAAAGGCCGGATCCGGCGCATCCTTTCCTTCAGGTCCGCGGCATTGCCGGATCGTCCGCGCCTTGAGGCGCAGGAGGTCCGCTCTCGCCGGGAATATCGCGGTCAATTACCTGAGGGTCTGGAATCTGCTGTTCGGGCACCTTGTCGAAGGCCTCCTTGATGGCCTTCATGAGGTCACGGCTGGCATTCCACCAATCGCTGCTTCGCGTCCAGTAACGAAGCGTCACTTTTGTGCTGCCCGCGTCGAACTCTGCCATATAGGCGATCGGTGTCGGGTCCTTCAGTACGCGCTTGTCGCTTGCAGCGATCGACAGCAGATTCTGCTGGGCGGCCCCGACGTCGTCCTCGGCCGGAATGCTGACGGAAATCTCGTTGCGGCGGGTCTGCCGCCGGCTGAAATTGGTGACCGGCACGTTCCACAATGTCGAATTCGGCGCCAGCCGATAAACGCCGTCGGCAGTCTTCAATTCGGTGGCGAACAGGCCGACATCCACGACCGTGCCGGTGACCGAGCCCGTTTCGATGCTTTCACCCACCCGGAAGGGGCGCAGCACGAGCAGCATGATGCCGGCTGCGATATTCTGCAGCGTGCCCTGAAGTGCGAGGCCGACGGCCAGGCCGATCGCGCCGAGAGCCGCAAGCACCGAAGCGGTCTGCACGCCGAACTGCCCGAGCACCATAACGATGACGAGGATCAGCACCGCGTAGCGGATGATGTTCGAGAAGAACTGCGACAGCGTCGCATCGATGCCATGAATGCTGGAGAGGCCGCGATGCGCCCAGCGACTGAGCAGGCCCGCAGCCAGCCATCCGAGCACCAGCAGGATCAGTGCGCCGATGACGGAGAAGGAATATTGCACGGCAAGTGCGCTGAGCTGCGCAAGTGCGGCTCGTGTGGCGACAACGAATTCCGATGCCTGGTCCATCCGGCTTTCTCCTTTCCTTCGAAGCGCCGTAATTGGCGCAGAAGGCCGCGAGGTCAAGGAGAAAAATCGGCTTTTCGAGTCAGTCTAAATAATTAGGAAAATTCAACTTTTTGGTTCAGGACGAGATTTTTAGCGGCAGGGTGAAGGATGCGCGCCCATCCGTTTCCGCCCCGCGGCCGATGCTCTTTATGGCAGCGACGAGACGTCCGCTGCGGCCGAGCATCGTGTCGCCGATCTCAATCAGCCTCGTGTTCGGCGTCGCATGCGGCGCGACTTTCCGCAGTCGTGCGGCGAGTTCAAAATCGTCTTCCTCCGGATGAAGCGAAAGCGCCGCGATGACCGCCGCCGCCGGCGAACGCGACACGCCCATCCAGCAATGGATGATGATCGGCGCCGATTGATCCCATTCGCGCACGAAGCCGATCAGCCGTTCCACATGCTCTTCGCTTGGCGCTACGAGATCGCCCGTGCCGGCAAAACCGATATCGTTCATCGCAAGCTTCAGGTGCCGGTGCGCGGCAATCACGCCCGGACGGTGAAAATCCTGCTTTTCCGCGATCAGGCTCACCATTTCGCGGGCGCCATGCCGCACCGCCATTTCGGCAATGCTGGGCAGTGGGCAGACAACGATGGACGTCATGGCGCCTTCTTCGCTTTCGGCGCTTTGGCCTCCGCATGCGGCCCGCGTTCAGCCTCGATCGCCTCGAAGCGCTCCAGAAAACGCTGCTGCGCTTCCAGCGCCGGCATGGGCTTCAACGGCAGCATCTCGGCACTGATGCCGCGTGGCTGGCCGAAGAATTTGCGTGCCTCGGTGACGGAAAAGCCGGCAAGTTCTGTCGCCTCGAAATAGGCTGCCACCGTATCGGCCTTCTTGATCAGCGCCTTGAGGTCACGTGTCGGATGCGGCGGCAGGCCGAAGCGCAGGTGGATCGCCGCTTCGAGCCGCAGCTCCACCGATTTGTATCCGCCGCCGACCACGGATTTGAACGGCGAGATCATATCGCCGATGACATATTCCGGCGCGTCGTGCAGCAGCGTCATCTGCAGCGCGAGCGGCGTGCAGGCCATGTTGCTGCGGCGAAAAACTTCCTCCACCACAAGGCAGTGCTGCGCGACCGAAAAGGCATGGTCACCCTGGGTCTGGCCATTCCAGCGGGCAACACGGGCAAGTCCGTGGGCAATATCGGAAATCTCCACATCGAGCGGCGAGGGATCGAGCAGATCGAGCCGCCGGCCGGACAGCATGCGCTGCCAGGCGCGTGGCGCCTGTGCGGAAGCCTTCTTCGGTGAAACCGGATCGGAGGTCACGTCTCTGCCTCTTGGACCTCGGTGGGGAATGACAGCCCGGTCCATTCGGGCAGGATCAATGTCAAGACAACATCGCCGGCCGTCAGCGGCAGATCGCGGGTGAGCGCATCGCCGACCCGATCTGTCCGCACGATCGCAAGCCCCTTGTTTCCGGCGACCGAACCCAGCGTACCGACCGGCTTGCCGCCTGCTACGATTTCCGTGCCGGAGGCGGGCAGGGCGTTTGCGCCCGAAACGATCGCCAGGCGTCGACGCGCCGTACCGCGATGTTGCATGCGGGATACGACTTCCTGGCCGACATAACAGCCCTTGCGGAAGGAAAGCCCGCCGGTCTTGTCGAGCAGCACGTCGTGCGGGAAGGCGTCCTGCAGCCCATAATCATGACCGGAAGCGGAAATGCCGGCCGCGATGCGCAGGTCATGATAGGCCTCTTCCGAACCGTCGGCGAGCTTCCCGGATGCCCGGGTCAGTGTGATGCCCGCCTTGTCGAATGCCGCATCTTTCACTGTGGCCTTGCCGGCTTCATCGCCCCAGAACACGGTGATGCCGCCTCCCGCGACCGCGGCGATCTCAACCGCCGCACGCAGCTTGTACATCGTCAGCCTGCGCATCAGCGCTTCGCGATGGGCGGTCTCCGTCTCGATCAGGAAGCCGTCGCCATCACGCCAGATCAGGAAATCGAACAGGATTTTCCCCTGCGGCGTCAGCAATGCGCCCGGTCGCGCCTCGTTTTCCGGCAGCGAATCGATATCGGTGGTGATCAGCCCCTGCAGGAAATCCTGCGCATCCTTGCCGGACAGGCGGATCAGGCTTTTGGTGGAAAGATAGGCGGCGGGCATGGCGCACGAATCCGGTTGGTCTGAGGCTGAGAGTTAAGACTTCGGGAGGGGCGGGGCAAGATGTGAGGGAGACGATGTGGGCGCGGCTTGAGGCGAATCTCTCACCAGCGAAATCCAGTGCCTGGCTCTTGGCTGACAGCTCGATCTTGCAAACTCTGCCGCAGGGAACAGGCAGTGTGCAGCAATCGTAGCTTTCAAACTGCGGCCTTGATTTCCAGAGAGCGTAGGCGGTGCGGCGGCGTTCTATCCCTCACCTTGCGGGACGGAGATAAGCGTCTTAATCGCAAGTGAGGAAATACTCCCGGTACAGCGCGGTACCGGGCTTCGACCCTCAATCCCCGCCGGAAAAGAACTTCCACTTCCCATCCGGGCTGATGCCGAGGCGGAAGAAATTGTAATTGCCGTTCTCTTCCATGCCGGCGAGGTCACCGGCGGTGACGATGCGGAGTAGGTCGACGCGTTCCGGCGGGGTGAGCGTGTTGAGCGCCTTGCCGCTGAAATAGGGCCAGACATAGGCCTCGTCCGGCGTGCCGGTATCGAAATGCGCAGCGCCGGTGGACAGGATGTCGAGCATGATCGCCAGGATTTCCTGCCCCCCTGCGTCGCCCGAGAAATTCTTGAGCGCGTCGATCGGGTCCTCGAACTCGTTGTTCATCACGTTGGCGGCAGACGCACCAGTGCCAAACAGCGGACGCAGACGTTCGATATCGCCCGAAGCCGCAGCTTCGACGATCTGCTCGCGCATATGCTTGACGGGCGCCGGCAGCTTGCTGAGGTCGCGGATGATTTCGAGCGGCGCGCCATTTTCCGTCGCAGGCTTCGCCGTATCGCCGGGCACCGCGGGCTTCGGATCGGCCGGTTTGGCAGGAGCAGGCTGCGGATCGGCTTGGGCTGAGCGATCGATGGCCGGGCCTGGCTTCGGCAGCGTTGTTCCTTCGAAAGCTTCGAGGATCGGCTTTTCCTGAGCCGGCTTCGTCTGCCTTGGCGCTTCCGCAGCAGGCTGCAGCTGCGACAATGCCAGCGCATAACCACCGGACGAAAGAACGGTCGTTGCCGCCAGCATGGCAGTCCCGGCAAGGCGGGCGAATGTCTTTACTGTCGTCGTTCCCGCTGCGCTTCGCATGGAAACCTCTGTTTGTTTATTGAATCGAGCGCTCTGGCGAAAATTCACCGGCAAGCATGCGGCTTCTCAGTGATTCGAGCATGGCCTCGGCACCGGTTTCCCCATGCAGGCGAATCGTTTCCCGCATGGCAAGCACCAGAGCGGCGTCGGCAATGATCTCGGTTTCGATGCCGTCTGCACGGCCGTCGGCCCATGCCTCGCTCTGATATTCCAAGGCAGCCTGCATCTTCTCATGGGCGATCATGTCGTCGATGTCGTTGCGGCCTGTCTGCATCATTACTCTAGTCCTCGGTGTGCCCGTTTTCTTACTAGCTCGTTAAAAACTTTATCAGCCTTTTATCAAAACGACACGGCTTCCTGCGAAAAGAGGTAAATAATCCGCTAATTTCCAAAGCGGGCGGCGATTTCCGCGGCAAGTGTTGCGCCTTCGTTACGGTAGCGCTCCTCTGCAGTCCTTGCGGCATCCGTGCAAGACGTATGCACGGCGGCAAAGGAGCGGTAGCCGCGATTGAAGGCCGCCGTCAGTTTTTCCCGCCGCCTCGGCTCGTTGCCGGTATCGGAATCAAGAAGCTGTTGCATAGCCGCCCGCCATTCGGTCGTCGAGACCCCGCAAAGCGTTCTCAGATATTGAATGGACCCCAAAACCTCCGCCAGCCGCGTCATCTGTGTGTCGTAGGGCGCCGGCTTCTCCTCGGCCGGCGGCGGGGGTGGAGGCGGAGCGGCCTGCTGTTGCCGGTTTGACTGCGCCCAGAGCGGGCCGATCTGCGAGATGCAGACAAGGCAGATAGTCAGAAGTCGCACAATAAGCTTCATCAAGGGGTTCCGGCGCGGAGCTTTGCTCTTTTCTTAGCGGGCGGCGATCTCGACTGCCAGCCTTTCCGCACATTCGCGCACACTGGGTGGCACGGGAAGGCGGCGGATTTCCTCGACCGTGTACCAGCCGGCATCGGCCGCATCATCCGCAGCGACTGCCTCGATATCCGCATCCGCCTCCACCTTGAAGACGGAAAGCATGAAATGCGGCCCGCCCTGGCGTTCGCTCTTCAGGTCATAAGTGGCAAACAGCACGGGATTGCGCACTGCAATCCCGGTTTCCTCCAGAAACTCCCGCACCGCTGTCTCCTCCGGCGTTTCCCCCGGCTCGGCGCGCCCGCCTGGAAAGGCGTAAAGATCGGCCATCGGCGGGTTGATGCGCCGGATCAGCAGGAAACGTCCATCGCGTTCGAGAATGGCGGAGGAGGCCGCTTGTGGGGAGGAGGGCATTGGAAACTTTCAGTTCAGCGGGAATGGCTAGGCAGCGCTCAGCGTTGGTATATTGCTGACATCCACGTCCCGCTCTGCGTGCCATGCATCATAGGCTGCCTGCATGCGCAGCCAGATCGCGGCGCCATCGCCAAACATCTTGCCAAGCCGGGCGGCGACATTCGGAGAAACCGGCTTGCGCTCGCGCAGGATGTCGTAGAGCTGTTGGCGAGAAATGCCCAACAATTCGGCGATTTCCACCTTCGTCTTGCCTGTCGCCGGAATGATGTCTTCCAGAAGCGCACCAGGATGGGAGGGGCAACGCTGAATCGGCCTTTTCACTTCATGATCTGCCATCGATGTGTCCCTGTATATTGCCGCTTCAATGATACTGCTCAAGATCGACGCGTACGGCATCTTTGCCGTCGAACTCGAATGTAATGCACCACGGGCCGTTGACATGAACCGTATAACGCGTCGGGTTGAAACCGTTGAGTGCGTGAAAATCAAATCCTGGAAGGTTCATATCTTCCGGCCGTTCCGCCGCCTCAAGACGGTCAAGCCTCACGAGGATGCGTTTATGCATCTTCGCATCGATTTTCCCAGTCTTGCCGGTCTCAAACAAGGCTGCCAGCGCCTTGTTCTTGAAGGATCTGATCATTGAGATATGTAAGCATTCAGCTTACGGATCGTCAATGGATGTAAGCTAGAAATTTACATTCTCATCTGCCTCGGCTAAATCTTTTGAAAACAATGAGCCGGCGCCCCCAATGAAAACCTATGCCTTCTACGCCTTCGCAGCGCTTGCCGAGATCGCCGGCTGTTTCGCCTTCTGGGCGTGGTTCCGGCTGGATAAACCGGTCTGGTGGCTGGTACCGGGCGTCGCGTCCCTGATCGCCTTCGCCGGAGTGCTGGCGCTGGTGCCGAGCGAGGCAGCAGGGCGGACCTATGCGGCCTATGGTGCGATCTATATCCTCGCTTCCATCCTGTGGCTCTGGGCCGTCGAAGCCCGCGTGCCGGATCGCTGGGATATTCTCGGCACCGCCATCTGCCTCGTCGGCGGCGCGGTCATTCTGTTCGGGCCCCGTAGCGCTTGACCGACTTCATCGCCGGTGCCATCTAATCCCGCATGTGCGGACGCTTCGCCCTGACGGCGCATTCCAAGGCTGTTATCGAATTTCTAGGTGCGCTGGGAGAGGACGATTTCCCGGAGCGCTACAATATTGCGCCGACCCAGCCGATCATCGTCGTGATGTCGTCGGAGCGCCGCGAGCCGGGGAGCAACCTGCCAGAGCGGCGCGCTTTCCTGGCCCGCTGGGGTTTCCTGCCGGGCTGGGTGAAAGACCCGAAGGATTTTCCGCTGCTGATCAACGCCCGTTCGGAGACGGCCGCCGAAAAGGCCTCGTTTCGGGCAGCCATGCGCCACCGCCGCGTCCTGATTCCCGCCAGCGGGTTTTATGAATGGCGGCGGCCGCCCAAGGAAAGTGGCGTCAAGCCGCAGGCCTATTGGGTGCGGCCGAAAAAGGGTGGGGTGGTCGCCTTTGCGGGACTGATGGAAACTTGGTCCTCGGCGGATGGTTCGGAAATCGATACCGCCGCGATCATGACCACCAAGGCGAATGCCGCTATCCGGCATATCCACGACCGCATGCCAGTCGTTATTCAGCCGGAAGATTTCGAGCGCTGGCTGGATTGCAAGACGCAGGAACCGCGTCACGTGGAAGATCTGATATTGCCGGTTCAGGAGGATTTCTTCGAAGCCCTGCCGGTCTCGGACCTCGTCAACAAGGTCTCGAACATGGGGCCGGAGATCCAGAAGCCGGTTGCCGTGGCGGAGCTTCAGGATGGGCCGGCGCAGGAGGTTTCGAAGGGTAAGAAGCCCGACCCTTCGCAAATGTCGCTGTTCTGATCGTGGCTGTCAGACCCGCCGCATGGCGGGTACAGGTCGTCATGATCTGATCGTAACCAGGCCAGACCTGGTCCCGGTATCGTCCTGGGCTCAGCCGGTCGGGGTAAGCTTCGGCTTGCGCTTCAGCATCAGCGCTGCTGCTGCAACGGCCTTCAGGCCGAGCGGACGGTAAGGGGTGGTGATTTCCGGTTTAACGGCGTTTTTCTTCTCGGTGCTCATGGCTGTCTCCTCTCGACACGCGATTCTGTTTCTGCACTGACGGCGATCGCGGCTTTCGCTATGAAAGCAGGCAGATTCGTGGCCGACAAGCGGCACCGTCGCCCAACCTTCATAAATCTTTCATCTTGCGGGAAACTGTTGCGCGGAAGTTGCAACTTACCGAGTTTTCAAAGCCTGGCGCGCAAAAGTGTAAGCGGTTTTGCGACAACGACATCGATAAACAGAAAGCTAAAGCGCAAAGCGCTTTAGCTCACTCAGACATGCGTGCTCTCATCCTCGATTGTAATCGTACCGAAACGGCGCTGCCAGGCGCGGGCGCTGAAGGGCAGGATGCAGAGATAGGCGACGACGGTGACGGAGAGGATTTCCCATGTATAGCTCATCAGCAGAGCCACATAGAGCACGGCGACGAGAAGTACCGGCAACATGAGATCGCGGCGGATCTTGCCGGCCTTGCCGGACCAGACCGGCAGGCGGGAAACCAGCAGAAAACCGATCAGCAGCGTATAGGCGACGCTTGCATAAACGAAGAAGGGCGACGGCTGTACGCCGAGGAAGCCGAGATAGACCGGCAGCATCACCAGCATCGCCCCCATCGGCGCCGGCACCCCGACGAAAAATTCCGATTGCCACGGCGCCTTCACGTCGCGTTCCGCCATCACGTTGAAACGGGCAAGGCGAAGACCGGCGGCGATCGCGTAGAGCAGGCAGGCGATCCAGCCCATCGAATGCGCGCCGTCGAGCAGGAAGGCATAGGAGACAAGGGCAGGGGCCACGCCGAAATTGATGATGTCGGCCAGCGAATCCATTTGCACGCCGAAGCTCGACGTCGCCTTTAGAAGCCGCGCCACGCGCCCGTCGATGCCGTCGAGGAAGGCAGCGAGCAGAACCATGGCGACCGCCAGCTCATAACGCCCTTCGAACGCCAGCCGGATGCCCGTCAGACCCGCGCAGATCGCCAGCACGGTGATCAGGTTCGGGATCATCAGCCGAAGCGGGATTTCTCGAAAACGCGGTCCGCGTGCCTCGTCGTTATTGTTCGACTTGGCTGAGGGCGTGTTTTGAGAAGCCGGATTCGGGGATGCCGGATCATGAGGGGGCTGGGCGGGCGTCTCCATGGGCGTTCGTCCTTCTTGTCTTTACGTGCGACGGCTGATGATCGGGCCCTTGGTCGAGCCGAACTCGGCAAGCACCGTCTCGCCGCCGATCGCCAGCTGGCCGACGGAAACGCGGGGCTGGCCGCCGGCCGGCACGAAGACGTCCAGGCGCGAGCCGAAACGGATCAGGCCGAAACGCTCGCCGGCATTGACCGGCTCGGTCGGCTTCACCCAGCAGACGATGCGGCGTGCCACGAGGCCGGCGATCTGCACGACGCCCACCTTGCCGTGACGGCTGTCGATGACGAGGCCATTGCGCTCGTTATCTTCCGAAGCCTTGTCCAGCTCGGCATTCACGAACTGACCCGGGCGATACTCGATGCGGGAAACCTGGCCGCGCACCGGCGAGCGGTTGATGTGGCAATCGAACACGTTCATGAACACCGAGATGCGCAGCATCGGCTCGGAGCCGAGCTGCAGCTCGACCGGAGGCACGACCACGGCGACATGGCTGATGCGGCCGTCGGCGGGGCTGAGGATCAGGTCGTCGTCCTGCGGCACGGCGCGTTCCGGGTCGCGGAAGAAATAGGCGCACCACAAGGTCAGTACGAGGCCGATCCAGAACAGCGGTTCGGCGATATATCCGAGGATCAGCGATGCGATGAAAAAGGCGGCCACGAAGACGTAGCCTTCCTTATGGATCGGCACGAGCGTGTTTCGGATAGTGTCGAAAAGGTTGATCAACCGGGTTCTCCTCTTGAGAGCGCCGTGCCTTCTTCCGGAGGCGCGGGCGCTCTTTCAAATCCAATGAGCCTGCGGCGCATCTTCCGAAAACCTGCCGGATTTCCGGCCAGATGCCGCGCTCGATGGCAACTGACTATAGAAAAACCGTTTTTGCGGCAATGCGGTTCCGTCGATGCAACTCAAGGGTTGGGGATGACTGGCGTGTCACCGGCATTTGCAGCGGCTCTAGGCAGATTGCCAACCCTTCAGGACGCGCAATGTTCCCGTTTCGGCTGCCGGCCAGAGCTGCAGGAGATAGCGGTCTTGCCCTTCCAGTCCATCCTCGCTCAGCGTATCAAGACCCAGCGCACTCAGCCGCACCCCAAGTGGTCCCGCATCGACGCTCAGAAGCGGCGCGGTCTCCTCCGCATCGGTCATGCCGGCGAGGATCAGCCGGCCTGTGGGGCACAGGAACCCCGCTTCGACCACATGCTGAAAAGCCTCGAGATCGGAGTCCGGCCGTTGCGAGGCCCACTTGACGCGAACCGGAACCTCCATGTTGCGCGCCGTGTGCATCACGATCCCATGCGAGCCGACCATGAGGCGGTGCGTCATGACCTCGTCGGAATAGTCGTCTGGCAGGTCAGGATGCGCCTCGTCACGCAGATAGATCTGGAAATAATCCGCGAAAATATCGCCGTCATACAAGGGTCTATCCACTGGTCCTCCAGAAACGCGTTCATCAAAACAGATGCGAATGTAGTTTCGTCATACAACCTCGGCGGGGTTGCCTCCAGCCGCAGCGGATGCATAGATAGCGCGGGAGATTTTTTTAGAAGACCTGCCAACTTTATCGGAGGAGTGACGCTGTCCGGCGGCACCCGTATTTCCATTGACAGACAGAGATCGCTGACATGATGAACCTCGGCCGCTATCCGCGCGTATCCCTCGCACACCTTCCGACGCCGCTTGAACGGCTGGATGGCCTGACGAAGCTCTTGAACGGTCCGGAAATCTGGATCAAGCGCGACGACTGCACCGGCCTGTCGAGCGGCGGCAACAAGACCCGCAAGCTGGAATACCTGATGGCGGAAGCCGTCGCCGAAGGTGCCGATACGGTCATCACCCAGGGCGCCACCCAATCCAACCACGCGCGCCAGACGGCCGCTGCCGCCGCCAAGCTCGGCATGGCCTGCCACATCCTGCTCGAGGACCGCACCAAGAAGACCAGCTTCGAATATACCGAGAACGGTAACGTGTTGCTCGACCGCCTGCATGGCGCGACGATCGAGCGCTGTGCCGCCAATCCGGACATGAACGGCGAAATGGAGAAGGTCGCCGCCCGCATGCGTAGCGAAGGCCGCAAGGTCTACGCGATCCCCGGCGGCGGCTCCAACCCGACCGGTGCGCTGGGCTACGTCAATGCCGGCATCGAGCTCGTCTATCAGGCCAATGCGCTGAACCTGCGCGTCGACCATGTCGTGCATGCGACCGGCAGTGCCGGCACCCAGGCCGGTCTTGTCGTCGGCTTGACCGGCATCCGCAGCGGAATTCCGGTCCTCGGCATTGGCGTCCGCGCGCCGAAGGAAAAGCAGGAAGAAAACGTCTTCGCGCTTGCCGCCAAAACCTGTGACAAGCTGGACATCCCCGGCGCCGTCAAGCGCGAAGATATCGTCGCCAACTGCGATTATGTCGGCGAAGGTTACGGCTTCCCGGCGCCCAGCACGATCGAGGCGATCCGCACGCTGGCCAGCACCGACGGTATCCTTCTCGACCCGGTCTATTCCGGCAAGGGCATGGCCGGCCTGATCGACCTCTGCAAGAAGGGCTTCTTCAAGAAGGGCGAAAACATCGTTTTCCTGCATACCGGCGGCTCGGTCGGCCTGTTCGGTTACGCCAACGACTTCCAGAGCAACGGCTGATGTCTGCCGACACGATCACCGCGCCGTTTTCGGATGGCGCGGCAGAACCCTATTCCCCGCCGAAACATCCGATCGTCGGCGTGCTCGGCGGCATGGGACCGGCAGCCACCATCGACCTGATGCGCCGGGTGATGGAGGCGACGCCCGCCTCCGACGACGTCGACCATATCCACCTGATCGTCGACCAGAACCCAAAAGTCCCGTCGCGCATCGACGCGCTGATCAACCGCACGGGGCCGAGCCCGCGCGAAGAACTGGTGCGGATGGCCAAGGGGCTGGAAGCCTCCGGCGCCACCATGCTCGCCATCGCCTGCAACACGGCGCATGGTTATGCGGACGACATCGCCGCCTCGGTCGGCGTCCCGCTTCTCAACATGGTGACGCTGACGGCCGAAGCGATTGCCGCGCGGCCCGAGCCGGTTCGCAAGGTGGGTATGCTGGCCTCGACGGCAGTGCTGCAGCTCGGCATGTTCGAAAAGGCCTTTGATGCTTTCGACATCGAAACCCGTTATCCCAAACGCCAGGATGAGGTCATGCGGATCATCCGCGGCGTCAAGGCGGAGGGCGCAACCGATAAGCTGGCGGCGGATTTCAACGCGCTCGCCCGCGAACTGGTTGCCGACGATATCGATGTTCTGGCAATCGCCTGCACGGAACTTTCTCTGCTGGTGGATCGCATGGGCAAGGACATGATCATCGTCGATGCGCTCGACGTGCTGGTCTCCACCATCGTCACCCGGGCGCTGGAACCGGCGGATAAATAAAACCGGCGGCGGGACCGGTCATTCCCGCACCTTCCTCTCAAGACTTGGCTTTTCGCTAGAGCGGCCCATATCGAATTCTGGATAGTTGAATGCGAGGTTTGCCCTCATCCGCCTGCCGGCACCTTCTCCCCGTCCAGACGGGGAGAAGAGCATATGCCGCACCGGTTTCCTGATCTCGAGGACCGAGCGGGGCACGTCCCCTCTCCCCGCGTGCGGGGAGAGGGTTAGGGTGAGGGGCAAGCCATTCGACTATCTCGAATAGCAGTTGGACCCTTCTGGATTGCCGTATTGACTGAAAAGCCCCCGGCAAACGACATTTCCCGCATCACGAACGGCTTTTTCGAAGCCGCGATCTGCCGCAACTGCGGGGCACCTCTCGAAGACAAATTCTGCCATGCCTGCGGGCAGAAGAAGGCCGAGCGTCTCGGCTCATCTCACTTGCGCGAAGAAGCCTGGGAGAAGATCCGCTGGTTCGAGGCGGACATGGTGAAATCCGCCTTCCGCGTCGTGCTGAAGCCCGGCGCCGTGGCGCGCGAATATGTGCTCGGCCAGCGCAAGAGCCATACGCACCCGCTGAAACTGCTGCTGGCCGCGATCGTCGTGCTGCTGCTTCTCATCGCCCAGGTGGATTATCTCGGCACCGACGATGCGCGGCTGAGCAAGGCTGTCGAACTGGTGCAGTCCTGGTCGAAATGGTCGTTTTCGTTGGGCATCCTGGCGGTGCTGATCGCGTCCAACATCGTGTTCTGGTCGCGGCAGGGTTTCAATTTCATCGAACATCTGGTGCTGGCCACCTACACCCATTTCGTCATCATCGTCGCCAGCATCGTCAATATTTCGCCGCTGCTCTTCGATTCCAACGTGCAACTGGTCAAGTCGCACCGCTTCTACACAGGCTATTACATGCCGTGGATCGAGGCGGTGATCGTATTTTTCGCCTTCGGTCAGTTTTTCGCCATTGATTGGCGACAACAATGGTGGTGGCCGGCCATCGGCGCCGGCCTGTTTTACCTGACCAAGGAGGGTCTTTTCTATCTTTACGCCCGCGCCGTCATCCGCATCGTCCTGGCGCAACTTTCCTGATCCGAACAATGACATGAAAGGTAGGAACCATGAGAACTGTTCTTCTATGCGCCGGCATGGCCGCCGGATCGCTTCTCGCCCACCAAGCGGCGGCTGCGAATTCCACGAGCCTCTGGCCGACAAGCGAAGACAAGGCGATCTGCGATCCGATTTTTTCGAAACTGGATCAGGCCGAGCAGGGCACGCTAGTGGCGCAGGCCGAGCTTCCCAAACCTTCCGCCGAAAAGGAAGTGAAACAGGACAAGGCGAAAACCAAAGAGGCTGACGAAAAAGAACTAACCAACCAGCTTTCCGCCATGCTGCAGGCCTGCTCCTATGACGGCAAGGCGCTGAAGGTGGATGCCAAGGCCATGAAAGCCTCGACCGAGGCTGAGGGCGCAGCCGCCGTCGGCCGCATCATGCGTTATACCGGCCTGCCGCAGAATTTCACGATCATGGAAAGCGACGTGCCGAATGCCGCGGCAATCATCGTTTTGGGGCAGGACGGTATTCCGAAGCGTGTCATCGCCTATAACCGCAAGTTCATGCAGCAAGTCGCGCAGGCGACCGGCGAGAGTGACTGGCCGGGTACCTCGATCCTCGCCCATGAGATCGGCCACCACCTTTCCGGCCACACGCTGATCCCCGGCGGCAGCCAGCCGCCGATCGAGCTGGAGGCGGACAAGTTCTCCGGCTTCGTGCTGTTCAAGATGGGCGCCACCCTGCCGCAGGCGGAAAAGGCGATCGCCACGCTGATTCCCGAAGCGGACGGCCCGACCCATCCCGGCCGCAAGAAGCGACTGGCGGCGGTCGAGGCCGGCTGGACGCAATCCTGCGAGCAGCAGCGGGAGAAATGCGGCGACGATCAGGTCGTCGCTGCTGCCGAGCCGCGAGCGCCGAATGTTCCCCAACAGGTAGAGCCGCAGACCACTGCCGCCGTGCCGCCGTCCGTAGCGGCTGCCTCCGGCAATACGGCGGCAGCGCCGGATACGACGGGCGCCGTACCGATGCCGCAGATTCCTGGTCCCTTCGACGGCATACAGATGCCGAACCCGAATGCCGCCCCGAAAGCGATCCGCCCGGCAGTCATCGACCATGTGCCGAAACTTGCCGCCGATGCCACGCCCTCGAAATTCGACCGTTTCGTTTATGACGAGGTGGGCGTCTTCGATCCGGATGTCCGCGACAGGCTGCAGCAGATTGCCTTCCAGTTCGCCGCCGCCGCTAATGTCGAGATCGTCACCATCGTTGCCGAGGATTTGCAGGGCCGCACACCCGATCAATATGCGCTGGACGTGATGCGGCAGCTGCGCGTCGGCAAGCTCGATGTCGGCAACGGTGCCGTGCTGGTTGTCTCGCCTTCGACCAAGGAGACGGGTCTCGCGCTCGGCCCGGGCCTCACCGTGCTGTTCGAGAACGATGATTCCGTCAAACGCCGGCTGGAAAGCTATCTGGAACTGGTGGCCGGCGGTGGCCAGCCGCAGAAGGTCAGCTCGACCATTGCCGATGCCGCCTATCGGATCATGCGGCAGACGCAGTCGCTGGAATGGTATGTGCGTTATCCGAGCTTTGCCGCCTATTCTGTGGCTGACGCGAAGAACCGCGAGGACCGCGCCAAGGCGACGACGCCTTTCGACCCGGCCAAGGACCCGATCTTCCAGAAGCTGCTTCGCGTCGACGCCACCATCGTCTCGAAATCGCCGGACATCAATGACCGTAAGCTGATGGTCAACGAGCCGCGCTCGCGCTTCGTCGGTCCGGCCATGCAGGTGCGGACGCCGGATGGTAAGGATGTCGTGCTCTACGTCAATCTCGACGTGCCGGCGCTGATGCCGGTACCGCTGGAAGAGGGCAAGCGTTATGCCTTCATCGCCCGCGACACCATCCTGAAGACCGGTGCGCCGCAGCTCGACCTGATCAGCTACGACCGGCTCGACTGATTGAGTGGAGATCGGCCTTCCTGGTAAAGGAAGGCCGCTCTTTTTGTCCCTTGCGGATTGTCACGCTTCCAGCCCGTGCGCGGCATTGATCGACGACACGAACTGCCGGGTGCGTTCGTGTTGCGGCCGGCTGAAGATCGCTTCGGCACTGCCGGACTCGACGACATTGCCGCTTTCGAGAAACACAACATGGTTGGCGATACGCGAGGCGAGGCGCAGGTCATGGGTCGCCATCACCATCGTCGTGCCTTCGGTGGCCAGCCGCCCAAGCACGTCGACCACTTCCGCCGAAAGTTCCGGATCGAGCGCCGAAGTCGGTTCGTCGCAAAGCAGCACGCGCGGCGAGGGGGCAAGCGCGCGGGCGATTGCGACGCGCTGCTGCTGGCCGCCGGAAAGAGTCGCGGGCCAGGCATCCGCCTTATGCGCCATGCCGACCTTGGTCAGCAGTTCCATGGCACGCGCCCGGGCTTTTTCGCGCGGCCATTTCAGTACCGTCACCAGGCCTTCCATGACGTTTTCGATCGCAGTACGATGCGGGAAGAGCTGGAAATTCTGGAAGACCATGCCCGTCTGCCGGCGGATCGCCTGAAGCTTCTGCCAGCCGACCTTGCGGCCCGGCGCGAAATCCAGCTTCGCCTCGCCGATCGCCACGGAACCGTTTGTCGGAATTTCCAGGAGGTTGATGCAGCGGAGCAGAGTGCTCTTGCCGCCGCCCGAAGGCCCGACCAGGGCGGTGACGCTGCCTTCCGGAAAACGCAGGCTGATATCCTTCAGGATGACGGCGTCACCGAAACGCTTTTCGATATGGGAAAGCTCGATCATCGGTTGGCCTCCAGCATGCCGCCATAACGGGCGAAGCGCTTTTCCAGCCTGTCCTGCAGGGCCGACAGGATCGAACTCAGCGCCAGATAGATAATCGCCGCCTCGATATAGAGGATCAGCGGTTCATAGGTGGTGGCGACGATGCGCTGCGCCGCCTGGAAGAGCTCCGGCACGGTGATCGCGGCCGCAAGCGAGGTATCCTTGACCAGTGAGATGAAGGTGTTGGACAGCGGCGGCACGGCGACGCGGGCCGCCTGCGGCAGGATGGTGCGGCTCATCGCCTGGCGCCAGTTCATGCCGATCGAATAGGCGGCTTCCCACTGGCCTTTCGGCACGGACGAGATGACGGCGCGGATGATTTCGGAACTATAGGCGCCGATATTCAGCGTGAAGCCGATCAGCGCTGCCGGGAAGGCGTCGAGCAGCACGCCGATGCTGGGCAGGCCGTAGAAGATCACGAAGAGCTGCACGAGGAGCGGCGTGCCGCGGATGACCCAGACGTAAAACCGCGCGATCAGCACCAGCGGCATCGGGCCGAACAGCCGCGTGACGGCGGTGACGAGCCCGAGCATCAGACCGAGGGTGAAGGACAGAAGGGTCAGCGGGACGGTGAATCGGATCCCCGCCCACAGAAGCGCCGGAAGCGAATCCGACATCAGTTGGAGCCAGTGTGGCACGTGCGAACCTCGGAAAAAATGATGCGTCCGGCGCGGACGCCGGACGCAACTATCAATAAAGCTTCAGACGATTATTTGGAAACGTCTTATTTCGAAACGTCCTGGCCGAAATACTTCTGGGAAATCTTGGCATAGGTGCCGTCAGACTTGATGTCCGCCAGCGCCTTGTTGACGGCTGCCAGAAGCTCCGGTTCACCCTTGCGGATGATGATGCCGGAATAGTCGGCATTGGCCTGTTCGGCGACGATCTTCACCGGCGCGTCCGGCTTTTGCTTCTTGAAGTCGAAGAAGGAGAGGCTGTCGTTGATGGTGGCATCGGCGCGGCGCGTCAGCACCAGCTGGATCGACTGGTCGAAACCGTCGGTGCCGACGAGTTCCGCGCCGTTTTCCTGGGCGGTCTTGCCGAAGTTGCTGGTCAGCGACTGCGCCGACTTCTTGCCCTTCAGGTCCGCGAAGCCCTTGATGTCGCTATTGTCCTGGCGAACGATCAGCACGGCCTTGGAAGCGATATAGGGCTCGGAGAAGTCATACTTCTGCTTGCGTGCCTCGGTGATGCCGACCTGGTTGATGACGGTGTCGTAACGTTTGGCGTCGATACCGGCGATCAGGCCGTCCCACTTGCCTTCCACGAATTCGGCCTTGACGCCGAGCTTGGCGGCAACCGCTTCGCCGATCTCGACGTCGAAGCCGACGAGCTTGCCGCTCTTGTCGTGGAAGGTGAAGGGCGCATAGGTGCCTTCGGTGCCGATCTTCAGGGCGCCCGCGGACTTGATCGCTGCAAGATTTTCGCCGGCGAAGGAGGGGAGAATTGCAGCAGCCTGAATGAGGGCTGCGACTGCGATGGTTTTCAACCGGATCATTTGGATTGTCCTTTAAAGCAATTTTGCTGGCGCTTTCATCGCAGAAAATGGCGTGAAACGATTGAAAGAAAACTGCGAATAAAATGGGCTAATGCAAATATTTTGCTCATTTTCCGCCCGTGTCAGGGATTGAAAATGAAGGCCTGTCACCACGCCTCATCGAAATTGCGTTTCGACGAGGCGCAAGGATAGAAAAAGACCGGGTCGACGCAAGCGACTGCTTCCGGACCGAAGTCCGGAAGCTTGTCGAGACCCGTCGCTTACCGCCAGCCGAGCGCCGGCGCGACATGTTTCAGAATGCTGTCGATCACATGCGCGTTGTATTCGACGCCGAGCTGGTTCGGCACGGTGAGCAGCAGCGTATCGGCTTCGGCAATACCTTCGTCGGCCTTCAGCTGTTCGATCAGCTTGTCCGGCTCGGCGGCATAGGAGCGGCCGAAGATCGCCTGCGTCTGCGGATCGATGTAACCGATCGAATCCTGGCTTTCGCCGCTGCCGCCGAAATAGGCGCGATCCATGTCGTTCATCAGCGCGAAAATGCTGCGGCTGACGGAAACGCGCGGTTCGTGGCTGTGGCCGGCTTCCTTCCAGGCTTCGCGATAGATGCGGATCTGTTCTGCCTGCTGGACGTGGAAAGGCTTGCCGCTTTCATCGGTTTTCAGCGTCGAGCTCTGTAGGTTCATGCCGAGCTTGGCGGCCCAGACGGAGGTGGCGTTTGAGCTCGATCCCCACCAGATGCGCTCGCGAAGGCCTTCCGAATGCGGCTCGAGGCGCAGCATGCCGGGCGGGTTCGGAAACATTGGCCGCGGATTGGGCTTGGCGAAACCCTGGCCGCGGATCACGTCATAGAACACTTCCGCATGGCGACGGCCCATGTCGGCATCCGTCTCGCCTTCGGCCGGCGCATAACCGAAATAACGGAACCCGTCGATCACCTGTTCCGGCGAGCCACGGCTGATGCCGAGCTGCAGGCGTCCGCCGGAAATCACGTCGGCCGCACCGGCATCTTCCGCCATGTAGAGCGGGTTTTCGTAGCGCATGTCGATGACGGCGGTGCCGATCTCGATCTTCTTCGTCCGCGCCCCGACGGCGGCGAGAAGCGGGAAGGGCGAAGCGAGCTGCCGGGCGAAGTGGTGGACACGGAAATAGGCGCCGTCCGCACCAAGCTCTTCGGCGGCGACGGCAAGGTCGATGGATTGCAGGAGGACGTCGGAAGCCGACCGTGCGCCAGACTGCGGCGAGGGGTTCCAGTGCCCGAAGGAAAGAAAGCCGATCTTCTTCATGGTGATACACCCGATCGTTTTAAGTTTACGTTGAGTGCGTCATCGCATGATTTCGGCGGGAGATACAGGTGGTGGAGTGGGGACGGACTGTTTACTCTGGAGGGGTTGTTAAAGCACACTCAAATCGCCAATTGGTGGGTGTATCACCTCGATGATCTGCGCCGGCGGTGCGACATACTCCCTTCTTCCCCCTTGCGGGGAAGATGTCGCCAGAGGCGACAGATGGGGGTGGTGCCACGAACTCGACGGTAGAATGTGCTGAACCACCCCCATCTGTCAGCGCCGCTGACATCTTCCCCGCAAGGGGGAAGAGGGGAGCCCGTGAGTGCCGTCCTATTTCCCAATCTCCCGCCAAGCCATCTGCCCCGTCAGCCTATGCATTCCGGCCAGATACTCCACCTCAGAAGTCGACCACCGCAGCCGCGCATATTCCTCGATATCTGGCCCGACGGGATAGCGCAGCCGGTGGGTCTCGTCATTCGCCGCGGCATAGATTGCCTCGGCTACCGCAAGCTCTTCGGTGGATTCGAACGGATAGTTGATCATCGCTCCGAGCGCATGGTCGAAATAGGCCTTGTACCCCTCCGGCACCGGCGCATCCTGCGAGGCGGCCATGCCGGTCGCGGTGAAGTTGGTGGTGCGCATCGCGCCCGGCTCGACCAGCTTCACCCGGATATTCTGGGATTCCAGCTCATAGGATAGCGATTCAGTCAGTCCCTCGACCGCGTGTTTGGAGGAAACGTAAAGCGACAGCAGCGGCACGGCGACGAACCCGACGCCGGAGGTGACGTTGACGATCGTCTCGCCACCTTGGCGGCGAAGATAGGGGAGCGCCGCGCGGGTGACGTTCATCGTGCCGAACACATTCGTCTCGAAAATGCGGCGGATGGCGTGATCGGGCGTCGCCTCGAAGACCGAGAGAATGGTGATGCCGGCATTGTTGATCACCGCGTCGATGCCGCCGAAACGGGCCGCGCCCGCCTCGAATGCCGCTTCGATGCGGGCCGGATCGGCAACGTCGAGTGCCTGGACGAGAACGCTGTCGGGAAATTCCCGGGCAAGATCCGGCTCCGGCTTGCGCATCGTCGCGACGACGTTCCAGCCGCTCTGGGCGAAATGGCGGGCCGCGGATTTGCCGAGGCCCGAAGAGCAACCGGTGATGAGAACTGTCTTGGTCATGTGCTTGGCTCCAGTCTGTTGATGAGCCTGTACTAGACCGTGCCATCGATCCGGTACATAATGAGAAGTCTTCATTGCATTACGGATCGTCTCATCATGGATGTGCTGACGGATATCATCCAGCTTCTGAGGCCACGCACGGTCCTGCTCGGCGCAATGGCCGCCTCCGGCCGCTGGGGCGTGCGCGTGCCGCCGCAGCCGGGACCGACCTTCTATTTCGTCACGCAAGGCCGCTGCTGGTTCGGTGCGGATGGGGCAGAGCCGGTCGAGCTTGTTCCCGGCGATTATCTGCTCTCGGCAAGGCCGCTGACGGATACGTTCGTCAGCCAACCCGGCGCTGGGACGGGACTCTCGGATGAAGCCTTCAAGGCGCGCCATACGGTGGATGGCGAAATCCGCCTCGGCAATCTGGAGGACGGCGAAACGACACGCATCCTCGGCGGCCTGATCGTCTGCGACCCTGCCAATGCCGAACTGCTGGTCGGCCTGTTGCCGCCCGTCATGCATGTCCGCGCGGAGGAAGCGGCCGGTGCGCGGCTCGGCAATCTCATCGCCATGGTGCGCGATGAAGCTGGTGAGATGCGGCCGGGGCGGGATACGGTCCTGTCACGGCTGATCGAGGTGATGCTGGTGGAGACGTTGCGGCGTGAGGCGGCGCTGGTGCCACATGCGGGTGTGCTGGGCGGCCTTGCCGATCCACAGCTCGCCAAGGCGCTCGCCAACATTCATGCGGATGTCGGCCGCGGCTGGACGGTAGAGGAACTGGCGCGCGATGCCGGCATGTCGCGCGCCGTTTTCGCGCGGAAATTCTCGCAGGCGATCGGTGCGGCGCCAGTGGAATATCTCCTCTCCTGGCGCATGGCACTTGCCAAGGAGGCGCTATTGCATGGTCGCGGCTCGTTGGAGGAGATTGCGCTGAAGATCGGTTATCGCTCGGCCAGCGCGTTCAGCACCGCTTTCAGCCGGATGATCGGCTGCCCGCCGAGCGAATATACCTCGAAAGCGGTCGTGGAAGCGGCCTGAAGGGGACTACCGAGCCGCCTGCGGATCGACCCAGCCCATCCAGGTGGTGAAGGCGAGCAGCGGCGAGCCGTAGAAGATCAGCACCAGTGCATAAGCGGCGGCCACCGCTAAAAGGACCATCATTCTTGTCTGGCGGTTTCTTCTCATTCTCTGCTTTCTAAGTTCTCGCAATTATTCGGCGGCTGGTCTGCTCGACAACCCACTGACTTATTCAGCAGCCGGCTGCCCGCGTGTGACGACGCCGAGGTCGTCGCTTTCGCGCACCTGGCGCAGATGTTCTTCGGCCTGCGTCGCTTCACGCTGGCGGTTCCACATCGAGGCGTAAAGGCCGTTCTGGTCGAGTAGCCCGGCATGTGTGCCACGCTCGGTGATCTTGCCGTCGCGCAGGACGATGATCTCATCCGCATTGATGACGGTGGAAAGCCGGTGGGCGATGACCAGCGTCGTGCGGTTCTTCGAAACCGTATCGAGCGCCGACTGGATCTCGTGTTCGGTCGTCGTATCGAGCGCCGAGGTCGCCTCGTCGAGGATCAGGATCGGCGGCGCCTTGAGGATGGTGCGGGCGATCGCCACGCGCTGCTTCTCGCCGCCCGAAAGCTTCAGGCCGCGTTCGCCGACCTTGGTCTCGAAACCTTCCGGCAGGGCACGGATGAAATGGCTGATCTGCGCTATGTCAGCGGCTGCCAGCATCTCGTCCTGGGTAGCACCCGGCCGGCCGTAGCGGATATTGTAGGCGACCGTATCGTTGAACAGCACGGTATCCTGCGGCACCATGCCGATCACCTTGCGCAGCGAATGCTGGGTGACGTCGCGCACATCCTGCCCGTCGATGGTGATCGAGCCGTCCTGGATGTCGTAGAACCGGTAGAGCAAGCGGGAAATCGTGGATTTGCCGGCACCCGAAGGCCCGACGATCGCTACCGTCTTGCCAGCCGGTACTTCGAAGGAAACGCCTTTCAGGATCGGCCGGGCCGCATCATAGGAGAAATGCACGTCCTTGAAGGAAATCGCGCCCTTCGTCGGCCCTTGGCCGATCGCCAGTTCCTTCGCGTCCGGCTTGTCGACCACTTCCGGATCGACTTCCAGAAGATCGAACATCTGCTCGATATCGGTCAGGCCCTGGCGGATTTCGCGATAGACGAAGCCGATGAAGTTGAGCGGCACGGAAAGCTGCATGAGCAGCGCGTTGACGAACACGAAATCGCCGATCGTCTGCTCGCCACGCTGCACGGCAAGGCCGGACATGATCATCATCACCAGAGTACCAAGGCCGAAGATGACGCCCTGGCCGAAGTTCAGCCAGCCGAGCGAGGTCCAGACTTCGGTGGCCGCCTTTTCATATTTCGCCATGGAGACGTCGAAGCGCTTGGCCTCCATCTCTTCGTTGCCGAAATATTTGACCGTTTCGAAATTCAGGAGCGAGTCGATCGCCTTGGTATTGGCGTCGGTGTCGCTGTCGTTCATCGAGCGGCGGATGGCGATGCGCCAGTCGCTGGCCTTGATGGTAAACCAGATATAGAGCGCCACGGTAACGGCCGTGACGACCACGTACCAGAAGCCGTAGGCAGCCCAGAAGATCACTGCCGTCAGCACGAATTCGAGCAGCGTCGGAACGGTGTTGAGAATGGTGAAGCGGACGATCGTCTCGATGCCCTTGGTGCCGCGCTCGATGATGCGCGACAGGCCGCCCGTCTTGCGCTCCAGATGGAAACGCAGCGAAAGCTGATGCATGTGCACGAAGGTGCGGTAGGCGAGCTGGCGCACCGCATATTGCCCGACGGAGGCAAACAGCGCGTCGCGCAGCTGGTTCAGGCCGAGCTGCAGGAGGCGCGTGAAATTGTAGGCGATGATCAGCACGACCGCGCCAAGCAAAAAGGCCGGCAGGATGCCGACCATGTCCATCTTGCCGTTCAGCGCATCGGTCGCCCATTTGAAGAAATAGGGCACGGCCAGCAGGATGAATTTGGCGAGGAAGAGATAGAAGGTCGCCCAGAGCACGCGCGCCTTCAGGTCCGCGCGGCCATGCGGCCACATATAGGGCCACAGGTTGACGAGGGTTCCGAGCGGATTACTGGCATCCGCCGAAATGGTCTTTTTCTTCGCTGCCATGAATGTCTCCGCGGAGCCTGCGTGCCGAGCGCGTGCCGGGGCTTGCCGGGCCTGTCAAAATGCTCCCCGCACATAAGCGCAGGCCGGGCTTGTTGCAATGACGGTTTGGTGAAAGTTCGGGCTCGCCGACCGCCATCAACGCCCTTTGCCTTCCATTTCGGTGAATCAGGGAAGATGCGAAGGGAAAGTTGCGTAGGTAAGGTTACGAATTGCGGCAACTCCGTCGATCCGCTCATCTAGCGGTGTTGCGGGGGAAACCGGAAATGACATTGAAGAGCTATACCATCGCCATGGTATTAAGCGTGCTCCTGTGGGCCACGGCCTATTATGCCGCTGTGGCGGGATATCACGTGGCGCAGCATGCCGGGCTCATCCCGGGCGATGTGCTGAAAGTCGCGTTGGCGACGTTCATCGGCTGAGATTGTCATCCGCAAATGAAAAGCCGGGAGGCAAGCGCCGCCGGCTTTATCAATATCACTTGGTCGAGCTGCCGTTGCTGGAACCCGTGCCATTGCCGGATGTGCTGCCGCCGGAAGTGCCGGATGCCGGAGCCGGAGTGGTCCAGGACAGGTAATAATAGGCTTCGCCGACCATGCCGAAGAAGCCGCTCGCGCCGCCCGCCTTCTCGATATAGCTGCTGTCGTTGGCGCGGACGAACTTGCCGCTGCCGTCACGGGTCAGGATGTCCTTGAGGTAGCTGGTCCAGTCGTTCTTGTCGACTTCGGTCTTGGCGCCGGAAAGCTGTTTGCTGTCGGTCACGTCCCAGGCTTTCACCTGTTCGCCGTTGACGGCATCGGTTACGGTCAGCGTGCCGGCGTCGAGTGCGGCCAGCATTTTGTCGGCCATCGCCTTGGTGTCAGGGCTGCCCTGCAGGCCTTCGAGCTTGTCGCGCAGGGCCTTCATGAAAGCCTTGCTGGACATGTCGCCGACATCGCCATCTTCTTGGGTGTCGTCTGTCTTGCCGCCGTTCATCGCCTGCTGCAGCGAGGCGATCAGCGCTTCGAGCTGAGTGTCCTCGTAGTCGCTGCCGTCGTCGCTATTGTCCGGATAAAGGATGTCGGCCAGCGAAGAACTTGCCGAGCCCCCGATTGGGAGCCTCGACGAGGTAGACGTGTCGCTTGCGTCCTTGAAAGCATTGAGAGCGGCCTGGCTGGACCAGAGCCGGATGGAATGAATGCTGGAAACCATATTGTTCTCCTTAGGCGCGTCATCAGGCGGCTGAGGTTTGGAGCCGGAGATAATACGCAGTCATATACTGCGATGCCGGTTATTCGCCTCGCAGCATGCGTGAAGCTGACCGGGAGGGCCGCTTTCTGCTGCGATCCCGCGGAAATCACCCTGAAGTGATGAAATTTCCCGGGATATTTCATCCGGAGAGCGACCAATTGGAGAGGCAGGATCCGGCTTGCGGTCAGGAGTTGCGGCCGAGCTTGTTCCATTAAGGACTGCGAGTCGGAGCTGAGTCGGCCTGCGCCGATGGCCGCGCCGGATGTCGCTCCGGCGCGGGTATGGCGGGAAGGGCAGGCGGTGGTGGCATTGGGGAGGAGATGGAGGTTCTGCCTGCCCGGCTGTTTCGATGATTTTCAGGGGATTGTCAGGCCCGCATCCGATCATCCTTGCAGCCATCACCGGAAGCCGAATTTCGACCCGTGGACGATACCGGTTCGCGACCCGGCTTTCCCGTCCGATGACGAGGAGGATTATCGCGTGGGGCGAGGGGGCGGGGATGAATGGGGGATGGCGGAAAGGGTAAGTTGTTGAAAGACGGGGGATGTTTGTTCGCGGAGCGGAAAATTGTCCACGCGCAATTCGCCATGTGACGTATGAGGCGGTGCGGCAAGCTCCCTTCTTCCCCCGCAAGGGGGAAGAAGAAAGTGTGTGGCAAACCTCAAGACCGGCGGTGCATCATCCGTTCGCGATGCAGCTCTTCCGCGTTCGGCAGGGCCTCACCCGGCACGCCGAAAATCTGGCCCGGCTGGATGACGTCCGGGTTGCGGATTTGGTCCTCGTTGGCGAGGTAGATCGTCGTGTAACGAACGCCCTGGCCGTAGACGCGGCGGGATATCTGCCACAGCGTGTCGCCACGGCGGATGATCACCGAGTTGCGTTCGCTCTGGGTCAACGGTGCCTGCTGGATCGTAACGGCGCCACCAGCGTTCGAAGCGGCAGCTGCGGGAGCGGCCGGTGCTGCTGCAGCCATCTCGACGCCCTTCAATTGCTGGGCAATGACCGGGCCGACGGCCTTGGCGATCATCTCGCCAATCTGTTTGAGGCCGGCACCAACGGATGCGACATCCTTGGGCAGCGCGTCGAGTGCCGCAAGAGCGGTCGCGGCATCCTTGGCGGTCGTCTCGGCAATGATGCGGACCGACGCGGCGGCATCGACAGGCAGACGGTATTCGGAAAGCGATTTCAGCGCGATCGACGTTCCCGAGCGGGCAGCGACCATCTGCTCCAACGAGGGAACCTTGCCGCCGTCGTAAAGGCCGCGCAGAAGGTTGAAGGCGCGCACGGTCTCGTTGCGCAGCTTGTCGAATGCGCCGGCATCGATCTTCGCCAGCGCGTCGGCACTCGGGCCTGCAGCGACAGCGGCGATCTGGTCGCCGGCAGGACGGTTGAAAGGCACTTCGACACGCACCAGGACTTGGCCGCCAGCGCCGAGCGCCTCGACGGAAATCCGGTGGTCGCCGACGGTGAGGTCGGTATTGCCTTCGATCACGAAGCTGCCGTCCGCACCCGCCTGGGCGGCGCCGATCGGCTTGCCGTCGGCTTGGCCGCGCAACTGCGCGCCGGAACGATAGACGCCGGCGACGAAAATCTTCGGGCCTTCGATCTCGACCGCGGTGACACGCAGGTCCGCTGCGACCGGTGCTGTTGCCGCAGGCGTTGCGGCTGTGGGCGCTGCTGCGGTGGGGGCGGAAGCCATCATGTTGGGAGCGGAGGAAGCAAGGTTCGCCGAACCGGACGGAAGGGCCGGCAGGCCGGCAACCGTGGTGTCGGGCGAGGCGGGAGCTGCCGGGGCTGCGGGCGCCGTCGGCGCGGCTGCCACTTGCGGAGCCGGTGCAGCAGGCGCCTGCGCTGTCACTGGAGCGGTGGGCTGGGGAGCGGCGGGCTGGGCTGCGGGTTTCGCCGCTTCCGGGGTCGCGATCAGGCGGCTTGCCTTGCCGGGCGTGGTGACCATGGCAAGCAGCTTGCCGCTCTTGTCGACAGGAACGGAAACCGTGGCGGTCTCTTCGGAAACGGTCGCCTTGCCGTCCTTGCCGGTCGCCTTGAGGACGAGCTGATGGTCACCCGGCGGCAGCGGGTTGTCGAGAATGGCAACGAAATCGCCGCTCGGGCCGACATTGGTCTTGGCGACGGTCGCGGGACCGTTGGTGACTTCAAGCGCGGAATTCGGCGCAGCACGACCGGCGATAACGGCCGAGCCATCCGGCTCGACGCGCAACACGTCGAAGGAAGGCGTCACGGCTGCGGATTGGGAAGGCTGCGGAGCGGCGGGGGCGGCCGGTGCCGGTGCCTGTGCCTGGGCGGCCTGCGAAGCAGGTGCGGCAGGTGCCGTTGCTGGAGCGGCAGCCTGTTCGGCCGGCTTTGCGGCCTCCGGTGATTTGGCGGGCTGCTGATTTTCCGTCACGGCATCCTTGACGGCGTTGCCGGCTGCATTAATTGCCTCTCCTATCGGCTTCGTATCCTGGCCCATCCGGGGCAAGACGAAGAAGACCATCAGCAGCGATGCGATGGCGAGTACGATCAGGGCCAGCCAGCCGGCAGGGTTTTTCATCATCAATGCCTCTCCCGATGGCCGGAGATTCTTTATAGATTCTGCGCCATCATTGCTTATTCGGATTAACCTTTTCCTCCCGCCTTCACAAGCTTTTCACGCTATAAACCCTTGCTCTTCCGGGCATTTCCCGGCAATTTTGGGGTCTGCGGGTGTTCCCGCACCGATACCAAAATGCCATACGGAGAAAACTGTGCCGATTCGATCCATCTGCGTCTATTGCGGCTCCCAGCCGGGACGCGATCCAGCCTATCTCGCCGCCGGCCGCGCGCTTGGAAAATCCATTGCAGCCCATGGGCTTCGGCTCGTCTACGGTGGCGGCACGAAGGGCATCATGGGCGCGGTTGCTGCCGGCGTCCTGTCGAACGGCGGCCAGGTCACCGGCATCATTCCCGAATTCCTGGTCGACATGGAGGCCACACGTCATTCGCTGGGCCAACTCGACGAGCTGATCGTGACAAAAGACATGCACGAGCGCAAGCACAAGATGTTCGAACGCTCCGACGCTTTCGTGACCCTGCCGGGCGGCATCGGCACGCTGGAGGAGATCGTCGAGATCATGACCTGGGCGCAGCTCGGTCGCCATGAAAAGCCGATGGTCTTCGCCAATATCGGCGGCTTCTGGGATCCGATGCTCGATCTCGTGACGCATATGCGCGAACAGGGTTTCATCCACCGCGCCCATCTCGTTCAGCCGCTCGTCATCGCCGATGTCGACGATATCGTCCCGGCGATCCTAGAGCATGGCGAAGACCGCCCGCCGACGAGCGGCGAAGGTGCCGTAATCTCCCGCCTGTAAGATCAGTCGACGATGAAGAGCTTCGCACCGACCTCGGTCGACGAGCGGTGCGGCTCGGCATCGTCGGCCACCTGGTAACTCATGCCCGGCGTCAGTGTGAACACGCGACCGTCGGCGAGTTCCGTCCGAAGCTCTCCCCCAAGGCAGAGCAGGATATGGCCCTTCACGCACCAGTGGTCGGCAAGGTAACCCGGCGTATATTCAACGATCCGCACCCGGATGCTGCCGAAATTGCGGGTCTGCCACGTGGCCAAGCCGGTTTCGCCCTTGTGATCGGTCTTCGGCACATCGTTCCAGTCGGTCGTGCCGAATGGAATGTCGCTCATCTTCATGGCATTTCTCCGAGATTGAACGGTCAGCGGCCGCGCAACTGCAACAGCATCGAGACGGTGTAGAGGAGGAGCGCCGTCCAGATCAGTGCGAAACAGCCGAGTTTCACCAGGCTGAGCGGCTCGTGGAAGACAAACACGGCGATCAGGAAAATAATGGTCGGAGTGATGTATTGCATGATGCCGACCGTGGAGAGCGGCAGCATCTTAGCGCCGGCGGCAAAGATCATCAGCGGGATGGCGGTGATCAGGCCGATGCTGAGCAGAAGCGGCACGTCGCCCGGCTGTCCGTTCAGAAGATGGCCCTGGCCGCTTGTTTCGAGCCAGATCATGTAGGGCAGGGCGACGATGGCAAGCAGCAGAACTTCCAGAAAGAAGCCCTGGTTCGGGCCTATCGGCAGCGTCTTGCGGAAGAAGCTGTAAAAACCCCAGCTCAGCGCCATGGTGATCGCCACCCAGGGAATGTGCCCGGCATCGATGGTGAGAATGACGACGGCGACCGCTGCCAGACCGACCGCCGCGAGTTGCGTCACGGATAGCTTTTCCTTCAGGAAAATCGCTCCGAGCAGAACGTTGAGCAGCGGGTTGATGAAATACCCCATCGCCCCTTCCAGCGCCCGGCCGACACTGACGGCCCAGAGATAAGTGCCGGTATTGATGGAGATCAGGGTGGCGGTCAGCAGCGCCATGGCCAGCATGCGCGGTGAGCGCAAGGCGGTCGTGATATCGCCCAGCCGACCGCGAAGCACAAGGAGCATGCCCGCCACGGGCACGGCCCAGATGACCCGGTTGGCCAGAAATTCCAGTGGCGGAATATGCCCGAGCGCCTTCATGTAGAGCGGCATGAAGCCCCAGATGACATAGACGACGAGAACCATGACGAAACCTTTGCGGCCGTCATCGCGGATGGCGGCGGGCGCCTGGGTCTCGGTTGTCATGGCCTCACCGTCCGCGCGCCTGCTGCAGCATCGGCCAAGTATAGACGACGAGGCCGGCCCAGATGAATGCGAAAGCGACGAGCTTCACCTGGCTGAGCGGCTCGTGAAAAGCGAAGACCGCAAACAGGAAGATCATCGTCGGCGCGATATACTGCATGATGCCGATGGTCGAAAGCCTGAGCAGCTTGGCGCCATTGGCATAGATCATCAGTGGTCCGGCGGTGACGACGCCTGCCGCCATCAGGATGAAGGTATCCCATCCCGTTGCGTTGAGAAGATGCCCTTGGCCGCTCGCCTCCAGCCAGATGACATAGGGGATGCACGGAATGCTGATCAGCAGCACTTCCAGGAAAAAGCCCTGGTTGGGTCCGATCGGCAGGGTCTTTCTGAAGAGCGCATAAAAACCCCAGGTGACGCTGAGGCCGATCGACACCCAGGGCAGGCCACCCGCATCGACGGTCAGGATGACGACGGCGACGGCCGCCAGGCAGATGGCGACGACCTGTGTTCGCCCCAGCCGTTCCTTCAGGATGACGGCGGCCAGAAAGATGCTGAAGAGCG
Organism: Neorhizobium populisoli; assembly: GCF_019430945.1. GTDB lineage: Bacteria > Pseudomonadota > Alphaproteobacteria > Rhizobiales > Rhizobiaceae > Neorhizobium > Neorhizobium populisoli. The sequence continues at coordinate 796,641 of NZ_JAHYCB010000001.1, read as the reverse complement.
GATTGATAAAATAGCCGAGTGCGGCATCCAGCGCATGTCCGGACGCGACGGCCCAGACATAGATACCCCAATTGACGCTGATGATCGCAGCCGTGACGCAGGCCATGCCGAGCATGCGCGGATTTTTGACCGCCGTTTTCAGATCGTCGGTGCGGCGCAGCAACAGAAGCACGATACCCGCCACCGGAACCGACCAGATCGCCCGGTTCGCGAGGACTTCCAGTGAGGGAATATGCGCAACTGCCTTCAGGTAGAGCGGCAGGAACCCCCAGAGGAAATAGGCCGTCAGCCCGAAGGCGAAACCCTGCGGTGTATCCTCGTTCTTGGGCGGGGAGGAGGTGGTTTCGGCGGCCATGGTGTTTCCGGATGTTCTGTTCTTGTTATTGCCCGGTCTACCGGAATGGATCGGGCCGAACCAATTCATTTCCGTGAAGGTTCCATGACCTGTCGCGATTTCGTCAGGTTTAGTAGGCTAGTATTTACAGCTCAGGATTGGAGGCGTGAATGGCTTTTGGCGACGAACCCATACACAGGCAGATTTATGCGCGGCAGATATTGGCAAAGGCCGGTGTCGCAAAGGACGATAGGCTTCTGGCGGCTTTTGCGAAAGTCGCGCGCGAAGACTTCATCGGCCCGCCGCCATGGGTTCTGAGCGATTTCCAGAACTATCGGCAGCTCGCCTCCGAGGATCCGATTGTCCTTTATCAGGATATCCTGGTTGGGCTCGACACGGCGCGCGGCGTCAACAATGGCATGCCTTCGCTGCATGTCGGCGCGATCCATGCGCTTGGTGTGCGGGAGGGCGAGGTGGTTGCCCATCTCGGTGCGGGCTCCGGTTACTATTCCGCTATTCTCGCCGAACTTGTCGGCCCGTCCGGAAAAGTCGTTGCCGTCGAATATGACGAGGCGTTGGCGCAGCAAGCACGGGAGAATCTCGGCGCCTACTCGAATGTCGAAGTCGTCACCGGTGACGCGACCGATTGGCCGAAGGAGGATGCGGATGTGATCTACGCCAATTTCGCGCTCGACCATCCGCCGGAAGCCTGGATCGAAAACCTCGCTGTCTCCGGCCGCCTGCTGTTTCCGCTGGGCTTTCCCGGCACCGAAGGCGGTCGCCGCAACAGCTTTACCCGCGCCGCCGCCTTCCTGATGATTGATCGCCGCGCCGGCAACCGTTTTGGCGCCCGCTTCCTACAGCCGGTATCCTTCGTCTGGGCGGAAGGGCAGAAACCGGCCCCGGTAGGGCGGCATGAGGGGCTTGAACAGGCGTTTCGCAGCCGGCGCGGATATCAGGTGCGCAGCTTCCGCTGGCAGGAACCGCCGACGGCGGGCGAATGGTATGGCGAGGAGGATTGGGGGCTGAGTTTCGACGAAGTCTGACGGAACGGATGATCGAGTGCGCGCCCTGTTATGGGCACGCACCATGTTCGATGGGATCAACGGAAACCGCCGCTCGCCACCAGCTTTTCGCCGGTCAGCCAGCGCGCATCGTCGGATGCGAGGAAGACTGCCACCTGAGCGATGTCGTCCGGCTGGCCGATACGGCCGAGCGGGGTCTGGGATACCGCGCCGGTTTCAAAATCCGAGCCGATAAAGCCAGCGGTATGGGTACCCTCGGTCTCGACCATGCCGGGGAGGATGGCGTTGACGCGGATCTTGCGCGGGCCGAGCTCCTTGGCCAGCACGGCGGTAATGGCATCCACGGCGCCCTTGGTGCCTGTATAGACGGCGGATGTCGGCGGAGCGAGGCTGGTCACGACGGACGAAATGTTGATGACGCTGCCACCCTCGCCAAGATGCTTGACCGCGGATTTGGTGGTCAGCAGGACGCCCAGCACGTTGACGTCGAACATCCGGCGGTAATGTTCCTCAGTAATGTCCTCGATCGCGCCGAATTCGTAGACGCCGGAATTGTTGACCAGCACATCGAGCTTGCCGAATTCCTTGACTGCGGCATCGATCAACCCCTGAGCCTGATCGGCCTTGGAAACATCGCCTTGTACCGCGATGGCCTTGCCGCCGGCGGCCGTGATCGCCTCGACCACGGCATCTGCGCCTGTCTTGCTCGAAGCATAGTTGACGACAACATTTGCACCCTCCGTTGCGAGTGCCTTGGCGATTGCCGCGCCGATACCCTTGGATGCCCCTGTGACGACAGCGACTTTTCCAGCGAGCTTACCCATGTCGAATTCCTTTTGAACATACGGAGGGCGGCCGGAATTGGCAGCTTGGTTCCGTAGTTCAGAAATTCGGAACTATTGATCTTCGTTTCAAGCCCCCATATATAAAAAATCATGAGACCGCTTTTTCACCCCGCAATAGAGGACATACGCCCCGAAGGGATACTTCACGCGCTCTCCGATCCGGAGCGGGCGATGATCTATGCGCAGATTGCGGGGATCGGTGCGGGCGGAGCGTGTACCGCATTTGCCAGCATGGGCGATCGCGTCATCCCGAAATCATCGCTGTCGCAGCACATCAAGATTTTGCGTGAAGCGGGCCTGATCCATTGCGAGCGCCAGGGCGTGGAAATGCGCAATCGCTCGCGCTGTGGTGAAGTGGACGAGCGTTTCCCCGGCCTGCTTGCCGCTATTCTGGGCGCCTACGCCCACCTTTCCGAAAAGACGCCAGAGAGCTGAGCGCTCTACGCAAGGCTCATCAGGGCGATGCCGGCGATGGCGAGTGCCGCGCCGCCCCAGGCGGCCGGTTGCGGCATCTTTCCGCTGCGCAGCCACACCATCGGCAGGATCATCACCGGCATCATCGATGACAGCGTCGAGACGATGCCGACATTGCCGGTCTTCAGCGCGCCCATCAACAGCGCCATGCCAAGCGCCGTCCCGAAAAATGAGGAGACGACGGCGAGGGCGAAATCACGGCTGTGAAACTTCCCCGCCTGTCGCGCGATCTGCGGCACGGCAAGCAGCGCCCAGAAGAAGATCACGGCAAGCCCCGAACGGACCGCCATCGCCGTAAATGGCTCGACACCCGATGCCATGGCGGGGCGGGCGAGCAGGCTGCCGAGCGCCTGGCCGAAAGCGGTGATCACCCCGAGCGCGATTCCAGTCAGCGAAAGCGTGTCTTCCGGTGCGGGCGCCTCGATCGGCTCGCCGTCGGAAAGCGGGATCATCGCCGCCGGCCTGCGGCGGCGAACCCCGATGGCAATCAGGATGCCGGCCAGGATGAGCACGACGCCGAGCCCCTGCGTCATGTTGATCGTTTCGCCGAACGCGACGTAGCCCATCAACAGGGCAAACGGCGAGGTGAGCGAAAACAGAAGCGCCGTCACCCGCGGCCCGGCGGAATAGATCGCGGCGAAATAGGTGGTGCTGGCGAGCGCGATGCCGAACAGCCCGGAGCCGGCCAGCGCCAGCACCTGCCACGAACCGAGCGTCGCCCATCCGCCGAAGAGGGTTGCCGCAAAAGCAGTGATCAGGAACGCTGCCGTGATCTGCCAGCGCGCCAGCGTCATCAGCGGAACCCGCCCGTTGAGCTCGTTGATGAACATGGAGCTGAGCGCAATGCAGGCGGCAGACGCAAGGGCAAGCGCTTCGGAAACAAACATGGAAGGGATCCTCGTTGGCCTTCCATTGTCCCGCATGCCGGGCTTTGTCAACGAGCCGGGTATCGGGATCGGCTACATGTCTTCTTCGAGAACGATCGAAGACAACGCGTAGCTTGAATTGCCGCGTTGTTGCGGCCACGTTTGGGAAGTAGCATTGCCCCGAACGACAATCCTTGAGCACGCCAGACCATGACGATTGCACGACCATCACCGCAGGTCCTCTTCTCCAGCGCGGGAAGGGCGTGGAACAGCCTTGATGCCGCTCTGGTGCATATTCCGGGCGGTGTCTCGTCGCAGGTGCGGGGTGGCGAACTGCATCGGCTGGGCATGCATTTCGGCCCGCCGGTCAACGCGGATTGTTCCGTCGGCGGCCGGCGGATGCAACGTCTCCAGAAGCCGGGCGATATCGATTTCGTGCCGGCCGGCGTCGACGGCGTCTGGGAGGATGACGCGGATTGCCGTATCCTGCGGCTGGAGCTTCATCCTTCGCTTCTGGAAAAGGTTGCCGATGAGCTCGGCAGGGATGCCGCAAAGATCGAGCTTCTTCCACGGCTTCAGTTGCGCGACGCCCGCATCGAAGCGATCGGCTGGGCGATCAAGGCCGATCTTGAGGCGGATATCCCGTCCGATCCACTTTATATCGATCTTCTTGCCAATGCCTTGGCGGTGCGGCTGATCGAAACCGCCACGACCACCAGCCCGCAGGTGGAAGGGTTTACTGCGCCAAAACTGTCCCCGCGGCAGCTCAGGCTGTTGACCGAGTTCATCGAAACCAACCTCGACCGCAAACTGCATCTCGCCGATCTGGCGGCTGTCTCAGGCGTCGGCGCCACGCGCTTCAAGGCGATGTTTCGCAACAGCACCGGCACGCCCGTGCATCAATACGTCATCCGCCGCCGCATCGAATATGCCCGCGCGCTGATCGCCACCACGACAATGCCCGCCAGCGAGATCGCGCTTGCCGCCGGTTTCGCCCATCAGAGCCATATGGCGTCGACCATGCGCCGCGTTCTCGGCATGACGCCGGGCGAGATCGATCGCCCGACACACGAAATCCGACCGAAATTGCAAAGACCCGTCTGAATCTGCGCGATGCGGCCCTTTCGATTTCCTAATTGTCCTGCATCGCAACCAGGGAATTGAACATGTTTGCAATCGTCGGAGCCGCCGGTAAGGTCGGTTATTCAACAGCAGTCGCGTTACGCAAGGCAGGCATGCCGGTCAGGGCGATCCTGCGCGATGCCAAGGCTGAGCGGCTCAGCGAAATCGGCTGTGAGATCGCCATCGCCGATCTGCAGGATCCGGACGCTCTTGCGCGGGCGGTCGCCGGTGCGGACGCTGTGCAGATCATCCTTCCGGCCATACCGCAGGCGAAGGATATGGCTGAGGACATGCGGCAATCGATGGAAAGTCTCGTTGTGGCACTGCGACAGGCGGGCTCACGACGCGTCCTGGCAATTTCGGATTACGGCGCTCACGTCACCCATGACATCGGCATGCCGAGCATGTTTCACACCTTCGAAGCGCGGCTTGGCGAACTCGACGGCCACAAGCTGTTGCTGCGATCGTCGGAACATATGGAAGGCTGGGCACGCGTCATCCCGGCAGCCGTGGCGTCCGGTATGTTGCCCGTGTTTCACGATCCGGTCGACCGAGCCTTTCCGATGATTTCGGCTGCGGACCTTGGCCCGATTGCCGCCGAACTGTTGTTGCGGCCCATCGAACGGCGCGACGTGGAGGTGGTTCATGCCGAAGGTCCGCGCCGCTACAGCCCCACAGATGTCGCGGCGACTGTGAGCCAATTATTGGGCCGGCCGGTTTCCGCCAGCCCGGTGCCGCGCGCACAATGGCGGGAGAGCTTTGAGCGGATCCTGAGCCCTAGCGGTGCCGAGCTGCTGACCAAACTATATGGTGCCCATAGCGAAGGCGGGTTGATCGATATCGAGCCGAACGCCGGGGACGTCCGCCATGGCAAAACCGAACTGATCGACGCGCTGCGGCCGCTCATTCCGCGGCAATAAGTTAGCGGGGAGGGCCGTTGCGGTCTTGCAAACGGTCCTCCGCCAATCTCATTCTGCGGCGATCTTGCCCGCCAGTTCGCGGTTCTTCATCAGCTTGTAGATGACCGAGTCCATCAGCGCCTGGAACGAGGCGTCGATGATGTTTTCCGACACGCCGACCGTCCACCAGCGCACGCCGCTCGAGTCGGTCGATTCGATCAGGACGCGGGTGATCGCCTCGGTGCCGCCGTTGAGGATACGCACCTTGAAGTCGGCGAGCACGAGGTCGTCGATCTCGTGCTGGTATTTGCCGAAATCCTTGCGCAGCGCCAGATCCAGCGCGTTGACCGGACCTTCGGCTTCGGCGACCGACATCAGCGTCTGCCCGTCGATCGAGATTTTCACCACCGCTTCCGACACGATCTTGATGCGGCCGAGACTGTCGAAGCGTCGCTCGATCATCACGCGAAAGCCTTCGGTCTTGAAGAACTCCGGAATGGTGCCGAGCGTGCGGCGGGCGAGCAGCTCGAAGCTCGCATCGGCGCCCTCATAGGCATAACCGGAGGCCTCGCGTTCCTTGACGATCGAGATCAGCTGGTCGAGCTTCGGATCGTCCTTGGCGACCTCGATGCCGCGGCGCTTCAGGGCGTTGATGAAGTTCGATTTGCCGCCCTGATCCGACACCATGACCTTGCGGAAATTGCCGACGCTTTCGGGGGTGACGTGCTCGTAGGTGCGCGGGTCCTTCAGCAGCGCAGAGGCATGAATGCCGGCCTTGGTGGCGAAAGCGGAAGCGCCGACATAAGGCGCCTGATGGTTCGGCGAGCGGTTCAAGAGCTCGTCGAAAGCGTGGCTGAGATTGGTCAGCCCCGTCAGCCGCTCGGGATCGATCGCCGTCTCGAAGCGGGAGGAATAAAACGGCTTGAGACACAGCGTGGCAATCAGCGTCACCAGATTGGCATTGCCGCAGCGCTCGCCGATGCCGTTCAGCGTTCCCTGGATCTGCCGACAGCCTGCCTCGACCGCAGCCAGCGAATTGGCGACCGCCTGGCCGGTATCGTCATGCGCATGGATGCCGAGCGAGGCGCCCGGGATGCCGGCGGCGATCACGGCCGCGACGATCTCGCGGATCTCGTTCGGTTGCGTGCCGCCATTGGTGTCGCACAACACCACCCAGCGGGCGCCGGAATCATAAGCCGTCTTGGCGCAGGAGAGCGCATAGTCCGGATTGGCCTTGTAACCGTCGAAGAAATGCTCGCAATCGACCAACGCCTCTTTCCCGACATTGCGGGCCGCCTCGACGCTGTCGCGAATGGAGTCGATATTTTCCTCATTGGTGCAGCCGAGCGCGACCCGCACGTGATAATCCCAGCTCTTCGCCACGAAACAGATGGCATCGCTCTTCGCCTGCAAGAGCGTCGCGAGACCCGGATCGTTGGAGGTCGAGATGCCGGCGCGCTTGGTCATGCCGAAGGCGACGAAAGCCGCCTTTTCGGTGCGCTTCTTCGAGAAAAACGCCGTATCAGTCGGGTTCGCACCCGGATATCCGCCCTCGACATAATCGAAGCCGAAGTCGTCCAGGAGGTTGGAAATGGCGATCTTGTCCTCGACGGAAAAATCGACGCCGGGTGTTTGTTGTCCGTCGCGGAGCGTGGTGTCGAAGAGGTAGATGCGTTCGCGTGTCATGGGTGCTCCTCCTGGAGCGGTATTGTATTTCTAAAATCAGCAGGCGAGTTCTGCTGAGCCCCCTCATCCGCCCTTCGGGCACCTTCTCCCCGAGAGGAGAAGGGGAAGTGCCGCGGCGTTTCCATTCCCTCCTCTCCCCTCGGGGAGAGGGTGGCCGAGCGAAGCGGAGGCCGGGTGAGGGGGCCACAGGGTGCTGCGGTTAACTCTTCCCCGCAAACCGATCCGTCGCCCGGATCAGCTGGTCGGCGATCCCCGGCTCCGACATCGCGTGCCCTGCACCCTCGATGATGTGAAGCTGCGCCTCCGTCCACACCTTCGATAGCTGCCAGGCATATTTCAGCGGGCAGGGCATGTCGTAACGCCCATGCACGATGACGCCCGGAATGCCCTTGAGCTTCACCGCATCACGCAGCAGCTGGCCGTCTTCCAGCCATCCGGCATTCATGAAGTAATGGTTCTCGATGCGCGAGAAGGCCAGCGCGAAACGGTCGTCGTCATGGCTCGAAGTGAGGTGCGGATCGGGCAGCAGGGTGATGGTCGAACCTTCCCACACGCTCCACGCCTTGGCGCAACGGATCTGCTCCGCCATATCCGGGCCGGTGAGACGGCGGTGATAGGCGGCCATCATCTCGTGGCGTTCGTTTTCCGGAATGGGGGCGACGAACGCCTCCCACTTGTCGGGGAACATTTCCGAGACGCCGAACTGGTAATACCAGTCGAGCTCCGGCCGGGTCAGCGTGTAGATGCCGCGCACCAGGAGTTCGGTGACGCGTTCCGGGTGGGTTTCCGCATAGGCGAGCGCCAGCGTCGACCCCCACGAACCGCCGAACACCTGCCATTTGTCGACGCCCATCAGTTCCCGCAGCCGCTCGATATCGGCGACCAGGTGCCAGGTCGTGTTGGCGTCGAGCGAGGCATGCGGCGTCGAGCGGCCGCAGCCGCGCTGGTCGAACAGCAGCACGTCGTAAAGTGCCGGATCATACATCCGCCGCTGGGCCGGTGTGCAGCCGCCGCCCGGTCCGCCATGCAGGATGACGGCGGGCTTCGCGCCCTTCGTGCCGACCCGTTCCCAATAGATCACATGGCCGTCGCCGACATCGAGCTGGCCGCTCTCATAGGGTTCGATTTCCGGATAAAACGTGCGCAGAACTTCGGTCACAGATGCAGCCCCCTTGCCGGCCAGTTTTCGGTATCATGATCGGGATGCTGGAAGGAGATGATCTGCTCCTGCTTGACCGCATCCTCGACCGCATCGCGGATCGGTTGGTCGAAAATCGTCGTGACCCACGGCAGATGCGTGGAGTAATTGACCTGGATTTTCGGCGCCAGATCGTCTCGGTCGTCGAAGGCGCCGATCGCCAGTTCCAGCCCGCCGGGATAACGATAGGTCAGCGGTGTTCCGCAATCGGCGCAGAAGCCGCGATCGATATTGATCGAGGACTGGAAATATTTCGGTTCGCCGCGGCTCCATTCGACACCGTCCTTCGGTGCCGAAACCAGCGGCCCGAAAAAGCCGCCAAAGGCCTTCTGGCACATGCGGCAATGGCAGATCGAGGCGCGGCCGAGTTCGCCATGGATGCGGAAGCGCACGGCGCCGCACTGGCAGCCGCCTGTTCTGATCGTGTCGGTCATTCTTTGCTCTCCATGGAACTGTGTCGCGAGTGTCCGCTTTCCGGCGGCCATTGATCCGTATCGTGGTCGGGATGCTGGTAGGAGACGATGTCGCCGAGAAACGGCGCCTTGTCGATATCGTCCATCGTGTGCCGCTCGGGCAGTTCGTGCAGCCTGTCGACGAAAGGCAGCTTGCCTTCGATGCCGAACTGCATGACGGGCGGCAGCGAGGCCGGATCGTCGAAACTGCCGGCGGAAATGCCGATACCGTCCGCCGCCTCATAGGTCATCGGCGTGCCGCAATCGGCGCAGAAGCCGCGCTTCACATGGTTGGACGACTGGAAATATTTTACCGTGCCGCGCGTCCAGCTAAACTTACCTTCGCCGGTCGCGACCAGCGGCGCGTAATAGGCGCCGAACGCCTTTTGGCACATGCGGCAATGGCAGATTGACGAATCCGATGGTTCGCCCTCCAGCCGAAAACGGATCGCACCGCATTGGCAGCCGCCGGCCCTGACGGTCTCGGTCATGGTTTGCCCTCCGAAACCTGAGGCGGCCACTGGTCGGTATCGTGATCCGGATGCTGGCGCGTGCTGGCGCGGATCACCGTCTCCTCATCCGCCGTCATGTCCATGCCGGCCTCGTGCTGCAGCGTATCGAGCTTGCCGAACCAGCTCATCTTATGGGCAAGATTGGTCTGCATCGCCGGCTTGACGGCCTGCGGATCATCCAGCGAACCGAGCGTGATGCTGATATGCCCCGCGCCGCCATCATAAAACAGCGGCGTGCCGCATTCGGCGCAAAACCCGCGCTTCACCGTCTCCGAAGAGTGGAACCAGGCCGGCTCGCCACGGGTAAGGGAGAAATTCTCCCGCATCGCGCCGCCGAACGACATGAAATAATTCCCCGCCGCTTTCTGGCACATGCGGCAGTGGCAAAGATGCGGAAACCCAAGCTCGCCCTCCGCCCGGTAGCGAACGGCACCACATTGGCATCCGCCGGTATGGATGAGGGTCATGGACGGGGCTCCTCGACGGTTGTGACGATATGCAGGCAGACATTGTCGATGTCTTTGAGGACGTCGTCGTTCCAGAAGCGGAGGATCGTCCAGCCGAGCTTCTCCAGGTGCGCGGTACGGATGGCATCGTAGGTGGCACCGCTATCTTCGCCGTGCTGGGAACCATCGAGTTCAATGATGAGCTTTCGGGCGGGACAGGCGAAATCAGCGATGTAACCAGCAATCGGAAGCTGCCTGCGGAAACTCAATCCCATCAGTCGATGTGCGCGTAACTCGTTCCAGAGCTTTAGTTCAGCCTCGGTCAAGACTTTCCGCATCCGGCGCGCATTCGCTCGGCTCTTAGGAGGTACGGAGGCATGTGGCATGTCATGCTCCTTGTGGCGCTTTACCCTGGGCTTACCCCCCTCTGTCCTGCCGGACATCTCCCCCTCAAGGGGGGAGATTGGATAGTAGCAAGCGCGTCTGCCTGCATCCAGAGTCGCAATCGCCGATAGGACGTTGATTGTGTCCATGGAAAATATGCTGAATGCTTGAGCCGGCGACGACAGATCGAGATATCGGGAAACCGGCACGCCCAGCCAATCTTCCCCCTTGAGGGGGAGATGCCCGGCAGGGCAGAGGGGGGTATCGACAGTCACCAAATCCATCACCGTGCTGGTCTAGACGCGCCTATTCCGCCGAATGGCAAACCGCCTCGATATTATTGCCGTCCGGATCGAACACAAACGCCCCGTAGTAATTCGGATGGTAATGCGCCCGCAGCCCCGGCGCGCCGTTATCGCGTCCGCCGGCCGCGAGTGCTGCCGCGTAAAACGCATCGACTTCACCACGATTGCGCGCCGAAAACGCCACATGCTGCGAATGTCCCTCGGCCGGTGCTGCCTCGTGCAGCCAGTAGATCGGCCGCTCCCGGCCATACCCACCGACCTTGACGCCGCCGGTATATTCCCCCGGCACCATGTAGAGGAACGAGGCGCCGAGCGGTGCGAAGGCCGCGTCGTAGAAAGCCCTGGCGCGGTCGAAATCCGCGACCTTGATGCCCATGTGATCGATCATGTGTTCCTCCTCCAAGGTTTGACGGTGCAGCTTAACGCTTCAATTCCCAGGTCGTCACGCGTTCTCCGGTCGCCGCATCCTTGCCGTCCTTCAGCTGGATGCCTTTTTCGGACAGTTCGTTGCGGATGCGGTCGGCTTCCGGGAAGTTCTTGGCCTTCAGCATTTCGAGCCGCATCTCGACCAGCGTATCGATAGCAGAAGCCACGGCCTGGTCGATCTCCGCCTTTTTCGGCAGGACGCCCAGCAGGGCGGCGCTGGCGGCAAAAACCGGCAGAACCATCGCATCGACATTGGCTTCCTGCGCCAGCGCATGCAGAGCCTGCACGGCCGCGACCGTGTTGAGATCGTCGGCAAGCGCATTGAGGACGGTATCGCAGGGTGCGGCGCCGGAAACTTCCGCTGCCGGCCACTTGGCGATGAGGCGCTCTGCTTCTTCCAGCCGCTTCAGCGAAAAGTCGATCGGCTCGCGATAATGGGTCATCAGCATGGCAAGCCGCAGCACTTCGCCCGGCCATTGGCGGCCGCCGAAGGTTTCGGTGTGCAGAAGGTCGTAGATGGTGATGAAATTGCCGTCGGACTTCGACATCTTGCGGCCTTCGACCTGCACGAAGCCATTATGCATCCAGACATTCGCCATCACCTGCGTGCCATGCGCGCAACGCGACTGGGCGATCTCGTTCTCATGGTGCGGGAAGATCAGGTCCAGCCCGCCGCCATGGATGTCGAACACTTCGCCGAGATAACGCTGGCTCATCGCCGAGCATTCGATATGCCAGCCCGGCCGGCCGCGTCCCCAGGGGCTTTCCCAGCCGGGTTCGTTGTGAGAGGAAAGCTTCCAAAGCACGAAGTCGCCGGGGTTTTTCTTGTGGGCATCGACCGCCACGCGGGCGCCGGCCTGCTGCTCGTCGAGCGGCCGTTTGGAAAGCTGGCCATAATCCAGCATCGACTTTGTATCGAACAGCACTTCACTTGCCGCCACATAGGCATGGCCGCGGGCGATCAGCTTCTCGATGATGTCGATCATCTGCGGAATATTGTCGGTGGCGCGCGGCTCGACAGTCGGCGTCAGGCAGCCGAGCGCTGTCGTATCCTCGTGATACTGCGTCTCGGTCTTTTCCGTCACGAGACGGATCGCGTCGTTGAGCGGCAGGCCGGGATGATCCCTGAGGGCTCGGGCGTTGATCTTGTCGTCCACGTCGGTGATGTTGCGGGCATAGGTGACGTGGTTCTCACCATAGACATGCCGAAGCAACCGGTAGAGCGTATCGAAGACGATTGCCGGGCGGGCATTGCCGATATGGGCATAGTCATAGACCGTCGGGCCGCAGACATACATGCGCACATTGGTGGCATCGATCGGCGAAAACGCCTGTTTTTCTCTGGTCAGCGTGTTGTAGAGCTTGAGCGAAAAGCTCATCGGTAGTCTCCCAAAAACCTGCGCGGCGCCAAAGTTTCGCACGCCAACTGTCCGGCCGGACCGGGTCGTTTGTCTTCAAGGCTTTTCGAGAGACGAAAACGGCCGGGCCAGCGCGAACGCTAGCGAATAATGATCCCACAAATGGAAATCGCCGTTTTCATGCGCAGGTTTATGGCGCGGGCAGGGGCTTTGGTCAAGGCCTTCCGCCCGCGCCGGATGCGATATTACGCAGTCCTGCGGCCGATGCCGTTCCTGAAGACGGTGACGAGGAAGATCAGCATGGAGATGACGGTCAGGATCGAGCCGATCGCGGCCAGCGCCTCGCCGCTGCCCCAGACGGCAAGCGCGATGCCCGGCACGATACAGAGGACACCGAGTACGGCGAAGCCGAAATGCGCCTTGGCCAGCGTCGTTTCGGCGGCTGCCGGCGTCACGGTGTAATAGAGCCCGAACAGGCCCATTGTCGTCCAGCCGACTAGGTTCAGGTGCGCGTGCGCCGGCGCCATGGTGTGATCGCCGGAGATCGCCATGTGAATGCCCCAGAACATGCCGCAGGTGACACAGAGCACCGCGGCGGCGAAGAAATAGAAGGCAATATTTCGCATTGGAATTTCCCCCAGGAAATGAAAGTCCTGCGCTCTATCGCAGGCACTTCAGCATAGCGGAAATCGCGATTTTATATATGACTATCGGAACGTCCGATTGGCATTGATGCGGGAATATGACTATCGGTCTTTGCGCGGATCATTCTCGCAGATCGCACGTTATTCTGCACCGATCCGCCTACCGGATGTGCAGCACATGGCCAGCCAGCAAAAGCACCACAACATCTTCGATATCTTCTCCAGCACCGTCTCGGCGTGGGCCGGCAAGCCGGTCACCTTCGTGGCGGCTTTCGTGCTTGTCCTGATATGGGGGATCAGCGGCCCCTTTTTCGGTTTTTCGGAAACCTGGCAGCTGGTGATCAATACCGGCACGACGATCATCACCTTCCTGATGGTCTTCGTGCTGCAGAATTCCCAGAACCGCGACAGCGAAGCGGTGCAGACGAAACTGGACGAACTCATCCTCTCAAGCCACGCCGCCAACGAATTCATCGGTATCGAGAAGCTGGATGAGGAGCAATTGCGCAAGCTGAGCGACAGTTTGCGCAGCCATGCCGATCGGCTGAGTGAAAAGGCAAATGGGGCTTCGAACGACAATACGGACGTTAAAGCTTGACCTCAACAGCGTCCGAATACAGGTTGTGTTTCGCAACCTTCAGGCAGGCCGATGTTCGGATTATTTTCAAAAAAGCCCAAGACGAAACCCATGCTTGTGGCAACATTGAACGCTCGGCTGCAGCCGCTCGACAGAGGGGAAATCGAAGATGCATTCGACGACACCATGAAAAGATTGGGGTTGAATATCCGCGTCGTCGGCGGTGGTACATTGATGACAAATGAAGGGGAGCCAGAGGATATCGATATCGAAGTCGATGATCTCTCCGCCGAGATTGCGGCGACGGTCACGCGGGCATTCGAAGCAATGCTTGCGCCGGTGGGGTCTCGTCTACGGCTTCCGGACCAAACGGTCGTCGAATTTGGCCGTCAGCACGGGTTAGGCCTCTACCTGAATGGAACCGATTTGCCACGAGATATCTATACGACCTGCGACTCAAATCATGTCTACCGAGAGTGCAACCGCTTGCTGGAGGGCGTGGGTCGAGTCAGCAGCCATTGGCAGGGAGCGCAAGAGACCGCGCTCTATATGTACGGTACGGACTTCTCCGTCATGCACGATCGGCTGACGACGTTCCTGGAAACCTATCCATTATGCCAGAAATGCCGAGTGGAAAGGATTGCTTAGCTTCAACAAAGGTTGAAGCTCACTCCGGCGCCCGGAAATCCACGAACTTGTTGTCGCGCACCACGAACAGCCGGCCGCTGTCCTGCAGATCGGGGGAGGCGAGGAAAAGGATCTTTTCCGCGACTTCGGACGGATGCGGCAGGGTTTCCGGGTCTTCGCCCGGCACGGCCTGGGCACGCATCGCCGTGCGGGTGGCGCCGGGATTGATGATGTTTACCTTGAGCGACGTATGGTCGGTCTCTGCGGCCCAGATACGGGCCATGTTCTCGACGGCAGCCTTGGAGATCGAATAGGCACCCCAGAAGGCCGGAGCCTTGGAGGCGACACCGGAGGACAGGATCAGCGCGCGGCCGGCATCCGACTTGGTCAGCAGCGGCTCGACCGAGCGGATCAGCCGCCAGGTGGCGGTTACGTTGGTCAGCATCACCTTGTCGAACACCTTCGCCTCGATATGACCGAGCGGCGAGATGACGCCGAGGATGCCGGCATTGGCGACGAGAATGTCGAGCTTGCCCCAGCGTTCGAAGATCGAGGCACCGAGACGGTCGATCGCCGCCATGTCGGTAATATCGAACGGAACGAGCGTGGCGGTACCGCCGACCGCCTTGATCGCATCGTCGAGTTCTTCCAGGCCGCCGACCGTGCGGGCGGTCGCGATCACATGCGCGCCGGCCTTGGCAAGGGCGAGTGCGGTGAAATAGCCGATGCCGCGCGATGCGCCGGTCACCAGCGCGATCCGGCCTTTAAGATCGATGCTCATGCGTTCTTTCCATCCTGGGCGATGCGTGGATATTCCACAGGCCGCCATGTCGGTTGCTGTCTTGTCCCGACGATTGTCACAGGCTTTGGACCGGCGCAAGTCTTCAACCTGTGGAACAGGCGAACTCGAACCCTTGCTGCCCGCCTTGCGAGCCCCACATTGCCTTCGAACTTTTCATGGGGAGAGACGAGAACGGCATGGAAGCACAGATCGTCCTGCAGGATATTCTCGAAGGCGAGCCCGATGCGATGGCCGAGTTCCTGGGCACCACACCGCTTTCATGTTGCGACAGGGACAGAAAGATCCTCGCAGCCATCCTCCCATCGCATCCCCAATGGAACGCCAGACCGGATCCCGGCGGCGAGATCGGATATGTTCTGAAGGTCGGCGAGATGTTCTCGGAAATCCATTTCCACATCCCCGCCAGCCATGAATACCGGGCATTGCGAATAGTGGCGATCGATCCCGTCGTGTTTTTCGAAATCGATACGGAAAACGGAACGATAAAGACCAATATGCAGGAACTCGGCCAGAAGATGATCGAATGGACCGGGAGGACCGAGGCGGAGCGCCTTGCCGCATTCGACGGCCTGACCAATGAATTTAACGTGCCGGTCGCGCGGATCAGGCCGAAGGCTTTCACCTCGAAAACGCTCGGCAGAATAAAACCGGATGAGTTCGGCGATATCTGGGAGGCGAAAAAGATCGCCATTCCTTATTTCGATGGAAAAAGCGTCGAAACGCAGCTCTTCGATATCTCTGGCGATGATGTCGCCGCAATCGATATGGCCATGCGGAATTTCCTCGCCCTCAAGGCCGAGGATCGCGATGCCGCGGCGCCGTTGGTTCTCGATAACTGCCGCGAGTTCCTGGAAGCGGTTGGTGCGGAAACCGACGAGGACAGGCAGATGGCGGAAATGACCGACGCTTCCGGCATCTGGCGCTTCGTCGATTGCCAGGCGCTACAGATCACCCGAGACCAGACTGAAGGCGAGCCTTCGATCTATATCTCGTTGATCTGCGATTGCGCCTGGGAACCGGAACACGGTCTGCAGATCGTCTATCGCAACGGCGAGACGCTCAGCCGCGTCAGCGCCCAGGATGGAAGCGTGATCTGAGCGCGGCTCAGCCGTTGCTGGCCAGAACCGAAACCTTGCGGCCCATCGTCTCGCCGTCCTTGTCGAGAAGGCGGGTCGGATAGTCACCGGTGAAATAGTGGTCGGTGAACTGCGGCCGCGCGGCGTTGCGGTCTTCGCCGCCGACGGCGCGATAGAGACCGTTGATCGACAGGAATTCCAGGCTGTCTGCGCCGATATATTTGCACATGGCTTCCAGCGTATCGTACTGGTTGGCCAGCAGCTTGTCGCGATCCGGCGTGTCGATGCCGTAGAAGTCCGGATAATAGATCATCGGGCTGGCGACGCGGAAATGCACTTCCTTGGCGCCGGCATCGCGGATCATCTGGACGATTTTCAGCGAGGTCGTGCCGCGGACGATCGAATCGTCGACCAGCACGACGCGCTTGCCCTCGATCATCGCGCGGTTGGCGGAATGCTTCAGTTTGACGCCGAAGGCGCGGATCTGCTGCGTCGGTTCGATAAAGGTGCGGCCGACATAATGGTTGCGGATGATGCCGTATTCGAACGGAATGCCGCTTTCCTGCGCGAAGCCGAGAGCAGCCGGCGTGCCGCCGTCCGGCACAGGCACAACGACATCGGCCTCGACCGGCGATTCCTTGGCAAGGTTGATACCCATGTTCTTGCGGGCAACATAGACCGAGCGGCCGCCGACGACCGAATCTGGGCGGGCGAAATAGACATATTCAAACAGGCAGAGCCGCTCCGGCTGGCCGTTGCCGGCCTTGCGGGCATCGATGGCCACCGAACCGTCCGGCTGGATTTCGCAGATAATGACTTCGCCGTTCTCAACGTCGCGAACGTATTTCGCGCCGATAATGTCGAGCGCGCAGGTTTCCGACGCGAAGATCGGCTTGCCGTCCAGCTCCCCCATGACCAGCGGACGAATGCCGGTGGGGTCGCGGGCGGCGATCAGCTTGGTGCGGGTCATCGCCAGCATCGAATAACCGCCTTCCATCTGGCGGATCGCATCGATGAAGCGGTCGGCCGTGGATGTGTAGCGGGAGCGGGCGATGAGGTGCAGCACGACTTCGGTATCGGACGTCGACTGACAAATGGCGCCACCGGCGATCAACTGGCGGCGCAGCGTCAGGCCGTTGGTGAAATTGCCGTTGTGAGCGATGGCGATGCCGCCGACTTCCAGTTCCGCAAACAGCGGCTGGACGTTGCGCAGCGCCACTTCGCCGGTCGTCGAATAGCGGTTATGGCCGATGGCGATATTGCCGGGCAGTTTCGCAAGCGTCGCCGGATCGGTGTAATGGTCGCCGACGAGGCCCATGCGTCGTTCCGAATGGAAGCGCAGGCCGTCGAAGGAGACGATACCGGCGGCTTCCTGGCCGCGATGCTGGAGCGCGTGCAGACCGAGCGCAGTCAGCGTCGCCGCGTCCGGATGTCCGAGAATGCCGAAAACACCGCATTCCTCGCGAAGTGTATCGAAATCCCATTCGTTGACTTGTTTGAGGTCGAACGTCTCGGAAACCGGCTCACTCATCTTGGCCCTAATCCTTCTGGACAACATGTCCGTTTCGGAAAAATGGAAAGGCCGGCCGGGAACTTTGTCCCCGGAAGCCAGCCTGTTTCTCACCTGATTGCGAATACTAGCACAAATGGTGATGTTTTGCGCTGCATCAAGCGCAAGTTATCGTCAATTATTTGCTGCAGGCGCGTCTTCGGCCGGCGGCTGGTCCTGACCTGTGCCGGGGGCTGCCTCCTTGCCGAGGATACGGGCGCGAATCTGCGGCTCGATATCGGCGGGCAGAACCGCTTCGAGGCGGGCGACCAGCGTGTCGAGGAAAGGCTTCGATTTCGCCTGCGTGACCCAGACGGGCTGGCGATCCGGCGAAACGAGCCAGTTGAAGAAGCCGACCGCAACGACGAGAAGCAGGATGCCGCGAGCGGCACCGAACAGGAAGCCGAGCGTGCGATCCAGCGCGCCGATGCGGCTGTCGATGATGAAATCGGCGATCCGCGTGGTGATGAACGAGATGATGATCAGCGCGATCAGGAAGATGACGCCGGCAGAGCCTGCAATCGCGATACGCTCATCGGCCGTGTAGTTCTTGGCGTAAGGAAGCAGCAGCGGATAGAGATAATAGGCGGCGGCGACCGAGCCCACCCAGCTTGCGATCGACAGCACTTCCCGCGAAAAACCGCGAACCATGGCGAGCACGGCGGAAAACAGCGTCACGCCGATGACGATACCGTCGAAAATCGTGATGGGCATATAAGAACTACTCCAGACTTCCCGTTCGCGGACCAACTCAGCCGACTGCGATTTTGCGCCATTCGAGACGCGAGCCGCCGTCGAACACGGTCTCACGGCAGCCGTCATACATCACGAGGCGTATTAACGGAAGATCAATCATCTTCCGCAGGAGGTTGTCCCAAATTCTTCCGTGATCCGGCAATTCTCGCGACCAGATCCGGCAGGTCTTCGATCTCCGCCAGGCGACTGCCGGACCCTTTCGACACTTCCGCAGAACTTGCGGGCAGGGTGGCCTGCGCAAAGCCGAGCTTCTCCGCCTCCTTCACCCGCTGCGCCGTCTGCGACACGGGGCGAACCGCACCCGAAAGGCTGATTTCTCCGAAATAGACGCAATCCGCCGGAAGTGCGACGCCGGCCAGCGACGAGACAAGTGCGGAGGCGACTGCCAGATCGGCCGCCGGTTCGGAAATGCGATAGCCGCCAGCAACGTTCAGATAGACGTCATGTTGACCGAGCCGGACGCCGCAATGGGCCTCCAGCACCGCAAGGATCATCGAAAGCCGCGACGAATCCCAGCCGACGACGGCGCGGCGCGGTGTGCCGAGAGACGTCGGCGCTACCAGTGCCTGAACCTCGACCAGAACCGGCCGGGTTCCTTCCATGCCGGCAAACACCGCCGCACCCGGCGACTTGGCATTACGCTCGCCGAGAAAGAGTTCGGACGGGTTGGAGACTTCGCGCAGGCCCCGATCCGACATTTCAAACACGCCGATCTCGTCGGTCGGTCCGAATCGGTTCTTCACAGTGCGCAGGATGCGGTAATGATGGCCGCGGTCGCCTTCGAAATAGAGAACGGCGTCGACCATATGCTCGACGACGCGCGGACCGGCGATCTGGCCTTCCTTGGTGACGTGGCCGACCAGAACCATGGCCGCGCCCGTCTGCTTGGCGAACCGGATCATGGCTTGCACGCCGGTGCGCACCTGCGTGACGGTTCCCGGCGCAGAATCGGCCGTATCGCTCCACAGCGTCTGAATGGAATCGATGATGACGAGGTCCGGCCGCTTGCCTTCCGAGATCGTGGCGAGGATGTCCTCCACATTCGTCTCGGCGGCAAGCAGCACATCCGAATCGGCTGCGCCGAGCCGCTGGGCGCGCAGACGCACCTGCGCCACCGCCTCTTCGCCCGAAACATAGATGATCCGATGCCCGCGACGGGAAAGGGCCGCGGCCGCCTGCATCAGCAGTGTGGATTTGCCGATGCCCGGATCGCCGCCGATCAGAACCGCCGAACCACGCACGAACCCGCCGCCGGTCGCCCGGTCCAGTTCGGAAATGCCGGTAAAGACCCGAGGCGCTTCTTCCGTCTCGCCGGAAAGCGTCGTCAACGCCACCGCGCGGCCTTTCTTCGGCACCTTGCCGGGACCGCTCCCGATGCCGCCCATCGGGTCTTCCTCGACGATCGTATTCCACTCGCCGCAGCCATCGCACTTGCCGGCCCAGCGGTTATGCACCGTGCCGCAGTTCTGGCACACGAATTGGGTTTTGGGTTTTGCCATGTGGATCAGATTTCTTCGGTCTTGAAATAATCCGCCGAAACATTCTGATGGCCATGAAGGACACGAAGTATCCTCACCGTTGTTTCAGTCGTGCGGAAATATATGCATCGGTTGCGGTAGGGGAGAGCTTTCAAGCCCTGAGAAAGTTCATCGCGAGGCACGCCCGGAAAGCTGCTTAGCGCAACCCACTCCATCTTTCTCGTCAGTTCGCGAACAAAGTGCGAAGCTGCCACTGGATCATCTGCGGCGATGTAGAGAAAAATATTGAGAAGATCCTGGTCGGCAAGCGGGGAATAAATCAGCTCTTTCGGTTTAATATCCGCATCCCCCGTTCGATGATGGAATCGGCAAGGGCGTCTGCGGTGGTAAACGTACGGTATTCCCCTCTTTCGAATTGAGCATCGGCTTCCGCGATCATTTCACTCAAGAGTTCGTTCTCACTTCCAAGACGGCTCAATCCAGCCGCAACAACCTCGTCGGCGTCTTTGTAGGTTCCGGCCCTTACCTGCTCTTCGATGAAAGACTTATCTTTGTCACTGAGATGGATCTCGGTCATTTCGATCTCCTTTTGTTCTCTTTTAGCATGCCGTTTTCCCGCTTCCAAGGGGGCGCGCAACGAAACTCAATCGTCGGGATAGATATACCGGCGCTCGTAACGCAAGCCGAGACCGGTCAAGAGTTCGTAGCCGATCGTGCCGCCGGCTCGCGCGATGTCGTCGAGCGGCACGTTCCGGCCGAAGAGTTCCACATAGTCGCCGGCATGGACATGGTCTTCCGGAATGTCGGTCACGTCGAAGATCGTCAGATCCATGGTGATGCGGCCGATGACCGGGACCTTGTGTCCCGCAACGAACCCGAAGGCGCCGTCCTTCACGGTCTGGCGCACCGGCACGCCGGAGCCGGAAAGCGAACGCAGGTAACCGTCGGCATAACCGGCGGAAACGATCGCCAGGCGGCTGTCGCGGGCGAGCTGATAGGTGCCGCCATAACTCACCGTCTCGCCCTTTTTCGCATCGCGGATCTGGATGATGCGGGCCTCGGCGGCCGCGACCGGTTTCATTGGGTTCGGCACGCCGTTCACGGCTTCGCCGCCATAAAGCGCGATGCCGGGGCGGGTGAGGTCGAAATGATAGTCGGAACCAAGGAAGATGCCGGCCGAGGCGGCGAAGCTTGTCTCGATGCCCTCGAATGCTTCGGCGACGCGTCGGAAGGCTTCGAGCTGCCGTTGGTTGAGATCGGAGGAGGGGCTGTCGCCGCTATGCAGATGCGAGATGACGAGAACCGGCGAAAAGCTCGCCGGCCGGGAGACGTCGTCGGCAAAAGCGATCGCCTCCTCGAGCGGCAGGCCGAGCCGGTTGAAGCCGGTATCGACATGCAGGGCGCAGGGGTGATCGCCGAGTTCCGCCGTGACCGACATCCAGAAGGCAAGCTGCTCTTCTGACGCCAGCACCGGCACGAGCCCATGCTCGTAGAACAACCCTTCCTGGCCGGGCCAGATGCCGGAAAGTACAAAGATCCGCGCATCCGGCGCATAGGTGCGCAGGGTCACGCCTTCCTGCATCACCGCGACGAAGAAGTCGCGGGCGCCGGCTTCGTAAAGCGCCGTGCCGCAGTCCTCCAAGCCCAGGCCATAGGCATCGGCCTTAACCACGGCAGCTGTGCGGGCGTTACCGGACCGCTTGGCCATGGTCCGCCAGTTATCGGCCAGCGCACCGAGATCGACTGTCAGCCGCACGGGCGCGATGTCGAAATCGTCGGAGAAGGAAATGTCGCTGTCGAAATCGGTCATCATGGCTCGCCGCGCATAGGAAGGTTCCTGCGATCCTACCGTTTTCGAAGGCAGGAAAAAGACGACAGCGCGAAATTCCTTCGCGCTGCACAATCTTTTAAAAGCTTCCACTCAAACGAGAACGATCTCAATGCTCTTCATACTGGCTGAAGCTCGGTTCGGCCAGATCGGCGAAGCGCGTGAATTCAGACTGGAAGGCGAGCTTGACGGTGCCGGTCGGTCCGTGGCGCTGCTTGGCGATGATCACGTCCGCGGTGCCCTTCACCTTGTCCATCAGCGTTTCCCATTCCGGGTATTTCGGATCAGAAAGGTCGCGTGGCTCCATGTTCTTGACGTAATACTCCTCGCGGAACACGAAGAGCACCACGTCGGCGTCCTGCTCGATCGAACCGGATTCGCGAAGGTCGGAGAGCTGCGGGCGCTTGTCTTCGCGGCTTTCGACCTGACGGGAAAGCTGCGACAGCGCGATGATCGGCACGTTCAGTTCCTTGCCGAGCGCCTTCAGACCCGTGGTGATCTGGGTGATTTCCTGCACGCGGTTGTCGCCCTTGCCGGCGCCGGTCATCAGCTGGATATAGTCCACCACCAAGCAATCAAGGCCGCGCTGGCGCTTCAGACGGCGGGCGCGGGCGGAAAGCTGGGCGATCGAGATACCACCGGTCTGGTCGATGAACAGCGGCACCTTCTGCATCATCTGGCTGCAGGCGACGAGCTTTTCGAAATCCGCTTCGGTAATGTCGCCGCGGCGAATCTTCGAGGAGGAGACTTCCGTCTGCTCGGAGATGATACGCGTGGCGAGCTGTTCTGACGACATTTCGAGCGAATAGAAGCCGACGACGCCGCCGTTCTTGGCCTTGAAGGATCCGTCCGGATTGACGTCCTGCTCGTAAGCCGCGGCGATATTGTAGGCGATGTTGGTGGCAAGCGAGGTCTTGCCCATGCCGGGACGTCCCGCAAGCACGATCAAGTCGGAACGCTGCAACCCGCCCATGCGGGCGTCGAGCGACATGATGCCGGTGGAAATGCCGGAAAGATTGCCGTCGCGCTCGAAGGCGGCGCCTGCCATGTCGATTGCGAGAGCTACCGCATCGTTGAAGGACTGGAAGCCGCCGTCGTAACGGCCGGTCTCGGCCAGTTCGAACAGGCGGCGCTCGGTATCCTCGATCTGCGTCTGCGGCGGCATGTCGAGCGGCGCGTCATAAGCGATGTTGACGACATCCTCGCCGATCTGGATCAGAGCGCGGCGCAGCGCCAGGTCGTAGATCGCCCGGCCATAATCTTCCGCGTTGATGATCGAAACGGCTTCGGAGGCGAGACGCGCCAGATATTGCGCGACTGTCATGTCGCCCACCTTGTCGTCGGCCGGCAGGAAGGTCTTGATGGTGACCGGGTTGGCGGTCTTGCCCATGCGGATGATATCGCCGGCCACCTCGAAGATCTTCCGGTGCAGTGGCTCATAGAGATGCGGCGGCTTCAGGAAGTCGGAGACGCGGTAATAGGCATCGTTGTTGACCAGGATCGCGCCGAGAAGCGCCTGTTCGGCTTCGATATTGTTCGGAGCTTCACGATAATGCGGCTCTGCCGGCTGGGGATTGGCGAGCTTGCGCACGGCGTCGTTCATGTCTTTTTATCCGTCCTGTCCGTCAAAAGCGCGTCGCGATCTTAAAGATCGCTCCATGCGCTTCAGCTTTTGTTTCGCATGTCGCTATCGCAAAACCGCGGCACATTTTTTTGCGCGACATGCTGTAAGATTCCGGTCTTAAAGACTTAAGCGCCGAGGCGAAACGGTCGGCCGCGCGGAATCTCGATTCCCACAGCTATCCACAGAGCGGGCGGAGAACACAAAACAAAAAGCCCAATAAAGCGACAAATCCCGTTGACTGTGTGATCGTGTGAGTCGCCTGACGCTAGACGCAGTCTACACGCAAAAAAGACAAAAAAACGCCCGGGCCGTGAGGACCGGGCGCTCTATCAAAACCCTTGCGGGAAATTGCTTATTCGTCGTCTTCGACGCCATCGGCTTCCGGATCGAAGAAGTCTTCCGGACGCAGCGCATCTTCGTCGATGCCGTAGATGGCGTCAGCGGAGGTGAGGCTTTCGCCCTTGGTCTGGCGTTCGGCTTCTTCCGGCGAACGGGCAACGTTCAGCTCGACGGTGATTTCGACTTCCGAATGCAGGTGCAGGACAACCTTATGCAGGCCGATGTTCTTGATCGGCGTGTTGAGGTCGACCTGGTTGCGGCCGATGTTGAAGCCTTCGGCAGCAAGCGCATCGACGATATCGCGGGCAGCGACCGAACCGTAGAGCTGGCCGGTTTCGCCGGCGGAGCGAACCATGATGAAGGTCTTGCCGTCGAGAACTTCGGCAACCTTCTGGGCTTCGGACTTGCGCTCGAGGTTACGAGCTTCGAGCGTGGCGCGCTCGGAGTCGAAACGCTTCTTGTTGGCGTCGTTGGCGCGGAGCGCCTTGCCCTGCGGCAGCAGGAAGTTACGGGCAAAACCGTCGCGAACCTTCACGACTTCGCCCATCTGGCCAAGCTTCGGTACGCGTTCAAGCAGGATGACTTGCATGTTGTATTTCCTTTCTAGTCTCAGTTCTTGTTGTCAGGTGTGTCGGTCGCGGGGGCAGAGGCGCCCTTGACCGGTGTCAGTGCAATCGTCCGCCGCGTGTCGGCAAGTCCGAGGATTACAATCGCCAGGATCGGCAGCGTGAAGAGGGTCACCACGCAGGACAGGTAGCAGAGGATCAGGACCGGCAGACGCCAATCCTTACCCTGGGTGCGGAAGTGGATCGACGCAAAGCCGGCCATCAGGAACCCGCCGCCGAAGGTGCCGCAGATCGTTGCGCCGACCAGCGCCGGGACGCCGCCGACAAACATCAGCACGATTCCGGTAAGGAATGCGAAGATTGCATGACGGTTCATTCGCAGCGCCGACGGCATATCCTCGCGAGGACGCAGTGCCCGGCCCGAGCGAGAGACGATCCTGACTGCGATGTAGAAGGCTGCGAACAGCAGCATGACCCAGGTGCCACCCTGCACGAGTGGCAACAGCAGCAGTACCATCGCTTTGTTAGTAGCCGGGTCGCCCGGAAATTCCACGCCTTCCGCCCGGTAAGCTTCAGCCATCACGTCGACCAACTGGCCGACGAGTTCAGGACCGTAGCCGATGGTCACTCCAAGTACGACCATCGCAACCGTAACCACGCCGCACAGATGCAGCATGATATCCGAAATCGGATACCAGGCCATTAGGTTGTCCGGACCTCCGAGTTCCGAGGCCGGACGCGCAAGATTCGCCAGGTGGGAAAGCCAGCCGGCGGGGATCATGGCGAAGATTGCCATCGTGAGCGCAAATTGAGGGGAGACCAGAATGGCGCTGAGAATTGCAGCGGTCACAATGCCTGTAATTGCGGCCCGGTTACCCCAGCCAAGGCCGGCGATTAGGATAGGCAACGCGGAAGCTGCATAGAGGATGGACGAGACAAACGACTGCGCACTCGCACCCAGCACAAGCAAGGTGGCGACGATGCCGGCGAGAATGCCGGTGGGCAGCACGGTCCTAAGATTGTTCGTCACGGGTCTCGCTGTCCTGCTTGTTCAAGCAGTTAGTGGAGGGGACCTGATCAATGCGTCAGGCACTTCATCCACAACATGGGATTTGAAGGTTCCGATCCGCGCCCATCGCGAAAGGGAGTAGACCCGCTGACCTTTCGATCAGCGGGTCCGTATTTCGAATTACGCTACGACGTAAGGCAGCAGGCCGAGGAAGCGGGCGCGCTTGATGGCCTGGGCCAGTTCGCGCTGCTTCTTCTGGGAAACTGCAGTGATACGGGACGGAACGATCTTGCCGCGCTCGGAAATGTAGCGCTGCAGGAGACGAACGTCCTTGTAGTCGATCCGCGGAGCGTTTGCGCCCGAGAAGGGGCAGGTCTTGCGACGGCGGTGGAACGGGCGGCGTGCCGGAGCAGAAGATGCGTCAGCCATTGAGTTTTCTCCTTAAGCTCTATTATGCACGGTCTTCGCGGGGACCACGGTCCGGGCGCGGTGCGCGCTCGAAGCCGCCTTCACGCGGAGGACGGTCACCGAATTCGCGGCGCGGCGGACGGTCACCGAATTCGCGGCGCGGGCCACGATCATCGCCATCGCGGCGCGGACGGTCGTCACGGTCGCGCTTCTGCATCATGGCGGAGGCGCCTTCTTCATGCTTCTCGACGGCGATCGTCATGTAGCGAAGAACGTCTTCGTTGATGCGCATCTGGCGCTCCATCTCATGCACGGCAGCAGCCGGTGCATCGATGTCCATCAGTGCGTAATGAGCCTTGCGGTTCTTCTTGATGCGGTAGGTTAGGGACTTGAGGCCCCAGTTTTCTACGCGCCCGACCTTGCCGCCGTTAGCTTCGAGGACGCCCTTGTACTGTTCGACGAGGGCATCAACCTGCTGAGCGGACATATCCTGCCGGGCAAGGAATACGTGTTCGTAAAGAGCCATGTAAGCTTTGCCTTTTCTTGCGGTTGTCATAACCCGGACCTCGGCGGCTAAGCCTCAACGACTGCTCCTGGACGGCGATGAAGCCAGGCAAGAAAAGTTGTTGTATCGAGACGGTCGAGAGCGGAGACACGGGAGGCTTGGACCCTTTGGTCCGTGCGGCCCGCTTGCGGCAGGCCTGCCCTCCGTTCAGCCACCAGCCAGAAGACCGGGTGTTTTGAACAAGGCGCCTTATACGGATTTTTGAGCTTATGGCAAGAGGCGATGTGATCAGCTGAGTGCCTTGGCGCGCAGCACCACAAACCATTTGTGTTTGCGGTCTGCGATAAATCCATTGTTATCCAGCGGAATGGTCTTTTTGGTGACGGAGTCGAGGACATTGAAGCCGATAACATCGATTTCGTTGTGCCGCCGCTCGACGACGAGGTCGCTATGCGACATGTACGGCGTCGTCACATCGAAGTATTTTTGCGCGTCGTCGAAGGTGCCGGCCTCCCGAACATAAGCGACGAGATCGCCCACCTGTGGCGAGGCGCCGGCCTCGGTAAGGCGGTAGCCATGGTAGAGCGAGTTCGCGATTCCGCTCTTTCGCGCTTTGATGAACTTTCTCAGCCATACCGAATGGCTTTGGGCGAACGGAAACTCGGCTTTTTTGAAGTCTGCCTCGTGGAATACGTAAGACATCCCGACCGCGGACCACGGATATTTGTCTTTGGCTATGTCCGAGGGAGTAGGCTTCCCACCGCCCACGGCATTGTAGTTCTCTATGACATATTTGGCGAATTTCAACTCGTCATCGATGTGACCGATATTGGCTTTCCCGGTGGATAGATTCCAGGTGGACGAACCCCAGTGTTTCCATTCGGTATCCGCAGCCTTCAACAAGTCCGCAATAGTTTTGGCCATTTCCTGTTCCTCCTCAGCAAGTGTCCTAGACAAAGTCGCGTTTCGCGTTGCTCCAATGCTTTCCCGCAAATTCCGGATTGGCTTCGATATGCCTCCGCAGCTTGGCGGTGCGCTCTGCCCATTTGGGATTTCCGATGGCGATGAGGGCACTGAACGGATCGGCATTTGCCAATGCGGCCTTGATCTTGGACCAGGTCTTTTTGCCTCCCCTCCCGTGATGCAGGATGTCGGCCATCACGCAGCAATGCGTCGCAGGTCTGTGATCCATATCGACTTTTTTCATGGCAGCCTCCATGAACCCGCGATAGGTCTCGATCATCTGCGAAACCTGTGCATTGCGGGCATCCACGGATGCGTGTGTCCAATGGATGAATTTCGCCGCAGCGAGAACTTCTTCATGCTCCACTGCGTGAAGGGTCGGATTGAGGTAAGCAATAAGGGCTTTGGTGCTCTTGTCGTTTTCGAGCTCGCTCTCACCAACGGGAAGGGCGGCGGCATGGATGCGGCCGTCCCGAAGAGTAAGTTCCGGGAAATAGTCGCCGGCGTCGTTGAATGTCAGCAAATTCCGGAAGTAGCAGACGAAGTCGCCGTTTGGGACATGGGCGGCGAACTGCCCAAAGCCGAAAGTAAAGGCTGCCGTGTCGTAGGTATTCAATGTGAGGAAATTGCGCCCCTCGCAATACGCTGTGGGCTCGATAAAGTCGGCCCAAAATTCGAATTTATCCCGAAAATTCGCCGCGTCGAAGTCAAGATTGGGAAGCTTCGAAGTTAAATTGAAGAGACCGATAAGTCCTTCATATTGAGTACGGGTGCCAACGTAAAAACGTTCCTTGTCATCCGCAGTTGCGAAGAAATTTTTACCTTCCTCGATAATGGTATAACTATATGGCATGGAATTACCTCCACAGGATGTCAATTTCTTGACAATTCATCCTGATGCTTGACAGATAGCGGAAGGTGCATTCGTATGGATTTGTTATTGTAAGTAGTAGTTTTTATTTGGATGCACGTCAACTATGTCGTTGAGCAATGTAGAAAAGCCTTGGAGCTTTCAGGGCACCCGAAAATTAAGGAAGAAAAGTGCTTTGCGCGTTTCTCGCGATTGATGAGAGATACCGAGGAGACAATTTTGAAACCGGCTCCTCGGTCGCAACGTGTGATTAGTTGATGGCGCCTCAGAGCGTCATCGGCCAATGCCGGTGAACGGCAGCGATATCCTTCATCACCTCTTCGGACAGCTTCACATCAACAGACGCCATATCCGTCTTCAGCTGCTCCATGCTGGTCGCGCCGATGATGATCGAGGTCATGAAGGGTCGAGTGAGGCAGAAGGCGAGCGCCATCTGGGCGAGGTCGAGGCCGTGCTTGGCGGCGACGGCGAGATAGTCCTTTACCGCCGGTTCCTGCTTCGGGGTGAGGCGACCGCCGAGATCGCCGTTGATCGAGGCTCGCGATCCTTCCGGCTTTGCGCCGTTCTGGTATTTGCCAGTCAGAAGGCCGGCCGCCAGCGGCGAATAGGCCATCAGCCCGACGTCTTCGTGATGCGCCACTTCGGCGAGGTCGAGATCGAACTGGCGATAAAGAAGGTTATATTCGTTCTGCAGCGAGGCGACGCGCGGCAAGCCCTTTTCTTCCGCAAGGCGCAGGTAGCGCATCGTGCCCCAGGCGCTTTCGTTGGAAAGGCCGATGGCGCGCACCTTGCCGGCGTTGACGAGTTCGCCGACCGTTTCGAGGATTTCGGCAATGTCGGCCAGCGATTTCTCGCGGTCCTGCTTGGATGCATCGAAGGTCCAAGAGCCACGGAAGTGATAGGTGCCGCGGTTCGGCCAGTGGATCTGGTAAAGGTCGAGGTAGTCGGTCTGCAGCCGCTTCAGGCTGGCGTCGACGGCTTCGCGGATCGTCTCGGCACAGATCTCGCGACCTTCGCGGATATGCGGACGGCCACTTCCGGCGATCTTGGAAGCGAGGATCAGGTCCTTGCGCTTGGTAGCATTGGCCTTGAGCCAGGTGCCGATATATTCCTCGGTGCGGCCATAAGTCGTCGGGCCAACGGGCGTGGTGGGGTAAAGTTCGGCAGTGTCGAAGAAGTTGACGCCGTTGGCAAATGCATAATCCATCTGCTCATGGGCTTCGGCTTCGGTGTTCTGCGTGCCCCAGGTCATCGTGCCAAGGCAAATCTCCGACACGGAAAAACCCGTGCGGCCCAAAGTTTTGTATTTCATGAAATAGGGTCCCGTCCTCAAAAGTCGGCGGGACTTTAAGCGGGTTTTATCGCAGTGCAAGAGCAAAAAACCGGGCTTTTCAACGGTTTTGCGGATGTGATTCCTTGACTCGGCAAGCTCAAGTGTGAATTGGAGAGCAAAACGAAGGGAAGGAACCATCGTGATGGCTATCGCAGCGAGCATCGCATTCACGTTTCCCGGCCAGGGCAGTCAGGCCGTCGGCATGGGCAAGGATCTGGCGGAGGCTTTTCCGGAAGCCCGCGCGGTCTTCGAAGAGGTCGACGAGGCACTTGACCAGAAGCTTTCCGACATCATGTGGAATGGCCCGGAAGAGACGCTGACGCTGACCGCCAATGCGCAGCCGGCGCTGATGGCCGTTTCGATGGCGGCGATCCGGGTTTTCGAAGCCCGCGGCCTGAAGCTTGCCGATCATGTCGCCTACGTCGCCGGCCATTCGCTCGGCGAATATTCCGCCCTCTGCGCTGCCGGCACGTTCTCGCTTGCCGATACCGCGCGCCTGCTGCGCATCCGCGGTGATGCCATGCAGTCGGCCGTTCCGGTCGGGCAGGGCGCCATGGCGGCGATCATCGGGCTCGAACATGCTGACGTCGATGCGGTCTGCACCGAGGCCCGTGCCGAAGGTGTTTGCCAGATCGCCAACGACAATGGCGGCGGCCAGCTCGTCATCTCCGGCTCCAAGGCGGCCGTCGAGAAGGCTGCGGCGCTCGCCACGGAAAAGGGAGCCAAGCGCGCCATCATGCTGCCGGTCTCCGCACCCTTCCATTCGGACCTGATGGCACCGGCGGCCGATGCCATGCGCCACGCGCTGGACAAGGTCGAGAAGAACAACCCGGTCGTGCCGGTCGTCGCCAATGTGCGAGCCGCTCCCGTTTTCGATGCCGACGAGATCGCCAAGCTGCTCGTCACCCAGGTCACCGGCCAGGTGCGCTGGCGCGAAACGGTCGAGTGGTTCGGCGCCAACGGCATCACCACGCTTTATGAGATCGGCTCCGGAAAAGTGCTGACGGGCCTTGCCCGCCGCATCGACAAGAATATTTCCGGTGTCGCCGTCAACACGCCCGCCGATATCGACGCGGCGCTCGCCGCCATTCTCGGCTGAAGAAGAGGAACATGACGATGTTTGATTTGACCGGCCGCAAGGCATTGGTGACGGGCGCAACCGGCGGGCTGGGCGAAGAGATCGCTCGCATGCTGCATGCCCAGGGCGCGATTGTCGGCCTGCATGGCACCCGCGTCGAGAAGCTCGAAGCGCTGGCCGCCGAACTCGGCGAGCGGGTGCATATCTTCCCGGCCAATCTTTCCGACCGCGACGAAGTCAAGGCGCTCGGCGAGAAGGCGGAAGCCGAGCTTGGCGGCGTCGATATCCTCGTCAACAATGCCGGCATCACCAAGGATGGTCTTTTCGTCCGCATGAGCGATGCCGACTGGGATGCGGTTCTCGAAGTCAACCTGACGGCCGTCTTCCGCCTGACGCGCGAACTGACCCATCCGATGATGCGTCGCCGCCATGGCCGCATCATCAACATCACCTCTGTCGTCGGCGTCACCGGCAATCCGGGCCAGGCGAACTACTGTGCGTCCAAGGCCGGCATGATCGGCTTCTCCAAGTCGCTTGCCCAGGAAATCGCCACCCGCAACGTGACGGTCAACTGCGTCGCGCCGGGCTTTATCGACAGCGCCATGACCGGCAAGCTGAACGACAAGCAGAAGGAAGCGATCCTCGGGGCGATCCCGATGAAGCGTATGGGCGCCGGTGCCGATATCGCCGCTGCAGTGCTTTATCTCGCCTCCAACGAGGCAGGTTACGTCACCGGCCAGACGATCCATGTCAACGGCGGCATGGCGATGATTTAAAACGTTCCGCTGCGCCGTAAAATCCCTTGTTGGCGGCGGTGCAATGGAACAAATTCTGGCTTTGCGTAGCACGGAAACCGTGTTAATCGGGCCATGACTATGAATGGTCACCCGGAAATGCAGGCCGTCACATTGCGTGAGCGCGATATGACTGGAACCTCAGCCGGGTAGAACGGGTTTGCCGGCATCGGCGCTTGAAAAAGCGGCGTCTGCTGGTTTTAACAGGGTGCGAATGCCAATCGGGCATTCGAAAAGACAAAGGTCGAGGAAACCGACATGAGCGATATCGCAGAACGCGTGAAGAAAATTGTTATTGACCATCTCGGCGTCGATGCCGACAAGGTTGTCGAAGGCGCAAGCTTCATCGACGATCTGGGCGCTGACTCTCTCGACACTGTCGAACTGGTCATGGCTTTCGAAGAAGAATTCGGCGTTGAAATCCCGGACGATGCTGCCGATTCCATTCTGACCGTCGGCGATGCCGTCAAGTTCATCGAGAAGGCCCAGGCCTGATCGATCGACAAGAGCTGGGATAAGCCGCAAGGCGAGGTCCCGACGACGGCCCGCTTGTTCGGGCCGTTTCAGCAATTAGAACATGAGAAAATATAGGGTGGGGCGCTGGCGATGAGACGGGTCGTTATCACCGGTACCGGCATGGTATCTCCTTTGGGATGTGGAACGGAAGTGAGCTGGCAGCGCCTGCTCGCCGGCCAGAACGCAGCCCGCGTCGTCACTGAATTCGAGGTCGAAGACCTCCCAGCCAAGATCGCTTGCCGTATTCCGGTCGGCGACGGTTCCGATGGTACGTTCAACGTCGACCAGTGGATGGAACCGAAAGAGCAGCGCAAGGTCGATCCCTTCATCATCTACGGTGTTGCCGCCGCCGAAATGGCACTGACCGATGCCGGCTGGCATCCGCAGACGGACGAGGATCAGATCGCCACAGGCGTCTTGATCGGCTCCGGCATCGGCGGCCTCGAAGGCATCGTCGAGGCGGGCTACACGTTGCGCGACAAAGGTCCGCGCCGCATTTCGCCCTTCTTCATTCCCGGCCGCCTGATCAACCTCGTATCCGGCCAGGTCTCGATCCGCCACAAGCTGCGCGGCCCGAACCATTCGGTGGTCACGGCTTGTTCCACCGGCGCGCATGCGATCGGTGACGCGGCCCGCCTGATCATGCTCGGCGATGCCGATGTGATGGTCGCCGGTGGCGCGGAATCGCCGATCTGCCGCATCTCGCTTGCGGGCTTTGCCGCCTGCAAGGCACTGTCCACGCAGCGCAACGACGATCCGCAGAAGGCCTCGCGTCCCTATGATCGCGACCGCGACGGTTTCGTCATGGGCGAGGGCGCCGGCATCGTGGTTCTGGAAGAGCTGGAACATGCCAAGGCGCGCGGCGCCAAGATTTACGCGGAAGTGGTCGGTTACGGCCTGTCCGGCGACGCTTTCCATATCACCGCCCCGTCGGAAGACGGCGACGGTGCGTTCCGCTGCATGACCTCGGCGCTGAAGCGCGCCGGCCTCGGCGCATCCGATCTCGATTACATCAACGCGCATGGCACTTCGACCATGGCGGATACGATCGAGCTCGGCGCCGTCGAGCGTCTGGTCGGCAATGCTGCCTCGAAGATTTCGATGTCGTCCACCAAGTCGGCGATCGGCCATCTGCTGGGTGCCGCCGGTGCGGTCGAGGCGATCTTCTCGGCGCTCGCCATTCGCGACAATATCGCACCGCCGACGCTCAATCTCGACAATCCCGACGTCGAGACGGCGATCGATCTGGTGCCGCATACCGCGCGCAAGCGCGATATCAACGTGGCGCTATCCAACTCGTTCGGTTTTGGTGGCACGAACGCCTCCCTCGTGCTGCGCCGTTACGACGCGTAACCCGTCATGGGCTGTAATGGCCGGAAATGATGGGCTGGAATTCATGTTCCGGCCCATGGCATCTTCGGGAACCTGTTTTTGCCGCATTGCTTGGCCAAACAGCGGTTCATGAGTTGTGAATTTAGTCGAGTCTTCAGGGGGCGCGGTTGAGCGATACGAACCAGGCGAATGGCCTGCCCGCCGGTAACGGCCGCGGCCCGATCATTCCGAAATCGCCGAACGAGGCCTTAAAGCCCGAACGGTTGCCGGAGCCGCCGCGCCGCTCCAAGAAGGCGCGCAGCCAGGTCATCATTTTTCTGAATTTCGTGATGACGATGATCGTGGCGCTGTGCATCGTCGCCATCGCCGCCTTCTATTACGTCGTCTCGTCCTTCCAGGAGCCCGGTCCGCTGGAAGCCAACACGCATTTCATGGTGCGGCAGGGCATGGGCGTGCAGGAAATTGCCCAGAGCCTGGAGCGCAACGGCGTTATCAGCAATGCCCGCGTCTTCCAGTACGGCACGCTCGGTTACCTGCATGGCGACAAGCGCACGCTGAAGGCCGGCGAATACGAGATCAAGGCGAAGGCCTCCATGAAGGACATCATGGAAGTGCTGGAATCCGGCAAGTCTATCCTCTATTCCGTCGTGCTGCCGGAAGGCCTGACGGTCAAGCAGATGATGCTGCGCCTCTCCGAAGATACGGTGCTGGAAGGCGATGTGCCGAACGAACTGCCGCCGGAAGGCAGCCTGCGTCCGGACACCTACAAGTTCTCGCGCGGCAGCAAGCGCACCGATATCATCCAGCAGATGCGCGTCGCCCAGCAACGTATGATCGACCAGATCTGGGAAAAGCGCGATCCTGACCTGCCGATCAAGACGAAGGAAGAGTTCGTCACGCTGGCCTCGATCGTGGAGAAGGAAACCGGCAAGGAAGACGAGCGGGCGCATGTCGCTTCCGTTTTCATCAACCGCCTGCAGCGCGGCATGCGCCTGCAATCCGACCCGACCATCGTCTACGGCATTTTCGGCGGCGAGGGCAAACCTTCCGACCGGCCGATCTACAAGTCCGACCTCGGCAAGCAGACGCCGTATAATACCTACCAGATCAAGGGCCTGCCGCCGACGCCGATCGCCAATCCGGGCCGCGCCGCACTTGAAGCGGTCGCCAATCCGTGGCGCACCAAGGACCTCTATTTCGTGGCGGACGGCACCGGCGGTCACGTATTTGCGGCAACGCTCGAGGAACATAACGCCAATGTCCGTCGTTGGCGTCGGATCGAAACCGAGCGCGCCGCCAATCCCGAAGTGGTCGATGGCCAGCCGGATGGCGATGAGGCTGAGAAGCCGCCCAGGGGCAACTGATCAATCAAGTCTTTCGAGCGGGCCTTTTCAGGCCCGTTTCGCATATCGCAATACTGGAGATGCCTATGACCTTGCAGTCCATGACCGGGTTTGCCCGCAGCGAAGGAACGAGCGGACGCAATCGTTTTGCTTGGGAACTACGCTCGGTAAACGGCAAGGGACTGGATGTGCGCCTGCGCCTGCCGCCGGGGCTCGAGCGCATGGAGCAGGATGTCCGCAAGGTAATCTCGGAAAAGTTTTCGCGCGGTAATCTGCAGGCCTCGCTGAACCTCACCATCGCCGAAACCAAGGTGGAAGCGGTGCTCAATCGTGACGCGCTCGCCGCCATCCTCGCGCTTCGCTCCGAACTCGGTGAACTCGTCGATCCGTCACCGCTGAGGCTCGACACGTTGATGGGCATTCGCGGCCTCGTCGATATCCGCGAACCGGAAGAGGGTGAGGAGGCAATCGCCGACCGCGACATCGGCATCATGCGCTGTCTCGAAGAAGCGCTCGGCAATCTCCAGGGCATGCGTGAAGGTGAGGGCGCAGCACTCGGCGCCGTGCTGCAGGGACATATTGCGAAGATCGGCGAACTCACCGCAATCGTCGAAAACGATCCGTCGCGTTCTCCGGAAGAGATCGCCCGCCGTCTTTCCATCCAGCTCGCGTCTCTGCTTCAGGAAGCCTCGTCGCTCGACCGCGACCGACTGCATGCGGAAGCCGCACTGCTCGCCACCAAGGCGGATCTTCGCGAAGAGATCGACCGGCTGAAGGCGCATGTGGTCGCCGCCGGCGATTTGATCGCAAAAGGCGGGCCGGTCGGACGTCGTCTCGATTTCCTTGCACAGGAATTTAACCGGGAATCGAATACCATCTGTTCCAAATCCAACGCGGCTGCGGTAACCGCTGCCGGTATCGAACTGAAAGTCGTGATCGACCAGTTCCGCGAACAGGTCCAGAATCTGGAGTAGAACATGAGCGCCGCCCCTTCGTCCTCGCCGTCGAAAATGTCCACGACGATCGCGCGCCGGGGGCTGATGCTCGTTCTTTCGTCGCCATCGGGTGCCGGCAAATCGACGATTGCCCGCAATCTCCTGGATACCGATGCGACGCTCGGCATTTCCGTCAGCGTCACGACGCGCCAGCGCCGCCCGAGCGAGATTGCCGGCAAGCATTACCATTTCATCTCGGTGCGCGAGTTCGAACGTCTGCGCGATTCCGATGCGCTTCTGGAATGGGCCGAAGTCCACGGCAATTTCTACGGCACGCCGCGCGAGCCGGTGGAAGAGGCGATGGCGCAGGGCCGCGACATGCTGTTCGACATCGATTGGCAGGGCGCTCGCCAGCTGCAGGAAAAAATGGCGGCGGATGTCGTCTCGATCTTCGTCCTGCCGCCGACCATGACCGAGCTTCAGTCGCGCCTGCACCGCCGTGCCGAAGATTCCGAAGAGGTGATCCGCACCCGCCTGATCAACTCCCGCTCCGAGATCGAGCATTGGCGTGCCTATGACTACGTCATCGTCAACGACGATCTCGACGAGGCATTCCGCAACGTCAACTGCATCGTCAATGCAGAGCGCGTCCGCCGCGACCGCCGCCATGGCCTGTTCGATTTCATCAGCGGCCTGCTGACCGAAGAGCCGAAACTCTAAGCTTTGCGACGCTGATAGTTCCTATCAGCATATTGCACTGGATCGAAGCGTCGCTCCGTCCTATAGCCCTGTCATCCTCTAAAGCTGCATACTTTTTGCGCTGCATGAGTCGCATGCCGGACGCGTCTGTTGCCCCGACATGAGTATGAAGGGAAGACATTCGTGGAAAAAAGTCCGTCAACCTTGAAAGCGGCCGGATGGATGATGACGGCCATCGCGTTGCTGCTGCTCATGGCCGTTTCCGGCCGGGCAATCACCCGCGAGGTCGATGTCTTCCAGGTGATGGAGATGCGCTCCGTCATCGCCTTCTTCATGCTTCTGCCGCTCGTCTATCGCGAAGGCGGTTTCAAGGCGATGCGCACCGACCTCATGAAGGTTCATATCGGCCGCAACGTCGCCCACTATGTGGGGCAGTTCGCCTGGCTGATGGGCCTGACGATCATTCCGCTGGCGCAGGTCATCGCTATCGAGTTCACGGCGCCGATCTGGGCAGCGATCATGGCGGCGATGTTCCTCGGCGAGCGGCTGACGTGGCGCAAGGGCGTGGCAATCTCTTTCGGCCTGGTCGGCGTCGCCTTTGTCGTGCGGCCGGGCACCGCGCACCTCAACCCCGGCCACCTGATTGTGCTCGGCGCCGCCTTCGTCTTCGCGATTTCCTTCATCACAACGAAGGTTCTGACCCGTTCCGACAGCGCCACCAAGATCATTTTCTGGATGCTGATCATCCAGTCGATCATCGGGCTCATTCCTGCGATACGGGTCTGGGTCTGGCCTTCCGCCGAAATCTGGCCGTGGATATTCGTCATCGCTTTCACCGGCACGTTCGCGCATTACTGCATGGCCAAGGCGCTGACCTATGGCGAGGCATCGACGATCATGCCGATGGATTATCTGCGCGTGCCGCTTTCCGCGCTGCTCGGCTATCTGCTCTATGCTGAGGCGATCGACAGCTTCACCGCGATCGGTGCTGGCCTCATCCTTGCCGGCAACCTTTTCAACCTGCGCCGGCCGAACGCCAATCGCATCCAGCAGACGCCGACCTGAGGCGTCAGTAGTTCACCAGCATGTGCGGCGTCTCCGCAGGGCCGAAGCGAGGTTTTACACCGAGCAGGGGTGCTGCGCGTCCGATAATGTCCTTGATCATCGGTGCGGCGGTGGAGGCGGCGGTTCGGCCGCCATGTACGCCGGTCTTCGGCGCATCGACGATCGACAGAACGATATATTGCGGTCGGTCCATGGGAAACGCCGCAACGAAGGCGTTGAAATTGATCGTCTTGGCATAACGGCCGTTGATCACCTTGTCGGCCGTACCGGTCTTGCCGCCGACATTGAAACCTTCCACCTGTGCACCACGCCCGGAACCCTTCAGGCCGTTCCAGGTGAAGAGGTAGCGCATATCGGCGCTCGTCCTGTCCTTGACCACCGTCTGGGAGACGATCCGTGCCTGCTCTCGGGATCGCGGCAGAAAGGTGGGCTGCACGAGGCTTCCGCCATTGATCAGCGCTGCCGCGGCGACCGCCGTCTGTAACGGCGTCGTCGCCACGCCGTGGCCGAAGGAGATGGTAACGGAATTGATCTTCTTCCACACTTTCGGCTGGGTCGGCGTCGCGACGCCCGGCATCTCGGTTTCCATCTTCGAAAGAAGCCCGAGCTTGGTCAGGAACTGCTGATGGCCCTCGATACCGACTTTATCCGCCACTGCGGCGGTGCCGATATTCGAGGAATATTGAAAGACCTCCGGGATCGTCAGCACCCGGTGCTTTCCGAAAAAGTCCTTGATGGTGAAACCGCCCATCTGGATCGGGCGCGTGGCATCGACGGTGGAATTCAGCGTGATCTTGCCTTCGTCGAGCCCCATCGCCAGCGTGAAGCTCTTGAAGGTCGAGCCCATCTCGAACGTCGCATTGCTCATCCGGTTGAACCAGCCCTTTTCGTATTCCTTGTCGACGCTGCCGTCCGGCAACATGCGGGATGGCTCGTTAGGGTCGTAGTCCGGCACCGAG
Organism: Neorhizobium populisoli; assembly: GCF_019430945.1. Taxonomy (GTDB): domain Bacteria; phylum Pseudomonadota; class Alphaproteobacteria; order Rhizobiales; family Rhizobiaceae; genus Neorhizobium; species Neorhizobium populisoli. Next base: position 758,633 of record NZ_JAHYCB010000001.1, on the reverse strand, counting down.
GCCATCGCCAGAACTTCGCCGGTCTCGATATCGAGAATGACGGCGCCGGCTGCTTCGGCCTCGTAGTTCAGCATCGCATTTGCGACGACCTCACGAACGATGTTCTGGACACGAAGATCGATGGAAAGCTTGACCGGCTCCAGCGGCGCGTCGCTGGTCATGCCGGCCAGTCGCAGGTCGGCAAGGCCTTGCTGGTCCAGATATCGTTCCATGCCCGCAAGGCCTTGGTTATCGACATTCACATGACCGACGATATGCGAGGCAGTGACGCCTCCTGGATAGAATCTTCGCTTCTCCGGCCTGAAGCCGATACCGGGAATGCCGAGCGCCAGGATTTCAGCCTGTTGCCGCGGCGTGAGTTGTCGCTTCAGCCATTGGAATGCCGTCTTCGACCGCAGCCGCTTGTGGGTCTCGCTCCAATCGAGATAGGGGATGACGGAGGCGAGCCGTTCCACCACTTCGTCCGCATCGACGATCCGGCGTGGGTCCGCGTAAAGGGAAATCATGTCGATATCGGTCGCAAGCAGTGCTCCGTTGCGATCGACGATATCCGGCCGCGACGCCACCGCCGTACCGCTGCCGATCGCGCCGACGCTTTCGGGTTCGGCAATGCCATATTGAGCCAGGCGCCCGCCGATAATCAGAAAGGCGCAGGAAAATGCGACGATCAGGATGCCGAGCCGTTGCCGCGTCTGGTTTCTCCGAAATGCCGCACCGACAAAACTGGCATTTTTCGTCGAGACGGGGCTCTTGATGATGAAATGCGTACGGCTCTTCAGCCGGAAGACAAACGAGATCATCTCGATCCAATCCGAAAAATGCCAGCAGAAGGCGAGCCGCGCGCCGCATTGGCCCGTCGGGCGGGAAGTTGCATTCGGAGGGGATGAAAGCCAACAGGAGAATCGGTCGGCGACGCCAAGTCTTTAAAATTGCATTAATATACAATTAAACTTGTACGGATTGGTGAGCCCGCGATTAACGTCTGAACGTCTTCCGCTGGATTGCCTGTTTAGAGGCAATTCGCCAGCGTCACAAACTCTTCGACGGAGAGCGTCTCGGCGCGCCGTTGCGGATCGATGCCGGCCTTGTTCAACAGCGCTTCGCCGCCGACCGGTTTCAGGCTTTGGCGCAGCATCTTGCGGCGCTGTCCGAAGGCGGCGTGAGTGATGCGCTCAAGCTTGGAGACTTCGCAGGGCAGGGGATTGGTGCGCGGCATCAGGTGCACGACGGTGGACGTCACCTTCGGCGGCGGCGTGAAGGCTTGCGGCGGTACGTCAAACACCATATGGGCGTCCGTGCACCAGCCGGCCAATACGCCCAGGCGGCCGTAATGATCATCGTCCTGATCCGCAACGATGCGAAGGCCGACTTCCTTCTGGAACATCAGCGTCAGGCTTTCCCAGAAGGGCGGCCATTTACCGTCCGCGGGCAGCAGCCAGTTGATCAGCAGCTGGGTGCCGACATTGTAGGGCAGATTGGCGATGATTTTCACCGGACCGCCATCAGCCTTCTCCGCCGTAAGCGCCACGAAATCGGTCTTCAGCGCATCGCCCTCGATTACCTCCAGCCGGCCTGGATAGTATTCGCCGATTTCGGCAAGCGCCGGTAGGCAGCGGCTGTCGCGCTCGACGGCGATCACCTTCTTCGCGCCGAGCGAAAGGATGGCGCGCGTCAGGCCGCCGGGACCCGGACCGACCTCGAACACCGTCACACCTTCCAGCGAGCCCGCGCTGCGGGCAATCTTCTGGGTGAGGTTGAGGTCCAGCAGAAAGTTCTGGCCGAGCGCCTTTTTGGCGTCGAGCCCATGGCGCTGGATGACGTCGCGCAGCGGCGGAAGGCCGTCGAGGGTTGCCATCAGGCGGCTGCCTTCGACGCAAGCTCACCGGCAAGCTTGATCGCTTCCACAAGGCTCGTCTCGCGGGCAATGCCTTGGCCGGCAATGCCGAACGCGGTGCCATGGTCTGGCGAGGTGCGGATGAAGGGGAGGCCGAGCGTCACGTTGACGGACGTATCGAAGCCGAGCGCCTTGGCGGGGATAAGCGCCTGGTCATGATACATGCAGATCGCCACATCGTAACGGGCGCGCGCCTCCTCATGGAACATCGTATCGGCCGGCAGCGGCCCGAAGACATGGATGCCCTCGGCGCGCAGCTTGAAGATCGCCGGGTGGATAATATCCTGGTCTTCCTTGCCGATCGCGCCGTCTTCGCCCGCATGTGGATTGAGGCCGGCGACTGCCAGCCGCGGCTGCGCGATGCCGAACCGGGTCTTCAGGTCGTGATGGGTGATACGGCAGGTCTCGGCGATCAGGTCCGTCGTCAGCGCGGCGGGCACGTCCTTGATAGGGATATGGATCGTCACCGGAATGGCGCGCAGCTTCGGTCCGGCAAGCATCATCACCGGCAAAGCCTTTTTGCCCGTCGCTTTTTCCGCCAGATCAGCAAGGAATTCCGTGTGGCCGGGAAAGCCGAAGCCCGCCTGATAAAGGATCGATTTGGCGATCGGATTGGTCACCACGCCGGCTACCTTGCCTGCGAAACACAAGGATACGGCTGTTTCGATTGCGCTGATCGTGCCGCGCGCTGTTGCCACATGCGGCTCGCCGACCGCGACTTCCGTGCCCGCCGGGATCGGCAGGACGGGAAGCGCGTTCTCGAAGACCGACAATGCGTTATCGGTATTCGCTTCACGCAGGGGCACGTCGAGCCCGATCAGCTCAGCCCTTGCCTTGAGCACGGCGGGGTCGCCGAGAAAAAGGAAAGCAGGTAACTCGTTCTTTTGCCGGGAAAGCCAGGCCGCAAGCGCAATATCCGGACCTATGCCGGCAGGATCGCCCTGGGTCAGTGCCAAGGGGCGGTCGAGCGAACGATCAAGCGGCATGGATACTCCGGAAATAGGATCAGCGGCTCTCGATGACTGCCTTGCTGCGCAGCTCGTCGAGATATTTCTTGTCGTTCGGGTTTTCACCCTCTTTTTTCGTCTTGCTCGCATCTTCGGCGCGGAAAACGACTTCGGCGGCATAGTCGTCGGAAACCTGCTTCTGATTGCAGATCGCCAGAAACTCGACGCCGCGCTCCGTTACCAGGGTCGTCGTTGTACCGTTTGCCGGGGCTTTTTCGACCAGCGGCTTCCAGTTTTCCGGCATTTCCGGTGCCAGCACGCGGCCCAGGTCCTTGATGGATACATCGAGATAACCGGCGGCAAACTGTTTAGACTGTTCGCAACCGGGGAATTTGCTGCGAGCGGCATTTGCCTCCGCCTGACGTTTGCCAAGGATCGCATTGCGCTTGGCAGGCGGAACGACGAAGATCACCTGCTGAAGGAAGTATTCAGTCGTCACCGGCTTCTGCTTGGCTTCTAGCATGCGGGTGACGAGTTCCTGGTTCGACATCTTGCCGCGGCCGCCGCCATTATAGCGGGCGTTGACGAGGCGCGGCCAGCTCATCTGCACGGCGATATAGTTCTTGAAATGCTCGACGCCGACACCGGCGCGATCAAGAATTTGGCCCATCTGTGCCGTTGACAGCTTATTGCCGGCAGCGAAGCGTTCGAATGCCTTATCCACGTCCTCGGTGCTGACCGACATTTTCATGCGGGCAACTTCCTGCCTTTTGAGGACTTCGTCGATCATTACCTGGCGCGCCGTTTTCGTATCGGCCTTCTGGCGCTGCAGGCGCAGGAAGGCCACGCGGCGTGCCACGTCTGCCGTAGTGATCGGCGTCCGGTTGACGACGGCGGCGATCTCGCTGGCGGCCTGTGCTTCATGAACAGCCGGCTGCACGACGACAGAAGCAGCCAGAACGGCCGCGGCCAGCACCAGCTTACGCGCTGCGGTCATTGCGAACATGATACGAATTCCTTCTTCCGCCCCCAGCCGGCAATCTGCACCGACCGGCCTCGCTTCATACTATATTTCGGCCCGCTTGCACAATTGTTACGGCGAAACGATGACGCCGCCTGCCGTCCGACCAGGACTTCCCGCATTTGTTATTGATATTGATAGTCCTGGTCGTAGTCCGACGTGTCGTCACCGATGTTGATATCGCCCAGCGTTCGGAAGCTGAGGCGTGCGCTGATCGACCAGTCGTTGGCGGCCGTGCTCTGCGGCTTGTCGGTATAGGCGAGCGTGAAGATCGTGCACTCATCCGCGTAGCTGACGCCGATGCCGCGGCGGATGATCTGCTTTTCGGTCAGGTCCCAGGTTGCCGTACCGGCCAGCGCCCAATTCTCGTTGATGCGGAACTTGGCGGTGTGCTTCAGTACATCCGTAGCATCCACGTCGCCATATTCCGCCTGCGGATCGACCTGGGTGTAGACCAGTGTGCCCTGCATGCGCGGCGTCGTGTAGCTGAAGGAGGCATCGGTGCGTTTTACCGCAAACGTCTTTTCGTCGAAACGAGTGTTTGCTGCGACCGAGAAGCCCTGTGGCAGGTCGATAGCCGCCATGGCGACATAATCCGACCGGCGGGTTTCGAGACCGGAATTCGCGCCGGCCTGGACCAGGTCCTCGGTTGCGAAGGAGTTCTGACCGGCGACCTGGTAGGACTGGCCGACAATACCGCGCACTCCGATGCCGTTCGCGAACGAACCGGTATAGCGGATGCCGACATTGGCGCGCGTGCCGCCTTCGACACGGTCGAAGCCGGAGAACTTGTCGCGCTCGAACAGGGTCGTGGCATCGAAGACGAAGCTCTGCGCATCCTCGTTCGGCAGTCCGCCGGCCATCTGTTCATCCGGACGGGCATAGATCTGCGCGATCGGCTCGATGATATGGCTGCTGTCGCCATAGGTCATCAGGATCGGGTAACGGGCTTCGAGGCCGGCGGTCAGCATGTAGCGGCCGTCGCTGCCCTCGGCTTCCAGATTGCCCTCATAAAAGGCCGGCGTGTTCGAGCCGGTATGGCGCAGGCCATCGGCGCGGGCTGCAACAAGCGGCGTCAGCAACAAGCCGTCTATATTGAAGGTGCGCTTCCATTCCGCTTCGGCGGTGAAACGGCTGTAACTGCCTTCCAGGCCCGGGAAGCGGTTGGTCAGGCCTTCATTGTACCAGTCGTCCTCGCGGCGCGAGAGATTGGTGATGTTGGCCGTCAGGGAAAGCTCGCCGCCAAGAATCGGCTGCGGTGCGTAATAGGTATAATCGAGCGAGGGATAGACAATCGCCTGCTGCTGTTCCAGCGTGTTGTCATATGCCTTGTCCTGTACGTTGAAGTAATAGTTGTGCAGGTCGAAATAATTCCGCGTGCCGATGCCAGTCAGATAGATATCGTTCACGAATGTATCGGAATCGACGCCCTGCAGACTGTAGGTCTTGGAGAAATTGTTGTCGCTTTGCGTCATGACGTTCCAGCCGAACGTCCAGCGCGGATTGATCTGGAACTCGGCCTTCGACGCGGCCATGAAACGATTTTCGGCGCGGGCGTCGCTGGTGCCGGCATCGAACGCGTTGCGGTTCATCTGGTTGATACCCGCGAAGCGGAACGTGTGTTCGCCGGTTTCGAACTTGTTGCGGATTTCGCCCTGAACCAGAAGTCCCTGATGGGAATAATAGGTCGGGCTGAGGGTCGCATCCATGCTCGGCGAGAAGACATGGTAATACGGAACGGTGACGCCGAAACCGAGGTTGTCGCTGGCGGAAAACTGCGGGAAGAGCAGGCCGGACTTGCGCTCGACCGTTTCGTCCGGAACCTCGATAGCGAACGGCAGCTTGCCGAGCGACATGCCGAACAGTTCGAACTGGGCATTCTCCAGGCGGATCGTATGGGTCTGGCCGTTGCGGATGACGCGCTCGGCCTTGACCTGCCACAGAGGCGCTTTGCCGGGCGTGGTCGCGCAGGGAAGGCAGGCCGTGTAGACGGTGTTGTTGAGCACCATCAGGTCTTCGGACTGCCGTTCGCCGCTTTCGGCCGCGATGCGGGTATTGTCGGTGGTCTCGACGCGGAGCGCGTTGATGAAACCCTGACCGAAATCGTCGGTGACATCCAGCTGCTCCGCATAGACGCGGTTGCCGCCCGGCTCGACCATTTCGATATTGCCGGTCGCCATGACGCGGCCGGACTTCTGGTCGTACTGAACGCGCTGCGCCACCAGGCGATAGCGATTGTAATAGAGTTGCACGCCACCGACGGCGGTGACCTGCTTGGCATCCTGATTATAGGTCAGCTGATTGGCGCGCAGCAGAAGCTTGGCGCCGTCCGCGGCGGCGGGCACCAGATTCTGCGCATGCACAGTCGTTGCCGATACGCTGAATACGCATACAGACACACCTGTCAGCAGGGCGGCGGCAAGCCGTCTTATATGTTTGCGGTTACTGACCGCCACTAGCCATCCTCCTGATGAAGCAAGATAGTCGTCCCCAGCGCCGTCGCGACGATGACTGGAATCCAGACCGCCACGAAGGGTGGAATCGCCCCACTGCTCCCGAATGCCTTCACAAGCACTGTCACGACATAAAGCACGAAGCCGGAAACTATGCCACCCAGAATCACTGAGCGGGACTGGGCGAAGCGACTGAATTTTAATGATACTGTTGCAGCAATGAGAGTCATCGCCACGAGCAGCAGAGGCAGCGACAGCAGCGAGTGGTACTGCGTCTCCAGCGCTTTTGTGGAAATGCCGAAAGATTTGCCAACCTCGATTTTTCGGGAAAGATCAAAGAACGCAACGCTTTCCGGCTGCGACACGCTTTCCTGGATATATTCCTGTCTCAAGTTGGTGCGAACCTGTGCCGTCTCGCGACGGGTCGGAATTTCGCCGGGGCGATTCTCCATAACCTCGTTAAGAAGCCAGTAACCATCTTCCAACTTTGCGGTCTTGGCGTCCTGCCGCATGGTGACGCCGCCGTCCTTGTCGAAGTGGAAAACCACGACGTCGATCAGCAGGGTTCCGTTGTTCTGATAGTTCTTGGCGCCGATGATCGTATCGTCGTCGCCGCTGATCTGGCGGATCCAGGGCAGGAATTTCGAAGCGCGAGTCCGGTTGCTCGCCTCGCGCCAGTTGGCCTCCATCGAGGCCGATTCGCGCTGGCCCCACGCGGCGAGCGGATTGACGACCAGAACCGTCCCCAGACCGATCAGGAAGGCGCCCGCCACGAACGGAGAAATGAACTGCCACACGGAAATACCGGCTGCACGCGTCACCACCAGTTCGTAGCGGCGGTTGAGCGCGATCAGCACCGTCATGCCGATGAACAGGCTCAGCGTCGGAATGGTCTGCTGCAGGATCAGCGGCACGCGCATCGCCGTCATCAGCAAGCCGGCAGAGACGGTGTAACCGACGAAGCCGGACATGCGGCGGCTCGTCTCGCTGAAATCGGCGAGGAAGATGATGGCGCTGACGCCGAGCACGAACCAGAGGGCGGTGATGATGTAGCGGCGGAAGAAATAGCGGCCAAGCGTCGAGAACATTACGCAGTCCCTCCGCCGGAGGTGGGCTTTGCCTCGAAACGCCGCTGGATGCTTCTGCCCATCCGTGCAAGCCCGCGCCCGATGAAAGCAGGCGTCGAGAACTGGCGGTTCGTCGCGAGCATGAAGGCGGCGATCAGCGATGCGGCGACCGGCACGACGTAGGGGGCTGCGGCATAAAGCGGGTGGCGCTCGACGAGGTTGGTTGCCGAGAAACCAAGCCAGCGGATCGCGAAAGCCAGGAACAGCGCGTAGACCATCGGATGCACCTGCCTCTGACGATGCGAACGCGTATTGCCGGCGATCACCAGCGATACCAGCGCGAAGGTGATCGGGAACAGCCAGTCCGACAGGCGGCGATGAAGCTCGGCGCGATAGGAATCCGGTGACTTCTGATAGAGCGGGTCGTTCGGATCAGGATTGAGCAGGAAGGCAAGGCTGCGGTCGGTCGAATATTGCGGCAGGCCGCCTTCGGATTTCGCCATGGCCGAGAGATCGAACGCATAGGATACGAAGCGGATGACGGAGATGCGTCCGTCGACAGCCTTCCGATGCACTTCGCCGTCGCGCATCGTCAGCGTGGTGCCGGTGGCGTCGATCGAACCCTCGCGGGCATAATAGATGAGGTCGAAATTCGGATCGCGGTAGTCGACGACGAAAATGCCCTTCAGCACCCGGCCCGAATGGCGCTCGGAAATCTGCACATAGAGGCCGTCCTCGATACTGCGGAAAGTCTTTTCCTCGATGACGGATGAGAGCAGATCCGCATAGGCGGCGGCAACCATCTGGCGCGCGGCGACGCGCGACGGCGGCTCCACGAAATTCGTGACGACGAAGGAGAACAGGCTGAGTGCAATTCCGAGCAGGATGATCGGCCGGTAGATAATGTTTCGCGCGGCGCCAGCGGCATCGATCACCGGCAGTTCGGAATCGTTGTTCATCGCCGTCAGCGTCTGGGTGATGCCGATGACAAGCGCGAATGGCAGAACGACGGGAATGATGGTGGGCAGGATAAACGTCGCCAGCGTCGCGAACGAGCCCATCGACTGGCCGCTATCCGTGACCAGGTTGATGCGCCCGAGCACCTGGATAGTCCAGATGATGGTGAGCACGGGTACGAGCGTCACCAGGAACATCTGGAAAATCCGGCGCAATATGTAGACTTCGAGAAGCTTCATTCCGGCCTGGACGTCCTGTGTTCCGTCGTTCATCGACGACGGTTGCGCCTATCTAAGCGATTGAAGATGGCTTTGCGACGGGGGGTGCCTCACAAATTTGTTGGCGAGTTCCGATTTCCTGCTCTCTGTGACATTTCGAAACAAGCGGCAACCCCTGCATAGACCACCATGGACGACAGGAAACCGAGCGTGACGTCCGATAGATAGTGGCCGCCGAACGAGGTCCTGAGTGCCGGCGAGACGATCGAAATCGCGATCAGCGGCGGTCCGAGGATCGGCCGCAGCGGCTTCGGCATCAATACGATCAGGCAGGCAAGCCATCCGGCAGCCGCGGCTTCTCCGGAAATGAAGGAACAGTTGCCATTACAGGCGCCGTTGAAGTCGCCGGCCGGCATGAACGGATATTTGCCGGCGAAAAGATCGGTTTCGTAGGGGCGGGGGCGGTTGGAAACCTGCTTCAGGATGAGGTTCACCAGCACGTAGGGCCCCACGATAAACGAGACGAGCGCGATCGAATAATCGCGCGTCTTGCGCCGGCTGTATCCGCTGCCCGAATGCTGCAGGTTGGCGATCAGCCGATAGAGAATGTAGATCGCCACGACGGACGGCATATAGAAAAGAATACGCCGGATGGCGACGTAGATGGCCTCGGACCCATAGGGGAACCCACCGCAGATTTTGCCTGTTTCGATGGACTGGCCGCACGCTGCCTGAACGAAGAAGGCGCGGGCGACCGAAAGATCCAGTTCCGGAATAAGGTAGAAGGCGGCCAGCAACACCCACCACACAGCCATCAGCACCACGAACCATCCCATCGGCTTGGCAAAATAGCGTTTCACGGTATTGCGCCATCGGGAAATGGTGTCGGCAAGGGCAGGCATGTAGTCTCATCCGTTGATCGAGCGGCGCGACCCTAATGCAAGAGGCGCTGGAATTGAACAGCGCCGAGTAAATGGAAATTGTGTGACCGGAAACCGCGCGATTTGCCGCGTTCAGAAGTTGCCTGCAAATTTCGCTCCGGGCATCTGGCAAAGGTGTGACATCTCGCCCTTGCGTTCACGCCCGAAACGGCGATGATCGCCGGTCAGTTTTGGGAAGAGCATTCTGGAGTCGCAATGTCCGTCAAATTCGATATTTCCTTCGCCAAGTCCGCCAAGCTCGAGGGCGGGCTGGCAATCCTTTTGAAGCTTTCCGGCGATGCTACCGCTGCCGGCGCATCTGAGGCTGATCCGGCGGGTATCGTGTCGCGCGCCGCCGAGATCGCCAAGTTCTCCGGCAAGTCGATGGCGACGCTCGATCTCATTGCCCCGCAGGGTTCCTCTCTCGACAGGCTGGTGGTGCTCGGCCTCGGCAAAGCGGATGCGCTGACCGCCTATGACTGGATCCGTGCCGGCGGTGCGGCGGCGGCATCCGTGAAGAACGTGACCAAGGTCGCGATCTACCTGGATGCGCCCGGTGCCACCGTTGGTGCCTCCGAAGCCGCCGGCTTTGCTCTGGGCATGCTGCTGCGCGCCTATTCGTTCGATACCTACAAGACGAAAAAGAATGACGACGACGACAAGTCTTCGAAGACCGTCAAGGTGACCATCGTCACCGCCGAACATTCGGCAGCCAAGAAGGCATTTGCCGACTCGGAAGCCATTGCCGGCGGCGTGCTTCTGGCCCGCGATCTCGTCAACCTGCCGCCGAATGCTCTTGGTCCTGTCGAATTCGCCGACAAGGCCAAGGAGCTGGAAAAGCTCGGTTGCGAAGTGGAAATCCTGACCGAGAAGGAAATGAAGAAGCTCGGCATGGGCGCGCTGCTCGGCGTTGCCCAGGGCTCCGTTCGTCCGCCGCGGCTTGCCATCATGCACTGGAAGGGCGGCAAGGCGAAGGAAGCGCCGGTCGCCTTCATCGGCAAGGGCGTCGTCTTCGATACCGGCGGCATTTCCATCAAGCCGGGTGCCGGCATGGAGGACATGAAGGGCGACATGGGCGGTGCCGCCGCCGTGACAGGCCTCATGCACACGCTCGCCGCCCGCAAGGCTAAGGTCAATGCCATCGGCATTATCGGCCTGGTGGAAAACATGCCGGACGGCAATGCCCAGCGTCCGGGCGACATCGTCACCACCATGTCCGGCCAGACGATCGAGATCATCAATACGGATGCGGAAGGCCGTCTCGTGCTGGCCGATGCGCTCTATTACTGCAACGACCGCTTCAAGCCGCGTTTCATGATCAATCTCGCGACGCTGACCGGGGCCATCATGGTGGCGCTCGGCAACCTGCATGCCGGCCTGTTCTCCAACGACGACAATCTGTCGAGCCAGCTGACCGGCGTCGGTAACGTGACTGGCGAGCGCCTGTGGCGCATGCCGCTCGGCAAGGACTACGACAAGATCATCGATTCGAAGTTCGCCGACATGAAGAACACCGGCGGCCGTTACGGCGGCGCGATCACTGCGGCGCAGCTGCTGCAGCGCTTCGTCGGCGACACGCCCTGGGCGCATCTCGATATCGCCGGCACCGCGATGAACTCGCCGTCCAACGAGATCAACCAGTCCTGGGGTTCGGGTTACGGCGTGCGTCTGCTGGACGAACTCGTTCGCGCGCATTACGAGGGGTAATGACGGAAATTCTCTTCTACCATCTGACCGAATCGAAGCTCGAGGATGCGCTGCCCGCGCTTCTCGAAAAGAGCGTCGAGCGCGGCTGGAAGGTGGCGGTGCAGACAGGCGAGGATGCGCGGCGGGATTTTCTCGACGCGCATCTCTGGACATTCCGCGAGGACAGCTTTCTGCCGCACGGCACCGATGCGGCGCCGATGGCCGAGGCCCAGCCGGTGCTTCTGACGGCGCAGGGCGATAATACCAATGGCGCGACGGTGCGTTTTCTGGTGGATGGCGCCGAGCCGCCGCCGGTTGATGGCTATGAGCGGATCGTTTTCATGTTCGACGGTTACGATACCGTCCAGCTCGACAATGCCCGCGCCCAGTGGAAGCGCCTGAAAGGCGAGGGGCATGTGCTGACCTATTGGCAGCAATCGGAAGAGGGCCGATGGGTGAAGAAGGCCTGATCAGTCCTTCTTTTGTTTCCAGCGCTTAGTTCAGCCAGGCCATCATCATCGACGAATTGCTATGGCGCAGGCGCACGACCTTGTAGCCTTCGGAGGCTAGCTGGGTCAGCAGGGCCGGCAGCATGGCGGCTGTGCGGGCATGGATGTCGTGCAGCAGGATGATGCCTTTGCCGTGGGCGCGCAGCTCGTTCATCGTGCGGGTCGCAACGGCTGCCGGGGTTACGCCGAAATAGTCCTTGGAATCGACCTGGACGTCGAGCACGACCATGCCGTTCTGGGCGACCCATTGGCGAAGCTTTTTCGTGTCCGCCAGATAGGGGAAGCGGAAGAAGCCGGCATCTTCATGAGTGACGCTGGTCACCGCATCGCGGCCCTTTTCGATTTCGGCGACGGCCGCATCGAAGGAAAGGTTCTGCAGATCGGCATGGCGATAGGTATGGCTGCCGATCGAGTGGCCGGCGCTGACGACGCGCTGGGCGATTTCCGGATGCGCCTTGGCCATCTGACCGACCATCAGGAAGGTCGCCTTGACGCCATATTCGTCGAGGATCGACAGGATCTTGTCGGTCTTTTTCGGCATCGGACCGTCATCGAAGGTCAGCACCACTTCCTTGGCGTTGAGCTTCAGGTCGGACAGCGACGAAACGGACAGCGTGCGGCCGGAAAGCCCGCCGGGATTGCCGAAACGGCCCCAGGCTGCCGGCGTCAGCGCAACCGGATCGTCGGCGCTGGCGGTCTTCTTCGGGGAGGAAAGGGATTGGGCGGGCGCAAATGACGTTGCGAGCGATCCGCCTTCGGTCTGCGGGCGACCGGCGCAGGAGGACAAAAGGCACGCAACGGCAGCGGCGACGCAAAGGACGCGAACGAACATCGGGATGTCTCGGCTTAAAAGTGACTAAGGAGTGAAGACGCCGTCACTCTGGCTGATTATGGTTAACAGCTGGTTATCACAGGATTATTGCAGCCGATTTAGGCAAGATCCGTCTGTGCGAAATCGTCGCCGACATAGAGTAAGCCGACGCCCGCGGCCTTGGCGCCGGCATAGGAAAAGCAATCGCCGAAATTCAGTTTTGCCGAATGACGACCTTTGCCGTAGCGGGCGAAGGCGTCGATGGCGACGGAAGCCGTTTGATCCGTCATGGCGATGGTCTCGACGTCCAGAGCTGAAAGCAGTGAACGAACAAGTCGCTCGGCGACCGAGACATCAAGATTCTGCTTGCCGGCGAGGACGGTCGTTGCCTCATAGATGACGGTCGGCGCAGTTGATCGAGGGCTTTTGGAGCGCTCAAGCTGTGCGATCAAATCCTTCGACCGCTCCGTATCCAGCAAGATTTCGATGATCGCCGAAGTTTCGAGAAACATCAGTCACGTCCCCACATTTCGTCGAGATAGGCTTTCTCGTCGAAATCCAGGTTCGGTGTGCCCAGCCGCTTTACTTCATCCTGAATAGCTTTCAGCTGCTCTGCAAGCGGAGGTTTTTCCACTGGCTTGGCGTCTTCCGAAGTTTCCACCACACGCTCCAGCGCCTGCCGGATGGCATCCGTCTTCGTCGGAGCCTTCAGGATTTTCTGGGCCTGTTCGGCCAATTGATTGACGCGCTCATCGCGCACATAAAGGGGCATGGCTGTGCCTCGTGAATATACATGCCAATATAGTGTATATTCACGAGACCGACAACGTCGATGAAATCACTCAGCCCTTTATGATCGTCTGGCGCAGGAAGCTGTATCCCATCGCCAGCCGTGCAGCCTGTTCGCTGGAATCGCCGGCGCCGCCATGACCGCCCGAACCATATTCGTGGAATAGTGGCACATGCCCGGTCTCGATCAGCCGCTTTGCGAAACGGCGTGCGTGAGACGGATGCACCCGATCATCGTTCGATGAGCTTTCAATATAGACCGGCGGATAGCTCACATCTGCTGATGGCTTCACCTGATGCAGCGGAGAGTAACCCAGCATGTATTCGAGGTCTGCTTCCACATCGGGGTTGCCATATTCGTCCATCCACGCCTTGCCGGCCGGGAAGACGTGGAAGCGGGACATGTCGATCACAGGCACGCGGGTCCAGACCGCGCCAAAATCCTTCGGGTAACGGGTCAGCATCACGGCCGTCAGCAGTCCGCCATTGCTGCCGCCGGTGCAGGCGATGCGCGACGACCGGGTATAACCGCGCTTCACCAGATCGCGGGCAATCGCGGCGAAATCCTCGAACGCTTTGTGGCGACCGTGGCCCTTGGCGGCATGGTGCCAGTCCGGCCCAAGCTCGCCGCCGCCGCGGATATAGGCCTGCACATAGGCACCGCCATGCGAGAGCCAGAGGCCGTTATTACCGGAATAGTAAGGCGCAAGTGGCGAGGCGAAACCGCCATATCCATACATCAGCACAGGCAATTCGCCCTCGGTCCAGCTCTTCGGAAAGGCGATGTGATAGGGCACCTTGGTGCCGTCTTCCGATGTAGCCTCAAGTAGTTCTGTTCGCATGCCCTCGGCATCGAAATAGGCCGGCGCGGTGCCGGTAAGCACGAGCTCTGGGGCGCGGCTGTGGTCGGTCAGGTCGAGGCGGTAGGTGCTGTAAGGCAGAAGAAAGCCTTGGCCGATGACGGTCAGCACTTCTTCGCCGAGCGTCAAATCCGCATCGAGCAGCCGGAAATTCACGGTCTGCAATTCGGACGGCAGCGGCATTTCTTCCGGTTTGGCTCCGCCCTTCGTCAGGTCGAGCAGATAGAGCTTCGGCACCATCCGGTCGCTGACGATGAACAGCGCCCATGTTTTCAGCAGGGAGAATTGCGCGATCGACTGCCCGTCGTTCGGCGAAAACAGAATGCGCACCTCTCCGAGCGGTTCATCCGTAAACGGTGCGATTGTCTGCAGGATCAGGCTGCCGGTCGGATGGCGTTCGTCGGTCTTGGCGCGCCAGAGAATGTGGCTGTGGTTGGCGGAATAGTCGATCTGGGTCGGCAGATCGAGGCGACGGATTTCGCCCTTGGCATCGCGCAGATGCACGCTCGCCTTGCCGATCTCATGGCCGACGGAGAAGATCTCGACCGGCCGTTCACCCGAATTGCCGCCCCAGAAGAGTGGATCGATGGAATAGGCCGAGCCATAGACATCGTCCTTGCCTGCTTCGAAATAGACAGGCGCATCCTGCACCGTTTGCCCGCGCTTCAGCCGGCGGCCGACACGCGGCCAGCCGGAGCGGGTGGCGGAATTCTCGTCGACGGAGCCGAAATAGGCGATCTCGTCGTGGGAGAGCCAGCTGGCATGGGCGCGCGCCGCAGGCGTATCGAAGCCGCCTTCGATAAATGTCCTGGTTTCCGTGTTGAATTCCACCAACCGCAGCAGATCGGAGCCGCCATCCGAGAGAATGAGCAGCACCCGCGTCGGCTCGAAAGGACAGGTAATCGCGCCGGAATAAATCCAGCGCTTGCCCTCTGCTTTGCAGAAGGCATCGAGATCGAGCACTGTCTCCCAGGCCGCATCCGAGTTCGGCTCCTGATCGGCCGGCAGCCGGCGCCAGATGCCGAGCGGATTGTCCTTGGTGCGATGATAATCGAACAGCCACTTGCCACGGCGGCTTGGCACGATCAGCCGGTCCTCGCGCTCGAACATCGCCTTGACGGTGTCGCGGTCCTTCTCGAATTCCGCCGTCTGAAGCCTTTCATCGGAAGCCTTGTTGAGCTCGGCAACAAAAGCCAGCGTCTTCGGATCGTCGTCGGTTTCGAGGAAAAGGTCCATGGATGGTGTCTCCGTTCAGCGAAGCCATACCTATGGTCGCGGCGAACGATGGGCAACCTCCGCGATCGTATTTGATAAGCGAATAATCGAGATGGCGACGGGCGAACTTGGGTCTGCCGTCATCCTCGGGCTCGTCCCGAGGATCTGTCCACGTCAAACGTGGTTAGATCCTCGCCACAAGGGCGAGGATGACGAACGGAGATGTCTGCGAGCCTTCAGGCAGGCTCGATGTCACCCCGCCATACCCTCTTCATATTCGGCCGAAAGCATCAGCCATTCCTCTTCCGCTGCAGAAAGCTTCGCCGCCGCTTCACCGCGCTCCTTGGACTTGGAGGCAGCCTTGGCTGGCGCCTTCTCGTAGAGCATCGGATCTGCAAGCTCTTTATCAAGCGCCTGAATCAGCTTCTCCAGCTTTCCCGTCAAAGCCTCGACTTCGTTGATCTTTTTCTTGAGCGGCGCGAGCGAGGCGCGCTTTTCCGCATTGGCCTTGCGCTGATCGGCCTTCGATGCCGTATCCTCGGCGGCCTGCGGCTTGTCGTCCTTCTTGCGGCCGGCCGCAATGATCAGGTCGCGATATTCCTCGAGATCGCCCTCGAACGGCTTCACCGTGCCGTCGTTGACCAGCCATAGCCGGTCGACTGTCGCCTCGATCAGGTGGCGGTCGTGGGAGATCAGGATGACGGCGCCGTCGTAGTCGTTCAACGCTTCGATCAGCGCCCGGCGGCTGTCGATATCGAGATGGTTGGTCGGTTCGTCGAGGATAAGCAGGTTTGGCGCATGAAAGGTTGCGAGGCCCATCAGCAGACGTGCCTTCTCGCCACCGGAAAGGTCCTTCGCGGCCGTCGCCATCTTTTCGGTGGCGAGGCCCATCTGGGCGACGCGGGCCCGCACCTGCGCTTCGGCCGCTTGCGGCATCAGTCGGCGAACGTGATCGACCGGCGTCTCATTGGGAATGAGATCGTCCAGCTGGTGCTGCGCGAAAAAGCCGATGGAAAGCGAGGGCGCCAGCTTCATCTCGCCGCCGTCAGTCTCCAGCCGGCCGGAGATCAGCTTGGCGAAGGTGGATTTGCCGTTGCCGTTGGAGCCAAGCAACGCGATACGGTCGTCATTGTCGATGCGCAGGCTGATATTCTTCAGGATCGGCTTGCCGGGCGTATAACCCACTGCGCCCTTGTTGATCGCCACGATCGGCGAGGCGGGCTGCTTTTCGGGCGTTGGGAAGGTGATCGGCTGCACATGGTCTTCCACGACGGCGGCCACGGTGCCCATGCGCTCCAGCGCCTTGACACGGCTCTGCGCCTGCTTGGCCTTGGTCGCCTTGGCCTTGAACCGGTCGATGAAGCTTTGCAGGTGTTTGCGGGCGGCGTCGTTCTTGGCCTTCGCCTTCATCTGCAATTCGTCGGCTTCCGCCTTCTGACGCTCGAACTGGTCGTAATTCCCGCGATAATAGGTCAGCTTCGACTGGTTGAGATGCACGATCGAATTGACGGCATTGTTCAGCATGTCGCGGTCGTGACTGATGACGATGACCGTATGCGGATAGCGCCGCACATAGTCTTCCAGCCACATCGTGCCTTCAAGGTCGAGATAGTTGGTCGGCTCATCGAGCAGCAGCAGGTCGGGTTCGGCGAAGAGCACGGCGGCCAGCGCCACGCGCATGCGCCAGCCGCCCGAAAACGACGAGGCGGGGCGAAGCTGCGCTTCGGCATTGAAGCCAAGACCGGCAAGAATGCTCGCCGCCCGCGCTTCCGCCGAATGTGCGTCGATATCGACGAGCCGCATTTGAATCTCGGCAATGCGGTGCGGATCGGTTGCCGTCTCGGCCTCCGCCATCAACGCCGCGCGCTCCTTGTCGGCAGCCATGACGATAGTGATCAACGAGTCCTCTGTGCCGGGCGCTTCCTGGGCGACCTGACCGATCCGGGCATTTTTCGGAATGGTGACCGAGCCGCTCTCGGAAACGAGGTCGCCGGTAATGACGCGGAAAAGCGTCGACTTGCCGGCACCGTTACGGCCAATAAGGCCGACTTTGGCGCCTGCCGGAAGCGAGACGCTGGCGTGGTCGAGAAGCAGGCGGCCCGCAATGCGGGCGGAGAGGTCGTTGATCGTGATCATGGCGGCGGTTTTGGCCGAAACCGGCCGTCATGGCAAGATGGCGGCGCAGGTTGCACCGCCAGTCTTTCCGCAGGGCTCTCAGGAAGCGCGGCGCACTGTTTCGCTGAAGACCACCACCGGCAGGCGCGGATTGGCCAATGCGGCTTCGAGTGCGGTTGCCGCCTGCAGGCGCAACTGCGGCGGCGAGAAGGCCTCCGCCATCCGTGCCACGCCGATCGACAACTGCAATGTCGTGCTGCTGCGATCGGAAACCGCAAAAACGAGATTGTCGGCGATCGAGGCCGAAAGTCGTCCGGCAATCGCCTGGATACTGTCCCGATCGACCTCGCGCAGCAGGAAAGCGAAATCACCCTTGCCGATGCGGGCCAGGAAATCGTTCTTCTTGATTGCTTTTCGGAAGATGGAAGCCGCTTTCTTGATGATGCGGTTTGCCGCGGGCTCGCCATAGGTCTGCGCGATGTCCGGCAGATCCGGCAGCGTAACCAAGAAGAGGGCGGTATCGTGCTTGTCGCCTTCGGCGCCGTAAAGCTTTTCCAGACGTTCGGCAAAGGCTGCATGGTTCGGCAGCGAGGTCAGCCGGTCACGCAGCGTCAAGGCGCGCGCGGCGGCCATATCACTTTCCGCTTTGGTAAGGCGCGCGACGCCCGACTTCAGGATTTCCTCAAGCTCCGTCTCGGCGACCACCGCGTCCGAGAGCGAGACGCTCAGATATTCGATCTCGGCCAGGATATCGCCCGGGCCGGCATTGTTGTCTTCCCTGAGGCTGCGGGCGACGGCTTCCAGAACGCGGGTAAAGCCCTGTTTCTGGGTAACCCCGCTCGACATCTTGTCGCGAAGCTCAGTGAGCAGCCTGATTTCGTGGTCGCGTGAACGCGGTGTTGCGAGAGCGATGAAGCTCGGCACCTGATGTCGCAGGCCGATCTCATCCAGAACGGCCTGCGAGGGCAGGGTGGTCAGAGCCATCACCTCCCGCGACAGCGCCGGGTCGGCACCGGACAATGCCTCGTGGAAAAGTTCGTAGTTCCGCGGCAGGCCGCTGACCTCCAGCTTCGCCATGTGCTGGGTCACCACCTGAAGGTTACGGTCTCTTGCCGCCTTGCTGATCTCGCCGGGCATGTCTCAACCTTTCCGCTATCGGTCTTGCTTTTTGTTTTGTCCTATACTGCGACAACCGATGCGCGCGGAGCCTTAACATCCGCTGAAAGCCCCAGTTTTCCATGAGCTTAGAGTTAAGGGAGGGTGGAAGCATTTGCTCGAATGCGATCCATGAATATTCCTGACTGGATTGGTCCCGCCATTGCCTGCACTATCCTTCGACATGCAACTGATGAGGAGCTACCCATGACCCGCATTCTCTACACGCTCTGCGGCGCCGACGAGAGCCGCCCGTTTTCACCCCACTGCTGGAAGGTCGTGCTGGCTCTGCATCACAAGGGCCTGGATTTCATCGAAAAGCCGACACCGTTCACCCAGATACCGGCGCTGGAAGACAGTTTTTCCAAGACGGTGCCGATCCTGCGGGATGGCAACGAACTGGTCCGCGACAGTTTCGACATCGCGCTTTATCTCGAAGAAAAGTATCCGGATCGCCCGACCTTGTTCGGCGGCGAGGGCGGCAAGGCACTGTCCCGTTTTGTCGAGCGCTTCTCGCAGAACATCGTGCATCCGGCCGTCGCCGGCATCGCCATTGCCGATATCCACGACATGCTGGGCGAGACCGATCAGGTCTATTTCCGCTCCAGCCGCGAAAAGGCGCTGGGCAAGACGCTGGAAGAGATGCGGGCAGGGCGCGAGGACGCTGTCGTCGCTTTTGCCGCAAAACTCGAGCCGGTTCGTCAGACGCTCCGTTACCAGGAGTTCCTCGGCGGCGACGGTCCGCTATACGCCGACTATATCCTGTTCGGCGCGTTGCAATGGATGCGCGTCACCGCCGGCGCCAAGGTGTTTACTGCCGATGACCCGGTCGGGTTGTGGTTCGAACGCTGCCTCGACCTCTATAATGGGGCGGGCCGCAGTGTGACGGCGGCGTGAAATTGCCGAAACCCCCTTGTTTCCAATGAAAGGGGCGGGTAAACACCGCCCACTTTCCGTAGGATATAAAGGACAGAACAATGGCGATTGAACGCACGTTTTCGATGATCAAGCCGGACGCCACCAAGCGCAACCTGACGGGCGCCATCACCAAGGTGTTTGAAGACAACGGCCTGCGCATCATCGCTTCCAAGCGCGTCTGGATGAGCAAGCGCGAAGCCGAAGGCTTCTACGCCGTTCACAAGGAACGCCCGTTCTTCGGCGAACTCGTTGAAGGCATGACCTCCGGCCCGACCATCGTTCAGGTTCTCGAAGGCGAAAACGCCATCCTGAAGAACCGCGAAATCATGGGCGCCACCAACCCAGCAAACGCTGACGAAGGCACCATCCGCAAGCAGTTCGCCCTGTCGATCGGCGAAAATTCGGTTCACGGTTCGGACGCTCCGGAAACCGCTGCCCAGGAAATCGCCTACTGGTTCGCTGAAACCGAAATCGTCGGCTGATTTCATCCTCTTCATGAGGACGAGTGAATAGCGATAAACCGGGGCTCTGCTCCGGTTTTTTGCGTTTTGGGGTTGTCTCAGAGAGGCGTATCGAACTTGAAGATCGGCTGGCCGGAGAGGATGATCGCTTCCGCTTGGTGATACAAAACGGCCGAGCACAGGCGGTCGAGCCGCATGGCGAAATCGGTCGCGAGTGTCAGCTTGAGCTGCGGGTCCTTGATCGAAGCGATGAAATCCGCAAGCCGGCCGCTGTCTTCCATCGTCATCAGCAGATCGGTGACGGCCTCCGCCCGGATGGGGTCAGCCGCATAGGCGCCGAGCGGGCCTTGCAAACCCTTCGCCACCTCCACCCATATGGGCCATATTGGGATAAACTCTTTGGAGATTTCTGCCGGTTCTGCATAAGGGGCGTAGCCTTTTCCGCTTGCCGCCAACGCCAGCGCCTCGGCGGCAACCAGCCGGTCCAAGACGTCTCGGACACTCACGAGGGCGCCGGACGGCGGCGGATAGCGCCAGCTCATCACCGAAACCCGCCTGAGATTTTCGTCGAGCAGAACCTTGTAAGGACGTGCTGCCTGCAGCTGGCGAAAGACGAACAGCCACGCCCTGTCGAGGGTTGCTTTGCTTTTCAGTTGGCCGTCGGAAAAAGCCTTTGAAGTGGCCGCGTTGATTTCCGGCACGAAGGACAAATCATAGGACTGGTTTACTTCCCCCATCAGAAAATCGCGTTCCGGCATCATCGCGCTGTTGATCGTCAGCGCGTGAAGCACGGCGCGGCTTGCGATATCCTCGGGTCTATCGCTCGAACGTGGCAAGACCGGATTGCCGACGAGGGCCGGCATCCAGGACCAGAACCTGGTCAGGGCCAGCAGCGTTTCCGGATCCGGAACGGTGGTCGCAAAGGTCTTCCAGGCGTCCGGATTGCGCGCGGCTGCCGCAAAACCGGCTGACAGGGACAAAAGCCCGTTCTGGCGGGCGAGATCGGCAAGCTTTGCCTTTTTGTCGTCCGGCCGGTCGATTACGGAGCCGATGATGGCGTTAAACGCGCCAGCCTGTTTCTCTCTGGAGAGCGTGGCGAGAAAGGCGAACAGCTTGTCCGCATCGCCCTTCAGAATGACGGCGCGGATGGTGGATATTCCTCCATTCGAGAGGAACAGGTTGCCGGCATCGGCACGGATTGCCTCGAAGCCGCCCTCGGTCGCGGCCAGCGCCCCGGCAAGGTCGGCAGCATTGTGGACATTCGCCTGTTTCAGTTCGTCGGCAAGCGCTCTGGCCTCGCGCGGCGGCAGATTGCCGTAGCGCATCTTCAGGAATGCCGGCTCTGCGCCGAACCGCCGGGCGACGAGGCGCGGCAGGCCCGTCCGGTCCCTGATGACCAGATCGCTGAGCGCTACGATGGCGGGCTGGTGCCGACAGGCATCAGCGGCGCCGGCCATATCCGAAAATGTCAGGACTATAATAAACGCTGCCAGAATCCGCACTCGCATGGTGTCGCCTCCGGTTTTCGCGCGCTTAAACGGCGTAGGCTAAATTACCGCGAAGGATGCAATACGGATAGCCCCATCCGGGACGCGAGTTGACTGAGTGCGGCCGGCGGTTTCTAGGCCGGGCAATTGCCCGCCTTATCGTAATCTACGCTGCCATCCGCATGGAAAACCTCTGGGTTCGGTGTATAGATCGGCCCGACCACAAGCGGCTTCGAGGGCATCATCTCCGTCTGATCCATGTTCGACGTGACGCTTGTCTCGATCGTCTGCAGCGCTTTTTCGCCTTCCCCCACAAGGCGGATCTTCACCGCGTAAGGTTTGTCCTTTTTCACGCATTTCAGATCCGGGCTTTCGAGAACGATCTTTTCCATCGACGGAAAGAGGTTCTGTCGTGCCTTCAGCGGTGCTCCGCCCTGTGGGTTCTCGAATTCCGCCTCCGCATAGGCGCCCTCGGGAAAGGGTGCCGTCCTGCGGAGCGTGATGACATAGCTTGCGGCCGCAACCCGATAATTGAAGATGAAGATGCGTCCGGAAAGCTCGGCGAGCGGTTCGTTCGCCTCGCGCTGGCAGGCGGTAAGGGACAGCGCGGCGAGGCCGCCCAGAAGAAACTTGAACAACATCAGCCGGTACATCATGACGCGGCCTCCTTCTTCCGTCGGTGATAGTGGCGATTGGCCTTGACCCGGTTGCCGCAGACGGTCATGTCGCACCAGGTGCGGCTGCGGTTCTTGCTGCGATCGATGAACAGCCAGCCGCAATTGCCGCAAATCTTCAGGCGCGAGATTTCTTCGTCTGCCAATAGGCGCAGCGCCGAATGGGCGGTGGCCGCCTCCAGCGAGCCCCGGTCGGCACTGCGCAGGATTGCGGCGGTTGCTTCGAGGAAATCCGCTAGCAGGCCATGCGCATCGTTACCCAGCACGCGGGCGCGAAAATAGCGGTCGATCGTTTCCCGCAGAGTAAGGAACGCCCCCTGGTTCCTGGCCGGCACGGGCTGAAGCTCTCCCAATAAATCCCGCTCCGCCGAAAACTCTTTGGCTGCTTTGAAAAATGCTTCCAGCTGGTCCGGCTTGGCAAAGCGGTCGATACTGCGCTCGGGATCAAAGCGCAGAATGACGCTGTTGGCGACATCCAGCGCCAGCGCGCCTCCGGCAAAACGATGTGGGGTCCAGGCAAATGTCATGACGATATTATAACTGGCAAAATGGTTTTGACCAGTTATATTCAAAATCCAGTTTGGAGTCTCGATGGCCTATTTTCTGCAGCAACTGGCGAATGCTGTTCCGCTGGCGGCGCTTTATGCGACGCTGGCGTTTGGTTACGCGATCGCCTTCGCGGTGACGAAACGGGCCGACATCACCTATGGTGCGATCTTCGCCTTTTCCGGCCATCTCTACTTGCTATTTGCCCATATCGGCTGGGACAGTCTCTGGCTCATTCTGCCGGCAGCGCTCGGCTTCGGCGCCGTCGTGGCGCTTGCCGGCGGCATCGGCGCGGGCGTGGCCGTCGGCCAGTTTGTCATGCGTCCGCTCGCGGCCATCTCCCCGAATGCCGTCATCGTCGCCTCGCTCGGGGTGATGATGGTGCTGATGGAAGGCGCCCGGCTGGCCTCGGAAACCCGCGAACTCTGGCTGCCGCCCTTCCTCAACGACCCGATCATCTTCTGGCGCGGCAACGGTTTTCCGGTGACATTGACGTTGATCCAGCTCATCAACTCTGCGCTGATGCTGGCGATGATCGGCGCCGGCTTTCTCGTACTCGACCGCACCCGCTGGGGGCGCATGTGGCGCGCTGTCGCCGATGATCCATTGGCTGCTGAACTCTCCGGCACGAATTCCGCATTGGTCTTCGTGATGGCCTATGCTTCCGCCGCGCTGTTCGCCTCGATCTGCGGCGTGCTGGCCACCTCGCACTACGGCACGATGGATTTCGGCGCCGGCCTGCTGTTCGGCCTGAAAGTCGTCCTGATCGCTGCGGCGGGCGGTCATTCCAATCCGCTGCGCTCGGCCGCGGGCGCCGCCGTCGTCGGATTTGCTGAAACGCTCTGGGGCGGTTACGGACCGCTGTTCTGGCGGGAACTGGTGGTGGTGTCGGCTCTCGTCGTGGTCCTCGTCATGAGCCGAAGGGAGAGGGTGGTGCCGTAGTCAGCGCCACTTGTCCCGCGCCGCGTCATCGGCATCCTTGGCCGCGATCCAGTCTCCGGCCGTACCATCCGCGGCGTGTTCCTTCTTCCAGAACGGCGCCGATGTCTTCAGGAAATCCATCATGAAATTGGCACCGTCGAAGGCCGCCTGGCGATGCGATGCGGTCGCGATGACCAGCACTATGTTTTCACCGGGCAGGATTTTGCCGTGACGGTGGATGGCAGTGAGGCCGAGGAGTAAAAAGCGCTCGATGGCGATCTCGCCGATGCGGCGCATTTCCGCTTCGGCCATGCCGGGATAATGTTCGAGTTCCAGTGCGGAAAGTGCGCCCTGTTCGTCACGGCAGAGGCCGGAGAAAGTCACGACGGCACCGATGTTTTTACGGCCGGCTGTGAGGGCGTCGATTTCGGATTGCAGGTCGAAGTCGGTGGATTGGACGCGGATGATGGGGACGGTCGTCACTGAAGGCACACCCCTCTGTCCTGCCGGACATCTCCCCCACAAGGGGGGAGATAGGCTAGGCGTACCGGCGTCTCTCCTAAAGCGGCGTCAGAGAATTGCGAAACGGAGCTACGAGTCGATCTCCCCCCTTGTGGGGGAGATGCCCGGCAGGGCAGAGGGGGGTAGTGACGAGGCACAACCTCCACCATCGTCACCCACCCGTCATCGGCGGGAAAATTCCGATTTCGCGCGCGCCGACGATGCTCTCATCATGTTCCACATGTTCCTGATTGATGGCCACGCGGATGACATCCGGAAACTGAAGCGCATTCTCGTATTCCTCGCCCAAGCTCTTCAGATGATTCAGCAAATCGCTCACCGTCACGACACTGTCCGGAAGCTCGATTTCTTCCTCCGGCTTGCCGATCCGTTCGCGCACCCAGGCGAAATAGACGAGATTGGTCTTCATTCCTCATCCACCAGGTGTTTAACGCCGGCTTTGAAATAGTCGTAGCCGGTATAGAAGGTCAGGATTGCGGCGATCCAGAGAAGCGCGATGCCGATATGCGTGATGAGCATATCCGGATAGGTTATCAGCTTGTCGCCGGCAGGACCGGCGAGCAGGAAGGCGATCGCCACCATCTGGATTGTCGTTTTCCATTTTGCGATGCGCGTCACCGGCACTGAAACCTTCAGCGCAGCGAGATATTCGCGCAGGCCTGAGACGAGAATCTCGCGGCAGAGGATAGTGATCGCCGCCCAGAGCGACCACCCGGCGATTGTCTGGTCGGCGGCGAGCAGAAGCAGCGCCGCGGCAACCAGCAGCTTGTCGGCGATCGGGTCCAGCATCCGGCCGATATTTGAAGTCTGGTTCCAGATGCGGGCAAGGTAACCGTCAAGATAGTCGGTGATCGAGGCAACCGCGAAAATTGCCAGCGCCGTCCAGCGGGCGACATCCGAGCTTTCCAGCTGGCCTTCGACGAAGAAGCATCCAACGACCACCGGCACCGCCAGAATGCGCGCATAGGTCAGGAGATTGGGAATGTTGTATGCGCGCGACGCCATGAAGACCTTCCAATGTTTGGCCTCTAGTTGATGCCTTGAGGGCGAAGCGTCAACCGGGCCGCAATGCTTTTTTGTGGCTTATGGCTGCCCTGAACACCGGGAAGCCGCCATCACTCGTAACCGTAAATCGCAAACAGAACCGTGACAGTCAGGGGAACCAATATAAAACTGAGGCGGTGCCAAGGACAAACAGCACAAGCACCCATTCCCAAAAGCCTTGCGGTTTCGCTTTCCTTATCCAAGCCGGCAACATGCCTGTCATGCCCGGTTTTCATGAAAGTGGTTATAGACCTGCTTGGCGACTGCCTCGGAAATGCCCTCAACCGCCATCAAATCTGTAAGGCCGGCGCGGGATACCGCCTTGGCCGTGCCGAAATGCTGCAGCAGCTTGCGCTTGCGGCCGGGCCCGATGCCCGAAATCTCGTCGAGCGGGTTCTTGACCATCTCCTTCTTGCGCCGTGCTCGGTGGGAGCCGATCGCAAATCGATGGGCTTCGTCGCGCATCCGCTGGATGAAATAGAGGACCGGATCGCGCGGCGGCAGCGAGAAATCGCTTTTACCGTCGGCGAAGAAACGCTCTCGGCCAGCCTCTCGATCGACGCCCTTGGCGACGCCGATTGCCGTGACAACCTCGCGGATTCCGAGTTCGTCGAGAATGGCGCGCACCGCCGTCATCTGCCCCTGGCCGCCGTCGATCAGGATCACATCTGGCCATGCGGGGAAGGCGGCATCGTTGATGTCGTCCACCGTCGCTTCCGCCGAAACGGTACGGTTCGGCAGACCCTCTTCCTTGAGCAGGCGGGAGAACCGCCGGGTCATCACTTCCTTCATCATCCCGAAGTCGTCGCCGGGGGTGATGTCGGTCGATTTGATGTTGAATTTGCGGTACTGGTTCTTCACGAAACCTTCCGGCCCCGCAACCACCATGCCGCCCACAGCATTGGTGCCCATGATATGCGAGTTGTCGTAGATCTCGATGCGGCGCGGCACATAGGACAGCGCGAAGGTCTCGGCCAGCCCCTTGAGCAATCGTTCCTGCGAGGAGGTTTCGGCCAGCTTGCGGCCATGCGCCTCGCGGGCATTGGCGAGCACGTGATCGACAAGGTCTTTTTTCTCGCCCCGCTGCGGCACGGAGATCGTCACCTTGTGCCCGACCTTTTCACCCAGTGCCTGCGCCAGAAGCTCCTGTTCCTCGACGGTTTCCGACAGCAGGACTTGCTTCGGCACCGGCTTGTCGTCGTAGAATTGCGCCAGGAAGGCGTTGAGGATTTCGGCGCCGGACATCTGCGGGTCGGCCTTCGGGAAATAGGCGCGGTTGCCCCAGTTCTGGCCGGTGCGGAAGAAGAACACCTGGATGCACGACATCCCGCCTTCCTGATGGATGGCGAAGATATCCGCCTCCTCGACGCCAGCCGGGTTGATGCCCTGATGACTCTGCACATGCGAAAGAGCCGCGAGACGGTCGCGATAGATCGCGGCGCGCTCGAAATCGAGGTCTTCGGAGGCTTCCGTCATCTGTGACGCTATCGAAGCCTTCACATTCTGGCTCTTGCCGGAGAGGAAGTCCTTCGCTTCACCAACCAGCCCTGCATATCCCTCGTCACTGATCTCGTGGGTGCAGGGCCCGGAACAGCGCTTGATCTGATAGAGCAGGCAAGGGCGGGTGCGGGTCTCGAACACACTGTCGGTGCAGGTGCGCAACAGGAAGGCGCGTTGCAGCGAATTGATCGTGCGGCCGACGGCCGCGGCCGAGGCGAACGGGCCGAAATAATCGCCCTTGCGGGCACGCGCACCGCGATGCTTGAAAATGGCGGGCGCCCGGTGATCGCCGGTGATCATGATATAGGGAAACGACTTGTCGTCGCGCAGAAGCACGTTGAAGCGTGGCCGCAAACGCTTGATCAGGTTGGCTTCCAGCAGCAGCGCCTCGGTTTCCGTCCGCGTCGTGACGAATTCCATATGATGCGTTTCGCGCACCATGCGGGTGAGGCGGTTCGAATGAAGGCGGCCTTGCGCATAGTTGCTGACACGCTTCTTGAGGCTGCGCGCCTTGCCGACATACATGACGTCGCCGGCCTCGTTGAACATGCGGTAGACGCCGGGCGCATTCGGTAGGTGTTTGACGAATTCGCCGATCAGGTCGGCGCCTTTCAGGCCGCTTTCGTTCTTGAGCGCTTCATTCCAGTCGATGGACGCAGCAAGGCCTTCGACGACGTCGCTCACCGGCGCATCGTCGTCATCCTCGTCAGTCTCGTCGTAGAGAACGCCGCCGTCAGGCAGCTTCGTTCCGTTCATTCACTAGTCTCCGCCACGGCCTCATAGGCCGGCCCGTTTCCGGCTCAAGATGCCGATAAACCGATTCGAACCATGGGCCTGCGATCGGGGGCTTGTCAAAATATCAGGGCAGGGCCGATTCCAGAATTCGCGGCCATGGCGCAGAGATAGGGATTTGCTGCCCATTTGCAAAGCGCTCCGGAAATCCGCGAAATTCGCCGGTATGCGGATTGTGCAGGGTCTGGTTTGAGGCAGAAATCCGGCAAGCTGCTTGCCTGCCTGCACACAAGTGCATCACACCCATGTGAGACCATTTATTTCCATAGATGAAAAATTACAGATGATCTGTCGGGCGGATCGCCATTTCTTGTGAAACAAGACAAACGGGAGCCTCGGCGGTGCCCCTGTGTGAGTCATTAAGGTGTATTGACGGGTTTTGTCTTGTCGTTTAAGAAGTAATTTATAAATGTAAAAACGTGTATATTTAAATTAAGGTCTAGGTAAGGTTAATGATTTACATGTTGCGATACAGCAACATCCAAATTTGGCCTTTCGTGTGCCACAATCAATTCACATTTCGGCTCTTTCAAATCCTCAATTGACCTCCACATTCGTCTCCAGCGGGCAGGGAACAAACTGCCGCGAACAATGTTGTCGCGGCACGCATTCTCGGCACAGCAGTAAAAGGAGAAAAATGTATGCGTACTCTCATCGCAGCTCTGATGGCCTCGGCAGCCAGCTTCATGGCGATCTCGGCGGCCAATGCCGCTGACGCCGTCGAACAGATTCCGCAGGCACCCGTCGCTGTCGAAGAACCGGCACCGGCTGCCACGTGGCAGGGTTTCTACCTCGGTGCCTACGGCGCCTATGACTGGGGCCGCTTCGGCGGTGGCGACCACAATGCCAACGGTCTTGGTGGCGGTGCTTACACCGGTTACAACTTCCAGACCGGCCCGATTGTCTACGGTATTGAAGCCGATGTCGGCATGAATGACCAGAAGGGTTCCAGCTTCGGCGGTTACCGTGGTGATGCAGGCTGGAACGGCTCGGTTCGTGCTCGCGTCGGTTACGATCTGAACCCGTTCATGATCTACGGTACGGGCGGTGTTGCCCTTCAGAACAACGAACTGAAGGATGCCACCTCGTCTGACGATAAGACCTCGGTCGGTTACACGGTCGGTGTCGGTGCCGAAGCTTTCGTCACCAACAACATTACCGCTCGCGTCGAATATCGTTACACGGATTTCGGCTCGGATCGTTACAGCCTCGACTCCGGTTCGGTTTCGAAGGGCTTCGACGATCACAGCGTCAAGGTCGGTATCGGCGTCAAGTTCTAAGCTTGCCAGCAAGACAGAACAAAAAAGCCCGGACAATTCGTCCGGGCTTTTTTGTTGCGTGCCTCACGTTTTAAGCCGCCGCTTTCATCGAAGCATAGTCCGCGAAGCGTTTGGCGAACACGTCCGGCCAGGACGCGAGTTCGGGGCGTCCCTCGGCCCACAGGCCGTTAAACCGAAGGTCGAGATAACCGATCAGCGCTGCGAGCGCGAAATGGCCGCCATGCAGCTTCTTGCCGGTCTTCGGCAGGTTGTTTTCCAGATAATCGAGGCTGCGCACCACCTTGGCCCATTGCTTGTCGATCCAGGGCTGATGGACCTTTTCCTCGTCGCGCGAGCGCCGCTCGTAGACGATCGCCAGAAGGCAATCCATCGTACCGTCGCAGAGCGCCTCCAGCACTTCCGCCTCGGTACGCTTCTCTTCCTTCTTCGGATAGAGCTTCCCGCCCGACTTGCGGTCGAGGAAGTGCATGATTGCGATACTGTCGTAGATCGGCGGTTCGTCGCCGCGCAGCAGGACGGGAATCTTGCCGAGCGGGTTGTTATCGATCAGCGAAGGCGGCATCGCATTGGTATCGGTCTTCACCTCGGTGATCTCGATGCCGAGGTGGCGGGCGGCCATGCGCACCTTGGCGGAATAGGGCGAGGCGGGGGAATAGAGTAGCTTCATGTCATTTCCTTCACTGAAATTCGGTGCCTGCCGCGCAACGGGTGAGCGCACTCAACGTCCGGGCGGAATGGTGATCTGGCCGATTCGGCAGCCGCCGCGGTCGATTTCCGCGCAGTCGCGGAACTGCAGCGTCTTGGTCAGGCAGATGCGGATTTCTTCCAGCTGGTTGCCGTCGCAGCTTGCCGCGATGCCGCGTCGGCTCAGGCCGGGATTGGCCGCAACGAATTTTTCCTCGATCTGGTCTGCGGAAAGCGTGACCGCCTTGTCACCCTTGGCGATATCCGCCGGAATCTGGACTTTCTGGAACGCCTCGCGCAGCCGCGAGAAATAGGCGCGCTGGCTCAGGCCCGAGCAGCTGCCATGCTTGCGCCATTCGTGGCCTATCAGACCCATCGACGGCATGATGTCGAACAGCTGCTCACCCAGCGCCCGCGGCACCCGGTCCTGGCCGTTGGTGTCGCATGAATCGGGAAAGCCACGCTCGTATTGCGGCCAGAGACCGTGGCCGATGAAGCCGAAATCCTTGTCCGTGCCGCATTGCTGGTCATTGCGGCCCCCGCTCTGCGCGGCGCAGAAGGTCGGCGACCAGGAAAGCGAGAGAACATAGAAATCGAACTGGCCCGGACGATCGCCGCCGCGGCTTTGCGCCGCAGATTCGGAAATCCCGAGCGCAGTCAAAAGAAATGCCACACCAAAAAAGGTCTTAGCGGTCGCTTTAAGGTTTCCTGCCATTGTCATAAATCCCGATCTTCGGAACTGGTTTTCGGTCTTGGCGGTTGAATAACCTGAGACCGTACGAATAGAGTACCTCATGCGCCGAAACCGGATAGCCTGGATTGGGGCAGGGAGCTGAGAGCGACGAGACTGGATGACATTGAAGAAGTACCTGTGGCCGGTCATAGGCGGCCTGACGATAGCGCTTTCGGCCTGGCTTCTCTACAAGGAATTGCGGGGCCTGTCGCTTGATGACCTGTGGGAAAGTCTGGCGGCGATCACACCGATCCACTGGATTCTTGCCGGACTTTCGACCCTGGTCGCTTATGCGGCGCTGGCCGGATATGACCGCATCGCGCTGATGCATGTGGGCCGCAAGGTGGATTGGTGGTTCATCACCATCTGCTCATTCACCACCTACGCGCTGTCACATAATGTCGGCGCCTCGGTCGTATCGGGCGCGGTGGTGCGTTATCGCGCCTATTCCTCCAAAGGCTTGACGCCGGCCGAGATCGGCGTGCTGATCGCCGTCTGCTCTTTCACCTTCATCCTCGGAAGCTGGCTGCTGATCGGCGTGGTGCTGCTGATCGAGCCGGACCTGACCAAACGTTTCGGCGACGTCGTGCCGGTCGAGGCGTCGACGGGAACGGGTCTTCTCGTTCTCTTCCTCATCGCGCTTTATGTCGCCGGCAGCTTCCTTAAGCTTCGGCCGCTGAAGATCGGCAAGCTCAACATCTTCTATCCGGCGCCGAAAGTGGTGCTGCCGCAGCTGATCATCGCTCCGATCGAACTGATTGGCGCAGCCGGCATCATCTATTTCGCGCTGCCTGAAGTGGGCAATCCGGGCTATCTCGTAGTGCTCGGCATCTTCCTGATCTCGTTCACGGCGGCGCTGATCTCGCACGCGCCGGGCGGGCTCGGCATTCTGGAGCTGCTCTTCGTCATGGGCATGCCGGACATGAACCCGGCAGACGTGATTGCCGCCCTTCTGGTCTTCCGCCTGTTCTACCTGCTGATCCCGTTCGCCATGGCGCTGGTGGTGATCGTCATTTTCGAACGGTCGCGTTTCCGGGCAGCACATTTGCCCGACATGGAGCGGGGCAAGCAGGAAAGAACCTGACGGCCTATTCGCCCTGCAGCCAGAAAGCGCGCTGCGAAGCATAGCGATCCTGGGCCAGCACGGTCTTCAGGACCGGCAATAGAGCATGAAGCTCGTCCTTCAGCGTGAAGGGCGGGTTGACGATGATCAGGCCTGTGCCGCTGAGGCCCGTCGCATCGCGATCGCTTTTCACCGAAAGCTCGGCGCACAGCATTTTGGGGATTTCCAGCGCCTGCAGTTCTTCATGGAAGGCCTTGATCGGCGCGCCCTTCTTGATCGGATACCAGAGGCAAAAGGTGCCGCCGGCGAATCGTTTCCAGGCATTGCCAAGCCCCGATACCAGCCGCTGATATTCGCCATCCTCTTCGAAAGGCGGATCGACGAGAACGATGCCGCGCTTTTCCTTCGGCGGCAGATGAGCGCCGAGCGCCAGCCAGCCGTCGAGCTCCGTGGCGCGCACCTGATAATCGCCCTCGAAGAGATTATGCAGGCGGTTGAAGTCTTCCGGATGCAGTTCCATCGCCGAAAGCCGGTCCTGCGGTCGAAACAGCATGCGGGCAAGTTTCGGAGAGCCCGGATAAAGACGGATGCCGCCATTCGGGTTCAAATCCCTAACTGCGGTCAGATACGGTTCCAGAATTTCAGAGACCTTTTCAGGAAGCTCCGCTTCCAGCAGCCGACCGATGCCATCGCGCCATTCGCCGGTCTTCTGCGCTTCTTCAGAGGACAGATCGTAAAGCCCGATGCCGGCGTGGGTATCCAGCACGCGGAACGCCTTGTCCTTGTTCTGCGCATAACGGACGAGCCGCGCCAGGATTGCGTGTTTCAGGACGTCGGCGAAGTTGCCTGCGTGGTAGATGTGCCGGTAGTTCATGGTTTATTGTATTCCGGATGAATTAAATTGATGCGCTGCGAAAGACGCTTTTTGCGCGCACAAGCATGCAATATAGAAAACCCATGAACGTTGCGACCCAAATCAACCCGAAGACCGTTGTCGGCCACAATTCCGTTGGCCACACCGTCTGTCCTCATGACTGTCCTTCCGCCTGCGCGCTCGATGTGGACCTGACTGCCGAAGGCAGGATCGGCCGGGTGCGCGGCTCTGCCGACAATACCTACACGGCAGGCGTCATCTGCGCCAAGGTCGCGCGTTATTCCGAGCGCATCTACCATCCCGGCCGCCTGATGGTGCCGCAACGCCGCAAGGGCCGAAAAGGCGAGGGCTCTTGGCAGGACGTGTCCTGGGAGGCCGCGCTCGACGAGATTGCCGATGCCTTCATCAAGGCCGAAGCGAAGCATGGTTCGGAAGCCGTCTGGCCGTATTTCTATGCCGGCACGATGGGCCAGGTGCAGCGCGACTCCATCGAGCGCCTGCGCCACGCCAAGAAATATTCCGGCTTCTTCGGTACGATCTGCACCAACATGGCCTGGACCGGTTATGTGATGGGCACCGGCGCGCTACGCGGTCCCGATCCGCGCGAGATGGCAAAGTCCGATTGCGTCGTCATCTGGGGCACCAATGCGGTAGCCACCCAGGTCAACGTGATGACCCATGCGGTGAAGGCCCGCAAGGAGCGCGGCGCCAAGATCGTGGTCATCGACATCTACGACAACCCGACCATGAAGCAGGCGGACGTCAAGATCGTCTTGCGTCCCGGCACCGATGCCGCGCTCGCCTGCGCCGTCATGCATATCGCCTTCCGCGATGGTCATGCCGACCGCGCCTATATGGCAAAATACGCCGACGATCCGGCAGGTCTCGAAGCGCATCTCGCCACCCGCACGCCGGAATGGGCATCGGCCATTACCGGCCTTTCGGTCGAAGAGATCGAGGCCTTCGCCAAGCTCGTCGGCACGACAAAAAAGACCTTCTTCCGCCTCGGCTACGGCTTTTCCCGTCAGCGCAACGGCACCGCCGCCATGCATGCCGCACTCTCCGTCGCAACGGTACTCGGCTCCTGGCAATATGAAGGCGGCGGCGCCTTTCACAACAACGGCGAAATCTTCCGGCTGAACAAGGCGGAGCTGATGGGCACCGCTTATATGGATCCGGACATCCGCCAGCTCGACCAGTCGCAGATCGGCCGCGTCTTGACCGGCGATGCCGTGGCACTTCGTCAGCGCGGGCCGGTGACTGCGCTGCTGATCCAGAACACCAATCCTATGAACATCGCGCCGGAACAGCGCCTCGTCCGCCAGGGCTTTTTGCGCGATGACCTGTTCACCGCCGTCCACGAGCAGTTCATGACCGACACGGCCAAGGTGGCCGATATCGTCCTGCCGGCGACCATGTTCCTCGAACATGACGACCTTTATCGCGCCGGCGGCCACCAGCACATCATGCTTGGTCCGAAGCTGGTTGAGCCGCCTTCGACGGTGCGCACCAATCTGTTCGTCATCGAGGAGCTGGCGAAGCGCCTCGGCGTCGACCATTTCGACGGTTTCGGTCGCGATGAGCGCACTCATATCGACCAGATCCTCACCGCCAGCGGCTGGGGCACTTATGACGAGCTGAAGGCCAACCGCTGGATCGATGCCCAACCGGATTTCGACACATCCCATTACATCAAGGGCTTCGGTTATCCGGACGGCAAGTTCCGCTTTACGCCGGA
The DNA here is from genome assembly GCF_019430945.1 of Neorhizobium populisoli. Lineage (GTDB taxonomy): Bacteria > Pseudomonadota > Alphaproteobacteria > Rhizobiales > Rhizobiaceae > Neorhizobium > Neorhizobium populisoli. Next base: position 724,779 of record NZ_JAHYCB010000001.1, on the reverse strand, counting down.
CTGGGTGAATGGCCCGTCGCCGGATCGCTCGCCGGACAATGTCGGCCCTCTCGGCCCCTACGTCGAACTGCCCCGCTTCCCCGACCATGTCGCGGTGATCGAAAACGTCGATGCGGAGCATCCCTTCCGGCTGGCGACGTCGCCGTCGCGCAGCTTCCTGAATTCCAGCTTCGCCGAAACGCCAAGCTCGATGCAGAAGGAAGGCCGGCCGGAAGTGATGATCGAGCCTTCGGATGCTGAGCGTATGGGCATCGTCGACGGAGACATCGTCCGTCTCGGCAATCGTCGTGGTGAAATCCGCCTGCATGCAAAGCTGGTGCCGGGCGCCAAACCGGGCGTGCTGATCGCGGAAGGCCTCTGGCCGAACTCTGCGCATCTCGACGGCGAGGGGATCAACGTTCTGACCGGCGCCGATCCGGTAGCTCCCTTCGGTGGCGCTGCCGTCCACGACAACAAGGTCTGGCTTCTGAAGGAAGTTGCCCAGGACGTTCCCCAAAAAGCCGCTAAGGAAGCAGCATGACGCAGAATGAACGGGCAAGGATCGTCAGCGATACCACGCTGTCGACGGGCTGGACGCGGTTGTCGAGCGTCGAACTCGACTATCAGGACCGCAAAGGGGAAACCCATCGCCTGAAACGCGAAATCTTCCATCGCACTCCGGCCGCCTGCATCCTGCTCTACGATGCCAGGCGCGATATCGTCGTGTTGGCAAAACAGTTCCGCCTGCCGGCCTATCTCACCGGCGATCCCGCCTGGATGATCGAAGTCCCCGCCGGCTTGCTCGATGGCGACGAACCGGAAGAGGCGATCCGCCGCGAGGCGATGGAGGAAACCGGATACCGCGTGCGCGACGTGCGTTTCCTGTTCAAGGCGCTGACTTCGCCGGGTTCGGTGACGGAAGTCGTGCATTTCTTCTATGCCCCGATCGATCTTGCCGACCGCGTCAGCGAAGGCGGCGGACTGGCTGAAGAGCATGAGGATATCGAGGTCATGGAAGTGCCGCTCGATGCGGCGGTTGCCATGATCGAAAGCGGCGAGATCATCGACGCCAAGACGATCATCATGTTGCAATGGGCGGTGATCAACCGGGCATCGCTGTCGGCCTGAGCCGTTGTCGAGAACCGTGTTGCTTTAATCGGCTGGAATTCACATCCTTGTCACGAATCCGGCCTATCGGCTGCAGTTAGGCGGTTGTCTATACAAATCAGGAGAAGATCATGTGGCTTGGCAATTTCACCCTCGTCCTGCCGGATGAGGTGGTGAAGCAGGGTTCCGTGCGGATCGAAGACGGTGTCATCGCCGAAATCCGCGACGAGCCGGTCGCGAATGCCGCGATCGATGGCGGAGAGCGCCTGCTGATGCCGGGCTTCGTCGACCTGCATGGAGACATGATCGAGCGCGAGATCGCGCCACGGCCGAACGCCACCATGCCGATCGATTTCGGCATTCATGAGCTGGACAAGAAGCTCGCCGCTGCCGGCGTCACCACGGCTTATGCCGCCGTCTCCTTCGCGACGGAAAGCGTCTACGGCCATGTCCGCTCGTTGGAAACGACTTCGGCCGTCATAGAAGGCATGAACCGCCTGCGCGACAACCTGCTGATCGACCACCGCGTTCATGCCCGCTACGAGATCACCAATATCGGTGCCGCGCCGACGCTGGAACGGCTGCTGCGAGCCGGAGAGATCGACATGGTCTCGCTGACCGACCACACGCCCGGCCAGGGCCAATACAACAATATAGCCGCCTATATCGCCAGCATTTCCGAACGCCGGGCGATCACCGAGGAAATGGCGGCCGAGATCGTTCGTCAGCGCATCGCCAAGCGCGACAATCCGGACATCGATGTGAAGCTGAAGGAAATCGTCGCGCTTTCGCTGCAGCAGAAGCTGTCGCTTGCTTCGCATGACGACGATACCGTCGAAAAGGTCGCCGAGATGTACGATCTCGGCGTCACGATCAGCGAATTCCCGGTGACGATGCCGGCCGCCGAGGAGGCTCGTCGTCGTGGCCTGTGGACACTGATGGGCGCGCCGAATGCGCTGCGCGGCATGTCGATGTCGGGTAACCTGAGCGCCTTCGATGCCGCAAAGGCCGGTCTGCTGACGGTGATCGCAGCCGACTATCACCCGGCGGCTTTCGTGCCGGGCATTTTCAAGCTCGCAGATGGCATCGATGGCGGCTTGCCTGCCGCTGTCGCCATGGCGACGGGCAATGCTGCCCGTTCCGCCGGTCTCACCGACCGCGGCGAAATCGCTATCGGCCAGCGTGCCGATCTGGTCGTGGTAGAGCCGGGCAACGTCCACCGCATTCGTGCAACCTTCCGCGCCGGCCGCTTCGTCTACAGCGACGGCACGCTGCATCCGCTCCGCGCGCTGGCGGCCTGAAACAGAAAAGCCGGCACGCGAGGTGCCGGCTTCCGATCTCGTCTTCCCGGTACGCTTGCCTTAGAACGTACCGCGCAGGCCGAATTTCACCGACATCGTCTGGAAGGATGCGCCGGCTGCTTCGTTGAAACGCTCCGTCACGCCGCCCGCGGTCTTGGTCATGTCGCCCTTGGCGCGAAAGATCTTTTCGAAATCGCCTGCGAGATAAATCGAGGCGCCTGGCGTGATCTTGTAATCCACGGCAGCACTGAGCATCAGCAGCGGCGCGGTCTTCATCGCATCTTCGAAATGCTCCGGCCCAAGCCAGTGGTCGTCGATATCGTTGATGCCGAAGGAAATGCCACCGTTGACGCCGCCCGAAATCGTCAGGCGATCGAAGGTCGTCGAACCGTCGAGGCCGAGATAGGCGGTCGGGATCTTCTGGCGATAGCTGATCACCTTGTCGCCCGAGGCGAAGTTGCCGACCGTATCGCGCGGTCCACCCACGCTGTAGATGTAGGAGCCGCCGAACGAGCTCCACTGCACATCCGTATATTTGAAGCCGCCGAGCATGCCGAGCCGGCCGGTGTCGGCTGTGATCAGGTCGCGGGTGATTTCTACCGACGCACTGACATAATGGTCGAGGCGAGTATCGGGATGCAGCGAGCGGTCGCTCCAGCCGTCCTTGCTCTTGTCGGTATAGTTCGGGTCGATCCAGTCGTAATCGGCCATGTAGCCGTTGCCGCCGGTGCCGATATTAACATTGCCCCTGATCTTCCAGTCATTGGTGATCTCGGCACCGCCGCCAAGGCTGAAGACGACCACGCCCTTGGAATCCCAATCCAGCTCGCTGCCCTGATTGTTGGGCGCGTAGACATATTCGCGGGCCTTGATGTTCATCAGGCCGACCGAACCGGTCAACCACATGTCTCCGCCTGCCGAGCGGGCGATCGTATCGTCCGCAAGTGAAGGACATGCGGCAAGAGCGAGGGCCGCAAATGCGGTCGAGGCGACAAGAGTTCTCATGCGAACAGAAAGACCTTTCAAGAAAAGATGCCTTCTTGTCGCCGTAATTGCTGCGAGTCTCAAGTCGCTAATAAAAGAAATTCTTTATATTATCTGATAGTTGCATATCTGCACTACCGGAAGGCGGCCCGGCCATTTTCAAGTATCACGCCATCGGTCGCGATCAGTCGCAACGCCTCGGGGTAAAGCTTATGCTCCACCGCCAGCACGCGGGCCGCAAGCGTATCCGCCGTATCGTCCGTCAGGATGGGCACGGTGCCCTGAGCCACGATCGGGCCTTCATCCATGCCTTCGGTGACGAAATGCACGGTGCAGCCGGCAACCTTCATGCCCGCCTCGATGGCACGCTGGTGTGTATGCAGGCCCGGGAAAAGCGGCAGGATGGAGGGGTGGATGTTGAGCATCCGGCCCTCGTAACGGCTGATGAAATCGCCGGAGATGAGCCGCATATAGCCCGCGAGGCAGATCAGGTCGGGCTTGACCGCGTCGAGTGCGGCAAGGATCGCCGCTTCATGCTCCGCCTTGCCGGCAAAACCCTTACGCTCGAAAACGAATGTCCTGATGCCGCGCGCTTCGGCCTTGGCGAGGCCGCCGGCCGTGGGCTTGTCGGAAAAGACGGCGACGATCTCTGCCGGAAAGTCCGCCGCCGCGCAGGCATCCGCCAGCGACAGCATGTTGGAGCCGCCGCCGGAGATGAATACGGCGACGCGCTTGCGGGCCGGAGGAACGCCCGTCGTCATAGGCCAAGCGTGCCCTTGTAGATGACGCCGGCGCCGCCTTCCGGACGCTCGACCATGTGGCCGAGCTGAACGACCGTCTCACCTTCGCGGGTCAGCACGTCGGTAACAGCCTTGGCGTTCTCCGCATCGACGACGACGATCATGCCGATGCCGCAGTTGAACGTGCGCAGCATTTCCTTCGCCTCGACACCGCCGGTCTTGGCGAGCCAGGAGAACACGGCCGGAACCGGGATCGAGCCGAGCTCGACTTCGGCGGAAAGCGTCTTCGGCAGCACGCGCGGAATGTTTTCCGGGAAGCCGCCGCCGGTAATGTGGGCAAGCGCCTTCAGCGCGCCGGTCTCGCGGATCGCCTTCAGCAGCGGCTTCACGTAGATGCGGGTCGGGGTGAGCAATGCCTCACCCAGAGTCATGCCGTCACGGAAGGGCGCCGGCGCATCCCAGGCGAGGCCAGACAGCGTGACGATCTTGCGGACCAGCGAGAAGCCGTTGGAATGCACGCCGGAAGAGGTGAGGCCGAGGATGACGTCGCCCGCCTTGATATCGCCGGCCGGCAGCAGCTGTCCGCGCTCGGCCGCACCCACGGCAAAACCCGCAAGATCGTAATCGCCATGCGAATACATGCCCGGCATTTCCGCCGTCTCACCACCGATCAGCGCGCAGCCGGATTCGCGGCAGCCGGCGGCAATGCCGTTGACGATCGCCGCGCCCTGGTCCGGATCGAGCTTGCCGGTGGCGAAATAGTCGAGGAAGAACAGCGGCTCGGCACCCTGCACGACGAGGTCGTTGACGCACATGGCGACGAGGTCGATGCCAACAGTATCGTGGAAATTCGCGTCGATGGCGATCTTCAGCTTGGTACCGACGCCATCATTGGCGGCAACGAGAACCGGATCGGTAAAGCCTGCGGCCTTGAGGTCGAACAGGCCGCCGAAACCGCCGATTTCGCCATCGGCGCCGGGGCGGCGGGTCGAGCGCACGGCCGGCTTGATCTTCTCGACCATGAGATTGCCCGCATCGATATCGACACCTGCATCACTGTAGGTGAGACCGTTCTTGCCCGGCTCGCTCATTGCTCGTCTCCAAAGGAAAATGCCGAAGGGATTATGAGCTGCCCGCAATTGCACGAGATGGTCGGATATGCAAGCGCTGCCGGATCATCATGCCCGGTTTTGAAGGCTTTTCACAGTTTGTGCAGCGCGGCGAACGCGAGCTTGACCTTATCCGCTCGTCCCCTCATATCCCTTTGAGACCAACTCTCAACGGAGCGGCCATGCCATACCATATCAGCAGCGCAAGTCTTAAGCGCTACGTCCTGTTCTGGGTCGCGATGCTTGCCGTCTTCGTCCTGTTCCTCTGGGCCTTCAGCTCCATCCTCCTGCCATTCGCGGCCGGTATGGCACTGGCCTACTTCCTGGATCCCGTGGCCGACTGGCTGCAGCGCCGCGGCCTGAGCCGCCTGATGGCAACGGTGCTGATCCTCGTCAGTTTCGTGCTGGTCTTCGCTCTGTCACTGATGCTGGTCATTCCGATCATCATCAACCAGTTCACGGAATTCGCTGCCGCCCTGCCGGGCTATATCTCCCAGTTGCAGCAGATCATCGCCAGCCCCGAGACATCCTTCCTGCCGCATTGGGTCGGAGCGCAGATCGAGACGATAAAGCAGAATTTCTCCGAAGTGCTGAGCCAGGGCGCAGGCTTCATCGGCTCGTTGCTGGCGCAGATCTGGAATTCCGGCAAAGCGATCGTCGACGTCATGTCGCTCCTGATCGTCACGCCCGTTGTCGCCTTCTACATCCTGCTCGACTGGGACCGGATGGTTGCCAAGGTCGATAGCTGGATCCCCCGTGACCAGGTCAATACGATCCGCCAGATTGCCCGCGAAATGGATGAATCGGTCGCCGGCTTCATCCGCGGACAGGGCTCACTCTGCATCATTCTCGGTATCTATTATGCGGTCGGTCTGTCGATCGTCGGCCTGAATTTCGGCCTGCTGATCGGCTTCATCTCCGGCATGATCAGCTTCATTCCCTATATTGGCTCGATGATCGGCCTCATCCTGTCGATCGGCGTGGCGCTGGTGCAGTTCTGGCCCGACTATCCCTGGATTATCGCGGTGGCTTGCGTGTTCTTCTCCGGCCAGTTCATCGAGGGCAATATCCTGCAGCCGAAACTGGTCGGCGAAAGCGTTGGCCTGCACCCCGTCTGGCTGATGTTCGCGCTCTTCGCCTTCGGCGCCATGTTCGGTTTCGTCGGCCTGCTGATTGCGGTACCCGCGGCGGCTGTCGTCGGCGTGCTTGTCCGTTTCGCCCTGGAGCGGTATCTTGACAGCGACATCTATTACGGCCGGGCGGCCGCGCTTCCCTGGGAGGAGGGCGAACCGCATGTCCTGGCCCGGAATGAAGGACCGGCGCGGGTCGAGGCGCCGAGCGGCCCTCAGATCACGACTTCGCCTCATACGACTTCGCCAAATACCACTTCGAAAGACCAATGACCGAAACGAGCGAACGCGAGCGGCGCAAAAGCGAACAGTTGCCGCTGCAATTCACCCACGATTCCGCCAGGGGCAGGGACGATCTCCTTGTCTCCGAGCGCCTTGCCGCGGCCGTTTCGATCGTCGATGAATGGCCCGCCTGGCCATCGCCGGTCGTGGTTCTGGCCGGCCCCGTCGGTTCGGGAAAATCGCATCTCGCCCATATCTGGCAGCAAAAATCCGGTGCCGCCGCCATCCATCCGCTGGCCGGATCCGATGCCGCGGCCATTGCGGCAGGCGCGCCCGTCCTGTTCGAGGATGCCGACCGCCGCGGTTTTGACGAGGCCGAGCTTTTCCATGTCATCAACAGCGTGCGCCAGAACGGCCATACCCTGCTGATGACGTCGCGGCTCTGGCCGATGTCCTGGGGTGTCGAGCTGCCGGACCTCAAATCGCGGCTGAAGGCGGCGACGGTGGTCGAGATCGGCGAGCCGGACGAGGAACTGCTGGCGCAGGTCATCGTTAAGCTCTTCGCCGACCGGCAGCTTTATATCGATGACAAACTGGTGGGTTATATCGTCAACCGGATGGAACGTTCGCTCGGAGCCGCGCAGGATATCGTCGAGCGTCTGGACCGTCTGGCGCTCGCCCGCGGCACGAAAATCACCCGTCCGCTTGTCGCGGAAGTGTTGAATGATTTCGGGAATTCGACGGTCGGCGACCGGGACGGAGATTGACTGTGACGGCGGCGTCGCCGAATTTGCGATTCGATCCCGGCCGGTTTGGTTGAGACGCGAGTGGAGGTTGGAGAGATGGATTCGATGACGACGGAAACGCAACAGGCCGAAACGGTGGCCCCTGCCGACGACCTGATGACGAGCCCGGCCCGGTTCATCAACCGCGAATTCTCCTGGCTGCAGTTCAATCGCCGCGTTCTGGAAGAAACGCTGAACACTGCGCATCCGCTTTTGGAACGCGTCCGTTTCCTGTCGATCTCGGCGGCCAACCTCGACGAATTCTTCATGGTCCGCGTCGCCGGCCTTGAGGGCCAGGTGCGCCAGAACATCGTGGTGCGCAGCCCCGACGGCAAGACGCCGGCCGAACAGCTCGACAATATCCTGCAGGAGATCGACAATCTGCAGATGGAGCAGCAGGCGTCGTTGGCCGTACTGCAACAGTATCTCGCCAAGGAAGACATCCTGATCGTTCGCCCGGCGGCGCTGTCGCCGGAAGACCGGACGTGGCTGGCGACCGATTTCGAGGAGGACCTTTTCCCGGTTCTGACGCCGCTCTCCATCGATCCGGCCCATCCGTTCCCGTTCATCCCGAATCTTGGCTTCTCCATGGGCCTGCAGCTACACAGCCTGCACGGCAAGGAGCCGATGACGGGCTTGCTGCGCCTTCCCACCACGCTCGACCGCTTCATCCGCTTGCCGGATGAAGGCACGACAATCCGTTACATCACCCTGGAGGATGTGGTCGGCATGTTTACCGACCGGCTTTTCCCTGGTTATGAAGTGAGGGGCGCGGGCACGTTCCGCATCATCCGAGACAGCGATATCGAAGTGGAAGAAGAGGCCGAAGACCTCGTGCGCTTCTTCGAAACCGCGCTGAAGCGCCGCCGCCGCGGCAAGGTCATCCGCATCGAGACCGACAGTGAAATGCCGGCTTCTCTGCGCCAGTTCGTGGTGCAGGAACTCGGCGTGCCGGACAATCGCGTCGCCGTTCTTCCAGGCCTTCTGGCGCTTAACACCATGTCGGAAATCACCAAGGCGCCGCGCGAAGACCTGCGGTTCGAAAGCTACAATGCGCGATTTCCCGAACGGGTTCGCGAACATGCTGGCGACTGCCTTGCGGCCATCCGCGAGAAGGACATGGTGGTCCATCATCCGTACGAATCCTTTGACGTGGTGGTGCAATTCCTTATCCAGGCGGCCCGCGACCCGGATGTGCTCGCCATCAAGCAGACGCTCTACCGCACCTCGAACGACAGCCCGATCGTCCGGGCGCTGATCGACGCCGCCGAGGCCGGCAAGTCGGTCACCGCGCTGGTGGAACTCAAGGCCCGTTTCGACGAAGAGGCCAATATCCGTTGGGCGCGCGATCTGGAGCGCGCCGGCGTGCAGGTCGTGTTCGGTTTCATCGAGCTGAAGACGCATGCCAAGATGTCCATGGTCGTGCGCCGTGAGGACGGCAAGCTCAGAACCTACTGCCATCTCGGCACCGGCAATTATCATCCGGTCACCGCCAAGATCTATACCGACCTGTCCTTCTTCACCTGCAACCCGAAGATCGCCCATGACATGGCGAACATCTTCAACTTCATCACCGGTTACGGCGAGCCGACCGAAAGCATGAAGCTTGCCGTGTCGCCCTATACGCTGCGGCCGCGCATCCTCAAGCATATCGAGGAAGAAATCTGCCACGCGCAGGCCGGCAAGCCGGCGGCGATCTGGATGAAGATGAACTCGCTGGTCGATCCCGACATTATCGACGCGCTTTACCGGGCGAGCCGGGCAGGGGTGGAAGTCGATCTCGTGGTGCGCGGCATCTGCTGCCTGCGTCCGCAGGTAGCCGGCCTTTCGGACAATATCCGCGTCAAATCGATCGTCGGCCGGTTCCTCGAGCACAGCCGTATCTTCTGCTTCGGCAATGGCTACGGCCTGCCGTCGGACAAGGCACTCGTTTATATCGGCTCCGCCGACATGATGCCGCGCAATCTCGACCGCCGCGTCGAGACGCTCGTGCCGTTGCTCAACCCAACTGTGCATGAGCAGGTTCTATCCCAGATTATGCTGGGCAACTTGATTGACAACCAGCAGAGCTACGAGATATTGCCCGACGGCACGTCGCGTCGCATGGAAGTCCGCAAGGGCGAAGAACCTTTTAACGCGCAGCACTATTTCATGACGAATCCGAGCCTCTCGGGGCGCGGTGAAGCCTTGAAATCGAGTGCTCCCAAACTGATCGCCGGTGTTATGTCCGGTCGCAAGAAGTAGTCAGTCAAGAAATAGGCAGCATGGTAAGATCAGAAGCCCAGGGGCGCCTTCCGGGCATTGCTCCCGTTTCCGTCATCGACATTGGTTCCAACTCTGTCCGTGTCGTCATCTACGAAGGCCTGTCGCGTGCCCCCACAATGCTCTTCAACGAGAAGGTGCTGTGCGGTCTCGGCAAGGGGCTGGGTTCGAGTGGCCGCATGGACGAGGAGGCGGTCGTCCGTGCGCTGGATTCGCTGAAGCGCTTCCGCGCGCTGTCGACTCAGGCTCGCGCAACCGACGTCTACGTTCTGGCGACCGCGGCGGCGCGCGAAGCTTCCAACGGTCCCGATTTCATCAATAAGGCCGAAGAAATCCTCGGTCAGCAGATCCAGCTCCTGTCTGGCGAGGAAGAGGCGCGGTATTCGGCGCTTGGCGTCATCAGCGGTTTCCACGATGCCGATGGCATCGCGGGCGACCTCGGCGGCGGTTCGCTGGAGCTCATCGACATCAAGGGTACAGAGTTCGGCAAGGGGATTACCCTGCCGCTCGGCGGTCTGCGGCTGTCGGAATCCTCCGGCAATTCCCTGTCCAAGGCCCGCACGCAGGCGCGCAAATACGTCAATACGGCGCGTTTCCTGGAGCAGGGGAACGGCCGCACCTTCTATTCGGTCGGCGGCACCTGGCGTAACATCGCCAAGCTGCACATGGAAATGACCAAATATCCGCTGCACATGATGCAGGGCTATGAATTGCCGCTGGAGGAGATCCAGCGTTTCCTCACCGAGGTGATCGCCGCCAAGGATTCCAAGGATCCCGCCTGGCAGGCCGTTTCCAAGAACCGCCGTTCGCTGCTGCCCTTCGGCGCAATCGCCATGCAGGAAGTGCTGACCGCCATGAAGCCGGCGAAGATCAGCTTCTCGGCCCAGGGCGTGCGCGAAGGCTATCTCTATTCACTGCTGCCGGACGAGGAGAAGGCAAGCGATCCGCTGCTGGTCGCGGCCGATCAGCTCGCTATTCTGCGCGCCCGCTCGCCCGAGCATGCCCGCGAACTGGCGGACTGGACCGGCCGCATGGTCCCGGCCTTCGGGATCACCGAAACGGAAGAGGAAGGCCGCTATCGGCAGGCGGCTTGCCTGCTCGCCGATATCAGCTGGCGCGCCCATCCGGATTATCGCGGCCTGCAAGCGCTGAACATCATCGCCAACTCCTCCTTCGTCGGCATCACCCATGCCGGCCGCGCCTATCTGGCGCTCGCCAATTACTACCGTTTCGAAGGCCTGCACGACGACGGCGCCACCGGTCCGCTCGCGACCATCGCCACGCCGCGGCTGTTGGAACTGGCAAAGCTGCTCGGCGGCCTGCTGCGGGTCGTCTACCTGTTTTCGGCCTCGATGCCCGGCATCGTCAACAACCTGACCTTCGCACCGTCTTCGGCACCGGACCTCGATCTGGAATTCGTTGTGCCGTCCGCCTATCGCAATTTTGCCGGCGAACGTCTGGACGGAAGGCTGCAACAGCTTGCGAAGCTCACTGGCAAACGGTTGGCTTTCCGCTTCGAATAGACGAGGCTGGCAAATCGCTGAAATCGATCACGGCTGGGCCTGCCATAAAAAGCAGGTCCGGCCGTTGCATTACGCGGGTTGCAATCAGGGTTTGGGAGCTGCAACAGGAGGCGAGGCGAACATCCGGCCGGCGAGGAGCAGCCAGATCGTCATGACCGCCAGAAACAGCAGGAAGGCATTGGCCAGCACAAACAGGATGCTGCCGATGATCGGGATAGCGCCATGATCGCCGTTGGCGATAAGGCGTAACGGAGCCGCCGCGATAGCGGTCGCGCCGAAGCTGAAGGCCCAGAGCCCGGGAACGGCACCTGCTTCACGAATCCAGGGCGAAAGCCTCAACAGGATGAGCAATTGCAATATGCCGTAGCCGATCATGGCATGCGAGACGAGATCGGGAGTTCCGCCGCTGACCGCGATATAGGCGACGGCGCCGACCGGAGCAGGGGCTAGCTGGACACCGAGCGTCGGGCGAAGCGCGGCCGGCGTGGTCGGGCCGGTCAGCAGCCGGTTCACGAGGACCGATTCCATGGCGAGCCATGAAAACAGGCCGGCGCCGAACGAAAGCTGGCCCCAGTCCGGATGACCCAGCGCAGACAGGACGATTGCCGACACGAAGCTACCGGCAACGGTGGGCAGATAGAGCACGGCGGTCGTGGTGCCGGGGTCGCGCTCCCCATGCCAGAGGTTGCCGGTGCGCCAGACCCCGAAGCCGATCGTGAAGACAAAGCCGACCGCAAACAGTCCATAGGCGCCCGCATGCCAATGCGGCACGAGGCCGCCGGCAATCAGCATGGTCGAAACCCCTGCAAGGCCGATGAAGCAGCACATGACGGGATGGGCCACTTCCGCCGCGAGCTTTGCGGGCGCAAGCAGCGCCTTCAGCAGATAGATCGTGACCAGCAAAGCCCAGACGATGCCCGCGACCAGGTAGATGGCTTCGCCGACGATACCCGGCAATTGCCAGGCTGCAGCGGCTGCCCTCCAGGCATTGCCAAGGCCGGCGAGCCCCAGAACGATGCCAAAATAGGCGGCAGGCATATTGCCCGCGATCGTGGCAAGCCGGTTGGACGATATCGTTGAATTGGAAATTGCTTCTGCCATGGGGCGCCTCCTGGCGCAGGATCGAACCGGAGAGTGATAGAACGAAAGAAATGGATGACGCCAGCCTATTCTACGGCGCCTCGACGAGCTTGAGATGACGCATCCGACGCTGCGTTTCTTTCTACCGCCTTAAATCTAGGCGCTGAACCAGCCGCCGATAAGTCCGCAGCATCGCAACTCAATGTCCGAGTGATTGAACGATGACTTGCGTCTGTTTTAGGTCGCCACATCGTAAGCAGCCGGATTGCCAAACTGCAGGCCCCCCGCAGAAGCGTTGGCCTTCGCTCCGTCGGTCACCAGAAAATGAACAGGCCGGATGGTTCACCTTGCCGGGTGAAGGACCAGATATCTTTCAACGGTATTCTACGCATAGCGTGAGGGTCAGGCCGCTTCATTGTTCGCGGATCAGGGACAGAGTGTCCGTCCTGCTCTGGTTGCAAACGCCGGGCGTCATTCTGATCTCAGAACAGACGGCCATGAGATTGGCCGCAAAAGCTCAAGGAGCACGTTATGAAAAAGATATTTGCAATTGCTCTTCTGGCCGCGTTCGCTGTGGGATCTCCGGCGCTTGCCATAGAGCCGATCCCCGGCAGCATCACCTACCACGGACAGCCTCGCACGAAACTTCAGAAGGCGCCGATTGGAAGCCAGGTTCCGCATGGTTTCTTTGGCGAGGACGGTTATCGTTATGAAGAAACCTACATCATTCAGCCCGACCGTAGCCTGAAGCTCGTTGATCGTCAGATGTTGGAAGTGCCTGGCGATTGATCCGGCATTTGGCGGGCACGGCTGGCGTCTCAAACGAAAAAAGCGCCCGGCTTTCACCAGACGCTCTTCGATTTCAGCAATCTGCAGATTACTTGGCAGACAGGAATTCGCCGACTTCGAGCAGGCTGAATTCGTTGTTGTCGGCCTTGTCGACAGCGCGACCGGCCGAGAAGGGCAGGTTGTTGTCGTTGCCGATGATGATGTGGGTCGCGTCGACGACATCGACGTTCTCGATCGTCACGAACGGCATGTCATAGACGCCGGCGACGTTGCCGGCCTTCTTCTTGTTGTCCGGGTCCTGGATGTTCATCAGGTCGATATAGCCGATCTTGCGAACCGACTTGCCGACATTGGCATCGTTGAACTCGATCTTGTAGACGCGCTTCAGCTCGGCCGGAGCGTCGAAGCAATCCGGCTTCGGCTGCTTCGGATCGGCGCAGGCCTTGTCCTTGGTGCCGGCGCCGTTGTCGCGCTCGATGACGAGAGCGGTCGAAGCGTCGATCATGTTGAAGTCACCGATCGAAGCGCCCTTGTCCGCGAACGGATAGAGCCACGAACGGCCGGTCCACTTCTTGGAAGCGACGTCGAACTCGATGACGCGGATGGCATTCTTGCCGTCAACCGTTTCCGGCTGGCCGTCTTCCTTGTAGATCCAGCCTTCGAGCAGACCGTAAAGCTTGGAACCGTCCTTCGACATGGCGAGGCCTTCGAAGCCGCCGGAGCGCTTCAGGTTGAAGACCGGGTTTTTGGCGGTCGGGTTGCCAGGCAGCTGGATGAGCGGGTTATCGGGGGAGACGACCGGCTTGCCTTCGAGCGTCGTGGCGAACACGTCGGTCAGGCGGCCCTGAAGGTCGAACTTCATCAGGTAGGGACCGAATTCGTCGCCGATCCAGAAACCGTCGGCAACTGGCTGAACGGACTCGATGTCGAAATCGGCGCCGGTGAGGTAACGGGTCTCGGTGGCTTCCGTGACGATCGGGAACGGAGCGACCTTGTTCGGATCCGAAAGGAAGAGGTTCTTGACGACTTCGGCCTTGTTGGAAGCCCAGTCGAACTTCATCTGGTGCAGGAAGAGCATCGAGTCGGATGAGTTGAACTTCGAGCCGAAACCGTTGTCGGAAAGCGTCCAGAAGGTGCCGTCGGCCATGGTCTTGATGCCGGAGAAGCCCTGGATCGGCTGGCCGTCGAGCGGCAGCTTGACGTCGGTGATACGGGCGCCGTCCTTGCCGTCAACGGTGCCGAGCTTGTCGGTGCGCTTGCGGTCAGGCGTGGTGAACTTGCCGGAGGTCTTCAGGAACGCCGGAGCGTCAGCCGGAGCCGGAGCCAGCGTGTTGGCCGGCAGAATGGCCTGGCCGGCGAGCTTGGCCGGGAAAACCTTTTCCTGTGCGGAAGCAGTGCCGCCGATCAGCGCGGCGAGCGCGACGGAAGCGAGCAGAAGTCGGATCATGGGATCACCTGTTGGTTGGCGTCAGAGACCTCGACCGGATAGGGGCCGGGCATGACGGGCAGGTGATGGAAGATTGAAGGTTCGATGAAGCTTTGATGACCGGATTTTTACAATCTAAAGTATGGTTTAGCCGGTTTTTCGCAAAGCCTGCCAGCGTCCGGGCGTCATGCCGAACGTGCGCTTGAAATGCCGGGTGAAATGCGCCTGATCGGCAAAACCGGCATCCGCCGCGGCTGCGGCGAGGCTGCAACCCTCGGACAGCAATGCTTTCGCCCGATCGAGCCTGCGCATGACGAGATAACGATGCGGGCTGGTGCCGAGAAACCGTCGGAATTGCCGCGCCGTCGTGTACCGGTCGAAGCCGCTGACTGACTCCAGTTCCTCGGAGGAGACCTCCCGCTCGAAATTGTCCTGCAGATAGTCCCGGCAGCGCAGCACCGCTTCCCGGGCAAGCGTCTTGCCCGACGCGCCGCCGAGGCCATCCGCATGCCGCCAGAGACCTTCTGAAAACCGGACGATCAGATCGTCGAGCAGAAGCGCCTGCGGCTCGCTTTCGAGATTATCCAGCGCCTCGGTAAGCGATTGGTGCAGATCCATGTCGGTGATGATCGGATCGGGCACGAAAGGCAGGCCACGCGCACCGCCGGCCGCCTCTATTAGCCGTTCCGGGGGCAGGTAGAGCATGCGGTAGACAAGGCCCGCATCGGTGCCGGCCGCGCCGTCATGGAGTTCGTCCGGATGCAGCACGATGACCTTGCCGGGCAGGCTGGCGCGGGCGGCACCGCGATACTGGAAGGTCTGGACGCCGGAGAGCGTCATGCCGAGCGCATAGGTATCGTGCCGGTGAGGTGAAAATCCGTTGCCGCGAAAGCGCGCCTCGATCCGTTCGATGCCGTGCGAGGAGGGCGCTTCGACAATGCCGTCGGAGACGCGGCCCGCGGCGCTGCACGATTGTTCAAGACCCGCCGTATTCGGCGCGGCTATCTCGTCAATCCCTGCATATCCTTCGACGGAGTTCTTCATGTTCGACACCAAGATCGCGATCGTGCTGCGCGATGACCTCGCTCCCTGGCAGGAGCTCAACGTGACAGCCTTCCTGATGAGCGGCATCACCGCCCAGACGCCGGCCATTATCGGTGAAGCATACCGGGATGCGGCCGGTTATGTCTACAATTCGCTAAGCGTCCAACCCGTCGTCGTCCTCTCTGCCGATCAGGAAACGCTGCGAACCATCCATCGCCGCTCGCTGGAGCGCGAGGTGACCACATCGGCCTATATAGAGGAAATGTTCGCGACCGGCCACGATGCGGCCAACCGCGAGGTTTTTGGTCAGTTCTCGCCGGATGATGCCAAACTGGTTGGCATCGCTCTCCGCACCGACAAGAAGATCGCCGACAAGATCACCAAGGGTGCGAAGATGCACAAATGAGCGGGTGAGGTGAGTGGTCTTAAAGTTCGACCGCTTCCACCTTCTTGTTCACGAAGCGCAACGCCACGCCGCCGTCGATCAGCTTCAGCGCAGTGTCGCCGAACAGGTCGCGGCGCCAGCCGGAGAGAGCGGCGACTTCGGCAGCTTCACCCTCGGCGGCGATCTTCTCCAGATCATCGGTATTGGCGATAACCTTGGCAGCAACGCCCTGCTTGTCGGAAATCAGCTTCAGCAGAACCTTGAGCAGTTCGACGGCAGCGGCTGTACCTTCCGGCACGTGAACATGTTTGGGCGGATGCGGCATGTCGGTCTTCGGCAGGGCGAGTGCGGCATTCACCGCTTCGATGATGGCGGTGCCTGAGGAAGAGCGCTCCCAGCCTTTCGGAATGGTGCGCAAACGAGACATTGCTTCCGTATCCTTCGGCTGCTGCTGGGCGATTTCGTAGATCGCGTCGTCCTTCAGCACGCGCGAGCGCGGCACGTTGCGGTTTCGCGCTTCGCGTTCGCGCCAGGCGGCGATGAACTTCAGCACGGCAAGTTCGGTCGGCTTGCGCAGGCGCGACTTGAGGCGAAGCCAGGCGTCATCGGGATGCAGGTCGTAAGTAACGGGCGATTCGAGGACCGCCATCTCTTCCGTCAGCCACAGGGCGCGGCCTTCGCGCTCCAACTGCTCTTTCAGGAACAGATAGACATCGCGCAGATGCGTCACGTCGGCCAGGGCATATTCTAGCTGCTTTTCGGAAAGCGGCCGGCGGCTCCAGTCGGTGAAGCGTGAGGACTTGTCGATATGGACGTTCTTGATGCGGCTGACGAGCTGGTCGTAGGAGACGGAGTCGCCGAAACCGCAGACCATGGCGGCGACCTGCGTATCGAAGATCGGATGCGGCACGAGGTTGCCGAGATGGTAGACGATTTCGATATCCTGCCGCGCGGCATGGAAAACCTTGGTGACCGCCGGATTGGCCATCAGCTCGAAGAAAGGCTTGAGGTCCAGTCCTTTTGCCAGCGGATCGACCAGCACTTCGACATCCGGGCTTGCCATCTGGATGAGGCAGAGTTCCGGCCAGAAGGTCGTCTCCCGCAGAAACTCCGTATCGATGGTGATGAAGTCCGACTGGGCGAGTTTGGCGCAGGCTTCTTCGAGGGCGGCGGTCGTCTGGATCATTCTCGTCTTCACGCTGGTTTGATCAATCTTCCTTTCCCTTCCAGCCGCTTATGTCAATACAGAACGACATTGAACCGTTACTCACGCTCATCTTTGTCGGATGGCTGGGCCAATTTGTTGAAATAGGCCGAGGTTCTGAGCAGTGACCGGAAGCGCCAGCGACGCTGCGAGGGCGGCACCGGCCCGCGCACCCGCATGCGCATGAGCGTAAAGATCAGGAAGCCCAGGAAGATGAAGGACGTATAGGCAAAAAAGGCGCGCGGCCCGACATATTGCAGCAAAATCGAAGCCAGAAGCGGCCCGATCGTGGCGCCGATCGACCAGTAGAACAACAATCCGGCGGACACCAGCGCGTGCTCCCCCTCCTTGGCATAGTCGTTGCCATGCGCCGAGCAGAGTGAATAAAGCGGCATGGAAAACGCGCCGAACAGAAAGACGCTGACGATGTTCGCCGTCTCATTTGTGCCGGCACCAAAGGAGAGATAGGCACCGGTAATGATCGAGCCGATCGTCGTCCAGACGATGACGCGCCGACGGTCCAGCTTGTCGGAATAGACGCCAAGCGGATATTGCAGCACCACGCCGCCGATGATGCCGGCACTCATGAAGGTGGCGATCGAAGTGATGCTCATGCCGATCTCTTCCGCATAGATCGGCCCGATATTGCGGAAGGCGGCCATGGAAAGGCCGATGGCGATGACCCCGACGACCGCGAGCGGCGAGATGCGCCAGACGGCCTTCAGGTCGAAAGTCATGGTTTCCGGCGGCGCAGGGCTCGATTTGTCGGCAACGGAGATCGGCACCAGCGACAGCGTCAAGGCGATGGCGATGATGTTGAAGATGATCGGCCCCTCGATGCCGACCGTCGGGATGATATATTGCGCCACCGTGACCGAACCCAGATCGACGAAACGGTAGATGGACAGCGTGCGGGCACGGTTCTCGTTGGTGACCTTGGCATTGATCCAGCTTTCGACGGTGGCGAACAGGCTGGCGACTGCGATGCCGGTGACGAAACGCATCGCGAACCAGAAGACCGGGTCGATGACCATCGACATGCAGATCGCTGCCACCGCCGCGACCGAGGCCATCGCGGAAAAGGTGCGGATATGGCCGATGGCGCGCAGGAGCCGCGTCACGTAGATGCAGCCGATCGCAAAGCCGATGCTGTAACCGGCACCGACCATGCCGACCGTCGATGGCGTGAATCCCTCGGCCGTTCCCTTGAGCGCTATATAGGTGCCCTGCAGCCCGTTGCCGCCGATCAGAATGCCTGCGGTGACGAGAAGCGGGACGAGCGGACGGATATGCGACATGGGATTTACGGCATTCCTGGCGGACGATGCAGGGACTGCGTCGAACAAGTTGCAGCGATCAACTCATAGACGAACTGGAACACGTTTGTCTTTGAAAAATCGTCTCCTTGGCGACCGCATCCTATGGCTTCGCGACGGCGGTTCCGCTAATCGAAAGCCGAGCGGAGACCTCCAGCATGAATGCCATTCTCGTCGTCATCTTCCTGGCCGCCGCCGCGGCACGGATCGTAAGCGTTGCCGTGTCCAAGCGGCATGAAGCGAAGCTGCGCACCGAAGGCGCAGTCGAACACGGCGCGCTCAACACTAGGCTGCTCGCTGTCGTTCATGGCCTCTATTATTTCGCAGCCTTCGGCGAAGGCTGGGCGAGAGGAACGCAGTTCGACGCGATCTCCACTTTAGGCCTCGTCATCTTCGTGTTCGCAATGCTGATGCTGGTCTGGATCGTCCGGCTGCTTGGCCCGGTATGGACGGTGAAGATAATGATCGCCAACAACCATTCCACCAGCCGCCACTGGCTGTTCCGCACGATCCGGCACCCCAACTATTTCCTCAACATTCTGCCGGAACTTGTCGGATATGCTTTGATATTCCATGCGTGGTGGACGCTTGTCCTCGGCCTGCCGGTCTATCTCGTGATCCTTGCGGTGCGTATCGCCCAGGAAGAGAAGGCAATGCGCGGAATGCTTTAGCCGCAGGCTCGCGCATTGCCGTCAACCGATTCCCTTGCATTTGCGATTCCCGTCTGTCGGCGCGAGAGTTCCCGAGACGTCCTTGGAGCGTCGACGGCTCAGCCTCGGAGATGTGAGGGAAGGAAGTCCATGTTGAACAATCTGGAAGTCGTGACGCTGTTCGTCGAGGATATCGCCGAGACGAAGGCCTTTTACGCCAAGGTCTTTGCCGCCGATGTCATCTACGAGGATGACGTCTCCTATGTGCTGAATTTCTCTGGCCTGATGATCAACCTGCTGCAGGCAGCGGAAGCGCCGGAGCTTGTCGAGCCTATGGTCGTCGCCGCAGCCGGTGCCGGCACGCGCTTCATGCTGACGTTGCGGGTGGACGATGCCGATGCGGTTTGTGCCAGGCTGCGGGACATGGGCGTCACGCTGCTGAACGGCCCTGTCGATCGGCCCTGGGGCCGGCGAACCGCAGCCTTTGCCGATCCCGCCGGCCACGTCTTCGAGATTGCGCAGGTGCTTGTGTAAGCGGAATGCCGGTATGGTCTTGCGGCCGAGCCTTGACAAATCGGGCCGTCCATGCGCTTTTCGCGCCGATTTTCCATGAGATCGGCCGGCAGTGCTTCGCACGCTGATAGGCCGCAAAAGCACCAGTCCGGGATACTCAAAATGCATCGTTACCGCAGCCACACCTGTGCAGCCCTCCGCAAGTCGGATGTCGGCTCCAATGTCCGCATCTCCGGCTGGGTGCACCGTGTACGAGATCATGGCGGTGTCCTCTTCATCGACCTGCGCGACCATTACGGCATGACCCAGGTCGTCGCCGATCCGGACAGCCCGGCCTTCAAGCTTGCCGAAACCGTGCGCGGCGAGTGGGTGATCCGCATCGACGGCGTGGTCAAGGCGCGCTCGGAAGACACCGTCAACAAGAACATGGCCACCGGCGAGATCGAGCTTTATGCACAGGAGATCGAGATCCTGTCCGAGGCAAAGGAACTGCCGCTGCCGGTGTTCGGCGAGCCGGATTATCCTGAAGATATCCGCCTCAAGTACCGATTTCTCGATCTTCGCCGCGAGACGCTGCACAAGAACATCGTCAAGCGCAGCCAGATCATTTCCGATATCCGCAACCGGATGACCTCGGCCGGCTTCGGCGAATACACGACGCCGATCCTGACGGCATCCTCGCCGGAAGGCGCGCGCGACTTCCTGGTGCCGAGCCGTATCCATCCCGGCCAGTTCTTCGCCCTGCCGCAGGCGCCGCAGCAGTACAAGCAGCTCCTGATGGTCGCCGGTTTCGACCGTTACTTCCAGATCGCACCCTGCTTCCGCGATGAAGACCCGCGTGCCGACCGCCTGCCGGGCGAATTCTACCAGCTCGACCTGGAAATGAGCTTCGTCACCCAGGAAGACGTCTGGGACACGATGGCTCCGATCATGACCTCTGTCTTCGAGCAGTTCGCCGAAGGCAAGCCGGTCACCAAAGAATGGCCGCGCATTCCCTACGACGTCGCGATCCGTAAATACGGTTCCGACAAGCCGGACCTGCGCAACCCGATCGAGATGCAGGCTGTCACCGAACATTTCGCCGGTTCCGGCTTCAAGGTCTTCGCCGGCATGATCGCCGCGAACCCGAAGGTTGAAGTCTGGGCGATCCCGGCCAAGACCGGCGGCAGCCGCGCATTCTGCGACCGCATGAATGCCTGGGCGCAGTCGCTCGGCCAGCCGGGCCTCGGCTACATCTTCTGGAAGGAAGAGGATGGCAAGGTCGGCGGCTCCGGCCCGCTCGCCAAGAACATCGGCGAGGAGCGCACCGAAGCCCTGCGCATTCAGCTTGGCCTTGAAGCAGGCGACGCCGCCTTCTTCGTCGCAGGCGAGCCGGCCAAGTTCTACAAGTTCGCAGGCGAAGCCCGCACCAAGGCGGGCGAAGACTTGAACCTCGTCGACCGCGACCGGTTCGAACTTTGCTGGATCATCGACTTCCCGTTCTACGAATGGAGCGACGAAGACAAGAAGATCGACTTCGCCCACAACCCGTTCTCCATGCCGCAGGGTGGTCTGGAAGCGCTACAGAGCCAGGATCCGCTGTCGCTCAAGGCTTATCAGTACGACGCCGTCTGCAACGGTTTCGAAATTGCCTCGGGCTCGATCCGTAACCAGTCGCCGGAAGCCATGGTCAAGGCGTTCGAACTGGTCGGCCTTAGCCAGACGGATGTGGAAGAGCGTTTCGGCGGCATGTACCGTGCCTTCCAGTACGGCGCCCCTCCGCATGGCGGCTGCGCTTTCGGTATCGACCGCGTGGTCATGCTGTTGCTCGGCGCCAAGAACTTGCGCGAAATCACGCTGTTCCCGATGAACCAGCAGGCGCAGGACCTGCTGATGAACGCTCCGTCGCCGGCAACGCCGAAGCAACTGATGGAACTGTCGCTGCGCGTCATGCCGCAGCAGAAGAAGGACTGATCCTTCGGTCGGATGAATCAAAAAGCCCGGTGATAAGCCGGGCTTTTTGATTCCGTGGAGCCTGAATCAGAACGAAGCCGCCATGGCTTTCTTCAGGTCCAGCGTAAAGCTGCCCCACATGCCTTCCGGTGTCGTATTGGTGAGTCCGACCAGCGTGATTTTTCGTTCGAGATCGATAAACCAGTGGTGCCCATAGACGCCGCCCCATTGCAGCGAACCCGCCGATACGGGCAGGCCGGCCTTTGCCGGGTCGCGAATGATCGCCCAACCGTAACCAAAACCGAAGCCGGGGCGTGCCTCTTCCAGAAGATCACCGATCTGGTTGGTCATCATCTGCTGTACGGTTGCTTGCGAGAGGAGAGGCGCGCCGCCCTTACGGAGCGCTTCCAGGATAGCGATCACGTCACCGGCCGTTCCCGCCATGCCGCCGCCGCCGGAATGGAAGGAATCCGGGTTGAAGATGCGATCGGGCGCAAATGTCACCGAACCGTTCAGCAGTCGTACGGTTTCCGTCTCACTCATGCGCTTCGGCTCGGGTGAACCATCGACATAAGCAACTGAGAGTCGGCTCCGATCGGCCACGGAGAAGCCGGTATCGCCCAATCCGAGCGGCTGCATCACCAGTTCCGCCACCGCGTCGCCGAGCCGCCTGCCGGTCTCCTTCTCGATGACGCCGCCTATCACGTCCATGGCGACGGAATATTGCCAGCCGGTGCCGGGTGCGAAGGCGAGCGGCACGGAGGCGATACGCTTCAGGTTTTCGGCTAGCGGAAGTCCCGGCTGATCGACTCCATCGGAAACGCCGGCGCGAGCATAGGGACCATCCTCGGCTTCGAAGCTGTAGCTGAGGCCAGACGTGTGGGTGAGCAGATGCCGGATGAGGATCGTCGGCTCGCTACCATCTGCAAGCTTCGGCCGGAAGTCCGGCAGCCATTTGGTCACCGGATCGTCGAGCCCGATGCGGCCCTGTTCGATGAGGCGCATGGTGGCGGCCGTCACGATCGGCTTGGTCACCGAGGCGAGCCGAAAGATCGTATCTTCCCGCATCGGCAGGCCGGCTTCGCGATCGGCCATTCCGGCGGCGCGGCGGTAGACGATCTCACCGTCCTTGGCCATCAGCACGACCGTGCCCACAAGCTTTTTCGAGGAAATCGCAGCGTCGACAACATCGTCGATCGCGGAAAAGGCCGTTTTATCGCTCATGACGGAGTTCCTATGGAGTAGGGTGGTCAGTCGGTCGGCAGAGTGTTGTCGAGGAAATACCATTGGTCGAGATTAGCCCGGATGACGGGCTCGATTACGGAATTCAGCAGCAGGATGTCGTCCATCAGCCGCGCACCGGGTTTGTCTTCCGGCGGCAGTTCGATCGCCGGCAGGAAATAGGCGTCGAAGCGGAAACCCTCGCCGCGGATGTTATACCACGGGCAGATCTTCGCGCCGGTCATCCGCGCCAACCGCACTGCGACGGCAAGATTGCCTTCCAGATGCGGCTTGCGGCCGAATAGCGGCCCGCGGATCTTGCCGGCCACCGCCTCGTCGCAGAACATCGAGATGACGCCGCCTTCCTTCAGGAGCTTGACGGACGGGCGTGTTCCTTGCGCGCCCGGCGGCAGGAAGTTCAGCCCGCCCTTGCGTCGCACCTTCGCGGAGATCCACGCCTTGGCGCGACCTTTCGGCGGAATGTAATTGGCGTAGGGGCGCACGCCATCCTTATGCAGGATGGTCGGGCCGATCTCCCAATTGCCGAGATGCATGCCGACGATGATCACAGGTCCTTGCCTGGTGGGCTCGATCAGCCGATGGAAATCATGCAGCGTGATCCTGTCCATATCGCCAAGCAGCCGGTTGATGACGGAAAACTCCGTCATGATCCGGCCCTGCGATTTGAGGTTCTCCTGCAGAATAGCGTCGCGCTCGGCCTGAGTCTTCTCCGGCAGAAGGCGGGCAAGCGTTGCGCGCCCGCGCTTGATGGCGGACTTGTTGAATTTCGGAATAGCGAACGGGCCGAGCTTGGCACCGAAATTCGAGCAGCCATCCATCGTCATCAGCTTCAGGCCGAAATGGACGAGCAGATCGAAGGCGTTGCCGATATTGTCCTTGATCCAGTAGCGATTGGCCTGCTTGCGTTGCTCGGCATTGCCGAAGAAATGCGACAGCGGTGGCGCTTCGATTTCGGTGAAAACTTCGGCCTTGCGTTTGGAAAGCGGCTTGCCGGCGGGTTCTGTTGCCACGGCCGGACCTCAGCGCCGGTGCAGGGTGACGGGCAGGCCACCGCGTGGCCTCAGCGTCAGGCGGCATTGCGGCTCCACCTTGTGGTCCTTCGGCACGCGCAGCTTGAAGCGCTGCGCCAGCACGGCAAGGCAGAGGATCGCTTCCGTCAGCCCGAACTGCAGGCCGGGGCAGATGCGCGGGCCGGCGGCAAAGGGGATATAGGAATAGGGCGTCGGACGCCGTTCGAGGAAACGCTCCGGCTTGAAAAGGTCCGGGTCTTTGAAAAGCGACGGCGTGCGGTGCAGCAGCCATGGCACGATCATGATCAGCGAGGCTTTCTTGACGTCCGTATCGCCGACCTTGTCAGCCTCCTTCGCTTGCCGCGCCAGAATCGGCACCGGCGGATAGAGACGCAGCGTCTCTTCGATCACTGCCGTGCACATCTTCAGGTTCGGCACGTCAGCGACGGTCGGCACGTTGCTGCCGCAGACCGCCTCGATCTCGGCATGAACCGCTTCTTCGATCCAGGGCGCGTTGGACAGCAGATACCAGGCCCAGGTCAGCGTCGCGGCCGTCGTCTCGTGGCCGGCCATGAAGATGGTGGCTGCCTCGTTGCGTAGCGCCACGACGTCGAGCTTCAGCTCCGGGTTCTTCTTCTGGCGACGCACCAGCAGCTCGACCATGGAGTTGTCGTCGCCCTTGCCGGCCAGATGGTCCTCGATGACCCGGTCGATGATCGTGTGGATGCGTTTTACCGAACGCCTCAGCGAGGGAGTGCGGAGCGCCGGCAGCCCTTCGTCGAAACCAAGGAAGTAGCCGATGTTGATGGAATCGATGAGGTCCTGATAGCTGGTGAAGCCGTCCGTCACCTGTCCCGCACTTTCCTCGCCGATATCGGTGCCGAACACGCTGCGGGCGATGATCTCGGCCGTCAGCCCCGCCATTTCGTAGAGTGCGTTGACTGGAGCGCCTTCGCCGAGCGCCGTCCAGCGTTCTATCAACTCCAGCGAAGTGTTCTTCATGATGTCGCCAAAGGCAGGCACCCGGTGCTTGTGGACGATGTCGGACACGAGCGGCCGGCGGTTCTTCCAGGTCTCGCCATCGGAAATGAACAGGCCGTCACCCAGCAGAAATTCCAGCGCCCGGCGCATCTGCGGCGATTTGCGCTCGAAATTCTCATGGCGTGTCGCGACCACATATTTGATGTGTTCGGGAGAATTGACCACGGTGACTTGGCGGCCGATCAGGTTGCTGACGGAAATACGCTCCGAATAGTCCACCTTGCGCCAGACTGCCAGAAAGTCCCGCCGCGCAGTGAAAAGCCGCTTGAGCTGGTTGTTGCGGCTGCCGTTGTAATGGGACGGATGCGCCGGTTCGAAGCGCTTCTTGGCGCTGTTGAGCTTTTCGATCGTCTGGGTTTCGGCAGCAAGCCAGGGCAGCATAAAGACATACCTTTTATCGGTCGCGACGCCTTGGCGCGGTCGTTTGAACCGCGCCTGTCGCCCATGCCGGTTTTGGCCCGCCGCAACCCGTGGCGTCAAGCATGCCATGGTCGGAAACTGGAAAGGCGGAACCAACTTATCCCGGTTGTGTTGTTAGGACAGCAAAAGCACAGGGAGAATGATTATGCGAAAGACTTTGCTTGCCGCCACCGCGGCCCTCATGGCGCTGTCCGGTGCCGCCTATGCCCAGACCATGGTCATCACCCAGGACCCGGTCGTCACCAATTCGACAATCGTAATGCCCGGTGAGGTTCGCACCTATGTGATGGAGCAGCCTGTGGAATCTATCCCGTACGAGGGAGACGTGGTCGTCGGTCGTGTTTTGCCGGAAGCGGTAGAGGTTCGTCCCGTCCAAGGTTATTCCGACTACGGCTACACCATCGTGAATGAGCGCCGCGTCATCGTAAATCCCCAGACGCGCGCGGTCATCCAGGTGCTGGAATAGAATATCCAGCATTGGCCTCTTGAGCACCCGGCGAGAAATCGCCGGGTTTTTTGATGCAATATTGCGTCGCATGATACGAGCCGATATGGTTCGCCCATCACAAGGACTCGGGTGAAACCCCCGGGTGGCTCTTCCGGCCGCCGATCCGCCGGACAACCGCAAAGCAACGCCTCTTCCACACACCCGGATACTCTTCCTGGCGGCTGCGCTCCCTTTTGCGAAAATTTCATCCATGAACAGAATTGCTGCATACCGCCGCGAGTGGTTCTCCAATATCCGTGGCGATATCCTTTCCGGCATCGTCGTGGCACTGGCCCTGATCCCGGAAGCGGTCGGCTTCTCGGTCATCGCCGGTGTCGACCCCAAGATCGGTCTCTTCGCCTCCGTCGCGATCGCCTGCGTTACCGCGATTACCGGCGGACGCCCTGCCATGATTTCGGCAGCCACCGCCGCTACCGCCGTGCTGATGGGGCCGCTGGTCCGCGATCACGGCATCCAGTACCTTTTCGCCGCAACCATCCTGATGGGCCTCATCCAGATCGTTGCCGGCATGGTTAAGCTCGGCCGCGTCATGCGTTTCGTGTCGCGCTCGGTGATGACCGGCTTCGTCAATTCGCTCGCCATCCTGATCTTCATCGCGCAGATACCGCAGCTGACGAACGTCCCGCAGATCACCTATCTGCTGATCGCCATTGCGCTGGCGGTGATCTATCTTTTTCCGCGCATCACAAAAGCAATCCCGTCGCCGCTCGTGGCAATCGTCGTCGTTACTGCGGGTTGCCTGATGTTCGGCGTTCACGTCCCGACGGTCGCCGATCTCGGCGAGATGCCGACTTCTCTGCCGGTCTTCGGCCTGCCCATGGTCCCGTTCACCTTCGAGACACTGCAGATCATCTTTCCCTATTCGCTGGCGCTCGCCGCAGTCGGCCTGCTGGAATCGTTGCTGACGGCGCAGATCGTCGACGAGATGACGGATACGCGCAGCAGCAAGAGCCAGGAATGCGTCGGGCAGGGCACCGGCAACATCGTCTCGGCGCTGTTCGGCGGCATGGGCGGCTGCGCCATGATCGGCCAGTCGGTGATCAACGTGACTTCAGGCGGCCGCGGTCGTCTCTCGACCTTCGTCGCCGGCGCTTTCCTGCTCGTCCTGCTTTTGGTGCTGGACGACATCCTGCGCATCGTCCCGGTCGCGGCGCTCGTCGCGATCATGATCATGGTTTCGGTCGGCACCTTCTCATGGAAATCGATCCTCGACCTGAGACGCAATCCGCCGACGTCTTCGATCGTCATGCTGGCAACCGTCGGTACCGTGCTGGCGACACGAGACCTGTCGATCGGCGTGATTGTCGGCGTATTGCTTTCGGGCGTGTTTTTCGCCGGCAAGGTCGCCAGGATGTTCAATGTCCGCGGGACCCTTTCCGAAGATGGCAGCCTGCGCACCTACGGAATCGAGGGGCAGGTTTTCTTCGCTTCGGCCGAAAGTCTGCTTGCCGCCTTCGATTTCACCGAGCCGGTCGCCAGGGTGGCGATCGATGTTACGAAAGCGCATCTTTGGGATATCTCGGCGGTCGGCGCGCTCGACAAGGCGGTTCTCAAATTCCGCAGCCGCGGCATCGAAGTCGAGGTTCGCGGCGTGAACGAGGCGAGCGCCAGCATGATCGACCGCTTTGCCCTGCACGACAAGGAGCACGCTTCGCTCGCGGCTTCATCGGCTCACTAAGCAGAAGAAATGCAAAAAGGCCCGGCGATCGCTCGCCGGGCCCTTTTTGTTCGGTGTCGAATAATTAATTGTTGGCTTTGACCGTGACGCCGAGAACCGTTGGCAGCGTGTTCGGAGCACCCATTGCCGCACCCATGATCATCGGGAAGGGGACGCCTTCCTTGGGCTCGGCGGAAATCGTCATGCTGCCCGGCTTGTCGAGATAGGTGTTGACGGCAGTAGCCACCATGTTCTGCAGTTCCGGCACATTGAGCTGTGCCAGCATCATCGGCGTCATGCCCTTCAGCATCTGAGTCAGCTGGTCGGCCGTGGTGTTCTGCTTCTTGGCAGCGTATTCCAGACCCTTCTTGGTGATTCCGGCATCGTCAAAGCGGATTTCGGCGCTGTTGAACGTCAGGCGCTGCATCAGGCCAAGCATGGCGAGACCGGCAGCCTGCTGGGCTTCCTGGTTGTTCGGATCGGCCGCCATCGTCTTCGTCGTCTCGTTGAGCGACTTGATGAAGTCGAGCGTGTAGCCGGAAATGCTGAGCGCGATGTTGAGCTTGCCGACCTTGGCGAAATCGAAGGCATATTCCTCGATGTCGAGCGTGCCGTCCTTCAGCTCCCAGCTACCCTGCATGCTGACCTTGCCGTCAATGGACGTCAGGCCGAGCTGCTGGATCGTGTCCTTTGCTTCCGGTTCGTCAACGAGGGTGAGGTCACCCTTGATGCCGTTCATCTTCACGTCGAAGTCGATGGACGAATTGTCGTCAGCAACTTCAAGCGTCGCGTCGGAACTGTCGATCGAGAAGGCCGGCTTGCCGTCAAGCGTCGCAGAAATCTTGCCGACATGGGCGCCTTCGTAAAGAAGCACGGAGTCCATATCGTTGCCGTTGGCATCGGCCGGAATGGAAAGACCGCTGATCGACATGTCCGATGCCACGAACGTCATCTTCTCTTCGGTGACGTTGACATTGTCGAAAGAGACCTTGTCGACGTAATAGCTGCCGCTGTCTTCTTCGATGCCGAGCATCTTGATCGTGCCCAGCTGCAGGCTCTGCTTGCCGTCGGGAGCCGTGAACTTGGCCTTGTTCAGCGTCACGTCGGAGCCGTTGGTGGTAACGGATTCGGCCGAGAGGCCGGCACCGCCCTGAATGGAAAGCGCCTTGTTCAGCTTGGCCACGACATCGTTGCCGTCGAGTGCCAAAGCCGGGCCCGCGAAAAGCGAGAGTGCGGCGCCGGCAGCAAGAAGCCGCGCCTTGGTCGAGTAGATCATCGGTTATCCTCCTTGCAGGTCTAGAAAAGCCTGCATTCTGTATGGGGTCTATCGAGAAGTTCGTCTGCCGCGGGGCACTTATAGGAAGGTTGTTTTAAAGCTTTGTGGATGTGTTCCATGCGACTTGCGGCAAAATTGCGGCTAAGAAACCCACGGTAGCGCAAAGACCGATCCAAAGCGGAACAACCGTCATCCACAGGCTGATTCTCCGGCTTTCTTGCCGGGAATCAGGCTTTCCGCTAGTCAAGGGCGCATGGGACAGATCGTAAATCCGCCCGGCGACGACGGCGGCGACAATATTCTTCCGGTGGACCTCAAGGCAGCGCTCGAAGAGCGCTATCTCGCCTATGCGCTTTCCACCATCATGCACCGCGCCCTTCCGGACGTGCGCGACGGACTGAAGCCGGTCCATCGCCGCATTGTCTATGCGATGAGCGAAATGGGTCTGCGGCCGAATTCCGCTTTCCGCAAATGCGCGAAGATCGTCGGCGAAGTGATGGGTAACTACCATCCGCACGGTGACCAGTCGATCTACGACGCGCTGGCCCGTCTGGCGCAGGACTTTTCGCAGCGCTACACGCTGGTCAACGGTCAGGGCAATTTCGGCAATATCGACGGCGATAGCCCCGCCGCCATGCGTTACACCGAAAGCAAGATGACCGTCGTCGCCGAGCTTCTGCTCGAAGGCATCGATCAGGACTCGGTCGATTTCCGCGATACTTACGACGAATCGAATTCCGAGCCGGTGGTTCTGCCCGGTGCTTTTCCGAACCTTTTGGCAAATGGCGCTTCAGGCATCGCCGTCGGCATGGCGACCTCCATTCCACCGCATAACGCTCATGAACTCTGCGATGCGGCACTTCACCTGATCAAGCACCCGGATGCGACGATCGAGGATCTGATGGCGGACCCGGCCAACCCTGCCAAGGGCGGCATCGAGGGCCCGGATCTGCCGACCGGCGGCATCATCATCGATAGCCGCGAATCGATCATCGAGGCCTACAAGACCGGCCGCGGCGGCTTTCGTGTCCGCGCCCGCTGGGCGATCGAGGATCTCGGCCGTGGCGGTTACCAGATCGTCGTCACCGAGATTCCGTTCCAGGTGCAGAAATCGCGCCTGATCGAAAAGATCGCCGAGCTGCTGCTTGCCCGCAAGCTGCCGCTGCTGGAAGACGTCCGCGACGAATCGGCGGAAGATGTTCGCATCGTGCTGGTGCCGAAGAACCGCACCGTCGATGCGACCCTGCTGATGGAATCGCTGTTCAAGCTTTCCGAGCTGGAAAGCCGTCTGCCGTTGAACATGAACGTCCTGTCCATGGGCAAGGTCCCCAAGGTCATGGCGCTCAACGAAGTGCTGCTGGAATGGCTGGCGCATCGCCGCGACGTGCTGGTCCGCCGTTCGCGTTTCCGGCTTGCCGCCATCGACCGGCGCCTGGAAATCCTCGGCGGCCTGCTGATCGCCTATCTCAACATCGATGAGGTCATCCGCATCATCCGTGAAGAGGATGAGCCGAAGCCGGTCATGATGGAGAAATGGTCGCTCACCGACATGCAGGTCGAGGCGATCCTCAACATGCGGCTGCGTGCCTTGCGCAAGCTCGAAGAATTCGAGATTCGCACCGAGTTCGACAATCTGACCAAGGAAAAGGCCGATATCGAAGCGCTGCTCGATTCCGAGAGCAAGCAGTGGCGGGTCGTCGAGCACGAGATTCAGGACGTCCGCAAGAATTTCGCCAAGGGCCGCGGCAAGCCTTATGCCCGCCTGACGAGTTTTGCCGATGCGCCGGAAGCCGACGATGCGGCAATCCAGCAGGCGATGATCGAAAAGGAACCGATCACCGTCATCATCTCGCAAAAGGGTTGGATCCGCGCGCTGAAAGGCCATGTCGCCGATACGTCCGGCCTCACCTTCAAGGAAGGCGACGGACCGAAGCTCGCCTTCACGGCGCAGACGACGGACAAGCTGCTGCTCGTCACCACTGGCGGCAAGGCCTATACGCTCGGCGCCGACAAGCTGCCGGGTGGCCGCGGCCATGGCGAACCGATCCGCATCATCGTCGATATGGAAAACGATCAGGACGTCCTGACCGCCTTCGTGCATGATCCGTCGCGCAAGCTCATCCTCGCCTCCACCGCCGGCAATGGGTTTGTCGTCGCGGAAAGCGAAATGATCGCCAATACCCGCAAGGGCAAGCAGATCATGAACGTCGCCATGCCGGACGAAGCGAAGCTCGTTGTTACCGTCTCCGGTGACCACGTCGCCGTCGTCGGCGAAAACCGTAAGATGCTTGTTTTCCCGCTGACGCAACTGCCGGAAATGACCCGCGGCAAGGGCGTACGCCTGCAGCGCTACAAGGATGGCGGCATTTCCGACATCAAGTGCTTTGCCATCGCAGACGGTCTTTCCTGGGAAGACAGCGCCGGCCGCGCCTTCAATCGCAACAAGGATGAATTGGCCGAATGGCTCGCTGACCGTGCGACTGCAGGGCGTACCGTGCCGAAGGGTTTTCCGAGAAGCGGTAAGTTTGCCGGGTGATCAGGGATAGGGGACGGTGTGATCGCGCAGGAAACGCGTCGCACCGTCTTCGTCGATCTCTCCGGCCGAGATCGAGATTACGAATTTGTAGAGAATGCCGTCGTCGGTTTCGATTGCGTAGCCATTGTCCATCAGAAAAACGCCTGCCGAGACGATTGCAATGCGCTTGTTACCGTCAATGAATGCGTGGTTCATGGCCAAGCCGTAAAGATAGGCTGCGCCCAGTTCGACAATGTCGACAGTGCCATAGGACGCTTTATTCATTGGCCGCATGATCGCGGCTTCAAGGGCTCCTTCGTCGCGTAACCCGAACGAGCCACCAAATTTCTCGATCTGCCGCTTGTGCAGATGCTCGATCAGCTGCCTCGAAAGAAATCTGACGGACATCACTCGGCCAGCTTCTTCAACGCGACCTTGTACTTATCCATGAAGCGATCGGCGTGTTCGAGCTGCCGTGTGAAGTCATCATCCAGCGGCTTCAAAATCAGCTTTCCCACTTCTTCTGCCAAATCAATACTATCTCCCGCCTTCAAACCCAGACGGTCGAGGATTTCCTTTGGGATGATAATACCTTCGGAATTTCCGATTTTGCGAATGGTAGCGTTCATGGCCTGATCCTCATGTTCTAACGTTGTTATAACATGAAGCATCTTGCCTCACAATGCCAGGCTTCAGGAAACAGCGGCTGCCTTTAATCTCTCGACCCGCCGCATCTGCCAAACCGAATACCCGACCAATGCGGCAATCAGGATCGCCCCACCCGTCAGAGTACGGGCCGACGGCACTTCGGCGAAAATCAACCAGACCCAGACCGGTGCCAGGATCGTCTCCAGCAGGTAGAACATCCCCACTTCCGGACCGGACAGGTATTTAGGCCCGGTCGCGAGGCACCAGAAGGCGAGCGGCATCATGATCGCGCCGTCGAACATCACCGAGAGGGGATTGGCGAGCGAAAAGCCGTCGGCCATGACGAAAGAGGCCGCGACACAGGCGGGTATGATGGTGGCGACCAAAGGGACGAAGCCCATATCGACACGTGCCGAGCGGCCGATGACGATCGCCAGCGACAGCAGGAACGAGGCGCAGGCTGCCAGCACGTCGCCGAAGAGATGCCCGCCCGCCAGACCGCCGGATACGATCAGCCCGACGCCGGCGACCATGATCAGCATCGTGACGAGCGTCGAGGGGGAGGGGCGCTCCTTGAGGATCAGCCAGCCGAGGATCGCCGCGAACATCGGCGTGAAGGCGACGATGAAGACGACATTCGCGGTGGCGGTGTTGAAGACCGCACCCATGAAGCAGAGCGTTGAAACGCCGTAGCTGAGGCCGGCCAGCGCGCCGACCCTGCCGGGCACCAGAACCGGCCGTGCCGTCGTAAACCGACGCACGATCAGCCAGAGAAGAATGGCAGCGGTAAAGGTCATTACGCTGCGAACCAGGACCGTCGACCACAGATCTCCATGACCGAGCCTGACCAGCGGCACATCGAAGGAAAGTGCCAGCCCGCCGATCGTGGTGAGCACAAGGCCCTTTCGATGTGTATTCATGATAGGTGATTTCAGAGATCGGTTGCGGGATCGAACAATTCCCATCCGCGGGCAGTCAGATGCTCCTGCGGCTGGTAGCGGGTCTTGTAGCCCATTTTGGCCGATCCTTTGACCCAATAGCCGAGATAGACATGCGGTACGCCCAATGCACGGGCGCGATCAATGTGGTCGAGGATCATGTAGGTCCCGAGCGAGCGTTTCTCGAGTTCCGGATTGAAGAAGGAATAGACCATCGAAAGCCCGTCGCTCATCAGGTCGGTGAGCGCCACGGCGATCAGTTCTCCCTTTGGCTCGGCGCTGATGCCTGAGCCGGGCTCGCGCAGCCGGTATTCGATGACGCGGGTGTTGACGTGGGTGTCCTCCACCATGATCGCGTAATCGAGCGCCGACATGTCCGACATGCCGCCGCGCTGGTGACGGTCATCGAGATAACGGCGGAAGAGGGCGAACTGTTCGGTGGAAGGCTGGGCCGGGTAGACTGTCGAGACGATATCGCGATTGGCGGCCAGCACCCGCTTCATCGACTTTGCAGGCTCGAATTCGTTGACAAGGATGCGCACAGAGACGCACGCCCGGCAAGCTTCGCAAGCTGGCCGGTAGGCAATGTTCTGCGAACGGCGGAAGCCGCCCTGGGTGAGCAGGTCGTTCATCTCGGCAGCCCGGGGGCCAACCAGGTGAGTGAAGACCTTGCGTTCCATCTCACCCGGAAGATAGGGACAAACTGCCGGAGCCGTCAGATAAAACTGCGGTGAGGGCGTTGCCTGGGTGTTCATTGCGTCGTGGGAATCCGGTCTCTGGTGGTCTAAATGTCATACCATGGAGCATAAAAGTTAAACGTCAACCATATGCGGCACTGCACAGTACAGGATTGACGATAAACTTTACGCCAGTGACGCGATCGTTACGCCGTCCGGACCACGATCGTGCCGAGCAGCAGGTCATGCACCAGGCGCGACCGTTCGATAAATAATCCGGCCAGAAGAATGAGCGGCGTCAGGACCGAGTTGATGATCCAGAAGAGCACCGTGTGGGCAACCGCCGTCAGGAAATCGATCCGGCGCCCGTCGAGGCGCGTCATGGCAAGTCCCATGGCTCGCATGCCGAGCGACGCCTGGCCGTTGCCGCCGAGCGTCATGCCGAAATAGAGAAGTGCGACGATCACGAACAGCGCCGGGTACAGCATGAAGCCGAGGCCAAGCGTGATGATGCCGAGAAAGAACACCACGATCGCCGCCGGAATGCACAGCAACAGCACGATCATGTAGTCGATGATGAATGCGAAGATCCGCCGGGACAGAACGCCGCTATAAGCGCGCCAATCGTCCGGTGCGGCATAGGTCGGATTGCGTTCAAGACTCATCGGGTTCGGTTCTCCTGTTGATCGAAGAGGATATGGTGACACATCCTCTTCTCAACAAGTGCCTGTCCTGACAGGCGTCAGCCCTTGGCAAGCTTCTTGGCCACATCCACCGCGAAATAGCTCAAAATTCCGTCGCAGCCGGCGCGCTTGAAACAGAGCAGGGTCTCCATCATCACCCGATCGCCGTCGATCCAGCCGTTCATCGCAGCCGCCTTGATCTGTGTATATTCGCCCGAAACCTGGTAGGCGAAGACCGGCAGCCCGAAGGCCTCCTTGATGCGCCAACAGATATCGAGATAGGCGATACCGGGTTTCACCATCAGCATGTCTGCGCCTTCCTCGACATCGAGGGCTGCGTCGCGCACCGCTTCGGTGCCGTTGGCGGGCGAGATGTAGTAGGAATTCTTGTCGCCCTTCAAAAGGCCGCTCGTGTTGATCGCTTCGCGATAGGGGCCGTAGAAGCCGGACGAGAACTTCGTCGCATAGGACATGATGCCGACATCCTGGTGGCCGCTCGCATCCAGCCCGCGGCGGATCGCGCCGATACGGCCGTCCATCATTTCCGACGGCGCGATGATATCGG
The DNA here is from genome assembly GCF_019430945.1 of Neorhizobium populisoli. Taxonomy (GTDB): domain Bacteria; phylum Pseudomonadota; class Alphaproteobacteria; order Rhizobiales; family Rhizobiaceae; genus Neorhizobium; species Neorhizobium populisoli. The sequence continues at coordinate 690,118 of NZ_JAHYCB010000001.1, read as the reverse complement.
CGCCGGCATCGGCCTGCATCACGGCGGCGCGGACGATCTGATCGACGGTTTCGTCATTGACGATGATACCGTCGCGCATGATGCCGTCATGGCCGTGGCTGGTGAAGGGATCGAGCGCCACGTCGGTAATGATGCCGATATTCGGCACGGCCTTCTTGAAGGCTGATGTCGCCTGGTTGATCAGGTTGTTGGCGAGGAGGCTGTTGGAGCCTGTCTCGTCGCGCAGCTCCATCTCGATATCCGGGAAAGTAGCAATCGCCGGAATGCCGAGATCGGCGGCTTCTTTTACGGCCTCTACCGCCTTGTCGATGCTCATACGGTTGACACCCGGCATGGCGGCGATCGGATCGACGATGCCGGTGCCGGGTACAATGAAGATCGGCCAGATGAGATCGTCCACCGTCAGCCGGTTTTCCTGAACGAGCCTGCGCGTCCAGTCGGCTTTGCGGTTGCGCCGCATGCGGCGGTGGCCGGTAATCTCGTCGACCAGATGCGTCTTGTCCATGGAACTGCTCCATCATCTATATGAATGTTGCGGTCCCATACCACGCTGCTCTACGCTTGCGAATGCGCATCATCGCCGCATTTGGTGTGGCGGTTAGATCCAGAGATCGTTCAACGCGGTCCGCTCGCCGCCCTGTTGCCCGGTATTCAGGATGCCGCGCGGCTCGATCACCATCATCCGCACTTCCTTCTCCGCGAACGGCTTGTGCTCGATACCCTTCGGCACGACGAACATTTCACCAGGCCCAATCGTCACCGACCCGTCGCGGAAATCGATGCGCAAATGCCCTTCGATGACGAAGAACGCTTCGTCGGTTTCGGGGTGATCGTGCCAGATGAAGTCGCCCTCGATCCGGACAAGCTTGAATTGGTAGTCGTTCATTTCCGCGATGACGCGCTGCTGCCAGAAATCCGGAATTCGCTCCAGCTTTTCCGCAAGATTGATCGATCGGTACGACGTGTCTTGATGGCTCATGAAAGGTCCTCGATTGCCCACGTAGGCTACGAGATTTTCGAAAGGCGCTCTTGAACGATCGTGCCGGGGAAAGAACTCCCTTTAAGAAGGTCTGCGTATCGCAAGGTTTGTGCATGAAACGGGCGGGAGACTCGCCCGCCGTGGCGCTCCTGTATATGGTGCGGCGCATGGAACCTGATTCACCCGTGGTGCCGAAGCGCACCCTCACGGAAATTCTCTACGTGATCTTCCTCCGGATGGTCGCGATCGCCTGTTTCTGGTTCGGCCTGCAATATTGGGCGATGCTGGTCGGTTATTCGCTGAAGGGCATGGCGCGCTTCGATCTGCTCTCGCTGCCGTGGAAAGTCGCGGCCTCATCGCTCGCGGTGCTTTTCCCCGTCGCCTCGCTCGGGCTCTGGCTCACCGTGTCCTGGGGGCCGGTGCTCTGGGCACTCGCAGCGGCAGGGCAGGTGTCCATGTATCTGATCTGGCCGGATGTCTTCGGGCATAACCGTCTCGTGCCCATCCTGCACGGGCTGGTGGCGGCGCTTTACATCATCTTCCGGCTCTCTTTATGGATCGAAACCCGCCGCAAGGCAGAGCGGGTAAGGATTGATTCACCCTGAAATTAAAGCAATTTTCGCCGGATTTTATCGAAATTTGGCGCTTAAGTCTTTGATTTTAAAGGAGCGAATTTCTGGCGCTCGGGAGCCGGCAAAAGACGCGGAGAATTCCGCGTGACGTATTAAGCTCTTGTTAAGCCTATGTTTTAAGTCGAATTTTAAAAGCTTTCGATAATGTCTGTCTCAAGGCGGAAGAAAACAAATACCGCCAAACAAAACAGGATGAGGCAGTCATGATGAACACGAAACTGAAGCCGCAGGCGGCACCGGCAATCGTAGCGGATCCGCATGAAGAAACCATTCGCGCTCTCTACATGGAGTCGCTGCATCTGGTAGAGCGCCTGCACCGCCGTCTTCTCGATGTGATCAAGGACGAGTTCGACCGCCAGGGTCGCGACGACGTCAATGCAGTCCAGGCACTGCTGCTGTTCAACATCGGCAATTCGGAACTGACGGCCGGCGAACTGCGCTCCCGCGGTTATTACCTCGGCTCGAACGTCTCCTACAACGTCAAGAAGCTGGTCGACCTCGGCTTCATCAACCACTCCCGCTCCCGCATCGACCGCCGCTCGGTCCGCATCAGCTTGACCCCGGAAGGCCAGGAAATCGCCGAAACCGTCGGCAAGCTCTACGAGCGCCACATCGGCTCGATCGAAAAGGTCGGCGGTATCGGCGAGGGCGAGTTCTCCCAGATGAACAAGCTGCTGCAGCGCCTGGACCGTTTCTGGAACGATCAGATCCTGTATCGCCTCTAATCGGCCAACATCGGAAGACGTCGCGCCGAAATCCACGGCGGCGCACGTCCAGGCCAATGCGGAAAAGCCTTCGGGCGAGCGAACACTTCAGATTCTCCAGTCATGCGGTGAACGCAAAGCCAGAAAGGCGCACGGAGACGTGCGCCTTTCTGGCTTTCACGATTTGTCGAGGAATGATTTCAGGCTGCGGCGCTTTCTCCGCCAGGCAGAAGCAAACTCGTCAACTCCGTCCAGCCGTCGGGCCGCTGCCCGCACACCTTCTCGGGCCAGCCGCACAGGCCGTCCTTCTCGACATAACCGACACAGCGCACCGCATCGTCCTGGCTGAAATAAAGCACAGCAAGCCGTCCGGGCTGCAATGCTTCGATGGGCTGTAAGGTCAAACTTTCGCTCCGCAAATTCTCAGGGGTAATTTCTGACCCGCTCGACTTGCTTCAGGCTTGCGCTCTCCAAGCCCGGGCAACCATATCCGAAAATCCTCTTCGCGGATGACTGCCGCCACAATGACGATATCGCGGTGCAGGTCGGGTTAGCGGGCGGTTATCGAACGGCGCGGCAAACCGCTTCTGCGCCATCATGCGAAAGAATGCCCGCCGGTTGTGGTTTCGGCAGCACATGCATGCCAAAAAAGTCACGCCTCCACACGGCTTTGTGACACGATAACGCCTGACACGAATTGGCCATATTGCTATGGGACCGGCAGAGTGAATGGGCTGGCGGAAATTCGCGTTTCACAACCTGCGATGACGGCGAAATCTCCGACCAAATCTCCCAACGGCGGCGCTTCCATTTTGCGCCTTTGTTAACCATATCCCGGTAGGCGTCTTAGTCTGATGCTCGGGACCAGATGGGTTGTATGATGTCGAAGAAAATCGGATCTGAAGCTGTTACCCGCCGCGCGCTGCTTCGCACGGCCGCCACCGTTGGAGCCGCGGCACTTGCCGCGCCGGCTTTGGCCCAATCGGCTTTCGACGATCTGATCAACGCGCCGCGCCGCGGCACCTGGGATGACCAGTTCGACGCCAAGGCCGCGTCGCGTACCGCCGTCAACATCGCCTCCAACAATCCGGTCCTCGGCCCGTCCGGTCCGGCGAACATGCAGCAGGCGATCATGGATTACCAGCAGATCGTCTCGAACGGTGGCTGGCCGGATGTCAATCCGGGTCAGGCGAAGCTCAAGATCGGCGTCGTCGATCCGTCCGTCCAGGCTCTGCGCCAGCGACTGATGATTTCCGGCGACCTGCCGCGCGGCGCCGGCATCTCGTCCGCTTTCGATTCCTACGTCGATGGCGCCGTCAAGCGCTTCCAGGCCCGCCACGGCCTGCCGACGGATGGCGTTCTCGGCGAATTCACCGTCAAGGCGCTCAACATCTCCGCCCAGGTCCGCCTGCAGCAGCTGAACACCAACCTCGTTCGCCTGCAGACTTTCTCGGGCGATCTCGGTCGCCGCCACGTCATGGTCAACATCCCGGCCACCTATGTCGAAGCCGTGCAGGATGGCCAGGTCGTGTTGCGCCATCCGGCGATCGTCGGTCGCCTCAGCCGTCCGACCCATCCGATCAATTCGAAGATCTACGAGGTCATCCTTAATCCGTACTGGACGGCGCCGCGCTCGATCATCGAAAAGGATATCGTGCCGCTGATGCGCAAGGACCCGACCTATCTGACGCGCAACAACATCCGCCTGATCGACGGCAAGGGTGGGGAAGTGGCGCCGGAATCGGTCGATTGGAATGCGCCGAAGGCTCCGAACCTGATGTTCCGCCAGGACCCGGGCAAGAACAACGCCATGGCGTCGACCAAGATCAACTTTCACAACCCGAACAACGAATACATGCATGACACGCCCGAACAGGGCCTGTTCAACAAGCTTATGCGGTTCGACTCGTCGGGCTGCATGCGCGTCCAGAACGTTCGCGACCTGATCGTCTGGCTGCTCGCCGAAACACCGAACTGGCCGCGCCAGCAGATCGAAAGCGTCATCGCCAGCCGCGTCAACACGCCGATCAAGCTGCCGGTCGAAGTTCCGGTCTATATCGTCTACATCACCGCCTGGTCCGCCAAGGACGGCGTGGTGCAGTTCCGCGATGACATCTACGAGATGGACGGCAACCAGGAACTGGCGCTGCAGACGACTGCCGGCATGGAAAAGCCGGTCGGTGCTGCCGCCGACGACGACCTGCTGCCGCGGTAACCGCAACGGGTTCCCCAACCTTCGAGCCGCATCCCTTATCCGGGTGCGGCTTTTTCGTTTCCGGATGAAATCGCCGCGCCTTCCGGCTGGCAAATGTCGTTCCCCGTATTGCCCTTGGGTTACCGGAACGCTAAGACGCGACATCGCATGCACACCCCTTAGCATACGCCCTTTGAGGAGCCTCGCACATGTCGAACACCACCGCCTTCTTCTCTCGTCCGCTTGCCGAATCCGATCCGGAAATCTTTGGCGCGATCGAGAAGGAGCTGGGTCGCCAGCGCCACGAAATCGAGCTGATCGCTTCGGAAAACATCGTTTCCCGCGCCGTGCTCGAAGCGCAGGGTTCGATCATGACCAACAAATATGCGGAAGGTTATCCGGGCAAGCGTTATTACGGCGGCTGCCAGTTCGTCGATATCGCCGAAGAGCTTGCCATCGAACGCGCCAAGAAGCTGTTCGGTGTCAATTTCGCCAACGTCCAACCGAATTCCGGTAGCCAAATGAACCAGGCCGTCTTCCTGGCACTGCTGCAGCCGGGCGATACGTTCATGGGCCTCGACCTGAATTCCGGGGGCCACCTGACCCATGGTTCGCCGGTCAACATGTCCGGCAAGTGGTTCAACGTCGTTTCCTACGGCGTGCGCGAAGGCGACAACCTGCTCGACATGGATGAAGTCGCCCGCAAGGCCGAAGAAACCAAGCCGAAGCTGATCATCGCCGGCGGCACCGCCTATTCCCGTATCTGGGACTGGAAGCGTTTCCGCGAGATCGCCGACTCGGTCGGCGCTTATCTGATGGTCGATATGGCCCACATTGCCGGCCTCGTGGCCGGCGGCCAGCATCCGTCGCCGTTCCCGCATTGCCATGTCGCGACCACGACGACCCACAAGTCGCTCCGCGGCCCGCGCGGCGGCGTCATCTTGACGAACGACGAAGATTTGGCCAAGAAGTTCAACTCGGCCGTTTTCCCGGGTCTCCAGGGCGGCCCGCTGATGCACATCATCGCCGCCAAGGCCGTAGCCTTCGGTGAGGCGCTGCAGCCGGACTTCAAGGACTACGCCGCCCAGATCGTCAAGAACGCCAAGGCGCTGTCCGAAACGCTGATCGCCGGCGGCCTCGATATCGTTTCCGGTGGCACCGACAACCACCTGATGCTGGTCGACCTGCGCAAGAAGAACGCCACCGGCAAGCGCGCTGAGGCAGCTCTCGGCCGCGGCTATATCACCACCAACAAGAACGGTATTCCCTTCGACCCGGAAAAGCCCTTCGTCACCTCCGGCATCCGCCTCGGCACGCCGGCCGGCACGACGCGCGGTTTTAAGGAAGCCGACTTCAAGGAAATCGGCAACCTCATCGTCGAGGTGCTCGATGGCCTGAAGGTCGCCAATTCGGATGAGGGCAATGCTGCCGTGGAAGCAAGCGTGCGCGAAAAAGTCGTCGCATTGACCGACCGCTTCCCGATGTATCCCTATATGTAAGCCGACGAGTTCAGGCTTAAGGAGACGTAATGCGCTGCCCCTATTGCGGATCGGAAGACACGCAGGTGAAGGATTCGCGTCCGGCGGAGGATTACACCTCCATCCGCCGGCGGCGTATCTGCCCGGATTGCGGCGGCAGGTTCACCACCTTCGAGCGCGTTCAGCTGCGTGAGCTGATGGTGGTCAAGAAGACCGGCCGCAAGGTGCCCTTCGACCGCAACAAGCTGGTGCGTTCGTTTCAGATCGCGCTGCGCAAGCGGCCGGTCGATAACGACCGCATCGAACGCGCCGTGTCCGGCATCGTCCGCCGGCTGGAAAGCTCCGGCGAGACGGAAATCTCGTCGGAACAGATCGGCCTGCAGGTGCTGGAATCGCTGAAGAGCCTCGATGACGTGGCCTTCGTGCGTTACGCTTCGGTCTACCGCGATTTCTCCCATGCGGAGGATTTCGAGAAGGTGATCGAGGAGATCAACGCCAAGATCGGCCGCGATCCCGGCATGGAGCCCTGAGGCTGTGTCCGAGGGCATCAACGAGATCGGAACGACATTTACCGATGACGATCGCCGGTTTATGGCGCGCGCGCTCGAACTGTCCCGCCGCAATATGGGACAGACCGACACCAATCCCTCCGTCGGCTGCGTCATTGTCCGCGATGGCGAGGTCGTCGGCGAGGCGGTGACTGCAAAGGGCGGCCGCCCGCATGCGGAAGCCCAGGCACTGGTGATCGCCGGCGAACAGGCCAGCGGTGCTACCGCCTATGTCACGCTCGAACCCTGCTCGCATTTTGGCCGCACGCCGCCCTGCGCCAACGCGTTGGTGAACGCAGGTGTGGCCCGCGTCGTCATCGCGTTTGCTGATCCCGATCTGCGTGTGTCAGGCCGTGGCACGACGATCCTTGGCGAGGCTGGCATCAAGGTCGAAACCGGTCTGATGGAGGATGAGGCAAAACGGGTGATGGCCGGCTACCTCACGCGTCAGACAAAGGGCCGCCCGCATGTGACGCTGAAGCTTGCCGTGTCCGCCGACGGCATGCTCGGCCGGCGCGGCGAGGAGATCGCCATCACCGGCGCGGAGGTGAAAGCGGAGGTGCACCGTCTGCGTGCCGTGAGCAATGCAATCCTCGTCGGCGCAGGAACGGCCTTATCGGATGATCCCAAGCTCACAGTCCGCCTTCCAGGGTTTGAGGGGAATTCGCCGACCCGCATCGTGCTGGACGGTAAGCTGACGATCCCGCTCGAATCGAAACTGGTTGAGACAGCGCGCGACGTGCCGGTGATCGTGGTAGCGGCGCCGTCGGCCCTGCATGACATGCTCGGCAACCCGACGCGCCGGCACCGCCTGCTGCGGGAAGCCGGCGTCGAAACCATGGAAGCCACCAGCCTCGATATCCTCCTGGCCGTTCTCGCCATGCGGAACATGTCCACACTGCTGGTCGAAGGCGGCGCGATCGTCGCGAAAGCTTTCCTTGATGCCGGCCTGGTCGATCACATCGTGCTCTTCCAGGGCACAGGCACGATCGGGGAGGGCGGTCTTGAATCGCCGCTCACGCCATCCGATATGCCAGCCGGGTTCCGGCTGATCCGCGAAGAAGCGTTCGGGCCGGATCGGATGTTCGAATACGAAAGGTCTTCCTGATGTTCACCGGAATTGTCACCGATGTCGGCACCGTCGCGGCTCTGACGCCGATGGACGAGGGCGTAAAGCTACGGATTTCGACGAACTACGACCCGAAGACCATCGATATGGGTGCATCGATTTCTCACGGCGGTGTTTGCCTGACGGTGACGGCACTTCCGGAAAGCGGCAGTAACGAGCGCTGGTTCGAGGTCGAGGCCTGGGAAGAAGCGCTGCGGCTGACGACGATTGCGAGCTGGAAGCAGGGCACCCGCGTCAATCTTGAGCGCGCCTTGAAGATCGGCGACGAACTCGGCGGCCATATCGTTTCCGGCCATGTGGACGATAAGGCCGAGATACTGTCGATCGAGCATGAAGGCGAGGCGGTTCGTATTCGTTTGCGCGCGCCCGAACATCTGGCACGCTTTGTCGCGCCGAAGGGTTCGATTGCGCTCGACGGTACCTCGCTGACGGTAAACGCCGTCAATGGCACGGATTTCGATGTGCTTCTTATCCGCCATACGCTGACCGTCACCACCTGGGGCGACCGCAAGGCCGGCGATTTCGTCAATTTCGAAGTCGATACGATGGCGCGTTATGCTGCGCGGCTGGCGGAGTTCCCGGCCAAGATCTAAGGCTTATGCCGCATCCCCGAACTGGCGGCGGATTTCCGCGAACTTCGGCGCGATCTTGGCAAAAACGCCGACCAGCGCCGGGTCGAAATGCGTGCCTGCTTCCCTGACGATCAGGCCCACGGCATCGTCATGCGGCATGGCAGGCTTGTAGATGCGCTCTGACACCAGCGCGTCGTAGACATCGGCGATCGCCATGATGCGCCCGCAGATCGGGATATCTTCGCCCTTCAGGCCCTGCGGATAACCGGTACCGTTCCATTTTTCATGATGGGTATGGGCGATTTCCTTGGCAAGGCTGAGGAAGGGCGTGGTCGAACCCATATAACGTTCGGCCGTGGCGATTGCCGCGCGGCCAAGCTCCGCGTGGGTCTTCATCACTTCATATTCTTCCGGCTCGAGGCGTCCGGGTTTAAGCAGGATGCTGTCGGGAATGCCGACCTTACCGATGTCGTGCAGTGGTGCTGATTTATAGAGAAGATCGATCACGTCGTCGCTCAGCAGCGCTTCATAACCGCCATGGTCGCGCAATGCTTCTGCAAGTGCCCGAACGTAATGCTGCGTGCGGCGTATGTGGTTGCCGGTTTCATGGTCGCGGGTTTCCGCCAGCGATGCCATGGCAAGGATCATCGCGTCGCGGGCGCGGGCGGCATCTTCCTTGGCGGCAGCCAGTGAATTGATCAGCGATACATTGGTGATCGCAATGGCGGCGCTATTGGCGATCCTCTGGAGGATACGGACGGATTCGTCACACGGACGCGCAGCCTTGGCCCAATAGGCGCCGATCGCTCCGATCGGATCGTCCTGGCGCACGGGAACCATTGCCAGGCTTTTGACGAAGGTCGGACGGTAGGCGGCATGCGGAATGCGGTCGTCCTTGTAGATATCCTCGATCACCACGACTTCGGCATGCTGCATGGCCCAGCCGGAAATGCAGGCTTCGAGCGGGAAGCGCTGCCCCTTCCACAGGGGAGAGATGGCGTCTTCGTCGGCATAGTGGCATTTGTCGCCATCGCGCAGCACGAAAGTCACCCCGTCTGCGCCGACCAGCCGGCGGGCAGATTGCCGGACGATCATCATCACTTCATCGAGCCCGCGAGCCATCGACATCCGAAAAATGAAATCTTCAAGACTGTCGGCGGTCGGTGCGGCCTGTAGCGAAATGGCGTCCATGTGGCTCTCTACGATATAGGGCTTTCTATATCCAAATTCCCTAATAAAGGGAGAACGCGGAAACTGGAATCAGACAGTGCATCAACTTTCGCTCTATTCTTACTCAGAGTTTGCGAAAGGCAATCGCGGCCTTCATTTTCTACATCTCATACTTGCAGAAAAATGAACGCCGGCTAGTCAATTTTCGCGGGACAGGACGACGATCTCACCGTGATAGTCGGATCGTGCGAATTCGCGGAAGCCGAGGCGGCCGGCAAGCCGCAGCGATGGCTCGTTATCGGGACTGATGATGCAGGTCATCTGCCGCTCCGGATGGCGCTGTTGCGCCCAGCCGATCATGGCGCTCACCGCTTCATAGGCGTAACCCTTGCCCTGTGCGGAAGGGATTAGCGCCCAGCCGGTTTCGAGCGTTCCTTCGATCGACGGCATCATCTCGCGGCGCATGTCCTGAAAGCCTGCTTCTCCCAAAAGGTTACCGGTCGCCTTTTCCTCGATCGCCAGAAAGCCGAAGTCCATGAGATGCCACATGCCGCGGACGCGCAACATGCGGCCCCAGCTGTTTTCACGGCTGATCGGCGTGCCGGTAATGAAGCGCACGACGTTCGGATCGGCCCAGATGGCCGCAAAAGCCTCGAAGTCCGAAAGGCGATGCGGGCGCAAGATCAGCCGTTCGGTTTCGATCGTCGGTATGCTATTCATTCACTCCTCCCAGAGGCCCAGGCAAATGCAAGGCATCCAGCTATTCCCGATTCGCAGGGCTGAGTTCAGCGAAATTTGCTTGCCATTCGGACTAAGGCGTGTTTTGACCGCGACCTGCCGGACGGATGCGAACCGGCTCAGTTGACAATCGGTCCGATTTGAACGCCAAACCCAAAGGTGAACCATGTCGCGTGAAACCGCTCCCCATATCCTGATCGTCGAGGCGCGCTTCTACGACGACATGGCCGATGCGCTTCTGGAAGGCGCGACCCATGCGCTGAAGGAAGCCGGCGCCACCTATGACGTCGTGACCGTTCCGGGTGCGCTGGAAATCCCGCCGGCAATCGCCATGGCGCTTGACGCAGGCGAAGAGGGTGGCACCGAATACCATGGCTTCGTGGCGCTCGGCATGGTGATCCGCGGCGAGACGTATCATTTCGATATCGTTGCCAACGAATCCTCCCGCGCGCTGATGGACCTTGCGGTTTCGGAATCGCTTGCTATCGGCAACGGCATCCTGACTGTAGAAAATGACGAACAGGCCTGGGCGCGTGCCCGCCGTTCGGACAAGGACAAAGGCGGCTTTGCCGCACGCGCCGCGCTGACCATGATCGCGCTGCGCGAAAAGCTGAATGGTGGTTGATTTTATGGCCAAGGAAGGCGAACACCCGGTCAAGCCGGCGAACCAGCGGGGCGCCGCACGGCTTGCCGCCGTGCAGGCTCTTTACCAGATGGATATCGGCGGCACCGGCGTGCTGGAAGTCGTGGCGGAATACGAGGCGCATCGCCTCGGCCAGGAACTCGACGGCGATACCTACCTCAAGGCTGATCCGTCCTGGTTCCGCTCGATCGTCTCAGGCGTCGTGCGCGACCAGACCAAGATCGACCCGGTGATCCGTTCCTCGCTGGAAGAAAGCTGGCCGCTGTCGCGCCTCGATTCTACGCTGCGCGCTATCCTGCGCGCCGGCACGTTCGAAGTGATGGAGCGTAAGGACGTTCCGGTCGCCGTCATCGTCACCGAATATGTCGAAATCGCCCGTGCTTTCTTCGAAGAGGACGAGCCGCGCATCGTCAACGCCGTGCTCGACCGCATCGCCAAGCAGGTGCGTGGCGAAACGAAGAAGTAATCCGAGGTAAAAGACATGGACGCTGGGCTGGATCTTCAAACGCAGATACGCACCGCCCGGCGTAGCGTCGGACTACTCGCGGTCGCCCAGGCAATCCTAGGTTCGATCGCGCCATTGTCGATTTCCCTCGGTTCGCTCGCCGGATACCAGCTTCTCGCCGAAGATAAGTCGCTTGCGACCGCACCGATCACCGGCTTCAATGTCGGCACTGCCTGCGGCGCGGTGGTGATCGCCATCGCATCGCGCTGGCTCGGCCGCAAAGAGGCTTTCATGCTGGGCAGCATGGTCGGTGTGCTCGGCGGCGCGGTGGCCGCGATCGCTCTGTTGCGCGGCAGCTTCTGGCTTTTCGTTTTAGCGCTCGTCCTGATCGGCACCTGTGCGGGTTTTACCCAGAAAATCCGTTTTGCCGCGGCCGACGCCTCGCCGTCGGTCTACAAGCCGAAGGCGATTTCCTGGATCCTCGGCGCAGGCGTTGTCTCCGCCGTGCTCGGCCCGCAGATCGCCATCTGGGCGAAGGACCTGCTGGTGGAGGCTCCCTTCGCGGGTGCCTTCTTGGCGATCATTCCGCTCTGCATCATCGCCTTCGGTGTTCTGACCTTCCTGAAGCTGCCGAAGCCTTCGACATCCTCGGCACATGCCGTGCCTGCCCGGCCATTGGGCGAGATCGTCCTGACCCAGCGGTTCATGATCGGCATGATCTGCGGCATCTGCACCTATGCGCTGATGACCTTCGTGATGACCGGCGCGCCGCTTGCCATGGTGATCGGCTGTGGTTTCCCGACCGAACTCGCGACATTGGGTATCCAGTGGCACGTGCTTGCCATGTTCGGCCCGAGCTTTTTCACCGGGATGCTCATCTCCCGCTTCGGCGCCGAAAAGGTCGTTGCAGCCGGCCTCGTGATCCTGATGGCGTGCGCCGTCGTCGCCCATATGGGCGTAGAACTCTGGAATTTCTGGTTGTCGCTTGTGCTTCTTGGCGTCGGCTGGAATTTCGGTTTCATCGGTTCGACGGCGATCGTCGCCTCCAGCTATCGGCCGCATGAGGCGGACAAGGTGCAGGGTTTCCACGATATCGTGCTGTTCGGCACCGTGGCGCTGTCGTCGTTTTCGTCCGGCAAGATCTTCATCGCCTACGGTTGGTCGTTCATCAATCTGGTGATCTGGCCGGTCACGATCATCTGCCTGATCCTGATCGTCAGTCTGATTCTTAAATCCCGCCCAAGGACGTCAGCTTGAAATCCGCCTGAAGTCTTGCCTTTCAGGGCTTGACGCAACGGCATCTCCACAGCAATCTCGCCTCCGCGTGAACGACCCCAGAGTCCTTGGGAGGGGAATCGGTCGTTCGTGCGGGAATGCGCATCGTGGAGTGTTGCGGCATCCTTCCCCATCCAAGGCAGATGGGTCGGCGCCGCAAGGTGCATGGCCGGATTGCATGGGCTGTCCGGCGCAAGGGAGAGGATGAAGCGAATGACCGTAATTCTGGGTGTGATCGTCTGCGGTTTGCTGTCGATCATTTATGCCGTCTGGGCGACGCGTTCAGTTCTGGCTGCCGACCAAGGCAATCAGCGCATGCAGGAAATCGCCGGATATATTCGTGAAGGCGCACAGGCCTATCTGACGCGTCAATACAAGACCATCGGTATCGTCGGCGTCGTTGTCGCCGTTCTGGCCTGGCTGCTCCTTTCGGGCACGGCCGCGCTCGGCTTTGTGATCGGCGCCGTCCTGTCCGGTCTCGCAGGCTTCATCGGCATGCACGTCTCGGTCCGCGCCAATGTGCGCACCGCGCAGGCCTCCTCGCAGAGCCTTGCCGCCGGCCTCGACATCGCCTTCAAGTCCGGCGCCATCACCGGCATGCTGGTCGCGGGTCTCGCTCTCCTCGGTGTCTCGATCTACTACTGGATATTGACCTCCGTTCTCGGTCACCCAAGCGGCTCCCGCGAAGTCATCGATGCGCTCGTCTCGCTCGGCTTCGGCGCTTCGCTGATCTCGATTTTCGCCCGTCTCGGCGGCGGTATTTTCACCAAGGGTGCCGACGTCGGCGGCGACCTTGTCGGCAAGGTCGAAGCCGGTATTCCGGAAGACGATCCGCGCAACCCGGCAACCATTGCCGATAACGTCGGCGACAATGTCGGCGACTGCGCCGGCATGGCGGCCGACCTGTTCGAGACCTATGCGGTCTCGGTCGTCGCGACCATGGTTCTCGCCGCGATCTTCTTCGCTGCTTCGCCGCTTCTGGCAACCACGATGATCTATCCGCTGGCCATCTGCGGCGCTTGCATCATCACCTCGATCATCGGTACCTTCTTCGTCAAGCTCGGCTCGAACGGTTCGATCATGGGCGCCCTCTACAAGGGCCTGATCGTCACCGGCCTCCTGTCGATCGTCGGGCTTGGCATCGCCACCCAGGTAACCATCGGTTGGGGTACCATCGGCACCGTTGCTGGCAAGGAAATCACCGGCAGCAACCTGTTCATCTGCGGCCTTCTCGGCCTCGTGGTGACGGCACTGATCGTCGTCATCACCGAATATTATACCGGCACCAACAAGCGTCCGGTCAACTCGATTGCCCAGGCGTCGGTCACCGGTCACGGCACCAACGTCATCCAGGGCCTCGCGGTCTCGCTGGAATCGACAGCACTTCCGGCGATCGTCATCGTTGGCGGCATTATCGCCACCTACCAGTTCGGCGGCCTGTTCGGCACCGGCATCGCGGTCACCACCATGCTCGGCCTTGCCGGTATGATCGTTGCTCTCGACGCCTTCGGTCCGGTCACCGACAACGCGGGCGGCATTGCCGAAATGTCCCACCTGCCGCCGGAAGTGCGCAAGTCGACCGACGCGCTCGACGCCGTCGGCAACACGACCAAGGCCGTCACCAAGGGTTATGCGATCGGCTCCGCCGGTCTCGGCGCTCTGGTTCTCTTCGCGGCCTATGCCAACGACCTGCAGTATTTCGCTGCCCGTGGCGATCAGTACCCATACTTCAAAGGTATCGGCGAAATCTCCTTCAGCCTCGCCAACCCTTATGTCGTCGCCGGTCTGATCTTCGGCGGCCTCATCCCCTACCTGTTCGGCGGTATCGCCATGACCGCGGTCGGTCGTGCAGCCGGCTCGATCGTCGAGGAAGTGCGCAGGCAGTTCCGCGAAAAGCCGGGCATCATGGAGGGCACGGAAAAGCCGGATTACGGCCGCGCGGTTGATATCCTGACCAAGGCTGCGATCAGTGAAATGATCATCCCGTCGCTTCTGCCGGTACTGGCGCCGATCGTCGTCTATTTCGGCGTTCTGCTGATCTCCGGTGGCGACAAGGCCTCTGCCTTCGCGGCACTCGGCGCTTCGCTGCTCGGCGTCATCGTCAACGGCCTCTTCGTGGCAATCTCGATGACCTCCGGCGGCGGCGCCTGGGACAATGCCAAGAAGAGCTTCGAGGACGGCTTCGTCGACAAGGATGGTGTTCGCCACATGAAGGGCTCGGATGCCCATAAGGCTTCCGTCACCGGCGACACGGTCGGCGACCCTTACAAGGACACGGCAGGTCCTGCGGTCAACCCGGCGATCAAGATCACCAATATTGTGGCATTGCTGCTGCTGGCGATCCTCGCCGGCTGATAGCGCGCCCCTGAAACAAGAAACCCGCGGGAATTGCTTCCCGCGGGTTTCTTTATGGAAATGCCTTGATCGCTTATCGCGAGTTCATGTTCTGGAACATGCTGCGCGCGGCCGATGCACCGGAGTTGGCGCCGGTGCCGCCGCTGAGAAGCTGTTGCAGGAACGTCAGGTCGCGACCGCCGGTCGGCGTCGTGCGCGAAATCGTATCGAAGACCTTGCCGTCCTGCAAGGTATAGTTCGCGCGACGCTCGACCGTCCCATCCTTGCCGAAATAAATCGCAACGACGTGTTGTTCGACCAGCCGCGGCTTCATGAAGGCCACAGCCCGTTCGCGCTTCTGCGAGATGTAGTAAAAAACTTCGTGATCGAACGTTGCTGTCGTCGAGGGCGTACCCATCGTCAGGGCTACCTGTTCGCGGCTCGATCCGACGGGGATCAGGTTCAGCGATTGTTCGTCGATGACGTAACCGTTGTAGATCGTATCCCCAAGCTGCATCGAGGAGCAGCCCGAAACGGCTACGGATGCGACGACCATCGCCATCGCGGTCTTATTCAAGAATGTCATTTCGTACCCGAAAACCCGCTTGTTCAACCGCTTCCCCCCAACTCAACGCGCCCTTGCTGCTCATATCATTATGGCTATTCGGGGACGGGAGCCTGTCCTGACGCCGATATGAGGCCATCGAAACTGCCCTGCCGTTTGCTCGCTGCTGAACGGCATTGCAATTCGTGCCTGCTTCGGTAAACCAGCTTTCGTTTCCATGCAACATGGCGGGTAAAAACCCGGCCTGTTCTGAGGAGACAAACAACGGGAAAACAGATGATCTTCGGCCTTTTCAAGAAGAAGAACCACAATCAGACGATCGTCAACCGGCAATACGCCACGTTGACGTCAGCGGCGCGCGTACCGTTCTTCTATACCGATCTCGACGTACCGGACACCGTCATGGGCCGCTTTGAGATGCTGACGGTGGTGATGATCCTGTTTTTCCGCCGCACGGCAAACTCCGCCGCCAGCGGCCAGGAACTGGCGCAGGAGATCGTCGATGCCTTCTTTCAGGATATCGATCATTCGATCCGCGAACTCGGCATCGGCGACCAGAGCGTTCCCAAACGCATGAAGAAACTTGCTGGCATGTTCTACGGCCGGCTGGAGACCTATGCGGAAGCGCTCGGCGAAAAGAATGCGGATAAACTGGCATCCGCGCTTCAGCGCAATATCTATCCGCAGAAGCAGGATGCACCTTCGATGCGCGGTCTGGCCGAATGGATGATCGCGGCCGAAGCGGCACTTGCCGAGGTTTCAGAAGACGAGATTTCCCGTGGCGGCGCGGTTCCGCCGCAGCCGGGAGAGTGAGGTTCCATGAAAAGCAATCATGACGGCGGTGAAAAGCCCGCCTTTTCTTATCCGGTAAAGGTCGGGAACATTTCCGCCAACGCGGTAATGGTCAAGCTTGAAGCCGATGCTCGCGAACTTGAAGCGCTGGCCAAGGTCTGGCGGGTCGATGTGGTCAAGTCCCTGAAGGCCGAACTGCAAATGGCGCGATGGAAAAAGGACGGCGTTCGCCTGAAGGGCGATGTGAAAGCCGAAATCGTCCAGTCCTGCGTGGTAACGCTGGAGCCGGTGGCATCGACCATTAAAGAGCATTTCGAACAGATCTTCGTGCCCGAAGGATCCAAGCTCGCGCGCATCGTAACGAACGAAGTTTCCGAGATGGTACTTGATCCTGATGGCCCCGATCTGCCGGAAGCGTTTTCCGGCGATACGATCGATGCTGGCGAGGTTGTTGCCGAATTTGCGGCGCTTGCCATCGACCCTTATCCGCGCAAACCCGGCATCGAATTCAAGGATCATATTGAAGGCGATCCGAACGAGAAGGGTGGCCGTCCGAACCCGTTTGCAGCCCTGAAAGACTGGAAAAAGGACTGAGCCCTGTTGTAAGCGGCAACAAAAACTATATTTTGGCCACGAATTCGCCGACAGGGCCGCGCATGAGCAGGCTGCTGAAGACGCTGTAACAACTGACGAATGCCTCGGGCATACGTTCGGCGAAGATTAAGGATCAAGGACGCGTGATCAGAATTTCTATCGACGCCATGGGTGGCGATTTTGGTCCAGAGGTCGTCATTCCCGGTGCTGCCAAGGCGTTGGAACGTCACCCGGACGTAGTCTTCCTCATCTACGGGCTGAAAGCGCAATGCGAGCCGTTGCTGGCGAAATATCCTAAGCTGCGCGAAAAGTCCGTTTTCCATGAATGCGAACTCGCGGTCGGCATGGACGAGAAGCCGAGCCAGGCTTTGCGCCGCGGCCGCTATGTCTCGACCATGTGGCGTTCGATCGAGGCGGTAAAGCTCGGTGAGGCGGATGTTGCTGTATCGGCTGGCAATACCGGCGCGCTGATGGCGATGGCGAAGTTCTGTCTTCGCACCATGGCCAATATCGAGCGCCCGGCAATCGCCGGCATCTGGCCGACGCTGAAGGGCGAAAGCATCGTGCTCGATATCGGCGCGACGATCGGCGCGGATAGCCAGCAGCTCCTCGATTTCGCCCTGATGGGCGGTGCAATGGCCCGTTCGCTGTTCGAACTTGAGCGCCCGACCGTTGGTCTGCTCAATGTCGGCGTCGAAGAGGTCAAGGGCCAGGAAGAGGTCAAGGAGGCCGGTCGACTGATCCGCGAGGCCAACCTGCCGACCATTTCCTATCACGGTTTCGTCGAGGGCGACGATATCGGCAAGGGTACGGTCGACGTGGTGGTGACTGAAGGTTTCACCGGTAACATCGCACTCAAGGCTGCCGAAGGCACCGCGCGCCAGATCGCCACGCTGCTGCGCGAATCGATGTCGCGCACCTGGATGGCCAAGCTCGGCTACCTGCTGGCCAAAAGCGCTTTCGACAGGCTGCGCGAAAAGATGGACCCAAATAAGGTCAATGGCGGCGTCTTCCTCGGCCTGAACGGCATCGTCATCAAGAGCCACGGCGGCACCAATGCCGATGGTTTCGCCGCAGCGATTGATGTCGGCTACGACATGGCACGCAACGATCTCAACGCCAAGATCGCCCAGGACTTGAATTTTTACCATGCCCGTCGTCAGCCTCCCGCTGGCCCCGAAGCGGCATGACGACAGGATGTAAAAGAGCATGATCCGTTCAGTGGTTCGCGGTTTCGGGGCAGCGCTCCCGAAGCGGGTAATGACCAATCAGGAGCTGGAAAGCGTCGTCGACACTACCGACGAGTGGATCGTGCAGCGCACCGGCATCCGCCAGCGTTACATCGCCAGTGACGATGAAACGACCGCGTCGCTCGGTGAGCAGGCGGCGCGTGCAGCACTCGCAAATGCCGGCCTGACGCCCGACGATATCGATCTCGTTTTGGTCGCAACATCGACCCCGGACAACACGTTTCCAGCCACGGCCGTCAACATCCAGAACCGCCTTGGCATGACCCATGGTTATGCCTTCGACATGCAGGCCGTCTGCACCGGTTTCGTCTATGCGGTGGCGACTGCCGACATGCATATTCGTGGCGGCATGGCGAAGCGTGCACTGGTGATCGGCGCCGAGACCTTCTCGCGCATTCTCGACTGGAAGGACCGCACCACCTGCGTCCTGTTCGGCGACGGTGCCGGCGCCATCATCTTGGAAGCGCAGGAAGGCGAGGGGACGATCGCCGATCGCGGCGTGCTGACCTCGCATCTGCGTTCCGATGGCGCCCACAAGGACAAGCTTTATGTCGATGGTGGCCCGTCGAGCACCGGTACCGTCGGCCATCTGCGCATGGAGGGCCGCGAGGTCTTCAAGCATGCGGTCGGCATGATAACCGACGTGATCGAGGCGGCCTTCACCGCCACCGGCACGACTGCGGACGATCTCGACTGGTTGGTGCCGCACCAGGCGAATCGCCGCATCATCGACGGATCCGCGAAGAAGCTCGGCATTCCCACCGAGAAGGTTGTCGTGACTGTCGATCTGCACGGCAACACGTCCGCCGCATCGATTCCGCTTGCTCTTTCGGTCGCGGCTTCCGACGGCCGCATTAAAAAGGGCGATCTGGTGATGCTCGAGGCGATGGGTGGCGGTTTCACCTGGGGTGCATTGCTGTTGCGCTGGTAATGCGATACCAGCGCCCAAAGCCCAAATAAGTGATTTTACACAGGTGCTTGACCCTCGCGCTCAAGCAAAATACTCTCTATTGGCTTTGATAAGATCAATTTCGAAAATTGGGCGGGGATCATGGCCGGCAAGACAGTAACACGTGCAGATCTCGCAGAATCGGTATTCCGCAAAGTCGGTCTTTCCCGAACCGAATCGGCGGAGCTCGTCGAAACAGTCATCGACGAAATCTGCAATGCGATCGTTCGTGGTGAAGTCGTCAAGCTCTCGTCTTTCGCGACCTTCCAGGTGCGCGCCAAGAACGAGCGCATCGGCCGTAATCCGAAGACCGGCGAGGAAGTGCCGATCTCTCCGCGCCGGGTCATGACCTTCAAGGCGTCCAACGTCCTGAAGCAGCGCATCCTGAAGGCGCATACTTTGCGCAAGACCAAGCTCAAGCCTGTCAGCCCGGTTGCCTGAGCCGGGCAGGGCGCGACACGAAGCGTCTTCCATTCCTGTGAACACACTTGAATATCTCATCTCAAACCGTTGAGATGTGGGCGATTCGATGCGTAAGTTCAGCGCGCGCATCGGTGCCGCCGAAGTGGCGCGCCATATCGGCAGTTCGTTGTTGGAGTGTGATCCTTGGATAAAAGCCCCGACGCCTTTCGTACGATCAGCGAGGTCGCCGATGACCTCGACCTGCCGCAGCATGTGCTGCGCTTTTGGGAGACCCGCTTCCCGCAGATCCGGCCGATGAAACGCGGCGGCGGACGCCGGTATTATCGTCCGGAAGACGTCGATCTGCTGAAGGGCATCCGGCACCTTCTTTATGATCACGGTTACACCATAAAGGGCGTGCAGAAGCTTCTGAAGACGAATGGCAACAAGTTCGTCGCGGCGATCGCATCGGGCGATCTCGCCACGATGGAGGCTATCATGGCCGCCAATAGCGAAAAGCATGTCGAGCCTAAAGTTTCTGCCGCCGAGGAAGACCAGATCGTCGGCCGTCCGAAGGTTAAGCCGAGCGGCCGCTTCTTCGGCTTCGGTTCTTCGCATGAGGACGATATCGAGGTTTCGATCGGCAAATCGAGCGTCGGCAAAGAAGATCGGGCTCTGCTGCAGGAGGCACTTTTTGACCTCCTGGAGTGCAAGCGCCTGCTTGATCAAGTCCGTTAAGGTCAGTTTTCCTACAAAATTCCCCAAAAATGCGTTTTTCTGGAACGTAAAGCGTCTTTCACCATTCACCTCTGGTTCAGCAGAAATGGCGGATCATGTCCGCATAGAGGAAACAGTGGAGGTGAATGATGAAGAAGCAAATCGCAATCGCCGTGTTGTCACTTATCACGGCTTTCAGCGCCATCGTGCCTGCCCAGGCATTTCCCTCGGTCAGCCCGCCCAAGATCGAAGCGCCGACGGATGTCCAGCAGGTGCAGTACTGGCGCGATCGTGATCGCGGCTGGCGCGGCGGACCGAGATATTATGGCCGCGACCGCTACTACGGCCGTGACCGTTATTACGGTCGCCACTATCGCCGCGGCCCGAGTGCAGGTGCCATCATCGGCGGCCTTGCAGCCGGCGCCATCATCGGCGGTGCGCTCGCCCAGCCCCGTTACGTTCAGCCCCGTCGTTATGTCGGCGGAGACTCGCACGTGAACTGGTGCTATTCGCGCTACCGCTCGTATCGCGCTTACGACAACACGTTCCAGCCGAACTATGGCCCGAGGCAGCAGTGCCGCTCGCCTTATTGAGGCAACGAACATCGTCAAACGATATCGGCCCGTTCCATCGCAAGATGGGGCGGGCATTTTTGTGGAACGCCATCGACGGCCAACTTTGCCGTTTCGGCTATCCCGATTTTTCCCTTGCGTAGAAATGTCCATATCAGTATGGAAGGCATGCTTCTTACGAAGCTGGTCGGGGCGTAGCGCAGCCCGGTAGCGCACTTGACTGGGGGTCAAGGGGTCGTGGGTTCGAATCCCGCCGCCCCGACCAAAGAAATTCCTTGGTTTGCAAGGATATACACTCTCTCCCCCAACGGTCGGCAAGACCGAGAAGAGAGTGGAACGAGCCGAAAATCACATAAAAGCAGATGCACGCAATCGAATCGTAATTTGGTTTGATTTAACGCGCCCACGAAAAACCCCGCCGGAAGGCGGGGCTCAATATGTCTGGCATGAGGCTGTCTTGGAAAGTGACCCTGTCATCAGATGGCAGGGCACCCGCTACGATTGGCGAAAGTGATGCGATCGGGACCATCCTGGGTGTAGCCCTGTACGGTGACGCTACGGTCGGTCACTCGAACGACCTGCGGACGGCTAAAGCCTTCATCACGAGCTGCTGCGCGGGCTTCACTGGGACTGCAGTCCCCGCCACGCCTGTAATCGCGGTCGCGATCACGGTCGCGAATGACGGGCCGCACGCCGTCGGGGCCGATGCGAAGCTGCAAATCCTGAGCGGATGCCGGAATGGAGAAGGCGCTGACTGCGCCGAGGGAGAGGGCAATTGCGAGCCCTGCATGCGAGAGATGTTTCAACATGATATTCCTCCTTCTGCTGCCGGCTCATCCCGGAAGCGCGAGTTGGGTTACAAGACTCCAACTAGAAGGCGGCGCTATATGTTCCTTCGAAAGTAGTTTCGAAGCAAAAATTAAAGTAACACATGCTCACGACCGGAGAGGACGCAAGAAGAAAATGATAGTCGTCGGTGAGCTTTAGCAAGATTAACGGAAACGCGGCGCCCGGCTGGCGTTCATCAGCAATTCCTGCTGCGAAGCGAACGGTCCGAGCAGCTTCAGAAGGCGCTTCTCCTCATCCTTTTCCAGCCTGTAGCGGCGGGCAAATTCCGACACGCTCCAGACCTTCTTGAGGCCGATATTCTCAAGCTCCTCGGGCTTCAGATAGGTTGTCATTTGGTTCCCCTTATTGATTATTCGAACGTCAATTCACGTGGTGAATTTTGTTCCAAGGCAATTCTGTGCCCTTAACGTTAAAAATCCATGCTCCAAGTAACCCTCAGTTTTCTTGAAGTTTTATGCCATTTTGACCGATCGACAGCTCAACACCTTTCGGCTTGCTTTCTTCACGATAGACGTAGAAACCCAAGCCGATGACCGCGATCATCAGAGCGCCGATAACGAGATAAAGATTGTTCGTGCGTGTCACGCATGCCCCCATTGCAATTCCTGGAATTGGCTGGAAAACGCGTTGAACCTCAAAGGGTTCCCGCAATGCAAAAAGAATTTAGCCGTCGTTTGCGGCGTTGAGGTCTCGAGGGTGGATACCCTCGTCATGGCTGTGCTGGCGCATGCGCACGCCGGGACCGGCTGCAATATCGCCTTCACCGGCGCCGATGAAGATAATTCCCTTCGACTCGAAGATATTGCGCAACCGGTCGGTTATTTCGGTATCCGCGAAAGCCTGACCGGCCTCCGCTTTTTCGATCATGGATTTGGAGACACCCGAGACGGCGGCAAGTTCATCCACCGTCATTCCGGTCATGGCGCGCGCGGCGCGGAGTTGAGCGACTGTCAGCATAAAAATGATGTGGAGCGGGCAGGCGGCAGGTCAAGCCTCAAACGGCTGAACGTAGAGCCTTTTTCATAGCTTCCGAGCGAACGAAGCGGTGCTCCAGCGCCATGCAGCCCCAGACGATGCCGAGCAGCAGATAGAAGTGCCGCCAGTGATCGGTATCGATGACATTGCCGATGACCGCGTGTCCCACGATCATCACCCAGGCGATCATCAGGTAAGGCTGCCAGGGTCGCTCGCGCAGCATGTAGCGGAAGCCGAACCACAACGTCGACCAGATCATAAGTTGATAGGTGATGGCGCCGAGCCAGCCATAGGTGGTCAGCGTCTTCAGCCAGATATTGTGCTCGTCTTCGCCAAAAATCTTGCCGAAGGCCATGGGGCCGAGGCCGAGCGGGCGTTCCATCGCCATCAGGAAGCCGATCTTGTGGCGCTCGAAACGACCGAGACGCGCTCCGTCATATTCCTGCACCAGCTTGGCGCGGTTCATGAACAGGTCGTAGACCTGCGGAAACTGCAGCGCGATGCCGAGGATCAGCATCATGAACAGCGCAGCGCCGCCGGCAATCGCCAGAATCTTGAAGCGGAAGGCGGTCGAGCGCTCCTTCAAGAGCATGACGATGACCAGCAGTATCGGCGTGAAGACCAAGAGGCCCCAGGCGGCGCGCGAAAAGGACAGGAAGATGCCGAAGGCGAGGATGACCATGCCGGCGATCAGAAGCGGCGCCCGCGAGATCGACCCGGTCAGCATCCGGTAGAGCAGATAGAGCAGGGGGGCGACGAGGTAAGGACCGAAGACGTTCGGGTCCTGGAAGGCGCCCATGGCGCGATTGTAGCGCGTGAACACATGGCTGCCCGGAAAGGCATTGAAATAACCCGCGATGCCGAGCAGCGAGGTGATGATCGCCGCGACCACCCAGGCCCGGAAGATCAGGTTCAGCCGCCGGTGATCGTTCTCGATGATTGCCGCATAAAAGACCGAGCTCAGCGCCAGGAAGGTCGAGACAGCGAAGTACATCGGCGCCTCGCTCATGTCCTTCATCACGAACATCGAGAAGAGGCCGCTCATGTTGAAGGTGAGCAGGGCCACCAGAAGCGGTGCGACGGTGCACGAAATCCTGAGGCCCAACAGGAACCAGATGGCGATCTGGATCACCATGATCAGTTCGTAGGGTGCAGGTTCCGAGATGACGAAGCCCGAGAGGAATACGCCGAACGCAATCATGCCGGAACCGGCCAGCTGGACTACGGCCCGCTGGCGGTCAAAATGCACCGGATGATCGTGGGCGATGGCGCTCAATAGGCATTGTCCGTGTTGAGCAGCCGGATCGGCGTCAGGAACAGGATCTTCAGGTCGAACAGCAGCGACCAGTTCTCGATGTAATCGAGATCATATGCCGTGCGGGCGCGGATCTTCTCGTCGCTGTCCAGCTCGCCGCGCAGGCCATTGATCTGCGCCCAACCGGTAACGCCCGGCTTGACGCGGTGGCGGGCGAAATAGCTTTCGACCACATCGACATATTTGCGCTCGCCCGTCTGGGCGCTGACCGCATGCGGACGCGGGCCGACGAGGGAAAGCTGGCCGCGCAGTACGTTGAAGAGCTGCGGCAGTTCGTCGATCGAGGACTTGCGCAGGAAGCGGCCGACCGGCGTCACGCGCGGATCGCCCTTGGTGACCGCCTTGATGGCGCTCTGGTCGCTCATGTTGGTGAACATGGAGCGGAACTTCAGAACCTCGATGATCTCGTTGTTGAAGCCGTGGCGTTTCTGCTTGAAGAGGATCGGTCCCTTGGACGTCGCCTTCACCGCGACGGCTGCAGCCAGCATGATCGGCCACAGTGTGGCAATCGCGAAGATGGTGAACGCGACGTCGAAAACCCGCTTGGCAACCGAATCCCAGTCACGGATCGGCTTGTCGAAGATATCGAACATCGGCACCGCGCCGACATGGCTGTAGGAGCGGGGGCGGAAGCGCAGGCGGTTGGCATGCGCAGCAAGCCGGATATCGACCGGCAGGACCCAGAGCTTGCGCAGGAGCTGCAGGATGCGCTGTTCGGCGCTGGCCGGCAGCGCGATGATCAGCATATCGATGCGGGCAAGCCGGGCGAATTCCACGAGTTCGGCAAAGGTGCCGAGCTTCGGATAACCGGCGACGACGGTCGGAGAACGGTCGCTGGCGCGGTCGTCGAAAATGCCGCAGATGCGGATATCGTTGTCCGGCTGGGCTTCCAGCTGGCGCACGAACTGCTTGGCCGGCTCACCGCCACCAACGATGACGGCGCGGCGCTCCATGACGCCATTGCGCGCCCAGTTGCGGATCGCAAAAGCGGTGAACTGGCGCTCGATGAAAAGGAAACCGGCGCCGATGGCGAACCAGGCGATCACGGCGCCGATCGGAAAGAAATCTGCCTCTTCGAGATAAAGCGCCGCCATGGTGGCGATGAAACCGATCGCCCATGCGGTGATGACGCGCTTGGCGGTGCGGGTTGCGCCGCGCAGCGAGGGGATCTGATAGGTGTCTGCAAGCTGCAGCAGGAATATCGTGAAGGTCGATCCCGCCGCGACCAGCGCGAACCGGGCAATGAACCCGGCGACATCGGTCGGCGAGGCGAGCCAGCCGACGATGAGGCCGATCAGGATAAGAGCGGCAAGCTCGAACAGCCGGAACTGGCCGATCAGCATGGTCGGCGAGGTACTGTCGTTGCGGAACTGCTCGGCGATCTGGCGTGCCAGCGGATTGAGCACGGTCGTTTGCGAAGGATCGTGCTTGTCGTCTGCGGCACGGATTTCCGCGACCTTCTTGCGAAGGCTTTCCACGTCGAACTGCTCGGACTTGTTTGGCTGGCTCATGGACCGGTCCTTTATCCGCTCGCGCGCGATGACACGCGGGAGGTATTGGAACCGAATAGCAAGAAGAGGTGAAAGAAGCCTTAGCCGAGGCTCGTTCAAGCTTTTTGGATAAGTAGATTTTGGTACAGGCCAAGCATTTCCCGGGCCATGACCGAGGCGGAGAAGACAGCCTTGAAGGCCTCCGGCTTCGGCATCACGTCTTCTTTCCAGCCCGGCGTGGTAATCGCTTCGGTCATCACGCGGGCAAGGTCTTCGGCATCGCCGGGCGTTGCCAGTGCTCGGCTGTTTTCGCCCAGCACTTCCGGAATGCCGCCGACGCGCGAAGCGATGACAGCTTTGTCGGCGGCCAGTGCTTCAAGGACGATATAGGGCATGGCTTCGGCGCGCGACGGGACCACGACGGTCTTCGCCAGACCGAATGCCTGAAGGGCGGGCATGGCCGGCCGCATTTCGATACGGCGCCCGAGGCCGCGCTCGGCCATCATCGCCTCGTAGCGGTCCCGGTCCGGCCCGTCGCCGACCATCAGCGCCGACAAGGGGTGGCCGATGGCGCGTTCGGTGCGGGCGAATGCGTCGATGAAGACGTCCGGCCCCTTCAGGTCGCGCAGCATGCCGATATAGAGGAAATGCGGTGCCGACGGGTCTGGTGTGATCGTCTCGAATTCGGCATCCTTGATGCCGTTATAGATGACCTTCGAGGTCTTCAGCGGCTTGCCGACCTTGGCCTCGTAGGTGCGGCGCTCGTATTCGCAGACGAAGACGACCGCATCGCCGAAACGTTCCTGCAGGCGCTCAAGGCGAAGCACGACCTGGCCGGAAAGGCTGGCACGGTCAAAATGCAGGCTGCCGCCATGCGGCGAATAGAGGCGGGCTACGCGATACCTGTTTACCCGCAGGGCTGAGCCGATCAGCCGGGCAAGTGCGCCACCCTTGGCGCCATGCCCGTGCAAAATGTCCGGCCGCAAGCTCTTGATATGTTTGTAACTCCTGTAGATCGCCGCAAAGTCCGACGGCGCGATGGCGCGGCGCATCGGAATGCGGACGAGGCCGAGCGAAAGCTGCGGCCGGATGCTGTCGAAAAGCTTCTCCTCATGCGCCCCGCCGGTCGAACTGTCGCACAGGATGCCGACCTCGTGGCCGGCCGCGCGGTGCTCTTCGACAAGATCGCGCACATGGCGAAAGATCCCGCCAACGGGCGACCTGAAACAGTGGATGATCCGCAAGGGTGCGCTTTCCGCCATGGCCGGATCCGGTCAGAACAGGCGTTCGCGAACGTAGATCGTGTCTCCTGCAAGAACAGGAGCAGAAATATTGGTGCGGCCGGTGATGACCTGGCCGTTGATCTTGCGCGTCACGTCGATATCGCGCTGGTTGCCACGAGAGGTGAAGCCGCCGGCAATCGCGACCGCGTTCTGCGCGGTCATGCCGGGTACGTAGGAATATTGTCCCGGCCGGCCGACTTCGCCCATCACAAAGACGGGGCGGTAGCGGTCCATCTCGATCGTCACGTCCGGATCGCGCAGGTAACCCTGCTTCAGGCGTGCGGCGATGGCCGATTCGAGCTGCGGCATGGTCTGGCCGCGGGCAGCGACCTGGCCGATCAGCGGGAAGGCGATATAGCCGGCCTGGTCGACGGTGTAGGTGTTGCTGAGACCGGTCTGCTCGAAGACGCTGACGCGCAGGCGGTCGCCGCTATCGAGCCGGTACGGCTGTACGGTCGCTTCTTGGAAGCCCTTCGAAGCAGGCGCGTAGCTGGTGCAGCTCGCAAGCACAGTCGCTGCCACGGCAAGCGCCAGCACGTGTTTGGCCACAGCGCGTTTGACAGGGGCGCGTTTGAGAGGGGCGAAGGACATTTCGCTTTCCGGGCTCCGGCTGATCACAATCTATGTCGACGTTATCGATCCGTTAGGGTTAATGCCCGGTAAAGATGCTGAGAACTTTATCATTTCCTTATATGCATAAATTCCAGAGCCGTTCTTATTAACCCTCGCGTTACCATGATCCTTTACCATTCGTCGAAATCGATGAGTTGGAGCGTGTCATGTCAGGCGTAAACGGCAGCAATCAGGACGTAGATATCGATCTGGGTCGGATCATCTCGGCGGTCTGGGAACGCAAGGTGAAGATCCTTGGCGTGACGATCGTCGCTGCCGCCCTGGCGCTGGTCGGCACCAGCCTGATGAAGCCGAGCTATAAAGGTGAATCGCGGCTCCTGATCGAATCGCGTCCCGATATCGCGGGTGGCGGGGCCGCGCAGGCCAATGACCCGATCCTCGATTCGCTCAATATCACCAGCCAGGCGCAGCTGCTGCAGTCGACCGATCTGATCAAGCGGGTTGCGCGTGATCTGAACCTTTCCAAGCTGAAGGAATTCGATCCGGCCGCACAATCGATGTTCCCCGATCCGCTGGTTATGATCGGGCTCAAACAGGATCCGATGAAGCTCGATCCGGAAGATCGCGTCATCCAGGAATTCCGTGAAAAGCTGCAGGTCTATGCGGTCGAGAATTCGCGCGTCATCGCAATCGAATTCTCGTCCAAGGATCCGAAACTCGCTTCCGATATTCCTAACAAAATGGCCGAGGTCTATCTGGAGGTCCAGAGCGGCGCCAAGCTCGACACCCATTCCGACACCGCCAAATGGCTGGAGCCGGAAATCGCCAGCCTGACCAAGAAGGTTCAGGAAGCCGAAAGGAAGGTCGCCGACTATCGCTCCTCGAATGGCCTGTTCCAGACGACGGAAACCGGCAGCTTCTCGACCCGTCAGCTCACCGACATCTCGACCGAGCTTGCTCGGGTGAGGGGAGAGCGCGCCAATGCCGAAGCGCGCGCCGAAAACGTCCGCGCTGCTTTGAAGGCCGGCCGTGCCTCCGATACGTTGACCGACGTCGTCGGCTCGCAGGTCATCCAGCGGCTGAAGGAAGCGGAAGCAAACCTGCAGGCCCAGATTTCCGATAGCGCCACCTCGCTGCTCGAAGGTCATCCCCGGCTTAAAGGTCTGCGCGCCCAGCTCACCGGCATTCGCCAGCAGATCGATTCCGAAACGAAGAAAATCCTCTCCAGCCTCGATAACGAAGCGGAACTCTCCCGCCTGCGCGAACGCCAGCTGATGGGCCAGTTGAACGGCCTCAAGGCCGATTCCGCCAAGTCGGGCGAAGAGGAAGTCGGCCTGCGTGCGCTGGAACGTGAAGCCACCTCCCAACGCCAGTTGCTTGAAACCTATCTAGCCCGCTACCGTGAGGCGACATCCCGCCTCGAAGCCAGCTCCAGCCCGGCCGATGCGCGTATCGTTTCCCGCGCTGTCGAGCCGTCCGAGCCCTATTTCCCGAAGGTTATCCCGATCGTCATCGTCGTGACACTCGCGACCCTGATCTTCAGCTGCCTGATCGTCATCGTGCTGGAACTCTTCAGCGGTCGTGCGCTGCGTCCGTCTGGCATCCGCGCCGACGAGGACGATGCACTGGCGCCCGCCATCGCCCCGGCTGTTGCCGCGCCCCAGCCTGCTGCACCGCTTCCCGTCCATCAGATGCAGGCCGAGGCAGCCCGCTTCGACCGGCCCGAAACCGCAGTCGAGACGCAACGCGCCGCAGCCGCGGCCCGCGCCAAGGTCGCCGAACAGGCGCTTGCCAAGGAAGCACCCGAGACCGAAGCCAGCTTCACCATCGGCTCCGTCGCCCACTATCTGAAGCGCAACGACGTTCCAATCGCCATCGGCATTTCACCGGGCGGCGACGAAGGCTCTACTGCATCCGTGGCACTTGCCCGCGAAGTCGCAGCACGCGGCCGCACTGTCGTGGTGGTCGATATGACAGGCTCGGCCTGCCCGACGGCGCTGATGGCTGGCGATGCGAAACTGCCGGGCATTACCGATCTTCTCTGCGGCGAAACCGCGTTCGGCGATGCCATTCATCCGGACCGTCAATCCGAAGCGCATGTCATTCCGCACGGTGTTTCCGATCCTGCCCGCGCCATGCGCGGCATCGAACGCCTGTCGATGATCATCGATGCGCTGGCGGATGCCTATGACCTCGTGCTCGTCGAATGCGGCCCGGCCGAGATCGCCGGCATTTCACGACTCAGCCGTAACGACAGGGCCGAGATCGTCCTGTCGGTTCCGGGCTTCAAGGATGAGGATGTCGCCAAGCTGGTTCTGGATTTCGAGGATGCCGGCTACGACAATCTGCTGGTCATCGCTGAAGCAGGCGATCGTCGCTCGCCCCGTCCGGGCCGCCGCCAGGCTGCTTGATCGATCTTATTCCGACAAATGTCAGTCGGCGTCGGATGCGGAAGCTTCCGGCGCCTTCGGGCATTTCTCGGAACGCCAGCGTTGTGCCAGCGCATAGAGTCGCGGATTGCGCTTGATCGCCGCCTTGGCCTTGGTCACGCCGACCAGCAGCGGGCGCATCAACGATCCTCTCCAGGTCAGCGGTATCAAAATATCGTGCTGCACGGTTTCCTGGCGGCACCAGTTGCGCTTGTAGAGCTGATCGCCGACGCCAAAATCGAAAACGGAAGCGCCTTCGCGGCAGGCCTGTTCGATCATCAGCCAGAACAGAAGCTCGCCAGGGCTCGCCTCCGGGCAAATCGTCTCGTCGATCGAGCTGAACTGGCAGATGACATGATCGCCCTTACGGGACAGGCTGGCGATTGCCGAAATGTGGCCCGCATGTTCGCCACGCAGGCGGATGGCATGCAGCATGAGCGGCGAATCGTGACCGTTCACAGGCACATCGAGCAGGCCATGAAAGAAGCTGCGGATTTCCGGCTGCGAGAAGACGTCCGGCAGGCCGAACAGACGCAGCCGTTCGCCCTTTTGATGGAAGAACATGTCGAGCACAGCGTGCTTCTCGTCATGATCGGTAGCGACGAGATGGTCGTAACCGCCGTATGGCTCCAACTTGCGGACCGACGAACGAAATTTCTTGCGGCGGCTCTTCGCATTGAGCTGCGCCAGCGTCGCCTCGAAATTCGGGAAAAGCGGCAGCTGAAACGAATGATTCTGGTTCTCGATCGTCGCGAGGCCAGAAAGCGGATGGGAAAGCCCGCGCCATTGCAGCGGCACATTGTCCAGAAGAACGAGATCGGCCTTGCCCGCAAGCGCCTGCCTCAGGGCAACGACGAAGTTCTGCTCTTCCTCTCCATCCGGCATGACGAGGTCGGCATCAAAAAGACCACTATTGATATTGTTGAAACGGTCGCCGGGAAAACAGCCGATGCGGAGGCCTTTTTCGCGGACGATATCGAGCGGTAGAAGCAGCAGCGTGCGGCCATTCGCGACGCCCTTCAGGACCGTCAATGGCCGGCCATGTGCCTTGGCCCAGGCCATGCACCAGTCGAAGCTCTGGTGCAGCGAATTTTTCGTCAGACCTTCCAGCATACGCCATTCGGTTTCGATTGCCGCTGGATCACTGACAACGGAAAGCGTCAGCGCCGAAAAGCGCACGGGTTCGTTGCCGGCCGGCTGTTCGGTTGCCGCGGTAACTGCCTCGTCTTGCTTAACTCTGCGTTGCTGCATGGCCTCGCCCGCCCTTGTCGTTTTGCGGGCAAGATAGGCGGCGGCTGCGAAAATTCGGTTTATGGGCGTGTTTCGAACAGAGAAACTGCCGCCGCTGGTTAACCGGCAGTAAAGCTCAAGGTTTCGGTTTCGGGCCGGCCATCCACTTGATGATGACCATGGCCGGCAGGATCCAGAGGAGGCCGCTGATCAGGAAATACAGGAAATGTACCCACCAGGGGGAGGTGGCGAGCGTCAGCGTCGCGAAGGTGGTAGCGGCCAGCGCATAAACGATCACCAGGATGATGATCAGGATGGTGCCGATAAAGCTTCTAAAACGCGGGACCAAAATGCCTGTCTCCTGCCAATGCTGCCGGCTGTTTATAACGGCCGCGACGGCATGCCGCAAACCGTCGGGGCTTGTTTTGCACGGGTCTATCAGGCAAAGCAACGCGAAATGCTCATATAGACGCCGGCCAAAAAGCCGCGCGCGTCCTTTTGGCGGAGCCCGAGCCCATGTCCGCGACCGATGCCTTGATCATCGATGTCCACAATCATTCCAAGCGCCGGGAGCGCGACCGCAAGGCCGTGCGTATCTGGCTCGGCGTGGTGATCTTCACGCTCTTCTGTCTTGTCCTGGTAGGCGGCGCGACGCGGCTCACCGATTCCGGCCTTTCCATCACCGAATGGAAGCCCATCCACGGCGTCATTCCGCCGCTGAATGCGGCCGAATGGCAGGAGGAATTCGAGCTTTACCAGCGCATTCCGCAATATCAGCAGATCAACAAGGGTATGACTGTCGACGATTTCAAATCGATCTTCTGGTGGGAATGGGCGCACCGCTTCCTGGCACGCTCGATCGGCATGGTCTTCGCCCTGCCGCTGATCTTTTTCTGGTTCACCGGCCGTATCGAAAAGCGTCTCCGCTGGCCGCTGGTCGGCCTTCTGGCGCTCGGCGGTTTCCAGGGTTTCATCGGCTGGTGGATGGTCTCTTCCGGTCTTTCCAAGCTTACCAGCGTTTCCCAATACCGGCTCGCAACGCATCTGACGATCGCCTGTCTGATCTTCGCGGCCTGCGTCTGGATCATGCGCGGTCTCGCACCCCATACGCGGGACGTGCCTCCCACAGTGAAATCCAAATGGGCGGCGGGTGGCATTGCCTTCCTTGTCTTGTTTCAGATCTATCTCGGCGCGCTTGTGGCGGGCCTTGACGCCGGCCTGTCCTACAATACCTGGCCGCTGATGGACGGTGCGCTGGTGCCTAGCGATCTCTTCGTGCAGCAGCCGTGGTGGATCAATCTCTTCGAAAACCACAAGACAGTACAGTTCGTACACCGCTGCGGCGCATACCTGCTCTGGACCGTGACGCTCATCCACATGATCGTCTCGATCCGCCTCGCGCCCGGCACGACCCATGCTCGCCGCGCCATGCTGCTTTTCGGCCTCGTGACGCTGCAGGCGGTCATCGGCATTTCGACGCTCCTGATGCAGGTGCCACTCGATCTGGCGCTGACCCATCAGGGCGTGGCGCTCGTCGTGCTCGCCTTCGCCATCGCCCACTGGCGCGGTTTCGTCGGTGAATATCCGCCGGAAACAGCGATCGTCACCCGCAGCTGATTTCTCTCAGCACCTCTATAAAAGATTTTTTGCGCCAAAGTGTCGGCGTCCCTTCCGCTCGCCCGTCCTTGGGTCATGATCCACATGGCTGCGGCCGAAAGGAAGAGGGCAGGACAATGGCAAGGACAACCGCAATTCTCATCGCAAGGCTGATCTTCGGCGGCCTGTTCGTCATGGCGACGACATTCAAATTCGCAGACATGCCGATGACGGCGGGATATATCGCCGGAGCAGGCTTTCCGTTCCCGCTCTTCCTCGCCTGGTGTGCGGCGATCTTTGAAGTCGGGCTGGCGCTGGCTTTCCTGACCGGCGCCTTCTTTTCCGAAGCAGCGCTGCTTGCCGGCGTCTACGTGATCTTTCTGGCCTTTGCGTTCCATGGCCCGAGCCACTGGGAGGGCAATCAGTCGGAATTCGGCTTCTTCATCGACCACTTCACCTTTCTGGCCGGCCTGCTTTTCGCGGCCGTACATGGTCCGGGCGAGAAACTGGCTCTTAAGATAAGCCTTCGGCAGATCGTAGGGCCAGTGCGGCAACTGGCCTAAGCTTGCTTCAGCACATTCCTGACCGCTGCGGCGACCGCAAGTTCGTCGTCGCGGTCCTTCGCATTGCCATCCTCCTCATGCCAGGTCGCCGAGAGGCAGCCATAGGCAAAGGCATAACGCAGGATGGTGCGGACATCCCGGCCTAGCGCCTCCGCAAAGATGCCGGCCATCGAAGCGATCCGCTCCTCGTTGCGGGTCAGGTCGTGGCGGTCGAGCGGATTGGAGAACATGTTGGCGACATCGAGCGCCGCATCGCCGATCAATCCGGCAGGATCGATGATCAGCCAACCGCGCGGTCCACACATGATGTTCTCATGATGCAGGTCGCCGTGCAGCGGCTTGACGTCTTTCTGACGCGCGATCAGTGCATAGGCGATCTCTGCGGCCTCGGTGAACATCCCGGCAGTGCCGTCGCGACGATCTTCTGCCGCCTTGCGGAACAGACTGGCGAAATAACGCGTCAGCGGTTGCAGGCTTGCGGGTGGTGCGACTTCGGAGGGGCGGTGATATTCCCTGAGGACCTCCGCCGCGATACGGCTCGCGTCCATATCGCCGTGCGTTTCCATATGATCACGGAGCGTCACCTTGCCGGCGTGCTCCATCAGCAGAATGTTGTCGGATCGCTCAATCAGACGGATACAGCCGATGCCATCGCGCCATTCCATGAAATCTGCGCCGCGAAGACTGTCTTCGAACGCCTTTGGTTTCAGGATTTTTGCAACGTTAATCTCACCGCCGGTACGCGTCACCTCGAATACGGTGCCGACAACGGTATCGGCGATCTGGCGGGCGCTTTCGACCCGCCAGTCGTCCGGGAAGGAAAAGGGGAGGGAGATACCTTCCGCCATCAGGCAGAAAGCATCAGGTCCATGTTCTGGACAGCAGCACCCGAAGCGCCCTTGCCGAGATTGTCGAGCAGCGCCACAAGGTTGACATGCGGGCCACCCGGTGTGCCGAACACGAAAAGCTTCATCGTGTCCTGGTTCACCAGTTCCTCGGCATCGACGCGCGGCAGCGCCTTGCTTTCGGCAAGCGGCACGACCGTGACGATATCCTGACCGGCAAAGTGCTCGACGAGCGCTTTGTGGATGCTTTCCATCGTCTGCTCGCCCTTAAGGTCTTCAAGGTAGAGCGGCACCTGCACGATCATGCCCTGCGCGAAGCGGCCGACGGACGGCGAGAAGATCGGCGCGCGGTCGAGCTGGCCGTGGATCTTCATCTCCGGCACGTGCTTGTGCTTCAGCGTCAGGCCATAGAGGAAATTGTTGGCGCTGATCGAGTCGTCGCGGGACAGATCTTCCATCTGGCCGATCAGCTGCTTGCCGCCGCCGGTATAACCGGACACCGCATTGACGGTGACCGGGTAGCCGTCCGGGAGGATGCCGGCAGCCCGCAATGGGCGAAGAAGGGCAATGGCGCCGGTCGGGTAGCAACCCGGATTGGCGACATGACGTGCCGACTTGATCTTGTTTGCCTGTTCCTTGTCCATCTCCGCAAAGCCATAGGCCCAGGACGGATCGACGCGGAAGGCGGTCGACGTGTCGATCACCCGCACGTTGTTGTTGCCGGCAAGCATCGTCACCGCCTCGCGGGAGGCGTCGTCCGGCAGGCAGAGAATGGCGACATCGGCGCTGTTCAGCAGGTCTTCCCGCATGGCAGCGTTGCGCCGCTCAGCTTCCGGGATCGATAGCAGCTCGACATCTCGGCGGCCGGCCATGCGGGTGCGGATCTGCAGTCCCGTGGTGCCGTGTTCGCCGTCGATGAAGATTTTCGGAGCTGCCATTGTCTTTATCCTGTAAGATCAGTGCCTTGGGTTGATGGCCGGATTCAGTTTACCAGCCAATTGAATCAGAAAATTAACGCGCCGCGATACGCTCTGCGCGAAGCCCGAGCATATACATTGCAACGGTCGCGCCCGCAATGGCGGTTATATCGGCGTGGTCATAGGCAGGCGCCACTTCGACCACGTCAGCGCCGCGAATATCGAGGTCCCCGAGCTTGCGTAGAACCGAGAGTATCTTGGCGCTCGACGGGCCGCCGGCGACCGGCGTGCCGGTGCCGGGCGCGAAGGCCGGGTCGAGGCAATCGATATCGAACGTGAGATAGGTGGGGCGGCTGCCGGTATGGTCGAGGATCAGTTTGGCGATCTCGCCCGCCGTCATCTCCTCCACCTCATGGCCATAGACGAGGCGAATGCCAAAGTCTTCGGGGGCGTGGGTGCGGATGCCGACCTGGATCGAATGGGCCGGATCGATGATGCCGGCGCGCACCGCACGGGCGACGAAAGAACCGTGATCGATACGTCCTTCGTCATCCAGCCACGTATCCTGATGTGCGTCGAACTGCACAAGTGCCATCGGCCCATGTTTGGCAGCATGCGCCTTGAGCAGCGGCCAGGTGACGTAATGGTCACCGCCCAGCGTCAGCAGGAAGTCGGCGCCATCGAGAATGGCGCTTGCCTGAGCCTCGATGGCTGCCGGCGTCTGCTGATGGTTGCCGTAGTCGAGCAGGCAGTCGCCATAGTCGATCGTGGCCATCTCGGCGAAGAGATCGCGGTTGAACGGATATTGCGGATCGTTGTCGAAAATCGCTGAAGCGCGGCGGATCGCCTGCGGCCCGAAACGTGCGCCCGGGCGGTTCGATGTCGCGGCATCGAAAGGGATGCCCCACACGGCCGTATCAACGCCCGTCAGATCTTTGGTAAAGCGGCGGCGCATGAAGGAGAGCGCGCCGGCAAATGTCGGGTCGGAGGCGGCGGATGTTAGGCTTGTCGCGGTAAATGCGTGGTCGATCGTTTTATTGGCCATGAAAATATCTTCAGGTTCGGTGGTCCCGCCAAGGCGGGAAAGCCAGGGGATTATGAAAAGGGGAGATGGTCGGCGTTAGCGAGCGCAGGTTGCTTCAAGCCGGGCCAGTGCTTTCGATGACCCCGCGAGCGAAAAGGTTGCAGAGGGCAGGGCTTGGCTTTCGGCCTTGAGCGTCACCGCGCTTCCGGACTTTAAAGCCTTTGCGACCGCGCTCTTTCGGGCCAGCTGAATTTCCATGGCGCCGTCCATTGGCGAGAATTGCGCGTCCAGTTGTTGTGTCTGACC
The DNA here is from genome assembly GCF_019430945.1 of Neorhizobium populisoli. Classification (GTDB taxonomy): domain Bacteria; phylum Pseudomonadota; class Alphaproteobacteria; order Rhizobiales; family Rhizobiaceae; genus Neorhizobium; species Neorhizobium populisoli. The sequence continues at coordinate 654,041 of NZ_JAHYCB010000001.1, read as the reverse complement.
TTCGACGCCGATCACGACCCGTGTTTGAAATTCCTCGCCGCCGCCCGGCGGGAAGTCTGGTGTATCGTCGGGCACAAACCAGCGAAAGAAGTAGTCCGTCCCAGAGCAGGTCGTGGACAATATGTGATTGGCATTGGGCGACGAGCTACAGACTTCGGCGGTCATAACCCTTCCGCCTTCGGTATCTTCCATCGCTGCACGCCATTGGTCGCAGTTTTCGGCGAAAGCCGCGCTCGGAGATACTGCAAATACAAGGGCTGCAATCAGGCGCTTCATCCGTCTCTCCCGACGCTCGTGAATGGCGGGCATAGAATTGAGGATTTTGCTGAAATCGTCCATGAAAAAAGGCGGAGCCGAAGCCCCGCCTTTCGAAATTCGAGTAGTCCGAAGCGATTAACGCTTGGAGAACTGGAAGGAGCGGCGGGCCTTGGCCTTACCGTACTTCTTACGCTCGACGACGCGGCTGTCGCGGGTCAGGAAGCCACCCTTCTTGAGCACGGCGCGCAGGCCCGGCTCGAAGTAGGTGAGGGCCTTGGAAACGCCGTGACGAACGGCGCCGGCCTGACCGGAGAGACCACCGCCGGTGACGGTTGCGATCACGTCGAACTGGCCGGTGCGGGCAGCTGCGATGATCGGCTGCTGCAGGATCATCTGCAGAACCGGACGAGCGAAGTAGGTCGTGAAGTCACGGCCGTTGATGATGATCTTGCCCGAGCCAGCCTTGACCCATACGCGGGCGACAGCGTTCTTGCGCTTGCCGGTTGCGTAGGAGCGGCCGAGGGTGTCGACCTTGCGGACATGAACCGGAGCAGCGGCTTCAGAAGCCGGCGCGAGGTCCTTCAAAGAGGAGAGGTCGGCCATGATCAGGCGCTCCTTACGTTCTTCTTGTTCAGCGAAGCGATGTCGAGAGCGACAGGCTGCTGTGCTTCGTGGGGATGGTTGGAACCAGCGTAAACGCGCAGGTTCTTCATCTGGCGACGGCCGAGCGGACCACGCGGGATCATGCGCTCGATAGCCTTTTCAAGGACGCGCTCCGGGAAGCGGCCTTCGATGATCTGGCGAGCGGTACGCTCCTTGATGCCACCCGGATAACCGGTGTGCCAGTAATAGGTCTTGTCGGAATACTTCTTGCCGGTGAGGGCAACCTTTTCCGCGTTGATGATGATGACATTGTCGCCGTCATCGACGTGGGGGGTGTAGGTAGCCTTATGCTTGCCGCGAAGGCGCATAGCGACGATGGTGGCGAGGCGACCGACGACGAGCCCTTCGGCGTCGATGATCACCCACTTCTTCTCCACCTCTGCAGGCTTCTGAACGAAGGTTGACATGGTTTTCTCTTTCATTTGAACCCACAGTCTCCAAGGAAGATGAGGGCGTTTCTTGTTGCTTGGATTTGCTGGAAAGACCGGCAAAAAAGAAAGCGGGCCTTGAAGGTCCGCGTTCTGGGGCGGCTTATAACGATGGCGATATCGAGCGTCAAGTTCGGGCATTTTGAGTGTTGGAAAATAGGGCAAGCAAAATCAATGGGTTATCTGTGTGGTTTCATATTACCACAAATTAGATGGCCGTTATTTTGCCCATCAAGCCAATCTTCTGCCTATTACCAATAAAATACGCGCAAAAGGCGAGCCCACCACTGCCGTCCATTCCATCGATCCAGAAAATTCGAGAAGCTTGTGTGCGTCGACAGCCTATGCGCAAGTGCAGGGTGGTTGCGTAAAATTGTGGGGTAAAGAAAACGCCTGTGGTTGAAAGGTTCGACAGACCTGAAGATCGGGCTTTCAAGCATTTTGGCCCATGTTTTATCGCACCGCTATATGAAACGCAGAGCAAGGCTCATGAATTGTACAATTAGAATACCCTAATAGATATTGGAAAGCATGTTCTAATTCAACTATAAGGCGTCGCTAATATGCCCCTGTACGAAGCGGAAACTATTGAGAACATTCACCGAACGATTGTTCAAGTCAACCTGTTTCGATAGTTTGATCAATGACTTATTGATAGTTTGTCGGATTTTGCGGGGCGGCGAGTTGTTGATTTATACAACTTCTCGGCTGTGTTTATCATGGAACCTAGTTTTGGCGATGAAATTGGCCGAGAGAAGCAGCCCGCGATCAATCGAGCGCTCTGTTCTGTAATAGCAGACTGCGAAGGCCGATGTTTCGAAAAGCCGATATGCCCTTTCGGGAGGATATCCTGGCTCTTATATGAGGGGCACGATCAGCACTCTCGCCCGCATGGAGCCAGGTCATGAACCACGATAGCTACGACAAGCAGTATATCGGCGATATCCTGAAAAATACCAAGACGATCGCGCTGCTCGGCGCTTCCCCGAATGCGGATCGTCCGAGCAACAGGGTCATGAGTTTCCTGTTGTCCAAGGGCTACACCGTTTATCCCGTCAATCCGGGGCAGGCGGGCAAGGAAATCCTGGGGCAGAAGGTATACGCAACGCTGGCCGATGTGCCGCAGCCGGTTGACATGGTCGACGTTTTCCGCGCGGCCGAATATCTGGACGGCGTCGTCAACGAGGCCTTGGCGCTCGACAAGAAGCCGAAGGTCATCTGGGGCCAGCTTTCCGTGCGGGACGACAAGGCGGCCGAAAAGGCCGAAGCCGCTGGCATCAAGATGGTGATGGATCGCTGCCCGGCGATCGAATATCCGCGCCTTGTCGGCTAAGCGTTATTTGACGCGTAATTCCGGTCGCGCCCACAGGTCGAGCAGCACGTCGGTGTTGGCGCAATAGTAGCCGAATTCCGTATTGGCTGTACCGTCGGCAAGCGCCTCCCGACAGCGGGATTTCTCGCCGCAATGGGCGCAGGTCACATGCATCTCACGAAATTCCGCAGGGCCGGCAAGTTGCGCTTCCTGCCGGTCGATGCCAAGCGAGTCCATCAGCGCCAGCATCTCGTCCGAAGCGTGTGGCCCCTTCTGGACCAGATCGCGCAGTTCCTGCGGCGTCAGAGAGCAATCCTGGGCAAGCAGCTTGACCGTTTCATCGTCGAGGCTCGCGAGAAGCTTCGCCTCGCCGATCGCCTCCACCGTCGTCGCATACCAGCGCTTCAGTTTCTCCGCGAGGTTTTCGCGATCATCAGTCATATTGTTCATTGCAAACTCCTCTCTATTTCTTGAAAGCGTAGGTTTGCTGGAACGATATGCCTTGATCGCGATCAACCGCCTTGGTCTGTTGCGCGTGATAGCAATCGCCATTCTCAAGGGGAGGGATATATGCCGACGATCAATCCGGGTTTTTCCACGCTTGCCGTTCATGCCGGAGCCGCGCCTGATCCGACGACCGGCGCGCGCGTGACGCCGATTTATCAGACGACCTCGTTCGTCTTCAACGACGCCGACCATGCGGCGGCACTTTTCGGTCTGCAGGAATTCGGCAACATCTATACCCGCATCATGAATCCGACCCAGGCCGTGCTGGAAGAGCGGGTCGCCGCGCTTGAAGGCGGCACGGCGGCGCTGGCAGTTGCTTCCGGGCATGCGGCGCAGTTGCTTGCTTTCCATACGCTGATGCGGCCGGGCGATAATTTCGTGTCGGCCCGCAAGCTTTACGGCGGCTCCATCAACCAGTTCGGCCACGCCTTCCAGAATTTCGACTGGCAGGTCCGCTGGGCGGATACGGCCGATCCGGCAAGCTTCGAAACCCAGATCGATGAACGGACGCGGGCGATCTTCATCGAAAGTCTTGCCAATCCCGGCGGAACATTCGTCGATATCGAAGCGATCGCCGAAATCGCCCAGCGACGCGGACTGCCGCTGATCGTCGACAATACGATGGCAAGCCCCTATCTGGTCCGGCCACTGGAGCATGGCGCCGATATCGTCATCCATTCGCTGACGAAATTTTTGGGCGGCCACGGCAATTCCATGGGTGGCATCCTTGTCGACGGCGGAACGTTCGACTGGTCGAAATCCGGCAATTATCCGATGCTCTCGGAGCCGCGGCCGGAATATGGCGGCGCCGAGCTGCATAAGACCTTCGGCAATATTGGCTTCGCGATCGCCGCCCGCGTGCTCGGCCTGCGTGATCTTGGTCCGGCGATTTCGCCTTTCAACGCCTTCATGATTTTGACCGGCATCGAGACCCTGCCGTTGCGTATGCAGCGCCATTGCGACAATGCGCTCGCTGCCGCGAAATGGCTGAAGAGCCATCCGAAAGTTGCCTGGGTGAGTTATGCCGCACTGGACGACGACCCGAACCACGGCCTGCAGCAGCGGTATTCGCCGAAGGGCGCCGGTGCCGTTTTCACCTTCGGGGTCAAGGGTGGCTACGAGGCAGGCAAGATTTTCGTGGAGGGCCTGCAGCTCTTCTCGCACCTCGCCAATATCGGTGATACGCGCTCGTTGGTCATCCACCCGGCTTCGACGACACACCGGCAGCTCACCGAAGAGCAGCAGATCGCCGCGGGGGCCGGCCCCGATGTCGTCCGCCTGTCGATCGGCATCGAAGACAGCGCTGATATCATCGCCGATCTGGATCAGGCTCTGTCGAAGATCTGAGAGCCTGATCCAGGATTTTGATCGGGAAGGGTTTCGGCGTCAGGCGCCGAAACCACCGTCGATCGTGTGCATGGCGCCGGTGATGAAGCCTGCTTCCGGACCTGCGAGATAAGCAGCCATACCGGCAATCTCTTCCGGCTTGCCGTGACGCTTGAGCGCCATGAAGCTGTGCATGTATTCGCTCATCGGGCCGTCATGCGGGTTCATATCGGTCGAGGTAGGGCCGGGCTGGATGACGTTGACGGTAATGTTGCGGTCGCCGAGATCACGGGCGAGGCCACGGGCCATGCCCTGAACGGCGGACTTGGTCAGCGCATAGGCGGCACCGCCGGCAAACGGCATCCGGTCGCCATTGACCGAACCGATGATGATGATGCGGCCACCTTCCGGCATCGTGCGGGCGGCTTCGACCGAGGTGTGGTAGGGTGCGCGGACGTTGACGTCGATCATCTTATCGATGGCGTCGGCATCGATTTCCAGCGGGTTGCCGAGCGCCAACGTACCAGCGCTGACGATGAGAACGTCGAGCGGGCCGGCGTTCTTGACGCTTTCGATCACGGAGGCGCGGTCCGATGCGTCGGATTTGACGGCCTTGGAGCCGGTCTCCTGTGCCAATGCTTCGGCAGCATCCTTCGAACCGGCATAGGTAAACGTCACGTCGCCGCCGTCATTGGCAAAGCGGCGGACGATGGCGGCGCCGATGCCGCGGCTGCCGCCGAGGATGAGAACTTTCTTTCCGTGGAAGTCGGTCATTGTCTTATTCTCCCGTGCAGCATGTGCACTTTAGGGGTTGAGAATTAATGTAGTAAGCATTACATAAATACCAACACGATCATCGTCAAGGATTTTTGTAGTGAATGATACAAAAAAGATCGGAGGTCGCGGCCGCCCGCGTACTTTCGATCGGGACGAGGCGCTTGCCAAGGCGCAAGCTCTCTTCCATCTCAAGGGATACGATGCGCTGAGCGTCGCCGATCTGACGGCGGCGATCGGCATCAATCCGCCGAGCTTTTATGCCGCTTTCGGCAACAAGGTGGCGCTGTATGCGGAAGCCTTACGGCTCTACGAGCATGAAGCAGGGCTGGATGTGGAGAGCGCTCTGGCCGAAGGTGTGCCGCTGGAAGAAGGCATAGCCTCTATCCTGCAACAGGCTGCAGACGCTTATGCCAGCGGTGATGCCAAAGGCTGCATGGTCATCGAAGGGGCGCGCAGTACGGTGGATCCGGAGGCTGGAGCGGAGGTGCGTTCGCGCCTGGAAGCAAGCCGGCGTTTCATCCGTGACAGGATCGCAGCGCGTGGCAGCTTGCAGGCAGAGCTTCTGGCGGACTATCTGATGATGGCGATGTCGGGCCTGTCGGGCAGTGCCCGCAACGGACTGCCGCTGGACCGCCTTCGCGTCCTCGCGGAGATGGCGGCCGACGGCGCGATCCAACATATTGAAAGGAAATGACCGTGAGCACCTGGACCGTCTTCGATCTCTCGGCAATCGAACCGGAGGAGGGGGCTCCGGCGCCGGACCGGCTCATCTCCGGCGCCCCGACCTTCCGCACCTGGAACTTCGATGAGGCCGATGGCGATGTTTATGCCGGCGTCTGGGAGGCGACCCCCGGCAAGTGGCGGATCGTTTACGACGAGTGGGAATATTTCCACATCCTCTCCGGCCGGTCGATCGTCACGGAAGAGGGCGGCGAACCGGTTCACCTCAAGGCGGGCGACAGCATGGTGCTGAGACCGGGCTTCAAGGGAACCTGGGAAGTGATTGAAACGACTCGCAAGGATTATGTGATCAGGGTTTGAATCGCGAAACCTATGGCTTCGGCTTTACCTGCACGAAAAGCTCCGGCGGCGGATTATCGAAGTAACGTAGGAGTGCAGGGCAGAGCCATCCCTCTGCATCGAAGTCAGCGGAATAATAGATATTGCCGCTGTTCTCAGCTCGTCTCCATTCCAGCCGAAACTGGTGCCCCGGAAATGCGACCTTTGAGAACACCATTACGAATCCCAGTTCGGCATTCGGGATGTCGGCCACCGCCTGGTCGATCAGAGTGTCTGCCCCGCCAACGAAGGGCTCTTGCGTCAGCCCGACGCGTGAATCGTCGAATACCCACATGTCGAGATATTTGTAGGGCGCTATTACGTTGATCGAGTTCAATGCGGCGTCCAATCAATAGCTTCAATACATTGTCCGAGCTTCGTACGACTACATCCCGTCGCCTGCAACCGGCCATCGGTCAGGCGTCGCCTTCGAAAGCCTTGGCAAACTCCGGCGAGGCAATAAAAGCCAGCGTGTGCCGCAACTCCTCTGACTTCTCTTGACCGAAGGCCGCATCGAAACGGTCCTGGGCAATCCGCCAGCGTCCCGTGAGATCCCGCTGGATCGCAACTCCGGCCTGCGTCAGCCGAACCCGCTTCACCCGCTTGTCCTTGTCATCCGGAAACAGCTCAACAAGCCCGTCGCGGATCAGCGGCTTCAGCGTGTGGCCGAGCGCCGACAAGTCCATCACCATCGTCTCGGCCAGCACCTTCAGGCTCGGCTTGTTGGAAAAGCCGATCTGCGAAAGCAGCGAGAACTGCGTGCCCTTGAGACCCGTATCGCCCATCGCATCCTCATAGAGCTGATTGAGCTGCCGCGAGGCCCGGCGCACCGCGCTGTTGCTGCAGTGTAGCCAGATGGCATCGTCTTTTCCGTCGATCTTGTCCGTCATATCCATTCCCTTTGCGCGCAAACCATGCCCGGTTTTGCCCGGCCGTTCCACCGCCTCGAAATATTTGGTCGCACCTCTTGCGGCCGCGATCAGCTGCCTTCATCTATTTGGTGGCATATGCCAGTAAATTCCAGATTGGAGATGGAACCATGACCCAGAATTCGAAACTCGGAACCGCGCTCGTCACCGGTTCCTCGTCCGGCATCGGCGCGACCTTTGCCGAAAAGCTCGCCGCTCGCGGATATGATCTCGTTCTCGTCGCCCGCGATGAGGATCGGCTGAAGGCGCTTGCCGAGCGGTTGACGCAGCAGCATGGCGTGAAGACCGAAGTGCTGCGCGCCGACCTGACGCAGCGTGGCGATGTCGCTCTCGTCGATCGGCGCCTGCGCCAGGACGGCTCGATTACCCTTCTCGTCAACAATGCCGGAGTAGGCCCCCAGGGCCCGCTTCTGAAGACGGATGCGGACTATCTGGACCAGATGATCGAACTGAATGTCTTTGCCGCCAACCGGCTTGCCGTTGCTGCCGCCCAGGCGTTCGTCGGCCGTGGCAAGGGCGGAATCATCAATACGGCATCGGTCGTGTCGCTCTGGCCGCAGGCCTTCAACGGCACCTATACCGCCAGCAAGGGCTTCGTCCTGACATTGACGGAGTCGCTTGCTGCAGAACTGGAAGGCACCGGCGTTCGCATCCAGGCAGTGCTGCCAGGCCTCACCCGTACCGAAATTTTCGAGCGCGCCGGCGGTTCGGTCGAGAAACTGCCTCCGGAAATGGTCATGGACGTCAGCGATCTGGTCGATGCAGCACTTGCGGGCTTTGACCAGGGCGAACTGATCACCATTCCGTCGCTCGCCGACAAGGCTCTTTACGAGGCTTATGAGGAGGCACGTGCGGCTCTGCGTCCGCACCTATCGCTCAGCAAGCCGGCAGCCCGCTATCTAAATACCGCAAATGCCTGATTGCGACATAATGGTTGTGCAACTGCGGAAGTATATCGCAGTTGCACATTACCTTTTTGTAATGATTTTCAGTATTTAGCCTAACGCTTTGATTCATTTTCGCTAAGCCGTTAAGTGGTGTTTTTGCGTCATCTATTTGCGCCATCGCGGCGCCATTCGTGTCATGAAACTGTAATGGAACGCGCCTAGCCCGCCATACGTGACGGGATTTTCGAGCGCTCAAAGCCCTCCTGGCGCCGGTCACGTCTACCGTTCGTTCCATCCAGGGAAGACCTCAGATGTTCACCAAGAAACTTCTTTCGACCTGCCTCGGCGCGGGCCTCGCAGCCGTGTTCGCGATGTCCGCTTCCGCTGCCGATATTACCGGCGCCGGCTCCACCTTCGTTTATCCCGTTCTCTCCAAGTGGTCGGCTGACTACAACAAGATCAACGGCGACAAGCTGAACTACCAGTCGATCGGTTCTGGCGGCGGTATCGCTCAGATCAAGGCTGCGACCGTCGATTTCGGCGCGTCCGACGCTCCGATGAAGCCGGAAGACCTCCAGGCTGCCGGCCTCGGCCAGTTCCCGGTCGTTGTTGGCGGCATCGTGCCGGTCATCAACGTCAAGGGCATCGCCTCCGGTCAGCTGAAGCTTTCCGGCAAGGTTCTCGCCGACATCTTCCTCGGCAACGTCAACAAGTGGAACGACAAGGCCATCGCCGACCTGAACCCGGGCCTCAAGCTGCCCGACAGCCAGATCGCTGTCGTTCACCGCTCGGACGGCTCCGGCACTTCCTTCAACTGGACCAACTTCTTCTCCAAGGTCAATCCGGATTGGAAGTCGAAGGTCGGTGAAGGCACCGCCGTCAATTGGCCGGTCGGCATCGGCGGTAAGGGCAACGAAGGCGTCGCCGCCTACGTCACCCGCGTCAAGGATTCGATCGGCTACGTCGAATACGCCTACGCCCTGCAGAACAAGCTGCCCTTCGCGCTCGTTCAGAATGCTGCCGGCCAGTATCCGAAGCCGAACGCTGAATCCTTCGGTGCCGCTGCTGCCAGCGCCGAATGGGGCACTGCCAAGGACTTCTTCCTGATCATGACCAACGCTCCGGGCGAAAAGGCATGGCCGATCACTGCCACGACCTGGGCGATCATGTACAAGCAGCCGAAGGATGCCGCTCGCTCGAAGGCCGCTTTCGACTTCTTCAAGTGGGCGCTCGAAAAGGGCCAGAAGGAAGCGTCCTCGCTGGACTACGTTCCGCTTCCCGAAACCCTCGTCAAGCAGATCGAGGGCTACTGGACCTCTGAGTTCAAGGGCTGATCCACTCGGAGGGGGCGGCTGGCTTGGCCGCCCCTTTCGCTTTCATTTTCTCGGATATTTGAGCGCATAGAGACATGAGCGAAGCACTGGCAACGATGCCCGCCGCCACCTCCACGCCCCCGCGCCGTACCGGCATCCTGGGGGACCGCATCTTCTTCTGGATTGTCACGGCCTGTGGCCTCATCGTGCTTGCTGCGCTGCTTGCGGCCGCGGCCTCGATGTTGTGGGGCGGTCTATCCGCCTTCCGCACCTTCGGTTTCGGTTTCATCACCGGCACGGAATGGGATCCGGTTGCTGGACATTTCGCGGGCCTGGTGCCGATCTACGGCACACTAGTCACGTCCGCACTTGCCATGATCATCGGCGTTCCAGTCAGCCTCGGCATCGCCGTGTTCATCACCGAAGTCGCACCCCGCGCCATTCGCGGCCCGGTCGGCGGCGCCATCGAGCTTCTCGCCGGCATTCCGTCAATCATCTACGGCATGTGGGGTCTATTCACCTTCGCGCCCTTCATGTCCGACTACGTACAGCCGATCCTTATCGATTGGCTCGGCCCGATCCCGTTGATCGGCGCTCTCTTCTCCGGCGCCCCGCTCGGCATCGGCATGCTGACCTCGGGCATCGTGCTGGCGGTGATGATCATCCCTTTCATTTCATCGGTCATGCGCGACGTCTTTCTCGTCGTTCCGCCGCAGCTGAAGGAATCGGCCTACGCGCTCGGTTCGACCAAGTGGGAAGTGGTGCGCGACATCGTCATCCCCCATACCCGCACGGCTGTTGTCGGCGGCATCTTCCTCGGCCTCGGCCGCGCGCTGGGTGAAACCATGGCGGTCACCTTCGTACTCGGCAATACGCACAACATCGCCATCTCCCTGATGGAGCCGGGCACCTCGATCGCCGCAACGCTCGCCAACGAATTCGCCGAAGCATCCGACGATCTCTACCGCTCGTCGCTGACGGCACTCGGTCTCATCCTCTTCGTCGTCACCTTCATCGTTCTGGCTGCAGCCAAGGTCATGCTGGTGCGCATGGCGCGGCAGAGGGGAGAATAATCATGGCCAGTTCTTCGACTTCTCTCTACCGCCGCCGTCAGCTCGGTAGCCTGATCGCACTGACGCTCTGCGGCATCGCCACCGCGCTCGGCCTGGTCTTCCTGATCTGGATCATCTGGACGACGCTGCTGCACGGCCTCGCGGCACTGAGCCCTGCCCTGATCACCGAAATGACGCCGCCGCCCGGCGAAGACGGTGGCGGTCTCGCCAATGCCTTCATGGGCAGCCTGCTGATGGTCTTCCTGGCTGTCGTCATCGGCACGCCGATCGGCGTTCTCGCCGGCACTTTCCTGTCGGAATTCAGCCGCGGCAAGAAGCTCGGTGAGACGATCCGCTTCGTCAACGACATCCTGCTGTCCGCACCGTCGATCATCATCGGCCTGTTCGTCTACGAACTGATCGTGCGCCCGACGGGACGGTTCTCCGGATTTGCCGGCGGTATCGCGCTTGCCTTCATCTTCGTGCCGGTTGTCGTCCGCACCACGGACGAGATGTTGCGGCTGGTTCCGGATGTGATGCGCGAAGCGGCGCTCTCGCTCGGCATTCCGCGCTGGAAAGTCACGGTCAACGTGCTCTACCGCTCGGCTTCGACCGGCATTCTGACCGGCATCCTGTTGGCGATCGCCCGCATCTCCGGCGAAACCGCGCCGCTCCTGTTCACGGCTCTCAACAACCAGTACTGGAGCCTGGATATGACGCAGCCGATGGCCAACATCCCGGTCGTCATCTTCCAGTTCGCCATGAGCCCTTATGAGCAGTGGCAGAACCTCGCCTGGGCCGGGGCCTTCGTGATGACCGCCTTCGTCCTCATCCTGAGCGTCGTTTCGCGCTCCTTCCTCAACCGTAAAGGTGGGAAATGATGCTTCAGTCGCAAGATACTTTCGACACCACCCGCAAGTCAGAAAAGCCGATGCTCAAAGACAAGATCAAGCTCGAGAAAGTCAATTTCTACTACGGTGAATCCCACGCCATCAAGGACGTCAACCTGAGCTTTCCGGAGCGGCAGGTCTCGGCACTGATCGGCCCGTCCGGCTGCGGCAAGTCCACGCTGTTGCGCATTCTCAACCGCATTTACATGCTTTATCCGAAGATGCGCGCCAGTGGTGCGGTCAAGCTCGACGGCCAGAACATCCTCGATGCGGGCTTCTCGATGAACGAGCTGCGCGCCCGCGTCGGCATGGTCTTCCAGAAGCCGGTGCCGTTCCCAATGTCGATCTACGACAACATTGCCTATGGCATCAAACACCACGAGCGCCTCGGCAAGGCCGATATGGACGTTCGCGTCGAACAGGCGCTGCGCCAGGCCGCATTGTGGGACGAAGTCAAGGACAAGCTCAAGGGGTCCGGTCTCGGCCTGTCCGGCGGTCAGCAGCAGCGCCTCTGCATCGCCCGCGGCGTCGCTCTTCGCCCGGAAGTCCTGCTCCTTGACGAGCCGACCTCGGCCCTCGACCCGATCTCGACCGCCAAGGTGGAAGAACTGGTCACCCAGCTGAAGGCCGATTTCACGATCGTCATCGTAACCCACAACATGCAGCAGGCGAGCCGCATCTCCGACAATACAACCTTCATGTATCTCGGAGAAATGATCGAAACCGGCCCGACCGCTCAAATCTTCCAGGCGCCGAAGGTGAAGCGGACGGAGGATTATATCACCGGTCGTTACGGCTGATTGGGGAAGTCCAGCTTTTATCGAGATGCCGGTGCGGCGGGTACCGGCATTTTCGTGTCAAGCAGCCCGGATTTCCTGCAGAAGCTCTGGATGTTTGTCGAGGAGCTTCAAAAGCTTGACCAGCGCGACAGGAGGTTTGGCTTTACCGTTTTCGTAGCGGGAAAAAGCGTTGACGCCGCCACCGAAGATGTCGCCCGCTTCCTTCTGGTCAAGCTTCAGTTTCCTTCGCACAGTGGCGACGAATACCGGATCGACGCTGGTAAGGTTTATCTGCTTGTTGAAATCAAGCATCGCCGCGCTGACCCGTCTCGCTTCCAGATCGTCGAGGATGACTTCATCGCAGGAAGGGCAATAGTCGCCCTGCACGTTTGCTATGACTGTCTTTTCGCCCTTGTAGGTGTAAGGCATGTCCCGTGCTCGCTGTATGAGTTCGGCTGCACCGCAGGCTGAGCATTTCATCCGTCAAGCTCCTTGAACGACACAATCACAACGTCATCGACGACGGTCAGCTTCAGATAGATCCTGCCTGCCTTGGTCATGGGACGATAGACGTCCTGCCAGATCGTATGATCGGCATAAGTCGTCATCGATTTGTAGAAGTCGGCAAGGTTCAGGGCCAACACGGTCTGGTACATTTCATCGACCGTAAAATCGAGATGCGAAGCGCCCGCCAGAGCCGAATAGGTCGCACGAACCTTTCCGGCCTTAACGAGCAGCTTCACCCGATCCAGTGGACAATGTGCCTTGCGCTTCTCAGTCATAAAATAACCTATTAGGTTAATTTTTCAAGCTTAAGTTTTTAGGCTCACCAAACCAAATCCAGCCGCTCCAGCCCGTGGAAATGATAGATATCCTTCACCACCGGCGTCTTCGCTATCCGCATCCCCGGCATCCGCCCGAAAAGGATCGGCAGTACCGTGTTCAGCTCTAGCCGGGCTAAGGGCGCGCCGATGCAGAAATGGATGCCGGCGCCGAAGGAGAGGTTGGCGGCTTCCTGCCGGTCCGGCTTGAAGGCGAGCGGATCGGAGAACTTCCTTGGGTCGAGATTGGCGGCAGCGAGGATGAGGCTCATCTTGTCGCCGCGTTTGAAGGAAAGTCCGTCGATCTCGACATCCTCAAGTGCCCAGCGCTGGAAGATATGCACCGGCGCGCAGATACGCAGCGTCTCTTCGACAGTTCTCTCGGTTGTAGCTTCGTCCTTAAAGAGATCGGCCGGGTCAAGTCCGCTTTCGAGGATGACCCGAACCGAATTGCCGATCTGGTGGACAGTCGCTTCGTGACCGGCGTTCAGCAGCACGATTGTCGTCGAGACCAGCTCGTCGTCACTCAGATACTGGCCCTTATGCTCCGTGTGGATCATGTGGGTAAGCAGGTCTTCGCTTGGGTTCCGGCGGCGCTCGGCAATCAGGCTTTTGACGTAGTCCGCAAATTCCCTGGATGCGCGATCGGCGGCGTATTCGTCATCCTTCGATCGCTTGAACATGTACATGCCGACATAGTCATGCGACCACTTGAGAAGCTGCGGCCCCATGTCGTCGGGAATGCCGATCATCCTGGCGATCATGGTGACAGGGATGATATCGGCGAAAGAGGACAGCAGTTCCGTTCCGCCGTCCTTTGCAAAGCCATCGATCAGCCCTTCCGCAAGCTCGGCGATCTCCGGCCGCAGCCGCTCGATATGGCGCGAGACGAAGGCGCGGTTGACGAGGGTGCGAAGGCGCGTGTGCTCCGGCGGCTCCAGTTCCAGCAGCGAATAACGCTCTGCTAGATCGAAGTTTTCCAGATGCGGGGCAGGTGGCGGCAGGCCGAGTTCCTCGCGATCTGCGATATGCAGAATTTGCCGGCCGAACCGGCGGTCGCGAAGCAGCATGTTCACATGGTCGTAGCCGGTGAAGAAGCATTGCTTCTGCTCCTCCCAATAGAAGGTCGGGCAGTGCTCGTGCAGCAACGCATAGATGACGTTCGGATCGCTGTAGAAAGCCGGGTTGCGGCCGTCGAGCGAGACGCGGCGGGTGGCGGGGTCGATGCGGAGGAAATCGGGCAAGTCGGTCATAAAGTCGGTCATGGGCCGAGAGCTACCGGATTTCTCGGCGAGGCGAAAGTGTCATCCGATTGACGCAATTCAGGATTGCGCGCATGCTGCTTTTCGCGGGCTCTTGGGGAGGGGTAGACATGCAGGCGGAACTGACGTCACGCGAGTACAAGGTCACTCTTTTTGAAGGCAAATTTGCCGGCAATGACAAGACGTGCCTGCCGGCGGTCAAGGAATTCTGGACGCACATCATCAAGCTTCTGGCCGAAAACGGCATAAGCACCGTCGGCAAGCTCAATCAGGCCGATCCTGAGAAACAACGCGATCTCTTCTTTCTCGATACGTTGGACAAGGCGCTTTACCGTCAGTCCGATCTGGTCTTCAGGCTTCGCCGGGCGGCCTACTCCAGGGCGGATTGGGAGTTGACGTTGAAATTTCGTCACGGCGACCGGCTGCTGGCGGGCGCGCAGGTTTTCCGCGCGTCGAAGAAGGACAAGGTGAAATTCGAGGAAGACGTGAAGATCGTCGTTTCGTCGGATGCGCCGCGCTTCTGGGCTCTGTTCAGCCGGTCGGCCGAGGCACAGGTACGCGACGCGGAAACCCTCAAGACTGTGGGCGATTGTCTGGCGCTTTACGAAAAGCTCCCCAAGAAGTCTCTACCGTTGGGTGATACGCCGGTATCGAGGGTGAATGACCTGACGGTCCGCGAACATGTCTTCGAAGGCGGGTATCTCGAACTCGACGACGACGTGGAAGCCGAATGCGCGATGATCCTCTGGTGGAAACAGGGCGAGCCGGATGCGCCTGTCGCCGCCGAGTTCAGCTTCCGCTTCGACCTCGACAACAATGGCGAGGCCGAAAGCAAGGTCGTTCGCACGGCCTGGAAAGTGCTGACTGCTCTCGCTCAATCGCCATGGGTCAATCCCAAGGGGAAGACCAAGACGGCATTGGCCTATGGCGATGCCGATGTCTGATCATTCCCCGACTGCGACACCCTCGCGACGCGGATCGGCGCTGCCGGCAAGGCCGTTGGCGGTGATCTCGATCGCATGCAGGCCTGAATTCATTTCGCCCGGTTTAACCTCATAGCCGAGCGCCTTCAGCGGTTCTGCGAATTTTTCCGCATCCGTGCCGGCTTCGATCTCATAGGCACCGAAGCGGTTGATGAAATGCGGCTGGGCGACGATCTGTTCGACCGGCATGCCCCAGTCGATATAGGCGATCAGCGCCTGCGCCACATACCCGATGATCTGGCTGCCGCCGGGCGAGCCGATGGCGAGCAGCGGCTTGCCGTCCTTCATCACGATGGTCGGCGCCATCGAGGAACGTGGCCGCTTGCCCGGCTCGACACGGTTGGCGATCGGCAGGCTGCCATCGTGCGTCTTGAAGGAGAAGTCCGTCAGCTCGTTATTGAGCAGGAAGCCGTTGGTCATAAGCCTTGAGCCGAAGCCGCCTTCGATGGTCGTGGTCATCGAGACGACATTGCCTTGTTTGTCTACGATAACGAAATGGCTGGTGGACGGGAATTCCAGCGCGGCATCCCGGCCAAAGAGCAGTGCATGATCCCATTCCGGCTCGCCGGCCTTCACCTGATCGGCCGCGAGTGCCTTGTCTGTGTCCAGAAGCGAAGCGCGCCTGCCAAGATAATCCTTCTTCAGCAGCCCCTTGATCGGCGTCGGCTGAAAATCCGTGTCGGCGACGTAACGTTCGCGGTCGGCAAAGGCGAGGCGCTGGGCATCGCCGATCAGCCGCCACGTCTGAACGTTCTGCGGACCGAGCCCCTTCACGTCGAAATTCTCGATGAGCCCCAGCATCTGGGATACGGCGACGGCACCGGAGGAGGGCGGTCCCATGCCGCAGACGTCGAGCGCACGATAGGTAAAGCAGACCGGTTCGCGTTCCTTGACGCGGTAGTTTGCGAGGTCGCTCAGAGAAAGAACGCCGGGATTGCCGGCGGCCTCCCGTACGGTCCTCACGATCGCTTCGGCGATCGGCCCCTTGTAGAAGGCATCCGCGCCACCATCAGCAATCGTCTTCAACGTCCCGGCATAGGCCTGATTCTTCAGCAGGGCGCCGGCCTTGAGCGGCATACGCGAGGCGTCGTAGAAATAACCCCGCGCTCCGTCGTATTTCTTCAGCCGGTCGCCATCGGAGGCAATCAGCGACGCCAGCCGTGGCGAGACCTGAAATCCGTCGGTTGCCAGCTGTTCGGCGCGCGCGAAAAGGTTCTTCCAATCCGCCTTGCCGTGCTTTTTGTGAACCTCTTCCAGCAGGCGCACGGTACCGGGCGTGCCGACCGACCGGCCGCCGATCACCGCGTCCATGAATTTCAGCGGCTGACCCTGCGCGTCGAGGAAAAGTTTTGGTGTCGCCTCCATCGGCGCCGTCTCACGGCCGTCGAACGTGGTGATCTTCTTCGTGGCCGCATCGTAATAGACCAGGAAGGAGCCGCCGCCGAGGCCGGAGCTCTGCGGCTCCACGAGGCCGAGAACGGTCTGGATCGCTACCATCGCATCAATCGCGTTGCCGCCCTTGGCGATTACCTCGCGGCCGGCATCGGCGGCCAGGGGATTGGCAGCCGCCACCATGTAGTTTTTGGTCTCGACGCGTTTTGCGGCGCTGAAGCCTGTCGCACGCTCCGGCGCCACCGTGTCGGACGCCTGCTGCGCCACGGCGGCAGTCGATGCAAAGAGAGAAAGGATAATGCCCGCAAAAATTTTCGCCCGCATGGTGATGCCCCTCCACGGTTGTCTGAGGCTCAAATTGGGCATTGCGTGGCGAAGGACAAGAGGCGGCGTTGGCCGCCGGTCAATGTTTGCTGAGTGAGGCCAGCCGCTTCAATGCCGCGACCTGATGGTTCGCCTGCATTTCGGATTGCAGGTCCTGTTCGTCCAGCTCGCCGCTGCGGTCGATTGCCGGAATGATGGTTGCTTCCGTGCCGACATCGATCGCCGTCCGGTCGCGGCCGCTTTCCTTCGCATGGTAGAGGGCCCGGTCGGCGGCGCTCAGCAATGTGTCCAGATCGGCGCTCTGGGCCGGCATCAATGAGATGCCGGCGCTGACCGTCACCGTAATCCGGTGGTCGCCCGTCTCGATAATCTGGCGCTTCAAGGTCAACCGGATCGCCTCGGCAATGCTGGCTGCTTCGACAAGATCGGAGACCCGCAGGATGGATGCAAACTCCTCGCCGCCCATGCGTCCGAAGAAGCCGCGGCCGCGCAGTGACGTCTGGCCGACGCGCGAGAAGGCCACGAGCACGGCGTCGCCGGCCTGATGGCCGCAACGGTCGTTGATCTGCTTGAAGCTGTCGAGGTCGAAATGCAGAAGCGCGATCATCGGCTTCTGGACGCTGTCCGCCTTGATGAGCCCATGAAACTCGTCGATCAGGCCGCGGCGGTTCAGGACACCGGTCAGCGGATCGGTCACTGCAAGCGCCTTCAGCTTTTCCTCTGACCGCTCGGTCAGCAGCTTGGCGCCGCTCATGATGCTGGCGATGAAGCAGAAGGCGGCAGGAAAGAACAGCCAGGAGAGTTTCGGCGCGGCCGAGAACGAATTCGTCTGGTGGAGGATCGCGAAGATGGCGATCAGGCCGCTGGCGAGGAACTGGACGCCGATCGATGCGGCAAGGAACCGTCGCGTCGTGGAAACGCTTTCGTTGCGCAGCAGCACGGCGATCATGATGCCGTAGCCGATCATCGAGGCGCCGTTGCCAAGTGCCGTGCGGTTGGCGAAGCTTTCGCGGATCGGGTAGAGGAACATCCCGGCGATCCAGATCAGCGCCGGGATCGCCACAAAAGGATCGATCCGCTTGCCGTCGAATTGCTGGAGGCCGGCAATCCAGAAACCGATGCCGGCGAGAACCATCGTATTGGCGATCTGTATCGAGACGAAGTCGGGAATGTCGCCTCGCAACGCAACGAGCGCCACGCCGACGCCGTGCAGCGCAAAGCCGCCGCCCCAGCTCAGGTAAAAAGCATCCCGCTCATAAAGCCATCGTGACCAGAGCAGCACGGCAAGCGTCAGCGCCTCCGCAGCCCAGATCATCAGGCCAGTCACAATATCCACTCGAAACTCCAATACTCGATACCGAGCAGAGCCAATATGGCACGCAGTCTTTAAGACGAGGTTGCCGCATTATGGAGAAACCTGCCCTTTGGAAGAGGAGGGGCGCCCCAAGGGCACATCCGGCATTCACGCCTGCTTTACCGTGATCGGGCAAAAACCTGTGCCGTCTTTGAAAACCACCGGGCGAGGGGCTGCCATCGCGGGAAAATCGTATTAGCGGTCAGCCTCGCGCAGCCTGGGGCAATTAAGGATATCGGATGCTCCGTCTTGAAGTACCGGGCGTTGACACTCTATGTAGGGAATAACCCATTCCAATTGATTCCGGAGCGCTTGCTTGCCTTCGGCCCCGGATCAAGAAGCGCTTGATAAAGGACGGACATGAGAAATCCAGTTGATACCGCAATGGCCCTGGTGCCGATGGTCGTCGAACAGACCAATCGCGGTGAACGCTCCTACGACATCTATTCGCGTCTCCTCAAGGAGCGCATCATCTTCCTGACCGGCCCCGTTGAAGATCACATGGCGTCGCTGGTCTGCGCACAGCTTCTCTTCCTCGAAGCGGAAAACCCGAAGAAGGAAATCGCGCTCTATATCAATTCGCCCGGCGGCGTCGTGACTGCCGGCATGGCGATCTACGATACGATGCAGTTCATCAAGCCGGCCGTTTCGACGCTTTGCGTCGGCCAAGCCGCATCGATGGGCTCGCTGCTGCTTTGCGCCGGCGAGAAGGGCATGCGTTTCGCAACTCCGAACGCCCGTATCATGGTCCACCAGCCGTCCGGCGGCTTCCAGGGCCAGGCTTCGGATATCGAGCGCCATGCTCGTGACATCCTGAAGATGAAGCGTCGCCTGAACGAGGTCTACGTGAAGCACACCGGTCGCACCTACGAGGAAGTTGAAAAGACCCTCGATCGTGACCACTTCATGACGGCAGACGAGGCCCAGGACTGGGGTGTCATCGACAAGATCCTGACCACGCGTCTGGAGCTTGAAGGTCCCTCGGCAGACTGAGGTTCCATAGCGCTTGCGGCTTGTGTCACCCCGATGTGAGCAAAAAGGGGTTTCAAGTCGCAAGGAAAGCGCTATTAGTAACTATTAATGCTGTGTTGAACTTTTATGACGTAGCATTCGTTTTCTTAGGGGTTTCGTTGCCGCCGATCCGCATGATGCGCGAGGATCGGTAGAGTACCCTCAAGGCAAGGCAGGCACGTGAGGCCCGTCAGGGGCGCGTGCTGGCAGCGGTAGAGTGGACCGCGCCCGTTTATGACGTGAGCGCGGAGTGCTGGAAGGAAAGTGATATGAGCAAAGTCAGCGGCGGCAACGGCGGCGACTCCAAGAATACCCTGTATTGCTCTTTCTGCGGAAAGAGCCAGCACGAAGTCCGGAAGCTGATTGCCGGACCGACCGTATTCATCTGCGATGAATGCGTCGAACTGTGCATGGACATCATCCGCGAAGAGAACAAGACCTCGATGGTCAAGTCCCGCGACGGCGTGCCGACCCCGCAGGACATCATCAAGGTCCTCGACGAATACGTCATCGGCCAGAAGCAGGCCAAGCGTATCCTGTCGGTCGCGGTACATAACCACTACAAGCGTCTGGCGCACGCCTCCAAGGGCGGCGATGTCGAGCTTGCGAAGTCGAACATCATGCTGGTCGGCCCGACCGGCTGCGGCAAGACCTATCTTGCCCAGACGCTGGCGCGCATCATCGACGTTCCCTTCACCATGGCCGATGCAACGACGCTGACGGAAGCCGGTTATGTCGGCGAAGACGTCGAAAACATCATCCTGAAGCTGCTGCAGGCTGCCGACTACAATGTCGAGCGTGCCCAGCGCGGCATCGTCTATATCGACGAAGTGGACAAGATCTCCCGCAAGTCCGACAACCCGTCGATCACCCGCGACGTGTCGGGCGAGGGCGTGCAGCAGGCTCTGCTGAAGATCATGGAAGGCACGGTTGCCTCGGTACCGCCGCAGGGCGGCCGCAAGCATCCGCAGCAGGAATTCCTGCAGGTCGACACGACGAACATCCTGTTCATCTGCGGCGGCGCTTTCGCCGGTCTCGACAAGATCATCTCGGCACGTGGCGAGAAGACCTCGATCGGTTTCGGTGCATCCGTCAAGTCTGCGGAAGACCGTCGCGTCGGAGAAGTTCTGCGCGAACTGGAGCCGGAAGACCTGGTCAAGTTCGGCCTCATCCCGGAATTCATCGGTCGTCTGCCGGTTCTGGCAACGCTCGAAGACCTCGATGAAGACGCTCTGATCCAGATTCTCTCTGAACCGAAGAACGCTCTGATCAAGCAGTACCAGCGCCTGTTCGAGATGGAAGATGTCGAATTGACCTTCCACGAGGACGCATTGCGCGAGATTGCCAAGAAGGCGATTACACGCAAGACCGGCGCTCGCGGTCTCCGGTCGATCATGGAAAAGATCCTGCTCGACACGATGTTCGAACTTCCGACGCTGGAAGGCGTCCGCGAAGTCGTCATCTCGGATGATGTGGTCAAGGGCAATGCCCGTCCGCTTTACATCTATGCGGATCGTCAGGAAGAGAAGGCCAACGTTTCGGCTTGATGTGAAGCCCGTTCCGGCAATCGCGATATCGACATGAAGGGGCCCTATTGGGGCCTCTTTTTCGTTGAACTGTAGCAGCTTGCTTTTTTTGAATATTCCACCATTTTTGCATCGCGAAGAATTGCAACTTATCACGCTTGCATTAGAAGCCGAGTGGGATGATCATCATCATTCCGGCTGCTTCGTCTGCTCTTCTGATTGCAGGCCATGAACGCCGGTGATCGCGTCCCGTGTCCTTGGCGTTCCGCGTAATCGTAAGGCGTGCGTGCCTTGTCAAATCACTGTCGCATTGCGTTTTGCGATGGCTCCGCAAGGCTTGAAATCAAATCTCGGAAACTCCACTTTGGGCGGGAGTGAAGTGCCTGGGTGATTTGCCAAAATCACGCCAGGCGACGTATCCCGGAAACGGGACGATGGAAAGGAAATGAAATGACGAATTCAACGTCTGCGGCATCTGGCGTAGAGACCTATCCGGTCCTGCCGCTGCGCGACATCGTGGTTTTCCCCCACATGATCGTGCCTCTGTTCGTCGGACGGGAAAAGTCGATTCGCGCGCTCGAAGAGGTCATGGGTTCCGACAAGCAGATCATGCTCGTCACCCAGATCAATGCTGGCGACGATGACCCTGAGCCGTCTGCCATCTACAAGATCGGCACCGTCGCCAACGTGCTGCAGCTCCTGAAGCTGCCGGACGGCACCGTCAAGGTGCTGGTCGAAGGCCGTTCGCGCGCCCAGATCGACAGCTATACCGGTCGCGAGGAGTTCTACGAGGCCAAGGCGCAGATGCTTGCCGAGCCGGATGAGGACGCCGTCGAGGTCGAAGCCCTGTCGCGCTCCGTGGTTTCCGAGTTCGAAAACTACGTGAAGCTCAACAAAAAGATTTCGCCGGAAGTCGTCGGCGCCGCCAGCCAGATCGAGGACTACTCGAAGCTTGCTGACACGGTCGCCTCGCATCTGTCGATCAAGATCACCGAAAAGCAGGAAATGCTGGAAACGGTTTCCGTCAAGCTGCGTCTCGAAAAGGCGCTGGGCTTCATGGAAGGCGAAATCTCGGTCCTGCAGGTCGAAAAGCGCATCCGCTCGCGCGTCAAGCGCCAGATGGAGAAGACCCAGCGCGAATACTACCTGAATGAGCAGATGAAGGCGATCCAGAAGGAGCTCGGCGACGGCGAGGAAGGCCGTGACGAGATGGCCGAACTGGAAGAGCGCATCTCCAAGACCAAGCTTTCCAAGGAAGGCAAGGAAAAGGCGGATGCGGAGCTGAAGAAGCTGCGCCAGATGAGCCCGATGTCGGCCGAAGCCACCGTCGTGCGCAACTATCTCGACTGGCTGCTCGGCATTCCGTGGAGCAAGAAGTCGAAGATCAAGACCGATCTCAACAACGCCGAAAAGATCCTCGAACTGGATCACTTCGGCCTGGAAAAGGTCAAGGAACGCATCGTCGAATATCTCGCCGTGCAGGCCCGTGCCACCAAAATCAAGGGCCCGATCCTGTGCCTCGTCGGCCCTCCGGGCGTCGGCAAGACCTCGCTCGCCCAGTCGATCGCCAAGGCGACCGGCCGCGAATACGTGCGCATGGCGCTGGGCGGCGTTCGGGATGAAGCCGAAATCCGCGGTCACCGCCGCACCTATATCGGCTCGATGCCCGGCAAGATCATCCAGTCGATGAAGAAGGCCAAGAAGTCCAACCCGCTCTTCCTGCTCGATGAAATCGACAAGATGGGCTCGGATTTCCGTGGCGATCCGTCGTCTGCACTGCTCGAAGTGCTTGATCCGGCCCAGAACTCGACCTTCATGGACCACTACCTGGAAGTCGAATACGACCTGTCCGACGTGATGTTCATCACCACGGCGAACACGCTCAACATTCCGGGTCCGCTGATGGACCGCATGGAGATCATCCGCATCGCCGGTTACACGGAAGATGAGAAGCGCGAGATCGCCAAGCGTCACCTTCTGCCGAAGGCGATCAAGGAACATGCCCTGCAGCCGAACGAATTCTCGGTTTCGGACGATGCCCTGATGGCCATCAGCCAGCAGTACACCCGCGAAGCCGGCGTCCGTTCCTTCGAACGCGAGCTGATGAAGCTCGCCCGCAAGGCGGTCACCGAGATCATCAAGGGCAAGACGAAGTCGGTTGCCGTCACTTCCGCCAACATTTCGGATTACCTCGGTGTTCCGCGGTTCCGCCATGGCGAAGCCGAGGGCGAGGATCAGGTCGGCGTGGTCACCGGTCTTGCCTGGACGGAAGTCGGCGGCGAATTGCTGACGATCGAAGGCGTGATGATGCCGGGCAAGGGACGCATGACGGTCACCGGCAACCTTAAGGAAGTGATGAAGGAGTCCATCTCGGCGGCGGCGTCTTACGTCCGTTCGCGTGCGGTAGACTTCGGCATCGAGCCGCCGCGTTTCGACAAGTCGGACATTCACGTCCACGTGCCGGAAGGCGCAACCCCGAAGGACGGCCCGTCGGCTGGTGTCGCGATGGCAACCGCCATCGTCTCGATCATGACCGGCATCCCGGTTTCCAAGGATGTCGCAATGACGGGTGAGATCACCCTTCGTGGTCGCGTCCTGCCGATCGGCGGCCTGAAGGAAAAGCTGCTTGCAGCGCTTCGCGGCGGCATCAAGAAGGTGCTGATCCCGGAAGAAAACGCCAAAGACCTGGCGGAGATTCCGGACAACGTGAAGAACAACATGGAGATCATTCCGGTCTCGCGCATGGGCGAAGTCATCAAGCACGCGCTCGTTCGCCGTCCGGAACCGATCGAATGGGATGGCACGGTGGAAACGCCAGTCATTGCAACGGTTGAAGGCGTCGATGATGTCGGTGCCCCTATCGCGCACTGATCGATAGCCTTTCGGTTATGCTTGACCGACAAGAACTGTGAAAAAAGCCGGCGAAAGCCGGCTTTTTTTGTGAAAAATGCCCTCAGACCCCTTGTTTTTCAGGCTTTTCCGGAGCTTTTGGGTTGCCAAGGCCGGACGGAAAACTA
This sequence comes from Neorhizobium populisoli, assembly GCF_019430945.1. Classification (GTDB taxonomy): domain Bacteria; phylum Pseudomonadota; class Alphaproteobacteria; order Rhizobiales; family Rhizobiaceae; genus Neorhizobium; species Neorhizobium populisoli. The sequence continues at coordinate 630,171 of NZ_JAHYCB010000001.1, read as the reverse complement.
TTGTCGGCCCCGATATAAAAATGAGTCGTTCCAAAACCTAGAAAGGGTGGAAACATGAACAAGAACGAGCTGGTATCCGCAGTGGCCGAAAAGGCCGGCCTCTCCAAGGCTGATGCCGCATCCGCCGTCGATGCCGTGTTTGAGACCGTACAGGCTGAACTGAAAAAGGGCGGCGATATCCGTCTCGCCGGTTTCGGCAGCTTCTCCGTCTCGCGCCGCGAAGCCTCCAAGGGCCGCAACCCGTCGACCGGCGCAGAAGTTGACATTCCGGCACGCAATGTTCCGAAGTTCTCGGCCGGCAAGGGCCTGAAGGACGCTGTCAACAGCTAACATTTTGCTCATTAGAGCAACCTGTTTTGTCTCTGAAGGCTCGGGTTCGCCCGGGCCTTTTTTCTTTGCCGCAACTGCCGAATGCAGTACGCGCCGGCTCTAATCGATTAGCAGCCGAAGCGCTGTTCAAGACATCTCTAAGGTGTGAAAACCGTCATCCGCCTGTCATCTGGATGCCCCAATACCCACCCGTGGTTTCAAAGGACAGGAGGGCTTCCTATGACATTTCGTATCTGCGCGGCACTGACCGCTGCACTTTTCGCCTCGGCCGCGGCTCCGGCCAGCGCTGAACAGGTTTTCAACCGTATCGCTTCCTTCCCGGTCGCCGGCAACATGCCCGCCGACAAGGACAAGCTGACCCCGAGCTCGGCTGAAATCGTCACCGCCAGCGAAGACGGCATGACGCTGATCTATTCCGACAGTCCGCTGGGCGCGATCGGCCTCATCGACATTACCGACCCGAAGGCTCCGAAGGCGCTCGGCGCCGTCACCTTCAAGGGCGAGCCGACTTCCGTTGCGGCCGTCGGCAAGAAGGTTCTCGCCGCCGTCAACACCAGCGAAAGCTACGTCAAGCCGTCGGGCATGCTCGCCGTCGTCGACATCGCCACGAAGAAGGTCGAGCTGACCTGCGATCTCGGCGGCCAGCCCGATTCGATCGCCGTTTCCAAGGACAAGACTTTTGCGGCAATCGCCATCGAAAACGAGCGCGACGAGAAGGTCAATGACGGCGCCATCCCGCAGATGCCGGCGGGTGACCTCGTCATCGTTTCCCTGAAAGACGGTACGCCTGATTGCGCTTCGATCAAGCATGTCGACATGAAGGGCATTGCCGAAATCGCCCCGGAAGATCCGGAGCCGGAATTCGTTGCCATCAACGACAACGGCGAAATTGCCGTGACGATGCAGGAAAACAACCACATCGCCATCATCGACAGCAAGACGGCCAAGGTCGTCGCGCACTTCTCTGCCGGCAAGGTCGATCTTGAAGGCATCGACACCAAGTCTGATGGTCAGCTGTCGTTCACCGACAAGCAGGCAGGCCGTCTGCGCGAGCCGGACGCCATCAAGTGGCTCGACAACAACCGCCTCATCGTCGCCAACGAAGGCGACTGGAAGGGCGGCGCCCGCGGTTTCACCATTTTCGATCGCACCGGCAAGGTTCTTCACGAGGCCGGCGGTTCGCTGGAGCGCGCCGTCGCCCGTCTCGGCCACTATCCGGAAGGCCGTTCGCGCGCCAAGGGTATCGAGCCGGAAGGCATGGAAACTGCGACCTTCAACGGCCAGAAGTATTTCTTCATCCTCGCTGAGCGTGCTTCGATCGTCGCTGTCTACAAAGACACCGGCGCCGAGCCGCAGCTGATGCAGATCCTGCCGTCGGGCATCTCGCCGGAAGGCGCCGTTGCCATTCCGGGCCGCAACCTGTTTGCGACTGCCAACGAACTGGATCTCGGCAAGGATGGCGGCGCTCGCTCGCATGTCATGATCTACCAGCTCGAAGAGGGTCAGGCAGCCTATCCGACGCTGGTTTCCAACGACGTCAACGGCAACGTCCTCGGCTGGGGTGCGCTCTCCGGCCTGGTCGGCGACGCTGAAAAGGACGGCATCGTCTACGCGGTCAACGACAGCTATTACGGCATGCAGCCGTCGATCTTCACGATCGACACGACCAAGAAACCTGCCCAGATCACCGGCGTGACCCGCATCACCCGCAACGGTCAGCCGGCCCAGAAGCTCGATATTGAAGGTATCGCACTCGACGGCAAGGGCGGCTTCTGGCTCGCTTCGGAAGGCGACTCGGCAAAGCTCACGCCGCACGCTCTCTATAACGTCGATGCCAAGGGCGAGATCAAGTCCGAGATCGCTCTGCCTGCCGAACTGCTGGCCGGCGAGAACCGTTACGGTTTCGAAGGCGTCACCACCGTCGGCAAGGGTGACGACATGGTTCTCTGGATGGCCGTCCAGCGCGAATGGAAGGACGACCCGAAGGGTACCGTCAAGCTCCTCTCCTACAAGCCGAAGAGCAAGGAATGGGGCGCCGTCCGTTATCCGATCGAAAAGTCGGAAGGTTGGGTCGGCCTGTCGGAAATCACCGCCCGCGGTGACTATGTCTACCTGATCGAGCGCGACAATCTCGTCGGCGACGCTGCCAAGCTCAAGAAGCTGACCCGCGTTGCAATTGCCGACCTGAAGCCGGGCAAGATCGGCGGCGAACTGCCGACCGTCAAGAAGGAAGAAGTCCACGACTTCATCGCCGACCTGAAGCGCGCCAACGGTTATGTCGCCGACAAGCTGGAAGGCTTCACATTCGACAAGTCGGGCAAGGCCTTCGCCGTGACCGACAACGACGGTGTGAACGACTCTTCCGGCGAGACGCTGTTCTTCACCGTGGACCTCAAGGGCACCAACTAATATCGTTACCCTTCGACAACAAAAGGCCGGGCAATTTGCCCGGCCAATTTTTTATGGAGTGAAGCGTTGCGTATCGAACTGGAACCGGCGCTCGCGGCGCATCTGCCGCTGCTGAGAAGCCTGCTTTCGGACTGCCTGACCGAATTCGAGAAATATGGCGGATCAGGCCCAGACTATCCTTATTTCGACGCTTATTGGGAACAGCCCGACCATCGCTGGCCTTATCTGATCAGGCTTGATGACCGCTACGCCGGCTTCGCCTTCGTCAATACATGGTCGCCCTCGGGCAGAGGCACGGATTTCGCGATCGCCGAGTTCTACGTGGTCCCTGATGCGCGGGGACGCGGGGTGGGGTTCGAGGCCGCAAAAACGATCCTGAACGAACGACCCGGCCAATGGGAGCTGAGCGTCATGGCTCGCAATGCTCCTGCTCAGAAATTCTGGCCGCGGATCATCGACGCGATCGGAGCAGGGGACGTGGAGCGGATCGTCTCTGACGAGACCACCATTTACTGCTTCACAATCGGCTAATCGCCTTCAATTCATAGAGCGACTGGCAGTCCTTTCTGCAATCCATCAAAACTTTAGGCGTTCAGCTTGTCGGAGCGTCCGCCCCTCATCCGGCTGCCGCCACCTTCTCCCCGTTAAAACGGAGAGAAGGGATATGTGGCACTGTCGGCGCTCCATCCTCCTTCTCCCCGCGTGCGGGGAGAAGGTCCCTGCAGGGGGATGAGGGGCAGCCACCGTCTCTGCGTTCCCTACCAGCGCTGATGAACATGCGGCGCCACCAGCCGTGCATAGATTTCCTTCGCCGCAGTCATCACGTCCGCCGAAATCGCATCGAGCTCAGCCGCCGCCGCATTGCCCTTGGCCTGTTCGGCATTGCGGGCACCCGGAATAACCACCGTGACCGCCTCGCTCGTCAGAATCCATTTCAGCGCAAACGCCGCCATCGAAGCCCCGGCCGGCACCAGCTTGCGGACTTCCTCGACCGCCTGAAGACCCACTTCGAACGGCACGCCGGCGAAGGTTTCACCCACATCGAAAGCGTCACCGTTACGATTGAAGTTGCGGTGGTCGTCCTTGGCAAAGGCCGTATCGCGGCTGATCCTGCCGGAGAGCAGTCCGCTTGCGAGCGGCACGCGTACGATCACCGCGACATTCTTTCTCTTGGCTTCCTTGAAGAACAGGTCGGCCGGTCGCTGGCGAAAGATATTGTAGATGATCTGGATGCTGGTGACGTCGGGATATTCGATCGCCTTCAGCGCCTCTTCGACCTTCTCGACGCTGACGCCGTAATTCTTGATCTTGCCGGCCTTCTTGAGGTCATCGAGCGCACCGAACACTTCCGGGCGATAGAGCACTTCGGTCGGCGGGCAGTGCAACTGCACGAGATCGAGGCTGTCGATTTCGAGGTTCTTCAGGCTACGGTCGATGAAGCCTTCAAGGTTCGCCTTGGTGTAACCGTCCGCCACATGCGGGTTCAACCGACGGCCAGCCTTGGTGGCGACCATCGGGCGGGCGTCGCCGCGCGATTTCAGCACGCTGGCAATGATCTTCTCCGAGCGCCCGTCGCCATAGACGTCGGCGGTGTCGATAAAGGTAACGCCGGCATCAAGTGCAGCTTCCAGCGCCGCACGGCCGTCCGCCTCGCTGATTTCGCCCCAGGAGCCGCCGATCTGCCAGGCTCCGAAGCCGATTTCACTGACGTTGAAGGATGTGCGTCCGAACGCGTGCTGTCTCATGGGTGTTCTCCGAATGAATGAGAATGGGACTATCCACAGGCTGCGGATACCCGAGCTTTCTTCGTGCCCGGCATTTGCCTAAAACACCTGTTCATCTCCGGCAATCAAAACAAGCGATTCGATGAGTTCTTTCCGTTTCATTCATGCCGCCGACCTGCATCTCGGCAGCCCCTTCCAGGGGTTGGCGATGAAGGATGTCGCGATTGCCGAGATGTTCATCGAGGCGAGCCGCAAGGCGTTTTCCGCGCTGGTGGATCAGGCCGTCGAGCGTAAGGTCGATTTCTTCATCGTCGCCGGTGACGTTTATGATGGCGATTGGAAGGACAACAAGATCGGCCTGTTCTTCAACCGCGAAGTCGCGCGGCTGGAGCGCGCCGGCATCCCGGTCTTTCTGCTCAAGGGAAACCACGACGCCGAAAGCGTCATCACCAAAACGATCACTCTGCCGAAGAATGTCAGCGAGTTTCCGGTCAATAAACCTGGTACCTTTAAGCTGGAGCACTTGAAGGTGGGCCTGCACGGGCAGGGTTTTGCGGAGCGGTCGGCGGTCGAAAACCTCGCGCTCGCCTATCCGAAACCGGAGCCCGGCTGGTTTAATATCGGCGTGCTGCACACCTCGTTGACGGGCCGCGAACCGCATGCGCCCTACGCGCCATGCTCCGTCGAGGACCTGCGTTCACGCGGCTATGACTACTGGGCGCTCGGCCATGTCCACGATTTCGAAATTGTCTCGACCGACCCTTTGGTCGTTTTTCCCGGTAACCTGCAGGGACGCTCGATCCGCGAGCAGGGGGCAAAGGGCGCTGTGCTGGTGACCGTCGAAGACGGTCGCATTTCTTATGAGCGGATCATCACCGATCATGCCCGCTTCGGTGAGCTTGCCCTTGAGATAGCGCCTGACGATGATGTTCTGATGATCCTGCGCCGGATCGAGGCCAGGCTGGAATCGATTGCCGGAGATATGCAGGATCGGCCGTTGGCGCTACGAATCCGTCTAACCGGACAAAGCCGCCTGCGCAATGAAATCACGGCGCGTCCTGCCGATTTCCGCGATGAGGTGCAGGCCGCCTGTCACCGCAGCCATGCGGACATCTGGCTGGAAAAGCTGGAAATGCGGCTCGACCCCATATCTGTTGGTGCTGCGCTTCCAACCGATATACTCGGCCTTGAAAGTTTGATCCCGTCCGGCGCGTTCCCGCCTGAGCTTCTGGCAGATGCCGAGACGAAAATCGCCGAGATCGCCTCGCGTCTGCCAGGCGGTATCGGCGCGGGCGAACTGCCGCTTGGCGACGATGCCGCCGCGTTGTTGGCGGAAGCTCGCGATCTGCTCCTCTCTCGTGCGGCAAAGGCGGGCTGATCCATGCGCTTCCACCGCCTTGATATCCTCCGTTATGGAGCCCTGACCAACCGGGCATTGACCTTCCGGCCGGATGCGAAACTGCATGTCATCTACGGTCCGAACGAGGCAGGCAAATCCTCGGCTCTCTCGGCGATTTCGGATCTGCTCTTCGGTTTTCCATCCGCGGCAGAGATGAGCTTCCTGCACGATCCGACATCCCTGCGCGTCGGGGCGGAGATCGTGGCACGTGATGGGATGAAGCTCGAATTCCGCCGTCGCCGTGGCCGCAAGAATACACTTTTGGCGGCAAACGACGCGGAGGACGCGCTGCCGGAAGATGCCTTGGCGCCTTTCCTCGGCACCCTGTCCCGCGACGTCTTCCAGCGCGCCTTCGGCCTCGATTCCGGCTCGCTTCGCGCCGGCGGCGAGACCATGCTGAAAAGCGGCGGCGAGATCGGCAGCTTGCTGTTTTCCGCCGCTTCAGGTTTGACGGGACTTTCCACTCTCAGAAAGTCGTTCGATGCCGAAGCGGACAGTATTTACAGCCCGCGCAAGTCGAAGGATCGGTCGTTCTATCAGGTTCTCGATGCTCACGACGAGGCTCGCAAGGCCGAGCGTGACAATGAGCTGAAGGCCGGGGACTGGAAAGGCCTGCTCAAGGAGCAGGCGGAAGTCGAAGCCGATCTTCAGCTCGTCCAGGCCGAACGCAGTGAAACGAAACATGCTCTGGAGCGCCTGCGCAAGCTGATCAGGCTGGAGCCGGTGCTGCGCGAAATCGACCGTGAGCAGGATCAGTTGGCGCAATTTAAGGCGCTGGCCACGCTGCCTGCCGGTTATGAAGATCGTCTCTCGGAGGTCATGGACAACAGGCGGGAGAGCGCGGAAGCGCTTCGGGCGGCTGAGGCAGATGTCGAACGCCTCAGGCAGGATGTTGCCACCGTGCATGTGGATGACGCGCTGATCGCGGCAATGCCGAAGATCCTCGCGGCATATGCGGAGAAAGGAGCCTATCTCAAGGCTCGCGAAGATATCGCCCGCGTGCAGGGCGAGGTGGATGATTTCGATCTTCGCCTCTCGCAGGCCGCGCGCCGTCTCGGTTTTGCGCCGGTGGAAGAACTTCAGCGCGCCCAGCCGACGGATCCCGATCTCGTCCGTCTCCGCAAGCTGGTGGAGGAGGGCGCCGAGCTCGACCGAAGCCTGATCCAGCTTCGCAAGCGGATCGAGGAAGAGCGCGATGCTCTCAGACGTCTTGAGGCAGATGGCGCCGGTGCCCGCTTGATCGATCCTAAGCCTTGGGCAGATCAGCTTGCGGCGCTTCGGCCCGAGCTTGCCGACCTTGCGAATATCGATTCGGCCAAGGTCCGAATGGCTCGCGCGGAGAGCGATCTCGCGTCCGCTGCCGGCAGGCTCGATCCGCCGGTCAAGGACGTTACGCGACTGTTATCCGCTCCGCTGCCGGACATTGCTACGCTAACGCACCACCGTCGTCTGATCGAAACGGCCAAAGCCGAGGCTCAGCAGGCAATGCAAAAGCTGGAGGCGGTCAGGGAAGACGCAAAGTCCGTTGCTTCGCAGCTGGAAAGACTGGAAGGCCAAGGGCGTATCGTCTCGCGCGATGACATCGCCACGGCCCGTGCGCGCCGCGATGCCATCTTCGAGACATTCGCGACCAGACCATCGGCCGATGCGCCGGAAGAGCTGCGAATCTCCATCATCGAAACGGATGAACTTTCGGACGCGGCTCTCTCCGATGCTGAACGGGTTTCGCAGCATGCGCAGCTGACATTGCGTATGCGCGACATTCGCCAGGCGATCGCATCTGCCGAGGCAATCGTCAAAGAGGCGGAGATTGCTTCTTCCGACGCGGTGACCGAATTCGAGGATCTTTTCCACGCGGCTCCCGTGGCTCCGTCCACGCCGGAGCGGATGATCGAATGGCGCCGCGGTGTCGACGGGGTTTCGCTTCTCTCCAGCGCCTTGAACGATACTGCCGATCAGCTGGAGACCCTGCGCCTCAGGGAGGAGGCCGTTCGTCCCACCTTGATCGGCCTCGCCGAAGCGATCGATCTTGCCCATGCAGCCCTGCCTCCGATGGCGCTTGCCCGCGCGCTCGAACGACGCATTGGCGAGATTGCCGAACGCTGGACGGAGGGACGGTCTCTGGATCGCCTCCGCCGCTCGGCGCAGGAGGCGCTGGAGAGACTGGAGGAGCGTGAGGCGGAGCAGCGCCGGGATATCGAACTCTGGCGCAAGAATTTTACCCATGCTGCCGTGATGGCAAGCCTTTCCGAGGATGCGACAGTCGAAATGGCGGTCGCCGCGCTTGAGGTCTGGCGAACGGTTCCGGATCTGCTTTCCGAGCGGGAAAATCGCGATCGGCGGGTGCGCGGCATGACCAGGGACATGGAGCATTTCGAAACCGCGCTTCAGGAACTCTGCCGTGAAGCGGCGCCGGATCTTGCGACACTTCCGGCCGATGCAGCGGCGGGCATGCTGAATGACCGGGCCATGGATGCCAAGGCCGCGGAAAATCACCTTTCGACGCTTGCGGTCGCGCTGGAGCGTGCCGAGTTGTCGTTGGCCCATCATCTCGACGAAAAAGCTGCAATCGAGGTCCGATTATCCAAGTTGTCACAATCCCTTCCGGAGAATGGCGATGATCTCGAAAAGGTGCTGGAAGCAATACGGGAGTGGACGCGTGTCGAGACAAGTCTTCGGCACTGCCGGGTTCGATTCGCGGAACAGGCCGATGGTGCGGATGAGGAGGATATCCGCTCGAGGCTCGCAGGTTTCGACCGGGTCGCCGCGGCACTGGAAATTGAAAGGCTCGAGGCCGAGGACAATCGCCAGGTCGAGCGGCTTGCGGCAATTCGGACCGCCGAAGCTGATAACCAGCGGCGCCGGCGCGAGCTGGAAATCGGCATCGGCGCTGAGCGCGCCGTCTTCCAGAAGCTTGCCGCTGAGCAGGAAGCGAAGGAGCTGGCGCGGCGTTGGGTAGTGCTGAAACTCGCCGCAAGCCTGCTTGCCAGTTCGATGGAAGCCTACCGGGAGCGGCAGGCCGATCCGGTGATGACACGCGCCGGGCAAGTTTTCGCCGATCTGACGGGTGGCAGGTTCTCACGCCTTGTCCAGCTCTACGATGAGCGGGACGAGTTACAGCTTGCCATGGAGCGCAAGACGGGCGAACAGGTGCCGCTTTCCGGCCTTTCGGAAGGTACGGGCGATCAGCTTTATCTAGCTCTGCGCCTGGCTTTCCTTGAAGACTATTGCAGCAAAAACGAACCGGCGCCGCTTGTGCTGGACGACATCTTCCAGACATTCGACGACGAACGCACTGCGGCGGGCTTGAGAACGCTGGCGTCAGCTGGCGGGAAGTTCCAGACCATCCTTTTCAGCCACCAGAAAAGTCTGGTGGATGCGGCGTTGCAGACGCTTGGTGAAGAGGTTGATATCGTCCAATTGGATCGGGCCTGAAATCAGGAGGCCGGCCCGCCCTTTACCGGACGAAGCGCCAGGCATCCGACCGGCATTCGGTAGACACTGGTCGCTGTGCTGTCCGGCTGCGTCTCGGGAGCGTCGCCGCATTTGATTGTCTGAGGTCGGGGCAGGATCAATAGATTGTAGCGCCGCTCGTCGGTGATCTCCTTGCTGAAGGTCATCCGATAAGTCTCGACGATCGATGTAAACTCCCGGCGCGTCGAGATCATCTCCTTGATGTAGGAACGGGTCTCCGGCGTCATTGGCAAGCCAAAGCGTTCGATCGCGGCCGTCGCCTCGTCGATCACCGCCTGATCGGAGGTCGAATCGACGAGACTGAGCTTGATGCGGAAATTGCGTATTGTGTCGGGCAGGGCACCGCGTGCCTGGACGAACAGGGACGCCTTTTCACTTGCCGATCCGAATTCCTGGAAAAACAGGCATTCCCAATCGTTGCCGGCCGGGGTGAAGGTGGCTTCGGTCGCCTTTTCGGTCTTCAGCGAAGCGCAACGCTCTTCGGCAGTGCGCGTTTCAGGAGCTTCGAAAGTCGCCGCCCGCTCAAGTCCCGCCTTTATCAACCAAGGGGGATAGTGCTCCGAAGGTGGGGAAATCTTCAATCGGCCGACCCGGATATTCTGCGTGGGCGGCGCAAGGAAATAGTGCTCAAGACCAAGCCGCTGCACGAGGCGCCGATAATTTCGTCCGTCATTGACCGCAAGCACGGTCGCCGCCAGACCCGCCAGCACAACCATCAGGAAAAGGCTGAAAACCAGCACGCCGGACCGGCGCCGTCGGCGCAGGTCCGCGGGGGTCAGTCCTTCGGCCTCATCCTCTTCCCGCATCGTCCCAATCGATCCCGCTCTTCGTCCGATCGGGGAAACTCCGGCGGTCGGCGAGGGCGAGTAACATATTATGCCGGTGGCTAAAACAGATCATCACAAAGCATAGTAAAATATGAGAGAGGCGGGAAGGTTGGGACCAGCCCAATCGCTGGATTGAAGCCGGGGCCGTAGGGCACGAGCAAGCGTGTGTTAAGGCCGATCAGGAGTGCCATGGCTGCCGGATTAACCATGTTACTTAGATAGCATTTAACTCAACTTGTTTATGTTCCCTTTGGAATATTAGTATCTTGCCAGTCTATGGCCTTAAAAGCGCACAGGATTTTTATTTCTGTGGTTGAGTACGATCCGACTTGATTGTCGGCTGCTCTGTGTGCTTTTCAGAGGGCAACCGGATTCACGAGGGTATCTGGCTTCTGTCGCATACCCTCAAACCGGAGCTGATTTGGAGTATCGAATTTGTTTCGACTGACTGCGATCATTATCTGTGCGGCGCTCGCAGGCTGCACGGCTGTACCCGGTGAAGGCCCGCTTACCGCTGATATCAAGGCGGATGCAGGCCGGTCGCCTGAGCAGGTCGGCCGTGCCGATGCTGCGGTATTCGACGTTGTCAACGTCGACAGCCGGAGCGCCAAGCTCGTATCCGACTATGTCGCCACAGCGCTCAATCGCCGATTCGGGATTGGCGGCGGTGTGGGGCGCGTCGTCATCGGCGTCGGCGATCAACTGAAGGTTAGCATTTTCGAAGCCGGAGCGGATGGTTTGTTTTCGACGGCTGAGTCCAAGCAGACCAGCCTCGATGTTGTCATTCAACCGGACGGTACTGCGGCAATTCCCTATGTCGGTACCATTCGTTTCGCAGGTAAGACGCTGGAGGAAGCGCGTCAGGCGATTCTAGGCTCCCTCGCAAAGAAAGCTGTCGAGCCGGATGTGGTCGTCGCCAGCGTGAATACCGCCTCCCGTCGTGTGACAGTTTCGGGCGCTGTAACAACTTCTGCTCAGGTGCCGCTCGGTCTTGTCGGTGAGAAGATCACGGATGTCATCGCCAAGGCAGGCGGTCCGACGGGGCAGCCCTACGAAACCTACGTGACGCTCGTTCGCGGCAGGAAAACCGGAACGGCGCTTCTTTCGTCTGTGATCGGTAATCCAAACGAAAATATTTACGTTCAGCCTGGGGACCAGATTTTTGTCTCCCGCGATCCTCGCACCTTCACCCTGCTTGGCTCGGTCAAGTCGAATGCGAGGGTCAATTTCGGCGCCAGTGACCTCAATCTGCTTGAGGCTGTCGCTCTCGGCGGCGGTGGCGACGATGCGGCCGTCGATGCGAAAGGCTATTTCCTGTTCCGCTATGAGGAGCCGGATGTGGTCATGAGTCTGCTAGGTACGCAGCGCTTCAACGAATTGCTTGGCAAGGGCATGAGAACTGATCGGGAAGGCCGTTATCCGATCGTCTATAGCTTCGACATGAGCCACGCCGACAGCTTGCTGGTCGGGCAAACGTTCCCGATTAAAAATCGTGACGTCATCTATGCTTCGCGTCACAATACGGTCGATTTGCGCAAATTCCTGGCAATTGTTGGCGCGCCGATAGGTGTTGCGTCTCAGGGCGCCAGCACGGCTTATAGTTTCGGACGCATTAACTAAAGCGTTCGACCAGGATGGTTTTAACCCTGCCCGGTTTCTCGGGCAGTTTTTTTTGTATACTGTCTTCCGACGGCCGTTGCTCCGGAAAGCAATGTTTTTCCGGTAAATTGCGACAGTTCTGTATTTTACTGACGCCTGTGGGAAAGCTATTTTTTGGTGACAACCCACGATAAGTGTGTTGTTAAGGTCGTCTGGCGGGACGGCTTGTACGATTTGCCACGGTAGATTGATAAACACCGAGTGACCATGACGATAGAAATCATCGGCAGGGCGAGTATTGCCCCGGGTGCGAATTCCGTAACCGAGCTTCAGAATGTCCTGACCGAAGGGCGCTGCACTATCACGCAGATCCCGGGCGATCGATGGGACATGGCACGCTTCTGGCATCCGTCTCAAGGAATTCCGGGCAAGACCTATACGTTTGCAGCTGGCGTTCTCGATAATCTCTACGATTTCGATCCTGCCGTTTTCGGGCTTTCGCAGCGCGAGGCGCTGCAGATGGATCCGCAGCAGCGCATCGTTCTCAATCTGGTATGGCAGGCCCTCGAAGACGCCAATATTCCCGTCAGCAAGCTGGCTGACGAGCGCGTCGGTGTTTATGTCGGGGCGTCGAATCTGGAAGCCGGTAATCTGCTGACGGAAGATCCGGCGGCTGGTAGCCCGTATTTCATGACCGGCAACACGCTGTCGATCGTCTCGAACCGTATCTCGCATGTGTTTGGCCTGAAGGGGCCGAGCATGACGATCGATACAGCCTGTTCCTCCTCGCTGGTCGCTCTCGACCAGGCTGCTGCCGCTCTGGAAAAGGGTGAGATTGACACTGCCATCGTTGGCGGCGTCAACATTCTCGTCCATCCGCTTTCCTTTGTCGGCTTCGCCCAGGCCCGTATGCTGTCGCCGGAAGGTCTGTGTCGTGCCTACGACACGAATGGCCACGGATATGTACGGTCGGAAGGCGGCGTAATGATCGTCCTGAGGCGCACCGACCGCGTTCGACAGGAGAAGGATAGAAGCTACGCCCGCATTCACGCTGTCGCAGTGAATTCATCGGGTCGTACGAACTTCATCAGCCTTCCATCGCGTGAGGCTCAAGCCGATCTGCTGCATTCGATCTACGATAACAGCGCGATTGACGTGAACCGGCTGGCCTTCATGGAAGGGCACGGCACAGGTACGCGCGTCGGCGACCCGGCAGAAGTCTGGGCTATCGGTGAAGTCGTCGGCAAGAAGCGCCGCGCGCCGCTTCCGATCGGTTCGATCAAGACCAATATCGGCCATACCGAACCGGCATCTGGTCTTTTCGGCCTCTTGAAGGCGATGATTGCGTTGGAGAACAATACTCTCCCGCCGTCGCTTCATATCGAGAAGGTCAATGAGGATATCGATTTCGAAGACCTCAATGTTCGGGTCAATACCTCGCCGGTAAAGCTTCTGCCTGCCAAGGAGCCGCGTTTCGCTGGCATCAACTCTTTCGGTTTCGGCGGCACTAACGCGCATGTGGTGATCAGCGATCCCGAGCGCCTGGCGCCGCTCGATCCGCCGCGTAGCGAAAGCGCTCTGTTCGTGGCCACGGCCCATTCTGCGTCGGCCCTGTCGAAGCTGCTTGAAGACTATCGCGATCGTCTCTCGCAGGCTTCGTCGGACGAGGCCCGTCGGGTCGTGTCTGCCGCTGCAGCCAACCGCGAGGCTCTCCGTCATCGCTTTGCCGTCGAGGCGAAGGATGCGGATGGCGTGCTGAAGGCGCTGGAAGCCCATCTGACAGGCGAAGCCTCGCAGGGCGAACGGGGCGAAGCTCCGGCCCAGGCAGCCAAGATTGCCTTCGTCTTTTCCGGTAACGGCGCCCAATGGGCGGGCATGGGTGTCGAAGCTTATAACGAGAACCGCCATTTCAGGCAGTGTTTCCAGTCGTTCAGTGCTCTCTTCGAATATCATCTCGGAGAAAAGCTGACCGACGTGCTCGTTTCGTCCGATCTCCCGCTGCGTCTTGGCGATACCAAAATCGGCCAGCCGTTGCTGTTTGCAGTCCAGGCATCGCTTTCCGATTGTCTGGCGGCGCTGGGCGTGCGGCCGGAAGTCGTTTTCGGTCATTCGGTCGGCGAGATCGCGGCTGCCTACGCAGCCAAGACCCTGACGGCGGCGGAAGCCGTGGCGATCGTGTCCAAGCGCTCCAGGTATCAGGATATCTTCGCTGGCCAGGGCAAGATGGCAGCCGTCGTCCTGAATGAGGAGGCGGCACTCGCCTTTGCCAAGTCGCATGGCCTCGACAACGTCTGCATTGCCGCGATCAACGCTCCGAATTCGGTCACCATTTCCGGTCCAGTCGAGGAAGTCCAGGCTTTCCGCGATGCCGCCCGCAAGGCACAGATCGTCGCGCATGTTCTGGATATCAACTATCCGTTCCACCACCCGATCATCGATAGCGCGAAGGACGCCTTCCTGGCGGATCTTCCCGAAATCGAGCCCGAAACCGGTTCATGCACCTATATTTCGACGGTCACCGGCAAGGTCCAGGATGGTCGTGGTCTCGATGCGGAATACTGGTGGCACAACGTCCGAGAGCCGGTCCTATTCAAGTCTGCGGCTGAAACCGCACTGGAGTTGGGTTGCAACCTGTTCATCGAAATTTCGCCACGGCCGATCCTCGGCAATTATGTGAGCGAAGTCGCCAAGCAGCATTCCGCGCAGGCAGTCGTCACCTCCACACTCCAGCGCGAGGTTCCGGTACCGGGTCGCGATCCGGTGGCGCAGTCCTTTGCCCGCGCAGTCGCGTTCGGCGCGTCGCCGCTGATGTCGCGGCACAGTGGCAAGCGCAATGCTTTCGTCAATTTGCCGCGTCTGCCGTTCGAGCCGATCGAGCTGAAAAACCCGTCGACCACGGACGAACTCGACGTGTTCGGCCGAGAAGGCAGGAAGCCATTCACGCTGCTCGGCTGGCGTTCCGACCCCAATGCGGCGCACTGGAAGAATCATATCGACGCTCGGCTTTTCCCCGATCTGGCGGAACATGTCGTTGATTCCCGTGCTATCCTCCCGGGCAGTGGTTTCATCGAAATCGCTGTGACGGCAGCGCAGCGCTACTACGGCACTGCCGAAGCCGAGGTCACCAATCTCGAGATCGTGAGGCCGCTCGAACTACGGCAGGACCGCATCGTCGAGCTCTCGACATTGTTGTCGCCGGAGACGGGCTATATCGAAATCCGCTCGCGCGAACGTCTGAGCAACGACGACTGGACGGTGCATGCGATTGCGCGCAGCCGCCGGCCGATCGAAGGCGAAGGCGAGGCCGTGCTGAAGAAGCCTGACGGCGAACAGCCTTCGATCGTTGGCGCGCGTCAGGCCTATGAGACAGCCGAGCGTTTCGGCCTGCAATACGGGCCGCATTTCCAGCTGCTTTCGGAAGCCCGCTCTTATGGCCGGAATTTCATCGAAGTGGATTTGAAGCCGGCCATGGCCGCCGCTCATCCCTTCATCGAATACAACCTGAATCCGTTTTCCGTCGACGCCGCGTTCCACGGTCTGGTCGCTCTGTTCGACCAGCTGTCGGGCAGCGAAGCCGGTTCGCCGTACATTCCGGTCCGTTTCGGCTCCGTCAAGGTGTCGGGCGCGACCGGCCGTATCGCCCGCGCCGCGATCGAGATCGAACGCTTCAGCGGCTTCTCGATCAAGGTCCGCTTCCAGATGTTCGATGCGGCGGGCAACCACATCGCGACGTTCGACGATTGCCGTTTCCGCCGTACCGCGCTGAGACGACATCACACGCTTGCATCCGTGGCCTTCCACTATGACAGCGTGCCGTCCGCTCTGACCGTGACGCAGGCTGCAGGTTCTCTCCATGCTCTCGCACCGTTCGCGCCTTCCACAGCGGGTAATCCGGACAATGCGACCCTTCTGATCGATGCGGCCATCTACCGAGCCTGTCATGAGATCGCGGCACTTCTGGCTGACCATCGTGGCATTGTTTCCACGCGCCGCCTTCCAGGCGATGGCGCCTTCCGCGCCTTCCTGACCAGCTGTTTCTTCATCCTTGAGGATGCAGGCATCGCAACGGCGGATGAGGGCGAGTGGCATGTGCCGCGTGAATTTACCCTGCCGCCCGTCAGTGAGATCCTGCAGGAAATCTATCGCGAGGACGCGGGCCGCGTCGCCGAAGCCGTGATGATCAACAATGCCTATCGCGATGCGTTGGAGCGGATGTCGGTCGCTGCGCGGCGTGACGACGGCGACAAGCTCGACACGACGAGCGAGGCGACCGTTGATCATGTTTTGGTCCATTCTCCGCTTGCAAGCCGGCATTTCACAGCAGTTGTAGATGCCGTCGAACAGGCCCTGGCAGCTGGCAAGGGCCGTATTCGCCATGTTCTGGAAGCGGGTTCTACCTCGATTACCATGAGCCGCCGCCTTGCCGCTGCCGCTTCTGCCAACGGTGCCTCGCTGGTTATCCTCGAACCGCGCGAAAGTGTTCGCCGGACGATGGAAATCGCCTTCGAGAACGACGTGAATGTGCTCCTGCCGGATACCGCAAAGTTGACGGTTCTGCCGGTTGCGGATCTCGTCGTGGCCGCCGGTGTGCAGACCCGCACGTTGCTGGCCGGGCATGATGGCATTCGTTCGGCAATCCGTGCGGCCGCTTCGGCAGGTACGCGGCTGGTTTTTGCGGACCGTGCGCCCTCGGCCTTTCATGACTTCGTCTTCGGCCAGTCCGAAGGCTGGTTCGAAAAGACCAAATCCGCTGATTTCCCGATTGGCCAGCTCAACACAATCCGGCAGGTCGAAGAAATTTTCGCCTCGCTTGGTTTTGCAAAGCCGGACGTCTCTGAGCGTGTCTACCCTGAAGGTTCGCTGATCGTCACCACCGCGCAGTCGGAAAGCCAGGCAGCGGAAAAGGCCGCCGGGTTTGAAGGTAGCGTGCTGCTCCTCGCGGAGCAGGCGGGCCGGACGATGACCTTTGCCAAGGGCAAGGTGCAGGTCCTCCGCGCCGATTGTGGCCAGGACGCTTTGCAGGCTGCTCTGAACGGTTTCCAGGGGCCGATCCGCATCGTTTATGGTGCGGAGCGTCTGGGCAACCGTGCGGCTTCGGCCCTTTCTCAGGATCGCCTACACCGGCTTGGTGTTCTGGCGGAAACCCTGTCTGCGCATCTGCGACAGGCTGGATCTTCTGCCGGCCGCCCGGAAATCGTCATCGTTGCCCCCGGCGGTTCTCCGCTTGCCGAGGGCCGGACGGATGCCGCGAATGCCGGCCTCTGGACGTTCGCACGCGTGTTGCAGAACGAGTACGACACCGTCGATGTCCATCTCCTGGATGCCGAAACGGGTGAGGCAACGACCGCACATGCGATCGAAGCGATCTTCTCCGAAGCGGCGATCAACCGTGAATGGATGATCGCCGGCGGTAACCTGCGTGAAGTGCGGGCCGCCAGCGGTCCGTTCCCAACGTCGGATGTGATGGTCAGCGATTTCAAGGCAGCCACGATCCGCCAGCTGGTTGCCAGCCGCGTCGACAGCATTGCCTGGGAAGCCTGCGACCTGCCGGCGCCCGCAAGCG
The DNA here is from genome assembly GCF_019430945.1 of Neorhizobium populisoli. Taxonomy (GTDB): domain Bacteria; phylum Pseudomonadota; class Alphaproteobacteria; order Rhizobiales; family Rhizobiaceae; genus Neorhizobium; species Neorhizobium populisoli. The sequence continues at coordinate 612,846 of NZ_JAHYCB010000001.1, read as the reverse complement.
AAGAAGTCGTTATCGCCGTAGAGGCGACGGGTCTCAACTTCCGTGACGTTATGTGGGCCATGGGCCTGTTGCCGGAAGAGGCTCTGGAAGACGGCTTCGCAGGCGCGACAATTGGCATGGAGCTTTCCGGCCGCGTTGTGCAGGTCGGCTCTTCCGTGACCGATCTCGCTCCGGGCGACCGTGTGATGGGTATCGCGCCGGCTGCATTCTCGACCCATGTGAAGGTTCGTCGCGACGGTGTCACGAAGTTCCCCGACCGCCTGGACTTCGCAGCCGCCGCCACGGTGCCGGTTGCTTTCCTGACGGCCTATTATGCCATGGTGCAGCTCGGCCATATCGAACGCGGCGAAACGATCCTGATCCACGGCGCCGCCGGCGGCGTCGGCTTGGCTGCGCTGCAGATCGCCAAGCTCAAGGGCGCGACGGTCATTGCCACGGCAGGGACGGTCGAAAAGCGCCGTTTCCTGGAAGCGCTGGGTGCCGATCACATCTTCGATTCCCGTTCGTTGGACTTTGTCGCCCGCGTGCGCGGCGTGACCAAAGGCGAAGGCGTCGATCTGGTGCTCAACTCGCTCTTCTCCGAAGCGATGGAGCGCAGCATCGAACTGGTGAAGCCGTTCGGCCGCTTCCTGGAACTCGGCAAGCGCGATTATTATTCGGACCGCAAGATCGGTTTGAGGCCGTTCCGCCGCAACATCAGCTATTTCGGCATCGACGCCGACCAGCTGTTGGTGAACCTACCGGCCGTGACCAAGAAGATTTTCGCGGAAATCGGACGTCTGTTCAGCGAAGCAAAGCTTTCGCCGCTTCCTTATCGTGCCTTCGCGCATGATGAGATCGGCAGTGCTTTCCGCCTGATGCAGAATGCCGGCCATATCGGCAAGATCGTCGTCCGGCCTCCGGTCAGCGGCAGGGATCAGGTTCTTGCTGCTCCGGGCAAGTCATTGCGCTATTCGCCGGAGGGTATTTTCCTCGTGGCGGGCGGCATTGGCGGCTTTGGTCTCGCGGCCGCGGACTGGCTCGTTTCCAAGGGTGTCTCGCGCATCGCGCTCTGCTCGCGCCGCGGCATCGCGGACGCCGAGACGCTTGCGGCGATCGCCGAATGGCAGAAGAAGGGTACGTTTGCGACCGTTCACGCCTGCGATATTACCGATGAAGCGGCGGCCGACGCGCTCCTGAAGGAACTGCGTTCCGAAGGCCCGCTGAAGGGCATCATCCATGCCGCCATGGTGCTGGACGATGCGCTGATTTCCAACTTGACGCCGGAGCGCAACAAGCCCGTCGTCGACGTGAAGGTGAAGGGGGCTGAAATCCTGCATCGCCTGACGTCGGGTGACGCGCTTGAACTCTTCCTGCTGTTCTCGTCGGCAACGACTATGCTCGGAAACCCGGGCCAGTCGAACTACGTGATCGCCAACGGCTATCTCGAAGGTCTGGCGCGGCAGCGTCGGGCTGAAGGCCTGCCGGCGCTTGCCGTCGGTTTCGGCGCGATTGCCGATACCGGGTTCCTCGCCCGCAACGCCGAGGTCAACGAGCTGCTTTCGAAGCGCATCGGCAAGACGGCGATGAAGGCGCGCGAGGCGCTTGAACAGGTCGAGCGATATATCGTCGAAGACACGGGTCAGATCGACGCGGCGGCGGTCATGATCGCCGAAGTCGATTGGAATGCGGTGCGCATGCTGCCGATTTCCAAGACGGCGATCTTCGAAACGCTTCTCCGTCATGCCGGCAGCAATACGGCATCGAGCGATGGAGACACGATCGACCTGGAAGAGCTGATCGCCGGCAAGTCGGCTGAAGAAGCCCAGCAGCTTCTGCACAAGCTCGTCGCGGCCGAGATCGCCTCGATCCTGCGCGTGACTGAAGATTCGGTGACCCCGGATAAGATCCTCAAGGAGATCGGTCTGGACAGTCTGATGGCGATGGAGCTCGGCATGGGCTTCCAGCAGAAGACAGGGTTTGATATTCCGTTGAGTGGCGTCGGCGACGACACCACGGTCGGTGACGTGGTAACTCGCCTTCGTGAGCGTGTGTCGAAGCATAGCGACGAGCCGGCGGAAGATGCCTCCGCTCAGAACGAAGCTGTCGGCAGCCTCGTCAAGCGACACTCGGTTACCCAGAAAGCAGCGACTCAGTGATGAATAACAAGTCGGATGACGGAAAACCCTCAGGGCTCGGCGCTGAGGGCAAGCGCGGTTTGCTGGATAAAATGCGCCAGGCAAACGAATCGTCCGGTCGCAATCGTGCTGCGCGGCTCAGCCGCCAGCCACAGGCGCCGGTGCGCCAGGTCCAGCGCTTCGAAGATCTTCCGGAATATCAGCGGGTACAGTTCCAGCGTACGGTTGGTGAGGTGACGGGTGTCGCAAACCCCTTCTACCGTTCCCATGACCGGGCGGCAGGCGCGACAACCGCGATGGGCGGCCGCGAATTCATCAATTTCGCTTCCTACGACTATCTTGGCACTAATACGGACCCGCAGACGATCGAGAAGGCCAAGGCGGCGATCGACCAGTTCGGCATATCTGCGTCTGCAAGCCGGGTGGTCGCCGGTGAAAGGCCGATCCACACCGCACTCGAAGAAGAGCTTGCGACGGTTTATGGCGTCGATGCCGCCGTCTGCTTCGTCAGCGGCTATCTGACCAATGTCGCGTCGATCAGCTGTCTGATGGGGCCGCAGGATCTGGTGATCCATGACGAGTTCATCCACAACAGCGCGCTTGCCGGCATCAAGCAGTCGGGCGCGACCCGTCGTCTGTTCCGCCACAACGATATCGAGAACCTCGAATCGGTGCTGCGCACGCTTTCGTCCGAGTTCCGCCGGATCATGGTCATCGTCGAAGGCGTCTACTCGATGGACGGCGATATCACCGATCTGCCGGCGCTTGTGGAATTGCGGTCCCGCTACGGTTTCTGGCTGATGGTGGACGAAGCCCATGCGCTCGGCGTCCTCGGCAAGACGGGCCGCGGGACGTTCGAGCATTACGGTGTCGATCCGCACGAGGTCGATATCTGGATGGGCACACTGTCAAAGACGACGTCGAGCTGCGGAGGCTATATCGCAGGCTCGCAGGCCTTGATCGATGTGCTGAAGGCCGAGGCCGGCGGTTTCGTCTACAGCGTCGGCCTGGCGCCGGTATTGGCGGCTGCGGCGCGTTCCGGCCTGGATATTCTGCGTAACGAGCCGGAGCGCACAGAGAAGCTGCATCGCAATGGTGCGCTTTTCCTGGAATATGCCAAGGCGGCTGGCCTCGATACTGGTCTCAGCCTCGGCTTTTCCGTTGTGCCGGTGATCGTTGGAGATTCGCTGAGGGCCGTGCAGCTGTCCAACGTCCTGTTGGAAGAGGGTGTGAACGTCCTGCCGATCATTCATCCCGCCGTGCCGGAAGGCATGGCTCGGCTACGCTTCTTCATCACGTGCGACCACACGGAAGAGCAGATCCGCCACTCGGTGGAAGTGACCGCAGCGAAGCTGAAAGAGCTTCATGCCAGCAATTTCGGCCTTGCGTCGCTTGACGTGGAAAAGGTCATGCAGCTGGCGCCGATGATGCAGGCAAGCGGCGGCAAGCCTTGACCAACTGAAGCTGGGGGCGGTCGGATATGCACGTCATCGTCACCGGCGGATCGAGCGGAATAGGGCTTGAGGTTGCCCGTATCTACGGCCTGCGCGGTGCTCGACTAACCTTGATAGGGCGAGACGATGCGCGGCTTGTGGAGGCCCGTCGCAATCTGGTCGACATCAGCAATATTCCCGAAGAAAATATTCACATCGGATCTGCCGACACAGGCGCAGGTCCGGATATCGCAGCGGTCTTCAAGACCTCCGAAGAGACTTTCGGGCCCTGCGACATCCTGGTAACGTCGGCCGGCATTGTCGATCCGGGCGTCTTCGACGAATTGCCCGGCGAAGCTTTCGACTATCAGGTGACGACCAACGTCCTCGGCATCGCCAATTCCGTCCGTGCGGTTTATTCCAGCATGAAGAGGCGAGGGCAGGGCCGGATCATGATCATCTCGTCTGGCGCGGCGCTGATCGGCATCTATGGTTATACCGCCTATTGCGCGTCGAAATCGGCGCTGACCGGCTTCGCCGAAGCATTGTCCTTCGAGGCGCTCGGAACGGGGGTGACGATCAGCCTCTGTTTTCCTCCCGATACAATGACGCCGCAATTCGAGCGGGAGATCGCCAAGCGACCGCGCGAGGCGCAGATGTTGATGGGCGCAGTCGCACCCTGGAGCGCGGATGCCGTCGCAAGGAAGATCGTCCGCGCGATCGATCGCAAGAGGCCGAAACTCTATTTCGGTTTCGCGCTGACCGCGCTCGGTCTTTACGGGCCTTTCATCAAGCCCTTTCTGAACTGGTGGTACCGGTTCCGGCTTGGCTGATCTGATCGGCGGATGCGTCAGAGAATGATGGCGCGCTCGCCCTCGATCTTCAGCACGGCGAGCTTGCCGGTGTAATAGGCGCCGGTATCGATGCCGATCCGTCCCGGCCCGCGGTCGGGTTCGGGTTTCGGTGTGTGGCCATGGATGACGACCAGCGGCAGCTTGGGGCCTTCGGCCAGAAACGGCTCACGAATCCACATCATGTCTTCGTCGCGCTGGTCTTCGAGAGGAATACCTGGCTTGATTCCGGCATGGACGAAAAGAAAGCCGCCGACTTTGAGGCTGATCGGAAGCTCGGTCAGGAAGTTGCGATGGGAGGCAGGCACGGCTTCGGCCAGGAGGTCCTCCATCTGGGGACCCTTGCTTTTGCTTCGCGTACCGACGTGATGCAGATCGATGCCATAGGACATCAGCGTCTGCTCTCCGCCAAGACCCAGCCATTCCGCATAGGCTTTCGGCTGGTCCAGGTAGCGCAGGAAGACGTCGTCGTGATTGCCGCAGAGCGGCAGCCGCTTCAGGCCGAATTCGCTTGGCCGGATCAGATAGTCGAGAACATGGCGGGATCGCGGACCTCTGTCGACATAGTCGCCAAGCAGAACCACAAGCCCCTGGCGCGAGGTCGCATCGATATCCGCCTTGATGCGGCTTTCGGCTGCCTTCAGCTCATCGAGACAACCATGTACGTCGCCAATGGCATAAATCGGATAGGCCGGAGCGGCGGCGCCGAGGTCTATCCTCCGGCGCTTGGATTGAGGCGGCGGCTCCTGCCGTTGGCCTGAAAACCAGTCAATCCATTTCCGCATGCGCCTTGCCGTCTCCGATTCCAGAATCAAATCGACAATGGGAAATGGCTCCCTAAAGGAACATTAACAATGCCGTGACCCGGCAATTTCTCTTCGAAATGCCGGATATATGCAGCAGAAGTCGCGCGATGAGAGATTTGCCGCCGGCGAGTGGCTCGACAGAGCTTCGCCAGCAGCGTATTGGATGCTCTATTTTCCGGCTAAGTATCAGATATTATTCCAGAAAAGAGGATTTTGAGGAGATTGGATTGTTTCACGGTCAAGTAAATTGAAGAAGCTAATATCGTGGCTCTATCAGGATCGTTTTTTGAAACGCGCTGCAGCGCTTCAAATTCTGACGGAAAAAGAACGCAGCGCTGTCGCGCATTATTCCAAGTCCCAGATTGTCAAAGAAATCCCCAATTACGTGATGCCCTTTTCAAAGGATTCGGAACGACCGTCATGGTGGCGTTCCTCGTTTGAAGGTAAAACGACCTATGTATTTTTGGGGCGCATTCACGAGAAAAAGGGATGTATCGAGTTCTTAGATGCTTGGGCAGATCTATGCCAGAGTAACAGCGAATTTGCGCAGGGTTCAGTGCTTGTGTTCTGCGGTTGGATAGATGGCTTGACCGGGTTTGAGGCGCATCTGGAGCAAGTGAATGTGCAATTCGGCAACGTTTTTTTTGCCGGCCCCCAATATGGCGAGGAAAAAAGCCGAACGCTTGCTGCCGCTTCGTTTTTTGTTCTCCCTTCGAAAAGTGAAGGGCTGCCTGTAGCAATATTGGAAGCATGGAGTGCGGGCATCCCGGTAATCATGACACCGGAGTGCAACCTCTCTGTGGGATTTAGCCGTGAGGCGGCGTTAGAAACCGGGTTCAATCGCCATGAGATCGTCGCAAGCCTTTTTGAGGCAAGCCGCATGAGCCTTGTTGATCGAGATCGGATGGGTGCCCGTGGAGCGGAGATTGTCCGGGAGTTATATTCTAGGCAGAAGGTCGGAGATGCGCTGCTGGCGCTCTATCGAGAAAGTACGGGCTCGATGGAGATTACTTCACAACGAGTGAGAGATGTCCGGCAATGACACCGCTTGACCACAAACAATCGAAGCCGCGTGATGGAGGCCCCAGTTTCTCCAAACGGCATCGGTTGATAAGATTCGCCTGGAATCTTGCTTGGACCATGCTTGCCGTTTGGACGCCGGTACCTCTTTACGGCTGGCGGCGGTTTCTCTTGAACGCTTTCGGAGCTGATATCCACCGAACGGCAAAGATTTATCCAAATGTTCGCGTTTGGTATCCCCGCAATCTTAAAATGGCAGAATATTCCTGCCTCGCTCCGGAGGTGAATTGCTATTGCATGGATCGTATCGAGATAGCCGCTTATGCGCTTGTCTCTCAGGGCGCCTACCTTTGTGGAGGTACGCACGATATCGACGATCCAAATTTTCAGCTCATCGTGAAGCCAATCACGATCAAGGCAAATGCCTGGGTCGCTGCGGAAGCATTTGTCGGTCCAGGTGTGACGATAGGGGAAGGCGCAGTACTTGGTGCCCGCGCCGTGGCATTCAAGAACCTGGAGCCATTTACGGTTTATGCCGGCAGCCCAGCTAAGCCCATCAGGAAGCGCATGATCAACGGAGCGGCCGCTTGAGCAATCTCGCTGTTGTCATTCTCACTTATAACGAAGAGCAGCATATCGCGCGAGCTATCGAGAGCGTCCGCACAATCGCGGCCGAAATCTTCGTCGTAGATTCGTTTTCATCGGACCGCACTGTCGAGATCGCCGCTTCGCTTGGCGCTGTCGTCCTTCAGAACCCATTCGTGAACCAGGCAAAACAATTCCAATGGGGTCTTGATAACGCTGCCATCACCGCTGAATGGGTCATGCGACTTGACGCGGACGAGGTGATCGAATCCGAATTGGCTTCGGAGATTAGAGATAAATTGCCTGCTCTCGGAGCCGATGTTGCCGGAGTCAATTTAAAGCGCAAACACATCTTCCTTGATCGATGGGTCCGACATGGCGGGCGGTACCCGCTCATCCTAACACGCATTTGGCGCAAGGGGCAGGGACGCGTGGAAGACCGGTGGATGGATGAACATATTCTGGTCTGGGGAGGCCGTACGGTACTCTTCGACGCTCCGTTTTCCGACCATAACCTGAATGATCTGGGTTTCTTTACCGACAAGCATAACAAGTATGCGGCTCGCGAAGCCGTCGATGTCCTCAATCGGCGTTATAGTCTGTTTTCTGAAGACGTTTCGTTGAAAAGTGAGACATCTTCGTTACAGGCATCACTGAAGCGATTTGTCAAGGAGAGGGTTTATAATAAAATCCCGTTTCCGGCCTCAAGTCTGGCCTATTTTTTGTACCGGTATATTTTTCAGCTTGGTTTTTTAGACGGACGAGAAGGCCTCATCTATCATTTTTTGCAGGGTTATTGGTATCGTTTCCTTGTTGGCGCAAAGGTACTGGAGTTTGATAAAGCGATCCGACATTTGCCGACAGCCGAAGAAAAGCGAACCGAACTCGCACGCCTGACGAAGCTTAAGCTGTAGGGCGTCTGGCCTGATTCCCGTCGAGTCTGGAGATAAAATGACGCTAACGAGCAGCCATAGAAGACTGGCGATGCTGGATGTCATGCGATTTTTCGCAGCGATCGGCGTGATCTTCGTACATGTCTCATTCGTTGCGCGACCGTCGCCCGATATGGGGGAGTTCCTGCGTTTTCTCATGCGGTGGGCCGTACCATTTTTCTTTCTTCTGACCGGATATTTCCTACGATCGGAATCGGGTCTGCCGGTCGTGACGACTGACAGATTACGTAAATTGATCGTAATTTTAATTGCGGCAAATGTAATTTATATTCCGGTTTTAATTGCTTTCGATGGCATTACTGCAATGGATGTGAAGATAATTTTATCCGGAGCGTGGTTTCATTTATGGTTTTTGAGCTCGCTGGTCGTGGGACTGCTCACGTTTTTGCTGATCCCTAAACTGGAGATTTCGAGAAAATATATTACTGTAGTCTCTGTGACCTTCATTTTGTTGGCTCACATTTTCGATATAGTTTCATCATTCGATCCAAAATATATCCCGATCGCGCGTTTTTGTCGCTTCCTGATGGCTGGGCCGCTTATGTGGGTCGGTTTTCTGCTGGTGGATTGGCGCCGCTGGCGGCCTAACTCCTCCGGCGCGTTAGTTTTGCTCGCAAGCGGAGTGCTGGTCTGCTTCGCAGAGACGCTTTTTTATTCGAAAATCCAAACAAGCATATTTGACCGACAATATTCACTGGGCAGTCTCGCCATAGCTGTCGGGGCCATTCTCTGGGCCAGCGAGACGCAGAGGCAGGCTTGGGACCCGCTAGTGAAAATTGGTCGTGATTGTTCGTTGATGATTTATATAATACATCCGATTTTCTTGAAGGTGACGGCGATACTCGTTGGCCTTCTGGGGGTGACGGCGTCGTTGCCCTATTGGCAGGTACTAATCGGCGGCGTTTTTTCCATCTGTGCTGCATTGCTGATTGACCGATATTTACCTGTGGTCGCTAATCTTCTGAGGGGAGAGATGCCGTCGCTTCGGAAAGATTTTCACGCACGTTGATCGATATCTCGGATGGTGACAACGGGCGACGAAGACGCCGCCCGTTGTCATTTCGAATGAGCCTTAAAGTCCGTTTGCAACAATCAGCGCAACGACTTCGTCAGCAACGGCAGCCATTGCGGCATTAGTCAGATGGACGGTGTCCTGTAACAGCGACTGGCAGACGACTCCGGCCGAAATGTCTTTCAGATCCTGAGCAGATCCTGCCGCAAGTGCATTCATGAGTGGCGTAGGATCGAAGCTATGGACCCCGCTTGCCGCAATGTAATCGCGGATGGTTTCCATATCGGATGTGTAGGACGTTTTAATCCCGTTCGACGACGGCCCCACCGATACGCTCGGCACGAAAATGATCTTGGCTGCGTCGCCATGCCATTCGATAATGTCGTCGATCAAGCCACAAGTATAGGCAACTGAGGTATAGCTGTTTGCCGATCCGTCCCAGATGATAAGAGGTTTCCCTTTGATGGAGGGGCTGCTGAGCAGGCGGTCACGGACCTGTACCAATGTGGAGCCGCCGACAGCAGTATTGATGACCGTACGGCCGCTATCCGAGCGGACGGCACCAGAGAGCGAGACACCATTGGCGCCAGCCGTATAACTATCGCCTTCTGCCCAGATGTCGCTTGCATCGAAATGGGTTGAAGCATGCTGTAGCCACCAGTTAGGCTGCTGTTGAGGAATATAGCATCCCTTTCGGAAGCCGCTCCATGCATTGCCGGCCAGATTGCCGGCAAAACGCATAATTGCATAGCTTTCGATCTGCGTTGCTCCTGTCTTGACGAAAGGCGCACTGCCATTCACGCACGCGGTAAACACGGCATCCTTCCAGGCAATCGCAATCCGGATGGGGGCGCCGTTTGCGACCGTGGCCATGTTCGCGCCCTCCGCCCAGACATTGGTCTGGAAGGCGAAAACTGAGCCCGAAATCTGGCCGGTTGAGGCTGAGCGTGTAAAGCGAATGTAGTCGCGATCTCCGCTTTGCCCTGTAAGCGTATTGCTCAACTCAAACAGAACCTGATCGGTACCTGAGCTATCGGCAATGCCTTCGATAACGATCGTTCCTTCCGCCTGATTGAATTGAGCGAAAGGCTTGACTTCCGTCAGGACTACATCGTCGAAATATGATGTGCCTGTCGTGGAATTTGCCTGGTAGACGCCGGCGTAGCGCTGGCCGGAAGATGCCGACGGTACGATCACCGACTGTTCCCCCATGACCGAATTGAAGTTCGCGCCGATATAAATTCCTCCCGTCATACCGAGGTTGAGCGCCGATGCCGGGGCGAGCTGACCGCTCGTATTCGTCCCGCGCCGGCCCTTGAGACGCCAACGATAGGCCTTGCGTAAAAGCGGCAGATTGAAGCGCCAGCGAGCGCCGCTACCACCCGACGTCAATTCAAGCTCCCCGCCGACCGAGGCGATGGATGAGCCGCTCCCCACGGCGGTTAGCGCTGTCGTTGCCGAAAGATCGGCGACGCCGGGAAACTCGTTCGCAGCGCCGGGGATATCGTAAGGGCCGAACGTGCGCACGCCGGAGGTGCGTATGCCGGAAACGCCTGGCGTGGTCAGGAAATCTGTCTCAGATGAATATACGGTCTCGTTATACCAGCCGCGATTGTTCTCTGCGTCGAGAACGAAAGGAACGGGGGCACCAAGGTGATCGCGGGGAACCCATGACGGGATGGGCTCTTCGACACTGAGCGTCTGGGTGATCGTCTGCGACCATCCGGTTTCGTTGGAGGCGATGACTGTCAGCGTATAGGTTCCGACACCGAGGTCGCCGCCCACGCGAATTTCGTTGCCGACGACTTCTAGGTTGGAGTTCTGATCGTCAGTAAGGGTATAGGTAATATCCACTGGAGGCTCCGTGAAAAAAGCACCAACGACATAGCCGACTGTGGCGTCAGAGGTCAGTGGTGCATTGGGACTGAAATTGATGTGCTGGGGAATGGCGCTTTGTGCTCGTTGCAGAGCAGAAAGACCGCAGATGCCTACATCCAAGAGAAGCATCACGACGCTATTCGGTAAGCAGCTAGCGCCTTGGCTACGCTGCTATTGCACCCGATGTTGCGAGGTTCTTCATGTCGCAACTGTCCGAAATGCTGAATTGGGGGCTTTCGCCAGCAACTGAGCGGCGGACTTGAGCATCGTCCGCGGGAATAAGAGCTTGAAATAAGATGGGCTGCCATTTCGGTCTCCTGTCAAACAAAACGAAGACGCAGTCTTTCCGTGGCATGCGCTTCGTAATGTCCGATTGTAGGGACGGGCTGGCAGGCGGGGATGATTTAGAGTGATATGAGCTCGATATCAGCTTAAAGATAATTTTTTAACAGGTGAGAAAGTCTAAGCTATCTTATTGGGAGGACAGTCGTTTTATAGGCGTCTGAACATTTTTGAATTTATTGTTTCGCAATATCAGATCTTCCACGCCTAATCCGATGTTGACGCCTATGTCGTTATATTCGACTTGATTATCTTCAATGAGGACGTTGCGAACCGCGGGGAACTGGCGCGATCGGCCGTCCACGATAATTGATGAGCCGGATTGCAACTGGTTGCCACGGATGACGATCCCGAGCGTAAGCAGGGTTGTATTGCCTTCGAACTGCCGCCCGGTGGCGTCGATTGCTGATGACCTTACCAAAGGAACGGAAGCAATCTTGTTGTCGAGAAACTGAATATAGAAATTGGGCTGCGCCTGATAATAATTGAGCGCGGTCGCAACGAGGCCGCTGCTGCGCTCTGTGCTGTTTTCCGCAAAGACATGCTTATAGCCAGTGCCGAATATCTGGGCAGGTCCCGTATCGGTAAAGCTGTTGCCGATGACGAGGAAGTTTTCCTGCATGCTTGTGATGGAGACAACGGACTTCTCGTCAATCAGACCGGAGATATCCCGATCCAGTTCCAGCGAATCGCCTTGGTGCCGTACGACATGCGCTAATAGGCCCAGACCGCGCCCTTGCAGCACAAAAAAACCGGCCCCGTCCAATTGCCGTCTTTTCGAGTGCCCAAACCCTCTGGGTTCGCTATCTTGACCGTGTTGGGGGACGTTACCGTGACCGCTCCCCGATAGTAACCGCCAGGACCATCCGAGGTCATGGCTTCCCGATCCCAACCCAGTATCGTTTCAAAGCTGTTGTGGCGTATCAGGACATTGCGGGCAAACGGCCCGTCGAATGTATTGATTCCTCCACCAGCCGCTTGCATGTCGTGGCCAACGATGCGGTTGTTCTCAAAAATCACGCCATCGGGCGCCGAAATTCCGTACCAGCCCAAACGGCCGTTACGAAACGTATTGTTGGTGACATAGGCGCCAGCTGTTTGCGTCAGAACGATCGGTCGCATCGACGTCAATATATCGCAGCCCTCGACTCGAATGTTGCGGCCGCCCAACAGAAGTCCGACGACGCCGTCGCGTCGGTGACGTTGCATCGGCTCAAGTCTCTCCCGCAACTGATCTTTTTGCAGGTGACCGGTAAACGCGCTGGCGCGGACGATGACGTTTCGAATGGTAATGTTCTGTCCGACAGTTGCGCCGGACGCCAGATCAAGGCCGCCTTTGACAATGTGGAAATGCCGTTGGGCGTAGATCGTCAGGTCTTCGACTGCAAAATCCCGCACCCCCTGGATCAGCGAATCGGGAGGCGTGTCGGCGTCCTTCCAGATCAGGGTAACAAGGCCGGAGCCTTCACCCTTCAAACTGACGCCGTCGGGAATGGTCAGAGAATCCGTGAAGCGATAGACTCCATAGTGCAGAAGCAGGGTGCCGCCGCCGCGTCTGCTCAGCGCCTGGAGGGACGCATTGATCCGCGCCGTATCGTTATTGGACGGTGCGTCTGGCTGGTTGGCAAAAAGCTCCATGACCGGCCTATCGGTGGGCGCAGACGCCTCCACGACAATTTTTCCCGCATCACGCCAGGCGGACAGATCGCCCGCGCCGTTCCAAAGCTTGACCTGATAGACGCCGGTCTTGAGTGATTCTGGAATGGGATAGGTCGCGGACCACATATCCGGCGTGGTGGCCCTGATTTCGGTAGCCTTGCCGTCGGTCGAGGTCAATTGTGCTACGGAGCCGTCTTTGATTGCGATATTACGGCCCGAAATACGCAGCCATCCCCCGGGCGTCACCGCGGTCCCGCGGTCTCCCTGGCTCCAATAGATGTCGGGCGCATTGATTTGAAAAACGGCGCGATCGGCGCCGGACTGAGCCGAAACGGAAAAAACACCAGTCTGGAACTGGGCGGGGAGAACAAAGGAAAGCGTATTTTCCGATTTCCCCAATATTTCCGCCTGCGTCGCTGCGGACTTTTTCAGATCGGCAGCAGAATCATCCAGCCTTGAAACTTCGACTCTGTCGACTTCTGCGAATCCCGAACCGCTTACCTGTACAGTCTGTCCAGGCTGAACCGGATCACTTGCCCAGAAAACCAAAGGCTCGGCGGCGCCTGCTTGGTGCGCAAGGGCAAGGCTGACAAACGTAGCGACGAATGCGGAATAAAAGCTGCGAGATTTATTCGAGGTTCCGAGGGTCATAGGCCAAATCATCGCTGTTCCGCCGTCAATTGTGGGCTACGGCAAGTTAAATGCCGCGCATGACGGCACTTTATAGCGAGTTCATTGCAACGCAATAAAGTCTGGCTGCAGTTGTAGGGATTCCGACCGCACAACGGCCAGATATCACCAAGAATACCTGGAAATGCGTGAAGAAAACAAATCTGACATTCAGGGAAAAATGGTGGGCGATGAGAGACTCGAACTCCCGACATCCTCGGTGTAAACGAGGCGCTCTACCAACTGAGCTAATCGCCCGTTCGCGTTTCGGATCATTCGTCCGCCGCGTCGGTGGCCGTGATCTATGCGGATCGTGGAAAAACCGCAAGAGCCTTCATGATGTTTTTTTGAAAATTTTGGGGAGAGCCTTACAGAACGTCGGCGTGACAAGGGCAGGGGTGTGGAAAGCGTCCGGCCGTCATTCTTTTGTCTTGAAGCCTGCTTGACACCCGAACGCGAACCTCCTAGTAAGCCGCCAACCGAGCGGTCGAGGCCGCCCGGAGCGGAGGGTTCGCCCTTCGGAGGGCGAAGGTCCTGGAGATAAAAGTGCGGGTGTAGCTCAGTCGGTTAGAGTGCCGGCCTGTCACGCCGGAGGTCGCGGGTTCGAGCCCCGTCACTCGCGCCATTCTCCTCCTCGAATTCTGCCTTTCGGTTTCGGCCGTCGGGTTTGCCGCATGCGGCAATATGCGCGGGTGTAGCTCAGTCGGTTAGAGTGCCGGCCTGTCACGCCGGAGGTCGCGGGTTCGAGCCCCGTCACTCGCGCCATTTTTCTCATAAATCCTCCGTGTCTGCTGATCCCTATTGCTGGTTGATCGGCATGTCTTCCGCCCGTTGCAAAGCGCACCTATCGTGCTTGTGATGATACGGTCTGGCGTAATCGTTTGAATTGCTCCATTTTGGCACAGGATGGTATGTTCAAAAGGCTTGCGCCACAGCGCGGGCTGCGCTAGTCACGGCATTATTGCAATGCACGTTCGCTTAGCCCGTGCATTGGGTTTCAGAAAGCGTCGCCAGACGCTTCAAGGCTAGCTGGGATCGAATACAATGAGTGAACTCCTCACTTCCTATATCCCGATCGCGATTTTCATCGGAATCTCCTTGGTGATCGGTATCGCGCTTCTGGTGGCGCCGTTTGCCGTCGCCTACAAGGCGCCCGATTCGGAAAAGCTGTCGGCTTACGAATGCGGCTTCAACGCCTTCGACGACGCCCGTATGAAGTTCGATATCCGATTCTATCTGGTCTCGATTCTCTTCATCATCTTCGACCTCGAAGTCGCCTTCCTGTTCCCTTGGGCTGTCTCGTTCGGTGACATGGGCTGGTTCGGTTTCTGGTCGATGATGGTGTTCCTCGGTGTTCTGACCATCGGCTTTATCTATGAATGGAAGAAAGGAGCGCTCGAATGGGAGTAGTCGATAACGGCAGCACCCTTGTCGCGCCTCAGGCCAAGGGTATCATTGATCCCAATACCGGTCGTCCGATCGGTGAAAACGACGCGTTCTTCGGCGAGATCAACAATGAACTCGCCGACAAGGGCTTTCTCGTCACCTCCACCGACGAGCTGATCAACTGGGCTCGTACCGGCTCGCTGATGTGGATGACCTTTGGTCTTGCCTGCTGCGCAGTCGAGATGATGCAGCTCTCCATGCCGCGTTACGACGTCGAGCGTTTCGGCTTTGCGCCGCGCGCTAGCCCACGCCAGTCCGACGTGATGATCGTCGCTGGCACGCTGACCAACAAGATGGCGCCCGCGCTCCGCAAGGTCTATGACCAGATGCCGGAGCCGCGTTACGTTATCTCCATGGGTTCCTGCGCCAATGGCGGCGGTTATTACCACTATTCCTATTCGGTCGTTCGCGGTTGCGACCGCGTCGTGCCGATCGACATCTACGTACCGGGCTGTCCCCCCACGGCAGAGGCGCTGCTTTACGGCGTGCTTTTGCTGCAGAAGAAAATCCGGCGGACCGGCACGATCGAGCGCTGACGGCTTGAGGACAAAATGATGAGTGAAGCCCTTATTGAGCTTTCGACCTATATCCGTGAAGCGCGTCCTGCGCTCGTCGATGATGCTGTGCTCGCCTATGACGAGCTGACGCTGACGACGAGCGGCGAGAGCCTGCTTCCGTTGCTCACCTTTCTGCGCGATGACGTGCAATGCGGTTTCATCAGCTTCATCGACATTTGCGGTGTGGATTACCCGGCGCGCGCAAAGCGCTTCGACGTCGTCTACCACCTCCTGTCGCCGCGCCAGAACATGCGCATCCGCGTCAAAGTGGCGACCGCCGAGGATGAGCCTGTTCCGTCGGCTTTCGGTATCTATCCGGGTGCCGACTGGTTCGAGCGCGAAGCCTGGGACATGTACGGCATCCTGTTCACCGGCCACCCGGACCTTCGCCGCATCTTGACGGATTACGGCTTTGAAGGTCACCCGCTGCGCAAGGACTTTCCGACGACTGGTTTTGTCGAGGTTCGTTACGACGACAACGCCAAGCGCGTCGTCTATGAACCCGTCGAACTGCGTCAGGAATTCCGCAATTTCGATTTCCTGTCCCCTTGGGAAGGTACGGATTACGTGCTTCCGGGTGACGAAAAAGCTAAGGCCTGAGACCGGCGCGATCGCGCCGGCCAACCGCACTTCTTTCCCGCTTGGCGCGGTGATCCGCCCGGCATGGAGCGAGCAGCATGACCGAACATAACGTCCGCAATTTCAATATCAACTTCGGACCGCAGCATCCGGCGGCGCACGGCGTGTTGCGTCTTGTCCTGGAACTGGACGGCGAAATTGTGGAACGCGTCGATCCGCATATCGGCCTGCTGCATCGCGGCACCGAAAAGCTGATCGAAACCAAGACCTACCTGCAGGCACTGCCCTATTTCGACCGCCTCGATTACGTGGCGCCGATGAACCAGGAGCATGCCTATTCCCTGGCCGTCGAAAAGCTTCTCGACATCCAGATTCCGATCCGCGGCCAGCTGATCCGTGTGCTTTATTCGGAAATCGGCCGCATCCTGTCGCATCTTCTGAACGTCACGACCCAGGCCATGGACGTCGGCGCGCTGACGCCGCCGCTCTGGGGCTTCGAAGAGCGCGAAAAGCTGATGGTGTTCTACGAGCGCGCCTGCGGTGCCCGCATGCACGCCGCTTATGTTCGTCCGGGCGGTGTTCATCAGGATCTGCCGCATGAACTGGTCGAGGATATCGGCAAGTGGTGCGACGAATTCCCGTCCAAGCTCGACGATATCGATGATCTCTTGACCGGCAACCGAATCTTCAAGCAGCGTAACGTCGATATTGGCGTGGTGAAGCTGGAAGACGCATGGGCCTGGGGCTTCTCGGGCGTCATGGTTCGCGGTTCGGGCGCTGCCTGGGACCTGCGCCGTTCGCAGCCTTACGAGTGCTATTCGGATCTCGAATTCGATATCCCGATCGGCAAGAACGGCGACTGCTACGATCGTTACCTGATCCGCATGATCGAGATGCGCGAAGCGTGCAAGATCATGAAGCAGTGCGTCAACCGTCTGCTTTCCGATGCCAAGACCGGCCCGTTCTCCTCGACGGACGGCAAGGTCGTGCCGCCGAAGCGTGGCGAGATGAAGCGCTCGATGGAAGCGCTGATCCATCATTTCAAGCTCTACACCGAAGGCTATCACGTGCCGGCCGGTGAGGTTTATGCCGCGGTTGAAGCTCCGAAGGGCGAATTCGGCGTCTTCCTCGTCGCCGATGGCACCAATAAGCCGTATCGCTGCAAGATTCGCGCTCCGGGTTATGCCCACCTCCAGGCCATGGACTTCATCTGTCGCGGCCACCAGCTGGCGGACGTGTCGGCAGTCCTCGGTTCGCTCGATATCGTGTTCGGTGAGGTGGACCGCTGATGATCCGCGCCGTTACCGTCATTGCTGGCCTGGCTGTTGCCGCACCGGCTGCGTTCGCGCAGAAGGCTCCGGACACATCGCCTCAGAACGGCTCGACGGCATCAGGCGGATCAAGGTCGATGCGCGATCTTCTGTCCGACGGGTACGAGATCAAGGCATCCGTTCCCAACGGAACAAAGTTCATAGTGTTCATGCAGAAAGACAAGTCTGCCTATGCCTGCGAATTCGTGACGCTCACGACTTCGCGGTGTGGATCCATAAACTGATAAGGCGTGGAAAAGAATGTCCGTTCGTCGATTAGCCGAAGACAAGGTGCAGCCGGCAGCATTCGGCTTCAATGAAGAGAATGCTGTCTGGGCCGATGCAACGATCAGGAAATATCCGGAAGGCCGGCAGCAGTCTGCCGTCATCCCGCTCCTGATGCGTGCGCAGGAACAGGATGGCTGGGTCACCAAGGCGGCGATCGAATATGTGGCGAACCGGCTGGAAATGCCGTTGATCCGTGTTCTCGAAGTCGCGACTTTCTATACCCAGTTCCAGCTGAAGCCGGTCGGTACCCGCGCCCATATCCAGGTTTGCGGCACCACCCCCTGCATGCTGCGCGGCGCCGAAGACCTGATGAAGGTCTGTCAGCACAAGATTCATCACGACCCGTTCGAGCTCAATGCCGACGGCACGCTGTCGTGGGAAGAGGTCGAATGTCAGGGCGCGTGCGTCAACGCACCGATGGTCATCATCTTCAAGGATGCCTATGAGGACCTGACGCCGGAACGCCTGGAAGAAATCATCGACGCATTCGAAGCCGGCAAGGGTGCTGAAGTAAAGGCTGGTCCGCAGATCGCCCGCGATTTCTCCGCTCCGGAAGGCGGCGCGACGACGCTGCTCGAAGACATCAAGCCGGTTCGCACCAATCTCGAGCCGCAGCCGGCTCCTGTCGTCGACGCAGCCCCGGTTCCACCGGCGGAAGCTGCACGTCCGAAGGACACGGCTCCCGAGACCGATCCCAAGTTGAAGACGCCGGTAACCGCTCCGGCTGCTGCCGCGGCAAACGCCAAGGCTGCCGAAGCCGAGCCGGTCGCCACGAAGTCTGCAGCCAAGGCCGAAAAACCTTCGCTCGACGATCCTCGCCGCCCAAAGGGCATCGACAAGCCGGCAACTCCGGACGATCTGCAGCTCATCTCCGGCGTCGGTCCGAAGATTGAGTCGATCCTCCACGATATCGGCATCTTCACCTTCGCCCAGATTGCAGCCTGGAAGCAGGACGAGATCGAGTGGGCGGATGGTTATCTGAATTTCCGTGGCCGCATCGAACGCGACGACTGGGTCAAGCAAGCTGATGCGCTGGCCAGGGGCGGTGAAGCCGAATACATTAAAGTCTTCGGCAAGAAGCCGCGGTAAGAGGGTGAGACATGCTTAAGGATCAAGATCGCATTTTCACCAATATCTACGGCCTCAAGGACAAGTCCCTGAAAGGCGCGATGAGCCGCGGCCATTGGGACGGCACCAAGATCATCCTTGAAAAGGGTCGTGACTGGATCATCAACGAGATGAAGGCTTCCGGTCTTCGCGGTCGTGGCGGCGCAGGCTTCCCGACCGGTCTCAAGTGGTCCTTCATGCCGAAGGAGTCGGACGGTCGCCCGCATTATCTCGTCGTCAATGCCGACGAGTCGGAGCCGGGCACCTGCAAGGATCGCGACATCATGCGCCACGATCCGCATACGCTGATCGAAGGCTGCGTGATCGCCGGTTTCGCGATGGGCGCCCACACGGCCTATATCTATCTGCGTGGCGAATACATGCGCGAGCGTGAAGCCCTGCAGGCCGCGATCGACGAATGTTACGATGCCGGCCTTCTCGGCAAGAACAACAAGAACGGCTGGGATTACGATATCTACCTGCATCACGGTGCGGGCGCCTATATCTGCGGCGAAGAGACGGCCCTGCTCGAAAGCCTCGAAGGCAAGAAGGGCCAGCCGCGCCTGAAGCCGCCGTTCCCGGCAAACATGGGTCTCTATGGCTGCCCGACCACGGTCAACAACGTCGAATCGATCGCCGTTGCCCCGACCATCCTGCGTCGCGGAGCTGGCTGGTTCTCCTCGATCGGCCGCCCGAACAATGTCGGCACCAAGCTCTTCATGATCTCGGGCCACGTCAACAAGCCCTGCACGGTCGAAGAGGCCATGGGCATCCCGTTCCGCGAACTGATCGACAAGCATGCCGGCGGCATCCGCGGCGGCTGGGACAATCTGCTCGCCGTCATTCCCGGCGGCGCATCCTGTCCGGTCATCAAGGGCGAGGACATGGGCGACGCGATCATGGACTTCGACGGCATGCGCGACAAGAAATCGTCGTTCGGCACTGCCGCGATCATCGTCATGGACAAGTCGACCGACATCATCAAGGCAATCGCCCGCTTGTCGGCCTTCTTCAAGCACGAGAGCTGCGGCCAGTGCACGCCGTGCCGCGAAGGCACCGGCTGGATGTGGCGCGTCATGGAGCGCATGGTGAAGGGCAATGCCCAGAAGCGCGAAATCGACATGCTGCTGCAGGTGACCAAGCAGATCGAAGGTCACACCATCTGTGCGCTGGGTGATGCGGCCGCCTGGCCGATCCAAGGTCTCATCCGGAATTTCCGGCCTGAGATCGAAGCACGTATCGATCAGTACAGCCACAATGCCACGGCGCATGGCGCCGTTCTGGAAGCTGCGGAGTAACGACATTGGTACAGTCGGGCAAAGATCGGGATACGGAGGCGACGGAACGTCCGGCGCACGATCCCGCGCGCCCGGCAAACCCGATGTCCGACCTGCCGTATTTTTCCGAGGCATTGTCGCTTAACCCGCTTCTGGCAAACCCTGCCGCAGCCATGGCTGCGGCAACCGCGATCGGTTTCGGTTTTGCAAACCAAATGGCAAGTGCGTTCTTCGGCGTGATGCAGGGGGCGCTTGAAACGGCCAATCGTCAGGGCGCTGTGAAAGAGGCAGAGGTGGCTCCGGTCAAGGCTGAAGCGCCGGTCGTCGCCGAGCCCGCCAAGGCTCCCGAGGTGGTCGCCGAAGCAGTCGAACTGCCGAAGGCGAAGCCCGCGAGTAAGCCGGTTGCCCAAAAAGCGACTGTGCAGCCCGTGGGTATGGTCATTCCGGAAGCGGCTGTGAAGCCGAAACCAAAAAAGGCCACGAAGCTTGCAGCCGGAATTGCGCCGGCGGCGGTTGTCGAGCCCGCGCTACAGGCAGTCATCGCGTCTGCGCCGGAGGCCGTCATCAAGGCGGCAGCGAAGACCAGGAAGGTTTCGGTAAAACCGGCTGACGGCGACCTGAAGGGAATTTCAGGCATCGGCCCGAAGCTGGAAGGCCTTCTGAAAGAGAAGGGCGTTACCGTCGCCAAGATCGCGGCCTGGACGAACAAGGATATCGCCCGGTTCGACAAGGAACTGGGTTTCGAAGGGCGCATCGTTCGAGACGACTGGGTCGGCCAGGCGAAAGCTCTGTTGAAATAAAAAGGATTATGTCCCGTGAGTCGCGGCTCGAGGGATGAACTGAGGACGTAAGTGAGACGATGGTTAAGCTGAAGGTTGACGGCAGGGAAGTCGAAGTTCCGGATCATTTCACGCTGCTCCAGGCGTGCGAGGAAGCCGGTGCCGAGGTTCCGCGCTTTTGTTTCCACGAGCGTCTTTCGGTGGCGGGTAACTGCCGCATGTGTTTGATCGAGGTAAAGGGTGGCCCTCCGAAGCCGGCGGCATCCTGCGCAATGGGCGTGCGCGATATCCGCGGCGGCCCGAACGGCGAATTGCCGGAAGTCTTCACCAACACGCCGATGGTCAAGAAGGCCCGCGAAGGCGTGATGGAATTCCTGCTGATCAACCATCCGCTGGATTGCCCGATCTGCGACCAGGGCGGCGAATGCGACCTGCAGGACCAGGCGATGGCCTTCGGTATCGACAGCTCGCGCTACACTGAAAACAAGCGCGCCGTCGAAGACAAGTATATCGGCCCGCTGGTCAAGACCGTGATGAACCGCTGCATCCACTGCACGCGCTGCGTCCGCTTCACCACCGAAGTCGGCGGTATTTCCGAACTCGGCCTGATTGGCCGCGGTGAAGATGCCGAGATCACCACCTATCTCGAACACGCCATGACCTCCGAGCTGCAGGGCAATGTCATCGACCTTTGCCCGGTCGGCGCGCTGACCTCGCGTCCGTTCGCCTTCACGGCTCGCCCGTGGGAATTGAACAAGACCGAATCGATCGACGTCATGGACGCGCTCGGCTCGGCGATCCGCGTCGATACCCGCGGCCGCGAAGTGATGCGCATCATGCCGCGCGTCAACGAGCAGGTGAATGAGGAGTGGATCTCCGACAAGACCCGCTTCATCTGGGATGGCCTGAAGACCCAGCGCCTTGACCGTCCTTATGTTCGCAAGAACGGCCGCCTGGCAGCCGCTTCCTGGGGTGAAGCCTTCGGCGCTATCAAGGCAGCCGTTTCGGGCGTTGCTGCCAGCAAAATCGGCGCGATCGCCGGCGATCTTGCTTCCGTCGAAGAAATGTACGCGCTGAAGGAACTGATCCGTTCGCTTGGCTCGGAGAACCTCGACTGTCGCCAGGACGGGACGGCGCTTGATCCGTCGCTCGGCCGCGCAAGCTACCTCTTCAACCCGACCATCGAAGGCATCGAACAGGCCGGCGCTCTGCTGCTGATCGGCGCCAACCCGCGCCTCGAAGCGGCCGTCCTCAACGCCCGCATCCGCAAACGCTTCCGCCGCGGCAATTTCCCGATCGGCGTGATCGGCGAAGTCAACGAACTGCGTTATCCTTACGAATATCTGGGTGCCGGCACCGATACGCTTGCCGATCTCGCTTCGGGCGCCAACGGCTTCGTCGACAAGCTGCGCGCTGCCAAGAACCCGATGATCATCGTGGGGCAGGGGGCTCTGACGTCTCCGAATGGCGCGGCGATCCTCGCTGCCGCTGCCCAGTTGGCCGGTTCGGTGGGCGTTCTGACGGAGGAGTGGAACGGTTTCGCCGTGTTGCATACCGCAGCAGCGCGTGTCGGCGGCCTCGACCTCGGCTTCGTGCCGGGTGCGAACGGTGTCGATGCGGCTGCTCAGCTTTCCGGCATGGACGTTCTCTTCCTGCTCGGTGCCGACGAACTCGAGTTCTCGAAGAAGGGCGCCAAGTTCACCGTCTATATCGGCAGCCACGGCGATGCCGGCGCGCATCATGCCGACGTCATCCTGCCGGGTGCGGCCTATACCGAAAAGTCCGGAACCTGGGTCAATACCGAAGGCCGCGTTCAGATGGGCAACCGCGCCGGTTTCGCACCGGGCGATGCCCGCGAAGACTGGGCGATCCTGCGCGCACTTTCCGACGTGCTCGGAAAGAAGCTGCCCTTCGATTCGCTGCCCGCGCTGCGTGCAAAGCTTTACGCTGACTACCCGCATTTCGCGGCGATCGACGAGATTGCAGCCGGCTCGGTGAACGAAATTGCCGCACTCGGACAAAAAGCCGGTGACATGACCAAAACCGGGTTTGCGTCGCCGATCAAAGACTTCTATTTGACGAACCCGATCGCTCGCGCATCCGCCGTCATGGCGGAGTGCTCGGCATTGGCCCGCAACAATTTCCAGGCTGCGGCGGAGTAATTCAGACCATGGACTCGTTCTTTTCCATCTACGTTTGGCCGGGCCTGATCATGGTCGCGCAGTCGCTGCTGCTGCTGGTCTGCCTGCTCGTCTTTATCGCCTATATCCTGCTTGCCGACCGTAAGATCTGGGCAGCCGTCCAGCTGCGCCGCGGCCCGAACGTCGTCGGTCCCTTCGGTCTGTTCCAGTCCTTTGCAGACTTGCTGAAGTTCGTCTTCAAGGAGCCTGTCATCCCGGCCGGCTCGGACAAGGCGGTTTTCCTGCTCGCTCCGCTGGTCGCCGTGACCCTGGCGCTTGCCACCTGGGCGGTCGTGCCGGTTGCGGATGGCTGGGTTATTTCCAACATCAATGTCGGCATCCTCTACATCTTCGCGATCTCGTCGCTCGAAGTGTACGGCATCATCATGGGGGGCTGGGCTTCGAACTCGAAGTACCCGTTCCTCGGCGCGCTCCGTTCGGCAGCGCAGATGGTGTCCTATGAAGTGTCGATCGGTTTCGTCATCGTCACCGTTCTGCTGTGCGTCGGCTCGCTGAACCTGACCGACATCGTCAATGCCCAGCATGACGGTCTCGGTACCATGATCGGCCTGCCGGCCTCCTTCCTCGACTGGCACTGGCTGGCGCTCTTCCCGATGTTCGTGGTGTTCTTCATCTCGGCACTGGCTGAAACCAACCGCCCGCCCTTCGACCTTCCGGAAGCGGAATCGGAACTGGTTGCCGGTTTCATGGTCGAATACGGCTCCACCCCGTACATGATGTTCATGCTGGGTGAATATGCCGCGATCGTCCTGATGTGCGCGCTGACCACCATCCTGTTCCTCGGTGGCTGGCTGCCGCCGGTCGATATCTGGATCCTCAATTGGGTACCGGGCATCATCTGGTTCATCCTGAAATGCCTGCTCGTCTTCTTCATGTTCGCCATGGTGAAGGCCTTCGTACCGCGCTACCGCTACGACCAGCTCATGCGTCTTGGCTGGAAAGTCTTCCTGCCGATCTCGCTCGCCATGGTCGTCATCACCGCATTCGTGCTGAAGCTGACGGGATGGGCATGAGAATGTCGATTGACAATTCCCGTCAAGCCTCTGGCGTCATTGGAGAATAACGATGGCAAGTCTCTCAGCAGCCGTCAATTCGGTCTTCCTGAAGGAATTCGTCGGGGCGTTCTTCCTGTCGATGCGCTATTTCTTCAAGCAGAAGGCGACGATCAACTACCCGTTCGAAAAAGGCCCGGTTTCGCCGCGCTTCCGCGGCGAGCACGCGCTGCGCCGTTATCCGAACGGCGAAGAGCGCTGCATCGCCTGCAAGCTGTGCGAGGCGATCTGTCCTGCCCAGGCGATCACCATCGAGGCAGGTCCGCGCCGCAATGACGGCACCCGCCGCACGGTGCGTTACGATATCGACATGGTGAAGTGCATCTATTGCGGCTTCTGCCAGGAAGCGTGCCCGGTCGACGCCATCGTCGAGGGCCCGAACTTCGAATTCTCGACCGAGACGCGCGAAGAACTCTATTTTGACAAAGCGCGTCTGCTTGAGAACGGCGACCGCTGGGAGCGGGAAATCGCCCGCAATATCGCTCTGGATGCGCCCTACCGCTGAGGCAGGACGCATTCTTCCCGGTGCTGCTTCAGTCTGGCCCTTGGTCAGCGAGCGAAGTGCCGGTGACATCTGGATGAAATGCCCGGTGCGTAACACTCCGCCGGGTTTCGACGGGTAGGGCTTGTGAAGCCCGATCCTGGTTGAGGGACGAAAAGGCACCACGATGGGTCTGCAGGCTATCTTCTTCTATCTCTTCGCGTTCGTCGCGGTGGCGTCGGCGTTCATGGTCATTTCGGCCAAGAACCCGGTCCACTCGGTGCTCTTCCTCATTCTCGTCTTCTTCAACTCGGCGGGCCTCTTCCTGCTGACGGGCGCCGAGTTCCTGGCGATGATACTGTTGGTCGTTTATATCGGCGCGGTCGCGGTTCTCTTCCTCTTCGTCGTCATGATGCTCGACATCGATTTTGCGGAATTGCGCTCCGGCGTGCTGCAATATGCGCCCGTCGGCATCCTGATCGGCCTGATTGTCGCAGCCGAGCTGGTCGTCGTGGTCGGCGGCAGCGTGCTGACGCCGCAGGCCGCCAAGGCGATCACCATGCCGATCCCGAACCCGGCGGTGCGCACCAACACCGCGGCGCTCGGCGATGTGCTCTATACGAATTATGTCTACTTCTTCCAGCTCGCCGGCCTCGTGCTGCTGGTGGCGATGATCGGCGCGATCGTGCTGACGCTCCGTCACCGTCAGCACATCAAGCGCCAGGATATTTCTGCACAGGTTGCGCGCACGCCCGAAACCGCCGTCGAGGTGGTCAAGGTCAAGCCGGGCCAGGGCGTCTGAAGCGGTTACAAGGAACAGAAAAATGGAAATCGGTCTTTCCCATTATCTCACGCTCAGCGCCATCCTGTTCACGATCGGCGTCTTCGGCATCTTCCTGAACCGCAAGAACGTCATCATCATCCTGATGTCGGTGGAGCTCATCCTGCTCTCGGTCAACCTCAACATGGTGGCCTTCTCGTCTTTCCTGAACGACATCGTCGGGCAGGTCTTCGCATTGTTCATTCTGACCGTCGCGGCCGCGGAAGCCGCTATCGGTCTTGCAATTCTCGTCGTCTTCTACCGTAACCGCGGCTCGATCGCGGTCGAAGACGTCAATATGATGAAGGGCTGATCGGGTCATGATCTACAAGGCAATTGTCTTCCTTCCCCTGATCGGCTTCCTGATCGCCGGCCTTTTCGGCCGCCAGATCGGTGCCAAGGCATCCGAATACATCACCAGCGGCCTGATGATCGTCGCGGCCGTGCTGTCATGGATCGTCTTCTTCAACGTCGCGCTCGCCCACGGCGAAGCCGGCGAGGTGATCAAGGTTCCGGTCATGCGCTGGATCCAGTCCGGCGGCATCGATGTCGAATGGGCTTTCCGCGTCGATACGCTGACGGCGATCATGTTCGTCGTCGTCAATTCCGTCTCGACGCTCGTGCATGTCTATTCGATCGGCTACATGCACCACGATCCGCATCGGCCGCGTTTCTTCGCCTACCTGTCGCTCTTCACCTTCGCGATGCTGATGCTCATCACGTCGGACAATCTGGCCCAGATGTTCTTCGGATGGGAAGGCGTTGGTCTGGCGTCCTACCTGCTGATCGGCTTCTGGTTCAAGAAGCCGTCCGCTTCGGGCGCCGCGATGAAGGCCTTCATCGTCAACCGCGTCGGCGACTTCGGTTTCGTGCTCGGCATTGCCGGCGTCTTCGTTCTGTTCGGCTCGATCAGCTTCGAGACGATCTTCGCGGCTGCCGCCACCTACCTGCCGCATGAAGGTTCGCCGGAAGCCGCCCAGGCGGTCGTCAACATTTTTGGCATGACGCTCGACAAGGCGAACGCCATCACCGTCGTCTGCCTGCTGCTCTTCATGGGCGCCATGGGCAAGTCGGCGCAGTTCCTGCTCCACACCTGGCTGCCGGACGCGATGGAAGGCCCGACACCGGTCTCCGCGCTCATCCATGCCGCAACCATGGTCACCGCCGGCGTTTTCCTCGTCGCCCGCATGTCGCCGCTGTTCGAACTGTCGCCGAATGCGCTGCTCGTCGTGACGATCATCGGCGCGATCACCGCCTTCTTCGCGGCGACCGTCGGCCTCGTGCAGAACGACATCAAGCGCGTCATCGCCTATTCCACCTGCTCGCAGCTCGGCTACATGTTCGTGGCGCTCGGCGTCGGTGCCTATGGCGCGGCGATCTTCCACCTCTTCACGCACGCCTTCTTCAAGGCTCTGCTGTTCCTTTGCGCCGGCTCGGTCATCCATGCCGTCGATGGCGAGCAGGACATGCGTTACATGGGCGGCCTGCGTCCGCATATCAAAGTCACCTTTGCGATGATGATGATCGGTACCTTCGCCATCACCGGCGTCGGCATTCCGTTCACGCCGGTCGGTTTCGCCGGCTTCTTCTCGAAGGACGTGATCATCGAGGCTGCCTACGCATCGCACTCGGCTGCTTCCGGCTTTGCCTTCACGCTGCTGGTCATCGCCGCGATGTTCACCAGCTTCTATTCCTGGCGCCTGATCTTCCTGACCTTCTTCGGAAAGCCGCGTGCGAGCCACGAAGTCATGCACCACGTGCATGAGAGCCCGCAGGTCATGCTGGTCCCGCTTTATCTTCTGGCGATCGGCGCGGTCGTGGCAGGCTTCGTATTCGAAGGCTACTTCTACGGCGAGGAATATGCCGAATTCTGGAAGGGCGCGCTGTTCACCTCCGAACATAACGAACTGCTGCACGAATTCCATCACGTGCCGGCGCTGGTGGCCCTGAGCCCCTTCATCGCCATGGTGATCGGTTTCGTCACTGCCTGGTATTTCTACATCAAGTCGCCGTCCACGCCGCGTCGTCTGGCCGCTTCCCAGCAGGGCCTCTACCAGTTCCTGCTCAACAAGTGGTACTTCGACGAACTTTACGACTTCCTCTTCGTCCGCTCCGCCAAGGCGCTCGGCCGGTTCCTTTGGAAGAAGGGTGACATCGGCGTCATCGACACTTACGGCCCGAACGGCGTTGCCGCCCGCGTCGTCGACGTCACCAACCGGGTCGTCAAACTGCAGTCCGGTTACCTTTATCACTATGCGTTCGCGATGCTGATCGGTATCGCCGCCCTCGTCACCTGGATGATGCTCGGGAGCTCAATCTAATGACCGACTGGCCAATTCTCTCGACGGTCACCTTCCTGCCGCTGGTCGGCGTCCTCCTTCTGCTTCTGACGAAGGAAGACGGCCAGTTCGGTCGCCGCAACATCCTGAACGTCTCGCTGTTCACGACGGTCTTCACCTTCATCGTCTCGCTCTTCATCTGGATCGGCTTCGACAATTCGAACCCGGGCTTCCAGATGGTCGAGAAGCACGAGTGGCTGAGCAGCGGCATCTCCTATCATCTCGGCGTCGACGGCATTTCCATGCTGTTCGTCATCCTGACGACCTTCCTGATGCCCTTCTGCGTGCTCGCAAGCTGGGAATCGGTCGGCAAGCGCCTCAAGGAATACATGATCGCCTTCCTGCTTCTGGAAGTGGTCATGACCGGCGTCTTCGTCGCGCTCGATACCGTTCTGTTCTACGTCTTCTTCGAAGCGACGCTGATCCCGATGTTCGTCATCATCGGCGTCTGGGGCGGCAAGGATCGCGTCTACGCGTCCTACAAGTTCTTCCTCTACACGCTGCTCGGCTCGGTCCTCACCATGCTCGCCATCATGGCGATGTACTGGCAGGCCGGCACGACCGACATTACCGAGCTGCTGAAATACGGCTTCCCGGCCGGCATGCAGACCTGGCTCTGGCTCGCCTTCTTCGCAGCCTTCGCCGTTAAGATGCCGATGTGGCCTGTGCATACCTGGCTTCCGGACGCCCACGTTCAGGCGCCGACGGCAGGTTCCGTCATCCTGGCCGGTGTCATGCTGAAGCTCGGCGGTTACGGCATGATCCGGTTTTCGATCGCCATGCTGCCGATCGCCTCGGACTATTTCGCGCCCTTCGTCTTCTCGCTGTCCGTCATCGCGATCATCTACACATCGCTGGTGGCGATGATGCAGGAAGACATCAAGAAGCTGATCGCCTATTCGTCTGTCGCCCATATGGGTTATGTGACGATGGGTATCTTCGCCGCCAACGTTCAGGGCGTGCAGGGTGCGATCTTCCAGATGCTGTCGCACGGCATTGTCTCCGGCGCGCTCTTCCTCTGCGTCGGCGTGGTCTATGACCGCCTCCACACCCGCGAGATCGCGGCCTATGGCGGTCTGGTCAACAACATGCCGAAATACGCCGTGGCCTTCATGATCTTCACCATGGCGAATGTCGGCCTGCCGGGCACGTCCGGCTTCATCGGCGAATTCCTGACGATCATCGGCGTCTTCCGGGTCAACACCTGGGTGGCACTCTTCGCGGCAACCGGCGTCATCCTGTCGGCTTCCTACGCGCTGTGGCTCTATCGCCGGGTGATCTTCGGTTCACTCGACAAGGAAAGCCTGAAGAGCCTGCTCGACCTTTCGACCCGCGAAAAGATCATTCTCTATCCGCTGATCGCGCTCACCATCTTCTACGGCTTCTACCCGGCACCGATCTTCGATGCCACGGCGGCCTCCGTGGACCTGCTGGTAAACAACTATTCCGCAGCCCTTGCGGCGGCGAAAACCCTTGCACTCAACGTGCACTGAGACGGGACACGACTGGACATGACCGCTGAACTCCTTTCCCAAAGCCTGCAGCTCTCCATGCCGGAGCTTATCCTGGCTGTGGGTGCGCTCGTTCTCCTGATGATCGGTGTCTTTTCCGGTGAGAAGTCGTCGGTGACGGTCACCGGACTGGCGGTGGCGCTGCTCGCCGTCGCCGGCCTCTGGCTGATCTTCGCACCCGCCGAAGGCCAGGCCTATGGCGGCGCTTTCATCCTCGATCCCTTCGCCCGCTTCATGAAGGTTCTGGCGCTGATCGGCTCGATCACCGCCATGGTCATGTCGGTCGGCCATGCGAAGTCTGACCAGCTGAACCAGTTTGAATTCCCGGTCCTGCTGGTGCTTTCGACGCTCGGCATGCTGGTGCTGATCTCGGCAAACAGCCTGATCTCGCTTTATCTCGGCCTCGAACTGATGTCGCTGGCGCTCTACGTCGTGGCTGCTTTCAACCGTGACAGCCTGCGTTCGACGGAAGCCGGCCTCAAGTATTTCGTCCTTGGCGCGCTCTCCTCCGGCATGATGCTTTACGGCATGTCGCTGGTCTACGGCTTCACCGGCAATACCGGCTTCGATGGCATTGCCGCCGTGCTTTCCAGCGAACACCGTCACCTCGGCCTCGTCTTCGGCATGGTCTTCATGCTGGCCGGCGCCTGCTTCAAGATTTCCGCCGTGCCGTTCCACATGTGGACGCCGGACGTTTATGAAGGCGCACCGACCCCGGTTACCGCCTTCTTCTCCGCCGGCCCGAAGGTCGCGGCCATGGCGATCTTCGTCCGCCTCGTCTCCGACGCCTTCCTGCCGATCGTCGCCGACTGGCGCCAGGTTGTCGTTTTCGTGGCGATCGCCTCGATGCTGCTCGGTTCGTTCGCAGCCATCGGCCAGCGCAACATCAAGCGACTGATGGCCTATTCGTCGATCGGTCACATGGGTTACGCGCTGGTGGGCCTTGCCGCCGGCACCGAGACCGGCGTCTCGGGCGTCGCGCTTTATATGGCGATCTACATGGTCATGACGCTTGGCACCTTCGCCTGCATCATGGCGATGCGCCGCAAGGAGGGCGGCAATGTCGAGAATGTCGACGATCTCGCCGGCCTGTCCTCCACCAAGCCGTTCATGGCGATCGTGCTGACCGCGCTGATGTTCTCGATGGCAGGCATTCCGCCACTCGCAGGTTTCTTCGCAAAGTACTTCGTTTTCGTCGCCGCGATCCAGGCCAAGCTTTATGTCTTGGCCGTCATCGGCGTCCTGTCTTCTGTCGTCGGCGCCTACTACTATCTGCGCATCGTCAAGCTGATGTGGTTCGATGAAGCCAAGGGCGAGTTTGCCCGCATCTCCGGCGAACTGCGTCTGGTCTTCGGTCTTTCCGGTCTGTTCGTCGTCGGCTACGTGCTGTTCGGCGGCCCGATCGGCACGGCTGCAAGTGCTGCCGCGAAGTCCTTCTTCTGAGAATGGCAGTCAGCGGCCGACGCTTCTCGCTCGATGCGTTTCGTCATGAAGCCCTGAGCGAAGTCGGTTCCACCAATAGCGAATGTCTCGCCCGCGCTCGCGCGGGCGATTCCGGTTTGTTATGGCTCACGGCCACACGCCAGAACGCCGGTAGAGGCCGTCGTGGCCGCGCGTGGACCTCCGAGCCGGGCAATCTCTATGCCTCCCTGCTACTGATCGATCCGGCCGAGCCCGAACGCCTGGGCTCGCTGCCATTGGCGGTCGCCGTGGCCGTTCATGCCGCTCTTCGCTCCGTCCTGCCACCTGGCGGTGATGCGCTGGAGGTAAAGTGGCCGAACGACATCCTGATTGGCCGCAGGAAGACCTGCGGCATTCTGCTGGAAGGCGAGGGACTGCCGAATGGTCGCCGGGCGCTGGTGATCGGCATCGGCATCAACATCCGCCATATGCCTGACAATGCGCCCTATGGCGTGACCCGGCTCGCAGATCACGGCGCCAATATTTCGCCTGAAGAATTGTTCGCCCACCTCTTTCGGGAAATGGCCGATGTGCTCGGAACCTGGAATGAGGGACGCGGTATCGCTGAAATCAGCCGGCGCTGGCGGGAAATCGCCTGCGGTATCGGTGAAAAAATCACCGTGAACCTCCCTGACCGCTCGCTTGTTGGCACGTTCAGGGGTATCGATGAACGAGGATTTCTGCTGCTCGACACCGAAGATGGCCTGGCTGTGCCGATTGCCGCCGGTGATGTGTTTTTCGCAAGAACGGAATAATAAAGAATATGTCTAAACAGGAAGAACTGGTGTTCCTGCCGCTCGGCGGCGTGGGCGAGATCGGCATGAACCTCGCTCTCTACGGCTATGGCACGCCGGAGAAACGCCAGTGGATCATCGTCGATTGCGGCGTGACTTTTCCGGGTCCGGATCTACCGGGCGTCGATCTCGTTCTGCCGGATATCCGCTATCTCGCCAACCAGCGCAGCAATGTGAAGGGCATGATCATCACTCATGCGCATGAGGACCACTACGGCGCGATGAACGATCTGTGGCCAGGCCTCAACATACCGGTTTATGCCTCGCCCTTTACCGCCGGCATGCTGGAAGCCAAGCGCAACTATGAAGGCTCGCGCGCCGAAATCCCGGTGACGATCTTCAAGGCAGGCGACAAGATCAATGTCGGCCCGTTCGAGATCGAAGCCGTTGGCGTCAACCATTCGATCCCGGAGCCGATGTCGCTGGTCATCCGCACGCCGCTCGGCAATGTCGTGCATACCGGCGACTGGAAGATCGACCATGCGCCGTCGCTTGGGCCGATGACGGACGAAGCCCGGTTCCGGAAGCTCGGTGACGAGGGCGTCCTGGCGCTGATGTGCGATAGCACCAATGCAATGCGCGAAGGCGTTTCGCCCTCTGAAGAAGAAGTCTCCGAAGGCCTTCGCAAGGTTATCGAAAGCGCCGAAGGCCGCGTGGCGATCACCACATTCTCCTCGAATGTCGGCCGTATCCGCTCGATTGCACAAGCCGCAGAGGCCGCCGGCCGCGAGGTGCTGTTGCTCGGTTCGTCGCTGAAGCGCGTCGTCGCGGTCGCACAGGATATCGGCATTATGGAGGGCCTGAAGCCCTTCATCGCCGAGGATGAGTTCGGTTATATCCCGCGCGACAAGGTCGTGGTCATCCTGACCGGCAGCCAGGGCGAACCGCGCGCAGCTCTTGCCAAGATCGCCCGCGATGAAATGCGCAACGTAGCGTTTGCCGCGGGTGATACGGTCGTGTTTTCCTCACGCGCCATCCCGGGCAACGAGAAGGCGATTATCGAGATCAAGAACGGCTTGATCGAACAGGGCATCAAGGTGGTGACCGATGGCGATGCGCTGGTGCATGTCTCCGGCCACCCGCGTCGCAACGAACTGCTCCAGATGTACGAATGGACGCGGCCGCAAATCCTCGTGCCCGTACACGGCGAGGCGGCCCACCTCGTGGCCCAGGCCGAACTTGGCGCTTCCGCCGGCATCAAGACCATCCCGCGCGTCCGCAATGGCGACATGCTGCGGCTGGCGCCGGGCCCTGCCGAAGTTATCGATGAAGCGCCGCATGGCCGCGTCTTCAAGGACGGCAAACTGATTGGCGATTTCGAGGAGATGGGCATCGGCGACCGCCGCAAGCTCTCCTTCGTCGGCCATGTCTCGGTCAACGTATTGCTGGACAACCGCTACGACTTCCTGACCGATCCGGATGTCGTCGCTTTCGGTCTGCCGGAATTCGATGACGAGGGTGAAGCAATCGAAGATGCGCTCTACGACGCGGTTCTCGGCGCCATCGAAAGCGTCCCGCGTGCACGCCGCAAGGACCTCGATATGCTGCGCGAAGCGGTACGGCGGGCGGTTCGCGCGGCCGCCAACGAGGCTTGGGGGAAGAAGCCGGTGGTAACGGTGTTTGTGACGCGGGTGTAAAAGGGCTTCGAAGCTCGGGTGAGGGGATCTGCAGCCGGCCGCATAACTTCGGAGGAGACATCATGCTCGGACGCGTCAACCACATCGCCATAGCAGTATCGGATCTCGCCGCCGCGACTGCCACCTATCGGGATACGTTGGGCGCCCGCGTATCCCAATCGCAGGCTCTGCCGGAGCATGGCGTCACGGTCGTCTTCGTCGAACTGCCGAACACCAAGGTCGAGCTTCTCGAACCGCTCGGTGAAAATTCGCCGATCGCAGCTTTCCTGGAAAAGAACCCATCCGGTGGCATGCACCACATTTGCTACGAGGTAGAGGACATCCTCGCCGCCCGGGACCAATTGAAGGCTGCCGGTGCACGCGTGCTGGGCGATGGCAATCCGAAGATCGGTGCGCACGGCAAGCCGGTGCTTTTCCTGCACCCGAAGGATTTCAACGGTACGCTGGTCGAACTGGAGCAGGTCTGACTGCCGCGTTTTATATCCTTTCAAGGCTTTATGCGAATTTCCGGATTCTTTTTCGCAAGGTGCGGCATTGCGTCATCGCCCGCCCGTTTGAGGTTGCCGGACATTCAGCCTATAAGGCCGAACATCTTCTCTAGCCCGGACAAATGATCATGTCGCTGCTGACGGTTGCCGCCGTTTTCTTCATCATCTGGTGGACGGTGCTGTTCATCGTCCTGCCGCTCGGCTATCGCAGCCAGGAAGAGGATGGCGAGGTGGCGCTCGGGACCAGCGAAAGCGCGCCCACGAAGTTTCGCGGTGGCAAGGTGCTGCTTTTGACGACGGTGATCTCCATCGCCATTCATGTCGGCTATTATCTGCTTTCGTCCTATTTCGGCGTCGGGATCGCTGACATCCCGAACATCGTGCCGGACTTCCAGTAAAGGTGAGGGGGCGGGTGCTTTAAATCCGTTGCCTGTCATTCAGCTGTCACGATTTTGAGGCAATAGAGCGTCGATCAGGCGGCTGAGATCAAAGGCGCCGGCAGACAGATAAGCAAAAAAAAACAAGGCGGTTAAGCCTTGTTTTTCAGTTTCGCGTGATCCTTAACCGTTGCCGGGGCAGCGTGCGAGCGCGCCTAAGATCTGATCCTCCCAAGACTTGACCGCGATTGGCAAGAATTTGAACTCCTTGCCTCTTTTGTGAGCTGAACGTAGCCCAACAGATAGGCTTTGTCATCCGCTTTTTTTGTATTTTTGACACAGTTTGATAAAATTTTCCCGTTGACACAAATGTCGCACGCCTGCCACGAAATCCCCACTTTTTGTGGTTCTGCAGGTTGCGGACCTGAATCGAGAACAGCGTGCTAATCCTGCCGAAGCGGGTTCCCATCAGGGCCTGGAACGGCTATGTACCCTGCCGATATCACCCAATAAATGGCCGATTCCCGATGTTTTGAGGGTAGGCCCGGCAACCTCGGAAATCTCGATGCGCCTGTCCCGCTATTTTATGCCCATCCTGAAGGAAAACCCCAAGGAAGCGGAAATCGTTTCGCACCGGCTGATGCTGCGTGCGGGCATGATCCGCCAGCAGAGCCAGGGCATCTATTCCTGGCTGCCGCTCGGCAAGCGGGTACTCGACAAGGTCAACAACATCATCCGCGAAGAGCAGAACCGCTCTGGCGCGGTCGAGCTTCTGATGCCGACGCTGCAGTCCGCCGAACTCTGGCAGGAAAGCGGTCGTTACGACGCCTATGGCAAGGAAATGCTGCGCATCAAGGACCGTCAGGAGCGGCCGATGCTTTACGGCCCCACCAACGAGGAAATGATCACGGACATTTTCCGGTCCTACGTCAAATCCTACAAGAACCTGCCGCTCAATCTGTATCATATCCAGTTGAAGTTCCGTGACGAGATCCGTCCGCGCTTCGGCACGATGCGCTCGCGCGAATTCCTGATGAAGGATGCCTATTCCTTCGACCTGACGAAGGAAGCTGCCGAGCACGCCTATCGCAAGATGTTCACCGCCTATCTGCGCACTTTCTCGCGGCTTGGTCTGCGCGCCATTCCGATGCGCGCCGATACCGGCCCGATCGGCGGCAATCTCAGCCATGAATTCATCATCCTGGCGGAAACCGGCGAGTCGGAAGTCTTCAGCCACAAGGATTTCGTGAACTTCGACATTCCGGCCGAAGACATCAGCTTCGACGACGTCGCCACCATGCAGGCTGTGTTTGACAAGTGGACTTCGGTCTACGCTGCGACCTCCGAAATGCATGACGAGGAAGCCTTCAACGCCATTCCTGAAGGCGATCGCCTTTCCGCGCGCGGCATTGAAGTCGGCCACATCTTTTATTTCGGCACGAAATATTCCGAGCCGATGGGCGCCAAGGTGCAGGGACCGGATGGCAAGGAGCACCTTGTCCACATGGGTTCCTACGGCATCGGACCGACACGCCTTGTTCCCGCCATCATCGAAGCATCGCATGACGAGAACGGAATCATCTGGCCGGCTTCGGTCGCGCCGTTCGACGTCGTGGTGATCAACATGAAGCCCGGCGACGATGCATGCGACCGGATTTCGCAGATTGTCTATGGCGGCCTTCAGACGGTCGGCAAGGATGTGCTCTACGACGATACGGATGAGCGCGCCGGCACCAAGTTCGCCACCGCCGACCTGATCGGCGTGCCGTTCCAGGTGATCGTCGGTCCGCGCTCCGCCGCAGCCGGCGAAGTGGAACTGAAGAACCGCAAGACCGGCGAGCGCGAAACGCTTACCGTCGAAGCGGCCATGAACAAGCTTGCCGGGCGCTGATCCGGCAGCAAGCCGGAGTGGATGCGGGCGATAGCCGCCCGTATCTGCCTAACAGAAGAATGCGCAAGGTTGAGGAGACGGCATGGCGAGCGTCGCGGCGAACGGTGAGGCGAACACGAAGGAACGGTCGCCTTCTGCCGGTCCATTTTCGGCCTTCGAACGCATGGTCGCCTGGCGTTATCTCCGCTCGCGCCGCAAGGAAGCATTCATCTCCGTCATTGCAGGCTTTTCCTTCGTCGGCATCATGCTCGGTGTCGCGACGCTGATCATCGTCATGGCCGTGATGAACGGTTTTCGCACCGAACTGATTTCCCGTATCCTCGGCATCAATGGCCACATGATCGTCCAGCCGATCGATGGTCCGCTGACCGATTACGCCGAGTTGACACGCAAGTTCGCGGCTGTTCCGGGTGTCCGGATGGCTCTGCCTCTGGTCGAGGGCCAGACGCTGGCATCCGGCCGCGGCGGTGCAGGCTCCGGTGCCCTGGTGCGCGGCGTGCGGCCGGAAGACCTGGAAAAACTCACCGAAGTCTCGGGTAACATCAAGTCGGGCGACATGGTCGGTTTCGCGGCCGGGCAGGGCGTTCTCGTCGGCTCACGGCTCGCGGCGCAACTCGGCCTGAGCGCCGGAGAGCAGATCACGCTGATCTCTCCGGAAGGCGACGTGACGCCGATGGGCGTCAATCCACGCGTCAAATCCTACACGGTTTCCGGTATCTTCGAGATCGG
This sequence comes from Neorhizobium populisoli, assembly GCF_019430945.1. Classification (GTDB taxonomy): domain Bacteria; phylum Pseudomonadota; class Alphaproteobacteria; order Rhizobiales; family Rhizobiaceae; genus Neorhizobium; species Neorhizobium populisoli. The sequence continues at coordinate 576,397 of NZ_JAHYCB010000001.1, read as the reverse complement.
CATGTCGGAATATGACGCGACGATCATCTATATGCCGCTTGAAGAATCGCAGATTTATTTCAACGCCGACGGCCTCGTGCAATCGATCGAGCTATTCATCGATAATCCGGACAATGTCGACGGCCTCCGGCCTTTGATCGAAGCGGCTGCCGGCCGGCAGATCTTCATCACCGACTGGCGCCAGCGCAACCAGACCTTCTTTTCCGCCCTGCAGGTGGAGCGTAACGTCATGTTCATGATCCTGACGCTGATCGTGCTCGTCGCCGCGCTCAACATCATTTCCGGCCTGATCATGCTGGTGAAGGACAAGGGCAGCGATATCGCCATCCTGCGCACCATGGGGGCAGGGGCGGGCGCCATCATGCGCATCTTCTTCATGACGGGTGCGGCGATCGGCATCGTCGGCACGCTGGCCGGCGTCGCGCTCGGCGTCGTCGTCTGTCTCAATATCGAATCGATCCGTCAGTTCTTCTCCTGGGTGTCCGGCACGATCCTGTTCGATCCGGAACTTTATTTCCTCAGCCAGCTTCCGGCGGAAATGAGCCTCAGCGAGACGATGACCGTCGTCGTCATGGCGCTGACGCTCTCCTTCATCGCCACCATCTTCCCGGCATGGCGGGCCTCCAGGCTCGACCCGGTCCAAGCCCTTCGCTACGAATAGGACTTTCACGCTTCATGCCACCTCGCAAACCCGTCCTGCAGCTTTCGGGCGTTGAACGTCACTACGGCCAGGGAGAAACCACGCTTTCGATCCTGAAGGGCGCTGATTTCGAGATGAGGAGCGGCGAGATCATCGCGCTTGTCGCGCCGTCCGGCACCGGCAAATCGACGCTGCTGCATCTCGCTGGCCTGCTGGAGCATCCGGATGGCGGCGAGGTGATGATCGGCGGCCATGCCTGCAACGGTCTGCTGGATAGCGAGCGCACCGCAATCCGCCGCTCCGAAATCGGCTTTGTCTATCAGTTCCATCATCTGCTGCCTGAGTTCTCGGCAATCGAGAATATTATGATGCCGCAACTGATAGCTGGCCTCACCAAGGCGGATGCTCGGGAACGGGCGGCGCAACTGCTCGATTACATGCGCATCGGCCACCGCGGCGAGCACCGCCCGGCGGAGCTTTCCGGCGGCGAACAACAGCGTGTCGCGATTGCCCGCGCCGTTGCCAACGCGCCGCGCCTGCTGCTTGCAGACGAGCCGACCGGCAACCTCGATCCGAAAACGGCATCCTACGTATTCGATGCGCTGGAGGCGCTGGTCCGCCAGTCCGGCCTCGCCGCGCTGATTGCTACCCACAATCACGAACTGGCCGGGCGCATGGACCGGCGGGTGACGATCGAGGGCGGCAAGGTCGTGGAACTTTAGGCCAACTCGCGTTCATTCCCCGCAGATTGAGCGGAGTACATTCTGGTCGAAATCTGCGATCGGGATAACCTTTGCGGGCTGCGGTTTGAGGTCCTTGTCGTCGATCTTCAGTTTGCCGGTGAGAACATTGTAATCGCAATTGCCGTGGGATCGAATTCCGAGCGTATCGTAGAAGCTGTAGGTGAAGCCCGCGACCACGAAGCGGTCCTCGCGATAAGCCACAGTCACCGTCTGCTCCCACATGTTGCGCCCGCTCGTATCGCTTTTTGAATATATGGCGATCGAGCCGTTGGGGCGTGCTTCGACCGAGGCGTCCAGTCCGTACTGGTCGTATTTATCGAAATTGCCCGTAACCTTCTCTCGTGCCCGCGTGACGAGCTTCAACTGCGAGCGGTCGCCTTCGCGGAGATAGAAATAGATGTCGATCAGAAACGAGTCCCTGCTCTTGGCGACCATGAGCACGAGATCGGTCTGCTTGTCACGATTCCAGTCCCCCGTTGCCGCGCTGATGATACGCGTCGGATCAATGGGCTCTTCGGCGAGGGCCGGCATTGCGAAAAGGAATGCCGTAGCGGCGACGGATAGTTTCATAATGATGTGTCCCCCCAAAAAATCTAGCGTCGGCAGGCCTGTTGTCCGGTGTCGTTGGACCAATGGTCCAGCGGAGTAGCGCTGGCCGCAGTGGTGATGGCTTTACCGTTTTTCATGCCCTTGCCGGTCAGCATGTTGACCTCGCAGTCAAGCGGATAGGGCACGTTCTCTTTCAGACTATAACCGGCCACGATGAAATCGCTGTTGCGGTAGGCGATCGTCAGCTTGATCTCGTAGTGCCGTTGTTCCGGCGTATCGTTTTTCGCGGTCACCAGGATTGAACCATTGGGTAAGGAAGCGATCGCAAGCGATTCTCCCGCATAGATAAATGAGTCCTGCACGGTATTGGGTGCTGCAGATTTCAGCACCATCCGTCCCTCGCTGGGATCAGCGAGATAAATATAGATGCCGTTGTCGTCACCGCTACGGCCGGGCGGCGGCTGGCGGATCATGGCGAGATCGATATCGCCGTCTTTATCGAAGTCGCCGGTCGTCACTGCCGCGATCCGGCCCGGGTCGATTGCCTCCTCGGCAAGTGACGGGTTCGCAGCAAGAAGCGCGGCCAGCAAAACGGATGTTTTCATTCGCTCGGTCCTTCCATTCGCGGCAATCCTAACGAAGTCAAGACAGCAGGAAAAGCCGGCGGATGCCGCCGAATTTAACCATATTGCGGAAACCGTGTTTCTTGTTTTGTTCTTCTGTTGACTCTCAAACAAAATGAGAACAAATTAAAAACATAAGAGAACACGGGAGACGATGATGACTGACCTTCTTCGTGATATTGCCGCATTCGCTTCGATCGCCACCTTCGTGGCCAGCCTGTCGATGATCATGATGGCTATGTAATCAGCGGTGGCTGCCACTTTCTGACGGTGGCATCCTGCTCGCTCGCCGGCGCTTCGCTCGAAACACGTTGGGCGAGGAAATCCGAACTGGACTCTCGGCATGCGGCGCCGGACAATAGGGCCGATTCATTTGAAGGGCATGGCGCGGCATGGCGGACGATAAGGCAGGTGTGAAAACCGAAACGGAAGAGCTGGGAGACACCCCGCAATTCGTGCACCTTCGGGTTCATTCCGCCTATTCGCTTCTCGAGGGCGCGCTGCCGCTCAAGAAGATTTTGGGAAAGGTGGTCTCGGATAATCAGCCCGCGATCGCAGTGACCGACACCAATAATCTCTTCATCGCGCTGGAATTTGCGCAAAAGGCGATCGGTGACGGGATTCAGCCGATTATCGGCTGCCAGCTGTCGATCGACATGCAGGACCAGACCGAAGAGCGGCGCCCGGGCGTGCAGCTCGCCAAGCTGCCGTCGATCGTCGTCCTGGCCGCAAGCTCTGCGGGTTACGATCGTCTCGTCGATCTCGTCAGCCGCGCCTATTTGGGCGGCGAGGGCCACAGCGCCATCCACATTGCACTGTCCTGGCTCGAAGAGGGAGGGACAGATGGCCTGATTGCCTTGACCGGGGCCAAGACCGGCCCGGTCGATATGGCCATCAAGGAAGGCAATGCGGCTCTGGGCGAGGCGCGGCTGCACAAGCTCAAGCAGGCGTTCGGCGATCGGCTTTATGTCGAGCTGCAGCGTCACGGCGCTTATGATCGCCGGCACGAGCAAAGAATGATCTCGCTTGCCTATGAGCACGACCTTCCGCTGGTCGCGACCAACGAAGCCTTCTTCCCGTCCAAGGCCGATTACGATGCCCATGATGCGCTGATGGCGGTCGCCCACAATGCGATCGTGTCGGACGACAGCCGCTTCCGCCTGACGCCAGACCATTATCTCAAGAGCCGCAAAGAAATGGCGAAACTGTTCGCCGACCTGCCGGAAGCGCTGGAGAACACGGTCGAGATCGCCAAGCGCTGCTCGTTCATCCTGAATACGCGCAACCCGATCCTGCCCCGCTTCACCGGCGCGACGGATGATCCCGCGGAGGCCGAACGTGCAGAGGCCTCGGAACTGCGCCGCCAGTCCGTGGAGGGCCTCGAGAACCGCATAGCCACGCTCGGCATGACGCCCGGTTACACCGAGAAGGATTATCGCGAGCGGCTGGATTTCGAGCTCAGCGTCATCGAGAAGATGAAGTTCCCCGGCTACTTCCTGATCGTTGCCGACTTCATCAAATGGGCCAAGAATCACGACATTCCGGTCGGGCCCGGCCGTGGTTCTGGTGCGGGCTCGCTGGTCGCCTATGCGCTGACCATCACCGACGTCGATCCGCTGCGCTTCTCGCTTCTGTTCGAACGCTTCCTCAATCCGGATCGCGTTTCGATGCCGGACTTCGATATCGACTTTTGCCAGGATCGCCGCGAAGAGGTGATCCGCTATGTGCAGCAGAAATACGGCCGCGAACAGGTGGCCCAGATCATCACCTTCGGTTCGCTGCAGGCGCGTGCCGCATTGCGCGACGTCGGCCGCGTGCTGGAGATGCCGTATGGTCAGGTAGACCGGATCTGCAAGCTGGTGCCGAACAACCCGGCCAATCCGACGCCTTTGTCGAAGGCGATCGAGGAAGAGCCCAAGTTCCAGGAAGAGATCGACAAGGAGCCGGTGGTCGGCCGCCTTCTCGATATCGCCCAGAAGATCGAAGGCCTCTACCGGCATGCCTCGACCCACGCCGCTGGCATCGTCATCGGCGACCGGCCGCTGTCGAAACTGGTGCCGATGTATCGAGACCCGCGTTCCGATATGCCGGTCACCCAGTTCAATATGAAATGGGTGGAACAGGCCGGCCTCGTGAAGTTCGACTTCCTCGGCTTGAAGACGCTGACGGTGCTGAAGACGGCTGTCGATTTCTGCAGGAAGCGCGATATCGAGGTCGATCTTGCGAAAATCCCGCTGGACGACAAGCTGAGCTACGAGATGCTGTCTCGCGGCGAGACGGTCGGCGTGTTCCAGGTGGAAAGTGCCGGCATGCGCAAGGCGCTGATCGGCATGCGACCTGACTGCATCGAGGACATTATCGCGCTCGTGGCGCTTTATCGTCCGGGTCCGATGGAGAACATCCCGACCTACAACGCCCGCAAACACGGCGAGGAGGAAATCGAGTCGATCCATCCGATGATCGACTATCTGCTGAAGGAAACGCAGGGCGTTATCGTCTACCAGGAACAGGTCATGCAGATCGCGCAGGTCCTGTCGGGCTATTCGCTCGGCGAGGCCGATCTTCTGCGCCGTGCCATGGGTAAGAAGATCAAGGCGGAGATGGATCAGCAGCGCGAGCGTTTCGTCGACGGTGCGATCAAGAACAAGGTTTCAAAGCCGCAAGCCGACAACATCTTCGAACTGCTCGCAAAATTCGCAAACTACGGCTTCAACAAGTCGCACGCGGCAGCTTACGCGATCGTCTCATACCAGACGGCCTATATGAAGGCGCATTACCCGGTCGAGTTTCTGGCCGCGTCTATGACCTACGATATGGCCAACAGCGAAAAGCTGAACGACTTCCGGCAGGATGCCGGGCGTCTCGGTATTTCCGTCATCCCGCCGTCGATCCAGACCTCGTTTCGACATTTCGAAACCGGAGAGAACCGCATCTATTACGCACTCGCGGCGATCAAGGGCGTCGGCGAATCCGCGGTCGAGCACATTACCGAAATACGCGGCGACCAGCCGTTCAAGAGCCTTGAGGATTTCTGCCTTCGCATCGATCCTAAACAGGTCAACCGGCGCGTGATGGAAAGTCTGATTTCCGCCGGTGCCTTCGATTGTTTCGGCACCGATCGGGCGGAACTGATCGGCGGCCTCGACCGCATCATCGGTTACGCCCAGAGCGCCCATCAGGAAAAAGCCAGCGGCCAGATGGGCTTTTTCGGCGCATCCTCGAGCGCCGGCCCTGAAAAACTGATCCTGCCGCCGTTCAATCCTTGGACGCCGTCCGAAAAGCTGATGCGCGAGTATCAGGTGCTCGGCTTTTATCTCTCGGCCCATCCGCTGGATTCCTACGCCAGCATCCTTACCAAGATGCGGGTCCAGACGTTCGCCGAATTCTCCGTCTCGGTTAAGGGCGGCGCAACCTTCGGCAAGCTCGCCGGCACGGTGACCAGTCGTCAGGAGCGCAAGACGCGCACCGGCAACAAGATGGGCATCGTCGCCTTCTCCGATGCCTCCGGCCAGTACGAAGCGGTGCTTTTCTCAGAAGGGCTGGCTCAATATCGCGACCTTCTGGAGCCCGGCAAATCGCTGCTGATCACCGTCCAGGCGGAAGAGCGGCCGGAAGGTATCGGGCTTCGCATCCAGACGGCGCAGTCGCTCGAAGAGAAGTCCGTGCAGATGCAAAAGGCCCTGCGTGTTTATGTGCGCGACTCAGGCCCGCTGCGCACCGTAGCGCGGCATCTGAATGCCAGGGGGGATGGACTGGTGTCTTTCGTCGTCATCAAGGATGACGGCAAACGCGAGATCGAGGTGGAGCTCACCGAAAAATACCGCATCTCGCCAGAGATAGCCGCAGCACTCAGGGCGGCACCCGGCGTGCTGGATGTCGAACTCGTCTGATTTTTATCCATTAAAAGTAGAACCCGCGGATCAGCTCTGATCCGCGGGTTCTCTGTTTTCGAACTGCGTTGGATGGAGGCCTCAATAGAGGCCGATGCCGCCGCGCTTTTCCGCCTTCACCTTGACCGGGCGCGGCTTGGTGATCGAGCTTTCCATCTCCGCCTTGGCTTCCGCAACCTGCGTTGCGGGCTTGGTGATGGTGATGAAGTCGGTGCCGTCGCCGGTATCCGGGCCAAGACCCTGATCGTTGATGGTGATCGATGTACCGTCGGCCATCGCGGACTCGATCCGGTCCCGCACATCTGCCGGCATTTCTATACGGTCGAGAGCCTTCGCGGCAGCATTCGGCGCGAACGGGTTGTCGTCGACGGTGATTCCGAGACGCTGCCTGGTGGCGTCGGGCAAGCCGTTCGGCAACGTCACGCCATGCCATTCGGCCGTTTCAGTGCTGCGATCGATCTTGTCAACGGTGAAGAAATGCGTGCCGAGCGCCATTTCGGGGTTCTTGATGCCGACCGGCGCCTCGAAGAGAGGGGCGAAATCCTGCCGTACCATGATCTGGCCTGCCGGTGGACGTGGCTTTCCTGCCGCTTCGTAAAGCGCGCTCAGGAATTCCGGCGTCACCATCCCGCCTTTTTCAGAAAGGTTCTTCCAGCGCTTGAAGCCCGATATGGCACTTCGCGTCAACGGTCCCGCATAACCGTCCGAACCGCCGGTTTCAAAACCGAGATCCTCAAGGATCACCTGCGCATCCATCAGCGCCTCGCGATCGCCGCGGCGGGTAATGAGAATGCGAAGCGGTGCTGCATCCGCAGCAACCGGTGTTGCGCCCGTAGCCGCCGCCGGCGGCGTCATGACGGGGTGAGAGGCGGCCGGATTATCCGGAGTGATATTCATCGCCACCTCGACCGGCTTTGCCTCGTTCTTGATCGATGACGTCCGCAATTCGACATCCGGGAAAAGCGGGCCGTTGGGCAGCGATTTGTGCGGCTTGAATAGGTTGACGTCGGCGATCAGCACCGGGGTCACCGGCGCATCGGTGACGATCACATGTGCGCCGCGCTCGGTCATGCCGAAAAGCGTTTTTGCAAATGCGCCGGGCATCCGGATACAGCCATGCGAGGCCGGGTAATTCGGCACGACGCCTTCATGAAGCGCGATACCGGACCAGGTCAGCCGCTGCATCCAGGGCATCGGCGCGTTCGAATAGATATTCGATTCGTGGTATTTCTTCTTTTCGAGGATCGAGAAGATGCCGCTCGGCGTCGTGTGACCGGCCTTGCCGCTGGAGATCTTGGTCGTCGCGACGACGGCTTCGCCATCGTAGACGACCATCGACTGCTTGTCCTTGGAGACGATGATCTGGAGGGTGCGGGCACCTTCCGCAAACGCAGTAGACGACAACATCGTCGCAGACAGGAGACCAACCCCGAACACTAGGTGACGCAACATACCGGACCTCTTACGCAATACTTTGGACCGCCGCATATTAGGGGATGAGGTTTAATGAAGATTTTCGAGCCGGCGAATAGTTTTAAAGTGATGACCGGAAACGGATCACTTTTCATTGAACCGGGAGGTCATTGATCGCGCCGGCGGTCGCCGAACGTGTAGCCGGTCTCGATCGTCGCCTTGCCGAATTTGTCGCGCAATTTGTCCATGGCTGCCTCCGCCGCCGCCCGCCGCCCGGCCTGCTGGTCCACGAGATCGGGCGGATCGGCGCGGCCGGGATCCGTCAGGTCAGTCACGCCGATGCCGAGAAGGCGGAATTTCGTCCCGTCCGTTTCCCGTTCCATCAGGGACAGGCCGGTGCGGAAAATGCGATCGGCGAGCTGAGTCGGGTCTTCGAGCCGCTTGTTGCGGGTCCGGCTTTTGAAATCGGCAGTCTTCATCTTCAGCACGACGGTGTTGCCGGCAATGCCATGTTTCTTCAGTCGTGTGGACACCTTTTCCGATAGCCGCCGCAGGATCGGCACGAGATCGTCGTGTCGGGAAATATCGTCGAAGAAAGTCGTTTCGGCAGAAACGCTTTTCGCCGCCTCGTTCGGATGCACCTCGCGGTCGTCCATGCCACGGGATAGACGATAGAGCCGCTGGCCCATGGAGCCGTAGCGGCGCATCAGATCGCCTTCCTCCATCGTTTGCAACTGGCCGATTGTGCGGATACCGTCCGCCTCCAGCGTTGCGTTGAAGGCCTTGCCGACGCCCCAGATCGTCGTGACGGGACGTGCCGCCAGGAACTCAAGCGCCTCTTCCTGACCGATCACCGAAAAACCGCGCGGTTTCTGCAGGTCGGAGGCGACTTTGGCGAGGAATTTGCAATAGGAGAGACCGACCGAGATCGAGATGCCGAGCTCCTCCTGGACCCTGTTGGCGAGCCTGGCGAGAATGCGCGCCGGCGGGTCATGATGCAGCCTCTCGGTACCGGAAAGCTCCAGAAAGGCCTCGTCGATCGAAAGCGGCTGCACCAATGGCGTCAGGTCCATCATCATCTGCCGTACCTGCCGTCCGACGGTGACGTATTTTTCCATGTTGGGGCGAATGACGACGGCGTCCGGGCAAAGTTCCAGTGCCTTGAACATCGGCATCGCCGAACGCACCCCGTTGATGCGGGCGATATAGCAGGCCGTGGAGACGACGCCGCGTTTGCCGCCGCCGATGATGACCGGTTTGTCGGCAAGCTCCGGATTGTCGCGCTTTTCGATCGTCGCGTAGAACGCGTCGCAGTCGATATGCGCCAGCGTCAGGTCAAAGAGCTCTTTATGGTAGACGAGTCGGGGGCTGCCGCAGGCGCGACAACGGCGCATTTCCGCCTTCTGCCCGGCAAGGCAGTCGCGACAAAAGCCGGATGTCTTGTCAGGCGCGCTCATCATCTCAGGAACAAAGGTTGAACATTGCTACGCTAGGCCCTAAGTTCATCACTCACAAGCAGCGTCGCGAGGTTTTCCTCTCGAAATAACGGTGAATTTCGTGTCGCCGGAGGAGGCATAGCGGCGACCGATACGAGCCGGGCAAATTAGGTTTTGGAACCGATATGCGTGCGGATAAGCTCTGCAGCATGGGCCCAGTCCGTCGCCCGGGTCACGCCTTCCGGCTTCGGCGCCAGCAGATGCAGAGCCGAGTCGGGCATCATGTGCAGGAGAAGAGAATGGGGCAGGTGATCGCGAACCGAATGCAGGTTATGCGCCATGTCGTCGATGAAGACCGATGGCAAGGCCCGTTCGGCATGCAGGCGGCGCATGATCGGTCCCTTGGGCTCCTCGCTGGCGATCAGCGGGAAGGGAAGCTCAAGCCTGTCCAGCAACCGCCGGCGCTGATCGCGATAACGCGGCGGCATGGCGGTGAGGAACACGACATCGGCATCGTCGGAAAGCGACGTCAGTGTCTGCACAGCCAGTTCAAACGGCATCTGCCAGGTTTCTTGCGCCTCGAAGAAGGTTTCGATCAGCCGCCGCACGTCTGCATGCTCGAGGGCGATCTGTGTCTCGATCGAGACGATATTGCCAGTGAGTCGGAAGGAGCGCGGCAGCAGCTCATGGCCTTCGCCGCGCAGAAAATCTTGGAAGGGCGCCGCGAAATGCAGAACCACGTCATCGACGTCGCAAACGACGAGCGGACGTTCGCCAAGCCGGACATGGGAAATATCGAGAATTTCGGTCATCGTAAAATCCGGCTTAATAGTCGACGGGGCCGGAATAATGGCGCGAAGCCGCAGCCACGGCTTCCGGCTTTGTGCCCGTCGCTTCGCAGAAGGCGAGCAGAGTGGGTTCATGCTCCATCAGGAAGTCGATCATGCCGGCCAGAAAGCCCGGATCGTTCACCGCGGTCCGAAGCTGGTTCGGCTGGACACCTGAGAGAGCCAGGAAGCGTCCGAACATGTCGGGTTCGTTCGCCAGCCAGCCCAGAATGGCGCCGGCCGTTTCTTCCGCATGAGCCGCATTGCCTGCGAGATTTGTCGGTTCGCGCCGCATTGTCCGTCAAGTTACCTTTTCTTCAACCAAATAGCCTTACCCTGCCTGAGAGGGGCTCCTTGGAATCGACTGTTCCGGGAGCTTATAGACTGAAGGCACGCTTGCAAGGCGGGATTTAAGGAACGCATCACCATGCCCAAACGGGTCATGATCGTCGAGGACAACGAGCTGAACATGAAGCTCTTCCGCGACCTGATCGAAGCATCGGGATACGATACCATCCAGACCCGCAACGGCATGGAAGCGCTTGATCTCGCGCGCAAGCATCGTCCCGACCTCATCCTCATGGATATCCAGCTTCCCGAGGTCTCCGGCCTCGAAGTCACCAAGTGGCTGAAGGAAGACGACGAACTGCACATCATTCCGGTGATCGCGGTGACGGCTTTTGCGATGAAGGGCGACGAGGAGCGTATCCGCCAGGGCGGCTGCGAGGCTTATGTTTCCAAGCCGATCTCGGTGCCGAAATTCATCGAAACCATCAAGACCTATCTCGGCGATGCGTGAGGTTAAAGGGGCGGCATGACGGCGCGTATCCTTGTAGTCGACGATATCCCGGCCAACGTGAAGCTGCTCGAAGCGCGGCTTCTGGCCGAATATTTCGACGTGTTGACGGCCGATGACGGCTACAAGGCGCTGGCGATCTGCGACAATACGCATGTCGATCTGATCCTGCTCGACATCATGATGCCTGGTATCGATGGTTTCGAGGTCTGCGAGCGGCTGAAGGCCAATCCGCGAACCGCCCATATCCCGGTCGTCATGGTAACCGCGCTCGACCGGCCTTCCGATCGCGTGCGCGGCCTAAAGGCTGGTGCCGACGACTTTCTGACGAAGCCGGTCAACGACCTGCAGCTCATCTCCCGCGTCAAAAGCCTCGTGCGGCTGAAGACGCTGAGCGACGAATTGCGCATTCGTGCCGACACCGCCAACAATATCGCCCTGGAAGACATCCTGAAGGGGCTGGACGGCCGTGACGAGACTTCCCAGGTCTTGCTGGTCGACGGCCGCGCAAGCTCGCAGGAGCGCATCATAAAGGCGCTGAAGCCGGTTGCCGAAGTCATTGCCATGTCGGACCCGCAGGCCGCGCTTTTCGAGGCTGCGGAAAACCCGGTCGACCTTGTGATCGTCAATGCCAATTTCGAGGACTACGATCCGCTCCGGCTATGCTCGCAGCTGCGTTCTCTGGAGCGCACCCGCTTCCTTCCGCTGCTGCTGGTGACGGAAATGGGAGCCGACGAAATCATCGTCCGGGCGCTCGATCTCGGGGTGAACGATTATATCGTCCGCCCGATCGATCCCAATGAACTGGTGGCGCGCGTGCTGACCCAGATCAAGCGCAAGCGTTATAACGACCGCCTGCGCACCAGCGTGCGCCAGACGATCGAGCTTGCGGTGACGGATGGCCTGACCGGTCTCAACAATCGCCGTTATCTCGACAACCATCTGAAGGTTCTGTTCAACCGCGCCGCTGCCCGCGGCCGTCCGCTCTCGCTCTGCATCACGGATATCGACCGCTTCAAATCGGTCAACGATACCTATGGCCATGATGCCGGTGACGAAGTGCTGAAGGAATTTGCCGCCCGCATCCGCTCCACGGTGCGGGGAGCGGATCTCGCATGCCGGTATGGTGGCGAAGAATTCGTCGTCGTCATGCCGGATACGGATGCTGCGGCCGCGGCCGCCATTGCCGAACGGCTGCGTGGCATCGTTGAAAGCTTCCCGTTTCATTTGAAGACGGCGGGCAAGATGCTGAACATCACGGCGTCGCTCGGGATCTCCTGCAACACGTCAGGCGCCGAAACGCCGGAGCAGCTTCTGAAGCAGGCTGACCGCGCGCTCTACGAAGCGAAGAATAACGGCCGAAACCGGGTCGTGGCCGCTGCTGCGTAAGAGAATCATTTAATTCTAAAATAATAGATCGCCGGTCAATTTTACCGGTTCAGTTGTGGATAACGCCGTTTGCAGGTGGCCATTTTTGGTTGCCGACAACTTTTTGCGGGTGCGAAGTAAGGGAAGAGTTTTCGTGAATAATGCGGGCGAAAATCTCTTGCCGCAGCGCATTCAAGAAAAATCGAATGTATCAGCGCGCGGCGATTATGCGCAGTCTACAGAATAGCTGATGATTTTAGCATTGATGTTTTTGCATGGCTTGAGATTAGAGACGGCCTTCCACCAAGATATGCTTCAGGCTTGCAAAGCGTTTCTGAGTGTTTAAGCGAAATAAAAAGTACCGTAACCTAAGAACATCTTTTGATTTAGATCAAAGAAAAGTCGTCAAATGCCGTTTGTCGATGCGAATTTTAACCAATAACCGAAGGTCATGCGGTATGGGATTAAGAATCTGTTGATTTTCTTCCCGTTTTGCGCAATTTTGACCTCAGCAAACAAAAGGTTCCCGAGAGGGACGCCGATACCCCATGATGCTCAGGTCCGCCGCATCTCCTGGGTCGTGGGGTCGGTCGACTGGCAGGCATACCAAAGCGGTTCCTCGTGCCGTGATTGCAGGCTGGTCGACCCCCATTTGAAAGCGCCGCTTCAGAAGCTCTGGAGCGGCGCTTTTTTGTTTCTACGCACTATGTCCCATTTTGGATCACAGGACACCTTAAAAATAACCAAATAAAAAGGCGCCGGACCCAGTCGGGCGGCGCCTTCCGACAAAACCTGTCGATCAAGTCTTACTTGATCTTGGTTTCCTTGAACTCGACATGCTTCTTCGCGACCGGATCGTACTTGGTCTTGGTCATCTTGTCGGTCATCGTGCGGCTGTTCTTCGTGGTGACGTAGAAGAAACCGGTGTCAGCCGTCGACAGCAGCTTGATCTTGATGGTCGTAGCTTTCGCCATGGTGTTCTGCCTCTAAGAAAAATGAAAGCCGTGAACGCGGTGGGGCCCACGGCGAAACGTGGCGCGAAATTACAAATCACGCCCGAAAAGTCAACCTCGTTTTGATCGGAAAATTACCCGGCAAAGGGAAACTACCACGTAAAAGCCGAAGAAACCGGCCAGAGCCCAGGCGTAACCGTCATTTCCGCCCACATCCATGGCCGCACCGATGCTCTGCGGACCGGCAACAGTGCCGACCGCATAGCAGAAGATGAAGGCCGCATTGGCCGCCGCCAGGTCGGGACCGCTCAGCCGCGCGCCGAGATGCGCCAGGCCGACCGTATAAAGGCCCGAGACGCAGCCGCCCCAGAAAAACAGGATAACCGCCATCATGATCCAGTGATCGATCAGGTAGGGCAGCGCGAGCGAGCCAAGCACGCCGAGCACGGCCATCGCGGCCAGAAGCGGTCGTCGGTCCTTCAGGCGGTCGGAATAGAGGCCGAGCGGGATCTGGAAGGCCATGTTGCCGATTCCCATCACCGTCAGCAGAACCGCTGCCTGTGCTTCGCTGAGCTGCTCACGCAGCGCGTAGATCGGAAACAGCGACAGCCCGCCGGACGAAACGGCGCCAAAGGCGAAGACGGCGGCGGTGGCTGTCGGGACCAGGAATATGTAGTGGAAGAAGTGGCGATCCGGCTTGGTGTCGATAACCGGGCTCTCGTGTCGCGCAATGAAGATCGGGATGACCGCCAGCATGATGATCGCCGCACCGGTCAGGAACGGATAGATGCCCTCGCTGCCCAGCGCCGAGAAAATCAATGGGCCGACGGCGAAGCCGATGGCCAGCACGGTTGCGTAGATCCCGAGCACCAGCCCCCGGCGCCTCGGCGGCGCGGCTTCGTTGATCCAGAATTCCGACAGAATGAACAGCGTTGTGGTGGCGCCGTGGAAGGTGAAGCGCAGCGGGAACCACATCCAGAACTGGTCTGCGTAATAGAAACCCATGGCGCTTGCCGCGGCGATCACCACCGCCGCCATCATGACCTGCGCCACGCCAAAGTCATGCGCAAGCTTGGTGGTGATGGGAGCGGCGATCATCGAAGCGACGCCTGCCATGGCGGCATTGAGGCCGATCAGCGTCGAGGAAACCTTGAGCTTGTTCTCAAGGATGATGCTCAGCAGCGGCAGGCCCAGGCCGATGGCGATGCCAACGGCGCTGATGGCGGATATGGCGGCGATCAGCGACGGCCAATGGATATGCTCCACATGACCGTTGGCGTCGGTCGTCGGCTGAGGCATTCAATGTTCCTTACAGTCGGCTGCGGACGAACTGTCCACGACGCATGAAGTAGAAGTTGACAGGGCTTCCGAACGGCAGGGCGGGATCGGTGTCCATCAGGCCCCTGACATCCTCCAGTACCGTCTTGGTAATGGCCGGGAGTTTCAGACTGGAAAGGCCCTGGATGTCAAGCCAGCGGAGGTCCTGAAGCTCGTTAGAATCGGTCAGATGGTTTACGTCGAAGCCTGTTTCGTCCAGAAACGCCAGGAAGAACCGGGTATCGAAGCGGCGAACGTTGCCAGGTGGCGTAATCGCCCGCGCAACGTAGCGAAGACGGGAAAGGTTGGGGGCGCCGTCTGCGATCGACAGGCCGGTCTCTTCACGAAGCTCGCGTAGCGCGGTCAGGGCCAGTGCGCGGGCGCGGCTGTGTCCCATACGCGCCGACCCGCCGGCGAGAAGCTTTTCCGTCACTTGCGGGTCGAGATCGGCGGCGAAGGGCAGGGCGTAGTCCTTGGGATCGCGCCGCCCACCCGGAAAGACATAGACATCCGGCATGAACACATGCGCGCTGCCGCGCTTTCCGACCAGAACACGGGGGCCGCCGCCGGATCGGTCGATCAGTATCAGAGAAGCTGCGTCCTTAGGCTTCACGCCGGCAATGCGGGCGTGCTTCAGCGCGTCCATGGCGGACGGGACGTGTTCCTCTTCAGAGGACGTCATGCCGTCGGCTCGTTCTGGCGCGGCTTGGCGATCGGCTCGATGGCGTCGTCCTCATGGCCACTGAAACCGTGCATGCGATAGGCCCATTGCAGGCCGATCACGCCGCCCTTGATCGGCTGGATGGTCACAAGTGCCGCCAGCACCGCAAGCGGCACCCAGATGGCGAGATGAACCCAGGGCGAGACGCGCAGCACCATGTCGGTCAGCATATAGCCGGTCATCAGCACGTGGCCGACGACGACGATGACGAGATAAGCCGGCAGGTCGTCAGCGCGCTGGTGGAATATCTCCTCGCCACAAACGGCGCAGGTATCGACCGGCTTCAGGAAGGCGCGAAACAGGCGGCCTTCACCGCAGTTCGGGCAGCGGCAAAGCATGCCGCGCTTGATCGAGCGGCCGAGAGGGCGTTCGGTTTTCGCGTCGCCGCCGAACCGAACCACCGTGTCGCCGTTGCCCTCAACCTGACTTTGCCCCTGGCCCTGCATTCCTATCTCCTTCGACCTCTGGGAGGCCGTGTTCCTGGCGTCGGGCGGCCGCGCCGCCCCGATTTGTGGAACGAGCGAGTCGCAGTCGGCAGCTTCTTGCCTTCGCTCAGCATCTCGAATGTCAGAGAGCCGGCGAGCGGTATGGCCGCCTTGAGCCGGACATCGACCGAATCGCCGATCTGATAACCGAGACCCGACTTCTCACCCGAAAGCGCCTGATGCGCCTCGTCGTAGATGAAGTAGTCGTTGCCGAGCGTGGATATAGGGATGAATCCGTCCGCACCATAGGTCGGCAGCGAGACAAAAAGTCCCGCCTTGGTCACACCGGACACGCGGCCTTCGAATTCCTCGCCGATCTTTTCCGAAAGATGGTGCGCGATCAGCCGGTTGATCGTATCGCGCTCGGCCGCCATCGCACGCCGCTCGAAGGTCGAGATTTCCGCCGAAATATCGTCGAGCTGCGCTTCCTCGTCTGGCGTGATGCCACCTTCGCCGAGCCCCAGCGAACCAACCAGCGCACGATGCACGATCAAGTCGGCATAACGGCGGATCGGTGAGGTGAAATGCGCATATTTCATCAGGTTGAGGCCGAAATGGCCGATATTGTCCGGGCTGTAGATCGCCTGGCTCTGGGAGCGCAGCACCATCTCGTTGACCATCACCTGATGGGCAGTGCCTTCCGCCTTCGACAGGATGCCATTGAAGGAGTTGGAGCGCATCTGGCCGCCCTTGGCCATGGGAATGCCCAATGTGGCCAGGAATTCGCGCAGCGTCTCCTGTTTGGCAAGCGACGGGCCGTCATGGATGCGGTAGATCAGCGTCTGCTTTTTCTTCTCCAGCGTTTCCGCCGCGGCGACGTTCGCCTGGATCATCATCTCTTCGATGAGCTTGTGCGCGTCGAGCCGCTCTGGCACATGCACGCGATCGACCGTGCCGTCGGGCTTCAGAAGAATCTTGCGCTCCGGCATGTCGAGTTCGAGCGGCTGGCGACGGTCGCGGCCGCGCTTCAGCACGCCATAGGCATGCCAGAGCGGCTTCAGGATCGTGTCGAGCAACGGCCCCGACTTGTCGTCCGGCTTGCCGTCGATCGCCGCCTGAGCCTGCTGATAGGAGAGTTTGGCGGCACTCTTCATCATGATGCGATGGAAGGTATGGCCTGCCTTGCGGCCTTCCTTCGAAAAGGTCATGCGCACGGCGAGCGCCGGCCGGTCTTCGCCTTCGCGCAACGAGCAGAGATCGTTGGAAATCCGCTCCGGCAGCATCGGCACGACGCGATCCGGGAAATAGACTGAGTTGCCACGCTTCAGCGCCTCGCGGTCGAGCGCCGAATTCGGCCGGATATACCAGGAGACGTCGGCGATCGCCACGGTGACGATCACGCCGTCCGGATTGTCGGGCGAGGGGTCGAGCTCGGCATAGACCGCGTCGTCATGGTCCTTGGCGTCGGCCGGATCGATGGTGATCAGCGGCACGTCGCGCCAGTCTTCGCGCTTCGACATGCTGGCGGGCTTGGCGTCGGCTGCCTCATCCATCACTTGCTTCGGGAAGATGTGGGGAATGCCGTGAGCATAGATGGCAATCATCGAGATCGCCCTTTCCGAGCCCACCGAACCGACAACCGTCAGAACGCGGGCACGCGGCAGGCCGAAACGGCCAGAGCGCACGACTTCCGACTCGACCAGATCGCCATCCTTGGCATCGCCGATGCCATCATGCTCGATCACCATTTCCTCACCGCGCCGGTCGATCGGCAGCAGGCGAAGTTCGCCATCGGCAAGCTTGTGGACGACGCCGAGCGAGGCGCCGCGGCGCTTGTCGATGATCTTGATGACGCGGGCGGTATAGGCCGGGCCGCTGCGATCCTTGTTCGGAAAGATCTTCGCGAGGATGCGGTCGTTGAGGCCGACGGCAGGCGCTTTGCCCTTACCGCGGCTCTCGGAAGACTGGCGGATCAGCACAGCCGGTGCCGCGCCTTGTTCTTCCGGCCATTCCGTAGGCCGGCCGATCAGTTCTCCGTCCTTGTCGCGGGTGGTGATGTCGAGCACCGTCACCGGCGGCAGGGCGCCCGGACGGCTGAGCGATTTGCGGTCCTTCTTGAGAAGGCCGTCGTCTTCGAGTGTGCGCAACAGATCTTTCAGCTCGACGCGGGTCTCGCCTTTCAGGCCAAAAGCCTTGGCGATTTCACGCTTGGAAGCCTTGTCCGGATTGTCGGAAATGAATTCCAGCAACACTTCGCGCGGCGGAACGGCGCCATGGATGATCACCGGCTTTTCGCTGGAATTGGCCTTGTCGCGCCCGGCTCTGTCCGGGCGCCGATCCGATGGTCTCGATCTGTCGCGTGGTTCTCTCACGTTTCCGTCTTCTTCGCCTTCGGGGCCGCTTTCTTTGCGGGTGCTTTTTTCGCGGCCGTCGTCTTAGCCTTGGCGGGTGACTTTTTCGTGTCGCCCTCGGCCTTCGCCGCCGCCTTCTTGGCTGGCTTTGCCTTCCCCTTGGCCGGTGCCGCCTTGCCGCCCTTTTCGATGATGAAGGCCATCGCCTGTTCCATCGTCACGGATTGCGGGTCGAGGCCCTTCGGCAGGGTCGCGTTGACCTTGCCCCAGTTGACATAGGGGCCGTATTTGCCGTCGCGCACGGTGATCGCGCCGCCATCCGGGTGATCGCCGAGTTCCTTCAGCGCCGCCGGTGTGCCGCGTGTGCGCCCGCCGCCGGCCGCCACCGCCGCCTTCTTTTCGGCGATCACGGTCACGGCGCGATTGAGACCGATCGAGAACACATCCTCGATACTTTCGAGATTGGCATAGCTGCCGTCATGCAGCAGGAAGGGTCCATACCGTCCAAGCCCGGCAGAGACCATCTTGCCCGATTCCGGGTGCTGGCCCACATCGCGCGGCAGGTTGATCAGCGCCAAAGCCTTCTCGTGGTCGATATCTTCCGGCTTCCAGCCCTTGGGCAGCGACGAGCGCTTGGCTTCCTTGCCTTCTCCGCGCTGGATATAAGGTCCGAAACGGCCCGAACGCAGCGTCAGTTCCTCGCCGGTATGCGGATCGGCACCGAGCGCCTTCGGCTCGTTGAGGCCGTTCGCGTCGGCTTCGGCGCCGCCTTCAGAGGAAAGCTGACGGGTGTAGTTGCATTCCGGGTAGTTCGAGCAGCCGACAAAGGCGCCGTATTTGCCGAGCTTGAGCGACAGGTTGCCGGTGCCGCAGACCTGGCAGATACGCGGGTCCGAACCGTCTTCTCGCTTCGGGAAGACGAGCGGCGCCAGTGCCTCGTTCAGGGCGTCAAGCACGTTGGTGACGCGCAGTTCCTTGGTGTCTTCGATCTGGCCGAAAAAATCCTGCCAGAATTCGCGCAGAACCTGCTTCCAGTCGAGTTCGCCCGCCGAAATCTTGTCGAGCTTTTCCTCGAGATCGGCCGTGAAATCGTATTCCACGTATTTCGTGAAGAAGCTTTCGAGAAAAGCCGTGACCAGCCGGCCCTTGGAATGCGGGATCAGCTTACGCTTGTCCATCGTGACATATTCACGGTCGGACAGCGTCTTCAGCGTCGCGGCATAGGTGGAAGGACGGCCGATGCCGAGTTCTTCCATCTTCTTGATCAGCGAGGCTTCCGAATAACGCGGCGGCGGCTCGGTGAAGTGCTGGCTGGCATTCACTTTATTCTTGTCGAGCTTTTCACGCGCATTGATCGGCGGCAGGCGACCATCTTCCTCGTCGTCATCCGACTTGTCGGTATCTTCGCGGCTGTCGACATAGGCGCCGAGGAAGCCGTCGAAACGAACGACGGAACCGACGGCACGCAGGCCGGCCTTCTGGCCATTGTTGTCGGCCAGGATTTCGACCGTGGTGCGCTCGATTTCGGCCGATGCCATCTGGCTGGCAATGCCGCGCTTC
This sequence comes from Neorhizobium populisoli, assembly GCF_019430945.1. Classification (GTDB taxonomy): domain Bacteria; phylum Pseudomonadota; class Alphaproteobacteria; order Rhizobiales; family Rhizobiaceae; genus Neorhizobium; species Neorhizobium populisoli. Next base: position 556,785 of record NZ_JAHYCB010000001.1, on the reverse strand, counting down.
CAAATCAGTTCGTAAAGACGCGCCTGGTCGGAATCGAGGAACTTCCTCACCTGGTCCGGGGTGCGGTTGAAATCGGTCGGGCGGATCGCTTCGTGGGCTTCCTGGGCGTTTTTCGCTTTGGTGGAATAGAAGCGGGCCTTTTCCGGCAGGTAGCGGTTGCCGAACTGATCGACGATGGCGGCGCGCGCCGCTTCGATCGCTTCCGGCGCCATCTGTACGCCGTCGGTACGCATGTAGGTAATGAGACCGACGGTTTCGCCGCCGATATCGACACCTTCATAAAGCTTCTGCGCCACCTGCATGGTGCGCGACGCGTTGAAGCCGATATTCGACGATGCGGCCTGCTGCAATGTCGAGGTGGTGAACGGAGGGCCCGGATTGCGCTTGACCGGCTTTGCCTCGACCGTGTCGACCGTATAGGCGGCGCCGTCGAGCAGCGCCTTCAGCCGGTTGGCTTCCTCGCCGGTCTTGACCGAGCGACCCTGCAGGCGCTTGCCGTCTGCGGAAACCAGCTTGGCTTCGAACTCGTCGCCGCGCGGAGTGCGCAGCAGCGCCGACAGGTTCCAGTATTCTTCCGAAACGAACCGCTCGATTTCCGACTCGCGGTCGCAGACGAGGCGCAGCGCCACCGATTGCACGCGGCCGGCAGATCGCGCACCCGGCAGCTTGCGCCACAGGACCGGCGAGAGATTGAAGCCGACGAGATAGTCCAATGCGCGGCGTGCCAGATAGGCATCGACCAGCGGCACGTCGATATCGCGCGGATTGGCCATCGCGTCGAGCACGGCCTTTTTGGTGATCGCGTTGAACACGACGCGCTTGACCGGCTTGTCACCGATCAACTTCTTTTTCTTCAGCAGGTCGAGCACGTGCCAGGAAATGGCTTCGCCTTCGCGATCCGGGTCGGTCGCGAGGAACAGGCCATCGGAACCCTTCAGGGCGTCGGCAATGTCCTTCATACGCTTCTGCGACGCGGGATCGACCTCCCACAGCATTTCGAAGTCCTGGTCGGGAAGTACCGAGCCGTCCTTGGCGGGAAGATCGCGCACATGGCCGAAAGAGGCGAGAACCTTAAAACCGGAGCCGAGATACTTATTGATAGTCTTGGCTTTGGCTGGAGATTCTACAACAACAACATTCATCTTGCTTCTCTGGAATAGAGGCTTTGCCCGGAACCGCGGCGGCCCAGGCGAAAATCTTGACTTTCCGACATGGAGGGCTCTTGCGCCGTGGTCAAGAGGCGACGGTCAAATATGGGGAACAAAACCGCTCAACTTCAAGAGGTTCTGCAATTGGTTGCAATTCTAAATAAATGCACTATGGTCCAAATCAACCATAAAAAGTGAATTTAATTGGACTTAACGTGCCTTCACGCGGGAACGGGGACATGGTTTCTTATAACGAACTGAATGGCCGACGGGACGACCCGAACAGGGAAAATATCGCGTATATAAGACAGATGCTGGGAGAGCTCCGGCAGGTCGCCTTAGGGGAAGGGGCGGATATGCTCTGCTACCTGATCGAGATGGCCTATGTGGAGGCGGGCGACGTCCAGGCGGGCCGGCGTCCCCGCTCACTCCTGCATCGAGAGCGAGACAAGCCCACCAGCGTGTCGGTGTAATCTTCCCGCGAGATCGAGTTCCAGCAGGATGAGATAGACGGAGGAGGGCGGCAGGCCGGTATGCCGGATGATGTCGTCCACCTCGACAGGAGTGGGGCCAAGCGCCGATACAAGCCTTGCCCGATCGTCGTCATCGGGCGGCAGCATGTCGGCAATCTTTTCCGGCTCTTCCACCACTGATCCCGAAAACAGGTCCAGTTGCGAAAGCGGCGCCAGCGCCTCGATCACATCCGCCGAGCCGGTCGTAACGATCGCGCCCTGTTTCAACAGGCCATTGGTCCCGTGGCACCGCGGGTCGAGCGGTGAGCCCGGTACGGCAAAGACCAGCCGCCCGGTTTCGGTCGCAAGCCGGGCCGTGATCAGTGAGCCGGAGCGCTCGGCGGCCTCCACCACGACGACACCCAGCGATATGCCGGAAATCAGACGATTGCGGCGAGGGAAGTCACGAGCCCGCGGCTCCCAGCCGAACGGCATTTCGCTGACGGCCAGGCCCGCGCCATCGGTAATCTCTTCCAGCAGGGGAATGTTTTCCGGCGGATAGGGCTGGTCGAGCCCGCCGGCCAGCACGGCGATCGTGCCAGCCTCAAGGCTGGCGCGATGGGCTGCCGTATCGATGCCGCGGGCAAGGCCGGAAGTGATCGTATAGCCCGCCCGGCCACAATCGCGGGCGATCATCGCGGCGAATTTCGCTCCGGCGATGGAGGCGTTGCGGGAGCCGACGATCCCGACGGACGGATGAGCGGTGGCGTCGAGATTTCCCTTGGCGGCGAGAAGCGGAGGGGCGCCGTCGATCTGCCGTAGCGCCTGCGGATAATCCGGTTCGCCGATGCCGATGAAGCGCGCGCCGTGCCTTTGGGCGGCTTCCAGTTCCCGTTCTGCTTCGGCTTCGGAGGCAATCCGGATCGCCCGCATTGCGCCGCCGCGGGCCGAAAGCTCCGGCAGGGCCGCAATCGCATTTTCCGCCGTGCCGCAATGATTGATGAGATCGCGGAAGGTTGCCGGGCCGACATTGTCGGAGCGGATCAGCCTTAGCCAGGCGATCCTTTGCCTTTCCGTCAGCGCAATTCCCGTTCGTCTTGCGCTGCCGTCCGGCATGTCCTTATCCCTTTTGGCCGATCTTGCCTTCCGTGCCGGCGATCAGCCGTTCGATATTAGTCTTGTGCTTGTACCAGGAGATCAGCGTCATGACGGCCATGACGATCGAGATCTTCGGCTCACCTATGAACCACAGCACAACCGGGATGACAAGCGTTGCAACCAGGGCGGAGAGCGACGAATATTTGCTGAGCTTGGCGATGGTGAGCCAGACGAAGGCGAACACCAGAACCATGGCCGGCGCGATGCCGAGCAGGGTGCCGATATAGGTCGCCACACCCTTGCCGCCTTTGAACCCCAGCCAGATCGGGAAAAGATGGCCCATGAAGGCCGCAAAGCCGGCCAGAAGCCCGGCTTCCTTGCCGAAGAAATACCAGCCAATCGCGGCCGCTGCGGTCGCTTTCAGCGCATCGAGAAGCAAGGTTGCCGCGGCGAGCTTCTTGTTGCCGGTGCGCAGCACGTTGGTCGCACCGATGTTTCCGGAGCCGATCGAACGGATATCGCCGAGGCCGGCCGCACGGGTCAGAAGCAGGCCGAAGGGGATCGAGCCCAGCAGGTAGCCGAGGATCAGCGCGGCCGCCGCGATGGGCAGGGTGATCTGCCAGTTGAAAAGATCGGTCATGTATGTCCCCCGCAGCCTATTCTCTATCCCGTCAACTTCTTGCGCGTAACGCTTCAAGAACCTTGCGCATTTCACGTTTTCGCTTCCTGCGATGCTTCGAGAGATAACGATAGATATCTCTTTCCGCGTCCTGCACTTCCCCGATAGGATTGGCGACATTTGTAAACGGCTGCAACATTTTCTTCAGCTTCCGTTCGTCGGCATAGCGAAAACGTCGTGCAATATATCCGACGCCGAGAATGGCGGCGGAGAGAACGTACCGATCTGTTTCGGCTCTTAGCAGGCGCTCGAATCGATCCACTAGCCAATGATAGTCATCGATCATGTCAGCGGCTCGAAAGGCCGCCAGCCTTTTATCGTCGCTTGAGCCGCTCTCCATTATGCCGTCGAACTCAGCCTGGCCAATGGGCTTCAGCGCCTCGTAGAACAATTGTTCGGTCAAAACGACTTCTCGGGAGAATATGTGTAGCGTAGCGATCCTGAAACATAAGTCGCCACAGCCCGCCCAGAGAACCGCGCATCCTCGAACGGCGTATTCTTCGAGCGCGAGAGAAGCATATCCTTCGAAACGAGCCAAGGCTCGTCGAGATCGATCAGCGTGATATCCGCTTTCGCACCGGGCTTCAGCGTGCCGGCATCGAGGCCGAAAATCTGTGCCGGGCGGGTAGACATCGCATCGATCAGGCGCATCAGTGGCACGCGCCCGCTGTGATGCAGGCGAAGGGCGGCTGCGAGCATGGTTTCAAGCCCGATCGCGCCGTCTGCTGCATCCGCGAAGGGCAGACGCTTGGTATCGACGTCCTGCGGGTCGTGAGATGAGACGATGATGTCGATCGTGCCGTCCGCCAGCGCATCGGCCATGGCGATCCGATCGTCTTCGGAACGCAGCGGCGGCGAAAGCTTGAAGAAGCTGCGATATTCGCCGATGTCGTTTTCGTTGAGCGACAGATGGTTGATCGACACGCCGCAGGTGACATTGGCGCCGCGCGAACGGGCAACCCGCATCGCCTCGGCCGATTCCGCCACGGAAATCTTGGCGGCATGATATTTCGCGCGCGTCAGACCCGCGATGCGCAGGTCGCGCTCCAGCGGAATGATTTCTGCTTCCTTCGGCACGCCGGAAAGGCCGAGCCAGCTGGCAAACAGGCCTTCGTTCATCACGCCGTTGCCGAGGTATTTTTCTTTCAGTTCAAGCGAGATGACGGCATCGAATTCGCGCGCATAAGTCATCGCACGGCGCAGCAGCAGGCTGTCGTTGAGGCCGTGACGACCGTTGGTGAAGGCAACCGCACCGGCTTCCTGCAGCAGGCCGAACTCGGTCATTTCCTTGCCTTCAAGGCGCTTGGTCAGCGCCGCCGCCACGTGGACGTTGACGACGGCCTTGTCGCGGGCGTTCTTCTGCACGAATTCGACAAGCGCGATATCGTCCAGCACCGGATCGGTATCCGGCATCATGATGAAGGACGTGATGCCGCCGGCCGCTGCCGCGCGGCTTGCCGATTCGATCGTTTCGGTGTGCTCGGCGCCGGGTTCGCCGACATAGACGCGGGCATCGATGAGGCCTGGCGTTGCGACGAGGCCCTTGCAGTCGCGAACGGTCGCACCTTCCGGAGCGCCCTGGTTCTGCGCATCCTTGCCGGCGGCAAGAATGCGGCCATCATCGCCGATGATGATCGTGCCGATTTCATCGAGATTGCGCGACGGGTCGATGATGCGAAGGTTTTTGAGGACCGTTGCGGAGGTCATGCGCGCTCTCCCTGGTTCTGCGAGACGAGCAGCGCCTCCATCACGGCCATGCGCACCGCAACCCCCATTTCCACCTGTTCCTCGATCACGCTCTGCGGACCGTCGGCCACCTCAGACGCGATTTCGACGCCGCGGTTCATCGGGCCGGGATGCATGACAAGCGCATCGTCCTTGGCTGCTTTCAGCTTTTCGGCATCGAGCCCGTAGAAGCGGAAATATTCGCGCACCGACGGCACGAAGGCGCCGGCCATGCGCTCGCGCTGCAGGCGCAGCATCATCACGACATCCGCATCCTTCAAGCCTTCTTCCATCGAGTGGTAGACCTCGACGCTCATGTCGCGAATGCCGGAGGGAAGAAGCGTCGAGGGTGCTACGACCCGCACTCGCGCACCCATCGCGTTCAGCAGCAGGATATTGGAGCGCGCTACGCGCGAATGCAGCACGTCGCCGCAGATCGCCACGATGATGCGCGATAGCTTGCCCTTGGCGCGGCGGATGGTCAGCGCATCGAGCAGTGCTTGGGTCGGATGTTCATGCTGGCCGTCGCCGGCGTTGACCACCGAGCAGGCGACCTTCTGGGCCAGAAGTGCGGCGGCACCGGCCGATGAATGGCGCAGCACCAGCACGTCGGGGCGCATGGCATTCAGCGTCATCGCCGTGTCGATCAGCGTTTCGCCTTTCTTCACCGATGAATTGCCGACCGACATGTTCATCACGTCAGCGCCGAGGCGTTTGCCAGCGAGCTCGAACGAGGACTGCGTCCGCGTCGAGGCTTCGAAGAAGAGATTGATCTGGGTAAGGCCCCGAAGCGTGGACGTCTTCTTTTCCCGCTGCCGGGAAATCTTCACGGCCTCGTCGGCCTTGTCGAGAAGAAAGGTGATGTCCTGTTCGGTGAGACCCTTGATGCCGAGGAGGTGGCGATGGGGGAAGAAGACCATATTTGGTGTCTCCGCTTGCGTTCGGCGGTCTATAAGGTCTGTAGGGGTGGGCTGCAAGCGTTGAAGAGGATATCCGATGCCTTGTTTTGCACGTGTCCACCGGCGATTTGAGAAGTGGTGATCGCCTTTTGTGAAGAACCCTTGAATTCGTGGCTCCGCGCCGTTCCCACGGTTGTTAACTTCCGCTAGAACGCAGCCATGAACCAGATGTCGCGCGCCGAAGAAAAATTTGCCGAATTGAACCAGCCAAAACTCTGGTCCGGCATCAATGCCTACCGTTCCGATCCGCTTGTGGTCGATCTGACGAGCACGCTGCACCGCACGATCCGTGAGGAATACGATCAGCTCGGCCGTTACGTCACCTCGCCGGAAGCGCAGGAACTGGCGCGCATGGCCAACGAAAATCCGCCGAAGCTGAAGACCCATGGTCCGCGCGGCGAGCGGCTGGATGTGGTCGAATACCATCCGGCCTGGCATGCGCTGATGCGTCGTTCGATGCAGACCGGCCTGCATTCCTCCGTTTGGGAAAATATACCCGAAGCCAAGAGCCACGAGCACAAGGTCCGCGCGACGCGCTTCTATCTGACCTCGCAGCTCGAATGCGGCCATCTTTGTCCGCTGACCATGACCAGCGCCTCGGTCGCCGCCTTGATGGCCTCGCCGCGCGTCCAGAAGGAATGGGCGCCGAAAATCCTGTCGCGCAAATACGATTCGACCAACAAGCCGGCGCTGCAGAAGACGGCCGCGACGCTTGGCATGGGCATGACGGAAAAACAGGGCGGCACGGATGTTCGCGCCAACCGCTCGACGGCCGAACGCGTGGGCGAGGGCATCTATCGCCTGTCGGGCCACAAGTGGTTCATGTCGGCGCCGATGAGCGACGGTTTCGTCATGCTTGCCAAGACGAACGAAGGCATCGGCTGTTTTCTCGTGCCGCGCATGCTGGAAGACGGCACCGCGAACGGCCTGCAGTTCCAGCGGCTTAAGGACAAACTCGGCAACCGTTCCAACGCGTCTTCCGAAGTCGAATTCACGGATGCCTTTGGCTATCTGCTCGGCGAGCCGGGCGGCGGCATCCGCACCATTCTCGATATGGTGACGCTGACCCGGCTCGATTGCGCTCTGGCATCTGCCGGCATCATGCGCGCTTCGTTGGCCGAAGCCGTGCATCATACCCGCGGCCGCAGCGTGTTCGGCAAGAAGCTCGTCGATCAGCCGCTGATGACGCGGGTGCTGGCCGACATGGCACTTGATGTCGCCGCCGCCACGGCGCTTTCCTTCCGTCTGGCCGATGCTTTCGACCGCGCCGCCTCCAATCCCGGTGATGCCGCCTTCGCCCGCGTCATGACGCCGGTCATCAAATACTGGAACTGCAAGATCGCCCCGTCGCTGATCTATGAAGCGATGGAATGCCTCGGTGGCAATGGTTACGTGGAAGAGCGTCCGATCGCCCGGCATTATCGCGAAGCGCCGGTCAATGCGATCTGGGAAGGTTCAGGCAACGTCATGGCGCTCGACGTGCTGCGCGTCCTGTCGCGGGGCAGGGACCTGTTCGACACGGTCCTGGCCGGTTTCGAACGCGATCTCGGCGCATCCGGCCGCAAGACGGTAGAGGTGCTGCGCGCCGCCATGGCGCTCTGTGAAACCGATGAAGGTGCCGCCCGTCTTCTGGTCGAGCAACTAGCGCTGGCCGCCGCTGCCGCCGAACTCGTGCGGCTCGGTGCAGGCAAGATCGCCGACGCCTTTCTGGAAACGCGACTGGCGGGCGGCTGGCGCTCCACCTACGGAATGCTCGATTCGCGCTTCGACGCCCGTTATATCGTCGACCTGCTTTATCCTGCCGCTACGTAAGCCACGGTCGCCATCACGGCGGGGATGGTCACGAAAGAGGCTATGACCTGCACTGTTGCGGCGGCGGCATAAAGATCTGCATCGCCGTTGAGCTGCTTGGCGAGAAGATAGCCGTTCATTGCGGTCGGCACGGCGGCGGACAACGCCAGCAGTATCAACCCGTCCCCCTTGATGCCGAAGATCGTTCCGACGCCAACCGCGACGATCGGGAAGACGATCAGCTTCAATACGACGGCAAGAAGCGTCGCCGGCTTCGGTTTCAGCGCATCCAAGATCCTCAGGCCGGCGCCGACCGTGATCAGGCCGAGGCTGAGCGAGGCTTGCGACAGAAGGTCGACCGTCGTCATGACCGGTTCGTAAATATGGATGCCGCTGAGATTGACGAGGATGCCGAGCGCGGTCGAAAGGATCAGCGGGTTGGTGATGATCCGGTAGAGGATCGCCCGGTAATTCCGGTCGCGGCCGGAAAACCACAAGAGTACCGTAACATTGATCAGGTTGAGCGGAATGATGATCGCCGCCATCACCAGGCCGACCATGACAAGCCCTGCCGGTCCATGTGTCTTGGCGGCGATCGCCAGTGCCATGAAGGCGTTCCAGCGCGTCGCGGTCTGGAAGATCGAGGTATAGGCCGCCGGGCTGACGTGCAGCTTGGATAACAGCGGCCATGCTATGAGCAGCCCGCCGGACATGACGCACACAGAAACGATCGCCGCAAAACTGACGGAGAGGTTTTGCGTGTTCGAAAAATCCGCCTTCGCCATCGTCATGAACAGCAGGGCAGGGAAGAGAACCCAATAGCTGAACTGTTCCAGCCCATCCCAGAGTTCGACATTGATGACCGGCGCCCGCTTCAGCGCGATGCCGAGCAGGACGAGCAGGAAGATGGGAAGAATGCTTTGGAAAACGATGAGCATGGGAGGGACGCCGGCGGGAAAATCTGCGCTTGGTTAGTCCTCTCGTGCCGATAGTGCAATGCACGAGCGCTCATTCACGCAAAGCGAGCGCAATCCTGTGCATGGCCGCTGCCGACGCTTGCGATGCAACGGGCCTCAGATTATCGCGGGACGGAGCAATATAGTTAATACAGGCGAATCATGCTGCAGATCCCGGACGTTACCGCCAAGGAAGGTTCAGCACCGAAGCTGCGTAACCGCGCCAGCACCGAACGGGCGATCTTCGTAGCGGCTCGCGATCTCCTGGCGGAGCAGGGGTTCCAGGGTTTCGGCATCAATGCTGTTGCCCGGCGCGCCGGCTGCGACAAGCAGCTGATCTATCGCTATTACGGCGGTCTCGATGGCCTGATCGAGGCGATCGGCGCCGATCTTGGCACCTGGGTCAACGATCGCATCCCGCAGGATACCGGCGGAGCCTTCCTTTTGACCTATGGCGACCTGATGGAAAAGCTCGCCATCTATTTCATGGAAGCGCTGCGCAACGATCCGCTTGTCTGCAAGATCGTCGCCTGGGAGGTCTCGCAGGACACGCCACAGGTACGCCGGCTTTCGGAGGCGCGCACCAAGGCGCTCGGCAAATGGCTTGAAAAGATGCGGGGCTCGCTGACGCCGCCAAAAGGCGTCGATACCGCGACCACCAATGCGCTGCTCTTCGCAGCTATTCAACACCTTGTGATTTCGGCTGCCGTCAGCGGCCAGTTTGCCGGCGTGCCGCTCAAGTCGGCCAAGGATTGGGACAAGGTCCAAAGCGCCATAAACCGCCTTGTCCGGGCCATTTACGGCTGATCGCCGGGTTTTCCACAGCCGCATCTCCGATGTTAACCATATTACCGGGTTTGCGTTGCGGGAAATCCGCCACGCTCTAGTTTGTCGTTAACGCATTGTTAACCACGAGTTTGGCCGGTTATGTTCGCAGTCGGAACCGTCGTCAGGGAAAGGGCATTGCTGATCGCCATGACGGCAATCTTTGCAATGCTGGCGCTCGATATCGCCGTTCCCGCGCTGGTCCTGAGCCTCATGGCATTGTCGCGATGGCTCGTGGTGCCGGAAATGTATCCGGCTGAGCCGAGAGGAAAGACCGCATGAAGTGGTTCCTGATCTTGTGGGCGGGTCCCGTCCTGCTGCTGACGAGCTGGTATGGGCTCTCCTATTACGACATGAGCTTCGGCTTCTTCATGTTGACGCGCCAGACCCATGACCTGGTCTTCCAGATCTATGGCAATATTCTCGGCATTCCGCCGGAAACCATCCCGCCGCTCGTCGCCCGCGCCATCGCTTTCGACAGCCTGGTTGTGTTTGCGATCATCGCCTTCCGCAAGCGCAGGCAGATCGCCGCCTGGTGGCAGAAGCGTCAGGCGTCGCGCTCGTCGGTTACCGTTCTGCCGAGCGACAAGAGCCTGTCCAGCGCGCCCTGAAGAATGAAGCTGGCCGCAGCGGAATCGATCCGCTCGGCCCGTTTGGCCCGTGACACATCCATTTCCAGAAGTGCCCGTTCGGCTGCGACCGTCGATAGCCGCTCGTCCCAGAAAACGAAGGGAAGGGCAGTCTTGTCGCTCATCGACCGCACGAAGGCACGCGTTGCCTGAACCCGCGGACCGGCCGAACCGTCCATATTCATCGGCAGGCCGATCACGAAGCCGGCGACCTTTTCCTTTTCCGCAAAAGCCAGCAGGACCTCCGCATCCTGGGTGAACTTCACCCGCTTGATGACCGGCCGGGGCGATGAGAAACGCCGGCCGAGATCCGACATGGAAAGCCCGATCGTCTTGGTGCCGAGATCGAGCCCGGCAATCGCCTGTCCAGGCTGAAGATGCTCGGCCAGTTCCTCGATCGTCATCACTGTCATGCGTTCGTCATCCCTGAAAGGATAGGAACGCATGTCCTATACCTGTCCCACTTTTCTTTGGCGGCATATAGGTTATCTGGAAGCGTGTCGAACTTTGAAATCGTCCGGCGGCATGTTATGGTTTTGATCAGGAGGTGAGACGACTTCCCTTCCGGTGGGAGCCGGGCTTTCGCCCGACCCCCGTTTTCTTAGCTGATTGTCAGGGTGAACCGCAAAGTCCTGAACCTGATCGTCAGCGTAAGCCGGATCTTCAATCGTCTCACCTCCTTTCGTTTGCCAAGGCATTCGCCTCGACGATTTCCTTCTATCAAATTTCGCGCATTTGTTGAGATTTTGCGCCAAACTCTACTGAAGGGAGTTGTCCTATGAAGATCACCTGGCTCGGCCATGCCGCGTTTCGTATCGAAACCGCCAAGGCGAAAATCCTGATCGATCCGTTCCTGACCTACAATCCCGCCTTTGCCGGCCAGGATATCAAGGACGCGACGGAAGGTCTGACCCACATCCTGCTCACTCACGGCCATGGCGACCATGTCGGCGATACCGTGCAGATCGCCAAGGATACCGGTGCCGTTGTTCTCGCCAACTACGACCTCGGCGTCTGGCTGCAGAAGAAGGGCGTCGAGAAGCTCGAAATGGGCAATACCGGCGGCACGATCGGTTTTGACGGCTTTGGCTTTACCGCCACTTTCACCAACGCGCTGCATTCCTCTGCCTCGCTCACCGAAGACGGCGTTTCGCACTGCCTCGGCAATGCCAACGGCCTGATGATCCATTTCGAAGACGAGCCGTCGGTTCTCCACATGGGCGACACCGACATTTTCTCCGACATGGCGCTGATCAACGAACTGCATGTGCCGGATATCGGCATCGTGCCGATCGGTGACCGCTTCACCATGGGCGGTGCCGTTGCCGCGCTGGCCTGCCAGCGCTTCTTCGACTTCAAACACGCGCTGCCGTGCCACTATGGTCTGCCGGGCGTTGATCAGACGGCGGAAAAATTCGTCAAGGGCATGGAAGGCTCTCGCACCCGCGTCGAAGTCCCCGCTCCGGGCGGCAGCGTTTCCTATTGATCTTTTGCAAACATCCCGGCGCGCTTCATATTTGAGGCGCGCTGCCTGTTGCGGGAAGCGGGCATGGTCAGTATAGCGAGTAGGAATTTTCTTGCTTGGAGCTATGCCATGTCCGTCGATCTCGCCACTGTGAAGCGCGTCGCGCGCCTTGCCCGCATTGCGGTTACCGAGGAAGATGCCAATCGCATGGTCGGCGAACTCAATGGCATCATCAATTTCGTCGAGCAGTTGAGCGAAGTCGATGTTTCCGGCGTCGAGCCGATGACATCCGTCACGCCGATGGACATGCGCAAGCGCAAGGACACCGTCAACGACGGGAGCAAGGCAGCCGATATCGTTGCCAACGCGCCGAATACCGATCGCGATTTCTTCCTGGTGCCGAAGGTCGTCGAATAAGCGCTTGAATAAAGTGCATCCGACCTTTTCCCGCATTCGAACGATTTGAAGAAGACCATGACCGAACTCACCAGCCTCACCATTGCCGAAGCCCGCGAGAAGCTGAAGGCCAAGGAAATCACCTCCGTCGAACTGACGACAAGCTATCTGAAGGCGATCGATGCGGCGAACGAGGTGTTCAACGCCTATGTCGCTGTGACGCCGGAAAAGGCGATCGAGATGGCCAAGTCTTCCGACGCCCGCCGCGCATCCGGCACGGTTGGCGCTCTGGAAGGCATTCCGCTCGGCATCAAGGACCTGTTCGGCACCCGCGACGTCCACACTCAGGCCTGCAGCCACATTCTCGACGGTTTCAAGCCGAAATACGAATCGACCGTTACCCAGAACCTCTGGGATGACGGCGCGGTCATGCTCGGCAAGCTGAACATGGACGAGTTCGCGATGGGCTCTTCCAACGAGACGTCGTATTACGGTGCGGTGGTCAACCCCTGGAAGGCGAACGGCTCCAACCAGCAGCTCGTGCCAGGCGGTTCGTCCGGCGGTTCGGCTGCAGCCGTTGCCGCGCATCTCTGCGCCGGCGCCACCGCGACCGATACCGGCGGCTCGATCCGCCAGCCGGCCGCTTTCACCGGTACCGTCGGCATCAAGCCGACCTATGGCCGCTGCTCGCGCTGGGGCGTCGTGGCATTTGCTTCCTCGCTCGATCAGGCTGGCCCGATTGCCCGCGACGTGCGCGATGCGGCCATCATGCTGAAGTCCATGGCTTCAGTTGATGCCAAGGATACGACCTCCGTCGATCTGCCGGTGCCGGATTACGAAGCAGCACTCGGCCAATCGCTCAAGGGCATGAAGATCGGCATTCCGAAGGAATACCGCGTCGATGGCATGCCGGAAGAGATCGAAAAACTCTGGCAGCAGGGCATCGCCTGGCTGAAGGACGCCGGTGCCGAGATCGTCGACATCACCCTGCCGCACACCAAATACGCCCTGCCGGCCTATTACATCGTTGCGCCTGCCGAAGCCTCGTCGAACCTCGCCCGTTACGACGGCGTGCGCTACGGCCTGCGCGTCGACGGCAAGGACATCGTCGACATGTACGAAAAGACCCGCGCCGCCGGCTTCGGCACCGAGGTCAAGCGCCGCATCATGATCGGCACTTACGTTCTTTCGGCAGGTTATTACGACGCCTACTACCTGCAGGCCCAGAAGGTCCGCACGCTGATCAAGCGCGACTTCGAAATCGTTTTCGACGCCGGCGTCGATGCGATCCTGACGCCCGCAACTCCGTCCTCCGCCTTCGGCGTCGCTGACGAGAACCTCGCCGCCGATCCGGTCGCCATGTACCTGAACGACATCTTCACGGTCACGGTCAACATGGCTGGCCTGCCGGGCATCGCGGTTCCAGCCGGCCTCGACAAGAAGGGCCTGCCGCTCGGTCTGCAGCTCATCGGCAAGCCGTTCGAGGAAGAAACTCTCTTCCGCACCGCCCATGTCATCGAACAGGCCGCCGGTAAGTTCTCGCCGGCCAAGTGGTGGTAAGCGGACTAAAAATCCGGATGATGACGACCGCCGATCATCCGGCGGTCGTGAGCACAGGCTTCGCGGCCTGGCTATCCAGCGACGCTTTCAAAGGCGTCGATCTTGGCGTGGACGTCGTGGAACGGACAAGAAAGGCATATGCCGACTTTCCGCCACAGACGCGAGCCGAAGTTTATGTTGCCGATCTCGATGGCGAGGTCATAGGCTGGGGCGCTCGCGATGGAGCGCCGAATTACATTTCCGATCTTTGGGTGCATCCTGATCACCAGGGCAAGGGAGCCGGCAAGGCGCTTTTGCTGCACATCTGCGACCTTATTCGGTCGGAAGGGCACGACAAAGCCACGCTGCACACTCAGGCCAACAATACAGGCGGCATACGTCTCTATGAACGTTGCGGATTCGTCATCGTCTGGCGCGGCATGGAGCATTCGAAGAGCATGGGCATCGATCTCGAAAAGGTACATTTGGAGAAGCTGCTCGACGCGTAACCTGCATTCCGGGAGACTTGCATGGCCACGACTGATCTCTCACGTCTGATAGAAGCATTCGATAGGCTCGCCGCCGCCGGCTTCCATATGGGTGCCGAGTGGGAAGCGGTTCACAATATCTGCCAGGCTCACGAGGGCGAAAAGCCGTTCGACTGGGGCCACGCACTTTGCCATCGCATCGAAGGCGATGATTGGAATGCCGACTACTGGTATCGCCGCGCCGGCAAGGCGCGCACCGGGTCGATTGCTGATGACTGGGCTGTGATGAAGGTCGAACTGACGGTTGCCTAGCGCGTGTGAAGTTGCCGCGCGCCGTTGCGACGCGCGGCTTTTCCTAATTCACCGATTATCCTGCTCGGCCCTCACGAGCACCAATCCCCTTTCGGTGATCCGGTACGGCTTGCCGCCTTGGGATTTGATTGCTTTCTTCTGCCTGAGTTTTCGGAAAACGATCAAGTCTAGACCTGAAAATGCCCAGCCTTCGCGAGTAACGAGCTGCAGCTTCTCGATCTTTCGGTTTTCGTCACGGGTTATCTCGATCCTGCCGCCCTGGGCGAGCAGGTGGAGGATGCGCTGTTCGGCGCGGGAAATGTCCATTGTATTGATGTCCGGAGAAGCGCCTCCCTGGAGGCGCACAAAAACGTTGCCGGCGCTTGTTCAGCGTCGGGGTGGTCGTTTTGTCTGGGCCGGTGCGCTTTTAAGGCGGGCCGGCCCCTCAGCAGGTCTCTCTGAACGAGAACATCAAAACTCCATGACGCGAGGCCACTCGAATGGTTGCGGCCTGACGATGGAATCGTCGCTACCGAGGTTTTCCCCAACCGTCAAGCGTAGCAAGTCATCTGTCGACATGTTCCGCTGGTAAAAGCCAAAACAGAGTGTTCTACTGATCGGACATCAGGGGAAGACATGGCCACAATTCGCAATGCGCGGGAAGACGAAGCGGATATCCTGGCGGAAATCGGTTTCCGCTCGTGGGAAAAGGCCATGATTTCAATCGGTGAGGTGACCGACATGCAGGAAAGCGCCCGCGCGGCCTTCCTGAATTTCACCCGTTCGTCCTGGCTGACGATCACCGTTGTCGAGCAGTTCGGTTCCGTGACTGGTTGGGCTGCGCGCGAAAAGCTGGACGAGCTGATCACCGACTTCTGGATCGATCCGCATTATCAGGGGCACGGGCTTGGTCGCGCGCTCCTGGCCGAAATCGAGGCCGAAATCATCCATCAGGGTTTCGAGACGGCGCGTGTCGAAACGCACGCGCGCAATAACGAGGCGGTCGGCTTCTTCGAAAAGAACGGCTATGCGATCAATTGGCTGTCTGTCGCCTATTCCCCGAAGATCGATCGCGACGTCCAGTCGGTCGGCATGTCGAAGCAGCTTGTGGTAGATGAGGTCGATACGTACGGACCAGGCCTCTGATTTCAGGATATAGTCTTCAGAAGGAAGGCTGCAGTGCCGGAAAATAGGAAAAGTGCCGCCAAGCCCAATACGATGTGAAGCACCACGATTGCCGCAAGATATGTCCTGAACGGTTCTTTGCGGGTTTTGTGATTGAATAGCTGTTGTGCAACGATGGCGCCCAGACTCCCTCCGACAAAAGCAAATGTCAGCAAGGTGGATTCGCGCACCCGCCATCGGCCCTCGATGGCGGCGATCTTATCCCAGCAATACGCGCCGAATGCCAGGACGTTCACCAGCAGATAAGCCAGAAGAAAGATTGAAAGGCTTTCGGATTGCATTTTCTATCATTTGCACTCTAAGGTTAAGTTTAAACTAATCCGCCTTTCGACATTCTCGCTCGCCGCCGCGTTGTGCTTGCACGCGGCCGCTGTTTGCTCTACTCCCAAAATGAACGCCACGACCATTCCAAGAGCATAAAATGACCCTTGTCGACGTCCGCACGCCCGATCCGAAACGCTTCATCCCCGGCGCCACTGGCGATTGGGAAGTCATCATCGGCATGGAGGTGCACGCTCAGGTCCTGTCGAATTCGAAGCTCTTCTCCGGCGCCTCGACCGAATTCGGCAAGCCGGCCAATGCTAACGTCTCGCTCGTCGATGCGGCCATGCCTGGCATGCTGCCTGTTATCAACGAGGAATGCGTGGCCCAGGCCGTTCGCACCGGTCTCGGCCTGAAGGCGCAGATCAACAAGCGGTCGCTCTTCGACCGCAAGAACTATTTCTATCCCGACCTGCCGCAGGGCTATCAGATTTCGCAGTTCAAGGACCCGATCGTCGGCGAAGGCCAGATCGTCATCTCGCTCGGCCCGGATCGCCAGGGCCAGTTCGAGGATATCGAGATCGGCATTGAGCGTCTGCACCTGGAACAGGACGCCGGCAAGTCGATGCACGACCAGCATCCGACCATGTCCTATGTCGACCTGAACCGCTCCGGCGTGGCGCTGATGGAAATCGTCTCAAAGCCTGACATGCGCTCGTCCGATGAAGCCAAGGCCTATATGACCAAGCTGCGCTCGATCGTCCGTTACCTCGGCACCTGCGATGGCAACATGGACGAAGGTTCGATGCGCGCCGACGTCAACGTTTCCGTGCGCCGTCCGGGCGAAGGTTTCGGCACGCGCTGCGAAATCAAGAACGTCAACTCCATCCGCTTCATCGGCCAGGCGATCGAATACGAAGCGCGCCGCCAGATCGGCATTCTGGAAGACGGCGGCTCGATCGACCAGGAAACTCGCCTCTTCGATCCGGGCAAGGGCGAGACCCGCTCGATGCGCTCTAAGGAAGATGCGCATGACTATCGCTATTTCCCCGATCCGGACCTGTTGCCGCTCGAATTCGACGATGCCTTCATCGAGAAGATGCGCGCCGGCCTGACCGAACTGCCGGATGACAAGAAGGCCCGTTTCGTCAGCGAGCTCGGCCTGTCGATCTACGACGCTTCGGTCCTCGTTTCGGAAAAGGCGATCGCCGATTATTTCGAAGCCGTTGCCGAAGGTCGCGATGGCAAGATCGCCGCCAACTGGGTCATTAACGACCTGCTGGGCGCCTTGAACAGAACCGGCAAAGATATTGAAGAGACTCCGGTTTCGCCCGCCCAGCTCGGCGCGATCATCGACCTCATCAAGGCCGAAACGATTTCCGGCAAGATCGCCAAGGACCTCTTCGAGATCGTCCTCACCGAAGGCGGCGACCCGGCGGAAATCGTCGAAACCCGCGGCATGAAGCAGGTGACGGATACCGGCGCGATCGAAAAGGCCGTCGACGAAATCATCGCCGCCAATCCGGATCAGGTCGAGAAGGTCAAGGCCAAGCCGACGCTCGCCGGCTGGTTCGTCGGCCAGGTCATGAAGTCGACGGGTGGCAAGGCCAACCCGCAGGCCGTCCAGGCGCTCGTCAAGGCGAAGCTCGGCATCGAAGAATAAGGCCCATGGTCTACTTCGTCAGAACCGCAGGCGAGGAGGACGTGGAGAAAATCCGCGCCCTTCTGGCCGAGACATTCCACGCCACTTATGACCCGTTCTACGGCGCCGACAAGGTTGCGCGCATGGTGAGCGGCTGGCATTCCGCGAATGCGATCCGCGCCCGCATCCAGAAGAAGGATGGCGAGTTTCTGGTGGCTGACAGCGGCCGGGATATCGGCGGCATCGGTTATGCCGCCAAATATCCCAAGATGGAAAAGACGGCGATGCTGCATCAGCTCTACGTCAAGCCGTCCTGCCAGAATGAGGGCATCGGCCGCGATATCTTCGCGGAGATCGAGACCTGCTTCCCGGATGCGGAAATCATGCGCGTCGAGGTGGCTCTGCAGAATACGAGGGCGCTATCCTTCTACGAACGGCTCGGTTTTGCCGAGGTCGATCGCATGGAGGAATGGGGTGCCCCCAATTCCGGCCTGCCGGCCTTCATTCTCGAAAAGCGGCTGGCGACCGTCTGAGCTGGTTCGAGCTCATTGCTCGAAAGCCTCGCCTTCCTCGTTATAGATCGTCACGAGACTGCAATCCGAAAGGTCCTTGCGGCGCTTCAGGTTGCAGATGGTCTTGGAGGCCTGGATCGCGGCTTCCTTGCTGTCGAAGCCGCAAAAAGTCTCATGCCAATGCGGGCCTTCCTTGGATTGGGCGAAGATGTCGATGCTCCACCAGGCGGGGAAGCAGGCGGTCGTCTCCAGGCAATCTTCGGCCGTACCGCCGTCCTTGATGCATTTCTTCTTGGCGCAATCGAGCGCCTTGCGCACGGTTGACGCAAAGCAGACACCGCTGCTCATTTCCGGCGCCTGCGCAAAGCCCACCGCGCCGCGGCCTTCGGCAGCTGCAACCATCGGCCACGACAGGACGATGAGTGTGAAGAAAAGTGCCGTCAGTCTTTGTAACATTGCCAAATCCCCTTAAAGTCCGCCGGCAACATTCATTGCATAGGCGTGACTGAAAGGAAAAGACGTGTCGGAAAACATTCTCATCCGCCGGGCGCGGGAAGCCGATCTTGCCGCGCTGATCGCGCTCTTTGCTGCCGATGATCTGGGCGGCCATGGCGATACGACCGACCAATCCGCTTTCGAGGATTATCTCAAGGCTTTTCACGTCATCGACGCCTCGCAGAATGAACAGCTTTTCGTCGCGGAAGCGGATGGCGAGGTCGTCGGTACGTTCCAGCTCGTCTTCACCCGAACGCTGAGCGGCCGCGGATCGCTGTCGATGATCATCGAGGCGGTTCAGACGAGAGCCGATCAGCGCGGCAAGGGCATCGGCGCGCAGATGATCGGTTATGCGATTGAAGAGGCGAGGCGCCGTGACTGCCCGCTCGTCCAGCTGACGTCGAATGCAAGCCGAACCGATGCGCACCGTTTCTACGAGCGACTTGGTTTCGCCAAGAGCCATGCGGGTTTCAAGATGAAGCTCAAATAGGTGTGCGACAACGGGAATCACTGGACATCCGCCCCCTGAGGCGGCATAAGCGGGAATGGCCGCTCATGCGGCCGAACCTGTTGCTCACCTGCTTGTTCAAGCCGACGGAAAGCTCATGAAAAACCTCCTGCTGCAGATCTTCACCTGGTGGAACGGACAGACCATGGGCACGCGTTTCTTCACCTGGCGCTTCGGCAAGAAGGTCGGCGAAGACGAGTTGGGCAATATCTATTACGAAGGCCCGATGACCTCCTGGGGCAAGCCCAAGCGTTGGGTCATCTACAAGGATTACGCGGAAGCTTCCGCCATTCCGGCCGGCTGGCACGGCTGGATGCATTACCGCACCGACACGCCTCCGTCCAAGGAGGACTACAAGGCGCGTGAATGGCAGCAGGCTCATAAGGTCAACCTCACCGGCACGCCTTATGCCTACCGCCCGCAGGGTTCGCTTGCCGCCACCGGCGAGCGCCCGCGCGTCACTGGCGATTATGACGCCTGGACGCCCGGCAACTGATCTGCTGATCAGCCTCACACCGGCACCGCTTTTAGCCACAATCGCACTCTAGGTCTCGGCGCGGACGGGAAGTGTCGAGACGGGAAATATGATGGGATTGATGACGGGTTCTCCAGCGAAGTCTTGGGGCAAGCGAACTGTCGGCGCGCTCGTGGCGCTCGTCTCGATCCTTGCCGCGGATGGCGTTTCCGCAGCCCGCATTTCCAATCCCGTCGCCGTTTTCAAGGGCATTGACAAGATCACAGGCCGCATCACCACGTTCGACGTTTATGTCAACGAAACCGTCCAGTACGGCGCGCTGCAGGTAACCCCGAAGGTTTGCTATTCACGCGACGAGACCGAAGCCCAGAAGGTCGACGGTTTTATCGAGGTCGACGAGATCACCCTGGACCGCAAAATCCGCCGCATCTTCACCGGCTGGATGTTTGCCGATAGCCCCGGCCTCAACGCCGTCGAGCACCCGATCTACGATATCTGGCTGACCGGGTGCAAACAGAATTCCGACGTGCCGCCGCCCGCCAAGGCGACGAACTGATCATCACGCAGAGGGTGTCTTGTTGCGCTTGAACAGGCCGGTCAGGGCTTTATAGCCGCCGGCAATCGCCGCAATCACGACAAAGAAGCCGCCCTTTTTCAGCAAAGCCAGTATGATCGCGAAAAGTCCGAACTTTGCCGCAACCTTGGCGCCTGCGCCGGCGGCGATCATTCCCGCCATGCCGTAAGCAGCAATCGCGTCGCCGCTCTGAAAGTCGGTATAACCGGCCCCCTTGTCGAACGATGCCATCTTGGTTGCCGAAGGAATGGCTTCCCTGATTTCCGCAAGCTGGTCGAGGCTCGCCACGAAATTGAACTGCAGCACGCCCTCGCGCCCCAGGATACGGATCGAATAATTGAGCGTGTGCGCGGCGGACATGTTCTTGCCGAACACCAGGTCGCGTGCCCAGTGCAGCGCATGGACCGGTTGGTCGTAGCGCGGCGGAGAAGCCCAGCCAATCAGGGTGATCGGCTCGAAGCCCTGCTTCTCGCGCTCGACATTGTTTTCGGAAATGCCGCTTTTGATCTGCTGCAGCAGTTCGTCATAGTCGATCGTCGCGGCGTCCGCGTCCGAGACATAGCCATCGGCATCATAACCAATCACCGATCCCCAGGAAGCCCCCTCCGAGGGGAGATATTTGGTCGGGAAGATCATGCCGAGCGTATCGCCGGCGGCGGTCGCCGGATTGCCCCAGACATCGACCAGCACCTTCTTGGTATCGGCCGGCGACAGATAGTAGAAATTGCTCGGAACGTTGAGGCTGGCCTTGGCGGCCGGCAGCTTCACAATTCCCTGCTGGAAGTCGAAATCCTTGAAGAAGGCCTTTTCCTCATCGGAAAATTTGCTGGCGTCCGGGAAGATCTCTTCAAGTGTCTTGGCCGCAGCCGGGCTGGAAAGTGATGCAACAATAATGGCGGTCGCTAAAGCATATCTCATTGAAAATCCCTAGTTTACGAGACCACCTTAACGTGTCGGATTGTCGATGCAAACACGAAGGAAAGCGCACTGGTTGATTTTTGAAATGGCGCAACGGCCGCAGTCACGAAGCAGGAAAACGTTTTCCTCAGAATTCCCGGTGAGGCGTATCGACGGCGTCCCGCAGCAGCTTGATATAGCCGTCTTTCGGCACATCGATCGCGCCAAACGTTTTCAGATGCTCGGTCGTGAATTGCGTGTCGAGCAGGATGAAGCCTTTTTGCTTCAGACGCTTGACCAGATGGACAAGAGAGATTTTCGACGCATTGGTTCGCCTCGAAAACATGCTTTCGCCGAAGAAGGCGGCGCCGAGCGATACGCCATACAGTCCGCCGACCAGTTCGTCGCCGTCCCAGGCTTCGACGCTATGGGCATGGCCCATGCGGTGAAGCTCGGTATAGAGCTTGCGGATGGTGGAATTGATCCAGGTACTCGGCCGGTCCGTGGCCGGCTCGGCGCACATGCCGATGACCTCTTCGAATGCGGTATCGAAGCGGATATCGAACGGCTTTTTGCGGATCGCCTTTTCAAGGCTTTTTGAGACGTGAAAATCGTCGAGTGGCAGGATGCCGCGCATTTCCGGCTCGACCCAGAAGATTTCCGGATCCTCGGCCGATTCGGCCATGGGAAACAGGCCTATGGAATAGGCTCGCAACAGAACGTCCGGAGTAATTGCCGGGTAATACCTGCCGCGCCGCCCTGCCATGCTTCTCCCTGAAAAATGACGCCCAAAGCGGTTTTCAGCTTCAGGCGTCAGATCTGGTTAGTGTGCTTTGTCGCCGGCCAGATAGTTTTCTAGCCAGTGAATGTCGTAATCGCCGTTGGCGATGTCCGGATTGTCCACGAGGTCCTGGAAGAGCGGCAGCGTCGTCTTGATGCCGTCCACGACGAACTCGTCCAGCACGCGGCGCAGGCGCATCATGCATTCGACACGGGTGCGGCCGTGCACGATGAGCTTGCCGATCAGGCTGTCGTAATAAGGCGGGATCTTGTAGCCCGCATAGGCGCCCGAATCGACGCGCACGCCAAGGCCGCCCGGCGCATGGAAATGCGTGATCGTGCCCGGAGACGGAACGAAGGTGCGCGGGTCTTCTGCGTTGATGCGGCACTCGATCGCGTGACCCTGGAAAACGATGTCTTCTTGGCGCACGGAAAGACCGGCGCCGGAAGCGACGCGGATCTGCTCGTGCACCAGGTCGATGCCGGTGATCGCTTCGGTGATCGGATGTTCGACCTGAAGACGGGTGTTCATTTCGATGAAATAGAACTCGCCGTTTTCGTAGAGGAACTCGATCGTGCCGGCGCCGCGGTACTTCATCTTCTTCATGGCGTCAGCGCAAATCTGGCCGATCTTCATGCGCTGGTCGACATTGAGGGCAGGGGAGTTGGCTTCTTCCCAGACCTTCTGGTGACGACGCTGCAGCGAGCAGTCACGCTCTCCGAGATGGATCGCATTGCCTTCGCCGTCGCCGACGACCTGGATCTCGATATGCCGCGGCTTGCCGAGGTATTTTTCCATATACACGGCGCCGTTGCCGAAGGCGTTGAGCGCTTCGGTGCGGGCCGTATTGAAGGCTTCGTCGAGATCGGCTTCGGTCTTGGCAACCTTCATGCCGCGTCCGCCGCCACCGGCCGTCGCCTTGATCAGGACAGGGAAACCGATCTGCCGTCCGATCTCCAGCGCGTTCTCGGGCGTCACTTCGCCTTCGGAGCCCGGAACGACCGGAATTCCGAGTTCGACAGCCGTCTGCTTGGCGGTGATCTTGTCACCCATCAGGCGGATGTGCTCGGCGGTCGGGCCGATGAACGTAATGCCATGCGCCTCGAGGATATCGGCGAATTTGGCGTTTTCCGACAGGAAGCCGTAGCCCGGATGCACGGCGTCGGCGCCGGTGATCTCGCAGGCGGCGACGATCTGGTGGATGTTGAGATAGCTTTCGCGTGAGGGCGGCGGGCCGATGCAGACGCTTTCGTCGGCAAGGCGCACATGCATCGCGTCGGCGTCTGCGGTAGAATGCACAGCGACGGTGGCGATGCCGAGTTCCTTGCAGGCGCGCAGGACACGAAGGGCGATCTCACCGCGATTGGCTATGAGGATCTTCGAAATCATCAGCTCGACCTTATTCGATGATGACGAGCGGCTGGCCATACTCGACAGGCTGCGAGTCGCTCACCAGGATTTCCGTGATCTTGCCCGAGCGGGGCGACGGGATCTGGTTCATCGTTTTCATGGCCTCGACGATCAGGAGGGTCTGGCCTTCCTTCACGGTGGCGCCGACTTCGATGAAGTTGCGCGAGCCGGGGGCCGGAGCGAGGTAGATGGTGCCGACCATCGGTGAGGTGACGGCGTTCTTGTTGTCAGCTGCGGCAGCGGGCGCTGCAGCGGCGGCTGCCGGAGCGGCCGCGACGGCTGCCGGAGCGTAAGCCTGCGCCATCGGCGCCTGAACGTATTGCGTCGTGCCGGCGCGCGATACGCGAATGCGCAGGTCGTCCTGTTCGACTTCGATCTCGGTCAGGTCGGTATCGTTGAGGATGTTCGCGAGGTCGCGGATCAGTGCTTTGTCGATCCCGTTCTTTTTCTCAGACATGGCAAACCCTATTCTTCTGTTTATCTTGTCAGGCGGTAATGGTTTTCAAGGCGTGCAGCGCCAGAATGTAGCTCTGGGTGCCAAAGCCGCAGATCACGCCCTTTACCGCTGGTGCGATTGCCGAATGATGGCGGAATTCTTCCCGCGCATGGACATTCGATATGTGAAGCTCGATTACCGGCACGGAGATGGCCTTGATGGCGTCGTGCAATGCGATCGAGGTATGCGTATAGGCTCCAGCGTTGATGGCAACGCCGACAGCCTTCTCTCCGGCTTCATGAATCCAATCGATGAGCGTGCCTTCGTGATTGCTCTGCCGGAAGTCGACGGTCAGGCCGAGTTCCTTGCCGGCGGCGATGCAATCATTCTCGACGTCCTTGAGGGTCTGGCCGCCGTAGATGCCCGGTTCGCGTTTTCCCAACATGTTGAGGTTGGGCCCGTTGAGGACGAAGACCGTCTTGCTCATCACTGATATTGTTCCATCCAGAAATTCAGGGCCACCTATAGACCGCTAGGACGACAAGGAAAAGCCCCCGCCGCGCCGAAAGGGCGCGGCGTCCACTGTCATGGAACCTGTCATGGGTGTCGCGCGCTCAGCGGATGGCTTTCAGCACGTCGCCTTGCCGCATGCGCGGACGTTGGCGACCTTCTGCTCGATCGTCTCGAGGCCGACCGCGCCGAACACGGCTTCGTCGCCGACCACATAGGTCGGGGTGCCGGTAATGCCGATATCGTTCGCCAGCTGATAGGCTTCCTTTACGATATCGTCGTTCGGCTTGTCGGTCATCGACTTGCGGATCTGTGCTTCATCAACGCCCAGAGACGCTGCGACGGCAATTGCCGTCTTTTCCGTAGCATGTGCCTGGCCGCCGAGCAGCTTGCGGTGGAATTCGGAATATTTCTGCGGCGCGACAAGACGCACGGCATTGGCGACGCGATGTGCGGCAATCGAATCCGGTCCGAGGATCGGGAATTCCTTGAGAATGAACTTGACGTTCTTGTCCTTCGACAACACGTCGTCCATGTCGGAAAGCGCCCGCTTGCAGTAACCGCAATTGTAGTCGAAGAACTCGACCACGGTCACGTCGCCCTTAGGATTGCCGAGTGTGATGTCGGTCGGGGAGGAGAAGATGGCCGACTTGTTGTCGGCGATCGCCTTGGTCGACTGCTCGACCCGCTGGTTCTGCTGCTTCGACTGCAGCGCGTCCTGCACTTCCAGCAGCACCTCCGGATTCTGCAGGAGATATTCGCGGATAAACGCGCCCATCTCCTTTTTCTGCTGGTCGTCCAGCGCAAATGCCGGAGCGGCGGCCGAAGTTGCGAGCGCCAGCATCGTGCCGGCGGCAATCGTCTTGAAAAGGCGGGTCATCGATATCCTCTTGAGATGCGGGCGCGAATCCGGCTCACCATCATGTCGGTTTGCGCCGAAACTAAGCCAGTCTTACGGAAGACGAAACCGCAAATTGATTGCCATGTGGTTGATGGCTCTTCACAACTGCGTAATGGGCCGCTCGTGACCGCAAAAAGACTCTTGCCTCAAGGGTTTGGGAGCATTTCCGGATTCAGTCTCCTATGCCGTTGAAGTGGTTTGTGAGTTTGGGTTCGTTGAAAATTGTGTTTGGTGGGCAGCACTCTGGAGCAAGTCAGATGACGGAAGAGGTTTCAGCGAGGATCGTCGATCAACGAATCCGAAATCGGATAATCGAAGCTGTCGAGATGCTGGCTGATGGTGCTGAAGGCCTAGGGCATGTCGGTTTTGTCGAGTTCTTCGAAAGCTTCTATGATTGGATTCCCTATGGATCTCAGCTCCATCCGAACAGTGCATTGAACGATGAAGAACGCATCGAGTTAATCGATCTTGCCGAATTTTTGGATCGGGCCTGTGATGCCACTCCTTCAGATATGACGGCAGTGGAGTTTATAGCGACCGGATGGCCGGATCGTATCCAGCCACGGGCTCGAGAGGTCCTAGCGGTATTTGTCGGGAGAGGGAAGTTCGACGAAGAGCGCGAAGAGGAGCGACCGAGCCGGTAAGCCATATTGGTGAAGGCGTATCCAACCGAGTTCACGTATGATCGCAAATAAAAACGGCCGCGTCTGACGCGGCCGTTTCGGTATTCTCATTCAAACGGCTCAGAAGAAGCCCCGGCGCTGCCACCAGCCGGCTTTCTTCGGCTTCGTGGGTTCGCCATCGCCTTCCGGCGCAGCGGTCGGCTCGGAGCTCTTCACGACCGCTTCAGCCGAGGACGAGATGTTCGAGGCGCGATTGGCACGAGCGGGCTTTGCGTCTTCCGCCGGTGCCGTTTCCGCCGGTGCTGCAGCCGCAGGCTCTGCAGCAGGCACGGGTTCCGCGGCAACCGCTACGGGCTCTTCAGCGGCTTGCGGAGCTTCGCCGAGTGCGGCTTCCACCTGTTCGACCACGGCTTCCACCGGAGCCTCGACGACCGGAGCGGCTTCCGCGACGGGTGCTTCGGCAGAGGTCGCAGCCTTGCCACGGCGCGAGCGGCGCGGCTTGGCGGCGGGCACTTCCGCCGGTGCGGCTTCCGCCTCCACCGTTTCGATCACGGCTTCGAATGCAACGGTTTCGGATGCTTCCGCGTCCGATGCGTCATCGTCACCCTCATCGGCGTCGTCGCCTTCCGAGGCTTCGCCCGAAGCGTTCAGTTCGCCTTCTTCACCATTGCGATTGCGGCGGCCGCCACGCTTGCCACGGCGGCGGCGCTTGCGGCGCGAACCTTCGTCGCCTTCGCCATCCACATCGCCTTCAGCAGAAACGGCTGCGGCATCTGCTTCGGTGGCATCGTCGTCGCCTTCGTCGCCATCCTCGTCGTCGCCGGCATCTTCGCCATTCGCCTGCGCGGATTGGCCTTCACCATTCCGTTCGCCATTGCGGTTGCGACGACGGCGGCGGCGCTTGCGCTTGCGGCCGTTTTCATCGGTCTGGGCGCGATCCTGCGAAGCCTGCTGCGGTTTAGCTTCGACGAGTTCTTCCTCTTCTTCCTCATCGGCCTCGATGATGACGTCGTCTTCATCCTCTTCGACGGGGATAGCCGCGAACTGCATCAGGCTTTCGATCTTGACCGGGTTCTCGACCGGCTCGCCGCGATCGATCGCGAAGTGGGCGGAGCCGATGCTGATATCCGACTCGATGAAGATGGAGACGCCGAAACGGTTCTCGTAATCCATCACGGTCTGGCGCTTGTGGTTCAGGAGATACAGCGCAATGTCCGGCGTGGTGCGGACGGTGATGTCGTGGGTGGTGTTCTTGAGGAGGTATTCCTCGATGCCGCGCAATACATGCAGGGCGACCGACGACTGCGAACGGACATGACCCGTGCCACCGCAATGCGAGCAGACCTGCGTCGTCGATTCGAGAACCGAGGCGCGAATACGCTGGCGCGACATTTCGAGCAGGCCGAAATGCGAGATGCGGCCGACCTGGATGCGGGCGCGGTCGTTCTTCAGGCAATCCTTCAGCTTCTTCTCGACGGCGCGGTTGTTGCGCTTTTCTTCCATATCGATGAAGTCGATGACGATCAGGCCGGCAAGGTCGCGCAGACGCAGCTGGCGAGCGACTTCTTCCGCCGCTTCCAGGTTCGTCTGAAGCGCGGTTTCCTCGATCGAATGCTCGCGGGTCGAACGGCCGGAGTTGACGTCGATCGCCACCAGCGCTTCCGTCTGGTTCATGATCAAGTAGCCGCCGGACTTCAGCGTCACCTGCGGCTGCAGCATACGGTCGAGCTGCGCCTCGATGCCCGAGCGGGCGAAGATCGGGTGCAGGTCGCGATAGGGCTGAACTACCTTGGCGTGGCTCGGCATCAGCATCTTCATGAAGTCTTTCGCTTCACGATAGCCTTCTTCGCCGGACACGATGATCTCGGAAATGTCCTTGTTGTAGAGGTCGCGGATCGAACGCTTGATCAGCGAGCCTTCTTCGTAGACGAGGGTCGGAGCCGTCGACTGCAGCGTCAGCGTGCGGACGTTCTCCCACAGGCGCATCAGGTATTCGAAGTCGCGCTTGACTTCGACGCGGGTGCGGTTTGCACCGGCGGTACGCAGGATGACGCCCATGCCCTGCGGCACGTCGAGCTCGCGGGCGATTTCCTTCAGGCGCTTGCGGTCCTGCGGCTGAGTGATCTTGCGGGAAATACCGCCACCACGTGCCGTGTTCGGCATCAGGACGGAATAACGACCGGCGAGCGACAGGTAGGTCGTGAGAGCGGCACCCTTGTTGCCGCGCTCTTCCTTGGCGACCTGCACGAGCAGGATCTGGCGGCGCTTGATGACTTCCTGGATGCGGTACTGTTTGCGCGGCTTGCGCACGACGCGATCCGGAACCTCTTCCATGGCGTCTTCGGCGCCGACGGATTCGATCACTTCCTTCTCGTGATGCTCGTCATCGTCATCATCATCGTCGTCATTGCGGCGACGGGAATCGACGTCTTCCGAGATCGAGTCCGTATCGACCATCGCGGCCATTTCGCCCGGCTTCGAATCGTCGTCCGCAAAGCTTTCGTTATTTTCGGCTGCGGCGCTTTCTTCGGCAGGCGCTTCCGCGACGGGAGCCTCTTCTGCGGCAGCTTCAACCGGCTTCTTGCGGGAACGGGTGCGCTTCGGCTTGGCTTTCGGCTTTTCGGCGGCTTCTTCGGCCGGCGCTTCTTCCGCAACAACCTCGGCAGCGGCTTCCGCCGGCTCGGCCTTTTCTTCAGCGGGCGCGTTGACGATGCCGATATCCGGCTGATCCTCATGGGCAAGATCGACCACCGGATCGGCAGATTCTGCTTCCGCGATCTTGCGCTGGTCTTCCGCTTCCTGCTGCATCAGCGCCTGACGGTCGGCGAGCGGGATCTGGTAATAATCCGGATGGATTTCAGCGAATGCCAGGAAGCCATGGCGATTGCCGCCGTAGTCGACGAACGCCGCCTGCAGGGAGGGTTCGACCCTCGTCACCTTCGCCAGATAGATATTGCCGCGTATCTGTTTCTTGTGCTGCGACTCGAAATCGAATTCCTCGATCCGGTTGCCGCGCACGACGACTACGCGCGTCTCCTCTTCATGAGACGCGTCGATAAGCATTTTGTCTGCCATTGAAATTCTGCTCCTCGGCGCAGCCGGGGGAGTGCAGAAAGGCCCGCCTCGAAGAGAACAGGCCTTTCAAGCAATTCGGTCGATGCGCCGGATAAAGATATTCTCGCCTGGCGGGTTTGTGACGGCAACCGGAAGGATGACGGGGCTCCTCGCTCCCTCAGTCTCTCCAGATTTTCAAAAAGGTGCCGCGACATCAAAGACCAAACGAGAATGACGATACGATAGGCCCCGAAAATCAAATCATCAGGACCCGATGAGTGTGCTCCGTGTGAGCGTGGGTGGCATGCCACCCGGGGGATTGTTCCGGCCACCGCCGGATGGGATCGAGTATCAGGACAAAGTGTGGCGACGGCGGATGACTGTCGGTCTTCGGCGCCAGTTCCAATGCGGCTGGCAGCCTTCCACAGACTATCCCGTCAACACTTTAACCCTCATGCGCGTTGTATGGTTTATCTGTCACAATAGCAAGGGAAAAGCCGGGTTTGCCATATTCTGGATGGAATTGGACGGCTTAAGAGTGTCTTGGGACGGGCGGATGATTCGCACTTTTTAACATGCAAATGCCCTTTGAAATGGGCAATTTGATGTAAATTAAGGAAGCGGCGGCGGGGCTTCGAATGCAGGTTCAGTTTTGAAGGCGGATTTGAGTGCGAAGGTAAAAAAGGCCTGCGCGGCGACGCTGCGGGTTTTTTTCGCGCGAATCGGTCTCGCTTTTCTCTTTTTGGTAGGCGCGATCTCGGCGCTGGCTGCGGCGCCGGAAATT
The DNA here is from genome assembly GCF_019430945.1 of Neorhizobium populisoli. GTDB lineage: Bacteria > Pseudomonadota > Alphaproteobacteria > Rhizobiales > Rhizobiaceae > Neorhizobium > Neorhizobium populisoli. Next base: position 527,296 of record NZ_JAHYCB010000001.1, on the reverse strand, counting down.
TCGCCGTCGCGGCCGCTTCTGGCCTTTGCGGCGCGTGTCGCCGGAGACGAGGCACGCACTCGCATTGTCATCGATTTCGAAAAGAAGCCCGAATTCTCCGTTCATTATGTTTCTGCGCCCGAGCGTATCATCGTCGACCTGCCGGCGACGGCTTTCGGCTTTCCGGCCGATGATCTTGCTGCCCGTGGCCTGTTCAAGGATATCCGCTACGGCACGATGGACGAGCGCAGCGCCCGAATCGTGCTGACCGCCAGCCGTCCGGTGAAGCTCGCCGTCGCCAATGTCCAAGCAAACGATAATGGTAGCTTCCGCCTTGTGCTCGATGCCGAGATGACGACGAAGGAGACCTTCGCCAATCTGGTCAAGACGCAAGATTGGGCAAACCAGTCGGTGGCGCAGCCCGATCCGTTGGCGATGGTGGATCAGCAGGACAATGTCTTCACCGTTGCCGTCGATGCAGGTCATGGCGGCATCGACAATGGCGCGACAGGGGCGGGTACCAAGACGCCCGAAAAGACGATCACCCTTGGTTTCGCCAAGCTTCTGGCGGAAAAGCTGAACAAGATCGACGGCGTAAAAGCCTTCCTGACCCGCGATGACGACACTTTCCTGTCGCTTTCCGAGCGCGTCACGGTTGCCCGACAGGGCAAGGCGGACCTGTTCATCTCCCTGCATGCCGATACTTTGGGGCAGAAGGATATCCGCGGCGCCACCGTCTATACCCTTTCCGACAAGGCGTCGGACCGCATGGCGGAAAATCTCGCCCAGCGCGAAAATCTCTCCGACGAGCTTGCCGGTTTCAGTATTCAGGCGGGACCGCCGGAAGTCGCCGATATTCTGCTCGACCTTGCCCGCCGCGAAACGCAGGCATTTTCGATAGCTTTGGCGAGCAATGTCGTGAATTCCTTCGAAGGCCAGATCGGGCTGATCAACAATCCGCATCGCTATGCCGGGTTCCAGGTGCTGCGCGCGCCGGATATTCCGTCCGTGCTGCTGGAACTTGGCTTCCTTTCCAATCCGGAAGACGAGAAACAGCTGCTCGATGAAGCATGGCGCGGCAAGGTGACCGATCGTATTGCCGATGCGGTTCGTCGATATCGGGAAAAAGCGCTGGCAAACGGCGGTTGAAACGCGCGCTATTGGCGTGACCCGCATGCCACAGCTGAAAACCAATCTCCGTTGCACACAGCGCCTACGCGTAATTCGGGACGGCGAGCCCTATTTTACTCACATTCAAGCGGTTACTCGGGGCGAGTTGGCGCAGTGAATGACGCAGGGTTGATCCCGCTAGAGCCTTGCGCTCGTTCGATCACCGTGCAAAACGCCTTAAATCATGCGATGGTGCGTATTGCGCGCCGATGAAAGAAAGCTGAACGGTAGCTTCGATATGATCAGATTGATTGGTTATCTCTTTGGCCTGGCCTGCGTCCTGTTTCTGGTCGTGGCTGCAGGCGTAGGTATCTACCTCACCGGGATGACCAAGGACCTGCCCAACTACGAAGTTCTGGCTTCCTACGAACCGCCGGTCGCCACCCGCGTGCATGCCGGCAACGGCGCCCTGATGGCGGAATATGCCCGCGAACGGCGCCTTTTCCTGCCGATCCAGGCGGTTCCGGACCGGGTCAAGGCAGCCTTCCTGTCGGCGGAAGACAAGAACTTCTACAGCCATCCGGGCATCGACATCACCGGCCTTGGCCGCGCCATTCTCTCCAACCTGCAGAATTTCGGTTCCGGCCGCCGCCCCGAGGGCGCCTCGACGATTACCCAGCAGGTCGCCAAGAACTTCCTTCTGTCCGCCGACCAGACGATCGACCGCAAGGTCAAGGAAGCCATCCTTTCTTTCCGAATCGAGCAGACCTATTCTAAGGACAAGATCCTCGAGCTTTATCTGAACGAGATCTTCTTCGGCTTGAATTCCTACGGTATCGCCGGTGCAGCGCTGACCTATTTCGACAAGTCGGTCACCGAGCTGACGACGGCAGAAGCCGCCTATCTTGCGGCCCTGCCGAAAGGCCCTGCCAACTATCATCCTTTCCGCCGCGAAAAGGCAGCGCTTGAGCGCCGCAACTGGGTCATCGATCGCATGGCCGAAAACGGCTACATCACCCAGGACGATGCCGCCGAAGCCAAGCAGCAGCCGCTCGGCGTCAAGCAGCGCCGCACCGGCACGCATCTTTTCGCCTCCGATTTCTTCTCCGAAGAGGTGCGCCGCCAGCTGATCGAGCGTTACGGCGAAAAGTCGCTCTACGAGGGTGGTCTTTCCGTCCGCACCTCGCTTGATCCCGACATGCAGGTCATTGCTCGCCGCGCGCTGCAGAGCGGCCTGATCGACTATGACGAGCGCCGTGGTTTCCACGGCCCGATCGCGCAGATCGCCGCTTCGGGCGACTGGGGTCCGGAACTCGCCAAACAGAAATTCCTGAGCGACGTGCCGGAATGGAAGCTGGCTGTCGTGACCGATGTCACCGCGAAAGCTGTCGGCATCGGCCTGCAGCCGCCGACGGACGGCGCCGGCAAGGTCGATCCCGCCCGCGAAATCGGTACGATCGCCGCAGACGATATGAAATGGGCCTATCGCGACTCCAACGATGCCCGCAAGCCGGCCAAATCGCCGGACGGCGTTCTGAAGCCGGGCGACGTCATCTATGTCGAGGCGATCAACGAGCAGGCCAAGACCTACAAGCTGCGCCAGCCGCCGAAGGTGCAGGGCGGCTTTGTCGCCATGGACCCGATCACCGGCCGCGTTCTCGCCATGGTCGGCGGCTTCTCCTACGGCCAGTCGGAATTCAACCGTGCCACGCAGGCGATGCGCCAGCCGGGCTCGTCCTTCAAGCCGTTCGTTTATTCGGCGGCACTAGACAACGGCTACACGCCTGCATCAGTCATTCTCGACGCTCCGATCGAGATCGTCTCGGGCGGTCAGGTCTGGCGTCCGGACAATTACGGCGGTGAAGCCGGCGGCCCGTCGACGCTGCGCACCGGTATCGAAAAGTCGCGCAACCAGATGACCGTCCGTCTTGCCCAGGATATGGGCATGGAACTGGTCGCGGAATATGCAGAGCGTTTCGGCATCTATGACAAGATGCTGCCGGTTCTGGCCATGTCGCTCGGCTCGGGCGAAACCACCGTCATGCGCATGGTCTCCGCCTATGCGGTGCTCGCCAATGGCGGCAAGCAGATCAAGCCGACCGTCATCGACCGCATTCAGGACCGTTACGGCAAGACGATCTTCCGCCACGAAGAGCGCAATTGCGACGGCTGCAATGCCAAAGACTGGTCCAACCAGGAAGAGCCGACTGTCGTCGACAACCGCGAACAGGTTCTCGACCCGATGACGGCCTACCAGATCACCTCGATGATGCAGGGCGTCGTGCTGCGCGGCACGGCTGCCGGCAAGATCCCGGTCAAGGATCGCGACGTCGCCGGCAAGACCGGCACCACCAACGACGAAAAGGATGCCTGGTTCGTCGGTTATACCCCTAACCTCGTCGCAGGCCTCTATATCGGCTTCGACACGCCAACCCCGCTCGGCCGCGCCGGTACGGGTGGTGGTCTGGCAGCGCCGATCTTCGGCAAGTTCCTGGCCGAAGCCGCCAAGCTGACCCCGCCCGCCAAGTTCCACGTGCCGGAAGGCATGCAGCTCGTGGCCGTCGACCGCAAGACCGGCATGGCCGCCAGCGAAGGCGACGCCAACACGATCGTCGAGGCGTTCAAGCCCGGCACCGGCCCGGCCGACACCTTCCAGGTCATCGGCGATGGCGAATACATGACCCAGGACCAGATCTTCTCGAATTCCCCGCAGGCGCAGCAGGCCGTCACATCCGGCATGCCGGGGCTGTTCTGATCCTTCTCTGACACGTTGCAAACAAGGCTCGGGCTTTACATCCGGGCCTTTGGCAACTATGTCGGGCGCACTTTCATCTTCCAGACATAGAGAGTGAAAACCAACGCCATGCGTGCGGAAATCATCAATGTAGTCGACGAAATCAAGCAGGCCATAAGCCTGCTGAGGAGGCATCTTTGACTGGGATCAGGCGGTAAGACGACTGGACTGGTTGAATAACAAGTCAGAGGATCCCAACCTCTGGAACGATGCCCAGGAAGCCCAGAAGCTGATGCGCGAGCGCCAGCAGCTCGATGACGGCATCGGTGGCGTCAAGGCCATGGAACAGCAGCTCAACGATAATATTGAGCTGATCGAGCTTGGCGAGGAAGAGGGCGACGAAGCGATCGTCAAGGAGGCCGAGGACACGCTGAAGGCGCTGAAGGTCGAGGCCGGACGCCGTCAGGTGGAAGCCATGCTGTCCGGCGAGGCCGACGGCAACGACACCTATGTCGAAGTGCATTCCGGCGCCGGCGGTACCGAAAGCCAGGACTGGGCGAACATGCTTCTGCGCATGTACACCCGCTGGGCGGAACGCCAGCGCTTCAAGGTCGAGCTTCTGGAAGTGCATGACGGCGAAGAGGCCGGCATCAAGTCGGCGACCATTCTCGTCAAGGGCCACAATGCCTATGGCTGGATGAAGACCGAATCAGGCGTTCACCGCCTTGTTCGCATCTCGCCCTATGATAGCAACGCGCGCCGGCACACGTCCTTCTCGTCGATCTGGGTCTATCCGGTCATCGACGACTCGATCAGCATTGAGATCAACGAAAGCGACTGCCGCATCGATACCTACCGATCGTCGGGTGCAGGCGGCCAGCACGTCAACACCACCGACTCGGCGGTGCGCATCACGCACATGCCATCAGGCATCGTCGTGCAATGCCAGCAGGAGCGCTCGCAGCACAAGAACCGCGCCAAGGCGTGGGACATGTTGCGCGCCCGTCTCTACGAAGCCGAATTGAAGAAGCGCGAGGAGGCCGCCAATGCCGAAGCCGCTTCGAAGTCGGATATCGGCTGGGGTCACCAGATCCGTTCCTACGTTCTCCAGCCCTATCAGCTGGTGAAGGACCTGCGCACCGGCGTTGCCAGCACAGCTCCGGACGACGTTCTGGATGGCGATCTCAACGAGTTCATGGAAGCAGCGCTCGCCCACCGCATCAGCGGCAAGGCGGATGTCGATGTCGGCGACGTCGACTAAGCTTTCCCATCGAGAAGACGAAAAACGCCGGGTCGCGAGACCCGGCTTTTTCATGCGTGTTTTCCGGTGGTCTATTCTGCCGCGGCCATCGCGCCTTGCCGGCTGCGCAGTACCGCGAGCGACAGCAGGAAGACGACCACCGAGCAGATTGCGATCACCGTCACCATCGGCCGCGAGGTGCCGTCGACGAACAGGCCGCCGAGACCGACGACGATCGCCGAGGTGATGAACTGGATCGTGCCCATCATCGCCGATGCCGTGCCGGCGATCCGGCCATGATGTTCGAGCGCCAGAACCGCCGCCGTCGGAATGATCATGCCCAGAAAGCCGTAACCGCCGAACAGGAAAGCGGCCATGACGTCGAGACGATCGACGCCGAGCGAAGTGACGAGCGCCAGCGCCACCATCATCGTCGCATAACCGGCAACCGCGCCGCGGATGACCTTCCGCAGGCCGATCTTGCGGGACAGCCAGCCATTCAGCTGCGACATGCCGATAAAGGCAACCGCGTTGCAGGAAAAGACCACGCTGTAGAAGGATGGCGACAGCCCGTAATGCTCGATCAGCACGAAGGAGGAGTTCGCCACATAGATCATGTAGCTCGACATGCCGAACGACGCCATCAGCACAAGGCCGAGGTAATAGCGGTCGCTGAGCAGCGTTCCATAGGACTTCAAGGCGCTGGCGATGCTGCTTTCGCTGCGGGCCGCCGGCAGACGGGTTTCTTCCAGGAAGAAGAACGCCACGGCGAGACCGACCAGGCCGGCCGCGACCATGACGAGGAAGATCAGCCGCCAGTCGCCGAACACGGTGACGATGCTGCCGGCCAGCGGAGCGAGGATCGGCGAAACGCTGAACACCAGCATCAGCCGCGACATCAACTGCGCTGCGGCCGGGCCGGTATGCAGGTCGCGAACGATTGCCCACGAGATGACGACACCGGCGCAGGCGCCCATGCCTTGCAGGAAGCGGAAGGCAATCAGCCATTCGATCGACGGCGACAGCGCGCAGCCGACGGCGCCGATCCCGTAAAGCACGAGCCCGACGTAAAGCGGCCGCTTGCGTCCGAACATGTCGGAGAGGGGACCATAAACGATCTGCGAAACCGCCATGGCAGCGAAGAAGGAGATGAGGCTTGCCTGAACCGCGTGGCTGTCAGCCTTCAGATTTTCAGCGATGGTGGGCAGGGCCGGGAGATACATGTCGAGCGCAAAAAGCCCGATCGCGGAGAGCAGCCCAAGGACGAGGGCATGCGAAGACGTTTCTCTTTGCATTTGGAAAAAACCTTTCCCGTCACCACATCTACCGTGTTAACGGCAGGGCGAGGACGACTATGGGAGATGAATATGAAAGCCTGCCGCGAGTGGGAGGATGGGCACTGGCGATCATGTAAAAGATTTTGGACACAATTGTCCAATCAGTCAAGTGCCGCTATGGTCATGTCATGAAAAATTCGTCAGCCGAACTCACGCACGATAGTTCCAAGGGTACCGGGACCTGGCCGCCGGCGCAGAACAAGCGCCAGGCGATCCTCAATGCTGCGGCCGATGTTTTTGCCGAGGAAGGCTTTGCCGGCGCCAGTATCGATGCGATCGCGGTCAGGGCAGGGGTCTCCCGCCAGACGATCTACAATCAGCTTGGCGACAAGGACAATCTCTTCAAGGTAGTGGTCGCCGAGATCACCGACCGGTCGAGCGCCGGCTTTTTCCGTGTGCTGGACACGTTTCCGGTCGCGCCTGCCGACCTTGAAGCTGAAATGACAGCTTTCTCCGGCCAACTCCTGCGCAAGGCAATCTGCGACCCGAACGGTCGCTGGCTGCGCAAACTGGTCGAGACGGAAGGTGCCCGGTTTCCGGAACTTTTCGAGACCTGGAAGGAATACGGTCCGGGCAAGAAATATCCGGCGATTGCGGCGCGGCTCGCGCAGCTTGCACATGGCGGATATCTGGAACTGGACGATCCGGCCCTTGCAGCCCGCCAATATATGGCGCTTCTGGCCACCGACTTACGTTACGACCAGCAGATTGGCCGCCAGACGCCCGAATCGGAAATAGACCAGATGGCCGCCAGCGCGACCCGCACGTTTCTGCGCGCTTTCGCCAGCCGTCGCTGAATACCCTTGAGATAATGCCTGCCGTTCGGTCGGCTGACCTTGAGTCAGTTGTTGAACTGTTCGGCGAGAATCCGGTCGGACCAGGAATGATCCGGATCGGAGAGGATGCGTGCCGTCAGGTCCGTCGATTGCGCCACCTTCACATGCACGACGGATTTGACCTCGCTATTGTCGGCAACCGCATTCACCGGCCGTTTGTCCGGCTCGAGGATATGCAGTTCGACACAGACATGATTCGGCAAAAGCGCACCCCGCCAGCGCCGCGGCCGGAAGGCGGAAACCGGTGTCATGGCGAGCAGCGGCGCCTCCAGCGGCAGGATCGGGCCGTGGGCGGAAAGATTATAGGCCGTCGAACCGGCCGGCGTCGCGATCATCAGTCCGTCGCAGATCAGCTCTTCCAGCCGCACATGGCCGTCGATCACGACCCTCAACTTGGCTGCCTGGTAGGATTGCCGGAAGAGATAGACCTCGTTGATCGCCAGCGCTTCGGAAACGGAGCCGTCCTCTGAGGTCGTGGTCATCTTCAGCGGATGAAACTCGTTGGCGACAGCCGCCTCGACCCGGTCTCGCAGGTCGTCCGTGCGATAGTCGTTCATCAGGAAGCCGACGGACCCACGGTTCATGCCATAGACGCTTTTGCCGCTGGTGAACATCTCGTGCAGCGTCTGCAGCATGAAACCGTCTCCGCCGAGCGCGACGATCACATCGGCATCCTCGACCGGCACATTCCCGTAAAGCCCTTCGAGCTCTTGAAGCCCCGCCTGTGCTTCGGAGGCGGTGGAGGCGATAAAGGATAGCTTTTTCGGCTGAGACGACATGAAAGGCCTTCAACAATGCGGCATGGCAGCCGCTTTACGCTTCAACCCGTTGAACTAACACGGTCACGTGACAATCCCGTGCTGTCGCAAGCGGCCTGTCGTACAGGAAAAACCCGTGTAAAGACAAGCGCTTTGCCAAGCCGGCAAGACGTGTCCCGTCCCCTTTATTGGGAAAGGATTTCCAACTTCACGGTGATTTTCCCTTTACAGAAAGACAAAATCTGCTAACTCCGCGCCTGTAGATTGCCCTTGTAGCTCAGTTGGTAGAGCACCTGATTTGTAATCAGGGGGTCGCGGGTTCGAACCCTGCCGGGGGCACCATTTTTCCCCATTGTCGATATCGGTTTTTCGGCCGGACAGCGTCGGGTCGTCTCGGTGGCCGGCGCCCGCTTTAAAGAATGGATATTTCCAATATGACTTCACCTTCCAGTGTTGTTCCATCCGCATAGGGACTGGAACTGACCGAAAGGGTGGAGCGGCCGAGCGGAACTTTGAATGGCGGGGAAAATACAAATGGATGGCCGGGTATTCCTTTGCCGCTTGCCACGACCGTGCCGTTGACCGTGATGACGAAATCCTTGGCTTCTGTAGAAGTTTGGCCGTTGATCGAAAGCAGCGCTGAATGAACCGATAGCGGGAGCGCAATGAAGGGCCTGGCTGTGAAAGCCATGGTTCCGCGCGACGTGGTTGCCGAAAATTTGCGCTTTATCTTCATGAAATCTCCAAGCGAAAAACGGATGAGCCTTTAGGGGGCGTATATTCCGATCCACGTTGGCATATACCGCCCGCCCCGTCGAGCCATTGAAACCCATCGATGCTCCTTAAACCCCCGGCAATTTGGAGTGGAATAATTGCGGGTCGCCCGAATGAGCATTTTTGACATCCTGGTTTTCCTCATCCTCGTTGGCTTAGAATCTGATATAAATCCCTACAGGCCCGGGGGCGGGCCTTAGGGGGTTAAAATGAAATTCAGGAAATCGGCTCCGGCCGCCATCGTGATTGCTATCGCGGTGGTTATCGGCGCAACGACATTCTCCTCCATGCGGCTCTTCGCCGGCATGGTCGGCGATGTGGAGAAGCAACAGTTCACGCTGATGCAGTCGATCGTCGAAACAGCGCTTTCCGACGCACAAAACAAGGCTTTGGCGCGGGCCGAGCTGATTGCCGATCTGCCGCGTGTCCAGCAGCTCTTCGCTGCGCAGGATCGCGCGGGCCTGATGGCTGAACTCGGCAAGATGTTCACCAATCAGAAGAACCGCCACGGCGTCGACCAGGCGCAGTTTCATCTTGCGCCGGCACAATCCTTCCTTCGCCTGCACGATCCGAACAAGTTCGGCGACGACCTGACGACGACGCGGCCCATGGTGGTTGCACTCAACCGGGACAAGGTTCCGCTGAAAAGCGGGGCGATCGCCGCCAATGGCCCAGGCATTTTCGGCGGCACGCCGGTCTTCGATGCGAGCGGCAAACATCTCGGCAGTTTCGAGGTCGGCATCGCCTTCGGACCGCTGCTGGCCTCGTTGAAATCGGCATATAATTTCGATCTCGGCGTGTTTGTCGAAGAGAAGCCGCTGCGCGAATTGGCCAAGGGCATCGATCCGGAGCGTCTCGGGGATCAGAATCGTTTCGGCAAATATATCCGCTTCGAATCGACCAATGGCGTTCTGATGTCGTCCGTTGCCACACCGGAAGACCTTGCCGTCGTCAACGAGCCCGTCACTTATGTACGCGAAGTGAATGGCATCGTCCGCGGCGTCGTTCTGCTGCCGCTTACGAATGTTTCCGGCACGCCGCTTGGGGTCATCGTCGCCACGGCGGATTTCAGCGGCTCGCGCGCCGCCGCCGACCGCACGTTCATCTGGCAGGCCGCTTTTGCCGGTATCGCCATCCTGCTTCTAGCCGGCGTGGTGGTCACCATCCTGCGCGGTTTCATCACCCGTCCGCTGCAAGTTCTGTCGGAAGGTTTCGAGAAGGTTTCCAACGGAGACACGCTTACCGAAATCGGCGGTGCCGATCGCTTTCCGGACGAAATGCGGCCGATCGCCCAGTTCTACGACAAAGTCCGGGCCCATCGGCTCGCCAACGCTTCGAAATGAGGCCGGCGATGACCCTTCCTTTCCGTTCTCTTTTCCTGGCGCTAGGGCTGGCCGTGATCGCCTTTGTTGCGTCTGCGGCGGCGCAGAATGATACCGGTCTGCCGCCCGACAAGGGCCTGCCGGTCGAGGTACAGCTCGGCATCGCCTTCGTCGACATTTCCGGCTTCGATGAAAACAAGGGCCAGTTTTCCGCCACGATCGATATCCGGGCGCGATGGGACGATCTGCGTCTCTCCGATCCCTCGGCGCCTGCCGGTGCGCCGCCGCAGACGCTGATTGGCGATGCGGCACGCGAAAAGATGAAATCCATCTGGGTTCCACCGCTGGTGATCGCCAACGCGGATGGGGAGCCGAGCCAGTCCGATTATGGGCTGCGGATCTACCCGACCGGACGCATGGAGCTGATGCACCGCGTGACGGGCAATTTCGCCGTCGATATCGACCTCAATCGTTTCCCGTTCGATCGGCAGGACCTGCCGGTGCGTGTGCGGGTAAAGGATTATCCGGTTGGTCAGGTCGCGCTGCGGATTACCCAACCCGATATCGAGTTCAGCCGGCCGTCTCAGGACGTCGAAATCCAGGACTGGATGATCGGTCTTGTCGATATGCGAACCGGCGCGGCCAAGGGGTGGTACAATAGTGCCGAATCTCAGGTCGTTGCGGCACTCGACATGCAGCGAAAGCCGGGCTTGATCGTTGCATCGATCTTTATTCCGTTGATGGCTTCGCTGCTCATCCCGCTTCTGGCCATCTGGCTGAACCGGACGGAAGATGGAATTTTCCAGGTCGATACGTTCGAGTTGGTGAATATCATCATCGGCGGGCTTTTTGCGGTCATTGCCCTGAATTTTACCGTCTACAGCAGCTTTACGGCGCTGTCGGTGGGGGACAACACGGTCAACCGGCTGTTTGCGTTAAACTATCTGACGCTCGCGGCGGCCCTGGTCATCAATATCCTCTTCTCGCGGTTCAACGTGGTCGAGAAAATGTTCGGTCGCTACGTTCAGGAACAGGCCTACGCGGCGGTCATGTGGGCGCTGCCGTTGATCGTGGCGCTGCTGGTGGCGACTTTCATGTTCACGGCCTATGTGTGAAGTGTTGCTTCTGGAAGCCCGCAGTGTCGCGCCACGGGCTCCTTTCACACTAAGGCCGCCGGCTCGGCCATTAACCTAGATGAACGGCAGACAACGACCTGTTATGGCTAGGTTTATTCTGTCCTGATAATATCGCGGCAGTCTTCCCAATTTTAGAAGGCAAACTGTTCTCAGGAGGCCAGCGTGGCGGCAGTAGTCAAGGGTACGAATAGCAGCAATACCATCTATCAGGATGATTACGGCCACGACCTCACCATCTACGGTTATGCCGGCAATGATCGCATCTATCTGAACCTCACCGGCAAATACGGCGGCTTCAACACCGTCTATGCGGGCGCAGATAACGATCTGGTGCGCAACTATTTCGAAGGCGGCAATCGCGTCGATCTCGGTTCCGGCAACGATTCGTATATTGCTACCGGTTTCTCGACCTCCTCCAAATATTATGACGTCGTCTACGGCGGCCTTGGCAACGACAAGTTCGAAGTATCGACCTATCACAGCGATTATTACGGCGAAGAGGGGAACGATGCTTTCTTCTCGGTCGGCTTCCGCAACTATTTCAATGGCGGCTCCGGCAATGACACGATCAGCTATGAGACGCAGGACGAGGATTCCGATCTTTCCGGCCGCGGCATGTCGATCGACCTGCAGAAGGGTGTCGCAGCAACCAAGGGCACGAGCTACAAGGAAACGCTGGTCAGCATCGAGAATGCCATCGGCACCGGTGTAGCGGATACGATCTACGGTTCCTCCGTCGCCAACAAGCTTTGGGGCGACGGTGGCAACGACATTCTGGACGGCAAGGCCGGCAATGACACGCTTTACGGCGGCAGCGGCAATGACAAGCTCTATGGCGGTTCCGGTAATGACAAGCTCTACGGCGGTTCCGGTATGGATTACCTGAATGGCGGCACGGGTGCCGACACGTTTGTCTTCACGACGTGGTCGGAGAGCGCCGTCGGATCCAAGCGCGATGTCATCCAGGATTTCTACGCCAGCGAAGACGACTATATCGACCTGCACGCCATCGACGCGGACACCACGTTCGGCGGCAACCAGAATTTCGAATTCATCGGCTCAAAGGCGTTTTCTGGCGAGGCAGGCGAACTGCGGTTCAGCGGCGGTATTGTTTCCGGTGACGTGAATGGCGACGGGGTCGCGGATTTCCAGATCGCGGTAACCGGCGTCACCAAGATGTATGCCGGCGATTTCTATCTCTGAAGCTGATCGACATTCCAAAAAGAAAGCGCCGGGGAAACCCGGCGCTTTTTCGTTGTCCATATTGGCCGTCTTTGAGGCAGGACGATATCAGTCCGCCTTGCCGACGCCGGTATAGGTGAAGCCATGCGCCTCGACTTCCGGCGCACGATAGACATTGCGCAGGTCGACGAGGATCGGGCTCTTCATCACGGATTTCAGTCGTTCGAGGTCGAGCGCACGGAATTCGTTCCACTCGGTCACGAGAACCGCCACATCGGCGCCTTCCGCAGCCTGATAGGGGCCGCTGGCAAACTCGATATCCATCATCTGTTTGGCATTTTCCATGCCTTCCGGGTCGTAGCCGGAGACAATCGCGCCGGCATCCTTCAGCGTCTGGACAACGGCGATGGCCGGGCTGTCGCGCATATCGTCGGTATTCGGCTTGAAGGTGAGACCGAGCACGGCAACCTTCTTGCCGCGCACGTCGCCGCCCACCGCCGCGATAACCTTGCGGCCCATTGCACGCTTGCGGTTGTCGTTGACGGCAATCGTCGTCTCGATCAGGCGAACCGGTGCGTCATAGTCCTGCGCAGTCTTGGCCAGCGCCAGCGTGTCTTTCGGGAAGCAGGAGCCGCCATAACCCGGACCGGCATGCAGAAACTTCGAGCCGATACGGCCATCGAGGCCGATGCCGCGGGAAACGTCCTGTACATCTGCGCCGACGCGCTCGCAGAGATCCGCCATTTCGTTGATGAAGGTGATCTTCATCGCCAGGAAGCCGTTTGCGGCATACTTGATCAGCTCGGACGTACGACGCGAGGTGAAGAGCAGCGGCGACTGGTTGAGATAGAGCGGGCGATAGACTTCCGTCATGACAGCGCGGGCGCGCTCGTCGGACAGGCCGACGACGATACGGTCAGGGCGCTTGAAATCTTCGATCGCCGCGCCTTCGCGCAGGAATTCTGGATTGGAAACGACAGCGAAATCGGCTTCCGGATTGGTTTCCCGGATAATGCGCTCGACCTCGTCGCCGGTGCCGACCGGCACGGTCGACTTGGTGACGATAACGGTAAAGCCCTTGATCGCAGCAGCGATCTCGCTGGAAGCTGCATAGACATAACCAAGGTCGGCATGGCCGTCACCGCGGCGCGAAGGCGTGCCGACGGCGATGAAAACGACGTCTGCTTCAGCGACGGCTTCGGTCAGGTCCGTGGTGAAGGACAGGCGGCCGGCCTTCACATTGCTCTCGACGAGCGCGTCCAGGCCGGGTTCAAAGATCGGGATAATGCCCTTCTTCAAGGCCTCGATTTTTTCCACAGCCTTGTCGACGCAAATGACATCGTGCCCGAAATCCGCAAAGCACGCACCAGAGACCAGGCCGACATAACCCGATCCGACCATTACAATACGCATAAAGCAGTCCTCTTTACGGTTGGGCAGAATATCCGCCCGCAATTCAAGTTTTTCCTAGCGCATCCTGTTTTTATTGCAATGCATCATGCGAGACAGGATTAATTCCACTTGGGAATTGCGCGCTTTTACCCCGCTGGTTGGAGATAGCGGGAGAGCGGAAATGCGACGCGGAATATTGGCGCGGCAGGTGACGCCGATATGACGATACGGCTTTGGCGTCAGCGCCCCCGGGAGATGAAATCCGGATTGACGAAATCTATGGCGCCATACGGGCCGATCTTGCCATATCGCAGCGGCACGCCGTGAATGTCGGTGGTCAGGCCTCCCGCCGCGCGCAGGACTGCGTCGCCTGCGGCGGTATCCCATTCCATCGTCCGGCTGAAGCGGGGGTAGAGATCGGCTATGCCTTCGGCGAGCAGACAGAATTTCAGCGACGAGCCGATGCACTGGATATCGCACACGCCGGATTTCTGAAGGAAGTCCTCCGTCTCGGCGGAGTTGTGCGACCGGCTCGCGACTACGACTGGAGGTGTCCTGGCCGGGCGGGCAGCAATAGTCTGCCGGCTTGTCACCTGGAAGTGACCGTCGATGACAAGCTTGCTTGCCTCACCACTCCCACCGAGATAGGCGACGGAAAGGGCGGGGGCGTAAACGGCGCCCAGCACCGGAAAGCCGTCTTCGATCAGCGCGATGTTGACTGTAAAATCGTCACGCCTGTTGACGAATTCCTTGGTGCCGTCGAGTGGATCGACGAGAATGAAAGACCGGCCGCTGATGTCCGGTATCCGGCCTGCAGCGACCGATTCTTCGGCGACGACCGGAATTTCCGGGCAGTGACGCTCAAGCTCCGCAAGGATGATGGCTTCGGCGCGCTCGTCCGCTTCCGTCACGGGAGAATGGTCGGCCTTGTAGCTGGTGTTCGGCCCGGCGCGATAGACGTCCATGATGGTCTGGCCGGCGAGCAGGGCGGCTTTTTCGAATGTGTCGAGCAATGCTTTCATGAAAGGCAGGCCAAGTACGGATCGGAGCCTTCCCATGACATATTTGAACGCTTCAGGGGAGTCGCAAACCACTCATCGCATCTGTCGGCGCAGCTTGCGTCGCACCTCTATGTCAAACAGGCCGGTGCCGCTTCGGAAAATCTTCACGGCAATCAGCATCAGGGTTTCGCCGAGGTGGCGGACCAGCTCGGAGATATGCGCATGTTCGGTATTTGAGGAGGAGGGCGCGATCCCCTTGCGGGCATAGGCCGGGGTGGGGCTTGCGTTGCGCGGGAGCGCGATCGGGGTATCCGGGCGAGGGAAAATATAGCCGCGATCTCCCTCTGCACTGACGGGCGGCCCCCAGCGCTCTTCGAGAAAGGTTTCCGGCAGGATGTGATAACCGGCATCAAGCACGGCATCGATAAACACCGCCCGGGCCAGACCCGGTTGCGCCTTGCCTTTCAAGACGTCCCGGCAAGTCAGAACGGCGGTGGCTTGGGCGTCGGTTCGCCTCGAATGCCAGTCGCCGAGGAGAAGAATAGCTGCGTCCAGCGTATCTCCGACCCGGATAATTCCGGGCCTTCCGTACATTTCCAGGACGACCGGCTTTTTCCATGCGCCACGATCCATGCGTCTCTCCCGCATATTGACATTAGGAGATATGCATATGGGCCTTGTGCAGGGGTGGATTCGCAATCGATGATTTGCATCGATCCGGGGAATACAGCTCGCTACTTGACCTTCGCCAGATGCTGCCGGGTGGCATAGAGAGCCACAGCTGCAGCATTCGAAACATTGAGGGATTTGATCTCGCCGGGCATGTCCAGTCGCGCCAGATCCGACACGGTCTCGCGGGTTTTCTGCCTGAGACCTTTTCCTTCTGAACCGAGCACCAGAGCGACACGATCACCCCGGAACGTGCCTTCGATCGGGGCAGGGCCCTCCGAATCAAGGCCGATCGTCTGGAAGCCGAGCTTGTGAAGTTCGGCGACCGCATCGGCGAGATTGGTGATCTGTATATAAGGGATGAGTTCAAGCGCTCCGGAGGCCGACTTGGCAAGCACGCCGGATTCGGTCGGGCTATGTCTCTGGGTGGTGATGATGGCGCCGGCGCCGAACGCAACGGCGGAGCGCATGATCGCGCCGACATTGTGCGGATCGGTGACCTGATCGAGGACGAGAAGCAGCGGGCTGTTCTTCAGCGCGTCCAGCCGGCGTGCCGGCAGCGCTCGGGTCTCCAGCATCACACCCTGGTGGATTGCTTCCGGGCCGAGCACATTGTCGATATCCTGCGGCGCGACGAATTCTACGGGAAACTTCAATGCTTCCGCTTCGCCGATATCCAGCCGCGCAAACGCATTCTGGGTGACCGAAAGCTTCACCAGCCTGCGTTCCGGATTGTCGATCGCCGCGCGCACCGTATGCAGGCCATAAAGGAAGACCTGTTCCGGCTGAAGCTGCGGCGGCTTCCAGTCCTTGTTGGATTTCTGTCGCTTTTGCTGCGGCGTCGGGATTTCGCCCCGCTCACGCTTGGCATCGCGCACGTTGCGGCGAAGCGTTGCATAGTGGCTGTCACGGCCGGATTTGTCTGGTGTTTTGTCCTTGCTCATGAGGCTTTATAGCTATCTAGGCTTCGCCGGCAAAGCCCTCGCTCATCCACAGGCTGAAAAGAAGGACTGAATTATTTTCGTCATTTTTGCACATTCATCGTGTTGACAGACTGAAATCATCCGGCCATATACGCGGCGCAGACGACGGGGCGACCAGCCAACGAAGTCTTGCAAACTTGGTCTAACGATCCGGACGAATAACTGGAGAGATGCCCGAGTGGTTAAAGGGGACGGACTGTAAATCCGTTGGCTCAGCCTACGTTGGTTCAAATCCAACTCTCTCCACCATTCGTCTCAGATCGGACCACCCCCGCGGGTATAGCTCAATGGTAGAGCAGCAGCCTTCCAAGCTGAATACGCGGGTTCGATTCCCGCTACCCGCTCCATCTCTTCCATAAAGTAATCCTCGTCAACGCAGGCAAGCACTCGTTCGTATTGCGCGCGCTCCGTTGCCTGCTCTGTGTTTATTTTTCGCATCCGGAGCCTTTGCGGCAGGCGATCTGCAGGCTGTTCATTCCTGCGAGATCGATAGCCAAGATTCTCGCGCCATGCTATATTTCCCCCGCCCGCATTCGTGACTTGATGTTGGGCATGGGGAGAGGGGTAAACAGGTGAAATGCCACATCGGGGCGTGTCACCTGGCTGGGTTTCAAGTTGCGTTCCTGAAATGCGTTCTGACTATTTTTGACAATCCATCATTCTCTCCTGGCGGCGCTGTAGAGTCTTTAATCGTGCCCGGTAGAACGTCGGTCGCCGGTATATCAAGACCGCTTCAATCGCTTTAGAGATGGAAACCTATCCATGAAGAAATTTCTTCTCGCCGCGGCAGTCGCAACCATGTTGCTGCCGTCCGCTTCGTTCGCCGCCACCTTGCTCTTCCCGACCGATGATCCGGTCGCACAGATATCGATCCCGGATTCCTGGGGCCCGGAAGAGACGGATTACGGTATTCAGGCGAACTCCGATGATGACGCGATCTACATCGCGTTCGACGTCGCCGACGACAAGACCACCGAAAAGGTCATCAACGATGCTTTCGCGTTCCTGCAGAACAACGGCGTAACCGTTGACACCGCGACCCAGAAGCAGGGGCAGGACAAGCTGAACGGCATGGACATGGTCACTTTCGATTGGAGCGGCAAGGACAAGGACGGTGACGTCTCGATCGGCATCGCTCTCATCGCCGCCAAGCCTGGCAAGCTTCTGGTCGCTACCTACTGGGGTTCCAAGGGCGAACAGGAAGCGCATGCCAAGGAACTGACCGGCATCCTCACCTCGCTGAAGCCGGCCAAGTAACCTTGTAAGGATAGGTCGGCACCGTCGATCGTCCGATGAACAGAGCCGTCGCACTCCTCGTCACAGGGGGCGGCGGCTTTTGCATTTATGCATTGCGCCGAATGCGATGGCAGGCAAATTTCGCGTTGTTTTTGCACACTTCGATAGCGGGAACCCTTGTCCTGCCGCCCGTCGTAATTATGTCTTGCGCATTCTGGTGGAAAGCCTTAAACGGCGACACCAAACCCGGCTTCCGGGTCCACCTCTTATGTTCACAGGATGCATTCAATGGCAAAGAGCAAGTTTGAGCGCAATAAGCCGCACGTCAACATCGGCACGATTGGTCACGTTGACCATGGCAAGACGTCGCTGACTGCCGCAATCACGAAGTATTTCGGCGAGTTCAAGGCGTATGACCAGATCGACGCAGCGCCGGAAGAAAAGGCACGTGGCATCACCATTTCGACGGCACACGTCGAATACGAGACGCCTGCTCGTCACTATGCTCACGTTGACTGCCCCGGCCACGCCGACTACGTCAAGAACATGATCACCGGTGCCGCACAGATGGACGGCGCGATCCTGGTTTGCTCTGCAGCTGACGGCCCGATGCCGCAGACCCGCGAGCACATCCTGCTCGCTCGCCAGGTTGGCGTTCCGGCAATCGTCGTGTTCCTGAACAAGGTCGACCAGGTCGACGACGCAGAACTTCTGGAACTCGTCGAACTGGAAGTTCGCGAACTTCTGTCGTCCTACGACTTCCCGGGCGACGACATTCCGATTGTCAAGGGTTCGGCTCTGGCCGCTCTCGAAGATTCCGACAAGAAGATCGGCGAAGACGCGATCCGCGAACTGATGGCGGCTGTCGATGCCTACATCCCGACGCCTGAGCGTCCGATCAACATGCCGTTCCTGATGCCGATCGAAGACGTGTTCTCGATCTCGGGTCGTGGTACGGTCGTGACCGGTCGCGTCGAGCGCGGCATCGTCAAGGTTGGTGAAGAAGTCGAGATCGTCGGCATCCGCGCCACCTCGAAGACGACGGTTACCGGCGTTGAAATGTTCCGCAAGCTGCTCGATCAGGGCCAGGCCGGCGACAACATCGGCGCTCTCGTTCGCGGTGTGAACCGTGACGGCGTCGAGCGTGGCCAGATCCTGTGCAAGCCGGGTTCGGTCAAGCCGCACAAGAAGTTCATGGCAGAAGCCTACATCCTGACGAAGGAAGAAGGCGGCCGTCATACGCCGTTCTTCACCAACTACCGTCCGCAGTTCTACTTCCGCACGACGGACGTCACGGGTATCGTTTCGCTGCCGGAAGGCACGGAAATGGTTATGCCTGGCGACAACGTCACGGTTTCGGTCGAGCTGATCGTTCCGATCGCCATGGAAGAAAAGCTGCGCTTCGCAATCCGCGAAGGCGGCCGTACCGTCGGCGCAGGCATCGTTGCCTCGATCATCGAGTAATTTCGATCGATCATTGAAATAAGAAAGGCCTCGCTGGAAACAGCGAGGCCTTTTTGCTTGTCGGCATTTCGGATGAATTGTGGCCGCCGCTGAGTCAGGCGTTCATGGGGGCGCCACGCCGAAAAGCTCGCTCTCGTAACGGAAGTCCCTCACACCCCGTGGCTTTCGAAGTCCGATCGGCAGTCTCGGCTCCGGTTCCATCAGCCTCTCGGCAATGTTTTCCGCGCCGGTACGGATTGCCTCGCGGCCGATGAAACCGCCACGGACCTGCGTGGTGGCGGCAAGCGCGCGGTTGAAGGTGTCGAACAACGTTCGGTCCGGTGCCGGAGGATTGCGCCAGAAATCCGCAAGGCTTCCCTGCGACGTCAGGCCGTCAATGTCGTATATCGCCGAGCCCAAAGCTAAGACCGGCCGCCCTGCGCCAAGCGCGGTCAGGCCGACCGTGGAATTGACGGTTACGATCCCGTCGGCGACCTCTATCAATGCGTCCGTGCTCCCGCCATCTGCCAGGAAAACGCGCTCCGGCACGCCATGCTGTCGCGACGCTTCCTCAATCCTCTCCTTCCACCGCGACAAGCCGTTGTCGATCGGATGGACCTTGAAAAGCAGTCGGCTTCGCTTCGGCGCATGCCGCGCGAAGGAGGCGATCGTTGCCTCCACGATACGGAAGATGTCTCCGCTCGGTGCATAATTGCGGAGCTGATAATCTCCCGGCAGTTGCAGGGGGAACAAAAAGAAATGCGGTTTGCCGTCGGGGCTGGGCGTCAGGCTTGCTGCGATTGCCTTGTCCGCTCGTGCCTTGCGACGACGCACCGTCAGTCCTTTCCATACCCATCCACCGTATTCCAAAACGGGATGTACCGGGCCGTGTGCGCGGTAATGCGGATGAAGCAGCCAGCCAAGCAATACATTCGGGATATGGAAGGTAAGATCGTAGACCGCGTAAGTCAGGAAGCTTGAAGCGAACAGCCCGCCCTTCACGACAGGCGGCTGACCGGCTGCAAATGATTGCAGCGCGGCAAGCTGGTTCGGAAAGCGCGAATGTGCCGTCATGCCGTCAGGTTCTATTGTCAGCCAGTCGGGCCGAAGATAGCCGTGTTCGAGGATATGGACGTTGATTCCTCGCTCAATTCCAAGTTCCGCAGCCGCTGCATGAAGCGCCCTGCCATCACCCAACATGACGAGATCGGTTATATTGTGATCGCTGATGTAGCGATCGAGATACACCGGCCAGTCAATCGCCTTGCCTCGGTAAAAATCGCTCCAACGCGGCCACCAAAACACCACATCTCCGATGCAGACCGAAATTTTACGGACGGAAGCGCCTTTCTTTTCAAGAGCTTTCGCGAGGATGCGCAGGAATGGCGACGCCGGCCCCTGAAGAAATAGAAACCTGCGCGACGATACGTCCCGCATGCTGTGGTCAGAGGCTGGCAGCTCATCGTTTAGCATTGACGGAGAGGGGGCCTTCATGAAAATAGGCGCTGGTCCTTACAGTTAAATCTCATAGTTGAATTCGCTTTCGTAATTTAGTTGAACGTGCCTCCGAGTCTCAAGCAGCATTGGCTTCCGCATGACCAAAGTTTTGTTTCTGCAAGGTCCCCCCTCGACGTTCTGGTATCAGCTGGCTGATACGTTCGAGGCGGAGGGGATCGAGACCAAGCGGGTCAACTTTTCTTTCGGCGACCAGCTCTACTGGCGCAAAAGCGGTGCTATCAACTATCGCGGCACGCTGCGCAAGTGGCCGCGTTTTCTGGCTGACCTGATTCGCCGCGAAGAGATTACCGACATTCTCTATTATGCCGACCGGTTGCCCTATCACCGGTTCGCGGCCCGTATCGGACGGAAACTCGGTGTTCGGTGTCATGCCGTGGAATTCGGCTACCTCCGGCCTGACTGGATCACGCTGGAGCGCGACGGGATGGGGCGGTTTTCCCACTTCCCCAGCGATCCGGATCATATCCGCCAGATCGCCGCAAAGGTCGAAGCGCCGGACCTTCACGCCCACTACGGCCATACGTTCGGCCAGGAGGCGACCAACGAGGTCATCTATAACCTGTCCTCCTATTTCGGTCGTTGGATGTTCCCGTTCTATCGGTCGGACAAATACTACGATTCTCTTGTCGACTATCTGTCCTGGTTGCCCCGCATGTTCAGGAAGCGCCACGATCTGCCGGAAGGCTTGCTCGAAGACAGCACCAAGAAGAATTACCTGATCGCGTTGCAGCTTCAGAGCGATTATCAGATCCGCGCAAACTCTCCCTACCGGCATCTGTCGCAGATGCTCGAGCAGGTGATGGGGTCCTTTGCGCGGCATGCGCCGGAAAACAGCCGGCTCATTATCAAGCAGCATCCTCTGGATAACGATCTTGAGGGCTGGAGGAAGATCGTAGAAAAACTCACCGATCGGTTCCGGCTACAGGGCAGGGTCTGTTTCATCGAGATCGGCAATCTTCCTGCGATCCTCAGTGCCTGTCACGGGGTCGTCGTCGTCAATTCGACGACAGGGCTTCACAGTTTGCGTGCGGGAGTGCCAACGATCGCGCTGGGAGCCGCGGTCTACGATGTTCCGGGTCTAACCCACCAAAGCGGAATTGACAGCTTCTGGCGTCATCCCAGTGAGATCAATCAGACGCTTTTGGCGGATTTCATCAAGGCGCTTGCGGGCAGCGTGCAAATCAAGGGCAATTTTTATCACGCGGAAGGACGGCGCCTCGGGGCCGAGAGAATCGTGGCCCGGATTCGCGACGGTCTGGTCAATGAGCCGGGTGCATATGTCGAGAAACCGCCGCGGTTTGCCTGGCGCCGGTTGCCGATGGCGGCGGAGCGGCGCGCACAATCCACAGGCCTTCTCGATCTCGCCGGCAAGGAAATCCTGGGTGGCTCGCCGGAAACAGCGCTTTCCGTGGCCGGTTTCGCCGACCTGCCGGATGGGCATGGCGGAAAGCTGAGATAGAACGCACAGATAATCGAAAAAATGCTCTTGCAATGCGTGACGCATCGCCTTAAAGGGAGCGCCTAGCCCGCTGACAGGGATCGGAAGTTCCGGTTCGGAAGTGGGAGCTGAAGGGGTGTAGCTCAGTTGGTAGAGCGGCGGTCTCCAAAACCGCAGGTCGTCGGTTCAAGCCCGGCCGCCCCTGCCATTTTCAGATGATTGCGCGAAACGATCCGCAGCAGAATTCCTCTGACAAGGCAGCCGTATATATGACGGTAAAATGAATCGAATGCTGTTTTCCTCTTGTGAAAGCGGGAAGCGGTGTTTATGTAGGTCAAAACAGACACGCGGTGCGTGGGGCTGAGAGAGTTCAGCTTTACGCGCCGTAATTGCGTGGGCAGCGATGGCATCGAAAACCAATCCCGTTACGTTTCTGCGCCAGGTGCGCTCTGAAGCGTCCAAAATTCATTGGCCTTCCCGTCGTGAGACCATGATCTCGACGGCCATGGTTTTGGTTATGGTCGTATTTGCCGCGCTGTTTTTCTTCGCTGCAGATCAGTTGATGGGTTGGCTTCTGCGCCTGATCCTGAACGTCAGCGTTTGATTCTGGAGAATAAAAATGGCGGCGCGCTGGTACATCGTCCACGCATATTCAAACTTTGAAAAGAAGGTTGCCGAGGACATCGAGAACAAGGCTCGCCAGAAAGGGCTTGAGCACCTGTTCGAGAAGATCCTCGTGCCGACCGAGAAGGTCGTGGAAGTGCGCCGCGGCCGCAAGGTCGATTCCGAGCGCAAGTTCTTCCCGGGCTATGTCATGGTTCGGGCGAACCTGACGGACGAGGCTTATCACCTCATCAAGAACACGCCGAAGGTGACGGGCTTCCTCGGTTCCGACAACAAGCCGGTTCCGATCCCGGACTTCGAAGCCGATCGCATTCTGGGTCAGGTCCAGGAAGGTGTCGAGCGGCCGAAGTCCTCGATCTCCTTCGAGATCGGCGAACAGGTTCGCGTTTCCGACGGCCCGTTCGCGTCGTTCAACGGCGTCGTTCAGGATGTCGACGAAGAGCGCTCCCGCCTCAAGGTGGAAGTCTCGATCTTCGGTCGCGCCACCCCGGTCGAGCTGGAATACGCTCAGGTCGAGAAGGTCTGATAGATTTTTAAGAATGAGGTCTGCTGTTTTTCAGCAGGCCTCGTGCGGCGTTTGCCGCAACCCGCGTGGAAGGTGAGGGGTCTTAGCCGGACCTCAACGATCCGCACCACGCAACCGCAGCCGCCGGGCATGCCCGGCATAAAGGACCGGGAGACCGGTCCGTTACGAAAGGCAGAGAGCAATGGCTAAGAAAGTTATGGGCCAACTCAAGCTGCAGGTGAAGGCAGGGTCGGCTAATCCGTCCCCGCCGATCGGTCCTGCACTTGGTCAGCGTGGCATCAACATCATGGAATTCTGCAAGGCGTTCAATGCCGCCACGCAGGAAATGGAAAAGGGCATGCCGATCCCGGTCGTCATCACCTATTTCCAGGACAAGTCCTTCACGTTTGCTATGAAGCAGCCGCCGGTTTCGTACTGGCTGAAGAAGGAAGCGAAGATCACCTCCGGTTCGAAGACCCCGGGCAAGGGCGCCAAGGCTGGCACCCTGACCAAGGCTCAGATCGAAACGATCGCCAAGGCGAAGATGAAGGATCTCAACGCTGCCGATCTCGAAGGCGCAATGGCCATGATCGAGGGCTCTGCCCGCGCCATGGGCCTGGAAGTGGTGGCATAACATGGCAAAGCTTGCAAAGCGTATTCAGAAGATCCGCGAAGGCGTTGATCCGACCAAGCTCGTAGCGCTCACCGACGCCATCTCGATGGTCAAGGTTCGTGCGACCGCGAAGTTCGACGAAACCGTTGAAATCTCCATGAACCTCGGCGTTGACCCGCGTCATGCCGACCAGATGGTTCGTGGCGTCGTCAATCTGCCGAACGGCACCGGCCGTGACGTTCGCGTTGCTGTCTTCGCACGTGGCGCCAAGGCTGACGAAGCCAAGGCTGCTGGTGCTGACATCGTCGGCGCAGAAGACCTCGTCGAAATCGTCCAGGGCGGCAAGATCGACTTCGATCGCTGCATCGCGACCCCGGACATGATGCCGCTCGTCGGCCGCCTCGGTAAGGTTCTCGGCCCGCGCGGCATGATGCCGAACCCGAAGGTCGGTACCGTCACCATGGACGTCACCGGTGCCGTCAAGGCTTCCAAGGGTGGTGCTGTCGAGTTCCGCGTCGAGAAGGCTGGTATCATCCACGCCGGCATCGGCAAGGCCTCGTTCGAAGCCAAGGCTCTGGAAGAAAACATCAAGGCATTTGCCGACGCCGTCATCAAGGCGAAGCCGGCTGGCGCCAAGGGCAACTACGTCAAGCGCGTTGCGATCTCCTCGACCATGGGTCCGGGCGTCAAGATCGATCCGTCGACCGTTACGGCCTGATTATGAATTGCCGGTGCCTTCGGGCGCCGGCCGATTGAATTCTCGGTCCTTCGGGGCCGGGGATTTCCGGAGAAATCCGGAACTCCTGTCCGAGATTGCGGGTGGCTTAAATCCCTCGGGATGACAGCCTTAATCATCTGACCTGCATGAGACGGGTAAGAACACGAGTTTTAAGGACGCCAAGCGTCCCCGAGTTCGGTTCGAGCCTAGTGTGCCTTGTGCCTGGAGCCATTCGGCGACAGTGCGGGGGGACAGGATCCTCAAGCGTCGCTTGGGGTCCTCATCAAGGGATCGACAGATCCTGAGTAAGGCCCCTTGAGGCAAAGGCAAACCCGGTAGGGCCTGCAGGATTGCGGTCCTACCTACTGGAGACAGACAGTGGAAAGAGCGGAAAAACGCGAATTCGTCACGGAGCTGAGCGAAGTCTTCAAGGCTTCTGGTTCGGTTGTCGTGGCCCACTATGCTGGTGTCACAGTTGCGCAGATGAACGACTTCCGTTCGAAGATGCGCGCTGCTGGCGGCACCGTCAAAGTCGCGAAGAACCGCCTGGCCAAGATCGCTCTTCAGGGCACGGACGCCGAAGGGATGACAAATCTCTTCAAAGGCCAGACGCTGATTGCTTACAGCGTCGACCCGATTGTGGCTCCGAAGGTCGTCTCGGACTTCGCCAAGACCAACGACAAGATCGTTGTCCTCGGTGGCGCCATGGGAACGACCACGCTCAACGCCGAAGGTGTCAAGTCGCTTGCGACCCTGCCTTCGCTGGACGAGCTGCGTGCAAGACTGCTGGGTATGATTCAGACCCCGGCCACCCGCATCGCAGGCGTCGTTCAGGCACCGGCAGCTCAGCTTGCCCGCGTGTTCGCAGCTTATGCCAAGAAGGACGAAGAAGCCGCATAAGGCGGAACTTCGCTGTTCAAACCCAACCTCGTTCGTTTCGAACCGAACATTGATAAGGAACTATCAAAATGGCTGATCTCGCAAAGATCGTTGAAGACCTCTCTGCTCTGACCGTTCTGGAAGCTGCTGAGCTTTCCAAGATGCTCGAAGAAAAGTGGGGCGTTTCTGCCGCTGCTCCGGTTGCTGTTGCTGCCGCTGGCGGTGGTGCAGCTCCGGCTGCAGTTGAAGAAGAAAAGACCGAGTTCGACGTCATCCTCACGGATGCCGGCGCTAACAAGATCAACGTCATCAAGGAAGTCCGCGCCATCACCGGTCTCGGCCTCAAGGAAGCCAAGGACCTCGTCGAAGGCGCTCCGAAGGCTGTCAAGGAAGCCGTTTCCAAGGCTGAAGCCGCTGACCTCAAGAAGAAGCTTGAAGACGCCGGCGCCAAGGTCGACGTTAAGTAATATCGGAATGCGGTGGGAGAAGTTCGCTTCTCCCACCCGTTTCCCCGAACTTATTACCCAGGGACCGTGAAAACGGTCCCTGGGTAATGGGTTCTCAAGAGGATAGTCCCGAATCGAACCGAAAAGGCAATCCGGCCTGGCGTGTTCGAGAAGTGGGACGAGATTGAGAAATTCCATTGTTGACGTGGGATCGACTGGCCAGCGAACCCCGTCCGTTGCAGGCCCGGATGCAATTTTGAAGGAGCGACGATGGCTCAGACCCTTTCCTTTAATGGTCGTAGGCGCGTACGCAAGTTTTTTGGAAAAATCCCCGAAGTCACTGAGATGCCGAACCTCATCGAGGTTCAGAAGGCGTCCTATGACCAGTTCCTCATGGTTGACGAACCGAAGGGCGGCCGCCCGGACGAAGGTCTGAACGCCGTCTTCAGGTCCGTCTTCCCGATCACCGATTTTTCCGGCGCCTCCATGCTCGAATTCGTGTCCTACGAATTCGAACCGCCGAAGTTCGACGTTGACGAATGCCGCCAGCGCGACCTGACCTACGCAGCGCCGCTCAAGGTGACGCTGCGCCTCATCGTGTTCGATATCGACGAGGATACAGGCGCGAAGTCCATCAAGGACATCAAGGAACAGTCCGTCTACATGGGCGACATGCCGCTCATGACCGACAACGGTACGTTCATCGTGAACGGCACCGAGCGCGTTATCGTGTCCCAGATGCACCGTTCGCCAGGTGTGTTCTTCGACCACGACAAGGGCAAGAGCCACTCTTCCGGCAAGCTGCTCTTCGCTGCCCGCGTCATCCCGTATCGCGGTTCCTGGCTCGATATCGAATTTGACGCCAAGGACATCGTGTTCGCCCGTATCGACCGTCGCCGCAAGATCCCCGTAAGCTCGCTGCTGATGGCTCTCGGCATGGACGGCGAGGAAATCCTCTCGACCTTCTATTCGAAGTCGAACTACGAGCGTGACGGCAAAGGCTGGCGCATTCCCTTCAATGCGGAAACGCTCAAGGGTGCCAAGGCTCTCTCCGAAATGGTCGACGCCGATACCGGCGAAGTCGTCGTGGAATCCGGCAAGAAGCTGACCCCGCGTCTGCTCCGTTCGCTGACCGAAAAGGGCCTCAAGGCCCTCAAGGCAACCGACGAAGACCTCTACGGCAACTTCCTCGCTGAAGACATCGTCAACTACCAGACGGGTGAAATCTATCTGGAAGCCGGCGACGAGATCGACGAGAAGACGCTGAAGGTCATTCTTGACCACGGTTTCGACGAGATCCCGGTTCTCGGCATCGACCACATCAATGTCGGCGCCTACATCCGCAACACGCTGTCGGCAGACAAGAACGAGAACCGTCAGGACGCTCTGTTCGATATCTATCGCGTCATGCGTCCGGGCGAACCGCCGACCATGGAATCGGCCGAAGCCATGTTCAACTCGCTGTTCTTCGATGCGGAGCGTTACGACCTCTCCGCCGTCGGCCGCGTCAAGATGAACATGCGCCTCGACCTCGACGTCGCTGATACCGTCCGCACGCTGCGCAAGGACGACATCCTGGCCGTGGTCAAGATGCTGGTCGAACTGCGTGACGGCAAGGGCGAGATCGACGACATCGACAACCTCGGCAACCGCCGCGTCCGTTCTGTCGGCGAGCTGATGGAAAATCAGTATCGCCTCGGCCTGCTCCGCATGGAGCGCGCCATCAAGGAACGCATGTCGTCGATCGAGATCGACACTGTCATGCCGCAGGACCTGATCAACGCGAAGCCGGCAGCTGCCGCGGTTCGCGAATTCTTCGGCTCCTCGCAGCTGTCGCAGTTCATGGACCAGGTGAACCCGCTTTCGGAAATCACCCACAAGCGCCGTCTTTCGGCTCTTGGCCCGGGTGGTCTGACCCGCGAGCGCGCAGGCTTCGAAGTCCGCGACGTTCACCCGACCCATTACGGCCGTATCTGCCCGATCGAAACGCCGGAAGGCCCGAACATCGGTCTGATCAACTCGCTCGCAACCTTCGCCCGCGTCAACAAGTACGGCTTCATCGAAAGCCCGTACCGCAAGATCACGGACGGCAAGGTGACAACGGACGTGATCTACCTCTCCGCCATGGAAGAGGCCAAGTATTACGTTGCGCAGGCCAACTCGGAACTGTCGTCGAGCGGTGAATTCGTTGAAGAATTCGTTGTTTGCCGTCATGCCGGCGAAGTCATGCTGGCTCCGCGCGACAACATCAACCTGATGGACGTCTCGCCGAAGCAGCTCGTCTCCGTTGCCGCGGCTCTGATCCCGTTCCTGGAAAACGACGACGCCAACCGCGCCCTCATGGGCTCAAACATGCAGCGTCAGGCCGTTCCGCTGGTTCGTGCCGAAGCTCCGTTCGTCGGCACCGGCATGGAACCGGTCGTCGCCCGCGACTCCGGTGCAGCTATCGCTGCCCGCCGTGGTGGTGTGGTCGACCAGGTCGATGCGACGCGTATCGTTATCCGCGCCACCGAAGACCTCGATCCGTCGAAGTCGGGCGTCGATATCTATCGTCTGCAGAAGTTCCAGCGTTCCAACCAGAACACCTGCGTCAACCAGCGCCCGCTGGTCACCGTCGGTGACATTCTGAACAAGGGTGACATCATCGCCGACGGCCCGTCCACGGATCTGGGCGACCTGGCACTCGGCCGCAACGCGCTCGTCGCGTTCATGCCGTGGAACGGTTACAACTACGAAGACTCGATCCTGATGTCGGAACGCATCGTCGCTGACGACGTGTTCACCTCCATCCACATCGAAGAATTCGAAGTGATGGCCCGCGACACCAAGCTTGGTCCGGAAGAAATCACGCGCGACATTCCGAACGTTTCGGAAGAAGCGCTGAAGAACCTCGACGAAGCCGGTATCGTCTACATCGGCGCCGAAGTTCAGCCGGGCGACATCCTGGTCGGCAAGATCACCCCGAAGGGCGAAAGCCCGATGACGCCGGAAGAAAAGCTTCTGCGCGCCATCTTCGGTGAAAAGGCTTCCGACGTTCGCGACACGTCCATGCGCATGCCTCCGGGCACGTTCGGCACGGTCGTCGAAGTTCGCGTCTTCAACCGTCACGGCGTCGAAAAGGACGAACGTGCGATGGCGATCGAACGCGAGGAAATCGAACGCCTCGCCAAGGACCGCGACGACGAGCAGTCAATTCTTGACCGTAACGTCTATAGCCGTCTGCTCGACATGCTGCGTGGCCAGGTATCGGTTGCCGGTCCGAAGGGCTTCAAGAAGGGCGTCGAGCTTGCGAACGCCATCGTCTCTGAATATCCCCGCTCGCAGTGGTGGATGTTTGCGGTCGAGGACGAGAAGGTCCAGGGCGAGATCGAAGCTCTGCGTGGCCAGTACGACGAATCCAAGTCGCGCCTTGAACAGCGCTTCATGGACAAGGTCGAAAAGGTCCAGCGCGGCGACGAAATGCCTCCGGGCGTCATGAAGATGGTCAAGGTCTTCGTCGCTGTGAAGCGCAAGATCCAGCCGGGCGACAAGATGGCCGGCCGTCACGGTAACAAGGGCGTCGTCTCGCGTATCGTTCCGGTTGAAGACATGCCGTTCCTCGAAGACGGTACGCATGTCGATATCTGCTTGAACCCGCTCGGCGTGCCTTCGCGCATGAACGTCGGCCAGATTCTTGAAACCCATCTCGCATGGGCATGCGCAGGCATGGGCAAGAAGATCGGCGACATGCTCGAAGAGTACCACAAGACCCTGGACATTTCCGACCTGAAGCGTGAGCTGACGGACGTATATGCCAGCCAGGCCAAGGACGAAGTCGCTCATTTCGATGACGCTTCGCTCATCAAGCTGGCCGAGCAGTCCAAGCGCGGCATCTCGATCGCCACGCCGGTCTTTGACGGTGCGCATGAGCCTGACGTTGCAGCGATGCTGAAGAAGGCGGGTCTGAACGAGTCCGGTCAGTCGGTTCTGTACGATGGCCGTACCGGCGAAACCTTCGACCGCAAGGTCACCGTCGGCTACATGTACATGATCAAGTTGAACCACCTCGTGGACGACAAGATCCATGCGCGTTCGATCGGTCCGTACTCACTCGTCACCCAGCAGCCGCTCGGTGGTAAGGCGCAGTTCGGCGGCCAGCGCTTCGGGGAAATGGAAGTCTGGGCTCTGGAAGCCTACGGCGCCGCCTATACCCTGCAGGAAATGCTGACCGTGAAGTCGGACGACGTGGCTGGCCGTACCAAGGTCTACGAAGCGATCGTTCGTGGCGACGACACGTTCGAAGCGGGCATTCCGGAGAGCTTCAACGTTCTCGTCAAGGAAATGCGTTCGCTGGGTCTGTCGGTCGAGCTGGAGAATTCCAAGCTCGATGAGAACGCTGGTCAGCTGCCGGACGCAGCCGAATAAAGAACGAGTAGGGCGCGCGCTCCAAGAAGCGCGCGCCACTCCCGCCGCCGGTTCCCGCCGGCTGGGCCGGGAAACTTTCGCCGCATTTCGCGGCTAAGACCGTATCTGAGCTTCGGTCCGCCCGTCCCGGGAAATCGGGCGGCATCGATAGCAAGCTGAGGGCTTTTTTAGCCCCTAAAGGAGCTAGGCATGAACCAAGAGGTCATGAACCTTTTCAATCCGCAGGTGCCTGCACAGCACTTCGACTCGATCCGGATTTCGATCGCGTCGCCGGAGAAGATTCTCTCCTGGTCCTACGGCGAAATCAAAAAGCCGGAGACCATCAACTACCGTACGTTCAAGCCGGAACGCGACGGCCTGTTCTGCGCGCGTATCTTTGGTCCGATCAAGGACTATGAGTGCCTGTGCGGCAAGTACAAGCGCATGAAGTACAAGGGCATCATCTGCGAAAAGTGCGGCGTCGAAGTCACGCTGTCGCGCGTTCGCCGCGAGCGTATGGGCCATATCGAGCTCGCAGCTCCGGTTGCCCATATCTGGTTCCTGAAGTCGCTTCCGTCGCGTATCTCGACGCTCCTCGACATGACGCTGAAGGATGTCGAGCGCGTTCTCTATTTCGAGAACTACATCGTGACTGAGCCGGGCCTGACCGCGCTCAAGGAAAACCAGCTTCTTTCCGAAGAAGAGTACATCATTGCCGTCGATGAATATGGTGAAGACCAGTTCACGGCGATGATCGGTGCTGAAGCCATCTATGAAATGCTGGCTTCCATGAACCTTGAGAAGATCGCCGGTGACCTTCGTGCGGACCTTGCTGAGACCACTTCGGATCTCAAGCAGAAGAAGCTGATGAAGCGTCTGAAGATCGTCGAGAATTTCATCGAATCCGGCAACCGCCCGGAATGGATGATCATGAAGGTCGTTCCTGTCATCCCGCCGGACCTGCGCCCGCTGGTTCCGCTCGATGGCGGCCGTTTTGCGACCTCCGACCTAAACGATCTCTATCGCCGCGTCATCAACCGTAACAACCGTCTGAAGCGCCTGATCGAACTGCGCGCTCCGGGCATCATCATCCGCAACGAAAAGCGCATGCTGCAGGAATCTGTGGACGCGCTGTTCGACAACGGCCGTCGTGGCCGCGTCATCACCGGCGCCAACAAGCGTCCGCTGAAGTCGCTGTCCGATATGCTGAAGGGCAAGCAGGGCCGCTTCCGCCAGAACCTTCTCGGCAAGCGCGTCGACTATTCCGGTCGTTCGGTCATCGTGACCGGTCCGGAACTGAAGCTGCACCAGTGCGGCCTGCCGAAGAAGATGGCGCTCGAACTGTTCAAGCCGTTCATCTACGCCCGCCTCGACGCCAAGGGTTACTCCTCGACCGTCAAGCAGGCCAAGAAGCTGGTTGAAAAGGAAAAGCCGGAAGTCTGGGATATCCTCGACGAGGTCATCCGCGAGCATCCGGTTCTGTTGAACCGCGCACCGACGCTGCACCGCCTGGGCATCCAGGCCTTCGAACCGATCCTGGTCGAAGGCAAGGCCATCCAGCTGCACCCGCTCGTCTGCACGGCCTTCAACGCCGACTTCGACGGTGACCAGATGGCTGTTCACGTGCCGCTGTCGCTCGAAGCCCAGCTCGAAGCCCGCGTCCTGATGATGTCGACGAACAACATCCTGCACCCGGCAAACGGTGCACCGATCATCGTTCCGTCGCAGGACATGGTTCTCGGCCTGTACTACCTCTCGATCATGAACGAGAACGAGCCGGGCCAGGGCATGGCCTTCTCCGACATGGGCGAACTGCTCCATGCACTGGAAAACAAGGTCGTCACGCTGCACGCCAAGATCAAGGGTCGTTTCAAGACGGTCGACGAGAACGGCAAGCCGGTCTCCAAGATCCATGACACGACGCCTGGCCGCATGATCATCGGCGAACTTCTGCCGAAGAACTTCAAGGTCCCCTACGAGACCTGCAACCAGGAAATGACCAAGAAGAACATCTCCAAGATGATCGACACGGTCTACCGTCACTGCGGCCAGAAGGACACGGTGATCTTCTGCGACCGCATCATGCAGCTCGGCTTTACCCATGCCTGCCGCGCCGGCATTTCGTTCGGCAAGGACGACATGATCATTCCGGACACCAAGGTGAAGATCGTCGGTGATACCGAAGCTCTGGTGAAGGAATACGAGCAGCAGTACAATGACGGCCTGATCACTCAGGGCGAAAAGTACAACAAGGTCGTCGACGCCTGGGGCAAGGCAACCGAAAAGGTCGCCGAAGACATGATGGCCCGCATTAAGGCTGTCGAATTCGACGACAACGGTCGCCAGAAGCCGATGAACGCGATCTACATGATGTCCCACTCGGGTGCCCGCGGTTCTCCGAACCAGATGCGCCAGCTGGGCGGCATGCGCGGCCTGATGGCGAAGCCGTCGGGTGAAATCATCGAGACGCCGATCATCTCGAACTTCAAGGAAGGCCTGACCGTTAACGAGTACTTCAACTCGACCCACGGTGCCCGTAAGGGCCTTGCAGACACCGCTCTGAAGACCGCGAACTCCGGTTACCTGACCCGTCGTCTCGTCGACGTGGCGCAGGACTGCATCGTCAACCTGGTCGATTGCGGCACCGAAAGCGGCCTCACCATGACGGCGATCGTTGACGCCGGTCAGGTCGTGGCTTCCATCGGTGCCCGCGTTCTCGGCCGTACCGCTCTTGACGATATCGATCATCCGGTCACGGGTGAGCGCATCGTTGATGCGGGCAAGATGATTCTTGAACCGGATGTCATCGAGATCGAAAAGGCCGGCATCCAGTCGATCCGCATTCGCTCGGCACTGACTTGCGAAGTCCAGACGGGCGTCTGCTCTGTCTGCTACGGCCGCGACCTTGCTCGCGGTACGCCGGTCAACATGGGCGAAGCCGTCGGCGTCATCGCGGCACAGTCGATCGGCGAGCCGGGTACCCAGCTGACCATGCGTACGTTCCACCTTGGTGGCACGGCAAACGTGGTCGACTCGTCGTTCCTGGAAGCGTCTTACGAAGGCACGATCCAGATCAAGAACCGCAACATGCTGCGCAACTCGGAAGGCGTTCTCGTCGCGATGGGCCGCAACATGGCGATCACCATTCTCGACGAACGTGGCGTCGAGCGGTCGTCGCAGCGCGTGGCTTACGGTTCGAAGATCCTTGTCGACGATAGCGACAAGGTTCGTCGCGGTCAGCGTCTGGCCGAGTGGGACCCCTACACACGCCCGATGATGACGGAAGTCGCCGGTACGGTTCAGTTCGAGGACGTCGTCGACGGTATCTCGGTTTCGGAATCGACCGACGAATCCACCGGCATCACCAAGCGCCAGGTCATCGACTGGCGCGCGACCCCGCGTGGCGTGGATCTGAAGCCGGCAATCGTCATCAAGGACGCTTCCGGTGCGATCATGAAGCTGTCGCGTGGTGGTGAAGCCCGCTTCAACCTCAACGTCGAGGCCATTCTGTCCGTAGAACCGGGCCAGAAGGTATCCCAGGGCGACGTGCTTGCACGTATCCCGATGGAAAGCGCCAAGACCAAGGACATCACCGGTGGTCTGCCGCGCGTCGCAGAACTGTTCGAAGCTCGTCGTCCGAAGGACCACGCCATCATCGCTGAGATCGATGGTACGATCCGCCTCGGCCGCGACTACAAGAACAAGCGTCGCGTCATGATCGAGCCGGCGGAAGACGGTGTCGAACCGGTCGAATACCTGATCCCGAAGGGCAAGCCCTTCCATCTTCAGGAAGGCGACTACATCGAAAAGGGCGACTACATCCTCGACGGCAATCCTGCGCCGCACGACATCCTGGCGATCAAGGGCGTGGAAGCACTCGCTTCCTACCTCGTGAACGAAATCCAGGAAGTCTACCGTCTGCAGGGCGTTGTCATCAACGACAAGCACATCGAGGTCATCGTCCGTCAGATGCTGCAGAAGGTCGAGATCACCGACTCTGGCGACAGCCAGTATATCGTCGGTGACAATGTCGACCGGATCGAGCTGGATGAAGCCAACGAGCGTCTTGCCGAAGAAGGCAAGAAGCCCGCTTACGGCGATCCGGTTCTGCTCGGCATCACCAAGGCATCGCTGCAGACGCCGTCCTTCATCTCGGCCGCATCTTTCCAGGAAACCACCAAGGTTCTCACGGAAGCTGCGATCGCCGGCAAGATGGACACGTTGCAGGGTCTAAAGGAAAACGTCATCGTCGGCCGTCTCATCCCGGCTGGTACGGGCGGCACCATGACCCAGATCCGCCGCATCGCCACTTCGCGCGACGACCTCATCCTCGAGGAGCGCAAGAAGGGTTCAGGCGCCGGTTCTGCCACCCCGATGCTGCAGGACATGAACCCGGAAAATACCCCGGCCGAGTAATCGGTCGGAACTTTCCGATAGAATTGAGAAAGCCGCCCGGAGCAATCCGGGCGGCTTTTTGCATATGGAGTTGAGGTGGAAGAACCAGGATGACGGCGGAGCGATGGGCGCCGTTTCAGAAACATGAAAGCCGCCGGATTGCTCCGGCGGCTTTTCACATCTCTGATTGAAGACTTTACATTCCAAGCGCGGTGCGCAGCTCTGCCTTGGCGGCCTCGAATTCAGCCTTGTAGTCGTCATGCTGCATGATCGTCTGGGCGATCGAGATGCCCGAGATGCGGCCGGCCTCGATATCGGACGGATAGTGAATGCCGCCGATGACGCGGTTCCAGCCGAATTCCCAGGCGCGAGCCATGATCGCATCCTTTTTCTCCGGCAGCATATTGGCGAGCACGACGCCCATCAGCGTGCCGACCGTCGTATGGCCCGACGGATAGGAGCCGGACTTCGACAGCGGAACGACCGGCTTGACGAGGTCGGGATAAAGAAGGTGAGGGCGGGGGCGCTTCCAGACATCCTTGGCCGGATCGACGACGGCCGCTTCGGTCTCGACGACGCGGTCGAAGAAGGCGGCGAGCTTCGGCAGGTTGTCCTTGGTGAACTTCGGATTGTTCACGACATCGGCGAAACGCCAGACGTTTTCCTCGACGTCGGCAATGGCGCGGTCTTCCATGGCCTTGGTGCGGGTAACCTGGATGGAAAGGAGCTCGCCGACTTCCTGCTTGGTCTTGGCGGAATCATTGGCTGCCGGCGGCGGAAGCAGATTGAGAAGATTGACTTCCTTCGCGTCGGTAAAAGGCTTGGCCTTTTCTTCGGCGAGAACTGGCGATGCGACGGCGAAGGCGAAAGCCAGGCCGAGCGAGATGAACTTGGAAGCGGTGCGCATGTCGGATTCCTTGATCTAGCGGTGACTGCGCAGCGAGCACTAGAGAGCGATTATTTTACTTCCATGACAGTCAACCGGTTTGGAAGATTAACTTTTATCCATGTTTTCAATGCATTATCCAGAGTGGTTCGGTGGCGGAAAGACAACCTTGCGAATCCTGCCGAGGGGCGTGCCCAGGATATGACGCCAGATCGGCGGAACAATATTGCGGCAGAGAGCTTCAAATTGTTGATGTTCCAGAAGAAATGCTTTTAAAAATTCGCCTGGGAAATGCGGAGGAACTCGTCGGTGGCGACTGAACTCGACGATATCATAGCCACTATTTACGAGGCCTCGGTCTTTCCGGAACGCTGGCCTGCCGTTATTTCCGCTATCTGCAAAACGGGCGATTTCTTCATCGGAGCAACCACGGCAAGCAGCGGCGCGCTCGGCACCTGGATGCTCACCCCGAACGCCGGCATATTATTCGATGATTTCGTCGCCGGTGGCTGGGCCGAAAGGAACGAGCGACTGGAGAGGGCCGTGAAAAAAGGCCAATATTCCTTCGTTCAGGATTTCGACCTGTTTTCCGAAAACGAATGGCAGGAATTGCCCATCTATCGTGACTTTCTTGTTCCGCGCGGTTTCGGCTACGGCACCGCGACGGTGATCCCCACGCCCGGTGCGCGCCAGATGGTGGTGATCTTCGAGCGCAGGCTCGAGCAAGGACGGATCGGTCCCCAATCGATCGACATGCTCAACCGCCTGCGGCCGCATCTGGCTCGCGGCATGCTTTTGTCAGCCGAGATGGAACGGCAAAGCGCTCAGAAAATGCTGATCGGCCTGTCCGCCATCGGTGCGCCTGCGGCAGTTGTCGCAGCCGACCGCCGCGTCATTGCCGCCAACGGTGATTTCGAAGAGTTGAACCAGATCACGTTTCTCAGCCGCGACATGCTTGCCCTCAAGGATCCCAAGGCGCATTCGCAGCTTGTCGAGGGCTTGAAATTGTTCAGTGGTGACGCCGTGCAATCCATCCCCTTGCCTGGCGGCGATGATAGGGACGCATGTGTCCTGCATATCGTGCCGCTGCAGAAGGATGCCCGCGATCTTGCGCCTTCGGCTGCGGCAATCGTCGTTGTCTCGAAACCGACGGAAACGCCGGACGGCGTTTTCCCGATCCTGCGCGGGCTTTATGATCTGACGAGAGGCGAGGCGAGGGTGGCATCCGAAATGCTGTCCGGCCATGCTCTGCCGGTCGTGGCCGAAAACCTGAACCTGTCGCATGAGACGGTTCGCAGCGTCGCGAAGTCCATCTATGCAAAGACGGCAAGCGCCGGACATGCCGACCTGATCCGCCGGCTGTCCGTTGTCACGCGGTATTCGCCGCAAGGCAATTGAGCGGTTATTCGAAACGGATGATGGCGACTTCGCCTTCGAGCGCGCCCTGATAGGCCGATGCGTGCGGCTCTTCGTTCGGCTCGTCGGTCAACACGCCGATCTGGTCGAGGTCGGCCTCGATGAAACCTTCCTCGGTGAGGGCATTCAACGCCTCGCGCACGGCAGAATCGTCGTCGGGGGCGCGCAGCATGATGTGAAGGTCGATGCCTTCGCCGCCCTTCACTTCATATCCCTTGCCGATGATGATAAAGACCATCGGGCCGTCGAGGTTGTTGTCGTTGTCGGGGTTGGCGATCATGGTCTGCTCCGAAGGCGATTCCCGGTCATTAGCCCAAAGGGCTGACCGAAAGGATTGTTCCAGCCTTCTTTAGTGTGGTCTGATGCGATTCCCAAACACTATTGGCGCGGACGCGCAAAATGTCACGAAACCTTGTCTGCCAAGGTTCCCGAAAGGGCGGCAAACCAAGGGTTTCGGGCATTAATTTCCCGGTAGCACTTGACGGGCAGGGGGGAAAACAGTACACGCCCCGCATCGGATGCGATGTGAGGCTTGTCCGTCCGGGATGACTCGTTCCGGAATACGCCTCAAACAAGCCTCCATACGCACGTTTAAGACACGAATGCTGCACGCATGACGCATGAGGAATGCGTCCTCTGCCTTCTGTGGTTCATCCGGATACGGATCGGGCCACGTTTAGCGCATGAGGAAATGTGTGTGCCGCCGCCGGAAACGGCACCATATCGGCCCGAGAGGGTACTGAAAACACGTAAGGGATGGGTATATGCCTACCGTAAACCAGCTGATCCGTAAGCCCCGTCAGGCAAACGTAAAGCGTAACAAGGTTCCTGCACTGCAGGAAAACCCGCAGAAGCGCGGCGTTTGCACCCGCGTCTACACGACGACCCCGAAGAAGCCGAACTCGGCTCTCCGTAAGGTTGCCAAGATCCGTCTGACCAATGGCTTCGAAGTCATCGGCTACATTCCGGGTGAAGGTCACAACCTGCAGGAACACTCTGTCGTCATGATCCGTGGCGGCCGCGTCAAGGACTTGCCGGGCGTTCGTTACCACATCATCCGCGGCGTTCTCGATACCCAGGGTGTCAAGAACCGTAAGCAGCGCCGTTCGAAGTACGGTGCGAAGCGTCCGAAGTAATCCTTCGGGCTTTCCAGATTTTTTGGCGCTGCGCGAGGTTCTCCGCGTGATAAAGCGCCCCGTAACAATTGAGAGACAAGAAGTATGTCCAGACGCCATAGTGCAGAAAAGCGCGAGATCAACCCGGATCCGAAGTTCGGTGATCTCATCGTTACGAAGTTCATGAATGCCATCATGCTCCACGGCAAGAAGTCTGTTGCCGAAAGCATCGTTTACGGCGCGTTTGACGTCGTGCAGGGCAAATCCAAGGGTGATCCGCTGGCCGTCTTCCATTCGGCGCTCGACAATGTCGCGCCGCATGTTGAAGTCCGTTCGCGCCGCGTCGGTGGTGCGACCTACCAGGTTCCGGTCGACGTGCGTCCGGAACGCCGCCAGGCTCTCGCGATCCGCTGGGTTATTGCTGCTGCCCGCAAGCGCAACGAAACGACGATGGTCGATCGCCTTTCCGGCGAACTCATGGACGCCGCAAACAACCGCGGCTCGGCTGTCAAGAAGCGTGAAGACACGCACAAGATGGCTGACGCGAACCGCGCATTCTCGCACTACCGTTGGTAATCCTCATCCGATCGAATTTCGAAAGGCAGTCCTATGGCTCGCGAGTATAAAATCGAAGACTACCGAAATTTCGGTATCATGGCGCATATCGACGCCGGCAAGACCACGACCACCGAGCGTATCCTTTATTACACCGGTAAGTCGCACAAGATCGGCGAAGTTCACGACGGCGCAGCCACGATGGACTGGATGGAGCAGGAGCAGGAGCGTGGCATCACGATCACGTCTGCTGCGACCACGACCTTCTGGAAGGGCCGTGACGGCAAGATGCGCCGCTTCAACATCATCGACACCCCCGGCCACGTCGACTTCACCATCGAAGTCGAACGTTCGCTGCGCGTTCTCGACGGTGCGATCGCTCTTCTCGACGCCAACGCAGGCGTAGAGCCGCAGACGGAAACCGTCTGGCGTCAGGCCGAGAAGTACAACGTTCCGCGCATGATCTTCTGCAACAAGATGGACAAGACCGGTGCGGACTTCTATCGCTCGGTCGAGATGATCAAGACCCGCCTCGGCGCAACGGCTGTCGTCATGCAGCTGCCGATCGGTGCAGAAACCGAGTTCAAGGGCGTTGTCGACCTGATCGAGATGAACGCTCTCGTCTGGCGCGATGAATCGCTTGGCGCGCAGTGGGACGTCGTGGAAATTCCGGAAGATCTCAAGGATCGTGCCGAAGAATACCGCGAGAAGCTCATCGAGACGGTCGTCGAAGTCGACGAGCAGGCTCTGGAAGACTACCTGAACGGCATCATGCCGGACAACGAGAAGATCCGCGCCCTGGTTCGCCGCGGCACGATCGACGTCAAGTTCCACCCGATGTTCTGCGGCACTGCCTTCAAGAACAAGGGCGTTCAGCCGCTTCTCGACGCCGTTGTCGAATACCTGCCGTCGCCGCTCGATATTCCGGCGATCAAGGGCATCGACTTCAAGACCGAAGCTGAGATCGAGCGTCACGCTGACGATAGCGAGCCGCTTGCGATGCTGGCGTTCAAGATCATGAACGACCCCTTCGTCGGTTCGCTGACGTTCGCCCGCATCTACTCGGGCAAGCTCGAAAAGGGCGTATCTGTCATCAACACGGTCAAGGACAAGCGCGAGCGTGTCGGCCGTATGTTGCAGATGCACTCGAATTCCCGTGAAGACATCGAAGAAGCCTTTGCAGGCGACATCGTTGCTCTCGCCGGCCTCAAGGAAACCACCACTGGCGATACGCTCTGCGATCCGCTGAAGCCGGTTATTCTTGAGCGCATGGAATTCCCCGAGCCGGTCATCCAGATCGCGATCGAGCCGAAGTCCAAGGGCGACCAGGAAAAGATGGGCCTCGCGCTCAACCGCCTGGCAGCTGAAGACCCGTCGTTCCGCGTCAAGACCGACCAGGAATCCGGCCAGACGATCATTGCAGGCATGGGCGAACTTCACCTCGACATTCTCGTCGACCGTATGCGTCGCGAGTTCAAGGTTGAAGCCAACGTCGGTGCTCCGCAGGTTGCTTACCGCGAAACCATCACGCGCCAGCACGAAGAAGACTACACGCACAAGAAGCAGTCCGGTGGTACCGGTCAGTTCGCGCGCGTCAAGATCGTCTTCGAACCGAACCCGGAAGGCGAAGAGTTCAAGTTCGAGTCCAAGATCGTCGGTGGTTCTGTTCCGAAGGAATACATCCCGGGCGTTCAGAAGGGTATCGAAAGCGTTCTGTCTTCGGGTCCGCTCGCTGGCTTCCCGATGCTGGGCGTCAAGGCGACCCTCATCGACGGCGCCTTCCACGACGTCGACTCGTCGGTTCTCGCCTTCGAAATCGCATCGCGTGCCTGCTTCCGTGAAGCAGCCAAGAAGGCCGGCGCTCAGCTGCTCGAGCCGATGATGAAGGTCGAAGTCGTGACGCCGGAAGATTATGTCGGCGACGTTATCGGCGACCTGAACTCCCGTCGTGGCCAGATCCAGGGCCAGGAACAGCGCGGCATAGCGATCGTGATCAACGCTCACGTGCCGCTGGCGAACATGTTCAAGTACGTCGACAACCTGCGCTCCATGTCCCAGGGCCGCGCGCAGTATTCGATGACTTTCGACCACTACGCACCGGTTCCGAACAACGTCGCAACCGAAATCCAGGCTAAGTACTCCGGTCAGAAGTGACCGGGGTAACCCCGCCCAACAATTTGAGAGATAACCCCTGACGGGGAAAAGAACGGAGAGCCGGAAATGGCAAAGAGCAAGTTTGAGCGCAATAAGCCGCACGTCAACATCGGCACGATTGGTCACGTTGACCATGGCAAGACGTCGCTGACAGCCGCGATCACGAAGTATTTCGGCGAGTTCAAGGCGTATGACCAGATCGACGCAGCGCCGGAAGAAAAGGCACGTGGCATCACCATTTCGACGGCTCACGTCGAATACGAGACGCCTGCTCGTCACTATGCTCACGTTGACTGCCCCGGCCACGCCGACTACGTCAAGAACATGATCACCGGTGCCGCACAGATGGACGGTGCGATCCTGGTTTGCTCTGCAGCTGACGGCCCGATGCCGCAGACGCGCGAGCACATCCTGCTCGCTCGCCAGGTTGGCGTTCCGGCAATCGTCGTGTTCCTGAACAAGGTCGACCAGGTCGACGACGCAGAACTTCTGGAGCTCGTCGAACTGGAAGTTCGCGAACTTCTGTCGTCCTACGACTTCCCGGGCGACGACATTCCGATCGTCAAGGGTTCGGCACTGGCCGCTCTCGAAGATTCCGACAAGAAGATCGGCGAAGACGCGATCCGCGAACTGATGGCGGCTGTCGATGCCTACATCCCGACGCCTGAGCGTCCGATCAACATGCCGTTCCTGATGCCGATCGAAGACGTGTTCTCGATCTCGGGTCGTGGTACGGTCGTGACCGGTCGCGTCGAGCGCGGCATCGTCAAGGTTGGTGAAGAAGTCGAGATCGTCGGCATCCGCGCCACCTCGAAGACCACCGTCACCGGCGTTGAAATGTTCCGCAAGCTGCTCGACCAGGGTCAGGCCGGCGACAACATCGGCGCTCTGGTTCGCGGTGTTAACCGTGATGGCGTCGAGCGTGGCCAGATCCTGTGCAAGCCGGGTTCGGTCAAGCCGCACAAGAAGTTCATGGCAGAAGCCTACATCCTGACGAAGGAAGAAGGCGGCCGTCATACGCCGTTCTTCACCAACTACCGTCCGCAGTTCTACTTCCGCACGACGGACGTCACGGGTATCGTTTCGCTGCCGGAAGGCACGGAAATGGTTATGCCTGGCGACAACGTCACGGTTTCGGTCGAGCTGATCGTTCCGATCGCCATGGAAGAAAAGCTGCGCTTCGCAATCCGCGAAGGCGGCCGTACCGTCGGCGCAGGCATCGTTGCCTCGATCATCGAGTAATTGATCCAAATAAATCGACGCAGACCAGATCTGCGTCGGTTGCATGGATTTCTTTTAAGCAAGCGGCCCAAAGCCGCTTGCTTATGACATAAAAATGTAGCAAATGGCGCGCGAGCGCAATTTGCCCCTGCTTCGGTTCATTGATTGAATCAATGGGTGGGGCGGCAATCAATAGACATAAGGTGGGCCGAATGGCCCGAAGACTGGAATGGGATGCAGCTCGCGTCCTCTTCGATCTTTGAAACCGGTGGTCCCGCCTTAGGAAAACGAACAACCCGTGTCCTGTCGTTAGGCACGGAGGTACAGATAACAAGGATAACGTCGAATGAACGGCCAAAATATCCGCATTCGCCTTAAGGCATTCGATCACCGGATTCTCGACGCTTCTACGCGCGAGATCGTGTCGACGGCGAAGCGCACCGGAGCTAGTGTCCGGGGCCCCGTTCCGCTTCCGACCCGCATCGAGAAGTTTACGGTTAACCGGTCCCCCCACATCGACAAGAAGAGCCGCGAGCAGTTCGAGATGCGCACCCATAAGCGCCTTCTCGACATCGTTGACCCGACGCCCCAGACGGTAGACGCG
Organism: Neorhizobium populisoli; assembly: GCF_019430945.1. Classification (GTDB taxonomy): domain Bacteria; phylum Pseudomonadota; class Alphaproteobacteria; order Rhizobiales; family Rhizobiaceae; genus Neorhizobium; species Neorhizobium populisoli. Next base: position 484,694 of record NZ_JAHYCB010000001.1, on the reverse strand, counting down.
CTGATGAAGCTCGATCTCGCCGCAGGCGTCGATGTTGAGATCAAGCTCTGAGACCGAGGTCTCGAGCTGAGTGAGAAGGATTGAACCGATGCGTTCAGGTGTAATTGCACAGAAGGTGGGTATGACCCGCGTCTACAATGACGCTGGCGAGCATATCCCGGTAACCGTATTGCGGCTGGAGAACTGCCAGGTCGTCGCACAGCGCACTGTCGAGAAGAACGGTTATACCGCTCTTCAGCTGGGTGCAGGCGCGGCCAAGGTGAAGAACACCTCCAAGGCTGAGCGCGGCAGTTTTGCTGTCGCCAATGTCGAGCCGAAGGCGAAGCTCATCGAGTTTCGTGTTTCCGAAGACAATTTGATCGAAGTCGGCACCGAGCTGAAGGCGGACCATTTCTCCGCTGGCCAGCTGGTTGACGTAACCGGTACCTCGATCGGTAAGGGTTTCGCCGGCGCCATGAAGCGCCATAACTTCGGTGGTCTGCGTGCCACGCACGGTGTGTCCGTTTCGCACCGTTCGCATGGTTCGACTGGTAACAACCAGGATCCGGGCAAAGTCTGGAAGGGCAAGCGCATGGCTGGTCATATGGGCCAGACGCGTATCACCACGCAGAACCTCGAAGTTGTCTCCACCGATGAAGGCCGCGGCCTGATCCTCGTCAAGGGTGCCGTCCCCGGCTCCAAGGGCGCCTGGATCGAAGTTCGCGATGCCGTCAAGTCGGCCGCGAAGTAAGGGAGCCAGGAACATGGAATTTAACGTCAAGACCCTTGAGGGAAAAGACGCCGGCAAGGTCTCCCTGTCAGATGCGATCTTCGGCCTCGACCCTCGCGAGGACATCCTCGCACGTATGGTGCGTTACCAGCTCGCCAAGAAGCAGCAGGGTTCGCACAAGACGCTGACCCGCGCCGAAGTGTCGCGCACCGGCGCCAAGATGTACAAGCAGAAGGGTACGGGCCGCGCTCGTCACCATTCGGCACGCGCTCCGCAGTTCCGCGGCGGTGGTCGGGCTCATGGTCCAGTTGTCCGTAGCCACGAGCATGACCTTCCCAAGAAGGTTCGCGCTCTTGCCCTGCGTCACGCCCTGTCTGCAAAGATGAAGGCTGAAGACCTGATCATCGTCGACAACCTGGTTGCTGCTGAAGCAAAGACCAAGCTGCTCGCCGGTTCGTTCGAGACGCTCGGCCTCACCAACGTGCTCTTCATCGGCGGCGCCGAGCTTGACAATAACTTCAAGCTTGCTGCTCAGAACATCCCGAACGTGGACGTTCTGCCGGTACAGGGCATCAATGTTTACGACATTCTGCGTCGCGGCAAGCTCGTGCTGTCGAAGGCCGCAGTTGAAGCTCTAGAGGAGCGTTTCAAGTGACCGATCTTCGCCACTATGATGTGATCGTATCTCCCTCGATCACCGAAAAGTCGACGCTGGTATCCGAACAGAACCAGGTTGTCTTCAACGTTGCCAAGACTGCTTCGAAGCCTGAAATCAAGGCTGCCGTAGAAGCACTCTTCGGTGTGAAGGTCACTGCCGTCAATACGCTGGTCCGCAAGGGCAAGGTGAAGCGCTTCAAGGGCTTCACCGGCAAGCAGAAGGACGTCAAGAAGGCTGTCGTCACCCTGGCCGAAGGTCAGACGATCGACGTCTCCACCGGTCTCTGAGGTAAAGTACAATGGCACTTAAAAGCTACAATCCGACGACCCCGAGCCAGCGTCAGCTGGTCATCGTCGACCGCTCGGGCCTCTGGAAGGGCAAGCCGGTCAAGACGCTCACCGAAGGTCTGTCCAAGAAGGGCGGCCGCAACAACCTCGGTCGCATCACCGTGCGCTACCAGGGTGGTGGTCACAAGCGTTCCTACCGTCTCGTTGACTTCAAGCGTCGCAAGTTCGACATCGAAGGCACCGTAGAGCGTCTGGAATACGACCCGAACCGCACCGCGTTCATCGCGCTCATCACCTACACGGATGGCGACCAGGCCTACATCCTCGCTCCGCAGCGCCTCGCTGCCGGCGATAAGGTCATCGCTTCCGACAAGGCTGTCGACGTGAAGCCGGGCAACACCATGCCGCTGCAGTACATTCCGGTTGGCTCGATCGTTCATAACGTCGAGATGAAGCCGGGCAAGGGCGGTCAGATCGCCCGTTCGGCAGGCACCTACGTTCAGCTCGTCGGCCGCGACCAGGGCATGGCGATCCTTCGCCTGAACTCCGGCGAACAGCGCCTCGTTCCGGGCTCCTGCCTGGCAACCATCGGCGCCGTTTCCAACCCGGACCACGGCAACATCAACGACGGCAAGGCCGGTCGTTCCGTATGGCGTGGCAAGCGTCCGCACGTTCGCGGCGTTGTCATGAACCCGGTCGACCATCCGCACGGCGGTGGTGAAGGCCGCACCTCCGGTGGTCGCCATCCGGTGACCCCGTGGGGCAAGCCGACCAAGGGCAAGCGTACGCGTTCGAACAAGTCCACGGACAAGTTCATCATGCGTTCGCGCCACGTGAAGAAGTAAGAGAGGAAGTCGTTCAATGGCTCGTTCAGTATGGAAAGGTCCGTTTGTTGACGGCTATCTTCTCAAGAAGGCTGAGAAGGTGCGCGAAGGCGGACGTGCAGAAGTCATCAAGATCTGGAGCCGTCGCTCCACGATCTTGCCGCAGTTCGTTGGTTTGACGTTTGGCGTCTACAACGGTTCGAAGCATATTCCGGTCGGCGTCAACGAAGACATGGTCGGACATAAGTTCGGTGAATTCGCTCCCACCCGTACCTATTACGGTCACGGCGCGGACAAGAAGGCGAAGAGGAAGTAATCATGGCGAAGGCTAAGACCGAACGCCGGCTGAAGGACAACGAGGCGCAGGCAGTTGCGCGCACGCTCCGCGTCAGCCCCCAGAAGCTGAACCTCGTTGCCGCTCTCATCCGCGGCAAGAAGGTGGATCGCGCGCTCGCCGAACTCGAGTTCTCCCGCAAGCGTATCGCCGGCACCGTGAAGAAGACCCTCGAGTCTGCTATCGCAAACGCCGAAAACAACCATGACCTCGATGTCGACAGCCTGGTCGTTGCAGAAGCATACGTCGGCAAGTCGATCGTGATGAAGCGCTTCCACGCTCGTGGCCGCGGCCGTGCATCGCGCATCGAAAAGCCGTTCGCGCATCTGACGATCGTCGTTCGCGAAGTCGAGGAAAAAGGGGAGGCCGCATAATGGGCCAGAAAATTAATCCGATCGGCTTCCGCCTCGGCATTAACCGTACCTGGGACAGCCGTTGGTTCGCCGACAATGCCGAATACGGCCAGCTGCTCCACGAAGACCTGAAGATCCGCGCCTACCTGATGAAGGAACTCAAGCAGGCCGGTATCGCCAAGGTCGTCATCGAGCGTCCGCACAAGAAGTGCCGCGTCACGATCCACTCGGCTCGCCCGGGTCTGATCATCGGCAAGAAGGGTGCAGACATCGAAAAGCTTCGCAAGACGCTTTCCACGATGACCAACTCGGAAACGCACCTCAACATCGTTGAAGTGCGCAAGCCGGAAATCGACTCGACGCTCGTCGCCCAGTCGATCGCCCAGCAGCTCGAGCGCCGCGTGGCTTTCCGCCGTGCGATGAAGCGTGCCGTTCAGTCGGCCATGCGTCTCGGTGCAGAAGGCATCAAGATCACCTGCGCCGGCCGTCTCGGTGGTGCAGAAATCGCCCGTACGGAATGGTACCGCGAAGGTCGCGTTCCGCTTCACACGCTGCGTGCAGACATCGACTACGGTACGGCTGAAGCCGAAACCGCATTCGGCATCTGCGGCATCAAGGTCTGGATCTTCAAGGGCGAAATCCTTGAGCACGATCCGATGGCTTCTGAGCGTCGTGCGATGGAAGGTGATGCACAGGGTCCCGCAAGCCGTGAACGCGGCGATCGTGGCGACCGTGGTGATCGCCGTCGCGAACGCGAAAACGCTTGATCAACGCTGGCGAAAGATAAGCTCGGAGAAGTAATAAAATGTTGCAGCCAAAGCGTACCAAGTACCGCAAGCAGTTCAAGGGTCGCATCAAGGGTGTGGCCAAGGGCGGCTTCGACCTGGCTTTCGGCGAATTCGGCCTGAAGTCGCTGGAACCCAACCGCGTCAACGCCCGCGAGATCGAGGCGGCCCGCCGCGCGATCACGCGTGCCATGAAGCGCGCCGGTCGTGTCTGGATCCGCGTGTTTCCGGACGTTCCGGTCACCGCCAAGCCGACCGAAGTGCGTATGGGTAAAGGTAAGGGCGGCGTCGAATACTGGGCGTGCAAGGTCAAGCCCGGTCGTATGATGTTCGAGATCGATGGTGTTCCGGAGGAACTCGCTCGCGAGGCCCTCACTCTCGGCGCCGCCAAGCTCTCGGTTAAGACGCGCTTCGTACAGCGCATCGCAGAGTAAGGAGAAGGCAAGATGAAAGCCGAAGACGTTCGCGGCCTCACCGCCGATCAGCTCAAGGACAAGCTTGGCGACCTGAAGAAGGAGCAGTTCAACCTGCGCTTCCAGAAGGCCACCGGTCAGCTCGAAAAGTCCTCGCGCATCAACGAAGTTCGCAAGGACATCGCTCGCGTGAAAACCATTGCCCGCCAGAAGGCGGCAGAAGCCAAGGCCTAAGGAAGAATAATATGCCGAAACGCATTCTGCAGGGCGTAGTCGTTTCCGACAAGAACGAGAAGACCGTTGTTGTCCGCGTCGAGCGCCGCTTCGCGCATCCGCTGCTTCAGAAGACGGTCCGCCGTTCGAAGAAGTACAAGGCGCATGACGAAAACAACCAGTACAAGGTAGGTGATATCGTTTCCATCGAGGAATGCGCACCGATCTCCAAGGACAAGACCTGGACGGTTATCTCCGCCCAGGCCTAATTAATACAGTTTTGTGCCGGGCAGGGGCTTTGGGCCTTGCGTCCGGCACAGAATCCTGTAAGAAGCACGCCACTGGCGTGGAACGCTCGGCAACGAGCGTTCTTTTGCTTTGAGCGCAGGGAAGGTCCTTTTAAGGAAACCACCTTGGCAAGACCCCACCCGCGCACATGAAATTCTGTCCATAGCCGGCTCCGAGCGTTTCTGACGCCCGGTCGCTCCGGTTCATTAGAAAAAGGCGACCTGACATGATTCAGATGCAAACAAACCTCGACGTGGCGGATAATTCCGGCGCACGTCGTGTCATGTGCATCAAGGTGCTGGGCGGCTCCAAGCGCAAGTATGCTTCGATCGGCGACGTTATCGTCGTTTCGATCAAGGAAGCTATCCCGCGCGGCCGCGTCAAGAAGGGTGACGTGATGAAGGCGGTAGTTGTGCGTACCGCCAAGGACATCCGTCGTCCGGACGGCAGCGTCATCCGCTTCGATAACAACGCAGCGGTTCTCATCGACAACAAGAAAGAGCCGATCGGCACCCGTATCTTCGGACCGGTTCCGCGCGAACTTCGCGCCAAGAACCATATGAAGATCATCTCGCTGGCTCCGGAAGTTCTGTAAGAGGGAGCGGGACACATGAACAAGATCAAGAAGGGCGACAACGTCGTCGTATTGGCAGGCAAGGACAAGGGCCGTACCGGCGAAGTTCTCCAGGTCATGCCTAAGGAAGATCGCGCATTCGTGCGTGGCATCAACATGGTGAAGCGCCACCAGCGTCAGTCTCAGACGCAGGAAGCCGGCATCATCAACAAGGAAGCGTCCATTCATCTGTCGAACATCGCGATCGTCGCGAAAGACGGCAAGCCGACCCGCGTTGGCTTCTCCGTCGTCGACGGCAAGAAGGTGCGTGTCGCCAAGCGTACGGGAGATGTGATCGATGGCTGAGGCAAAGTATGAGCCGCGGCTCAAGGCAGACTACAACGCGCGCATCCGCGCCGCGTTGAAGGAGCAGTTCTCCTACGCAAACGACATGATGATCCCCAAGCTGGACAAGATCGTCATCAACATGGGCGTGGGCGAAGCTACCGCCGACTCCAAGAAGCCCACTGTCGCAGCTGCCGACCTTGCAGCGATCGCCGGCCAGAAGCCGGTCATCACGAAGGCCCGCAACTCGATTGCAGGCTTCAAGGTTCGCGAACACATGCCGATCGGCGCGAAGGTTACCCTGCGCGGCGCCCGCATGTACGAATTCATGGATCGCCTGATCAACATCGCGCTTCCGCGCGTTCGCGACTTCCGCGGCCTGAACCCGAAGTCCTTTGACGGCCGTGGCAACTTCGCCATGGGCCTCAAGGAACACATCGTGTTCCCTGAGATCAACTACGACAAGGTTGATCAGATGTGGGGCATGGACATCATCGTTTGCACGACGGCTACCAAGGACGACGAAGCACGGGCTCTTCTGAAAGAGTTCAACTTCCCGTTCCGCCAGTAACCGTAACGACGAGCGTTAAAAAGGAACTCCGATATGGCGAAGACCAGCGCAGTTGAAAAGAACAAGCGCCGCCGCAAGACCGTTGCCAACCAGGCTGCCAAGCGTGCAGTCCTGAAGGCGACCATCATGAACCAGGAACTTCCGATCGAAGAGCGGTTCAAGGCAACTATCAAGCTCGCCTCGCTTTCGCGCGATGGCTCGAAGACGCGTATCCGCAACCGTTGCGAAGTCACCGGTCGTCCGCGCGCTTTCTATCGCAAGCTCAAGATGTCGCGTATCGCGCTTCGTGAGCTGGGCAATCTCGGCAAGGTGCCGGGCATTGTTAAGTCGAGCTGGTAAGGAGATCGTTAGATGACCATGACTGATCCCTTGGGCGATATGCTCACCCGTATCCGCAACGGCGCAGCCCGCCGCAAGTCGACCGTTTCCACGCCTGCTTCCAAGCTGCGTGCACGCGTTCTCGACGTTCTGCAGGCTGAAGGCTACATCCGCGGTTATTCGGAAATCGATTACGGTAACGGCAAGGCCGAGATCGAAATCGAACTCAAGTACTATGAAGGCGCGTCGGTGATCCGCGAGATCGGCCGCGTGTCCAAGCCGGGCCGCCGAGTTTATGTCTCGGTCAAGTCCATTCCGCAGGTGTTTAACGGCCTCGGTATCACTATCCTTTCGACTCCGAAGGGTGTGATGGCCGATCACCAGGCTCGCGAACAGAACGTAGGCGGCGAGGTTCTCTGCTCGGTCTTCTAAGATCAGAGCAGGGGAACTCCATAACGGACAGACAGGATTAAAAATGTCTCGTATCGGTAAAAAAGCCGTCCAGGTTCCGGCAGGTGTGACGGCGACCGTCGATGGCCAGAAGGTCACCGCAAAGGGCCCGAAGGGCGAGCTGTTTTTCGTCGCCAACGACGAAATCAAGCTCGGCTTCGAAAACAACTCTGTTTCGGTCGCCCCGGTCAGCCAGACCAAGGATGCTCGTTCCAAGTGGGGCATGTCCCGCACGATGATCGAGAACATCTTCAAGGGTGTTAAGGACGGTTTCGAACGCAAGCTCGAAATCAACGGCGTCGGTTACCGCGCATCACTGCAGGGCAAGAACCTGCAGCTGCAGCTCGGCTTTTCCCACGACGTGGTTTATGAAGCCCCGCAGGGCATCACCATTGCCGTGCCGAAGCCGACGGAAATCGTCATCTCCGGCATCAACAAGCAGCAGGTCGGTCAGGTAGCCGCGGAAATCCGCGAATACCGTGGTCCCGAGCCCTACAAGGGCAAAGGCGTCAAGTACGCTGAGGAACGGATCGTCCGCAAGGAAGGCAAGAAGAAGTAAGGACGCGGAATCATGGCAACTCGTAAAGAAGCACTCACCAAGCGTGCGAGCCGTGTTCGCCGCCAGATCAAGAAGGTCGCAAACGGCCGTCCGCGTCTGTCGGTTCACCGCTCCTCGAAGAACATCTACGTTCAGATCATCGACGATGTCGCCGGCCGCACGCTTGCTGCCGCTTCGACCCTCGACGCAGGTCTGCGCACCTCGCTCAAGACCGGTGCTGACGTTGCAGCTGCTGCTGCCGTCGGCAAGCTGGTCGCCGAGCGTGCCGAAAAGGCTGGCGTGAAGGAAGTCGTGTTCGATCGCGGCGCCTTCATCTATCACGGCCGTATCAAGGCACTTGCCGAAGCTGCCCGCGAAGGCGGTCTGAGCTTCTAAGAAATTTCGCCCGATCTTTCCCGTGAAGGGGAGGGTCGGGCGAATTGCGGTTCGCCGCACCTTCCGGAATTTCCGGATTCCGTCGCAATGCCGGGAAATTTCCTGGGATCGCTTGGAATAAGACGGAGCCGATCAGAACGAAAAGTTCGATCTGCTTCATTGGGTTAACCTGCCGTTCCACCCGCAAAAGAAAAAGGACAAGGACAATGGCACAGGAAAGAAAGGGCCAGCGCGAAGACCGCCAGGCCCGTGAAGAGCGCGACAGCGAATTCGTTGACAAGCTCGTAGCAATTAATCGCGTCGCCAAGGTCGTCAAGGGCGGCCGTCGCTTCGGTTTCGCAGCTCTCGTCGTCGTCGGCGACCAGAAGGGCCGCGTCGGCTTCGGCCATGGCAAGGCACGTGAAGTGCCGGAAGCCATCCGCAAGGCGACCGAATCCGCCAAGCGCGACCTGATCTTCGTACCGCTGCGCGACGGCCGTACGCTGCATCACGACGTCAATGGCCGTCACGGCGCCGGCAAGGTTCTGCTGCGCTCGGCCAAGGCCGGTACGGGTATCATCGCAGGCGGCCCGATGCGCGCTGTCTTCGAAACCCTCGGCATGCATGACGTCGTCGCCAAGTCGACCGGTTCCTCGAACCCTTACAACATGGTTCGCGCTACCTTCGACGCTCTGAAGCACCAGGTACACCCGAAGGACGTAGCAGCACAGCGCGGCATCAAGTATGCAACGCTTCAGGCTCGCCGCGCCGCTTCCGGCAATGCCGCGGAAGAATAAGAGGGACCTGACTCATGGCTAAGGCTACGAAGAAGACAGAAGCAAAGACGGTTACCGTTCAACAGACCGGCAGCCCCATCCGCCGCCCGGCCGTACAGCGTGCAACGCTGATCGGTCTCGGCCTCAACAAGCTGCACCGGACCAGCACTCTGGAAGATACCCCTTCCGTTCGTGGCATGATCCGCGCTGTCCAGCATCTCGTCCGCGTCGTTGACGAGAAGTGAGGATTTGACCATGAAACTCAATGAGATCAAGGACAACGAAGGTTCGTCCAAGGACCGTATCCGCGTAGGTCGCGGTATCGGTTCCGGCAAGGGCAAGACCGGTGGTCGCGGCGTCAAGGGTCAGAAGGCTCGTTCGGGCGTTGCCATCAACGGCTTCGAAGGCGGTCAGATGCCCATCTACCGTCGCCTGCCGAAGCGCGGCTTCACCAACATCTTCAAGTCTGAATACGCAACCGTATCGCTCGGCCGTATCCAGACCGCGATCGATGCCGGCAAGCTGGATGCCAAGGCAACCGTTGACGCAGCCGCCCTCAAGGCAGCCGGCGTCATCCGTCGCCCGAAGGACGGTGTCCGTATCCTCGCCGACGGCGAGCTGACGGCAAAGGTTTCGATCGAAGTCGCCGGCGCCTCCAAGGCTGCCGTCGAGAAGATCGAAAAGAGCGGTGGCTCGATCAAGCTGCTCGTCGTAGCTGCTGAATCTGCCGCAGAATAAATCGTTTAGAATCGCCCGGTTTGAGCTTCACACCGGGCGATTTTATCTCCATATGTGAGCCTCACGATCCATTCGGTCCACCGGACTTTCACCAGGTACCAGCTGGCCGGGATCATACGGAAAACAGGGTGAGGCATCCGGTTGCTTTCGCAATCTCCGCGCCCGGTTTTTTGAACCAGAATTGTTAGACGACTTTCCGGACCAGGCACTTTCCCCGCCGCCGGAGAATGGGTCGGGCGGAGAATTGCATGGCGTCTGCAGCGGAACAACTTGCCTCCAATCTGAATTTTTCCACCTTCGCCAAGGCAGAGGATCTCAAGAAGCGGCTGTGGTTCACGCTTGCTGCTCTCCTCGTTTACCGCCTCGGCACGCATATCCCGCTTCCGGGCTTGAACCCCGAAGCGTATGCGCAGGCCTTCCGCGGCCAGGCCGGCGGCATCCTCGGCCTCTTCAACATGTTTTCGGGCGGCGCCGTCGAGCGCATGGCGATCTTCGCGCTCGGCATCATGCCTTACATTTCCGCATCGATCATTGTGCAGCTGATGACTTCGGTCGTTCCCTCGCTTGAAAACCTCAAGAAGGAAGGCGAACAGGGCCGCAAGATCATCAACCAGTACACCCGTTACGGTACCGTCCTTCTCGGCACGCTGCAGGCCTATGGTATCGCGGCCGGCCTCGAGAGCGGCAACGGTCTCGTTCTCGATCCGGGCTGGTTCTTCAAGCTTTCCACTGTCGTGACGCTGCTTGGCGGCACCATGTTCCTGATGTGGCTCGGCGAGCAGATCACCTCGCGCGGCATCGGCAACGGCATCTCGCTGATCATTTTCTCCGGTATCGCCGCAGGTCTTCCGACCGCGCTCGCCGGTACGCTGGAACTGGGCCGCACCGGCGCTCTGCCGACGGCACTGATTCTCACAGTTCTCATCGTTGCGATCATCGTCATTGCACTGATCGTCTTCGTCGAACGCGCCCAGCGCCGTCTGTTGATCCAGTATCCGAAGCGTCAAGTTGGCAACCGCATGTTCCAGGGCGATACGTCGCACCTTCCGCTGAAACTCAACACGTCTGGCGTCATTCCGGCGATCTTCGCGTCCTCGCTGCTGCTTCTGCCGGCGACTGCTGCGGGTTTTGCCGGCAATAGCGAACTTCCCAGCTGGGCGACCGCGATCATCTCGTCGCTCGGCCACGGCCAGCCGCTGTTCATGCTGCTTTACGGCCTGCTGATCGCCTTCTTCGCCTTCTTCTACACGGCTATCGTCTTCAATCCGAAGGACACGGCCGATAACCTGAAGAAGCATGGCGGCTTCATTCCGGGCATCCGTCCGGGCGAGCGTACCGCTGAGTATATCGATTATGTGCTGACCCGGATCACGGTCATCGGCGCGATCTACCTTGTCGTCGTCTGCATTCTGCCGGAATTCCTGGTGGCCCGCACCGGCGTGCCATTAGCCCTTGGTGGTACTTCGCTTTTGATCATCGTGAGTGTAACCCTTGATACGGTTGCGCAGATTCAGGGACACCTCATTGCTCAGCAGTATGAGGGCCTGATCAAGAAGTCGAAATTGCGTGGAGGAAAGAGGGGACGATGAGACTGATTCTGTTAGGACCGCCGGGCGCGGGTAAGGGGACCCAGGCCCAGCGGATCGTGGAGAAGCACGGCATCCCGCAGCTCTCCACGGGTGATATGCTGCGTGCGGCGGTAACCGCCGAGACGGAAGTCGGCAAGCGCGCCAAGGCTGTCATGGACGCCGGCAACCTCGTTTCCGACGAAATCGTCAATGCGATCGTTTCCGAACGCATTGACCAGCCGGATTGTGCCAACGGCTTCATACTCGACGGTTATCCGCGCACCTTGGTGCAGGCTGACGCAGTCGAGGTGATGCTCAAGCAGAAGGGTCTGGCGCTGGACGTTGCGATCGAATTGGCTGTTGACGATTCGGCCATGGTCGGCCGCATCCTCCACCGTGCGGAAGAAGCCCGCGCCGCCGGCCAGCCGGTCCGTAAGGACGACAACGCAGAAATCTACGCCGATCGTCTGCGTGCCTATTACAAGAGCACGGCGCCGCTGATCGGCTACTATCATGCCAAGGGCAAGCTGAAGAGCATCGACGGCATGGCGTCGATGGACCAGGTTACCGGCGAAATCGAAAATATCCTGTCGGCTCTTTGAGCCGTCATTGAACTATTAAAGAATCTTGGGGTCGGCGGTTGCAATTCAACGCTGATTCCGTTAAACACCGCGCCAACTCGCGACATGTTTGAGCGATTGGCGCGGATTTCCGCAAGGGCATCCGGGGCTGATCGTTTTGAGCTGTCTCGTATGGTATTGAACTGGCGGCTCAAGATGGTCGCTTTCATGGAAGAAGTACCGCTTGCCGGATGGCAACCGGAACCAAGGAGAATAGGCGTGGCACGTATCGCTGGCGTCAACATCCCGACTGCGAAGCGCGTTGTCATCGCGCTGACCTACATTCACGGGATCGGCCCGAAATTCGCACAGGAAATCATGGAGAAGACCGGTCTGGCCGCTGACAAGCGCGTCCACCAGCTGACCGACTCCGAAGTCCTGCAGATCCGCGAAACCATCGACCGTGATTATCAGGTCGAAGGCGATCTTCGTCGCGAAACCGCGATGAACATCAAGCGTCTGATGGACCTTGGCTGCTACCGCGGCCTGCGTCACCGTCGTGGCCTCCCGGTCCGCGGTCAGCGCACGCACACCAACGCCCGCACCCGCAAGGGCCCGGCGAAGGCGATCGCAGGTAAGAAGAAGTAATTTTGGATGGACGTCGCAAGCGGACAGGGTTCTGTCCGCTGTTTTGTGACGTTTCGTTCCAAGGTGGAGCCGCTGGAATTACGGCGGTGCAGAGATCAACGAAAGGGATAAAATGGCCAAGGAAGCCACCCGCGTCCGTAGACGCGAGCGTAAAAATATCACGTCGGGCGTTGCCCACGTCAATTCTACCTTCAACAACACGATGATCACCATCACCGACGCACAGGGCAATGCTATTGCCTGGTCGTCTGCTGGTGCCAAGGGCTTCAAGGGTTCGCGCAAGTCGACCCCGTTCGCGGCTCAGATCGCTGCCGAAGACTGCGCCAAGAAGGCTCAGGAGCATGGCATGAAGTCGCTGGAAGTCGAAGTTTGCGGTCCGGGTTCCGGCCGTGAATCGGCTCTGCGCGCTCTCCAGGCTGCCGGCTTCATGATCACCTCGATCCGCGACGTGACCCCGATCCCGCACAACGGCTGCCGCCCGCGCAAGAAGCGCCGCGTCTGATCGTCGGAATTCGAGAAGCCGCCGAGCCCTTTGAGGATTGGCGGTTTCTTCGTTGAGTTCGGGCATGGCCGCCTGATCCTCCGTGGAGGGTTCGGCGGCTTTGCCTGTATAGCCGACACGGTTGCCACGATTGGATGGTGGCAACGAACGGAAGGTATCTAGTGATGATCCAGAAGAACTGGCAGGAACTGATCAAGCCGAACAAGGTGGACTTCACCTCGTCTGGCCGTACCAAGGTAACGCTTGTTGCCGAACCTCTTGAGCGCGGCTTCGGCCTGACGCTCGGCAACGCGCTTCGTCGCGTGCTTCTGTCGTCGCTTCGCGGCGCTGCCGTCACGGCAGTCCAGATCGACGGCGTATTGCATGAATTCTCGTCGATCCCGGGTGTGCGGGAAGACGTGACGGACATCGTGCTCAACATCAAGGAAATCGCCATCAAGATGGATGGCGATGACGCAAAGCGCATGGTCGTGCGCAAGCAGGGCCCGGGCTCGGTCGTTGCCGGCGACATTCAGACGGTCGGCGATATCGAAATTCTGAACCCCGACCATGTCATCTGCACCCTCGACGAAGGTGCGGAAATCCGCATGGAATTCACGGTCAACAACGGCAAGGGTTATGTCCCGGCCGAGCGTAACCGTGCAGAAGATGCTCCGATCGGTCTCATCCCGGTCGACAGCCTCTATTCGCCGGTCAAGAAAGTGTCCTACAAGGTGGAAAACACCCGCGAAGGTCAGGTTCTTGACTACGACAAGCTGACCATGACCATCGAAACCGATGGCTCGGTCACGGGTGAAGACGCCGTAGCCTTTGCCGCCCGCATCCTTCAGGACCAGCTCTCGGTCTTCGTCAACTTCGACGAACCGCAGAAGGACGTCGAGGAAGAAGCCGTTACCGAACTCGCGTTCAACCCGGCACTCCTCAAGAAGGTCGACGAACTGGAACTTTCCGTCCGTTCGGCCAACTGCCTGAAGAACGACAACATCGTCTACATCGGCGACCTCATCCAGAAGACCGAGGCGGAAATGCTCCGTACTCCGAACTTTGGTCGTAAGTCGCTGAACGAGATCAAGGAAGTTCTGGCATCCATGGGCCTCCATCTGGGTATGGAAGTTCCCGCCTGGCCGCCGGAAAACATCGAAGATCTCGCCAAGCGTTACGAAGACCAGTACTGAAATCAACAAAGGCAGGTCTTGACTGCCTTTCCCCGTCAAACAGCGGGCCTCTCGTCGAAGACATGAGTGCCCGTATGTGCCAGGAAACGGCAGGCCGCACGAAGAGCGGATACCTGCATTAAAGGAGAATAGCCATGCGCCACGGAGTAGCCGGCCGCAAGCTCAACCGCACCGCAAGCCATCGTAAGGCGATGTTCGCCAACATGGCTGCTTCGCTCATCACTCATGAGCAGATCGTCACCACCCTGCCGAAGGCGAAGGAAATTCGCCCGATCGTCGAAAAGCTCGTCACGCTCGGCAAGCGCGGCGACCTGCACGCTCGTCGTCAGGCGATCTCGCAGATCCAGGACCAGGACGCTGTTCGCAAGCTGTTCGACGCCATCGCTTCGCGTTACGCAAACCGCAACGGCGGCTACCTGCGCATCATGAAGGCCGGCTTCCGCCAGGGCGACAATGCTGCCATGGCCGTCATCGAGTTCGTCGAACGCGACGTCGATGCCAAGGGCGCTGCCGACAAGGCTCGTGTTGCCGCTGAAGCAGACGCTGCCGAAGCCGCTTGATTTATCCGCATCGCGGATTTGAAAAAGCCGGGTGGAAACACCCGGCTTTTTTGTGTTTCGGGTTCGGGGAGGAAACGGATGATGTGGCGAGGTTGGTCTGAACGAAAGAGCCGCTTGATTGCCGCGGTCGCCGTCATCGCTGCCGGCCTTGCCTTGCGACGGTTCGGCTATGATCTGGGCCTGCCGTTCGTCGTCGTCAAATACGGCGGCTCGATACTCTGGGGCGCGATGGTTTATTTCCTCGTTGCGGCACTCTTGTATCGCCACAGCCGGACAGCAGTTCTCGCCTATTCGGTCACTGTCGCAATCTGCATAGAGATGCTGCGATTGTACCATGCTCCCTGGCTGGACGAGTTTCGCCTGACCACCGCCGGAGCGCTCTTGCTCGGACGCGTCTTCTCACTTTGGAATATCCTTGCCTATATGGCGGGCATCCTGATGGCATTTTGGCTGGATCGCCGCTTGAGGAAGACAAGATGACGGAAACCCGCATTCCATATTTCGATCATGCCGAGGTCGAGGTTGACGACATCGATCTTGAGGAGCCGGCGGCCGCGGCTTTGAAAGCGTTCCTTTGCCTCGATACCTCCAATCGTCTCGCAGACGCGCGCCATGTCTTCGCCTATTACGCAGATTTCCGGGCGCTCATCGGCGAAGGCGAGTGGCTGGATGACGAAATGGGAGTTGTATCAAACGCTTCCGAAATCTGGCGGCACGTTACGCCCGGCCCGGTCTTTGTCGAGAAAGGCAGGCGTGATGACGACAACTGCTACGTCGTCATGGAGGCCGAATGTGCCTGGGATCGGGAGCATGGCCTGATGATGGTCTGGCGCGGCGGCACGACGCTGTGCAAGGTCGGTGGCTACGATGGGCATATCACCAATGCCAATGCCTATGCCGACGACACGCTTGCGGACGTGGTATATCGCGCTGTCCATCCGCAGCATATGACGCGCTTGACGGATCCGTCCTGAAACAGATTTCGACTGCCTCTACCGAGTTGCCTGAGCCATCTTCGTTTTGCCGCGCTTCCAATCCAAAATCGGCCGTCGCACCGCCCGATAGGCCACCAGCAGCACGATCAGCGCGATATAGGTCGACGGTACCAGCGTTACCGATTTGACCGACAGGATGTAGTGGATCACCCCACCGATGGCGATCAGATAGATCAGCTTGTGCAGCTTGTTCCAGGCGCCGGATAGCTTGCGGATCGACCAGTTGTTGGAGGTTACCGCGAGCGGGATCAACAACAGCAGGCAGGCCATGCCGATGGTGATGTACCAGCGCTTGACGATGTCGCTCCAGACAGCGCCGAAATCGAAACGCAGGTCGAGCGACACGTAGACCGCCACATGCATCAACACATAATAGAAGGCGATCAGGCCAAGCGCACGCCGGTAGCGCATCCAGTTGATGCCGAACAGGTCACGGATCGGCGTGATCGCCAGCGTCGCGATGATGAACCTGAGCGCCCAGGTGCCGAGCAGGTGTTCGAATTCCTTGACCGGATTGAAACCCAGCGCGCCGGAATATGCGAGATAAAAATCCCAGACTGCCGGACAGAGCCCGATCACATACAGGGCCCAGATGCTGGCCTTGTGGTAGCGGCGAGGCAAGGCAGGGATGGAAACCATCAGTAATTCGCCTTCAGGTCCATGCCGTTATAGAGGCTCGCCACCTGCTCGGCATAGCCGTTGAAGGGCAGGGTGGGCCGACGATTGGAGCCGAAGAAGCCGCCTTCGCCGATGCGCTGTTCCGTCGCCTGGCTCCAGCGCGGATGATCGACCGCCGGGTTGACGTTGGAATAGAAGCCGTATTCGCGGGCGTTGGAATTCTTCCAGGTCGTCTGCGGCTGCTTGTCGACGAGCGAAATCCTGACGATCGACTTGATGCTCTTGAAGCCGTATTTCCACGGCACGACAAGCCGGATCGGCGCACCGTTGGCGTTCGGCAGGGTTTCACCGTAGAGGCCGACGGCAAGAATAGTCAGCGGATGGCGGGCTTCATCGAGGCGCAGCCCTTCGATATAGGGCCAGGGCAGGGCCTGGAAAAAGCCCTTCTGACCCGGCATTTCTTCCGGACGCACGACGGTCTCGAACGAGACATATTTCGCACTGCCGAGCGGCTCGACCTTGTCGAGCAATGCCGAAAGCGAAAAGCCGACCCACGGGATCGCCATCGACCAGCCTTCGACGCAGCGCATGCGATAGGTGCGGTCTTCGAGCGGCATCTTGAGCAGATCTTCCAGCCCGATTTCGGTCGGTTTGCCGACCATGCCATCGATCTTCACCGACCATGGGGTTGGCTTGAAGTCGCCGGAATTGGCGGCGGGGTCTTCCTTGTTGACGCCGAATTCGTAGAAATTGTTGTAGGTCGTCACCGCTTCCTTCGGCGTCAGCTTTTCGTCGAGCTTGTAGGCGCCGGGAGTGGTCGTCAGCGGCGCGGCAAAGGCCTCGCCCACGCCTGTCATCGCCAGACCGGCTGCAGCCGCCGCACCCATGAAATGGCGGCGCGACATGTAGATTTCGCGCGGGGTGATCTCCGAGGCTGAAATACGCGGCGGGCGATAGGCGGGCATGACGAATCTCCTTCAGGCAAACGCTGCCTTTTCCTCTCCATACGTAGCGCCAAACCAAACGGTTTCACAGCATGCGAAAATAGTGCGAAAGCCACGTTTGCGTGAAAATTCGTGCGATCCTTTGATGGAATAAACCGACGGGGAACTTCCGGCGGGTCTGTTTCATTTCCATCTTTAGAATGTCGCGCGCCAAGGAGTGCAATCCATGACGGACAATGCCTGGAATGCCGGATCAGCTGATGCTTTTGCTGATCGTGCCGAGAGACTGCGCCGCATTCGCCGTCTTTCCGGCATTGCCAGGCTGATGGATACCGCTATCGGCATTCCCGGCACGCGCATCCGCTTCGGCGCCGACTCCATCTTCGGCCTCATCCCGGTCATCGGCGATGCCGGCGGTGCGCTGGTCGGCCTTTACATCATCAACGAAGCCCGCCGCCTCGGCCTGCCGCCGGCCAAGCTCGTCCAGATGCTCGGCAATGTCGCCGCCGACAGCGTTCTCGGCAGCGTCCCACTCGCCGGCGACGTCTTCGACCTGTTCTTCAAATCCCACCGCCGCAACGTCCAGATGATCCTCGATCATTTCGGGGTCCATCCGGATGAGCTGAGAAGACAGTAGGTCCGCAATCTGAACCGTACCGCTTTGGCCTGTCGTGATAGTGACATGTTTTAGGGGTTGCGCTAGGAAAGCCGCAAAACCCGAGGGCTTTTGCGCGTCTGCCGGTAAAGCGGTAGACTGCAGCGAGCCCGCAAGAAGCGATCGAGGACAACACCATGCCAGCTTATCGTTCGAGAACCACCACCCACGGCCGCAACATGGCGGGTGCGCGCGGCCTTTGGCGCGCTACGGGCATGAAGGATTCGGATTTCGGCAAGCCGATCATCGCGGTGGTGAATTCCTTCACCCAGTTCGTACCCGGCCACGTCCATCTGAAGGATCTTGGCCAGCTCGTTGCCCGCGAGATCGAGGCGGCCGGCGGCGTCGCCAAGGAATTCAACACGATCGCCGTCGATGACGGCATCGCCATGGGCCATGACGGCATGCTCTACTCGCTGCCGTCGCGCGAAATCATCGCCGACTCGGTAGAATACATGGTCAATGCGCACTGCGCCGACGCCATGGTCTGCATCTCGAACTGCGACAAGATCACCCCCGGCATGCTGAACGCCGCGATGCGCCTCAACATCCCGGCCGTCTTCGTCTCGGGCGGTCCGATGGAAGCCGGCAAGGTCGTCCTGAAGGGCAAGACCCATTCGCTCGACCTGATCGACGCCATGGTCGCCGCCGCCGACGACAAGATAAGCGATGAGGATGTTGCCGTCATCGAACGCTCGGCCTGTCCGACCTGCGGTTCCTGCTCCGGCATGTTCACCGCCAATTCGATGAACTGCCTCACCGAAGCGCTCGGCCTGTCGCTTCCTGGCAATGGCTCGACGCTCGCCACCCATGCGGATCGCAAGCGCCTGTTCGTCGAAGCCGGTCACCTGATCGTCGATCTCGCCCGCCGCCATTACGAGCAGGAGGATTACAACGTCCTGCCGCGTTCGATCGCCACCAAACAGGCCTTCGAGAACGCCATGGCGCTCGACATCGCCATGGGTGGCTCGACCAATACGGTTCTGCATATCCTTGCTGCAGCCTACGAAGGCGAGGTTGATTTTAATCTGGACGATATCGACCGCCTGTCGCGCAAGGTGCCTTGCCTGTCGAAGGTCGCGCCCGCCAAGAGCGACGTTCACATGGAAGACGTCCACCGCGCCGGCGGCATCATGTCGATCTTGGGCGAACTGGATAAGGGCGGCATCCTGAACCGCGACTGCTACACCGTGCATGCCGAAACGCTGGGCGATGCGATCGATCGCTGGGACATCACCCGCACCAATAGCGAAACGGTCCGCAACTTCTTCAAGGCTGCTCCGGGCGGCATCCCGACCCAGGTCGCCTTCAGCCAGAACGCCCGCTGGGACGAGCTCGATACCGACCGCATCGGCGGCGTCATCCGCTCGGTCGAACATCCCTTCTCGAAGGATGGCGGCCTTGCCGTGCTGAGCGGCAATATCGCGCTCGACGGCTGCATCGTGAAGACGGCCGGCGTCGATGAATCGATCCTGAAATTCACCGGCCCGGCGCGCGTCTTCGAAAGCCAGGATGCCGCAGTCAAGTCGATCCTCTCCAACGAGATCGTTGCCGGCGACGTCGTGGTCATCATCTACGAAGGCCCGAAGGGCGGCCCGGGCATGCAGGAAATGCTCTATCCGACCAGCTACCTGAAGTCGAAGGGCCTCGGAAAAGCCTGCGCGCTCATCACCGACGGCCGCTTCTCCGGCGGCACGTCCGGCCTCTCCATCGGCCATTGCTCGCCGGAAGCCGCCAACGGCGGCACGATCGGCCTCGTGCGCGAAGGCGATACGATCGAGATCGACATCCCGAACCGCACGATCAACCTCAAGGTTTCGGAAGCGGTGCTCGCAGAGCGTCGCGCTGAACAGGATGCAGCCGGCTGGAAGCCGTCGCAGCCGCGCAAGCGCAACGTCACGACGGCGCTGAAGGCCTATGCCGCTTTTGCTTCCAGCGCCGACAAGGGCGCGGTTCGCATTCTGCCGGAGTAAGAACGAAGCATACTTCGATCAATCCAAGGGCGCCGTCGGTTTTTCCGGCGGCGCTTTGTGCTATATGCGATATCGCTGCTGCCGAGAGGACATGGGATGTCTGAGATTCATCGTATTACGTTCGACCCGAATATTTGCTCTGGGCGCCCCTCTATTCGCGGTCTTCGTATCCGGGTAAAAGACGTTTTGGAGCTTCTGGCTTCGGGAGCAAGCCATGAAGAGATACTGGAAGATTATCCTCTTCTAGAGCCGGCAGATATCGTTGCAGCGCTCGAATACGCCGCCCGTCAGAGCGATCACGTCGTGCTGCGTGTCGCTTGACGCATTTTCTGGTCGATGCTCAGCTTCCGCCATTGTTGGCCCGCTGGCTTATCGAGCATGGCCACCAGGCTGAGCATGTTTCCGATATCGGTCTGCAGTCGTCTTCCGACCGGCAGATATGGGAATATGCTTTCGGCATCGAAGCGGGTGATCGTCAGTAAGGATGAGGATTTCGCACAACGACGAGCGGTGACGCTATCGGGGCCCTCCATCGTCTGGATCCGGCTGCCGAATACCAGAAGCCGCGATCTGTTGCGTTGGTTCGATAAGGCGCTTCCTGAAATCGTCACCTCGCTCGAGGCGGGCGAGGTGATTGCCGAGGTCCTGTGAGCAGCAACAGGCGCTAGAGCGGCCGTTCCAAATTCTTATACGCCTCGTCCAACTGTTTCAGCCGCTCGGCATAGGCCGCGCGGATGCATTCGACATCCTCGGCGCAGGCCTGGCGTTTCTTCAGCCAGGCGCTCTGCTCGTCCCGCAGCTTGTCGCGATTGCCCATGGCCAGCAGGCTGGTCAGGATGTCGAATGTCGTCACCATCTTCACATCGGCGTCGTTCAGCGAGCGGGTGTCACAGATGACCTTTTCGTCGGCAGCCAGATTGGCCTTGTCGCAGTCGAAGCTTGCCGCAGACGACGTACGGGGCAGGGCGGGCAATGCCAACCCCAATACAAGGGCGGCGAGGGCGGTTGCGGTAAGGATCTGTTTCATGGGCCTGCACTCCTGTTGCCTGTGGAGCCGGCTCAGAGGTATTTCGACAGGCTCCACAGAAGGAAGATGAGGCAGGCAAGCCAGATGGCAAGGATGAAGACGAGGCCGGTGCGGCTGATCGGGCGCTCCGCCCGCCGTGATGCCTCGGCACGAAACTCCGCCATCAGGGAGGGCCGGATCAGCCGGATTGCCAGCATGATGCCGAGCGGCACGATGAGGAGATCGTCGAGATAACCGAGCACCGGCACGAAATCCGGAATGAGGTCGATCGGTGAGAGCGCGTAGGCCGCGACGGCGCTGGCGACCAGTTTCGTATGGATCGGCACGCGCGGATCGCGCGCCGCAATCCAGAGGGCGATGACATCGCGCTTCAGGATCTTTGCCCAGTGTTTGGCTTTCGTCAGCAGTTCCATTGGCGTCTCTCCGGCCCGCGCCTATATAGCACGTTCAACTGGCGGATTTCCGCCATCTTCTCCCAGATTCGGCCACCTTTCTTTTCCAGCGTGCCGCGCTACAAACTGTTCCGGATTTTTTGAATGAGGAATCATATGCTGACCCTGCTGAAGCGCGTGTCGATCGGTCTTCTGGCCTTTGGCCTTCTGTTTCCCGCCAGCGCTTTTGCGCAGGAAAAGACGGTGCCGCAGAGCCGGCAGGAGATGCAGCTCTCCTTCTCGCCGCTCGTCAAGCAGACCGCCGGCGCCGTCGTCAACGTCTATGCCGAGCGCGTCGTGCAGCGGCTCAATCCGTTTGCCGGCGATCCCTTCTTCGAACAGTTCTTCGGCCAGCGCATGCCGAACCGGTCCGAGAAACAGTCTTCGCTCGGCTCCGGCGTCATCCTCTCGCAGGAAGGGCTGGTCGTGACGAACAACCACGTCATCGAGGGCGCAGACGACATCAAGATCGCGCTCGCCGATGGCCGTGAATTCCCTTGCGAAGTGCTGTTGAAGGACGAAAGCATCGACCTTGCCGTGCTGCGCATCAAGGCCAAGGAACAGTTCCCGGTCCTGCCGCTCGGCGATTCCGACAGGACCGAGGTCGGTGATCTCGTGCTCGCCATCGGCAACCCGTTCGGCGTCGGCCAGACGGTGACGAGCGGCATCGTCTCCGCGCTTGCCCGCAACCAGGTGAAATCCGGCGATTTCGGCTTCTTCATCCAGACGGATGCCTCGATCAATCCCGGCAATTCCGGCGGCGCGCTGATGAACATGAACGGCGAGCTGATCGGCATTAATACTGCGATCTTCTCGCGCGGCGGTGGTTCGAACGGTATTGGCTTTGCCATCCCGTCCAACCTCGTAAAAGTTTTCCTGGCGGCTGCAGCGGAAGGCCAGAAGGAATTCGCGCGGCCTTACGTCGGCGCGACCTTCGATGCCGTCACTTCTGACGTTGCGGAAGCGCTTGGCCTCAAGACCGCCCGCGGCGCGCTGGTCGTGCGTGTCGTCGAAGGCGGCCCGGCCGATCGTGCGGGTCTCAAGGCCGGCGAGATCGTCACCGCCGTCAACGGCATCCCGGTCGAACATCCGGATGCCTTCGGTTATCGCATCACCACCGCAGGCCTTGGCAAGAAGGCGAATTTGACGGTCCAGACCAGTGATGGCCAGCGGCAGGTCTCGATCGCGCTCGATACCGCGCCGGAAACGACGCCGAAGGACGAGCGCGTGCTGGATGGCCGCAATCCGTTTGCCGGCCTGCATGTCGCCAATCTCTCGCCGCGGCTCGCGACCGAGATGAGAATGCCGGCAGAGAAGGCCGGTGTAATCGTTACCGATGTCGCCCGCGGCTCGCCGTCTGCCCGCTACGGCTTCCAGCCGAAGGACATCGTCATCTCGCTTAACGGCACGACTGTCACCAACACCAAGGCGCTTGAAGCCATGCTGGATAGCGATCCGGGCTTCTGGCGCGTCGAGATCGAGCGTGACGGCCAGCGCATCCGGCAGTTCTTTCGATGAGCAGTAGAGAAGCATGAGCGGAGATCTTTTCGCGCCAAAGGTTCCCGATGAGGTCGCCAACCGGCGGCCTCTCGCTGATCGTCTGCGGCCGAAAACGCTGTCCGAAGTCACAGGCCAGCCGCATCTGACGGGTGAGGACGGCGCGCTTCGCCGCATGATCGATTCCGGTTCGCTCGGCTCGATGATTTTTTGGGGGCCGCCCGGCACCGGCAAGACGACAGTTGCCCGGCTTCTCTCCGGGGAGGCGGGCCTTGCTTTCGAACAGATCTCGGCGATCTTTTCCGGCGTCGCGGATCTGAAGAAGGTTTTCGAAACCGCCCGCCTGCGCCGCATGGATGGTCGTCAGACGCTGCTGTTCGTCGACGAGATCCATCGCTTCAACCGCGCCCAGCAGGACAGTTTCCTGCCCGTCATGGAAGACGGTACCGTCATCCTCGTCGGCGCCACCACGGAAAATCCGAGCTTCGAGCTCAACGCCGCTCTTCTGTCGCGGGCGAGGGTTCTGACTTTCCGCAGCCATGACGAGGAAAGCCTCAGCGAACTCCTGCAACGTGCTGAAGAGACCGAACAAAAGCCGCTGCCGCTGGATGACGATGCCCGCGCCAGCCTCGTCCGCATGGCGGATGGCGATGGCCGCGCGGTCCTGACGCTGGCGGAAGAAGTCTGGCGTGCCGCCCGGCCCGGCGAAGTCTTCGACACGGCCGGCCTGACAGCGATCGTCCAGCGCCGCGCCCCGGTCTACGACAAGGCGCAGGACGGCCACTATAACCTGATCTCGGCGCTGCATAAGTCGGTGCGCGGTTCGGATCCCGATGCGGCGCTCTATTATCTCGCCCGCATGTTCGATGCCGGCGAAGACCCGCTTTATCTCGGCCGGCGGCTGGTGCGCATGGCGGTGGAGGATATCGGCCTTGCCGATCCGCAGGCGCTGGTCGTCTGCAATGCCGCCAAGGACGCCTATGACTATCTCGGCTCGCCGGAAGGCGAACTGGCGCTGGCTCAGGCCTGCGTCTACCTCGCCACGGCGCCGAAGTCGAATGCGGTGTATAACGCCTTCAAGGCCGCCACCATGGCCGCCAAGCAGAACGGCTCGCTGCTGCCGCCGAAGCATATCCTGAATGCGCCGACCAAGCTGATGAAGGGCGAGGGATATGGCGACGGCTACCGTTACGACCACGATGAGCCGGACGCTTTCTCGGGCCAGGATTATTTCCCGGAGAGAATGGGCCGGCAGACATTCTACGAACCGGTGGAACGCGGTTTCGAACGGGAAATCCGGAAACGGCTGGACTGGTGGTCGAAGCTGCGCAAGGACCGCAACGCCGACTGACGTCAGGTAAGATGGCTCAGGACGCCTTCTGCGAGATCACGTTTGCCGGTGCTGCCAATATCTTGACGGATGATTCCGCCAGGCCGTGATGACCTTCCATATCGACGATCACGAACCAATGGCCGTTTTCCGGAATGACCAGACGGATCGGTGAACGCTTGGCGACGCCACCGACATATTTGAAATCCAGCCGTTCGTTGAATCGCTGGAAGTTCACGGCAGTCATCAGGCGCACGTTATTGACCGCACTCAGCGTCACTTCGATCGTCGTGCCGGCGCGTTGCGGCTTCAGATCGTAATGCGTGAATCGGAAACTCGGAGCGGCCATTCCTGCCTCGTTGGTGTCGGTAGAGAAAGTTCATCAATCCTAACGGTACGTCGTTAACGAAGCGTGGAACCATGAGGTTACTCAAGTGTTAGTATAGCGAAGGATCAATCGGCATGGTCTGAAAACGACACGGTGCCGACCTTGATAACATGGTGGCTTTCGTCCCCTGCAGCCGCCGAACAACAATAAATAGTGACCTCCAAAACTCAGATCCCGCCACCACCCCGTGGCGGGATTTCTTTTGTTTGGTCACCGGCTGGTGTCCTTGTTTTTCAATGGGCTGCGGCCGTTTGGTGAATCGGATCGGCAGCCGCTTGAATCAGTTTCTGAGGTTTTCTCGGTCGAGCTGGATGGTTAGTGCCAGCACGGTCTCGCAGGTCGGCGTCGGTATTCCGGCAAGCTTGCCGAGCGCCACGACCATGCCGGTCAGCGGCACGATTTCCAGAGGTTTTCCACCGATAAGATCCTGCAGCATCGAGGTTCGCACAGGCCCATAGCCGCCGGCGCGGTTGACGAGGGCGCCGACATCGTCCTTCAGCACAGCACCCAGCGCTTCACCCACGGCCTTGGTTTCCGACATGACCTGCGCCACTTGCGCAGCCACGGCGGGGTTCGCCATCATGTCGTTCATCCGCGCACGGGTCAGCGCGCTGATCGGGTTATAGGCGGCATTGCCCATCAGCTTGGTCCACAGGACATCGCGGATGCGGTCGCTCTGTGTAATGGTGATGCCCGCTCGGCCGAGCAGTTCCGAAATCGCCGCAAGATCCGCCGACATTTCTCCCGACGGCTCGCCGAGGTGGAAACGCCCGTCGCCGTTGAGCTGCACGGTGCCCGGTTCGATGACTTCCGCACCCTGATAGGCAACGCAGCCGATCGCGCGTTCGGGGCCGATCAGAGACCAGAGCTTGCCGTCCGGATCGACTTCCGGAAGTTGCCGTTCCGCATGGCCGCTTTGTTCGTCCCGGTGAAAGTACCACCAGGGAATGCCGTTCAGAATGTTGATGACGCGGGTGCCGTCCTTCAGCAGGCCGGCAACGCCGTCCGCTGCTTCGGCAAGCTGATGGCCCTTGAGGCCGGTGATGACGAGGTCCTGTTTCGGCAATTCGGACGGGTCGTTGGTCGCGGTAACCCGCGCATGCACCGGATCGCTATCCTGCTTGACGATGGTCAGGCCTTTTTCGCGGATGGCGGCCAGATGCGCGCCCCGCGCCACGACCGATACGTTGACCTCGTCGCCCAATCCATTGGCGATCTTCGCCGCAAACGCGCCGCCAAGCGCGCCTGCACCGTAGATGCAGATATTCCTGATCGTCATGCTTTCGCTCCGCTTATATGCAGTGCGATAGACTTAGAGCGTTGCAGGCTTCCTGACGAACGAGTTTTTGTGATGGATCAGTGGGGGCGATGGCCTGGCAGAAGTTCCGTACGGCGCAAT
This sequence comes from Neorhizobium populisoli, assembly GCF_019430945.1. GTDB lineage: Bacteria > Pseudomonadota > Alphaproteobacteria > Rhizobiales > Rhizobiaceae > Neorhizobium > Neorhizobium populisoli. The sequence goes on along the minus strand of NZ_JAHYCB010000001.1, from coordinate 458,896 downwards.
TCGTCGATCGCGGCGACTGCGTCTTCCGCCGACCATCCAGCCTTGACGGCGGCGGCGATCATCTTCACCTCGGCTTCTTCTTCGAGGGCAAGGAACAACGGCTCAAGGGCTTCCTGAACGGTCAGGATATGGTCGTCCGGCGAAGTTACGGACGCGCGTGCGGCAGTCGTAGGCATGATACGCTGTGCTCCCTCTCTTTTGTGATCGAATCTTGACAATCGCCGAGACGCGAAAAAGTTCCGCCCAAGTTGTGGAAAATTTCACTTAAGGGATTTCCAGCCACGGATGCTTGTCCTTTTGCCAAGCCTCTGCCTACTTGCACAGCTAAAATAGCATTGATTCGGGCAGTCACATGCTGCCCGCGGCACAAGCCGATGCCCCTAAGGGGGATGCCAAGGAGATTGCGATGACGGACGGCAAGAAATTCCAGATCACCGAGATGCGGCCGAAGATCACCGTCATCGGCGTCGGCGGCGGCGGCGGCAATGCGATCAACAACATGATTGTCGAGGAGCTGGAAGGCGTCGAGTTCATTGCAGCCAATACCGATGCGCAGGTTCTGGCCACCTCCAAGGCGTCGCGCCGCATCCAGCTCGGCGCCAACGTCACGGAAGGCCTCGGCGCCGGTTCGCTGCCGGAAGTCGGCCGTGCGGCAGCCGAAGAGTCGATCGACGAGATCATGGATCATCTCGCCGGCTCGCATATGTGCTTTGTCACCGCCGGCATGGGCGGCGGCACCGGCACCGGTGCAGCCCCCGTCATCGCCCAGGCGGCCCGCAATGCCGGCATCCTGACGGTCGGCGTTGTCACCAAGCCGTTCACCTTCGAAGGCAACCGTCGCATGAAGATGGCCGATGCCGGCATTGAGGAACTGCGCCGCGCCGCAGACACCGTCATCGTCATTCCCAACCAGAACCTTTTCCGTATCGCCGATGCCAAGACCACATTCGCAGACGCGTTCATGACCGCCGACAAGGTGCTGTTTGCCGGCGTCAGCTGTGTTACCGACCTGATCGTCAAGGAAGGCCTGATCAACCTCGACTTCGCCGACGTGAAGTCGGTCATGAAGGGCATGGGCCGCGCGATGATGGGCACCGGCGAAGCCTCCGGCGATGGCCGCGCGCTGACCGCCGCTGAAGCCGCGATCGCCAATCCGCTGCTCGACGATATCTCGATGAAGGGCGCCAAGGGCGTGCTGATCTCGATCTCCGGCGGTTCCGACATGACACTGTTCGAAGTCGACGAAGCTGCAAGCCGCATCCGCGACGAAGTGCTGGATGAAGCCGACATCGTCGTCGGCGCGATCTTCGACCGCAATCTCGACGGCAAGTTCCGCGTCTCCGTCGTAGCGACCGGCCTTGATGGCGGCGGCGCGCCGGCGACCGCCGGAGCTGCAGGCATCCAGTCGGTGCCGCGCATCCTTCAGTAGGCCATCGACCTGGCCAGACCGATCTCTTCGCGCCCTCCGCAGGTTTCCGCCTTCGGGGGGCGTTTTCGTCTTTTCATTGTCATCTGCCGCCGATATAGGTCGCGGCCCGTTTGACCTGTATTTCGTTTCATCTGTTTTTACACCCGAGGCCGATTTATCGCCTGCGGGTTGCTTGCTATTGGAGGAATTCGCATGGACTGGACGAATGTTGCCGCCCATTGGGAAGCAAATGCCGAAAACTGGACCATTTATTCCCGGGCCGGTTATGACATCTATCGCGATGCGCTGAACACTCCCGCATTTCTGGAACTGCTGCCGCCGGTCGCCGGATTGAAAGGCCTCGATCTTGGCTGCGGCGAGGGAACCAATACCCGCGCCGTCGCCAAACTCGGCGCCACCATGACCGGCCTCGACATCGCACCGACCTTCCTGCGTTATGCCCGCGAGACCGAAGCGCAGGACCCACTCGGCATCGCTTATGTGGAGGGCAATGGCGAGACGATCGACTTTCCGGACGCGACATTCGATTTCGTCACCGCCTTCATGTCGATGATGGACATGGCCAACCAGCGGCAGGTGCTGAAAGGCGTGCACCGCGTCCTGAAGCCCGGCGGTTTCCTGCAGTTCTCCATCCTGCATCCCTGCTTCGTGCCGCCGAGCCGCAAGAACATTCGCGACGAGACGGGCGAGGCGGTCGCCGTGCAGATTTCCGACTATTTCGATGAGGCGGACGGCAAGGTGGAGCGTTGGACCTTCTCCTCCATTCCAAAAGAGGAGGCCGCGACGTTGAAGCCATTCTCCATCCCGCGCTTCCATCGCACTCTCACCACCTGGGTCTCGATGATCGTCGAGGCAGGCCTGACGATCCAGGCCTTTGGCGAGCCGATGGCGTCGGAAGAGGTGGCACGCGCCGAGCCGGTGGTCGCCGATACCCGTGTTGCGCCGATCTTCCTGCATATCCGGGCGGGCAAGAACTGATCGGCCCAAAAACCACCGGCCGATGTCACTAAGCCGTGAGGCCGTAACCGGACAGCCTCCGGCACCGAATTCCCTTGTGACGGCAATTCCGCCGCGAGGAACATTCCGATGAAGAACCAGAATTCTCTTCGTTTCGCCCTGGGCGCGCTGTTGGCCGGGCTGGCGGGTGCGGCGCCGGCTCTGGCCGAAACAAAAAATCCCGTCGTGGTCGAGCTCTTCACCAGCCAGGGTTGCTCGTCCTGCCCGCCGGCCAATGCAAATCTCGTCAAGCTCAGCAAGGAGCCGGATATTCTGGCGCTGAGTTTTGCGGTGACCTATTGGGATTATCTCGGCTGGAGGGATATTTTCGACAAGCAGGAATTTACCGATCGCCAGACGCGTTACGAACCGTCGCTCGGCGTAGACGGCCCCTTCACGCCGCAGATGGTCATCAATGGCCGTAGCTCGATTATCGGCCAGGACCTCAAGGAAATCCGCGCGACGATCGCTGCCCAACAGCGGCTGCCCGGGCCGGCGCTCAGCTTCAAGAGCAACGCCGTTGTGGTCGCCGCGGGTGACAGGCCGAAAGCCGCTGCCGATATCTGGCTGGTCAAATACGATGCGGGTGTCGTCACCGTGCCGGTGGCGCGCGGCGAAAATGCCGGCGAGAAGCTGCCGCATGCACATGTGGTACGCGAACTCACGCGCCTTGGCAGCTGGAGCGGTGACGCCGTCAGCCTGCCGGTTTCCAAGGCCGAGGCCGGCAAGAAACGCGCGGTGCTTGTGCAGGAGCCGGACGGCGGCAAGATTCTGGCCGCACTGACGGACTGAGGCGGGAGCGAAAAAGGGGAAGCGCAGGCTCAACGGTTGCTCCTTGCCGGAATGCACGAACGATCCGACGGCAAGGATAAATTGGGTTCGGACCACGGGAACGACGCGGCCTAAAATTTATCGCGATTGCCCAATGAAAAGCGGCCGCGCTTGGGGCGCGGCCGCATCTTTTCGATACAGTGTCTATTGGTTGGATTGCGCTGCTCAGCTACGTGAAATGAGGATGTCTTCTTCCTCATCACGCTGGCGGCCGCCGAGGGCTGCAGCGGCGCAGGAGATGAAGGCACCGACGAGAAGCGACAGGGAGCCGACAAGCGCAGTGGTTGCCGCGGCCTTGCGTGCCTTGTCGGTTGCCTCCTGGGCGGCGACCTTGGCGTCGTCGATCCGCTTCAGGACGGCATCGACACGGGCACGTGATTCCTGCGGAGACAGGCCGGTGCGGGCGGAAACGATGGCTGCCAGATAGGCTTTGTCGTTTTCCGGCACGCCGCCTTGCACGGCGCCGTTCAGGAGAATGCGCGATACTTCGGCAGTCGCCGCACCATCATCGTTCCGGGCTTGCGCCTGAACCTGCTGTGGCCGCAGAAGGGCGTCGGTAAAGTAGGAGGTTGCCGCGTTGGCGCTGCCGCTATCCGTCGAGGAAGCAGCCGCCGCGGAACCTGCCACACCGGCCGTTGCCGCTGCGGTTCCGAGAGCCTGCGCGCCGCCGCTGGCAAGCGAACCGAGCGACGAGGCCAGGAAGCCGGCAACGAAGACGGTCGCCACTGCCCAGGACACGAAACCATGCGCCGTATCGCGGAAAAACACTTCGTCCGTGTGGACTGCCGCCCATTTGGTGCGAAGCCGGCCGGTCAGATAGCCGCCGAGCGCTGCTGAAAGCCACTGCACCACGACCAGCCAGATTGCGGCGGTGATGCCGATGGTCGCCGCCGAACTGCTTTCGCCCGACCAGGGAGAAACCATGGTCAGTCCGAGACCGGAGCCGAAGAGAATGAGGATGAGGCTGATACCCGTGGCGGCAACCGCGCCACCGATGATCGGTCCCCAGGATATTGCGGACCGTGACGACTCCACCGGAGTTGCCACCGCAGAACCCGTCGTTGAGATTGCCATGTTTTTCGTCCTCAACGCATGAAGAGAACGAGAAGGATGACGATCGGCAGTGGAATGCCGAGAAGCCAGAGCAGAATACCGCGTCCCATGATGAACCTCCTGAAAGATCACAGTTTGTTTATGTGCTGCGCCTCCTCAACACACCTGCCGATCTTTGGTTCCTAGGGCTTGGAAATTTCTACGTTTTTCGTCTTGCGGTTGGCCGCGTGCCTGCAAGGCGCGGTTGGCGGGAAGGTGTTTTCCTGCCTCCGGATCAGTTCGCGGCTACGGCCGTCCGTGGCCGCCGCAGCCATCGCTTGAAGCGCTTCTGCAGCGGTTCGTCGAAGCCGACCGTCAGCAGCCATGAGATGAACGTGATCGCGGCAATCAGCGCGATCCCGGCGATCGCGCCGTTATCCGGTGACAGGACGTTCGGCCAGAGCACGATCGCCCAATCCGCGAGCGGCGTGTGCAGCACATAGACGCCGTAGGAGGCAGTGCCGAGAAAGCTGGCCACGGCGCCGGTGCGAGCATCCGGCACGATGCCGCTTGCGACATAGAGCAACGACGGCCAGACCAAGAGGACGACCAGGAGGTCGAAAGGCGCGCGAAGGTCCCTCGGCGTCGGGGAGGCCAGAACCGCGGCGACCGCCAGCAGGCAGAGAAGGGCAAGCACAGGGCGCGCCTTGGGCATCTTCGGCCTGAACCTGTAGATCAGCATGCCGACGGAAAACGAGAAGAAGACGCGCGCAAAACCGGCATACATCTCGTTCCACCGGAAACCGGCATGCAGGCGATCGAAATCGATCGCTGCAACGACCAGCAGCACGGCGCTTATGGCGATGACGATACCGACCCGCCGGACGCTCGCGTGAACACCCTTTGCGGCATAAACGACATTGGCGACCAGCTCGTTGAACAGCGACCAGGCCGGATGGACGAGAAAAAGCGCGGCATTGAACGAGATGGTGAAGGGCGTCGGCAGGAAGAACAGCCCGGTGACCACCGCAGCCGCCAGTTCGCCGGGGATCACATATTCCTCGGCCATGACGGCACGGCCTGCAAAATACATGTGGATGTAATAGGCGACCACCAGAACCAGCGCGATGCCGTAGAGCGGGTAGAGGCGCAGGAACCGGGCAGTCATGAACTGCAGCGGCGACATGCGGCCGTCTTTCAGCACCGCACCATAGGCATGCGCCAGCACGAAGCCGCTCAATGCGAAGAACAGGTCGACGCCGAGATAGCTGGAGGGCAGGGCCTTGCCCAAAAGAGGCTCGATATGCCGCTGAACGATGAACAGGGCGGCGATGCCGCGCAATCCGTCCAGGAGCACGAAGCGTTCGCGTTTCACCGGTTCGGTCATTGTCGGCAGAGCGGCCATGCTGATCCTTCGGTGAAGCCTGATCGAATGTGGAACGACCGCGAAACGATTCTGAAGAAACCCGGTCCGCCGAGCGAGCATCATAGTTGAGCGCAGATGCCCGTGGATGACGAAACGAAGATTTCGTCAATTCCTGCGTTTCGTCAACATCTGTGCCGTGCTCCCGATCCTGTTACACTTGTTGATCGGCGAAACGAAGCGCCGAACGGCCGAGGTTAAGACAACGTTTATGATTTCGTGAAAGTTAATCGATAATTGCAGACGATCCTGCCCGAGGGCGCAAAGGGGGGCCTTTGGGGGGAGACCTGGATCGCGAAGCAATGTCCCGGAGTTCGCCTGCCTCTGTTTGGTTCGCAGGCTGTGTATGGAGTTTAGAACATGACCAAGTCCATGAAGTCTTTCACCCTGGCGATGATTGCAGCAGTCGCCGCCACCCCTTTGATCGCTTCGGCCGTTTCGGCTGCCGACCTCACCAACAACGCCTATAACGAGCCGCCGACATTCAACGACGCCGGCGCGCCGAAGGCTGGTTGGGGCGGTGCCTATGTCGGTGGCGATCTCGGCATGTCTTCCCGCAAGCTGAACCCGTTCGATGGCGACAAGGGCCTCGTGCTCGGCGTCCACGGCGGTTACAACGTCGATCTCGATTCCGGCGTCGTCGGCGGTGAAATCGAAGCGTCGCATCTCGGCAACGTCGAAATCGGCGTGCCGGGCGGCAAGATCAAGGAACAGGGCCGCGTTGCCGCCAAGGCAAAGGCCGGCGTCGGTTTCGGCCAGACCCTCGTTTACGGCACCGGCGGCGTTGCGCTGACCAGCTTCGGCGGCAAGAGCGGCACCGATGGTCCGGACGGCTGGAAGCCGGGCTGGATCCTGGGCGCCGGTGTCGAGCAGAAGCTCACCGACAACGTCTCGGCCCGTTTCGAATATAACTACACCCAGACCAACAGCGTCCGCAGCACGACCGGCGGTGTTTCCAGCCGCAGCGACGTCAAGGACCAGACCCTGAAGGCTGGTGTGAACTATCGCTTCTGATCGGAAAATAGTTACGGGCGAACTGCTCGCGAGAGATAATCTTGGTCCCGCCGTTGTCGGCGGGACCAACTACCAGACTGCGCCGTCTCTTGCAGTCAGCTCGACAAGTTGAATGCTTACTTCGTGCAGTTGCCAGCCTTATCCTTGGCCAGGCATTCATTGCAGAGTTCGCCCTGTGTCGGCTTCGAAGGTTTCTCTTCGTAATCCGATGTTGGCCAGTTCGAGCAATTGCGGCACCAGTGCCAAGTATCCTTGCCTTTCCGTTTTCTGTAAGCCATGCACGCCTCCCTTTGGTTGCCGATGCAGGTTAGGCGGTATTTGCGGGTACTTCCACGAACCGACCACTCTTTCTGATTGTGTTTGCCTGCCGATAATCGAGCCGCTTTTTAGCTATCGGACGAAAAGCGGTTGTGATCGAAGGTTGTCGCCGGGGGTGGCGATGCTGCCTCCACGGCCGGCGTTTCCGCGGCCGTATCCGGAATTATCCTATACACCGCCACAGGCGCCAGCAGACCGACAGAGCTTCCCGGCGATGAGAGCGCCCAGGAGATGAGCGCTTCCTGCCCGTCGAACTCCTCTTCCTCGTCGATTTCCACCTCCGGCAGCGGCAGCGAGGCGATCGAACCCGTTGGCTCGCGCAGTTCCAGCCTCGGCGCCGGGCGGGCAAAGCTCGGCAAGGCCGCAAGAACCGGTGCCGGACCGAGCGACGCCGTCACGATCGGATCGGTTGGAGCCGATATCACCGGGCGGATTGCGGGTGTCGGGACCGCCAGTGAGGCGAGGTCGGCGAATTCCGGCTTTGCCTCGATGCGTGCTGCAGGCGGGGCGGTCTGTTCGGCGAGTGCTGCCTCGGCGCGGCTTTTCGGCGTCGGCAGCATGGCGGTGAGGACGGGGATCTTCACCCGTGCCGGCGCTGCATCGTCATCGTCGTCATCCGGTGCCGTGGAGGCGATCTGGATCGATTGCGAACCGACGCGACGCCTATAATCCGCGACCGCCTGTTCGTAACCGGGTAGCGGACGTCCGTCAGCCGGCAGGTGCATGGTCTTGCCGGACGGGAAGATGCGGGCCAGTTCCTGCCGCGACATGCGCGGCCAGGCGCGGACATTGCCGACATCGAGATGCACGAAAGGCGAACCGGAGGTCGGATAATAGCCGACGCCGCCGACCTGGACCTGCATGGCGAGCGCCCTGAGCGTCGCAAGCTTCACTCCCGGAATGTAAAAGTCCATCGCCTTGCCGAGCATGTGCTGACTCTGCTTGGCGACGCCGGTATTGCGCGAACGGCCGCGCAGCATGGCATTGGTGGCGGGCGACCGGTAGGCGGAGACGACATGGATATAGTCGCTGGCGCCGCTGCGGTCATAGACTTCCCAGACGAGATCGAGCAGGCGCGGGTCCATGCGGGCATTTTCGTTGCGCCGCCAGTCGCGCAGGAAACGGTTGATCTGCGCCATGCCGCGGGAATCGAACCTTCCGTCCCGCTTGTAGGTGATCGTCGCCCGCTCGCCCGTATGGGTGAAGTAGAGTTTCAGCGCCCGGTCTTCGGCAACGGCCAGCGAGGCCGAGCCGAACAGGGCGGTAAACGTCAGGATCGCGGTGCGCGACACTTGCACGGTATTTCGTGCCGCGTCTTGAGCGACGCTCAGAAAGGCACGCATAGCGGCCGGCGAAGATGCTTTCTGCGGAGACTCAGACACAACAAACCCGTTCGATACAAACCACGAAAACGCGACGCACAAGGACGCAGCCACCGGTAGAGGAAACGGGATTATGGTTGATGAATTGCTAATAACGGCCCGTTTGCGGAAATGTGATCGGGTTGGTTGCGGGTTGAGTGTGTCGCCGCGCCCTCCTTTCTTCCCCCTTGCGGGGAAGATGTCAGCGGAGCTGACAGATGGGGGTGGTGCCACAGACCCGACGTTAGAATGTGCCGGACCACCCCCATCTGTCGCCTTTGGCGACATCTTCCCCGCAAGGGGGAAGAAAGGAGCCCGCCGCACCGTCTCGTATCCCATATGCTGTTTCCGGTTCTGGCGAAAAAAACGAAAGAGACAGGCGAATGAAAAGCGATCCAAAACATAACCTGCGACTTCCACACACACTCCTCCCTTGGCGATCCCGGTTTTTGAAATCGGACGGGGCGCTGAAAGCTGCCTCGTAAATAAAGTAATAAGTGACACCTCTCAGCGCCCCGTTCGGCTGTTTTTATCCGCGACTTCGATCCCTCTGCGATGACGGGTTTTGTGGGCTATGCGGCGCCTCTCTTTTTGCAAAGAGGATCATGCACGCCACAATCTCCAGTGCCCGGCCATGACCGCCTTTCCCGACGATCGTTGCCGATCGACCGGGGGCACCTTCCGCCACCTGCGCCAAGCGGCTCGGATCACAAAAGACCCTCGAACGCCGCCTGACGCCGCCCGCCACCCTCCAATGCCTCACAGGCACGCCCGGACGCGCTCTGAGGGAATGACGAGGGGCCGGTCCGACGGCCTTGCCTTGTCATTCCCGGTCGCCGGAGGGAGACCATTTTCCGCGGACCCGAAACATGAGCTACTGCGTCTTCCCCTCACGCCCCGCGCCGACCCCGCCTCGCCAGCACGCCTGCCGGTGTATCCGTGACGGGATGGGGAGATTGTAGGCATGAGTTGAGAGGGCGGGGAAAATGGGGGATGGATTTTTTTGGTGGCGGGTCATCAGCCTTACGCATCATAACCGCCATGCAGTTCGGTCCGAATGCGATGCCTTAAGATATGTTTTTATCAAGCAGTTGGGCTTTTGGATAGGAATCAGGTTTGCTCGTATGACATTGATATTGAAGGAAAAGGATTTCGCTTAACGTCATTCACAGCTCGGAGCGAGCCCACAGTGAGGTGTTCGTTCAATTTGAGACGGCTTTTTTCATCTGCGCTTCCATCAAAGATAAATGTTGAAAGCAGCAAGTTATTGTGCATGAGGAATTGGAATACTGCATTTTTCTTATCATCGGTACTTCCGTATCGATAAGAAAATTGATCGGGAACACTCCAATTCCCCTGTTGCATCGTGTGAAATTCACCAAGAAAATTTAGCTGTTGCGGTATCGTGTTTTCTATGAGGTTTTTAGACGTATGAATGTAAATGGTTATATAAGCATCGCTGCTAGCGATGTTTCCTGAAACAAGATAGTATGCGGCAAGCGTCAATTTAAGTCCGAAAAGATTTATATGCTCACGTTGTTTTGGCCCGAGGGATACTATAACAACATCCTCGTTGTGAGTTTTTTTGTATCTCTTTTCTTCCTGCCTGTTTCCGAAGCGGCCCGACAATATTTCATCGTAGGTCTCAGGGCAATTTCTTAGAAGTCCTTTTGCGGTGGCTTCAAAATCGCTGTGGTATTTTTCGGAAAGATTTTGAATTGATGCGAATTTAGTGAGAAACGATACGACGGTATCCGTTTTTCGAGACGCCCTATTGCACTCTATGCAGGTTGGAAATTCAAAACCAGATGGGCGATGTTTATTAATAAACATAAACCGAGGCGGTATATGTTCAATTTCCTCGATCGCTCTTCCACCTCCACAAAAGCAACATACTGGGTGGTCTGAAAAGAACTTGCGGCGGTAGTTTTTGGAATCTCCCAACTTCTATCTCCAAGAAAAAGCCAGCCCAGAATTGACTGGACCGGCTGAGAGTTGGTTGGCTAATTCTAAAATCAAGAGCAACCGCTCGTCGCGCCGCACGTGTCGCACTTCTCACAAGTCCCGTTACGGACCATCGTGAAGTTCTGGCACTCGGAGCACATATTGCCCGTATAGCCCTGTGCGATCGACCGCATGCGGCGTTCGTTTTCCACCTTCTTGGCTTCCGTCTTGGCGGTTGCGGCAGCATCGGCCGAGGCGTCGGAGAAGAGGTTGGAGGTTGCGAGTTCCTCGTTCACTTCCTCAGCGATTTCCTCTGCCAGTTCCTTGGCGCGCTCTTCATAATCGCGCTTGAAGGCGGTGGCTGTGGCCGTTGCCGGTTCCAGCTTGCGGACCACGTTGCCGGAGATCGCGGTGACGCTGGCGATGGCGCGGGCAGGGGCGGCGGTGGCCGCACCCTTGATGTCGCCGCGGGCTTCAGCACCGCCATTGGTCGAAACCAGCGTCGGCTTGTAACCGCGGGTCAGGCCCTTGGAAACCACGTCCGCCTTGCCTTCCGACACGCCGCGGCCGAGCGCAGTGTTGTTGAAGTCCGACGTATCGACATGTGCGAGGTCGTGGCGCGACAGGTAGGAGATCGCCAGTTCGCGGAACACGTAGTCGAGGATGGACGTGGCGTTCTTGATCGCGTCATTGCCCGTGACGATGCCGGCCGGTTCGAACTTCGTGAAGGTGAAGGCGTCGACATATTCCTCGAGCGGCACGCCATATTGCAGGCCGAGCGAGACGGAGATCGCGAAGTTGTTGATGAAGGCGCGAAGGGCCGAACCTTCCTTGTTCATGTCGAGGAAGATTTCGCCGAGGCGGCCGTCATCATATTCGCCGGTGCGCAGGAAGATGGTGTGACCGCCGATCTTGGCCTTCTGGGTATAACCCTTGCGACGACCGGGCAGCTTTTCCTGATGGCGGACGACCTTTTCGATGATCCGCTCGACGATCTTTTCGGTGACCACGACGGCCTGGGCGGCTGCCGGCAGGGCCAGCAGTTCTTCCATCGCGTCTTCGTCGTCATTCTCGTCGATCAGCGAGGCATTCAGCGGCTGCGACAGCTTGGAACCATCGCGATAAAGGGCGTTCGCCTTCAGCGCGAGCTTCCAGGACAGCATGTAGGCGGAACCGCAATCTTCGACGGTCGCGTCGTTCGGCATGTTGATCGTCTTGGAGATCGCCCCCGAGATGAACGGCTGGGCAGCCGCCATCATGCGGATATGGCTTTCGACCGAGAGATAACGCTTGCCGATCTTGCCGCAGGGATTGGCGCAATCGAAGACCGGCAGATGTTCGGCCTTGAGGAAAGGCGCGCCTTCCAGCGTCATCGCACCGCAGACATGGATGTTGGCGGCTTCGATCTCCTTCTTGGAGAAACCGATATGCTCAAGCAGGTTGAAGCTCATGTCGGCGAGCTGCTCGTCGGTAACCTTCAGGGTTTCCTTCAGGAAGTCCTGGCCGAGCGTCCACTGGTTGAAGACGAACTTGATGTCGAAGGCAGCCTTGGTGGCGCCGTTGATCGCGGCGATTTTCTCGTCGGAAAAGCCCTTGGCGCGCAGCGAGCCGGGGTTCACGCCCGGAGCCTGGTTGATATTGCCGTGACCGACGGCATAGGCCTCGATCTCGGCAATCTGGCTTTCCGTGTAGCCGAGCGTGCGCAGGGCTTCCGGAACCGCACCGTTGATGATCTTGAAGTAACCGCCGCCGGCGAGCTTCTTGAACTTGACCAGTGCGAAGTCCGGCTCGATGCCGGTCGTGTCGCAATCCATGACGAGGCCGATCGTGCCGGTCGGGGCGATAACCGAGACCTGCGCGTTGCGGTAACCGTGCTTTTCACCGAGTTCGAGCGCCTTGTCCCAGGCAGCCTTGGCATGGGCCGCGAGATCCTGGTCCGGGTTTTCCGAATGGATCAGCGCCACCGGATCGACCGAAAGCTGTTCGTAACCGGCGGTCTCGCCGTGAGCGGCGCGGCGATGGTTGCGGATGACGCGCAGCATGCTGTCGCGGTTTGGCGCAAAGTTCGGGAACGGGCCGAGCTCGGAGGCCATTTCAGCCGACGTGGCATAGGAAATGCCGGTCATGATGGCGGTCAGCGCACCGGCAATGGCGCGGCCTTCAGCCGAGTCATAGGGAATGCCGGACGACATCAGCAGGCCGCCGATATTGGCATAACCGAGGCCGAGCGTGCGGTACTGGTAGGAGAGTTCGGCGATCTGGCGCGACGGGAACTGCGCCATCATGACCGAGACTTCGAGCACGACGGTCCACAGGCGGGTCGCATGTTCGTAATCGGCAATGTTGATGCGCTTGGTCGCCTTGTCCTTGAACTGCAGCAGGTTCATGGAAGCAAGGTTGCAGGCCGTGTCGTCGAGGAACATATATTCCGAGCACGGGTTCGAGCCGCGGATCGGGCCGCCGGCCGGCGAGGTGTGCCAGTCGTTCATCGTCGTGTTGAAGTGGATGCCCGGATCGGCGGATGCCCAGGCGGCGTAGGAAATCTTTTCCCACAGGTCCTTGGCCTTCAGCGTCTTCATTACGCGGCCGTCCTTGCGGGCGGTCAGGTTCCAGTCGCCATCGGTCTCGACAGACTTCAGGAAGTCGTCCTTCAGCGAGACGGAGTTGTTGGAGTTCTGGCCCGACACAGTCAGGTAGGCTTCCGAATCCCAGTCCGTATCATAGGTCTTGAACTCGAGGTCCTTGTAACCCTGTTTGGCGAACTGGATGACGCGGCCGACATAGTTTTCCGGAACCATGTCCTTCTTGGCAGCGCGGATTTCGCGCTTCAGGGCCGGGTTCTTGTTCGGGTCGAAGCAGTCGTCGCCATCGCCTTCGCAATTGACGCAGGCCTTCATGATCGCCTTCAGGTGACGATTGACGATCTTCGAACCGGTGACGAGGGCGGCAACCTTCTGCTCTTCCTTGACCTTCCAGTTGATGTATTCCTCGATATCCGGATGGTCGATATCGACGACGACCATCTTGGCCGCACGGCGGGTCGTGCCGCCCGACTTGATGGCGCCGGCAGCGCGGTCGCCAATCTTCAGGAAGCTCATCAGGCCCGAGGAGCGACCGCCGCCGGACAGCTTTTCGCCTTCGCCACGCAGCATCGAGAAGTTGGAGCCGGTGCCGGAGCCGTATTTGAACAGACGCGCTTCACGAACCCACAGGTCCATGATGCCGCCCTCGTTGACGAGGTCGTCCTGAACCGACTGGATGAAGCAGGCATGCGGCTGCGGATGTTCGTAGGCCGACTTCGACTGGGTCAGCTTGCCGGTGAACGGATCGACATAGAAATGGCCCTGGCCGGGGCCGTCAATGCCATAGGCCCAGTGCAGACCGGTGTTGAACCACTGCGGGCTGTTCGGAGCAACGCGCTGGGTGGCGAGCATATAGGCAAGCTCGTCCATGAAGGCGGCCGCATCTTCTTCGGAGGTGAAGTAGCCGCCCTTCCAGCCCCAGTAGGTCCAGGTGCCGGCCAGACGGGAGAAGACCTGGCGCGCATCGGTTTCGGAACCGTATTGCTCTTCCTTCGGCAGCGCCTTCATCGCTTCCTTGTCGGCTACGGAGCGCCAGAGGAAGGAGGGAACGTTGTTTTCCTCGACCTTTTTCAGGATCTTCGGAACGCCGGCCTTGCGGAAATACTTCTGGGCCAGAACGTCGGTGGCGACCTGGGAGAACTGCGTCGGCACGTCGATATCGGCCAGGCGGAAAACGATGGAACCGTCCGGATTGCGGATCTCGCTGACCGCCTTGCGGAATTCCATCTCTCCATAGGCGCCGGTAGCCGGCTTGGTGAAACGACGTTCGATACGCATTGTCTTCAAGTCCCTCGTCAGTTGGCGCCCTATCCAAGAAGGCGCAAGTTTTGCCGCTCCGGTTCACGCGGGTCGACGCGCTGAGCCGGTTCCAAGTTCCAGTTCCAGGTGATTCATCCGGAGATGTTTACCCTGTATTCTGTGGTGATGACGGCTGCAACATACTACATGTAGTGTTAACAGAAAGTTTCCGCCAGTCCAAGCCGTCGTTTCGGAGCGGAAATCGAGCGCACGCAGGGACCCGTCCGCAAACCGTCCTTCATGGCCGGAATCCGGGTGTTTTGATCCGCTAAGCTCGAAAAAGAACCGGCCTCGTTACTTCCGGTCCAGTCGCCGCCGCAACATAAAAACCACATTCGGCCGATGCGAGAGATTCGTCAAGGCGTAGATTGCAACGCTTTTATAACCACAAGATATTGTGCTTTTTGGCTGTGGATAACGGGGATGAAAAATCTCTCAGGAATCTCAGGCATTTGCGGGCATGACCTGAAGCTTGCTGCAGGGAACTTGCGAAACATTTCGTGACTGGAGGGTGTCATGTCGCCCGTCTGTGTCGGCCGAAACGCCAAATGTCGTGCCGAATTGACACATCCTGTGAATATCCTCGTCCACTATTAGGAGTGTGTTGGGGGCTGCACCGTTTTTCGGGCACGCCCGAACCGCGCGGCTGCGTGTTTGTCGAATGGTAATCGTTCCGGTGGTAAGGATCGGGCACAAGGCTCGGCCATGCTGGCCGCGTTATGGGGTTTTCATGGAAAACCGTTTTTCACGGCGCATGGAGGCGTCTTGGGCGAGAGGGATGCGAATCAGTCCGGCATGAAGGCGACGCGCCTCAATCGGTGTTTGTCGCTCTGTTCGGTGATTCTCATTTTGGGCAGCATGCCCGCCGCCGCGATCTCGCTTCCCAATCCGGAACGGCCTTTCCAGGAAAAGACCTGCGACAGCGCGATGCGCCGTCTGAAGGAGGCAAGGGCAGGAAGCCCGCTGATGCCGCCGAAGCGCAACCGCGAGCTCGCAGCCGAAGCGCAGCGGCATGCAAAGGCAGTCTGCGCCGGCGAAGGGCGTGCGGTGCCGGACCCATAGCGGACCTGACGAGTGACGTGCATGCCAGGAATTTTCGAGCAAGAAATCCATCGCGACAGGGGACGATAGAATGCCGAATGTCATCGAGACGACGGATGCGGCAGCGGGCAGCGGAACGACCTATACGCTGAAGGTCGGCCAGACGGGGCAGGGCGCGATTTCCTCGACCTCCGATCAGGACTGGTTCCGCGTCGATCTCGTTGCAGGGCAGACCTATACATTCGCGGCTACCGGTTCCGGCAACGGCGCCGTCGGTCTCGGCGATCCCGTATTGACGCTCCGCAACAGTGCCGGAGCGAGCCTGCGGACCGATGATGACAGTGGCCCGGACTACTGGTCGTCCATGACGTTCACCGCAACCTCGACCGGAACTTTTTATCTGGGCGTTGCAGGTTCCGGCGGGACCGGCCGCTACGGCGTGTCGGCGACCACCGGCACCAAAGCTCTCTACGACGAGCAGATGGGCGCCGCGACGCTGCAGCGCAATGCCTATCCGCATGACGGGCATCTCGGTTTCAACTGGGGCGCTGCCGGCCAAGGGGTCAATCTGACCTGGGCTGCCCGCGCCACCAATCCGGGCCAGACGGATGCCCAGGGCGGCGCGCGGGCTTTCATCCCGCTCTCGGCGCAACAGGTTGCCGCATCGGCCATGGCGCTTGGAGACTTCGCCGACGTATCGGGAGTGACCTTCACCCAGGTCAATCCCGGCGGTCGCAGCGACAATGCGACAATGCTGTTCTCGGCCTACAAGACCAATGCGGATGGCGCCGGCGCTTATGCGTCCTATCCCTATTCGACCGCCACCGGTTCGCAATTCTCCCATGGCGACGTCAACCTCAACAACGAATATGTTTCCACCACGTCGCTGGGGCGGGGCAGCTGGGAATATTCGACCCTGCTGCATGAAATCGGCCACGCGCTGGGCCTGGCGCATCCCGGTGAATATGCCGCGGCTCCGGGCCTCGCAATCAGCTACGCAAACAATGCGCAGTTCATCCAGGATTCCGAGCAATACACCGTCATGAGCTATTTCGGCTCGCATGAAACGAACGGCTCGAACGTCCGGAACTATCCCGATACGCTGATGCTCTACGACATTCTCGCCGTCCAGCAGCTCTATGGCGTCAACACCGCGACCCGCACGGGCAATTCCATCTACGGTTTCGGTGCCAATACCGGCGACGTTTTCGACTTTACCAAGAACACCGATCCGGCAGTATGTATCTGGGATGCGGGCGGTACCGACACGCTGAACGCCTCGGGCTTTTCGATGGCACAGAAGATCGACCTCAATGCGGGCAAGTTTTCCAATATCGGCGGCTTCCTCAACAATGTCTCGATCGCCTTCGGTGCCGTCATCGAAAATGCGATTGGCGGTTCCGGCAATGATACGATCTATGGCAATTCCGCCAATAACGTCCTTGACGGCCGCGGCGGCGTCGACACCCTGATCGGCGGGGCCGGCAACGACACCTATGTGCTCGGCGCGGAGAATGACAGTGTCAACGACAGTTCGGGCGTGGACACGATCACCTCGACGATCACCCGCTCGCTTGCCGCTTACACGACGATCGAGAACCTGACACTGCTCGGCACCGGCAATATAAACGGCACCGGCAACGACCTCAACAACGTCATCATCGGCACGTCCGGCAAGAACACGCTGGTCGGCGGCAACGGCAACGACACGCTGGACGGCCTGACCGGCATCGATATTCTCAACGGCGGCGGGGGCAGCGACATCTACGTGCTTGGCGCCGAGAGCGACAGCATTACCGACAGCTCCGGCGTGGATACGATCACCTCGACCATCACCCGCTCGCTGGCGGGCTATGCGATGATCGAAAACTTGACGCTGCTCGGCACCGGCAATATCAACGGCACCGGCAACGATCTTAGCAATGTCATCATCGGCACGTCCGGCAAGAACACGCTGGTCGGCGGCAACGGCAACGACACGCTGGACGGCCTGACCGGCATCGATATTCTCAACGGCGGCGGGGGCAGCGACATCTACGTGCTTGGCGCCGAGAGCGACAGCATTACCGACAGCTCCGGCGTGGATACGATCACCTCGACCATCACCCGCTCGCTGGCGGGCTATGCGATGATCGAAAACCTGACACTGCTCGGCACCGGCAATATCAACGGCACCGGCAACGACCTCAACAATGTCATCATCGGCACGTCCGGCAAGAACACGCTGGTCGGCGGCAACGGCAACGACACCCTGGACGGCCTGACCGGCGTCGACACGCTGAACGGCGGAGCCGGCAACGACATTTACGTCCTCGGCTCTGAAAGCGACAGCATCGTCGATTCTGCCGGTAGCGACACGATCACCTCGACGATCACACGCTCGCTCACCGGCTATACGGCGATCGAGAACCTGACGCTGCTCGGCACCGGCGACATCAACGGCACCGGCAACGATCTCAACAACGTCATCCGCGGCACGTCCGGCAAGAACACGCTGGTCGGCGGCAACGGCAACGATACGCTGGACGGCCTGACCGGCATCGATATTCTCAACGGCGGAGCGGGTAACGACACCTATGTGCTCGGCGCCGAAAGCGACAGCGTCACCGACAGCTCCGGCGTGGATACGATCACCTCGGCCATCAGCCGTTCGCTGGCAGGTTATGCGACGATCGAGAACCTGACGCTTCTCGGCACGGCCAAGATCAACGGCACCGGAAACGGCCTGAGCAACACGATCACCGGCAACGAGGCGGACAATGTTCTCAATGGCGGTGCCGGCAATGACAAACTGATCGGCGGAGCCGGTAAGGACACCCTCACCGGTGGAGCGGGAGTCGACAGCTTCCTGTTCAACGCCGCGCTGAGCGCCAGCACTAATGTCGACAACATTACCGATTTTGTCGTGGCCGACGACACGATCCTGCTCGAGAACGCGATCTTTACGGTCTTCACGACCGTTGGCGCGATCCTGACCGGCAATTTCGTCAAGGGCACCGACGGTCTTGCCAAGGATAATGACGATTATCTGATCTACGAGACAGATACCGGCAATCTCTTCTACGACAACAATGGCAAGGCGACCGGCGGCTCGACATTGATCGCCCATCTCACTGTCAATCTCGGCCTGACCTACAACGACTTCCTGATCGTCTGAAACGGAAAAGCCCCGGCGCCATGCGGCGCCGGGGCTTTTTGCTGGAAACCATATGGGCTCGTGATCAGCCCTTGGCACCCTTGGCGATCGGCTCCTGGTAGGTGAAGCCCATGTCCCAGGGGAAGTAGATCCAGGTATCCTGGCTGACTTCGGTCACGAACGTATCGATGGTCGGCACGCCGGAGGGCTTGGCGTAGACGCAGGCGAAATGTGCCTTCGGCAGCATGGCGCGCACTTCCGACGCCGTCTTGCCGGTATCGGTCAGGTCGTCGACGACGAGAACGCCGAGGCCTTCATCCTTGGAGAGTTCCGGCGTGATGCCCTTCAGGAGCGCCATTTCGCCCTGGTTGACGTAATCGTGGTAGGAGGCGATGCAGACCGTCTCGATCAGGCGGATGTTGAGTTCGCGCGAGATGATCGCCGCCGGCACCAGGCCGCCACGGGTGATGCAGACGATGGCGCGGAATTCCTGTCCGAGGCCGGCAAGCCGCCAGGCGAGCGCGCGGGCGTCACGGTGGAACTGGTCCCAGGAAACGGGAAATGCTTTTTCAGGAAGAGACATGTCGGTTTGCCAAGTGCAAGAGCTTCGTTGGCTCTCGCTAATAGCGGCAATAAGGGCAGAAGCGCAAGGTTTTGAACAGCGTCGCCCACCGTTTATGATGGGCGACGCATGATGTGCGTCATCAGCGCGACAGAAGCGTCAGCGCCGTCATCGAATCGAGCAGGTTGCGGGTAACACCGCCGAACAGCATTTCCCACCAGCGCGAATGGCCATAACCGCCCATGACGAGCAGGTCGATGCTGTTTTCCGTCAACCGGTTTTCGATCACCGCCGAGGCAGACAGCCCACCGCTCTGCTGCGTCGTCAGCGTCACATTGATGCCATGGCGGGAAAGTGCCGCGGCAATCTCGGTGCCGGCGAGCTCAGGCGTCTGGTCGCCGCGCTCCGGCGGGTCGATCACCAGCACTTCGACGCTTTCGGCCGCCTTAAGGAAAGGCATGGAATCGAATGTGGCACGCGCGGCTTCCCGCGAGCCGTTCCAGGCGACCAGCACCCGCTTGACCGGCTGCACCACCTTCATCGTATAGGGCACGAGCAGCATCGGCCGGCCGCTTTCGAACAGGAAGGTTTCAAGGTCGGCGCGATGATCCGCATGTGCCGGATCGCTCTGGCTGGCGACGATCAGGTCGACGCTGCGCGCCGTTTCCATCACCGAGGACGACCCGTAACCCGCCGACGACATGAAGCTGCGGCATTCGGTGGAAACGCCCTGGCTTGCCGTCAGTTCGCCAAAAATGCGCTGCACTTCGGCGGTTTCCTTCTGGGCCACTTCCTGCAACACCTGAACCGCGGCGGGATCGGGAATTTCCATCGGTGCGATCAGCGGCACGGCAGCCAGCGTCTCGGCATGCACGCCGATCAGGTGGGCGGAGAACTGTTCGGCCAGCGAGATCCCGAAATCGGTGATCTGCTTGGCATTCTGCGGCGTGTCGAGAACGGCGAGTATGGTCTTGTAGCCCATGTCGGTATCTCCTCATCGGCTGGTTTCCACGAATTGGAACCAGTGTCAGATAAATACGTGTGTCGCAGTTTGATCCCGGTCAAGGAGGGAGGCCTCCGCAATGCGCAGAGGCCGAATGCCGCAGGAACCTTTTAAGCGTCCGCGGTCGGATTGGTCGGCGTCCTGGCGCTTTCGATGCCGGCGATCATCGCCACCACCGCATCGGCGGCTGCATCCAGCACCGCCGCATCGCGGGCGCGCACGACGATCTCGGTCGAGAACCGCTGCCCGTCATATTTCGGATAGGAGCCGATGCTGGTTTCCGGATGCGCCTTCTGCACGGCCGAAAGCAGCGTGCCGATATCGCCTTCGCCATAGGGGCAGGGGATTCCTCGCGACAGCATTTTCGCCCCTGAACGGAGCATGGGCAGCACATTGTCCACCATCGCCTGGAAAACCTGCGGCACACCGGCCATCACGTAAACATTGCCGATGATGAAGCCCGGCGCCGTCGAGACGGGGTTCGGAATATGCTTCGAGCCTTCCGGCATGCGCGCCATGCGCTTGCGGGCATCGGTGAACTCCATCTCGCGGCGTTCGTACATGTCGCCGAGCAGGGTCATCGCGTCCGGATCGTAGATGCACGGCACGCCGAACGCCTTGGAGATCGCATCGGCGGTGATGTCGTCATGGGTCGGGCCGATGCCGCCGGAAGTGAAGACGTAGTCATAGCGCCCGCGCAGCGCATTCAGCGCCTCGACGATCGCGTCCTCCTCGTCGGCGACGATCCGCACTTCCTTGAGATCGATGCCGGACAGCGTCAGGAGATCGGCGAGATGACCGATATTCTTGTCCTTGGTGCGTCCGGAGAGAAGCTCGTCGCCAATGGCGAGCATGGCGGCGGTGACGATGGATGTATCTGACATCGGATTGTCCTTCATGAAGCGGCATCAGTCCTAAGCCCAAATTTTTCCACGTAGAAGCGGATTTTTCGATAGTCGGTGCAAAAGCCTGTTCGTTACGGATTTGTGATCCGCAAGCAGGAAATCGTCTTCAAAAAGCGAACAGTGCGTCAGGCATGGCGGGACTGTCCAAACCTGCCGAACCGGCTACTTGTAGCCTCAGGTTCTGGCCGCTGTTGGCCTTTTCAAAACAAGACACGATTGGAGAAGATCATGGCGAAGGTTCTCGTCCTTTATTATTCCGCTTACGGCCATATCGAGAAGATGGCCTACGCCGTCGCCGAAGGCGCAAAATCGGCCGGTGCCGACGTCACCGTCAAGCGCGTTCCGGAACTGGTTTCCGAAGAGGTCGCCAAGGCTTCCTACTACAAGATGGACCAGGAAGCCGAAATCGCCAGCCCGAGCGAACTCGACCAGTATGACGCGATCATCGTCGGCGCCGGCACCCGCTTCGGCACGGTCGCTTCGCAGATGCGCAATTTCTGGGACCAAACCGGTGGCCTCTGGGCGCAGGGCAAGCTGGTCGGCAAGCTCGGCTCGATGTTCACCTCGTCGGCTACCCAGCACGGCGGCCAGGAATCGACCATCCTCGGCTTCATCCCGACCTTCCTGCACCAGGGCATGGCTGTCGTCGGTCTTCCCTATGCCTTCCAGGGCCAGATGGGTACCGAGGAAGTCAAGGGCGGCTCCCCTTACGGCGCTTCCACCATCACCAATGGCGACGGTTCGCGCCAGCCTTCGGAAATCGAGCTGGAAGCCGCAAAATTCCAGGGCGCGCATGTCGCCAAGCTGGCCGCCAAGCTCTCGGCCTGATTTTTCGGCAATGCTATAAGGAAAGCGCGGTCTTCGGGCCGCGCTTACGTTTGTTTGATAGAATTAATTTCGGCAGATCATTTCTTGAAGCATCTGGCGCCGATCATATCGAGCGCCGCCATCGCCGCCTTCTTGTCGTCGGGCTCGGTGAGGATCACCGTCCAGGATTTTTCGCAGACTTCGAAATGCTGCGGCTTGGCGGGGTCGATATGCATCACCTGCTGGCAATGCAGGTTGTCGCCCTCGATCCAGATCGTCGTCACCTTCGGATCGTCCGGCTTTCGAGACTCTGCCTTCTCGTAATCGTCATCGTCTGCGAGATAACGCAGCTTCTGCACGCGGCTGAAATCATAGGTGATGAGGCTCGTCTGCGCCCAGTCCTTGTCGCCTTGGCTAATCATCAGCTTCTGGACGATGCATTGTCCCGGTCCGAGCGAAAGCAGATCGCCAGAGGCAAAGCGCTGGCCCGTCTTGGGGCCGAACTTCAGCACTCCGTTGGTCAGATTGATCTGCCGCCCGGGCTTGATCTCCCCATCCATCGCCATCGACGGCGGGGCGCCGGTGAGAAGCGAACTGTAGGCCTGCAGCCGCGCCTGGTCGTCGTCTGCCGCAAGGGCGAGATCGGCCGATAGGCCTGCGAGAACGAAAAGCGCTGCATTCACGCGCATCCAATGCCTCATGCCTGCCTCACGACAACCATATCCGCCACGGTGATGATGGGATTGTCACCAAAAGGAGACTTTCGGTCAATCCTCTGTCCGGGAGAGGTTTCCGATTACTGTGCCCAGGCTCGCGTTTCCCTGAGAACCTGTTTTTTGCCTCTCAGGTACGACTTCTGCGATTTCAGTGCTTGACGATTTATGACGAGTCCAAGAAACAGGGTGCGTGGCGGACGTGGCGAAACTGGTAGACGCAAGAGACTTAAAATCTCTCGGCCTATGGTCATGCGGGTTCGATCCCCGCCGTCCGCACCAATTCATGTCGTATCAAGCCTGCGTGCGCCTGCGGGTCCGTTTCCATTTCGAGATTTATTCCAGCACCATATCGTTCACTTTGGAGGATATCTTGAGCTTCACCTTTGCCATCGGCGATATCCATGGCTGCCTGTCCGAGCTGAAGGACATGCTGGGTCACATCGAATACCAGGCGCCGTCCGGCCATGTCGTGTTCATCGGCGATTATATCGATCGCGGACCGGCAAGCCGTGGCGTGGTCGAGTTCGTCATGGCCGGACCGAAGAAGGAGGGCTGGCGCTGGACGGCACTCAAGGGCAATCACGAAGACTGGATGGTGAAGGCCCATGCCGAGGATGGGGCGGAGATGGTCTCATGGCTGGAGAACGGCGGATATGAAACGATGGAATCCTTCGGCGGCAGCGTGCCTGATGAGGTGATGGCATGGTGCGCAAGTCTTCCGACGATCCATGTCGATGAGCATCGCATCTTCGTGCATGCCGGGGTCGACGAAGCCTTGCCGCTCGACGGGCAGCGGGAGCGCGATCTGATCTGGAAGCGCTATCGCGGCAACGAGACCGGTTATTTCTGGGACCGCCATCTCTGCCACGGCCATACGCCGGTTACGGGCAATCCGATGACGATCGACAACCGCACCAATATCGATGCCGGCTGCGTCTTCGGTGGCGAGCTTGCCTGCGCGGTTTTCGATGACGACAGGCCGGAAGGGCCGATCCGGTTTCTGCGGGTGCCGGCAACCGGCACATGGAACCCAAGATCCTGATCGATCCAAGCGTTAGCTGCGTCAATAACGCCAGAAGGCCGGGGTGAGCAGCACCAGTACGGTCAGGATTTCCAGGCGGCCGAGCAGCATCATCACCGACAGGAGATAGAGCGCCGGATCGCTGAGCGTCGAGAAATTGCCGACCGGGCCGATGATCGAGCCGATGCCGGGGCCGACATTCGACAGGCAGGTCAAAACGCCGGACAGCGATGTCAGGATATCGTAGCCGAGCATCGTCATGCCGAGACTGCCGACCACCCAGAGAAACAGGAACAGGCTGACGAACAGGAAAACGCCGCGTTGGGTTTCGGCATCGATCGTCATCGCGCCGTAACGCACCGGATAGATGGCGCTCGGATAGATGAGCTTGTTCAGGCCGGCCCGCGCACTGTTGAACATCACCACGAAACGATAGGCCTTGATGCCGCCGGCGGTCGAGCCCGAGCAGCCGCCCATGAACGTCGCGAAAAAGGCGAGCATGATCGCGAAGGGACCCCAAAGCGTATAGTCGTCGCTGGCAAAACCGCCGGTCGAAAGGATCGAGGACATGTTGAAGAAGGAGTGGATCAGCGCATAATCCAGTTCCACGCCGTTGCGCAGATGATTGTACACGCCGAGCGCGATCGAAAACCCGCAGAGATAGCCGAGGAATACAATGATCTGCGGATCACGCAGCGTATCCATCCGGCCGCGCATGGCGAGCAGGATCAGCACCGAGAATGGTAGGCTGCAGATGGTCAGGAACACAGTGCCGAAAATCAGGATGGCCTGGTTATCCTTGAAATAACCGAAAGACGCATCGTGCGTCGAGAAGCCTGCGGTGGCGACCGTCGACAGCGCATGGTTCAGCGCATCAAAATGATTCATCCCGGCCATGTCGTAGGCGACAGTGCAGGCGATCGTCAGCAGGATATAGACGGCGAGAAACGCACGGGTGAAGCTCGCAAGTCGGGCAAAGGGCTTATCGTTGGTCTCCGATGATTCGAGCTTGAAGATCGAGGCGCCGCCGACTTTCAGGAACGGCAGCACGAAAAGCCCGAGGCCGACGATGCCGATGCCGCCGAGCCAGGTGAGCAGCGATCGCCAGAGCAGGATGCCCGGCGGTTGGCTGTCGAGCCCGACCATCACGGTCGAACCGGTCGTGGTAATGCCGGATACCGATTCGAACAGCGCCTGGGCAAACGTCGTCGGATATTCCGCGAGGTAAAGCGGAATGGCGCCGACCACCGAGAACATGATCCACAGGACATTGACCAGCAGGAAACCGAGGCGCTTGTTGAAGACCGGCGGCTCGCCGCGGGTGGCGAGTGCGGCACCTGCCGAAAAGCCGCCGACCATGAAGCCGGACATGGCGAAGACCTGCCAGTCGGGATGACCGTAATAAAGGTCTATCAGCGCCGGAATGAACATCGCAGCGGAAAGATAGAGCGCCGAAAGCGCCGTGATGTAGATGACCGAGCGAAAGAGGCTGGCGTTCAAAAAGTCATCCTTGCTGCGCTGGGCCTGTTGTGGTGGTCCTGTTGCGGTGCGACGGAAAGATATTTGTCACCACCCCTTCGCCTATGGCATAGCGGGGCCGTTCTTTGATTTCAATGGATGACCGAAGTGACCGAAGCAGGCGTAAGTAAAGCCGGAGTGGACGAAGCCAAGGCGGCGATGCGGGAAATTTTCCCCGAAACGCCGCTGCAGATGAACGAGCATCTCAGCCGCCGTTATGGCGCCGACATCTGGTTGAAGCGCGAAGATCTTTCGCCGGTGCGCTCCTACAAGATCCGCGGGGCGTTCAATTTCTTCCGCAAGGCGATCGCGGCTGGTGCAAAAGACCGGACCTTCGTCTGCGCTTCCGCCGGCAATCATGCGCAGGGTTTTGCCTTCGTTTGCCGCCATTTCGAAGTGCCGGGCGTCGTCTTCATGCCGGTCACCACGCCGCAGCAGAAGATCGACAAGACCCGCATGTTCGGCGGCAAGTTCATCACCATCAGGCTGATCGGCGATATTTTCGACCAGTGCTATGCGGCGGCCCGCAAGCATGTGGAAGAGACCGGCGGCATGATGGTGCCGCCCTTCGACGACCGTGACATCATCGAGGGCCAGGCGACAGTGGCGGCCGAGATCGTCGACCAGTTGCCGGAAGGCGTAATCCCCGATCTCGTCATCCTGCCGGTCGGCGGCGGTGGCCTGTCCTCCGGCACGACCGGTTATCTGAAAGACGTCGTGGCGCCCGAAAACTTCATCTTCACCGAGCCGGAAGGCGCTCCGAGCCTGAAGAAAAGCCTGCTCGCCGGCGAACCGATCACGCTCGCAAAACTCGACAATTTCGTCGACGGGGCGGCGGTGGCGCGCATCGGCGACCTGAATTTCGCGGCGCTGAAGACGTTCTCAGCCGATCAGGTCATGCTGATGCCGGAAAATGCCATCTGCGTGACGATCACCGAAATGCTGAATGTCGAAGGCGTCGTGCTGGAACCGGCCGGCGCGCTGTCGATCACCGTGCTCGAGGCTTTGGGCCGAGAAAAGCTCGCCGGCAAGACGGTGGTCTGCGTCGTCTCGGGCGGCAATTTCGATTTCGAGCGCCTGCCGGACGTCAAGGAACGCGCCATGCGGTATGCCGGGGTGAAGAAATACTTCATCCTGCGCCTGCCGCAGCGCCCCGGCGCCCTGCGCGATTTTCTCAACCTGCTCGGCCCGGACGATGATATCGCCCGTTTCGAATACCTGAAGAAATCGGCCCGCAATTTCGGCTCGATCCTGATCGGCATTGAAACGGCGAACCCGGAGAATTTCGCAGGCCTCGTCGAACGTTTCGAGACGGCCGGCCTCGGCTATGAGGATATTACCGAGAACGAGATTCTCGCCAATCTGGTCATCTGACGCCAAGCGTCGATTTCAGCCAGCTGATTGTGCGGTCGGCCAGAGCGCCGGTCGTGCCGGGAGACATGATGTCGCCGGCAATCACGTGATTGCTGGGATCGTCCGTTTTGCCGGCGTCGAAGATCTCGTGTGGGCCGCCCCAGCGGCCGGCGACGTCGCGCACCTTGTCGGGCCTGACGATATGGTCCAGCGACGAATAGACGAAGAGGGCAGGCGTTCGGACCTGCTCGACCGGGCCGTTGACCGACAGCTTCACCAGCGCCGCCATCGGCAGAAGCGCGCTGGTCGGATATTGCGTCGTCCAATGCGCAGCATGTCCCTCGTTATACGGCGCGAAACTGCGTGTCGGGCCGATCAGCAGGCGTGAGAGCTGCGGTGCGATCGGCGTCGTCAGCAGGAAGGCGCCAAAGCTGTTGATGCCGTAATTCGGTGAGAAGAACACGGCGGCGGAGACGCGCGGCGCGATCTTCGGGTCGGCAAGCGCCAGTGTCGCGAGCGAGCCGCCGGTCGATGTGCCCATCAGGATGACGCGTTCGCCCAATGCCTCGCCGATGGCGAGTGCTTCGGAAAAGTCCGCCAGCCAGTCTTCCAACCGCGCTTCGCCCATCGCCTCGCTGCTGCGGCCATGGCCCGCAAGCCGGGTGAAGAACAGGTTGGCGCCGAGTGCGGCGGCGACCTTGTCGGGCAGGGGGCGCAACTCTTCCCCCGATGCCGAAAAGCCATGCAGGTAGACGATCGAGAACGGCGTCTTCGCCTTGGTTGCCGGATCGGCCCAGAGGATGAGTTTCGCATCGCCCGGCCGGATATCCGGATAGCGGCGTTCGCTGGCGGCGAGATAGGCATCAAGGTCGGTGCCGAGATTTGCCTTGTCGAAAACCGGAAATCCTTCAGGCGGCATGCGTGGTCCTTGGGTGAGGAGAAAGCCGGTGCCGATTATCAACACCAGCAAGGCGTAAAGGATGAGCCGCCACGAAAACGATATCCTCCGCATTTGGATCTCCGTGAAAATAGCACGTAGTCGCATATTGAAGGTGAAGTGGTACCACGCACTCCCATCTTCCCCCTTGCGGGGAAGATGTCAGCGGAGCAGACAGATGGGGGTGGTTCAGCATATTCTATGTTGGGTTTGTGGCACCACCCCCATCTGTCGCCTCTGGCGACATCTTCCCCGCAAGGGGGAAGAAACGGAGATCGCGGCACCGCCGTGCTCTCCTTCCACTGCCTCCACACCTCGATCGCGAGAATAAAGGCATTTCACGTCACAAAAAATCTACCGACCACATATCACCGGCTTCGCCGTCCGAGCGCAAAACCCGCGCCGCTCCACTTCCGGCTTTGTCTTCTCGATCACATTCGTCCAGACCAGCCCGGGAAAGCCGTCCGGCACCAGATCCCACGCAGCAGCATCGTCGATACCGGCGCTGCCGCTATCGCCGGTCTCGAACGGGCCGAGCAGCACGACATCCGATCCGGCTGCTTGCATTCGCCCATAAAAGCGCTGCGGCCATCCCCAAAGCAGGAAGGCATAATTTGCCGGCACCGGCACCAGACCGCCGCGACAGGCTTCCGGCACATAACCGCTCCAGCCAAACGCCAGATAATTGAGAAGGCAGGATTTGGCGGAAGACGCCGAATAACCCGGCAGATCGCTGATCAGAGACATGCTTTTTTCCGTCGGCCGGTCGCCGCCGTAAACGCCAAAGGTTACGTTACGGAAGGCAGGTTGATCGTTGACGAGTGCCGCCAGTGCCTCGCCTTCTTCCACCCGCCGGCTTTTGAAATTGACGAGGAAACGACCCTGCGGCAGCGCCTGATAAACCTCGGGCAGGGTCGGCATCAACCCGACGCCCTTGCCGCGAAAAGGGAAAGTCCTGCCGCCATCAGCCGTATATCCGTAACCGATGTCGAGCGTCTTCAACACGCTCATCCGCGTTAGCTCGGTCACGCCCTTGGCCTCAGTGCGGCAGTCGAGCGTCCAGTCGTGGAAGACGGCGAACTGCCTATCCGGGGTCAGGTGAACGTCGAGTTCGACGATATCCGCACCCGCATCGAAGGCTGCCTTCATGCCGGCGATCGTGTTTTCCAGATAGGGATGGGTAGACGGGAAAATCCGGCTCGCCGTGCAGGTGTCGTTTGCAAGGTCGGTCCGGTCGAAGATCTGGTGCTGGCCGCGATGGGCGATGATCCTCAACGCCCGGTCCTCTGGAAAGTGCGAAAACATCGCCGTATTGCCGATCCACAGGGCACCGATCGCGGCAACGGGCAGGGCAGCGACGATTTTCCATTTCATGCGAAATCTCCCGGATCGGTCGGATATCTCCTCAGACGTTCGATCGCGTCTTTTCCTTGGCCGCCCCGCTTCCGGCCTACAAAGGAATATGCTAGTCAGCCGCCATGGCTTCGTTCTTGTCCAATATCCTGTCGATGTTCTCCGGTGGCGCAAAGTCCGCCGAGGCTCCCGCGTCCAAGGTAGAATCGGTGGAGTATGCCGGCTGCCTCATCCATCCGGCACCGATCCGCGAAGGCAGCCAGTTCCGGCTGGCAGGCCGTATCGAGAAGGATGTGAACGGCGAGATCCTGGAACGCACCTTCGTGCGTGCCGATGTCTTCACGTCGATGGAAGACGCGGTGGAATACACGGTCAAGAAGGCCCAGCAGATCATCGACCAGAATGGCGCATCGCTGTTCTCCGACGGTGCCAAGTCCCGCAACGCATAATCTGTTCCGTATTGTGAACAAAATTGCGATCAACACTCAAAATTAAGGGCTGCACCCTAGAGTAGGCCGCTGTACCAGTGGTCTTTTAGCGGTCGGCTTAATGCGATCACGCCATTTATATTGGATGCGTTTCAGTGGCTTAGGGCTTTTTGCCTGGCTTGCGCCGCATTACGCTTTCGCCGATGACGCCGTGTCGAGCACGTCGCGTCTGGATATGACGTGGGTTCTCGTCGCGGCCGGTCTGGTGATGCTGATGCAGGTCGGTTTCCTCCTGCTCGAAGCCGGCATGGTGCGATCGAAAAATTCCATCAACGTCGCCCAGAAGAACCTTCTCGATTTCGTCTTCGGCGTGGTGGCCTTTGCCGCCGTCGGCTTCATGCTTGCCTTCGGCCGATCGGGCGGATTGCCCTTCGGCACGCAGGGCGACTTCTATTTCCTGCGCAATATTGATCCCTGGCAGTCGGCGTTTTTCGTCTTCCAGGTAATGTTCTGCGGCACCGCCGCGACGATCGTCTCCGGCGCGGTGGCAGAGCGCATGAAGCTGCCGGCCTATGTGTTCGGTTCGCTGGTGATGTCGGGCCTCATCTACCCGGTCTTCGTCCACTGGGTCTGGGGTGCCGCCCTGTTCGAAAACGGCACCGCCATCCTGGCCCAGATGGGCTTTGTCGATTTTGCCGGATCCACGGTCGTGCATTCGACCGGCGGATGGGTGGCGCTGGCCGCCTGCATGGTCATCGGCCCGCGTATCGGCCGGTTCAACGCGGACGGTACGGCGGTGCGGATCGCCGGCCATAGCCCTGTCCTGTCGACGACGGGCGCTCTTCTGCTGTTCATCGGCTGGATCGGCTTCAACGGCGGCTCGACCCTTTCGGCCTCCGAAAGCATTGCGCCGATCATCATGAACACCGTGCTTGCCGGCGGCATGGGCACCTGCGTGGGATATATCATCGGTTTTTATCAGGATGGCGTGATTCTGCCGGAAAAGGCCAATTCCGGCATGCTCGGCGGCCTCGTCGCGGTGACGGCCGGCTGCCATATCCTTGATCCTGCCAATGCGCTGATCATCGGCGCGATCGGCGGGGCAGTAGCGATCTTCGGAAATGCCTTCGTCGAAAAGCGGCTGAAGATCGATGACGCGGTCGGTGCGATCGGCGTGCATGCCTTTGCCGGCGTTGCCGGAACCCTGCTTCTGGCGCTGCTGGCCCCGGTCGAGCTTCTGCCGGCCGGCGGCCGACTGGCGCAGCTACATGTGCAATTGGTCGGCGTGGGCATCAATTTCTACTGGTCCTTCGGCCTGGGCTACGCCTTCTTCTGGAGCCTCGACCGGCTGATGCGCATCCGCGTTTCCGCCAAGGATGAGGAGGAGGGCTTGAACATCGCCGAACACGCGACCCGTCTCGGTGTCGGCCATGTGGAGAATGCGATTTCCGATCTTCTGGATGGCAATGCCGACCTGACCAAGCGGCTGCCGGTCGTCAACGGCGACGAGGCGGAGAAGCTGACCGGCCTGTTCAATCGCCTGATGGACAATGTCGAGGCGGAGGAGCGTAATCGCGGCGAACTGGTGCAGATGCGGCGCGACCACGAAGAGGCCGAGCGCGTCGCCGCGATCGCAAACTCCACTTTCGAGGCGATCGTCATGCATCGCGACGGCCTGATCGTCGATGGCAACGAGCAACTTGTGAAGCTGGTCGGTTATCCGATGGACCATCTGATCGGCAAGCCGATCTTCGATTTTCTCGACAAGGACGACCGGGAAATCATCGCCAAGATGATGACGGACGACGACGGTCGTTCCTATGAAATCCGCGTACAGACCGCCGTCGGCGAGTGGATTCCGGTTCAGGCGCGCGGCCGGTACATGACCTATCGGGGCGAAATCGTACGCGTCGGTTGCCTGGTCGACCTGCGCGAGCGCAAGGCAGCCGAAGGCCGGATGCGGCATCTCGCCATGCATGATTCCCTGACGGGCCTGCCCAACCGCACCCTGTTTGCCGAGCGGCTGACGGACCTCGTGGCGCGTTCGGCAGAGGTGAGCAGCGGCGTGGTCATGGTCGATCTCGACCGTTTCAAGGATATCAACGACATTCACGGCCACCAGGCCGGCGATACGGTGATCCGCGAGGCGGCTAACCGCCTGAAATCCGAGGCTGGTCCTCAGAACATCGTCGCCCGTCTCGGCGGCGACGAGTTTGCGGTGATCTTCACCTATGCCGCGACGGCGGAACAGCTTGAAGATTTCGGCAGCCGCGTCCTGGCGGTGATGGCTGCGCCGATCGATATCGGTCACGGCGAGCAGGTCAATATCAGCGTCAGCATCGGCGGCGCGCTCTGCCCGGAACATGCGACCGACATGGATGCGCTGATCGGCTGTGCCGACGTGGCGCTTTATCACGCCAAGAATGCCGGGCGTAATGCCTGCCGGATGTTCAAGCATGGCATGAACGATCTGATCGAGAAGCGCCGTGCGCTCGAGGTCGATCTGGAGATCGCCCTTCAGCGCGAAGAATTCGAGCTTTACCTCCAGCCGCGCGTCGATGCGGAGAATGGCGACATTATCGGTTATGAGGCGCTATTACGCTGGAACCATCCGAAGCGCGGCATGATCAGCCCCGGCGACTTCATCCCCGTCGCGGAAGCGTCCGGAAAGATCATCCGGCTCGGCGAATGGGTGCTGGCCGAGGCCTGCCGCCTTCTCGAGCGCGTCGAAGGGCATATCAGCGTCAATGTCAGCCCGCTGCAGTTCCGCCGCGCAGATTTCGTCGCCGACCTTGCCTCGCTGTTAAAGACGACAGGCGCCGATCCACACCGCCTCGAGCTGGAGATTACCGAAGGCGTGCTGATCGAGGACGACCGGCGTGCGGTGCAGATCCTCAATGACTTGAAGGGAATGGGCTTCCAGATCGCGCTTGACGATTTCGGCACCGGTTATTCGTCGCTGAGTTATCTGAGCCGTTATCCCTTCGACACGATCAAGATCGATCGCAGCTTCGTCAACAATATCGGTATCGTGGAAAATGCCCAGGTGATCGTGCGCACCATCATCGAGCTCGGCACGGGGCTTGGCATGAAGATCGTCGCGGAAGGCGTCGAGACGACGGAACAGGCGCTTTTCCTGGCGCATGCCGGCTGCGACGAACTGCAGGGCTTCCTTCTCGGCCGGCCGAGCAAGGTGTCCGACATCCTTCGCGAGATCGACCCGACGATTGCCACCCAGCTGCGCAACATGCCGAAGAAACTGCCGGAAATTCAGGATTACGCGGCCTATGACGGCGACTTCGAGCCGTTGCAACAGCATGCATAATCGAGATAATGCCGCACGCCGGGAGAATCGCTGAAACACCAGCCGCTACAGGAATGTAACGGCTTCGAGATTGAAGACGGATCGCAATGCACTGGTTCAATCTTGATCTGTTTTTGTGCGAAGCCGCCATCTACTTTGCGGTGATGACGACGTTCCTGCATTTCCGGCGTCAGCTGGGTCTCGGCGTGTTTTTGACCGCGCTCGGCGTCATGCATTTCATGGAAACCTATCTGGCGGCGGTCTTCTACATCCAGCTGCCGTTCGGCACGGTGTCGCCCGGTTCCTCGGTCTTTTTTGCCGGCAAGCTGATGATGATCCTGCTCCTTTATCTCAAGGAGGATGCGGCTACCGTTCGCCAGCCGATCTACGGGCTTTTCCTCGGCAACCTCTTGACCGTCGGCATCGCGCAGATCCTGCATGCCCACCAGCTCGTCGTGCTGCCGGGCGGCCGGCCGGCGGATATGGCTTTCCTCAACGAGATGGGCTGGCTGATGGTCTGGGGCACGGCGCTGCTCTATATCGACGCGATCGGCATCATCCTGCTCTACGAGCGGATCGGCAAAATCCTGCGTGGCCATGTGGTCATCCGCTTCGCCTTGAGCGGGCTATTGATGCTGACCTTCGACCAGATCGGCTTCTATAGCGCGTTGCATTTCCTGTTCGATGCGCCGCCCTCCGTGTTTTTCGGTGGTCTCTACGCCAAGCTGCTCGCGGTTCTCATCTATTCGGTCATGTTTGCGATCTATCTGCGCATCGACCATATCCCGCGCCGGGCCAAGTCGGGCCGCGAGATCACCGATATCTTCAACGACCTGACCTTTCGCGAGCGCTATCAGGCTCTCCTGGCGCGCACCGGCATCGACGGACTGACAGGGGTGTTCGACCGCAGCAGGCTGGAGGCGGATGCGCCGAAACTGATCCGCGAATGTATCGACCAGCATCGCTGCATCAGCCTCGTTATCGTCGATGCCGACAATTTCAAGGAAGTGAATGACCTGTTTGGCCACCTGAGGGGCGATCAGGTGCTGAAGGATGTCGCGTCGCGCCTGCAGATCGGCTCGCGACCGAGCGACCATCTCTCCCGCTTCGGCGGCGAGGAATTCGTGCTGCTTTTGCCGAACACGGATCACGACGGCGCCCTCGCTTTGGCGGAACGGGCCAGGCTGAATGTCCGCCGCTACGTCATCCGGCCGGATGGGCGTCCGGTCACCGTATCGATGGGTATCGCGACGGCACCGGAGGATGGCCAGACGCTCGACCTGCTGCTGGCCCGCGCCGACGAGCGGCTGTACCGCGCAAAAAGCGACGGCCGGGACAATGTCCACGGCCGTCTCGGCAGGTTCGTCGGGCCTCTGGCAGGGGCAGGGGGAAGTTAGGCCGCCAGAGCGAGCTGCCGGTTACGCTGCTGGGCGCTGGCAATCGCCTTTTCAGCGGCTTCCGGACCGAAGGCCAGGCCTTCGACGTAAACCACTTCGACATCGGTCATGCCCAGGAAGCCAAGCACGGTGGTGAGGTATGGCACGGCATGGTTCATGCCGGCTGCCGGGCCTTCGGAATAGACGCCACCCGATGCCATCACCACATAGACCTTCTTGCCGGTGGCGAGGCCCTTCGGGCCTTCGGCCGTGTAGCTGAAGGTCTGGCCGGCGCGAGCGATATTGTCGATCCAGCTCTTCAGCGTCGAATAGATGTTGAAGTTGATGAGGCCGGTGCCGATGATCACGGTATCGGCGGCCAGCAGTTCGGCAACCAGCTTGTCGGAATAGTCGGCTGCTGCGGCTTCTTCCGGGTTGCGGTCGGCCGGAGCCTTGCGGATTGCCGAGGTGGTGACGCTGTCCAGATGCGGGATCGGGTTGACGCCGAGGTCGCGGTGGATGATCGAGGTGCCGTTGTCGCGGGCGCTGAGGCTGTTGGCGAGGTCATGGGCGACCTTCGAGGAAAGCGATTCATCGCCGCGCGGGCTGGAAGTGACGAGAAGGATGGAGGACATGCTATTTTCCTTGTCTGGAGATCTTGGATTTTGTTGGAACGGTGGATCCCGTTCGCCTCGAGACAGAACATAGGCATGGACCTCCATCGATAAAACTGAGATAATCTAGAAGCTATCTATCGAAAATTTGGATGACCCCTCATGGATGCCAATCCGACCCTCGACCAGCTGCAGGTCTTTCTCGCCGTTGCCGAAACCGGCAGCTTTTCGGCCGCCTCGCGCGTGCTGAACCGGGCGCAATCGGTGGTGAGCTACACGATCGGCAATCTGGAGGCCCAGCTCGAAGTGCCGCTGTTCGAACGCAGCGGTGCCCGCCAGCCGAGGCTGACCGAAGCCGGAAAGGCGTTGCTCACCGATGCCCGGCGCATCGTCGCCGACCTGCAGGTCATGCGGGCGAGGGCAAAGAGCATCAGGCAGGGGCTGGAGGCGGAGTTGTCGCTGGCGCTCAGCGTCATGGTGCCGGTCGAAGCCGTGGTTGCCGAACTGCGCGAATTCCGCGAACTGTTTCCGAGTGTCCAGCTGAACCTCAATGTCGGTGAACTCGGCATGGTGATGGACATGGTGCTCTCCGGCAAAGCCGATATCGGCATCGGCGGCGCGTTGCTGCGCCAGGACGACGCCTTGACGGCGGAAAAGGTCGGTTACTCCTTCATGATCCCCGTCGCAGCACCGGACCATCCGCTGGCAAGGATCGAACGGCCGCTGAGCATGGCGGATGTGCGCGAAGAGGTGCAGATGGTCGTCACAGACCAGTCGGGCCTCACCAACGGCCGCGATTTCAATGTTCTTTCCTACAAGACCTGGCGGATCAGCGACATTTCGACCAAGCACGAGATGATCCGCGGCGGTCTTGGCTGGGGCGGTCTGCCGGCCTCCGTCGCCGGCAAGGACATCATGAGCGGCCAGCTTGTGGCGCTCAATCTGCCAGCCTATGAGCAGAGCGAATATCCGCTTTATGCCATGTCCAAGACCTCGAGCCCGCCGGGACCTGCCGGGCAGTGGTTGGTGGACGCCTTCAAGCGCCGCCTCTCGACCTGCCCGAGCCATGGCGATTTCAAGCTGATGCTGGGCCTGGAAGAGCCGCATTCGCTGCCGGCCGCGGCGGAGTAACCGGCCTCAGAGCAATTCCAGCAAAGTGTGAAGCGGTTTTGCGTTCGCAATTGCGCAAAGGAAAAGTCCAGAGCCATTTCGCGATTCGAAGAAAGCGGAACGGTCCTAGAGCCAGTCGATCCGCTTCAATATCCATAGGGTGAAAGCGGAGATGACCACGACCAGGCCGACGATGATGATGAAGGCCCAGGTATCGTCGACACCCGGAATGCCGCCGACATTCATGCCGAACAGGCCGGCGACGACGCTGGGCGGCAGGAGCAGCGCCGCGAGCGCCGCAAGCCGGTTCGAATTGCGGGCGATCCGCTCACCGATCACCGTCGAAAGGTCGTCATGCAGAATGCCGGTCCGGTCGCGGATCGCATCGAGATATTCGATGAAGCGCATCAGCTTGTCGATCACCTCGCGCAGGCGCAGCTTGTCGCGTTCCTTCAACCAGGGCGCATCGTCATGTTCGATCCGGTTCAGGGCATCGCGCTGCGGCGCCATATAGCGGCGCAGCTGCACGGCGCGGCGGCGAAGCAGCTTCAGTCGCAGGCGAACCTCGCTCGCTTCGCCCTTGAAGATCAGGTCGTCCAGCTCGTCGACTTCCTCGTCCATGCCGTCGAGCACCGGTTCGAGGTCGCGCACCAGCTTGTCGCTGACGAGAGCCAGCAATTCACCGGCCTTTTTCGGACCTTTGCCATTCTCAAGCGCCAGCCGGATATCGCGCAGCGCGGTGATATAGTGGCCGCTGTCGCGCAATGTCACCAGCCGGTGTTCGTCGATCCAGATATGCAGAGGCACGAGATCAAGATCGTCCGGCGCTTCGGTGACGTCCTCCGGTGGCGCGGCGCAGAGCCCACGCAGGATGATCAGCAGCCCGTCGTCGATCGGCTCGACACGTGGCCGGGAATCTTCTGCCAGCAGCGCTTCGGCGACCAGCGGATCGAACCCGCCATCATTGTTGACCCAGTTCGCAGCAGCCGGATGGTCGCGCTCGAAATGCAGCCAGACGACGCCGTCCTCCGGCTTCCAGCTGCAGGCCTCGGCAATGTTCAGCGTCCGGCAGCCGCCGTGACCGTCGAGGACGACGGCGAAACGCAGGCCCGGTTCGTCGCCATAGATGAGCGCGGTTTTGGTCTTCTCGAGCATGGGCGTTCTCCTCACGCCATATTCCGTAAATTTTATCAGCAAATCGTTAGTCGGCGAAGCATGATTATGATGGCAATAAGCTGCGAGTTGACGGCATCGCCGGCTTCGTTGTAAGAGCAGCCACGGTCTGCAGTTCACCGAGGCGTTGCCGTCCCGCAAGGGAAGCTAAACCTGCTATCCAAAAAGATGATCAGCACTTATCCTGTGCCGAAGTCGAAAGCCGGCGACCACCGACACCCAACTCCGGGAACGGCACGTTCGAGGATAAGACATGCCGAGATCCATCTTTCCGATGGCGATCGCCGATCTGTCGGCCTTTGCCAAATCCATCCGCACTGAAATCGACAAGCTCGACCACAAGCCGAGCCATCTGGAGATGCTTAATCTCCTGGCCCGCGCCGCCGGTTACCGCAACTACCAGCACTTTCGTGCCGCCGGGAAGACTGAAGAGGTCCTTGCGACCTGGAGCGTCGCCGCCGCGCCCGAGCCGATGCCTGACGAGAAGCGGGTGCTGCATACGCTGCGCGTCTTCGACCGTGAGGGCAAGCTCGTCCGCTGGCCGACCAAGCGCTCGCAGCAGGAGCTTTGCCTCTGGTTCCTCTGGTCGAAAATCCCGCGTGGCCGAAGCTTCTCCGAACGCGAGATCAGCGAGTTCCTGAACGGCCTGCATCACTTCGGCGATGCCGCACTTCTGCGCCGCGACATGGTCGACCTGGCGCTGATGCAGCGCAAGCGCGACGGCAGCGACTATCGCCGCATCGAGAAGAAGCCGCCGCCGGAACTGAAGTTGCTGCTGTCGCGGATTGGCGGCGCTGTCGCCAAGGCAGCATGAGGCGCCGATGAACCTGTCCTTCAAAATCGGTGCGGGCGGCATGGTCATGCCCGCACCCTCTATCACCCGGACCACCGCCGGCCCGATCCAGCATATCGATGCGGGGCAGGGCGAGGCCCTGTTGTCATTGCATGGTGGCCTGGGTGGTTTCGACCAATCCTGGCTCCTGGCACGCGCGCTGTTTCCCAAGCCGGAGCCCTGGCGTTTTCTGGCGCTGTCACGGCCGGGATATCTAGGCACGCCGCTCGCGATCGGCCGGACGCCGGAAGAGCAGGCGGATGCCTATGCCGCCTTGCTGGACAGGCTCGGCATCGAACGGGCGGTCGTCGCCGGTCTTTCTGCCGGCGGGCCGTCCGCCATTCACTTCGCTGCGCGGCATCCCGACCGTTGCAAGGCATTGATCCTGTTCTCCGCAGTCACCGCCAGTCTCGATATTCCGCCCCACGTATTGCGGCGTCTCCGGATGGTGACGTGGCTGATGGCGATCCCCGGCATGCAGAACTGGCTCCGGCGAAAGGTTCAGCGCGACCCGAAGGAGACGGCGAGATGGTCGATCAGCGACCCCGCGCTGGCGGCAAGGGTGCTCGCCGATCCGCAGGCCGGCGATCTTTTTCTGGCATTTCAGGAACGCGTTGCCGAAGAGATCAAGCGGCGCCTGCCGGGGATGATCAACGATGTCGGTCTGTTCCGCGACCTGCCGGATTTGCCTTTGGGCGAGGTTCGGCAACCGGTTCTGGTGGTGCATGGCACGGCCGACCCGGTCGTGCCGTTCGGCCATGCGGAGCGGGCGATGGCGGCCATCCCGCATGCAAGGTTTTGCCGGATCGAAGGCGGTGAGCACGCCGCGCTTTTTACGCACCTTGATCGGGTCCGGGCCGCGGCCTCTTCGTTTCTCGCGGATATCTGATCGGGTAGCCTAAAGCTCCACCGTACCCTTGATACAGGTCACCACATCCCCGCCGATCCAGATGTCGTCGCCGACTTTGTCCACATATACGCGCCCGGCGCGGCCGAGAACCGTGCCCTGGGCGGCGACATAGCTTTCAGGCGCAATACCGGTGCCGATCAGCCATTGGGCAAGGCCTGCATTGAGGCTGCCGGTGACCGGGTCTTCATAACCGTTGCGGGTAAAGGCGCGGACCTCGAATACGGCCTCAGTGCCGTCCTGAGCCGGATCGAAGCGCCCGACAAGGCCGACCCGTGCGCCGGCAAGCGCGGCATAATCCGGTTTGACGGCGAGCACATCGGCGCGCGAGGGCAGGCGGACACCGATCCAGTCCGGCCCGTTTTCGCACCAGTTGGCATCTTCGATCAGATTGGCCGGCAGGCTGAGGGCCTTGGCGATGCGCTCCACCAGCGCCGGATCGACCGGGCCGCTACGCTTGAGCGGCGGCGCTGCAAACGCAAGCCGGTCGCCATCGCGGCGGATGCGGACGAGGCCCGCGCCGCATTCCTGCACGATATCTCCGGTTGGCGACGTCTGTTGCTGCGAGAGCCACACATGCGCGCTGCCGAGCGTCGGGTGACCGGCAAACGGCAATTCTTGGCTCGGCGTGAAGATCCGGACCCGATAGCTCGCCTTCGGATCTGTCGGCTCGAGCAGGAAGGTCGTTTCGCTGAGATTGGTCCAATTGGCGAAGGACTGCATCTGCGCATCGCTCAGGCCATCGGCACCCACCACGACGGCCAGCGGATTGCCGCGCATCGGCTGGCGGGAGAAGACGTCGACCTGCTGGAAGGGGAATGTGGGCATGATGGATCAATCCGCGATTTAAAATGGAAAACAGAAAGCGAGCCGGTGCAGCATACTCCCTTCTTCCCCCTTGCGGGGAAGATGTCGCCAGCGGCGACAGACGGGGGTGGTTCAGCAAATTCAAGTCGGGTTCGTGGCACCACCCCCATCTGTCAGCTCTGCTGACATCTTCCCCGCAAGGGGGAAGAAGGGAGCTCGGTGCACCGTCTACACTGATTTGGCGGCAGCCTTGCAGCTGCCGTCTCTCATCGGTGATTTCAGCTCAAAGCACCAGCCTGAACTTCGCGAACCCGTTCTCGCCATCACCGGCATCTTCGATCTTGGCGCCCTTGACCGCCGAGGCGAACTGGCGGGCTTTCGGGCCGGTTTCGAAGATCGCGGTCGTGCCCGGCAGCGGCTTGAACGTCCAGTTGGCGTCGGCCGACGGGTTGATCGTGCCCTGGGCGACGATATAGCGGACGATGACGTCGCGGTTGGTGTCGGGTGCCACGAAGATCACCTTGTCGGCGGCGATTTCCGGGAAGTTGCCGCCGCCGCCGGCGCGATAATTGTTGGTGACGACCACGAACTTCTGGGCCGGATCGATCGGCTTGCCGTTGAACTGCAGATTGACGATGCGGTTGGAGTCCGCGTTCACCACCTTGCCGTTCTTGTCGAAGCGTGTCGGCTGCGACAGGTCGATCTGGTAGGTCACGCCGTCGATGACGTCGTAGTTATAGGACGGGAAATCGTTGTTGAGCAGCGGCGCGTCCTTGGCGCCGGCCTCGACCTTGTTGAACATGCCGGCCGACATTTCCAGCCAGTTCTTGACCTGCGCGCCGGTGATGACCACGGCCTGCACCGTGTTCGGATAGAGGTAAAGATCGGCGACGTTCTTGATGGCGATATCGCCGGCCGGCACATCAGTGAAATAGTCCGCGCCGCCACGGCCGCCGGCCTTGAAGGGCGCCGCGGCCGACAGAACCGGAAGGTCCTTGTACTGGCCTTCCTTCAGCATGTCCTTGATGTACCAGGTCTGCGCGTTGGAAACGATCTGCACCGACGGATCGTCGGCGACCAGCGAGAAATAGGAGTAGAGCGGCGCCGAAGTCTTGCCGACCGCGCGGCGGACATAGGCGAGCGTCGCTTCATGTTCCGCCTTGGCGGCGGCCACCACTTCCGGCTTGTCCTTGACATCGGCGACGACCTTCTTGGCCTCGTCGCGATGGTAGATCGGCCGGGCTTCGGAGGTGAAGTCGACCACCTTCCACTTGTTGCCGTCCTTTTCAACCAAGAGGTCGATCAGGCCCATATGCGAGCCCCAGAAGCCGCCCATGACGGCCGGCTTGCCTTGCAGCGTGCCCTTCTTGGTATCGGCGCCCTTGACGCCGTCGAAATCCTTGGAGTTCGGGAAGACCAGATGCTGGTGGCCGGTAAAGACCGCATCGATGCCCGGAACGCCCGCCACATAAAGCGAGGCGTTCTCCATCCCGTCCGTCTGGCTGCCGCCGTCGATGCCGGAATGGGAGAGCGCGATGACGACATCGGCGCCCTGTTCCTTCATCACCGGCACCCAGGCCTTGGCAGCATCGACGATGTCGCGGGTCTGCGCCTTGCCTTCGAGGTTCTTACTGTCCCACACCATGATCTGCGGCGGCACGAAGCCGATGAAGCCGACCTTGATCGTGCTCTCGGCACCAGAGCCGTCCTTGATCTTCTTTTCGACGATCACGAAGGGCTTGAAGAACAACTCGTCCTTCTTCGGGTCGGAGGCAAGCTTGCCCTTGGTCAGGTTGGCGCAGACGATCGGGTAGTTCGCGCCGTTCAGGGTCTTGAACATGAAGTCCAGACCGTAGTTGAATTCGTGGTTGCCCAGCGTGCCGACATCGTAACCCAGCGTGTTCATCGCGTTGATGACCGGATGCTTGTCGCCATCCTTCATGCCGCGCTCATAGGCGATGTAATCGCCCATCGGATTGCCCTGCAGCACGTCGCCATTGTCGATCAGCATCGAGTTGCCGGCTTCGGCGCGGATGGAATCGATGATCGAGGCGGTGCGCGAAAGGCCCATCGTGTCGTTCGGCTTGTCGGCGTAATAGTCGTAGGGGAAGACGTTGACGTGAATATCCGTGGTTTCCATGATGCGCAGATGCGCCTGGTTGGCAGCGGCGCGCGCCGCGAACGGATGCAGCATCACGAGGGCCGAGGAGGCGGCAATGCCTCCGAGCAGCGAACGGCGGGTCATGGGTTGAAAACCGGCTAGAAACGACATGAACATTCTCCCTCAGGTCTTTTGCTAGAGCGAGCTTATGCCTAATTGCACAGGCTTGCATCAGTAAAATGACAGTTTCAAAATGCGTTTTGACGACAATATTTTCGTTTGAATTTCAAAAGCTTGCTTCTTCCTCGCTGACCAGTCGGATGCCGTGTGCCTGAAGCGCCGCCAACAGATTTTTTGCAGGCTTGCTGTTTTCCAGCCCGCTGATTGATTTGAGGTTCGGCAGAAGCTCCAGATCGTCGATCGCTCCCTTTTTCACCGGAATGGCATCGTCGCCGGCGCCTGGATCCCAGAACGGATAGAGGTGTTCGATGAAGGCCGGCCCGCCATCCAGCCCGCTTGACTGGTGAAGCGTCTCGACCTTGGCAAGCAGGTCGTCGCCGATCGCAAGGTCGCGGAAATATTGCTGCACTTCCGGAATGATCGCATAACCGTCGCTTTCGACGGAAATCTCCCGCTTCTCGTATTCCTTAGCGAACTCATGCACGTCGAATTTCGGCTGGAGCAGGTTCTGCCGGTACATCAGTTCCTCGATCACCAGTAGTTTCAGCCCGAAATCCTTGAAACGGTTGCCGGCCCGGCCGGGCATCGGAAACTTCTTTCTCTGGGTTTCTTTAGCCGCTGCGGCGGCGTCGAGCACGTCCTGCACGGAGGCCTTCTCGGATTTCGGCAGGCGTTTGACGACGGCCTGCATGATGGCCCGCGTGGTCGCCGAGACGCCGATGCGTTTGAACGCCTTGACGTTGCGTTTCTGCAGCCAGCGATCGAAACCGGTCTCGATCAGATTGAGCTCCGCTTCCGCTTCGCCGAGGCTTTCCTCGTAATTCTGCTTGCGCTGCGCCGCAGACATGCCGAGAGAACCTTCGATCGGCTTGGCAAGCATGTTTCTATAGGCATTGACCGTGCCGCGCACTTCACTGGCGGCCTCCTCCTGTGTCATCGGCGCGATGTGCAGGGGTTTGAGTATGGCCGCATTGACGAAGGCGCGTACGGTTTCGACCGGCCAGTCCTCGATATCGGCCATGACCGCCGTCAGGATCGCCTTGCCGTTCTTGTGGGTAAACCTGTTCCGGTCCGCGTAATAACCGAGCATGTCGAGAAACAGGCTTTCCATTTGACTGGAATTGCCGTCGTTTCCATCCGGAAGATGTAGGCGGATCAGACTGGCCATTTCCTCCACCGCCTGCGGATGGTTTTCCAGCATATGCAGGATGATGCCGTTTTCCTGATTGGGAAAAGCGCGGAAGAACCGGGGAATATAAGGCGTCACCGTCGCTTCGAGCGCTCTTCCGGTTTCGCCGAATGTCGTGTGGAAGCGATAAAGCAGGATCATGCCGCCGACAATATCGCCCCAGCAGCCGGTATCGAGCCTTAGATGCCGCTCGGTTATACGGTCGTCCGCAAGCTGCAGGCCGTGTTCGATTAGTGCCAGATGTTCTTCACCGTGGCCCGCAAGCAGCTCCTGCGCGGCTGTCTTGGTGACATGCCGTTCGAGATAGCCCGATCCGGCGAAGGTGATGATGAACTTGTAGCCCTGAAGGTCGTCGAGCGCATCCGGTGCCGGATCGAGACCGGGCACGCCACGCCGGGCCATCATTGCTTTCACGGTCTCGAAATAGAGCGAATAGAGCCGGCCGACGGGGCCGGCATCGTCCTGCAGCAGGTTTTTCCAGATATCGCGCGTGCCGCGCACCGCGTCATAATTATCCGGTTCCGCAGCAAACAATTGCTGCAGGCTCTCTTCAAAATTCATAGGCAATATCTCCCGTCCTTGTCCGGTCCGCAGCCGGACTTAGGGCGGGAGGTACATGGAAGTCAGGGGCGCACGGGCAAAAAATCCGGCGGCCGAATCCGTCAGCGCGCCAGGCCTGCCGGCACATCCTTGTGGAAGAAACGGAAATAGGAGGAGACCTGCGCCCAAGCGTTGCTGTTGACGTTGAACTGCACGCCAAGACGCCCGCTGCGGCGCCATTTGACGGTGCCTTCCAGAATGCCGAGTTCTTCGCTTTCCACCTTGACCGGGCTGCCGTCGGCGGCATCCAGAACGCG
This sequence comes from Neorhizobium populisoli, assembly GCF_019430945.1. Taxonomy (GTDB): domain Bacteria; phylum Pseudomonadota; class Alphaproteobacteria; order Rhizobiales; family Rhizobiaceae; genus Neorhizobium; species Neorhizobium populisoli. Next base: position 415,437 of record NZ_JAHYCB010000001.1, on the reverse strand, counting down.
CCCGCCGAGATCAAGCGCCAGGCCCTTCGGCGAAATGTCGGTGACGCGGCCTTCGACGATCTGGTTGAAATACCGGACCTTGCCGAGAATGCGCGTTTTCCGGCGCTCGGCTCCGCGTGTCTTGATCCGGCCATTGGGAGTGCTGGTCATGTTTTTGGTCCCTCGTTGTTCCCTTGTAAGACACCGTACACAACAGCCATTGAGATCCCTTTAGAGCGATCGGTAAAAAACGACATTTCCGGGTAAGGTCTTTAGCCGGCTTTGACAAAAAGATCGGAGCGGCTACGCATAGGCGGTCGGGGGTGAGGCCTGGCCACGGACATATCGCCGTCGCAAAAACGCTCCGACAGCGCAGCCGACCAGAAGGGGACCGGTCCGGAATTCCATGAGCACTTTCGTCGTCATGCTGGCGCTCTGTGCCGCCATTCTTCATGCCAGCTGGAACGCCTTCCTGCGGTCGGGCGCCGACCGTTTATGGACCATGACAGTCATGACATTGGCGATGACCATCGTGGCAGTTCCGGTGGCCTTGTTCCTGCCACTGCCGGCGCAGGCATCCTGGCCCTATCTTGCCGCCTCGGCGCTCTTCCAGATCGTCTATGGCCTTCTTCTCGTCGCCGCTTACCGACATGGCGAGTTGGGACAGGTCTACCCGATCATCCGCGGCAGCGCGCCGCTTCTGGTCACCCTCGGCGGCCTCTTGTTCATGGGGCAGGTTCTGCTGCCGCTCACCATGGCCGGCGTTCTGCTCGTGGTCATCGGCATCATGCTTCTGTCGCTCGGCAAGGGCAGGGCGTCGGTCAGTTCCATGGGGTTCGCGCTAGCAACCGGCGTCTCGATCGCCGGATATTCGACGATCGATGCGATCGGTATCCGGCTTTCGGGCAATACTGCCGCATACATCACCTGGGTTTTCCTGCTGCCCGGCATCCTGATGGGGATCACATTCATCGCCATGCGTGGCGCAATCCATATCGATCTGCGGGCACGCGAAACCTGGAAAGCATCCGCCGGCGGCATGGTCTCGCTGCTTTCCTATGGCGCGGTGCTGATCGCCTATTCCATGGCGCCCGCCGGCCCGGTCTCGGCGCTGCGCGAAACCAGCGTCGTTTTCGCAGTGCTGATCGGCCGGCTTTTCCTCGGCGAAACGCTATCCGCAAAGCGCATCGCCGCCTGTATCGTGGTCGCCGCCGGCGCGATCCTTATCGGCATTTCATAATCCCACATTCGGCCGGTCGATGATCTCGCGCAGCGCGAAGCTGGAATTGATCTTCACCACATGCGGCAGGGCGGAGAGCCAGTCGCGGTGGATGCGCTCGTAGTCTTCCAGATCCTTGGCTGCGACGCGCAGGATATAATCGTATTCGCCCGACATCAGGTAACAGACCAGAATGTTCGGACAGAGCTTCACCGCCGCCTCGAATTCCGTCAGCGTCTTGGCGAACTGGCCCGATAGCGAGATGTGGACGATCACCATCATCTTGTAGTCGAGCGCCTTGTTGGAAAGACGCGCATGATAACCGCTGATCGTGCCGTTCTTTTCGAGGATGTCGAGCCGCCGCGAACAGGCGGAAGGCGACAGGCCTATCCGCTCTGCAAGCTCCGCATTGGAGATGCGGCCGTCGTCCTGCAATGTCCGCATGATCGCAAGATCAATGGCATCCAGGTTGCTCATTCGATGATCCTTCGAAAATTTTCAAGATGACGCAATAATCTTCGAAAACTCGCTTTTCGGCAATTCCTCTTCGCAAGGACATGCAATCGATTCTCTGCTTTTCTATCGGCGGGAACATTGACTGGCGAAAGCCGCAACTGAGAGGAACGCTGAATGCGTGTCGGATGCCCGAAGGAAATCAAAAACCATGAATACCGTGTGGGCCTGACGCCCGGCGCGGTGCGTGAATATGTGGCCCACGGCCACGAGGTCCTGATCGAGACCAAGGCTGGCGCCGGCATCGGTGCCGATGATGCCGCCTATATCGCCGCCGGCGCCAGGATCGTCGGTTCGGCCAAGGAAATCTTCGAGAAGTCCGACATGGTCGTGAAGGTCAAGGAACCGCAGCCGGCCGAGTGGGCGCAACTGCGCGAAGGCCAGCTTCTTTACACCTATCTTCACCTTGCTCCGGATCCGGAACAGACCAAGGGCCTTCTCGCCTCAGGCGTTACCGCTGTCGCCTATGAGACCGTCACCGACGAGCGCGGCGGCCTGCCGCTGCTGGCACCGATGTCGGAAGTTGCCGGACGCCTTGCCATCCAGGCCGGCGCGACCGCGCTCCAGAAGGCACATGGCGGCCGTGGCATCCTGCTCGGCGGCGTTCCGGGCGTTCTGCCGGCCAAGGTTGCCGTTATCGGCGGCGGTGTCGTCGGCCTGCATGCGGCTCGCATGGCAGTCGGCCTCGGCGCTGACGTCTCCATCATCGACCGCTCGCTGCCGCGCCTGCGCCAGCTCGACGATATCTTCAACGGCCGTGTCCACACCCGTTATTCGACGATCGACGCGCTGGAAGAAGAAGTCTTCTCCGCCGATCTCGTCATCGGCGCCGTGCTGATCCCGGGTGCCGCCGCGCCGAAATTAGTGAGCCGTGAAATGCTGTCGGGCATGAAGCAGGGCGCGGTCATGGTCGACGTCGCGATCGACCAGGGCGGTTGCTTCGAGACCTCGCATGCGACGACGCATTCCGAGCCCACCTATGAAGTCGACGGCATCGTGCATTATTGCGTCGCCAACATGCCTGGCGCCGTGCCGGTCACCTCCGCACATGCGCTGAACAACGCGACCCTGCAGCACGGTCTGGCACTCGCCGACCGCGGCCTGCGGGCGATTGCGGAAGACAAGCACCTGCGCAACGGCCTCAACGTCCACAAGGGCCGCGTCACCAATCGGCCGGTTGCGGAAGCTCTGGGCTATGAGGCATTCGCGCCGGAGAGCTTGCTGAACGTGGCCTGATTTGAATGAAAAGAAGATGGCCGGAGGGCCATCTTCGTCAGTTCGGCTTCGACACCTTGCGTCCCTTGATGCCGAATATCACGTCACTTTCGCCATAGGTGGACACTTCCTTCCCAAGTTCGAAGCTGAATATGCTGGCGCTCTTGTCGATAGACAGGAGCGACTGTTCCGTGACATCGACCTTGTCCGCCGTTGCGACTGCGGTGACCACATAATAGGGCCTGTTTCGAGGCAATACCTCACTACGGCATTTGCGTGCCAGATTGGCAAGGATATACGCTGCTGTATCTCCATCGCCCGTAGCTGCCTTCACCTCGTCGATCTTGTAACCCGTGACTTTAATTTTCTTATAAGGGAAGCCTGCACGAAGTCCTATAACATCGGCATGAATGCTGCCCCTAATATTGTCTTCGACAATTTTGTTTGAAAAGTTTGTAGTCTCTGGTTTTAGCGTTTGAAGGCTCGTCTGCTTCTTAAAGTCGTCTTCGCAGATCCCGAACACTTCCCCGTTTGGTTTGACGTGAAAAATCCGCCCTGGGGTGAATGTCTTTCCCGGCACCAGATTTGTGTAAATGGCGCCACTGCCGAGAGCCTTGCTCGCAGCTGTCCGTGAAATGAGTATATTCTCAGGAGGGAATGGATCGGATGTTTCACAACCGTTGCAGACGACGAGTATCGACGTAACAGCCAATATAGAGCTTAATTTCATTCGGAATCCCCCGTTCTGATAATAGGGGATTCATAGGAAAATCCGCAAAGGTGTAAACTAACCGTAAGCAATCGTGGATTGCATTATGCGTTGTCGCTTGGTTTTAAAAAGATATGATTTAGATATATCGAACATCTTGACGAAGCAGTTTCTTCGACTATCTTTAGATATATCGAAAGACAGTCTGAGGAGACAAAAATGTTTGGACACAAATTTGAAGGCCGCCATGGTTGTGGCGAGCGTAATAGCCGTCGTGGCTTCGAGGAAATGTTTGCCGCCCGTGGCGGCCCGTTCGGCGGCGGTTTCGGTCGTGGCTTCGGTGGCCGCGGCGGACGTGATGGTCGCGGCTTCGGCGATGACGGCGACGGCCGGATCGGTCGTTTCCTGATGCAGGGCGATCTTCGCCTTGTCGTGCTGGCCCTGATCGAGAAGGAGCCGCGCCACGGCTACGAGATCATCAAGCACATCGAAGACCTGACCTACGGCTTCTATGCGCCGAGCCCCGGCGTCATCTATCCGACGCTCACCTATCTCGAAGAAGCGGGCTATGTGACAGCCGAAGCCGACGGCAACAAGAAGCGTTACGCGATCACCGAAGAAGGCCGGAAGTATCTTGAGGAAAACCGCAGCTTTGCGGCGACCATCCTCGACCGGCTCTCGCAGTTCGCCGAGCGCATAAAGCAGAAGCAGGAGCGCCACGAGCGTGGCCGCGACCACGGTCCGGACCTGCCGCGCAGCGTCGATGCGGCCTTCTTCAATCTTCGCGAGGTGATCGCCCGCAAGCTGGAAGAAGACGAGAAGAAGGGTGGCGAGATCGTCCGCCAGCTTCTCGATTTCGCCGAGCAGCTGGAGCGGGAAAACAGCCAGAACTGAGGGCCTCCAGCCTCAGCTCAAAAAGCGCACCGGCGACAAGCCGGTGCGCTTTTGCGTTCAGATTAGCTCTTGTTTTCAGATCGCCAGGGCTGCTTCGGCAAACACCGGAGCTTCCACCTTGTCGATCCGGCACTGGTAGCAATTGTTGCGGGCCGAGCGGACATGCACATAGGCGATATCCGCCCGGGCAAGCAGCTCCTCGGCGCGGGCCGCAATCTTCTCGGTCAATGTCACCGCGCCGCTGCCGTAAACGATCCGGTCGTCCGCGCCGTAGCCGCGCACGATATATTCCGGGCTCGACAGGACCGGCGGCAGGATCTCTTCCGCCGCATAACGACGGCAATCCGTCTTGTGCAGGAAGATCGGCCCGGTTTCCGCATAGGGCTGAAGTTCGGGGAAGGGGCGGTAGGCCAACACCAGCACATCCTCGCCGGCATCGATATTCTTCAGGCAATGGCGGCAGGGATATCCCGGGCCGTTCGAAACCCTGGTTTCCGGCAGTCTTCCATAAGCGTCGGCGCCACCGTTGCGAAGATGTTCGACATCCGAGGTGGGCAGGGCGATGAAAGCGATGGTCATGGGTGGATCTCCTCTGTTTCTGCAGAAGAGATGCGCGCAAAGCAGGGGCGCAGCCACCCGATACTTGCGCTATCTGCGCCTGTCGAATTCGAACGCCGCAAATATTTCGAACTGTGCCGCCCAGAGCGCCAGATAAGCGCCGAGTTCGATGATCTCCTCGACATTCTGTGCCGAATCCTTGTCGATCGGCAGCCGGAAACCGAGATTGCCTTCCGCAATGCTGGACACGATCATCGCGAAGGTCACCAGCCCCAGCGAGAACCACGGCGCCCGGCCTTGGCGCAAAAGCTGGAGACCGAGTTCTGCCAGCCGCTTCCAGACGATGATGCCGATGCTGAAGGCGATCAGCAGCAACACGACCGGCGTGATGATCGGCTTGTAGGGAAGATGGTTGACCGAGAAGGCCGGTCCATGCGCCGACATGCCCGTCGGCGGCAGGAAAACCGCGCCGAAACTGAACTCGCGGGCGATCAGCACGAACCACAGCGGAATGCCGGCAAGCCAGAGCCATTTCGACCGCTCGTCGGCACGGCGATACAGCACGACGGCGTGGATCAGGCCGAAGATCAGCATCGCGGCCTGGGTATTCTCGACGGGCTGGTTTTCCCAACCCCACCAGCCCGGCAGAGCCATGCCGAGTGGAAAGCCGATGACGATCAGCAGAATGGAAAGGATTTTGAGGATTTTGGCGGCGAACGGCCGCGGAAAGGCTTGCGTATTCATCGTGTGACGGTTCTATGACCGGCATCGGCGCGCAGCAAGCCCGCGCCGATCAGTTATTGTTGATCGCTGTCCACAAGAATTAGCCGTCCAGCGCCTTGAGAAGTTCCGCATCGGTCATCGGCGGTACCAGCGCCTCGTAGGTCGACACAGGCGAGAAGCCCATCATCTGGTAAAGCTGCAGGGCGCGCGGGTGATCGAGCGTATTGGTGGTGACCGTCACCTTTTTCGGATTGCTCTGCCAGGCGGCGTAAAGCGCCTGCAGCAGGAACCATTTGCCGATGCCGAGCCCGATCGCGCGTTCGAACAGTCCGAAATAGGAGAGTTCGACGGTGTCTTCGCTCTCCTGCAGCAACTCGAAGAACCCGGCCGGCGCGCCGTTGACGTAAAGCACGGTCACCGAAACGCGCGGATCGTGAATGGTCTTGGCCAGTTCCTCGTCGCTCAATCTCAACCGCTTGTACCAGTGCCAGCGCTTGCCGACCTGCCGGTAGAGATAGCGGTAATAATGCAGCGGGATTTCCGGTGCGCGGATGATCGCCGTCTGGATGTTGACAGGCACCGGAAGGCTCGCCTTGGGCGGCGCGGTCATTTCCAGCTGGGTGACGTGAGCCTTGAGCGGAGGCTTTTTCGCCATGAGATCAGGCCGCGTTCGGGGAAGAGGGGCCGGTGACGACCGGCGTATCCTGCCGGCTTCCCCATTCCGTCCACGAGCCGTCGTAAAGCGCGTTATCCTCGTGGCCGAGCGATTCAAGCGCCAGCGTGATGATCGCGGCGGTAATGCCTGAGCCGCAGCTCGTCACCACCGGCTGGCCGAAATCGATACCGGCATCTTCGATCGCCTGGCGCAGTTCAGAGAGTGGACGCAGCTTGCCGTTGACCGAGAAGGTGCCGGACGGAAGGCTGACCGCGCCCGGCATATGACCGGAACGCATGCCGGCACGCGGTTCCGGCTCGGTGCCGGTGAAACGGCCACCCGGACGCGCATCGGCGATCTGCCGCGTGCTGTCGCTGACGATCGACAACATGCTCTGGAAATCGATGACCTTTTCGACCTGAAAATCGGTATTGAAGGAAACGGGTGTCGGCGAGGGGATGTCGGTTTCGAGCCGCCGTCCTTCTGCCTTCCAGCCGTCAATGCCGCCGTCGAGGACGAAGACCTGTCTGGCGCCCATGATGCGGAACAGCCACCAGCCGCGCGGCGCCGAAAAAATGCCCGGGCCGTCATAAACGACGATGCGGTCGTTTTCCGAAATGCCCATCAGGCCGACAGCATCGGCAAACACGTCCGGGGTCGGAACCATATGCGGCAGGCCGGTGGAGTGATCGGCAACCTTGTCATGGTCGAAACGGATCGCACCCGGAATGTGGCCCGCGGCATATTCCGCATCCGCATTGCGGTTCTGCGCCGGCAGATAGAAGGAAGCGTCGAGGATCTTCAGGTCCGGGCTGCCGAGCTCGGCGTGAAGCCATTCGGACGAAACGACGAAACGGCTGGTCTCGCTCATATTCATGTCTCCCTTGAGAGCGCCGCGCGTTCGAAAGACGCGCAAGAGCCGCTCTGTCTTCTTGATTTGACGCTATCAGGCTTCCGCCACGGGTTCGCCGAACTTGATCCGGAACCGGCGGTTTTCCTTGCCCTTCTTCTCGATCTTGGCGATGTGAATCGCACCGACCTCCTGCGTTTCCGAGACATGTGTGCCGCCGCAGGGCTGGCTGTCAACGCTGGAGTTTTCGCCTATGCAGACGAGGCTTACCCGGCCGAGCCCCACAGGCGGACGCACGTTTTTCGACTTGACGATGCCGGGATTGGCGGCAAGTTCTTCGTCGGTAATCCATTGGAGATAGACCGGATGGTTCTGGTTCACCAGTTCCATCAGCTTCGCCGTCACGTCATCCTTGTCGATCGTGTCGGTCATGTCGAAATCGACGCGCGATTCGTCCTCGCCGACGGCAGCACCGGTGATCGGGTACTGGCAGACGACGGACAGCAGATGGCAGGCGGTGTGCATGCGCATCAGCTTGTAGCGGCGTGCCCAGTCGATATGCATGACCAGCTTCTCGCCGACGCTCGGTTGTGCCTGGTCCTCGAGCGGCACGTGGATGACAATATCCTTGGTGGCGCCGTGCTTGGTTTGGCCGAGCGCGATCTTTGACCCGTCGGCCCGCTCGAGAAAACCGGTATCGCCCGGTTGGCCACCGGACGTCGCGTAAAAGCAGGTGCGATCCAGCTCGATGCCACCGTCCTCATGGACGGCCGTCACCACCGCTTCGGCTGTCGAAAGATAGAAGTCGTCGCGGTAGAGGGCTTCAACGGGCATGGATCACTCTGTTTTCTGCAATTATGCTGTCTGGCCAGTCACGGAGTCTGGAAAGGGATTTCGATATTGCGTTTCTGCGTCAGCCAACCTGGCACCGGCAAGCCCTTCGACTTCAGGAAGTCCGGGTTGAAGAGCTTCGACTGGTAGCGGTTGCCGTAGTCGCAGAGTATCGTCACGACCGTGTGGCCGGGGCCGAGATCCTTGGCGAGGCGGACAGCACCGGCAATGTTGATGCCGGTCGAGCCGCCGAGGCACAGGCCCTCATGTTCAACGAGATCGAAAATGTAGGGCAGGGCTTCCGCATCCGGGATCTTGTAGGCGAAATCCGGCGTAAAGCCTTCGAGATTGGCGGTGATGCGGCCCTGACCGATGCCTTCGGTGATCGAATTGCCGTCCGACTTGAATTCGCCATGGGCGTAGTAGTCGTAGAGCGCCGCACCTTCCGGATCGGCAATGCCGATCTTGATCGCGGCGTTCCTGGCCTTCAGCCCCATCGCGACGCCGGCAAGCGTGCCGCCCGAGCCGACGGCGCAGATGAAACCGTCAACCTTGCCGCCGGTCTGTTCCCAGATTTCCGGAGCCGTAGTCTCTATATGTGCTTCGCGGTTGGCGACGTTGTCAAACTGGTTCGCCCAGATGGCGCCCGCAGGCTCGGTCTTCGCCAGTTCCTCGGCGAGGCGTCCCGAAATCTTTACATAGTTGTTGGGGTTCTTGTAGGGAACCGCCGGAACCTCGACCAGTTCGGCGCCGAGCAGTTTCAGCGCATCCTTCTTTTCCTGGCTCTGGGTTTCCGGAATGACGATGACGGTGCGGTAGCCGAGCGCCTTGGCCACCAGCGTCAGGCCGATGCCGGTATTGCCGGCCGTGCCTTCGACGATCACGCCGCCCGGGCGGAGCAGGCCCTTCTTTTCGGCATCGCGGATGATGAAGAGCGCGGCACGGTCCTTGACCGACTGTCCGGGATTGAGGAATTCGGCCTTGCCGAGGATTTCGCAGCCGGTCGCTTCGGAAGCGCCCTTCAGTCGGATAAGCGGCGTATCGCCGATTACGTCGAGGACGGAGGAATGGGAGGTCATCGGGGAAGCCTTCTTGTTCTTCGCTGATTTAAGCTCGGACTTTTCGGCGGACAAGCACCGGACGGCAAGAAATTCTGTTTCTGGAAGACGCTGGCATCTGCAAAATCCATCTTCCGGCAACGAGCGGCGGCGCCGGCCTCTTCCAACGCGGCCTGATAAATATGGTCTGTGCCAAAATGGGACGGTCCGCCGTTGCAAAAATAGTCATTATTGTTTTGGAAAGCGGTAATCCAAAAGGCCTGCCGTACGTATATCAATTGTGGTTGAAGCAGAATACCTAGCCGTGTCACTTCTGGATTCATCGTGCAGAACGTGGATCTGAAGCACGGGATTGGCCATCGGATATGCGACTTAATCTTGAACGGCTTGATCTTCTGATTGCGCAATATGTCTCCGGAGCGCTTCCGGAGCCCGCCCATGTTTTGATCGGATCGCATCTTGAAATGCGCAAGCCTGCGGTGCGTTTCGCGCGGACCTTGGAACATCTTGCAGGTCAGGCTCTGAACGACAACCAGCCCTTGAAGCTCGCATCGCGCGATGCGCTGCTGCAGAGGATATTTTCGTCTACTGCTCCGGCGGAAGAAAAGCCTTCGCTCATATCCCGGGACGGACAGTTGCCGCGATCTCTGCGCGGTTATGCCGGCAGGGATCTTCTCGATATCCCGTGGAAACCGAAACTGCCGGGCCTTCGCCAGCATGTGATCGAAAAGTCCCCGGACGTCGAAACCAGCCTGCTCTGGGCGAGACCCGGCAGAGCCCTGCCGCATCACGGCCATCATGGACTGGAATTGACCCTGGTTCTTGGAGGGGAGTTTCACGACCATCGTGGCAATTTCGGCGAAGGCGACGTGTCGGTTGCCGATGAAACGCTCGATCACCGCCCGGTCGCGGGTGATACCGGACCGTGCGTCTGTTTCTCCGTTCTCTTCGCGCCGATCGCCCTGTCCGGCTCTACCATCCGGTTGCTGGGCGATATTCTCGGTCTTTGAACCGATTTCTCTGAAGCAAAAAAGCCGGTCTATGGCCGGCTTTGTTCAATTCAGATGCAATTGCGCTTCGCTTACCGCCTGCTCGAAGTGCTGGCGTGCCTCCTCCGGGGAACGCCGCCCATCCACCGCTGCGCGGCACACGCTTCTTGCCTTGACGAAATGCGGTCCGCGCAGGTCGGGCCAGCGATCCGTCAACAAGGCCAGAGCCTCGAAAGGTCCATTGATGGTTTCCGTGCCGAGATGGCCGAATGCAACGCGTACCGGTTTCTGCCAGCTTGCCTGAGGCATGTTCAGTCTCCTCCCTGATGCCAACAGACAAAAACGCACGGAGCCGGGATCGGTTCCGTGCGTTTTCAAAAAAATGCGCAGATTTTTTCAGGTATTAAAAAGCCGCCGCACCAGACAGTGCGACGGCTTTGAAATGACGCTGCTTAGTTGACGACCTGCACGACGGTGTGGGTGCGCGGATCGACGATGACACGCTGCTGATTGACGACTGCATAGGAGTAGTTCGGGGCTTCCGGAACTGGGGTCAGGACGACCTGCTGCGGGATCGGCTGACCGACCACGACGCGCTCCTTGACCACGACCGACTGCTGCATCGGCTGCTGCTGGACATAGGTGACGACGCGCTCCGGCGGCGGATCGATGACGGTGCCGGCTGCGGCACCGACAACGCCGCCGACGGCTGCGCCGATCGGGCCGCCGACAATCGCGCCGGTGACTGCGCCACCGACGGCGCCGTTGACGGTGCTCTGCTGAGCAAGTGCGCCGGTAGCGGCAAGACCGAGTGCTGCGGTCATAAGGATAATCTTCTTCATAGCCAGTCTCCTCTTGGGTTGAAGTGGCCGAAGAACGTGAGTGCGGAAAGTTTCGTTCCGCCAAAAAAGGTCTGTCGGACTTTGGTCCTAATGGGAGGTCTGATATGGAAATGGGCAGATGCAGGTCATCAAATCTGGAATACGAGGGATGCCGCGACCTCCAGTCTTCCCCCTTGCGGGGACGATGTCGCCAGCGGCGACAGATGGGGTGGTTCAGCAAACTCTAACGTCGGGTTCGTGGCTCCACCCCCATCTGTCAGCGCCGCTGACATCTTCCCCGCAAAGGGGAAGAAGGGAGGGTGTGGCACCGCCGAAAACTTATATACGATTGCCCTGTGGGCACCGGGAGAGGCAGAAAATCATGTCCGAACGCTTTTTGATCGAAGGACCGGATGATGCCGGCACGACGATTCTGCTAGCGCACGGAGCCGGCGCTCCGATGGATTCCGCATCCATGACCGCGGCATCTAAAGCCTTGGCAGATCAAGGATTCCGCGTCGCCCGGTTCGAGTTCGGCTATATGGCCGCCCGCCGCACATCCGACCAGCGCAAGCCGCCGCCGAAGGCGGAGCTCGTCAAGCCGGAGTACCTTTCTGCAATCGCCGATCTCGGCATCAAAGGCCCGCTCATCATCGGCGGCAAGTCGATGGGCGGGCGTGTGGCGAGCATGATCGCCGACGAGGTCTATGAGCAGGGCCTGATCGCCGGCTTGCTCTGCCTCGGTTACCCGTTCCATCCGCCGGCCAAGCCGGAACAGCTCCGAACCGCGCATCTTAAGGACCTGAAGACGCCGACCTTGATCTGCCAGGGAACACGCGACGAGTTCGGCACCAAGGACGAAGTGCCGGGTTACGATCTTTCCGACCGGATAAAGCTTCTTTGGCTGGAAGATGGCGACCACGACCTAAAGCCGCGCAAGAAAATCTCCGGCTTTTCAGCCGCCGATCATCTCGCGACGATGGCGAAGACGGTAAGGGACTGGGCGGATCGCCTCTGATCAGCCTTTGCGTGGAGCGCCGATCGACGCCCGCTCGATCAGTTTTACGCCGAGATTGACACGGCGCACATTGGCCTCCGGATCGGAAATCCGCTCCATCAGCAACTGCACGCCGGCCCGGCCGAGTTCGGCGCGGTCGATACGGATCGTGTTGAGCGGCGGCCGGCTGTGGCGGGCAATGGCGATATCGTCGAGCCCGATGATCGAATAATCGTCCGGCACCGAAAGGTTTTCGTCGGACAGCGCCTGCATGACGCCGACGGCAACAAGGTCGGTGCCGCAGAAGAAGGCGGTCGCATCCTTGAAACGTCCGGCCTTCAGTGCGGCGCGGATGGCATTTTGCGTGTCCGCCTCGCCGAAACCCAGGCCTTCCAGATCGAAGACATGACGTTCTGGAACGAACTCGATCCCGGCCTCCTCCAGCGCGATGCGGAACCCTTCGAGGCGCCGCTGCATCGAAAGGCGATGCGCCAGCGAAACATGCACGATCTCGCGGTGACCGGCCTGCAACAAGGTGCGTGTGGCGAGCCAGCCGGCCGACCAGTTGTCCGGCAGCACGCAGGAAAGCCGCATGCTGCGGTCCATCCCGTTGATGATGACGGTCGGCAGTCCGCTCTCGGCCAGTCGGTCGATGATGACGGGGTTATCGACGCCCAGCATGATCAGCGCGCCGGGCTGCATATCCTTGATGATACCGTCGATTTCCGGTGCGAGCAGTTTGGGATTGAGCGGCACAAGCCGTACGTCGATCTTCAACGAATTGGCAACGGCCTCGTCCAGCGCGCCGCGGATGACTTCCTCGTAGAACTGCGAGCGGGAGTAATATTCGGCCGGGATGACGAAGGCGGTATTGGTGACGCCGGCGCGTTGCAATGTGCGGGCCGCGCGCCCCTGATAGCCGAACCGTTCGGCGGCATCAAGAATGCGCTGGCGGCTTTCGTAACCGACGCCGCCGCGATTGTTCAGCACCTTGGAGACCGAGGCGATCGAAACGCCGGCGGCATCCGCGATATGCTTCAGCTTCGGCGCGCCGGCATCTTCCGAACCGTCATCCATCGACAATGTCCCGGCCTTTCGTTCGCAAGATCAATCCTTCAATCGCGTCAAAACCTGCCCAGCCTCTACCAGAAGAACTGCCTGTGCCCAAGGGAGCGCATCAGCGCCTCCATGAAATAGTAGTCGCCATAGGGAAGCATGTTGTCGGCAAAACCGGAGGTCACATGCGCCGCCCCGTGCGCCAGGAGGCCCAAGGCATTCGGATCGGTCGTCAGGTCGCAGCTATCGAGCAGGCCGCCGAGCAGCCGGTTGCCGAATTCCCGCCAACGGGCCGCTTCGTCCTCGTCGCAGACATCCGCGAGAATGAAGAGACCGGCCGCCATGATCGCCGCAGCCGAACTGTCGCGATAATCCGTCTTCGGTTCCGGAACCGAGTAGTCCCACACCGGAACGCTGTCGTCGCCCATCAATTCCTGTGCTTTCGCAGCAAGACGACGCGCCACGTCGGCATAGGCCTGGTTGCCGGTCTTCAGCGCACATTGCGCAAAGCCATGGATCATCCAGGCCTGGCCGCGCGACCAGCAGGAATCGTCCGCATAACCCTGATGCGTCTGGCCGCGCAGCGGTTTGCCGCTGACCGGATCGAATGCGAATGTATGGAAACTCGTGGCATCCGGGCGCACCAGATGCGCCATCGTGGTTTCCGCATGTCCGTCCGCCGCTTCCTTGAAGTCGGTGCGGCAGGTCTCGTCATAGGCCCAATAGAGCAGGGCGAGGTTCTGCATCGTATCGGCGATCACCCTTCCGTTGGAAAAATCCGGGCGGAAAGCACCGTGGACCGATCGCGGGTTCCAGGCCTGGATATAACGACCCTCCGGACGGTAGCGGTTCATCAGCACATTGGCCGCCTCCAGCGCCATGTCGCGCGGTTCGCGGTCGCCGGTCAGTAGATAGTCGCTGATGCAGGCGAGCGAATACTGAAAGCCCAGATCGTGGTCCTGCGCATCGCGATTGCGCAGAATGCCGCGAAAGATCGCCCGCCGGGCCCGTGCTGCATTCAGGAAAACCGGATCGCCGGTCAGCGAAAGCCCCAGCCAGTATTGACCAGCCAGAAAGCTCACCACCCAGTCATAAGGCCCGCAATAGGACCAGGTATTGTCCGCCAGTCCGATCTTTGGATTACGTAACCCGATCACCGGCATGGTCGTGCGCAGGCGGTCCAGGCAACGTTCCAGCGCCTGCTGATGGCGCGTCGATGTGGCTGCGGAGCCCGACTGCACGGTTTTGAAATAGTTGTTCGCTTCGGCCAACATGGATCGCCTCATTGAAGTTTCGCGATGTTTTCGCATTTTCGTTGAGTTTTCGTCAATGGAGAAAATTTCTATTGACGTTAGTTTTTTCGCAATTTACGTTGATGATTATTGGAGGAGATGACCGGTTTCAGCCGCGGCTTTGCTGCGCGCTTCCGGCCTTTTCCGGATTGCAGGGGATTTTGGCGAATGGCGAGCATGGGCGATACCAGCCCCGACGTGGGGCGTTTTGCGCGCCTCCAGGACCAGCTGGCCGGTTACGGCTTCCTGGCGCCGTGGCTGATCGGCTTTTTCGTGCTGACGCTCGGCCCTGCGGTCGCGTCCTTTTATCTGTCGCTGACGGATTATTCCGGCCTCAACGCGCCGCATTGGGTGGGTGCCGAAAACTATCTGCGCATCGCCACCGATGACGACCGTTTCTGGACGGCGATGAATGTCACCTTCACCTTCGTCCTCCTGTCGGTACCGTTGAAGCTGCTCTTCGCGCTCGGCGTCGCGGTCGCGCTGAACAAGGGGCTCAAAGGCCTGTCGCTGTTTCGGGCGATCTTCTATCTCCCGTCACTCGTCGGTGGCAGCGTGGCGATCGCCGTGCTCTGGCGGCAGGTTTTCAGCGGCGATGGCCTGCTCAATCAGGCGCTCAACATGCTGTTCGGTTACGAAGGACCGAGCTGGATTTCCAATCCCTCGACCTCGATCTACACGCTGGTCCTGCTTGCGGTGTGGCAGTTCGGTTCGTCGATGATCATCTTCCTTGCCGGCCTCCGGCAAATCCCCAAGGACATGTATGAGGCGGCCAGCCTCGATGGCGCGAGCCCTGCACGGCAGTTTTTCAAGATCACGCTGCCGCTTCTGACGCCCGTCATCTTCTTCAACGCGGTCATCATCACCATCGATGCGTTCAAGGCCTTCACCTCGGCCTTCATCATCAGCGACGGAACCGGCGGGCCGATCGATTCCACGCTGTTCTATACGCTCTACCTCTACCAGGAAGCCTTCACCAATTTCCGCTTCGGTTACGCCTCGGCGCTGGCCTGGGTGCTGGTGGTGATCATCGCCTTCTTCACCGCGATGTCCTTCCTGTCGGCAAGATACTGGGTGCATTACGATGACTGAAGCGACCATGACCGCTGCAATCGCACGGAGCGAAAAGGAAGTCTCGGAGCGCTCGCCGCTGGCCCGCGCCTTCATCTATGCGGCGCTCGTCGCCGTCAGCTTCGTGATGCTCTATCCGCTGCTCTGGATGATCGCCAGTTCGTTCAAGCCGGATGACGAAATCTTCACCTCGACCTCGCTCCTGCCGCACGCCTTTTCCGCCGATGCCTATCGCCGTGGTTGGAACGGCCTGAGCGTCGGTTTCGGCCAGATGTTCTTCAATTCGCTGGTCGTCTGCATCCTGGTGGTGATCGGCAACCTGATCTCCTGCTCGATGGCGGCCTATGCCTTCACGCGGTTGCGCTTCAGGGGCAGGGGCTTCTGGTTCGCGCTGATGCTCGGCACGCTGATGATGCCGCAGCATGCGGTGCTGATCCCGCAATATGTGCTGTTCCTGAAGCTCGGCTGGGTCAACACGATCATGCCGCTCGTCGTGCCGAAATTCCTCGCCATCGACGCGTTCTTCGTATTCCTGATGGTGCAGTTCTTCCGTGGCATTCCGCGCGAGCTGGACGAGGCGGCGGTCATGGATGGCTGCGGACCCTTGAGGATTTTTCTCAAGGTCATCCTGCCGCTCTCGACCCCGGTTCTGGCGACGGCCGCGGTCTTTTCCTTCATCTGGACTTGGGACGATTTCTTCGCCCCGCTCATCTATCTGAACGACATCGAGAAATACACGGCGCAGCTTGGTCTTAGGACCTTTGTGGACGCCACCGCCCAGTCGGACTGGAGCGCGCTTTTCGCCATGTCGACGCTGACCGTTCTGCCCGTCTTCATCCTCTTCGTCCTGTTCCAGCGGCTGCTCATCGAGGGCATCGCGACGACCGGCATGAAGCGCTGACGGCCCAGAGATGTCGAGGGAACAAGAGATTTCGAAGGACATAAAGACGTGACATCACTGGCTTTGAAAAAGGTGACCAAGAGCTTCGGCGCGGTGGACGTGATCCGCGGCGTCGATCTCGATATCGCCGCGGGCGAGTTCGTCGTTTTCGTCGGCCCGTCGGGCTGCGGAAAATCGACGCTGCTGCGGATGATCGCCGGCCTGGAGCCGATTACCAGCGGCGATCTTGCCGTCGGCGGCGCGCGCATGAACGAGGTCGCTGCCGCACGGCGCGGCGTCGCCATGGTCTTCCAGTCCTATGCGCTCTACCCGCATATGAACGTCTACAAGAACATGTCCTTCGGTCTGGAAACGGCCAAGATGCCGAAGCCGGAGATCGACACCCGCGTCCGCAAGGCCGCCGATATCCTGCAGATCACCCATCTTCTCGACCGCAAGCCGAAACAGCTTTCCGGCGGCCAGCGCCAGCGCGTCGCGATCGGCCGCGCCATTGTCCGCGATCCGAAAATCTTCCTGTTCGACGAGCCGCTGTCGAACCTCGATGCGGAACTGCGTGTCCAGACCCGCGTCGAGATCGCCAAGCTGCATGCCGATATCGGCGCGACGATGATCTATGTCACGCACGATCAGGTGGAGGCGATGACGCTCGCCGACCGCATCGTCGTGCTGCGCGCCGGCGTCATCGAGCAGCACGGTTCGCCGCTCGATATCTACAATAAGCCGGTCAATCGTTTCGTCGCGGGCTTCATCGGCTCGCCGAAGATGAATTTCCTGTCGGTCGCCGTCGCCGCATCGCAAGACGATAGCGTCGTCCTGAACCTTGCCGGCAAGCAGCTGACCCTGCCACAGCCGGTGCCAGTCGGGCAGGGCGCCCCGCTGACGCTCGGCGTGCGGCCTGAACATATTGTCGCTGAAGGCGCTGGCGGCGTTTCGCCCGATGGCGTTTCGCTCGGTACGTTCACGGTTATGCATGTGGAACGCCTCGGCGGCCAGACGATCGCCTATGGCAATCTCGACGACAGACAAACCCTGACGGTAGCCCTCGACGGCCAGCGCAGCATCGCGGCCGGAGACAAGCTCTCCGTGAGCATTCCCGCCGAAAGATGTCATCTCTTCGGGGAAGACGAGCGGCGGATCGGTGGCTGAGACCAAACGAATTGCCCAAGCGAATTACAATGACGAGCAGATGAGGAGGAGACAATGCTCAACAGACGGAAATTCCTGACCAACAGCGCCATGCTCGGCGCCGGCGCAGCCGTTGGCTCGATGCCGGCTTTCCAGGCAATGGCGCAGGAAAAGACCATGCGCCTCTACTGGTGGGGCACGCCGAACCGCGCTGAGCGCACGCTCGGCGTCGCAAAGCTGTTCGAGGCGGCCAATGCGGGCGTCAAGATCAATGGCGAAGTGGGCGGCAACGACTACTGGACAAAGCTGACGACTATGATGGCCGGCGGCAATGCGCCTGACATCTATCAGCTCGAGCCCGGCCGTTTTGCCGATTTCGCGCGTCGAGGTGCTGCCCTGCCGCTCAACGACTATCTCAACAAGTCGATCCGCACGAGCAAACTCGCGCCCGGCGTGCTCGATCTCGGCACGGTGGACGGCAAGGTCACCGGCATGCCGCTGTCGCTCAACGCTTTCGCGCTGTTCTACGACACGGAAGCCTTCAAGAAGGCCGGCCTTCCGCCGCCGTCCGCCACGACCACCTGGGATGACTTTGCCAAGATCAGCGTCGAACTGACCAAGTCGATCGGCAAAAAGAACGTCTGGGCGACCGGCAATTGCTCCCGTTATCTCTATGCCTTCCAGTCCTGGCTGACCCAGCGCGGCAAGCTGCTCTATACGCCGGAAGGCGCTGCAGGCTTTACGGCTGATGACGCGACCGCCTGGTACACCTACTGGAACGACCTCGCCAAGGCTGGCGGCTGCAGCAGCGCAGAAGTCCAGGCGATGGACAAACTGCTGGTCGATTCCAACCCGATGGCAACGGGCAACGCGGTGATGGCGATCGCCTTCTCCAACCAGCTCACCGCCTTCCAGGGCGTCAGCAAGACACCGCTGGCGATCAGCTCAATGCCGATCCTGAATGCTTCGGCACCGTCCGGCCTGTTCTATCGTCCAGGCCTGCATTGGGCGATTGCCAGCACCTCCAAAAACCCGGAACTGGCCGCGAAATTCATTGACTACTTCATCAACGAGCCGGAAGCCGGCAAAGCCCTGCAGGTCGAGCGCGGCGTGCCGGTCAATACCGACATCCAAGCGCTGGTGCAGCCGTCGCTGGACGACGTCTCGAAGCTGACGGTCGAATATATCAAGTCGATCGAAGGTCGCGTCGGTAAATATCCGCCGCCGGTGCCGCTTGGCGCTTCCGAGTTCGAAGAGCGCTCGTTCCGCCCGATGGCCGACAAGGTGGCCTTCGGTCAGGTCAGTCCGAAGGAAGCCGGCGAACAGCTAATGGCTGACGCCAAACGTATCCTGAAGATCTGACGGGTTTTCAAACAGGCGGCGCAGGAGCAATCTCCTGCGCCGTTTCTCTTTTCAGCCATGAGTTTGACCGATGACCGACGCGATTTTCGACGACCGCCTTTTCCGCCCCTGGGCTCGCAATCCGCTGAAGACCCGCGCCGACGTGATGCAGGCCTTGAAGGACTTGGCTCAGCCGGTTGAGAAATACCGCTCGAAGGGCGGCGCGCGCATCCGGCTCGACTCGGCAGGCGCGCATTTCGAACAGGCCTCGGCCGATCTCGAAGGGTATTCCCGGCTCCTCTGGGGCTTGGCACCCGCTCAGGTCGGCGGCGCTGACTGGATCGATTGGGCGCCGATCGCCCGCGGCCTCGCGAATGGCTGCGATCCCCAGCATTCGGAATATTGGGGCGACACGTTCGACGTCAGCCAGCGGCTCGTCGAGCTCGCGGCCATCGGCTTCGCGCTCAGGCTGGTGCCGGAAAAAATCTGGGAGCCGCTGAGCGAGACTGAGCGTGGCAACGTCGCCGCCTATCTCATCGCAGGCCATGGCAAAAGGCATGCGGACAATAACTGGAAATTCTTCCGCCTGATGGTCGGCATGGGCCTACGCCATGTCGGTGTCGATTATGACCGCAGCCTAGACGAAGTTTACATCCGCGAGCTCGACGCCTTCTATCTCGGCGACGGCTGGTACCATGATGGCAACACTCGCCGCGCCGACCATTACGTCCCCTTCGCACTGCATTTCTACGGTCTCGTCCTTGCGGCTCTTGACGGTGGCGACTGGACACAAGGATATCGCGACCGGGCAAGCCTGATCGCCGAGGACATGACCCGCTGGTTCGCCGACGATGGCGCCGGGCTCTGCTTCGGTCGCTCGATGACCTACCGCTTCGCGATTGCAGGCTTCTTTGGTGCAACCGCACTGGCTGGGGACGAGACGATCTCCTGGGGCCAGCAGAAAGGTTTTTATCTGCGAAACCTGCGCTGGTGGGCAAGCCAGCCTTTCGCAACACGAGACGACATCCTGCCGGTTGGTTACGGTTACCCGAACCTCATCATGTCGGAACCCTATAATTCGGCCCAATCGCCTTATTGGGCATTCAAGGCCTTCTTACCGCTGATGCTGCCGGAGAGCCATCCGTTCTGGGCCACGGAAGAACAGGCCTGCACACCGCGCAAAGAGCTGTCCGTGCAGAAACACGCCGGCTTCGTCATCGCCAACCCACCCGGTGACACGATTGCACTCTCCAGCGGCCAGCAGACGAGCGCCGGCAATACGTTCGTGCGTTTCGGACCGGAAAAATACGCCAAGTTCGCCTATTCCGCCCGCTATGGCTTCAGCATCGAAAACGATCCATGGCGTTTCAAGAACGCCGTGCTCGACAACATGATCGGCTTCAGCGACGACGGCGTGCATTTCCGCGTCCGCGAGGACAATGAACAGGCGATGGTGACCGAGGATGGCCTGCTCTATGGCCTCTGGAAGCCGTTTGCAGACGTTTCCGTCGAGACCTTCCTCTACTGGGATAGCGGTTACCACGTCCGCCTCCACCGCATCGACACGCCGCGGGCGCTGTCGACGATCGAGGGCGGCTTTGCCATTGCGCGCGGTGATGGCCTCATGGCGGAAGCCGAGGGGTCTGCGGTGGCAACGACGGAAGAGGATATTTCCGCCGTCTACGACCTCTCTCCCGCCACAAATCGGCAGGGCCGCTGCCATTTCGCAGCCCCGAACACAAATCTCATCTCGCCGAGAACCATCGTGCCGCAATTGATGGGAGACGTGCCGGCCGGCGTGACCGTGCTTGCGATTGCCGTGTTCGCCCAGGCGGAAAGCCTGGCCGCGCGTCACGTCCTCGCGCAACGGCCAGCGGCTCCCGACGTTGATGTGCTGAGGGCGGACATAGCAGCCAGAGGCGTACAAGTTACGCTGATGCGCGGCATCCCGAACTAGCAAGGGGAGGCGTCGTTTGGCGCCCCGTCCGACATTCAGCTCCCGCCTGCCCAGCGCAACAGCGAATTACGCAATCAATGGCGTATCCTGATCGGCGACTGATAGCGCAGGCCTTTCCAAGGACATGCGAACGGAAGTATCGCGCCCAAGCGGAGCGCTTTATTCCCATGTCATAAACGCTTGATACGGAAAGAAGAAAGGCCCGCACATTGCTGTACAGGCCTTTCAGAAACTGGCTCCCCGGGCCGGATTCGAACCGGCGACCTGTCGATTAACAGTCGAATGCTCTACCGCTGAGCTACCAGGGAACACCGCCGTGGCGGCGTGTGGGGCGGGTAATACAAATGCTTTTCGGTTTTGCCAAGCGGTTTTTTCAAAAAAATGAAACTTGCTTGTTTTATCCCCATTTAAGCCCCATCTCCTCGGGAAATAGATGACTTTCCCACAGGAGACAGTTGCCGTTGGCTGAGGCTCGGAAGCAGACAAGATTCGGAATGGACCCGCAGACGGGCAAATTGGCGCTCGGCAGCGTGCAGATTCCCATGCCCCGCTCGCGCATCGGCCGAATCGTCATCGGTCTGGCGCTGATTGTCTGCGGCACGCTCGGATTTTTGCCGATTCTCGGTTTCTGGATGTTGCCGCTCGGTTTCCTCGTCCTGTCGCAGGATCTGCCCTTCGTGCGCCGCCAGAGGCGAAAGCTCGCCTGCTGGTGGGCTCGGCGCCGCAGGGCGCGCAACGGCCGCTGATAGCCCGCAGGCTCGCCGGGGGAGCTTTGGCTCAGCCCAGCATGGAAGCGACGCCGCGGCCGGCGCTGAAGGCGCCATAGGCTAGTGCGCTAAAATAGATGATCGTGATGACGTTGAAGAGATAGCCACCGAGCACCACCGCCCCGTCGCGCTGGATCATGCCGGTGGACAGAAGCAGGATCGCGATCCCCGGCAGCGTGTTCGAAAACGGGATGAGGCCGAGGGGAAACATCAGGAGCACGCCGGCAAGCGTGATCGCCAGAGCGTTGAGCCGGTTGACGAAGAGGCCGGTGGTCAGCGCGATGAGCCGCGGCTTCAGCAGACGGTCCAGGCGGGAAACGATACCGAGCCCTCGCTGCAGCGCAGGCACGAGTTTTTTCGTATCGAGTTCGCGGTCCAAAATCTTCTTCGGCAGCCAGGGCAGACGGTTTGCGGCGATCGCCAGGCTGATCAGGATGATGGCCGCCCCGAAGACGGTGCTGACGCCCGGTATCGAGACCGGCAGCAGGAAGGGCAGGGAGGCGATGGCGCAGAGGATCAGCAGACCTTGTTCGCCGACTGCGTTCATCAGCGCGCGCAACGTCACATATTGTCCGCTGATACCGCCGATCAGCTCCTGCAGCTTGCCGCTGAGCGAGGTCGATGTGTCTTCGAACTGGATGCCGGCGCTCAAGTCTGATCTCCATGCCATGTCAAAGGAAGGGCATGGATAGCAGCAACAGCCGCTTTCGCAAAGGCGCATCCCACAACCTGCCGGAAATGTGACTGACCGGCATGCGATGTAAAATCAAAAGCCTACGGCAATCGTTATTTCGATTGCATCCAATAGTCGTAGGCGCCGCAGCACAGAACGATCGCCAGGATCGCCAGTACGATCGGATTAAGCGTTGTGAAAAATTCCAGATACGCCATGCCGGTCTCCTCTTACCGCATGTTTGCCGCCCGGTGCTCCTCCACCTGACAACAGCTCGTATCCTACCACCATTTGCGCCGCCCGGCTACTTTAGGAAGATGCTACTTTAGCCTTTCGGCAACGAATATCGCGCAGGCTATCCATCAGTCCGGATCGAATCGGACAGGCGGGACGAGACGCATGATATTCAGGGTTATCGAGGGTGGGCGCTCTTCGTCCGCTGCGCTGGAAGAAACGGTCGGTGAAACCGGGACCCCGTGTCGGGACGATGTGTTGGCCGAGGCGGAACGCCGGATCAGGGCAACGGGATACGAGACCTGGCACAATCGCCAAACGCTGACGGGCATTCCCGTGCCGCGCGACATTTCCTACCGGGCAATGCAAATCCGTTTCGCGGCCGAGGCGATCGGCGGGCTTACGGATATTCCGGCAGATTTTCGGTCTGATATCTATTGGCCGATATAGGTCGGCTCTTTCTGATCGCCCGGGCCTAGAACAGCGCCGCGAACAGATGGCCTACATAGAGAATGCTGGTGAGCGAACCAATGGTTGCGCATGCCGTAACGGCGTCGGAAACAGTGAGCTTCATACTGATCATCGCCGTCATGGCGATCCTTCTCATAAGGATAACTAACGGCAACATCGCCGTTGCTCACCGTTCTAGCGTTAACCTCTTAACGGAGACCCTAGTAAGAAAGATTAATGAATGGTTTCGGGCGGATCGGACCGAGATGTAAGTCGCCCGATCCGTCATCGTGACAACTCTGATGCCGCAATGTCAGCTCAGCATTTTCGCTTCGATACTGGCCAGAACGAAGCTTTCACGCACCCGGTCAAGCGGGAGCTTTTTCTGCAGCGCAGCCGCGCAATCCGTTAATGCGTTGATATAATTTGCGCCTTCGCGCACCGGCCAGCGCCATTTGAGATATTCGAGGGCTTCGCGCGGGCCGCGGATCGTTTCGGGAAACCCATATCCGATCCGAACTCTGACGGGGGAACTCCACAGGATATCGTCGATATCGATCATTTCACTCATCATTCACACCTTGGTATTTCGGCGCAGAGAACTCGTTCGATCGGCTTCGGTTCCCTTCATTATGATGAATTTTTCATGAAAGCCTGCATGCCCAATCGCATGGCGGGATTGCTCCAAGCTTGACGGGCGCATTCTCAGATGCGCTAATTGCTGCAGGCGCGAACGGAGGGTGGCATGCAGTGGGTTTCCCTGAACACCAAGCAATTGCGGGCGGCGTCCTATGATGCCGACAGGCAGCAATTGCTGATCAAGACCTCCGGCGGCTCGATCAGGACCCATAAGGGTATCCTGCCGCATATGTTCGACAACCTGGTAGCCTCCGACGACCAGAATTTTTATTACCGCATCTATCTGGAAACCTCGCTCGTATCCGATAGGCGAGGGGCGGGGTCTATCGCCCGGCATATATTGAAGATCGGAGTGGTCGGCGCAGGCGTGCTGCTTTTGTCGGCATCGGCTCTGACCATCTGAACTGCCTGTGTCACAAGGGCTTGCGCATGTTGATGGCGCAGGGTTTTGCAAACTCGGACGGGAAAAAAGCTTCTCGTTTTTCTGGCATATGATTGACAGACCATAGCGAGGAACCCGGCTCAAAATCGCCTCAGCTTCCGTGTACAGCTCGGTGACGTTCCCTTACTTGTCGACAACTCCAAAGGATGCTCAGCGCGCTCCACTGTCTTCCTGTGCCCGATTATGATCTTGTCCGAGGCGCTTGCTCCGCGAACGGATCAAGCTTGCTCGGCCGCTCCGGGACCTTGAACTTCGGCTCCATGCCGTCCAAGCGCAGATATTGGCGGATAGCTATTCCGTGACAGACCGGTCGTGCGGCGAATCTCCCGGATCTATAGACGCTCTCGAAAATGCCAGCGTCGTATTACGCTCAGTAACGCCATGTCGATCACTCCAGAGCCCCCGCTGAAACCTCACGAGGAATGATTGAAACATGGGTTAATTCTCAGTGATAATTTCCAGCAATCCCGGGTCAGCTCTCGGTGCAAATCAATAATCGCATACCACCGCGCCCTATCATCAAATGCGGCGAGATCGAGCGCCGCGCCAGAAAGTGAAAAAGCCCAGTCCCATAAAAAGGGTTGCTGTCGAGGTGATGATCAGGAATTGCAAATTCAGGCCGTCCGCCCCGCCTTGACCGTAGAAGCCCCGCCGAAATAATATTATGATATGCGCAATCGGATTACTTAAAATATACCCTTTCATCGGCTCGGGCATGCTGTTCGGCAAAAATAGAACCCCGGAAAGAAGTAGCAATGGACGAGTTACGATAGAGTATACCTTTTGATATAGCGGGTAGCTGTCGAATAGTACAATATTGAGGGATGCTATGCCAAACGCAAATATCCAGGCCAAGCCAATCGCTTCAAGTATCGGCGCCCAATTGAGCCTTACTTCATAGCGGCCCGTCAAAAGCTCGGCGCCTATAATAACGCCTGTGACAACCACGGATGTTGCGCCTTGTAGAATAAAGCGGGCGACAACCGCGTCTACAGGAGCGACCACCGGATAGGCCAGAAGGTTCCTGTTGGAGCTGATTGCAGAGCTGAGGTATCCTTCCATAGCTTTGAAAAAGTTATAGCCAAGATAGCCTGTGGAATAAAAGAGCGCGAAGCTTTCCCCGACTGGCGGCACTTTACCAAAAACGCCCATGATTTGTGACATGATGGCAATGAATGCGACTGGCTCGATAAGCGCCCAGATATAACCGCCGGGGTTCTTGCCATAGCGAGTTGCGATTTCGCGCATGACGAATGCGACAACGATGCGAAAATGCGAACTGATATTGTACACGATATAATTCCAACGCAGGGCTTTTTTACAAGACCGGCAAACGCGTGAAAAGAGGACCGTAGTCTTTCACTTCAGAAACTGGATGGCTGCGATACACAAGGCGATTGCTGGGTTCGCCGCCTGCTCCACTGGTCCGTCACCGATTGTGGCCGATCCGGCGCCCGGTTCCCAAGCACATCCCCCCGATTTTTTTGGAGAGACGAGCGATACTAGCGCGAATGCGCTTTTCATCGATCGAGTAAACCGTGGTATCTTTTCTGGATATCCGACCAGGTCGGACCAAACAATCGGCGCCTCAGAGTCCGCGCGGTTTTGGTGGACGAGTTTGGCGATTTCGACGTCGAGCTTGCGATCAGGCCCTTTAGCATCCCTGAGGGCGAAGATGAGTTCAGCACGTTTCAAATGAGTTGTGCTCCATTTAAGAAGGAATGGATGTTCTAGCGTCGATCTAGCGCAGAGCCAGCGTGCTGACAAACCGGAATTCTTTTGAAGCGCGTCCACTAGTCTTCGTTACCATCCATTGCCCGCGCGTCGAAATGACCGGCTCGAATAACGCCGTTTCAATCACCAACAATACAGAGACAGATATCACCGGCTGGAATGTCGGCGGAAGATAGCTGCAACGTCCACGATACGGCCTCCAGCCCGAAGCCAATGCAACCGGCCGCCGTTCTCTGGCTCTCCGCAGCAACACAAGATCGGTCCTACTTTTCCGCAAGTGAGAGCAGCCGCAGACCACGGCAGGCGCTGCGACGACTATTCAGCTCCAATGGAAAGAACGCTTGTCCGCCGGTACGGTGCTCAAACTCACGCGCTTCCAGGATAGCGGCGGCGCCGTGACTATGAACATGTAGTCGAGCCATCTAGCGATTGAAAAGGTCGGCAGCTATTGAGCGGCCTCGATCGCTTCTTCATCACACACGATAAACGATCCGGATTTGAGTTCGCCAGATAGATGCGAGCTGGTCGGCGTTTCGGACATGTGCTTCATGAATACCCGCATGACGTGGGACACGCCCTCATCGGTTACTGCCCTGAGATCGTCGTCGAAATATCGGCCGCGACTGTAGGAGCCGGTGATGATCTCGTAGGACGGGAAGTATTGCACGAGGGGTTCACCGTCCGAAACCTCCTGGGCAGCGGCGCGAAGAACTGACTTGCTGTATGTCGTCGAGACAAGCACGTGCTTATCTTCTGCGGTGGCGATCAGCGGAACCGGCGAGACCGTCAAAATAATGCGGACGCCGGGGTTCACGGATCTCAGCCTCGCGATGAAAGCGCGCAGATCGGCAACCGTTTCGCTGACCGTCAGATTGTGAAAGCTATGCTGATGTGGGTCAAATCTGCCGCCCGAGACGCCGGGAGCAAGGGGGAAAGCCGCGCCATCGACTTTGCTCATCCATGTTTCGGTAAGACCAAGGGTAAACACCAGAACGTCGCATTCGCGCCACATGCGGCTTACGCTGGCAAGATGCTCGCGACGGGAGGCTTCAAGGCTGGCTTCATCCACAAAACCTAGCGGCTCGATCTGCGGACGGAAGGGGTCGACAAATTGACCATCTTCGCGCTGCCAGACGCCTTCGGCAGGTTCGAAATCGCCCTCCGATCGGTCGAACAGCTGCAGCAGTTGCCGGGTCGAATAGATGTTTCCATATCGGGCTGAGAAGACGCCGCCTTGCTCTGCGACGAAGTAGTTATAACCAGCGTCCTTCAGTGCTCTTGATATATGCTGGGCAAAGCAACTGCCGGCCGTAGCCACCTTATCGGCGCGAGTGATCTTGAATTTTGTGTCAACGACAGGATCGATATCGCTTGGATCGGGAGCGGCGACTGCCTTTGACCATCGCTGATGATCCTTGATGTTGGAATACGGGTTCGCTGCCCTCTTCGGCTTAGGGGCCGTGTTTCGAAAACGCAGGATACGTTCCATTTTCGGGTCAAGGAGTCGATCGCATTGGATTTTGGCCGGATCCTTGTCGGCCCACATCTTGAAGCACCACGATACATAGCTTTCCAGGTCGAGAGCGTTCCCGGTCGGATCGTTCTCTCTGGCCTTGCCGCGGAAAATGTACTCTCCCTGCAAGCCGAATTGCTTTGCCACTTCAGGGTATTGAGGCCAGACAACGCTACTTATAAGGGTGTCTTCAACAAGGTTTTCGGGGTAGTTCACTTTTGGCGTTAGCCCGAGACGCTTCACAATGCCTCGAGAAATCCCGGCCAGAGGCGCCACCTTGGGGTGGTTTGGACAATGGAAGAAGCATCCAGACTTCTTCCAGGTTTCCAGCTCTTCTGCCAAATCCATGCCGGTGCGGTGGCCGTCATCGATTACCTTTGCCGCTGACGCTTCCCAATGGCTGAAATACCCCAATTCACGAAAAACGGATTCGTTGAAAAGGTTTATGGTTTCCTTGACGGAAAATCCGTGCTGCCAGGCATAGATCACGATCGCGGAACTGCCGCTTCCAGTCGGCCCCATCAGCCTATCCTCGCCATGGTTTGCATAGACGAAGTCTGGGTGGAACGCTGTGAAATACAGGCCGGGGAAATAGACAATATCGACGTCGGCGCGGATCTCGTTGAGCTTGTGAAAACGCGGAGCGAATTCGTTTTGGATGAAGAAAATCTTCGATGCATCATCCGGACGTCTAGTGCTCATGTCGGCTGGTTTAATGACTTCGATATCAAAGTCGCGAACCATCGCCTTTAGGCATTGACTGATGCCTTTGATCTGACAATTACCGACGATTGTAGCTTTCGTCATTATGAAACCCTCACTTTGCCGGGAAGATAGTCCGACCAAAGCGGCCCGCGCAATCTGCAATTTCAAATCAGAGAAATTTATAAAACCCGCGGCGACTTCTCGCCCAAGTAGTAGTCGCGCGTAGTGCCTGAGCAAGCGCCAGCATAAGTCGTAGAACTTCCAAATAACCATCGGAGAACATCACGAACGCCATCGCCTTTCGGGTATTGTGTGGCCCAGTAAAAATTCCCCGCCTTCAAAGTCTGCGTGTCCAGGTAGATCCGGCCGACTTGAACATCGCCGTCATACCCGAAATCTTGGAGCAGCTTTTCGTCTCTTCCGGTCTCTCCCGGTCAGGTTTTCACCCATCGGTATTTCTTCTGCCAAGGCATGCGGAATCGTTCTCGTGTTTTTCGAGACCGGCCGCATTCGGTCATATGTTGCTCAGGCCCGCCGCCCGCAGGTGAGGGGATGGATTCCAGAGATTGGTGAGGAGGCAAGGAGGATTGCAGAACGTGTGGGAAACAGCATTTCAGAAATGAGAGAGGACTGCTTTTCAGAAATCCCCTCTTGCGCGGCGAATAGATTCGTTCTAAAGCGCCGCCACCACTCGATAAAAGAGTACTGCGATGGCCTCGTGGCGGAGTGGTGACGCAGAGGACTGCAAATCCTTGCACCCGAGTTCGATTCTCGGCGAGGCCTCCACTAACTCTCCCTCCGAACCGTTTTCCTTCAAATTAAATAGCGCTTCTGCACCAAGCGTTTACCACGCGGTTTTGTGTGCGCCGCAACATGGTTAATTTTTAACTTTCTCCTCCTAGTCTCGGGAACAGAAAGGCCTGTTCTTCGATTAACGGACAGAACGGAGGGAAAGCGCACATGCTCACCAAGATCATCACCGTACTACGCCAGCCGACCAACGATTTCGAAGGCACCGGCACTTTTGCAGACGGTATTTTTCCGTTGACGCTGGCCGGGCAGTCCGCTTTCGACAAGGGCCACAGCATGCGTTCCTCCTATCAGCGGGACTATGTCACCGCCCGCAAGCTGGAAGAAGCGCCGCCGGCCTACGCCTGATATCGATCCGATTGCTTGAAGCCGGGGAAAGCCGCGGCTTTTTTGCCTTGCAGCGGGGCGGTGTCTTGAAAGCGTGCCCCGCCCTGATTAAGACGGTTCGACAAGAACCGGCACATGGCCGGAGTGATTTGGGACGACGGACATGATGGATTTCGAAGCAGCGCGAACGAAGATGGTCGACAACCAGGTGCGCACCACCGATGTCACCTCGCATTCGGTCCTGCGGGCCTTCTATACGGTACCGCGCGAAGCATTTGTTCCCGAAAAGGCCAAGTCTCTTGCCTATATCGATACCGATATCGAAGTCGGCGCCGGCCGCTTCCTGATGGAAGCGTCGCCACTCGCCAAGCTCCTGCAGCTCGGCACCATCACCAAGGAAGACGTCGTCCTCGAAGTCGGTACCGGCAGCGGTTATGCCACCGCCATTCTGTCGATGATCGCTGGCTCGGTTGTTTCGCTGGAATCGGACGAAGCTCTGGTGCTTTCCGCAGGCCAGACGCTGTCGACGCTCGGCTACGACAATGTCGCCGTGGTTTCCGGCACTCTGGAAGCCGGTTACGCCGGCGAAGCGCCTTATGACGTGATTTTCGTCAACGGTGCCGTCGAAGAGGTGCCGGCCGCTCTTCTCGAGCAGCTGCGTGACGGCGGACGTCTTATCGCCGTCGTCGGTTACGGCAATGCGGCACAGGCCAAGGTCTTTGTTCGCGAGCAGGGCGTGATCTCTGAAGGCTCCTTCTTCAATGCCTCGGTGAAGCCGTTGCCGGGCTTCCGCAAGGCGAAGGAATTCGTTTTCTGACGATCGGCAAAACGCTGGATATTCAAGGGAAGGGGCCGTTTCGGCCCCTTTGTCGTTTTAATCCCCTGTATCCTTTTAGCTCCGGGCAAGCTTCGAATGCGATCGGTGTGACTTCCGGGATTCACATCGCCAACAAAACTGTGTATCGGTAATGGGCCTGGGGCACTTGTGATTGTTTCCAGCCCCCCCAAGACCTTAAGGTAACGGCGAGTCGGGTCCATGCGGAGGAACCGAGTCGTGTGCCGGTAACAGCGGGGAAAGAAATGGCTCAGCCAAATGTAGCGCGTGAACCCTCTATGGAAGAAATTCTGGCGTCCATCCGCCGGATCATTGAAAGCAATGAGCCGGCCGCCGAGAATGCGCTGCCTTCTGACATGTCTGCCGGTTACGGTGACGATATCGACGAATCCGAAGACGTAGGTTTTGCGCCGGACATGGCTGCAAACGACCGCGGCATGCCGCTTCGCCAGGGCCTTCCGCTCCGTGACGAGCCGTTGCGCGATACGATCGGTTTTGCTCCCGCATCTGCAAACCAGCCGATACCGGAACCGCGCACGCTTTCGCTTGCCGATGTTGCCGCCCGCGTCCGCGCCGCCTCGTCGCGCCAGCAGGAGGCCGCACCCGCCCGCCCATCGCAACCGGCCATGCCGACGCTTTCTTCTATGGCCGCTTCGTCCGCCCGTCAGGACGATCCGGTTTCGCTGCGCCCGCAAATGCCGCGCATGCCGGAGCCCCAGGCCGTGCAGCCCGCCGCGCCGATGCGTGCCCCGCAACCCGTTTCCCAGCCTGCAGCTCAGCAGCCGGCTGCCGCCCAGCGCATCAACCCGCCGGTCTTCGATCCGCCGCCGCAGGCGCAGATGAAGGCCGAGCCTCCCGTCCGCCAGGACATGAAGCCGGTTTCGGACGCGCCTTCCCAGAGCCTGCCCGCCAAGATCGAGGAGGCTGCAAACCTTCTCTCCGCCGAGGCCGGTGCACAGGTAGCAAAGTCCTTCAGCGATCTCGCCGCCGTCTTCAACGGCATGGAACGCCGCTCGCTCGAAGATATGGCCGGCGACATGCTGCGCCCGATGCTGCAGGAATGGCTTGACGACAACCTGCCAACACTGGTCGAACGCCTCGTGCGCGAAGAAATCGAACGCGTGTCCCGCGGCCAGCGCCGCTGATCCGCGGTCGGCTTTGCCTATCCGCTTCGTGGGCTCAGCCGGTCCGCGCGAGAGCCAGTTCCAAGATGCCGCTCCGGTGACGGGGCGGCTTTTTTATTGACTTGGAACAGCCCATCCTATTTACACCCCATACCTCTCCAAGAACAAAAACGGGTCAGGAAATGCTCGAAAAGACCTACGATTCCGCTGCCGTCGAACCGAAGATCGCCCAGGCCTGGGAAGAGGCGGACGCCTTCCGCGCCGGCGCCAACGCCAAGCCGGGTGCCGAACCATTCACGATCGTCATCCCGCCGCCGAACGTCACCGGTTCTCTGCACATGGGTCATGCGCTGAACAACACGCTGCAGGACATCATGATCCGCTTCGAGCGTATGCGCGGCAAGGACGTGCTGTGGCAGCCGGGCATGGACCATGCGGGTATCGCGACGCAGATGGTCGTCGAGCGCCAGTTGGCGGAGCGCCAGCTTCCGGGCCGCCGTGCGATGGGCCGCGAGGCTTTCGTCGACAAGGTCTGGGAATGGAAGGAAGAATCGGGCGGCCTGATCTTCAACCAGCTGAAGCGCCTCGGCGCCTCCTGCGACTGGTCGCGCGAACGCTTCACCATGGACGAGGGGCTTTCCAAGGCCGTCCTCGAAGTCTTCGTCACGCTTTATAAAGAGGGCCTGATCTACCGCGGCAAGCGGCTGGTCAACTGGGACCCGAAGTTCGAAACCGCAATCTCGGATATGGAAGTCGAGTCCAAGGAAGTCGACGGCCATATGTGGCATTTCAAATACCCGCTGGCCGGCGGCGAGACCTATACCTATGTCGAGAAGGATGCGGACGGTAACATCGTCCTCTCGGAAGAGCGCAACTACATTTCGATCGCCACGACCCGTCCGGAAACGATGCTGGGCGATGGCGCGGTTGCCGTTCATCCGACCGATGAGCGTTATGCGCCGATCGTCGGCAAGCTCTGCGAAATCCCGGTCGGCCCGAAGGAACATCGCCGCCTGATCCCGATCATCACCGACGAATATCCGGAAAAGGATTTCGGCTCAGGCGCGGTCAAGATCACCGGCGCGCATGATTTCAACGACTATCAGGTCGCCAAGCGCAACGACATTCCGCTTTATCGCCTGATGGACACCAAGGCCTCGATGCGCGACGACGGCGAGCCCTATGCCGTCTACGCCATACGGGCGCTGGAACTTGCAAAGACCGGCGAACTGCCGAGCGAATCCGATGTCGATGAAATCAATCTCGTTCCGGATGATTATCGTGGTCTCGACCGGTTCGAAGCCCGCAAGAAGATCATCGAGGCGATCAATGCCGAAGGTCTTGCCGTCACCATCAAGGATGCTGAAGGCAACGACATTCCCTATGTCGAGAACAAGAAGATCATGCAGCCGTTCGGCGACCGCTCCGGCGTCGTCATCGAGCCGATGCTGACCGACCAGTGGTTCGTCGACAACAAGACGCTCGCCGGTCCGGCGCTGGATTCCGTTCGCGAGGGACGCACCAACTTCGTCCCGAAGAACTGGGAAAAGACCTATTTCAACTGGCTTGAAAACATCGAGCCCTGGTGCATTTCGCGTCAGCTCTGGTGGGGTCACCAGATTCCGGCCTGGTACGGTCCGGACGGCCAGTGCTTCGTCGAGAAGAGCGAAGAGGAAGCGCTCGAAGCCGCCATCCAGCATTACCTGGCGCATGAAGGCCCGTGGAAGGCCTGGGTTCAGGAAAAGCTCGAAAACTTCCTGCCGGGCGACATCGTCACCCGCGATGAAGACGTTCTCGACACATGGTTCTCGTCGGCGCT
The DNA here is from genome assembly GCF_019430945.1 of Neorhizobium populisoli. Taxonomy (GTDB): domain Bacteria; phylum Pseudomonadota; class Alphaproteobacteria; order Rhizobiales; family Rhizobiaceae; genus Neorhizobium; species Neorhizobium populisoli. The sequence continues at coordinate 382,611 of NZ_JAHYCB010000001.1, read as the reverse complement.
TTGGCCCTTCTCGACGCTCGGCTGGCCGGACAAGACGCCTGAACTGGATCGTTATTACCCGACCAGCGTGCTTGTCACCGGCTTCGACATCATCCCGTTCTGGGTTGTCCGCATGATGCAGATGGGTCTGCATTTCATGAAGGATGAAGAGGGTAACGGCGTCGAGCCGTTCCACACGATCTACATCCATGCCCTCGTTCGCGACAAGCACGGCAACAAGATGTCGAAGTCCAAGGGCAACGTCATCGATCCGCTGGAACTGATCGACGAATACGGCGCCGACGCTCTGCGGTTCACGCTGGCGATCATGGCAGCCCAGGGTCGTGACGTGAAGCTCGATCCGGCCCGTATCGCCGGCTATCGCAACTTCGGCACCAAGCTGTGGAACGCCACGCGCTTTGCCGAAATGAACGGTGTGAAGCGCGACCCGAACTTCTCGCCGGAGGCGACGAAGCTCACCGTCAACCGCTGGATCCTGACGGAACTGGCCACGACGATCCGCGACGTCACCGACGCGATCGAGACGCAGCGTTTCAACGAAGCGGCCGGCTCGCTTTACCGTTTCGTCTGGAACCAGGTCTGCGACTGGTATCTGGAACTCCTGAAGCCGATCTTCATGAGTGAGGATGAGGCTGCCAAGGCAGAGGCACAGGCTTGCGCCGCCTACATTCTGGAAGAGGCCTACAAGCTCCTGCATCCGTTCATGCCGTTCATGACGGAAGAGCTCTGGGCCCATACCGAAACGCGCGACAGCCTGCTCTGCCATGCCGACTGGCCAGCGCCGGCATTTACCGATCCGTCGGCTGCCGAAGAAATCAACTGGCTGATCGATCTCGTTTCCGGCTCGCGTTCGGCGCGTGCGGAAATGAACGTGCCGCCGTCGGCCACCGCACCGCTGATCGTCGTCGGTGCCAATGACGTCACCCAGGCTCGCCTGAAGCGCCATGATGCCGCGATCCGTCGCCTCGCACGCGCCGAGAGCATCGACCTGGCAGACGTGGCGCCGAAGGGTGCAGCCCAGATCGTCGTCGGCGAGGCGACCGCCTGCCTGCCGCTCGGAAAGCTGATCGATCTTTCCGCCGAGAAGGCGCGGATCGAAAAGACGGTCGGCAAGACGGAAAGCGAGATGGATCGCATCGGCAAGAAGCTTTCGAACGAGAAGTTCGTCGCCAATGCCGATCCGGAAGTGGTCGCCGCAGAGCGCGAGCGTTTTGCCGAACTGGAAGTCCAGATGGCGAACCTGAAGACCGCGCTGCTGAGAATCAGCGAAGCTGGCTGATTCTCACCCGGGTCTTGAAATCGGAAATGCCGCGCCTGAAAGGGCGCGGCATCTTTTTTATGCAGAATACAGCCTGCAATGATCCACAATTGTGCATCTGCTCACACGCAGAAAGCCGCAATGTTGCCGCATTGACACAACTTGCATATTTGAAACCATAAAATTCTAATTGTAACAGTGCTGTGGTCCAAGAATTGGTAATTTCATCCGCGAATCGCGTGATGAGGCCATGTTCCTGGCTCCCTTACGTAACTCAAAGGGGCTTTGCGCTGCACCCATGCGGACAGCCGAAAGTTGTCATTGGGGACGAAGCATCTACAGTGATTCCCATCACTTACCAGGGAGTGGGAGCAATTATGGTAAGAAGACATATTTCTACGGGGCTTATTGCTCTTGCCGCATTCGGTGCCGCTCAGGCGCCGGCATTCGCAGGCGGCATCGAACGGGGCGGCTATAACGTCGACCTTCTCTTCGATCCCTCGCAGTTCGCAATCGAATCCACGGCGACCTTCGTCATGCCGCAGCGCAAGCTGAAGAATGTGCAGGACACGTTTGCCGGTGATGGTCCGCTGAATCTGCTGGGTTATTCCGATTCGGCAAACGATTCGGAAAACTACTGGTCGCCTCGTATCGGCGCCAAGGCCGGTTATAACGGCTTCGACTGCATGTTCGACTATTCGCAGCCTTACGGTGCTCATTCGAAGCCGGGTGCGAACTGGGCGGGCGCCAACCAGAACGTCGAGACCAAGATCAACAGCGACAACTATGCGCTGACCTGCTCTTACAAGTTCGATGCGGGTCCGGGCCAGCTGCGCCTGATCGGTGGTGGCAACTACCTGAGCATGGACGGTTTCAAGGAGCGCCTCGTTGTAGCTCCGCAACTCTTCGCACCGTTCCCGGCCAGCGGCATCGGCCGGCTTGACCTGGAAGGCGATGGCTGGGGTTGGCGCGCAGGCGTTGCCTACGAAATTCCGGAATATGCCTTCCGTGCGAGCTTGATGTATTACAGCGAAGTCAAGCTGAAGGACGTCACCGGCACTGTCGATCTGACACAGGTTCCGGGCTTCCTGCCGGTTCCAGGTGCAGGCACCGTCATCCCGGTCAGCGGTTCCACCGCCATGCCGGACGCAATCGAACTCAAGGTTCAGTCGGGTATCGCTCCGGACTGGCTGGCGTTCGGTTCGGTCAAGTGGACCGACTGGAGCCAGCTGCAGCGTATTCCGTTCTTCTCGGCCGGCGGCGCGGAAGTCACGGCGCTTGACCTCGGTTATCGCGACGGCTGGACCGTCAGCGGCGGTATCGGGCACAAGTTCAATGAAGAGTGGAGCGGTGCCGCAAGCGTCACCTGGGATCGTGGCACCTCGCAGGGCTTCGGCACTTTGACCGACACCTGGACCTTCGGTGCCGGCGTTTCCTACAGCCCGAACAAGAATGTCGAAATTCGTCTCGCAGGCGTTATCGGCATCCTGACGAGCGGCGAATCCGGTGCGGTCACGATCGATGGCGTCGCTGCCGGCGACGAAGCCACCTACAAATTCGGCAACGACATCGTCACGGCGCTCAACACGTCGCTCAAGGTCAAGTTCTGATCTTTTAACCATGATGAGAAAAAGCCCGGCTTCGTCCGGGCTTTTTTGTGCGCGGTCCAGGTTTTCAAGTGCGATTTCGCTGCAACGCTGTGACGATTTGGCAACACATTTTGGAGACTATTGTCAGGCGCCTTGAGAGAGGCGTTTCTGTCCACTTCCCGCCACAAACGGGGCGCAGCGATAGGACGGCAACAGACGCGGACCGCGGGGGCGGAGCGCGTATTTCGGAGTACCATGGGCGGGTTTCTTTTTGAAAAGCTGGGCTTTTTAGCTTCCGGCGAGCGGATTTCGGCAAAAGTCCCTGACGCGGTCGGGGCCGCGACGAAGGGTCCTTTTCTTGCCGAAAACGGCAAGTACAGTTTCATTCGTCTCTCGGGAGGAGAAGGCACCGGACAATCCCGGCCGAACCTTTTTCCGGCAGCGAGCGAAGCTCGGGCTGCATACGGCAGCTGCGCGCGGAGTGAAAGAAACTGAATCATGCCGAAGTCTATCGCATCCATGAGAGTATTGCTTCTTGGAGCCTCGTTTGTCTCGGCGCTCGCGGGATCCGCTTTCGCATTCGACATCAAGTCCGGCGTGACGAAGGAGTCCGGTCCGTTCGACCTCTTCAAGTTCGGCTTCAAGGCCTATAAGAACGGCCAGAAGGAAGACGCGGTCGAAGCCTATCGCTATGCCGCCGAAAAGGGCCATACGGGCTCGCGCTGGGCGCTGGCCAATATGTATGCCTTCGGCGACGGCGTCGCCAAGGACGATTTCGAAGCCTTCAAGATCTATAACGAGATTGCGGCGCAGGGCATCGAGCCCGGTTCGGAAGATACCGGCTTCTTCATCAACGCGCTGCTTTCGCTCGCCAATTATTACCGTCGCGGCATTCCGGGCAGCCCGGTCAAGCCGGATCTGTCCCAGGCGCGCCAGCTGTATTTCCAGGTCGCCTCGACCTTCGGCGTCGCGGAAGCTCAATTCCAGCTTGCCAAGATGATGCTGACGGGCGAGGGCGGCGGCGCTAACATTCAGCAGGCCAAGAAGTGGCTCAACCAGGCCCGCCGCAGCGGCCATGCCGGCGCCATGTCGATCTTCGGCAATATCCTTTTCCAGGAAGGCCAGACGGTACGCGGGCTGGCATTCATGACCGCGGCGCTCGACAAGTGTTCCTCCAAGGAATGCGGCTGGATGCAGCAGCTTCAGGAAGAGGCTTTCTCGGTGTCTGGCGAAGAGGACCGCCGCGGCGCAGTGGCGCTTTCACAGGCCTTCGCGAAGGGCGGCGACTAATCGCCTCGAAAGTCGGGTGACATGGCTGTTCGGCGGATCGTTACCAATATCGAATCTGACAGGCTCGACATGGCGCGGGCCTTTTACGGCGACATTCTCGACATGGCGGTAGTGATGGATCACGGCTGGATCGTGACATTCGCTGCCGACACTTCAATGGCACCGCAAATCAGCATCGCTTCCGAAGGTGGTTCAGGCACGCCCGTGCCGGACCTCTCAATTGAAGTCGATAATTACGATAATGTTCTCGCGAGGGTAACCGAACGCCGCCTCGCGATCGAATACGGCCCGGCAGATGAGCCCTGGGGCGTAAAACGCTTTTTTCTGCGCGATCCCTTCGGCCGGCTGGTCAATATCCTCTCGCACGGCTGATCAGCCGAAATCGAATATTCCGACGACCGGCACGTGGTCCGATGGCTTTTCCCAGGCGCGGACATGCTTTTCGATCGCCGTCGATTTCAGCTTGTCGGCCGCTTCTGCCGACAGCATCAGGTGGTCGATGCGGATGCCGTTGTTCTTCTGCCAGGCACCGGCCTGATAATCCCAGAAGGAATAGAGCTTGGTGGCATCCGTCGTGGCGCGCACTGCATCCGTTAGACCGAGATTTTCAAGGCGGCGAAAAGCGGCGCGGGTCTGCGGCAGGAACAGCGCATCGGTTGCCCAGGCTGCTGGATCGAAGCAATCATGCGGTTCGGGGATGACATTGTAGTCGCCGGCGAGAATCAGCGGCTCTTCGAGCGCCAGGCAGTTCAATGCATGACGGCGCAGCCGTTCCATCCAGGCGAGCTTGTAGGGATATTTGACGGGATCGTCGGAAGGATTGCCGTTCGGCAGGTAGATGGATGCAACGCGGATTGCGCCGCCCGGAACGGAAAACACACCCTCGATATAGCGCGACTGCTCATCGCTGTCGTCACCGGGAAGCCCGCGCAGCACTTCGTCGGGCTTGATCTTCGAGAGGAGGGCGACGCCATTGAAGCCCTTCTGGCCGTGGGTTTCCACATGATATCCGAGTGCCTCGATCTCCAGCCGCGGAAAACCTTCATCGACGGATTTGATTTCCTGCAGGCAGACGATGTCCGGCTGGGAATCGGTAAGCCACTGGCGCAGGCTGTCGATGCGCGCCTTGACGCCGTTGATGTTCCAGGTGGCGATCTTCATGGGGCTCGTCCTTCCGTCTTTCCGCTTCCTCTTTTAGCGAAAGAGGAAGCGTTGGGAAGGGCGAAGATTTCTCTAGATCGAGAAGCTAGTGCCGCAGCCGCAGCTGGCGACCGCATTCGGGTTCTTGATCTGGAAGGACTGGCCGAGCAGGTTGTCGACGAAGTCGATCTCGGAGCCTTCCATATAGACCAGCGAAAGGCTGTCGATCAGCACCTTGGCATTGCCGTTGGCCACAACGACGTCGTCGTCGGCCGCAGAATCGGCAAGATCGAACTTGTAGGAAAAGCCGGAACAGCCGCCGCCCTCGACGGAGACACGAAGGGCCTGCTTGCCGGCTTCGGCGCCGACGATTTCCGAGATGCGCTTTGCGGCGGCATCGGAGAGGGTTACATTTGCGTTCATTTTCATCTCCTGCCGGGGTCAAGGCCCGGGGGAATAAGCTCGAATACCTGTCACCGGCGTTGCGCACGGTTTTACTATAGGTATGAAGAGGTGAAGGGCGCGTCAATGGGTTGGCGCGCGACACGAACGGGTGAAGGTCCAAGAGTGGGTGAAGGCATGAGCATCGATAGCGGGGCACTCGGGTTCGGCAGCGGTGAACGGGCGGTCTATTCCGCCAATCCCTGGGCTTCGCGCGGCCGCATGTTTCCCGAAAGCACCAGTCTGACGCGCTCGGAATTCCAGCGCGACCGCGACCGCATCGTCCACACCACCGCTTTCCGCCGCCTGAAGCACAAGACGCAGGTCTTCATCAGCCCCGACGGCGACCATTATCGCACCCGTCTGACCCACACGATCGAGGTGGCGCAGATCGCCCGTGCGCTGGCCCGCGCCCTGAAGGTGGACGAGGATCTGGCGGAAGGCGTGGCGCTCGTCCACGATTTCGGCCATACGCCCTTCGGCCATACCGGCGAAGACGCGCTGGATGAGATGCTGAAACCCTATGGCGGTTTCGACCACAATGCCCAGTCGCTGCGCATAGTCACCAAGCTCGAGCGTCGTTACGCCGAATTCGACGGCATCAACCTCACCTGGGAAAGCCTCGAAGGGCTGGTCAAACATAACGGTCCGCTGATGACGGCGGCAGGCGAGGGCATCAAGGGACCGGTGCCGCAGCCGATCCGTGACTATTGCCAGCTGCACGATCTGGAGCTCGCGAGCTTCGCCAGCCTGGAAGCGCAGGTGGCGGCGATCGCCGACGATATCGCCTACAACACCCATGACATAGACGACGGCCTGCGTTCGGGCCTGCTGACCTTCGACATGCTGGAGGATGTTCCCTTCCTCTCGGGCTTGATGGCGGAGGTGCGGACGAAATATCCTCACCTGCTCGATCCGACCCGCTTCGCCTACGAGATCACCCGCCGGCAGATCACCCATATGGTCGAGGACGTGATCGGTGTGGCGCAGACCAACCTCAAGGCACTGAAGCCGCAAAGCGCCGAGGATATCCGCGCGGCCGGCCATGTCATCGCGACCTTCTCGCCGGAGATGGCCGAAACGGACAAGCAGATCAAGAAACTGCTCTTCGCCCGCATCTATCGCCATCCGGAGATCATGCGCATTCGCGCCGGCGCCACCCAGATCGTCCAGGACCTGTTCCGCGCCTACATGGCCGATCCGTCGCTGATGCGCAGCCACTATTGGGTCAACCAGATTCCCGGCCTTGGCGAGGCGGCCCGTGCGCGCCATGTGGGCGATTATCTTGCCGGCATGACCGATACCTTTGCCATCAAGGCGCATGGCGAGCTGTTTGACCAGACTCCAGATTTGCGCTAGGCACCCCCGAATTACAGCGTTGCGTGCCATGTTTTGGCGCGCAAAGAACGCTGTAACATTAGAATGCCAACGGCTTTTAAGACCCAAACGGACCGGCCTGCCCGGAAGAGTGACATGAACCTGTTTGCCGACTTCGAAATAAGAATCAAGAACGCTCTGGAAACGATTGATATCGTGAAGGAAAAGCGAAGCGAAGTCGATTTTGGCCGCGTTACGGTGGAGCCGCCGCGCGACCAGAGTCACGGTGATGTTGCCACCAACGCCGCCATGGTTTTGGCAAAGCCGCTCGGAACCAATCCGCGGGCGCTTGCCGACGTGATCGCCGCGGCCCTTCGCAATGATCCCGATGTCAGCGAAGTTTCCGTTGCCGGTCCCGGTTTCATCAACATCCGCCTTTCGACCGGCTATTGGCAGAACGTCCTGTCCTCGATGATCAAGGCCGGCCTCAGCTACGGTCGATCGACCATGGGTGAGGGCAAGAAGGCCAATGTCGAATACGTCTCGGCCAACCCGACCGGCCCGATGCATGTCGGCCATTGCCGCGGTGCCGTTGTGGGCGACGCGCTGGCGAACCTGATGGATTTCGCCGGCTACGACGTCACCAAGGAATATTACATCAACGACGCCGGCAGCCAGATTGAGGTGCTCGCCCGTTCCGCCTTCTTGCGCTACCGCGAAGCGCTCGGCGAGACGATTGGTCAGATTCCGGAAGGTCTTTACCCGGGTGATTATCTCGTGCCGGTCGGCGAGGCGCTGGCCGCCGAATATGGCTCACGGCTGCACAACATGCCGGAAGACGAGTGGATGCCGATCGTCAAGGACAAGTCCATCGAGATGATGATGGGCATGATCCGTGAAGACCTGGATGCGTTGAATGTCCATCACGATGTCTTCTATTCGGAGCGGACCCTGCACGCCAATGGCGCCCAGAGCATCCGTCAGGCGATCAACGACCTGACCTTCAAGGGCCATGTCTACAAGGGCACGCTGCCGCCGCCGAAGGGCCAGTTGCCGGAAGACTGGGAAGACCGTGAGCAGACGCTGTTCCGCTCGACGGAAGTGGGGGACGACATGGATCGCCCGCTGATCAAGTCCGACGGCAGTTATACCTATTTCGCCGCCGACGTTGCTTACTTCAAGGACAAGTATGATCGCGGTTACGACGAGATGATCTACGTGCTCGGCGCCGACCATGGCGGTTACGTGAAGCGACTGGAAGCCGTCGCGCGCGCCGTTTCCGGTGGCAAGGCCAAGCTCACCGTCCTGCTGTGCCAGCTCGTCAAGCTTTTCCGCAACGGCGAGCCGGTGAAGATGTCGAAGCGTTCCGGCAATTTCGTCACGCTGCGTGAAGTGGTCGATGAAGTCGGCCGCGATGCGGTGCGCTTCATGATGCTGTACCGGAAGAACTCCGAACCGCTCGACTTCGACTTCGCCAAGGTGACGGAACAGTCGAGTGACAATCCGGTCTTCTACGTGCAGTATGCACATGCACGTTGCGCCTCAATCTACCGTCAGGCGAAGGAGGCGTTCCCGGATCTGGACACTGATTCGCTCGACCTCACAGCAGGCATTGCGCGGATCAGCGACCCGAACGAAATGCAGCTTGTCGCTAAATTGGCCGAATATCCCCGGATTATTGAGGCTGCCGCCCAGGCGCAGGAGCCCCACCGGCTTGCTTTTTACCTCTACGATCTGGCAAGATTTTTCCACGCTCATTACGATAAGGGCAGAAAAACTCCCGAATTACGGTTTGTTAAGGATAACGACCGAGAATTGACCATCGCCAGGCTTGGGCTGGTGCGTGCTGTTGCCTCTGTTTTGAAGTCCGGACTGACGATCACAGGCACTGCTGCACCGGAAGAAATGCGGTAAGTATCGCCCTCATTTCCCCACATTGCACTGGCATATGCGTTGTAGTGTAGGTGAGTGGACGAGGTAATGGCCGATAACAACCTTGCGCGTAGCCGGAATGATTTGCCGGATTTCTTTGCAGACGATGACCCGCTGGCAGAACTGGCCCGAATCGTAGGTTACGAAGACCGACCGGTTGCCAGACCCGCTGCAGCGCCGCTGCCGCGGCGCGAACCTGCGTTCAATCTGGAAGACGAGTTGCTTCGCGAGTTCGAGCAATATGATGCGCCGCGTCTCGATCCGGCCAACGATATTGCTTTGGACGAAGCTCCGCGCCGTGCGCTTGAGCCGCCGGCACTGTTCGAGCCATCTTTCGAACAGCCGGAGCCGCGTTTCGCTCCCGACGAAAATCGTTTCGACGCGCAAGAAGAGATTGCTCCGGCTTTCGAGCAGGCGGCGTACGATGCTCGTTTCGACGCTCCGGCCTATGAAGAAGCCGATAGCGCCTTCTCTGTCGATAACGCGCAGGACGTCGTTGAAGCCGCGCCAGCCGCCTGGCAGCCTGAAGAAACTGTTCGTTTCGAGCCGGTCTTCGATCTGCCAGATGTGCCCGTCGCAGGCCCGGTTTCCGTCATTCCAGCCGCTACTGCACATCCGCAGCCGGCTGCAGAAGAATTCGATCTCGCCGCTGAACTCGAAAATTCGTTCGGTGCCGAAGAGCCGTCTCCGGCAGAATCGGTGATTTTTGCCGCTCCGGAGCCGGAGGTGAATCTCGCGCCGGCGTTCTTTCCTGTTGCAGAGCCCGATGTGAAGCAGGACGCGAAGGCCAAGGGTTACGTGCCCGGCTTCCGCATGCCGCTCGCCAATTTTAATATCGCCCGCGAAACTGCCGATTCGGCCCCGCAGACCGCGGTTCCGGCAACGGCTGTGCCCGAGCCGAAGTTCGATCTGCCCGTGCTCGCGGACATGCCGACCGAAAAGCCGGCTCAGTCGGTTGATGAAGCTTGGACGTTCACCAAGCCGGCTGCTCCTGCGCTGTTCCCCTCGGTGGAAGTCGCCAGGTCCGAGGCACCGGTCGAGTCCGCCTCGGCGCCGGTTGTTCCTGCAAAGCCTGTTCCTGTCGCCGCCGGCGTCAGAGAGCAATTGTCGGCGCTTGATGAGCTGATCCACGACGTGCAGCGTTATTCGCTGCCGGCTTCTGTTGCGAAGTCGGAAACCAAGGCTGCCGAAGTGGAACCGGCCTCGGTCGCGGCCCCCGTCCTAGTCAAGGTCGCGCCCGCTGTCGAAGCCGATCTGGTTGTTGAAGCACCGGTCGAGCCGGTACTTGCCAAGACGCCTGTTGCCGCTCCGTCTGTTGAGGCGCCGGCCGTTGCGGAAGAAAAAGATCCGTTCGCGGATGACGAATTCGAATTGGCGCTCGATGATCTCGAGCTCGATCTGGCCGATATCGTCATCGAAGAGACTGTGAGGGAACCCGTCAGGGCTGCCGCCCTGGTTGCCGTCGCAGCTCCTGTTCAGGCTGCAGCGCCGAAGATCGAGGCCTTTGTCGCTCCGGTCGTGGCTGCCGCTGCCGCACCGGTTGTCGCTCCCGTATTCGAGCCGGAAGTGGAGGAAGAGGCGTCTGCTTCCGAACTCCCGTTCGATCCGGCCCAGATCTCCGAATCCGAGGATCAGGTCGAGGCGATCGCCGAACTCGACGTTCCGGAACTGCCGGTCGAAGAGCCGGATGAGCCGGTCGCCTATCGTCCCGACTACGATCTCGACATCGATGCGGAACTGGCGACGCTTCTGGCTTCCGCCAACAAGCAGGAGCCCGCGGCACCTGCTGCCCGCAAGCCGGATTTCGATATCGCAGCCACCTCTCATCGTCCAGGCAGCGACCGCAATCCCTATGCCGCCGCTCCGCAGGCGAACTATGCCGAGCTGGATGCCTTCGAGCGTGCGCTGGAAGAAGACTTCCGCCGCAGCCTCTCTGCTCCGCTTGCACCCGTCGAACACGAAGAGCTGCAATATTCGGACTCCGACTATGTCGCGACGGTGGAAAGTGCCCGCCGCTCGGTTCGCAGCTGGGTCGCGCCGCTGGTCATCGCAGGCGTGGTGATCTTCGGTGGCGCGGGTGCCTATGCGCTTCTGGGCAAGGGCGTCCCCGGCGTTTCGAGCGGCGAACCGGTCATCATCGTCGCCGATACTGACCCGATCAAGGTTGCACCGGAAAATCCGGGCGGCAAGACCGTGCCGAACCAGGACAAGGCGGTCTACGACCGTGTCGCCGGCGTCTCTTCGCCGGATCCGAAGCAGCGTCAGTTGATCTCCACCAACGAGCAGCCGGTCGATGTCGTCCAGAAGACGCTGATGCCGGATACGCTGCCGCTGGAAGGCGAAAACGATATTGATCCGACGGATGTAGGCCAGACGCAGGATCCGCGCCTGTTGCCGAACCAGGGCCACTCTGTCGCCGCCAATACGGGCGATCAGCAGCCGGTCGCGGTCATGCCGCGCAAGGTCAAGACGATGATCGTGCGTGCAGATGGCAAGTTGGTCGAGCAGGAAATGCCTGCACCGGCTCTTGCCGCTCCCGAGACTGCAAAGGTTCCGGCTGCCGGCGCCAAGCCGGTCGAAGTGGCCGCGGTTCCGGCACGCAGCCAGTCTGCTCCAGCCAATGGCGCTGCAGGCATCGTTCCGGTCTCGGCACCCATAACACCCGCCGCCATTCCGGCCCAGCCTGTCGCCGCAAAGCCGGTCGCTCCGGCTCCGGTGGCTGCTGCTCCTGCACCGGTTGCCGCTCCGACGGCCGCCGTGATGCCGGCTTCGCAGCCTGCCGCTCCGGCAGCAGCGTCCGCCAGGGCTCCGGTTCCGGCCAGCCGTCCGGCCGAACAGCCGGTCAACGTGGTCGCTGCCGTGACCGATCAGGGCGCCGTACGTGCCCCGACGGCCGCCGCTCCGACACAGGTCGCTTCGCTCGGCGCCGATGGTGGTTATGTGATCCAGATCGCGTCGCTGCCCTCGCAGGCCGAAGCGCAGAAGTCGTACCAGAGCCTGTCGTCGAAGTTCGGCACTGTCATTGGTGGCCGTGGCGTCGATATCAAGGCTGCCGAAGTCGCCGGTAAGGGCACGTTCTACCGCGTCCGCATCCCGGCTGGCAGCAAGGACAATGCCGTTGCGCTCTGCGAGAAATATCGCTCGGCCGGTGGCAGCTGCCTTGTCGCGAAATAAGGCTTCACGTTTTCAGATCAACGGGGCGCTGGGCGCCCCGTTTTTCGTTCAGCTCCCATTTTTGGTTGCCGATAGCATCGGATAAGATCGTTCCATGACCGAATCAAAAGCCATGATCCTGGGCTCCAGCGGCCCGACCCTCACCGCCGACGAAATCGCGCTTTACCGGGACGAGCGCCCCTGGGGCTTCATCCTGTTCGCCCGCAACTGCGTCGAGCCACAGCAGATCACCGATCTCGTCGCGGCCATGCGCGACAGCATCGGGCGGCCGGATGCACCGGTTCTGATCGACCAGGAAGGTGGCAGGGTGCAACGTATCCGCCCGCCGATGCTGGAGAAATATCCTTCGGCCGCGGTGCTCGGCGAGCTTTACCGGCAGGATCGCGAGAAGGGCCTGCGCGCCGCCTGGTTGATGTCACGGCTGCATGCTTTCGACCTTATGAAATTCGGTATCAATGTCGATTGCCTGCCAGTGCTCGACGTGCCCATTGAAGGCGCCAGCAACGTTATCGGCGATCGCGCCTATGGGTTCGATCCGAAAGCGGTTTCCGAAATGGGTAAGGCCGCGGCAGAAGGCTTGAAAGCCGGCGGCATGCTGCCGATCATGAAGCATATGCCGGGCCACGGCCGCGGCATGGCCGACAGCCATCACGAGCTGCCGGTCGTCACTGCCTCGCGCGCCGAACTCGAAGCGCATGACTTCGTGCCCTTCGTGGCGATGAACGACGAGTTGATGGCGATGAGTGCGCATATCGTCTTCACCGCAATCGACAAAAACGATCCCGCGACCATTTCGAGCAAGGTGATCGACGAGATCATCCGCGGCCATATCGGTTTCGACGGCCTTCTGGTCTCCGATGATACCTCGATGAACGCGCTGAAAGGCACGATCGGCGAGCGCGCGGCGCGGATTGTTGGGGGCGGTTGCGATATCGTCTTGCATTGCAATGGCCTGATGGACGAAATGAAGGCAGTGGTGAAGGAAGCAATCCCGCTTGCCGGCGATGCGCTGAGACGCACACGGGCGGTGGAAGCAGCCTTCGGACCCGGAGACGGCGCCGACGAGGCAGCGATCCGAAATGAATTTCACGGCCTGCTCGCCACCTCCTAGTGGCGCGTGGGCAGACGGGGACTGGAATGGCCAATACGACACCGCCGAATGCCATTCCAGGTGACAAGCCTATCCCTTTGGAAAAGTTGTGGCAGGACGTAACGCCCGAGCGGGCGACCGACGAGCCGGCCCTGGTCATCGATGTCGGCGGGTTCGAAGGACCGCTCGACCTTCTCCTGCATCTCGCCCGCAATCAGAAGGTCGACCTCGCCCGCATTTCGGTTCTGGCGCTCGCCGAGCAATATCTGCAATTCGTGGACAGCGCCCGCCGGGTGCGCATCGAGCTTGCTGCCGATTATCTGGTCATGGCGGCCTGGCTTGCTTATCTCAAATCCAAGCTGCTCATCCCGCAGCAGATAAAGGGTGAAGACGGCCCGAGCGGCGAGGAACTGGCGGCAACGCTTGCCTTCCGCCTCAAGCGTCTCGAAGCCATGCGCGATGCCGCAAGCCGTCTCGTCAACCGCAATCGGCTCGGCCGCGATATCTTCGCCCGTGGTGCGCCGGAACATATCCCTCAGCGCGTCCAGTCGGCTTACGACGCGTCGCTTTACGATCTCCTGTCGGCTTATGCCAACCTGCGCCAGCGCAGTGCCATCACCCAGGTGACGATCGAGCGGCGCAAGGTCTGGTCGCTGGTCGACGCCCGCGAGCTCCTGACCCGCATGCTGGGCGAAATCGCCGACTGGACGGCCCTGCAGACCTACCTCCTGCCTTATCTGCCGCCGGAAGACCGGATAACGGCAACCGCAAGCGCCTTCGCCGCCTCGCTGGAACTGGTGCGGGAAGGCAAGCTCGAAATCCGCCAGGACGGCGCCTTCCAGCCGATCTTCCTGCGTAAGGGGCCGGGGCGCCCGCTGACCGCGCCACAAACCGGGACTGGAGGCGCCGAATGACGCTTGGCGAAAACGATGACCTGCTGCCGTCCGCTGTCGTTGACGATGCAGTGGAAGAGGGGGGTGAGGAGCCGCAGTTCAGCGCCGGCGAAGCGGAACGCATCGCCGAAGCCCTTGTCTTTGCCTCCGCAGAACCGGTTTCCGAAGCCTTTCTCGCCGATCGGCTGCCACGCGGCACGGATGTCGCGGCGATCATGCAGCGCCTCGCAGAAGCCTATGCGCCGCGCGGCGTCAACCTGATCCGCACCGCCGACCGCTGGGCCTTCCGTACCGCCGCCGATCTTTCCTTCGTTATCCGCAAGGACGACAACGAGGCGAAGAAGCTGTCGCGTGCCGCGCTCGAGGTTCTGGCCATCATCGCCTACCACCAGCCGGTGACGCGTGCCGAGATCGAGGAGATCCGCGGCGTGACGACATCCAGAGGCACGCTCGATGTGCTGATGGAGGCAGGCTGGGTACGTTTTCGCGGTCGCCGCCGCACGCCCGGCCGGCCGGTTACCTTGGGCACGACGGTGGATTTCCTCGACCATTTCGGCCTCGAAGAGCTCCGCGATCTGCCTGGTCTCGAAGAATTGAAGGGAGCCGGACTTCTCTCCGGCCGCATTCCGCCTGGCTTTGCAATCCCCGCGCCGCATAGCGCCGACGACCTTGCCGAGGACGAAGACCCGATCACCCAGCTCGATCTCGAAGAACTCGGTCTCTTGACACCCGGCGGTGAAGCTGACGAATAGCTTCATCTTTCCTGAAGCTTCCATCACAGATGGAACGGAACCGGGTGGTGAATGGCGCAGGCGCTCCGATCGGCGGAACTTGAAGACGGCAGGGCGACGCCTGTCCCCGCATCCCGTCTGGCATTCGAAGGCATCCGCCATGCCTATCACGGCAAGCAGACCCTGCATGACGTTTACCTGACCGCGGAACCCGGCGAAGTGCTTTGCCTGCTCGGCCCTTCCGGCTCCGGCAAGACGACACTCTTGCGGATTGCTGCTGGGCTCGAAGCCCAGAGCCACGGCCGCATCGTCATTGACGGCCGGGAGGTCTCCGGTTCCGACATTTTCCTGCCGCCCGAAAAGCGTGGCGTCGGGCTTATGTTCCAGGATTTTGCGCTCTTCCCGCATATGACCGTGCTGGACAATGTCCGCTTCGGGCTGACCGGCCTTTCCGCCAGGGCAGCACAGGCGGAAGCCTCTGAGGCGCTTGCCCGCGTCGGCTTGTCGCACCATGCGGAAAAATACCCGCATGCGCTTTCCGGTGGCGAGCAGCAGCGTGTCGCACTGGCCCGTGCGCTGGCGCCGCGTCCCGGCGTGCTTCTGATGGACGAGCCCTTTTCCGGCCTCGATTCAAGATTAAAAGACAAGGTGCGGGCCGATACGCTCGACATCCTGAAAGACAGCCGCGCAACGGCGATCGTCGTGACCCATGATGCCGAGGAAGCTATGCGCATGGCCGATCGGATCGCTTTGCTGCAGGACGGTAGGCTGGTGCAGATCGGCACGCCGGAAGAGCTCTACCGCAAGCCGAAAACCCTTTTCGCCGCGGGGTTTTTCTCGGAAATCAACCAGTTTTGCGGTGCAGTAGCAAATGGCAAAGTGCAGACGCCGATCGGCAACGTGCCCGCAAGCGGCATTGCGGAAGGCCAGGACGTTTCGATTGCTGTCAGACTGACGGATCTAGGCGTGGATGTGCATGAGGGCAGGGTGGCGGCACGAGTCGTTTCCCGACGTTTTCTCGGAGCGGCCGATCTGCTTCTGCTCGAAGTGCCCGGTCATCATGAAACGGTCCGGGCGAGAATTCCTGCCGGCAGCCTCCCGGCCGGGATTAACGACGTCTTCATGCGGGTAAGTGCTGAGGATATTTTGGTGTTTGAAAAAGCATCATAAACAGCTTACATCGATAGACGGGTTCTAATGGAGTTGGAATATGGGTTCTTTTAGTGTGTGGCATTGGCTGATCGTTCTGGTCATCGTGCTCGTTCTCTTCGGACGTGGCAAGATTCCGGAGCTGATGGGCGATTTCGCCAAGGGCATCAAGAGCTTCAAGAAGGGCATGAGCGACGACGACGCAACCGAGGCCAACGCCCCGGCGAGCGGCGCGACGACGACCGCAAAGACCGTCGATCACAAGGCTGATGAGGTCAAGGAAACCAGCCGGTCGTAATTGACCGGCCTCAGGGTTTCAGGAGCTTCATTGCATGTTTGATATCGGCTGGACCGAACTGCTGGTCATTGCCATCGTCCTGATCGTGGTCGTTGGACCGAAGGACCTTCCGCCCATGCTCAGGGCGTTCGGCAAAATGACGGCCAATCTGCGCAAGATGGCCGGCGAATTCCGCACGCAATTCGATGAGGCATTACGCGAATCGGAGTTGGATGACGTCCGCAAGACGATTTCCGATGCCCAAAGCCTGAACCCCACCAATGCGCTACGCGATGCGATCAATCCGCTTCGCCAGATGGGTCAGGACATCCGTGCCGATCTGCAGAAGGCGACGCAGATGCCGACGCCGGCTGCCACGCCGGAATTGAGCCCGACCGATATCGAAGCGCAGCAGGCGGTTGAGGGCACCGAAACCGTCAATCCTGCGCCGGAAATCCCGGCAAACTTCCCATCCCCGGCGGCTGTGAACACGGCAGCCGCACCAGTAGCCGCTGCGCCCGCTCAATCCGCCCCGGCAGCACCTGCTGCGGCAGTAACTGCCGAACCGGCAGCGAAGCCGAAGGCCGTCCGCAAGACGACCGCCAAGGTAAAGCCCGTAGCAGAAACTGTTGCCGAGCCCGTGGTTGTAACCGAAAAGCCGAAGCGCACACGAGTTGCCAAGCCCACAGTTACCTCTGACGAGGTTCTGGAGGCTGCCAAAAAGTCGCTCGCCCGCAAGCGCGCTACCAAAAAGACAGATACGCCCAAGGGTGACGCATGAGCGGTGACATCGAAGACAAGCCGCAGCCGCTCATCGAGCACCTCATGGAGCTGCGCACCCGGTTGATGTGGTCGATCGGCGCGTTTTTCGTGGCCTTCGTAGTCTGCTTCTTTTTTGCCAAGCAGCTCTTCAACCTGTTGGTCGTCCCCTACAAATGGGCCGTCATCTGGGCGCATCTCGATCTGGCAAAATCCGAGCTGATCTACACCGCACCGCAGGAGTTCTTCTTCACGCAGGTGAAGGTGGCGATGTTCGGCGCGCTGGTCGTCGCCTTTCCGGTGATCGCGACGCAGATCTACAAGTTCGTCGCCCCAGGCCTCTACAAGAACGAGCGTTCGGCGTTCCTGCCGTTCCTGATCGCTTCGCCGATCCTGTTCCTCATGGGCGGCGCGCTGGTCTATTTCTTCTTCACGCCGATGGTCATGTGGTTCTTCCTGGCCATGCAGCAGGCGCCGACCGAAGGCGAAGTCGGCATTTCGCTTCTGCCGCGCGTTTCGGAATATCTCAGCCTGATCATGACGCTGGTCCTGTCCTTCGGACTGGTCTTTCAGCTGCCGGTTATCACCACGCTGCTTGCCCGCGTCGGCATTCTGTCCAGCGACTGGCTGAAGCAGAAGCGCAAATACGCCATCGTTCTGGCTTTCGTGGTCGCTGCGGTTCTGACGCCGCCGGATCCGATGTCCCAGATCGGTCTTGCTATACCGACCATCCTTCTCTACGAGATTTCCATCTACGCCGCACGACTCGTCGAGCGCAAACGTGCTGAAGATGCTCAGACAGAGCAGGCAGCGTCGGACGTCGCGGAGACGGAAAAGGCCGAAAGCCCCGAAAAGGTCTGAAGCCTCCAGTCTCATTTCGGGCATGCGGTATTTTGCTTTTCAAGGCTGAGGACCGATGCTCGATATCAAGTGGATCCGTGAAAACGAAGGGGCTCTCGACGCCGCACTCGCAAAGCGTGGCGCCGCGCCCATGGCGGCAACTCTTCTGGCGCTGGACGACGAGCGCCGCTCCGTCATCCAGACACTCCAGGACATGCAGTCCCGCCGCAATGCCGCCTCCAAGGAGATCGGCGCGGCCATGGCCCAGAAGAATTCCGAGCTTGCCGAAAAGCTGAAGGCCGAGGTCGCCACGATCAAGGAGACGATGCCGGCCGCCGAGCAGGAAGAGCGCAAGGCAATCGCCGCGCTCGAGGATGCACTGTCGCGTATTCCGAACATTCCGTTCGACGACGTGCCGGTCGGCAAGGACGAACATGACAACGTCGTCAAGCACGTCGTCGGCGAAAAGCCGCGCTGGAACCATGCCGCAAAAGAACATTTCGAAATCGGTGAAGCGCTCGGCTACATGGATTTCGATCGTGCCGCCAAGCTTTCCGGTTCGCGTTTCACGGTCCTGACCAGCCAGCTAGCCCGTCTCGAACGCGCGCTCGGCCAGTTCATGATCGACATGCACACGATGGAACACGGTTATACTGAGGTAAGCGGTCCTTTGATCGTTCGCGATACCGCGATGTTTGGGACGGGACAGTTACCTAAGTTTGGCGAGGATCTTTTCTTCGGCGCCTCACAAGGATCGCGTTCAAGACAAACGCGAGATGCGATTTCGAAGTATGCGACTCCGGAAGATATCACTGCGATCTCCTCTGGAACAAAAAGCTTTGAAGAAGTCGTTGAAGAAATTTTCGAGCGCGCTCCTACCAGCGAAGATTATTGGTTGATCCCGACCGCAGAAGTGACGCTCACCAACCTCGTGTCTGCCGAAACGCTGGAGCAGGAAAAGCTGCCGCTGCGCTTCACCGCACTTACCCCATCCTTCCGTTCGGAAGCCGGTTCGGCCGGTCGCGATACGCGCGGCATGTTGCGCCAGCACCAGTTCTGGAAATGCGAACTCGTGTCGATCACTGATCAGGAATCGTCGGTCGCCGAGCATGAGCGCATGACGGAATGCGCCGAGAACGTGTTGAAGCGCCTTGGCCTGCATTTCCGCACCATGACGCTCTGCACCGGCGACATGGGTTTTGGCGCCCGCAAGACCTACGACATCGAAGTCTGGCTGCCGGGGCAGGATGCCTATCGCGAAATCTCGTCCTGCTCCGTCTGCGGCGATTTCCAGGGGCGTCGCATGAATGCGCGTTACCGCGTCAAGGACGACAAGAACCTGAAGTTCGTTCACACGCTGAACGGTTCGGGCGTCGCTGTCGGCCGCTGCCTCATCGCGGTTCTGGAAAACTACCTGAACGAGGACGGTTCCGTCACAATTCCGGACGCTCTCCTGCCGTATATGGGCGGTCTCACCAAGATCGAACGGGCCGCCTGACATGCGCATTCTGCTCACCAATGACGACGGCATTCATGCCGAGGGCCTCGCGGTGCTGGAACGCATCGCGCGGTCACTTTCGGACGATGTCTGGATCGTCGCGCCGGAAACCGATCAGAGCGGGCTTGCCCACTCTCTGACGCTTTCCGAACCGCTACGGCTGCGTCAGGTGGGCGAAAAGCATTTCGCGCTGCGTGGCACGCCGACCGATTGCGTCATCATGGGCATTCGCGAGGTTCTGCCGGAAAAGCCGGACCTCGTTCTGTCGGGCGTCAACGACGGCGCCAACATGGCCGATGACGTCACCTATTCCGGCACGATCGCTGGCGCCATCGAAGGCACGCTGCAGGGTGTGCGCTCTTTCGCGCTGAGCCAGGCCGTTCGCCGCGAAAACGGCCGCGTGGTTCCCTGGGATGTGGTCGAAACCTACGCGGCGGATCTGATCCGCAAGCTGATGGATGTGGACCTGCCAGACGGCACGTTCCTTAACCTCAACTTCCCGAACTGCGAGCCAAAGGACGTCCACGGTGTCGAGGTGACGGCGCAGGGCAAGCTCGATTTCGGCCTGACGATCGACGCACGCGAAGATGGCCGCGGCAAGCCCTATTACTGGCTGCGCTTCGGCGAGCGGAAAGGCAATTTCCGCGACGGCACCGATATCCAGGCGCTGAAGCAGAACAAGATTTCCGTGACGCCGCTGAAGCTGGACCTGACCGACTATTCGGTTCAGGATCGCGTCGCGAAGGCACTTCTATGACAACGCTGGTATTCGGAGCAGCCGATTGAAATCGGGCATGGTCGAAAAAGAGGGGTTTGCGGCTCTGGTGCTGCGGCTCCGTTCGGAAGGTATTTCCGATCTTGACCTGTTGACGGCCGTCGAACAGACGCCGCGCTCTCAATTCGTGCCCGCACCGCTGGCCGAAGACGCCTATTCCAGCCGCACCGTGCCGATCGACTGCGGTTCCTTCATGGAAGGGGCCGATCTCGCGGTCCGGTTGCTGCACCGGCTTCAGGTCAAGCCCGGCCATCGAGTGCTGGAAATCGGCACCGGCAGCGGTTTTACCGCCGCCGTCATGGGCCGCATTGCCGAGCGGGTGCTGACAGTCGAGCGTTATCGCACGCTGACAACCACGGCCCTGGCCCGGATCGATGGGCTCGGATTGCGCAATGTCATCGTCCGCCAGGCGGACGGCAGCAACGGCATGCCGGGCGAGGGCACGTTTGACCGCATCTTCGTCACTGCGGCCTTCACCGCGCTGCCGCGGTTCTACGCTGAACAGCTCACCCATGGTGGCTCGATGGTTGCGCCGCTGATGCTCGATGAGAATACCTGCATGATGGTGCGGCTGACCAAGACCGGCAGCCGATTCGAGCGCGAAGACCTGTTCACGGTGCCTTTTCTGCCGATCGTTCCGCAGATCGCCGCGGCGCTCTGAACCGAACTCGGCCTTTTGTTCCATGCCGTAGCGCCTTTCCGCGCTGTCATGGTTATCAATTTCCCAAAAAATTTCGGTCGATGCTGCCGTTTTAACCCGTCAGTAAGACTAACAGGTTTTAATGACTCTCACGATGGTTGCGTATCTGTAGGTCGAGTCATGCGTCTAATGAGTTCTCCGAATTTCGGAAAATCCGCTGTAAAGCTTGCTGTTGCAGCGCTTCTCGCCAGTGCGGCGACGGGGTGCAGCTCGGATACATCGCGCTTCTCCGGTCTTTTCTCCAAATCCGACAATATTACCACCGCTTCGATCCCGCAGCGGCAGATGGGTGGTGCTTACGGCCGGGCGCCGACGCCACAGGCTGATCTCGGCAACGGCCAGATGCTGCCGCCGATCCCGCAGGATGAGTATAATTCCCGCAATGCAGCGATGGCCCAGCCCTATCCGGGGAATTCCGGTTATGGCCAAGGTGGCAACGGGCAGGGCGGTTACAATTCCGGCGGTTATCGCCAGGGTGGTTATTCCTCGCCGTCCCGCGTAGCCTCCGCTCCGGCCGCCGTGCAGCGTTCCGAACTTGCCGCTCCGGGTGCTTCCGCACCTCGCGCCGCAGCGCCGATGAACCGCGATCCGGCAACCCGCCAGGAAGCGATGGCCCAGCCGTTCCCGGGCGGTCAGCAGGCATCTGCTGCGCCGATCGCTTCGCCGAGCCGTCCGTCGCGTCCCGACAATCTGGTCACCGGCACGACCCGCCCGCTCGGCTCGCCGCAGAGCGCCAGCGTTTCTCCGGGTGCGGCTCAGGCTGCGCCGATGTCCGGCTGGTCGACGGTCAATGCGCCCAAGGTGGCACTGCGTCCGGGCGAAAACGTCTCGACTCTTTCCAAGCGCTACGGCGTTCCGGAAAAGGAAATCCTGAAGGCGAACGGCGGCGCCGTCGCTCCGGGCCAGACGGTCGTCATCCCGACCTTCGGCACCGCCCAGGCTTCCGCCAAGACGGCGGCCGGCGATATCGATCTGCACAACAAGGCTCCAGGTCCGGCCCGCGAGCCCGAGCAGAAGGTTGCCGTTCTGCCGACGCCCGGTCGCGACAAGGCGATGGCCGAGCCTGCCAAGCTGACGCCTCCCGGCGGCAAGCCGCTCGGTGGCGCCTATACCGTCAAGCCGGGCGATACGCTGAGCAAGATTTCCCGCGAGACCGGCACGCCGATCGACCAGTTGAAGGCCGCCAACGGCCTGACGACCGGCAGCGTCCGCATCGGTCAGACCCTCAAGGTCACCAACGGTGTCGCCGCACCTGAGGCGACCGATCAGGTCAAGACCGCCTCGATCCCGGCAAAACCGGCGGCGCAGCCGAAGCCGGCTGCTCCCGCAGCCCAGGTCGTCCAGGTATCCGCGCCTGCCGCCGCAGCAAAGCCGACCGAGACGGCTTCCGTCGCCGACGTCGAGAAGAAGTCTGACAACGGCGCCGCAGCACCGCAGTCCACCGGCATCGGCAAGTATCGCTGGCCTGTCAACGGCGCGGTCATCGCCGGCTACGGCCAGAACGTCAACGGCAGCCGCAATGACGGTATCGATATTTCGGTTCCGGAAGGCACGCCGATCAAGGCCGCTGAAAACGGCGTGGTCATCTATGCCGGCAACGGTCTGAAGCAGCTCGGCAACACGGTTCTCGTCCGCCACGACGACGGCAAGGTCACCGTTTACGGCCATGCCGGCAGTATCAACGTGACGCGCGGCCAGAAGATCACCCGCGGCCAGGCGATTGCCTCGTCCGGCATGAGCGGCGACGCCACGCGCCCGCAGGTTCACTTCGAAGTCCGCAAGGATGCGACCCCGGTGAACCCAACCACTTTCCTTGAATAATGTAATGCGTTTCAAGGGGACGGAGAAAAAGCCCGGCGAGTGATCGCCGGGCTTTTTTGTGGTTATCTGTCAATCGACTTCCGCATCCGTCCGGCCAGATCCTGAATATACTGCCACGCCACGCGCCCGGAACGTCCGCCGCGGGTCGTCGCCCATTCGAGCGCCTGATGGTGCAATGTCTCGCGATCGAGCCCGAGATCGAAATGGTCGGCGTAACCGTCGATCATCGTCAGATAATCGTCCTGGCTGCATTTGTGGAAGCCGAGCCAGAGGCCGAAACGGTCGGAAAGCGACACCTTTTCCTCGACCGCTTCAGACGGATTGATCGCCGTCGACTGTTCGTTCTCGATCATGTTGCGCGGCAGGAGATGCCGGCGGTTGGAGGTGGCGTAGAACAGCACGTTGTCCGGCCGGCCTTCGATGCCGCCGTCGAGCGCCGCCTTCAGAGACTTGTAGGCCGTGTCGTCATGATCGAAGGACAGGTCGTCGCAGAACACGATGACCCGCAGGCCAGAAGCTTTCAGGATATCGAGAAGGTCGGGCAGGGAGGCTATGTCCTCGCGATGCACCTCGACGAGTTTCAGCGGAATGCCGCTTGCGGCCCGCACATCCTCATGCACGGCCTTGACCAGCGAGGACTTGCCCATGCCGCGCGCGCCCCAGAGCAGCACGTTGTTGGCTGGGAAACCGTCGGCAAAGCGCAGCGTGTTTTCATGCAGGATATCACGCACGTGATCGACACCGCGGATCAGCTTCAGCGCTACGCGGTTCGGCCGTGGGACGGGCTGCAGACGCTTGTTGGCGGGCACCCAGACGAAACATTCGGCCGCATTCCAGTCATTCACCGCGGGTGGCGGGCCGGCAAGCCGTTCCAGAGCGTCCGCCAACCGGCGGACTTCCGCGAGGATCAAGGTGTTGATGTCGTCGCTCATGGTGTTTCTCCGCTTGGTCTCGCCGCCCAGGGCGGTCTTTGTCGTTGCGGTAACACGCTCGTTATTGCGTCAAAAGGCTCGCAGCGGTGGATTCGGTACTGTAAGCGGCCTGTTTCTGTTGCATTCCGGCCCATCGCAACTATATTCCGGCGGCTTGAACGGGGGCCTGACGTCTCCGGTAGTTTTAGGAGTAGTCGATGTTCATCACCGAAGCATTCGCCCAGGCCTCGGGAGCCGCACCGGCGGCATCCCCGTTCGGCTCCGGCCTCGAGATGCTTTTTCTTTTCGCACCGCTTATGGTGGTCTGGTATTTCTTCCTGATCCGCCCGCAGCGTGCGCAGCAGAAGAAGCGTGCCGAGACCCTGTCGAGCATTCGCCGTGGCGATCAGGTCGTGCTCGGTGGCGGCATTACCGGCAAGGTGACGAAGGTGATCGACGACGCCGAAGTTGAGGTCGAAATCGCCGAAGGCGTAAAGATCCGCGCCATGCGCGCCTATGTCGCCGAAGTGCGCGTAAAGGGCGAGCCGGTCAAGACGGAAACTCCGGCCAAGTGATACCCGGTATCGATCCAGTTCAATGACAGCCGGGCCGGATACTCCGGCCCGAAGTTTTTTAAGGAGCGCTTGAGACCATGGCAAAAGGCATCGAAATTCGCGACGCCCATTTTCCCGGCCGTGCTCCGATCGATGCCTATGGCAATGGCGGCTTTCGGTTTGCGGATATGTCGCATCGCGGTTCGCTCCTCTGCCTTCCTTCCGGCATTTACGGCTGGGAGATGCAGGAAGGCGATCCGCTGACGGTGGACGCTTTTGCGCGGGTCATTGCCGAAGCGAAGGATATCGAAGTTCTTCTGGTCGGCACCGGCCAGAATCTTCGGCCCATCCCCGCCGATCTCAAGGCCGCACTGAAGGCGAGGGGCATTTCCTCCGACCCGATGGGAACAGGCGCTGCCGTGCGGACATTCAACATCATGCTTGCCGAATCGCGCGCCGTCGCGGTGGCGCTTATCGCGGTCTGACAT
Source organism: Neorhizobium populisoli (assembly GCF_019430945.1). Taxonomy (GTDB): domain Bacteria; phylum Pseudomonadota; class Alphaproteobacteria; order Rhizobiales; family Rhizobiaceae; genus Neorhizobium; species Neorhizobium populisoli. The sequence continues at coordinate 357,984 of NZ_JAHYCB010000001.1, read as the reverse complement.
GAGCGACGCTGCCCGGACCGATGGCGATATCTGCCTCTCGATGCTGAGAGATACCGACCGCGACCGCTATCTCGCCTGTCTTCTGTCTCCGGCCGACAAACGTGGTGCGCTGGCCGCCCTTTACGCCTTCAATGCCGAAATCGCCCGCGTGCGGGATGTCGTGCGCGAACCGCTACCCGGCGAGATTCGCCTGCAATGGTGGCGCGATCTCATCGAGGGTAGCGCCCATGGCGATAGCGGCGGCAATCCGGTCGCCGCCGCCTTGCTTGCCGCGATCGAGACCTATCGCCTGCCGCGCCAGACGCTTGTCGCCATGATCGAGGCACGCATCTTCGATCTCTACGACGACCCGCTGGAGAACCGGAACGCGCTGGAAGGGTACGCCGGTGAAACCGCATCGGCACTGATCCAGCTCGCAAGTCTCGTCCTTTCGGCCGATGACGCTGCCAAATCTGCCGAGGCAGCGGGCCATGCAGGCGTGGCACAATCGATCGCTGGCTTCCTGCTGCTGTTGCCGATCCATCGCCGCCGCCAGCAGCTTTATCTGCCGCTCGATATTCTCGCGGCGACCGGCCTTGATCGGGACAGTTTTCTGGCGGGCGAAGACCGGCAGCGCATCGCTGCGGCGATCGAGGCATTCGCCGGCCTCGGCCTCGAACATCTTGCCAAGGCGCGCAAGGCCGGCCCGGTACCGCCGACCGTATTTTCGGCCTTCCTGCCGGTAGCGCTTGCCGAACCTGTCCTGCGTCGCGCTGCAAAGACGGGTGCCGCGATGCTCGACACGGCCATGCAACCGCCGCAATGGCGGCGCCAGATCAGTCTTCTGAAGGCCTCCATCATTCGCCGTTTTTGACAGACGCCAAATTCGCGCAAGCCTCGCAAGCTAAAGACCCGGACGCTGGCCCATCAAAGGAGATATGGTGTGAGCCCCGTTATCATCTGGTCGATCATTTTCGTGCTGCTCATGGGCCTTGCCTATTATCTGACAAAGCTCGTCAGTCGCGACAGGCCGGACGGCAACCGCCACGATACCGGCCTCGCGATCATGGAATTCGGCCACGCCTTCCCGCACGAAGCGATCCGCAGCCTGCATGTGACGGCGGACGGCGATGCGATCTTCGTGCGGTTGCACGACAACAAGGCCGGCTTCATGAAAAGCCACCGCAACCACTATTCCTGCCACCTGATCGAACCTGGCCGCGTGCGGGTCTCGCCGCTCACCAATGCCAAGGGTTTTTCGGTCGAATTCCTCGATTCGCCGAGCCAGAACGGTGTCTACAAGTTCGGCTCGGAAAAGGAGGCAGCCGAAGTCGCGCTCTGGCTGCTCGACAATTACGTCAGCGTCGCCGATCGGGATATCGAGGAGCCGGTTCGCGGAGCATAGGCCGGGATATCAATCCCGACCGAGCCATGTCGCGCAATCCTTCAGCGCGCGCGCTGACATCAGTTGCCGCTTCATCACCGTCTTGTCCTTGCCGCGAAAACGCTTGACGCCTTCCGGCTTGACGATCGAACCCGGTTCCAGCTCCGGAAACAGGCCGAAGTTGACGTTCATCGGCTGGAACGAGCGCTTGCCCGGTTCCTCGTCATGCACGAGATGTCCGCCGGTGATATGACCGAGCAGCGAGCCGAACGCGGTCGTCACAGGCGGCGATACAAGCGTTTCGCCCTTGCGTTCCGCCGCAGCGAATCGGCCGGCGAGCAGACCGATCGCAGCGCTTTCCACATAACCTTCGCAGCCGGTGATCTGGCCGGCAAACCGCAAGCCCGGTCGGCTCTTCAGCGTCAACGATTTGTCGAGCAGAACCGGCGAGTGGATGTATGTATTGCGGTGCAGGCCGCCGAGCCGGGCGAATTCGGCATTCTGGAGGCCGGGAATCATGCGGAAGATTTCCGCCTGCGCACCGTATTTCAGCTTCGTCTGGAAACCGACCATGTTGTGGAGCGTGCCGAGCGCATTGTCCTGCCGCAGCTGCACGACGGCATAGGCCTTGACTGTCGGGTTATGCTCATTGGTGAGGCCCATCGGCTTCATCGGGCCATGGCGCAAAGTCTCGCGACCGCGCTCCGCCATCACCTCGATCGGCAGGCAGCCGTCGAAATAGGGCGTGCCTTCCCATTCCTTGAACCCGACGGTATCGCCGGCGATCAATGCGTCGACGAAGGCATTGTATTGCGCCTCATCCATCGGGCAGTTGATATAGTCCTTGCCGTTACCGCCGGGGCCGACCTTGTCGTAGCGCGACTGATACCAGCAGATATCCATGTCGATCGATTCGCGATGCACGATCGGCGCGATCGCATCGAAGAAGGCCAGCTGATCTTCGCCGGTTTCCGCCTGGATCGCCGCAGCAAGTGCCGGCGAGGTGAGGGGGCCGGTCGCGACGATCGCCAGATCCCATTCCTTCGGCGGCAGGCCCTGGATTTCCTCGCGCACCACGGTGATCAGCGGATGTTTTTCGATCTCGGCAGTCACGGCATCGGAAAAACCGTCGCGATCCACGGCCAGCGCACCGCCGGCGGGAACCTGATGCTTGTCCGCGCATGCGATGATCAACGAATTGGCGAGCCGCATTTCCGCGTGAATAACGCCGACGGCGTTGGCCGTCGCGTCATCGGAGCGGAAGGAATTCGAACAGACCAGTTCGGCTAGCCCATCCGTCTTGTGGGCATCGGTACCGCGCACGCCGCGCATTTCATGGAGAATCACCGGCACGCCGGCGGATGCGATCTGCCAGGCGGCTTCCGAACCGGCGAGACCGCCGCCGACGACATGGATGGGGGAGAAGGAATTTGTGCTCATGGCCGGCTCATTATCACGGCAATTCGAGAACCGGAATCAAAAAGCAGCGATGCGCAATGCATCAAAAGGCCGAGAATCAAAAAGGCACCACGGAGAGTGCCTTTGACATGTCTTTGGATATTTCACACCCGGATTTTGGGGGTCCAGGGAAAATATCCGGACATTCCGTCATCTGCTTCTCACCACTGCGGATAAACCGCGCGGGTCCGCCTGCGAGGAGCGATTAACGGAAGGAGCGTGCCGCGATGTGGCGGATGTCGTAACGAGTCAGGCCGATGTCGCTGAGTGCCTGGTTCGACAGGTTGCCCAGTTCGTTCATCGTGCGGCGGTAGCTGATCCAGTTCTGTGCGATGCGGATCGGGTTCATGGTCGTTTCCTTAATGTCTTTGTCCTGATGCTCTGTTTGTCATCAGCGATGAGCGTCTTATACAGCCGCATAATAAAAATGTGCAGTGCAAAAACTGTGCGACTGCTATGCAAATGTGCAGGTGATTGATGCTTTTTCAGGCTGAGCCCGAAAATCGAGCAGATATTTTAAGCTTTAAGTTTTTGTAAACAAAAAGAAAAGCGCCTCCCAAAGGAGGCGCTTTTCAAAATCTCGTTGGTGGATCGCGACGTGGCTTAGAAGCCGACGGCGGTACGTGCAACGCGGCGGATGTCGGAGCGGCCGATGCCTAGGTCCGAAAGCTCGCGGTCGGTCATGCGGCCGAGCTCGTTGACGGTTTCGCGGTACTTGCGCCAGGTGGTGAGCTTCTGTGCGATGTTCATGATGGTGTCCCTTTCTAGGCCCTGCCAGCAGCCCCTCGGCGCTGACTTCAATCTCATGAACATGAATATATGCTGCGCTGCGAAAACTAACAGCGCCTATTCGGTATGCCACCTATGCATTTGGCGCATTACGCATTCGTTTACCATGCGGTTGGTGGTGCATTATGCGTGGATTTTAGGCAAGGGGATGAATGTTGGGGCAAAAAAATAACGCCCACCGGGGGAGGAGATCCGGTGGGCGTCATTTGTAACGACCGGCGAATTGGGAGGAGGAGGATCGCCGGTCCCATCGGGCGCAACGCTGGGAGGAGGAGTGCGCGGCCCGAATTCCTGTACTCGGTATAACCCGAGGGCAATTCCATTTTCGAAATGGCTTGCCAGGCCATTTGAACCAGAGAGATCGAAAACCGTTCCAATCAATCTCTGTATTTGCATATTATGAGATTGCGCTGCGATTGTGCAGTGCAATATCAGAATGGATGGCATGCGATGACTGCATGGCTTCCTTTTGTCTGATTTAAATGTACACATTCTAATTTAATAAAAAGTTAATGACATTTGTGGCAGCCGCATCCGGTTGTGTTGAAAAGGCCTGTGCGCAGACTGCCAAAAAACCGTCATTTTCCCTTTGCGTGCGTTAAAACGGGTGATATAGAGACGCGCGCTCCGGAAGCCCTCTGCGTGAGGATTTCGACGTGTTGGGGCGCGGGTATGGTGAAATTGGTAGACACGCCAGATTTAGGTTCTGGTGCCGCAAGGCGTGGGAGTTCAAGTCTCTCTACCCGCACCAGAACCGCCGGGAGTGCGGTCGGAGCCGCTTTCGGCTGGATGATATGCGCTCCGCAAAGCCGCGGCTGGTTTCTTTAAAGTTCCGGCGATGTGCTCACTGAAACAACGGCTGTAGACGCCAGTTATATGGGCACCGCCGCCACGATATGAAGGTTTGAAAATGCAGGTTACCGAAACGCTCGCTGAAGGGCTGAAGCGCGAAATCAAGGTCGTTATCCCGAAGCAGGAGATGGAGCAGGAGCTTGCCGTTCGCCTCGCCGACGCCAAGGACAAGGTCCGCATCAACGGTTTCCGTCCGGGCAAGGTGCCGCTCGCGCATCTGAAGAAGATGTACGGTAAGTCGATCATGGCCGACCTCGTCAACGAGATCGTTCGCGACCGCCCGAACCAGATCCTTTCCGAGCGCGGCGAAAAGTCCGCGACGCAGCCGTCCATCGCCATGACCGAGGACGAAGCTGAAGCCGACAAGATCCTGAACGCTCAGGCCGATTTCGAATTCACCGTTTCCTACGAAGTCATCCCGCCGATCGAACTGAAGTCGACCGACGGTCTTTCGGTCATCCGCGAAGTCGTCGAAGTTACCGAAGACGAAGTCAACGAGCAGATCGAAAAGATCGCCGAGAGCGCCCGCACCTTCGAAACCAAGAAGGGCAAGGCTGCTGACGGCGACCGCGTCACCATGAACTACCTCGGCAAGGTCGACGGCGAAGCCTTCGACGGCGGCGCTGCCGAAGATGCCGAACTGGTTATCGGCTCCGGCCGTTTCATCCCGGGCTTCGAAGACCAGCTGGTCGGCGTCAAGGCCGGTGACGAAAAGCAGATCACCGTTATCTTCCCGACCGAATATCCGGCTGCAGACCTTGCCGGCAAGGAAGCCACCTTCGACATCACCGTCAAGGACGTTGCGGCTCCCGGCGCGATCGAAATCAACGACGAACTCGCTTCGACGCTCGGCATCGAATCGGTCGACCGCCTGAAGGAAATCGTTCGCGGCCAGATCGAAAGCCAGTACGGCTCGGTCACCCGCCAGAAGGTCAAGCGTCAGATCCTCGACCAGCTCGACGGCATGTACCAGTTCGACACTCCGGAAACGCTCGTCAACGCCGAGTTCGACAACATCTGGCGCCAGATCAACACCGACCTGTCGCAGTCCGGCAAGACCTTCGAAGATGAAGGCACGACGGAAGAAGATGCACGCGTCGAATACCGCAAGCTCGCAGAGCGCCGCGTCCGTCTCGGCCTCGTTCTCTCCGAAATCGGCGAGAAGGCCGGCGTCGAAGTGACCGAAGAAGAAATGCAGCGTGCGCTTTACGCCCAGCTGCAGCAGTTCCCGGGCCAGCAGAAGGAAATCCTCGATTTCTTCCGCAACACGCCGGGCGCTTCCGCTTCGCTGCGCGCGCCGATCTTCGAAGAAAAGGTCGTCGACAAGCTGCTTTCCGAGATCAAGGTCACCGACAAGACCGTGACCAAGGAAGAGCTGATGGCTGAAGACGAAGAAGCCGATTCGGCTGAAAAGCCGGCCAAGAAGAAGGCTGCTCCGAAGAAGGCCAAGGCTGAAGCTGCTTCTGACGAAGCTGCCGAGGGCGAAGAAGCCGCTCCGAAGAAGAAGGCTGCTCCGAAGAAGAAGGCCGCCGAAGACAGCGCCGAATAATCTTCGCATAAGACAGATAGAAAGCCGGATCGGCGACGATCCGGCTTTTTTGTTGCCTATCCCTTTGTGACCCTCTCGGAACTGCCTGCCATGATCCGCATCGAAAACATCAGCAAGTCGAACAGCCACCGCATTCTCTATATCGAGGCCTCGGCGGCGCTGAACCGCGGCGAGAAGATCGGTCTTGTCGGCCCGAACGGGTCCGGCAAGACGACGCTGTTCCGGATGATCACCGGCCAGGAAGTGCCGGACGAGGGGCAGGTCTCGACTGAGAAGAACATCACCATCGGTTATTTCAGCCAGGATGTCGGCGAGATGTCCGGCGTCAGCGCCGTCACTGAAGTGATGGACGGGGCAGGGCCGGTTAGCGTCGTTTCCGCCGAACTGCGCGAACTCGAAGCCGCGATGATCGACCCTGATCGCATGGACGAGATGGAAGAGATCATCGAACGTTACGGCGAGGTGCAGGCGCGTTACGAGGAACTCGACGGTTACGGGCTGGAAAGCCGCGCCCGTGAAGTTCTGGCCGGCCTCTCGTTCACCCAGGAAATGATGGACGGCGATGTCGGCAAACTCTCCGGCGGTTGGAAGATGCGCGTGGCGCTCGCCCGCATCCTTTTGATGCGCCCGGATGTGATGTTGCTCGACGAGCCGTCGAACCATCTCGATCTCGAAAGCCTCATCTGGCTCGAACAGTTCCTGCGCGGTTATGACGGCGCATTGCTGATGACTTCCCACGACCGCGAGTTCATGAACCGCATCGTCAACAAGATCATCGAGATCGATGCCGGCTCGCTGACCACATTTTCCGGCGATTACGGTTTCTACGAACAGCAGCGTGCCCAGAACGAAAAGCAGCAGCAGGCGCAGTTCGAGCGCCAGCAAGCAATGCTTGCCAAGGAAATCAAGTTCATCGAACGCTTCAAGGCGCGTGCCAGCCACGCGGCGCAGGTGCAGAGCCGCGTCAAGAAGCTCGACAAGATCGAGCGCGTCGAGCCGCCGCGCCGTCGTCAGGCCGTTGCCTTCGAATTCCTACCCGCGCCGCGCTCCGGCGAAGACGTCGTTAACATCAAGGGTGTTCACAAGGCCTATGGCAGCCGCACGATCTATGAAGGCCTGGACTTCATGGTTCGCCGCAAGGAGCGCTGGTGCATCATGGGCATCAACGGCGCCGGCAAGTCGACGCTTCTGAAGCTCGTCACCGGCACTGCCGACCCGGACAAAGGCTCGGTCAATCTGGGCGCCAGCGTCAAGATGGGCTATTTTGCCCAGCACGCCATGGATGTTCTGGACGGCGAACAGACCGTGTTCGAATGGCTTGAGTCAGAGTTCCCGCGCGCCGGCCAGGGTGCGCTGCGCACGCTTGCCGGTTGCTTCGGTTTTTCCGGCGACGATGTCGAGAAGAAGTGCCGCGTTCTCTCGGGTGGCGAAAAGGCCCGTCTCGTCATGGCCGCCATGCTGTTCGACCCGCCGAACTTCCTCGTCCTTGACGAGCCGACCAACCACCTCGATCTCGATACCAAGGAAATGCTGATTAAGGCGCTGTCGGAATATGAAGGCACGATGCTTTTCGTCAGCCACGATCGCCATTTCCTAGCCGAGCTTTCGAATCGCGTGCTGGAACTGACGCCGGAAGGCATCCACCGGTATGACGGCGGTTATACGGAATATGTCGAGCGCACGGGTTACGAGGCGCCGGGACTGCGAAGCTGATCGCTTTGCAGATTCCGGACATCATGTAGCGTTTCGAAAACTGCGTGTGGCCAAGCGGTATGGGTGCCGGTGCCTTTCGTGCTCGGCACCGCATGCATTTTCCTGCTGATCCTAGTCAACATCGGCCGTCCGCACGGAAAAGGCGCACCAAGGCCTCCTGATCACCCCTTCGCCGAGATCGCGCTGAGTTCCTCGAGGTCAAGATCCCTTTCCAGTTCATGCAGCGTTTCGTCGTCGATTTCGCCAGCGCGGTGAAGCCTGATCAGCTCGCGCCGGCCGGTCGCGACGGCCTGTAAAACAACATCGAAATGCGCGTGGAGGAGGGGCGTGTAGTGGTCCGTCCGCTCGACATAGTCGCCGATCCGCTCGGCTCTGACCGTGTAGCGTTTGAGAAGTTGCGGGTGAACGAGATTGCCGCCTGCGTCGTAAGCGAGGCCCTGGATCGTCAGCAGCTGCGCCTGCGCCATGGCGGCTTCGGCCTGGGGCATGGTCATGCGGGCCTTGTCCGCTTCCGGCTCCACCAGGCCCGTCCATCCGATGATGCGGCCGAGCGTCGTGCCCTGGATGAGGACGGTTCCGAGAATGATGGCGAATGACGTGATCAGGATGAAGTCGCGGCCCGGAAAATCTTCCGGCAAGCTCAGCGCAAGCGCGAGCGTTACCACGCCGCGCATCCCCGCCCAGCTGAGCACCATCGAATTGCCGGCTCCGAGGGGCGGATAACGCTTGAAACCGAGCGTGTTGAACAATCGTATCATGACATCCGATCCGAAGACCCAGGCGAAGCGCGCGAATGTCAGGGCGAGCAGGATGGCGAGGATCGGCAGGCCCATCGTTTCGATCACCACGCCGAACCCGCCGCCGCGCTCGACGACGCCTCTGAGCGACAGCCCGATCAGGATGAACACCGCAGCTTCCATGAGGAAGACCAGAACGGTCCAGAAGGCGACGCCCCGCATTCGTGTCGCCGCGGTAAAGACGGTGTGCTGAAACCAGCCGGCGATCAGGCCGGTCATGACGGTTGCGATGACGCCGGAGACGTGGATGAGTTCGCCGAGCACATAGGCCGTCCAGCTGAGAAGGATGGTCGCGGCGATGATCAGATATTCGTCTTCGAGCTGGCGCACGAACAGAAGCCAGACCACGCTGACCGCAGTGCCGACCAGCGCGCCGCCAATCGCCAGCACCAGGAACGTGCCGGCCGCATCGACGGAGCTGAACGTTCCGGTGATGCCGGCCGCAACGGCGAAGCGGAAGAGAACCAGTCCGCTCGCATCGTTGAACAGGCTTTCGCCTTCAAGCAGGATCTGCAGTCGGCGCGGCAGTTTTACCCGCTGCAGCACGGCACGCGCGGACACCGCGTCGGGCGGAGAGACGATCGCGCCGAGCGCCGCGCAGGCAGCCCAAGGCAGGGACGGGAGCAGGAGATGGGTGACGACCGCGATGACGACGGTCGTGAACAGCACCGCGCCCACCGCCAGCGAGGCGATGCCGATCATATGTCGACGCAGCCGGGCAAGCGCGATGGACCATGCCCCGTCCATCAGGAGCGGCGGCAGGAAGATGACCAGGACCAGATTGGGATCGACCGTGATGGCGGGCAGGCCGGGCATGAAGGCCAGAAGAGCCCCACCGGTCAGGAGAGCGACGGATGGCGGCAATCCAAATCTATGGGCCGCGTAATGAAGCAGGATGATCGCCACGAACATTGCGATCACCAGCTCGAACAGATGTGTTGGTTCCATGCTTGTCTGCCTCTGCTCGGGCTCTCTTCACGTCAGGCCTATAACAGAACAGGTTTGCGGAAAAGGCAATTTCTTCGAGGCGCTTGCGGACCGCCGGATGCTGTTGTCCAGCAACGGATATCCGCCGGCCGGCGAATGTCGGCATCGAACAGAATTGTCCGCATGCGAAAACAGCCGGTTCGAAAACCGGCTGTTCAGATCGTGAATTATGGCGTTGAAGGCCGCGTGTCTATCAGCGGCAGACGCGCATCGTCTCGTAATGCCAGCCGCCATTATAAGCGTTCGGCACGCGACGGTCTTCCATCCAGCAGCGCGGCGGTGGCGGCGGTGGCGGATCCGCGTAGTAGCGCGGGCCGCTGTCATTGGCGAGCGCGCCGCCGATCAGCCCACCGACGACACCAGCAGCAAGGCCGCCGGCAATGATCGCGCCGGTATTGTTGCGGCGATGATGCCGCTGGGGCGGTGGCGGAGGACCGCGGCGTTCCCAACGAGGACCGCGTTCGTAATATTGCGCCATGGCGGGCGTCGACGTGGCGAGCACGCTGCTCGATATCGCCACGAGAGCCAGCGCCGAAGTAATGATCTTTTTCATCAGGAGCATCTCCAAAACCCATCGAGCCGGTCCGGATAACCCGCCACTCGACGTCCTTTCACGATGGACCCGTCAGGTTTAACACTCGATGAACGAATTCGTCGTTACGTATTTTCCCTAATGTATCGGCCAGTCGAATCGATACAGTTTAGGTGCTTAGTGTATGGGGCCGAGCATAATTGAGTGGCGAGGGAACTTTGTTCTGCTGCCGTTCATTTTGTGTCGGCAGAATGGCAGCATGTTCGGTTCTGCCACCAGGGAGAGAGAGATGGAACTGAGAAAAATCACTGTGGTTGCTGGGATATGCGCGGCGGTTCTTGGAGCCGGCTTGCTTCCGACAGCTTCTTTTGCTCAATCGATACAGTACGATCTTCGTCGCGGCGACGTCTATGTGCGGCCGGGCTATGAAGAGCCGCGGTATGAACGGCGCTACGAGCGTCGCGAACGTAACCGCTGCAGCCCGCGTGCGGCCTTGAACGAGGCACGCCGCTGGCTGCGGGAACCTCGCATCGTGAGCCAGGACCGGCGGAATTACTACATCGACGGTTACGGCAAGAGCGGCGGTGGTCGCGGTCAACGCGACGCTGTCTATATCGACACGGATACGTGCGATCGTCAGTAATCCGACTTCCGTGGCAAAGCCCTAACGAATTGCACGAGGCGGCCTACGCCTTCTGCAACTCGGCAGCCGCGGCATTGTCCTTGTCGTTTGCCCGCTGATAGGCCTCGCGCAGCGCCAGCCGCCCGAAATATTGTTCGAAGGCTGCGCGCTTTTCGATCGTTCCCCATTGCAGGCCGTAGCCGATCTGCGAGCCGACGTAGACGTCGGCTGCGGTAAACGTGTCGCCTGCGATGTAGGGATTGGTCCGGACTGCCGTTTCAAGCGTATCCATGACGTCCTTGAACGTGCCGTAACCGACCATCCGCTCCCGTTCCTTCGGCACTTCGAAACCGAGCGCCTTGTTGCTGACGGCCGCCTCCAGCGGGCCGGCGGCGAAGAACATCCAGCGGTAATAATCGGCGCGGTCGGCGGGCGCCGGTGCGAGGCCTTTTCCAGGGAAGGCATCGGCCAGATAGGCGCAGATCGCGGCGCATTCGGTCACCACGGTCTTGCCGTGCACGACCGCCGGCACCTTGCCCATCGGATTGACCTGTCTGTAATCGTTGCCCTTCATCGTCGTGCCGAAATGTAGGATCTCGGTCTGGTAGGGCGCGCCGATCTCTTCCAGCATCCAGCGGGCAATGCGGCCGCGCGACATCGGGTTGGTATAGAGCACCAGTTCGTCGGTCATGAAGCATCCTCCGTGTTCGCGTTACGTTCTAATGTGTATGCATAACGGAATCAAGACAGGCCCGCGTGTGGCCCTCAGATCGGCTTGCGATACTGGATGAACCCTGCGTTCTGCGCTACGCGGTCATAGAGACGCCGTGCCGTAGAATTGCTTTCGTGCGTCAACCAGTAGAGCCGCGTCGCTTTCTTTTCACGCGCGAGTGCGGCCACAGCATCGATCAGCGCTTCACCGGTGCCTTTGCCGCGCTGGCTCATGTGGACGTAGAGATCCTGCAGATAACAGGTCCAGTCGGGCAGCCAACAGGAGCGGTGGAAGATCGCGTGGGTGATGCCGACCATCTTGCCGGTCTCGTCGAAGGAGCCGAGGCCGTACATCGGTTCCGCCGGATCGAGCAGGCGGCTGAAGGTGAGCTCGTACTGCTCCTTGGGCAGCACTGTCTCGTAGAAGCGCAGATAGGCTTCCCACAGCGGCGCCCACCGGGCGTAATCATTCTGCTCGAACGGGCGGATTGTATTGGGCATGGTGCGCGGGCTCCTCCAGACGAAAAACGGCGGAGATTTCTCCCCGCCGTGGAATCATTAGCCGATTTTCTTGAGCTTAGGCAGCCATTGCGACCTTGAGGTTTTCATCGATCTTGTCGAGGAAAGCGGTGGTCGAGAGCCACGGCTGATCCGGGCCGATGAGCAGCGCCAGGTCCTTGGTCATGTGGCCGGCTTCGACGGTATCGACGCACACGACTTCCAGCGTCGAGGCGAACTTGGCGAGTTCGGCATTGTTGTCCAGCTTGGCGCGGTGTGCGAGACCGCGGGTCCAGGCGAAGATCGAGGCGATCGAGTTCGTCGAAGTCTCCTGGCCCTTCTGGTGCTGGCGGTAGTGACGGGTAACCGTGCCATGGGCGGCTTCCGCTTCGACCGTGCGGCCGTCCGGCGACAGGAGAACCGAGGTCATCAGGCCGAGCGAACCGAAGCCCTGTGCGACGATGTCGGACTGGACGTCGCCGTCGTAGTTCTTGCAAGCCCAGACGTAACCGCCGGACCACTTGAGAGCGGCAGCGACCATGTCGTCGATCAGGCGGTGCTCGTAGGTGATCTTCAGTTCGTCGAACTGTGCCTTGAATTCGGCATCGAAGATTTCCTGGAAGATGTCCTTGAAGCGGCCGTCATAGGCCTTGAGGATGGTGTTCTTGGTCGACAGATAGACCGGCCACTTGCGCATCAGGCCGTAATTCAGCGAGGCGCGGGCGAAATCGCGGATCGATTCGTCGAGGTTGTACATGGCAAGTGCGACGCCGGCATCCGGAGCCTTGAAGACTTCCTTCTCGATCACGGCGCCGTCTTCACCGACGAACTTGATCGACAGCGTGCCCTTGCCCGGGAACTTGAAATCGGTTGCCTTGTACTGATCGCCGAAAGCATGACGGCCGACGACGATCGGCTGGGTCCAGCCCGGAACGAGACGCGGCACGTTCTTGCAGATGATCGGCTCGCGGAAGATCACGCCGCCGAGGATGTTGCGGATCGTGCCGTTCGGGCTCTTCCACATTTCCTTGAGGTTGAATTCCTTGACGCGGGCCTCGTCCGGCGTGATCGTCGCGCACTTGATGCCGACGCCGTGCTTCTTGATGGCGTTGGCCGCATCGACGGTGACCTGGTCGTTCGTCGCGTCGCGGTTCTCGACCGAGAGGTCGTAATATTCGATGTCGAGATCGAGATAGGGAAGGATCAGCTTGTCCTTGATGAGCTGCCAGATGATGCGGGTCATCTCGTCGCCGTCGAGATCGACGACCGGGTTTGCTACCTTGATCTTGTTCATGGAATTCCTCTTGTGGTGAAACGTCGGGAATGGTGGCCCCGACGGGTGAAAACCTGTTTGCGCTATAGCATCGGCAAGCCGGAACGCAAAGGCATTCAGGCCGGCTTATGTGGCTTTTCGGGCGAGAAATCGCGGCCGCCTCGCAACGCGGGATGATTGCCCTTGCCAAACCATAATGCCGGGTTAATGTCCGCCAGAATCTCTCAAGCAACCGGAATATTCCCATGCGGAGCCTGCCGCTCGCCCTTGCATTTTCTCTGGTCACCTCGCTCGCCTCCACCTTCGCGGTGGCGGCTGACGTCATCGATCCCGTCAAGGAAGTGATGAAGACCACCGAGGACAACTGGAACACGGTCGATCAGGACTGGAAGTATATTTTCGATCCCGACCCGCTGGCAAAACTGTTCAGCAAGCGCTTCCAGTCGGCCTATATCGAAGCCGCCAAGCATCCCGCCTACGACACCGACGATGGCAAACCGGGCGATCCCTTCGGTTATGATGTCATCACCTCGTCGCAGGATGGCTGCCCGCTCAAGGAAATCACCACCACGACGGCGCCTGGCAAGAACGGCGCCACCGACGTCAAGGTCACCTTCAAGCAGTGGACCTGCATCGACGATACCGAGATCAAGGACAGCGTCTCGGAAGTGCATTTCGACGTCATCCAGGAAGCTGGCAAGCCGGTCATCGATGACATCCATCGGGTGACCGATGGCGAAAGCGACAGCCTGTTTGAGGAAATGCAGTCGATCGCCAAGGGTGAATGACGGCGGCGCGGATGATTCGCATGCGGGGCAGGCGATCCGATGATGTGAACACCCTCGCCAAAGCCTCAGGCGGGAATATATTGCCTCCCGACATACCGGCCCCCACGTCAGGCGAAGGGCCGGTCGGGGATGATCGATGAAACCTGCTGCGAAAATCCGGGACTGGCTGCTGGCAAATGACCCGGCGCTGTCGCGTTTCCGCATGGCGGGGCGCGTGACACTGACGGTGATCGCCACCGTCTCGGTTCTTGCCGCGATCCATCTCGCGGGCCTAGCGCTGCCGACCATCGCTTATGGTCTGGCGATCATCCTGTCCATCGAAGGCGGCGTCGCGGTGCGCGACCGGTTGCCGAAAGAGCAGCTGAAGACCCGGCTGATCGGCAGCGTCGTGTCTCTCGCCTGCGTCGGGCTCGCCGCGGCGCTGGAGGACTGGCGCTTTATTTCCGACCCGATGTTCATCGTGGTCATCGCTTTGGCCAGCGTCGCCCGGATCTATGGGCCGCGCGGCTTCGCGGTCGGCATGTTCGCCTTCACCTCCTATTTCATGGGCGCCTATCTACGCCCGAGCCTTTCCGATCTGCCGCTGGCCGCACTCGGGCCGGCCGTCGCCGTCGTCACCGGCCATGTGGTGCGGACCTACATCCTGCCGGACGATTGGCGGCGTGATCTGCTTCAGTCGCTGGTGGCGATCCAGGGCCGCGTCACGGATATCCTGATGAAGCTTGCCGTGCTTTCCAGTGGCAATACATGGGAGGATGCGGACCGCCGCGAATTGCGGGCGCTGGAGGAGCGGCTGAAGGATGTCGTGCTGATGGCCGAAGGTTTTCTGCCGCGGCCGCAGGATGGCGCAATCGAGGCGGAGGACGAGCCGCTCACGGCACTCGCCATGAAGATCTTCGACGTGCACCTGGCGGCCGAAAGCGCCATCGTCTTGTCTCTTGAGGCTCTGCCGCCCTTCATGCTGGTGCATGCCCTGATCGAGGACGATGCGGATCTGGCGGAAAAGATCGCTGCCGGTCCGGCAGCAACCGGTGACGAAAAGAGCGCCGAGACCGCTCGCGCGCTTATCTGGCTGCAGAAGGCGAGGGCGGGTCTGAACGAGTTGGTCGAGGAGGGACGGACGACCGGCTTTCGCGCCATCAAAAATGCCGCTGCCGCCCCGCCGCCGGCCAGGCTGGATTTTTCGCTGAAGAACCCGGTCATGCGCGCCGCGGTGCAGATCACTGTCGCCGCCTCGCTCGCCATGGCTTTCGGCCTGATGCTGTCGCGCGACCGCTGGTTCTGGGCTGTCATGACCGCTTTCCTGATCTTCACCAATACCAAGTCGCGCGGCGATGCGGCGATCCGTGCCCTGCAGCGATCGATCGGCACGCTTTTGGGCATCGGTATCGGTCTGGTCGTCGCGACCTATATCGGCCCGCAGCCGCTCGTCTCGGTGCCGCTGGTCGCCGCCTGCATCTTCCTCGGCTTCTATTTCCTGCAGGTCTCCTACGCTTTGATGACCTTCTTCATCTCGATCGTGCTCTGCCTGATCTACGGCCTGATCGGCACGCTGACGGTCGATCTTCTGGCGCTGCGCATCGAGGAAACCCTGATCGGCGCCATTGCCGGCACCGTCGCGGCTTTCCTCGTCCTGCCGGCCTCGACCCGTTCGACGCTCGATCAGGCACTCACCCGCTGGTATGGCGGCCTGCAGGCTCTGCTTACGGCCGTGAAGGAGGGCCGCAACGGTTTCGAGGTGATCGAGCTGTCGCGAAAACTCGATGCAGCGTATCGCGACGTAACCATCGCCGCCCGCCCGCTCGGCACATCCTGGTCGGTGGTGACCCGGCCCGGGCAGGTGCGGCAGACGCTGGCGATCTTCCTTGGTGCCACCTATTGGGCGCGCATTTTTGCTCGCAATGCGGTTCAGGCCGGACGTAAACCGGAGGGCGAGGTGCTTGCGGCATTGGAAGATGCTCTGAAGAATATCGAGCTGCTGGCGCCGCGCGGATCGGAATGTTTCGGCGTGAAGCGCAATCTCTCCCGCGCCGCCGGCCGGCATCTGCCGATCTTCAAGCACGGCACCCGCGTCGGCGTCGAAATGATCGGCACCATGCTCGGCCGGCTTTATCCCGTTGCCGCGTAAGACTTGCCCGCCACGGCTGCTAAGGCTATTGCGGGCGCAAATTGAGAGACGGAACTAAAAAATGTCAGGCACGAACAGCGAGCGCGAACTGATTGCCGAAGGCCCGGCGGTCATTCTGGTGGAGCCTCAGCTCGGCGAGAATATCGGCATGGTGGCCCGCGCCATGGCAAATTTCGGCCTCGCGGAACTGCGCCTCGTCAACCCGCGTGATGGCTGGCCGAGCGAAAAGGCCCGCTCCGCTGCCTCCAAGGCCGACCACGTCATCGACGGCACGAAGGTCTACGACACGCTGGAGGAGGCGATCGCCGACCTGAACTTCGTCTACGCCACGACAGCGCGCGAACGTTACGGCTTCAAGCCGGTCCGCTCGCCGGTGACCGCCGCGGAAACCCTGCGCGGCAAGTTCAAGACCGGCGAAAAGACCGGCATCCTCTTTGGTCGCGAGCGCTATGGTCTGACCAATGAGGAGGTGGCGCTCGCCGACGAGATCGTCACGTTTCCGGTCAACCCGGCTTTCGCGTCGCTGAACATCGCCCAGGCGGTGCTGCTGATGTCCTATGAATGGATGAAATCCGGCATCGATGATCTCGCGGAAACCGTCTTCCTGCCGATCGAGCAGCGTCCGTCCACCAAGGAACAGGTAATCGGCCTGTTCGAACATCTGGAAGAGGCGCTGGATTCCCGCAATTATTTCCATCCGCCCGCGAAAAAGCCCAGAATGGTCGACAACCTGCGCGCTGTCATCTCGCGGCGGGGGTTTACGGAACAGGAGATCAGCGTGTTCCGGGGCGTCATCAACTCGCTCGATCGCTTTCCCCGCGGATGGTCGAAAAAGACCGGGCCGAAGCCTGAAGGGGTATCTGGGGAGACGACGGGGAATGACGCAGAAGAATGACCTGAAGCCGGTGCTGATGTTCGATTCGGGCATCGGCGGCCTGACCGTGCTGCGCGAGGCGCGTGTGCTGATGCCGGAACGCGGCTTCATCTACATCGCCGACGACGCAGGGTTCCCCTATGGCGGCTGGGAAGAACCGGCGCTGAGGGAACGTATCCTCACCCTCTTCGAAAAGCTCCTAAAGGACTACGATCCGGAAATCTGCGTCATCGCTTGCAACACCGCCTTCACGCTGGCCGGTGCCGATCTTCGCGAAAAATTTCCGTTCATGACCTTCGTCGGCACCGTGCCGGCCATCAAGCCCGCCGCCGAGCGCACCCGCTCCGGCCTTGTTTCGGTTCTGGCGACCCCCGGCACCGTGAAACGCGCCTATACCCGCGACCTCATCCAGTCCTTCGCCACCCAATGTCACGTCCGTCTGGTCGGCTCGGAAAACCTCGCCCGCATGGCTGAAGCCTATATCCGTGGCGAGACGATTTCCGATGAAGCCATCATGGCAGAGGTCGCGCCGTGCTTCATCGACCGGGACAGCAAGAAGACCGACATCATCGTGCTGGCCTGTACGCATTATCCCTTCATGGCCAACGTCTTCCGCCGGTTGGCCCCTTGGCCGGTCGACTGGCTCGACCCGGCCGAGGCCATTGCCCGCCAGGCGCGTCGCAAGGTGCCGCTGGTCGAAGGCGCCGAACATCCCGACAATTACGACTTCGCCGTCTTCACCTCCGGCAACCCGGATTTCGCCACCCGGCGGCTGATGCAGGGTTTCGGGCTCAGCACCCGGTAGCAGGTTCGCCTGTTGCATTTATGCCATATGGCGCGCTTCTGAATGCAATTTTTGGATGTGGGCTTGCCCGGTGGCCGAAATGATGGCACCTTTCCGGCATCCGCAAATCGAAAGAAGGAGGCGTATCATGACCATTGCTCTTGCATCTATGCGCCTCACCGGCGGATCGATCGTGGCGACCTTCGTCACGCGAATGCGCACCGTACGAGTGTGTGTTTCCCGAGGCTGAAAGGCCTTTGATCCAAGCCTTTTGGCCATTCTCACAGTTTGATCTGAACTGATTGCCGTACTGTCTGCGTCGTCATCGCCGCAGCCGTCCGGCCCCTCTCGAAATCATGGAAAGGACTTGGCTGCCTTCGGCGCCAGGGCGGAAAACCCATGCGCGAACTGCAATTTATAATTGCGGACGACCTGCCGTCCGTGCTCGATAAACTTTACCGGCAATACGGCCTCTGGAAGATGCTGCGTGCGCTGGCAGTGGCCGGCTGGCGCCATTGGCGCTCCTATCGCTCCAGTCGTGTCTTTATCGCCAACAATCTGGAGGATCTGCCGGACCGGATGCTCCACGACATCGGCCTCGGCCGTCGCCCGAAACGGCCCGGCTTGCCCTCGGCGCCCCAATGGGAGCGCTGGCGGTGATGGCGGGTATCGGTTTGCGACGTTTGAACATCGAGGATATGCCGGCAGCGGCAATCGTGCATCGAACATCCTTCGACGCACGATTGCCTTGGCTTGCCGGCCTGCACACAGCTGAAGAGGACCGCGGCTACTGGAGCGGTCCTCTTTTCAAGAGCTGCGAGATCTGGGGCGCTGAACGCAACGGAAAGCTTCTCGGCGTCATCGCCTTCCGGCAAGGCTGGATCGATCAGCTCTACATCCTGCCCGAAGCCCAGGGGCAGGGGATCGGCTCCGCATTGCTTGAAGTCGCCAAGGCCGCCCATCCCGAACTCCGCCTGTGGACCTTCAAGTGCAACACCGAGGCACGCCGCTTTTATGAAGCCCGCGGTTTCAAGGCGATCGAGGAAACGGATGGCTCGGGCAACGAGGAGAAGGAGCCTGATGTGTTATATGGATGGGTGGGGTGACCAACAGATCGGCCAACACCATCAAGGAAGGACGCATCCTATGATGAAATCTCCCCCGCATCCCGGTGAACTGCTTCGCGAAGATGTGCTGGCTCCGCTGGAATTGTCCGTTACGGAAGCTGCTGAACGGCTCGGCATGTCGCGTGTCGCGCTTTCCCGTGTTTTGAATGGGCGTGCGGCCATCAGTCCGGATCTTGCCGTCCGGCTGGAGCGGGCAGGGGTCAACACGGCCCGGGCCTGGCTTTCCATGCAGGCGAATTACGATCTTGCGCAGGCGATGAAACGGGAACAGCCGCCTGTCCGTCCGCTCAGCACCAAGGCCGCGTGATCTTCTAAAACACCGCTTGCCAACTCAAAAAATCGGTGGCTTGCTCGCTTCCTCATTGGAGGAATTTCGCATGTCGCTTGAACACTGGCTTGCTTTCGTCGCCGCTTCGTCCGTCCTGCTTGCCATTCCCGGACCGACCATTCTGCTCGTGATTTCGTATGCGCTGAGCCATGGCCGCAAGGTAGCCTCGGCGACGGTGGCCGGCGTGGCGCTTGGCGATTTCACGGCGATGACCGCTTCGATGCTCGGCCTCGGTGCTCTACTGGCGACGTCTGCGGCGCTCTTTACGGTTCTGAAATGGGTCGGTGCCGCCTACCTCATCTATCTCGGCATCAAGCTCTGGCGCGCGCCGGTGTCGGAACGGGCCGCGGATGTCGATGAAGCGGAAACGGTCGTCATCAAGCCTTTCCGTGTTTTCCTGCATACCTATGCGGTGACGGCGCTGAACCCGAAAAGCATCGTCTTTTTCGTCGCCTTCCTGCCGCAGTTCCTGGATCTGTCGCAGCCGCTGTTCTTCCAGATGATGGTGTTCGAAGTGACGTTCCTTGTGCTCGCCACGCTGAACGCCTCGCTTTACGGCCTGCTGGCCTCCATGGCGCGCAACACGATCCGCAAGCCGAAAGTACAGCGCATCGTCAACCGCACCGGCGGCTCGCTGATGATCGGTGCCGGCCTGCTGTCGCTCACCTTCAAGCGGGCAGCCGCCTGAGCTTCAGCATGAGTTTAAGGCCTGATTCTTTGGGAGGAGAAAATCATGCTGACCGGACGCTGCCATTGTGGTGAGACGACATTCGAAGTCGATGGCGAGATGCCGCAGGCGCTGACCCGCTGCACCTGTACTTTCTGCTCCCGCCGTGGCCACCTGTTTGCCTATTACGAACCGGCTCAGGTTCGGGTGACGGCCGAGCCTGCCAGCGATCGGATCTATCGCTGGCAATCGAAAATGGTGGCCCACCATTTCTGCGGCACCTGCGGCTGCGCGACCTATAGCGACAGCCCGGATTTCCAGATGGATGGAACATGGGATGGCGAGACCCGCAAGTTTGCCATCAACGCCCGCCTGTTCGACGATTTCGATGCCGAGGCGCATCCGCACACGGTCATCGATGGCCGGAACCTCTGGTAGGAGTGGATCATGAACGAAGTCACCCTGCTTGCCTTCGCAGCCGTTGCCCTTATCGGCATCGCGACTCCGGGGCCGACCGTGCTTCTGGCGCTGACCAATGGCTCGCGTTACGGCCTAAAGCGCGCCTTGCCGGGCATGGTCGGCGCCGTGCTGTCGGATTTCGTGCTGATCGGTGCCGTGGCTCTCGGGCTCGGTGCATTGCTGGCCGCTTCGGAATTCTGGTTCTCGGTGGTCAAATGGCTGGGTGCCGGTTACCTCGCCTTTCTCGGCATCATGATGCTGCGCTCCAAGGGCTCGCTTGAGGTGAGCGAGGCTGTGGCAGGGGCGAGCTCGTCGGTTGCGATCTTCCTGAAAAGCTTCCTCGTCGCCGTGACCAACCCCAAGGGTTATCTGTTCTTCTCGGCCTTCCTGCCGCAGTTCATCACCCCGGATCTGCCGCAGGCGCCGCAATATGTCATGCTCGCCCTGGTCTTTGCGGCGATCGATTTCATGGTGATGTTTGCCTATGCGCTGCTCGGTTCGCGGGCGATGCACCTTTTGAAGAGGCGGGGCGCGCTGTGGCTCGATCGCATCTGTGGCGGTGCACTTCTGGCACTCGCGGGCTCGCTGGCCTTCTATCGCCGTGCGGCGAACTAGCTGTGCTAGAATAGCCTGTGAATTTTCGTCCTTGCCCGGCGCGCCGAATCCCTTTCTCTGTTATGGGTGAAAGCTTGTGACGTTTGGCGGCATCGCGTGCCGGGCAAAAAGTCACCGTCAAGAGACGGCATACGAGGTAAGGCATTGCAGGTCGGCATCGATATGGGAATTGTGTCCGGCGGGGACCCGGCCAAGCTCGATATCGAGGAGCTTCTGGCCACCCGTCTGCTCGTCCAGGGCAATTCCGGCTCGGGTAAATCGCATCTTCTGAGGCGCCTGTTGGAACAGTCGGCGCCCTGGGTGCAGCAGGTCGTCATCGATCCGGAAGGCGATTTCGTCACTTTGGCCGACCGGTTCGGCCATGTCGTGGTGGATGGTGAGCGCACAGAAGCCGAACTTGCCGGCATCGCCAACCGTATCCGCAAGAACCGCGTCTCCTGCGTATTGACGCTCGAAGGCCTCGATCTCGAAGAGCAGATGCGCGCCGCCGCCGCCTTCCTGAACGGCCTGTTCGATGCCGATCGCGAGTTCTGGTATCCGGTTCTGGTCGTTGTTGACGAAGCGCAGATGTTTGCGCCCTCCGTTGGCGGGGACGTTTCCGAAGACGCCAGAAAAATGTCGCTCGGGGCGATGACCAACCTGATGTGCCGCGGCCGTAAGCGCGGTCTGGCCGGTGTCATCGCCACCCAGCGCCTGGCAAAGCTTGCCAAGAACGTTGCGGCCGAAGCCTCGAACTTCCTGATGGGCCGCACCTTTCTCGATATCGACATGGCCCGCGCCGCCGACCTTTTGGGCATGGATCGTCGCCAGGCGGAAATGTTCCGGGATCTGAAGCGCGGCAATTTCGTAGCGCTTGGCCCAGCCCTGTCGCGCCGTCCGCTGCCAATCGTCATCGGCACAGTCGAGACATCGGCCCGCTCGTCGAGCCCCAAGCTGATGCCGCTGCCGGATGCGCCACAGGATGTCGAAGACCTGATCTTTACACCGGACCCGGAAGAGTTTGCCCGGCCGCTGGTTGCCCGCCGCGCGACACCTGCGCCGCGTCCCACCACCGATATTCTTGCCGAACTGTCGCGCTCCATGCCGGCCGCTGCACCCGTACAGCAGGAGCCGCGTGTAGCGCAGGTCGAGATGGCCGCTGAAGAACGCGAAGAGCGGCTTGCCGCGGTCCTGTCGGAAATCCTCGACGATCCGCAATCCGGCTACCGAACGGATGCCGTGCTTTACCAGGATTTTCTGGTACGTGCCCGCATGCGCCGGCTGACCGGTCCGCCCATGTCGCTGTCGGAATTCCGCCGCCGCACGGCGATCGCCCGTTCAGGCGTCGATGCCGATACCGCCGCGGGCGAAACCTGGGCGACGGCCTTGTCGCTGTCGGTCAATGTCTCCGACGATCTGCAGGGCGTTTTCCTGCTGATGGCAAAGGCGGCGATCGGCGGAGAGGCATGCCCTTCCGACGCGCGAATCGCCCGCGCATACGGCACCCATTCGGCCCGCCGCGCGCGTCGCCTTCTCGGTTATTTCGAAGAGCAGGGTTTGATCGTCGTTCATGCGGATTTCTCCGGCAAGCGTATCGTCGCCTTCCCGGATCTGCAGGCGGAAACCGCACCGGGAAGTGCCGATGCGCCGGATGAGGGCGAGCAGCGGGCCGCTGCGGAATAGCAGCCCGTTACTTCCAGTCGTTTTTCACTGCCGGCCGTTTACTGAATATGGAAATGCGCTTCCACAGCGGCGGCGATGAAGGCGCGTCGGGCCTCGTTCGCATCGCCTCTGCCGTGCAGTGCCGCATCGCAGACCTGTTCGGCGTGATGATGCTGGCTGCCGTGGTAGGCCGGCCAGAACCGGTCCAGGGTCGCTTTTGCTTCACGGATCGTCTTGACCGTTCGGACCACGCCGGTCTCCGGGTTCTCGATCCTGATCGGGGATTTCCAGGTTTTTGCACGCATGGCACGTTACCTCCTGTTATGAAGATGGTGTTGCTGCCGCGGCAGTCAAAACAACCTCCAAACAGCCTCACCGAAAGGTTAAGGCGCCGAATGTCGGATAGGGGCACCCTCCGCTGTTGACATTTCCATGACACCCACATAAACACCCCGCCAGCACCGGGTGGCAACGCCCGGTGTTTCATTTAACATGTCCCGTGGTTCTCTCCGATCGCATTCGTGAGAAGCCTGTCAGAACTTCTAAATCGAAGTTCAGAGGAGGGCGTGTTTCCTTGATCCGGTCTGGCAACAGGCCGGTGTAACCTGTTGAAGGAAATACGATGAGCAAGCGCGCATCATCCAAGTACAAGATCGATCGCCGTATGGGCGAAAACATCTGGGGTCGTCCGAAGTCCCCGGTGAACCGTCGCGAATACGGCCCGGGCCAGCACGGTCAGCGCCGCAAGGGCAAGCTTTCCGACTTCGGCGTGCAGCTGCGCGCCAAGCAGAAGCTCAAGGGTTACTACGGCGACCTGCGCGAAAAGCAGTTCCGCGCCACCTACGACGAAGCAAACCGTCGCAAGGGTGACACCTCGGAGAACCTGATCGGCCTGCTCGAGTCGCGTCTCGACGCGATCGTCTACCGCGCCAAGTTCGTCCCGACGGTCTTCGCTGCCCGCCAGTTCGTCAACCACGGCCACGTCACGGTCAACGGCGTTCGCGTCAACATCGGTTCCTACCGCTGCAAGGCCGGCGACGTTATCGAAGTTCGCCAGAAGTCGAAGCAGCTGGTCACGGTTCTGGAATCCGTATCGCTCGCTGAGCGTGACGTTCCGGACTATATCGAAGTCGACCACAACAAGATGGTTGCCACCTTCGCCCGCGTTCCGGGCCTGACCGACGTTCCTTACGCCGTCGTCATGGAACCGCAGCTGGTCGTCGAATTCTATTCGCGTTAATGAGCGGCCCTTCGGGGCGTTCATCGGAAATCAAGAAGCCGCGTCTTTGGACGCGGCTTTTTTGATTTGAGCGATGTAGATTGAACCGCATTGTTTTCTGCGGTGAATAGCTGCAGGGCCGATTCTAGATTCAGCCTTTCGATGCAGCTATATGCGACGGATCTGTCCATGTGCATTTGAAGCCGTTTTGCTTCAGCATGTTGACGATCTGTTCCGAACCATTCGAAAGGCCGCGCTCACGGAGTTCCGTAAAGTGAACTTCCACGAATAGAGCGCGCAGGTTCGATGCGCGAAGCATCTTTTCCATGCCTAAAATTACCTCAACCTCATATCCTTCGACATCGATTTTCACGACATTCGGGACAAGGATGTTCGTTAGGCCATCGGCACGCCTAACTTCGACCTTTTCGATTTTCGTGTCTGAAAGGTCGGCTCGTTGAAAAAGGCTGTCCACGACGCTGTTTTCGGAAACGAAGAAATCCATGATCCCTTCGCGGTCCGAGAGCGCCTTGCTTTCGATGGTCACATTCAATGTTTCGGAAAATCTGCTTCGAAGATTCTCGGCCGAGCGAGGTGACGGCTCGAAGGCGATGACGGTGCCAGTCGAGCCGACGGCGTCCGCAAACTTTTCCGTGTAATATCCAACATTTGCGCCAATATCCCACACGATATCGCCGGGGCGAATTTCGCCCATCAGCGCTGTATCAAACTTGTCTTCGTAAGCTTTTCCGGAAATCTTTCGGTAGAAGCGAACGGCCGGCCTCAATATTCCGAGCGCGCTTAAAGCGGATCTTACATTGATAAGAATTGGATTTGAATAATTGAGCACGCGACATTCTCCCCGATGAACACATTCTCGTGGTGAAAGGTTGCCCGTTAAATTTAGAAACGCAAACCAAATATTTCGATATAGTAAAATTCGCAGGGATATGATGCGTTGATACGTCTTGCGATGATTTATTCGATGACGTGCTTGCGAGGGCAAGCGTCGTTTTTAGTATGACTATTAAATAAGCGCCAAGTAATTGGCGCCGCTGTGTATTTTTAATAACACGGCGGCGCCTGTCACTGTAATCGGAATCTCGTAGCCGCTTTATTTGGAGGCGGCTTTTTTCTCTTCGCTTGCGGCGACCGCAGCGGGGGCAACGGCGGCGGCTTCCTGCTGTACGTCGAGTGGATGTGGCTCGCTGACGCCCTTGGGCGCTTCGCCCATGCGGTTCCAGGCGTCGAGGCCGGCGATCTTGTAGGCTTCGGCGAGCGTCGGATAGTTGAACGTGTTCTCGACGAAATATTCGACGGTGCCCTTGAGGTTCAGCACGGCCTGGCCGATGTGGACGAGCTCGGTCGCACCTTCGCCGACGATATGGACGCCGAGCAGGCGACGGGTCTTCAAGGAGAAGATCAGCTTCAGCAGGCCGGTATCGAGGCCCATGATGTGGCCTCGCGAGGTCTCGCGGAAACGGGCGATGCCGCACTCGTAAGGAATGTTGCGCTCCTTCATTTCCTCTTCGGTCAGGCCGCAGGTGGAGATTTCCGGCACGGCATAGATGCCGTAGGGGAAATATTTCTGCGGTTCGCCGGCGATCGCGCCGACCGCGACGCGGGCGGCGATGCGTCCCTGTTCCATCGAGGTCGAAGCGAGGCTTGGGAAGCCGACGACGTCGCCGGCCGCGAAAATGCCTTTCACGGACGTCTCGAAGGTTTCCGGATTGACCTTCAGGCGGCCGCGATTATCGGCCTCGAGGCCGGCTGCGGCGAGGTTCAGCTGGTCCGTCGCGCCCATGCGGCCGGCAGCGAAGAGAACCATGTCGGTGACGATCTTGCGGCCGGAATCGACGGTGACGGAGACCTTGCCGTCCGGCAGGCGTTCGACCTTGTCGGCCTTCTGGCCGAGCAGCAGCTTCATGTTGCGGTCGCGCAGCTGGTAGGTGAAGTCCTCGACGATTTCCTTGTCGATGAAATCGAGCATGGTCGGCTTCGGATCGATGACGGTAACGGCCGTATCGAGCGCAGAGAAGATCGTCGCATATTCGATGCCGATGACGCCTGCGCCGATGACGACCATGGAGCGCGGCAGTTGTTCGATGTCGAGCAGTTCGTCGCTGTCGAGCACCGTCTTGCCGTCGAACGGCATATAGTCCGGGCGGAAGGGCTTGGTGCCGACCGCAAGCAGGATCGACGAACCCTGGACATGCATGATCTCGCCGTCATCCTTCTGGATCGCCATCGTATCGACGGTCACGAAGCTCGCCTTGCCGCGGATATGCTGCACGCGGTTACGGGCGAACTGGTGCTCCAGTACCTCGACCTCATGGTCGAGCGTGATCAGCAGACGGCGGCGCAGGTCCTCTGCGCTGATCTCCTGCTTGACGCGGTAGGCGCGTCCGTAAAAGCCGCGCTCGCGCCAGCCGGAAAGGTTCAGCGCGGTTTCGCGCAGCGTCTTGGAGGGGATAGTGCCGGTGTGGACGGAAACACCGCCGACCCGCTTGCCCTGTTCGACGACCAGCACTTTTTTCCCGAGTTTGGCTGCCTGGATGGCGGCGCGACGCCCTGCCGGGCCGCTGCCGACGACGATGAGATCATACTGGTTCATGGGTGCCCCACTCAGGAAAATGTTCGGAAAGACTGGAGGCCGCCGCGATGCGGCAGCATTCAACGAATCCCTTTGTAGCCATTTATTCTAAAGGTTTGATTGCGACACGTCCAAGCCTCGATTTCGGTCGTGCTGCATCAATTTTGTGCAGTGCAAAATCTGCCGAAAAAATAACTTGACCTTGGTTTGTAAATGCAATCCATTGGGACCAATTAATAATTGGTACACGAAATGGTGCAGGGGAACGAGGCGGAAAGCCACGACAATTCGAACTATGCGCTGGACCGTCTGAGGGAGCTCATGCGGGCAGGAGAGTTCGGGGCGGAAGGGCGTCTGCCGACAGAGCGCGCGTTGACCGACCTTCTCGGCATCAGCCGCCGCGCGGTGCGCCGCGCGCTTGAAGTTCTGGAAGCCGAAGGGCTGATCTGGCGACGCCAAGGGTCGGGGACGTTCATTGGCGAGCGGCCGAGCGATCTGCATCCTCATCTGGATTCGATCGTTGCCGGTACGGATTTCATGGAAATCATGGAAGTGCGCCTGCGCATCGAGCCTCAGCTTGCCCAGCTTGCCGCTATGCGTGCCAAGCCGGCCGATGTCGAGCGTATGCGCGAGATCGCGGTAAAGATCATCGAAAGCGGCGATGCGGATGCGCGCGAACTCTGGGACGGTGCGTTACACCGGCTGATCGCCCAAAGTGCAGGCAACCAGCTTTTCCTGTCGATTTTCGACGTCATCAACCGCGTTCGTCAGGACGAGGCCTGGCGGGCGATCCGCGAACGGGCCCGCTCGAACGGCGAGGCGGTAAAAATGTCTTTCACGCAGCACACCGGCATTATCGAAGCCATTGCTGCCCATGATCCGGCTCGTGCCGGGGAGGCGATGCGCGAGCATCTCCTGATGCTGCAGGAGCGTCTGATCAGGGTGACCTCGATGGAGGCGTCCGACCTGGGCTCGTTCAGCGAGGCAAGCTGAAGAACCCGAACTGCCGATTACCGCGGCTCTGCCGCCACCACCAGAAGCCGGAAAACCGGCCGGGAACATAAGAGTACCCATCGTGACAACAGGTACCAGAGAACCAAAAGAGAGAGGAAGATCACAATGAAACGACTTACCAAGCTCAGCACCGCGCTGCTTGCCGGTGCCCTGTTCGCCTTTCCGGCGCTCGCCGTCGACCTGCGCATCGGCCTGCAGGAAGATGCCGACGTGCTCGACCCGGCGCAGTCCCGTACCTTCGTCGGCCGCATCGTCTACACGGCGCTGTGCGACAAGCTGGTTGACGTCTCGCCGGACCTGAAACTCGTTCCGCAGCTGGCGACCGAGTGGAAATGGTCTGCCGACGGCAAGGAACTCGTCATGAAGATCCGCGACGGCGTGAAATTCCATGACGGCACCACGATGGACGCCGCCGCTGTTGTCGCGACGATCGAGCGCAACATGACGCTGCCGGAATCGCGCCGCAAGAGCGAGCTCGCCTCCGTTGCCAAGGTCGAGGCGACCGGTCCGCTGGAAGTCAAGTTCACGCTGAAGGCTGCCGACGCCTCGCTGCTGGCGCAGCTTTCCGACCGCGCCGGCATGATCGTTTCGCCGACCGCCGCCAAGGCTCTCGGCGCCAATTTTGGTTCCAAGCCGGTCTGCGCCGGCCCGTTCAAGTTCGTCGAGCGTGTCCAGCAGGACCGTATCGTGCTCGAAAAGTTCGCCGATTACTGGGACAAGGCCAAGATCCTCGTCGACAAGGTCATCTACCTGCCGATCCCGGATACGACCGTTCGTCTTGCCAACCTGCGTTCCGGTGATCTCGACTTCATCGAGCGTGTCGCCCCGACCGATGTCGGCGCCGTCAAGGGTGACTCCAACCTGAAATACGACGCCACCGTCAATATCGGCTACATGGCGCTTTACGCTAATATCGGCAACGGCCCGAAGGCCGACAACCCGTTCGGTAAGGACAAGCGCCTGCGCCAGGCCTTCTCGCTGTCGCTCGATCGTGACGCCCTGAACCAGGTCGTCTTCGAAGGTACCGCCGTCGGCGGCAACCAGTCCTTCCCGCCGAACAGCCCGTGGTTCAACAAGTCCATTCCGGTTCCGGCCCGTGACGTTGCCAAGGCGAAGGCCTTGATGAAGGAAGCCGGCTATCCGACCTTCGATCTCGAAATCCAGCATGCCAACAGCCCGGTCGTCATCCAGATGATGCAGATCATCCAGTCGATGGCTGCGGAAGCGGGAATCAACGTCAAGCTGAAGGCTACCGAATTCGCGACGCTGCTCGACGAGCAGACCCGCGGCAACTACCAGTTCAGCCGTTCCGACTGGTCCGGCCGTGTCGACCCCGATGGCAACATCCACCAGTTCATCACCTGCAAGGGCGGCATCAACGACACCAAGTACTGCAACGCCGAAGTCGACAAGCTGCTCAACGAAGCACGCGCCTCGACCGACGATGCAGTCCGCAAGCAGAAATACGACGCGGCAGCCGTCATCCTCAACGAGGACCTGCCGATCATCTATCTCGGCCACCAGTCGTGGATCTGGGCTTACAAGAAGAGCGTCACGGGCTTTGTGCCGAATCCTGACGGCATGATCCGCCTCCAGGGCGTCAAGAAGGGTTGAGTTCATCGCATCGGCCGGAAATCCAGTTGGATTTCTGGAAACGCGATGCGTGCTTCAACAATTGAAGCGCCGCATGGAAGTGGAGATCCATGCGGCACTTTTCCCACGCACCTCTTGCATCGTCGGACGGTCGGACGCAGTCTCCGGAAGCGATGATCGCATAGAACCCATCAATGAGAGCTTTTGCGTAGGAGCCTTTCAGGCTTTCGGGATACGCGGCGCTCCGTGAGACATAAGGGGCGGTATTATGCCTGTTTATATCGGAAAGCGTCTGCTGGTCGCGATCCCGACCTTGCTGATCATATCCATTTTCGTTTTTTCATTGCAGAAGCTTCTCCCCGGCGATCCCATCCTGGCCATGGCCGGCGAAGAGCGCGATCCGGCGGTGATCGAATTCCTGCGCGACAAATATCGCCTCAACGATCCCGTCATCATGCAGTATTTCTACTGGCTCGGCGGCGTGCTGACCGGCGATTTCGGCATTTCGCTGCGCACCAATCAACCGGTTCTCGAACTGATCATGGAAAAGCTGCCGGTGACGATCCAGCTCGCCACCATGGCGATGTTCTTCGCGATGATCATCGGTATCCCGATCGGCATCATCGCCGCGGTCAAGAAGAACACTTTCGTCGATTACCTCGCCAATATCCTGGCGCTGTCCGGCCTTTCGATCCCGAACTTCTGGCTCGGTATCATGCTGATTCTATTAATTTCGGTGCAGCTCGGCTGGCTGCCGGCCTCCGGTTATGAATCGATCTTCGTCGATCCGGTACGTTCGTTGCAGACCATGATCATGCCAGCCTTCGTTCTCGGCAATGCATTGGCCGCCACCCTGATGCGCCATACGCGCTCGGCCATGGTCGGCGTGATGAGCGCCGATTACATCCGCACCGCCCGCGCCAAGGGCCTTTCGCCCAAGGAAGTCATCCTCAGCCACAGTTTCCGCAACGCACTTCTGCCGGTCGTGACGCTTTCGGCGCTGCTGTTCGGCGAACTGCTCGCCGGTGCCGTCTTGACCGAACAGATCTTCACCATTCCAGGTTTCGGCAAGCTCATCGTCGATGCCGTCTTCAACCGCGACTATGCGGTGGTCCAAGGCGTCGTACTGTGCACGGCGGTCGGCTTCATCCTGATGAACCTCATTGCCGACATTCTTTATGTCATCTTGAATCCCCGCCTGAGGGCAACGCTATGACCACGATCGATCAAGCTCCTGCCGTCGTTGCCCCGAAGAAGGAAAAGAGCCGCGCCTGGCGCAAGATGAAGCGCAACAAGTCGGCGCTGGTCGGCTGCGGCATCGTCTTCTTCTTTGCAATCCTGGCAATCGCCGCACCGCTATTGCCCATCCCCGATCCGATCGCCACCAGTTGGACGGCAATCCGCAAGGCGCCGTCCGCAGCCCACTGGCTCGGGACCGACGACCTCGGCCGCGATATCCTCTCGCGGATGATCTGGGGCGCGCAGGCCTCGCTGATGGCCGGTGTCTTCTCCGTAGTGATCGCCGTCGGCATCGGCGTACCGTTTGGCCTCGTTTCCGGTTATTTCGGCGGCTGGGTGGACATGGTGATCTCGCGTATCACCGAGGCGCTGCTTGCCATGCCCTTCCTGATCATGGCGATCGCGCTCGCGGCCTTTCTCGGACCGAGCCTGACCAATGCGATGATCGCCATCGGCCTGTCCGCCATGCCGATCTTCGTGCGCCTGACCCGCGGTCAGGTTCTGGCGGTGAAGACCGAAGACTATGTCGAGGGCGCGCGCTCCGTCGGCCTCAACCACTTCGAGATCATGACCCGCTACATCCTGCCGAACGTGTTTGCGCCGATCATCGTCCAGGCAACGCTGACGATCGCCACCGCCATCATCGCCGAAGCCAGCCTTTCGTTCCTCGGCCTCGGCCAGCAGCCGCCATCGCCGTCCTGGGGCTCGATGCTGAACGTCGCCAAGAACTTTCTCACCCAGGCGCCCTGGATGGCGATGTGGCCGGGTATCGCCATCTTCCTCGTCGTCATCGGTTTCAACATGCTGGGCGACGGCCTGCGCGACGCGCTGGATCCCCGCGAGGCCTAAGCGCGCGACGCGTAATTTTTACAAGGAATTTCGAGAATGACCGAATTCACTACAAGGCCCGAAATTTTAGGCACGTTCGGGGTCGTCACCTCCACCCACTGGATCGCGTCCTCCGTCGGCATGGCGATCCTCGAAAAAGGCGGCAACGCCTTCGACGCGGCGGTTGCCACCGGATTCGTGCTGCAGATCGTCGAGCCGCATCTCTGCGGTCCCGGCGGCGACATGCCGGCCGTCTTCTATTCGGCGAAGACGGGCAAGGTCGAAGTCATCTGCGCCCAAGGACCGGCTCCGGCCGGCGCGACGATCGAGCACTACACGTCCGAGGGCCTGAAGCTGATCCCCGGAGACGGTCTGCTCTCGACCGTCATTCCCGGCGCTTTCGACGGCTGGATGCTGATGTTGCGCGACTACGGCACGATGAGCGTCCGCGACGTTCTTGAGCCGGCTATCTATTATGCCGAGCAGGGCCATCCGGTTCTGGCCCGCGTTTCCGCCACCATCAAGGGGCTGACAAGCTTCTTCGAAAAGGAGTGGCCGACGTCCCACGCCACATGGCTGCCGGGCGGTTCGGCCCCCGAGGCGCAGAGCAATTTCAAGAACCCGGTTCTCGCCGAAACCTGGAAGCGCGTGATCACAGAGTCCGAGGCGAAGAGCGGCCGCGAAAACCAGATCGAAGCGGCGCGCGACGCCTTCTATCGCGGCTTTATCGCCGAGGCGATCGACAAATACGTCTCGACCACCGCCGTGATGGATGCCAGCGGCGTCAAGCACAAGGGCGTTCTGACCGCCGACGACATGGCCAACTGGAAAGCCGTCGTCGAAGCGCCGCAGACCTACGACTACCATGACTGGACCGTCGCCAAGACGCCGGCCTGGGGGCAGGGACCTGTCCTGCTGCAATCGCTGGCGCTGTTGAAGGGCTTCGACCTCGCCGCCATGGACCCGTCCGGCCCGGACTTCGTCCACACCGTTGTCGAAGCCATGAAGCTCGCCTTCGCCGACCGCGAAGTTTATTACGGCGACCCGGATTTCGCACAGATCCCGACCGAATACCTTCTGTCGGAAGGTTATAATTCCGAACGCCGCAAGCTGATCGGCAAGGAAGCATCGCTGGAGCTGCGCCCCGGCCGCGTGCCCGGCTATGACCACCAGTTCGACGCGACCATGGCGATGCTGGCCGAAATGAGCGGCAAGGGCACGGTTTATGAACCGACCATGTCGCATCTCTCCGAAAAGCGCGGCGACACCGTGCATATCGACGTCATCGACCGCTGGGGCAACATGGTCTCGACCACGCCGTCCGGCGGCTGGCTGCAATCCTCTCCAATCATCCCGGGCCTCGGTTTCGCGCTGAATTCGCGTGCCCAGATGTTCTGGCTGAAACCCGGCCTGCCGACCTCGCTCGCCCCCGGCAAACGCCCGCGCACTACGCTCACCCCGTCGCTCGCGCTGCATCAGGGCCGGCCGACGCTGGTGTTCGGTACACCCGGCGGCGACCAGCAGGACCAGTGGCAATTGCCCTTCTTCCTGCGTTACGTCCACCACAAGCCGAACCTGCAGGCGGCAATCGACATGCCGCTCTTCCACACCTCGCATTTCCCCGGTTCCTTCTACCCGCGCACCAGCTCGCCGGGCGAGATCATGGTTGAAAGCAATATCGGTGCGAGCGCGCTCGATGAGCTGCGCAGCCGCGGCCACAAGGTCACCGTCGCCGATCCGTGGAGCGTCGGCCGCCTGACGGCCGCGCGGCGCGATGCGGACGGATTGCTGCGTGCGGCGGCAACGCCGCGCCTGATGCAAGCCTATGCGGTAGGGAGATAGCCCATGACCTGGTCGATCGTCGCACGTGACCCTGAAACAGGACATTTCGGCATCGCCGTCGCCAGCCGCTTCTTCGCGGTCGGCGCCGCCGTGCCGCATATCAAGGGCAGGGTTGGCGCTGTCGCCACCCAGGCCTTCGTCAGCCCGCTTTACGGCACCGATGGCCTGAAGCTGCTGGAAGAAGGCAAGTCGCCGGAAGAGATCATCGAAACGCTGACCGCCCGCGATGATGGCCGCCGTCAGCGCCAGTTCCACCTGATCGACACCAGTGGCCGCAACGTCGCCTATACCGGCGAAATCTGCGTCGATTGGGCCGGTCATCTGGTGGATGACAACGTCTCCGTTGCCGGCAACATGCTGGCCGGCCCGCAGGTGATTACCGAGACGCTCCGCGTCTACAGGGAACGGACCGCGGCCGGTGCGCCGCTCGCTGAACGCCTGCTCGATGCCATGGATGCCGGCGAGGCGGCCGGCGGCGACAAGCGCGGCAAGCAGTCCGCAGCCATGGTCCTCTACCGCGATCAGGACTACCCCTGGCTGCGTATCAATGCCGACGACCACACCGATCCGCTCGCCGAATTGCGCCGGCTTTACGCGGTGGCCGGCGAACGCTTCCTGCATGTCGCCGAGACCATGCCGACCCGCGAGAACCCGCACGGCATGATCGACCGCCGCGTCATCGACCAGACGATCGCAGCACTCGAAGCCGCCCGCGAAGCGGAAGGCAGGCTATCCGCCTCCTTCGCCACGCCCTGGAAACCCATGTGAGGAACGCCGAAATGAGCCAAGCACCCGTCCTTTCGGTCAAGAACCTCACCACCTCCTTCCTCGTCGACGGCGAATGGAAAAGCGTCGTGCGCGACGTTTCCTTCGACGTCTTCCCAGGCGAAACCGTCGCGATCGTCGGCGAATCCGGTTCCGGCAAATCCGTCACCTCGCTCTCCTGCATGCGCCTTCTGGCGCCGGGCTCGAGCCGCATCGAGGGCAAGATCCTGCTGAACGGCCGCGACCTGCTGGCGCTTTCCGAAAAGGAAATGCGCGCCGTGCGCGGCAACGAAGAGTCGATGATCTTCCAGGAGCCGATGACGTCGCTCAATCCGATCTTCACCATCGGCCGGCAGATTTCCGAGGTGCTGACGCGCCACAAGGGCCTGTCGAAACAGGAAGCGCGCGCCGAAACCGTACGCCTCCTCGAAAAGGTCCGCATCCCTAACGCCGGCGCGCGTTTCGATGATTACCCGCACCAGTTCTCCGGCGGCATGCGCCAGCGCGTCATGATCGCCATGGCGCTCGCCTCTAAGCCGAAGCTGCTCATCGCAGACGAACCGACGACCGCGCTCGACGTCACCATCCAGGGACAGATTCTTGACCTGATCAAGGTCCTTCAGGAAGAGGAGGGCATGTCGGTCCTTTTCATCACCCATGACATGGGCGTCGTCGCCGAAATCGCCGACCGCACCATCGTTATGTATCGCGGCGAGGCGGTGGAAAGCGGCCCGACGGAAGAGATCTTCCATCACGGCAAGCATCCCTATACACGCGCACTCCTTTCTGCCGTTCCCAAACTCGGCTCGATGCAGGACCGCAAATGGCCGACCCGCTTTGCCGTGGTCGACATGAAGACCGGCGAAGCGCCCGAACCGCAGGAAGTCGCGGGCACCGTCGCCAGCGGCAAGACGCCCGTCCTGTCGGTGAAGAACCTCGTGACCCGGTTCGCGGTGCGCTCCGGCCTGTTCTCGCGCCAGACCGGCTCGGTGCATGCGGTGGAAAACATCTCCTTCGATCTGCATCAGGGCGAAACCCTGTCACTGGTTGGCGAGTCCGGCTGCGGCAAGTCCACGACCGGCCGTTCGATCATGCGGCTGATCGAACCGACCGGCGGCGAAGTGGCGCTCGACGGGTACGACGTGCTGAAGCTCGACTCCGTCGGCCTGCGCAACATGCGCAAGTCCGTCCAGATGATTTTCCAGGATCCGTTCTCGTCGCTCAACCCGCGCATGACGGTGGGCGCGGCAATTTCCGAACCCTTCATCAAGCACAAGCTTGGCTCGGCCAAGGACGCCAAGGAAAAGACCGCCGATCTGCTGCGCAAGGTCGGCCTGTCCCCGGACATGGCGCGGCGTTACCCGCACGAATTCTCCGGCGGCCAGCGTCAGCGTATCGCCATCGCCCGCGCCCTGTCTCTGAACCCGAAGGTGATCGTCGCCGACGAAAGCGTCTCGGCGCTTGACGTGTCGATCAAGGCGCAGGTCTGCAACCTGCTTTTAGACCTGCAGGAAAGCCTGAACCTCGCGTTCCTTTTCATCAGCCACGACATGGCGGTGGTCGAACGCGTCAGCCATCGCGTCGCCGTCATGTATCTCGGCGAAATCGTCGAAATCGGCCCCCGCGCGGCGGTCTTCGACAATCCGCAGCATGCCTATACGAAGAAGCTGATGGCGGCGGTGCCGGTGCCGGATCCTGCCCGTCGCGGCATCCGCCGCGGCATTTCCAACGACGAACTGAAGAGCCCCGTACGCCCAATGGGCTTCGTGCCGCCGAAGCGGGAATATCGCGAGGTGTCGGAGGGGCATTTGGTGCAGGTAGGGTGATGCCGCTAAGACGGGGGGCAGGTTAAAGTCTACATATCGTTCATTGGAAGGGGGCTACGGTAACAACCCCTTTAGTCCAAAATCTTGTCTATCCGAGCTTTGTACCGGCGACATGTGGACCCAACGCTCACATTGTAGACTCGGACCGCTTCTACTGCGTTTTCAAGTTTCGAGCCGATGAACTCAAATGTATTCACCGGCACAACTGGGGCCGAAAGCGCTTCTCCAATAGCAGATCGGACTTCTGCGATACTCCACGGGCCTGGAAACACGAAGATTTTCTCAAAGTCATCCCAAATATCAGCGTTGTAGGTGGTTGAAAGCTTGCCAAGAAGGTCGTTGAAGGCAGATGAATAGCGTTCATCATCCCTCGAACTAACCGCACTTTCCACGAGTTGAATATGTTCGTTGCAGTAATAGCACTGTACCGCGACGGCTTCCGCAATCTCATACTTTAGGTCTACTTGAAGTCGGACATTCTCTCGATGGTGCTTGTCTGCTCTTGATATTTGGCGGGAAATAAAAACTATAGTAAGGACAGCGGCGGGAACCGCCGCCCAGCTTCCTGTTGCGCTTATCCATTCTCGGGTACACTGTTCGTCGGCCGCTCCTGTACAAGCTATTTTGTTGGCGAACATGAAGGCAACTAATGCAGTTGTCGCTAAAAGGCCGACGATAACCGCAACAATCCAGCCCATCCAATAGCCCCAGTCGTCGTCCAAGTTCCTCAAATCAACCTCAACCCCTTGAAGCTCACATGCCCATCTTTCCCGATGATGATGTGGTCATGCACCGTGATCCCGAGTGATTTTGCGGTATCGACGATCGTCTTCGTCATGTCGATATCGGCGCGCGAGGGTGTCGGATCACCGCTCGGGTGATTGTGCACGAGGATGATCGCGGTGGATGAAAGTTCCAGCGCGCGGCGCACCACTTCGCGTGGATAGACCGGCGTGTGGTCCACCGTGCCGTGACCCTGTACTTCGTCGGCGATCAGCGCATTGCGTTTGTCGAGGAAGAGGATGCGGAACTGTTCGCGGGTCTCATAGGCCATCACCGCGTTGCAATAATCGATCACCGACGACCAGGATGACAGGACCTGCTTGTTGCGGATTTCGCTTTTCAGCATCCGCTGCCCGGCTGTGCCGATCAGTTTGAGATCGAGCGCGACGGATTCGCCGACGCCCTTTATCTCCTGCAACAGGCCGATCGGGGCACCGAAGACGCCGGCCAGCGTGCCGAAGCGTTCCAGAAGCGCTTTGGCGAGCGGCTTGGTATCCCGCTGCGGGATGGACCGGAAAAGCAGCATTTCGAGAATTTCGTAATCGGCCAGAGACGTGTCGCCATGTTCGCGATATTTGGCGCGCACCCTGTCGCGATGGCCGTGATAATGGGCGGCGGCTTCTTGTTTGGCGGGCGCCATCGCCTTCTTCGCAGGCTTCGGTTTCGAGAATGTTTCAGCAAAGAAGCCACGTTCGTCCTCGATGAAGGACGGCTGGTCGTCCAGGGGCGGGGCTGGACGTTTGGTCATGTTACCTCGAAAGCGGAGGGATGCCGGGACGGTCTAGCCCGGCGGGCGACAGTGTGAAGATCTCGCAACCGGTGGCGGTAACGCCGACCGCATGTTCGTATTGCGCCGAAAGCGAGCGGTCGCGGGTCACGGCAGTCCAGCCGTCGGACAGAACCTTCACATGCGGCTTGCCGAGATTGATCATCGGCTCGATGGTGAAGATCATGCCTTCCTTGATTTCCGGGCCTTCGTCGGCGCGGCCGTAATGCAGGATGTTCGGTGAATCATGGAACAACCGGCCGACGCCATGGCCGCAGAAATCGCGCACCACGGAGCAGCGCTCGGCCTCCGCATAGGTCTGGATCGCTTCGCCGATCGCGCCGGTGCGGGCGCCGGGTTTTACCGCTGCAATGCCGCGCAGCAGGCATTCGTAAGTGACTTCCATCAGCCGTTCGGCAGCGCGCTTCACTTGGCCCACCGGATACATGCGGCTCGAATCCCCATGCCAGCCATCGAGGATGAAGGTGACGTCGATATTGACGATATCGCCGTCGCGCAGCGGCTTGTCATCCGGCATGCCGTGGCACACAACATGGTTGATCGAGGTGCAGACGGAATATTTGTAACCGCGATAGTTCAGCGTCGCGGGAAGCGCGCCGTGATCCATGCCGAATTCGAAAACGAAGCGATCGATCGCGCTGGTGGTGATGCCCGGTTGCACGATCGAAGCGAGCTCATCCAGGCAACGTGCCGTCAACAGGCAGGCCTTGCGCATGCCGGCGAAGTCCTCGCCCGTGTTGTAGAGCCGGATCGCGCCGGTGTTCTTCATGGGGGCGGAAACCGCCTCGATGTAATTGACCATGGTTCTTCTCTCGCAATTTCTCCGTTCATAAAGCAGCAAGGCCCGGTTCGTCCATGCCTTTGCTGGGGATGTGAAGGGAAATCACGAAGTTGCCAACGGTTCCGCAAGTGCCGGCCCGTCAGCGCACGGCCTGCTGCAGGAACCGGCTCTGCGCCATCAGCATGATCGTCGCGGTGGATGAGGCCACGGTCAGCACCAAGATCAGCAATGCCATCCCATAATTGCCGGTCTCGACATAACGGTTATCGACGAAGAAGGGCGAGGCGGGCGTGGTGAACAGGTTGAAGAAGATGATGTGGACGCAGAATATGCCCGGAGACAGCCGGCCGAGCTGCGCGGCAAGCGGATGCGAAAGCGCAAGCCGCTTGAAGGTGAGAAACACCGCAACCGAAAAGAACAGGGTGCCGAGCAGGAAATCCTGCGGAGCGAAGAAGCGGCTCGTGCCGAGCCGCGAGATCGCATAGGCCTCCACAAGCTGCAGAGCGATACCGATGAGAAGCGCCGGAACCAGGAGCCGCATCCGCACATCGATCCGCGCGTAACGGATATAGGCTCCGAGCGCGAAATAGGGGAAACCGAAGAACAGTCCGTTGCGGGTTCCGATGCCGATCGGCGCAGTATCCGGCCCGGCAAGCACGCTCCACGGGCCGAGCACGAGGCCGGCCAGATAGGCAGCCGCCGCCAGCGGCAACAGCACGCGGAACCCGAACCGCCGCAGCACCGTGAAGATCACCACGGTGACGACGAGATGCGGCAGGAACCAGAGGTGATAGGCGGGGCCGGCCGAATAATAGAGAAGGTCATAGACCAGCTTGATCGACGTTGTCGGATAGTCGGCGGTGTGAAGCACAAAGAGGTTGATCGCGTTGTAGATGATCTCCCAGAACCCGAACATCACCAGCAGGCGGCGGGCACGAGGAACGATGCGGCCGATTTCGGCAGCACCCGGACGCTCGAAGAAATAGCCGCTCATCATGAAGAACACCGGCACCGCGAAACGGGTCAGGTGGTCGATGATCGAGAATGCCGTGATGTCCTTCACCGGTGACGTGATGACATGCAGCGTCGCGACCGCCAGGAACGAGACGATCCGCAGCGAATCCATCGAGGCATCGCGTCCCTCGATGCTTCGGGTGACGGCCGGCGTCAGTCTATGATCGGCTACAAATTCGGCCACTTATGGTGAACTCCGTACTAATCACCACCACCCGGCTGTCACAATACGCTCCACCTGATGCCTGCGCCATTCACCAACCCGTGCAGTTGGGGCAAGGGTTGCCGGCGGGTTAACGGAAACGTTCGAATTTGAATGAATTCGGAGAACGTCAGCCCAGGATCGGAACCAGTCCTGCGGGCTCGATGGCCATAGGCGACACCCGGCAACGCACCGCATAAGCCTCGACACCGCGGGCCTTGGCGCGTTCGAAGGCCAGGGCATAAAGCGGGTCGAGATCGGTGCAGATGCGGAAACTCTCGCAGTCATGTCGCTGGATGAGATAAATCATCACCGCTCGGTGACCGGCTTCCGCCATGTCGCCGAGTTCCTCCAGGTGCTTTGCGCCGCGCTTGGTGACCGTATCGGGAAACTCAGCCAGCTTCGGTTCGCGGCTGAAATGGACGTTCTTCACTTCTACATAAGCGTTCGGCAGGCCTTTGCCTGAAAGTAGAAAATCGATACGGGAGTTTCGGCCGTATTTCTGTTCGCGCTGGATGACCGGGTAGTTGGCAAGGCTCGGGATCAGCCCGGCGCGGATCGCTTCCTCCGCCAGCCGGTTCGGCAGACCGGTATTGATGCCGATCGTCTCGTCGCCGACTTCGATCATCTCGAACATGTGGCGGTACTTGCGGGTCGGGCTGTCGTGTTCCGAAACCCAGATTTTCGAACCCGGCGTGGTAAGCCCGCGCATAGAACCGGTATTCGGGCAGGAACCGGTAAACGGCGTGCCGTCGGGTAGCACGGCATCGAACAGGAAACGCTTGTAGCGCTGCACTAACGTGGCGGAAATAAGCGGCGGATCGAAACGCATTATCGGGTCAGACGCGTTCCAGCACGTAGGTGCCAGGTGCATCGGCAATGGCGTTCAGCGCCGAACCGCCGGGCTTGCGAGGCGGCACCTCTTCGCCGTCTTTGGCCTTGATCCATTCGTGCCAATGCGGCCACCAGGAGCCCTTGGTCTCCTCGGCCTTGTCCATCCAGTCCTCATATTCGCCCTGCGTCTTGCCGCCGGTCCAGAACTGGTACTTCATCTTGTCGGGCGGATTGACGACGCCGGCGATATGTCCCGAGCCGGTGACCACGAAATCCACCGGCCCACCGAACATGGACGAACCCATGAACACGGATTTCGGCGGGGCGATATGATCCTCGCGGGTTGCGAGATTGTAGACCGGGATCTTGATGTCCTTCAGCGCCACGACCTTGTCGCCAAGCTTCATCTCGCCCTTGGAGAGCGTGTTATTGAGATAGCAGTTGCGCAGATAGAAGGCGTGGTTGGCGGCAGCCATGCGGGTCGAGTCGGAATTCCAGTAGAGCAGGTCGAAGGGCAGGGGCTCCTGACCCTTGAGGTAGTTGTTGACCACGTAAGGCCAGATCAGTTCAGAGGCGCGCAGCATGTTGAAGGCGGTCGCCATCTTCGACCCGTCGAGATAACCGACGGTGTCCATCTGCTTCTCGATCGCGCCGAGCTGTTCTTCGTCGACAAAGACCTTGAGATCGCCCGCATGGGTGAAATCCACCTGCGTCGTCAGGAAGGTGACGGAGGCGATACGGTCATTCTTCGCCTTGGCGTGATAGGCGAGCGTTGCGGCCAGCAGCGTGCCGCCGACGCAATAACCGATCGCATTGACCTGTTTTTCGCCGGTCGCTTTCTCGACGGTTTCCAGCGCGAAATCGATGCCTTCGCGCATGTAGGATTCCCAGTCCTTCTTCGCATGCCGCTCGTCCGGGTTCACCCAGGAGATGACGAAGACCGTATGGCCCTGATCAACGCACCACTTGATGAAGCTTTTCTGCGGATTGAGGTCGAGAATGTAGAACTTGTTGATCCAGGGCGGGCAGATCAAAAGCGGCCGCTTCAGCACCGTCTTGGTGGTCGGCTCGTATTGGATGATCTCGCAGACCTCGCTCTGGGCAATCACCTTGCCCGGCGTCAGTGCCATGTTGCGACCGATGGCGAACTTACTGGCATCGGTATGGCGCAGGCGCAGGTCGCCGCGGCCGGCGGCGATATCCTCGGCCAGCATCTTCATGCCGGCGACGAAATTCGCGCCGTTGCTCGCCACCATCTCGCGATAGACTTCCGGATTGGTGACCGCGAAATTGGCCGGAGAAAGCGCCGCCGTCACCTGCTTCACATAGAAGGCGGCCTTGTGCCGTGTATGCTCGTCGAGACCATCAGCCTCGGTGACCAGCTTGTCGGCCCAGGAAGCGGTGACCTGATAGACCTGGCGCAGAAAGGCAAAGAACGGGTTCTTCACCCAGTCCTCATCGGAGAATCGCTTGTCCTTCGGCAGGTTGTCGAGTTCGGGAATGGGCGGCTGCGCACCGAACTGGTTGCCGCCGAACTGGCCCGCACCAAACTGGCTGAGTGACCGTGTCCAGATTCCCATATAGCTGGAGAACAGCAGGGTCTGCGCCTCGAGCGTCCGCTTCGGGTCGGAAATCCAGTATTCCGTCACCTTGGAAAGCGTCTTGACGAGATCGGTCAGCGGATTGGCGACCGAATCGGGGACTTCGCCGCGTTCGCGCGGCCCAAGCCATTCGGATGCCGCTCTGCCGAGGTTTTCCGCCGCACGGGCGAAGTTCATGGCAAGCGCCTGCGGATCCTTGACCATATAGGCCTCGACCGATTTGGGATCGAAGCCCGGGAACTCCTGGCCCGAACCAACTTTATCCTCGGTCTTTTCCGCCACGCGTGGCCTCCCCACTGGTTGTCGGTTGTTTTCGTTTGTACATTGTCCCAGAAAGCGAATACAAGTCCAGCGGCTGGCGCTTTCCGGCGGAACCAGCAGACGCGATAACTGGGTTATGGAAATGGAAAAACTGAGGCACGCAACTTTCGGCACACCGATTTTGGTCGGTCTGGTTGTTTTGCCTCTTCTGTCGGGCTGCAACAGCCAGAGCTTTGCGCTCGACGACGGCATTCCGAACACCCCGCCGCCGGCTGTCATCGTGCAGTCGAAGACCGCACCTGCGCCGGGCCCGTTGACCGTCAGGAATACCGGTACCTATCCGACCTTCGATCCGACGCTGACGGCCGCTGCCGAGCAGATCGAGGACGACGATTATCACAAGGCCGAGCCGCGTCTCGCAGCGCTGGCCAAAGCCCGCCGCTCCGGCTCCATCTCGGAAGCCGAATACAATCGCCGCGTCGCGGAATACCGCAAGCTTGCTGCCCAGCACGGCAGCGATGCGCTGGCCAATATCGCCAAGTAATTTTTGGGTTCGCGGGCGTTGTCGATCACGCCAACGGTCGCCCAAATAGGGCTTGCGTTTCACATCGTTTGGCCGCAAAGCACAAATCGCCTAAGATGCGCCATTATGCGTCGTGGTGACGCTTCGCATCGTCATTGAGGAGAGCCCGAG
Source organism: Neorhizobium populisoli (assembly GCF_019430945.1). GTDB lineage: Bacteria > Pseudomonadota > Alphaproteobacteria > Rhizobiales > Rhizobiaceae > Neorhizobium > Neorhizobium populisoli. The sequence continues at coordinate 315,553 of NZ_JAHYCB010000001.1, read as the reverse complement.
GGAGCTATGGAAGAGTTTCATAAAGTCCGGCGTCTGCCGCCCTACGTTTTCGAACAGGTCAACCGTTTGAAAGCAAGCGCGCGAGCGGGTGGCGCCGACATTATCGATCTCGGCATGGGCAATCCCGATCTCCCGACGCCGAAAGCGATCGTCGACAAGCTCTGCGAAGTGGTCCAGGACCCGCGCACGCACCGTTATTCGTCTTCCAAGGGCATTCCGGGCCTTCGTCGCGCCCAGGCCGCCTATTACGCCCGCCGTTTCGGCGTGAAGCTCAATCCCGATACCCAGGTCGTCGCGACCTTGGGTTCGAAGGAAGGCTTCGCCAACATGGCGCAGGCGATCACCGCGCCGGGCGACGTGATTCTTTGCCCGAACCCGACCTATCCGATCCATGCCTTCGGGTTCCTGATGGCTGGCGGCGTGATCCGCTCGCTGTCAGTCGAGCCGGATGAAAGCTTCTTCGGCCCGCTGGAGCGCGCCGTGAAGCATTCGATCCCGAAGCCGCTGGCGCTGATCATCAACTACCCGTCCAATCCGACGGCCTTTGTCGCGACGCTCGACTTCTACAAGGACGTCATCGCGTTCGCCAAGAAGCACGACATCATCGTGTTGTCGGATCTGGCCTATTCGGAAATCTACTTCAACGACGAACCGCCACCGTCCGTCCTGCAGGTTCCGGGCGCGATCGATGTCACCGTCGAATTCACCTCGATGTCGAAGACCTTCTCCATGCCCGGTTGGCGCATGGGCTTTGCCGTCGGCAACGAGCGCCTGATCTCGGCTTTGACCCGTGTGAAGTCCTACCTCGATTACGGCGCTTTCACGCCGATACAGGTGGCGGCGACCCATGCGCTGAACGGCGACGGCTCCGACATCGCGGAAGTCCGCAATGTCTACAAGCGTCGCCGCGACGTGATGGTCGACAGCTTCGGTAAGGCCGGTTTCGACGTGCCGCCTCCGGCCGCCACCATGTTCGCCTGGGCGAAGATCCCGGAAAAGTTCCGCCATCTCGGCTCGCTGGAATTCTCCAAGCTGCTCGTCGAAAAGGCGGACGTCGCCGTGGCGCCGGGTATCGGTTTCGGCGAAATGGGCGACGATTACGTCCGTCTGGCGCTGGTCGAGAACGAGCATCGCATCCGTCAGGCGGCGCGCAACATCAAGAAGTTCCTGTCGACGGCCGACGAGACGATGCACAACGTCATCTCGCTCAATACGCGCCGCTGATCACTGATCCCAAGCACCCGGCGGCCCCTTCTGGGCCGCCATCTCCCAAGCAAGCAGGAAAAATCACCATGGCAGATGCCCTTAAGGTCGGCATTGCGGGTCTCGGCACCGTGGGTGCCTCGCTCGTCCGGATCATTCAGAACCGTGCGAACGAACTGGCCACCACATGCGGTCGCGCGATCGAGATCACGGCCGTCACGGCCCGCGACAAGAGCCGCGACCGAGGCATCGATCTTTCCAGCATCACCTGGTTCGATACGCCGGAAAAGCTTGCTGCCGAAGCCGATATCGACGTCTTCGTCGAGCTGATCGGCAGTTCCGAAGGCGCTGCCGCAAACTCGGTTCGTGCTGCGCTCGCGCGCGGTCTCCATGTGGTGACTGCCAACAAGGCGCTGCTTGCCGCGCATGGTGTCGAACTCGCAAAGGTCGCCGAAGAAAAAGGCGCGCTCCTTAATTTCGAGGCAGCGGTCGCCGGCGGCATCCCGGTCATCAAGGCACTTCGCGAGTCACTTACCGGTAACACCGTATCGCGCGTCTACGGCATCATGAACGGCACCTGCAACTACATCCTGACCCGGATGGAGAAGGAAGGCCTGTCGTTTGCCGATTGCCTGAAGGAAGCGCAGCGCCTCGGTTATGCTGAAGCCGATCCGGCGTTCGACATCGGAGGCAATGATACGGCTCACAAGCTGGCCATCCTGACGACGCTTGCCTTCGGCACGCAGATTGCCGCCGACGAGATCTATCTCGAAGGCATCACCAATATCTCGATCGAGGACATCCATGCGGCCTCCGATCTCGGTTACCGCATCAAGCTGCTCGGCGTCGCGCAAAAGACCGACAGCGGCATCGAACAGCGCGTCCACCCGACCATGGTGCCCTACAATACCGTCATCGCGCAGGTCGATGGCGTCACCAACGCGGTCGCGATCGAATCCGACATTCTCGGCGAGCTGCTGATGGTTGGCCCCGGTGCCGGCGGCAATGCGACGGCTTCTTCGGTGCTTGGCGACATCGCCGACATCGCCAAGAGCCAGCCGGGAGCCCAGCGCGTTCCGGTCCTCGGCACCCCGGCCCTGGCGCTCGCACCGTATAAGCGCGCCCAGATGCAGAGCCACGAAGGCGGCTACTTCATCCGCCTGACGGTTGCCGACCGCGCCGGCGTATTTGCGAGCGTTGCAACCCATATGGCCGAGAACGCCATTTCGCTGGAATCGATCGTCCAGCGCCCGAAGCCGGATGCGGAAGATACGTCAAAGACGATCATCCTGGTGACGCATGCGACCGCCGAACATTCGGTGCGCAAAGCCGTCGATGCCATCAAGGGCGAGACCTATCTGGTCGGAGAGCCTCAGGTCATCCGTATCGAGCGCCCGAAGGCATTTTGATCCTTCGGCAAACAACCAAAAAAAGTCGGCTTTTGCCGGCTTTTTTTCTGGACATTTTCTTGGACTGTCAAAAAAATTTTAAGAACTGCTCGCTTGCGACTGTTCCAAGACAGGAAACCTGCGTACATTCGATTCATGTAGTCACACCGGCGAGGAGGCGCTTGCGTGATGATAATGAATTCTGGAAAAAAGCCTTTCAGGCTTGAATTGGGTCATGGCAGCGGCAAGCCCATGTCCGCCGATCTTGTACAGGCAAATGATGGTGCGGCCGGCGACGATTTTGAAGGTGGCCGTAACTGGTCGTTCATGATCGTGCTTTTTGCTGTCTTTGCCGGCGTCAGCAGTTCGGCCGTCTGGTCGCTTCTCTGAGCCGCAATTTTAAAGCCGCCTGCCGTGCCTGCAAAGAATCACAGTGGGCATCGCTGGAGCTGATTCCGCTTTGCCCGCGGATGGGCTAAAAGCGGAGGTATGAACACGTTCACCTCCGCGATCTCCACAACCACCCAGCCGGTCGATCCGGTGCCGCGTGCGTTTCTCGGCGTCGAAAAATCGGCGGGTGATCAACGGTGGATATCGCGCCTTGATCAGGCGGCGCAGAATCGCGCTCTGGCGATCACCCAAATCCACGCCATTCCCGAACTCGTCGCCCGCGTGCTTGCCGGCCGCGGCGTGACGCTCGACGATGCGCCTGCATTTCTCGATCCGACCATCCGTTCCCTCATGCCCGAACCCTATTCGCTGACGGACTGCGAAAAGGCGGTGAACCGGATCGCCGAGGCGATTGCCAAACGGCAGAAGGTGGCAATCTTCGGTGACTACGATGTGGACGGGGCAGCCTCATCGGCGCTTCTCTACCGCTTCCTCCGCCATTTCGACGTCGAGGCCGAGATTTACATCCCCGATCGCATTTTCGAAGGTTACGGCCCCAATCCCACGGCGATCCGTCAGCTGATCACCAATGGCGCCGGGCTGATCGTCACCGTCGATTGCGGCTCGACCAGCTTCGATGCGCTTGCTGCAGCCACGGAAGAGGGTTGCGACGTGGTCGTCATCGACCACCATCAGCTCGGCCAGGAATTGCCGCCCTGCCACGCGCTGGTCAACCCGAACCGGGAAGACGATCTGTCGGGGCAGGGGCATCTCTGCGCTGCAGGCGTCGTCTTCATGGTTCTGGTCGCTGCCGCGCGCCACATGCGCAAGATCGGCGATCCGCGCGCCAAATCGCTCGACCTGCTCGCCTGGCTCGATATCGTGGCGCTGGCGACCGTCTGCGACGTCGTCCCGCTAAAGGGCCTGAACCGCGCCTATGTGGTCAAGGGCCTGCTCGCTGCGCGCCACATGGGCAATGCCGGGCTGGCCGCACTGTTCCGCAAGGCTGGCCTCGGCGGTCCCGTGACCCCTTATCATTTCGGCTTCCTGATCGGCCCGCGCATCAATGCGGGCGGGCGCATAGGCGACGCGGCGCTCGGCAGCCGGCTTCTGACGATCGAGGATACGATCGAGGCAGAAGAGATCGCGGCGCGGCTGGATGATCTGAACAAGGAACGCCAGGCCATGGAGGCCGCCATGCTGGCGGAAGCCGAGGCCGAGGTTCTGGCCGAATACGGAAACGGCGAGGGCGCTTCGGTCATCGTCACCGCCCGCGAGAGCTGGCATCCGGGCATCGTTGGCCTCATCGCCGCGCGAATCAAGGAGAAGTTCAAGCGGCCGGCCTTCGCGATCGCCTTCGACCCATCCGGCAAGGGTACAGGCTCCGGTCGCTCGATCAACGGCTTCGACATGGGCCGCATGGTGCGTGCGGCCGTGGAGCAGGGCATGCTGGTCAAGGGCGGCGGCCATGCCATGGCAGCGGGCTTGACCGTCGAGCGCGCCAATCTCGGCCGCCTGCGCGCCTTCTTCGAGGAAACCGCCGAGGATAGCGTCTCGACGCTGGTCGCAAACCACGTGCTGAAGATCGACGGGGCTCTTTCCGCCTCCGGCGCCACGCTTGAACTTTACGATCAACTGGAACAGGCCGGTCCTTATGGTTCGGGTCACGCACAGCCGGTCTTTGCAATTCCCGCCCATCGCCTGAAGGATTCGCGGCTCGTCGGCACGGCTCATGTGAAGATCACATTGGAAGCAGCAGATGGCTCGCGAATCGATGGGATCGCCTTCCGCGCCGCCGACACGCCGCTCGGCAATCTTCTCCTGAATTCGCGCGGTTCGCAGCTGCATGTCGCAGGCTGTATCGGCGCCGATCATTGGCAGGGTAGCCGCCGTATCCAGCTACGCGTCTTAGACGCAGCAAAGGCGCCTTAAAATGCCTGCCGTGGTTCCTCGAGATCTCTGGTGCGATCTACCTTTGAGGCCTGAACTCTGACAAAGAGTATAAGCTGAGTTCGGCTGGAGGAGTGGAATTGCTCAAGGATACCATAACGTCCCGGCTTTTCGGCGCGATGCAGAAGAACGCGATCGGCGACCGTCTCATGAGACGAATCCGGGGATGGCTATTCGTGAACGCGTGGGGCAGGGCGAATACACAGAATATCCGGGACGCTGCGAGCCTTGAAGGCAGAATCGGCGTGAAAAACGGGACGGCCAATCATCTGGAGATTGGCGAAGGCGCGCGTTTTTCCGGAACGATCCAGGTGGAAGGCAATTCCAACCGCATTGTAATCGGCAAAGATGCGCATTTCCGCGGTGACATTCTCGTAAAGGGTGACGGGCAAACGGTTTCCTTCGGGGATCATTCGACGACCATCAGTGCCTACATCCTTTGTCAGGAGGGCTGTGAGGTTCAGATAGGCGCGTGGTGCATGCTATCGCGAAATATCGAAATCCGCACAACGGATGCTCATTCGGTCATCGATCGCGCCACCGGCAAGCGCATAAATCCGGCAGCAGGCGTGCGTATCGGCGATCATGTTTGGATCGGTGCCAATTCGATGATCAGCAAAGGCGCGAAAATACCCTCTGATTCGATCGTAGGTGCGATGTCATTCGTGAATGGGGAATTCGATGAGGAGGGCGTGGTGATTGCCGGGATACCCGCGCGGATCACCAAGCGCGGGATAACCTGGAATCGCGGTCGCAAAGGCAAGTATGACAAAAAGCAGATGGACCACTGGCAGGTGCAGATCAGCACATCCGAAACGCCCTGACATCCGGTCCGCGGCGTTCAAATATCAAGCATAGCATCAAAATGGGAGAGAGAAGTGGCACGCCCTAGGGGAGTCGAACCCCTCTTCCCAGAATGAAAATCTGGTGTCCTAACCGATAGACGAAGGGCGCCTGCGCTTCGTGGTGAGCGCCCTTATAGTGGGGTGATTTCTTTCCCGCAAGCGCTAAATTACAGTTTTTCCACAGTGCGAATGCAAAAAAAATCCGGACACGAAAATGCGCGTACCGGATGATACAAATAAAGATAAAACAATGACTTGGGGAGATAGAAGTGGCACGCCCTAGGGGAGTCGAACCCCTCTTCCCAGAATGAAAATCTGGTGTCCTAACCGATAGACGAAGGGCGCCTGCGCTTCGTTGTGGCGCCCTTATAGTGGGGTGATTTCTTTCCCGCAAGCGTCAAAATCATGTTTTTTGCAAAAAAATGACAGTCGTTTTGCGGAAGCGATTTTAGCGTGAAAAGACTGGCCGAATCAGCAGCTTAACGGATTGCCCTGCGCGTCGGTGCCGCAGGCCGCTGCCGGCGAGGGCTGTGGCGCGCTGAAGACGCTGGCGGTCATCGCGTTGAAGTTTCTGCGTGGCAGGTCGGCTGGAACCGGTCCGTTTGCGCTCGTTGCGACCGGCGGCGCCGGCGGTGCAGCCGAGAAAATCGTGCCGGCGTCGGCGCGTACGCCAGTCGGCTGGGTCGCAAGGCCTGCGATCGATGCCTGCTGCGTCGGGGCGGCAGGGGCAGGAGGGAAATTGCTCGCCGGTGCCGGTGTGGGGGCAAGCGTGCCGACCAGGGCGGCGGCCTGTTCAGGCGACAGCGTCTGCACGCCCGGGCGGACTGCAGCCTGTCTTGCCGAATCTCTCGAGGCCACTGGGTCGACATGCAGGCTGGAAGGGGTCGTGCCATTCTTGGCTAAGACGCTGCCTTTGGGCAAAACACTGTCCTTCGACAGCATGCTGTCCTTGGCCAGCATGTTTGATCGGGCCGGCAAGCCATTGGCACCGGCTGCCGGCGGAGAGGCATCGGCCACCTTCTTCGTCGTATTGCAGCCCGAGAGCGCAAGTGCGCAGATGCCTACGGCCGCCAGCGTCATGCGGACGTTCGAATGGGTGTAGGATAGGTTCTGCAAGGGAATGCCCCGTCAACTCACGTCGCGCGCGTCATGCGGCGAATCATTGGAATTGAGCATCGGGTGGAAGCGGGGCGAGGACAACCCGGCGAATGTGGCGGCACGGAGGCTCGGAAAGCCTGACACAAGCCTCGCGGCAGGCAAGAAGCACGGCGGCCGGAAAAATGGCCGCCGAGCGGTATCGCGGTTACCAGCTGCCGATGTTCGGAGCAGATGCCCAGGGCTCGGCGACCGGCAGGTTCTCGCCCTTCTGCAGGATTTCGAATGAAATCCCGTCCGGCGATTTCACGAAAGCCATGCGGCCTTCCCGCGGCGGGCGGTTGATGGTGATGCCAGCATCCGAAACGCGCTGGCAGAACTCGTAGACGTTGTCGACCTCATAGGCGAGGTGGCCGAAATTGCGCCCGCCCGTGTAATCTTCGGTATCCCAGTTGTAGGTGAGTTCGAGGGTGGGGGCGCCCACCTGTTTGGCATCGTCGAAATCTTCCGGGGCGGCAAGGAAGACCAGCGTGAAGCGGCCCTTCTCGTTGTCGATGCGGCGGGTTTCCACGAGGCCAAAAACGGTTGTATAGAAATGAAGTGAGGCATCCAGGTCTTTGACCCGGACCATGGTGTGCAGATAACGCATTATGAAGTCTCCCTCCGATGAAACACCGCAAGGATATGGCGCAGACGACAGCTTGGAGCAAGCCACTCTAAATAGAGATGAGGGTGGATAAAGCCAAGACGGGGGCTTGCGCTGGACGGTTAGCGGGATGTTAATCTATCCTCTAAGAATCAGTTAAAATCCGTCACGTCGTAACGCGTAATCGAGGGGCCGACAGGATATGGCAGACAGGATGTCATCGAAAGGCGTTGCCAGTTTCGAGGAGTTCTCGGGGGAACCGGTCGAGCTCATTGAAATTACTGGCGTCGTCAAATGGTTCGATGTGGCGAAAGGGTTCGGCTTCATCGTTCCGGACAATGGGATGCAGGATGTTCTTCTGCATGTGACCTGCCTTCGCCGCGATGGATACCAAACCATTCTGGAAGGAACGCGCATCGTCGCGATGATCCAGAAGAGGGACCGCGGCTATCAGGCCTTCCGCATTCTTTCCATGGATCAGTCGACGGCGGTTCATCCGTCGGACCTGCCACCGGTGCGCACTCACGTACAGGTGACCGCCACGAGCGGTCTCGAGCGGGCTCTGGTCAAGTGGTTCAACCGCACCAAGGGCTTCGGCTTCCTGACACGCGGTGAGGGCACGGAAGACATTTTCGTCCATATGGAAACGCTTCGACGTTTCGGTCTCACCGAGCTTCGCCCGGGACAGGTCGTACTGGTTCGTTTCGGACCTGGCGACAAGGGTCTGATGGCGGCCGAGATTCATCCCGACAATCCGAACCCGGTAAGCCGCTCGCACTGAGCTTATCGCGTTCAGAGCGTATTGTTGAAAAAGCGCCCGTTGGGCGCTTTTTCTGTATTGGCTCGATCTCGATCATCTCGCTGCGGAAGCAATCGGTGCGACCGGCACCAATTGCCACGACAGATCAATAGTCGCGCCGTGAAGAGCCCGCGAGAAGCAAGCCGACAGCTGCACCTATCGCCAGAGCACCGAGAACGGCCCCGGTCGCCGCCGAAGGATTATGGCGGGCAGCAGCCGCAAGGCCATAACCCTCATGCCGGAACTGGCGTGCGAACTGCCGCGCGCGGGGCGCGATATAGGCTGCGGCGTCATCGGCCGAATCTCCCGCCTGTCGAGCGAAGATGGCCCGCAGATCGGAAAGCTGACGGCCCAGCCGGTCGATGTCGGAAAGGTAATCTCGGTTCATATCTATCCCCTGTTGTAACGGTCGTAACGATCACGGCCGCGGTCGTAATCGCGGTCTCGATCCCGGTTTTTGTCGTCGGATGATTCGTTCGCAGATGACGCATTGGCTCGGTCGATAATCTGCAGAAGCAGGTCGGCGCATGCCTTCATCGGTTCGTCGTCTGCACATTTCAGATCGATGCGCGCATCGCCGATCCGCACATGGAAATGTGCAGCCTTCGGCGGCGGTGGTGGGCGGTCGCCGCGCGGATGCATCCGCCATTCATCCTTGCCTTCGGCGCTTTCTGGCCCTCGTGGCCCCGGCGGAGGAGGGGGTGGCGGAGGATTGTCCTTGTTGATTTCCGGCGGCGCCGGCGGAAGCGGCGAGGGCTCTGTCGGTGGAGCCTGAGCCAATGCGACAGCCGCGGTCAGCCCTAAGGCTGCTGCGGTCAGTCCTGCAAATCTGAGCATGGGAGGTTACCTCGGTTGGCGTCCGACAGTAACGAAGCGGTGAGAGGGAAGTTCCGCGTCAAACCGCTCGGCATTCCCGGCCGAAAGAGAATCGACAGGGCACCGGAAGCCAGCCATATTGGCGCCGACGACAACCGGCTTGCATATGGTTCATCTCATGTTCGAAAATTCAAAATTCTTCATTTTTAAGCGGTTGGCAGCATTCAGGAGTGCTGTGGCAGCACTTTTTCTGCTTTTGGCCGGACTTTCAGCCGGAACTGCGGTCGCGCAGCAGGAAATGACTTTCCCCCGCGACGAGCTATCGATCAAGACTGCGGCAGGGCAGACCTACAAGTTCTCGATCGAACTTGCCCTCACGGACGCGCAGCGCGAACACGGCCTGATGTATCGCAAGGAAATGGCGCCGGATCACGGAATGCTGTTCGACTTCGGCATGGCCCGGCCGGTCTCCATGTGGATGGAAAACACCATCCTGCCACTCGATATGCTGTTCATCCAGGGTGACGGCACGATTTCGCACATCGGCGAAAATGCCGTGCCGTTCTCGCGCGACGTGATTGATTCGCACGGACCGGTGAAATTCGTGCTGGAGATCAATGCCGGTCGCGCCAAGGCGCTTGGCATTAAGACCGGCGACAAGGTGGTCTCCAAGCGCATCGGCAGCCCATAACTTTCGGATTGATCCCCAGCGAATTTTCTGCAGATGGCAGAAAGGTTTATTTTGCTGTTGCGAGGTAAAAGGGAACCGTGTATCTCGCAACCAACGTAGGAACGGAGTGTAGCGCAGTCTGGTAGCGCATCTGGTTTGGGACCAGAGGGTCGGGAGTTCGAATCTCTCCACTCCGACCACGTTTTCCAGGGGCGCCGCACAGACGATCCATCCCAATGGAGCGTTTCAGGAATGGCAGCCAAGATTTTTCGTCCCGCCAAGACCGCCATGCAGTCCGGCAAAGCCAAGACCCATCTTTGGGTTCTGGAATTTGACCAGGAGCAGCCGCGTCGTATCGACCCGATCCTCGGCTACACATCTTCCGGTGACATGAAGCAGCAGCTTCGCCTGACCTTCGAAACGCTTGAACTGGCCGTTGCTTATGCCGAACGCGAAGGCATCGAGTATCGCGTCATCCAGCCGAAGGAAGCCAACCGTCAGGTCGTTTCCTATACGGATAACTTCAAATTCAACCGCATCCAGCCCTGGACGCATTGACGATCGGCGCCTGGCTTCCCCGGCGCAAAAGATCGGCCCCTTAGCTCAACTGGATAGAGCAGCTGCCTTCTAAGCAGCAGGTCGCAGGTTCGAGTCCTGCAGGGGTCGCCATTCTCGGCTGATTTTTAGTCGAATGGATAGAGAATGCGTCCCAGCTTTCTGAGGCGCGCATTCGAAAGCTCCCGAAAAAATACGATCGGATTGGTCTTGAACGCTTCGGCATCGGTTTGATCGCCGACTCGCGCGATCAGATTTGCCAGCGGCCAGGTCATGAGATGACGCCATCCAAGCAGGCCGTAAGAGCCCGTGATTGCGAAACCCGGTTTGGTGGGCGTTGGAACAGGTAGAATCTGGCTTTGCGGCATTCCGTCCCGCCGCCAGCGCGCAGTCGTGCTGAGGCATTCCTCAAACGTCGCCTCTTCACCGCTTACCGGGTCGAAATAGCGTGGGTAAAGCAGATAGGCGGCTGCGAACACCTCGTCGATACTCAATCTGCGCTTTCTTCGCGAATTGGCTTGGCGATCATCCGTCAAACCCCATCCAGCGTAGAACGGGCAGCCGAGAAGCGTCACCGGAATCCCGCGCAGCAGCGCTTCGAAGCCCCCCAGTGAGGTTATCGTGTAAACATGATCCACCGTGCGAAGCACCTCGGGCAGAGGCGCCTTGCCGATAAGGATGTGGCAGACATGCGCGACGTCGGCGGGATTGGAAAGGCGTCTGCGAACGCCGTTCAGGACATCGGGATGCGGCTTGTAGAGAATGTCGCAATCTGGGTTTTCCTGCGCTGCCAGCCGCACGACGTCGTTATTGTCGATCTTGCGGTCACAGCCGAACCGAATGGATGCGTCATCCTCGACCTGGCCGATGACGAGGATCCTGCGCCGCGGGCTCGCCGGTGTGGTTTCAGGTGGCGGTACGGTATCGTCACCCGAATTATATTTGCTCAGGCCGGAGGAAAGAAGTTCGGCAATCCCTTTGCGGGCGCGGCTCATCAGGACTTGGTCGGCCTCGAAATCGCAATTGGAAAGAATGATCTCAAGATCGGAAGACGAGCGACTGTCGAAATAGGGCGCCCGCCCGTCCAGCGTCAGTGAAAACGGCAGGCTGTGGCTCGCATTGGGCACAAGCGAGCGAATGAACCCGTCTTCCAGAAAGCACAGCGGTATCCTGTTGTCTCGAGCGAACCCGACGACCGCCGGCGAGACGTTATTCCCCCATGTCAGGAGAACCGGATTCTCTTCGTCTTCGATGGCCTGCGCCCAGTCGAGAAAAAACGCCTTGTCGCTGACATAGAGTGGCAGATAGCTGAAATTCGTCCGGGGAAAATAGGAATTGAGGATCGCCTGCTTCCATCGGCGAATCTGAAAGGCGAAGACTTTCCTGCCTGCCAGATCGACACGCTCGGCCATGCTATCAAACGGGGCGTTCTGCATCCTTGATCAATCTACTTCAGCCAATACCCATGAATGCGCAGCGCCCACGCATGGGTTCATATGCGTGGGCGCTTGTCAGGAAGGAATATCCGCCAGCTTAATTGCGGTCTCGAATATTGTAATATCCCATGACTGCGACCGACCAGATCAGCAATGTACCCAGCAGAACAAGCAGCGAGTTCAGGAAGCGATGCGGATACTGCGCCAATTCGGATAGGGTGGGGTTGATGAAGACGGCAAGGTAACGCTGCTTGGCGTTCGCATCGACGCGAGCTCTCTCAAGCGCGGCAAGCGACGATGTATAGGCGCGTTCTGCGAATTCCCGCTGCGTTTCGAGCTTGTCGTACTGCTGGAGCCGTCCGGCCACGCCGGAAGCAGAGTCCGTTGCGTTCCTGCCCTGCTTGGGAGCAATCCCGCTGCCGAGTCTTTGTCTTTCCTGGGTGAGCTGCTTTTGCAGGCTGTCGATTTGCGACCGCATAACTCGGATACGTGGTGTATCCTCGCCCATCTGGGTCAATGCAGTCGACATTTCAGTCTGCAGTTTGACCAGTTGCTGCTCCAGGGATGCCACGATTTGCGTTGCCAGCTTGGCACCCTCTACGGGATCTGCTTCCTGGGAAACGTCACGATAGCTGCGTATGGCATCGCGTGCGTCGGAAAGGCGAGCTTCGGCGAGGCTGACTTCAATCTGAGCCACCTTGAGCATTTCGTTACGACCGGTAAGCGAAAGGTCGTTGATCAGCCGTTCACTGCTCTGGATAATAAAGCCGGCAACCTTCTGAGAATCTTCTGGTGTAAATGCATTGACGGTTAGGTTCATAATGCCGGAAGCATGATCGAAATCGACCGTTATAATACTGCGCCAATAACGCAGTTTGTCTTCTATGGGGAGATCCTTGCGAATACCATAGAAAAAGTCGAAACCGCGGGGCGCGTACATGTTTTCCAGATCGAACAGTTTATCGGCAGCTTGCACCATCTTTTCACTCATGATGAAGTCAAGCAGAACGTAAGAGTCCGAAATCGTGCTTCCAGCCGAAGCCTGAGAAAACATGCCGAGAATGTCCGACGCCTGCGCGGCTGAAATGCTGCGTACGGAAAAAGAGGCAGAGCTATGATACTGATTAGCAGCGATAAACGCTAAATACAGCGACGCAAGCGTGGTTGGTAATGCCACCATGACCATGAAGGTCATAGCGATGACCGTGTGCCGAAATTTCCAACGGCTCGCCGGCTTTTCAGCTACATTCGCGCCATTGGCATCAATTTCGATCTTCTTAGCCGGAGAGGTCGCCGGACCTTTGGGGTCGACTTTCTCCCTTTGTGGATTCGGAAGCTGGACAATCTTTTTATTAAAAAGGTTGTCCAAAAGCTGCAGGTGTTTTCGCTTATGTTCGGGGTGGCCTGGAGCCTCAAATTTTCCGTCTACGCCTAAACCCGACGTTCTTGCCTGAAGTTGCTCAGCCAACCTATTAACCCCGCATATTCTGTTCGTGAATACTTATCGCATCCGAGAGTTCACTATAATACGTCAATTTGCCTTTTTCGAGAACAATACCCGATGTGCAATATTCTCTGAGAGTCCCCCCGCTATGGGATACCATAATCACATCAGAATTCGCTAAACGCTCCCTAAAGACTGTTTGCGATTTCCGTTTAAAATTTGTATCGCCGACCGCCGTAATCTCGTCAACGAGATAATAATCGAATTTGATCCCCATGCTGACCCCAAAGGCGAGCCTTGCCTTCATCCCTGAAGAATAGGTCTGGACCGGGGCGTGGAAAAACGGCCCTAATTCCGCGAAATCGGCAACGTAAGCCACCAGTTCTTCGCTTTCGACCCCATAGATTCGCGCGACGAATCGTACGTTCTGCTCTCCAGACAGGGCGCCTTGAAAGCTTCCCTGAAAGCCCAGCGGCCAAGAGATTTTACCTTGCCGAATGATGCGACCGCTGTCGAGATTCTGGGTGCCGGCAATCAATTGCAATAGCGTGGATTTGCCTGCGCCATTGCGCCCAAGCAACCCAACGCTCTTTCCGCGCGGTATGACAAAAGAGACGTCGTCGATGATTGGTTTGGACAACCCTTTCAACTTGACGTGTTTTGTCGCCCGCTCAAGCTTTATCATCGTGTCCTCGATCTGGTATTCGATACATGCAGATATCTGTCTGTCTAAAGCGAAGCTGGTCAGAGAACCGTATTTTAGTCGCGAAAACGGTAAATTTACGCTGATTATGGGCTAATTGAAAATTTATTCAAATCGACGCCGCTACACCATGGCAAGCACGAGCCACTTATCCAATCAGATGCTCATTTTATAAATCGCATTTTCGTCACGGTCCGGATTCGGAAAGGCCGCATTCCTGTATAAGTTTTCGCACCGCGCCACCACCCCGCGCTGATGTCATTCGGGCAGATTCGAACGACTTCAATTTATACGAACTTACGGGCTTTGGGGCTGGTAGTTCGCGTCGCCTCCAAGTGGACCGGTCGAATATCATGGAAAAAATTCAGTTCATCGCTGCCGCGAGTGCGCTTGCTTTATTCTTTGTCGCAACCTCAGGGTCTGCCGCCGAAAGACCTCTGATCTGGCAGCCCACCAAGAATTCGGACACCAGCTACTCTATCAGGCTCGGCATGCAATTGCCGACCCGGCTTGAAGCCGAGGCGGGCATTTCGTTCGGCATGAATGCGACGAAGGGCGGGGCACCCATCGATACGCCGATCCGCTTCTGGAGCAGTTTCGTCACGAGCAAGGTGAAAACGACAGTTTCGGAGATGCGTCGAGGTGTCGGTCTGGATTTCGACGGAAACACCGGCAGCGCGGCGATCAGCATGAACTATTATGAAAAGGAGTTTGCCACGCCGTCGCTCGATCTTGAGCGGAACAGCAGCTACACGATGCGGTATGATGGTGTCTCAGGCGAGTGGGCGGGCATCGACGCGAACCAATCCGTTCGACTGACGCATGGTTCGACCGGCACCTCATTGATGGGGCGGGCAAGCGCCAGCGATAGCTTTGCCACCATCGGCGCCGGCATCGGGCTGGAGCAGCAGATAGGCGAATACATGACTGTGACGGGCTCGCTCGACAGCAGTATGGACGCCTCGGATCCGGTTACCAGCGTCAAGGCGCGCTATTCCTTTACCTGGTAACGAAAAAGGGCGCCAATGGCGCCCTTTCAAGTATCGGTCTATTGCTGTCCTCAGTGCAGGATCTGGCTGAGGAAGAGCCTGGTGCGCTCGTGTTGCGGATTGTCGAAGAACTCGGCCGGCGAGTTCTGTTCGACGATCTGGCCTTGGTCCATGAAGATGACGCGGTTGGCAACCTGGCGCGCGAAGCCCATTTCGTGGGTGACGCAAAGCATGGTCATGCCTTCTTCGGCGAGCGATACCATCGTATCCAGGACTTCCTTGACCATTTCCGGGTCGAGAGCCGAGGTTGGCTCGTCGAACAGCATGATCTTCGGTTTCATGCAGAGCGAGCGGGCGATTGCCACGCGCTGCTGCTGACCGCCGGAAAGCTGGCCCGGATATTTGTTCGCCTGTTCCGGAATCTTGACGCGCTTCAGATAGTGCATCGCCACTTCTTCCGCTTCCTTCTTCGGCATCTTGCGCACCCAGATCGGTGCCAGCGTGCAGTTTTCCAGGATCGTCAGATGCGGGAAGAGGTTGAAGTGCTGGAATACCATGCCTACTTCGCGGCGCACTTCATCGATCTTCTTCAGGTCGTTGGTAAGCTCGATATCGTCGACGACGATCTTGCCGGCCTGATGTTCCTCGAGCCGGTTGATGCAGCGGATCATCGTCGACTTGCCGGAGCCCGACGGGCCGGCGATGACAATGCGCTCGCCCTTCATCACCTTGAGGTTAATGTCGCGCAGCACGTGGAAATCGCCATACCACTTGTTCATGCCGGTGATTTCGACGGCAACGTCGGTGGTGGAGACGGTCATTTTCTTGGGTTGGGCTTCAGCCATGTTTTTCCCCTTGTAATCTTGCTTTCAGGATCAGCGCTTGTGAGCCGTGTCGAGATGCCGTTCCATAAAAGCGGAATAGCGCGACATGCTGAAGCAGAAGATCCAGTAGATGATGCCTGCGAAGATCAGGCCGGTGATCGGCGTCACCGGCGTGATCCAGGTCGTATCGGTGAAGTTCAGGCGGATGATGTTCAAGAGGTCGAACATGCCGATGATCGACACGAGCGAAGTATCCTTGAACAGGCCGATGAACGTGTTGACGATGCCCGGAATGACCAGCTTGATTGCCTGCGGCAGGATGATCAGCCGCATCTTCTGCCAGTAGCCGAGCCCGAGCGAATCCGCACCTTCTGACTGTCCCTTGGGGATCGCCTGCAGGCCGCCGCGGATGACTTCCGCCATATAGGCGGAGGCAAACAGGGCAACGGCCACGAGCGCCCGAAGGAAGTTGTCGATCGTCCAGCCGGTCGGCAGGAAGAGCGGCAGCATCACGTTCGCCATGAACAGAACGGTAATGAGCGGCACGCCTCGAATCACCTCGATGAAGGTGACGCAGAGTGTCTTGATGACGGGCATTTTCGAGCGGCGGCCGAGCGCCAGCAGCGTTCCGAGCGGGAACGATACGGCGATGCCGACGAAGGACAGGATGAGCGTCACCATCAGGCCGCCCCAGAGCGGCGTCTCGACCTTCTGCAGGCCAAAACCACCATGCAGCAGGAAGAAGGCGACGATCGGGAAGACGATGAACAGCAACAGCGCATTCAGGCCCTTGTACGGCGCCTTCGGAATGAGCATCGGAGCCAGCAGCACGATGAACATCACGGTGACGAGGATCGGACGCCAGCGTTCGTCGAGCGGGTAGCGCCCGAACAGGAACTGAACGAACCGATCCTTGACGAAGGCCCAGCAGGCGCCCTTCCAGCCATCCGGCTGGATGCCGCCCTGGACGATCGTGGTGCAGACCGAGCGATCGCTACCGAACCAGGTCGCCTGAACCACCAGCCAGTTCAGGGCAGGTGGGATCAGCAGCGCCAACAGGATGATCGCGATGACGGTGAGAACGACATCCTTTGGTGTGGCGAGCAGGTTGGTCCTGACCCAGCCGATAATATTGCCGGCGGCAATCGGCGCCGGCTGTGCCGGCAGCATTTCGTGCCGGACGAAGGAGGGGTTTGTATCGGCCATGATCTTACCTCTCCACCAAAGCCATCCTGGCGTTGAACCAGTTCATGAACAGCGAGGTTGCGATACTGATCGTCAGATAGACGACGAGCCAGATCGAGATGACCTCCACCGCCTGACCCGTCTGGTTCATCGTCGTGCCGCCCGTCGAAACGAGTTCGGGGAAGCCGATCGCCACGCCGAGCGACGAGTTCTTGGTAAGGTTCAGATATTGGCTCGTCAGGGGCGGAATGATGATACGGGCGGCCTGCGGAATGACGACCAGCCGCGTCGTCGAGGACGGCTGCAGGCCGAGCGCGAACGAAGCCTCCGACTGCCCCTTCGGCACGCCGCGAATGCCGGCGCGGATGATTTCCGCGATGAACGCAGCCGTGTAGAAGGACAGCGCCAGATAGAGCGCCACGAATTCCGGAGCGATCACCGAACCGCCGGACAGGTTGAACCGGCCCGCGACCGGATAGTCGAAGGTCAGCGGTGCGCCGAGCATCAGGAAGGTGAGGATCGGCAGGCCGGCGATGAGGGCGATGCCGGCCCAAATCGTGTGGAACTGCTTGCCGGTGCGCATCTGCCGTTTCTTCGCCCATTTGGCGATGGCGAAGGTCACGACGATGCCGATGAGAATGGTGATGGGAATAAGGTAGGTGCCTTCGCCCCAGAGCGGCTTCGGGAAGGCAAGGCCGCGGTTGTTGAGGAACATGCTGAAGGGCAGTTTCAGCGAGTCTCGCACCTGCGGCAGCGTCGAAAGAACGCCGGAATACCAGAAGAAGATGACGAGCAGCGGCGGGATGTTACGAAACACCTCGACATAGACCGTGCAGAGCTTGGCGATCAGCCAGTTCTTGGACAGGCGGCCGATGCCGACGAGGAAGCCGATGATGGTCGCCGTGAAGATGCCGGTGACGGCAATCAGGATCGTGTTGATCAGTCCGACGACAAGCGCGTCGCCATAGGTCGAATCGCTCGAATAGGGCAGCATCGCGAAGCCGATGTCGAAACCGGAACGGCCGGCAAGGAAGCCGTAGCCGGAGGCGATGTTGGCGCGCGCGAGGTTGACGGAAACGTTGTGACTGATGAACCAGACCGCCAGCACGACGACGAGGGCAGTCATAATCTGGAAGAAGATGCTGCGCACCTTCGGATCGTTGATGGGAGAAACCTTCGGTTCTCGATGGGATGACACACGTATGGCGTGATCTGTCATGCTTGCCTTTCCCCGTTGGCCTTTTGGCCATTTTTGTTTTTGGTTTTTTTATATTTTTTGATGTACGGCAAGGCGGCGAGGGCCGCCTTGCCGGATGTCGGAAAGCGGTCGATCAGCGGACCGGCGGAGCGTACTGCAGGCCGCCCTTGGTCCACAGAGCGTTCAGGCCGCGCTGGATCTTGAGCGGGGTGCTTGCACCGATGTTGCGCTCGAAGACTTCGCCGTAGTTACCGACGCCCTTGACGATGTTGTAGGCCCAGTCGTTGGTCAGGCCAAGGTCGGTACCGATCTTGGTGTCCTTCTCGACGCCGAGGAAGCGGCGAACGTCCGGGTTGGTGGAGCCGGCCTTGATCTGGTCGACGTTTGCCTGGGTGATGCCGAATTCTTCAGCCTGAACCAGGGCGAAACCGGCCCAGGTCACGATGTCGAACCACTTGTCGTCGCCCTGGCGGACGGCCGGAGCGAGCGGCTCCTTGGAGATGATTTCCGGCAGGATGATGTGATCGTCCGGCTTTGCGAGCGACAGGCGCAGCGAATACAGGCCCGACTGGTCGGTCGTGTAGACGTCGCAACGGCCGGCCTGGTAAGCGGCATTCACTTCTTCGAGCTTTTCGAAAACGACCGGCTTGTATTCCAGCTTGTTGGCCTTGAAGTAGTCGGCGAGATTGAGTTCGGTCGTGGTGCCCGACTGGACGCAGACGGCGGCGCCGGACAGTTCCAGAGCCGACTTCACGTTCAGGCTCTTCGGAACCATGAAACCCTGGCCGTCATAGTAGTTGACGTAACGGAAGTTGAAGCCGAGCGCGGTGTCGCGGTTGACTGTCCAGGTGGTGTTACGGGCCAGAAGGTCGATTTCGCCGGACTGCAGTGCCGTGAAGCGGCTCTGAGCGGTGGTTGGCGTGTACTTGACCTTGGTGGCGTCGCCGAAGATCGCAGCAGCGACGGCCTTGCAGTAATCGACGTCGAAGCCCTTCCAGTTGCCGGCGGAATCCGGCTGTGCAAAGCCGGCAAGACCGGTGTTGACGCCGCACTGGACGAAGCCCTTCGCCTTCACATCATCGAGCGTCGCGGCAGAAGCAGCCGAAGCGAAGCCCAGTACCGCAGCGCCAATCGCGGCTGACAGAAGCGTCTTGTTCATTTTCCCAACCTTATCTCTTGTTTTGATCTGGATTGCACCGTGCCGTTCCCCTGTTTTCTTCGAATACGGCAGGTCGCCCGCCAACCCTCCCGGTGCGGGTACCCACTATCTCATTCGCAAAACAACGCAGGGTCAAGTGTCGCCTTTTCGAATTGCGTCTAAAATGAGGTAAATTTGTTAACTTGGCCCAGGAATTGGGCAAATACTCAAAAGTTAGGCGGGTTTTGATCAAAATCGATGTTGTTTAGATAAAGTCGCAGGTCGCCTGATGTCTATTTCTGCAGCGGCGGGCGGGGTTGACCGGGCAATGTTCCGGCGTCAAAACTTCACCTATTCGCTCGCAACTGAAAGCTTCTCCAGACATGAAAAAGAAGAACGACACCCTCTATGGCGGCGCCGGTTCGAACACGCGCCTGGCGCATATGGGCCACGATCCGTCCGGCTATCATGGCTTCGTCAATCCGCCGGTCGTGCATGCCTCGACCGTGTTGTTTCCCGATTCCGCGACGATGGAGAAGCGTGCGCAGAAATATACCTACGGTACGCGCGCCACGCCGACGACGGACGCTCTCTGTGCGGCCTTCGACGAGCTGGAAGGTTCGGCCGGCACCATCCTCGTACCGTCCGGCCTGGCGGCGATTTCGGTTCCTTTCCTGGCCTATCTGTCGGCCGGCGATCACGCGCTGATCGTCGATTCGGTCTATTCGCCCTGCCGCAATTTCTGCAACACGATGCTGAAGCGTCTGGGCGTCGAGATCGACTATTACGACCCGGAAATCGGCGCTGATATCGCCAAGCTGATCAAGCCGAACACGCGGCTGATCCACACCGAGGCGCCGGGCTCCAACACGATGGAAATGCAGGATATTCGCGCTATTACCACGGAAGCGCACAAGCCGTCCCATGGCCGCGATATTGTCGTCACCATGGACAATACCTGGGCGACGCCTCTCTATTTCCGGCCGCTCGATTTCGGCGTCGATGTCTCCATCCATGCGACGACCAAATATCCATCCGGCCATTCGGATATCATCATGGGTTCGGTGCATGCCAATGCCAAGCACTGGCCGGCACTGGAAGAGGCCCGCATTACGATGGGCATCTGCGGCGCGCCGGACGATTCCTACCAGATCCTGCGCGGCCTGCGCACCATGGGAATCCGCCTCGAACACCACCAGAAGAGCGCGCTCGACGTGGCGAAATGGCTCGAAGGTCGCGACGACGTCGCCCGCGTCCTGCATCCGGCGCTGCCCAGCTTCCCGGGGCACGACATCTGGAAGCGCGACTTCAAAGGTGCCAGCGGCGTCTTTTCCTTCGTGCTGAAAAGCGATGCGGCAAAGTCCAGGGAAAAGGCGCATGCCTTCCTCGACGCGCTGAGCTTCTTCGGCCTCGGTTATTCCTGGGGTGGTTATGAAAGCCTTGCCGTGCCGGTCAATCTTTCCGACCGCACGATCCGCACGGCTCCGACCGACGGCGCGCTCATCCGTCTGCAGATCGGCCTTGAGGATATCGCGGACCTGAAGAAGGATCTGGAAGCCGGCTTTGCCGCGGCTGCCGCCGTCTGATTATCGGTCCAGTGACGGGCTCAATTATCCGGCTTTGAAGCCGTAGAGCCAATCGAAATCCGCCGCGAGAGATTGCGGCGGACGCATTGAAAGAACCAGGTCGCGGCCGAGCTTCACCGGCCCGCGCGCATGATAGGCGAAGCGGTTGAACAGGCCGCGCGCCCGCACCTTGGCGACGCGCTGGGCCCGTTCTTTCTCGAAAGCGGGCAGCACCTCGGCAAGGGGGCGGGGGCCTGCTATCCGGTTTGCCAGGATGAAAGCATCCTCGATCGCCATCGACGCGCCTTGCGCCGCAAACGGCATCATCGCATGGGCGGCGTCGCCTATCAGCACACGGTCCTTGCCATTTTGCCAGCGGCCGGTCGTGACTTCGTAAAGCGGCCAGAAGGTCGGCGCATCCGCTCTTTCCAGCAGTTCCACGATCCGGCGGTCCCAGCGATGGAACTGCCCTGTCAGCAAGCGCCGCTGTGCTTCGTTCGCCTGCGCATCCCAGGTTTCTCCCGGACTGATGCCGGAAGCGATGGCGACGATGTTGAAACCGCCGATTTCCTTCAGCGGGTAGGCGACGAGATGGGTGGAGGGACCGAGAAACGCGGTGACCTGACCGGCGGCCAGCCAGCCTGGCACCGCATCGCGTGGAATAGTAAAGCGCCAGCAGACGTTTCTCGAAAAGTCCGGTTCGGGGCTGCCGGGTATCGATGAGCGGAGGTTCGACCAGACACCGTCGGCACCGACGATCAGCGGGTAGGCATGGCTTGTCACCGCGGTCAGCGCTTCTGCCGTGTCCCGGCGGATCGGCGTATCGAGATGGATGCTGCAAAGCGGATTTTGCCTGACGGCGTCGAGCAAGGCCTTCTGCAACGTTGACCGGTGCAGCACGCCATAGGGCGCACCCCAGCGCTGCCGCGCGAAGCGGCCGACGGGCACATGGGCGATCGGCCTGAGCGACGTGCCGGATACGAGGCCGATACGCTCCGGCTCGGTCCAGACGGCTTCAAGTGCGGGAAGCACGCCGAGGTCCGACAGGATTCGCGACGCATTCGGGGATATCTGCAGACCTGCGCCGACTTCCGTGAGCTCGGTCGCCTCTTCGAAAATATCGCAGGCGATGCCGTGTCGGGCAAACGAGAGCGCAGCCGCCAGCCCCGCCATTCCGGCGCCGATGATCGCTACTCTTTCGATGGTCATCAGGACGCGCCGGTCACGCCGCCTTGACGTGGAAGACGCAGCCCGGCGGGTCGGTCTGCTCGGCCTTCAGGCCCGGATTGTAACGGAACAGGGTCGAGCAATAGGAACAGACCTTCTCGTTGTCGTCGCCGAGATCGATGAAGATATGCGGATGGTCGAAGGGCACGGAAGCGCCGGTGCACATGAATTCCTTCACGCCGATCTGGATCACCGGATATCCGCCGTCGTTCTGGAAATGGGGAATGCTGTGCCCGGCCATACTGGTCTCCGAAACTTTGAAATGCGATTTGCGGCGGACATTACCGTCCTCGGCGGCGATTGTGTAGTGCAAAAACCGCCGCAGGCGCGAAAGCCACAACCGGTCTGACATAGGGCCGCGTTGATTGGATCGAAAGAAAAGGCCGCTAGACTTGGGCCTCGGTCCTTCGAAGCAGGAGACTGTAGTGGCGATATCGCGGCGGCATTTCGGCTTGCGCGGCATGAGGCGCGAAACAGCGCCCGCAAAGCCCACGGGTTTTAACACTACTTTGGCAGAATCGATTCTGCAGTTCAAATTGCCCTTTGCAGTGGGGACATCGGAATGTCGTCATCGGTCTGGCGAGTGTACTGATGACGGCTCGACGGATAGCAGGCAAGGTGGGCTCAGGCGGCCCTCTGCGTATTTGTCGCTTCTTTTTTTTCCCGCTTTGCAGTCTGCAGTCTCTGGTGCTGGAGGAAGGCATAGGCGATCATCGTCATCAGGGCGTGCCGATGTAGCCCTTGCCATGATCGGCCTTCGAAGTGGTCGAGGCCGAGTTCCTCCTTCATCTGCTGATGCGCTTGCTCGCAAACCCATCTCGCCTTGATGGCGGCCGCCAGCGCTTTCAATGTCGCATCGGCCGGCAAGTTGGACAGGTAGTATTTGCGCTCGTCGTTTGATCGCCATTCGCCAACCAACCAGGCTTCCTCCCCCGGCATGTGTTGCTGTCCTTTGTCAAGAATGCGTTGCGGCGTGCCGTCAGCGATCCGGACGCGCAATGCTGCAAAGCGTGCCGTCAGGCGGCCCTTTGTGCCACGCCGCCAACTGACCTTCTTCCAGCTTGCGAGCGTTAGGATCGTTTCTGCGGCAACCGACAGGGTATCGGGGATTGGATGCTTGCGCGGGCGACCATGACCGGCGACGGGAAAGATCAATCCGACATCATGCGGATATACTTTCTGATGCTTGGGGATGCCGACTGCCCAGGTGAGGCCGCGGCCACTCAATCCCTGGCGGAAGGCCGCCGAGAGGCCGTAGCCTGCGTCAGCCAGCACTGTACCAAACCGGACGCCAGTCACGATCAACCGGTCGATCTCGGCGAGAGCAATTTCCGGCTTGGTACGAGACGTTCGCATGCCGTCGGGAACTCCGGCCTTGGCCATCCGCTCCCTGTCGCTCGTCCAGCTCTCGGGCAAGAACAAACGCAAGCCAACTGGAACTGGAACCTCGTCTCGGGCAAGCGTCACCGACACCAGCGTCTGGCAATTTGCCCTCTTGCCCAGCATCGAGGCGTATTGCGGTGCGACTCCGACCGAGTGATCGCCCTTCTTCGGCAGGCCGGTGTCATCGATCACCAGGAACGCATCGGATGCGCCAACGATCCTGTCCGCCTGCAGCGCAAGCTCAGTCTCAAGAGGAACAGCATCCCAAAGGCCGTCGGAAATGAAATGGTGGAGGCGGTCGTAATGGCCTGGAGCAAACCGTTCCGCCATCGGCTCGATACTCTTGCGGTCACCGGGACCAATAAGCCCGGACACGTAAAGAGGGCACATCTGTCGCCGCTTCTTGTGTCCGAGCTTCTCCAGAAAAGGCTGCAAAAATGCCGAAAGCTCCGTATGCCAATCTGCCATGTCGCGCCCCCAAAGGAAGAGAGCACAAATCATCTCAAACCAGCCTTGCCCGAATCTGCCAAAGTAGTATTAAGATCGACACACAAAATCGTCCGGCGTCGCGCTTTACCCGGAAGCAGATCAGGGCCGTCCTCGTTACCGCCGGACTGGTCTTCATCGTGTCGACCAAGCTCGTCTGGTCCTATTATCAGTATCAGGTTCTGGAAAATGCTTCGCCGGACGTCCGCAAGGCTTGCGCCGGTGCCAGCCTCGGGTCGCCGTCACGCGATGCCTATTATTACTGCATTGAGCGGGTCGAGGCCGGCGGCGAGCCGTGAATATCATTGCGGCATGGGTTCAATCCGTCTTGGCGTTCCGTTATGGTCCCCCGGAAATCGACCGCCCATCGGATATTCTGCAATGAACCTCAATGCGCCTGCCTTTTCCACCTTCCAGCATGACGGCCTGAACCTCGCCTATTTCGACGAGGGCGATCCGTCCGGCGCGCCGGTTCTCATGATCCACGGCTTTGCCTCCAGCGCGCTGGTCAACTGGGTGCATCCGGGCTGGCTGAAGACACTGGGCGACGCCGGTTACCGGGTGATCGCCATGGACAATCGCGGCCATGGCGCAAGCGACAAGCCGCTCGATGCCGAAGCCTATCGCCCCTGGGTGATGGCGGAGGATTCGATTGCGCTGCTTGACCATCTGCGCATTCCGGAAGCGCATCTCTTCGGTTATTCCATGGGGGCCCGCATTTCGGTCTTTTCCGCACTTGCCCACCCGGACCGGGTGCAGTCGCTGGTGCTTGGCGGCCTCGGCATCGGCATGACTGATGGGGTAGGGGATTGGGACCCGATCGCCGATGCGCTGCTCGCTCCTTCGCTCGACGACGTTACCCATGAACGCGGCCGGATGTTCCGCGCCTTCGCCGATCAGACCAGAAGCGACAAGCCGGCACTTGCCGCCTGTATCCGCGGGTCGCGCGACCTCGTTTCCCGCTCCGACATGGGCAGGATCGAAGCGCCGACCCTGATCGGCGTCGGCACCAAGGACGATATTGCCGGTTCCGCCCAGGAGCTTGCCGACCTGATGCCGAACGCCCGTGCGCTGGATATTCCGGGCCGCGACCATATGCTCGCCGTCGGCGACCGGGTGTTCAAGAAGGCGGTTCTGGAATTCTACGCCGAGCTTTCCGCCGGCTGAGGCGAAAACCCCGCCTTGGATCAAGCCTTCGCGCGCAAGGCCGCAGGTTTCTTCAT
This sequence comes from Neorhizobium populisoli, assembly GCF_019430945.1. GTDB lineage: Bacteria > Pseudomonadota > Alphaproteobacteria > Rhizobiales > Rhizobiaceae > Neorhizobium > Neorhizobium populisoli. The sequence continues at coordinate 290,395 of NZ_JAHYCB010000001.1, read as the reverse complement.
TCTAACGATCAACGGAATGCGATTTTGCGCCCGTTGGCCTTCCTGTAAAGTTATTCTATATTAGGCCTCCAAGGCAAACCGGGAGACGGCTATGGCCGCACGTACTGAAATCCGCACGAAAGACGCCGTCGCGATCGTCGATCCCATCTGGGATACGCTGCGCGAAGAGGCGCTGACGGCAGCCGGGCACGACCCGCTGCTGGCCGCATTTCTCTATTCGACGGTGCTGAACCACCGCTCGCTGGAAGAATGCGTCGTGCATCGTATCTGCGAACGCCTCGACCATCCGGATCTCCAGGCCGTGCTGCTGCGTCAGACCTTCATGGAAATGCTGGAAGACTGGCCGGAATGGGGCGCGATCCTGCGCGTCGATATCCAGGCAATCTACGACCGCGATCCCGCCTGCCTGCGGTTCCTGGAGCCGGTGCTCTATTTCAAGGGCTACCATGCGCTTCAGACACATCGGCTGGCGCACTGGCTGTTCAGCCGCGGCCGCCGCGATTTCGCGCTCTATCTGCAGAGCCGATCTTCAAGCGTCTTCCAGACGGATATCAACCCGGCAGCGCGCATCGGCAAGGGCATTTTCCTCGATCACGCCACCGGCCTGGTGGTCGGCGAAACGGCGGTCATCGGCGACAACGTCTCCATCCTGCATGGCGTCACCCTTGGCGGCACCGGCAAGGAGGGCGCCGACCGGCATCCGAAGATCGGCAATGGCGTGCTGATCGGCGCGGGTGCCAAGATCCTCGGCAATATCGAGGTCGGTTCGTGCTCGCGCGTTGCCGCGGGCTCGGTGGTGCTGAAGCCTGTGCCGCCGAAATCCACCGTGGCCGGCGTGCCGGCCCGGGTGGTAGGAGAAGCAGGGTGTTCGGAACCGGCGCGTCTCATGGACCAGATTCTCGGAGCGGATATCTGAGCTTTTGACTGCTTTCGGTCTGGGAAATAGCCGCTAGAGCACCTTCTGGCGGCTTTACTTTCGCCTTTGTCCCGTGCCAAAAGCGCCACCAATCGAACCGCTGCCAAATGAATCGCTGACTGGAGAGAAAAGTGAAACCGGACGAAATCAAGAAGCTGGACGCCTACTTCAAACGCGTGCTGAACCCGCAGGTCGTGGTCAAGGCGCGCCCGCGCAAGGACGATTCGGCCGAGGTCTATCTCGGTGAAGAATTCCTGGGTGTGGTCTATATCGACGACGAGGACGGCGACCGTTCCTACAATTTCTCGATGGCGATCCTCGACGTCGATCTCTGATCGATCTCGTGACGTCGATCTCGGTCGGCCCCAGATTCGCAAAATGTTCAGGAAGCGGGCCATGTGCCCGCTTTTTGATTCCGCACTGCCGGACACGCAAAGGTGAGGCCACATTAAATCGCCTGATCCATCTCCCTTGGGTTGTGGAGGCGTGAGCCCATTAATGGCGTAAAATCAAAAACCTGAATTCGTCTATGCATTCGCATAGGGTGATTTGCAACCCAGAGTGATTTTGCATTGCACAAATCAGCCTTGACTTTTGTCGGCTGCGACCTTTCTATTCCCTTCTCCGAATAGAACAAAGGACCAGGCGATGTTCAATTTCGATGACGCAAGCAAGCAGAGCAAGGACGCGATGGATGGAATGCTGAAGAGCTATTCCGAAGTCGCCAAGGGTTTCCAGGCAATTGCCACCGAGACCACCGATTACTCCAAGAAGTCTTTCCAGGATCTGACCTCCTATGTCGAGGCGCTGACCGCGACGCGCACCGTCGAGGCGGCCTACGATCTGCAGACCCGGTATATCAGGTCCAGCTACGAGGGCTTCATGGCCCAGTCTTCGAAGATCGGCGAGATGTATGTCGAACTCGCGAAGACGGCCTACAAGACCTATGAGCCGCCGGTCGCCCAGACGACCGCTGTCGTGGTGCCCAACGCCGCGTGAACGCGACATAGACCGTTCTGAACGACGTCTTCCATGCGAAGGCCGGCGGCGAAAAGCGCTGCCGGCCTTTTTTGATTCAGGCCCGCGCAACGTTGATTCACGACAATACGAAGACAGTGCGGAAAACTGGAGTTTTACGCACCTTGGACAGGGGCATTAGCGGAATAGTGATTGCGTGGCCGCGAAGGGGGCTTAAAATCCGTGTCCAATGAACTAAGTTAGGTGAGACTTCAGTTCGGCAGCGAACCACACATGATACCGCAGCCGGACGACCGGGGAATGAATGAAGATGATCGCACTGCCGATCTTGATGCAAGATAAAGACAAGAGTGGCGACGGAGATAACGCGGGCCGCGGGACCTCGGTCATCACGAGAACGAAACCTAAGACCAAGCGGCCCAATCTGTATCGCGTTCTCCTGCTCAATGACGACTATACCCCCATGGAGTTCGTCATCCATATTCTGGAGCGTTTCTTTCAGAAGGATCGGGAAGCCGCGACGCGCATTATGCTTCATGTTCACAATCACGGCGTGGGCGAATGCGGCATATTTACCTATGAGGTAGCGGAAACCAAGGTGTCCCAGGTTATGGACTTCGCCCGGCAACACCAGCATCCGCTACAATGTGTCATGGAAAAGAAGTGAGGAACCCGACGTGCCAACATTTTCGCCTAGCTTAGAAAAGGCGCTGCATCAGGCACTGACCTTCGCGAACGAGCGGCATCACGAATATGCCACGCTCGAACATCTGCTTCTGGCATTGATCGACGATGCCGATGCTGCGGCGGTTATGGGCGCTTGTAACGTCAATCTGGATAATCTCCGCAAGACCGTTGCCGACTATGTCGATAACGAGCTTGCCAACCTCGTCACCGGTTATGACGAGGATTCGAAGCCGACGTCCGGCTTCCAGCGCGTCATCCAGCGCGCTGTCATTCACGTACAGTCTTCCGGTCGCGAGGAAGTGACGGGCGCCAACGTGCTTGTCGCCATCTTTGCGGAGCGGGAAAGCCATGCGGCCTTCTTCCTGCAGGAGCAGGAGATGACCCGCTACGACGCGGTCAATTACATCTCTCACGGCATCGGCAAACGTCCGGGCTCCTCCCAGTCCCGCACGCCGCGTGGCTCCGAGGAATCCGATTCCGAACCCAAGCCCTCGTCGCGTGGCGGTGAGGATGAAGGTTCGGCCAAGAAGCCGCAGGATGCCCTGAAAGCCTATTGCGTCAACTTGAACGACAAGGCCCGTGATGGCCGTATCGATCCGCTGATCGGCCGCCATGCCGAAGTCAACCGGACGATCCAGGTCCTGTGCCGCCGTTCCAAGAACAACCCGCTCTATGTGGGTGATCCGGGCGTTGGCAAGACGGCGATTGCCGAAGGGCTCGCCAAGCGGATCATCGAAGGCAAGGTGCCGGAGGCTCTCGCCGACGCTACCATCTTCTCGCTCGACATGGGCACGCTGCTGGCCGGCACCCGGTATCGCGGCGACTTCGAAGAGCGCCTGAAGCAGGTCGTCAAGGAACTTGAGGATTTCCCGGGTGCAGTTCTCTTCATCGACGAGATCCATACGGTCATCGGCGCGGGCGCTACGTCCGGCGGCGCGATGGATGCCTCGAACCTCTTGAAGCCGGCTTTGTCCTCTGGACAGATTCGCTGCATCGGCTCGACCACCTACAAGGAATACCGCCAGTTCTTCGAAAAGGACCGGGCTCTGGTCCGCCGCTTCCAGAAGATCGACGTCAATGAGCCGTCGATCGACGATGCGATCGAGATCATGAAGGGCCTCAAGCCCTATTTCGAGGAGTACCACAAGCTTCGTTACACCAACGACGCGATCAAGGCGGCTGTCGAGCTTTCGGCCCGCTACATCTCCGACCGCAAGCTGCCGGACAAGGCGATCGACGTGATCGACGAGACCGGTGCGGCGCAGATGCTTGTACCCGCTTCCAAGCGCCGCAAGCTGATCACCGAGAAGGAAATCGAGGCGACGATCGCCACCATGGCCCGGATTCCGGCAAAGACCGTTTCCAAGGATGACGAGATGGTTCTCGCCAACCTGGAAAAGGAACTGCGTTCGGTCGTCTACGGTCAGGATGCGGCGATCGAGGCGCTGTCGACCGCGATCAAGCTGGCGCGTGCCGGCTTGCGCGAACCGAACAAGCCGATCGGCTCCTACATCTTCTCCGGCCCGACCGGCGTCGGCAAGACGGAAGTCGCCAAGCAGCTTGCTTCTTCGCTCGGCGTCGAGATGCTGCGCTTCGACATGTCGGAATATATGGAACGCCACACGGTCTCGCGGCTGCTCGGCGCACCTCCAGGCTATGTCGGCTTCGACCAGGGCGGTCTCCTGACCGACCAGGTGGATCAGCATCCGCACAGCGTGGTCCTGCTCGACGAAATCGAGAAGGCGCATCCGGATATCTACAATATCCTGCTGCAGGTCATGGACCATGGTTCGCTGACCGATCACAACGGCAAGAAGATCGACTTCCGTAACGTCATCCTGATCATGACGACCAATGCGGGCGCTTCGGAAATGGCAAAGGCCGCCTTCGGTTTCGGCTCATCCAAGCGCAGCGGCGAGGACGAGGAGGCTTTGAACAAGCTGTTCACGCCGGAATTCCGCAATCGTCTCGATGCGATCATCCCGTTCGCACCGCTGCCGACGACGGTCATTCATCAGGTCGTGCAGAAGTTCGTCATGCAGCTCGAGACGCAGCTCTCGGAACGCAATGTGACGTTCGACCTGCACGAAGATGCGATCGCCTGGCTGGCCGAAAAGGGTTACGACGAGAAGATGGGCGCCCGCCCGCTGTCTCGCGTCATCCAGGAGTATATCAAGAAGCCGCTGGCGAACGAGATCCTGTTCGGCGCACTTCGGAAGGGCGGCGTCGTTCGCGTCACCGTCGGCAAGGATGCGGATGGCAAGGACAAGCTGGTGCTCGATTCCATTCCGGAAGCAGTGCCGGTAAAGCCGAAGCCGGAAGCGGAAGTCGAAGAGGCTGCCGAAGAAGCGCAGGCCAAGGCCACCAAGCCCAAGGCACCGAAGAAGTCGGCGCCGAAGGACAAGGACGGCGTCAGCCCGAAGGCAAGGGCCATGGTTGAAGCGGACGTAATTGCTGAAGAGGCACCCGCCAAGACCGCACCCCGCAAGAGTGGTGCGGTGCCGCGGGTACCGAAGAGCAAATAAGGCTTGAAAATCAGAACATTGCGATGCCGGGCTTGTCCCGGCATCGTCGTTTTTGTAAGTCCGATCAGTATTGCAGCGCCGCAGGTATGTTGTGAGCGCGGGCCGATCAAATCAGGAATTGTCGGATGTCGACCGAAATCAGCAAGCTTCTCAGCCATGTGCTGCGCCATGCGCCCGAACGTCTGGGCATCGTATTGGACGCAAACGGCTGGACATCCGTCGATATCCTTATCTCGAAGGCACAAGAAAAGGGCTTTGCGATCGATCGCCCGATCCTGGAAGGTGTCGTCGCCGGCAGCGACAAGAAGCGCTTCACGCTCTCCGAAGACGGGCAACTGATCCGGGCGGCCCAGGGACATTCAGTTGCTATCGATCTCGGCCTGCAGCCGAGCGACCCCCCGGAAATCCTGTTTCACGGCACGGCAGAGGACAATCTCGAACCGATCATGGCGGAAGGTCTCAAGCCGGGCACTCGCCAGCACGTGCATCTGTCGCTGGACGAAGCAACCGCGATCAAGGTCGGTAGCCGGCATGGCAAGCCTATCGTGCTCAAGGTCAATGCCGGCGAGATGCAGCGGAACGGATTTGTATTCTTCCGTGCCGAGAACGGCGTGTGGCTGACGACCCATGTCCCGCCAGTCTATCTTTCCGGGCCTGGGAAAGACAACGAACGCCAATGACCGCTGAGTCGGAAATCAACACCGCGCTACGGCCCGGTTTTGCCGGCCTGTAGTGGACCGGATTTGGAATAGGGTCAGGCCCCCAGTTCGCCGATGATCTTTTCCGCATTGGCGGCAAGCACGCCATTGTCTTCCATCTGGCCGCTATGCGGTTTCAATGCGGCGCCTTCGTAGCGCGGCACGATGTGGAAATGCAGATGGAAAACGGTCTGGCCGGCGGCCGGTTCGTTGAACTGCGTGATGGTGATGCCGTCGGCCTCGAATGCATCCTTGGCGGCTTTGGCGAGCTTCTGCACGATGGGCATCAGCTTTGAAAGCACGGCCGGATCCGCATCCAGCACGTTGCGCGACGGCGTCTTCGGGATCACCAGCAGGTGACCCGGCGACTGCGGCATGACATCCATGAAGGCGAGCGTATCGGCATCTTCGTAGACCCGGTGGCAGGGGATTTCGCCGCGCAGGATTTTGCCGAAGATATTGTTTGAGTCGTAAGCCTGACCGCTCATGGGATGTCCTCTCCTGTTTTTTATATGCCGGGCCTCAAGCCCTAATCCTGTTCCTGCTGCCGCTCGCCCTTGCGGAATGGGCTGTGCTCGGAAAGATATTCGTTCATGTATTCCACCTCGTCCCGCTCCCGCTCCAGATAATCGGCGACGGCGCGGCGCAGGCCGGGATGGGCGATATAGTGCATGGAATGGGTGGTGACAGGCAGATAGCCGCGCGCCAGCTTGTGTTCGCCCTGCGCGCCGGCCTCGACCCGTTTCAGCCCCTTGGCGAGCGCGAAATCGATCGCCTGATGGTAACAGACCTCGAAATGCAGGAAGGGGTGATCCTCGACGCAGCCCCAATGGCGGCCGTAAAGCGTATCCCCGCCGATGAAGTTGATGGCGCCGGCAATGTATTTGCCCTCGCGCTTCGCCATCACCAGCAGCACGTCGTCGGCCATGCGTTCGCCGATCAGCGAATAGAACTTGCGGGTGAGATAGGGCTGGCCCCATTTGCGGCCGCCGGTGTCCATGTAGAATTCGTAGAACTGGTCCCAGATAGCCTCGGTCAGGTCCTTGCCGGTCAGCCAGTCGACGGTGATGCCGTTTTCGACTGCGGCGCGGCGCTCCTTTTTCAGCGCCTTGCGCTTACGCGACGCTAGCGTTTCTAGGAATGCGTCGTGGTTCGCATAACTCGCGTTCAGGAAATGGAACTGCTTGTCGGTGCGGTGCAGATATTCCGCCTCCTCGAAGGCGGCGATCTGGTCATCAGCGACGAAGGTCACATGCGCGGAAGAGACGCCGAGCTGGCGTGTCACGTCCTGGAGACCGGATGCCAGCGTCAGCTCGATCGCGTCCTTATCATAGCCGGAAGAGACGAGCAGCCGCGGCCCGGTTGCCGGCGTGAACGGCACGGAACATTGCAGCTTCGGATAATACCGCCCGCCGGCCCGTTCGAACGCATCCGCCCAGCCATGGTCGAAGACATATTCGCCTTGGCTGTGGTTCTTGAGATAACCGGGAACGGCGCCGATCAACGCGCCTTCGTCATTTTCCAGCAGGAGATGATGGCCGAGCCAGCCGGTCTTGGCGGTTGCCGATCCCGATTCTTCCATCACCGACAGGAAGGCGTGCGAGATGAAAGGGTTGTACGGCACCTCGGCAGACGATGCTTTCGAGGCGCCTGAAAGGCGCGACCAGCTTTCGGGGCTGATCGCGCGAAACGATTTTTCGATGCGGATGGTCAGGTTGCCGGACATTACTCTTTAAGACTATGCGGCGGGTTTTTCCCGCGGGTCAAAACCTTCGAACGTCATCTGTTCCGCATGACTATAGGTATGTTCGACGCCCTTTGCATCCCTCACGGTCCAGGTAATGACCGGAATTCCGGCCGCTCGCTGAGCTGTGATGAAGCTGTTGGGCAGGTGCGGCCAGTGATAGGAGATGAAATCGAGACCGAGCTGCATGGCTTCGTCATGCTTGAAGAATTCTTCCGGCTTGTCGCCCATGGCGGTGAGGCCATTGGGGTAGGGCGCCCCGGCGCGCTTCAGGTCGCGCAGGATGTGATGGTCGAAGCTCATCAGCGCCACCTTGCCCTGATAACCTTCCAGCACTTCGAGAACGGCCTCGACGAACCCGTCGTCCTCGCCTTCACCTTCGCGGCCCTTGATCTCGATGACCAGCGGCACCCTGCCGGCAACGAGGTCGAGCATCTGCTTCAGCGTCGGCACCTTGTCGTTGGTACCGCCGACGGCAAGCATGCGCAGTTCGGCCGAGGTCTTCTCGCGGATATCGCCCTTGATGCCGCAGAGCCGCTCGAGGTCATGGTCATGGAAAACCACCGGCACGCTGTCGGCCGCCAACTGCACGTCGCATTCGATCGCGAAACCGGCGTCCACCGCGCGGGAAAACGCCGAAAGCGTGTTTTCCCAGACCTGATGGTTCAGGTCGTGATAGCCGCGATGCGCGACCGGAAGTTCCTTGATCCAGGCTGCACCAGTATTATTTGGGGACGTCATGCTTTGATCTCGATGATGGCTTCGATTTCGACGGAGGCGTTGAGCGGCAGGGCGGCCATGCCGACCGCGGCACGGGCATGTTTGCCGGCTTCGCCGAGCACGTTGGCGATCAGGTTCGAAGCGCCGTTGGTGACGATATGCTGTTCGGTAAAGCCCGGTGCCGAAGCGACGAAGCTGGAAAGCTTGACGACGCGGGTGATGCGGGTCAGGTCGCCGCCAAGCGCTGCCTTTGCCTGCGAGAGGATGTTGATGGCGCAGAGTTCCGCGGCACGGGTTGCGGCTGCAACGTCGACATCGGCGCCGACGAGGCCAGTCACCGCCACTTTGCCGTTCTCGGTCGGCAGCTGGCCGGAGATGAACAGCAGGTTGCCGGTGATCACGTAGGATACGTAATTGGCAGCCGGTGCGGCTGCGACCGGCAGGGTGATGCCGAGTTCGGTGAGGCGGCTTTCGATGGCGTTCGACATTTTGGTCTCCCGTTTTGTTGTAAAATATTCAAAAATCCGGCATCAAGGCCTTAGCTTGGTCAGATGGCGTTCTTATAACACCGCGACTGAGTCCAACAGGAGAATATGAATGTTGCGGATGAGCTTCGGTTTGGTGCTTGCCGGCGGTATGAGCCTGACCGCTTTCTCGGCAGCCGGCGCGACCAGTATCGACGGTGCCGCACGGGCGCTGGTCGCCCATCGTGCCATCTACGACCTGAAGCTCAAGGACGCCTCCGACCGTTCCGGCATCGAGGGCATGGTCGGCCGCATGGTCTACGAGTTCACCGGCTCGGCCTGCACCGGCTTCACCACCAATTTCCGTCTCGTCACCAAGATCGATACCGGCGAGGATTCGCGCCTCAGCGACCAGCAGACCACGACTTTCGAGGACCTGTCGGCCAACCAGTTCCATTTCGAGACCAAGTCTTTCACGGACGAACAGCTCGACCGCCAGGTGAGCGGCGACGCCAAGATTGCCGGTGACGGCGTCAAGGTGGAGATCAAGCAGCCGGACGGCCGTGAACTCGACCTGCCGGCCAGCGCTTTCCCGACGACGCATATGCTCGACGTCATCAAGAATGCCCGCGAAGGCAAGCATTTCTTCGAGGCGCGCGTTTTCGACGGTTCGGAAAATGGCGATCAGGCGCTGCTGACGACGACCGTGATCGGCAAGCAGCAAGCGCCGGAAGCAGGCGATGTCGATGCCGACAAGGCCGGCGAGTTCTCGAAAGTGCCATACTGGCCGGTAACGATTGCCTATTTCAATGAATCGGCAGCCGGTGATCCGACTCCGGTCTACAACATGTCGTTCAAGCTTTACGACAATGGCATCACCCGCGACCTCACCATGGACTATGGCGACTTCGTTCTGTCCGGCGCGCTTGTGAAGCTGGAGCTCCTGAAGGCGCAGCAAGACGCGTGCCCGGCGGGGAAATAGCACCGGCCCTGAAGGCGCCGGTTATTTGCAAGCGAAGCTCGATCCGGTTTTAGTGCTTGTCTTCAGTTCGCAGCCCTTCAGTTTCGAGATACTGCGAATTTCCTCCGTTTTCTTCTGATCCCTATAACGGCAGATGACGTTGAGTTGCCGGCCTGCTTCGTAGACATAGGCGACACCCCAAGTCGAGCTGCTGTTCGTTTTGGTTTCCTTGAATGTATCCGGGGCCAGAATGGCATTGTCGCTGAACGGGCCGTCGTAGACTTCGACCGAAGCGAGCGGATTGCCCTTGATCTCCGGGCAGGAGAAATCCGCAGCAAGAGCGGGCTGGCAGGACAGGCCAACAAACAGAGCAAAAAAGATCTTCGGCCGCATGGAAATGATCTCCATTGTTGGAATCCCCGTCGCGCTTCAAGCCAACTGTATGTCTCTTAGCTGCCGTAGACGACGCAATCCATTGATTCCCGAAGAAGTCGCAGCGAATTCAAAAGACTTTCGTTCTGTCGTAAAACTGTCATGTCTTAGTCTCTAGTGTGTGGCGGCGTCGGGATATTTCCCGAGCCGTCGAAGAAGTGCCTGTAGTCTGGTCTTCGCCGATCCGGCTCCCTATATCCAGCGTCGACGCAACGGGCTTTGCCGGCTCGTCGGTGAAACAGAGCGCTCTAGGGGATGACACCATGGCGGACACCGAACTTGCGACCATTTCCACCACCAATCTGCCCGTCGTCTCTGCCGATCCGGCGGAGATTGCCCGTATTTCCGATAATATCGACCTCGGCGACCGTTCCGGCGTCGCCGTTTTCGGTGATCGGGCCCAGCAATCGGTGAGCAATTATGCCGACCGCATCCTTCGCGAAGTCCGCAATCGGGACATGGGCGAGGTCGGCAAGCTGCTGAACGACATCATCCTGAAATCGAAGAACCTCGATCCGGCGTCGATCAAGGAAGGCGGCTTCCTGAGCCGCATGTTCCAGTCGGCCGAGGCGCGGCTGACCCGTTTCAAGGAAGAATTCGAAGACGTCGCCGGCCAGATCGATCGTATCGGGCTGGAACTCGACCGTCACAAGGATACGCTTCGCCGCGACATCGCGCTGCTCGACGACCTGCATGAAGAGACCAAGGATTCGATCGTCAAGCTCGACGGTTATGTGCAGGCCGGCAAGGCATTTGCCGAGAATTTTCGCGCCAACGAACTGCCCAAGCTGAAGGCCGCCGCCGATGCGGCCAGGGAAAGTGCCGGCGGCGGCCTGATCGAGGCGCAGAACTATCAGGACAAGCTGCAGGCACTCGATCGCCTCGAAAAGCGGATTTTCTATCTACAGCAGGCCCGCCAGCTCGGCATCCAGCAGCTGCCGCAGATCCGCATCGTCCAGGCGGGTGACGAGACGCTGATCGAAAACCTGCAGGCGACCTCGGCGCTGACCGTGCCGGCCTGGAAACAGAAAATGGTCATCCTGCTCGGTCTCAACCGTCAGAAATCGGCGCTGGAACTGCAGAAGACCGTCACCGACGCCACCAACGACATGATCCGCCAGGCGTCTGCGATGATGAAGGACCAGGCGATCGCCATCGAGGAGCAGGCGCAGCGCGGCATCGTCGATATCGAGACGCTGGAACAGGCCAATCGCGACCTGATCGATACGATCGGCGGCGTCCTGCGCGTCCAGGAGGAAGGCCGTCAGAAGCGCGCCGATGCGGAAAAGCGCATGGAGCAGCTGACAGTCGATCTCAAGAAGGCGATGACAGAGGCCTGATGCGCCGATGAAACGGATCGCCACCTTCGCGCTCGGCCTTGCTGCGCTCCTCTCCCTTGCCGGCTGCAATTTCGGCAAGGGGCCGGATTTTTCGTTCGTTTCTGGTTCCGAAAACACGGTCATCCAGCCGATCGTCGAGGAATTCTGCAAGTCGAAGAATGCCACCTGCACCTTCAAATACGAGGGCACGCTGGATATCGGCCTGGCGCTGCAGAGCGACAATGGCGTCGAGCAGGATGCCGTCTGGCCGGCGTCCAGCGTCTGGGTCGACATGTTCGACACCAAAAGGCGGGTAAAAAATCTCACCTCGATCGCCCAGACCCCGGTCATTCTCGGCGTGCGCAAATCGAAGGCCGAGGCGCTCGGCTGGGTCGGCAAGCCGGTCTTCATGAAGGATATTCTGGCGGCGGTGCAGGCCGGCAAGCTGAAATTCCTGATGACCTCGGCGACGCAGTCGAATTCCGGCGCGTCCGCTTATCTCGCCATGCTGTCGAGCGCGCTCGGCAACAAGCCGGTCATCGAGCCAGGCGATCTCAAGGACGCCAATGTCCAGAATACGGTGAAGGCGCTGCTTTCGGGCGTCGAACGCTCGTCCGGCTCGTCCGGCTGGCTGGCCGATCTCTTCGTCGATTCCGCCAAGCGTGGCACGCTCTTCGATGCCATGTGGAACTACGAGGCAGTGCTGAAGGAAACCAACGACAAGCTTTCCGGCATGAGCCAAGAGCCGCTTTACGCCATCTATCCGGCCGACGGCGTGGCGATCGCCGATTCGCCGCTCGGCTTCGTCGATCACGGCCGCGGCGCCGAGGTGCAGACCTTCTTCAACGACCTGCTGGCGTTTCTGAAGACGCCGGATATCCAGAAGCGCATCGCCGCCACCGGCCGCCGCATTCCGCTGACGGATGTCGCCGCACCGACCGAGCCGCTCTGGAATTTCGATCCGAAAAAGCTTGTCACCGCGATCCGCATGCCGGAGCCGCAGGTGATCCGCGAAGCGCTGACGCTCTATCAGGCGGCACTCCGCAAACCCTCGCTGACGGCGCTTTGCCTCGATTTTTCCGGCTCCATGTCTGGCGCCGGGGTCGACCAGCTGAAACAGGCCATGCGTTTCCTGCTGACGCCGGAGGAATCAAGCCGCGTTCTCGTGCAATGGTCGCCCGCCGACCGCATTCTCGTCATTCCTTTCGACGGCTCGACCCGCCAGCCACGCGAAGCGAGCGGCGATCCGCTGGAGCAGGAAGGCCTGCTGAACAGCGTGCTGGGCGAACAGCCGAACGGCGGAACCGATATGTATGCCTGCGCCGACCTCGCCATGCAGCGGATCGCCCGCACGCCGAATGTCGGAAACTACCTGCCGGCCATCGTCATCATGACGGACGGCCGCTCGGACGACAGGAGCGCGCTCTTCCTCAACCGCCTCAACGCGTCCAGACTGCGCGTGCCGATCTTCGGCATCACGTTCGGTGACGCCGACAAGACGCAGCTCGACGGGCTGGCAGAAGCAACCTCGGCGCGCGTCTTTAACGGCGGTTCGGATCTGGCGGCGGCGTTCCGCACCGTCCGTGGCTACAATTGAGGCGCGGTTGTAACTGAATGCGCAAACTGTTCGGCAATGACTGGAACTGGATCGTGGCGGGCCTTGCCGCCGCGGTGGTCATTCCCGTCCTGACTTTCGTGATGATGATGCCGATCCTGATAGCTGCCGGCATCGGCGTCTTCGTGTTTGCCGGCTTGGTCTTCATGCTGGCGCCGCGCCGCATGTTCGAAGGGCTGGATGAAAAGACGATCGGCCGCGGCCGGCTGGAATTCGTACGCGAACTGATGGCGAGCGCCGTGCCCGCCGCCGAACGCCTGGAATCCGCTTCCGAACGCATAACCGACAAGGCGACCGCCAAGCGCGTCCGCCACCTTGCCGAAATCACCGCCGACGTGTTTGCCAAGGTCGAGGCCAATCCTGAAAGTGCAGGGGCGGTGCGCCGTTTCCTGAGCTACTACCTGCCACGCGCGGCGGAAGTCGCCGAAGGTTACGCCATGGTTGAGGCCAAGCGCGCTCCCGACAGCAAGCAGCTGGCGGATGTCGGCGGCGTGCTGGTAAAGCTCGAAGACGCCTTCGTGCATTATGCCGACAGCCTGGTCGACGACCAGCTCGACAGTCTCAATACCGATCTGCGCCTCATCCAGGCATCGCTCAAAGAGGATCTTCAACGCTGATGGCGATTTCCAGACGTGCCTTTGGAGTGGGATTGCTGGCGACCGGTGCTGTGGGCACCGGTGGTTATCTGGCGGTCAAGGACCGGCCGGAACTACAGGGCCTGCTCGGCAACCGCCTGAACCTGTTCGGCTTCATCGGCGGTGAAAAGGAAGCTTTCCTCGCCGATCCGGATGTCGTCCGCGCTCTCGGCAGCCGCGGCCTGACGATCCAGAGCCGGGTCGCAGGTTCGGTCGAAATGGTCCGCGAACAGGCGCTTCTGTCCCAGAAACCACAATTCCTGTGGCCGTCCTCGTCAATCATGGTCGATATCGCCCGCCAGAACGGTGTGCGGATCCGCGATGACCGCGTCGTGCTCAACACGCCGATCGTCATCTATTCCTGGCAGCCGGTGGCGGATGGGCTGATGCAGGTGGGTCTGGTGACCAGGACCGGGGCAGGGCACTACCAGCTCGACCTCAAGGCTCTGCTCGAAGCGATCGTCGCCGGCACCGATTGGTCGAAGCTCGGCGTCAACATGCTCTACGGCCGCTCGCGCATCGTCTCAACCGACCCGAACCGCTCGAACTCCGGCTTCATGTTCGCCGGGCTCGTATTGAGCCTCCTGAGCGGCAATCTCGCCACGTCGGAAGCGCTGGCGCAGTTCGGACCGAAGGCGCAGGCGATTTTCCGCAATATGGGCTTCAAGTCGCCGTCGTCCGGAAAGCTGTTCGAGCAATATCTCGCCGGCGGCATAGGCGGCGAGCCGATGATCGTCGGTTACGAGAACCAGCTTGTGGAATGGATACTGGCCGATCGCGCCCGCTGGGACCGCATCATGTCGGGTTCGGGCGCCAAGCCGGTCATGCTCTACCCGCGCCCGACCGTCTATTCCGCCCATCCGCTGATCGTCATCGACGAACAGTCGCACCGCCTGATGGACGCCCTGACGACGTCGGCGCTGCAGCAGCTCGCCTGGGAGAAGCATGGTTTTCGCGGCCCGCTCGGCACCCCGACCGGCAACCTCGATAGTGCGATCGCCGGCATGCTGCCCGCCGATATCGACGCGGTCCTGCCGATGCCGGATGCCGGCACCATGTTGCCGCTGCTCGATCTTCTGGCGAAATAGCCACGACAGTTGCAGCGGGGAGGCGAACTGCTCCCCGCCCGCACATTGCCGAAATCAGTGTGTCGGATCGACGATATCGAAGAAGAGATAGATCTCGGCGATCTTTCCGTCGCGGACGACGGCGATATCGGTTCCCGCATAGACGGGCGGTTCGCCTGGCTTGCCGGACACCCACTGGATGCGTCCGACATGATCTTGCAGCGCTTCTGCCGGGCGCGTGGCAGTGTAGCGGAATTCGGGATGGCTGGCCCGGATGGTCGCTGCGATGCGGTCGATCTCGTCACGCCCGCGATAGACGCCGTGCGGTTCATAGAAGACCGCATCCTCGGCAAAAATCTCGTCGATCGTCGCCCGGCGGCGGGCATCGTCGCCTTCGCCGAAGACGTCATGCAGGTTGCGGGTCAGCAGGGTGGTGATGTTCTGGGACATGGTCGTTCTCCGGAAGTTGGGTGAAATCAGATCTGAACCTGGCCGCCGTCGACGAACAGTTCGACGCCGTTGATGAAGCTTGCTGCGTCGGATGCCAGGAACAGGACCGCCTTGGCGATCTCCTCCGGCTGGCCGATCCGTCCTGCCGGGATCAGGCCGGCGAGATAGTCCTTCGTGCCTTCCGCCTGATCGCCACCGCCGAAAAGTTCGTTGAGGCCGGCCGTCTCGGTCACGCCGGGGCTGACGGCATTGACGCGGATACGGCGGTCCTTCAGGTCGAGGATCCAGTTCCTGGCGAAATTGCGCACGGCGGCTTTGGTCGCCGAGTAGACGCTGAGCGCCGGCGTGCCGGAAACGCTGGTGATGGAGGATGTCAGCACGATCGAGCCGCCGTCCCGCAGCAGGGGCAGAGCCTTTTGCACGGTGAACAGCACGCCCTTTACATTCGTGTCGAAGGTGCGCTGGTAGTGTTCCTCGGTGATTGCGCCGAGCGCCGCGAATTCGCCGCCCCCGGCATTGGCGAACACCACGTCGATATGGCCATGCTTCTGCTGAACCGCGTCATAGAGACGGTCGATATCGGCAAGCCGGCTCATGTCGCCCTGTACACCGGTGATCTGCCCGCCGATCTTCTTCACGGCGGCATCGAGAGCGTCCTTGCGGCGGCCGGTGATGAAGACCGATGCACCTTCTGCCGAAAAAGCCTTGGCGGTGGCGAGGCCGATGCCGCTGGTGCCGCCGGTGACCACCACGACCTTGTTTTCAAACATCTTTGTCATCGAAATTTTCCTTTGCTTCGGCTTCGTTGCCGATGCGAAGAAAGATATTTTCAGAACGATGATGCGAATAGTCAGCAAAAATGATAACCAGCGTTCCAAATGGAGAACGATGATGCGTGCCGATCTCAACGACATGGTCTATTTCGCCGAAGTGGTCACGCATGGCGGCTTTGCGGCCGCCGGCCGTGTCTTGAGGGAGCCGAAATCGAAACTGAGCCGGCGGATCGCGGGCCTCGAAGCCCGGCTCGGCGTCCGGCTGATCGAGCGATCGAGCCGCCGCTTCCGGGTGACCGATATCGGCCAGTCTTTCTACGAACGGTGCAAGGCGATGATCACCGAAGCGGAGCGAGCCGAGACATTGGTGGCCGAAGCGCAGTCGGAGCCGCATGGCGTCATCCGCATCAGCTGTCCGACGGGCATGGTGGAACCGATTTCCGGCCTCGTGACCAAATTCCTGGAGATGTATCCGAAAGTCCGCCTGCAGATCGTGGCGCTGGATCGTGCGGTGGATCTCATCGAGGAGCGGATCGACGTGGCGCTGCGCGTTCGTTCGTCACTGGACAGCGATGCGTCCCTGACGATGCGTTCGCTCGGGCATTCCGTCCGCATCCTGGTCGCAAGCCCGCAGCTGGCAAGCCGGATTGCCGATATCGGACAATTGTCCGATCTGCCGATTCTGGCGACAAGCGACGATGCGAACGAGATCGACTGGCATCTCGAAACCGATGACGGCCGGCGGCATACCCTTCGTCATCTTCCACGAATGGGCTGCGCCGACTTCGGGATCGTGCGGACGGCGGCGATCGCAGGCCTCGGTGTTGCGCTTCTGCCGGATCACTCCTGCCGCGACGCGATCGCGGCGGGCACGCTCGTGCGAGTTCTACCGGCCTGGCGGGGCGTGACGGGCGTCGTCCATCTCGTCTTCACCACGAGGAAGGGCCTTCCGCTCGCGGTGCGAAAATTCATCGATAGCCTCGCCTCCGGTTTCCCGCGTGATGCTTTGGCGCGCTGAGCAACGGTGCGCGCCTCTGGAGAAGCATGTCGGATTTTTCAGACTGCGCTTGCAATTGTGCCAGATCGCCTGTATGGGCACCGGCATTCCACACGTAAGGCATGGGATCGTCCGGGAGAAATCCGGCTTTTCCGCCCGGTGGCATCTTCGAAGAAGATGCTGTTCGCCTTGCGGAGGTTCAACCGGAAAAGGATAACAAGGCATGGCATTGCCCGATTTCTCTATGCGCCAGCTTCTCGAAGCAGGCGTTCACTTCGGCCACCAGACTCACCGCTGGAACCCGAAGATGAAGCCGTACATCTTCGGCGATCGTAACAACATCCACATCATCGACCTGGCTCAGACCGTTCCGATGCTGTCGCGCGCCCTGCAGGTCGTGTCCGACACCGTCGCCCGTGGCGGCCGCGTTCTCTTCGTCGGCACCAAGCGTCAGGCTTCCGAGTTGATCGCTGACTCGGCCAAGCGTTCTGCCCAGTACTATGTCAACTCCCGCTGGCTCGGCGGCATGATGACCAACTGGAAGACCATTTCGAACTCGATCGCCCGTCTGCGCAAGCTCGACGAGATCCTGAACTCGGAACAGTCCGGTTACTCCAAGAAGGAGCGCCTGAACCTCGAGCGCGAACGCGAGAAGCTGGACAAGGCTCTCGGCGGTATCCGCGACATGGGCGGCACTCCGGACCTGATGTTCATCATCGACACCAACAAGGAAAAGATCGCTATCGACGAAGCGAAGCGCCTGGGCATCCCGGTCGTCGCCATCATCGACTCGAACTGCGATCCGGACCTCATCGACTACCCGATCCCGGGTAACGACGACGCTTCGCGCGCCATCGCTCTCTACACCGACCTGATCGCTCGCGCCGCCATCGACGGCATCGCTCGCCAGCAGGGCGCTTCGGGTCGCGATCTCGGCGGCATGGCTGAAGCTCCGGTCGAGCCGGCGCTCGAAGGCGAAGCTGAAGCAGAAGCCCAAGCCTAAGAAGCAACCGGGAGCGGTATCCGCTCCTCTTTGCTGGAAATTCGATCGAGGCCAGAGATACCCATCCCTGGCCTCGTCGTTTAAGGCGATACGCTTCCTTGGCCTTTCGGCCGTTGTCGAGGTGGTCGCCAACGTGGTGATCTTCATCACGATGTCATATTTCCGGGTACATTCGTTCCCAAAACCTTGAGTCTGCCGACGTTTCCGGCGGTAGGCAACTAACCGACAAGAGGCACGACAATGGCTGAGATCACCGCTGCACTGGTGAAGGAACTGCGCGAAAAGTCTGGCGCAGGCATGATGGACTGCAAGAAGGCGCTTGCCGAAAACAACGGCGACATCGAAGCGGCTATCGACTGGCTGCGCGCCAAGGGCATTTCCAAGGCCGACAAGAAGTCGGGCCGTACCGCTGCCGAAGGTCTGGTTGGTATTGCCAGCGCCGGCCACAAGGCTGTCGTCGTCGAGCTCAACTCCGAAACCGACTTCGTTGCCCGTAACGATGCCTTCCAGGACCTCGTTCGCGGCATTGCAAACGTTGCTCTTTCCACCGACGGCACCGTCGATGCGATCGCTGCTGCGACCTATCCGGCCTCCGGCAAGCCGGTTGCCGACACCATCAAGGACGCGATCGCCACGATCGGCGAAAACATGACGCTGCGTCGTTCGGCCAAGCTCGAAGTCGAGCACGGCGTTGTCGCGACCTACGTGCATAACGCTGCCGGCGACGGCATCGGCAAGCTCGGCGTTCTCGTTGCCCTGAAGTCGGTCGGCGACAAGGAAGTCCTGACCTCGCTCGGCCGTCAGATCGCCATGCACATTGCCGCCACGAACCCGCTCGCCATCCGCTCGGAAGAAGTCGATGCTGCTGTCGCTGAACGCGAACGCAATGTCTTCATCGAGCAGTCGCGCGAATCCGGCAAGCCGGAAGCCATCATCGAAAAGATGGTCGAAGGCCGCATGCGCAAGTTCTTCGAAGAAGTCGCTCTTCTGTCGCAGGCTTTCGTCATCAACCCGGACGTGACCGTTGGTCAGGCCGTCAAGGATGCTGAAAAGCTCGCCGGCGCTCATATCGAAGTCACCGGCATGGCCCGCCTCCTGCTCGGCGACGGCGTCGAAAAGGAAGCTTCGGATTTTGCGGCTGAAGTCGCAGCCGTCGCCAAGGGCTGATATCGTCTCGATGCGCTCGCCGGGGCCGGATGTTCGGCCTCGGGGCATCAGCACGAGATGGGCATGGACCGTTCACCAATCCACGGAAAAGGTGAGCGTCGCCATCTAAAGCGATTAAAAAGCCGAAGGGCACCGGGTGACAAGCCGGTGCCCTTCGTGTATCCGCAAGCCGTTTGGCGTCCGTAAGCCGTATTGAATTCAAGGAGCTCCCATGTCGCCTCAGCCTCTCTACAAGCGCGTTCTGCTCAAGGCCTCCGGTGAAGCTCTGATGGGCAGCCAGGGTTTCGGCATCGACGTCACCGTCGCTGACCGGATCGCCTCCGACATTGCCGAAGCGCGCTCCATGGGCGTTGACGTTGGCGTGGTCGTCGGCGGCGGCAACATTTTCCGCGGCGTCGCAGTGGCCTCCAAGGGCGGCGACCGCGTCACCGGCGACCATATGGGCATGCTCGGCACCGTCATCAACGCACTGGCGCTGGCGACCTCGTTGCGCAAGCTCAGCATCGATACGGTCGTCCTCTCGGCCATCTCCATGCCGGAAATCTGCGAAAGCTTCTCGCAGCGCCAGGCGCTGCATCATCTGGCGCAGGGCAGGGTGGTGATCTTCGCTGGCGGCACCGGCAATCCGTTCTTCACCACCGATTCGGCTGCAGCACTGCGCGCTGCCGAAATCGGCGCCGAGGCGATCTTCAAGGGCACCCAGGTGGACGGCATCTACTCCGCCGACCCGAAGAAGGAACCGAACGCCACCCGTTTCGACACGCTCACCCATAGCGAAGTGCTGGAAAAAGGCCTTGCCGTCATGGACGTGGCCGCCGTTGCGCTCGCCCGCGAAAACACCATTCCGATCATCGTTTTCTCGATCCACGAGAAGGGCGGTTTCGCGCAAATCTTGACCGGCGGCGGTCGCAAGACCATCGTAACGGACAATTGAGACGCGACCTGGATCGCAGCGAAACGCGATTACGATGGCAGTGAAACGCGAGCACGATCGCAAGAACAACAATACGGGAGTTTTCCGATGAGCAGCAAAGCACCAGATCTCAACGACATCAAGCGCCGCATGGAAGGCGCTGTCTCCGCCTTCAAGAGCGACATTGCATCGCTGCGCACCGGCCGCGCTTCTGCAAACGTCCTCGACCCGGTCATGGTCGAAGCCTATGGTTCGCGCGTACCACTGAACCAGGTTGCCAACATCACCGTTCCCGAGCCGCGCATGCTGTCGGTTTCCGTCTGGGACAAGGCGATGGTGCGTGCCGTCGATACGGGCATTCGCGAATCGAATCTCGGCCTCAATCCGATCATGGACGGCCAGAACCTGCGCATCCCGCTGCCTGAGCTCAACGAGGAGCGCCGCAAGTCGCTGGTCAAGGTTGCGCATGATTATGCCGAAAAAGCCAAGGTTGCCGCCCGCCACGTGCGTCGTGACGCCATGGACGGCCTGAAAAAAGCCGAAAAAGACGGCGTAATCGGTCAGGACGAGAGCCGCTCGCAATCGGACAAAGTGCAGAAGATGACGGATGATACGATTTCCGAAGTCGACCGCTTGCTTGCGGACAAAGAAAAGGAAATCATGCAGGTCTAATACGACGCATTTGCTTGCGTTTGATTTGGCCGCCAAAGGAACTGCATAAAATATGGCGAACCCCGAACTTGCGATCATCCCTCAACACGTTGCGATCATTATGGATGGCAACGGACGCTGGGCTAACAAGCGCGGGCTCCCCCGTACGATCGGCCATACAAAGGGTGTCGAAGCGGTTCGCGAGACTGTGAAGGCTGCAGGTGATGCCGGCGTCAGGTATCTGACGCTGTTTGCTTTTTCCTCGGAGAACTGGACGCGTCCGGAAGCGGAAGTCCACGATCTCCTTGGTCTTCTGCGCCGCTTCATCCGCCGCGACCTGGCTGAACTTCACCGCGAGAACATCCGCATCCGGGTGATCGGCGAGCGCGAAAACCTGCGCGGCGATATCCTGCCGCTTCTGCTCGAAGCAGAGGATACGACAAGACACAATACCGGCCTGACGCTGGTCATCGCCTTCAATTACGGCGCCCGCAACGAGATCGCCCGCGCTTTTGCCAAGCTTGCCCGCGATATCGAATCGGGGGCGCTGAAGGCGTCGGATATCGACGTGGACAGCATCAGCCGCAGCCTGGACACGGCCGGCATTCCCGATCCCGACCTCATCATCCGCACCAGCGGCGAAGAGCGGCTGTCGAACTTCCTGCTCTGGCAGGCAGCCTATTCCGAGCTCGTTTTCCTGCCGGATTACTGGCCGGATTTCGACCGTAATCTCTTCTTCGAAGCGCTGAAGATCTTTGCCTCGCGTGATCGCCGGTTTGGTGGCCTGTCGAACAAGACCGCTGCGGTGGGCGGCTGATGAGCCCGGAGCTCAAACGGCGCATCCTCTCAGCCATCGTGCTCGCCATCGTCGTGCTGGCCGCAACCTGGTATGGCGGTTTCTGGTTCGAGGTCGTTGCCGCCCTGATGGGCGTTTTGATCTATTACGAATGGTCAACGATTACCCGTCTCGCGGAGCGGAATTTCCGCTCCAATGCCTTCGGCTGGCTGACCGTTGTTCTGATCGCCGCCGATATCGCTTTCGGTGACGGTACCTATGCCATTCCCCTGCTGGGTGGAGCTACGATCACCGCGATCTTGTTCGCTCTGTTGGGCTGGGCCAACTGGTGGCTGCCCGGCGGGATCTTTTATGCCGGCCTCAGCGCCACCTCGCTTGCCGCGATCCGCGGTGAGGATCAGGCCGGTTTCGTCGCCACGCTTTTCATCTTCGCGGTGGTGTGGGCGACGGACATCCTTGCCTATTTCGTCGGCCGCGCCCTGAAAGGGCCAAAACTTGCGCCGAGAATCTCTCCCGGCAAGACATGGTCGGGCGCGATCGGCGGTACGGTCTCCGGCGTGATAGCGAGTTCGCTGCTGACATTGGGCGTGTTTTCGCGGTTGTCGATCTGGACCGTGGCAATCGCTTTTGTGCTGTCGGTTGCAAGCCAGATCGGCGATCTTTTCGAATCCTTCATCAAGCGCCGGTTCGGCGTGAAGGATTCAAGCCGTCTCATTCCGGGACATGGCGGCGTGATGGACCGTGTCGACGGCCTCGTTTTTGCCTGTTTCGCGGCGTTTTTGCTGACGCTTGCCTATACGGCCTCCACAGGCCATGCTGAGATTTCGGTTGCACGCTTCCTGTTCGGATTCTGAGGCCCTTGCGACCGAGCGAATTTTGAAACGGAAACCTTGATGGCCATAATCAGCTTCTTAACGGGCTACATCATCCCCTTCATCCTTGTCCTGTCGCTGCTCGTCTTCGTGCACGAGATGGGACATTACCTCGTCGGTCGCTGGAGCGGTATTCGCGTCACCGCCTTTTCGGTCGGCTTCGGTCCCGAACTAGTGGGGGTGACGGATAGCCACGGCACGCGCTGGAAACTCTCCGCGATCCCGCTCGGCGGCTATGTAAAGTTCTACGGCGACGACGACGTGGCCAGCATGCCGGATGCGAGCGGCCTGCAAGGCATGAGCGAAGATGAGAAGGCGCAGACACTGGCCGGTGCCAAGCTCTGGAAGCGGGCAGCCACCGTCGCGGCCGGGCCGATCGCCAACTTCATCCTCGCCATCGCTATCTTTGCCGTGCTTTTCAGCGTCTACGGTAAGGTCGTGGCTGATCCGGTCGTTGCCGAGGTGCAGCCGAACAGCGCTGCCCAGGCAGCCGGCGTGCAGCCGGGCGACCGGCTGGTCGCCCTCGACGGCTCGAAGATCTACACCTTCGACGATGTTCGCCGTTACGTCAGCATCCGGCCCGAAACGCAGATCATCGTGACCGTCGAGCGCGACGGCAAGGATCTCGATCTGCCCATGGTTCCGAAGCGTACCGAGATCACCGACCAGTTCGGCAACAAGGTCGAACTCGGCCTGATCGGCATCGTCACCAACGAACAGCGCGGCAATTTCCGGGTCGAAACCTTCTCGCCGGTCCAGGCCGTCGGGCAGGGCGTCATCGAGACCGGCCATATCATCACCGGCACGTTCCGCTATATCGGCAACCTCGTGACGGGCCGCATGAAGGCCGATCAGCTGGGTGGACCGGTGCGCGTCGCGCAGGCGTCTGGCCAGATGGCATCGCTCGGTTTTGCCGCGGTGGTACAGCTTGCAGCCGTTCTATCTGTTTCTATTGGACTTCTTAATTTAATGCCGGTTCCGGTGCTGGACGGCGGCCATCTTGTGTTTTATGCAATCGAGGCCGTTCGCGGCAAACCACTGGGGGCAGGGGCGCAGGAAATCGCTTTCCGGATCGGTCTGGCCATGGTGTTAAGCTTGATGGTTTTCGCGACCTTCAATGACATAAGCAATCTGATCGGGTAACGGGGCTCAAGTGCCGGAATAAACTGTTTATTCACCATAATTCGAAGAGTGCGTGGCGATTGGGCCACGCCTTCAAAGGAAGTAAACAGAAATTAACGCGATCGCTTGCTTGTAGGGCAAAAGAAGGTAAAACGACACACGTGGCCGGAGTCGGGGGCTACCCGCCGAGGGACAACGGGAAAAGGTAAGAATTGAAATGAAGGCTGGTTCAAAGTTTTTGAACGCAGTGTCGGCGTTTGCGCTGTCTGCTAGTGTTGTGACTTCAGGCGCAGGTGTACTGGTACTTGCTTCCGCCCTTTCTGCCGAAGCTGCGGTTATCCGCAGCGTGCAGGTCCGCGGCGCTCAGCGGACCGGCGATGCAGCCGTTCGTTCCAACCTGACGATTCGTCCAGGTGTCAATTTTTCCAATGGCGACATCGACGAGTCCGTCCGTAAGCTTTATGCCACGGGCTATTTCTCGGACGTCAAGATTGCCGTTTCCGGCAGCACGCTCGTCGTAACGGTCAATGAAAACCAGCTGGTCAACCAGGTCGTTTTCAACGGCAACCGCAAGATTACCGACGACAAGCTCGAGCAGGCCGTTCAGACGCAGCCGCTCAGCCCTTACAGCCAGAATACGATCAATTCCGATATCGAGCGTATCCGCCAGGCCTATTCTGCGATTGGCCGTAGCGACGTGCAGGTCACGACGCAGACTGCGCCGGTCGGCCAGGGTCGCGTGAACCTCGCTTTCGTTATCAATGAAGGCGACCGCACCAAGATCGCCGATATCACCTTCACGGGTAACAAGGCCTATGGCGAAGGTCGCCTCAAGGCTGTCATCCTCACCAAGGAATCCGGCCCGCTGTCCTTCCTGACCCGCAAGGACATCTACAGCGACGCCAAGCTGCGCGCCGACGAAGAAGCGCTGCGCCAGTTCTACTACAATCACGGCTATCCGGATTTCCGCGTCATCTCTTCGAATGCGGTTCTGGACGAGGCAAGCAACCAGTACAATATCACGTTCACTGTCGAAGAAGGCCAGCGCTACGAATACGGCGCCGTTAACGTCGATTCGACGATCCAGGGTGTCAGTGGCGCCGATCTTCAGGGTCTGGTTCAGACTCGCCAGGGCAATACCTACGATTCGCGTGAAATCCAGAAGAGCATGGAGGCGATCTCCAAGCGCGTTGCTGCTGCCGGTTATCCTTTTGCTCGCGTAACGCCGCGCGGCGACCGTAACATGGGCAACAATACGATCGGCGTTTCCTACGTGGTCGATCAGGGCGAACGCGCTTATGTCGAGCGCATCGAAGTGCGCGGCAACACCCGCACGCGCGACTACGTCATTCGCCGCGAATTCGATTTCAGCGAAGGCGACGCCTTCAACCAGGAAATGATCTCGCGCGCCAAGCGTCGCCTTGAGGCTCTCGGTTATTTCACGACCGTCAATATCTCGACAGCGCAGGGTTCGTCACCGGACCGTGTCGTCGTTGTTGTTGACGTCGAAGACCAGTCGACCGGTTCGTTTGGTATCGGTGCCGGTTACTCGCCGGGCGATAACGGCAACGGTCTGATGCTCGAAGCGTCGATCGAAGAAAAGAACTTCCTCGGCCGCGGCCAGTACATCCGTGTTGCCGTCGGTGGTGGTCTGGACGATTCGCGCACCTACAACATCTCGTTCACCGAGCCTTATTTCCTCGGCTATCGTCTCGCAGCCGGTTTCGACCTCTTCAAGAGCCAGACCTCTTCGAACGACTATTACAAGTATGAGGAACAGGGTGTCACGCTGCGCGTCACCGCGCCGATCACCGACAATCTGGCGACCACGTTCCGCTACACCTACAAGCAGATCAAGTACAAGAACGATGGGGCATTCGGTGCCGATAGTCTTCCGTTTACGGCAGACGACCGGCTGTCCTATCCTTACATTGACATGATCAACCAGGAAGACTTCGTATCTTCGTCGGTATCGCAGACGCTGACCTACAACACGCTCGACAGCCAGACGCTGCCGCGTGACGGTATCTATGCGACAGTTACGCACGAATACGCGGGCCTCGGTGGCGATTCCGATTTCTACAAGATTTCCGGTCGTGCCCGTTACTTCCACACGCTCTCGACCGAAGCCGATCTGATCGGTTCGCTGGCTGTTGGTGCAGGCCATGTCGTTTCGACGGGCGATGATCTGCACGTCTACGATCAGTTCATTATCGGTGGCCGTCAGATTCGCGGCTTCAAGAACAACGGTATCGGCCCGCGCGCCGTCAAGTCTGGTTCGGCGCAGGAAGGTGATGGTCTCGGCGGTACGACCTACTTCACTGCTTCGGCTGAAGTATCGATGCCGATGCCGGCTTTCCCGGAAGACTTCGGTCTTCGTCTGGCAGCCTTTGCCGATGCCGGCACGCTTTACGGCAACGACGTGAATATGGGCACTTCGACCGCTCAGGGCACCGGCATGTCGTGGCGCGCGTCTGTCGGCGCGGGCATTATGTGGGCCTCGCCGTTCGGCAACCTTCGCGTCGACTACGCCAAGCCTATCCTCAAGGAAGACTTCGACGAGGTTCAGGAATTCCGGTTCAGCATGGCGAACCAGTTCTGATCGTTTCAGCCCGCTTCGGCGGGCTGAAATTTATGCCGGAGTTGTGGCCTGATGGACGCCAACGAATTTTTTCCGCCCCATCACGGTGTGAGCCTGCGTGAGCTGGCCATCCGTCTTGGGGCCGAACTACTTGATGAAAGCGCCGGCGACCGGTCGATCCGTTCGATCGCTCCGGTCGGTCGCGCCGTCGAAGGACAGATCTGCTATATCATGTCCCGCAAGAGCCGGGATGAGCTGGAAACCTGTCGCGCTTCCGCAATTCTTTGCGATGCGTCGATCCGTTCGATCGTTCCGGATCATATCCCCGTTCTGCTTTGCAAGGCGCCGATGACGGCGTTTGCGGTCGCGGGCGCCATTCTGCATCCCAAGGCAATGCGTCCGACGCCGGTTACCTCGGCACCACCCGGTATTTCTCCTGCAGCCTATGTCGATCCAACCGCGAAGCTTGAGCCCGGCGTGGAGGTCGAACCCATGGCGGTTGTCGGGGCACGCGTCGAGATCGGCGCCGGCACCCGGATTGGCGCTGGCAGCGTGATCGGTGCGGACGTCAAGATTGGCCGCGACTGCACCGTGGCCTCGGGCGCCAGCGTGATTGCGGCCCTGATCGGCAACAATGTCATTATCCATAATGGCGCGCGGATCGGCCAGGATGGTTTCGGCAATGCGCCGGGTCCAAAAGGCATGCTGAAACTCGTCCAGATCGGCCGGGTGATCATCCAGGATAATGTCGAGATCGGTGCCAATACCACGATCGATCGTGGTGCGATGGATGATACGGTCATCGGCGAAGGCACCAAGATCGACAACCAGGTGCAAGTCGCGCACAATGTCCGCATCGGCCGCCATTGCGGCATCGCTGCGGGTGTGGGTATTGCCGGCTCGACCAGGATCGGTGATGGGGTGCTGATCGGCGGCGCGGCTGCGATCAACGGGCATATTTCGATCGGCGACGGGGTGCAACTCGCAGCCTTCAGTGGCGTTGTCGGTTCGGTGCCCGCCGGTGCTGTCTATGGAGGCATTCCGGCTCGGCCGATCAAGGATTTCCTCCGCGAGATGGCAGAAAAAATGGCACAATCGGATGAGCGGGCAAAGCGTAAAGGAGAGAAGAACAATGACTGATGAGACCAAGCCGGAGCTCGGCGCGGCCGACATTCAGGAAATCATGAAGCTGCTGCCTCATCGTTATCCGTTTCTTCTGGTCGACAAGATCATCGAGATCAATGGCGACCAGTCGGCGATCGGCATCAAGAACGTGACTGCCAGCGAACCACATTTTGCCGGCCATTTTCCGGAACGGCCGATCATGCCGGGTGTTCTGCTGGTCGAGGGGATGGCCCAGACGGCTGGTGCGATCTGTGCCCGCAAGGAAGGCGAAGGCGGTTATCTCGTCTATTTCATGACGATCGACAACGCCCGTTTCCGCAAGCCGGTCGTGCCGGGAGATCGCGTTGAATATCACGTGGTCAAGCAGAAGCAGCGCGGCAATATCTGGAAATTCCATTGCGACGCCAAGGTGGATGGCGTTCTTGTCGCCGAAGCCGATATCGGCGCGATGATGCGTAAGGGCGAGGAATGAGCAGGATCGCTGCCACAGCACGCATCCACCCGATGGCCGTGGTGGAAGATGGCGCCGTAATCGGTGAGAACGTGGTCGTTGGCCCGTTCTCGCATGTCGGCCCGCATGTCGTGCTGAAGGACGGCGTTGAACTCGTGTCCCATGCCGTCGTAACCGGCAATACCGAGATCGGCCGCAATAGCCGGATCTTCCCAATGGCGGTTATTGGCGGTGCCTCGCAGAGCCTTCACGAGGCTGGCGCTGGCTCGTCTCTGACGGTTGGCGACAATTGCACGATGCGCGAAGGCGTGACGATGAATTGCGGCACGGTCGGCGGCGGCGGCAAGACGGTGGTCGGCGACAACTGCCTCTTCCTGGCCAATTCGCATGTCGCACACGATTGC
The DNA here is from genome assembly GCF_019430945.1 of Neorhizobium populisoli. GTDB lineage: Bacteria > Pseudomonadota > Alphaproteobacteria > Rhizobiales > Rhizobiaceae > Neorhizobium > Neorhizobium populisoli. The sequence goes on along the minus strand of NZ_JAHYCB010000001.1, from coordinate 262,329 downwards.
CAGCTCGGCAGCGATATCATCATGTCGAACAATGTCATGCTGGCCGGCCATGTGCATGTCGCCGATCGCGCCATTTTGGGCGGCGGCTGCGCGGTGCACCAGTTCACCCGCATCGGCCGGCAGGCATTTATCGGCGGTCTGACGGCCGTCAACTACGACGTGATCCCGTATGGCATGCTGAACGGCAATCCGGGCGTCCTCGGCGGCCTCAATGTCGTCGGCATGACCCGCGCCGGTATCGAGCGCTCGACCATCCACATCGTTCGCCGCGCCTTCAAGGCGATCTTCGAAGGCGAAGGCAATGTCCGCAACAACGCCGCCGCCGTTCGCGACGAATATGCCGATTGCAAGGAAGCGATGGAAATCCTCGATTTCATCGCTGCCGACAGCGATCGCGCGCTTTCGTCGCCTTTCCGCGGCAAGGGTTGATCTGCATGTCCGGCTCTTCGCCCGGTCACCGTGACGCGCTGAAGGGCCGGCTGGCGATCATCGCGGGAAGAGGTTTCCTCCCCCGACATCTGGCCGAGGCGGCGCGGGCGGCCGGTGAAAATCCGCTGGTCATATTGCTCCGCAACGAGGCGGAAGAGCGTTTCGAGAGTTTCGACGCAGTTCCTATGGGCATCGCCGACATGGCGGCGTTCAGCAATATCCTGAAGACCTACGGCATAGACCGGGTTGTGTTATCCGGTGGCGTCAAACGCCGGCCGGATTGGCGCGACATTCGTCCCACATGGAAGACGTTGCGTACCGTCCCGAAGATCGTTCGGGCACTGGTCGCGGGCGGCGACGATGCGTTGCTGCAAGTGGCGATCGGCGTCATGGAAGCGCAAGGCTGCCGCGTCATCGGCGCGCATGAGATCGCACCGGGGCTGCTCGCAAAGGCCGGGTCGCTCGGCGCGCACGCCGCTTCCGATGACGACCTGCGCGACATCGCCAAAGCCTCCGAAGCCGCGCGCCGGCTCGGCGAACTCGATATTGGCCAGGGCGCCGTCAGCGTCGGTGGACGGGTCGTGGCTCTGGAAGGCGTCGAAGGCACGGACAGCATGCTGGAACGTGTCGCCGCCCTGCGCGCCGAAGGCCGCATTTCGCAGCGCCGCAAGGGTGTGATCGTCAAGTTATGCAAACCGCAGCAGGATATGCGCGCGGATCTGCCGACAATCGGTCCTTCCACGGTCGAGAATGCCGTCAGAGCCGGGCTCGCGGGGATTGCTGTCGAGGCAGGTCGCGCGCTTGTACTGGAAGAAGAGAAGGTCGTTGCTGCAGCGAATGCGGCCGGCATCTTCGTCTATGGCATTGATCCGGGCTTGAAAGACGGCCTGCGGCAGGAGGAGAGTTCATGGGCAAGTCTCTGACCATCGGTGTCATCGCGGGTGAAGTCTCCGGCGATCTCCTGGGCGGCGATCTGGTTGCCGCGCTCAAGGCGGCTCATGACGGCCCGGTGACGCTGGTCGGCGTCGGCGGCGATGCGCTGGAAAGCCAGGGCTTGGTTTCGCTGTTCGATTTCTCGGAATTGTCGATCATGGGTCTGACCCAGGTTCTGGCGCGCCTGCCGAACCTGATCCGCCGCATCAACCAGACCGCGGCCGCTATCATTGCCGCCAAGCCCGATGTGCTGATCATCATCGACAGCCCGGATTTCACCCATCGGGTGGCGAAGAAGGTGCGCGCCGCGCTGCCGGATCTGCCGATCGTCAACTACGTCTGCCCCAGTGTCTGGGCCTGGAAGGAATATCGCGCCAAGGCGATGCTCCCTTATGTTGATCACGTCCTTGCCGTCCTGCCATTTGAGCCGGAGGTCATGAAACGGCTGGGAGGGCCGGAAACGACCTTTGTCGGTCATCGACTGACCGACGATCGCGCGCTTTTGAAGGTACGCGGCATCCGCGCCGAGCGGCCGGTCAAAACGGCCGGCGACAAAAAGACGATCCTGCTCCTGCCGGGTTCGCGCGCTGCGGAGATCAAGTCGCTGTTGCCGGTCTTCGGCGAAGCAGCCCGGGAGTTCGTGGAGCGCAACGGCGAAACCCGTTTCCTGCTGCCGACCGTGCCCCGCCGCGAAAAACTGGTCCGTGAACTTGCGGCATCCCTGCCGATCACGCCGGAAATCACCATCGACGCGGACGGCAAATGGGCCGCCTTCGCTGAGGCGGATGCAGCGCTTGCGGCCTCCGGCACGGTGATTCTCGAACTGGCGCTGGCAACCGTGCCGGTCGTTTCCGCCTACAAAACCGATTGGCTGATCAAGCTTCTCGCCGGCCGTATCAAGACATGGACCGGCGCGCTGCCGAACCTGATCGCCGACTACGCGATCGTTCCGGAATATGTCAATGACGTGGTACGGCCGGGCAGCCTCTGCCGTTGGGCAGAGCGGCTGTCTACCGATACTGCGCAGCGGCGGGCGATGTTGGAAGGTTTCGATCTGACCTGGCAGCGGCTGCAGGTGCCCGTGCCTCCCGGTGAGGCGGCTGCGGGCGTGGTTTTAGGCCGGATTGCCGGTGGGCGCGGCTGAGGGAAAATCCCGTTCGATGAAGTCGAGAACCGGCTTGTCGTCCCATACCTGAACTTCGATGAAGCGATCCGTATCCACGTTCCGATCGGGGAACCCGAATTCCCGCACCACATCGACGATCTCCCGGAGCGTGAAGACACGGCCGTGATACGGCCTGCGCTCATGGGCATGTTTGTCCAGCGTTCCGAACGCGAAGCTCGCCATGCTATCGGGAAAGGTGAAGGTCAGGACGTCCGGCGGAAAGGCGTCGAGCGGCATGACCAGCGAGCAGGGCCGCTCGGGATCAGAATTGTCTGTGAAATCACCCAGAAAGAAGTAGATCGGCCTATGCCTCGGCGTTGGTCCGAGGAGATGTTTGCGCGCGTCGATCAGCCAGGCTTCGGTCTCGAATCTTCGCTGGAGGTAGTTCGCCTTGAGCGGCCGGCCGGTCGCGGCTCTTTGGCGTGACATCACCTTTTCGGCGTCGGCCAAGGGCAGATCGCAGACATTGGCGAGAAGGACGCCATCGGGATGGTGGTTATGCGTGATGATCTTCGGAAGCTCGAATACTGGCATGCCGTTGCTCCCGCTTTCGACGCCACCTATGGCTATTCCCAAACCAGCATAAACAAAAACCCGGCCATCGCTGACCGGGTTTCGGTGTTGATCGCGTTCGAAGCGGCTTAGCGCTTGGAAACCGGAACGTAATCGCGCTGAGCTTCGCCCGTGTAGAGCTGACGCGGGCGGCCGATACGCTGCTGCGGATCTTCGATCATTTCGGCCCACTGGGCGATCCAGCCGACGGTGCGGGCGAGGGCGAAGAGCACGGTGAACATGGTGGTGGGGAAACCCATCGCCTTCAGCGTGATGCCCGAATAGAAGTCGATGTTCGGGTAGAGCTTCTTTTCGATGAAGTATTCGTCGGTGAGCGCGATACGCTCCAACTCCATGGCGACCTGCAGAAGCGGATCGTCCTTGTGGCCGAGTTCGCCGAGAACTTCATGCGTGGTCTTCTGCATGATCTTGGCGCGCGGATCGTAGTTCTTGTAGACGCGGTGACCGAAGCCCATCAGACGGAACGGGTCGTTCTTGTCCTTGGCGCGGGCAATGTATTCCGGGATCTTATCGACTGTGCCGATTTCCTGCAGCATGTTGAGCGCTGCTTCGTTGGCGCCGCCATGGGCCGGGCCCCAGAGGCAGGCAATGCCGGCCGCGATGCAGGCAAACGGGTTGGCGCCCGAAGAGCCGGCCAGACGAACGGTCGAGGTCGAGGCGTTCTGCTCGTGGTCGGCATGCAGCGTGAAGATACGGTCCATTGCGCGGGCGAGAACCGGGTTCACCACATAGTCTTCGCACGGTACGGCAAAGCACATGCGCAGGAAGTTCGACGCGTAGTCGAGATTGTTCTGCGGGTAAACGAAGGGCTGGCCGATATGGTACTTGTAGGCCATGGCGGCGAGCGTCGGCATCTTGGCGATCATGCGCAGCGAAGCGACCATGCGCTGGTGCGGATCGGTGATGTCGGTCGAGTCGTGATAGAAGGCCGACAGCGCGCCGACGCAGCCGCACATGACGGCCATCGGATGGGCGTCGCGGCGGAAGCCGGTAAAGAAGCGGCTCATCTGCTCATGCACCATCGTGTGCATGGTGACGCGATGATCGAAGTCCTTCTTCTGCGCAGCGGTCGGCAGTTCGCCGTACAGCAGCAGATAGCAGGTTTCCAGGAAGTCGCCCTGTTCGGCAAGCTGCTCGATCGGATAACCGCGGTGCAGAAGAATGCCTTCGTCGCCGTCGATATAGGTGATCTTGGACTCGCAAGACGCCGTGGAGGTGAAGCCCGGGTCGTAGGTGAAGGTACCGGTATGCTTGTAGAGGGCACCGATGTCGACCACATCAGGGCCGATCGTGCCGGACTTGATAGCCAGGTCGACTTTCTTGTCACCGATTACCAGATTTGCGCTTTTATCCGTCATGCTGATCCTCCAACCTTTTGGCGGCGTGGCGCCCTAAAAGCGCCACAAGAATTAAGCGTCCCACACTTTGCTATATGATCCGTATGCTGATGCCAAGCTGTCGTGATGGCATTTTGTGCAGCGCGAAAAAAGTTTGGGCAGCCCTTGATGGTTTGATGTCCAACTTGCTGTTGCAAGCCTGGTTGACACTCATAGATTACTGAGTGTTCAGAAAGAGTTGACGCCGCATACAGAAGCGCGCAGGTTGCATTGCGGCGTGGGATCGCCGCAGGGCGGAGCGGGCATTTTCATGCGGGAGGATGATGCTTTTTCCGGAAGGGGGGAGGAAGGCGGGCTGATATCTGATCGGCCCGTATCGTCGCGCGACCGTTTAATATCCGACTCAGGCTCGAATCAAGATTTCGGCCAAATTTTGCCCGGACGGATTCCGCCTGCGGGGCGCCGCACGGAAGGCGGCATGTGCCGTCGGCTAGTGAGACGCGCCACGCGCTTGCGGCAAGGCATTCCGTCGATGCTGGCGGAAGAGGTCGCCTATGGGCACGGTTTTCTTTTTGTGCCGGTTTTGATCGGATCAGGAGCGACGTGCTGGTTCACGCTCGCCAAAGATCCGCCGTTCTGGCCTTATCTTGTTGCTTTTCTGGTCCTTTCGCTGACGGCGTTGATCAATCGCCACCACGCTGGCGTCCCGCGTCTTTTACCCTTCGGCATGGCGCTCTTCCTCGGCGGCATGATGCTTGCGGAATTCGAGACCTGGCGGCGCGGCACCGTGCTGATCGACTCTGCCGTGACGACCAATGTCACAGGCGTGGTCGAGCGCCGCGAAGTCGACGCGCGCGGCCGCTGGCGTTACCTGGTGCGGGTCGAAGGCACGACCGATCCGGAAATCCGCCGCCAGCCGCAGAAGGTGAGCCTGCTTGCGGCGGCCCGCCACGTTCCGGCGGAGCTCGGCGAGCGGCTGACGGGCAGGGCGCGGCTGTCGCCCCCCTCCGGACCGGCATTGCCGGGTCTGAACGATTTCGGGTTCTCGGCCTTTTACGACGGCATCGGCGCCGTCGGCTTCTTTTATGGGGCGCCCAAGAAAGAGACCGGTCCGGTCTCGTCTACAGGCCTGATTGCAGCGATCGAAAGGCAGCTTTTCGCTCTGCGAAGCGAGATCGGCAATCGCATCCGCGCGACCGTACCGGGTGACGCGGGCGCTTTCGCGGCGGCGATCGTCACCGATGAGAGACGCGCCATTTCCGAAGAAACGACGGAGGCGCTTCGGCTGGCCGGCCTTGCCCATATCATCGCCATTTCCGGGCTGAACATGGCGCTTGCCGCAGGCATCTTCTTTGTCGGCGTCCGCACCGTCCTATCGCTGTTTACCGGCTTTGCCCAGGCTTATCCGATCAAGAAGATCGCTGCCTTCGGCGCACTCCTGATGGTGACCGCCTATTATCTGATTTCGGGTTTCGGCGTGTCTGCCGAACGCGCCTATATCATGATGGCCGTGCTGCTCGTCGCGGTCTTGTTCGACCGGCCATCAATCAGCCTGCGCAACGTCGCAATCTCCGCGCTGATCATCATCGCCATGGCGCCGTCGGAAATCCTGGGGCCGAGCTTCCAGATGTCGTTCTCCGCCACCGTGGCGCTGGTGGCAGGGTATGCGCTCTGGAAAAGGCGGTCGGAGGGGCGCGATCCCGAGAAGCCTCTCTTTCGTCACCCTGCAGTGACGCCGGTATTGAGTTCATGGAACTTCGTTGCCGGCATCTTCGTAACGTCGCTGATCGGCGGCATCTCGACCGCGATGTTCTCCGTCGAGCATTTTCATCGTATCGCGACTTACGGGCTTGCCGCCAATCTGGCCGCCATGCCGGTCATCTCGTTCATCGTCATGCCGGCCGGGCTGGTGGGCATGTTGCTGATGCCTTTCGGTCTTGAAGGCCCTTTCCTCCAGCTGATGGGTTTCGGCCTCGAACTTGTCATCGATATCGCCAAGCACGTCGCCGGCTGGGGAGGCGATGTCGGCGTCGGCCGCCAGCATGCCTGGTTCCTGGTCCTCGCTGCTGCAGGCTTCCTGCTGCTGACGCTTCTCAGAACGAAACTCAGATTGGCGGGTGCCCCGTTCATCGCTCTGGCGTTTGTCCTGTCGTGGCAGGAACGCGATCGGCCTCTGCCGGAGCTTCTGATCTCCGAGGACGGTACGACCCTGGCACTGCTTGAAGGTGAGCGCGTACTGACCAACCGGACCAAGCCGCCGGATTTCATCTACGATCAGTGGCGAAGGGCGCTGATGATTGGCGATGCAGCCGGGCCGCAACTTGTGTCCACCGGGGCAGATCCTCTCCGGGTCAAACAGGATCGGCGTGCACCATTGACGCCGGCGGCGTTGAACGCCGCACGCGCGCAGATGGAAAAGATTTCGCCTGAGAAGTTCACCTGCCAGCCGCGCACCTGGTGCGCCATCGTTACGGAGAACGGTATCGTCGTCGCTGTCGTCGAAGATGGACGGTATGCGGGAATGGCCTGCGATGTCGCCCATCTGGTAGTCGCGCCGCGTGCCAGGTTCGACACCTGCCGTTCGGATGCGCTGATGGTCAACGGCAACATGCTTCGCCAGACGGGCGCACTCGAAATCACGCTTGGCGATACGTCCGACTTCCGCAAATGGCTGGTCCGGACAGCTCTCGCAGGCGAAGACCGCCCCTGGAACCGGCACCGTCATTACGACTGGCGAAGCCGGGCTTTCGATTCGGAACTACCCGAGGCCTTTAGGCTGATCCTCAGTGATAACGGCGGATAAGGCCGACCAGCTTGCCCTGGATCTTCACCCGGTCCGGCGGGAAGATGCGCGTTTCATAAGCCGGGTTTGCCGCTTCGAGAGCGATTGACGCACCGCGGCGGCGGAAGCGCTTCAGCGTAGCTTCCTCGTCATCGACCAGCGCCACGACGATATCGCCCGGATTGGCCGTGGTGCCGTTGCGGATCACCACCGTATCGCCGTCCAGAATGCCGGCCTCGATCATCGAATCGCCCTTGACCTCGAGCGCATAATGCTCACCGGAGCCGAGCATTTCGGCTGGTACAGCGATGTCATGTGTATTGTTCTGGATTGCCGAGATCGGCACGCCAGCGGCGATGCGGCCCATCACCGGGACGGTGGAGGAATTCGAATTCTCGGCAACGATCGGTGCCGGCTTCGGCGCAGGGGCCGGCTGCGGTTTGCCGAGGCCGCCCTCGATGACGCCCGGGGAGAAGCCACGGCGCGGCTGCAGGCTCGGTGTATAGGCTTCCGGCAGCTTGATGACTTCGAGTGCGCGCGCCCTGTTCGGCAGGCGGCGAATGAAGCCGCGTTCTTCGAGTGCGGTGATCAGGCGATGGATGCCGGACTTGGATGCGAGGTCCAGCGCATCCTTCATTTCGTCGAAGGAAGGCGGCACGCCGGATTCCTTCATGCGTTCGTGAATGAACAGAAGCAATTCCTGCTGTTTGCGCGTGAGCATGTTCGGCACCCTTGAGAGTCGGAAAACAAAATCCCGAGTCGGAAACAAATCCAGAACGGACCCTATATGTTCCATATGTGTTCCACAAGTCCCTAAATTTTCGTGAAGTATGATGATTTTTTCTTCATAGATCACTGTCAGATATCTTGCATCGCACCACTTGCGCGGCGCTCAGCTGCTGCCAATGTACTTTCGCGATTCCGCACAGTGGGGGCTTCCGCGTGAATGCAAGAACGATCGACCATCTCGTGCTGCCGGTGAAGGAACTGGCGGCGGCGCGTTCGCGGCTGTCCGACCTTGGTTTTACTGTCGCGCCGGATGCTTTCCATCCTTTCGGTACCGCCAATGCTTGCGTGTTCTTTGCCGATGGCAGCTACCTGGAGCCGCTGGCGGTGGCCAATCGCCGCCTTGCGGGACTGACCGCGAAACGCGGCAATGTTTTCACCACACGCGACATCGCGTTCCGCAAGGCGCGCAACCGGCAAGGCCTGTCGGCGATCGTTGCATCTTCCATCGACGCGACGGCCGATCATGCGCGATTCAGGATGCGCGGCATGTCAGCCGGTGAAATGCTGGAATTCTCGCGCAGCGTACCCATGCCGGACGGGTCGCAAACCGAGGCAAGCTTCCGCCTGGCCTTCGCAGGCGATGATCGCGCGCCCGACTTCTTCATGTTCGCCGTCGAACGGGTCAATCCGCTGCCGGCGGACCGCAGCGAGCTCGAGCGGCACGCCAATATGGTGACCGGCTTGAGTGAAATCATTCTGTCCGCCGAAGCACCGTCCGATTTTTCGCCGCTGGTCGAGCAGGTCATGCTCGGCAAGGCGGATCTCCTGCCGACCGGGCTGGAGCTTGTAGCCGGCAATGTTCGCATCCGCGTCCTGAACAATGACGAGCTGCAGACCGAGTTTACGCTCGGCTCTGCAATCGCCGATGTCGGGCTTATCGGCCGTGCGGTGATCTTCAAGACCGCTGATCTTGCCGTGACAGAGATAACCCTTGCTGCTAATGACGTCGCATTCGTCCGCAGGGAAGGCCGCGTTCTCGTGTCCGCCGCTGCCGGACAAGGTGTGTTGTTCGGCTTCGAGGAGTAGTCTTATGGAAGTTACTGCCAATTCGCGCGTCGTCGTGGGTGAGGGCGCTGGTCAGGTCGTGTTCGCGCAGAATGCCAAGCTGTCGCTGATCGCCGGCCCCTGCCAGATGGAAAGCCGCGACCATGCCTTCATGATGGCCGGTGCGCTCAAGGAACTGTGCGGAAAGCTCGGCATCGGGCTCGTCTACAAGTCCTCGTTCGACAAGGCGAACCGCACGTCGATTTCCGGCAAGCGCGGCATCGGCCTCGATCAGACCATGGAAATCTTCGCCGATCTCAAGAAGGAATTCGGTTTCCCGGTCCTGACCGACATCCACACGGAAGAGCAGTGCGCGATCGTCGCCGAAACGGTCGATATCCTGCAGATTCCGGCCTTCCTGTCCCGCCAGACCGACCTGCTTGTCGCCGCCGCCAATACGGGGCGCGTGATCAATGTCAAGAAGGGCCAGTTCCTGGCGCCTTGGGACATGAAGAACGTGCTCAGCAAGATCACCCAGAGCGGCAATCCGAATGTGCTCCTGTGCGAGCGAGGTGCTTCCTTCGGTTACAACACGCTCGTTTCCGACATGCGTTCGCTGCCGATCATGGCCTCCACCGGGGCGCCGGTGATCTTTGATGCCACCCATTCCGTGCAGCAGCCGGGCGGGCAGGGCGCGTCTTCAGGCGGTGACCGCACCATGGTGCCGGTTCTCGCCCGCGCGGCCGTCGCCGTCGGCGTCGCCGGCGTCTTCGTGGAAACCCATGAGGATCCGGACAACGCCCCGTCCGATGGCCCGAACATGGTTTATCTGAAGGACATGCCGCAGCTGCTTGAGAAGCTGCTGGCGCTGGATGCCATCGCGAAGGCCGCCTGATCGGTCTTCGGAAGCCGCGAAACGCGACTTGTGCCTGAAAATGGCTTGGATGTAATTCTCGTGTCACTGATTATGAGACATTTTCAGTGGCACATGCCGCCCACCTTATAGCAACCCAGGGAGAGACCCTTGACCGCCATCACCGATATCATCGCCCGCGAAATCCTCGACAGCCGCGGCAATCCGACCGTTGAGGTGGATGTCTATCTTGAAGACGGTTCCATGGGCCGCGCGGCCGTCCCGTCGGGCGCCTCCACCGGCGCACACGAAGCCGTCGAACTGCGTGACGGCGGCAAGCGTTACCTCGGCAAGGGCGTCGAGAAGGCCGTCGAAGCCGTCAACACAGAAATCTTCGATGCGATCGGCGGTTTCGATGCCGAAAGCCAGATCCATATCGACAAGACGATGATCGCGCTCGACGGCACGCCGAACAAGTCGCGCCTCGGCGCCAACGCCATCCTCGGCGTGTCGCTCGCCGTCGCCAAGGCTGCAGCCGAATCGGCCGGCCTGCCGCTTTATCGTTACGTCGGCGGCGCCGGCGCCCACGTCCTGCCAGTTCCGATGATGAACATCATCAACGGCGGCGCCCATGCCGACAACCCGATCGACTTCCAGGAGTTCATGATTCTCCCGGTCGGCGCCGAAACGCTGCGCGACGCCGTCCGCATCGGCTCGGAAATTTTCCATACGCTGAAGAAGGAACTGCATAACGGCGGTCACAACACCAACGTTGGCGACGAAGGCGGTTTTGCACCGAACCTCAAGAGCGCCCCGGAAGCCCTCGATTTCATCATGAAGTCGATCGAAAAGGCCGGCTACAAGCCGGGCGGCGACGTCTTCCTCGGTCTCGATTGCGCTTCGACCGAATTCTTCAAGGACGGCAAATACGTCATGGAAGGCGAAGGCCGCACGCTGGAGCCGGAAGCCATGGCTGAATACCTGGCCGAACTCGCTGCGAAATACCCGATCGCTTCGATCGAAGACGGCATGGCCGAAGACGATTGGGCCGGCTGGAAGTCGCTGACCGACAAGATCGGCGCCAAGGTTCAGCTCGTCGGCGACGACCTGTTCGTCACCAACTCGGCACGCCTGCGCGACGGCATCAAGCAGGGTGTCGCCAACTCCATCCTCGTCAAGGTCAACCAGATCGGCTCGCTGACGGAAACGCTCGACGCCGTCGAGACCGCCCACAAGGCTGCCTACACCGCCGTCATGTCGCACCGTTCGGGCGAAACCGAAGACTCGACGATCGCCGATCTCGCGGTCGCCACCAACTGCGGCCAGATCAAGACCGGCTCGCTGTCGCGCTCCGACCGCATGGCCAAGTACAACCAGCTGATCCGCATCGAAGAGATGCTGGGTCCGCAGGCGGCCTATGCCGGGACTTCGATCCTGAAGATCTGAGCTGCTTTGCCCCTCACCCTAACCCTCTCCCGTTTTGACGGGGAGAGGGGACGTGCCCCACGCAAAGTCGAGGTAGTCACAGGCGGTGCGGCATATGTCCTTCTCCCCGTCAGAACGGGGAGAAGGTGGCGGCAGCCGGATGAGGGGCAGTCGCAACATCAGTTGTACAATCAAAGCCCGCGCTCAAAAGCGCGGGCTTTTTACATCCCGACCTCGGTCAACGATTGCTTAAGCAAGTTCTGCGATTTTGAACGTCTGTTCCGGATCCGCCGTGTGCGATCCGTCAAGCGTGACAAGGCGTTGAAGCGGCATGTGGACCAAACATCACAAACAGAGAAAATTCGGCCGTTTCGTTCTTCCTGCCATCACCGTCGCCTTTCTCTCGTATTTCGGCTATCATTCCGTGCATGGCGATCTGGGATTGATCGCCACGGAGGAATTCGAACGTCAGCGCGTGGCGCGCGCAGAGGAACTTGCCAAGCTGACCGCCAAGCGCGAATCTCTGGAGCGGCAGGTTCAGCTCATGAGCGATGGTTCTCTCGAGAAGGACATGCTCGACGAGATCGCCCGTTATCAGCTGAATGTCTCAAGAAGCGACGAAATCGTCATCTTCAACAACTACTTCAAGAATTAACCACATTTCGGTTAATTTCATATTCTGCTAAGCATTTCATTGCGTTACGCGGAATGTGAGCCATGCATTTATGGCATTGCTGTGGCACATTTTCTTGCCTATGGTGTTCCGCGACATGGGGGAGATGTCCCGGAATGACATTGAATGGCATTTTGGCGCGCTCGCCCTATCTATGGTTTTTATAAACGCAGAATTCTAAAGGGAGGGATGAATGGCGCCGACCAAGACCGCGTCTGTATCCGGCCGCAAGCCCGCGGCAAAGTCTGCAAGCAGGACTGCCGCCAAGGCCGTATCCAAGGAATTCACCGGCAAGAATACGCCGGATTTCGGCAAGGATGAGGACATTCACGCCTATCGTGAAATGCTCCTGATCCGCCGTTTCGAGGAAAAGGCCGGCCAGCTTTACGGCATGGGCTTCATCGGCGGCTTCTGTCACCTCTATATCGGTCAGGAAGCTGTCGTTGTCGGCATGCAGATGGCCCAGCAGGAAGGCGACCAGGTCATCACTGCCTATCGTGACCACGGTCACATGCTGGCGACCGGCATGAGCGCTCGTGGCGTCATGGCGGAACTGACCGGACGCAAGGGCGGCTATTCCCGAGGGAAGGGCGGCTCCATGCACATGTTCTCCAAGGAAAAGCATTTCTACGGCGGCCATGGCATCGTCGGCGCCCAGGTGTCGCTTGGCACGGGTCTCGCCTTCGCCAACAAGTACCGCAACAACGATAGCGTCTCGGTCGCCTATTTCGGCGACGGCGCGGCCAATCAGGGCCAGGTCTACGAGAGCTTCAACATGGCGGCCCTCTGGAAACTGCCGATCGTCTATATCGTCGAGAACAACCGTTACGCCATGGGCACCTCCACCGCCCGCGCCACCGCCCAGTCGAACTACTCGCTGCGCGGTTCCGGCTTCGGTATCCCGGGCATCCAGGTCGACGGCATGGATGTGCGCGCCGTCAAGGCTGCGGCTGACGAGGCGCTCGAGCATTGCCGTTCCGGCAAGGGCCCGATCATTCTCGAAATGCTGACCTACCGTTATCGCGGTCACTCGATGTCCGATCCGGCGAAATATCGCTCCAAGGACGAAGTGCAGAAGATGCGGTCCGAGCACGACCCGATCGAACAGGTGCGTCTGCGCCTCGTCGAAAAGGGCTGGGCCACCGAGGACGAGCTGAAAGCGATCGACAAGGACATCCGCGACATCGTCTCGGATTCGGCCGATTTCGCCCAGGCCGATCCGGAGCCGGATGCGTCCGAGCTCTACACCGACATTCTGCTCTGATCGCGGGGAGGGAACCCAATGCCAATCGATATCCTGATGCCCGCCCTTTCTCCGACCATGGAAGAAGGCACGCTCTCAAAGTGGCTGAAAAAAGAAGGTGACAAGGTCACCTCCGGCGACGTGATCGCTGAAATCGAGACAGACAAGGCGACCATGGAAGTGGAAGCCGTCGATGAAGGCGTGATCGGCAAGCTGCTGGTCGAAGCCGGCACCGAAAACGTCAAGGTCAATACCAAGATCGCCGTGCTTCTGCAGGATGGCGAAAGCGCTGATGCAATCGGCTCTGCTGCCCCGGCGCCTGCCGCTGAGGCTCCAAAGGCCGAAGAAGCACCGAAGGCTGCTGACCCGGCCGTTGCCGCAGCTGTCCCGGCCCAGCCGATCGCCCAGGCGGCCGCCGATCCGGATATTCCGGCCGGCACCGAAATGGTGATGACCACCGTTCGCGAAGCACTGCGCGACGCGATGGCCGAAGAAATGCGCCGCGACGAAAACGTCTTCGTCATGGGTGAGGAAGTCGCCGAATACCAGGGCGCCTACAAGATCACCCAGGGGTTGCTGCAGGAATTCGGTGCCCGTCGCGTCGTCGACACCCCGATCACCGAACACGGCTTTGCCGGCGTCGGCGTCGGTGCTGCGATGGCCGGCCTGAAGCCGATCGTCGAATTCATGACCTTCAACTTCGCCATGCAGGCGATCGACCAGATCATCAACTCGGCTGCCAAGACGCTCTACATGTCCGGCGGCCAGATGGGCGCTCCGATCGTCTTCCGCGGCCCGAACGGTGCTGCTGCCCGCGTCGGCGCGCAACACAGCCAGGATTACGCCTCCTGGTACAGCCAGATCCCGGGCCTCAAGGTCGTCATGCCGTACACGGCTGCCGACGCCAAGGGCCTGCTGAAGGCTGCGATCCGCGATCCGAACCCGGTCGTTTTCCTCGAAAACGAAATCCTCTACGGCCAGCAGTTCGAAGTGCCGAAGCTCGATGATTTCGTCCTGCCGATCGGCAAGGCGCGCATCCACCGCAAGGGCAAGGACGTGACCGTCGTTTCCTTCGGTATCGGCATGTCCTATGCGACCAAGGCGGTAGCCGAACTCGAGAAGGAAGGCATCGATGTCGAGCTGATCGATCTGCGCACGCTGCGTCCGATGGATCTTCCGACCGTCATCGAATCCGTCAAGAAGACCGGCCGCCTCGTCACCGTCGAGGAAGGTTACCCGCAGAACTCGGTCGGTACCGAAATCGCCACCCGCGTCATGCAGCAGGCCTTCGATTACCTCGACGCGCCGATCCTGACGATCGCCGGCAAGGACGTTCCGATGCCTTACGCGGCGAACCTTGAGAAGCTCGCTCTGCCGAATGTCGGCGAAGTGGTCCAGGCGGTGAAGACCGTCTGCTACAAGTAAGGGGCTGGCTCATGCCGAAAGCCTCTGTGAAGCAGATTCTTCCCGTTTCGGGTTCGTGGTTCAGAGTGATCGGATCGCAAGATAAGCCGGTTCTTGAAAGAATCGTGTTTTGGGCCTTGATCAAGACCGAGGACACCGAAGTGATAGTCGGTGTTCCGAGGGAAGAGATCGGTGTGATCGGTGCGGTGGACGGTTGGCTCGAAGACGTGGCTGGATATATCGAAGTGCCTCCTGAGCAAGCTACCCGGATCATGGAAAGTCCCGAAGAACTTGCCCAGTTTGAACTTGTTTGGGCGGAGGATTAATATGCCGATCAACATCACCATGCCCGCCCTGTCACCGACCATGGAAGAGGGCAACCTCTCCAAGTGGCTGGTCAAGGAAGGCGACAAGGTCAAGTCCGGCGACGTGATCGCCGAGATCGAAACCGACAAGGCGACCATGGAAGTGGAAGCCGTCGATGAGGGTACCGTTGCCAAGCTCGTCGTGCCGGCCGGCACGGAAGCGGTCAAGGTCAATGCCCTGATCGCCATCCTCGCCGCCGATGGCGAAGATGTTTCGGCCGCTGCTGCCGGCGCCGGTTCCGCACCAAATGCCGAAGCTGCTCCTGCTCCCAAGGCCGAAGCCGCACCGGCTCCGAAGGCTGCCGAGCCCGCTCCGGCGCCAGCTGCCGCTGCACCTGCGCCGGCTGCTGCCCCGGCAGCATCGTCGGGTGGCGCGAAGACCTTCTCGTCTCCGCTCGCCCGTCGCCTCGCCAAGGAAGCCGGTCTCGATCTTTCCGCAGTTTCCGGCTCCGGCCCGCATGGCCGCGTCGTCAAGGCTGATATCGAGAAGGCCGTTGCTTCCGGTGGTGCCAAGGCTGCCCCGGCTGCCGCTCCGCAGGCTGCATCCGCCGGCGCTGCCCCGGCTCTCGCCAAGGGTCCGTCGGACGACAACGTGCTCAAGCTGTTCGCAGAAGGCTCCTACGAGCTTCTGCCGCATGACGGCATGCGCAAGACGATCGCCGCGCGCCTCACCGAGTCGACTCAGACCGTTCCGGCCTACACGATCTCGATGGATTGCGAACTCGACGCGCTGATGAAGCTTCGCGCCGAAATCAACGCTTCGGCGCCGGTGAAGAAGACGGAGAAGGGCGAGGTCCCGGCCTTCAAGCTTTCCGTCAACGACTTCATCATCAAGGCCATGGCGCTGGCTCTGCGCGAAGTCCCGATGGCGAACGCCTCCTGGACCTCGACCGCCCGTGTGCTGCACAAGCATTCGGACGTCGGCGTTGCCGTGTCGATCCCGGACGGTCTGATTACCCCGATCGTCCGCAAGGCCGAAACCAAGACCCTGTCGGTCATCTCCAACGAGGTGAAGGACATGGCCAAGCGCGCCCGCGACAAGAAGCTGAAGCCGGATGAATACCAGGGCGGCACCACCTCGGTGTCCAACCTCGGCATGTTCGGCGTCTCGAGCTTCACCTCGATCGTCAATCTGCCGCAGGCCTCGATCGTCTCGATCGGCGCCGGCGTCGAAAAGCCGGTCGTTCGTGGCGGCAAGATCGAAGTCGGCACGGTCATGACCGCCACTTTCGCCTTCGACCATCGCGTCATTGACGGCGCGCTCGGTGCGGAACTTGCGTCCGCCTTCAAGCGCTACATCGAAAACCCGATGGCGATGCTGGTTTAGCACCGGTCTCTCCCTCCCCCTTGCGGGGAGGGTGTCCGCGTCGTTAGCGGTTTCCGCACATCGTGACATTTGGCCGCCTGGTCTCCATATTATGGAGAGAGCGCAACGATCGGCGGCCGTGAGGGAGGGTATTTGATGGCTAAAGAACCAGACAACATGATCCTACCTTTGCTCCGTGAAATGCGAAGCGAGATGCAGGAGCAGTTCACCGAAATTCGTCAGCGTCTGGATAAACTCGAAAGCGGTCAGAAAACCATTCGTCAGGCACTGACGGCTGATACGATGATGTCGAAATTCGTTACCGGCGATTTTGAAGAACGGATATTCGAACTTGAGCGTAAGGTTGAATCGCTGGCCAAAGGCAAGTGATTAAACTCGGCCTGCATGATGGGCTTGCAAGGGTTTCGCAGGGAATAATCGCCACATGAGCCAAATGAAAACCGTCCTCTGCTACGGCGATAGTCTCACCTGGGGCACCGATGCCGCCTCCGGCGACCGGCACGCTTTCGAAGACCGCTGGCCAAGCGTCCTGCAGGCCGCACTCGGTCCATCTGTTCAGGTGATCGCCGAAGGACTCGGCGGCCGCACAACGGCCTATGACGACGGGCTCGCCGATTGCGACCGTAATGGTGCCCGCCTGTTGCCGACCGTGCTGCATACCCACGGCCCGCTCGATCTCGTCATTATCCTGCTCGGCACCAATGACATGAAGCCGATGATCCATGGCACGGCGATCGGCGCCCGGCAGGGCGTCAAGAAGCTCGTCAGCCTCATCCGCTTCCATGACTGGGGCCGCGATTACGAGACGCCGGAAATCCTCATCGTCGCGCCGCCGTCGCTGTGCGAGACGGCCAATGTGATTGCCGGGGCGACTTTCCGCGGCGGGATACCGGAATCGGAAATGCTGGCCTCGCTGTATCGCGATCTGGCTGATGAAGTGGAATGCGGTTTCTTTGACGCCGGCTCGGTTGCCCGAGCGACGCCGGTCGATGGCATTCATCTCGATGCCGAAAATACCCGTGCCATCGGACGGGGCCTCGAGCCCATCGTCCGGATGATGCTCGGTCTCTAGTTAGGTTCCAGCGGCGGTCCTGAACGTTGACCGCCCCATGAAAGAAGGCAGGACAAGCAATGGCTCAATCCTACGACCTCATCGTTATCGGTTCCGGCCCGGGCGGTTATATCGCGGCCATCCGCGCGGCTCAGCTCGGCATGAAGGTTGCCGTCGTCGAGCGCGAACATCTGGCCGGTATCTGCTCCAACTGGGGCTGCATCCCGACCAAGGCGCTGCTGCGCACCGCCGACGTCATGCATTCGGCCCAGCACGCCAAGGATTACGGCCTCGTGCTGGAAGGTTCGATCAAGCCGGATATCAAGGCGATCGTCGCCCGCTCGCGCGGCATTGCCGCACGCATGAACAACGGCGTCGGCTTCCTGTTCAAGAAGAACAAGGTCGATATCATCTGGGGTGAAGCCAAGATCACCAAACCGGGTGAGATCGTTGTCGGCAAGTCGACCAAGCCGGTTGTCGAGCCGCAGGGTCCCGTGCCGAAGAATACGCTGGGCGAGGGCACCTACACCGCCAAGCATATCATCGTCGCCACCGGCGCCCGTCCGCGCGCGCTGCCGGGGATTGAGCCGGACGGCAAGCTGATCTGGACCTATTTCGAGGCGATGAAGCCGGAAGAAATGCCGAAGTCTCTGCTGGTCATGGGCTCCGGCGCCATCGGCATCGAATTCGCCTCATTCTACCGCACCATGGGTGTCGATGTGACCGTCGTCGAGATCATGACGCAGGTCATGCCGGTCGAGGACGCGGAAATCTCCGCCTTCGCCAAGAAGCAGTTCGACAAGCAGGGCATGAAGATCCTGCTCGAAGCCAAGGTCGCCAAGGTCGAGAAGGGCGCCAATTCGGTGACCGCGACGATCGAAAAGAAGGACGGCTCGAAGGAAACCATCACCGCCGACCGGATGATCTCGGCCGTTGGCGTGCAGGCGAATGTCGAAGGCATCGGCCTCGAAGCCGTCGGCGTGAAGACCGATCGCGGTTTCATCGTGATCGACGGTTACGGCAAGACCAACGTACCCGGTATCTACGCGATCGGCGACGTCGCCGGCCCGCCGCTGCTCGCTCACAAGGCCGAGCATGAGGCGGTCATCTGCGTCGAGAAGATCGCCGGCCTGCCGAACGTCCACCCGATGGACAAGCTGAAGATTCCGGGCTGCACCTATTGCAACCCGCAGGTCGCTTCGGTCGGCCTGACGGAAGCGAAAGCCAAGGAACAGGGTCGCGACATCCGCGTCGGCCGTTTTTCCTTTGCGGCCAACGGCAAGGCCGTGGCGCTCGGCGAAGACCAGGGCATGGTCAAGACCATCTTCGACAAGAAGACCGGCGAACTCTTGGGCGCCCATATGGTCGGTGCCGAAGTTACCGAACTCATCCAGGGCTTCGTCGTCGCCATGAACCTGGAGACGACCGAGGAAGACCTGATGCACACCATCTTCCCGCATCCGACCATTTCGGAAACGATGAAGGAAAGCGTGCTGGATGCCTATGGGCGTGTGCTGAACGCTTGATCTGAAGTCTGCTTTTAGTGGGTTGGCATTGCGTGTGGAGCTTTGCCCCTCACTCTAACCCTCTCCCCGCAGGCGGGGAGAGGGAACGTGCCCAACCTGACGTTCAAGAGTTTGGTAAACGGCGCGGCATATCCCTTCTCCCCGTCAGACGGGGAGAAGGTGGCGGCAGCCGGATGAGGGGCATCTCGACATATTGCGATTGCCTGGGCGACCGCCCATATCATTCGCAGAGATTTTAAACGGGGTATCACATGGGCGTGGGTTGGATTGCAGCAATCATCATTGGCGGCCTCGCGGGCTGGCTGGCCGGCAAGCTGATGGATATCCGCTTCGGCATTTTCATGAATATCGTGATCGGCATCGTCGGCGCGGTTCTTGCCAATGCGATCTTCTCCCGCGCCGGCATCTATGTCGCCAGCGGATGGCTGGGTTACCTGGTGACGGGTTTCATCGGCTCGTGCATTTTGCTATTCGTCGCCAAACTCGTCAGGCGTTGACGAAATCCCGCGGGAT
Organism: Neorhizobium populisoli; assembly: GCF_019430945.1. Taxonomy (GTDB): domain Bacteria; phylum Pseudomonadota; class Alphaproteobacteria; order Rhizobiales; family Rhizobiaceae; genus Neorhizobium; species Neorhizobium populisoli. The sequence goes on along the minus strand of NZ_JAHYCB010000001.1, from coordinate 242,957 downwards.
TCGCGGTTGAAGGCAGGTTTTTGATGGTCAACATTCTCGACAGGACGGTGCTCTCGGATGAAAAGCGCGTCCGCCATCCGGAAAAGGCGCATCGCCCCGACCAGGAAGTGATGCGCAAGCCGGAATGGATCCGCGTGCGTGCGCCGGTTTCCAAGGGTTATCAGGAAACCCGGTCGATCGTGAAGGAACACAAGCTGGTAACGGTCTGCGAGGAAGCGGGCTGCCCCAATATCGGCGAGTGCTGGGACAAGAAACACGCCACCTTCATGATCATGGGCGAGATCTGTACCCGCGCCTGCGCCTTCTGCAATGTCGCGACCGGCAAGCCGAATGCGCTCGATATGGCCGAACCGGAAAACGTCGCCAAGGCCGTCAAGCAGATGGGTCTCGAACACGTCGTCATCACTTCCGTCGACCGTGACGACCTCGAGGACGGCGGCGCAGAACATTTCGAAAAGGTGATCTGGGCGATCCGCGCCGCTTCGCCGAATACGACGATCGAAATCCTGACGCCGGACTTCCTGAAGAAGCCCGGTGCGCTGGAACGTGTTGTCGCCGCCAAGCCGGACGTCTTCAACCACAATATGGAAACCGTTCCCGGCAATTACCTGACGGTTCGTCCCGGCGCACGCTATTTCCACTCCATCCGCCTGCTGCAGCGGGTGAAGGAACTCGATCCGACCATGTTCACCAAGTCCGGCATCATGGTCGGCCTTGGCGAAGAGCGGAATGAAGTCCTGCAGCTGATGGACGACCTGCGCACCGCCGATGTCGACTTCCTGACCATCGGCCAGTATCTGCAGCCGACAAAGAAGCACCATAAGGTGGAAGCCTTCGTCACCCCGGAGGAGTTCAAGTCCTACGAGACGGTCGCTTATACCAAGGGGTTCCTGATGGTGTCGTCGAGCCCGCTGACCCGTTCGTCGCATCATGCCGGCGACGATTTCGCGCGCCTCAAGGCCAATCGCGAAAAGAAGCTGCTGGCTGCCGCCGAATAAGCGGCAGCCCTTATCCCAAATCCTTATTCCGCCGCCTGGACCTTCTCGGGCTTGTCCTGGCCGCGCCGTCTTTCCCGCAGCGTGAAGCGGTGTCCGCGCGCTTCTCCCTTTGCCATTTCAATGAGATAGGCAAGCATGGGGAGCTGGTTCATATCGGCAAGCTGCCTTGCAGATTCGAGCAGCTTGATCATCTGTGCAAAGTCGTCCATCGATGCTTCTTTCCGGTGAGACCGGTCTGCTGGTGGTTGAATTGAGTCCCTTATACGCGCGATTGCGTGCATGGATCATTACAACCACATGAATCCAACATTAAATTTTATTAATCTCGAATGCTATCCAACATCGACAAACGGCCAGCGGCTTTGCGAGTCGTCGGCCGCAATGCGGCATAACATTATCGGTCTTCTATAATACCCTCTGCGCGAGAATGAAATCCTCCTGTCATCGGTTGTAGATAGTGGCGTTCACGATCGTGGGAACCTTTGAAGTCGGGGAAACGAAGATGAACACCGGATCCGGCGACGGCCAGGTGAATTACATGAGGGTAGAGGAGGCTGCCGACAAGGTGCGGCAGGCAGATCGGATCCTCGTCATCGGCTGTTCCGGCGGCGGCAAGTCGACGCTGTCGCGACGAATCGCAAGCCGTTTCGGCCTCGACCATATTTCTCTCGACCGTGACGTCATCTGGCTTCCGGGCTGGGTGCTGCGGCCCAAGGCGGAGCAACTGGAGCTTACCCGCATCCTGACGGCCGGCGAGCGTTGGATCATGGACGGCACCAACACCTCGACTTTCGATATTCGCGTGCCGCGCAGCGATATTGTCCTCTGGGTCAGGATGCCGCGCTGGCTTTGCATCTGGGGTGTCGTCGGGCGTTGGCTGAAACACAGGGGCGATACCCGTCCGGAGATGGCGCCCGGTTGCCCGGAAAAGATCGATCTGGATTTCCTGCGATTCGTCTGGACCTGGGAGAAGGTCTATGGACCACGCGTAGTGTCAGGTCTCGAAATCCATGCCAGGCACACCCCGGTTCTCGTCATCAAATCGCGCGGCGAAATGCGCCACCTCTTGACCCTTCTCGGGGCTTGATCTTCGCGGCATCGGCGCTTAACTGCGGAACATGCCCAAGTTCGAAATCCGCCGCCCCGTCAAGCACAGCGCCGAACAGATGTACGCGCTGGTTGCCGACATCGAGAAATATCCGCAATTCCTGCCGCTCTGCGAAGCGTTGAGCATCCGTTCCCGCAAGGAGCGCGACGGCAAGGCGCTGCTGATGGCCGATATGACCGTGGGTTACAAGGCGATCCGCGAGACCTTCACCACCCAGGTCCTGCTCAATCCGGCAGAACAGGCGATCGATGTGAAATATATCGAGGGCCCGTTCAAATACCTCGAAAACCGCTGGCGTTTCGAGCCGGCGGCCGATGGATCGCCGGATGCCTGCGTGGTGCATTTCTTCATCGACTACGAATTCAAGAGCATGATCCTCGGCGCGCTGATGGGCTCGATGTTCGACCGCGCCTTCCGCATGTTCACCGACGCTTTCGAGAAACGGGCCGACAAGATCTACGCCTGAGCCCAACCCTTGCCGCCAAGGCCGTTCTGGAGGATAGTCCTGCCGAACGGGAGAGATCGGCATGAGCAGGCATCTCTGGCTGGCGGCATGGTTTTTTGCCGCATGCGTTCTGGGCGCCGTGCCCGCATCGGCCGAACCGGCCAAGATCGGTGAGGCGGGCGACTATGTCCTGTTCCTCGACAAAAATAAGAAGCCGGTTGCCGGCACCTATTGGGTTTCACCTGATGTGCGCGCCGTTGCTCATGCATCCATGCCCGGCGGTTCTCCGAGCAATTTGATCTTCGTCGATCGCGAGTTTTTCCCAACGCGTGTCGCGGCGCCGGTCTATTTCCTCAATTACGAATACAGCTATTCCACCGATCCGCTCGCGCTCGATGTCGGGCAGTCGCGGGACATGGTCGAAAACCGGCGGCAGGTCGGCCTGCTTGCCGATCAGGTCAAACCGCGCGACACGCCGTTCAAGCTGACGATCCGCGCCAAGATCGCCTCCACGATCAACGGCTATAATCTCACGAGCCTGGTTTACTTCAAAGAGACGGATGTGAAGGACCCGCCGGGACAATGGGGTCGACGGATTTATGTGCAGCCTTTCGGCATCGATCTGTCCTCGGAACTCGCCGCGCGCGTCGACAGTCTTACGGTGGGCAAGGCCGATAGCGCCGGCGACTTCCACGTGATCTTTACCGAGATGGCGGACGTCATCCCGAGCTTGACCCAATGCATCCGCGAGAAGCGCAAGACGGAAGAATACAAGGCCGCAATACGCAGCGATCATGAGAAGGTCGACACCGTCATGGCGAGGGATTTCCTGAACGAGGATATCGGCTGGTGGGAGAGGGTGGACATGCCCCGCACAATCGAGTTCCTGATGTTCGACATGTGCCCGCCGAGCAAATAGCGCCCACGCTTGCGAAGCGTCTCGCCCCGACGGATAGTTTTCCGATCGTCGGGAGGGCGCAGGGAGGTTCACATGGTAAGACATCTCATGTGCATGATATCGGCGGCTGCGCTTTCGCTCTCCGGTGACATGACGGCTGCAGCGGATGCCGATCTTTCAAAAATCCGCAAGGCCGGGTCATACGTCATTCTCTCCGACAAGGGCGGCAAGGCGATCACCGGCGGTTACTGGCTTTCGCCGGACCTGAAGATTGTCATTCATTCGGAAGACGATGCATCGCCCGCCCTTGTGACCTATGTCGATCGGGAACTGTTTCCGCGCCGGATGGCGCAGTTCGACATGTTCATCAATGTGCAATTTGCCTATGAGCCGGACCCCGTCTCGCTGCCGGTCGGCAAGGTCGCCCAGATCAGGCAGACCAGCCGTTTCTCCTCGTCGCAGGAGACGAAGCCGTTCGCCTTCACGACGATCAGCGTCGTTCAGTCCAAACTGCAGGACATCGATATCGTCAGTCGTCATTATGGCGTCGATGGCGACTGGTTCGGCATTCCCGACCGCGACGCCGGGCAGCGGGTCTATATCGAGACCCTCGATGCCGACCTGTCGGCTGCCGATGCGGCGGAAGTCGCGGCCATCGAGACGGGCGAGGCGCGCAGCACAGCCGATTTCCAGGCGCTGTATTTTACGCGCGCCGTGCCTCACCTGCCCATGGTGGTGAAGTGTTTTGAGGAGATGCGCGCGAAACCCGACTTTCAGGCGGCCGCCAAAAAGCAGCGCGAAACCGGAGACCAGTGGATGGCGACGATCTATGCCACGGGCGGCAAAACCTGGACGGAGCGTGACGGTTTTACCCGAGCCGATTTCGGGCCGGATCTCTCGGCCTGCCCCGATCCCGGTTAATCAGCCGCCTCTACCAGCATGTCCAGTGCGGTCCTGATCGTCGCGAGCCGGACTTCCGTTCGGCCGATGTCGCCGTAATGCATTTCACGATGAATGATCTTCCCGGACCGGCTTTTCGCAGCCAGATGCACCAGACCGACCGGCTTGTCCGTCGACCCGCCGCCGGGACCTGCAATGCCCGTCACGGCGACCGCTACGGCTGCCTGCGAGCGGTACAGGGCGCCATGTACCATCTGCAGCGCCGTTTCCCTCGATACGGCACCGTGCGCGATCAGCGTCGCTGTGGTTACGCCGATCATGTCCATCTTTGCGTCGTTCGTATAGGTGACGAAACCGCGATCGACGACGGCGGAGGAGCCGGAAATCTCCGTCAGCGCGCCGGCGATCAATCCGCCGGTGCAGGATTCGGCGGTCGAGACCATCAGCCCGCGTGCCGAAAAATCGGTGATGATGCGCTGCGTCTGTTCGATGATATCGGCAGGGAAAAACGTCATGCCACGCTCCCGCGATAGATGACGGTAGCGGTAGCGATCGCGGCAATCCCTTCGCCGCGCCCGACAAAGCCCATCTTCTCGTTGGTGGTCGCCTTCACCGAGCAGCGGTCGACAGTGATCCCGAGAATCTCGGCGAGGTTCTGACGCATGGCGTCGCGATGCGGCGCCACTTTCGGCGCCTCGGCGATCAGCGAAATGTCCGCATTGGTGATGATCCCGCCGCGCTCGCGAACGATCTTCGCCGCATGCGCCAGGAAGATTTTTGACGCAGCACCGCGCCACTGCATGTCCGATGGCGGAAAATGATCGCCGATATCACCTGCGCCACAGGTGGCGAGCAGGGCGTCCGTCAGCGCATGGATCGCCACATCCGCGTCCGAATGACCGGAAAGCTTGAAATCATGCGGAATGAATACGCCGCACAGCGTCACCCCATCGCCGGGCTCCAGCTGGTGTACGTCGTAACCGTTGCCGGTCCGCACATCGGGGAAGGACATTTGCGAGAGCTTTTCGTCGGCCATGGCGATATCCCGCTTCACGGTGAGCTTGACGTTGTCGACCGAACCTTCGACCAGCGCGACCGGCAATCCGGCCCATTCGGCGATCGAGGCGTCGTCGGTGAAATCCTCGCGGCGCAGCGCCGCCGCCTTTTCATGCGCGGTGCGGATCGAGGATAGCAAAAAGGTCTGCGGCGTCTGTGCGGCATAAAGCCCGGCGCGCGGCACGGTCTCGTGTACCAGCCCGTCCGAGCCGCCGCGCTTCAGCGTGTCGGTCACCGGCATGGCCGGCAGCACGCCGTCATGACCGGCATCAAGTGCGGCCGCCACGCGATCCAGCATGTCGTGATCGACGAACGGGCGGGCGGCGTCATGGATCATAACATGCGTGGCCCCGGTGCCGGAGAGCGCCGTCAGCCCCTCATAGACGGAGCGCTGCCGCGTCTCGCCGCCGAACGTGGTGATGACATCGGCGGCACCGTCTACATCCGCTACGGCTGCGGCATAAAGCGCCGCGTCGTCCGGATGGATGACGACCACCACCGGCCCGCTGCGCGGCCAGGATAAAAACCGCTCCAGCGTGCGGGCGATCACCGGCCTGCCGCCGATTCGGCGGTATTGCTTCGGACCCTCTTCAGGCGAACCCGCCCGTTCGCCTCTGCCCGCCGCGACGATAACAACACCGATTGTCATGGATTTGTCGTTCCTAGCGCTTAACTCGACCGCGTTCGCCGATTGACAGGCGGAGAACTATAGAATGAAAAGCCCCGTTTCCAGCAGCCCGCTTAAAAATAACGCAGTTCCGGAATTGCTCTTGGCAAATGCCCGAGACCTGAATAAAAATAGTGCAACAAACTCATGTGCCCGAAAGATCATCATTTGCAATTCCCAGATCTTGCATCGCCATTCCAGATCGGGCCAGTCGCCATCCGCAACCGCGTCGTGCTCGCGCCGATGTCCGGCGTCACCGATCTGCCCTTCCGCACGCTTGCCTGGCGTTATGGCGCTGGGCTCGTCGTCACGGAAATGGTGGCGAGCGGCGAACTCATCCTGAACCGCGGCGAATCCTGGGCGCGGCTGAGGGGCACCGGCATTACGCCGCATATGGTGCAGCTCGCCGGACGTGAAGCAGGCGCCATGGCCGAGGCGGCGAAGATCGCTGAAGCCAATGGCGCCGATATCATCGACATCAACATGGGTTGTCCGGCCAAGAAGGTCACCGGCGGTTATTCCGGCTCGGCGCTGATGCGCGATCCCGATCATGCGCTGACAATGATCGAAGCGACCGTCAATGCGGTGAAGGTACCGGTGACGCTGAAGATGCGGCTCGGCTGGGATCATGATTCCCTCAACGCCCCGGAGATCGCCCGCCGCGCCGAACAGGCCGGTATCCAGCTGGTGACCATCCACGGCCGCACCCGCATGCAGTTCTACGAGGGCAAGGCGGATTGGGATGCCATCCGTCCGGTCCGCGAAGCCATTTCCATTCCGCTGATCGCCAATGGCGATGTCGAGACACCGGAAGATGCCGCCGAAATCCTGAAGCGCTCCGGCGCCGATGCCGTCATGGTCGGCCGTGGCGCGCAGGGGCGTCCCTGGCATGTCGGCTGGCTTGGCGGCCATGCGGGGCCGGCACCCGAAGAAATCCCCGGCCTCGCTGTCGAACATTACGAGGCGATGCTGGAACTTTATGGCCGCGAGGCCGGCTTGCGCCACGCCCGCAAACAACTCGGCTGGTATCTCGACCGGTATGCGCCGGACCTGCCGACCGATGAAAAGGCAACCATCATGATATCGAAAGACCCGGCGGATGTGTCCCGCCGGATGACGGACGCGCTTTCCGGCGAGTTCGCTCCAAGGAGGCACGCCGCATGAGCAAGGCTCCAAGGGTAAACAACGGCGAGGACGCCACCAGCAACGCGCTCGCCATGGCCGTGCTCAACTCTGTCCAGAACCCGGTCGTGCTGGTCGATGCCGCCGGCAAGGTCGCATTCGCCAACTGGGAGGCGGAAGCCTTTTTCGGCTCCAGCGCCGCCTATCTCGCCAAGAACAAGATCTCGACCTTCATTCCCTTCGGCAGCCCGCTTCTGGCGCTGATCGATCAGGTGCGGGAGCGCAAGGCGCCCGTCAACGAATACCGTGTCGACCTGTCATCACCGCGTCTCGGCTCCGACAAACTGGTCGATCTCTATGTCGCGCCCGTCGTCAGCGAGCCGGGCTCGGTCGTCATCGTCTTCCAGGAACGGTCGATGGCGGACAAGATCGACCGCCAGCTCACCCACCGCGCCGCCGCTCGCTCGGTGACCGGTCTTGCCTCGATGCTGGCGCATGAGATCAAGAACCCGCTGTCGGGCATCCGTGGTGCTGCCCAGTTGCTCGAAACCGTGGTGCCGGACGACGACCGTCCGCTGACGCAGCTGATCTGCGACGAGACCGACCGTATCGTTTCGCTGGTCGACCGCATGGAAGTCTTCTCCGACGAACGGCCGGTCGATCGGCTGCCGATCAACATCCATTCGGTCCTCGACCATGTGAAAGCGGTTGCCCGGGCCGGTTTTGCCCGCAATATCAAGATCACCGAGCTTTACGACCCGTCGCTGCCGCCGGTCTATGCCAATCGCGACCAGCTGGTGCAGGTCTTCCTGAACCTCATCAAGAACGCGGCCGAAGCGGTCCACGATCAACCGGATGCAGAAATCGTCCTGACGACGGCCTATCGTCCCGGCATCAAGCTCTCGGTTTCCGGCACGCGCGAAAAGATTTCGCTGCCGCTGGAATTCTGCGTCATCGACAACGGGCCGGGCGTGCCGTCCGATCTCGTGCCGCATCTCTTCGATCCCTTCATCACCACCAAGACCAATGGTTCCGGCCTCGGCCTGGCGCTGGTCGCAAAGATCATCGGTGCCCATGGCGGCATCGTCGAATGCGACAGCCAGGCGCGCCGTACCATTTTCCGCGTTCTTATGCCCATGCACAAGGAAGAGGCGTCCGACGGCCGTTCCTTGCATTCCACAGGAAGTGAACAATGACTGCCACGATCCTTGTCGCCGACGACGACGCGGCCATCCGCACCGTTCTGAACCAGGCTTTGACCAGGGCAGGCTACGACGTGCGCATCACCTCGAATGCGGCGACCCTCTGGCGCTGGATTTCGGCCGGCGAGGGCGATCTCGTGGTGACCGACGTCATCATGCCCGATGAGAACGCCTTCGATCTCTTGCCGCGCATCAAGAAGTCCCGGCCGGAGCTGCCGGTTCTGGTGATGAGCGCCCAGAACACCTTCATGACGGCCATCAAGGCGTCGGAAAAGGGCGCCTACGACTATCTGCCGAAGCCCTTCGACCTGACCGAGCTGATCGCCATCATCGGCCGCGCGCTGTCCGAGCCGAAGCGCAAGCCGCCGCGCCTCGAAGACGACATGCAGGACGGCATGCCGCTGGTCGGCCGTTCCGCCGCCATGCAGGAAATCTATCGCGTTCTCGCCCGCCTGATGCAGACGGACCTGACGCTGATGATCACTGGCGAGTCTGGTACCGGCAAGGAACTCGTCGCTCGTGCGCTGCATGACTACGGCAAACGCCGCAACGGACCCTTTGTGGCGATCAATATGGCCGCCATCCCGCGCGACCTGATCGAGTCGGAACTGTTCGGTCACGAAAAGGGTGCCTTCACCGGCGCCCAGAACCGCTCCACCGGCCGTTTCGAACAGGCGGAAGGCGGCACGCTCTTCCTCGACGAAATCGGCGACATGCCGATGGATGCCCAGACGCGGCTTCTGCGCGTCCTGCAGCAGGGCGAATATACGACCGTCGGCGGCCGCACCCCCATTCGCACCGATGTCCGCATCGTCGCCGCCACCAACAAGGACCTGAAGCAGCTCATCAATCAGGGCCTGTTCCGCGAAGACCTCTATTACCGTCTCAACGTCGTGCCGCTGCGCCTGCCGCCGCTCCGCGACCGCGCCGAGGATATTCCGGATCTCGTCCGCCACTTCATGCAGATGGCGGAAAAGGAAGGCCTCGATTCGAAGCGTTTCGACAATGAAGCGCTGGACCTGATGAAGGGTTACGCCTGGCCGGGCAACGTCCGCGAGCTGGAAAACCTCATCCGCCGCCTGACCGCGCTTTATCCGCAGGATGTCATCACCCGCGAGATCATCGATTCGGAGCTGCGCTCCGACGTGCCGGACAGCCCGATCGACAAGATGGGCGCCCGTTCCGGTTCGCTGACCATCGCACAGGCGGTGGAAGAAAACATGCGCACCTATTTCGCGAGCTTTGGCGACAACCTGCCGCCACCCGGCCTATACGACCGGGTCCTGACCGAGCTGGAATACCCGCTGATTCTCGCGGCCCTGACCGCCACCCGCGGCAACCAGATCAAGGCCGCCGATCTGCTCGGCCTCAACCGCAATACGCTGCGCAAGAAAATCCGCGAACTCGGCGTTTCCGTCTATCGCAGCTCCCGCGGCGCCTGACGCGGGTTCAAGAGTGCGGGACAATGTTCCCGGCTTCTTGACACCTGCCATGCATCGTTGCATTTTCGCCACAAAGCGTTGCTTAAAGGTCACGCAGGTGTCAGTGAAACAGTCGACGGAGTGGCGGCCGTCGAAGGGGTGCGCTGAGGCCTGTTCCGGGAAACTTGCTATCGCTTCGCTCGGGCCGCGGTGCCCCGGTTGAAACGATCTCCCGCGAGGAATTGGGGATCGGAGTGGATCAGATGACGGAAGGCGTGACAGCGCCGGTCGCCGATAATCGGCGGTCCGGTGATGAACTGCCCGGCCAGGAGCTGTCCGACATTGAATCGTCAGGCCATGAGCCGGCGGTTTCGGTGCAGGATCGGCGTGCGTCGTTCGCGCTTCCGGGCCTTCTGCTCGCCGGCGGAGCGCTTGTCTGCGCCACGCTGACACTGTTCATCCTTCTGGGCGTCACGCCGATTGCGCCGACGACCAATGTCGTCATCACATCCGCCGTCCTGAACTCGCTCTTCATCCTCGGCCTGATGTATCTCATCTGCCGTGAGGTCCTGCGGCTGGTGAAGGCGCGCAATCGTGGCCGTGCCGCGGCCCGCCTGCATGTGCGCATCGTCGTGCTGTTTTCCATCGTGGCAATCACACCGGCGGTTCTGGTGGCGATCTTCGCCAGTCTGACACTGAATGTCGGTCTCGACCGCTGGTTCTCGCTGCGCACCCAGTCGATCGTCCAGTCGTCGCAGGATGTCGCTCGAGCCTATATGCTGGAGAACGCCAGCTATCTGCAGGGCCAGACGGTGTCGATGGCGAACGACCTCGAGCGCAACCGCGCGATGTTCTATCTCGATCGCACCGGTTTCGTCGATCTGATGACCCGTCAGGCCCGTGGCCGCGGCATGCTCGGCGCCTTCCTCGTCAAGGAGGACGGGCAGGCGATGGTTCAGGCTGAGATCAAGACGGAAAAGCCGCTACCGGCCATTCCCGCCGACGCTTTGAAGACGGCGGCCGCCGGCCAGCCGACGCTGATCCCGCCGGGCGTCACAAACCTCGTCGGTGCCGTCATCAAGCTCGACGGCATTTCCGGCGCCTTCCTCTACACGATCCGTGCCGTTGATCCGAAGGTCATCGGCGCGATGCACCTGATGGAAGAGAACTCCGCCGAATACAAGGCGATGGAGGCGGGGCGCAGTTCGCTGCAATTCGCCTTCGCGGTTCTTTATCTCGGCTTCGCGTTGATCGTGCTGCTCGCGGCGATCTGGACAGCGATCGCCGTCGCCGACCGTATCGTCCGGCCAATCCGGCTGCTGATCAGCGCAGCCGACAGCGTCGGTACCGGCAATCTCAACGTCGTGGTTCCGGTGCGCGCCGCCGATGGCGACGTCGGCAACCTGTCGCGCACCTTCAACCGGATGATTTCCGAAATCCGCAGCCAGCGCGACGAGATCCTCGAAGCCAAGGACGAAGTGGATGATCGCCGCCGCTTCATCGAGGCGGTGCTGTCGGGTGTGACGGCCGCCGTCATCGGCGTCGAGGAAGACCGGCGCATCACCATCGTCAATCCGTCTGCCGAACATTTCCTCGGCATTCCGGCCGACAAGCTGATGGGCGAGAAGCTGCAGGATGTGGCGCCGGAGATCGAGCAGGTCCTGACCGAGGCGAGGGCGCGTGCCCGCAGCGACTTCCGCAAGGAAGTGAACCTGATGCGCGGCGGCAAGGAGCGGACGCTGTCGGTTCAGGTCACCCGCGAGGAGCAGCGTGCAGCGCAGGATTCCTACGTCATCACGCTCGACGACATCACCGATCTCGTCATCGCCCAGCGCTCGACCGCCTGGGCCGATGTCGCCCGCCGTATCGCCCACGAGATCAAGAACCCGCTGACCCCGATCCAGCTGTCAGCCGAGCGCCTGAAGCGCCGCTACGGCAAGCAGATCGCCGAGGACGACCGGGCCGTCTTCGACCAATGCACCGATACGATCGTCCGCCAGGTCGGTGATATCGGCCGCATGGTCGACGAGTTCTCGTCATTCGCCCGCATGCCGAAACCGGCCAAGGAGCAGGCCGACCTGCGCGATATCCTGCGCGACGCCATCTTCCTGCGCGAAATGGGCACGACGCATGTGGATTTCACCCGCGAGTTCGGCGACGAGCCGCAAAAGGGCATGTTCGATGCGCGCATGCTCGGCCAGGCCTTCGGCAATCTCGTCAAGAACGCCGTAGAGGCGATCGAGGCGGTGCCGAGCGATCAGGAGCGGGACGGCCGCAAGGTGAAGGTTCGTTCGAGTTTTGATGCGGTACGCGACGCTTTCGTCGTGGACGTCATGGACAACGGCATCGGCCTGCCGGTCGAGAACCGTCATCGCATTCTCGAACCCTATATGACGATGCGCGAGAAGGGCACTGGCCTTGGTCTCGCGATCGTCAAGAAGATCATTGAAGAACACGGCGGGCAGCTCGAATTGCACGATGCGCCTGCCGATTTCGATCATGGCAAGGGCGCCATGATCAGGGTGGTATTGCCGCATCAGCAGCAGGCCTTGCCCGGAACCGATAATAACAAGGAATTGGCTTATGGCGTCTGATATTCTGGTCGTGGATGACGAGGCGGATATTCGCGAGATCGTTTCGGGCATCCTCTCCGATGAAGGCCACGAGACCCGCACCGCCCATGACAGCGACAGCGCACTGGCGGCGATTTCCGATCGCGTGCCGCGCCTGGTCTTCCTGGATATCTGGATGCAGGGATCGAAGCTCGACGGCCTGGCGCTGCTGGATGAGGTCAAGACCCGCCATCCGGATCTGCCCGTCGTGATGATCTCCGGCCACGGCAATGTCGAGACGGCGGTTTCCGCCATCAAGCGCGGCGCCTTCGACTTCATCGAAAAGCCGTTCAAGGCCGACCGTCTGATCCTGATCGCCGAGCGTGCGCTGGAAAATTCCAAGCTGAAGCGCGAAGTGACCGAACTGAAGAAGCGCACCGGCGACGCCGCCGAACTGGTCGGCACCTCGGTCGCCGTCTCGCAGCTTCGCCAGAACATCGAAAAGGTCTCGCCTACCAATAGCCGCATCATGATCCTCGGCCCCTCCGGTTCCGGCAAGGAACTGGTGGCGCGGATGATCCACAAGCGTTCGACCCGCGTCACCGGCCCGTTCGTGGCGCTGAATGCCGCAACGATCACGCCGGACCGTATGGAAGTCGCGTTGTTCGGCACCGAAGGCGGCCCGGGCCAGCCGCGCAAGATCGGCGCGCTGGAAGAGGCGCATCGCGGCATCCTCTATCTCGACGAAGTCGGTGAAATGCCGCGCGAGACGCAGAACAAGATCCTGCGCGTGCTGGTCGATCAGCAGTTCGAACGCGTCGGCGGTTCCAAGCGCGTCAAGGTCGATGTCCGCATCATCTCCTCGACGGCCTATAATCTCGAGAGCCTGATCTCGGAAGGCTCGTTCCGCGAAGATCTCTATCACCGTCTGGCCGTGGTGCCGGTCAAGGTGCCGGCGCTCGCCGAACGTCGCGAGGACATTCCGTTCCTGGTCGACATGTTCATGCGCCAGATATCCGAACAGGCCGGCATCAAGACCCGCCGGATCGGCGAGGACGCCATGGCGGTTCTGCAGGCGCATGACTGGCCGGGCAATATCCGCCAGTTGCGCAACAATATCGAGCGGCTGATGATCCTTGCCCGCACCGATGGCCCGGACACGCCGATTTCCGCCGACATGCTGCCGACCGATCTTGGCGACATGCTGCCGAAGGTTTCCGCCAAGGGCGATTACCACATCATGACGCTGCCGTTGCGCGAAGCTCGCGAAATGTTCGAACGCGATTACCTGATCGCCCAGATCAACCGTTTCGGCGGCAACATTTCCCGCACGGCGGAGTTTGTCGGCATGGAGCGTTCCGCTCTGCACCGCAAGCTGAAGTCGCTCGGCGTCTGACCCGAAAGTCCTGACCGATGCCCGAAAGTCTTGATAGATGAAAGTGATCATTTGCGGCGCGGGGCAGGTGGGCTACGGCATCGCCGAACGGCTGTCGCAGGAAGACAATGACGTCTCGGTCATCGATACTTCGGCATCGCTGATCGCCGCGATGACGGAGACGCTGGACGTCAAGGGTTACGTCGGCCACGGCGCCCATCCGGACATGCTGGAAAAGGCCGGTGCCGAAGACGCCGACATGATCATCGCCGTGACGCTTTACGACGAGGTCAATATCGTTGCCTGCGAAGTGGCGCATGCGCTCTTCTCGGTGCCCACCAAGGTCGCCCGCATCCGTGCCCAGAACTATCTGAAGCCGGAATATGCCGATCTCTTCAGCCGCCAGAACATGTCGATCGACGTGACGATTTCGCCGGAAGTCGAGGTCGGCAAGATGGTGCTGCGGCGCATCTCGTTTCCCGGCGCCAACGATGTCGTCAAATTCGCCGATGACCATATCGCCATGGTGGCGATCGAGTGCATGGAGGATTGCCCGGTCGTCTCGACGCCGCTGAACCAGCTGTCCGAACTTTTTCCGGACCTGATGGCGACGGTGGTCGGCATCGTCCGCAACAATCTGCTGATCGTCGCCCGCTCCGCCGACCAGTTGCAGGTCGGCGACCTTGCCTATGTCATCTGCCAGCGCGAACACATCCGCCGCACGCTCGGCCTGTTCGGTCATGAGGAGCAGGAGGCGCGTCGCATCATCATCGCCGGTGGCGGCAATATCGGCTATTACGTCGCCAAGACGATTGAGGAACAGCAGCCGCGCATGCGGCTGAAGATCATCGAAAGCGACCGCGAAAGGGCGATCGCGATTTCCGAAAAACTGCGCAACACGATCGTGCTGCATGGTTCGGCGCTCGACCAGAATATCCTCACCCAGGCCGATATTCAGGATACCGATCTGATGATCACGCTGACCAACAGCGACCAGATCAACATCCTGGGCGCGGTGCTGGCCAAGTCGCTCGGCTGCAAGTCCAACCTCGTGCTCATCAACTCGACGTCCCTGCACCAGATCACCGACTCGGTCGGCATTGACGCACAGATCAATCCGCGGGCGGTGACCATCTCGCGCGTGCTGCAGCATGTCCGCAAGGGTCGCATCCGCTCGGTCTACGCCGTGCAGAACGGCGCTGCCGAAGTGATCGAGGCCGAGGCGCTGGAAACCTCGCCGCTGGTCGGCCGGACGTTTCGCGAACTCGATTTGCCGGATGGCATCCGTATCGGCGCCATCTATCGCGGTGACTCCGTTATTCGGCCGGACGGCAACACAAAGATCAAGGCGCGCGACCGGGTCGTGCTCTTCGCGACAGCCGATGCCGTGCGCGATGTGGAGCAGCTGTTTCGCGTTTCCATTCAGTATTTCTAAGCAATTCCAGCGAAAGTGGAAACCGGTTTCGCGTCCGGAATTGCGTCAATGCTCTAAACATTCCCAGGGGGCCAAGATGTCGAGAATTGCCTATGTGAACGGACAATATGTCCGCCATTCAGACGCCGCCGTGCATATCGAGGACCGTGGCTTCCAGTTCGCCGATGGCGTCTACGAAGTCTGCGAAGTGCGCCAAGGCATGATCGTCGACCTGACGCGGCACCTGAACCGCCTCGATCGTTCGCTGTCGGAATTGAGGATGGCAGCGCCGATGAGCCGTGCCGCGCTCACCTTCGTGATCCGCGAAGTGCTGCGCCGCAACCACGTGAAGAACGGCATCTTCTACATGCAGGTCACCCGCGGTGCCGCCCGCCGCGACCATTTCTTTCCCGCGGAAGGCACGCCGCCGACCATCACCATCACGGCAAAAAGTGTCGATCCGTCGGTTGCTGCCAAGAAGTACGCCAACGGCATCAAGGTGATCACTCTGCCGGAAAACCGCTGGGACCGCGTCGATATCAAGACGGTCGGTCTGTTGCCTAACGTGCTTGCCAAACAGCAGGCCAAGGAAGCCGGCGCCAATGACGCGATCTTTGTCGATCGCAACGGCATCGTCATGGAAGGCGCATCCTCCAACGTCTGGATCGTCACGCCCGATGGCGAAATGGTGACGCGTCCCGCCGAGCACGGCATCCTCAAGGGAATCACCCGCACGACCGCCATCGACGTTGCCGCCAAGCTCGGCCTCAAAGTCGTCGAGCGGGAGTTCAGGACCGAGGAAATGCTGGCCGCGCGCGAAGTCTTCTTCACCTCCGCCACTGGCATCTGCGTGCCGATCATCGAAGTGGACGGAAAGCCCATCGCCAACGGCCATCCCGGCACCGTCTCCGGCAATATTCGTGACGCCTTTTTCGACATTGCGGAAAAGACGGCGATTTGATAACCAGACAATTGGGGGAAGGGAAGCTCGCGGGCGTTTCCCGGAGATCTCTATATCTGCGTGATCATGTCCCGGCGTCTCGCCGGCAAGAAAGAAAGAAGCGGCGCTATGGCGGAACGTTCTCAGAACCTTCAGGATTTATTTCTCAATACCGTACGCAAGCAGAAGATTTCCCTGACGATATTCCTGATCAACGGGGTCAAGCTGACGGGTGTTGTCACCTCGTTCGACAATTTCTGCGTTCTGCTTCGCCGTGACGGACATTCCCAGCTCGTGTATAAGCACGCGATCTCGACCATCATGCCGGGTCAGCCGATGCAGATGTTCGAGACGGAAGAAAACGCGGCTTAAGGACAACTCGTATTTCAAATCGCGATACCTCGAATGAATCCATGGTCCCGGAGGCTGAAAAGCACCGGGACGATATGCGCGCGGCCGTCATCGTGCCGGTGCTCAAACAGGCGCGGGCAAGAGCCGGGCAGGGCGATTCGCCGGCCGTAACGGCAGCACCCCGCTCCAACGAGGCGCGCCTCGAAGAGGCGATCGGTTTGGCCAAAGCCATCGATCTTGAGATCGTGCAAGGGTTGATCGTGCCGGTCAGCCAGCCACGCCCGGCCACTCTCATGGGTTCCGGCAAGATCGAGGAAATCAAGGCGCTGCTCGAGGAGCACAATGCCGGCCTCGTCATCGTCGACCATCCGCTGACGCCGGTGCAGCAACGCAATCTGGAAAAGGAACTCGGCGCCAAGGTCATCGACCGCACCGGCCTGATCCTCGAAATCTTCGGCCGCCGCGCCTCCACCAAGGAAGGCACGCTGCAGGTCGATCTGGCGCATCTCAATTATCAGAAGGGCCGTCTGGTCCGCAGCTGGACCCACCTTGAACGCCAGCGCGGCGGTGGCGGCTTCATGGGCGGTCCGGGTGAAACCCAGATCGAAGCCGACCGTCGGCTGCTGCAGGACCGTATCGTCAAGCTCGAAAAGGAGCTGGAACAGGTCGTCCGCACCCGCCAGCTTCACCGCGCCAAACGCCGCAAGGTGCCGCATCCGATCGTCGCACTTGTGGGCTACACCAACGCTGGCAAGTCGACGCTGTTCAACCGCATCACCGGCGCCGGCGTGCTGGCCGAGGACATGCTGTTTGCGACGCTCGACCCGACGCTGCGCCGCATGAAGCTGCCGCATGGCCGCACCGTCATCCTTTCCGATACCGTCGGTTTCATCTCCGACCTGCCGACCCATCTGGTCGCCGCCTTCCGCGCCACGCTGGAAGAGGTGCTGGAGGCCGACCTTATCCTGCATGTGCGAGACATGTCCGACCCGGACAACGCCGCCCAGTCGAACGACGTGATGCGCATCCTGGCCGATCTCGGTATCGACGAGAAAGAGGCCGACAAGCGCATCATCGAGGTCTGGAACAAGATCGACCGGCTCGAACCCGAAGCCCACGACGCCATGGCCGACCGCGCCAGGGGCCGCGAGAACATCATGGCAGTCTCGGCCGTCACGGGCGAGGGCGTCGATGCCCTGATGGACGAGATTTCCCAGCGGCTCTCCGGCGTCCTAACCGAAACCTCGGTCACCCTGCCGCCGGCCAAGCTCGGGCTCGTCTCCTGGGTCTACGACAATGCCATCGTCGACGAACGCTCCGACAACGAGGACGGTTCGGTGACCTTCGAGGTGCGGATGTCGGAAGCGCAGGCCGCGGAACTGGAGCGCAAGCTCGGCAACGGGCCGAAAGCCGCCAAGGAAGACTGGGACCGGTAAACCGGCGCGGCGCACTCCCGTCTTCCCCCTTGCGGGGAAGATGTCAGCGGAGCTGACAGATGGGGGTGGTTCAGCATATTCCACCGTCGGGTTCGTGGCACCACCCCCATCTGTCGCTTCCAGCGACATCTTCCCCGCAAGGGGGAAGACGGGAGGCTGCGGCACCGCCGAACGCCCTTTGCCCACAGCCACTTGACGATCTCTCGTCTCGCTCCAATTCACCGCTCGGCCGCGTTCGTGTGCCTTCCGGATTTTTCGATTATTGGATTTGAAAACATGAGTTCTCTCAAGACTCGCGCCGGCGGCCTTTTGCTGCTTCTGGTCGGCGCCGCCATCGCGTGGTTCTTCCTGCTTCGCCCGCTTCAGGAGGCGCAGGCCGGGGTGGCGGAAATCCACTACCAGCTGAAGGCCTTTGTCATCGTCCCGGCCTGCCTCGTCTTCGGGCTCGGCTTTCTCCTCGCAGGCGATGGCCTGAAATACCGCAATGCCGATCACAAGAGCCTGACCGCCACCGGCTGGGTGCTCTTCGCCATCGTCGTCATTTTAACCGCGGCGGGTTACTGGTGGCTGCAGCAACAGTTCTCGGCCTTGGGCTACCATTCCGGCGTCTGAGCCGCTTCACTCATTCGCGACCGATCCCGAGCCTCCCCACCGGATCCAGAAAATCCCCCGTCACCAGCCGGCTGACGACGTAGCGCACCATCGGCAGCCGCGTCGTCGGCCCGATCATGACGTCGCGCATCATCGGCAACACCCGGCTGTCCGACTGGTAGAACGGCGTCAGCACCTGGCTGAGCGTCTGGTAGAGCCGGATATGCATCCGACGCTGTCTGAGATGCAGCGCGAACGCCTCGTCCACCGAGCCGCTTCTCTCCAAGGCAAGCGTCAGCGACGTCGCATCCAGCAGCGCCATATTGGCCCCCTGGCCGAGCTGCGGGCTCGTCGCATGCCACGCGTCGCCGATGCGGATCACGCCATGCCCGGCGATCGGCCGGCGCGTGTGGTGCCGGTAACGGGCATGCACCGGCTCGGCGATCTCGGCAAAATGCGCCGCTTCCGGCCACATGGCTCGTACCTCGTCGATCCAGGCCTCGCGGCCCGCCTTGCGCCAGGCATCGACATCCCGGTTGCGCAGGCTCCAGAAGAAGGTCGCCATGGGGGCCGCACCGTCTCGCGCGGTGCCTACCGGCAGCACGCCCGCCATGCGGCTCGCCCGCTCGTAACGCTGTTCAAGCTCGTTGGCGTGGAAAGGTCCGTTCTCCGGCCAAGGCACGGTCGCCCAGAGCGCGCCATAGCCTAGCTCCTTGGTCGCATCATGCCCGGCGGGCGAACTCGCCCCCATGGCATCGACAACCAGATCGGCGGCCGCCGTCGCCACGCCACCTTCCAGCACGATCGCCGCCCGCTTGCCTTCGGCAAAACCGGTGACCTTCGAAGCGGTCTGGAAACTCACACCCGCCGAAACCGCCGCGTCCAGCAGCAGGTCGAACAGCGCCACCCGCTGGATGGCAATCCCATGCTCGCCGTCGCGATACCCGACCTCCAGCACCGTCTTACCCGGCTCGCCGATACCCTTGCCCGCAAGCTTGCCATGCATCCGGTTGATGACCGCGCCGCGTGCCCGCACCTGGTCGAGCAATCCCATCTCGTCCAGCACCGCCGCTCCCGTCGGCTGCAATACGAAACCGGAGCCCACCGGCTGCGGCGCCGCCATCTGGTCGTAGATCACCACCCTGGCGCCGCGCCGCGCCAGCATGGCGCCCAGTGAAAGGCCGCCGATACCGGCGCCTGCAATGGCGATCTGGAGAGCTTCAAGCTTCATGGCTGCCCGCCATGCGATAGATGAGAAGGCGTGTCTTGCGCCGGTCCGACAATTCCCAGACCTCTGTCGGTTCGACATCCGGCACGGCAAAGCTGTTGGACACCAGGATCGCTCCCGCCTTCATCTCGCGGCTGGCCTTTTGCCATAGCCGCGGCATCGGTTCCGGCGACAGGAAGGCATAGACGACATCTTCGCCGGAAAGATCCGTCTGCCAGATGTCCTGGCGCAGGATCGTGCCGCGCCCCTGAAGTTTGGAAAGGCCCCAGGAGATCAGCCAGGAAAGCGGCGCCGTCTCGACGCCACGAGCCACGCGGCCATCGCCGTGTACGCCGCGCACTACGTCGCCAAGCCCAGACCCGAGGTCGAGGAAGCGGGTGGCTTTTTTCTCCTCCATCAGCGATCGCAGCGCCGTCACCGTCGACCGGTTGGTGAGATAAAGCGGCACCCGCTCTTTGGCCGTGTTGGAAAACACGAGAAACAGGAGCACGAAGGCCACGCCGAAAGGCCAGGCCGGCAGGTGATCCACTTGCAGGGCGAGATGCAGGGCGATCGGAAATCCTGCCGCAATCCAGACCCACCAGACCGGTAGTCTCAGCAGCATCGTCACCGCGACGGCTATCGCACACTGGACGAGAAGGATGATGGTCGAACCAACGGCTCCGTGAAGGATGTCGCGCAAGGCTATTGCGGCCACAGCGGCGACCGCCGCAGCAACGGTCTGCGCCAGCGCCGCCGCGAGGATCGGAAAACGGGTGAGAACCGCCATCACGATCAGTCACCGGCCCTTTCGGTCTGTTTGGCCGCCTGCCAAAGCTCTTCCATCTCATCGAGGGTCGCCGCCTCCAGCGTCTGACTCGATTTCTCAAGCTCCGTCTCGATATAGTTGAATCGACGCCGGAATTTCGTGTTCGTGCCGCGCAGTGCCTCTTCCGGATCAGCCTTCACATGCCGGCCTATATTGACCAGCGCGAAGATCAGGTCGCCGAGCTCGTCCGCCACCTTGTCCTGACGGCCGCCGCGCAGAGCCTCGCGCAATTCGCCGACCTCTTCCTCGATCTTGTCGAGGATCGGCTCGGCCTCCGACCAGTCGAAGCCCACTTTGGCGGCCCGCTGCTGCAGCTTCAGCGCCTCGGTCAGAGCCGGCTGGGCGCGATGTACGGCGCCGAGATAACCGGCCTTGAAGTCTTCCGTGATGCCGCGCTTTGCCCGGCGCTCGGCCCGCTCGCGCTTCTCCGCCATCTTGATATCGTCCCACTGCGCCTTCACCGCATCCGGCGTATCGGCGTCGGAGAGGGCGAACACATGCGGGTGCCGGCGGATCATCTTCCGGGTGATCGCTTCGACAACATCACCGAAAGCGAATTCCCCGGCTTCCTCGGCCATGCGGGCGTGAAACACCACCTGCAGCAGCAGGTCGCCCAGTTCCTCGCAAAGATCGTCCATATCGTTGCGCTCGATCGCGTCGCCCACTTCATAGGCTTCCTCGATCGTATAGGGCTTGATGGTCATGAAATTCTGTTCGAGGTCCCAGGGGCAGCCGGTCACCGGGGTGCGCAGCGCCGCCATGATCTCGATCAGCCGCGAAATATCCTTGGATGCTTCCATTGTCTGAATTCCCTGAAGAGGATGTGTCGTCGCTCAGGCGAGCGGAATATTGTTCTCGGATTTGCCGGACTGGTAGTTTTCCGAAAGTCGGCCATAGGCGGCCTTGATCCGGGCGATCTGCGCCAGCAACTTGCCGCGCGACGGCTCGTCCTCGCTCTCGGCCAGTTCGGTGATGAAATAGGAGTTCCAGAAAGCGTTGGATCGCCGATAGCCGCCCGGCTCCAATCCAAACACTTCCTTCAAAATCTTCAGATCGTGCGGAATGGCGAAGGCGTCGCGCGAATCCTCGTGGCTGAAGAAAGAGTAGAAATTGTCGAACCCAGCCCAGGTGATTGCCGACATGCACATGGTGCAGGGTTCGTGAGTCGACAGGAAAATCAGATCCTTGGTGGAAAGTCCTGAAGTCTTTTCGTAAAAGCGCTTCAAGGTATGAACCTCGCCGTGCCAAAGTGGATTTTCCAGCTCGTTATTGGTTTCGGCAATCACCAGCGACAGGTCGGATTTCTTCAGGATCGCCGCGCCGAATACCTTGTTTCCGGCGGCGACACCCTGTTCCGTAAGCGGCAGAATGTCGTTTTCGATGACGTCGAGAAGGCGGGCGGCGATAGTCATGGATGCTGTTCCTGGATAAGGTGTCTAGGCAGTTTATAGCGTCGAACGAATGGATCGGGGCATAAAACACTTTAGTCTACTGAAATACTGGAGAAATATCGCCTTTGGTGGCTTTTGCTCAAGAACCGGTTGATTGCGAAACAGAAATACCGGCAGGCAATTCACTTCGCATATCCATTCCTTCAATTCGAGGGGGGCGTTGTGGGATATTCCTGTCATATGATTCAGGATACAAGCATGTCTCCCAGCCAACAACGCCTGTCGGTCTTCCCGGCCTTCTTCCGTGTGAGCGGACGGAACGTGCTTGTGTTCGGCAATGGTGACGAGGCCTATGCGAAGGCAAGGCTGCTGCGCAACACCGATGCGCGGATCATAGCCTATGCCGCCGAGCCGGAAGCCGACTATGCTGCCTGGCTTGCCGCCGAGAACATCGAGACCGTCCGCGCCGAGTTTTCGCCGGAGCAGGTCGCCGGC
Source organism: Neorhizobium populisoli (assembly GCF_019430945.1). Taxonomy (GTDB): domain Bacteria; phylum Pseudomonadota; class Alphaproteobacteria; order Rhizobiales; family Rhizobiaceae; genus Neorhizobium; species Neorhizobium populisoli. The sequence goes on along the minus strand of NZ_JAHYCB010000001.1, from coordinate 220,559 downwards.
GCCACGATGATCTTCGCCGCCACCGGTGACGCCGCGCTCGATCAGGCCATCGCTACTGCCGCCCGTGCGGAAAAGATCCCGGCCAATGCGGTCGACCAGCCGGATTTCTGCGATTTCTACACGCCGGCCATCGTCAACCGCGCCCCGGTCGCCATCGCCATCGGCACGGAGGGTGCCGGCCCGGTTCTGGCCCAGATGATCCGCGCCCGCATCGACCAGATGCTGTCGCCGTCGCTTGGACGCCTCGCAAGCCTTGCCGCCGATTATCGGGGTGCTGCGGAACGGCTCGTGCCGCGCGGCGTGTCCCGCCGAATCTTCTGGCGCCGCTTCTTTTCCGGTGATGTCGCCGATGCGGTCGCCTCCAACGATACGGCCGCTGCCCGCCGTTCCGCCAATGCGCTGCTCTCCACCACCGGTCGCGCCGAAGGCAAGATCTGGCTGGTCGGCGCCGGCCCGGGTGCCGAAGACCTGCTGACGCTGCGTGCCCAGCGCGTGCTGATGGAAGCCGACGCGATCGTTTATGACGCGCTGGTGCCGCAGGCGATCGTCGATATGGGTCGCCGCGATGCGGAGCGCCTCTCGGTCGGCAAGCGCAAGAACTGCCATTCCAAGAGCCAGGAAGAGATCAACAAGCTGCTGGTCGAGCTCGGCCGCCAGGGCAAGCGCGTCGTGCGCCTGAAGTCCGGCGATCCGCTGGTTTATGGCCGTGCGGGCGAAGAGATGGCTGCGCTGCGTGAAGCCGGTATCGCCTACGAGATCGTGCCGGGCATCACCTCGGCCTTCGCTGCTGCCGCCGATTTTGATCTGCCTTTGACCCTGCGCGGCGTCGCCTCGTCGCTGATCTTCACCACCGGCCATGACCTGACCGGCAAGGTTCTCCCGGACTGGGCAAGCCTCGCCATTTCCGGTGCAACGATCGCCGTCTATATGGGCAGCTCTGTTGCAGCTTCGGTCGCCGAGCGGCTGATGGGCGCGGGCTTGAGCGCCGACACGACGGTTGCCGTCATCGAGAATGCCAGCCGGGCCGACCGCAAGCTTTTGCACGGCGTGCTGAGCGAACTGCCGGATCTGCAAGCTCGCGACGATCTCGCCGGCCCTGTGATGGTGATCATCGGCGAAGCCGTCGCCGGTGCGAATTTCGAGAAGTCCGAGCCGCTGTCCGCCTTCAAGAGCAAGGCAGGCAAGGTTCGTGAAGACAGCGTACGATAAGGGAAGACAGGAATGACCGACAAGGTTCTCACCGCCAACCGCCTGTCCGATGGCATCGCCGTCTGGCTCGATGCAAATGGCCAGTGGGTGGAAGATCTGCAGGATTCGCTGGTGGCACGCCATGCGGAGGCTGTCGCCTCGCTGGAAGCCATCGGCAAGCGCGACTTCGCCGAAAACAGGGTGGTGGACGTGGCGGTCGTCGATGTCGAGGAGCAGAACGGCAAGCTTTGGCCGACCCGCCTTCGCGAACGCATCCGGGCCCAGGGCCCGACCATGGAATATGCCGCCGGTTATCGCCCCGCCGATCCGGCCTTTATCGCAGTTTAAGGACGTCTCATGTACCGTTACGACGAGTTCGACCACGCCTTCGTTCATGGCCGTGTGGAACAGTTCCGAGATCAGGTGACCCGTCGCCTGTCCGGCGAATTGGCGGAAGACGCCTTCAAGCCGCTGCGCCTGATGAACGGCGTTTATCTGCAGCTGCATGCCTATATGCTGCGTGTCGCCATTCCCTATGGCACGCTGAATGCAAAGCAGATGCGCATGCTGGCGCATATCGCCCGCAAATACGACCGCGGTTACGGCCATTTCACCACCCGCCAGAATATCCAGTACAATTGGCCGAAGCTGTCCGACACGCCGGATATCCTCGCCGAGCTGGCGACTGTCGAAATGCACGCGCTGCAGACCTCGGGCAATTGCATCCGCAACGTCACCGCCGACCATTTTGCCGGTGCTGCCGCCGATGAGGTCGCCGATCCGCGGCCCTATGCGGAAATCCTGCGCCAGTGGTCGTCCGTCCATCCGGAATTCTCGTTCCTGCCGCGCAAGTTCAAGATCGCCGTCACCGGCGCCGAGCGCGACCGCGCCGCGATCCAGGTGCACGACATCGGCCTGCATCTCAAGAAGAACGAGGCCGGCGAAATCGGCTTTGCCGTTTATGTCGGCGGCGGGCAGGGCCGTACGCCCCTCATCGCCAAGAAGATCCGCGACTTCCTGCCGGAAGAGGACCTGCTGTCCTACACGACCGCGATCATCCGCGTGTATAACCTGCACGGCCGCCGAGACAACAAGTACAAGGCGCGCATCAAGATCCTCGTCCACGAAACCGGCGTCGAGGAACTGACCCGTCAGGTGGAGGAAGAGTTCGCGCATCTGCAGGGCACCGAGCTGAAGCTGCCGGAATCCGATGTGGCGGCCATCGCCAACTATTTCGCGCCGCCGGCACTGCCGGACCGTGCCGAGGGCTGGGCGCAGCTGGCCGGCTGGAAGAAGCAGGACGAGGACTTTGCCCGCTGGGTGAACCAGAACGTCCAGCCCAACAAGCATCCCGATTACGGCATGGTGACCATCTCCCTGAAGCCGATCGGTGGCATTCCGGGCGATGCGTCCGACGTGCAGATGGAGCTGATCGCCGATCTGGCCGAAGAGTTCGCGCACGACGAAATCCGCATCAGCCACGAGCAGAACGTCATCTTCCCGCATGTGGCGCTGGCCGATCTCGAGCCGCTTTACCGCGCGCTGGTCGCCCAGAACCTCGCTACCGCCAATGCCGGTCTGATCACCGACATCATTGCCTGTCCCGGCCTGGACTACTGCGCCCTGGCGAACGCCCGTTCGATCCCGGTAGCCCAGGAAATCTCCAACCGCTTCGGCGCACCGGAACGGCAGGCGGATATCGGCGAGCTGAAGATAAAAATCTCCGGCTGCATCAATGCCTGCGGTCACCACCATGTCGGCCATATCGGTCTCCTGGGCGTCGAGAAGAAGGGCGCCGAGCTCTATCAGATCACGCTTGGCGGCTCCGGGGATGAAAATACCTCGATTGGCGAAATCATCGGTCGCGGCTTCGAGCCGGCCAAAGTGACGGATGCGATCGAAACCATCGTCGACACCTATCTCGGCCTGCGTTTGTCGAAGGACGAAATCTTCCTCGATGCCTATCGCCGTGTCGGACCGCAGCCGTTCAAGACTGCGCTCTATGGTGACGCCAAGGCGGAGGCTGCATAAATGACCCGTATCTGGAGAGAGACCGGTTTCGTCGAGAACGACGCCTGGGTGGTCGAGACCGAAGAGGTGAAGGCGACCGAAGAGCAGAAGCCGCTTCTGCCGCTCGCAGACCTGATCGACAAGGCGGAGGCCAGCAATGATGTCGGCCTCGGCGTGCTGATCAAGCCCGGCGACGACGTGCGCAAGCTCGAACCCTATCTCTACCGCCTCGAGATCGTCGCGGTAGAGTTCCCGGCCTTCAACGACGGCCGCGCCTTCAGTCATGCCTCGCTGCTGCGCGACCGGCTGGCGTTCCGGAACGAAGTCCGCGCCGTCGGCGACGTGCTGATCGACCAGATCCCGCTGATGCTCCGTTGCGGCATCGACAGCTTTGCCGTCAAGAACGCCACGGCGCTGAAGCGGCTGGAGGAGGGCAGGTTGCCGGGCATTGCCGAGCATTACCAGCCGACCGCCCGCGACGCGGAAAAGACCGGCGGTTACAGCTGGCGCCGCCGCACGGTTGCGGCCTGACGAATGAAAAGCTGACTTTCCGGCACATATTTTTCCGGCATCCGCGACTTAAGAACGCGGATGCCTTCAAATCTGCCGGATGATGGTATATTTCGCTTTTGCGAAGAACGAAGACTGAAGAGACGATAGGCATGAACGCTCCAGCCAAGACAGAAGAATTTGCGGTCAAAATCCCGGATGGCGTTTATGCCGAGACGGTCATTTCCGTCGAGCATTACACCGACCGCCTGTTCCGCTTCCGGATGACGCGGCCGGCCGGTTTCCGTTTCCGCTCCGGCGAGTTCGCGATGATCGGCCTGATGGTCGGCGAGAAGCCGGTCTACCGTGCTTATTCGATCGCCAGCCCGGCCTGGGACGAAGAGCTGGAATTCTTCTCGATCAAGGTGCCGGACGGCCCGCTGACCTCGCATCTGCAGGCGATCAAGCCGGGCGACACAGTGCTGATGCGCAAGAAGCCGACCGGCACGCTGGTACTCGACGCGCTGACGCCGGGCAAGCGGCTCTACATGTTCTCGACCGGCACCGGCATCGCCCCCTTCGCCAGCCTGATCCGCGATCCGGAGACCTACGAAAAGTTCGACGAGGTCATCCTGACGCATACCTGCCGCGATGTCGCCGAGCTGAAATACGGCTTCGACCTGGTGCATGAGATCAACAACCACGAATTCCTGCACGAGATCGTCGGCACCAAGCTGAAGCACTACCCGACCGTCACCCGCGAAGACTTCACCTATCGCGGCCGCATCACCGACCTGATGGAAAGCGGCAAGCTGTTCACCGACCTCGGCGTGCCGCCGCTCAACCCGGAAACCGACCGCGGCATGATCTGCGGCTCGGCGGCGATGCTGAAGGACACCAAGGCGCTGCTGGAGAAGGCAGGGCTGAACGAGGGTGCGAACAACAAGCCGAGCGAATTCGTGATCGAAAGGGCGTTTGTGGGGTGAGATGCGACGGCCTTCGGCCGGCAAAACGATCCAGTGGATCGTTTTGAGCATCGAACGCCGCGAGCCGTAGCGAGCGGCCGGGAGAGATGCGACGGCCTTCGGCCGGCAAAATGCTCCAGTGGAGCATTTTGAGCATCGAACGCCCTGAGCCCTAGCGAAGGGCCGGGGGGCGGCGCGTCACCCTCAACCCCTTACTTCGCCTCACATCTCCACGCCTCCCTATCGGGCGAAGGTGAATCGTTTCAAGAACCGCACGCCTAAGCCCGACAACGCCGGCCCCCTTACCCCACTACATCCACTTCCTCACCAAACCGCCGATAAACCCGCGCAAGCGCCAATGTCGGCGCCACGGCTGGCGGCAGATCAATGCGTCGCAGCCAGACGCGTGCCAGCAGCCTCGTCGCCGGCTCCCGGTACAGCGCCAGGACGGCAAGACTGATTGCCTCCCGCAACAGGAATACCATCTCCTTGTCGTCAAACACCGGCAGGACCTGCCAGTCGCGCAGGAGGCTGAAAACGAGGCGGCCATTTTCCGTAAGCATGCCGAAAAACGCGCGGTCGTGATCCCCCAGCAGGGCGACACATTCCGGCTCGCCGCCGCCATGGCTTTCCGCAGACAACGCGGCGGAGCACTGGCCGCGGCGACAGGAGCGGCGCCGGCAGCGGGACGGCATGTCGAACAGATCGGCGGCGGAGCGACTGATCCGGGCGTTCACGGCGCAAATCCGCTCGGGCGTCAGATCCTGGAGGAACCAATTCGAACCGGACATGAAATTCTCCTTTCGGCTGCAATTGAGGGACAGGCTGAATGTGGGGCCTTAGGGCGGGCGGCGGATGCCGGACACACGTCTCCCTTGGCGATCTCGGGTTTTCGCTTCGCTCTCCCAGGGAGGATGAAGCGGTTCTCGTCATTTTCGCTCTCGGGTTTAAGCCGAGGGTCGGACGGGGCGCTGAAAGCTGCCTCGTAAATAAAGTAATAAGTGACACCTCTCAGTGCCCCGTTCGGCTGTTTTTATCCGCGACTTCGATCCCTCTGCGACGACGGGTTTTGTGGGCTATGCGGCGCCTCTCTTTTTGCAAAGAGGATCATGCACGCCATACTCTCCAGTGCCCGGCCATGACCGCCTCTCCCGACGATCGTTGCCGATCGACCGGGGGCACCTTCCGCCACCTGCGCCACGCGGCCCGGATCGATCAAGACCCTCGAACGCCGCAGGACGCCGCCCGCCACCCTCCAATGCCTCACAGGCACGCCCGGACGCGCTCTGAGGGAATGACGAGGAGCCGGTCCGACGGCCTTGCCTTGTCATTCCCGGTCGCCGGAGGGAGACCATTTTCCACGGACCCGGATGACGAGGTTTTGCGTCTCACCCTCGACCATCCGCGCCGGCTCCGCATGACTGCCACGCCTGGCAGCGTATCCGATGCGGAACGCGGCCAGTATGGCACCGGCGGGCAGGAGCGGGGAAAACGAGAACGCAAGAAATCTCCGGTCAGGCCGGTGAAGCCGGGCCGACATGAGGGATTTCAAACGCTTGGGTGAAGGGCGAGGAGGCGGGAAACAGAAAATTTCACCGGCAATCATGCCCGTTTTGGCCGCGCAGGAAAACGCGGCGCCAGTCCGACCTGCAGGAATGCGACGGTGCTGCTTTATCTCGCACAGTGATCAACGCATCGAGCCAGAGCGGGATATCGCACCACCCGGCCTTCCGCTGGCGCTTCAGGCGTTCGAAACTTGAACCGATCCCAGCGGATCGTCCCGTCGGCAAAGCCGACCGCGTCTCAACCCGCCGGACGCGGCGCGACGCCGCCGAGCTTGTGCTGGATCATGTCGACATGGCCGCGCACATAAAGCGCCACCGGCTTGCCGCCGGCCCCGGTCACCGCCAGCGCGATGATCGTCACGTCTTCCTCGAAGGCCGTGACATAGGCCACCTGCACAGGATTGACGTAAACGGACTGATTGTGAGTGTTCTTAAAACCGATCAGCGCCATCCGACTCTCCTTTTCTGCTCTGGCACATTCGTCAATGCCATGAGGAGGTTGAGGGAGGTTTAATGCGGAGGGGGTGAGATTTTGTGCGGGGGTGATCTTTCCCGATATTCTCGAATATTCAAGCTTATTGGCTTGCGTAACTTCGTCAAAAGCATGAGAGGATCAAGAGCTGCGAATGCTCAATTCGTTCCACAATCCCGGATGTATCAGCACTTGGTGGTCGGGCTTCAAATAATTTTCTCCTCGATGGCTCCAAAAATACCTGCCTTGAGATGGCACATGGCCGCCAATAAACCCAAGTTCAAAAAGCTCTTTCAGAAATCTTTCTTTATTAACATTCAGTTTGGTTGTGCTGATTGCAGTCCAAAATTCCTCGATGCTTTTATAGTTTTTCTTTCTTACCCCATATCTCAGTGTCTCGATAACCTGATGCCCGAACGTGACCCCAAGTTCATCTACCAGTTCTTTTAGAGACATTCTAGAGTATTCATCTAGTCCCGCTTTTATTTCGGTTTCCGATATAATTTCGGCGTTCGGTGATTTTTTTTGAATCGCAATTAGTAGCCGAACCACATCTCTCGGCCTCCCCCATGTGTTCTCGCGAAGAAACTGTTCAACACTGTAGGATCTCGAGCCAAAACTAACTTTCTCAGCGAAAAAATTATGAAATGGAGTTTTTTTATGAAAACTATATTCTACTTTGCGCATTAATACGTCAACTATAAGTGGCCTGTTTTTAGATGAACGTATTATCCAATTTAATTCAACATCTTTTCCATCAAGATACTTTCCAGATTCTGAATCGAGATCGTTAATCATATTGCGAACTTCTGGCCGCATCGAACAGATAAAATGAAATTCCATTTTATTTTTATAGCTGTAAGAATTTAGCTCCCAGACGGTTCGAACGATATCGCGAACCATCGCTGCTCGAAGCGTTATCTCATCTTCTTTAGCGTCTAATCGCGAGAATACCAGCTCGTCTATAAAGAAATACATCTGGTATTGTATGCAGTGTCGTGAAAATAATTCACGAGATATTCTGTTGTATACTTTCAAGGACAATTCATCTGGCTTGTCTAATTTGGTGAGATCTATACCGACTTCAGCGGCAATTGGTCCCATTTGAGGCTTGATCTTCACAGTGAGTGTCTTACTTATTCCTTCAAAAATATTCGAGAGAAGAGAGGAGGAGGGGGAAATAAAATCCGTGAATTTGTTGTTATGCCCTTCGTATATTAAAGTGTTCGCGATTTTTTGAAAAAATACTCTCTCCCAGATGTCTCTGAAATCATAATGTAGAAATAATGATCTTTGGTTTGTTACACTCGCGAATGAAACCTCATTTTGAGTTTTTGCAATATCCGCATAGTCGTCTGTTCTCAAATCATAGAAAAATCTAAAATGATGAGTAAAATATCCCTGTTTTTTTACTCGTTCAGCAAGGTGCATTTGAACAGATGTTTTTCCTGACCCTTTTCTTCCTACAATTATAAATTTCTTGTTGTTTTTTAGTGAGTCTAAACTCAGGGAACTCGGGACAACAAACGTATTTCCAAAAAAGGAATCGTTCTGGTTTGCCTCGTCGAAGGCTTCAAGGTCTCCAAAATAGCGCTCTGACAATGCAACCACAGTGCAAATCTTTCACCAGTGTTTCTGTTAAACGGAACAATATATTTTGAAGTTCGCCTTCTTCAATAGAGAAAATTCACGTATGCACAGATACTCTAAGGTAGAAACCGTCCAATAAAAAATTACCTATCTGGATCCATCGCGAGTTTTTCAGCCTGGTATACTGTCGCAAAGAGAACCGCGTTAGCGCGTGACCATCACTGCCCCGGCCGCCCGGTCTTCCCCTTCGTCCGCCCCTTGCGCTTCTGCTCGCCGGCATCCTCATAACTCCCCGCGCCGACCTTGCCGCGCACCACCGGCCGCACGCCATCATCGCGTTCCGGCTGGCCTTCCAGCAGCGGCGAAAACCGCTTGCCGGGCTCCGTTTCCGGCGGCTTCGGCGGCATCTTCCCGGTGACGGGTTTTTCCGTGCGGCCGACGGTCATTTCGTCCAGCGAGTTCTTGCGGAAGAGGGTGGACTGTCCTCGGGTCGAGCCCGAGGATGGTTCGGCGATGTCGCGGCCCATGTCGTCGAGATGTGGTTTCTGGAAAAGCGATGTTGAGGATGCTGAACCACCCCCCTCTGCCGACATCTCCCCCGCAGGGGGGGAGAGGGTTCCGGAGCGGCCGTTTTTCGGTCCGCCTTTTCCGGCGCGTTCCTGGCTGCGGGCTTCGTCGCGGGCGATCGGGTCGTCCATCGATGCCAGTTCGACCGCCTTGAGCCGCTTGATCTCGTCGCGAAGCCTCGCGGCCTTTTCGAAGTCGAGGTCAGCGGCGGCGTCGCGCATGCTTTTTTCCAGCGCGTTGAGATGGGCCTGAAGATTGTTGCCGACGAGGTGGCCGCCATCCGCAAAACCCTTGCCGGAGGCGCCGGAAATGTCGGCGCGGACGTGGTCGCGTTCGTAGACCGAGTCGAGAATGTCGGAAATCTTCGCCTTCACCGATTCGGGCGTGATGCCGTGGGCGGCGTTGTATTCCATCTGCTTTTCGCGGCGCCGCGCGGTTTCGTCCATGGCGCGCTGCATCGAGCCGGTGATCTTGTCGGCATACAGGATGACCTTGCCGTCGACGTTACGCGCCGCACGGCCGATCGTCTGAACCAGCGAGGTTTCGGAACGCAGGAAACCTTCCTTGTCGGCATCGAGAATGGCGACGAAACCGCATTCGGGAATGTCGAGGCCTTCGCGCAGCAGGTTGATGCCGACCAGCACGTCGAAGGCGCCGAGACGCAGGTCGCGGATGATCTCGATACGCTCCAGCGTGTCGATATCCGAGTGCATGTAGCGCACGCGAACGCCCTGTTCGTGCAGGTATTCGGTGAGGTCCTCGGCCATGCGCTTGGTGAGCACGGTGCAGAGCGTGCGATAACCCTTCTGGGCGGTCTCGCGGATTTCGCCGAGCACGTCGTCCACCTGGCTGCGGGCGGAGCGGACTTCCACCGGCGGATCGATCAGGCCGGTCGGGCGGATGACCTGTTCGGCGAAAACGCCGCCGGACTGGTCCATTTCCCAGCCGCCGGGCGTCGCCGAGACGGAGATCGTCTGCGGCCGCATCGCGTCCCATTCCTCGAAGCGCAGCGGCCGGTTGTCCATGCAGGACGGCAGGCGGAAACCGTATTCGGCCAGCGTCGCCTTGCGCCTGAAGTCGCCGCGATACATGCCGCCGATCTGCGGCACGGTGACGTGGCTTTCGTCGATAAAGACAAGCGCGTTGTCGGGAATATATTCGAACAGGGTCGGCGGCGGTTCGCCCGGCGCGCGGCCGGTGAGATAACGCGAATAGTTCTCGATGCCGGCGCAGGAGCCGGTGGCTTCCATCATCTCGACATCGTAGCGGGTGCGCTGTTCGAGGCGCTGGGCTTCCAAGAGGCGGCCGGCCTTTTCCAGTTCGGCAAGGCGCAGCTTCAGCTCTTCCTTGATCGACTTGATCGCGGCGTTCAGCGTCGGGCGCGGCGTGACGTAGTGCGAGTTGGCGTAGATCTTGACGCTTTTCAGGTCGCCGGTCTTGGCGCCGGTGAGGGGGTCGAATTCGGTGATCGCGTCGATCTCGTCGCCGAACATGCTGATCCGCCAGGCGGCATCCTCAAGGTGGGCCGGGAAGATTTCGATTGTGTCACCGCGGACGCGAAACGAGCCGCGCACGAAATTGATGTCCTGCCGCTTGTATTGCTGGGCGACGAGGTCGGCCAAGAGCTGACGCTGGTCCAGGCGGTCGCCCACCGTCATCTGGAAGGTCATCGCCGAATAGGTCTCGACCGAGCCGATACCATAGATGCAGGAGACCGAGGCGACGATGATGCAGTCGTCGCGCTCCAGGATGGCGCGGGTGGCGGCGTGGCGCATCCGGTCGATCTGTTCGTTGATCGAGCTTTCCTTCTCGATGAACGTATCGGAGCGCGGCACATAGGCTTCCGGCTGGTAATAGTCGTAGTAGGAGACGAAATATTCGACCGCGTTGTTGGGGAAGAAGTTCTTGAACTCGGAATAGAGCTGCGCGGCGAGCGTCTTGTTGGGCGCAAGGATCACGGCCGGGCGCTGGGTGCGGGCGATCACCTGCGCCATCGTAAAAGTCTTGCCGGAGCCGGTGACGCCGAGCAGGACCTGGCTGCGGTCGCCGGAGTTGATGCCCTCGACCAGATCGCCGATCGCCGTCGGCTGGTCGCCGGCCGGCTCGTATTCGGAGACCATCTCGATGGCGATGCCGCCTTCCGATTTCTGCGGACGCTGCGGCCGGTGCGGCGTCCACATCTTGCCGTCCTTGAACAGCGGATTGCCGCTCTCGATCAGCGCCGACAGGGCCTCGACGGTGGCGGTGACGGCGCCGGGTGCCAGGCTCTGCGCGTCTTCGAGGCTGATATCGAGGCCGGCGACCGGATTGAGACCGGCGGCGGCGCGGGTCTTCGGGTCGGAGGAGGCGCCGATCGACACGCCGCGGGCGGTCTTGCTCGCCGTGGTGTGTTTCGCCGTCTTGGGCGCTGACTTGGCTTCCTTGGCCGCCTGTTTGATGGCCTCTTCGCGCGCCGCGATCTCGATCTTCTTGCGGTGCTTGCCGGCCTTGGAGGCGATCTCGCGCTGCGTCTCGACCCCGGATGCTTCCGCTTCGGCTTCCAGCTGCTTCACCCAATCGGAAACGGAGCCCTGCAGCGGCGCGCCTTCGAAAGACGATTGGGGAGCTTCCTCGAAACCGCGGTTTTCGGACTTCGAGGGCGAGGTTTTTTTCGGTGATCTGGCCATGCCGCGAATATGGAGAGAGTCCACGCGAAATGGAAGAGGCGAGCGTCACAAAACGGGTACAAAAGGGAAACGGAATTTGCCCGAAGCGGATCAGGCCACCGCGCGCTGCTGCTGCAGATTGCGGTGGCTTTCGATCCAGCCGGCGATGCGTTCGGAGGGCATCGGGCGGCCGAGGAAATAGCCCTGGGCGGTTCCGACGCCGAGATTGCGCAGCGCGGCCGCCTCTTCCTCTCTCTCGACGCCCTCGACCACCACTTCCATGGAGAGCGAGCGGCCGAGGCCGACCATGGCGCCGACGATTTCCTGGTTCTGGCGGCTTGCCTGGATGCCGGTGACAAAACGGCGGTCGAGCTTCAGGCGGTCGACCTTCAGCTGCACCAGATAGGCGAGCGACGAATGCCCGGCGCCGAAATCGTCGACGGCGAGCTTGTAGCCGGAGCGTTCGATGCGCTTCAGCTGTTCGCCGGCCACCAGCGTGTCGAGGATCGCCTCCTCGGTGATCTCGATCTCGAACAGCGCCGGATCGATGTCATGAGCCTGGGTGATGCGGTCGAGCACGTCGGTGACCGAATAGAGGTCGAATTCGCGCGGCGAGACGTTGATGGCGACGGTCGCCTGCGGCAGGCCGAGCATCGGCAGGCGGGTGAGCAGGCGACAGGCGTCTTCGGCGACCCGCGCCGTCAGTTTGTCGGAAAGCTGCACGGCCTGCGCCGCGGCGACGATTTCCGGCGGCGAAATGGGACCGAGATAGGGGTGGTGCCAGCGCACCAGCGCCTCGAAACCGGTGATTTCTTCGGAAGGCAGGTCCACCTGCGGCTGGAACCAGGCCTCGATCTCGCCGGTGGCAAGCGCATCGGCAAGTTCCTGTTCGATCTGGTGCTGGCGTTCGGCCTGCGAACGGAAGGCCGGCTGGAATTCGCACCATTGCCCGCGCCCGCCATCCTTGGCGCGGTAAAGCGCCATGTCGGCGGATACGAACAGGTCCTCGGCGGTATCGGCATGCTGCGGAAACAGCGCGAAGCCGATCGACGTCCCGACGACGGTCGGCTGGCCCTGCAGCATCACCGGCTGGCGGCTGCGCTCCAGAATGCGTCCGGCGATCTCGCGGGCGGCTTCCGGCGCGTCCGCACCGCCCAGGATGATGGCGAATTCGTCGCCGCCGAGACGGGCAATCGTGCCCTGTTCGCCGATGACGCCGCGCAGTTTTTCGCTGACCTCGACAAGCAGCGTGTCGCCGGCGCTGTGGCCAAGCGTGTCGTTGATCGATTTGAAGCGGTCGAGGTCGAGGATCAGCAGCGCAAGCTGCTGCCCGGCGGCCAGCGCTTCGGAAATGCCCGTATGCAGTGCGGCGTTGAAGGCGGCGCGGTTGGCAAGCCCGGTCAAGGGATCGCAGCTCGCCAGCACTTCCAGCCGGTAATTGGCGCGCAGGATATCGGCATTGGCTGAAGACAGCGAATCGGCAAGCGCCGTCGCCTTCAGCGTGCCGGTGACATTGCCGACGAACACTTCCTCGCTGCGCCGGCTGCTGCGCACCAGCACGCCGGTCAGGGCGACGACATTGATCGTCATCAGCCAGCCGCCGGCGCCGCCATTGGTGGCGAGCGAGACCATGACGGCGATCTGCGGGGGAAGCGCGAAGGCGAGCGAAATCGGGCTGTGGCCGACGCCCATCAGCACGGCGCCGGTCGCCATGCCGCACATCATCAGGTAAAGCCCGCTATCGGCGCCCATCGCGTCGAACCCGTCGACGGCAAGCGGCAGGGTGGCCCAGGCGCAGCCGCTGATCAGCGCGCCGACGGTCATCACGTGCAGCGCCTGATCCGGAGCATGTTCGATGGTTTCCCAGCGCCTCAGCACGGAGGCCATGGCGATACGCAGGACGAGACTGAGCAGGATGGCGCCGAGCCAGGCGGCGGCGGCAAATGTCAGGCCGCGATCGATCGTGGACACAAACAGCGCCGAGGCCGCCACGAAGGCATTGGTCACCAGCGTCGATCCCAGCCGCTCCAGCATGGTTTCCGCCTGGGCGCGCTTGACGTCCAGCGCCAGGGCTGGATCTGTCTGACCGGTCGTGAATTCCGCTTCCATTAAATTGGCCGGGGCTTGAGCTGATCGTTCCGGCGGACTATCGCTGCACCGCAATAAGAAAGTCTTTCTTTTTCAGCGGTTTTTCAGCAATCAGCGCGGATATGCTGAACGAAAATTCAATTCCTCTGCAAATCAATGTTTAGCCGGCAAGTAAATCGGATACTGGCAAGCCGCTATCGCCGCCGTTCCGATCAACTTTTTTCGTTCAAAAGTGTTGGAACAGGAAAGCCGGTCTTGAATTACAGTTCGTCCATGTCATCGAAAGGCCGCATTTTGCCACCGCTTCCACCATATTTGTCGCGGACGCTGGCGGTCACGGAATAAGGCCGGCTGACTGGTATCCGAAACGACGTGCTTCGATTCGGAAACCTTTGGAAACAGGGCCTTTTCAAAACGAGGCTGTTTAGAAACGAGGATTGACGAATGGCTCTTTCGGGCTCCATTGCGAACCAGACCCTCGCTGCAATCCGCTTCGGCTATGGTTTGCGTCCGGGCGAGCAATTGCCGGGCGATGCGGATGCCTTGCTGGCGCAGATCAAGAAAGGCGTGGCGCAGAAGCCGCGTTTTCCGCGTGAAGGCCTGACCGGCCGTCAGGAAACCGCAACCCGCGTCCTGTCCGTCCGCGCGGCCGAAGCCAAGGCGCGTCAGGCCGGCAAACCGAATGACGACATCCGCAAGGAAACCCAGCGCGAGGCCCGCCGCATCTACCGGCAAGATGCCATGGCGCGCATCGCCCAGGCGGTGCATTCGCCGCTCGGCTTCTATGAGCGTCTGGCCAGTTTCTGGGTCGATCACTTCTCCACCAGCGTGCTGAAATCCCTGCCGATGCGGATGATCGTGCCGCTCTATGAAGCGCAGGTCATTCGCCCCAATCTCGGCGGTCCGTTCAACCGGCTCCTGCAGGCAGCAATCCTGCATCCGGCCATGCTGATCTATCTCGATCAGAACCAGAGCGTCGGTCCCGATTCGATCGCTGGGCGGCGCGACAAGCGCGGCCTCAACGAAAACCTCGGCCGTGAGCTTCTGGAACTGCACACGCTCGGCGCCGGCAGCGGTTATACGCAGGACGATGTCCGGTCCGCAGCCCTGGTGCTGACCGGGCTTGCGGTCGACAACCGAGCGCTGGAAGTCGTCTACCGGCCGCGTATCGCCGAGGAGGGGCCGATCAGCGTGCTCGGCCGCACCTATCGGGATGACGAGGGCGAGGGGCAGGATCATATCCTGATGCTCGAGGATCTGGCCGCCAATCCGAAGACGGCACTGCATATTTCCCGCAAGCTCGCCCGTCATTTCATCGCCGACAGCCCGCCGGACGAGATCGTCCAGGCGATGGTCGACGCATGGTCGAAGAGCCAGGGCAATCTGACTGAAGTCTACCGCGCCATGCTGACCCATCCGGCCGCCTGGACGGAGCCCGGCCGCAAGATCAAGAAGCCGTTCGAATTCGTGGTGTCCGGCTTCCGGGCACTGAACCTGCCGGAGCGCAATTTTGCCAATCTGGTGCGCGACCTGGATGGCGAGGACGAAGACGAAGGGCTTGCCAGCAAGGCGATGGAGATGGCCGGCGCCGATCCGCAGGGCGCCCGCAAGAAAGCGGCCGGCCGCGCCAATGCTTTGACCCTCGGCGCGTTGCAGCGCATGGGCCAGCCCATCTGGCAGCCGCCGAGCCCTGCAGGGTTTGCCGACGAGGAAAGTGTCTGGCTGGCGCCGAGCCAGCTCAGCGAGCGCATCGCCTGGTCGCGCATGGTGGCTCGCATCTTTGGTCAGAAACTGGAGCCGGCCCAATTCCTTGACATGGCTTTGGCGGATGCCGTCAATCCCGAGACGAAAACCATCATCTCCCAGGCGCCCAATCGCGTGCATGGCATCACGATGGTTCTCGCATCCCCCGAATTCAACAGGAGATAACCATGACCCTTCAGGAACGCTTCCTGTTGTCCCGCCGCGGTTTCCTGGCCGGAGCCTGTTGCGCCGCCGCCGCGCCGATCCTGACGCCGGTGACATTTGCCGCCATGCCGGGCGAAAAACGCTTCGTCACCATCATCCTGCGCGGCGCCATGGATGGGCTCGACCTTGTCCAGCCCTATGGCGACCCGGCCTTCGCGGCACTGAGGCCGATGCTCGGCCGGACGCCCGAGACGGGACTGATCGATCTCAACGGCTTTTTCGGACTGAACCCGGCGGCTTCCGCGCTGGCGCCGCTGTGGCAGGCAGGCGAGCTTTCCTTCGTGCATGCCGTTTCCACGCCCTATCGCAACCAGCGCAGCCATTTCGACGGGCAGGACATGCTGGAAAGCGGCGGCAGCGACACGAGCCAGCGCACCGGCTGGCTCAACCGGGCGCTGGCCGTGATGCCGCGCTCCGACAGCCGCAAGGCGATCGACATCAACACCTCGATGGAACTGATCCTGACCGGCCCGAATGCCGCCGATTCCTGGTCGAGCCAGAGCAATTTCACGCTTGCCGACGACGAGATTGCTTTCCTTGAACGGCTTTACGCCCGTGACCCGGCATTCTCGAAAGCCATGGCCGAAGCCAAGGAAACCGACCTTTCGGCGGATTCACTCTATGGTGACACCAAGCGCGGAGCGGGCATTGCCGACATGGCACGGCTCACCGGCGGCATGCTGCGTGAAAACTATCGGGTGGCGAGCTTCTCGATCAATGGCTGGGACACCCATGTCGGCCAGCAGGCGCAGTTCAAAAAGGCGGCCGGCGATCTCGCCACGGCGATCGTCACGCTGAAGGAGTCGCTGGGTGGTGATGCCTGGAAGAATACCGTCGTGCTGGCCATGACCGAGTTCGGCCGCACGGCCCGTGAGAACGGCTCGAAGGGCACCGACCACGGCACCGGCGGCCTCGCCATTCTGGCAGGCGGCGCGATCCCGGGCGGAAAAATCCTCGGTCAGTGGCCGGGCCTTGCCGACGACAAACTGCTCGACAGCCGCGACCTGATGCCGACCGGCGACGTGCGTGAGCTTGCCGCCGCCATGCTCTACAAGCAATTCGGCATCAAGCCGGACAACCTGACCGGCAAGGTGTTTCCGGGCCTGAGCTTCGACGCTTCGTCGCAATATCTGAGGGGGTGAGGCGCGGTCAGGCAAAACCTGAGCGATCGATCCAGTGGATCGATCGCAGCGCCGAACGCCTCGAGCCCTAGCGAGAGGCCGGGCGACCGGACCATTCTGCAAAGCCTGAGTGATCGATCCGGTGGATCGATCACAGCGATGAACGCCTCGAGCCTTAGCGAGAGGCCGGGCGATCAGTCCGCCTTGCTGTGACCGGCAAGCCCGCATAGCCGCGCCGGACGACGTGCGGTTTCACGTCAACAAATCATAGACCCTGAAAATCCAGTAGAACTGGTAGGCCAGCGCGAAGATCACGAAGCCTGCATGGAACCGCCGGTCCGCCGTAAAGGCCGCGACCACCGACACCCCGATATAGAGCGAGGTGCGCATCGGATATTCGAGGCCGAGCGAGGCGAAATAGTCGCCGCCCTTCAGCGCCGTATCGATCAGGTCTGTGACCTGCAGGCCGGCGAGAAAGCCGAAGAACCATTTTCGCCGCGACAGGAAATAGTGCTCGTAACCGTCATAATCCTGCATCGAGGTCGGGAAGAGCAGGGCGCAGAGGAAGAAGAACAGCGCGCAGAACAGGATGAGAAAGAGATAGGCGGCAAAGCCGATCACCGGCAGCACATGCAGCCGGTATTCCCACCACCAGAAATGCACCAGGAACAGAAACAGGAAGGCCACCCAGCCGAGATGCACCGGATAGATGCGCACGGCGCGCGGATGCTGGACGATGCCGGCAAGTCCGTTCAGCAGCCGCGCCAGGCTGAGGCTCACCACCATGCCCATGACCACCTTGATATGCGTGAAGGTCTCGGCGGCGGTGGGCGCGTCCATGGTCCTGATCCTTCGTTAGATCCTATTCGTCGGCCGGGACGGCGCTCGGCTTGCCGTCGTCGTCGAGCGCCACCATGATGAACGTGCCGGCCGTGACCTTTTCGAGGATGCGGAAGCGAGCGCGGTGCGCCCAGGCCTCGACCGACAGCGTGATCGACGTGCGGCCGACGCGGGTGATCTCAGTATAGACGTTGAGTGTATCGCCGATCTTGACCGGCAGTTCGAAGGCCATTTCCTTGACCGCCGCGGTTACGACGCGGCCGCGGGCCCGCTCCGCGGCGCGGATGCCGCTTGCCAGGTCCATCTGTGCCATGACCCAGCCGCCGAAAATATCGCCGGCCGCATTGGCATCGGCCGGCATGGCGAGCGTGCGCAGCGTCAGTTCACCGGTGGGCCTGGGGGCGTTGGCTGTCGTGTCGGTCATTCGGTCGTCCTTCAAGATCGAGGAAGAATCCTCCTGCCGACAAACTAGAACATCTCATGCGCCAGTGTGAACCGCTTTTAAGGCGATCGACAAACAAGAACGCGCAAGACCCGATCCTTGGCATTTTCGAACAGTTTTATCGGCCCTGAGTAGAAACGCCTGAGCGGCAAGGTCATGCTTCGCTTACCAAAAGCGATAACAATTCAAATAATTAGTCGAGTCTAATTCGCGTATATCTGGTTATTGCGTTACTTCACTACCTAGTAAGGATCATCCATTACAATTTGTCGCGAATTGCACATAATCGGGGGGTCCCATGCAACGTCTTACAATTTCCTGGCGGCTTTACGGGCTCGTGTTGCTGTCGCTCATCATCCTGGGCGGCGCCATGACCTTCAGCCTGTTCCAAAGCTATGCCTCGTCGGAGCGCGAGCGCAAGGCCGGTCTCGCACAGATGAACGATGCCGCGCTGACGGTTCTGAAGAAGTATCAGGGGCTCGAAGCCTCCGGCGCCATGACGCGCGAACAGGCGCAGACCGAAGCCAAGTCGGTGATCTCCGTCATGCGTTATGCCGAAGGTTCCGGTTATCTCTGGATCAACGACATGCTGCCGCGGATGATCATGCATCCGATCAAGCCGGAAATGGTCGGCAAGGACCTGTCGAACGACAAGGACCCGAACGGCAAGGCGCTGTTCGTCGAATTCGTCAAGACGGTTCAGGCCAGCCCGACCGGCAAGGGCTTCGTCGACTATTACTGGCCGAAGCCGGGCTTCGACCAGCCGGTCGAGAAATATTCGCACGTCGCGGGCTTTGCGCCCTGGGGCTGGATCGTCGGCACCGGCGTCTATGTCGACGACCTGCACGCCATGTTCCGCCGCGATGCGATCAACTTCGCCTCGATCTTCGGCGTCTGTGCGCTGGTTCTCGTCGGCGTCGCCACCTTCCTCGTCCGCACCGTCACCGGCCCGATCGGCAAGATCCGCCAGGCGCTGCAGTCGATCGCTTCGGGCGCCACCGGCGTCGTGGTTCCCTGCGCCGAACAGAAGAACGAGATCGGCGAGATGGCCCGCGCGCTCTCCGTCCTGCGTGACTCGGTCGAGGAACGCGCCGAACTGCAGACCCGCGAGGCAGAGCAGGCCCGGGCGCTCGCCACCGAACGCTCCGGCAACGAACGCACGCTCGCCGCTGCCGCCGATCGTCAGGGTCGCGCCATGGGCGAACTCGGCCGCGCGCTGGAAGCGCTCGCCGCCGGCGACCTGTCCGTCTCGCTTGCCGATATCGGCCAGGACTATGCCAAGCTGCGCCACGACTTCAACACCGCCGTCGGCGCGCTGCGCCAGGCGATCGAGGACATTTCCGAAACCAGCCTTGTCGTCCGCGACAGCGCGTCGGACATTTCCAGCGCCACCGGCAACCTGTCGAAGCGTACCGAACAGCAGGCCGCGGCTCTCGAAGAGACTGCAGCAGCGCTCGACGAGATCACCGCGACCGTCCGCACCGCCTCGGATCGTGCCCATGAGGCACGCACCATGGTGAGCGAGACCAAGGAAAGCGCCGGCCGCTCCGGCGAGATCGTCCGCAACGCGATCGACGCCATGGGCCGGATCGAGGGTTCTTCGGTCAAGATCAGCCAGATCATCTCGGTCATCGACGAGATCGCCTTCCAGACCAACCTGCTTGCTCTGAACGCCGGTGTCGAGGCAGCGCGTGCCGGTGAAGCCGGCCGCGGTTTTGCGGTCGTCGCCCAGGAAGTCCGCGAACTGGCGCAGCGTTCCGCAAATGCTGCGAAGGAGATCAAGACGCTGATCAGCAACTCCGCCCGCGAAGTCGAAGGCGGCGTCGCGCTGGTGCGCTCCACCGGAGATGCGCTGGTCGAGATCGCCACGCTGGTCGAGCGGGTCAATGCTCATGTGGACACGATCGCCACCGCCGCCCGCGAACAGGCGACCGGCCTGCAGGAGATCAACTCCTCGGTCAACCACATGGACCAGATGACCCAGCAGAACGCCGCGATGGTGGAAGAGACGACCGCCGCCAGCCAGACGCTCGCCGAACAAAGCCTGCATCTGCAGGGCCTGCTGGCTGCCTTCCAGCTCGGCGACCGGGGCAGGGGCGCCGGCTACGGTGCGCAGTCCCGCGCGGCCTGATCTGCCTATCTCCGCTATTGAAGCCCGCCGGATGTCCTCGTCCGGCGGGCTTCTGCGTTTCAGGCAGCCAGCTTTCGCCGGTGATAGGTCAGCGCTGCATGCAGGCATAACGCCAGCGCCTCGCGCGGCAGGGCTCCGGTCGTGGGGACGAGGAGCGCGCGATTGCCGTCAAAGACGAATTCTTCGGAAAATTGGGCTCTGAACGTATCGACGAGTGTGGTCTTGCAGTTGAACAACACCGCGCAGGCATCAGGTGCCGATTTGATGGTGCCAAGCCGGATTGTCGTGCCGCTGCCGCTTGCCTCGGTCAGATAGGCCGGCTCGCCCCATTTGAGCGTCTCAGTCAGCACACCGACACCTTCGGTCTGCGCGGCGGTGGTGAGAATGAGGTCACGGATTTCCAGAAGTCGTATCCGTACCGGCTCCGCATAGCGCTCCAGCGTTTCGTTGATGTGTCCGGGAACAAGCGTACTCGTCATGGCGCAGCAGTCCTTTTAAAGCGGGCAGGGTGATCATTTCATCTGCGTATTGAGCAAGAGGCTCTCCATCCAGTTTGTCATGGTAAGACGACGCCTGCCGCGGGTACAGGCAAATTCATCGCAATCTGTAAGCAACCGGACATTCCTTCCAGTCGCGACTGAAACCGACCGGCGGACGCCTGTTATCGACTGCAGGCACCGCTCCAATTCGACACCATGAAGCCCAGAAAAGACCTTGATTCCTCAAGGTTTCATTTACCGACTTTGCCTAAACTCCTGGCGTGTGTCATTTCGGCACCGTCCTTCGGGGCGCCCGGTGTTGGGACTGCAAGAGTGGCAATTGGTATGGCGTATGCTTCCCTTTCCCGGCGGGCTCTTTCTCGGAAGTCCTTGCTCGCGCTGACGATCACCACGATGCTGAGCGCCTGCTCTTCAGGCGATCTCGTGCCGCCCAACTCGATCGACAGCGGCACTCAGGTGGGCGCCATTTCTCCGGTTCGCGGCCTGCCGCGCGAGCCGATCGGCCAGCAGCCCTATCCGATGAATTCCGCACCGGTCTCGCAGGCGAGCAGCGGTTATCTCGGCTCGACGCCGAACGGCCCGCGTAACGATGCCTATACCGGCGACAGCGGTCATTATCTGCGCGCGCCCGATCAGGTTCAGAACGCACCGCTCGGCGCGCCGATGGCGGCTCCGGCGAACGCGCAGCAGATGGCGTCGCGCCAAGGCCGCCTGCCAATGATTGACAGCGATGAGGCGATGCAGGTGCAGGGTCGCCAGCCCGGGCCGCAGAACCAGCGGCAGATGGCCGGCATCGGCCGGACGAGCATTCCGGACGAAGGCGTCAACATGGATTCCGAACTCGGTTTCGGTCCGGACGAAAGCGACATTACCGGCCTTGCGGAAGAGCAGGATACCGATATCGCCGAAGGCGTCGGCAATCAGCCGGTGGTCGATGGCATCGGCACCGACAGTCCGCGGGCTCTTGCGCCGCGTCGCGGTGCCCAGCCCCCCTATCAGCCGCAGCCGAAATATCAGCAGATGGCGGCTCCGATGGCCGACGACCGCGTCATCGTTCCGCCGAAGCGCTCTGGCGCTGGCATTCAGGGCGATTACGCCAATGGCGGCATGACCTGGGGTGACGGTTCGCGTGTCGCGGCACCCTCGCGCGTTCCGACCAACCGCGGCGGCATGCAGGAAGTGGCGATGATCCGCCCCAATAATCCTGCCCCCTCGATGACCGACGGCCCGATGAGCCAGCGCGACGATTCCTGGATCAGGGGCGTCATGCCGCAATCGGAAGTCAGCTGCCGCGCCGAACTGCGCCGCCTGGGCGTCGAGTTCGAAGACCGTCCGCGCATCGCGCCGGGCGGCAGCTGCGGCATCGATTATCCGGTGAAATTGTCCGGCCTGTCCGGCAATATCGATGTGAAGCCGGCCGTGACCCTGAACTGCCAGACGACGCTCGCCTTCGCCAAATGGGTAAAGAACGAACTCGCCCCATCGGCCCGCCTGCGTTACCTCACCGGCGTTCAGCGGATCACCCCGCTCGGCGGTTATTCCTGCCGCCGCATGAACAATTCCAGCCAGCGCTACAACCCGATGTCGGAACACGCCAAGGGCAATGCGATCGATATCGGCGCGATCACCCTGAAGGACGGTCACGATATCGATGTGCGCAAGAAGGGCTTCTTCTCGATGCGCGAAGGCGCGCTGCTGAAATCGGTGCGCAGCGATAGCTGCAAATACTTCAACACGGTGCTTGGCCCCGGCAGCAATGCCGAACACTGGAACCATTTCCACTTCGACCTGCGTTCCCGCAACGGCGGCAAGCGCTACTGCGACTGAGGCCAGTCAATAGAGGATCGATCATGGTGGATGCCGAAACGCTGCGCCGCATCGCTCTTTCGCTTGAAGGCACGATGGAAACGCCGCATTTCGACCGCATCGCCTTCAAGGTCAAGCGCATCTACGCAACGATCGCCGCGGATCGCCTGACCGCCAATATCCGGTTTTCCCCGGACGACCAGCAGATAAAATGTGAAATGCTGCCGCACGCCTTTGCCCTGCCGAATGCCTGGGGCGCGCAAGGCTGGACGGTTGCGACGCTCTCCATGCTCAACGAAGCCGATCTGCGTGCTGCGCTGGAACTGGCATGGCAACACGCCGGTCCTGGCAAACGGCGTTCCTGATACCGGCTATTCCACTGCGTCGGCCGGATTGCCTCGGCTGTCCACCCTGTGGACATTAATCTCCCGTCAACCATGTCCGACAACCAAACTGGAACCATAAGCGCGACGGGCGCAAGACTTCCTCCGCCGCAGTGTCCGTCCCCCGACTTACCCCACCTGCGGCAGAGACCCGGCGCGAGAGCCATGCCCATGGTGGCGCCGGGTCTCGATTTGAACAGCAGTCCGCTGGGCGATACCACCAACCATCGTTACAGCCAATTTGGTGTAAGCAATTTAGTCTTTGCCGATAAATTTTAGAAGATCATCTTCGACGAACTGATTTGGTCTCCAGCCTTTAAGCATTTTATCGACCAAAAATGTGTCGGCAGCACCGAGTGCCAATGCGCCTAAAGTTCCAATACCGCCTGTTGCTAATACATCAAGTAAGGCTCCAACTCCAGTCATCACGCCAAACCTAAAACTCTTATTTGGCAGCTTATCAAGCCAAGAATCCCTCGTTGCTGCTTGGTGATATTCTTTAACTAAACCTATTTCAGGGTTGGCCCCTTTTAGCCATTGTTTGAATTTCCTTGTGTCATCCAAAAGATTAAGAAACTCAGCAAATGTCCGTTCTCCGCTGTTCATAACTTCGCGAAGCTGCCTTCCTTCAAAGTGAATATTTTGAAATAGTTCGATGTCGGCTTTACTCCGATCACGTCTTAAATTCATTAGATCAAATTTTGCTTGCATAATTTGCCCGCGTGCCGGACTGGTTACCACCTCCGCCATATGCTTCGACGCAAACGCCATATCTGCGCGCGCTTCGAAAATTTCTGCAATTAGGTGTGCTTCTGTGAGAAAATCATCCTTAGCCAACTGCTGATAACGACGATTTATATCGCCAAAATCAAAGTTTGTCTCAACATAGAATTGATTCTCGGCATCTAGATGGTGGACAATAAAACGCCAGTGATCTGGTATTTTGAAGCCGGGAACCTTGCTTTCTACTATAATTTTTGCTGATATTTCAGAGTATTTTTTATCTCTTAAATCATCGTTAGCCATTGTTATTAAATTTAATTTCGTGCCGGATAGCGTCATTTTCTCGGTGGACGATAATTTTAAAATACGCCGCGCTAATCTACCCGATTCTTGTTTATCGAAACCTTGTCTTCTTATTAGTTCATCAAGCTCGCGTTCTTTATCCCATTTAAGAGTTGGTTCGCTGTCTTTCCCTCTTAGATGAAATTCGATGAGGCTATGTATAGCAACACCGTTTTCGCGACTCGTATGCGCAGCCATATAATTTCTATAGTAGCCAAGCGTGATGTGATTTTCTTCAACTAAACGAGAAAGATCTTCAATGCCTATGCTTTTTATTAGCTCAATTGTTGTTCCTGGATCCACGATAACGTGCGTATCCTGATAAAATAACAGCGTTTCTGCCAACAAGCCAACATCCATTGCTGGCAGGTTTGCGCCTTTCCGCAACAGCGCTTTTTCAAACATGGATAAGCCTCTGCTCGTCTAAAATTGAGATTTCCTCGTTCGTAGAATGAACCGATTAGAGAATGGAAATCTACGTTATGGTTTCTTGGATCGAAAGCCATAAGTTTAAGGGCGGCAGAGCATCATAATTGCTTCTTAAAAAAAAGAAAAAGCCGGCCAAGCGGCCGGCGAGGGCGGAGGTGGGCTCGCGGGGAGTAGCCCGGTCTCCGGAAACATAAACGCATACACAAAACAGAACGCTTTACTGGATCTCTGCGGCAAGCGGAAATAAGTGGCCTGAAATGACTTTGGTCATGACGGTCGCGCAGGATGCGTGCGGCGGATGATGCGGGACCGTTGCTTGCCTGGCCGGCACAATGCTGTATGAACGTCACGGAAAAATGACAGTTGTGCCAAGGGATTCCGGGCCGAAGGGCCGGGCGTGATTTCGCTTCCGGCGCATCCGCCGGAGATTTTTATGCCCCCGATAATGGAACTCCTGCCCTTCGTTCTGGCACTGCTTGCCGGTGGTGCTTTGGCTGGAATTCTCGCCGGCATGTTCGGCATCGGTGGCGGCGCCATCCTTGTGCCGATCTTCTTCCACGTGTTCGGGCTTCTCGGCATTCCGGAGGACGTGCGCATGCAGCTGGCGCTCGGCACATCGCTTGCTATCATCGTGCCGACCTCGATCCGCTCCTTCATGGCGCACCGACAGCGCGGTGCAGTCGATACGGATCTCCTGAAAGGCTGGATCGTTGCGATACCGCTCGGCACGCTGATCGCCACCGTCATCGCCGCCAAGGCTTCCAGCACCGAGCTGCAGCTGATCTTCGCGGTCATCGCTCTTGTGCTCGCCTTCCGGATGATCTTCAACCGCGCCAGCTGGAAGCTCGGCGACGACCTGCCGGGAAATCCGGTGAAATTCCTGGTCGGCACCGGCATCGGCTTGGCTTCAGGCCTGATGGGCATCGGCGGCGGCATCTTGAACAACACGTTCATGACACTCTATGGCCGCTCGATCCACCAGGGCGTCGCGACCTCGTCCGGCGTCGGCGTGCTGATCTCGCTGCCGGGGCTGGTCGGTTATATCTGGGGTGGCTGGGGCGTGGCCGGCCTGCCGCCGTTTTCGAGCGGTTATATCAACTGGCTGGCCGTGCTGCTGCTCATCCCGGTGACGCTCTATCTCGCGCCGATTGGTGCGCGGCTGGCGCATACGATGTCGAAGCGCCAGCTCGAAGCCGGCTTCGGCATCTTCCTGATCGTCATCTCCGCACAGTTCTTCGCATCCGTCTTTCTGTAATATCAGCCGATTGGTCGTCAAAAGCGAACGCAATATTCTTCTAAACGGGATGGTTTCGAGGATGGTCGTACCTATATTGCGGCAAATCCCGCAAATCGATTCCTCTGGAAGACCCTTCCCACATGGCTCCTGTCGTCTCCATCCAGAAACTCACCAAGACCTATGGCAACGGGTTCGAGGCGCTGAAAGGCGTCGACCTCGATATCGAGCAGGGCGAAATCCTCGCGCTGCTCGGCCCGAACGGCGCCGGCAAGACGACGCTGATCTCGATCGTCTGCGGCCTCGTCAATCCTTCGGGCGGCCAGGTTCTCGTCGGCGGCCATGATGTGGTGCGCGAGTTCCGCAAAACCCGCGAACTGATCGGCCTCGTGCCGCAGGAACTGACCACCGACATGTTCGAGACGGTCTGGAACACGGTCAGCTTTTCGCGCGGCCTGCACGGCAAGAAGCCTAATCCGGCGCTGATCGAGAAGATCCTCAAGGATCTTTCGCTCTGGTCGAAGAAGGACAATACGCTGCGCGAGCTTTCCGGCGGCATGAAGCGGCGCGTGCTGATCGCCAAGGCGCTGGCGCATGAACCCAAAATCCTCTTCCTCGACGAGCCGACGGCCGGCGTCGACGTCAATCTGCGGCGCGACATGTGGCAGGTGGTCGAGGCGCTGCGGGCAACCGGCGTCACCATCATCCTCACCACCCATTATATCGAGGAGGCGGAAGAGATCGCCGACCGGGTGGGCGTCATCAATGGCGGCAAACTGCTTCTGGTCGAGGACAAGACGGCGCTGATGAAGAAGCTCGGCCGCAAGCAGCTCAGGCTCGAACTGTCCGAGCCCATGAAGGAGCTGCCGGCGAGCCTTGGCGCCTACAATCTCTCGCTTTCGGAAGACGGCACGGCGCTCATCCACGAATACAAGAGCGAGGAAGAGCAGGGCGGCATCGCAGCCCTTCTCGCCGCGCTGGCCGCCGCAAACATTCATTTTCGCGATCTTTCCACCCGGCAGAGTTCGCTCGAGGACATTTTCGTCGCGCTGGTGGAGGAAAAGGCATGAATTACGAAGCGATCAAATCCATCTACACGTTCGAAATGGCCCGCATGCGGCGCACGCTCAT
The DNA here is from genome assembly GCF_019430945.1 of Neorhizobium populisoli. GTDB lineage: Bacteria > Pseudomonadota > Alphaproteobacteria > Rhizobiales > Rhizobiaceae > Neorhizobium > Neorhizobium populisoli. Next base: position 193,930 of record NZ_JAHYCB010000001.1, on the reverse strand, counting down.
GCAGAGCGTCATCTCGCCGGTCATCACCACCTCGCTGTATTTCGTGGTGTTCGGCACCGCGATCGGCTCGCGTATCCCGACCATCGAAGGCGTTTCCTACGGCTCGTTCATCACGCCCGGCCTGATTATGCTGTCGCTTCTGACGCAATGCATCGCCAACGGTTCGATCGGCATCTATTTCCCGAAATTCACCGGCACGATCTATGAAATCCTTTCGGCACCGGTTGCGATGACGGAAATCCTGGTCGGTTATGTCGGGGCGGCGGCGACCAAGGGGCTGATCATCGGGTTGATCATCCTGGGCACGGCCTATGGCCTGTCGCTGATAAACCCGGCCTTCGGAACGATCTCGATCGCCCACCCTGTCATGATGCTGCTCTTCATGGTGCTGACGGCAATAAGCTTCAGCCTGCTCGGTTTCATCATCGGCATCTGGGCCAAGAATTTCGAACAGCTCAACATCGTGCCGATGTTGGTCGTGCCGCCGCTGACGTTTCTGGGTGGAAGCTTCTATTCGATCAAGATGCTGCCGGACTTCTGGCAGGCCGTCAGCCACCTGAACCCGGTTCTTTATCTGGTGAGCGGTTTCCGCTGGAGCTTCTACGAAGTCTCGGACATCAATCCCTGGATCAGCCTCGCCATGGTCGGCCTGTTCCTGGCCATCTGCCTGTCGATCGTCGGCTGGATCTTCCATACCGGATACCGGCTGCGGAACTGACCGCAGCCGGCGTTTCTCGAATGGTCAGCCTTCGCTGAGCTGCATCTGCTTGCCACCGCGGGCCGACATGACCGAGGCGCCAAGCGCTGCGGCAATGCCGAGGAAGGTCATCACGCCGAGCGGGCCCTGCAGGTCGATCAGCAGGCCGCCGAGCACCGCGCCGCTGGAGATCGCCACCTGGAAGGTGGTGAGCAGCATGGCGCCGGCGCTTTCCGCCTCGTCCGGAGCCGCACGGGTGATGAAGCTCTGGATGCTCACCGGCAGTGCGCCGAAGGCGAAGCCCCACAGGGTGACGGCTGTTGCCGAGATCGCCACCGACGGGCCGGCGATAACCAGGATGGCGGCAGAGACGGCAATCAGGCTGGAGGCGAAGACGACGCCCAGGGTCGCGCTGCGCTCGGTGATCATGCCGCCGACGATATTGCCGAAGAAGCCGCCGATACCGTAGGCAAGCAGCACGAGCGACACCATTTCGACGCCGAGCCGCGGGATTTCCTCAAGATACGGGCGGATATAGGTGAAGCCCGCGAAGTGACCGGCGACGATCAGCAGCGTGACGAGCAGGCCGACGCGGATTTTCGGACGTTTCAGGACGGCGATCATCGTGCCAAGCCCGGCATGGCCGGCAGGCGGCAGCGAGGGAATGGTGAAAGCCTGTACCAAGAGCGCCACGACGCCGACGGCGCCGGCGATGACGAAGGCGGCCCGCCAGCCGAGCGTCGAGCCGATATAGGCGCCGAGCGGTGCTGCGGTGACCGTCGCGACGGAGACGCCGGTAAAGATCATCGCCATGGCGCGGGGCAGGTGGCTCATCGGCACAAGACGCATGGCCAGCGCACCGGCCATGGCCCAGAAACCGCCGAGCCCGACGCCGAGCAGGACGCGCGAGATCAGGAGAAGCGTCAGCCCGCTGGCGAAGGCGGCAAGCGCGCTGGAAATGATCAGCAGCGCGGTGAGGCCGAACAGCGTCCAGCGCCGGTTGAGGCTGCGGGTGCCGATCACGACAGCAGGGCCGGCGATCGCGGCAACCACGGCGGTAACCGTCACCGTCTGGCCGGCCGCACCGGCGCTGATGGCGAGATCGGCGGAAATCGGGGTAAGCAGGCTCGCCGGCAGGAATTCCGCCGTCACCAGGCCGAAGACGCCCAGTGTAAGCGAGACGATCGCGTCCCACTTGGCACGCTTGGTGGATGAAGAGTCCGAGGGATCGATGCCGGACGCATGGCGCGTCTGTTCGCCCTCGTTGAAAGTGCTGTCTGTCATGGTTCACGTCCTGTGATGGGAGGAAGCACAGTCTCCCCAGTCGGGAAATGACTCGGGAAGGTGATGCCAGAGGTAGGCGTGACAGGCTGTACTTTCCATGCTAGAAAATCCGATATGCTTGACCGTTCGTCCAAATCAGATGCTGAAAACAATTTCGATCCGCTCAGCGAGATGCTGCGCGGACTGCGCCTCGATGGCGTCGAATATGGCCGCTGCCGGCTTTCCGAACCCTGGGCAACGTCCTTCCCGTCGCAGGATTGGGCGCGCTTCCACTTCATATCGGCAGGTGCGGCCTGGCTGCAGACACCGTCCGGTGAATGGCTGGAATTAAAGCCCGGCGACGCGGCGCTGGTGGCGCGCGGCGACGCCCATATCATCGCCAGCAAACCGGGCCTGCCGCCGCTGCCCTATGAGCGTCTTGGCCGCAAGGAAGTTTGTCAGGGCGTGTATGACGTCAATGTCCAATGTCCGGATGCCGGCAGCGCCACGGTGGCGCTGACCGCCTCGATGCGCTTCAACATCGACAAGCTGCATCCGCTGCTGCAGCTGATGCCCGATGTGATGCTGACCAGCGATCTCGCCAAAAGCGAACCGGCCATCCCGCATCTGCTCGATGCCATGGCGCGCGAGGTGGAAATGGACCGGGTCGGGGCAGGCGGCATTCTCGCCCGGCTGGCCGATGTATTGACGGCGACGCTGATCCGCACCTGGGTCGAGCATGGCTGTGGCGACACGACAGGCTGGATCGCCGCCGTGCGCAATCCGGAAGTCGGCCGCGTGCTGGCCGCCATCCATCTGGAGCCGGATCGCGACTGGAATATCGCCGCACTCGCCAAGATCATGGGCGCCTCGCGCTCGGGCTTTGCCGAACGGTTCCTGAAAGTGGTCGGCGAAACGCCGGCCCATTATGTGGCGCTGGTGCGCATGCATCAGGCTCGCAGATGGCTTGGCGACGGCATGCGTGTGGCAACCGTTGCTTCAAGACTGGGCTACGATGCCGAGGCCTCGTTCAGCCGCGCCTTCAAACGCATTATCGGCAACCCGCCCAGCCATTTCCGCAAGAAGGGTGAGGGCGCCGAGGCGGTACAGGACTTCGGCTGAATTGCACTCGTCAACGGCCTCGTCTAGAGCATGTCGCGCAAAAGCGTGCAGTGGTTTTGCGATCGCGACATGCGACAGAACAAGGACCTGAAGCGTGCGGAGCGAAGCTGAAAGATCGCGACACGCTTTAGGACGGTTGCCGATATAGGATTGCAGGGAGGGGAACCCATGTATTACGCCATTCTGGCCTATCACGAGGAAGGCATCGTCCAATCCTGGAGCAAGGAGGAAGACGCCGTGCTGATGGGTAAACTCCTGGAGGTCAACGACCGCCTCGTGGCGCAGAAATCGCTCGGCCCCGCCGCGCGGCTGGGCGCCACCGGAAGCGCCGTGACATTGCGCGGCCCGGGAGCCGGCGTGGTGACCGACGGGCCTTTCGCCGAGACGAAGGAACAGTTGCTCGGCCTCTACGTCGTGGACTTTCCATCCATGGATCAGGCAGTCGATGCGGCACGGGAACTGCGTCAGGCCAATCCGACTGCAGTCTATGAGATCAGGCCGGTACAGCTTTACATTCCGGGCGCTTCGCTGGAGGCGAACAAAGAAGCGTAATTGCCTCAGTCCCTCAGCCTCAGCTCATCGGTCTGCATCTGCAGCGAGCCGAGCGTCGAGAGAAAGCTCATGCCGAGCAGGCTTTCGTCCAGCCGGCCTTCCTCGGCCACCATGGCCCGCACGTTGCGGCGGACGATCGGTCCGATTGCCACCTCGTCGAGCCGGACGGGAGCAGCCTGGGCCCGGCCATTAGCGGTCATGACCGTGACGCTGTAGGTGAGCGCCTTCGGATCGAGCCCGACCTTGCGGGCGTCTTCGTAGGATAGCACCACCGTGCTGGCCCCCGTATCCACCAGCATGCCTAAAACCTTGCCGTCGATGCCGACATTGGTCTGGAAATGGCCGCCGCGGGTCTTATGGATGATCACCTCGTTGCTGCCGTCGCTCGTCTGCACCACCACTGCGGTGCCGGGCAGCAGGCCGGCGGTGACGCGGCCGGCGACTGCGCGGGCGTCGTCGCGATAAAGGTAGGCCACGACCAGACCCATGATGATCACCAGCCAGATCGCCAATTGCCGGAAGACCACGTTGAGGCTGCCGCGCCGGCCGGCTAGCACGCCGGCACCCAGGAGGCCTGCGATCGGAATGAGATAGATCAGCCGGCCGAAATCCTCGTTGTCGATGCCCATCGTGCGGCCGCCATCGTGATTGAAGACGAGGAAGGCCAATCCGGCGCCGAGAAACAGCAGGAGGATCGTCAGGGCGTTCATGCGTTATCCCGTTCCTTGGCGATGCGTTGACGCCGCGTTTCCCGCCGCGGGCGCCGTTCGACCGTTTCCAGGCGCGCCGGCAGCACATCCATCAGCCGGCGGCGTTCGGCATCGGTGTAATCCATCCAGCCGGCAATCTCGTCGCGCGTGCGGCCGCAGCCGAAGCAATAACCGGTCTTCATGTCGATCGAGCAGACGAGGGTGCAGGGCGAAATCATGGGGAAATATATCGGGGCTTCAGACGATGAGAGCAAGAGCCGAAAGCATCACGATCTCGCTGATCTGTTGTGTGGCGCCGATCGTGTCGCCCGTATGGCCCTGAAGCTTTCTGTGGACGAAACGGGTGAACCCGAAACCGGCGATGCCGGTGGCGACAAGCGAAACAACTGTACTCGGCAGGCCAAGGGCGGGCACCAGCAGCAGGAGCGAAACGGCTATACCGATGAAAAGCGCGACGTTGCAGGCGCCATCCTCCGGCTGTCCCGCACCGGCGGCAACGCCGTTCTGGCGGGCCGAGGGCAGGGCATGCCAATGGGCGACCATGACGGCGCGGCTGGCAGCGGCAGTAGCGATAAGCGCCAGCGCCGCCGTGCCTGCGTCATGACGGGCAATCGCCGCCAGAGCCGCGGCCCGAAGCCCGAACGACAGCACCAGCGCCACCACGCCATAGGAGCCGATGCGGCTGTCCTTCATGATGGTCAGCGCATGTTCCCTGTCGCGTCCGCCTCCGAGCCCGTCCGCCGCATCCGCCAATCCGTCCTCGTGCAGAGCGCCGGTCATCAGCGTCATCACCGCAAGCGCGATCAGGGCAGCGAGCAATGGGTCACGACCGGAAAACAGGAAAAGGGCAAAGGCAGGGACGATGGCGATGACCAGACCGGCAACCGGAAAGGCCTGCACCGCCCGCGAGATCGAGCCGTCATGCCCTTCGAAAAACCGCCCCGGAACCGGCAGGCGGCTGAGGAAACCGACCGAGCGGGCGAGGTCCGCAATGAATTCCGTCGCGTTTGGCAGTTGTTCCTCCGTCTCTACCCGATTATGAGAGGTCGCACAGAAGCGCGATTTGCCGACAAACACAAGCGGCCGGCTGACACGCGACCGATCGATAGACGAAAGAGATTTCCATGAGCGTGAGCGGCCTGCCTTTCGACGATTTCCGTGTTCTCCTGCAGAACCTTCCCGGTCCGGATGCACGGGCACTGGTGGCGGCGCGCGAACGCGATGCGCAGCTTACCAAGCCGCCGGGCGCGCTCGGCCGCCTCGAAGAGATCGCCTTCTGGCTTGCCGCCTGGACTGGCCGCGCACCGGCGGTCACCCGTCCGCTGGTGGCGATCTTTGCCGGCAACCATGGCGTCACCCGCCATGGTATCACGCCGTTTCCCTCGTCGGTGACACAGCAGATGGTCGAGAATTTCGCAGCCGGCGGCGCGGCGATCAACCAGATCTGCGTCACCCACGATCTCGGCCTGAAGATCTTCGACCTGGCGCTGGATTACCCGACCGGTGACATCGCCACCGAGGCCGCCCTTTCCGAACGTGATTGCGCCGCCACCATGGCCTTCGGCATGGAAGCGATCGCCGGCGGCACGGACCTTCTCTGCATCGGCGAGATGGGCATCGGCAATACGACCGTCGCCGCCGCCATCAATCTGGCGCTTTACGGCGGCGAAGCGGAAGACTGGGTCGGTCCGGGCACCGGCTCGCATGGTGAATTGCTGGAGCGCAAGATCGCCATCGTCAAGCAGGCCGTCGCGTTCCACAAGGACCACCTGTCCGATCCGCTCGAAATCCTGCGTCGCCTCGGCGGCCGCGAGATTGCCGCGATCGCCGGCGCCATTTTGGCCGCCCGCATGGAGAAGATACCGGTCCTCCTCGACGGCTACGTCGTGACGGCTGCCGCCTCCATTCTCAAGGCCATCAACCCGACAGCGCTCGATCATTGCCTGATCGGCCACGTCTCCGGCGAGCCCGGTCATCTGCGTGCCATCGAAAAGCTCGGCAAGACGCCGCTTCTGGCGCTCGGCATGCGGCTGGGCGAAGGCACGGGTGCAGCGCTCGCCGCCGGCATCGTCAAATCGGCTGCCGCCTGCCATTCCGGCATGGCCACATTCGAACAGGCGGGCGTCAGCACCAAGAGCGACGACCACAACCACGATCATGGGCATAACCACACCCACTGAGGACTGAATGGACGAAAAGACGCCGCTCGACAGCAATATCGAAAAGGCCGCCACCTTCCGGCGGATCGTCGCGTCTTTCCGCTATTCCATGCAGGGGCTGAAGAGGCTCTGGCGGGAAGCTGCCTTCCGCCAGGAGGTCTATGCCTTCGCGCTCGGCCTTATCGTGTTTGCGGCGGTCGGCGCGACCTTCCTCGATCACTTCATCTTCGTGATCCTGATGCTGATCCTGTTCGCCGTGGAGGCGCTGAATACCGCGGTCGAGGAACTGGTCGACCGGATTTCGCCGGAGATTTCCACGGTGGGGCGGCACGCGAAGGACCTGGGGTCGTTTGCGGTGTTCTGCCTGCTGTGTGTGAACGGACTGTTTGCGCTTTATGTTGTGGTGAAAAGCTTAAGTTTTTGGGGCATCTAAATAGCCAGGTTCAACGAGAGCCGCCCGGGCTTTCTTTTTTCTGTCTTCGTTTGCACCAGTGACTTCGGCGGTGTCGCTGTTGAAAGGCCGCCCTAATTTTTCGCGAATATACAGCTCGATCGCATCGGCAATTTCATCCTGCCGGCTTTCAGGAAGCGCGCTTGCCATTTTGATGGCATAATCGAGAAGTGCGGTCATGCGCACATTATGCACGCAAACCACTAGCCGGAAAAGAGCTACCTACTAAGCAAAACTCTTCCGCCGCCGCTCCACAGCCGGCGCATCGGCAACCGCCGGCACGCTTTGCAGCACGCGGGTCGAGGGCAGGATGGCGATGGCTTCGGTGCCTTCGCGCAGCTTGGAGCGCAGGATGAACTGGCCGTCGTGCTTGGCGAGGATCGCCTGGACGATCGGCAGGCCGAGGCCAGTACCCTGTTCGGCGCTCTTGATGGCGATCGAGCCTTGGCCGAAGGCGGAGAGAACCACCGGGATTTCATCTTCCGGAATACCCGGTCCGTTATCCTTGATCGCCACATACTGGCCGCCGCCGGCAGTCCAGCCGACCTTGACCATCACCTCGCCGCCCTGTGGCGTAAACTTCACGGCGTTGGAGAGCAGGTTCAGAAGCACCTGGCGCATCGACTTCTCGTCCGCCCAGACCTGCGGCAATGCCGGCTCGAACTGCTCGCGGATGGTGATGTTCTTGGCGCGCGCACGAAGCTGCACCATGCCGATGCAATCCTCGGCGATCTCAAGCAGCGACAGCGACTCTTCGCTGAGATCATAACGACCGGCCTCGATGCGCGACAGATCGAGGATTTCATTGATCAGATTGAGGAGATGCTGGCCGGAGCGGTGGATATCGCCCGAATATTCCCTGTAGGTCGGGTTGGCGAGCGGACCGAGCACTTCGGAACTCATCACTTCGGAGAAGCCCAGAATGGCGTTCAGCGGCGTTCTGAGTTCATGCGACATAGAGGCGAGGAAGCGCGATTTGGCGAGGTTCGCCTCTTCGGCGCGGCGGCGTGCTTCGTCCGACATGGATTTCGCCACTTCCAGCTCGACGATCAGGTCGTCCTTTTCCGACTGATAGGACATCAGCGTCAGGTTGGAACGGTACAGCCGGTCGGCGATATAGTGGAAGAAAACCACGGCCGTGGCGCAGATCGCCGTCATGCCGATATCGAGCACTTCACGGCTCAGAACCGCCATTACCAGCAGGGTGACGATCATCGGCAGGAAGCCGAACAGTACCGCCAGCCGCAGCATGAACACGCTCATCGCGGTCACGGAGATTGCGAAGAGCAGGACGGCGCCCTTGTAGAAATAATAGCTGTCGCCGGTACAGGTATTGCAGCCCTGCAGCGCAAACAGTGCCCAGCCGCAGCCGATCAGCACCTGTGCGGCAAGCAGCCGGCGCCGCCATTTCCTGACGTCGATCGCGGCGATTTCCGAACGGTTGGCACGCCTCGCGATCAGCAGGCTGATCGCATGTGCGCTGAGCATCAACAGCGCCCAGGCGAAAAGGTTGGCATTCGGGTTGAGATAGAATCCGATCGCCGTCAGCGTGATAACGAAGAGCGGCATGATCGAGGCGCCCTGCAAGACCGAACCGGCATGCATGGCGATCATCTCGCGATCGAAGATCTGATTGCCCTTGGAGCTCGACTGCAGGCGTTCACGGGTAGCGCGCACAGCCTTCGACACAGCCTTGTTGCGGTGGCTGCGCGACCTGTCCACAATGATCTTGTCTGTCGAGGTGCTGACGCCGTTACTCATGGCCACTGAACTATCTACCCGGGTGTTGAGAGATTATGTTCAAAACCTTAAGAGAGTCCTGCCGAGAAAGGTTTTGTTTGCCATTTCCCTAAAACTTCCGTTTTCGAATAAGGCTGGATTGTGGCCCTTAGACCAGGGATTTTGCCGAGAAGCGTGAGGGACGGCCTTTTCCTTCTGGGCTTCTTTTTCCTGCTCATCCTGATCGCCGCAAAGCTCGATCAGTCTGCCGACGAGGTGGTTGGAGGACCGTTTTACGCAATCGACGGCGACACGCTTGCGGCAGGCGGCGAAAGGCTGCGCCTGCAGGGCGTCGACGCGCCGGAACTCGACCAGACATGCATGGACGGAAGTGCGAAGAGCTGGGCCTGCGGACAGGACGCGAAGCGCCTTCTCGCCCGCTTGGTCGCCGACGTTAAAGCGGAATGCCTCGGCCGTGGACGCGACAAGTACCAACGGCTTCTGGTGCGCTGCCATGCCGGCGCGGTGAACATCAACGGCGCGATGGTACGGCAGGGATTGGCCGTCGCCTCCGGCCGGTATTCGGACGAGCAGCTGGCGGCCCGGCGAGAGCATGTCGGTCTCTGGGCGGGGACATTCGAGAACCCGCGGGATTTTCGCGCCTCGCGCGGCATGATGGACGATCCGGGTCTGTTGATCTCGCTGATGGATTGGCTGAAGGGCATGATGGGCCAGACGGAATGAACCAGGACGACATGACCTCCGGCGAATTGAGCGACCAGCATGAAGACGAGGTCGAAACCCTGCGCCAAGCAATCGCTGCCTGTCGCATCTGTCGGGATGCACCGGCCAAAGAGGGCGACCGGCTGCCGCACGAACCGCGACCGGTCGCGGTGCTCTCGACCACGGCGCGCATCCTGATTGCCGGCCAGGCGCCGGGCCTGCGTGTCCACGAAAGCGGCCTGCCGTTCAATGACGCCTCCGGCAACCGGCTGCGCGACTGGATGGCCGTTTCGCGCGAAGAATTCTACGATCCGCAAAAATTCGCCATCGTGCCGATGGGCTTCTGTTTTCCGGGCTACGACGACAAAGGCAGCGACCTGCCGCCGCGCCGCGAATGCGCACCGCTCTGGCACCATCGCACACTGGCCGTGATGCCGCAGGTGGAGCTGGTGCTCGCTGTCGGGCAATACGCCCAGGCCTGGCATCTCGGCAGCAGGCGCAAGAAAGCGATGACGGAAACAGCTGCGGCCTGGCGCGAATATTATTTCGCCAACCAGGGCCCGCGCGTTCTGCCTTTACCACATCCGAGCTGGCGCAATACCGGCTGGTTGAAGAAGAACCCATGGTTCGAGGCAGACGTGCTGCCGGTGCTGCGACAGCATGTGGATAGCTTGATACGCGCAACAATTTTCGGTTAACTGCTGCCAATTACGTGTATAACGAAAAATCATTTCGAAAGGACAGATAATGGACCGCCTCGACCGCAAGATCCTGCGCATTCTTCAGGAAGACTCCACGCTCGCCGTCGCTGATCTGGCGAAGAAGGTCGGCCTGTCGACGACGCCTTGCTGGAGACGCATCCAGAAGATGGAGGAAGACGGCGTCATCCGCCGCCGCGTCGCGCTGCTGGATCCGATCAAGGTCAATACCAAGGTCACCGTTTTCGTCTCGATCCGCACTGCCAGCCACTCGATCGAATGGCTGAAGCGCTTTTCCGAAGTCGTGGTCGATTTCCCGGAAGTGGTCGAATTCTACCGCATGAGCGGCGATGTCGATTACCTGCTGCGCGTCGTCGTGCCGGATATCGGCGCCTATGACGCCTTCTACAAGCGCCTGATCGCCAAGATCGAAATCCGCGACGTCTCGTCGGCATTCGCGATGGAGCAGATCAAGTACACGACCGAACTGCCGCTCGACTACATGATGATCGACAACCAGAAGTCCGGCGAGGAATAAGCATCGGAAAAGGCGGCTGCAGCGTGATTTGCGCTGCAGGCGTTTGCCGTGATACGGCAGCCCATGATCCATTTTGAAGACATGGTCCGTTTTGAAGATTGGGACTGTCAGTCCTGCGGTGCCTGCTGCTCCTATTCGGCGGAGTGGCCGCGCTTCTCGATGGAAACCGATGAGCAACTGGATCTGATCCCGGCGAAGTTTGTCTCGGCGGATCTGGGCGGCATGCGTTGCGAGGGAGAGCGCTGTTCTGCGCTAGCGGGGCGCATCGGCGAGCACACGACCTGTACGATTTATGAAGTCCGGCCGGAAATCTGTCGGGCCTGCCAGCCGGGCGATCCGGAGTGTTTTATCGCACGTGCGGCGCATGGAATTAAATAGCCGGTTGTACGCGGTTGCTAAAGGCCGGTTAACCTTTCAGCCGCGCCATTATTTTTTCGCCCGACAACTCCTTCGCCGCATCCTTGCCGATCCACCGCGCGGTTTTGTCGCCGGCTTCAGAAAGCCTTTCGGCAAGTCGAAGCGCCGGGCCCTGGCAGGCGTGATTGCGTTTGCCGATATTGCGCAGCGCCCAGTTGACGGCCTTCCTGACGAAATTTCGCGGATCGGCGGAATGTCTTTCGATCAGCGGCAAATAGCCGATAAAGGTCGCATCCGGCTCCTTCTTCCGGTGAACGGCCGCGCCCGCGATCATCGCGAAAGCGGTGCGCCGGACGAATTCGCGCTCATCCTCGGCAAAGCCTGCGATCAGCGCCTGCCAGAACGGCGTCTCGACGAATAGATCGGCGGCGGTATCGACGATTTCCCAGGAGGCGAAATCATCCGCCCAGGCCCATGCTTCACCTTGGGTGAGGGCGGCCGGATCAGCCGTATAGATCGCCAGCATCCGCGCCTCGCGGATGCTGGTCTTCCATAAATCGAGCGCCCGGCGGTGATTGCGCTTCACCAGCCGGGCGATCTTCTGCAGGTCGGGATTGGAAATGCCGAGCGCCGTTTCGGTCGAAATGCCGAAACGGGCCATGCCGGCAATCGCCTCCTCCGAGCGCAGCGTTTCGAGATGCGCGATGATCCCGGCCGCGTCGGAGGAAGGGCCGATCATTATTTCTTGTCGAGACGGGCGAGCAGCGAGGACGTATCCCAGCGCTTGCCGCCCATGTTCTGGACGTCGCCGTAGAACTGGTCGACAAGCGCGGTGACAGGCAGCTTGGCGCCGTTGCGGCGGGCTTCCGTCAAAACGATGTCGAGATCCTTGCGCATCCAGTCGACCGCGAAGCCGAAATCGTATTTGCCGGCATTCATCGTCTTGTAGCGGTTTTCCATCTGCCAGGAACCGGCGGCACCCTTGGAGATGACCTCGATCACCTTCTCGATGTCGAGGCCGGCCTGCTTGCCGAAATGGATCGACTCGGCAAGGCCCTGAACGACGCCGGCAATGCAGATCTGGTTCATCATCTTGGTCAGCTGGCCGGCACCCGCCGGACCCATCAGGCCGACCATGCGGGCAAAAGCGTCGATGACAGGTTTCGCCTTGTCGAAGGTCGCTTCGACACCGCCGCACATGACGGTGAGCACGCCGTTTTCCGCGCCGGCCTGACCGCCGGAGACGGGCGCATCGATAAAGCCGACGCCTTTTTCCTTCGCAGCCGCTTCCAGCTCGCGGGCGACTTCGGCACTGGCGGTGGTGTTGTCGATCAGGATCGCACCGGGTTTCATGCCGGCCAGAACGCCGGTTTCGCCCAATGTCACCGAGCGGAGATCGTCGTCATTGCCGACACAGGTGAAGACGAAATCGGCATCCCTGGCGGCTTCGGCCGGCGTCGCGCCCGTCTTGCCGCCGAACTTCTTGGCCCATTCGGCAGCCTTGGCAGCCGTGCGGTTATAGACGGTCAACTCGTGGCCGCCCTTTTCCTTGAGGTGCCCCGCCATGGGAAAGCCCATAACGCCGAGACCGATAAATGCCACCTTAGCCATGCTGATCCTCCTGAAAATTTGTTGCCCAGAGGATTAGAGCAAAGCGTCGGCGCGGAAAAGCCAAGTTCTGGGAAAAGCGTCCATTTCCAGATCAGGAAGCACGTCCCGGCGCTTCCAGCAGGTAACGACATTGGCGGATGCTCTCGCCACGGGAATTGGAGAAAACCTCGACGATGTCGATCAGCTTGAAACCAAGTTTGAGGAGAACCCGGCAGGAAGCGGCGTTATCTGCCGCATGGCCGGATTTGAGCGACGAAAGCCCGAGATCGCGAAAGGCGAAGTCCCTGAGCGCGCTGGCAGCCTCGAAGGCATAACCATGTCCCCAGGCGGTCTGCTCGTACCAATAGCCGAGTTCGCCCTGATGGCCGTCTATCCCGTCGAGATCGGCAAGGCCGATCATCCGGCCATCGAGCTCTACCGCGAAACGACAGGCGGTACCCGCCTGCCATTCCTGCTCGTGATCGGCAAACCAGTCCGCCATCACCTGTCGGTCCGGCGGAAAGCGCGCCATGCGCAGCATTTGCGTGACGTCCCAGTCCGACTGGATTTCAAAAGCGCGTTCGGCATCCGCCGCCGTGCTGGGTCTCAGCACCAGCCGTCCGGTACGGATCGGCACCCGTCCAGTACGGATCGGCAGGCGTGCGGACGGCACGGGATCAGAACGGCTTGATGACGGCGAGTGCGACGATCAAGACGAGCGAAACGAGGATGATTGGCATGCCGGCGCGCACGAAGGCCGGCGGATCGAGCTTCGGGTCTGCCTGCATGCGCCGCATCCAGCCCTGCTGCATGCCGTGCAGCGCCGAAAGCAACACCACGAACAGCAGCTTGGCATGCAGCCAGCCGTTCGAGAAACCGACATAACCGAAGATCAGCCAGAGGCCGAAGATCCAGGCACCGGCCAGTCCTGCCGTGGTGACGATGCGGTCGTATTTGCGCAGCGCCCCGATCACGCCGACGCGGATCGCCGGCGGCACCATGCCGATGACGAAAGCGTTGATCAGCATGCCGCCGATCAGCAGGAAGTCGGAAAGGATGTGCAGGGCCTTGATGGTAAAATACATGGTGAAATCAACTCCAGATCATGGCTTCGGTGAAGCCGAGTTCGGTAAAATCCTGGGCGCGCAGTGCGACGCATTCGGGATCGCTGGGAAAAAATTCGTCGAGCTGTGGCGGTTTGACGGAGGTGCCGGACAGCATGGCGTGAATCTGGCCGCGATGATGGATCTGGTGCTGGAAAAGATGCAGCAGAACGAGATCGGCGCGCTCGATCTCGACATAGGTATCACGCGGAATACGGACTTCCGCCGAGACGCCATTGTCATTCATGCTGCGACAGTGATCGATCAGGCGGTGATCGGCGGCACGTTGCTCCCGATCGAGATCGGCGAATATCGGGCAGGGGATTTCGGGCTCGTAGGCCGCGGCGCCGATACAGTCGCCTTCCAGCCCGCTGATATACATCCAGTCGACCGTCAGGTTGTGATTCAGTGTGTGGATGATCGACGGGAAGAAGCTGGTGCGCGGCGCGGCAATCTCTTCCGCAGAGAGCTGCCCGCAGGCCTTCAGCAGGCGATGATTGGCCCAGGCATTGTTGTAGGCTTGAGCAAGCAGGTAGCGTTGCGGCGTCATCAGAATCCCCTCCCTCAAAGCTGCCCCTCACAGCCCCTCACCCTAACCCTCTCCCCGCTTGCGGGGAGAGGGGACGTGCCCCTCTCCAATGTCGAGATTGGAGGAAATCGGTGCGGCATATTCCTTCTCCCCGTCAGAACGGGGAGAAGGTGCCGGCAGGCGGATGAGGGGCGCCGTGCGTCAACACCCCAATTATCGCCGAGAAAACTACCCCTTCAACCGCGCGATGACCAGATGGCCGGGGCTTGGATTTCCGTCCTGCATGCGCACGTTGATATCGGTCACTTCGACGATCTCGAAACCGGTATCGGTCAGCCGCGAACGGATGTAGGCTTCCGAATGAATGAAGCGCTGATGCGGGCCGACGATATAGGGACGACCGTCACCGGCAGGCAGCGTTTCGGAAGAGAAGATGAACAGCCCGCCGGCCACCATGTTTTCCGCCACGCCAAAGAATAGCGGCTCCAGCGCGCCGAGATAGGGCAGCACGTCGGTGGCTGTCACGAGGTCGAAAGGCTCGTCGTCATTGTCCTCGAGAAAGTCTTCGGCTTCCGCTACGTAAAGCGTCTCGTAGAGATCTTTTTCGTGAGCGATTTCAATCATGTTCTCGGAAATGTCGAGACCGGTGATATCCTCCGCCATGTCGCGCAGCGTGCCGCCGGTCAGGCCCGTGCCGCAGCCGAGATCGAGCATGCGCTTGAACGGGCCGAGCTTCAGTTCCTGCAGTCGCTGGCGCACGATGACGGGCACGGCATAACCGAGCTGCTCAACGAGGATGTCCTCGAAGCTTTCGGCATGCTGGTCGAACAGGGTTTCCACATAGGCGTCCGGCGCCTTGGGCGGCGTTTCGCCGCGGCCCATCGAGGCGATGCGCACCGCCGCCCCGCCATGGTCTTCCGGGTCGAGTTCCAGCACTTCTTCATAGGCCTTCACGGCGGCGTCGATATCGCCGGCCTTTTCCAACGCCAGAGCGCGGTTATAGGCTTCGGCCAGTGCGTCTTCGTCGATCTTTTTGCTCATGAGCGCGCATCCTTCGTTTGGAAGGCGTTTAAGCCGCCGCCTCGCGTTTGTCCATCTGCGCGACATGCGCATCGACCAGTTGCCGCACCTTCTGCCGGTCTCCGTCTGTGGCGGGATTGTAGACGACGAGCCCAAGATCCGGCCGGCCTTCGACGGCGAAAGCGGAATATTCCAGCTCGATCGCGCCGGCGCCGGGATGGTGCAGCAGTTTGGCGGTCTCGCCATAGGCATGGCGCACATCATTGTTGCTCCACATCCTCTCGAAGTCCGGGCTCTTGCGGCAGAGTTCATCCACCAGCGCTTCGACGCTTTTCGAAGCTCCGGTCCGAGTCACATCGGCTCGAAAGGCCGCGACGATGAAGGCTGCATCCTTGTCCCAGTTGGGAAGCCGGTCGCGGCGCACGTCGCTGGCAAAGATGCGGCGCAGGATATTGCGCTCCTCGGCGCCCAGCGTCTCGTAATCGGCGAGTACGGCGGAAGCGGCGCGGTTCCAGGCGACGATGTCCCAGGTGGCGTTCTTCAGATAGGCGGGCGTATATTCCATCGCGTCCAGCACCCGCTGCAACCGGGGGCTGACGCCTTCCTGCGCCTGGTAGCGCACTTCCGGCGGCCGCCCAAGGCCGAGCAGGAAGAGGTGCTCGCGCTCCACATCGGTCAGCATCAGGGCGCGGGCGATACGGTCGAGCACATCGGCAGACGGCGCCCCGCCGCGGCCCTGTTCCAGCCAAGTGTACCAGGTGGCGCTGACATTGGCGCGTTGCGCCACTTCCTCGCGCCGAAGCCCCGGCGTGCGGCGACGGGCCGTCGGAAAACCGAGTGCCACCGGATCGAGCCGCGTGCGGCGATCCTTCAGGAAATGCCCGAGCGGGTTCTCATCCATCGCCATGTCCTTTTAGGCCGAGCCTGTTAGTAATTATACCCGTATAAGGTCACTACTTTACCCGGATAATTCTCCCGCCGATAGTTGCCGCTGTCAATCAGGAGAATATCCATGCGTGTTTTCGTAACGGGTGCGACCGGTTTCGTGGGATCGGCTGTGGTGAAGGAATTGCTGGAAGCCGGCCATTCGGTGCTGGGTCTGGCGCGATCGGATGAAGGAGCCGCAGCGCTTGCCGCAACCGGTGCCAATGTCCATCGCGGTTCGATCTACGACATACCGAGCCTGCAGGCGGGTGCCGAACAGGCGGATGGCGTCATCCACACGGCCTTCAATCACGACTTTTCGAAGTTCAAGGAAAACTGCGAGACCGACCGTCGCGTCATCGAAGGTTTTGGCGACGTGTTGGCGGGTTCGGACAAGCCGCTGCTGATCACGTCCGGCACCGGCTTGCTCACGCCGGGCAAGCTGGCGACGGAGGAGGACGAGTATACGTCAAGCTCCGAGCATATCCCGCGTGTCGCTTCGGAGGAGGCTGCGGCTGCGGTCAAGGCGCGCGGCGTCAATGTCTCGGTCATCCGCCTGCCGCCGTCCGTCCATGGCGATGGCGACCACGGTTTCGTGCCGCTGCTGATCGGTGTCGCGCGGGAAAAGGGCATGGCGGCCTATATCGGCGAAGGACAGAACCGCTGGGCTGCCGTGCATCGTTCGGATGCGGCCAAAGTCTACCGGCTTGCGCTCGAACGCGGTGTCGCTGCCCGTTATCACGCGGTCGGGGAAAGCGGCGTGCCGTTTCGCCAGATCGCCGAGGTCATCGGCAGCCGACTCGGCGTACCCGTCGTTTCCAAGACACCGGAAGAGGCGGCCGCGCATTTTGGCTGGTTCGCGCATTTCGCGCAGCTCGACAACCATGCCTCCAGCGCATTGACGCAGGGATGGCTTGGCTGGAACCCGACCGGACCCAGGCTGATCGAAGATCTCGACCGGCCAGCCTATTTCGGAAACTGATCCATCGTCCCGTGGTGCTTAGTGGAGGATGATCTCACCCTTCACCGAGCGCCATTCGCTGGCCGCGATCAGCTTGCGGTGGACATAGCGGACGGAATGCAACGGTCCGTCCAGCTTCTCTTCCCAGAATTTCAGAAAGCCCTTCATTTCAGGGAATTCAGGGGCAAGATCGTAGTTCTGCCAGACATAGCTCTGCAACAGCAGCGGATGATCGGGCAGGCGGTAGAAAATCTGGGCGGTGGTCAGCCCATATCCATTCAGCATCTTTTCGAGATCGGACATCAGCGGTTCCCGTTATTGGATGGCGCTTTGGCGCCATCGAGGATGACACTTTTGTGTCACCCCAATGGGAACATGGCGTGCTTAACGGAGGCTTTACAAACCACCTCTAGAAGAGCATTCGTGAGTTATTCCAGTATGTTAGCAGCGGTGATGCACGAGTGCTGCCAAGGCTTCGACTAGCGCTTCAAATGCCGGGTCAGCCGGGCTTCCAGGAAGGCCCAGACATGCCGCAATATCTCGACGATGACGAGATAGAAGAGCGCTGCCCAGAGATAGGTCTGAAAGTCGAAGGTCTTGGAATAGGCATATCGCGCTTCGCCCATCAGGTCGTAGACCGTGACGATCGCCACGACCGCCGACCCCTTGATCATCAGGATCACCTCGTTGCCATAGGGGCGCAGCGCCACGATCATCGCCTGCGGCAGGATGATCTTGCGGAAGGTGACGAATTTCGAGATGCCGAGTGCGGCGGCACCTTCGTGCTGGCCGCGCGGCACGCTCTGGATCGCGCCGCGCAATATTTCCGCCTGATAAGCAGCAGTGTTCAGCACGAACGAAAATACGCCGCAATACCAGGCCTCGCGGAAGAACCACCACAGGCCGACCGCTTCCAGCTGCGGTTTGAAGCTGCCCAGCCCGTAATAGATCAGGAAGAGCTGAGCCAGCAGCGGCGTCGAACGGAACACATAGACATAAATATAGGCGATGCCGCTCAGCACCCGGTTGGTCGACATGCGGGCGAAGGCGATCGGCAGCGAGAGAGCCGCGCCGAACACGACCGAAATGCCGACCAGCGAAATCGTCACCCACAGGCCGTTCAGGTAGCGCGGCCCGTAGCGCAGGAATTTCGCCTGGTCGAAACCGGTGATGACGAGCGATACGAGCGCGATGGCGAGCAGTGCCCAGAGTATCAGCACGGATATGGCGGCGATGCGGGCGCCCGTGATCGCGCGCCTTGCGGCAGGCGGCGCGGGGCGCGGCGGGATGAGTTCGGCGACGGCGCTCATCGGGCAACCTCCGAACGCTTGACGCTACGCTCGATGAAGCCGAGGCCGACCGAGGAAATCGTCGCGAGGATGAGATAAAGCAGGCAGGCAATGCCGTAGAAAAAGAAGGCTTCCTTGCTGACGCGCGCCGCAATGCCGGTCTGCCGCAGGATTTCCGCAAGGCCGATTGCCGACGCGTAGGACGTGTCCTTCAAGAGGATCAGCCAGAGATTGGTGAGGCCGGGCAGGGCGATGCGGATGAGCTGCGGCAGCACGATCAGCCGCATGGTGCGCCAGCGATGCAGGCCGAGCGAGTCGCCCGCCTCATATTGGCCGCGCGGGATCGCCCGGAAGGCGGACAGCAGCACTTCCGCGGCATAGGACGAAAAGACGACGGAGAGAGCCGCCACACCCGCCGCGAATGCGTTGATCTCGATCCGCTCGTCATAACCGAACCAGGAAAAAACCGCCTGGATGAGGATCTGCAGGCCGTAATAGATCAGGAACAGTGTCAGCAGTTCCGGCAGGCCGCGAAAGATCGTCGTGTAGATGCCGGCCGCAAGCCGCAGCAGCCTGTCTTCCGATTGGGCGGCCAGCGCGATCAGGAAGCCGATGGTAAGCCCGACAGGCAAAGTCACGATGGCGAGCGTGATGGTCATCCACACGCCGGAAGCGATCTCGTCGCCCCAACCTGCATCGCCGCAGGCGACCAGCGAACCGGAATTGAACAGCGAAAAAATCCCGACAGGACCGCAAAGCGGATCGAGGGCGCTGAAGAAGGCGGAAATTTCTCCGCTCATATGGTCTTTTTCCCCTGCGGCTGTTCTGGCGCCGCTATATCTGTCTTGGCTTCATTAAAAAGAAAAACGGCGGAAGGGCAAGCCTTCCGCCGGTATCATACCAAGCTTTCGATCTTACTTGTCGCCGTAGACGTCGAAGTCGAAATACTTGTCCTGGATCTTCTTGTAGGTGCCGTTGGCGCGGATCGCGGCAATCGCGGTGGTGAACTTGTCGGCCAGCGCCTGTTCGCCCTTGCGGACTGCGATGCCGGCGCCTTCGCCGTTGATTTCCGGATCGATCGGCAGCGGCGAGAGGATCTTGCAGCACTTGCCGGCGTCGGACTTCACCCATTCGGACAGAACGACGATATCGTCCACCACGCCGTCGATACGGCCGTTGGAGACGTCGAGCTTGTATTCGTCAGCCGTCGGATAGAGCTTCAGCGTGGCGTCCGGGAAATGCTTTTCGGTGTAGTTCGAGTGGGTCGTGGAGCCCTGGGCGCCGAGCGACTTGCCCTTCAGCGATGCAGGCGTTGCGTCCTTGATGGTCGAATCCTTCGGCACGGCGATTGCCGGCGGGGTGTTGTAATACTTCTTGGAGAAGGTGACCTGCTCCTTGCGCTCCGGCGTGATCGACATGGAAGCGATGATCGCGTCGAACTTCTTGGCCTGCAGCGCCGGGATGATGCCGTCCCAGTCGTTGGTGACGAAGGTGCAGGTGGCCTTCATCTCAACGCAAAGCGCCTTTGCGATGTCGATGTCGAAGCCGGTCAGCGTGCCGTTGGCTTCGAGATTGTTGAAGGGCGGGTAGGCGCCTTCGGTACCGATGACGAGCTTTTCCTGGGCCATGGCGGAGCCAGCGAAGAGCGACAGCGCAGCGATCGACGCGGCGGCAAAGAAACGTGTGGAGATGTTCATGATGATCCTCTCTGTTGGCCTGTTCCGGCGGCGTCTTGATCTTTTATCGCCGAGGAACGGGGGGCGAAGACAAAACTCCGACCCCATCTCGGCTTTATAGATAGCGTGACGAACAAATTGCAACGGCATTTTACGTGCACGTTCTGCGGCGTCGTGGCGTGAACAACACATTCACGCGAGGTTCAGGCAGAGCAGAAGAAGCTGGTCGGGAACAAATATCGGTTGATACCGTTCAGCCGCCGCGCCAGTCCGCTAGAACAAGTCCGCCTTAAAGCGGCAATGATGGACGCGCATGAAAGGGATGACAGCCCTAGAAGAGGAAATGTCCATGTCGATGAAATTCAGACTGTTCGCCAGCGTCGCAGCACCGATCCTGTCGCTGCCGCTGATGATCCAGCCGGTGAGTGCGATGCCGCGGCCCGATGTCGAGGCCGGCTCCGTAGGCGCGACCGTGCCCGGTATCATCCAGGTGCAGGACAAACCTCTGCTGCCGCCGGGCGCTCAGGCCCAGCCGAAGGGCGGCCAGGACGAAGAGCAGAAGCCGCGCGCCCCGAAGGGAGCGCCTGATCAGGGAGGCCAGAAGGGCGCTCAGGATCAGGGCGGCGCTGAGCGTCCGCAGCGTCGCCAGCAGGCCGATCAGAATCAGGGTGGCGGCAGCGACCGCCAGCGCCCGCCGGCCCAGCAGGATGCAGGCCAGGGCCAGGGCGAACGCCCGCAGCGCCGCCAGCAGGCGGATCAGAACCAGGGCGGCAGCGATCGCCAGAAGCCGTCGGCGCAACAGAATGGCGATCCGCGGGTCAATCAGACTGCACCCACCGACAATCGTCGCCAGCAGGCCGATCAGAACCAGGGTGGAAGCGACCGTCAGCGTCCGCCGGCACAGCAGAATGCCGATCCGGGCAAGGGTGGTGCGACGCCCGTGAAGCCCCCGGCACAGCAGAGCGCAGAACCCGGCAAGGGCGGCGCGACGCCTGCCAAGCCCGCGACCCAGCAGAGCGCTGACCCGAGCAAGACCACGCAGCCTCCGGCTGCCGGCGACAATCGTCCCCAGCAGGCCGACCAGAATCAGAACGCGACCGATCCGCGCAAGCCACAGAACCAGCAGAACGCCGATCCGGGCAAAGGCGGCACGACGCCTGCAAAGCCGGCCACGCAGCAGAGCGCTGATCCGGGCAAGGGCACGCAGCCTCCGGCCGCCGGCGGCAATCGCCCGCAACAGGCCGACCAGAACCAGAACGATCCGCGCAAGCCGCCAACCCAGCAGAATGCTGATCCTGCCAAGGGTGTGCAGCCTCCGGCCCAGCAGAATGCCGATCCGGGCAAGGGCACACAGCCTCCGGCTGCCGGCGGCAATCGCCCCCAGCAGGCCGATCAGAACCAGAATCCCAATGATCCGCGCCGCCAGCCTCAGCAGAATGCTGACCAGCCGCAGTCGCGTGATCGCCAACCGATGCCGGGACAGCCGCCCGTTCAACAGCCCGGCCAGCCGCCGAGCCAGCAGAACGCCGACCAGAACCAGCGCGGCAACGACCGCAAGACCGTCAACCCGGGTGCAACCCGCGAACAGGCCGATACGCGTCCGCAGCCGCGCCCTGAAACGCCCCGCACGCCGGAACAGGTCGAACGCGCCAAGCAGCTCGCCAAGGATCCCCGTGCCGCCCGCGACAACGAAAAGGTCGTCCTTCCGGTTGAAAACGGTGCGGCCGTTCTCGACAGCGCCAAGGAAGACGACCGTCCGCGCCGCGACGGCGATCGTCCGCGCCGCCCGCCGCCGCAGCAGCAGGCAGACCAGCGCGACTTCGCGCCGCCGCGCTCCGATGCCGATGCGCAGGCCGGCCGCGATATCAGCCGCCAGCAGCGCGACCAGTGGCGCCAGCAGCGTCGTGAACTGGCGGAAGAGCGCGGCGAGCGTCTCGATGCGCGTCCGCAGTTCGAACGTCCGCGCGGCTGGGATTATCGCGACGTGCCGCCGGACATGGATCGCGACCGCGACCGTGATGGCCGCCGCGTGATCATCTCGATCGACAACGAGACCTATGTCCGCCACGACGACAGCCGCCGTTTCTACGACGAAAATCGCGGCGCTCGTCCGCAATATGAGCGTCTGCGCGACGGCCAGGTGCGTGAAGTCATCACCCGCGACGACGGCACCCGCATCGTCACCGTGCGCAACCGCTACGGTGAAATCGTCCAGCGCTCGCGCGTCGTGCGCGGTGGCGACGAATACGTGCTGTATTACGCACCGGAACTCGTCAATGCGCAGCGCGACCAGGACTATGTCTGGCGCGATCCGGGCGAAGACCTGCCACCGATGCGCCTCAGCGTGCCGGTCGACGACTACATCATCGACACGTCCAGCCAGCCGAACCGCGACTATTACCAGTTCCTGGAAAAGCCGCCGGTCGAGCGTGTCGAGCGTGTCTACACGCTGGATGAAGTGCGTTATTCGGCCCGTATCCGCGACAAGGTTCCGCGTATCGACCTCGATACCGTCACCTTCGCCACGGGCAGCGCCGAAATCCCGATGAACCAGGCAAGCTCGCTGCGCCAGGTCGCCGATGCGATCAACAAGGTGCTGCAGAAGGATCCGTCGGAAACCTTCCTGATCGAAGGTCACACGGATGCGGTCGGTTCCGACGAGAGCAACCTCGTTCTCTCCGACGAACGCGCCGAAAGCGTTGCAAGGGTTCTGACCGACGCCTTCAACATTCCGCCGGAAAACCTGTCGACGCAGGGTTATGGCGAACGTTACCTGAAGGTGCGCACCGACGGCCCGAGCCAGGAGAACCGCCGCGTCACCATCCGCCGCATCACCTCGCTGGTGAAGCCGGTTGCTTCGAACCAGTAAGGTTTGGGATTACAGACGAAAAAGCCGCCGGAGCGATCCGGCGGCTTTTTTTGTCGAGGGCGCGGCGTCGGAGGGACCTGCGTTCAATCAAGCCGGAAGACCGACAACCCGAACAATGAAGTCGGCTATCGAACCGGTATCGTTCAGATCGAAAACCGGCAGCCCGCTCTCCGCCACCAGGTGGTCCGCGGCGATCGCCACGATATGCGGATCGTTCGGCGCCAATGGCTCGCGGCTCTTCGCCTCAAGCCTCCGGGCCTCGATCTTCGGCACCGGCTCGCGCTTGTAGCCCTCGATCAGTACGAGATCGCAGGGCGCCAGCCGGGCAAGGATGTCACCAAGCGGTGGTTCCGGCTCGTCGCGCAGCTCGTGCATGATCGCGAACCGGGTGCCGGAGACGATCGCCACTTCCATGGCGCCCGCCTCCCGGTGCCGGAAGGAATCGGCGCCCGGCTTGTCGATGTCGAAATCGTGGTGGGCGTGCTTGATCGTCGAGATGCGGTAACCGCGGCGGGTGAGCTCCGCGACGAGGCGCTCGGTAAGGCCAGTCTTACCGGAATTCTTCCAGCCGGAAATGCCGAAGACACGTTGTCCCAAAGCATGCTTGCTCGTCACGCAAGCTCCTCGGCGAAGCGGCGCGCTTCGTCCAGATCGTCCGGAGTATTGATATTGAAGAATGGGTCGAGCAATCCGTTCGGCGTTTCGATCATCGGGAACTCGACAGTCACCACCGGGTGACGCTCGAAGAAGGCTTTGATCCGCCGGTTTTCTGGATCGGAGAGCCAGCGCTCCAGATCATCGGCGATCGATACGGGCCACAGGCCGAAGACGGGGTGATTGCGGCCGTCCGAGGCGGTGATGAAGATAGCCTCGGCATCGTCTGCGGTGGAGGCGAGCCGGCTGACGAGATCATGCGGTACGAACGGGCTGTCGGAAGGCACGGTCAGGAGATGGGCGGCACCGAGCCCGCGCGCCTTGATATCCCTTAATCCGGAGAGCACGCCGGCAAGCGGACCGATCTGCCCGTCGATCCGGTCCGCGACACATCTGAGCCCCAAAAAATTGGGAAAATCTACCGGCGCGTTGAGAGTAAGTTCCGAAACCTGCGGTCTCAGCCGGTACGCGATATGTTCGAGGATCGTCTGCCCGCCGATCGTTAGCAGGCCCTTGTCGGAACCCATCCGGCTCGATTTGCCGCCGGCGAGGATCAGTCCGGGCGGAAGATGATCATTCGTCATCTGCCGGTATCTCCCGAGGAGATCGCGCCGTCATGCTTGTCGACATGGCGGATGAACGCGGTCGCCAAAAGCGCGAAAACCGTGGAAACGGCCATGACGATCAGGAGAGGCATGGCGCCGCCTTCTTCCTTCAGGATCGCTCCGGAAAGCGTGGAAAGCGCCGCGCCCCCGCCGACCGTGATCGCGCCGCCAAGCCCGGAGGCGGAACCCGCGAGTTTCGGCTTTACGCTGACGATGCCGGCATTCGAGCTCGGCAGCGTCAGGCCGTTGCCGACGCCGGTCAGCGCCAGCGGCGCGAAGAATGCCGTGGCGGATTCGACGCCGGCCAGCAGGATCGCCGCGGCGATGATGACGCCGATCATGCTCGCGACACTGCCCGAAAACATCATCGTCATCGTGCCGAAACGGCGCGTGTAGCGCCCGGAAATGAAATTGCCGACCATGTAGCCGGAGGCGATCAGGAAGAACTGCACGCCGAGCATGGTGGGCGAGAGGTGATAGATCACCGTGCCGATGAAAGGCGCCCCGCCGAGGAAGGCGAAGAAGACTCCGGAAGAGAATGTCGATGTCAGCGCATAACCCCAGAAACGACGCGAGGCGAAAAGGTCCGGCCACGCCTTGAACTGCGCGGCAAAGCTTGGGGCAGGCGTGTGGTTCGTCTCGCCGAGATCGGCGGAGACGAGCATCAGGGTGGCGAGACCCAAACCCAGCATCAATATGAAATTGGCTTCCCAGCCGAACAGGTCGTTCAACGTGCCGCCAATCGTCGGCGCGATCATCGGCACCAGCGACATGCCCATGGTGACATAGGCGATCATCGAGGCGGCGCTCTCCATCGGCACCGTGTCGCGGATGATGGCGCGCGGCAGAACGAAACCGGCAACGACCGCCGTCTGCATCAGCCTGCCGATCATGAAGACCGTGACGCTGGAGGCCGTCAGGCAGATGATCGTGCCGCAAAGCAGGATGATGATGCTGCCGATCATCACCCGCCGCCGGCCGAAAATGTCCGAGAGGGGACCGAGCACCAGCTGCAGCAATGCTGTGCCGGCGATATAACCGGAAACGGCAAACTGCATGACGGCGTAGTCGGTGCCGAAGTGTTTCGCCATGGCAGACAGCGAAGGCAGAAAGACATTGAGCGAAAGGGCTCCGAGACCCGCGCAGACGACCAGCGTCACGATATGAGGCGGAGTGCGTCTGTCCAGAAACCGGCTGCTTTGCTGCACGTCGTCTTCCCTCTTCAACCCGTCTTCTGCCGCTCGCTCAAGCTGGAGGGGCGGCGCTTGCTTTCTGAGCCATCGCGAGGCTGCGTTTGCGCTCGCGATAGAAGGTATAGAGACCGGAACCTATGACGATCGCGGCGCCCGTCAACATGTAGGCATTCGGATGTTCGCCGAAAGCCAGAACGGCGATGACGAGCCCCCACAGCAGGCCGGTATAACGAAACGGCGCGATGAAGGAGATTTCGCCGCTGCGCATCGCCTTGATTACCGCCTGGTAGCCGGCAAAGACCAGGACTGCGGCAAACGCCAGATGCCCGAGCGCATAGGTACTGACCGGCTCCCAGCCGCCCGTCGGCACGATGAGGGCCGCTCCGACCACCGTATTGGCAAGCGAGGTGAAGAAGGTCACCGTCAGCGTCGGAATGTCGGTGTTGATGCGCCTCGTGGTCAGATCGCGGGCGGCGGTGAAACAGCAGGCGGTCACCGCCAGCAAAGCCACCGGCGTGAAACCTTCCGGGCCGGGGCGGACGATCAGCAGCACGCCGGCAAAACCGACGCCGATCGCCGTCCAGCGCCGCCAACCGACCGGCTCTCCGAAAAACAGGGCAGCACCCAGCGTCACGACCAGCGGCAATGCCTGCATGATCGAGGACATGGCGGCGAACTCGATATGCGCCAGCGCGGTGAGGAAGGTGAGGGTGGCGCCAAGCTCGAAAAACGTCCGCAGCAGGACCAGAGGCTTCAATACCGCTTTCAGCGACAGGCGCACGCCCATATAGACGGAAACGCCGTAGATCAGCGCGGTCGCCATGACGCCGCGTACGGCCATGATCTGCGGAATGCTGAGTTCGGAACTGACGGATTTGACGAGGGCGTCGTTGCAGGTGAAAGCCGCCATGGCAAGCGCCATCAACAGCGCGCCGCGCGAATTTTCCGACAATGCCATTCCCCGACTCCTTCGTACGGACCCGACTCCCCCGTACGGGCATGTGTCTTAAAGCACCGGCTTACGCGTCGCCAGTGCTGATTGTAGCCAACTGATGGTTCTTTGGGCGCTGCGGCGTGTGGCGATGTCCAAAAAAATGCGAGGGATTGTCCTGAAAAGCGAAATGTCAGGTTCCCGGATTAACGCTTGGTCAACCGAAATTTCAGATTGTAATGGGGAGGTCTTGTTCCCGCATGATGCTGGAAATGCACCGCCGCACATTCGCAGATGCCGCTGATGCGAAGCCGGTGCTTTTTGGTTTTCAGAGGGGGAATTATGTCTTTCATCGATCGTCTTCTTCAGAGCCGACGGATTGTTACCAAGGTTCTTTTATTCGTCATTCCACTGGTCCTGCTGATCGCGGGCGTCGGCCTTGCCGGCTATTACACCGCGAGCATGCTGAACGGACATATGACCGTGACGCGGGCGACGATCGAAAACATCGGCGACTTTGAAAACCTCCAGGCTGTTCTTCAGGATTTCACCGTCAAGCCGGAAGACAAGTCGCTGGCCGCCTTGAAGGGCGGCATCGACCGCCAGGCAAGCGGCGTAGACCGGCTCAAAAGTCTGCTCGTGACCGATGGCGACCGCGAACGCATTTCGGTCGTGACCGGCCTTGCACCGAAGATGCGCGCCGATGTGGATGCGCTCTGGGTCATCAAGCAGAAGCGCGACAAGAACGCCGAGGCGCTCGATTACAACGTCGAGGACGTACGCACGGTGGCGACAGGCGTTGCCGATCAGGTCGCCAACGTTCAGAAGCAGTTCGAAGGCAAGGAAAAATTTGCCAAGGGCATGGTTCTGGAAGCCTATGCCTACAAGGCGATCGCCGAGCAGATCGGCGAATTGCGCAATTCCGTCCGCGAAACCGGCACCGATGACGGCGCGGTCAGCACGGCCGACATGTATCTCGGCATTCTCGCCAAGACATTCGACGAAGTGCAGGCCTATCTCACGCCGAATGGCGTCAAGCAGCTGAAGCCGCTGAAGGACGCGATCGCCGACCTGACCTCCACCGTCAAGGGTGACAAGCCGCCGGCCGAAAAGGCGCAGGCGATCCGCATCACCGTCAGCGGTTTCATGAAATTCCAGTCGGAGATGGAAAAGGAAGTCGCCAACAAGGCCGGCAACGCTGCCTCGCGTTTCGCCAGCATCGAGAGCGAAGTCGCAAGCCTGCGCAGCCTGCTCGACAAGAGCGCCGACTCGCTGCGCCTGATCGACGCCATGCAGCTCTATATCGAACGTCTGCGCGTCACCCAGACCGAGGATGCCCGCAAGGAAGTCCTCGACGTCATCGGAAAGCTCAAGGATGCCAGCGCCCAGGTTTCCGAACTGGCCCGCAACCCGGCCATGCGCGAATTCTCCAACCTGCTGAAGCCGCGTCTCGCCGCCATCGAGCAGGATTCGGCCCAGCTTCTGTCGATCGCCGCCGATTGGACCAAGGCGCGCGCCAAGGCGACCGAAACGCTGACCACCGGCATGGCCGGCCTCAAGAACTTCGTCGCCCAGGCCCAGGAAGTCGGCAAGGAAGACAGCGAGCGTTCCGCCCAGCTGTCGCTCTTGGCCATGGTGGTCGGCACCGTGCTTGCCATCTTCGGCGGCCTGATGCTGGTTGAAACCCTGCGCGGTCCGCTGCGCCGCGTCACCGAGGTGATGAAGCGCCTCGCCGATGGCGATCTCGAAGTGAAGATCGAAGGCCGCGAGCGCGGCGACGAAATCGGCGACATGGTTCGCTCGGTCACCGTCTTCCGCGATGCGGCCGTCGAAAACGTCCGCCTCGAGCAGGACGCCACTGCCGCCCGCGAGCTTTCCAACGCGGAAGCCGAGCGCCGTGCTACCGAGCGTGCCCGCATTGCCGGCGAACAGCGCCAGGCACTCACGGCACTCTCCGAAGTGCTCGGCCAGCTCGCCGAGGGCGACCTCGAGCGCAGCATGGACGAGAACCTGCCGGAAGACTTCATCGAGATGGCCCGCACCTACAACCAGGCCGTCGAAGCTCTTCGCGCCACGCTGGCCGACGTCCGCTCCACCGCGGAAGAAATCGACGGCGGCACCGGTAATCTCGCATCCTCCGCCGACGATCTGGCTCGCCGTACCGAACAGCAGGCCGCAGCGCTCGAAGAAAGCTCGCGTGCCCTGCGCCACCTCAGCGAGATCGTCCGCTCGACCGCCGACAGCGCCCGCCAGACCTCGGTCTCGGTCAACGAGACGGAAGAATTCGCCGTCCGCTCCGGCGAAGTTGTGGCCCGCGCGGTCGATGCCATGGGCGAGATCAGCCGCTCTTCGGACAAGATCGCGACGATCATCGGCGTCATCGACGAGATCGCCTTCCAGACCAACCTGCTTGCGTTGAATGCCGGCGTCGAAGCTGCCCGGGCGGGCGAAGCCGGCCGCGGTTTTGCGGTCGTCGCCCAGGAAGTCCGCGAACTCGCCCAGCGCTGCGCCGGTGCCGCGCGCGAAATCAAGGGCCTCATCTCGGCAAGCTCGACCCAGGTCGAAAACGGCGTGCATCTCGTCGAGCAGACGGGTTCGGCACTCAGCGAGATCATCGGCCACATCACCGACGTGCGCAAACTGGTCGCCCAGATTTCCGCCGCTACCGGCGAACAGTCGACCGGTATCAGCGAAGTCACCAAGGCAGTCGCCGAAGTTGAACTCATCACCCAGCGCAACGCTGCGATGGTGGAGGAGAACAACGCCGAAATCCACGGGCTGCGCCAGCGCGTCGAAACGCTGTCGGAAAAGATCGAACGCTTCAAGACGCGCGATCCGAACGTGCAGTTCCACGCAGGCGCCGGCGAACGCCGCGCAGGCATGCGCCGGAGCGATGCGGCGTAAGATCGGACTGAACAGGGAAATCAAAAGCCGGGATCAAACTCCCGGCTTTTTCATTGGGTGATTGGCATCGGCACGACAAGGTTGGAGACATTTCGTTCGATCAAGGTGACCTGATGAGCCCCAGGATTTCTTGAAGCTTTCGAACAAGCTCGGCCTTCCAGCGCTTCGACGAGATGGAACAGCTTATTTTCGCCGAAGCCACCTTCTGGGTTCAACAAATAAAGAAAAGGCCCGACGGTCATCGGGCCTTTCGCTTCTCGATGCAGCGAGTGGAAGGTTGCGGCTATGCGATTACATCGAAATCGGCTGCCGTGATTGCCAGACCCTTTACGAATGTCATGGCGAATTCCACGGCCACTGCCGAGCCGGTGCCATCGGAATCGTACCAAAGCTTTCCGGTTGTCGGGTCGTAGATGATGCGGTCGCTTGCATCATGCGCCTTGGCGCCGGAATAGAAGGCTTCGGAAGAAAGATCGCCCACCTTGCCAACCTTGCTGAACATGTCGTCGTCCAGCCAGATGGTATCATCCTTGACGTTGAAGTCGTAGATCGTGTCGGAATTCGGATTGTAGATCGGGCCAAGCTGGCTATCGAACACGAATATGTCCTTGCCGTCGCCGCCGACCAGATAGTCCCAGCCAAGACCACCGTAGAGCTTATCGTCGCCGGCTTTGCCGAAAATATTATTTGCGTGGGCATCTCCCTTCAAGACGTCGGAATAGCCGGAGCCAACCAGTCTTTCGATCGATGAGTACGTATCGCCCTTGGCGTCGTTGGTATTGTCCGAAGGCTTGGCAAGATTTGCCACAACGCCTTTTGTGGCGTTGGCATAGGATGCGCCGTCCTGATATCCGTCGCCTCCGATCAGCACGTCAGCGCCGGCGCCGCCTTCAAGCGTATCGTTGTCGCCGCCGCCCGAGAGCGTATTGTTGCCGTTGTCGCCATACAACTCATCATGATAATTCGAACCGGTAAGGCTCTCGATCGAGGTATAGACATCGCCCTTGGCATCGCCGGTATTGATGGAGGAAGTCTTCAGGCTGGCGATGACGCCGCTGCCGGCTGTTTCATAGGATGCCGTATCGGAGCCGGCACCGCCGTTCAGCTTGTCTGCTCCCGCACCACCGATCAGGGTATCGTTGCCAGCACCGCCTTCGATCGTATCATTGCCGCCTTCACCGCTGATCCGGTTGGAAAGGTCATTACCGATGAGCTTGTCAGCGTAGCCGGAACCCAGCAAATACTCGATCGACAGATATGTATCGCCCTTGGCATCATTGGTGTTGGAGGAAGGTGCCGCAAGGCTTGCCACCACTCCCTTTGAGGCGCCTGCGTAAGAGGCCGTGTCGTTGCCCGCATCGCCTATCAGCTTGTCGGCTCCAGCACCGCCAGCCAGGATATCGTTTCCGTCACCACCAGACAGAGTGTCGTTGCCGGCATCGCCGGACAGGATATTGGCCGCAGTATTACCGCTCAGGCGATCATCGTAACTCGAACCGGCCAGATTCTCGATCGAATAGTACGTATCGCCCTTTGCATCGTTCGTATTACCTGAAGGCGCGATGAGATTGGCTGTGATGCCCTTTGAAGCGCCGGCATAGGACGCCGTATCCGA
Organism: Neorhizobium populisoli; assembly: GCF_019430945.1. Classification (GTDB taxonomy): domain Bacteria; phylum Pseudomonadota; class Alphaproteobacteria; order Rhizobiales; family Rhizobiaceae; genus Neorhizobium; species Neorhizobium populisoli. The sequence continues at coordinate 163,078 of NZ_JAHYCB010000001.1, read as the reverse complement.
ACCGGCGCCGCCGTTCAGCGTGTCGGCACCCGCGCCGCCGATGAGGATGTTGTTGCCGGCATTGCCCAGGATGATGTTGGCAAGCGCGTTTCCGGTGCCGTTGATCGAGGTGTTGCCGAGGAGGGTCAGGTTCTCGATCGTCGAATAGGTCGCAAGGGATCGGCTGATCGTGGACGTGATCGTGTCAATGCCTGAACTGTCGGTGACCGTGTCGCTTTCCGCTCCCAGCACATAGGTGTCGTTGCCTGCTCCACCGACCAAGCTGTCCTTGCCGCCGCCGCCGTCGAGAACGTTGTTGCCTGCATTGCCGGTAACCGTCTGTGCAAATTCGTTGCCGGTGAGATCGATGGCCGTTGTCGCGGACGATGCCGTCGTGCTTATTTTTTCGACCTGGACGCCGCTCGCCAATCGGTAGCTTGCCGATGCTTTGACCCAGTCGCTTTCCCCTTCGCCGTTTCCTTCGACAATCTTGTCTTTCAGCGAGTCGACGATATAGGTGTCGTTACCGATACCGCCTGTGAGCGTATCGTTGCCGGTACCTCCGTCGAGGTCGTCATTGCCGCCATTTCCGAAGATGGTGTCGTTACCATCGTCGCCATATAGCTTGTCATTCCCGCCGGTAACTTTTGCGGTGCTAGAGACACTGGTCCAATCGCCATAGATCACGTCGTTTCCGGCGCCGCCATAGATTGTATCTGAGCCTCCGTAGGCAATTCCGCCCTGGACCGCGAATACATCACCGACAAGTGTATCATTCTTGTTCGCGCCGTAGATTTTGTCGTCGCCGCCTTCGGCATATCCGTCGGTACCGTCGATGGTTCCGCCACCGAGTTGCCCGACATCACCAATCACCATCGAAGTGCTGTCTTTGCGGACGCGCAGAGTATCGTCGCCACCGTAGACCCGCCCTGCTAGGTCGACAAATCCTGCATCTCCGATGATTTCAAATGAATTGTAGAGAACTCCCGAAACACTGTCGTTACCTCCATATAGCGTTCCGTGGACCTCATAGGCGTCGCCGTAAACTCTCCCGCTCACATCGAATGTGTCATTGCCGCCGCGCAACTCGCCAGATTCGAAGACACCGAGAGCGTCACCGCTGACAATGCCGTCGGTAGCTCCCCGAAAAGTGTCGCTCCCGGCCTGAAGTTTCAAATAGACATATCGGCCGTCCCCGGCAAAAGTGATGGATATGCCGTTGTAAGGTATCGAAAATTCGATTGTGTCGTTACCGCTGAGGAGTATCTGCAATATGGTTTCGTCGGCGTAGTAATCCTGACTAAGGTCGGTCAGCAAATTCAAGTTGAAGGACAATCCGGTAATCGAGATGTCGGGATTTACGTTGTCCGCGTTTCTGTCGAGATAGTATTCCGCGACCTTCCCGCCGACAGGCAGTCCATCGGATCCATATTGAAATCCGCTTCCCGAAAATTTGATGGAACCGGCACTGTTTGTGCCGCCATAGGCAGTAGAGTTTCCTGCCCAGTTCTCCGTACTTTCAGCCCCCAGTGGCGACGATAAATTGAAATTCGTCGTCAAATTTCCAATTACGACTTTAGCCAAAATGAGTCCCCTTGCAACCTGTGGCGGCAACGTCACATGGAAGGGCGGTCACTGTCCATAGCTAAATACTTGTCGGCGACAAACGATAAGATGTTAAAAAACAAGAGACATCAAAGCGTCATGGAACCACGGGGTGGCATGATGAATGGCAGGGCTCCTGCGCTGGATAACTCGCCTCTCGCTACAGCTACCCGCCTGCCGAGCGCTGATATCAACCGCCCGTCACACTCATGTGCCGCGCCACCGCCGGCCTGTTGTGCGTACGGTCGATGATGAAGTCGTGGCCCTTCGGCTTGCGGCCGATGGCCTCGTCGATCGCGGCGGAGAGGTAGTCGTTGTTGTCGGAGGCGCGCAGTGGGGTGCGCAGGTCGGCGGCGTCGTTCTGGCCTAGGCACATGTAGAGCGTGCCGGTGCAGGTGAGGCGCACGCGGTTGCAGCTTTCGCAGAAATTATGGGTCATCGGCGTGATGAAGCCAAGACGGCCGCCGGTTTCCTTGACTTCGACGTAGCGGGCAGGGCCGCCGGTCTTGTAGGGGATGTCTTCCAGCGTGAACTGCTGTTCGAGGTCGGCGCGCAGCTTGGACAGCGGCAGGTACTGGTCGGTGCGGTCTTCGTCGATCTCGCCCATTGGCATGGTTTCTATGACGGTCAAGTCCATGCCGCGGCCATGCGCGAAGCGGATCATCTCGGGGATTTCGAACTCGTTGAAATCCTTCAGTGCCACGGCGTTGAGCTTGATCTTCAACCCGGCCTTCTGCGCGGCATCGATGCCTTCCATCACCTTGGAAAAATCACCCCAGCGGGTGATCGCCTTGAACTTGGCGGGATCGAGCGTATCGAGCGAGACGTTGATGCGGCGCACGCCGCAATCGTAGAGCTCGTCGGCATAACGGGCGAGCTGCGAACCGTTGGTCGTCAGCGTCAGCTCGTCGAGCGTGCCGTTGCCGATATGGCGGCCGAGCTCGCGGATCAGGAACATGATGTTCTTGCGCACCAGCGGCTCGCCGCCGGTCAGGCGCAGCTTGCGCACGCCCTTGGCGATGAAGGCGGAACAGAGCCGATCGAGCTCTTCGAGCGTCAGCAGGTCTTTCTTCGGCAGGAAGGTCATGTTTTCCGCCATGCAATAGGTGCAGCGGAAATCGCAACGGTCGGTCACGGAAACGCGCAGATAGGTCACCGCCCGGCCAAACGGGTCAATCATCGGCGCCGTATCCGACACCAATGGCGAGGCTCCCTGAAGCGGTCCCAAGAAACTGTTCACGTGGCAATTCTCCCTTGCCCACAACGTGGGGGCTTCGAGGCGCTGCGTCAAGTGTATGACAATATACCAAGGCTCATTTCAAAGCCTGGCACGGCAATCATAAAACGGCTTGCGGCAGAGCAATTCAGCTCATAACCATCTGCCGCATGAATGACAATCGGGAGTGCCTGATATGAGCGATCTCTGGCCGACGGAATTGCGGGTCTCGAAAGACCGGCAGACGCTGAACATCACCTTCAACGACGGGCAGGCGTTTCCAATTCCCGCCGAGATGATGCGGGTGCTTTCGCCCTCTGCGGAAGTGCAGGGGCACGGGCCGGGCCAGAAGGTCACCGTGCCGGGAAAACGCGACGTCGGTATCCGGGCGGTGACACCGACCGGCAACTACGCGGTACGCATCGGCTTCGACGACGGGCACGACAGCGGCATCTTCACCTGGACATATCTTCGTGAACTCGGCGAACGGGGAGTTGAACTGTTTGCCGAATACGAACAAGAGCTTGCAGACAAAGGCCTGAGCCGTGATGCTAGGCGCTAGGGTTCAATAGAAGAGGGGTAGAGCATTGGCGGCTGAAGGATATTCCAGCGATCTCGTGCAGGTTGTCGTGCTTTTGGGCGCAAGCGTCGTGGCGGCGCCCTTGTTCAAGCGGGCAGGGCTCGGTTCGGTTCTGGGGTATCTTGCGGCAGGCCTTGTTATCGGTCCCTTCGGCCTCGGCTTCTTTGCCGACTCGCAGGCGATCCTGCATGTCGCCGAACTCGGCGTGGTGATGTTCCTGTTCATCATCGGTCTTGAAATGCAGCCCTCGCGACTCTGGGGCATGCGACAGGATATTTTCGGGCTCGGCGCGTTTCAGGTTCTGGCCTGCATTGCAGCCTTGACCGGCGTCGGCGTCGCCTTCGGCTTTCCCTGGGCACCGTCCTTTGTGGCAGGCACGGGCTTTGTCCTGACCTCCACGGCGATCGTCATGCAGATGCTGCAGGAGCGCAATGCGATGTCCTCGCTGAAGGGCCAGCGCATCGTCGCGATCCTGCTCTTCGAAGACCTCGCCATCGTGCCGCTGCTGGCGCTTGTCACGCTTCTCTCCACCACAGGGGCGACGGCCACCGCATCCGAGCGATGGATGCAGATCGGCATCGCGATCGCTGCGGTTGCCGCCCTGGTTCTGGCCGGGCGTTATCTCCTCAATCCGCTCTTCCGCTTTCTGGCATCGTCAGGCGCGCGTGAGGTGATGACGGCGGCCGCACTGCTCGTCGTGCTGGGATCGGCGCTCCTGATGCAGCTCAGCGGCCTCTCCATGGCCATGGGTGCCTTTCTCGCGGGCGTGCTTCTGTCGGAATCGGCCTTCCGTCACCAGTTGGAGGCGGATATCGAGCCGTTTCGCGGCATCCTGCTCGGCCTGTTCTTTATGGGCGTCGGCATGGCGATCGATCTTTCCGTCATCGCCGCCAACTGGCAGCTCGTGATCGCCGGCGTCATCGCCTATATGGTGGTGAAAGCGCTGGCCATCTATGCCGTCGCGCGGGCGCTCAAGACCTGCCATGCCGAAGCCTTCGAACGGGCGACGCTGATGGCGCAGGGCGGCGAATTCGCTTTCGTGCTGTACGCCGCAGCCCTTTCCGAAGGCATTATCGATGCCGAGGCCAATGCCATCCTGACGGCGACGGTGATCATCTCCATGGTGCTCACGCCGCTGATGGTCATCCTGCATGACCGCATGGCACCGGCCAAGGCGCCGGACACGGATGGTTTGACCCTCCCGGAACATGTGGAAGGTTCGGTGCTGATGATCGGCTTCGGGCGCTTCGGCCAGATCGTCAGCCAGCCGCTGCTAGCCCGCGGCTACAAGCTGTCGATCATCGACATGGATGTCGAATTCATCAAGGATGCCGGCGATTTCGGCTTCAAGGTCTATTATGGCGACGGCTCGCGGCCGGATATTCTGCATGCCGCAGGCGCAGCCCACGCCAGGGCCATCCTGCTGATGATCGACGACAAGGAAATGGCGGTCAAGGCGGCCGAGATCATCAGGCACGAATTCCCGCTGACGCCGCTCCTGGCGCGCGCCTATGACCGCGGGCACGCGATCGACCTCATCCATGCCGGCGTCGATTTCCAGATCCGCGAAACCTACGAATCGGCGCTGACCTTCGGCGAGGAAGTGCTGCATGTGCTGGGCGAGGAGCCAGAACTGGCGGCCCGCGTGGTCGAGGAGTTCCGCTCCGTCGATGAGGAACGCTTCGCCATGGAACTGGTCGGCGGCATTTATGCCGGACGTTCGCTCATCCGCGGCAATGCCAGCCCCGCCGACCTTGTAGCCGCCAAGACAGGCCGCGAGCGCGAAAGGCAGGCGGCCGAAGAGGCCGCGGCAGAACTCAGCGGCCAGCCAACCTGATCTTGTATCCGCGGTTCAGGCCGTCTCCGCCTCATCGTCGAAATCGGCATGCAGCCGGACGATCAGGCGCTCCATCGATTCGGCCATCGCCATGCACTGTTCGAGCGGCTCTTCGGAAAGCGTACGCTCGATCAGCGACGTCTGGATCGCCATGGCAGATTGGGTCACCCTGCGGCCTTCTTCGGTAAGATAGAGGCGCAGCACGCGCTTGTCCTTCTTGTCGCCGCGGCGTTCGATCAACCCGCGTTTTTCCATCTGCGGCAGCGTCATGCTCATGTTGGAGCGGCCGACGAGAAGCTTGCGGGCCAGCTCCTGCTGCGAAATGCCCTCGAAACGAAAGAGGTTGATCAGGATGTCGAGATGCGGCGGCTTGATGTCGAGTGTCGCAAGTTCGCGTGTCAGCACCGTCTGCATCAACTGACACGCACGCGCCACGGCGATCCAGCTGCGGAAACGCGGGTGATCCCAGGGAAGGCTGCGGGCATCGGAGGGCAGGGCTTGATTTTTGTTCATTGTTGTACTTTATTGTTCAAGATTGAACTTTATTGGATTTTCCCACTATGGCAAACTTTGCGCTGAAGGTCATCCGTCTGGGCTTTTCCTTGAGTGGAAGCCTGTTCCCGCATACCACGGCAAAGCTGGCGTTCACGCTGTTCTGCCGAACGCCGTCCAGACGTCCGAAGGGCGAGAAGGCAGCCGCTATGGAGGCGGAGGGCCGGCGCAAACTGGCCGAAGCGCAGAAGATTCCCTTCGTATCGGGCTCCTCGACGGTGATGGCCTATCGCTTCAACGGTGACGGCAGGCCAGGGCGCCCACGGTGTCTCGTCGTCCACGGCTGGGGCTCCAACGCGGCCTATATCGCGGCGCTGCCGACCGGTCTCGCAGCTAACGGCGCTGAGATTGTCGTGCTGGACTGGCCGGGACACGGTCTTTCCAGCGGCCGTAGCCTCAACATGCGCCAGGCCGTCGAGGCCGCCATCGAGGCGGAGCGGCGTTTTGGTCGTTTCGATGCGGTTGTCGGCCATTCCTTCGGCGGCGCATGCCTGATGCTCGCCATCGGCGGCGTGTTCAAGGCCGCCGGTTCGATCTCTCCGGACAAGGCGGTGGTGATCGGCGCGCCGAGCCATATCCATTGGCTGTTCGACGATTTCGCAGCCATGGTCGGCCTGTCGTCGCGCGTCAAGCAATTGCTGATCCGCCATACGGAAAAGATCGCCGGCGCTCCGCTCGATGATTTCGATACGGTCGCCGTGGCAACCCGCCGCGATATCCCGCTGCTCGTCGTGCATGCGGAAGACGACAAGGAGGTTGCCGCCAATCACGCACGCCGTTTCGACGGCAGTGCGGCTGCCCGGCTTCATTGGGCAAACGGCCTCGGACATCGCCGGATCGTCAGCGACGGCGGTGTCATCGACACGATCGCCGCATTCCTGGCGGAGGCGTCGAAACCGTCCAGTCGGCTGTCCGACGGAGATGCTGCGGCTTGATCGACTCCTGGTGTCATCCTAGTGTCATCGCAGCCGGATAGGGGCCGGTCGAAGGCGAGGGCAGGGCATGACCATCATCACATCCATCGACGAGCTGAAGGCGATCTACGACGGCGTATCGGAGGCCTCGCTGGTGAAGGTCACGAAGACCCTCACCGCCGAATACCGGCAGATGATCGAGGCCTCGCCCTTCGTGGCGCTGGCGACCGTCGGGCCTGAGGGGCTGGATTGCTCACCGCGTGGTGACCTCGGCGGCGCGGTGCGTATTCAGGACGATGCGACGCTGCTTCTGCCCGACTGGCGCGGCAATAACCGGATCGACTCGCTGCTCAATATCGTTCGAGATCCGCGTGTCGCACTGATGTTCCTGGTGCCGGGTTCCAACACGACGATGCGCATCAATGGCCGCGCCGTGGTGTCGGTCGATCCGGATTTGTTGAACAGTTTCGAGATGGATGGCCGGCATCCGCGCAGCGTTACGGTTGTCACGCTTCAGGAAGTCTATTTCCAATGCGCCCGCGCAGTGATGCGCGCCGAGCTATGGAATCCGGAACGTTTCGTCGATCCGAAAACCTTGCCGACGCCGGGCACCCTGCTGAAGGCTGCCAAGGCGGATTTCGACAAGGAGACCTATGACCGCGAATGGCCGGAACGCGCCGCCAAGACCATGTGGTAAAGGTCGTTCCGAGAACCGGAAAAACGAAAACAAAAAAGGGCGCCATTGGCGCCCGTTTTTTTGGCCTTTGCCTGCCGATCAACGTTTGTAGATCAGCCAGCCCTTGCCGATATAGTCCTTCTTCATCCCGTCCTCAAACAGGATCGAGCGGTTACGCCCAGCATTCTTGGCGTGATAGAGAGCGGTGTCGGCGCTGGCATACAATTCGCCCGGATCTGTCGCCTGCGAGCCCATGGCGAAACCCAGCGAGATGGTGACCGTGCCGTAATCGACGCCGGAGCGCGAGTTGCGGAAGGTGCGGGTCTCCAGCGCGCGGCGCACCCGTTCGCAGATGATCATCACTTCTTCGGGCGTGTTGCCCTCGACGATCATCGCGAATTCCTCGCCGCCGGAACGGGCGACGAACACATCCTTGCGGACGTTGGAGCGGATGACGGAGGCAACGGTCGCGAGGATCTTGTCGCCGACAGGATGGCCGTAGGTGTCGTTGATCTTCTTGAAATTGTCGATATCGGCCAGAACCAGCGCCGTGACCGGCAGGATGGCGGAATTGTCATAGGTGGTCGCCAGCCGTTCGTCGAAGGCGCGGCGGTTGGCGATCCGGGTCAGCGAATCGGTATTGGCGATCCGCTTGTATTCGTCGAGTTCGCGGCGGACCTGGTCCATTTCCTGGCTGCGCTGCACGACGCCGCCGACGGTCTTTTCGCCATGCGCCATGGTCGTGCCCGTGGCTTCGCTGAGGAGCGAAAGGGCATTGGTCAGGAGGTCGGTCGAGAAATTGTTCTTCGAGCTGATGCGTTGCGCGGTTTCGCCGAGCAGCTTGCTGTAGCTTTCAAGCGAGCTCTGCTCCTGGCGCAACAGCTTCAGAAGGGAATCGAGTTCGACGAGCAGCTTGCTATGCGCATCCTCGATCACCATCGCCTGGCCGGTGCCGAGGTAGCGGTGCGCAAGTTCGTCCAGTTCTTCCTGCGTGGCGCGGCTGCCGAGACCGGCCAGTTCGCGCGTCAGATCGGGGTTGGAACCGATATAGGCTTCATAGAAGAGCTGGTAATTGCGCGGGATCGGCGCGACACCCATGGATCGCACCGCGTAAATAATCTGACTGATCAGATCGTTGGATTGCGCTTTCGGCGCCGTTGCCGTCGTCATCGACGATCCCCACTTGTTCCCACCCGCATGCAATAAGCGGAATTAGTATGTGAAAAATGTTGGAAAAGAATTAAGGGGTAGCTGCGGAACGCTCTATTCTTAAATTTATTTGGCATCGCTGAAATAATGTTTTTCTATCAGAAATGATGGACTTACGGACAACCGGACGCAATCTCGGTTAGTACTTTATGAATGTGATTGGTTGTCGTGATTGATCGATTTTGATGTTGTTCCAAGAGAAAGCCCCGCCGTAAAAAACTGCGGGGCTTCCTCTCAACTGTAATTGATTTTGGTTATTTCGGGCCGATCATGTTTTCGGGACGAACATACTGGTCGAATTCTTCATTCGTCAGGTAACCGCCGCCGACAGCCTCTTCGCGAAGCGTCGTGCCGTTCTTGTGTGCCGTTTTGGCGATCTTGGCGCAGATGTCGTAGCCGAGCTTGCTGTTGAGCGCCGTTACCAGCATCAGCGAGTTTTCCACGCCGCGCTTGATATTGTCCTCGCGCGCCTCGATGCCGACGACGCAATTGTCGGTGAAGGACACGGCGGCATCGCCAAGCAGCTGCACCGACTGCAGGAAGTTATAGGCCATCATCGGGTTGTAGACGTTGAGTTCGAAATGGCCCTGGCTGCCGGCGAAGGTCAATGCCGCGTGATTGCCGAAGATGTGGGCGCAGACCTGGGTCAGCGCTTCCGACTGGGTCGGGTTGACCTTGCCCGGCATGATCGACGAGCCCGGCTCGTTTTCCGGCAGCGACAGTTCGCCGAGGCCCGCGCGCGGGCCGGAACCGAGGAAGCGGATGTCGTTGGCGATCTTGAACAGCGCTGCGGCCGCCGCATTGATGGCACCATGGGCAAAGACCATCGAGTCGTGGGAGGCAAGCGCTTCGAACTTGTTCGGCGCGGTGACGAAGGGCAGGCCGGTGATCTTGGAGATTTCGTTGGCGACCTTTTCGGCAAAACCGATCGGCGCGTTGAGGCCGGTACCGACCGCCGTGCCGCCCTGGGCGAGCTTGGAAAGCGAAGGCAGCGTCAGTTCGATATTGGCGATCGCCGAGCCGACCTGCGCGGCATAACCGGAGAATTCCTGGCCGAGCGTCAGCGGCGTGGCATCCTGCGTATGCGTGCGGCCGATCTTGATGATGTGCGAGAAGGCCTTGACCTTGGCTTCCAGAGCTTCATGCAGGTGCTTCAGCGACGGCACGAGGTGACGCACGATGGTTTCGACGCAGGCGATATGCATCGCCGTTGGATAGGTGTCGTTCGACGACTGGCTCATGTTGACGTGATCGTTCGGATGAACCGGCTTCTTGGAGCCCATCACGCCGCCGAGCATTTCGATCGCCCGGTTGGAGATCACCTCGTTGGCGTTCATGTTCGACTGGGTGCCGGAACCCGTCTGCCATACGACGAGCGGGAAATGGTCGTTGAGCTTGCCGTCGATGACTTCCTGCGCGGCATCGATGACCGCCTTGCCGATCGCGGCATCAAGACCGGCCAGTTCCATGTTGGCACGGGCGGCCGCCTGCTTGACGATGCCGAGGGCGCGAACCATCGGCAGCGGCTGCTTTTCCCAGCCGATCTTGAAGTTTCCGAGCGAGCGCTGGGCCTGGGCGCCCCAATAACGGTCGCTTGCTACCTCGATCGGGCCAAACGTATCGGTTTCGGTACGGGTCGCTGCCATTGTCGCTGCCTCTTCTGCTCGTGATCTCTGCCGGGTCAGAAAATTTCAACAACGCGTTACCGCGTCGGCGCCGGCCGGCGGCATTACTATACGATTGAAGCGCCGCTGCAAGACACGGAAATGTCCTTTTTGGTACGTTTTAGGCGTGCCTTTTATGACACTCGGATCGGAATTATGCAGTTGAATCCGAGCGCTGTCCGTCGGGCTCTTCGCAGGCGTGAATAAAAATTTAACGAATATTTTCTTAACGTTCCCGTCACGCTCCGGTATGTTTTTACCGATGGTTCGAACAAGTCGGGCAGCCGGGCGTTTCTTTCCATCCCTCGCGCGATCGGTTAGATGGCGTGATACATATTCGAGCCCGCGGATCAGTCCCGCGGATGCAGGTGACGGGGACGACATTGCAGCACAAACACAAGAAAACTTCGATCGCGCTGGCACTCGTGTCGGGCATTTCGATTTTTACCGGAGCAGCCGCTCCCGCCCATGCCATTACGCTCATGGATTTCATTCGCGGCGGTCCGGGCAATGACCGCGGCCGTCAGCCGAGCAACAATCTGCCGGGCGTCGATACCGGCACCGGCCGCACCGCAGCCATGCCGAGCGAAAAGTCGCTCGCCGATCCCGAGCCTTTGCCGAAAGTTTCCGGCCCCCGTTATTATCCCTACAAGGCTGATGCCGAACGCGCTGTGAAGACCGCAGGCTTTGCCGCGGCAACTGCAACGGACGCAACGCGTTTCCTGGCCCAGGCCAAGGTTTCGGCCCCGGCAGAGGTCGCCGCGGCGCTCGAAGCGTTCTACGGCAAGACCGTGGAGCCGGTCTGGATTTCCGGCGGCGACGTCAACGACAAGGCGAGGGGCGTTCTCGCCCTCTTCCAGCGCGCCGGCGAATTCGGTCTCAATCCGGCCGATTACGCGTTGACGGCTCCGGCGCTGACGACCGCGAGCACCACTGCGGCGGATGCGCCAGCCACTCTGGTCAACGCTTCGGCGACCACCGCTCCGGTGGCATCCCCGGCAGATGCTCATGACCGCGCCATGATGCAGTTCGAGCTTGCCCTGTCGGAAAAGGTTCTGACCTTCGCCGAAGACATGGTGCGCGGCCGCATCGATCCGAACAGGATTTCCGGTTATCACGATTTCAAGCTCAAGGACGTCAAGCTTGCGACGGTCCTGCCGTTTTCGAAGGACGGCACGGATGCGGCGGCCTATCTGCAGGGTCTCGAGCCGAAAGGCCCGCAATACGTGGCGCTGAAGGCCGAGCTTGCCAAGCTGCGCGCCGCGGCGACCGATACCAGCCCGAAGATCGCCCTGCCGGACGATATCCTCCTGAAGCCCGGCAAGAGCAGCCCGGATCTGGCGAGCATCATTGCAGCCATCCAGCACACCGGTTCTGAAGCGCTGAAGACCAAGCATGCGGCAACCCTTGCTGCCTATCAGCAGACCCCGGACTACACGCCGGAACTGGTGGACGTGGTGAAGACCTTCCAAGCCGAAGCCGGTCTGAAGGCGGATGGCGTGATCGGCAATGCGACGGTGCGCAAGATGGTCGGCCACACGTCGCAGGACAAGATCGAGAAGGTCGTCGTCGCCATGGAACAGGCGCGCTGGTTGCCGGACGATCTCGGCCAGCGGTATGTGTTCATCAACCAGCCGGCCTACACGGTCTATTACCACGACAAGGGCGCCGAGCAGTTCTCCATGCGCGTCGTCGTCGGCGGCAAGGCGAACCAGACCTATTTCTTCCAGGACGAGATCGAGACCGTCGAGTTCAACCCTTATTGGGGCGTTCCGCAGTCGATCATCATCAACGAAATGCTGCCGAAGCTGCGCGCCGACCCGAGCTATCTCGACCGTCTCGGCTACGAGGTTTCGGTCGGCGGCAAGGCGGTCTCCTCGACCAGCGTCAACTGGTACGGCTCGACCGACAAGGTCTCCGTGCGCCAGCCGCCGTCGAGCGACAATGCGCTGGGCGACCTGAAGATTCTCTTCCCGAACAGCCATGCGATCTACATGCATGACACGCCGTCGAAGAGCTTCTTCCAGCGCGACATGCGTGCGCTGAGCCATGGTTGCGTGCGCCTTGCAGAGCCGCGCAAGATGGCGGCTGCCGTGCTCGGCACGACGGTCGACGACGTCAACGCCCGCATCGCCAACGGCCAGAACGTCGCCGCCAAGGTGCCGGTGAGGATCCCGGTCTACGTATCGTATTTCACCGCCTGGCCAAATAAGGTCGGTACGGTCGAATATTTCGACGACGTCTATGGCCGCGATACTGCCGTGGAAAAGGCATTCGACGCGACAACCAAGGCGCGCTCGGTCTAGGGCTGAGCCTCTATCGGACAATGAACACGAAAAAGGCGGCCAATGGCCGCCTTTTTCTGTGACTGGCTTTGAGTGAGGATATCAGCTGGCTGCCGCAGCTTTCGATGCGCCGGCAAGCAGGCCGCGGATGACCTCGACGGTCAGCTGGTCGTAGCTGCTGATGATATGGCTCGGATTGAGCGTTTCGACGGCGACGTCCGAATAACCAAATGTGACTGCGACGGAAGGGATGCCGGCATTCTGGGCGGCCCTGATGTCGCTGATGCTGTCGCCGATCATGACAGTCATCGCCGGATCGCCGCCGGCACGCTCGATCGTGCCGAGGATATGCCCGGCATCCGGCTTGCGGACGGGGAAGGTGTCGCCGCAGGTCATCACCTCGAAACGTTCGAGAAGCCCTAGTCCCTCCATCAACGGAAAGGCGAGCGGCTCGATCTTGTTGGTGCAGACTGCCAGTTTCATGCCGGCGGCGGAAAGCCTGTCCATGCAGTCGATCACGCCGGTGTAGGGCTTGCTGCGGCCCGGCATGCCGTCCTTGTAATGCTCCATATAGCGGTCGAAGAGCCGATCTTCGGTCGCCTGGTCGAGCGCCAGTTCGCGAAGCTCGAAGGCGCGGCGGATCATCACCCGCACGCCCTGGCCGACCAGATGCGTGATGTCCTCGAAGGTGAAGGGCGCCATGTCGACCGCTTCGACCGTGTAGTTGAGGCTGTCGATCAGGTCGGGTGCAGTATCGATCAGCGTTCCGTCGAGATCGAAGATGACGAGAGGGGTGGTCAATGAAACCTCGCAGGGCTTGGTCGGCAAAGTGTCCGATTACGGAAAGCTGCCGGGAAAAGCAAATATGCGAGATTCGCGACAGCCTTAAAACCCGGGTAAAGGGACTTTCGTTTGCCGGGCGAGGCGTGTAAACAGCGTTCGGCGAAACGATGGGGAGCTTTTGGCGGATGGACGCCCGGGAAATGAAGGTCAAGGCAGCCGAGGCCGCATTGGCCCATGTCGAAGACGGCATGAGGCTTGGTATCGGCACAGGTTCGACGGCGGAGGAATTCGTGCGCCTGCTGGCTGAAAAGGTGCATGGCGGCATCAGGGTCGAAGGCGTGCCGACATCCGAGCGCACCGCACGGCTCTGCGTCGAGCTCGGCATTCCGTTGAAATCTCTCGAAGAGCTTCCGGAACTCGACCTGACGATCGACGGAGCCGACGAGCTGGATGCCAACCTGACCCTGATCAAGGGCGGCGGCGGCGCTTTGCTGCGCGAAAAGATCGTTGCGGCGGCATCCGGCCAGATGATCGTCATCGCCGACGAGACCAAGCTCGTCGACACGCTCGGCAGGTTTCCCTTGCCGATCGAAGTCAATCCGTTCGGTCTGGCCGCGACGCGCATCGCAATCGAGCGTGCGGCTGAAAAACTCGGCCTTTCCGGCGATCTGAAGCTCAGAATGTCCGGTAACGATAACTTCATGACGGACGGCGGCCACTACATTTTAGACGCATCTTTTGGCCGCATTCCTGATGCAGAGGCTCTCTCAGGGGAGCTGAATTCCATTCCCGGTGTCGTTGAACACGGGCTGTTCATCCATATGGCGTCCTTTGCGATCATTGCCGGCCCGGCAGGAGCGCGGACGCTCAAGGCGAAATAAACTAGGAGCAACCAACTCATGATCAGATTCGCGGTTCTCGGCCGTGCCGCCGCTCTGGCGATCCTTTTCTCCGGCGCCTTCACGGTCTCGGCTCGCGCACAGGACGTTTCGGAAGCCCAGCTCGCAGCGGCGCGGGACGCCATTGCGGCGATCAACGTCACCGATCTATACGACAACATCCTGCCGAATCTGGCCGAGCGGTTGAAAGCCCAGTTCATCCAGGCTTCGCCGAACTTCCAGACGCAGATTGCGACCGTCGTAGACGAGCAGGCACTGACTCTGGCAGCGCGCCGCGCCGATCTGGAAAAGGAAGCCGCGACGATCTACGCCAAGTCCTTCTCGATTGATGAGCTGAAGTCGATCGCCACCTTCTTTAATACGGAAGCCGGCAAGAAGCTGCTCACCAACCAGCCGCTCATCACGCGCGAAATGAGCCGCGCCGCCCAGATCTGGGCAAACGGCATCTCCCGCGACCTGACGGCGCAGAGCAGCGAAAAGCTGCGCGGCATCATCGACGCGACCCCGATCCAGGCACCGGTTGTCGATACGGCTGCCCCGGCTCCTGCAGCTGCCCCCGCCAAGCCGGCAGCGGCTCCTGCCAAGCCTGCGGCCGCCCCGGCTAAACCCGCTGCTGCCGCTCCGGCTGCCAAGCCTGCGGCTCCCGCAGCCCCGGCTGCCAAGCCCGCTCCGGCACCGGCTCCGAAGCCCTGATCGGCCGAAAGATAGTCGAGGATTTTATGAAAGCCCGGAGCAATCCGGGCTTTTGCTTTTTGCGGCGCAATCACTATATGAGGTCGTCCCCGCCGCATATGTTCCCAAGGAGAATACCATGGCCGCCTACGACTACGATCTGTTTGTGATTGGTGGCGGATCGGGCGGTGTGAGGGCTGGCCGCGTGGCCGCCTCGCTCGGCAAGCGGGTCGCCGTTGCCGAAGAATATCGGTTCGGCGGCACATGCGTCATCCGCGGCTGTGTTCCGAAGAAGCTCTTCGTTTATGCGTCCCAGTTCCACGAGCATTTCGAGGATGCGGTCGGTTATGGTTGGGAGGTCGGCGAGACCAGGTTCGACTGGAAGAAGCTGATTGCCGCAAAGGACAAGGAAATCGCCCGCCTCGAGGGTCTTTATCGCCGAGGCCTGGACATGAACGGCGCCGAGATCGTCGAAAGCCGTGCCGAACTGGTCGATGCTCATACGATCCGGCTGGTGAAGACCGGCAAGACCGTGACGGCCGAGAAGATCATCATCGCGACGGGCGGTGCACCAAACCCGCACGTGGCGCTGCCGGGCCACGAGCTCTGCATCTCGTCCAACGAAGCCTTCGATCTGCCCGAACTGCCGCGCTCGATCCTGATTGCCGGCGGCGGTTATATCGCGGTCGAGTTCGCCAACATCTTCCACGGTCTGGGTGTCGATGTGACGCTGATCTATCGCGGCAAGGAAATCTTGTCCCGCTTCGACCATGACATGCGCCAGGGGCTCCACAAGGCGATGGTCGAGAAGGGCATCCGCATCATCCTCACCGATGTTATCGAGAACGTCGAGAAGGATGCCGCCGGTGGTCTGGTAGCAAAGACGATGAACGGCGAGACGATTGCCGTCGATACCGTCATGCTGGCGCTGGGCCGTGATCCGAATACGCATGGTCTCGGTCTTGAAGCGGCCGGCGTCGAGGTCAACGAACGCGGCGCAATCGTCGTCGACAAATATTCCCGCACCAGCGTGCCCAACATCTACGCGCTCGGCGACGTCACCGATCGGGTACAGCTGACGCCCGTCGCGATCCATGAGGCCATGTGCTTCATCGAGACAGAGTACAGGAACAACCCAACGGCGCCCGATCACGAGCTGATCCCCACGGCGGTCTTCTCGCAGCCGGAAATCGGCACCGTGGGTCTTTCGGAAGAAGAGGCTGCAAAGCGTTACGACGAGCTCGAAGTCTATCGCGCCGAATTCCGTCCGATGAAGGCGACGCTCTCAGGCCGCACGGAAAAGATGATCATGAAGCTCGTCGTCGATGCGGCAAGCCGCAAGGTCGTCGGCGCTCATATCCTCGGCCACGATGCGGGCGAGATGGCACAGCTTCTCGGCATTTCCCTGAAGGCCGGCGTCACCAAGGACGGTTTCGACCGCACCATGGCCGTCCACCCGACAGCGTCGGAAGAACTCGTGACCATGTACAATCCGAGCTATCGGATCAAAAACGGCGAGCGCGTATAACCGCGCTCGCCGCATTAATGGGGTTTGCCGTTTAAGTGGGACCGGCCTACTGCGTCAGGCGCAGGCTGGCCTTGCCGGCGGAGGCCTGGACGAACAGCTTCACCATGGCGGCTTCCATGTCATCGTCCGGGCCGACTTCGAAGAACAGGCTCGGCGAAGCGCACTGCTTCAGGGCCGGGCTGATCTTGCTGGCGAAAACGTTCTTGATGTAGCTGTCCCAGGTGCCGTCGCCATCCAGCGGAATATAGGTCGTGTAGAGGACGGCGATCTTGATATTGCGGTCCTTCAGCGCCTGGCAGTATTTGACGTCGATGGGCTCGTGGCATCGGCCCTTGCTGCCTTCCCAGCTGCCGGCACATGCGCCGCCGGGCTTGAGGCTGTCCTGCATTCCGTCGGTAACGAAATAGACGATCTTTTCCGGATCGGCGGCACTGGAGCCGGTACCGCCATTCCCCAGGATTTCCTTGCCGATCGCGGTCAGCGACGTATCGAAACTGGTCAGCGCGTTGTCGTTGAACCAGTCATGGTCGGTCGTCATCAATGCGACGTTTTCGGTCGCCTTGGATGCGCTGTTCATGTCGACGGTCAGAGCCGAGATCTTGTCGATGCGATAACCGGGTTCCAGCGCGAATTTGCCGAACGAATAGGCCGCGACACGGTACTGGCTGGTCGTGGTGCTGATCTGCGTCTTGATCTTGTTGATCAATGCTGCGGCCGCATCCGCCACCACGTCGACACGCAGTTTAACGTTGTTGGCGCGGGCGACGATATAGGTGCTGTTCTGATCTTCGTTGAATTTCCCGTCGCTGCCATACCAGCCGAGATGACAGGCAAAGGCGCATGCGCGGCCGCCATTGGCGCCGGTGAGGGCCTTCATCCGCTGCATTTCCTTGCTGGTCGCAGCAATGCCCATCGACGGGGTATTGTCGAGCAGCATGTAGAAATCGGTGTAGCTCTTGCTCTGGGCGCCGTAGGTGGCGGTGGCGGCACCGGAAATGGTGATCGAGTCCTGGCCGAGTATCCGCATGAAGGTCGTCGGGATCTGTGCAGTGAACGCAGCCGTCGAAGTGACCATACCGTTCAGCCTGGAGACCTTGATGTCGACATCCAGCGGCATTTCTGCGATTGCGTCACCACTGCCGTTGCCATTGCTTTTGTTGGGGTCGATGGGGCCATCGCCGCTCTGGGAGGCAGAGGAGCGCTGAGAAAGGAAGAGGGCCTTTCCGTCGGCTTCGGCGATCTGTACTTCGCCGTCCTTGGTCATGGCCATATAGGCCTTGTATCCCGGTGAGCCTTCAGAGATCGCGCCAAGTGCAGCCGCATCCGCAACGCCCATAAGATCGGTTCTCATGCTCAATGCACGGCCATAATCTACCGCCATGCCGGCCGCGCCGACCAATGGTACCAGTATTACCGCAGTCATAATGCCGAAATTGCCGGACTCGTCTTTAAGCAAACGCGCAATAACATTCATCGGTAGCCCCGAAATACGATTTCACCCCTGAAATTTCGGAGTGACTGTCTCAAAAGGAGATAAAATCACTCTTAATGTTCCTGGAACAATTGTCCGCATCTGTCGATTTTTGGTCATTGTCATACAGACAGACGATCAAGTCGGCGTGTGGTGGTGAAGCGTCTAGGCAAGGCGGCCGTTAAGGTTTATAAGCCGCTGACTTTTGAGGCGTGTAGCCCGGCAGACGATCGCCGCGGCCAGGACAGGTGATTGACATGGCACAGAATTGGACCCCGAGCAGCTGGCGTAACAAACCGATCCAGCAGGTTCCGGAATTTCCGGACAAGGCCGCTCTTGCGGCAACGGAAGCCCAGCTTGCCAGCTTTCCGCCGCTCGTCTTTGCCGGCGAAGCCCGTCGTCTGAAGAAGCAGCTCGCCAATGTCGCGGAAGGCAACGCCTTCCTGCTGCAGGGTGGCGACTGCGCTGAAAGCTTTGCCGAACATGGCGCGGACAATATCCGCGACTTCTTCCGCTCGTTCCTGCAGATGGCCGTCGTCCTGACTTACGGAGCCCAGCTTCCGGTCGTGAAGGTTGGTCGTATCGCCGGCCAGTTCGCCAAGCCGCGCTCGAATTCGCACGAGACCCAGGACGGCCAGACGCTGCTTACCTATCGCGGCGATATCGTCAACGGCACGGATTTCACGGAAGGCGCCCGCACGCCCGATCCGGAACGCCAGATGATGGCCTACCGCCAGTCGGCCGCGACGCTGAACCTGCTGCGCGCCTTCGCGATGGGTGGTTATGCCAACCTCGAAAACGTCCATAAGTGGATGCTCGGCTTCGTCAAGGATTCGCCGCAGGGTGAGCGTTACCGCAAGCTTGCCGACCGCATCAGCGAAACCATGGACTTCATGCAGGCGATCGGCATCACGTCGGAAAACCAGCCGAGCCTGCGCGAGACGGATTTCTTCACCAGCCATGAAGCGCTGCTTCTGGGTTACGAAGAAGCCTTCACCCGCGTCGACTCCACCTCGGGCGACTGGTACGCCACCTCCGGCCACATGCTGTGGATCGGCGACCGCACCCGTCAGCTCGACCATGCGCATGTCGAATATTTCCGCGGTATCAAGAACCCGATCGGTCTCAAGTGCGGCCCGTCGCTGCAGGCGGATAACCTGATCGAGCTGATCGACGCTTTGAACCCGACCAACGAGGCTGGCCGCCTGACACTGATCTGCCGTTTCGGTTACGACAAGGTCGCTGACAGCCTTCCGAAGCTGATCCGCGCCGTCGAGCGGGAAGGCAAGAAGGTGGTCTGGTCCTGCGACCCGATGCATGGCAACACGATCACGCTGAACAGCTACAAGACCCGGCCGTTCGAGCGCATCCTGTCGGAAGTCGAAAGCTTCTTCCAGATCCACCGCGCCGAAGGCACGCATCCGGGCGGCATCCATATCGAGATGACCGGCAAGGACGTGACCGAATGCACCGGTGGTGCCCGTGCGGTGACGGCCGAGGATCTGCACGACCGTTACCACACTCATTGCGACCCGCGTCTCAACGCCGACCAGGCACTGGAACTGGCGTTCCTGCTTGCCGAGCGGATGAAGAGCGGTCGCGATGAAAAGCGCATGGTCGCCAACGGCTGAGCTACGGACAACGGATTTCAATCAAAGAAGGCCGGCGATCATCGCCGGCCTTTTTCTTTGTTTTTCGTCCCGCGCTAAACCGCTGGAGACCATGCCGTAGTCTGTAAAAAATCCCTGGAACAACATTGCGGCTCAAGGTGCGGAACGCTAAATCCATAGCATGACCCAGGACATCGCCCAGACCTTCCGTATCGCCGTTGCACAACTCAATCCGACTGTCGGCGATATCGCCGGCAATCTGGCTCTCGCACGCGAGGCGCGTCGCGACGCGGCCCGCGAGGATGCCGATATAGTCCTTTTCACCGAGCTGTTCCTCTCCGGTTATCCGCCGGAAGACCTTGTCCTGAAACCCTCCTTCCTGAAGTCCTGCCTCAAGGCGGTCGAGGAGCTTGCCGCCGAGACGGCGGATGGCGGACCAGGTATCATCATCGGCTTTCCGCGCCAGAGCGAGCATGGCCGCCACAATTCCATCGCCGTGCTGGATGGGGGCAAGATCATCGCCATCCGCGACAAGATCGACTTGCCCAATTACGGCGAGTTCGACGAGAAGCGTGTCTTCGTTGCCGGCGAGATGCCGGGACCGGTGAATTTCCGAGGTGTGCGGATCGGCATTCCGATCTGCGAGGATATCTGGGGCGATCTCGGCGTCTGCGAGACGCTGTCGGAAAGCGGCGCTGAAATCCTGCTGGTGCCGAACGGTTCGCCCTATTACCGCGACAAGGTCGATATCCGTCATCAGGTCGTGCTGAAGCAGGTGATCGAAACCGGCCTGCCGCTGATCTATGCGGCACAGCTCGGCGGCCAGGACGAACTGGTGTTCGACGGCGCGAGCTTCGCCTTCAACGCCGACAAGTCGCTCGCCTTTCAGTTAAGCCAGTTCGAAACCGCCGTTTCCGTCACGGAATGGAAGCGGAAGGATGAGACCTGGCATTGCAGCCATGGCCCGATGGCGCGCATTCCCGAAAAGGAAGAGGCGGATTACCGCGCCTGCCTGCTCGGCTTCCGCGATTACGTCAACAAGAACGGCTTCAAGTCTGTCGTGCTCGGCCTTTCGGGCGGCATCGACTCGGCGATCTGTGCCGCGATTGCCGTTGACGCGCTGGGCGAGGAGCGGGTGCGCACCGTCATGCTGCCCTATCGCTATACGTCGGAAGACTCGTTCAAGGATGCCGCCGACTGCGCCAAGGCACTCGGCTGCCGTTACGACATCGTGCCGATTGCCGAGCCGGTCGACGGGCTCTCGTCGGCTCTGTCGGAATTGTTCGAAGGTACCGACGAAGGTATTACCGAGGAGAACCTGCAGAGCCGCGCTCGCGGCACGATCCTCATGGCGATCTCCAACAAGTTCGGTTCGATGGTGGTGACCACCGGCAACAAGTCGGAAATGTCGGTCGGCTACGCGACGCTCTATGGCGATATGAACGGCGGCTTCAACCCGATCAAGGACCTCTACAAGATGCAGGTCTATGCGATCTCGGCCTGGCGCAACGAGAATGTCCCGCCGACGGCGCTCGGGCCGAGCGGCGAGGTGATCCCGAAGAACATCATCTCCAAGGCGCCGTCCGCCGAGCTTCGCCCCAATCAGACTGACCAGGATTCGCTGCCGCCTTATCCGGTGCTGGACGATATCCTTGAATGCCTGGTGGAGCAGGAAATGGGCACCGAGGAAATCGTCGCTCGCGGCCACGATGCGGCGACGGTCCACCGCATCGAACATCTTCTTTACCTCGCCGAATACAAGCGCCGCCAGTCGGCGCCGGGCGTGAAGATCACCAAGAAGAATTTCGGCCGCGACCGGCGTTACCCGATCACCAACCGCTTCCGTGATCGCTGAGGCGGGCCATGGCGCTGCGGAGTTCGGTCGAGATCTTCAACATCCGTACGCGCCGGAGCCGTATCGTCTGGCAAACGGAGGAATTGTTCGAAGCGCCGAACTGGTCGCCGGATGGGCGGTATCTTCTGCTGAACAGCGACGGCCGGATGTATCGCCTGTCTCCGGCCGGTGACGGAGAGCCGGAGCCTGTCGATACCGGCTTCGCTGCCCAGTGTAACAATGACCACGGCATCTCACCGGACGGTTCCCTCATTGCGATCTCCGACAAGGTCGAATTCGGCAAGTCGGCGATCTACGTCCTGCCGGCGGCCGGCGGCGAACCGAAACTGGTGACGCCGAACCTGCCGTCCTACTGGCATGGCTGGTCGCCGGACGGAAAACGTTTCGTCTATTGTGGTATCCGCGGCGATCTGTTCGATATCTATACTATCGGCGTCAAGGGTGGAGACGAGCAGCGGATGACCTTCGGCGAGGGGCGCAATGACGGCCCCGACTATTCGCCGGACGGAAGGTGGATTTATTTCAATTCCAGCCGCAGCGGCCTCATGCAGATCTGGCGCGTTCCGGTACAAGGCGGCCCGGCCGAGCGGATCACCGACAACGACTATGGGGACTGGTTTCCGCATCCGTCACCCAGGGGTGACAAGATCGTTTTCGTTTCTTATGACGCCGACGTCTTCGACCATCCGCGCGACCTTCATGTGCGCGTCAGGCTGATGGACATGGATGGCGGCAATGTCGAGACGCTGTTCGATCTCTTCGGCGGGCAAGGCACGATGAACTCGCCAAACTGGTCACCGGATGGCGACGAATTTGCCTATGTGCGCTATTTCCCCGTCGCACCAGCGGCTTGAACCGCATCCTCTCTACAGGCATAACCGAAATGTCAGGTGCCTGCCTCGTGCAGGAGAATCGGGAATCCGGTGAAATACCGGAACGTGCCCAGCGCTGTGAGGCGGACGCTGCCGCAAATGCCACTGGAGTGATCCGGGAAGGCTGCGGCGAGGCGGATGAAGCCAAGTCAGAAGACCGGCCTGATGAGATAGACCGATCCGCGCGGACGGCGGAGAGGTTTTGAGAGATCGTGCGCTTGCGCGCGCGGCTCCCGCATTGTTGGGGAAAAACGATGCAGCTTGATCCCGTCCGGCAAGCCCTTCAGCCTGCCGCCGAATTTTCCGCAGGCGAACGAGCCGCCGTCTACCGGGCGATCGAGACACGCCGCGATGTCCGCGACCAGTTCCTGCCCGATCCGCTGCCGGAACCGCTGGTGAGACGCCTGTTGGCAGCCGCGCATGCCGCCCCCTCGGTCGGCTTCATGCAGCCGTGGAATTTCATTCTCGTCCGCGATGCGGAGATGCGTGAAGCCGCCTGGTCAGCCTTCTCCGAAGCCAATGACGAAGCTGCCGCAATGTTTGACGGCGAGCGCGGCGATCTCTATCGCAGCCTGAAACTCGAAGGCATCCGCAAGGCGCCGCTGTCGATCTGTGTGACTTGTGATCCGGACCGGGCAGGGCCGGTCGTGCTGGGCCGCACTCACAATCCGCGCATGGATGCCTACTCGACCGTTTGCGCCGTGCAGAATCTGTGGCTCGCCGCCCGCGCCGAAGGCGTCGGCGTCGGCTGGGTCAGCATTTTTCGCGATGCTGACGTGCGCAACCTGCTCGGCATCCCGGAGCGGATCGAGATCGTCGCCTGGCTTTGCCTCGGTTATGTCGATCAGCTTTATTGCGAGCCGGAACTGGCGGTCAAAGGCTGGCGGCAGCGCCTGCCGTTGGAGGGGCTTGTCTTCGAGGGGCGCTGGGAGGAGCGACGACAGGGCGAGTGACTATTGCTGCGGCTGCGGCCCGCTCGATTTCGGGTGGGCGAGGTCGATCCCCACTTCCGGCAGGAAGACCGGGCCGACCATGCGGACCTTCTTGTTCGGATCGTAGGGACGCTCCGGGCCGGGCTGTTGATGCGGGATTTCTGTGCCTGCCTTCGTCGGCGTCGCCGCCGGTGTGGTGCGCAGGTCGGTGATACCGGAATAGGGTTCCGGTTTGGGGAGTTCGATCCCTTGAACCTTCATCCGCTCCTTCTCCTCTTCCTCTACATCGGAAGGGATGCAGGCATTGCTGCGGATCGACGCGAGGATCGTGTCGCGTTCGCTGGGCTGCTTGACGAGCCGGGCGTTGTTGCGCTCTGCCGTCACCGAATCGCGCTGGCCCTCGAGCGACTGCAGTTCCTTTTGCATCTGGTCGCAGATGCCCGAAGCACCACCGCCGAGCGTGACGATACTGCCGCCGCCGCAGCCGGTGCGGCGCATCTCGACGCGAAGGGTGCGGATCTGGATATTGGTCTGCGCCAGCTCCTGCGCATATCGCCGGATTTCCGCCGTATTGCCAATCACCTGCCGAACAGTGTTGAGCTGCTTGTAGAGTGCCGCACAGGTCGCGATGTCGCGAGCCGTTGCAGCCGCCGGGGAGATGAGCAGCGCAGCGATCAGAAAACTGGGAAGGCGCTTGGCAAGGCGCATGGGCGGGTCCGGCGGTCGTTGCGGTGACGAGACGGCATCATGGTGCAGGCCGGTTGACAATATCATAAGGCGGATATCACGACCTGTTGAAATTCAGGGTAATATCCGCCTTTTCTTCAAGGATCAGCCGTAATGCTGCACTTCCGGCTGCGAGGCTTCCACGACGGCAAGCGCCGCCATGTTGACCACGCCGCGCGAAGTGACCGACGGCGACAGGATATGCACCGGCATGGCCGCGCCGAGCAGGACCGGGCCGACATGCAGCGCATCGGTCATGTTGCGCACCACGCCGAGCGAAATATTCGCCGCATCGAGGTTCGGGAAGATTAGGAGGTTGGCATCACCGGTCAGTGAGCTGTTCGGCATTGCGCGTTTGCGCACCGTTTCCGAAAGCGCCGAACCTGCCTGCATTTCGCCGTCGACTTCGAGATCGGGCGCCCGCTCGCGAACCAGCTTCAGTGCCGCGCGCATCTTCTGGGCGCTTTCGGAATCACGCGAACCGAAGTTCGAGTGGCAGATCAGCGCAGCTTTCGGTTCGATGCCGAAGCGGCGAACTTCCTCGGCCGCGAGAATGGTGATCTCGGCGATCTCTTGGGCGGACGGATTGTAATTGACGAACGTGTCGGCCAGGAACAGTGCGCCGCGCTGCGAGATGACAAGGCTGAGACCCGAAAACGCACAGACACCCGGCTTTTTGCCGATGATCATGTCGATGTCGCGCAGGTGCCGGTCATAACCACCTTCGACGCCGCAGATCAGGGCATCGGCTTCGCCACGCTTTACCGAGAGCGCACCGATCACCGTGTTGTTGGTACGCACGATCGTACGGGCGGTTTCCGGGTTGATCCCCTTGCGGCCGACGACGGCGAAATAGTCGTCGACATATTCGCGATAGCGCGGATCGTCTTCCGGGTTGACCACGGCAAAATCGACATCCGGACGGATGCGAATGCCGAAACGCTTCAGGCGGGCCTCGATGACCGACGGGCGGCCGATCAGGATCGGCACGGCGGTCTTTTCTTCGAGCAGGACCTGTGCTGCGCGCAGCACACGCTCGTCTTCGCCTTCGGCAAAGATCACCCGCTTCCTGTCGGCCGTCTTGGCGGCGGTGAAGATCGGCTTCATCACGAAGCCCGAGCGCCAGACGAAGCGGCTCAGTTGGTCGAGATAGGCATCGAAATCATGGATCGGTCGCGATGCGACACCGGTCTCGGCTGCCGCCTTGGCAACTGCCGGCGCGATGCGCAGGATCAGGCGCGGATCGAACGGCGAGGGAATCAGATAGTCCGGGCCGAAGGTCGGCGTTTCGCCTGAATAGGCCTTCGCGGCGACGTCGGAGACTTCTTCGCGGGCGAGCGCTGCGATCGCCTTGACCGCCGCCATCTTCATTTCCTCGTTGATCGTTTGGGCGCCGCAATCGAGCGCACCGCGGAAAATATACGGGAAGCAGAGGACGTTGTTGACCTGGTTCGGGAAATCCGAGCGGCCGGTGCAGATCATCGCATCCGGTCGGGCAGCGCGGGCAAGCTCCGGCATGATTTCCGGCGTCGGGTTGGCAAGCGCCATGATCAACGGCTTCGGCGCCATACGGGCCAGAAGTTCCGGCTTCAGCACGCCGGCGGCGGACAGGCCGAGGAAGACGTCCGCATCGTCGATACTGTCGGCCAGCACGCGCTTGTCGGTCTTCTGGGCGTAGATTTCCTTCCACTCGTCCATGAGAGTGTTGCGGCCGTCATAAACCAGGCCTTCGATGTCGTGGACCCAGATATTCTCCTTCTTCGCACCGAGCGAGACGAGGAGATGCAGACAGGCGAGTGCGGCGGCTCCGGCGCCCGACGTGACAATCTTCACATCGGAAATGGTCTTGCCGGCCAGTTCCAGCCCGTTCAGCACGGCGGCAGCGACGATGATCGCAGTGCCATGCTGGTCGTCGTGGAAGACCGGGATGTTCATCTTGGCGCGCAGCCGGCGCTCCACCTCGAAACATTCCGGCGCCTTGATGTCTTCCAGATTGATGCCGCCGAAGGTCGGTTCCAGCGCCGACACGGTCGACACCATCGACTCGATTGTTTCGGCGTCGATCTCGATATCGAAAACGTCGATGCCGGCAAATTTCTTGAAGAGGACGGCCTTGCCTTCCATGACCGGCTTTGACGCCAGCGGGCCGATATTGCCGAGGCCGAGCACGGCGGTGCCGTTCGAGATGACCGCGACAAGATTGGCGCGGGCGGTGTAGTCCGCGGCCATATCGGGATTATCGCGGATCGCGAGACAGGGGGCGGCAACGCCCGGCGAATAGGCGAGCGCCAGATCTCGCTGGTTGCCCAGCGGCTTGGTCGCCTGGATTTCCAGTTTGCCGGGGCGGGGATAGCGGTGGAAGAACAGCGCCTGCTCGTCGAGGTCACCCGTAATCGGTGGTGCCGACGATGTCGGTTTATCCTGCGCGTTCATGCTTCCTCCTGGCTTTTCTTGTCTGTTGAGGCGGTTCGAAACGAGCCTCCTCATTACATCAATCGATCCGGTGGAACAGCAGCTATTTTGTTCCGCCGAAGGATTTGAAGTGCGTCAAAAGACCATCTGGCGCCAAATTCATCCCCACCCTGTCATCATCCTGAAACACGAGTCTGGTTTTGAAAAAGCAAGAAAACGGCAGCGAAAGGATGACTTCGTGACCGGTGAAATGGAAACAAGACATTTCAGAACGCTCTTCATCTCGGACGTGCATCTCGGCTCCAAGGCGGCCCGCACTGACTTCCTTCTCGATTTCCTGCGTTACCATGAAGCCGATACCATCTATCTGGTGGGTGACATCGTCGATGGCTGGCGCCTGAAACGCAATTGGTACTGGCCGCAGGGCTGCAACGACGTGGTGCAGAAGCTTCTGCGCAAGGCGCGCAAGGGTACGCGGATTGTCTACATTCCGGGCAATCACGACGAATTCCTGCGCACCTTCCCGGGCACGCATTTCGGCGGCATCGAGGTGCAGGACCGCGCTATCCACGAAATGGCCGACGGCAAGAAATATCTGGTCATCCACGGCGATCAGTTCGACGTGGTCGTCCGCAACATGCGCGTCCTCGCCTATCTCGGCGACTGGGCTTATGACGCTGCGATCGCCATCAATGTCGGTCTCGCAGCCGTCCGCCGCGTCCTCGGCATGCCCTACTGGTCGTTCTCGGCCTGGGCCAAGCTGCAGGTCAAGCACGCGGTAAACTTCATCGGTGAGTTCCAGCGGGTCGTTGCCGACGAGGCCCGCCGCAGCGAGGTCGATGGTGTCATCTGTGGTCACATCCACCATGCGATCATGGAGGACATTGACGGCATCCACTACGTCAATACCGGCGATTGGGTGGAAAGCTGCACCGCGATCGTCGAGAATCATGATGGCTCCCTCGAGCTGATTTCGTGGCAGAAGATCGCCGCGACCGCCGAGGTCACCGAGATCAAGGCTCTGCCGGCGCCGAAAAACGTTGAGGATATGCAGGCGGCCTGACGTCGCCCGCACCTTTACTTCGACAAGCGTACCGAAACGGCCATATCTTGCCATAGGCAGGGTGTGGCCGTCGTGTTAGGTAAGCTGAAGATTTAGCAACCCTTCCGTGAAGTCGTGATTCCCGCAGACAAGGCGCCTGCGCCGCCGTTTTTTCAGCTTCGTTGTTCGCTGGCCTACGCCGCACCCCTCGGGGTGAACGGTGCCATACTGCCGTTCCTGCCCGTCTGGCTCGCCGGTCTCGCCTTCAGCGAATTCGAGATCGGTGTGGTGCTGACGGCGCAATTGCTGCTGCGTCTGCTGGCAGCACCGGTTGCCGGCTATTTCGCCGACCGCATGGCGGAGCGAACGTTGATGCTTGCCTGGTCGGGCGCGTTGACGTTCCTCACCGCGCTGGCGATGTTCTTCACCAATGATTTCTGGACGGCGCTGATCGTCATCGGCGTTCAGGCAGCGGTTTACGCGCCCTATGCACCGATCGTCGAATCGATCGCGGTGACCGGTGTGCGCCGCTGGGGTTTCCAGTATGGCGCAATGCGCGTCTGGGGCTCCATCGCCTTCATGGGCGTGGTTCTCGCCGTCGGCGAGCTGCGCGGCCTGTGGGGGAACATCGTCATCCCATATGCCATGGCGATCGGCTTCCTGATGACCGTCGCCGTTGCGTTCATCGCGCCGAAACTCGGGGCAACGGTTGCGCGTCCTGCAACAGCCGATCCGGCCTTGAACTCGAATTCCCTGAAGCGGCTGGACCTGCATGTGCTGATGATCGGCGCTTCCGTGGCGCAGGCGAGCCACGGCATGTTCTATGCGTTCGGCACCATCCATTGGCAGGAGATCGGCTTTTCAAGCGGCTCGATCGGCGTGCTCTGGAGTGCCGCTATCGTTGCCGAAATCACGGTTTTCTTTACAGCCGGCTGGCTTGCCCGGCATGTGCCGTCCTGGAGCCTGATGCGCATCGGCTGCGCCATGGCCGTTGTCCGCTGGACGATTTTCCCGATGGACGTCGGTTTCTGGGGCTATGTCGTCCTGCAGGTCATGCACGCCCTGACCTTCGCCTTCGTCCATATCGGCTTGCAGCACCGGCTGGTGGAATCGGTGCGCGAAGACCAGGAATCCTCCATGCAGGGCGCCTACGTCTTCTACAACGGCGTCTTCCTGGCGCTTTCGACTTTGCTGTCCGGCGCGCTCTACAAAGAATTTGGTCCGTCGAGCTATCTGGCCATGGCGGTGCTGTCGATCGTGAGCCTCGGCATTATCGCGCTTGCCGCCCGACTTCAGCCCCAGAGGCCGGCGTCCGGCGGATAAACCAGCGAGCCTTCGTAATGCAGGCCGTCCGGCCGGTCGCGTGCCAGCAGCAATGGTCCGTCGAGATCGGCATAATCGGCGTCCTGCGCCAGCAGCACGGCGGGCGCCATGGCAAGTGACGAGCCAACCATGCAGCCGATCATCACGGCAAACCCGAGCCGCTGCGCCTCCGCTTTCATGGCCAACGCCTCGGTCAGCCCGCCCGTCTTGTCGAGCTTGATGTTGACTGCGTCATAGCGGTCGCGCAGGCTTTCAAGGTCCTTGGTGGCATGCACGCTTTCGTCGGCGCAGACGGTGACAAGCCGGCGGATTCCGGCAAGGGCTGCATCCTTTCCCGCCGGCAGCGGCTGTTCGATCAGCGAGACATTCGTTTCTGCGGCGATTGCCATGTGATGCGCGAGATTGTCCTCGGTCCAGCCTTCGTTGGCGTCGACGATGAGGCGCGTTGCTGGCGCCGCGTTCCGTATGGCGCGCAGCCGCGCCTCGTCATTGTCGGTGCCGAGCTTGACCTTCAGAAGCGGGCGGTAGGCGTTCTTGCGTGCCTCCGCGGCCATGGCTTCCGGCTCGCCCAGCGACAGCGTGAAGGCGGTAATGAACGGTTTCAGGCTGGTGACGCCGATTGCATCTGCGACTCGCGTTCCGCCAAGCTTCGCTTCCAGGTCCCAGAGGGCGCAGTCGACCGCATTGCGCGCCGCTCCCGGTTTCATGTGCGATTGCAGTTCGAGGCGCGTCAGGCCGCTGCGGATCGCATCGCCGACAGCCCTGATATCCGCCAGCACGCCGTCCATGCTCTCACCGTACCGCTTGTAGGGCACGCATTCCCCACGCCCGGAAACACTGCCTTCCGAGATGGAGCAGGTGATCACCTCGGCCTCCGTCTTGGAGCCGCGCGAGATGGTGAAGGTGCCGGCGATCGGGAAGGTTTCGATTGTGGCTTCAAGGTTACGGCGCATGGTTTTAACGCTTTCCATTATGGTAATTACCCATCGGACGGCTATATTGCGTCTCTCGAAAATGCGATCAACCGTATCGTATTGCAACTTCATATGAAATTCAGACGCGAAAGAACGCAGTGACGTCGAAGGCAGCTCAGATCAAGGCCGAGGATATGCCGGAAGGCGGCGGTCAGCGCTATGTGCTTGCCGGCAATTGGCGTGGCACGACGATTTCGCCGATTCTGAAAGATTTCGAACATCTTGAAAAGGCGAAAGGCGACGGCAGGATCGAAATCGATTTGACGGGCATAGACGGCATTGATACCGCCGGCGCCTGGCTGATCCGCCGCCTGCTGACCGCCAAGAGCGATCAGGGCCACGAGACTGTGCTGATCGGCGGCGAAGGCCCGATCCAGGAACTCGTCGGCGTCCTGCCCGAAAAAGCGCCCCTGCCTCCCGCCGATAGCGGCAAGAAGGGGACGCTGTTCGAGCGCATCTTCACGCCGCTCGGCGAGACGATGGTCAGCCTCTGGGGCGATCTTTATGCGGCCATGCACATCCTCGGTTCGGCGGTGCGCGGCGCCCAGATGAAATTCGGCCGCGGGGCAGGTGTTTCGCCGGCCTCCGTCGTCACCCATATCGACCGCATGGGCGTACGCGCCGTGCCGATCATCGTGCTGATGTCCTTCCTGATCGGCGCGATCATCGCCCAGCAGGGTGCGTTCCAGCTACGGTATTTCGGCGCCGAAATTTTCGTCGTCGATCTGGTCGGCATTCTGCAGTTGCGCGAAATCGGCGTGCTCCTGACTGCGATCATGATCGCCGGCCGCTCGGGAAGCGCGATCACCGCCGAAATCGGCTCGATGAAGATGCGCGAGGAAATCGACGCGCTCACCGTCATCGGCCTCAATCCCGTCGGCGTACTGATCTTCCCGCGTTTGGTGGCGCTCACCGTCGCATTGCCGCTTTTGACGATTGTCGCGAACTTCGCAGCCCTTGCGGGTGCTGCCGTCGTCGCCTGGGCCTATTCCGGCATCACCTTCGACACTTATCTCTCCCGCCTGCACGAAGCGATCGACCATACATCCATCGCATCCGGCATGATCAAGGCGCCGTTCATGGCGCTTTGCATCGGCATAGTCGCCGCCGTCGAAGGCATGAAGGTCGGCGGCAGCGCCGAATCGCTCGGCCAGCACGTCACCACCTCCGTGGTGAAGGCGATCTTCGTCGTCATCCTGATGGATGCGCTTTTCGCCATCTTCTATTCCGCGATCGATTTCTGATGGAGAACGCGGTGGAAGAGACCCAGGAAAGCGCAGTGTTGGAAGCGCCTGTCGACAAGTCGAACGGCCGCCAGGTCGTGCTCTCCGTGCGCGACGTCACCGTCGGCTTCGGCGACAAGCTGGTGCTCGACAAGCTCAATCTCGATGTCTATCGCGGCGAGATCCTCGGTTTCGTCGGCGCCTCCGGCACCGGCAAGTCGGTGCTGATGCGCACCGTGCTCGGCCTGCTGAGCCATCGTTCCGGCACGATCGAAATCCTCGGCGTCGACTACGAAAACGCGTCCGAAGAAGATCGCATGATGGTCGACATGCGCTTGGGCGTGCTGTTCCAGCACGGCGCGCTGTTCTCGGCCCTGACAGTCAAGGAAAACATCCAGCTGCCGATGCGGGAATATCTCGATCTGCCGCAGGAACTGATGGACGAGCTTGCCTATCTGAAGGTCGAGATGGTCGGCCTGCCGCCGGACGCCGCCGACAAATATCCGTCCGAGCTGTCAGGCGGCATGATCAAGCGCGCAGCCCTTGCCCGCGCGCTGGCGCTCGACCCGGACCTGGTTTTCCTCGACGAACCGACCTCCGGCCTCGACCCGATCGGTGCTGCCGATTTCGACGCGCTGATCGCCAAACTGCGCGATACACTCGGTTTGACCGTCTATATGGTCACCCACGACCTCGACAGCCTGTTTTCCGTCTGCGACCGTATTGCGGTATTGGGAAACAAGAAGGTATTGGTGGAAGGTACACTGGAAGACATGTTTGCAAACGACGATCCCTGGGTTCAGTCCTATTTCCGCGGCAAGCGGGCACGGTCGGTCGTGATCGAAGACAAACGGCCCGCAGAAGAAGTAGAGAAGACGTAAAACCATGGAAACCAGAGCCAATTACGCACTTGTCGGTTTCTTCACGCTCGCGGTCATCATCGCAGCTTTCGGTTTCGTCTATTGGATGGCGCAATCGGGCCGCGGCGGACCTACAGCTGAGCTTGCCATCCGTATTCCCGGCTCCGCAAACGGCCTGTCCGTCGGTTCACCGGTGCGCTTCAACGGTATCGCGGTCGGCTCGGTACGCAGCCTGACGATCGATCCGGATGATCCGCGTTATTCGATCGCCTTCACGGAAGTCCGCGCCGATGCGCCGGTCTATCAGTCGACCCAGGCAGCACTCGAAGTGCAGGGCCTGACGGGCGCTGCCTATATCGAACTGTCGGGCGGCGTGAAGGGCGAGGAAAACATTCTCCAGAAGGCAATGGAGGCCGGCCGCCCCGCGGTGCTGATCGCCGAACAGTCGAGCGTCACCAACCTGCTCGCGACCGCCGACAAGATCCTCGACCGCGCCAATGATGCGATCGGCGACATCCAGGGCTTCGTGGGCGATGCGCGCGGACCGTTGACCCAGACCATCCGCAACGTCGAGACCTTCACCGGCGCGCTGGCGCAGAATTCCGACAGTATCGATAAGTTCCTGGAAAGCCTTTCGACGCTCTCTGTGACGATCGACCGCGTTTCCGGCACGCTGAATTCAACGCTCCAGGCGGCTGAAAAACTGGTCAGCGCCATCGATGCCGAACGCATCAACGCCGTCGTCGCCAATACCGAGCGCGCCACCCGCAACATCGCCACCGCCTCCGACAGCTTCCCCGATCTCGTCACAAACGTGAAGAACGCCGCGTCGAGCTTCGAGCAGGCGGGCGCGCAGGCAAACACCGTGCTGCGCCGGGTCGATACCGTCATGAGCTCAGTGAGCCCCGATCAGGTACGCACGATGCTTTCGAACATCACGGCAGCCTCGGAAGATGCCCGCCAGACGGTCAGCTCCGCGCGCAGCGTGGTCGAAAGCTTCTCGGGCCGCCGCGACGACATCAACCAGGCGATCGGCGATTTCACCGATCTGGCCCGCAAGCTGAACGACGCTTCGAGCCGCGTCGACGGCATCCTGGCCAAGGTCGACGGGCTGGTTTCGAGCGACGATTCACAGGGACTTTTCGCCGAAGCCCGCAAGACGCTTGAATCCTTCCGCAGCGTCGCCGACAACATCAATGCACGTGTCGGTCCGATCGCCGACAACCTGTCGCGATTCTCGGCAACCGGCCTGAGGGACATCGGGGTGCTGATCAACGATGCGCGGCGCACGGTCCAGTCGCTCGACCAGACGATCAACAATTTCGACCAGAACCCGCAGCGGCTGATCTTCGGCGGCGAAACGGTAAAGCAATACGACGGAAGAACGAGGCGTTAAGTGGCGTTGGAGAGTGGGGTGCCGATGACCGGCTTAAAATCCTGGATGCGAAAGACGGCTGGCCGTCCGCTGTTGGTGCTGCCGCTCGTGGCGGCTCTGGTGAGCGGCTGCGGTTCCAAGGCCAATAACGACACGTTCGACCTGTCGATCACGCCGGCGGCGCAGGGCGCGACGGCGCGCAACCGGCAGATCCTTGTGCCGGAACCGACGGCTGTGAAGCTGCTCAACAGCGAGCAGGTCGTCGTCCGCGTCTCGTCCTCGGAAGTCCAGTATCTTGCCGACTCCCGCTGGGGCGACCGTCTGCCGGCACTCGTCCAGTCGAAGCTCGTCGAAGCCTTCGAAAACTCCGGCCGCCTCGGCGGCGTTGGCAAGCCGGGGCAGGGCCTCGCGATCGACTATCAGGTCGTCACCGATATCCGCGCCTTCGAAGTGACAGCTGGCAGCCCGCGCCTCGCCGTGGTCGAAATGTCCGCCAAGCTGCTCAACGACCGCAATGGCACCGTGCGCGCCCAGAGTGTCTTCAAGGCATCCATGACCGTTTCCGGCGCCGAGAACCGCGATTTCGTCCAGGCGCTCGACAAGGCTTTCGCCAAGGTCGGCGCCGAGATCGTCGACTGGTCGCTGAAGTCGATGTGATATCGATTTGGCCAAGGTCGCGCTGGAAGACGTGCTGATCTCAACCGAGCGGCCTCACGTCATTCAGTGCGTGACCGATCATGAAATTCTGTTCCGGCAGGTCGGAACGCTGGCAGGCGTAAGGCCCCGCCATATCGATCTCGCCGGATGTGCAACCGAGCACGACTTATTCGGCGCGTTCATCCGCGGGCTATCCATGCCTTACAAGCAGCTGAACTGGAATGGTTTCGAAGAGGCCATCAACGATCTCTCCTGGATCGATCCCGGTAATATAAATATCCTCGTTCTCCATGGTACATCGCTTTATCGAAGCAATCCCAATCTGTTTCAGCAGCTCGTCAGCATCCTCGATTTGAGCGGATACCAATGGGCAAAGCCAGCGGATCTAGATAAATGGCGGGGGCATTCGCCCAGGCCTTTCCATATTATTTTCATCACCGAGCAGAAATCGGACCTGCCGCTGCAGAATTTCGACTTCGTTACGAAATATCTCCACAAATGATTGACGCCCCGAATGGCGCGAATGACACCAAAGTTGTCATTGTTGCCAATATGGCCTGCTGACCTGTCGAGATAGCTTTTCTCGATCGCATCAAGCGATCCGAGAAAGGATTTTCCGATGAAAGTTTTCGCTATCGCCTCCGCAAAATCGACGCTCACGCCTGACGAGCTGAAGAAGCATATGCCGCACGAAGTGCCGGCAACGCTGAAACATTATCTCGACGGGACCGTCGAGCAGATGTGGTTTCGGGAAGGCTCCGGCCCGATCTTCCTGATGAACGTAGAATCCGTCGAAAGGGCCAAGGCATCGCTGGATACCCTACCACTCGTTGCCGCCGGCCACATGTCCTACGAGCTGATGGAAGTTGGCCTGCTGCGTCCGCTCGGCCTGCTGATCCGGAACAGCTAAGCCGATTTCCCCTGTAGAAATGCTAGGTCACGTCCTGAAGCTTATCTGTTTCGGGGCGTGACGAACATGTCGAAGGTCAGATGCTGCTGTGCTTCCGGCAAAATGCCGCCCGGCCTTCCACGCTTCCGTTCAGTGTGGCGTCAGAGAGGACCATTCACCATGTCGCGCCAGCGATCGGGCTGGCGCAGCTTTCTGTCGCTGCGGTATTTCAGAAGATTGGCCCTGGAAAGGACGGAGAATTCGATCTCTCCGTTCTTGACCGTCTCCAGCAATGGGCTTTCCCAGCGGTAAGCGACGTCGCCCCAGTAATAGCTGACCGGACCATTCTCATCGAACTTGACGAGAACGATCTCACACAACGTATCGCGGAACGTGAAGGCGCGCTTGTGGGGAAAATGCTTGGCCAGTACCGGATGCAAAACAGCTCTCAGATCGGATATGGCGCGATCGAGATTGAGGAAATCCTGGGCCTGATAGATCAGGTCGATATCCTGATGCTGCCAGGGCGGTCGCAGTCCCGATAGCTCTTCCGCCCAGCCGCCTGCGATACCGCAGGATACGCCATGCGCAGCAAGCAGCGAGAGAATATCGGCAAGCGTCTCCAGAGTGTTGGCCATCAGAAAAAGGCTACTCCCATGCCGGAAATCTCGGCGGCGACGACGTCATCTGAACAAGAAGTAGTTCGTCATCTCCTCATAGCAAAAAGGCCGCCCGAGAGGCGGCCTTTTCGTCTGATCGATTGCGCAGTTCTTAGCTGAACCGGCCGGCGGCGTGGGCAAGCATCGTATAGACCTTGCCGGTATCCGAGGTCAGGTAGCTCTGGGTGACCGTCTTGTCGCGGTCGGTACGGGCAACGTCGGCGAGCAGCTTTTCGAAGTCGGCGATATAGCGGTCGACAGCGGTGCGGAACTCCGGCTCGCGGTCGTACTTGCGCTTAATCTCGTCAAAAGTCTGCTGGCCCTTCAGCGTGTAGAGGCGACGGGTGAAGACGTCGCGCTCGCCGCGCTGGTAGCGCCGCCACAGATCGACCGAAGCATCGTGATCGATGGCGCGGGCAATATCGACCGAGAGCGAGTTCAGCGATTCCACCATGTGGCGCGGATTGCGGTTGTCGCCATTGGCACGCTGAGCCGGTGCAGGTTCGGCCTGACGGGCCGGCTGCTGCGGCTGCTGGCGCGGTGCCGGCGGTGCTTCCGCAAACTCGTCACGCGAGGCGCCACGCAGAAGGTTGCTGATCCAACCGTCGTCACCATTATCGCGGGCCGGTTGCGGTGCACGGGTGATTTCCGGCGAACGGGCGACCGGTGCGCTTGCCGCCGGACGATCGAGCGACGGCAGGGTGCCGCGCAGGCTGTTCGACGCATACGGATCGTTGCGCGGTGCGACCGGAGCCGGCTGCGGGATGGCGGCTGCCATGGGCGCAGGTTGCTGACGAACCGGGGCAGGCTGCGGAGCGGGAGCAGGGCGGCTGCCTGAGTTTTCGGAAATCTCGAAGTTCTGCGTCGAACGGCCGACGAGCGCCGAGATGTCCTGCAGGGCCTTGATCTGCTCTGCGACGGCGCGGCGCATGGCTGCAGCGCTTTCCTTCGCTTCTTCGGGCAGGTCGAATGCACCGCGCTTCAGTTCCGAGCGGGTCGTGTCGAGTTCGCGGCGGATATCCTGAGCCGACTGGCGGATTTCCTGGGTAGCGCCCGAGAAGCGGTTGATTGCTTCCTCGACCGATTCGCGGAGCGTCTCGCGAAGCTCCTGGGCGGCGTTGCCGGACTTGGCCGTTGCGTCGGAGAGCAGGCGCTCCACGTCAGACAGCGATCCGGAAATGCTGTTGCGCATGCGTTCGGAGAGATCGCGGGTGCGCTTCTCGGCATCCGTGAGCGTTACCTCGATGGCGCGGTTCGCTTCGGTACCAGCACCGACGAGCGCTTCGCGCATCGCATCGGCGGTGGCTTCGGCGCGGTGCTGGGTTTCGCCAAGCGTGCGGCCGATATCGGCGAACGAGGCATGCAGGCTTTCGCGAAGGCGCGAGCCGACCTGCAGCGAACGCTCTTCTGCCCGTTCGAACGCACCGTCGACCAGGCCGGTCAGGCTGCGCATCGTTGCTTCGATCTCCTCAGACCGCTGGACAAGGCCGGTGGAGAGGCTGCGAAGCGCGCCCTGGCGTTCGTCGAGCGTGCTGATGAGGTTCGACTGGGCGGCACCGAGCAGATCGGACGCCTGGTTGAGGACATGGGCGTGCTCGTCGAAACGACCGACGATACCGCTGACCTGTTCGAGCGTCTGGCCGAACACTTCCGACATCTTGTCGATGTTAGTTTCCAGCATGCGGGTCGAGCCGGAAACGATCTCGGCTGCATGGCTTGCCGACTGCGTGAAGCGGTTGGCGGAAGCACCAAGCCGGCGATCGGCTTCAGCGAGGTGTTCGGCAACCACATCGGCGGAGCTGCCGATTTCCTGGGTCGCGTGCTGGACCATGGAAGCAATGTTGGAATTGCTTTCCGCCAGCTTGTCGATGAGGCTGTTGACGGCGACCGACAGGCCCTGCTCGACATAACGCATCGTGCCGGCGGCATTTTCTGTCCGCTGGCTAATTGCAGACAGCGTGTCATTGGTGCGCGCGGCAATCGCGTCGATCAGCGCCGAGTTTTCCTCGCGGATACGGGCGCTGGTCTGCTCGGCGGTGGTCGACAGGCGCTCGGCGCCCTGTTCGGCAGCGGCCGTGATTCTTTCGACGGCGGAACGTCCGGTCTGGGCATATTCCTCGACGATCGGCTTGGCCTGTTCCTCGATGAGACGCGACAGTTCGGCAGTGCGGCCGGCGAGCATCGAATTGAGGTCGCGGGTGCGGGTGTCGAGCGCAGTGCGGATAGCATCGCCGCGGGCGGCGAGCGCCCGGTCGACCGCGTCCATGGCGTCGTCGAGTTGGCTTGCAGTCGCATTCAGCGTCGTGCGGATGTCGTCGCCGCTGGCGCCGAGTGCGACCTTGGCGTCATCGAGCGCTTCGGAAATCGCCGTGACCTGACGCTTCACCAGGCTGTCTGCCTCGGCAACCTTGTTGACGATCGCGTTGCCGGCCTCGGAGAAGGCAAGCGCCACGGTCGCGGCTTGACCGGCGAGACGGTTCTGGGTCTCGGAAATGCGGCCAACGATCTGCGTCGAACGATCTTCGATCGCCTTGGTGAACTCGTTGTTGCGGTTGGTCAGTTCCTCGGTGAATTCGGCACCGGCACGGGCCAGCACTTCCGCCGAGCGGCTTGCTTCGTTGTCCATGCTGCGGGCAGCGTCGCTGACGGCTTCACGCAGCGTCGAGGCGAGGCCGACGGCCTTGCTTTCGATGGTCTTCGTTACGTTTTCGAGGCCGAAATCGAGCGCCTTGTCGATCGTGCCGAGGCGTTCCTCGATACGCGCCGTGCGGCCATCCATCGTATCGGTGATGCGGTCGGTCGCTTCGATTGCGACACGGGCGAATTCGCCGGTGCGGGTTTCGAGTGCGGAGGAGAGGGCGGTGCCGGCTTCCTCGACGACCTGCGCTGCACCGAGGATTTCGCCACGGATGCGGCCTTCCAGGCCACCGAAAGTCGATTCGATGCGGGTGCCGGTCTCTTCCAGCGCGCCCTGCACGCCACCGACGGTCTGGCGGATGCGGTTGGAGAAGGCGTCGGCCGAGCGGCCGATCTCGCCGGCGGCATCGGAGAGACGCGAGGCGAGCGTGCCGACATTGTCGCGTAGCCGCTCTTCGAGAGACTGGCCGGCGGTGTCGATCGCATCCTTGAGTGCGCCCTGATGGCTGTCGAGCGACATTTCCAACATGCCGGCGCTGGCGGCGATCGACGTGCTGATCGAGGTCACCTGATCGTTCATCAGGTTGCCGATCTGGTTCTGCGCTTCGCCGAGCGTCGTTGCCATCTGGCTGGCGCGCTGTTCGAGCGTATCGCGGATCTGCTCGTGGCCGGAGCCGAGCGTCGTTTCGATCTGCTGGTGTCCAAGGCCGATCGTCGCTGCGATACGATCCTGGGTCGAGCCCATCACCGTCTCGAGACGCTCCATGCCTTCGGCCATACCGGCTTCGAAGCGCTGGCTGCCATTGGCAAGCGCACCCTCGATGCGTCCCGAGGCATTGCCGACGACCTGTTCCAGGCGAGCGCCGCCGCCTTCCAGCACACGGGAAAGCTCCGCGGTGCGGTTTTCCAGCGACTGATCCAGGTTGGCCTGATTATTTGCATAGGCCGCACGGATTGTTTCGGCACGGTCCGCAAAGGACTGTTCGATACGGCTGTCGGCGTCGATGAGCGTGCCGACGAAGGCATTCGACTTCTCGTCGAGCATGCTCGTCAGGCGGTCTTCGCCAAGCGCGAACGAGGTGGCGATCTCCATCGACTTATCGTCGAGGATTTCGGACAGCTTTTCGCGGTTGGCGCTGAGCGCGTCGTTGATCTCGGTCGTACGGCGGCCAAGATCGATATTGATGCGCTGTTCGGATTCCGAAAGGTTGCGGCTCAGCGTCTGGGTCCGCTCGTCGAGCATGCCGGTGAGGCGGTCCTCGCCGAGTGCGAAGGAGGTCGCGATCTCCATCGACTTGTCGGAAAGAATGTCGGAAATCTTTTCGCGCGTCGTCTCAAGCGACGACTGCAGTTCCGACGCATGGCGCCCGAGGTCGCCGCTGAGACGCTGTTCGCTGTCGCTCAGCGTCCGGGCGATCTGCTCGGAGCGCTCGTCGAACATGCCGGCAAGCCGTTCCGGGGCGTTCGCCATCAGCGTTTCGAGCGCCGTGGTCTTCTGGCCGAGAACCTCGGTCAGGTGGTCATGGCTGCCGGAAAGGGCTGCAATGATCGCGCCGGAGCGGATGGCCAGGCCCTGTTCGAAGCGGGACTGGTTTTCCGACAGCGTGCTGTGAAGCGCGGTGCTGCCTTCGGAAATGGTCGTCTGGATATTCTGGTGTGCGCCCGACAGGCTTTCCTGCAATTCGCTGGTACGCGAGGACAGAAGTTCCTGGAATTCGGTCGCGCGGGCGCCGAGCGAGCCGTCGATCAGCGCATGCGCGCCGGTCAGGCTCTGCTGGATGCGGCTTGCGCCGGATGTCATCATCTCCTGGAACTCGGCGGAGCGCTGTCCGAGCACGCCGTCGATCTGTTCGTGCGCGCCGGCAAGGCTCGACTGAATTTCGCCGGTGCGGGTGGACAGGACGTTCTGGATTTCAGTGGAACGGAAGGCCAGCGTTTCCTGGATTTCGCTGCTGCGCGACGACAGGGCGTCCGAAAGCTCGCGCGAGCGGCTTTCGAGCATCGAGTCGAGCACTTCCTGGCCGGTCCCGAGCGTGGTGGCGATCGCCAGCGACTGATCGGTCATTGAATTGCTGATGCGCTCGATGCTGGAAGACAGGATGTTCTCGATCGCATCCGAGCCGCTTGCGACGGTCTCGTTGATGCGGGCAAGGCTGTCCATCAACTTGCTGTCCAGCGTGCCGGCGCGCTGGTCGAAAGCGGAGGTGAACTGCGAAACGCTTTCATCGAATGTCGTGCTGAGCTGGCCGACGGTCGCCTGCAGGCGCTCCTCGAAGAAGCCCGAACGCATGTCGAGGTCCATGACCACGTCTTCGACGGTGTTCTGCAGGCTCTGGCGGAACGATGTGCTGCGTTCGTCGAGCGAGCTGTTGAGCGACGTAAGGATCGTATCGAGCGAGCCGGTCAGCGTCTTTTCGCTGTCGGCAAGACCCTCGGTGATCTCGCGGGTACGAGCCAGCAGGGTTTCGTTCAGCTGGCGGGTGCGGTCGGCAAGTGCCGCGTTCAGCTTCTCGGTATTGGCGTCCAGCGTCGAGGCGCGGGTCTGGAATTCGTTGATCAGCGCCTGGCCGCGCTTGGAGAGAACATTGTTGATCTCCTCCATGCGCTCGTCCATTTCATGGGCGAGGGAGAAGCCGGCCGAGTTGAGCGTCTGGAGCAGCGTTTCCGTCTTGCTGGTCAGAAGCGTGCCGAGCGTGTCGCCGGCAGCGTTCGACTTTTCCATCAGCACGGCTGCACGCGTATCGATCATATGCGCAAAAGCTTCGCCGGAGGTGGCGAGGCGGATCGAGATTTCCTCGGTCGCGAGCGACAGCTCTTCCTTCAGCTGGTCATGTGCGCCGACGATCGAGGAACGGATGCGTTCTGCGTGATTGACGATCGCGTCGCGTTCTTCGCCGAGTTCGTGTACGAGGCCGCGTACACGCAGTTCGTTGTCCGTAAAGCTGCGCTCCAGCGCGTTGACTTCCGAATGGACCAGCGTTTCGAGCTCGGCGGCACGTGCGATCGTACGTTCGATGCCTTCGTTCATCGCCGAGACTTCGCGGCGAACAGCCTGGCCGACGCTCATGATGCGTTCGGACGCGACGGTTTCCGGTTCGGAAAGGCGCAGCGCCACTTCGGCCATGGAACGGGCAGCGTTGCGCAGGTCCTGGGCACGCGCCATCATGATCGCGAAGGCGAAGAAGAGCATGATCGGAATGAGGATGCCGACAGCAAGCGCCACGATGCCGGGAGCGGCGAGGACGCCTTCCATCGACGTGATCTGCCACAGCTGGTTGCCGTAGAGCATCTGGCCGAGCGCAACACCGGCGACAGCCCAGATCAGCGAAAGAATGACGGCATTGCGTATCGCCGAGCGCATCGCGCCGCCTTCCAGCGTGCGCAATATGGCGGTGGAGGAGCGGCGACCGGAATCGTTGGCCGGCTGGAATGCTGGCGATTTCGCCGCATTCTCCGCGCCCGACCGATAGGACTCGGCGTAATCTTCCTGCTGCTGCGACGGGGTCTGACGCTGCTTGGGTGTATCGGCCACTCTTGCCTCCGAGGCGTGGGGCGTTGATCTTGGACGCTGCTGCTCGTCGTTGAAGTTGATCTTCAGAGCATCTTCCAACGCCTGGAACGCCGTCTCGTCGATCGACTCGCTGCTGGTTTTTTTCGCCATGCGGTTACGCCTCGTTACATACTCGCCCGGCCATCATCCCCATCCGACACGCTGCCGCCTGCAGACTGGCGGATCGGGATACTGCCTGCCGGAAATTCCGCCGTCATGGCGCTGAATTTCCTATTCACTTTCAGCTCAGACGGCCGTTCTTTCAAACGGATGATAATGAATGCTTACCAGCCTGCCGTCCGCGGTTAACGGGAGATTCTTCCCGCCACCTTAGTCGTATTGTAGTGGCACATCCGGTGACTCGGCACAATTAAAAGGCCGGTCAGCAACAGAAGGTGCCAAACGTTGTTAACAGGATTTAAACCATAAGAATGTGCAAAAGTCCTAAAATCCCGGGACCTTAGCAGAAATTAACCATATGGGAAGATTCAGGCCCCGTTTGTGCCGGAATTTAACGGGATAGCTGCCGTCGTCCTGCACAATTCGGGACAACAGACAACAAGCCCAGAAACAACAATAGGGAAAACAGGTCAATGGCAATGGCAGCCGTCAGTATTGCGTTCGAAGCCCCTGAGACGACGCGGGGCGTTTGCCCATCTCAATCCCGTCCGATCGATCTGGTTCATCTTGCGCATCAGACCATGGGTGACAAGAGCCTCGAAGTCGAAGTGCTGCAGATGTTTGCCCGCCAGGCTCGCCGCGCGCTGCAGGACATGACCGGCATGGATGCCGCAACGACCGTAGCCGTCGCCCACCGCCTGAAGGGGGCTGCAAGCGCCGTCGGCGCCTTCAAGGTTTCCTCGGCTGCCGAGAAGCTCGAAGCCGATGGCGGCGATGCTGCGGCCAAGGCTGTGGTCGGCGCAGCCGTTATCGAAGCGGAAAACTTCATCAACAAGCTGTGCCGTTAACGGCTCTTCCATCGAAGGCACATAGCGGTTTCATGTCTGCCGGGACGTGGAGCCGCTTTGCTGTTCGAGGATAAGCAGAACGGCTCAGCGCATTCGTTTTCGGTCGAAGGCGCCTCTGGAGCAGCCTGCGGCGCCTCGAAATGTTGACTGGACCGGGCTTTTATTGGAAGACAGCGCGCTTAAATAGTGTGCCTTGACCCTTCAACATTCCGGATTTCCACATCATGACGAAACTGACCATCGTTGCCTTCGACGGAACGCGCTTCGACCTTGAGGTCGAGCCGGGCTCTACGGTGATGGAGAACGCCGTTCGCAATTCCGTGCCGGGCATCGAGGCCGAATGCGGCGGCGCCTGCGCCTGCGCCACCTGTCACGTCTATGTCGACGAGGCTTGGACCGAAAAGGTCGGCCCGCCGGCGCCGATGGAAGAAGACATGCTCGACTTCGCCTTCGAGGTGAAGCCGACGTCGCGCCTTTCCTGTCAGATCAAGATCAAGCCGGATCTTGACGGGCTCGTCGTTAACGTGCCCGAGCGCCAGGCCTGATTGAAGCCTGCTTCCGAAGGCTAGGACGTTTTCCAAAATCCGGGCAAAAAAAAGCCTCGCTGCGCGAAAGCGTCAAGCGAGGCAAGGCGGGCGCATCACCGGCAAGCGAGGGAGGAAAACGCTTACGGCTTAGAAGACGCGCCAGGAGAACTGGGAACTGAAGCGAACTGGGTACCAGACCTGGGAAACTAACTCAGGAACACCTGAAACAACTTGCGTGCGACACATCGGTCGCAAGGACCGGAATACACGCTGATCTCTGTGCTTAACCGGTTGGTCTGCTTCGGTTTCCGATGCGCCACCTTGGTAAGCTATGTCTTAGGTTGTATCCGAGAATCGTATTTTAGACCATCACCATAAATCACCCGTCATTCACCGGGTGGCCCGCAAGCTTCGCAAAAGCCTGACGGTGGTTGGAACGCTGATTCACGGTCCCAAAGCGCTTATTTGCGCTTCCGTTCCATATTGTATTGCAAAAGGCGCGACATCCGGGCGTCGAAATTGGCCGCCTCCACCTGATCGAATCGCAGCTGTTCTGCGTCGTGGTCTTCGAGCAGCCGGCGGGTCGTCTCCGCGACGTCTTTCTCCAGCGCATCGCAAGTTCTGGCGGGACGCAGGGCTTCCAACGTCCGCTCGAGCTGACGGGCATGGTTGCGGGCGATTTCCGCATGGCGCTCTTCATGCCGTTTGATATCGGCCGAAAGCGTGTCCCAGATGAAACCGAGATCCGAGCTTGCCTTGCCGCGATTGCTCCAGCGGGGCAGCATGATCCGGGTGCGCAAGGTGACGCGGGTGCCGCCGACGGTGCACTGGCCGCCTTTTTCGACATAGGTCACGTCGCCGCCGAACTTGATCTCGGTAGCGCCGGGATGCCGGTGGCCGGTAGCGTGGGTAATCGGCCCGCGTTTTTCCAGTTCCCGGTCCAGATCCTCGGCTGTGCGTCCGCCGATGCGGAAATAGGAATAGGTCTTGTTTACGGCAGGTTCGGCCATTGCCGGCACCGGGGCCGTCGCAGGGATCGCGCAGACAAGAAGAAATGCACCGAAACACCGGCGGATCCTGCGCGTTGAAAACATTCTATGGCCTGCGACGTTGAACTTATGGGGACCTTGGGGCATAGCCAGCCGGAGCGCAACACAAAGGCATCAAATTTTGCGTTACCCTTCGAAAGATGCACCGCCGGTGACATTTCCGCGCAACAGCCGTTGGCTGCTGGCCGGCAGTCGCAGCCTGGAACTCGGCGCAACCGGCCACCTGATGGCGATCATCAATGTCACGCCGGACTCGTTTTCCGATGGCGGACGGCATGCGACCGTCGAATCAGCCGTCGCGCAGGCTCTCGCCTGCGTCGAAGAGGGTGCCGTGATCCTCGATATCGGCGGTGAATCCACCAGGCCCGGCGCGGCCGAAGTCACGGCCGCGGAAGAACAGGATCGCGTCCTGCCCGTCATCGAAAGACTGGCCGGTGAAACGGACGCGCTGATCTCCATCGATACCTATCGTGCCGAAACCGCGCGGCTGGCGATGGCGGCCGGAGCCCATATCATCAACGACGTGCATGGCCTGCAGCGCGAGCCGGAGATAGCCACCGTCGCGGCAAGGACAGGCGCGGGCGTCTGCATCATGCATACCGGGCGCGGACGGGAAAAACAGGCGGATCATATCGAGGACCAGCGGCTCTTCCTTGATCGATC
Organism: Neorhizobium populisoli; assembly: GCF_019430945.1. Taxonomy (GTDB): domain Bacteria; phylum Pseudomonadota; class Alphaproteobacteria; order Rhizobiales; family Rhizobiaceae; genus Neorhizobium; species Neorhizobium populisoli. The sequence goes on along the minus strand of NZ_JAHYCB010000001.1, from coordinate 118,405 downwards.
GCTGGAAATCGCCCGGGCGGCCGGCATTCCGGACGAGGCGATCGTGCTCGATCCGGGTTTCGGTTTCGCCAAGGACCGCGATGACGATCTCGTTCTGATGGCGCGGTTTTCGGAATTGCACCAGCTCGGTTTTCCGCTGCTTGCCGGAACGTCGCGCAAGCGCTTCATCGGCGGCGTCACCGGGCGTGAAAAGCCGGATGAGCGGGATGTCGGCACGGCGGCCACCACGGCGATCCTGCGCATGGCCGGGGCTGCGATCTTTCGGGTCCACAATGTCGCGCCCAACCGGGACGCGCTAAAGATTGCCGATGCGGTTCTGGCGGCGGCAAACCAGGCCGCACGAAACGAGGATATCTGATGGGTACCTATACGATCACTTTGAAAAACTGCGCCTTTTTTGCGCGCCACGGCGCCTTCGACGCGGAGGTGACTCTCGGCCAGCGCTTTTTCGTGGATGTCGTGATGCATGTCGAGGCTGACGATGCCTTGGAGAATGACAGCGTCGAAAGCACGGTTCATTATGGGATTGCCTATGAGATCGTCGAAAAGGTCGTGACACAGAATCGCCGCAACCTCATCGAGACGCTTGCTAAGGACATTGCCAAGGCGCTCTGCGCCTGGTCGCCGCAAATCCGCCGGACGGAAATCGTGGTGCGCAAGCCAAGCGTTCCGATCCCCGGCATTCTGGATTATGCGGAGGTTCGCATTGAGCATGTCGCCTGAACGGCCGATGGAGATTGCCGCCCTAGGGCTGGGCGGTAATATCGGCGATCCGCGCTCGGCCATGGCCGAAGCGCTCCGGCAGCTCGATCTTCGCTATGACTGTCGCGTCGTAGCCGTATCGAAACTTTATTCGACACCGCCATGGGGCAAGACCGATCAGGCGGATTTCTTCAACTGTTGTGCGCTTGTGGAGACTTCGCTCCCGCCTGAGGAGCTGCTCGACGTGTGCCTGTCGATCGAACGCGGCATGAAGCGCGTGCGGATCGAGCGCTGGGGGCCGCGGACGATCGATATCGATATCCTGGTCTACGGTGCGTTGAAGCAGGTGACGGACAAGCTCGAAATCCCGCATCCGCGCATGACGGAACGCGGCTTCGTGATGATGCCGCTTTCGGACATCGCGCCGGATATGCAGGTAAGGGGCAGGCCCGTCCGCGATTGGCTGAAGGATTCAGACACAGCTGGCATCAAGGTGGCCGACGAAGACATGCGGTGGTGGCGGAAAAACTGAAAACGCCGGCATTCCTTATGCAGAATGCCGGCGCCCTGAACTTTTGATACAGAAGAAGACGATCAGTTGTTGTCCGGTGTCGCTTCGACGGACTTGATCGAACCGACGGCGATCGAATCCATGTCGCGGTCGAGCGTTAGCCCGATAACCGGAACCATCTGGTCCTCGACCTTCACCGAAATGGTGATGTTGAGCTTGTTTTCGCCACGGACGCTTGCGACCATCGCGCCGTTCAGCTGGTTGCGATTGATGCCCATGACGACCTTGTCGCCATTGACCGAACCGGACACGATGTCGAGGCCCTTGCCTTCGGCGCCGTCGAGGAACTTGCCGGTATAACCGCGTCCGCTCTGGGTGATGATGGCCGACATCGGCTGCTGGAAAACGCCGACGCGGCAGGTGCCGTCAAGCTTCATGCCGACATTGCCGTCCGGCGACGCCGAACCGGTGATGTTGCAGTTGAACTTGGTGCCCTTGTATTTTCCGTTGACGATTTCGCCCGGACCCTTCCAGACACCGGCAACCTGCTGGAAGAAAGCCTTGTCGCGCGGGGCGGCTTCGGCTTGCGGCGCCATCGCCGACGTGGCGGCGAGAGTGGTGACGGTGAGCCCGCCGAGAAGCGAAAAGAAGCGCGAATACATGTACTTTCCCTTAGGCAGGCAGCAACTTTAGACATCCCGCAATTTAATCGGGAATGGTTAATGAGCGGTTTCAATAGCCGGAATTCAACCGCCAGGGAATAGGTTACTGCTTGTCTTCGCGCTCTCCGAAGGAGGCGATGTCACCGAGAAAATCCCCGATTCCCGGCCGTTTGACTGCCTTGAAGGGTAGCGGGCGGCAAAGATCCATGGCTGCGATACCGATACGTGCCGTCAGCAACCCGTTGATGACACCTTCGCCGAGTCGCTTGGAAAGTTTCGAAGCCAGGCCATGGCCCAAGACCTGCTGGGCGAGCCCGTCACCGACCGCAATCGAGCCCGTCACCGCAAGATGAGCCACTACGTCGCGCATCAGCCTGAGCAGGCCGAGCGTCCCGGGGCGGCCGCCGTAAAGATCGGCCATGGCGCGGATCAGCTTCGAGACCTCGAACAGCACATAGGCGAGATCGACGATCGCCCGGGGACTGACGGCCGTGACCACCGAGACGCGTTTGGAGGCGCCGAGAATCAGCCCGCGCGCTTTGCGGTCGAGCGGCGAAAGCAACTCCCGCTCGGCAAGCTCCAGCAGCTGTGGGCCGTCGATGATTTCGTCCTTCGTGGCGTCCAGCGCCGCGCGACCCTTGGCAGTTTCGGCACGATGCGAAAGAAGCCGCGTGAGCTTGGAGACCACCGTTCGCGCAGCTGCCGGGCGAGGGGTCGCCAGAGCCTCTTCCGCCTCGGCCTTCAGCGTCTGCACCGCGGCAAGTCGCATCATGCCGAAGATTTCCCGCCCGACGATGACGGCGACCGCCAGCAGGCCGACGGCAAGTGCGGTCAGCGCCGCATATCCCAGCCAGTCGGCACGGGAGAAGAGATCCCGGACGACGCTGTCGGCCCAAAGCCCGAAGGCAAGCGACAGGAATGTGCCGAACGCACCCGCCGCGAGATTGAGAAAGGAGAACTTCCTTCTCGACCGGGGCGCGGCGATTGGGATTGCCTCGGTCGAAAGCTCCGGCGGCGTCACGAACGGATCGTCTTCATCCGGCGTCACCACGATGCCGTCTGCGAAACTGCGTGGGCTCCTGCGTGCCGGCAATGTCGTTGTGGCCTTTGGAGCCGGATCGTCTGCCACGGAAAAGGAGGCGGGCCGACGCTTGGCCCCGGAGGTTTCGGGCGGCTTCATGCGAGACGGTCTCCGAACAGGAACTGCATGGCCCGGTCAAGCCGGATATGCGGTACCGAGAGCTTTACGCCGCCATTTTCGACTTCCAGCGCAGGCGGACGAAAACGGACGACGTTGATTTCCGGAAGCTCGCCGCCCGGTTGATCGATCTGTTGAAAAAGTGCTTCAGGATCTTCCGGCAAGTCACCGGGAAATATCGCAGTTTTCTTGGCGCCGTCGAATTTCTCGCCGTTGATCGTCTCGCCTGCCATCGGCGTGCCGACGATGACCGGAAGTAGATGGCCGTTTTCTTTCACCGTGGCTTCGCGGGTCGCGCGGACCGAGGCGATCGCCATGACCTCGATGCCGGCGCCGGCCATGCCGATCCGTTCGATCGCCCGGTCGACCAGCCGGCCGGTCAGCTTTTCCAGCCGATCATGGCTCTCGTGATGCAGATGATCGGCTTTGGTGGCTGCGACCAGAACCTTGTCGATTCTCCGGCCGATCAGCGAAGAGAAGAAGCTGTTGTGCCCGGGGCGGAAACAGGCCAGCACATCGGTCAGCGCCCGTTCCAGATCCTGCACCGCCTCCGGGCCGCGATTGATCGCCTGCAGCGCGTCGATCAGCACGATCTGCCGGTCGAGCCGGGCGAAATGTTCACGGAAGAAGGGTTTGACGACGACGTTCTTGTAGGCTTCGTATCGTCGCTCCATCATCGCCCGGAGTGAGCCCTTGGCCGCGGTGGCGGCCGGTATTGCCGGCAGCGGCGAAAATGTCAGCGCCGGTGAGCCCTCAAGATCGCCGGGCATCAGGAAACGGCCGGGCGGCAGTGTCGAAAGCGAGCGCTCATCCGCCTTGCAGGCCTTGAGATAAGCGGCAAAGGCTTCGGAAAGGCGGCGCGCCGTCATTTCGTCGGCCGGCGCATCCATATCCAGGCTCGATGCCAGCGCCAGCCATTCCTCCGACAATTCCGCGCGGATTCCGGTTTTCGCCAAAGCCACCGTGCGTTCGCTGAAGGTCTGGAAATCCTGCGCCAGAAGCGGCAGGTCGAGCAGCCATTCGCCGGGATAATCGACGATGTCGATCGACAGACGACCGCGCGAAAACATCCGGTTCCAGCCGCTGGCGCTCTGATAATCGAGGGTAATGCGCAGTTCGGAAATTGCGCGCGTCGAATCGGGCCAGATGCGATCGCGCACCAGCGCCTGGATATGATCCTCGTATTGGAAACGGGGAATGGCATCATCCGGCTGCGGCTCGAGGCGAATGGCCGAAACGCGGCCGGAACGCACGGGCTCGAAAAGCGGCAGCCGCCCGCCATTCAGGAGATTATGGACGAGCGACGAGATGAACACGGTCTTGCCGGCGCGGGAAAGGCCGGTCACACCCAGCCGGATCGTCGGATTGACGAGACCGTTCGCCCGGTCGGCAAGATTGTCGAGCGCGATCAGTGCGTCGTCGGTAAAGCTGGTAAGCGAAGGCGGCAAAGCGTCGTTCCGGATCCAGTGTTTCCCATTAGATAGGGAATATAGGGAGCGTCCGCGCCGTCGCAAAGGCGTCGGCCATTTCTCTGCGACGATCAGGCGGTGATGAAATCGGTCAGCACCCAGGCGGCACTGGAGCCGGCGATAAGACCGCGATAATCGAGCACCGCAAGGCCCGCTGCCGGATAACCGCCGGGAATGGCAGCAACCATGGCGTCTGCGCCGATCAAGGCCTCCAGCAATTCTTCCATCGTCGGATTGTGACCGATCAGCATGACGGAACGATTGGCCTTCTGCGCATCGAGCAGCGCCAGATAGATGCCGAGCGAGCCGTTATAAAGTTCGTCGACGAATGTGAGTTCGAGCTCTTCATCCATTGCCCGGCGCACCGCCTCGGCAGTCTGCCGGCAGCGCAGGGCGGTCGAACTGATCACGACGTCCGGGATATAATTGCGATCCGCAGCCTTGTCGGCGACCAGCTCCGCCTCGGCAAACCCCTGGTTATCCAGCTCGCGGTCGAAGTCGTGCTGCCCCGGTTGCGCCCAGCCGGATTTGGCGTGGCGCAGCAGGTAGATGCGGGATGGAGGAGGAGTAATCGTCGTCATGCCCGGCACCGTAATCTTGGAGAACCACAGGATGGGTAGCCTTTGAAGCCGATGCTCGTCAACTGCCTTGGCTGTTTCGAAGTATTCCAACCATGCACAGAAGTTGCGGGCCACCGAAAAGGCTGCAATGAAATAAAAGCTTAAAAAATAGCCGTTTAGCCGATTTTTATGACAGTTTTAAAAATGCCTTAATGCTAGGCCCAGAGACTTGAAGCGGCTTGTCGGAAAGGATATAGAGGCGCCGCATGAGATGTTCTTCAGGAGAATCGCGTTGAGTGAGAAGATCGATCTTGGCAATTATGTGCTCTCGGAAAACGACGAGTTCATGAATGCAAATCAAAAGGCGTATTTCCGGGCCAAACTGATTGCCTGGAAAAATGACATCCTGAGAGAAGCGCGCGAAACGCTGGATCACCTGGCAGAAGAAAGCGCAAACCATCCCGATCTCGCTGACCGGGCCTCCTCCGAAACCGACCGAGCCATCGAACTCCGCGCCCGCGACCGTCAGCGCAAGCTGATCTCCAAGATCGACGCCGCGCTTCAGCGGATAGACGATGGCACCTACGGTTATTGCGAGGAAACCGGCGAGCCGATCGGTCTGAAGCGGCTTGATGCCCGCCCGATTGCAACCCTGTCCATCGAGGCGCAGGAGCGTCACGAGCGTCGGGAAAAGGTCTATCGGGACGAATAATTTCCGGTTTCAACGGAAAAACGAATTCAAGGCACGGTTTCCCGTGCCTTTTTTATTGCCGGCCGCAGGTGGAACAAGGTGCCGGACTGAGATCCGGCGGCGCCTTATTTGTCGCGCGTCACGGACATTTCCCCGAAGATACGTGCAACTTCGTTCTGCAATGTCGGCTCCGTCGTGACGCCGGTGACCTTGGGAGCAGCTGGATCGCGCGCGGGCGCCTGACGGTTCTGTTGTGCGGCGGCGGCTTCCCGCGCAGCGAGATTGCTCGCCATTTCCTGCTCGAGGATACGTTCGAAATCATTGCCGAGCTGTTGCGGGTTTTCAGCGGCGGCCTTTACCGCTGGCGGCATGGGGGCGTTTGCAGGCACGATCAGGCGGGGTTCGGGCGCTGGCTGGAAGACCCGGTCGCGGGCCGCTTCGAACACGGCATCCGCGGCATTGGTTGGCGATTGGGCGGCGTTGGCGGCCGCGAGAGCCGCGATCGGCCTCAGCGGTTCGATACGCACTTCCGGAGCCGGTCGCGGCTGCGGCTCGGCCTTAGGAGCCGCTACGGGCGTTTCGACGGCGGTATTGGCGGCCACAGCGGGTGCGGGAGCCGGTTTCGGCGCTACGGGATTGGTTGCCGGCCGTACAGTCCTGGCCGGCTCGGGAGCAAGCGCGGTCTCGCGAGGCGGTTCCACGCGCGGCTCGACAACCGGAGCAGCCAGCGAGGCACGCTGCGGAGGCGCGGGACGGGTTTCGATCGCCGGCTGCTGACGCGGCTCGATGTCGAACGCGGATACGGCCGGCTGCGGCTCGACCGGTTGGGGACGTGGTGCGAAATTCTGCGGAACGGCTTCCCTTGAGGGAGCCGATGTCGAGATGCCGCTTTCGACGACGATATCCGTCGGGCCGCCGATCATGATCAGATGTTCGACATTGTCGCGGCGGACGAGAACCAGGCGCCGGCGGGTATCGATGGCGGCGGCATCGAGAACCTGCAGGCGAGGCTGACGGTTCTTGCCACCGCGGATGAACGGCGAGGGGCCGGCCCGGCCGCGCATCAGCTTGAAAGCGATGATGAGAAGCACGAACGCAATCCCGACGCCGACGACGGCAATCAGGAGACGGCTGCCATAGGCGTTCATCATTTCTTCCAACATATCTCACCACTCCTTGAGATGAACGCGCCGTAACAGACGATTTTTTGGCCATGGAGGCAAGCGGCGAGCTTGCCTCCATCGTTTAAAGACGGCGGACCATCCTTAAACGATGCTGAAATGTCAAAGATAGGTCAGTCTTTGAAACTGTCCCGGGTTTTGTGGCCTTGCGGAGCTTTTTGCTTCACCAGCAACTTGCTAAGAAAGAATCGCGGGATTCTTGCCGCACATGTCCATGGCCGCGGCATCGGCCGAAATGCGAGGAATTGATGACGAAGTTGCAGCAGAGCGGCAACTACGAGGCGCCCCTGGTGGAGCGCGGCGCGCGCGGCGGCACCATCATCCGGCTCGTCCTTCTGGCGCTCGTGTTGTGCGGCGTGGCCGCGGGTTTCGTATTTTTCCAGCAAGCTCTCGATAATGAAGTCGTGCTCGGCCTGCTGGGCATCCTCGCCATGGTCGGCATCTTTTTCCTGGTGTCGTCGATCATCGGCATTGTCGAGGTAATGCCGCAATCGCGTTCCGACGACCTGGCGCGCGGTTTCCTCGCCAACCATCCGGACGGCATCCTGATCACCGATCCCAAAGGTCGCATTCTTTATGCCAATGCCGCCTATGGCCGCATGACCGGAGCGACCAGCGCCAGCAATGTGCAATCGCTGGAGGCTTTGCTCGCCAAGACGCGCGAATCGACCGAAGCGCTCTATCGCCTGACGACAGCGCTCAGGGAAGGGCGCGAAGGCCACGAGGAATTCCGGCTGATGCAGCCGCTCGGCCGTTCGACCGGCAACGGTTCCGGCGCCCACTGGTACCGACTGAAAGCGCGGCTTCTCGGCGCCGCCGGCCGCAACCAGCTCGATATCTGGCAGATTACCGACATCACCTCCGAGCGCGATGATCAGGAACGCTTCTTCCGCGAACTGCAGAATGCCATCGATTATCTCGACCACGCGCCGGCCGGCTTCTTCTCCGCCGGCCGCAAGGGCGAAATCTTCTATCTGAACGCGACGCTCGCTGAATGGCTCGGCATTGATCTCACCAAATTCCAGCCGCGCTCCATGAACATTTCCGACCTCGTGGCCGGCGAGGGCATGGCGCTGATCCAGTCCGTGCAGGCAGCCCCCGGCCTGAAGCGTACCGAAACGCTCGATCTCGACCTACGCCGCGCCAACGGCCAGAGCTTGCCGGTGCGTCTGGTGCATAATGTCAGCACCGCACGCGACGGCGCGCCGGGGGAAAGCCGCACCATCGTTCTGACGCGGCCGAAGGGCGGCGAGGGCGATCAGTCCGCTTCCGCCATGCGCTTTACCCGGTTCTTCAACAATACGCCGATGGCGATCGCCTCGGTCGATGGCGCCGGCAAGATTCTGCGCATCAACGCGCCATTCCTGAAGCTGTTCGCCGGCGTCGTATCGCGCGACGATGTGGATGCCGGGGTCGAACTCGACCGTATCGTCCATGAAAATACCCGCCAGCAGCTGATCCAGGCGCTCTCCGCCGCCAAGGACCGCCAGGGCGATATCGCGCCGATCGATTCGCGCCATCCGGGCGACGAAAACCGCTATGTGCGTTTCTACGTGAACGCCGTCATCGACGAGAGCGACGAGGCGCCGGAAGAGGCGGCGATCCTTTATGCCGTAGAAACGACCGAGCAGAAGGCGCTCGAAACCCAGATGGCGCAGACCCAGAAGCTGAATGCCGTCGGCACGCTGGCGGGTGGCATCGCGCACGACTTCAACAATGTGCTCACCGCCATTCTGCTTTCCTCCGATCATCTGCTGCTGCAGGCCCGGCCTTCGGATGCAAGCTTCGCGGACCTGATGGAGATCAAGCGAAACGCCAACCGCGCCGCCGTGCTGGTGCGCCAGCTGCTGGCATTCTCGCGCAAGCAGACGATGCGTCCGACGGTGCTGAATCTCACCGACGTGGTGGGCGACCTGCGCATGCTGGTCGACCGGCTGATTTCCGGCAGCAACGTCAAGCTGGAAGTCGATTACGGCCGCGATCTCTGGGCTGTGCGCACCGACCTGTCGCAGTTCGAGCAGGTGCTGATCAATCTCTGCGTCAACGCCCGCGATGCCATGCCCCAGGGCGGCACGATCCTGATCAAGACCCGCAACGTCTCTTCCGAAGAGGCCTCGAGCTTCCATCAGGCCGATCTGCCGGCTGAAGATTTCGTTATGGTCGAAGTGTCCGATACCGGTACGGGCATTCCGCCGGAAATCATGGACAAGATCTTCGAGCCCTTCTTCACCACCAAGGAAGTCGGCAAGGGCACCGGTCTCGGACTGTCGATGGTCTATGGCATCGTCAAGCAGTCAGGCGGTTATATCTATCCCGAATCGGAAGTCGGCCGAGGCACGAGCTTCCGCATGTTCTTGCCGCGTCATGTGCCGGAAGTCCCGGTCGTGACGCAGGAAGCCGCCCAGTCGCCGGAGACAAGCGGTGCGGCACAACAGCCGGCCACGCCCGTTGCCGCACCGGCCCCGGCATCCGAGGATCTCGATCTCACCGGCAAGTCGGCCGTCGTGCTTCTCGTCGAAGACGAGGAAGCCGTGCGGCGCGGCGGCAAGCGCATGCTGGAAACGCGTGGTTATACCGTGCACGAGGCAGGCTCCGGTGCCGAAGCGCTGGACATCCTGGAAGAACTCGAAGGCAAGGTGGATATCGTCGTCTCCGACGTCGTCATGCCCGAAATGGACGGCCCGACACTTCTGACCGAGCTGCGGAAAACCTATCCGGACATGAAGTTCATCTTCGTCTCGGGTTACGCAGAGGATGCGTTTGCCCGCAACCTTCCGGCCGACGCCAAGTTCGGCTTCCTGCCGAAACCCTTCTCGCTGAAACAGCTGGCTGTGGTCGTGCGCGAAACGCTCGATTCGGAGTGAGGATCGCGCATTGGCAGCGATTTTTTCTGCCGCTGCGATTCGGATGAGACGGAATGCTACTGCTTGTTTTTACTCGCGAATTTTCCATATCCTGACATGTGAGAACAGGATGAGAACAGAATCGAAATTCCTATTTTGAATCAATCTGGTGATTGGCTCTGGACAAATGAGAACAAAATAGGTACATCACCTTTATCAGCTGCTTCATTGCTTGCGCGGCGGCAATAACCTAAAGGTGGAAAACATGGCACAGAATAGCTTGCGGCTGGTAGAGGATAAGGGCGTGGATAAGAGCAAGGCGTTGGAAGCGGCACTGTCGCAGATCGAGCGGTCGTTCGGTAAGGGATCGATCATGAAGCTCGGCGCGAACGAAAGCGTCGTCGAGATCGAAACGGTTTCCACGGGCTCGCTGAGCCTCGATATCGCGCTCGGCATTGGCGGCCTGCCGAAGGGCCGCATCATCGAGATCTACGGTCCGGAAAGCTCGGGCAAGACGACGCTGGCGCTGCAGACGATTGCCGAAGCCCAGAAGAAGGGCGGCATCTGCGCCTTCGTCGACGCTGAACACGCGCTTGACCCGGTCTATGCCCGCAAGCTCGGTGTCGATCTCCAGAACCTTTTGATCTCTCAGCCGGACACCGGCGAGCAGGCGCTTGAAATCACCGATACGCTGGTCCGCTCCGGCGCAGTCGACGTTCTCGTCGTCGACTCCGTTGCAGCATTGACCCCGCGCGCCGAAATCGAAGGCGAGATGGGCGACAGCCTGCCGGGTCTTCAGGCACGCCTGATGAGCCAGGCGCTGCGCAAGCTGACAGCTTCGATCTCCAAGTCGAAGACCATGGTCATCTTCATCAACCAGATCCGCATGAAGATCGGCGTCATGTTCGGTTCGCCGGAAACCACGACTGGCGGTAACGCGCTGAAGTTCTACGCCTCCGTCCGCCTCGACATCCGTCGTATCGGCCAGGTCAAGGAGCGCGAAGAGGTCATCGGCAACCAGACCCGCGTCAAGGTGGTCAAGAACAAGATGGCGCCTCCCTTCAAACAGGTCGAATTCGACATCATGTATGGCGAAGGCGTTTCCAAAACCGGCGAACTGGTCGATCTCGGCGTCAAGGCCGGCATCGTCGAGAAGTCCGGCGCATGGTTCTCCTATAACAGCCAACGTCTCGGCCAGGGCCGCGAGAACGCCAAGATCTTCCTGCGCGACAACCCGGAAACTGCCCGCGAGATCGAGACGTCGCTCCGCCAGAATGCCGGCCTCATCGCCGACCGCTTCCTGCAGAATGGCGGTCCGGATGCCAATGACGGCGACGACGCCGATATGTGAATTCAGTATGTAAGCGGTACCGCCGCACTCGGCCGCTTACTTCGAACCGGCCGCGCATGTTTTCCATGCGCGGCCGGTTTCTTTTTGTCTGGGAAGAGCTCTTGCAACTTCTCTCAGGCATTGCGCAAAACCGTCTATGAGGGTGTGGCGTCTGGACAGTTTAGGGTGTGGACGATACAAGCCTTTGGTTTTCGAATAACAGCACCGCATCCGGCGGTAACGGGTCACAAAAGGGCGTAGCATGAGCGGCGTGAATGAAATCCGGTCGACCTTCCTCGACTATTTCCGAAAGAACGGACACGAGGTCATCTCCTCCAGTCCGCTGGTTCCGCGCAACGATCCGACGCTGATGTTCACCAATGCGGGTATGGTGCAGTTCAAGAACGTCTTCACCGGCCTGGAGAAGCGTCCCTATTCGACCGCCACGACGTCGCAGAAATGCGTGCGCGCCGGCGGCAAGCATAACGACCTCGACAATGTCGGTTACACCGCACGCCATCTCACCTTCTTCGAAATGCTCGGCAACTTCTCGTTTGGCGATTATTTCAAGGAGAACGCGATCGAGCTGGCCTGGAAGCTGGTGACGGAAGGTTTCGACCTGCCGAAGAGCCGGCTTCTGGTCACCGTCTATTCCGAAGACGAAGAGGCTGCGACGCTCTGGAAGAAGATCGCCGGTTTCTCCGACGACAAGATCATCCGCATCCCGACCTCCGACAATTTCTGGCAGATGGGCGATACTGGTCCCTGCGGTCCGTGCTCGGAAATCTTTATCGACCAGGGTGAGAATGTCTGGGGCGGTCCTCCGGGTTCGCCGGAAGAGGATGGCGATCGTTTCCTCGAGTTCTGGAACCTCGTTTTCATGCAGTTCGAGCAGACGGCGCCGGGCGAACGTTCGCTGCTGCCGCGCCCGTCGATCGATACCGGCATGGGCCTAGAGCGCATGGCCTGCGTCCTGCAGGGCAAGCAGAGCGTCTTCGACACCGACCTGTTCCAGACCCTGATCGGCGAGATCGAGGACGTCATGAAGGTCAAGTCGGAAGGTAGCGCCAGCCATCGTGTCATCGCCGACCACCTGCGCTCGTCCGCCTTCCTGATTGCTGACGGCGTGTTGCCGTCGAACGAAGGCCGTGGTTACGTGCTTCGCCGCATCATGCGCCGCGCCATGCGCCATGCGCAGCTGCTCGGCGCCAAGGAGCCGTTGATCTACAAGCTGCTGCCGACGCTGGTGCAGGAAATGGGCCGCGCCTATCCGGAACTCGTCCGTGCCGAAGCGCTGACGTCGGAGACGCTGAAGCTTGAGGAAACCCGTTTCCGCAAGACGCTGGAACGCGGCCTTTCGCTTCTCTCGGACGCGACCAATACGCTCGATAAGGGCGACATGCTGGATGGCGAAACTGCTTTCAAGCTTTACGACACCTATGGCTTCCCGCTCGACCTGACGCAGGACGCCTTGCGCGCCCGTGAAATTGGCGTGGATATCGCCGGCTTCACCGACGCCATGCAGCGCCAGAAGGCCGAAGCCCGTTCGCATTGGGCCGGCTCCGGCGACAAGGCGACCGAAACCGTTTGGTTCGAACTCAAGGAAAAGTTTGGCGCGACCGAATTCCTCGGTTACGACACCGAAATCGCCGAGGGCGTCGTCCAGGCGATCGTCCGTGACGGTAAGTCTGTCGATAGCGCGTCGGCCGGCGAGCAGGTCCAGATCGTCGTCAGCCAGACCCCGTTCTACGGCGAGTCCGGCGGCCAGATGGGCGATACCGGCGTCATTTCGACCGACAATGCCAAGCTCGATGTTTCCGATACGCAGAAGAAGGGCGAAGGCTTGTTCGTGCATATCGCCACGGTCGGCGAGGGCATGTTGAAGGTCGGCGATGCGGTTGCCTTGACGGTCGATCACACCCGCCGTTCTCGCCTCCGCTCCAATCACTCGGCAACCCATCTCCTTCATGAAGCGCTGCGCGAGGTGCTCGGCACCCATGTGGCCCAGAAGGGCTCGCTGGTGGCGCCCGAGCGCCTGCGTTTCGACGTTTCGCATCCAAAGCCGATGTCGGCGGAGGAGCTGAGACAAGTCGAGGACATGGCCAATGCCATCATCCTCCAGAACGCCCCGGTCACCACCCGCCTGATGAGCGTCGACGACGCGATTGCCGAGGGCGCCATGGCGCTGTTCGGCGAAAAATACGGCGATGAAGTGCGCGTCGTGGCCATGGGCACCGGCGTCGAAGGCCGAAAGGCCGGCAAGCCTTATTCGATCGAACTCTGCGGCGGCACGCATGTGAATGCGACCGGCGATATCGGCCTGGTGCGCGTACTGGGAGAAAGCGCCGTCGGCGCCGGCGTTCGCCGCGTCGAAGCAGTCACCGGCGAGGCCGCACGTGCCTATCTCGCCGAACAGGACGAGCGCGTGAAGACGCTCGCGGGTGCGTTGAAAGTGCAGCCGGGCGATGTCGTCGCCCGCGTCGAAGCGCTGCTCGACGAACGCCGCAAGCTTGAGAAGGAACTGGCGGATGCCAAGCGCAAGCTCGCCATGGGCGGCGGGCAGGGCGGTTCTGCGGACGATGTCCGCGAGATCGCCGGCATCAAGTTTATGGGCAAGGCACTGGCCGGCATCGACGCCAAGGACCTGAAAGGCCTGGCGGACGAAGCAAAGGTGAGCCTCGGCTCCGGCGTCGTGACGCTGATCGGCGTCTCCGAAGACGGCAAGGCGAGCGCCGTGGTCGCCGTCACGCCGGATCTGGTGGAGCGTTTCAGCGCCGTCGATCTGGTGCGCATCGCCTCGGTCGTTCTCGGCGGCAAGGGCGGCGGCGGCCGGCCGGACATGGCCCAGGCCGGCGGTCCGGATGGTGCCAAGGCCGGTGAGGCGCTCGAAGCGGTCGCGGCCGCACTCGGTGCCTGAGGATTATAAAGGAGCGGGCTTTGGCCCGCTTCTCTGCTTTTGAGACCTGCTACTGCTTGAGGATGAACGAATGGGCGTGAATGCCGTGATCGAGGATGAGCTTGATGAGGCCGTGGAAGGCCTCGTGCCGGCGCTGTTTCGCGATGCGCCGAGTTCGGTCTCGTTCAACAAGCTGCGCAAGCGGCTGCTTAGGCAAGTGCGCCAGGCGTTCGACGATTTCGGCATGCTGAAGGACCAGAAACGCTGGCTGGTCGGCCTGTCCGGCGGCAAGGATTCCTACTCGCTGCTCGCGGTCCTGCTCGACCTGCAGTGGCGCGGGCTGCTGCCGGTCGAGCTCATCGCCTGCAACCTCGACCAGGGCCAGCCGAATTTTCCGAAACACATCCTGCCGGATTATCTCGCTTCGATCGGCGTCAAGCACCGCATCGAGTACCGCGATACCTATTCGATCGTGAAGGAAAAGGTGCCGCAGGGCGCCACCTATTGTTCGCTCTGTTCGCGCCTGCGCCGCGGCAATCTCTACCGGCTTGCCCGCGAGGAAGGCTGTGATGCGCTGGTGCTCGGCCATCACCGCGAAGACATTCTCGAAACCTTTTTCATGAACTTCTTCCATGGTGGCCGGCTGGCCGGCATGCCGGCCAAGTTGTTGAACGACGAGGGCAACATGATGGTGCTGCGTCCGCTCGCCTATTGCGCCGAGGACGATCTGGCGAAATTCGCCTCAGCTATGCAGTTCCCGATCATTCCCTGCGATCTCTGCGGTTCGCAGGACGGCCTGCAGCGCAATGTGATGAAGCAGATGCTGGCCGATATCGAGACGCGCATGCCGGGTCGCAAGGATACGATGCTGCGCGCGCTTGCACATGTGAACCCGTCGCACCTGCTCGATCCGAAGCTCTTCGATTTCGCTGGCCTTTCGGCCGGTCCCGCCGCCGACTGAAACGACACGAGACATAGTCATGACCCTGCCGCTCGATATCACGAAGCTTGCCGATCTTTTGCGCCTTGCGGCGAAACAGGAAATCCTGCCGCGCTTCCGCCGGCTCGGCGGCAATGATGTCCGCTCCAAAAGCGAACCTGCTGATCTTGTGACGGAAGCCGACGAGCAGGCGGAACGGCTGATCCGCCGTGAGATCGAGACACTGGCGCCGAGCGCTCTTTTTATCGGCGAGGAATCCGTCGCCGCAGACCCAGCGCTGCTCGGCAAGCTGGCGGATGCCGATTTTGCGATCATCGTTGATCCTGTTGATGGCACGTTTAATTTCGCGTCCGGCATCCCGGCCTTCGGCGTCATGGCCTCGGTCGTCTGGAAGGGCGAAACGGTGGCCGGCATCATCTACGATCCGATGGGCGACGACTGGGTGATGGCGGAAAAGGGCTCTGGTGCTTTCCTGAAGCGGCCGGATGGCGAAACAGTCCGTCTGAGCGTTGCCGGCCCGCGTCCGATCGAGACGATGATCGGCATGGCGTCACCCGGTTATTTCTTCGGCGAAACCCGCGAACGCATTCTTGCCAATCTCGCCAAGGTGCGGCTTTTTGCGAATTATCGCTGCGCCGCCCACGAATACCGGACGTTTGCGAGCGGCCATGTGCAGTTCATGCTCTACAACAAGCTGATGCCCTGGGATCATCTGGCCGGCGTTCTCGTCGGGACGGAAGCCGGCGGATATGCTGCACGTTTCGACGGTTCGGCCTATCTGCCGCATCACCTCGAAGGTGGCCTTCTGGTCGCGACCGACAAGGACAGCTGGCAGATCCTGCACGACGAAATCATCGCCGCGTAAGTGAACCCAGCAGATGAACCCGATAGCAAAAAGGCCGGAGCGATCCGGCCTTTTTCATGTTTGGGGATGGGCGGATCGTCAGATCCGCGGATTGTGCGGCTGGAACAGTTTTCCCTTTTCACCGATCAGCACGAAGATCAGGCCGATGACCGAAACGGTGAAGAAGCCCGCGACCAACGGCAGGGCCGTACCATTGAAGGCTTGGCCGATCGAGAGGCCGATCAGCGCACCGCCGACCGTGCTCATGAAGCCGAGAACGGCGGATGCCGTACCGGCGACATGACCGAGCGGCTCCATGGCGAGCGAGTTGAAGTTCGCGCCGATCCAGCCGAACTGGAACATGGCGAGCCCGAAGAACGCCAGGAACAGCAGGAACGGCATCGGCTGCGGGCCGAAGATCTGCACCATCATCCAGAGGAAATTGATGGTCAGGAAGCCCAGGAGCGAGCCGTGCGACAGGCGCCGCATGCCGAATCGTCCGACGAACCGAGAGTTCAGGAACGATGCGGTCGACATGAAGACCGCGACGGCCGCGAAGGCCACCGGGAACCAGTAGCCGAGATGGTAGATGCCGACATAGACCTGTTGCGCCGAGTTGATGAAGCCGAACATGGCGCCGAAAATGACGGTGCTGGCCAGCGTATAGCAGAGCGCGATGCGGTTGGTCAGAACGATTCGGAACCCGTCCATGACGACGGAGAGCGTGAACGGCCGCACATCGGCGGGATCGAGCGTCTCCGGCAGGCGCGAATACATCCAGAAGCCGATGCAGGATGCGACGATGGCCATGAACAGGAAGATCAGGTGCCAGTTGCCGACAACCATGATCATCTGACCGGTCCCAGGCGCGATGACCGGCACGACCATGAAGGTCATCATGATCAGCGACATAACTTCCGCCATGGCGCGGCCGCCGAAAACGTCGCGCACGATCGATACGGTAATGACCCGCGTTGCCGCCGCGCCGGCGCCTTGAACGAAGCGAAGCAGCAACATGGCGCCGAATGACGGCACAACAACGATGCCGATGGCGCAGATCACATAGACGATAACGCCGAAGATCATCGGCTTGCGCCGGCCGAAACGATCGGAAAGTGGTCCCCAGAGAAGCTGCATGGAGCCCAGCCCGAACACATAGGCCGAAACCACATATTGGCGGTGGTTCTCTTCCATCACGCCGAGCGAAGCGCCGATTTCCTGAAGGCCGGGAAGCATGATATCGATGGCGAGAGCATTGAGGGCCATCAGCATTGCCATCATGGCGATGAATTCGGCGCGTCCCATGCCGCGCAGGCGGTCCGGGGCCGTTTGTGAAGAATTTGTCACGGGCAGTTTCCTAAACAACGTCAAAGGCGCCGTGGGAGCGGCGCCTTGAAAATATCTTTGATTTCAGCAGGCCCTGGATGAAATTGAGGGCCGCCCGGAAAATGTCAGGCGGCGCCGCGAACGGCGATACCCTGTTCCTGCATGTGAGTCTGCAGTTCACCTGATTGGAACATCTCGCGGATGATATCGCAACCGCCAACGAACTCACCCTTGACGTAAAGCTGCGGGATGGTCGGCCAGTTGGAATAGTCCTTAATGCCCTGGCGGATCTCGGCGTCGGCGAGAACGTTCACGCCCTTGTAGTCGAGGCCGAGGTAGTCGAGAATCTGAACGACCTGACCGGAGAAGCCACACTGCGGAAACTGCGGCGTACCCTTCATGAAGAGAACCACGTCATTGGTCTTCACTTCATTGGCGATAAAATCTTGAACGCTCATATCCTATCCTTTCACATGCGGTTTCAAGGACCGCTGCGGCTGCGTCATTCCGCTTAAATAGCAACGCGGCCAACGGAATTCCAGCGGAATAAGCCGGCTTATGACGCTTATTGTGTCGCGTCGCAACGGTTCTTGCCGAGTTCCTGCACGCTACCGGTCTTGATGTCGAAGGCCTTTTGAACGGAAATCACCGAACCCATGCCGTTCTTCTCGTTTTCCGCAAAGCTCGGGCAGTTCTTTTTGGTCGCCGTTGTGGTGCTGCGCTGCCAGAAAACGAGCTTGCCGGCCTCGACCGCAAAATCGTCCGAAGGCACGTCGAGCACGGATTTGCGGGCCTTGAGATCATAGACGACCAGGTCGCCTTGCGGACCTGTGGAGCGCGAAAGGATCAGCAGGTTGCGCGCCTGGGCGGAGAACCACAAAGGATCGCCCGGCTTGCCGATCACGAAGTCGGCCTTTTTTGCATCGAAAGCGCATTTGCCGGGCTTGGGTTTCCCGTTAAGTGCCGTGATCGCAAATTGGGCACCGGCATCGCCGCTATGGGTTTTGGAAGCGACGAAATATTCGTTGTTGTCGTGGCATTCGACTTCCTGGGTAAATCCCGGGCCGGCGATAACGAACGCGCCCAATGCCACGGCCATAAATTGGACCGCTCTCACCACAGGAGTCATTCGGCGGGTGCGGATGTCTGCAGCGCGAGCGCATGCAGGACGCCGCCCATATTCCCCTTTAGGGCTTCGTACACCATCTGGTGCTGCTGAACGCGGCTTTTGCCGCGGAACTGTTCGGCGACGACCTCTGCGGCGTAATGGTCGCCATCGCCCGCCAGATCCCGGATGGTGACCTTGGCGCCGGGAAGGCCGGCTTTGATCATGTCTTCGATTTCGCCGGGTCGCATGGGCATGATGTCTTCCCTTTATTCCTCTCCGCGGATTCGCGGAATTCTTCTAAAGGGCACAGTGCCTCAAAGCGTGGCCCGGGTCAAAGCTGGATGACAGGCAGTCTTCTCAAGGATGCGACAAAGGATGCATCAGCTTGTGGAAACCGGCGCGCGCCCGCACTTTGAGCGGTTCGACCGGCTGCTTTCGTGAAAACCGGAACAGCCAGACGGCGCTCATCGTGAGGATCATGAAACCATAGGATTCGAGGCTTTCCTCGGCCGTCACGATGTCGAAATGTTCGGAGGCCTGACTGGCCGCCAGCACGAATGCGATCAGTCCGAGCGGCCAGGAAAGGCGTGGATGGATGGCCCGCAGGATGCCGCCGCGATGGCGAAGTTCGAAGAAAATCGTTGCGATCAGCAGGACTAGTACCGCAAGCCCGATAAAAATCGGCAGACCGGTCTTCGACACACAAAAAACTGTCGTAGTTCCCCGGCATATTGGCATCTCGCGCATGAAGAAGACAAACGCGATGCAGGCCGTCGTCACGGCGACGTATCGTGCCAGCACCCGCGTTCTGAAGAACGCCAGGCCGGCAAGCAGGGCGGTGATCGCAAGAGACAGGGACTGAAGGTCTTCGATAGGCCCGTCCTCCTCGAATATTTCGAAGGTGGTGTAACCCATCCTCGAAAAGATCACGTAGGCGATGACGTTGAAGCACAGGGTTGCGATCAGCGCATCCAGCCAGATGCGGTTATATTGCCAGGTCGGGCCCGATGACCGCAACCAGGCCATTATCGGCTTGATCATGTGTGCGCCTAATTTTTCATTTCAGTAAATCCAGATGCATACGCCCGGGGGAAAGCTGCTTCAACCCCTTGGCGCTGAAAGCGTGTGCAAAAGCAAACGGCGGCACTGGGCCGCCGTTCGTCGGATATCGCGCCGTTTGGACGCTATTTTCCGGATCAGTTCATGAAGGCCGGGAACCAGGCCTCGTGGGCCTTGGAAAGATCGGCAACACCGACGTCGATCAACGTATCGACGATGACGCGGTCACCGGAAACCGTGCCGAGCGCGCGGAACGGCACGCCGGCATTTTCGGCATTGGCCTGAACGAAATTGGCGAGATCGGCCGGCACGGCGATGACGTAACGCGCCTGGTCTTCGCCGAAGAGCAGCGCATGTGCCGGGCCGCGCTTGTCCGTCAGAGTGATCTTCATGCCCTTGCCAGACGCCATTGCCATTTCGACCAGTGCCAGCGCGAGGCCGCCCGAGGAAATGTCGTGGCAGGCGGTCACCTGGCCGTTACGGATTGTCGAGCGCACGAAATCGCCGTTGCGGCGTTCGGCCTTCAGGTCGACTTCCGGCGCCGGGCCGTCGATCCGGCCGAGAATGTCGCGCAGGTAGATGGACGAGCCGAGATGGCTGCCATCGGTGCCGATCATGATCAGCTTGTCGCCGTCCTTGGCAGAACCGATCTTCGCCATCTTCTGCCAGTCCGGCAGTAGGCCGACGCCGGCAATGGTCGGGGTCGGCAGGATCGCGACGCCGTTCGTCTCGTTGTAGAGCGAGACGTTGCCGGAAACGATCGGGAAGTCGAGCGCCTTGCACGCCTCGCCGATACCCTTGATGGCGCCGACGAGCTGGCCCATGATTTCCGGCTTTTCCGGATTGCCGAAGTTGAGGTTGTCGGTCGCGGCAAGCGGCTCGGCGCCGGTCGCGACGATATTGCGCCAGCATTCGGCAACGGCCTGCTTGCCGCCTTCGAACGGATCGGCCTCGACATAACGCGGGGTGACGTCGGAGGAGAAGGCGAGCGCCTTGGTCGGATGATGTTCGATGCGCACCACGCCGGCATCGCCACCCGGGCGCTGCAGCGAATTGCCCTGGATCAGCGTATCATACTGTTCCCAGACCCAGCGGCGGCTGGACTGGTTGGCGGAGCCGACGAGCTTCAGGAGAGCGTCGTTGTAGTCGGAAGGTGCTTCGACCTGCGAAGCGGGCAGGGCGGCGCGCGCCGTCGACTGAACCCAGGGGCGGTCGTATTCCGGCGCCTGGTCGCCCAGTTCCTTGATCGGCAGGTTCGCGACTTCTTCACCCTGATGCAGAATGCGGAAGCGCAAGTCGTCGGTCGTCTTGCCGACGATCGCGAAATCGAGACCCCATTTGACGAAGATCGCCTTGGCGACCTCTTCCTTTTCCGGCTGCAGAACCATGAGCATGCGCTCCTGGCTTTCCGACAGCATCATCTCATAGGCCGTCATGCGGTCTTCGCGCACCGGAACCTGATCGAGGTTAAGCTCGATGCCGAGGTCGCCCTTGGCGCCCATTTCGACCGCCGAGCAGGTGAGGCCGGCAGCACCCATGTCCTGGATGGCGATGACTGCGCCGGTCGCCATCAGCTCGAGGCAGGCTTCCAGCAGGCACTTTTCCGTGAAAGGATCGCCGACCTGAACGGTCGGGCGCTTCTCTTCGATCGACTCGTCGAATTCTGCGGATGCCATCGTGGCGCCGCCGACGCCGTCGCGACCGGTCTTGGCACCGAGGTAGACAACCGGAAGTCCGACGCCCTTGGCCTGCGACAGGAAAATGCCGTCAGACTTGGCAAGGCCGGCTGCGAATGCGTTGACGAGGATATTGCCGTTGTAACGCGGATCGAATTCGACTTCGCCGCCGACCGTCGGCACGCCGAAGGAATTGCCGTAACCGCCGACGCCGGCAACGACGCCGGAGACGAGGTGCTTGGTCTTCGGATGATCCGGAGCGCCGAAGCGCAGCGCATTCATCGCAGCGATCGGGCGGGCGCCCATGGTGAAGACGTCGCGCAGGATGCCGCCGACACCGGTCGCCGCACCCTGATAGGGTTCGATATAGGACGGGTGATTGTGGCTCTCCATCTTGAAGACAACAACGTCGCCATCATCGATATCAACGACGCCGGCATTTTCACCCGGTCCCTGCACAACGCGCGGACCCTTGGTCGGTAGCGTGCGCAGCCAGCGCTTGGAGGATTTGTAAGAGCAATGCTCGTTCCACATGGCGGAGAAAATGCCGAGCTCTGTGAAGGTCGGCTCACGGCCGATCAGATCGAGGATCCGCTGATATTCGTCGGGCCTCAGGCCGTGGGAGGCGACGAGTTCAGGGGTAATCGCGATACTGTTCGGAATGGTCATGATCTTCTCTGGATTGAAGGGCCAAGCTTTGGCCGCTCTTTAGCCTATGTCGCCGAAAGGTGCGACAGGAAAATGCTGCCGTGCAACGTTCAGATGACGGAGCCGGCAAAAACAAAAAGCGCCGGAAATCTCCGGCGCTTCCTTTTGGCATTTTTCGTTCGTTCAGAACTTGTAGCCGACCGAGAGGCCCGCGTAGCTCAGTCCATCGTTTTCGTCGCACAGATCCGCATTCGAAGAATGCTCGACGGTCG
Source organism: Neorhizobium populisoli (assembly GCF_019430945.1). Taxonomy (GTDB): domain Bacteria; phylum Pseudomonadota; class Alphaproteobacteria; order Rhizobiales; family Rhizobiaceae; genus Neorhizobium; species Neorhizobium populisoli. Next base: position 96,489 of record NZ_JAHYCB010000001.1, on the reverse strand, counting down.
CAAGCACGCGCCAGTTCTGATTGATGTTGTAACCGAGCCCGGCCGACTCGTGGAAATTGAAACGGCAGCCGACGACCGGGCGCTTGCTCGGGTCGTCCAGGCTTGCATCGGTCACCGACCCGCCGAAGCCGAGATCGATGAAGAACTTTTCGCCAAGCGGAACCGTCCAGGTAAAACCGGCATAGGCCTGGTTTGCGCCGCCGGTCGTGGAGAGGATCGCACCGACATGAACGCGCGGCCGCAGCATATGGTCGAAGAAGCTCTGGGCATGACGCTGGTCGAATGGGTCGAAGAAAACGGTAGCGGACGGAAATACGCCGGGCTCGAACGTCTTGCCCTTCTGGATCGATCCGGAGAGGCCGACGCGCACTTCATCAAGCAGGTGTTCTTGCGCAAAGACAGAAGCAGGCGAAACCAGGCTGGCAAGGGTCGCCCCGGTTGCCAATGCGAATACTGTGCTTTTCATTCACAACGTCCCAATGCGGCCCGCGTTTTGCGGTCGGTGCGAATCACGACAAAGCGACCCGCCCTTCTCCGATGTGACAACTGCTATTCCTATGAAAAGAGTCCGTCCAGCAAAGTTTAAGAAGGACTTAAAGGGGCTCTCCGGAAACAGGAGATTTCGATGACCACGGTGCAGGTTTGCAACAGATTTATGTCAGAAGACGTGGCCGCCGATGCGGGTTTAGCAACCGCTGGCTCCGCCGACCCAACGCAGCACGTCGCGCTTGATTCTCTCGCTGTTTGCACCATCCATGAGGGGCCCGAATGCATCCAGCTTTGCCGGATTGCCCTCGGCCTGGACGACGAGCATCGGGCGCGATTCCGGGCTGTGCCGCGGAACTGCCAGAATGCGCGGGCGGCCGGAGAACGAGTTGAGCTCCGGTGCCAGGCGATAGTCCTTGAAGGCCGGATCCTGCGACTTGAACCAGCAGGCATTGGCAGCCAGCGCCACGCGTTCCATCGTCGGCAATGCCGCCCGATTCGGGGATGACAACGGACGCTCCGACTGGCAGGCGGCAAGCATCATTCCCGCCGCAGAAAGGCAAAGAACGGCGGAAAGGCGATAAGAACGGGACATCAGCGACCTGTATGGTGTTGTCGAGTGGAGGACAGAAATCACTGTCAGGCGGTTGCGGCGATCACATCCAGCGCCGAAGCGAAAATGCCGCGGCCGTCGCTGCCGCCATGGGCCATTTCGATCAGGTTTTCCGGATGCGGCATCATGCCGAGCACGTTGCCGCGGCTGTTCATGACGCCGGCGATATCGTTCATCGAGCCGTTCGGATTGGTGCCGTCGGCATAACGGAACACGACCTCTCCACGGTCTTCCATGCCGGCCAGCGTTTCCGAATCGACGAAATAGTTGCCGTCGTGATGGGCGACCGGGCAACGAATGACCTGGCCCTTTTCATAGGCGCGGGTGAAGTCGGTCTCGGCATTGACCACTTCGAGCTTCACTTCCTTGCACACGAACTTCAGCGAGGAATTGCGCATCAGAGCGCCCGGCAGCATGCCAGCCTCGACGAGGATCTGGAAGCCGTTGCAGACGCCGAGAACCTTGACGCCCTTTTCGGCCTTGTCCTTGATCGCCTGCATGATCGGCATGCGGGCCGCGATCGCGCCGCAGCGCAGATAGTCGCCATAGGAGAAGCCGCCCGGAATGACGATCAGATCGACGTCGTCGGCGATATCCGTTTCGGTCTGCCAGACGGTGATCGGCGCCTTGCCGGAAATCTTCGTGAGTGCGGCGATCATGTCGCGATCGCGATTGAGACCGGGAAGCTGGACGACGGCGGATTTCATGGGGCGGCTTAAACCTCAAAGGCCTCGGATTGCGTCCGAGGCGGTTCCAGAAAGTGCTTCGGAGCCCGAAGGCTCCGTAACGGGCTCTCAATCGAGAGCGATGGAGTAGTTCTCAATGACCGTGTTGGCGAGCAGCTTCTCGCACATCGCCTTCAGGTCGGCTTCGGCCTTCGCCTTGTCGGCGCCGTCGAGTTCGAGGTCGAAGACCTTGCCCTGACGCACCTGGCCGACGCCCGCAAAACCGAGGCTGCCGAGGGCGCCTTCGATGGCCTTGCCCTGCGGATCGAGAACGCCGTTCTTGAGCGTGACCGTCACGCGTGCCTTGATCACTGATATACCCCCAATATTACTTGACGAGAACCGGGCCGGTGCCGCGGACAGGTTCGTTTTCATTGATGATTCCGAGACGACGGGCAACTTCGGAATAAGCTTCCACAAGACCGCCCAGGTCCTGCCGGAAACGATCCTTGTCCATCTTTTCCTTCGTCTCCATGTCCCAAAGGCGGCAGCTGTCGGGAGAGATCTCATCGGCGAGGATGATGCGCATCATGTCGCCTTCGAACAGGCGGCCGCATTCGATCTTGAAATCCACAAGCTGGATTCCGACGCCGAGGAAGAGGCCGGACAGGAAGTCGTTGACGCGGATGGCGAGCGCCATGATGTCATCGAGTTCGGCCGGATTTGCCCAGCCGAAAGCGGTGATGTGCTCTTCCGACACCATCGGATCGGCCAGCTGGTCCGACTTGTAGTAGAATTCGATGATCGAGCGCGGCAGGACCACGCCTTCCTCGATGCCGAGGCGGGTGGAGAGCGAGCCGGCGGCGACATTGCGCACGACGATCTCGAGCGGAATCATCTCCACTTCCTTGATCAGCTGTTCGCGCATGTTCAGCCGGCGGATGAAATGCGTCGGAATGCCGATCTTGTTCAGATGGGTGAAGAGGTATTCGGAAATGCGGTTGTTGAGAACGCCCTTGCCGTCGATGACATCATGCTTCTTTTTGTTGAAGGCGGTGGCGTCGTCCTTGAAGAACTGGATCAGCGTTCCCGGCTCGGGGCCTTCATACAGGATCTTGGCCTTGCCCTCGTAGATACGGCGGCGACGGTTCATGATTTTTATCTCGTTGTTGGCGCCCCTCGCGGGCGCAATGGATGACGATTGAGCGGTCCCTTATCGGAAAAGATCGGATTTCACAATGCGGGCCTCCGAATGGCTTGGGGGCGAGGTGGTTTTGACGAAGCGCAATCAGGAATCATTCAGCCTGAGGCTACACCCATTATGAAAGCTTTTTCTGTATCAATCACGACGTCCCAAATGAAACGGACAGTAATAAACAACAAAAGCAGGGAACAATAATGGTGTACGCTCTTCGTGACCGGGGCAGAGCCCTGGAAGATAAATTCGCCTATGAACAGACCTTTCAGTTCCGTGCGGAATCACGCCGCAACAAGCTTCTGGGCCGCATCCTTGATCGGTGTTGCAGATGCCGGCGCTTACGCGAAGGATCTGGTGTTTTCGACGCTCGATGACAAGGCTGCGCACGACATAGCCAGCAAATTGCGTCACGATTTCGACGTGGCGGGTGTCACGGTTCTCGATGACGAACTGCAGACCAAGATGCACGATCTGCTTCTCGACGTGGTCGGGGAAATGGAGCGCGCCTGATCCTGCGGACCGCCTGACGACTACCTCCGGTAATTGTCATCCAGATTTCATGCCGGCGGCGCGGGTTTTCCGCTGCCGCCGATTGCACTCGGCCCCCATTTTGATTATGGGGTCGAACGAGAGTTTACTTTTGGGAGACCCTATATGGCTGGCATCAGCGATCGCGAAAAAGCCTTCGAAAACAAGTTCGCCCACGATCAGGACCTGAAGTTCAAGGCGGTTGCCCGCCGCAACAAGCTCGTTGGCCTGTGGGCCGCTGGCCTGCTCGGCAAGGCCGACGCCGAAGCCTATGCCAAGGAAGTCGTGGTTGCCGATTTTGAAGAAGCCGGCGACGAGGACGTCTTCCGCAAGCTGCGCGGCGATTTCGATGCCGGCGGCGTATCGGTGTCCGATCAGGACATTCGCACCAAGATGATCGACCTGCTCACCGAGGCGGTCGCCCAGATCGAACAGCAGTAATCGGTCCATTGCCGATCTAAAGAAAGCCGCGTCCGGCCGGGCGCGGCTTTCGTCGTTTTGCGCTTTGGCGGTTTAACAGCTTAGCGCCAGCTTTCGGCGCGAATGAAATCCGCAAGGGCGGAAGGCGGCATCGGGCGGGCCAGGGCATAACCCTGGAGGCGGTCGCAGCCGAGATCGCGCAGGATGCGTACATGGTCGGCCGTTTCGACGCCTTCGGCGACCACCTTGATATTGAGCGACTTGCCGATATCGATGATCGAGCCGATCAGCTTGCGCTGCTTGGACGACTGCACCACATGCCGCACCAACTCGCGGTCGATCTTCAGCGCATCCGGAGTGAGCCGCATCAGGCTGATGATCGACGCATGGCCTGTGCCGAAATCGTCGATCTCGATGCCGATGCCGAGTTTCCGCAGGCGGGCCAGATTTTTAGCTGCATCGTCGCCGCTGTCGTCCAGGAAGATCGACTCCAGCAGCTCGAAGGATACGGTGCCGGGTTCGATATCCAGCTTCTTGAGCTTGCGGGGCAGGGCGGCATCATGAAGTCTCCGGTAGGAGACATTCACGGAAAGCCTGGGAATCTTCAGCCCGCCCTCTCTCCAGCCGCGAAAGTCTTCAAGCGCCTTTTCCAGGATCATCGCATCGATGGCGGAAACGGCATCCAGTTCTTCGGCGGTGTAGAGAAACTTGTCCGGCGTCAGCAGGCCCTGCTCCGGATGCATCCATCTCGCCAGCGTTTCCACGCCGGCAATGTTGAGTGTCTTCGCATCGAACTGAGGCTGGTAGAACGGAATGAACTCGTTGCGCTCCAGCGCAATCAGGATTTCGTCGGAAAGCCGCTTGGTGCTGATGATCTCGTTCTGCGTATCGGCCGAGAAGAATTCATGGCGGTTGCGGCCGCTATGCTTGGCGCGATAGAGCGCGATATCGGCGTTAAGCAGCAATTGCCGCGCGTCGATGTCACGACCGGTTTCGCAGGCGATCCCAATGCTGGCACCGAACCGGCAATCATGCCCTTCGTAGGAAACCGGTTTGCGCAATTCCCGGATGATGCGGTCCGCAAAATGCGACAGCTTGCGCGGTGAGCCCTGGAATTTCGACAGGATGACGAACTCGTCGCCGCCGATGCGGGCAACGAAATCGCCTTCGCGCAGGCTCGTTTTCAGGGTTCTGGCAGCATGTTTCAGCATCATGTCGCCGGCGCTGTGGCCGAGCGTATCGTTGATCTGCTTGAAACGGTCGAGATCGATATGGAGGATGGCGATGCCTTCTCCCGATCGGTTGCACTCCGCCGCCACCCGGTCGAGCATCTCGTCGAGATAACGCCGGTTTGGCAGATCGGTGAGATAGTCGTGCATCGCATTGTGCTCGATGCGGATACGGGCCGTTTCGAGTTCGCGGTTACGGGCTTCGGCAAGCGTCTTGGCGCGCTCGAGCTCACGATGCAGCATGACATCGGCCGTCACATCCCAATTGGCGCCGACCATTTTCTTGTGGCCGTTGCTGTCGATGAAGGACATGGTCCGGGTGCGGACCACCCGTTCGGTGCCGTCCCGCAGGATGACCCGGTATTGGTCTGAAAAGCGTTTACCCGCCTCGATATTGTCGAGAACATTGGCCTGCACGCGTGCGGCATCATCGGGATGGAGAAAGCTTTCCCAGAGGCCGCCAATCACGACCTCCTCGGTCTTTTCCATGCCGTAGATGCGGAACATCCGCTCGTCCCAATCCACCTGACCGGTTTCAAAATCGGATTCGTAGACGCCGATACCGGAAATTTCGAGTGCCATATCGAGGCGGCGAGACATCCTCGCCATGGCTTCTTCAGCAGCCTTGCGACCGCTGATATCCGTGTCTGTGCCGACGACCCGTGTCGCCTTGCCGGTCTCGTCCCATTCCACGCAGGCGCCGCGGCACAAGATCCAGATCCAGTGCCCTTTTTTGTGGCGCTCTCGATATTCGAAAACCGTATAGTCCGGGTCCCCGGCATTCTGGCGCGCCATGGCGTGGATGACGTAGTCCCGGTCATCCGGATGCACGAGTTGCAGCCATTCTTCCGTGCTTGCCGCCAGCGGGTCCTCGGGTGCGAGCCCGCGAATCTTGCGCCAGGTCGGCGAATAATATTTCTGGCCGGTCGCGTAATTGTGGTCCCAGACGCCGGAGACGGAGCTGACCAGCGCGTTGTTCCAGCGGCTCTCGCGATCGGCGAGATCCTCGATCTGCTGTTTCCGCTCGGAAATATCGGAGAGATGCACGGCCGTCAGCAGCCGGCCTCTCAGGCTTCGGCCAAGCGGCGAAAGCGATGCCAGCGCCCAGCGGATCGTGCCGTCGGCCGCTGAAAGCCGCAACTCGACGATTTTGCCCACATTGTCTTCGCCGCAGTCGCGAAGGGCGTTGCGCAGCTGCTCGCAGCCGTCCGTGTCGAAGATCTCTGCGAATGTTTCGGGCTTGCGGTTGCCCTCCAGCCAATCCCGGTCGAAGGTCTCGTTGTGGAAGAGGAATGCACCGTTCTCATCGACCACGGCGACGGGAAAAGGCACTGTTTCGAACAAAGTCTTCACGATGCCGATCTCGCCTCCGGCGGCGGGATCTTGGGGGCGTGGAGCTGCATTCGAGGGCATTGGCACCGGCCTGGCTCACAAAAGTTGAGGCCTCAATTTAGCAATCGCCAATTAAATCCGACTTAAGATTGCCGTTCGAATTAATACACCCGGGCAATTTGGAGGCAAGCGGTCGGAATAGCCTATGCTTTGAGGCGGCTGAGGAATTGGGCAAAGACCATCGTACCCTCCGGCCACGGCCCATGTCCAGATTCTGCATTGATATGACCGGATTCGCCGGCATCGACCAGCAGCGATCCCCACGCGGCAGCGATGTCGTCCGCATGCTCATATGAACCGAAGGGATCGTTGCGGCTTGCAACGGTCAAGGTCGGAAACGGCAGCGGATCGCGCGGGTAGGGGCCGAACGTCGTCAGGTGTCTTGGGCGGATTGCCGGGTTGTCGACCTCCGGCGGGGCAACGAAGAACGCACCGGCCACCGGTTTCTTGAACAGTGGAACGGCATGCACGACGGAAGGAATACCCAGCGAATGGGCAACCAGGACGACCGGACGCTCGCAGGCATTCACCTCTTCGGCGATCTTTGCGACCCAGTCTTCCTTGACGGGCTTCGACCATTCGGCCTGCTCCACGCGTCGCGCGGTCGCGAGCTTCTGTTCCCAGCGGGTCTGCCAGTGGGTCGGTCCGGAATTAGTATAACCGGGAATGATCAGAATATCGGCTTCGGATGCTTTCATGCGGCGCGATGTGAGGGGCGAAGGCTCGGAAGTCAAGGCGGGAGGCGACAGCGGTTATAAAATTTGCTATGGTTTCTCTGCCGATTGCTGAAGCTTCTCGGCTTCTGCCAGCCGAAATGCACCGGCACGCGGCCCTATGATATGTTGCCGATCCCGCCTGTCGGCGGACCGGGTTTTCAACGATTGCCACGTCTATCATGTATCGGGGGGCATGCGCTGGGGAGGCGCTGCCGTGGCAGAAGCGATGAGGAGAAGCTCTATGACCGCATTTCATGTCATGGCCGGCGCCCATGAAGGGTTATTGCGCCCCGCAGTGAGGAAGATCGGCGTCGAGGATGTTCGCGAGGCGCTGAGGCTCGGCTGGAACGACTTCATGGAGAGGCCGTCGCATTACGTCTTTCTGTGTCTGATCTATCCGATTGCCGGCATATTCCTGGCCGTCTGGAGCACCGGCGCCAATCTCATGCCGCTCCTGTTTCCGCTGATGTCCGGTTTCGCGCTGCTCGGCCCGATCGCGGCGATCGGCCTTTACGAGATCAGCCGCCGTCGTGAAATGGGCGAAGACACGTCCTGGCGTCATGCGCTTGACGTCCGTCATTCGCCGGCCATGCCGTCGATATTGGCGGTCGGTTTCTTCCTGGTCGTGCTGTTCGTCGCATGGCTGCTGATCGCGCAGGCGCTCTACACCGCGTATTTCGGCGACACCGCACCGGCCTCGATCGGCGCTTTCGTCTCCGATGTACTGACTACCTCGCAGGGTATATCGATGATAATCTGGGGCAACCTGATCGGCTTCGTCTTCGCGGTCGTGGTGCTGGCAACGACCGTTGTCGCGTTCCCGCTGATGCTGGATCGTGACGTCGGTGCCGGGGTGGCGATAGAAACCAGTGTCCGCGCAGCACTTGCCAATCCGGTGCCGGTCGCGCTCTGGGGCCTGATCGTCGCCGCACTTCTGGTCGTCGGCACGATCCCGATCTTCGCCGGGCTCGCGGTCATCATGCCGATCCTCGGCCATTCGACCTGGCATCTTTATCGCCGGCTGGTGATACCTGCGGCTTGAGAGGGGCGAAGCGTCTCGCCAAACAGGGACGTAGAGTCTGAGAAAAGGTGGTTGGATCCTTGCCACAAGGGCGAGGATGACGTTGAGTTTTTGGCGAGTATAGCCCCAACAAAAATCCCCGGCTGCGCGAGCGGCCGGGGATTCAAAACTTACCTGCAACGAAACCTATCAGGCTTCGCCGAACACCCGGTTGAAGATCGTATCGACATGCTTGGTGTGATAACCTAGGTCGAATTTCTCGCGAATGTCGGCTTCCGAAAGTGCGGCGCGCACTTCCTGGTCGCCCAGCAATTCCTCGAGAAAATCCTTGCCTTCTTCCCACACCTTCATCGCGTTGCGCTGCACGAGACGATAGCTGTCTTCACGCGAAACACCCGCCTGCGTCAGCGCCAGAAGAACGCGCTGGCTCATGACCAGGCCCTTGAACTTGTTCATGTTCTTTAGCATGTTTTCCGGATAGATCACCAGCTTCTCGATGACACCGGCAAGCCGGTTCAGTGCGAAGTCCAGGGTGACGGTCGTGTCCGGGCCGATGGCGCGCTCGACGCTCGAATGGCTGATGTCGCGCTCATGCCAGAGCGCTACGTTTTCCATGGCCGGCACCACCGACATGCGCACGAGGCGGGCGAGGCCGGTCAGGTTTTCCGTCAGGACCGGGTTGCGCTTGTGCGGCATGGCCGACGAACCCTTCTGGCCCGGCGAGAAGAACTCTTCCGCTTCCAGAACCTCGGTACGCTGCATATGGCGAATCTCGATCGCGACGTTTTCGATCGACGAGGCGATGACGCCGAGCGTCGCGAAATACATCGCGTGACGGTCGCGCGGGATGACCTGCGTCGAGACCGGTTCCGGCTTCAGGCCGAGAGCGGCGGCGACATGTTCTTCGACACGCGGATCGATATTGGCGAACGTGCCGACAGCGCCGGAGATCGCGCAGGTCGCGACCTCTTCGCGAGCTTCTAGCAGACGCGTCTTGTTACGGTCCATCTCCGCATAGAAGCGGGCGAAGGTCAGGCCCATTGTCGTCGGCTCGGCATGGATGCCATGGCTGCGGCCAATGCGGACCGTATCCTTGTGCTCGAAAGCTCGGGTCTTGAGCGCCGCAAGCACCCGATCGATGCCGGCGATCAGGATATCGGTGGCGCGGACGAGCTGGACGTTGGATGTCGTGTCGAGCACATCGGAAGAGGTCATGCCCTGGTGGATGAAACGCGAATCCGGGCCGACGAATTCGGCCAGATGCGTCAGGAAGGCGATGACGTCATGCTTGGTGACGGCTTCGATTTCGTCGATGCGGGCGACGTTGAACTCCGCCTTGCCGCCTTTTTCCCAGATGGTCTCGGCAGCCGATTTCGGAATGACGCCGATCGCGGCCAGCGCGTCGCAGGCATGTGCCTCGATCTCGAACCAGATGCGGAACTTGGTTTCGGGCGACCAGATGGCGACCATTTCAGGCCGCGAATAACGGGGGATCATGGGCTTGTCGTATCCTACAGGAAAGTCGGCCAAGGAAGGCGGTATGGAATATCGCCGCCGCTGTAACAGGAACAGGCGGTAAGCTCAAGTTTGCGGACCAAATCCGCAATTTTCAGGGTTAGCTTTTTCAAGCAGGCCTATTGCAGGTCTGGCGAAATGGTCTTGATCGGCACAGCGATCCAACGGCCATCCGGCCCTTCGAAACCGGCGCTCAACACCAGCACCATGGCGACTTCGACTTTCGCGCCGCGCGGCGTCGTGCCGCTCATGATGCCGCCAAGTCTGTAGCTGGTGACACAACGGCGCGAGGCCGGCACGTGCTCGTCGTCATGAACGACCTGACTGACCGGCTTGCCGTCACGCTCGGTAAAACGCAGTCGGAAAGACGCGGTCCGTTCGACGATGCCTTCGCAGGCGGTATCCGGCGGCTCGGGCGATTCCTCCAGGACCAGCGTATTGGGCTCGCCGATGGCCGGCAGGGCCGAGACGCTGCGATAGCGTATGCGGTGCGCGTCGCCATCGACATCGGTGATCGGGTTGTAGGCGAGGATTTCAGCTGGATGATTGACGAATTCGTGCGTCTCGATCATTACATCCGCATCGTTGCGGACCTGCCAGCGCGCCTTGGCGACGCTTGCGCCTTCGTTCTCCAGCCGGACGCGAAACGGCGTGCCGGGCAGGAACGTGTCCTTGGAAAGATCGAGAACGTAGATATTGGCATAGGGAAAGCCGGAGCCGTCTTGAACGCCATATTCCTCATAAGCGAAAGTCTGGCCGTCGGAGGAAAATCCGATCGAGCGCATGCTTGCGATATCGCCCGCCGATGCGGAGCCGGCGAAAAAGATCGCCGCACATGCCGGGATGGAAGATCGCAAGCTCCACTTCATCTGCGCCCGTCCTCTGCTGCGGTCTTGAGCCGCGCGATATTGTCCCGATAGGCAGCGATTCCATCGCCCTTGTAAACCGCAGAACCGGCCACGAACACGTTAGCCCCAGCCTTTGTTGCAGCGCCGATCGTGTCCGCGGTGATGCCGCCATCGACTTCGAGCTCGATCGGGCGGTTGCCGATCATCGCCTTTGCGGCGCGGATCTTGTCGTTCATCGCCGGAATGAATTTCTGGCCGCCGAAGCCCGGATTGACGCTCATGATCAGGATCAGGTCGACGTCGTCGAGTACGTTCTCAATGACCGAAAGCGGCGTCGCCGGGTTCAGCGTCACGCCAACCTTTTTGCCGAGCGCGCGGATGGTCTGCAGCGAGCGGTGCAGATGCGCACCGGCTTCCGCATGCACGGTAATGCCGTCGCAGCCGGCCTTGGCAAAGGCTTCGAGATAGGGGTCGGCCGGCGAGATCATCAGATGGCAATCGAAAAAGGCGGTCGTATAAGGCCGCAGCGACTTGATGACGTCAGGCCCGAAGGAAATGTTCGGCACGAAATGGCCGTCCATGACATCGAGATGCACCCATTCCGCGCCGGCATCCACGACATCCTTCACTTCCTGTCCGAGCTTTGAGAAGTCGGCGGCGAGAATGGATGGGGCAATTCGGATCGGCAGGGTTGTCATGGGGCAAAAGATCTCCTGTTGTCGGCTCTCCCAAGAGCCCGGAAACGCCTCTAGCATCCCGCTTGCCGGGGGACAATTGCCCGCGACGAATCTTACTCCGTGGCGGGATGCGAAAGCACCAGCGTCGAGCCGCGCCATTCCAGCAACCGGAAGGGATTGTTCTTCAGTTCATGGCTCTTGTCGAAGGCGATCGTGCCGATGGCGGTATTGAAACTGCCGCTTGCGATCGCAGCCATTGCAGGCTTTCCCGCCGAGGCGATGATCGCCTGATGCGCCAGTTCCGTCGCCGCATAGGCCGGCAGCATATAGCCGTCCGGGTCGATGTTTTTCGCCCGCAGCGCCGCGACTGCCGCGCCGGCGGAAGGAAGTACGGAATAGTCGGGCAAGGCAACTGCCATCACGCCGTCACGCAGCGTCACCGGACGGTTCGCGGCCCGCATCGTGTCGCCGGCAATGATCGACAAAGGAATGTTCTCCGATGCCGCATCGCGGGCGATGATCGACACGTCGTTGCGATCGCCGCCGACGAAGACATGCGTGGCGCCTGCCTTGGCAAGCCGGCGCACCAGTGCCACCTGCTGTTCCTGTCCGGGACGGAACGTATCGGTAAAGATCGGCTGCATGCCCATCGGTTCGAGGCGCTGGCGGATGGCGCTTGCCAGTTCACGCCCATAGATCGTGCCGTCTTCGACAATGGCTATCGGCTCCGCCTTCCAGATGGCAAGGATCGTTTCGGACAGTTTTGCAGCTTCCATGCCTTCGGCCGGTGCCATGCGGAAGAAAGGCCAGCCGTTACGCAGCGTGTCTTCCATCAGGATCTTGGAGCGTACCGAAAGAGTGATGGCCGGAATCTGGGATGCCTTGAGCTGGGGCAGGGCGGTGGACAATGTCTCGACGCAGAGGAAGCCGATGGCGACGGCGGCCTTCGCCTCCGTAAGTCCCTTTGACACGGCAACGCCGCCTGCCTCGTCGCAGCTTTCATCGATCTCGATAACGGTGTCGCCGGCGGCTTCCGCCGCTGCCCGCGCCCCTTGGAAAACCTGCGCGCCGAGTGGGGCGTAAGGACCGGATTTTGGCGCCACCACGCCGATCACCGCAGCCGATGCCGGCGCATACCCGAGGAATGGGCCGCATCCGAGCAACGAAGCCAGCAATCCGGCGATGAGAAAACGTCGTGCTGTCATGCTTTTCCTGGTATTCCGACCCCGGCATTCAGCCTGGGAATTCTTTGATCCGAAATGACATTTAGCCTTCCCTGCGCATCCGTCAAAGGGAATCGCCCATCGCGTCGAACCGTTTCCGGTAAAAAGCTCCAGCTGGCGTGGACATCAGGCATAATTGCCACCATATCTTGGCGAAGGTTGTGACATGTGAATGAACGGTCGCCATCAAGCGGCATCCGGACATTGCAGTCACCGACAGATATCCAATGCCATTGGGAATGCCCTTGCCGGACAAACCTCTCCTCGATCCAATCCTCTATCGCAACGGAATGGCGCGATATGCGGGCCATGTACAGGTGGTGACGACGGAATTCGAGGGTGTGAGGCGCGGCGTGACCGTGACGGCCGCCTGTTCGGTTTCGGACAATCCGCCGACCGTGCTCGTCTGCCTGAACGGCAGCAATGTGAACAACGCGATCTTCGAGAAAAGCGGCGTCTTTGCGCTGAACTCGCTTGCCGCGCACCATCAGTCGCTGGCAACCGCCTTTGCGGGCCTGAGCGGCGTGCCGGCCGAAGAACGGTTCGGCATTGCGGACTGGAAAGTGCTGGAAACCGGTGCGCCCGTACTCGCCGATGCCGTCGTCAGCTTCGATTGCCGGCTGACCGACATCAAACGCGTCTCGACGCATTTCGTGATGTTCGGTGAGGTGAAGGCAATGTATTTCGGCGAGGCCAATCCCTCGCTCATCTATCTGGACCGCGGCTTTCATACATTATAGAACGCCGTTCGAGAGGAATGAATGATGTCCGAAGGAAAAACGCGCGCCTTGCCCGCTTCCATCGACGAGACTGTCGCCATGCTGGGGGGAGAGGATTACCTTGCCGGCCGGTCGCTCGCGACGGTGATTTTCCTGGCGCTGAAGATGAAGCGACCGCTTTTCCTCGAAGGTGAGGCCGGCGTCGGCAAGACCGAGATCGCCAAGACTTTGGCCAAGGCGCTCGACCGCCCGCTGATCCGCCTGCAATGTTATGAAGGCCTCGATATTTCGTCTGCCGTCTACGAATGGAACTATCCTGCGCAGATGCTCGACATCCGGTTGTCGGAAGCCGCTGGTGTCAAGGACCGTAAGGCGATCGAAACCAACCTGTTTTCCGAACGCCACCTGATCCGCCGCCCCGTCCTGCAGGCGCTTGGCGAAAAGGGCGGTCCGGCTCCGGTTTTCCTCATCGACGAACTTGACCGCACAGACGAGGCCTTCGAAGCCTTCCTTCTGGAAGTGCTCTCCGATTTCCAGGTGACCATTCCGGAACTCGGCACGATCAAGGCCGAGGAGCCGCCGATCGTCATCATCACCACCAACCGCACCCGCGAAATTCATGACGCGCTGAAGCGGCGCTGCCTTTATCACTGGGTCGATTATCCGGATGCGGCTCAGGAACTGGAAATCATCCGCCGCAAGGTGCCGCAATGCGCCGAGACCCTGTCGCGGCAGGTGGTGGCCTATGTGCAGAAACTGCGCCGCCTCGACCTCTTCAAGAACCCCGGCGTCGCCGAAACCATCGATTGGGCAACCGCGCTTACCGAACTCGATCGCATCGCGCTCGATCCGGAAACCATCGCCGATACGCTCGGAACGCTGTTGAAATACCAGGACGATATCGCCCGCGTGAAAGCCGGCGAGGGTGAGCGCGTGCTGTCCGAAGTCAAGGCTGAACTGCACGCAACGGGATAGGGCTATGGCGACTGGTTTGGACAAGGACGGAGTGATTGTTTCGCCGGTCCCGGCCGGCGGCGATGAGCCCGTTGTGTCTTTCACCCCTGAAGGCCGACTTGCGGAAAACATCGTCTATTTCTCCCGCGTCCTGCGTCGCGCCGGACTGAAGACCGGCCCGGCCGCTGCCGCCGATGCGATTGCAGCCGTCGACGCGATCGGCATGGGCTCGCGCGAGGAATTCCATGCGGCGTTGTCTGCCGTCTTCGTGAAGCGCCATGAGGACCAGCCGGTCTTCGACGAAGCGTTCAAACTGTTCTGGCGCTCGCGCGATCTGGTCGGCAAGATGATCGCGATGATGTCGCCGAAGGCGACTGACAATCGCGAGCGGGAAAAGCAGAAGGCCGGCGCCACCCGTGTCAGCGATGCCTTGACCGCCGATCAGCCGGAGCGCCCGAACCGCAAGCCGCCGGAAATCGAAATCGATTCCCGCTTCACCACGTCTGCCAGCGAAATCCTGAAACGGCAGGACTTTGCCCAGATGACGGCCGCCGAACTGGCGCAGGCCCGGCGCGAGCTTCAGAAACTCGCTCTGCCGCTCGACAAGGTCGTGATGCGCCGCTTCCGTGCCTCAAGTCACCCACCGGTGATCGACCCGCGCGCCACCATGCGCCAGGCGATGAAAAGCGGCAGTGACCTCATCCTACCGAAGTTTAGAGAACGAAAACTCGCGCCGCCGCCGCTCGTCGTTCTCGCCGATATTTCCGGCTCGATGAGCCAATACACCCGCATCTTCCTGCATTTCCTGCACGCGCTGACGGAAAAGCGCACCCGCGTCCACACCTTCCTGTTCGGCACGCGGTTGACCAACGTCACCCGCCAGATGCGTCGCCGCGATCCGGACGAAGCGCTGGCCGCCTGCACCGGTGCTGTCCGTGACTGGTCCGGCGGCACCCGGATCGGCGCGACGCTTGCCGAGTTCAACCGGCTCTGGTCGCGCCGTGTTCTGGGGCAAGGCGCTGTCGTGCTTTTGATCACCGATGGACTGGAGCGCGAAGGCGTCGAAGAGCTGGAAAAGGAAATGGACCGGCTGCATCGCTCCTGTCGCCGTCTGATCTGGCTGAACCCGCTTTTGCGCTTCGACGGGTTTGAAGCTCGTGCCCGAGGCGTGCGCGCCATGCTGCCGCATGTGGATGAATTTCGCGCCGTCCACAATCTGCAGTCGCTTGCCGATCTTGCCAAGGCATTGTCGGATGATCATACAAAGAATGCCGATCCACGGCGATATCTCGACATGAGGAGGGTGGCATGACTGTTACCGAAACTCTCGACCCGCTATTGACTGCTGAAAACTGGAAGACCGCGGGCCGCGACGTGGCGATCGCTACTGTCGTCGAGACCTGGGGTTCTGCTCCGCGTCCCGCCGGCAGTCATCTCGTCATCGATGGCGAGGGCAATTTCGAAGGCTCCGTCTCCGGCGGCTGCGTCGAAGGCGCGGTCATCACCGAGGCGCTCGACGTCATCGAAAGCGGCCAATCCAAAATGCTGGAATTCGGCGTCGCCGACGAAACGGCATGGCGCGTCGGCCTTTCCTGCGGTGGTCGTATCCGTGTTTTCGTGGAAAGGCTCGGCTGATGCAGCTCGATACATTGACGAAGCTGAATGCGGCCCGCCAGGACCGCCGCGCCGCCGTCGTCGTCACCGATCTTGCCGGCGGCAAGGTCGAGGTGATCGTCGAGGGTGAGACGGTCGCCGGCCCACTCGGCGAAGAAGTCGGCAAGGCGCTGCGCAGCGGCAAGGCGACGACTGCTGAGGTCGAAGGCAAGGCGCTGTTTCTCAACGCCCATCTGCCGCCGCCGCGCATCGTGGTGATCGGCGCCGTGCATATCAGCCAGGCGATGGCGCAAATGGCGCCGGTGGCGGGCTACGATCTCACCATCATCGATCCGCGTACGGCCTTTGCCACCGAGGAACGTTTCCACGGCGTCGAGCTGATCGCCGACTGGCCGGAGGACGTTCTGAAAGGCAGGCCGCTCGATGCCTATACGGCGCTTGCGGCGGTCACCCATGACCCGAAGATCGACGATTTTCCATTGTCGGAAGCCCTGAAAGCCGGCTGTTTCTACGTCGGTGCGCTCGGCAGCCGCAAGACCCACGCCAAACGTGTCGAGCGGCTGAAGGAAATGGGCCGCACTGATAACGAAATCGGCCGCATCGCCGCCCCGATCGGCCTCGATATCGGTGCCGCCAGCCCGGCCGAGATTGCGCTCGCGACGCTTTCCCAGATCGTCCAGGCCTTCCGCCGCCGCGACCTTGTCGCCACAAGGTGACCTGATGAAATACGGGACATTCGAACTTGCCGAAGCCGAAGGCGTGGTGCTGGCCCATAGCATAAGGCTGCCCGCCGGCCGTCTCTCGAAAGGCGAGATCCTGTCGGCCGACGATATCGCGCGTCTTGCCGGCGAGGGGGTCAATTCCGTCGTTGCGGTGCGGCTCGATGA
This sequence comes from Neorhizobium populisoli, assembly GCF_019430945.1. GTDB lineage: Bacteria > Pseudomonadota > Alphaproteobacteria > Rhizobiales > Rhizobiaceae > Neorhizobium > Neorhizobium populisoli. Next base: position 79,784 of record NZ_JAHYCB010000001.1, on the reverse strand, counting down.
TGGCGACATTCTGGAAGATGAGGCGGCCGCGACCATCGCCGCAGCGATCGCGCCGGATAATTTGCGCTTCTCGGAGGCGACGACTGGCCGGGTGAATATCTATGCGAGAGTCGATGGCCTGTTCGTGGCCGACAAGGCCGTTGTCGATGGGCTGAACCGCATCGACCCGGCGATCACGCTTGCCTGTCTTGCCGACCATGTGGCGGTGCGTGCCGGAGACATGGTCGCCACGGTGAAGATCATTCCGTTGGCGGTCGGCCGCAAAAAGATCGATCAGGCCACAGCGCTTCTGGCAGAATCGACGGCGTTCGAGGTAAAGGCTTTCCATCCCCGCGCGGTGACTTTGGTTGCAACCGAGCTGCCATCGCTGAAGACTTCGGTAATGGATCGTACCGCGCGCCTGCTTGAGCAGCGCCTCGCCATTTCAGGTAGCCGGCTAACAAAAGAGATCCGGATTCCGCACTCGTCCGATCGTTTGAGTGAGGTTTTGCAGGAACTTAAGCCTTATGAAATTAATGAGCCGGCTATGATTATCGTCTTCGGCGCTTCCGCTGTGGCGGATCCGGACGATGTTATTCCCGCCGCGATCCGTCGTGCCGGCGGCGAAGTGGAGCATGTCGGCATGCCGGTCGATCCCGGCAATCTTCTGGTTCTCGGCCGTATCGGCGACGTTCCTGTCCTCGGTGCGCCGGGTTGCGCCCGCTCGCCGAAGGAAAACGGCTTCGACTGGGTTCTGAACCGCTTGATGGCCGGAGAAACCCCGACCTCCTTCGATCTCACCGGCATGGGTGTCGGCGGCCTGTTGATGGAGATTCCCACACGGCCGCTGCCGCGCGATAATCCCAAGGCAAAGGCGACCGAGTTGTCGGTTGGAGGCTTGATGCTCGCCGCCGGCCGCGCCAGCCGCATGGGCAAGGACGGACCGCACAAGCTGCTGGCGGAATTCGATGGCGTTCCGCTCGCCAGACGTTCTGCCCAGATGCTGCTTGCGTCGCAGGCATCACCGGTCGTTGCCATCACCGGCCACCGCCGCGAAGAGATTGAGGCTGCATTGTCCGGCCTTGCCATCGGCAGCTATTTCAATCCGGATTATGCTTCGGGCATGGCAAGCTCACTGGTTCGTGGTTTTTCCGTGCCGGAGCTTTCCTCCAGGGATGGCGTGCTGGTCATGCTCGCCGATATGCCGGGCGTCACGACCGCGCATATCGACCTGTTGGTGAGGGCATTTCGCGAAGCCGGCGGTGGTGTCGTCGTCCGCTCGGTGTCGGATGGCAAACGCGGCAACCCGATCATCCTGCCGAGACTTGCCTATGATGCGGTGCTCCGGCTCGAAGGCGATGTCGGTGCCCGCGCGCTTATTGAAAATTCCGGCCTGTCTGTGATCGATATTGACATCGGACCGGCGGCGCATCTCGATGTCGATACGCCCGAAGCGGTAACGGCCGCAGGCGGCGTATTGAAGGGGTAAGTGATGGACAATGCCGGCATTGAGGAAATGTTCGAAGGGCTCGGCCCGGTCTCGATCCGCCGGATGTTCGGCGGCAAGGGCATCTACCACCAGGGCCTGATCATCGCGGTCGATCTGCGCGACGAGATTATGTTGAAGGCGGACGAAGTCAGCGGCCCGGAATTCGCGGCTGCCGGCGCACGCCAATGGGTTTACGAAAACAAGAAGGGCACGGCGGTGCCCATGCCCTATTGGACTATCCCAGAGGAAGCGTTCGACGATCCAGACGAGATGCGCAAATGGGCGCGACTCGCGTTCGAAGCTGCCGAGCGCGTGAATGCGAAGTCATGACGGCTGTATGACGTAGCGGAAAATCACCACGGGGATGTATTGCAGCCACAGTGCTAGATTTCGGGGGTTGTCCAAAACACTAAGGCAGGCTTATTATCCTCTCGTACTGGGGGATGTAGTTCTTCGAGAGATCGATAGAAATTGCGTCCAGATTTCTGAAAAGCGATTTTCATCAAGATAAGCCGTTCCGGCCCAGCCGGAACGGCTTTCGTGTTTTCAGGCTTGGGAAATCCAGGCCGTGGCCGCGATGCGCGGATCGTCAGGCGAGATGCGCGAATGCCTTGGCGGAAAAGGCCGAGAGCGGTTGCGGCAGGTCCTTGAGATCGAACCAGCCGATGTCGGAAAGCTTGTCTGGTTCGGTGAGTGTGGGTTCGCCCGTAAAGTCGCGGGTCACGTAGATCATCGAGATCCAGTGCTGACGATCCGCCTCGATGATTTCTTCTGCCATACAGAGGAAATCCACCTTGCCGATGGTCAGCCCGGTTTCCTCTTGCGCTTCGCGACGCGCCGCGTCCGAGGAATGCTCCATCACATCCACCTTGCCGCCGACGATATTCCAGAAACCCGCTTCCGGCGCCTTGAGGCGGCGGCAAAGCAGAACTTTGCCGTCCTCGCGTAGGATAACGAGCCCGGCGCCGACGCCAGGGAAATCAATGCCGGGTTTAGCGGACATGGGGCTTAAGATCAGGCCTTAACGGCGTTTGCGACGATCAGCATGAATGCCGGGATATCGTCACCGAAGCCGACCGGGGTCGGGCCGTCGTCATGGTCGCGATAACGGCGACGCTCGCGATTGTCGTCATTTGCAGGGTTCGGCCGTGCGTTGCGGTTGCCACCGTTGTTCTGCGGCTTCCTGTCTGCCTTGCGCTCCGGTCTCACGTTTTCCACCCTAGCTTCCACAATTGCCTCTTCGGCTGCTTCGATCTGATTATCAACGCTCTTCGTGTCAACCTTGTGACTCGAATCGCCGCGTGCCGAATCGTTTCGGCGACCACGGCCGCGGTCCTTATCACGATCGCGACCCTTGCGGCCACCGCGTTCGTTGTCATGGCTTTCCATCGGCGCCGGGAGGGCCGAAAGGTCACCGCTGTGCCATTCGATCTTCTCGTTGATGAGCTTCTCGATGGCGTCGAGATATTTGGTGTCGGACTTGGTGACGATCGTGAACGCAGCGCCAGAGCGACCGGCACGGCCGGTGCGGCCGATACGGTGGACATAGTCTTCCGCGTGGATTGGTACGTCGAAATTGAAGACGTGGCTGACGTCGGGGATATCGAGGCCACGCGCGGCGACATCGGATGCCACCAGCAACGTGATCTTGTTATCCTTGAAGTTCGCCAGCATCGTGGTGCGCGAACGCTGGTCCATGTCGCCATGCAGGGCGCCGACCGAGAAGCCGTGCCGTTCCAGCGAGCGGAAAAGATCGGCGACGTCCTTCTTGCGGTTGCAGAAGATGATGCCGTTCTTGAGATCGTCCTGCGACTTGATGAGATCGCGCAACACGGCGCGCTTCTCGTAATCCTTGTTGTGCGAGGCGATGAGGCGCTGTGTCACGGTCTTGGCGGTCGAGGAGGGCTTTGCCACTTCGATGCGTTCCGGGTTCTGCAGGAACCGGTCGGCGAGCTTCTGGATTTCCGGCGGCATGGTGGCCGAGAAGAACAGCGTCTGGCGGGTGAACGGGATCATCTTGGCGATCCGTTCGATATCCGGAATGAAGCCCATGTCGAGCATGCGGTCTGCTTCGTCGATGACGAGGATTTCAACACCGGTCATCAACAGCTTGCCGCGCTCGCAATGGTCGAGCAGGCGGCCGGGCGTGCAGATCAGCACGTCGGCACCGCGTTCAAGCTTGCGGTCCTGGTCTTCGAAGGAGACGCCGCCGATCAGAAGTGCGACGTTGAGCTTATGGTTCTTGCCGTATTTGTCGAAGTTCTCCGCCACCTGGGCGGCCAGTTCGCGGGTTGGCTCAAGAATGAGCGTGCGCGGCATGCGAGCGCGGGCGCGGCCCTTTTCCAGAAGCGTCAGCATCGGCAGAACGAAGGATGCCGTCTTACCCGTTCCCGTCTGCGCGATGCCGCAGATATCGCGGCGCTGCAGAGCGTGCGGAATTGCCCCGGCCTGGATCGGAGTAGGGATTGTGTAACCCGCGTCAGTAACCGCGGAAAGGACTTTCTGGCTCAGGCCAAGATCAGCAAATGTGGTCAAAGGAAATTCTGTTTCCGTTCCGGTTCTAAGCGAACACTGTGGGGTCGAAGCGAGACTTGTCGACAACTGGCCCGCGACATAGGACCAAAAAGCCTGAAAGTCAAGAAAAGCAGGGAGATTGCCGGGCGCATTGGTGAACGAAGATGCTAAACCGGCAAGCCGGCTACCGTTCATCCTGAAAGAACTGCCCGATAGGAAGACAACCTTCGGAAGAGAGCTCAGTTGAGATAGGTGGTGAGCTTCATGCCTGCATTGAGGAAATGGATCGGATCGATCGGGTCGCCGTTGCGGCGAACCTCGTAGTGCACGTGCGGGCCGGTGGAGCGGCCGGTGGAACCGGCACGGCCGATAATGTCGCCGGCCTCGATCGCATCGCCTTCCTTGACGAGGATTTTGGACATGTGGCCGTAACGGGTGGTGATGCCCTGGCCGTGATCGATCTCGACCATGTTGCCGTAGCCAGCAGCGACGCCGGCGGAAATCACTTTGCCAGCACCGGTTGCCTTGACGTCCTGGCCGGTTTCAGCCTGGAAGTCGATGCCGGCATGCAGGGCGAGGCGGCCGAGGAAAGGGTCGATGCGGTTGCCGTAGCGGCTGGTGATTTCATGCCCGGGGGCGGGGTTGCCGAAGGGCAGCTCGCGGGCTGTCTCGCGCACCTTTTCAAGACGGCTCAGCTGCGAGTCGAGCTCGTCCAGCGATGCGTCGAAGGCAGTGATATTGGTAATCGGCGCCACATAGGGGCCGCCGACGCCGGTTGGCTCGACCTGCGGCTTGATGGCCGCGGATGCGACATCGACGCCGGTGCGTCGCAGGATGGCGGTGATCGCGTCCGCCGTATCAGCGGCGCCACTGGTCAGATTGGTAATCTTGGCGAGCTGTTCTTTCTCGATATTCTTCAAGGAGAGCGTTACCTTGGAAAACACCCTGTCCGCCCGGTCGGCGACGTTTTCGCGCAGTGGAGTATAGCCAAGCGCAGTGGTCGCCTGCAGCGGCGTTGCCGAGTTCTCACCCGAAAGCAGCTTGTCGATCGCGTTCAGCCCGCCGCTGCCGCCTGAAAGGGAGGCCTGGCGCTCGCTGGTCGGCGCCTGAAGGGTCGGGGAAGCCGGTGTTTCGGGAGACGTAAGGCCGGATTCTTCGGCGCGATTGAGGAGCGAGCCGAGCTTGCCGTGGCGTGAGAACAACGCATCCTGCTGCTCCAGCAATTTCTCGACCTTCTGCTCGACCACCTGCTGGTCGAGAAGCTGGCGCGAGGTGATGCGGTCGAGCTGGGCGCGCAAGGCCGAGATGCGGTCCTCGTAATCGTGCTGCATGCGCGCCTGCCGCGCCATGGTCGCGCCGATAAGATCGTCGCGGATGACAAGGTATGAGGTGGCGGCAAGGTAACCGATCGCGAACACGGCAACGAAGCAGAAGGTTAGCGCCGCCATCCAGGGCCGGATGGTCATGTGGCGGATTTTTTCGCCGCTCGCCAGAATGAGGACGTGCTGGGGCGCGCGCTTTCCAAACACCCTGTTGTCTGCACCTTTCGCCACGCGCGTCTCCCCGAGATGCGACTCGTCGGCCGCTATTCCCTTTGTGGGGATTACACATGGTTATGGTTAACGAATGCTTTATTGCCGGGTGTTTCAGGCGTAGCTGGTCGATGTCAGCGAACGGTAGAATGACGGGGTCAGGCCGGCCTCGGCACGCGCTATATCGTTGAAGGGCGCTTTTAGCGAGCCGCGGAAATTAGCGCGCACCAGTTCCTTGAATGTCGCGGCCGGATCCTTCTTCTCGCGGGCACAGAGAAAGCGAAACCATTTGGCGCCGACCGCAACGTGACCCTTCTCGTCATTGTAGATGACGTCGAGAATGGCGGCAGTTTCCATATCGCCCGTCTCGCGCATCTTCGCCTGCAGCGAGGGCGTGACGTCGAGGCCGCGGGCTTCGAGGATAAGTGGCACGACGGCAAGCCGCGCCGTCAGATCGTTGCGAGTGGAATGAGCCGCCTGCCAAAGCCCGTCATGGGCCGGCATATCGCCGTAATCGGCACCGAGTTCGTTGAGACGGGTCCGTACCATACGGAAGTGCTTGGCTTCCTCGAATGCCACCTGCATCCAGCCGTCGAAGAAGGAATTCGGCACTGGCTCCGTCGCAAATCGGGCGACGATGTCGAGCGCCAGATCGACGGCGTTGAGTTCGATATGGGCGATCGCATGCAGTGTTGCGATCCGGCCGTTCACCGTATGAAGGGATCGTTTCCCGACGGCCTTCGGCGGCACCAGTTCGGGCTTTGCCGGACGGCCTGGGCGTTCGGGAAGCGGCGGGTCGAGCGGCGAGCGCAGAGACAGCCGCCGTTCGAACCAGCGGGTGGCGGCCTCCTGCGCAAGCCGTGTCTTGATGTCGAGATCGGCAGAGAGGATCGCCGTCGTGGCGCCGCCCCGCAGCGAAGTGATCGCAAACTCTCCCGACATTCTGTCCCTTTCACACAAGCAGCTCAGAGCGCCTTGACGCTTTCCAGCACCTCTTCGGCATGGCCCGCGACCTTCACCTTCGGCCAGATCTTTGCGATCTTGCCATCGGCGCCGATCAGGAAGGTCGTGCGTTCCACACCCATATAGGTGCGGCCATACATGCTCTTTTCCTTCCAGACACCGTAAAGATTGGCAAGGGCAGTGTCTTCATCCGAGCCAAGGACGACGGCGAGATTGTGCTTGGCCGCGAACTTGTCGTGTTTCTTGACACTGTCGGGCGAGACGCCGATCACGGTTGCACCGGCCTTCTCGAATTCGGGCAGCAGACCCGTGAAAGCGATCGCCTCCTTGGTGCAGGCGTCGGTGTCGTCCTTGGGGTAAAAATAGAGAATCACCGGCTTGCCAGCCAGGGATTTGAGCGAAACGGTGCCGCCCCCGTCGCGCGGAATCTCGAAATCGGGAGCCTTCTTGCCAATTGCCAATTCGGACATGGATTTCCTTTCTTTTGCCGGCATCCTGAGTCAATGTCGCCGCAATCGGTATATACTGGCGCCGCTGGCGTCCAGATCACTCGCCCGGATCATGAGGTTCCGGTTGAAACGCTCGCGAAGACAGAAAGATAAGATCGCACCGGATGGCGGAAATTCGCGGAGAAAGGGTCAATTTCAGCCGGAAGGACATCGTTCCCCTGCATGAAATGCCCTCGGCCCAGGTCGAGGATCCGATCATCGTCCATTGCCCGAGGCCGCCGGTTCGTTATGTGCGATTCGGCAAAATCGCGATGCTGTTCGTCATGCTGGTCATCGCGGCTATCGGCAGCATATTCGTGGCGATCGAAACCGGCGCGGTGGACGGGACCCTGTCTGCCCGCGCCCAGAGCGCTCTCAACGATGCGATCGGCCCCCGCTATGTCGCGACTGTCGGCTCGACGGCGATCCGCTTCGATTCAGGCATGCGGCTGGCGCTCGAAGCACGCGATGTCGATATCGTCGAAAAGGCGACCGGCGAGCATTTGAGCCGAGCCGGTGCTATGCGGCTTGCCGTTGATCCTTTCGCTCTCGTGACCGGTCGCATCTCCATCCAGTATCTGGCAGCCGAACGTATCCGGCTCGATACCGCGCAACTGCCGTCGGGCGATCCGCTGCCGATGTCGGACGTGCGGATCGACGCCACGCCGGAGTTGCTGGAACAGGCGTTCCAGCGCTTTGATGAGGCCCGAGGTCTGATCGAAAGAACCGGCACCGGCTCGGTGCGGATTTCCGGCATCGAGATCCTGCTTCCGGCACCGCCGGGGCGCACGCCGATCACCCTTGCCGTCAACGAACTGCAACTGGCCCGCGGCGATGACGGCGACGTCCATGTCAACGGTACGATCAGCCTCAATGGCCGCAAGGCCATGCTGAAGGCCGCGTCCAAAGCCGTCGACGGGGTAACGACGTCGCTTTCCGCCAAGCTGTCAGGCCTCGAAGTCACGCCTTTCCTGCTGCAGCGCGCCGATGACGGCACACCGCGCGAGGGCATAGAGGGCTCGCTCGACCTCGACCTCTCGGCGGTGAGGGCGCGCGAAAACACCAACCCCGCCATGACCGCGACCCTGCGACAGTCGCCGGGGCATTTCTATTTCGACGGGCTGGAGCAGACTTTTTCGGGCGCCAATATCAATGTCGCCTACGACTTTTCCAAAAACTCGATCGAACTGCGAAAGTCCGAAGCCCGTTTTGGTCCAACGATCCTGCCGTTCACCGGCGCGGTCGTCGATCTGAACCACATCAACCCGTCGGATCAGCGGCTCGGTTTTGGGCTGGACCTTCTGGTGAGCGGCGGCACCGCGACAGGCGCCACCGAAGGCGAGCAACCGGCCCATTTCGATCTGAAGGCCAATGGCCGCTATCTGACCGTCGACCGCGAATTGCAGTTCGACCAGATGGGCGTGTCCAGCCCGATGGGCCGCATGGTGGGCTCGCTGAAGGTCCGCTTCGGCAACAACCAGTCGCCGGAGATCAGTTTCGGCGCGCAGTTGCCGAACATGCAGGTGACCGGCGTCAAGCAGCTGTGGCCCTTCTGGATGGCCCGCAAGCCGCGCGAATGGGTGATGGACAACATGTTCGGCGGCGACATCACCAACGGGTCGATCGCCGTGTTCATTCCGGCCGGGCGGATGAAGGGACCGGGAATACCGATGGAACTCAACGGGAATGAGCTGCAGATCAGCTTCGATCTCGCTGACACCCGCCTCAACCTGCCGGGTGACGTGCCGCCGCTCCGCGATATCGACGGGCGTTTTGAACTCAGGGGCGAGCATTTGCAGGTGGATATCGCGCGCGCCGCCTCCTTCTTTCCGTCGGGACGTTTCGTGGCGGTCGAAAACGGGCGTTTCACCATTCCGTCCACCTACACGAAGCCTTTGATGGCCGATCTGGCGCTCAAGCTCAACGGGCCGGCCGATGCCGTCACCGAGCTTTCGAATTTCCGGCCGATCAACGCACTGAAGGGGACGGGCTTCAAGCCGGATGACTTTACCGGGAATGCCAAGGTGGACCTTCAGGCGCACATGGGCCTCATCCAGGCTCACAACCCTCCGAAGCCGACCTGGAATGCCCACGTCGAATTGGACGATGTCGGACTGAAGCAGCAATTGTCCGGTCGGCGGATCGGCATGATGGACGGTACGCTGGATGTCGATACCCAGGCGGCGCGGTTGGCGGCGAAGGGGACGATCGATGACGTTCCGGCCGACATCGCGCTTGTCGAACCGATCGACAGCAATTCGCCGGTCAAGCGCGAACGGGTCATCAAGGCTACGCTCAGCAATGACCAGCGCGAAAAGCTGGCGCCGGGCCTGTCTGACCTGATAGACGGGACCGTCACCGCCCAGCTGACGCGCATCGATGAAAACCGCCAGGCCGTGGCACTCGATCTTGGCCGCGCGACGCTTTCCGTGCCGTGGCTCGGATGGACGAAGGGCGGTGGCATCCCAGCCAAGGCGCAGTTCGAGCTGGCAGGCGATTCCGACCACACCGATATCCGCAATTTCGAGCTGACTGGCGATGGCTTCGGCGCCAGGGGCAATATCGCGCTCGCCGGCAACAGCCTGTCGTCGGCGGATTTTTCCCGCATGCAGCTTTCTCCGAGCGACAATTATGCCGTTTCGATCAAGCGATCCAAGGGCAATTTTGACGTTTCGGTCAACGGCTCGGCCGTGGATCTGCGTCCGATCATCGGCAGGCTGAAAGGCGGCGACAAGGGTGGCAAGAGCGGCGGCAGTCGTGACGGTGACAGCAGCAACACCACCGTGCGCGCCAAGCTCGACCGATTGATCGGATTTAATGATCAGGCCATCTCGAATGTGTCGCTACTGGTTTCCAGCCGCGGCGGAACGATCTCGACCGCGGATTTTTCGGGAGCGACGCCGAGCGGCCAGGCGGTCGTCAGTGAAATGGCCGCCGGCGACACGATTTCCATTACCAGTGGCGATGCCGGTGCCGTCATACGCTTCCTGAACCTCTACGAAAACATGCGCGGCGGGCTGATGAACCTGCGGCTGAAGTCGGAAGGTAAAGACAGCTGGAGCGGCTCGGTCGATCTGCGGAATTTCTCACTCGTCAACGAACAGAAGCTTCAATCGCTGGTCTCCACCGCCGACCAGGAGGGGCGGAGCCTCGATACTACCACCAAGCGCAATATCGATGTGACCAGCGCCAAATTCCAGCGTGGCTTTGCGAGCCTGCTTTATCGCAACGGCGCTATTGCCGTCGATAACGGTGTGGTGCGCGGCGAGCAGATCGGCGCGACCTTCCAGGGGCTCGTGCGCGACGGCAAGGGCAATATGGACATGACGGGAACGTTCATGCCGGCTTATGGACTGAACCGGCTGTTTGGCGAATTGCCACTGATCGGCGCCATTCTCGGCAACGGCCGCGACCGCGGCCTGCTCGGCATCACCTTTAAGCTCGAGGGCCAGTTCGACAAGCCGAAGCTGACGGTCAATCCGCTGTCACTCATCGCCCCCGGCATCTTCCGGCAGATCTTCGAGTTCCAATAATATTGCCGTCCATTCTGTGAGCGCTATCTCGCCCGGGTTGTCGAGGAGAGCGCATAATGAAATCAATATTATTCGGGCTATCATTGTTGATTGTTTCCGCTGGCGTCGCGAGAGCGGAAAATCTCGACGTTCTTGACGTCAAGGTGAAGGGCGATCCCAGCGATGGCTCCTACAGCGTGGTCGTGCGTTTGTCGGAAGCGTCCAGCCAAGCCCTGCAGCGCCTGACTGCCGACAATGTCGGTCAAACAGTTGCCATAGAAGTCAACGGCAAAGCCGTCTGGCTGCCGACGATTAAAAATCCGACTACCAATCAGTATTTCTTGATTTCCAATCTCAGCCAGGAATTCGCCGAGCGCCTCGCATCGACCATCCGCGAAGCGGGGACGATCGGTGCCGAAGTGCAGAAGCCGTCCGGCGGTTGATGCGCCATCCATCAATGCGAAAGGGCCGCATCGCGGCCCTTTTTTCTGGAGAGACAACCGGCTGGATCAGGCCGGGCGCACGAGAATGTGCTTCTTCTTGCCGAGCGACAGCTTGATCACGCCATCACCGGTGATCTCGCCGCTGCCGATCATCCGGCGCTCGTCGCTGACCGGCTGGTCGTTGATGCGCACCGCACCGCCCTGGACATGCCGGCGGGCTTCGCCGTTCGAGGTCGCAAGACCGGCGCGGACGATCAAGGTGAGAACGCCAAGTCCAGCTTCAAGTTCTGCAGCCGGAATTTCGATCGAAGGCAGGTTGTCGGAAAGCGCGCCTTCTTCGAATGTCTTGCGTGCGGTTTCGGCAGCTTCTTCGGCGGCGGCACGGCCGTGCAGGATCGCGGTGACCTCCGTCGCCAGGATCTTCTTGACCTCGTTGATCTCCGAGCCGCCGAGCGCTGAAAGACGGGCGATCTCATCCATCGGCAGCGTGCTGTAGAGCTTCAGGAAGCGCGAAACGTCCGCGTCTTCCGTGTTGCGCCAATACTGCCAGAAATCGTAGGCGGACAGCATGTCTGGGTTCAGCCACACCGCCCCGGTTGCCGACTTGCCCATCTTGGCGCCGGACGACGTGGTCAGTAGCGGCGAGGTGAGGGCGAAGAGCTGTTGCGTCCCCATGCGGTGACCGAGGTCGATGCCGTTGATGATATTGCCCCACTGGTCGGAGCCGCCCATCTGCAGCCGGCAGCCGGTGCGCTTGGCAAGCTCGACGAAGTCGTAGGCCTGCAGGATCATGTAGTTGAATTCGAGGAAGGACAGCGACTGCTCGCGGTCGAGGCGCGTCTTGACGCTCTCGAAGGACAGCATCCGGTTGACCGAGAAATGCCGGCCGACGTCGCGCAGGAATTCGAGGTAGTTGAGTTCGCGCAGCCAGTCGCCGTTATTGATCATCAGCGCGTCCTTGGGACCGTCGCCGTAGTTCAGGTAGTTGGAGAACACCCGCTTGATCGAGGCGATATTGCCTTCGATCGTGTCGAGCGTCATCAACTGGCGTGCTTCGTCCTTGAAGGACGGGTCGCCGACCATGCCGGTGCCGCCACCCATCAGCGAGATCGGACGGTGGCCTGTCTGCTGCATCCAATGCAGCATCATGATCTGGATCAGGCTGCCGGCATGCAGGCTCGGCGCCGTCGGGTCGAAGCCGATATAGGCGGTGACGATTTCCTTCGAAAACAGTTCGTCGAGACCAGCCTCGTCGGAGATCTGGTGGATGAAACCGCGCTCGTCGAGCGTGCGGAGGAAATCGGACTTGAACCTGGACATGATCTATCTCTGGCAGGATGTGTTTTTAATGGACGCCGCGCCTCTACCACTGTTTCAGCCGGTAATCACTTTAAAAAGTCCCGCAATCACTTCAAAAGTGATGCTGCGCGCCATCAACGTTATGAATGCCTGCCGTTAGGGGAGCTTCTGCAGCAATGATGCACCAATATTTTGGACATTAACGATTTCTTGTTTTATGCAATCCTAACATCCGCCCGGGACACGGTAACCGGGTGTTGCGGCTTTGCTGCATTGATGGGTTGATGAACGGGGCAGCTTTTTTCCTGGCGGTAAATTTCATCATCGCGGCATCTTTTGCAGCGGTGTTCGCGGTCGTTTCGACCCGAAGCCGATCGAGAACCGCGGCGCTTTGGTTCGCGGCCGGTTTTGGCGTTGCGTCGCTGTCGGCCATCTGCGAACTGCTTGTCGCCTACACGGATTTCACAAAATTTTGGGCGATCGGCGCCTTCGCTTCCGTGCTCGGCGGCATGATTCTCCTTCGCGTCGGCGTCGGTGATCTCTATGGTTCGAAAGTGAGCCCGGTCTGGGCGTTGTGCTTTCTCGTCGCTTCGATCCTGCTTGACGTGGTCATCTACGAATTGCCGCGCAGCACGGCCATCCATGCGTTTTCCTACCAGACACCATTTGCCCTGGTGATCCTGACAAGTGCCGCGGTGGTCTTCCGCTCCAGCCGTCGGCTGCCGATCGATCGCGCGCTGGGCGGCCTGTTGGCGGCAACCGGGCTGCATTTTTTCGCAAAGGCCGCCTTTGCGGTCATCGCGGGATCGGGTGCGACGGCAAGAGACTATATCAACACCAATTACGCGCTGATCTCGCAAAGTTCGACCGCCGTCCTGGTCGTTGCCGTCGGATTGACGATGCTGTCCGTCCTGGTTCTTGAAATCATGGCGGATGAGCGGAGCAAGTCGGAAAAGGATGCTTTGTCGGGGCTCGCAAATCGGCGCGGTTTCGAGAACGGCGTGAACGTGGCGATCTCGGCTGCTTCGGGACGACCGCATACCGTCGTCATCTGCGATCTCGATCACTTCAAACGCGTCAACGATACCTATGGCCACCATGCCGGCGATCTCGTCATCCAGGCCTTCGCAGACCTGCTTCAGGCGAGCGCTGCGAGAAATGCGGTGATCGGCCGTATCGGTGGCGAGGAATTCGCGCTTTTCCTGCCGAACACGACGGTCGACATGGCCGTACTGCTTGCCCAGGCGCTGAGAAGCGGAACGCTGGGGATTTCGATCGCCGCCTTGCCCGAGTCTCTCACCGTGACCGCAAGCTTCGGGGTCGCGGAACTTGCCGAAGGCGGCACATTGGCGGATGCCATGCGCGATGCGGACATGGCGCTTTACGAGGCCAAACGCTCAGGACGAAATCGCGTCCGGCAGTCCCGGCCTTCAGGTTTTGCCGGCCCGACGCCGATCCGGTCCGTCAAATAAAAACGGCCGCAGAAGCGGCCGTTTCGAGTTCAATCCGATTTCCGCTCAGCGGATGCGCTTGGCAGCCGGTTCCGGCACCAGCTCGCCATTCAGGCGGCGGTCGAGATAATCCTCGCATTCGCCCATCAACGTCTCCACCTGGCCGTTGAAGAAGTGGTTGGCGCCTTCGACCGTGCGGTGGGTGATGAGGATGCCCTTCTGGGTCTTCAGCTTCTCGACCAGGCCGTTGACGTCCTTCTCCGGCGCGACCTTGTCCGTGTCGCCGTTGATGATCAGGCCGGACGACGGGCAGGGGGCGAGGAACGAGAAGTCGTATGTGTTCGGCTGCGGCGCAATCGACATGAAGCCTTCGATTTCCGGCCGGCGCATCAGAAGCTGCATGCCGATCCAGGAGCCGAAGGAATAACCGGCAACCCAGCAGCTCTTCGAATCGGGATGCAGGCTCTGCACCCAGTCGAGCGCAGAGGCCGCATCGGAAAGCTCGCCCGCACCATGGTCGAACTCACCCTGGCTGCGCCCGATACCGCGGAAATTGAACCGGAGCGTCGTGAAACCGCGCTTCTGGAACATGTAGAAGAGCTGGTAGACGATCTGGTTGTTCATCGTGCCGCCGAACTGCGGGTGCGGATGCAGGATGATCGCGATCGGGGCGCTCTTTTCCTTGGAGGGCTGGTAACGGCCTTCCAGGCGGCCTGCGGGGCCGTTGAAAATGACTTCGGGCATCGGTACTCCGGTCAGCGTGCGTGCTCTGGTTCCAAACCGGCTGCCATATCGGCTCTGACGACGTCGAGTTTGACTTGACGAAGCCGCTCAGCTTTTCTAAAACACAGTTTAGAACCATTCGAAACTTTGGGCATCCGTCCTGCGGTGCCCGATGTGACGTCTCTTAAGGCATGGCTGGCCGAAATTTCAAGGAAAATGCGGTCCAGCCCTCCTATATGTCGTTAGACAGCTATCTAGACACGGAACCCGATCAGGCAATGGCTCTGAACCGCATATATCTGGACTGGAACGCGACGGCGCCTTTGAGCGTGCCGGCCCGCGCCGCCATGATCGATGCGCTGCAGCTGCCGGGCAATGCGTCTTCGGTGCATGGCGAGGGCCGTTCGGCCCGTGCCGCCGTCGACAAGGCGCGCCGCCACGTCGCGGCACTGGTTGGCGCCGAACCGGCGAATGTCACCTTCACCAGCGGTGCGACCGAGGCTTCCAACCACATCCTGACACCGGACTTCCGGATGGGCCGTGCGCCCCTTCATGTGAGCCGGCTTTACGTTTCGGCGATCGAACATCTGGCTATCCGCGAGGGCGGCCGGTTCGACCCGGCTGACGTTACGGAAGTCGTAGTCACGCCTGAGGGCATCATCGATCTCGAAGCCCTTGAAAACGCTTTGACTGCTCACGATCGCAGCACTGGCATGCCGATGGTCGCCGTCATGCTGGTCAATAACGAAACCGGCATCATCCAGCCGGTTGCCAAGGCTGCGGCGCTGGCTCACGCCCATGGCGGGTTGATGGTCGTCGATGCGGTCCAGGCGGTCGGCCGCATTCCTGTTGACATCAATGCACTGGATGCCGATTTCCTAATCCTGTCTTCTCACAAGATCGGTGGCCCCAAGGGTGTCGGCGCGCTCATCTCGCGCGGCGAAATACTGATGCCGAAGCCGCTGATCCGCGGCGGCGGACAGGAAAAGGGCCATCGCTCCGGCACCGAGAATTTTCACGCGATCGTCGGTTTTGGCGCAGCCGCGGAGGCTGTCCATGAAAACCTGGATCACCGTAATGCCGCGATCGCCATCCTCCGCGATCGTCTCGAAGGCAGCATGGTGCGGGCGGCGCCCGATGCGCTCATCCATGGCGCTTCCGTTCTGCGCGTGGCGAATACCTGCTTCTTCACATTGCCGGGTCTGAAGTCGGAGACCGGCCAGATTGCTTTCGATCTGGAAGGTATCGCGCTGTCCGCCGGTTCGGCCTGCTCTTCGGGAAAAGTCGGCGAAAGCCATGTTCTGACGGCCATGGGCCATGATCCGAAGCTCGGTGCGCTGAGAATTTCGCTCGGGCCGGAAACGACGGAGGCGGATATCGATCGCGCGATCGCCGCCTTCACGAAAATTGCCGCCCGCCGCAAGCCGGCAGGGGCTGCCGCCTAGGCGGTTTCGAAAATGGCGGAAATACAAATTTCCGCTTGCCAAAAGGTGTGAAAACGGCCTTCTGGCGCCTACATAAGGGAGGCACTGTCCCCCCGAGAAGATGACGAAATTGCCGGAATTTGAACCGGCAAGATTTGGAGAATGACATGCCTGCTGTCCAGGAAACGATCGATCAGGTCCGTGGGATCGATATCGACCAGTACAAATACGGTTTCGAAACCGTTATCGAAGTGGACAAGGCGCCCAAAGGTCTTTCGGAAGACATCGTTCGCTTCATTTCGGCCAAGAAGAACGAGCCGGAATGGATGCTGGAATGGCGTCTCGATGCCTATAAGCGTTGGCTGACCATGGAAGAGCCGACCTGGGCGCGTGTCGAATATCCCAAGATCGATTTCAACGACATCTACTACTACGCGGCCCCTAAGAACGTGACCGGCCCGTCCTCGCTTGAGGAAGTCGATCCGGAGCTGCTGAAAGTCTATGAGAAGCTCGGTATTCCGCTGAAGGAACAGGAAATCCTGGCCGGCGTCGAAAAGCCGAGGGTCGCTGTCGACGCGGTCTTCGACTCGGTTTCCGTCGTCACGACCTTCAAGAAGGAGCTTCAGAAGGCCGGCGTGATTTTCATGTCGATCTCGGAAGCCATCCGAGAGCATCCCGAACTGATCAAGCAGTATCTCGGTTCGGTCGTGCCGACGACCGACAACTATTACGCAACGCTGAACGCCGCCGTCTTTACCGATGGCTCCTTCGTGTTCGTGCCGAAGGGCGTTCGTTGCCCGATGGAACTGTCCACCTACTTCCGTATCAACGAGAAGAATACCGGCCAGTTCGAACGCACACTGATCATTGCAGAGGAAGGCGCTTACGTGTCCTACCTCGAAGGCTGCACGGCGCCGCAGCGCGATGAAAACCAGCTGCATGCCGCTGTCGTCGAACTGGTTGCGTTGGATGACGCCGAGATCAAGTATTCGACCGTCCAGAACTGGTATCCGGGCGACGCCCAGGGCAAGGGCGGCATCTACAATTTCGTCACCAAGCGTGGCGATTGCCGTGGTGCCCGTTCCAAGATTTCCTGGACGCAGGTCGAGACCGGTTCGGCGATCACCTGGAAATACCCGTCCTGCATCCTGCGTGGCGATGACAGCCGTGGCGAGTTCTATTCGATCGCCGTGTCCAACGGTCACCAGCAGATCGATAGCGGCACCAAGATGATCCATCTCGGCAAGAACACGTCGAGCCGCATCATCTCCAAGGGCATCTCCGCCGGCGTGTCGCAGAACACCTATCGCGGCCAGGTCTCGGTCAATCGCCGTGCTGACAACGCCCGCAACTTTACCAATTGCGACAGCCTGCTGATCGGCGACAAGTGCGGTGCGCATACCGTGCCTTACATCGATGTGAAGAACGCATCGGCGCAGATCGAACACGAGGCGACGACGTCCAAGGTTTCCGACGACCAGAAGTTCTACGCCATGCAGCGCGGCATTCCGGAAGAGGAAGCCGTGGCCCTGATCGTCAACGGCTTCGTCAAGGACGTCATCCAGCAGCTGCCGATGGAGTTTGCGGTGGAAGCCCAGAAGTTGATCAGCATCTCGCTGGAAGGATCTGTGGGCTAACTCGCAACCTCCGTCATCCTCGGGCTTGTCCCGAGGATCTAACCACGTGAGAGGATTGAGCGTAGACGTTTTCGCTTGTGTTTTAGGGCTTAGATCCTCGGGACAAGCCCGAGGATGACGGAGGTTGTATGAGTGGCTTCGTCTACATGATGTCCGATAAACCACGAGGCGTGATTTACACTGGTGTGACCAGCGATCTACGCGATCGCACTTGGGAGCATAGAAACAAAATTCAGAAGGGTTTCACCGAGAAATACAGAGCGAAAAATCTGGTCTGGTTTGAAAGCCATCCGAATATCGTTCTAGCGATACGACGCGAGAAATCTCTGAAACGCTATCTGCGGGAATGGAAGGTTAGGCTCATAGAGGCGCTCAATCCAACTTGGATCGACCTTTATGAGCGGATCGACGAAATTGAGAATGTCTATCGGCCGCATCCGAATACCATTCAGGTAGACGATTACGGCTGACGGCTTAGATCCTCGGGACAAGCCCGAGGATGACGACAAACAACGGATGACATACGTCCCGAACTATCAGGCGGCCCTTGAACCCGCTGTACGAACAGGAAAACGAAATGCTTGAGATCAAGAACCTGCACGCCCGCATCGCCGAAGACGGCACCGAGATCATCCGCGGTCTGAACCTCACCGTGAAGCCGGGCGAAATTACCGCCATCATGGGCCCGAACGGTTCGGGTAAGTCGACGCTTTCCTATATCCTTTCGGGCCGCGAAGACTATGAAGTCACCGAGGGTGACATCCTTTATAACGGCGAGAGCATTCTTGAACTCGATCCGGCAGAGCGCGCGTCGAAGGGCATTTTCCTGGCCTTCCAGTATCCGGTCGAAATTCCGGGCGTCGCCACCATGCAGTTCCTCAAGGTCGCCATGAACGAGCAGCGCAAGGCGCGCGGCGAAGCAGAGCTGACGACGCCGGACTTCATTCGCCGCGTTAAGGAAGCTGCCGAAAAGCTGAAGATCGACCAGGCCATGCTGCGTCGTCCGCTCAATGTCGGTTTCTCCGGTGGTGAAAAGAAGCGCGCCGAAATCCTGCAGATGGCGCTGCTCGAGCCGAACCTTTGCATCCTCGACGAAACCGATTCCGGCCTCGATATCGATGCGCTGAAGATCGTTGCCGATGGCGTCAACGCGCTGAAGTCGCCGGATCGCGCCACGATCGTCATCACCCACTACCAGCGCCTGCTCGACTACATCGTGCCGGACACGGTCCACGTCCTCTACAAGGGCCAGATCATCCGTTCCGGCGACAAGTCGCTGGCACTGCAGCTCGAAGAAAACGGTTATGCCGACATCATCGGGGAAGCCGCTTAAAGGCTGAGGGAAGGGACGTTCTCATGAACATGCAGACGACACCTCGTCTCACCGCCGCCGAAACGGCGCTGGTCGAAGCTTTTGGCGCGCAGATCGGCGAACTGCCGGGCAATGGCGCCGTGATCGGCACCCGCGACCGGCTGCTGGACGACCTGAAAAAGGCCGGCCTGCCGACCCGCCGCATCGAATCCTGGCATTATACCGACCTGAAGACGCTGCTACGCGCCATTCCGGACGCCGTACCGTCTGCCGTCATCGACCCGCTTTCGCCGATCGTCGAAGGCTCGGCCGTGCTTTCGGTCCTGGACGGCATTGCCGATATCAAGGCCACGGCCGACGGTATCGAGCTCTCGCTTTTCAAGGAAAAGCTTGCCGATGGTTCGGCACTTGCCGGCCTGACGGCACTCGACAAGGACGACGCGATCGGCCGCATCAACGGCAGCTTCGTGCGCGACGGTTTTGCGCTGGTCGTGCCGGCTGGCGCCGAGATCGCCGAGCCGGTCGAGCTGCAGGCGCTGCATGGCGCCGGCCAGATCCATACGCGCTTCCCGGCATCCTTTGGCGCCAGATCCAAGGCGACGATCATCGAGCGTCACCGGGCGGTGATGGAAGGTGCCGCCTTCGTATCCTCGATCAGTGACATCGCACTGGAAGACGGTGCGGAAATCACCTGGATCATCCTGCAGCAGCAGGGCGCCGCCGATACGCATCTCGGCCAGATCCGTGCCAAGCTTGGCACCAACGCCAAGCTGCGCCTGTTCGTGGTCAATGCTGGCGGAAAGCTGGTGCGCCAGGAACTGCGCATCGATGTCCAGGGCGAGGGCGCCGAACTGACGCTGCGCGGCGTCAATCTGCTCGGCGGCGACACGCATACGGATGTCACGCTGGTGCTCGGTCATAACGTGCCGCACACCAACTCGACGGAAATCATCCGCAACGTCGTGTTCGACAAGGCAAACGGCGTCTTCCAGGGCATGATCCGGGTCGCTCCGGACGCCCAGAAGACCGATGCCAAGATGGCCTGCAACACGTTGCTTCTGTCCGACGACGGCGGATTCTCGGTCAAGCCGGAGCTGGAAATCTTCGCCGATGACGTGATCTGCGGCCACGGCGCCACGGTTTCCGATATCGACCGCAACCATCTCTTCTACCTGATGGCCCGCGGCGTTCCGGAAAACAAGGCGCGAGCCATGCTGGTCAACGCCTTCGTGGCCGAGATCGTCGAAGAGCTGGAAGACGAAAAGCTGGTCGAGGCGCTGGAGGGCGTCATCTCGGCCTGGCTGGAAAAGCATGCCTGAGGGCGATGACGGAGGGCAACGTTTCCTCCGTCATGCTCGGGCTTGTCCCGAGCATCCAAGCCGGTCCAGCAAGCGTAAATGTGGATAGATCCTCGGGACAAGCCCGAGGATGACGTAGAGCAAGCGTCAACGGCTGCGAAACTAAACCTTCTGCGGTAGCTCCTTTGAGGAGCGACATGAAAGGGTCTGACAATGGACCAGACAACACCGGTAACCGCATACGACGTCGAAGCCATCCGCAAGGATTTCCCGATCTTGTCGACCATGGTGCATGGCAAACCGCTCGTGTACCTGGACAATGGCGCCTCGGCGCAGAAGCCGCAGATGGTGATCGACGCGATCAGCCACGCCTATTCGAGCGAATACGCGAATGTCCATCGCGGCCTGCATTACCTTTCGAACGCCGCGACCGACGCCTATGAAGCCTCGCGCGAAAAGGTGCGCCGTTTCCTGAATGCCGGTTCGGTCGATGAGATCGTCTTCACCAAGAACTCCACCGAGGCGATCAATACGGTCGCCTACGGCTGGGGCATGCCGAATATCGGCGCAGATGACGAGATCGTCGTGACGATCATGGAGCACCACTCCAATATCGTGCCGTGGCATTTCATCCGCGAACGGCAGGGCGCCAAGCTTGTCTGGGTACCGGTCGATGACGAGGGCGCCTTCCACATCGAGGACTTCGAGAAGTCGCTGACGGAAAAGACCAAGCTCGTCGCCATCACCCATATGTCGAATGCGCTCGGCACGGTCGTCCCGGTCAAGGAAGTCTGCCGCATCGCCCATGAGCGCGGCATTCCGGTGCTGATCGACGGCAGCCAGGGCGCGGTCCACATGCCGGTCGATGTTCGCGACATCGATTGCGACTGGTACGTGATGACCGGCCACAAGCTTTACGGTCCGTCGGGCATCGGCGTGCTCTACGGCAAGTCGGATCGCCTGAAGCAGATGCGGCCGTTCCAGGGCGGCGGCGAGATGATCATCGACGTGACCGAGGATATGGTCACCTATAACGACCCGCCGCACCGGTTCGAAGCCGGCACGCCGCCGATCGTCCAGGCGATCGGTCTCGGTTACGCGCTTGATTACATGGAAAAGGTCGGCCGTGCGGCGATCGCCCGCCACGAGGCGGATCTGGCTGCCTATGCTGCCGAGCGGCTGCGGTCCATCAACTCGCTCAGGATCATCGGCAATGCGCCGGGCAAGGGTGGCATCTTCTCCTTCGAGCTTGCCGGCATCCATGCCCATGACGTATCGATGGTCATCGACCGCAAGGGTGTCGCGGTTCGCGCCGGTACCCATTGCGCCATGCCGCTCTTGAAACGCTTCGGCGTCACCTCCACATGCCGCGCATCGTTCGGCATGTATAATACTCGCGCCGAAGTCGACGCACTTGCCGATGCGCTTGAATATGCGCGTAATTTCTTTGCCTGAGGATTTTTGCCATGGCTATCGATGAAACGGTTCCGAAGTGGGATGCCCGCGAGGGGATCATCAAGTCCAGCATTCCGGACGAAGAGATTGCCCGGCTTTCCGATGACATTATCGCGGCGCTGAAGACCGTCTACGACCCGGAAATCCCGGCCGACATCTTCGAACTCGGTCTGGTCTACAAGATCGATATCGAAGACGATCGCATGGTGAAGATCGTCATGACCCTGACCGCCCCGGGCTGCCCGGTGGCCGGCGAAATGCCGGGCTGGGTCGAGAATGCAGTCAGCGCCGTGGAAGGCGTCTCGGGCGTGGAAGTCGAAATGACTTTCGATCCGCCGTGGACACCGGAGCGCATGTCGGAAGAGGCGCAGGTCGCCGTCGGTTGGTATTGATCCGTTTACGACCGGACATTACATTTGAATCGGAAACGTCGGACCTTGAATCCGGTTGTTGAAGGAGAATGAGCCCATGGGCTTTGCAGTGATGACGATGACCGATGCCGCCGCGACCCGCGTCAAGCAGATCGTCGGCAATTCCGGTGCGGACGCCAAGGGCATCCGTGTCGGGATCAAGAAGGGCGGTTGCGCCGGCATGGAATACACGATCGATCTCGTCTCCGAGCCGAATGCCAAGGACGACCTGATCGAGCTTTCCGGCGCCAAGGTCTGGATCGAGCCGTCCGCGGTTCTCTATCTCCTCGGCACCCAGATGGATTTCGAAGTCACCCAGATGCGCTCGGGCTTCATTTTCGTGAACCCGAACCAGACATCCGCCTGCGGTTGCGGTGAGTCTGTTGAATTGAAGCCAGCCGATCTGGCGGCGCTTGCCAAGCAGCGTGAAGCGGAAGCGCGCGTTTAAGCGCCACTGCTGTCGTCATCCTCGGGCTTGCCCCGAGGATCCAAGCCTTCTCAACATATTCGACGTGGATAGATGCTCGGGACAAGCCCGAGCATGACAGCTTGCGCCTTGTCCACGCTACTCGTGCCGCAGCGCTTCGATCGGGTTGAGCTGTGCCGCCCGCCTTGCTGGGAAATACCCGAACACCATGCCGATCGCCGCCGAGAAGGCGAAGGCCAGCAGGATGATCGTCGGGCTTGCCACGAATGGCACGTCGAGCAGGCTGACAACCCCGAAGGCCAGCGCCAGTCCCGTGACGATGCCGGTCACGCCGCCGAAGATCGACAGCATCACCGCCTCGACGAGGAACTGCGTCAGCACCTGCCGCTCCAGCGCGCCGATGGCAAGCCGTATGCCGATCTCCCGGGTGCGCTCCGTCACCGAGACCAGCATGATATTCATGATGCCGATGCCACCGACGAGCAGGCTGACCGCGGCGACCGCGCCGAGCAGGCCGGTCAGAAGCACCGTTGTGCCGGTCATCGCCGCGGCGATCTGCGACATGTCGTTGACCGAGAAATCGTCCGGCCGGCCGATGGCTATGCGACGCCGCTCGCGCAGCAGGCTTTCCACATCCGACTGAACCTTGGAGGTCGCGACGCCGTCCTGAGCTGACAGGATGATGCTGCCGATCGTTGTCGTGCCACCGATCCGCCGCTGGTGCAGCTTAAGCGGCATGATCACCGTATCGTCCTGGTCGTCGCCGAGGCCCGACTGCCCCTTGACAGCCAAGACGCCAATGACGGGGCAGGAGACGTTGCTGACGCGGATATTCTGCCCGACCGGATTGGCCGAACCGAACAGCTCCTTGCGCACTGTCTCGCCGATGATGCACGCCGCCTGGCTGCCGCGATCTTCGTTCGACAGGAATTTGCGGCCGAGCGCTAGGTCCCAGTCCTGCGCGATTAGATAATCGTTGGTGGTGCCGATCACCGAGGACGAATGGTTGGCGCCGCCGGCGATCACCGTCGCCGTGCCGCGGTTCAGCGGCGCCACGGCGCGCAGGCCGGTCACCTGATCCTGGATTGCCAGAACATCCTTGTCGTTAAAGCGTTTCGCTTCCGTGCTGGCGCGGCCCGGACCCCATTGGCCAGGGCGGAGGAACAGCGTGTTGGTGCCGAGCCGCGAAAGCTCCGCCTGCACCTTGGCCGTCGTGCCGTTGCCGACCGTCACCATGGCGATGACGGCGGCGACGCCGATCACCACGCCGAGCACGGTCAGAAAGGAGCGCAGCAGATTGCGGCTGATCGCCCGCCAGGCAAGCTTGGCCGTTTCAAAGAACATGGTCCGGCTCCTTTGCCTGGGTCTGGTCGGAAGCGAGATGCCCGTCGACGAAGCGCAGCAGCCGCTTGCCGTAAGCCGCGATGTCTTCCTCGTGGGTCACCATGATGACGGTTATGCCGTTCTCGCGATTGAGCCGGGTAATCAGGTCCATGATCTCGACGCTGGTGCGGGTGTCGAGGTTACCAGTCGGCTCGTCCGCCAGAAGCACGGCCGGATCGGTCACGATCGCGCGGGCGATCGCCACACGTTGCTGCTGGCCGCCGGAAAGCTCCTGCGTTGTATGTCCCTCGCGGCCTTTCAAGCCAACCTGTTCCAGCGCGATCAGCGCGCGCCGTCGCCGCTCCTTGTGGTCCATGCCGCGATAGACGAGCGGCAGCTCGACATTCTCGACCGCCGAAGTGCGGGCGAGCAGGTTGAACCCCTGAAAAACGAAACCGAGCATATGGCGCCGCAAAAGCGTCAGCTGCGCACGGTCGAAGACGCTGGTCGGGATGCCCTGAAAGACATATTCGCCAGACGAGGGCAGATCGAGGCCGCCGATAATGTTCATCGCGGTCGACTTGCCGGAGCCGGACGGTCCCATGATCGAGACGAATTCGCCCGAGTGGATCGTCAGATCGATGCGGTCGAGAGCCCGGATGGTCGCCTCGCCATGGCCGTAGAATTTCGAGACCTGCTGGAATTCGATGAGCGGTGAGGTCATGCCGGCCTCCTCAGTTCGCCCGTGCCGCAGCATCGGTAACCAGTCGATCGCCTTCCTTGATCTCGCCGGATTTGACGACCGTGAACTGGCCGTCGGTCGCGCCCGTTTCGACCCGTACCCGCTGGGGAGTTTCGCCGCGTAGGACGTAGACGGCCCGGCCGGTGGTGGCCGCATCGCCGCCGCGATTGCCGCGCGGGCGAGGCGGCGAAAAAAGCCGGGTCAGGAAGCTGCCGCGTGCTCGAGCGGTCTCCGGCGGCGAATAGCGCAGCGCGGCATTTGGCACGAGCAGCGTTCCGGCAACCGACTGTACCGTAATATCGGCTGTCGCGGTCATGCCGGGGCGGAGCAACAGGTCGGCATTGTCCACCGTCAGGATCGCCTTGTAGGTCACGACATTGGAGACGGTCTCCGATGCGAAGCGCACATCCTGGATCTTTGCCGGAAAATGCCTCTCCGGATAGGCGTCGACGGAAAATTTGGCGGTCTGGCCCTTTTCCACCTGGCCGACATCGGCTTCATCGACTGCAACCTGCAGCTCCATGCGCCGAAGGTCGCCGGCAATGGTGAACAGGACGGGTGCGTTAAGCGAGGAGGCAACCGTTGCGCCCGGATCGACGTCGCGTGTCAGCACGACACCGTCGATCGGCGAGACGATCTTCAGCTTGGAGAGATTGACTTCTGCAAGCCGGAGGTTGGCTTCGGCCGAAAGCACGGTCGCTTCATTGACTGATTTGCTGGCGAGCGCGGAATCGTAAGCGAATTTCGCCGCATCCAGTTCCTGCTGGGTGGAAATACGGTTGCTGACGAGGCCGGTCAGGCGATCGAGCGTATTCTTGGCGGATCCCGCTTCCGCCTCCGCCTTCAGAACATTGGCTCTTGCGGAGGCAAGCTGGGCGCGCGCGCTCTGCACATCGGCTTCCTGCTTGTTGGTATCCAGTTCGGCCAGCACGTCGCCTTGCTTGACCGTGCTGTTATAGGTGACGTTCACCTTGCGCACGGTGCCGGAAAGCTCGCTTGAAATATCGACCTGGTCCGTAGGCTGAACCGATCCGGTTGCCGTCACGATAACCGCCAAATCGCCTGTCTTTGCCGGCTGAGTGGTATAATCGAAACGCGGCCCGCCGCTTCCAGCGTAAAAATAGGCAGCGGCAGCGCCCGCACCGACGATCATGAGAAGCAACGGCCAGAAGATCCGCCGGCCCTTTTTGCGCCGGGTACCGGAGGCGGCCAGGATCGCGGCGAGATCGGGCGCTGGGCTCGTCTTTTCGGCCGGGTCTGGGGTCTTCTGGATATTCAACGTCGCATCCTCTGTTCGGGAAAAGTTCAGGCGGTTTTCCGCCTTCATGCCGTCATGCGGCGCAAATCCGCCGGAAGCATGTCCATGGCGAGATTTCTCTATCCTTTCAATGGCATGAAATGGGTGTGGAGGAAACTTAAATATCGGTAAGGTAGTGTTGCGGGGATGCTTAGAACTTCATGCAGTTTTAAACAGGATATGCTACAGGAGGGTACCCGATTACGGGGGTAAAGGGGATATATCCATGACCAGGAAAATTTCGGTTCTTGCCGGAGCGATTGCTGCTGCTCTCGTTTCTTCGGCCGCCGCACGTGCCGCAGACGACGTCGTCTTCACGATCATCAACAAGACCAACGGAACGCTCGAGCGTTTCTTCACGTCGCCGGTCGGTGTGAAGAGCTGGGAAGAAGATGTCTTCGGCGACGACGTTCTGGAGCCGGGCGAAAGCATCAAGATCACCATCGGCGATGGTCGCCGCACCTGCAAATACGACCTGCGTTTCGAGTTCACCGCCGAATCGAATCTCAACCCGCTCGAAGACAGCCAGGACATCTGCCAGATGTCGACTTACACTCTGCATCAGTAAGTTCGGCGTTAAATTTCGATTTCGGCAAATTTCGATTTCGGCATGCATCGATCTCCTTGTTGAAGCGTTGAATGAACGCTCTAACCAAGGAGATTTCCCATGATCGATGCAGCACGTATCAAGGAACATGCCGAAGTCATCGGCGCGGACGGTGTCCATGTCGGCACCGTCGACCGCGTCGAAGGCGGCCGTATCAAGCTGACCAAGAAGGATAGCGGTGAGGGCAGTCATAAGGGCCATCACCACTTCGTTTCGCTCGAACTGGTCGCCGATATCGAAGGCAACCGGGTGCGCCTTTCTGCAGATGGCGATGTCGCCGTTTCCTTCGAAGAGGAAGAAGGCGGCAAGCCCGTTCACTGACAACTGCGACGAATGAAAAAGCCGGCGTCTCTCGCGAGCCGCCGGCTTTTCGTTTTGGAGTTTTGCGAGGGCTTACTGCGTCGAGCTTGGAACGCCGAAGCGTTCCGGCAGGAATGCGGTTTCAGCCGGCGGTCCGCTCAGGCGATCGGTTTTGGAAGCCGTCGTCGTCGGTCCGGCCGGATGCATCAGCAATGCGACGATCAGGCCACCCGCAATGGCCGATCCAAAGGCAATCAAAGCATTTCGGGCGTTCATGGCATATCCTCCTGGATTGCCGGACAATACGCCGAAACGAAAAAGGTTCCGGCAGACGCCGGAACCCTTGTCATTGTCTGTCGTGATAGGCCGATCAGGCCTGCCGTGCGGCCTTGAGTGCGTTTGCCCACCAGGAGAGGTCGTCCAGCATGGCTGCGACCGGACCGTCGAGATGGGTAAGTTCGGTCAGCGGCTTGCCGTCGCGCCAGACGGCGAAGAAGTCGGAGCCGCCGATATGAACGCCGAACCGGGTCGGCGCCATCTGGAGCTCGACGGCGATGTTACGCAGATGCTCGATGGCGCGGGCACCGCCGACACTGCCGTAACCTACGGCGGCCGCCGGCTTGCGGTTCCATTCCGGATAGGCAAAGTCGAGCGCGTTCTTCAATACGGCCGTGATCGTACGGTTATATTCAGCCGTGATGAAGATATAGCCGTCGAACTCGGCGACCTTTTTCTGCCAGCGCTGGCCGACTTCGTTTTCCGTCGGAACCCAGGCGTTGGAGGCTTTTTCGTTGAAGAACGGCAGCGGAAAATCGCGCAGGTCGACAATTTCGAAATCCATGTCGTCACGCTTCGAAGCGGTGTCATAAATCCACTGTGCCGGCTTTTCGCCGAAACGGACGTCGCGCGTGCTGGTGATGATGATGGCAATCTTGGGCTTGGCCATGGAATCCTCTCGGGGTCCGGAAAATCAATTGAAGTAGGGCGCCGAGAAACTAGGGCTGTGATGGCTCGCCGGTCAAGCGGACATGATCCTAGTTTTGGGTGGACAGGAAATATCACGTTCGGCGAGGATGGAAGCGCATCAGTTTTGCGCCGACAGCTCCATCGGGCTTGCCATGATCTGGCCGCCGCCAAGCGAGGAATCCGCATATTTGAACGCCAGAATGCTGAGTACCGAGGCGACGAGAACTACGAAAATAATTCGCATGATAAGCTCCTTTGCGCCGACAACGGCCCGCACCGGGCAAGGTTCCGTTAACCGATTTCATCAGCAACCGGTAATTCACGCTTAAGTTTTGGTTAAAATGAGATTGACTCCACGAATAGGTCGAGCCTGACTTTTTGCCCGCCAAACGCATTTAAGCGGTCATGACTGAGCTCCATATGACATGGATAAAAGCAGCCGCAGAGGCGGCAAGCTATCGGCGGATGTACAAGCTGGCGGCGGAGATCGTCGGCAGCGACATGGCGCGGCGCGACATGCGCAAGGCGGCAAAGCGGGTAATGCGTGTGCTGGAAGAAGTGATCGACCTGCCGATTGCCGATGCGCTGCTGCTTGCGCGGGCAAGACGGCGGTTCTCCGAATTGTCCGCCATTCTTTCGCGGCCGCTGGACCGGCGCGAGCTGACCGAAACGGCATCGCCCGGCCAGAATGACCGGGCGATGGAACTTCATTGATCCGATGGCGGTCAGCCAATCGCGAAGGGAACCGCCACGAAGGTCTGGTTCTCGCCGCGCTGGATGAGCAGCAATACCGACTTTCGACCGGCCTTGCCGGCATCCGCAACGGCGCTCTTGGCTTCCTTGGCCGATTTGACCGGCAGCTGGTTGACCGAGACGATGACATCGCCCGGCTGCAGGCCGGCATCGGCGGCCGGCTTGTCGGGAGCGACGCTTTCGATCAAGGCGCCCGCTTCACGCCGGGACAGGTTCAGCGCCTGACGAACATCCGGAGTGATATCCGCAAGGCCGATGCCGATTGTCGGGACGCGCTGCGCTTCCGAGCCCGACTTCTTGCCGTCATCGGCGGAAGCCTGCTGTTCGTCCCTGTCATTGCCGCCGATCGTGATGCTGAGATCCTTCGGTGCGCCCTGACGCCAGACGGTAAGGCTCTGCTTGGCGCCCGGAGCCAGATCGGCCACCATGCGCGACAGATCGCGCGGCGACTTCACGGGCTGGCCGCCGAGCCCGGTGATGACGTCGCCGGTCTCGATGCCCGCCTTGGAGGCCGGCGTGCTGCCGCTGACATTGGCGACCAGAGCACCTTCCGCCTTGTCGAGCCCGATCGCATTGGCAACGTCGGACGTCACCGGCTGGATCTGCACGCCGATAAAGCCGTGTTCGATCGAGCCGTCCTTCATCAGCTTGGCGACGACCTTCTGGGCCTGATCGGACGGGATGGCAAACCCGACGCCGACGCTGCCGCCGTTCGGCGAATAGATCGCCGTATTGATGCCGACGACCTTGCCTTCGAGATCGACCAGCGGACCGCCGGAATTGCCATGGTTGATCGGCGCATCGATCTGAATGAAGTCGTCATAAGGACCGCTGTGCAGATCGCGGCCGCGGGCCGAAACGATGCCGGCGGTGACCGTCGTGCCGATACCGAAAGGATTGCCGATCGCAAGAATCTGATCGCCGGCATTCAGCCTGTCGGAATCACCCCAGGTGACGGTGGCGAGTGGCTTCTTCGATTCGATCTTGATGACGGCGAGGTCGGATTTCGGATCGGCTCCGATCAGCTTCGCGGGCACTTCGCTACCGTCGTCGAGCGTGACCTTGATGCTCATCGCCTTGTCGATGACATGGTTGTTGGTGACGATATAGCCATCGGACGAGATGACGAAGCCCGAGCCGAGCGCTTCGGCCCGCTGAGCCTGCTGGCGCTGCTGCGGCGCCTGGCGAGGCATCGGGACACCCTGCTGGCCGAAGAACTGCCGGAACTGCTCGTCGAAAGGCGAATTGCCGCCAAGCGGAGAATCACTGTCGTCGTCGGAACTGACGTTTTCGGCCTTCATCGTGGTGGTGATGGTGACGACGGCCGGCTTGTCTGCCGCGACGACGGGAGCGAATGAACCGCCCGGCGCGACAATGCCGGGCACGGCCGTGGACGTGCCGGCGGCCGCGTAGGCGGCATTGTTGCCGATGACCATCGGCAGCGCGAGCGGTGCTGCGATGATGGCTGCGCCGAGAAGCGCTGCGAACCGGTGTTTGCGGAGAATGTCGGACATGGTCTTTTCCTTTCTTTGGTGCCGCGCAAACGAGAGGGCGGTCTGCGGGCATAGGTGGTCGTGCGACGGCGTAGGCCGTTGCCGGTCAGGATGTGTTTTCGGATATGGAGGATTGCGGACAGCTATCGGCTGCGGGATATCACGGTCGCAATCGGTCGGTAGGCGTGCCAGTCCGATGCGCGGCGCTGCAGGACGTGTGACAGGCCGGCAAATGCTGGAGTTTGGAGGTGGACGGACGCATGACGAGCTCCGCGGTCTTCAGATAGTCCCGACTGTCTCATACTGTCGCGTCACGACCTCCTTGTGGTCGCCGGCAGTATTCAGCCTTGAGAAAGGCTTACGCCTCGGCCGTTGAAACGTCAGCTTAATTATAGATAAGGTTGGCTGGCCTTCAGGCGCCGCATTTTCGACGGAATTACAGCCTCTGAGAGATTCAGGACTTCGAGAATGTTTTTAATTTCAATGGCTTGGATGAGCCAGCATTGCAGACAGTTGGTCCTCGGCCGTCAAATGAAACCTGAAGTTTTTGTAATGCAGGGTTTTGCTGGGGAAGATGAGCAATTTTTAATGTCCACCGGCTGAGGAAAGAGCCTTTTCCGAAAGCGGATAAACAGGGCTATTCTCTTGCGGCTGCCGTGTCTTCGGTTATGGACTACGCCTCGTAGCGGCCGGTGGCGTAATTGCAATGACTGGATGCTGGATCTGATTTCGCATCCAGTCACTTGCCTATCTGCACTCACAATATCCGTTCGCATCGCACATTGAGCAGGAGTATCCTTTGCAACATGGGTTTTGACTATCGCATCGACTATACAAACCGCTGCATGCAATTTCCGTGTCACTATTTCTGGGGGAAAGTCTGGGACTCTCAGTGCGGCCTAAGATGTTGATCGACGGTGGATATTTCGCCTGCATTACAAATCCTAGATCAGAGCCACTAGACACGTTCGGCATGAATAGTCCGGCTAGAGTTAGAATTGCAAATGCTCTCCTCATCTTATTCGCCTCCCTATATTTGACGGGAATTATATTGCTGAGCAACCTTTCCGTGTCAAGCGGAATAAATGATGACAACTCGCGCCCAACGTTTTATGTCCCCGCGGTTTCGCTGAACCGAACGGCACTAAATACGACTGCCGTCTAAAGGCGGCAGTTGCTAACCAAAAGCGGAATGATGATGCGTGGGCACCGCCGCCAGCCGTGGTTACACAGCCCAATGGTCACGCGAGAGCAAGGCTTGGCTGGCGGATCTCGGCAACCCGCTATGTGCATACGGCTGCGGCCGCAAGGCTAATATGATGGACCACATCATCGCAGCAAAAGGTGACATGCGCCTATTCTGGTCGCGGTCCAACTGGCAGCCATTCCACGACACATGCAACCGACGGAAGGCTATCCGCGAAGAAGGCGGATTTGGTCTTCCTGCGAATCTATGAAGTCAACCGTTTCACTTTGGAGCTCTCTAAGCTCGTCAGTCAGCCGAATAATGTCATCTTTTTGTGTGCGAGAGCACTTGGAGTTGTGCGCCCACATGCTCTGTCTGAGAATCATCAACTCACCATAGATGCCCGAGAACTTGTTCTGGATGGTGTCACGCATACCTGCCTCCTGTTGCTCCACAACACGCATAGGGGGCGGTCGTCAATTTTTGACTAACGCCCCTGAACCAGCGGCGTAGTCATCTTCGCAATTCTCTCCAGGAACTTCAGCGATGGCAATCGTCGACTTGGACGATGCGAAGGAGAATCTGCGTCTGCTCCATGACGATAACGACGCACTCATTAGGCTAAGATCGACGCCTCGCAGGCTCATCTCGAGTCCCTTCTCGGCTACCAGATCGAGGAATAATTCGAAATTATACCAGCCGACCTCGTCGAGGCCATGATGCAGCTTGTCGGCCATTGGTACGAAAACCGTGAGGCGTCCGTCGTCGCCGCCACGATCGTCGAGACGCCGCTGTCGGTCTGGGATTGTAGTGCGCGAGCGCCGCAGTTATGCGTTCGAATGACCGAGGTTACCTTTCAGATCTGCAATATGAGACCGGCATCGTGCATTCCGGCGAGTGGCTCCGAATTAGTTGCGGCCTTTGAGGTTGACGTTTTCCCCTTCAGGCTCCGCAACTGCAATATTCGATCACAGCCGTCTGGCCAGTTGTGGGTGAAGTTACCCGGGCGGAGGGAAGGAGGCATCTCTATTTTATCCCCAGAACTCATAGAGGCCATCCGCGAGAAAGCCTTGGCCAACTATCTGGAGAAATTCGATGGCTCGCGGTCGTAAAGCAGCAGTCACAGCACCGGACGACGCCGCATCTTGCCGCAACTCGTCGCCGATAGCAAGATCGCCGCGCACGAGCTAGGCACGGTCGAGGGCCTACTGCCTGGCGGTCGCCAACATGCGATAGGCGGAAAGCATCGTGGCAAGGACGGCCCAACGTATGTGTCATCAACCGGTGAAATAAAGCGACACCCAGCAACAACCCTCGTCAAGGAAGCCGTGGAATCCTCTCGCAGGCTGGCCACAAAGCTCGGCTTGACGCCTGCCCGCCACACGAAGAATAAAGGAGGCGCCGTTGGATCAGACGAAGACGACGCCCTCGGCGACACGTAGCCACCCGGCTTGGGTGTTCGATGATAGCCCTATTCCAGATCCACACGGCAAGGGAGAAGCTGCAGTTCGCTTTCTGAAAGCGCTGCGGCATCCAAAATCCAAGGCTCTTGGCCGCGCTTTTCAGTTAGATCGCTCGTCTCTAATACCGCGGCGAAGGCCGAAGAACTTCCGTATAGATTCGTCGTCGGGCAGACCGTCACCTTTCACGGACTACACGGGTTAATCCGACCGTTCTCGCACATCCCCAGGCAGCCCGCTGCATGCCTTATCGATCATCGGAGAATCGTATGGTCGCCCGCATCGGCTTGTTCGTGCGGAGTATTTGATTGCCGCCTAGAACCAAAAGCGCGCCAGACCACCGCCCGCGATGTAACCAGCGGTCGGCAGCCGCCACTCTGCCCGACAGGGCAGGGCGGTTTCCGTGTGCCGAGTGCCATCTATGTGACTTAAACCGGCACCATATGCGGTAAACGGCGGTATTCTGAGGTAATGATTTCCACCAATTGCATTGCTTAGGTGATTGAGATCATTGGATGTTTTTGGTGAGAGCGCAGGGATTCGAACCCTGGACCTACTGATTAAAAGTCAGTTGCTCTACCGACTGAGCTACGCTCTCCCGTGGCCGCGACGAAGCGCGTCCCTGAAAGTGCGCGGAACATAGGCAGGTGCCCCCCTGCGGTCAACCCGCAAAAGAAGCAAAATTGCGGCTTCTTGCCGCTTTTCCCAAGCGAAGCGAAAAGGTGATTGGCATTCAGGGCTTCGAGACATTAATTCGGGGGCGAACGGGGCTCCTTGAAAGCCCGCCTGTCGGAGCTTTTAAGTGTCGATTGCCGAAATATCCCTTCTGAGCGCTCTTCTCGCCGGCGCTCTGTCGTTTCTGTCGCCCTGCGTTCTGCCGCTAGTCCCGCCTTATCTCTGTTATATGGCCGGCATTTCCGTCGATCAGTTCCGCGGAGGAAACGCCGCCGTCGTCGAATCAGCGAGGGATACGCGCCGGGCGGTGATGATAGCTGCGCTGTTCTTCACGCTCGGCTTCGCAACCGTTTTCGTGGCGCTCGGCGCCGGCGCCTCGACGATCGGCGTGCTGCTTCGCCAGCATCTCGATCTTCTCTCGAAGATCGGCGGCGTCATCATCATCATCATGGGTCTGAATTTTCTCGGTGTCTTCCGCATCGGCGTGCTGGCGCGCGAGGCGCGGTTCCAGGGCGGCGGCGAGCCGGCGACGCTGTCCGGCGCCTATGTCATGGGACTTGCCTTCGCCTTTGGCTGGACGCCCTGTATCGGACCGGTACTCGGTGCAATCCTCGGTGTTGCGGCCTCGCGTGATACGGTCGGCGAGGGGGCGATGCTGCTGGCGATCTATTCGCTCGGATTGGCCATTCCGTTCTGGATCGCCGCCGGATTTTCCGGCGCGTTCATGCGCTTCCTGACCCGATTCCGCCGTCATCTCGGCATGGTCGAAAAGGTCATGGGCGTGTTCCTTATCCTGACCGGCCTTGCTTTTATCTTCGGATTCGTCAGTTCGGTCGCAATCTGGTTCCAGCAGACCTTTCCAATCCTGATGCAAATCGGCTAACGGGGAAAGCATCTGCTAATAAGCCCGATCGCCGCGGGCATCAGGATACCATGGCCGATATCATTGCATTGCTGCTGCCGTTTTTCGGGCTGATTCTGATCGGGTATATTGCCGCCAAATGGTTTAAGCAGCCCGCCGAAGCGCTCGGCTGGATGAATATCTTCATCATCTATGCGGCACTGCCGGCGCTGTTCTTCAAGCTGGTTTCGCGCACGCCGGTCGAGCAACTGACGCGCATCGATTTCATCCTCGGCGAGATCGGCGCGACCTATCTGGTGTTTTTCCTGCTGTTTGCCATCGGATATTTCATCCGCCGCAACTCTTTCGCCGATTGCACCATCCAGTCCTTTGCCGGCGCCTATGGCAATATCGGCTATATGGGGCCGGGTCTGGCGCTACTGGCCTTCGGTGAGGCGGCGGCCGTGCCGGTGGCGTTGATTGTCTGCTTCGAGAACGCCTTCCACTTCATCATGGCGCCGACGATGATGGCGCTGGCCGGCGGCGACAAGCGGCCGGCGGGCGAGGTCGCTGCAGATATCGCCAAGAAGGTTGTCCTGCATCCGTTCATCATCTCGACAGCACTGGGTTTTGCATTTGCCGCCTTCGCGGTAAAGCCTCCGGAAGCATTCCTGCGGCTGGTCGATTATCTGGCGCAAGCTGCAGCACCGTGTGCTCTGTTTGCCATGGGCGTAACGTTGGCGCTGCGGCCAATCAAGCGCGTCCCGGTGGAGATCGGCTATATCTCGGTTTTCAAGCTGATCCTGCTACCGGCAACGACCTATACGGTTCTATCGATTATCGGCAATTTCGATCCGGTCTGGGTCTATTCGGCGGTGTTGCTGTCGGCCTTGCCGACCGCCACCAATGTCTTCGTCATCGGCCAGCAATATGGCGTCTGGCAGGAGAGGGCATCAGCCAGCATCCTGATTACCACGGCATTGTCCGTGGCGACCCTGCCGCTCGTGCTTTACCTCATCCATTCCGGCCTGTTACCGCCGGATCTCGTGCCTTAGCGTCTCAACGATCGAGCGGAAACCGCGGCCCGGCTCAACACCCTCCTGCATCAGGAGGTTTCTCAGCGGCGGTGCCTTGGTCAGGATATGCAGCCCGGCGGCCCGCAACATCTGCACCGGCAGAAAATCCGACAGCAGAGAGCGGTTAAGAAGATCGACGCCGAACGTACGGCTCATTACATCCGGCCGACGGTGGCGATTGAAGCGTTCGCCGGCATCAGCCGGGATCGGCCGTTCCGTCCCGGTGGCCGCGAGCTGTTCCTGCAGGGAAATGATGTCACGAAGCGAGAGATTGAGGCCTTGCGCGCCGATCGGCGGGAAGGCGTGCGCAGCTTCGCCGATCAGGGCGAGGCGCCCCTTGCCGAAACGGTCGGCCATCAGGCTCGACAGCGGCCATGCCTGCGGCTGGCCTTCCACGCTCACCTTGCCGAGCATCGATTGCATCCGGTCTTCGACCTGGCGGGAAAGCTCGGGCGTCGGCAACGCCAGCAGACGCTGCGCTTCGTCTGGCTTCACCACCCAGACGAGGCTGGAGCGGTTGCCGGGCAGGGGAACCTGCGTGAACGGCCCGTTCTCCGTATGAAACTCGGTCGAGATATTGCCGTGCGGCAACGTGTGGACGAAATTCAGAACCACAGCCGATTGCGGATAGGACCAGGTGCGAACGCCGATGCCGGCGGTCTCGCGCGCCTTCGATTTACGGCCATCCGAGCCGATGACGAAATCGGCGGTGACGATCGCGCCGTCGGAAAGCGTCAGGGCCGCCCTTTCATCCGTATAGTCGAGCGTTTCGACACTCGCGTCGATCTTCGAGATATTGGCTTCTGCATCGACGGCCGCGCTCAATACTCCGGACAAGGCGGGGTTGGGGATGTTGTAGCCAAAGGCGTAAAGCTCGACATCCTGAGCGCGGAATTGCGCGGTCGGCGCCCGCAGCAGCCGCTTGGTACCGTCGATGATCTGCATGACGCAGAGCGGCGCGGCAGACGGTGCAATGTCATCCCATATGCCGAGACGCTCCAGAAAACGGATGGACTGGTCCATCAGCGCCGTCGTCCGCTCGTCGGCTTTTTCAGATCCGGGCGCGATCAGCGCGACCTTGCGGCCAACACGCGCCAGCGCCAGGGCGGCAATCGATCCGGCAAGCCCTCCGCCCACCACGGCGATCTCGAAATGCTGCATGTCCATCGTCCTGCGTTCGTCGATATTCATGTTGTTTTATCTAGAACGCCCGTCGCGGCATATCCATGGGGCATCGCGGCGCAGCATGGAAAAACCCGGCTTTATCCTGAGGGCGAGGGCTTCTCCGGTTGCAATGCATGTTGATTGGCCGCATATCTGCCCGACAAAAAGAGAGGCGGACAGACGGCGTGATCAGACGAATCTTCAACTATCGGAAAGTGCCCTATGCGGAAATCCGCGCCTTTTCGGTCCATCTTCTGACCGCTTCCGGTTCCTTCCTTGCCTTCCTCGGTGTCGTCGCGGCCTCCGAAGAACGGTTCGTCCACATGTTCTGGTGGCTGGGCCTTGCTCTCCTCGTCGATGGCATCGACGGGCCGATCGCCCGCAAGGTGCGCGTCAAGGAAGTGCTGCCCAACTGGTCGGGCGACACGCTCGACAACATCATCGATTACGTCACCTACGTGCTCCTGCCGGCCTTTGCGCTGTACAAGAGCGGCATGATCGGCGAGCCCTGGTCCTTCGTCGCTGCCGGCGCGATCGTCGTTTCGAGCGCCATCTATTATGCCGACATGGGCATGAAGACGGATGAATATTTCTTCTCCGGTTTCCCGGTCGTCTGGAACATGGTGGTCTTCACGCTTTTCGTGACGCATGCCAATGCGACCGCGGCGCTGATCCTCGTGTCCGTTTCCGTCATCCTCACCTTCCTGCCGATCAACTTCCTGCATCCGGTGCGGGTCAAACGGCTGAGGCCTCTCAATCTCGGGATCTGCCTCATCTGGTGCGCGCTTGGCGGTTATTCGCTGCTGAACGATTTCAACAGCCCCTCCTGGGTGGTGTGGGGCGTCGTGATCAGCGGCCTTTATCTCTATTGCATCGGCGGCGTGCTGCAGCTTTTCCCCAACCTTGGAAAATAGTCTGAGCTTGACCTCAAGCTCGTCTTTCATGTTGTGCGCAGCAACAAAAACGGTATCAATATGACAGTCGCACACTTCGGCGCTCCGTCCGGAGAAGCGTTCGTAAAATCAATGCGCTGACGCACGATAAAAGCCTCATCAGAAGGCCGGTGCGGATGGTGAACAGGGGGTTCAGTGACGTTATCCGAAGGTCCGGTGGCCGCTCCGCTTCTGTCGGTTCGAGGTTTGACCAAGCTTTTCGGCAGTTTCGCAGCCTGCAATGCGATCGACCTGGATATTGCACCGGGCGAAATTCACGCACTCCTGGGCGAAAACGGCGCCGGCAAATCGACGCTGGTGAAGATGCTCTTCGGTGTGTTGCAGCCAAGTGCCGGGCAGATTGTCTGGCAGGGCCAGCCGGTGACGATCGGTTCGCCCGGTGAGGCGCGTAACCTCGGCGTCGGCATGGTCTTCCAGCATTTCTCGCTGTTCGAAGCGCTGACGGTTGCGGAAAACATCGCGCTGTCGCTCGACCCCAGGATTTCGCTCTCAAAGATTTCCGACGAGGCGGCAACGCTTTCCAAGGCCTACGGTCTGCCGCTCGATCCGAAGGCGCATGTGGCGGATCTGTCCGTCGGCGAGCGCCAGCGCATCGAGATTGTCCGCGCGCTGTTGCAGAACCCCAAGCTGATCATTCTCGACGAGCCCACTTCGGTGCTGACGCCGCAGGAGGCCGACCGGCTGTTCGAGACCCTGTTCAAGCTGAAGGCGGAGGGCCGTTCGGTTCTCTATATCAGCCATCGTCTGGAAGAGGTCCGCCGCATCTGCGACCGCGCCACGGTTCTGCGCCACGGCAAGGTCACCGGCGCCTGCGATCCGAAACAGGAAACGCCTGCCTCGCTTGCCCGCATGATGGTCGGTTCCGACGTCGCGGAAGTGCTTCGCGATGGCGGTGCTGCACTCGGCGATATCCGCATCGAGGTGAACAACCTTTCCGTTACGGCACGCACGCCGTTTGCCGTCGCGCTCAAGAACGTTTCGATGAAAGTGCGCGCCGGCGAAGTGCTGGCGATCGCCGGCGTGGCCGGCAACGGCCAAGGCGAACTTTTCGATGCGCTGTCCGGCGAATATCCCGTCGCCGAGGACGAGGCGATCCGGATTCGCGGCAAGGCGGTCGGCCGCACCGGCATCAACGGTCGTCGGCTGCTCGGCGCCGGTTTCGTGCCGGAAGAGCGTCACGGTCACGCAGCGGTCTCTGCCATGGCGCTATCGGACAATCTTCTGCTCGCCCGCAGCCAGTCGGATAAAAAGGCTTTTCTCGCCGGTGGCGCCTTCTCCGTGATCCGCTTCGATGCGATCCGCTCGGCCACCAAGCGCATCTGCGAGGCCATGGATGTCCGCAAGAGCGGCGAAGACCCGCAAGCCGGTTCGCTCTCGGGCGGCAACCTGCAGAAATTCATCGTCGGCCGCGAGCTTGACCGCCAGCCATCCGTGCTGATCGTCAACCAGCCGACCTGGGGTGTCGATGCTGGTGCTGCAAGCCGCATCCGCCAGGCGCTGATCGACCTTGCCAGGTCCGGCTCCGCTGTCGTGGTGATCAGCCAGGATCTCGACGAGATTTTTGAAGTGGCGACGAATATCGCCGTCATCTCCGAGGGCCGGCTTTCCGAGCCGCATCCGGCAGAAACATTGACGCTGGAACGGATCGGCCTGTTGATGGGCGGCATTCACGAAAGCCAGTCGATCGCGGAAAATGCTTCTGGCGCGGAGGCCGCGCATGCGCATTGAGCTTGAAAAACGCGCCCGCGTCTCGACCCTGTTCTCGATCATCTCGCCGCTGCTCGCGCTGTTGCTGACGCTGGTCTTCGGCGCGGTGATGTTCTGGTTCCTCGGCAAGCCGCCGCTCGGCTCGCTTTATGTCTATTTCATCGAGCCGCTGTTGGAAGTCTGGTCGCTGCACGAACTGGCGGTCAAGGCCGCGCCGCTGATCCTCATCGCGGTCGGGCTGTCGATCTGTTATCGGTCGAACAACTGGAATATCGGCGCCGAAGGTCAGTTCACCATCGGTGCGATCACCGGTTCGATCTTGCCGGTTCTGTATCCGGAATGGCATTCCTGGGCGATCCTGCCGCTTATGATGATCATGGGCATGATCGGCGGCGCGGCTTACGCCGCGATCCCGGCGCTTTTGAAAACCCGTTTCAACACCAATGAAATCCTGACCAGCCTGATGCTCGTCTATATCGCCGGTCTGTTCCTCGACTGGCTGGTGCGCGGTCCTTGGCGCGATCCGAAGGGCTACAATTTCCCGGTCACCAAGAGTTTTCAGGTCGAGGCAGTCCTGCCGGAAATTCTCGATTCCGGCCGCGCCCACTGGGCTTTCATCTTCGCGCTCGTCGCGGCCGTGGCCCTGTGGTTCATGATGCGCTTTATGCTGAAGGGGTTCCAGGTCTCGGTGCTTGGCCAGTCGGAACGGGCAGGGCGGTTTGCCGGCTTCTCCGCCCGCCGCATGGTCTGGTTCTCGATGCTGCTCTCCGGCGCGCTGGCTGGCCTTGCCGGCATTTCGGAAGTCTCCGGCTCGATCGGTCACCTTCAGCCGGCCATCTCGCCGGGTTATGGTTTCACGGCGATCATTGTCGCTTTCCTCGGCCGTCTCAATCCGCTCGGCATCATCGCGTCCGGTCTGGTTCTGGCGCTGACCTATCTCGGCGGCGAGGCGGCGCAGGTGGCGCTTGAGATTTCCGACAAGGCGGCGCGCGTCTTCCAAGGCATGCTGCTGTTCTTCGTGCTCTCCTGCGACACGCTGATCCACTACCGGATCAGGCTGGTCCTTGCCGGCAACCAGACGAAGGAGGTGAAAGCCTGATGTTCGAGGCGATCCTTCTTACCGTCATCACCGCATCGACGCCGCTGGTCATTGCCGCACTCGGCGAACTCGTCACCGAACGTTCCGGCGTGCTGAACCTCGGCGTCGAAGGCATGATGATCATGGGCGCCGTCTGCGCGTTTGCGACCACGCAGATGACCGGTTCGCCCTATATCGGCCTTTTGGCGGGCATTGCCGGCGGAGCGGCCTTTTCGCTGCTCTTCGGTTTCCTGACCCTGACGCTCGTGGCAAACCAGGTCGCGACCGGTCTTGCGCTGACAATCCTCGGTCTCGGCCTTTCCGGTCAGCTTGGCGAGATGTTCGTCGGCAAGCCGGGCATCAAGCTGCAGCCGATCGTCATTCCGCTCCTGTCCGATATCCCGTTCTTCGGCCGCGTCCTGTTTGCGCAGGACCTGACCTTCTATCTTTCGGTCGCGCTCGTCATCGGCATCAATTGGTTCCTGTTCAAGAGCCGGACGGGCCTGAAGATGCGCGCTATCGGCGACAATCACGGCTCGGCTCACGCGCTGGGCATCAACGTCATCCGCACCCGTTATCTGGCGGTGATGTTCGGCGGCGCCTGCGCCGGTCTCGCGGGCGCGCAGTTGTCGCTGGTCTACACGCCGCAATGGGTGGAGAACATGTCGGCCGGTCGGGGCTGGATCGCACTCGCACTGGTGGTGTTCGCTTCGTGGCGACCCTGGCGCGTGCTGGCCGGCGGTTATCTCTTCGGCGCCGTCACCATCGGCCAGCTGCATGCCCAGGCTTTCGGTATCGGTGTGCCGTCTCAGCTTCTCTCCGCACTTCCTTATGCGGCTACTATTGTCGTGCTGATCATCATCTCGCATAATCGCCGCACGACGCTCATCAACACGCCGGCTTCGCTCGGGAAACCTTTTGTCCCCGATCGGTGATCGCGTTCACCCAAAACAAAATGTCTTCAAGCCAATAGAGGTTCGCACATGAAGAAACTGATTATCGCACTTGCCGCATCGGCGGCCCTTCTCGGGGGCTTCTCCAGCGGCGCACAGGCCCAGGAAAAGAAGAAGGTCTGTTTCATTTACGTCGGTTCGAAGACGGATGGCGGCTGGACCCAGGCACATGAACTCGGCCGCCAGCAGCTCGACAAGGCGCTCGGCGACAAGGTCGAGACCAAGTTCCTCGAAAACGTTCCGGAAGGCCCGGATGCCGAGCGCGCTATCGAGCGTTTCGCCCGCGAGAAGTGCAACCTGATCTTCACCACCTCGTTCGGCTTCATGGACGCCACCGTCAAGGTTGCCGCCAAATTCCCGGACGTGAAATTCGAACACGCGACCGGCTTCAAGGCCGCTCCGAATCTCGCGACCTATAATTCGCGCTTCTATGAAGGCCGCTATATCCAGGGCCAGATCGCCGCGAAGATGTCGAAGAAGGGCGTCGCCGGCTACATCGCCTCCTTCCCGATCCCGGAAGTGGTCATGGGCATCAACGCCTTCGAACTCGGCGCGAAGTCGGTCAACCCGAATTTCAAGCTGAAGGTCGTCTGGGCCAACACCTGGTTCGACCCGGGCAAGGAAGCCGACGCCGCCAAGGCGCTGATCGACCAGGGCGTCGATATCCTGACCCAGCACACCGACACGACCGCGCCCATGCAGGTCGCTTCCGAGCGCGGCATTCTCGCTTTCGGCCAGGCTTCCGACATGATCGCCGCCGGCCCGAAGACGCAGCTCACCGCGATCGTCGATACCTGGGGCAATTATTACGTCAAGCGTACCAAGGCTCTTCTCGATGGTTCCTGGAAGTCCGAGCAGATCTGGGACGGCCTGAAGGACGGAATCCTGACCATGGCGCCCTACACCAACATGCCGGACGACGTGAAGGCGATGGCGGAAGAGACCGAAGCCAAGATCAAGTCGGGCGAACTGCATCCGTTCACCGGCCCGATCAACAAGCAGGACGGTTCGGCCTGGCTGAAGGCAGGCGAAAAGCCGCAGGACGGCGTGCTGCTCGGCATGAACTTCTACATCGAAGGTGTGGACGACAAGCTGCCTCAGTAAAGTCAAGCGGGCGATTGGCGTGCAAGCGCTGCCCGACCTTGGCGTCATCCTCGGGCTTGTCCCGAGGATCTGACCACGCCCAACTCAGGTAGCATGTGCGCTGACCGGCTTAGATGCTTGGGACAAGCCCGAGCATGACGGCTATGCGAGAGCAAATCATCAAAGGGCGCCGTCACGGCGCCCTTTTTGTTTCCCGCACAAACAAGGCGTTTATCGCAAGTCAAGAAACTTGCTGTTAAAACGCAGGCAACTTGCCCGAGATGGAGATTCTTCATGGACCGTTCCTGCCTTGCCGTCATCCTCGCCGCCGGCGACAGCACGCGGATGAAGTCGTCGATGTCGAAGGTCCTGCATCCGATCGCCGGCCGGCCGATGATCGCGCATGTCATGGCGGCGGTCGCATCGACCGGGGTCAGGAATGCCGCACTCGTGGTCGGGCGTGATGCCGACGCCGTGGCCAAGGCCGGAAGCGTCGAGGGCGTTTCGGTCGAGACTGTCCTGCAGACCGAACGCCGCGGCACCGGCCATGCGGTGCTGATGGCGAAGGATGCGATCGCGCGCGGTTACGACGACGTCATCGTTACCTATGGCGACGTGCCACTGGTGCAGTCCGCCTCCTTTGCGGCAGCACGTCGGAAGCTGGCGGAAGGCGCCGACGTCGTCGTCATCGGTTTCCATACGGACAAGCCGACCGGCTACGGCCGTCTTCTCGTCAAGGATGGCGAACTCACTGCAATCCGCGAAGAACGCGATGCGACCGACGAGGAGCGCAAGGTCATCTGGTCCAATAGCGGCCTGATGGCGATCAACGGCCGCAAGGCGGTCTCGCTTCTCGAAAAGATCAGCAACAACAATGCCAAGGGTGAGTATTATCTTACCGATCTGGTCGAGATAGCTCGAGCCGAAGGTGGCAAGGTAGTCGCCGTCGATGCGCCGGAAAACGAAGTCGCCGGATGCAACAATCGAGCCGAACTGGCATTTCTCGAAAAGCTCTGGCAGGAGCGCCGCCGTCATGAATTGATGGTCTCCGGCGTGACGATGATTGCTCCGGAGACGGTTTTCCTCTCCTACGACACCGAGATCGGCCAGGATGCCCTGATCGAGCCCAATGTCGTTTTCGGCCCGGGCGTCAAGGTAGAGGGTGGTGTCGTCATTCACTCGTTTTCGCATCTGGAAGGCGCGCGCGTTGCCAGCGGCGCGACGGTTGGCCCCTATGCGCGGCTGCGGCCGGGTGCCGATCTCGCCGCCAGTTCCAAGGTCGGCAATTTCTGCGAGGTCAAGAACGCCAAGATCGGCGAGGGCGCCAAGGTCAATCACCTGACCTATATCGGCGACGCCTCGGTTGGCTCCGAGACCAATATCGGCGCCGGCACGATCACCTGTAATTATGATG
Organism: Neorhizobium populisoli; assembly: GCF_019430945.1. Lineage (GTDB taxonomy): Bacteria > Pseudomonadota > Alphaproteobacteria > Rhizobiales > Rhizobiaceae > Neorhizobium > Neorhizobium populisoli. The sequence continues at coordinate 36,357 of NZ_JAHYCB010000001.1, read as the reverse complement.
GCGTGAACAAGCACCATACCGAGATCGGCGCCAGTGCCTTCATTGGCTCCAATTCGTCGCTGGTCGCACCCGTCTCGATCGGCGACGGCGCCTATGTCGCGTCCGGCAGCGTCATCACCGAAAACGTGCCCGCCAATGCGCTCGCCCTCGGCCGCGCGCGGCAGGAAGTGAAGCCCGAACGTGCCAAAGTGATCCGCGAACGGGCACTTGCTTTGAAGGCCGCTAAAAAGGCAGCGAAATAAACAACCCGGCTTTAACTGCGGGACGTTACCGTCGGATATCGAAAGTGACCGGCGGTGCCGTTGCGCACGCCGTTCTATCGGCTAGGAATTCGCGCGGGTTCACAAAACGAAAGAGGTCTTCATGTGCGGCATTGTCGGGATCGTCGGCAAGGAACCGGTGGCATTGCGTCTCGTCGATGCGCTTCGGCGGCTCGAATACCGGGGATATGATTCCGCCGGCGTCGCCACCATCCACGAAGGCCGGATGGACCGTCGCCGCGCCGAGGGAAAGCTTTTCAACCTCGAAAAGCGCCTCGATTCGGAACCGCTTCCCGGTACGATCGGCATTGCCCACACCCGTTGGGCGACCCACGGTGTTCCGAACGAAACCAATGCCCATCCGCATTTCGTCGAGGGCGTCGCCGTCGTCCATAACGGCATCATTGAGAACTTTTCGGAGCTGAAGGACGAGCTGATCGCCGAAGGCGCCGTTTTTGAAAGCCAGACGGATACCGAAGTCGTTGCCCATCTTCTGGCGAAATACACCCGCCAAGGCCTCGATCACCGCGCCGCCATGCTCGCCATGCTGAACCGCGTTTCCGGCGCCTATGCGCTGGTGGTGATGTTCAAGGACGATCCCGGCTCGATCATGGCCGCCCGTTCCGGTCCGCCGCTGGCGATCGGCCACGGAAACGGTGAGATGTTCTTAGGGTCAGACGCCATCGCGCTTTCGCCGTTCACCAACGAAATCACTTATCTCGTCGATGGCGACTGCGCTATCATCACCCACAAGGGTGCCGAGATTATCGACTACGACGGCAAGCCGCTGAAGCGCCGCAGCCAGATTTCCCAGGCTGCCGCCTTTATGGTCGACAAGGGCAATCACCGCCATTTCATGGAAAAGGAAATTTACGAGCAGCCGGAGATCATCTCTCATGCGCTCAGCCACTATATCGATTTCGCCGCCCACACGGTGAAGGCCAATACGACAGCGATCGATTTCGGCAAGATTTCCGGCCTCGCTATCGCCGCCTGCGGCACCGCCTACCTTTCCGGCCTGATCGGCAAATACTGGTTCGAGCGTTACGCGCGCTTGCCGGTCGAGATCGATGTGGCTTCGGAATTCCGCTATCGCGAACTGCCGCTGTCGCCGACGCAAGCCGCGCTGTTCATCTCGCAGTCCGGCGAGACTGCCGACACGTTGGCCTCGCTGCGTTATTGCAAGGATAATGGCCTGAAGATCGGCGCCGTGGTCAATGTCAAGGAATCGACGATCGCCCGCGAATCGGATGCCATCTTCCCAATCCTCGCCGGCCCGGAAATCGGTGTCGCTTCCACCAAGGCTTTTACCTGTCAGCTAGCGGTTCTCGCCGCTCTTTCGATCGGCGCCGGCCGCGCCCGCGGCACGGTGACGGCGGGCGATGAGAAGATGATGGTCAAGCATCTCGCCGAAATGCCGCGCATCATGAGCAAGGTGCTGAACGACATCCAGCCGCAGATCGAGACGCTGTCGCGCGACCTGTCGCGCTTCAAGGACGTGCTTTACCTTGGCCGCGGCACCAGCTTCCCGCTCGCCATGGAAGGCGCGCTGAAACTCAAGGAAATCTCCTATATCCATGCGGAAGGTTATGCCGCCGGCGAATTGAAACACGGTCCGATCGCACTGATCGATGAGCATATGCCGGTCATCGTCATCGCACCGCATGACCGCTTCTTCGAAAAGACCGTCTCCAACATGCAGGAAGTCGCGGCGCGCGGCGGCAAGATCATCTTCATCACCGATGAAAAGGGTGCTGCCGCCTCGAAACTGCCGACCATGGCGACGATCGTCCTGCCTACGGTGGACGAGATCATCGCACCGATGATCTTCTCGCTGCCGATCCAGCTGCTCGCCTATCACACGGCCGTCTTCATGGGCACCGATGTCGACCAGCCACGCAATCTGGCGAAATCCGTCACTGTGGAGTGATATCCGGCTGTTTTCCTTGCATCGCAGCATGCCATCCTGCATTGTCGCATCGAATGAATGCGATGATGCTTGGATGGATGCGGAATGAGCGATACTACAGAGCGGTTATCGCTAGCCGGCCGTCTTAGGAACAATTTCCTTACCGGGCTGATCATCTGCGCCCCGGTCGCCATCACCATCTGGCTGACCTTCACATTCATCGACTGGGCCGATAGCTGGGTCACGCCCTATATTCCGCAGCGCTACGACCCGCAATATTATTTCAACATCACCATTCCCGGCACCGGCCTGCTGATCGCCGTGGTGCTGATCACCATTATCGGTTTTCTCGGCAAGAACCTGATCGGCCGGACGATCGTCAATTTCGGCGAGTCGATCCTGCATCGCATGCCGCTGGTCAGGACCATCTACCGCAGCGTCAAACAGATCCTCGAGACCGTGCTGAAGGAGAAGTCGACCTCCTTCAAAAAATGCGGACTGGTGGAGTTCCCAAGCCCCGGAACCTGGGCGCTGGTCTTCATCGCCGGCGATGCGCAAGGCGAGATTGCCGCAAAGCTGAATGCCGATGGCGAGGAAATGGTCGCCGTTTTCCTGCCGCCGACGCCGGTGCCAACTGCCGGTTTCCTGATGTTCGTACAGAAGAGCAAGCTGATCCCGCTCGACATGACGCCGGAAGAGGGTGCTCGCCTGCTGATTTCCGGCGGTCTGATCGCCCCGGAATACAAGCCGAAAATTCAGGAAATCCCGGTGCTTGCGGCACCTATCCCGCCCGCAGGAACCTGATCGCCTCGTCGCGGCGATGCAGATAGAGCAGGGTGCGCATGGCCTCGCCCCGCTCGCTCGTCAGGTCGGGATCGCGCTCCAGCAGATTGGCCGCGTCCTTGCGGGCGATTTCCAGAAGATCGGCATGGGCTTCGAGGCTCGCGATGCGGAAGCCCGGGGTGCCGGACTGACGAGTACCGAGCAATTCGCCTTCACCGCGCAGTTTCAGGTCCTCCTCGGCAATCAAAAATCCGTCCTCGCTGTCGCGCAGGATGGAGAGCCGGGCATGGCCGGTCTCGCTCAATGGCCCCTTGTAGAGCAGGATACAGGTGGAAGCCTCGCTGCCGCGCCCGACACGGCCGCGCAGCTGATGAAGCTGGGCCAGTCCGAACCGCTCGGCATGTTCGATCACCATGATCGTCGCATCCGGCACGTCGACGCCGACTTCCACAACGGTTGTCGCGACCAGCAACCGGATTTCGCCATTCTTGAACGCGGCCATGACCGCGTCCTTTTCAGGCCCACTCATCCGCCCGTGGATCAGGCCGACATTTGCCGCACCCAGCTCGCCGGCCAGCACGGAATGGCGTTCCTCCGCCGACATCAGCTCGGAGACATCCGATTCCTCGACCAGCGGGCAGATCCAGTAGGCTTTTTTTCCTTCCGCAATCGCGCTTCGTAGCCGGCCAACGATGTCGCCAATCCGCTCGGTCGGGATCGTCACCGTCTGGATCGGCTTGCGGCCGGCTGGCTTTTCGGTGAGCTTGGAGACATCCATGTCGCCGAACGCGGCGAGAACCAGCGTGCGCGGGATAGGCGTTGCCGTCATCACCAACATATGCGGCGAAATGCCCTTGGCGGTGAGGCGCAGGCGCTGGTGGACACCGAACCGGTGCTGCTCGTCAACGACCGCCAGCATCAAATTGTGATAGTTGATCGCATCTTGAAAAAGCGCATGCGTGCCGATGATGATCTGCGCTTCGCCGGTAGCGATCCGCTCGATGATCTGGTCGCGCTCGCGGCCTTTGGTGCGGCCGGTCAGCACCTCGACGGTGACGCCAATGGCGTTTGCAAGCTTCGAGATCGTCGCGAAATGCTGTCGCGACAGGATTTCCGTCGGCGCCATCAGCACCGCCTGGCCGCCGGCCTCGACGGCGGCCGCCATTGAAAGCAGCGCGACCATCGTCTTGCCCGCGCCGACATCCCCCTGCAGCAGCCGCAACATGCGTTCTTCGCCGGCCATGTCCTTGGTGATGTCCGCCACAGCTGCCTGCTGGCTTGGCGTCAGCGAAAAGGGCAGGGCGGCAACGATCTTATCCGCCAGTTCGCCCTTCACCCGGATCGGCTGGCCCGGCACTTTGCGCACCTTCTGGCGCACCAGCGAGAGAGACACCTGTCCGGCTAGGAATTCGTCATAGGCAAGCCGCCGCCGCGCCGGTGCCTGCGGATCGATATCCGCCGCATCGCGTGGATCATGCAATTGCCGAAAGGCTTCCGTAACGGAAGGAAAGCTCTGACGTGACGTCAGATGCGGATCAGCCCATTCCGGCATTTCAGGCAGGCGTGTCACAGCCCCTTCTACCGCCTTGCGCAAGGTCTTCGGCGAGAGGCCCGCCGTCAGCGGGTAGACCGGCTCCACGAGCGGCATGTTCTCCGCTTCGGATGCCTTCACCATGAAATCCGGGTGGATCATCGAAGCACGACCGTTAAACCAGTCGACCTTGCCGCTGACCATCACCTGTTCGTCGATCGGCAATGACTTCATCAGCCAGTCGCCTTTGGCGTGGAAAAAGGTCAGCGCCAGTTCGCCGGTGTCGTCATGCAGGAAGACCCGGTAGGGCTGGTTGGTGCCGCGCGGTGGTGGTTGGTGCCGGTCTACACGGCCTTCGATCGTCACGATTGTGCCTTGCGGCGCAAGTGCAATGCCCGGCCGGTTGCGGCGGTCGACCAGCGAATAGGGCGCGTGGAAGACGAGGTCGATGACGCGACAATCCTCCGGATCCTCGCGGCTGGTCACCCGCGCGATCATTTCGGCAACCTTCGGCCCGACGCCGGGCAGCGAGGAAACGGAGGCAAAAAGCGGATCGAGTATGGCGGGACGCATGGCCGGGAAAATGCGATGGATTTTGCCCATTTGGCAAGGTGACGCGGGACGAAAAGAATCCTATATGAACGACAAAACAGGAACATGCTTATGACAGGAACATGCTCATGACAGGGTTGGCCCGCACCAGCGCCGATCTCGACCCGCGTCGGCGCCGTATCCTTTATCGCTGCTGGCATCGCGGCATCCGCGAGATGGACCTCGTGTTTGGCAGTTTCGCCGAAGCGGAAATCGCCGACCTTGCCGATGCGGAGCTCGACGAGTTCGAAGCGATCATGGCGAAGGACGATCACGATCTGCATGCCTGGATAACCGGCGCGCAGCCCCTGCCGGATGAACTGAACACGCCGCTCTTTGCGCGCGTTGCCGCCTACAAGCCGGATTTTTCGCCGGTGACTAAAGCCTCCTTGGAAGAGAAGCTCGGAAAGACCCTATGACTGCCGGTTTTGATGCGAAACGGATTGCGGCAGCCTCCGCTCCGCTGACGATCGGCAATGTGCCGCCCGGCATGGAGCCGCTGATCCTCGCCGAGCTGGCGCGCGCCGGCCAGTCGGTCGCCTATGTCATGTCCGACGGACACCGCATGCTCGATCTCGAGCAGATGCTCTCCTTCGTCGCGCCGGAAATCCCGGTTCTGACGCTGCCTGCCTGGGACTGTCTGCCCTATGACCGTGTTTCGCCGAGCGCAGATGTCTCCGCTCGCAGGCTGGCCGCACTGTCAGGCCTGATCTCGCACGCCAAGAAGCCGCATGCGGCGATCGTGCTCGTGACGGTCAATGCCATGTTGCAGAAGATCGCGCCGGCCGAGATCATCGAAAGCCTCGCGTTCTCGGCAAAACCTGGCAGCCAGATCCGCATGGACGACATCGCCGCGCGGTTGGAGCGCAACGGTTTCGAGCGGGTCGCGACGGTGCGCGAGGTCGGCGAATTCGCCGTGCGCGGTGGTATTCTCGACGTCTTTGTACCGGGCACGGAAGAACCGGTTCGGCTCGACTTCTTCGGCGATACGCTGGAGACCATCCGCAGCTTTGACCCGGCCAGCCAGCGCACGACGGGGCAGGCGCGTTCTCTCGATCTCAATCCTATGAGCGAAGTAACGCTGACGCCCGATACGATCAGCCTTTTCCGCAAGAATTACCTGTCGCTGTTCGGCGCGGCCACCCGCGACGATGCGCTGTATCAGGCCGTTTCGGAAGGCCGCCGCTACGCCGGCATGGAACATTGGCTGCCGCTCTTCTACGACGAACTCGAAACCGCTTTCGATTATCTGAGCGGCTTTCGCATCGTCACCGATCATACCGCTCGCGAAGCCGCTGCCGAACGGTCGAAACTGGTGCTCGATTACTTCGAAGCCCGCCGCGACCAGGGCACGCAAGGCAAAGGTGCCGCCGCGCAGGCAGCCCCCTACAAGCCGATCTCGCCGGGCCAGCTTTACCTCGACGGTAAGGCCTTCGCTTCTGCACTGGATGCCGTCAGTGCCTTGCGCCTGACGCCGTTCAACGAAATGGATACCGACAGTCGCCGGGTGGTGACTGTCGACGCCCATACCGGTCCGCGCTGGGCAAAAAGTCAGGCGGAAGAAAATTCCGGCGAGCGCGATACAAGCGAGCGCGTCAACGTCTTCGATCTGGTCGTCAAGCATATCGCCGACAAGCGGGCCGAAGGAACCAAGGTTCTGGTGACCGGCTGGTCGGCCGGCTCGCTCGACCGTCTGCTGCAGGTGCTCGACGAGCGAGGCCTGAAGCGCATCAAACAGATCGACAAGCTGTCCGATCTCGACAAGCTGGAAAAAGGCGAGGCGGCTTCGGCGGTGCTGAGCCTTGAGGCGGGCTTCGAGACAGGCAATATCGTCGTCATCGGCGAACAGGATATTCTCGGCGACCGCATGGTTCGCCGCGGCAAGCGGCGCAAACGCGGCGCGGACTTCCTCACCGAAGTCGCAGGCCTCGACGAAGGCTCGCTGGTTGTCCACGCCGAACACGGCATCGGCAAGTTCGTCGGTCTGGTGACGATCGAGGCCGCCGGCGCACCGCGCGCCTGCCTCGAACTGCATTATGCCGATCAGGCGAAACTCTTCCTGCCGGTCGAAAACATCGACCTCCTGTCGCGTTACGGTTCGGATGCAGCCGAAGCCAATCTCGACAGGCTCGGCGGTGGCGCATGGCAGGCACGCAAGGCCAAGCTCAAGAAGCGCCTGCTGGATATGGCCGGTGACCTGATCCGCATTGCCGCCACCCGCATGGTCCGCCGCGCGCCGGTGCTGACGACGCCGGAAGGATTGTACGACGAGTTTGCCGCCCGTTTCCCCTATGACGAGACGGACGACCAGGAAAGCGCCATCGAAGCCGTGCGCGACGATCTCGCCGCTGGCCGGCCGATGGATCGCCTTGTCTGCGGCGACGTCGGTTTCGGCAAGACGGAAGTGGCTCTGCGCGCCGCCTTCTTTGCCGCGATGAACGGCGCCCAGGTGGCTGTCGTCGTGCCGACCACGCTTCTGTCCCGCCAGCATTTCAAGACCTTCAGCGAGCGCTTCCGCGGACTGCCGATCAAGATTGCCCAGGCCTCGCGATTGGTCACCACCAAAGAGCTGAACCAGACGAAAAAGGACATTGCCGACGGCAAGGTCGATATCGTCGTCGGCACCCATGCGCTGCTCGGCGCCGGCATCCAGTTCGCCAATCTCAGCCTGCTGATCATCGACGAGGAGCAGCATTTCGGCGTCAAGCACAAGGAACGTCTGAAGGACCTCAAGACCGACGTTCACGTCCTGACGCTGTCGGCCACGCCGATCCCGCGCACGCTGCAGCTTGCCATGACAGGTGTGCGCGAACTCTCCCTGATCACCACGCCGCCGGTCGACCGCATGGCGGTACGCACCTTCATCTCACCCTTCGATCCGCTGGTGATCCGCGAAACGCTGATGCGCGAGCACTATCGCGGCGGCCAGAGCTTTTACGTCTGCCCGCGCCTTGCCGATCTGCCGGAAATCCAGGCTTTCCTGCAATCCGACGTGCCGGAGCTGAAGGTCGCGGTGGCACATGGTCAGATGGCCGCCGGTGAACTCGAAGACATCATGAATGCCTTCTACGACGGCAAATACGATGTGCTTCTCTCGACGACCATCGTCGAATCCGGCCTCGACGTGCCGACAGCCAATACGCTGATCGTACATCGCGCCGATATGTTCGGCCTGGCGCAGCTCTACCAGCTTCGCGGTCGCGTCGGTCGGTCGAAGGTACGCGCCTTCGCGCTGTTCACTCTGCCGGTCAACAAGACGCTGACCCAGATGGCGGATCGTCGCCTCAAGGTACTGCAATCTCTCGATACGCTCGGCGCCGGCTTCCAGCTTGCCAGCCACGACCTCGATATCCGCGGCGCCGGCAACCTACTGGGCGAGGAACAGTCCGGCCATATCAAGGAAGTCGGTTTCGAGCTGTACCAACAGATGCTGGAAGAAGCGGTCGCCGAGGTGAAGGGCGACGACGAGATCACCGATACGGGCTGGTCGCCGCAGATTTCGGTGGGCATCACCGTGATGATCCCGGAAAACTATGTGCCGGACCTGCATCTGCGCATGGGCCTCTATCGCCGCCTTGGTGAGGTCTCCGAGCTTTCGGAGATCGACGGCTTTGGCGCGGAAATGGTGGACCGATTTGGCCCGATGCCGACGGAGGTTCAGAACCTCCTCAAGGTCGTCTACATCAAGTCGCTCTGCCGCAAGGCGAATGTCGAGAAGCTCGACGCCGGCCCGAAGGGTATCGTCGTCACCTTCCGCGACAAGCAGTTCCCGAACCCGGCCAATCTCGTCGGTTATATCGCCAAGCAGGGTACGATGGCGAAGATCCGCCCGGATCACAGTGTGTTCCTGACCCGCGACCTGCCGAGCCCGGAAAAGCGGTTGACGGCCGCCGCCCGGGTGATGACGGAATTTGCGGAACTGGCGAAGGTCTGATTAAGGACCGGATTTTTCCGGAATGGTCACGGCAGCCGCCTGCGGATCGGGCGCGACGGAATGCGGCAGCGGCACGTCGCGAGCCCGCTCGCGCGCCAGGGTCAGCAGGCCGGAACCAATGATCAGCAGGATGCCGATCAGCATCGGCAGATCGACCGTATCGCCGAAGATCAGGTAACCGAAAAGGATCGCCCATAGCATCTGGCTATATTGCGGTGGGCCGATCATGGCGGCCGGAGCGTAGTTGGCGGCATACATCAGCATGATCGTCGCGAAGGCTCCCAGCAGGCCGTAACCTGCCAGCATCACCCATTCGATCATGGTCGGCCAGCGGAAGTCCGGGATCATCATGAAGCCGAGAACCACCAGCACGCCGGCAATACCGGCGCCGTAGAGCGAAATGGTCTTTTCGGTCGGTCCCATTGCCCGGTAGATAACGATCGAGATGGCACCCGAGAGCCCGGCAAAGACCGCGCCGAGATGACCGATCGACAGCTCGCGGAAACCGGGACGAAGCACGACGAGCACGCCGATAAAGCCGATCACCACGGCACTCCAGCGCCGGATGCCGACGGTTTCCTTCAGGAAAATCACCGACATGATCGTCACGAACGAGGGCAGCAGGAATATCAGTGCGAAAGCTTCCGCCATCGAAAGATAGGTGAAGGCGGCAACGCTGCCGATCGTGCCGATCGCCGCGGAGAAGAACCGCAGGATCCACAATGGCCGGTTTGTGCTGCGGAAGGCATCATGCCAGCGGTCATCCTTCTTCAAAAGAAACGGAAAGCCGGCCAGCATGAAGACGGCGCCCCAGAAGCCCATCTCATAGGGCGTCAGCGCGCCCTCGATCATCTTGACGCTGGCATCGCTCCACGAATAGGCGGCAAACGAAAGGAAGGCGAGAAGAACGCCCTTCAGGCTCTGGTCGCTACGCACGTCATTGGTTCCGTGTTCAGATCATACCCTTGCGGGCTTCGCTCTTCAGCTGGGCGATTTCGCGCAGCGCATTGGCAAGCACATCCGGGGTCTGCGCGCCGCTGACCGCATATTGACCATCGATGATGAAGAACGGCACACCGGTGACGCCCATCTTCTGCGCTGCCTCGATTTCGGAAACGACTGTGTCCTTGTCCGCATCGGTGGAAAGCAGGTTCTCGATGACCTTGCGGTCGAGCCCGGATTTCTCGGCAATGTCCGCCAGCACGGCATGATCGCCGACATTGCGGCCTTCCTCGAAATTCGCCTTGAAGAGCGCGGTCGCAACCTTGTCCTGGATCTCGCGGCCTTCCATCATCGCCCAATGCAGCAGACGGTGTGCATCGAGCGTGTTCGGACCGATCTTGATCGCCTCGAAATCGTATTTGATCCCGACTTCCTCGCCGAGTTTCCTCAGCATGTCATGGGCGCGCTCGACGGAATCCTTGCCGCCCAGCTTCTCGATCAGATGCGCCTGATGATCGACGCCTTCCGGCGGGTGTTCCGGGTTCAGCCGGTAGGGGCGCCAGTTCACATCGACGCCGATCTCGTCCTGCACTTCCGCAACCGCAAGCTCCAGCCGCGCCTTGCCGAGATAGCACCATGGGCAAACGATGTCCGAGACGATGTCGATGGTCACGCGCTCCATGGCGGCGTCCTTTCCTATGGGCAATTTCCGAGGCGACTTGAGAGCCGGGGAGGGATTATTGCGCGCGCTTGTCCCACCAGGTGTTGAGCTGGTAGCCATAGAGCGGCAGCTTTTCGGGATAACCGATATAGCTGCGCCGCGCCACCCGTTGTTCCGGAATATGATAGAGCGGCACCATATAGTGACCGGAAATCAGCAGGCGGTCGTAAGCACGGACAGTCGCCTCGAAATCCTCCAGACTGCGCACGGTCGTCATCGTCTCGATCAGTTTGTCGATGCCGGGATCGGCCGTGCCGGCGAAATTGAAACTGCCTTCCGCTTTACGCGATGACGAGCCCCATCGGTTGACCTGCTCGATGCCGGGTGACAGCGATGCGGGGTAGGCCTTGATGATCATGTCGTAGTCGAAATTGCCCGAACGCGCCTGATATTGGGCGTCATCCACTGTGCGGATCGACATGTCGACGCCTATCAGCTTGAGTGTCCGCTGATAGGCGATCGCAAGCTTTTCCTGGTCGGGCGTCTGGCTCATCAATTCAAACGCGAGCGGCCGGCCTGATGCATTCGACATCTTGCCGCTCTTGATCGTGTAGCCCGCCTTCTTCAGCAGATCGACCGCTTCGCGCAATACCTTGCGGTCGGCGCCGGAGCCGTCAGTCTTGGGAAGGCTATAGCTACCGTCCAGCACCGCAGGCTCGATCTTGTCCTTGATCGGTCCGAGAATCCTGAGTTCGCGTTCGTCGGCCGGCTTGCCGAGCGACGTCAGCGGGGAATTCTGCCACAGGCTCTCGGTGCGGGTGTAGGCGCCTTCGAAAAGGTTCTTGTTCGCCCATTCGAAATCGAATGCCAGCGACAGGCCGGCACGGACATTCACATCGGAAAAGATCGGGCGACGCAGGTTGAATACGAAGCCCAGCATGCCGGTCGGCAATTGCGCCTTGAAGGCATCCTTGGTTATCTGCCCGTTCTGAACGGCCGGGAAGTCGTAAGCGCGGTCCCAGTGCGTCGGACTGCCATCCGGATAGATATCGACCACACCCTTCTTGAAAGCCTCGAACAGGGTATTGTCCTCGAGGAAATACTCGACCGCGATCTGGTCGTAATTATCGAAGCCGATCTTCGAAGGCAGGTTCTGCCCCCAATAATCCGACCGGCGCTCATAGATGATCCGCTCGCCGGGCGAAATCGATTTGACCTTGTATGGGCCGGAACCGACCGGCGGCTTCAAGGTCGTCCTGTCAAATGTATCCGGATTGATGTCGTGTTTCGGCAGGATCGGGGCCGCCGTCGCGAGGATCAAGGGAAATTCGCGGTCGGCGATCTTGTTCAGCGTAAACCGGACACCGCGCTCGCCGACTTTTTCCATCTTCTCGACGGGCTTGAGACGGGTCGAAAACGGAATACGGCCCTTGTCGCGCATCAGCTCGAAGCTGAAGATGACGTCTTCCGGTGTCACCGGCTTGCCGTCCGACCACATAGCCTTCGGGTTGAGATTGAACTGGACGAAGCTTCGGTTGTCGTCCCATTCGACGCTTTCGGCGAGCAAACCGTAAAGCGTGAACGGCTCGTCGCTCGAACGCGTCATCAGCGTCTCGTACATCATGTTTCCGAAGACCGGATCCCACATGCCGCGCGCCGTGGTGCGCATGCTTTTGAGGATGAACGGGTTGAGATTATCGAACGTGCCGACGACGCCATAGACGATCTTGCCGCCCTTTTTGACGTTGGGATTCACATAGGGAAAATTCTTGTAATCCGGCGGCAGCGCCGGCATTCCATGCATGGAAATACCGTGCACCGGCTCGGCCGAAACGGGCTCCGCCAGGAGGGCCGGGGCGGCGAAAAGGACGGCTATCACCGCAACGAAGCGTCGCATGGGACCCATGATGTTGAATTCCTCGCTGATTCGAAATCAAAATAGCGCATGGCTCTGATGGCACCAACGGCACTTCGCGCGCAAAAGAGTGATCGCCCGCGTTAACGTCCTGTCAAAAAAAGCAAAAGAAGGGCTGGATATCGAAGCCGCCCCGATGTAACAGGTTTGCCGCACGGGCGGGTCATTCAATTGCCTCATTTGACCGACAGGTGACAGGGCAGTAGGACACCCCAAGGGTTTGAGCGGCGTGAGCCGTACCCCAACGGATTTCAGGAGACGGATCTCGTTATGATGCTTAAGGCAACCCAAGTTCTGCGGACCGCATTGTCCGCTCTTGCTCTTTCGGCTGCAGCGACTGCAATGCCGGTTGCAGCTATGGCGCAGGACGCAGCACCGGGTGCCGGTGCAGCTCCGGGTGCGCCGCCGATGGGCTGGTTCAAGACCTGCACCAAGCAGGAAGATGCAGACCTCTGCGTTGTTCAGAATATCATTGCCGCCCAGAACGGCCAGCTGATCACTGCCGTTGGCCTCATCTCGGTCGAAGGCAAGGTCAACCGCAAGATCCTGCAGGTTTCGGTTCCGACCGCACGTCTCGTGCCCCCGGGCATCGTCATGCAGATTGACGGCGGCAAGGGTCAGAAGCTCGACTACATCGTTTGCCTTCCGGACAAGTGCACCGCCGAAGTTCCGCTGACCGATGCCATGATCGCCAGCCTGAAGAAGGGCACTGAAGTGGTCTTCACCTCGGTGAACTTCCGTCGTGCCCCGAACCCGATCAAGATGGCGCTCTCCGGCTTTACCGGCGTGTATGATGGCCCGGCCATGCCGCAGGAAAAGATCGCCCAGAGCCAGCGCAGCCTGGAAGAAGGGCTGCAGAAGAAGGCGGAAGAAACCCGCAAGAAGCTGGAAGACGCCCAGAACGCTGCAAAGCAGGGCCAGTAAGCCAGTTTTCAGAGACTTCGAAGCCCGGCCATGAGCCGGGCTTTTTGATTCCGGCTGATGCAACGTCAGAACGTCGCCTACGCTGCGCTTTGAACAACAAAAAAGCGCCGGCAAGTTACCGGCGCGCTGATGTTTACGGCAGTGATTGAGATCAGTGAGCCAGGATAACCTTCGGCTTCAAATGGCCCGTCTGGTCGCGATCGAAAATCTGATAGACCTGTGGATTGCGAAGCGGCGTCTCGCTTTCGTCATGAATCAGGTTCTGTTCCGAAACATAGGCGACATATTCGGTATCATCATTCTCTGCGAGAAGGTGATAGTATGGCTGATCCTTGCTCGGTCGGATTTCCGCTGGAATGGCATTCCACCATTCCTCCGTATTGGCATATTCCGGATCTACATCGAACACGACGCCGCGAAACGGAAAAACCTTGTGGCGAACCACTTCTCCGATAGTGAATTTGGCGTTCCGTTGTTTCATGGTGCGATGTCCTTTCCGCATCTTAATGTGGGAATAAATTTCTCCGACATCAAGAGAATAATGCAGCTGCACACACAACGTTCCAGCCTTTAGACTTAAGCATTTCTAACCGCCCGCTTCTTCATCGTGGCCAGAATCACGCCGCCGAGCACCAATACGATGCCGAGTGCATGATAATATTCGAACGTCTCTCCGAGGAAGACGACCGCCATGACGATGGAAACCGGCGGCATCATGTAAAGCGTAACACCTGCCGTCGCCGGGCCGAATATCCGGACCGTATGCTGAAAGCAGAAGAAGGCCGCAAGCGAGGCAAACAGGATGATTCCCGAGATCTTCGACCAGGCGGACAACGTTTTCGGCAGCAAACCGCCGTGGAAAAGCTCCCAGGCTGCAGGCGGCAGAAGCAGAAGCGAACCTGAGAATGCGATAAGCCCGAAGAGCGACATCGGCCTGATCGCTTGTGAAGCCGGGCGGCGCAGCAGGATCGAATAGACCGCAAAAGCGATCGCCGCGACCAGCATTCCGAGATCGCCGAGATTGAAGCTCATATGCGTCAGCGCCGAAAAGTCTCCGCGAAGAACGATCGCCGCAACGCCTGCAAACGCGACCACCATGCCCAGCAGCTCGCGTCCGCCGACCCGGCGCCCCGCGAACCACCATTCCAGCAGAATGATGAACAGCGACGACGTCGTATAGATCAGCGTGGCATTCGAAGCTGTGGTGAGCGTCAATGCCCAATACACAAAGCCGCCGCAGATGCCGATACTGAGAAAACCCAGCCAGAGCCACAGCCAGGTCTGGGTCCTCACGAAAGCCCAGGCTGCCGGCCAGTCCCGATAGAGCACCGGCACCATGATCAGCGTCGAGCCTGCCCAGCGAATGAAGGCGGTAATGAAAGGCCCGACTTCGCCGATGACGCCGCGGCCGAAGATCAGATTGCTTGAAAAGAAGACCGGCACCAACAGGAAGATCAGCCAGTCGGAGGAGCGCGGCTGCAAATGGTTCGGGGAGGGCATCGGATACCGGGGGGATGAAAAGTCTGAAAAGGAAAACGGCGGGCTTTCGGCCCGCCGTCCGGAAAATGCTGGGCGCAGACCAGCTGCGCCCGCCCAGTCTTAGGCCGAATAATACATGTCGAACTCGACCGGATGCGGCGTCATTTCGAAGCGCATGACTTCCGTCATCTTCAGCTCGATATAAGCGTCGATCTGATCGTCGTCGAAGACGCCGCCGGCGGTCAGGAACTTGCGGTCGCGGTCAAGGTTTTCGAGCGCTTCGCGCAGCGAGCCGCAGACGGTCGGGATCTTCTTCAGTTCCTTCGGCGGCAGGTCGTACAGGTCCTTGTCCATGGCCTTGCCGGGATGGATCTTGTTCTTGATGCCGTCGAGGCCGGCCATCAGCATGGCGGCGAATGCAAGGTAGGGGTTAGCCAACGGGTCGGGGAAACGAACTTCGACGCGCTTGGACTTCGGACCCGTGCCGAACGGGATACGGCACGAAGCCGAGCGGTTACGAGCCGAATAGGCAAGCAGAACCGGCGCTTCGTAACCCGGGACCAGACGCTTGTAGGAGTTGGTCGTCGGGTTGGAGAAGGCGTTGATCGCCTTGGCATGCTTGATGATGCCGCCGATATAGAACAGGCAGCTTTCCGACAGGCCGGCATATTCGTCGCCGGCGAAGGTCGGCTTGCCGTCCTTCCAGATCGACTGGTGAACATGCATGCCGGAGCCGTTATCGCCGAAGATCGGCTTCGGCATGAAGGTCGCGGTCTTGCCATAGGCATTGGCGACCTGATGCACGACGTATTTGTAGATCTGGATCTTGTCGGCGTTGCGCACCAGCGTGTCGAACTTGACGCCGAGCTCGTGCTGGGCGGAAGCCACTTCGTGGTGATGCTTTTCGACGACAACGCCCATTTCGGACAGGACTGTCAGCATTTCGGAACGCATGTCCTGCAGGCTGTCGATCGGCGGAACCGGGAAATAGCCGCCCTTGACGCGCGGACGATGGCCGAGGTTACCTGTCTCGTAGTCGGTGTCGTCGTTGGACGGCAGTTCCGACGAGTCGAGCTTGAAACCGGTATTATACGGATCGGCCTTGTACTTCACGTCGTCGAACACGAAGAATTCCGGCTCGGGGCCAACGAAAACAGTATCGCCGATACCCGAGGCCTTGAGATAGGCTTCGGCCTTCTTCGCAGTGCCGCGCGGATCGCGGTTATACGGTTCGCCCGAGACTGGATCGAGAATATCGCAGACGATCACCATGGTCGACTGGGCGAAGAACGGGTCCATATGGACGGTTGCCGGATCGGGCATCAGCACCATGTCGGACTCGTTGATGGCCTTCCAGCCACCGATCGAGGAGCCGTCGAACATGACGCCATCGGCAAACATGTCTTCGTCGACACAAACAACGTCCATTGTGACGTGGTGCAGCTTACCGCGCGGGTCGGTAAAGCGCAGGTCCACGAACTTGACGTCGTTTTCCTTGATCTGTTTCATGATTTCGCTTGCGCTCGTCATATGACCTTCCTCGATGTTAAATGACGATTGAAACCCGGACCTGATTGGCCTGCGGGCGGATTAGATCGCGTCTACGCCGGTCTCGCCGGTGCGGATGCGGATGACTTCCTCCACGTTGGAGACGAATATCTTGCCGTCTCCGATCCGTCCAGTCTGAGCCGCATTGCGGATGGCCTCGATAACGGCATCCGCGTTCTCGTCCGCCAGGACGACCTCGACCTTTACCTTGGGCAGAAAGTCGACGACGTATTCGGCACCGCGATAGAGCTCGGTATGGCCCTTCTGGCGGCCGAAACCTTTGGCCTCGGTGACGGTGATCCCCTGCAGGCCGACTTCCTGAAGGGCTTCCTTCACTTCGTCGAGCTTGAAAGGCTTGATGATCGCTTCGATCTTTTTCATGAGAAACTTTCTCTCCGCTTCTCCCTTGAAGCAGGCCTTTACCCGCTCGGCCATGCCAATGCAGATATCGTGCCAAACTCGAAGGCGACTTTCAAAAAAATAATACGGTTTTGCACCTAATCCCTACGAAACGGCGCGCTTCCTGACAAGATCGCAGGCGATTTTCTTTATTTTTGTGCAATGCGGAAAGAAAAATCGGGATTTTTGACAATTTTTTGAAGTTTCAGTGGATTTGCACATATGAAACCGGAAGATTAATAATTAGCCAAATGCGTAATAAATGATCAAAATCACCGAGCTGAAAGCGCTTGTTTTCTGACCACCTTTCCATTCAATACGGGGAATGGAAATTTCTCTCGACCTCATTCTTCTGACTCCCGACGAAATGGCAACAGCCGATGCGCAGGCCGCGCATTCAGGCCTGTCGTCTTTCGGGCTGATGGACCGGGCAGGGCAGGCCGTTGCGGCCGCCGCTTTGCGATGTTTTCCAGGCGCATTGCGCTTCGTGGTTCTTTGCGGCCCCGGAAACAATGGTGGTGACGGTTATATCGCCGCGCAGGCGCTGGCGGAATCAGGTGCGTCGGTCGCGGTTTTTCACCTGGGTGATCCGGATAGATTGCAGGGCGACGCGCGTCAGGCGCGGATTGCCTGTTCTGCCGTCTCCCGTTCTCTCGAACTCTATCTCCCGGAATCAGGCGACGTCGTGATCGATGCGTTGTTCGGCGCTGGCCTGTCGCGCGAGGTACCGCAAATCGTTTCCGACGTCATTGGCAAGGTGACGGACGATAACGTGCCGGTTCTGGCAGTCGATCTGCCAAGCGGCGTCTGTGGTAGGCGAGGCGTGCCGCTCGGCGCGGCTTTTCGGGCCCAACACACAATCACCTTCATGGCACTGAAATCGGGGCACCTTCTGCTTCCGGGACGGTCACTCTGTGGAGACACGGAAGTCTTCGATATCGGCATCCCGCGCAGAATCATTCGCTTGGTCGCCGGAAAGACAAGGCGGAACGACCCGCTCCTATGGCGCGACCTGTTGCCCGAACCGGGCAGTGACACGCATAAATACCGACGTGGCCATCTGGCCGTATTTTCGGGCAGCGGTTCGAAAACGGGAGCAGCCCGCCTATCCGCCACGGCCGGCCTTAAAGCCGGGGCAGGGCTGGTGACCGTGGCTTCCCCTGGCGATGCAATTCAGGTGAACGCGTCTTCGCTGACGGCGATCATGCTGCATAGGGTCGACAGACTGGAAGATTTGCAATCCTGGCTTCAGGCGGCCAAACTTTCGGCTTTCGTGCTCGGGCCGGGTTTCGGCGTCGGGGAAAAGGCAAGGGATTTTGCACTGGCACTTCAGGATCGCCCGCTGGTGCTCGATGCGGACGGCATTACATCTTTCATGGAAAAGCCGGTCGAGCTTTTCGATGCTTTCGCCGGCAACGAGCCGCATCTCGTGCTTACGCCGCATGAGGGCGAATTCGCCCGGCTGTTTCCCGATATCGCGGCAGACAAACAACTGAGCAAGGTCGAAAAGGCTGTAAAGGCAGCGGAACGTGCGCATGCGGCCATCGTCTACAAGGGAGCCGACACGGTAATCGCGTCGCCGGATGGCCGCGCCTATATCAATACGAATGGCTCGCCCTGGCTTGCGACCGCCGGCTCGGGCGACGTGTTGGCCGGCATGGTCGGCGCGCTTTTGGCGCAAGGCGTGCCAGCATTCGAGGCCGCCGCCGCCGGCGTCTATCTGCATGGAGAGGCCGGGCATCGCGCCGGGCGCGGCATGACGGCGGAAGATCTCGCCGCGCATGCCGGCACGGGTCTTGGCGGCAGTCAGCCTTAGAGCTGTTCGCTTTCCTGAAAATCGCGAAACAGCCTTAGGTCTTTGTCTTTATGCAATTCCGGAAGCAAAGCCGCTTCGCTGGCTTTGCTCTAGGATTCAAGCAATTCCCGCATCGCCATGGCGCCATAAGGCGCATTGACCTTGCCCTCGTGGATGAAGAAGGCAAAGACGTCGCGTGGCTGCTTCCCGGGCTTGTGCTTTTCATCGACCAGCGGCAGATCGTCGGGAACGTTCCCCTCTGCCCAGGTCTGAAGCCGCTTGCTCCAGGCCTTCATATCCGGCTCGGCATAACAGGTCTTGATATCGTCCGAACCCTTTTGCAGGCGCGCATAAACGAAATCGGCCGTCACATCCGCAATCATCGGATAGTCGAAATGATCCGCACAGACCGGCGCGATATTGTATTTCGCCAAAAGCGCGATGAATTCCGGCACCTTGAAACTGTCGTGACGGACTTCCACCACGTGCGTCAGCTTCAGGCCGTCCAGTTTGTTGGGGAGAAGCTTGAGGAAAGCTTCGAAATCGTCCGCTTCGAACTTCTTGGTCGGCGCGAATTGCCAGAGGAGGGGTCCGAGATGATCCCCGAGTTCCGTCAGTCCCTGGGTGAGAAACTTCTCGATCGATTCGCCTGCTTCCGCCAGAACCTTGCGATTGGTGGTGAAGCGGCTGGCCTTCAGCGAAAAGATGAATCCATCCGGCACTTCGGACGCCCATTTCGCGAATGTCTCAGGCTTCTGCGAGCCGTAATAGGTGCCGTTGACCTCGATCACCGAAAGCTTGCTTGCCGCATACTCGAGCTGCCTCTTCTTTGTGAGCTTTTCCGGGTAAAACGTGCCTTCCCATGGTTCGAAGGTCCAGCCGCCGATGCCAGTCCGGATTATGCCGGCTTTCGTCATGATCGTCTCCTTGGGTGTCCGAACTCAAGCCGGCGCGATAAAAGGTTGTGAAATCTGCTGGAAGACCGGCAGCGCTTCCATCGACGCGCAATGGGCGGCAAGGGCCGGATAGCTTTCAAGGTGGATAAGCCCGGGATGAGCTTCCGAGATATGCCGGATGGCGCAGGCGACTGCGATATCCGCATGGCCGAACTGCTCGCCGAACCAGTATATGCTGGCAATGCTGCTACGCTTCATCTCGAGCGAGTCGAGCACGCCCAGCATCTGCCGCCTGCAACGATCCATCCAGAATTCGGACGGATGGTCGTGAAGCTGCTTTTCGTAAAACAGCGCGGCGCCCTTGTCGGCGAACCCCGTGGCAAGCGCCATGATGGCGATCGCGCGATGACGTTCTGGCTCCGCTTGCGGCAGGAGCCGGAGATCGGGCGGGACTAGGCTGTCGATGTGATCGATCATCGACGGGCTATCGACAATCACATCACCATCGTCGAGCACCATGGTCGGCACCCGGATCAGCGGATTGATGGGCTGTATCTTGTCGACATCGCCGAAGATTGACCACGGACGATGCTCGAACGGCAGCCCGTAAAGCGTGAGCGCGATCCCGATGCGGCGAACGAACGATGAGTCATATTGGCCGATCAGGATCATTGCTTACTCCGCCGCTTCCACCTTTTTCGCGTCTATTATCTTGGCGGGCCGCCGCTCCAGCAGTTCCTTAAGGAACTGGCCGGTATAGGACCGCTTTTCTTTGACGATCTGTTCCGGCGTGCCGGCCGCAACAATTTCCCCACCGCCCGTGCCGCCTTCAGGACCGATGTCGATGATCCAGTCGGCCGTCTTGATGACTTCGAGATTGTGCTCGATCACCACGACGGAATTCCCCTGATTCACCAGTTCGTGCAGCATTTCCAAGAGTTTTGCGACGTCATGGAAATGCAGACCGGTCGTCGGCTCGTCGAGGATGTAGAGCGTACGTCCCGTAGAGCGTTTCGACAGTTCCTTGGCTAGCTTGACGCGCTGTGCCTCGCCACCCGAAAGCGTATTGGCCTGCTGGCCGACCTTGATATAGCCAAGGCCGACATCGAACAGCGATTGCAGCTTGTCGCGCACCGCGGGAACCGCCGAGAAGAACTCGACGCCTTCCTCGACCGTCATATCGAGCACGTCGGCGATCGACTTGCCCTTGAAATGCACGTCGAGCGTTTCGCGATTGTAGCGCTTGCCGTGGCAGACGTCGCAGGTGACATAGACATCCGGCAGGAAGTGCATCTCGATCTTGATAACGCCGTCGCCCTGACAGGCCTCGCAACGGCCGCCCTTGACGTTGAACGAGAAGCGGCCCGGCGCATAACCGCGCGCCTTGGCTTCCGGCAGACCGGCAAACCAGTCGCGGATCGGCGTAAATGCGCCGGTATAGGTCGCAGGGTTGGAGCGCGGCGTGCGGCCGATTGGCGACTGGTCGATATCGATCACCTTGTCGATGAACTCAAAACCGTCGATCTTGTCGTGTTCGGCCGGAATTTCACGCGCACCCATGACGCGGCGTGCCGCCGCCTTGTAAAGCGTCTCGATCAGGAAGGTGGATTTGCCACCACCTGATACGCCGGTCACCGCCGTGAAGACGCCGAGCGGCACCGCCGCCGTGACATTCTTGAGATTATTGCCGCGTGCGCCAAAAACCTTGATTTCCTTGCCCTTCTTGGGCTTGCGACGCTCGGCCGGAACGGCAACGCCCAATTCACCGGAAAGGTATTTACCGGTCAGTGACTTCGGGTTGGCCATGACCTGTTGCGGCGTACCTTCGGCGACAACCGTACCACCATGGATACCGGCGGCCGGACCGATGTCGACGACATAGTCGGCCGTCAGGATCGCATCCTCGTCATGCTCGACGACGATGACAGTGTTGCCGATGTCGCGCAGGTGTTTCAGCGTTTCGAGCAGGCGAGCGTTGTCGCGCTGGTGCAAGCCGATCGACGGTTCGTCCAGCACATAAAGCACGCCCGTCAGGCCTGAGCCGATCTGCGAGGCAAGCCGGATACGCTGGCTTTCGCCGCCCGACAGCGTGCCGGAATTGCGCGACAGGCTGAGATAATCGAGACCGACATCGTTCAGGAAGCGCAGGCGTTCGCGGATTTCCTTGAGGATGCGAACGGCAATCTCATTCTGCTTGGCGTTCAGGCTTTCCGGCAGCACTTCGAACCAGTCGCGCGCCGTGCGGATCGACATCTGCGTCACTTCGCCGATATGCAGCTTGTGGATCTTGACCGCCAGTGCTTCCGGCTTCAGGCGAAAACCGTTGCAGGCCGGGCAGGGGGCTGCCGACATGTAGCGCTCGATATCCTCGCGCGCCCAGGCACTGTCGGTTTCCTTCCAGCGACGCTCCAGGTTCGGCACGATGCCTTCGAAATTCTTGACCGTCTTGTAGGAGCGGGCGCCGTCCGCGTAGTTGAACTCGATCTTCTCTTCGGTTCCCTGCAGGATCGCCTTCTGCGCATCGCTGGACAGCTCGTTCCAACGGCTCGATAGCTTGAAACCGAAGACTTTGCCCAGCGCTTCGAGCGTCTGGTTGTAATAGGGAGAGGTCGATTTCGCCCACGGGGAAATGGCGCCGTCACGCAGGGTGCGGGCCGGTTCAGGAACGATCAGGTTCTCGTCCACCTTCTGCTGCGAGCCGAGACCGTCGCAGGTCGGGCAGGCGCCGAAGGGATTGTTGAAGGAGAACAGCCGCGGCTCGATTTCCGGAATGGTGAAGCCGGAGACCGGGCAGGCGAACTTTTCCGAAAACAGCACACGTTCATGCGTTTCGTTGAGCGACTTGTTGGCCGAACCACCCGCTGACGTTTCTTCCGCCGGCAGCGGCTTGTCGGCAAATTCCGCCACGGCCAAGCCGTCCGCAAGCTTCAGCGACGTTTCAAGGCTGTCCGCCAGACGCGCGGAAATATCCGAGCGCACGACGAGCCGGTCCACGACCACATCGATGTCGTGCTTGTATTTCTTGTCGAGCGCCGGCACATCGGCGATCTCGTAGAACTGCCCATCAACCTTGACGCGCTGAAAGCCCTTTTTCATCAGGTCGGCGAGTTCCTTTTTGTACTCGCCTTTGCGGCCACGAATCATCGGCGCCAGAATATAAAGACGGGTGCCTTCCTCGAAGGCGAGGACACGGTCGACCATCTGGCTGACGGTCTGGCTTTCGATCGGCAAACCTGTGGCCGGCGAATAGGGGACACCGACGCGCGCGAAAAGCAGGCGCATATAGTCGTAGATTTCGGTAACCGTGCCAACGGTCGAGCGCGGGTTGCGCGACGTCGTCTTCTGTTCGATCGAGATTGCCGGCGAAAGGCCGTCGATCTGGTCGACATCCGGCTTCTGCATCATTTCCAGGAACTGGCGTGCATAGGCAGAGAGGCTTTCGACATACCGCCGCTGGCCTTCCGCATAAATCGTGTCGAAAGCGAGCGAAGACTTGCCGGAGCCGGAAAGGCCGGTCATCACGATCAAAGAATTGCGCGGCAGATCGAGGTCGATGCCCTTCAAATTGTGCTCGCGCGCACCACGTATTGAAATGCTCTTCAGTTCACTCATCGTCATGCCTTCGGGGGAGGATTGAAGGTCCTTATGTAGTGATTGATCCGCGCCTGTCGAGACGAAACTGTCGCGACGCCGCAGCGTTCCGAGTCGGTTGAAAGCACTATAGGAATTAAATAGAACAAATAAAGAACAAATTCGTTGTGGATTAAAAAACACGAATGCCCAACGGCTATGCTCGATGGGTTAAAGTACAGCGATTGAATTCAAGGCCCGCGATGGAAGCGGCGGACGAGGTGAGAATATGGCTGGTAGCGTCAACAAGGTCATCCTGATCGGCAATGTCGGAGCAGATCCGGAAATCCGCCGCACCCAGGACGGCAAGGCGATTGCCAACCTCCGCATCGCCACGTCGGAACAGTGGCGCGACCGCAATTCCGGCGAGCGCCGCGAAAAGACCGAATGGCATAGCGTCGTCGTGTTCAACGAAGGCCTCACCAAGGTCGTCGAACAGTATGTGAAGAAGGGCGCCAAGCTTTATATCGAAGGCGCGCTGCAGACCCGCAAGTGGCAGGACCAGAACGGTAACGATCGTTATTCGACGGAAATCGTGCTGCAGGGCTTCAATTCGACGCTGACCATGCTGGACGGCCGTGGTGAAGGCGGCGGTGATCGTGGAAGCTATGGCGGCGGCGGTGCCGGCCGGGGCAATGATTTCGGCGGCGGTGGCGACGATTTCGGCGGCGATTACGGTGGTGGCAGCAATTACGACCGTCGTCCTTCGGGCTCGGCTTCCGGCAATGCCAATCGGGGCGGTGGCAGCAGCAACCCGTCATCCGGCGGCAACTTTTCGCGCGATCTCGATGACGATATCCCGTTCTGAGCGCCTATTCTGACCAACGGAATTGTCTTTCACGGACCAACGGGGAAAACGCATGCGTTTTCCCCGTTTCTCGTTCAGGCAGCAGCCTTGTTCGCGACCATGACGTCGGATTGGGACAGGATGCCGACAAGCTTGCTGTTTTCCTGGATCTTTAAAGATTGAATGCCGACCGCACGCCGTCCACGACGAACTGTACGGAAAGTGCCGCAAGGATGACCCCGAGCAGTCGGGTGAGGATCGCCCGTCCGGTAACGCCGAGAAAGCGGTCGAGCCGTTCGGCGACGAGCAGGGTCAGATAGACCAGTGCCATGATCAGCGCGATGATGCCGATCAGCAAAGCACGATCCAATGGGCCTGGAAAGGTGCCGGACAGCAGCACGGTCGCCGAGATGGCGCCCGGCCCGGCAATCAATGGCAGGGCAAGCGGGAAGACGGCGATATTCTGGATATGGTCGATGGTGATTGCGGCTTGAGAGGTCTTCTCCTTGCGCTCCTGGCGTCGCTCGAACACCATTTCGAACGAGATCCAGAACAGCAGCAGGCCACCGGCGATGCGGAAGGCGCCGATCGAAATGCCGAGTAGGCCGAGCACGCCGGAGCCGAACAGCGCGAAAGTGGCCAGAATGCCGAAGGCGATGATCGAGCCGCGCAAGGCGACCTGCTTGCGCTGTATCGCCGTCATGCCGACGGTCAGACCCAGGAAAACCGGCGCCAGCCCCGGCGGGTCGAGTGTCACGAGCATCGTGGTCAAGGCATTGACCAGCATATCCGGGGTTGCCATATCGTCTCCCTGTCAGGCTGCAATCCTTGCAGTAACCTGCCAAGATTGTTAGGACAGGCGCGCGGAGAAAGAAAGCCCGCATCCGCTCTGCGCAGCGGTCTGTTCCAAACACCTCGGAACGGCCATTTCCAAGCCGCAAAAGCTGTTCAAAACCCAAGGGGAAATCCCTGTGGAAATTGGCGTTTCACGCCGCTTTCCGATATAAAAACGAAACTGATTCCGAACAGAGATCGTGATCCGATTTGACTGAGCAAAGCACACCCGGCGGCGGAAAGCTGCCTCCAGGCATCGAACCCATTTCCATCATGGAAGAGATGCAGCGGTCCTATCTCGATTACGCCATGAGCGTCATCGTCAGCCGCGCGCTTCCTGATGTTCGAGATGGGATGAAACCCGTTCATCGGCGCATCCTCTATGCCAGCCATGAGAGCGGCTATCACTGGAACCGCAAATACGTGAAGTCCGCACGCCCCGTGTCGGACGTCATGGGTAAATACCATCCGCATGGCGACGCCTCGATCTATGACGCCCTGGTGCGCATGGCGCAGAACTGGTCGATGCGCGTACCGCTGATCGACGGGCAGGGCAATTTCGGCTCGATCGACGGCGATCCGCCGGCTGCAATGCGTTATACCGAAGCACGCCTGACCAAGGTCGCCCACGAGATTCTTGAGGATATCGACAAGGAAACCGTCGATTTCCAGGAAAACTATGACGGCTCCGACAGCGAACCCAAGGTTCTGCCGGCGAAGTTTCCGAACCTTCTGGTCAATGGCGGTGGCGGTATCGCCGTCGGCATGGCGACCAATATTCCGCCGCACAATCTCATCGAGGTCGTCAATGCGTGTATCGCACTGATCGACAATCCGGCGATCGAACTGCCGGAACTGATGCAGATCATTCCCGGTCCGGATTTTCCGACCGCCGCATTGATCCTCGGCCGCGCCGGCATCAAGTCGGCTTACGAAACCGGCCGCGGCTCCGTCATCATGCGTGGTCGCGCCACGATCGAGCCGATGCGCGGCGATCGCGAGCAGATCATCATCACCGAAGTTCCCTTCCAGGTGAACAAGGCATCGATGGTCGAAAAGATCGGCGAACTCGTGCGCGAAAAGCGTATCGAGGGCATTTCCGACCTGCGCGACGAATCCGACCGTCAGGGCTACCGCGTCGTCGTCGAGCTGAAGCGCGACGCCAATGCGGATGTGATCCTCAATCAGCTTTATCGCTACACACCGCTGCAGACCTCGTTCGGCTGCAATATGGTGGCGCTGAATGGCGGCAAGCCGGAGCTGATGAATCTTCCGGACATGCTGAAGGCCTTCGTGACTTTCCGCGAGGAGGTCGTGAGCCGGCGTACAAAGTATCTGCTGCGCAAGGCGCGTGAGCGCGCCCACGTCTTGGTGGGTCTGGCGATCGCTGTCGCAAACATCGACGAGATCATCCTCGTCATCCGCCGTGCGCCCGATCCGGCCTCGGCACGTGAAGAGCTGATGACCCGCCGTTGGCCGGCTCAGGATGTCGAGGCGCTGATCCGCCTGATCGACGACCCGCGCCACAAGCTGAACGACGACGGCACCTATAACCTCTCGGAAGAGCAGGCGCGTGCCATTCTCGAACTGCGTCTCGCTCGCTTGACCGCACTCGGCCGTGATGAAATCGCCGACGAGTTGAACAAGATCGGCGCCGAGATCAGCGATTATCTCGACATCCTGTCGTCGCGCGTCCGTATCATGACCATCGTCAAGGACGAGCTTGCAGCCGTCCGCGACGAGTTCGGCACGCCGCGCCGCACTGAGATCATGGAGGGCGGCCCCGACATGGACGATGAGGATCTCATCGCCCGTGAAGACATGGTCGTCACCGTTTCGCATCTAGGCTATATCAAGCGCGTACCGCTGGTCACCTATCGCGCCCAGCGCCGCGGCGGCAAGGGTCGTTCCGGCATGGCGACGCGCGACGCGGATTTCGTCACGCGCCTGTTCGTGGCGAATACCCATACGCCGGTGCTGTTCTTCTCCTCGCGCGGCATCGTCTACAAGGAGAAGGTCTGGCGCCTGCCGATCGGCACGCCGCAGTCACGCGGCAAGGCTCTGATCAACATGCTGCCGCTGGAAGCCGGCGAGCGCATCACCACGATCATGCCGTTGCCCGAGGACGAATCGACCTGGGATAACCTCGACGTGATGTTCTCGACGACGCGCGGCACCGTCCGTCGCAACAAGCTGTCGGATTTCGTGCAGGTCAACCGCAACGGCAAGATCGCCATGAAACTCGAAGAGGAGGGCGACGAAATCCTCTCCGTCGAGACCTGTCAGCCGCCGAACCTCGATTTGGACGAACCGGGCGACGACGTTCTGCTGACGACTGCGCTCGGTCAGGCGATCCGCTTCCCGGTCGATGAAGTCCGCGTCTTCGCGGGTCGCAATTCGATCGGCGTGCGCGGCATTACGCTCGGCGACGGCGACCGCATTATTTCCATGACCATTGTCGGTCATGTGAATGCGGAACCCTGGGAGCGTGCGGCCTATCTGAAGCGCTCGGCCGCCGAACGTCGGGCAGCGGGCGTCGACGAAGAGGACATCGCGCTGGTCGGCGAAGAAGTCACCGAAGAGGGACAGCTTTCCGACGAGCGCTACGAATACCTCAAGAGCCGCGAGCAGTTCGTGTTGACGGTCTCGGAAAAAGGCTTCGGCAAGCGTTCATCGTCCTACGATTTCCGCACTTCGGGTCGCGGCGGCAAGGGTATCCGCGCTACCGACACCTCGAAGACGACCGAAATCGGCCAGCTCGTCGCTGCCTTCCCGATCGAGGACAAAGACCAGATCATGCTCGTTACCGATGGCGGCGTGCTGATCCGCGTTCCGGTCGACGGTATCCGCATCGCCAGCCGCGCGACGAAGGGTGTCACGATCTTCTCGACCGCCAAGGATGAAAAGGTCGTCTCCGTCGAGCGCATCAACGAGCCGGAAGGCGAGGATGAAAACAGCGTCGAAGAGATCACGGCAGAGACCGGCGATCTCGGTGCGGCCCCAGACGAGGGCGCAAATGATGAGGGTGCGGCTGAATAAGCCGCATCACTCCTAAACGACAGACAAATTAAAAGCCGGAGGATGAAAATCCTCCGGCTTTCGTTTGATTGGCTGCAGCGGGAATTCTGTGTTTGCCCGGCTCACGACCACGAAAATCGTACAGACCGCACTTTGCCGGGAAAGGAAGTCACAAATACCCTCGATCTCTGCCTGCTAAAGGCGGAGCTCGGACATTGTGGACTTTCCGGATGACATGAACATCGTCATCCTTTCCGGCTGTCGACGCGTCTCAATAAAAGGAGAGATCGGCGTAGTGACCGGTAACCTGCGGATACTTGAGATCCGCAAAATCGGACCTGCCCTGATAAAGGGTCACGGTTGCCGTCAGCATGACGGCGATCATGGCGGTCCAGACCAGGTTGATCATGGTAATCTTGTCCGGCATTGCCATCTTCCGCTTCGCGATCATCATCTCGGTATTCCTTTTTTTGTTTGCCCGAATGCGAACGTCGCACCCAGGTTCCACCGCATTTTGAGAGCTTCTTAACCCTGTCCCTCTGAAGCGACCTTGAATGGCTCGTTCATCTGGCGTTCAGAATTCGAGCCTTTTTTCAAAATTCCTCGGGGCCGAAGGCAACCACGAATGCCTCCAAGATGAACGCGAGAACAACGGCTCCCAACACCATCAAGGCCAGCATTTGCAGTCTTTCTCCCATCTTACGGGCGGGTACTTCCCGCCGCCACGATGCCTATAAGACCATGGTGCCGCTGAAACGCTCTTGAACGGCGCATTCATCTTTCGTTCAGATTTTTCGAGATGCTTGCGGCGGCGACACTTCCGTGACAAAAGGCGCTGGAAACGCCTGTATTGCCAGTCGCAATACCAGGTTTGAGATCTCGGCCAGGACCTCGAATGACGACAGCTTTTTATCCCGGCTCCTTCGACCCGATGACCAACGGCCATCTGGACGTGCTCGTGCAGGCGCTGAACGTCGCTGAAAAGCTGATCGTCGCGATCGGCATTCATCCGGGCAAGGCCCCGATGTTTTCCTTCGAGGAGAGAGCGGAGCTGATCAGGTCGTCTCTGACGGAAGTCCTGCCCGCCAAGGCCGCCAATCTCTCGGTCGTTTCCTTCGATCGGCTGGTGGTCGACGCGGCCCGCGCCAATGGCGCGTCGTTGCTGATCCGCGGCCTGCGGGACGGTACCGATCTCGATTACGAAATGCAGATGGCCGGTATGAACCGCCAGATGGCGCCGGATATTCAGACCGTGTTTCTGCCGGCAGGGGTTGCGACCCGCCCCATTACCGGCACATTGGTCCGGCAGATCGCGGCGATGGGCGGCGATGTCAGCGCTTTCGTGCCGGCAACCGTCCTCAAGGCTCTCAATGCCAAGCTGAAACGCTGAACGTTTTCGAAACCGGAGTTTTCCGAATGAAACTGCTTCGTCTTGCCCTCATGGGTGCTTTTGCCGGCGCAATGGCGCTCGCTTCCATGGTCCTGCCGGCTCAGGCCGCCGGTCCCGACGATTTCCTGACCATCCAGCTGAAGGATGGCCCGGTCGTGATCCAGCTGATGCCGGAAGTCGCGCCGAAGCACGTGGCGCAGATCAAGGCGCTGGCCGCCAAGGGCGCCTATGACAACGTCGTTTTCCACCGCGTCATCAACAATTTCATGGCGCAGACCGGCGACGTGAAATTCGGCAAGGAAGGCGCGCCGGGCTTCAATCCGGCCCGTGCCGGCACCGGTGGCTCGGATATGCCGAACCTGCCGGCCGAGTTTTCCAAGGTACCGTTCGAACGCGGCATCATCGGCATGGCCCGTTCCCAGGACCCGAACTCCGCCAATTCGCAATTCTTCATCATGTTCACCAAATATCCGAGCCTGGACAACCAGTACACCGTTGTCGGCAAGGTCGTGTCGGGCATGGAATTCGTCGACAAGATCAAGCGCGGCCAGGGCGGCAATGGCGAAGTCAGCAGCCCCGACAAGATGATCAAGGTCACGGTCGGCAAGAAGTAATCGGAATAAACCAAGGCCGCCCGTCCCGCGGACAAATGGGACCGGGCGGCTCTACATAAGGAGAAGAAAGATGGCCGAGATCAAGGATCCGGAAAACACCCTCATCATGGAAACCACCAAGGGCAAGGTCGTGATCTCGCTCCTGCCGGACCTCGCTCCGGGCCATGTCGCACGTATCAAGGAACTCGCTCGCGAGAAGGCCTATG
This sequence comes from Neorhizobium populisoli, assembly GCF_019430945.1. Taxonomy (GTDB): domain Bacteria; phylum Pseudomonadota; class Alphaproteobacteria; order Rhizobiales; family Rhizobiaceae; genus Neorhizobium; species Neorhizobium populisoli. Next base: position 6,311 of record NZ_JAHYCB010000001.1, on the reverse strand, counting down.
ATGGCGTCGTTTTCCACCGCGTCATTCCTGACTTCATGGCGCAGACCGGCGACGTGAAGTTCGGCAAGCAGGGCGGTGCGGACTTCAACCCGGCCCGTGCCGGCATGGGCGGCTCTGAAAAGCCGGACCTGCAGGCCGAATTTTCGGCTGTTCCGCACGTCCGCGGCACCTGCTCCATGGCCCGCTCGCAGAGCCCGAACTCGGCCAACTCGCAGTTCTTCATCTGCTTCACCGACGCTCCGTGGCTGAACAAGCAATACACGGTCTGGGGTCAGGTCACTGAAGGCATGGAAATCATCGACCAGATCAAGAAGGGCGAGCCGGTCAAAGATCCGGACTCGATCACTTCCGTTCGCGTCGCCGCGGACGTCTGATCCGCTCTCGAATGAATGGCCCGCTCCGCCTCCAAGGCGGGGCGGGTTTCGCTTTTCTGGAATTTTCTATGCGCGTCGATCTATTCGATTTCGATCTGCCGGACGAAAACATTGCGCTGCGGCCCGCAAACCCGCGTGACAGCGCCCGGCTACTCGTCGTCCAGCCCAATGGCGAATCCGTCCTTTCGGATCACCGCGTCTTCGAGCTATCGGATTTCCTCAAGCCCGGCGACGCACTGGTATTCAACGACACCAAGGTCATTCCCGCGCAGCTCGAAGGCATCCGCCATCGGGAAGGAGCGGGCGGCCAGCAAGTTTCCGCGACGCTCCACATGCGCATGGCGCCCGATATCTGGAAGGCGTTCGCCAAACCCGGCAAGCGTATCAAGATCGGCGACCGCATCGAGTTCGGTCACGGCGGTAACGCCTGCCTGCTCGGCTCGCTGATGGCGAGGGTCGAGGAGAAGGGCGAGGGCGGCGAGGTGACGCTGCGCTTCGATCTGTCCGGCCCGGCGCTGGACGAGGCGATCATGGCTGTCGGCCATATCCCTTTGCCGCCCTACATCGCCGCCAAGCGGCCGGAAGACGCGCAGGACCAGAAGGACTACCAGACCATCTATGCCCGCGAGGAGGGCGCCGTCGCAGCCCCCACCGCCGGCCTGCATTTCACGCCCGAGCTTTTCGCCAAACTCGATGCTGCCGGTGTCGAGCGCCATTTCGTGACCCTGCATGTCGGAGCAGGGACGTTTCTGCCGGTCAAGGCGGATGACACGACGGAGCACAAGATGCACCAGGAGATCGGCCACGTCAGCGCCGAGACCGCAGCCCGGTTGAATGCCGTCAGGCGCGCCGGCGGCCGCATCGTCTGTGTGGGCACCACATCGCTCCGGCTGATCGAAAGCGCTGCGAAAGACGACGGCACGATCGCGCCCTGGAGCGGCGCCACCGGCATATTCATCACGCCGGGCTACCGCTTCAAGGCGGTCGACATGCTGATGACCAATTTCCACCTGCCGAAATCGACGCTGTTCATGCTCGTCTCGGCTTTCTCTGGGCTTGAGACGATGCGCTCGGCCTATACCCACGCCATATCGACAGGCTATCGCTTTTATTCCTACGGCGACTCCAGCCTGCTTTTCCGGAACGACAGATGACCGAGACCTTCCAGTTCAATCTCAAGGCCACCGATGGCGGCGCCCGCCTTGGCGAAATCACCATGCCGCGCGGCACGATCCGCACACCGGCCTTCATGCCGGTCGGCACGGTCGGCACCGTCAAGGCTATGTATCTCGACCAGGTGCGCGATACCGGCGCCGACATCATCCTCGGCAATACCTATCACCTGATGCTACGCCCGGGTGCCGAGCGCGTCGCAAGGCTTGGCGGCCTGCATGAGCTGATCCGCTGGAAACACCCGATCCTCACCGATAGCGGCGGTTTCCAGGTCATGTCGCTCTCCGGCCTGCGCAAGCTCGACGAAAAGGGCGTGACCTTCAAGAGTCATGTGGACGGCTCTCTGCACCACATGTCGCCGGAACGCTCGATCGAAATCCAGGGTCTGCTCGGCTCGGACATCCAGATGCAGCTCGACGAATGTGTGGCGCTGCCGGCCGAACCGAAGGAAATCGAGCGCGCCATGGAACTGTCGCTCCGCTGGGCCGAACGCTGCCGCGTCGCTTTCGGCGATCAGCCGGGCAAGGCGATGTTCGGCATCGTCCAGGGCGGCGACCAGCCGGACCTGCGCATCCGCTCGGCAGAAGGTTTGAAGCAGCTCGATCTGAAGGGCTATGCCGTTGGCGGCCTTGCCGTCGGCGAGCCGCAGGATGTCATGCTGAAAATGCTGGAAACGACGCTGCCGGTCCTGCCGACCGAAAAGCCGCGTTACCTGATGGGCGTCGGCACGCCGGATGACATGCTGAAATCGGTCGCCCGCGGCATCGACATGTTCGACTGCGTCATGCCGACCCGCTCAGGACGTCACGGCCTCGCGTTCACGCGTCGCGGCAAGGTCAACATTCGCAATGCCCGCCACGCGGAAGATACACGGCCGCTGGATGAGGAATCGAATTGCCCGGCAACACGCGATTATTCGCGCGCCTATCTGCACCATCTCTTACGCGCCGACGAGGCGCTCGGAGGCATGCTGCTTTCCTGGAATAACCTGAATTACTATCAGGATTTGATGAAGGGTATCCGCCAGTCTATCGCCGAAGGCCGGTTCGCGGATTTTTACGCCAAGACGCAGGAAGAATGGGCGAAGGGCGACATCGAACCGGTTTGATGGGGGGATAAGGGCAGGGCGGTATCGCCCGCCCGTCAGATGCCTTGGCTCGCGGTGTTGCGGATCATCCGCACGCCGTTCACCTTGTAGCTGCCGTCGTCCATCAGCCGCATTTCGTAGATGGCGGTCCAGTCCTTGCCTTCCTTGGCACTGATCATCACCTCCTGCAGCACCACTTCGCCGCCGCCGATCAGTTTCGAGCGGCCGAACGCATAGTTGCCGGCGTGATAGACAGCCTCGTAATTGCTGCGCACCATTGCAAGGAATTGATCCTTGTTGGGATAAAGGCTGCGAATGCCGGGAGACGCGAAGGAATAGGCCTTTTCCGCATCGTTGTGGATAAGAGCGGTGATCTGGCCTGAGATCACCGACTGGGCCTCGACCACCGGATCTTCGGCTCGCGCTGCGGTGAAGGACAGAAGAACGAAACTCAGAACGACATAAAGAAATCGAACGGGCATCGGTGGTTCTCCGGGAGGGACAGAAGGAAGGCTAGCGCCTTTCCGTCAAAGGAGAAGATATCCGCTGCAAATATTTTCGGCACTGCCCGTCGCGGCGGCAAACGAATCTGAATGATTACAGCAAGATGACGGAAGATACGGGATAGGGGATGTTTTGCACATTTCCGTGAATCTCTTGGCTTTTGTCATGCAGGGCAGGGTCCCGCTATCCCCGCTTGTCGGAAGGGCCGGGCACTGGCAGGAATGCGGCGGGAGCTTTGATTCGCCCGGAATGATCCTATGAAAAGCCTTTTGCCACCCGCCTTGCTCTATTTCAGCAATGCCATCCTGTTCATTTCGCTGTTCACGCGACTTCCTGCAATCCAGGCGTCGATGGGCATCGACAAGGCGATGCTCGGTCTTGCGATCCTGAGCGCACCGGTCGGCACTTTCCTGGCGCTGCCGCTGGCGGGGCGTATCAACGATCGTCTGACGCCACGGCTGACGGCTTTGCTGATGCTGCCGGTCTGCGCCGCGCTGACGCCGGCTTTGACGATCCTGCCGGTCTGGGGTTTTGCGATCTGTTTCTTCCTGTTCGGCTTTTTCCGGACGATCTTCGACGTCGCTGCCAACATGATCTCCGCCAATATCGAGCGCCGCACCGGTACCAAGGTGATCGCCCGCAGCCACGGTTTCTGGTCGATCGGCCTGCTCGTCGGCTCGCTCTGCTCGGGTTTTCTGGCGGAGAAGGGGTTCACGCCCTTTTCCCAGCAGGTCATGGCGGCCTGTTTTGCCATTGCGGCTTGCGCGTTCGTCTTCTGGGTCACCCCGCAGGATCCGCCGGCCGATGTGCAGCCGGATCGCAAACGCTCGGCCTATGTCCTGCCGGACCGGACGATCATCCTGATCTGCGTCATGGTCTTCGGCCTCTGCATCGTCGAAGGCGCGATCTATGATTGGGGCACGTTCTTCCTGCGCGAGCACCTAAAGGCGGATCCGGCGATTGCCGGCATACTCTACGCAACCTTCACCATCGGAATGGGGCTGACGCGCCTTTCCGGCGACATGTTGCGCGAACATTTCGGCCCGATTGCGCTGGTGCGCGCCTCGGCGATCTCAGTCGCTGCGGGGATCACACTGATGGTAGCAACTCCATGCCTGACATTGGCAGGTGTTGCGCTTTTCTTGATAGGCTGCGGCGTGGCGTTAGCCTTTCCGCTCGCGGTTTCCACCACGATCACGCTCGGCCGGGGCCAGCCGTCCGAAAACCTCGCGGCTCTGGGGTTGACGCTGATGCTGTCCACCATCGGCGTGCCGCCGCTGCTTGGCTTAATTGCCGAGCATGTGAGCCTTGTTGCCACCTTTGTCGTGCTTCTGCCTTTCGTAGTGATGAGTTTTCTGATGGCGCCGGTCGCGGATGGCCGGAAGATAAGGCTTTTTCGCCGCCGCGGCTAAGCTGTGGGCAAAGCGGGCAGGGAGGTCGCCTGCCCCGAATTGGCCACAACAGTGGATAATGGATTGAGCCTGCGGGACTTAGCCGTTACCAGAATGAGATGATTTGCCGAAAACAGGTGACACTGTGATCGACCCTTATGAGATGCTTGGTGTTGCCCGCGAGGCAGATGGTACGGCTATCAAGTCGGCCTATCGCAAACGTGCGAAAACGGCCCATCCGGATGCCGGCGGGGACGTGGACGCGTTTGCCAAGCTGACGACATCCTATGAACTGCTCTGCGACCCGCTGCGTCGCAAGGTGTATGACGATACCGGCTACGATCCGGAACTCGCAGACACCAAGGACCTTCAGGGACTGGTGATCCTCGAGACGCTGGTCAACGAGATCATTCTCGACGAGCGAGAGCCGGGAAGTTTTGATCCGGTCTCGGCCATGCGCCGCAAGCTCACCGACAAGATCGTCAACGCCCGCTTCCATATCCTCGAAATGGAACGGCATCGCGCTCGCATCCGCAACCATATCGACCGGATCGGTAAGAAGCCGGGCGCCGACGTGCTTGGCCGCATGCTGCGTTCCCGCTGCGAGACGATCAACGACGCCATTACCAAGGCCGAGGTCGAGATCGGCAATATCGAGCAGGCCTATGGCATGCTGGATGGCTATTCCTACGAGGTCGACGTCCTGGAGATCAAGTCGGCCGCGGAATAGCGCCATCTGGCTTTTGGTACTTCAAGACAAGTCTTCATCCAATTCATTCAAAAGGGTTTTCCATGGCGCTGACCATACGTGAGGCCGTCCGTTCGGACGCCGCGACATTGCTGGGTTTCATCCGCGAACTGGCAATCTACGAGAGGGCCGAACACGAGGTCGCGGCGACGGTCGAAACAATCGAGGAATCGATCTTCGGCGATAAATCCGTGACCCGTGCGCTAGTCTGTGAACAGGACGGAAAGCCGATCGGCATGGCAATTTGGTTCTTCAGCTATTCGACCTGGCAGGCGCGTAACGGACTTTACCTTGAAGACCTCTATGTGACCCCGACGGCCCGCGGCGTAGGCGCCGGCAAAGCCTTGCTGAAGCGACTCGCGGCCATCGCTGTCGAAAACGGCTGCGGCCGTTTCGAATGGAGCGTACTGGACTGGAACGAACCGGCCATTCGCGTCTACGAGGCGATCAGCGCCGAGCCGATGACGGAATGGATCCGCTACCGGCTGAGCGGCGACAAGCTGAAGGCTTTTGCCGAGGGCTGAGCCAACACGATCGGGAGGACGAGTTCGTGGCAGAGAGCGAAACGGTTTCGATGCCCGAATTCGAACGGGCGCTGTCCGCCATTCCGACCGGCTACACCGAAGGCGAATATGCCGGACGCCGATGGGGCACGACGGTGAAGCGCTCGGCCGATCTGAAACGCATCAGCCTGTTTGCCGAAGACCTGTCCGGCACGGACATCGTCAGCTTCAACTTCTACCGGCTCTCAGAAGGCGATTCACTGAAGCCGTGCGAGATGTCGAGCGAGAAGGTGATGGCGTTCGTCACTGGATATCGGCTCGAACATCCGAATGGTATAAGCTCCGGAACTGCTGTCGAAAGCAAATAGGCGAGACTGTATCTCGGTCTGGAGATACCCATATCATGTGGCGGCAAGGTTGAAATGTCCGCCGGTTTGCAAAGTAGAAATGTCCGACGGGTCGTCACAATGCCCATCGACGAGCCCCGATCTGACCGGCTGATACCGGTTGCAAGATCAGATCGGGGCGTGT